>NZ_CP071717.1:0-5699248 GCF_021497025.1 Acaryochloris sp. 'Moss Beach'
AATAGCATCTAAAAAACAATCTTCCTAAACTCTCTATGCATATTTGTATGTCAATAAAACCAAATAAATACTTATAGAGCATGCCACCTAAAACTCTTTCTATAAATAACTTACAAGCGTAGAACTCTATATATATATTCTCAATAAGATATACAAAATGGATCTTTACTGAGAAAATCTTATGTTTTAGAAGCAGTTTACCCCCCCCTTTAAAAAATATAAACCAACACAGGATTGCCACAACTTAACACGCCTAAAAAATAAGTCGTGCTCATGAAAATTATTTTAGGTGTGAAAACGTGTATTAGGTGTACAAACAGCAATACTATTCCGGCAATATCGACATGGGAATATTGAGCAGAGCAAGATGTACCATTATTAGCTTCTGGGTTGGCCATTCAATACTCAGATAGATCAGGAAATGGTGTCTGAGCTGGCAAAAGTCTAAAAAGCTTATACTTCAGTGACTATGAGCGTAGCGAATTAGCCATGACTGAAAAACAAGCCCACCAAAATCGTACAGCAATTGTTCATTTTGGCGCAACCACACAAGACTATTTGGACCTGGTGCAAGCACCCCTCACAGCCCAACTTTCTTCAGAACGTCATAAGCCCGATTGCCGTGATACCAGTCGTTATACGCTCCATGCTCTACGAGAACGTCAAGTGGATGGTTGGGACCAGTCGAGACCCTCCCTATCTGCCGAACGCGCTGTCGAGCCGTCTTCACGGTCTTGCCCAGCTTCCCCAAGCAATCGGCATCTTGACGACGATTGCTTGGGGAAGCTCCAGGAGCTAAATCTAGGGATGGGACTGAGCCAGAGAGTTGAGTGACAATTACGTAGACAGAGGTTGTCGATTGCATAGTCTTCTCTAGGAATATCAGGATCTAGTTCAATCCAGAGATCACATCTGCAGAGAGAGGTAGTTAGGTGAGATTATCTCAGCCCCTCTAGCTAAGGGAGGCTCGAAAAAGGTATTGCTGAAGGGAGTTATTGAGCCAAGATACTCCCATGGAAGAGAAAAAAAGGCCATTACTTTCAGAGCTAGCTTGCGTGAACTCTAACTGTGAAAGCTATGGTCAAGCGGGCCTTGAGAATTTAACAGTACGTAAAGTCTACGGACAAGATCGAATACGGTATCTGCGCTGTCATAGCTGTGGAGCAGAGTTCAGTGAACGCAAGAACACTGCCTTTTGGAATACAAAAAGCCCTGAATCTCGAGCAATAGAAGTAGGTCGTCAAATTGCAGAAGGAACGTCTATCAAAGGAACATCACGTCTGATACCAATTTGCGTTTTAAATCGTAATTCTCATATGAGGAAAATTGGTCATAGAAGTCAGCCTATCGGGTAAATCCATGAGTTCTTTGAGTCCCTTGCACAAGGTATCGGATACCGCATCTAAAGAATCAAAAACCTGATTATAGAAGTGCTTTTCTTTCACCTCCTCCCAGATATGCTCTACAGCATTGAGTTGTGGACTGCGAGGAGGCTGAACAATCAAGCGTATATTGTCTGGAATGACGAGCTTCTTTCCGGTATGGTAAGACGCTCCATCGACCTGCATCACCACAAAATAGTCTGAAAAGTCATCCGCCACTTGTGCTAGGAATAAGTTCATCATCTGAGTATTGGAAAAGGGTAAGACTAAAGCACTCATCTTTCCTAACGCAGGAGCAACAGCAACATAGCCATAGAGATATTCACGGACAAGCTGCTGCCCACTTTCGGGTCGAATTCCAGGCGCACACCAAGCTCTTCTTACACGACTTGGCAAACTTCTTTATTTTTTATAGAGGGATAATTAGGTCTAGGCTGGCATTATTACCTCCACAACTTGCTCGACAGATTGGCCTTGTTCAAAGAGTGATTGACAAAACTGTACGAGCGGATGCAAAACCTCACGAGTCAATCCGTAGAGCTTCTGGCCAATGCTTGGCGTTTTACTTGCAAAGCTAAATTTTTCAGATGTTCCCCCCAGCGACAGGCGCATCCTGGAGCAACGACTGCGCCAGACAACTTAAAGCGATGTGGCGTTTGACCGCATCCTCGTTGCGTAGCTGAGCCGATTCCAGGCCACAGATGCCTTTGGTAAACTCATGAAAAACTTCACAGGGCCAGCGATAGCTCCAGGTGATGGCAATGCGCGAGACATCCCAGTGCAGCGCGTCAGTCACTAAAAAAGCGAGGGGTATCATTCAAATCCTCCGTTTCATGAACAATGACAATCCGTTTGCGTCCGATTTTTTTTGAGGCGTACGACTTTGCTAAAGGCCCAAATCTCCTTCACTTCGCCATTGCGTTGATGAATGCGGTAGTGCCGAAACGACTGGCCAGAGGTGCTACGAAGTTGTT
The DNA here is from genome assembly GCF_021497025.1 of Acaryochloris sp. 'Moss Beach'. Lineage (NCBI taxonomy): Bacteria > Bacillati > Cyanobacteriota > Cyanophyceae > Acaryochloridales > Acaryochloridaceae > Acaryochloris > Acaryochloris sp. 'Moss Beach'. The sequence goes on from NZ_CP071717.1 coordinate 2,357, forward strand.
GAGCCACTGCGTCAATGCGAGTCCATTGGTTGAACCAAAGCACGGAACGATTACACGCCAGCTCACTCACCCAATGCTTGCCGAATCCTTCAATGACGGTCGTTAAGTCCGCTGCGCATACGCCTGCATCAAAAGCATAATCCGCTGTCGGAAACTGCCCTTCCCCTTCAATTTGCTCAATCATGGCACTCAGCAGTTCCGTTCGCGTTTGATAGGCGTCACGATTATGCTGGTAGGCCACCAACTCACTCAATCGCTCCATCGCCGCTGCGATAGTTTCATACTCGCCTTGACGGGTCATCTTCAGATACTCCAGTTCTGCGGCTTCCCACTGGGCCGCTTGCACGGCGACGCCTATCCCATCTTGTCGCACTCGATTTGCCGCCACTGCGGTCAGAATCGTCTGATAACAGCTCATGCAATTATCAACATAATCGTACTGACGTTTGACCCCAAAAATCTGTTTGCTCCGTTCGTGATGTCCCAGTGTCCAATCTAGGCTAATCACTACACGTGCTCTGGGGGCATAATGCTGTGATACCTGTAGACGGTGGCGCACCATCAATGCCTCCTGCTCCCATGGCGATTCAAACACCCCGGCGTGCATTGCTCGACGACCTGAAAGGGGCTGCTCGGTTGTCGAGACAAACTGACTGTGAATCCCTTGCAATGTTTTGTTCTCACTGAGTAGTAAGCCACTGAGGTATCGGCTCACATGCTCAAATCCGGCTTGTCGAGGAAATAAGTCGCGGTAAGCGCTCATGCCCTGCTTAATCGTGTTGGGGATGCCGACAAAAGGAAGCATTGTTGACGTTGCTCATTACGCTACAAACCTGAAACAAGCATGACGCAACTAACACCATTAGCGACATAAATTGATGGCCTCAATGGGAAACTTTGCCAAGTCGTGTTCTTACTTGTCCTAGACGACCAAAGCGCCCTTCGTCTGCTGCCATGATCACAATGGGACGTTGGTCTTCGGCTGAGCGATCTGCTACAGCGGTTTGGACCAGCCCCCCGAAAGTTTTTTTTTAAAAGCCTCTCGTGCCGCTTTGTTCCCATTGGGATGGGAGGGACGAGGCATGAGTTTGCGCCATCCGTGTCGGTCTAGCAAACGATAGATAGTACTGGGTGCCACTGACGTCTCCACTTTAGTCTCAAAGGCCGTTTGGATCTCTTGAACCGTTGTTAAATGACCTTGTTGAGCACGTTCAATAAACGATTCTAAAAATTCAATCTCTTCCTCAATACTCAGATAAGCACCGGGATTCTTCTTCCGTTTAGCCCTAGGAGCAATTGCTGCTGCTCCTAGGCGATTGTAAGCGGAAATCACCTGATGGACCGTTCGAAGACTAGTTGCAGTATGCGTGGCTATTTCGATAGCTGGGCGAGGATCTACCAGGGCGTTATAAATAATCATCCATTTTTGCTGACAGCGGGCAGTCGGAGCCGTGGCAATTTTGTCTTTCACCTCATCCACTGTTAGATGCGGTTTAACTGTACTAACTCGACTCATATACTTATGGAATGAACATAGGATTAGATCCTATCTAAATTACATCCCAAAACACAAATTGGTCTGACCTACACCCATCCGGATACGGTGAAACGTTTGACCCTCAAGTTTGGTCAGCATGCCCAGAACTTTCATGAGCAGGAAGCTCAGCAACTGGATATCGACATACTAGAGATGGACGAACGTCATGGATACGTCACCAGCAAAAAGCAGCAGTGTTGGGATGCGGCATCCATTGATGCCGCCAGTAAATTCATTGTCCACGTGGCAGTTGGTCCCCGTAACACAGACCTGATAGAAAGGCTGATGCAAGGCAGTCACAGACGACTAGCTCACCCCCCAAGACCTGGTGCTGATGACCGATGGAGAAGCGAGTTATCGCACTCTCTTTCCGGTCATCTTCGGGGTGTCTTACCTCCCCCCCCCCGTCAAAGCACGATGGGTCGACCTCCCAACCCCAAGTATCGGATTCCTCGAACCCTTGCCCACGTCCAAGTCATCAAGCATCGTCAGGGACAAAAGTTAGAAGCCGTAGAGGTGAGCAAAGCTCATGGGAGCTGGCAACGGATCAATCAAGCGCTAGATGAAATAGGGTACAACATTCCCAACACCTCAACTGTGGAGCGTTTCAATGGCACTGCACGACGGATGAATGCTCATCAAGTCAGACGCTCACTTGCTTTCGCTCATCGCAGTAATACTCGTCAGGCCGTTGCTTGGTGGAGTGCTACAGTTTACAACTGGGTGAGAGTGCATCGCAGTTTACGAACTCCTCTAGAAGTAACCGAGGGTAAAAAGCGCTTTCAACAGAGAACTCCTGCCATGGCAGTTGGATTAACTGAACACATTTGGACCGAAGCTCAGATCCTCAGAGCACCGGTTTATATAGCTTCTCAAGAATAGGGGGCTGAGATAATCTCACCTAACTACCCAATTTTGACGGCCTCAGCTTTCTGTTCGACCGTAAAGGTTCGACGGGGTTTTTGTGTCATGTGAACATTCTCCTTGGTTATCGACTCTTCGGGAATGTCCACTTTTTCGAGTAAAGGTCATTTCAAAAATGGGCGAACCGTGAGTACAAGATATATCGACTACTACACAGCTTTTTTTTCAAAGGCTTTAATCTCAAACTTCAAAGTTAAATCCTTGTTGCTTCAATAGCTCATATTTGCTTTGGTCGAACTGATAGAGCCTAGCAGCACGATGGGCAACTCCAATTTGTCGCTCATCCAGAGAGATTAAGAGATCCATTTTTAGAAATTTCTTACGGAAGTTACGTTTATCTAAAGGATGACCCAAAACCGTTTCATAGAGATGCTGGATTTGGGTGAGCGTAAATTTTTGCGGCAGTAATTCAAAACCAATCGGTTCATAACGAACTTTGCCCTGCAAGCGGTGGATAGCCTGTTTCAAGATTTGAGCATGATCGAAGGCTAGGGATGGTAAATTTCCAAGGGAATACCAAGCTGCATCTTCAGCATCAGTAGCGGCCTGTAAGGGATATTCAATTAGGTTGATTAAAGCGTAGTAGGTAACGGAGATGATGCGAATCGCGCGGATCTCGACCCAAATCACCAAAGGTATAGAGCTGCTCTAGAAAGATGCCTTGAACACCCGTTTCTTCCTGTAGTTCCCGGCGAGCCGCTTCTTCTAAAGATTCATCCATCTGCACAAAGCCGCCAGGCAGTGCCCACTGATGCTGGAAGGGAGGAATCTGGCGCTGAATGAGTAAGACTTTGAGATCAATCTGTTCATCTAGGCCAAACACCACGCAGTCAACGGTAAGGCTAGGGCGCGGATAGTCATAGGTATAGGGCATAGGGTAGGGTCAATCTTGACATCGTGTAAAAGTGACACTATGATAGATTCAGTCAAGTTAGTGTTACTTTTACACTATAGAGCAATGCAACAGCATTTTGAAGTCGCGGCTGGATCTATTTTGGGCCAGAAGCATCGACGAGTCAGTCAGAACAATCAGGATGCTTGGGGCATTCTTACACGAGATCAAGCAACCATTGCAGTGGTATGTGATGGGTGCGGAAGTCGACCTAAAAGTGAATTTGGAGCGCAGTTAGGTGCTCAGTTAACGGTGAACACTCTTGCTCAATTAGTGGCAGAGGAACGAACAGAAGATGAGCTGTTTTGGCAGGCATTGAGAAAGCGCCTATTAGAGGAGATGCAGACTTTGCAGGAGCAGTTAGGAGCGGATGCACAAGGGCTGTTGGATTACTTCTTATTCACCCTGATTGGGTGTTTAGTGACCTCAGAAACAACCTGGATTTTTGGTCTAGGGGATGGGGTATTTGCTATCAATGAGCAGTTTCATCAGATTGGTCCATTTGCCAATAATGCCCCGCCCTATTTGGCATACAGCTTGCTATGGGAAGCCGAGAAAGGCCCCGATCCATTTCAACTCCAGATTTATGCTCAACAACCTACTGAGCAGGTGCAGTCTGTGCTGATTGGAAGCGATGGGGTAGGGGACTTAATGAACGTAGCGGAAGAGTATCTCCCTGGAAAGTTGGAACCTGTGGGACCACTGAATCAGTTCTGGCATTGCGATCGCTATTTCCAGAATCCTGATCAGGTGCGACGACGGCTCGATCAAATCAATCGAGAGGTGATACAGCCGGACTGGGATGCTCAGCAGGTACGGAAGATTCCAGGTTTATTACCGGACGACACTACATTAATCAGTATTAGACGGAAAGAGACGGAAGAAGGAGGCAGTGATGCTAGGTGCGATCGCAGGTGACATGATTGGGTCAGTTTTTGAGCCCCATTGGCGACGAATGAAACGGAAAGAGTTTGAATTATTTAGTAAGAAATCGAAATTTACAGACGATACGGTACTTACGATGGTCCCCGACCGGCCTTCGGCCATCGCAGTTGCTGATGCCATTCTCCATCAGAAGGAGTATGTCCATTCCATCAAGGACTATTATCGGCGCTATCCCAAAGCTGGCTATGGCAGAACCTTTCGAGAATGGGGGGCATCAGACAGCTTGGAACCGTATCACAGTTGGGGGAATGGTTCAGCCATGCGGGTCAGTGCTGTTGGATTTGCCTTTGATGATTTAGAGACGGTATTGCGAGAAGCGGAGCGAAGTGCAGCCGTCACCCATGATCACCCAGAAGGGATTAAGGGAGCACAGGCAACTGCGGCAGCCATTTACCTAGGGCGACAGGGGGCAGTCTAAGGCGGAGATTAAAGCCTATATCGAAGCAACCTTTGGCTATGACTTGAGTTTGAGCCTGGAAGAGATTCGACCCCAGTATCAGTTTGATAGCTCCTGTCAGGGGGTCGGTACCCCAGGCGATCACGGCATTTCTAGAATCTACAGATTTTGAAGATGCGATTCGCAATGCCGTATCGCTTGGAGGTGATAGTGATACCCAAGCCTGTATTGCAGGTGGTATTGCTCAAGGGTTTTATGGTGGGGTACCAGAAAGGATTGCCCAGGAGACTTGGAAACGGCTCGATGCAGACTTACAGCAGGTGGCCACGACGTTTATACAGACTTTTGAGATCAAACAAGTTTAAAGCAATACGGTATTGCAATACGGATTTATTTTAGGTGCGCTAGCAAAAGAAAGCTCAATCTCTTTTCTGTGAAGAGGTTTTAGGGCAATACCGTATTTTACAAGATCGTATCGTCACTTGGTATTGCGATACGAAGCTCATGCTACTTCTAAATTTCTATGGACGTTTATATCAATCAAAAACGAGTTCGCCTACGCCCTAAGCAAGCCATTGGGAAGGGGGGAGAAGCGGATGTGTATCGCCTCAATCGAACCACGGCGGTGAAGCTCTTTAAGCCTCCCAGTCATCCTGATTTTGTGGGCATGGCTGAGGCTCAGCAGGGTGCACGGGAGCGGTTGGCGCTGCATCAGCAAAAGCTGCGGCAGTTTCCCCAGTCGTTACCTGAGCGGGTGATTGCCCCACAGGGATTGGTGATGAATCAAGGCGGACGGCGAATTTTAGGCTATACGATGCCGCTGGTGGCGAATGCGGAGGTGCTGTTACGGTATTGCGATCTCCGAAGGAGGGTCGGGGACCATCGCAGACGGCGGGTCGGAGACCATCGCCAGGTTCGGCAGACGATAGACACACAGGTGGTGGTCAATCTATTTCTGGATCTGCACGAGACAGTGGCCAAGCTGCATGTTGCAGATGTGGTGATTGGGGATTTTAATGACCTAAATATTTTAGTGCAGGGCACCCAGGCATTTCTGATTGATGCCGATTCATTCCAGTTTGGTTCATTTCCCTGTTCGGTGTTTACAGCCCGCTTTGTCGATCCACTACTGTGTGATCCGCAGGGAACACAGCCTATTTTATGTCGACCCTATTCCTGGGAGTCAGATTGGTACGCCTTTACGGTAATGCTGATGCAGGCACTGCTGTTTGTTAATCCTTATGGTGGTGTTTATAGACCGTCTGATCCAGCTCAGAGATTGCCTGCGGCAGCTCGCCCCTTACATCGGATAACGGTGTTTCATCCCCAGGTACGCTATCCGAAGCCGGCTTTACCGTGCGATCGCTTACCGGAAACATTGTTAGATCATTTTCAGCGGGTGTTTGAACAGGATTGGCGGGGAGCATTTCCGCGATCGCTATTGGAAAATTTGCGCTGGCAAACCTGTCCGTCCTGTGGGGTTGAACATGCTCGATCTGCTTGTCCCAGCTGTGTGCAATCTATAGGGGTTGCTCCACCCGTTCAGCAGGGACAGGTTAAGGTCACGACGGTCTTACAAACGAATGGGGTGATCTTGGCGGCTACGTTGACAGCAGGGCATCTGCAGTGGTTGGTCTGGGAGGAGGGGCAGTTTAAGCGGGAAGACGGAGCGGTGATGCTCACGGGCGATCTCAGTCCTGAGTCCGACTGGTATCTACAGGGTCAAACTACTTGGATCGCACAGCAGGGTCAGGTGGTGAGATTATCGGCAGATACGGAGCGGATCTCGGTGGATTGCTATCAAGGTCGGCCCCAGGTTGCGGTGAATAATCGGCATTGTTATTGGTTGAGTCAAGGACAGTTGATGCGGGACCACGCAGTGGTGGGGGGAGGTATTGGCCGGACAAACCCAATTTTGGGTGGGACCTCGGTTTGGACTGGGTTTTTATCGAGCCGGACGGCTGAACGGGGCTTTCGTCTTCGATGTCCAGCGCTCAGGGATAAATGATCGGCTGTCGTTGTCCATGGGAGCGGGGACGATAGTGGCGGCCAACTGCACGTTTAGTCAATCTTTGGGATGGCTCTTCGTGACGATCCAGGACCAAGGGGTACTTCAACAGCAATGTTGGGTAATCGCACCGACGGGTCAGGTGGTGGCTCAGGCCGATGTGGGGGGAATGGACGGCAGGGAGATCGCCCATTTGTCCCCCATTGGGCGGTGGAAGATGCCCTGCTGGTGGCGACGGATGAGGGCATTGCTCGGGTGCAGGTAGATCAAGGGCGATTGATCCTGCAGCGACAATTCCCGGAAACGGAGCCGTTTGTGCAGACGGGCTATCAGGTATTGGCAGCTCCCCAGGGACTCTATACGGTAGGGGCCCAAACCATTCAGTTATTGCAGTTGTAGGAGATTTTAAAATGATGTTCACTCAGTTACCCATTCCTAATTTCTTTGACCCTCAACGGGTGGGGGGAGGTGTGGCGGGTCCCTTACCAGGACAGAGTCCAACAGGCCCGGGACTGGGCAAGCCAACAGGGGGGTACAGCCAGCAGCGAAGGATAAAATGCGGATTTGTCTGATGGCAATTGATGTCCAAAATACGTTTTGTATTCCCGAGTTTGAGCTGTTTGTGGGAGGACCGTCTGGAATGGGGGGCAGTGGAGGATAATCGCCGACTTTGCGAGTTTATCTACCGCAATTTGGGGACGATTACGGAAATTGCACCGACGATGGATACTCATACGGCGATGCAGATCTTCCATGCTGATTTTTTGGCTGAATGATCGCGGCGAGTCTCCCACGCCCCCTGACGATGATTTCTTTGGCAGAGGTGGAACAGGGGGGTCTGGAAGGTGAATCCGGCAATGGCCTATAGTCTGGGCAATTATATGGCTCTGCAGAATTTTGCCCGCCACTATGTCCAACGCCTTTCCCAGAAGGGGAAATATCCCCTGACTATTTGGCCCTATCACTCGATGTTGGGGGGCATTGGCCATGCCCTGGTGGCGGCGGTGGAGGAGGCCTGCTTTTTCCATAATCTAGCTCGCCATAGTCAGACCAATTTTGAAATCAAGGGGGGTAATCCTCTGACAGAAAATTACTCGGTACTCCGACCGGAGGTTCTCGATGATCCGAAGGGACGGCCGATTGCCCAAAAGAATATCCGGTTTATCCAAAAGCTGTTGGATTTTGATGCGGTGATTATTGCTGGGCAGGCCAAGAGTCACTGTGTCGCCTGGACTATCGATGACTTGCTCACGGAAATTCAAGCCCATGACCCGGACTTGGCGAAGAAAATTTACTTGCTGGAAGATTGTTCTTCGCCGGTGGTGGTGCCAGGGGTGGTCGATTTTACGGAGCAGGCCAATGAGGCGTTTCTACGGTTTCAACAAGCGGGTATGCATTTGGTGCGTTCTACGGATGAGATCGCAGGTTGGCCTGGCATCAATCCTTAGACGGATTAAACCATGGCTCGATCAGCGTCTGCTGGGTCTGCTGGCTTTTCTCAATAATGCGTCAATCACTTCCTCTCTATACACCTCACTTTTTAAGGAGAATGTTATGTCTCAAGTTCCGAATCTAAATGCACTATTCCAATCAGCCCAAGCGGATGGGGTACTCTCACAGGCGTCGATGCAGGCCCTCAATATTGTCGATATTGGGGCACAGATCCAGGCTGGCCTGGGAACGCCAGTCGATGATGTGATGGCTAGTGAGGTGGTGCTGGTGACAATCATGCCGGATGATTCGGGTTCGATTCGGTTTGCCGGCCATGGGGCGGTGGTCCGGGCTGGACATAATACGGTGCTGGATACGTTGGCCATGTCCCCACAGAAAGACCATATTCTTGTTCACAACCGCTATCTCAATGGGGCGGTGCTCTATCCCTACTGTTCTGTTGACCAAGCGATGCGGATGGATCAACACAATTATGATCCGAATCTGGGAACGCCGCTCTATGACCAAACTCTGGTGTTACTGGCTACGGTTCTAGCGAAGGCCCAAGCTTTTATCGATAATGGGGTGCCGGTGCGGACGGTATCTCTGATTATTACGGATGGAGCGGATGCCCATTCTCGGCGTTCTGTCCGGGAGGTCAAGATAATGGTCGAGGATATGCTGCGCACGGAAGACCATATTATTGCAGCAATGGGCATCGATGATGGACAGACGGACTTTAAACGGGTGTTTCGAGAGATGGGGTGCGTGAACAATGGATCTTGACGCCGGGCAATTCCCATCATGAGATTCGGAAGGCTTTTCAGCTCTTCTCCCAGGCGGCGCTCACGGCCAGTCAGTCGGCACATAACTTTAATCCCCTGGGCGGATTCACGGCTTAGATATGAGAAATGAAGCGAGAAAATGATCCTGGGGGCAAAGGCCAATATCAATCAGGGGGCGATTCAGAGATTATGGCAGGCTTTAATGCACAAACCAAATCATGACGAGTAATGATGCCTATCAAACATTGATCTTTATCAACCACAGGTAAACGGTTAATCTTCTTAGTCAACATCAAGTTGGCCGCAGACGTCAAAGGCATATCAGGCTGAGTTGTGATCGGCTGGTTTGTCATCACATCTTGAACCAACATCCCAAATGCTTTTTGCATATGCTGATGGAATTGCTTCGGTGACTCAAAATAAATCACGCTTCCAAGCAATGTCATATATAGAGGAGGTTTCATAGGAGATTCTCTAACCAACAAATCACCTTCAGAAATAATGCCAACAACATGATTTACATCATCAACAACTGGCAAACCACTAATTCGGTGGTCTTCTAACAGCTTAATTACCGTCTCTAAAGAATCTGTGGGAGAGATAGCAATAGGATCTGGGGTCATAAAGTCTTTGACCACGGGACGAGAAATAGCCATTAGCTCACCTATTTGATGTGTTAATTGCTCAGTCTGAAGCGATACTATTCTATAAATTAGTGAGTGGGAACTCTAGCTTTAACAAACCCCCAATCAGGACGTAAATGCCTGGCGCCTCTTTGGTAGATGTGATGAATCGGTTGATTCGGATCAGGAGTATTGAAATGAATCAAACAGCGTATACAAAAATCCAAATCACTTTCTACATACATTTGCTGCACATCTAGCAGGGGGACAGTATCCCAGTTGGGACGCTGACGAGCAATTGCTGCAGGGAAAACGGCATCTAAATCCCGAGTAACAGAAAACGTTACGCTAATAATCTCATTCACATCCAGAGAATTTTCTGACTCAATGGCCAACATGAGCTCAGTAACGACTTCCCGTATTGCGGCAACGGAATTCTCAGAAGCAGTCGTTGCCCCACGAATTGCTCGTACTTTCCATGACACAGAATTATCCTCCATAGCTAAATCATGCCTCAGGATTTACGAAAACCTGCGCCATGTTAGCAAACTTGACATCTTCAGGGAATTAGCCCACATCACAGAAAATCTACGGTTCCCCACCTTACCTGTTTATTGAAACATGTAAGGCTCATTAAAGCTAAATTGAATTGCGATATCAATTCAACTCTAACCCTCTGAGGGACACCATATTTAAGGTCGATAGAGCCACAAGGGTAAACCATTCGTTGCTATCTCAAAATTTACCCAATTAAGAACTTGGGGAGGTACAGACAACGAAGATTGCCGGCTACCGGGTAGCAACTTACTCCAAAAAGATTTTTCTTCCTCGATGGTGTTACATTTAGCTTTTTCAGGATCGAGACCTGCCAGTTCAGCAGCCCAACACCGGGCATCTTCTTCCGTTCCCAATCGATCCACTAGGCCTAGTTCAAGGGCTTGTTGTCCCGTGAATACGCGCCCATCAGCAAACTGCTTTACAGCATCCACTTCTAAGTTGCGCCCTTCTGCCACAATCTCCACAAATTGAGAGTAGCTGCTATCAATCAGATCTTGGAGAATTTGCCTCTCCGGCTCGGTTAACTCTCGATCAAAGGCTAAAATATCTTTGTAGGGGCCAGACTTGATGACTTTAAAGGAAACGCCCACCTTGTCTAAAAGGCGTTCCAGGTTATTTCCTCGGAGAATCACCCCAATACTGCCAGTTATAGTGCCTGGGTTAGCCATGATGTATTCAGCCCCCATGCCAATATAAACTCCGCCAGAAGCAGAAATATTGCCAAAGCTCGCAACAATCTTGACCTTTTCCCGCAGTTTAATTAGGGCACTATAAATTTCATGGGAGTCAACGACCGTTCCTCCTGGACTATCGATGCGGAGGAGAAGCACTGGATAGCCTTTCTCTTCAATGGTTTTGAGGGCTTCCAATACATGCTTTCGGGTTGCTCCTGCGATCGCACCTTTTATTTCTAAACGGGCTATTTGTTTGCGGGCACCTTTAAACGGCCAAATCATGGGCAATATTTATCACTGATTGTTTTCAACGCTATTGGGAACAGAAAGTTGAAAATGATCGGTCTATGCGTATCACTCCAGGCCTAGCCGATTGTGAATGCATGCCGTCCATTCAATCGCCATCAAGGTTCCCAAAGCCTGTATTGTAACTTGGTCATCTCTACAATGCTCACATCGGATAACCGCCCAACTAAATTGTGAACACCGAAGTATACATCTTATAATCAAAGCAAAGGTTACAAAAAGTTTAAGTTTCTCAGACTAGATTTACGTAGGTCTGCGGCTTTTGTGGCTTTCTTTCATGCTTGGTGCTTTGAGACCAGCGTAACTAAAGCCTATTTTTCTTTTCGATCCTTGCTACGGATAATTATGCAATTTAGTCTGCCAGACTCCCAACGCTTTCCCAATCGTCTGACCCTGATCGCACCTTTCTTCCTATGGGGAACGGCGATGGTTGCAATGAAGGGAGTTTTAGCCCACACCACTCCCCTTTTTATGGGTGGCTTGCGCATTGCACCCGCAGGGCTGCTGGTCATCGGAGTAGCCCTGCTACTGGGTAAAGCTCAACCCAAGGGATGGCGGGCTTGGCTATGGATATCGCTTTTTGCCCTAGTCGATGTCACCTTATTCCAAGGTTTTCTGGCATTAGGACTATCCCATACCTCTGCTGGGCTTGGATCTGTGATGATCGATTCACAACCCCTCGTGGTGGCCTTGCTGGCACTGATCCTCTACGGGGAGCGAATTGGGCTTTGGGGATGGATAGGATTAGGCATTGGTGTGGGCGGGATTAGCTGTATTGGGTTGCCGGACGAATGGATTTTGCAGTTGGGGTCTGGGGAATGGCTGCAACAAGACTGGCAGCAGTTTCTAAGTTGGCAATACCTCAATCAACTCACCCAAAGTGGAGAGTTTCTGATGCTGCTCGCGGCGTTATCCATGGCAGTGGGTACTGTGATGATCCGTCAAGTTTGCCGCTATGCCGACCCCATCAGTGCAACCGGGTGGCATATGGTGATTGGGGGACTTCCCCTGTTTTTAGGATCTGGACTCTGGGAATCTGAGCAATGGGTCCATCTAACCCATACTGATTGGCTATCCATTAGCTATGCTGCTGTTTTTGGCAGTGCGATTGCCTATGGCCTCTTTTTCTACTTTGCGTCCAAAGGCAACTTAACTAGCCTCAGTTCCTTAACATTTTTGACGCCAGTCTTTGCCCTGATCTTTGGCAACCTGTTTTTGTCAGAAGTCCTCAGCCCAGTCCAAACTTTTGGCGTCTGCCTCACTCTCGTCAGTATTTATTTTGTTAACCAAAGAGAGCAGCTACCCACCCTGGGAGAGCTTTTGTCATCTCTAGAACTTCGGGTGTTGGGCACCAAAAAATCTAAGGTTGCTGAGATCACAGTTCGAGTAGATGCCAAAACTACCGCTAAATAACAGGAATTCACCTTCTATTCACCGGGACTAGGATTTGGCAGGGCACTATTCAACAGCACCCCCATCAAGCTGGAAAGCCCAATGCCTTCCAAGGAAAACTGGCCGATTGCTAGGCTCATATTCCCAGCCCCCAGCACTAGAATCACCCCCCACAATAATCATGTTTCGCGACTGCAGCAGGTTACTACCAGACTGCACCAAGCTGTTGATTCCCACTACGACAATGGTGCCGAACAGCACGACCAATACCCCTCCCATCACGGGAGGGGGAATCGTCCTCAACAAAGCGCCTAATTTACCGGAGAAGGACAGCATAACGGCAATGAGGGCCGCCCAAGTCATAATGCCAGGGTTAAAGGCGCGGGTCAGAGCGACTGCACCGGTTACTTCTGAGTAGGTGGTATTGGGAGGGCCCCCCAACATAGCTGCGATGGAGGTGGCTACACCATCCCCCAATAAGGTGCGGTGTAATCCTGGGTCACGCAGTAAAGGGTCGCCGGTGACTGAGCTAATCACGAGAATATCGCCAATATGTTCGATGGCCGGGGCAATGGCAACGGGGATGAAGAATGCGATCGCAGGCCAATGCAGAGTCGGTGAGGTAAAGTGAGGCAACATAAACCAAGGAGCCGCCAAAACCGGGGCGAAATCAACAATTCCCAACAGCAGAGCACCGACATATCCCACACTAATTCCCATCAAAATCGGCACTAATTGAAACGTTCCTCGGGCCAACAGAGCCGCTACAATCGTTGTAAATAATGCCAAAGCAGCCAGGAACTGTGCCGTTCCCACACCATAATTAGAGCCGGCCTCGGACGCCATTTGAATGGCAATGGGTGCCAAAGAAAGGCCAATCACCATGATCACAGGCCCTGTCACGATGGGTGGCAGCACTCTTAAGATCGGGTCTGGCCCCCGCCACAAAACCAACAAGCTCAAAAGCATGTACAACAATCCAGCCGCTGCCAAACCCGACATCGTTGCAGCCAAGCCAAACTGTTGGATGCCAGCTGTAATCGGCGCAATAAAGGCAAAGGAAGAGGCCAAAAAAGCAGGGACCTTCCCTTTGGTAATCAGTTGAAATACCAGGGTTCCTATCCCCGCCGTAAATAAAGCCACATTGGGATCTAAGCCTGCCAGGATGGGGACTAAGACCAACGCCCCAAAGGCAATAAACAGCATTTGTGCACCCAGGAGCATATCCTGGAGACGAAAGGAGTAGGAAGAGGATGAATCAACCGGCTGAGGAAGGCTGGGGTTCATAAACAAACAGTACCGGTTCCGAAATTTCTGTCTTCCCAGTATCAGTCAGCCTTTAAGGGGATCAAGATAGCGCTAGGGTTTTCTTCATACTTGGCTTAAGCTTTAATCCTGGCCCATCTTGGCAATCCCCTGCACCTGATGATGAATAGCTAACCATTGCCGATAGATTTGCTGTAGCTGGCGAGTTTGATAGACCAGCCCTTGTATATCCACCTCAAACAGATCCAGATCATTGGCGAGGGACACATACTGAACCTGCAACGGTATCAATACCGTTTCGATCTGTTCTTCAATCTGGATCTGAGGAAGAGGGGGATTGAGTGTTGATGATTTCACGCTATTGAGGTCGAAACGCAAACTTGCCGTCTGCTCTTGCAGCTGATGGAGAGAAGACTGCAACCTCTGTTGATCCTTTTGAAAAGGGAGCAATCGTTCAGAAAAATCTGTTTGCATGAATGCCAACTGATGGTTCAACGTTGCCATTTGCTCGTGCAGGTTCCTTAAGGGGTCTCCCTGAGAAGCTGCAATATCAGGGGATATCAGTTGTTCCGCAGGGAAAGTGAAAGTCTCTAGCTGATTCTGCAAAGACTGCACCTGCTCCGACCAAGTTTGAACCAGTTCGGCTATTTGAGTCCTATCGATCGAGAGTGGAGCATTTTGGTAATGATGAAGGGTTGCCTTCACTGGCAGCATTGAAGGCAACTCAACCCTTGGGGCGGAAATTTCCTGTAAGTCCTGCATGAGGGAGGTTAGAGACTTTCTGCAATCCTGCCCTTGCTCTTTTAAAATCTCAATCTGTTCCACCCACTCCGGTCGTGTTTGAGCACCATCCTCCTTTTGGGTCTCCAGGCGCTTAAGTTCACCGGATAAGTCAGCAAGGTACTGACGAATTTGAGTTGCCTCAGACTCCCTGCCATCTCGTTGATGCCCAGACACATTAGCCTGAATCGCCTGCAGGTCTTGGTGTAAGAAGACTCGAATCTTATTCAGTCTTAATCCCGCATAGTAGTCAGTGAGTCGATCCATCTGACGCCGATTATGCAAATTGAGAACAACGGCACAACTAAGGGGGGCTGCAGCCAACACCATGTTATGAGTGACAAGGGTCGCAATCCCTCCAGCCATGACCATCAATGCCGAGAAAAACTCTAGGCCCTTCAGTCTGGTACTTTGCGCTTTAGCTCGTTGGGATAGGCCCGTCATGGCTGTTCGTCTTACATGCCTTGGACATCAAAGTTCGGGATTATCGCTATACCTTGCCCCTCTCTCGCTCTTATTCCTATTCTCCCTTTGGGGAAGCCAGACTGGAAAAAGTCTTTATAGGAATTTAATTCTGAACAATAAAAGGCTACGAAGATGGCGCTGAGACGGATAGGTTAGGGTCTATGGGCTGTTGCTGAATTCGCCATTGGGGTCCGGCTTGCAGGTGTTCTTCTAGCTTCTGCTGACACATGGGTGGAGAGAACCAATATCCTTGTCCTCGCTCGCAGCCCAATTTCTTTAAGTGTAGAGCCTCGTCTTCTGTTTCAATGCCTTCGGCAATCACATCCATATTTAAGGTGCGAGCCAGGGAAATGATGGTATTCACAATCTCAGCATCTTTCGGTTCAGAGATCATTCGACTCACAAAGGATTGATCAATCTTGAGGGTATCTAGGGGAAATCGGTAGAGGTAGCTCAGGGACGAATAGCCCGTACCAAAATCATCCAGGCTGATGGTGATGTTGCGATCGCGCAATTGCTGCAAGGTTTTAATATGCTTCTCTTCATGGGACATCAGCATACTTTCTGTAAGTTCGAGCTTTAGATATTGTCCGTCTAACTCTGACTGAGATAAAACCTGATCAACAATTTGGATAAAGTTGGGATCTTGTAGTTGTTCGCTGGATAAATTAACGCTAAATTTCAACTCCGTTGCAGAGGCAAACTTTTGTTGGTAAGCCCGCAGGGTCTGGCAAGCTTCCTGGAGAACCCATTGACCAATCTCCACGATCAACCCCGTTTCTTCTGCCAAGGGGATGAAATCCGATGGCATCACTAACCCCCGCTCAGGATGTTGCCACCTGACTAATACCTCAACATCGCTGAGGTCTCCCGTCGTCAGGTCAATAATCGGTTGATAATACAGCACCAATTCTTGCCGATCGACCGCAGAGCGTAGATCTCGCTCCAGTTTGAGCAGGCTCAGGGTCTGGGCATGCATTTCCGGGCTAAACACCACAAAGCAGCCTTTACCTAAGGATTTAGCGCGATACATGGCAATATCTGCATCCCGCAAGAGTAAAGTTGCATCGTCATACTGCACGGAGTTGTAGGCGATACCGATGCTGGACCCGGTAAAGACACTATGATCTCCCACCTGAAATGGTGTTTTTAAGGTTTCTAGAATACGTTCTGCCACATGAATCGCATCATCAATGCCCTGAATGCCATCCAGGAGAATGGTAAATTCGTCTCCCCCTAAGCGAGCCACAGTATCAGAGGTGCGCAAGCAGTTTTCTAATAGATGTGCGATCGCAACCAGTAATTGGTCACCGACAAGATGTCCCAAACTATCGTTGATAATCTTAAATCGGTCCAGATCGATAAACAGCAATGCAAACTGATAATCGGGAATGCGATGTTGGCGCTTTAAGGACTGAGAGATCCGCTCCATCATCAAATTACGGTTCGGCAACCCCGTTAACTCATCATGAAAGGCATCATGGAGCAATTGAGCCTGAGCCCGTTTTTGCTCCGTAATATCGTAAATAATTCCATCTAGGCGGCTGGGGCGTCCTTGATCATCCGTAATCACATGGCCCCGGTTTTTCAGCCACCTGATTTCTCCATCGGGCCGCAAAATTCGGTATTCAATGTTCAGAGAACCGGCTGCTAGCAATTGATCAAAGAAATGGACCATTTGATGGCGATCTGCAGGATGGATCACATCAAGCCATAAATCAGGACTACTAAGAAATGACGATACAGGATAGCCATGAACCGCTTCTGCCGCCGGATTCAAATACAACAACTGAAACTCTTCAACAGCCGCTGACCACACCACATCATCTAATGAATTGAGGATGCTTTCTAATCGGATTTCGCTCTCCTGCAATTTCTGCTGTACGAGCTGACGTTCATCAATTTCCCCTTTTAATTGAGCATTCATAGCTCGGAGAGTTCTATTCTGCTCAATTAACTGCTCATTTTGCAGATAGCTCTTTAATGCTGCCTTTACCGTTAGTTTTAAGTCAGTTTCATCCCAGGGTTTAGCGATGTAACGATATAAATTAGCAGAATTAACGGCATGAATCACAGCATCTAGATTAGCCTCACCCGTCAACAGAATTTTTCGGGTTTTCGGATATTGAATCTGTAAATAGCTGAGAAGAGAATCCCCCCCCATATCCGGCAAATTTTGGTCACAAATGACCAAGGGAATCGCAATTTGGTCCACCTCTAACTCGGTAAAGAGTTCGAGGGCCTCTCCGCCACTTTCTGCCACCTCAATGTCGTAGGTATCGTCGATGATTCGCTGCAATTGATCTCGAAGACTATTCAGAATCAATCGGTCATC
Organism: Acaryochloris sp. 'Moss Beach'; assembly: GCF_021497025.1. Lineage (NCBI taxonomy): Bacteria > Bacillati > Cyanobacteriota > Cyanophyceae > Acaryochloridales > Acaryochloridaceae > Acaryochloris > Acaryochloris sp. 'Moss Beach'. The sequence continues at coordinate 19,675 of NZ_CP071717.1, forward strand.
ATCAATGCAAATGATCGTGCCTTTGCTCACCGTTGCTCCACCATCGTCGCTGCTGTCACTTTGGGCACATTCCGTTCAAATACAATGAGGATTAACCTAAAAATAAAGCGAATTCTCAACTCATTAGCTCACTTCAAGCGGTAACCAAACCTCAAACCTAGTATGCCCTGGCTGGCTTTGACATTCGACCTTTCCTTGGTGTTTATCAACAATTTTACGGACAATATCCAGCCCTAAACCACTCCCTTCACCCGCAGGTTTTGTCGTGAAAAAGGGATCAAATATCTTAGCTTGCACCTCCTCAGGGATGCCACCTCCTGAATCCGTAATGCTGACCAGAATTCCCTGTTGATCCAGACCAATCGCTAATTCAATCTGTCCTTTGTAATCCATAGCCTGCATGGCATTATGCAGCAAATTCGTCCATACCTGAGCCAGTTCTTCTGGGTAGCAGAGAATGTCTGGCACATCATCAAAGGCTTTGGTCAAATCGATGCCATGTTTAATCTGGTTATGGTACAAGGTCAGCACCGTTTCTACGGTAGCGGGAACAGACGCTTTGACTTTCTCATTACTCAGATCTTGGCGAGCATAGCTCTTCAAGGCAAACACAATTTTGGCTGCCCGTCCCACGGCCAAGCGGATATTTTGAGTGTTGTTATGAATGACCGTCAAATCATAGGCAACATTCATAACCTCGGTATTGTTCGGCAGCTCTAGAATGGGCATAAACGGTGACAGATCAGCAGACACCCCCATCTTACTGAGGGTGCTGGCCAGGTCAGCAGCAGGCTCTAAGCTTTTCTCTACCAGGATTTTCTTCAAGCTTCGTTTGAGCTTACGCTCCTCGCGAGAGGTCAACAACTCCTGTTGCTGGGCCACCGCCAGTAACTCAAAAAACGCGTCGGTTTGTTCTGGCTGTAATTGATCCAGAATTTGGGGGAGCCGCTGCATTGACTTCTCTAGGGAAGAGGCAATATTTTCGCCAGCCGCTTGAATGGCTCCCAAGGGCGTATTGATTTCATGGGCCACCCCTGCTGTCAGTTGGCCTAAAGCCACCATTTTTTCAGATTGAACCAACTCCTGGGTTCGCTGTTGAACTTCCTGTTCCAGAGACCGATTATATTCTGCTAACTGTTGCTCACTCTTTTTCAGGGCTTCGACCACCACGTTTCGCTCTTCCAAAGAGAGGCGTAGATCATGGACCATTTGATTAAATGATCGAGCTAACTCACCCAACTCGTCAGAGCGGTTGAGGGCAACATTTTGCTGTAAGTCTCCTGAAGAAATCGCGGTGGCAGCTTCGTTAATTTTTAAGATCGGGCTGGTCACCCATCGGGCGGTCGCAACCCCAATTAGGATCGCAAACAGCAGAGCAGCAACCGATAGACCAACAGTTGAGCGGTTATTAGCATAGATTTGTTCCATGAAGTCTGCTTCTGGAACCACAACCACACTGAGCCAATCTAAGCCATGCTGATCCTTAAGGGGATTAACTTGAAGGAAATAACGCTGACCCTCAATATCGATCGCCAGCTGTTGGCGCACTGAAATCTCCTGCAGGGTCCCAAACCGTTTCAATAATTTCTCAGTGGTTGCCCTAACGACAGGATCTTGGCTTTCTAGGGCAGGTAAACGCTGAGGTCCTTTCTCGGACGGAGTAAAGGGCTGTTCGGAAGTGGACGTCGCCACCAATAATCCTGAGCGCTCCAGAATAAAACTTTTGCCGGATTTACCAATTTTGAGGGTTCGCAGAAAATCGCTAAACTGAGCAATCGATAGGTCCGTTGCTAAGACCCCTTGAAAGGTTCCAGACTGATCGTAATAGGGTTGTCCTAGGGTAATTGCTAAGGTCGGTGGATTCACCCAAGCATAAATATCGGTCCAAGTCGGCTTATCTTTTTTCTCGGGAATTAGGTACCAAGGGCGTTTTTGAGGCGAAAAGTTAGGGGATGTTTCTAATTTTGTCCCCCGTTGCCCATTTTGTTTGATGGAGTAAGTTTGTAAGTCTCCAGAATACTCCGTTACTTGATAGGTAAAACTGCCATCATCATTCGCAGCCAGCCCCACAAATTCACCTTGAGGCGTTCCAAACTGAATGTAGCTAATCCGATCAAACACCTGGATCTGCCGCCAAAAATGACGTTCCATGCTGTTTAGGGTATTGGCTTTGAGCTGCCCTAAATCTAAAGCATGCTGATTGAGTTGGTTGACGGCATGGGGAGCAGCCAAATAGGTTTGGGTTCGCTCAGCAATATGGACTTCCACTTCATCGGTTAGTTGCTGAGCTAGGGATTCAATCGATCGTTGACCATTCTGAAATGATAAATAGCCCACCAAGCCAACAGCACCGCAAACCTGCAATACAAAGGGCACCACCAGGACCGTTCTGAGCTTCTGGCGACGAGCAAGTTTTCCTGGAAAGGATCGCAAAGTTTGGATAAACATCAACCCCTATCTCTATTCTTGAAATGCCGACAAGCCGGTTTTTATCACATCCATTAAATCTTCTTCATTCCAAGGCTTTGAAACATAAGCATGGAGTTTCATATTCTGATGAATTCGATCGACAGCAGATTGGTCTGCTTGCCCGGACAACAACACCGTCACAATTTCTGGAAATTTTTGATTTAACTCGATCAGGAATTCATCCCCCTTGGTTCCGGGCATTAACCAATCTGAAATAATGATCAGAATTTCAACATCATCTTCTTTCAGTTCATCAATGACTTCCCAGGCTTCTTCAACACTCTCAGCGATTTCACAGGTATGCTGATCACCAAAATATTTACTAATTTGGTCACGCAGGCTTCTTAGCACTACAGATTCATCATCAACACAAATAATTGCTGAATTTGCCATTTCTATTTTTATTAAGCCTCTAGACAATTACCTCAATAATCCTTATTCATAAACAGAGCAATAGATTATTGTCCTTTGAAAATTATTTATTCTAAACAGTTCAAAAGAGCCAGTATAGGAAGCTGGGCATTGTGATCCCACAAACAACAGGACCATACCCAGTTTGCCCAGTTATTCTTCTGACTTGAAACTTTAGGAACAGGAGTTTACTTTTCTACAGTAAAGCGGCCGCCCGTTCAGCTAAATCAGACCGCTCACCTTGATACAAAGTAATATGGCCCGCTATGGACTCAGACTTAAATCGCTCCACTACGTAAGTCAACCCATTACTGGCCGCATCTACATAGGGATTATCGATTTGCTCAGGGTCCCCAGTGAGCACCACTTTGGTATCTTCCCCGGCCCGAGTCAAAATCGTCTTGACTTCATGGGGGGTTAGGTTTTGAGCTTCATCCACAATCAAAAATTGTTTGGGAATGGTCCGTCCACGGATATAGGTAAGGGGTTCAATTTGGAGTAGCCCTTGGTCCATTAACTCCTCATGGCCCCGTCGCCAATGTTGAGGTTGCCCTGCCGCTTCTTGAGTCCCAAAAATCAGATCAAAATTGTCATAGAGGGGTTGCATCCAAGGGGTTAGTTTTTCGTCAATATCTCCAGGTAAATATCCCAAATCTCGTCCCATGGGCACGACGGGACGGGCAATTAACAGACGGCTATAGTTCTTCTCATCCGCTACTTTATGTAACCCTGCTGCGATCGCAATCAGCGTTTTTCCCGTTCCTGCTTTCCCCACCAAAGTCACTAAGGAAATATCGTCTCGCATCAACAATTCAAAGGCGAATTTTTGTTCGCGATTCCGCGCTCGAATTCTAGAAATGCCGTTATGGGGAAATTTGGGCAGGGGAATCACTTCCCCCGTTTGATCCCCCGCTAGGGCCAAGGCCGTGTGGGAAGGCTTTAGACTATCCACTAAAGTGACCGCCTGATTAGGCCATGTTTTTTCGGGTAGAGACGTCTGTCCTGCTTGAAATAGCTGACTGATCGTGTCGCTCCCCACCATGACTTCAGTCATGCCGGTATAAAGCCCTTCAAAATCAACCTTATCCGTGGAATAGTCCTCTGCAGCTAGTCCTAAGACATCGGCTTTGATGCGGAGATTGGTATCTTTACTCACCAAGGCCACGGGACATTGGCACTGATTTTTCAGTTCCAGGGCCACGGCCAGGATCGCGTTATCGGCTTGGTCCCCTTCTAATTCAGGTGGAAGTTCTTTGAGGGTGATGCGATCGCACAAGGCCACCCGTATCGTTCCTCCCTTCGGCAGGTCAATCCCATTTGTGAGTTGGCCCTGAGCCCTTAAATCATCTAAGGTTCGCGATACCTGACGAGCATTCCGCCCCGTTTCTTGGGGTTGCTTTTTGAACCGATCAAGTTCTTCGATAATCGTAATCGGCAAGACTACGTCGTTGTCCTCAAAGCGAAAGATGGCATTCGGATCATGCAGCAGTACATTCGTATCGAGGACAAACGCTTTTTTCATAGGAGAGATAATAACCTAGCAAGAAAATGGGCAGCCGAAAGTTGATACTTCATTACAGCACATTGATCTAAAACCTAGCGTCCCGATTGAAGCCATACCGCTGCAGATTTTATAGCGTACACACAAAATTTCTCCATAAAAAAGTAGCAGAAAGCCCACCTTTATATAAGGTGGGCTTTACAGGACTCATTTCTCTTCAACCAAAAGAATCGGCAGACATTGGAAGCTTCTATTGCAAGGGAAATTACCAAAGATAGCCTGTCACCCAGCAATATCTCTTTCTATGTCCCGCACAACGCTTACGACTTGATAGCACGGAGTTTGCGAGATAGCACAGCCGCCGATCCCATGCCACCAGAGAGAACAATCGCCACCAGGGGAATTTGAGGCGACTGGTGCTGAGGGACTTCGCTAATCTCATTCAGATTGATACCCTTGGGGGTCACCGGAACCGTCAAAATATCTTGATGCCCCGACTCGCCAATGCTGACTTCCCATTCTCCCGGCATTCTTTCGCTGGTATCAAAGGTAAACTGACCCTTTTCATCCGTCTCGGTCTCCATCACTGGCTCAGTCAGATTGTCAGGGGAGTAAATTTTGACCTTGGCCTTCTTATGGGGCTCACCCGTACTAAATACCGCCGTAAACTGAACCTTATTCGCTTCTTCTAATACATAGTTCGTCTGCAGGGCATGGGCCATAGCGCGAACAGGAACTCCCAGTACAGCCAACAGCAGGAGCGGCATTAATACTTTAGATTTCATCTGCATTATTCCTAAGGTTTCGTTTTCAACTAAGGTGTCAGGACCAAACACTTTGAGATTGGCTCTATCCTACCGATTAATTCCCAATCTTTCACCCCATTCCAACCCAATTATTCCCTTAACCCCAACAATTAGCGCAGGGGCTAATCCCGACTCCAGACTTTAATGGCACTATTTTTACTACTACTGACCAAAGACTGACCATCGGCAGCAAAGGCCAAGGAATAAATATCACCTTGATAGCCTGTAAGGGTATGACGCAAAGCGCCCGTCGAAAGGTTCCAGAGTTTAACTGTACGATCCAAACTCCCCGTTGCTAACGTATTGCCATCGGGGCTAAAGGTCACCGCCGTTACAGGCTTGGCATGTTCCTGAATGGTTTGACTCAATTTTCCAGACTCCAGATTCCAGAGCTTCACGGTCTTATCCTGGCTGGCGCTGGCTAACTGCTGGCTGGAAGGTCCAAAGGCAATGGAAATCACCCGGCCCGTATGTCCTTTGAAGGTCTGCATGAGCTTGCCTGTCTTCAGATCCCAAAGCTTCACCGTCTTATCGCTGCTGGCACTGGCAATCATCTGGCCATTGGCACTAATGGTCACAGACCGGACTTGTCCCGAATGCCCCTTGAGGGTGCGGACTAACTGGCCCGTTTTTATATTCCATACTTTCAGGGTCTGATCTTCACTTCCACTGACCAGCAACGTACCGTCAGGGCTGATAGCCACAGACCATACAGTCTTTGGATGGGCCGCAAAGGTTCTTAGGAGCTTCCCTGTCGGCACATCCCATAGCTTAATCGTGCAATCGCCACTGGCACTAGCCAAAATCTTACCTTTGGGGCCTAGGGCAATGGTCCAAACCTGATCTTTGTGATCCGACAGGGTCCGAATCAGCTGGCCTTTACCTAAGTTCCACAACTTAATATCGTTTTGGTCACCACTGCCGATCAGGGTCTTACCATCCGGACTGAGGGCAACGGACCAAATCGCCTGTTTCGGAGCATTCGACAAGGTTTTTAATTGAGCATTCTTCCAGTTGATGCCCGCTTGGCACTGGGAAAATAGTTTTTGGGCAGAGGGGTAGAGTCGAGAATCTTTGGGAATATTTTGGGTCTGGGCAATGCAGTTGTCATAGCGTTTCTGTTGGGCTAGGGACTGCCAAAATTCCATCTGCTGGGCTTCTTTCTGACGCTGTTGCCCCTCTTGTTGTTGACGCAGAATAGACATGAGTAACAGCAGTGAGATCGCACCAGCCCCCGCAAACCACCATAACCGCTTGGGTATTGTCTGCAATTGACGCCAAGACAGGGAAGACAGATTCCCCCGCAATCGAGCGTTTCGTACATACTGACTCACAGTCGTGGACAGGTTTTGCCCCATGGAACTGAGGCGCTGAGCAGAAGTCTGCAGGGTCTGTTGTCCCACCCCCAGAGCTTGGTGCAGCGGCTGAATCACCGTTTGATTCGACCAAGTTGAACTGGGCGCTACTCGTCTAGGCACTTCCGGGGCTTGTCCAGGAAATTGAATCACCTGAACCTGACGAATAATCGCGGATTCGACCGGAATCGTATCCGCATCCGTTAAGCCCAAAGTCGCTTGAAACTGTCGAAACTGATCCTGCAAATAATCACTGACCGGGTATTCTTGTCGCACGGCCTCCACAAAAGCCATGGCATATTCTTGCAGTTTCGTTTGATACGCCTTTCCAGGTTTACTCACCTCCGCTTCAATCGTCTTGGCCATCTCTAAATCAAGATCAAGGCTGGACTGGAGATTATCCAAAATCACCCGATTGACCGGCGATATTTCACCGCGGCCCGCATAGAATTCGAACTGGCGGCGATAGGCAAATTGGGGCTGATCGATGGGAGCTTGGGCCAAGGCTAAATTTTGCACCGCCTTGACATTGTAAATTTGAGGTTCAATCGCCGGAATCTCTTGTTTGACCTTGCGCTTCGCATAGGCATACCATTCTTCCACCGAAATACTGCCATCACAATTTTGATCCGCAGCCCCCGTTCTGAGCCCTTCCACTAAATAAAACGTGTAGAGAGATAGATCAGCCCCCTTATGGACAAACGCATGGCGGGCCTGGGTCGCTGATGTCATGATCGTCCGCCCCACCCCCCCCCCTAAATATTGAGGGAGGTTTACCCCCCCCTAGATGGGGATTTGAGGCAGAGGTAGAGGGTTGCCGATAACAGCAATCCAACAGAACAACCTGTCGTTCTGCTTTACTGTCATTCAAAATATCTTGCAGCAGATCAGCCGAAACCAGGGTTGAACGCACCACTTTATCTTTCGAGTTGGTGCGGCTCATACTGGTGGTTAAACCAAACCGACCATGATCATCCAGTACCACCCCCATGTCCCGAAAAATAGATGACGAGCAGATCATCAACATCCCGATCTTGGCAAAAACTTTCTAGGGATTCTGCCAAAATTTGGGGATTGGGGTTGAGTAGGGTTTGGACCTCATCAAAGGCTGCTATTTTGGGATTTTCCAGGACTTGCTTCATAACAGCAATATCCTGCTGTACCCCTGGCAAGGGTTCAAATCCATGTTCACAATGACTGACCCCAATCAACAGGGCATTCTTGGTCGTGGGCACCCGAGCCATCGAGTCTAAGGTAATTCTCGGAGACTCTAGCAAGCGTTCAAGAGAACTCAGTAGGGGCTGATTATCTACTTCTGGAGAGAGGGGAACAGCGGATGTTTCTTGCGGTATTTCCGAATCAGTCTCTTTCCCCTTCGCCAGCTCCGACTCTCCTGGAATAGCCACTGAGAAACTAAGAAGCTTACCTTTGTTGAGCAACAGCCGACACCGAGCCCGAGAGCCCGAAGGAATCGTCACCCCCGGTAATGTCGGTGGTAAATCTTCTATTTGATCAATGACCACCTTTTGCAGATCTGGAGAAACACTATGCCGTTCTATCAACGTGACGGGGCCCCGTTCTAAGCAGGCATAGATTTTATCCAACAGGGGATTATCCAGAGGCCCCGCTAAACAATAGGCAATAAAGTAGGGGATGTGACTTCGGCCTAAGTCATCATCCCCTTGGTTATACATCCAGCCAAATAAAGTGAGCTCAGGAGAGATTTGGGCAAGGTATGCTGCTCGATACCCCGGCTGAGGCGGCGCATAAGAATTCCAATACTTATAAACCACCTGAGTTAAAAAAACCTGTTTCACTTCCTCCGGGACATCAGCACTACTGAGAGTCTGAAAGCCCTGATCAGGGAAGCTAGTGTAAACCAGTTGACCAAGATCTAGCGTTAGCATCAGAGGGTCTTCCTAAAGTGAGATTACGGGTTAGGTTTGGACTGGGCCTTATCAGCCATCTTCCGGATTTCTTTCTTTAACGAATCCGTTGGCGCAGCAACCTCAGCCTTAGAAAATAGGGTTTTGGCAGCTGCATTATCCCCCTGTTCAACGCGCAATGTAGCTTTGCTGGTGAGAGCTAGAATGCTGTTTGGATCTATCTTCAGGATTTTGTCGTAGACCGTTTCTTCCTTCTGCTTGTTCCCATTCAGGGCATATAGCCCCGCTAGTTCAAATAGAAAATCAGCCTTCTCCGGCTGTTGGTCCACCAACTTTTCCATAAGGGGTAGAGCCTTATCAAATTCTGTCAAATCCGAATAGAGCCGAGAGAGCTGCAGCAATGCTTCTGGATCAGTCGGGGACTGCTCCAAAATCTCCTGGTATTGTTGAACCTTTTCATTAGGAGTCAAGTTCGCTTGTTCAGGAGAGGAATTGCCGAGCAAGCCCGTTCCAAATCCAACCGCCACCGCCACGCCAACGGCGAGAAGGCCAGCGATGGCTGCCACTCCCCAAAGCTGTTTATTAGAGGCAGCTCTCCCCCCTCCTCTGGGACGAGAGAGAGATAAAGGCTGGGCACTATTGTCTAATAAACGGTTAAATCCACTAGCCAAAGACTGAGGTCGGCCTTTGCGATGAATTTTACTTAACTCTGTCGCCAACCAGAGCAATGGCGCAGAGGCTCCTTTTGCCTGCAATACCGACATTTTTCCATTTTTAACGATGGGAATCGTAGAGTAAAATCTGCGATATTGAATTTGATTGGCATCCAAACGGGCCATTAAGGGTCGAATATTTTCTTCTATTTTTTAGTAATTTCTGGGGATTTTCTGCCAAAAGATCACATTTGGTCAGCACAATAGCAAAGACATAGGTCAAACCACTTTGCCGAGCGAGAGAAGCGATGGTTTCGACCTGTTTAACAATGCCTTGAAGCGTCTGGCTGTAAGCAGAATTATTAAACAGCGTATAGGTATCAATAAAGACACAACAACCATGGGAGTCCATCACCATTTTCTGAAAATTGGGGTTGTCGTTATTGCAAATTTCTCCAGGGATATCCCACCAGCGAAACTGACAGAGATCCTTCTCACCAAAAAGGTTTTGAGTTTTCGCGGAAAATTCAAAATTAGTCATTTTCATGGTTGCTGGCGGGTATTGACCCGTTTGGGCAATATATTCCAGCAATGTGTTCAGATTATGTTGAACCTGGGTATCCTGGCAGTCAAACCAGGTAGATGATTTTCGCGACCCACTATTCGCTTTTTGTTCGGCATAGCTACCCACTAAAAAGACGGTTTTACCCACACCCCGATGACCAATGCTGAGTAAGTTAAACGTCTGCGTTTTTGTTTTTGACGGAGCATTCATAAGTTAGTACTAGCGAAAAAGTGGGGGCAAGTAAAAATATCAATATCAAGATTTAGGTTATTGCCTCTAATTTACATAGAGCAATATCTATTAGGGAAGCTTTGTTAATCATTGTTGCATAGGCTTGATACCCAAACGCTCAGGATTGTCTCTAGTCCACCTCTCACAACTTATTGACAGTATCATCTTGCTAGTCACGTCTCTGGCCACCTTGGCAACCTAGCGGAGTCAAGGAATAGGTAATGGACAGATTTAGAGGATTAATTGTTGCATTGAGATCGCAAACCTCTCCCCAAATCCACAGGTACACTCTCTATTCAGAAGACCAACGAGCGTTCTCATCTAACCATGCATCCAAGGGTTGAGGCATTATTGCCTCTGTCTCTTGAGTCCTGCGAAATAACATTGTGAAAGCACCCGCCCCCAGACCAGACTGGGGCCATATCCGGTAACAAGGCATCTCCGTTAAGTGAGACTGAAAGGCCAACAAAGCGTCAACTGGTTGAGGTGCAAAGTGCGGGAAGCGGCGAGTAAACCAACGACAGACCCGCTCGTTCTCTGCTTCAGAAAAAGCACAGGTCATATAGGCTAAATATCCTCCTGGAACAACTAAACGAGAGGCATTAGCTAGGATTCGTCTTTGTCGTTTCGCATTGTGTTTGATAGAAACGGGATGAAAGCAACCTGGCGCAGACTCTCCTTTCGCCAGTAAAGATTGCCCCGTACAAGGGGCATCGACTAACACCACATCAGCACTGGCAGGGATAGCATCTGCCAAAACGGATGGATCCGCACTCAACACCCGCACAGGATTGATTTGACATCGTTTCAAATTACTAATGAGCAGCCCCACGCGCTTACCAATCACTTCGTTACTAATGAGTAAGTGGGGCTGCAGCAATCGCCAAGCTAAAAGACTTTTGCCTCCTGGGGCTGCACACAAATCGAGGACGACGTTGGGTTGTTCCTTAATGGCAGTGAGGGACGTTGCAGCAAAGGCAGAGGAAAAATCTAGGCAATAATAGGCTCCCTGGTTGTGTAGATCATGCTTGCCTGGACGCTCCCCAATCACCAGTCGATCTACAAATGGGAGCTGCCAGGGGAGGGCATCAACTCGCTGAAACGAGTCTTCATCCAGTCGCTCTGTGGCCCAGGCAATACAAGGACCATAAGGTTTAGGGTCCGTCAAAGCTTGAATAAAGGCTTGTTGTTGCTGAGGGTCTGACCATAGCTTCAGACTTAATTTTGTCAACAACTTAGACACGGCAAACCTTTGAAGATAAGGGCAAGGGTCTTGCAAGTCCCCTGTAAACTGCCTCTTAGTATAAGACTACCGTTTATGATTTGTGTGACTAAGATTTACTATTCTCGTGTCGGGTCAATAACGGGTTTTATCAACACCATCGCTAGGGCCATTTGAAATGTCTGGAGTAACAGAAAAGCAACTTCCTACCCTGGATCAGGAATGTATTCAAGCAGCCTATGCTGCATTGATGGGATCTGCCCGCAAAATCCCTACCCAGTCATTACTAGAGTCGCTGTTGCAACGGGAGAAAATAGCTCAGCCCAAGTCCGATCATACATTCGAACAATTTGTGGGCACCTGGCGACTCTGCTTTGTTACCGGGAAGAAACCCCATCAACATCAAAATCAAAGGGTTGGCAACGGATTCTACATCCCCCGCTGGGTCAAGATGACAATCGTCTATTCCCCCGGCAACCCAACTAATTACGGGCCACAAACGTCAGACACCGTCGGTCAAATTGCTAACCAGGTGAAATGGGCAGGCCTGAGCTTGTCCTTGACTGGCCCTGCTCGTTGTTGGGCTAAAAAAAATATTATGGCCTTTGACTTTACGAGAATGGAATTTAAAGCTTTTGGTCGAACGATCTATCAAGGTTTTATTCGCGGCGGCCAGGAAAGCGAACAGACTTTTTGGGATGGCCATGTCCGTACCCAAGCCTTTTTTGTTTATTTTCTCATCCATGAAAAGGTTCTGGCCGCTCGGGGCCGGGGCGGAGGGATTGCATTATGGGCAAAAACTAAGCCCTAGGACCTCTATTTCACTCCCTATTACCGAAAGAGTGGGCAAATTAGCATCGACAAAGTTAGATAGTTAGCATAGTCTAGTTAGAGTTATAAGCGCTCGTAGCTCAGCGGATAGAGCAGTTGCCTTCTAAGCAATTGGTCGCAGGTTCAAGTCCTGCCGAGCGCGTTTTTTATCCCAAAGTAATGGGTTCGCCTATTTCCCAACCCTTTGGATTCTCTAATCCTTGCAAATGCATTACAGTGTTCATGATCCGCTGAAGAATCAGCGATTTGATGAGTACAGGATGACAGATGGCAAAATACGACGTTTACGGTCTCGGCAACGCCCTCGTAGATATTGAATGCGAAGTTTCTGTAGAGGTATTGCAGAACCTTGGGGTCGACAAGGGTGTGATGACCCTATTAGAAGAAGCTGATCAACAGCGAATTATTGACCATCTCAGCAACTATTCTCTGAAGCGAGGATGTGGTGGATCGGCGGCCAACACCCTCATTGCCGTTAGCCAGTTTGGAGGGCAATCTTGCTACTCTTGCAAAGTTGCCAATGATGAACCCGGTCAGTTTTATCTAGATGATTTAATCCGTTGTGGCGTGGCTACCAACCTGCAGCAGCACCAACCAGAGGCTGGCGTCACCGGCAAGTGCTTGGTGTTCGTTACCCCGGATGCAGATCGAACCATGAATACCTTTTTGGGGATCTCAGGACGCTTTTCTGAAGCTGAACTGTTGCCGGATGCGATCGCAAACTCCGCCTACACCTATATCGAAGGCTATCTGGTCACCTCACCCGACGCAAAAGCGGCCGCGATTAAGGCGAGAGATATGGCTAAAGCGGCAGGTCAAAAAGTGTCCCTGACCCTCTCTGACTTCAACATGGTCAGCTTTTTCAAAGACGGTCTTTTGGAGATGATTGGCTCCGGCTTAGATTTAATCTTTGCCAACGAAAGCGAAGCCCTCAAAATGGCCGAGACGGAAGATATGTCTGCAGCCATTGAACATATGAAGACCCTGGCAACTTGTTTTGCCATCACTCGGGGGCCTCAAGGCTCATTGATTTACGATGGCCAGCAGGTCTTAGAGATTGCACCGACACCGGTACAAGCTATCGATACCGTCGGAGCAGGAGATATGTATGCCGGAGCCGTTCTCTATGGCATTACCAATGGCATGAGCTACACCGAAGCTGGACAGCTCGGATCAGTCGCTGCAGCCAAACTCGTTGCGAGTCTTGGTCCCCGGATGCCAACGGATGTGACTCGTAGTCTCTTAACTGCAGTAAAAACGGATTCCAAAGGTTAGACAAGCAATAGAACCGACCCCATACACCAGCAAAGTCAAAAAGAAACCTATGGCCCTCCCTGGGGAGGGACCATAGATAACAATCACACCATAGGCATGGGCCATTCGGCCCACACTGTAGGTCATCCCCAATCCCCAAATAAGAGGGGATGGAGCCTGCATAAGTTCTAAAGCAATCAGAAATAGCAACGCCAGCGGCGTATATTCAACGAAGTTGCCAAACGCTCGCACCTTTCGTTGTAAACGTCCCTGGTCAGGTTTGGGAGTCAAAAACCATCCCTTCAAGATTTTCTCAACCCAAGCTGCCCATAGATTTGGATCATCCAGGTAGTCACGCTGATAGACGATATCTTCTGGACTCATACCATGCCAAAGTCTAGCTTCAGCTCGCTCCCAAACAACTATTAGGGATAAGACCACTGCTAGCAAGCCGTTGAGACTCAAAAAAATGCTGGAAATTGGGAGAAACATAGGATTGAGATAGATTTGAATGGGTCCACCTTATCCAGATCTACACTGACTTTCGAGTCCCCAAATGGGTACAAATATGCGATTAACGCCCTTAATCCATGGCATTGTTTCTGCCAAAACAGAATCTGAGTTGCGATCGCAGTTTATGGATAAAGCCGGGCATTGTGCAAGAGCCCAAGCCTGGGGCTTAGATCTTCTCGATCAGCGCCAACAAATCATGACTTCAGATTTGGTCGGGCTCCCCGTATCTTTTTGCGATCGCTATCAAAGGATTGGTCGAGATCAAGATCTCACCAGCCAAAAAATGATTCGCCAACAAATCCCAGTGCAGATGTGCTCCCTTTCTGCTCAAAAGCAGTCCCCCAATAGGATTCAAGATCTTTTCAGGATCTACCAGATAGAACATGGAGTCGTAGCTCCAATTTTGGGCGGAGGACGATTATTGGGTGGCATCTACTTCCTGCGTCACCCAGGCTATCCTTCCTTTCAAGCCCGCGATTTATTGCATATCAGCACTTTTTGCCAGCATTTAGCCGTCCAATTGACGACCCTTCGCTTTATTCATCACACTTCGACGAAACCTTTTGCACTCACCCACCGAGAATCAGAAATTGTCGATCTTGTGGCCCAAGGGTTCACCAATCGGGAGATTAGCCGTTGCTTATTCATCAGTACAGATGGGGTCAAGCAAGCGCTGAAGCGACTATACAAAAAAGTCGGTGTTTCTAATCGAGCTGCCCTAGTTGCCAAGCTGAAATAGAACCTCTCGATTTCAAGCCAACCGATTTAGCCTAGTCAAGGGTGGTAAATATTATGCGAAAAAGGAATATATTTCAAGAAATAGTGAGCATTTTGGCTATCAGACCTTATATAATTGACAAATTTAGATTTCACAGTAAATTTTAGAATCAATTGGTCAATACTTCTAAATACTACGTTTAAATCATTGGTGACGGGGGGGTCAACAGAATGAAGCGTTTGTTGGAGTGGGGAAGCATCCCCTTGCTGGCACTTACTATCGGTAGCTGGCAAGCACCAGCCCAAGCACTAGACTCAGTACAATTTTTACTCAATGAGGGATTTTGCCAAGCCTGTACCCTCAGTAACTCCGATCTATCTGGATTGGATCTGTCGGATGTCAAGCTGAATCACGCCATTCTTATCAATGCCAATCTATCCGGCACTAATCTATCAGGTGCTGATCTCTCAGGTGCCAACTTATCCGGCGCTAACCTAAGTGGTGCCGACCTCACAAATGCCAATCTAACGAATGCCAACTTAGATCAAGTTAATTTAACGGGTGCTCGCCTCAACAACACCAACTTAGCGGGAGCAAATGTACAAATTACCGCAAACGCTCAAGCACCTGCTGAAACACAATCCTCTTTGGCCAGTCAATACAATCCGCCAGCAGAGTCCACCGACATTAGCCCTATTTCTCCCATCGCCCAAGCCCCACCTCCAATCTATGGGCGTGTATTAAATCCACCGAAATCCGGCTATCAACCACCGACTGAAGTCGCAACTCGTTCCCCATCATTACCCACTCCATCCGCAACACCGATTCCCACAGAACTACCCGCAGTGGCAGATAACAGCATTGGAGGAGCGGATGATCCGAGCCAAGCAGCAACCCTCACCACAGATGGTATTGGCATTATTGATGGAGGAACTGTGCCCAAAGGCAGAGTCCTAGTGAGTCTTAATGGTGGACCCCAAGGTATTCAAAGCACGGTAAGGTATGGCATTTTGGGAGATCTCGAAGCGATAGGCTATCTAGACTACTCCTTCGGTGTGGTTGACGAGTCCGAGCAGGGTTTTGGTCTAAAGTACCGATTCCTAGACCAAGCAAAAGGCAAGCCCTTAACCATTAGCGCAGCCGTAAACGTGGGTCTCACCGGTGAAACCTTTATCAACTATGCCACCAATAACCGAAACGAGTTCCGGCAACGGGGCCTGGATAAAGCAGTTCCCACGATCTTCCAAGGAACAGATAACAATGCCGGCAATAATCTGATCTATAGCGTCTCGTTGCCCGTTCATTATCAAGCAAGTGACCGCTTAAATTTATGGGTGACCCCTACTTTTAGTTACGTCCAGGATAGAGACATTGCGGTCGGCGGCTTTAATTTTGGCGGTTCCTACGAAGTCGTTGACAATCTAAAGTTCATTGCCGAAGTCGGGGCTAGTTTTGCCGGCCGAGGCAACGCCTTCCTCAATAACACCTTGGGGGATGCTATTCCTTGGAACGTCGGGTTCCGGTATGATTCCTCAACCCTGTTTGGATTTACACCCGGCAGCAAACAACTCATTTTTGATTTGTACGCCACCAACAGAGTAGGTACATCACCCTGGAACCAGCTTAGGGTCCGTGACCAAGACGAACCGACCGTTGGCGTGGGTGTACACCTATTGTGGTAGTCGATGCCAACCTCGCCTTCTCGGTGCTAAAACCCTAACGACCTTTTTTTTCTGGGTGGTTTCGAGGGGGGATAGACCGACCTTTGTAAAATCTTTTTTCCAACTGTCCTAAACTCAACCAGGCAACAGCCGAAGAGAAAATCAGCGCTGTCACTGCAATGGATAGCTTAATCGAGAATATACCAAAGCCAAAGACAAGAAGTGGGGTAAGGGTCCAAGCAATGAGGGCTAGCCCCACCATCGCCTTCCGCAGTCGTTTGACATTTTTCAAGGCTTGAGAACAGCTGGCACAGTTAACCGTATGGGAATAGTACCGATCGAGCAGCTGATCGCGAGTCTGCTCCGGTGGCAGACTTTGGCCTGGGAAAGGATTGGCATGGAATCGTTCTTGCCATTGATGCAAAGCCAGCACAAACCGATCCGCTCGCGTTGGCAGATAAAAGGCTTGAGCAATCGACTTACTGTCTCTAGTACGCTCTAAATATCGCTCTTGAAAGTGCAAAAAGATTTGGTCATCTTCTAAGATGGCATTCTGCCCCAGATGAGAAAACCAAGTCGGGGTATGACTAATCATCCAAGCAGGCACCTTAGATGAGAATTGAAACGGGAATCGAGCAAAAATACGACACTCACCTTTACGCACTGGTGTGGCATAAACAACTGTCAACGTGCGACCAAACTGACTAGACGTCAAGTCATGCCACATCAAACCAGGAGCCACAAACGTTGTAGTTTGAGTTCCCAATTTTCCTTGGCGAGGACCTTCTTCCCACACTCCTGAAAATCCTTGTTTCCCTGATTCCATGACTTCCAGCTCAACCGGCCCCGCATTGCTGCGGTTTCCGACTGAGCGGTGGTGAGTGTAGGGCAAGTGGCTAGGATCTAAAACATTTTCGAGCAGCGTGAGGACATCGTAGGGCAGATCGCGAAATCCATTGAGAATAATCCAGTCTTCAGGGGACTCGTCAAGTGCATCCACAATGGGGACAGGCGTTGAAGCAGCTCGTTCTGGCTGCCCAGCGTAGGTGAATAACAAACCTTGTTGAATACTAATCGGAAAAGAGTCCACACAGGCTCTGGGAGAACTTTCTGCAGAGCGTCCACTTACCTGTTGAGGTATCCGTTCACAATCACCCGTACCCGAAAAAGCCCAGCCGTGATAGGGACATTCAATCAACCCATCTTCATCGATCCGGCCTTCAGACAATCGAGCCAATCGGTGTGGGCATTGATCTGCAAAAACGCGCCAAGTATCGGCATTATGATCCCACCAAATCACCAAATCTCGTTCTAACAAGGTGAAGGTAGTGAGTTTGTCCTTATCTAGGTCACTAACGTAGGCAATGGGATACCAAACTTCTTGCCAATCAAAGCGGTTGGGATCATCGCCACCCGCAGGCAATGTTTGACCCTTGCTAGCAATGTCAGCAGTCGTCAATGGTGTATCTGACAAATGTGGAGGGGTTTGCTCAACATCAACCAAAGTCAGAGAAGATTTCATGGGATTAATGGGGGTAGGAGTCTGAAAAAAAAGTGAGGATTGTCAAATCAGGTACTCAATGTGCCCGACTAGTCATAACGCAACTCACTCTTGAGTGCATAACTGCAATGTAACAAAATTTCAAGCATTTATGTTTTTTTATTTCAATTCATGCCATAACTATTGCCCATAAAAGCATATTGTGCTTATAAGCTTGCAGTATACATAGCACCTTATCTTCACATCGTTCCCTAAAGTTGTTAGGGCTAAACTTTTATGCCAAAAACTTCATCCAAATCTGCCTAGGATAAGTCACCTCTTCAACCTACAGTGCGTCCACACCATCTAGTTCAGCATTTCTAGGTCCAAGGTTAAACAAAGCAAATGGCGGTCTTCTGAAACAGAAGACCGCCATTTGCTAAGGTATTTAAAAGTTATTTTTAGAGCCTTTATTCGGCTGGCTCCAATAATTTATGTTTATATATTGACAAATATTTCCTTATTTCTCGATTTCTATAATATTTATTTTATATTCTTACTTTCCATAACTTTTTCGTAATCATCCTTAAAAAAATGGATATTTAATCCAATATCCGTTTCAAATTTTGGTAGATCCACAGTTCAATTTTTGCGCAGTGTGCTTCCGTGCCCTACTGGCTCTACCAAAATTGTAAAAACACCCAGACGATTTCCAGCAAGAACATCGGTAAATAGCCGGTCCCCCAACCATTGCCACGTTCTCATAGGGCAAATCCATTGCGGTCACTGCCTGACGCAATTTTCGACGAGATGGTTTACCAGCCCCATAGATATAGGGCAAGTCAAGACCCACTGCAATTCTTTCAATGCGCGAACGTTTCAAGTTGTTGCTGACCAACCAAATGGGAACCTCTGCTTTTATTTCAGCTAACCATGTCAATATTTCAGGAGATACATCGGCAGCTCTAGAAGACACAACGGTATCATCAACATCCAATACCAACCCTTTAAGCTGATGTTGGTCCAATAGAGAAGGAGTCAATTGGAGAATAGAATCTTGAAGCAGTAGATCTGGTTGTAAAAGAGAAATCCAGGAAGAAGCTGGAGACATCGGGCTATATCAGTAAGACGAACTAAAGATTAGTGGAGTTTTGCTTGGCATCTTGTTGATCACGGATTCTGGCTTGGGCTCGTAAGTGCTCTGTCAAAGTCCGGCTAAACACATGGGTCCCATCATACCGAGCAACAAAATAGAGAAACTCTGTTTCTTCTGGAGAAACAGTGGCTTTAAGACTGGCAAGTCCCGGACTCGCAATAGGCGTTGGGGTTAATCCAGCATTGATGTATGTGTTGTAAGGAGAGGGGGTTTCGACTTGAGCATAAGTGAGGGGTTGATCAGGGGTTTGAGTAATACCTAAACCATACTCAACCGTCGGATCAGAACCCAGGGTGATATTGTCTCGCAATCGATTCCAAAAAACGCCAGCAATTCGAGCTCTCTCTTCAGCAACCACCGACTCCTTTTCCACAATACTGGCCAAAGTGACCCAATCCTCTAAGCTTAAATCGGTATAGCCAGTGCGGTTCTGATAGACCGGTAAGGCAGACCCTTCGAAATGATTCAACATCACACCAATTACGGCATCAGGGGTGCGTTGATCAATTGAGATTTGGTAGGTATCGGGAAAGAGATATCCCTCTAGAAAGGGAATGTCTTCCGGTAACCAAGGGTAGCGTTCGCGCGGGATATTGTTGGTTGCATCTAAAAACTCTTGAGCCGAAAACCAGCCTAACTCTTCAAAATAGTTAGCCATCTGCTTTTGGGACCAGCCTTCTGGCACCGTAAAGCTAATCTGCTGGACCTTTCCAGACCAAATCGTTTGGGCAATATCTGCCATAGAAGCTTGGGGGGAAAGCTGGTAGGTTCCCGCATGGAATCCACCGGAAGATTCCCACACCCCTTG
The DNA here is from genome assembly GCF_021497025.1 of Acaryochloris sp. 'Moss Beach'. Lineage (NCBI taxonomy): Bacteria > Bacillati > Cyanobacteriota > Cyanophyceae > Acaryochloridales > Acaryochloridaceae > Acaryochloris > Acaryochloris sp. 'Moss Beach'. The sequence continues at coordinate 39,195 of NZ_CP071717.1, forward strand.
CCACCGAGTCCAGACCTTCCAGGCGGTAATAGAGCGAATGAGCCCTGCCTCTTCTAAAATCTGACCAATTTCGTTAGCAGATGCACCTTCTGGAATTTGGACCTGAAGTATATCCTCAGGGGTTTGGGTACTGATCTCAACTGGTGCGATCGCAGATTGCCACCAATACCAGCCTCCCCCTCCAACTCCACCTGCTATAGCAACAAGGGCAACGACCGAGGTTATAGCCAATTTGCGGAAAGGAAATGATTTCTTTTTGTTCACAGTCAAAAACAGACGTCGTCTATCAAGTCAGCAGTTAGTCTAAATCGTCCATTAGACGTTCCTCCAAAAGAGGTTGAAGCTTAGGTTGTAAAGCTTGAAACTCTTTGGGAGAAAGCAGCTCCGGCTGCATGTTCTCACGCAGTCTAACAACAAACAGCACTGGATCGATAGGAGTATAGATCGAATACTCTTGTTCCTTCTCAAAAAAAGTCGCTAATAGCTGATACTCTTCTTGCTCAGAAACCTCATCTCCCTCTTCCATTTCCAATACTAGAATTTCTTCTTCATCAATATCAGGCAGATCACCTTCTACAGTTAAAGACAGAGCACTTCGCTTTAATTTTAAATTCTGTTCTGCCAACACAGCTTGGGCAGTGGGGAATATGTTAGCAAGCTCTTGCTCTTCTACAGGCTGAATAATCTCATCATCTTCATCGCTAACGACCCAACCAAAAATATCTACTGGGTAATCGACGGGGTTTAAAAGAGCATATTCTTCCTGATCAATTGGAACAGACACCTCGACATAGCAGGTCAAGGAACGTCCTGATTCATCCATCAACGTTACCGTGGAACGGTCCATTTCCATGGGTATTTTACCTCTACTCCCCAGATTACTGGCCCACCATCGGGACCCATAGGCTTCAGTTTAGGGGGTAATGGACTTAATGGGCGAGAAAATTAAACGAAAAAACGAAATAATGGAACCTAGGCTAGGTCGAAGATATCCATGGTTTTTGATCCAGCCAGCGTTGCAGAATCAAAGCGGCTGCCTTACGGTCAATCATGCCCCTTTGCTCTGCTGGATTGATACGCTGTTCTCGCATCATGGACTCAGCCTCATGGGACGTTAAACGCTCATCTATAAAATCCAAAGGCAAATCGAGGGCTTTAGCTATCCGCTTAGCTAATTTCTGTGTTCTTTGGGCTTGAGTCCCTACGTCACCATTCATCGTATAAGGCAAACCAACCACCAATGTTTTGACCTGGCGTTCTGTCACAATTTGCCGCAGCAATTCAATATCCTTGGCAAAAGAAGTGCGTCGAATCGTGGTTAATCCAGTGGCAATTAAACCCGTACCATCGCAACCGGCAACGCCAATCCGGCGATGCCCTAGATCTAGCCCTAATGCGGATATTCGCTGCATACAGCTTAAAATTCTGACGGCCAGGCGCGATGGTTTCGCTTGGAGGAGGACTGACTTTTCTGACTCTTTTTAGCCCCTGGGCGAAGACGCTTCTTTACAGAAGGCGTCCGAGTCAACCAATAGGTCATGCGGCCAGGAACTGGATTATGGTTAGGCTGCAATCCTTGCAACATATCTGAAAGCTGCAGGGTTTCAAAAGAAATAGAGCGAGATTCTCGTAATTTATGCCAAACCGAACGAGACATCATCAATGTTTGCTCCAAATCTTCAGCCCCAATTTGCTTTAGATATTCTTCGCGCTCGGGTTGATAATCCGTTGAGTCTAAGCACAATGGGGCTGAAGGATAGGCCTGTGTAAGCTGGGCCATATGGGCTAGCAGCTCTGGATATAGCCAAGTATAGGCAGGGTGCACCGTGAGTCGAGCTTCATGGGGGTGGGATGCATTACGGCACAGCTTCATTTCAAAATAACCAATGGCAGCCTTGCGTTGGGGCTCAAAGACATAGGCTTGCACCAATTCTTTGGTATCTCCCCAAAGCTGAATCCCAGACAACAAAGAGTCCACCAAACTCGATTTGAAGTCTTGAATATGCCGATCAAAGACTTGGCGGACCAGCGGAGGCATGGATGCCGTATCTAGCTGATACAGCAAAGAAGCATCAGCATTATTGACGGGTAAAAGATTGGGCAGTACGGGTTCCCGCTCAGCGAGGCGACTCAACTGCTCTGGCGCTAGGGACCAATAAGTAATGTGCGCTAAGGGCTGAAAACCATTATGACGATATAGGGCTAGGGCTGCCGATTGGCTGACATCAATCTCGGTCAACCAGGTGCGAGCCTCCCAGATATTTTCTAGGCAGTAGCGTAATAATTGCGTCCCCACATCTTGCTGACCAACAGCAGGGGTTACACTAACTTGATCAAACCGCCAGGTGCTCCGGGAATGGTTAAAGGGCGAAACCTGAACCACCCCAGCCAACTTATGAGTTTGTTCCCAGACATAGGTTCGTTGTTGATCAGATAGTCGATTGGGAAACAGCCTCAACAACTTCAATAATTCAGACCAGCGCTGGAGCTGCAGTAACTGCCGCTCATGTCCGTAGAAGGTGCCAATGCTGGACTGATCATAATCATCCACCAATAACCGCTTGATCGCTTCAAGATCGCGGTACTGGACGGGACGAATGATGGGTTCTAACTTTGGAGCTACTGTCGTCATACGAGTTGCTAAGCTTGCCGAACTAATAGTCCTGAGAGAGTGTATGGATGTATCAACCGAAACCAGCTTGCTAATTTACTCCTTAAGAGACATAACAAGGTATAAAAATTAGCTCGAAGAAGGAAATTTGAAGTATTTATCTGACTCTATGGTATCGGATCTCTCTCCAAAACGGGGATAGAGACAACAAATTGTCAGACTTTTGTCAAGGGAAAATCTCTGAGCAAAAAAGTAATTCCCTAAGACTGATTGGGACGAATCAAGACAACCGGAGTTTGTTCATCCGCATTACCCGCAGGATTACTCCTCAGTGCCTCTTCAATCAGAGATAAGGGAGCCCCTTTGGTTGCTGACAGGATTTTCACCCGCTTCAGGTCATTTACATCAACAATGGCTGCAGCTAACCCTGTTTCTGCTTGGATTTGGTTGACCACTTTCTGAGGATCGTCTGGACCTAAAACAATGAATTGATCAAAGGGCGGGAGGGTCCCAGTCACATCATCAATCAGTCGGGCTTGTTCCCCTGCCAGGCGATAAAAGACCCCTGCTTGACCAAATACCTTTGCGATCGCACCCACAAAAAACGCTAAAAAGACTCGCACTGGCCCTTCAATATTGACCAGAGTTTGCAAGCCACAGGCGGTCGCTAAACTGGAAGTCGGTAAGAAGAAGTAAGCCAATCGTGTCGCCACCCATCCAGGCTTAATGGTGCTGGGATGGAAGATACGGCCTTGCATAATCGCTACGGGAGTCTCGCCAATGGTGACGATATCACCGGGCTGGGCATGGGGACTGACATAGCGACGGACAATATCGGGACAGGTATCCAGTTGAGTTAACAAGTGAGTGGGGACCGGTAAGACTTGACCATCCGCAACAGAACGCCACTGCAAAGGTTCTTGGGGGTCGGGGAAGCGAAGGGGAACCACTTCATGGTGGGTATTATGGATACGGCCTTTCGGGCCATAGGAAATATAGTTGACTCGCACCCAAACTGCTTTGAGTTGAGTTAAGTCAGGACCCGTAATATCCAGGGTAATTTCTGCAGAGGTCTCGTATCGAGATTTGACGATATAAGCAAACCAATAACCATCTTCTCGAGGCTCAGCATCTGGATGCTGCGGTAAAATCTTAATCTTATGGTGAATCTCATCTAGACTGCCCTTCGAAAGCAGGGTCACATCCACTGATAACTCAGGGATCATGACTTCCAGCTTATGGGTGGGATTAAAAAAGGTTTGCTTTCCGACTAATCGATAATGCTGGGGCTCACGACTTTCAAACTGCCAATTTCCTGGTAAGGCTTGTAAGGCATTCCCCTGGCGACGACGATGAGTCCACTCTAAGCCCCCCCATGCGATGAGAAAGGCTGCAACAATACCAATTCCAATGCTTTCGATGATCATTCCGTATTTTGAATCCTTACCTTGAGACTCCTGCAAGACCTGGCTATTGACTTAATTACTTTATTTTCACAAGGAAAAAAGTATCAAACCGAGATGATCATGCCATAAGGCTGACAGTTCGGCACTTATTTCAGCCAACTAGAATTTTGCCAGACCTCTTAATTGAGTGAGTGCAACCTTTATATTCGATAGTCCGCACTATTTTTCACTGAAGTTAATACTCGTTATAGTGGATGCTTCGCGGAAATAAATTTACCTTGCAAAAGCCCCGCCACTAATACATAAACACCTATACTCTGAGGTGAAGCAGATATGCTTTCCTGGCAGATCAAACAGCCAAATTCAAATCCATAAAAGAGGTTAATGAGCTGTTGATACAAACATCTGTCTCGTCAAATAAGAATGACACCCAATTCTATCGCTAAGCATCCTTAAATGTAGAAATGGGAGATGGGATTCAAGGATTAATTTCCTGGAGTGCCCCAGTCTCCAAATGCCCTTTATTGATGCAAGGAAGTCTTTAAGCGAAAGATTCTGGGTGTTATTCGCATTTTTAAAGATATACGTTTGCTCTTATTCCAATTCTTCACGAATCTAACGTCTAAGCCCCAAGTTCTTTGTTCAGAACTTGGGGCTTAAGGTTGACCTAAGTTCCTAAGTTAGAACTTGAATGTGGTTCGAATAACTGGAATAAAGATGGGGTCATTCGAAGAGGTGTTGTTTGCATTGAAAACGACAATCAATCCAGGAGAGATCTTGATGTTGTCATTAACCTTGAACTGGTACTGTGCCTCAGCAGTAAAGTTGGAAGAAGTTCCATCATCAATCCCCAATGTACCTCCATCAATAATGTAAGGCTGCTGACCAAACGAGAGTGATCCTCTGCTACCTTCTAGGAGCAAGTCAGGGAAGACGAGGTTAGCGGCCCAGTTGAGCAACGTAATTCGAGAATTTGCAATGTCAGGAGTACGGGCTAAAGTGAGACCACCCCAACCGGCTACATGGAACCCATCTACGACTCTGGCATTAAATGAAAGGCCAAAGTTATCAGTAATAGTTTCCAGTCCATTAAAAGGATCCGAAGTATCACCAAAACCTCCATTTATAGGTGCCAGTGATGTAGTCGGTGCATCTCCAGTATCGGAGGTGATGTCAACATTACCCGCTGTGTACTCGTTACGAGAATATTGGACACCAATACCAATATCATCGGTTGGATTAAAGCCAATCTGGGCAAATACCCCATAGGTGCCATTTTCAAAATCAAATAAACCATTGTTAGCACCATTACCAGCTGTAGTGGCAAACTGGGCATCATCAGCTGCATAGACAACAGAGAGATTGACCTTTTCGCTGACATCATAGACGGCACTTAGGGTCGTTCCTCCTGGCCCCCGCTGTGTTAATGGATTGAAGCGGAAGAAGCGAGATAATGCACCACTACCACTACTCTTCAAGAAGGGGTTAAAGGTTTCGACGTCGTCCTTGTAGTCACCACCCAAAATTGCAACTTTAAGCGTTAAATCTTCGACTGGCTTAAATCGATAGTTCAGCTCGTCTAGGATGACCGTATTTCCAGCAGGATCATTCTCATCAAAACCGAATCTGGCCAAGCTTGTACCTGCAGAACCAAATTCATCCAACTCAGGAATATCAGCTGCTTCTAGACGAACACGAAGCCGATCTGTACCACTGAAACTGGTATCAAAGTTCAGTCGAGTTCGATGACCGAAGAAGAAACGGTCTGCAACATCCACACCACCACTTTGGGTGTTACCTAAATCAGTATCAACCCCATTGATGCTGTCTAATGGATCATTATTTCCATCAAATACGAAGGCAGAACCAAATACGACTTCACCCTTGAGTTTGGTAGTGGTGGAAAACTGCTGGGATTCGACGGTGGCCACACGAGCTTCTAAACCATCCACTCGTCCACGTAGGGTCGCAAGTTCAGCAGCAAACTCATCTTGCAATGCTTTGAGAGCGTCTAGATCCTCTTTAGTAGCAAATCTATTGCTGAGGTTATCTAAACAGGCATTGACTAGAGCAGCCGCTTCTCGGCGGGACATGGCTCGACTGGGGCGGAAGGTTCCATTGGGATAACCGGCGACGCAACCATACCGCTCAACTAAGGATTGAATGGCTTGGAAAGCCCAATCATCAGGCTGGACATCAGACAATTGAGAAACAGAAGTGACCTGAGCTAAGTCGTCGTCTTGAGTCTCGTTCATCAGCTCTGAAACTGATGTTGTAGGCACATCAGCATCAGCTAATACTAGGGGCTCAGTCTCTTCTAGAGCATCAGTCTCAATTGTCTCAACTGCAGAAATTTCAGGAACGACTTCTTCAGTGAGTTCTAAAGACTCGGTTGCGATCGCAGTAGTGGGAACTAACAAAGCTAATCCAACTAAAGCAGGGTTAAAAAACCCGAGTTTACGCCAAATAGTCGACATAAAAGAATTCTCCTCACACATAATATTAAGAACCAACAAAATCGCTAATTCTGAGGCAATCTTGGTTACACCTCTAATGATTGCAACCAGGACAACCACCCCATATGATACGTATCTTTTCGAAATCTTGGGAGATTTTATTTTAGATAATTATTATCAATAAACAACTATTCATCAGATATTCCGATATCACATCCCTGAGGGTGGACCAAGATCTTCCCCAGCAATCAATACCATCCGAAAAAAGCCTGACACAACAAAGGTTAGGTTAAGAAACGTAGCTCCAGATTGCAGAGTCTAAAATATTTCGACTGGCCTTGAGGGTGAAAGAGTTCACCAGCAAACTTGACCACGGGTTACTGGTGACAGAACTAAGGTGTTCAATCTCAACTAGAACTTAAAGGTAGCCCGCACCAGAAGCGCACTCACATCGTTATATCGTTCAGGATTCAAGATCCAGATAACACCAGGCGTAATGTGAATATTCTCATCTACTCAAAACTTGAGTCGGACTCTAGATGATAAAAGTGCCAGGATGAGCATCATCCATATGGGCTAACACACCTAGTACATATCATCATGAGCATCTTTTGTTGATCCTGGCTGGAACAGTAAAATCAAATTTTGTGTTCCATTTTCCAGTTCTAGCCCCATCGCCATACTCTACTGAGGGCATCTAATTGCCCTTTTCCTCTAAAATTTGTGTAGCTACGGACAAGGCCTATGGCTCACCCTCGACTGCAAGAGCTAACTTCAAAACTCAAGAGTGATGATAACTGCGATCGCCTTTTGGCATTGGTTGCCTTGCGGAACCTCCCCACGACCGAAGCCTTCCCTCTGATTAAACTAATGCTGTTTGACGACTCCTTACCAGTCCGCTCAATGGCAATTCGCTCTCTGGCCAGTCATCCCTCAGCCGAATCAGTCTCTTTATTGATACAGCTTTTGGACGATCCGAATTATGAAATCAGAGCTGGAGCAGCCGGGGCTTTGGGATATGTAGGCGATCAAAATATTGTCCAAGCTCTTTCCAGAGTCTTCCTTGAAGATACGGAATGGTTAGTGTGCTTTAGTGCCGCTGTTTCCTTAGGAAACCTAAAGGATCCAAGTGCTTATGCAGTTCTATTACATGCCCTGGAGCATTCGGAAGTGATTGTGCAACAAGCTGCGATCGCAGCCCTCGGAGAAATTAAAGCCTTCGATGCCCTTGAGACCCTTCTTCCCTTTGTACAGTCTGAAGACTGGATGGTTCGGCAGTATCTCGCCACCGCCTTGGGAAACCTTCCCAGCCCCCAAAGCATCTCGGCTCTCAAATACTTAGCTAAAGACGATCATCCTCATGTTGCTTCTGCGGCCACTATCGCCTTAGAACTGATTCATGAATCATAAGATTGTGATTACCGGGGTCACCCAGGGGCTAGGCGAGGCCTTGGCCTTAGGGTTTATTCAAGCAGGGCAGACCGTATGGGGCTGCGGTCGGACATCAACCGCTATCGATCACCTAACTCAGCTATATGCGGCTCCTCACACGTTTACGGTGGTAGATATCGCTCAATCTCAACAAGTCCAGGCTTGGGCAGACCAGATCATTGAGGCCTGGGAAGCACCAGATATTATCATTAACAATGCAGGGTTAATCAATGAAGTGGCCCCTTTATGGGAAGTACCTGAACAAGAAATTAGCGATGTATTGGATGTCAATGTCAAAGGCACCATCAACGTCATTCGTAGTTTTCTCCCCAGCATGAAAACAAACGGTCAAGGAATAATCGTGAATTTCAGTTCTGGCTGGGGACGTTCAACCTCCCCTGGGGTGGCCCCCTATTGCGCTTCTAAATGGGCTATTGAAGGTCTTAACCAGGCTTTAGCCCAAGAGGTTCCCCCCGGTATCGCCACAATTGCCTTGAACCCTGGCATCATTCATACTGAAATGCTGGAAACTTGTTTTGGTCAACAAGCTCACAGTTATCCCTCTCCTACTGCATGGGCACAAAAAGCAGTCCCATTTATCCTTAGACTTTCTGAAAACGACAACGGTCAAGCCTTAACTGTTTATTAGCAAACCTGATTGCTATCCCCCTCGTGACTGAAATCGCTCTATTCCTAGAAAACCTAGAAATGACCCAACGATTAGGGAAAGTCTTGGGCCAAATATTACCTGCGGGAAATATCTTATTGCTAGAAGGTGATTTGGGAACTGGTAAGACATCCCTGATTCAGGGTTTGGGGAAGGGACTCGGTATCTCTGATGCGATCGTCAGTCCTACTTTCACATTAATTAATGAGTACCATGACGGACGAGTCCCCCTTTACCATCTAGACCTTTACCGCCTTACCCCGCAACAAGTGGATGAACTCTATCTGGAAACCTACTGGCAAGGAGTTGAAGTACCACCTGGAATTGTTGCCATTGAATGGTCTGAGCGACTTCTTCATCGACCTTCTAGCTACCTATTTATCAAGTTAAACCACAAAAAAGGGGCAAGACAGGCAACCTTGCAAACGGTCGGTTCTGTCCACAACTTAGGCCTAGAGCAAGTGCCATTAGCATTGAGATCTACTTCAGCCTAGTACTCAAAGCTTCATGGGTTGGTTATATTGGGCTGAGAGAGAATAGCCCTTGATCAATATTTTTGTGCGGCCACAATACCGTATGCATCAGCCCCATCAACGCCTTAATCCAAAACGCTTCTTCCGGGGCACAACATCTCATCGCAAGAGAATAACTTGGAAACGGCGAGGGCGTTATATCTATTTGCGGTTTATACGGTTACAGGGAAGCCCAAATGCGATCGCACGGGGACTCTCCGTTGGTGCTTTTGCTGGCATGTTCCCCATTTTTGGGTTCCAAATCTTATTTGGCATCTTTTTAGCTGCCTGTGTCCGAGGCAATAAGTTAACTGCCGCCGCCGCAACTTGGATTAGTAATCCCTTTACCTATCTGCCTCTATTTGCCTTTAATTTTCAGGTAGGGCAATGGCTTCTACAAGCCAAGAGATTTGAGTTCAATCAGCTCCAAAAGCTGAACTGGCAAGAACTCCTGGCCTTAGGACCCGGTTTTATCGCAACTTGGTTTACGGGCTGTTTTGTCATGGGATGTTTAGCCGCAATTCTGGGCTATGGTCTCGGCTTATGGTTAGTTCTACGATTGAGGCACAAATACGCTGCCCAACGTCAAAAGACCTGATATAAAGCATCTTCAACAGACCCTGGGAATTTTTGATCAACTCCCATGAACATCTTTAGCTCTACACAAACCACCCAAAATAAGTGAAGAGAAACCGGAGTAATTTCGTTTGACTTTCTGAGAGTCTGCTACCAAAAACTTCTCAAGCATAAGATAACCGCCTCTCAGAAGGCACAAGCTCTCATTAACGTCCTACGACGACTAGAAACCCCAATAACCCCAGCAACGATAGTATCAATACAAAATCAAAAGGATTAAAGTGTCCCAAACCAACGTTTGTAGAAGATAAAAGGACAAGAAAATTCTTTAAACCAAAATCAAGACAATATGCCATGAATAATCTCCTAGAACGGGTTCAAGTCTTTGGGTGCTAGAGTAGCATTTCTATGGCATCAAAGATCCCCAAGGTCCTTGTATAGAAGTATTTTAAGCTCGATTGCTTAAGAATAGAGGCTTTCCTAGTGGGTACAGCACGGCTCATCTACCTTCTATCTGGAAAGCCGGGAACTTGACTCCACAAATCAACCCAACTCAATCAGTACGCAAGACCCAAAAAAGCTCTCCACCCAAGGTGCATCTTAGGTGGAGATACAAGCTAGAGAAATTTCAGCTTATAAGCCCGGTGTGGTTTGGGCAAAAAGAGCTGCAAAATCTGAGGTGGGGGGCGCTTCACCTTCCTCTCGGGTGACGACATCAAAGGCTTTATTCTGGGCGTTGGGCTCTAGCAAAGCCTTAACCACCACTTCAGCTACATCTGCCCGGGGAAGCTTATGGGGCATATTGCAATCTGGGATAAAGAATGAATCGTCTTTACCGACAATAATTTCGCGGTGACTTCCCCGCTCATCAATGAGTCCACCGGCTCGGACAATGGTGTAGGGGATGCCTGAATCAATCAGATATTGTTCAGTTTTTCGCTTCCAAATCAGGATATTGCCATTACCCAGGGTATTGAGATAGTGATTTTCATCAGTTCCCCCCATCGAACCGACAATGACAATATGCTTTACACCGGCAGCTGCCGCCGCATCAATCACGTTTTTATGGCCGTTATAGTCAACGTCTTCAGGGTAGCCCCCTTGCGGAAATTCAAATTCGGGCCTTTGTCCGGGCTGGGGCGGACCTTTCATCACAGGTGCAGCACTAGATAAGATTACCAAGGCATCACAATCTGCGATCGCAGAATCAATACTGGCCCGATCAGTAATATCTCCTACCACCACACCGTCCAAAGAGCCCAGCTTTTTCTGCGCTTTCACTTCAGAACGGACCAAGCCAACCACGTCGAATTCATCGGCACGTTCGCGGAGTTTGTGCACCACAATCGAGCCGGTTTGTCCCGTTGCCCCAGTTACCAATACTTTTTTAGTCGCCATAGCTTCTGAACTCTGTCTATTTAAGAGTGACCAACTTGTCTCTCCTTGACTTTATCAGAAGCTGATCAGCAGATTCACCAAGGGCGAATCCCAGGGCGAATCTATAAATTATTTCTGATCAGTGGTGATGGATCCCTAGGCCATTGATGGCCTAGGAGAGAAATAGAAGCATACATGAAAGCAGATTCAAAAAATTCAGCCAAGGTTCAAGCCTGATTTAACTTCAGCAGACCTCTGGAAAGAGTTATCTAAACTCAGTCGGAATTACCGTCGAAATGGCCGCTTCACTGAGCATTAGGGAAGTTACCTCTACTACATTATTCATATTATTTCGAGGTTTCACTTGACGGGCTTTCTTATGAAAGTCATTACTATTAGGCCAAAGAAAAACATTGAACTTTCGATTGCCAAGTTTTTGCTTATATTTCAAGGTTCTCTTAGAAGCCAAACTAGTAACCGCATTTAGTCGATCTGCCAATCCCATACATCGTCGGAGGGTACTTGGGGTATAACATTGCACATCAACTTGATTACAGCCCCGGGCAGGTAACTGTTTAGCTTGAAAAGGCTGAATACTACAGTAAATTGGCTTGGTATAAGCCGATCGAAGCTCAACAAAATCTTTTGCGGAATAGTGCTTGAAATAGTGATCATCTACTTGAAGACCATCCGTATGCTTTGCCTCATTGATCAGTTGTGATACCGTTAGGGATCGCAACTGTGGCGACTGAATCCACACCACGGGCTTCAGTTGGTTGTCCCGAGCAGCTTGACTGACCTTTTGTTGAACGTCATCTGAGACATTCCGATAATCCAGAAAAACAACCTTATACTTTTGCTGTTTAATCTTGGCCATTGCCTCAGTCAACGTATTGGAAGAGACATGGTATCGAATTTGAGGTTGTGAGAGCCATGTGCCTGTGGGAGCCGCATGGGCAACTTGAGGCGCGACAAACAGAGCAGAAGAAAATAGTAGGCTTTTTTAGGGGTAGTTTATAGTTAGGCATCAGATAAAAAATTATTATATATTCAGCTACAGTAGACAGAGGAGAGTTTTCATCAAAAATTCACTATTTCAAGCTCAATAAACCAATAGATTTTTGCGAGAAATCCGAAACCCGAATTCTCCAAAATCAAGCATGAAATAGCCACCTAATCTCTATCCACAGAACAACAGAGATACGAGGTTTAGCAAATTTTTTAGAACTATTCTTAGAAGGCCATTTCCTGATACTCCTAGAAACAGTTAATCATCACCATTTAGAATCTTATGAGTTTGAACTCAACAAAACATAAATACCTTAGCTGATGATTAAGTTCCTAGAGTTGTATCCTATTTAATTTATCTTCTAATCATTAATCAATTAGCAAAAATAATTCGTTGTCGGTTTGACCACCAAAAATAAATCTTTGCTCACAAAAGACTTAGAATTAACGAGGTTGTTGTACTTGAATAAAATCACCCCGAATCCATCCTCGGGCACCAGAAGCGAATTCAACGTGGTACCAGTAATAACCATCGTTGCCCGTTGTAGATTCAATCACCTGTACGCGATCGCCTACCAATCCATAATGAGGGGAGTAGGATGAGGTGCTTGGGCCAGAACGCACATTCACTCGACTTCCTGGCTGAGCCCCTACTAGGTAGGCAGGTGCAGCAAGTGCTGGAACGGCAGCTAGGATTGACAAGAAAGAAATTGAAGCAAAAGAGAGAAGTGATCGGGTAAGTTTCATCTACTTTAGAAAAAGTCTGCATGTGTCCACGTTCTTCTAATTTAATCCTGAGAAATAAAGTCGTCGTCAGTGAGAATGCGTAACTTAGCTATAATCAGAACATATAGTATCTAAGTAGCAAATATTTATTATTTTTTTCGTAGATAAATGTTTTTAAGGTGTGATTTGCCTTTAATATCCATATTTTAGGTACTAAACCATTTCAGGTAGACAATTTTTTTCTAGGTAGAGGTTATAAAGATGCTTGCCGCAACCAGCTATCCTGCACCTTGGGGAGTTTCGTTAAAAGCCATCTCTGGAGGAATAACACTGCTGCTGATCGGCATAGCTGTTATTGGTCTACTCACGGGCCCCAAAAGTAACTGGATTTGGATCCTCAGTATGGTAGTTATCCCTCTTGGCATCTTGTTAATTACGGCTTTGTTTACAGTTCGAGGCTATGTCCTTACGCCTGATGCTCTGCTTGTGAAGCGCTTAGTCTGGAATACGGAAATACCATTACAAGGGCTACAGACGATTGAAGCCGATTCTAATGCCATGGAAAGCTCTCTCAAAACGATGGGTAACGGAGGTTTGTTCAGTTTCTCTGGCTCCTTTCGCAATAAACGCTTAGGGGCCTATCGAGCTTTGGCCACCGATATGCGGCGATGTGTTGTCCTCAAGTTCGATCAAAAGGTGATTGTTATTACGCCTGACAAACCTCAAGCATTCGTCAATCAGGTCAAGGCAATAAAGGGCATGACTTAAAGATGGTTTTAAAATTCTAATCCGCCAAGACTTGCAACACAGCTTTAGGTGCAAGCTTGTCTTTGAACCACACCAATCGAGCTGGGGTATTGCTGAAATTGACGCCTGCTTTATCTAGGTTGAGTCGTTCAGAAATCGCTAAAATCAAGTCTGATCGATCAGCCTGTTGCACTTGAGAGAATTTTTTCTTTAAATACTCGGGCCGCCAATACCCCCACTATCTCTAGGAGGAATGTCCGACCGTCCGGATGAACTAGGCGGAAGTCTGGAATCATGACGCTTCCCGGAATCGGAATCAGATCAATTTCTCGCTCTAGCTTCCACTCCGTTTTAGTCTTCTGCCATCGTTCGGCAAAGCTGGCTTCCAGCATACTGTCATAGGGCTTACCCGGTGGATAGTGACTGACCAAACCACATTCAGAATCAAGGGCAAATCGACTGGTTCGCTGTTGTTTGGAATAGGTGTCTTTGCTGGTTAAGGTTGCAGACAGGCTCCACTTCGTCACATGCAGTAATGCTGGCAGCAACTTTGCTAAAGCTAAGCCATAGCGGGTGCTAGCACTAAATACACTGGCAGGCCCATCAATTTTGAGGGTAAATCCTTGATCAGCATCGCCCTCGATATAGGCCATTAGACAAAACAGCTTCAGATAGCGAAATAGAAGCTTATACTCTCCGGGGTCATTCCGATGGGCATTGATGATAATTTGAGTTGCTTTGTAAAAAACGCCTTGAGCCTGAGATAAGTTATAGCGGTGTAGCAACGCTTCAGGGGTAGGGGCATCAAAGGCAGTCAAGATTTGATTGTCTGGTCGATCGGCATAAAGCCCTTCTTGGATTTGAATCGCACTAACGTCTCGCTCTAGCTCTTGGCTCAAGTTAACGGCTAGTCGTTCTAGAGTCTGGGTTGTCGCTTGAGGACTTGGCACTGACTGGGCAGACAGAGAAAAGACTCGCTGCCGCAACATGGGTGGATCGAGGGGACTAATGACTTCAAAGGTGGAAAAGCCACTGGATAAAAGATGGGCCAGTCCCCGCTTCACCCGATAGTCTGTTCCATCTCCTTCAAGATCTAGTAACTGCTGGCTGAGTTCGCCTCGGGTTTGATTGCAGGCCGCGTTAAAACAATCGATGGCTTCTGTTGCGATCTCAACATTCCCCGCATTCACCGCCAGCCGTTTCGGAATAATCGCTTCACCCTGATAGCGATGCATCAGTAAGTCAGAGGGCAACATGTCCTAACCCTCAACACTCTTTCGCAAATAGTCTGTAACTGCCCTAGCCCCTCGCTCCCACTGCACATCTAGCTCAGATCTAAGGGGATTATTGGATAGATCAAGGGTTTTGAGATGGTCTAGCTTCCCTAAAGAAGGGGGGAGATCCGTCAAATTGTTGTGGCTCACATTCAGACTCTTTAGCTGAGTCAGTTCCCCTATCCAATGGGGTAATGCCCTTAACTCACAAGCGACAAACGTCAGTTGTTCCAATAAGCGGCAACCCCGTAGTTCCGATGGAAACGCTTGCAAAGGAACGGGTTGGTCTGGGTCTAGATTGAAAATTAGCTGCTTAAGATTGTGGAGTTTACCGATAGATTCTGGCAGCTGACGAATGCTATTGCCAGCAATGCCCAAACTAGCCAAGGCCACTAAGTGACCAAAGGATTCGGGAAGATGGGTGAGCTGATTGTTATAGGCCAACAATGAGGTCAAATTCACTAAACTGCAAATTTGCGGTGGCAAAGATTGAAGTTGATTAGATTGAATATCCAAACTCGCCAGTTGGGTGAGCGCGCCCAGGACTGTGGGTAATTCAGTCAACTGGTTAAAAGACAGGTCCAAGGAACGCAATTCCGCCAATGTCCCCAACCATGCCGGGAGAGTCTCCAGATGATTAAAAGCAAGGTTCAGAGATGCCAATCCCTGAAAAGATTTCCAGATAGTCGGGATTTCATGGAGTCCGGTACTGGCAACTTCAAGAGATCGTAACCCCGTCAACAATCCCAACTCCTCTGGCCACTGGGCAATGGGATTGTAGGAAAGCTGCAATTCTTTGAGGGTTTCCAGCTTCCCGATGGAAGAGGGCAAATGAACCAGTTGATTGGATGTTAGATTTAGCGATCGCAACTGTGATAATGCACCTATAAATTCCGGGAGTTCCACAAGGGCATTTCCCGTGAGATCCAGCGATCTCAACTGGGTTAAATCCCCCAGAACCTCCGTTAGGATAGGCAGATGGTTACGGGCTAAGTCCAACCCTTGGAGCTGAGTTAATCGCCCCAAGGATTTGGGCAGTCGCATCAGTTCATTTTCAGATAGGTAAAGAGATTTCAACTGAGAGAGGGAACCAATCGACTCTGGTAACTCACTCAACCCAATATCACTTAAATCTAGCTCCGTTGCTCCTTCAAGACGAGCAATATCTATCAGCCTCTCGGCTTCTCGATAGGCCGAATTTTTTTCCATTACTTCTGATATCTAAGCCCTTTAACCGGAAAAAACACTGCCTCTCAAGAATCATCAATAGGCTATTGCTCTATTAATGCTTTGAGATTCCCTAACCCCGCTTCATAATCTTGCCCCACAGCACTATCCAGAACAAACCGAAGGTAGGAACTAACAGGCTTCATTAAAGGAGGCGCCCCCGCACTCATATCTGTATCTAGGGACCAGGCAACCAGCGTACCATTGTCCTGAGGCGTCAATTGTAACGCTGCATCCGCAGTTCCCTGTGGTCCAAAATCTAGATGGGTCTGGATATAGCTGGGCTCAGTCATAGCTGTAACTTCTTGAGTACCCGTCCCCACCATCGGATCCTCACTTTGCCAGTGCATCGTCTGCCCTATACCATTTCCCTCAATCGTTAAAGCCATGTCGGGATCCATTTTTGCCCAGGGAGACCAAGCAGACCACTCTGATAAATCACTGACAATGGGGAAAATGGCAGCTGGAGACGCATTGATTAAGATATTTCGTTCAACATGCACTTCGCTAGGAAGGATCAAGCCTCCTATCACCACCAGTAAAAACAGCCCTATCAGTCCACCAATCGCATTTCTGAAGATAGCCATAATCGAGGGATCTCCTAGATTGTCTATTCGCTTTCAGTGTAAAAAGAGAATACAGAATTCGAATCAAGATTGAACATTGTTTTAAGCCCTCAAGATTACTAATCGTTACAATTCATACGCAGGAATAATATAGAAGGGCATGATTTAGTTTAGAACCTCACTTTGGGTATGACAGTGAGCTATAACCTGCTAGGGATAGATGATTGCTTGACTACATAAGAAGTGATAAACAACACCTTCTCTTGTGACGCACATCATATTTTTCATCTAGCGTAAATTATATTCTTAATTTCAGTGAGCCACAGCCCAGGAACAATCTGGTCGAGGCCACGACACAAAGCCTAAGCAAACACTAATTCTTTACCCCCTGCATTGAAGGAGACTCCTATGACTCGCCAAATTAAAATGATTGCCGGTTTGCTCGCCACTACAAGCGTCGCTGGATTAGTGGTTGCCGCCTTCCCCCAAATTTCCCTGGCCGGTCAAAAGCACACTTACGACCCCATCCTGGTTCAACGCTATAACTCTGGTTGCGTCGAGAAAGTGACGGGCAAAGGTTACACTCCTGCCCAAGCCAAGCAGATGTGCAGCTGCTCCATGAGCAATATGCAAAGCCAACTCAACGAGAACGAAGCCATTAGTCTGCTCATTAAGTCCCAGTTCAGCTTTTCCAAAGATAAAGCCACTGGATTGCCCACTTCCCTCTCTCCTTACTTCGTAGGCTGCAAAGCATAACTACATTGAGGGTTAACGCCTGACAGTCATGATTCTCAATTGCCGCTAAAATATAAGTACAAATAAACTATTTAGCGGGTATCGGGGTCATGGCCTACCCACTTTCAGCAACCAAGCTTCAGACCTATCGTCAATGTCCTCAAGCCTACTATTTCAAGCATGAGCGACGGTTAACGGTCCCCTCTGCCTTCGGTTCACCCACCTTCGGTAAGGCAATCCATCGAGCTTTGGCCCAGATCTACCAGGACTGGTCCTATGCCGACCCTCTTCCGCCCTTGCAATGGTTTGCTGATTGTTGGCAACAGCATATTAGTGAGCTAAAGGAGTCTCAAATTCATGAAGGCTGGCAAGCCCTAGAGACCTACTATCACCAATATGTGGCCCCTCAACCCATGCTGCGAAAACCAGTGGGCATTGAGGGCAAGATTCAAGCCTCTTTTCAAGTTAGTAATATTGAGTTTGCCTTGTCCGGTCGCTATGACCGATTAGATTGGCTAGACGATGGTCTAGAACTGATCGACTACAAAACCAGTAAAACCGTAAAGCCCCCAGAAGCCATTGATGTGCAGTTGGGGCTTTATTATTTGGCATTGGAGCAAACGTATCACCATGCTCTTAAACGACTGAGTTTGCTTTATTTACGCAGTAATCAATGCATTTCTTATGAGGTGACTCCAGATCATTTAGAGCAAATCAAAGATTTGATTGGGGACTTAGCTTTGAAACTCAGGTCTGATCAAGACTGGCATCCTCAGGAAGGATCACAATGCGATCGCTGCGGGTATCGACAATATTGCAGTGCCCAAACGCCTAACCCTGAACCTCTCCCACAAACCGCAAAACCTCCGCAAAAGGTCCAATTAGCTCTGCCATTCCTTTGAATAGTTTTTTTCATTCCCCTGCAGTAAAGCATTGAGAGCAGGCCATAATCTCACCCGAGATCTCGCTAATTCTGGTTGAAAGCTTTTTTTGATCATCTGAAATATTATTGCCCAAAATTAACTCAGTACCAAACATCCAAGCTTTTCCCCTTATTCAGATCGGAAAACATCCAGGATGAAGAGTAATCCTGATGCAAACTAGGTTTTTCAGCTCGGAAGTTATTGGCAGGGTTAATAGTCGTGAACTAAAGACGTTGCAATATTGAGAGACCTGTTATCTCTAGAGCAGCTATGGATGCCGCACCTTGAGTGGTGTGTCGATGTTGTTGCACATTTTCTAGAGCGTCTTCGATAATTTTCCAATCGAAGTCTTGAAATATCTCTAAGTCCTCAATGAGTTGCAAGGAGTCATGCAGTGCAGGGATGGGATTCTTTAGCTCAACAGCTTGTTGCAAACACTGCTGCAAGACACTCGTCAATTGATGTTGTTCGGCTCGTTCTGCGAAGGTTAGAGGTCTAGGTTTGTTGTTCATTAGGAGTTACAAACCCTTGAGCGGGTAATGAAGGGCGGTAAAAACCTGATAAGAGCGTCTTGGGACTTGTGTAGTAATCGGTTGTGATTAGTCCAGATTTATTCAAAATCGGCCAATCATAAAAAGCAGAATTTAACCGAGGTCGTCCAGTTCATTAATGTCAAAATTGATATATTTATCCGTCTGTTTCCACCAGGCGACCTCTACACTGTAGCCTCAATCCTTTGAGAATTCCCCAGTTGCTTGATATTCTCCCCACCTGAATTTATTCTCGATCGCCCCCGCGGAAGGATCAAAATGATGGGTCTTTACCCTAAGTTAAACCAGCGGCGCTTTCAGGACGCCAGGAGAATCAGCGGATAGTTCCCATACCGCGTCCATAAGAAGGTTATGGGGTAAACCCCATAACCTCAACCAAATGTTTCCTTACCGTGATTACTGGCCATGGCTACACCACACCAGAATTAGCGTTTGGCGAGCTTTTTCTTCTCTAGTTTCCGTAAACGCACAGACTTAGGAGTCACTTCTACCAGTTCATCAGGACCGATATACTCAAGCGCCCGCTCTAAGCTCATATCGACAGGAGCCTGCAACTGCACTAACTCATCGCCCGTAGAACTGCGGTGGTTGGTGAGGTGCTTAGTTTTGCTAACATTGAGGTCCAGATTCTGGGGACGGTTATGCTCACCCACAATCATGCCCTTGTAGACTTTGACACCTGGCTCAATAAAGAAAGATCCACGATCTTCAGCATTTTTAAGGGCATAGAAGGTAGCGGTTCCTTCCTCAAAGGCAATAATCACGCCATTCCGTCGAGATGAAATATCTCCAGCCATTTCTCGGTACTCCAAGAAGCTGTGGTTCATAATGCCATCTCCGCGAGTGAGGCGCATAAACTCGCCTCTAAACCCGATTAAGCCACGGGCTGGAATCACAAATTCGAGTTGGGTGCGGCCACTGCTAACCTGCATATCCTGCATTTCACCACGGCGTTGTCCCAAGCGTTCGATACAGCCACCCACGGCCTCTTCAGGAACGTCTAGCACTAGATACTCATAGGGTTCACAGGGCTGACCATTCACTTCTCGATAAATCACCTGGGGCTGGGACACTTGAAACTCATAGCCTTCTCGGCGCATGGTTTCAATCAAGATACCTAAGTGCAACTCACCTCGACCGGAAACAGCAAACCGATCTGGGGAGTCTGTTTCTTCTACTCGCAACGCTACGTTGGTTTCCAGCTCGCGCATCAAGCGATCACGAATTTGTCTTGAGGTTACGAAATCTCCTTCCAAGCCAGCAAAGGGAGAGTCGTTGACGCAGAAGGTCATTTGCAGGGTGGGTTCATCCACCTTAATGAGGGGAAGCGGCTGGGGTTCGTTGGGACAGGTAATGGTTTCACCGATATTGGCGTTGGCAAAACCTGAGACCGCAACCAAGTTACCTGCAGAAGCAGTTGCTAACTCAACTCTCCGTAAACCTTCAAAGCCCATCAATTTGCTGACTTTAGCTTTGACCATCTCGCCATGTTCATTGATCAAAGCAGCTTGCTGCCCCATATTAATCGTGCCATTGTGAATTTTGCCAATCACAATTCGGCCTAAATAATCGGAATAGTCCAGGGTGGTTACCTGTAGTTGCAAAGGCTTCTCAGGATCACCTACTGGGGGTGGAACATGGTGTAGGAAAGACTCAAACAGGGGTTTCATATCCTCCCCTGGCGCCTCTAAATCTTCCTTGGCATAACCATCCAAGCCAGATGCAAACAGATAAGGGAAATCGCACTGATCATCATCCGCACCCAGTTCAATAAATAGATCCAAGACTTTGTCTACTGATCCATGAGGGTCGGCTTGGGGGCGGTCAATCTTATTCACCAACACAATCGGTCGTAAGCCTTTTTCCAGGGCTTTTTTCAACACAAACCGCGTTTGGGGCATGGGGCCTTCGTTGGCATCTACAATTAGCAGACAGCCATCCACCATTCCCAACACCCGTTCAACTTCCCCGCCAAAGTCGGCGTGACCTGGGGTATCCACAATATTAATCAGGGTCTCTTTGTAGGTAACCGCTGTATTTTTGGACAGAATGGTAATACCTCGTTCCCGCTCTAGATCGTTAGAATCCATTACGCAATCAGGAACGTCCTCTCCTTCACGAAAGGTGCCGGCTTGCTTCAGTAGGGCATCGACAAGGGTCGTTTTGCCGTGATCAACGTGGGCAATAATGGCGACGTTACGAATGGGAAGGAGCGTCATACTAGGTTCCAAAGATACAGATGTTGGATCAACATGGATTTTGCAAATCTGAAAGAATACTTTCGGCCAGACTTGAAAAAATATTAATTTTATTTAACAATTTTAGACTGATTCTGCCCAAATCAGTGCAGTGATGATCAAGTCACCCTGCTGAAAGGATATAAAAAAGGCTATGAAGAGGGTAGAAATGGGCAGTCTAGGGTCAGTGAGTGATGGCTAGTCGTTACGTGAATCCTTCGACAACTACAGGCGTTACCCCTGCCGAGCTAACCTTGTTTAATCGGCTGACGACTCCTGTCTGGATCTTTGATATTGAGCAGATGCGGATGTGGTGGGCCAATACGGCAGCACTTGGGTTATGGAATGCCGATAGTTTAGAGGAACTACTCAATCGAGATTGGAGTGATTATTCAGAAGCAACCGAGATTCGATTACAGTCCTATCTTGATAAGTTTCAACAGGGAGAGTCCATCACAGAGCAATGGACCTTTTATCCCAAAGGTGGCGCTGCGGTTTCCGTTCGCTGCATTTTTTCAGGCATTGCCATTGAATCAGGCCGACTGGCAATGTTATCCGAAGGCATCTCCGACGCTTTAGAACAGGTGGATGT
Source organism: Acaryochloris sp. 'Moss Beach' (assembly GCF_021497025.1). NCBI lineage: Bacteria > Bacillati > Cyanobacteriota > Cyanophyceae > Acaryochloridales > Acaryochloridaceae > Acaryochloris > Acaryochloris sp. 'Moss Beach'. The sequence continues at coordinate 60,817 of NZ_CP071717.1, forward strand.
CGATAGTCTCTGTTCTTTAGAAGCCCTGCGCCATACCACCGTTATGATCTCCCTCTATGATCTAGAGGGGCAAGCCATTCTCCAAAATCCTGCGGCCTTGCAATGCTATGGAGATGAAGTCCGTCAGGAATCAGAGCCGACGTTTGCGCGTCGGTTTAAAGATCCCGGCCTCGCTAATCTAGCCATGGTTGCGGTTAAAGCTGGGGATGTTTTCAGTGTTGAAGTCCAGGTCCAAACCCTGCAGGGCATGGAATGGCATGGAATTGACGTGCGCGGTACGCAAAATCCCCGCACAGGAGAGCTGGCAATTCTCGTCAATGAAAGCAATATTAGCGATCGTAAACGAGCAGAAATTGCCCTTAACCAGCTCTTACGACAAGAACAACAACGCACTTTTGAACAGCTCCAACAAACCCAAACGGATCTCCACGCATCTCAGCGTTTGTTGCAATTAATTTTGGATACGATTCCTCAATCCATCTTTTGGAAAGATCGACAGTCCACCTATCTGGGGTGCAACCTTGCCTTTGCTGCAGATGCTGGACTATCGGCCCCCCACCAGATTGTGGGATTAACGGACTATGATTTGCCCTGGTCCCAGGAAGAGGCGGATTGGTATCGACAGTGCGATCGCAAAATCATGAACAGAAATGAGCCAGAAGATCGAATCATCGAGACCCAAATCCAAGCAGATGGTCATCAAATTTGGCTAGAAACTAGCAAACTTCCCCTCCTCAACAGTGAACAAGCAGTCGTTGGCATCTTGGGACTGTATGAAGACATCACTGAACGTGAACAATCCAAAGAAGCCTTACAACTGATTTTAGAAGGAACTGCCACAAAGGTAGGTGAAGCCTTCTTTCGCACCTGCACACGGGCCTTAGCCGACACCTTAAATGTACGCTATGCCATGATTACAGAGTTAGTCGGTATAGCCCAAGATCGCGTCCACACTCTGGCCTTCTGGCAGGGGGATTCCTTTGGCGAGAATTTCGAATATCCCTTAGAAGAAACACCCTGCAGAGAAGTGCTTGCCGGAAAAGCCTGCATCTATAAAGACTCCGTTCAGCAATATTTTCCCAATGACGCCGATCTAGTGACCCTGGATGCAGAAAGCTATTATGGCATTCCCATTTTGAATATTTCAGGTCAGACTTTGGGGCATATCGCAGTTTTGGATACTGCTCCACTCAAAGACGTATCCCAATATGAAATGATCTTGCAGATTTTTGCTGCCCGGGCAGCATCAGAAATTGAACGTCAGCAAGCTCAGCAAGCCCTGGAACAACAGCTCTACAACGCCAATCTCCTCAGCCAAATCACACGAGATATCCGTCAGAGCCTAGATGCTTCAAAGATACTAGACACCGCTGTTCATCATATTGGCCAGATTTTCAAGGTGAGTCGCTGTCATATCCACACCTATACCCACCATCCCACTCCCCGATTGCAAGTAGTCGCAGAATATATGGCCACGGATATGCCATCCCTGATCGGTCAGGATATTCCCGTCCTCAATACACCTTACATGCAACAACTGTTGTCCCTCGATCAGGCCATTCCATCCACCCACGTGGACACTGATACCACTTTGAATGAGTTGCGTCCCCTCCTTACCCAAGCAGGACTTCTCTCTATTCTGTCAATTCGAACCTCTTACTTGGATGAAGCTAATGGCGTGATTGTCCTGAGCCAATGCGATCGCACTCGTGCTTGGACCCCCGAAGAAATCAGCCTGCTCGAAACGGTCGCCAGTCAGGTGGGCATCGCTCTTGCCCAATCCCACTTACTGGAACGAGAAAAGCACCAGCGCCAGCAATTGATCCAAAATTACCGCCAGCTACAGCAAGAGATCAAAGAGCGGCAACAAGCAGAACAAGAACTGGAACTTTCAAAATATAGCCTTGATAAAGCCAAAGATAGCATTTACCTCCTGGACTCAAGCGGGAAATTCCTCTATGCCAACGATCGAGCCTGTCAACAGTTAGAGTATTCTCGAACCGAAATTTTAACAAAGTGGTTTGGAGATATTGCCCCTTGGATACCCCCTCAGAAGCTTGAGTTGCTATTAAAAGACATTAGGGACAATCAATCCCTCACCTTTGAAGGGATTCACAGAACCAAATCGGGTCACATTATTCCGGTAGAAATAACATCCACCTACTTTCAGTTCCAGGGAAAAGACCGCTTCAGTGCCGTCTCACGCGATATCACGGAGCGCAAACAAGCCGCCCTAGCCTTAGAACGGCAGATTCAGCGAGAAATGCTGTTACGGAATCTCACTGCTGATATCCGTCAGAGTCTTGATACCCAGCAAATCTTCACCACAGCCGTGCAAATGATCGGTGAAGTATTTAATGTCAATCGTTGCCATATTCATAGCTATACAGCAGAGCCTGCAGAAGAATTTCCGATTGTCGCTGAATATCTTCAACCGGGTTGTGATTCCATGTGGGGAATTAACATACCAGTCCATGGCGTGGCCCATGTCCAGCAGATGCTCTCGCAAGAAAAAGCGCTGTTGACGTCTAATGTTTATACGGATCCGCTTATTTACCCTTCCCTAGATAGTCGCTCTATTCAGCTCAAGTCCATCCTTGCCGTGCGCACATCCTATCAAGGGCAACCTAACGGCGCCATTGTGCTACAGCATTGTCAGCAGAAATTTAAACGTCAAGACTTTTTGCAGCTACCCATCCCAGAGCAGAACGACATGCTGCGTCAATGGACATCAGATGAAGTTGAACTCATCGAAGCCTTGGCCAACCAAGTGGGAATCGCATTAGCCCATGCCAAATTATTGGAGCAAGAAAAACAGCAAAGCCAGAAGCTATCCGAGCAAAATCACGAGTTATTAGTAGCCAAGCGGGAAGCTGAATCTGCTAACCAAGCAAAAAGTGAATTTCTAGCCAATATGAGCCATGAACTGCGCACTCCTTTGAATGGCATTCTGGGCTATGCCCAAATTTTACAGCGGTCGACATCCCTCAGCCCCAAAGACCACAAGGGAATTCAGGTGATGCGCCAATGTGGTCAGCATTTGTTAACCCTCATTGAAGATTTACTAGACCTATCAAAGATTGAAGCGCAACGGATGGAGCTGCATCCTGAATCGTTCCATTTTCCTGAGTTTCTGACCGGTATTACAGAACTCTGCAAAATTAAGGCACAACAGAAAGGCATCGAACTCATCACGCAGTTTGCCCCCAATCTACCTGGTGGCATTTATGCGGATCAACAGCGATTACGGCAAATTTTGCTCAATATCCTCGGCAATGCGGTGAAATTCACCGACAAAGGGAGTGTTAGCTTCAAAGTAACATTAGCCACTGCTTCTCCCCCACAAATCGATCAAGAAGACGATTCTACCCTCGGAGGAAACATCCAACCCATCGTTTTTCAAGTTAGTGACACCGGTATTGGCATTGTCGCTCAGGAACTCGCTAAAATATTTCTCCCCTTTGAACAAGTTGGTCATCCTGATCGATACCATCAAGGCACAGGATTAGGGTTAGCGATTAGTCATAACTTGACTGCAATGATGGGGGGCAAATTATCAGTTGTTAGCCAACCCAATGAAGGCAGTATCTTTTCTTTTACCCTCGCTCTCCCCGTAGTTCAACCCGACGCACTGGCTTTGGCTCTGGAGACCTATGAAAACATAACGGGCTACCGTGGACATCTTCGCACCATCTTGATCGTCGACGATCATTTGGATACTTGTGCCGGAATGATTGAGTTACTGAATGACTTAGGGTTTACGACGATGACTGCCATAAACGGTCAAGATGGAATCAAGGTTGCCATTGATCACCAACCTGACCTAGTGATTTCTGATCTAATGATGCCTCATATGGATGGTTGTGCTTTGACTCAAGCCATTCGTCAACATCCCTCGACAACGGATATTCCCGTGCTCATGTCTTCGGCCAGTGCTTATGGGCCGGATCAATCCCGTAGTTTAGCCGCAGGTTGCAACGACTTTATTGCTAAGCCCTTACAGATGGGTGAGTTAATCCAGAAATTGCAGCATTACTTAAACCTAAAATGGGTGACTACAGATAAGGCTCATAGGGGTGATTTGCAAACAAATAGCCTCCATCCTCCTTCAATGCAACCCAATATAACCTGTCCTCCTCGGGTAGAGTTGGAAAGACTCTTGGTTATGGCAAATAAAGGGAGTGTGTTTGAAATTACTGATGAAATATCTGATATTCAGGCAATTAATTCACAATATAAAGGTTTTTGCCAGAAAATTATAGATTGGGCTGAAAACTTTGAAATCACTAAAATCCAAGAATACCTACATCAAAAGCTGAATTAAATCTACTAAATCTTCCCAAATATTTGTCGAGTATTTGTTGAATACATATTGAGTTTCTCGTCAATTTGCCTCCAGAGATTCTACTCCTTGCCCCCCTGAAACACTTAGAGGATGAAAACTCAGAGATAGGCTAGAAATACTCAACAGGTGTAGCAAAAAGATTTCCAAAGCCTAAAAATAGACACATTGAAATATATTTATTTAGACAGTCAACTCTAAATTTAAGTATTCTTGCGGATTTTGTTCGTTCCATTACCCTTCACAATGGAAAAGTCAAACCATCCTGTTTTTTGACATAAATTTATCTGAATGTGCCATTAGCCTCCACTAGTCCAGTCTTATTTACAAAGGCGATGCCTGATTCCCCTAAAACTTCAAATATTCTCATTGTTGATGATGTCCCAACCAATCTGACAATTTTGGCTCAGACTCTAAGGGATCAGGGGTTTACAGTTTGGGTCGCCACCAGTGGAAATGCAGCCTTAAAGCAATTAGCTCACGGTTTACCCGATTTAATTTTGTTAGACATCCAAATGCCGGGAATGGATGGCTTAGAAACTTGTACAAAATTAAAAGCAGATCTTCGTACCCAAGATATTCCCGTTATTTTTATGTCGGCTCTCAGTGAGCAAGCGAATAAAGTTGAAGGGTTATCCTTAGGAGCGGTTGATTACATTACCAAGCCTTTCCAGGAAGCAGAAGTCCTGGCGAGAGTGAAAGTGCATTTGAGTATTCGAGAACTGACCCAAAATCTGCAGAGAGAAATCGAAGAGCGTAAACGGGTTGAAGCTGAACTCGCAAAGGCCAATGCCTCTTTACATCGTCTGGCCCATATTGATGGCTTAACCCAAGTGGCCAATCGCTATCGCTTTGACCAAGATATGGAGCAAGTTTGGCGACGACTCCAGCGAGACAATGAGCCCCTATCTTTAATCTTATGCGACGTAGATTATTTCAAACTGTTTAACGATCGCTATGGCCATCAAGTTGGAGATGACTGCTTACGGCAAGTCGCCCATGCCATCCAGCAGGCCGTCCATCGCCCGGATGATCTGGTAGCTCGCTATGGTGGAGAAGAATTTGCGATTGTTCTACCCTCAACCCATGCCCAAGGAGCAGAACAAGTTGCCCTGGGAATCCTCAATAAAGTTTCAGAACTCGATATCCCCCATGAGGTGTCCAGTGTTAGCCCCCAGATTACGCTGAGTTTGGGCATTGCAACCGTTATCCCTCAATCTGATCAGTCCTTAGATGACTTAATTGAGCTGACAGACAAAGCGCTATATCGGGCCAAGGAAGAAGGCAGAAATACTTATTGTCACCATGACTGTTCACAATCTCCTCCTTCTCTAAGCTGCTCGCCCTCCCCCCTAAGCCTCCGTTAAGCTCAGCATCCTGTTGACATTTCAATGCCAATGGTTACTTTGGGTGCTAGCTAAACGATGCTTAAGACTGAGCCTAAACCCAGCGCTCAGTAAGGTGTATCTTAGGTGAGATCTTTCTTTTTATCGTTGCATGGTGATTGTGCATGAGATTCTTGATCTTGAAACCGATCAAGGGATTGGCATTTATAATCTATCCCCTCAAATTCAAGGGTTTATTACTACTAGCTCAGTTCAAAATGGCCAAGTCTTAATCTGTTCTCGCCATACCACTACTGCCTTAGCCATCAACGAGTATGAAGAGCGACTATTAGAAGACATCAAGGTCTATTTGCATAAACTGGCACCTACCAACCAACGATACCTGCACAACGATCTACACCTGAGGGACGTGCCAGAAGATGAACCTGAAAATGCTCATTCCCACCTGATGGCCATTACCCTCTCCTCCAGTGAAGTGGTTCCTATTGTCGCGGGCCAATTGGCTTTAGGGACGTATCAATCAGTCCTATTGTTTGAACTAGATGGCCCTCGCCAAAGAACTGTATTTCTACAAATTTCTGGAGAGTAATCGGCAACCCTGCATAGGGTTACTGCCATCCCGCACGATCAGCTATTTTGGTTGCTTCTGGATTATTTCGTCCATAGGCGCTGACGTTGATGGTATCGGATTTAAACTCACCATATTCTTTCAAGGCTGGTGAAACATCCACTCCGATCACTGCCGGATATTCGTTATTCGCTTCTGCAAAAACTTTCTGGGCTTCAGGGCTAGTGAGGTATTCCATAAATGCGATCGCATGTTCCTTATGGGGCGCATCAGCCACTACACCTGCCCCACTGATATTGACATGGGTCCCTCTATCTTCCTGGTTAGGGAAAAAGACCCCTACCTTCTCAATAATGGCTCTATTCTTAGAATTCTCAGATTGGGCTAAACGGGCTACATAGTAGTGATTCACAATAGCTACATCACATTGACCTGCCGCCACAGCCTTAATTTGATCAACATCCCCACCCTTGGGAGGACGAGCAAAGTTAGCGACTAAATCTTTGGCCCATTGCTCTGTTTCTGCTTCCCCTTTGGATTCAATAAATGATCCTAGAAGAGATTGGTTATAAATATTGTTGGAGCTTCGAACGCACACTCTCTTTTTCCAAGTGGGTTCTGCCAATGCTTCATAGGTGGAAAGCTCTTCTGGCTTGACCTTAGCTTTGTTGTATATCAACATCCGCACCCGCTTAGTCAGTCCAAACCAAAGACCATCTGGATGACGGAGATTTTCTGGAATTTTGTCATCCAGCTGCTTAGAAGAAATACTTTGCAATAAGTTGGCCTGTTCTGCCCGCCATAATCGACCTGCATCTACGGTAATCAACACATCCGCTTGGGGGTTGCTGGCTTCATTTTTGATTCGTTCTAAAAGCTCATTATCCTTACTCTCTAAAAGCTTGACTTCAATCCCCGTTTGCTTTGTGAAATCCTTATATAGGGCCTGATCAGTATCATAATGCCGTGCAGAATATACCCTGACAATTTTTTCTTCACTGCCTGTCTGAGTGTTGGTACATCCGCCCAAAACGGTAATAGAGAAAAAGCCCACCGAAGTGATCAGGGCGATTTTAGAGAGATTGAAGATCATCTTAAATTTTCACGCACTAATGAAAACAATTCTTAATTCTTAGACCAGTCTTCAAGCTATCTGAGTCGACTCACCTCTGTCAAGCAGACAGAACCTGGACTTCCCGATTGGGGCTCGATCTCCAGCAACTGACGATGAATTTGGCACAATGCGGCCATCCTGACGATACATCTGAATCTTCTGAACTGTTCTGTTCTGATAGTAGGAAAAAGGTTAGAAACTCAGTATGCAGCAAGACAAACGAATGTAAATATCTTATAAATCTTGGAAAATAATATTTTATATAGGCAAAGAAATATATTTTGTTTGGTCCAAATTTATTTTCTAGTCAAAATTTAACTAAATTCTGTATTTATACTGAGGCCAGTCCATCCATCCAAAAAAAGTAAGATTATATTAACAATTTACTTGCTATTCACTATTTCAACTACTCCTTAGAATGAATCAAAAACTGACAGTCTTAACAGCAACACTTGCATCTTCTGTAACCACAGCTGTGGCAGCACAAACTGCTCAAGCATCAAACATTCAGCCTCTTGAAAAGCCCGGATTATAAATGGCTAGAGCTGTTCTATAATATTCTGATGGAGATGCTTTGCAAGCAGATTTCAGAGTATATTGTCCCACTGCAATGATTCGGCCAACAAACTACCAATTATTCGATCATTTAGGGCATATCAAAAAACAAGGTTCATGGTAGGAAACATCTTTTTAAGCCTCAATATTCATCTGAACGTCAACTGGTTAGATCCGTTTGTAGTGGCTAAGTTATTCAGAGAGATTTCTCCTAGTCAATATCAACTTAACTAGGAGACCAAGAAGAGAAGAATTTTTTTCTAATCTAAGCATAATAAACTAGCTAGCCCCATCATCTTGATGAGTTGAATTCGTATTGTCAGCAGCATGAATTTCTGAAGATATTCCATTTACAGACTGCTTTTGTAACCAGACTTCTAAATTTTGGGTGAGCTGGGTAAAGGAAGTTACTAATTCGTCTGGTAGATCTAGGGGTAGCTTGCCGGACCGTAGGTGGAGATCCCGTTGTGGAAAAGGAATCTCAATCTCTCGATGGCGCAGAATAGTCTCAATCCGAAAATTAAGATCGCTTTTAATTGCAAATTGCTTTTCGGGCTCATCAATCCAAATCAATAACAAGAAGTTCAAAGAGTTATCCCCAAACTCAGTGAAAAATACTCGGGGCGGCGGATCTTTGCGAACTGAACCATAATCAGCAACTGCATCCATCAGTGCTTCTCGTACCTGTTTTGGGTTAGTACCATAGGCAACGCCCACAGGAATTTGTAAACGAGATATGGAGGAGCCATGATCCCAATTCACTACCTCAGATTCCAAAAAATCTGCATTAGGAACAATGATAGAGACTTGGTCAAGGGTGCGAATCTCTGTACTACGAACATTGATACGCTCTACCGTGCCTTGATAATCTCCTACCTTCACAAAGTCCCCAACCTTAATGGGCTGCTCAAAAATCAGGACCATACCACTAATAAAATTCTTGGCAAACCCTTGCAATCCTAAGCCAATCCCCACACCGAGGACACTGGCAAATACTGTTAAGGAACTCAGATCAAATCCCCAAAGCTGAAATAACACCATTGCCCCGATGAACAGCAAGACATAGTTGGCAACGAAAGCAACAGCCTCTTGGGCACCTCGATTCAATCCCGTGGCACCTAATACCCGCGATCGCAACAAATGCTGCACGGTTTTAGCTAGGTTCATTAGCCCTGCCAGTAGAACTAGAAGCAGAGCAACATCCAAAACAGAGTAAGACTTCCCACCGGCCGGAATAAACGGAGTGGAAAAGGTTTGAACTAGAGCGTTGATGATTAAGTAGATGCCATTGCGAGTCCAGGGGAATAAACCACAGATAAAGCCAATCGTGCCCACCCACAACGCTAGCCGCAAACAGTAGAAAATGACTTTGAGGAGAAATCTGAGACTTTGGGGCTGATCTCCCGTGGTCGGATCAACCGTTGCCCGAGGTAAAAGCGTGAATAACTTCTGACGCCAAAACCACCCTATTCCCCAATGAGCGATGAGTGCCAATAGCAAACACAGCGAGCCGATGGCGATTAGCCGCCAGGGATTTTCCCGTTCCTCCTGCCCCCGATCAATCGCCTGCTGCAATTTCTTTTGCCAAGTTCTGGCCGTCACTTCTGGAGTAGACCACTTGGCATCCTGACTATTCACCGTCAATAAATACAAGGGCTGTTTAGCACCCACTTCGACTTTCAACACGGGTAAATCATCAGAGACATCCACAATGACCGTTGCCTGGGTTGATTTACTCACCAGACTTTGCAAGCTTTGGTTGACCTTTCTAGCTCTGTCTTCCGCCGGAAATGCTTTAGACGAACTCAATTCAAATAATGGAATACCATCAACTTCCACCTTCTCGGAATCAAGGGTTTGAGCCACAACGGTATCCGTATGGGGATGGCTTAAGAGAATTAAGCTTGCCGTAATCAGGGCAAGACAGCACCAACGCCACAAGCGCCGACAAGAAAAATCCCTAATAATTCGGGCTACCCAGGCGAAGAATCGGTTGATGATCATAGCAGCCGTATCTATTGCAAAGGGTTATTGTAACGAGGATTAGAATTGAATGCGATATTCCAAAACACCGACTGCTTCGCCTTCAGAGCTGACCGAGGACCGAGCTCTAATTTGATTGTTGATCTCGTAACTCAAGTTAAATAAGGTCGGTTCATCTACCCCCGTCAAAATTTGGAGAACGGAGGCAGAAAAGCGGTCGGTAATGTCGAAGCCTAATTCAGCCCCAAAAGCGAGCACAGCACTTTGATTATTGCTCTGATTAGGCAGCAAAACAGGAAAGGCTCGAAAACTAGCACGACTACCCAGAGCATCATTTAGCGCTTGCTGCACACTGGAGAAAGCTGCCGAGCTAGCAATATTGGCTGCAGCTTGAGTCGCTTGACCATCCTGCAGCGATCGATCGATGCCGCCCCCCAATAAAGCAATAATTTGGGGATTGGTTCGACCAGGGCGACTACTGAGAGTGACCACATCATCAAAGTCAGCGAGGAGTTCACTGGCTCGTCCATCAACCGTAGCGCTCACTTTTACAGACTGGACGGCACCAATCGCACTCGAAGGCAACTCAGCGAACTCATTTAGATCAGTTGTTGAAGCACGTACTACCTCAGTCACAGTGGTTTTCATGCCGATGTTGAGGTAAGGGTCTAAGCCAAATCGAGACTCAAATCTAGCAAAGTTATCCCGTCTCGAATCAACGCTAAACAGAGTCGTAATCAGATTAATCGATCCTTTACGAAAGCTAACCACGCCATCTGCTAACGGTTGATCCACTGTTCCATTAATTTTGAGTTCACCCGTCGCCATAAAACTAAGGACAGGCGGCTGAGAAATTTTGACATTGTCGCCAATCTGAACCACCAAATTGTTGAAGTCTATAGGGTTACCCGCAGCAGGTTGAGGAACCGTTCCAGGAACTGCACTTTCAGCAGCACTGGCATTAGCTAATTTGACCTTACCGTTAGTGAGTTGAAGTTTTCCGCCTATCTGAGGTTGTAGAGCACTACCTTTGACGACAATGGCTCCATTCACTCCCCCCTGATAGAGTTCTTGGACATTTAAATCTAAGTCTTCCAATTTGACATTCAAATCTTGTTGATTTGAAGCCTGAAAAATGGGCAGACTGCCCTTGGTGACTAACCGGCCATCGCCAATGTTGGCCGTCAATTGAGGAATCGTCACTAAATTGCGATCAAACTTGATCGTGCCATTCAGATTGGTTAGGGGCTGTTTCAGGGCAGCAGCCTGAAGTTTGGCGTCTTGAAAGCGAATACTACCGTCTACAACAGGCTGATCAATCGTTCCATTGACTTTTACATCTAGGGCACCATTACCGCCTTCCCAAGTCACTTGGTCCGTCAATAAACTCAGCAGGGATAAGCCGTCATCCCGAATACTAGCTGTCAGAGAGACTTGATCCGTTGCAGGCGTCACAGATGAGAAAAATGGTGAATAGGGAACTTCTCCCTTGAGGATCAAGGGTTGGGAGTTATTAATACGAGCCTGACTGTCAATCTTGAGGAGCGCTTGTTTATAGCTCAAGGTGGTCTGAGCATTATTGATGACGGCATCGTCCAAACGCCCATCAACTAATTCGAACTGACCTTCAAGCTGAGGGTCATCCAAGTTTCCGGCCAAATTGAGAGTGCCATTTAATTTTCCGGTGACTGTGACCGGCAGATCCAAGAAGGGGTTGATCGGTTCGACGGAAATATTTTGCAGCTGCAGTTGACCCGACTGAGAAGAGCTACCGAGTTGCCCTTGAAAGGCCAATAGGCTCTCGCCTGTTTTAATGCGCAGGGGCTGCAACCTCAGGAGACCGTCTTCCAGTTCTCCTTTGACGATCAGTTGATCAATGCCATATAGCCCCAACTTAAAATCTTGTCCCCGAATATCGAAGTCAGCATTCACACCCGTTTTAACCGATCCAGCAAAGTCAATTTGGCCACCGAACTGCCCTGTTAATCCATCCAAAGCAAATAAGCTTTGCTCCTGCTTGTTGGCTTGGATAATGGCTAATTGCTGAATTTCAGTAAAACGGCGTAGTTGAGTCAGTAAAGGGCCGTTCACACCAATCGGAATGGTTTTTAAATCTGCAGCCGTTCCATAGGCTTGGGGCTGGGATGATCCTAAGTTGGCGAAATCTACGGTCTGATACAACGCCACAACATCAGCAAGATTGCCTTTCGTGATCGCTAAATCGCCAGAGTACTGAGGATTATCGCTGGGGATAAACTTCGCATTCAATACATATTGGCTATCATCCTTGAGTAATGTCCCCTGGTCTAGATTGGCAATTCCATCTCGATACCGAATCTTGCCTGTCAGGGTTTGGGCTTGAATCTGGTTGAGGGCCGGTTGATCAACGGCAAAGTTACCGTCTAGGGTTTGTTGTTTCAGATTGGCTTGGAATTGGCCAGAGGCAGTCCCAGAGACCGTTCCTATTCCTAAATTAGCTATAGAACCTAAATTCAAAGGTTGTAGGGGAAATTGCTGGACTTCTGCCTGGAGGATATTGCCTTGAGTCGTCCCTTTGGCTAAGGCCTGATCTCTGCGGATCAGAAACGAGTTGGGCAGGAATTGTGAATTGAGGGAGACGTGGATGCGATCGCGGTCTCCCCCCACCTTCATCTCAACCCCTTGGCCAAACGCCAAGTTACCTTTCATCAACGGTTCAAACCGAAACTGAGACACCGCTAAGTCTTCTAACTGCAGGGTCGCCACTAAATTGGGGGCTTCGGGCGTCCCAGTGATGCGGCCTGTGAGGTCGGCCTGTCCTGTAAGTGGGATAGCCGTGGGTCCCAATGCGGCTAGGGTTCGTAAATCATAATCGTCTGCCTTGATGTTGAGATCCAAAGCCGTGATCTGGGGGCCTTGAGGAGACTGGAAGTCAGCATCAATGGTTCCATCCGCTCGGAACCCCTTAGCCGTCGCTGACTGCACCACAATCTGGCGCCCCGTCCATCGGAATCGCGCATCCATCGGCTGTTCAAGCAGCGATAATCCTTGAGAGAAATTCACTTGGCCTTGGGCTCGAAGGGTATCAGGGCTGAGGGCAGCAATGGGACCATTGAGGGCGACATTACCGCTCAAATCTCCCTTTAGTTCAGGAGCAAAATTGGATAGCCCAATGCCTGCCAATCTGACATCTGCTTTCAGATCGGTCTGATCAAAATACCCATCCAGCCGCGCCGTGCCGCCAGCCACCTGAGCCACGACATTGTCTAACCGCGTAATACCTTTTCGCAACCGCATTTCCCCATTAGTGGGATAGGTGGCACGGGGCGCTTGAAAGGCAATTTGCGTTCGTAAATCTTCGGGTTGTCCTCGCACCTGGGTCTGGGCGTTGATCGGACCAATCGTTAGACCCGATGGCACCTCGTATAGGGATGCGATCTCATCCCCTGGCACCCCCACAACATCAACATCCGCCGCCAGGTCTTCTCCGGGTAATAGGTTATAGAGGGCCGTGCCCGTAATTTCTCCCCCGGCTTCAGGCACTGCCAAAATCCGTGTAACCGCTAGGGACGGATTATCTAACGTGAATTCAGCTTTAATCGTCTCAAAAGGCACTCGGTCAATTTTGGTGCCCGAAGCCATAACGACTTCCCCAGCAATAAAAGGTCGTTCAATCGGACCCGTAATCCGAATATCTGGGATACTCACTTCACCCGCAATGGGCACAGGCAATGCAGGCACTTCTAGGGTAGCCAGAGCCGTATTGACATCCAATCCAGGAATACGGGCAGAAAGGTTATAGCCTCGCTCAATATCAATCGAGCCTTTTGCCGCCACAGGCACTTGGTCATATCGAGCCGTTACTCCTTCTAGGGTGGCAGTTAATCCCCTTAAGCGAATAAATCCATTGGCATCATAAAAAGACTTGGGAAGGCCGATCAGTTGAGCATCGATATCCCTCATGCGGGCGGTGCCGCGCATACTCGGTTTTTTAGCCTGATCTAGGTATAACGTGACGTTGGCATCCACTTGGCCTGAACGAATCGCCACAGGGGTTTGAAACGCTCGATCAAAAATAGGTGCAGAAACATTCTGGGCCAAGACGGAAACTTTGATCTTGCTTAAATCGAGGGTTGTTTCCCCCTTAGCCCGCAGTCGCCCCCCACTGGCAATCGTGCCTCGGGCTTCAAATTGCAGGCTTTCTTTGTCCTTTAGGAATTTTAAGGTGCCATTTGTGCGACGAAGGTGCTGACGTTGCGATCGCCCATTTTGAAACAGTAAATTTTCAGGTACATAAAGATCCGCCGATCGAAACTGGGCTTCTCCCCCCACTTTGGGAAGCTGCTGATTGGGAGAATACTCAACATCCAACTCTCCCTGAAATTCTTTTGCCTTCACCCAAATATTCTGTTCAGGCACACGAATATCGGCATCTTTGACTTCTGTCGTTCCAGTCAATTGAATGGGGGCTTGAGGTCGGTATTTTAACTGAAAATCCCCATCCACTTCGCCAGAACGAACTTGAATGGGAATATCTGTGGGCACAAACCCCATTAACGGGGTAATTTGAACCTGTTTAGCCTTGACATCTAACTTCAGGGATTGACTGGGCTGCAACCACTCCCCTTTTAGTCTGGCTTTGCCACCCGAGTCTAAAGTGCCATTTCCCTCAACCTTCAGCTTCTCATTGTTGTCATGGAGCGTTAGAACACCCTTCAAATCCCTCAGGGTCCGAGCCTCTGCACCATAGGGATCAATAACGGCCTCTCCCCCATCGACACTTAGAGAATCAAGCTGAATTTTGACCAATCCCTCAGAATCATCCTGAGTAAGAGTCGTTGATACCCACTCTCCATCTTCGGTTTGGTCGAGATACAGTTCCGCATCAACCAATGTCACATCTAAATTAAGGGTCCGGGTCCAGAGGGTTTTCCAAACATCGAACTGGACATTAACGGCTTGAACCTTACCTTCATCCTGATCTTCGAGGGTTCGACCGTTGCTCTCATAGGTATGAGCGGGTACCGAAGACGGTCCAAACTGTAGTCCCGTCAGTGAATAACTTTTTACATCGCCTAACAGCACTGGGCGATTCAGGGACTTTGTGAGTTCTTTGGCAATCTGGGGAGCAAGTTCTTCGTTGATAAAGCCTAAGATTCGCCAACCGCCCCAAATTAAGATTGCGAGAAGAACGAGGGCTGTGCCTATCACTGGGCGACTGAATAAAATCAGCCAGAGGCGGCGAAAGGGGCGTGGAGCTTGCTCTCCACCGGAAGGTTCTTGAGGCATGAGTTATAAGCTGCCGACTAGATCAAAAAGTTACGGTTGCACGACTCAATAGTTGTAATGAAGATTACCACTCTGAGGGGCTTGAAGGACGGAACCTAAATTACAAATCCCTCCATAAAACTAAAATCCCCCCTTCCTAAGAGATTAGGCAACTGTTAAACATAATTCATCTATCTGAAGAGATAACTTAGAATTTTGAAACAAGGTCTTCATTTAATCGCTCCTCTATCAATATTCTTTCTTTTCTAAAAAGCATTAGTAATCAACCGGATTATTGCTAGGCATTCAAATCAGCTCTTGCGAGAAATTGAATATCATTCTAGTTATCTATAGATAAAACCGAGTAACGTATCAATCCAAAAACTAAGCGCTTATTAACTCTAAATAAATCGTTGAATAAACCGAACAAGCTAAAGACAAATAAGGAAGGAGAATCATAGCTTCTGAATCTAAAAAATATGTAACTAATGCTAATCACCAGGTGATATAGCGATCTGACGTGAGTTGTGAGAATTATATTCAACCTAAATGGATACTGGTAAAGATTTCAGCCTCTCTACATCTCACGATTGATTTCAGATTGCTATAGAAACTAGTAAATGTAGATTTTTCATTTTTTTTGAGGCTTACCAATAGTTAAGATATGTAAAAAATAGGAATAATACTTGATTGCCCCCCCCCCTGAAATATCTACAGAATGGCAACTCCATATTCCAGATTTGCATGCTGACCAAGCAACTCAATCCCTTTTCCTATCTGAGAATTTTGCTGTTTGCTCCTTCCCCTTTGTCCGCAGACCGTAAGTAGGAAACTCATGAACAAGACAGTTTTGTGCATCCCGACGGCGTTAGCATGGATGCTGCTTCTCTCTCCAGGCCAAGCCCAACAAGCACCCACAAAACCTATCTCAACGCAACGACAACACTCGGCCTTAACCACTCACCCCAGCAATACTCAGAAATCACAGGCACAAAAGGGCTGCTACACAGGACATACAAACCGTCCAAGTAATCCGATAAGTACGATCCAATCCCCCACACCTCAACAGAGGCAGCCAGTCAGGACTGCTGTGTGGCAAGATTTGCGATCCCCCGGCGCCACATCTTCATCCTCCATTGACCTGCACGAGTCTGAACTGTCTAATACCGCAGCCCGTAGCTATCAAACGACATTACCTAAGCGACCCATCGTTGTAGAAGCCCAAGGATGGACTCGCGATGAGAAAGGTCGAGTCTTCTTAACCTCAAGGTTCTCTAGATTTAGAAAATATGGGGCTACCCCATCCACTGGGGAATGTTAGCCACGACGATTGGTTAGATAGATCGAGGTTGTCGATCGGCAACGAAGAGATTTTTCCTATACTGTGTCGCCCCAGGCAAAAGCCCCTCTCATTCAGGGTTTTGCCTGGGTTTTAGTATTATTTTGTCTCCCTCACCATATTTGGATTAGCAGCCTTATGCTTGTCCTTCGTTAGCACCAGACAAATTTCTTTAGTTTGCTTGGAACAATCAATGCAAACTAAAGATGCATAAGCATTCTGGTGTCAGACATGACCAATCCCCTATCGGACCCTTTGCAACAAGGGTACGTCGATTATTTTTATGACCAAGCGGGTAGCTCTCCTGGAACCCTGACCATTGACGAGGATGCTTCACCGACCCGCATCGTCGTCATAGATTACAACCCCAATCAAGCTCGTCGGATCATCGTTGATCAGCCTGAGGAAAGTGCGGATTATCTGACCACAGAGACCGTGTCTTGGATTGACGTTCAGGGGCTAGGGGATGAAGATATTCTGCGCCGATTAGGGCAAACCTTCAATCTGCATCCCTTGGTTTTAGAGGATGTGGTGAATGTCCCTCAGCGCCAAAAAGTTGAAGATTTTGATGATCAGCTCTTAATCATTGCCCGTATGGTTCTTCCTCACCCAGACGGAGTCGGATTTGTGAGTGAGCAAGTCAGCTTCATCTTGCATCAACAAGCATTGCTGACCATTCAAGAAGAGCCCTACCACGATTCTTTTGGGCCGGTTCGCAAGCGGATTCGATTGCAGAAAGGGCTGATGCGCAAAATGGGGGCTGACTTTCTCACCTATGCCCTATTGGACGCCATTATTGATGGTTTCTTTCCGGTGTTAGAACTCTACGGAGAACGCTTGGAAACCTTAGAAGATGAAATACTAGAAAATCCCACCCGAGAGATCCTGAACCAAGTTCATTCTCTCAAGCGCGAACTGATGACTTTGCGACGGCTGAGTTGGTCCCAACGAGATGCGTTATCTGCCCTTTTGCGGGAAGATAGCCCCCTTATCAGTCAAGAAGTCAAAGTGTATCTACGGGACTGTTACGACCATTCCATCCAGATCTTAGACATGGTTGAAACCTATCGAGATTTTGCTGCCAGTCTAATGGATGTTTATTTATCCTCTGTTAGCAATAAAATGAACGAAGTGATGAAAGTCCTAACGGTCATCTCAACTATTTTTATTCCCTTGACCTTTATCTCGGGGTTATATGGCATGAACTTTAACCCTCAAGTCTCCCCTTTTAACATGCCGGAGTTGAGCTGGTACTGGGGGTATCCTGCGGTAATAGCTACCATGTTGTTAATTTCGGGCAGTCTGAGCTATTTATTCTGGCGTCGAGGGTGGTTCAGCAAAGTATCACCTTGAGTGCTTCACAATATTTCAGAATGCTAAAACTGATGCTAAATTGCAACTTTTATTGATGGCGAGGCTACATCTTAAGATGGAAGCGATATTTACTAAATTCAGATGCCTATCTTAGTTGTTCTCGCGTTACTCATCGCCCTGATTGCCATCCTATTTGCGTTGCAAAACGCTTATTCGATTCCTGTGAGTTTTCTGATTTGGCAATTTTACGGCTCTTTAGCTCTAATTCTCTTACTAACGCTGGCATTAGGGGTTATCGTTGGCTTATTGGTCACTGCTCCCACTATTATTAAACGGGGATGGGTTTCTTCTCGCCAAAAGCGACAACTGAGTCAGCTGGAAGAAGACTACCAGGGGCAAGCTCAAGATGCATCTAGCCAGAAGAAGAAGCTTGATTTGATGCATTCGGCACAGATGCAGTTATTTTCGGCCCTCGGATTAACGGAACCTAAAACAGGGTTATTAGAATATCAGCTGCTGGATCAAGTTCTCACTCATGCCTTGAGTAACTTGGGGGATAATCCTGATTCGGCTTGGCATCGCTCTATCTGTTTATTCGTGATGGATATTGAAGATGCCCCTAGTTCTGATGACGTCAATTCAAGAGCCGTTTGGCCTATCATTACCGATCGAATACAGCGCCAGCTTTCTCCTCGTAGCTGGCTACATTTTGATGGCAGCCATCGTTTGTATTGCGTCACTCTGGGAATGGCCATTGAAGCGGCAGCTGATTACGGTGAGTTTCTATCCACAACTTTGGATGAACCTTTACAGCTCGTGGATGCTTCAGAAGTCTCCGTTAGTTTGAAGATTGGAGGTGCGATCGCACGCAATAACACCACCGTTACCAGTCAACAACTCATTTCTCAAGCCGAGCAAATGCTAGAGAAATCAAGTCTTTGGGGCCGGAGTCGCTTTCGGATGGTGGAGGCAGGGGTTTCCTCATAAGTCGAAAGCCTCCTAAAAAACTCTAAATTTATAACCTCTTATCTGCTTTCGGAACACTGCCGCCATCCCAATAGTTGCCATCCCCCCTCAACTGCCAATGGCAAGAAATGTTGCAGTTGCGGGGGACTCCTGTTTTATTTCTTAGAATAGGGAATATAAATCTTTCCCCAAACATTTTCTAAGTTATAAGTCTCTTCAGTTTCAAGCTACTTGCTTGGGCCAAGTTTCTGCAGGTATTTATTCTGATCGTTTTAATTAAACGAAGACCATTTGTTGTTTACAACCAGGGGCAGTTTTTCTGTGCCTAAAGTTTAAGAAATTAGGTTTAATCATGCTTATCTCTCCTCATCGTTCCTGGCTTTTTCCTACTCTATTAATTGCCGTCCTTCTATCAGTAAGCAATAGCCAAGAGAGTTATGCTAAACCTCATATCCAGCAATCTTCATTAGAACATATTGCTCTTTCCAGGGAAGATCGATCACAAATTTTGTTCTCCACAGGCATTCAAAAAGCCTTAAATGGAGATTATGTCCATGCCATTCAAGACTATGATCAAGCCCTTCAGCTAGCCCCTAGTAATTCAGAGGTCTATTACAACCGAGGCGTTGCTTATTTTTCAATTAATCGGCCCCAAAATGCACTGCAAGATTTTAGCCAAGCCATTGCTCTACAACCCAATATGGCTGAAGCTTATGGCAATCGAGGTTTAATTCGCCAAACCTTGGGAGATCGCCAAGGAGCCATCTCTGATTACCAGCAGGCTAAACAATTATTTCAACAAAAAGGAAATCGGCCAGCCGCTGAGCAAATGGAGCATTGGATCGATCAGCAAGGGACACCTCAATAGTTGGGTTGAGGTCGGGGCGATATTGGCACTAGACCGCACCAGACTACAGTGGTCTATCCTAGATTTACCCAATAGCCCTGTCATCACCCATGGCCTTTAAGTTACCTAAACGACAGACATCGGGTTCTGCCGTCTGTTTTTCCTGTCAGAAGCTGGTATCTATTGAACAAAAGGAATGTCCACAATGTGGTCAGGTTAATCCCAGTTTATGGGGATTTGCACGTCCAATTAGCAGATTAGGGGCCAATTTTGGTTTCATCAAAATTGTGATCATCGGGTGTACTTTGCTCTATCTGATCACACTATTGTTTGATCTTCCTGGTGTTCAGTCAGCAGGGGTTATGAACCTTTTAATGCCGAGTTCCTATAGCTTGCTGATTTTTGGCTCTACGGGTTCCGTTCCCATATTTGAGTGGGGCCGATGGTGGACGGTACTCAGTTCGGGTTGGCTCCATGGAGGGCTGTGGCATTTAGGGTTCAATATGGCCTGGTTAAACTATCTTTCACCCATGGTGGCAAAGGGGTATGGGGCAGGTCGGCTAGTCAGTATCTATACGCTCACAACCATTACCAGTTCATTGTTAACCAGTTTTGTTGCTCAATATTGGACTTCTTTGCCTGTATCGTTTAGTGGGTCTAACTTCAGTGTAGGAGCTTCTGGCGGCGTTTTTGGTCTCCTGGGAGCGCTGGTGATTTATGGTCAACGGGCTAATCAACGACAGGTTTTGCAACAAGCCCTAACGCTAACTATTATTTCGTTTGTACTGTCAGCTTTTGTTGGCAGGGTAGACAATTGGGGACACCTGGGTGGCTTTATGGGCGGGTATCTAATCGGACTCATGCCTGGGTTTAACCCTAATCAACCTCAACGTCTTTACCATCTGGGGATTGCAGCTGGAGCACTGGCGGCAACCTGTGTAAGCATTGTTCTGTCCCCCATCCATGCACTGCTCATTGGATAACCCGATTGCGCTGTCAGGGCATGACTTCATGGGTATTGCACTATGCAAATATTTTGGTGATCTAGGGCTATGCTTTGCAGAATATGAGGTAGAGAAATTAGAACCCGCATCAGTCTAAATTCACTTTGTATGGGTCAGTAAAATGCATGTTATTTCGCCAGATTGTTCAAAGGAATTCATAGGGCACTGGATAACGATAAAAAGCCATAAAGCTCTTCCTTGAAATAAGAGGAAATATAAACTTTTGGTATTTATCGGGGTAATAAACCAGGAGATTAGGCCCTAGCAAAAATGAGAATTTCGATGCACGTAGGATCTTTGAGTACACCTATTAATCTCTTGCTAATTACACCTACTTGTTCTCGACTATTAATCAAAGCTGTATATTTCACACGGGATCATTTTCTCAGGGCATGATGGGGGTTGTGTGTTGTACTGAGCTTGCGATCGCATATGACCCTGACCGCATTTAATTGGCCTCAACTTCAAAATGGTTCAGATATTCGAGGCGTTGCTTTAGAAGGCGTTGAAGGGGAAGCCGTGAACCTGACCCCAGAGATCGCCCAGATCTTAGGCATGGCTTTCGTACATTGGCTCTCCCAAACCCTGAACAAATCTGCTAGTGAGCTAACCGTTGGCGTCGGTCGAGACAGCCGCATTTCTGGCCCCACGTTAATGGACGCTGTTCTGGCTGGCATTACCCAGATGGGGAGTAATGGCTACAACTTTGGATTGGCCTCCACCCCAGCCATGTTCAAAAGCACCGTCACCGATGGGTTTAACTGTGACGGTGCAATTATGCTAACCGCTAGCCACCTTCCCTTTAACCGCAATGGCCTCAAATTTTTTACAGCTCAAGGGGGCCTAGGCAAAACCGATATCACCCAAATCCTCAGTCTCGCTGCTGAGCAGGCGTTTGAAGTGGCGGCTGATCCGGGCCAAGTCTCCGAGCACAACTTTATTGGGGTGTATGCCGCAGAACTGGTGAGTCAAATTCGCGTGGCTGTTAATCATCCAGACCATTTTGAACAACCCTTGCAAGGACTCCATATTGTCGTCGATGCCGGTAATGGCGCTGGAGGGTTTTACGCTGATCAGGTCTTAAAGCCCCTAGGAGCAGATATCACGGGCAGCCAATTTCTAGACCCAGATGGCACGTTTCCCAACCATATTCCTAATCCTGAAAATAAAGAAGCAATGGCAGCCATTTGCCAAGCCGTAACCCAACAACAGGCAGACTTCGGTATTATTTTCGATACGGATGTGGATCGCGCTGCTGCCGTCGATCATCTTGGGCAGGATCTGAATCGCAATCGGCTGATCGCCTTAATCTCTGCGGTGGTTTTGCGGGAGCATCCAGGTTCCACCATTGTCACGGACTCCATCACTTCAGATGGGCTCACTCAATTTATTGGGGATGAGTTAGGTGGTGTGCATCATCGGTTTAAGCGCGGCTACAAGAATGTGATTAATGAGTCTGTTCGTTTAAACCAGTCAGGGCAAGAATCTTGGTTAGCCATTGAGACCTCCGGTCACGGGGCGATGAAGGAAAACTATTTTCTAGATGATGGGGCTTATCTGATCAGCAAGCTATTGGTCGAACTGGCGAAGTCTAAGATGGCAGGCCAAAATATCACTGATTTGATCGCCAATCTGACAGAACCTCAGGAAAGTGAAGAATATCGTATCAAGATCCAGGCAGATGATTTCAAAGCCCATGGAAACTCGGTTATTTCCAAGTTAGAAAACTTTGCGGCTCAGCAATCAGACTGGCAAATCGTTCCCAATAATTACGAAGGTATTCGGATCGCCTGCAGCTCCCCCTCAGAGCAAGGCTGGTTATTACTGCGATTGTCCCTCCACGATCCCGTTTTACCCCTAAATATTGAGTCTAATGTAGGAGGTGGTGTGGCCAGTATTGCAACAAAGCTCGCCTCTTTTTTCCAAGGTATTGATGGATTGAACTTGCCTTCAGCGCTTGGGAGTTCCTAGCAATATGAAGGCCCATTAGACCTGGGGGGAAGAAGAGCATTGTTCAGTCTGCACTGCTTCTGTTTTCAAGACGGTAATGGGTGCAGGTAGGCTACCTTCTTTCAACTGGAAGGCCAAGTTTTTCACCATTTCCAAATCAAAGTTGCCAGTAATGACCGCCGCTCCCCCAGCAATCCCTGTTTTAGCAAACTGAGAGGAAACAATTGCCTCACTTAATAGTTGATCGTCCAGAAAAATGCCAATGGGTCGTTGGGTACCAGCCACTTTTTTGGTGATTTGCTGAAACTGCTCAGCGCCTTGGGCGTCAAAACGGAGAACGACATCCCAACGATTCCCCACAGAAGCAACCTGGTACGATGCACTAATCACATTTTTATCGGTCAAAACGGGCGGGCCATATAGTTTTTTGTAGATCTGGGCTAGCTGCTTTTCAAGCTGACGGGGATCGGATGGCTTTGCGGCCAATTTAGGCTGGAGCGCTATCTTTTGAAGTAACAGGGATTCGGTTTGAGGAGTCGTTGGATTTTGTAGACGAAACGTTAAATGCGATCGCTGAGTGATTTGCTCCACAGCTTGGCGCTGATCTAACTGACCCGGCAGCTGAACCAAAAATTGATCGGGGGGCAGAGGGACCAAACCAACTACTACCTGTCTAAGATTCAGCAATCGCTCCCTTAAAACAGTTTGAACTTGGTCAAACGCTTGCCCACGAGATATCTTATCTTGATAGGCTTTCCCCATTTGCAGCGTCAGTTCAGTGCCTTGAAAGGGACATAGTTTTGCAGAAGAAACGGTTGAGGGGATAGAGATGGGAAATTGAGACAAAAAATCAACGTCAGCACAATGAGTTGTTGTCGCTATGGTGATCAATGCTGATGCGATTCCAGACTGCAAGCTATAAGGCATAAACACTCCAATCTCAATTTATCTCTCCATGCTAATTCACCCTATACTCATTCACCAGATACACTCTGGGATAGGGGTTGTTGCCTCCATTCACATCTAATCTCATTTCAGAGACATCTATGTTCTATCGACTGCTGCAACTGTTAATTGGGATCGGGCTATTTTTAAGTCTTTGGATTGTAGTTCCTGCCCCCACTTTTTCGTTGCTTCCCTTGGGCGTTGGAGCACCTGAAATTAGTCCAGGGTTGATGGTATTGAATGGGATCACAATTTTGCTCACCTTCTTTTACCGCACCCATAAGACTGCCTTTCGAATCATGATGGTGGGTGGGCTATTGGGTCTAGTCTTAAGTAGCTTGCCACTAATTCAACTACCCAGAGCGATTCAGCAAGCCAATGGGGCAATGCAAGCCAACCTGGGCAAAGATTATTTAGCCAAATTATCTCCAGCCCAGCAAGCCCAACTACGCCCCCATCCCTTTAGCATTCTTGACTTCGTTCGCCAAATCCCCCTAGGAAAAATCCGCCAAGATCTAGGTATTCCCTTCGCTCAACCCGATGGACAGACCTTAAAGCTCAATCTCTATCGCCCGCCCCAGCCAGGAACCTATCCAGCCGTTGTCATGATTTATGGGGGGGCCTGGCGGACCGGGAGCCCTGACAGTAACGCCGCATTTAGTCAGTATCTCGCAGCTCGGGGGTACGTCGTTTGGGCCATTTCCTATCGGCATACTCCCCACTATCAATTTCCGACTCAATTAGAAGATGTGCGATCAGCCCTCACCTTTATCAAAGATCATGCATCCGAATATGAGACTGATCCCAACCGAGTCGCATTACTGGGGCGTTCAGCGGGTGGGCATCTAGCGACGCTAGCAGCCTATGGAGAAACCGATCTACCCGTCCAGGCCGTTGTGAGTTACTACAGTCCCGTCAACCTGGCTAAGGGCTATTATGATCCGCCTGTTCCTGACCCTATTGATATCAAATCAGTCCTGAAAGCTTTTATTGGCGGTGATCCGAAACAATTTCCCGAGAAATACCAACAAGCCTCACCCATTAATGCCGTTAAACCCAATCTTCCTCCCACTTTGTTGGTTTACGGGACTCAGGATCATTTAGTGAAAGTAAAATTCGGTCGCAATATGCTGAGAAAATTGCACTCTGAGGGCAATACCGCTGTCATGATTGAAATCCCCTGGGCAGAACATGCCTTTGACGCCATTTTTAGCGGGGTCAGTAACCAAATTGCTCTTTACTATACAGAACGATTCTTAGCCTGGTCCTTACTCTAAAGCCCCCTAGATAAGAATGCTTCTCAAAAAGAGTATTTATTTTGCAAGGTAGGCTTATTTACTACGTTTGTGCCTAAGATGAAGGTTGGATTGCATACAACGGTAGGTAGCCTCATGTCTTCAGAAGCAAAAGCAGTCAAGAAACTAATCGAACAACAAAGCTTTGGTGTCCTTTCAACAACATCAGTGGCTGTGGAAGGCTTTCCCTTTGGATCGGTCACGCCCTATAGCTTGATGGAAACCTATCATCCCCTGATTTTTATCAGCAATTTAGCTCAACACACCAAAAACATCATCAACGACAATCGAGTCTCTTTAACTATCTTAGAAAATTTGCAAGATGGGGCCGAAGATCCACAGAAGCATGGACGAGCCAGTATCCTAGGGCGAGCAACGCCACTGGAAACGACGGGTGCTGAAAATGAAGCCAAGTACCAACAATATTTCCAGCGGTTTCCTGAAGCTGAAGGATATCAGAACACCCATGGCTTTCAGCTTTATGAGATTACGCCTGTGCGGATTCGCTTTATTGGTGGGTTTGGCAAGATTTTTTGGCTAGAGCCCGAGCAGTTTGCCGAATAACTTTAGGATTGTTGCTGGGAAATATCCATCCAAGCCCTCAGAATTTCTGCAACGGACCAAGCTTGGGCAAAACAACCTCGGGGATAAAACGGTGGATCACCATCAAAAATCTCGCTAATACTGCCCAGGCCATGGGTCTGAAGATGGTTGGCAATGGGGTTGAGCAGTGCTAGTGCTTGTTGCGGATTCTTATAAACTCGGTAATGGGCTTGGACATAGGGGCCTAAGAGCCAGCCCCAAACGGTCCCTTGGTGATAGCGGCTATCTCGTTTAACCTGATCC
This sequence comes from Acaryochloris sp. 'Moss Beach', assembly GCF_021497025.1. Lineage (NCBI taxonomy): Bacteria > Bacillati > Cyanobacteriota > Cyanophyceae > Acaryochloridales > Acaryochloridaceae > Acaryochloris > Acaryochloris sp. 'Moss Beach'. The sequence continues at coordinate 86,478 of NZ_CP071717.1, forward strand.
CCCCCATAAGCTCCTTGGTATTGTGGATCGTCTAGGGAGAGGGATCGTAATCCATGAGATGTGAGTAGATAGCGTCCACAGGTCTCAACCACCGCCTGCTGTTGCTCCTTCGTCAGCAACGCTGGATAATCCGTTGCTCCTGCCACTAGGGGTAACGATACGGCAAAGATTTGATTGGGCCGCAAGGTAAGGTCATCCCCCTGGGGACCATCCAGCACATCGGCACAGTAGCCTTGGGTAGGCTGCCAAAACCGCTGGAACCCCTCCAGCATCAGTTGGGCCATGTCTCGATACACCTGCTGGGGCTGGCCCAGCTGTTGAGCGAACCGTTCCATACTCCGCAGGGCGTTATACCAAAGGGCATTAATTTCAATGGGTTTTCCCGTTCTTGGGGTAACCACCCAGTCGCCAATTTTGGCATCCATCCAGGTCAGTTGCGCCCCCTCTTCCCCTCCATAGAGCAGCCCATCTATATCCACATGGATTTGGTAGCGTGTACCTTGCCGATGCCAATCGATCACCCGGACCAAGGATGGAAACAACTCTTCCAGTAGTTCATTATCTTGAGTCGCCGCAGTGTAGATACGGATGGCTTCAAAGTACCAGAGAATAGCATCGACGGTATTGTAATCGGGGAGCTTACCTACCTCAGGAAAGACGTTAGGCAACATCCCCTGATCTAAATACCGGGCAAAGGTGCGAATAATCGTGCGGGCAATTCGAGGTCTCCCCGTAGAAATGGTCAGGCCGGGTAGGCTAATCATGGTATCTCGCCCCCAATCACCAAACCACGGATAGCCTGCAATCACCGTTTTCCCTTCCGGTTCTTCAGCTAAGGGACGATTCACAATAAATTGATCAGCAGCTAAGGCCAATTGCTGAATCCATTGGGGCATTGGAGATGCGGGTGTAACGTCCAGCTCGCCTCGAATCATTTCCTCATAAAAACGGCGCTCAAGTAAGGCGGTGGCCCCATCTAAATTGGCATGAGGTTGAGTACTGGCGACCACTGTCAAGCTATCACCGGGGTTCAGAACGACTTCTAAAGTCGTGATATGGAGATGATTATCCTGATCATCTAATCCTCGGTATTGCTCCAGCCCCAATTCAAACCCTTGGTACCAGTGGTGTTGCGTAACTAAGCCCCCCTGGCTGACCAATAGATAAAAGGGAGTCGCCGTCTCATTAGCCTTAATTCGAATGCCCTGGGCAACAGACTGAGTCTGCATTTGCCACTGATGGGAATGGGTTTGACTATGGTGATCTCGATAATTTATTAATGCTTTGACAGATAGAGCTACCGGACCACTACCCCGCCTGAGCTGATAGTGGATATAGGTCGTATTTTCACCCTGCTGCATCCACACCCGTTTTTCCAGCAGGGCATCAGCCAGGGCATAGCGCCAACAAGGAACCGTTCCTTCCAACTCAAATTGCTCAATATATCGATACCCCTGGGGGGTGACACTACCGTCAGCCCATTGATTCGTAGAGAGATCAAACAATTCACCGTTATAAAGAGCCGCTTCCTCCAGTTTAGAAAGTAAGAGCGTTCGTTCCAAGGGCGGGGTCAAAGCAGCGATTAGCAGCCCATGATAACGCCGGGTAAATAGGCCCGCCACAGTTCCCGCGGCATATCCACCTATGCCATTGGTCACGAGCCATTCTCGGGAAGAGGCTATTTTGAGATCACTAGTAATCTCTCGCCCTAACTGAATCATTCTGTATCCCCCTTTCGTAGCTGTTCATCTTACAGAGATGATGCCGCTAGCTTAGGGACATTATCGTTAGGTTGGTTGGGGATGTTCAATTAACTTAAAGAATCAGAAAACTGAATGGGGCGATTATTGAGGGCTTGGACCGGTCTAGCATTAGCGTGAAACCTAGACTTGAAGGTATTGATTTGCTGGCGGGAAGCTTGAATCGGTTGCTGTAGAATCGCCCAATTCACAGATTCACTACACGGGGGTGTCGTCAATGAACCTTGGTAATGGTAAAAACTGCGATCGCGGGGCAGTAGCGAGCGAACATCAATATCTAAATTAGGTGCATTCTCTTCTTCTACCCCAGGCATATTGTCCCAAATCTCATCTAATAAAGGATTTGCAGCTCCTGGCTTAATCATGACTCCCACCACCGCCAGCTCATTGGCCGCGTTCTTATGGACCAGGTGCATTTCCATGGCACTGGTTTTATTGTCAATCAGGTGCTCGCTGGGAGCATGAAAATGAAACTGGACTAATTCATAGGTCTGACTATTCAGGGTGAGGGTATTTCCGGCTTCATAGTTCACCGTTACCGTGCGCCCATTATTGACTTCATCCAGCGGAGATGAGTGGTAGTCCACATTTAGGGTTTCGTGATCGCTGTTGAGATCTTGCGATCGCAAGTTGATCGGTGACTGCGCCTGTCCCGTTGAACAGAGGGAATAGTCGGACTGCAATTCTGACCAATGTCCCGGATCGGATGCGCCTTCATAACTCCAAATCGGAGTTGCGATCGCAGGTGTCGCCAACAACATCCAAATACAACCAATCAGGCAAGAAAGAGCACTGTTTAAGAGACGCATAATTAACTAGGTATAAAGCAGGCTGTTTTGACTGTAAGTCAATCATTGCCTCCAAAGAATCAAGATTTCTAAACCACCTCATACTCCCAAGAGCTATTTCCAGAACAAGATTATGGATGGGACCGAACCGCACATATTAAAACCGCATCCCTCACCCTACATAGAACAAGTTTGCTCGAATCGGGCACCCTAATATGTATGGGTTAGTTGTCTTCATCCTATGCGTCCAAGTTCTTTTCGGGCTAGGTTTTCAGCACTATTTGGTCTTGGGATAGCACTTCATCCCCTCTCCTCTGCAAACGCTGTCCCAAAGAAACAGTTCTCAGACTGGTGCACCAATATTGTCCAGCTCGAACCAGGACAACGCCATACCGTTACGACCTTATTAAAAATTGCGAAAACCAAGGACTGTTCTGAAGCAGAGCAAATTCTGGGTTCTAATCCGGGGCTTAACCTCCAGAATCAGGGAATAACAGATTTGAGTCCCCTCAAGTCTTTACCTCATCTGAGCAACCTTAATCTTATGGACAACCAGATCAAGGATCTCAGCCCCTTAAGCCACTTACCCAATCTGAGTTTCCTTCTGGCCGGTCGCAATCAAATTAAAGATGTATCGCCCTTAGCTAAGCTCCCCAACCTCAGTTATGTGGTCTTAGATCTAAATCAAATTCAAGATGTGAGCATGTTAACGCCTCTACAAAAGCTCACCTCCCTCAATCTGTTGTCGAATCCGATCCAGAAAAAACTTTGTCCAGTTACACCTAGCAGCGTCTGCTTGTTTAGTGATGAAGCTCAGGATCAATTCGCAACCGCAGAACAACAGTATCAACAAGGTAATTTACGATTAGCCCTCCAAAGCTTTCAAACGCTGCAAAATACTTACAAGCAAAATAGTGATCGCCACAAACTAGGGGATAGCCTCAATCGTTTAGGCGATATTTATCACCAGTTGGGCAACTATCCCCAAGCCTTAGCAACCCATGAACAGGCCCTTCAACTTCGGAAAGACATTACCGATGAATCAGGAATCGTTGTGTCTCTAACCGGCCTAGCTTCCGTCTATGAACGATTAGCGCTCTACACTAAAGCTCAGGATTTACTCCAACAAGCATCGGTCTCTCTGGGCAATCAAAACCCCTTCCGATTAGATGGAGGAGGGATATACGAACATACTAAGGAAGAGGCATTGCTCTATGGCTGGCAAGCCCGACTATTTATTCGTCAAGGCCAACAGCCCCAAGCATTAAAAGCCCTGGATAAAGCTCAAGGTCTGTTTGATAACATACCGCCCGCCTTTCCGAATAAGCGTTTTCATGAACGCCTGATTATGGAAACCCGAGGAGCAGCCCTGCTCGGCTTAGGGCAACCTGAGGCAGCCGCAACGATATTGGAATCAGCCTTAAACGTAGCAACCGACATTGAAGATCAAGCTGGAATGGCATCGACCCTCAATCTGCTGGGCAAAGCCTACCGTCACCAGGGAAATGCGAAACAAGCTCTCAAGGCTTTTAGGCAAGCTTTGACGATTAATCAAACCATTGAGAATCAACCCGGAGTGGGGCTCACTCACCACAATATAGGAGAAACTTGGCTTCAGACGAAAGACTATTCCAAGGCCAGTAATGCTTTGGCTAAGGCAGTTGCAATCTGGGAGTCTCTACGTCCGGGTCTAACCGATGCCAACAAAGTCTCATTGTTTGAGACTCAGGTGATTACCTACTCCTATCTACAAACTGCGTTGATTGCCCTGGAGAAACCCGATCAAGCCCTAGAAGTTGCTGAACGAGGTCGGGCCCGGGCCTTTGTTGAGTTGCTCTCATCTCGTATTGGGGCCGACTCCTCCAGTCAATTCCAGCAGCCTAGCCCCCCAACCATTGATCAAATTCGCAACATCGCTCGCAGCCAAAAAGCCACGTTAGTCGAGTACTCACTGCTGCCAGAACAGCTCCTGATTTGGGTGATCACACCCGATGGATTAGTCTCATTGCGACAAGTGGATCTGAAGGCGCTATCGGAACAATCGCAGCAATCACTCCCTCAAATGGTTGCAGAAGCGAGACAAGCAATGGAAATGGGGACTGGTACAGACATGATGTCTCTTTCCCTGGATGGTCTTCCTGTTGCCCAGTCTCCCGATCATTTGAGTCAACTCCATCAGGTTCTCATTGATCCGATCGCAGACTTGCTACCTAAAGATGCCGATGACCGCGTCATCTTCATCCCCCATCGTGAGCTGTTTATGGTGCCTTTCCCAGCTCTAGAAGGAGAAGATGGTCCGTTAATCGCCCGACATACCATGCTCACAGTTCCATCAATTCAACTGCTGCACTATACCGAACAACGACGGAAGCAATTACAAAAAAGTCCTCGAAAAGCTCTGGTAGTCGGCAACCCAGACATGCCCCATATCTCCCCCGGAGTAGATCTACCTGCTGAACCGCTGCTGCCCTTGCCAGGGGCTGAGCAGGAAGCTGTCAAGATTGCCTCACTGCTTGACACCTCTGCCCTGACTGGGTCTGACGCGACTGAATCGTTGGTTACCGAACAGATGTCCAAAGCACCTGTCATTCATTTAGCCACCCACGGACTATTGGAAGAACTGAAGCATTTAGGATTGAGTATCCCCGGTGCGATCGCACTCACCCCATCCGCCCAACAAAACGATGGCCTCCTCACCACTTCAGAAATTCTCAACCTCGATCTCCAAGCAGAACTCGTGGTTCTGAGTGCTTGTAATACCGGAGTTGGAACCATCACTGGAGATGGAGTGATTGGCTTATCTCGGGCATTGATGGCCTCAGGTGCTCCCAGCTTAATCGTGTCTCTATGGGCCGTCCCCGACGCCCCCACAGCCAACCTCATGACAGAATTCTATACCCACTGGCAACAAAACCCAGATAAAGCTCAAGCTCTACGCCATGCCATGTTAAAAACCCGTGAACAGCACCCCAACCCACGAGATTGGGCTGCATTTTCCCTAATGGGACAAGCTGAATAATCAGTGCCATAAAATGGCCGAGAGATTACCCATTGGGATTGCCACGAAGATCATAAGCAATTTTTTTCATTCAAGTCAGCCCTTGAGTTGAAATTCGATCACAGACCTGAATAAGTTCCTGAATAAATCTGAAGTTTTCAGGATTTTTTCTGCAGTTTGACTTTGGGATAGTGAACTCAACAGCGAAGCATACCCTACCAACCTACTGACCCTTTTAAACCCGGAACGTTAAACCAGCCTTCGCCCTTACAAATCCTTGAGGAGCAGCAAAATGACTCAACCCATCAAACGACGAACCAAATTGGCAGGTGTATTAGTAACTACCCTGCTGGTCCTGACCTCTCCCATCGCTTTAGCTCAACACTACAGTCCCACTAACAGTGAATTGGAAGAACTCCACGAGGTTGCTGCTGAACACTTAGATAGGGTCCAAACTCTCTCCATTAGAGAAGGGGTTGAATACTGTGGATATTTTGGGTTCTACACCGGCGGCCCTTTCACTGGAACATCCCCTAAACGGGGGCGTGCAGATAGTTGTGAACCCAATGATCCACCGGTAGGCTTTACGATCCTTGCTTCGTACCATACCCACGGTTCCTATACGATAGATGCCGACACAGAAGTTCCCTCTGTAGAAGACTTACAAGCAGATATCCAAGAGAAAATTTATGGCTATATCGCCACCCCTTCAGGAAGAGTTTGGTTAAACGATCCTAAACACAAAGATTCAGTCATGCTATTCGGGCCAGGCAGTGTAGTCAGTGATCCAAACTTTCGTAGATGCCAAAATTTTGCTCCCAAAGCCCAATATACAATCCCTCAGCTCAGACAAAGGGCTGCGAATGACCAGGGTGAATGTTAACCCACTACACATATCGCGTTGCTTGCTCCCTGGAGTATCTGCCCATAGATCCAGGGGGCAAGCAACGTAACTTGAGCCTTCTCCTATTAAGGGGAAAGCTGGCCTTTGGGATTCATATCTACTTCAGACACATTACTAAACTTGGGACTTTGCCCATTGATTCAACCTAAAAAGAGTTCTCAGCAGTTGAGATCAATCTTCACAACTTTCAAGACACAACAGAGTCCTAAAATTCAAAATACGACTCCTATCAGCCTCAAAATAATCCTATCCCTCTGGGACTCGGATATCTATCACGCTGGGCTTGAAATTGTACAGTCCACCATCTAGTTCCACAGGTAGGCCAACTTTGATTAAAGTACCGCCAAAAACTGGGCCATTACCCGTCATTTGGCCCTTTCCTTCCAATGTGATAATCATATTGACTGAGAATTTTTCTTCCTCTCTAGGATCGGCAACGGCTTTGACAGAACCGTCCGCTTGAGGAGCCAATGTGGTTCTGGGCATAAATTCTACTTTCTTAATCTTGACCTCACCAATCGGTTGGTTACGGATTTTAAAACTAGCCTTCTCCCCCTCCTTGATCAAAGTTTTGGGATTTCGAGTTTTCAATCCTAATACCAATAAATCAACCTCAACATTGGCATCGGAATTTGCCAAGGTGCCAGACGGTCCTGGGAATAAGAAAATCCCCCCCACCACAAGCAACATGATTAAGACAGCCCCAGCATCTAAGAGGTTGACTTTACCGAATAAGCGTCCCTTGGAATCCAATACAGCCATTTGCAAATAAGTCCTAGACGTCTACAGGTGAAACTAAAGAGTGGAATGCCACTAAATTTTTGATGCTGCCAGACTATCACGTCTTTTGGCTTTGTAAGCCGAGAAGTTGATCCTAGAGAAAGAGCCTCGGCCCACGATATTCCCTAACAGAACTTGGTCTTTACATATCTTGATTGAGAATTCTATAGATAAATCGCTACTAAAGAAAAAGCAGACCGTCTTTAATGAAGAAAGGGTATGATCGGCGTAGGAAATATGGTTGTTTGTTCATTACTCTTTCCATTCTTGGAAAGAATTAGCCAAACAGGTCATTTAAGTCCAAAATGTGACTAGATCGGTTTGTTTGAACGACATTACCCAAGATGTCTATACCAGAGGTGGGGGTTAGCTGATGAGTGTCACACACAGTGAAAACAAAAAAGTTTCAGGGTTCACCGAAGAGGACGTAGCTCTGCTCGCCAAGCGGTTAGAAGAAGATGACTACGAAACCCCCTTTGCCGCTTTGGAAGATTGGCATTTATTGAGATCGATTGCCTTCCAGCGTCCAGAACTAGCCGAATCTTATCTATACCTATTAGATCTAGAAGCATTCGACGAATCCTAATCCCCATCCTACTTGTGAGCTGATAGCGACCTAGTGTCTTCCCGTATCGTAGTTGGTATCGGTGGCGGTATCGCTGCCTATAAAGTCTGTGAAGTCATCTCAGCATTGGTGAAATCCGGTGCTGAGGTTAAGGCGATTCTAACTCCTGCCGCCCAAGAGTTTATTACCCCCTTAACCATCACCACCCTTTGCCGACAGCCAGCATATGCAGACGCGAGTCTGTGGCAACCTCACCACACTCGCCCTTTACATATTGAGTTGGGCGAATGGGCTGATTTGTTAGTCCTAGCTCCTTTAACAGCCAACACCTTAGCCAAGCTAGCGACGGGATTGGCTGATAATTTGTTGACCAATACCATGTTGGCTTCCACTGCTCCTATCCTGATCGCCCCCGCGATGAATACCACTATGTGGCAACAGTCGGTGGTTCAGCGCAATTGGCAACAATTACTTGAAGATCAGCGGTATCACGCGTTGGGGCCTGCGGCTGGCATGCTAGCTTGCGATACCGTAGGGGAAGGTCGGATGGCGGAACCCGCTGATTTATTGACCTACATCAATTCCCTTTTAGTGACTAAGGGCAAAAGGGATCTAAAGGGTAAACGGATTCTGATCAGTGCTGGCGGAACTCGTGAACATCTCGATCCTGTTCGGTTTATTGGTAATCCATCATCAGGAAGAATGGGGCTGGCTCTGGCTTTAGTCGCTTGGTATCGAGGGGCAGAAGTTCAGTTGGTGCATGGTCCCTTAGCAACTCCATTACCCACAACACCTCAATTAGAAACGGTTGCCGTGACCAGTTCGGGAGAAATGCGTGCTGCAGTGTTAGCAGCATATCCTCAAGCTGACTGGACAATTATGGCAGCGGCAGTTGGCGATGTGAAACCAGCCCACTATTTTCCTGAGAAGCTACCCAAAAAATCTCTACCCACGGACTTACCCCTCAAACCTATTCCAGATATCCTGGCGGAACTTGGACAGCAAAAACAGCCTCACCAGAAACTGATTGGTTTTGCTGCCCAAACAGGAGATATCATCGCCCCTGCTCAAGATAAGTTAGAGCGAAAACAGTTGGATGCCATCGTTGCGAACCCCATTGATCAACCCCAAAGTGGATTTGGCACCGATCAGAATCAAGCTGTGTTTATAGATGCAACCGGACATCCGGTGGCTATTCCTAGATGCAGTAAATTACAAATGGCTCACCAAGTCTTGGCTCTCATCGATGGATTAGCCTAAACACGGACACATTCCCCACCCTAATCATTACCCTATGGTTCACAGTTTATGGGAGGAGGGGTTTGGGATGCGGATTCCGTCTCACAGATATGAGCTGTGGTTATACCGTCTTCTATGGTGACTACACCACTAAAGCTCCTATTATCTGAGCGTTTGGCTGTTGCTGTTGCATAAGCTCGGTTCACATCACCTGAGACGATCTGAACATCATAAAATTCGTTGTCAAAACGTCTCATTTGTAACTCTTTATATGAAGTCGTAAAGGTTGGATTCTCAAGCCGATAAGCCTGTTGGGCTCTATTTATAGCACCAAGTGCACTTTGGGCAGAGTTTTCGCGCGCTTTAGCTACTTGCTTGGCTGTCTGATTAGTGACTGCATCAAACAAGGGAATGGGTTTAATATTTTCAGGTAAATCTGTCTTGTCAGAAACTTTTGCTAGTGGAATTTCAATTACTTTGTCCTTGGCTGTTGTTGGATCGGGGGTAATCAGATATACCTTTCGATCCGGCCGCAATATAAAGGTAACCTTTTCCTCTCTGACTGGATCTTTAAATTCCCAAGTTCCTGGCCAAGTATCGTTTGTAGATGATTTGTCACTAGTTGGGTTCTCAGTAGAACAACTTGCCAACAATAAAAAAGCTGCAGCAGTACTTAATAGAGCCGTAGAATATCGCAATGATTGACAAGGCATAGAAAAATATCTACCTCTAATAACAGAACTACAGTACTTGTCCAATAGATTAGCCTGACTTTAGCCCTTCAATTGCAATGAAGTGTTGTATTCAATCTTTCTTGCAAACAGTGATTAAGACCAAGACTGTCTTTCCAAAGGAAGTTTCGTTGGCAAAAGCAAACCCCAGAGAGACATAAATCATCTGGGGTTACTGTAAATTTAGGAATGGAACGGGCTAGGAGGGATTCGAACCCCCGACACCGTGGTCCGTAGCCACGTGCTCTAGTCCACTGAGCTACAAGCCCCTAAGGGATTATTATCTTACCACAGCCTAACAGTATAGCAAGAACAACTTGTGAAAGCTGTCCACATCAGGAGTCCCTTATTAATTATGTCGAATCAACAATCAGCACTGACCCACCTCGATCACCAAGGGGAAGCCCAAATGGTGGATGTTTCAGAAAAGGTCACAACCGTAAGGGAAGCAACTGCCGTAGGCCAGGTAAAGATGAACGATGAAACGTTCGCAGCCATTCAAGCAGGGAATGCACCTAAAGGGGATGTGCTAGGCACTGCTCGCCTCGCTGGAATCATGGCAGCAAAACAAACCTCACAATTGATTCCACTCTGTCATCCCCTGCCACTGAGTAAAGTGGAGGTGTCCATTCAGCCTCATTCAGAGTTACCCGGATATAAAATCCAAGCCAAAGTAAAAACAAAGGCGGAAACAGGTGTCGAAATGGAAGCTCTGACGGCGGTGTCTATTGCCGCTTTAACGCTTTATGACATGGCTAAGGCTTTAGATAAATCCATGCAAATCATCGATATTCAGTTGCTAGAAAAAATAGGGGGTAAGTCTGGGCATTGGCAAGCAGATTCTGTCGATTAGGGATAGTGGGTTGCGATCGCAACTCCAAATCACCCTTACCCATACTTGCAACAGTTAGTCTAACTAGCCATTAAGAAGCAGAATAAAGATTCGTACTCCATTCTCATCAGGCAGGAGAAAATCTCACACAACATTCATCTCTGTTTCAGGAGCCATTCCGTTAGGAAAGTCATAGTACATATAACTGTGAAGATATTTCCAGGAGTAAACCATGCCAGGCCCTACTGTTTTAATCGAGATATACCGTCGAGCTGTAGCATCGAGTTCCGTTGAAGTCAACATAACTAGTAAAGACAGTCCTCTCAGAGATAATGCACTTTTAAACACGTTAACCACCAAGACAGTCGGAATTCCAGTAGAATCGGAAATCCGAGAATGGCTAACGGAATGGTGGCAACCCTAGCCCAATCCCCCATACTGGGTTGATAAGAATATGAGCGTTTTACAAATCCTGTAATATCTGAATTGAGAAAAGGGAGGATCTCATCAAACATTAAGCTCGGGTTCAGTGCATTTTTCTTTAGGGTAGCCATAGTAGACATAGTTCTGAAGTTAATAGCGAGAGCACACTATGTCAGGCCATGAAGTTGTCATCACCTTGTACCGTTGGGCAGGAGCATGGGGACCTTTTAAAGTCAAAATTCCTTGTGGCGAATGCACCCTGACCAAAGATGTCATCCTAGACACCTTGGAACATGAGCTAGCAGGCATTCCCGTCATACTAGAAATCCGCGAATGGTTATCAGAGTGGTGGAAGCCCTTACTCAAAGGCGGATGGCATGCTCCAATTGTGATGGTGAATGACAAAGTCATTAGTCAAGGCCATGCTCTCAACCGAGGATTACTGACAGAAGCCGTTACTGCCGCTTATGCTAGCAAAGTCCCGATCCAAAGAAGTCATTTATTTGGGAAAGAGAGCTGCCCCCACTGCAAACGTGCCAAAGCTTATTTAGACCAAGCAGGTATTCAGTACACTTACCATGATGTGGTTCGCAGCCCCCGCTCACTCTACGAAATGTTGGCACGGGTAAAGCCCCTCGTTGGCCCCAAAACACCGATTACCGTTCCCCAAATTTGGCTGGGAGGGCAATATATCGGTGGTGCGGATCGCCTAGAGCAGGTGATGCATGAGCAAGGATTATTCCGCCCTGAATATGATGGAGTAAAAACGGCTATTCAATCTAGATAAGAACTCGATGGAGTTGGACCCACCAATACTCTAGGACTAGATAAAAGTATTGAGTCAGTTGTTGCTGTGCTTTAGCTTGAACAAGCTTAAGGGTTATATGAATGTATCTTCAGGGAAAACTAGACAATTCATTCAGGCGTGAAGCAATCCCACTGTTTCTTTACCTATGTCAACGATTACTAAAGCTTTTATTCAAGAGCTAGGGAATAGAAAACTAGAAACAGAAGAGCAACAGGTCGTTGAAGAGTTAAATCGGAGAAAAATACCCTACTCCTTTTTCACGGAAAAGCGTATACATCGCCGACAACTCCCTCTTGGTAAACATACCCTTGTGGTCGGCAATCTTCCTTGTATTTTGGGGGCGTTGAAACAACTGAACATTCCTTGGCCAGAACCCAATGACTATCCAATTTGCTTACAGGATTGTTTGCACCGACGGACTTGGCAATCAACTGTATCAGACCTAGCAATTAGACTAGAGAAAGGGGACTATCCTGCCATTTTTGCCAAACCCTGTTCTCGTCGAAAGCAATTTACAGGGGCGATTTTTCAATCTGAGTCTGATTTAGCCCAAGTTTCAGGTGTATCAAAATACGAACCACTGATTTGTTCGGAAGTCGTCAATTGGCGCAGTGAGTATCGAGTTTATGTTGTTCGATCCCAAATCAGAGGGATTCACCACTATGAGGGCAATCCGCTGGTTCAAGTAAATCGAGATACTGTTGAAAAGGCCATCCGTATCCTTAGGGAATCGGGTGAGGCTTATGCTGGTTACGCGATTGATTTTGGTGTATTCGATTCTGGCAAAACCGCTCTGATTGAAATGAACGATGGGTTTGCCATTGGTGCCTATGGGATTAGTGCCCAAGACTATACTGATATGATCCTAGCGAGGTGGGAAGAACTACTCAGTCAGAGTAAAACCTAGCTAAGATCAGTAGATAGCCGTACCGCCACAAACCCTATTCTGCACGAGTTTCCTTTGTTTGTTCGCGGATCACTTCACTCCAGTTATCATCGTTAATTGCAGACTCCAAATCCTGCCGACGTTCTGCTTCGCTCTGGGGCTGGGTATTGCTTGCTACGCCTAGAGCCATTGCTTTCTGCAATTTCACTTTCTTTTCTTCATAGACCTGCCGTTCTTGAGCCGACATAGCTTGGAGTGCTGCATCTTTAACCGACCCAGCCCATTTGCCGTCTCCGGTATTTCCAGGCGGAAGACTGGGGAAGGCGTCTATCCACTGATCCCGCAACTGCTCCATTTCAGCTCGTTTGGGAAATTTAAAGGGTTGAACTTTTACTTGAGCACAGATATCCTCACCATGCTGAGAAATATGGCTTTTCAAGGATAAGGAAACATTGCGGGAATAGTTTACATATTGGGGACTGCCGGCTTGATCAAACACAGCATAAACGCCTGCAACCTTGACCTCGCCTGCAGCTTCACACCAAGTAGAGATGGGAATAGGGACTTCTGTGGATTGATCTGTGGTTGGCGTAATCGCGGTGCCTGCCGTATGCTCATCATCCGAACTGTAGAGAAAGTCATGTAGCCCTTGATGGGCTTGTGGTACATTCTGATGCTCGATCGCATTCGGATTTTCGATACCCACAGATTTAGCTCCCTTGCCGACATAACTTTATTATCAGTCATCGTGATCCCTTCATCAGAAAATTTAGCCAAACTTGTCACAGCTTGTCGGTTTCATTCGTCTCCTGTTTAGAAACCCATTTTGGAGCGTTCCCATGACTCAACGATTCGATTTCAGTCAATCCGATCCGAAAGCTTATCAAGCTATGTTGGGATTAGAGACCTATCTCCATAACTGTGGCCTGAAGCCGCCATTGCTGCATTTGATCAAAACACGAGCCTCTCAGATCAACGGCTGTGCCTTCTGCATTGACATGCATACGAAAGAAGCCAGAGCCGACGGCGAATCGGAACAGCGCCTTTATGCCCTGAGTGCTTGGGTAGAAACGTCCTTTTTTACTCCAGCAGAACGGGCTGTCCTAGCTTTAACTGAGGTGGTAACGTGCATTTCGGAGAAAGCCGTCCCCGATACGGTTTATGCCGAAGTGTGTCGACATTTCTCGGACGCAGAGGTCACGAAAATTTTAATGGCAATTGTGACTATCAACAGCTGGAATCGACTGGCAATTGCAGCTCAAATCTTGCCTGGCAGTTACACTGTTGCAGCTGTCGCTTGAACAGAATCATGAGCAACCTAACAACCCAAGTCATAATTGCAGTTGTTATCCATGCCGTGATTAGTGCGCTGCATGGCCTAGCCCACTTCCTGATTCCGGTTCCTATCTCAGTCCCACAAGCCATTTTTATTGGTGGGGTGATTACAGTTCTACCCATCATTGCTGCACTTTTGATCTGGAGACAGCGAGTTCAATGGGCATTAACTGTGCTGTTACTATCGATGACAGGATCTTTGCTCTTTGGGCTTTACAACCACTTTGTCGTTATCAGTCCAGATCATATTTCACAGTTGCCTCCGACCCCCTTGGGGGTTTTATTTCAAATAACTGCAATCTTGCTAGCTGTTTCAGAAGGAATTGGTATTGGAGTCAGTCTATGGGGACTCAAGACTCGGTAGCCTCAACGGATGATTTTTTAGAATATCGGTCGCTTTTGTTTGCGATCGCATATCGGATGCTGGGCACCGTTATGGATGCCGAAGATATGGTGCAGGATACATTTCTCAAATGGCAAACCGTATCAAAATCTCAAGTACGGTCTGTCAAAAGCTATCTCACCACCATCATCACCCGACTCTGTATCGATCGCTTGCGATCCGCTCAAGTTCAGCGAGAGCAATATATTGGCCCCTGGCTTCCAGAACCAATCGTCACCGATCTCTCAGCCGATCCCCATCATCGAGTTGAACTGGCTGACTCCTTAACAATGGCCTTTTTGGTCATGCTAGAACGGCTCTCCCCAATCGAGAGAGCCGTTTTTCTATTACGAGAGATCTTTGACTATAACTACGACGAAATTGGGCCAATCGTTGAGAAAAGTGCCGTTAATTGTCGTCAAATTGCTCGCCGAGCCCGTCAACAAGTAACCAAGCCACGACCTCGATTTTCGTCTTCCCCCGAACAGCACCAGCAGCTTACCCTGAAATTTATGCAGGCTTGCCAACAGGGAGAGATGGAGGGCTTGCTGCAATATCTAGCTGATGATATTACCCTCTGGTCCGATGGCGGAGGGCATGTAGTTGCAGCCCTCAAGCCCATTCAGGGTGCAGCCAAAGTAAGCGGATTCCTCCGTGCCATCCATCGGTATCAACGCAAATTGGGCCATATCTCAGCCCTCAATCTAGTTCAGGTCAATGGCCAAACGGGGATTCAGTTCTCGATCTCAAACAAAGTTGAAACGATTGCTGTCTTAGAGACGCTAGGGCACAAGATAACTTCGATCTTTTTTATCAGAAATCCTGAAAAACTGAGGTTAAAGCAAGCCCATCATGCAAGCAGTCTTCATTGAGAAAAATTAAAAATCTCAAGCAAAAAGGTCAATAATGAAGAATAGATTATTTAAGATGTCTTTTACTACTCATAGGTAATATATTCTATGAGGTGATTAGAATACATTGACAAATTACTCAAACAGCGAAAAATCAATCCGTCACTAACAGTAGGTAAAAGTTTTTAGTCAATCTCTGGGGGAACTGTGACTGACCTGCATATCAATGCTTTGGATTTGGCAATGGCTGGGAAATGGCATGAAGCACATGAATTGGTAGAGCATCAATCAGACCAAACATCTTGCCTAATTCATGGCTACTTACATCGTGTCGAAGGAGATTTAAGCAATGCCAGATATTGGTATCGGCGTGCTGGAGAAGGTATGCCAGATAATACTTTGGCCGAAGAATTAAGGTGTTTACATAAGGTCATTTATTCCACTCAGCGACAGCAACGATAGCACCTGTATTCCAGTCTCGATTCCAATAAGCTAGGTGCCAGCCACTTTAGCCTGGACTATAGCCACTTACATTCCGACTATTGCCCAACTCTCAAACAATGTTGATTGTGCTTTTACCCTTCATATAGCCGACGACGTTCGACACACCATAATTCAGCGGAATACTCTGATCAGCCTATATATAGGAGATAGGAGCCGGTATCAGGTGCCTTCTCTTCTATCACACTCACCTGATACCGGCTCCTATCACGAAGCCCTGAACCAAGCAATAACCTATTCCTGGCCATAAATCTGCTTCTTGCAATATTGAGCATAAAAAATCACATGACGATTGTATTCCCAAACCGTATGAGATAGCTTGCGGCATGACATTCTGTCTCCTTTAATTTTCTCAAAGGAGAATTTTTTACCGCATTGTAGGTTGAATCTGACGATTTCAGAGCTCTTAGTGCAGGATTACAGACAATCGTTCGGTCTTACATAGATTTGGGATTAGCAGATTAATCAGGTATTTTGATCTCTGCAATCATCTCGACTATAGAGGAGCAAGCCGATAAAAGCCTCCCTTATCTAGTCCGTAATCGTCTCTAATGAGGAGGACTTAGCAAAAAAGTCGAAGAAAACGCTTCTGATGAGTTAAGAAGCAGCAGCTTCGGATGAGCCATCCCAAGGATCTTCAACAAAAGTGACCTTAGAAGGATCTGTTTCTTGAATTAACTTCATTGCCATTAATTCTTCGATTAACTCAACCAAAGTCTCTAGGGAATTATTGGCTTTAATTAAAAGTTGTTGAAAGGTTGCATTGCCTTTTTGTTGAGCAATGAATTGTAAAAGCTGAAGGGCAGGTTCACTCACATCCTGGTGAACAGTGTAGCGAATATGGGTCAGTGAGGAAAGTTTGCTCCGGGACATGCTAGTCTCCAATAATCATCTGCTAAGGGCTCAATTATGCCATTACTAAAAATGGCATTCTCTATCCTTAGGATGCCCAAAGTTCATAGCGATAATAAAGTCAAAAACAAGATTGTTCTAGGCTAACAACCATTCCCATTTTTAATCTAATACGGTAGTTTTCTATTCCATATTTAGCGGAATCCTCAAGCACAAGGTTCAACCATTCTATCCAATGCAGTCATCCTAGTGATTGCTCATTGGCTAGAAATGGATTGGCATACAAGAGGATAGCCTTTATATCCATGACATTGGACCTATTTCAGAACTATATCGTTTATGATGGTTAGGTCTTCTGTAAGCTAGTGAGTTGGGTCAACCCGTCGCCACAAGCTGGCCCAGACTTCCATAACTGCGTCCGGGGTATAGCAATGTACCTCCGTTGTCCCTATTCCTTGATCTGATGTGATGCTGTCAGGCCTGGTTACCTAACCTTTTTAACTTCCCTATGTCACAACCTACCCTTTCTCGGTTTGCCGATCTTGAGATCGCACCACCGTTGCTGCAAGCCGTTGAAGAAGTCGGCTATGAGTCCCCTTCTCCGATTCAAGCCCAGAGTATTCCACCTTTATTAGCAGGCCGTGATTTACTAGGCCAAGCCCAAACAGGAACGGGCAAAACGGCAGCCTTTGCTTTACCCCTGCTGAGCCGACTGGATCTATCCAAAACCCATCCTCAAATCTTAGTTTTAGCGCCTACCCGAGAATTAGCGATTCAGGTGGCAGAAGCAATGCAGACCTATGCTCGCCATCTTCCTGGCTTTCATATCGCCACCCTGTACGGTGGACAAAATATCAGCACCCAGCTCCGACAACTCCGTCGCGGGGTTCATGCAGTTGTGGGAACACCCGGACGACTGATCGATCACCTCCTGCGAGGCACACTCAAACTAGACAACCTCTCAACTATTGTTCTAGATGAAGCCGACGAAATGCTGCGCATGGGCTTTATCGAAGATGTTGAGAAAATCCTAGACGCAACACCGAAAGGGCGGCAGGTCGCTCTATTCTCCGCCACGATGCCCTCTGCGATTCGACGAGTGGCTCAGCGACATCTCAAGGATCCCGTCGAGATTCAAATCAAGTCGAAAACTGCCACCGTTTCGACGGTAACCCAACGCTATTGGCAAGTTCGAGGCCTCAGCAAACTCGATGCCCTAACCCGCATCTTAGAAGTTGAAGACTTTGAAGCAATGCTGGTCTTCGTTCGCACCAAAGTTATGGCAGCCGAATTGGCTGAGAAACTAGAGGCTAGAGGTTACTCCAGTGCGGTCCTCAGCGGCGATATTAGCCAGCCTTTACGGGAAAAAACTATTGAACGGATCAAGGCCGGTCGTTTAGACATCATCGTGGCCACGGACGTTGCTGCCCGAGGGTTGGATGTCGAACGGATTAGCCATGTGATTAATTACGACATTCCCTACGATACAGAAACCTATGTCCATCGCATTGGTCGAACAGGGAGAGCGGGAAGACAAGGGGATGCCATCCTATTTGTGTCTTCTCGGGAAAAGCGGATGCTGCGGTCTATTGAGCAGGCCACCCGCCAGCCTATTCAGCCGATGCAAATCCCTAGTCATGCAGATATCGCCGATCGTCGGATTGTTCAATTCAAGCAGTTGATTACTGACACCATCGAAGATCAGGATCTAGGTTTCTTTGAAGATCTGATCTCCAATTATCAGCAGGAGCAGGACTTGAACTTGCGAGAAATCGCTGCCTCCCTAGCTTATTTAGTGCAAAAAGATAAGCCCTTGGTCCCCCCCAAAGAAGATTTATCGTCAGATGCGGGTCATGCCGTTCAAACCAGTAACTGGGCCGCAGATTTGGGTAAACCCTCCCATCAACAGATGCAGCTATTCCGCATTGAGGTGGGCCGCCAACATGAGGTGAAGCCGAAGAATATCGTGGGTGCGATCGCAAATGAAGTTAACCTCGCTCCTCGCTATATCGGTCAAATCAAATTGTTTGATACCTTCAGTACGGTATATCTACCAGAGTGCATGCCAAAATCTGTTTTTCAACATCTGAAACAGGTCAGAGTCCGGGGGCAGAAGCTGAATATTAGTTTGTGCGATAACGAAGAACGGTCTAGAAATCGCTCAGCTAAACCCTCCCACAAGGGTCGAAATAAGAAGCATTCCCACCGTAAAGCAAAGGCCGGGAAAAGCTAAATCCGTCATCATTTCCTTGTCCCTTTCGCCCCGTATAACGACTAGAGTTCAGAGCGAGAGGGACTAAGGAACAGCCTGGATCCGCACAACACTCAAACATAGCCTCGGTTTATTTTCCTAAACCCAGGGAATAGGGGAGTCTGACCTTATAATAGTTCTACAGAACTCGACGAGAACACATCCGACCTCTACTATATGTTTGCTTTAAGCGGCTACGAATATCTATTAGGTTTCTTACTACTGTGTAGCTTAGTTCCACTCTTAGCCCTCAGTGCGTCCAAAGTCCTTCGTCCCAGTAATCAAGGGGCTGTTCGGCGAACAACCTATGAATCTGGCATGGAGCCTGTGGGTGGAGCTTGGATCCAGTTCAACATTCGCTACTATATGTTTGCCCTAGTCTTCGTCATTTTTGATGTTGAAACGGTTTTTCTCTATCCCTGGGCCGTAGCATTCCATAAACTAGGTGTTTTAGCCTTTATCGAGGCCCTGATCTTTATTGCCATCCTGATTGTGGGTTTGGTTTACGCCTGGCGAAAAGGAGCCTTGGAGTGGTCCTAATGAAATCGGATATTCCCTCTTCTTCTTTCTAAAAACTTCTTCTTCATTTTCTAGTGCATATCAAAGGAGCAAACGGTGGCAGAGTCCTCTCCCGAATCAACGCAAGACGAACAATCTGTTGCAGAAGAACAAGCAGCACCCATTATTGAAGCAGGTCCTGTCGCCAAACATCTGACCCAAGCAGGTTTCACGGTTGAAGCCTTAGGAGCCGATCATCTCGGCATAGAAATGGTCAAAGTGACTGCCGATCAGCTCGTGGATGTGGCTACGGCTTTGGTCGATGACGGCTATAACTATCTCCTGTGCCAAGGCGGATATGACTCAGGGCCAGGCCAAGATTTAGTCAGCATGTACCATCTCCTGAAGCTCAGCGACAATGCTGAACAACCTCCCGAAGTCAGAATCAAAGTCTTTCTGCCTCGAGAAGATCCTCGCGTCCCCACTCTGTATTGGGTGTATAAAGCCTCTGACTGGCAAGAGCGTGAGTCCTATGACATGTATGGCATCATCTACGAAGGTCATCCAAACCTGACTCGTATCCTTATGCCTGAAGATTGGGTGGGTTGGCCGTTGCGTAAGGACTATATCAGTCCAGATTTCTACGAACTTCAGGATGCCTATTAAACTCACTCGTTATCTGCTAAAAGAAAAGGCCCTACTAAATTTAGTAGGGCCTTTTCTTTTTACAAAACCAAGATTTTCCTTAGTCTTCCCGACGACCTGCAATAAAGTCTTCGGTCATGTCATAGGCTTCTTGATCCGTGAACTGCTGAGGAGGATGCTTCATAAAGAAGGATGAGGGAGAGTGGAGAATCCCACCTTTCTTAGCTTTCAGCGCTAGTTTGCAGCATCGAATTGCATCAATAGAGACGCCCGCAGAATTAGGAGAGTCTTCCACAGACAAGCGCAGTTCTATGTTCATGGGAACATCGCCAAACAGCTTCCCTTCCATACGAATAAAACAGACTTTATTGTCTTGCTGCCAGGAGACATAGTCACTTGGCCCTACATGAATATCGTGATCGTCTAGGCGATCACCCAATACCGCCTGAACCGCTTCGGTTTTCGACTCTTTCTTCGAGGCCAGGCGGCTGCGATTAAGCATATTCAGAAAGTCTGTGTTGCCACCT
Source organism: Acaryochloris sp. 'Moss Beach' (assembly GCF_021497025.1). Classification (NCBI taxonomy): domain Bacteria; kingdom Bacillati; phylum Cyanobacteriota; class Cyanophyceae; order Acaryochloridales; family Acaryochloridaceae; genus Acaryochloris; species Acaryochloris sp. 'Moss Beach'. Next base: position 107,034 of record NZ_CP071717.1, read on the forward strand.
GTATTGAGCTGGTAAGTCCGCTCTAACTTCACGCCACGCTTCTTAAATAAGTCAGATAGCGTGCGGTGGGTAATGGTGGCACCCAGTTGGGCTTTAATGTCATCTCCAACAATGGGAAGATTATTTTGCTTAAACTTTTCGGCCCACAGAGGATTGCTAGCGATAAAGACTGGAATGCAATTGACAAAGCCGACGCCTGCGTCAATTGCACATTCAGCGTAAAAGTTCGTCGCTTCTTCCGAACCCACGGGTAAATAGTTGACGAGAATCTCGGCCCCAGAGTCTTTAAGACTTTTGACAATATCTGCTTTGGAAGGTTCTGCTGCCTGACTGAGGATAAACGTATATTCAGGCTTGTGATCGCTCATATGCTCAGAGAAGCCATCCAAGATTTTACCCATAGAGACTTTGACGCCACTATCGGGAAGATCTGAGCAAAAGACTGTGGTGCAGTTAGGTGCAGAAAAAATAGCTTTAGAGACGTCCTGACCAACTTTGCGTTCGTCAACATCAAAAGCCGCAACGACTTCTATATCGTGGGGTTTAAACCCACCAATGTCCCAATGCATAATGCCAATGGCGTCTTCAGGGCTTTTGGTTTTGTAATACTCAATCCCTTGAACCAGGGAGCTTGCACAGTTGCCAATCCCTATTATCGCTATCTTGATCTTTTCCACTAAAACTTATCTCCTTCGCAGAATTTAGGGTTTCGAGCAACCTGTTTGTTATCCAACCAAATGGCCGTAATGTAAAGCCCATCACCTAATAATTTTGATGGCAGCCAAACAGATACATTCTTTTGCGAAAAACTGCATAGAGCCGATCGCTGCAATCCCTGAATATCAACAACTTTCTGGTGAAACAGTTCAAGATTCTGATGAAAACATCCTTCCCAGGTAAATACAACGACAAAAGACTAAAACAAATGTTCCAACAGCCAAGGTTCCTATGGGATAAGAACAAAATTTGGGTTGGATTCTCGCTTTAGTCTAGGTCCAGCATGCCAAGGAGGAAGATCAAATCTGTTCACCTAGTATGTTAGGGGATAACGATCTAGCGCATATCCCTGCACTCTACTAGAAGATAGTAACTTAGCTTTCACCATTCGTTAACCGGAGTTAACCAAAAACCTATGGTAAACCGAAGAGGTACAAAACAGAAATAGATTTTTCAGGTGTTGATAGGGTTTCCCCATCCTTTGGCGGAGGCTAGTCTTCTGGGGGTGAGGTGGAATGAGTTGAAGATCACACTGCTGTAGTGTGTCCAGTTGGTGGAGAAGGGTTGAGTCAGTCCGGGCCAGGGCAAGGGGTATACAGGTCCGATTTCTCTGACATGTGTCGCATAACATACAGAGTCTATATCCTTAACAATGGGTAGATATTGAAGGATCACACAGGTGAATCAATATCTCCTGATCTACTGACAAATCAACCAAACAATCGTGGGTTAGGTATGGTTTGATGCTCAGCTAAGTTTGCCAGCCTTTGCAAATTTAGCAATCTCAATTAGAAAAAGCGGTTGCCTTAACTACAAAAGTAGGATTTGGGCAACGTTAGATTTTGGGGAGCTGGTCAATCTCAAAATACTGATAGAACTGATTGGTCACTTGCACTCGGTAAGACCGTCCAGTCGATAGACGACGTCTTTGCACAAATCCCTGATCCATTAGGTCATGGACATGCTGATAGGCGCCTGATCCTCTCAATTCCACCAGATCGGTTTGGGCAATGGGACCTTTTAAGGCAATGGCAGCTAAGGTTCTTAAGGCTCCAACTCCTATATCAACAGGAACCAGCGTATTCACCATACTTTTATAGGTTTGACGCAGTTGGAGGCTGTAGCCAACATCGGTTTCAACAATTTCTAGGGCACTATCCCGGTGGGCATAATCTTGCATCAGTTCGATCAAGGCATCTTCAGCATCATCGCGATCGCATTGAGCGTATTCCACAATTTTGCTGAGGGTCAACGGTTGGGCTTTTAGGTAGAGAATGGCCTCAATCACCGTTGCTAAACGGGTGGATGCGGCTGTTTCAGTAGTGCCAACCACAATAAATGCTCCTCGATCAATGCAGGGGGAAAGACAATCTGTATTGCGCCAATGATAGCTTTTCTGCTCGCGATCGCAACCATAGGTAAGGATTTTAATCCAAATTGCGTCCCGTCAGTTCCACCAAAATATCATCTAGGTTCGCAGGACGAAATCATCCCCACCCGATCGTTTTGATGCTCTAGAGTGTCTTGGGCTGCATCTGGGGTGGGGAAAAATTGATCATCCCATTGAGAAAGGCTACTTTCTTCTACCTGTTTAACCAGTAGCCCCTCTCTATGCTGCTTTTTGAGGCCTGCTAGAGTGCCGTATATTTCTCCAAATTAATTGCTCAAGATAGACCGTTAACCGCTGGTACTTGGCTATAGATTTGGGAAATATGGTGAAGTGAAACCGATGAATTCATGGATGTGATACGATAAATTGTTCCGCCGACTTCATCTCCTTTCGGTTAGGTGGCATGTAGTCCACCAAGATTCGAAGTCCATCGTCCTTGTTGAGGTATTTATGGCTAAGCGCCGCAACCTAAAGAAAGAAAAAGCCTTGCGAAATCAAGCTTATGCCCGAAAGTTTCGTAAGCGTTCAGGCTCTGGCCGCTTTGGTCGACGTCAGTATAATTCTAATCGTCAAGAATCCACTTCGGACAATCAAAACGGAGAGAATCAGGAATCTAATAATTCTTCTGATAATACAGCCACCGCTTCAGATTAGTTTTTGCTAACGTCGCTATTCTTTTTCGGGGTTTACTTTTTCTCGAACAGGATTAGCTTAACTTGAGTATCCAAGGATAATGTGGTCTTTGGATGCTTTTGTGTAAGTATCACCTGTACTTGGTCCATACTCAGCTCTGTTCCTAAGCAGCTTTTTCACCCAGTCTTTCTCAGGTTTCTCAGCAAACCCTCTAACTCTTCTCAGATTAGTTCTTTCATCTTTTCAGGAAAACATCATGGTTTTCTCAGAGTAAAACCCTATGATGCCGACAAAAGAATGGAGAGGAGTATATTAGATGGGATAGATTTCTAATACTGTTCATTACACAATTAAACGGGTTCTTTCGCCATTTCTTATTATCCTTTGCAAGCTTAAATTAGAGTTGTCACCCTCACAAAAGCTTAGGGGTACCATCGCAAGAAGACCGAGAACCGTTAAGTCCAAGGGGAGACTATGCAAACCATTCTTGCTGGGGATATTGGAGGCACTAAAACCATTCTGCGCCTAGTCAAAGCAGAACCATCGCTTTCCCAACACTCTATTCCCCAACTGACAACGCTATCTGAACAGACTTACCCAAGTCAGGACTTTTCAGACTTAAGCCCTATGATTGAGCAGTTTCTGGCCCAATCCGAGGCAGGAACTACAACCCAAGCAGCCTGTTTTGGCATTGCTGGCCCTGTCATCGATGACACCTCAGAGCTCACTAACTTATCTTGGTCTTTGAATGCTCGTCGTCTGGAGTCGGAATTTGGTATCAATCATGTTGCCTTGATCAATGACTTTGCTTCAGTGGGATATGGCATTTTGGGCTTAGAAAAGCAAGACATTGCGACGCTGCAGGCTGCACCTGCAAACCCAAAAGCACCCATTGCCGTCATTGGCGCCGGTACTGGCTTAGGGGAAGGATTCCTGATACCAGATGCTAAAGGCTATCATGTCTTTCCCAGTGAAGGAGGCCATGCAGATTTTGCCCCCCGCACGCCTATTGAGTTTCAACTCCTTGATTTCTTGCGAGAGAATATGAAGCTAGAACGGGTTTCTGTGGAACGGGTCGTGTCTGGCACAGGGATTGTCTCGGTCTATCGATTTCTGCGGAGTTTAGGTCAGCATCCAGAGTCATCTGAGATGGCCCAGGTCTTTCAAGCTTGGGAGCAAAGAGGGGATCAACCCGATCATTTAGTTGATCCGGCAGCTGCGATCGCACAAGCCGCATTGCAGAGCACAGATCCCCTCTGTCAAAAAACCTTGGCCCTCTTTGTCGAAGCCTATGGGGCTGAAGCTGGAAATTTAGCATTAAAGCTTCTACCCTATGGAGGGCTGTACATTGCTGGGGGCGTAGCAGCTAAAATTTTGCCCTTACTTCAGACAGGGGCATTCCTCAAAGCATTTCAGACTAAGGGACGAGTGAGTCCTCTCCTCCATAAAGTTCCGATTCATGTCGTGCTCAATCCCAAAGTAGGGCTAATGGGTTCCGCCATCTACGCAGCCCAGCTCTCAGCAGATTCTTAGAATTTATCTGCATAATGGTTGCGTTGATTTTGACTGGTCTGGGAAAGAGTTTTTCGTTTCTATACCTATTTAATCCTGAGGAGTTTTCGCAATCCATGACACAATCTTCTTTTTCTGGTGTGAACATCCCCCCCATGGATGTTCATAATCGCAAGCTCATCAATAACGTTCATCCTCCAGATTGGGTGAATCCTACCCCAGTTGAATGTTATGACCTGGTTGTGATTGGATCGGGAACAGCGGGTTTAGTCACTGCGAAGGGCGCAGCAGGTCTAGGCGTCGGCCTTAAGGTCGCCTTAATCGAAAAGCACTTGATGGGAGGAGATTGCTTAAATGTAGGTTGCGTGCCCTCCAAGTGCCTAATCCGATCTGCTCGTGTCGTCGCTGATATGCGGGACTCTGAGCCCTATGGGATTCATCCGCCAGCCCAGATAGATGTCGACTTTCAAGTGGTCATGGAGCGGATGCGTCAGGTTCGTGCTCGCATTAGTCCCGTGGACTCAGCTGCTGCTGCCGCTAAGTCTGGGGTAGACATGTATTTGGGAGAGGGCAAATTTACAGGTCCCAATACGGTATCCGTAGATGGAAAAACCCTCCGGTTTAAAAAGGCCGTGATTACCACAGGTGCAAGGGCAGTCAGGCCCCGAATTGAAGGGATTGAGGAAGCCGGGTATCTCACCAACGAAACGGTTTTCTCCCTAACGGAACTTCCGAAGCGCCTTGCCGTGATTGGGGGTGGACCCATTGGCTGTGAACTCGCCCAGTCCTTTCACCGCTTAGGCAGTCAAGTGGTGCTCTTCCACAGAGGCTCCCATCTCTTGAATAAAGAAGATGCCGATGCTGCAGATATTGTGCAGCAAGCCTTTCTCAAAGAAGGCATTAAGCTGGTGTTAGGCTGCCAAATGAAGCGAGTTGAACGAACTCCCGCAGGGAAAGTGATTCACTTCATTTGCGATGGTCGAGCAGAATCCATTGTCGTCGATGAAATATTGGCCGGTGCAGGTCGTGCTCCCAATGTCGATGGATTAAATCTCGAAGCTGTTGGGGTTGAGTATGATAGCCGCAAAGGCGTTGCCGTCAACGATCACCTTCAAACCACAAATCCTAAAATTTATGCAGCTGGGGATATCTGCATGAACTGGAAATTTACCCATGCTGCCGATGCTGCTGCCCGCATCGTCCTCAAAAATACCTTATTTTCCCCCTTTGGCATTGGTAAGTACAAACTCAGCGATCTGGTTATGCCCTGGGTGACGTTCACGGATCCTGAAATTGCCCATGTCGGCTTATATGAAGGGGAAGCCCAGGATCAGGGCATGGATGTCAACACTATTAAGATCCTGTTTGATGATGTGGATCGAGCCCTCGCGGATGGGGAAGAAGAAGGTTTCGTCAAAATTCATCTGGCCAAGGGATCAGACAAAATCATCGGAGCCACCATCGTTGCCCGTCATGCTGGTGAAATGATCAGTGAAATTACAACGGCCATGATTGGCAAAGTGGGATTGGGAAGTATGGCAAGCGTCATCCACCCCTATCCCACCCAGGCATCTGCCATTAAACAGGCTGCAGATGCTTACCGTCGAACTTTACTAACAGCCAGAACCATTAAGTTCTTGGGACTGTTAACCAAACTCTCCTAGGGTTGGAAAGTCTCTCAATCACTCTGAAATTTTTTGGCGCATTCTTACAGTCAGGTATTGCCTGACTGTAAGTTTGGGTGTTGTTATTTATATCAAGGAAGAGCTTCATGCCCGCAGCAATAGATGCCAATCACAAGTGGTGGCAAGGGGGAGTCATTTATCAGATCTACCCCCCTCACCTTTGCCGATGGGAACGGGGATGGCGTCGGGGATTTACGGGGAATTATTCAACGGCTAGACTACCTAAACGATGGAGATCCCGATAATACGACTGACTTAGGCATTGATGCCATATGGCTGTCTCCGGTCAATCAGTCACCGATGGTGGATAACGGCTACGATATCAGCGACTATCGCGATATTTGCCCTACCTTCGGCACCTTAGCAGAATTCCAAGAACTGATAGAGCAATGCCATATCCGAGGAATCCGGGTGATTATGGATATGGTGCTCAACCATACTTCCAATCAGCATCCCTGGTTTATTGAATCCAGTGCTAGCCAGGACAATCCCAAAAGCGATTGGTACCTCTGGCAAGATCCTGGCTATAAAGAGGGACTTCCTAATAACTGGCTGTCCTATTTTGGGGGAACCGGGTGGACGTTTAATGAAGATCGCCAGCAATATTACTTTCATGTTTTCAACGAAAACCAACCTGACTTAAATTGGCGCAACCCCGAGGTCAAGACAGCCATTTATGACATGCTGCGCTACTGGCTAGACATGGGCATTGACGGCTTTCGATTAGATGCCTCTAGTGTGTATAGCAAGGACCAATATTATCGAGATAACCCCGTCAAATTTGGGGCAACCGACAAGAATGCTTACTATAACCAAGATCACCTCTACGACAAAGATCTGCCCGACAATCATGGAATTATCCGGGAAATTCGCGCCCTCATGGACGAGTACGAAGATCGGGTCTTGATCGGGGAGACTTTTATCGACAGCCGTTTGTATGACTCCAATAGCTTTTATGGGGTCAACAATGATGAACTGCATCTCCCCTTTGCCTTTGAATTCCCATTCAGCCCTTGGTATCCCGGCTATTTACAACGGGAGATCGAGAAGAAAGAGCGGATTACCCCAGCTGGGGCTTGGCCCACCTATTTTCTGGATAACCATGATTTACCTCGCCATTTGTCTCGCTGGATTGAATGTGCCTTGTGCACCAATCCCACGGAAATTGCCAAGGCCGCTGCTACCCTACTCTTAACGGTGCGGGGAACGCCTGTGCTTTACTATGGCCAAGAAATTGGCATGGTTGACAACCAAGATATCCCCCCCGAACTACAGCGCGATCAGGCGATAGTAGCTAGTCCAACGGGAGAGCTGCCTCCCAATCGAGATGGCTCTCGCACCCCAATGCAATGGGATGCTTCGGCCAATGCTGGATTTAGCTTTGGTAAAGAGGTCGCACCCTGGCTACCCGTTCATGCCAACTACCCGGAAATCAATGTAGAGACCACCTTAAAAGACAATGAGTCGATCTTGAACTTTTATCGTAAGTTGCTCTATGTGCGGGCACAAAGTGAGGCTCTCAAGTTTGGCACTTGGCGGACTCTCATTCATTACCCTTACGAACATATGGCCTATCTGCGAGAGACAAACTCTGAGCAGGTGCTAATCTTGATCAATTTTGCCTATGAGAAACCCCTAGAGTTAGATGAACCCATTGTCCAAGAGGACTGGACTGTTTTAGCTTCTAATAAATGGGACTCTGGTAAAACCGTGACTCTCCCCGAGAATTTGCAATCCTTCGAAATAGATGTTTTGAGGAAAGCATAAAGTTGAGATGTGTACTCCAGAATTATTGTTCCGTTTTCCAGAATTAGTGCCACACAACGGCTTTGTTGCATGAATCGAGTAAAGGGTAAAGATACGGTTGGCTAGGCAAAAAATATGACCATGCATCAATCGTGGGGATATGGCGTCATTGAAGGCTTTTTTGGTAAGCCTTGGACCTGGCAAGCTCGGTTAGATTACGCCAATTTCCTCAAGAAAAATGGGTATCAGTTTTATATCTATGCTCCCAAAGCAGATCCCTATTTGCGCATCCGGTGGCAGGACTGTTGGCCGGAGACTACCTATGTAGAACTGAAACGGCTAGGAGAACGGTATCGCCAAGCCGGTATAGCTTGGGGAATCGGCATTAATCTATATGAAATCTTCTTCAATTACGATCAACAGACGATTCAGCAGTTAACTGCCAAAATTCGGTATCTCAATCAACTTCAACCGGATATTCTGGCAATTTTATTTGATGATATGCGAGGAGATTGCGATCGCATTGCCCATATCCAAGCCGAAATCACCCATCGGATTACTGAACTGAGTACGGCAAAAACTTTTATCATGTGCCCGACCTACTACAGTAGCAGTCGGATTCTGGATCAATTGTTTGGAGAACGCCCCGATGACTATTTGGAGACCCTGGGAAAATTAATCGATCCACAATTGCATATTTTCTGGACAGGGCCAGAGATTTGCTCGAACAGCTATCCTCTCGAACACCTACAGGAGGTCAGTCAGAAGCTAGGGAGAAAACCCTTTATTTGGGATAACTATCCGGTCAATGATAGTGCCAATATGTGTAACTATCTGCATCTCAGTGCTTTTGAAGATCGGCCCTTTCAAATGGCGGAGTGGATCTCAGGACATGCGGTTAATCCCATGAATCAGGCTTACCTTTCTCAAATTCCGTTGCGGACCCTGCACCTGAGTTATCTGCAACAAGAGCAATATTGTCCTCAGCAAGCGATGCAGGAAGCAGCTCAATCACTATGTCGTCCAGACTTGGCTAATATGCTGATCGATGATCTCAGCTTATTGACAGAACAGGGTTTGGAGCAGATGGGGCCAATGCGAAAAGCAGAGTTAATTGCCAAATACCAACCTATGGGTACTGAATTCTCTCAAGAAATTGTGGGTTGGTTGCAAGGTGACTATCCGTTCTCCACGGACTGTCTAACAATGTGATTATCAAAGCTTTGGATTTTCTCTGTAAGCTGATTTCGTTACTACTCAGGCACTACATTTAGCCGACATTCAGCAGGTACTAACCATCAAGGGATAATTTTGAGGTTGTCCCTCAACGCAAGTCCATGTATTCACCTCAAGAGATAGACGTTCAGGATATTGACCATCTCGGTATTATCGCCGGTATCGTCGATGAGATCGGCATTGTCGAAATAGTGGATCGATTATTAGGTACTCACGAGCAAGAGAATGTTAGTTGTGGTCAAGTTGTCAAAGCCCTGATTTTAAATGGTATGGGCTTTTTGAGTGCCCCATTGTACTTATTTAGTGAGTTTTTCGAAGGCAAAGCAACCGAGCACTTACTCGGTCAAGGTGTACTGCCAGAGCACCTCAACGATACCCGTATCGGTCGAGTCCTCGACAAGCTCTATGCCTATGGTGTGACCCAGATATTTATCCGTGTGGCAATGGCAGTCGTTCAGAAATTCGATGTAGCTCTAAGGTGTGCGCATCTAGATGCGACAAGCCTTAGTGTTGAGGGGCAATACTTAGATAAACCACAGGTTGAGGCGTCAGACGAATCCCCCTCTGCACCTGAGTCCCCCTCCCCTGCACTGGCTGAATCAGAGGAGCCGATACCCGTGAAAATCACCTACGGCTACTCACGGGACAATCGTCATGATCTCAAGCAGTTTGTATTGAACCTACTGGTGAGTGGGGACGGAGGTATTCCTTTATTTTTACAAGTGGGCAACGGTAATGATGCGGACAAAAGTACGTTTGTGCTTATCATCCATGAATTTAAGCAACAGTGGAGTCAGCAACAGCCAGAGGTGATTGTTGCTGATAGTGCCCTCTACAGTGCCGACAATCTGCAAGCATTAGGAAGTACATCTTGGATTAGCCGAGTTCCAGCAAGTTCAACGGCAGCCCAAGACTTATTACAAGGGCTGCCGGGTTCACAGTTTCACCCCAGTGCTCTCAACGGCTATAGCTTTGTCGAAGTATGTAGTACCTATGGAGAGATTCAACAACGGTGGCTGGTGGTTGAAAGTAAAGCTCGCAGAGACTCTGGACTCAAACAAGTGCAAAAGCGGATTGATCAGGCGTTTAGCCAAAAAACTACTGCACTTAAAACCCTCTGCAAACAGACCTTCTCGTGCCCTGCAGATGCTTTAGCTGCAGCCCAAGATTTTGGCAAAATCCTCAGGTATCACACCCTTGACGATCTCAAAATCCACAAAAAACCTCATTATTCAAAGGCTGGACGACCGACAAAAACAACGGTTGTGACTCACTACACCTATTCTATTGAGGCTACCTTAACCCTCAATGAGCCAGTCATCGAACGCTATCGGCGGCAAGCAGGTCGTTTCATCTTAGCCACCAATCTCTTGGAACAAGAGCAATGGAGCAATGATGATATTCTGCGCGAGTATAAGAACCAGCAGGCGTGTGAAGGAGGCTTTCGCTTTATCAAAGATCCACTCTTCTTTGCCTCTAGTGTTTTCCTGAAGACACCTCGGCGTATCGCTGCCTTAGCCATGATCATGGCCTTGTGTTTGATGGTCTACAGCTTAGGACAACGACAGTTAAGAAATGCACTAGAACAAGTACAAACAACTCTCCCTAATCAGAAGGGGAAACAAACTACGAAACCTACGTTACGTTGGATTCTCCAATGCTTTCAGGCCGTCCATTTAGTTTGGCTTGATGGTGCCAAGCATCTCATCAAGCTCAACAGCAGGCAGCAACTTATCTTGCCGTTCCTTGGGAAGGGCTGTAAAAAATATTATCTGCTCTGCTAGCTAGCCTGCTGAATGTAGGATTTAGACTCTTGGTTTCTTAAAACACTACATATGGTGTTTGCCATTAATCTCCAAACGTCAAAATAATAAGCAATTCTCAACAAGGAGCCACATTGCCCATTTTATTGAGAATTGAATTTCAAACAAAAATTGAGTGTAAATCTTTCTCACAGGTAGTTCTGGAGATTTTAGGGGGCAGCCTGAGTAGTTACCTGATTTCTACATTTAACTCCTGATTAGCTTACGTCCATCTGTGTTCTTGGAGAGAGGTCGCCAGGAGCTTTCGATGAAAAGATGGGCTTTGCCCACACAGGTAAAAAAGACGAGGATGGAGAGTTGATTATGCAGCGTGTCTTGTAAGCTGAGGCCTCAGATTTGAGGCTCGTTAAATTCCCCCATCCCAGGAAAAATGGTGGTAGATAGGCTGGTTTTTGGAAATAGAATATCAGCGGTTGTCATAGTTAAGCAACGCCCTTAGTTTGACGATGCTCACCATAACGCCATCAGTAGAGCTGGGGGACAAAAAACTGTTCGTTTAACGGGGGGCGTACATAATCACTAGGTGCTTTTTTCCGGGGTGGTAGTTCCATCGGATCGGGCGTCATATCTTCATAGGGAATCTTACTCAAAAAGTGGCTAATGCAGTTAAGACGAGCTCGTTTCTTGTCGTCCGCTTCCACTGTAAACCAGGGCGCTTCAGGAATATTCGTGTAGGCGAACATATTGTCTTTGGCCTGAGAATATTCAGCCCAGCGATCGCGGGACTCTAGATCCATGGGACTCAGCTTCCAGCGGCGAGCTGGATCCGTTGTCCGTGCCTGAAAGCGCCGCTCTTGCTCTTCATCGCTAACGGAAAACCAATATTTCAGTAAGATAATGCCGGAGCGAACCAACATTTGCTCAAATTCAGGGCAGGTTTGCAGGAATTCCTGATACTGCTCTTTGGTACAAAACCCCATCACATGCTCGACCCCAGCTCGGTTATACCAACTGCGATCGAAACAAACAATCTCTCCGGCTGCAGGGAGGTGGGCAACATAGCGCTGAAAATACCATTCTGTCTTTTCGCGATCGCTGGGGGTACCCAAGGCTACTACTCGGCAGCCGCGAGGATTGAGGGGTTCAGTCATGCGTTTAATGGTGCCGCCTTTGCCTGCCGCATCTCGGCCTTCAAACAACATCACGATTCGAGTGCCTGTATGTTTGACCCAGTACTGCATTTTGACCAGTTCGAGTTGGAGCCGGGCTAGCTCTTTCTCGTATTTCTTTTTGGAGAGTTTGGAGCTGCCTTCTGCTTCTGAAATATGGTGAAACACTCTGCGTTCTGAGGATTTAAGGCTCGCTTTCGGCTGTTTGCTGGCTTTCTTTTTCTTCTTGGATTTGGGTGGGGTATTCTGTTTGGCCTCAGCCTTTTTGGGTGGGGTATCAGAGGAAGTATCTTGCTTCTTTTTAGATGTCATGACTCAAATCCTTCTAGGTTGGATAGCACCCTACATCTATACTAGCCCTAGCTTTTGGGCAGAGTGGTTTAAATCAAGAAACTCACTTGAAGTGCTTCAAGTGAGTTTCAGATGGCTATTCGCTAATGCCGTTACTTAATGAATAACATTTCTTGATAGGTGGGCAAGGGCCAGAAACTATCTGCAATTTCACCTTCTAACGCATCTGCATAGGAGCGCACCTCGTCCATGAGGGGGCGAATTGTTTTGGCGCAATACATCATATGCTCTTCTGTCGAACTAAAGTCATGGGTTTCTGCTGCTGCAGTCAACTTGCTAGTGACAGCCGACATCGAATTGGTGAGTTCAGCAATGGTCTTAGCACTGTCCTTATTACAATCGATGTTTAGAGTGGCCAAGCTAGAGATGGTCGAGGACAGCTTGGATAAGTACTCAACTGCCGCTGGGTAAATAATGGTTTTGGCCATATTAGCGACTAGCTTCGCCTCTACCTCAATGGAGAGAATGTACTGCTCCGCATAGACTTCAAAGCGACTTTCCAACTCAACGGGGGTTAAGACACCCGTTTTCTGGAAGAGGTCTTCGATGAATTCTGCTTTGAGATAGGGTAATGCATCGGCAGTGGTGGGTAAGTTGGCTAACCCCCGTTCTTCGACGGCCATTTTGTGCCATTCGTCGGAATAGCCATTGCCGCCAAATACGACTGCACCATGGGCTTCCATGACTTCTTTGAGTACCGTCAAGATGGCTGTACTCAGTTCGAGTCCCTTCGACAACTCACTTTCTAGGCGATTGCCGATCCATGCTAGGGAGTCAGCCAACATGGTATTGAGGACAATCAAGGGACCGGAGACGGATTGGCTAGATCCGACGGCTCGAAATTCAAATCGATTTCCCGTAAAGGCGAAAGGAGAGGTCCGGTTGCGATCACCTGGATCTTTCGTCAAAGGAGGCAGGACATCGATGCCTAAATCCATTACCCCTTTGTGCTTAGAATCGGTTCCTGAGCCATTTTTGATTTGCTCAAAGACTTCTTCTAGCTGAGTGCCTAGGTAAACAGACATAATTGCTGGGGGAGCTTCATTTGCACCCAGGCGGTGGTCGTTGCTAGCAGTTGCGATCGCAGCCCGCATCAAAGGACCATATTTATGCACGCCTCGAATCACCGCGCCACAGAAGATCAGGAATTGGGCATTCTCCTTGGGAGAGTCGCCTGGATCTAGCAGGTTGCCTTGGGTGGCGTTGCCCACAGACCAGTTCACATGTTTGCCCGACCCATTAATCCCTGCAAAGGGCTTTTCGTGGAGCAAGCAAATAAACCCATGCTTCTTAGCCGTATGCTTGAGGACCGTCATAATCAACTGCTGATGATCGCTGGCCACATTAGCAGCTTCAAAGAAGGGAGCAATTTCAAATTGTCCGGGAGCCACTTCGTTATGACGGGTTTTGGCGGGAATGCCGAGTTTATAGAGGGTTTCCTCCACATCCTGCATATAAACCTGCACTCGTTCTGGAATGGCACCAAAATAATGATCATCAAATTCCTGGCCTTTAGCCGGAGCTTTGCCGAATAAGGTGCGTCCCGCTAGCATCAAATCAGGTCTCTGGCTAGCAAAGTTGGAATCGATCAGGAAATATTCTTGCTCGGCACCACAGCTAGAGTTGACCTGAGCCACATCCGCATGGCCCAAAAGCTTCAGTACTTTGTTGGCCGCTTTGTCCATGGCAGCAATTGATCGCAACAAGGGGACTTTCTTGTCTAAGGCTTCCCCAGTCCAGGAGACAAATACGGTGGGAATACAAAGGGTAGCGCCATAATCCGTTTCCATAATGTAGGCGGGACTGGTGACATCCCAACCCGTATAGCCCCGAGCTTCAAAGGTGTCGCGAATGCCGCCATTAGGGAAAGAAGACCCGTCGGGTTCTCCCTGGACGAGCACTTTGCCAGAGAATTCTGTAATAACGGTGCCATCCCCTTGGACGGAGATAAAGCCATCATGCTTTTCTGCTGTCTGGTTGGTCATGGGATAGAAGACGTGGGCATAGTACAAAGCCCCTTTGGCGAGGGCCCAGTCTCTCATGGCCGTTGCCACTGCATCTGCCACAGACGGGTCAAGCTTTTCACCCGTGGTAATGGTCTTTTTAATCGATTTGAAGACGGCTTTCGGTAGGCTCGCCTGCATTTTACTTAGATTGAAGACGTTCTCAGCCCAAATTTTCTCTAGGGATTCAGGAGGCTTGGGTGGCATCAATTCCCGATTGGTAATTTGGTGAACAGCTAGGACTCGGGCTTCATTTCCACTCATAGTGATTCCTCAGGACTCGAACCTCCTGATGGTACGCAAATTTATTCCTCAAAATAGATAGAATCGATACCAAATTGACAACCGACTCTTTCTCTCACCTCCTATAGGGTAGATGAGACCAGTGGGTAAAACCTTTGGAACTCCTTCGGAGAAGGAATAATGGCGCTACTTAAATCAAAAAAAAAGACCCTGGTATCAATAGAAAAATAGCATTAATAAAAGTTAACCTATCGTTCTCAACACGCTGAGTTGGTAAATTCAGTAACGCCACTGAAGTTGGAGTAATCCAAGCCTAGACCTGAATTGATTTCATTACTGACATGTAATCTAAACCACTGCTGTGTTCCAAACTACAGAACATCTGGTTTTATACCGTTTTCTCTAAATAAATTTAGTTCTCCCTAGAGCAAGTGACTTGCTAGACTAGAACTTATTAAGAATGACTCTCAACTAAATATTCACTCTTAAACTGAACTTTATGGATATTTCTGCTGCATTACCCACCTTTGTGATCACCCTCCGAGAAGGCGTCGAAGCAGCTCTCGTGGTGGGGATTGTCCTGGCTTGCTTGCAAAAATCGGGAAAAAGCTATCTCAATACCTGGGTTTACCTGGGAATTTTGGCGGGTTTAGTGGGGAGTGTACTCACAGGCTTTCTCTTAAACTGGACGCTGACCTGGGTGACGGTGAGTAACGCCACTTTTGAACCGATCATTGAGCCATTGCTGAAAAGTGGCTTGTGCCTAACGGCCATTGTGATGTTGAGCTGGATGTTGATCTGGATGACTCAACAAGCGCGCTCCCTTAAGTCGGAAATAGAAGGGTCGTTGATTTCAGCTTTGCAAAAGAATGGCAAATCGGCAGGATGGGGCGTATTTATGTTGGTTTTGATTGCTGTTCTGCGAGAAGGATTTGAAACGGTCCTGTTTATCTTTACTAATTTGCAGCAAGGAACAGCAGGTAGCGTGGGTGCGATCGCAGGCTTGATCGGAGCCACTGGCATCGGATTTGGTCTATTCAAATTCGGGGTCAGAATTAATATCCGCCGCTTTTTTCAGATCATGGGTATCTTCTTGCTACTGATTGTCTCGGGATTGGTCGTCTCCGTTTGCAAGAACCTGGACGCCGCCGCCTATGCTTGGGAGCAAATGGCCATCTCTCCCACGAACCTTTGTTTTGCCCAAGACTCTTGTCTGCTTGGCCCCCAACTGTGGGATACCAGCAAAGTTCTATCCGATCACCAATTTCCTGGATTGCTGTTTAAGGCCCTATTGGGCTACCGCGATCATATCTACTTGGGGCAGGCCGTTGCTTATGGTACCTTCCTATTCTCAGTAGGAACCCTGTATCTCAGAAGTCTGCAGCCTCAAGCTGTAGCCCCAATCCCTTCTAAGACCACCGCATTATGAAGACTGACGAACGCTGGCAAAAGGGCTGTTGTAGCATTTAGAGGCTATTTCAAAAGGCAAAGTTTGGCCGAAGCCAGAATCGCTGATGCTATGCACCTCGACATGCAAGTGAGGGGCCGAACTCCAGCCAGAATTGCCGCTAAAGCCAATAAGGTCTCCAGTCCTAACCCAATCATTCAACTTGATTGGGATTTTTCTTTTAAAGTTCTGCTGTAAATGAATGTAGGCAGAACGGACACCATTACTATGCTCTAGCCAGATAAAGTTAAACTTCTCCGCATTTCTGCGTCTTCCCCCTTTGTCGGGATATTTATCTCGCACACCAATCACTCGCCCACCCTGCATGGCATAAACAGGCATACCAATGGGAACGCCAAAATCATAGGCATATTTCATCCGGCCTTGATGGGTGCTGCCTCGGGTCCCCTGGCTGAGAAACCCTTTGCCCTGGAGAGGATGGCAATACCCTTTCATGGCTGTACTGGGCAGATCAGTTAGGGGATGTGTTCCTTGACGATTATCAAACCACTGCTTTATCCCCAATCGCCTGGGAATAAATCTGGGCATGGCAGGAGGATCAGGAAAAGCACCACCGATGGCAGGAGCAGGTCGAGATGCCAATGATGAGCAGCCCGTTCCGAATCCACACACCAATGACAAGCTGACCAGAGTGGCCGTTTGCTTAATGCCCTTGGGGAGACGATTTAGAATCTGTTGTGTTCGGTGGTGTTCTAGAGGGAAATCCCACCAATTCTGCTTATTGCTAAATAATTTATAGAAATATTGATAATAATCAGCTTTTAAATCCATTTTTTCCCTTTTTTTTAGGCGAGAAAAATGATTTTCTGGAAAAAATATCTTCTAAATAATTCTGATTTCTAAGCTTATTTAAGTGAGGAATAATGGGATTGAATATAGAGGTTAAAGAGGAAAATTCTCTTACCCAGCAAGGAATCTTCTCATCAGACATAATACTTGAACACACTGGTTAGGCTGCCCAACTCTAAAATTGATCAAGATAATAATGTAGTAGCATTGAATACATTTATGCAAATAAAATTTATTCTTCAAGTATTGATTGATTGTTTTTATATTAGAAAATGTTAATCATTTTTTTATTGTTTCTAGACTTGCCTGAGGCAGCCAATTGAAGCTTTATAGGAATAAAATAACGCTCTGTTTTTTTGTTGATTCCTCAGTTGATAAGCGATTGCCATTTATCTTATCCCTGTCCCATTCTTAAGAACTTGGAGATAGGGGGAGAAGTACAACCAGCTTCAAAATTCTCTCCCTTGGAATAATATATTTAGAGAGGTAGAGAGCTAAATCACTCACAGAGAAAGCTTTGTAGCCAAATTATCTTTGCTTTTATTTCCCTGTTTGCGGGAGAAGAAAAGGCTTTACCTTGGAAGACGAAAGCATTTTAAAAATCATTGATGCTATTAAAATCTGAGAAATAAAAAATTACTTCATTAGCCATTCTGAATGCAAAGAATGTTGTCTCTAAATACTATGGGCAAGGGAAAATATGCCTAGCATCATTGAACATTAGGTGGCAGCCGAAAAAGAGTCTGAATTGAAGGTTGATGCCGGAAGTCGCGATACTCTTTATACTGGGCTTGCTTTTTGCGATGGGGAAGAGAGAGTTGCTGAGAAACGATGGTCGAAGCGAGTGCTGGTGGATGTGGCGATGCTCAGAAATCAGATAAGGATAACGAACTTAATCACACCGGAAAATATAGTTGAATACGGCTCTACCTCCTATCCTCCACAGCCTTAACGCTACTGATGCCCCCTAAATCCCCCACTGGTGGGGGACTTGTCTGCTCGACCCACACAGGATCTGTGACAGAGTTGAACCTCAACAAATCTAGAGATCTCACTGTCTAGATTCATTAGCCTATAGCTAGGCTCAAAGTCCCCCAGGATGGGGGATTTAGGGGGCGATTGCAAAAGCTGATGTTGTCAAAAAAGACGGCAGAAATCTCGGTATTAATCAATTTTCATTCCTAACGGTGTTTTCCTCACCAAAAGATCAATACTTGTCTTCTCCTTAAGTTAAACAGTCAAGAAATGGGGTTTGGATGAGTTTGGCTAGTTAAAGGCCCGGTTTGGGGCCTTCTATAATTTTGAATGATTCTTCTATAGATGTTGTCAGACAAGCTGCTTGATGTTGCTTGGGCAAGAAATCAGTTAGAAATATATGCGACATTAGAGAACAGTTGGAAGTTCTGCTAGGTAATGGGTAAAAACTGGGCAATTGCCATTGGTATTAACGAATATCAAAATATGCGTCGGCTGGACTATGCCCGCAAAGATGCAGAGGTGGTATGTCAATTTTTTCAGGAGACGTTGCATTTTGACAAAGTGGACCTATTTACCAAGGGGGCAGAGCATGTCCGCTATGCAGATGGCCCGCCCCTAGAAGCGATACCAACAGTTGGCAATTTAGATACGTTTTTTGATATTCGCTTTGAACGCCCATTTCTAGAGCCAGGAGATAATCTGTGGTTTTTCTTTGCCGGGCATGGCAAACGCCACAAGGGGCGAGATTATTTGATGCCGATTGATGGCAATCCCCGCCGTGTAGAACAGATGGGCATTGCCATTGATTATGTTGCTGAACGGTTGCGGCGCAGTGGGGCGGATAACGTTATTTTGATGATTGATGCCTGTCGCGGGGAGGATGATCGCGATGGCGGTGAGGGGGTGGGTCGTCAACAGCAAAAAGGGATTATTACCCTGTTTGCCTGTAGCCCCAATGAGTTGTCCTATGAAATTGAGGAGATAGAGCAAGGGGCGTTTACCCATACTTTGCTCGCTGGACTCCAGATCCAGGGAGCGGGGAATTGCGCGACGGTGGAACGCTTGAGCCAATATCTGAGGGCAAAGGTGCCCGAGGTTAACCGTCGGTATAACAAACCTTCTCAAACTCCCTATACACGGATAGAACCTGAGTCGAAGCTGCATTTTATTCTGCTGCCTGGGCAAGCTACGCTGCAGGATGCGCTGGCGATGAAAAATGATGCCCTGGAAGCTGAGGCGGAAAATGATTTGGATGGGGCTGAACATCTCTGGACTCGTGTGCTAGCAGCTTCCCAGGCAGACACTCAAGCGATTAAGGGCTTGCAGCGGATTGCGGTCAAACGGGCAACGGGCCAGTCTGCCAGGCCGATATCTACTCTAAATCCAGAGAAAGTAACTCGTCGGGCTGATGACTCTTCCCGAGAACCTGGGGTTAACCTCTCGTCAGCCCCCAAAGACAATCTGGCTGATAGCGAACCGTCTGATCCTCAACCCTCAAGGGTGACGTTTACGGTAGTCAAGGTGAATGCCCAAGGCGAGATAATTGACCAGCAAGAGCGGCAGGTGGAACAAAACTTGGTGATGTTGCCAGGAGAAGTACCCCTGTCTTTGGTTCATATTCCCCAGGGACAGTTTTGGATGGGTGCCCAAAAGAGTGAAGAAGATGCGATGGATAGAGAGCACCCCAGGCATCAGGTATCGGTGCCCTCTTTTTGGATGGGTCAATATCCGGTAACACAACGGCAGTGGGAAGCTATTGCGGGACTGAGCAAAGTCAAGGTGGATCTGGACCCAGATTGTTCCAATTTCACAGGAAAGACTTTACCCGTGGAGCAGGTGTCTTGGTATCAGGCGGCTGAATTTTGTGAACGCCTGTCTCGACATTCTGGCCAAGACTATCGGTTGCCGACTGAAGCCGAGTGGGAATATGCCTGTCGTGCGGGCACTGAAACCCCTTTCCATTTTGGGGCTACTCTAACTACCGACTTAGCGAATTATCGTGGGCAAGATTGGGAATATCAAGGAACAACCTACCCCGGTAAATATGGTCAAGGTCCCTATGGGGAATACCGTCAACGAACAACTCCAGTCATTCAGTTTGGAGGGGCAAATGCGTTTGGGTTATTTGACATGCATGTCAAAGTTTGGGAATGGTGTCTGGATCATTGGCATGATGACTATAAGAACGCTCCTACTGATGGGACTGCTTGGCTGGACAAAAATGATAATCATTATCGCGTGCTGCGGGGCGGCTCCTGGGACGGCCATCCGAGGCTCTGCCGCTCGGCCACGCGCGGCAGGTGCGCGCCCGACAGCCAGGGCAACGACGTCGGTTTTCGTGTCGTGTGTGTTTCGGCGAGGGCCTTCTAGCCCTTTACCCTTTTTCCCTATTGCCCTCTGATCGAATTATTTTTTTAAAACATACCAAAAAAATAAAATAGTTATGGAAAATCTACCTGTCATTCAGAAAACTTACGATTGTATTCGCTGGTATGTGCCGATTCTGAGTAAATTACCTCGCCATCATCGCTATACTTTGGGAGATCGAATGATTGCTAGTTTATATGACTTGCTCGAAGGACTGATTACAGCTCGATATTCCCGAAATAAGCTGCCCCTGCTAGAAACCCTCAATAGCAAGCTGGATATTTTGCGATATCAAACCCGGCTTATGCAAGACTTTGAACTGATCTCCGGCCAGCGGTACGAAAATGCAAGTTTGTTACTGCATGAGATTGGCTTAGATCTGGGGGGATGGATTAAGCAACAGCGGAGGTAGCACCATGCGACGGGTCGGCAACTTGTGGTCCCAAATTATTGCCTTTCAGAATCTGCTTCATGCGGCACGGCAGGCCCAAAAAGGTAAACGATATCAAGCTAATGTTCTGCAATTCAACCATCATCTCGAAACAGAACTATTCACTATTCAGTCCGAACTAGCCACAAACACCTATACCCCAGGCCCCTATCGGACTTTTGAAATATTTGAGCCAAAACTGAGGTTAATATCGGCTGCTCCCTATCGAGACCGCGTGGTTCACCATGCCCTTTGCAACATTATTGTCCCTGTGTTTGAACCAACGTTTATTCGCGATTCTTATGCCAATCGGTGGGGGTATGGTACCCATCGGGCTGTGCAACGGTTTACGCAGTTTGCCCGCTCCAGTCGATATGTGTTGCAGTGCGATATTCGCAAATACTTTCCCTCCATTGATCATGGTCTACTTAAAACTGGCCTGCGTCGCAAAATCAAGTGTCCCAAAGCTCTCTGGCTGATAGACCGGATTATTGACCATAGCAATCCCCAAAATTCAGACATCCAGTATTTCCCAGGAGATGATTTACTCACGCCCCTGTCCCATCGCCAAGGACTACCCATTGGCAACTTAACCAGCCAGTTTTTTGCCAATGTCTACCTGAATGGGTTCGATCACTTTGTCAAAGAGCAGTTGAAAGCCCAAAAATATGTCAGATATGTGGATGACTTTGCCCTATTTGATGACAGCCGAGAAAACTTAGAACAGGCACGCCAAGCCATAGAAGCCTTTTTGACCCAGCTCAGGCTCAAAATTCATCCGATCAAAAGCCAAATTGTTGCCACCCAGCATGGCGTTGCTTTTTTAGGATTTCGGATTTTTCCCACCCATATTAGAGTGCAAAATGCCAATATCCGCAGAGGTCGCAAAAGATTACGAAAACTACAAAAAGCCTATGCACGAGGAGAAATTAGTGCCAGGATAATCGATCAATCCATTCAAAGCTGGGTTGCCCACCTTGACCATGCCGATACTTGGCAATTGCGAAAACGGATATTTACTGACCTTGTATTTGCAAGGCAGTAGAGATGGGCTAGACACAACCGTGCTGCGGGGCGGCTCCTGGAACAACAATCCGAGGAACTGCCGCTCGGCCACGCGCAACAGGAACGAACCCGACAACCAGAACAACAACGTCGGTTTTCGTGTCGTGTGTGTTTCGGCGAGTACTCTCCATACCAGAACCGATTGATGGGAATCAATGGGGCGTGTGCTAGAAGAGTCCAGGTCTAGTCCAGAGATGCGGGTAACGGCATCCAAAAATCAAACCGGGCTGGATAGCTTCGTAGGTGAGCTGCCGAACAGTTATTCAGTCCAACCAAACAATGTAAGCGGGGACTATTATGTCAGACACAATTGAACTTTGGGTAGTAGCAGAAGCTGAGGATGAAGTGCCAGCGGAAACCGGAAGTCGTGACGGTGGCTATACCGGACCTAGTTTTGGCGATACGGTGGATCGGACAACAAGAAAGTTGATTTCCATGACTCGTAAACGAGTACCCGTGGATGTGGCTCTGCTCAGAAAACAGATGAATAGCATGATGCAGGTGGTCGATGAGCTATTCATCCAATCAGAAGTTCAGACCAAAATGCAGCTTGATGAAGTAGAGCTGAAAGTTGAAATTAATGCAGAAGGTCAGCTTAGTCTCGTAGGCAATGGCGGTAAGCTGGGGAATACAGGCGGAATTACCTTAAAATTTAGCCGTCCTAAGTAATTTCAAAAGTTTTACTGACTTCCACAATCCTATCTCCCTGTCTTAGCTGTTCTAAAGCATTAGGTAAAGCAGTCATCAGCAATTGCTGTAAACTGCGATTTGTGACATTCCCACAGGTTAGCCATATGACCTGAGGAGGCGTTCCTAAACGATCTACTAAATCAATGAAATCGCTATCCTTCGTCATAATCACAGCATTTTCAGTCCGTGCAGCTTCAAAAATTTCAATATCTTGAGCATCTCGTAGGGACAAATCTCGCAGGGCAGCAGCTTCGATATCATCAAAGGTCGCTGACAACCACTCAGCTAAAGTGGGTGGAAGTTGAGCATCTACCCAAATCTTCATGCGGTCAGTTGAGGAACGTCAGTCCGTCGTGCCGCAAACAGCAAGCAGGCTTGAATATCTGCCAACTCCAAATCAGGAAAGTCTTCTAAAATCTCAGCAGTTGTGACATTTTCTGCCAACATTTCCAATATGTCGGAGACTCTAATTCGCATTCCTCGGATACAAGGACGCCCCCCACACTGGCCCGGTACTTGGGTAATGCGAGTCAGTAGGTTAGTGGCATTCATAGGACGATCTGCAAGCTGCTGGTCTCTATCTTAGCGAGTAATGTTTCTTACCCATCCGTTTGCAAGTTGCTATTGCCGAGTTTCAGAGCATTAGGTTTTAATCCAGGCCGATTCCCCTTAACCCCTTGACCAATCGATTCAATCCTTCAGCTAGGGTCGCTTTATCCAAGGCTCCATAGGCAATTCGCAGATAACAGCCCGACTCCATACCAAAGGCACTACCGGGAATCACTGCGACCCCATATTCACGAATCAACTGCTCTACTAAAACCCGATCGGGCAAGTCTGTATCCACCTTAATCAACACATAAAATGCACCAGAGCTAGCAGGTGCAAACACCCTCTCAAGAGGCTGAAGTGCCTTCTGCACCAGATTCCGTTTCTCTGTAAGAGTCGCCAAATGCTCGTGACAATACTTGCGGCCCACTTGCAGCGCACCCACCGCCGCATACTGAGACACCACAGGCGGGCAAATCAGCAATGTATCCTGAATTTTTTGCAGCGCCTCTTGCAGATGGCAAGGAATCACCATATAGCCGATCCGCCAACTGGCAAAGCCATAGGCCTTCGAGAGGGTAAATAGGGAAATCGTATGGGTTTGCTCAGGGTCAAAACGACCCGGCGAGATATGCTCAACCCCGTCGTAGGTAAAGTACTCATAGGTCTCATCACTAATGTGATAGAGATTGCGCTCTAAACACAGTGTATTCACCGCCTGCAAATCCGCCGCCGAATACACTGCCCCAGATGGATTATTCGGAGAAACTGTCACAATCGCCCGAGTCCGATCCGTAATCGCGGCTTCAATCTGATCGAGCTGGAGTTGATACTGCTGATCCGTGGGGATACAAACCGGCTGACCATTAGCGAGGCGAATCGCCATCTCATGGTTGAAGTAATACGGCGTTTGCAGAATCACCTCATCTCCTGGATCAAGGATGGCAAGGACCGCATTCATAAACGCCATATTGCCCCCCGCTGTCACCATAATTTGGTCACGGCTAAAGCTCAACTGATTTTCGGCTTGTAACTTTTGTGCGATCGCATCAACCAGCAGCGGGATTCCCTGCACCGATTGATAGAGATGCACTCCAGGATTTTGGTGAAACGTGGCTGCCTGGGCAAGGGCTTCTGGCGGCGGGCCATAGGAAGCAACCCCCTGCCCTAGAGACAAGGTGCCAGGATGCTGGCGAATCAGATCGCCAATAATCGGGATAATGGGAGCCTGAACCGCTTCAACACGAGCCGATGGCCAGGTCATCAGACAGCAGCCGTACAGAGTTGCCCTAGAATTTGGCAGCATTCTGCCACCGACTTGCGATCAGTCATGGCTTGGACCAGGGCTTCGTAAGCATCCCAATTAGCCCGGATCATTTGTCGGGCTCGGTTCCCCGCCTGGCGCTCATGAACCTTCACATTCATCTTCAGTCGGTTTAAAGTTTGACGGAGCTGTTGCAGGTCATTCTTGCCCCCTTCTACGGCTTTGTAGACTAAGTCTTCGGCTACGCCACCCGCCATCCAAACCGTACAATAGCGTTCGACTTGTTCTGCGGCACTCGTCTCAGAAAAATCGGCAGGCGTTTCAATACAAACGCCCCCTTGTCCGCCTTGTCCCTGCTGCAGAGCCTCCCATGCCGTTAAGGTATAGCCCGTAATCGGCAGGTCCAGCAAATAAGCTGTTAAAAAATGTCCGGCTTCGTGATGAATGACCCGCTGGCGATATTGAGGAGACAATCGGGCAAACCCATCTAGAAACAGTGTCATCCCTTTGCCCTGATACCCAAAGGTATCAGCAACTGCTAATCCTAGAACAATAGCGGCAAAGGTGAAGGGAATTTCTGGGGCAATGTTTAGTATGGGGCCCACCAGAATCGAACCGCTGAGAAGGGCAACGAAAAGTGCGATCGCATTAAGAGGGGTTTGATTCATGGGGGTTAAGATTTTAAGTTGCGGGCGTTGTAGAAGGTCTCCAAGCTGTCTTTGTCACCGACATAGCGCCAGTGCCAGGGTTCATAACTAACCCCTTGGGAGTTCCCTTTTGGGAAGGATAACTCAAAGCTATATCGGGGTGCATTTTTTTGCAGCCAGTCGAAGGCCCGAGTCTCCTCAAAAGCGACATTCACATGGGCATCTGTCTGGGTGGCATCGCCGATATCCATGGCATACCCAGTATGATGTTCGCTGCGTCCAGGGGGCGCACTGACTTTAGCTCGCTGCTGTGCACCTTGGGCCCGCTCTTCTTTCACCTTAAAAAACAGGTAATCTTGATCGTCTACGGTCCGAAACCCAGATAATGCCTGTAGTTTTACGCCATCTGCTGCTGCCGCTGAGGACATTTGCTTGTAGGCCTGAGCGGCAGCAGACCGTAGACGAATCCGGTTATCTGCTGTAATGGCTTGCAATTCGTTTTCCGGAGCGACTTTGTAGGAAAAATGCCCTAAGGTCGTATCTGGAGTACTGGGAGTATCTGTTCCTCCAGTGGGAGATGTATTGGGTCCATTTTCTACCTTGCTTTGGGAGGGCTCAGGCTTAAAAAAGCCGATTGCAAATGCGGCTCCTACGGCAATCACTAACAGCCCGATGCAGCTGCCAATTAAAAGGGCAGGGTTACCTCGAGCAGGTGAAGATGCCGTTTGTGGAACGGTCTGCCGACGGGCCTCTGGAATATCGTCGTACATAAAGACTCAAGCAAGAGAGATAAGCATCTTAATATTATTTCCTAAGGGACTAATCTAAAAGGTCCGTTTTGATCACGAATCTGCCGTTACCCCCAGAAGATCCGTCTTAGTCTTCCTATCATAAAGTCCCTCACCCCTATCCCGCCAATTCTACGATTGCCTTAAAATTCTTTGATGATGAGCAAAAACTAAGCTTATTGATGAATTTTGCCACCATAGGTTCCCTAACCTATAAGTGCAAGTTCACAAGGTAGGATGTTGAAGATTTTGCGTGATTCTAAATATGTGGGAGGATGCGATCGCTCTTGGGTATCATTCGGAGTGGTTTGATACCGTATGGTCACCTCACTGATGGGAAATATGCCAATCGTAATCTCCTGCCGAAAAAAATTTTGGTTCAGTCCCGGCAGATTGAAACCTCTATCCCCACGGGCATTTCTCCTCAAGAGCTGTGGTTTGATGTTGGGGGTGATGGTGGCAGGTTGCGGGGATGCGATCGCAGCTCCAGAACAGCTGCAAACCCTTGATCGAGGGCATCGAATTCTGATCCAAAGAGGGCTACAGCTGAACGCGCTGACCATTGGGTTCACCACCAAAGGAAAAGAAAATGATCCTGAGCTTTGGCAAAATTGGGAGGCTAGCCACTTTACTACCCTTGATGTGGGCGGCGAGCTATTGGCTCTACCCGAGTCGATCGCCGGCAAAAAGTCTTGGTCCACGTGGCGAGGCAATCCTAAAGATCCGACCCAAAGTCTACCAGATCGACTCTTTCAGTCAGGGCAAATTAAGAATCTCGTCAGTTGGCAATATAAAGACGAACAAGATATTAACGAAGAAAGTGAACTTCAAGAACTGGAAACCTGGATCAAGCATTACCGACCGCTACTCCCAAACACCCTCTTATATACCAATCAGCATGGTGATGAACGCTTTGGTGGTTTTGGCAGTACGCGTGACCTAACTATCCAGCGCTATATGCGTCGCATCCAGCCCGACTTGCTGATGCAAGATACCTATCCTTACGGGATTTGGAATGATTTGGGCAACCAAGGGGGGCGTCCCGCTCAACTTTATTACGCTATGATCCGCTATCGCCGATTAGCCTTGGCTGGCAATGATGGTACAGGGCGTCGCCCCATTCCCTACGGATTATGGATTCAAACCTTCAAAGGGTCTGCTACTGGGGTAGGGACATGGACTCGCTTCCCATCTGAATCCGAACTGAGCCAGCAACAATTCGCAGCTCTGACACTGGGATTCAAACTCCTTAATGTCTTTACCTACAATGGCACCAGTGATGTTGGAGGGAAATTAAACGCTCCATTCTTCAATCAACCCTTTGGCAAAGATCCCACGCCAGCCTTCCAGCATATCGCCGAAATCAACCAGCAAAGCCTCAATTTAGGACCCACTTTGGTTCGATTACTCAGTACAGATGTGCGAATAGTTCCCAGACCTCCGACACTAGCAGATTTAATCGCCCCTGATATCTCTCATTGGGATGCCAAAGCTGACCCTTATATGACTCGACTAGACGTCAAAAATCTAGGTACTTTATATGGTGGACGCAATGGCGATGTGCTGGTGGGGTATTTCAAGCCTTTACGAGAAAGCTTTGACGGTCCAGCCACCAATCAACAATATTTTATGCTTACGAATGGACTAGCAGGTAAGAAACATTCGATCGAGCAAACGCGCCAACAACTCACCGTCGAGTTTGATTTTGGCGAGAGCGAGATTACGGGGTTACAACGCCTTAATCGCAAAACCGGCAAAGTTGAACCCATTCAGGCCGGATGGACTGAGGAAGTAGCTCCGGGATTGAATTCTCGGTTTGATACGGTTAGCGATCGCAAATACCGTCTCACCTTAATTCTCGACGGCGGGACAGGAGATCTATTTAAATTTGATACAGGTGCGCCGTTTGTGGGGCAACAACAGACTCAGCTTTAGGCAGCCGTTTTCGTGAAGGACTATTCAGGATCAACCCAACGACCATCAGATTTGATGAGGTTGATTAATTCTTCAACGCCTTCAGTCTCTGGTACCTTTTTCACTTCTTCTCTACCCCGATAAAGTGAAATGTAGCCAGGCTGTTTACCGACATAGCCGTAGTCTGCATCAGCCATCTCACCAGGACCATTGACGATACAGCCCATAACGGCAATATCTAGACCTGTAAGGTGGTTCGTTGCGGATCGCACTTGATGTAGAACATCTTCCAAGTTGAAAAGAGTTCGTCCACAGGAGGGACAAGCCACATATTCCACCATGGTTTTGCGAAGGCCCAAGGCTTGCAAAATACTGTAGCAAACGGGAATTTCTTTTTCAGGAGATTCTGTCAGCGAAACTCGGAGCGTATCTCCAATCCCATCTGCCAACAGGGTCGCAATCCCGGCTGTAGATTTGATCCGTCCATATTCGCCATCCCCAGCTTCCGTCACGCCTAAATGCAGGGGGTAATCCATTCCCAGCGCATCCATACGCTGGGCCATCAGACGATAGGCAGCTAGCATCACGGGCACCCGAGACGCTTTCATGGAGATGACGAGATTGTTGAAATTTAAGGACTGGCAGATGCGAATAAACTCTAGTGCTGATTCCACCATGCCTTCAGGAGTATCCCCGTAGGTGAATAGCATCCGCTCTGCGAGGGAGCCGTGGTTGACCCCAATGCGCATAGCCTTGTTTTGGTCTCGCAAGGAAATCACGAGAGGTTCCAGGGTTTCGCGAATTTTATCGCCGATATCTTCAAATTCGGATTGCGAAAATTCTGTCCGATCATCCTTGGCTTTCTCAAACACATACAGGCCCGGATTGATCCGCACTTTATCAACATGCTTGGCCACCTCTAGGGCAATTTTCATGCCGTTATGGTGCACATCTGCAACGAGGGGGACGGTCTGGTAGGTTGCCGTTAATTTTTCCCTGATTGTGGCTAGGGCTTTGGCATGGGCCATGCTCGGCACGGTCACCCGAACAATTTCACAGCCCAACTCATGCAGACGACGGATGGCAGCTACGGAGCCATCAATGTCTAGGGTGTCTTCATTGATCATGGACTGAACCACCACAGGGTGGTTTCCACCAATCATCACATCCCCAACGGGAACAGGGCGAGTCTTGCGTCGAATAATTGAAGTTGTGACTGGGGTGGACTGCTCGTCAGTTTCTTTGACAGAGGTTGATAAAGTCTGCATGGTGAAAGGATTAAGGCCACGATAAGGAAACTCAAGGAGCAGTATCGCTCCACCCCCTAGCTTGCCATAGATCGATCCCCGTGTGGCGGTCGATTCATAGGAAATCCTGCTCTCTTATGGATGCTCCCCCTCACGGATAGTGGATTAGTATTGATCCACTATGAAGACTTCCTATCTGAGAGAACGTTCCTATTCAACTACTGTGGAGCCTTGAGCACAAACGATTGTAGAGCCTGTTAGCTTTGGAGTACCCGGAGGAGTTTTAGTGGGCTCATTCGATTTGCAAATGGCGGAAACGGGAATGCTTGCGTCTTGAGCATAGACCGCACCTGTGTAGCTGAAGATACCGTTTTGTTTTGCGATCGCAGCCACGATTGCCTTATTCTCATTGGCCTCTAAAACCTGCAGTTGAAATTCACCGCTATCTTTGGGGGAATCAGATTCCAATTTCTGCAAATTCGTGGTGAATCGGCCTGTTACTAACTTCTCAGCCTGTTGCGATTGCAGCACATTATCCAAATAGGTTTGCCCCGAATCTTGTTTCGCAACAGCTCCTTTTTTTTGCACTTCTTTGTGGACTTTGCTTACCAGCTTTTTGTCTGATTTCGACAGCTCCACCTTAGGTGCAGGTGAGAGCTTCACCTTGGCTTTAGGAGGTGCAGATACAGGCTTTTGAACCGCTGGGCTAGTTTGAGAGGTTGGTTTTGCTGCCGTGGTGGGCTGAGGAGACACCTTAGGGGAAGGTTGAGGAGACTGGGAATTCGGCGAACTCTCAGGCACCGGAGAATTTACATTAGGTTTTGGAGATTGCTGCACGGTCTTAGATCCTGAACAGCTAATCAGTAAGCTACTCGCAATCACACATAACCAATATCTGTTTCGAAGCCAAGCCATAGTCTTAAAATATTTAGAAAAATTACATCTGTCGTTCTCTAAGTTGAGTCTTCCCCAAAAAAGATAAATAAGGACACAGCTTCAAAACACATGGCCTAGGCAATGCCACAGCGGAACACTGTTTATCCTCTTGTTAAAGATTGATATTATTTTCACCAGTTATTCAGTTTGAGTTTTCATAAGTTGTAGCAGCTAACACTGTTTTCTCTTCTGATTTAGCGAAGGATAAAAGCAACTTGTTTTACTCCTAAGCTCAAGTTCTGCTTGATGTTTTGTCCTTCGCTACTTTCGTAGAACTATGAGGGCATTCTAACCATCAGCTTGATGTGTAGTTGATTCGATAGGGATGTCCCACCCTTGATCATGACCTCACCCTTTTTTCCCGTCACCTACTCAACCCTTGCTTGTGATGCTTTGGTATCTAGGATTCTGCCTCATTTTCAGATCAAAGATATTACCCATTGCAAGTTATGGCACCGTGGTTTGAGTGATGTCTACTTAGTTGAAACTGCGGTTCAATCATTTGTGCTCAGGGTGTCCCATGCCCATTGGCGAACCAAATCAGAAATTGATTTTGAGTTGGAATTATTGGTTTTTTTGCAACAAAGGGACATCCCGGTTGCCCGTCCATTACACACCCTAGACGGTCAACTATCTATCGAGATCGCAGCACCTGAAGGAAAACGGTATGCGGCTTTATTTGATTTTGCACCAGGCCAGGTTCCCTTAGGAGATTTGAGTCATACCCAAGGCCAAAAACTAGGAGAAACCATCGGTCGACTCCATCAGGTGGCCACCGATTTTCACAGTCAGGCCCATCGACAGCCTTTAACCCTTGATTATTTATTGGACGATTCCTTAGATGCGATCGCACCCTTTCTCCAGCAACGCCCTAAAGATCGTGAATACCTGATCGAAATCATTTCCGAAATTAAAAACAAATTGCAAGGCATGCCCAAAGATCCGCCGTTTTGGAGCGTGTGCTGGGGCGATCCCCATAGTGGCAATGTTCATTTCACCGACGACAATCAAGTCACCTTATTTGACTTTGATCAATGTGGCTACGGTTGGCGGGCCTTCGAACTCGCTAAGTTTTTACATGTGTCGGCCCGCACTGGCATGCAAAAGAAAGTGCGCAACTCTTTTCTAGAGGGCTATCAAACCGTTCAAGCGGTTACACCCAAGGAAGAAGACTCGATTCAGCCGTTTTCTCAAGCGGCCCACATTTGGCAATGGTCTATTGGGTTGAAATCAGCCAAGGTCCACGACAATTGCCGTTTAGACGATAGTTATTTTAGTCAGCGGATTCAACAGCTCAAAATGCTATCTTCTCCCGAATGGGAGCTGTTCTAGCCCACTTTGACGATTTTTCGATCCACTGCCTTGAGATAGCTGCGACAGTTAGGGCAGCGTTTCAAGGTTGGCGGTACGGATTGGACAACACGACACTTAGGGCAAGGACCTCTGGCAACGGACCATTGTAAAAAGACCCCCAATCCCGATAACACACCCCATAAAGGGATGACATACCATAACCAGGGTCTCGGATATTGAGGAATCAGCACTAAGACAATACCAATGATTAGAGTCATGACACTGGACCAGCCGACTCCACCGACAATGCGCATGGAATTCGTAAAGTCCTGATCCTCTGGAGCAGAAGCTTGATCAGATGCTGAGGAAGAAGCACGCTTGGCCATGGTGACAGAGATTGAACGCTAATGGCTTCGATCCTACCTTGAATGCTCTCGGTGTAGCGCTCCATGAGTGAGCAACAGAGAAAAGGAACTGATTATGGGTTCATGTCAATATTTTTTTATCTCATGAAATCCTTTTGGTGTCAGGGTTTTCGAATATGAATCCAGTTTTTTTCCTAAATCTTTCCCGAAATTTGCGTAAAAGCTTCAGAGCCAACCGATATATAGGCATAGGGGCGCAAGCTTCTATAAATCCTCTAATGCAGATATCACCTGCTAATGGCTCTAAAATCTACTTTTGGGGCCTTTTTTCTTTGATTTATATAAAGAAATGACCGTTCAGAATCTCTCTGTGGCACTGTAGACTCATATCGCTACGTAGGCAGCCTACCTTTAGCATTACAGAGAGAGTCCAAATTATGGATAGTCAGTTCAAGACCCTCGTCGTATTTAGTCACGCCACGATGATTGTCATGCTCATGGTTACCCTATTTTGGCTGTCAAATTCTTGGCCCAATTTGTTACCTGGCTCATTTCTACCGGCGCAGGAGCAAAATCAGATTATCAACCCTTCCCTAAATTGGCCGCAGTCGTAGCTTCTGAAGACAGAGGACGTCTGTTTAGATAGGATTGCTGACTAGTCTGCCCCAAAGAATATTCATTTACGCCAAACATTTTAGCCAGGGATTTGTCTACACTCTTAAATTGAGGTGAAGATTATCTCTTTCTCTCAATTATTGAAGTGTGGATGCGTGGCAGTGGCAACAACCCAAAGAAGCGAACAGAATCAATCAGAACCCAAACAACCCCAACGCTCTAGGGATTGGTCATGGCCCTATTGGCCATTTGTCCCCCTGTACCCCTATAGTCAACGTCGCACCCTCTGCCGAGAGATCATCAAAGGAAAAATTTGGACTTTTGAGCAGCTCCAGGGCATTCTTTATGTGATTATCCCCGTGCGGATGACAGTCATTAAATTAGCTGCTGGAGGGTTATTGGTTTATGCGCCGGTTGCCCCCACACGGGAATGTATCCGTCTAGTCAAAGATCTGATTGAACAGCACGGTGAGATTAAATACATTATCTTGCCGACTGCTTCTGGGATTGAGCATAAGGTGTTTACGGGGCCTTTCTCTAAGTGGTTTCCACAGGCCCAGGTTTTTGTCTCACCTAGCCAATGGACGTTTCCACTCAATATCCCCTTGAGTTGGCTGGGGCTGTCTCGTCGCCAAACCCAAGAACTACCAGCCAATAGTGCAGATACTCCCTTTGCCGATGAATTTGACTATGCCATTTTAGGTCCCGTGGATTTGGGCCTAGGTCCATTTGAAGAAGTCGCTCTTTTTCATAAACAATCCAAAACTTTGCTAGTAACAGACTCCATTGTTTCTATTCCCGTGAACCCACCCCAGGTGTTACAGTTTGCCCCCTATCCGATGCTATTCCATGCCAAAGATAATGCCTTTGACGTAGTTGAAGATACGCCAACGGTCCGGCGCAAAGGGTGGCAACGTATGGCCCTATTCGCCTTCTATTTCCAGCCGAGCGTGTTAGACGTTGTGAATACAAAACAAACTTTTAAGGATGCCCGGAAAGCCCCTGATCGATCCAAGAAAGCTTATTTTGGCTTATTTCCCGTACAGTGGAATCCAGATTGGAAGAGAGCCTTCGATGCATTCCGCCAAGATGGAAATCCGATTGTGGCACCCATTCTGCGAAAACTGATTTTTAATCGCAATCCAGAGGTGGTACTCCAGTGGGCTGATCGAGTGGCTCAATGGAATTTTCGTCGCATTATTCCCTGCCATTTAGATGCGCCTGTTATGACCACGCCCCAGAAATTTAGTCAGGCTTTTGACTTTTTGAGGCCTTTACCACCTCCTAAACGAGGGTGGTTTGCTAAAAAACAACCCATCTCAGTGAGCTTTCCCAAGGAAGATATGGCCTTTTTGGATCGAGTGGATCGATTCTTGTGCGATCGCAACATTACACCACCGGCTAAACCCTTACCCAGAGAAACTTCAGAGCAATAGTTTCTTCTTGTTAAATCTTGGCATCAAGGCGATCTCTCCCCTATTAGTCAGGCTGCAGAAACTCATATCGGCACCACCAGTAACGCTCGACACAAAAAGAATCAGAAGAGTCAAGGGCTATGGGATGCTACCCACGACGTCTTGCAAATCAGATCAAGCACAATCGGTATTGAATGGGATGCCAAGGGGCTTAATTTAGTTCTTCCTGAAGAGAAGAAAGTGGCTTAGAAAATATCTTTTGAATACAATTTATTTCATAGCCCATCCACAAAAGCCATGGTTGAGAAGCAGATGTGTATAGTAAAATCGATAGTCTTGAAATGAGACATTTGGCTTTCTATCACTATTCTTCTGCTGAATGAATTTAAAGGTTATAGGGATAGTCAGCAAAAGATTGATGGCCATAGATAGAAAATTCCACAACTTAGGAAATCTTTCGATCTGAAAGAACGTTAGGACTAACCAAAATACGCCACCATAACCATTACCATCCGGCAAAAATATTTTATGCTCGCTAAAAGCTTCAAGAATTCGATCTACTTCAGAAAAGGTGAAGCGATGGTAATCCATTAGATCATGAAAGCAATAAGAAAAAGGTACATAAATAAAAACTTCTCCACCTGGCTTTAAAAGCCTATAAATATTCCGGACTGCTGCTTCGTAATCTTTCACATGTTCTAAAATTGCATCACAATAAATCGCATCGTAACTGTCTGACTCTAGGTGAGAGTCACAAATATCATCAACAACATCTGGTTGGTAATCTTCTACAATGTCAGTCGAGATTATTTTTGTCTCTGAGTTAGATGATAATTGATTCAATCTCATATAGCTTTTGGATTGATGGTTTCTTCCACCCACATCAAGAATAAGTTTTTTTGAAGCAACTCTGGTTTCATATTCATCTCTCGCATTGATTCGAGTATCAATTTTGTCTTGTATGCCTTGAAATAAATCCATGCTACTCCTATTTTTTACTATTTATATGAGTCATTAAAATGTTAATAGAAGCATATTTCATTAACAGAAAATCTCAAAAAAATCTAGAGAGAGTATAAAATTTTAAAGCTTTTTGTTCTTGCATTAATAGAATTAAAATTATTTTGTTTTTATTAAAATTCAAAAAACTACTACTCTTATTCCGACAAAAGAATGAATAGGGTGGCCAACTTGCATAATCCTTGCATGGTGAATGTTTTTGAGCTGCTAGTCATATGCAATCTTGAAGCGGAAAGAGAGTAGTTAGATTATCTGACTAAATATTCTCAACAATGAAAGCGATATGTTAATTGATCACAAGCTGTAAATTATTCATGCCTTCGATCGCTATCGGCATCAAAACCCACAAATCCAAAGCCACTTAAGCTGCTAAAAGTATCTTCGTTATTCATGTCTATCAAAACTAAAACACTTGTATAAGTCATATATTTATGCCAAAACAATAAAACATAAAATTAAATTTTTTATAAATGATGGTAGATTATCAAAGTAATTCAAATCAAAACATTCACTTTTTTTGAGCATAAAAAATTTTATTTCAATATCCAAAAAATAGTTTTTAATCTGGGCTTTATAATCTCATATTTTAAAACAAAATATCTTAAATTCACTATTGCAATTATCTTGAAAAATATATTGTTAACAAGGTTTATAAAACAGCCATTAAACTAATCACATCATAAATTTTGGAAGGATGTGATACCAAAAATCATTTTTCTTCAAGCAATTGACTTTATAGAAACGAAATAAACTCGCTTTTCTCAAATTATCAAACACTCGCCACTACCATCTCAAGGTATTAAGAATTTGGACAAATCTTGAAGACTAATGCATAAAACAAATAATTTGACAATTAATAAACAAAGAGATTTAGTTATTATTTGCTAAATTTCTATAAATTCCAATAGATAATTTATATCAATCATTTTTATCCCCAGGGTGTATTTTTTGAATACAATTTAGAAGATTTTCAGAAAGTTTGATTCAGATTTTTGGCACTAGTGCAGCGTCAAGCTAAAAGATTAGGGTAGGTAACAATGGTGGCAGTATTGCAGTCAGACCGAGAAAATACCTATCCCTATGCCGAAAAAATATATTGTCCGACTGAGTGAAGATGAGCAGAAGCATCTGCAAGCCGTCATCAAAAAGCTCAAGGGCAGCAGCCAAAAAGTACGACGTGCTCAAATTCTTTTGAAAGCAAATGCCGACGGGCCAAATTGGACCGATGAACGCATTTCAGATGCTTATTCTTGTCGAGTTAAAACAGTTGAGAACATCCGTAAACGTCTTGTAGAGAGAGGATGTGAGGAAACCCTTAACGGTGCCCAACGTGTCAGAGCACCTCGCAGTAATACCAAGCTGTGCTTGAAGGCGTAACTCTCAAACTCGTGAAACCCAATACTGAGTTGGCTTAGCAAATAATCAAAATTACACTCTTAGGTGTTAATTGGTATAAGTTACTCGATGGTGAGCAGGAAGCTCAAGTCATTGCCATGCGATTAGGCAGCCCTCCTAAGGGCTATGGGAATTGGTCATTGCGCTTGCTGGCCCGCAAAGTTGTGGAACTGGGTATCGTAGAATCTGTCAGTCATGAAACGGTTCGTCAGACTCTGAAAAAAACGGGATGACCAACCGCAAGATTGAGTACTGGGTGATTCCGCCTGAAGCAGATGGAGAGTTCGTTGCTCAGATGGAAGAAGTGCTGGAAGTGTATGCTCAGCCTTATGACCCAAGTTGTCCGGTGATTTGTATGGACGAACAGCCTGTCCAACGAGAGTGTTTAGATTTTTGTGTAAGCCGTAACGTATTCAATAGTTGAATCGTGTTGGGAACAGAATAGCAAAATGGGACAGCGCCGCCTTCCAATTCAAAATCGGTCTGGTCCATCTCTTCGAGATATTCCTCATCGCCAGAAACATCAATTTGTAGACAGACTCTTCATTCGGGAAGACAGCTTTGGTCTTAATCACCTTTCGCAGTGAGCGATTGAGCGACTCAATGGCATTAGTGGTGTAGATAACCTTTCGGATGGCCATTGGGTACTTAAACAACGGAGCAATATTATCCCAATGCCGTATCCAGATTTGGCTGATGCCAGGATACGTCTGGTCCCATTTGTTGGCAAACGCATCCAAGGCAGCCTCAGATTCCTCCAAAGTGGCCGCTTGATAAATGGGCTTGAGGTCTGCAGCTACGGCTCGACTTTCCTTCCAAGGCACATGGCGCAAACTATTGCGAATGAGATGAACGATACAAACTTGAACTTGAGTATCGGGATAGACCGATTCAATCGCCTGGGGAAAGCCTTTGAGACCATCACAGCAAGCAATCAAGATATCCTGAGCGCCTCGGTTTTTAAGGTCTGTGAGCACTGAAAGCCAGAATTTTGCTCCCTCCCGCTCGGCAGCCCCTATCCATAATCCCAACAGCTCTTTGTTTCCCTCCACAGTTACCGCTAGCGCGACATAGACGGCTCGCTTGCTGACTTGGCCATTGACTTTGATGTTCACATACAGGGCATCGAGATAGACAATCGGATACACCTCATCCAATGGTCTTGAGCGCCAGTCTTTAACCTCCTCCATGACACTATTGGTGACGTCACTAATCAGACCCTCAGAGATATTGGCCCCATACAGCTCCACCAATTGAGACTCGAATATCACGAGTGGTCATGCCACGAGCATATAAGGCGATGATTTTCTCGTCGAGTCCCGCGATACGTCGCTGGCCTTTGGGCACGAGGACAGGCTCAAACTCACTGCAACGGTCGCGAGGAATCGATAGGTCCATCTCTCCTTGTTCAGTCTGGACGGTCTTTTTCGAGTAACCATTGCGACTGTTTCTAGGGCCATGAGAACGCTCATCGACGGAGGATTGATGCAGGTGATGAGTCAATTCACCTGCCAAGGCTCGTTCCACTAGGCGTTTGCTGAGTTGTTTGAGCAGTCCTGATTCGCCCAGAATATCCTCTGGCTGTGGATTCTCTCCAATGAGTTCATCCAATAGCTCATCAACTCGATTGGGTACTTGTTTCTTTCTAGACATGATGCGGTCTCCTGGTGTGTTTGGATTCTAGACCGCTTACACAAAACTCTGATCAGTCTCATCTTTTAGGTTTTATGCACCTAAATGATTTCACACCTATTGATTAGGCTGTTCAGCTATTTTTAGGTAGGTGTTATAAATCAAGTCGCCAAAGCAGGCAAAGATAACTTTGGTTATGGATTGGTTTGCCTGCAAGAAATTGAGGGTCGTTTCAAAGGCGATCTGACAGGATTGGTCTATCGGATAGCCATAGACTCCGCAACTAATGGCAGGAAAGGCTATGGCTTGAATCCCATTGCCAACTGCTAATTCTAAACTGCGTTGATAGCAGGCTTGCAACAAAATCGCCTCATTCGCTCCCCCACCTCGCCAAATAGGACCAACGGTGTGAATCACATACTTGGCTGGCAGTTGATATCCTTTCGTGAGTTTGACATGGCCTGTTTTACAGCCTTTAAGCATTCGGCATTCTGCCAAAAGTTGTGGCCCGGCTGCGCGATGAATTGCTCCATCGACTCCACCCCCGCCAAGCAATGACTCATTAGCTGCATTGACAATCGCATCTACCTTAAGGGTTGTGATATCAGTTTGGACAATTTCGATTCGAGCATTCATGGATTAGCCCCTTAGGGAATTCCCTTGTGAGAAATATCATCATTCTGTACCTAAATAATGGAACAAGCTGGTGACAGGAGTTGTTCGCGAAGCGTCTCCGAAGGAGAAACCTGCAACCTATTGTTACAAGACAATTGCTCAAGCCATTGAGCTACACCAGCTCAAGTTTTGGTATTTGGTAGCGGAGGTGAGAGTTGCACTCACGGATGTGCAGCTTATGAAACTGCCGAGCCCCTCTTGCTCCATCTCCGCTATGAGTGTTGGGATATTATATTGCTCCAGAGTGGTTGCCAATTTTGGAGTTGTTTTAGGGGGTGGAGGATGATTTGCGATCGCAAAACTCATACCTACCGTGAACCTATACTCCTGGCATTTGAGCCAGATCTGGCTCCACCCAACACTGTCTGGCTGCCTTCGACATCAACCGATCCTTCGAGTAGTAGATCAAGGGGAGATGGCGTTCACCCCACTCTTCTATCAAAGTCTCAGCTAGTTGATCGATGGGCTGTGAGACATCATGCTGTTCAAGGAAATAAATAATCACTTTCAGATAAAATTGCGTGATGGTCTCGTGATAGCCCGAAGTCTCCGTGTTCACCACACCACACACAATGTTGTACCGTTGAATACACTCCCGAAGCAGATTTAACGCTGTTTGAGAGGAATAGTGCATCAGATGCCAGAGTCCTACCCGCAAATGAGCTTCATGAGTCCACGCTGATTTTGGTAACGTGCAATCACAAAATTCTTGGACGATTGTACTGGTGTTGGATTTGACCATTAGACTTCCATCTTGACTCGCAAGCAATCATGAGCTGGCTTTCACCCGGAAATTGAGGTTGGGAGGTGGCCAATGATCAACTCCCATAGGAGCGATAGTGACCACCTGCCTACTGAGCAATGTCAGAGAAAGACAGGATGCGATCGCGAAACCAAGACTTCCCAGCATTAGTAACCGCTTTATTGACATCCTTCCAAGCCAGCTGTGCTGTTTCTAATTCAGCTTTGCTTTCTTTTTGGACATCCTGAGCCAGCCACTTCAAGAATCCACCCAACTGCTTCATATCCAATGGCCCCTGGCAACTCTCGGTTAACCCTTGCTCCAAGCGAGCGGGAGTCACCATCAACGCCACAAATTCATCAATACTCTTAACGAATTCAGGGTCTAGTTGCACCGGTTGTTTAGTTTTGACCACCTGATGTTTTTCGCCTTTGGCCTTAAACATCAGCTCAGGATAGGTCAGTCGATCCACCCGGGTTTGGCTTTGAGGATAGAGAACCAGTCCTTCCCCCAATCCTTCAATTCCGAAGGTCGCTTTAACCCAAGGGTCAATTTGCTCAACTTCAGACACAAACTGGTTGATAGAATTGGCGGCTGATTCCAATTGGTCTCGGTTGCCAAAATCCAAGGTCAATGGCTCACCCAAAAAAGGTAAGACAAAAATATCTGGATGGGATGGTAAAAGCTGGGAAATCGGAGCTGGATTAACCTCCAACTTAGCAACTTCATTTTCTACTCCGCCATACTGGATTGCAAACACCGTAAAGATTCTGCGATCAATTTGGGAAATAGAAGTCCGCTTTTGAATTCCCTGACCACACCATTCTCCGAAGATCGTGATGTGCTCGTGATCTGCCAACGCAGTGAAGTAATCCATATGTTGACTGACCCAGTGGGCAAATCCCATATTGTCATCGTCTGGTGTGATGATCTGGGAACGACTTTGAGCAGCCACTCGACCATCCGTGAAGATTTGCACCCCGGCATTGGTTCCATCCAGCTTGATTTTTGCTCGATAGGTCACCACCGGAGTGGCTTCCAACACTATTAAGCTGCGTCGAACATTATGCAGGAGTTCCACACTCGGCCATCGCTGCATTTGCACCGACTGGACAACGGACTGTTGGCAATAGGTCTTGGATACATCTTGACCCATTGGTAATTCAGTTTTACCCAGTGCCATTCCATAAGAGACGATGCCTCGCAATTTAGTTGCTTTGATTTTGGTGCCGTCTTTGAGAACGGAATTTACCTGGGCAACCAAAACTAGATCACCGACCTCATAGGTTCGTTCCAAATTTGCAATTACCTGAGTAGGAGGAGATCCAGGAGATTGCATCGTATACACTTTGAGTGAGTCAGCATTCGGATGCTTCTCGACGTTTTTTACCTCCATTACAATCACAGTCATCACGTCACTCCTCAATTGGCTGACTAATATCAACGAAATCAATGCCAGATATTCTGGCTTTTTCACCCCAAATTGGATGATGGGCTGTGTAGGCTTCGTTCGCGAAGCGTCTCCGATAGGAGAAACCTACGCGCTTCTGCGTAAGAGGCGGCTGCTCTGCCAGCTGAGCTAACAACCCTGGTGGGCCGCCTAGGGGATATACGCGAAGCGGCTCCGAAGGAGCTACCTAGATCTATCCGCTTAAAAGGCGGCTGCATATTCGCTCTGCCAACGGCTCATTAGTCTTTTGAGCTATATCAGCTTCATAGTTCCCTAGCAGATCGATGGAGAGGAAGGCCCCTCCACGATCTATTAGGGGCTTAGTCCGGGTGGCAGGATTTGAACCTGCGACATCCTGGTCCCAAACCAGGCGCGCTACCAAACTGCGCTACACCCGGATATCTGGTACTCCCGACAGGAGTTGAACCTGCAAAAACTCTGTCTCTCAAACAGAGGCGTTTACCAATTTCGCCACGGGAGCACAATACTCCTGGTGGGAGTCGAACCCACAACCTCTGGTTTCTAAAACCAGCGCCTCTTCCGGTTGGGCTACAGGAGTATAAAAGGAATTTAGAGTTAGAAATTCAAAGATGAGTTCTTTAAATTTCTAGTACTCCTGGTGGGAATCGAACCCACAACCTCTAGTTTTTGAGACCAGCGCCTCTTCCAATTGGGCTACAGGAGTAAATTGAGAAATCAGGCAGGCCTGACAGGTTAACGGAAACAAGGGGTGAACTCACCCTATTCCCGATACTCCTGGTGGGAGTCGAACCCACAACAAACTGTGTTTAAGACAGTTGCGTCTGCCAATTGCGCCACAGGAGTAGTAAAAGGAGGCGTGAAT
The DNA here is from genome assembly GCF_021497025.1 of Acaryochloris sp. 'Moss Beach'. NCBI lineage: Bacteria > Bacillati > Cyanobacteriota > Cyanophyceae > Acaryochloridales > Acaryochloridaceae > Acaryochloris > Acaryochloris sp. 'Moss Beach'. The sequence continues at coordinate 148,060 of NZ_CP071717.1, forward strand.
AGACCCAGGCGATAGGTTTTGTTTCAACGGCCTCCAACTGTCCCACCAGGATTCGAACCTAGAATTTCGCTGTCAAAGAGCGAAGTGTTGCCAGTTACACCACAGGACAATAAAAGATAGATGCCGAGGTAGGATTCGCACCTACACCCTCCTGATTCAGAGTCAGGCGACTTGCGATTCGTCCACTCGGCAAAGAATTGGCTGCCCCGGCAGGGATTGAACCTGCGACCGTTCGCTTAACAGGCGACCGCTACTACCACTGAGCTACAGGGCAACGACAGCTCCCCAGGTCGGTTTTGGTCGCGAAGCATCTCCGAATGAGAAACTGGCGACCTCCTGCACTAAGCCCTTCGGGTAGGCTGCGCCAACACACAGGCGCTACTACCTCTGAGCTACCGGGGGACAAAACAACCGATGGGTTGTCTAAAGCGAGAACGGAAGGACTTGAACCCTCAATCTTCAAGTTCGTAGCCTGAGATGTTATCCAGTTACACCACGTTCTCAAAACGGAGAGGACAGGATTCGAACCTGCAACGGTCTTAAACCGTACTCCCTTAGCAGGGGAGCGCTTTTCCCCACTCAGCCACCTCTCCAAAAGCTATTGCTGAGTGATAAGTACTACAAGCTGCCAACTTGTAATACAAACTGGTAGGTCGGGCAGGAATTGTAGACGGAGGCTTCCCGCAGGGTACCTGCAACACAATAAGCGGCTGCTTTACAGGCAGTTGCCCACACCAGTAGGCGAGCCGACCTATGTTTGGGAGTGGCGACGGGATTTGTAGGCGCACAGCGACTTCTCGGAGAGTAGCCGCAATCACTTGGGTGAAAACCAAGCCGCTTGAGCCATTTGCGTACACCACTTTATTAACTGCCTGAACTCAAGTGAATTCAGGCAACACGGAGACTAGGATTTGAACCCAGAACATCAGCTTTGGAGACTGAGGTGTTGCCATTACACCATCCCCGCAAGAGTTGGAGTCCAGGATGGGATTCGTTCGCGAAGCGTCTCCGATAGGAGATACCCACGATATCGATTTTGCAGACCGACGCCTTCAACCACTTGGCGACCTGGACAGGTAAAGAAGTCTCGACGGGAGTTGCACCCGCTTCTCCTTGGCTGAGAACCAAAGCGACTTATCTAATCGTCCACGAGACTATACGGGGGAGACGGGATTTGAACCCGCGACCTTTCGCTCGACAGGCGACTGCTCTAGACCAACTGAGCTACACCCCCAAATGTGGAAAATATTCAGTTTTCAAGGTTCAGAAGTTGATGGGCTGTAATAGCTCGTTTCAACTGCATTACATTTATACTACAAATATACTACAGAAATGTCAAGGGCATACTACAAATTTTTTTCACTTTCTTTTGAGCAATTAAGTTTGAGAGAGAGCAAACCCATAGAATGAGTCAAAATACTCTCTCTCAAGGGTCTTAATCCACAACTACCGTTGTTAGGGCTTGATCAGCAGCCTGCCAAAGACGACGAAGAATTAACTCAGTCTCATAGTCATAAGCAGCTAAGAACATTCCCTCATGGGCTTGGGCCGTCTGGGCCATCCAGGTCCCAGAAAGGTTAACTTCGACGTATTCCGCATCCACACGAGCAATCTCTAGGGTTTTGTCATATTGGCGAAGTGCCGTTTCTAAAGCACCCAAACCAGGGGTCAACACTGGGAGTAGGAAAGAAGCCTGTCCCAGTTCAACATGGAGGGTTTGGCCTGTACGGACGGTGAGAACAACATGGTGAGAAACAACGGTTTCTAAAGAGTCACCTACATATTCCATATGCAGTCCCAAGTCGGTATAGATCAGTTTCAGCATGGTGGACTGTCTCCAAAAAATTCTGAGTAAAAGTCGGAGAACTGGGGCGGCCCAGCCTTTAATGCGTAGCGGTTTCTTGGCTTTTCCAAAACTGGTCGGCAAAGGCAACAGCCGGATGGATGGGGGCCTTGGGTTTGGTCTGCAAGGTCATCCCTGCCTGGGTTGGCGTTCGGTCGCTTTTTGAGGAATTACAAGGCTCACAGGCGGCGACGACGTTGTCCCAGGTATGCAATCCACCCTTAGACCGGGGAATGACGTGATCCAAGGTGAGTCGGCGATGGCTACCGCAATATTGGCAGCGATGCTGATCTCGTTTAAGGACCTCGCGGCGGTTGACGGGAGGGATTTTCCACATCCGCCCTGGGTTCCCCATCAGCAGGCGGATATGCTCCGATACCTGCAAGACCTGATTGGGCGATCGCACTTCCCATACCTGGGTATTGCCAAAATCGAGAGACTCAGCTTGACCCGTTATCAGAAGAACAATGGCGCGCTTGATATTGATCCGGGCCAGGGGCAAGTAGGCTTTAGAAAAGACGACCACGGAGTTTTGGAGAATAGGCTGGATAACGGTCATGGATCACTCCTCAATAAAAGAACCCCCGCTCTGGGTGTCAGAGCGGGGGTTCAGCAAAGTTTGGGTAAGGCTTGCTGTTATGTCGGTGCTGGGGCGCACCTACCGCTCTGGATGATTGGATCTTGATATAGTCCACCTAAAATGGTTTCCCAATTTCTGCCTTCCGGGAGACTGCAGACTATGTTTGTCAAAGCCTCAAAGCCAAATTGCATCGCTGCACCAGCAACGGAACGTTGCGAGGGGCGATGGAGGTTGGCTGAGGTAAGTCTGCGTTTCATTTGAAGGGTTCGATCCAAAGCGGATGAAATACTACGTTTGTAGTACCAAATCTCGCACAGGTTTTTGGCTTCGTCAAGGGTTTTGGCAAAATTTTCTATTTTGGGTGGAGAGAAGGAAGCCTTGACCTTGAGATTCACGCTAGTATCGATGCGGATTGCCTTTTGTATCGGATCTAGAAAAAGCTAGATGCTATAAGGCATTGACCTACTCAAAAAATGCAAGTGATGATTCTTGAGCCTTTGGTGACTCAACCAGATACTTCTATCGCAGATGCGGTGGCAATTTTATATCAAGCGGAAGCCAACTACTTAGTGGTGGTTGATGAACAAGTTCCTGTGGGTGTGGTTTGCGATCGCACCCTAGTTACCGCCCTAGCCACTGAACTTGACTTGTCTGCAACTGCAGTCCAATCCGTAATGGCCCCACTGCCCACCTTGCCTTTAGACCAAGCCGACGACTTAGCAGTAGTCACTCAAGTCATGCAAACTGAGGGCAGTTCTTACATTGCCCTCGTGGATCAAGCGTCCCATCTCCAAGGGCTCGTCTCATCAGACACCCTCATCCAACAAACCTCATCGCCCCCTCTCTCCGATGATGTCGCCACCCTGCAACAGCGAATCAAGGAATTAGAAAATCAGGTCAGCGATCGCCAATTATTAGAAGCCAAGCTACGCAGCTCAGAAGGCAAAATTCGGGCTGTGTTTGAGGCTATGAAAGACTTAGTGTTTGTCTGTGATGTTGATGAGGGAGAAATTAGCAATATCGAAGTTGCTCCCACCAGCTCCAGTGAAGGCAGTGAACCAGATGCCGAGCTGATCAGTTACACCATTAATGAGCTATGGCAAGACCCTGAACAACAATGGTCCCACATTATTCAGGAAGCTATTAAAACCCAGCAGACCGTCAACTTTGATTATCAATTGATGATTGATGAAGAACCCGTCTGGTTTACCGCGAGTGTCTCCCCCCTTCTAGATAGCTCAGTTGTCTGGGTGGCTCGTAATGTCACCGAACAAAAAGACTCCGTCGTCTGGGTCGCCCGCAATATCACCGAGCGGAAGCACTTCGAACATGAACTTCAACAGCTAAATGAAGAGCTAGAACGATCCAATAGAGAGCTAGAACAGTTTGCCTACGTGGCCTCCCATGATTTACAGGAACCCCTCCGCATGGTGACTAGTTTTACCCAGTTATTGGGACAAAACTATGCGGGACAGCTCGATGAGCAGGCCGACCAAATTATTGGCTTTGCGGTGGACGGAGCGACTCGTATGCAGCAGCTCATCCAAGATTTACTCAGCTATTCTCGGGTCGGTACCCAGGCCAAAATCTTGGAAACGGTAGATTGCAATCAAATTGTGGAAAGTGCGATCGCAAATCTGCAGCTCTCTATCCAAGAAAGTGGGGCAACCCTAGACTGTTCCCCTTTGCCCACACTGCAAACCAATCCCCGCCAACTCACTCAACTCTTCCAAAATTTAATCGGCAATGCTCTGAAATATCGAGGAGAACGAGTCCCCGCCATTGAAATCAACTACCAACAACAGGGAAAAAACTATCTTTTTTGGGTGAAAGACAATGGGATTGGGATTGAGTCTAAACATGCTGATCGGGTGTTTATGGTCTTTCAGCGCTTACATACTCGCCAAGAATATTCCGGTACGGGCATTGGCTTAGCAATTTGCAAAAAAATAATTGATCAGCAAGGTGGCAAAATCTGGGTAGAGTCAGAAGTCGATCAAGGCTCAACATTTTTCTTCACATTGCCTATTGAATCTGCCAGTTGAAGGGCAGTATTCTAGGAGGCAGACGAATATTAACCTAGGGCTTGTGTGAAGATTAATACTCCGGCAAGCTGTAGTGACTGTTGAGGTAAAAAATTCTTTTTTTTAGGTAAAGCGACTGACAAAAGTAGGATTTTGTTTGCCAACTGTGCAAATTTCAGTGGGAATTGTGCAACCTAGATACAACTCAAAAGGCAATCGTCTATCAATTTTTGAACCGTTGTTTCGATGGAAACGAATCCCATTGACATTCTCCTCGTAGAAGATAACCCCGGCGATGTATTTTTAATCACTCGGATGTTGGAAGCAAGCTCCCTGCAATACACGTTGCATCGGGTTGACAATGGCAAATCTGCTACGGATTTCCTGCGAAATCTGCGTTCCTATGAGCAGGCTCCTTTCCCTCAATTGATTTTGCTTGATTTAAACCTACCGATTATGAACGGAAAAGAGGTCTTGGCAGACATTAAAACTGACCAGAAATTAAAACACATCCCTGTTATAGTGCTTTCTACCTCCAATGCCCCTGAGGATATTGAAGAAAGCTATCGGCTCAATGCAGATTATTATGTCACTAAGCCTAGTAGTTTTCATGAATTCGCTGGAAAAGCGCAGGATATTCAAGATTTTTGGTTGCAATGGCAAGGACGTAATTAATAAACCTATTCACCACTCATAAAGGAATGTCTACCTCCTCTTAGGAAATAATGGCCAAGTCACTCAAATCGAAGCGATCTAAACCCGAACAAGAGGGAAAACTTTCCTCCACATCTTCACCCCAGGAAGATGGGACTATCCGCGTGTTGCTGGTTGAGGATAATCCTGGGGATGCCTTTTTGATTCAGGGCATGTTGGGGGTCAAGCGGAGCGAAGATGCACTTCAATATGAAATCACCCATGTCGATAAGCTTGAGGATGCCTTGCAAACTCTGACCCAAAAAGAATTTGGCGTTGTTTTGCTGGATTTGTCCTTGCCGGACAGTCATGGGTTAACCACCTTAGAGAAAGTAGTGGCCCAAAGTCCCATTGTCCCGATTGTGGTGTTCACGGGTTTAGATGACGAGACGGTGGCCATGCAAGCCGTTCAACAAGGTGCCCAAGATTTCTTAGTGAAAGGTCAAGTGACCCCAGGCTCCTTAATTCATGCCATTCGATATTCTATTGAACGCCAACAAAATGAGCTGGCTCTCAAGCAAAAAACCATTGAATTAGAACGTGTCAATAAAGAACTTCGTAAACGGTCTTTAGAGCTAGAAGCGGCCAACACTGAACTCGAAGCCTTTAACTATACTGTCTCCCATGATCTGCGCAATCCTTTAACTGGGATTAAAACAGGCTGCGCCTTGCTGACAGCCTATATGGGGGATGAAGACCCCAGACTCCAAAAATATCTGGGCACAATACAAGACTATACGCGGCACATGGCCACCTTACTAGAAGGGCTCCTACAGCTATCGAATATAGGCCGTAACCCGATCCAGGCCCAGGTGGTTAACTTAAGCTCTACCGTACAAACTATTGCTAGACAGCTCCTGCAGCAAGAACCCAAACGAAATGTCAAATTCGTCATTGAACCCCAAGTTAGTGTAGAGGGGGATACCCATCTGCTCTGGGTTGCCCTCGAAAATGTATTGGGAAATGCCTGGAAATATACTGGGGCACTAGATCACGCCCAAATAGAGTTCGGCAAAACCACCCTCAACCATGTGAGTCGGGAACCTCTAAATGCGGCAGAGACCATTGCCCCCAACCAGCCCATTTATTTTGTCCGGGACAATGGGGCTGGGTTTGATCTGAACCAAGCCGATCGGATCTTTTTGCCCTTCCAACGACTCACCAATTCTGAAGACTTTTCGGGTAGCGGGATTGGCCTCTCGACGGTGCAACGCATCATCCACTGCCATGGTGGGCAAATTTGGTTCGATGCAGTGGTAAATCAAGGTGCTACATTTTATTGGACCCTGGCCCACAAACAATAAGCTCCAGGGTGCGCCCATATGTCGACACCCCAAACCTCTCCCCTCCCAAACCTCTCTTCTACAGCTGCCCCCTTTGTGGAAGTCCTCGTGGACTGTCCTGGCGCTGACAAGCTCTTTACCTATCGCATTCCCTCCGATCTGAGTATTCAGCCCGGAGATATTCTCAGCGTTCCCTTTGGCGCTCAGCAAGTCGGAGCCATTGCCATTCGGTTTCGGGCAGATCTCCCGCCAGAGTTAGCCACCACTCGGATTCTGAACGTGGTGGATGTGGCTTGCCGCACGTTATTCCCCCCCGGCTATTGGCAAATTTTAGAAAAAGTTGCGGCCTACTATCACACCTCTTTGATGGCGGTGATTCGCGTGGCCTTACCACCGGGATTGTTGCAGCGATCGCAACGCCGTATCCGCTTAAACGCTGCCCTTCCCCCCCAAGACATCAACGGTTTAGGAACCGCTGCCCAAGGCATTCTAGCGCTGCTACAGCAAAGTCCAAACCAAGACTATACCTGGCAATACCTCCGTCGTCAGATTAAAAAAGCCCAGGTTGGCTTAAGGGAGCTTCAACAGCAAGGACTCGTAGAAAGCTACCTACAAACCCAAACGCCAACCAAACCCAGGCAGCAGCAGGCCGTTACCCTCACCGACCCCAGTGCGCCGGACCTGACCCTGCGCCAACAGGAAATTCTGACCCTCCTCAAGCATGAGGGTGGAGAATTATGGGCCCAAGATCTCCTAAGACTGGCCCATACAAGCAGCAGCACCTTGAAGAAATTAGCCAGTAAAGGCTGTATCACCCTGCATCAACAAGAGCGACTCCGATTAGAAACCTCCCCCATACAGCCCGATCAACCTCGCACCCTAACCCCTGACCAAGCTGGAGTCCTAGCTCAAATCCACCAGCTCCAGGATTACGCTGAAGTCCTACTCCATGGCGTTACTGGTTCCGGCAAAACAGAAGTCTACTTGCAGGCCATCACTCCTGTTTTGGCTCGCCAACAGTCGGTGATCGTCCTGGTGCCGGAAATTGGTCTCACCCCCCAACTGACGGATCGATTCCGGTCTCGATTTGGCGATCGCATTCGGGTCTACCACAGTGCCCTCTCCGATGGGGAACGGTATGACACCTGGCGACAGTTTCTCACCAGCACGCCTCAAGTAGTGATTGGGACCCGGTCCGCCATCTTCGCCCCCATCGCCAATATTGGCCTAGTGATCCTAGATGAAGAGCATGATACGGGCTATAAGCAAGATCAACCAGCCCCTTGCTACCATGCTCGTACTGTCGCTCGATGGCGGGCTCAACAGGCAGACTGTCCCCTGATCCTTGGCTCTGCAACCCCTTGCTTGGAAAGTTGGTCCCAAACGCCCCCCGCCAACGCCCAGCCATCTCAGGCCAGCATCCATTATCTCCGGCTTCCTCAGCGAGTCAATGCTCGCCCTATGCCTCCCATTGAAATCGTGGATATGCGTCTGGAACTAGCGGATCGGAACCATTCCATCTTTAGTCGACTCCTGCAAAAACGCTTACATAACCTGCAACAAAAGCAACAGCAGGGGCTCCTATTTATGCCCCGTCGAGGCCATAGTACATTTGTCTCCTGCCGCAGCTGTGGTTATGTCTCCGAATGTCCCCACTGCAGCGTTTCTTTGACTTATCACCATAGCCCCGATTCCCGCCAAACCTTGTTGCGGTGTCATTACTGCAATTATACTCAGCCTCAACCTGAAGCTTGTCCAGTCTGCCAGTCGTCTTATTTTCGTTTTTTTGGCAGCGGTACTCAGCGGGTCATGCAGGAATTAGCCAAAACCTTTCCTGATTTACGGGTGATTCGCTTTGATAGTGACACCACTCGCCGCAAAGGGTCCCATCGTCAGCTTCTCAATCAGTTTGCTCGCGGGGAGGCAGACCTGATGGTGGGCACCCAAATGCTAACCAAAGGGATTGATCTACCTCAAGTTCAACTCATTGGTGTTTTAGCTGCAGATAGTTTGCTCAATATTCCCGATTTTCGAGCCAGTGAACGCACCTTTCAAACCTTATTGCAAGTGGCCGGACGGGCAGGCCGAGGGGAACATCCAGGGCAAGTTCTTCTCCAAACCTATGCCCCTGAACATCCCGTGATCCAAGCCGTTCAAAAATATGAAATGGATACCTTCCTTATCGCTGAACTCAAACAGCGCCGGGAAGCCAATTATCCGCCGTTCCATCAGTTAATCCTCTTACGCATTAGTGGTTTGAATGAAACGATAGTTGAGAAGACAGCCCTCGAGATTGCCGATTACCTGCATGCTTATATCCATACTCATCAATATCAGGGCAGCATTCTGGGTCCAGCACCTGCCAATATTTTGAAGGTGGCTCGACGCTATTATTGGCACGTCTTAATCAAACGCCCCCAAACGGAAATAGGGCAGACTGAACTCTGGCCATTTCCCAGACAAGGGTGCCAACAAAAATGCCCGCAAAATATTCGCCTACAAGTAGATGTTGATCCCCTCAAACTCTTGTAATGATGACTCTCCAACACAAAAGCGCACCCCAAAGATGCGCTTTTGTGTTGAGATAAGCCCTAAAACTGATGAGACAGTGTTTAGAGATTAAAAGCGTTAAGCAGTCTCTTCGGTGCCAAGTGATGGGCCACTAACTGCATACTGGCGAAAAAGATAAAAGGTGGAATCGTTTGGGTATAGCGACCCAAGAGGCGCTTAGGCTCTTGGAGTAGGCGATACAGCCACTCAAGTCCTGCTTGTCTTACCCAGCGAGGAGCCCACTTCTTCAAGCCAGCATAGACTGGAAAAGCGCCGCCGAGGCCAATCATTACCGCTTGAACACGACCCTGATGTTCGGCCATCCACTTTTCTTGCTTGGGGCAACCTAGAGACAAAAAGACAATGCCAGCGCCAGATTCATGGATTTCTTCCATTAACTCCTCATCCTCAGCCGCGGTCAGCGGACGGAAGGGTAAAGGCTTCATAGCCGCAATTTCTAGATTGGGATATTCCTTCTCTAAGCGAGCGCGCATCCGATCCAAGATGGACTTTTGAGACCCGAGGAAAAATACTTTAACCTTCTCTTCTGAAGCTTTTTGGCAAAGGTTTTGGAGGATGTCCATACCAGCGACGCGATCTTGTCCTTTACGCCCCAGCAATCTCATCATCCAAACCAAAGGCATCCCATCAGGGGTTACCATGTCCGCATTTTGTAGCACCTGAGAAAACTGCCCGTGCCAATAGGCTTCCATTAACATGTGGACATTAGCAACACAGACTGCTTTGCTTTCTCCGCCATGAGCCCACTGCATGATAGTGCGCGTTGTTTTATCCAATCGAAGAGCAGTGATAGAAGAGTTCAGAACTTGCTGCTCTGGCAATGACTTGTTCATGTTGGCCGCGCTGGTTGGTTTTAATAAGACCTTGGGTTGAGGCAAAGACATGAGGACTTTATCTGCAGTGAAGTTTGGGCTGACGTTGGTTGGCTTTGGCAAAGTCGTTTTCATGGCGGTCACGCAATTCACTCAGGGCAGGCTGGACTTGGATAAATAAAGAAGATGTGGGTGCAGAATGTCTGCCATCTTACTTAAGAGGGGAAGTAAGAACTAATAAGCCGTACCCAGCAGATTTGATTCTTTTCCCGATGACCTTATACTCGGCCCTAATACCCTTGGGTGCAGTGATCGAGCGCACAAAAAAGCGTTGATCTATAGCCACTCTTTACCTCTCCAATAGAAGGGAGTTAATGGGAAAGCAGCTAGCCTTTCAAAAGCGGTTAGGAAGTTAGACAACTCTACAGATGGTTGTTCTTAGATAATTTCTTTAACGGTTCAATGCTTAATTAACGAGAAGATAGAAACAGTAATCTTCAAAATAAAGGTCGGTAAAACGGGATAAGAATCTCCACAATAAGCTTGATAAAACTACCAAAAATTCCTCGATTCTAGAACTAGAGATGGTAGCTCCTTCTCCATAAAGACTGAAAGCAATCTGATTGTATTTTTTTTCATCTTTATCTTTTCTGTATAAATAAAAACATCTTAAAAAAAAGCTATGAAATCTTATTTTATCTTTTCTCAAAGAAATAAACAAGGAAATCTTTAATGGAAGTAATGAGTTACTAACCATCATAATCAAGAGTTATATGACTCATAAATTCTATTTATATCGAATTTAGGACTCAAAACAACTTAATTCATGAAATCAGGTAGTTAAACATATTAGCCCCTTATTAAGCAGACAGGCTGATCTATCTGGGCGCTTTCGGCAGTCGTGGGAGACCTGAATTTACCTCGTTGGGACATGGGGGAATAAGGTATCAAAGCGTTGATTCACCCAATCCAATCTCAGGTGAAGGAGATGATTGAATCCATCCTCACTCCATCGCATCCCCACTCCCTTAAAGCGCTGTTGAATCAGCCACTTGCAAGCACTCTCAATCATGCCACTGCCAAGTGGACATTGGTCCTTCTCAAAATCCTGATAGCGGATATGTCGATGATGGGTTTGGAAATAAGTGTGCACCTGGATAAGTGTCTCTAAATCTTTGCCCTGCGGAATATCTGTAGTGACCAGGGCAGTCAAGGATTTAAGTACAGCGTGATGTTGCCCATGTCTGAGTAGAGACCGCCAGTTCTGAGACTGATCAGAGTTTTGTGTAAGCGGTCTAGAATCCAAACACACCAGGAGACCGCATCATGTCTAGAAAGAAACAAGTACCCAATCGAGTTGATGAGCTATTGGATGAACTCATTGGAGAGAATCCACAGCCAGAGGATATTCTGGGCGAATCAGGACTGCTCAAACAACTCAGCAAACGCCTAGTGGAACGAGCCTTGGCAGGTGAATTGACTCATCACCTGCATCAATCCTCCGTCGATGAGCGTTCTCATGGCCCTAGAAACAGTCGCAATGGTTACTCGAAAAAGACCGTCCAGACTGAACAAGGAGAGATGGACCTATCGATTCCTCGCGACCGTTGCAGTGAGTTTGAGCCTGTCCTCGTGCCCAAAGGCCAGCGACGTATCGCGGGACTCGACGAGAAAATCATCGCCTTATATGCTCGTGGCATGACCACTCGTGATATTCGAGTCTCAATTGGTGGAGCTGTATGGGGCCAATATCTCTGAGGGTCTGATTAGTGACGTCACCAATAGTGTCATGGAGGAGGTTAAAGACTGGCGCTCAAGACCATTGGATGAGGTGTATCCGATTGTCTATCTCGATGCCCTGTATGTGAACATCAAAGTCAATGGCCAAGTCAGCAAGCGAGCCGTCTATGTCGCGCTAGCGGTAACTGTGGAGGGAAACAAAGAGCTGTTGGGATTATGGATAGGGGCTGCCGAGCGGGAGGGAGCAAAATTCTGGCTTTCAGTGCTCACAGACCTTAAAAACCGAGGCGCTCAGGATATCTTGATTGCTTGCTGTGATGGTCTCAAAGGCTTTCCCCAGGCGATTGAATCGGTCTATCCCGATACTCAAGTTCAAGTTTGTATCGTTCATCTCATTCGCAATAGTTTGCGCCATGTGCCTTGGAAGGAAAGTCGAGCCGTAGCTGCAGACCTCAAGCCCATTTATCAAGCGGCCACTTTGGAGGAATCTGAGGCTGCCTTGGATGCGTTTGCCAACAAATGGGACCAGACGTATCCTGGCATCAGCCAAATCTGGATACGGCATTGGGATAATATTGCTCCGTTGTTTAAGTACCCAATGGCCATCCGAAAGGTTATCTACACCACTAATGCCATTGAGTCGCTCAATCGCTCACTGCGAAAGGTGATTAAGACCAAAGCTGTCTTCCCGAATGAAGAGTCTGTCTACAAATTGATGTTTCTGGCGATGAGGAATATCTCGAAGAGATGGACCAGACCGATTTTGAATTGGAAGGCGGCGCTGTCCCATTTTGCTATTCTGTTCCCAACACGATTCAACTATTGAATACGTTACGGCTTACACAAAAATCTAAACACTCTCCAGTTCTTGAACCAATTTTTAGCCTCAGGGGACCGACAATCGAATAAGGCTGCAGTCGCTCGCCACAGATGTCCAGCGGCATGATAGAAATCGAGAATACCCATCGCACAATGGGCAAAGCACTGACGGTAGACCCGCCAGAATCCCCGTCCGCCATCACTCAACCAAATGACTTGGGGAGCAGTGTCAATGGATTGTCGTTGAGCCTCCATCTGCATGAGAGGAATAAAGGTATCAATATCCCCCAAAACAGCTACTAATCGACGATGACATAATCGAGTCACTTGTTTTCCAGACCGGGTTAGATGCTGTCCTAAGCGAGCAAATAGACCGACCTTCACTTCCCGCCATCGAGTTTTACCTTTAGCGGTTTTAGGCTTCGGTCGAAAAGGCACCATCACCCCATCAGCAGCAATAGCAAGACGGAGCATGGCGGTCATCTCCTCCAAGGTGTCTGGTGACAGACATACTCCTCGGAGGAACTGCTCTAGTTGTTGTTTTAATCGGGATTGAGACTGTTGTCCATAATGCGCAACCCAAGACCACAAGGTACTCGCACTCACCGCTATTCCGGTACATTGATGCAGCATCCAACTCGATAGTTCATAGGGCATGACAATACTCATCAAGCATCCCAAACGTATCAGTTCTTCACTACTCGATTGATAAGGAGCAATACCCAACGCTTGATCTAAGGGCACACTGAGACTCACCTTACAGGTTTGATTGGGGCAACGCCCGACTCTTCGCTTTCAGGCGATCTGACCCACCAGCGTCTTCATCTGGCGAGACCGAAATCCTTTGGAGCGAATATGTCGTCCACAGACTGAACAATCTGGCCAAATCGTGGGAAATTGCGCACGAGTATTGAGTGCTTTCTCTAAGGTCAGGCGGGCAAACAGGAGTCCTAATTGCAGAGCAATGAGAACCATCGCAGACAGATTACTGGCTTGGTGCAATTGCTGGCAGTAGGATGACCAGTCTGCATGTTCTGGATATAGAGCCTCTAATTGGGGGTAAAGTCATGGTGCTTTTTTTGAATGGGGTCGGGATCATTATCTCGTCCCTTTTTTCTTGAAGAGTACCCCTCCTACATCCTTCAAAAGCGCCCGATCTATCTCTAATATTCAACACCAGCTGTATTTTTCACCCTGCCCATTCAAATTGCCCTATGGCATGCCCAAATCATTGATTTATGGCAACAATATGATGTTTCAATTCTTTCTCACTCTAGACGTAAACAACAATTCACTAATTCCCTGAAAGAGTTTTATAGCAGTGCTTTCAGCGTATAACAAAATCAAAATCTACCCTGTTATTCGCCATATAGTTCTGGGCAGGCAACAATCTTATCGATCTCCTTCAGCAGGCCATGGCACTAAAGGAGTGTCTTTTTTTAGATAGAGCGGATGGCGGGGACGCCCTGATTGTGTGACTCCAAAGCACTCCACCTTAGCTGAGGATGAATGCAATAGGGTACTAATGATGCGATCTCGCCCACAAAACCCACCCTGATTGCCCCAAGCGACGACCACCCGATCTTGATTCTGGCATTTGGCCCCTATCACCGCATCATTTTCTGGACCAATGGGATCCTGGGCTTTTTTCAAGTCATGAGGAGCCGTCGCTCGAAAGGCGAATAAATTGAGCATCAATAAGCCACCATATCCCTCACGTTGGGCAAAGCCAATACAGCGAGTAATGGTTGGATCGTTATGAGATTCATCAGCCGTACTGGGATTGAGACCCATGAGGATCAACAGAGGAGCATCATTCCACCGACGCCACAATTGATATCGCCAAGTCCGGCAAGGGGAAAAGGCTGCCCCTGAACACTCATTACCTAAGGTGAACATCTAGAACCCCAACGCTACAATCATGATCGCGTTCAATCAGTGACTCAATCAAGACACCTTCCGGGATTCTTCCCAGAAGGTGTCTGAAGCGATTGAAAGCTGGTGGGACGGAGAAGTTAACTCCTAATTCTCAGTGAATTCAAAACCCGTATTAAAGTTTTCAACTCTTCCTTCTAGAATGGCAATCAAATCGTTACTCCCCGCTAAACGAAGGCTAGTTCGACTACCAAAAGTCATTAAAGTATAGTCTGCAGCACTGCCAGCGAGCTCAATCGTATCTTGATTGAGTTCAAACCGTTGAATAATTGCCAGACCCCGACCTTGGTAAAAGACAGAACGCTCATCTCCTAAGATAAAGACATCTTCGCCTCTACCTCCCTTTAAGAGGTCAAAGTCGTGTCGGCCAAACTGATCGCCAACACCATTAATGATGTCATTGCCGTTGCCACCTCTGACCATATCGTTGCCATTACCCGCAACTAATACATCGTTATCAGCATATCCAGTCAACACATCATTACCATCACCGCCAATAACGGTATCGTTACCCGCACCACCGATTAAGTAGTCATCCCCAAGATTACCGATCAGGATATCGGCCCCAAAATTCCCCCGGATGAAGTCATTGCCATCTAGTCCATCAATCAGATCATTCTGTCGAGTTCCCCGTAATGAGTTTTGGCCATCATCTCCCAAGATTTTGTTCTCATAGGGGACCTGGAATACATTATCTTGAACCAGATAATCTTGGGTCGTGTTCAGACGAATGATATTCGATAAATTTGTCTGGGTAATGTCTGCAGCGAGCACCTTTAATTCATCCAGATCATTCAAGAAGAAAAAGCGATCGCCAGCCGCTGCACGAGCGAATTGATCTTTGATGAAAAAGCTAAAGGTGGGTCCAAGCAAACCACCATGATTCGCCGACAACTCCGAAATACCCCCTAGCCATAAGTCGATCTGGCCCACATGTTTGTAGGCTGTCTCAAACAGCTCAATCACAGCAGGGGCAAACGGCAACTCTTCAAAAGAGGTAATCTCAACACCAAATAGCTGTTTTTGAGCGTCAACATAACTGGGAAGACCCACTTCTCGACCCCGCTGAATATTGACAGATGCTAGGTCAAAGCCTCCTGTACCAGCGCCAAAAAGGAAGTTGCGGACGCCATCCACAATAAAGTTATCCAGTTCTTGAGCTTCTTGCAAAACTAGCCCTCGTAAAAGGGAATCAACCCCATTGGCCGACACTTCCCCAGGTTTAAAGAAGGCATCTTTAAGGGCAATCGACTCTAAACCGTTGTCATCAAAACGGTGGATTTGATTATTGAGTAGGGTATGGCCCAAACGATAAGCCGCATTCGCAAATTCATTACTAACGGCTGGATTGATATAGGGTTGATACCCCTCATAGTCATCGAGCAGGGTATCTCCAATCAGAAGCGGGAGAAACTCTTTATAGGTAATGATTTGGATCTTGGCCCCAATAACCTTACGAGCCGCTTGGTAAAGGTACTCATCCTTCACCTTATCTGCATGGGTTACTCCGTTCTGGTTGAGATACTCCCCTTTAAAGGATTGATATTGAGCGACGAGTCCCGATTCGCCGGCCTCTAGTCGTTCTGAAATATCAGCGGCTAATCGATTATGTTCACGCACAAACAGAACATGATTGGCCGTGAGCCCAAGTTGTTCATTGGCACGAACATCTCCTGCCAAGTAAAGGTCTGCATCCGCGATATTTTGTCCACCGTTAGCGTTGCCAAATGGGTGATCAGCACGATTGTATGGCAAGAGTTGTTCACCATTCTCGGCAACAGTGGTTTTCAGCTCACCGTTTGCATAGGACCGAAGAAAGTTAGCTCGCTCTGCATCTGAACCGTACACTCCAGAACCATCAATAAATGAGGTAATCTCATTATTTTGCTCACGAGGATTATGTCGGTTAGTCCCTGTATCATGTGCAGCTGGCACACGAGTAAAAGGCAGATAAGGAAATTTCGGATTAAAGAGTGAATCAGACTTAGAAACAGGAATAAAAAAGGCTTCTTTTCCACCCTCGTTCAAATCTAGGTCGTGATCAATAAATTGTCCCCACTGCCACAACCAATCACTCGCTCCCAAAAAATTAGGAATCGACTCAGTTTGGCTAGCAACTGTATTGCTTATCTCTCTCGGATTAGGTAACCCAGCTGGATCTGGAATGCTATAGGAGCCACCATGTGGAGAGTCAATCATGATCGCCCCCCCTCG
The DNA here is from genome assembly GCF_021497025.1 of Acaryochloris sp. 'Moss Beach'. NCBI lineage: Bacteria > Bacillati > Cyanobacteriota > Cyanophyceae > Acaryochloridales > Acaryochloridaceae > Acaryochloris > Acaryochloris sp. 'Moss Beach'. Next base: position 164,574 of record NZ_CP071717.1, read on the forward strand.
AGGAGTACTCACACCATCATCATAAGCAGGGGTTAATAGTCTTAAAAGCTGAGTATCACTCGAACCCGCATGGTAATGGTATGGATTATTACCTGTTCCGTCAATTGAGCGATATTGAAACAACGAGTTCGTATTGCCTGGAACGGTACCTTCCTCTTGATCTATATCCAATATTCGAGAGCCATAGAGTGGAGTGGCGGTCGACTCTATATCATTGGGTACCATTTCATTATCGTTCATGATTTTAAACCTCAGAAAAAATCCAACAATTGAAAATTTATTCAAGCTTCATTGATGGAATTTCCCCCAAAAAACTTACCCCTTAATTAGATCTAAATTAAGGGAAGGTTTATCGGTTCAATAACTCCTCAATCCATATTTCCGGTCAGAAGAACCAGCCAAAGTTAAATAACCTTGGCGGCCTTAAGAGCCAAAAAATAGCTTGAATATTTTATTAATCCAGCAGGGAACTGATTTAGCACCCTCAAGTACATAGATAAGACTGATTAAGTCTCATATAAGTGATTATGCACAACAACCCAAGTTTCTACTGAGAGTCAGTTGGTCCAGAAAGCTGGGTGACAAGGGGAAGCAATTAACAACAAAAAAGAGGTGAGTGTTTAGTGTTGATTAGCTGAGGCACATATTTATTTTGCGAATTTCGAATAACTTATCTTTTACTCATCAATATGAGATACTCCGTAGGATAGTATTTCTCTGTCCCCGCGCAATTTTTTTATTTGTAGCATTATTCTAAGGTTAGATTCAGGGAAATCTCATATTTCTTTTAAAAAAATATTTTTATATTGCCCTTTGATTGCCAGGCGTAAATTTCTTCAAAGAGCAGCATAGGGTCCAGGAGGGTATCACTGGCGCTAAAGTCCATATCAAGCCCAGTTGACCCGTCAATTAGGCTCATTCAAGATCGCTTGCTTCCTGATACTGCGGCATCTTCAACTTTTGGCTAATAGAGAATCCTGAACCGTTGCTCTATAAGTGAGGGGCACGAACCATTGTCTAAGTAGGGTTGAACGATGGCAAAAACAGAATTTGCAAGATTATTCAGAGCAACTCAGGAGAATCCCACACTGCGTCAGCAATTAAATGCAGCTTCTAATCAAGAAGAATTTGTCAGCATGGCCCAGATGTATGGCTATGACTTCACGGTAGATGAGTGGCAAGAGATGATTGGCTTCAACGTAGAAGAACTACAGTGCGAGCTCTCCGAAATTCCTGGCATCTAAAATACGCTCTAATTCATTAACCCTAGCAAATTGCCCTCTTTCTGCAAAACGCTAGGGTTTTTTCTTTGATTTCGCCCGACAAGCAGATTTTACAGAGATTTTGTGATATGGGGCTAATCCAATTTGCTGTAGCCAACATTGGATCTCTTGGGTTTTGAGAATATTAGCAAAGGTTTGTCCAGCCGGTTGACGCCGATTATCACGAGGGTAAACCACATTCAGCGAAAACGTGAGGGGATAGGTTTGGTTCTGAAGCGCCTGAGCATTGACGGAATAACTGGCTTTGGAATTGCATAAGTCCGTGGCAGGTGTAACGGGTCGATGATTATTTAGCCGCAACGGAGAAACAGTAGCCTTCCCTTTTTCTGCCAGGGCTAAGGGATAGACAGAACATTGGTTAATGACTTTGTTCAGCTCATCAAACCCAATGCTGAATGAGTCTCGATCTTCGAAGTCTTCAATCACCGCTCGGAGTTGCAAGGTGGTACTTGCAAAGCCGCAAAAGGAACCCACACACTTTTGATTCGGTTTATGAATGGGGATTCGACCTTGAGTTGCTACCAGTTTACGGAAAGCGGCAATACTAGAATCATCTACAAGAACTTGACGTTCGAAGATTCGCAGCAGTCCATCCTGATCGGGAAAATACACTTTAACGGGACGATTAGGACCGCCTAACTCCTGCCAGTTCTTGATTTGGCCAGTATATAACCTTCGTAGCTGGTCTAGGGTAATTTTGCCCTTCAGTCTTCGAGGAAGGCTATTCTCCCGCTGAGCATAGCCAAAGGCAACGAATACAGCGATGCCATTATAGGCAAAGGGCTTAACGCCAAAGGATGGATCAATATCATCCGTATGGTTGGTAATAATAAAGTTTGCTGTTTGCCCATTGAGCAACGTTATCACTCTCTGCCCATGTGCCCCAGGTTGATTGGCGGTCGAATCTTGTGATATCGATATCGGCTGATATTCCCAAGACTGTAGAAGAGCTTGGGCCTGAATTAATTCCCGCTGAAGGGTTGTATTTCGCTTTAGTAAGTGGGGTTGGGTATAGAGGAAATCCCAGGTCCCCTGTTTCTCAGCTAAGAATTGCACAGGGCCTATCGGCACATTGGCAACTTGATCGATGCAGCAAGAGATATTCTCTGTAGAAAGTGAGTGTTTAGTTTGATTTCTAAGGTACAGCCACCCTATCCCTACACTGCCTATGAATAAATAAGCAAAAACCCATCCCATCCACCAGCGATATGGACGAGTTGGTCTCGATTCTTTCGTCGTAACTGAAGACGATAAAATTTCTAGCTTTGGAATAGAAGGTAAGCTTAAAAGTGCTTGCCGTGCCTGTTCAGAGGTTTCGAATGGGGGATCAGATTCTCCAGTTAAGCGCTGAATAAATTGTTGGGTAGTTAGGTGAGATTATCTCAGCCCCTCTAGCTAAGGGAGGCTCGAAAAAGGTATTGCTGAAGGGAGTTATTGAGCCAAGATACTCCCATGGAAGAGAAAAAAAGGCCATTACTTTCAGAGCTAGCTTGCGTGAACTCTAACTGTGAAAGCTATGGTCAAGCGGGCCTTGAGAATTTAACAGTACGTAAAGTCTACGGACAAGATCGAATACGGTATCTGCGCTGTCATAGCTGTGGAGCAGAGTTCAGTGAACGCAAGAACACTGCCTTTTGGAATACAAAAAACCCTGAATCTCGAGCAATAGAAGTAGGTCGTCAAATTGCAGAAGGAACGTCTATCAAAGGAACATCACGTCTGACCTACACCCATCCGGATACGGTGAAACGTTTGACCCTCAAGTTTGGTCAGCATGCCCAGGACTTTCATGAGCAGGAAGCTCAGCAACTGGATATCGACATACTAGAGATGGACGAACGTCATGGATACGTCGCCAGCAAAAAGCAGCAGTGTTGGGATGCGGTATCCATTGATGCCGCCAGTAAATTCATTGTCCACGTGGCAGTTGGTCCCCGTAACACAGACCTGATAGAAAGGCTGATGCAAGGCAGTCACAGACGACTAGCTCATCCCCAAGACCTGGTGCTGATGACCGATGGAGAAGCGAGTTATCGCACTCTCTTTCCGGTCATCTTCGGGGTGTCTTACCTCCCCCCCGTCAAAGCACGATGGGTCGACCTCCCAACCCCAAGTATCGGATTCCTCGAACCCTTGCCCACGTCCAAGTCATCAAGCATCGTCAGGGACAAAAGTTAGAAGCCGTAGAGGTGAGCAAAGCTCATGGGAGCTGGCAACGGATCAATCAAGCGCTAGATGAAATAGGGTACAACATTCCCAACACCTCAACTATGGAGCGTTTCAATGGCACTGCACGACGGATGAATGCTCATCAAGTCAGACGCTCACTTGCTTTCGCTCATCGCAGTAATACTCGTCAGGCCGTTGCTTGGTGGAGTGCTACAGTTTACAACTGGGTGAGAGTGCATCGCAGTTTACGAACTCCTCTAGAAGTACCCGAGGGTAAAAAGCGCTTTCAACAGAGAACTCCTGCCATGGCAGTTGGATTAACTGAACACATTTGGACCGAAGCTCAGATCCTCAGAGCACCGGTTTATATAGCTTCTCAAGAATAGGGGGCTGAGATAATCTCGCCTAACTACCTAACATTACGGGCGCGGATAATTGGTAGCTATCTACCGTTATCACTCGATGGCAAGAAAATTGGGCTTAATCAATAAAATTAAGTAATTTCAGTGCCAAGCAACACTATTTTGGCTGATTGCCTGACAGAAGTAGGTCAAAGCCTTTATTTACATAGTTTATGAGAAAAGAGTGGAGAGACATGTGAGGCTAGATTTAATCACAAATCAGCGTTATTCAAATGTCAGGCCCCACCCAAATTTATCGTCAACTGTTTTCCTTTTTACGTCAACACAGCCATTATCGAGATTTGCGCCATCTCATTGCTCTGGGCTGGATGGTAAGCGCGTTAATCTGTAGTGAACGCTTAAGCTTATCTGCCTGGGAATCCTATGTTCCCTGCCGAGCCAGAAAAGCCCAAAGTGTCGAGCGTCGGTGGCAACGATTTATAGCCAATCAACGCATTGATATTAACAAGCTATATGTACCTCTAGTCCTGCTAGCCCTTAAGAACTGGCAATCTCATCGTCTATACCTGGCAATGGATACAACGGTGTTATGGGAATGAATATTGCATGATTCATCTATCCGTCGTCTGCTGTGGCAGAGCAGTACCATTGTTGTGGAAAGTATTAGAGCACAAGAGTGCAGCTGTCGCTTTTGAGGAATATCAACCGTTATTGCGCCAGGCCCGTTGGTTATTGCGGCAGCATCCAGATGTCATGGTGTTAGCAGATCGTGGGTTTGCGAACCATCAACTGATGAGCTGGTTACAACAGAGCCATTGGCATTACTGTCTGCGTGTCCCTTGTGATGTCCTTCTCCATGGTCCACGTCAATGTCCAAGAGAAGTCCGACAATTGTGGCCATCCAAAGGCGAAGCCCTCCTCTACCGCAATGTCGGTCTTTGGGAAGATGGCATCTATCGGTGCAATCTGGTGTTGGCTAATATCCGAGGAGTGAAAGAACCATGGGCGGTGATTACAGATGAATCACCCACGCTACAGACCTTGTGGCAATACGCTTTGAGGTTTCGGGTCGAAGAATTATTTCTCGATAGTAAGTCTGGAGTGTTTGAGCTAGAAGAGTCGAAAATTCGCTGTGCTGATGCATTAGAGAGGCTTTATCTGGTTGCTGCTGTGGCACTGCTATTCAGCACGACTCAAGGAATGGCTGTTCACATTAAAGGGCTGCGCCAACAGGTTGATCCACATTGGCGGCGAGGCATTAGTTATCTCAAAATTGGATTGCGATGGCTCAAGGGGGGTAGTCCATAAAGGACGGGAGTTGTTGATGCCAGTCCCCTTGCTCTGCCATGATCCACAACCGTGTTTTGCGTCTAAAAAAGCTCAAAAGAAACACTACAACAAAATCTGGTTCTCTCGCATCCGCTCTTTACAGTGCAAGGCTTTATGAGCAGGGGAAGGCGAAGATCTGTCAGGCAGTCAGCTATTTTGGAGTGACATCATGAAAGTGGGTATAGTCAATATATCGATGTCCATTTGGAGTCTGATGGAAGATATCAATAAACTTGTGATTCCACAGGATGTCCAAAGCACCATAAGTATGGCGAGCATGAAGGGATTGAGCCACTGTGTCATCAATCCCAGTCAATGTAACGATTAGGGTTGCCTTAGTACGTTCTAGCGACTCAGCAGTCGCGCCGTAGAGTGGACTGGATTCATCGATGGGATGCATCACCGTCCAGGTTAGGGTAAAGGAAGGAGTCCGAGGACGCAGCAAATTAAGATTATACAAATGCCGCATGGCATCTCCCTCAGTGCTAACTTCGTCCTGGAGGAAGTATAGGTTAATTTCAGCTTCCAGAATTTGGTTGCGACGCTGGTTGGCAGTACGGAACATCAATGTTGGAACGCCATTGTAAGGCGTAATCACTGCAACGTGGCTAAACAACACCCGAGTTGTTGGTCGAGAAAATCTAGCAAATGCCAAACCTGTAATTAAGGCCACACTGAGAATACTCGTAAAGGCTTCAACCGTAACTACAAAATTGGCGTATGCCGTTGTCGGGTGCATGGCACCATAGCCAATGGCTCCCAAAGTTTGCACACTGAAAAAGAACGCATCCCAAAAAGATCCCGGAGTCGCATTGGCAATACAATCTCCCCCTGCCAAGAAAGCCAAAGCAAACAGAACATTAATGACTAAATAGCCGCCCACCAGAATCAGCAGAAATCCCAACCAGGGAATCGTCAACAGCAAATGATAGGGATCGCGCCAATGGGTGTACCAAACGCCCAGGCCAGAAATACTAAATTTGCCATCCTTAAACTTCAGATAGCTTTTTTGAGGCAAACTTTGGGCTAATTTTCGGCGGAGGGACTGACGGCGGCGGGAATTCACAGGCGAACGCATAGAATGGACAATCACATAGGAGCTGTGATTAAGAATTCAACATTATATTGGTTGATCAGGTTGCATGTATCGTGATCAACCTGATTCGTGTCTGATAACTCTAAGTTATAGAAATCAATATAGTCTGTATCAAAGTGAGGGCCAGCATGCCAAGTCCCAACCTCTAATTTGATAAAGCAGTCCCCAGGAATTTGAAATGCAGTAATCTGATCTAGAGCCGGTTGAGCAGCATCTCCTGGGGGAGCAACAGCCATCAGCCAGGGTTTACCACCTAGGGAACCTAAGCACTGGGTACATTTTAGGTGCCGCGTAATGCGCGAGAACTGTCGGCCCAGTTTTTCCAGCCGCATGATATAGAATCGAGGAATTCCGTTGTCTAGCTGCAATTGAGCATTATCAGGACCATACACAGCCCCATCTTCTGAGGCAAAGATGACCTGGCCGTAGGGTTGAAAAGCCTCTGGAGTAATGGGTTGAGCAATTAGTTGTTGTGTGGAACATTGCATAGACGAGTTTTCGAAGGATGCTGCCAGAAGCTATGATACGGGTTTGCGATCGCTCCAACGAGCCAGAACAATCCCTGCCAATACAATAACGCCCCCCAAGCCTTGCTGCAGAGTCAGCGCCTCTCCAAATAATCGCCACGCCAAAATTGCCGCCGTAACCGGTTGGAGCAGCAAACTGACAGAAGCAAAAGCAGAAGGCAAATGGGCCAAAGCAAACATAATCAAACTTTGGCCAATCACCTGAGAAATGCAGGCTAATCCCACCAAAGACAACCATCCAGTCATCGTCATGGGTAAGAAGCTTTCTCCTGACAGCCAAGCGACAAAGAACAAAATAGTAGCTCCAACCATGCTGCTCGCAAAGGCAATGGTGGCCGTGGGGAAATACAAACGTAACCGAGCAACAGACAGAATATATCCAGCGTAAAAAATGGCCGTAAGTAGCCCTAAGGCCTCCCCAAACAGATGTTGGGTATCGATACTAGCACTGACTAATAAGGTCGCCCCTGAGAGAACGAGAGCAATAGCAACCAAAAACCATCGAGAGACGGTTTCCCCAAATAGTAGCCACCCCCCTAGAACGACAAAAATAGGGGCAAAGTTAGCCAACAAAGTTGCATTGGCAACAGAGGTAAATTGAATAGACCAATGCCAAACCGCCAAATCCGCTGCAAAGAAGCCCCCTGCTGTCAGCAGGGGCCACAAATTTACATCCTGTTCTTTCGGGAGGGAGGATGAAGAAGGTCGTGATGTCCACAACCATACTCCCAATAGAGGGACAGCCAATCCTAGTCGATAGAATGCTGTTGCACTCGGTCCTAATTCACTCAAGCGAACAAAGATGGGGGCAAAAGCAATGCCCACAGCCCCCAGAAGCAGAGCCATGAAAGCATAGGGATTGGGTTTGACACCATGCGAACCAACCTTTTTCTCTGTTAACTTGAGCTGAGTCATGGTAAATAGCAAGTATCAGCAGTCATCTGTGGTTAATTATCCCAATCGTATAGCCACAAACATGTGCATACTCAAAAGTAATCAATTCAGGCTATAGCTGGCCCTGGAGCAATAAATTACTCACACACATCTTTGCCATATCTGCCACAGGCTGTGATATCGATTTTCATAGCAACTCTCGATCAATATTATCCAACGTCTTGATCTAGAGACATGACTTGCTGAGCTTGCTCATGGTTACTTATAACGTGACAACGCCCATACCCAATAATATATTTGCTCCGTATCTTGGGCTGTTTGTCCACAATTTTTGTTATGAAAGATAAAAGCACTAAACAATCAACCTTTCATTGCTAATTTTGGATGTCTTCAAGAAACGATCTAGGTTTACCTCTGTAGGTATGGTCTTCACACAACTATTACAGACAATGAGAATTCAGCACTGATATTACTAGCATTTCAATATAGGTGCCCTGAAAATTCTGTACCTTATTTCAGCCATTTACTAGAGTATTTTAGAGTTCAAGCAACTTATTATTACTCCATTCATCCGAGAGACTGGATGCTTAAGAAAAACCAGTAGACTTAAACGACTCACCACTGCTATTCCAGAAGAATAATTTCCTCTTACCTACATGAAATAATAAATATTTTCAAGGGTTATGCTTACATAGCCAAAATGATAAAACCATAGATACGAAGTATGGTCAACTATCCCAGAGTACGAAAGCAAGGGAAATAGATCTTTTACAGCCACTAATCGAATAAGGATGTAATTTCAATACCATTCTCTCCCACGACATCAACAATGGTCATTAGGGCACCTATTTGAACTGAAGATGAAAAGCACTTGCCCAACTTGCAAACGCCCCTTGTACTTGCCTGATAACAACCAGCCTCTGCGGAAATGGCTAGTTATTTGTTCTGATTGCTATGTACTATACCAAGCTGAGCCTGGTGTTGTGATTGGTGCATGGCTAGGGTTTTCCCATAATCACCAAGATATTTATCAAGCCCGAATTCAGATGAAAACTGGATCTACGAAAACAGTAGAAATGAACCAGCTCATCAGTGCAAACGTTCCAATTATATTAGTGACACCTCTCAACGGCCTAGGTCAATTAAAGCCAATTTCATTAGTAGAACTCCAGACAAACCAGTCTCACTTTCTGCTTCACCCTCAGCGGAAACTCTCCAAATATCAACGATACAGCGCTATTGGAGTCAGTATATTTGTTGTCTGCGTAGGTTTATCCATACAGAGCACGTTAGCCCCTATCATCATTGTGGTGGTGGTCAGCAGCCTTTTAGTAGGAAAATTAATACCAAAAATCTTACGAAGCAAAAAACATCATTCTCCAGCTAAATATCGCTTAATTTTGGAGCAGCGACTCATTAAACAAAGCGACAATTGGGGAGAGCAGCTACAACAACTAAAAATAGAGTTATCAAAATTAGATCAAGCGAACAAACAACTCATTTCTTACAGTAAAGATGAATTATTCCACATCAGATCAATCTCAAACAAGCCAAGAAAACGCCAGTACTTTGAGAACAAGTATCACAGACTGAACGAATTGATTGAGCACTATATCTTGGCAAAGACTTTGATTGACACAAATATCGCTATTATTCAGTTAACAGAAGAAGTGCCCATTGACCTAATAGATCAATTATCTAGCTTCTCCTTGAAGATTAAGCATCTAGAAAATCGCTATCAATCTATAACCTAATCCGCCATACTCTTAACCCCTGGAATATGAAGGCATAAGATACCTCCAATAGACTTTCTATAAAATCATATCTACTCTAAAACAACAGATATTCTAGAGTTTGCAAATCCTATTATTTTATTTCAGAAGAACATCTTCTTTATGGTCAATGATCACTTTCTTATCTCTAATTAACTGATATCGTCCAGACCACCGACCTGGAATGAGGGGTTGTTGGGTACCCTTTTTCCCTAAAGAACGGGTCCATACCTTCTGAGATTCAGACACGGGACGATTAAACTGAGCAACCATTTTGCCCTGAGGATCTTGGAGCTGCAAGCGTTCCTGATCTCCTTTGAGCATTCCATAGGTATGGACCCAAAACACTAGGGCAGAGCTATCTATCGGAAGCACCTGATCCTTAAAATCCCCATCCCATAACTGCTCTAGTTTAGGCAGTTGCGTGGCAAAGCCAGCCCGAATCAATCCCGTTGATTGGTAGGGAAGGGCTAGGTTCCATAAGGGACTCTTACTGCCCTGGCACCCCACTTGGGCTTCTGGCCCAGTAAACGGATCTATAACCTTGTCTTGGTAGCGAACACTCAAGTGAACATGGGGAAAAGAAGCCTTCCCAGAAGTACCTACTAAACCTAGAGGCGTGCCCTCTTTCACTTTGTCGCCCGGTTGAACCAGCACACTTCCCTGCCGCAGATGACAATATTGGGTCTGCCAGCTTTCATCATGTTCAATAACAACACCATTACCGCATTCCATTCCTTCAACGGCATCTGTTTGAGTTTGATCCTGAATTCGGCGATCGCGAATATTGTTCCGAGTGCGCAATACAGTCCCTGCTGCCGATGCCTTAACGGTAACCTCCTCTTGCTCATCAGAGATAGCAAAGTCGGTTCCTTTGTGGCCATCGTAAGTCATCCGGCCACAGCCAAAATCTACAGCTTCTGGCCCTGGATCCCGATCAGGATAAAGCAGAACAAAGCAGTCTTTGCCTAAGGTGCAATCAATGGGTAGCCCTAGCCGCAAGGTGGGATTCGCTTGGGTCGCCAATTCACATCCCACCACAAAAAACAATCCCAACAACAGTAGAAAAATGTACCTACGCACAATATTGTTGCTCCTTGTCCTAAACCAGAGGTATGTGAACTCACTTTATCAATGGTTGATGAGTTCTAAGTGAATTAATACCGATTGAATTTTATTCAAAATCTAGAATTAAGCTGAATAAATATCAACTTATGGTTTTCTGAATCCCCATTTATTTAGTTATGCTTTGTATTACTTCAATATCCAAACATTCACAATTCATCACAAATCTTCTACAGCAAAGCATTACCAAGTAACCTTCTCAGCTTTTTTGTAAAGATTGCTAATATTTATGAGCCATAGACTTACTAAAGCGTTATAGCTGGAATACTTAGAAAGTAAAAATTGATAACTGCTTAAGAGATGACCACTTTACATTCTCGGAATCAGTACGATTATTAACATTTCTATTAATATTTTTTATAGATATTTAAGAAGTTTTTTTAATTTATAGTTAGCAAGGATTTTTTTCAGTAGAGAAGAATTACTAGATACATAGGGGAATTGAAGACTATCTGGCGACAAAATCATATCTCCAAATTAATTGGGTAACAGATTCTTCTCGCGTAGAGCATTCATTTTACAGTTTTGCTACTCGTTCGAATGAAAGAGCTACAAGAAATCATTCCTTTTGTCATTCAAGCCGATCATCAAGATCCGTCCATTATTGTAGCGACTGTATTGCAGGCAGAAGAATCAAGCTACTGCAAGCCTGGAACTCGGATCCTATTAACCAAAACAGACCAAACCATCAAGGCAATTTGTGAGGATTATGTTGATCAAAAAATTATTGACCAAGTTAAACAACTGGTTCAGATCAATGCCAGCCTTCAAGTATACCGATATCATGTCGATTGCCCCCATAAACTGAATAAAACAAGCTCTCAGGGCGGAACTACAATTTTACTGGAGCCTCTCAATAGCCGATCGACTAGAGCTCAGTTTGATTTTATCGCCGAATGTTATAGCGAGAACCAATCTGGGGCAATCGCTACCGTTTTTACAGTAGAAGGGGCTATTCCTGCCCAAATCGCCTCCCGATTATTTCTCAAAATGGATGGTTCAGTAGCCAATCAAATTGGGGACCATTTTCTCACCAATCTCATTTTTCAAGATACCGTCAAGATACTGGCAGCGGGGCAAACTCGGACCAGAAGTTATCCCTTTATTGACGGTTATGTTCAAGCCCTGATCGAAGTCATTACTCCTCCCATCCAGCTCTATATCTTTGGCATTACACCTTACACCTCTCCCATTACACTCCTTGCCAAACAGTTGGGGTGGACCGTGGTCATCATTGAGCATCCATCACAAGACATTAAACTCAACCATTTCCCAGAGGCGGATCATATTCTGAAAGTAGATACCCAGGATCTGCCCAAACAAATTCAGCTCTCGTCTTATTCAGCTGCTGTGGTAATGACAGGAAACTTTGAGCAGGATTTGGCGATAGTAAAGTTTCTCTGGTCTAGTGCCATAGGCTATTTAGGCATCCCTGGCACCAAAGCAAGAGCGCAACAACTGATTCAAGGGCTGCAGGGTGGGGGCACACTTACAACTCAACAACTCAATCGGCTGCATGGTCCCATCGGCCTAGATATCGGTGCAGAAACGCCCAGTGAAATCGCTTTAGCGATAGTGTCTGAGATCCAGGCCGTTGTTAAACATCGCACTGGCTCGTTTTTACGAGAACAGCAAAACTCGATCCATGATTCTGTTCCTGATTTGATTTCCCTGATCAAATAACTCCATGCAATTAATCATCAGAGTTGAGTCTCCTTCACATCTCAATCTGGAGGTGCTGCATCAGGCTCAGGGGTTTGTTCTGGAATAGGGTTGGGTGGGACAGAGGTAGAGTCACAATCACACACCAAACTTTCTAGGAGTCCAGTTGCGATCGCAGCACCGGATTCCACCGAAGGGGCAAACCGACTAACAAGCCGATCAATCTGGCCTGCGGTTCGGGCTAACTTGACGCCATCAATCGTCATTTCAGCCAGAGGATACTTTTCCAGAAACTCCAACAGGGAAATCTGACCATCATCGCTCAAGGACTGAATCACCCCTGACCGAAGGGCTTGGATATTTGCCACTCGACCTGGAGTTCGAAAAATCTGGCCTGCTTGAAACAATGCATATTCTCCAGGCAATAGGTAGAGCAACCGATCGGCCAATCTGAGGCTAATTTTCACATCTTGAGCTAGAAACCGCCGGACGACGTTGGGATCTTGATCGGCAGCATTCAAGAAAAACTTGAGTTTAGAAGTGGCTTTACCTGTTTCAGCAAAAGTCTTGAGTTCTTTTACCGTTAGAGATTGACCAAATGGCCCATAGGTAAATTTAATCTTGGTTGCCCCCAGGGCAGTTTCGGCCTGAAGAACCAGGGCAGACAAGGTAAAAATAGAACCCAGCCCCATCCAGACCACCATGTTCCGCAACCTTCGTAGACCTGTCATTGATGTTGATGCCATAGTAAGGTCCCAAATTGAGAGAGCTGGATTAATCAGGGAAATACTTAACTGCGTACAATCACCCTATTTTGTCTCGATCAGGACAGCTTTTTCAGTCGGCTCCAAGTGATTACATTTCTCAGAGGAATGACGGTCGATTGCGGCATCTGCAGACTGATATTGCTTACTGGTGGCATCCACTTCTGGTTCTGCCGCAGATTTAGCGGTATCACAGTCACAAACTAAATCTTGCAAAACCCCTTTAGCCACTTCTAGGGCAGGGAGTACCCGCTCCACAAAACCGCGAACATCCTGATAGGTCCCTTCCAAACGGGTTAGATCAAGCTGAATTTGGGTTTGGGGATGCTTGGCAATCAGTTCAATAAAGGAAACCCGGTTGTCAGCAATGGAATCTAAAACAGCGGTGCGAATTTCCGCTAAATCCCTTTCAGTGCTACCAGAAGCACTACTAATGGCATCATCCAATTTCAATAGCAAAAAATCACCATTCGATCCTTCGATGAAGCGTTCGACAAACTTGGGAATTTTGATTTCTTCTTTTAAGAGAGTTTGAACAACATTCGGTACCTGGGCATCCGTCCCTAGCAACTTTTGCAAATCAGTAGGCATCTCCCCCGTATCGGCAAACCGATCTAAGTCTTGTCGAGTCACTGTTGCTTCCTCTGACTTATAGCGAACAATGATGCTCTCAGAAGCCTGTCCTAAGTCTGCACAGGAAAAGCTTACGAGGGTGGCAAACATCATTCCCAAAGGCACGGGGATTGAGCGTTGGAATAACATAGAATCCTCCTTGAGAAATCAAATAAAGATGCAATGAACCAAAGCACCTTCAGGCAAACCCAGCACAACATGTCATGATTTGCTTTATTTTCCGAGGCGCTCGCTTCTCTTGTAAATGCATCCATGTAAATATTTACAGGAGTTTTGAACCTTAAACTGTTCAGAGAATGAGTGCTTTCTCGTCCCTTTCCTTCTATACCTATGAATGCTCCTGCCCAAATTCCAGCCTGGACTCTTCGTAATCACACCTTCGCTTGGGGAACTCGTACCTATTTAATGGGAATTTTGAACGTTACCCCGGATAGTTTCAGTGATGGTGGCCAATTTAACTCCCAATCTGCAGCCCTATCACAGGCCCATCATCTTATAGAAGCCGGTATCGACATTCTCGATATTGGGGGTCAATCCACTCGTCCTCAAGCCATTGAAATTGCTGAGGGAGAGGAATTGGCTCGAGTTATTCCCGTCATCGAAGCCATCCGGTCTGAACTAGACGTTCCCATTTCGGTGGATACCACACGAGCCTCCGTAGCAGCGGCTGCGATCGCAGCCGGAGCCGATCTCGTCAATGATGTCTCTGGTGGCATTCACGATCCACAGATGCTGTCGACCGTTGCCAATCTGAACGTTCCGATTATTTTGATGCATAGGCGAGGCACACCTCAAACCATGCAGCAATTCACAAACTATGAGAACTTGATTCAGGACATTATTGATTTCTTGAAACAGCAAATTGATGCTGCCCTGGCCGCAGGTATCTCTAAAGATTTCCTGGCGATCGATCCAGGCATTGGGTTTGCTAAAACCGGGCCTCAGAATTTAGCATTGCTGCGCCAAATCGCCCAATTTCAAGTCTTAGGCTGTCCGATTTTGGTGGGACCTTCCCGTAAAAGCTTTATTGGTCACATCTTGAATCAGCCGGATCCACAACAACGAGTATGGGGCACTGCTGCCGCCTGTTGTGCAGCCATTCAAGGTGGAGCGGACATCCTGCGCATTCATGATGGAGCAGCCATGGGAGAGGTTTGCCAGGTGGCAGATGCAATTTGGCGAACCGTGTGATCGATTAAAGTCCTTTTGTTAAGATTGACTTAGAGCGTCTCTGGCTTTTATTCTGAGACTAAAGTAAACTTTCTTAACATTTCCGGATCACCATGATTGAACCCAGCCGCGTTCCAAACCAAATTTCTTACAAGTTTGGATTCAATGACTTTGCAGAACGGTTTGGCGGTCGTGCTGCCATGATTGCATTTATTGCCGCTCTTATCTTTGAAGCCGTCACAGGCCAAGGAATTTTTTCTTACCTGGGTTTAGCCTAATCTTCACCGCCTTCTACTGAGAAGTCTTCACATCCATACTCTCGATAATCCTGAGCAGTGCCCTTTCGGCTTGTTCAGGATTGTTCTGTATATTGACTGCAATCGGGAACGACTTATCCTATTGACCGCGTCTTAACTCTAAAGTTAACTGTCCCCAACTATGGCCAACCTCTTTCTCTACTCAACCCTCGCCGCTTTGCAAAGCAGCGTCCTCCTTCCCAGTCCTGCCCTCTCTTCTAATATTCTGATCGCAAAAAAAGATAAAAAGCCGCCCGCTGCATTGGTGACGAAAGTAGAGATATTGAAAGAGAACTTTGCCGACACCTGGTTCTATACTCTACGGGGCAGTTTAAAGAATCAGTCAGATGCCTCAATCTTGACCCCCTTAATCTATTACGAAATTTATTCCGAAGAAACCGACAAGATCATTGAAGCGGGCACAGCCGAAATTGAACCAAAGATCTTGACAGCAGGCACAGCAGGCAGCTTTCAAAAAGAACTCAATACCGCTGGCAAAATCAGAATTACGTTGGTGCAGTGGCAGCAAGTCGACAAAGCCATTAAATCCCATAAACAGATGGAGTTCTTTCCCTTAGAAACTGGGGGGGCAGCTGCAGAGGAAGAACCCGGAAATCAACCGTCTCCCTAATTCACGTTAAATCCTTGCTTGTTTCTCAGACTTTCATCAGCCAATACTCAGATTCCCTGTCTACTATCAAAGTAGATTAACTTCTCACACCAAGGAGTCTGCCCAGGGGAGCCATTCCCTGGGTTTCGTTGTAATCGCTAGAATTTCTTGATGAATGGATCTGTATGGGGAATATTGACCCTATAAAATTAAAATTAGCCTGATTTTTCTTCGATCAGCGTCACATTTTTGTCCTAACGACTGTCACTGCTTCTTGCCTAAGTCCTCCTTAGTGTATGAAGTATCGAATCAGGAAGCAGCCATGAATACCGTCACTCATCCCCCCTTCCATTTCATCCAACGCCCCAGTCAAAAGTATTTTTTCCAGTAAGACCTTTTGGGGAATCGCCTTTACTACTGTTGCCGCCGTTGCCCCCCATCGTCGGCAACAGCGTTGATGCCGGCAAAATTACGGGCAGCGATATTTCCCAAATGGTGGTGATTCTCTGTGGCACAGGCGCAACGCTAGTGGGACGAATCGAAGCCGGGAATGTCTATACACCAGACCTAATGCCAGGTCCAAATAAGACTGATATGTAGTCCCAGCTTCAGTCAGACTTCCCCGCCGATCTTTTGGAGACTGGCCCCTTAAGATAAAGAGGGCTAATCTCAATCCTTCGGAGCCTTATGCATCAAACCTTCTACCTCAAACTATCCCTGATGGGACTGCTGACTTTGACTCAGCTATTGGGTTGTCAGTCTGGGGTAAAGCCATCGTCTTTGACACCCACCCGTTGCGAACAAGAGGGAGATTTCGTTTGGATTGAGGCGGGAGACTATATTTTAGGCAGCGATCGCCAAGAACGAGATTATGCATATCGCATCTCAGCAGCAGCTGCGGCCCAGCAACCGGATAAGCGAGCCAAAGCTGAAGCCAGTTTACGCCAAAGGGGTTGGTTCGATGGAGAACCGGATCGGCAGGTGCGATCGCAACCCTCAGTTTGCCTAGGCAAAAACCTGATCACCAATGCTGAATATCAAGCCTTTGTGAAAGCAACGGGGCATCGAGCGCCTTTCATTTCTGCGGGTGATTATCAAAAACAAGGGTTTCTCGTCCATCCCTATGCCTCCGTCAAACCCTACCTTTGGCAAGATCAACGTTTTCCATCGGGCAAAGACCAGCATCCTGTTGTTTTAGTGTCTTACCCAGATGCCCAAGCCTTTGCCCAATGGCGAGGCCAACAAGATGGACAATCTTATCGCTTACCCACTGCCTTAGAGTGGGAACAAGCCGCCCGAGGTAACGATGGCCGCTACTTCCCTTGGGGCAATGAATGGCAAGCCGATGCCACCAACTGGGCCAACCATGGCGGACTGCAAACGAGTGAGATCGCAACTTATCCCCTTAGCCGGAGCCCTGCCAGGGTAGAAGACATGGCAGGGAATGTCTTTGAATATACGTCTACCCTAACTCAACAGGTTATTCGCCAGGTAGTTGTGATGAAGGGCTGCTCGTGGGATGATTCACCAGGCTTTTGTCGAGCAGCTTACCAGCATTCTCGTCCCCAACATTCACGCCATATTTTATTCGGCTTTCGCTTAGTCAAAGAATAAAGGCTCTAGCACTCCAGCTCTACTTGATCTTGAACGAATCTGGAAGCGGCTTAAAACTCAGGGAGTTGAATCGATCGATCTTGAGCCAATCGCTGGGAGTAGGGGATGGCATCCTTAATACAGTCTGCCAGGGTTGCATGAGTTCCGACGATTTGGGTTAATCCGGTCTTGTGGAGATTCTGAACCACATGGGACTGAGGCGAATACAACATTAATCGCTTTCCTTGCCGATGGGAGATCCGAAAAGCGCCAAATAAAATACCTAAGCCTCCGCTATCTAAGCGCGTGACTTTTTCCAAATTGATTAGGATCACCTCAACCCGAGATTGAACCAGCTCATAGATATGCTGATAAAACACGTCTTGGGTTGTGGAAGTGAGATGTTGAGGGGGGTGAACAATACAGAAGCTCGGTAGTTGCTTCACAATCGGTACCTGCTACAGACAGCAGTAGAGACAATCAAACCAAACCATTCGTCTATCTGTTGAGTTGTAGTGGCAGTCTACCAAACCTTGGTTCCTCACCTAAGTTTAGTGACAATGCTTAAACCTCCGCGATCAGTCTTTCGTTACCTGCCTTATTCAGACCCTCAATATTGGCCTCGTTGATGCTGGATGTTGACCCATCAAATTCCGGCAAATCCGCAAACAGTCTATTGTTGCGGACTTAGAGTTGATGCTACTGTGGTTCAACGTGAATATATTTGCTCATGGTGAAAGAAATTTGTTGGAAGTGACAACTATAGAGGTGGAACTGAGAAATCGAGCATCACTCCAGGTGATCTAACTTCAATTAAGGGTTTTCTGACTTTAACAAAACACATGGATATTGCAGACTGCTATCGCCTGCTACAACTTACTTCTAGAGCCAATTTAGAAGACCTCAAAGCCTCATACCGTCGGCTAGCAAGGCAATGGCACCCAGATATCAATCCGGGTGATGCACTCGCCCATGAGAAGTTTATTCAGGTCACCGAAGCTTATAAAACGCTCCAAAAAATTATTCCTCCTGCTCTAGATAACAGCACCGTTCCTGCATCTGTTCCACCCAGAACGGCAGCGAAGCCCCGCTCAGCCCCTTCAGTCAGAGTCTCAACCCAGCCGACCAAATCGCCCCCCGCCCCCGCAACAGCCCCCAGCGCCAGGCTCAACCCCCAAGTATCTACTCCCAAACCAAGAGTAACTGTTGACCAGCAGCCCGCCCCTCAGCCGAAACCTGCCTCTACGACAACCGCTAGAAAAACCCCTCTTTCACCTACAGAAATCAAGCTGAAGGTGGATTCTTACAAGCAACTTCAAGATTTAATTCAACGACAGAGATTCCCTAGAGCCGTTGCGCTCATTGAAGCCCTAGCCCAACGACTTCCTCAAGATGTGGAAGTAAGACAATGGCAGGCCATTATTTACCAATCTTGGGGACGTCAGCTGATACGTGAACGAAAACTCAATCAAGCTAGAGCCTATTTAAAGAAAGCTTTGAATACAGATCCTCACAATAAGGCTCTTTGGGCTGAAATTGAGCTGGACTTTAAGAAAATAGAAATGGCTTTTTAATATCCTGTGCGTTCCTGGTGGATGAAAAAGGTTGGGATGTTAGGAATTAAATATCATACTGATCTGCACTAACTAGATTTTGTACTACACCCATCACAAGAGACCTGTGATGTCTGGGCAAGTCGTTGTGATTTCAAGCCCCTTTTCTTAAGGGCAGCTATTCTACCGATAAAACCGGCCCTAGAACATGATCTAGCCCACACAAATTTGCAGATAATATCTCTATTGGTTTGTGGGATACATCGCTTAGAAGTTTATTGTTAAGTGTTTTCATAGAAGTATCTTATTAGAGGATATTTCCATGAAACAGTTACTAGGTAGTCTAGCTATTTTCTCTACTCTGGTTTCTTCCCTTGGAGGGTTTGGCACTGAAGCTTTTGCCCAGTCCAATCGTTCAGTCCCCCAATCGTAGAACGGTCCATCGATAGTCTAAGCTCTACCGTCTCAATGGTCATAACCTTTTCTTTCATTTTTAACCAACTAAAAGATTTTTTAGTTGTGGGAGTAGTGGCTCTTTCTCATTCTAAAAACGTTTTTTCGGCTAGTCTCTAGGTACCGATAATGACACCATCGGTCCTGGATATGTCGTTCAGCAGAGTCAGTTTCTGTCTGGTGAAAATATATTGGCCGCATAACCCTAGTTCAGCAAGACGATCCCAGGTCCAATTTTCAGCCTACTTCTACCCAATGGGCTTAATTTGAAAAGCAATTTGATTGATTGAACGGTAGATCATCAGGCCAACGAGACTCAGTCTAACTAAGACTGAGTCTCGTCTTTTGTATCCGTTGTATAACGAATGTCAGCTTTCAATATATTTTCTCTCAATTAGTAAGAAATACGCACATTTACTGATGGCAATCAACAAAGTTAGTTTCCATCAATAGGTACATAATTTATATAATTATTTTTTTCTATTTTGTATCGAAAGAAACGACATCTAATCAAAGTATTTGCCATAATTGAATCATAAATTAACTAACAGTAAGTAATAGTAATGTTATTTATTAAGTATATTTATATCCTTTAGATTTCCCGTTCAAATGGGCACTCTAAGAGTAATGCATTCATCTTCTCTACTCTTTTCAACAACAATAGCCTTCCTATCGTGTCTCAAACTTTAACCCTCTCTCCCCCTTCTGCCCCTACTCTTCAATCTACTTTTCCTCAAACAGAGACTTACTTCATTACCCTCTGTACTCATGAGCGAGAGTGCTTATTTGGCGAAATTATTGCCGGTGAGATGCAGCTCAATGATTTAGGCACATTAGTTGCAGATGAATGGCAAGCCTCTTTTGAGCAAAGTTCCGATTTCGACCTCCACCATTGGGTGATGATGCCGAACCATATTCACGGCATTATTGGCGCTGCGAACTCAGGCCCTCAGGATTTGGCCCAACAGCCCCTCGTTCAGAAAACGAAGGTGCGATCGCATTCCTTAATCAAGTGGATCTCCTCCTTTAAAGGGATAGCCAGCCAACGCATTAAACATCTGAGAAACTTGCCCCATCAACCCCTTTGGCAACAAGAGGTCGATCAACATATCATTCCTCATCGGTTTGCCTTTCACACCTTCCATCAATACATCACCACTAACCCCCATGCCTGGGATTGGGATAAATTGCATCCAGACAGCCCAGCCCTAACCTAACAAGCACCCATCCGTTTCTTTCCTAATTAGGCTGAGATCCGGTAGCCATGAATTCGAGGGAGGGTGACATCACACGGCGGCTTAGGGTCCGGCGGAATTTTGGATCCAAATACTTCAGCTGTAGGGCTTGCCATTTTTTCCAATTTCTAAACCGCTCCTCCTGCAAGAGTTTAGCTAGAGAAGGAAGCTGATCTGACCAATATATTCCCAATTCTCCCACCAAAAACTCACTTAAGACGGCCTCATCTTGAAATACTCCCAATAATTCCTGTAAAGATCTAAATCCTTGGGTTTGAGCCTGATAAGTCTGTCCAAAAAAAGGAATAAAAAACTCTGTTTGATAACGCACCCGTTTCATTTGTTTTCGCAAGTCATGCAGATCGGGTCCCTCTTGGATAAAAACCTGATCTAAGGTTTCCATACTCATACCAACCATCGGATAGATCCGCCCTTCAAGAGTCTCAGTAGCCACCAACCACCCTGGATGCAAAAAGAGTTGGCTAAGAAGAGGCAATAACAAATCCGGAACCACGTCTAACACAGGCATTGCTGCAACACTTTGGAATTGTGGTTTTTTTAGCCAATCCCCATAAGCAGCAACAAACTGGCGATAGATTTTGCTTTTAAATAACTTAGGAAGTTGTGAGAACTTCTTCTGACGGCGTTTGTTCAATCGCTCTAAAACATGCTGAATCTGTACGCCTTCATCAGTACTCGTACTCGCAATGGATAAATAATGCTGAAACCAGAGTTGCAAGACATCTAAATCCCGGACCTTCCCTAATTGCCTAGCAATTTTTGTGATGTTGGAGCGCTGAGCAGCATCAGGTAGATCGATAGCTGGGCCAAATACATCGATAGCCGTCCTCAACCGCCTCATGCCCACTCGCATTTGGTGCAAATTTTCTGGATTGCGATCGGCTAACACCCCATCTTGATATTTTGTGGACTTCTTCACATGTTTTTGAATCGCCCAATAGGCCACTTCGCCCAAAGATAATTGGGCATCGAACTTTGGAATTTTCGTTTTTGTCGCTTTGGTATGAGATGAGGATTGAGTTCTCATATCTAGCTAGGCTCATCCTTTCAAGACTGGAGCAAAGACTATTCTATAGAAGGGACTCAGCATGGAAGTGACATGCTGCAGTATCTGCAGGATTCTTAGATCCAGTAGGAACTGGGTATGACAAAAAAGAATCGATAAATCCTGTTACAGAAAGGCCAGCCTTATATTAACTTGGTCTTAACCCTGCAGGATGTTTGCCTAGACACCATTGGCGTAAACATCACTGATTCCTAAATACAGATAAAATAATAGAATACTCAAGTATCAGCGAGACTGAAGGATAAAAAATAGGATATTAGCAGAAATTTCCTGATACTGAATCAGATATTAACTTAACAAGAGAATAATCAAAGATTAAATATTTGATTATCCTAAGCACATTCATTATTTTCAGGAAAAAAATATTCAGACTTTCTTTATCAGAGTTAATATTTTCTTAGTGCTAGTTAAATCAACACATCCTCATTCCAGTTGATCTTGACCTATCTGTAAGTTGTTTTTACTCTTTTTGAGTTGTTTCCATAGTCGCTTAATATCTTTGTAGGCCTGCAAAGAAGAAATTTTTCCTGATGTTTCCAAGGCACAAATAAAATTAATTTTTTGAGCGAATTCTTGAAGATTTGCATTAAATGCAAGCTTTTCAGGAGTAAAATCCCCTCTATACTTACTACGAGGGTATAAATAGCGATATTTGCTATCAGATCGGTCTTTAGGAGTATGTGGTGTAGTCAAACAAATACTATGCAGTAACTTTTATTGCTTTTTTATTCTAGCTAATTCAGCTTTTTTTAAAGTAATTTATTTGCACTAATAGCTCAAAATCAATTCTGAAGTTTGCCAGAAATTACTGCATATTACCTATACAATTTAGCGTTCCTTATTAACAATTTAACCTATTCTTTACCTTGAGCAGATATTCTCCAACGGAATGTAGAATGTTCTTACTTATTTCGTGAGTGGTTAGGGAGTTTTGTAACCTATGTTTCTGAAACATAAATCGATGAATTTATTACGCTATGTTTCCCTAGCTTTTTTGGTTGCTAGCGTATCTGCTTGTACAGGTAGTGATACCCCCAGTGATAGCTCTTCTATCACTGGCTCTGATGCTGATCTATCAGGGAAGATTACGGTGGATGGATCTAGTACTGTCCTGCTTATCTCTGAAGCCATGGCTGAAGAATTTCAGGCTGTTAATAAGGATGTCAAGATTACCGTTGGAAAATCGGGTACAGGTGGGGGTTTCAAGAAATTCTGTACCGGTAAAACTGAAATTTCTGATGCATCCCGCCCCATCAAGCAAAAAGAGATTGATTTATGTGCCGAGGGTGGCGTTGAGTACGTAGAAATCCCCGTTGCCTTTGATGCACTGTCAGTCGTGGTCAACAAGGACAATGACTGGGCTGCATGCATGACCGTAGACGAGTTAAAGACGGGCTGGGAAAAGGCTGCACAAGGCAAGATCAGTAAGTGGAATCAAATCAATCCCAAGTATCCAGATGCACCATTGACCTTACTAGGCCCTGGTACTGACTCCGGTACGTTTGACTATTTCAATGAAGCCATCACTGGCGAGGAAGGTAGCCGAGGCGATTTCGCCACCAGTGAAGACGACAACACCATTGTTCGTGGAGTTGCGGGTGACAAAAATGCCATGGGCTATTTTGGCTATGCCTACTATGAAGAGAACAAAGATACTCTCAAAGCAGTTGAAGTGGATGGAGGCGATGGATGTGTCGCCCCTAGTGATGCCACTGTTTTAGATGGGACTTACTCTCCTCTTGCCCGTCCCCTCTTTATCTATGTCAGCAAGTCCGCCCTGGATCGTCCAGAGGTCAAGGCTTTTATCGAGTTCTATATGAATGTCAAGAATAAAGAGCTGGTGACAGAGGTGGGTTACTTCCCCTTGCCCGACGATATCTACGGCAAAGCTTTGGCTCGTGTTCAGGAAGGTAAGACAGGCACTGCTTTCCCTGGCGGAAAGACCGTTGGTGTTAAGCTCGCCGACGTCCTCTAAATAAAAATCCATTAAATGGGGATTCTGTGTGTAGGCATTGATCTATTCAGAATCCCCATTTAATTGGAAAATTATCTTATCCAGATTGGATTGATCATGCATACTGAATCCACCTCGCTCCCTCCCCCTAAAGATTCCCAGATGTGGAAACCGAAGCGGGCGTTTAGCATTTGGTCTGAACGACTTGTAAAATATATATTTGCCAGCTTTGCTTTAATCTCCATTGCCACCACGGCAGGTATTGTTGGCACCCTAATTTTCGAGACCATAGAGTTTTTCAGAGAGATCCCCTTGATTCGGTTTTTAACCGACACTCAATGGACGCCCTTGTTTAGTGATCAATTCGGCATCTTTGTTTTAATCAGCGCCACCTTCATGACCTCGCTGATCGCATTGTTGGTCGCTTTGCCGATTGGCCTATTGGCTGCCATCTGCCTGAGTGAATATGCCTCACCCAAAATTCGGAAGTGGTTGAAACCAGCCTTGGAAATCTTGGCTGGCATCCCCACCGTGGTCTATGGCTATTTTGCTTTGCTATTCGTCACCCCATTGCTGCAGAGTATCGTTCCAGGCTTAAAGATTTTCAACTCTCTTAGTGCTGGTTTGGTCATGGGATTCGCCATTATGCCTTTAGTGGCATCTCTTAGTGAAGATGCCATTTATGCGGTTCCTCAAAGCCTCCGGCAGGGATCCTATGCTCTGGGAACAACAAAACGAGAAACCGTCACAGGGGTAGTCTTACCCGCCGCTTTATCGGGAATCGTGGCGTCTTGTGTATTGGCTATCTCCCGAGCAGTGGGTGAAACCATGATCGTGACCGTAGCTGCAGGCGCTTCCCCGGTGCTGACGTTAGATCCTCGAGTGTCTGTTCAGACCATGACTTCTTTTATTGTCCAGGCGACCTTTGGTGATAATCCCGTCGGTACGATTGGCTATAAAACATTATTTGTCGTCGGCATGACGCTCTTTCTGATTACCTTTTGCCTAAACATGTTTAGCTTCTGGTTTGTTCGCCGTTTCCAGGAGAAATACGAATGACTTTGTCGAATCCCAGTAATTTATCCGATCTTCCAGGCAGTGGAAATGAGCAGTTTAAGCCTGCGTTGAAAACCCGCTATCGGTGGGATCGTATTTTTGAACTACTCACCTGGCTTGCCACCCTTATTAGTTTGGTGGTGTTGGTGACGTTGCTCTTCGATGTAATGAGTGATGGCCTCAGTAGTATTGACTTAGACTTTATAAAAAATCCACCGTCCCGTAAGGCCGAGCGTGCAGGACTATGGCCCGCTCTGATGGGTACTGTTTGGCTTCTGGGAATCACGGCAGCATTCGCATTCCCCATTGGGGTGGGGTCTGGCATCTTTTTAGAAGAGTTTGCACCTGATAATTGGTTTACTCGAGCGATTGAGATTAATGTTGGCAATTTAGCGGCGGTGCCCTCCATTGTGTATGGTCTTTTGGGGCTGACGGTTTTTGTGGACATTTTGCGACCCATTACCGGTGGCACTAGCGTATTAGCAGGAGGCCTGACCCTCGCTTTACTAATCTTGCCGATCATCATTGTGAGTACGCGAGAAGCCTTGCGAGCAGTCCCTAGCAGTTTGCGCCAGGGAGGATTTGCCCTGGGAGCAACCCGTTGGCAAGTGATTCGTGAGTTGGTTTTTGCTCAATCTCTTCCCGGTATCTTGACCGGAACCATTCTGGCCCTGTCCCGTGCCATCGGTGAAACGGCTCCTATCTTGGTGGTGGGTGCTGCAGGGTATATTGCTTTTGCACCGCCTCTATCTCTAGAAGGTTTGCAGTCTGACTTTACGGCACTACCTATCCAAGTTTATGTCTGGATTTCCCGTGCTCAGAAAAGCTTTGAGCCCATTGCAGCTGGGGGTATCCTGGTTTTGTTAGTAGTATTACTGCTGATGAATACAACGGCTATTCTTCTGCGTAATAAGTTCCAGAATCAAAAACTATAGTTTTTCTCATTTTCCTGGTTGAAGATCGATATGTTATTTCCTTCCTTAATCCAGTAATAAGCTGTGTTCTTTAAGGTGAAATAAGAACACTAGATTTACGCTCACTGATAAGCTTGTGGATACTAAGCCATGACTAACCTTGCCGACTCACCTATGACCTCTGATTCCAGACCAGTCACTGAACAGCCCGCGCTAAAGATGGAAGGAGTTTCCGTTTATTACGGTTCTACCCCGGCTGTTCGTGAAGTTTTTCTAGATATTCCAGCTAATCAAATTACGGCTTTCATTGGGCCTTCTGGTTGTGGCAAAAGCACCGTTTTGCGCTGTTTTAATCGCACAAATGATTTGATCCCTAGTGCGAAGGTCAAGGGCAATGTCTTTTTCCGAGGCGTTAATCTCTATAGCAAGAAAGTCGACCCGGTTGAAGTCCGACGCCGGATTGGTATGGTATTTCAAAAGCCGAATCCCTTTCCTAAGTCTATCTACGAAAATATTGCCTTCGGCGCTCGCATCAATGGCTTTCAGGGCGATATGGATCAGTTGGTAGAACGCTCTTTGCGTAAGGCTGCCATTTGGGATGAGGTGAAGGATAAGCTCAAGCAGAGTGGGTTATCTCTGTCTGGAGGTCAGCAGCAGCGGTTATGTATTGCTCGTGCGATCGCAATCCAACCCGAAGTCATCCTTATGGACGAACCCTGCTCAGCCCTGGATCCCATTTCAACCCTGCGAATTGAAGAACTGATGCAGGAACTAAAAGAGCAGTACACTATTGTGATCGTCACTCACAACATGCAGCAGGCGTCTCGGGTTTCAGACAAGACCGCCTTTTTCAATGCGGAACCCACTGAGCAAGGCGGCAAGCTGGGGTATTTGGTGGAATTTAACGATACCGTCACCATCTTCACCAATCCCAAGCAAGATTACACCCGCGATTACGTCTCAGGTCGGTTTGGTTAGTGCAGGCATTCACAAGAAACAGAGGAAGCAGGGGGATCTAGCTTCCTCTGTATTGTTTCAACTGACTGAGTGAGTACCTAGGGATTTAGACCAGCGCTTCCAGTTGGGCTTCCGCAGCATTAATGGCACTTCGACTGCCAAAAACCCTAATGCTATCCTCTCCACTCAAATCAATATTTAAGCCGCCCGTAACTCGCGAGAAAGTAATGGATCCACCAGCTCCCAGGTAATCATCGAAATTGAAGGAATCCTGTGCTTGGAAGTCCAGAATAACATCACGATCAGAGATGCCGTCTAAGAGATCACTTTCAAATCGATAGACATCAGCCCCTCGACCGCCTCGCATCAGATCATTGCCGGTCCCTCCATTGAGGTCATCAGCGCCTCGATTTCCCAGCAAGATATCTCTATCAGCGCCACCAACCAGCCTATCGGCCCCTCTGCCACCGATTAAGTCGTCATCCCCTTTGCCTCCCAGAAGTGTATCGGCTCCTCGGCGCCCCGTTAAGGTATCGTTGCCATCTCCACCATCTAAAATATTGGCCTTGCGATCTCCTGCTAGTCTGTCATTGAAAGTGCTGCCCGTCAGATTCTCAATGCCAACTAAGGTGTCCCCAACGGTTACACCGGGAGCCACATCGTATTGAGCATTACCCGCATTTAAATCAGCTCTGATTTCAAAGGGAATGTCACTAAAATCAGCCGTATCATTGCCACTACCACCATCGATTAGATCATTACCATTGCCGCCTCGGAGGGTATCGTCTCCTGCACCACCGAGGAGCTGGTCATCACCATTGCCACCCGCAAGAAAATCATTCCCCGAGCCCGTGGTTAAGGTATCGTCGCCATTGCCGCCTAGTACCTGCAGATCAGTGGTTGCATCTGCACCATCTAGGACATCGTTACCGTCTCCCGCATTGAACACCACTTTTTCTAGTCCAGTGCCCGATAGGTCACCCACGGTGAACTGGTCGTCTCCGCCATCACTATTGACTTCTAGGGTCTCAACGGTACTGATATCGAGGTCGAATTGGCCCAGATTGACCCGTTTAAACAAGACATCATTGGCCCCAGCGGCCACTTCAAATTCATCGCCTAGATCAGGGCTGCCATTAACTTCGACGGTATCTTGATCGGCACCGCCATCAATCCGATCAGAGCCATCCCCATCATTCCAAATAATCCGATCGTTGCCATCACCCCCGAGTTTGGTGTCATCCCCTTTGTCACCGATAACGGTGTCATCACCAGCGCCTCCATCCAGGAAGTCGTTGCCGTCTCCCCCGCTAATAACATCGTTGCCATCGCCCCCTTGGACAATGTCATTACCACCAAAGGCGAGAATGGCATCGTTACCCCCAAAACCCCGGATAAATTCTCCTCCTGGAGTCCCAGTAAGGACATTATCCTTGTCATCACCATCCTGAGTTTCGGCTGCTTGGGGTTCCCCGTAGATCAGGTCATCAATGACAACGACATCTACTCCATTAGCAGGATCATCATCTGCGCCAATGGGGGTATTGCCGCTAGTAATTTTAACTTTGTATAAATTGCCTTCTGCAAAGGTCGCTCCCAAGAAAGACAACCCTTGAGGATCTGGGTTAACAAACTCAGACTGCAAAAGATTGCCATCGATATCAAAGTACTCAATCTTAGTGCTGTCCGCTAAGTCAACATCCGTAAAGACTGCTCCAAACCCACTAGACGTCGCTCGAACATCGGAACCGGGCACAAAAAATTCTACCTCTGTGACGTTGGAGCCCGAAGGGGTAAACAGTCGAAATTCGCTAAAGGTATCGAACTGATCCGGGTAGGTGGAGTTGAGACTGTCAAATTCATCGTCGGGGGCACCTGGATCACTCGGATCTGGGTTACTCACCCGGAACTCAGAACCCGCGTTGGTCAAAAATTCTGCACCCCGGGTAACGGTTTTGTTGAAAAAATCGGCAGGCATATCAAAAGGGACAATATTGGCATCCCAATTGATTTCCCGTCTGCCGTTGGCAACTGGGCCAAACGTATTGCCATTATTCGACCCACCTAATGCTGCCTGAAAATCGGCCACCACAGACGAAATATCGCCTGTTCCTTCAAATAAAGCCATAGTATTGATCTCCCTGTAACCATTAGAAATTGAGTTTCGTCAGATTTCGCCCATTGAATTCCAGCTCCAGGTGCAAACACCTGCAAGCCTGAACCAACAGCGAATCTCAAATATTTGCGCTAATTGGAAATAGGGAACACCGAGTAAAAACTTGATGACACCTGTTTGTCAGCTCTCATGGCTGAGCAAGAGCTAAGAAGTAAGGTTCTTCATTCCTATCTCTTGGCCACGCTAAAAAGCTGTGTCATGCATTCATGGTTAGGATAGAAATATCTTCCCCTTGAATTTATTTTTATCTAGATAAAAATAATCTCAATTCTATTGATGGTTGAACCAATAGAATTGAAGATTTGAGTGAATCAAAGACTTGATATCTACTATCAAACGGTATGGCTGACTGAATTAAGCCCTGAGAATGCCTGACTTTGGCCTGACTTATCACTGAGTTTATTTGTAATTTCTCGCAGAATAAGCATCAATAGAAGTAAAAGGAGCAATCAAATATATGGAACCTGCCAACGCAAGCCATTGAGAGGGTTATCCTCAACCGTTAATAGATTTCAGTTTTATCATTTTTCTAGAGTAAAAACTATGATTCTGAAGCCTAAATCTACACCCATCCCCCCCTTCTCTGAGAAAAAACTTCTTAGTCAACAGAAGCACTTGAATCCCAGCTGTCCAGATCCCGTTGAGACATACAACAGAAACATCCACCGAGAGGACCGAATTAGCCAATTTTTTTAGGATGACGCATGTCTAGATCTCTAAGCATCCATAGCGATTGTATTGACCGTACTAAAGTAGCGCTGAAGCGGAGTGGCTTCCACAGTCAGCGTTCCTTAGCTGAGCATGTCGGCTTTAGCTTGTCTACCGTCAGTAACTTTTTAAGAGGGAAGCCTGTCGATTTTGCCACTTTTGTTGAACTCTGTGAACAGGTGAATTTAGATTGGCAAGCGGTGGCAGATCTAGGAGATCCAGTCCAGAAAAGTTTTTCACAGTACCCATCGTCTCCATCACAATCCCCAACCACTCGGGCAAGCTATCAAGATTGGGGAGAGGCCATAGATGTTTCCCGGTTTTATGGCCGGTCGGTAGATCTCAATAGGTTGTACACCTGGATTCAGACCGATCATTGTCGATTGGTCACCCTTCTGGGCATGGGAGGAGTAGGCAAAACGGCCCTAGCTGTAAAGGTAGCCCGGGAA
The DNA here is from genome assembly GCF_021497025.1 of Acaryochloris sp. 'Moss Beach'. Classification (NCBI taxonomy): domain Bacteria; kingdom Bacillati; phylum Cyanobacteriota; class Cyanophyceae; order Acaryochloridales; family Acaryochloridaceae; genus Acaryochloris; species Acaryochloris sp. 'Moss Beach'. Next base: position 194,401 of record NZ_CP071717.1, read on the forward strand.
TTACAGGACCAGTATGATACGGTCATTTTTCGTAGCTTACGCAATGCTCCTGGGGTAGAGTCCTTGTTGGCTCAATTGATTCAAGTCCTCTCTCATCACCAGGAAACCAGAGTTTTTGAGTCTATTGCGGATTTGTTGTCGCGATTGGTACAGCATTTGCAGGAGAAACGCTGTTTGCTGATCTTAGACAATGCTGAGTCGATTTTAGAGGACTGCAATCGGGCTGGTGTCTATCGAGCTGGATATGAAGGATATGGGCAATTATTCAAAATAGTCGGAGAAACCCACCACAAAAGCTGTCTACTCCTAACATCTAGAGAGAAACCCCAGGGCTTAAATGGATTAGAAGGAGACAAATTACCCGTTCGCTGCCACCAAATTCAAGGACTATCAACTCAAGCAGGCCGTGAAGTTTTTAGTGCTATTGGTACCTATAAGGGCGGCGATGAAGACTGGTCAATCTTAATTGAGCGCTATATCGGTAATCCCCTGGCCCTCAAAATTGTGGCAACCTTTATTCGGGATGTTTTTGACTCTAACCTCAGTCACTTTCTGAGGTTTCTCAAACAAGAACCTTTTATTTTTGATGACATTCAGGATTTACTAGGTCAGCAATTTCAACGTCTCAGTGCCCATGAGGCAGAGGTGTTATATTGGCTGGCCATCCATCGAGGACCCAGCTCCTATCAAGACATTCAGGCGGATATGCTGTCGCCGACTTCTATGGGAGAACTTTTGCAAACGGTTGCAGCCCTGCAAAATCGATCCTTAATCGAGAAATCTGCCAATTATTTCACGTTGCAGCCCGTTGTCATGGAGTACATGACCGCCCAGCTGATCCAAGAGATCTCTACATCCATCCAACAGAACCGGATCAACTGGTTTGCACAATACCCATTAGTCAAAGCTCAAGCCCCCGTTTCCATTGTTGAAACCCAAAGATGCTTGATTCTGCAGCCCATCGTTGATCGCCTATTAACTGCATTTGGAACAGCAGAAACAATTATTGAACATTTATTTTCCTTAATTCCTCAGCTTCAGGAACAAGCTCACCTGGAAAAAGGATATTTCTGTAGCAACCTTCTCCACCTGGCTAAAGCGATGAAGGTTGATATCAGTGGCCGAGACTTGTCAGAAATGACCATCCGACAGGCGGACTTGCAGGGGATGGTGCTCCACGGTACCCACTTTGTTAATGCTAACTTTCGGGATTCTAGCTTTTCAGAAATTCTCGATGAGGTGAAAGCCGTCGCCTTTAGTCCCGATGGTCGGTATCTTGCGATCGCAGATCAGGATTGCAAAGTCAGGGTCTGGTGTGCCCAAACCTATCAACAATTGTGGGTAGGCCATGAGCATCAAAACGCCGTCCTTTCCATCGCCTTTAGTCCCGACAGTCACACCTTAGCCAGTGCCAGCGCGGACCATACTCTTAAGCTCTGGAATGCAGAAGCTGGTAACTGTCTTTATACCTTCCACGGTCATGGCTCGGAAGTCTGTACAGTTGCATTTAGCCCAGATGGTCAACTTCTGGCCTCTGGCAGCAAGGACACCACCCTAAAAATTTGGGGCGTTGATGATTACGCGTGTCTGCAGACCCTAGCAGGTCATCAACAAGCCATCTTTACCATGGCCTTTAGTCCCGATAGTTCAATGATTGCCAGTGGGAGTTCCGATAAAACGATCAAGCTTTGGGAGGTTGAAGGCGGTACCTGTAAACAAACTCTTCGTGGGCACCAAAACTGGGTCATGTCTGTGGCATTTTGCCCCCAAACCCACCGTATCGCCAGCTGTAGTACAGACTGCACCATTAAGCTCTGGGAGCGTGGTAGGGATGAGCCGCTGCAGACCTTTAACGGTCACCACAACTGGGTAAACGCCCTTGCCTTTAGTCCAGACGGCAGTAAGTTGGTTAGCAGCAGCGGCGACCAAACTATCAAATTATGGAACGTTAAACAGGGGCGCTGTCTCCGCACCCTTACGGGGCATCACCACGGTGTTTTTACCATCGCCTTTCACCCCAATGGCCGCTTAGTGGTGAGTGGCAGCCTGGATCAAACTGTGCGGCTATGGGATATCGATAGCGGTAGCTGTTTGAAAGTGTTAACGGGGTATACCAACCGGATTTTTGCCGTTGCCTGCAGTCCTGATGGACAAACCATTGCTAGCGGAAGTTTTGATCAAAATATTCGTCTATGGGATCGGCAAGAGGGAACGATGTTGCAATCCCTAAAAGGGCATCATCAGCCCGTCTACTCCTTAGCCTTTAGTCCCCAGGGTGACATCCTCGCCAGTGGTAGCGGTGACTATTCCATTAAGCTTTGGCATTATCCCAGTGGCCGATGTATTAGTACCCTCACTGGCCATCGAGGTTGGGTTTATGGTTTAGCCTATAGCCCGGATGGCAACTGGCTAGCGTCTGGGGCTAGCGACCATAATATTAAAATATGGAGCCTCAATACTGAAGCCTGCATCATGACTCTGACCGGCCATCAGACCTGGATTTGGTCCGTTGCTGTCAGCCCCGATAGTCAGTACATCGCTAGCGGCAGTGGAGACCGCACCATACGGCTATGGAATGTCCAAACCGGAGAAAGCATCCATACCTTATCGGGCCATAAAGATCGGGTGTTCTCAGTCGCCTTTAGTCCTGATGGCAAGTTAGTGGTGAGTGGAAGCTTTGACCACACCATTAAAATCTGGGATGTGCAAACAGGGCAATGTCTGCAAACCTTAACGGGGCACACCAATGGCATTTATACCGTTGCCTTTAGTCCTGATGGTAAAACGTTGGCCAGTGGCAGCCTAGACCAAACAATTAAGCTTTGGGATTTGGCGACGGGGAACTGTATAGGAACCTTTGAAGGTCATGAAAATGAAGTAAGATCCCTAGCCTTTCTACCCCCTTTATCGAATACAGAGCCCTCTCAAATTGCCAGTGGTTCCCAGGATCAGACCTTGAGAATCTGGCAGATGCAGTCCAGGGAATGCCAAAAAATCCTCAGGGTAAAACCGCTTTATGATGGGATGAATATTGCTGGGACGACGGGATTGACGAAGGCCCAGAAAGCCTCCTTAAAAGCTTTGGGAGCCTGTGAGCATTTTATGGCTAATACACTTCAGTAAATTCCCATGAGAAAAAGGTGATTTAACGGATCAGTAGAAAATTTAACTATTTTTCGAGAGTGTTTAGATTTTTGTGTAAGCCGTAACGTATTCAATAGTTGAATCGTGTTGGGAACAGAATAGCAAAATGGGACAGCGCCGCCTTCCAATTCAAAATCGGTCTGGTCCATCTCTTCGAGATATTCCTCATCGCCAGAAACATCAATTTGTAGACAGACTCTTCATTCGGGAAGACAGCTTTGGTCTTAATCACCTTTCGCAGTGAGCGATTGAGCGACTCAATGGCATTAGTGGTGTAGATAACCTTTCGGATGGCCATTGGGTACTTAAACAACGGAGCAATATTATCCCAATGCCGTATCCAGATTTGGCTGATGCCAGGATACGTCTGGTCCCATTTGTTGGCAAACGCATCCAAGGCAGCCTCAGATTCCTCCAAAGTGGCCGCTTGATAAATGGGCTTGAGGTCTGCAGCTACGGCTCGACTTTCCTTCCAAGGCACATGGCGCAAACTATTGCGAATGAGATGAACGATACAAACTTGAACTTGAGTATCGGGATAAACCGATTCAATCGCCTGGGGAAAGCCTTTGAGACCATCACAGCAAGCAATCAAGATATCCTGAGCGCCTCGGTTTTTAAGGTCTGTGAGCACTGAAAGCCAGAATTTTGCTCCCTCCCGCTCGGCAGCCCCTATCCATAATCCCAACAGCTCTTTGTTTCCCTCCACAGTTACCGCTAGCGCGACATAGACGGCTCGCTTGCTGACTTGGCCATTGACTTTGATGTTCACATACAGGGCATCGAGATAGACAATCGGATACACCTCATCCAATGGTCTTGAGCGCCAGTCTTTAACCTCCTCCATGACACTATTGGTGACGTCACTAATCAGACCCTCAGAGATATTGGCCCCCATACAGCTCCACCAATTGAGCTCGAATATCACGAGTGGTCATGCCACGAGCATATAAGGCGATGATTTTCTCGTCGAGTCCCGCGATACGTCGCTGGCCTTTGGGCACGAGGACAGGCTCAAACTCACTGCAACGGTCGCGAGGAATCGATAGGTCCATCTCTCCTTGTTCAGTCTGGACGGTCTTTTTCGAGTAACCATTGCGACTGTTTCTAGGGCCATGAGAACGCTCATCGACGGAGGATTGATGCAGGTGATGAGTCAATTCACCTGCCAAGGCTCGTTCCACTAGGCGTTTGCTGAGTTGTTTGAGCAGTCCTGATTCGCCCAGAATATCCTCTGGCTGTGGATTCTCGAGAGTGTTTAGATTTTTGTGTAAGCCGTAACGTATTCAATAGTTGAATCGTGTTGGGAACAGAATAGCAAAATGGGACAGCGCCGCCTTCCAATTCAAAATCGGTCTGGTCCATCTCTTCGAGATATTCCTCATCGCCAGAAACATCAATTTGTAAACAGACTCTTCATTCGGGAAGACAGCTTTGGTCTTAATCACCTTTCGCAGTGAGCGATTGAGCGACTCAATGGCATTAGTGGTGTAGATAACCTTTCGGATGGCCATTGGGTACTTAAACAACGGAGCAATATTATCCCAATGCCGTATCCAGATTTGGCTGATGCCAGGATACGTCTGGTCCCATTTGTTGGCAAACGCATCCAAGGCAGCCTCAGATTCCTCCAAAGTGGCCGCTTGATAAATGGGCTTGAGGTCTGCAGCTACGGCTCGACTTTCCTTCCAAGGCACATGGCGCAAACTATTGCGAATGAGATGAACGATACAAACTTGAACTTGAGTATCGGGATAGACCGATTCAATCGCCTGGGGAAAGCCTTTGAGACCATCACAGCAAGCAATCAAGATATCCTGAGCGCCTCGGTTTTTAAGGTCTGTGAGCACTGAAAGCCAGAATTTTGCTCCCTCCCGCTCGGCAGCCCCTATCCATAATCCCAACAGCTCTTTGTTTCCCTCCACAGTTACCGCTAGCGCGACATAGACGGCTCGCTTGCTGACTTGGCCATTGACTTTGATGTTCACATACAGGGCATCGAGATAGACAATCGGATACACCTCATCCAATGGTCTTGAGCGCCAGTCTTTAACCTCCTCCATGACACTATTGGTGACGTCACTAATCAGACCCTCAGAGATATTGGCCCCATACAGCTCCACCAATTGAGCTCGAATATCACGAGTGGTCATGCCACGAGCATATAAGGCGATGATTTTCTCGTCGAGTCCCGCGATACGTCGCTGGCCTTTGGGCACGAGGACAGGCTCAAACTCACTGCAACGGTCGCGAGGAATCGATAGGTCCATCTCTCCTTGTTCAGTCTGGACGGTCTTTTTCGAGTAACCATTGCGACTGTTTCTAGGGCCATGAGAACGCTCATCGACGGAGGATTGATGCAGGTGATGAGTCAATTCACCTGCCAAGGCTCGTTCCACTAGGCGTTTGCTGAGTTGTTTGAGCAGTCCTGATTCGCCCAGAATATCCTCTGGCTGTGGATTCTCTCCAATGAGTTCATCCAATAGCTCATCAACTCGATTGGGTACTTGTTTCTTTCTAGACATGATGCGGTCTCCTGGTGTGTTTGGATTCTAGACCGCTTACACAAAACTCTGATCAGTCTCGGATTCTCTCCAATGAGTTCATCCAATAGCTCATCAACTCGATTGGGTACTTGTTTCTTTCTAGACATGATGCGGTCTCCTGGTGTGTTTGGATTCTAGACCGCTTACACAAAACTCTGATCAGTCTCTCAACTCAATTGGGTACTTGTTTCTTTCTAGACATGATGCGGTCTCCTGGTGTGTTTGGATTCTAGACCGCTTACACAAAACTCTGATCAGTCTCAATGAGTTCATCCAATAGCTCATCAACTCGATTGGGTACTTGTTTCTTTCTAGACATGATGCGGTCTCCTGGTGTGTTTGGATTCTAGACCGCTTACACAAAACTCTGATCAGTCTCATTTTTCTACAAAAACTCCTAGAAGTTTTGCTGCATTTAGGTTTGAAAGTCCTATCACCCCTTAACAAAACAGGGCCAAAATCCCAACTAGAGGAGAGATTGTAGTCCTAAAAAGAAAAGCAATGGCCTTCGTTTTATCAAAAGCCATCGCCATCAGTCAACGCCAACACAACTTGGAGAACCTCAACCTAACGCCACATCTCACGCCAAGCACCTCCAACATCGAAACCATTGCCTACGGGCTTAATTTTCAAAGAACTGTAGTTGAAATGGTTACAGACTGGCCCAAAAACACTGCCACAAATATCACTGGCTCCTGCCCCTTTTTGCAACCGAGTTCCTAAATGACTATAGGTTGATTGTCCCCATTGGCCATTGCCAAACCAAGTCGTGAAGTAGCGCTTGGGAGCATAAGTTCCTTTCGGGCCAGCCTTCAAGACACATCGCAGTCCTCTGCCCTGGCGACCCTTCGGTAGCGAAACTAAATCTGCAACCCGATATTGATCAAAAAACTTACCGCAGGTGCGAGCCCGACGTAAGGGTTGATATTGGGTCGTTCGCACCTGTACCCATTCTTCATTCCAGGCTCCCGTTACACGGATCCGGCGGGGAGAGATCATCCGGACCCGTAAGTTTCCGGGGAAGTTATTCTTAAAATATTCGCCATTGCCATAGATATCTGACGCATAGCCCCGCATGAGGCGACGATTACCAAATGCATGGCCGACGTGACGATAGGATTTGCCATTCCAATTGCCTTCGCCATACCAAGCAATCTTGGGAAATCGTCGAGATCCTCTTCTCACGGTAGTGACCTTAACACAACGGATACCCTGGCCTTTCTGCTGATTTAAAGACCGGACCACAAAGGTTTTCAGATGACGTCCGCAGGAAAATTTTTTCGTCGTGAGTGGACGTTGGCTTAAGGTTCGCTGGGGAATTGTTTGCGCATTGATGGCTGGAGCCATAGATAGGGCCAAGACCCCACCTAGAGCCAGCGACTTCAGTTGATTCATATTTTGCTGAACAGACATGACCTGACTCCTGTAGATAGTGATAAGGAAAAGCTCCTTACACTCGTCTATAGGTTGGAGTCCGGTCAGTTATGCAGGGGTTACAGCAAAAGATCTAGTGTTCAATACATTCCAATGGGATAAATTAGATAGCAGGTAAAGGTTCAGGCTTTTCTTGGCCCACGCCAAATCCCAACGCTCCACTTGAATAAGTAGAGCCAAAATTCTGAACTAGCTGGTTGACTTGACTCAAGGCTGAGCGAAAGTCACGATCTTGCAGTGAAGACAAGGGATGAAGAAAGGTAGCGAAGACAATTCCATTGCTGACTGCATACCGACCATCCAAAGCCGTATGGAAATTAGCAAGCAACATATTGTCCCGTTGTTCTGGAGTGATCTCTGCTGCCTTTTTGATGGGAGCCAGAATTCGCATTCGATCATGCTGTGCGCTTGTCAGTATAAGCATGGTTCGCCCGTCATACTTAAAGGTGATCTGCCCTGGCTCAACTTGAACATCAGATGCCTCATTCCGCAGAATCGTTTCCAGCTGTTCAATCGTTGTAGATCCTGCCTTGGGACTTTCAGATTGGGTGAATTTGGGGATGAGCTGGGCCTGAACTGCGTTTAGCTTTGCCTGGGGCAAGACAGTTGTCTGAGCTCTGGCCCAAGTCAAGGAGGCGATCGCTCCCACAAACAGAACTAATAAAGACATTTTTTTCATCGCAGCACCCTGACCAGATAACTCATTTAGCATAAGCATCTAAAGTGAGAATTCCCTGAATCCAGCCTAAACGCCACGAAGTTCAAGCCTGACGGGTGGGGCTTAGTATTTGGATCGTTAGCTGCCAACTATCGTTTCTATCGCCCTATACCTTAACCCCCACTCACGGGGGGAATCAATACCACTTCATCGCCAGACTGTAATGGCGTATCTCCAGAGACAAAATCTAGATTGACACCAAAATGGGTCACAGACTGTAAGGATGCCAACTCTGGATATTGGTCCCAAAAATATTGACCGACTTGAACCACGGTTGAACCTTCAGGAAATTCCAGTTCCAGCTCAGGGGAACCAATCACTTCCTGGTAAGCCGCAAACAGCTTGACCGTTACTTTCATGCTAGGAGCAGACATCCTTACGCATGCATTCCACATTCTGTACGGGCCTTTCCTCGCCAGCGCCCGGCCCGCTCTTCTTCGCCAGCCTTTGTCATCGTGGTTAAGGGCTGATCGCCAATACTGGCATATCCCTGATCATAAAGGGGGTTATACAACACCTGATTGTTGATCAGATAGTTCCACACACCTTTATAAGACCAGTTAGCTAAGGGATTAACTTTTAATCGTCCTGCCTGATCGCATTCAAAAATAGGCATCTTCCCTCTCGTAGAGGACTGATCTCGTCGTCGTCCGGTTATCCAAGTGGCGGCCTGAAGCTGTTCCAAGCCTCGCTGCAAAGGTTCAACTTTGGTCAATTGATGAAACTGTTCTAAATCCGTTTCCCAGAGCTGCTCACCATATTGTTGGGAAAAGTCAGTTCGAGACGTGACACCTTTGGGGTGAAAAATTTGCAAATCCAACCCGTAATGAGCCTGAGCATCGTTTGCCAGTTTTAATGTCTCAGGAAAATGATGCAGGGTATCCAAGAATAAGACGGGGATAGACGGATTGGGATTGAGGTCTTTGTAAAGCAAGTCCATAATCACCATGCCACTCGCCCCAAACGCTGTGCTCTGGATCAGTCCATCAGATAGATTCTCTAAGCACCAAGTCAAAATACTTTTGGGATGGACTTCATCAAACTGTTGATTCAGCTGATCTATATCAACAGTCTGCTGCTTGGGGGCCTCGATGCATGGATCCATAGTGCCAATGCCAACCTATTTCAAATTCGGTACGAACATTCTAACTGCTTATTCTCCGAATCTCCACCGGATAACCGTAGTATGAAGTTCGGTCTTTTTGAGTTGGACACAGCTTAGGGGGTGGTCAACGGACAACGATGTAACCCATTTGACAGTTTTCCAGGCCAGGGCGTGTGTGGTTTCACACCGACCCTAGGGCATCACTAGATTCGAGAGGCTATATTCCTATGCAACCTCAGACTTTTAGCCCTAAACGACTTGTCTCAATCTCGCTTAAAGTACCTCTCTTTCTCCCAAGCCCAGACCCGCTTCACTAAAAGCGAAAATACCACTGACTATGCTGAACTTCAGAGGTTTCGCCATAACTACTGACGGATACCGACCGTAGTTTACTCAGGAGAGTTTGAGCATTACTTTCTAACTTGGAAATAACCGGTAGATTCTTTTTCAGAATTGGCTTCATCACGGGCCAATCCAAATATAAGAACCCTTGATTGGGCTGATCGAAAGGTGCGATCGCATCTTGAAACGACCGCTGGTTGATTAAGGCATCATTGCCTGCATCCAAGGCCAACCCTAAAGCTTCCGGCGAGCTTGCCAACACCTTTTGGTTATCAATATTGGCGTAGGCCCCAGTGACTTCCGTCTTAAAGGTCAGGTTGCTACCGCGTGTACTATCGATTTCTTGGGATACCAAACGGGTCCAAGCATAGACTTTCCGACCAGCCAGTTCAAAGGGACTGGTTCCGAGATCCTGTTCGGTTGCTAATTCATTGAGATGATTAGAGAGTTGCGTAGATTTATCGCTGTTGGTCTGCTCATAGGCAAATAACCAATCAGCTTCAGTATTTGCTTGGGCTGACAGGACGGGAGACAAGGAATCCGGCAACAGTGCCCAGGCATAATCTCCATCCACCCAGGGGAAAATTTTGCTGGTGAGATTTAGCCCTCGGGTTTTCCCCCAAGTGCCCAGGCTTTGATTGACCCAAGATTTGAGATTGGGATATCCCTGTAAATCCTGGTTAATTTGAGACCATAAGGTGCCTAAATTCGATCCAGATACGACAAACGGACTATTGCCTGGGAAATAACTGAGGGCCGCCATCGGCTCTTGCGGGGTTGTCTTAATAGCTGGCAGGTCTCGATCCCCACTGGCAATCAAAGCTGTCTCTGCTAACAGGCCTTGACGAGATTCACCAAAGGCAATCCCCAAGCTGCGATAGGTGGGGGGAGTGGTGGCCGCTTGACCGGAAATGGCCGGAATCAGCTTTTCTAAATCCAGATAGGCGATACCGGACTGTTGTTTTTGCGTCAGGTTTGCGATCGCAGTTTTGTACTCTGCTCGTTTCGCCAATTGAGTCCCTTGTTTTTTGGACGTATCTACCGCCTGTTCCAACACTTGGCGCTGATTGGCAATTAAGATAAAGTGATCATCTAATTTGGCAGTGGTCAAATATCGTACGGGTTTCAGAAGACCTGGCAAGGAAGCGGACGTAGCCAAATTGGGTGACACATCAGCAGAGATCAGATCGACCCCAGCATACCGCTCGAAATTAATGGTTTGGCCATCTGTAGCCTGCTGCTGCCAAATACGCTCCAAAAAAGCATCTGCATCCCGATTATTTCGGGTTTTGACCGCTAATAGATATCCGGGTTGCTCCTTATCCAAATTCGTTAAGGCAAAGGTAATTTCGTCGCTCACCCAAGGGCGAATATCTTTTTGGTAATCTATGCCCCCACTTGCCAACAAAGCCGCAGGTAAATCAGTCAGTTGAGAAGACGCTCCGACCGATCCATTCCCCGCCATCTTCAATGGGCTATTGCCCGTTAAGGAAACCATTAAAGCAGTCGTGTCTGGAATAAAATGGGCCGATTCAGGCCCTAGCGCTGGCTCGGGCAACGGAGGAGCCAATTCAGGTTCAGCCTCAAGCGCCCAGACGGGTCCTCCCCAGAGCAGCAGGGCAAGAGCACTGGCTAATAACTGAAGACAAACAGAACGAAGTTTTACCATAGAGTGCGAAAGTCAGGCTCGTAAAGACCAGAGATTGCAATGGGGCCAAGAAAACCTACAGAAGCTTTTTGACCGTATCAGCCCCATTATTTCAGCAAACTGTACCTGAACAAGTTAAGCAATCTAAAATCTACCAGACTCGCCATCCATCTTCCATAAGCCCCTCTGGCCTCACTCTATCCAAGGGCCATAAAGACTTACTGCTCCATCCAACCCTTCATGACTGAAAGTGCCATCTCACTATCTCAGACCTTTATCCAGCAGAGCGCTGAAACAGCGTATCTAAATAGACCCGAGCTGCACGACGATCGCCTTCGCCATTTTGCAACAAGAATAAAGATAGGGCTGCCGCAAAAACTCGATCCTGGTCCCAATCAGGATGAGACTCTAAGTATCCTTTGAGAGTTTGGTGCAACTCCTCAGGAATTTCAGCAAGAATGCTAATAGTTGCGTTCATAGTTATCAATCTTGGCAATACAGTTCGATTCAATCGTCATTTGCGTGCACGAACCCTGCCCCCCCCCCAATACTGAGAGCACTCAAATAACTTAGGCCGACTCATTTTGCGCTATGTGGGGGGTGGGGTTGTCAATGGTTAAGCGTCAAATGAATTCTTAAGAAAAAAAGCAACTGCTAACGCAAAATCAATAGTTTTAAGCATTTTTTATTTACATATATTCATATTTTCCTGGGGAAATCTCATCTGAGCCCCCAAAATCCCCAGAAATTTCTCAAGCGCTTTTAGTCTCATCCATACCCTGTGGAAAACATTGGGAGATCTGTGGAAAACCGTGGAAAAACTTGTGGAAAGCTTGGGGATAACCTGGGGAAAGATAATTATTTGAGAAAATTATATTTATCGGCCATCAAGTCACCATTTGATTATTTTTTCAGGACGACAGCTCGTTACAGAAGTACTTGGGCAACACTAGAATCTTTTTAAAACAAGCTAAATAAGAAATAATGTTTGTTCCTAGAAAAATCATTGAGTAGGGATGGGATAATAAATTTCAGTCTCAGTCCCTATAAAATCTGCTCATTCTCCAACCATTGATTGATGGGATTGATCTGGATATTGTTATGAACCCTCTTAAAAATCCCAAGCAAAATAGAGATCTGGTCCTCCCAGGCATGATCGCAGTCGGGTTAGTTTGGTCAGTCGGTCTTCTAGGCTTCGGCATTTGGCAAAACCTCCAAACCTCTCAACAGAAGGGAGAACAGCCCCAAGCTTCCACTTTAGAATCCGTCTCAGACGATTCAACCTTTACTCAGGTTAATCCCGTCCCTTCAGGGCGATTTAGGTATAGCGGCAGCCCTGACTGGTCATCCATCCGACTCGTAGTCGACTCTGCCATCCAATCGGAACGGCGAGAATATCAACTCAGCTATGTACAGCCCAGTGATCAACCCGCTAATTCTGTAACTGCCATAGCACTACTGCTCCAAGACAAATTGGATTTTGTCCAATCCGACCGCCCCCTCCGGCCAGATGAAATAAAGCAGGCCCAAGCGAATGGAATAGAGCTGAAACAAACCCCTGTAGCAACGGACGGCATCGCCATTGCCACCCATCCCAGCCTCTCGATCCCAGGTCTCACCCTCCAAGAACTGGCAAACATCTACCAGGGGAAAATTACCAACTGGCAGCAAGTGGGTGGACCCAACTTAGACATTCAGCCCTTGTCCCTTTCTGTCGGCTCTGTCGGGAGCGTAGACCTATTTCTCAGCAAAGTCATGCAGGGCCAGTCTTTTAGCAAGACCATAGACTACTCCCCCAACATGACCGCCGCCTTGAGAAAGTTGGCTGAAAGTCCTGGCGGTATCCTCTTTGGTTCATCCGCAGAGATCATTCCCCAATGCTCAGTCAAACCGTTACCCCTTGGCAAGGAACCCCAGCAATGGATTGCGCCTTATCAATCTCCCTACGTCTTATCTCAAGACTGCCCTAACCAACGCAATCGAATTAATAGCACTGCATTTCTGAGTCAGGAGTATCCCCTCACCCATCCGCTATACGTCATCTATCCCCACAACAGTTCCCCAGCTGGAGAAGCTTATACACAACTGTTGCTCAGTAACCAAGGCCAGGAATTGCTGGTCAAAGCTGGATTCGTCCAGCTCTCTCCCGGCTCGCAACCGTAGTTCTAGACTTTCTTGCTCTGTTGGTGACGAACTGTTCTGAAGGTAATAATTGCAAACGTAATGATCGTCAAGGGAGCGACAAAGGTACTGATGACGGTCGTCAGCACGCTAATGCCCTCATGGTGCATGGTATTCAGCACTAAGTAGCTGTTATAGGCCATGTAGTAGATCAAGAATAATACCCCTTCCCAACGAGAGATCACATTGCCCGTCGCGAAAATGGGAAGACAAGCCACTGCAGCCGCAATCATAATAGGGATATCGAAGGAGCGAACTGTGTTAGCAACATCGATGCCTTCAGGAGCAAGCATACTGGCCAATCCTAAGGCCGTTAAAATATTGAAAATATTACTGCCAATGACATTGCCAACGGCAATGTCTCGCTCCCCCCGAATACTCGCCACAATGGACGTTGCTAACTCTGGCAAAGACGTTCCCACTGAAATAATGGTTAATCCAATCACGAGTTCAGAAATCCCAAATTTCTGAGCAATTTTGACCGAACCATCTACCAATGAATTGGATCCTGACACTAATAAAATCGCACCAACAACGACATACCCTAGATTGGCCAACAAGCCTGGTCCTGTACGCTGAATGGGCTTACCATATTCATTGGCATACTCAGCTTGAACTTCTTCGTTATGTTCTCGCCGACCTTGATAAATCAAAAAGAGGGTATAGATAATCCCTCCTAAACATAAGATCACGCCATCCGATCGCCCCAAGTTGCCATCCCAACTAAATAGCCACATCAAACCGGAGACCCCAATCATAATGGGAACATCTAGACGGACCAATTGCTGAGCCACCAATAGAGGTGTAATCAGAGAAGACAGACCTAAGATCAGCAGAATATTAAAGATATTACTGCCAATTACATTTCCCAAAGAGATGTCACCTTGGCCAATCAGACTAGATTTGACACTGACCGCCATTTCGGGGGCGCTGGTGCCGTAGGCCACAATGGTGAGGCCAATAATCAAAGGAGACAGACCAACCATCGTTGCTAAGCGAGAAGCACCTCGAACTAGGGCTTCTGCCCCAACAACTAACAGCACTAAACCGCCAACAATAGCAGCGATAGCCGTTACGATCATGGTTGTTCCCTAGATAAGATTGCCAACTTGCGCACATAACCGCGATTGTAGCGAAATCAAGATGCACAAGATAGCTGAGTACCCTCTTCTCTAAGTCAATCAACCTTTCAAGCAACCCAGAGCATGGGCTGATGAAAAGACCTTTGGCATCTCAGATAGGATGGCTCAAGCCTTCTACATTCTGCACTAAATATATCCATTGGCAAAAAGTTTATTCCACTATGGCAGGTGAACCCAAAAAATATGTCGGAAAATGATAGTCCCTAGGGTTTAATGACCTACCGACAGCTCAATTCACACCCCATGGAGAATCACTACTGCCACTCCAGAGTCTGACTCATTTCCCGTCGTGACAAACGATGCTTGAGGCGATTGATGGGGTTTCGCCCTCGATAGGATTGGACAAACTCTGCATGGGGCTGTCCCTGTTTAGCAACCTTTAAAAAAGGCGGTGGGATACCGGGATCATAATCATTCGTGGACATGTACTCAATCACATATGCCCAGCGGATTCCTTCTGTCTTGTTCGGTGTAGTTTTGTGCAGGGTTAAAGATGAGAATAAGACAATATCTCCCACCTCTGCAGTAATAAAGGTAGGAGCCTCGGGTTCACCTTTATAAACCATATGGTTATTAACTTGTCGATGGGGCAATAGCTGATGGTGACTACCAGGCACTAGCCAAAGTCCCCCATTTTCGATGGTCATCTCAGTAAGAGCCACCCAAAGTTGATAGTGGGTCTGCTTAAAGCCGTTATAAGCATTATCCTGGTGCCAGGGAAAAGTTTTGGCTCCCGGTCCTTTGGCGACCGCTTGATCCCATCTCACCCAAAAGTCTGAACCAATAAATGGATACAGGAAGTTGACGATTTTGGGTTGGGAAACAAATTTTTGAATCGATTCGTTGTGCCGATAAAGATTGGCATAAAACCGCAGGGTGCCTTTGGTTAGACATTGATCTAAACATTGACGACTCTGGGGAGATTCGATCTGCTCAATGAGAGCTGCCATCTCTTGGGGAGAAAAGAAATTCTTAATGACGACATATCCCTGCTGCCCGAAGGTCTGTTGAAGGGAAATGGAAGGAGTCTGCTGTTGTGTCACGATTTCCATATTTTCCATCTGTAGCTAAACCAGACCATTTGTGAACTAGAGAGGAAGCCCCAAGCAATCTGAGCTGCTTTGAAGCAGGGTAATACAAATTACCCTGATCTCTAATGATCATTCCCACCCCAGATGGATATCCTATCTTGATTCATATCAAGATTTATTTTCTACAATTCAGAAATTATGGGTGTCTCACAAGAATTGAAACTAAATAATGGACCTGAGCAATCAGACTCAATAGAGAAAACTTTAGAAAAACTTAAAAGTTCAGATAAGATATCAAATTCAATATGTTATCAACACTACATTTTTTTAAAAACAACTTGCACATAAAATATCCAACTTTTAGATATTCTTGTGGTCAAGATATATTAGTAAAAAACATGCTATAGTGTATTCCTATCTAAGACTTTATATTTTCCAAAAAGCCTTAAGCCTCGCCTAAACAGTCGAGGTTTTTTTCTTATTTAAATTCTATATTTTACCAAGGTACAGATATTATTCTAGAGAAAAGAATTTCCTAAGTCTGGCCTAATGAAGATTGATAGTTCTGTTGATTTTTTAGAATCTGCAAGGACAGAGAAAACATCAAGGTTGCCATGTAAATTGTGTAAGGATTCAGGTGTCAGGAGATTGACAAAAAAGTGGGAACGGTTAGGGTGTCAGTATGAAGCCTATCCAGATTCCAGCAATTTCAGAACGGGAGAAATTGGTACTAACACCGACTGAGAAGTTAGTTGATCTGGTACTGCGTCAGCAAGAAATTATTCAGCAGTTATTAGAAGAAGTAGAACGGCTAAAGAATAAGGTAAATAGTGATAGTCGTAGTTCATCTAAACCCCCATCGAGTGACATTCACAAGCGTTCAGAGCAGCAGAAAGCATCTCCACCCCAAGAGGGAAAGGGCAAGCGAAAGCCTGGAGGACAACCGGGTCATCCGGGGAAAACACGCCAAGGATTTGGTCGCATAGATCGCCATGCTGTCGTTCGTCCGTCAGAGTGTCCAGGCTGTGGAGGGACAACTTTTGCGGAAACACCGACAAGAGTACGAGAGTATCAAGTTGCTGAATTAGCGGAACAAGCAATTGAAGTGGTGTTATATGAGCAGCACTGTTGTGAATGTGGGACTTGTGGGCTGGAGGTATGGGGCGTATTACCGCCAGAGGTCATTGGCACCCAAAGTTTAGGAGCAGGGTTGCAAGCGCTGTTAGTGTGGCTGGGCAACTACGGTCATCTGTCCTATGAGAAGCAGCAGGAGCTATTACTGGAATTGGGTCAGATTGTAGTTGGGACTGGTACTCTACAAGCCACCAATGTGCGTCTGTCCAAGGCGGCTAAAGAGGCCGTGACCCAACTGGGCTTATGGGTCAAAGACTGTGAGCATGTACAAGCTGACGAAACGCCGTGGTTGGTGAAGGGAGTCAAGGAGTGGATGTGGGTCATCTGCGGGCCAGAGTTTTGTGTTTTCCATGCCGGAGATACTCGTTCTAGAGCAGAGCTAGAAACCCTGTTAGGAAAGAGTTTTGCTGGCGTACTCAGTTCCGATGATTTTAGTGTTTACAATGGCTATCCCGTCCGGGCTCAACAAAAGTGTTTAGCTCATTTGAGACGACACTTCAAGAAAGTCATCAAACTCAAGCATGGTGACAATCCTCAACTCGGCCAAGTGTTCCTCAATTTGATTGATGCTGCTTTTGATGCTCATCGGCAATGGCGAGAAACTCAAGATGAGAGTGCCTACCGCAATTGGGTAGCGGGCTTTAAGTTGGAAGTACAAACGGCTATTGAACAATAGATACCCAAAGCTGGATATGCAGCGGGCCTATTGTTGCGCTCTTTGCGGAAAAAAGCAGAGCAATGGTGGTATTTTCTAGACCATCCAGAAGTGCCTCCTGACAACAATCGTTCGGAACGCTCCTTAAGGCTGGCTGTGACTAAGCGCAAAGTCTGTGGGGGATCTCGCTCAATGGAAGGCTTTGCTCAGACAGCAATTCTATTAACAGTGATTCAAACTTGTCGCGCTCAAAAGCGTTCGGCTTTTGAATTTTTCAAGCAAGTCTTGATATCAGGTAACTTACCAGAAATTTATACAATGCCTTCGCTTATCCCTGGAAATAGCCCCTGAATCCTTACTAAATTGTTAAAGAGGTCCATAGCAAATGATTGCTTTGAAAATACCAACCTGCGATCGCAATCGGTGCATAGCCCATCCCCAACGCCGTCAAGGCTGAATTCCGCAGAATGGCTCCCTCTTTCAGGCCAATAAAATATCCTTCCAGCACAAAAGCCACCGCCGTTAGGCTGAGTAATGGCACTAGCCAGATCACATAGGCATGGATGGAGTAGCTGACCTCTGTATGACTGGTCAACAGTCCAAACACCGTCACCGGGAATAGAACCGACAGAACTGCAAAGGGCAAGGAGATCAACAGTCCATGGACAATCGACGTGTAGAGGACGGGCATCATCCGTTCCGACTCCCCTTTGCCCTTAAAGTTGCCGACTAGGGTCTGAGTCGTTAGCCCTACTCCATTCACCGTGAACTGGCTCAGCAAGGCAATTTGGAGCAGCAGACCATTTTCCGCCAGGATAGTAGTGTCCAAGGTAGCACTGAGGTTGGTGAAAATGGCATAGGCCGAAATCAAAGCCACAAAGCGGATCAGAATATTTCCTTTCAGCAGTAGGGTGGATTTGAAGGCAGCGATATCCCAAACCTGCTTTAAGGCCGCAGGCACCCTAGCCCATTCGATGCTGAAGAAAACTGCCACTAAAGCCACCCCCAGAGCGAGGTATTGACTCAGGGCAGTCGCTAAACCAGCCCCAATGCTGTCCCAGCCCCAGCGGTTAATCATTAAGTAGTCCAGCAGGACATTGGAGCCATTGCCCACCAGAGAAATGATCAGGACAACCCGATTCATTTCCCGCCCTAAAAACCAGCCAATCAGCACGAAGTTAAGCAATACGGCGGGGGCTCCCCAAATGCGGGTGTTGAAATAATCGAGCCCAGCTGCTTCAATTTCAGGCGACCCAGATAAGACGGCAAACCCCAGACGCTGTAAGGGATATTGGAAGAGAAGGATGAGGATGGCTACTGCGATCGCAACCATGCAACTTCGCAATCCAGCCAACAATACCTCGTGGTGATTGTTCTCACCTTCCGCTTGGGCCGTAATGGCGTTGGTACTATTTCTAAAAAACTTGAGGATGCGATACAGGTAATCGAATAGAATACTTCCTAAGATCACCCCAGCCAAATGGCGAATATCGTCGAGATGTCCCAGAAAGGCCGTATCAAACAATCCCGCCAGAGGCACCATCATATTGGAGAAGGCACTCACTATAGCCAGTTGATAGAACCGAGGTAGAAAAATTCTATAGTGAGCCGGTATTGATAAGCCCATACCTTACCTTTCTCATCACCCTTAATCTGCATCCATAAAGAAGATTCAAAAGAGAGGGGGAATCCAAGCGTTAGTCAACCAAAAGGCAGGGCTTAATTCAGTTCAATCATTCCAGACTTTTCAAGCATTGGGTTGGAATGATTACCCTTTACTTCTTCTTAGCTAAGTACATATTAGTAACTGATAGCATAGTTTTTTCGGACCTTGGAATAAGCTTATTTACACCTTAATCTGAGGTTTACCGATTATTAACCTTCCTAGTACTGATCTTCTAAATCTTCAGTATTTGGGACAATTCATTACCTTTTCTTAAATTAATTGCGATAGCCTTAATCTTAGGTTCATCACCCTATTATTCATGTCCATCAGCCGCCGAGAATTCTTGCTATTTATGGGCGCAGCAACCAGCATGGTTGCCTGCAGTGCCTCGAAGAATAGCCCCTACCGTTCGTCAGCCGCAACGGAAGCAACTATTTCCTTCCAGCCCGTCCGGGTGCCCATCCCTCTAGACATTGAGGGTCTATCCCCGGAACAGCAAAAGCAAGCCTACAGTACCTATCAGGTCATTGATGATTTAGTCCTGCCGGAAGGCTATGTCTATGAAACCATCGCTGCCTGGGGAGATCCGGTGGGCGATTCTCGGTTTGGCTACAATAATGACTTTGTCTCCTTTGTGGAGACGGCACCGGACTCAGGCTATCTGTCGATCAATTTTGAATACATCAGCGGCAAAACTTGGATGCTGACCTATGAGCAGGTCTTAGGCAAGTCTCTGCCATTTGATCAAGTTCGATCGGCTATGGGACAAGAACAAATTGACGCCTTTGCCCTATCAGCAGATGATCCGCTCAAGCAACAGATTGAAGCGATTGCCAAAGAAGGACTGATTGATCAAGGCATTGGGGTCATCGCTATCCAATCCAAAAAAGGCAAATGGGTACGCAAGCCTTCCCCTCAAGATCGGCGGATTACTGGGATTTCTGGGTTGGAAGATGGCCGCTATTTAAAAGCCACCGGACCTGGGGTGGCGGTATTTACCAAGACCAACAAGCGGGGCTATGACGATAATTTAGGCAGTCGTATTATCGGCACCTTCCAAAATTGTGCAGGCGGGACCACCCCATGGGGAACCATCTTGAGCGCCGAAGAAAACTTTCAAGACCAAGTTCCCGATCCAGTGATGGCAGATGGCTCTTCCTTTCCCCCTTCTCATACCCCATTTGAATTCACAGAAGATAAGATCGATGGTCGGGGGAATCCCTTTGGCCTAGCCGGGAATAAATATGGCTGGATGGTGGAAGTCGATCCGAGCAATCCCAAAGACTATGGCACCAAGCATACCTGGCTAGGACGGTATCGCCATGAGGCTGTTGCCGTGAATGCACTGGCAGGTCAGCCTTTGGCCGTGTATTCGGGATGCGATCGCAGGGGCGGTCATCTCTACAAATTCATCAGCGCCGGCAAAGTCAAAAACCCCACGGACAAAGCCAACTCCAAACTCCTGGAGAACGGCATGCTTTACGGTGCCCAACTAAATGCCGATGGGACGGGTCAATGGATTCCCCTGAAAGCTAGCACTCCCATTAACCCTGTTCTTCCCAGTCAGGTTCTAGGCAAATCTGACTCTGGTCTGGTTAGATTACCGAACCCCGATCGCCAGGAAGGCGGCTACATCAACGTCACTAACGATCAAGACGCCTTATCCTTCCAGCAAACCTTTAAAACCTTAGGCGATCTCTATGAAGGCAGTGCCAGTGAACGTCAAGGGGCGATCCTGGTCGATGCTCACTTTGCAGCCAATGCGGCTGGAATTACTTGCTTAGCCAGACCCGAAGACACCGCCTTTGACCCAGAACAGAAGGCGCTTTTTGTAGCCTTTACGTCCGGTGGGCCTGGGGGAGATGGCGGTCCCGACCCACAAATCTTTCAAGGCCCCAATGGAGAAGCACCCTACGAATATGGGTGGATTATGAAAATCATGGAAGCAGACGATAACCCAGCCGCTATGCAGTTCCGGTGGGTGATGGTTGCCGTAGGTGGAGAACCCGCTCAGGATGGCCTTGGGTTTGCCAATCCAGACAACCTAGAAATCGATGCTCAAGGCAATCTGTGGATGGTAACGGACATGTCCACCAGTAAGCACAATCTGGCCATTCCCAATCGTAGTGGTGTTGATCAATCCAAACTACGGGGTATTTTCGGAAATAATACAGCCTGGTATTTACCTTTGATGGGCACCCATGCGGGTAAAGCCTTTCCTTTTGCGATGGGTCCGATGGATAGTGAGCTTTGTGGATTATGTCTACATCCCAATCAAAAAACTCTTTTTTTAACGACTCAACACCCAGGTGAAGCAGGGGGCATTCGGCAAAAAATGGCTTCTGAAACCCGAGAAATCGGCATGCTAACGACCGATGGTCAGGAATTCCTCCAGTCTAGGGGTGTGCCGATCGGCTCCAACTGGCCAGGGAAAAAGGCAACAGATCCACCCAAACCGGCTTTGGTCATCATCTATCGACCGGATGGCAAAGCTTTGATCTAGAAGCTAATGTTAAATGTAAACCAACATAGGAAGAAACTCCTAAATTACACTATTTATAGCCCGATATCGGCTTTTCCAACGAAAATACGATTCGATTCGTCCTAAGCAACCCTGACTTAACAATTTTTCTAGCTCAATAGCTGTTTTAGGGAGATTATTCCATTCAAGTTGAGAAGGGTCATGTCAGGTAACAATTGCAACAAGCATTACTTCCTTCACCCGGAAAAGGTCACGGGTTAAAACCCAGCATCGCTCATTTGTCGAGTTTTTACGGGTCGGGCGGGATTACCTGCATAGATGGTCATGGGATCTAGGGATTGGCCCGCAACACTACCAAGGCAAAGTACTGCGCCATGACTAATAGTGACCCCGGGGCCAACCACAGCCTTGGCCCCGATCCAGCAGCTTGATTCCAGGTGGATGGCAGACAGTCTGAGGGCAAAGTTGGGATCACGCCAGTCATGGTTGCCGTTGCCAATATAGGCTCCTTGAGAAATACAAACGTGATCGCCAATGTAGATGTTGGTAACATTATCGAGCCAGACTTGTTCACCTAACCAGACGTAATTGCCAATCGAAATCCGCCAGGGAAATTTGATCATGACACCAGGTTTGACCCTGACACCTTCACCAACTTGAGCACCGAACAACCTCAACAGCCAAACTTTTAGACCGGATACAGGGAGCCAGTAACTTTGAAATAGAGGTTGGCCCAGAAAGTACCATTGAAGTTGTTTGAGATAGGAGGCACCGGGAGTATACTCACCGACGGAATATTGATCTAGACGCATATAAGGTACAACAAACAAAGGTGAGTGCAAGATGAGTAAGTCAGAGATCCATTGATATACTCAAGGCGGTACTTATTGAGGCTTACTAGCGAAAACCAACCCAATACAACCCTTTTCCCTCCAGTATTAGAAAGTGACCCGTGGTGAATACTTTTGCTCATCTCAACAATATAGTCATACGCTGAGTAGACCTTATCGGAAATAAAATGGGTGAGAAATAACTTCAAACGTCTATGTCGCAAGTCTTTGAGGCCGATTTTTCTCCAAAAACAAAACGCTTTTCCAGTAAGGCTTTCAGCTATTTTCGATAAGGTCTATTATAGTGTTCCGTATGAGACGCTGGTGCGCTTTCCCAAGTGTAGTTGGTAAAGGTCTGACTCAGGGCTATTTCATTCAAAAATGAGGGATGATATGCAGGCTGCACTTCTTTCATAATTTATGTCATCGCTAGCTATTGTAGATGCTTTTTCAGACCTACCAGACACCCGTCGCACCGCAGGTTTACGCCATAAACAGACCTTGTGTTTAGCCTTGTTCACCCTTGCCGTTGCAGCAGGGAATCGAGGCTTTCTTGCCATTGGTGATTGGCTCAAGTCTTACCATGACCCATTGTTGGCATTGTTCAATCCCCCCAAACAATGCTTACCATCTTACAGTACGATTCGGCGGGTATTGCTTCGAACAGATGAAGAACGATTTGCTCAATGCCTCAGCCACTTCTTTGAGATCGTTCCTCAGCCTGGAGAAACCGTCGCGACCGATGGCAAGGTGCTCAAACATTCGTTCCTATCTAAAACAGACAATCCTTATTGTCAGCCCCATCCCGCAATCATGATGGTCACAGGCTATGTGGTAGAGAGAGGTTTAATCTTGCCCCCTTATGAAGTTGACCAGAAGACCAATGAAATCAAGGCCTTGCCTGAAATGATTGAGCAGCTTGCTCTCAAAGGAGTGGTCTTTGCCTTTGATGCCATCAACACCCAAAAAAACAGCTCAGCTCATTGTTGACAGTGGCAATGAGTATCTCGGGGCGCTCAAAGGCAACCAGAAAGGCTTATTGACTGATGTGAAAGCGCATTTTAAGCCAGAATCAACGGTTGAAACCCTGGAAAAAGGGCATGGCCGCATTGACAAGCGAACCGTTAGTATCTGCCGTGAACTGAGTAATATTCGACAATGGCCAGGTCTCAAAACACTCATTCGGGTTGAATCACAACGCTCTGAAATCTATGACGACATGATTGTCGATACCCAAGAGACTCGCTATTACATCACGTCATTGCTGGAGGAGGTAGAACCTTTGGCACAAAGAATTCGGGGGTATTGGGGAGTAGAAAACAAGGTCCATTATGTTCGCGATGTCACCCAAGGTGAAGATGCTTCAAGGATTCGGACCACACCCCTTATTGGCCTGTTCGTACAAGCGCGTAATCTATCACTCAATCTTTATCGAGAATATGGATTCACCAATATGGCTCAGGCAAAGCGACGATGTGAACAATCACTAGAAGTTCTGATGGATGTTTTTAGAATGAAATAGCCCTGGGGTCTGACTAGTTGTCATGATGGGCTATAGATATTAGCTAGTTCAGCTTCAATCAATCGGATGGCAAGTAGCGTTTCAGCTAGCATTCGTTGGCAGGCGTAATATAAGCCTCTCCAGCCATCAAGAACTCCTCCTCTAAAAATGAGACAATAGAAAAAAATAATTAGAGGAGCTAGAAGTTTAGTTTTTCTAATTCGATCCCCCCAACTCAGCTCTTGATAAGTTGCTGCCGATAGTTTTTTAGCTTCGATGATCATGTAGCGATCTTGCGCCCACAGCCATCGACTTAAGAGCTTGCGATCGTCATGAAGAATGGGATGCTTGAGGGTTAGACTTCTTCCCGTAACTTGAAGGAGTTGAGTGTGACCATCATCTATGTACTTTGAATGGGCACAGCGAAAGAGTGCCTGTCTAGGGGGTAAAAGAGTTCCATGCAGGGGTTTACCAAAAACACAGTATTTGAAATGAATAAAGTAGCCTGATACCTGTGTAGGAGGATTAAGTGTTTGGATTTCTTGAACCAACTGGTCTGTGAGTACATAGTCAGAGTCGAGAGATAAGGCCCATTTCGATTGGATTAACTGAAGCCCGAAGTTCCATTGCAGAGTATGGGTATCAAACTTACGTTTGAAAACTTGAGCGTTTGGGTAACGAGAAATCAAATCTAAAGTTTGGTCTGTACTGTTACTGTCTATAACAATGATCTGCTTAGCCCAGGCTAATTTTTCTAGAACCCGTTCAATATTTGGAGCTTCGTTATAGGTCAGAATCAGAGGCGTGATATCTTCAAGCTGCATCTTGGATTTATCTCTGTTTGGTTGATGCTTTCCCTCTGGAGTTAGCTCAGGTTTGGTTGAGTTGACGATATCCATTTTTTCAAGGAGTCATTGTAGATTGAGTTCATCAATTAGATTGATATCATATGTGGGTATAGGTCTAATAGGAGGACACCCAATTTAGTTTTATTTGGCTGATGCGCTCTTCACTTGAGCGTATAATTGATGACTCAATTCCATGGACAATGCGGAACTTTATCGTAATACTGGATGATGACGACTGACACTACTACAAAATTATTGATAGAGAACTATTCATAACTCGTGCGCTTCAAATTCAGCATCAAAATGTGGGTGAGAATATTCACGTTGAGCTAATCATCCTGATCCCGTCAGAGCAATCTAGAGAAAACCTTGGAAACATCGGCGGTTAGTATCTCCAAGCAAGGTGCTACAATTCCAGACCTGGTATGAATGCGTCATAAAAACTGGATTGATAACGCTGGATATTTTGCTCCTGCTCTAGAGCTAATCCTAGAACTGCTTTCGCTTGGAACTATAATAATTGCAAAAGGATCAGGAAGTAATACTACACAAGCTTTATTGGCTCCATAAGATACAAAAATACTAGATTGTTAACTGACAACTGACATACGTTGAGGGCTGACTGCCTGACACATCTCTGAAAGCCTTTTCCTCGTAAGGTTTTCGCTGCGAGAATAGCAACGCGATTCCCTTAGACAAAAGAGTAGGTAATACGGTTTGATTGCGTTCGGTGTGCAAAAAATAGCAAAAGCTAGTCTTATTCACCTGGCTATTCAGCATTCAAAAACTACGTATCTAAAGGCTTTAAGGTACTTATGTCAGGCAGTCAGCGTTGAGGGTTATCAGCGAGATTGTATATTAGTTGCAAATCGTGGCCACGCTTGCCACAGAAAAATAGGCTAAATTCTCTTCTATTGACGGGATTTGAATGTGAAATCTTTACACTTTTCTAGTCTTTCCCTATGTTTTTTTTGAGATTGGAGTCTGATGAGAAATGGAAGGATTGTTGAGGATGGCACTATACACTTCAATCAACTGCGCCGTAATTTTATCCCAGGTATAATTTGCGAGGATAAATTGACGGGCAAGATCACCCATCTGTTTTGATTCTTCTGGATTGTGTAGACAATGGAGGAGAGCACTGCTAATGGCATCGGGGTTAGGTTCAACAACATGAGCGGCTTTAGCAGTTTCAGCTTCAGGGAAATTACACCCTGTAGAGATGATGCAAGGAAGGCCTGATACCATTCCCTCGAGAACAGACATGCTAAAGCCTTCAGAGTAGGAAGGGGCAACGTAGACATCGGCTGCGGCAAGAGCAGCATATTTTAATGTACCAGTGAGCATACCAGTGAAGGTGACTGCAGAAAGACAATTGGCATCAGTAAAATACTGCTGAGCCATAGATAAAAATCCAATATTATCCGGCCCAGCAACAACCAAATGCGCATCAGAAAATTGGTGTTTAATTTTGCCAAAGGCTTGAGATAGCAGATCCAAGCCTTTTTTGGGATCGATACGACCCAAAAATAAAATTAGCTTCTTATTTTGGGTTTCTGGAAATTTCCAAAAAAATTCCTCAGCGCTTGGTAATATTTCAAAAGCTTGAGGATGAATGCCGTTAGGAGAAATAATAAGTGGTACTTCTAGATTAAGGGGCCGAATTTGCTTAGCCTCAGTTGAAGCTAGCATTTGGATAGCGCTTGCTCGCATCAAGGCTGGCTTCTCAAATAGATCATAGTAAATCCGTTTTTTCCAGGCTTTATAGGATAAGGCCCAAGGTTCGAGCATTCCTCGGGGAATAACAACATAGGGAATATTATTCCAACGGCAAGCTAAGTAAGCGGGCAAAATAGGAACAGAAAAAATCGCATTGGTTTGAACCAGATCATAGTCCCGAATGTGTCGAAAAAGCCAGCTTGTAATAGGGAGACTCAGTTTATAGTCACCAATACCCCAATAAGGAAAGTACTGTACTCGGTAATGGTCCTTCTGAATCCATTGCCCCAAAGGTACGTCCAAAACAGAATCACCATTTGCGTTTGTAGCTATTACATCAACGTTAATGCTTGATTTGCCTAACGATTGGGCAAGTTCTATAACGCTTTTAGATGGGCCACCATAAACAGAACCTAAGGCAGGAACAACAACTAGGAGCCTCATATTACAAGTAAATCGGATGAGGAATAATCAAGTTAGGCGTATGATTCCATATGTTCATCATTGTATTTACGGTACTTTATAACTTTAGCGGGAACACCAACTGCAACAGCATAGGGAGGAATATTCTTAGTTACCACACTATTCGCACCGACTATAGCACCATTCCCAATATGAATACCCTTACCAATAAAAACACCTCGACCAATCCATACATCATTCCCAATTTCTACCGGAGCTCCGAGAAATCCTTGAGAGCATATAGGAATATCTAGCTGAGAAAATTGATGATCATTATCTCGAATAGATACAAATTCTCCTATCCTGGTATTATTCCCAATGGTTACACCATAAATGGAAGAGATATAGGTGTAATCATTCAAGCCAATATTTGATCCAATGCGTATGAAAGCTTTAGGACCACAGTTCAAAAAAAACCCCTATACCGAAACTACAATTATCTCCAATTGATATATCACGAAAGGCATAACCAAAACGCGGCAATCCCTGAAATCGAGAAAACTTACCTATTTTTCTAAACCAAATTTTAGGTAGAAAAAAAGTATATATAAGATCTAGTTAAGCAGTGAATAAATTCTATCGCTTTGAAAAGTTTAGAAAAAAAAGATATAAATCATCAGAAATCCATATGCTACTAACTGGAACCTCTATCGAATAAGCTATTAGACAAAATCATGAAGACCTTAACATTGCTAAACATAAAGATCAAGACTACTGCCATCGATTTATTCATGACTTATCACCATTGTTCTTGAGCGCGAGCATAAATAAAACAGCTAGCATGTGTGAAGGGTACTTCAAAAAATCAACTCCAATTGAAGACAACTGAGTGTTATTAACAAGTTACTATGGTAATACTAAGCGTTTCAATCTCTACAATTCCCAAAGAAATCTATTTTTCGTGGTGCCTATTATTATTATTTTCTCTAAGTACATGACAAAAACTCTGAAAGCCGTGTACATTAGTACTCTTAAGATCTAAGGCTTTAAGCCATTCCCTACAAAGGTTTCGGGCACTTTTATAGAATTGGAATTATCTGCAAATAAATTTCTTGTGATTCGAACTAGTACATGGTACATGAGAGTATTTCCAAATACCGTATGTAGTAATCAATTGAAGTATACTATGCTGAATAAAAGTTCCTATTCCATGCGTCACACCGACTAATGCCGGTGTTGCAAGTCCAATATATAGAATTTGGCTATATATGCTTGATTTATATAATGAAGAGACCCAAATAAACTTAAATAAATAAGCAATTGCAGCAAAAATCAAGCAGCCAAAAACACCAAATTCAACATAACTATCTCCTATTCCAGTTGTGGTAGATCCATTCGAGAATCCATTGCCAAAAAAAATAAACTAAGTCATCCGAGCTAAAAACAGTTGGAAACATAAGTGAATCTTTAAATTCATCTCCCAATATTTGAGCCGGAATGTACTGAAATATTATGTCATTCCAAAAACCTGTTCCATATCCAAAGCTAGAATTTTTTATCTAATAATTCAATTAACATAGCAGCATTTCTTAGTTCTAATACATCACCAGTAAGAATTATCCTGTCAATTCCAGATGAAAATTCAATTGAGCTTATTTGACCTGAGAATATTAGTGACCAAAAATCACCACGCAGAGCCTCCTAAGAGTGGGATAAGAAATGTAGATCCAATGATAATGCAAATTACTATCAGTCTAGAAGGAAGAACTTTTTTTGTATAAAAAAGTGTTATTCCAACTGAAATAACAAGAATAAAAGTAGATGTCCTCCTACCTGCTATAAAAAATCATGTATAGAACAGGAATAAGAGAAAATAGTAACGCTATAAAGTCTTTCAATCTTTTTTTTCTTAATGCAATATTCAGCAAAATTGCGAACCCAATATGCCTAAGATTCCCCAAAAAAATAAATAATAGTTGCTGGCCCAGTCGGATTGGAATTAGAGGCAACCTGGACAGCAATTATTTGAAGAAAAAATTACCGAGGCTAGTCCAATACTAGAAAGAAATAATCCACTTAATAATAGTTTATCGTCGTTTGCTTTATGGTCAAACTCATGTGGCTTACTAAGACCTATTGGAATCTTATATCCTAGGTAGCACATGACCAAGCACATAATTGTCATCAAAAGAACTTTCTCTACTGACTCTACTGCAACAACTCCTGGATTTTTCAGCAAAGAAAAAGCTTGAGGCGAAATAAATGACAAGAAAATATACCCCATCAGGGTTGGAAATTCATATATTTTTTCTCTATAAAATATCCCTCTTAGTAGTAGTGAAGTACAGATTAATATTAATAGCTCTAAGTATACTTGTGGCATAAATTAAAATATCAATAAATGCATTTTTTAAAGGCGAAAATAAGCTGGATAATTAAATCTAAGAAATATAAACTAAGTCCAATTAATATCGGGGAAGAATCAGCTGCAAATTTCACAGCTTTTTCCCAGAGTTAGTTACGACTGGTACCGGTGTACTCACCATCATAGCGTCTGCAAAATTATCTATTGCTTTTGCCTGCATTTGCTCAACGTTTATTCCTAACTTCGTACTGCAATCATTATTAGTCACTTGTTCAAAGAGATTTAGTAGAGATACCGCTATAGCTTTACTGTCTTGTATCGGGACAATACTACCACCAACTTCATTACTTATTATTGAACCTGAATTGTGAGTCGTAACTACTTGTAGACCAAACTTTAAAGCTTCATAGATAACCATTGCTGATCCCTCGCACAAAGAAGGCAAAACAAATACATCCGCCCAGGTATACAAAGCTGCCATCTCTGAGCGAGGCACCCGCCCGAGGAACTGGCAAACTTCACTATAGGGTTGCAGAACTTCAGAACGTAGCTCAATCGATCCTGCCGCCTTACAAACAAAAGGAACTTTACCTTTGAGTTGTAGCAACACTTCAAGTAAGTAAGGAATACCTTTACGTAAGCCAACTGAACCTGCGAACAAAATGTGTAATCCTTCAGGTCGCTCTTTCCAGGGAGATTGGGATTGACCCGACATGAGTTGAGATGCAATTAACGGAGCTGAATCTTTCACTCGCCCCAGAGGCACTACCATGATCTTTTCAGCCGAAACACCCCGTGCCATCAGCGAGTCTTTCACAAACTCAGAACCACAAATAATTTGATCTGCCAGGTCTTGTTCCTGTTGCTCTCGATCGGCAAGCTCTCGATCAGCATTAGTCAATGTGAATGGGTAAGAGGACCAACCAGGCCAGCGAGCCTCTTCAGCTTGCATAAGCTGGTAATAGTAATACCGCTCTGCCAGAGTTTGATCCAGAATGCACCTTAGATTTTGCTGCTTGGCATACTGAAATAATTCCAGACAAGCACCGTTAAAACCGTATACCGTATCAGCATCTCCCAAGCCATGCTGAATGATTCGCCGACAAAAAGACTTCCCAGCTTCAATATGAGCTGAAGCGGTACTCTGACCTCTTAGCTGCTTAAGGGATTTAGTATAGTTGTAGCCTAGTACTGGAAAATGCACAATCTTTGCACCCTTGAGAGCAGGGTCATAGCGATCGATCATCCGCTTCATAACAGCAGGCAGATGTTCACTAATCCGTGAGTGGCGTAGAAGATTGAATGGTATGCGATCGCCTGAGTAGAAGTCTGTGTATAGAGTATCAAGAACATTCCACTGGTGTAGGAGAATCGGCTCTTGATAATGTTTTCTAGCACCTAATTGTGCTACTGCAACTTTGTTTGATGAAATCATTTTTCCCACCAGATCGATCTACATTTTTGATATGGAAGTTTAACAGACGAATATTAAGCTGAACGACTTACCACCAGATAAGATTTCTAGAGAGCTAGCGATGCTTAATCTAACAATTTTAAAGGGGCAGTAGATTTCAAGGTCCAGCGCTCAAATAGCCAAAAGAATGCAAAGCCAGAAAATATGCAGAGTAAAGTTGCTAACAACGTCAACACTAAGGACTCTGACCTCATATTAAAAGGATCTACGATAGATTTCATCAACAGTAGAAATGGCCTATGGGTTACATATAAGGAATAGGAGAATAAACCTATCCAAGAAAATATTTTCCCCCAAGATTTGCTCCAGAAAGCTCCACCACGCGGTGTTGTGCTGAGATAAACTACTGTGCCGCAAAATACAGAGACAACAAAAAGTTTGAATAGGATAGTAGCTTTTGTGCCAGCACTCAAAACAACTAAGCACGAAATAAAAGTCAAATATATCCAGTATTGAATATTGGATATGCTCGCGCTGGGCAACCAGGTTCTACAATCTAGTGATGTTCTACCAGCCTCCAATTCTGCTAAGAATATTCCGACTCCCCAAGTGAATAGATAGGGAATAAATAGAGAACCTCCTGAACCTTTATAAGAAAATGAAACAGAAAAGTTAAGCCATAAATCCATGGCTAAATAAGAAAAGCTGAAAAAAGTCATTAGACCCAGAACAAATGAAGCACCTTTTCTTGAAGAAATCCAATAGATAATCGGATAAATCAAGTAAAAAATGAATCTCTATGGCAAGTGTCCAAAACACAGTATTATGTGCAAAACTCGAGGCCACTATCCCCTGCAGTGATAGCAAACTGGCTACAAAAGCAAATAAAGAGTTATTTTGTCCCGAAACGAGGGACGGCTCTCTAGCGGCAACATAGACATGAATAACTGCAGTAAGACATAATGCAGCGATGTAAACAGGGTAAATCCGAAAGATTCGCCGATTTAAATACTTTCTTTTGCTTAATTTAGACTTTGGATTCTTGGCTAAGAGATATGCATTCTTACGGTGAATGCAGTACCCACTCAAAACGAAAAATAAATCAACTGCTAGACCACCAAAGCTCAATGGCATAGATAGCCTAGCAAAGCATTCGGACTCAAAGTTAATCCATAGGTATCCCAAATCTCTCCTATCCCTACCCAAAACATCGGTCTTGCATGGTACAAAACAATGATTAAAGCTGCTAATCCTCTCAATGCATCAATGGCATAGCTACGTTGTGTTGCTTTTGTTGATAAATCGCTTTCAAGTAGTTCAGCCATGATATTTTAAGCGCTTCGTAAGAATAATGCTCAAAGTAGAACCGTTGTAACCGCCTTTGATCAATTTCACCTTTGGTAAATGCTGAGGTGATTTGCTCTAGCCCCTCAAAGAACCTTATGTCATCAGGAGCAACCACCCGAACATCTGGATTATTACGTCCATAATCAGGAATACCGCCAACTCCATAAGCCAAAAACGGCACCCCACAAGCCATCGACTCCAACAATACAAGAGGTGCACCTTCTGCACCAATCGTCGGTAGTAACGTCAGATCATAGCTACTCAATAAGTCAACATATGCTTGTCCTTCAGGATATCGGCCTAAGCATTTCACCTCTTTTCCAATACCTGCTTTAGCTATATAGGAGCGAATAAGATCTTCATCAGATCCTGAACCATGAATATGTAATTCAGATAGGTATTCTTTTAGCTTTGACCATTGCTGCACTAACCAAAATGCTTGCTTATGAGGAGCTAATCGACTAAATAATGCAGCCTTAACCTTACCCTTTGTAACCTTTATAGCTGTCACTTCAGGCAAATTCGCTGTAATTTCTAGTGGTTCAGGAAATGCTGGCAAGGTAGAAACTTCTTTCTTCCATCCAAACTCTTTTGAAAATGCTTGGGATACTGGTGTGGCTTGACCAATCACCTCATCAAACCAGAGTTTGACGCACCAACGTGAATCTTGCCAACCATTGGGAACTCCAGACATAACTTCATGGAATATCCGAATAGGCTTAGCTTTTGATAAGAGAGGTGGAATAAAAAGGTTCCAGCCAGTACCTATGGCTAGATAAATATCTGGATCAAACTCATCAATAATTTCTACTATCTCTTGCAATCGTCTAAGACCGCCAAGATTACGATTAGAAGTTGTAGTTTGATATGCAGCACAAAACCTTAGTTGAACATTATTATTCCATGATTGTTTTAAAAATGATTCATCAATAGGCAGACTCTTAGAAGTACCTAGCGACAACACTAATACCTCAATACCTTCTTCACCTAATGCTTTTGCTAACCAGCGAATATGACTTTGAATTCCTCCTTGACCGGCTAATATTCCTGCAATTAATATCCGCATAATTATGACTCAGAAAATAGTTGCAATACTATTACTTGCCTGCAATGTATGTAGTGAGTAATATAAACCTTTAGCATCAATTAATTCATTATGCATGCCTTTTTCCAAAATCTTTCCTTCTTGTAAAAGAATAATTTGATCAGCTCTCTCAATGGTAGATAGTCGATGAGCAATTACAACTACTGTACATTCCTCACTAATTTCTTCAAGAGCTGTTTGAATAATACGTTCTGATTTGCTATCTAAAGCACTAGTTGCTTCATCCAGAATCAAAAGATCAGGCTGGCACAAAATTGCCCTAGCAATGGCAATTCGCTGCCTCTGCCCCCCAGATAACAAAGTACCTCTATTACCCACAATAGTATCAAAACCATTCGGTAAGGCTTTAATAAAATCAAGAGCATGAGCCTTTCTAGCAGCTTCAATAATTTTTTCGTCAGATGCTTTTCGAACACCGTATGCTATATTTTCTCGTACTGTCTCGTTAAACAAAAAAGTATCTTGACTTACTACAGCAATAGCTTGATGCCATGATTTTCTAGTAAAGTGACGTAAATCTATGCCATCGACAAAAATAGAGCCTATATCTGGATCATACAATCGCAATAACAAATCAACTAATGTTGACTTACCGCTACCTGATTGTCCTACTAAAGCTACCGTATTTCCTTTTGGGATAACCAAATTGAAATCACGAACTACAGGTTCATTATTACCTGGATAGGCAAATGTTATATTTGAAAACTCTACTGTCGAAGTCAAGCTACCATATTTTTTTTCTCCATCAGAAAGCATTTTTGTAGATGTTCCAATCAAAAATTTCTCTATAGTTTCAAAGCTTCCCCAAAGCAATGAAAGTTGAGATCTTAGAGAGCTTAAGTGATTTACTCTTGGGAGTGTTCTTAAAAGAGTTAATATATATGTCAAGAGAATAGGTAAAGCAATCTTATTGTCTCCATTTAAAAAATAATTACCTACTAAAAGCATCCCCAAGAGAACCATAATTCCCGTTGTTTCAGTGAGTGGTGCAACAGCAGAATTAAATTTATAGGCATTTAACTCTGAGGAATATCGCTTCCATAAAACTTTTTTAATACGTTTTAGCTCATGACTCTCAGAAGAAAATGTCTTAATTAAACGAATACCATTTAAGATTTCAGCAGTCAGGTCTGAAAAATCATTTAAATCACGAGCTGTATTTTGACCATACCTTTGAACACCTCTAACAATAAATAATTTTAGAACAAAAGCAACAGCTAGCAAGCTTATCCCCGTGAATATGGTCATAACAGGGGATAAAGTGATCAAGAAAATGACCAAGGCGGTTAGAAGGATGATTTCTCTTGCTATTTCTAAAATGGCAGAAAATAGCTTTTCACTCCGATTCGAATGATCATTAACGTATCCTAAGAGCTTTCCAGGTCCGGTATTATTGTAGAAAGATATTTCTAGTTGCAAAAAGCGTTCTAAGCATTTTTTGACGGAGTAGAGTACCACTGCGTAACATAAAAGCATTAATACATAGGCTAGAAATATAAAGATTAACGTTTTTTTAAGACAGTAAGAAATAGTAGAAGGACTAAAAGAACTAGAAATTGTTGACTATCTGGTATTTTATCTAGAAAGTCTTGAAGACCAAAGAACAAATTAGATACTTTTCCTTCAGAAGATGTTGCTCCCAATACTTGAGTAAGTGGCAAAATTATTAAGTTGCTACTTATCTCAAGCAATGATACAAAAAATTGCGAAAATGATTGCAATAATTGCTAGGGTACTATTTTTTTAGAAAAAATAGCTAAAAACAAACTCTTACTTCTCATTGAAAAACTATCGTTTGAAGATCACTAGTTCTTGACCATGACACTTAACAGGAGACTCTGCCATTTCTAAACCAGCATACGCTAATTCTTTAAGAAGCTTTTCTCTACATTTTCTAGATGTTTGATGTAACTCCATAAAGACTAAATTTGTAGATTTCAGAATATCTTGATAGCACTCTACAAAGTCAAATTCACTACCTTCTATATCAATTTTCAGTAGATCTACAGTACGTCTATTTATCAGTTTTTTCTAGATTTAAATAATCAATAACATGAGGCTTAGCCTTTGAGTTCTGCTTCAAACTTGTAGCCAGGTAGTTCTTAGGATTTATCCATAAGGTTTCGTTTCCACTTTTTTTTCCTAAAAGACCTTGATATATTTGAGCATTTGTTGCAAATCCAGCATTTGATATAGTTTTCTGGAGAATGTCCTGTAAATATGGGTTAGGCTCTACAAGTAAATATTCAGATTGAACATTGTCAAACTTGCTTTGAATACAAGTATTAGTTAGAACACTAAAGTGTCCACAATGTGCACCGCAGTCAACAATTAGTTGAGGTGGTTTTTGGATATATTGAAAAACCTGCCAATAAAAAGGATGACAAAATACATCCTTAAAGCTGGCAACTGCGAATTTATTATCAAGGCTAACCTTTGAATTTTCAGAGAAATTAAACTCACAAGTTATCCATGGACTTAAACGTCTATACAAAAAAAACGGTATATTCATAAAAAATATATTAATAACTCTCAACTAACATGCCTTTAACTACATCACTAAGCCCAAACTTTGGTTGCCACCCCAACTTCGCACAAGCTTTATAGGGTCTCCCTTTTCCTATAGAAATCTCCGAAGGCCGATACAAATTTTTTATCTACCATTACATGGTCTTCCCAGTTTAGATTCAACTCTTTAAATACTGTCATTACAAAATTTTCTAAACTATTTGCTTCTCCCGTAGCAATTACATAATCTTCTGGAGTTTCCTGTTGCAACATTAAATACATCGCTTCCACATACTCTGGAGCCCAGCCCCAATCTCTTTTCACAGAAAGATCACCTAAATACAATGTCTTTTTTTTGCCATCAGCGATCTCCTTCGCAGTTTGAACAATTTTTTGAGTCACAAATCTTTGAGGTCTCAAGGGTGATTCATGATTAAATAAAATTCCAGAACATGCAAATAAACCATATGCGTCTCGGTAATTCGCAACTTCCCAAAATGCAGTAGCTTTTGCAACCGCATATGGACTTCTAGGACGGAATTGTGTCTCTTCATCAGCTCCTTCTTCACCAGTATTGCCAAAGAATTCACCTGAAGCAGCATTATATAACTTGATAGGCCTGTCAATAAAACGTATAGCCTCTAGTAAGTTTAAAGTGCCAGAAGCTATACTTTCCAATGTTTCAACAGGTTGTTCAAATGACAATCCAACTGAACTTTGTCCTGCCAAATTATAAATTTCATCAGGTTGAAATTTATAAAGTACCTGTAAAACACTACGAAAATCAGTAAGTGCCATTGATACAAGTTTCACTTGATCTTTAATGCCGAGTTTAATTAAATTACTAAAAGATGAAATTTGTGCATCTCTTGAAGTACCAACTATTTCATATCCTTTTTTTTTAGTAGAAGTTTTGCAAGAAATGCTCCATCTTGACCAGATATCCCACAAATAAGTACATTTTTCATATTGTGTTTTTTTGTTATACAATTCATACCTAATTTAAGATAGACTTCTTACAATATTCGTTTCATGATAGGCTGTTAACATAATTCATATCGTGATCTGACTTAAATTTTAGTCCTACACTATATCGTTAGCTGGATTACGCAAGAAGTCTAATATAAAAAATCGGAACTGATCTATTAACAGAGTAAATCTTAAAGTCTAAGCACAAAGCAAAAAACTCTGAAAGTCATTGATATTAGCACTTCCAAAATTTTAACCTGCAAGCTATACCCTATAAAGGTTTCGGGCACTTTCGAATTTGGAATTAAAAAGCTGTGTCCTGTACGGAGACTTAAAACTTTTTAACTAGTTAGAATTTTAAAAGTGATCAATGGGTTAAAAAAAATCTCGTCTTCATTAACAGTGTTGTTTGTCTATTAGTGGTTTAACATAAATATTTAGATCTTAAATGCTGATTAAATATGCAGTCTTGAAATTTGTAGAATTAGAAATAGCGTTTCAGATGTTTCTAGGTTGGATGTAATCATCATAAGACTAACTTACAGGTTCAGAGATACAACTATTGATGTTCTTGAGTGTCTTATATGTTGCCAGCCTAATTTTTTGTTTTTTGTTCTCTGTTATACATTGATTCACAACACTGAAATATTCCTTTGAGATAATCTGCGGTGTAAAATGCTTTTCTAAAAAGTGATGGGCATTGTCCCCCATGGCTTTAGCCGTTTTA
Organism: Acaryochloris sp. 'Moss Beach'; assembly: GCF_021497025.1. NCBI lineage: Bacteria > Bacillati > Cyanobacteriota > Cyanophyceae > Acaryochloridales > Acaryochloridaceae > Acaryochloris > Acaryochloris sp. 'Moss Beach'. The sequence goes on from NZ_CP071717.1 coordinate 231,364, forward strand.
GGATCCTTCTGCAAATACAGGATGAAATCGGCTAACCCATTGCCATCGCCGTTCTCAAAGGTTGTTCCACAGTTAGCATCCGAAATTAAAGCATTTAAATACGAATCCTTGGGACAGACTGCAGCTATAGGTCGCCCCGAAGATAATGCTGAATATACTTTACTAGGAGCTACCAAATCTTGCATGCCAGGACTGACGCTCACCAAAGACAAGTTCCCGGCGGTTAAAGAGTAGGGTAACACATCCTTTTCCTGATAAGGCAAGAATAAACAATTCAATAAATCAAACTCTTTCACCTTAGCCATCACATCTGGTCGTTTGGCCCCTCCCCCAATAAAAACAAACTGAATCGGTTCATCTCGCAACCGAAGAATGGCATCTAACAATGTGTCCATATCGTGGCAACGTCCCATATTGCCAGAGTAAATCACCGTAAATATATCCACTAACTGATGCTTCCAAGCAAACCAGTTTTTATTTTTAGGGATTGGAGCAATAAGTGTTGGATCAGCCCAACTATGAATCACAGAGATCTTCTCCCGCACTTTAGGGCATCGTCGAGCAATTGTCTTCTTCATTGCTTCGCTCAAAACAATAACAGCGCTAGCATTATTCCAAACTAAATAGTTGATAACGCACCAAAGTCTGGCTAACAAGCTGTCGGATTTAACGACATTTAATTCAATTGCAATATCTGGATACAGATCATATACCAAACAAATATAAGGCTTTCTTAAAATTAGAGAAGCTAAATAACCCAAAAAAGGCAAAAACGGCGGAGCCGTTGTCAGTAAAATGACATCGTACTTCCGAGAAGAGCGAAGTAAATGCAACCCAGCTCGGATAAAAAACAGTAGCCCATTAATTGCTTTGCCACGAATTTGCTGGGGCCAAAGTTGAGCCGTCCGAGATCGCCTCACAAAAACCTGGTTACGCTTTTCTCTTAAGGGTGCTTCTTCGCTAGAACGAAAAGCATAGCCAGGTTGTCCACTAAAAATCTTAACTTGAATATCTTGTTGTGATAAATGCTGAGTGAGTTCATCAATCAGCTGTCCTGTTGGTGCATAATCCGGTGGAAAGAATTGAGTAAATACTCCTAATCTTATATTTTTTAGAGTGGGTATTAGGAAACAAAACAGTAGGATAATCTGCCTCTTTAACAAAAGGTCTCAATTTTTTTTGCAGTTGAATTTTGTGTCATAGTCTCAAAAAAATAGCAGAGTAAGAAAACCGCTTTAGATAATTAGCACGAATGAAATATAGGCAGCATATACACAACTGTAAAGCTATACCATTCTCATCAATATTTTCAATAACCAGGGGTAAAAAAACACACGGAAATCAAGAGCTGAAACAAGATAGCATATCTGCTATTCAATAAGGTTCATTTTCAGGAAAGCCATTAAATCACCAAATTAAAATTTTTATTAAAACTCACCAGCTTAGCTACACATAGATATGTCCAATGAGCGCACTGTTCTCTTAAAGAGTGATCAAGCTGCGAGACTCCATTCCAGCAAGGTATTCTAGCTACTTTTAAGCGAAAAATCCTAGAAGTCTTTCTGGATCTAGGTTTGATATGCCTATCACGCCTTAACAAAACAGTGCCATGAATAAATAACCTCTTTCTCATCTTCCTAAGATTCAGACTCTGTTCCTGATTCAGACTCTGTTCCTGATTCAGACTCTGTTCCTGATTCAGACTCTGTTCCTGATTCAGACTCTGTTCCTGATTCAGACTCTGTTCCTGATTCAGACTCTGTTCCTGATTCAGACTCTGTTCCTGATTCAGACTCTGTTCCCGATTCAGACTCTGTTCCTGATTCAGACTCTGTTCCTGATTCAGACTCTGTTCCTGAAATCAGGATTGTGTCAATTTTACTTAGCACAGTATCAATTTTTCCAGAAATAGCCGGATTACACCCCCCCTCACAGGATTGTTGCAAACTAACTAATCCCAGCCGAATTTCTTCCAAGCTACTAGTACTACAACCCGATCCACAAGCTTTAAGGGATTGAACTAAGCTTTGTAAGTTACTACGGACTTGGGAACTTACTGCCGTACCAGTACCACCACTATTATCAGAGCCAGTACCGCCACTAATGTCAGAGCCAGTACCGCCACTAATGTCAGAGCCAGTACCACCACTAAAATCCGAGCCAGTGCCGCCAGGAATCTCAGGATCTGCCCCCTGCTGACCATAAGCAATAGGAATTGGACCCAACAGGATCAGTCCTCCCAGTGACATGGCGAACCAAGAAATCTTAAACCAATTCTTTCGGGTTCCATTACTCATAAGTTTATTACTCCTATGTTCGCAAATTTTTCAATTAAAATTTCCATGACATTCCTACACCTATCACAAAGCGAGGATTCTCTCCGGCCCCAACTATGTCACGTACAGATGGGGAAATCACTAGGGGTATTTTTCGAAACGGAGCGATAGACAGCCCCGCAGCCAAATCCTGACCTGTCCATTCTAAAATTGTTGACACCTGAGGAATCACCAGCACCGTCGCCGTTCCAAACGGATTGATCGTAGTTCGGTCTGCTACAAAATCTTCTTCGGATCGAAACCGACCAGTGCCCGCCCCAGCCGTCACGGCCAGTCGACTAAAGGGCTTATCCACATTTTGTCGGAGGTTAAATATTTTGGTCACAGACCCATAGAAGGTGCCATCAAAATCATTCGCATCTCCTATGTTGAGAAATCCTTCCGAGCCCACTGCAACGGCCCAACGTCCAGGAAACTGGCGGTGAATTTTTGCATTAAAACCACCAGAACCTAACTCGCGACCAATTGTGCCAAAACTCGCCAAACTATAGGAAACCTGCACCCCGATGTTCTTCCGGGAGTCACCAAAACCAATACCAAATCCAGCAACAGCATCACTTGCTGAAGAGCGCCGCGTGCGTTCTTGAAATATAAAATTGGCAAAGGCTGTAAAATTATCTGCACCAAATCCAGCCGGATTAGAAATAGTAATGCCAGGAGAACTCCGCCCCTGTCGGCTCTGTTTTCCTATCTCTGTTTGGATATCCTCCAAACCTTCTTGAATTTGCTGAATCTCATCTTTCGTTAGAACCCGATCTTTAGGTTCAGGGTCTGGGCTCTGAGAACTAGGATCTTTATCCTCTAATGAACCCGTCTCAGACTGTTTTGGAGAATTAAATTCAGTACCCAAGTTGTCCGCTTTCAGCTCCAGACCTATTTCAGATATTTCGTTGGACATCCTATCTTCCAGCAAAGTCTCACCAGGCAAGGGTTGAATTCGGACTGCTTTCAAACCTGAGGCATGTGGGGGGCGGCCTAGCACTAAGTCAGAATCATGAACTTCAGCAGCAGCAACAGAAGGAAAAAACGAAACCAAGATTATTCCAGATAAAAAATAATGGTTTTGATATTGTTGATAAAAAGACATTGCTATTATTCAAGTTTTTCAATCCCTCAATTAATAATAAATTCATACATGCAATTAATAATAAATTCATGAATGCAATTAATCAAAGAGATTCAAATTAATTTACTAGAAAGCCGGACCAAAAGATAATCTTAGTTATCTTGACTAGCGAAGAGAAGATTTTTTTGAAGACATAAGAGACTTATGCTTGGAAGATTTTTTGTCTAGCTCAGATTCACCATAATAATTTTGTGAATAGTAGTAGTAGGAATAGCTTTCATTTTTGGTGACTATACCATTGATAAATAGACCTAAAACATCGGTCCCAAAATGCCCTAACAACTCTTTGGCTCGCTTTGCACTCGATTTCTCCAAACTCTCAGGTCGTCCTACTAACAACAGTCCATCCGCAGCCTTAGCCATAATCAGAGCATCTGCTGCCACCATCAAGGGCGGAGCATCAATCAACACATAATCATATCGTTCCGCTTGGTGGGCCAAAAGCGACTGAAACCGCTCCGAATCAATGAGTACCTGAGGATTGGGAGGTATAACTCCGGCAGTTAGGAGCTCTAAATTGGGTTGTACCTTGTAGGTCTCTAACATTGATTTTCTTTCATCCTCTTCAGGTGCTGCCAACATATTAGATAGGCCAGTCTGATTGCTAACTTCCCAAATTTGATGTTGCGTTGGCTTACGCAAATCCGCATCAATCACCAACACGCGATAATTCATTTGCGAAAGCACAACAGCTAAGTTAGCGGTAGTCCAAGATTTTCCTTCCCGGGGTACTGCACTGCTGAGCGTGATAACGCGTGCGGGCGAGTCTGTCTTTAAAAACCGTAAATTTGCTTGCAACATCCGGTATGCCTCAGCAACAGGTGAACGAGGGCTGAGCACGGTGGGAAGAGCTTTTAGATTCTCAGAATCAGGTGTATAGATAGGTACGCTCCCCAAAACAGGCCAGGAAGAATAAACATCACGAATTTCGTCAACGGTTTTAAGCTTAGTATCAACTTTTTCCAGAAAATAAGCTAATCCAAACGCGAGCAATGCCCCTGCGATCACACCCCGCAAGATTTCTGTAAACTTATTTGGGGCCACGGGAACAGTGGGCAAGTCGGCTAACTCTACAACTTTGGCTGTGGGAATGGTTTGATTTTCAGTCAGTTGTGCACTTTGCAAACTTTGCAGTAGCACCTTATAAGTTGTTTCTGCAACCCCCAATTCTCGCTGGAGTTGACGTAGTCGTTGACCGATCGCGGGAAGTTGTTTGGAACGGGAACTGTAGAGGTTCAATTGAGTTGCCAGAACTTGCTGTTGTTTCAATAGGCCTTTGCGAGTAACGTTTAGCTGCACTAAATTATTTAATAGGGCTTGACGTGTGGGATCAGCTGGCTGTTGATTGATTTTTGTATTTTTATTGGAAGTAGTTGTCCGAATTGAATCCAATAAAAGTCTTTGCAGCTGGCTTTGTTTATCCTGTAGATCCATTACTGTAGGGTGATCGGGCTGTAAGCTACTCTTTGCTAGAGCTAACTGTTGACGAACCGTTTCAAGCTGCTGACGGGTCTCTTGAATGGCAGGCAATTGGCTAATAGCACTAATATCTAAAGCGGACTCTACATCAACCCCCAACTGTCCTCTTATATTTATGGATTCAGCCTCAACCTTGGCAATTTGGGTTGCCACTTCATCTAGTTGGGTTTGAATATTGACTTGCCCAGTTGTCACAACATCAGCCAAATTTTCCACAGCACTGATTTGATTAACTTCCATAAATTGCCGTAAGATTCGGTCTGCATTCAGCACATTTTGTCTAACCTGGGGAAGTTCCTGGGCAAGAAACTTTCTCGCTGCTATTGATTTATAACGATTTTCCTGTAAATTAAAATTGACATAGTTTTGCATCAACTGATTGACCGCTTCAAAAGCCACACGAGGTTCACTATGCTCAAAAGCTACGCTCACTATATCAGTGCCTGGCTTGGGTTTAACTACCAGAAATTCTTTAAGAATGGAGACTTCTTCAATCTGGGATTTTAAGTCATCTGATCCCAGTTGTTTATGGATAGAGGATAAAGCTTTTTCAAGGAGGGGTTTCGAACGCATGACATCCATCTCGGTCATAATCGCGCGTTCTGAATTGTTTCCTGTCAAGGGTTCAAGTGCTTCAAGCCCGACTAATTGAGATGTTTCATTCGAAATATTGAGACGCAGTTGTCCCTCTGCTCGATAGATAGGGGTTTTGGATAAGACATTGATAGTATTCAAGGCACATACACCTGCAAATAAGCACAAAGCAGGTTGCCATCGTCGCTTAACGATGGACCAATAATCTACAGTTGAACTTGTTTGAACTGATATAGGTAGAGTACTAGTATCCATAAGCTTTATATAGAAGCAGAATAATTGATGTTGCTTTTGCCAGCCAACCTTAGTTAACCCAAACAATCATTATAAATAAACTATTCTGTTAACTGCTAAGTCATATACCGGAACTGTTTGATCTGATGATTCGGTATTCGGGCCTGTCTCCGTGTAAATTCTCCCACTGATGGATTACCTCTTGGGTCCGTAACTCTCACTGCCCGTTGCCAAAGCTCATCTGGGGGGGGATAGAGACCTGATAGTTCTGATCAGTTTTTTGGATATAGTACCATTTAACATCTTGGCATTCTTCACACCAAAACGCTTCCAACCAATGATGCCGTAAAATTACTTCAGACTGACTTTCCAATATTCTTCGGGCAGCTTGTTTGCCAATTCCATGCTGTTGTAGATGAGAAGATTGGTTGGAATAAATTAAATATTTTTGACTAACACTATCTAAATAACAACCATGGGCAGGGCAATATATAGCTCTTCTCTTCGAACGCTTTCGATTTCGCTCACACCTTTTCTGCAAGTTCGGCCTCCTCTACGCATAGATAAACATTTGCGGCATCGTAAGGTTCGTTTTTTTGAGACTGAGATCAAAGTAAGACCATCGAAGCCCCAAAACAAAAAATGTATCTTAGTTAATAGATGAAAATTGAAAATTCTACAGTTCTGTTCAAACTCAACTAACTTGATTATGAAAATCATTCAAAGGCTAACATACTAAATGTTGATAAGCTTTAGTAAATATAGCGATCTGACGTGGGTTGTGAGAATTATATTCAATCCAAATGGATACTGGTAAAGATTTCAGCCTCTCTACATCTCACGATTGATTTCAGATTGCTATAGTCTTTTTTGAAATTCTTATTTTTTTGCATAATAAAGTCAAAATCAAGAAGCTTTCAAATAAACTCAAATATTTACGCGACTCAAATCTAGATAACAACAAAAAAACTGATTCGTCAATTTGCCTTACACTAACTAACTATCTAATTACAAGTTGGCAGCATATCATGTCATATTCATCCTAACAAGTCATTTTTTTGTCATAATATTAGCAACTTATAGTCATAAATTTAAATTTACTTTCATAAACGAAAAGTTTTAAATTAATTCAATGGAATTTTATTCAATGAACACAATGTTACATATCTACCACCAGATCAAATGTGATCTAAGTCACATTTCCTGTTTTGTTGTAAATTATTTATCCTAAATATTATTTTTTTCTCGAATATTAGACCTCTTGCATAATTAGTTTTGCAATACAGTAGAGACCTCGATATACAGTGTTGTTTTACGTTAATCGCAGAAAAAATAGGATGGTTCTACTGGCAAAATTGGCTCATAAAATGAGACAGTAGCATATCGTGAACTGAATATTGCAAGAGGTCTAATTAAGAAATACACAATCATTCTCAAAATCCTTAGCACTTCCCATAAAACAATGAGATTAATTGCTGATTCTCAAATCATATTCAGACAATAGAAAAACTATTTATTGATGAATCAGCATCTCCAATCAACTCTAACCATATAGAAATCAACACTATTACATTACAATCAGCAACACTCTAGCGGCTGACTGCCTGACAGATCTTCGCCTTCCCCTGCTCATAAAGCCTTGCACTGTAAAGAGCGGATGCGAGAGAACCAGATTTTGTTGTAGTGTTTCTTTTGAGCTTTTTTAGACGCAAAACACGGTTGTGGATCATGGCAGAGCAAGGGGACTGGCATCAACAACTCCCGTCCTTTATGGACTACCCCCCTTGAGCCATCGCAATCCAATTTTGAGATAACTAATGCCTCGCCGCCAATGTGGATCAACCTGTTGGCGCAGCCCTTTAATGTGAACAGCCATTCCTTGAGTCGTGCTGAATAGCAGTGCCACAGCAGCAACCAGATAAAGCCTCTCTAATGCATCAGCACAGCGAATTTTCGACTCTTCTAGCTCAAACACTCCAGACTTACTATCGAGAAATAATTCTTCGACCCGAAACCTCAAAGCGTATTGCCACAAGGTCTGTAGCGTGGGTGATTCATCTGTAATCACCGCCCATGGTTCTTTCACTCCTCGGATATTAGCCAACACCAGATTGCACCGATAGATGCCATCTTCCCAAAGACCGACATTGCGGTAGAGGAGGGCTTCGCCTTTGGATGGCCACAATTGTCGGACTTCTCTTGGACATTGACGTGGACCATGGAGAAGGACATCACAAGGGACACGCAGACAGTAATGCCAATGGCTCTGTTGTAACCAGCTCATCAGTTGATGGTTCGCAAACCCACGATCTGCTAACACCATGACATCTGGATGCTGCCGCAATAACCAACGGGCCTGGCGCAATAGCGGTTGATATTCCTCAAAAGCGACAGCTGCACTCTTGTGCTCTAATACTTTCCACAACAACGGTACTGCTCTGCCACAGCAGACGACGGATAGATGAATCATGCAATATTCATTCCATAACACCGTTGTATCCATTGCCAGGTATAGACGATGAGATTGCCAGTTCTTAAGGGCTAGCAGGACTAGAGGTACATATAGCTTGTTAATATCAATGCGTTGATTGGCTATAAATCGTTGCCACCGACGCTCGACACTTTGGGCTTTTCTGGCTCGGCAGGGAACATAGGATTCCCAGGCAGATAAGCTTAAGCGTTCACTACAGATTAAGGCGCTTACCATCCAGCCCAGAGCAATGAGATGGCGTAAATCTCGATAATGGCTGTGTTGACGTAAAAAGGAAAACAGTTGACGATAAATTTGGGTGGGGCCTGACATTTGAATAACGCTGATTTGTGATTAAATCTAGCCTCACATGTCTCTCCACTCTTTTCTCATAAACTATGTAAATAAAGGCTTTGACCTACTTCTGTCAGGCAATCAGCTCTAGCGGACTTTTCCAAGCACGCCAATAATTCATCCTCCTGAAGTATTCAAACAGTTGGTGTGTTTTGCCCTTCGAATCCAATCATACTGCCTGAGTTATACTCTTTACTCAAGGTCTATTCATTCCGAATGACCAGAAGTTAGGATTCATTCTACAACTGTCTGCCAATTGGAGAAGACAGCAAGCTGAACTCAAAAAAAACAATGATCATGAATGGAGATTATTAACCATGCAAGTTCTGGTAACCGGTGCTGCTGGTTTCATTGGCTATTATGTGGCCCAACACCTCTTAAAAGAGGGTACACAAGTGTATGGAATTGATAATCTCAATGACTACTATGCCGTCGACCTAAAGAAGTCTAGACTCGCCGAATTAGAACCTGATCAAAACTTTCGCTTCCAGGAATTAGATATTAGTGATCGAAATGCTATCGCTGAGTTATTTCAAACCCAATCCTTTGACAGAGTAATCCACCTAGCTGCTCAAGCCGGAGTTCGCTACTCCCTCGACAATCCTCATGCCTATGTAGATAGTAACCTTGTCGGCTTTGTGAATATCTTAGAAGGCTGTCGCCATAGCCAAATCTCTCATTTGGTTTATGCCTCTTCTAGTTCAGTTTATGGAACCAACAAGAAAGTTCCCTTCTCTATTGAAGACAATGTGGACCATCCCGTCTCTTTATATGCCGCCACCAAGAAATCCAATGAGTTAATGGCCCATTCTTATAGCCATTTATATCAAATACCGATTACCGGACTGCGATTCTTTACGGTATATGGCCCCTGGGGACGACCCGATATGGCTTACTTCAAGTTTGTAGATGCGATCGCAAATAACAAATCCATCGATGTCTACAACCATGGAAAAATGCAGCGAGATTTTACCTATATAGATGATGTCGTAGAAGGCATTATCCGAGTTCTTCATCAACCTCCAAACCTAGACATCACAACCCCTCCATATAAGCTCTATAACATTGGCAACAACCAACCCGTAACGCTGATGCGTTTTATTGAAGTCATTGAGACTGCCATGGGCAAAGCAGCAGAGAAGAACTTTTTACCCATGCAGCCTGGAGATGTACCGGCAACCTATGCAGATGTAGATGCTTTAATGAATGACGTTGGATTTCAACCCAAAACCCCAATCGAAGAAGGGATTCAAAAGTTTGTAACTTGGTATCGCAGCTATTATCAATAGCGATATTCCAACATGAATAGCTCTCTCTCTTTTTCCTATATCTGCCAGAAGCTTCAGCAAAGATCGTGAATTGACTCTAATGAGATCAGGGTAGAATCAGATCTTGGCAAAATGCGACATAATTTTGCCAAGTTGTTTGTTTCTCTACTCTATTTCGGCTTTAGGTTGTAATTCTTGAGCCCTGCGGCTTAGATCGATAGTGCAGATTGAGGCTCATTGCTGAGGGGTGAACGGTCAACTCATATCAGTTCTTATCTTAATCACAGAATTTCATCAGGAGAACCTCAGTCTCTTTGATTAGCTTAGTAAGCATCAAGGGTAAATCGCTTACTCCAAAAAACGAATACGCCACCGTTATCTATCTCAAAGCGCATGTCGATAGCAACTTACCGCTATCAGATATATGCCCCTAAGCCATGCGATGGACTCTGACGATGGGAAACACGCTGCCACTAAAATACTCAACCCTAAAACAATGAACCCCCATATATTGCTAGTTGAAGATGAAGTCAGAATTGCTCAGCTCGTTGAACTGGAATTGTCCGATGCAGGGTATCAAGTCAATATTGCCCATGATGGCCAAGTCGGCCTAGAACTTGCCCAGGCTATCCAACCGGATGCCATCGTGTTGGATTGGACATTGCCAAATTTGACGGGCTTAGAAATATGCCAACAACTGCGAGCCGCTGGAAATGCCGTTCCCATTGTGTTTGCTACCGCCATGGATGATCCACCCCACCGTCAAGCCGCAATGGCTGCAGGTGCTAATGCCTATGTGGTCAAACCCTACAGTATTCATGATTTGATGGAGACCCTTACAGCTCAGCTCCCCGCCTGCGTTGCCGCGTAGAAACGCTATGGAGATTTGACTGTGGGTAAAGACACGGTGACGGTAGTACCACTGGCAGCTGAAGACTGAATCACTAACTCGCCGCCATGGGTTTCCACGATCCGCTTGGTAATTGCTAGTCCCAAACCATTTCCAGATGACTTAGTGGTAAAAAAATGGCTTCGTCAACTGGGGAAGCACATCTGCTGGAATCGGATCGCCCCCATTATTGACCGCAATTTTGACCTGATCTTGCAGCGCTACAATCTGGACTTGCCAACTAATGGGCTCGCCTTGGGGAACAGCTTCACAAGCGTTGCTAACTAAATTAATAAAAACTTGCTTCAGTTTATCGATATCGGCTTCCACCCAAGCTGGCTCAGAAGCAGGCATTAGCTGAATAGGACGATCTTCCGCGCTGGGCATGTCCTGTAAGGTGGGCAGTAAATCGGCAAAAAATTGATTCAGATCGATGGTTGTTGTATCTAACTTTTGCTGTTTGGCATAGAGCAAAATTTCATTCAGGAGCCGCTGCAGCCGTTCGGATTCATCTAAGGCCAACTGCAGCCGTAGTTTAGCCCGGTCTGGTAAATCCATGCGCTGAAATGAGTTAAGGCCCATCAGCACCGTTGTCAGGGGATTGCGGACTTCATGCACAATCATGGCGGCAAGTTCCCCAATTTCGGCGAGGCGCTCTCGATCCTTTTCCGCTTGCTGCCGCTCGGTAATATCCCGTGCCAAGGCCAAAAGTAACTGCTCTTCCCCCGCTTCAAATAACCCTAAACGGACTTCGACCGGAAATTGACTACCATCTTTCCGCTGATGAGTACCAATAAAAGTGAGAGGATCTTTGGGCAACAGTCGCTGCCATAGATTCGCAAAATCGTCGTCTGACAAACTCTTTTGAATATCAGGTACGCGGCGTTGTAGTAACTCGTCACGGACATACCCCAAATTGGCACAGGCTTGTTGGTTGACATCCACAAACTGTCCTTGTTCGTTGACGACGTAAATGGCATCAACGGCCTGGTCCACCAACATCCGAAATCGGACTTCGCTTGCCTCTAATGCAATTTCGGCTTCTTTGCGCTCGGTAATGTCATTAATGACAGAGAGAATACAGTCTTGGTCATTAACCTTCAGCTGTTCGGAGGAATAGAGAACCGTCTTTTCTTTGCCATTGCGATCGCACAGTCGATACTCATAATTTCGAATAATGCCATCTTTAAGAATGGCCTGAATCATTTGCATCCGATCCGTTGGATCTGCCCATAGATCAAGTTCTAAGCTACTCCGACCTAAAACCTCTGAAGCCGTCAACCCAAACAAGTCCAAAAAACTGTCATTCACTTCCACCAGACGACCATCTTCAAGAGTGCTCATAGTGATGGGGTTAGGGCTGGCCCGAAAGGCTTTGGAAAATTTCTCTTCTGATAACCTGAGGTCAGATTCTGCCTGCTGCCGTGATGCGATCGCATCGCGAATCTGATTAAACATCTGCTCGAAAGCTTGGATCACATCCCCCAGTTCATCATCCGGGGGATTCTGGGTGGATTCAAATTCTGGCGGTGCACTTCCCGGTGGCGTTGCTAAGAATGTCCCCGCTTGGAGAAGATCCTTCCGCAGCTGCAAGATGGGCGCAATCACAAAGGACTGCAGAACAATCATGGTGGCTAAGGACACAAACAGGGAAATAATGACGACCAGACCAATGATCCGAGCAATAAACTGATTGAGTTCGGTTTGGACATTGCTGGCATCGTGGCGAACAATCAGCACATATTTATCGAGCAAGGGCATGGGCCAGGTGGCATCGTATCGTTGTTGCGATCGATTGAGGTATGTTTCTTCTGATCGCCGGGTGACCTGCTCAAAAGTAAGCTCGGGCTGCTCACCAAACTCCCCCACTTTGGTGCCATCGGTGCGAAAGAGAATCCCACCCGTCACGGCTGGATTTTGCTCAATCACCTCAAGTTTGTCTAGAACCGTTTGATCGGTGATTGCATTCTCTTCATTGGCTAGTACACCTGTGGCTTTTGCGGCCGAAATATCGGTGAGATGTTTGAGTAGTTCGGCTTCACGTCGGTAAACGGAAGGGATAAGAATAACGGCTTCAATCGCAATAATGCTCAGAAAGACCCATAGCTCGATTCGTCGTGAAAGACGGGCTTGGAAAAGTTGGGTGAAGGGAGAAAACCGAAAGGGCACTACAACGCTCAGCTAAAACTGATTCTCATTATCCCTGCTAGGGGGCTGGGTTTTATGAGTATCCACAAACAGAAATCTATCTATATCCGCAATCATCGACGTTTGAACGTCTCTCCTCAAGGCTCAACCACTGGCCAAATTCTTTGAGGGTTCAATGACGCTTTCGTGCAAAGAGACCCATCCTCTAAACCCGCAAGATTAACCGTTACGCACATATTTTAAGACTTAAAAGTTCATCCTAAAGTAAATCTTCTCATCCAAGTAAGGCTGGACTGTTCAGATTTAATCTAATGAGGGCATAAATAGTGAAGTGTTAGAGGAGCAGTGATGTCTCACATGAATATCAAGCGCATAGTAGTGGGTTGCATGGGTGCGATCTCAACCACAATCACCCTATACACAACCCCCATATCAGCCAATGAACTCACCGAAGTGTTAGCCGACACACCCATGCAGCTTCAACTTAAAACATTAGACAGAAGCTGGCAGCGGCTGAGTTTGAACCAAGAGTCCTTGGGACCTGCGATGCTGTTTGGCATATCAGGGGCTCTCCAATCTTCCTTGAGAACTAATATCTATTACACTCAAGGCCAAACCATCACCCTCGGTAAGCAAAAGTATCTTGTGGCGTATCGTCCTGAAAGCAGTACGTTGACTGAATTGCTCAAAAGTAACCGAAATCGGCCTCCAGAATCTTTTTTCAAAGTGCTTACCCCTAACACACAGCTTTTTCTCTCTTTGATCAATCTTGCTAAAATTGATAGCCTCCAAGGCATTCAGCCCTTTGACCTACAAAAAGAAATCAGAGAGTCTAAGGAAGCCATTCCTGAAGACACCAAATCAAAGGATAAACCCAAAGTATCTCCTGAGCCCACTCAGCCTTCGTCTAAATCCAAATAGCGGTTGGGTTACCATACCCTAATTGAGCGGTTTCCATTACCTTAGAAACAGTTCATTTTTTCATCTATGGTAACCCAACCCCAACCTCGCTACTCCGTTCAGTGGTTTGAGCAGATTGGACAGATTTCACAGCAAGCTTGGGATGATTTGGCTATCCCCTTAAAAACGCCCTTTTTAGAGTGGCACTGGCTCAATAATTTGGAGACGTCTGGCAGTGCGATCGCTCGCACAGGATGGTTACCCCAACATCTAACCGTCTGGCGGGATCAGACCCTGGTGGCAGCGGCCCCACTCTATGTCAAAGGCCATAGCTATGGTGAGTTTGTGTTTGATCACCAGTGGGCAGATGTGGCCTACCGCATGGGGATTGAATATTACCCCAAACTCTTGGGGATGACCCCCTTTACCCCTGCGGAGGGCTATCGGTTTCTAATCGCCCCGGACGAAGATGAAGACATGCTGACTGGGTTGATGGTCCAGGTGATTGATGGCTTTTGCGCCCAGAACAATTTATCGGGCTGCCATTTCCTATTTGTCGATCCAGACTGGCAACCTGTGATTGAACGCCATGGGTTTAAGGGGTGGCTGCATCACAGCTATATCTGGCAGAATGAGGGCTTTTCCACTTTTGATGACTATCTTGGGGCGTTCAATGCCAATCAACGCCGCAACATTAAACGGGAACGCAAAAGTATTGCCAAGGCGGGACTCGAACTCCGAACCTATCAAGGGGAAGAGATTCCCGACTTTCTCTATGGGCGGATGCACCACTATTACGAAGACACGTGCGAAAAGTTTATGTGGGGCAGCAAGTATCTGACCCGACGATTTTTCCTGGATCTGCAATCGACCTATGGGGATCGGGTTATCTTTGTAGCGGCTTATCCAGAGGGAGAAATTCAACAACCCGTAGGAATGTCTTTTTGCTTAACGAAGGGTGAGCAGCTTTATGGTCGTTATTGGGGCAGCGATCAGGAGTTTGACTGCTTACATTTTGAGGCTTGCTATTATTCGCCCATTGAATGGGCAGTCGCTCAAGGGATTCAGCGATTTGATCCGGGGGGCAGGGGGCAGGCATAAAAAAAAGGCGGGGGGTTTCGAGCAACACCAAACTACAGCTTGCATCGATTCTATAGACCTCGTCTTCAACAAATTTTTCATCACTATATTGATGAGATTAATGAGGATGAACAGCGAGAGATTGACCATATTAATCAGGAGTTACCTTTCAAGCAGAAAACTGAATCCTGATTCGAACTTGAGTTTTGAGAGGTTTAACAGTTCTGTTCATCCCATAGCCAACGGTAAAAAAGACCCGTGTCCCTGCAGTTCAGGACGAAAATCCAAGCAATTGCTGTATACAGAGTGGGCGGTTTGACGGTTCATATAGGAGCTACTACTCTCGCGAGTAGTGAAGTCTAGCCTTCAAAAGTAGAGACCCTGAAATTTTTCATCAGTCTTTCAGTTCTATTGAGTTTTCCCAAGAAAACAGTTTTCTCCCCTCAGAATGGGGACCAAATGCAGAAAATGAAACCTTGGTACAAGATCTTCAGATCAGGAACTTGAACGAACCAACTGGGCCAACGAAGCTTCCATAACATCCGTCGTTTGCCCAAACACCGAGAAAGCCAACGCTTCCCGATAGACCCGTTGGGCAGGATGGCCCATCAAATTGGCTCCACCTCGCCCACTAATGACAGCCGCATGGGCACAGCGATTGGCCAACTCAATCGCCCAGGCTCTAAGTTGCAGACGTTTAGGCAACGTTAATTCAGAGGTTTGCTGTTCCTGATAAATAGCCTGTCGACACGACTGCAACTCCTGGTCTAATAACTGTCGAGCCGAGTCCACAAAGTCCGGTAGATTCGGACTAGAGAGAATATCTAAAGCAGCCTGAGCACATCCCAAAGCAAAAAAGCTATGGTGCAAACTATTTTTTGTATCGTTAGAGTGAATCCAGTCCGGTGGACGCATCACCACAACCGCTTCCTGCGAAAGTTGCCAGCGATTCAACCGTACCTTCACCGTTTGTGTGGTCCCCATCGCCGCCAAAGGCAGTGGATCACTACAAGTCATCATGCCGCCAGCTTGAGAAACCGTTGCCAAGGGCACCATGCCAAATACTGCCCGTCCATCCGCCAGTTGAGCCCCAACAATAAAGTGCTTAAAACAGCCATATCCAGTGACCCAAGGGACTTCACCCGTAATTTCATAACCTGAATCCGTTGGAATCGCTTGAACCGGGGGCGGATTCTGGCGGCGCAGATGGGAAAAGCCAATACCAATCAACACCTTACCGCTGCTCAGATGGGGGAGATATTTTTCCTTCAGAACTGTATTGGTACTTCGGGCAATAAGTGAGGCCGCACTTTGATGTTGGGTTTGCAAAAATGCCAATGCACCTGAATAGCGACTGACCAGTTCTTGAAACTGGCGAAATGTCAGTTCATCGAGATCTTGTCCACCCCATTCCTGATGTACTCGCAGCCCCAGCAACCCCTGACTTCCCAACTCATATAGGGCCTGAAACAAGGACTCAGAACTTTGGTCAATCTGCATCGCTTGCGGCGCAATCATCCCCCGCAAAAAGTCTTCAGCCTGCTCAAGAAAAGTCATTCAATCTGCCTCTACAGACTCACACAGCCCAAGACCAAGGGCTGAGCGCAGCCAAAGCCCGGTGCAACAAGACACTAGACCACTCAGGAAGCCGCAGAGGCCAGCTCTTCTTCTTCTGACTCTTCTTCTTCCTCAATTTCTAAAGTCGTTCGTGGAGCCTGAGACAAGATCAGCCCATCCTCATCCCAATCCACCAGAATGGTGTCACCACTGGTAAACGTATTCTCCAGAATCTTGGTGGCAATCGGATTCTCTAGTTCCCGCTGCAAGGCTCGCTTCAGGGGACGGGCACCGTAAACCGGGTCATATCCCGCTTCTACAATATGTTCTAATGCCTCATCCGAAATCTGAATCGCCAACTTCTGTTCTGCTAACAGCGCTTCAATCCGCTTCAACTGAATCTTGACAATCGATCCAAGCTGCTCCCGATTGAGGGTATGGAACATCGTGATTTCATCGATGCGGTTGAGAAACTCAGGACGAAAGTGCGATCGCAACGCCTCCAACACCTTCATCTGCATCTCTAGATACCGTTCTTCTTCCTCCGAGGATTCGGTAATATGCTCACTGCCAATGTTGCTGGTTAAGACAATAATCGTATTGCAAAAGTTGACGGTTCGTCCTTGGGCATCTGTGATCCGACCATCGTCCAAAACTTGCAGCAGAATATTAAAAATTTCCGGGTGAGCCTTCTCCACCTCATCCAACAACACCACCGAATAGGGACGACGGCGCACCATCTCCGAGAGCTGTCCGCCCTCTTCATACCCCACATACCCTGGAGAGGCTCCCACCAGTCGGGACACGGCATGCTTTTCCATATACTCAGACATATCAATCCGAATAATGGCATCTTCCGTATCAAACAGGAATTGGGCTAAAGCTCGGGCCAGCTCCGTTTTACCCACCCCGGTCGGTCCCAAAAACATAAAGGAACCAATGGGACGATTCGGATCTTTCATTCCCGCTCTGGCTCGGCGGATGGCAGCCGACACCGCTTCAACGGCATCTTCTTGACCAATCACCCGCTCATGCAGATGATCTTCCAACTGCAATAACTTCTGACGTTCCGACTCCAGCAATCGACTCACCGGAATACCTGTCCAGTTAGCGACCACTTCGGCAATATCTTCTTCCGTCACCTCTTCCCTGAGAAGCGTTGGCCCCTTAGCACGAATCGCCAATAGCTTCACTTCACGCTCTTCCAGGTCTTGTTGCAAGGTTGCCATGCGGCTGTAAGTCAGCTGCACGGCTTTCTCATGGTCAAATTCGCGTTCGGCTTTTTCAATTTCAATCCGAACTTGGGCTTCCTGTTCCTTCAGATTATTAATTTCTTCCAGAACCTGCTTTTCAGTTTGCCACTGGTCTTCCAAAGACTTGCGCTTAGGAATCAGCTCATCAATTTCAGCAACCACCCGCTGTAAATGATCTTCTGAAGACTCATAAATTCCACCAAGGCTAGAGCGGTTCTGTTCTTGCTCTAGAGACATCTTTTCCATCTCTAGCTGCATTACCCGTCGTTCAATCCCTTCTAGCTCACTGGGCTTCGAGGTCATTTCCATCTTCAGCTTCGCTGCCGCTTCATCCACCAAATCAATGGCCTTATCCGGCAAAAATCGATCAGCAATATAGCGATCTGACAAAACAGCTGCAGCCACTAGTGCTGAGTCGGTAATTTTGACATTGTGATGAATTTCATACCGATCTTTCAAACCCCGTAGGATTGAAATAGCAGAGTCCACATTGGGTTGGTCAATATAGACTTGTTGAAACCGGCGCTCTAAAGCCGCATCTTTTTCAATATACTTGCGGTATTCATCCAGGGTAGTGGCTCCAATGCAGCGCAACTCCCCCCGAGACAGCATGGGCTTCAGCAAGTTGCTGGCATCCATGGAGCTTTGACCCGCTCCCGCCCCCCACCACAGTATGCAGTTCATCGATAAACAGAACAATCTGGCCATCGGAATGGGTCACTTCCCGCAAGACAGCCTTCAGACGATCTTCAAACTCCCCTCGATACTTTGCACCTGCAATTAAGCTCCCCATATCCAGGGTAATGAGCTGCCGATTCTTCAAGGATTCTGGCACATCCCCATTAATGATTCGCTGGGCGAGACCTTCTGCGATCGCAGTCTTACCCACACCCGGCTCACCAATCAAAACGGGATTATTTTTTAACCGTCGCGACAGGACCTGGATGACCCGACGAATTTCATCATCCCGGCCAATCACCGGATCCAGCTTCCCAGCTTTGGCCCGCTCCGTCAGATCGCGACCATATTTTTCAAGGGCATTGTAGCGAGACTCCGACTCTTGATCGGCCACCTTTTGAGTCCCGCGCATGGCCTTAATGGCTTTCTCAAGATCCGTACGGGCAATCCCCTGATCTCGCAGCAAAGACTGCCCCACCCGACCATCTTCAGCAAAAGCCAACAAATAATGGTCCACCGAAATAAACTGATCCTCTCGGGCTTGCCTCAGCGCATCCGCCTGATCGAGAAGGCGATCCAATCCTGGACCTAAAAATAACGCCGTTCCTTCGTCAACCTTTGTCTGCCGCTCAGCAAAAGCCGTTAACTGTTGCAGAATTTGATCAGCATCAACCTTAGCCTTGCCCAAAATCTTATTGGCTAATGGCTCTTCCTCTAATAGAGAAATAGTTAAATGCTCAACCTCTAGCTTGTTATTACTGAACCGCCGTGCCACATCCTGAGACTTAACAATAGCCGTCCATACCTTGTCGGTAAACTTATCAGGATCAGTAGGTTGCATACAAAAAGGAGACGGCTTAGCCTGAATTTTTTTCAGGACTAGTATAACAAGCTATCCCGTTGGATACGGTAAGGCCGTGAAGAGTTCACACAGACCATCGTCAGTTTGCTATTTCAGTCTCTTCGATTGCGCCTTAACATCCTTTAGTGCCATATCCGCTAAACCTAAGCGATTGCAAACCTAGGCAAACAATCCATCAGCTCCGATAACTTAGGCAATGCAGTATCTTTATGGGAAAGAATAGGCTGGTCAATGGGCCAGTCAATTGCCAAGGCAGGATCATCCCAAGCAACACCTTGCTCATCCGCTGGATTGAAAAAATCACTGCATTTATATATAAAGTCTGCCGTCTCGCTCAGGACACAAAATCCATGGGCAAAACCAGGTGGAACATACATCTGCTTGTTGTTTTCACTAGAAAGATACTCACCAAACCACTGTCCAAAATAGGGTGACCCCTTGCGGATATCGACTGCTACATCAAAAACCTCCCCCGAGCTGACCCTGACTAATTTTCCTTGGGGATATTTCAGCTGATAGTGGAGCCCCCGCAATGTTCTATAAGCAGAACGAGAATGATTATCTTGCACAAACACCTCATCAATCCCAGATGTTCTATACCGTTGGTAATGATAGGTTTCCAAGAAAAAACCACGTTGGTCAGAAAATACACGCGGTTCTATCACTAAAACACCGGGCAAAGGAGTTTCTATCACATTCACAGGGGTTGATCTCCCTCTTCCAAAACTCTTAGGAGATACTCTCCATAACTGTTCTTGCACAAATCTTGACTCAATTCTTTGACCTGATCTGCCGAGATATATCCCATCCGATAGGCCACCTCTTCCACACAGGCAATCTTCAAGCCTTGTCGTTGTTCCATAGTTTCCACAAAAGCAGCCGCTTGCAGCAAACTTTCGTGGGTACCCGTATCGAGCCACGCCACCCCACGACTCATCTTCTCAACTTTCAATTGTCCTTGTTGGAGATAAGTTGTATTCACATCCGTTATTTCCAGCTCCCCTCTAGCAGAAGGTTTCAAAGCTTTGGCAATATCAATCACTTGGTTGTCATAAAAATACAGCCCCGTCACCGCATATTGAGATTTCGGATGCTGAGGTTTTTCCTCAATATCTGTAACCTGACCCTCTTGATCAAACGCTAATACCCCGTACCGCTGTGGATCCTTGACCCAATAGCCAAACACAATCCCCCCCTCAGTCAGCCGCGATATTTTCTGAAGTCGCTCTGCTAAAGCCGCTCCATAAAAAATATTATCTCCAAGGATAAGGGCAACAGAATCATCACCGATAAAATCTTGGCCAATAATAAAAGCTTGGGCTAAGCCTTCAGGCTTGGGTTGCTCAGCATAGGAAAGGGCTAATCCCAGCTGATGACCATCTCCAAATAATCGCCGAAATAACGGTAAGTCCTGAGGGGTAGAGATAATCAGAATCTCCCGAATCCCCGCCAACATTAAAGTTGAAAGAGGATAGTAAATCATGGGCTTATCGTAAACAGGCATTAACTGTTTAGATAACACCCGAGTAATGGGATAGAGTCGAGTACCTGAACCGCCAGCCAGAATAATTCCTTTCATCCGTATTATCTCGGCAATATATAACTGCAGCGTCCTTTCTTCAGACTATGCCCACCTGACGATGGATGTATAACATCGACAAACGTCTTTTATTTCTTGACTGCCGATAACCCTAATCGCTGACATTCATACTGGTCAGATGTAACCTGCTCACACCATGCCTGATGGTCTAGATACCACTGCACGGTTCTCCTCAATCCAGACTCAATCGTGACTTGCGGAGACCAGCCCAGATGTTGCTTAATTTTAGAAAAATCTATCGCATACCGTCGATCATGCCCCGGTCGATCCTCCACCAAGGTAATTAAATTTGCATGGGGTACATGGGCTGAATGGGGGAGAAGATCATCCAAAATCGCACAGATTTGTTGGACAAGCCAGAGATTTGTTTTTTCCGTGTCTCCCCCAATATTATAGGTTTCGCCAGTTTTTCCTTTAGTCAAGACCAGATCAATGGCTCGACAGTGATCCTCAACAAAGAGCCAATCTCGGATATTTTGCCCATCCCCATACACAGGCAAAGGCTTGCCCTCCATTGCATTCAAGATCATCAAGGGAATTAACTTTTCTGGGAATTGATAGGGGCCGTAGTTATTGGAACAGTTCGTAATTAACGTTGGCAGATGGTAAGTATGAAAATAAGATCTCACGAGGTGATCAGAGCCGGCTTTAGAGGCGGAATAAGGACTATTAGGCGCATAAGCTGTCGTTTCCGCAAACGGTGGATCCTCAGCCGACAGGGAACCAAAAACTTCGTCAGTCGAAACATGCAGAAATCGAAAGCTGTTTCGTTCCGGAAAAGCGAGTTGCTGCCAGTAGGACCGGGTAGCCTCTAGGAGATTAAATGTGCCAACAATATTAGTTTGAATAAAGTCATCTGGGCCATCAATAGAACGGTCCACATGGGTTTCAGCCGCAAAATTGAGAATGGCACTAGGACGATACTGAGCCAGCAAGTCCACAACAAGCTGACGATCACCAATATCCCCTTGAATAAAGATATGGTCGGGATCAAACTCCAGGGAATCTAAAGTAGATAAGTTACCTGCATAGGTCAACTTATCTAGGTTCAATACCAAGCTTTCATGATTCTGCCGCTTCTGCAAAACATAGGTTGCACCAATAAAACCGGCTCCCCCCGTAACCAGAATTGTCATGATGATTTATTTTTCGGTGATAGGCTCGTCAATTTACCCTAGCAAAAATAGGAAAATTCAATTAATTTTACTTTCAGAGGGCAAACATTTCACCATTGGTGAGTCGCAAGACCTCAGATACTTACTATCTCGCTCAATTGGCGACCGATGCGGGTTGAAAAGCACCCCGTTCCTGTAAAAATTCAATCACCTGCTGGGCACAAGCCTCCAGGGAATCCTCCCCCCGTCTTCACAATTATCTCTGGCTCTTCAGGTGGCTCATAGGGTGAAGAAATACCTGTGAAGTTAGGGATTTCACCCGATCTCGCCTTCCTATATAGCCCTTTAACATCTCGTTCTTCACAGACTTCTAAACTGGCTTGGCAATATATTTCAATAAAATCACCTTCTGGAACCAATTCACGAACGCGATCTCGATCGGCTCGAAATGGAGAGATAAATGCCGACAGGACAATGATGCCAGCTTCAGTAAAGAGTTTAGCGACTTCACCAATCCGGCGAATATTTTCAACGCGATCTTCGCTAGAAAAACCTAGATCTGCGCATAATCCATGACGGATATTATCTCCATCGATGACAAAAGTTCGGCAGTTCATCTTACACAGAGCATCTTCAACGGCATGGGCCAGAGTAGACTTGCCTGCACCAGATAGTCCCGTAAACCAAAGGATGGTACTAAGGTGGCCATTTTGATCCTGCCGGTTCTGGCGAGTAACGGTAGACTGATGCCAGACAACATTGGAAGATTTCTTAATCATAATAAGTGAGGGATTTAGGAGCGCTCTACAGCATTAACATCAGCTTTTTTCTTCTTTTTCTTGGCTTTTGACTGTTCGCCCCCGGAATTCTCTCCATAATAATCTTGAGCATAGTAGTAATAATAACTATCTGGCTCATTTTCAGGGATGACACCATTAATGACGAGTCCCAAAACCTTTTGACCAGAACGCACCAATGCATCCTTAGCGGATTGAGCAGAACCAGAATCCACTAGGCCTGGACGGGTTACTAAGAGAACACCGTCCGTCATTTTACCGAGTAGAAGAGCATCTGCAGCAACTGCTAACGGTGGAGAATCAATCAGCACGTAATCATAGGCTTGATGAAATTCCTCAAGCAATACGGCCATGTGATGGGAGTCAATTAAAGGGACTGGATTGGGGGGGGTAACCCCTGCCGTCAGAATATCGAGCTGATCATCCTCGGGTCGGATGGCTTCATGCCAGTCTTTTTGCTCCACTAAAACATTGCTCAATCCCAAAGTATTGGGCAACTCCCAAACCTGGTGCTGAGAAGGGCGTCTCATATCAGCATCAATGACTAAGACTCGATGCCCCAGTTCACCCAGTGCTAAAGCTAAATTAGCCACAACTGTTGACTTCCCTTCTTTAGGGATGGAACTGGTGACCACAAAAACCTGCACATGATGATCTGAGCTTAAGAACTTAAGATTAGCCTGAAGCATGCGATAGGATTCACTCACAGAAGAGCGAGGAGACTCTCGAACCACCAAATCTGGGGTAGGGCGATCCAACCCCTTGCGGGTCATCTTTTCAGCATCTTTCAGTAATGGAATATTTCCTAAAACTGTATAGTCAAATAGCTCTTTTGCCTCTTGGACAGTCTTAACAGAAGTATCTAAGGCTTCAAGAAGCAATGCAGTCCCTAGTCCCAGCAATCCTCCCAGGAAAAAACCAACAGCCAAGTTAAACGCTTTGCGGGGAGAAACCGGTTCTTTGGGCTCTAATGCTGCTGCAATAATGCGGACATTACCAATATTCTGGTTCTCACTAATCGTAATTTGCTGCAACGCTTTCAATAACTCTTCATAAGTCGTTTGAGCTACGATTCTATCCCGTTCAAGAGCAATTAATTGCTGCTCTAATTTAGGTATTACGCCTTGTCGACGTTTGTTTTCAGCTTGTGTTTGAGCCAGAGACAACACTTGTTTCTCCAAACCTAAACGATCCACTTCAGCTTGGACCAAAGCATCCGTCAAAGATTGTCGAGATTCTCCTGCTTGTAGATTACGAAGAGGCTGAGGTTGACTGGCCTCGACAATCTGGCTTGTTTGCTCACCTAATACACCTTTAAGAGCAGTTCTTCTATCTTTAAGGTCAAGAATGGTGGGATGGTTAGGTTGAAATACTTTTAGGGCTTCAGCAAGTTTTCGCTCGTTCTCTTGGTAGTTAGCCAAGGCTTGTTGAACCACTGTCGATTGGCTCAAAGCATTGATGTCTTCCCCTTGCTGGGGAGAAAGCCCCAACTTATTTCTAAGGGCACGGCTTTTTGCCCTCGCGTTAATTAGAAGACTTTGCATCTTAGCCGTTTCTTGGTAAAAGTTGCCTTCAACCTCTACAGAAACCTTAGCTTCTTCTTCTAAGGCAATAATTCCGTTCGCTTCCTTAAACCGTCGTAAGGATAGATCCAGATTTCTTAGTTTTGCGGCAATCTCTGGAACCTGTTTTTCAATAAACACCCTTGCGGAGGCCGCTTCAGCTCGGTTCGTCTCAATATTGTTCTTGAGATAGTCATCCATCAGCCGATTCACAACATCAGCAGACTCTTTAGGATCAATGCTTTTGTAGGTAACGTTTAAGACATCAGTATCTTTAACATTAAAAACCGTCAAGGCTTCCATGAAATCCTTGGTTTCTAGGGGGGAATCCTTATCATCGACTAACTTCAACGCAATAATAGTTTGTCGTAAAATCGGCTCTGAGCGAATAATTTCCGCTTCTGTCTGGACCGGACTACTCTTGGTAGACAATGCTTCTAAGCCACCCAGCCCCCCAATTTCCAAATCAGAAATTGATGCACCACTTTGCTTCTTAAGTAAAAGCTTGCCCTCAGCCTCATATACAGGCTTTTGCAAAAATGTTGCCAATGCGGTCAGAACAAAAACCGAGCCAAATACAGCTGTTGCAGGTATCCATCGACGTCTGAGTATGCGGAGGTAGTTGCGGATATCGATGTTTTCATCTGTATACTCATTACTCATTGGCGATATAGGGGTCTTCTCAATTCAATTCAGAGCAAAGGGTTGAAGCTAATTTAGCTGTCAGGTTTCCAAATAGCAAATTTTTTTGAAGGCTACCATCTCAACTTCTCTAGCATGGAACATTGCTTTTTGCATTAAATCATTCTTCGGTGAAGATTTGAGCAGTAGAGCTGGATGTCCAACAATTGGCACATGCTTGGTATTCCCCCATTTTGGTTAAAAAAATTACTGGGTAGCTTGAGGAATGATTGTATTCCGTTCCCAGAAAATTTCTTGGGCAAATCCTTGAATAGCTGGATGAGAGTCAGCTAGCTCAATCCGTCGTTCGGACAACAAGCAATACTCCTCATCAAGTTCGATGCCGATAAACTGTCTATGCAGTTTTTTAGCAACCACAGACGTTGTGCCGCTACCCAAGAAAGGATCAAGCACAATATCTCCAGGGTTACTACTGGCCAGCATTAGCTTTGCAACTAATTTCTCACTTTTTTGAGTGGGATGATCAGTATTTTCGGGCATTGACCAAAAAGGGATAGAAATATCAGTCCATAAATTAGACGCAAAAGTATCTCTAAAGTTGCCATTTTCAGTTTGAGACCAATCTTTAGGAGAACCATCCGGATGTCGATAGGGAGCTAGTACCTTTCGCCGCTGTTTCACAGCCTGGCTATTAAAGGTATATGAGTTCGAATTTGTGCAAAACCAAATATCTTCGCTCGCATTTTTCCAATTTGAACGGGCTCCTCTGCCTTTCTCGCGCTCCCAAGTGATCCGGTTACGAACCTGAAAATGA
This sequence comes from Acaryochloris sp. 'Moss Beach', assembly GCF_021497025.1. Classification (NCBI taxonomy): domain Bacteria; kingdom Bacillati; phylum Cyanobacteriota; class Cyanophyceae; order Acaryochloridales; family Acaryochloridaceae; genus Acaryochloris; species Acaryochloris sp. 'Moss Beach'. The sequence continues at coordinate 257,122 of NZ_CP071717.1, forward strand.
GATGTAGCAACCGTGAAAATTGAAGCAGATGAGAACCAATCTCCACAGATGTAGATTGAGGCATCAGGACGTAATAGAGGTTTGAGCTTACAACAAATATGATCTAGCCATTCAGTATATGCGGTTACAGATTGCTTGGTGAACGTTCGACCATTGAAGACTTTATTCAAGTTGTAAGGTGGGTCAAGAATCAATAAATTGATGCTGCTTTGAGGGAGCTTGGGGGCTATATCAAGGCAGTCTCCTTGAATCGTAATATCGGCAATTGGCGATGTTTTGGTAATATTTTTGACGAGTTTCAATCTCAATCGCTCACGGTCTGCCGTACTGAGGGTCAATGTACGGTTCATAGGTGCTCTTGATTTTGGCGTTTGAGGTAGGTCTGACATAATCAGGTGTCTTCCCTATATAAGCAGTTCTAAGAGGGAGCCTAGCACCTAAACTAATTAAAGTTAGCCCAATTTCCACGAATTTTGATGAACAAAGCAGACCTGACAAAAGCGATTTATGACACGTCTCATATTACAGGTGAGTTTTTACTGCGATCGGGGCAAGTCAGCCATGAATATTTTGACAAATATTTATTTGAAGCAAATCCAACTTTATTGAAAGCCATTGCTGAACATCTCGCAACGATGATTCCTACCCCTGTTGATGCTCTAGCAGGTTTGGAAATGGGCGGCATTCCCATCGTGGCCATGTTATCTCAAATCAGCGGATATCCTTCCCTCTTCGTCAGAAAAAAGGCTAAGCCTTATGGTACCTGCAAACTAGCTGAGGGAGGAGAGATTCAGGGAAAACGGCTCGTCATCATTGAAGATGTGGTGACGTCTGGCGGACAGATCAAGCTTTCAGCCCAAGACTTGCGATCCCTAGGTGCTACGGTGACGGATGTCATGTGTGTCATTGATCGCGAAGCGGGTGGACAAGCCAATCTAGCTGCGGAAGGTTTAACACTCCATCCTCTATTTACGATGACAGAGTTAAAGCAGTCAGCTCAGTAGTCCCTCAACCTTCTATGGCTGATTGTCAAAGAATTGCTCAATAATATGGACCGGATGCAACTGTTGAATTCAATAGTGGATTGAGAAATAGTGATACGGCTTTTCAAATTACTCCCTGTTAGTCTGGCAAGGAAAATTGCGGGATTGATGATGCGATCGCATCTACCGATCACGGTATTCCTATGTTTTTCACTCTTGACCGGATGTAGCTTCTTCTCAATATTCACCCAATCCAATGTTGACCATCTAGCCCTTGGCAATCCTAGTCAAGCCAGAGTCGTCTTAGCCGACAGTAATAACTATTTGATGAAAAAGCCTCAATTTGCCCTTTCCTACAACCGCAGCAAGGGAATTCCCAACTGGGTGAGTTGGCAGCTCGATCAAACTTGGTTAGGAGATGTCGAACGTCGCAACGATTTTCGAGCGGATCAAAGCTTACCGCCAAAATGGGAGAAAGTGGATGCGAGAGACTATACCCGGAGTGGCTATGACCGAGGGCATATGACCCCTTCTGGCGATCGGACCAATTCAGAAGTCAACAATTCTGCAACCTTCGTCATGACCAATATTGTGCCTCAGCGGCCAGATAACAACCGAGGGCCATGGGTTGACCTGGAGAATTACTGTCGAGACTTAGTTGATGACGGCAAAGAGCTGTTTATCATTGCCGGGGGATATGGGAAACGAGCTGCGATCGCAAAAGGGAAAGTCATTCCTCCCCAAAATCTTTGGAAAATTATCGTCGTCATGGATGAGACCACATTAGGTATAAACGGTATTTCTGCCAATACTCCAGTGATCGCCGTCGATATCCCCAATAAGCAAGGCATTAAATCCCATGAATGGCAACGGTACATCGTCACCGTCGATCATTTAGAACAAGAAACGGGTTATGATTTCCTGCCAAATATCCCTGAATCTATTCAAACAAGATTAGAAAGTCAGAAAGCTACATTAAATTCATGAGAGGCCATACTGCTAACATCGTACTCAGTGCTTTTCCATAATCTGAAACCCTGCAGCAGACACGGCAATAGGGACAGCTGAATATGATAAGATTCTTTGATGGCTCCTGCCGAGTTTAATCCTACCCTGACAAAATCTAAGCCCATTCCGGTCAGTTTATGGTATCCCTCCAACCACCAAGTATCAGCTCATCCACTCCAATAATGGAGACCTCCCCCAACCAGCAAATACTTCCACTATCTGCCGAAATCGATAAAGCAGGACAGATGGTAATTGGTGGATGCTTTGTTACCGAACTCGTTAAGCAATTTGGCTCTCCTTTATACATCGTAGATGAACTGACCCTGAGGACTGCCTGCCAACAGTATCGTCTCGCATTTCAAAAATTCTATCCTGGTCCATCCCAAATCCTCTACGCCTCCAAAGCCTGGAGCTGCATGGCTATCTCTGCACTAGTGGCTAAAGAGGGTTTAGGACTAGATGTGGTATCAGGGGGTGAACTGTACACCGCCTTACAAGCAGGCGTAGATCCTGAAACTATCTATTTTCACGGCAATAACAAATCAGTTACTGAACTAGAAATGGCCCTGTCATGTGGCTGTACCATCATTGCGGACAACTGGCTCGAACTAGAGCAACTTACAGAGCTTCTTTCCTCAATCGACACCCTGCCAAACCCTCCCCGGGTCATGCTAAGAATCACACCTGGCATTGAATGTCATACCCATGAATATATTCGAACGGGACATCTAGATAGTAAATTCGGTTTCGACCCCAATCAAATTGATCAGGTCTTGTCTTTTGCTCAGAAAACCCCTCAAATCGCTTGGGTTGGCTTTCATGCTCATATCGGGTCTCAAATCTTCGAGCTGCAACCTCATCAAGATCTAACCAGCGTCATTGTCGAGTGGTTAGCCAAAGCACAGGCTCTAGGCCTACCCATGGACGAACTCAACATTGGCGGCGGTCTAGGTATTCGTTATGTTGAGTCAGATGACCCTCCCAGCATCACTCAATGGTCAGAGATCGTCTGCAACGGTATTTCGCAAGCCTGTAAGACAGCCAATATCCCATTCCCGAAGCTACTCTGCGAGCCAGGACGCTCTCTAGTAGGTACATCCTGCATTACTGCTTACAAAGTTGGAGCCAAAAAGAACATTCCCGATATCCGTACCTACCTTTCTGTAGATGGTGGAATGTCTGATAACCCCCGCCCCATTACATACCAATCTGTTTACAGTGCTGCCATTGCCAACCGCATGGATTCTTCCGCCACAGAGATCGTTACCATCGCAGGTAAACATTGTGAATCCGGGGACATTTTACTAAAAGATATCGCTCTCCCCCCCAGCCAACCCGGTGATGTTCTGGTCGTAATGGGAACCGGAGCATACAATTACAGCATGGCATCCAATTACAATCGAATATCCCGACCTGCTGCTGTACTTGTGCAGGACGGAGACGCAAGCTTAATTCTTAAAAGAGAAACTTTTCAAGACCTCATTCGTCAAGATTGTCTGCCAAGGCATTTAGAGCAATAGCTGGTTAAATTTCATAGCGATAACCAAGCTTGCCCTCTATTTACTAATATTGCACTGATTACTGATAACGCTAAACTGACATAGGTATACGAGAAGGTTAGGCCAAAGGCATGGACGGGGTTAAGGAATGGCTGATAAACCATGACTGGGTTCAGACCTTCCGTTCCTTAATTGATATCAGCCTTGCTTTAGCTTTAACTTATATGCTGCTTCTCGTCATTGCTGAGCGGCGAACCCTATGGATGGTAAGAGGTGTCGTTTTTCTCGTTCTAGCAACCGTTGCTAGCAAGCTACTGCAATTCAATTACCTCAATCAGTTACTCACCTTCTTACTCATTGGCTCTGCGGTAGCCATGGCCGTCATTCTTCAGTCAGAAGTCCGACGCTTTCTGGAGCAATTGGGGAGAGGCGAACTGTTAAAAATGCTACGTCCTGCACAGCAGGTCACCCAAAATCCCGATAACATCATTGATGAAATTGTCGACGCAATAAAAGAACTCTCCCAAAATCGGACGGGTGCTTTACTCATCATTGAAACTCGAAATATTCCGATTGATGAACGAGACTTTTCAGTGCCAGGAATTAAGTTAAGTGCAGAAATTTCTCGGGAGATAATCCAAACCATCTTTCAGACAACCACCTTATTACACGATGGTGCCCTATTAATCCGAGGCGATCGAATCATATCAGCTGGCGTTATTCTACCTATTTCCGAGCAGACCGCATCTCGCCAACTCGGTACTCGACATCGTGCTGCGATGGGGATCACCGAACGGGTTGACAACTGTGTATGCATCGTTGTTTCTGAAGAAACTGGATCTATCTCATTAGCAGAACAAGGTATACTTAGACGCCCTTTAACCAGCAGTAAGTTGAGGGAATTGTTGGCTGATCGATTAATCTTATCTGTGGATAGAGAAGTTGTTACCCCAAGCTTGAGAAGTTTAGGCAGGAAAATCAGAAAACAAGTCTTTTCTTTGCTTTCTCTCATATTCCCATTGCTCAAATCTCGCAAGAATATATGACATTAAATTCAAGCCTTCCAAAGCAACTCCCTTCAGATTTAGATGTTCAGCGACTACCTAAACATGTCGCCGTCATCATGGATGGTAATGGACGATGGGCCAAGCAGAGAGGATTACCCCGCATTATCGGACATCGTCGTGGGGTAGATACCCTTAAGTCTCTTCTCCGCTGTTGTAAAGATTGGGGCGTACAAGCACTCACAGCATATGCTTTTTCCACAGAGAATTGGGGACGTCCTCTTGACGAAGTGGAATTCTTGATGATGCTATTTGAGAGGGTTTTACGTCGCGAACTACAAGAGATGATCGATGAAGGCGTGCAAATACACTTTGTCGGTGATTTAGAAGCTTTACCGTTGACACTACAAACAGAAATACAGCGGGCTATGGCTGCGACCAAAGATAATCACACCATCAAATTTATCATCGCCACTAATTACGGAGGTCGTAGAGAAATTATCCAAGCATGCCGCGACATTGCTTCTAAAGTTCAACATAATCAAATCCATCTAGATGATATTGATGAAAGTTTATTTGAACGGCATCTTTATACAGCTGGAATCATTGATCCAGACCTGTTAATTCGAACCAGCGGAGAAATGCGGGTGAGTAACTTTCTCTTGTGGCAAATGGCCTATGCTGAGACTCTACGTTACCAAAACCTTATGGCCAGATTTCGATCGGGATGAGTTCCATCAAGCACTCAGAGATTTCCAAGATAGGCATAGAAGATTTGGCAAGGTCAACTAATTATTCAATAAAAACTACATGTTTTTTGTACAAATCAATAATTAGGCAAGGAATAGTACTCGCTAAGGACCTGAGAACACTGCATCTTCAATATCTTGGCGACTTAAAGAATACTTAAAAGTTCGTTGAATATCACGTTCAGTGGAAGCCGCCGGCACATACAAAACAGACAACTCCTCAATATCTAGCCATATTTCTGCCTTCCACTGATCACGCTCAACACGCCAAAGATGCAAATTCTGAGAATCTTGGTGACATCCAAGCTTGTGAAGCCACTGCTCAATTTGGGGGAGAGGGTGATTATATAGTGGAGTTTTAGGATCTGGTAAACATGATTCAGTCATTAGCTAACTCTTACAACTTAGACATTAAATTGATCAATAGTTGGGTGCTTAATTATAAAGACAAATGTTAGGTCAATGAAGGAGATTTAAAGAGCATCCTGACTCATCATACGAGGCTCAATACTACATCTGCCTGAAACCAGGCCAGCATATTTTTAGAAGCAATCGATAGAGCCGCTTTGCGAACTCCTCATACAAACTTCGAACTCACATCAGTTAAAGCAGTAGGTTCTACAAACATCATTTCCCCACGGGCAAACCCCAGTACCACTGCCAGGATTAAACACCCTAAGAAGGTGATACACAAAATTAGTAATGCAACAAGCTCCCCAGGAGACAAAGGACGTTCTTGAATTTGCACCTGTGAAGAGGCCAATGGAGTATCTGAATGGGGTACTTTCTGCACGGGAGTATATTTGACAGACGATACCCCTAAACGATAATCATATGCTTTTCTTAGTTTAGGATTACTCAGAATGCCATAGGCATCATTAAGTTGTTGAAATTTTTGGATAGCCACTTCTTTGGGAAGGGTAGTCGTGTCAGGATGGTAAACCTTACTCTTTTTTCGATAGGCATCATGGATCTTATCACTAGAGGCTTCAGGAGAAAGATCTAACAACTGGTAGAAATTTGGATCTATCGGCATCACTCTAGTTCAAGCTTTTAATTATTCTGTGCTGGAGAATTAAACACTCAAAGAAGCTCCTAATACATATTGTAAGCAAGCCCTATCTCTTAGTCGATAGGGCTTGCTTACAATATGTATTAGGAGCTAGTGAAACTTGGCGTAAATCACACTTAAATTGAGAGAATTACAGAATAGCTTCTGTTTAGCCAATTAGATCGAAGATCTTGAACATAGGTAAATACATAGCTACAAGAATGGAACCAACCATCCCCCCTAACACAACAATCATTAAGGGTTCCATCACACTAGTCATGGCTTTAACTGCCTGTTCTACCTCATCTTCATAAAAGTCAGCAACCTTCATGAGCATCTTATCAATCTCACCCGTTTCCTCCCCCACATTGATCATCTGCGTGGCTAGGATAGGAAAAACTTTCTCTTTCTGCAGAGCTAGACTTAGCATCCCTCCTCCTTGGATTTCGCGACGAGCTTCATCAATAGCATTGGAAACTACCTGATTACCAGCAGTATCTCGCACTATTTCCAGTGAATACAAGATAGGAACCCCTGAACGGGAGAGAGACCCGAAGGTGCGGCAGAATCTAGCTACAGCGGTCTTTTGAATTAGATCACCAAACAGGGGCAACTTAAGCATAATTCGGTCTATCGTTTCTCTGCCTGCCCGTGTTCGATAGTATTGACGGAGTGCAAAACTAGCACCAAAGAAAAAAGCAGCAACCATTATTCCATAGATTGGTGTTCGCAAAAACTCACTGAGGTTCACCATCAGTTGAGTAAATGCTGGCAAATCGCCACCCAATTGGCTAAAAATGCCATCGAAAACAGGAATGAGAAAAATGACCATTCCCAAGAAAATAGATACAGCAATAAATCCAACTACTACTGGGTAAGCAAGAGCTGATCGAATCTGATTTTTGAGACGTGCTTGATCTTCAAGTAGGGTTGCAAGACGATTTAGCACTTCGTCCAAGACACCACCCGTTTCACCTGCTTGAATCATGGCAACATAAAGCTGATCGAAAGCCGCTGGATGGCCTCTCATGGCATCCGACAAACTAACGCCTTGCTGCACAGCAGCATTCACATCTAAAAGTGCTTTTTTCAGCTTAGGATTCTTGCACTGTTCAGACATAACTCCCAACCCTCTTACCAATGCAACCCCGGCATTGACTAAAGCTGAAAATTGTCTAGAGAAAAGAGCCTTATCTTTGACAGTGATGGATTGAAGAAAACTCAGATCAAGCTCAGCACTCATGCTGAAGCCTTGAGATTCCTTGATATCAAGGATTTGTAGTCCTTGACGCTGGATATTTGAACGAGCTTCTTTTTGAGAGGTTGCGCTTACCCTTTTTTGGCTAGATTTACCTTGAGGATCTCGCGCACGAACAACATAAGTTGGCATAACTCAATTCTCAGCAGTTAATGAAAGAAGAATAAATGTAAGGCAATGAGGCCATAAGATGTTCCATACTTATCGCCGATAAGAAGTGGCACCAGCGCCACGTTGATTACCCATAGGGGCTGCTCCCATTAATCGCTGCATTTCATCAGGACGGGATGTCTTGGATACAGCTGATTCAAAGGAAATCGAGCCAGCCTGATAGAGTTCAGCTAGGACTTTCTCTAAAGTAACCATTCCTAACTTTCCTCCAGTTTGAATAGCAGAGTATATCTGAGATGTTTTTCCTTCACGAATTAAGTTAGCAATTCCGGGAGTGGATACCATAATTTCTTGTGCCATGACTCTCCCAAACTCACCTGGTTTCGGATTTTTCCGCGTCACTAGCGTTTGGCTAAATACAGCCACCAAAGAGTTAGACAATTGCACTCGAACTTGAGTCTGTTGCTCAGGCGGAAATACATCTACCATCCGATCAACAGTTTGGGCTGCTGAACTAGTATGAAGTGTCCCAAAAACTAAGTGACCGGTTTCTGCTGCAGAAATAGCAAGTTGAATCGTTTCAAGATCCCGCATTTCCCCTACAAGAATAACATCTGGATCTTCACGGAGAGCAGCCCGCAGTGCATTCGAGAAGCTCTTGGTATCTTCACCAACTTGACGCTGGTGGATCAGGCTTTTAATAGGTTCATAAACAAATTCAATGGGATCTTCGACCGTGAGAATATGTTCAGCCCGAGTTAGATTAATATTGTTAATCATGGAGGCAAGGGTCGTTGTTTTTCCCGAGCCTGTGGGACCAGTCACTAGTACCAAACCACGGGGCTTCTCAGACATTTCTCGGACAATATTTGGTAATCCCAACGTTTCTATAGCAGGAATCTTAGAGCTGAGTGCTCGTAATGCAGCAGCATAAGTACCCCGATCCTTATAGACATTAACCCTAAAACGCGCTAGGCCTCTGACACCGTAAGAGCAATCTAATTCCCATGTTTGCTCTAATTGTTTTCGTTGAGTATTATTCAGCATGCTAAAGATAAGACGCTGACATTGCTCTTGACTCAGTGGATCATAATCAGTAGGAGTTAATTTTCCGTTGATACGAATGTAGGGAGGTAAGCCTACTGAGAGGTGTAAATCAGAGCCTCCTCGCTCAACGACTTCTTCCATTAGGTCTTCAATCATGTAGTCCATAAATTGCCTCTTAATATTCCCAGCTAGAGTAAATTGATTGATACAAAAAATATTTCATGGATTCCTGTATTAATCTTGGAATCTTGGTGTAGTGCAATAGGGACAATCTAACCACTCGGGTCTTAAATCTGCATTACACACTCGACAAGTTAGAGATGTTTTACGCTTAGCTTTAAGTTCAGCCTCTAGACCACTATCGGTAAAGGTAACTCGTTCAACTTCAGCGAGGGTAGTATCCCCTTTCTTAACTAGTTCTAGGCTATAAGCTAGAAGGGTTTTCATCCCTTCTTCAACTGCCACCTCTTTAATCCGCTCAGTAGGTGCCCCTTCAGTAATTAATGTTTGCAGGGTTTCAGTGATTTGCATAACTTCGTAAACACCACAACGCCCTTTATACCCAATACCGTTACATTTTGAACAAACTGTTTGTCCTGTAGCTTGAGCTGTTTGAAGTTCATCAGCTGATAACGAATTAGCTTTGTAGAAGGTGATCTCTGTTCCTGGAGAAGCAGATAGCCCAAATCGACCTAGCTCAGAGGGAGAAGGTTGATAGGGAACTTTACAGTCTGAACATACTCGCCGTACCAAACGCTGGGCAACAACCCCCAATAAGGACGCCGAAACCATGAATGGCTCGACTTCCATTTCTGCAAGGCGAGCAACAGCACTAGCAGCATCATTCGTATGCAGAGTCGTTAACACAAGGTGTCCTGTTAGTGCTGCTTCAATGGCTGTTTTAGCAGTTTCTTTATCTCGGGTCTCACCTACTAGAATGACATCTGGATCTTGTCTTAGAAAAGCTCTCAAAATTGAGGCAAAGTCCATTCCTTTTTCTCGAATCACCTGGACTTGGGTCAGGCCTGGGAGGGTATATTCAATTGGATCCTCAGCGGTACTGATGTTGACACCCGGGTGATTACATTCAGCTAAGGCAGAATAGAGAGTAGTGGTTTTACCAGAACCAGTAGGTCCTGTTACTAAAATCAGGCCAAAAGGTCTACTGACCATCTCTCTAACGATGTTTAAACTATCTTCGTCTGCAACAAGTTTGTCTAATCCCAGTTGAGTCGAGGAGTTATCCAGAATACGAAGTACAATCTTCTCTCCATATCGGCTCGGTAAGGTATTAACCCGAAAGTCAATCTTGCGTCCCTGAAAAAGTCGCCGGATGCGACCATCTTGAGGAAGGCGACGCTCAGCAATATCTAACTCTGAAATGATTTTGAAACGGGATATAACAGCAGGAATAATCTTCCTGGGCAGTGGATCGAAGGCCTGTTGAAGCACACCATCTTTACGGAATCGAACACGAAGGTGATCTTCTTGCGGTTCAATATGAATATCAGATACACCGCTCTGCAAGGCTTTAGCCAGAATTTTGTTAACTAAACCAATAATGGGAGCCGTTTCTGCATCTTGCAGGGCTGCCCCGAGGTCAGTCTCAAGTTCATCAGTAGGGAGATCGTCTAGACCTGCGATCGCATCTAAGTCATCGTCTAAATCAAACTCAATCGGTTTTTCATTAGCTTTTTGCTGAGCAGCTTGCTGATCGAGATACTTACTGATGAGTTGCTGATAGTCTTCAACCGCAATCACCATGCGTTGCAAGGTCAGATTTTTCTCCCTTAGAATTCGTCCTAGATCGTCCAGAGCACCTAAATTATCTGGATCAACCATTGCAACCAGCAACGTTGCCGGGTCCGTTTCTTGATCAAGGGTTAGGGGGACCAACTGATAGCGTCGACATAAGTCAAGAGAAATATAATTCTGGATCAATTCTTCGATTTGATCCGTCGGAATTTGGCTTAACTCAAGATCTAAGGAGTCGATGCCATAAAGGATCTTTAGTTCAAAAAGTTGTTGTCGTTTATATTGGCGTAGGAGTTCTGGTGGTAAAGACTGTCCAGTAAGTCCCTGAAGAATTTCGACAAGAGAACGTCCGGAGCGTCGACTTTCTAAGGTCGCTTCCCGCATTTGGTCTTGGTCAACATAACCTGTTGAAATCAGCTTATTGCCAAAAGGGGAAAAATTGTGCCGAGTAACTAGAGCACGCCGCTGTGAGGAAGAGTTAACCATAGCGATGAAAGCGAAAGACCTAACCGTGGATATGTAGCTTGAAAATAGACTTCCTTGCCAAGTCGAGGCAATGGCGAGGCTGTTCTCAGCATGCCCACATTTTTTGAGGTTTTTACAATCTTCTCGGGCACCAAGAATTCTACCCCTCTTGACATCAGCAATTTCAGCGTTCAAGTTAGCCAGACTGTGAATATCTGATATAAGGGGAATTTTGGGGAAAATTGCTAGAGTATATCTAGGATCAAAACATCCTCAACGTTAATGTTCTCAGCCGTTATTTATCATTGGGTGCCATTATTGGCCTTATTAAGTTTAGATAGTTCAAATTCTCGATATATGATAAATTTTTGCTCCAAATCTCTACTTAAGATTGGCATAGCAATATAAAATCAAGTTGTGGAGACAACTGAGAGTCAGGCTACTTATATTCAAGCTTGAATCAGCAGCAGTAGAAGACTCCCAGACTTTGGGAAGCTTTAATGCTCTCATATATGAGCAGGTCTGAGATACCATACGATTAATTACACTGAAACATGTTCGTTAAAGCACACAACACATTAAGGTTGTAGAACTGCGAAACAAACTGTTTGTTGATGGAAGTAAAGAAAATAGGAACATCATGAGCGAAGACGCGAAGCAGCACGAGAATACTGAGGCTAACGATGTAAGTTATTCGGATGAATCTTCGCTTCATCAGGATGATTCAAACTCAGAGTACGAAGAATTAGTGGTAGACGATTCTGAAGAGTTGTCCATAGATACTTTAGAAGAACTTGTTTCATCTGCCTCGCCTGACAATGAGACCAATAGTTCGACCGCATCACCAGAAGAATTGCCAATATCTGAACAAGCAGACTCGTCAGAGGCACTGTCTCAGTTAGCCACAGAAGTTGAAGCTTTGAAGAGTCAATTAGACGAACGCACTAGTCAATATGTAAGAATCGCAGCGGATTTCGAGAACGTTCGCAGACGTACAGCACGTGAGAAAACAGATTTAGAACAACGGGTAAAACGAGATACTCTCAGTGAGCTACTTCCCGTTATTGATAGCTTTGATCGGGCCAGATCTCATATCAACCCTCAAACCGATCAAGAAGAAAATATTCACAACAGTTACCAAGGAGTCTACAAACAGTTAGTGGATTGTCTTAAGCGCATTGGGGTAGGACCGATGCGATCTAAAGGACAACCCTTTGACCCCAACCTCCATGAAGCAGTAATGCGCGAACCCACTAACGAGTTCGAGGAAGGTATGGTTGTTGAAGAATTAGTCAGCGGGTATTTGTTAGGTGAACAGGTTTTACGACATGCAATGGTAAAAGTTGCTGCTCCTTTAGAACAAGAAGAGCCTGAAGCCGTTACTGAGGAAGAGGTTGCTGAGGAAGCTGAAAACGCTGTCTCTGAATAACTTTGCCAGGGTCTAATTCGTTCCCTTCACACCTATTTTTTAGGTTAATTTGCAGAAGGTTGATTAAATTCATGGGCAGATGAGGCACCCTACAGTATGAGGAGCATTTTAGAAAGCTCAATACATTTAATCAAGCATAATTGCTGTTTGCTGCGAAAAAGTTATGGGTAAGGTCATTGGTATTGATCTAGGAACAACGAATAGCTGTGTTGCTGTTCTTGAAGGGGGGAAACCTGTCGTTATCCCTAATACTGAGGGTGGGAGAACGACCCCTAGTATTGTTGGTTTTGCTAAATCTGGGGACCGCCTAGTTGGCCAACTTGCCAAACGACAAGCAGTCACCAATGCTGAAAACACCATTTTCAGTATTAAACGTTTCATCGGTCGCAGATGGCAGGAAACGGAAACGGAAAGATCTCGTGTAGCTTATACCTCCGTTCCTGGCAAAGATGAAACTGTTGATGTTCAGATTCGAGGGAAAAACTATACACCTCAAGAAATTTCAGCAATGGTTTTACAGAAGCTGAAGCAAGATGCTGAAGCTTACTTGGGAGAGGCAGTATCTCAAGCTGTAATCACAGTTCCTGCTTATTTCAGTGATGCCCAGCGCCAAGCCACAAAGGATGCAGGAACCATCGCTGGATTAGAAGTTCTACGGATCATCAACGAACCTACTGCAGCTTCTTTATCTTACGGTCTGGAAAAGCAAGAAGAAGACCATAAAATTCTAGTCTTTGACTTAGGTGGTGGCACCTTCGATGTCTCCATATTACAGCTAGGGGATGGCGTATTTGAGGTCAAGGCCACTGCTGGCAACAATCACCTCGGTGGGGATGACTTTGACGAATCTATTTTGAGATGGATGTTAGAAAGTTTTCACCAAACTGAATCTATTGATCTATCAAAAGACAAAATGGCGCTGCAGCGATTACGGGAAGCAGCGGAAAAAGCCAAAATTGAGCTATCCAGCACGATCACGACCTCCATTAACTTGCCATTCATTACGGCTGATGAAACGGGTCCCAAGCATTTGGAGATGGATTTAACCCGAGCTAAATTTGAAGAGTTAGCCGCTGAACTGGTAACAGGAACGATGGAACCTGTTGAACGGGCACTTAAGGATTCAGGCTTACAAGCTGAAGACATCGAGCGCATCATTTTGGTAGGAGGCTCAACCCGAATTCCTGCAGTCCAAGAAACAGTCAAACAATACTTTGGCGGTCAAAGTCCTGATCGTTCTGTAAATCCTGATGAATCGATTGCCCTGGGTGCAGCCATTCAAGCTGGCGTATTGGGAGGAGAAGTTAAGGATCTATTGCTACTGGACGTATCCCCTCTGTCGATGGGCATTGAAACGTTGGGGGGGGTATTCACCAAAATTATTGACCGTAATACAACCTTACCTACTAGTCGTTCTCAAAGCTTTTCAACCGCAACAGATGGGCAAACCTGTGTAGAAATCCAGGTTTATCAGGGCGAGCGAGCGATGGTGAAAGATAACAAGTGTCTCGGCCGCTTTGAATTAACCGGCATACCTCCGGCACCGAGGGGTGTACCTCAAATTGAAGTCACTTTTGATATTGATGCTAATGGAATTCTCAATGTTTCTGCCCAAGATAAAGGAACGGGGCGTGAACAAAGTATTCGTATCTCTAATACAGGTGGTTTAAGCAGCTTAGAAGTTGAGAGAATGCGCCAAGAAGCCCAAATATATGCTGATCAAGATCAGCAATTGAAAGAAGTCGCACACCAAAAAAATCAGATTGATAGCATGCTCTACAGCTGTAGTGCTACTTTAAAGGACAACGCGAGTACAGTTTCTCCAGAACTCAAGCAACGGGCCGAACAGGCAGCCGCTGAACTTAAGGTTTTAGCAGACCAACCTGATGTCACAGCAGAAACCTTGAAGCTTCGCATAGATACGCTTCAGCAGGTACTCTTAGATATTGGGGCTGAAGTTTATCAACAATCGGCAACAAACTCGCCATCGCCTAATGATGTTTATAATCCGAGTGACGTTTATAATAGTCAACCTAGCACTGTAGTAACTCCTGATCCAGGTTCAGAGCCTTCAGAACCACTGGATGATGACTCCACCATTGTTGGAGACTTCGATGATACGGTTATCACTGACTATGAAGCCGTAGATTAGGAGTTAGGTGCGTTGCCAGCTTAATTAGTGACCTAAGTAAGAACCATATATGGCCCGCGACTACTACGACATTCTAGGTGTTTCCCGCAGCGCCGACCCCGATGAGCTCAAACGTTCCTATCGACGTTTAGCTCGTAAGTATCATCCTGATGTCAATAAAGAATCAGGGGCCGAAGAGACTTTTAAGGAAATCAACAAAGCCTACGAAACTTTATCCGATCCACAAATGCGGGGACGGTATGACCAGTTTGGCGAAGCAGGTGTTAGCTCTGCAGCTGGGGCAGGCTATCAAGACTTTGGCGACTTCGGTGGATTTGCAGATATCTTTGAAACCTTTTTTAATGGTTTTGGAGGGAGTCCACAATCAGGCAGACGTCGCTCAGGTCCAGCACGTGGTGAGGATCTGAGGTTTGATCTCAAACTGAAGTTTAGAGAAGCAGTATTTGGAGGAGAACAGCAAATTCGCATTTCTCATCTAGAAAGCTGTAAAACTTGCGAAGGTAGTGGTGCAAAACCTGGTACTCGCCCTCAAACCTGCGGCACTTGCCAGGGGGCAGGTCAGGTTCGACGCATGACCCGCACGCCTCTAGGAAACTTTACCCAAGTGTCTGTTTGTCCAGCTTGTAATGGCCAAGGACAGACTGTTTCGGAGAAATGTGATAGTTGCGGTGGACGAGGGCAAAATCAAGTCAGTAAGAAATTACAAATCAAAATTCCAGCCGGCGTAGATACGGGAACCCGATTGCGCGTTTCCAATGAGGGAGATGCAGGCCAAAAAGGTGGCCCACCAGGCGATTTATATGTCTATCTATTTGTCCAAGAAGATTCAGAATTTCGAAGGGATGGTACTAATGTCCTTTCAGAATTCAAGATCAGTTATTTGCAAGCTATTTTGGGAGCCCAATTGCCCCTAACAACGGTAGATGGGGAAGAAGACATTACCATTCCTGCAGGAACGCAACCCGGCACTGTGTTAACGCTAGAGAATCATGGTGTCCCCCGTTTAGGTAATCCAGTCAGTCGGGGAGATCATTTAATCACGATTATTATCGATATCCCTAACCGTATCTCCCCAGAAGAACGTGAGTTGTTGGTTCAGCTCGCTAGTATTCGAGCTGAGCAAACAGGCAAAGGCGGAATCGAAAGTTTCCTAGGGGGCATTTTTGGCCGATGACGGAACCCTGTCCGCCGCGTTTACCAACATCAGATGATCAGATCGATTTAAGGGGGACACCTTGCCCCCTCAATTTTGTTCGCACCAAGCTACATCTGCAAAAAATGGCACCTGGATCATTGTTAGAAGTCTGGTTAGATCCTGGCGAACCCATTGAGCAAGTACCCGATAGCCTCAAAATGGCTGGTTATGAAATTGAACAATTACAAGACTGTTCAGGTTTTTACGCTTTGCAAGTCAGATCAGCTGATGTATGAATAAGCAGACCGATACTCCGTTAACGGGAACAGTGTTAGCTGTTCAGGCCAACTTTTATCAGGTACAGCTGCAAGAAGCACAAAATCATCCCTCTGATCAGTTACTCTGCACTCGCCGCTCTCGCCTCAAAAAGCTAGGCCAACAGGTGATGGTCGGGGATCAAGTGGTTGTAGAAGAACCGGATTGGCTAGGGCAACGGGGTGCGATCGCAAGTATTCTCCCCCGTCAATCCCAACTTTCTCGTCCGCCCATTGCTAATGTCAATCAAATCCTATTGATGTTTGCCTTGACGGAGCCCAAATTAGACCCCCAACAATTGACCCGATTTTTGGTCACAGCGGAGCAGACCCACCTGCCCATTGTGCTTTGCTTCAATAAGCGGGATTTAACCTCCTATGCCACGCAAAAAGCTTGGCGCGATCGTATGAAACAGTGGGGGTATGATCCTATTTTGATTAGTCTCCAAACAGGGGTGGGGTTAAAAGCGCTTGAGCGTCCTCTCAAACAACGCATCACTGTGGCATCAGGACTATCAGGGGTGGGAAAATCCAGTCTCATAAATCATTTCATTCCAGAAATCGACTTGCGTGTAGGCCGTGTCTCTGAACGGTGGGGCCAGGGTCGTCACACCACTCGACATGTCGAGCTATTTGAACTCTCCAAAGGAGGCTTTTTAGCGGATACCCCTGGTTTTAACCAACCCAGCTTAGACAACATTCTGCCAGCCCAGTTAGGACGGTGTTTTCCAGAAATCCGGCAACGGCTTTCCCAATCCCAATGCCAGTTTAAGGATTGCCAGCATATTAATGAACCCAACTGTGCCGTTAGAGGAGACTGGGAGCGCTATCCTTATTACTTAAATTTGCTGGCAGAGGTGACAGAGGAACATGCCAAGCGACAGATGATGGCAGCTACTGAAGACCGAACGAAACGCAAATCCGGCAAGCGGGGCAAAGTCCAAAATGAGCCCAAGTTAGAAACGAAGCGCTATCGTCGCCCATCCCGTCGACAGCTCCAACAAGATCTCCAAAATATTGATTTAGATCATCTTGAACATTCGTCATCTTGATGGGGAGTTGCTACTCACCATAAACTTGGTATAACCTTTGGCGGATCGCTATAAGATTTCGAGGTAGGTCTTTCCCAAGCTGCAGTTCTATTGCTTTCACCGGAATTAAGCGCGTTGGGCAGACCTGCAAGGTATAGGCTAAGGTTGTGCCTGGCTGATCTTCAGCCACTATCATTTTCCAAGAGCCTGCAAAGGCATTAAAGTCACCTTCAACCATCTCAAATCGAATGGCATGGGGAAAGTCTTCCACCATATCGAGCACAACCCGGGCCGAGAATTTTAGAAATAACGCATTTTTAACACCGATTTGTTCAATGCGAATACTTTCTGGATGGGGTAAACGCTCACTTTTAGCCAGGTTGGGAATAAAATCTGCTAGGGCTTCATAGTCAATGAGGACATCCCAGATCTGCTCAGGTGAAAAGGGCAAAGAAATCTGAGCTTGGATTTGCCGATGTCGTTTTTCTAATTTTTTTGTTTCTAGAGTGACAGCGGCCAACTCTTCAGGAGTAATGTCTGGACTCAGCTGTTCATCCGGAGTATCTATGAGGCTTAAATCATTATCCATGCTGCATCTGAAAGCGATAGAAGGTCAGTATTAGCATCCCTAATAGAATTCAAGGACTAGTGATAACACGTTACAATACTTAAAATATACCTTTCTCAAATAAAGTATCTGCATTGTTCCGCAATGACTTGAAAAAGATGGTTCGATGCCCCGATTAATTACAGATTTTGATGGTCCAATCGTTGATGTATCTGAACGGTATTATCAGGTTTATCAATATTGTCTAACCACTATTGCTAGGCCAGGGCAAACCATAACCCCTCTCACTAAGCCGGAATTCTGGTCTCTCAAACGTTCAAGAATCCCAGAAACCCAAATTGGCATCAATTCAGGGCTCGATGATTCACAGGCCCAGGACTTTGCCCAGTTACGCCGAATCACTGTTCATACGATGCCCTATTTTCAGCATGATCTGATCATTCCCTGTGCCCGAGCTGCGCTGCAGAAACTCCAGTCTACGGGAGTAGAACTTGTGGTGATGACCATGAGACGAACTCGAGAATTAGATTTTGCTCTGTCGAATTATGGTCTAGACAGGTTCTTCCGGCCTGAGCAGCGGTATTGTCTGGCCAATGACTATATAAAAACCCAAGATATTGAAGATAAAACCCTGCTGATGCAAAAGGCAATGCAGGAATTACTCCCAGATCAAACATGGATGTTGGGTGATACGGAAGCGGACATCATTGCAGCCCAGTCCCAAAACCTACCTGCGATCGCAGTTTTGTCTGGCATTAGAGATCAAACTCAACTTTCTGCCTATAGTCCTAACTACATATTGGACGACATTGCTGCAGCCACGGACTTAATCCTTGAGCAGATTTTGATATCCAGTCCCTCTTAAGCAATAGCTGCCACAGTACTTAGGCGGTTTCACCCTCGATTCAACTTTAATCAATCAAAGACTTAAGCAACTCTTATCAGCTTCATTACAATTGTTGATCCCAAGGCAACGGATCAATAGTATGAATAGAGTGAATTGCTTGCATACACTGCTGCATACACAGTGGCTCATTGAAATACATTGATTGAAGGTTATCTAGGATGAAAGTTCAACTCAACAAATTATGGGATTGGAAGGAACAACTACAGCGGTGGTTGATTGTTGGCCTGCTCACCCTTCTGGTCGGATTACCGCTTTGGTCTCCCCCAGCGTTGGCAACCGTTGTTGAGGATATCCCCAATCTTTCCGTGAGTCAGTCGACGTGGTTAGCCGACAAAGCAGAACTACTCAGCGTCGTTACCGAGCGTTCGGTCAATAAAACCCTTAAACAAATATCCCGGCAGACCGGGACAGACGTTCGGGTGATTACCATTCGAGGTCTGAATTATGGTGAAACAGCAGACAGTTTTGCGAACACCTTATTTGAACAGTGGTTTCCTACAGCAGAAGATCAAGCCAACCAAGTCTTGTTGGTTTATGATGCTCGCACCAATGCCCCTGCTATTCTAGTGGGCCAAGAAGCTCAGAAAGTGCTTTCCGAAGAAATAGCTCACAGTATTGCCTTTGATAATCTGCTTATTCCGATTCGTAAAGGCAACTATAACGAGGCCTTTATCGGAGCTGGGGATCGATTCTCAGCTGTGATCACCGGACAAGAAGATCCCGGTCCACCTGAAGTTGAAGTCACCGCTTTTTCTGAAAGTAATTTCCGCACTGCTGAAGAGACCAATGACACCAACTCAGCAGTACTAGTCGTTGTCCTATTGCTCTTGGCGACAGCCATTCCAATGCTGACCTATTTCTACTATCAGCGAAGTTAGAAAATCGTCTCATCCTGATTTTCTAGGAATTAGATTAAAAAAGACAGCCTCTAATAAGAGGCTGTCTTTTTTAATCTAGAAAGCTCATTCGTGGCTATTGCAGAATATCCATCTGTACAGGAGCTACGCCACTACTAGTAACACCGATCAGTTGAGCAGCACCTTGGGATAAATCAATGATTCGCCCAGGAATAAAAGGTCCACGATCATTGATTCGCACAACCACAGAACGTCCGTTATACAGATTGGTTACTTTAACTCGGGTCCCAAAGGGCAAGGTTTTATGAGCTGCGGTCAACGCATTCTGATTATAAACTTCACCATTTGCGGTGTAGTTACCATGAAAGCCTGGTCCATACCAAGAAGCTTCACCACTCACCTGATACCGAACAGATGCTGCGGCAATTGCAGGCGAAGGAGGCTTAGGACGACCGGGAATATCCTTTAATGCCACCGTACTGCCCATTTGACGACGCAGCAGATTCGTAATCTTGAGTGCATCATCTCCCATATCTTTGGTGGTTTTGGGAAGGACAGTTAGCTCGCTCATTTCCAGGATGTGAGCATCTCCTGTCTTAATCACATAGCTCTCGCGCTCTTTATCCCAAATGACCTTAATGTTATTGGCATCAACCCCATCTCGCTCCAACTGATTAATCTTGGCTGCAACGGTTGTGGCTCGCCAGACTGGATTTTGCTGATTTGCCTCGGGTTGAGATGTTTCTGATTTGGCTGTAGCTACTTTCTCAGTTTGAGCAGACTTTTCCGTCCCGAGAAATGTAACGACGGGAATGTTGCGCACATATAAAGTAGCGGCAGAACGACCGGCCTTTTCATAGGCGTGAATTTTTGCGATCGCAGGCTGGTCACTAACGGCTTCATTAGGTTGGCTGTCTCCAACTTTGACCGCATCGGCATCTTGAGCTTTTTCAGAAGCATCAACCTCATTCGGAGAGTCTGTTGATGCCTCTTGCTCACGAACTGTCTCTGGAATAGACTTCTCTACTTCTAGGGTTTGGTTGGCCTCACTCGTGCTTAGTGCGCTCACAACAGATACCGTGAGTGCAGCCGCTAGGCCAGTTAAAACCAGTTTGTTTCTCATGAATGTTCTTGCCTGGAGAGTATAGAAGGACAAGATTGAAAGCAGTCACCTTTAACACAAAATACGGAGGAGACTCTAGTTACCTTTACAGGATTCAATCTTCCTTTACAGAACTTAATTACCCTATCACGAACGCTAGGTCGCTGAAATCAGGGATCTTGCTGAGACAAATACCTAAACTCGTATATTGCGAACATCATCTCATTGGGATTCACTGATGCTTAAAACGCTGAAAGCAAGAAAAATTCATATCTTCAGGCGGTCAGGAACTCAAGATAATTGATTAGTAAAAACTATCAGTACTTTTTTTGTTGTTTGAATATTCAAATACTTTAGTCAATTAAAGCCATCTATTTTAATTGCTATTTTTAGCACAGGAATAATATCAGCAGTTACAAACATCATTAAAACTTCTAGACATATTCTCATCATCCACAAAGCTAGATCCTGCTATATATATAGCTAGTAGAGCTTTCAATCAGATTTTATAGCGACAGAAACCAGAGCATTCATAGGTGATGTTTATCGATCAGTTTTGGTAAATTTATTAATAGTAGATGGCCGCAAGAACTAAGAGGTAGATACCATTCCTAGTAGGCTATTTTCGCTGGCATTACTTTGACCATTAGCTATAGCTAGTTCGATTTGATCCTGACAATGTATTGCTTTGAAGGATCATAATCTGTCATCATGACATGCTGCTCTTAGGAATCGGAAAGGTTTGGGCATGGATTATCGTGAAGCTGGTGTGAACATACAGGCAGGGCGGACCTTTGTCAGTGATATCAAGCAGATGGTAGCTGACACTGCTCGCCCGGAAGTCCTAGGCAATCTAGGGGGGTTCAATGGCCTATTTCAATTACCGACTGGCTATCAAGAACCCATTTTGGTCTCAGGGACTGATGGCGTCGGCACTAAGCTGAAATTAGCCCAAGCGCTCAATCAACATCACACCGTCGGCATCGATCTAGTCGCCATGTGTGTCAATGATGTGCTGACCTGCGGGGCAGAGCCTTTATTTTTCCTGGATTATCTCGCCACTAGCCAACTTCAACCTGAACAGCTCAAGCAAGTTATTGCCGGGATCGCCCAAGGCTGCAAGATGTCTGGATGTGCTCTTTTAGGGGGAGAGACAGCAGAAATGCCTGGGTTTTATCAGCCCAGTGAATATGACTTAGCAGGCTTTTGTGTTGGAATCGTCGACAAACAGAAACTCCTGAATGGCACCAACATCCACATGGGAGATACTGTGATCGGTTTAGCGAGTCAGGGTGTTCACAGTAATGGCTTTAGTCTAGTTAGAAAGATCGTTGCGGAAGGCATTAATCCCCATCGCTCAGAACCTGGATGGAACTGGCAAGACTGCCCTGAAAGACTAGGAGGAATGAGCCTAGGGGAAACCCTTCTCACTCCGACTCAAATTTACGTCAAGCCCGTTTTGTCTGCTCTTCGCTCTGGCCTAGACATTCACGCCATGGCCCATATTACTGGGGGCGGATTACCTGAAAATGGACCTCGATGCTTACAACAGGACCAATCCCTACAGCTCAGCGTCGGACAATGGCCAATCCCACCTATTTTTGAATGGCTAGCAGCGGCTGGCAAGGTTAGCCAAGCCAATATGTTTGACACCTTCAATATGGGTATCGGATTTATGTTGGTCGTTGCTCCTGAACAAACCCAGGCAACCTTAAACTGGTTTGGTGAACATCAAATTTCTGCCTACGAGATTGGCTCAGTGGTCTCTGGAGATCAGTCAGTGCTGGGATTACCACATGCTGAGAGTTAAAAATAAGTCGTAATTGAAGTCCAGAGGCACTCAGGTATACCAGAGCCCATGAATGCTCTCTAACAAGACTCCCAATCTGGACAAGAATCCGTTGGAACACCATAGGGATGCATGCCACACACTAGAAATGCTTCTCCATAGGTTTTGCCATGGTAATGGCGGCAACCAACGCAAGCAGGCTGCTGATCGAATAAAGGATAAAGCCGTTGCGTTAAAGGCGAGGCCAGTTCTTCCAGCTCATGCTCAAACGCGACAAGCTCCACAACGATAGGGTCAAGAAGCTCATCTAGTCCCTGTTCAATCTCTTTCACTAAGGGTTCAACATACTCATCTACCCCTTGCTCAATCTGGATAAGAGTTTGATCAAGCACGTCTACAGAAGCATCAATAAGCTGTTCAGATTGAAGGAAAACTTGCTGTAGAAATGCTTGTACATCCTTCGAAAAATCATTCATAAATAGTCCCTCTACTGGAGCTAGACATTACAAGGAACGTTCTTTATGAATCTTGAAGACGACGTAGTTCTTCTTCGAGCTCGTTAACTTGCGCTTGAATATCCTCTGATTCAGATGGAGGAGTTTGTTCAGCTTCATCTCCCGTCACCAGTTCAATCGTTTGAGGCTGATCGGGATAAGGAACCTCTTCGACCGAGACTTGTGTAGGGGTGTCATTAAATTGATTGAGCCACCGATTCGCCTCATCAGCATTCATCTCACCGCGACGAATCATTTCGTCAGCCAGTTGCTGGGCCCGCTCTTGGATTTCAGCGACTTTATTACCCGCCTGTTCACCTGCATAGGAGGCAACGCCAACTCCAAGGTAAAAGGCCTTTTTGACAAAATCAGGAAGGTCGTTCATTGCCTATTAGAAATCCAATCGTATTATGGAACAGAGATAAAGGGCCGATCTAAGATCTTGGACGTAATGTGGCGATTTTAGTCTCCCTCAAAATCATTATATCCAAATACAAAAGTGACCCGGAGTCCACGCCTATCACAAGCATCCCGTATTGCTGCTACCTTCCGGTCCTGACAAGATTGAGGCGTTGTAATCGCATGGGTCCGAGTCAACATATAGTCTAGCATCGTTGCCTCGGGTTTATCCAATAAAATGCAAAAAAAGGGCATCAACGACTGGCCGTGTTTCGTCTTGATGCCCTTTTTTTAGTTCGCTCCTCACACAGTGGTGATTATATATAATCTCTTGCCAGTTGTCACCTTTAAACAAACTTTTGACCCGTCTGAATGGAACGCCATCCTAATGCTAGGCTAAGGTGTAGGAGTGTTCAATACGAACTCTGTGACGGGATGTAGCGCAGCTTGGTAGCGCACTTCGTTCGGGACGAAGGGGCCGGAGGTTCAAATCCTCTCATCCCGATTTTATTTAGAAAAATCGCTGCTATTCAACAGCTATATCACTGACTTCTACTGGCGTATTATCAGCCCATTAGTCAGGCTTAGATTTTCGTCCATCTCGATCTTTGAGGATAATAGCACCTGCCCTGGCACCTGCTCGTGATGCTGGCAATGCTAACGATCGTTTTTGCTTTTGGGCACCCAATGCATCACCTAACGCACTAATCAGGTTTTGCTTCGTCTTTTCATGGCTTTGCTTTTCTTGCTCCAACGCTTGTAACAGCTGATCCCGTTCGGCCATCAAATCAGCTATTTGATTACGCAAATGCGTACTAGATTTCCCCTTAGACTCCCCTGGTGAAGGCATCAGCATAGGTGCACCGCCTGAAAACTGGCACAAACGCTGAACCTCAGCTCTCAAGCTTTGGATCGTTTGCTCTGCCACTTCCGATTCTTTTTGGCGCTGCTGTGCTTCGACTTCATATAGACGACGCCAGCGCTTTGCACTTGCCTGAGCCTGATCTCGCTCATGCATAAGGGCATCTAACGATCGAGGAGGCTCAGGACTAAAAGGGATAGGTTGATCAGAGGTCATGAACTTAAATAGGAACAGCTTTTCAGTTCAGCAATATCTGCTGAGCTACCATTGCACAATGGCAATGGTTCACTGCCTTAAGCATGGACCGTTTGCTCTACCAAAAGATCAGTTTCCTGATTTTGAGTTTTATTTTGCTGGTGAGTTGAGTCATGTAAGCGATTCAACGCATTGAGATAAGCCTGAGCAGATGCCACAATAATGTCTGTATTAGCAGAATATCCGGCATAAATCTTGCCATCCTGCTCTAGTCGGATGGTGACTTCACCAATCGCATCAATTCCAGCCGTAACAGACTGGACAGAAAACTCAATTAATCGATTCGGGACCTTGACGACTCGATTAATGGCTTGATAAACCGCATCCACAGGGCCAGTCCCCACCGCGGCATCTGTCAGCTCTTGATTGTCAGGCGTACAGATGGTTACGGTGGCCGTGGGACAAGCATGATCCCCACAGGAGACTTGCACTAGTTCTAGACGGAAGCCCCCAACCACCTGGGACTGGGTTTCATCCTTAACAATGGCCTCGATATCGCGGTCAGAAATTTCTTTCTTTTTATCCGCTAACTCCTTAAAGCGAATGAAGGCTTTATTCAGATCCTGTTCGGATAGCTCCATACCCAATTCCTGGAGGCGAGTACGGAAGGCATTACGGCCAGAATGCTTACCCAAAACAATTTGGTTATCCCCTAGGCCAATGGATTGGGCATCCATAATTTCATAGGTGAGTTTGTGCTTAAGCACACCGTCTTGGTGAATCCCCGATTCATGGGCAAAGGCATTAGTTCCCACAATCGCCTTATTGGGTTGAATCAGCATTCCAGTCAGATTAGAGACCAAGCGGGAAGTTTTATGAATTTGTTGGGTATCGATATTGGTAAGGGAGGCTTCAGACTCGGGAGGGCGTCCGAGGAAAGGGTTGTAGTACTGGCGGCGCACATGCATGGCCATTACTAACTCTTCAAGCGCAGCATTCCCGGCCCGTTCACCGATGCCATTGATGGTGCATTCTAACTGGCGAGCTCCATTTTTGACGGCTTCCAGGAAGTTAGCAACGGCTAAGCCTAAATCATTATGGCCGTGAACGGAAATAACGGCTTGATCAATGTTAGGAACATTTTCCTTAATTCCGCGAATTAGAGCCCCAAATTCTTGAGGGGTTGTGTAGCCAACGGTATCCGGGATGTTGACAGTGGTAGCACCGGCTGCGATCGCACCTTCCAATACCTGATATAAATACTCGGGATCGGAGCGCACCGCATCTTCTGGAGAGAACTCCACATCGTCCGTAAAGGATTTAGCCAAAGCCACCATTTCTTGGGCAATGGCCAACACTTCGGGGCGGGTTTTCTTGAGTTTATATTCCAGATGAATATCTGACGTGGCAATAAACGTATGGATGCGATGATGGAAAGCAGGTTTCAGGGCTTCTGCTGCTGTTTTAATATCATGTTTAGTGGCTCTGGCTAGACCACAAATAATCGGGCCATTTTCAGTGCCGATCTCTGCAGCCACCTGCTGAACCGCCTCAAAATCGCCTGAGCTGGCAAAGGGAAAACCCGCTTCGATAATGTCAACGCCCAACCTTGCCAACTGCCGTGCAATCGTCAATTTTTCATCGATATGCAGGGTAGCCCCTGGAGACTGTTCACCGTCTCTAAGGGTGGTATCAAAGATGAGAATGCGATCGACCTGTTGGGGTTGAAATTTGATCATGGTTTTATCCAGTACCCATGTTTAGGTAGAAAAAGAAAAAGACACTATCTAAAAATTAGATGTCCCTATTCTAGAGTACTGAATCTCAAATTTGCTGGCAAAAGGCCGTTCAGCAGAATCAGGGTTCGATTTTTTCGACGCGATCGCGAATTTTGTTGAGGTCAATATACCGATCCGTTGCATTCCGAAGTTCCCGGGCAATCATGCCTTCTGTCGACACAACGGTTATATGGGTATTCTTAGAGCGCAATAATTCAATTGCACGCTCAAAATCACCATCTCCACTTAATAAAATAACCTGGTCATACTGCTCCGCTGTATTAAACATATCGATGACAATTTCGATATCTAAATTAGCTTTTTGGGAGTAGCGGCCGGATGAATCATCGTAATATTCTTTCAGGATTTTGGTGCGGACGGTATAGCCTAAACTGATGAGGGCATCCCTAAACCCTCTTTGGTCTTGAGGATCTTTTAAACCGGTATACCAAAACGCATTAATTAAGCGAACATCAGTGGGTTCAGTAAAATAACTTAGAATTCGACGGGGATCAAAAAACCAGCCATTCTTCTGCTGGGCATAAAACATATTATTTCCATCCACAAAGATGGAGGTCCGATTGACCAATCTATGCATACAACTTTTCTATAATTTTCAATAAGGAATAAATGCTATATCAGTACTGTATAAATAGATATAATTTTTAGCCTTTTGGCATTTTAGCAAAAAAAAACTATAAAAGACATTGCAGAATAGTTTTTTAAGTCCCATTTCTGGGTACATCAAGATACCGATAATTTTGTTTGACCCAGAGGTTCAAAATATAAGTGCAGAGTATCGAAACAGCACAGCACCAAATCTAAAGGAAAATTCCTTCAGCCCCCTCAAGCCCAAGAGAATATTCAGTTACTTCTGGAAACCCTTCCAACAAGCAGGCTAGCCTTTCCCCATCCAAGGCCATGATTATAAGACCCAAACTGTTGTGATTTATGCTGTCGTTTGTAGTTTAATCTGGTCGCTCATAATAGGCAACATTATCAATATTGAGGGTTCTGAAGACGCGGTTTGCCTGGCGCATTTTTAAATCTTCTGCATCCCGGACAACAATAAGAAAGGTTCCTGCTTCAATTTGCTCCGCATAGGGAACAGGTTTATCCAACAGCAAAGATAAACCGCCCCCTGTGATATATCCCCCTAATGCACCAGAAGCAGCCCCTAAAAGTCCTCCTATCACTGCATTCCCGACAAATCCCAAGCTAGGTAGAACATCCACCCGGACTGCCTGGTAGAAAATAATTCCTCCTACAAATCCTAGGGGCAGCAAAAAGATCATCATGCGCTGCATTTGTCGTTTGGTAATCAGGGCAGGATCAAAGTCTTTACAGTCTTCTCCCGTCTTGTAGCCTTTGCCAAACAGATTAAGATTGGGTTCCGACAATCCGATCTCTTGCAAGGCTAAATGGACTTCTTCTGCTTGGATGCGATCGCTTAAGGTTGCGATCAAATAGTCGGCCATATCAATATCATCTGGACTATCGCTCTACACTATACTCATACCGCAACCCCATGATTTTTTGGTATCTTGGCTCAGTTTTTCCATCAACTCCGATCCCGTTGGCCTAACCTGGCCATCGCTCTCCTTGCCGGACTCGTGGTGAGCGGTGGCGTTCTAGGTATTCGGCAAGTCACCCGCTGGCAAATCGGTTTCCTGCGGGTTGCAGGGCTCCAGTCCCTGGAACTGTCCGCTTATGATCACTTTGTGCAAGCCCAACCCGATTTGGGTAAAGATTCAAGACTCCTAGTGGTCGGAATCACCGAAGCGGATATTCAAGCCATGGGACAGTGGCCCATTCCTGACAGCGTGCTAGCTGATGCCTTCAAAAAACTACAAACCCATCAGCCCCGAGTCATTGGTCTAGATATTTGGCGTAATCTGCCTATTCCCAATCTCAAAGAACCGACCCAAACCAACGGCCATGCCCAACTCGTTCAACAGATGAAGGAATCTGACCGGGTGGTTGTGATTACTAAACTCGGCTCTGAACATGAGGCCACCATCCCTCCCCCCACTGGAGTACCAGAAACACAGGTGGGATTCAACGATACCGTCGTTGATTCTGGCGGAGTTGTTCGTCGTAATTTGCTGTATCAAGAGGATTACTTTCCGTCCTTTGCCCTGAGAATGGCCCTCCGCTACCTCAAGGATGAGGGCAAAGAAGACAAGCCCAGCGAAGTCGACCCCAATGTGCTGCAAATTGGTCCCACTGTATTTTGGCCTTTGCAAAGTAACGATGGCTCTTATATCAATGCGGATACTCGGGGCTATCAAATTTTGATCAACTATCGATCTGCCCACGAGAGTGTGGAGCAGGTCAGTCTGTCCGAGGTGTTAGCAGGCCAGGTTAATCCCAACCTGATTAAAGACCGCATCATCCTCATGGGTACGACTGCCGAAAGCGGCAAAGATCTGTTCCATACCCCCTATAGTTCTAGCCTGGACGATCGGCAGACGATGCCCGGTGTGGTTATCCATGCCCAAATGGTTAGTCAATTCCTAGATGCGGCAGACGGCACCCGCAACCTGATTTCCGTCTGGCCGGAACCGGGGGAAATGATATGGATTTTGGGTTGGGCGCTGATCGGGAGCCTGCTGGCCTGGGGTGTTCGCCATCCGATGGGGTTAGTGCTGGGCAGTGGCATGGCTCTAATCGTGCTGTATAGCGTCTGTAGAATATTATTTTCTCAGCAAATTTGGATTCCTTTGGTCCCTCCCTTTCTCGCATTTGTCGGCGCTACGGGCATTGTGGTGATTTACAACGCCCAGCAAGCTCAGCGGCAACAGAAGATGGTGATGAAACTGTTGGGGCAAAGTACCTCCCCCGAAATTGCCGAAACCCTCTGGCAACGACGAGATGAACTTTTAGAGGATGGCAAGCTTACAGGCCAGAGAATAACCGCGACCCTGTTGTTTACGGATTTAAAGGGGTTCAGCACGATTTCGGAAAAGATGTCGCCGGAACAGCTTCTGGAGTGGCTCAATGAATATTTAGAAGCTATGACCCAGAGTGTACAAGCCCATCATGGGGTGATTAATAAATTTACGGGGGATGGGGTGATGGCCGTTTTTGGTGCCCCCATTGCCAATGAAGAACAGGCTGCGATCGCAAGGGATACTCAAAATGCGGTGGCCTGTGCTTTAGATATGGGCAAACGCCTTGACGCACTCAATCCCCAATGGCAAAAAAGCGGGCTACCCGCGGTTCAGATGCGGGCCGGTATCTTCACTGGGTCCGTGGTGGTGGGGAGTCTAGGCAGTAAAACTCGCTTGGAGTATGGCGTGATCGGCGATAGTGTCAATACCGCCTCCCGATTGGAAAGTTTTGACAAGCAACGGCAAAGCTCTTCTTGTCGGGTATTGATTGCTAAAGAAACTCTTGAGTACTTAGACAACCAATTTGAAGTCGAGAACTGGGGAACCTTAGCCCTGAAAGGAAAAGTTGAACGGGTGGACGTTTACCGAGTAATCTCTGCACTCCAGTCCCTCACGACCGACGGGGATTCTGAAGCATAACCATTCAGCGGATGGTTATGCCTGAAGAGAAAAGAACAAAAGGATTTTCCTCGTCAGACTCCCCCAGGGTTTGATAGCTTAAGATACAGGATAAATTCGCTACAACTTTATGGACGCATCTGCTCAATCGCACCCGCCTGATATTGCTGAGTTGGAGTCTCAACTCAACACTGGCTCAGAAAAGATACAGCTCCAGGTGATGCCAGATATTCTGGCTCAGGGGGAAGCAGGTTATGCCATCTTGCAGAACTTTTTACTCTCTCGCCAGCAGGACACTTCTACTTTTATTGATGGCCGCTGTTATGAGCTGCTGTTAGGGACAGAGGTACCAGCAGTCCAGAGCTTTTTGCAGGAGCATTTTGATGCTGGTGTGGTCCCCCTACGCTCTGAGCAAAATATTGACTACTTACCTCTCCAGCGTTCACTGGCTAAGCAATCCTTTCAAGCCGCCGACAACTTAACGTTAAGTAAGCTCTGTGAGCTATCAGGGCCAGCAGCCACCAAACGGAAATGGATATATTTCACTGAAGTTGAGCAATATCCCATTCCTGACCTACAAACCATTAACCAGCTGTGGTTAGTCCATTCGGAAGGGAAATTCGGCTATAGTGTTCAACGGCAGCTATGGCTCAGTGTTGGCCGCAATTGGGATGTACTCTGGCCCAAGATCAACTGGCGTTCGGGGCGAAATTGGACGCGTTGGCCTGATGAATTCACCTGGGACCTGAGTGCTCCTAAAGGACATCTACCTTTGTCTAACCAATTGCGGGGAGTTCAGGTTATCAATGCTTTGCTGTCTCATCCAGCTTGGACCCGCTAGACCTAAAATTACGGCATCAGGGGGGAAAGTTTTAATGTCCCTTGTTCAACCATGCCTAAGGCATTCTGAGAGCCAAAGCGCCAATGCTGTTGGTATTGATTGAGGAAATTTTGACCAATGAGACCATCTACCTGCATCCGTGCGATTAATGGACTGGCAATAATTAAGGCATCGAGCTGTGTCGTTTGATGCGGGCCGATCTGAATCGAGTCAAGCTGCGTAGGCTGGGCTGCCTCTGTCCCCAGCAATCCTTGTAATTGAACCGGTTTAGCGCTGGGAGAGAGGGCCAATTGGGCCGCTAGTTTAGGAGAGAGAATCGTTTGGGTCGCCCCGGTATCCAAGGCAAAGGTAAAGGGACCTTGACCGTTAATTAACACCTGAACCGTCAGCCAGCCCCCCTTGCCTATTAAGGGGATGCCCTCTTTTTGGGAAGTCGGTGGGAGCAATTGGATCTGACGATGCCTAGGGTCAATAACCATATCAAACTGACTGAGAAAATCTAGCCCGAGGATTCCAGATAGATTGTGGAGCATGGCCTGTTTCGCCATACCCAAGGGATGAATCTGCTGAACCGAGGCATCCTTAATACTCAAGGTTAAGGCTGGGTAGATACCCACCTGAGTTTTTTTACCATTTCCAAATGCTAAGCCTTGGGTCAAATTGGGTGGATAGTCTTGCAGTGGCAACCCCAGTTGTTTCCCCAAGATTGTGTTGATGATGGTATGGGTTGCACCTGTATCCAGCAAAAACTGCCCAGTGTATCCCTTCAGTTTGACCGGGAGGCTGAAGCAGTTGCTTCTGGGTATGGCCTGCAACGCTAAAGTCGTTTGGCCCTGGCGTTGCCGTTGAGGAATGGCAATGCCCATAGCCTCGAAAAGTACCAATAAGCGCTGAGACGCATCTGAGCGTCGATTGCCCTTAGCATCCAGCAGAATCAGCTGAGTGATGCAGGTTTGATAACGTTGGGTAGATTGTGGTGCAGTAGGGGCACGACCCACGCAGTTTTGAACCTGTTGTTGTAATTGCTTACCCAGCTGAGACGTTCCAGACTCTTGAGAGACAGCAACAAACCGAGGGCTCCCCAACAGGACACCCAATCCAATCAGAAAGAAGAGAATATGCTGTTTTAGACTCGCCACTTGCGTTTGCCTCAGTTAATTTTTTCGGGCCTGGGCCCGATAGACAATGGTTGTCATTGCCCCGTCAGGGTGCTCGGGAATAGCCTGTAAATGGGCCAGTCCTTTTAGCAGCCGTTGCTCATCCAGATTAAGCTGCACCATCTGAGGAATCATCGGTTCTAAAAACCCCAAGCAATACTCAACATGCTGCTCCAGGGCTTGATCAGGCATACCTTGAAAAACATGAAATCCGACGGGCTGGTTTTGCACCTCAGAAAATCCAGCTTGAACCAGCAGAGATCCGAGTTGACGCCCAACGAGAGGATTACCCGTTCGAGAAAAAAGCTGGCATTGGGCTTGGGCAAGATAGTCATAATCCTCGGATAGAGGATAGACCACATGACTGGTGTAATCAGTCTCTATAAGAGTGATAGTGCCGCCCGCTTGCAGTACCCGTTGGGCTTCTAGAAGAACGGGCCTAGGCTCAACCATATGTTCCAGTAACCACATGATGTAGACATGGTTGAAGTGGTTGTCGGACCAAGGTAAATTCTCTGCTTCACCCACTTGCAGATCAACAGGAATGTTAACCGAGGCCAAGTATTGTCGAGCCTGGTGGATTTGGTTCGATTCTCGGTCTAGGCCAGCCACTTCTATGCCGGGGAATTGACTGGCCAATACGCCCAAGGTTGTACCGACGGCACAGCCAATTTCTAACACTCGATCGCCGGGTTGATAGTCTAAGCCTGGGCAAATCAAACGATCTTGCCAATACTGGGACTGTTTTAGCAGCCGCTGCTGCTCAGCGGCAGAATAACCATGAATATAATTTGATGTCACGTCAGCAGAAAAGACAGGGGATTGCTCATATTAGCTGAGAATCCTAGTATGCCGCGATCGCGATGTTCATACACCTGTTTACCCTGCTGATCAAACAGAAACGTGCCTCCCCGTTGAGTGATGTAGGTGGCATCAGGAACATAGGTTTGCCAATGGTTCAAGACTTCAGCCATATTGCGTAAGCGCAGGGTTGCTAACTCAAAGGGGCGCTGAAACCCTTTGCCTCCGGCGCGATTGAATAAAGCACCGTTCACGGGTGGGAGGGGAAATGCTTTGACTTCTTCATCCTCAGCAATGAGTTGCGGGGCATTGCAATCGCCCCGATAGCCTCGAAACACTTCCGCCAATGTTCCAGGGCTGCCAATCCCTGCACACATGAGTAGCAAATTTAGGTATGAATTCTGAATCGGGGAGAAAAACGGCACCTTCCAGGTCAAGCCTGGGTACAGGTCAAGCTGTTGATGGAGCTGGCCCGTGGCATCGATGAACAAATGCTCTGCTGGAAATCCAGTGAAGTCACAAAATTTCTGTCCTGAGTTGCGATCTCCAATACCCACCGCTCGAATTTGCACGCCTTTGGCTTGAATCTGTTCGGCCTGTCGCTGCAACCACCAGGCATATTCCAAACTGTCAAAATCTCCTAGCTGTGGCCAGACTAGAACCAGGGTTAAGGTTGCCTGCTCACAACCTGTTAAGAGAGGCACCTCTGCACCATCACTGACTCGTAGGGATTGCGTTTGTTTAAAAATGGCGTAGGTATTCATCTCACCTGCTTATGGTCACTCCTTCTTGATCATGAAGTGACTTTCCTATTTTTTCACACCCCATCTCCAACATAATAACTGCGGCAACCATGAGACGACTGAAGGTTGAAACACTGGGATAAGTGGAAGTGCAATTTATATTGCACCTATTAAATGACTTCACACCTATTAATTATCCACACCACTTTAGGAAAAGAGAGGGGTCCCAATCACGCAAATCGTTTTATTTAATACACCTGCCAATCTTCTAGACTCTGAAAGATAGAGAACTCTCGCCACTGCAAACTAAAAACTCTCAGCCTCGACTTCGTATCTTAGATAGCCTAACTGAAGTATCGATTGCTTCCACCTAGATGAGTCCAACAATGTTCTGCAGGTACAAGCCATGCTTAGGGAATCCTTGATAATCTAGCCATCGACTTTTGATCCGTAGGTTATGACCGATTCCTCCATTAACTCAATAGAAGTCGCCAAAGACCTCAACCAGCAAGCAACTAACTACTGCAAGCAAGAACAGTATGACAAAGCAGAACCTCTACTGAAGCAGGCTCTTGCCATATATCAAGATCAATTTGGTAATGAACATCTAGATGTTGCTGATACGCTCGATTTTCTGGCACATCTCTATCACTTCTTAGATCGATATGAAGAGAGGGAATCCCTCCTTACCCAAGCTTTGAAAATACGAAAAAAGTTGTTGGGTAGTGAACACCCAGATATTGCTGATTCTCTCTCTAGCCTGGGATCGCTCTACGTAAGTCAAAGAAGGTTTAAGAAAGCAGAACCCCTTTTGACGCAAGCTCTTGCCATATACCAAGAGCAATTTGGCAGTGAATATCCAGATATTCTTATGGGTCCCGTTAACGGCTTAGCCTTAATTTACTGTCAGCAAGAACGGTATGTGGAAGCAGCTCCCCTTCTGACACAAATTCTGGAAATGAGCCAAAGGCTATTTGGCAATGAACATCCAGAGGTCGCGACTAGTCTTCGAAAACTAGCCTTTCTCCATGAAAGTCAAAAACAATTTGAGAAAGCCGAGAATCTCTATCTTCAAGCCCTTGAGATGGGGCAAAAGCTTCTGGGAAATGGCCATCCAGAGGTTGTCGCTGTGCAACGACAATTAGACAATTGCCGTCAAAAGATGCTTGCTTAAGGCGAGCTTGCTATATATGACTGCTAAACATTGGGGCATTTAGGTTCTATTGAGTAGCACAAAAGAAAGTTACTTATCGCAAGTTATACCGTCCCCATAGATCTTCTTCTGGAATCTGCGTTATTACAAATAAGGCAGAGCATTG
This sequence comes from Acaryochloris sp. 'Moss Beach', assembly GCF_021497025.1. Lineage (NCBI taxonomy): Bacteria > Bacillati > Cyanobacteriota > Cyanophyceae > Acaryochloridales > Acaryochloridaceae > Acaryochloris > Acaryochloris sp. 'Moss Beach'. Next base: position 291,437 of record NZ_CP071717.1, read on the forward strand.
ACAGAAGAAATGGCACATTCGCAGATTGAGGACGAACGCATCCAACTCCTAAATAAACAGGACGTGCAGCCTGGTGGCTATGTCTTGTACTGGATGCAGCAGTCTCAGCGAGCCGAATACAACCATGCCTTGGAATATGCCGTTCAACGGGCCAATGATCTCCAACAGCCTGTGGTAGTTTGCTTTGGCCTAATGGCCGATTATCCCGGTTCGAATCTGCGCCATTACACCTTTATGTTGGAAGGCTTGCAGGATACGGAGCAAGCGCTGATTCAACGAGGCATCAAATTTGTGATGCGCTATGGCAATCCAGACCAGATTGCTCTGGAACTAGGGAAAGAAGCCTCGTTGGTGGTGTGCGATCGCGGTTATCTCCGCTTCCAACGCCAGTGGCGAGACAACGTGGCTCAAAGTGCCCCCTGCCAGGTAGTGCAAGTGGAATCTGAAGTCGTGGTTCCCGTGGAAACCGCCTCTGTCAAAGCCAATTATGCTGCCCGCACCATCCGCCCCCGCATCCATCGTCACTTAGATCGTTTTTTAATTCCCTTTGCATCAACCCCAGTTCAACAATCCTCCCTCAATTTAGATCTAAAAAGCTTAGATCTCAGCAATATTGAGGCCGTTCTAGCTCAGCTGCCCCTAGACTGCAGCGTGCCCCCCGTCAGTTCCCTCTTCCAGGGCGGCACCACTCGGGCCAAACAAATCCTAGAGCAATTTCTGCGAAAATCCTTTGCTATCTATACCGATCATCGCAATCAGCCCCAGACCGATGATGTCTCCTATATGAGTCAATATCTGCATTTTGGCCAGATTTCCCCTTTATATTTGGCCCTGCAGATTCAATCTATGGGTAATGTCCCTCGCGATAACGTCGATACTTATATCGAAGAGCTGATTGTGCGGCGGGAGCTGGCCATGAACTTTACCCACTACACCCCCGACTACGATGCTTACAGCTGTCTCCCCAACTGGGCCCAGACAACCCTGGACAACCATCGCCACGATCCTAGAATCCCCTGCTATTCCCTAGAACAGCTCGACGAATCCCGCACCGAAGACCCCTATTGGAATGCCGCTATGGCGGAAATGAAACACACCGGCTATATGCACAACTATATGCGCATGTACTGGGGCAAAAAAATCATCGAATGGACCGCCACTCCAGAGCTAGCCTTCCAAACGGCCTTAGACCTCAATAATAAGTACTTTATTGATGGCCGAGACGCTAATTCCTACACGGGTGTGGCCTGGGTGTTTGGGGTTCATGACCGGGGCTGGCGGGAACGTCCTATCTTTGGCACCGTTCGCTATATGGCGGCTAGCGGCCTTAAACGCAAATGCGATATTGATGGCTATATTAAAAAGGTCAATCAGCGGGTTAAATCCCTCAATCCCACCCTGAAATAACCGATGTAACGGCCTAGGAATCGGCGTAAAATTAGGACTCAAGATTGCCACTAGGGTTGGAGGGCCGTCTTCTGCTAACGTATCCAATAGTGTATCGCTAACGCATTATGGCTGAAGTACTGTTATTTAACGCCCTCCGTGACGCCATCGACGAAGAAATGGCAAAAGACAACACCGTCATGGTCATGGGAGAAGACGTGGGACATTACGGTGGCTCCTACAAAGTCACAAAAGGCTTGTATGACAAGTACGGAGAGCTGCGCGTCCTTGATACACCGATCGCGGAAAATAGCTTTACTGGCATGGCTGTTGGCGCTGCCATAACTGGCCTAAAGCCGATCATTGAAGGGATGAACATGGGCTTTCTGCTGTTAGCCTTCAACCAAATTGCCAATAATGCGGGCATGCTGCGCTATACCTCTGGGGGTAACTTCAAAATTCCCATGGTGATTCGTGGCCCCGGTGGTGTAGGTCGACAACTGGGTGCAGAACATTCCCAGCGACTAGAGGCTTATTTCCAAGCCGTACCCGGTCTCAAAATTGTGGCTTGTTCCACTCCCTACAATGCCAAAGGCTTACTCAAAGCAGCCATCCGTGACCCTAACCCCGTTCTCTTCTTTGAGCATGTGCTGCTCTATAACCTCAAGGAAGAATTACCCGATCAAGAGTACGTCTTACCCCTAGACAAAGCCGAAGTGGTTCGTGCAGGTAAGGATGTAACGATCCTCACCTACTCGCGAATGCGTCACCATGTCGTCCAGGCCGCGAAAACCCTGACGGAGCAAGGCTACGATCCTGAGATTATTGATTTAATTTCTCTCAAGCCCCTCGACTTCGATACCATCGGGGCTTCCATTCGCAAAACCCATCGGGTGATTGTCGTCGAAGAATGTATGCGAACCGGTGGCATTGGTGCGGAAATTATCGCTTCCATTAATGATCGATTCTTTGATGAACTGGATGGCCCTGTCGTGCGGCTCTCCTCTCAAGATATTCCAACGCCTTATAACGGCATGTTAGAAAGCCTGACGATTGTTCAGCCTCCCCAAATTGTCGAGGCCGTTCAGCAGATTACAGCCCTTCAGGTCTAATTTTAGTTTCACTTTTCCGTTTGGAGCAATGTAACACCGGTGCTTAAACAACAACGCTTTCTACTGGCTCTCATTGCCCTATTAGTGGTGGGGGCATTAATCGTCGTCACCCCATTTGGCAAACAGTATGGCCTGGGCAAGATCAATCTGGGGCTAGACCTGAGGGGTGGGTCTCAATTAACGCTGCAGGTCAACCCGACGGAGGAAGTGAAAGACATCACCCCCAACGTCATGGAAGCGGTGCAAACCGTAGTGGCCAATCGCCTTAACCCCGAAGGGGTATCGGAAATCGTCGTCCAAACCGTAGGTAACCAGCAAATTCTCGTCCAGCTTCCTGGGGTTAGCGATCCAAAAGACGCGGAACAATTGCTTAGCCAGGTTGCTCAGCTTGATTTTCGCCGTCCCAACAATGCTATCTTGGCTCAGGTCAATGTCCGTAGCAGTGAGCTGCAGCGGTTATTGCAGAAGCTACCCGAAGCAGAAAAAGCAGGCGATGCCGCAGCTCTCGCGAAGATCCAAGGAGAAGTTCAGGAGAAGCAGAAACAGCTCACTGAGCTACAAGATCAGTTCTTCGTAAAAACGGACTTAACCGGGGAAGACCTCAACGATGCGAGTTATGCCATTTCCCAATCCCAACCGAATAAATGGGATGTCACCCTCCGGTTTGATGTAGATGGCGGCAAAAAATTTGCTGCTTTAACCAAGAGTTTGGCGGGCACCGGACAGCCTCTTGGGATTTTCTTGGATGGGAAGTCTGTTAGCCAAGCCACTGTCAGTGAGCGATTTAAGGCCAATGGCATTACCGGAGGAGCTGCCATTATTACTGGCAACTTTGAACTAGAAGATGCCAAGCTGCTGGCCAACCAGCTTAAAGGCGGATCACTCCCTGTCCCCGTCAAAGTAGAAGAGATTCGGACCGTTGGTGCCACCCTGGGCCAAGACAGTATTCGTCGGAGTGTCTTGGCTGGGATTGGCGGACTGATTCTAGTGCTGATCTTTATGGGGGTGTGGTACCGTCTGCCCGGCTTGATTGCAGACGTGGCCCTTTGTGTTTATGGCCTCTTGACCTTTGCCTGCTATGTTTTGTTTGGCGTCACCCTCACTTTGCCAGGGATTGCAGGTTTTATCCTGAGTATCGGCATGGCAGTGGATGCCAATATCCTCATTTTTGAGCGCACTCGGGAAGAATTGCGGTCTGGGAAGACCCTCTATCGCTCCATCGAATCAGGATTTTATCGCGCCTTCACTAGTATTCTCGATAGCAATGTCACCACCCTCATCGCCTGTGGCGTGCTGTATTGGTTGGGGTCGGGCCTAGTGAGAGGATTTGCCGTCACTTTGGGCATTGGCGTTGCCGTCAGTATGTTTACGGCCATTACCTGCAGCCGCACCCTAATGTTCACGGCCATTAGCATCCCCAGTCTACGAAAAGTTGAACTATTTGATTCTAAGAAGGCGGTCTCATGAAGTTGAATCTGAATCAGCAACGGGGGCTTTGGTGGACAATTTCCGGTGCTTTGATCTTAGCGGGCATTATTTCCATGGCCCTGTCTTGGAATCAATATCAGGCTCCCCTAAAGCCCGGCCTCGATTTTACGGGCGGCACTCGTTTACAGCTAGAGCGAGACTGTAGCCAACCTGACAACTGCAAAACACCTATCCAGATTACAGATATTCGCCAGATCTTAGATGAACAGAAGCTGGCTGAAAGCAGCGTTCAGGTGGTTGGCCAAGATGCTCAAGGGGTGGCGATTCGTACTAAGGATTTAAACCAAGAAGAACGGACGAAACTCACAGAAGCTTTAACCGCTAAGCTAGGCCAGCTGGATGTAGAAAAATCTCAAATTGATACGGTGGGGCCGACGTTAGGGCGTCAATTACTGGCATCGGGACTGTTAGCTCTGTTGGTCTCTTTTGCGGCCATCATCGTTTATGTCAGTGTCCGCTTCCAGTTTGACTATGCCCTGTTTGCCATTGTGGCTTTGTTCCACGATGTCCTGATTACCATGGGCTTTTTCTCTATTCTGGGGTTGACCCGTGGGGTAGAGGTTAACAGCCTATTTATTGTTGGATTGTTGACCATTATTGGTTTCTCAGTGAACGATACGGTGGTCATTTACGACCGCGTTAGAGAAAATCTCAAATATGGTGCCAAGCGCTCGATCAGCGAAACTGTAGATATCGCCGTCAACCAAACCTTAGGACGATCCATCAACACCTCTCTAACCACGGGGTTGCCCTTAATCGGCATCTATATCTTTGGTGGAGAAACCTTAAAAGACTTTGCCCTAACGCTAATCATCGGATTTGCAGCAGGGGCTTATTCCAGTATTTTTATCGCCAGCACCTTGTTGGCCTGGTGGCGTCAACGCAAGGAGCGAGGCAGCTACATGACAGCGACCGATTCCAGCCCAGAAGAAATTTAGCCCTATGAGTCAACCCCCTGGACATTCATCAGCAGACGGTGCTGTTCCAGAGCGGAACTCAGATCCTCAGATTCAGGCTGAAATACAGCGGTTATTCCAACTGACCCTCTATACCCGCTGGCTAGTCGTAGGAGGATTATGGTTGACGGTGGGTAGCCTCAGCCTGTGGAGTTTGCGACAGTCCATTCAACTATGGTTCGAATACTTTACTTGGGCTGCAGTCCGCTATGCCTTTGCCTTTAATCGGTTTGCGGCTATTGGAGTCGGAATCTGCCTAGGAACCACTTTTGCGGTCTTGCTGTGGCAGAGTCGAGTCATCCTCTGGGGCATTCCTGCGCCTGAATATCAACGACTCAGCCAACAGGTGATGCGGATCCGAGTCCAAGGCAGCACCCATCCCCTATGGAATTGGGTTTGTGGCAAAAAGGATATGGGCCACACTATGGGGCAAGGGCAAAATAATCAACACTAGAATACCCAGGGAAATCAGCCCGAGCAGGTCCCGCTTGTTGTCCAGCTCACTGACATCATTCAGGGCTGGCTGATCTACCGTGGGCATAAATAACAAGATAATGGCCCATATAAGCAACGGGGGCTGAATAAAGGCGAGAAACAATACCAGCAGTCGAGCGATCTGGCCGATGATGGCCCCGTTCCGCTGGCCAAACATGGCGTGGACGATATGGCCGCCATCGAGTTGACCAATGGGCATGAGGTTGAGGGCGGTGGCAATGATACCGATCCAACCTGCGATCGCAACGGGATGCAAATCAATTCCTTTATCCAAGGTCAATGCACTTCCCATGGCCAATCTGCTGAACAAGGACAGCAACACCGAAGAGGTAGGATTCATGGCATCAAAGGGCAAGCCTTCAATCTTATCGGGGATAGTCACCACCGCCGAGTGCATCAAGCCCCAAAATAAAACCGGAATCGTCACCAGGAGACCCGCTAAGGGTCCCGCAATCCCCACATCAAACAGCGCCTTGCGATTGGGTACAGGAGAGCGTTGCTGAATAAAGGCTCCCAAGGTGCCGATGGGGAAAAAGCTAATGGGCACCGGGATAAAGTAGGGCAGGGTCGCTTTGATGCGATATCGACGGGCGGCGAAGTAATGGCCTAATTCATGAATCCCCAAGATGGCCATCAAAGCCAAAGCATAGGGTAGCCCCTGAAGGATCAATTGAGGCTGGTCCCTGAGCAGTTGGCGTGTTAGGTCAGGAACACTAAAATTCAATCCAGCCAAAGTGGTTGTCAATAGAGTGGAGAGAAACAGACCCAAGGCTAAGCCAGGACGACTCACAGGGCCACGCCGCTTCTCTTTCTCTTGATTTTGGGGATTGGGAACCAGAATAAAAAAGGGCTTATTCATCGCCCCGTCTTGGAAAACTACAAGAAACCGATCGCCAAACTGGGTTTTGATATTTTCTTGGATGGTTTGATAGGCTGTTTCAGGTTGCGATCTCAACTGGCCCCGACAGATCACCACTTGGGGACGATAGTCCACATTTTGCAAGTAAAAAATGGACCAGGGAAAGCAATTTTGGAGTTGGCTCTCTTCGCCTTTGGTTAATAGATTAGCCGCCGCAATAGGCTTGGGAGGCTCCTCTTCCTTCGTGGGAGCAGCATCAGATGGCTGGCTTTCAGATTCGGCATTCTTGGCGTCTGAGGTTTGAGGGGCAGGCTTGCGTTTATTGGGACGTGCCAAATACAAATACGTAATCAGGGAAAAAACTGTACTGGGAATCCAAAGTCGAGGCGGGGGTTTAACATCCGCCCCATGGACAGCAGCCCAACCGCCCGCCACTAATGCTGGAATCATCAACACTAGCCACAGCAGCCATGTAGGGGTGTTTGTGGTCCGAGAAACACTGTGATGAACGATAAAATACAGGACCAGTCCAAAGATAGAGAGGGAAATCCAAATCATGCAAAAAGGTTATTCTCGGGGACAAAGGCGAAGGGACTTACTGTGAGTAAAGAACCACGACAGGTTTTAGAGTCAGTTTTCGCGTTTCCTCCCAATCGTGAGACGCTGGGGGGCACCGCTTATCTCATTGTAGAAAATGACGGCAATATTCTTGTGGATTGCCCACCCTGGACTGATCATACAAAATTATTTCTGAGAGAGCAGGGGGGAGTAGATTGGTTCATATTTACCCATCGCCAAGGCATTAGCCAACATGTCCGTCAAATCCAAGAAACGTTTACCTGTCAGCTGGTCATCCAAGAGCAGGAAGCTTACTTACTCCCTAATTTGAAGGTCACAACCTTTAGCGATCGAGAAGAAATCACACCTCACTGTCTGCTCATTTGGACACCAGGATTCTCTCCGGGGTCCTCCTGTCTTTATTATCAGGCTTGGGGCGGAGTTTTGTTCACAGGCCGTCATATATTGCCCAATCAACACGGACAACCCTTGCCCTTAAGAACGGCAAAGACCTTTCACTGGCCTCGACAGATAGCCAGCGTCCAATGCCTCCTTGATCAATTTACCCAAGATACGTTGCAATTTATCTGCCCAGGTGCCAATACTGGCTTTTTGCGGGGACAAGGCAGGATTCAAGGCGCCTATAAGGCCCTTAACCAATTAGATATGGAAGGACTCCGTTATGTTGAGGCTGGCCTTTAGTTTGGGGGTGACATGGAAATGGCTGCGTTGAACACGCTGGGGGCCGGAATAACTGCACGATCTAAACATAGAAAGACGATGGCATGACGCTCAAACAAAAATTCGCTGTAGTCAACGAGGTCATCAATGCCGACCAGGTTGAGCACTAGTTCAGCCAATAGCCATAAGGACAAACTCACGAGTAGTTGACGCCAACGAACAGTCATAACCAGTCCTCCTCTAGTGCTGCCCTTAGCCTACGGTGAGGGCCTAGGGCTTGTATTCAGGAGGAACACCGAATTCTAAGCATTTGAGGAATTTGTTATACCTGCAGTCATTTATCTGCAGAAGTAAGTCAGGGTCAGCATTTGTACGGATAGCACCTGGGGCCTGCCACACCTCTAGTGAATCTTGTAGGCTAAATCTATGGAGAACTACGGATTTTCTCCGCAGGAAAGGGCTTATGGCTGATGAAAATCTAGAGCAAATCCAGGCTTTCCTGGCGTTATCCGATCAGGTTGGAACGGCAGGCCAACCCACGACTGCTCAATTTAAGGACATTCAAGCAGCGGGCTATCAGAGCATTGTTAATTTGGCACTGGTCAGTTCGACAGATGCGATTCCAGAAGAAGGAGAGATTGTTTCTCAGCTAGGGATGGAATATGTCCACATTCCGGTGGATTGGGACGTACCGACGTTGGATGATTTAATCCGTTTCTTTGAAGTTATGGATCAGCGCTCCCATACCCAGGTATTTGTGCACTGCGCTAAAAATATGCGGGTCTCGGCGTTTATGTATCTGTATCGAGTTCTGCGACAACGGATGGCACCTGAGGATGCACAACAGGCGTTACTGCAAATCTGGCAACCCATTCCCCATTGGCAAGCATTTATGGATCGTGCGATCGCAGAAGTGAATCCTGCTGAAGCTTAATTCAGTGGTAGAACGTCAGCTTCCCAAGCTGAATACATAGGCAACGTCTCAGTTCACTTCTTGACAAAATCTATAGTTCGATTAAGGAGTCAGAGTTGGATGCTATCTTAATATTCACGTTCTGCGGATGTAGTTCAGTGGTAGAACGTCAGCTTCCCAAGCTGAATGTCGTCGGTTCGAGTCCGATCATCCGCTTTGACACATGCTCATCATTCTCTACCCTACAAAAGGGTTGATGAGGTTTATCGTACACCCTTCAAAATCGCTTATGTTTCGAGTTGCGATGGCCAAAGGCTGGTCGTAGACCATCGCACTACTGTATTGCGTTGCGATCGCAGCAATCATCATATCGAAGGCATCCACATGTAACCCTTGTTGCAAACGGGTATTACACAACTCACCGTAAGCCAAAGCTGCTTTAGGCTCAAAATTCAATAGTCGATCTCTAAAACCCTTATCGACAAACATTTTAAATCTACGGTGCAAATCTTCACGCCTTTTGCCCTCTGGCAAGCGACCCAATCCATAATAAATTTCTGCCAAGGTAATCACCGTAATCGCCAGATCCTTTTGATCTTGATCACGCATCCAGTCCAACACCTGTGAAGACGGAGCTGGCTTCATAAGTTCTGACACCACATTCGTATCGAGAATGATCATTCAAGCTCTAGTTCCCGTGGCAGGACAGCAGGATGGGCCTCTAGCTCAACACCATTGTCTTGGCCAAATAATTGCAGTGCTAAATCAGCAATATTAGGCTCGGATACAGTCTGAGCTAATGCCTGTCGCAGAATGACACGAGCCTCTTCCTCCATGGAGCGATTATTCTGTGCTGCCTGTACACGCAGCTTCGTTTTGACATCTTCATCTAAATTTCGAATAGTGATGCTGGCCATACAGATGACTCCTGACACTTGATATCATTTTAATCAATGATTGCAATGCCACCAACAACAGGTTTCTCCCAACTTTGCTTTGCTCAAACTCTATGGTTTGTAGCTCGTTTGCTTGGAAACTCAAGCTGTGCGATATTTTGTCGATAGTCTCAATATTGGTTGAATGACGCTTCGCCTGTTTAGGGCATTCTGGGTTCTACTCGCCGGATTTTATGAATCTTGGGGAGAATCTTCAGCCGAATGACTGAGATTATTAAAATCTCAGCATTCAGTGTCGAGACATTAAATCAGCTCCATCAGGAAGAATTCAGAAATATTTATGATTACTGGCGAGATTAAATCCAAAGTTGACAAAATTTGGGACACGATGTGGTCGGGGGGGATTTCTAATCCGCTGTCAGTGATTGAGCAGTTGACCTATTTGCTGTTTATCAAGCAGTTAGATGAGCAACACACCCGCAAGGAGAGTAAAGCGAATCGGTCAGGGAAGCCGATTGAGGAACCGATTTTCGCCCCTGACCAGGATCATTTGCGCTGGTCACGGTTTAAGGAAACGGCCCCAGAGCAGATGTTTGAGACTTTGCGAGATGGGGTGTTTCCGTTTATTAAAGGACTTGGCGCTTCGACTCCGCTCAGCAACCGCTCCCTGAGCGGAGTCGAAGGGACGCTCAGGGACCGAGACGAAGAGGATTCTACCTATAGCCACCATATGAAGGATGCGCTGTTTATGATGCCGACGGCGCGGGTGTTGGCGAATGTGGTGGATCAGCTTGACGCTATTGAAATGGCGGATCGGGATACGAAGGGCGATCTGTATGAGTACATGCTGGGCAAGATTGCCAGTGCGGGGCAGAATGGTCAGTTTCGGACGCCGCGCCACATTATCAAGCTGATAGTGGCGTTGACGGCACCAACCCCAAAGGATGTAATTTGTGATCCGGCCTGTGGGACGGCGGGCTTTTTGATTGCGGCATCGGAATATTTGATGGATCACCACAGTGAGGTGATTTATAAGGATGCGGAGTCTCGGCGGCGGTTTAATGAAGAGACGTTTTCCGAGTATGACTTTGATTCGACGATGCTGCGGATTGGCAGTATGAATATGCTGCTGCACGGGGTAGAGAAGCCGGATATTCGCTATAAAGATTCTTTGGCTGAGGCGGATGCAGCGGCGGGCGATGATGAGGAAGCCTATTCCTTAATTCTGGCGAATCCACCCTTTGCGGGGAGTTTGGACTATGAGACGACGGCAAAGGATCTGTTGAAGGTGGTGAAGACCAAGAAAACAGAACTGTTGTTTTTGACCTTGTTTTTGCGGGTGTTGCAGACGGGGGGACGGGCGGCGGTGATTGTGCCGGATGGGGTGTTGTTTGGGTCGTCGAAGGCCCACAAGGCCCTGCGGAAGATGCTGGTGGAAGATCAGAAGCTGGATGGGATTATTTCGATGCCATCGGGGGTGTTTAAGCCCTATGCGGGGGGTGTCGACGGCGATTGTGTTGTTTACGAAGACCAATTCTGGTGGGACGGATCAGGTGTGGTTTTATGACATGCAGGCGGATGGGTTTAGCTTGGATGATAAGCGGACAGAGCAGCCGGATAAGAGTGATTTGCCGGATATTTTGATGCGGTGGCAGGCTCGGGATGCGGAGGTGGAGCGCCAGCGGACGGAGCAGAGCTTTTTGGTGCCGAAGAAAGAGATTGCGGAGAATGATTATGATTTGTCGATTAATCGTTATAAGGAGGTGGTTTATGAGGTGGTGGAGTATGACCCGCCAGGGGTGATTTTGGAACGGTTGGCAGATTTGGAGGAGGAGATTGCTGAAGGGCGAAGGGAGTTGGAGGGGTTATTGGGTTCGGCTTCGCTCACCCAACGGTAGACTTACCTAACGGTAGACTCACCTAACAATAGAGGGTCGGACTGATTTTCCTAAGCGGCCTGCCCTTCGAAAAGGTTCAGGGTGCTGAACCCAATGATGAGTGGTTGAGCGGCGTTAGCTGCTATGACGAATAGGACATAATATAGCTATCTCAGAGGATTCCTGTGCCATGGTCGCTATCTCTAGCCCTCACCGCATGACGGTTGAAGCTTATCTAGAATGGGAACCGTTGCAAGAACTTCGCTATGAGTTTGTTGATGGTGTGGTGTTAGGGATGACGGGGGGACGCTGCCCCATAATGATATTGCGATTAACTTACTGACGGCACTACGGCCTCAGGTGCGGAAAAACGGTTGCCGCATTAATATTGCGGATGCTAAGGTCAGCGTTTCGTCCACCCGATATCGTTATCCTGATTTGGTGGTGAGCTGTGATCAGCGGGATAAGGCTGCTCTGGATGCGATTCGGCATCCCAAATTGGTGATTGAGGTGCTGTCGGCAGGAACTGAGGTCCAAGATCGTGGGGATAAGTTTAGAGAGTTTCGTTCGTTGGCTAGCTTGGAAGAGTATGTGCTGATTAGTTCTACGGAGATCGGTGTTGAAATTTATCGTCGGGGTGAGGGGCGAATGTGGCTGTATACGGCGTATCAAGAGGGAGAGGTGATTCGGCTGGAGAGTGTTGATTTTGAAGGTCCGATAGGGCTGCTTTATGAGGGGGTAAGTATTCCCTGATCGGCTTGTCCTGAAACTTATATCAAAGGAGACATCAGTGGGGAGGTGGGTTCGGCTCCGCTCACCCAGCGATAGGTGATCGAGCGGCGTTTCCTGTATTACCCAATCATTCCCTGCATTACCCGACCGTTCTCTACATTACCCGACCGTTCCCTGAGCGAAGTCGAAGGGAACATGCCGAAGTCGAAGGGAACATGCCGAAGTCGAAGGGAACATGCCGAAGTCGAAGGGAACATGCCGAAGTCAGAAGTCCAACAGAAACTATCTATGCCTTATATGTACATTTTGAAATGCGCTGATGATAGCTATTACACGGGGAGTACGTGGAGCTTGAAGAAACGATTGGCTCAGCATCAATGTGGCGAAGGGGCTAGACATACGGCGAGGCGGTTGCCTGTTGAGTTGGTTTATTTTGAGGAGTTTGCTCGGGTGGAGGATGCTTTTCGGCGGGAGAAGCAGGTGCAGGGTTGGGGTCGGAAGAAGAAGGAGGCTTTGATGGCGGGGGGATGTGAATGAGTTGAAGCGGTTAGCGGAGTGTCAGAATGAGTCGCGTGCTGGCTTCGGCTCCCTTCGACAAGGCTCAGGGCAAGCCGCTCAGCCAGCGGTTGCTAGTGGTGACCGTTCCCTGAGCGAAGTCGAAGGGAACAGTGCCGATGCTTAAGCTAACAGATGACCCATCAGGGGTGATTGTGGAGCGGTTGGCGAAGTTGGAAGAGGAGATTTCTGCCGGGCGGAAGGAATTGGAGAGGATGCTATGAGCATGCTTCTAGTTCCTATGGGTGAAGTGCTTAAAGTGGAAGGCGGATTCGCTTTTAAATCCAAAGACTTTGAAGAGCATGGGTATCCAGTTATCCGAATCTCGAATATTGATGGTGCAACGGTTAACGTTGAAAATACGGCAAAGATACCACCAGAAAAATTAGGAAAAGCAGAAAAGTTTAGGATTCTATCTGATAACATTCTTATTGCTATGTCGGGTGCAACTACTGGGAAACTTGGAATAGTCCCAGATCTAAGTGGCTACCGTGCCTATCTGAACCAGCGAGTTGGCCGTTTCTCACTAAAAGGAAATGCAGCAATTGATAGAAAATATTTGTGGTTCTTTTTAAAGTCTGCGATATGTCAACAGCAGATAAAGATTTTAGCTGAAGGTGCAGCACAACCTAATGTAAGTGGCTCTGAATTGAGACTGATCAGAGTTTTGTGTAAGCGGTCTAGAATCCAAACACACCAGGAGACCGCATCATGTCTAGAAAGAAACAAGTACCCAATCGAGTTGATGAGCTATTGGATGAACTCATTGGAGAGAATCCACAGCCAGAGGATATTCTGGGCGAATCAGGACTGCTCAAACAACTCAGCAAACGCCTAGTGGAACGAGCCTTGGCAGGTGAATTGACTCATCACCTGCATCAATCCTCCGTCGATGAGCGTTCTCATGGCCCTAGAAACAGTCGCAATGGTTACTCGAAAAAGACCGTCCAGACTGAACAAGGAGAGATGGACCTATCGATTCCTCGCGACCGTTGCAGTGAGTTTGAGCCTGTCCTCGTGCCCAAAGGCCAGCGACGTATCGCGGGACTCGACGAGAAAATCATCGCCTTATATGCTCGTGGCATGACCACTCGTGATATTCGAGTCTCAATTGGTGGAGCTGTATGGGGCCAATATCTCTGAGGGTCTGATTAGTGACGTCACCAATAGTGTCATGGAGGAGGTTAAAGACTGGCGCTCAAGACCATTGGATGAGGTGTATCCGATTGTCTATCTCGATGCCCTGTATGTGAACATCAAAGTCAATGGCCAAGTCAGCAAGCGAGCCGTCTATGTCGCGCTAGCGGTAACTGTGGAGGGAAACAAAGAGCTGTTGGGATTATGGATAGGGGCTGCCGAGCGGGAGGGAGCAAAATTCTGGCTTTCAGTGCTCACAGACCTTAAAAACCGAGGCGCTCAGGATATCTTGATTGCTTGCTGTGATGGTCTCAAAGGCTTTCCCCAGGCGATTGAATCGGTCTATCCCGATACTCAAGTTCAAGTTTGTATCGTTCATCTCATTCGCAATAGTTTGCGCCATGTGCCTTGGAAGGAAAGTCGAGCCGTAGCTGCAGACCTCAAGCCCATTTATCAAGCGGCCACTTTGGAGGAATCTGAGGCTGCCTTGGATGCGTTTGCCAACAAATGGGACCAGACGTATCCTGGCATCAGCCAAATCTGGATACGGCATTGGGATAATATTGCTCCGTTGTTTAAGTACCCAATGGCCATCCGAAAGGTTATCTACACCACTAATGCCATTGAGTCGCTCAATCGCTCACTGCGAAAGGTGATTAAGACCAAAGCTGTCTTCCCGAATGAAGAGTCTGTCTACAAATTGATGTTTCTGGCGATGAGGAATATCTCGAAGAGATGGACCAGACCGATTTTGAATTGGAAGGCGGCGCTGTCCCATTTTGCTATTCTGTTCCCAACACGATTCAACTATTGAATACGTTACGGCTTACACAAAAATCTAAACACTCTCCGTTACTCTCCAATTTATTAACGCGCAGTAATACCCCATCCCTAGCTCATTTCATCCGCAGCCTCGTGGGGATGGATCGCAAGACCGCTCAAGCTGCCTTTTCTCATTTTTTAAATGACCGCAGCCTTACACCCCCACAGATCCGCTTTATTGAAATGGTGATCGATCAGCTCACTGCACAAGGCATTGTAGAAGCTTCTGCCCTTTATGAACCACCCTTCAGCAACCTTCATGCAGGCGGTCCCGATGAGTTATTTCAAGGACAGGAGACCACCATAGACGGCATCTTCGAGACCTTAGCGTCAATCCACAGTGGGTTAGTCTCAAAGGCCAGTTGATTTTAATGCAGTCAGGCTTCTCAACATCAATAGCTGCATCAAAATGACAAGAATTTCCGCCCAAAACCTATGGGGTCTTATCGCCAAACCCGCTGTTTCTTCCGCATTTGGGTAAAAGAATAATGACAGCGTTTGCAGGGTCTTGTCCTCTTGTGGTGATCCTTGTTAAATACTGAAGCAGTATAAAGAGTCTGACCTGTAGTCAGTCCAGCAGGTTTGCTTTCATACAATAGAGACTGAACTGATGGAACGAAGCATCTAGTGTTGCAAAACCTCTCAATTCCTCAATCCCTTTTGGCCTTAATCGTACTTCAACCCATTGACCTAGCTTGG
This sequence comes from Acaryochloris sp. 'Moss Beach', assembly GCF_021497025.1. Taxonomy (NCBI): domain Bacteria; kingdom Bacillati; phylum Cyanobacteriota; class Cyanophyceae; order Acaryochloridales; family Acaryochloridaceae; genus Acaryochloris; species Acaryochloris sp. 'Moss Beach'. The sequence continues at coordinate 306,603 of NZ_CP071717.1, forward strand.
GCATTAGGCTTAATGGCGATAGCCATTGGTCTCTCAGCTTGGCAGCAACTTGACTTAACCTGGAGCTTATTTTTAGCAACCGGTCGAACGGTTTTACAGCTCATGGTTATGGGCTATGTACTATGGTTTATTTTTGACTGGAAACATCCAGGTGCAGTTCTAGCACTGGTAGCAGGCATGTTGACCGTCGCCAGTATTGAATCTCGCAACCGCATTGGCAAAGATATTCCCCACCTTATCCCCTGGTTATGGGGTTCCATTTTTATCAGTACGGTTGTGACCCTAAGCTACACGACTGTTTTTATCTTGCAACCGGACAATTGGTTTGACCCGCAATATCTTATTCCCTTAGCAGGGATTGTCATGGGAAATGCCATGAATGGAGCTGCGATCGCAGGGGAAAGGCTCGTCAAAAGCTTAAAAGTAAACCGCAATGAAATTGAAACCCACCTTTGCCTGGGAGCCTCTCCTCAACAGGCGATTGCCCAATATCGCCGTGACGCCATCCGCGCCGGACTCATTCCCACAATTAACGCCATGATGGTGGTCGGCCTCGTCAAACTACCTGGCATCATTACGGGGCAGTTGCTCAGCGGCGTCAATCCCCAAGAAGCGGCTTCCTATCAGATACTTATTATGTTTATGCTCGCTTTCGCCACCTTAGTGACAACCTTGCTGGTGGCAACAGGGGTGTATCGTCAGTTCTTTAATTCATCAGCTCAGTTGACCCTACCCTAAAGGGGGCAGGATTTTCTGAAGTTTATTACTCAGCTTTGACTTCTAAGCCAATATCAAACATGACTTCTCTAACGCCAGGAATATCTTTAGTTTGAGTGACAATACTACGGGCAATATCAATGTCTTGGACATTGCCAAAAATTTGCACCGAACCGCTCGCCACTGCGGCAAAGACTTCTGGGTTGATGTCTGATTGAATGAAAGATTTAATTTCTGGATCAGTAAGCCGTTCAGCTTCCGGCTGAAACTGAACATATTCCAGACCTCGGTAGCGCAATCTAGTGGGGTCAATTTTCAGATCTTCATCGAGAACTCGCTGTCGCTGATCTAAGGCGTTGTCTGCTGCTCCCATTGCCGCCAATTGGGGCAGGTTTAGGGTAAGGGCGGCCACACTATTACCAAACAAGAGTATGCCGACTAGGCAAGCAGCCAAAGCTGAACTCAGCAATCTTTGAGACTTCAAAAAAGGGAGTCTCATCAGCAGGACAGTGATTGTACTGACAAGAAAGAAGACTAGAAACATGGGGGGAGATCAATTCAATACAACACCAGCCAACAGGCCGCATTTCACCGTAACACTTTTTATTCCTTTACATTACATTCTGCCATGCAGAAAAAAGACTGCACCGTAGGAGTTTCAGAGCATGATGGCCTTCTCTTCAGCCCAAGCGTTCAACTCTCAAGCACGACGGCTTGATCCATCAACCCTCAACATCAGCAGGGCTTTTAAGAATGGTTCGAGACCAGCATCCTCTAGGTGGAATGGTTTATCGTCTACTCAACGATGAATCTTTCCTGTTACCAGATTTCCTCAGCTCTGTTCTTTCTCTCGGCTGCTGAGGGGAGCTTCAATCTATATCAGCCCGAGTCAAAACCTTGATACAGAAGACGCCTAACTATTAAGACCATATACTACTCATCATTGTTCTTAGCACCGATCTATTTGGCTAACCTAACTGGAGATCATGGCTTCGTCAGAATTATAACCAGCCATCAACTGCTGGAATGCTGGCTCTGAGCGCAATGGATCCAAGTCCACATCAGAAGCTGCGAGGTCACTGACTTTTAGATCGAGGTGAAGGGCCTGACTCAGCATCTCTAAGGCCTTTTCACTTTGTCCTTGCAAACTAAAGGTGCAGGCCTTGTTATAAACGGCTGTGGCATTCTTAGGCTCTAGGGAAAGAGCTTGATCATAGGAGGCAATCGCCCCTTCAAAATCTTGGAGTTGTAGTAAAGCTGACCCTTTGGCAATCCAGGTTTGGGTCGCATCTGCCCGCAGATTCAAGGCATGGTCATAGCAGCGAATAGCCCGCTCATACTGATTCTGGGGCATTAAGGCTAGCCCTTTTAAGTACCATGCATTCCAAGAAATTGGATCAATATAGGCAGCTCGATCGAAGCTATCAATGGCCGCCTCATATTGGGCCAGATGATAGCGGGCTAAGCCGTGATCACACCAAATATTGGCATTTTCAGGGTCAAGGGCGAGGGCCTGATCGTAGTCGACAATTTCATCTTCATATCGCTGTAATCCTCGCTGAGCCCGTCCTCGATGCACCCAAGCTAAGGCTTGGTCAGACTGCAGATGCAGGGTTTCGTCAAAGGCTGCGATCGCATGTTCGTATTGCTGCATAAACAACAATGCAATCCCTCGGGAATGCCAAGTATCGGCATCGGGTTTCAATTGAATGGCCTGATGGAAAGCCGCTTCAGCAGCTTCATACTGATGATCTTCGAGCAGCAGCTGTCCCCGGTGATACCAATATTGGGGCTGATCGGGATTGGCTTGGACCGCTTGTTCTGAGTTTGCGATCGCACGCTGCAAATCCGCCGTTTGCTGAGACTGCCCTTGGTTCCGAGGGTTAAGGCGTTGACCAATGACCATGGTTGCCACCAGTATCACGAGCGGTAACCAGGTCCACTGGCGAAACACTAAATATCCAATTCTAGAAAACAACACCGGGATACCGAGTTGCTGACTCAAGCCATACACAATTCCCCAAAAGGCGGCATTGGCAGCAGGCACAAACCACAACAAAACAAATAGGACTAGAAAACCGTAACGGCTGTACTTCCTTGCTTGTTTCTGCAAAGGTGGGGAGAGCCAAGGCTCAATAATCCCAAAGCCATCTAAAGAGGGGATAGGTAACAGATTTAAAACGGCACCTGCAACTTCCAACATCCCTAAAAATGCAAGTGCTAACCACACTTGATCTTGGGTGGTCAGGGTTTCTAACTCAAAGGTTCCTAAATTTATCGAGGTTTCCAAAGTCTCCAGCGGATTCCCTAACCGAAAAGGCACTGCCAATAACAACGCCACCATAAACGTTGCTGCAGGCCCTGCTGCAGACATGGCACTATCCCACCAACGATTCCGAATCAGGCTGCGATTGATATAGACTGCCCCCCCTGGCAACGGGATACCACCAATCAGCAGAAAGACAATCGGCATCACCAAGCTCAGGGAAACATCCGTGTACTTGAGGGGATTAAGGGTGAGATACCCCTTATCTTTGACCGTTTTATCTCCACCCCAGTAGGCAATAATGGCATGTCCAAATTCGTGCAGACAAACAGAGACAATCCATCCCAAGAAAACGATGAGGGTAACAATCACAACGGCGGTTTCATTCCTGTCGGTCAGCTAGCAAAGATCGTAAACGTGCCATAGGTCAACGCACTGGTTACCAATAATAGGGTCGGAACGGCCAAAGTAGCACTTTGCTCTGACAAATTATTAACTTGAGAGCAGCCAACATACAGTATTAGCACTGCATCACACCCCAAATAGAATGTAGCGATCCAAACACCAGCCGCCCCAAATTGAATGACCAACCCACTTAAAAACATCAACAGACTCAGGGGTAACAGCGTTGCCCCACTGATAAAGATATCGCTGGCCCAACTACCCCGAGTTCGTGTCAGACTGCGGGCAAGTTGATTTAGAAAAATCAAGCTAAAAAACGGCATCGCGCCGAGTACAAACCGTTCTCCCAAGGTGACCGAACTAAAGACAATCGGAAATAGGTTAGCGGCTAACACACAACCCATTAGGGAGAGGCCCCCATAGCCTAACCCCACTTCAGTGGCCCGTCTGGCAGACAAGCGGGCAAAAGTGGACAACAACCCACCACTCGGGTTCCAAAAAAATTCAGGAATCGTCGTAAAAATATCCTGTAAGAGACCTTGTTCCCTGAATCCTTTTCTTTTGACTTTAACCTCAGATTTCGGGCGGGGACTGCGACCCATCTCTTGCAAGATCACTTGCACTCGGTGGACTTCATCCGGCTCACCTTGGGCTTCAAATAGTTGCGCGGCCCGGCTTAAGTCTTCACGGGCCAACTTTTCTTCCTGCATTTCCAGGCGAGCCCGCCCACGGTGCAACCAGGCTTGGGCATACTCTTCGTCTAGGGCAAGGGCCTGGCTATAGGATGCGATGGCAGCGGGGGCAGATCCTAACTGCAATCGGGCTCTACCCTGATAATAATAAGCCTGGGCAACCGTATCATCTAAACCCAGAATCTCCGCACATTCTGCCAGTACCCCTTCATCATCCCCTTGAACAAACCGCACCTGGCACCGTTTGAGATAGGCATCCAAAAATTCTGGATCCGATTCAATCGCACGGGTGTAATCCTGAATGGCCCCTACATAATCTCTTTCTGCAGCCTTTTGGGTCCCTCGGGCATACAGAGCTTGAGCTGTCGTCAGACCATTGCTACCATCTGCATGAATAAATTCATCCGCTTGGCTAGAAGGATGGAGAGCGCTAGAAATAATGTCATAGGCTTCGCTCAATCGCTGAAACTCAGCTTCAGCACTTGGGTTATCCGGGTGCAGATCCGGATGGCATGTTCTAGCCTGACGCCGAAACGCAGCCTTAAGCTCGGCAGGCGTAACATCCGCAGAAACATGCAGCAGTTGGAAGTAAGGTTGCAAATCTGCCATTAAAGTCTAAATTCAGGATTGATGCCGCTTGATGAGCAAATTCTAGTTCAGAATACGTTAATTAGTTCCCCGTAAGCCATCCCTTCACAAGGCTACTGGCATACTTCTAGAGACCAGATATAAGGCGCTCTTTCACAACCCTATCAAGACAACCAACGGAATGCCCACCTAACGTTGAGGAGTCTGAGGCTGCAACTGTTGTTCCCACAGCCACAACAAACCATTACTGGTGATAGCTAGAAAGCCCACCACAATAGTCCCCGCCCAGATCTTGTCATACCGACCTGCTTGGGCAATTCCCTCAAACAGCAATATGCCCAATCCCCCCGCACCAAACTTAGCTGCAATAGTTCCTAAGGCAATAATGACCGTCGTGACTAAGCGAACACCCGCCAAAAAGACCGGTCGCATTAACGGAACTTGGACCTGCCACCAGCATTGCCAGTCTGACATGCCCATCGCCTGGGCAGCCTCCAATAGCGGTTGAGGAATAGACTGTAAACCCACCACAATACTGCGCACTAAAATAACTTGGGCATACAGAATCATGGCCACAATAGCCGTTGTGGAACTGAGTCCCAGCAACGGAATCAGCAAAATCATCAAGGCCAAGCTGGGAATGGTATAAATCACCCCCAATATCCCCATAACAGGTCCCTGCAGCCACGTCCACCGATAAATGATCCAAGCGATGGGAACGGCAATGATTACGGCTCCCCCTAAAGCAATCCCCGTCATTTGCACATGCTCAAGCAATAATTCCAATACAAGGTCTGGATTTTGGAGGATATAGCTCATGATTTTGAGTGACTCAACCAACCATGCAGGCCAATGGCAGCTAAGATACTGCTCAGCAAGGCCCAAACGCCATCTGCAAACAAATTAATCCGCTGAATATTTTGAGCAGCTTCAGCTTTGAACAGCATAGATAAATCATCTGTACTACGGATAACGTCTTCATAAGCTCGGTAATCGATTCTAAGTTGTTCCCAATCTGTTAACGCTGAATTGCCAAAAACAATCACTCCAGCTACACCTGGAATAATCACAATCAGGAAGAGGAAGTTTCGCATATTCAATCATTAACTCCAGGAATAGGACAACAGTTTCTCACTGGCAATGCTGATCGGTAACAAGAGGTTGCAAGATTGCAACTTCACCGAATTTTTATAGAATCATTAGAAACTACAGTCAATGTATCGTCTGAATATAATTTCATATGCAGAGGTCTGGGCCCATTTTACTGATCATGGCTCGTGGTGAATTGGTCTTTTAGAATCAGCCTGATACAGTTTGATTAACCTTAGATGCCTACCCCCCTGTATTTAACCTAAGTCATGAAGATCATCCACGGAACCTGGATTCCTGACGAAGCAGCATTTATCCAAAAAGGAGCTTTCTACCTTTGGGTTGAAACCACTGAACCTAAGAAGAAGCGCAAAACGGCTCGCTCTATTCATCCCTTTCAGTTGGCCAGTGATGAATTAGAAGACTTCCTCAGCAATGATTTAGGCGTCAAACCAGGCCGTCCCCTAGAGCAACTCATTACTTCTCGGCATTTCTTGCTCCCCAGTACGGATCAAGCTCCCCTACCTTCCCTAGAACTAGCTCGGTACCTAGAGGAAGCCACGCCTGAAACCTTTGAATGGCAGTATTGGCAAGTGAACTGCTTTGAGGTTAAAACCTGGGTAAAGACGGGACAGTATGAACAGCAACCCGTAACCAACATCATCAAGCTGCTCAATGAGCTGCACTTTATTGCCCTCCATAATCTCGCGGATATGCAGTTAGGCACTGACCTACTGTTTTGGTATCACTACACCCAAACCCTCAAGCCCGTATTGCTGAAGGATCAATATATTCCAGCTCTGCGTCACCGAGAGGTATCATCCGCCAAGGGCTCCCGCAGCAAATCTAAATCTCAGAAAAAAACCCAGTCTGTCGAAATTTATCCAGCGTGGGAAATTGTCAGTGAATCCTATGAAACTGAACTAGACCGATTTGTGGACTATATGCCCCTAGCTTGTGTCTCTGGGTTCACTAAAGGTCCAAAATCTCCCACTTTTTATGATCGAAAAACGTTGCTGCGGCATTTTTCAGAGCATTTACTGACTGAAATTATCACGGCGACCTATTTACCCTCGAGCTTTACTAAAAAGATCGCCAGCACTTTACTCGAAGATTGTTTGCAATCGCAAACGGGATTGCAAACTACTCAGAACACCAGTGAGGAGCTATATGAGCAGTGGCGCGTTTGGCGCGATCGCATCCGCAAAACCCAAACTTCAACCTCCTTTTACCTTTGCTTCCAGCTGCAAGATCCACCCCAGCCGGAAGAAGCTTGGCAACTACAGTTCCTCGTTGCCCCCAAGCAAGATCCGTCCCTACAAATTTCCCTCTTGGACTACTGGCGGTTCAAACCCGAAAAGCAGCAGGAATTACAAAAGCAGTTAGGTGAGAGTTTCGAGCAGCATCTGTTGCTCGGCTTAGGGTATGCGGCTCGGATTTATCCCCAGCTTTGGCAGGGATTAGAAACGGACCAGCCGATCGGTATTCCTTTAGAAATTGGTGCTGCCCTAGACTTTTTACAGGAATCCGCCTGGGTGCTAGAGAATGCAGGCTATAAGGTAATTGTGCCCGCCTGGTGGACACCCAAAGGACGGCAGCGGGCCAAAATCAAGCTGCGGGCGAAGGGCAAGTCCCTCTCCAGCACCAACGATAAATCCAAAAGCTACTTCTCCCAAGATCGGTTGGTCGAATATAAATATGACCTCGCCATTGGCGACCAAAAAGTTTCCGAACAGGAATGGCTGGACCTAGTTCAGGCTAAATCCTCCCTGGTTCAGTTTCGCGGCCAGTGGATGCACCTCGACCAGGACAAAATGCAGCAGATGCTGGAATTCTGGAAGACCCAGCAGGCCGAAAACCCAGATATGACGCTCCTAGACTTTATGCGGATGACCGCAGAAGGGGGAGAGGATGTTGAGGTTGATTTTGACCGCGACAAGACCCTCGCCCAGATGCTAAAGCAGCTTCAGGATAAAAGTAAGCTGGATGCGATCGCAGATCCTGAAACCCTTAATGGCACCCTGCGAGAATACCAAAAGCGGGGCGTCTCTTGGCTACACTATCTGGAACAACTCGGTCTAAACGGCTGCTTGGCCGACGATATGGGCTTAGGCAAAACGGTTCAGGTGATTGCCCGATTAGCTCAAGAACGGGAGCAGACCGACGAAACAATCCCCCCCACCTTGCTGATTGCCCCCACCTCCGTGGTAGGCAACTGGCGACGAGAGATTCAGAAATTTACCCCCCATTTGCAATCCATTGTTCACCACGGCAATGAGCGGGCGAAAACAGCCAAAGACTTCAAGATAATGGCTGACCAAAATGATGTGGTTATTACCTCCTTTAGCCTAGCCCGCAGGGATAGCAAGCTATTAGATGCCGTCCCCTGGCACCGAATTGTCCTAGACGAAGCTCAAAATATAAAAAATCCGAAAGCGGCCCAAACCAAAGCTATCTTGAAACTCTCAGCCCCCCATCGCCTAGCCCTCACTGGTACCCCCGTCGAAAATCGGCTCCTAGATTTATGGTCCATCTTCAACTTCCTCAATCCGGGATATCTAGGCAAACAAAACCAATTCCGCAAAAACTTTGAACTACCCATCCAAAAAGACAATGACCGCAGGCAATCCACCACCCTCAAAAAGCTAGTGGAGCCCTTTATCCTGCGGCGGGTCAAAACGGATAAATCGATTATCAAAGATCTGCCTGACAAGGTGGAGCAAAAGCTGTACTGCAATCTCACCAAAGAACAAGCCTCCCTCTACGAAGCCGTTGTCAAGGATATTTCCACAGAGATTGACGAGGTAGACGGTATTCAGCGCAAGGGCATGATTCTCTCAACCCTGCTGAAGCTCAAGCAAATTTGCAATCATCCCCGTCAGTTCCTTCAAGATGAAAGTGACTTCACCCCCGAGCGTTCCCATAAACTCAGTCGTCTCACAGAGATGATCACCGAAGTGATGGAGGAAGGGGAGAGTCTACTCGTATTCACCCAGTTCACCGAACTCGGTGATGCCCTGGAAAAGTATCTACGCCAAACCCACCACTACACCACCTACTACATCCACGGCGGTACCAACCGTAACAAGCGGGAACAGATGATTACGGAGTTTCAAGATCCGGAGACTGGACCGTCTGTATTTATCCTGTCTCTCAAAGCGGGTGGGGTTGGCATCACCCTCACCAAAGCCAATCACGTCTTCCACTTCGATCGCTGGTGGAATCCGGCAGTAGAGGACCAAGCCACAGACCGCGCCTTCCGCATTGGCCAGAAAAAAAATGTATTTGTCCATAAGTTCGTTGCCATCGGCACCCTAGAAGAGCGGATCGACGAAATGATTGAGGACAAGAAAAAATTGGCCGGTGCGATTGTTGGGTCGGATGAGTCGTGGTTAACAGAACTCGATAATGAGTCCTTTAAGAAACTAATCTCTCTCAACAAGAGCGCTATTTTGGAATAAAGTCATCTGGCCCAATAGTGGAAAACTACTGGATGCAAGATTCAGAGTAGAAGAACACTGAACTAATAAGGACAAGAACTTCAGATTGTAATCTTCTAAAGAAGGTAGTCTCATGGAGAGATAGGAGCAGATAAAGCCAAGCGAAAACCTACGGAATCACTGCTATTGCCAGGATTAATGCCACTACGAGATGCAGAACGGCAATTTTTAGGATAATCATTCCATGATCCCCCACGTTTAATATACGCAGAGCTATCCGATTGACTTATCCATACACTCCCATCAGTAGGAGCACCGATGTAGTTTTCACCTTCATTGTAATCCTGACAGAACTCCGAAACGTTGCCATGCATATCGTATAAGCCAAAAGCATTTGGCAAAAAAAGGCCAACCGCCGTTGTCTGCTGTCGCCATTTTCCATGAGGGCCAAGGTGATACTTGCCAGAATGTAATACTCTGTTCCCCAAAATGTAGTCAGTCCCTCGATAGTTGACCAACTCAGTTGTCATGGTTCCCCCAAAATAGAAGGGGGTTGTGGTTCCGGCTCGGCAAGCATATTCCCATTCAGCTTCACTTGGCAGTCGGTAGGCCTTGCCACTTTTCTTGGAGAGTTTATTGCAAAATTCCACTGCATCTTCCCAAGAAATATTTTCTACTGGACGATTTGCACCTGTGAATTTGAATTTAGAAGGGTTAGAGCCAACAATGGCTTCCCACTGTGCTTGTGTAACTGGATATTTCCCTAGGAAAAATGCAGGAACGTTCACTTCGTGTTGTGGGCTTTCTCTATCCAGTCGTTTCAATTCTCCAGGAGGAGACCCCATAAGGAAAGTTCCGTCCGGTATTGCTACCATCTCTAGAGATATTCCATTGCCTATATCCTCAGTAAAAAACTGGGCTTGGCTTTGATCACGTTTGACAATGGTCCCTTTTTCATCGACACTCACGACTTCAAAGTTAAATCTTTGAACATTTGATGAAGACTGAGGTGTAGGCGAAGCACCAGAATCGGGTGATGGACTTCCCCAAAGTGGCTCGAAATCTTCTTCTGGACTCGAAACTGGCTTAACTGAACTGTCCCTAATGATTTTCCATAGCAGCCCACTCCCTAAACCCACTCCCCCAAAAATTGTCAAGGTCAAAAACCGACGTCGATTTCTATTGAATGAGCTTTTAGCTGCAGAGGCAAAAGGACTAACTGAACCGGAGACAGATGATTGGGGAACAGGCTCAGGAGAATGAAAGGACGGATACTGAGAGTGAATAGGGGTTGTTGGTGCTTGAGGATTAGTCTGAGGAGATGCAGCTAAGTCTGAAAGAACTGCTGAAGCAGACTGATATCGATCCTCCGCTTTAATTTGAAGCAGTTTATTCAGAACGGCAAGTAGAGATAGCTCCATGGGATGCGATAAATAATCTTGCCACTTGTTTACCCAGGCATACCCTTGCATTGTCCATAGTTCGCCTGGATATTGCCCTGTTAACAAATGGAAGGCCGTTGCACCAAGACTATATAAATCGCTAGAGGCTGATGCCTTACCTTCCGCAAATTGTTCCATTGCAAAATAGCCAGGAGAGCCAACCTTAGTCCCTGTAACATTAGACTGGCTCATTGAAAGCTGGCGGGCGACTCCAAAATCGATCAAGGCCAAACGACCATCATGGTGCCGGCGCATAATGTTGTCTGGCTTTAAATCCCGATGAACTAGCCCCCCATCATGGATAAATTCTAGGACAGGTAATAAGTCCAGAAAAAATGCTTTAATCTTGACTACATTGAATGGCCCCTCCTGTTGTAACTCTTTTAGCAAGTCTTGCCCCTCTACATATTCCTGGGCTAGGTAAAGAAAACCATCTTCTTCAAAGTAAGCGAGTAAATCAGGAATCTGCTGATTGGCTTTGAGGCGATTTAATTGCTCAGCTTCCCGCATAAACAATTCAACAATCTTCTGATTCGCATTGCTACTCTGCCCCTGATAGAACAACTGCTTAATGACACAAGTGCCATTGAGTTTATCTGTATCCTCAGCTAGGTAAGTCTTGCCAAAGCCTCCTCGCCCGAGAGGTTTGATGATCTTGAAGCGGTTTCTAAGTCGGTGGGATAACTTTGTTCCGCAAGACAGACAGAACTTATAAGACTCTTGATTTAGAGGCTTCTCACAATCTGGGTTAAGACAGCAAAGCATCGACTTTTAAACGATCGGTATTTCTTTTATCCATCAGCATAACTGCAGGGCTATCATCTCAAACAGTACCCGTCTGTGCGCAAAAGTGATTTATGAAGAGTGCGAGTATGCAATCACAAAAGACGTGAGGATAGGACCTAGAAAGTTTTCTAACAGATTCATTGGATCTTAGGGTAATCGTAAGACTTAATCCAAATGAAAAAGGTTGCTCCTGAAAAACAAACTTTGAAAAATTTTTGAATTCAGGCTTATGCAAGTCGAACTGAATGATACAGACCACTTGATTTAGCTTGTTCAAAGAAAGTAAGTCACTGATATTAGCTAGTAACTAATTTGCGACATCTCAAACCTGAGCCTAGGGACTTTTGAGCTAAGATCATTACAGATTGTAACGATACCAGCAGAATGGCTACATCAACAGCAGCTTTAAATGAGAAAAGCTCCCTCGTCAAAGACTGGGCCAAAGGCTATGAATCTCAGCTTACTGAATATAATTATTGGATCGATGAAATAGAAGGCACCATTCCCCCCAGAACTCCAGGGCACATTATTTCGCAACGGGCCTGGAAGCTTAGAGGTCAACAGCCAAAAGATCGGACATCCCTTCGATGGAGATGGCATGATCTGTGCCATCACATTCCAGGAAGGACAGGCCCACTTCCAAAATCGCTACGTTCGTACAGAAGGCTATCTCAAAGAGCAAGCAGCTGGGAAGATCCTGTATCGAGGGTTTGGCACCCAAAAAGCAGGGGGATGGCTAGCGAATATCTTTGACACCAATTTCAAAAATGCAGCGAATACTAGTGTTATTTACTGGGGAGATAAATTATGGGCCATGTGGGAAGGCGGTCAACCCCACCAGCTCAACCCTGAAACTCTAGAAACGATTGGCACAAACAATTTGAATGGTTTACTAGAGACCAAGCAACCTTTTTCAGCCCATCCTAGAATCATTGACAATCGATTTATCAATTTTGGCGTTAAGGGAATTACGCCCCAAAGCTTAACCATCTTTGAATTGGATGAATTTGGCAATAAATTAGAACAGCATTCTCATCCGTTATCAGGATTCGCATTTTTGCACGATATGTTGGTAACGGAAAATTACTACATCTTTGTGCAGCATCCGTTTCAAGTGAAAGGATTGCCTTTCCTGCTGGGATTCAAAACCATTGAACAATGCTTTGACTTCAACCCAGAGCAACCGACCAAAATCATATTGATTTCTCGCCATGGCAATCATGATCTAGAGATACTAGAAACCGATTCATTTTTTGGCTTTCACCATGGCAATGCCTGGGAGAAAGACGGGAAAATATACTTTGAATCCATTTGTAGTGACTCCTTCCCGCAAAAGCAACAGGAAGAATTGGATTTAGCAGCCATTAGCTTTGATGATTTTCCCAACGGAGAATTATGGGAGTTTGAGTTAAATTTATCCCCAAAAACTGTTGTCCACCGCAAAGTTATAGAAAGAGGCTGTGAATTTCCATCCGTCAATCCGGCATGGGTGGGTAAAGCGCATCGTTATGTCTACATGAGTGCTTGCAATAGTTCAGCTGAGAATGGCCCACTGCAAGCCATTCTGAAGCTAGACAAAGAAACCGGCGATCAGCAGATATGGAGTGTGGCCCCCAAGGGATTTGCAGGAGAGCCCATTTTTGTCCCTCGTCCTCACGGCACCCAAGAAGATGATGGATGGTTAATCTCACTCGTTTACGATGCGGCCACCCATCACTCTTATGTAACTATTTTAGATGCTCAAGATCTGAATCAAGTGATTGCAAAATTACACCTTAAACATCATGTCCCCCATGGATTCCACGGGAATTGGACCTCTAAAATCTTCCTTAAATCTTCCAAGGATTCACAACCGTCATCAAAGAATTAGGCCCTAATCTAAAAAATCTGCAGAAGCAGACTACATTAGACTTAGCCCCATCCTGATTGTCTAAGGTAAAGCACATCATAACTCAGGCTGTAACGCGAAAACTAACCCTAAATGAGTTTCTCTCGCTTCCTGAGGGTGAAACGGCCTGTGAACTCATCGATGGAGCAGCTGTTCCCAAAGTGTCCTCACACCGTTTCCATTCAAGAACTTGTCTAGCCTTAAGCAGAACTCTCGAGAATTGGGCTCTTTCTAGAGGAGAGATTGGGGTTGAATGGGCTGTTGTTCTATCCCGAGGGGACAAACCTTGGGTTCCTGTCCCTGACTTGCTCTATATCTCTAATGATCGTCTCTCTAGCATGGGAGATGAAGATGGTCCCTGTCCTCTCCCACCAGAACTGGCAATCGAAGTCATTTCACCCGATCAATCTTTTGGGGGTATGGCAGAAAAGGCAACCGATTATTTGAGCGCAGGCATATCTAGAGTCTGGATTGTAGATCCTAAGGCAAAAACTATTACGGTGTTTATGCCTGAAAAATTACCTATTACCTATCGAGAGGATCGTGTTCTGAGTGATGAATTATTGCCGAGTCTAGCACTAACAGCTCAGGACGTTTTTAGAGGAGTAATTACCCATGGCTAATTTCAGTCGCACCTGGTGGGGCCAACGATTTCTGACGGCAATTGAGCAGATTACCGATCCGGGACGCTTGGGGCGAGGGCGATCCTATGCTCGGGGGAACAAGGTCAAGAGCTTCATCATTAAGGATGGGTCAGTGAAGGCTGAAGTTCGAGGCTCGGTGAACCCCTATTTCGGGGTGTATAAAGAGCCGTTGTATAAGACCAGCATTGAATTTGAGTCAATTAGCAAAGCCAATTGGGCTGCTGCGATCGCATTTATCGCATCCAAAGCCAGTCTGATCTCAAGGCTGATGCTAAACGAAATGCCCGACAACATTGAAGATGCCTTTGCCAAGCTGGATTTGAACCTTCTGCCCCACCGTGACTCTAACTTCACCACTCAATGTTCTTGCCCCGACTGGAGTAATCCCTGCAAACATATTGCCGGCGTCTATTACCTCTTAGCTGCTGAACTCGACCAAGACCCATTTTTACTGTTTGAGCTGCGGGGTTTATCTCGGGAAAACTTGCAAAAGGAATTGGCTAAATCTCCCCTGGGTCAAGCGTTATCTGCTGAGCTAACAGCCCAGCAAACAGAACCAGAACCTGACACAAGCTATTACACCCAACCCCTCACCACATCTGCACCCGAGATCGAACAGCTCAAAGACTTCTGGCAAGGGGAAAAGCGGCTTCCCCAAACCATTAATGCTCCACCTTCAACGGGGGTCTCAGGAATTTTGGTTAAAACCCAAGGCGACTTTCCAGCCTTTTGGCCAAAGGAGCAATCCTTCTTAGCCGTCATGGAAGAATTCTACGATCGAGTTAGGGACAAGAGTTCTGCAGTCACATAAGATGGGTCCACAGCACCGATTCCCCTCAATGCGTCCAGTGATTCGATACGACCGTATTCACTATGAGCCTAAGCACTTATTTTGGACAATTCCAATGTGCTCCATTCTGGTTCTAATAAATGGACTAAAAGCAGATCTACAACTTGTTGAGCTGAGTTGTAACAATCCTCATGTAGGCCCGTTCCCCAAGTCCACCCTCCAGTAAAGTAAATACTGTTTTGACCTTGTACTCCTCTACGATGTCTTCCCCATAAAAGTTTCTGAGCTTTTAGAGATTCAGTATTCACCATATTGTGCTTAAAGTATGCCTGGGCAGGTGTACCGTCGGGTTGTTTAAGGACATACTCCTCTGGGATAGGAATAGCAGGATTGAGCGTCACAAAATATTCCATCTCATTTGCATCTTGATGCAACCGGTTGTTGACATCATTTTGGTGCCGATTGCAGACATAAGAAATGGTATAGGGGCGCAGTTGTACATCACGCTGAATCAGTAAATTGTAAGTACGCCAATGATCTTTATTAGGTGGGAGCAAAGGGGCATATGTATGGGCAACAGCCACGCTATTGCTGTAATTAAACTGGCTCAACACCCGTACCATGTCATTGGTAATACCTTGTTGGAGCAGCTGTAATGAAGTTGAGGCATGACAGGCCATAATAGCGGCATCAAAATGCTCATATTCACTATGGTCAATCAGAACATTGACTCCGGATATACCTCCCAATACTTGAACACAGGCATTACAGACAATTGATATACCTTGCTGAATCAGAGCATTTTGTAAAGCATCGATCCAAGTCTGGCATCCTCCTTCGATATATACTCGCTCTGGCGTATCACCACCAAAGCCTTCCTGTAAGCAGTAGTGGTTCATAATCGCGACAAACGACATCGTAGAGGGTGCCGTATCGTTGACGAAATACATGCCGTTAATGCGAGGGTAGAGATTGTACTCAACAAATTCCACCGGATAAAAATCACGATCGTGGTCGTGATTCTTTTCATTGCGATACTGAATATACTCCGCGATCGTGAATTCAGCGAATTGCGGATCTTGGCAATCCAATGGTGCTTGCCGACTAAAGTTGTCAAAGCCTTTCTGTACAGCAGCAGGCATAGTTGTAAAAGATCTAGTTCCCGCTCTATATCCAGGCTCAATTACATAAGAAATAGAACCATCTAAAGTGCTAAATGCCGCTGAGTTCTCCAGGGGTTTATAGGGCACCTTTAGCTCTTTTAACAGAGCCAGAATATTTTTGTAAGTGGCAATATTAAAGTCGTTCACGCCTAGATCAGCCCAACGCAAGCCAGATGAGTGACGGGAGCTGCCAACATTTAATTGCGCCGTATGAACATTACCTCCTACTTGAGTATCTTTCTCAAAAATAGTAATAGAGGCATCAGGTCTTTTTTTCTTGAGAAGGCAAGCAGCCAATAAACCTGAAATTCCTGCCCCAACAATTGCAATTTTCATCTCTCACAAAGCTCCGTTAGTATTCATTAGTGAGAGGAATCACTTGCTACTCATAAGGTTCATCCCCTTGGGTCTTCCTGACATAATGCCCTGTTCATTCAGCGAACTAACACTCCCGACCTGCCATTCTTATTGTCATTTTTGGCAACAAAAACCAACCCTATAGATGCTCAAATATTTCTCATAACTGACAATCAAATCAAGACACTTAAAATAACAGTTGATTAATACTTTCAAAAAATATTCTTACTAATGCTTTTAACCACCAATCTCTAAATACAAAAAACAGGTGAATCAAGTTATTCCACAATTAAATGCATTGAATTTATGATCAAGAGTAAATTTTTATCCTAGATTCTTCTATCGAATATCACCCTAAATACGAGACCATTTTTATTCGTATTAGTGAGGAGCGATCAGGTGACTGTCTTCCTAGATTTAAATTCGCAACCTTTCTGGTTAAATTCGCAACCTTTCTGGATCTTGCCAAACCGATTGAATATGGTTTAAGTCCAAAATACCAATCACAGCATCCCCTTCCATTACTTGTAACTGAGGCTGTTTTGACTTCAGTAGTATGGATAATGCTTGTCGTAGAGAACTGTGACTACCAATTTTAGGTAAGTGTTTAACAACACATGCAGTTGACTCCATAACACTTTGGACGGTTAGAACGGATAGCTGTTTCAGTGCATCTTGAGTGCCTACTAATTTCTCGACAAAAGTAGAGGAAGGTTGGGTTAGAATTTGCCACGGTGTCCCGTATTGGACCAAATGTCCCTGATTAAGAATCAGAATTCGATCTGCTAATCGTAAGGCCTCTTCAATATCATGGGAGACGAACAGAATCGTTTTCTGAAATTGTTGCTGTAGCTGCTGCAGTTCGGCCTGCAGAGATTTACGGGTAATAGCATCCAAAGCCCCAAAGGGTTCATCCATCAGTAACACTTCTGGCTTGGCTGCCAAAGCTCGGGCTAACCCTACTCGTTGCTGTTGTCCGCCAGAAAGTTGGCTGGGGTAACGCTTGCCAAAATCTAGGGGAAGTTGAACGAGTTCCAATAATTCTTCTACCCGAGCAGCAATCTCAGTTTTGGGCCACCCCAATAATTTAGGAACCACCGCAATATTTTGGGCAATGGTCATATGGGGAAATAATCCCGCTTGTTGAATGACATATCCCATTTGGCGACGAAGAGTCGTTAAGGAAATGGTGTGAATGTTTGTGCTATTGAAGAAGATCTGTCCTGATGTTGGCTCATATAAACGATTAACAAGCTTTAGCAGCGTGGTTTTACCACAGCCCGATGGTCCCAAAAGCACCACCAATTCTCCGGCCTTGACTTCAAAGGTGCAATTGCGCAGTGTTGGCTCTGGCACACCTGGGAATTGCAAACTTACCTGTTCAAAGTGCAGCATATTCTTGAAGGCTTTTCAGGAACGATCTATTACACAGGGCATTCACGGAAGAATTTATTGATGTATTGTCTCTGCCGTCAGTTTGAAGGTAAGTCATCAATACTGAGTCATCTCCAACCAATTTTTCAGGAAAATTCTCGAGCAGCACCCACTTTTCTCCAGAGTGATGAACAGTCTACCCCAGACCTCTCTGTCAAGACAGTCATATAGTTTTGAATCCTTGGCTGAAGTTCATTAGTCATAAGCCTTCTAATAAGTCATTGTCAGAATCAGAAGCGAGCTATATAAACTGGTGGCAAATACTCAGAGACGGATCCTGACCAGCTCAAGGAAATTTGCACTTATCCATACAGGAGGTACGGTGCATTGCCTCCCTGTCGTATCAACTGTCCAACCTGTCATTTACCAATTTGCGAACACTTTTTTTCGGATCATCCTCAACGCTGTGGTCAATATCTATGGCCACAAGATAAGAACCATGACATTGTCGAGGGCAATGACTATCAGCGGTAGAACGATTGAGGTATAGTTTGTACTGCAGGTAAAGGGTTAGCACCGGAGAAAAAACAATGCCAGTTGCCGTTGGAATGATTGAAACCTATGGATATCCTGCTGTTTTGGCAGCAGCAGATGCCATGGTCAAAGCCGGTCGTGTTGCCCTGATGGGTTACACAAGCTGTGCCAGCGGTCGCTATGTTGTCTCCATTCGTGGGCCAGTGGGAGAAGTGAAACAGGCTATGGCGGCAGGTATTGCTTCTGTTGAGAATATGCCGGGTTCAGCAAAAATTGAATCCCACTATCTAGTCCCTAATCCCCCAGAAAATATCGATTCAGTGTTGCCTATTGGTTACAACGATCGCTCAGAACCGTTTCGAACTTAAACGGTTCGTCCATCGATTCATTACCTTCTTTTTACATCCGTATTCTTTTTGAGGAAATTTGGAATGCCACAGGCAGTTGGGTCACTGGAAACTAAAGGATTCCCCCCCGTATTGGCGGCAGCAGATGCCATGGTCAAAGCAGGGCGAGTGACCTTAGTCGGTTATATTCGGGCGGGAAGTGCCCGGTTTACGATCAATATTCGCGGGGATGTATCTGAAGTCAAAATGGCCATGGATGCTGGTGTGGCAGCTGCAGAAAAAACACCCGGTGGTGTTTTAGAGACTTGGGTGATTATTCCTCGTCCCCACGAAAATGTAGAAGCAGTCATGGATATCGAATTCGGCGACGAAGTAGAAGAATTTCGCCGTGCAGTTGAAGGGATAGCCTAAGTCTTGGGGGGATAAGTTTTCCCCTCATTTTCAGGAATTTTTAGGTGTAAACAGATCATTTGCGATCGCAGTTCCTAACAACACCAATCCACATCCGATCACCATCGATATCGTCACGATTTCTCGCAACGCTAATGCCCCCCAAAGCATGGCAAACAAGGGAATGAGATAGGCGACGGTCAAAGTCTTGCTAGGCCCCATAGCTTTGATCAAGTGGTAATAGAGCATCTGAGCCAGAACTGAAGAAAGGAGCGCCAAAGCTAAGACGGAAAGTAAAGCTTTGGGCGAAGGGAGCTGACTAGGAATTGAAAAGGGAAGCAACGGTACAAGGATCACCGCCGCACTGAGTTGACTCCCCGTCGTCACTACTAAAGCAGACACATCCGCAAACTGCTGCTGAATATAGGGGGCAGAAATAGCGTATAGCAAGGCCGCCAAAAGTCCTGCAGCAATCGCGATGCCCTGATTGAGGGTCAGTGGAATATCCTGCCAACCCACTAATAGCACCACTCCCAAAAAACCAATCGCAAATCCGATCAAGCGTGGACCGGAGAGCGCTTCCTGGAGCCACAGCACCACAATCCATAGGCCAAATAATGGGGTGGTGGCATTCAAAATAGCCGTAAACCCAGCAGATAAGAATAAAGAAGCATAGGCTAACAGGCAGAACGGCAAGGCCGCATTCAAAATACCCAGCAGCATCAAAGCTCGCCAATGTCGCTGAATCTGAGGCCATAAGTCTAATTTGAGCACCACCGGCAGTAAGGTCAGACTGGCGATCAACACTCGCAGTTCAATCAACCAGATGGGTCCCCATTCAGGCGCTGCAATCCGAGTAAACAGAAACGAACTACCCCAGATAGCGGCTAACAACAGCAGTTTAAGAAAATTTTGAAGGGACAACTAGCGCTGCCACTGAAAGATAGCGGCTCCCCAACTCAAGCCAGCCCCAAATCCAGAGGCAGCAATCGTATCACCGGGTTTGATATGGCCTTGGCGAACAGTCGCGTCCAGTGCCAATGGGATCGTGGCAGCAGAGGTATTGCCATAGTTGGCGATGTTACTAATCACCTTTTCCGCAGGAACCTTAAGGCGTTTGGCCACCGCATCTAGAATGCGCTGATTCGCCTGGTGCAAAAGTAGCCAGTCAATATCGTCTGTTGTCAGGTCAGATTGGAAGAGGGCTTTCTCAACCACTTCAGGCACTCGATTGACTGCAAACCGATAGACTTCCTTACCATTCATGGAAATGGGTTGATATGTTCCTTGACTCACATTAATTCCCCCAGTTAAGGGACGAGCCTCGCCCTGATATTGGACATTGAGACAATCATGTAAACAGCCATCGCTGTGTAAAGCAAATCCAAGGAGACGATCGGTTTCATTGGCTTGTAGCACAACGGCCCCTGCCCCATCCCCAAAAAGGACGCAAGAGCGACGATCGGTCCAATCCACCCAACGAGAGAGCACATCAGCTCCAATTAGGAGGACATTGCGGTAGACCCCCATGCGGATAAATTGGGCAGCCGTAATCATGCCAAACACAAACCCAGAGCAGGCGGCAGTGAGGTCAAAAGCAACTGCGTGCTTTGCACCAAGTTCAGCCTGAATTTGACAAGCACTGCCAAACAAGTCATCAGGGGTTGAAGTGGCCAGCAAGATGAGATCAATATCGGTGGCCTCAACTTGGGCCATGTCTAAGGCGTTTTGAGCTGCGATCGCACCTAGTTTCGCCAAGGTATCATCTGGACCCGCGAGATGCCGAGACCGGATGCCCGTACGACTGGCAATCCACTCATCAGAGGTATCAACGATTTGGCTCAGACCATGATTATCCAGGGAAGTCTCAGGAGCAGTAGAGCCGCACCCAGTAACTGCCAATCCAGTGGCCATTTGCTGCACGTTTATTCTCCATTGGAGGCGGCTGTCACCGTCTGTTGATAACAAGACTGAATACGCTGGGATACCTGATTATCCGCAGCTTCTTTTGCCAACCGAATGGCATTAAAGATGGAAGGAGCTTGGGAACTGCCGTGACTAATGATAGAGACACCAGCAACCCCTAAGAGTAATCCTCCACCATGCTCAGCATGGTCCATCCGCTGTTTAATCCGACGCAAATTGGGTTTTAAGATGCCTGTCCCCACCTTGCCGTGAATCCCTCTAGGAAGCTCTTCTCGCAAAATCTGGAGGGCAACTTCGCCAACGGCTTCTGCAAACTTAAGTAATACATTTCCCGTAAAGCCATCACAAACAATGACATCAAACTGGCCTGAGAGCACATCTCGCCCCTCAGCATTGCCAATAAAGTCAACGTGGGGATTCTGTTCTAACAATTGATAGGTTTGAACAGACACCTCATTGCCCTTACAGGATTCCTCACCAATATTAAGTAATCCGACTTTGGGCGCTTCTGTCCCTAAAACATACTCGCTATAGATGGTGCCCATGGTGGCAAACTGATCGAGGAAGGCAGGGCGACAGTCTACATTGGCCCCGACATCAAGCACCAACACGGGCTTCCCAGCAATAATGGTGGGGAAAACACCGCCAATAGCAGGTCGATCAATCCCTGGGATTCGACCGAGGCGAAGCAAGGCGGCAGCCATTGCGGCTCCAGAATGGCCTGCAGAAACAACAGCATCAGCCTTTTTCTTTTTGACTAAATCCATCGCTACGTTGATCGAGGCTTTGCGCTTACGACGAAGAGCACTGATGGGCTCTTCATTCATCTCGATCAACCCTTCCGAAGGGATGATTTCAACGGGGACGGAATCAGAATGGCTTTTGATTGAAGCTTCAAGGCGGTCAGGATCACCGACGAGTAAAACATCTGCATCCAGTTCTGCTTGGGCTCTTAAGGCACCAGCAACAATCTCATCTGGGGCATGGTCGCCCCCCATGGCGTCAATGGCAATACGTGCGCGAGTGGCTCCCATGTGGCAATCTTATAGAATCTTTAAGCATTTTAACAGATTGTCTTAGTCTAACTTAACGGAACCCACTTAAATCCAAAGTATTGGTAATGAAGTGGCTTTCGCTAGGATGTACGACACTTGCGATCGCAGACTAAGTACACCTAAGGCAGTCAACACAGTTAATGCTTGGATGCTGACCCTACAGACATCCTATAACACTCCCATCCGGATTCAATAAAAACGACGCAATAAGTTAGCTGTAACCTCAACCTTTCTGAAGGAGATGGGTTACGCTCTACTATCTGAGAGAGAATGCGGACGAAAGGACTTGAACCTTCACACCTTGCAGTACTAGAACCTAAATCTAGCGCGTCTACCAATTCCGCCACGTCCGCAAATTTGGCTTTACTATCATAGCGCAGCTTTTGGCGAGAAACAGCAGTCTGCCAAAAATCCTGTGAAAAAATATTGTTGGTAACCTTTCAAGTTTGATTCAAGTCAATCTCGATTAAAAGCTACAACTACCGAAGCAAACCGATAATAACTGCCAAAATTCAACTAGTTTGCTCTCAAGATCGCACATGGATTAATTGAGGGTAAGCTTTTGTTCAGAGGGCACTGTTTGTGCATTGATGAGGCAAAAGGATTGGACTGGTCTACCCTTGGCGTTGTAATCGTTCCACCGATTGCTGGTGGCATCATTGGCTATTTCACCAATGACCTCGCCATTTCCATGTTATTTAAGCCCTATCGAGCCATCAAGATAGGCAATCGTCGGCTCCCTTTTACTCCAGGGCTGATTCCTCGCAACCAGGAACGGTTAGCCCAAAAAGTGTCTGACGCGATCATGACCTCCTTGTTAACCCCAGACGAGTTGCAAGCCATTGCCCAGCGATTGCTACAAACGGAACGGGTACAAGGCGCTATTTTTTGGTTATTACAACTGGCCCTAGATCAGGTCAAGTCTGATACCGGTCAGAGAACCGCCCAAATTTTAGCCAACATCCTCAGGGACTTTGCCGATCAATCCTTACCTCGCATCATTGTGGCCCTAGCCCGTCGCGAGGATTTTCTCCAAGACCAACTCGACCAGGTGTTCGATCAGGTACTCCTGGATTTACAGCTAACAGATGATCAGGCCCAACAGCTCGCCAATTGGGTTATTAATGTTGTGGTACCACCTGATACCCTGCGACTACTGCTGATCGACTTCCTGACCGATCGAAATATTGCCATTTTAGATCGCGATCTACGCACCAAAACCAGTGGCACCTATTGGTTAGTCGCGAATGTAATGGGGGTCCAAAGTGGCTTAGTGAAGTTACGGACCTTTTGTATCGAAGAGAAATTGGCCTGCAACGCAATAGTGTCAGAATTGCTGACATCCCTGGGGATTCGACAACGTTTTGTCGAATGGTTAGCCAGTTTATCATTGCAAAATCTGCCCGTTCGAACCGTGCGACAGCTTCGACAACAATTCCGCGAAAGTGTTCGAGGATATACCCAAAATAAAGGAATTTCCGTTCTACAAAACCTGGGGACGTCCGTAGATTGGAATGAAACCGCCATGCTCATTGTCACGCGCCTGCAAACTTCTGAGGTCGTTACCACGTCCCTCAAAGACATCAGTGAGGATTTAGCCCTCATCTTGGAGCGATACTTAGAGCGTGATTTAGAAATGATTGTGATAAAGGCCCTGCCCATCTTAAATCTCGACCAGGTGATCATCGATCGTGTCAATCACACTGCTCCAGAAGATTTAGAGGCCGCCATTCAGGGCATCGTTAAAACAGAATTACGAGCTATCGTAATTCTGGGAGGGGTTCTGGGGATTGTCATCGGATTATTGCAGTCCTTAATTCTGTTATTTTCCTGAAAGACAAGGCGGTCGGCCCAATAACCTGAGATAGGAAAAGTTCTAAAACCAGGCATCCTTTTCTCTCTAAAGTACAGCTAGGTTTAAGAGTTAATCAAAACTAGGGAAAGATAAGGAGAGAATTTATGTTGTCTATTTATCTAAAAGATTGATCACCTTTTCTCATTCCCCAAAGTCATGAGTTCCGAACCTAAAGTTATACCTACATCCAGCAATCCTGCATCATCTGAGCAGACCGAACAGCAACCCATCATCCAAACCTTCAGTTTACAGAAGACCTATCGAACTGGATTCTGGATGAACAAAACGGTCACCTCCCTGCAACAATGTAGTGTTCAGGTCATGCCGGGTGAAACGTTTGGTCTACTGGGACCCAATGGTGCTGGGAAAACCACCTTATTAAAGATCCTCTTGGGTCTTGCTAAACCCTCTGCAGGCAGAGGATTTCTATTGGGCAAGCCTTTAGGCGATCGGTCAGCCAAGCAGTATATCGGCTATTTACCCGAAAACGCTTACTTCTACGACTACTTAACAGGGTGGGAATTTCTCAAATATGCAGCGGGTCTTTTCCAAATCCCTGAAAAAGTCCAAAAACGACGTATCCCAGAACTATTAGACATGGTGGGATTAGATCGTAAAACTGCCAAGAAAAAACAAATGCGACGCTATTCCAAGGGGATGCTGCAACGGGTCGGCATGGCTCAAGCGTTGATCAATGATCCGAAACTCGTATTTTTAGATGAGCCCATGTCAGGTCTCGATCCCATGGGCCGGTACCAAATGCGGGAAATTATTCTATCCCTAAAAGAGCAAGGCAAGACCGTATTCTTCAATAGCCATGTCCTGTCCGATGTGGAAATAATTTGCGATCGCGTCGCCATACTGGCCTTAGGAGAACTGATCTGCGAAGGTACCCTGGAACAACTTTTAGGTGCAAACACCCAACATTACCAAGTAAAAGGGAGAGGGGGCAGCCCAGAAGTCCTCTCAGAATTTCTGATAGATTTCGAGATGCAAGCCGAGCAATGGCACGGCCAGCTTCAAGGCGATCCACAAACCTTTATATCCAAGCTAGGAAGTATGGGGGGCACCTTGTTCGAGATGAAGCTGATGCGGCAGTCTTTAGAAGAATTCTTTATTAAACAACTCCGGCAGCGAGGCATTCAAAAGAGCCGCTAAGCTTCGTTGAGATCACCAGTAGGATCATCGTCCATAACAGGCGTATCAGACCAACTCGAACTTTCTTCTTCTTCGCCTTCACCCAGGGCAACGAGCACCACTGTAATATTGTCTTGCCCACCTTCGTCTTTCGCCGCTTCGACTAAAGCACCTGCAACCGTCTCGCAGGGATGCTTAGCCTCAAAGAAAGGAGAAATTTGCTCATCTGCTAGCTCTTCTGTTAAGCCATCACTACAAAGCAACAACTGATCGCCAGACTTGACATCCAGCTGTTGGATGCCAATTTCATCTAGCTCTTCACGTCCCAAGCACTGCGCAAGGACATGGCGCCAAGGATGGGTTCGAGCCTGATCTTTTGTCAACAAACCAGATTTAACGGCTTGAGAAATCCAGGTATGATCTTCTGTGATCTGGGCTAACTGGGATCCTCTCCATCGGTACAACCGTGAATCACCAATATGAGCGCACCAAGGTTGTCCTTGGGTAGGGAATAAAACCACTACAACGGTAGTTCCCATATCCGCCCGTGCAGGGAAGTCTTTTTGATTCTGGATAATATCTTGATTAGCTTTCAGTAGCGCTTTTTTCAATAGATCAGGTGGATTAAGCTGGTCTTGCCAATTTTCCACCAAAAACTTCTGAATGGTTTCAGCGGCAATCCGGCTCGCTTCTTCGCCACCCGCATGGCCCCCCATCCCATCCGCCACGATAAAAAATCGGCCTTCGGGCTCATCAATCCGGTAAGAGTCCTGGTTCGCCTTACGGACTAACCCTTGATCACTAAGGCCTGCAAACAGACGTTTCATATTAGTTTCAACGATTCTATAATTCCTCTACTGTGATTACCATCTGCTTCAATTTACGAAGATGATATAAAGCCTCAGACATTCAAATAGTGTAGCGAAAAAAGCACCTTTCCTGATTTGCCTCTAAAATGCTACAACATTCGTTCAAAACTGTCATAACGTTTCATTCTTAATAGAAGCCGCAGGAAGACAATAGCGGCTATGGTGGCAGCGAGTGCTGCGACCGCTGCGAGCCACACATACTTATTAACCAGCAAAATGGTTGCGGAGAGCGTAAACGTACCGATGAGCAAGGCATAGTTTGTGCCCATATGGGTTAAATTAAGTCGCCGCAAGATCCGGTCTGTTTCCACCGAACGTACCCGCATACGGAGGTCACCCTGTTCTAACTTATCCAGGGTATCTTCCATCCGTCGGGGTAAGCCCAGGGCGGTATTGCTGACCTGGGCAGCCTGCCGCCCCAACTCTCCCAACAGATCACCGTTTTGATTATTTGAAAATCCACCGTTGGTCATAAGTTCTGCTGCAAAGGGTTCTGCAACCTCCATAAAGTTAAACGTGGGATCTAGCCCCCGCCCCACTCCTTCTAGAGTAGAAAAGGCTCGCATGACAAATGTAAACGTTGCGGGGAAACGAAAGGGTTGATCATAGGCAATTTCAAATAGATCATCGCCAATTTGAGCAACAGACTGTTTATCAAACGGCTGCCCCATAAAATTATCCAACATATATTGGATCGAGCGCCGGATCGGACCCATATCATCTACAGGTAATAGTGCCCCCAAATCGATCAAAGAGGCAATCACTTTATTCGCATCTTTTTGAGCAAACCCGAAAAACGTCTTCAACAGCTTCTCTCGAGTTAACGTCGTAATCTGGCCCATCATGCCGAAATCATAGAAGATTAGCTTTCCATCTGAACTCACAGCTAAGTTGCCAGGATGGGGGTCTGCATGGAAAAATCCATCCGTTAATAGCTGATACAGATAGGCTTTTGCACTGAGCTGAGCAATGCGCTTTCGATCGATACCTGCAGCGTCAATGGCATCATAATTACTAATCTTAAGACCTGGGACATACTCCAGGGTTAGCACTCGTGGCGTTGCATATCGCCAAAAGACTCGGGGCACATAGACCCATTCTTGATCCCGGAAATTGCGCCGAAACTGATCCGCATTGCGGCCTTCGTTTAAATAGTCAATTTCTTCATAGAGGATTTTGCAACATTCTTCATAAATGCCTAGCCAGTCTCGTCCAGGCCCCCATTTAGGGTGATTTTGAAAATAATGGGCAATGCCTTTTAAAATTCTCAGGTCTATGTCAAACAGCTTTTTGAGTCCAGGGCGCTGGATCTTGGCGACAACCTCTTCCCCTGACTGCAGTTGGGCACGGTGCACTTGACCTAAGCTAGCCGCAGCTAGAGGAACTGGATCAAAACTGCAAAACAACTCTGGAATGGTACGGCCAAAATCCTTCTCAATAATTCGTTCTACAATCTCGTAGCTGAAGGCAGGCACACGATCCTGGAGCTTGGATAGCTCTTCTACATACTCCGCTGGGAATAAATCTGCACGAGTTGAGAACAACTGCCCAACCTTAATAAAGGTTGGGCCCAGATCAAGTAAGGTTTCCCGAATCCAGGCCGCCTGTTTTCGCCGTCGAGTCGCTCGTTTGTCTTCCGTCATCCCTCCCGGATAACTCCAAGACTTACTCAACCACCACCGAGAGCTCAGCAGCTGCAACACAAAGGTCCAAATATCCAGGAAACGACGTTGGCGAGAATAGCTCTCTCGATTCCAGCGATAGGCTTTGGGATTTTGTTTTGGGAAAGTCAACTCAGAGGATGAAACTGACACAGGCACTAACCAGAATGGCTGCGGTAGTTTTGCAGAGCTGAACGGAGTTGGGCAATTTCTGCCCGCAACTCATCAATCGTTTCTTGTAAATCATCAGAATTAGCGGTACTGGAAGCCGACGAGTAGCTTTGGGGATTGCGGGCTGCTTCTGAGTCAGCTCTCTCCATGACCTGGTCGGTAAAATGGCGGATTTTTTCCCGTTGCTCAGCATCAAACTTACCCACATTGCTGAGGGTATCTGTCAATTGATGCTCTAGCTCTTCATATAAAACTTCAGCAGTAGCTCTACCCAAGAAAAATGCGCGGATTAGAGGGTTGGTCATGGGATAGTTACATTACGATGGCTTCGCAGAAATTATAACTTGCCTCTTTGCACTCCTGCTCTAACTTGGACCGATAGAGTCATCATGGAGCAGATGAATCCAGGCAAAAACTGGGGAGTAACACCATCAAACATCAAGACTATATCAAGGTAAAAATCAGGAAAACCTCTTGAATTGATGACAAGGGAGGGGTTACTCCCAAAAGGTTTCAAAGTTAAAATGGAGTTGTAAAAGCAATCCTTTGTCGAATACCATTCAGATTTAGGCGAACACTGCAGGAAGTCTGCAGATGTTTTAGAATCTCTCTGTTGTAATTCAATCCCTACTTGAGCCAAACGACGATGTCTGTTGAAACACTTGAAAAACGCTCTACAAGCCGAAAACTGGCACCAAAGTACCGTGTTTTGCTCCACAACGATGATTTCAACCCGATGGAACATGTCGTCCAAGTGTTAACACAAACCATCCCCAATTTGACCCAACCCCAAGCGGTCAGTGTGATGATGGAAGCTCATACCAATGGAATTGCCCTCGTCATCACTTGCGCCTTCGAACATGCGGAGTTCTACTGTGAAACCCTTAAAATGCATGGCTTAACAAGCACCATAGAACCTGACGAGTAAGAGGCAACAAGGGCGGAAATATCAGCTCCGTCATACCTACTGATGGCCAACACACCATTCTCAATCGCTACAAATAGAATGCCTTCTTCATCCAAGGTGAGACATTTTGTTGAAAGCGAGGCTTGATGGTAGTACCAGCCTATTCTCCACTGACCATATACCAGCGCCCCTCTTTTTGGATGAGAAAAACTTTCCCATCCTCTTTGCCATGTTCGTTGTTGAGACTTACCGTTGCTTTGTCGCCATTAATTTGTGACTGGGCCAGACTTCCTTTAGAAATATCGGCTGAAAAGCGCTCCTGTAATTCCGTTTCCGCATCCCCTAGATCGCAAATTTTTTGAATTCCTTGATCTGCTTCTGGAGCACATAATCCCCTTAGTTCCTCGTAGTTTTTAGAAGTAGCAACGTCAAAAACTTTTTGAACGACCCCTTCAGGGGTTGAGTGCACCCCATGATCTGCACAAGCTGTTATCAGTAACACCAGCAAACCTAGCCGCCGCATAGCCACCATCCCTCATGCGTCATCTATCTTTAGCCCATCAGGTTCAAGGCTAATTCCACCAATTTTCGGGGTAGACCTCAAACCTAATTCATCAAACAAGTCTAAATACTACTCTTGGAAACGCTGCAAATACCAACTGCCATTTTCCTGAATGAGTTCAAATTGAAGGGAATTTTTTTGATTCGGACTCATGACTGCTTTTACAGTTGCCGTATAGCCGCTAAATTCTGTACTTCCCCTTATTTTTGCAGTTAAGAAGCGATCTATAAACTTCTCTTTTTGATCCGGTTGAGCTTCAGAAATTTCGCAGATAATGTTAGCCGTCGTTTCTGCCTGGGGGGCACACAAACGATTCAGCTGCCTGAGGTCTTTTGTTTTTGCCGAATCAAAAATTCTTTGAATCACCCCTTCAGGGGTAGATTGAGTACTCCCCTGACAGGCAGTAATGGTCAGTAGTGAGAAAAATAAGATGAGCTTTCTCAGCATGAGATAGAGGCTCGAAAAAGGGGGCAGAAGTGATTGATGTGGCAGATTATACACAAAATCAGATTTCGAGACCTAAACGTAAAACCTCGTTTTATGAAGTACCAATAACAATTATCAAACTGGGTATCATTTATGGGTTCACTCACTCTGCACCTGTCGCAGGATGGCCATAAAGAATCCATCCATTTTTTGCTGATGGGGCCAAATCTTGAGGTTACTGGGTGCCCCTACAGTTGGCACCCGATCAGTCCTGGGCTGCTGGGCTTGCCATTGGGGCATTTGCGCCAGAAATTGGTCAATTATGTTTTCATTTTCTTGGGGCTGGAGGGTGCAGGTGGAATAGAGGAGCGTCCCTCCAGCCTTCACCCAACGGGCACTATTCAGGAGTAGGTCTAGCTGCAGCTTTGATAGGGCTTGAGTATGGTCTGGAGTTTGACGCCAACGGGCATCGGCATGGCGATGTAAGGTGCCTAAGCCTGAGCAGGGAGCATCCACCAACACGTAGTCTGCCAGGGGAATCTGGTCTGAGAGTTGCCGACTGTCCCCGGTCCAGATTTGGACTGCATCGATCTCTAAACGTTGCAGATTTTGCTTGAGTTTGCGTAGACGAGACGGGGTGCGATCGCAAGCCCAAATCTCTCCCTGACCCTGCATCAGCTCAGCCATATGGGTGGTTTTCCCGCCTGGTGCCGCACAGACATCTAGGGCAATGGCTCCTGGTTGAGGGTTCAGCAGATGCCCTACGAGCTGAGCACTAGCCTCTTGCACGGTCCACAACCCCTCCTGGAAACCCGGCAGTTGCGGAATAGGACCTGATTTACCTTCAATTCTGAGGGCTTGGGGCAAATGAGGGAGTGGAGTTGTTGTTACCCCTGCTGCTGCAAATAGGGATCCAACAGACTCCCGATCCGTCTTCAGGGAGTTAATCCGTAAATCAATATGGGGAGGCTGGTTGCAGTAGTCACAGAGTTGTTCCGTTTCTTCTGGCCCCAGTTGGTCATTCCAAACCTGCACAATCCAATCAGGATAGCTATATAAGATGCCTAATCGCTGAATGGGATCGGAGGGTAATTCTAGAGGGTCATTATGGTTGGCTGCGGCCCGCGTATATTGCCGGAGCAATCCATTGACCACCCCCGACAACCCCGACAGTTGGTTCTGCTTGGCTAGCTCTACGGTCGTAAAAATAGCTGCGGCATCGGGAATATGGTCTAGATAGCGCAGTTGATACAGCCCGAGATGGAGTAAGGTCCGCAGATCAGGGGGCTGCTGATGGGCAGGCTTTTTGGCAAATTGATCAATCAAGGCATCCAAAGTGCGTTGACGGCGGACACTGCCGTAGAGCAGCTCAGTCAAGAGGCGGCGGTCCAGATCGAGTATCGTTTTTGGCATCACCCGACTAAGGGCAACATCCGCATAAGCTCCTCGATGAACTGCTTTGAGACCCTGATAAGCCAGTTGTCGAGGATTGGGATTGCTCATTAAGTCCTTGGATTAAAACAGGCTACCGCTTAGACTTACCACGAAACCCGCTCTAGGGCAGTCCTTAGAATGGCGGTCTTGTCTGTCGCTCCCCTTGCTCTACTGACCGAATAGCCTCAAAATGTTAACCTTTGTAAAGGAATTTCATTCTCCTTCAGGTTAATTCACGATGGCTCGGTCTTCCCCCCTACAAACGGCAGCTTCAGGTTCAGAGCCTGATAACGCCCAGTCTTTTATTCAACTGGATAAACTGGCTAAGTCTTTCCAAGAAGGAATGGTTGACCGTCAAGTCCTGCGAGAGATCACGGCTACTTTTGCTGCCGGTGAGTTTGTGGTCCTCTTGGGGCAGAGCGGCAGTGGTAAAAGTACGCTCCTGAACTTAATCAGCGGCATTGAACAGCCCACTACTGGACGCGTCACCATCAACGCCGTGGGTTTGTCCGAACTGAATGAGCGTGATCGCACGTTGTTTCGCCGTGATCGCATTGGTTTTATTTTTCAATTTTTCAATCTCATCCCCACCCTGACGGTGCTGGAGAATATCACTCTACCCCAGGAATTGGCAGGGGCATCCCAAGGAGAGGTATCGAAAAAAGCGATCGCACTTCTGCAGCGGGTCGGTCTCGCCGATCGGGAAGATGCCTTCCCGGACAAACTATCGGGCGGTCAACAACAGCGAGTCGCCATTGCCAGAGCCTTAGTCCATGACCCAATGTTGGTCTTAGCCGATGAACCCACCGGAAATCTGGATGAAGAAACGGGCCAGATTGTCCTGGACCTGCTGCTAGAACTCACCCGCTCCGCTCAGAAAACCTTAATTATGGCCACCCATAACCCCGATATTGCCAAGCTTGCCGATCGAGTGGTGCGGATGCAGGATGGTCATTTGGTGGAAGACACTCGACTGGGGACCGCCTCATGACCGCAACCATCGAACCCCAAAGTTCCAATCGTCCCCTATGGCGGATGGCCTGGCGACGGTTTCAGCAGCGCTCGTTGCAATATATTCTTTGCCTACTGGGGGTGGCCTTGGGCGTGGCCATGCTGGTGTCTATTGACCTGGCCAATGGTTCGGCTCAAACCGCCTTTGAGTTGTCTACGGATGCGATCGCAGGTCGTGCTACCCACCAAATCGAATCGATTGCCCCTGCAGGTATTGACGAGTCTGTTTATCTCCAGATTCACCAACAGGCTGGCCTCACCAAAACCGCCCCCATCGTCGATGGCTATGTCTTAGCTCCCGACTTGGGCAACCAGCCCATGCGATTAGTCGGCGTAGATCTATTTTCAGAACCTCCCTTCCGCAATTACTTTGCCCCAGAAAACCAAACTGTGGGGTTGGCAGGATTACAAACCTTTTTGACTGAACCCAACACTATTGTTCTCTCCACGGATGTGGCTCAGCGCTATCACGTGAATTTAGGTGATACCCTCACCCTTGATTTAGCAGGGCGTCTGGTTCCCGTCAGATTAGTGGGCAAGGTGCAGCCGGAGAGCACAACCACCCAGCGGGCCTTAAGCAGCCTGATTTTTACCGACATTGCCACAGCCCAAGAAATCTTACAGATGGAAGGGCACCTGAGCCATATTGATCTAATTGCCGAATCAGAAGGGGGATTTGGATACGATCGCAACCCTGCTACCAGAAGATGCCAGACTAGAAACCGCCGCTTCTCAGAAAAATGCCGTGCGGCAGATGACGGCAGCCTTTCGCCTCAATCTCACTGCCCTGAGTCTGCTGGCCCTAGTGGTGGGAATGTTTTTGATCTACAACACGGTCACCTTTAGCGTGGTTCAGCGCCGCCCCCTGTTTGGTGTGCTGCGCTGTATAGGCACTACCCCTAGACAGCTTTTTACACTGATTATGGGTGAAACCGCCATTCTCGGAATTCTCGGGTCATTCCTAGGACTGGGATTAGGGATTGTACTCGCTCGCAGTATTGTCGGTCTGATCACCCAAACCATCAACGACTTTTACTTTGTGGTCAGTGTCCAGCAGGTGGCCATCCCCCCCATTCTGTTGGTAAAGGGGATGATAATTGGCATCGGCTCTGCCCTGCTCGCCGCTTTGGTGCCTGCCATCGAAGCAATGCGCACCAGCCCTCAAACCATCTTGCAGCGATCTTCCTTAGAAAGTAAGGTGCAGGGACTTTTACCCTGGCTTTTTCTAAGTTGGGTCGTGATTACCCTAATCGGCATTGGCCTATTGCGACTTCAAGCGGGATTAGTGGTGGCCTTTGCCGGTCTATTCGCCATCGTTCTCGGATCGGCTTTGCTCACTCCCCCCGTCACCGCTGCTTTGATGAAGCTGGTGCAGCCACTCACCCAATCCTTGGGCGTGCTGGGGCGGTTGGCCCCTCGGGATATTGTTCGATCTTTAAGCCGTACTTCAGTTGCGATCGCAGCCCTAATGGTGGCGGTCTCAGTCATTGTCGGCGTCTCGATTATGGTGGGTTCCTTCCGGGTCACCGTGGTTCAATGGCTGGATCAAACCCTGCAGGCGGATATTTATGTAACGCCTCCCAGTACCACCGCTAACCGGGTCTTAGGCCAGCTCGATCCAGCCGTGGTGGCCGAAATGAAGCGTTGGCCAGGGCTAGAAGATGTGGTCACCTACAATGATGCCGATGCCACCGTTACTGCCTTTACTTATGGCGACGAGACCTTAGAGATCGAACGATCCATCAAACTGATTTCTGCTGAAGGCGATGTCTCCCACGGTCAGCGTCCCTATGCCTGGCGGCAAAACTCTATTGATCCGTGGCCTGCCCTGGATCGGGGTGAAGGCGTGATTGTCTCCGAAGCCTTGCTCTTAAAAGCTAATTTAAGCGATCCACCCACGGCAATTACGATTGATAGTCCTCAAGGTCCGCAGACCTTCCCGATCTTGGCGGTATTTTATGACTATTCCTCCGATCAAGGCACGGTAATTTTGGACAACGATCCGTTTATCCAGATCTGGGGGGATGAAGGGGTTGCTTCCATGGGCTTGTTTACGGCCCCCAATATTGATCTAGATACCGTCGTTGAGGATCTGAGAGAACGGTATCAGGGCCGCACGGACGTGGTGGTGCAATCCACTCGCAGTCTCCGGGACGGCTCCCTAGAAATTTTTGATCGCACCTTTGCCATTACCCAAGCTTTGCGTTTACTGGCCGTGATCGTGGCCTTTATCGGGGTTCTGAGCGCTTTGATGAGCCTGCAGCTAGAGCGCACCCGCGAAATTGGCATTCTTCGAGCCACGGGCATGACGCCTCAACAGCTCTGGTGGATGACCTTGCTGGAAACGGGGTTAATGGGCAATGTGGCGGGGTTTCTGGCCATGCCCCTCGGCTACGTGCTGGCCTGGATTTTAATCTATGTGATTAATGTGCGGTCCTTTGGCTGGACCCTGCAAATGCAGCTCAATCCCAGCTATTTCTGGCAGGCGTGGCTAGTGGCCATTGTGGCTGCTTTATTAGCGGGAATATATCCGGCTTGGCGATTGAGTCGGGTCACGGTGGCAAGTGCAATTCGGGAGGAGTAATCATGCAGCGATGGCTAATCAGTTTTGTTCTCAGCTTATTTTTAATCAGCAGTCCCGCTTGGGCAATGGAACAGGGCACGGTGGAATGGGCAGCCCCCGCAGAGTTTCCCGAGTTTCAAAAAGCAACAGCCCCGATCAAACTCTCGTTCCCCAAGGACTTCGGTCCCCATGAAGACTACCAAACCGAATGGTGGTACTACACGGGCAATCTAGAAACAGAATCTGGACGTCCCTTTGGCTATGAGCTAACTCTGTTTCGCCGGGGTCTTACGCCTGGTTTGCCTGACCAGCAGGGATCGGCTTGGCGCAGCAATCAAGTCTATTTCTCCCACTTCACCCTCAGCGATATTGACAATCAACAGTTTTACCCTGTGGAGCGGTTTAATCGCGGGGCCGCAGAGCTGGCAGGAGCACAGGCCAATCCCTATCGAATTTTCTTGGATGACTGGTCTATCGAAGAAGAGCAACCAGGAACAGTCCAACTTCATGCCCAAGGACCACAAACAGAACTTAACCTTCAGGTATCACTAACAACTCCTGTTCTGCAGGGTAATAACGGTTTTATTGTCAAAGGGGCTGAGCCAGGAAATGCTTCCTATTATTACTCTGTCGTCCAGCAGCCCACTCAAGGAACGGTCATTATTGAAGGAGAACCCTTCACGGTCTCAGGTTCTAGCTGGACGGATCATGAATTCGCGACCAGACCGCTTAGTCAAGGGACTCAAGGTTGGGATTGGTTTTCCCTGCAATTAGAGGAAGGTTCAGCGTTGATGCTTTATGGTCTTCGTTCAAATGATGGCTCTGACTTACCAGAATCCAGTGGAACCTATGTTAATTCTGACGGCAAGGTACTGCATTTGAACGGTGAGGATTATCAAATTCAGGTCTTGGATCGATGGATCAGTCCTAAATCTCGAACCCAGTATCCATCCAAATGGGCTATTTCTGTTCCCAAGCTTGATTTAGAAATCCAGATAGCACCGATGATGAATAATCAGGAACTACTCCTATCTACAAAGTACTGGGAAGGAGCAGTTGACATTTCAGGAACTCAATCAGATCAACCGATTCAAGGAAAAGGGTACGTTGAGCTTACGGGATATGACCGCGATCTCAACTTATAATCCATTTGAATGGGGTTTTCTCCTAGATGATTTCCTGGAATGGAGTGTTCACTTTTTCAAAACGAGGTCAAGGTACTATTGTTCTGGAATTAACGTCACTTCTAAACGACAACCCACAGCCTTGGCATATTTTCTCAAAGTGGAAAGCGACGGCGAATGCTTCCCACTACTCAAAGATGATTCTAGTCGAGTCACCGCTGTTGCCTTAGTCCCCATTTTTTGGGCAATATCCGCTTGGGTCATACCTGCTTGCTGACGGGCAGCAAGCATTTGTCTTAACAGACTAAACTCTTCTTCTAACTTGTTATATTCCTCAGCGACTTCGAGTTGTTCTAAGGCTTTGGCCTTTAGTTCTTCATGGGTCATGTTTCAACACCTCTTTTAGTCTTCGACGGGCGATCTGCAGTTCTTGCTTGGGAGTCTTTTGAGTCTTCTTCACAAAGCTATGCAGCATCACTATTTTTTCACCCACCAGGGTGCAATAAAACACTCTCGCAATTCCTTCTTTGCTCTTGACCCTCAGCTCAAATAGGCGATCGCCCATTGATCGGGTGTGAGGCATCCCCAGATTGGGACCAAACTCTAGCATGAGGTCGGTGAGCCTCAAATATCTAGCTAGCAAACCTGGAGGGAGAGCAAGTACCCTGATTGCCTGACAGAAGTAGGTCAAAGCCTTTATTTACATAGTTTATGAGAAAAGAGTGGAGAGACATGTGAGGCTAGATTTAATCACAAATCAGCGTTATTCAAATGTCAGGCCCCACCCAAATTTATCGTCAACTGTTTTCCTTTTTACGTCAACACAGCCATTATCGAGATTTACGCCATCTCATTGCTCTGGGCTGGATGGTAAGCGCCTTAATCTGTAGTGAACGCTTAAGCTTATCTGCCTGGGAATCCTATGTTCCCTGCCGAGCCAGAAAAGCCCAAAGTGTCGAGCGTCGGTGGCAACGATTTATAGCCAATCAACGCATTGATATTAACAAGCTATATGTACCTCTAGTCCTGCTAGCACTTAAGAACTGGCACTCTCATCGTCTATACCTGGCAATGGATACAACGGTGTTATGGGAATGAATATTGCATGATTCATCTATCCGTCGTCTGCTGTGGCAGAGCAGTACCATTGTTGTGGAAAGTATTAGAGCACAAGAGTGCAGCTGTCGCTTTTGAGGAATATCAACCGCTATTGCGCCAGGCCCGTTGGTTATTGCGGCAGCATCCAGATGTCATGGTGTTAGCAGATCGTGGGTTTGCGAACCATCAACTGATGAGCTGGTTACAACAGAGCCATTGGCATTACTGTCTGCGTGTCCCTTGTGATGTCCTTCTCCATGGTCCACGTCAATGTCCAAGAGAAGTCCGACAATTGTGGCCATCCAAAGGCGAAGCCCTCCTCTACCGCAATGTCGGTCTTTGGGAAGATGGCATCTATCGGTGCAATCTGGTGTTGGCTAATATCCGAGGAGTGAAAGAACCATGGGCGGTGATTACAGATGAATCACCCACGCTACAGACCTTGTGGCAATACGCTTTGAGGTTTCGGGTCGAAGAATTATTTCTCGATAGTAAGTCTGGAGTGTTTGAGCTAGAAGAGTCGAAAATTCGCTGTGCTGATGCATTAGAGAGGCTTTATCTGGTTGCTGCTGTGGCACTGCTATTCAGCACGACTCAAGGAATGGCTGTTCACATTAAAGGGCTGCGCCAACAGGTTGATCCACATTGGCGGCGAGGCATTAGTTATCTCAAAATTGGATTACGGTGGCTCAAGGGGGTAGTCCATAAAGGACGGGAGTTGTTGATGCCAGTCCCCTTGCTCTGCCATGATCCACAACCGTGTTTTGCGTCTAAAAAAGCTCAAAAGAAACACTACAACAAAATCTGGTTCTCTCGCATCCGCTCTTTACAGTGCAAGGCTTTATGAGCAGGGGAAGGCGAAGATCTGTCAGGCAGTCAGGCAAGTACCTCAGATTCAATTGCTTCAGAATAATATTGGATATTCCATGCCATAAAGAAAACATAACATATTTGTTATCTCATAGCTTTTCCCAACCTTAAAGTCAAAATTCAGTACTTGTTCAAGACTGCAGACTATTTCAACGACTGCTGAAAGGTTTGTGCCATTGCCTTAAATTCGGGCAGATAGTTCTTAGCTTGCTGTTGGCCTACCATTCCAGCCATCAGAATATATCCCCCTTCATCCGGGAAAAGCATGACCTGATACACCATCAAGTGAGTTTGAGATTTTTGATCTTTGCCTGTCGCTGTCAGTTCATAGCCCTCTAGCCCATCGATGGTTATAGGAATCGTGGTCTGGACCGATCCAATTTCAGTTTGGGCTGTTTCCAACAACCGTCGTCGTGCATATTCTTTACGATTCCCAACGAATACCTCCCCAATCGATAACGCCACAATAAACATTGGATCATTCGGGGTAGCAGTAGGAATTGTTCCATTTCGGGTGAATAGGGCTGTATTCCCCATTGCCACCCCTTGGACTTGGGCTAGGTCAGCTACCGCTTCAATCTTAAAGGGAAGTGGAGCTGCTGCCATTCGAGAAGGTTCAATGGACTGAAGAACCGTTTGCAGTGAGTGTCTCAGCTTAGATGCATGAGACTGGGGAGAGGTGGCCACAACCATCGTTGTCCGTTTAGTATCGCCAAAGAGCACAGCCCACTTCAGAAACTCCTGGCCATAGGCCTGCTGAGAAAAATACACCTTTACGCCAGCCTGCCCCTTCACTTGAGTTAACTCCTTTGAGTGCAGAATCATTCCTTTATCTGCTAGAGCAGTTTTCGTAAAGCCCTGAGTCACTTCAGCAAAGGGTCCTGGAATGGCTAACACCATCACCGATGCTCCAGTGGAAGGCTGCTGAAATCCATAGAAGCTTTCTGCTGTCTCAAAGCCTGATGGCTGAAGAATAGCAACCCCCACATCTGGGAAAGTAACGAGAGAGGGGGCTTCCTTCGCAACTTGTGCTTTTAGCTTTGCAGGGGCTGCTAGCAGGGGAATCCAAGCTATGGCTGCAATAAGTTTTCGGAGCATAATGGATGAAGCAATCAGAGAGGGAAGGGCATTGAGGAAAACATGGTGGTGGTAGCAAAGTTGCGATCGCACCTAGGAAATCGCATCGTCAGGGTCCTGGTGCTCAGCAATAATCCCACCCATCACCTCCACCGAAACGGATTGAAAGAACTGCTGCTGAAACTGCTCTTCTCGTACCGCATCCACAAATTGAAGAATGGCCTGCTGACGCTCTTCAGACGTCAAGGTTTTAACAGATGGCTTTCCACCAATTTGGATCAGATTATTATGGTCACGCACCGTAAAGCCGTACACCTGCAAACTTTCCAAGCCAACTTGAAAAGCCTGGGGGCCAATCTTCAAACTTGCCTGTAGCAAAGCCCGGCTGCCCTTTTTCTCCAACCGCGCTAAGTACTTAGCCATCCCCACTAATTGCTTCCATACGGCCACTGCATCGGGGGCATCAGAGCCTTGATAAGCGACCGCTAAGGTCTTGCCCGCCGTTTGGGCCTGCTTCGCCCAATGTTGGACCGTGGACCAGGAATCAGGGCAGTGATCCATCACCAACAGATCCGGATTAGGCTCATCTTCAATTGGGGTCTGCCGCCAATCCACAATGGGAGAATTTAAGGTCTGGGTGGGATTCTCTGCTGCGAACCGTACCGCTTCTAGGCGTACCTCATATCGTTTTTCGTAGGCATTAAAATCCAACTCTACAATCGCATCGCAATAGCCAGAGGGAATCTCCTCCTTATAATGCCCCCACCATAATCCTGGGAACCCTGATTCACAGGACACATCACAGATATGAAAGGTCGTTTTGATGTATTTAACCGTATTGCCCTTGCGATCACGGATATTCTTGTTCCAGACCTGCTCAAACCAGCAATTACGAATCAATAGCTTAGGCACTGGATTGCCCATTCCACAGGGCTCTAACAGCTTTAATTCTTTAAATAACGACCGCCCCCCATCGGCGGCTAATTGATCTAGGGTCAAAACCAAATTTGCCTTGACTATAGCTGCAGGTTCCGAGGCCTGCTGTTGCCGCGCCTGCTGATTAATGCCCTCCATCAGTAAGGGAATATTGGCAACGGGCAAACTCAATCCTGCGGCAAAGGGATGTCCGCCAAAACTCGTCAGTAGGTTCACCTGGCTATGGACCAGTTCATATAAATCGATCTGATTCACAGACCGGGCCGATCCACGGGCAAGACAAACATTGCCTTTGTCTGCCACCGTTTCTTCACACAAGAGAACCGTCGGTCGGCCATAGGTTTGAGCGATCTGACCTGCCACTAATCCCAATACACCAATCGGCCATTGTGGATCGCTTAAAACAATCACGGACGTGGTAGACAGATCGAGTTGTTCGAGCTTGCGGGTCACCTGCCGAAGCACATCTTTTTGTAGAGATTTACGACGTGCGTTCGCGAGTTCAGTTTCTTCCGCCAATTGCTGACAGCGAGCCGGATCTTTACTGGTGAGTAACTCAACGCAAAAACTAGCCTCGCCATGAATGCGACTGACCGCATTAATGCGGGGGCCAAGGCCAAAAGAAATATCGGTGGGTCGATCGCCATTACGCTTACACAGCTCTAGGAGCTTGGCAACGCCGGGTCGTGTTCGTTGGGTAAGTTGCCGTTGCAGCTGCTGAATCCCCCGTTGGGCCAAGTAGCGGCAATCTCCTTTTAGAGCGACCAGATCGGCAATCAGACCAATCGCCACCAAGTCTAATAGATGGTCTAGGGGCTGCTGAGGAACATCAGGCAAAGCCAGGTAAAGGGCTTCTACCAACTTGAACGCTACTGCTACCCCAGACAGATGGGCTAACGGATGATCGGCAGGGAAATACCGCGAGTTAATAATGGCGGTCACAGGAGGCCGTTCCGGGGGCAAAGTATGGTGATCTGTAATGATCACATCTAACCCCAGCTCGTTGGCATATTCAATTTCAGAAAGATTTGTACTCCCTGTATCGCAGGTGACGATCAGTTGGTAGCCTTGCGCAGCTAACCGCTCAATTCCAGGTCGATTAAGACCGTGGGATTCAGTAATGCGATTGGGAATCGTATACGAGAGGGAGTGATTCTGGGTAAAAAATTGTCCGAGTCCATCCCAGAAGACGGCAGTTGAGGTGATGCCATCGGCATCGAAGTCGCCCCAGATAGCTACTTTTTGGTTGCGATCGCGGGCCTGTATCAGCCGTTGAATCGCTTGTTCCATTTCTGCCCCAAAAGCAGAAGCAGGAGTGGGTTGGTATTGGTTCGGGTCTAAAAACCCGGAAATAATCTGAGGGTCGTGAATCCCCCGCTGCCAGAGTAATTGAGCTAAGTATTGACCAGATATCTCTGGCACTACACGTTGAATATCAGCAATCAGCCACTGCGGTGGCGTTACGGTTTGAATCAGATGCCATTGAAGGTCAGTGGGCATTCGCAGTTGTGTGGACAGAGTTTTGCTCAATTAGCTCATCCACTAAAGAGGAATAGTGGTGGACACCAATCTCTCCTCTAAGATAGCGCTGATACACCTCGGCGATGGCCTGCATAAGGGGCTGACCTTTGTGGGCTAATGTAGTTGTGCTCATGATGTACCGATCCCTTTTGTTAATAGTGTCAGTTAAGTCAGTTCAGACTTGTTTTTCGAATTAACTAAACAATACCGAGATCACAAACCAAACAAATCCGGAAAAATACGGATTATTTAGAAGTACCCTAAAATCTCATTTGGGAGAAAGACAAAAAGTAGACGAGCAGTTACTTTGACACCCCTTCATCTCACACAGGCGACACTTTTGCCCGGTATAAAAGCTGCTCACCCTGACGATAGCCAACATAGCGAATGCGGACTGCATCCCCTAGTATCAATGCCTGTCCAGCCATCGATACAACCTGGTGCCACTGGGGATCATAGGCCATTTCAGCTCCCACTTCGCCAATCGGGATGACCCCCCAAGACCCTAATAATTTTTCCAGAGGAATCAGTAAAGGCAACAATTTTATCGCCGGGGCATCCGGGTTTTTACGGGCAGCATAGGCCGCAGTCGGCCATTGCAATAACAAAGATTCTAGAGCCTGAATCGTAGATTTTTGGTACTCCATTAGCAGATATTCTTTCTGGGTCTGGAGCTGCTGCTGCTGGCGTTGGTATTCCTGTTGCAGCATCACAACCTTTTGCTGAAGTTCTTCATGCTTATGATCAGAGGAGTCAGGTTTTCTACGCAAATTTACGGAGATCGGCTGATTTTCTCCATCTTGAAGCTGCAATCTCCGTATTCCCACGGAGTTATTGGGAGAAAAGTTGGATAGCAATATTGCCAATTCAACTTGGAAAACCTCACTCAACAAGAGAACCTTTTGTAACCGCAAATCCAGAATTCGACCTTGTCGGATCCAGTTAATATTCGTTCTCGAAAGA
This sequence comes from Acaryochloris sp. 'Moss Beach', assembly GCF_021497025.1. Lineage (NCBI taxonomy): Bacteria > Bacillati > Cyanobacteriota > Cyanophyceae > Acaryochloridales > Acaryochloridaceae > Acaryochloris > Acaryochloris sp. 'Moss Beach'. Next base: position 348,678 of record NZ_CP071717.1, read on the forward strand.
CCTGAGATTCGGGACAGCTCAGCAAAGCTCTTAAACCCCGATCGTTTCATCAAGTCGATCAGTATTGGGGTGTAGTCAGGAACTCCTGAAGCGTTATTTACCATCCACTCAGCCAACCAAAAACCTTGCATTCCAGAATGCAACATTTTATAGAACCACTGCAAACCCACAGGCAAACATGCTGGGTTGCCCCCTAAATCTCAATCCATTCATCAGAAAGGCAATTCAAACTGCTGGGTTTTAGCTTCGGTTTCCGCAGATGATTTACGGGCTCGAGGTTGAGTATTTCCTTTGCGAAGCCCCACAGCAATTTTGCTATGCTGCTCGATTTGCTTCATCACTTGCTTGGCCCGCTTAATCACCGATGGGGGCAAACCAGCCAACCGGCCCGCCTCAATCCCATATGAGCGACTGGCCCCACCGGGACAGACTTGATGCAGAAAAATAATTTGATCCGGGAGTTCCTTGACCATTACTTGATAGTTAGCCACATTCTCCACCAAACTCGCCAGCTCATTTAGCTCATGGTAGTGGGTGGCAAAAATCGTGCGGGCTTGAATAACGACAGCAAGGTGCTCAGCTACGGACCAAGCAATCGCCAGGCCATCAAAGGTGGCAGTCCCTCGACCAATTTCATCTAGAAGTACCAAAGACTTGGAAGAGGCATGGTTGAGGATATTGGCCGTTTCATTCATTTCCACCATAAAGGTGGATTGCCCCGTCGCCAGATCGTCCACTGCACCTACACGAGTGAAGATGCGATCACACACTCCTAACCGAGCTGATTGAGCCGGCACATAGCTGCCAATCTGGGCCATCAACTGCATCAAACCGACTTGACGTAGATAACAACTTTTGCCACTGGCATTAGGTCCTGTCAAGATCACAAGATCGGGATGAGGCGTGACATCAGGAGAGGGAGAACTCCCTAGTTCAGTAGCATTAGGCACAAAAAAACCGGGGGGCAGAGACTGCTCTACGACCGGGTGACGGCCCTCGAGAACTTCTATTTCGCGGCTCTCACTCATATCAGGACAGCAGTACCCCTGATAGACCGCCACTTCTGTTAGACCTACCAGAATGTCAACGGCTGCCACAGCAGCGGCAACGGTGCGAATCAGACTGGCCTGTTCACCGACTTCCGTTCGGAGAGCTACAAGCAGGTCATATTCCAGTTGAAATTGTTCTGCTTGTGCTGTGAAGATGCGGGCTTCTCGTTCCTTTAGCTCTGGGGTGATAAATCGTTCTTCGTTGGTCAGGGTTTGCTTACGGATATAGTCATCAGGAGCTTGGTCAGCTTTGGCACGAGAAATACTAATAAAGTAGCCGAAGGCCTTGTTAAACCCCACTTTCAGAGTAGAAACACCGGTACGCTCTCGTTCATCTTTTTCCAAGTTGGCAATCCACTGCTGATCGCTGACAATTTGCTGACGCATCTGATCCAGCTCAGTATTGACGCTGGGTTTAATGATGCCCCCTTCCGTAAGAGAGATAGGTGGTGATTCTACTAAGTGGGCACGCAGACGCTGAGCCAGCTGATCAAGTATCGGAGGAACCGTTTGCAGGCATTGCAAATATTGGGCTTCGCACTTAGCCACTTTGTGGGATAGCTCCGTTAGTTGCCCTAAAGATTCCGCCAAGGCAACCAGGTCGCGGGCATTGGCAGTACCCGAGCCTGCCCGTCCGGCCAATCGTTCCAGATCGTAGATTTTCTGCAACTGATTTTGGAGTTCTTTGCGAAATCCCGTTTGGGGCAGTAGTTCAGTAATAGTGGCTTGGCGGGCTTGAATATCATTTAGATCGAGCAAGGGTTGCAATAACCATCGCCGTAATGCTCGACTGCCCATAGCAGTGCGAGTCCGATCGATCGCCCAAAGCAAAGACCCCCGAAAGGTTCCATCACGAGAAGTTTGGGTCAGTTCCAAATTCCGCCGACTTTGATGGTCGAGTACCAGATACTGGCTGAGGGTATAGGTCGCAAGGGGTTGAAGAGGAATATGGGTGTCTTTCTGTGTGGCTTCTAGATACGCCAGTAGTCCACCTGCAGCCCGAATGGCTAAGGGGAGATGCTCACAGCCCAGACCTTCTAACGAGCGCACCCCATAGACTTCCTGAATTCGCTGGCGGGCTTCTGCTTGGGTGAATGACGTTTGCGATCGCAACGAGTAGCAGAACTGATTCGGTAATCCTTCCGGGAGCAGATCCGAATTTTCGCCAGGTCGCAAAATCTGCTGAATATCAGGCGCATCCGTTGGGAACAACACTTCTGAAGGCTGAAGCCGCAGCAGTTCTTGGGCCAAAGTTTCCCGCTCACTAAACTGAGTAGTCAGGAATTCTCCAGTGGAAATATCGGCATAGGCCAAACCCCAGTGGTTCCCCGCCAACACAAACGCCGCCAGGAAGTTATTACTGCGGGCATTCAGCATCCCCTCTTCCAACAGGGTGCCAGGTGTAATCACCCGGGTGACCTCCCGCTTCACTAACCCCTGGGCCTGGGCTGGATCCTCCATCTGATCACAGATGGCTACGGCATAGCCTTTCTCCACTAGCAATCGGCTATAACGATCCAACTGGTGGTGGGGAATCCCTGCCATAGCCACCCGTCCTACATCATTCCCAGACTGCCTGCTGGTCAGGACAAGTTCTAAGGCTTGGGCAATAGTACAAGCATCTTCAAAGAAAGTCTCATAAAAATCCCCCATCCGATACATCAAGATGGTCTGAGGGTATTCATCCTTGAGGTCTACATAGTGACGCATCATTGGGGAGAGAGCTTCCCGGTCTACGGATGTGCGATCGCGATGTTGGGCGGGGGTTTTTGCCTTCTCTTAAAACGGGGGAGTCAGGGGTAACAGAATCGCTCATGGAGGATCATCAAGTCTGAATCGTACTTTTACGACTCTATCGCAGCCCCTCGGGCAGCTCAACTAGGTAAGTTCAATTACCTCCGACACTGCCGGAAGCTTCAGGCCTGTCTTACATTAATCACAAAAAAATAGGTTAAAAATAAAAATTTACTATGAAAATCTTAGCATTCAACCATGATGATATTTTCAGTAAATTACGATTTAATCTATGCATTTAAATCACAAGTTATTTCAGCCCAAAATAAATTCAGATATAGCCTATTACTATGCACCAAAAAAAATTTTCCTAAGAACATAGACGAACAATTATTGATATTAGTTCCAAAACAACATTCAGGCTCTATATAAAACTTCAATAAATGCACCAATCTATTATTCAGATAGCTTATATTTTTTTAATATAAAATAAATTTTAGTTATTTTCTAGGATCAATATACATTACATTTTCTAGCACCTCGCCTGACATTATTTTTTAAACCTACAATCCATGCATAGAATAGATCTTGGCAAAATAAAAAAATTGCATTAACTAACTTTGACTGACTAAATACTACTTTTTTCTAACTAATATTATTCATTGACATAATAACCCTTTGTTATTATCCTTTTAGAACTTAATGCAAGTGAGGCCAATCCATAAGTGGTTTTAAAGCTTACTTTCACCCATTCAGTAAATTCTTCATTGCTAGTAAGTTCAGGTTGATATACTACAAACTGCTTATCCCCTGATAATGAAATCCCCATACTCCTCCCTCACTGGAATCCATGCAGCTAGAATCAGAACCGACCAAACTAGACCTAACCCTCAAAAAAGGTTCAGTTGATCATCCAATTATCGAAGTTTCACTACTTGAACGACGCATCACCTTTATGACCACGTCAAGAATAGTTGACGTCATAGATGATACCTGTCTTCGCCACAATAAAATTGTAGTATCTAACTACAATGTCCATGGTTTCAACTTGTCAATGCAGTTGCCTTGGTTATATCGCTTCCATCAAAAAGCAGATTATGTCCATTGTGACGGCATGGGAATATTGAAAACGGCTAATTTTCTTGGATTGGATCTGCCTAATAATTACCACACATCATATACATCTTTAATGCCAAAGGTGCTTGATCTTGCGAACCAAAAAGGCTATTCAGTATTTTTTCTTGGGGGCAAACTCCATATTTTGGAGACAGCACTCCATAATCTAAGACTCAACTATTCCAATGCTAGATTTTTTGGTCATCATGGATATTTTCTATCAGATGACCCAGCTCAGAATTCCTTAAATCAGCAAAAAGTTCTAGCTTCCATTAATAAAATTAAACCCAATATTCTGGTCATGGGTATGGGGATGCCCATACAGGAACAATGGGTGGATAAGAATAAAGAGCACCTCAGTGTTAATGCCATTATGTTGGGGGGAGCAATTATCGACCGACTGGCTGGTGAAGTACCTGACTGCCCTCAACTCTTAACCAAATTGGGGCTAGAGTGGATTTTTCGATTAGTTCGTGAGCCCAGGCGCCTAATGGGCCGGTACGTTATTGGAAATCCTACTTTTTTTGATGAATATTGCCTTAGCGTCTGCCCTTGGTATTCAACCCTTAATCATTCATCAAAAAAATCAGTAGGTTTATTCCTCGCTCGTAATATTTATCCTGAACAAAAAATATTTAATAGTTAAGCTTAGCTCTTTTAAACTCCAGAAATGTATGCAGCCTAAGGTATCTGTTATAGTTCCAGCGTACAATATCTCAAAATATATACTTGACGCTTTACAATCAATTAAAAAAACAGACTTATAAAAAATTATGAAGTTCTTATTATTGATGATGGATCTTTAGATGAGACTCCTTCAATTGTTGAGGATTTTTGTAAGTCTAATCAACAATTTAAATTATTGAAGAAAGCGAATGGTGGTTTGTCATCCGCTCGCAACTACGGTATTGATCATGCAAAAGGCCAATACATTGCTCTTTTAGATGGTGATGACATCTACAGCAAAGACAAATTGGCCAATCATGTCGCACATTTAGATAATGACCCATCAATTGGCGTTGTATATAGTGCATCTAAAGCGATTCGTGATGATGGCAAGCCCACATTTTTTATCCTAAGTGGTAAGCCACTCTATAAAGACCTCCTTACTTCTCTACTATGCAAAAATTTTATTGGACATGGTTCGAATGGGGTTTTCCGTCGCTGCTTAATCGATGAAGTTGGTAATTTTGACGAATCCTTACCTAGCTCAGAAGATTTAGATTTTTGGTTAAGAGTTGCTAGTACAAGACGTTGGAAATTCCATAGAGAGAAGGCAATCCTCTCTTACTATCGAGTTCGCCCTTCAGGCCTTTCTTTCAATATTAGTCGAATGAGAAAGTGTAATGAACAAGTACTCAGTATGGCTCTTGATCGAACGCCGAAGTCAGTAGCTCCAATCCTTCCTAAAGCTCATGCTTATATGTTCCGATATTTAGCGAGATTAAGCTTAACTTCCGGAGATATCCCTCAAGCACGCGAGTACATTAGTAAGTCTTTATCCTATGATCGTTCTATTTTCATCCAAGATCCAAGATCTTTATTAACCTTAATTTCTATAATTATTTCACCCATTACCACAGTTACATTAAGAAGAATATTAGGCTCTAACTCTACCGCTAAGCCTTAACAATAAAGATTTTTTTAGTATTGAGATAGATAAAGTGATTAAGGCCAAAGCACAAACATCAGCAGCGATAGCAGGAGAAACTTTCTTTAAAACTGATCACCTTCAGAAAGATCTAAAGAAAAAGTCTGTACGAGGTGGAGCAATAACAATGGTCGCTCAGGCCATGAAGTTTATGCTGCAGATGTGCTCAACAATTGTTTTGGCCCGTCTATTGACACCTGATGATTATGGCCTAATTGGAATGGTTACAGTTGTCATCAAATTTGTTGTCCTATTCAAAGATTTGGGTCTATCAACTGCAACCATTCAAAGAGCTAATATCAATCACAAACAAGTCAGCACACTATTTTGGATAAATATTGCTTTTGGAATATTTGTTGCTTTACTTGTTGCAGGGTTATCTCCGTTAATAGCTTGGTTCTATAAAGAACCAAGGCTGATTAATATTACTACTGCTTTAGCCTTTATTTTTATTTGTAGAGCCTTATCAGTTCAACATGAGGCATTGTTGAAACGCCAAATGATGTTTAACATTTTGGCAAAAATTGATGTTCTTTCTATGCTGTCTGCGGTCGTTATCGCCATCATCACTGCAACTCAAGGTTCAGGCTATTGGTCCATCGTTTACATGCTATTAATGATGTCTACCGTTAATACCATTGGCGTCTGGATCGCTTGTCCTTGGCGTCCCGGATTACCTCGACGTAACGCAAATGTACGTTCAATGCTGGCCTTTGGAAGCAATTTAACAGGTTTCAAAATTGCTAATTATCTTTCTCTGAACTTAGATAATATTTTAATAGGACGTTTATGGGGAACAGTTGCATTGGGGCTATATGCCAAAGCCTATCAACTCGTCCTGCTTCCCATGGACCAAATTAATGCTCCTCTAACAACTATTGCTCTTCCAGCTCTCAGCCGAATCACTGAGGACCAAGAAAAATATCGAAACTATTACTACAAGGCAGTATTATCTGTCACTTCAATAGGTATGCCTCTTGTAGGCTACATGTTTGCTACTGCAGACCAACTAATTCCTTTTGTCTTAGGTGATAAGTGGTCTGATGCTGTACCAATCTTCCTTTTTTTGGCCATACCTGCATTTCTAGGAACTCTAGAACCTGCAATGGCTTGGGCATACCAATCTCTTGGTAGAGCTGATCGTCAATTCAGATCAGGGCTAGTTATATCAATATTGACAGCCATTGCCTTTGTCATTGGAGTTCGATGGGGGGGGCCATCGGAGTTGCTGCAGCTTTAGGGATCACTCGGCCTTTAATTATTATTCCTTCTTTGATTTATTGCTATAGAAATACACCTTTATCACTCAAAGGTTTATTTCTTTCTATTTATAGACCTGCATCAGCTTCCATCAGTGCAGCATTAATCATTTACTTACTCAATAGAGCATCAATTCTTACAGGTAGTATTTTTTATTAATTTAGTCATCAACTTAATTGCCTACATAATTTTTTTATGCAGCTATATGGGTAATCATTCCAAATGGGCGAAAAATAATTCGTGAACTACTATAAATCACCCAGCATTATTCAATAAGTCACACTTTAATTACTACTACGATTTTTTATAAACCACTATCCTAGAAAACTCAGTTGTTTTTTTTTAAGTTTCAGTAAAATAGAAAAGACCAGAAGAACACTCTTTCTCAGCCTTTGACCAATGAATCAGACAATTCATCCATTATTTAGATTCATCCATCAGAATGCCAGAATCAGGCATGCATCACATGCTGAGAAAATAATTTTCTGGACTATTATTTTGACTCCTTTATGGTGGCTACTAGGAATACAACCACTACTCTACCCAGCTATTTTAATTTTTTATTTTCATTAAATCTATTAATCTAGACACACTTATTCGAAATCCTCCTCCTATATCTGTATGGGCATGGCTAGCAATGTCATTGATCATGCTATGGACTGCCTTAATAGGTATTAGCTATGCATCTTTAGGAATGAAGGAAACTTTAGCCGCTATTGTTACCTTTGCTAAAGGATATTTTCTTATTTTTATTTGTTTAATATTGCCTTTCTGGAATTCTATTCGTACAGCAATAATCACCCGAGCAGTAGCTTGGATGGCGAGCGGTTATCTTATAAACATAATCTTACACATCTTCACTCTTTTCCTAGGTTTCACTGAATCTTTTGCACCACCCTGGGCTAAATTTTTTCCTGGAAATCCAGCTAGCTTTGTTGTTAAAGCACCAACATTTCAGGCATTTTTTGGTGTTATTGTTCCTCGAACGACTCTATACTTTCCGGACCCACCAATCCTTGGTATTTGCGGACTTCTGTGCTTCATCATATGCCTAGGAGAAACTTCTCCTACTTTACGAAGATGGGGGGCTATTAGGCAGTTTTACAGCCTTAGTTATTAGTCAGAGTCGACTAGCATGGATTTGCTTACCTCTTTCTCTCTGCATATATGCAATCTTTCGTAGTCAAAGAGCTCGTTTAGGATCGCTGTGGACTGGTGCATCAGCAGCTCTTCTTTGCGCATCACTAGGAGGTATAACTATTACAGAACTATTAAATAAACCACTGGAGGTTTTTACAAGTGCACGCCCTGCCTCCTCTACAGATAGAGAATTCGTAGTTCGTAAAACCTTAGAAGCCTGGCAAGAATCCCCTTTTATAGGTTGGGGGGTTGCCCAAGGGACTGCTGATTGGCATACCTACAGTATTACACTAGGCTCATTTTCCACCTATGCTGCAGTTCTCTATTTACATGGCGTTGTGGGTTTCACTTTCTTTTTAGTAGCTTTACTCAGTACATTATTGAATTTGTGGAAGCTTGCCATCCAAGATAATTCAACTGCGCAAAAGGCTCTGGGAGCTGTAATTGCCTTAATCATTTTCATGGAAGCTATTCCATTATCTTGGATGGCAGTATATTTTTGGTTCTTTTTTATTTGGATCGGAAGTATTCTAGTCGAATTAAACAATCAAAATGACGAACTCATAAAAATATCTCATAGTTAGCTCGCCCATCTTATCTATTCCTTACTTCTATGCCTTATCTGCCTAAAACAACACTAAGAATAAAACGATTCAGATCCGTAGTTGAAGATAAGATGCTTAATCAGCATCTCATACAAGGACATCATAACTACCAGAAATTCGTTGTTCTTGCTCGACCTCGAACAGGTTCAAATCTCCTAGTTAGTTTATTGCAATCCCATCCAAATCTAAGGTTATTTTATGAGTTGTTTAACAAATCTCTTAGCAATAAAACATTTTGGGATTTTATCAACTATGACATTGATGATGTATATCAATATAAAGAAGAAGAGCCTGTCAGTTTTTTTAAAGAAGTTAGTTTATAGAGAAATGCCTAAATCTGTTTCAGGAGTAGGATTTAAATTATTTTATACCCATGCTAGATCAAGTAATGAAAATCAGGTCTGGGACTATTTAAAAGAATCCAAAGATCTAAATATAATTCATTTAAAAGCGAAAAAACCTATTAAAAACTCACCTTTCTGAACAAATTGCATTAAAAACACAGATATGGGTAGGGAAAAAGAACCCCAGCCAGATTTACCCAATTAAACTAGATTACAGTAATACTTTAGAATTCTTTAATAGCATTAAAAAGCAGGAAGAAAAAAAATCATGATTTTTTTCTCAGATCATAATGTTTTTGAAGTTTATTATGAGGATATTTTGAAGGATATTGAATACTATTCAAGAAATCTTCAAGAATTCTTGAATTTACCATTTAGAAATTTGTATATCTCCACACCAAAACAATCCAGCATACCTTTATCTCAAGCAATTTCAAATTTCTTTGAACTCAAAGAGAGATTTGAGGGGAGTCCTTGGTTTGACTTATTTCAAGTAAATTAGTGAGCAAAAATCAGGATATAATATTATTTTTGTGTGCAAATAAATAATTTCCAAGCTCTATCATCACGAATAATATCTTATATTAAATCAATTACAACGGAGTTTTAAAAGTGAATTTTTGGGTAACTATTTTTTAGGCACAAGAGATATTTATTATCTTGGAATATATTTGTTGCCATCATAGTAATGTATGCGTGGAGCACATCAGAGAAGACTTGGACTTCTACTATCAAGTTTGTTCTCCCTCAAGCTTCTAGCCAACTGGAAGCAAGCCTAGGGAATCTTGGATCTTTAAAAGATAATGGGACCACTTTTTTCAACCCAATTAAATCCGATTAAGACTCAAGAAACAATATTAAGAAGTGATGTTTTAGTCGCTAAGGCCTTACGACTCGATCCTGAGTCTACAAGCTTTTCAGATACAGAGCAATACAAAAATATATATGAAATCAATGCAGTAGAATTATCAAATGTTTTCTCTCTTGAGGTGAGTGCGACGGATCCGGATATCTCTCTTAAAAGAGACTCAAATTCTGACTAAGGTCTATCAGCAAAGATTGCATGAGCTTAGAAAAACAGATGTTTCAAGTCGAAAGGAATTTTACCAATCTGATTTAGAACGTGCTCGGCAGGAGGTCAGCCGAGGCCAATATGCCATAGCGCAATTCAAAAAATCTTCTGGCCTCGTGAGCGATGAGGTACAAGTTGACAAGGCTATAACTCTTTTATCCTCCTTAAAAGAAGCCCAAGCAAAAGCACTCGCTGAAGCGCGAGCTGAATCTGATCAAGCAAAATCACTATCAGCTCGCCTTGGAATTACTTCCAAACAAGCAGTACGCGCACTTCAGTTGGACAAGAATGAAGACTATTTGTTAGTCCGCCAAAAACTCACTGAACTTGAATCAACTCTAAAGGAACAGCGAGCCAAATTAACTGAAAATCACCCGGCAGTTCAAGAAACTTTAAATACTCGCCTAGGCTTACAACGCCAGCTTAAACAGTATATTAATCAAGCAAAGACAAACAAACAAAGTGGGCTCTTATCTAGTGGTATAGAAGGTCAGACAACTTTTATTGAACAGCTTGTATTATCGGAAAGTCGCGTACAAGCTAAATTAAAAGAGGCTCAACAATATCAAACTGAAATTAATTCTCTTAACTCTCAATTGAACACCCTTCCAGCAAATCAAGCTCAACTGCAAGATTTGCAAAGAAAATATGATATTGCTCAGGGTGTCTACAATGGTTTAATTGCTCAAATGGAAAAGAGCAACATTGATGCTTTTCAAACATACCCTAATGTTCAGTTATTAAGTCCACCTGCACTAAACCCTATTCCTTCTTCAAAACTCCTCTTAATCGCCGTCAATGCTTTCTTCGCTGCAGGTTTGGGCAGTCTAGCATTATTGTTATTGTTGGAGTCGCGTAATCCTCTACTCCGCCCCAAAGATCTAGCGAATATAGAGTTCCCTTTAATGGTCAGAATTCCTCACATGAAACGTCAACTAGATGATGTTGATGTCACAACGGTTTTAGGAAGCGATGGAGAACCAGCTTTTTTACAGTTGGCTGCAGGAATTCAATCCCAGCTACCTGAAACCCAATCAATAGACAGTCGTTGCCTTATGGTTACTAGTGCTGTGGCAGGCGAAGGTAAAACCACTGTGACCACACATCTCGCTTGGGCTCTTGAAGAGTTAGGGCTTAAAGTCTTAATCATCAAAAATGGCATTAAGAATCTTCCTAAAAAGAAATTATTAAGCCTAGAGCATGCCAGTAATCATCCAGAAGAAGATAATGACATTTACGAAGAGAATCTATTCAATTCTGAACTAAAGCTTCCTATCCCTAAGCCAAAGCGAGTGATTTACACCCAGTTTATTAATAGAAATAGTTTTGAAGATCGTCTTCATAAAATCATTGATTCCAATGACTATGATTTTGTACTAGTGGATGGCCCACCAATAACAAAAAGGCAGTGTCGCAACATTAATGGCAAGTATTATTTCTAATGTTTTATTAGTGGTTAAACCTGGTAAAAGTGAACGTTTTCCTGTTCAAGATGCCTTGGACATCCTCTTGCAAAGCCAAGTAAGATTGGCAGGTCTCGCCGTCAATGACACAGAGTCATCAAATTTCTCTCCCAGAAATTCATGGAAAGCAAGAAACAATTCAGTCGATGTTGTAGATCCAAGTCCAGCAGTTCCCATCTAGGATCTTTTTCACACACACTTATCAATAGACCTCTTGCATAATTGGTTTTACAATATGATAGGAGCCTCAACATATAGGCAAAATTGGCTCATAAATTGAGTCAGTAGCATATCGTGAACTGAATATTACAAAAGATCTACTCGTTTGAGGTGTGAGCAAGCACAAGGTTTTTCTCGTGATCTTCTTTTTAATCTTTGAGCCTGAATTGAAGAACAGGTAACCATATTCCACTCGATGTTGTGATTAATTTTATTTAAACAAATCTATAATCATCATGCACTAAAAACTATGCCTAGCTTTAGCAACCTGAAAGTTCTTGAAATTGCATTGTATCAGAACAACCATAAATACAAAGACTGTGGTTGTTAGCTTGAAATAGACCCACAATAAATTCATATCAACCAAAATACCAAAGCTTTTGTTCGAAGCAATGCGTCCTTAAAGTTAAAGTTAGGGTATATTTAACTTAAGCTTAGCCACCTACTAACCATATGATTCGCTGTTTTATCAGCTTTAATGCTTGAAAAAGACTAAAGAGAACAGCAAAAGGCAGAGTTAAATAGCGATTGCTTTGGGCAAAAACTGCAGGAATCCATAAATAGCTTGGAAAAGGGTTTCCCTGGAGTGATAGACACAAAAAATCCTTCATACTTAATTTAGGAGCTAAATAGAATAATTGCGCTTCTACCATATCTTGTGAATGTTGAAGCTGGCCAAAAACCTCAGATTCTAAGCGACTAGGAGACTTTACAAATAAGTTTAGAAGTACATCACTTATAGTGAGAGAGTGAGGAATATCAAATAAATCTTCTTCAATATTTAACAATAAAATATTTGAAAATGACAGAATAGATTGTTGGTAGGCGTGTATTCCCCAGTCTAATATTTCTTTATTTTCAGAGTTGCGAAGTATAGGTATATATCGGCCATTTTGTCTTTCATATTTAACCGTACTTCCATGGTCTGCAGCCACTAAAGCCTCAAATAGTTCTGATGACTGACAAACTAAAAGTCTTTTGAATTTAGGATTTAAGTTGTCATAATAATATGCCGTTAGGCTTTCAGAAGGTAAATCTACTCGCTGTTTCAATGCAAAATAAAAGCCTTGTATTTCATTATTAGGCTGTAAGTTCTCACCTCTCAGCAAATCACCAAGTGCTTTTAAAACACTACCTGTCCACCCTAAATCAACAAAGCCATAAGAAATATCATCCAACATTCCTTCTTGTGCAAAATAGCCTATAGCTGCTTCGCGATAGCTTTTGACAGTTGCTAAGATTAAACTGCTAATTTCCTGCTCATTCTGAAAAACTTTCCTCAGTTTATCTCTATCTAAAATTGTGAGTTCTGTTTGCCAATCCTTTTGCAAGAATCCATGCCGGACTAGCATATCTTTTTATTTGCAATGGATTTATATTTACTCTTTCACAAATACTATTGACTGATAGCGATCCTTCTTTGAATTGAAAAATCCAGTCTAGCTCATATGCATTTAATTCCGTAATACTAGGGAATTTAATTGCTTGGCGTGATCCATATAAATATCGACAATCAATTTCATATCCCCAAATCTTGCAAATAGAAATTGCAATTTTATGTAGAATTTGACCGTCTCTAGCTATAAAGTATAAACGTGTAATATTCCGTTTTTTAGCTTCTACAAGACACCAATAAACAAAGCTAAATAAAACTGGCCCCATTACATCACTAGCTGTTTGCCAAATCACCGATTGATGAGGGTCTATATATGGTGAGTTCAAACGGTTAAGACGGCAACTACCTGACAATAAAGAACGCAACTTTACTGGAAGAGAAGTATGCTCTGCAATTTTTCTTTCATATCTTGTTAATTGGGTATCAGTATAATGGTGCGCATTTATTCTAGACCGTTTAGGGACCAAAAAATCACTAATCTTATTTTCGCCTATATGATATAGCTGCTGAGGACTAACATCTTGTTTTTTTAGGCAGAAGTCAAATAGTTTTCCAGTCTTTTTTGTTAATCCTATTGATGAAGAGACATACAAAATATCTCCTGCTCTCCATAAATTTTTTTTCTTGCAGAAATGAGTGAATAGTGACATCAGTTAGATACATGTCTGAAAGATAAATAACGTTATTTCCAGATTGGTGTATCTCTTGAATATACTTCTTTATTGATGGGACTAAATGCCATCCTTTTTTCTCTATCTTGGTTTCAATCTGAAGAGCTAATTCCCTTTCAGCTAATGACCAACTATATCTTAGTGCTAGAGCATTATAAATCGAGTCAATGTGAATCTCTTTCGTATGATTATTGGATCGTAGTTCTCTTTCAATACCAGTTCTTATATTTGGCCATAGCTCTTGGGGCGTCGATATCAGCCCTGCCTTGATAAGCTCATCAGCAACTTGGATAAATAAATCGGTCGGCCTAGCCCATACTCTCACTATAACTGTGTCAAATACATCAAATGAAAACACTTTTGGAGGCATGGCTAAAAGTACGAGTTAAATAATTTATTAGTAAAAAAATAGATAAAAGAGAACCTAATGGTCGGTATGCTTTCACAAATAATCAACTTAAACTTATAAAGTTTTTTCTTAAACCAATAGGTATCTCACAAGATAAAAATTTTTTTGGATCTCAAGAATCTTAGTTCAATAACTCACTAAATACTTATTTTTTATCCATTCACATAAAAAATAAGTATTTGTAAAATCGGACTCAATTATAATATTATTCTTATTGCGATTCAATGATTAGGATCACTGCCAACCAATATACAATCCATTTCATACAAAATTTTTTAAGGGTAGTCACTTTTGTACTCGTCTTTTATCAGAATTCACAAGTCCAAAACCCATGTTTTATGAGGAATTTGGAGTAAATCTAGACAAATGGTCTATACGATTATTAACTAAGGGCTAAAAGCAATCTATATTCGCGTATAAGACCAGTACTACCACTTTTCTTTATAAAAAATAGTAATATAGCGATTACTTATTATTCAGGATAATCCAATAGTTTGAGATTTACTATCAGAGATAGTCATTTCCTAGCAAATCTAAGACTAATCAGTGATTTACCAATATTTAGGGAGATTTCTCACCCTTGATTTAGCTATAGCATTAACTTAAGCAATAAGGCTAGTATTTTCTCTACTAACTTGATAGATGATTGACCTATTTATTGCATAGCTCTTTGTGTATACCAACTAATTATTGCCTCTAAAGTCAAATTATTAATGAGCACTTGATCCTCTAATGCGATCGCACTTAACGGTTTGAGCGAAGATGTGACTAAATGGCTAAACCAATCGATAAAGTCAGCATCTACTTGGGGACCTGCAAGTAACTGAGTGTCTTTGCCAATACAGTCCTGGATTTGCGGAGACGAAAGAGACTCAATAGGTATTTGCAGTTGGGTACTAATTTGTTGTAGATATCTCCAACAGTAAACTGTGAGACGAATGGAGAAGCGTTCTCGCGTGGGTAGCAACGTTTGATCAATCTGAGTGTTCTCGGCAGGGGTGAGTAGAGAACTCAGAGCTTGGGGGTAATTCAGCCATTTAATAAATTGATAAATGAATAGGTTTTTAAACAAAAGCGGTCTTCTTTACGAGAAAAGAGCGAAAGACAAATTAATGAAGAAGAGGTTCTTACCGTTTTTCTGATAGCTTGCCCGTCATCAAACTAGCAGCCTACTTCCGGGATATTGGAATACCCATCTTCATATATAAATACTCAAGGATGAGCTCGGTCTGGACTAGGGTTAAGATCCTAACTGTTACTTGGAAGACTTGAAACTAAGTTTCAAAAAAAGCGCCCCGTTATACGTAGGACGCTTCTTTCTCTAGGGTTGATAGTTAGGATGGCTATTCAACACCTTCAATCTTGTCTTCAACTTCTTGATAGAGATCACGAAGCATTTGCAGATTTTCTTCACTGGTTTCCCAGTACCCTCGACCATTCACTTCTAGCAATGTGCTCACCACCTTGCGGAAAGAATGGGGATTGAGATTCTTGAGACGATTCCGCATCTCTTCATCTTCGATGAAGGTGGTGTTCACGTCTTCATAAACCCAGTTATCTACTGCACCTGCCGTGGCCGACCAGCCCATGGTATTCACTAGGCGCTTAGACAGCTCCCGTACACCTTCATAACCGTGGCTGAGCATTCCCTCATACCACTTAGGGTTAAGGAGCTTGGTGCGAGCATCCAGGCGAACTGTTTCCGAAAGGGTTCGGACTTGGGCATTGGCCGTTGTGGTATCGGCAACATAGGCATTAGGCTTCTTCTTGTCATCTCGCAGGCTGGAAACCACCTTAGTCGGATCGGAATCAAAATAGTGACTCACATCCGTAAGGCTAATCTCAGAAGAGTCGAGATTCTGGAATGTGGCATCTACTGTTTTGAGAGAGGCTTCCAGAATTTGTCGGGATTGCTCCATATCGCCAGGGGAATCAGCAGAGAAGGCAAAAGACTTCCGTTTGAGGTACATCTCTTGTAGTTCAGCTTCCTCATCCCAGGTGCTGTTTTCTACTGCCAAATTGACGTTGGCCGCGTAGGAACCAGAGGCATTGGAGAAGATTCGGGTAGCAGCTTGTCGCAGGTTGATGCCCATATCTTCCGCTTGCTTAAGGGCATGCTTACGGACAAAGTTCATCTCTAAGGGCTCATCCGCTTCAGCGGCCATCTTAACTGCTTGGTCTAACAGAGCCATCTGGTTGATAAACAGATCACGGAACACGCCTGAGCAGTTAACGACTACGTCAACGCGAGGTCGTCCCAGTTCTTCTAAGGGAATCAGTTCTAGCTTATTCACCCGACCTAAAGAATCTGGTAGGGGTTTCACACCCACAAACCACATCACTTGAGCCAAGGACTCACCATAGGTCTTGATGTTGTCCGTTCCCCACAAGACTAGGGCAATGGATTCAGGCCATTCGCCATTATTCTCTTGCTTTTGACGGGCTAAGAGTCGGTCAACAACGACTTTAGCAGATTGAACTGCTGCTTCCGTGGGAATGGATTGGGGGTCAAGGGCATGGATATTTTTGCCAGTGGGCAACACATCTGGATTGCGAATCGGGTCACCCCCTGGTCCGGGGAGTATATATTCGCCTTCTAGGGCTTGGAGTAAGGCACCCAATTCATTATCCGCAACCACCTGATTGAGACAGAACTCCAAATACTCCACCAAAGGGGTTAAAGCTTCTTGGTCTAAATCTGGGAAGCCCGCTTCATTCAGGGCTTTTACCCAAGGTTCTTCTTGGCGACCGAAGTTAAACAAATTCAAGGGAGAAACCGTGGAAACTCGGCCTTCTTCATCAACCTGGGTGTGGACAATCGCAGCAACGGCAGACCGTGTCGTCTCATTAATGGTGTTAAGGAGATCAACATCTTCAAGGACACCCCGATCACTATTGCGGAAAATTTCGTCCAAGTCGCGATTGATACTATTGGCAATCAGACGAGGGAGACCCAAGATATTATCTTCACCCCGATCGAGACTAGCGATGTTTACGAGGGTAGCAATGGCTTCCTCTGCCGTGGGGGGCTTACCAATCACATGGAGACCACAGGGCAAGAGCCGTGACTCAATTTCCATCAGTTTGATGTAGACCCGACCGACAATGGTGTCGCGCTCTTCTTGGGTCATATCCTTGGCTTCCTGATCAGGCAGGTTAATGTCCTGATCTAGGTTCACCAAGCGGGCTTTATCCATAATCGTGTTAACGATAGGAATGCCTCGACCACTTTCTTTGAGGGTTTGATAAGAGGCAATCAGTTCGCTGAGCTCTTTTAGGCCCTTATAAAGACCTGCATTTTCTGCAGGAGGGGTGAGGTAGCTAATGGTGTTGGCATAGCTACGGCGCTTGGCAATGGTCGCTTCTGACGGATTATTGGCGGCATAGTAGTAGAGGTTGGGAATGTTGCCGATTAAGGTGTCGGGGTAGCACTCGTTGGACATACCAATTTGCTTACCGGGCATAAATTCCAAAGACCCATGGGTGCCGAAATGAAGAACGGCATCTGCCTTAAAGATCTTTTCTAGATAGCTATAGTAGGCGGCGAATCCATGGTGGGGACTAGCGGAGCGGGAGAACAGCAAGCGCATGGGGTCACCTTCATAACCGAAGGTGGGCTGAACCCCAATGAATAGGTTACCGTAGGTTTTTCCGAAAACCAGAAGATTTTGGCCATCGCTATTGAGTTGTCCAGGAGGAGGCCCCCAAGACTCTTCTAAGCGTTTGGAGTAGGGGGTGAGGGACTCATATTCGTGCACCGACATTCGGTGAGCGATGTTCAGCTCGGGGCTATTGTACTGAGCCTGGGCATCATGAAGAATTTCCAGCATCAGAGCTTCGGAGTCTTCGGGCATATCCTCAATGGTATAGCCATCCTTTTTCATGGCTTCCATCACTTTATAGATGGAGTTAAACACATCCAGGTAGGCAGCGGAGCCCACATTGCCTTTATCCGGTGGGAAGCTGAACACCGTAATCGCTAGCTTCTTCTCCACTTTAGTTTTCCGGCGTAGGGAGGCCCACTTCATGGCTCGTTGGGCAACCATTTCGATCCGGTCTTGCAGTGCGATCGCACGTCCGGTAACGCCATCTCGACCCGACAAAATAATCGGCTCAATCGCTCCATCCAGCTCAGGAATAGCAATTTGTAGGGCAGCTTGAATCGGGTGCAAGCCTAAATCACTTTCTTCCCACTCTTCCGTGGTTTGGAAGACTAGGGGCAAGGCCACCATATAGGGGCGGTTTAGCTTTTTGAGGGCGTCTACTGCTTTGGGATGATCTTGGCGGGCAGGACCGCCCACCAGGGCAAAGCCCGTTAAGGAAACAACTGCATCTACCAATGCAGTCTCACCACCTGGTGTCTCATAAAAGAACTCTTCCACAGGTTTGGAAAAGTCCAAACCACTGGCAAACACCGGAATCACCCGAGCGCCTAGAGATTCCAATTCCTGAACCGTGGCTACATAGTGAGCGTCATCGCCCGTTACTAAGTGAGTTCGCTGGAGAATCAGACCAACTGTCGGCGCCGTCCCATTTTTGAGCGCATCAGGAATATCGCGCCGAGAGCTAAACCAGTTGAGATATTCTTTGACATCGGCAAACATCTCCATGGCCAGGGGATGCCAAACGCCCATCTCTAAATAGGTGACCGGATCTGCAAATTGGACCTTGTCCTCTAGCTCTGGCACATATTTGTTAGCCAGCATCAGCAGGAAGTTTTCCAAGTTATCCTGAGAGCCGCCTAGCCAATACTGAAAGCTCAGCATAAAGTTGCGAGCATCCTGGGCTTTATCAACGGGCAAATATTTAAGGACTTTAGGTAAGGTGCGCAGCAGCTTCAGCATGCCGTCCTGGAACGAGGCACCCGACTGCTCTTTCCGCTTGCGCATAAATTGTGCGATCGCACTTTGGGATTGCCCCAAATTCGCCATCGTAAAGCTACCCATTTTATTTAGGCGCATCACCTGGGGCATGGAGGGGAAGACCACCGCTACATCTAAACGGTCCCGATGAGGCTCAACCGCAGCCACGACTTTATCAGCCAAGTCTTCAATAAAAATCAATGAGCCGATGAAGATGTTGGCTTCTGCTATGTCGGCTTCAAAAGCTTCATAGTTTTCTGGTGACCGTAATTCCTCTAGCAGGTAACCACTGAGTTCTACAGCAACACTGTCATGATTATTGTTAATGGCATTGGCAGCAGCCGTCAGGGCACTCTGATACTGAGGCTCTAACACGACATAGACCACCTTCATTAAGGAACGTCCCTGCAGCTCCTTGGGAACAATATGTCTAATGGTGGACTTGACGTGAGTGAACATGCGATCGCGCTCCTTTAACGTGAACAATCTTGTGCACGACTATTAGGTTCTATAAAGATTTGTACCAAACAATTTGCTGTGAAACGGTACGGTGGTCAGGAACTGACACAATTTGCAAGAAAATCTGAGATGAATTTCAAATCATGCTTGCATGCCTAGATTGCTTCTTTCCCCACCATCAAGCATAGCCGAAGTCTCTAGGCAAATACATACCCACGACCTATTCGGAAGCCATCATGAGTGCTAGGCAGAATATTAACGGGTCAATTTGAATCTTGATTTTTTGTGTAGATGTATTACGTAACTTAGCTAATGCTCTCGACTATTAACTGACTCAATGAGTCATATAAGACCAGACAATCCTAAGCGGTATAGAAGCTAAAGCCATTATTAAGACTGACCTCCTTCCCAAAACTGGAATGTAAATTCATATTAAGCGTTAGGTATAAATGCTCAACCTAATTAGCCCAGTGGGGATGTGCGTCGTTCGAGTTACACATGCAAAAGATTAGTACTGAAGACTTACTCGCAAAATATGATTCAGGAATTAGAGATTTCAGTCATACAGATTTAAGTCAAATTAATTTATTTGAGGCGTATTTACCAGACATCAATCTCCAAGGTTGTGACTTAACCTACGCCAATCTAGCTTATGCAACCCTGAGTCGAGCTAATTTAATTGAAGCCAACTTTTACCAGGCAAAGTTAGAAAAGACCTGGCTGGACTCCGTTCAGTTAGGAGACTCCCAACTACAGGAGGCTTCATTCATCGGTACAGAATTAGCTTTTGCTCAACTCATCAGAGCTGATTTGACCCATGCTAATTTGCAAAATGCCAATTTACAACAAGCCAATCTCTCCGCAGCTAATCTTACTGGCACCAATCTGAGTGGGGCCAACTTAGAGAGGTGCAACTTATCACAATCTATCTTAATTCGCAGCAACTTTTTTCGCGCCAGTTTTGTTGATTTTAGTGGCACTGACATTCATCCCACGACCATCTTGCCCAATGGATATCCCGGTATTTCTCAGTGAATTTGGGAATAATCTGATATTCTCTGGTCCCTGAAGAAATTAATCTAAATGTGTTCCCTGTGATCGAAGCTCAAATTTATAAGAGAATCGTCATGTAGGTACACACGCATCTCGGAGAAAGACAAGCTATGTCTGTTGGCCATCCTCCACAATCTTCAGAAACGGTGAAGTTGGAATATAACCAGTTACAGTCTATTTCTGAAATATGGCCGATTGCCGCCCAGCAGTTTGGGGAAATTGTGGCACTTCGAGATCCCCATGTAAAGCCAGAAGTGAATCTCACCTATGTGGAATTGAACCGCCAAGTCCAACGGTTCGCAGCTAGTTTACAGGCCTTAGGAGTTAAACCTGGCGATCGGGTGGCTTTGTTTGCCGATAATAGTTCCCGCTGGTTTATCGCTGATCAAGGCAGCATTATGGCAGGGGCCGTCAATGTGGTCCGCAGTTCCCAGGCCAGCCCAGAGGAGCTTGTCTACATTCTAGAAAACAGTGGGGCCACTTTTCTACTGGTTGAGGATGCGGCAACATTCAGTAAATTGCAGCCATTCCTGACGAAAATCCCTTTAAAATTGGTGGCCTTGCTTTCGGATGAAGAAGTGTCAAACAACGGCCAATCTCAGGTATTGAACTTTCCCCAAGTGTTCCAAGAAGGAACTCACGGTGCCGTTCGTGCGGTTCCTTTGGATCGAGAACATTTAGCGACGCTGATCTATACATCTGGAACGAGTGGCAAACCCAAGGGAGTCATGCTGAGTCATGGCAACCTGCTCCACATCATTACGGCCATGCCTGCGGCGGTTCAGCCAGAAGTAGGCGATCGCATTCTCAGTATCCTCCCCACCTGGCATTCCTTCGGTCGCTTGGTAGACTACTACTTCCTGTCCCAAGGATGCACGCAAATCTATACCAGCATTCGAAACCTCAAAGGAGATCTGCAAACCTATAAACCCCACTATATGGGCAGTGTGCCGCGTTTATGGGAGTCTCTTTACGAAGGGATGCAGAAAAAATTTCGGAGTGAACCTGCCACTCGTCAAAAACTGATCAATACGTTTTTTGGGATCAGCCAGAAATATATTTTGGCCCGCCGGACTCAACAAGGACTCAACATTAACAATCTCAATCCGTCAGGGCTACAGCGGTTTTCGGCTCAACTGCAGATGATTTTCCTAGGTCCTTTGCATCAATTGGGCGATCGCATCGTCTATACCAAAATCAGACAGGCCATGGGCGGACAATTCAAGCTGTCCTTCAGCGGCGGCGGCTCCTTAGCCATGCACCTAGAGACCTTCTTTGAAACCGTCGGTATTGATGTACTCGTGGGCTATGGATTAACAGAAACCTCGCCCGTATTAACCTCTCGTCGGACAGGAAAAAATTTGCGCCGCTCAGCGGGTAAGCCCATTCCTAAAACAGAAATTAAAATTGTCGACCCGCAAACTCGTCAAACCTTACCCACAGGTCAACAAGGCCTCGTCATTGTCCGAGGACCTCAAGTTATGCAGGGCTACTACCAAAATCCGACAGCGACAGCAAAAGTGATTGATCAAGAAGGCTGGTTTGATACAGGAGATTTAGGCTGGTTGACGCCGACACAAGATCTGGTTCTGACCGGACGAGCCAAAGATACCATTGTGCTCTCCAACGGTGAAAATATTGAGCCGCAGCCTCTGGAAGACGCCTGTGCCCGCAGCTCATTCATTGATCAAATCATGGTGGTTGGGCAGGATCAACGCAGCCTAGGAGCCCTAATTGTTCCTAATCTCGATGCTCTGCAACAGTGGGCCTCCGATCAAAATGTCTCCATTCAACAACCGGATACTACGCTCACTCCAGGGAACCAAGTCCTCACCTTTTCCGATCAACCCATACAAGATCTCTTTCGCCAGGAACTTACTCGAGAAGTCAAAAATCGTCCGAACTACCGCCCTGATGAGCGAATTGGTCCCTTTGCCTTTGCCTTAGAACCCTTTTCCATCGAAAATGGAATGCTTACGCAAACCCTAAAAGTTCGCCGTCGTGTTGTCATGGAGCATTACCGCGATATGATCAACGGAATGTTTAAATAGATTCAAATCGCTGCAAAAGACCTATGGAAATTCCTGCTGATCAGCTTCTGTTGAAACGCCCCATTACCGTGAAAGCAGTTGTTACCCCTCTATGGAAAGATGAGGCTCAACAACAGCTCCAAACCCAAATCAATCAATTTGATGGTCAGCTTCAGCAACTTGATAACCAAGTTCAACAAATGATCGGCGAGTTGAAAAAGCAAACAATTCAAATTATTGGGGCTGAAGGTAGCACTTCAGAAGAAACCCAAGCTCAAATCCAAGATATCCAAATGCAAGCGAATAATCGCAAAAGTGAACTCCTAGATCAAAAAAATCAGGTTTTACAACAACTTAACCAAGTCCAATCCCTGGAGATGGAGCAAGAAGTTGAGCAAGGGCAGATCGATAGCTTTTTCTACATCAAGAAAGGAGATCACCTCATTCGCAGAATGCAGGTCGAAGTCCTACTAAGAGATGGTGTAGTTGAAGATATTCGAGGCGAACTCTAATTTAATTGCCCCGTTAGCTCAATATTGACTAGCCTTTCAGTGCATCAGATGTTAGTCGGCCTGAACTCAACCCAGTATTTGCCAATATTTAGCTTGGCAAATACTGGGTTGAGTTTGTATTGCAACCATGACCGTCGGATTGTGGAGAATGAATCTAAACTTGCCCTGCTCATTGGCTTGGAAATGTGAGATTCATCACTGCAAGGTTTTGGAGTAACGCTTTAAAGTGAGGGGAATCGAATGCTAATGTTAAGAAATTAACAAAAAATTAATTCAAAATATTACAAATTCGATTTAAAACAAAACACTATACCTACAATGCATAGTCTTTCTGCATCTCCCCAACTCCAACAGCCTACACCTAAATTCCCAGTCCCTTTAAAGCTTGTGGCTTTAGGGGATAGCTTGGTCTATGGGTATGGCGATCCTGAAGGAGGAGGATGGGTCGAGCGACTCCGACGACAGTGGATGTATCCCGATAATGCAGGCCATATCCTCTATAACTTAGGGGTGCGTGGAGATACCATTAAGCACGTTGCTCGGCGACTAGAAAGTGAATTTCGGTATCGAGGGGAACTGCGACATCAGGTCCCGGATCGAATCATTTTATCGGTTGGGGTGAATGATTCTGCTCGCCTTGGACGGCTTAATGGCCAGTGTTTTACGCCGTTTCCAGACTTTCAAAATCAATTGGCGGAACTGCTCGATCGCGCAGTTGAACTTTGCCCCGTATTGTTTGTCGGCATGGTGCCTGTAAACGAACAGGCCATGCCTTTCTTAGATGCCTTTTATTACAACCACGCGGATCAGCATCTTTATAATGAAGCCACTCGGCTGGCATGCCATGAGCGGCAGATTCCTTTCCTAGATCTGTTTGATATCTGGCAACAAAGAGGAGCAAGCTGGTGTGATCCACAGATGGGAGCTGATGGCTTGCATCCGAATCCCCAAGGATATCAATCTCTATTAATGGATATTTGCAACTGGCAACCGATGCAAGCTTTAATGCAGTCCGGTACGGCTTAAAGCGCAAACGACAGAATTAAGAAAAAGCCTCAATAATTCCTCCACCCAACAGGATTTCCTGGTCATACCAAACCGCAGCTTGGCCTGGTGCAATACCAAATTGGGAGGTCTCAAAAACCAACTTCACTCGGCTACCCTGTGCATCTGCTTCCAAGGGAACGATAGTAACGCCTGTTGGCTTCGAGCGGTAGCGGACCTGGACCTCAGCATGAATAGGATTTTGGGGAGGGGCAATCGAAACCCAATTGACTCGTTTCACCATACATTCAGTCCGAAGAGCAGTCTCTCGATCACCGACAATGACTTGATTCTTGCCTGGATCTAAATCCACCACATATAAAGGACGAGGAGCTGCAACACCAATCCCTTTCCGTTGGCCAATCGTAAAATGATGAATCCCCTGATGATGTCCTAGAATATTCCCCTCTTGGTCTACGATTTCTCCTGGATGAGTCTGAATATATTGATCCAAAAAAGTTTGCATCGACCCATGAGCCTCAATTAAGCACAAATCCTGGCTTTCAGGTTTCTCGGCTGTATGAAGATCAAGCTGAGTCGCCATACGGCGGGTTTCAGTTTTCGTATGTTCTCCCAATGGAAAAACTGTGCCGCTCAGCAAATCTTGATCTAAATCGTAGAGAAAATAAGATTGATCTTTGTTCCGATCCACTGCCCGTAGAAGCTGATAGCGTTTGTCCTTTTCACTGTATGCAATCCGAGCGTAATGGCCTGTGGCAATCGTATCTGTGTTGAGCTCATGGCGGGCATAGTTCAACATGGGGCCAAACTTAACGGTTTTATTGCATTGTGAGCAGGGTAAAGGGGTAATTCCCTGCTGATATCCTTCTACTAGATAGTCAATAATATGACTGGAAAACAGGTCTCGACTGTCCACCACGTGATGAGGAATATTTAAATCCTCGCAAAGTTGGGCAGCATCCACTAGACCATCAGAACAGCATTGCCCTTTTCCTTGCATTAACCATAAGGTAAGACCAATTACTTCATACCCTTTTTCTTTAAGACTCGCTGCTGCAACGGAGCTATCCACTCCTCCAGAGAGACCAACAACAACTTTCTTCATGTTCAAAATAGTGCGTGGGTAAGCATTAGGAAAAATACGGTAAAAGCGATAGAGTTAGAACAACATTATCTAATTCCATTGTTCCATGCTAACTTTTCCGACCAATCCTTGGGGCAACATCATGTCCAATCACGACAGATACTTATTGATATAGCATTCTGACCTAATCATGCCGCAATGGGGCCTTTAGGTCTAGAAGCGCATAAGCTCTGCTGTGTTGGTTATGACTGTAAAGCTACGCTTTTAATTCAAAAATAGACAGGATATTTCCTGCTTTACCCTTAATTTACTCGCCCTTTGGAGATGTACTAATGTCGATTTACGTTGGGAATTTATCCTACGAAGCTAGCCAAGATGACGTGTCTGCTGTTTTTGCAGAATATGGCAAAGTAGCGAAAGTTCACCTTCCCGCTGATCGGGAAACAGGCCGGAAACGCGGTTTTGGATTTGTGGATATGGAAAATGATTCAGAAGAAGAGGCTGCGATTGCAGCCTTGGATGGAGCTGAGTGGATGGGGCGCCAGTTGAAGGTCAATAAAGCTCGTCCTCGTACTCCCAACCCTTCTTGGTAGAGATATTGCAGAGGTTATAACAACTTTAACTCCTGCAAGAATAGTCTTCAAAATCTTATCTATTTCAATTCTGTTTTGTGTAAGCAACAAATCATAGGAATGTGATGTCGTTATCTTTGCGAGGGTATGCTTTCACAAGATAAGGATGGCTGGATTTTTCCAAAAAACAGTAGAATAGATTGGAATTCCTATAGTGAAATACTTCTTCACAAAGGATGGCCCATACTGTAACTGAAATAAAATCTAAGGAGAAGTTAGGCAGTGGTTCAGGTGGTTTTAGGTGAAGACGAAGGTATTGAATCTGCATTGCGTCGATTTAAGCGTCAAGTCTCAAAGGCCGGGATTTTGGCAGATGTAAAACGTCGACGCCATTTTGAGACCCCCTTAGAGAAGAAAAAGCGTAAGCGCATTGCTACTCGTCGTAAACGTCGTTTTCGCTAGGACATACATTTCTCGACTGCAAAAGCCAAGATATCGGCCAATAGTCTTTTTAACCACTGCCTCGCTTAGTAAAGGCAGTGGTTGTTATGCTGAACAACACACTTTTTTGAGCAACGGTGTTAGAAATTTGTTGTTCTTCGTTTGCTTGTTCGTAGTATGATTCACCAGCAATCAATTGTAGAATTAGAAGCCAGCAGACAGCCCCTGGCTGTTAAGGAGAAAGCAAAACATTATGGCCCGCATGTATTACGATGCCGATGCCAATCTAGATTTATTGGCGAATAAAACCGTTGCCATCATTGGCTATGGCTCCCAAGGGCATGCCCATGCCTTAAACCTAAAAGATAGTGGTGTTCAGGTCATTGTGGGTTTATACGAAGGGAGCAAATCCACAGCTAAAGCCCAGGAAGCTGGACTAACTGTGAAGTCAGTTGCGGACGCTGCAAAAGCTGCTGACTTAATTATGATTTTGCTGCCTGATGAAGTCCAGAGAACCGTCTACACCCAAGATATTCAACCTCATTTGAGTGCAGATAAGGTGTTGGCATTTGCCCATGGTTTTAACATCCATTTTGCCCAGGTTGTTCCTCCAAAGGATGTTGATGTCGTTATGGTAGCTCCAAAGGGTCCTGGGCACCTAGTACGACGCACTTATGCTCAAGGGCAAGGCGTTCCCTGCTTGTTCGCTGTGTACCAAGATGCTACGGGTCAAGCACGAGATCGAGCTATGGCCTATGCCAAAGGAATTGGGGGAACCCGAGCAGGTATTCTCGAAACGACATTCCGAGAAGAAACAGAGACAGATCTATTCGGAGAGCAAGCTGTTCTGTGTGGTGGGTTGACCGCCTTAATTAAGGCAGGTTTTGAAACCTTAGTGGAAGCAGGATATCAGCCTGAATTGGCCTATTTCGAATGTATGCATGAAGTGAAGCTAATTGTGGATCTAATTGTGGAAGGCGGGCTAGCTAAGATGCGAGATAGCATCTCTAATACGGCTGAGTATGGAGACTACACCCGCGGACCTCGCATTGTTGATGATAGAACTAAAGCTGAAATGCGCCGAGTTCTGCATGAAATTCAAACGGGGCAGTTTGCCAAGGAATTCGTGCTAGAGAATATGTCTGGCAAAGCAGGATTTACAGCTACGCGCCGACGTGAGTCTGAACACGCGATTGAAGAAGTTGGCAAGGATTTACGAGCAATGTTCAGCTGGACAGATAAAGCATAATTAACCTTTAGTTTGAGGTTAGCTGACAGTCTTATCTCTTGTAGACTAGCGATTAATCTCAGCTGAGGTTTTTTAGTAGCTTGGCTGAATAGTGTTTGCTCCCTTCCAATTTTCAATTTCTGTAGGAAGAAACCAGGGTTTAAAACCTCAAGTTTTTAATATGCCCAACTTGGGGTTTGGACTCTAGTGCACCAGCTTTGGAGTGCATTTTGTTGAAAGGTTGAGGTTTGAATTTTTTGCTGTCGCTGATAGAGGCTTGCAATTAGGTCGGCTTTACTTTCCGAATGCTTTTGTAACGCAGCTTGTAATTTAGATTGATGTAAAACCAAACACTGGCTGGCTTGAATTGTAGTGACAGTTGCAGAGGCTGGCTGGCTATCAAATAGGTTGATATCCCCAAAATGGGCTCCTCGTGAAAGCTCAGCCATCTTGATGTCATCTACGTGAATTTTGACTTTCCCTTCAACGATGAAGAAAATCAGTCTTTCTCGATCCCCTTTATGGAGGATGGCTTGATTCTCCTCAAAAGTTTGCTCTTCCATTTCTGCCGCTAAACATTCTAAGAAAGCCTCATTCTCAATATTTTGTAGGAAATCGGTTGTCCTGAGAAATGCTAAGTGATTCACCACTGTTGGGCTAGTTTTGGAAAACATACTTAAGAAAGTGATACTTGAAAAGTTTCTATGCTTCCTAGTATCTTCTTTCTGATGAGGAGCATCGACCGTATAACCACTGATTCTTGTGTTTTTTTATTCTTTAACCAGTAGTTAAATTGAAGATACAAGTAAAGCAGAGTGTAACGGAAAGGTAGATACGGCAAGCACTAGCGCATATTTAGGATGAGTGGTGCCGAGCTGCTCAAAATGACTAGATAATGGTGATGTTTCATCTCATCAACTAACCCTATGACCGTAAAATTACTGAGTATTGGAACAATAATTGCATCAGCATCGATGCAAAATTCATTACAGTCCATCTTCTTGCGGAATCAAGAGGTTGAGCCGAAAAGCTATGAACTTAATTTTGTTCATCTGCTGATCAATAGGACTTAAGAAGCCTTTTTGAGATCGATCCAATACAATAGCTGTAAGTCTAACGATAACCTGGGGATACTCAGTTCCTATATGGCACCAAGACGACGAGCTAAGCGTAAACGGCTCTTTCAGCAATCTCGATTAACACGCTCCAATAAACCCCGATGTGTGGTTTGTGAGGAAGAATTTGATTCCCCAACCCTTAGTGTTCAGCTTGGTAAAGGACGGGCTCATCTTCTCTGTGCAGGACTCGCTAGGATAGGATTAAAAGGCCTAGCCCGCTCTTCTGGGCGCTGGTAAGGCTGCTCCTGGCGTCCTGATTCTGGGTTTATGAATTTTTTAGAGGATGTGATGGTTTCTAGCTCTTTCTGTCCATCCTAATGACAATTGCTGTGGGGTTAAAAATCTTCAAATCAATAGCACTTTAGCTGTTCAGTGAGTTTCCACTTTCTTGCTTTGGCAAAGATGGCAGGTTCCTTTGAACGCTTGACCTCGGTAACCATTCTTTCTTCTTCGGTATATGAATCAATTATTCAAGCTCCGTTCGATGACTCGTAGCCATGGAATTTGGAAAAGTGTTGTTTTAGTTCCTGCAACAGCCATCACCTTTTTTCAACCTTGTTTAACGAGTGAAGCCCAAGCCACCCTTGAAGATAGTCCGAAGGTCGTCTTGGATGAAGCTTGGCAGTTGGTCAACCGCTACTATGTTGACGGTACGTTTAATCAGAAGGATTGGCAGGCAACACGTCAGACTTTGTTAAGTGATCAGTATGCCTCTAAGCAGCATGCCTATTCTGCGCTCCGTAAAGCCTTAGCAGTATTGGATGATCCCTATACACGGTTCATGTCTCCCCAAGAGTTTAAGGCGCTAACAACACAGACTTCAGGTCAGTTGTCTGGCATTGGTATTCGGTTAGAGCAGAATGAGACTACAAATGCAATTACAATCATTAAGCTTTTGCCTAACGCCCCTGCATTAAAGGCTGGCTTAAAGGTTGGAGATCGTATTGTTGCCATTGATGGAAACAATACTGATGTCATGGATCTCAAAGATGCTTCCAGCTTAATTCGAGGAGAGATTGATACTGCGGTCAAGCTACGGATTAGTAGAGCTGGGCAAGATCCCTTTGACATGGATATTACCCGAGATGTGATTGAACTCCCTACGGTACATACCAAAGTCAAACAGGAAGGGAATAATCGCGTTGGCTACATTCGTTTGCTGGAGTTTAGTGCACATGCCTCCGAGCAAATGAAAACGGCGATCGAAGAACTTGAGGCTCAAAAGGTCGATGGCTTTGTGCTCGACTTAAGGGGTAATCCGGGAGGACTACTTAATGCCAGTATCGAGATTGCTGAAATGTGGCTCAATCGAGGATTTATTGTTCACACCATTGATCGGAAGGGCAAGCAAGATGATATTCGGGCACATCCCACTGCGCTGACAAAGCGCCCCTTGGTGGTTTTGGTTGATGGAGATTCTGCCAGTTCTAGCGAAATTTTAACAGGCGCTTTACAAGATAACCATCGAGCAAAAGTGATTGGAACGTCAACGTTTGGGAAGGCTTTAGTTCAATCTGTCCACAAACTATCAGATGGCTCAGGAATCGCGATTACGGTGTCGCAGTATTTCACCCCAAATGGGACTGATATTAGCCATACAGGTATTACTCCCGATATTCCTGTGAAGCTCACGCCGGAACAATTGCAAACTCTTTACTCAGATCCAAGTCAACTGGCTACTTTTAATGATCCTCAATATATGCAGGCGATCCGAAGTCTGCAGCAATCCATTCATTCACATAATGGGCAGAATCAAAATTCTGTAGCAGTGCCCAAGCAGAATATAAAGACTGAATCGGCTAATCATGCTCAGGCAGATCCTACGAAGTGAATTAGCTAGGACTGTTCTGCAACTTTAGTATTAGGCAATCCAGAAATGGGTAGAAAATCCCAACAGTCGCTGTGCAAAGGCCTATTCGAATGTATATATTCTGTTGCACAGCGAAGTGACTTGACGGAAAGGTGATTCGTTGAGTAATAACTGCTACCTAAGCTTTTGAAAACCCTAGACCGTGGGATTCTGCATAACGATTCATAAATCTCATGAATCGGTTCCATTCTTCCTCAGATCTCATATCGTAGTTGGCTTCAATCGCGTGAGGTTTACCATTTACGAATTTTGCGTTCACGTCTATAGTGGATAACTCTCCTTCCTCATCTAGCAAATACATACCCATGACATCCAATTTCCCTTCTTGGATCAGATTTGGGTTTTCGAAGTAAAAAATAGCTCGGCCTGAAGTACCATCTTTAGCTCGTGTTAACCGTACGTCAGGGATGACCTCTTCATCAACGCCCCGGATAAACTGAATTGCTGCTGACATAATGTGAGTTGAATATTTTAAGAACAGTTAAGTTGTCTTTAACTATACTCACATACTCGACCTTAATGTTCCATAGAAGCCACCAATAAGCATGCAAGTCTTTGCCAATATTGGCCTGTTAGAAATTAGGCCATAGAGGGTAATCATAGACAAACTTTTTCGCCCCAATTTGAGCTTCTGTCGGCCTAGAGGGCCTTCCCAATAGTGTTACGGGTATCGCTAAATTTTCAGGTGAGTTACAGGATTTTCTCCAAGCCGTAAATCAGAGTTTGTAACTGGGTAACTTTGCGAATGGAGAGCAAAACACCGGGCATATAGCAAGCACGATCGCTTGTGTCATGCCGCAGGGTATAGAGTTGACCCGGGGCACCAAATAGGACTTCCTGATGAGCTATTAATCCAGGCAACCGAATACTATGAATTCGAATATTCTCGCTACCTAAACTGCCCCTAGCTCCTGCTAAATGCTCTTGTTCTTCGACGAGGGCGGGGTTATAGGTTTTACCCAAGTCACCGAGTAGCTGAGCAGTTTTAACGGCGGTTCCACTGGGTGCATCTGCTTTTTGATTGTGGTGGAGTTCAATAATTTCAACATGGTCAAAATATTGAGAAGCTTGAACGGCTGCCTGTTGTAACAGCACCATGCCAATGGAGAAGTTGGGAATAACCAAACAGCCCATACTAGCTTTTTCAGTAAATTCAATCAGATCGTTCATCTGCTTATCACTGAGTCCGGTGGTGCCGATCACGGGAAATACACCATATGCGATCGCAGATCTGATATTGCGGTAAACAGAGCTGGGATGGGTAAAGTCCACCATGACACAGGGCTGTTTTTCTTGAGCCGCTGCCGCCAAAACCGGTTCGAGTTCGTTGGTCAGTTCAATATTTAAAGTTTCAAGGCCAACCAGTTCTCCCGCATCTAAACTAAACACTTCAGGATTGTGGTCAACGGCAGCGTAGAGTCTTAAATCATCCGCCTGAACCACGGCTTTGATCACTTCCCGCCCCATTTTGCCAGCGGCTCCAGTGACGATAACGGGAGTTGGCGTTGCATTTGTCATGGTTGAACTGCTCGATTGACCTACTGATTTGACTTTATCAATATAGGGGCCATCCTGAATTGACAGGAGAAAAAATATGACGGCTAATCTCTGACTCGAGTTGTCCCTCGTTATAGTAGATTTGAACGGTTAACATTGAAGTTTGAGATTGCCTGTGCCTGTAGCTGTTGAATCGCTAATTACGCCTGACATTATGAAGCCCGCTCGTTACCTAGGTAACGAGTTAGGTGCTGTGCATAAGGCTTGGGATACGGCTGCCGTGCGGTGGGTATTGACCTACCCCGAAGTGTACGAAGTCGGGGCATCTAACCTTGGGCATATTATTCTCTACAACATTTTGAACGCCCAGCCGCGACAATTGTGCGATCGCGCCTATCTCCCGGCTGCGGATTTAGCCGCCAAACTGCGAGAGACCGAAACGCCACTCTTTGCCGTTGAGACCAAGCGCTCCCTGGCTGACTATGACATTTTGGGCTTTAGCCTCAGCTATGAACTCGGTGCTACCAATATTCTAGAGATGCTAGATCTTGCCGAAATTCCCTTAACTTGGCAAGAACGCAACCAGGCAGATTGGGGTAAGGCGAACATTGCCACCTATCCACTAATTTTTGCTGGGGGGCAGACCGCCACATCCAATCCCGAGCCCTATGCAGATTTCTTCGATTTCGTGGCTTTGGGAGATGGCGAAGAGCTTCTCCCTGAAATCGGCTTAATTTTAGAAGAGGGCAAAGCTCAAGGGTTAAGCCGTCAAGCCGTCTTGCTAGACTTGGCCCAAATCCCCGGCGTTTATGTGCCTCAGTTTTACGATATGGCTGACGATGGGGCAGTTCATCCTAACCGTCCTGATGTGCCCAAACGAGTATTGCGACGGGTGGCGGATCCCATGCCTGCCTACTCTATTGGCTTGGTCCCCTACGTCCAGACCGTCCATGATCGCCTGACGATTGAAGTGCGACGGGGCTGTACCCGAGGCTGTAGATTCTGCCAGCCAGGCATGCTGACCCGCCCCGCTCGGGATGTTGAACCGGAACAGGTGGTGGATGCCATTGAGACGGGGATGCGGGAGACGGGGTATAACGAGTTTTCGCTCTTGTCCCTGAGCTGTTCAGATTATCTGGCCCTCCCCTCTGTGGGGATGGAAATCAAGAATCGACTGAAAGATGAAAATGTCTCCCTGTCTTTGCCAAGTCAGCGGGTGGATCGGTTTGATGAAGATATTGCCAATATTATTGGCGGGACTCGTAAAACGGGACTCACCTTTGCCCCCGAGGCAGGCACCCAGCGGATGCGAGACATCATTAATAAGGGTTTGACCAATGAAGAGCTGTTGCGGGGGATTAAAACTGCCCATGAGCAGGGCTGGACCAAGGTCAAACTCTATTTCATGATTGGCTTACCCGGTGAGACAGATGTCGATGTCTTAGGCATCGCCGAAACGATTCGGTGGTTGCGCCGCGAATGCCAAGACCAAGGCAAGCGACGTCTCAACTTCAACATCACCATTTCTAATTTCACCCCTAAACCCCATACCCCGTTCCAGTGGCATTCTGTGTCTACCCAGGAATTTCAGCGCAAGCAAGATCTCCTACGGGCTGAGTTTAGACGCCTAAAAGGGGTGAAGGTGAACTTCACGGATGTGCGGATTTCGGCAATGGAAGATTTTGTCGGCCGAGGCGATCGTCGCTTGGCTCCGGTGGTTAAACGAGCCTGGGAACTCGGGGCTGGCATGGATTCCTGGTGGGAGAATTTAGGTCAGGCATTTGAGGCATGGACCGATGCGATCGCAGAAGCGAATCTCACCTGGAAATATCGCCAAGTCGAACAAGGAGAATGGAATCTATTTGATCTTTCATCTCTGAACAACGAAGCCTCTTCACAGAATATTCCTCAACCTCTCCAGAATTTAGACACGTCCTTACCTTGGGACCATCTGGATACAGGCATCGATAAACAATGGTTGCAAGACGATCTTAAGCGAGCCTTAGAAGCAGCGACTGTCCCTGATTGTTCCTTCGAGGGTTGCTCTCACTGCGGGGTCTGTAGCGTTGATTTTGGTCATAACGTCGTTATTCCACCTCAACCGATTCCTGCTTTTGACGGCAACTTCGTTCCCAACCAAGATCGTGTTCAACGCATTCGGGTCTGGTTCGGTAAGCAAGGAGATATGGCATTGGTTAGCCATCTTGATTTACTGCGACTATTGGACCGTATTGTGCGGCGAGCTCAAATTCCTATCGCTTACACGGGAGGATTTCATCCCAGTCCTCGAATTGCCCCAGCTAACGCCTTGATGTTAGGGGCCACCAGTTCAGGTGAGATCGTCGATTTTGAGCTAACGGAATGCGTCAATATTGAGACCTTTCGACAAACGCTAGATACGTTTTTGCCTACTGACATCCCTATCTATAAAGCTGAAGTCATTGATCTCAAAGCGTCCTCTGCCACTCAATCGGTAGGGCAAGCTGAATATTTGCTAACCGTCACAGCCAGCGATGACTCATCCATCGATGCTGAGCAATGGCAAATCTGGCTCGATCAAATCTGGGAGGCAAAAGAAATTTTGTTTGAGCAAACGACCAAATCTGGGAAAAAGAAAGTGGTCAATTTGCGTGATCGCCTTTTCTCCTTGAATTTGGGTTCAGTTAATCCAACTCAAATAAACTATATTGGCAGTTGCCGTAATGATGGGACTATCCTGCGCCCAGAGCATCTTATGTTTATGTTGGAGCAGATCAGCGAACAACAGATAGTATTGGCACAAATTCATCGCTGCCAGTTAATTCTGTCAAATATGTCATAACTCAAACTTGACAATATCCATTCTGCATTTGGGGGTAATCTGAAAAAGTAAGAGCCATGATTGAAATGTATGAATAATACGAAGCCCAAATAAACCTCATATACGCCTTACTAGTTGATGTCTTGAGTTTGGAACTGCTCTACCCCCATACCTGAAATGAAAAATCTTCGTATTGCTTGGCTTTTAACTTCAGCAGCTGACTACTGGCATCCGATGCTCAAAAGCCTCTCAGATATAAACCCTGATACTCAGGCATTTGTGGCAAATTGGAGAGGATTTGCACCCGGATATGAAAATGCCTTCAAAGTTGACATTGTCGGTGAACGAAAGGTTGTTGCCTTACGAAAATCAACGGCTAGTTATGGCGACAATTTCACGGTCATGCCCCTAAATATTGTCAATCGCTTACTAAAATTTAAGCCTGACGTTATCTTCTGCAACTCCTTTGGCGTTTGGACTATCCTGGCACTCTTGTCTAAACCCATCGGCAAATGGCGGGTCGTGATTGCCTATGAAGGCAGTTCACCAGGCGTTGATTATCGTAATTCGAGCCTTCGATTATCTATTCGCAAAGCGATGGTCCAGGCAGCGGATGCCTGTATTACCAATAGTCATGCTGGCAAGAAATATTTAGAAGAATTCCTCGCAGCGTCTGCTGAGCTCGTTCATTTACATCCTTATGAGGTGCCGTCCGGCAATGCCCTCCAAGCCTCTTCGGCAGGGGAAGATTTAAGTCATCTTGAGTTTAAACGACCCATTTTTGTATTTGTTGGAAGTGTCAGTGTTCGCAAAGGGATTTCTTTACTCCTCAAAGCTTGTGACGCTTTAGTCCAAGCCGGGTGTCAGCCTTTTACAGTGATGATTGTGGGAGATGGCGATCAGCGGCAAGAATTGGAGGAATATTGCCACACTCATAGCTTAGAAGACTACATCCAATGGATAGGAAAAGTCGATTATCAGAAATTAGGGGCTTATTTTGATTATGCAGATATATTCGTATTACCGACTTTGGAAGACACATGGGGGATGGTTGTCTTAGAATCCATGGCTGTAGGTAAGGCCATTCTTTGCTCCCAGTTCGCTGGAGCCTCGGAGCTGGTAGCAAATGATGATAATGGCTATATATTCGATCCCAATGATACAAATGCGTTTGCATCTGTAATGAAGAAGTTTGTAGATGATCCATCCTTAAGTCAGCGTATGGGAGAACGATCATCACAAATCATGGCTCAATATACTCCTGAAGCCGCAGCAGAATTCCTTGCTAGCGTTGCTAAAGGCACATTGCAATAAAGGTGATTTCTGCTAATGTCTCAACGCTTGAATGTGTTGATTTCTGCTTATGCCTGCCGACCCCATGAAGGATCTGAGCCTGGAGTGGGTTGGAATTTGGTGCTTGAATTATCCAAGTACCATCGTATTTGGGTATTAACTCGAGGAAATAATCAAGTCCCTATAGACACTGAACTCAGTCAACATCCTGTTGCAGATCTCAACTTTATCTATTGTGAACCATCGCAAGTTCTAGCCAAGCTGAATCAAAACCTCAGAATTGTTCACCTACACTATTATCTCTGGCAGTTAAAAGCCTACTGGGTAGCCAAAAAATTACATGAAGAAGTCAATTTCGATATTGTCCACCATGTGACTTATGTTCGATATTCAACCCCAAGCTTTCTGTCTTTCTTACCCCCTCCTTTCATTTGGGGGCCGGTAGGTGGCGGAGAAACCACGCCTGATAAGTTTTGGCAAAGTTTCAGCCTTCGGGGAAAGATCTATGAAATCCTTCGTGATTCTGCCCGTCGACTAGGAGAAGTAGATCCTTTTGTCCATCAGACGGCTGTAAGAAGTTCCCTTGCCCGAGGTACCACCCAAGATACCGTGGATCGGCTAAAGGCTCTCGGTGCTTCTGAAGTAGAGGTTTATTCGCAATTAGGATTGTCTACAAGCGAAATTGCCACATTAAACCTCAAATCGAATAATCATAAGCGGACAACGCGATTTGTCAGTATTGGGCGTTTACTACATTGGAAAGGGTTTCACTTGGGGTTGCAGGCCTTTGCACAAGCTAATTTACCTGAAGATACCGAATATTGGATTATTGGTGATGGCCCTGAACGTCAACATTTACAACAACTAGCAGCAACACTTGAAATTGATCACCAAGTTAAATTCTGGTCTCAACTCTCTCGAGAAGAAACTCTTAATAAGTTAGGGGAATGCTTGGCATTGATCCACCCGAGTTTGCATGAGTCTGGTGGTCTTGTATGTCTGGAAGCAATGGCTGCAGGGTGCCCAGTCATATGTCTGAACATAGGAGGTCCAGCCATTCATGTAACGGAAGAAACGGGTTTCAAAATTTCTGTACAAACTCCACAACAGGTCATTGATGATTTAGCAGCTGCCATGGTACAAATTTCTGGAGATTCAGATCTTTGGCAACGCTGTAGTCAGGCGGGTCAAGAGCGTGCTCAGACCCAGTTTAGCTGGGAAAGTAAAGGGTTGGCTCAAGCTCAGCTTTACCAAGAACTCTTGGAAGCCGCTTACCCATAACCTAATGATTTCCCTCACAGATTGATGCATTTTGCCCTCCAGCAGGTAGAGAGTCGCTTTTTTCTGATGAATATCATTATTTTTTAATAGTTTATTATTACCTCCATCTCAAACTTTCATCCGAGATCCAGCAGAAAAACTAGAGCGGTTTACGGCCTATTACGTAGGGTCTCGCAGAGTTGAAGGACTGGAATTACCGTTAGAGAGGACATTGGTTGTTAATCAAGGTAATCTTCTCGGCAAGATTGAAGAACAGGTATTTAAACTAACCGGTTTTTCTCCCCAACTTTATCAGCAGATCAAGGCATTGAAACCAGCACTGATCCATGCTCAATTTGGTTTAAGTGGTGTACTCATGCTTCCTTGGGTCAAAGATCTGGATATTCCTCTGATTGTTCACTATAGAGGAGCAGATGCCACTATATCTGAAGCAGATTCGAAGTACACTTCATTGAATCATTGGCTGTACTTTCAGAAAAAAGAGACCCTCAAGAACAAAGCGCAGCTATTCCTCACCGTCTCTCAGTTTATACGCCAAAAACTCATAGCTCAGGGATTTCCTGAAGACAAGATTCTCAACCATTATCATGGTGTTGATATCCAGAAGTTTTGGGCAGATCCAAACATTGCTCGTGGACCCATTGTCTTGTTCGTGGGACGTCTTACCGAGAAGAAAGGATGTAAGTATCTGCTTGAGGCCATGTCTATGGTCCAGAGAGAATGCTCTGATGTTGAGTTAGTCATCATTGGCGATGGGCCCCTCAGATCTGAGTTAGAAACAATGGCTCAAAAGAGTCTTAAAAGATATCAATTCCTGGGGGTTCAGCCACCAGAAGTAGTGAAATCCTGGATGAATCGAGCACGCCTATTAGCAGCACCTAGCGTTACGTCGTCAAAAGGAGATGCAGAAGGATTACCGAATGTTGTCCTGGAAGCACAAGCGATGTCATTGCCCGTTGTCAGTACAGTGCATGCTGGAATCCCTGAAGCCGTTGTTGATGGTGTAACTGGCTATTTATCCTCAGAGGCTGATTCCCAAGGCCTAGCTAATTCTATGGTGCGTCTATTTCAAGATCACACCCTATGGCAAACCATGAGTTATAAAGGGCGTGAACATGTTGAAACCCAATTTGATCGAGCAAAACAAACTAAGGTATTAGAAGGAATCTATGAATCTGTTTTGAGTGGCGAAATCTAGAGCTTTTTGACCATCCCTGCAACTCTCTCTGATAAATCTGGGTCAACGAATAGGTCGTAATAGTAGAAGGTTGTTTTTCCTCAATTCAGTCACCGCATAAGGGTGAGACCATCGATCTTGACTTTAATATCTATCGGCTTGCATTAATTTTTCTTGGATTTTGAAATAGGCCACTGTATGCGTATTCTTAGTGTTCACAACTATTACAAAATTCGAGGAGGTGAAGACGAATCTTGTAAATCTGAGAAATCTCTATTGAGAGAGATGGGACATCTCGTCGATGAATATGAGAAAGACAACATTTCGATCCCTTCATATCGGAGTTTACAACTCGCTGCCCAAACAATTTGGTCTCAAGAGTCCTACCGAGCGGTGAGGAAGAAACTACAACAACACTCTTATGATGTTATTCATGTCCAAAACTCTTTCCCTTTAATTTCACCTTCTGTCTATTATGCCGCACAAGCAGAAGGGGTCCCTGTCATCCAAACAATCCGAAATTATCGATTGTTATGTCCCAATGCTCTATTTTTTCGCCAAGGGAATGTCTGTGAAGACTGTCTCAATAAGGCTATCCCGTTGCCTGGAGTAATCCACGGCTGCTATCGAAATAATCGCTTAGCGAGTGGCATTACCGCAGGCATGATCAGCATCCACCGTTTGCTGAAAACATGGGATCGAAAGGTAGATAAGTACATTGCACTGACTCACTTTGCTAGGAATAAATTAATCCAAGGTGGTTTGCCAGCCAATAAGATTATCGTCAAACCAAATTTTGTTAACCCAGATCCTGGTGTCGGCTCCGGCAAAGGCGAATTTGCTTTATATGTGGGTCGGCTATCCGTTGAGAAAGGTCTAGACACGCTATTGTCTGCCTGGGATAAGTTACATTCCCCTTTTCCCCTTCGCATTGTTGGCGATGGACCTTTATCCGAATTAGTTCTTGACAAGATAAAAGAGTCTCCCCATATTTCCTGGTTAGGCCGTAAATCAATTGATGAGGTTCACCAACTAATGGGTGAAGCCTCCTTTTTGATTTTCCCCTCTAAATGGTATGAAACCTTTGGTAGGGTGGCGATAGAAGCTTTTGCAAAGGGAACTCCAGTGATTGCTTCCCAGATTGGTGCAATTGCAGAATTAGTAGAACATAAGAGAACTGGCTTACAGTTTCAGCCTGGTGATTCTCTAGATTTAGCAGAGCAAGTTGAATGGGCTCTTTCTCATCCTGATGAACTGCAACAAATGCGAATAGAAGTCCGAAAAGAGTTTGAATCGAAATATACAGCAGGGGCTAATTACAAACAACTCATTGAAATTTATCAAATGGCTGCCAGTAATTAATGCCTTCTAAATTTACAAATTAAAAAAAATGAGTATTAATCAATTTACGAATATTAAACGCCAAAATTATTATAGAACTTCTACACTCATCCTGGTAGCTTTTGCGACAGCATTTTTGCCTCGTATTATTACCACTGTGGGTGCTCCAAAACCACTAAATTTTCTTCATTTCATTGCTGTTCCATTTGCTTGTATTCTAGCAATTTCGCAAAGTAAATCTAAAGATGCCAAACAAATTAATATTGCTTGGCTAGTTATTGCTGGGTTATTAGTCTACCTAACAATCATGACTGCTAGCGCTCTGATCAATCAGGCTGGAATTATTAATTTGGTGGTAGATTACTTGCTTAAAGTAGAGCCTTTCCTCTTGCTTTTAGCTATAACAAGTATTCCTCTATCTATCCAGAGTTATGAGTTTATTCGGAAATGGTTGATCCGATTTTGCTTCTCTCATATCTTTTTGATATATGGCCAATACTTTTTATTTATTGTGCTCGGACGTCATCCTAAAGCAGGCAATCCAGATTATGTACAAGGAATATTTTATGAATCTGGATCAGGACATGTTGTTGGTGCTTCGGTTGGATTGACCTTTGGGTTATATTATTTTTTCTTTGCGAAGGCGGCACCCATTTGGATCAGAATATCGGTGCTATTTGCAACCTTTTGGGGAATGCTCCTGGCAGATGCAAAGCAGGTATTATTCACTTTTATAATTGCGGGTGGGATTTTATTTCTTTCGAAGACTAAAGATATTGTTGAAACCCTTAAATACCTGATTCCTGGTCTTATTTTCACGGTTGTTTTTTTGTGGTGTGTCCAGAACGTACCTGCTTTTGGAGCCTTTAACACTTGGATGAGACCAGACATATATGGTTCTGATGGTGAAGCAACGTTATTAAAAACAGCTTCTTTACGAATCATTCCTACTTTCTATGAGACTCCATTGAATATGTTTCTGGGTTTAGGCCCAGGACATTCTGTCGGTAGGCTAGGAGGCTGGATGTTGCGAGAGTATGAAGATTTGCTAGCTCCTCTAGGCTCTAGCATTCATCCGGCAAGTGGTGCCGTTTGGGGCGCTGTAAGTGATAGTTGGCTAGGAGATCAGTCCAGTATGTTCTCACCCTTATTCGGTTGGGCAGGGATCTGGGGAGATACAGGATTGTTTGGCTTAGGTGCTTATTTATTTCTGTATATTTTGGTTTTTATTTACTTATGCCAGGATGACTTCTCCAAATTCTGCTGGCTAACTGTTTTAGCCCATGGCTTAATTTTTTTCACAAATGGAGGAGCCAGGTTTTATGCTGTTTATCGTCATGATTATCGGTTTGCAGTGGCAGTACAAACGAATTAAGGAGCTTCATCTCAAAGAGCTACGGTATTCTGCCTATTCCCAAAACTATTAGATTCTGGCCCATACTTTTTCTTGACCTCCTCAAACTATGGGCCTGTCTTTTTATCAGAATGGGTTGTTCAAGAAATGTAGAGTTTATGTCCTAAGCTAAGGATTGCCGATATTCTGCTAACAGTTTTGGTAAATAATCATAACCATCAACGCCAATAATCATCAGCAATTGCTTTCGAAGATGACTTAGGTATTCCTGAAAAGCCTCGGGACCTAGCTGTCCATAAAGGATGCTGAGTAAGCCAGCGGGTTGACGCCAGGTTGATGATTCGATTTGAAACATTAAGTACATGGCTAAGCTACCGGTGTAAATAGCATTTTC
This sequence comes from Acaryochloris sp. 'Moss Beach', assembly GCF_021497025.1. Lineage (NCBI taxonomy): Bacteria > Bacillati > Cyanobacteriota > Cyanophyceae > Acaryochloridales > Acaryochloridaceae > Acaryochloris > Acaryochloris sp. 'Moss Beach'. The sequence continues at coordinate 390,178 of NZ_CP071717.1, forward strand.
AATATTTCCGAGTTCACGATAGGCTTCTGCTAAGTAGCAATAATTGAGGCTGACCAGCCATTGATCGCCAATAATTTCGGCGATACGTGTTCCTTGCTCAAGGATTGTAATGGCTGCTTGATATTTACCCATGATGACTAGCACGATGCCCAAGCTGTTAGTACACAACGCCTGACTGGGACGATCTCCCAGTTGCTCAGAGAGTTGTAGACCTTGCTCTAAATAAGGAAGGACGTTTTCATATCGCTGAGTATCTAATGGGTCTTCGGCCTGAATATGGAGAACTTCGCTATAACCAAAGTTGGCAAGAGCATTAGCTTCTCCCAATCGATCTCCACCTTGACGGGCAAGAATTAAGGCTCTCTGGCTGCTGGTGATCGCTGCAGAATACTCATGTTGTGAGAGATAGGTTCGACTTAAGTGGTTATAACTAGCAACCTCACAACGGAGATCTTGGGCCACACGAGCAATTTCCAGCGATTGCTCATGAAAACTGAGGGCTAGGTCATCGTGGCCAAGAGCGTGTTGTGTATACCCCAAAAGGATGAGAATACGAGCTTTTATGCCTGTGTTAGGGGTTTGTTTCAAGGGACTATCCAGATAGTCTAGGAGGGTTTGTAGCGATTCACCTGAAAGGGCTGTAAACAATCCACCGTATAGGGGGAAGTAGGATTGTTGAGCAAATTGGACTAACCCTTGCAATGCCATTTGAAAACAGGCTTCGGTCAGAATGGGTTGTCCTAATTGTTGAGACCGTTGTGAAAGCTGCCCCCAGACAATGGTGAAGGTTAAGTAGGTAGCGATGGAAAGACGTTTGCCTGCTTTGGAGTCATAGGGTTGCTGATCAAACCAGCGGACAAGGTTAGTTTGCAGTTTTTGCAAAACTAGAGCTAATTCTAGCCAATCGCTAATCTGAAGGGGTTGTCCGATTCCGGCTTTTGTAATTTCCTGATGTTGGGCCAAGTCCATAAAGACTTGCTGGAGGAATTGACTATCGACCGTCTTGGCCCAATGGCTCCAGGGACCCTGTTGTTCAGTAATATTCCCAAATCCAAGGGAGCTTTGGCTCTGGCTGTAGATCCAGTTCACCACTTGGGTCTCAATTTGTTGCCACGAGTCCAACCCTTGTTGGAGTCCTCTTGCTATCCCAATTAGAGCAGTTGATTCAGACGGTTCCAGATTATTAGGGGAGTGACTCTCTTGCTCAAGTGACTGTTTTAGCTGGCGAAGTTGGTCTAAAGTTAAAATTTCTTTCTGATTCGGATCGAGCACCATTAATAGATGCTGTAATCTCTGTTCATCAGGCGCTACCAATAAAGCCTGAACTAGATTGGTCAATACGGTATTACCCTGGTTTTGCTTTTGCCATCGTTCCCATTCACTTTGGATGGTCTTGAGGGCTCTTTGCTTACGAATGGCTTTGGCTTGCTTGAGTTCATCGTCAGCTTCTAGCAGTCCTTTAAGTGCATCTATACGCGTTTGTAAGCATCTTTCAAAGAGTTCTCCAGTCCCAGCGCTAATTTCTGCTTCTAAGATGTGGTAAATCTGCTCTTTGGAGCGAATATTGCCTTTCAAGGTATCTGCAACAATCTGATCTAGGAGTTCAAGGTAGTGATCGCGCATGGGTTCATGGGTTTGAATTGGTCTTAGCCTAGCAAATACCGTTAATTAGAGAGTAGTGGCTCATTTGTTGGGGTATAACAAGGATCGGGGAAAATAGACTAAACAGTAAATCAGGTATAAGGATAGTCGGGTTTTGCAAATTACCTTTCTAGGTACAAGTTCAGGAGTGCCTACGAGATCACGCAATGTCTCTAGTGTTGCCCTTCGATTGCCTCAAAGGGCAGAGATATGGTTGTTTGACTGTGGTGAAGGAACTCAACATCAACTGTTGAGGAGTGAGTTGAAGAGCAGCCAACTCAGACGCATATTTATCACCCATATGCATGGGGACCATATTTTTGGCTTGATGGGATTGTTAGCGAGCTGTGGTTTGGCTGGTAATACGGAACGGATTGATATCTATGGTCCTGCAGGTTTAGAGGAATATTTGCAAGCTTGTCGACGCTATTCTCAAACGCATTTCTCTTATCCGATACAAGTTCATACGGTTCAACCAGGAGAAGTTTTTTCGGATCAAGATTATTCAGTTGTCTGTGCTCCGCTGAAACATCGGGTTCCGGCTTTTGGGTATCGGATACAAGAATGCGATCGCTCCGGCCGTTTCGATACTAATAAAGCCATCAGCATGGGAATACCTGCAGGACCACTATATGGGCGCTTAAAGCGGGGAGAACGCATTACTTTGCCCGATGGGCGCACTTTTTTAGGCCAAGATTTTTGTGGACCTCAAGAGGTTGGACGAAAAATTTCCTACTGCACCGACACAATCTATTGTCCAGAAGCGGTTGAGTTGTCAAGGGATGCCGATGTTGTAATTCATGAATCCACCTTTTCCCATCAAGAAGCCGAATTAGCCTATCAACGCCTGCATTCGACATCTACAATGGCGGCACAAGTTGCCCAGACTGCAGGGGCTAAAAAACTCTTCCTAACGCACTTTAGCCCTCGATATGCCCCTAATGGTGCAACTGGGTTACAAGAACTTTTGGCGGAAGCAAGTGCCATCTTTCCCCATACCGAGTTAGCTTATGATTTCCTGAACTATCAAGTGCCTCGTCGCACACTTGCAACCGTGTAGAGGGGGGAGCATGTCACCTTTGCAGATTTATCTGAAACCGTTCAGGATATGAAGTGTTGCCCAGCAATCTTCAGCAATGAACTCAGATAAAACCGCTCAACTCAAAATCCATCTCGATGCGATAGCACAATTACTCTATGAGGAGAGCGACCCAGAAAACATGAAGACGCTAGAAGGCATTGAGATGACGGTGCGTCAGCAAATCCAGACCCATGTCAGTCCTGAACTCGGTCATTTTTTTATCCGCACAGTTACTGGCACAGCAGCAGGGCGCAACCGACAACTGAAAAGCACCTTGGGCGCTCTAAGGGTTACAACTCAACAGGCAAGTCGTCTAGCCGTTTCCTCCTACCGTCAAATCAGTCCTCATTTAGAGAATTGTTGCTTGCGCATCAGTGCCAATGTCTCCTACGCCCAAGCTGCTAAAGATGTGGCTTATTTAACGGGTATTCAGGTTGCAGCCAAAACCCAGCAACGCTTGGTCCATCAGCAACGGTTTCCTACGCCCCAGGCCCACGAAGCTTTAACTGAAGTGAGTGTCGATGGTGGCAAAGTACGCATCCGCACACCTGCAGGCCAACCTTGTCAGTGGAAAGACTATAAAACCTTAGCAACAGACGTGGGACTCATTGCGGATTATCACAATAATGCCCGGCTCATTGGCTGGACTCACCAGCAACCGTTAGCCTCTCCAGTGACCTGCTTAGGGGATGGTCATGATGGCATTTGGAACATCATTCGTCAGCTGAGCATACCTGAGCAACGACGGGAGATTCTGGACTGGTACCATCTGGTGGAAAATCTTTATAAGGTCGGTGGATCTCTCAAGCGTCTGCACCAGGCTGAACAACTCTTATGGCAGGGGAAGGTGGATGAAACCTTGACTCTGTTTGAATCGTTGAAGAAAAAGCAAGCCCAAGTCTTTTGCAACTATATCCGCAAACATCGGCATCGGATCGTCAATTATGACTATTACCAGAGTGAGCAAATTTGTTCTATTGGGTCTGGAGCTGTTGAATCTGCTATCAAACAGATTAGTCGCAGAGTCAAAATTTCAGGGGCGCAGTGGAATGAAAGCAATGTTCCGCAAGTGCTTGCACATCGGTGTGCTTATCTCAATGGTTTAATTGGCATGCAAAGGTGACATGCTCCCTGTAGAGGGGTTTCTGTCAACGGTTGTATCGGGAAAACATAGGTTAACAAGTCTAGTTAAAAATGAGTTTTTGAGAAGAAAGTACATCTATTTCCCAATTTCTTCACACTTTAAATTTATCCTCAGTATCTGAAAGAGTTCTAAAAAAGCTCTGTTTTATTACTTTGGTGGAGGTATTTGAAGTGAAACTTAAACTCATCCCAGCATTACTAACTTTAGGACTAGCCACATTCCTTGGCGCTTGTGAAACAGTTAGCGAAAATGCTCCAACTCAACCTGGGAGCGAAGCAGACGTCCCTCAGGGTGGTGCAGAATTAGAAGATACAGAAAGTCCCAAGTATCCCCCTGTACCTGATGCAGTTCCTGGTGATAGCCCTGACGAAACTTCTGGGATTCCCGCTGTACCTGATGCTGAAGCCCCTGCAATTCCAGATGCACCTGATGCAACAGACTCGACTGCCCCTCAAGCTCCTTAAGTTTAGAAGCAAAATTTCCCCATTCAACTGTTTCTTTGTAAAGAAACAGTTGAATCCCTTCTTGACTTGGAAAACTTAATTTTTGGCACAAGTCGCAAATGCTGTTTTGGTTCGTCCACAGTCGTGTGCATCCAAATCTCTCTGAATAGAGCAATTGTCAAGTTGACAATAGTTGAATGAATAGCCTTGTTCAGAACAAAAGCATTTACAACATTAATGAGCTGAGTTTTACAGATCACTCCAGACCATTCGTTACCTATTTTCATTAGGAGTACCTATGAATACTCAAAAGTATGTATCAACTTTGAAAATCTTCCCTACGCTGCTCGGTCTAGCAAGCATGAGTGTTTTGACCAGCTTACCTAGCGTTGCCAGCCAATCTTCTCTTCTCTCTAACTCATCCACACAACTGATAGCTGAAGCTCAAGCCCCTAAAGAGCTTTCTCCTGCTGCCTTGAAAGTTCTATGCAAGAACTTCCCTCTGAATTCTCGTTGCACTGGAGCAGCAACCGAAACTAGCGAAGATGCTTCAGCAACGGATAGTGCTCCTGCTGATACTACAGTATCTGCAGAAGAAGAATCGGCTGATTCCCCCGCCATGAGCGATGTTCCAGGTGGTGAAGTAGATGCTGCGGCTGAGCCGACAGATACTGCAGAGGGTGGCGCAGAACAACCCACCGAAACACCGACTGCCAGTGACGCTCCTGCTGACGATGCTATGGGAGCTACTGATGAAACGGATGCCGCTGCAGAAGGTGGTGCAGAACAACCTACTGACGATCCATCTGCCAGTGACGCTCCTGCTGACGATGCTATGGGAGCTACTGATGAAACGGACGCCGCTGCAGAAGGTGGTGCAGAACAACCTACTGACGATCCATCTGCCAGTGACGCTCCTGCTGACGATGCTATGGGAGCTACTGACGAGACGGACGCCACTGCAGAAGGTGGTGCAGAACAACCTGCTGACGATCCATCTGCTGGTGATGCCACTACACCGGATGCCACTGCTCCGACAATGACAGCTCCCACTGTCGCTCCTCCCACTGTTACTCCCCCAACCGTAACTCCCCCTGTTTCAGGTCCTGAAGGTGGTGAAGGTGGTGCTGCACAACCCGCTGATGATACCGGTGCCACTCCTACAGCTCCTATAGAGGAAACGAGCCCTGAAGGAGCAATGCCTTCAGAAACTGAACAACCCTCCAGCAGTACCCCTGAAACCACTCCAAGTGCTGATGCTTTAAAGCCAGAAGCTGATTCTGCATCAGGAGAACAATCCTCCATCTCTGAGGGTGAGCTTAAGCAATTTGCAACCGCCATACCTCAATTAAGTTCACTTGAGAAAACAACCAAAGGGGAAATTTCCCAAGTGATTGGTCAGTCAGGACTGACCCAAGATAAGTTCAATTCTCTATACAATGGGCAGCAAGCCAGTAGCCCAGCAGTAGATGCCACTGATGCAGAAAAACAGTCCTTTGAACAAGCAATGACCAAAATTCAGGCCATTGAAAAAAAGGGGCAAGCAGAGCAAGAAAAAGTGATTCGTTCCCAAGGACTAGAACCTCAGAGATTTAGTCAGATCTTAGCGGCTGTTCGCCAAGACCAATCCTTGCGAACCAAAGTTCAGCAGATGTTACAAACAAACTAGAGCAGTTCACTAAATTAGTGAAACTACTGTTTTGATAAGAAAACATTACGGCACAACCAGTTTGCCGTAATGTTTTCTGTATAGGACATCTGATGAGTAGCTGGATCTTCTCCAGTTAGTATTGAGACAAAGAGAGAAAAAGCGGCATGAAGCTTCTACTAGTAGAAGATGACGAGCGAATTGCAGAAGCATTGGCAGAAGATCTGACGGATCAGCACTATGCAGTAGATATCGCCCATGATGGAGAAATGGGCTGGGAGCTACTGGAGGCATTTACCTATGATTTGGTTTTGCTGGATGTTATGTTGCCCAAGATGGATGGTTTGACTTTTTGTCGGCAGATGAGAGACCAAGGTTTGGATATTCCCGTACTGATGCTGACAGCTCGAGATACCACAGCAAATAAAGTCGATGGGCTAGACGCAGGTGCCGATGATTATGTTGTCAAACCTTGTGAGTTAGAGGAAATATCGGCCAGAATTCGGGCCCTTTTGCGTCGGAGTCCCATGACTTCGCCACCAATCCTGGAATGGGAGGATCTGAAGCTAAATCCCAACACCTGCGAGGTCTTCTTTCAAGAAGGGCTGATTGCTTTGACTCCCAAAGAATATAGCTTGTTGGAGCTTTTTTTAAGAAACAAACGTCGAGTATTCAGTCGAGCCCAAATCCTGGAGCATCTTTGGGCTTATGAAGTTTTACCAGAAGAAGATACGGTAAAAGCCCATATCAAAGGGTTACGGCATAAGTTGAAAGGGGCAGGAGCCCCCAATGATTTAATTCAAACGGTCTATGGTTTTGGCTATCGTCTTAAACAGGTTTCGTAATCCTCTCTTTCAAGGATTGCGGTGGCGTTTATTGCTGTCTTACTTATTGGTTATGGCAGCAATCTTGGCCGTTTTTAGCGTACAAGTCTATGTCTTTGTAAGTCGACGACTCTACGCCCAAATTGATGCAGAGCTACAAACTTTAGCTCAATCTGCAGCCCTTTCTCTCTCAGATATTAAACAGGAAGGCAAGCCCTATCTCGATAAAGTAGATAAAGTTCCATGGCGCGATATCTTTAATCGAGACCGACATAGTTTGGAATGGTTCACAGCAGATGGTCGGTTGTTGGCTCGGAAAGGGGCGATTACACTTCACTTGCCACCCAAACTGAGAGAACAAAATATTGTTGTCCGAGTCATACGAGAAGAGAAGTCTTTTCAGGTTCGTGCATTTACTATTTCTGTTCATAGCGATGCCGATGCGCTAAAGCGCCCCTTACTAGAAGGATATATTCGGGCTAGTCAGTCCATTACTCCTGTAGAAAAAGCTCAGCTGAGGCTGCTTTGGGGACTAGGAGTAGGAGGAACGATTGCACTAGGTTTAGTCGGAATAGGAGGGTTGTGGCTAACGGAATATTCACTAAAACCAGTTGAGCAAAGTTTTTTGAGGCTAAAGCAGTTTACTGCGGACGCTTCCCATGAGTTACGAACTCCCCTAACAGTGATCAAAACATCTGTTGAGGTGATGATGAATCACCCAGAAAGAGTCCACCCCAAAGATGCAAAAAAACTGGCGGCTATTTCTAGTGCAACTGCACAAATGAACCGATTAGTTGAAGATCTACTCTTTTTGGCGAGAACAGATACATCTGTACCAACTGCCCGACGAGAATGGACTAGAGTGGCTTTAGATGAAGTCCTGAAGGACTTAGTCGACTTTTTAGATCCTTCTGCTCAAACTCAAGGGGTTGAATTAGTGACCCAAGGCATTGTTCCAATGACATTAGTTGGAGATGCCATGCAATTGGCTCGATTATTCTCAAATCTATTAAGGAATGCTGTGGCTTACACCCCTTCTGGGGGAAAAGTGACTCTATCTGTAGCGCGGACTAACCAGGTCACCATTATTAGTGTGGAGGATACTGGAATAGGCATCTCTAAAGAACAAATCCCCTATATCTTTAACCGCTTTTATCGTGTAGATAAGCACCGAGCTCGAAGGCAAGGAGGCTTAGGCCTTGGGTTGGCTATAGCTCAATCCATTGCTCAACTCCATAAAGGCAAAATTACTATTCAGAGTCAAGTTGGGGTAGGGAGTTGTTTCCGAGTTCATTTACCAACGGTACAAATGGGTGTCATTGAAGTATCTAATAACTCTATTCAGTTAGCTTCTAGGAGTACTCCACTAGTATCTCCAAAAGTTAAATAAAGGGTAGTGCCCCAACAGTAAGAATCGCTTAAACTTAGTATCATCAGTACTTTCACCAAACTCACCCAAATGTCTTAACCCTAAGTCTCTGAACAAATCAAAGGCTAGGAAGCTAACCTACCATCAGCTTCTTAAATACATTGAGGTAAAGGCATACGGAGATGCAACGGGTTCGTCACTAGTTGGAAGACCCGACTGACAGATACAGAGCATGATTAATAATCGCAAAAAAGTTCAGATTGCTTGATCAACTGCTGTAGTTCATCACATTCCATACCTTGAATCGCCATTGCAAGGCCAGTATGAACAAGCGCCAGTCTCTGTCGCGCTTCTGGGCTCAAATCTTCGGCAGCTTCTTCTGCACAATCTAGGATTGTAGCTGTCATGGTCAAGTTATCAAAGGTAACTGCTAATGCTTCGGCTAACAGGCTGGTTAACATGATCTCCCCGCTTTTTTCCTGAGTTCTCTTTTATCATCTGCCAAAGTAATTGAGAGCGAAACAGAGTTATCACGGATTTGTTCTGCGAGATGGCCCAAAACTCTAGTGGTTTACCCGGATAGAGATCCTACGTAGTCCGAGTTCGAATCACTGATAGGCTCTAGTGGTTTACCCGGAGGAGAATAAAAAATAAGACTCTGGAACTAGAACATTTCTGTCTGGTTACATATGATGCTCCATGGTGAATATCTATGGACCAGAGGAGGAATTCAATACTGTACTCAAGGCACTAAATCACACTTCCTATAGGTTTGCAGAGTAAGAAGATCTATTAACTACTCCAATAACCAGAATTCCCAACCTGCGTTTGGTTGGGAATTCGGTGTAAGTTTGTGGCGTTATTTCGCTTGAGAGTTTTCTGGCCCGTGATGTCGGCGGCCATGTCGGCGGCCCCAACGGCCTCTCCTTTGCTTCTTTAGCTCTGCCATTTTAGTTCGTTGCTCAGGAGTGAGAACTTGTCGAATCTTTAGTTTAGTTTCAAATCGGGCCTCACCCATGTCACGGCGCAAATCTTGTAAAATTCGATGTTGCGCTCTCAATTCATCATCAGATGCATCGCTAGCCATCAAGGTTTGAATTTTGTCTTTAGCCGCTCGCAAAGCTTCTCGTTTTGCTTGCTTATCCTGTTTATTCTGCTCCCGAATTTGATCGATTTCTGAGACTTGATCCGGGCTAAGATTCAGTTGCTGGCGGAACTGCTCTCGTCGACGTTTTCTAAATTCTTCCTTATTCGGTTTTTCAGTCGTTTCTTGTGCAATTGCGTAACTAGGAAACAAAGATTCGGTCGCAACAGTCAAACCATTACCTATTGGGAGTAATAGCGGTAGGGCAGCCAGTAAATAAACAGCACGGAATTTCATACTAAAAAACCTCTTGTTTGGAGATGTTGGGTGATGTATGTGCATAAGTGCTCCCAACGCTCTAATCATAAGAAAAGCACTACTATGACCGAAAGGATCACATTTCCCAAATTGGTATGGATCTAAAGAACCGGATTGGAGTAGTACCAAAGTTCTAGATCTCAGGACAAAAAACGAAGATGGATAAACTTCACTTTAGTCCGGTTCAGACAATTATGATTTTCAGGTGTACCTAACAAAGACTTTGACATAAGCATTCTTTTGGTGATTAAAAACTATTTTCAGGCATAGTTTCAACACTCTTGCTATATTTTCACTAAAAAATCATTTCTCTCCAAGATTGTTTATTTACCTCATTCAAACCTTGATATCATTCAATCCCTAAAAACAAGGCATACAACTCTTGAATTAATTAAATCCTAAAAGAATACCCCATCCTCAATAAATATGCTGCCTACAAGATTCACGAAATATCTAATAATTCATTCATAGTCTGATTTAAGAATAGGGACGGGACAATAGTCTTAACGGAAGAATTAAATCTAGAGATCTTGCAGATCAAACTTACTAGCATATAGCTCAATATCTCTCTGAGATTAAACTATGACGATAGATCCAGAACTAAAAACTCAGTAAGATCACGCTGACAAGCAGAAAGTATCACATTGTTCATGTGATCCAAATCGGATGATTCATTGGCCTTTACCGATAAGTTAGGAAAAGAGAGATAAACAGATTAGAAGCAAGTTCATTGCTCTTCTATTAATAAGAAATAGAGACTCTAGTATCACTTCATCTAATATATCTCTGGCAAATCAGTCAACGTTCTTATTCTATTTTTCTGTTGGAAGAATCTATCATGCTAAAGCCAATTAAAGTTACGCTGCTAGGTCTAATGGCAGCAACCACAACCACACTTGCTATCCCCCAAGCTAATGCTTACTCTTCATCGTCGGTTGGGCAACAATCAGAAGCTGCAGAACAAACTCAAAGTACATTAGTAGTATCTCATCATCGCTGGCGAGGAAGACGCAAATTGCGTCGAGTACGCTGGCGCAAAAAGTGGGTATGCTTCAAGCGCCCTGTCGTTTTCTATCGCCATGGACGTAAAATCGTGAAATTCAAGCGCCACTGCCACTGGAAAAAGTTCCGGGTACATCATGGGGGACATCATTTCTAAAATTGATGCAAGTTGATTTCAACCTCAGGCCTGAGATTCATCAATAATGTCATCGATTCAATATAATTAAGCGGCTCTAGAAAACTTCAATCCCATAAAGCCGCTTAATTGAGAAACTACAAAGTCTGGCGCAGTCTTTTAAAGGGCCTTCAGAAATTCAAGTACAGTCTCGACAAGGGCAGGATCGCCCTGGCGATAACCCATAGGTGTGAGATGTTCACCTTCCAGCTCTCTCATTTTGGTAGGTTTATTGGGTAAATTAGCTTTCAGCCAGTCAACGGTATCTTTAGCAATTTTATCTTTTGTAAAAGAGATTAACCCCATAAGACCGAATAATTGACTTTCTTTTATGAGGCAATAGGTCTCTTCTACGCTGGGTTTAACATCTAAGCCCAGACGTTTAACAAAATCAGCAACTGCTTTTACTGGTATCGCACTTTCAATGCCCGTAATAGCTGGAGCCATCAGTATAGAAGGCTGATTCAATAGAGAAATATCTTTGAAATCCACCCCATTTAATCGATCTTCAAGTTCCTGGTACTGATCCCGTCCAACACAGCCTCCTAAGATCTCTTTTTCTGACTTGGTTTCTAGATCCGTCAATAGCTCGAGTAAAGCTATATATTTATTCCCTAAGCTATGTCCCAACCAAAAATAATTCTTAGCTGCTGACTTGGGATCCTCTTCATAAATTTTATAATCATAGTCTCGACGTTTCGCCTCATCTAGAATGGCTTGACGGAGAGCTCTTTGCTCACGCACTAATCCGATTGCAACAGACCAATGGCGAAATGTGAATCGATAAGGCAATGCAATGATTGTATATCCTTGGTCATAGATCTTTTGTAGGAGAAATCGGTAAAAGATGGTGGGGAATGACCCAAAAAAAGCACCACCAATAAATTGAACAACCCCCACAGGCTTGGGATGGATTGCAACCCAACTAAATTGCAATGGTAAAAACTTAAATGTTGATTGCATAAAAACCCTCATCAATGATGAAATTTAGAACAATCGAATAATGAGCAATTTCATTAGTTAAAAAATGCCACCATTCACCTAATCCAAAAAAGAAGAAATAACTGCCTATTATTAAGATTCAAATTCATCCTGAACTTATGAGATAAATACCAATAGTAAAAAATAAAGCTATTATCTCGGCCTAGGTATGAATCAGAGAAACTAGAGGCCCCATAAGCTATATCAGCGATATCTTACTTTTTTTATGCAAGTATGTCTGTTAAAGACAAAGCTTGGGAATATTTTTTTACTATCAAACCTTGCTGCATCCATAAATCCAATTACATATTACTAAGAGAATAGTTATTGCAACGATACATAGTTAACATTGGGGAAGTTGTCGTGTCTTGACACTAATCACTACAGCAATATCCAGTCCCTAGACCCATGACAAAAAGGAAGTCTTTTCAATAACGTGCATACAGATGCTGGGCGTAGAAAGTCGGTCTTTTCAGAATCCTGACAATTGTTTATAGAATTTAGCTGAGCTTAAGCCTATTTCCAGAAAGAGTGATCTATCATCTGACAGGAAAATCTTCCGAATTGATCGAAATCCTCACTATTGCAAGGATTAAGCCTTTATGATTGCAACTGCACCATCGCCTGATTCTCATCAAGATGATCTTCAGTCTCTGTTACCCAATCTCACAGGTCGGGAATCAGAACTAGCAGCTCTGGCGAACCACTCTGAACCGATTTATTTACCCACTACTGATCTACGGCTAGAGAACATTCACTCCAGTTTTGCTTGTGCCCTTCATATGCACCAGCCCACCATTCCAGCCGGCTCTGAGGGAGCATTGATCAGCAACCTGCAGCATATGTTTGAGAATCCTGGCGATGGTGATAACCATAACGCTGAAGTTTTTGCCTGGTGTTACAGCCGAATGGGAGATTTTATCCCTGAATTGGTAAGCGCTGGCTGCTCTCCAAGAATTATGCTGGATTACTCCGGCAACCTTCTGTGGGGACTCCATCAGATGGGTCGGAACGATATTCTGGATAATCTGAAGAAGCTGACTTGTAATCCTCAATATCAACCCTATGTTGAGTGGTTGGGCACCATGTGGAGTCATGCTGTTGCACCTTCCACACCCATCCCCGATTTAAAATTACAAATTCAGGCATGGCAGCAGTATTTTGCCAGCCTGTTTGGGGATGAAGCACTGAAACGGGTCAAAGGGTTTTCTCCCCCTGAAATGCATCTGCCTAACCATCCCGATACCCTCTTTGAATACATCAAAGCTCTGAAAGAATGTGGTTATCGTTGGCTGATGGTACAAGAACATTCTGTTGAGCGCCTAGATGGATCAGACTTATGGCATGACGATAAGTACATTCCTAATCAGCTCGTAGCCCGCAACTCACAAGGCGAGACCATCAGCATCACCGCTTTGATCAAAACTCAAGGTTCTGATACGAAGCTTGTTGCTCAAATGCAGCCTTACCACGAGGCCAAAGGTCGGGGACGCCAAGAAATTGGAGGTATCTCAGTCCCCTCTTGTGTGACCCAAATCGCCGATGGTGAAAATGGGGGCGTAATGATGAATGAATTCGCTCGTGACTACCAGCCCGTTTGGCATGAGCTGAAAAATCAAGGATCTGGTGTCGCGGGCATCCATGGTACGGAGTATTTAGAGCTATTGGATGCTGCGGGCGTAAGTCCAGACGATTATCCCACTTGCCAAGCGGTGGGCCAATATAAGATTTGGAACAAGATTGGGACTGACACGGTTAGCCCGGAAAAGGTTGAAACCGCGATTCAAGAGCTACAAGCTACCGATCATCAGTTCCATATGGATGGGGCCTCTTGGACGGACGACTTGAGCTGGGTGAAGGGGTATGAGAATGTTCTCGAACCCATGAATCAGTTGAGCGCCTTGTTTCATCAGAAATATGATCCATTAGTCCAAGCTGATCCAACCACTACTCAACAGGCTGATTACCAGGAAGCTTTACTCTATGTCCTCTTAGTAGAAACGAGCTGTTTCCGGTATTGGGGCCAGGGGACTTGGACTGACTATGCTCGTGAACTATTTCGACGGGGGGAAAGTCTACTGAAGTAGTCATTTCTTTGATTGTTATATTTAGGCCAGGATTGCTCTTTTAGGTAACAGTCCGGCCTAAATACCTATAGCTGGGAACAAGCAGCTTAATACATGTTGTCAATTAGTGCGCTGGAAAGGGTATTTGCCCCCCGCCCATAGCCGCTCACCATCACAGTGACACGCTTATTGGTACGATACCGTTTAGCAAATTGAGAGCAATCAATAATCGCAGAATAATCGGCATTGTCAGCGAATATAAACGGGGTATTGTTGATATTCACTTCTGGCTTTCGCACCTTGAGCCCCTCCTGCCGGAGGGAAACAGTGGCTCTGCGCATACAATCCCATTGATTTAATCGGACCGTACCGTAGCGATAAAAGAGGGCTGGCCCTGCAAATGCGCCAAAAGTGCTGACGGCTTGAACACCGAGGGCGACAGATGCCATCACTAATGCTTTGGTAGAAATTTTATTGAACTTAGACATGATGTATTACTCCTTTCTGTGACTCAAGCAGAAAGCGTGAATCCTCTATGTAGGGGCTGTTTGACCTGCTTTGATATGAGTCCTTGGTTGTCTTTAATCTAGGCTGTATAGATGGGACTGAACGTGACAGTTGTCACGGGTTTTCATTGTTCTATGTCATGCTGCTGCCGTACATCGAAAAAATTCGGCATTATAAAGAGGCAGTCACCTCTTCGCCCTAATGACAGCTTTTGACCTCCATGCTCCATTTGTCCCTAAAGGTGATCAACCCCAAGCCATTGAGAAACTGACCGCTCTCCTTCAATCTGGCCATTCTAGGCAAACTTTGCTGGGCGCTACGGGTACAGGTAAGACCTTCACGATGGCTAAGGTGATTGAAGAGATTGGTAAACCCACGCTAATCCTGGCCCATAACAAAACGCTAGCTGCGCAGCTCTGTAACGAAATCCGTTCCTTTTTTCCCAACAATGCGGTTGAGTATTTCATCAGCTATTACGACTATTACCAGCCTGAAGCCTATATTCCGGTCACAGATACTTTTATTGAAAAGACAGCTGCCATCAATGAAGAAATTGATATGCTGCGGCATTCCGCGACACGATCGCTATTTGAACGTCAGGATGTCATTGTGGTGGCATCAATCAGCTGTATTTACGGTTTGGGTATCCCTGCTGAGTATCTCAAGGCCTCAATCCCCCTCAAAGTTGGAGCTGAAGTTGATCAGCGGCAATTGCTGAGAAGTCTGGCAGCCGTGCAATATACCCGCAATGATATGGACTTAGGGCGGGGGCGATTTCGAGTCAAAGGAGATGTTCTGGAGATTGGTCCAGCCTATGAAGACCGGATTATTCGGGTGGAGTTTTTTGGGGATGAGATCGATGCCATTCGCTATATCGATCCCGTTACTGGAGCAACATTACAGAGTCTCGAAGGACTGAATGTTTATCCTGCCCGCCACTTTGTAACGCCAACAGAACGATTGGAAATGGCAGTTGAAGCCATTGATGAGGAGAGAAAGGCACAGGTCGAACATTTAGAAACGGCCGGGAAACTTTTGGAAGCTCAGCGCCTCAACCAACGGGCTCGCTACGATCTAGAGATGCTGAGAGAAGTTGGGTATTGCAATGGAGTAGAAAACTATTCTCGTCATCTGGCTGGACGGGAAGCAGGGGCTCCACCTGAGTGTTTGGTGGATTATTTTCCTCAGGATTGGTTGTTAATCGTAGATGAGTCTCATGTATCGGTCCCCCAAATTCGGGCCATGTATAACGGCGATCAGGCTCGCAAGAAAGTTCTGATTGATCATGGTTTTCGTCTACCCAGTGCGGCAGACAATCGCCCCCTTAAGTCCGAAGAATTTTGGCAAAAAGTTAACCAGTGTGTGTTTGTGTCCGCTACTCCAGGGCAGTGGGAAATAGAGTTATCAGAAAATCGGGTAGTGGAGCAAGTTATTCGACCGACGGGGGTAATCGATCCAGAAATTTTTGTCCGTCCGACAACTGGCCAAGTGGATGATTTACTAGCTGAGATTCATGAGCGAGTCAGTCGCCAAGAACGGACTTTGATCACCACCTTAACCAAACGGATGGCAGAGGACCTGACGGAATACTTTGAAGAGCGAAGCGTGCGAGTCCGATATCTGCATTCGGAGATTAATGCCATTCAACGTATCGAAATTCTTCGGGATTTACGCCAGGGAGTATTTGATGTCTTAGTTGGGGTCAATTTATTGCGAGAGGGGTTGGATCTACCGGAAGTTTCTCTTGTAGCCATCTTAGATGCTGATAAAGAAGGGTTCTTGAGAGCTGAGCGTTCTCTGATTCAAACCATTGGCCGGGCCGCTCGCCATGTTCGAGGCCAAGCTATTCTCTATGCTGACAATCTGACGAATAGCATGGAAAGGGCTATTTCCGAAACCGAGCGGCGTCGGACCATTCAGCTTGCCTATAATGAAAAGCATGGCATCACTCCACAACCGGTCAAAAAAGGATCTGATAATGCGATTTTGGCCTTTTTGGAGGTCTCCCGCCGCCTCAATACCCAAGAACTTGAGGATGCCTATGAACAGGCAGATGATCTACCCTTGGAGAGTGTGCCAGAGTTGATTACCCAATTGGAGGCAAAGATGAAGGAATCAGCTAAAAATCTGGAGTTCGAAGAAGCTGCAAAGTATCGAGATCGCATCAAGAACTTGAGATCTAAACTCTTAGGTCAAAAGTCTCCTTGATCCCCTTGCCTTTTCTTTGGGCAATATCATCTTAGGTCTGCTTTAAGTCCATCCTTTTTTATGAAGTCTCGATCTGCTAGAAACTCTGGCATTTCATGAAATAATACAAGCAGCCACTCTAGCTCAAGATTTTCATTCGATTTCTCCATACATCGCTTTTTAGTATCCTTTCTCGTCCTAATACCTGCAAATCTCACCCAAAGTTCTCCTTTATATCTCTTTATCAGTATCGATATTGGCCAAACTTTCAAGCCGATCATGAACTAAGACGATAACTGTGTTATTCGAACAAACAACTGTCGGTGAGTTTTTGCAGCAGACATTAGTCTGTCAAGCTGACACTCCCATTCAAGAAATATTAGATATACTCCAGCATCAAAGTTCTGCATCTCCAGTTGCTCAGTCTGAGGATGAGTCTGGCGATGGGGTCGATCTATCCCAATTAGTGGTGGTTAATGCACAGCAGCAACCCACTAGTCTCATTCCCCTAGCGCAATTTATTCATTTATTTATTGCTGAGCAAAAGTCTCCTGACGCTGTTTCTCCTCAGCAGCCGATTGGAGAATGGGGCGATTTACACAATCAACCCTTGCAGCAGGTAGCGGCAACGAACTCTCTCAAGCAATTTTGGCAATATTTACAAACTTTTTCCCAAGATCTCAGCTTGTCTTGGGCCATTGTTGAGGATGAAACCGGCAAATATTTGGGGTTATTGGATACGCCTAAGTTAATTCAATTCCTGGCCCATCATGCCCCCTTGAGTGTTGCGATCAAGTTTTCCTCGGACTTAAAAAGTTCACTTTCACCTGCCTTAGAGATATCCGATACACCACCCGCCTCAACAGAGTCATTGCCCCCTCAAGATTCAATCTCTGCCGCTGCTCCATTGAGTGCCGAACTATTGGCTGAAATTAGCCATGAACTCAAATCTCCCCTCACGGCAATTCTGAGTTTGTCCAATGTTCTGAGTCATCAGGGCATTCAGAATTTATCTGAGCGGCAGTTGCAATATGTGCAGTTGATTCATCAGAAAAGCCAGCATCTGATGGGTATCCTCAATACGTTACTGGACTTAACTCAACTTCCTGTCCAAGTTCAGCCTGAAGCACAAACAGCTGTTGATATTGATTCGCTGTGTGACGATGCGATCGCACAAGCGAAACGATACTACCAACTGGAAGAAGGCACAGCGAATCAGGCTTCTCTCATCATTCGTCGGCATCCCCAGGGAGTCCTCAGCTCGATCACAAGTGATGAGCTGAAATTACGCCAAATCCTGATACATCTTTTGCACAACGCTTTAGGAGCGACTCAAGGGCAATCCTCCATCGAACTGGGAGTTAAGCAGTGGCAAGGGTGGACGATCTTTACCATTTCCGACCAGGGTGCTCCAATTCCCCACCTACAGCAGCCCCTTATCTTTCAAATCCCCCAAACTTGGACGATTCCAGACCAAGACATTCTCGGTAAAACAGGGCTAGGATTGGTGCTGGCCCATCGATTAGCAGAACAGATGTCAGGGGATATTTCTTTTATCTCTGGACCGACTCAGGGCAATACCTTCTCCTTGTATGTGCCTCCAGACCCTCTTCAAAGACAGCAGACTAAAACCACCCAAGGTTTAGTTCTTCTGATTGCCACAAATCCCAATCTAATTGAACAAGTGAGTCAGTATCTGTCTGATCAATCTTTACAAGTTGTCGTGGCCCGTTCAGAGCCAGAAGTCGCTCAGAAAATCGCCTTATTCAAGCCTCAAGCCGTTATCCTACAAACTCTGCTTACCACTGGCTCAGGGTGGGATATTCTTTCACTCCTTCAACAGCGAGATAGCGATTGTCCCATCTTACTGATAGGAAGCACCGATGACTGTCTACGTACTACTGATAGTGTAGATGGCTGCCTAACCTTACCCGAACTTCAACCCGGCTTGGCACAATGGTTAGAAACTTGCTTAAAAGCCAAAATTTCAACCTATGGTTCTGCCCCTAAGCAGAAAAATCTCGCCCCCTCTAACTCTCCTAAAGCGCAAAAATTAACCGTTCTCCATCTAGACGGCAATCTAGATCAATTCGGCAATACCTTACCCATTGATATTAGTCACTCGCTGTATGAACATCAGTGGAGAGTGATATCGACCACAACTTTAGATGAAGCTGAGTTATTAGTAGATATTTGGCAGCCCGATGTCATTCTCTATACAGATGATGATTCTGCTCCCTTCTTGAACATGGCCGCAGAATCTCCCTTAGTCTCCTTCCCCTTTGTTATTCTTCACCCTGAAGTCCGGCAGATAGCCCTTGAGCGGGGAGACCTGGAGGTCTTTTCTCATGCAAACATAACCACACTTTCGAACTCTGAACTATCAGAAGTATCGTCACTGCTAGAAATACTCAACCACTCCACCGCAGCCGAGTAGGGGCCGCAAGTTATTTTGAGTCAAGGGAGATTACTGGAAGCTTTCTGGAGATTCTGATGGAAGCGGTGTTGAGAAATCAGGCCGAGCAAAGGGGTCGAACGGAGATGGCTCTGGGCTGGGAGCCAGGCTGTCAGGATAGGAGTCTATTGGCGCTTGAAGGGTAGGATCCGGGCCTAGGGAATCAGGACTAAGAGGGACGGAGTCCTGAAGGGTGGGATCTGGCCCAATATCACCCTGATCAAACTGAGGATCAACCGTTGGTTCTTCTAAAGTTGAGGGAATGGGGGACTCAAGAGGTGTTTCAATCGGAGTGGGCAAAGTTTCTAATTCCCTTCTGGTCGTCCCTGGCTTAGGTAGAAAATCTTCATTTTGAACCGGGGCAGCCTTTGCAGGCACTTGCGGGTTCGCGAACTGATTCTGGTAATGAAACCGTAGCAACAGGCCAAAGGCAATTCCCACAACACCTGAGAGCACTGAACACACGATTAATGCTCGGAAGGGAAATCTGGGAGGCGCGGAATAAGGTTGGAGACGAGTGGTTGACACAGTCTGGCTGGGCTCCTGGCTAGGGACTGTTGATTCTGAAAGTGTTGTCGGAAGATCCTCAGTCTCAGGGGCTATAGATAATTGCTCTGAAGGGTAAGGAATTGCTGGGCCTGAAGGTTCTGGGGCTGGAGGTTCTGAGGCTGGAGGAGGAGAGGTCTCTAGAAGAGAAGAGTCTATTGAGGATACAGGTTTCGCAGTTAGGGAAGGGGAAGCTGCGCCTATGTTACCCGATTCTGTTGGGAATGATACAGGGGGAGAAGGTGCCTTGGGTAGGAGTTTCATCCACTCTGAGATAGATTGAGGGCGATGCTGAGGTTGCATCGCCATTCCCCGTAGCAGGGCAACAATCGTTGCCTGGCTTAGGTCTGGGTGATGCATTTCCAAGCGAATATGTTGCCGCTGGGAAGCTGCTATCGGCATTTGCCCCATCACCAAGGTGTATAAGGTTGCGGCTAATCCATAGATATCGGTTGTAACGGTTTGTTGACCTTGAGCGGATTCAGGTGCTGCATAGGCATGAACCAGAGGAGGAGGCAAACTAGGGTTGCTGGGTTGCCAAACCCAATTCACAAGCATCGGATGATCAGTATGGGGAGGGTCAACAACATTTTTCGGTTGAACATCTCCATGCCGAAGCTGCTGCTGATGCGCTTGGTTCAAGCCGTTAGCAATTTGGGTGATTTGGGCAATCGCCTCCGCTTCTGATAGGGGCTGATTTTTTCCATTTATGGCCCAGGTCTGTTCTGGTAGCTTGTCCCTGACCAGAAAGGGGAGAACCGAATCTACAAAAACGTCTCGGATGGGTTCTAGGGAAGGATGTTTTAAGCGCTGCCAAGCTTGAGCTTCTTGTATGAAAGCATCGCGATGTAGGAGGATTTTTTTAGGGTGTTGACGGGATGGATTAAGGGTATTGATCAGAACAGGCTGCTGACTAGGTAAATGAGTGCCCTCATAGGTTAGCTGCAAGCCCTGATGCCTGACCAGTTGCTCTAAACGATACGTTCCTTTTTGTAAAAGTGTTCCGAGGGGAAGCAAAACCATTGTTGGCAGAGGGGGGCGCATGGTAGCTAACGGCAAGGAGGAGGGTTAGATCATGAAGATGCTTGTAAAATTCCTTAGGTTCCTGGCTAATTATTGTTTCCCTAAACCCTAAACCTATTCCGTCAAGTATCTTCAAACTGTAATGTGTCTCACAATCGGGGCTGAGAGTTAGCCAAAAAAGAGGTTGAGAACCGGTTGTAGAGAGACATTCAGTCTAATTAGATGATGCCTAATTTCTCTAGTATGGGTCGTGTGGAGACCACATGCTTTTCTAGCCCAAGTTTCTGCGGTTCAATCCCTAAAGCCAAACCGACTAACTGAGGTAAATGCAAAACAGGCAAGCCTAGCTTGGTATTAATGGATTTTTCAACTTCAGGTTGACGAGAATCTAAATTCAGATGACAGAGGGGACAAGGGGTCACCAAGCAGTCAGCTCCGGCTGCAATTGCGTCCTGAATTCTACCTCCCGCCATGGCAAAAGACTGGGGGGTGGCATAGCTCGCTAGGGGCCAACCACAACATTGAGTTCGGCCAGAATAATAAATCGGGGTGGCATTGAGGGCCAGAAAAACATTTTCCATGGAAGAGGGATGAATGGGATCGTCAAAGGGGAGGCTCTGTTGGGCTCTAAGAAGATAGCATCCATAAAACGCTGCACATTTCAAGCCGCTGAGTTTACGCTTGACTTGTAGGGAAAGAGCTTCCAAGCCATAATCTCCGACCAAGGCCCAAAGGAGATGCTTGACTTCAGTACTACCTTGATAGGGAGAACAATGCTGTTCTGACAACAAACTATTGATCTGACCAACATAGTCAGGGTCATTGTCCTTAGCATCTTTGAGTCGCTCATCGACATGACCAATCACCCCTTGGCAGGTACTGCAGTGGGTGAGGAGGGGTAAATTGAGCTGTTCGGCTAAGGCAATATTGCGGGCGTTGACTGTGTCTTCTAGTAATTGAGAATCTTCTTTAAAGGTGCCGGACCCACAACAGGCCGCTTTCTTCAATTCAATGAGTTTAATCCCTAAGGCCTGAGTTATTTCCTGGGTTGACATATATAGTTCTCGACAAGCACCTTGAGCTACACATCCTGGGAAGTATGCATATTGAAGTGTTGGGACCGACATCTGAATTACTCGCTGTAACTGAGCCTTTGCTAGAGCAACGCTAGCATGTTGGTCTGAGAATTCGGGTTACCTGTGATTGAACATTACAAAACGGTGAAATCAGTGGTCCTGAGTCGGGAGACCTTTTATCTTGAAGGACAAGAGATAGCTGTTGGACCTCCAAAATGCGCGAACTTTACCCAGTCATCACCCCTTATACAACGGGTAAACTCCAAGTTTCTGATCTGCATACCCTCCATTACGAAGAAGTGGGAAATCCCCAGGGGAAACCAGCTATATTTCTGCATGGGGGACCCGGGGGCGGCATTGATCCGGTCTATCGACAGTATTTTGATCCACAAGAATGGCGGTTAGTGCTGTTTGACCAGCGGGGTTGCGGGCAAAGCACCCCCCATGCAGAGCTAAAAGAAAACACCACCTGGGATTTAGTCAGGGATATCGAAACCCTGCGTCAGCATCTCGACATTGATCAGTGGGTAGTCTTCGGAGGGAGTTGGGGCAGTACTTTAGCCCTGGCCTACAGCCAGACCCATCCTGAATCCTGCAAGGGACTCATCTTGCGGGGGATATTTATGTTGCGTCATCAAGAACTGAAATGGTTCTACCAAGAAGGGGCCAGCAACATTTTCCCAGATGCCTGGGAAGCCTATCTCCAGCCCATTCCTCTGGAAGAGCGTCAGGATTTAATCAGTGCCTATTACCGCCGACTCACAAGTAACGATCCAAACATTCAACTGGAAGCGGCCAAAGCCTGGTCCGTTTGGGAGGCCACAACGAGCAAACTGTTGCCCGATCCTGAATTGCAAGAAAAATGTGGTGAAGACACCTTTGCCACGGCCTTTGCTCGGATTGAATGTCACTATTTCATGAACAAGGGCTTTTTAGACACAGAAGATCAGCTGATGCGGGGATGCGATCGCATCCAGCATCTCCCCATCGTTATTGTTCAAGGCCGTTATGATGTCGTTTGCCCCGTCATTTCAGCCTGGGAACTCCATCAGCAACTTCCTCAATCAGAGCTGCAAATCATTGCCGATGCCGGCCATTCCATTACAGAACCTGGCATTCGCAATGCTTTGATCGAAGCAACCGACCGCTTTGCTCAAATTCCATGACATGCCTTGGCTAAGACTTAATTTATGCTCCAGCAAGAAAACAAGATCGATGCTTTCAGAGGGGCGGTTTCAGATTACTATGGAAGGAATGGCTGAAACCCTGAAAGACTGGATCAGACATTCCCTGGCCTTGATCTTTGAGCAAGGACATTGAAATATGCTCAGGGAAGGAAGTAAAGCATTTGGCCTCATTTGAAGCCGCATTTAACCTTCTGCTAGAGTCCGTAGTTTTAGAGAAAAGAGAACCCATGAGTGAGTCGGAAATTTTTGGCAAAGTAAAAGATATTGTTGCCGAGCAATTAAGTGTTGATGCTGAAAAGGTAACGCCAGAAGCGAGCTTCCAGAACGATCTAGATGCTGACTCCCTGGATGTTGTGGAAATGGTGATGGCTCTAGAAGAAGAGTTTGATATCGAAATTCCAGACGAAGCAGCCGAAGAAATCCTTACGGTTCAAGCTGCTGTTAACTTTATCTCAAGCAAAGTAAAGGCTTAGCAATCCTGATAGACCGTGTTGCATGCTCTAGCATGCAACACGATTGCTAACCCCTAAATATTTTCATCCTATGCTGATCACATGTGACCATCATGACTAACCTAGAGCCTAAGCGCGTTGTAATTACAGGGCTGGGGGCCATCACTCCGTTAGGGAATACCCTCTCTGAATACTGGGATGGGTTGCTTGCGGGTCGCAGTGGAATTGGCCCCGTCACCCGGTTTGATGCAGCTAAGCATGCCTGCCAAATTGCCGGAGAAGTAAAAGGCTTCGATCCACAAGACTATATGGATCGTAAAGACGCCAAACGCATGGACCGTTTTGCTCAATTTGCGGTGTCTGCCAGCAAACAAGCCCTAGCTGATGCTAACTTCACCATTGACGATACCAATGCAAACGATATCGGTATCATCATCGGCACCGGTATTGGGGGTCTAAAAGTTCTAGAGGATCAGCAGGAAATTTATCTCACCAAAGGGCCGGATCGCTGCAGCCCCTTTATGATTCCGATGATGATTGCCAATATGGCGGCAGGCTTAACGGCCATTCATGTGGGTGCTAAAGGTCCTAACTCCTGTTCAGTGACGGCCTGTGCTGCCGGGTCTAACGCCATTGGTGATGCCTTTCGCTTTGTCCAGCGGGGCTATACCAAGGCGATGATTTGTGGTGGCACCGAAGCTGCAGTGACTCCTTTATCCATGGCTGGATTTGCAGCCTGTCGAGCCCTCTCCACCCGCAATGATGATCCTACAAAAGCCAGCCGCCCGTTTGATCGCGATCGGGATGGTTTTGTCCTGGGAGAAGGAGTTGGCATTCTCTTAATTGAAGAATTAGAGCATGCTCTAGCGCGAGGCGCCAAAATTTACGCCGAGCTGATTGGCTATGGGGTCACTTGCGATGCTCATCATATGACATCCCCCTCCCCTGGTGGCGTTGGCGCGGCCCGAGCCATTGAGTTATGTCTTAAAGACAGTAACTTGTCCCCTGACCAAATCAGCTATATCAATGCCCATGGCACCAGCACGAATGCCAACGATACAACGGAAACAGCTGCAATTAAGCATGCAATCGGTGATAATGCTTACCGAGTAGCCATTAGTTCCACAAAATCGATGACGGGTCATTTACTGGGCGGGTCGGGTGGTATTGAAGCCGTAGCCACTGCCATGGCCATTGCCAATGATCAAGTCCCGCCGACGATTAACCTAGATAATCCTGACGAAGGATGCGATTTAGACTATATTCCCCATACCAGCCGTAAATTAACGGTTGATGTTGCTCTTTCCAATTCCTTTGGTTTTGGCGGTCACAATGTCACCCTCGCCTTCCGAAAATATGCCGATTGATGTTGGATTTACTTGCCATGATGGCATTGATATTTGAGGCTTGTCTGTTCCAAGCCTCTTTTTGACGCCCATAGAAAACATAGACAACGTCGTTTTCTTGCCGCTTATTCCTTCTTGCCGTTCAGTAAATACTAAAAATTCAAGCTTATGGTTGTTGCGACCCAATCCCTAGACGAACTTTGTATTAATGCAATTCGTTTCCTGGCCATTGATGCCGTCGAAAAAGCCAAATCGGGACACCCAGGTTTACCCATGGGTGCCGCTCCCATGGCCTATGTCCTTTGGGACCGCATCATGCGGTTTAATCCCAAAAATCCTTATTGGTTTAACCGTGATCGGTTTGTGCTGTCCGCCGGGCATGGCTGCATGTTGCAGTATGCTCTTTTACACCTGACGGGATTCAACAGCGTTTCCCTTGATGAAATCAAGAATTTCCGTCAGTGGGGTTCCAAAACCCCTGGACACCCTGAGAACTTTGAAACCCCTGGGGTTGAAGTCACGACAGGGCCTTTGGGACAAGGAATTTGTAATGCCGTGGGTTTAGCCATGGCCGAAGCCCACTTGGCTGCCAAGTTCAACAGACCCGAGCATACTCTCGTTGATCACTACTCCTACGCCATCTTGGGGGATGGTTGCAACATGGAAGGGGTTTCGGGTGAAGCCTGTTCCTTGGCGGGTCACTTGGGATTGGGCAAGTTAATTGCCCTTTACGATGACAACCATATTTCCATTGATGGTTCCACAGATATTTCCTTTACAGAAGATGTGGGCAAGCGCTTTGAAGCCTATGGTTGGCATGTTCAGCATGTTGAGAATGGCAACACCGATTTAGACGGGATTCAGAAGGCCATTGAAGCGGCTAAAGCCGTAACCGATAAGCCTTCGCTGATTAAGGTGACCACTACCATTGGTTATGGGTCACCCAATCGGGCCGATACTGCTGGTATTCATGGTGCCGCTCTTGGGGATGCAGAGATTAAAGCCACCCGAGAAAATCTTGGCTGGAATCATGAGCCCTTTGATATTCCTGCTGATGTCCTGTCTCATTGCCGCCAAGCAGTCGATCGAGGCGCTACGGCTGAATCAGAATGGGATGCAATCATGACCTCCTATCGGACTAAATATCCAGCTGAAGCGGCTGAATTTGAGCGGATGGTGAAAGGAGAACTCCCAGCCAATTGGGATAAGTCTCTACCCAGCTACACCCCAGCCGATAAAGGACTCGCCACACGGAAGCATTCTGAAATCACCATTAATGCTTTGGCAGGTGCAATTCCTGAGATGATTGGTGGATCTGCTGACCTAACCCACTCCAATCTGACCGAAATCAAAGGTTCAGGGAATTTCCAAAAGGGAGATTACAATAATCGCAACCTTCGATTTGGGGTACGTGAGCATGGCATGGGTGCCATCTGTAACGGGATTGCCTTACATAATTCCGGTTTAATTCCCTACTGCGCCACCTTCTTGGTGTTCGCAGACTATATGAGAGCCGCCATTCGCCTCTCTGCCCTGGCAGAAGCGGGGGTTATCTACGTCATGACCCATGACTCCATTGGCTTAGGTGAGGATGGTCCAACTCACCAACCCGTCGAAACGGTTGCCTCATTGCGAACAATTCCCAATTTGACGGTGATTCGACCAGCAGATGGTAACGAGGTTTCTGGGGCGTATAAAGTTGCGATCGCACATCGCAAATCCCCTACGCTCATTGCCTTCACTCGTCAGGCCCTTCCCAACTTGGCTGGCAGCTCCATTGATGCCGTAGCTAAGGGCGCTTACATCATGTCTGATAGTGATGGCACTCCCGACATGATCATGCTGGCCACTGGCAGTGAAGTTCATCTTTGTGAGCAAGCGGCTGAGCAGCTTCGTTCCGAAGGCAAGAAGGTTCGAGTGGTTTCCATGCCCTCGTGGGAATTGTTTGAAGCCCAAACTCCTGAATATAAAGAGTCCGTTTTGCCCAAAGCAATCACCAAGCGTCTATCGGTGGAAGCCGGAGCTGATTTCGGCTGGCATCGGTATATTGGCTTCGAAGGTCAAGCTATCAGCATTAACCGCTTTGGTGCCTCTGCTCCTGGCAATACTTGCCTAGAACAGTTTGGCTTCACCGTTGAGAACGTTCTCGCGAAAGCCAAGGATCTGCTGAGCTAAGGTATTTCAATAATTTGGTTTGCAGTCCTCCTATTTTTTAGGGGGACTGTTTTTTTGTATATGGTTCGGCAGACCCACTCAATACAGGGTCAAGTGGCTTTTGCTCAACAAGCTCAGACTACATCGCATTCGAAATTGCCCCTGTATAATCGAACCAATCTTTGTCGATACCAAGACCCTAAAACGTTGGCATGACTCTTAAACAAGGCATTGCCCAAACCACCTTAATACTGAGCCTTGGCCTATATATTTTCTATCTATGCCCCTTTATCAATCGCTCTTTCCCTTTGGCTTTAGGAATGGAGTTTTGGCCTTATGTTTGTGTGATTCCTTGTTTTGGTTTGGGATTTAGACTATTCCACCCAGATCTTCGGGGGGCAGCGACTGGGACTCGGATTAGCATCGCTGTTGCTAGTACTCAGTTTTACCCCTTGGTTTCATTGGTTAGGAATGCCATCCATTGGCACAAAACCGGCAGGGTTGCGGATGATGTCTTATAACATCTGGACCCAAAATCAGGATTATGATGCCATTCAACTATCTATTCAACGAGAAAAGCCCGATATTCTTTTCTTAACAGAGATTACGCTGTCGGCCATGCGTGACTTGGAAAATCGATTGGAGTATCCCTATAGCCAACGCTCCAATCGGGGGTCCAATGCCTTTTTTAGTCGCTACCCCATCCTCTCCACTACTCCGGAATATCCTAATGCGACAGACCATGGCCTTACTTTTAGCCTGGTTGCTCAAATTCAAACACCACAAGAGATACTGACAGTTGTAGGCATTCATCCCCCCATTCCTCTAACCCGTTCTTCGTTTGCAGTTCGCAATCAGCAGTTTGAGCGTTTAGCTCCATTTATTCGACAAGTTCCCAATCGAGTCATCGTTCTGGGTGATTTCAATACGTCTCCCTGGTCACCTTACTTCGATCAGTTCTTACAGGAGGCCGATTTGTCTAGTGCAACCCGAGGGCAGGGCATCTGGGCAACCTGGAGTTATGCCCCCACTTGGTTTCATTGGTTTGCCAAGATTCCCATCGATCATATTACGAGCCGCGGGTTTGATTGTATTGATGCTTGGGCAGGCCTTGCCAATGGTTCCGATCACCAACCTATTGTTGCGGAATTAAAACCCGTTTGAAGCAGCAAGTTGATTCATGTTATCGACTAGCCATCTTAAGCCCCCTTCAGGAGTCAAAGTCTGCAAAAAAAATGTCGCATATTTTCAAGACCATTTGAGCCATACCGCCGTATCCTCAAATAGTTCTACCTTCTTACGACTCAACTCCCATGAAGTTTAAATACACGATTCTCTATGTGGAAGATGTAGCATCAACCCTAGACTTTTTTAAGCGGGCGTTTGGGTTTGATCAGCAGTTTCTCCACGAAAGCGGCGATTATGGTGAGCTGAGTACAGGGAGTACGACCCTCTCTTTTTCAGCATTCAGCTTAATGCAGGAATTAGGGAAATCACCCGCTCAAGCACAGGCCACTGCACCCGTGTTTGAAATGGCTTTTGAGTCAAATGACGTTCACTCAGATCTATCACGAGCGTTAGACGCAGGTGCTGTCTTACAGCAGGATATTCAAGAAGAATCTTGGGGGCAAACGACCGCCTATGTCATTGACCCTAATGGTTTTCTGATTGAGATTTGCTCACCAGTTACCCGCTAGCCATAGCCTAAGTCCATAAGGCGGTCAAACTGCTCAGGGGCGAGATTTGTAGGCGATACGCCCAACCAATGTTTAATGGCTCGGCTCATATGGGCCTGATCGGCATATCCATGGGCATGGGCAATGTCTACGAGGGACATAGAGGTTTTTAGGGCCAGAGCTGTTTGCCGTACTCGTGCGAGCTGTAGCCAAAAGCTAGGAGGTTGACCTGTCTGGCTCACCATCAACCGTTGTAACGTTCTTGGGGTTATGCCCAGCCATTTAGCTGCTGTGGCCACGGTTCTGGGCTGGCTTCTCAGGCATTCAAGAGATTCAGCCACCGCCCGACTCAGGGAACAGAAACGATTGATACGATCCTTGAGGTCCTGCTCATTGATGTCAGCAGACAAGTTGCTTAATAATTGCTGTTCATTGATCTGAGTCCCTGGTTGAAGCCTAACGCCCATCAGGCTCACCCCTTCGCGAGTATAAACGTTACGCGTCTGAGTATCTAAGGGTGTGATCCGCCAAGCAGGTCGTTCCCCCAGCGAGGTGGATAGAATAATATCTCGACAGCCATCAGGAATAATCAATGCTGAGCCACTGGTGGTTGCCGTGTGTTGCCATATGTCGAGTATGCAATCAGTCATCAATTTCATAGGCTTCCACATTGGTAATGTGGCGCAATTCATTAGACCTCTTGTATAAATAGCCTACAACACGAGACAACAGAGATATTTGCCTCAATACGTTAATCCTAATAATTTTTACTCTTTCAGAAAGGCTTATAAACGTACGTCAATTTCAACGTACGTTGAAATTGACGTACATCAAATGAGTATCAAAGTTAATCCAGGTGGAATACTAGCTCCCTCAGAAGTCGTAGGGCGAGATCGATTGATCAAGAAGCTTTGGCGAATTTTGAATCGTCAAAGTTTGGTGCTGACGGCTGAACGGCGGATGGGAAAAACCAGCATCATCAAAAAAATGAACAGTGAAGCTCCAGAAGCTGTCATTACGATTTATCGAGATTTAGAAGGGATTAAGACAGCAGTAGGCTTTGCCAAGAAAGTCCTTGAGGATGTGGAAGCCTATTTGAGTGGTTTACAGAAAAGCGCAGTTAGAGTTCGGGCATTGCTCAAGAATTTGACAGGTACAGAAATTGCTGGTGTGAAGCTACCAGCGATTCCAGAGGCTCATTGGAATGACGTATTGCAACGGACGATGGAAGATTTACTGGAGCATCAAGATTGTCCGGTAATTTTTTTCTGGGATGAGTTGCCACTGATGTTGTACGACATTAAGCAACAGCAAGGCGAATCCGTTGCCCAGGGAATTTTGGATGTGTTGCGCTCTTTGCGACAAACTCACTCTAATTTACGAATGGTGTTTACGGGATCTATTGGGTTACACAATGTGCTAACGACGCTGAAACGGGCAGGATATGCCAACGATCCAACCAATGACATGAAAATTGTGGATGTTCCGCCTTTGGAGAAAGCAGATGCGGAAGATTTAGCACAACAGCTAATTGTGGGTGAAGGATTGACTGTAGAACAAGAGAGTACGGCCCAGGAAATTGCTAAAGCGGCTGACAATCTTCCTTTTTTTATCCATCACTTAGTTGATCATTTAGTTTTTGAGGAAGGGGAATCAGTTGATATCCCCAGCATAGTTAAACAGTATATGCTTGACCCACAGGATCCGTGGCATCTTCGGTATTATCGGGAACGCATCGATACCTACTATCTGAATGAAGATAAGGCGTTGGCGTTGGCGTTACTCGATGCATTGGCTCTGGCTTCTGAGCCGCTGTCTTTTGATGAAATTTATAATCGGGTTTTGTCTCAGACGGATGCTTTTGATGCTGAATCGACCCGAGCTGTATTGACCCTGACTGCCTGACAGATCTTCGCCTTCCCCTGCTCATAAAGCCTTGCACTGTA
The DNA here is from genome assembly GCF_021497025.1 of Acaryochloris sp. 'Moss Beach'. Taxonomy (NCBI): domain Bacteria; kingdom Bacillati; phylum Cyanobacteriota; class Cyanophyceae; order Acaryochloridales; family Acaryochloridaceae; genus Acaryochloris; species Acaryochloris sp. 'Moss Beach'. The sequence continues at coordinate 420,509 of NZ_CP071717.1, forward strand.
AAGAGCGGATGCGAGAGAACCAGATTTTGTTGTAGTGTTTCTTTTGAGCTTTTTTAGACGCAAAACACGGTTGTGGATCATGGCAGAGCAAGGGGACTGGCATCAACAACTCCCGTCCTTTATGGACGACTCCCTTGAGCCACCGTAATCCAATTTTGAGATAACTAATGCCTCGTCGCCAATGTGGGTCAACCTGTTGGCGCAGCCCTTTAATGTGAACAGCCATTCCTTGAGTCGTGCTGAATAGCAGTGCCACAGCAGCAACCAGATAAAGCCTCTCTAATGCATCAGCACAGCGAATTTTCGACTCTTCTAGCTCAAACACTCCAGACTTACTATCGAGAAATAATTCTTCGACCCGAAACCTCAAAGCGTATTGCCACAAGGTCTGTAGCGTGGGTGATTCATCTGTAATCACCGCCCATGGTTCTTTCACTCCTCGGATATTAGCCAACACCAGATTGCACCGATAGATGCCGTCTTCCCAAAGCCCCACATTGCGGTAGAGGAGGGCTTCGCCTTTGGATGGCCACAATTGTCGGACTTCTCTTGGACATTGACGTGGACCATGGAGAAGGACATCACAAGGGACACGCAGACAGTAATGCCAATGGCTCTGTTGTAACCAGCTCATCAGTTGATGGTTCGCAAACCCACGATCTGCTAACACCATGACATCTGGATGCTGCCGCAATAACCAACGGGCCTGGCGCAATAGCGGTTGATATTCCTCAAAAGCGACAGCTGCACTCTTGTGCTCTAATACTTTCCACAACAATGGTACTGCTCTGCCACAGCAGACGACGGATAGATGAATCATGCAATATTCATTCCATAACACCGTTGTATCCATTGCCAGGTATAGACGATGAGATTGCCAGTTCTTAAGGGCTAGCAGGACTAGAGGTACATATAGCTTGTTAATATCAATGCGTTGATTGGCTATAAATCGTTGCCACCGACGCTCGACACTTTGGGCTTTTCTGGCTCGGCAGGGAACATAGGATTCCCAGGCAGATAAGCTTAAGCGTTCACTACAGATTAAGGCGCTTACCATCCAGCCCAGAGCAATGAGATGGCGTAAATCTCGATAATGGCTGTGTTGACGTAAAAAGGAAAACAGTTGACGATAAATTTGGGTGGGGCCTGACATTTGAATAACGCTGATTTGTGATTAAATCTAGCCTCACATGTCTCTCCACTCTTTTCTCATAAACTATGTAAATAAAGGCTTTGACCTACTTCTGTCAGGCAATCAGGTATTGACCTTACTTCAACGCGATCACTACATCCAACAAGTTGATATTAATGCCTATAGGTTTCGGTTTTCCTTAATTCAACAAAGCTGGATTATTCATCGAGGATTGGCAGCATGAAAGTTTCTCGCTATACGCCCAGCCTGTTAGCCCCAGAAGATTTAGAGGCTATTTTTGTTCAGCGCCACAAATTAGCCAAGCGTTTAGTTGAACAGATTCGGGCCAGTGCCTTAACGGATAGCAAGCAGTTTAACTTGCTGATTGGGCCACGGGGAATTGGTAAGACCCATCTGATATCGATACTCTATCACCGGGTTGTCCAACAGGCAGATCTAAACAGTCATCTGGTGATTGCTTGGCTAAAGGAAGAAGAGTGGGGCATTGGATCATTTTTTGATTTGGTATTGCGAATTCTGAATGCATTGCAAGCTGAATATAAAGATGAAGAGCTTGCTAACAAAATTGACAGCCTCTATGATCTAGCTCCAGAAGAAGCAGAGCAAGTTGCGATTGCAACCTTAAAAACTTTCATCGGTAAACGAACCTTACTGCTGCTGATGGAGAACCTAGAAGATGTATTTGCGGGGTTAGGGGATATTGGTCAGAAGCAGTTGCGCTCATTTTTGCAAGAAGAAAGTTGCTGTACGATTGTGGCTACTTCACAAAGTTTGTTCAATAGCGTAAAACTACAAACCTCACCATTTTATGGATTCTTCCGGATCCAATACTTAAAGGATTTTGTGGTGGATGAAGCGGTTTCCCTGCTGACAAAGATTGCTCAACAAGAGGAAGATTCAGAGCTAGTGGATTTTCTGCGAACGCTGAAAGGGCGCAGTAGGGTGCAGGCAGTCCATCATTTAGCCGGGGGTAACCCCAGAATTTATGTGGTTTTTTCAGAATTTCTCACCCAGGAGTCGTTGGATGCTTTAGTTCAGCCCTTTATGAGTATGTTGGACGATCTGACGCCCTATTACCAGGCACGGATGATGTATCTCTCGCCACAGCAACGCAAGATTATTGAGGTGCTAGGTCGGCGGAAATATGCAATGCCCGTTAAAGAGATTGCCCAGCGGTGTTTTGTTACCCACCAAACGGTATCGGGCCAGTTAAAGGATTTGCGAGATAAGGGGTATGTATTAGCCGATAGCATCGGGCGGCAGTCCTTTTACGAGCTGCGTGAACCCTTGATGCGGATCTGCTTGTCGGTAAAAGAAACACGGGGTGAACCTATTCGCTTGTTTGTAGATTTTCTGAAAGCCTGGTATCCACGTTCAGAATTGTTGTTGATGAAACAACAGTTGAGAGCAGAAGTAGTTGGACAATCTAAGGTCTCTTTTGCAGAAACCTATGTAAACTTGGCGCTAGAAGATAATGAAGCCGAAATAGATCCGCGTATTGATGCTTACATTCAGAAACTGGCAGAATGTGACCAGAAAGATCCCGAACGTGCACTGAAGTTAGTCAACGTGTTAATGGATATTCACGATACAGCGGAAAATTATTTTGCTCAGGGAGTCTATTTATATAGATTAGAACGTTATGAAGAGGCAATTGCGAGTTATAAAAAAGTTCTAGAATACAAACCTAATGATGATAGAACTCTAAGTAACCTAGGTGTATTGCTAGCTCGACTGGGGCAGTATTCTGAAGCCATCGAGAACTACAGTAAAGCTATAGAAATCAATAGAAGCAACTACAAAGCTCTATCTAATCGTGGTATTGCATTGGGTGAATTAAGGCAATATAAGGAAGCTATTACTAGCTTCGAGAAAGCATTAAAGATCAAGCCAGAAGAATATGATACTTGGGTTAATCAAGGTGTCAACCTAATTTATCTTGAACGATATGAAGATGCAGCTTCTAAGTTTCATCACGCCATAAGCCTTGACCCAAATCAGTATTATGCTTGGACTCACTTAGGTACTGCTTTGGACAAATTAGGTCAGCACGACAAAGCAATTACACACTTTGAAAAAGCTATAGAGATCGAACCTAAACATGATCAATCTTGGACTAACCGCGGCATTGCTTTGGTTGCTTTAAGACGATTTAAAGAAGCTATTGACAGCTTTGGTGAAGCTCTGAAAATCAATCCGAATGCTAATGAAATTCTGTACAATCGGGGAGTTACCCTAGCTGTTTTAAAGCGTCATAAAGAGGCAATAATAAATTACGATGCAGCTTTGGACATCAAACCAGATGATGACAGAGTCTGGTATAACCGGGGCATCGCCCTGAGCTATTTAGAACGCTATGAAGAAGCCTTCTTAAGCTATGGCAATATCTCACAAGAAAATTTAGAAAAATTACCATATAGACGACTAAATCAAGCTGAAGTGGGTTTTGCATCTCATCCTAATGATGAAGCTTATAAAGTTTTGGAGAATAGGCTTAGCCACCTAAGTGAAGCGGAGAAATCCGATTCTTGGCATTCAGATATTATGCTTCGCAGTTTATTCAAACAGAATCAAGATATTCAACAATGGCAAGTCCATATTAAAAAGCTGATTCCACTTTTTAAGGAGTATCAGTTCCTCAATGCGCTAGGGGTGGGTCTGATCAAAAGCTGTGATGCATTAATCTCGGAAATGGTTAGTCAGTATGCTGCCCTAGCTTGGCTAGAAGTTTGGACTAAAGTAGCGGAAGAGCATGAAGAGTTTAAAGTGCCCCTACGTTTACTCAAAGCCGCTGTTGATTACAAAGCTAAACCCGATGACCCCCGCATTTTCCTCCAACTTCCTACGGAAGAACGCACCATTCTCAAACAAGCCCTTGGCCTAGAAATGGAATAACAATGTCGCCCAGCTATCCACCGATTTGGGACATTGTGCGACTATAGTTAGCCCCCACTGTGCCCGATTGGCGTTCCTTGTAGTTAATCTCTGGTTTGAGTTCCAACAATTCCTGGACGCGATCTCGCAACGTATCCGTAGACACCCCATTTCTCAGGGCCGTCTTCAAATCTAGCTGCCCTGTTTCATTGAGCAAACAAGGTCGCAGCCAGCCATCTGCCGATAAGCGCATGCGGTTACAGCGATCGCAAAAGCATTCCGACATCTGGCTAATAAAGCCTAAAGTACCCTGGGCTCCCGGAATTTGGAAGACATCAGCGGGGCCATTGCCCTGGACTTGGCCTTCCGTTAGACCCCACCGATCTCGAATTTGGGTTCGAATGTCTTCTGACGGTATCCAGCCGCGATCGCAAAACAAATCCGCGTTCCCAATCGGCATAAACTCAATAAACCGCACATGCCACTGGCGATCAATCGTCAGTGCTGCCAGATCTAGCACCTCATGATCATTCACCCCAGGAATAATCACAACATTGAGCTTGAGAGGATTAAACCCCACTTGATAGGCTTTTTGGATACCTGCCCAGACCTTACTCCAGCGTTGGTGCCTTTGTGAATCTCTACCCACAATGGTGGCAAAGGTCTCTGGCACGAGTGAATCCAGACTAATATTGATGCGGTGCAGCCCCGCCTCATATAAATCCTGGGCCAGAGGCTCTAGCAAAAAAGCATTTGTGGTCATCGCCAAATCTTTGACTTGGGGCAACGCTACAACCCCATGCACAATGTCTAAAATATCGGGCCTCAGTAGCGGTTCCCCTCCCGTAAGACGGAAGCGAGTGAATCCCGAAGGGATAAAGACTTCCCGAATTAAAGCTAATAGTTCTGTCGTTGTCAGAACGGCTGTAGGCTGTAAAAAATGTAAGTCTTGGGTGTCGGGCATGCAATATTGGCAGCGGAAATTGCAGCGATCGATCAAACTAATCCGAAGATAGTCAACTGCATTCATTGCATTAGCCTTTTATAGGGTTAGGAACATCTAACCGCGATGTCTTCTACTGTAACGTTATCGGCAAAAAAAATTGGGGCGCTAGATAACGCCCCAACCCATTAGCCACAAGCTGTAGCGTTGGATTTAATAGAGATCTTCTTCTTTATGAGTTTCGATTGTGCAGTCAGAAGTTGCGTAAGCGACACAAGTCAGAACGAAACCAGCTTCAATTTGATCGTCATCCAAGAAAGACTGATCCGACTGATCAACAGTACCAGCAGTGATTTTTCCAGCACAGGTGGAGCAAGCGCCAGCACGGCAGGAGAAAGGAAGGTCAATGCCTTGCTCTTCAGCTACGTCCAAAATATATTCGTCATCAGGGCATTCGATAGTAGTGTCTAGCCCTTCAGATGCACTTTTCAGTGTGACCTTAAAAGTTGCCATGGTGTACTCCTCAATAAAATTCGTGGAAACGGCAGTTCAGAAAGCTCAGTAATGGTTTTCATGACTTAAGGAAAACTCAAGGTCGAACCTTCTTCTTTGATACTACGCAAAAAATTAAGGTTTATAAAGCTGAAATAGGGTTTGAGCCAATGGGATTTGTAATCAATAAAAGCATTTAGACCATGATTTACTTATCTAATGTCAAATAGACACCTTAAGCATTTTATGGACACGACTAAAAAATATACCCCTAAAGCCATGATAGGCAATAGTTTTAGCGATTGCAAAAGGTCCTCAATAGTTCTCAAAAAAAAGAGGAGAAGAAGGAAAGAAAAACCTTGAAAGCATTACCCATAGAGAAGTACAAAGCATTGTCATCTAGAGACAGATTAGAATTTCCTATCGATAGGTTCAACTTATATAATCTGGTCCTGGATTTTTGAGTTTATTCAGAATCGGATATCGATACTGTGCGTCCATTGAAAAGGGTCATGGATTGCTCAATCCCTTTTTTGAGTGCCATCTCTACCGCATCTACACCGAGATCAAGCACCCCAGGAAGAAGTTGGTTCTCTAGTGGAGCAAAGCGCCCTAAGACAAAAGAGATGGTGTCTTTACCTCTTTCTGGAGGCGGACTACCAATACCAATTCGTAACCTAGGGACTTCAGGGGTACCCAAATGGGAAATGATGGAGCGCATGCCATTGTGCCCCCCAGCAGAACCCTTCAGTCGCAATCGCAATTTACCAACAGGTAAGGCCATTTCATCGTAGATGACCAACACAGAGGCCGGTTCCAGCTTGAACCAGTCAATCACAGATCGAATGGATTGGCCGGAGTTATTCATATAGGTATGAGGCTTAAGCAAACGCACCCTCCGACCTTGGCCACCCAAACCTTCACCATATTCGCCTTGGAACCGCCGTTCTGAAGTTAAGGAAATTTGCCAGTGCTGGGCCAATCGATCGATGAATGCGAATCCAATATTATGGCGAGTGCGATCATATTGAGAGCCAGGGTTTCCTAAACCTACAATCAGTTCAGGAATCATCAGTAGAGCGGTCATTTAGGAATTCGTTACTTCAGGAGAGTCAGCCATTACTTCGTCTGTTGGAGCTTCAGCCATCTCTTGGCCTTCGAGTTGAGGTTGAGGTTGATCTTGGGCCTTAGGAGTTTCTAAGGTTGCCTCCATCGGCGTTTCATTTAGGGTCTCATTGATCCGATCCGCTTCTTTTTTAAATTCATTTTCAAATTCTTTCGAAGCTTCTTGGAAACTTTTGAGAGCTTTGCCCATACTCCGGCCAATTTCTGGGAGTTTTTTAGGACCAAATACCAATAAAGCAATGACCATAATTAAGGCCATCTCTGGCAAGCCAATACCAAACACGTTCATGGGGTCCTCCTCAAGATTCCGATCGCAGCGGGGCTAGTCTTCGATTGTAATAGATCTCTAGAATCTCCCCTAAGATAGGCCGTCTATGACAATAAAAAACCCCGGAAGACCGGGGTCAATCGGATATCAATTCCAAGAGAAACTGATATCAACTACAGGAAAAACGTCATGCTAAAGGATGTTCTTATTGACCGAAACCACCAAGGCTGGTCCAACCCGCATCAACACCATCAAGGACGATAGTGTGGTTATAAACTTGAAGCATGATGAGCAACAACAACGTAATCATGACTACAAAACCAGCCATTACTGGAGTTGTCCCCCAGCCGGGCACGAATTTGCCGGCTTCAGAATTGTTATTACCTTTGAGAACGTCTCCCCACCAGGTCTGTCTTGGCATAGCTTATCGGCTCACAACAAACAACACTATTTTTTTAACTTATCGTAATATTATAGAGGAAAGATACTCATAAAAAAATGCAATTTTCTGACCCTGCAACAGTTCTTATCATAACCATCCTGGCTGTAACCGTTGCCTTCACTGCGGTTTCCCTCTATACAGCTTTTGGTCCTCCCTCAAAACAATTGGCTGATCCCTTCGAAGAACATGAGGATTAATTCCTAATTAAGGCATGCTTTTAGTTAAATAAGGTGCCTTTTTTTGCACTCTTGCTAGTATGTCTAGTTGTGGCACGTCTAGAGTGAGTCAATGCCTCAAAATAAAAATATCGCCCTCCTTGCCTCTTTGAGTCTAACTTTAGGACTGAGTGCAGGCGGGTTTTTGTTGCTTCAGAATACAGCCCCAGACCTGTTGCCTAGCCTGCTAGGACAATCAAGAGACAATGGTGGTTCTAGGCGAACAAAAGGAACCTTCAAGGTCTTAGGGGACACGTTTAGTGGCTACAGTACCTTCCGCAATGACGCATTCCAAGATGCGTTGGGGGAACCTGGAATTCGCCTAGAGTATGCGGATGAATTTGACCAGTCCCAGCGAGCTCAGGCCTTAGAAAAGGGTAAAGCAGATTTCATCGCCACGACGCTCGATCAGTTTCTCAAGCAAAAGCCAAAGGGAAAAATTGTTGGCCTGATCGATCGGACGGTGGGGGCTGATGCAGTGGTGCTGAATACCCGCCAGTTTCCTCAGCTCAAGTCCTTAATCAATCTCAGTCAACTCGTTAAACAAGGGAAGTCGAAGCAATATTCCATTGTTTACGCAGGCGATACGCCAAGTGAATATTTAGCCTTGGTTCTAGATACCAAGTTTGATGCTTTTAACCTCTCCGACTTCCGTGTGATCAAGGTAGAGGATGCCTCCCAGGCCTGGAAGCTGATGCAAGATACCAAAGAAAATGTTGCGATCGCAGTTTTGTGGGAACCCTTCGTTTCCCAAGCTCGCAAGCAAGGCCATACCGTAGTTCTGTCCAGCGAAGATGCCCCCAATACCATCGTCGATGTCTTAGTTGCCTCGGACAAAGTGATTCAGTCCCAACCGGAACAAATTTCGGCTTTTCTAGCAGCCTATTACCGACGCATTGAGTCAGGCATTAGCAATCGGTCCCAACTCCAAGACCAAATTGCTACAGATGGCGAGCTATCTGCTCCAGATGCCGATACGGTTTTGAAAGGGATTAACTTTTTTACTGCCTTAGAAGCCCAGGATTGGATGCAGAAAGATGCACTCAACCAGCGGATTACGGCAACATCTGCTGTTTTGGTCCTGTCTGGCACTTTAACTCAGGTGCCGGATAATCCCACACAGCTCTATGACCCCCAGTTTGTCAGTCAAGCTGCTGACAACACCAAAAAATTAATCGATATTGTCCGAGCAGATAATCCTGAATTAGCCAAAAAGTTAGAAGGGCAACCGTCCTCCCCCCAGAAAACCGCTAAACCGACTGCTGATATCAAATCTGCCCCCAGTATCGGCAATCTCAAAGTGCGAGGGGAAGTTAAGTTTGCGGTGGGTGCCGCCAATTTAACCTCCACGGGGCGTCAAACTCTAGATAAGCTATCTAAGGAAATTGAAGAGTTTAACCCGGATACTATTGCCGTTCGTGTGATTGGTCATACTTCTAAATCTGGGTCTGCTAGCTTGAATCAATCTCTAAGCCAGCAACGGGCCCAAGTAGTGGTGCAATATCTGAAGAAGTTGGGTATCAAACAAGCAATTCAAGCCGAAGGCAAAGGATTCAGTACACCGTTACCGGGTATTCCACCTGGAGATGCTCGTAATCAACGCACCGAAATTCGGTTAGTCCGAATTAGCTAATCAACGGGGCTTCAGCTTCTACTGAATCGAGGGCTGAGGGAAATCGAAGCCCGGCTAAGACTGACGCAGTTGCTGGAGTAAGTCATAGAAGGGTTGCCAATCGTCTTCTACCACGATGGGTTCCCAAATGGCCTCAATTTGAGGACGGGTAATGACCGTCAGGGGGTTGTGCTGCAATCGTTGTTTGATAGCAGCCACCTCAGTCTGAGGATATTGTTGGAGCAGACGGTGATAAAGCTGCCGCCATTGCTCTAACTGATCTTGCCATTGGGGAGGGCTTAAAAGCTCTGATTCACTGAAAATATGACCAGGGTCGACCCGCCAAGTCTCTTGAAATTGCAGCCGTAATTCAGCAAAGAACTCATGGTATCCGACTTGCGATCGCTGCAAAAAATCCAGCGTCAGTACCAACAGATCTTCGGCTTCCGTCCTCTCCGATGGCTCAAACCCCAACTTCCTCAACATCCGCTGCCGATAGGCCGAGTAGTAATGCTGTTTAAAAGATTCAAGCCCTGCATCTAAGTCAGCCTGGGGAATCACCGTCACCAGGGGACGCTGCAACATCTCTAGATTCCAATGACACATGGTGGGCTGGTTGCCATAGCTGTAGCGCCGAAAATGATCGAAATAGGCAGCAGTAAAGTTGGGATCTAGGGTTTGAATAAAGGCATAAGGCCCATAATCAAAGCTTTCCCCTGTGATCGACATATTGTCTGTATTCAAAACAGCATGGCAAAATCCCACAGACATCCATTGGGCCACCAACTCCGCCGTTCGCTGGACTAACTCTGCATAGAAGCGGACATAAGCATCTGGCTGTTGCCAGAGATGGGGATAGTAATACTGGATGACATGATCGAGGAGCTGCTGGATAAGGTCAGGTCTTTTCAATGCCAGTAACCGCTCAAAAGTACCAAAGCGGATATGGGACCGACTAAACCGTACCATCACTGCCGAACGAGTCGGAGAGGGTTCATCTCCTCGCCATAAGGATTCTCCCGTCTCAATCAAACTCAGACATCGAGAGGTCCGCACCCCCAAATGGTGCAGCGCTTCTGCTGCCAACACCTCCCGTACACCTCCTTTTAGGGTTAAGCGACCGTCTGCACTTCGGGAATAGGGAGTCGTTCCAGATCCCTTAGTACCCAGATCATAAAGTTCCCCATCTGTTCCTCGGACCTGGCCGTATAGAAAGCCTCGCCCATCCCCTAGCCGGGGGTTATAGTCTCCAAACTGATAGCCGTGATAGCAGAGGGCCAGTAAGGGTTCGCGACTCTGAAACTGCCCATAGGCTTCTACGACATCAATATCACTGACCTGTTGGGCATCCAGCCCCATTTGCCCCAACACAGCATCATTGCGAAATTGCAAGACGTGATGGGGAAACTCAGCCGCCATCACTGGATCGTAAAAGCTCTCGCCCAGGGCTTCCAGAGCCGGTTCAAAATCTAAATTAAGCAGCAGGTTTGTGGTGGATGGGGTCGACATAAATTGCCAGAGTGATGGCCGTTGAAGCTAGGAAAGGGAGAATACCCTCTCAATTGACGCCAGGCATCATCCCCTTACTCAAGCGCTGAATAGCATTATTGGCCACGTCTCGATATCCCACTTCGCCTGAGAGGAGCTGGCCCATTCTGCGGGTAGCACTGGGACGCTTCACCCCAATTTGATAGCCAATTCCGGGTACCCGATAAAACACGCTGGCGAGTCGTTGGGCCCACTTCATCTCGCCTCCCCACTCCGTCGCCATCACCTCAGAATAATTCTCCAGGGCATCACTTTGGCCTGATAGGGCTGTATCAATTGCTTCGGAGGCTTTCAATCCACTAAACATCGAAGGACGAATGCCTTCAGCCGTAAAGGGGTCAACCACGCAGGCAGCCTCCCCCGCTAGGATCGCATTTTGAGTATGGAGGGTTTGGTCCCCATTCCAAAGGCAGAGGGGATGGCCATGCTGGCGTATTGACGTAAAGTCAACGCCAAACATTTTCGAATATTCCGTGACAATGGCTCGCAGATCTTGGCGCTCACCGCCACGAAAGGCCCCAATACCAATGGAATAGCCATCTGCCTTGGGAAAATTCCAGATGTAGCCGTTTTTGACTAAGCCAAATTCAAAATGAACCGTATCAGGGTTCTCAATCTCCGTCATGGCTTCGGCTTCTAGTGCCCCACCCAGCTGGCGCTTGCGGTCTTTGAAACCTAACCATCTTGCCATCGGCCCTTTGGCCCCGTCAGCAGCGATCAGATATTTTCCAGAAACAGGACCATTTGCGGTATTCACCTGCCAATGATCGGATTGAAATTCAATCCCTGTTACTGCTGTATTTTCTCGCAGTTCTGCTCCTTGCTTTTGGGCTTGCTGAATCAGGAAATGATCAAAAATATCTCGGCGAACCATCCAAATGGGTTCTGGGGTCTGTAAATCCGCTAGCACCTCATCTTCCATATTCCAGGTGTAGCGAACTGTTTTAACCTTCAGGGAAATAGCAGGAGAAAAATCAAAATCAAACCATTCCGCGACCACTGGAGATACGCCACCTCCACAAGGCTTATAGCGCGGTAAGGTTTCTTTTTCCAATACCAGGACCGATCGACCTTTTTTGGCAAGGTGGTAGGCTGCGGTACCGCCTGCTGGCCCCGCCCCGACAATAATGCAATCAAACATATTAAACCGTGGTGATTTCTGTTTCCTTATCAGCCAAAATCTTATCAATTTGGTTGGTATATTTATCGGTCAAACCTTGAATCTGATCTTGCAGATCCTTCGATTCATCTTCCGAGATATCACCACTTTTGCCCTGCTTCCGCGCCGTATCAATGGCATCTCGGCGGATGTTGCGGATAGCAACTTTTCCTTCTTCAGCAATCTTGCCGGCCATTTTGACGAAGTCTTTACGGCGTTCTTCCGTCAAAGGGGGAATATTGAGGCGAATGGCTGAGCCATCATTATTAGGTACTAAGCCCACATCCGAGAGGGAAATCGATTTTTCGATATCCGTTAAACTGCTGGGGTCAAAGGGCTGAATCGTAATTGTGCTGGCATCTGGGGTGCTGATGGTGGCCAAAGAGCGCAATGGAGTCTCCGTACCATAATATTCCACCGTAATTCGGTCCAACAAAGAGGCATTGGCTCGACCCGTCCGAATCGTGTTGAGGGACCGCTTCATAGCCTCAATAGACTTTTCCATTAAAGTCTTGGCATCAGCTAACTTCACAAGAACCTCCCACAATAGTGCCAATGGATTCGCCCAATAGGGCTCGCCGAATATTTCCAGAAACAGATAGGTCAAAGACCAAAATAGGAATATTGTTGTCTTTGCACAAGGCGATCGCAGTGCTGTCCATCACTTTCAAATCATGGGTGAGGACATGTCCGTAGGTCAAACTTTGAAATCGCTTGGCATTGGGATTGATTTTAGGATCTGCATCGTACACTCCATCCACCTTGGTGGCCTTCATGATGATATCTGCATCAATTTCAGCCGCCCGCAAAGCTGCGGTGGTATCCGTGGTAAAGAAAGGATTGCCAGAGCCTGCACCAAAAATGACCACCCGGCCTTTTTCTAGATGGCGCATGGCGCGACGGCGAATGTACGGTTCTGCCAATTCCTGCAGGGAGATAGCGGTTTGTACACGGGTCGGTACATCCATTTGCTCGAGGGAATCTTGCAGAGTCATCGCATTCATGACCGTTGCAATCATGCCGATATAGTCTGCAGTCGCTCGATCCATACCCGCAGCTGCACCTTTCACACCGCGAAAAATGTTGCCCCCTCCGACCACAACAGCGACCTGTATGCCACGGGCTGCTACGTCAGAGATCTCTTCAGCAATTCCTTGAACAATGGTGGGGTCAATACCATAGGGCAAAGTTCCCATTAGGGCTTCGCCACTAAGCTTTAATAGGACCCGTTGATAGGTATTTCCCATGCAATGATAACTGCTACGAAAATTGCTCCCCAATTAAGATAGCAGGATTAGGGATCAGGAGGTTGGCTAAAATGATTTTATTCAGCTTTCGAATTGCCTATTGACAGTATCAATAGATGATTGGAGTAACGATGAAGTTGCCAAGACTCAATCATGACTCTGTTGTCTCTAACCACAGAAACCAGTGAAATAGTTACGGTAATAAAAGAAATTGAAGTGTCAAGGACTAATTTATAAGCCATGAGGCATCCCTCCCGTTGGATCTTAGGAAGACTATTTTTACTACTGTGTCTACTCAGTATTGAAATGACGTTGGGTGGACACCTTGCGATCGCAGCACCGAATCAATCCACTCCTCCTCCCTATACTGCTGAGATCGAAACTCAGGTAGAGGATCTATTTAACGCAGCGATGGAAGCAACCAACAAAGGTAACTTTGACCAAGCGGAACAATATTGGACCGAAGCCCTTGAGTTTCTGCCTGATAACCCTGCCATCTGGAGCAATCGAGGTAATTCCAAGATTGGCCAAGGTAATTTTGAGGCTGCTTTAGTCGACTATGACCGTTCAGTTGAACTGGCTCCTGAACAACCCGATGCCTATCTAAATCGGGGTACCGTCCAAGAAGGACTAGCCAATTGGGAAGCTGCGATCGCAGATTACAACAAAGTGATTGAACTGGATCCGAAGGAGGCGGCTGCCTATAACAATCGTGGCAATGCCAAGGCGGGACAAGGAGATTGGAATGCTGCTCTAACAGATTTTGAAACAGCCATGGCGTTATCTCCACAGTTTGCCTTTGCTAGAGGCAATTATGCCCTCGCTTTGTACCAAGTGGGTGAGCGCGATGAGTCTATTCGGACTATGCGGAATTTAATCCGCAAATATCCCCAGTTTGCCGATATTCGTGCAGCGATGACGGCGGCTTTATGGGACAAAGGCCAAATTGGTGAAGCAGAAAGTAATTGGGTAGCTGCCATTGGACTAGATTCGCGCTATAAAGATACAACCTGGCTAGCAGAAATTCGCCGCTGGCCCCCCGCTTTGGTTGAAAACATGGAAGGTTTTCTCACCTTGTCTGGTGAGAAAGGGGCCTAGAATTGAATCAAACCTCTGCTTGAGTTCAGGAGGTATTTGTCTTCTCTGTTGTTTTAATTGGTCATGTCTCTCAAACCCGTCCAACAGGTTCTATCAACCTTAAAACAAACCCATTGGCAGCATGAGCAGGAATTTGTGCAGTTGTTGGATACCTGGACCCAGATTGTTGGACCTGTCGTTGCTGCCCAAACTCAACCCATCCAAATTACACCGCGAAAAATTTTGCTTGTGGCCACGACTAGTTCTGCCTGGGCTCAAAATTTAGCGTTTGAACGAAATCGCATTCTCAAGAAGCTGAATACCCAGCTCTCATATGAATTTACAGACATTCGTTTTTCCACGAGCCAATGGCCGAGAGGGTCGAACACCCTCCGCCGTCGTTCCTCAGTACCTCCGTCAATTACACCTGCTAGTTTGCTCCCAGCCTTACCCGTTTCCCAACTGGAACCTAGCCTCGATCCTAATGAGGCGTTTGAACGGTGGACGGATGCAATCCACCAACGGTCTCATGGGTATCCGACTTGTCCTGTCTGCCAATGTCCAACTCCAGAGACTGAACTACAACGCTGGTCCGTCTGTAGCTTATGTGCAGTTCGAGAACCAGAAGTATAGGTCTGCTGACTGACAAAAGTTGTACCTTATATTCAGTCAATTTATCTCCAGTAATAGCGTGTAGAGATTAACTGCATAATTTAGGAATCAGCACCATTAGATTGGACGCCACGCTAAGAGGATGTTTGAAAAAGCTCCAGCAAAGTATGCCAATCGTCTGACCTTAATGCCAATCATAGCCAGATAAATGAATGTTTCACTAGCCTGTGCTAGAGACTCACAATTCCATTCAATCGACAACGCCAGTTCCACCAGTCAAAGGTGCGCCCAGGAGAAAAGTCTCCAGACACATCCTTCCCACAAGACCTAAAACATAGCGTTGAGAGCCAGTCCTTGGGTGTCCTAGCAGGGCTGTTTCAAGTTCACCTGAGGTGATTTAAAAGTACTGGAGATACGTGAGCAGAAATAATGTTATGAAAAATCTAGGTGCACGATAATTTTGGTTTCAGATTTTCTTTCAAGAACTTAAAAAAGCCCTGGGTGTCCTCGACATTTAGCTGCAGTTAGGAGGCATTCAAGGAGTTCTCCTTTCTCTAAAGTAAGGTCGATTTACACATTGCTCCTTGAAGCTAGGGTTTGGCAATGACAGTCTACTCACAAAGAGCTTTTTTATAGAAATTTCGATTTCTCACATATCCTCTCAGCCATTTACAGAAAACCACGAAAACTCATAAGAGCAGAACGCTTTCATAGCGAAATATAGTCAAATAATTTACCCAGAAAAATACCAAGAAGATTTTTTTATAAGGAATTTGCGTATTTTTTTTTATTTAATTCAGATAGGTAAGAAGAGTAATCAATTTAACCTCATAATTTTTTTGCCATATTTTAGCAGTATTTTGAAATTTACTTTCCATAATCTCTCTAATTAGCTTAATTAAAATTACTTCATAAAAGCTCGAATCAAGTCTTGCAATTAGCTAAAAATAACTATTATTATTTTTCTGATTATTTCAATAACTTAAAAATATATTCATCCCTTTTTACGACTTTCATAAATATATCTAAAAGGTGCATAGCATCAATTTCATTGACCTTTTCATGCATTGAGTTCTATGTTTAGGCTTGATTATCCCCCTCTTGCTAACTGGGCTGGATTTATTGCTGCCCTGCTGTATGTCATTACTTTATTGCCCACTATCTTAAGGGTGGTATTTCCATCTACTAAAACAACAGGTATTCCTAAAAGCTTGCTAATTCAGCGCCGACTTCTTGGGATTATTGCTTTTTTAATGTCTGTCATCCACGGATACTGGCTAGTCTCTAAGAGAGAACTCGACTTTTTAGACTTCCAAACTTATTGGATTTATTGCCAGGGAATTATTACGTTTCTCATATTTACTTTACTCGCAATCACCTCTAATGACTGGAGTGTAAAAAAGCTTAAAAAGAACTGGAAAAAGCTTCATCAACTCACTTACTTTGCAATGTTCTTGCTGTTGTGGCATGTTATCGACAAAATGTGGGGCCATTGGACTTGGGTAACCCCACCATCCCTAGTCATAACAGGGGCAATTACGATTTTATTTTTAGTTCGAATGATTCGTGAAAATCATCAATCAGATAAGCCCAAAGGGCAGAATCCTGAGTCACCAGCAACCAAAGAAACGGCCTCCAAAACTGACTAATGGATGGCTGCTTGTAATCACTCAATCACCCTCAACCATTTACTAGGAAAAATAAAATGGCAAAAACCACTCAAAAAAAGAACTGGGTACTGTTCCTTTTGATGTCTACTGCAGCCACTTTATATGGACTGAGAGCCCATGAGCAGCTAGGCCGTACCGTTGCTTATCAAGCTGCACCATCTCAGTCTATATCGACCATTCACAAGACCCTGCAAACGCTAAAAAATAATAGTGTATGGATCTATGCGATCGCACTCAGTCCCGATGGTGAAACCTTGGCGAGTGGGCGCTATGACGGCAAGATTGAGCTATGGAATTTACGCACTGGCACCTTACGTCAAACCCTGAAAGCTCATGAAGATGCCGTCTCATCTTTAACAATCAGTGCTGATGGCCAAACATTAATCAGCGGTAGCTGGGATAACCGCATTAATTTATGGGACTTACACACTGGGAACCATCTGCATACTCTAGAAGATGCAGCAGATGATGTTACTGCCATCGCCCTCAGTCCAGACGGCAAATCCTTGGCTGCCAGTGCTGCAGATAAAACTATCAGACTCTGGGATTTGAAGTCGAGCAGTCAATTGCAGGTCCAGAAAGCCCCCACTGTCGTTCTGTCTTTAGCCTTTAGTCCTGATGGGCAGGTTCTAGCTGGGGGGAGCCGGGATGGTGTCGTACGGTTCTGGCAGCGGGATAGTCTTTCTCCTAGAGTTGCCCTAGAGGGACATCAGGGTGCGGTACAGTCGGTCTCCTTTAGTCCCGATGGCACCTTATTGGCCAGTGGCAGTGAAGACCAGAGCATGAAAGTTTGGCATCTCTCCGAAGGGAAACTCCTGCATACCCTCCAGGGCCATAATGCACCTGTCTTATCGGTTGCCTTTAGTCCAGATGGCCGCAACTTAGCCAGTGGGAGTTATGACCGCACCATTAAAATTTGGAATCCTGTATCCGGTCGGCCCCTCAAAAATTTGGTCGGACATACCAAGTCAGTGCAATCGATCCAATTTAGTCCGGATAGTCAAACCTTAGTGAGTTCCGGCAGTGATGCCACCGTAAGAGTTTGGCCGATTGTTGCGGCGACGGCTCTCCAGTAACCCGTGATCAAACGCCCACGGCTGCAGCGAGTTTGCATGCTGTCTTCACTGGCCTTTTTAGGCCAGTGAGCTGGAACACAGAGCCTCAAAATCCAGTCAGATAAAATGATAGAGCGGTTTAAAAGTTAGGGAACAGTAAATAAGGAAACTAGTTAACTGGATGACTTGGATGCATTTTATAATCCTGGAGTCTTCAGATCATTCACTAGTCTTAAAGCGTCCACAATCTGGAGACAGAGCTTCGTCTTGAGCATTGCTATGGAGGTAGGCTCCAGTTCCTTTCCCTAAGTTACCACTCAAAATTTATCTTGTTCTGTAGAGGTCTCAATCGACGGTATGTCTAAGATATTGTCCCGAAGTATGCCCTTGTTAGCGAAAAGTATTGCGATCGCATCTATTGCTGGAATTTGCTCACAAGCGCTACCAAGCTATGCCGGGTTTAATCCGGGGGGCACCGTCGGCAAGCCTGGAAATCGGCGGGGATTAGCTACCCGAGGCGGTGGTTGTAAGGCTAGCAGCAACCCAACTTTAACCACATTGGTTCCTAAAAACAATGTAGGTTTGACCGCATCAGCAACCCCAACCTTCTACTGGTTTATCCCCAACAACACCTATCAATACGTCAACTTCTCCCTGTACAAGGTGGATGCCGAAGATAACCCTACGGATTTGGTCTATGCATCGACATCTCGAATTTCCGGTGAGGGGGGATTAGCCAGTGTCTCTTTACCAGAGCAAGGGACTACTCAAACGTTAGAAGCGGGTAAGAGCTATCGCTGGATGGTGCGACTGCTCTGTTCCGGCAATGATCGCCGGGGACTCTCGGCCACCGGATGGATTACCTACAGCCCACCTAGCCCCCAGTTGTCCAATCAGTTAGCGGCCCAACCGGAAAATAAGGCCGATGTCTATGGTGAGGCTGGCTATTGGTATGACGCTGTGAAAGAGCTTGCACTGCAAAAACAAGCCAATCCCAACAGTCCTGGGGTAAACCTGGCTTGGAAAGCGCTGATGGAATCGGAGTTTGTCCAGCTCAACCAACTGGCTGCTCTGTAAAGGATTAGGCTTTTCCAGTCGCCATAAAATTGCTAAATATTTAAGCCCTGAACCGTTTCAGTTGGTGGATATTCAACGGTGAAGTGATACTCAATCACCTGGCGTTGCTGAGGGGCTAGAGCCAAGGTCCAATCCAACTGGCCCAGTTCACCACACTCAATTCTGGGCTGGCTCTGGGTGAGTCGGACTTTGAGGCGCTCGTCTCGACTCACGGGCAGTTGTTCCGTTAGCTGTAGCTTGGCTGCTTGTTCCAGGAAATTGGTTACGACTAGACGATAGGCAAAGGTAATCCGGCGCTGGCCTCCGATCAGTTTTTTATCGACCTGGCGTTCGGTAAGCTCTCGCTCTATCCCCAGCCCTTCGTCAATGCCAAGATCGGTCTTGAATTCCTGGCCTGGGGCAGTATGGTCTAGTTGGACGGTGCCAACAAACATGCGATCGCGAAAAATATTCGCTTTGCCGGGCAAGAGGGTAACACCATCCATAGGATTTTTTACGGTGGCCTGGAGATAGGCAAAACTCACCCGACTCGGCATGGCAATATGCTGGCAATCCACGGGATAGTCTTGATTCGCTAGGGTGACGGTATGGGGGTTGCCATCGCTGGGAATATCGCTATTGCCCCCAATGCTAAAGGAGACCACGGTTCCCGATTTAGAGATATCTGCTGTGGCCACTTGGGCCTTGTTCTTCCGGGCTGGACTAGGCGGCGCTGCTGCTTTGATGTCGGCTCCTACTTCTAGGGCTGGCATGGGTGCAGAGGACTTTCGCCGTTTAAGCATTTCTACTTGTTGAGGTAAGGCGATATACCATGGCTCCAATTTGGGAGGTAAGGAGCCTAATCCTGGCTTAGCGGTAGATAAGGTTAAGGCGACGGCATTCCAGCTTTCTCCAGTCGTCTGTTCGACTTCAGCCAGATAGGCCAGGCCAAGAACGCCTGTTTCAGTATTGAATTGCAAATCATACAGGGGACGCCACTGGGCCTGGTTGACTCGATAACTGACTTCTAGATCCAGTTTGCCTACTGCTGGGGCAATTTTAACAACAAGATGATAGCGCTCATGGGGACGACGAGTTTGTAGTTTCTGGAGCTGATCTTCCAGCAATTGCAGCTGCTGCTGCAGGGTTTCCTGCTGTCCCTGAATCCGGGTAATGGCATCGCGATAGATTTCATATTGCTCTCCCCAAAACTCGAATAGGGCATGGGTTTCGGTCAGGGTTTGCTGTTTGACAATCTGCTTCGACAGGGTGGGGATTGCTTTTTCACTCAGAGCTTCTACCGCCTTTAATTTCAGCTTAACGGCCTCTAATTGATCCTGATATCGCCGTTGCTGTCGCTGCAGCTTTTTGACCTGTGCTTCTAAATGAGCTACTTCCGGGGCAACGGATTCGAGGGTCGCCAGCAATTCTGTTCTTACCCCTAGTATCTGCACGTCTTGGGTACTCGCCCCTGAGACTCGCACCGAATCCGTCTGTAAGGTCATGGGTAAATCAGGAAGGAGTATTTCCTGTTCACTCCCCGTCAATTCAACCGTCCCTTGGCGGGTGATTTGGGCCTGACGACTAAAGACGGTAACCGCCGCAATCTGAGTATCAATGGTGGTTTGCATGAGTACTTTATTAGGAGATGATTCGGGATAGAGGGGCGTTCAGTTCAGAGATTAAGGGCATTGCCCGTTCCACACCCTAGCACTATGTGAGTTATCCTAAATCCCATCAATACCCAAAAATTGTTCTGAAGATACTCCCAGCAGTCAGATTTTCCAGAAGAAGAGGTAGGTATGGAGAAATGCGATCGCACATTCCGTTACGTTGCTGACCTAACCGATTTATCCGAATCGGGCTGCCATGTCGTGTATATGGACGGTAAAGCCATTGCCCTTTTTCGGCAAACAGATCAGATTTTTGCCATCGACAACCGCTGTCCCCATATGGGGTTTCCCCTCCATAAAGGTACTGCCCAGGACGGCATTCTGATTTGCCACTGGCACCATGCCCGGTTTGATTTAGCCAGCGGAGGCACTTTTGATTTGTGGGCGGATGATGTCCAGTCTTTTCCTGTGGAGATTCGCGAGGACCAGATTTGGGTGGATCTGACTACGCCTCAGGATCGCAAAGCCTATTATCGGCAGCGACTCACGGATGGATTGGAGCAGAGCATTTCTCTAGTGATTGCTAAATCTGTGTTGGCATTGCTGGCCTTGGGGGTCGATCCGGCTGAACTGATCGAAATCGGACTGACCTTTGGGAGTCGCTACCGACGGGCCGGTTGGGGAGCAGGACTAACAATCTTGACCTGCATAGCCAATCTTTTACCCTATTTAGATGAGGAGGATCGGTCGTTAGCCCTGTATCACGGGTTAAGTGCGGTCGCTCGGGATTGTGCAGGGTCGCCTCCTCGATTTGACATTCAGCCCCTACCGCAAACAACGACTGAGTTTGCCACCCTCAAAGGCTGGTTTCGAGAGTTCGTAGAGGTTCGAGATCAGCAAGGGGCCGAACGCTGTCTAGTCTCCGCCATTCGCAGTGAAGCTCCCCCTGAACAAATTGCCGAGATGCTCTTTGCCGCTGCCACAGATCATCGATTTCTCGATGGCGGTCATACCCTGGACTTTACCAATAAAGCCCTTGAAGCATTGGATGTGGTGGGTTGGCACCAGGCCGAGTCCATTTTGCCCAGCTTGGTAAGGGGATATACAGGCGCTGAACGCATGGAAGAGTCCAGCGCCTGGCGCAGTCCTGTTGACCTAGTTGCTCTGTTGGAGCAGGCTTTTGCAAAACTGCCTCAAATCTATCAGGCATCCCAACAGGCTCCAGTAGATCAAGCTACTTTAATCCCGATCCTCTTAGGAGATGATCCAGCCCTGATCATTGAAGCCCTGCTCCAAGATATTCAGGCCGGATGCAGCGACGTTGAATTGGCCCAGGGGGTCACCTATGCTGCCGCAAGGCGGGTAGCCCAGTTCAGCATCAACAATGATTTTCGGGATTGGGATATTGCCCATCACACCTTTACCTTCGCCAATGCCGTTGGCCAGGGGCTGCGACGAACTCCTTCAGTCACCCTTTTGCGAGGGGTATTTGATGGGGCGATGCGAATCTATCTCAATCGGTTTTTGAATATTCCCCCGGTTCCTTTGCCCCGCCCGGATAACCAGGAGCCTTCCCTGACAGCCCTTCCTGACTTGCTCGATCGCCAACAGCAGGTGAAAGCAGTGGGTGAGGTGGTGGCTCAATTTCAATTCAATGGGGGTGAGACGCCACACCTATTGTCTGAACTAGGGAAACTCCTACTACGGGAAGATCGCAATTTCCACACCATCCAGGAAATAGAGGCTGCGGTTCGCCAGTATGAGCAGTGGTCAGATCCGAGCACCCGTCCCTATTGGTTAGTTGCGGCCTCTCGCTACTTGGCTGCCCATGCCCCCCACCGCCAGAGCCCAAGGCCAAACCTATCGAATTGCCCACCGACTTCAGCAGGGAGATCAGGTCTTTGAATAGGAGATGGATATGAGATTGATTGGATGGTCTATCAGTATGTCTTTGGCCATGAGCTTGGGATTGTGTTCTGCTCCATCTCAACTCTCACCGCAGCCCCCGCCTCCCACGATGCAATATCAAAAGCAGGAATTGTCGAAGGCAATCGTCCACATCCTGCGGATTCCGAACCACCCTCGCTATACTGTTCGTCTTGATGTAGCAGACGGTCTCCAAACCGTGGTTGATTTTGCTCAAGGCACGTCCAAATCCGTCGCCGTCATTAATGGGGGATACTTTGACCCTGCTAATCAACAAACCACATCCTATATTCGTCGAGGGGGCCAAATTCTGGCTGACCCGTCTCAAAATTCAAGACTGGTCGATAATCCAGATCTCCAAGCCTATCTCCCCAAAATCCTCAATCGCTCTGAATTTCGGCAGTATCAATGTGGTTCTGAGGCTACCTGTGCCATTACGCTGTTCAAGCAGCCTGTCCCTCCCGATTGCACCCTTACTTATGCCCTGGGGGCGGGGCCTCAGTTACTCCCCCAACTGACGGCCCAAGGGGAAGGATTTACGGATTCGGTGGATGGCCAAGTGGTTCGAGATGCCATTGGCAGTCGTCAGCCCAATGCCAGAAGTGCAGTCGGTATTACCAAAGCGGGAGATGTGATCTGGGTAATGGTGGAGCAGTCCTCGACAAAGCTAGGGCTCTCTTTACCTGAGCTAGCCGATTTCATACAACAGCAGGGAGCAGAGTCTGCCTTAAATCTTGACGGGGGCAGTTCATCTTCCCTGGTTTATCAAGACCAGGTCATTACTGGCAAAAGCCTGCGAGGAGAGCCCCTACTTCGCCCCGTGAAGTCAGTTTTGATGGTGCTGGATAACGCACCTAAATAGAGCTGTAATTAATAGGTAGGACATGGAACTAGCGGATTGGGTGATAAACCTTGATACTGCCTTGAGCAATCAGAGGTCGGAGAATTTCGTCCGTTAGCTGAGTTTCAGGCTCTGCAGGGGTGGGGGGTTGGAGCTGGGATTCTAGTCTTGCGATCGCAACTTTCAATGCTGATGCGGTTCGATGATTCGTACAAGCTGCCAATTGATTACGAAGCTGTTCGATTTTGTCTATGGTTAACAGAGCCATCGGAGTCCACATAACAAAGGTTTCAGTGATCATTAAACCATTGAATGGACATGAATAGGCCTTCAAAGGAACGTCCTTGAGAAAGGTTCAAACTATCACAAGACTAACCGTTTAAGAGCCTGGACAGACTCTCAGGATTGGCAGGCATTGGCCATCCCTTGAGTTCTTCTGCCTAAGGGCCGATTGAACTTGCTGAGTCCCACCCAAAATGTACGATATCCGCCGTTGTTGAGATTCTGAGCACGAATACAAGACCACATACCAATCGGCTGTTTAAGATAGCCAATTGGTTCGAATTTCTAGGTACAGCTCTTGCTCTTAGTACAGCGAGTTTTGATAGGTGCACAATGGCCTTGGTCAAACACATAGAAAGAGATAATTTCTGTCGTGGCTTTACGCCGTTTGGGGTTATGTTTACCTTTACGATTTTTGACCACGCATTTGGCTCGGATACTGCCAAAATGGCAATGCCCTTTAGCCCAATATCCATTGGCTTTGACATTAAACCCTTTTGTCTTCGCCTGGGTGGGGGCAGCTAAAGCTAAAAAGGCCTGAGTCACTGCGATACAAGCATCTCCACCGATCATAATCTTCTTCATGATGACGTCTCTTCTAACCATTTAGCGGGGATCTGGGTTAACCCGAAATGAGTTCCCTTTGAGTGGTCCCCACCTTTTGTAGGGGTGAAGTAAATTCGTGATGCAAGCTACGGAAAAACAGGTGGTGTTTTGCTTTGCTGTTAGCGGTCAATCCAACCTAATTTTTTAACAACACAACCCTAGAAATATTTCTTATATTAAAGAGAAGTTTTCAGCTGATATGGCAAGAGGTAATTGTGTCTTTATACGCTGAGTTGCATCGACATTTGGGTGGATCAGTTGTGCCTCGGATTCTGTGGCGCTACTTCAAACGAAATCGCCCCGACTTGGCCCAACCCTTTTCGGACTATCCCCAGTTTGAAGAATTCTACTGTCGGCCTCGGGAATCCCTGGCTGAATATCTAGAACTGCACACCTTGGTGGAAAGCGTTCAGACCCGCGAAACCCTGCCCTACTTTATCTCTCGATTGATTCGAGGGGCTTACGTTTTTGAAAATCTGGCCTATATGGAGATGCGGTATACCCCCTATCTCCGCACCTCAGACCAGCTCAGCCAAACAGAACGCATTGACCAAATGGCCGAGATTGTAGAAATTGTCGGTCAGGCGAGTCAGGTCAAAGAATATCCGATTGTCACCAGCCAAATTCTCTGTATGCATGCTCGTTTGCCCTACGAAGTGAACCGAGCCATTGTGGACATCGCTGCCCAATCCCCGGAGTATGTCTGTGGGATTGATTTAGCAGGTGGAGATGATTTGTATTGCGATCGCATCGACGAATTTGTCGATCTCTATGCCTACGCCCGCTCTCACAATCTCAAAACCACTTGCCATCTCTACGAAACAGAAGGCGGTGCCCACCCCGAACTGCTGCCCTATCTGATGCGAATCGGTCATGGCATCCAGATTCCCTTGCAACATCCTGAACTTCTACCTGCCGTAGCCCAGCGTCGGCAATGTTTAGAGATTTGCCCCACCACTTACCTCAAAACCGGTACCCTACAAAGTATCCAGCAGCTAAAAGTCGTGTTTGACCGCTGTTTTGAAGCTGGGGTTGATGTGGCTATTTGCACCGACAATGCCGGTCTTCACAATGTTCGCTTGCCCTTTGAATACGAAACCCTTCTCACCCAGGATGTCATTAGCTTTGCCCAGCTTAGAGCTTGCCAAGAGAATTCATTCCGCCATGCCTTTGCCTGGCCCCTGAATCAAGGACCAGCTGCTATTCTGAATGATGTTCTTAACTGGGCTCCTGCTGCACTTAACCCCAGTCGGGCGACGGTTGCCACATCCTAATTTCCACAAAATCCAGGGAAATACAGTCGTTGAGCAGCGCAGGCATCCAGCGTAGAACAGTTTGTTGAGACGCCATCAGAGTAGTGAATGCCTGCCATCCGCCATCGAGCAAGACTAGTTCTCGCCTTAGTGAGTATTGCGTTAACGCTGCTCTTGCATTTTTCTAGCTTCGCTCAAATTCCCCCCCCACCGTTCCTGAGTCCCTCCCCCCCACAGCCGCTGATTATTCCCAGCCTTTCAAATCCGCTGGTCTCCGATTGGATTTGGTTAGATGGTCGTCGTCTTTTCAAAGTTGCCGCCACCAAAGGTAATTTATCTGAACGAACTCAAGCGGTACAGGAGAGTTTAGAGGCAATCAAACGCAGTTATCTCCGCTCAGGCTCAATCGAGCCCAGGGTAGAAATCAGAACCAGCAATAACCTGCCGGTGATTTTTGCCGAGGATCAGCATTTATTGACCATCACTACCCTCGATGCTGAACTACGGGGCATTGAAATCACAGTCTTAGATGACCAAATCAAATCTACGGTAGAGAGGGCCTTAAAAAGCTCTAGATCCGAGCGCGAACCCCAATTTTTGCAACAGCAGGTCATTGTTGCAGGCGGTGTAATCAGTCTTGCCATTCTGTTGAATCGCCTTGTCCACCTTTGGCAGCGTCGATTAAAACGCCCTGCCAAAGCCATCGCAGCCCCTAAAACCGATGGGACCAAACAGCTTCCCCCCGTTCAGTTCTGGATCGGTTTCAAGGGGATTTTGTACCAAGTTCTCAGTATTCTGCAAATCTCGATGGGGTTGATCGGCCTCCTGATCTGCTTGGATTTGTTTCCCTACACCCGCCCCATCAACATTTTGTTGCTCAAGGGTCTCCCCATTCCCCTGACCTTGACCGGCGTCGGATTGGCCACCTACCTACTGATCCGCCTGAGTTGGGCCTTTGTTAATCGCTTTGCCCTAGCTTTAACCGTCACCCCCTTCCTTACACCAATAGCCTCACGGCGGACGCTGCTGAGAATCTCCACCATTGCCAATGTGCTCAAAGGATTTGCGGTCCCTGTCTGGATCGGTATTGGCGTGATTGTGGCCTTAATCCTCTTACAAGTAGATGTTGGCCCCTTGCTGGCCGGGGTGGGTTTAGTAGGTGTCGCTATCTCCCTTGCCTCCCAAAGCATTATTAAAGATGCCCTCAATGGCTTCTTGGTGATTGTGGAAGATCAGTTTGGAGTGGGCGATGTGATTCAAGTCGGTGAGTATACCGGCGTAGTCGAAACCTTAAACTTGCGTATGACCCAAATTCGCAATGCCGAAGGACAACTAATCACCATCCCCAATAGTGAAATTCGCGTTGTTGCCAACCTCTCTAGCGAATGGTCACGAGTCGATCTCGACATTCCCATTCCCTACCCTGCTGACGTGGATCAAATGCTGGCTCTGATCCAGACAACCGCACAGGCCATGGCTGCTGAACCAGATTGGGAAAAACATATTCTGGAACCGCCACAACTAATGGGCGTTGATGATTTTGATCATCGAGGTCCCGTTGTGAAAGTTTGGATTAAAACACAACCGCTTCAACAATGGGCTGTATCTAGAGAGCTGCGCCGCCGATTGAAGATAGCGTTTGATGAAGCAGATATTGCCATTCCCGTTCCCCAACATCAACTATGGCTATATCAACCTCGTTCCTGAGGATATCGGGAAGAGGAAATTATCGTACTTTGATGAAGCATAATCCTTTAACCAGACTATAGTCCGGCTGATCTCACCACCGAAATCTCAACTCTCAGCACAGATTATTGACTGTTGGTGATTGAGGACCAAAAGCAACCCAAATGATGGCTTTATCACAGTCTAAAGGGAGTGCTCCATTTTATAACGAACATATGTTATAAAATAAATAGTTCACATCATACTAACGCTGTCGCCCATGCCGAAAGTTGTTGATCGGGTCCAGTACCGCAAAGAGTTGCTAAATGGCTGTATTGAACTCTTTGCTCAAAAGGGCTACGGTTCAATCACCATGCGGCAGATTGCAGAAGGGTTAAAGGTTTCAACCGGAACGCTGTATCACTACTTCGACAGCAAGGAAGCCATCTTTATGCAGCTTGTCCAGGAGCTATGTGAGCAGGATATCTCCCGATTCTTTGCCCAAGCCCCTGAGGCAGACACCTTAGAAGCTCGCCTACAGGCTGTTATGGATTTCGTGTTGAAGAACCTGCAGTACTACCAGCAGCAGATGCTGTTGTGGGTCGATTTTTTCCAACAAACTCGAACAGGGAACGATCAGGAACTTCAGTTCTTGCGTCAGATCTGGAATGGAACTCGTGACGCAACAGTAGATTATCTACAGCTCCCCAATACAGAGCTAGCCGACTTTCTGATGATTTTTATCGATGGCCTGATTATTCAGTACATCTACAACCGAGGCATTGAAGATGCCGACTGGTTACACTCCCAAAGTCAACTTATGATCCAGATGGTCCTCAGCCATGAACAGTTGTCCGCTCAAACTTAAACCCAAGCCATGGTTAATTGGTACGTTGATTGCAGCTATCGCAGCTAGTGGGGGCATTGTCTTTGTCGGCTTGGCCCAAAGTGATTGGCAAGGGACCAGTCCCTCAGACTCCAGTAGCCTACAACCCTCGATCCTGCCAAATGTTGCAGCTTTAGGCCGACTCGAACCTACGGGGGAGATTGTCAAAGTCGCTGCCCCTCTAGCCCTAGACGGAGATCGCCTCACAGAACTCAAGGTTAAACTGGGCGATACGATACAGGCTGGTGATCCCATTGCTGTTTTGGATTCCCGCGATCGCCTGCTAGATGAGGTGGCCCAAGCCCAAGCTCAACTCCGGGTCACCCAGGTGAAGTTAGCCCAAGTGCAGGCAGGGGCAAAACCTGGAGCCATCAATGCTCAAAGAGCAACCGTATCTCAACAATCTGCAGAGGCAATAGGGCAACTACGAATTCAGCGGCAAACCATTGCTCGTCTGGAAGCCCAGTACGAGGGCGATCGCACTGCCCAAACAGCAGCAGTCCAACGGCTAGCAGCGGAACTCCGCACCGCTCAGAAGGAACTGGCTCGTTACCAATCCCTTTATCAAGCAGGGGCTGTTTCTGCATCCCTATTTGATAGTAAGCAGTTGAGTGTAGAAACAACCCAGCAAGCCTTAAAACAGTCCACAGCAGAACTTTCCCGCACCGATGGGATTGCCCAACGTCGTCTTCGGGAAGCTCAGGCTGAGCTGGGTCGTCTTGAAAGTACTGGACAAGCTCAGGTGGCAACCGCACGGTCCCGATTAGCGGAAGTGGCAGAAGTCCGATCAGTGGATATCCAAATGGCTCAAGCGGAGGTTAATGCGGCCCAAGTATCTCTAACCAAGGCCAAAAAAAATCTGGCTCGCGCCACCGTTAAAGCGCCCAGTAATGGGCAAATCCTCCAAATCTATACTCGCCCCGGTGAGCAAATGAGTAGTGATGGCATCGTCGCTTTGGGACAAACGGCCCAGATGCTGGTTATCGCTGAGGTCTACCAAAGCGATATTCATCGTGTTCAGATAGGACAGGCTGCAACGATTCGCGGGCAAGGGTTTACTGGTGAATTAAAAGGCAAAGTGGTGGAGCTGGGACGCCAAATTAGTCGTCAACAGGTCTTTAGTGGTGACCCAGGCGAAAATCTGGATCGCCGAGTCGTGGAAGTGAAGATTGCCCTCAAGCCAACAGACAGCCAGCAGGTGGCTAATCTCAGCAATTTGCAGGTGCAAACGGTGATCCAAATTTCAGATGAGTCTTAATTTGGCATTTTTTATAACGAACGTTTGATTTTGGAAAATGGCCATGAACAGATTGAGTCTTAGCAAGTGGAAACGGCCCAGGTTTCTGAAGCGAACGCCCCTAGCTTGGCAACAGGTGACCCGAGAGCGCACTCGGTTACTCGTTGCGATCGCAGGTATTGCCTTTGCTGACATGCTGATTTTCATCCAGATGGGGTTTGAGGGGGCTTTATTCGACGCTGCCATTCAGCCCCACCGCAATCTGCAGGCAGATCTGGTCTTAACCAATCCCCAAATGCAGACCCTGTTTTCCGTGAAGGCTTTTCCTCGGGCGCGCCTGTTTCAGACCCTGGCCCATCCCCAGGTGAAATCCGTTAATGGGGTCTATGTAGCTACAGGGCAGTGGAAGAATCCCGAAACCAAACGAGAGCGAGCCATTTTGGTCTGGGGTATTGACCCGGCAGAACCTTCCTTTAAATTTCCAGACGTGACGAATAATCAGGATAAGATTCAGCCTCTGCATCGAGTCTTGTTTGATCAGGCCGGACGGCCAGAATATGGATTTACGACGAGTGCGTTTGAGCAAAAGGGCCATTTCTCCGCCGAACTGAATGACAAGTTAATTCAGGTGGATGGTGTCTTTACAAACGGGGCGTCCTTTGCCGCCGATGGCAACGTGATTGCCAGTGATTCTACTTTCCTACAGCTGTTTCCCAACCGTAGTCCGGAACAGATTGAGGTAGGACTGATTCAGCTTCAACCGGGGGCTAACGTGGCACAGGTGCGAGCCGATTTAGAAGCCCTCTTGCCCGACGATGTCTTGATTGGCACCACTGAAGACTTTGCCCAAATCGAACGGGATTACTGGGCGAACGGCACGGGGATTGGCTTTATTTTTGGCCTGGGAGTGGGGGTTGGCTTTATTGTCGGCATCGTCATTGTCTATCAGATTCTCTATGCCGATGTATCTGAGCATTTGCCAGAATATGCCACATTGAAAGCCATGGGCTACACCGACAACTATTTATTGGGGATGTTGATCCAAGAAGCCCTACTTCTAGCTTTTCTCGGATATTTACCCAGTGTGGGATTAGCCTTAGGGCTTTATCAGCTAGCCTTTGCGGCAACCATGCTGCCTATTTCAATGACTGCCCAAAGAGCCGTCACCGTTTTGATCATGACCATTCTAATGTGCTCCATGTCGGGGGCCATTGCCATGCGCAAACTCAGGGCCGCTGATCCAGCCGATATTTTTTAGTCCTCTCTATCCAGCCTGATTATGAACCTTATTCCTATTGCCGAAAATCTTTGGACCGTCACCCAACCCTTCAGCTACCTAGGATTAGAAATCGGTACTCGCATGGTCGTTGTCCGACTGGGTCAGGGAGAACTGATGCTGATTTCCCCCATTCAGCTCCAGGCCAAGGATTGCTCAAGTCTTGATGGATTGGGTACTGTTTGCCATCTGATTGCCCCAAACCAATTCCATCATCTGTACTTGAGCCAAGCTCAAGCACTCTATCCAGATGCCACCACCTGGGGCGTCGAAGGGTTAGCCGAAAAATCTCCTGATCTAAGGCTGGATAGTTTGCTGAACAACAGTGGCACCTTTGGAGAGGAATTAGAATACCTCCCGTTTAAGGGATTTGGAGCTCTTTTACCCCGAGGTATTTGTCTCGCCCATGAAACTGTCTTTTGGCATCGGCCCAGTCGCAGCTTGATTCTAACGGATACCTCGTTTCATTTTGATGAGACTTATCCGTGGGTCACGCAGTTAGCGGCACGGGTTATGGGCTCTTACCAAGTATTGAAACCGTCCTACTTCGAGAAATGGGGCAGCCGCGATAAAGCCCAGGTGAAAGCTTCTGTTCGCCAGGTGTTGGCATGGGATTTTGATCGGGTCATTACGGCCCACGGCAGCATCGTCGAAACTGATGGCAAGGCTCAATTCACAGCGGGCTTTGAGTGGTTGCTGGAAGAAACCCTATAGCACCTTGCTTTTTGTTCTGGAGTGATTTTCATGTCTAACGTCATTATTGCCCACCAACTCAACCATTTCTTTGGCGAAGGTCAGCTTCAGAAGCAGGTCTTATTCGATATTAATCTAGAGATTGAAGCGGGTGAAATTGTGATCCTCACCGGGCCTTCGGGGTCTGGGAAAACAACCCTGTTGACCTTATTAGGGGGCTTAAGAGCAGCCCAAAGCGGCAGCCTCAAGATTCTGGACCAGGAAATGCTGGGAGCCTCGAAACAGCAGTTGAGCCAGCTTCGCTGCCATATCGGCTATATCTTTCAGGCCCACAATCTAATGAGCTTTCTCACCGCCAAGCAAAATGTGCGCATGTCCCTGGAGTTACATGACCATTTTTTGGAGCAAGACTTGGATGCGATCGCATCCAACATACTCAGCGCAGTCGGCCTAGAAGACCGCATCAACTATTACCCCGACGCACTCTCCGGGGGACAACGCCAGCGAGTCGCCATTGCCCGCGCTTTAGCTAGCCATCCCAAAATCATCTTGGCGGATGAACCCACTGCCGCTCTGGATAAAAAATCAGGACGAGACGTGGTAGAGATTATGCAACAACTCGCCCGAGAACAGGGCTGCACCATTCTCCTCGTCACCCACGACAACCGAATTTTAGACATTGCCGATCGGATTATCTACATGGAAGATGGACGTTTAGTCCCCCTGCCACAGACAGAGGAGGGAGTCTCTGCCCCATCTCCTAGTATTGCCGCTTAGATTGTGGCAGTCCATCTTTGGAGTGAGCATTTGAACCTGAATTATGGCTCGCTGAAATATCGAACTAAGGCTATACGACATTTAAAACCCTTATGTCTTCCGTATAGAAACCCAGGTTTTGACATCCAGGTTCTTCTCTCAATATTTCCAGTTAGGGCAAGGGGTTTTGATGCTTAGGCAATTCTCCAAACAACTAACCAAATCACAGGAATACTACCGATTAACGTCGCTAGTACTAGGCGTAATTGACTATTTTGACGCTGAACTTGCTGCCATATTTTGGAATAAGGAACGTCAGCATCCCCAAGTTGAAAAAGAGCATATTTATGAAACCATCTGGGGAGTAATTTATGCAGAAACATGAGGATCACTACTTTGGCAATAAACAGGATATTACTTGCTCGTTTATTCCCCCCAAAGCCAATTTCAGACAGCCGAGCAATTGCATCCGTATCAGGCTTCCGGGCCGCAGTATAGGCGGGTAAAGCGAGAGATAAATCTCCCTTAGTTTGGGCCAATACCTCAGCAAAGATCCGGCAGCTTTCAAGGGCGACATTGCACCCTTGCCCCAAAGATGGCCACACTGAGTGGGCAGCATCTCCCAACAAGACCACACAATCGCCTCCTTCAAACTGATTGCACTGGGTGGTGATTCCTCCGTGGGCCGCTTTTTGTGACAATAAATCTTGAGCGAACTGCGGCGGCAAACCAGCTTGATCTAGACTGGGAAAAACATCAGGGAATTTCTCCTTAAATAAGGCCAATATATCTGCTTCTGTCTGAATTGTTTCGTACGTGATGTCTCCTGCTTGGGGCAAAATTAATACCCCTTTGAGGGAGCCATCGGTACTGGGTGGAGCGAGTAACGTCAGGGGTTGAGCATTGGGCCATGTATGAAAACTTTCTGCCCACTTTTGCTCTACACCGGGTAAATCTTTCGCGAACCCTAAATCACAAATTTTGTACATCATACTGTCTTGGTTTTGCCGGACTTCGAATCCTTGAAGCTGTGATTCCATTGAAGTCCTGACGGTACTGAAGACACCATCTGCACCAATTAATAAGTCAAAGTTTTGCTGCTGTTGGTCTTGTTTGCCTTGAAACAACGCCGTCTTATCCTGAAAATTGACCTGCAACAGGGTTTGATCAAAGTGATATTGAATGTTTTCTGGAAAGCGATGCTGCCCCTCTGCAATGAGAACTTGAGCTAGGGTAGCGCGATCGACTGACACAGCATCACGAAACCCTTTCCCTAAGGCTCCCCCTTTGGCCGTATGTCGAACATTCCCTTGGAGAAGCACCTGTTTGTCTGGCGGTAGCTCCACTCCAATATCTGTCAGGGCTTTCCGCCCCCGACGGCTCAAGATGATATTAAATGAACGTCGATTGCTAGACGCTTTAAACTCAGCACTGTGCCGCTCGTAAACAGAGACGTGCCAACCCATTTTGGCTAAATATAAGGCAGCCAGTGCGCCAGTTGGCCCACCCCCCACAATCACAACTTTTCTTCCCTCAGGGGATGGTGAAGTATTCGCGGATAGAGTCTCTACCATGCTTGAGTTCCAGCGCTGATCCACCTCATCTTATAGTGCTATCGGTGGCATCTTAGGATAACGAACTTAATAACACCGGAAAATATAGTTGAACACGACTCTACCTCCTATCCTCCACAGCCTTAACGCCACTGATGCCCCCTAAATCCCCCAGAATGGGGGATTTAGGGGGCGCTTGCAAAAGCTGATGTTGCCAAAAGAGACGGCAGAAATCTCGGTATTAATCAATTTTCATTCCTTAATGCTCATTTAGCATGATTAAAGCGAGGTGAGATTTGACACTCGGCTGCTGCTAACGGACTGTCCTTTTGAACGTCGCTTCAATCAATTGTTCTGCACTACAGGATTAGAAGTTTCTTTTGCCTACTGCCACAAAAATCTAATCCGCCTCAGTTAATTCTGCTTGGTGACGCTCTGCAAACTCAACCCACAATAGGCCACCAAAAGGAACTTGCCCAAAGCCCGATTCATATTGGTCAAGTACTCTACTGGCATCGTCAATCAGCACCTTCTCGACAGAAACACGATGCACTGTGTAGGGAGTATTGACAAAGGGAGCGTCCAGGCGACGTCTGAAAGGTTCATCGAGTAGAAACGATTTAACCAGGCCATGGGAATTACCGCTATGGTTCCCCCCCTTCAGGTCCCATTCTTGACTCTGAATTGCCGCCTTCGCAAGATACGTTGAAATCCATGGATAATCTGCTATATCTCCCAGGTACATTCCTTCAAGGGGGGCTGCATTAACATCACGCTTACTTAGCCATTTTTGAATCGATATTCGATAGCTCTCTTCATCAATGGTGCAACCAAATTCTCGTCCCCGCAATCTAAATCCAGTGGCGGAGGGGCTGCCATCAATAATAGGGGTGCATTGATTGCTATTCCAATGGTTTAACCCACTTCCCGAAATAAAGTACCAAACCCCAAGGGTAACGAGAAATACTGGCATCAACTCATCATCCTTTTTAGGCAAGATATTTCCAGTCTAGCGAAAGCCATTTCGCCAGTTGGTCAAAGAGTTAAATGCTATTGCAAAATTTCTGAATTTCAGCCTCTTAGGGTTTACATTGCTTTTCTGATCAACGTGAAACTAACACGATGTCATTAGCGAGATTTGAGCACAGCTTGAGCCTTGGGATGCTCTAGTAATGCAGTGGCATCCTTCAATAATCGCTTGCCTAATATTTGGCTTAGAAATCCTTTATTCGTCCAGGTTCGCTCAAGTTGCCTAGCTGTTTTCAGTTTCTGTAAAGCCTCGTTTTCCCGACCCTGCGTCAATAAAGTCGTGCCAATCAACAAATGAGCACCAGCAGACTCTTCTGAACTAGCTTTGATCGCAGCTTGCCAGTCTTGGATTGCCTCAGGGACTTCGGAGTTCTCGTAGCGGGCAATCCCACGGTAAATGTAGGTTTCACCCTCTTTAGGTTTAAACTGAATGGCTTGATCGTAATCGGCCAGTGCCTGAGCCACTTCTCCCTGTTGAAACTGCAATCGACCTCGCGTTTGATAGGCTTGGGCATAGGTCGGATCGATGGTGAGGGCTTGCTTGAGATCCAATATTGCACCGCGAATATCTTGCTCTAACCAGCGGGTGAACCCTCGATTTTTATAAGCTTTGGCCAATCCCGGCTCTAAACGTAGGGCCTGATTAAAATCGTCAATGGCGTAGGCCCGAGCACCCGTATAGAAATGAGCTAAGCCGCGATTATTGTAAGCATTGCCGTCTTGGGGATTGAGTTTGAGGGCTTCACTAAAATCTCTCACGGCCCGAGAAGCACTAGAATGCAAATTTTGATTGGGCCTGAGGGCTTGGGCTAGGTAGACTGCCCCCCGGCTATTGAAGAACAAAGCGTTGTAAGGATCGATGGCGATCGCATGGTTCAAGTCTGCTAAAGCCTCGGCATAATTACCACGCTGGTACTGGGCCAATCCTCGACCATGCAGGGCTACGGCTTTGCGATCGCTCCCCAATACCTGATTAAACTTAGAGACCGCTTTGCTACTCTCTCCCTGGCCGAGCGCCTGTCCTGCCTCCACCAGAGCCTGATCCACTAAGGCGGGGGGAGCGGGTTTAGATGGAGGTGTTGCAAACCCCAATTCCAGCTTGGCATCTTCAGCTTTTTGCAAAAATATATTGATAGGAATGCCTAAGTTAAACCCTGTTTTGACATAAATATCTGGATTTAGATTCGGATTTTGAGCTTGAGGCGTTGTATCTGCTCGACCATGAATCCCAATCAGTTGACCTTGGCTATCAAGAACCGCGCCACCACTCATCCCTGGCAAGGTGGCATTGGAATAGACCAGCCCATACCCATCCCGTAAAGGTCGCGCAGCATTCGCCGTAATTTGTCCTGCTGTAAAGTTGTAAACCACCTCATTGATGGCCGCCGTTTTCCCTGGAAATCCGGCAACGTAGCAGGGCATGCCCGCAGAAATTTGCTGGGCATTGCCCACTTCAGCCACTTGATAGGACTGGCTACTAGAAAACTGAATCAACGCTAGATCGACATTGGACAGCTGCTGGATTGTTGTATTCGTAATTGGATGTCGAGCCCGATCGGGGGTGACAACCTCATAGGTATCCTCGCTTCCCACCACATGGGCAGCCGTTAATACGGTATAGGTGTCCCCATCCTGTTTAATAATCACCCCAGATCCAGGTGCTTGGCTATCCACTCGGACCGTGATGTTACGGGCAACCTTTGCAACCTCAGCCGCACTCAAGGCATGACTCACCTGGGGCTGTGCGATCACCGCAGCAACCCCAACCAAAACCACCGGAAGACCAGGAGCAAACTTTATCATATTGATCAAAATTGTGGTTGTTAATCACTATTAGCATGCCCGAACGCTCCCGTTGTAAGGCTTACCTGTCATAAACCGTAAGGATTTTCCCTCGACAAAATCAAGAATTCTAGATTTCGTATCGTCCACCACTCAGGATCAACAATTCTGGTCATCAATATAAATCCGACTTTCCGACTTTTAAGTCCCGACTCTGGCCGACTGACTTCTGGGTTGACCTTGCTTAGGCTATTGGTTGCAAGCTACCCCGGAGAGTGCCATGACTCCCACACTATTAATCAATACCTCGTTTCTTGACCAATCCTCATCCACCCAGTCCTTTGAAACTGCTCCCATTCCACACCGCTTAAACAAATTGATTCAGACTTATCTGACAACTGATATCCTCAACGATCGTCTGCAGGATTTACCTCAACAATTCCAAGATCCTCAACCCCGGCCTTGGCAACCGCTCGACTGGAATCACATTGAACCAAGTCAGATAAGGGGAATTGATCCCCTTATTTTTTTAGCCATTATTGCAGGCAGTATTGATACAGAAGCCCCTATTCGTGGCTATACCCAAACCAGTCGTCAATACCTCAGCCCTCTGCATCCACAAATGGCTCGGTTTGTGGGCGGTATCGTCAATGGCCAAGAAGACCTAGTTGAATTGGGACTCTGGGAAAGGGAAGAACGTCAACATTCTCCAGCTCTGCAGCGATTGTATACCCAGCTGTCTGGCTTAAAAATGATGCCTCTCCCCCACGATCCTAGACCTTATGAGCCCACGGATAATTCCCAGCAAGATCTGTTTGAGCATGGCCTACATCGAGTGGCGACGGAATATGGGGCCACCTGCCTGTATTTATGGTTAATGGCTCACTCTACCGGGCCATTACATCAGGTGCTAGCAGAGCTATTGATCGACGAAATTAACCATATGACCAAATTTTGGGGCTTTGGGTGCTGGGCCTATCCCCACACCACTATGTTTAAGACTCTGATGACTTTACTTCGTCCCCAGTTGAGACCTACGCAACAAAAACCCATTAGTTTTAGTCGTACCCTAGAACGGATGATGCAAGTGCTCCACTGGGAAGCCTGGTCTCTTCCCAATAAGCTATCCCTCTTATGGACCTTTGTTTATGTTTTATGGCATCTGTGGCGGTGGGGCCGCTCTTTGAACATAAAGCAGCTTAATCGCTGGCTTGGGCAATCCCCAGAAGTCTCTTTTTCCTCCACTGGAGTTTAGTTCTAGCCATTTTTATAGGGTCTTTTGTAGATTGTCTTCTTTCTGTTTACTCCATTAGACCTTGACAATCCTGGTCAGAGATTGTTAGACAAAACTACTGACCGGGGAATGATTACGAACAGAGAATAACTTCCTCTGACTTGTATGGGCTCCAGATTTAACCAATTGATGTCACCGACACCTTCTGTATTAATGAACAACTTCGATTACGTTACTCGCCCTACAGATTTAGACCCCGATTGTTTACCCCAGCATGTTGCCGTCATTATGGATGGCAACGGTCGCTGGGCTAAACGCCAAGGGTTTCCTCGGATTGCGGGTCATCGCCAAGGGGCACGGACCCTCAAAGATTTAGTGCGCTGCTGCAAAGACTGGGGCATTCCGACCCTGACAGCCTATGCCTTTTCTACGGAAAACTGGCGTCGCCCCCTAGAGGAAGTAGACTTTCTGTTGGTCTTGTTTGAGCGTCTCCTTCGCCAGGAACTCGCTGAAATGGATCGCGAAGGGGTACGGATTTCCTTTATCGGCGACTTATCACCGCTGCCCTCTTCTTTAAGGAAGGAAATCGATCGAGCGGTCTTAGCAACAGCCGACAACCGGGCCGTGCATTTCAATGTGGCAGTTAATTATGGCAGTCGAGCAGAATTGACCCAGGCTTGTCGCCAAATTGCGGAGCAGGTTCAGTTGGGTAATATTGAGCCAGATGCAGTAGATGAGCAGCTGATTGAACAATATCTCTATACTACTGGCACCCCTGATCCTGACCTGCTGATTCGTAGCAGCGGTGAACTCCGCTTGAGTAACTACCTGCTGTGGCAGTTGGCCTATACAGAGTTTTACTTTACGGATGTGTTCTGGCCCGATTTTGGCCGGGCAGCTTTTCATGAGGCTTTGCAGCACTACCAGATGCGCGATCGCAGATTTGGTACCGTAAAACTCAAGCAGCCCTGTGCAGGTTAGTTCGAGGGAAGCAGCGAAAGAGAGATCTTTTCCTCGGAACTGGGCCTAGAGTCGACCCTTACGCCGTAGGGAATTCAGTTCATCCTCCATCTTGTCCTTATGGGTATCTGCCCCGGTCACTCTCAGGTAACCGAAGTACATGATCCCTGTCAGTCCCAGTAGTAAAAAGACAAGATACTGAAACGGAATAAATGAGAAAATCACGATTCGCATGGACTTCAGCATCCATGCGAGTCCTAGATATCCTGCTGCAATCAAGGCGATACCCTGAACCATCCGGGCAACGGGGACTTGATTCAAGGGAAGACGTTGCTTCGTGACCCAAAATGAAATGCCCACATAGTAACAAGGGGCCAACATTAACAGAATATCTGCTTCCTGCATCACCCGAGCCCAGCCGCCGTTGTGGGTGGCGAACAACACATAGCCAACCGCTAAAACCAAGCTCAAGAGGGCCATCCCTAAGTTAAAGCTCAATACAAAGGGTTCTTCTTTCTGACCTGGGATCACCACACAGATTGCCAATGCTATCCATGGGGCAAACAACATAATGCCCAAGAGCAATGGTTTGTACTGAGTCAAAAGCGAAAACAGGTCTTGAAAGGTCATCGTCCTTCCTTTTGTGATGGTGCTTCCAACCTCAGGGTGCCCACCCACAGAAAGGGAATGATGAGCGGATGATTTCCCAAAAAATAAACGGCATCCCTTTGGACGTTAAAGTTAACGCTTGAATTTCTTTTTCGGCTTTACTGCTTTTTGCACCCGCCAAGAGGTTTCAGTCCCCATTTGGCCGACCTTGGTAAACACAAACCCATATCGCTCAAACTTGGGATATTTACCTACCGAGCGTCGAGAAAGTCCGAGAGCCATGGATAAATCTGAAGTGGGTAACAACCACTCATGGGTTGTCGCCTTTTCCAATAAATCCAGGCGATTCATCAGCAGTTGTAAGGGGTCAGGCTGAGTCGCAAAAGCGTTTAAAAAAGCAGCAAAATTGGCATTCTGACTGATAGGAGCCGAACCATCGTCGGCAGGAATGGTCAAGGCACCTGTCTCCACCGTTACAGGCTGCTCCGTAAAGTCATGAATGGTTCCGCCTGCCTCAATATGATCGCCGAGGGCGTCTAAGCGCACGACATCAGCAGGGGTAACAAAGGCCCGCCGTCCCACTTTGGTGGGTTGTAATTCCAATGCCGACAAACGATTGTAGAGGGCTGATCGCTTAATGTTATAACGCTCTTGTAGCTGGCTGACAGGAATGAGTTCAGCAGAATCTTTGGCCATGATGTCTGAAAAACGTTGAGGAACCTTGTTAGCTTAGAATACTCAAAATTGAGGACTATGCTAAGGGACCGTTGTTTTCCGTTACATCCAAGCCCCCTTTACTCCGGGATAAACACCTCTGCTAAGAAAGGAGCCAACTCTTTATTAAGACGCCCTGCTCTTACAAACTCAGCATAGGTGTCTGCCTCAATGGCAAGTAATTCTTCTTTCAGTTGATCAGCAGTAAATTCCTTCAGTTCAGGACATTTCTTTTGCATCTCGTCCAATTCCGATTCAAGCTTGGCAAGCTGTCCCTCGACTAAGGCTGTTTGATACCTATAAAATTCAGGTTCAATCCCCGGTCTAGCATCTCCTTTCTCTAGAAAAGCTAGGACCCGAGAAAGGGCAGCCCGACGAGCGATCGTAGCCAGATAATCCTGCTGTTGGGTCTGATCACTAATCAACCCCAGCCCTTGTAATAAGAACTTGGTCGTCAGTCCCTGAACCAACAGCGTAAACAGCACGACCCCAAATACCGTGGCAATAATTTCCTCGCGTTCGCCCAAGACCGCAGGCACGCTGAGA
Source organism: Acaryochloris sp. 'Moss Beach' (assembly GCF_021497025.1). NCBI lineage: Bacteria > Bacillati > Cyanobacteriota > Cyanophyceae > Acaryochloridales > Acaryochloridaceae > Acaryochloris > Acaryochloris sp. 'Moss Beach'. The sequence continues at coordinate 460,518 of NZ_CP071717.1, forward strand.
GCCAAGGCAATGGAGACCGATCCGCGCAAGCCCCCCCACCATAAGACCGTTTGATCTTTGAGAGGAATCTCTGATTTCACTGTCGCATTACTAAAGAAGCCTAAGGCAAAAATAGACACCGCCCGAGTCACTAGCATGCCGATAATAGTGACCACAATCGTGCCCAGGTTGTCCCCCAAAATGGCAAACCGAATCTGATCGCCAATCAGCAAAAAGACGATGGAGTTCACGAAGAAAGCCAGAAAGTCCCAAAACTCTGTGACAATTAGTCGGGTTCTGGGGTTCATGCCAATCCGAGACCCAAAGTTGCCTAGCACTAAACCGGTGGTGACCACACCGATGACCCCAGACCCGCCTAGATCCTCCGTCAGCAAATAAGACGCATAGGCAGAGACCAAAGTTAAAGACTGTTCGACCAGGGGCAAATCAAAACGCTGTGTCAGGTAGGAAATCCCAAACCCAAGCAGAGAGCCCACCCCAATGCCAATCCCAATCACGGCGAGCAATTGTCCCAACACTTGAGACGGTTCAAAGGTGCTCACCCCTAGGGGTAATCCCACCAGAAAGCTGAAAGCCACAACAGCCATGCCATCGTTAAACAGACTTTCGCCTTCCATCAGAGTTTTGAGGCGTTTTCCTGCCCCTAATTCTCGGAATAGAGCAATCACCGAGACCGGATCAGTCGCAGACAGACTGGCCCCAATCAATAGGGCCGTTGTTATGGAAATGCCTGCAAATTTGTTGAGGCCCAGGGCCACTCCACCAATGGTGATGACTACCCCGAAAATGGCATACAGACAGATGGGGAATAAATCACTTTTGAGATCGGACCACTTTAGGTTCCAAGCCGCTTCAAATAGCAACGGCGGTAAGAAAATCGCCAGAATGAGCTCCGGAGATAAATCCACCAACCGCACATCGACAAAGGCTAACCCCAACCCAACGATGACCAGCAGCAAGGTATAAGGAATTTGGCGAAACCAGCTAAACACCTGGGGCAGGGTGGCAACACTCAAAGAGACGGATAATACCAGCAAAAATTGTTTGAGATTACTTGCGATCGCATCTTCTGCTTCCATCGCCATCTCAGCCACAATCGGATTGCTCAACAGCATTCAGTACTATTCCCCACAAACGTTTGCTTTGACTAAAGACAACGGACTTGAACAGGCTACCATCCTGTCATTAGCCCCTTATAGGCTACCCTGTTCAGGCCAGAATCTTGACGTCTGATTCCGGCAACCTCACCATAAACGTACTGCCTGGGGCAGCCAAGGCCAATGGTTCGGGCTGATCAATACGGGGACTAAAGGCTTGAATATCGCCTTGCATTTGTTCCATCAGCGTTTTGGCAATGGCCAATCCTAGCCCTGTTCCAGGAATATCTGTTTGGGCCTGCACACCTCGATATTGGCGCTCAAAAACTCGTGTTAAATCAGCCTGGGGAATTCCTGGGCCGCTATCACTGATTAATAGGAATTGGGCAGGTTGGCGACCTTCAGCCAACTGGCGACAAACCTCTACCTGCACCTCGCCTCCAGCCGGGGTATATTTCAAAGCATTATCAAACAAATTGCTACAGACCTCACGCAACGCAATCATATCTGCCTTAATCGGGGGCAAATTGCTAGGAATCCTGACGGTGAGCTGTAGTTTTTTTTGCTCTACTCGTCCTACTGCTGACTGGATTAGGGGTTGGAGGATATCCATGAACTGGCAGAGCTGCATCTGCAGCTCATCTTCCCCTAAAGGAAGCGAGGGAGGTAAGGCCGGAGGAGTTGGTTGAGACGTTGAGACCCAAGCATCCGCATCTAGTGGCTCGATGGCCGCTTCCCCTAAATCAATAGCACCGTCAAACTGGCGCAGCATCTCTTCTAATCGATCGCTTTGCTCAACAATACTGGCGGCAATTTTGCGATTACTTTCATCTTCCCCAAAGCGCTTGTGGAGGAGCTTGCCTAAGGTTTTCAAGGCGGTGAGTGGATTACGAAACTGATGTAGCAGATTAGACAGGGTCTGGTGCTGTTCCGACTGCAACACTCGCTGTTGATACTGAGCATTGGCTAGCCATTGGGATCGCTGATCCAAAATACAGGCCAGAGCTAAGGTATCCGCAATCTGCTGCAGTTGCGATTGTTCGACCTTGCTCCACGAACGATGTTCACGGGCAGCGACCAGCAACCCCAAAACCATCTCTTCATGAATTAACGGAATCACGACTTGTTGAGCTTGTGATATGGCCAGAGCTGTGGTGGAAAGCGTGTTATCTGACCAGAATTCGTCTTTTTCTAACTCAGACAAAATATTGGTTTGGCTAGAAGTTAGTGAGGCACTTGGATTCCGTTTCTGTTCAGGGTCGCTTGCGGGCAGGCGCAGGGGTGCTGGCTGTAAATTTTGCGCTGACTCTTCTGGATAAATGACGATGGGAATTAGCTCACCCTGTTGTTGCGCAGGCAAATCTTTGGACAAGTACACTGCTCCCATACTGGCCTGAAAGCTCTGCATCAATAAGGTCACCTGTGTTCGACAGAGATTGGTGAATTCGATGCTAGCGGGCAACAACATATGACAGGAGCAAACAAGGCTGGGATAGGATTCTCACTCTTACACACTCTAATAGATTTCTAGAGGCTTGATCAGCTAATCCTGCGATATGAGGGTTGACATAAAACACATTTTCTTATCCATTTTATACTTCTAGAACAATACAAAAGAGTCAGAAGAAAGTGCCTGGTTAGAGACTGATGATTTCATTGGTCTTTTATTGCAGAATTGGCAGTGTCTGCAATAAAAACTTTGCTTATGGGGGAATCTAAGTACCAGGGCTAAAACACCCTTGATATCAATTTCGATATTCTGCTCAAGCCATATGCTTACGAGCCTGATGGGATCTTGAATCGAGAAAGACAGGCAGGAATCAAACTGCCGAGAAAGATTTATTTTTGTTGAGTAACTGCGTATTTTTCAAGAGACATCATGATGTTAAAGTGAGCTTAATCTAAATAGAATCACTACCCTATTCCTAAGCTAATACAGTTACTGATGAACCCTAAAGATGGCTTCTGAATATCGTTTTATTCGCCTTCGCTTTCACCTACTCAGAACTTTTTTGGGCTTATGGGGACTCTATCTTCTCCCCCTAGGGGTTAGGGCTCAAACTGCCCCACCTCCTGGCGTTCCAAATATCCCCCCAGATGTTACTCCCATTGAACCTATCGAGCCTAGGACTTTCCCGAAACCAGCACCTCAGGCTCCCCCAAAGTTACCCCCTTCTGAGGACTTGCTGAACGCTCCACCCCAGCCAACGCCTCAACCAGAATCTCCGGATAACCCTAACTTCATTGCCGTGACGGAATACCGTATCACTGGCAACACGGTGTTAAGCGAAGAAGAAATACAACAGGTTACTAAGCCCTTCACAGGGGATGCTGTGCCTTTCTCTCGGCTGCTAGAGGCCCGTTCTGCCCTAACTCAGTACTATATCGATCAAGGCTACATCACCTCAGGAGCCTACTTGCCAGCAGACCAGGTAATTGAGAAAGGAATAGTGACCTTACAAGTCGTGGAAGGACGGCTGGAAGGTATTGAAGTCTCGGGAAATAAGCATCTGAAGTCTAGCTATGTTAGTAAACGCCTAAACCTGGGGGCGGGGCCGCCTCTGAATGTGAATGAGCTATTGGGGGCAATGCGATTGCTCCAGATCGATCCTCTGATTGGGAACCTCTCTGCTGAACTGACGGCAGGCTCTGGCCCTGGTTTGAGTATTCTGCAGGTAAAAGTTGAAGAGGCTCCTTCCTTTGATGTGCAGTTCGTCTTAGACAACCAGCGTTCTGGCAGTATTGGTAGTTTTCAACGGCAAGTTGTGGTCAGTGAAGCCAACCTCTTCGGATTTGGAGATGGGGTGCGGTTGGGGTATGCCAATACCGATGGTAGTAATGAATTGGACTTTAGCTATACCTTTCCCATCAATGCTCGCAATGGCACGATCAGCGCTAGCTTTAGCCAGGTTTGGAGTCGGGTTGTAGAAGAACCCTTCGATCAGTTGGATATTGAAGGGGTTTCACGAGACCTGAGTTTGACCTATCGTCAGCCCGTTATTCAAACGCCCCAGAAGGAGCTGGCCTTAGGGATTACTTTAGGTCGCCAAGAAAGTGATACTTCGTTACTAGGATTCCCCTTTCCTCTTTCTCCTGGAGCTGATGCTGAAGGGCGTACTGAAATTTCCCAACTCCGGTTATTCCAGGAGTGGACCCAGCGGGGAAATGATTCGGTTTTAGCATTGAGATCAGAATTTGGTATTGGCCTAGATGCCTTTGCCACGATTAATCCAAATCCAACGGCACTGGGTGAACCTGAAGTTCCTGATGGTCTGTTTTTCCTCTGGCGTGGACAAGCTCAGTGGGTTAAGCAGTTTGCCCCTGGCAACCTCTTGCTACTGCGATCGACTGCTCAATTTGCCGACCGCTCCTTAGTCCCTCTGCAGCAGTACGGTTTAGGGGGACTCAATAGTGTTCGAGGGTATCCTCAAAATCTCTTGCTGGTTGATAATGGCTTATTTGGTTCCGCAGAGTATCGTTTACCTCTGGCTCGGTTTGGCGATAACCAAGAAGGACTATTACAGCTGGCCCCCTTCTTCGATCTCGGCCATGGATGGGGTAACACAGATGGATCGAGAACAGAGACTTTAGCTGCTGTGGGTTTGGGGCTTAGATGGCAGTGGTCCGACCTGATGTCTGCTCGGTTAGATTGGGGAATTCCAATTATCTCCATTGGGCCAGAAACAAGTGGTTTTGATGATAGTCAGCTCTTTTTCTCAATTGTGGTCAGTCCGTTTTAAGTCTTACCCTTCTGAGCTGTTCTATCTTGCTCTGCACAATAGGCAGAACAGATGGGCAAATTGGGAGTAAAAGACACCGCAAGGAAAAATGACGATGCAACTGCCTGCCAATTGGCAACTCCCCGATGAGATTAAGCGCCGTTTTGGCCAGAAAGGGGCTGGTAAACAGCGTGCGATGCTAGCCAATGGCCATCTGTTGCTGGTTCTCCATAAACTCCCCCAACCAGGCAGTCGACAGCGACAAGGGATCTTTTTTTGGCGCCATCCCCAAGGAACCTGGAAATGCAGCGAAGGGGGAGAAGGCTTACCCCGGCTCAGAAAACATCTCAAAGGCTATAGCAAAGCAGAACAGCAATTGAGTCAAGAATATAGCCAAGCTGCCTTGGCTGAAGACTATTTCCAAATCCTAGAAAACTTGGCTCCTATCTGTCGTGCTGCCAAAAATATGATGGATACGCTGCAGGCTGCTCGGGAGGGTGTACCCGAGGATAGAGACATTATTGATCTACGGGATTGGGCTAGTGATTTAGATCGGACCTTGGATTTGCTCTATACCGATGTTAAAAATGCTTTGGAGTTTGATTTAGCAAAACGAGCGGAGGAACAAAGTCGTCTTAGTTTGGAGTCGGTCCGTACGGCTCAGCGCCTGAATCTGTTAGCTGCCATATTTTTACCCCTCACAGCACTGTGTAGTTTGTTTGGGATGAACTTGCTCAATGGCTTAGAGCATTCGCCTGTAGCCTTTTGGATGATTTTAGGCTTAGGTATTATCTTGGGGATATTGACCCAACGATGGATTCTGAAGCCCTCTGCTAAAGCTTAGCCCCTTCCATTTTTGCGATCTGGGATTATTGCTTGAGGACGAGAGCCTCATTCTTTTCTTAGGAAAAGTCCATGTCGATTTAAGATAAGCGTCCAATTCAGAGTGGTAGAGTTGGTGCGAAAGAAGGAAGCTTGACTCTGAGAGCAATGTGAAATGGTTAATCCTGGGATATTTCTAGCCATCGGCTTAGCAGTTGTTCATGCCTTTTTCTCCAAACTCACAATTCCCGCTTTTATTCCTCACCATAAGTGGCTCTCATTTGCAGGTGGGGTGTCTATTGGGTTTGTTTTTTTAGAAATTTTCCCTGAGTTGAGCCATGCTCAAGAAGAGATAGAACATGCACAGTTGCCATTATTGATCTACTTGGAGAATCATGTTTATCTTTTAGCTCTACTGGGACTAGTCGTTTTTTATGGATTAGACAGCTTAGTCTTACAATCTCGGAAAGCCAATCAGGATCAGAAAAATACTGATAATGCTAGCACTATCATTTTTTGGATTCACATTAGTGCGTTTGCTCTCCTTAATGTGATTTTGGGATATTTACTGCAAGATCTAGGTGCTCATAGTCTTTATACTTGCATCCTCTTTTTTGCCGCGCTGGCCTTGCACTTTTTCATCATTGATCATCATTTATATGAGCATCACAAAACGCCCTATAACCAACGGGGCCGGTGGTTATTGGTAGCCGCGATTATTCTAGGTATGGTCCTAGGGCAATCCGCGATGCTGGATAAGGCAGGAGTTTTGGTGATTTGGTCTTTTTTGGCGGGCAGCATTATTCTCAATGTGCTTAAACGCGAACTCCCGGATGAGCAGGAGAGCTGTTTTATGTCTTTCATTGTCGGGGCTGCTCTGTTTACCGGACTACTGCTGGCAAAATAGGTCCCGGCTGAAATTTCCGTAGACGAAGGGCATTGGTAACGACGGAGACGGAACTACAGGCCATTGCTGCCCCTGCAATCATGGGATTGAGGAGCAACCCCCAAAAGGGATAGAGAATTCCGGCAGCGACTGGAATACCAATAATGTTGTAAATAAAGGCAAAAAAGAGATTCTGGCGAATGTTCCTCATGGTGGCGCGGCTGAGTTTAATGGCCGTGACGATGCTCTGTAGATCACCTGAAATCAAAGTGATGTCACTGGCGGCAATGGCAACGTCAGTTCCTGTGCCAATAGCTATACCTACATCAGCTTGAGCTAAGGCGGGGGCATCGTTAATGCCATCTCCCACCATGGCGACGATGTGCCCACCCGTTTGGAGTTGCTGGATGGTTGCAGCTTTTTGGTCAGGACGGACTTCTGCCTGGACCTGTTCGATGTGGGCTTGAGCTGCGATCGCATTCGCAGTACGCCAATTATCCCCCGTCAGCATCATCACCTCTAAGCCCATCTGCTTAAGGGTTTTAACTACTTCAACTGACGTGGGCTTCAAGGCATCGGTAATCCCCATCACGGCTTCAAGCTGGTGATCAATCGCTAGCCAAATTACAGTTTTGCTCTGCGATTCCCACTGGTGAGCATAGGTTTGCAGCGCGGCAGTTTCGATTCCCAGTGTTTTTAACCAGCGCTGGGTGCCGATATAAACCCAGTGGTCCTTGACTTGGGCTTGGACGCCTTGACCTGGGATCGCAGCAAAGTTTTGCGTATCACTTAGCAATACGTCCACATCCTGGGATTGGGCGTATCGCACTACGGCTTCAGCGAGAGGATGCTCGGAGTGGCTTTCGACGATGCCTGCTAGCTGCAACAGCTGTAGTTCATTGCCGCTATCCGTTCCCTTGGTAGTGACAAAGTCCGTTACCGTTGGTTTCCCTTCCGTCAGGGTGCCCGTTTTATCGAGGACGATAGTTTGGATCTTATGGGCTAGCTCCAGGCTGTCGGCCCCTTTAATTAAAATGCCATGTTCTGCCCCTTTGCCCGTGCCGACCATGACGGAAGTGGGAGTAGCTAATCCTAGGGCACAGGGACACGAAATAATGAGAACGCCTACGGCTGTGATTAAGGCCAAGGAGAGGGTTTGGGTGGTGAGTAGCCAGACGATAAAGGTAATTCCGGCAATGGTGATCACTGCAGGGACAAACCAGCTTGTGATCTGATCGGCCAAGCGTTGAATCGGCGCTTTAGAGCCTTGGGCTTCCTGCACTAGTTTGACGATTTGAGCCAAGACGGTGTCTCTGCCCACATGGGTAGCTCGAAATTGGAAACTGCCCGTTTTATTGAGTGTCGCGCCAATTACTAAATCGCTGGGTTGCTTGTGAACGGGCTGACTTTCTCCTGTCACCATCGCTTCATCCACGGTGGATTTCCCCTCAATCACTTGACCATCAACGGGGATTTTTTCTCCAGGACGAACTAGGACGGTATCGCCGGGTTGCACAGTTGCGATCGCAATCTCCACAACCTGCCCATCCCGAATCACGCGAGCCGTTTTAGCCTGCAAACCCATTAACTGACGAATCGCTGTGGAGGTTTGACCCTTGGCCCGTTCTTCAAACCATCGTCCCAACAGAATAAGGGTAATCACCACAGCAGAGGTTTCATAGTAAACCCCAAAGCCCTGGTCGGAGACCGCTGGGATAAAAGTCACTGCCAGAGAATAGAAAAAAGCGGCACTGGTGCCCAAGGCAATCAGGGTATCCATCGTGGCAGTTCGCTGCTTCAGGGCTTTGAGGGCTCCGCCATAGAAGGAATAGCCACACCAAAACTGAACTGGCAATGTCAGAACTAGCTGAAGAATTGGATGGTGTGCCCAGGCTGGAATCCATGGCATGGATATGCCTGTCATCATGGGCAGTACCCCTACCATCAATAGAACACTAATCACGCCGCCGATCCATACCTTGAGCCGAAGTTGCTGGGACGTTGTGGGGGAGGGACTCTGAGCCAGATCGTCTGACAGCTTATACCATTCCTGATCATCCAGAATCTCGGCTCCAAATCCAGCTGCATCGATGGATGCAACCACAGTTTTGGGTTGAATTTGATCGGGGTTGTAGTGGACTGTCGCTTGCTCAGCCCCAAAGTTGACATTACAGGCTTCAACACCCGCTAAATTCTTCAGGACTCTCTCAACACTGCTGGCACAGGCCGCACAGCTCATACCGTCCAGCTTTAGTGTCACAGTTGGCATCGAATCACCTTCTTTCCCAAACTAGATTCAGTGAAAGCTATTCCCAAACTGATTAGAACTAGTGCATCGTCAAGACCTAATTTTAGGGAACTTATACTCTAACGCAACCTTCCACTAAAGCTATTTCTAACAAAGCTGATCGACCGCTTTTTAGTCTGCTAGATAAATTTCCGATCTAAGGAAACCTTGGAGCGACAGTAACTCTATTGAAGGGCTTGATCGGCAATTAATTAAAAATCTTGATATTTATTAAGAGTTTCAAATATTTCCCGCTGTGATTTTTAAACTGAGATACATATAGAAAAAATGTTCAAAATTACATTTATTCAATGTCATCATACTCCTATTATTGGCTGAAGAAAAAATGTACATAACTTATATAAATATAGGTTGTTGGCCTAGGGAAGTATTTTATGAGAAATGATATTTGAAAATAACTTTAGACACTAGAAAACATTAAGAAATGTAAGATTTATTTTGATTTCACGTAATTTAGTGATGAATCAGCTGATAAGAATAATAATGCATATTTTTTTAACCAGAAATAAACTTTGGTTTCGTTGAAATCTTTAAATGAATTTTATTTAAAGAATAGTTCCTGATGTTGGAGAAGTATGATGACGAGTCAGTTAGTATATTCAACTTGTATAGAAATTTCTAGGGCATCAAACAATTTGGATGATTCATTAAAGCAATTAATCGAATGGCATATGAAAATCATTTGTGCCATGGATTATGAGATAGGAATCATTCCAGATCTAATCACGCGTGCTATTGATTATATCAATATCCAAGCCAATATGAAGGATCGGAGAAGGTTAACTATAGGGCTAAATAATTTTATACATAGTTTATACTTTGTCGCAAAAGCTAAATATTTAACTGTTTTAAAGCAAAGTAGGCATTCTATTGAAAAATTACTTGAAAACAGCTTATTTTTTACTAATAAGGAACCTGGAGGATCTAATATCTAGTGCTGTTCTTGGCATAAAACCTTTACTAGATAAGCTTCGTGGGATATTTACTCAAGATAGACAATGGATAAAAAAATTTAATTAACTTCTTTATACAGAGTGCTAGAAAAAAAACAAGCTGAAGAAGAATTTATAGATTTTGCTGACAAAATCCTTCAAAGGGCATTAACACAACCTTTACTAAAAAGAAGGAACTACTATCTACAAAGATCTTGTTTTTTGATAACTATAATTTATTAATCCTAAGGAAAGAGAGCTTACTGAAGGTAAGGTATCCTGAACGAAGAAGTCGCATTTTTTTTCTCACAGATGCAGATACTATTCTGTGTATTTTTTAGTGCTTCTCGGCTTGTTTATGGGGTCATCTGGCTACCTTTTTCTTTATTTTGCGGTATTTTGGTTCTTTTACCAATTATATCGTTACGTAACTTTCACCTTCGATGCTAATAAATGCGAACGTTTAAAGAGAGTAAAACTTGAAGAGTACAGAGAAATGTTGGAAATGGTCAGGGCAACTTAAGGCTTGCTCAATCTTTTTTCTCAAGATTATGCAAGATGGTTCCTACAGTATTAGTGGTGCTTGGGAGTCTTTTAAATAATTAGCTTTAGCCTATCCTTACGCCATCAAGATTTGCCCCAAGGTTAATTGCAATTCTAGGAAAGTCAGAGATTGAATGAGATCGTTTTCTTGAAATCGCTGGTGTTGATAGTGGCCTTGAGCATCCAACTGGTAAACGAATACAGCAGGTTGCTTAGGAAAGCCCAGATAGGAACGGCTTCCCAAAGCAAGATAGTCCACAATCCAATATTCTGGGATTTCTAATCTTTGATATTCGTCCAGTTTGTCTTCATAGTCGTCTTCCCATTTGGTTGAAACCACTTCAACCGCAACCTGAATAGGTTCGCGAAGAGCTGTATAGCCGGTCCGATTGGACCGCCGGTTTGGTCAATCAGGGTGACGCCCTTGTTCTTGGCCAGTCTGGGTTTGGGTAGCCAAAACAATGCGATCCGATACTTTATAGTTCATCTGGCATCGGCTCACTTCTGCCTTGAAGACATCCGCAATAAAATCAGCAATATCTTCATGTTGCCGAGTGGCCAATATACGCACAATTTCTCCGTTAACTAGCTCATAAAATCCATCTTCTGGATATTGGTCCAAAAATTCAGTAAATGAAAGATTCCGTTGACTAGCAAGAGTCATTGTGCCGTCCTATCTCGTCGTCTATGGCATCATGCTGCAATGGCTGCTGATTCTATTTCTAGTGTAAAACCTGCTTAGGATTGGACTTCCGAAAGTTGTGAGGACTCTAGAGTTCCTAAAGATCTAAAATTGTCTGTTTCTCGAAGTCTTTGACTGAGAAAACGGCAAATTTCTAGAATAATATGGGGGCGCTGGGTCATCAGGCTGATAAACCGATTTTTCTCTAGCTTTAGCAACGTGCAGTTTTCTAGGGCAATGGCTCCATCCCAATGGGGCGCATCATCAAATAGGGCCACTTCCCCAAAATATTCACCCACAGACAGCTGCTTTAAATCCCTGGACTGGTCATCAATGTCTTTAATAATTTGGACCTTGCCTTCCGCAATGATGTAGAAATATGTGCACCAACTGCCTTCTGAGAAGATGGTTTCTCCAGCCAGTTTTTGCTCTTGTTCAAGGGTTTGGTCAATCAGCAACAGCTCATCCAGAGATAAATTCTTGAAGAGGGCAACTTCCTTGAGCAACAGCAGGCGTTTCATAAATTGATTCGTAGGTAAGGGGTCTGGATCAACCGACAGAAAAATCTGTTCTGCCACGGTTTTAACGAGGGGGTCTGGATCGTTGACTAAAGCAGAGGGGACACCCGCTAGGGCGATTAAAGCTCCGATCCGAATCCATCGATCCTGGGTTTCTAAGGCTTCTAACAGTAATTTATACCCTTTATCTCGCATCCATTGCGGTTCAACGCAACTTCGTCCGCTGACAGGCTCTTTTTTAACCACCTGCTCTAGCACCGGAAGCAGAGGCAACACAAAGCGACGATTTTTCAGAGAAGCTAAGGCTTCGACTGCGCTAGCTAAATCCTTTTGTTCATTGGTACTGAGGATACGATTGATGGCATTGACCGTTCGATCATGGCCCAGGCAGGCCAGAATATAGAGCACTTTTTGCAACAGTCGATTGTGAAAATCTTCAATCGCCAAGGCTAGGGGTTGCCAATTGGGGTCTGTACTGGGGATTTGCTGCTGCCATTTACGGGTATGGACGAGTTGCTGGAACTCAGGGGCTAGATGCTCATACAAGATCTTACCGGCCTGACGATTTCGCACCTGTCCTATGGCTGCGATCGCAGTATTCACTACGTCCGTATCATTCGCAGATAAACTCTCTTGGGCCATCAGCAATCCCGGCTTGCCATAGGCGGGCAAAATCTTAGCTGCCTGCTGTCGGACTCGAGAATCAGGATCTTCAAATCCCAGGGCAATGTGGGTGGCATAGTCCGGGACATGGACTACTCCCAATAACTTAAAGGCAGCAGCTCGAACCAACGGCGCAGGATGATCGAGGGCTGTAATAGCGATATCCGCTAGATCTCGATCCCCAGCTTGGCCTAGGGTAGCAAGGATGGCCAAGCTCTCTTGCTGAATACCCGGATCGCCCTGGATCAGCAATTTTGTTAGCAATGGCATTAAGCTTCGATCTTGGCTGCAGGCGATCACCCGCACCACGGCTTGACCCGCTGATTCAGAAAGGTCTGAATACCAGATTTGATCACAGGTGGCTTGCAGGGTCTCATCCATTTGGCCCACTTGATCTACAGCGACTGCTGCTAAGGGCCGTATGGTTGGATCCGCCTCCGTTAAGAGGGGTTGAAGTTGTTCCGCCGTAAAGGGGTAACGATTGGCAATCAGAATTTCTAAGGCGGTGGAACGGAGCGGCCCAGAGGCAGTCTGCAGGCAATCTTCGAAAATTGCGACGGTTTCTGGATCTGGATTAGTGCTGAATAGGCGAACAATGGCCGTTTGCAGATCTGGATCGTCCTGCCCTAGCAATGGCTGTACATCTAAATAAAACTGGCTGGGTTGCCCGAGCTGGGTTGCAAACTCCAGACCCTTGATTTGGGTGTAGCGATCGCTATCTTTGAGCAAGTCGCGAATCACTGCATTGGACTCTGCTGGGAACTGGGCCTGGACATTGCCCAGCTCATCCAAATTAATGGTGTCCGAGCGGATCATTTCTTCTAGCCCCTGGGCATAGTACTTGCCCATCGGTAAACGCAGACCAAATAAAACGCAAGTCAAGCCGATGGCAATCCAGGAAATTTGAGCCAAGCTCAGGGTGTGATGGCAGATCCAGAGGAGGCAGCCTGCTGTGGTTAAGCCCACCGCATAAAAGAAGCCATCGCTCAGGGTGCGAATGCGACCTAAAAATTCTCGAGGGACCGCATTGTAGTTGAGCTGATGGACGGGGATATTAATGCTTTTGTAGAGGCCATCTCCATTGATATGGAGAGCGATGGCAGCCGGTAGGCTAGTTTGCAGGACAATGCCAAACAGACCAAACAGGGTAGTTAAGGGATAGACCACATTCATGCGGGCGACCCCGACCCAATGGAGGAGAGGGCGAGTAAAGCAATAGAGCACCAGCACCTGAATCACGCTAACGCTCACCCGCATCAAGCCTAAGAAGCCCGTGAGGGCATCTTCCGTAAAGTTATCAGCATAGATGCTGAACCATAAAAATTCCGCGGACAGGTAGATAATCACCAACAAGAAGCTGCTGGCGGCCAAAAACAGCATCAGCGGGTAACGCTTCACCAAGTCGGGAAAGGTTTTTAGGGCTTCAATCATGCCCACATTGTCTGTTTTGCCGACGGTTTCAATTTGGCGTTGGGTGTTTTCCAGGAAAAACAGCTGTGCGATCGCAATCCCAAATACAACGGGTAACCCCAGCAATAGCTCTCGGGTAGAAAAGAAGTGGGACAACAACGCCGTCAATCCGCCCCCAATTAGGGTGCCAGCAGCCTGGGCCATGCCAATAAACGGGGCATACCGCTTATAGTCCAGAGCCGAAAAATAATCCGTTAGTAAACTGGCATAGAGAATATTGTTATGAAAGTCCCACTGAAAAAAGACCAAAATCAGGACGATATAGTAGGTAACGAGTCCCGTTTCTGCCAGCAGGAACCACATACCGACAGCCATAACCGCAGCCAACATCAGCATGTATCGAAATAGCTGGGGGCGGCTGTATTGATCTACTACTTGCGAGAACAACGCATAGGCAGGGATTGAAAACAGGCCGATCAAGATAAAGGCTAAGGGCAATCCATCGGCACCCACATGGGTGAGAAAGAGTGAATTAGCCACCGCCATCTCAATGACGCTATAGGTGAGTACCACCATGGCCAAAAGCAATAGCTGGGCCAGACGTCCCAATTTCCATGGGGACGAACCAGACGGAAGCTCAGCTAAATTGACCATAAATACACTCTGCTCATTAACCTATTGTGACTCAATTCCCTCCGCAATGAAATTGTCGATCCCGAGTAACCAAAATCGAGGAATTGATGCCAATGTAATATGCTGAGTGCTGCTATTCAGCCATACCCATAGAGTCGTTAATGGATTGTCACAACTGTTACCCCGACCAAGTCTTTTTACTATAGACTCAGTCCATCTTATTTGATTGGCAGGAAAATCATCAAACTGGCAATGAACAAACAGGATTTTCTATAAAAGTCTTGGCTCCTTGCCCACTGGCTTCCAGCTCACGAATTGGGGATCAGCGATGGGGACAAGGCAACTATCTAAATCTAGATTAAGAATATTCAGGCAGGGTCAGCAAGATCACCACATTCAATCTTAAGTATGGCAGGCTATTTTGCTGAAACTTCTAAAGCATTATGGCTATTGGTCTCAATTCCCAAGAAGGAAGAGGATAACAATCTCCATTGGGTGGATCTGAGGGAAGTCTGCTAGTGAAGTGGTTGAGGCTTACTCTTGGCCTCAGTTGCTGCCAGCGGTAACCATTGAGATACCTACAGATGCTCTAGCCTTTGGAGCCAATCAAAAGCCAGGCAAAGAAGCTCACGTATTCGACAAAATCTTCCAAGGCATAAAACACAAGTGAATACCATACAAAAACACCAAAACATTTAGGGCATATTTTTTATTTACTGTCCGTATAAAATAACCAGATCTTTTGATTATCATGGGTCTTTAGAATTTTATTTGATGCCTGAATTAATTTTTGTCTAAATTGACTTAGATTATCTTTCTTTTTTTCTTGGCTTATTGGTAATAAAAAACAGAGAGTGAATTTAGCTAAATAGAACTTAAAAAGGGTAAAACGAGTTATGCAAAATAAATTTAAGGTTTTTAGTCTACTAATGGCTATTGGCATGGGAGCAAACTTAACAGCCTGTAGCGGATCGCCCTCATCTAGACAAGACACCGCCAACCCTAATGTCCAAAGTGCCCCTTTAACAAAGTCTGAGCAGACAAATGGACAAGCTGCCGACAACAACCAGGGCAAAATAGCTAATGCTGAATTTAAAGACAAGCTCAGGGGTGAAGAACTCTTAAGTGCTCTACAAAAGGGCGGGCATATTATCTATTTTCGCCATACCCAGACCAATCAAGGTGAAAAAGATCAGGCTGGCTCTAAGTCGGACCTCGCCAACTGTGAACTCCAGCGGCAATTGAGTCAAGAAGGCACCCAACAGGCTCAAGACATAGGAGCAGCATTCACCGCCAAAAAATATTCCTGTAGGGGAAGTAATCACTAGTGAGTATTGCCGAACTTGGAAAACGGCAGATTCAGCATTTGGTCAGCATGTGAAGAATCCTCGACTCAACTATTTACCGACTAAAACCCCTTCGCCACAACAAAGAGACGAAGCGGAGAAAAACGTAAAACCATTACTAACTGCACTTCCCAAGGCAGAGAAAAATACTGTTATTGTTGGGCATTCCGATATCTTTGAAGTCACTACTGGCATTCTGCCGGAACCAGAAGGGGTGGCCTATGTAATGACTCCCAACGGCAAGGGAGACTTTGTGCTAGAAGCCAATGTATTACCTGAGGAATGGTCAAAACTATAGGTGGCCTCTCTATTACAAGTACTGGACAAGAAGCCAGACAATCACGACTTGCAATAAGTTATCTCTCTATTGAGATAGGTCCCAGTCATATCCTGTTTTCAGGTCACTACAATTGGAGTAAAGCATGTGATCCCTACCTATCAATACTGGGCGGGGGAAAAGAACCGTGCCGTTAGAGGGAAGCCAGTATGGAGTGGTATCAACTGCATCCAGAGGAAGTGCTGCATCATTTGGACGCCTCTCTTGATCAGGGGCTTTCCCACGCTGAGGTAACCCTTCGACAACAGACCTATGGTCTAAATGAACTGATCGAACAAGACCGCGAAAGCCCTTGGCATATGCTATGGAAACAGCTAACAGCCACCATGGTCTTGATTCTGATTGTGGCTTCAGTTCTATCCGGTTTGCTAGGGGATCTTAAAGATGCCCTAGCTATTCTAGCTATTGTTATTTTCAATGCTGGCCTCGGCTTCTTTCAAGATTATCAAGCGGAACAAGCCATTTCTGCTCTCAAGAAACTGGCTGTCCCCAGGGTTAGGGTCCGACGCCAAGAGTCCTGGCAAGCGGTCGGGGCGCAGTCCCTAGTCCCAGGAGATATCATCGCCCTTGAAGCAGGTAACTTGGTACCTGCAGACTGCCGAGTCATGGACAGTGCTTCTTTACGCGTGCAAGAAGCGTCTCTAACGGGAGAATCTGAACCCGTTAATAAAATCGTCGACGCCTTAGCCGATCAGCATCCCTTAGCTGAACGTTACAACATGGTCTACATGGGAACGGCTGTTACCTATGGCCGAGGTCAAGCGGTGGTCACTCACACGGGGATGAAAACGGAGCTTGGCCAGATTGCAGCGGCGATTCAAACGGCTAAGCCTAGTCCAACGCTGCTCCAGCAGCGCTTGGATCGGTTTGGGCAACAACTTGCGATCTCAATCACAATCCTCATCCTAATCATCTTTCTCCTGGGGCTATGGCAGGGCGAAAATTTGCGATTTATGTTCCTAACTGCCGTGAGCTTAGGGGTTGCAGCCGTTCCCGAGGGTTTACCTGCCATCGTCACGATTGCACTGGCCTTAGGGGCTCAGCGCATGTTGAAGCATCAAGCCCTTATTCGGAAGCTGCCCGCGGTGGAGACCCTTGGTTCCGTGACGGTTATTTGTTCAGACAAAACCGGAACCTTGACTGAGAACCGCATGGCCGTCACTGATTTGGTCTTTGCTGGCACAGAGATGTCTATCCCTGCCACTCCCAACATGCCATTGACGCCCACGTTACCGCCCAACCCTTGTTTGCAGAGCCTGCAGTCTAACCAGCAATCTGTACTCGATGTGATGCTGACGGGGCTAGCCCTTTGCAATGATGCCTGTTTAGAATCCGATCCCGATCAACTCAATCACTATCGTCTTCTGGGAGATCCGACAGAAACGGCATTGCTAGCCGCTGCGGCCCAGTTAGGCTCCTGGCCCCCTCAATTCCGCCAACATCTCCCTCGTCATCAAGAACTTCCCTTTGATGCCAACCGCAAGTTAATGAGTACGGTGCATCGATTTCAAACGATGCCCGGTCTGGAGGCACTTGCCCAATCTGCTCCGGCTCCCCTCAGCTCCTTAAATCTCATGTTTACCAAAGGGGCTCTGGATCGTCTATTGGATCAATCCAGTCATATTTGGGGTGCAGATCTGATCGAGCCCCTCTCAGCAGCCAAACGGCAAGAAATTTCTCAAATTCACGATCGCCTGGCTGCTGACGGGAAACGCATTTTGGGACTGGCTCTGCGATGGCTTCTCCAAAGTCCGAACGGTTTATCTCCACAGAATCTTGAGCAGGACTTAGTGCTGGTGGGGTTAGTGGCCATGATTGATCCACCCCGTCCTGAAGCAAAAGACGCTGTGTTTTTGTGTCAGACCGCAGGGATTCGTCCAGTCATGATTACTGGGGATCACCCGATTACAGCGAAAGCCATCGCCCAGCAGCTCAACATTGCTAGCAGCCTACCTCTGACGGGCCAAGACCTAGACAAAATCAATGAGGCTGAACTCTTAGAAGCGGTTCAGCATGTTTCGATTTATGCTCGGGTCTCCCCCCAACATAAGCTGGCAATTGTGCGCACGTTGCAGCACCAGGGGCAGATTGTGGCTATGACCGGAGATGGAATTAATGATGCCCCCGCCTTAAAGCAGGCCAATATTGGTGTAGCGATGGGCATCACCGGCACGGATGTCGCAAAACAAGCAGCGGATATGATTCTGCTGAATGATGACTTTTCCACCATTGTGGAAGCAGTGCGGGAAGGGCGAGTCATTTATGACAATATTCGCAAATTTATCAAGTACACCTTGAGCGGCAATTGTGGTGAGCTGTGGGTGATCTTGATGGCTCCCTTAGTGAATATGCCGATTCCGCTGCTACCGCTGCAAATTTTATGGATCAATTTACTGGCTGATGGTCTACTGGCCATCGGGTTGAGTGTGGAACCCGCAGAGCGCAACATCATGCGCCGATCTCCCTACTCTCCTACCGAGAACCTATTTAGCCGTGGGGTGGGTCGGGATATTGCTTGGATTGGATTATTGTTAGGCTGCCTGTTCTTCGGAGTAGGGTACTGGGGTTGGCAGACTGGGCTGGCCCATTGGCAAACCCTGATTTTTTCCACCCTGGCATTTTCGCGAATTTTTCTCGTCCAAGCCATTCGCGGTGAGCAAGAGTCCTTGTTCAAAATGGGCGTAACAAGCAATAGACCTTTACTAGGAACGGTATTGCTGACCACAGGCCTGCAGCTATTGGTCCTCTACCATCCGATGTTTCAAAAAATCTTTGAAACCCAGCCTCTTTCTATGGTGGAGCTGCTGCTTTGCCTTGGAGTTGCCAGTCTAGGTTTCTGGGCCGTTGAACTGCAAAAATGGCGAATGCGGCGGACTTCTCGCCTGGGCTAATTACTCAATCTGATGAATCTTGATAAAGTTGGTGCCCCGCGGTTGTTGTGTGGGAATCCCGCCGATAATCAAAATTTTGTCACCCGATTTCACCAAGTTTTTCTCTAATAAACAGGTCTGAGCTTGGGACACCAAATGCTCGAAGGATTCAACTTGATGATCAATCAAAATAGGCTTAACACCCCAAACTAGGTTGAGACGATGGTAGACCTTCTCAAAGGGGGTTATGGCAATCACCGGCGTACGGGGTCGCTCTCCAGCCGCCATCAGGGCGGTGTAGCCCGTGGAGGTAAAGGCAGCAATGCACTTCAAGGAGAGCACTTCTTGAATCGCACTGAGGGCCTCACTGAGAGCATGGGTCTCATCAAAACAGGCCGGTGGATTATTCACAAAGTTCAGATCGGGTTCCACGTCCGTGGCAATTCGGGCCAGCATCTCCACCGCTTTGACGGGATATTGGCCCACAGCGGATTCCCCCGATAACATCACCGCATCGGTTCCGTCAATGATGGCATTAGCAACATCACTGGCTTCAGCTCGGGTGGGTCGGGGGTTGCGAATCATGCTGTCCAGCATTTGGGTCGCCGTTACCACCGGGAGCTTGCGCTTATTGCAGGCGCGAATAATTTGCTTTTGCAGTTTGGGTACTTTTTCAGCCCGCATTTCCACCCCTAAATCGCCTCGGGCCACCATCACTGCATCACTAGCATCTAGGATGGCTTCGAGATTTGCGATCGCATGGGGTTTCTCAATCTTGGCCATGACAGGCACATCTGCCGCCCCATGAGCCGCCAACACCTCTTTTAGAAGGTGAATATCTGCTGCTCGACGGACAAAACTGAGGGAGACCCAATCCACGCCTTGGGAAAGGCCAAACTCTAAATCTTGCCGATCCTTGTCCGTTAGGGAGGGGAGCTGCAAATCTAAGCTAGGGAGATTGACACCTTTGCGACTGCCTAAAATTCCGCCTTGAATAATTTGACAGTGGATTTGATCCTCTTCAACCTGTTCCACCCGTAATTCCAGCAAACCGTCATCCATCAAAATCGGCGTTCCGGATTGGGCTTCTTTCGCTAAATAGGGATAGTCAATGGCAACGGTCCGGGGCTGGTTATGAAAATGCTCTTCTGCCACTAACGTCAACCGCTCCCCTGGGACTAACTTCATGGCCCCATCAGCAATCTGGCCCACCCGAATTTTAGGGCCTTGCAAATCTTGTAACAAGGTAACGGGCGTATCTAGCTCTGCAGAAACAGATCGCAGCAGCTTCACCATTTGAGCATGCTGCTCATAGGTCCCATGGGAAAAGTTCAAGCGAGCCACATCCATTCCGGCTCTCACCATTTGGCGAATAATATCTGGAGAACTACTGGCCGGACCAATGGTAGCGACGATTTTTGTCCGGTGCGTAAGGGATGCAATCACAGTCGGTATTCTTCGGAAGTAAAGGCAATCCTCCAACCATATCTTGAATAGATAACTGATCTAAAAAATTGCTTAGGAAAATCCTGTGATCAATAAACGTCCCTTAACGTATTAGGTGTTGAGCCGTTTTTGTCTCATCATCATAAACCGCACAACTTTGCAAAGGCTTTCTATCTCTACAGTCCCTTTAACGCCAAAAAGTCAGCATTTCTCAAATTAAATTTATCTTTGACCGCTTTATCTCTGTTTATCTATACCTAAACAGAAATTAAGTTCCGGGTAGAAGATTTGATGGTCAGATCTATAGCTCTAGCAACAGGAACACGATTTCATCCTGTGAGGGCGATAGGACTGGCTACGAGATATCTGATTTTCGCTGCATGAATAGGGCCTAAAGCAAGTGCTTGGTAATCCGTCCTACGAGGTTCTCAATGACTATAAAGATAGGCATTAATGGTTTTGGCCGTATTGGTCGACTCGTCTTCCGAGCTGGGATCAATAACCCCAATATTGAATTTGTCGGCATTAATGATTTAGTCCCTGCCGAGAACATCGCTTACCTATTGAAGTACGATTCAACTCATGGTCCCTTTCGTGGCACTGTTGCAGCGACTTCTGAGGGGATCATGGTCAACGACAAGTTTATTCCCTGTACCTCAATCCGTAATCCAGAAGAGCTGCCCTGGGGCCAGCTAGGTGCAGAGTATGTGGTGGAAGCAACAGGACTCTTCACCACCTTCGATACAGCCTCAAAACATTTAGCAGCAGGGGCCAAGCGGGTTGCCATTTCAGCCCCCACTAAGGAAAAGGATCCTGAAAAAGTCCCCACACTACTGATGGGGGTCAACCATCACCTCTATAACCCTCAGCAACATACTGTGGTTTCTAACGCCAGCTGCACCACCAATTGCCTAGCCCCTATTGCCAAAGTCATTCACGATAACTTTGGCTTTGCAGAAGGACTGATGACGACGGTTCATGCCATGACAGCTACTCAACCAACCGTGGATGGCCCCAGCAAGAAAGATATGCGGGGGGGGCGAAGTGCAGCCCAAAACATCATTCCTGCTTCTACAGGCGCAGCAAAAGCAGTCACCCTAGTTCTCCCTGAGCTTAAAGGCAAGTTGACCGGTATGGCCCTGCGCGTTCCCACCCCTGATGTCTCTGTTGTCGACCTCACCTTCCGTACAGAACGTTCTACTACCTATGCTGATATTTGTGCAGCCATGCGGACGGCTGCCTATGGAGAGCTCAAAGGCATTTTAGGATATACCGAAGATGCCGTTGTTTCTACAGACTTCACTAGCGATCCCCATTCCAGCATTTTTGATGCGGGAGCCGGTATGGAACTGAACTCCAATTTCTTTAAGGTCGTGGCTTGGTATGACAACGAGTGGGGTTACTCCAATCGCATGATTGATTTAATCCAGTCCATGGCTGCCAAGGAATCAGAAATGATGGCATTTGCCTAGTCTATTCGCCCTTTAGCTGCACTCCCTTAACCGATGGTTGGGGGAGTGTTTTGGTTGGGGACGAGTAATTCTTCAGCTCGCTGGCGTCGTCGTTTTTGCCATAATCTGGCAAGGGCTCGAATACTTCGCAAAAATCGATCTTTTTCGACGGCGGTTAATTGAGTCTGCTGCCAGGCTGGTCTAACCATTAGCGCCTTAAGCCAGTTTCGTAATCGTGGCAGCTGGTCCAAGGAAAATCCCAAGTCACACACGACGGGGACTACCGATCCCGCCACAATATCTGCCAAACTCAGGTGATCGCCACCAAAATAAGGCCCTTCGAGCAGTCCTTCAAAGATATTCAGAGCCGTCATCGCTCGATGCTTGGCATAAACTTGCTGGTCTGGCTTTTTCATCAAGCATTCCCCAATCGCCGGGATCAGTTCATTGGTAGTAATCATTTGCACCTGCCGCACCTTAGCAACTGCCTGGGCAGATTCTGGCAGCAATTTAGGTTGGGGATATTGCAGGTCTAAATAATCCAAAATGGCTTGGGACTCTGTCACCGTCAAGTCATTGTCCACCAGTACCGGAATCCGACAAAAGGGGTTGAGAGCCCTGAATTCAGGCGTGAATTGATCGCCCCCCATATTGACGACGATCGGATCAAACGCTAAGCCCTTTTCAATCAGTGTGATCCAAACCGGACGGCTGAAGAGGGAGGGTTTGGCATAATAAAATGAAATCATAGCTATATAGAACGAACGATCGTACTAAATATATGTCAATCTATACCCTGACTTCAACCCCAACACTAGAAATCTTTCACAGCTCGAATTTAGCCGTCTTGGGCTTGACTCATAAAGTCACTAAACAGCCTCATAACGAAGAAGGGCTTGCCTTGGGCAAGCCCTTCTTCGTTAAATTCAATCATGCAAATGGACTATTGCGTCCACTCAGGACTTAGCTGACGGAAGTTGAGTTGGGACACGCCAGGATGGCACCGAACACAAGTGTCAGGGGTGACTGGTTCAGCAAAATCAACGCCAGGATGCAATACCTTAAAAAATACAGAACGTCTAACTTGATAGGGAATGGGGCGAAGACCATCTTCTCTCATCGGTCGAGAGAAGAAGCTGAGATATGCCCAGGTATCAGTGAGTTCCGGATTCTTAAACGGGGGCAACACTACGCCGTAATGGTTGGTGTCCGGTAAGAGGGCCTGCCATGTTTGGCTCGGTAATACTTGCGGGGGTAAAGCGACATGGCACGTTCCACAGCGTTGTTGATAGAGCTGTTCGCCTCGCTTGAGCTGAGGAGGGACTGGATCAACGTCTCCGATAGCTTCTGTGGTCGGCAGAGATTCTGAGACTTGGGCTAATGGAGCAGTCTCAAGGGCCACAGAGGTTTGGATTTGAGATAATCCCCATCCCAGCACGCAACTCCATAGACTTAATAAAAAAATGAGGCCCCAGATTGAGCGTCGTCGTTTTCTTCTCAGTTTGATCATTTTGGACATTGCCTTTCACCACCTAATTTAGATTCAGAAGTTTGGGTCAATGTTCCATTACCTGACATTGTTCAGGGCACAGTTATACCACAACGCTGGTTCCAGAGCCTCTCACTAAAATGATGGTCGCCTCTGTCCCTTGAGCAATGGCTAGGGGAATATTTCCTTTGAGTGCTTGGTGGACTAACCCGGTTGGACTGGCGCCAATAACGATGATGTCTGTCTGTTGGAGCCTTGCCAGTTCCACAATAGCGTCTGCCACATTTTGAGCACAAATTTGTGTACTTTTGACCGTGCTATCAGGACAGGCCTGCTTGAGAAACTGTGAGTAGTGATCGAGAATGCTGGGGTCGGGTAGGTCACTACTGGGGGGGATAAACTTGAAATAATTTCAGATTGGGTGACTTGCTGATAGGAACTAGGGCTGGAAGGAGTTGAATCGCTTGTTGAACATTCGGTCCTCCGGACACCGGAATGAGCCACCGTTGATTTTTGCCCATATTGAAATGGGTGGCAGGTCTAATCACTAAGACTTGGCTTTTAGCCTGTTGAAGAATTTTTCGAACCGTAGGATTGCCAATTTGTCCACCAGAGAAAAATTGCCCTTGCCACCCCATGAGCAGGAGGTTGATATGTTCGGTCTGTTCGGCTTCTAAAATGGCTTGAGCCACGTCCTGAGCCACGATGACTTGGGTATGAACAGACACCTGATGGCGTTGGCCATACCGAACAGCCCTTTGCAGGATTCGCCGACTTTTTGTGGTTTGGACTGGGGTCTCGGCCGGTAAACGATTACGGGGTAGATGGATAATGTGCAGGCACTCTAGCTCATAGTTGAGGGATTGGGCCATGGCTACTGCAACTTTTAGGAGGGTTTCAGCTGTGTCAGGATTCGCTAGGGGTAGGAGAATTCGCCCTTCGCCGGTAGCTGGCCCTCGGGTTAGATAGACCCCATAGGATGGGGCAAAAGCCTGATTATCTTGTTGCTTCTGGCCTGAAATGTGATCAAATTCGGCGTGAATAATATCAGCACGGGTAATGATACCAATCAGTTTGCGTCCATCTAAAACAGGTAGACGACTGATATGGGAACGATTCAGAATA
This sequence comes from Acaryochloris sp. 'Moss Beach', assembly GCF_021497025.1. NCBI lineage: Bacteria > Bacillati > Cyanobacteriota > Cyanophyceae > Acaryochloridales > Acaryochloridaceae > Acaryochloris > Acaryochloris sp. 'Moss Beach'. The sequence goes on from NZ_CP071717.1 coordinate 484,795, forward strand.
TAAAGGACATCTGACAAGGAGGCCGTGGGACTGACGGTTAAGGGCTGGGACGTCATTACATCCCGGATTAATGTATCCCCTGGTTTCTGTTGTTGTGTGACTCGATTGAGATCGGTGCGGCTCAAAATCCCCACTAATCGTCGATCTTCGAGAATGGGAAAGCCACGATGGTGAGAGCGGGAAAAAATCTTTCGGGCTGCATCTAAGGGCAGATCGCTCGGTAACGTTTCGACTTGCCGCTGCATAATATCTTCTGCTGTCAGAGCATCTAACATGCGTTGGGCAGAGGGAGATGCATTCTGTAGTTGAATCCCCTGTTGCTTTAGCAGCAAGTCATAAATAGAACTTTGATTGACTTGCTCAGCGGTTAGATAGGCCACTACAGAGCTAATCATCAGGGGGAGAACAAGGTTAAAATCCTGGGTGATTTCAAAAATAATCACGATCCCAGTGAAAGGGACGCGGCTAACGGCCCCAAAGAACGCCCCCATGCCCACAAACGCGTAGGTGGTGGGTAAACCAGCCCCTAGTAGTTGAGCCTGCCCTAAGCCGACTAAATTACCTAAGGCTGCCCCCATGACTAGACTGGGGGCAAATAATCCCCCCTGGAGCCCCTGCCCCATAGGCAATCAGGGTTAATCCAAACTGAACCACGAAGGCCGTTAGGGCCAACTGCCAACCCAGATCTCCTAGTCCCAATAACCCCCTAAGCCCCGTATTATCCTGAAAAATGCTGGGGAGTTGGCCAATGATGCCTCCACAAATCCCCCCTGCCAAGCCAATTCGCCAGGGTAATCCGAGGAACGTGAGGCGGCGATTCAGATCAACACTAAGAAGTAGGCCTCGGTTGAACAAGGCTCCAAATCCTCCTGCCAAAATCCCCAACAGGATAAAGAAAGGAATTTCTGGAACAGAGAAGCTGGTGGCAGTTGTCACCTGCTCAAAGCTGATGGATAGGTTCTGCCCTCCCAAGACATGGGCAACAACCGCACCAATAAAGGAGGACAGAATGGCGGTCCCTAGGGTTAATCCAGATAAATCATGTAACAACTCCTCGACAATAAAGAGGACCCCAGCGATGGGAGCCGCAAACCCTGCTGCGAGTCCCGCCCCTGCACCTGCTGCAATCATCTGTTGGCGGTGGTTGGGAGCTGTTGGAAACCAGTAGCTAAGTTGAGCGGCCAGGGCAGCGCCTAATTGAACGGTGGGCCCTTGCCGACCTAAGGGCAATCCTGTGCCCAGAACTGTAATGCCACTGATCAGCTTGACCAGCGCTACTTGCCAATTGAGGGCAATGGGAAATTGTGCCAGTGCAGCCTTCACTTGCGGGATACCACTCCCCTTCGCATCCGGGGCGATAGTTTCAATCAGCAAACCTGCGATAAAACCACCGATAAAACCGATTAACGGCAACATCAAAGGGGAATGAAACTGGTTGGCAAAGTAGATGCGCAACCCACCTAACCACCCAATCCCATCCTGTAAGGCGACAGCTGCTAAACCAGAAATAAGACCAATCAGACAGGCTTCAATAATGGCAAAGCGACTGGATTGAGTGAGGTGGCGCAGGGGCTGAAATGCCGAGATTAGCTTCATAGAGAGACGCCTAGAAGCCTTTGTTTAATTAGAAGATGGTCTGGGCAGAAATACGTGCGGCGGAATCGTAGTTTGAGATTAGAAAACGCTGGGGGTGGATAGGATGCGATCGCATCTTCCGTATCATCACTACGTCTAACCAAAAACCACATCCTATAGGTGTAATAAGTTGTGATGGGCAGGGTGTTGCCGGAAGGCTAAAGAACAGTCCACATGACGCTTTGTGGAACCACTTCACAGCAACCTACCTCATCTTACCTTGGCCCCTAGCTTTGATCGGCATCCCGTCGCTGCAAAGGATTGAAGAACTCACTCAGGCCTTCACTGGCAAGGGATAATCCCACCGATAATGAGGCCATGGCCAAGCCAGGGAATAGGGTTGTCCACCAAACTTCCCCAGTGAATCCTTCCAAAGCAACTTTTAAGTCATATCCCCATTCTGGGATTTCAGCAGGCAAACCTAGCCCCAAGAAACCCAGAGCACCCAAGGTTAAAACTGAGTCCGCTGCATTTAAGGAAAACAAGACAGGCACACTCTGAATCACATTGCCGAATAGATATCGAGTAATAATTCGCCACGGAGAAGCCCCCAAAGCTCTAGCTGCCTCCATAAACAGCTCTGTCTTAATGCTGACGGTATGATTGCGAACCACGCGATAGTACTTGGGAATATAGGCCACTCCCAACGCAGCAGCAGCACTCGGAACCCCTCGTGCTGCCTCACCAATAGAAAAAGACAAAGTTACGGCGATCAGTAAACCAGGTATGGCATAAATCGAATCCATTAAGAAGAGTAAAATTCGATCCACCCAGCCCCCCAAGGTATCCACTGACTAGCCCCAAAATAACGCCAAAGACAACACTAAATAAGGTTGCTGCTACCACAACTTGCAGCGCTGCCCGAGCACCATAAACCGTCCGAGCAAATACGTCATACCCGAGTTTGTCTGTTCCAAACCAATGTTCACCTGAAGGCGCACTATGGGGAATATTGTCGAGAATGCTGGTGGGGGTTGGATCTTGAATCCAATCCCACTGCTGTAGGGATGGAGCCATTAGAGCAATTATGATGAAAAAGAGAGTAATAAGAATGCCTGTAATCATTAACCAGACTGAAAGACTGGCATGGCGTGGAAACTGCAGAAAACGGGGCCAAACTTTAGTAGGAGTCATTGGCGAAAGAGAATAGGGATAAAGAATTCACAACAATTGATGCAGAATATGAGAGGAATGTTACAAAAGTTCTGATTTTTTGGCCGGTTTTAGGGTACACTCTAGACCACATTCCCCTGCAAATTTTTGGTGTGGTGTAGGCCATTGAATACTCTTAAAACCGTTTCTTCCCCCGTTAGCATAGTGGATCAGTCTGTTTCGACCAAAGCACACTCGTCGATCCTTGAGGTATGGGGGGGGACGCCACTTCAAGGTAAAGTCAAAATTAGTGGAGCCAAAAACTCCGCCCTCGTGCTGATGGCCGGAGCACTCCTATGTTCAGAACCCTGTCGTTTACGGAATGTTCCATCCCTTGCTGACATTCAAGGAATGGCCAAAATCCTCAAAACCTTAGGCGTCAAAATTAAGCAAGACAACGATGTTTTAGATCTGGATCCGACCCATATCACTACAACGGATGCCCCCTACGAACTCGTCAGTAAGCTAAGAGCCAGCTTCTTTGCCATTGGTCCTTTACTCGCTCGTATGGGCGTTGCCAAAGTTCCCTTACCTGGCGGCTGTGCAATCGGTGCAAGACCCGTAGAAATTCACGTTCGGGGCCTGAAGCAACTCGGAGCCGAAGTTTACATTGAACATGGTGTCGTCCATGCCTATGCTTCTAAGCTCAAAGGGGCCAAGATTTACCTCGATTATCCCAGTGTAGGGGCAACCGAAACCCTGATGATGGCGGCAACTCTAGCTGAGGGTGAAACCATTTTGGACAACGCGGCCCAGGAGCCTGAAGTTGCAGACTTAGCTAATTTCTGTATCTCCATGGGAGCCAAAATTACGGGGGCGGGCACCAAAACGATTACCATTTCCGGCGTCCCTAAACTGCACAGCACCGATTACAACATTGTGCCGGATCGGATTGAAGCAGGCACATTTTTGATGGCGGGAGCCATTACCCATTCTGATATCCTCCTGGCACCCGTCGTTCCTGACCACTTGACTGCAGTCATTGCCAAGCTCAGGTCTATCGGATTTAAATTGACAGCAGATGCCCAACAAGGTTTGCGGATTCAGTCCAAAGGTGTTCATGCAGGGACCGAGATCGAAACCCTTCCTTATCCTGGTTTCCCCACCGATATGCAGTCTATTTTCATGGCACTACTGACCTTAAGTGAAGGAAACAGTGTTGTGACTGAAACAGTATTTGAGAACCGTTTGGGTCATGTCCCTGAATTGGTCAGAATGGGGGCCGATATTCGAGTTAAGGGCAACATCGCCGTTATTCATGGTGTGCCATTCTTGTCAGGAGCACCGGTAACAGGCACTGACTTGCGAGCCACAGCAGCATTAGTGGTTGCCGCCCTAGCAGCTAAAGGTAAAACCAGTATTGAAGGGCTACAGCACCTTGATCGGGGCTATTCGGACTTTGAAGAGAAGTTACGCGGCTTAGGCGCCAGAATCGAGCGAGTTCCTGCTCCCACCCCCTAGATTGTTTTCGATCTGAACCAAAGTCCCAGCCCCAAGATATTCATTTCTTTTAGGCTGGGACTTTGGTTTTTGACTTCAATGACTTTGAATTGAGATGGGCTTCAGGCTCTCTCAACACCAATATCCTCATACCAAAGTTGAGGGGTTCCGTTAATGAACGCCTGCATCATTTGGTAACACTGGGGATGGTCTAGGACTGTAACCTGAACTCCACGAGATTTCAGCCAGACTTCTTCTCCCATAAAGGTTCGATTTTCACCGATAACGACATGGGGAATTTTGTAGAGTAAAATAGCGCCTGAACACATGCTGCACGGCGACAATGTGGTGTATAAAGTGACGTCTTGGTAAAACGTGGCAGGTTGACGGCCCAGAGTTTCCAAAGCACTCATCTCTGCATGCAAAATTGCACTACCTTGTTGAACCCTGAGGTTATGGCCTCGGCCAACAATGCTCCCACCCTTAACCACAACAGATCCAATGGGGATACCTCCAGCAGCTAATCCCAACTGGGCTTCTTGGATGGCTGCATCCATAAATGAATCTGAATTCATCTGCTCCAATGAGTAATATTCGGACTTAGGCTTTCAGCTTTTTAGCCAGCATCTGATTAGTGGCTTTGGGATCAGCTCGTCCACTGGTTCGTTTCATGACTTGTCCCATGAAAAAGCCTTGAAGTTTGGTTTTGCCATTGCGGAACTGCTCTAACTCTTGGGGGTGAGCCGCTATGACTTCATCAATCAGCGTTTCCAAGGTAGCCGTATCCGAAATCTGAGTTAGTCCTTTCTTCTCAACTAACTTTTTAGGTGAACCGCCTTTTGTTAACAACTCCGGTAAGAGTTCTTTGGCAATTTTGCCACTGATGGTGTTAGCTTCGATCAACTCAATGAGTTCAGCTAGGGCCTCAGGAGTTAAAGCAATGTCCGTAATAGATAAGTTCTCATTGTTGAGGTAGCCGGTAATATCTCCCATCAGCCAGTTAGCTGCTTGCTTAGCAGAAGCTCCAGCTTTTAAGGTTGTCTCGAAAAATTGGGTGATGGCATGATCATCTGTGAGAATTCGGGTGTCATAAGGGGACAATCCGATTTCTTCCTCATATCGATGCCGCTTGGCTGCAGGGAGTTCGGGTAGTTCTGACTGCCATTGTTTCAGCAGCTTAGGGGCGACTTCAATCGGTGTTAAGTCTGGCTCGGGAAAATATCGATAGTCACTAGCGCCTTCTTTGCTGCGCATACCGATGGTGCGTTGGGCGCCTTCTTCCCATAAGCGAGTTTCTTGAATAATGGACTCACCCTCGCCTGCTTCAATGGCTGCAGTCTGGCGGGCGATCTCATAGTCGATGGCTCGATGAATGGCACTAAAGGAGTTCATGTTTTTGATTTCTACTTTGGTGCCAAATTCTTTCTGGCCTTTTGGGCGTACAGAAATGTTGACGTCGCAGCGCAAGGAGCCTTCTTGCATATTGCCGTCACTCACTCCAAGATATCGGACAATCCGACGAATCTCTTGGGCATATTCGGCTGCTTCGAGTCCCGTTCTCATATCGGGTTCGGAAACAATCTCGATTAGAGGGACACCGGTTCGGTTAAAGTCCACCAGGGAGTGGGTGGAACCCGCTAGGCGATCGCTGCCGCCATGGACCAATTTGCCAGCATCTTCTTCCATATGTAGACGGGTAATGCCGATCTTTTTGCGGGTGGCTTCCCCTTGTTCGTCAACAATCTCGACTTCTATCCAGCCATGCTCGGCAATGGGCAAGTCAAACTGAGAGACTTGATAGTTTTTGGGCAGATCGGGGTAAAAGTATTGCTTCCGATCGAATTTACTGTACTTAGCAATCTCACAATTGAGGGCATGACCTGCCTTGACGGCATATTCTAAAACGGTTTCGTTGAGGACAGGTAAAACACCGGGCATACCCATGCAGATTGAGCAAACTTGATGATTCGGAGCTGCTCCAAAGGCAGTGGAACAGTTACAAAAGATTTTGGTGTTTGTACTGAGCTGGCAATGGGTCTCTAAACCAATTACCGCCTCATATCCAGTCTTTGCAGGTGCCTTTGTGACCATGTAGCGTTTGCCTTATTGCAATAACTCTTCCCTATTCTAGAAGGTTTGGGGAGGAGAACGAATTGCGGTTGCGATCGCAACCACACCCTTAGCAAACTCAAAACGTAATTTGGAGCATTCTGAAATGAAAAAATCCTTGCCGAAAGCTTGGGGAATCCTAAATTCCAACCAAGCTTTCGGGTTGATGCCGTTGTCTTAGATCAATTTGACGGCTTTGAGACCAAAATAAAGACCAAGAGCCATACCGGTAAAAAGACTAATGAATAATATGTAGGCGATAAAACCCATGCGGATACCTCTAACTAGAACTTAATAGTGAACGATTGTAATCATAAATCCCACTCTTTAGTAGCTTATCGGATGGTGATCCCACCTGTCCAAGTTTGATTCAGAGATTGAGACTGCCCCCATCTTCCCAAGAGAAAGACTGAGTTGAATTACCCGTTTGTTTCAATAAATTCATTCAGATCTTCGATAGTACGGGTGAGTTCAGCTTCTGTTGTGAGTCGAATGCGATCATCCCTCACGGTAATCAGAACTTTTGCCGCAAAAGGACTAGGCCAAATATTAGGGTTGCAAAAGCATTCTAAGAAAACGTCCCCGGTATACTGGTATTCCATCGAGGGTTGGGGCTGTACTTTTTCTCCAGGTGTTTTATTAGCAACGGCCTTCAGGCTTGTCATTAAGGCTGAAATTGCAGTTTTAAATTCTTGGGCTGCTTCGGCAGTAAAACTAAAAGTAACGGATCCTTCTATTAGATTTAAGCGCAGTTGTGCGGATGACATAGGGAAAACGTTGGCGAGTGGCTTTGCTCCTCAATAGTACCTGGGTATCGGCAGCAGATCTTATGAGAAATGTAGAGGTATCCATCCATTTGAATGGATGGCCCAGCTCAAAATAAATTCATCACGCTTCATAACAATTGACAGATTAAAGTGCGCTCGGGAACATCCTAGAAGCTAGACACATCATGCAATAAGTACCGTAAATATGATGAAATGTGTCAAAAACAAACTAAATTGCTTAACTTAAATAGCGCTTTGTCGCAGGGAAGGCTTAAATAGATGAATTATCAGCCTACGATTACAAAGGTTTGATCATTCAATTCCAAAGCAGGCCGATTCCTTGGTGTTGTTCTTCACTCTTTTCACTTATAGGAGAAGTTTTTATGGTTCGTTCTATTCGAGCTTTATCAATCACCTTTACTGTAGCGAGCACAGTGGGGTGTTCTAGTCTATTGATTCCAAGTCAGGCCAATGCTCACCACACCCATTCAGCTCAAATTGCATCTGCCAAATATACCTACAATCCTCAGCTGGTGCGTTTATATACTTATGAGTGCACTAAAAAATTGAGAGAAGTAAAAGGGGATTCTGCTGATAAAGCATCGCAGATTTGCCAATGCTCAATTTCCCAAATGCAGCAACAGCATTCTCAAATGCAGGCGATTCAAATCTTTACGAAAGCCCAAGCTAGTATCAAAGACGATCCTAAAGCGATGCCCCCAGAGCTATCTCCATACTTCACACCTTGTATTTCTACCAGCGGCTGAGGATAGGACATTACCCTCACAGCTCGCTCCACGTAATGCGAGGGTGATGAACCGGCAAATGGCGCAGCTAATACTCCTGGATTAATGCTCAACAAGCCCCTAGAAGGAGATCAGCGAGTATCGTTCTAATCGAACACTAAAGGTGTGATTGGGGGAGAACTTCTACATTTATCGGAGCGATACGACTCGGTCTCCTGACAGATGTTAAAAATAGGGAAGGCCCTCTTACCTTCAGCGAATCACTTGATTGATGTTAAAGTCACTATCACCTTCTTTGCTGGTTGTGATTGTCAATTATCGAACGCCCCAGCTGACGATTGATTGTTTGCAGTCTTTGCAAACAGAGGTGGAGCACCATGGCAATACAAGGGTTGTGGTTGCCGATAACCAGTCTGGAGATGAGTCCGTTGTCGTATTGCGAGATGCGATCGCATCCCATCATTGGCAAGATTGGGTCACGCTCCAATCCCTAGATACAAATGGGGGGTTTGCTGCTGGCAACAATGCCATGATTGGCCCTGCCCTTGAGTCTACCCATCCCCCTGACTATATTTGGTTGTTAAATCCCGATACGGTGGTTCATCCTGGAGCCCTCAAGACGTTACTCACATTTCTTGAACAACACCCTGATGTGGGCATCGCAGGCAGTCGTCTAGAAAATTTAGATGGCACCCCTCAATATTCAGCCTTTCGATTCCATACCATCTGGAGTGAATTAGATCAGGGATTACGGTTGGGACTGGTTTCTAAAGTCCTATCCCGGTGGATCTTAGCCCCCCCAATTGCTGACCAGGCGATAGCCACAGATTGGCTAGCTGGGGCCAGTATGATGATTCGGCGCCAGGTCTTTGAGCAAATTGGGCTACTGGATGACGACTTCTTTATGTATTACGAAGAAGTTGATTTTTGCCTTAGAGCAAGACAGGCAAATTGGACCTGTTGGTATGTCCCCGCCAGTCGCGTGGTTCATCTTGTGGGGCAAAGCTCTGGGGTGACTGGAGCCCAAGCCTGCCAACAGCGGCGACCGCAATATTGGTTTGACTCCCGCCATCGATATTTTCATAAGCACCACAGTCATGGGTATGCGGTCCTGACAGATCTGGCATGGCTGGGGGGATATTCTCTGTGGCAGCTACGGCAGTTAGTCCAGCACAAGCCTCAAGTCGATCCCCCCCATCTTTTACAAGACTTCTTTTGCAATAGTGCCTTTGTCAAGGGGGGGCAATGTCGCAGCAAGATTTAAGCCTCTGGCAACAAATTAGGGAAGACTGGCGAGCCCATCAGTCCGATTGGACCAAACCGGGATTTCGAGCAGTCGCCGTCCATCGGTTTGGGGTTTGGCGAATGCAGCTGCAGCCAAAGCTGTTAAGAGCCCCGTTTAGCCTGATTTACCGGGGGCATTACCGCTACATTCGCAATGTCTATGGAATTGATTTACCCTATACCGTCAAATTAGGGCGTCGGGTGGTGATTGAGCATCAAGGAGCCATTGTTATCCATGGAGATAGTGAAATTGGCGATGAGAGTATTATTCGTCAGGGGGTTACCTTGGGGAATCGATATTTGGATCATCCTTTGGATGCCCCCCCAAGCTAGGAGCACGAGTGAATATTGGGGCAGGAGCCAAAATCCTAGGAAATGTGGTGCTGGGGGGATGATGTCAATATCGGGGCTAATGCGGTCGTTTTGTCAGACGTTCACCCAGGACAAACAGCAGTGGGCATTCCGGCCAAAATCTTGACATCCCATAGCCTCCCCATCCCTGGTGGGAGACTGATCAGAGTTTTGTGTAAGCGGTCTAGAATCCAAACACACCAGGAGACCGCATCATGTCTAGAAAGAAACAAGTACCCAATCGAGTTGATGAGCTATTGGATGAACTCATTGGAGAGAATCCACAGCCAGAGGATATTCTGGGCGAATCAGGACTGCTCAAACAACTCAGCAAACGCCTAGTGGAACGAGCCTTGGCAGGTGAATTGACTCATCACCTGCATCAATCCTCCGTCGATGAGCGTTCTCATGGCCCTAGAAACAGTCGCAATGGTTACTCGAAAAAGACCGTCCAGACTGAACAAGGAGAGATGGACCTATCGATTCCTCGCGACCGTTGCAGTGAGTTTGAGCCTGTCCTCGTGCCCAAAGGCCAGCGACGTATCGCGGGACTCGACGAGAAAATCATCGCCTTATATGCTCGTGGCATGACCACTCGTGATATTCGAGTCTCAATTGGTGGAGCTGTATGGGGCCAATATCTCTGAGGGTCTGATTAGTGACGTCACCAATAGTGTCATGGAGGAGGTTAAAGACTGGCGCTCAAGACCATTGGATGAGGTGTATCCGATTGTCTATCTCGATGCCCTGTATGTGAACATCAAAGTCAATGGCCAAGTCAGCAAGCGAGCCGTCTATGTCGCGCTAGCGGTAACTGTGGAGGGAAACAAAGAGCTGTTGGGATTATGGATAGGGGCTGCCGAGCGGGAGGGAGCAAAATTCTGGCTTTCAGTGCTCACAGACCTTAAAAACCGAGGCGCTCAGGATATCTTGATTGCTTGCTGTGATGGTCTCAAAGGCTTTCCCCAGGCGATTGAATCGGTCTATCCCGATACTCAAGTTCAAGTTTGTATCGTTCATCTCATTCGCAATAGTTTGCGCCATGTGCCTTGGAAGGAAAGTCGAGCCGTAGCTGCAGACCTCAAGCCCATTTATCAAGCGGCCACTTTGGAGGAATCTGAGGCTGCCTTGGATGCGTTTGCCAACAAATGGGACCAGACGTATCCTGGCATCAGCCAAATCTGGATACGGCATTGGGATAATATTGCTCCGTTGTTTAAGTACCCAATGGCCATCCGAAAGGTTATCTACACCACTAATGCCATTGAGTCGCTCAATCGCTCACTGCGAAAGGTGATTAAGACCAAAGCTGTCTTCCCGAATGAAGAGTCTGTCTACAAATTGATGTTTCTGGCGATGAGGAATATCTCGAAGAGATGGACCAGACCGATTTTGAATTGGAAGGCGGCGCTGTCCCATTTTGCTATTCTGTTCCCAACACGATTCAACTATTGAATACGTTACGGCTTACACAAAAATCTAAACACTCTCCACTGTCCCATTTTGCTATTCTGTTTCCAACACGATTCAACTATTGAATACGTTACGGCTTACACAAAAAATCTAAACACTCTCCAATCCCTTAAAAATTCCTTATTACACCCTCCAGCCTACTCAAATTAGAGGCTGGAGAGTGTGACAGGGAATACAGAAAATAAAGGGCACAGGGTAGATTAGGTCGCTGCAGATAATGTTCTCCGCTTCGTCACCATCTGAAAGGCTTCAATCCGATCGCCTTCAGTCCAACCACTGAAGTTATCAACGCCCACACCACATTCATAGCCTGAGTTCACTTCGCGAACATCATCTTTCATCCGCTTGAGGGAATCTAGGATGCCTTCAAAGACCACGTCATTGCCTCTCTGGATTCGAATGCGACAATTCCGTACCAATTTCCCAGATTGAATGTAACAACCTGCGATCGCACCTCGTCCCACAGGGAACACGGCCCGAACTTCGGCTTCGCCCAAGTCTTCCTCTACAAACTCAGGTTCTAGGAGGCCTTCCATGGCGCCTTCAATATCTTCCAACAGCTTATAAATGATGTCATATTCACGGATATCCACTCCGGCCTGATCGGCGGCTTGTCGGGCCCCGGTGGCTAAACTAGTGTTGAAACCAATGATGACGGCACCACTGGCGGAAGCCAAATCTACATCTGTTTCGCTAATTTCGCCAGGTGCTGACAGCAATACGCGAACTTGAACTTCATTTTGAGGCAGTTGAGCCAAAGAACCCAACAGAGCTTCAAGGGATCCTTGGACATCTGCTTTGATGACCAGGTTCAGTTCTTTCAGTTCTCCTTCACGGGCCTTTTCAGACAAGGCATTGAGAGAGACTCGTCGAGAAGCCAAGGCCTGCTGCAAACGAGTATGGCGCTGTTGATCCGTCCGCTGTCCGGCTTGAGATCGGGCAACTTTCTCATCCACGAAGACTTCAAATTCTTCACCCGCAGCAGGCACTTCACTCATCCCCAGCACCTCGACGGCAAAGGAAGGACTAGCCGTATCGACGCGGGCACCGCGATCGTCAACCATGGCCCGCACTTTACCGAAGACAGACCCGGCGACTAACACATCACCGATTCGGAGGGTACCGTTTTGAACTAGCAAACTAGCAACCGGACCTTTGGCCTTATCTAAGTGAGCCTCAATCACCGTTCCCTTAGCAGGGCGATCCGGATTGGCCTGCAAATCTTCGACTTCAGCGACCAGCAGCACCATCTCAAGCAGCGTATCTAGGTTTTCCCCCTTAAGGGCACTGACCGGCACCATGACCGTTTCGCCACCCCAATCTTCAGGGACTAGATTATGCTCACTCAGTTCTTGGCGAACTCTGTCCAGCTGAGCCCCTTCTTTGTCGACTTTATTGATGGCAACAATAATGGGAACTTCTGCGGCCCGCGCATGGCTAATCGCTTCCAGGGTTTGTGGACGCACGCCATCGTCGGCAGCTACTACCAAAATGGCGATATCCGTCACTCGTGTTCCCCGAGCCCGCATGGCGGTGAAAGCTTCGTGACCTGGTGTATCCAGGAAGACGACCTGTTGCACTCCATCTCCATGGGTTAAGTCAACATGGTAGGCCCCGATATGCTGGGTGATGCCACCAGCTTCTCCTTGGGCAACCTTCGTTTCGCGAATTGCATCCAAGAGGGTGGTTTTACCATGATCAACATGGCCCATAATGGTGACCACAGGCGGACGAGATTGCAGTTTCTCAAGATCTTCAGCATCCAGCATTTCTGAAACTTTACGGGCTTCAGATTCTTCTTCCTGGGTTTCGACCTCACAATCTAATTCTTCTGCCACCATCGTGGCAGTTGGAATATCCAGAACCTGATTGATATTGGCGGCAATTCCCTTCATAAAGAGAATCTTAATCACTTCAGTTTCGGGAACAAGGAGTTCCGCTGCCAATGCTTGGACCGTTAAGTCGGAGGTTAAGGTCAGCAGTGTGGGCCGTTCGACCTCGACCTCCTGCTGTTGACGATAGCGATTTCGCTGCCGTCGATTGCCACCTTTAGAGGGGCCAGGGCTGCGATTGATGGGAACAGTCGTGGGTTTAGACTGCTTCATTGATTTAGGCTTAGGCGGTCGCACCAAAGATTGACTCACATCAATAGCCGTTTGACTATTAGCGCCATCTGCTCCAAAAAGATCGTCTTCATCCTCCTCCATCTCTTTTTGCGTGCGCCGCTTCTGCTTGAGGCTAGCTTTTGAAGCCTTAGTGGGCCGATCTTCTAATTGATCATCTGATTTAACAGTCCGCTTATCTTTTTTCTGACGTGATGTTGGCGGCTTGAGAACGAGTAGCTCAGTGGTGTCATTGTTGTCTTTGGCTGCGCCCGCTCCACTGGTCTTGGATGCTTCCTGCTCTTTCTCAGCTTGTTGTTTCGCTTTTGTGATGGAAATGGGGCGAATCAGTCGAGGACGAGGCGGTTCTGTTGCTGCCGGCTTAGTCGGCGGCTCCACGGTTGGCGAAACGGCGCCTGTTCTAGGGCTAACTTTAGGCTCTTCTGGACGAGTAGGTTTGGGGGGGGAATTGAAAGTGGGTTTGCTCAGAAGCTGAGGCTTCTTCACCATCTCGGGAACTTGAGTGGCTGGTTTTGTCAGTACCTTCTCTGCTCTATTCGCTGGGGGGGGATAGGGTTGGGCTCGCGGGCTTGGCAACGGAAGGAGGCTTGATGGCAGACTTCTCTGTAGCCACAGGCTTCTCGGGTGCACGAGTGGGTTCTGGGCGAATAGGCTTAGGAGCCTGCAAGGGCTCAGATGAATCTGCTGCACTCACAGATGGAGGCGCTGCACTCACAGATGGAGGCGCTGCACTCACAGATGGAGGCGCTGCACTCACAGATGGAGGCGCTGCACTCACAGATGGAGGCGCTGCACTCACAGATGGAGGTGTTGCTAAAGTCTCAGCGGGTTTTGAGGGTTGTTTACGCAGCTCAAGAATTTGTTGTTTTTTGGGTCGATCTTGCTTGACTGGTTTGGCAATGGGGCGAGGCTTTTGCGCACTGCCTTCTTTGGCAGCAGCCGGCTTGCGGTTGGGCTGATTTGCCTTTTGGCTAGATGGATGATTTTTGGCAGCAGATCGAATTTTTGCGGCTTCATCCTCAGTAATCGTACTGCTGTGATTTTTGACAGCAATATCGAGCTGATCGCATACTGCCAAAATGTCTTTGTTCTCCAAATTTAACTCTCTTGATAGCTCGTAAATTCTAATTTTGTGATTATTACTCATCCACTGGCCCCTTTAGTCTCCTGTGATCTTACATAGTTCTACCCTTTACGTTTTTGGGATAAGGATATGTTTGATGTTACTTTTTGGTCTTTTTGCGTTCCATTGGCATAGCTGATTGCCCAGCTAATAGTAAGGATAAAAACTCCTTCTTAAGCATTATCCATGCTGTTTGACAAACTTGCGAGTGGGAAGTAAAACTTTCACTGTTCGTTTGGTGGAGCTAACGCTTTATCTAGCATCCACTTTATGGGAAAGATGATCAAGCAATATTGCTATTATCAACTATTTTTTGTTGGCATTGGCTGAAAGATGCCATAGCGTTAGCAAATGATTATTCGTTATGGCATCTTTCAGAAATTCTGGATATTGAAGAGAGTCAGGCATCTTGAAGGATTGATGACATCAGATTGCAGGTCCAGATACAAAGATCTATCTGCAACATTACTCTTCCATATCTTCAGACGTGTTGACTGCCTCCTCTACTTCTGGGGATTCATCTTCCTCCACATGGGCTGAAAGTTCTTCGCTTGAGGCTTCGCTACTCGATTCAGCACCAGCATCTGATACTTCAGGCATCTCCAGGTCAGGTTGTTCCACTTCAATGGCGATTTCATCCTCATCGACTTTCTGGGCTTGAAGTTCGCTCAATTGCAGATCTTCAGCTTCTTGATCATAGTTGGCAATATCTTTGATATCGATTTTCCACCCAGTTAGACGAGCCGCTAACCGGACGTTCTGGCCTTCTTTACCAATCGCCAAACTTAGCTGATCTTCGGCAACGAGGACATGGGCTTGGCGTTCTTCAGTATCAATCAGACGAACCGCATCAACTCTAGCAGGACTGAGGGCATTGGCAATATAGGTGGCTGGATCAGGGGACCAGCGAATAACATCAATCTTTTCGCCTCTGAGTTCATTCACCACAGCTTGAATTCTGGACCCTCGGGCACCAATACAGGCACCGACGGGATCGACTTCTCGTTCTAGGGTGTCCACAGCAATTTTGGTGCGGGGACCAACCTGACGAGAGGGGGGATTGGCTTCTCGGGCGACGGCAACAATCCGAACGACCTCATCTTCAATTTCTGGGACTTCATTGGCAAATAGATAGACGACTAAGCCTGCATCGGCTCTAGAGACAACTAATTGAGGTCCCCGATGAGGACCATCCGCCACTCGCTTGAGGAACACTTTAAAGGTGGCATTGGCCCGATAGTTGTCATTGGGAAGCTGTTCGCGCTTGGGCAATTCAGCTTCAACTTCTGGTTGCCCAAATGCACTGGTGACGGCCATGATCACAGAACGACGCTCAAATCGAAGTACACGAGCTTGTAATACAGTTTTTTCGAGGTCCTGAAACTCTTCTTGAATGAGTTTGCGCTGTTGATCCCTCAGCTTTTGGGATAGAACCTGCTTGGTTTGGATGGCAGCCATCCGTCCAAATTCATTCTGCTCGGGGGTCACATCTAGGACAACGGTATCGCCGAGTTGAGCTTCGGGAGCGACTTCTCGTACTTCAGTCAATGCAATTTGGTGGTCGGTACTTTCCACATCATCAACGATCATTTTGGTTGCTAGAACCAGAAAGCCTTCTTCTTCGATATCCAGTTCGACATCGAAATTATAAAAATATTCTTCGTCGAATTGAGCCCCACTATCTAAGAGTAGGGTACGTCGATAGCGCTCATAGCCTTTCAGAAGGGCCTCTTGCAGGGCAGCTTGTACCGCAGGTTTGGGAAGATTACGTTCACGGCTGATCACATTAATCATTTCCGCTAAACCAGGTAACTGGACCATGGACATAGGCTTACTCCTTGCTGAACTAGGGTGTGAGGGAGAGATTCGAGGCTGGATAAATATCTAGGGAGTTATTCAGGAGAGTCGTGGAGCTGCACCTGAAGAATTTCTTCCCGGGGAATCTTGATGGGGCGACCTTTTTGATTGAGCCGGACAAATTTCTCATCTCGACCCGTGAGGTTACCCATCCATTGGTGATGGCCTCGATAGGGCTGATGGGTTTGAATGAGTACGGGAAAACCTCTGAAGGAAACGAAGTCGCGATCGCAAGTCAGTAGTGTCGACAGCCCTGGGCTAGAAATCTCTAGCACATAGGCATCTGGAAAAACATCATCCTCATCCAAGACCGTTTCCAAGGCGCGACTCATTTTCTCGCAATCTTCCAAACCAGTATCTGCATCACAATTGCGAATATCAACCCGCAACACAGGCGGATTTTGGTTGGTCTGAAACACAGCGCCCACCACTTCCAGATTAAATTGGGCTGCAACAGGGGCAGCCAGGTCAATCACTTTAGGGATTAATGGATGTGTCATGGAGATAACCCTGACAATAAAAAAAGTGGGTTAACACCCACCTTGAAAGCCCAAACCAAAAGCATGAGCCATGGGCAGACGCCCACCAAGGTCCTAGTGTAGCGCAGCCCGACGCAGTTTGGATTAATTGGCAAGAGATGAATAGACAGACTAAGGGCGAGAAGAGCCTGGAATCACCTGAACAGCAGGTAACTGACCCGAATCACGGGTGACTTGGCGCAAATGTTCAACCTCTGCAGCGGCTCCCTCTCCATCTTTAGACTCTAGGCGTTGCAAAATCGTGAGTTTAGTTTCTTCCAAAAAGTCTGTAAGTAGGGACTGAATTTCATCTAGGGTTTCTTGATTTTGAAGCTCACCCCGTAAGGCATCCGTGAAATGTTCTCCTAGCTGATCGAAAATATCTTTTCCCTTCTGATCGTTTAAGACCTTCGTCAGAGTGGACTGTGAGGTTTGCGTCAGTTGTTTCGACACTTGTTCAGCAATCACATTGGGGAGCGTCATCATTCCGGGCAGTTGCTGGGCTTGTCGATAAAAAGGAATATCGCTCAAAGCCTCCACGATGGCATGGCGGATCACATTTTCTAAGTCGGGGGTGAGCTGGGGCAGCACTTTATAAATGGTGATCTTGACGGCCTGGAGAATCAGCTCCTCCAACTCGTTTACTTCGTTAATCTCAACGGTGTCAGTTTCAGGATTCAGGAGCCATTGTTCAATCACCCCTTGTTCGATGGCATCCTGAGCAATGCCAACCGATTGAACCAGGACGATTTCCGTCATGTCTCCCGCCAGACTTTCGGCTAAGAACCGATTGATTTGGGTTTGCATCCGACTGAGATTAATCCAGCCCACCTGATGCAATCGCAAGGTGATCGGCAAAATGCGTAGGATTCGCCAAATAGGTATAAAAAAGAGCAGATCATACCAGCGCCAAAAAATCGTATCTTTCCAACTGGTCCCCTGGCGGCGGCGACTCAGGTAGAAGGTTCGGACCAAATAGTCCAATCCAAACAGGAGGACAAAAGGCAAATCGATGATGACAAAGAAGTCAACAAAATCACCGCTTTCCCCAAAGGGGCGGTAGTAGTTGGAGGCAATCAGGGGTCGAATATCTTTACTAAAAAATTCGAGCTCCCGCGTCCACAGGTTCTTCTTCAGGTAATCGACACTCCAAAACTCACGAAAGGAGCCCTTGGCCGACTCATTATCCATTTGCTCCCGCATCCGGTTCTTAATTTTCTCTAGAGTCCCGGTTTTGTTGGCAAGCTCAAATGGATTCTCATCCACCATTTCTGCACTCTGCCCTCTCAGCTGCTCCAATAACTTTTGGAGTTCAGCTCCTTCCGTCCCCGACTTCGCCAGCTGTTGCTCAACTTGATCCACCGTTTCCAGATATTTCTGAGTATCCCGATTGGCCACGATCCCTTTAATGGGGTCATAGAGTTCTGTGATTTGAGGCAGTCGACTTAAATAAAAATCTCGAAGCGGGATGTAGGTGATGTTGAAGAGCACTAAGCTTAAATTCGCTAGGGCAGCTAGGGCCATCAGTCGATCTAAGCCCAATAACCAAGGATTACGTCGAGTTCGTCGTCTCTTATATTGCTTCGTGTTGTTGCGACTAACGGGGGACGAGGGCATACCAGAAGATAAAGTAGAACATCAGGATGATAAGCGGACTTTACGCAGCTCCTAAGACTGCTTGGAGTCGGCTTCTAAACTCCCCTTTGGGATGTCCGCCTTTGACTTCGCCCAAAACCGAGAACTCTGCATCCGGAGAGTCACAAATGATATAGGTGGGCCACCCCATCTCCGATTTATCGGGATATTGAGTCAGAAGGATCTTGCGATATTTACGGTAAGTGGCGGTGTCCTGCATTTTGACATCAATAAATTCTAAGCCCAGCTCCTCTGTGACCTTCTGATCATAGAAGGACATTTTGTGGCAAATCCCACAGTCTTCAGAAGAGAACTTGATGACGGCTTTACCCATTTTTTACTTACCTTAACTAGCCCAGTATGCGTTATTGTCCATGCTATCAGTCCGAGTGAATCCCTCAAATCCATCGATAGGTCCATCACAATCTTGGATGGCACGGAAGACTGATCCACGAAATAGAATTTGGCAGAGTACATTAGAAGGTATGAGTGAGTCTTTCAAAATTATTAGTGATAATCGCCAAGCCCGATTTCAATACGAAATCTTAGAGGTGTTTGAGGCAGGCCTTGCCCTAACCGGAACTGAAGTCAAAGCAATCCGAGCTGGGAAAGTCAATTTACGGGACGGATTTGCCCAAATCCGTAATGAGGAAGCATTCCTACTCAATGTGCATGTCTCACCCCATAGCAATGCTGGCCAGTTTTTTAACCACGATCCTCGGCGTACTCGCAAACTCTTAATGCATCGCCAAGAAATTCGTAAGCTGATTGGCAAAACCGAACAAAAAGGACTGACCTTGGTGCCATTGAAGCTGTATCTCCAGCGGGGCTGGATCAAAGTGACGATCGGATTAGCACAGGGTAAGAAACTCCACGACAAGCGGGAATCAATCAAGCAACGTCAGGATAAGCGAGATATGGAACGGGCTTTAAAGCGGAGTGTTCAGTAGGGTTGAGCACAGATAAGCTTACATCGCAGCTTGCCAAGTGCCATGAAACCCAAAGGGGATAATCTCGGGCAAGCCTAAAACAGCAATAGGACCCAAATCTAACTGGTTCGCTGTAAAAATTTGCACGGTACTTTGATCCTGGTTGCCATCAAAGACCACAGTTAACAACCACCCTTGATCAGGACTGTTGGGATCAGGAGCATAAATAGCTTCCATGGGGTAACAGCCTGAAGGAAAAGCCATACTCCTCACCGCAGCATTTTTACCATCAATGCGAGCGATGCTATCAAACATTTCCTCCACAGGTCGTGGACTGTGAGAATGATGATTCAAATAAATGGCGGTGGTCTTCTGTCCAGTTTCCAGGGGGGAAACGATAGGAAATTCACAACCAAAATTAAACCGCTGCTCGTTCTGCAAGACTTGGCCGGTCTGAGGATTAATATGTAGCTGCCACAGTTCCCCGGAAGCAGGGGTTTGCGGATAGCCTGTGACCACTTCTTTCAGCCACTGATTGGTTTGAAAATCAGGATAGCGAATATAGTCCAGGACAATATTGCCAGCAGCATCTTCATAACCATTGCCAAAGTGCCATTGGAACCAAGGCTCAGTCTCAAAACGATTCACCTCCTCAAAGGTGTCCCGATCAATGACGATGATCTGCGTTCCCTGGTGGGGCTGCCACTGTAAGGCATCACTTAAACTTTTCGTTGCCAACATGATGGGCAACATCTGCAAGCGTAACGGCGGTACAACAAATACTAGATAACGCCCAGCCAGAACAAAATCATGAACTAGAGACAGCCCTGGCAAGGGAATAGAGGCTTGCCGATCAATGGCACCAGAGGCATGGCTGCAGTAGAGCTGAATATAGGTTTTGGGACCAAAGATAACGCCAAAGTTATAGATGTTGCCCGTTTGTGGATCTCGTTTGGGATGAGCAGAGTAAGTGAGCTTAGGGGTTAAGCCTGAAAGAGCATCCAATCCTTGGGTTTCTAGGGTAACGGGATCAAGGGCATGGGGATTTCCCCCTTCCCAAAGGGCGAGCAATTTGTCAGGTAATGCCAAAACCGAGGTATTGGCTACATTTTTGGGGGGAACGCCCCACCGTTTCCAAACCGGACCAGGGGCCATTTGCCCATAGCCTGAATAGAGAAATTGATCTTTCGCTTCTTCTGCTTGAAGTTCCTGGGTTTGGACATAGCGGTAACTAGCTGTTGCCTCTCCAGCATCAAAGCGGACGGCCAAAATGCCGCCGTCTCCGTCAAACCAGTGATCAACGGTTTGGCCCTGACGGGACAAACGCCCAGGGCCATTGCGATATAAGGTGCCTTGAAAACCTTCTGGAATTTGACCCGATAACAGCGGCAGGGGAGTGGGACCAAATTCCGTAGCGGGGGTTGCGATCGCACGGACCCACAATGGCTTGCCTTCAGAAAAGCGGTTCCGTGCTGCATCACGATCTTGAGTCTGCATGGCCACCTCATTATCCCTGAAACAATGGATGAGCTAACTTTACCTCAATCGACAAAGAAGCCCTCTATTACCGAGGGCTGTGATATTCAAACTAAAAGGTTTGACGACCTACCAGAGCGCTCGCACGGGAGGTGGAGATTCAGGCTCATCGCGCGAGGGCGCATCAATTTTTTGTTGAGGTGCAGGTCGCTCCACTGGAGGAGGCGATTGCTCAGAGGGTGTAGGGGATTGTTCACCAGGGTCACTGGGACGAGTGGTCTCACTTGGACTTATTTGTTCTATCGGATCAGGAGTTTGAGGAGTCCCCGATCCAGGAACTTTGCCTGGAGAAGGATCAGGTAGATTATCTGGCACATTACCAGGTTGGGGAGAAGGTGACGGTAAGGGCACAGGAATTGGGAATGGTTGGGACGTCGATCCACTCGGTGGCTCTGCACTAGGTTGAGGTGCAGGAGTTGCTCCTGGCATTGGTTCTGGACTGGGTGTGGGTTGAGGTGTTGGACCTGGTATAGAACCAGGTGTGGGGCTTGGCACGGGAAATGGCACGGCTCCAGGAACTGACTCTGGTGCTGGAGCTGGGGTTGGGGGCTGGACTGGGGGGTTGGTGCAGGTGCAGGCTCTGGGGCTGGACTGGGGGGTTGGGGTTGGTGCAGGTTCTGGGGCTGGACTGGGGGGTTGGTGTTGGGGCTGGAGCCGGTATGGGGGCTTGGCGCAGGAAATGGCACAGATCCAGGTGTGGGTTCTGGAGTAGGTTCTGGCTCAGGGGTTGGCGTAGGAACAGGTTCCGGAGTCGGTTCTGGGGTTGGTATCGGTTCTGGTTCGGGAACTGGCTCTGGAGTAGGTGTCGGAGTTGGTTCTGGGGTTGGCTCATCTTCAGGTGCTGGTTCTGGAGTAGGTTCTGGCTCAGGGGTTGGTGTAGGACCAGGTTCCGGAGTCGGTTCTGGGGGTTGGCTCAGGTGCTGGTGTTGGTATCGGTTCTGGTTCTGGAGTCGGCTCTGGCTCTGGAGTAGGTTCTGGAGCTGGTTCTGGAGTAGGTTCTGGCTCAGGGGTTGGTGTAGGAACAGGTTCCGGAGTCGGTTCTGGGGTTGGCTCAGGTGCTGGTGTTGGTATCGGTTCTGGTTCTGGAGTCGGCTCTGGCTCTGGAGTAGGCTCTGGAGTAGGTTCTGGAGCTGGTTCTGGAGTTGGTTCTGGAGTTGGTTCTGGAGTTGGTTCTGGAGTTGGTTCTGGAGTTGGTGTCGGAGTTGGTGTCGGAGTTGGTTCTGGGGTTGGCTCAGGTGCTGGTTCGGGAACTGGCTCTGGCTCAGGAGCTGGGGTTGGCTCTGGAGTTGGTTCTGGAGCTGGTTCTGGTTCTGGTTCTGGCGTTGGTTCTGGAGTCGGCTCAGGTTCTGGAGTTGGTGTCGGAGTCGGCTCTGGCTCTGGCTCAGGTTCTGGAGTAGGCTCATCTGAACCATTGTTATTACCTGCAACACTGGTAATCCTGCTGCCTGTAGGATCTGTATCAATCGTTTCTAGATAGCCCAAGCAGCGGGTGCTGGCATCACCACTAGTTGTGGGTTCCCAGCAGGCACTGTTGTTGGAATCTTGCCCATTCGCAGTCAGACTAATGGATTGCCCATTATCAGCCCCCCCTAATGTTGTTTGGGCAGCATCATCCCACAGCCCTAATGATGCAGGGGGTGGGGTATTAATCGCTGTACTGCTGCTTGTATTTTTACCGTAGGCAATGTAGTCAATAATCTGGTTTTGGCCATCGTATAACCAGACATCATCCCCGGTGTTATTGAGTTTTGGACGTTGCCCTAACCAGGCTTGAAAAGCTGCATCTGGGGCCTGATGGGCGGATATAGGATTACCTTGAGCATCTTTCTCACTGCCAATCCAAACAACCACATATTCCCCTGGTTGGAGGATGGTATTAGCGGGAAAAACGTAGGGGCTGGTATTGCCTGTAATACTTCCGGTATTGCCATCTATATCGCCATCCAGAATATTGCCATCTATTAATTGCAATCCGCCAATATCAACTGCTTCATCTGATGGATTGAATAGCTCAATAAACTCATCGTTATTCTCAGCATTGGCTCTGCCAATCGTTTGTTTGTAAAGCACCTCATTGATAACGATTTTCCCAGATAGGGGCGATAGCTGAGGTGGATCACCTGCTTCGGACGATGGTTCTGGGTCTGGTGTAGGTTCGGAAGCTGGCTCTGGTGTTTCTGCTCCACCCTCCGGTTCAGGAGTAGGAGTGGGTTCGGGGGGCAGGATCAGGGGTTGGGTCGGGAACTGGCTCTGGAGTAGAGTCTGGGGGCTGGCTCAGCTTCAGGTGCTGGTTCTGGAGTCGGTTCAGGCTCAGGTGTTTCTGCACCGCCCTCTGGCTCGGGGGTTGGCTCTGGCTCAGGGGTAGCTTCTGGCGCTGAATCGGGTGTTCCTGGGCTACCCTCCGGTTCAGGTGTTGGGTCGGAAATTGGTTCTGACTCGGGTTCTGGAGTAGGTTCAGGAGCGGGTTCGGGTTCGGGAGTGGGTTCAGGCGTTGGCTCAGCTTCAGGAGCGGGTTCGGATTCGGGAGTAGGTGTAGGCTCAGGGTTTTCTGCTCCCCCCTCTGGCTCTGGAGCAGGAGTGGGCTCTGGTTCTGGAGTTGGAGTCGGTTCGGGAGCAGGCGTAGGCTCTGGTTCTGGAGTGGGTGGCGGAGCAGGCTCAGTTTCTGGCTCTTGAAAGGGAAGACAACTAAATGACAAAGAGTTGAGGCGACCACTTTTACTTCCCTTGGGTTTTAGTGCACCGATTCGATAGCGGAAACTACTGACATTCTCATAAGAAGCAGTTATTAAAGTTTGCGTTGCATCTGTGCTGATACCCGGTTGCGTCTTGACTGTATTGGATTCAAAGCGACCAGATGGAGGGGTAATAGTTGGCTTTAGGGTCGTGGGATTCTCGAGGGTATAGCTAGAGAATCCCTCTAGCTCGATGTACTCCCTTAAGTCTTTACTATCTCCATCTATGTCTACACCGGAAGCATTGAAAGCTTTGATGGTGGTAGGTGTGTTCGATCCTGTTTCTACAAAACTGATAATCAGGTCTACACTCGAATCCCCTTTTTGCTTGGAAGCATTGAGAGTAGGCTGCAGAGCATCTGCGGACCCTGTGCTGGCATTATCAATTGCCCCTAAGGTTGCACCATTGTTGAACTTGTCCACCGTGACCAATGCATCAATACCAGGAGCAACCTGGGTAAATCGGTAGATGGAGCCGATGGATAGGTTGGGTTGATTGTTTTCTTTTTTAGGATTACGAAAAGACAGCTCTACGATTGAGCTGCCATTACACATCTTGGTCTCTGCAATTTGGAAGACAGATGTTTCTGCGTTCTGAATTGAGGGGATGGGGGAGTAGATGCTCGGTGATGTTGGGGTCGCTGTATGGGTGGAAGAAGTGCGAGCTAAAGCGGCATCTGCTAAAAATGTGCATGCCATGAGAAGTGCAGCGAAGGGAGCACGATTGGCGAGTAATACTATCCAGCGACCCATGATTTTTCTCCTCAGCCATCCATAAATGGGAAACTCTAATACTTGTATCACTTTGCGATCGCAAAAAAATTCCGGTCGTGCCTCAAATAATTGTGGGGTAGCAAAGAATGTCATTCCAGTTCCATGGGCAATCAGCTAATCCTGCTCGTTGGGCCGCAGTCGTTTTGAATCGGCTGTGAGTCCAAATCCAATTAAAATAGCTCACCCCTAACCGAGCCGTAACCTTCGTTTGCTCCCAAACTTTGCCAAACTTATTTTGGCGGCGATGCCATCGACCTGTTTGCTGCCGAACAATCCCATTGGTACGCTCCAATCGTTGAGTTCGGTCTTTACCAATGTAGTGGATAATGTCTGGCCCTAAGATGCGCTCATAACCGCCCCAATCATCACTATTCCAAAACTTGCAATCGGTCTTGCCTTCAGTGCTGGTCATCAGTTCATCCAACAATGAGTCGGTATGCTTGCCCACCCGACAGGTCAATATCAAACCACTGGTGTTGGCCAACGTAATCGCCATCCAACAATCGCCCACCTCTAGCTCTGATGGTCGGCAATGTTTTTGCTTTTTTTTCACAAAGGACCACATCTCATCGGCACTGACATCATCGGTGCTGACTGCTTGAACGTTGCCATTATGAAGTTGCTGAGAGCGTTGGCTAGCAGAACGCACGAGGGAGACAACCGTGTTGTAGGAAAGCCCAGTGATTCGGGCAATGCCTCTGAGACTCGTGCCTTCTGCATGAGATTGGAGAACTTGATGGATCGTCTCTCGGCAGGTCTGTCGACGATAGTAAAGGGTATCAAAGGTTTCAGTGAAAGTTCGTTTACAAATAGGACAGTGATACCGTTGTTTCTCATTGGCCATCTTGCCATGCTTATAGGCTTTGGGATGACCGCACAATGGGCATTGCATGGTTACTCTAATAGCAGAAGGAATGTATTATTCTATCTGACCCACATTTGATTGAATCACAACCAAAATTCCAATGCAATACACTTTTTGAGGAATCGTTTTGAATATCATTCCTGGTAGGTATTTCCCCGATCCCGCTAGATCTTGATTTTTTTATTTCGAGGCATTGATTCGTTTGGGATGTTGAGAATTATCTTGATTTTTCCTTAGATACCAAAGCCTGACATTTGTCCCATTTATGATGAGTTGGACAATCGCTAAGGTCAGGTCAATATGGGAGAATCAAAGCGCCGCAAGCAAATTTTAGGAGACACCTACGGTCAGACCTCCTTCATTTTGATTAAAGGCGAACGGCAGTTCGAAGAGCATTTTCAAACGTTCTGCCAAGCTTGGGAGCAAAAGTTAAAAGAAATTAGTGGGTCTTCTGAGTCTGGAGCTGAACTCTCTGAAGCAGAAATCCAAGAAAAAGATCAGACCTTTCAAACCTGGCTTACACAATACCTACAAGATTATCGTCCTCAAGATCGAGAAAGACTCACTGGCGGGTTATTGGACTTTCTCTATGCGGAGATGGAAAAACTTGAGGAAGAAGAAGATCCTGAAAAGCTACATCAAAAGGTTTCCAACTGGGTTTTAGAAGCCTTGACTCTATTCACATTGTTAAAACCTCACTTAACCGTGGAGCAGCAGCAGGACTATGCTCACCCACTACTCGAACTCTACGAAATTATGCTCAATGAAGTGAAGGACGAGATGCCTGCCGAACAAAAAGAAGAAGCCCAAGAGTCCCTAACGGAGATGTTTGGGGTTTGTTTAGATATTCCTGCAGTCGAAGAATAAAAGTCGTTTTTGCAATACCCGACTATTTTAGTCGGGTATATTTGACGGTATTTTATGCCCGTGTTAGCATCTAGCGAATTGAACAGATGCGTTGTTGACGTATTCCTATCGAAATTGCTAAACCCATGACTCAAACCCTTACCAATCAATCTCGCAGCTCTGCTCTGAAAGCACTGAAGTGTAAAGAATGCGGAGCCGAGTACGAACTGCAAGCAACCCACGTTTGTGAACTCTGCTTTGGTCCCCTAGAAGTAAGCTATGACTTCAGCCGCCTTAGCCAGCCGATTACTCGTGAAAGTATTGAAGCCGGTCCCAACTCCATTTGGCGGTATCGCTCCTTCTTGCCCGTTGAGACAGATACGCCGATTGATGTGGGAACGGGCATGACCCCTTTGGTGAAGTCCCATCGGTTAGCTCGGCAATTGGGGCTCAAAAATCTATATATCAAGAACGACGCCGTCAATATGCCCACCCTGAGCTTTAAGGATCGGGTGGTATCGGTAGCGTTGACTCGGGCACAAGAGTTGGGTTTCTCGACCGTGTCCTGTGCGAGCACCGGTAACTTGGCAAATTCAACAGCTGCCATCGCAACTCGGGCGGGCCTCGATTGCTGCGTGTTCATTCCAGCGGACTTGGAAGCGGGTAAGGTCATGGGTACCCTCATCTACGGTCCAACGGTAATGGCCGTTCAAGGCAACTACGATCAGGTCAATCGCCTCTGTTCAGAGGTCGCCAACACTCACGGTTGGGGCTTCGTCAACATCAATCTGCGTCCCTATTATTCTGAAGGCTCCAAAACCCTCGGATATGAAGTGGCTGAGCAACTGGGTTGGGAACTTCCTGATCATATTGTTGCGCCCCTCGCTTCGGGCTCTCTGTTTACCAAGATTTATAAGGGTTTCCGCGAATTTATCGATCTCGGTTTAGTCGATGAAAAAGCCGTGCGGTTTAGCGGTGCCCAGGCCGAAGGCTGCTCTCCCATTGCCCAAGCCTATCGGGAAGGCCGCGACTTCATCAATCCCGTGAAACCCAATACAATTGCCAAATCCATTGCCATTGGTAATCCTGCCGACGGGGTTTATGCCATCGATATTGCTAAGAAAACCAATGGCACGATTGAATCAGTTACCGATGCTGAGATAGTTGAAGGCATGAAGTTGTTAGCTGAAACAGAAGGCATCTTTACAGAAACAGCTGGCGGCACCACCGTCGCTGTCCTTAAGAAGCTCGTCGAAGCCGGTAAAATTGACCCAGAAGAAAAAACTGTGGTCTACATCACGGGCAACGGCCTCAAGACCCAAGAAGCGGTCCAAGGTTGTATCGGTCAGCCCTTTGAGATTGAGCCTAAACTCGGAAGTTTTGAGCGAGCCCTAGAGCGCTCCCGCACATTGGATCGGTTGGACTGGCAACCTGTGCTTGTATAGGCTGTTAGTCGTTTCATTTGTTTCTCTATTGCAGTTGAATCCTATGTCCGTTACTGTCCTTATTCCTACGCCTTTACAAAAGCTGACGAAAAATCAGGCGACCGTCGAATGTGACGGCAGCAGCATTGGCGAATTACTAGAATCCTTGGAACAAAGTTGTCCAGGAATTAAAGCACGTCTTTGTGATGAGAAAGGCGAATTGCGCCGTTTCGTCAACTTTTATGTAAATAATGAAGATATCCGTTTTTTAAAGGGACAACAAACGGCCCTCAAAGACGGTGATGAAGTTAGTATCATTCCTGCGATCGCAGGGGGGTAAACCAACAAACCTATGGCAGAAGCAGAAAAGAAAGCCGCCGAGGCTGCCCCAGCAGCAAAACCAAAAGAGAAGAAGCCTAAGCTCGAAGATAAGCCCTTCGCGGAGTTTGTCCAGCAAGACTATCTTCCAGCCCTTGAGAAAGCCTTGGCTGCTAAAAGTATCAGTGATTTGCAGCTAAACTTTGCAGACAACAACATCACGGGTGAATGGCTAAATGGCACCCGCCAGTTTACAGTGTATTTCCCCGAAGGCGATATCAAAAAGCAGCGGGCCTTTTCCTGGTCCAACACGGGCAGCAACCCCAGTACAATTGAGCCCTTTCTCTGCGACGAGCGGAAAATCACTCTAGAGTTGCTCGTCTTTGGAGTAGTCCAGCGGCTAAATGCCCAGAAGTGGTTAGGTGGGAATTAAATTTCTGCTTTAGCCCTTGTTTTCAGAATTAAAAAGCGGCTGTCAATGACAGCCGCTTTTTAATCTTAGATTGCAAATTTAGCTGTACTAAAGATGCTCATCCCCTAAGAAACCAGGATAGGCTTCCATCGCATGTTCGCTGAGGTCCAAGCCAACCTTCTCATCTTCTAGAGAAACACGAATGCCTGAGAGATATTTGAGGGCTGTCCACGCAATGAAGCTGAAAACCACTGTGAACACACTGACAATGGCCAGACCTGCGAGCTGAATCCCGACTTGATTTAATGAGCCACTGGTAAAAAGACCTGCAGCGGGACCAGCCCCTTCTGTATACCAGCTAAAGGTA
The DNA here is from genome assembly GCF_021497025.1 of Acaryochloris sp. 'Moss Beach'. NCBI lineage: Bacteria > Bacillati > Cyanobacteriota > Cyanophyceae > Acaryochloridales > Acaryochloridaceae > Acaryochloris > Acaryochloris sp. 'Moss Beach'. The sequence continues at coordinate 513,211 of NZ_CP071717.1, forward strand.
TCTGGGCCAACGCTAAACAGGCCAACCGCCAAAGTCCCCCAGAATCCGCCTACCATATGCACGGATAGGGCACCCACCGGATCATCGATTTTGAAATTGTCAAAGACATCAACAGCAAAGACCACCACAATACCGCCGAGCAAGCCAATCAGTACTGCACTTCCAGCAGTCACAAAAGCACATCCTCCTGTGATACTCACCAAGCCAATCAACATGCCATTAATGGTCATGGTTAAGTCTGGTTTACCGAAATAGATCCAAGCGGTGAGGGTACCAGCCACAGCTCCTGAAGCTGCGGCGAGATTGGTGACCACAATAATATGGCTAATGGCAGCAGGATCAGCAGCCATGGTGCTCCCCCCATTAAAACCAAACCACCCCAACCACAAAATTAATCCACCCAGAGTCGCAATACTGAGGTTATGCCCGGGGATGGGATAACTTTTTCCTTCAAAGTATCGAGCACTTCGAGGGCCAATCAAAGCAGCTCCAACTAGAGCCGCCCATCCTCCAACCATGTGGACCACAGTAGAGCCTGCAAAGTCATAAAAGCCCATATTTTGTAGGAAGCCACCGCCCCAAATCCAATGCCCCACCATGGGGTAACAAATGGAGGTCAGCAAGATACTAAAAATAAAGAAGGCAATAAATCTGGCTCGTTCAGCGATGGCACCCGACACGATGGTGGCTGCAGTCCCTGCAAACATCAACTGATAGAAGAACTTGGCATTGAGGGGAATTCCTGCCCAATTGAGAGCGGTAAACGCTCCATAATAGGCGTCACCTGTGGCCGGACTATTGTCATTTCCTCCCAGGAAGAATCCCGTAGTCCCCATAAAATCATTGCCATTGCCAAACATAATGCCAAAACCCACGGCCCAGTAAGCCAAACTCACCAAACCAAATACAATTAGGTTTTTTGCAAGCAGGTTCACCGCATTTTTACTACGACAAAGCCCGGTTTCCAACATGGCAAACCCAGCATTCATAAAGAATACGAGGGAGGCTGCAAATAGGACCCAAATGGTGTCTGCCACCACTTTAGCTTCACCAGAAAAAATGGATGAAGGGGCTTCTTGGGCAACTGCAGCACTACTCCAGACCAATACAATGGCAGCAGTTAAATATAAATAAATTGGTTTTTTCAGCATTGACCAACGTAAAGATGCGCGGCGATGGCGCGGCTGGCCGGGCGGCTTAGGCTTTTAAATTTCTAGACATGAGTGCTTTACAGCTCCTTGACCTCATTCACACTGTTGTTTATCTAGCAAGAGAATCATCTTTGGGACAGACACACACAACTATCAAATCTTTGTCCAGATTAGTCCTTCAATCAAAGATGTTTAGGTGTTTAGTAGTTGAGAAAAACGCCTAAACTTTTTGTGATTGAGTCACTAATGCTCCCATGCTTAATCTCTAGACAAATCACATGTTGAGTATGCCCTTTTCTAGAAGACGTTTTGTCATAGCAACAGATTATTCACAAACCTCAAGGAACATCTCACCCTCTTCATCAGGCTTGTACAGGGTTTATTTTTAAATAAAAGAGGCAAGACTTTGTGAGATAAGAACCTACTTTTAGGGTTGAGATTTTGAGATTAATCTCCTCCCAGATGTATAAAGAGAGACAAAATGACGTTGTGGAGTGTAACGTTGTTGACCTCACCTATATCGCTATCTTTTTAAATGGGTAGACAGTCAATAGAGTACTCCTTAAGACTGGGAGTAAATACTTTACAGGGGAAGCCTAAACCCTACTTACAAAGACAATCCTGGCCACCTATTCTCACCGATAGTTAGGCTATCTATAGATAAGATTGACATAGCGATGCGCTTAAAGATTGATAGTGCGAAAAATGCATATTCCCTTAGGATTCAATCAGTAGTTGATAAACGCATAATATGCGTTTTTGTCAGAGAAATGGGTAACCTAAAGATTATCCGGACTTGATATCATATTGATGATATAAAACTCCTATACGAAATTCTTCCAAAGGCTATCAGTTAATTTAAACCTGCAAGGATCTAGGATGGACGACCGCCTCAAAGTACTCGTTGCCATGCAAATGCGCTATAAAGTGCCTCGGCCTGAAGCAACTGTGATGGGAGAAGCCTGGTTGCAAGCAAACCCTGGGCAAACTTGGACCACTTTAAATGAGTTCTTGAAATCTGCTCAAGTTGTTGTTGCAGACAATCAATTGGTGTTTGCCGGAGGAGCCGCACCACAGTCTCCACCAGCACAAGCATCAGCCGAATCTCCACCCCAGACAACACCCAATAATAAAGTCCAAAGAATGTACCGAGGTCGCCCGATCTAGGCGCATCGGTTACCTTCAAGAAGACGCTCATTATTTTGATTTGACGGCAGTATTCTTCAGAAAAGTATTGCCGTGAGTCCCTGTCTAAAACGAAGTTTTAGCTATGATTAATTTCTCAAGAGGTCTACCCTATAAAGGTTAGTCCACAAAATCGTTGATCAGAGCTTGAGTCAAACTCAACCTTTGCGCTAGGGCTAATCTGTGCAATGCCAATAGCAAGTTCCTGTCTTAAATCGATAGGATCATGGCGGGACATTATCAATGCTCTGCACACTTAAATCCCCCACCCCTAATGGGATTGAAGCTTTATAACCGCCCTAACGAGATCAAAGCGGGGGGTAGCGGCAAAAGAGCCTCGTCCGGCATTACGGCTCTTGTTTCTCTTTTGTGAAACACCAAGCAATTTAAATAGAGCTGAGCGATTCAGGATCGAGTAAGAATAAAGGGTCAACGCCTCCATCATCCACGATCATGGAGCTAACACAGTGGATATTACCCCGATCCAGAAAAGAACTGGGGATGGGGGCAAACTGGGATTTTCCAGCTCGACGAATAGCGGGTTGGGAATCAATGGGCACACCGACAACGCCACCTTCAGCAGTTTTGATCAGTACAAGACATCGCTGAGAAGTTTGAGAATCATCTGCTTTGGATTGAAAGGTCGCCTCTAGATCATCTGCCATCAAAGATGATGCAGCCTCATTAAAAATTCGATGTCCCACATCCACGACCGTGATTTCTTGGCCTTGGTGGAGGGTTAAGCTGATACCCGTATTATGCGGATCGCCATGCATCGTCCCCAAAGGAATCACCTTTTGCACTGCTGCAACGGGTAACGCAAACCATTCTCCCCGCAGTTTAAAGGCGATAAGTTGCTCTGTCGCTTCGGTGTTGCGGTTGGTACCCCGTTGCGATCGCACCGATGAAAAAATAGCCATAGCGTTCAATCACTCACAATCATTTTGCTTGGGTAAACTGCTCTAGGGTTTGCAGAAGCTCTTTCTCTCTAAAGGGCTTAGAGAAATAGGCAGAAGCGCCCAGAGTCATCGCCAACTTGCGATGCTTATCTCCACTTCGAGACGTCAGCATCGCCACAGGAATCGACTTAAAGTCAGGCTTGGCCTTCACATGAGCCAAGAACCCATATCCATCCATTCGGGGCATTTCAATATCACAAACCACTGCTTGAATCGGTAGACCTGATTCAAGTTTTTCCAGGGCATGTTGGCCATCTTTAGCCTGCTCAACTCGGTATCCTGCTTTTTCTAAGGTCAAAGCTAGGAATCGGCGAACATTGACAGAGTCATCCACCACCATAACCAAAGGTTGTTGAGTGGCTGTTGTATCCACCATCGGGGTGTCAGCCCCCGATAAAGCACCCGCCAAAGCACCGGAGTTACCCGTAAAATCATTATTACGATCGTTCATCCAGTTGAGGAGGCTAAGGGCATCAATCAGGGGAATGACCCGACCATCACCCAAAATCGTACAGCCCGCAAAGCCTTCCGGCATAGCAATATTCCCTTCAGCCTGACGGATTGTAACTTCCTGTTCACTCCAGTAGCGATCTACCTGTAGACCGACCAGCTCATTGCCATCTTCCACCATCAACACAGTGGGGGCATTAATACTGGGGGTCTGTTCCGTATCCGGCAACTTAGCAATCCGGGGCAGTTGTAGCCACTGATTCAGGCGCACCAACGGCACCATTTCACCATCCCAATTCAGGACTTCGGCCCCAGCACTGTCCATAATATCTTCGGAGTTCAGCAGCATCATCTCTTCGACAATGTCAGTGGGGAACGCCAACATCATATTGGCAACTTCTACGAGCAGCACTCGAATCACCGACAGGGTGAAGGGCACCGAAATGGTAAAGGTCGTGCCTACTCCCGTTTCCGTATCAACCGCAATTGAACCTCGAATTTTCTGTAAATTTGTGCGGACCACATCCATACCGACGCCTCGGCCGGACAGATCCGTCACCGATGATGCCGTACTAAAGCCAGGTTCAAAAATTAAATCGAGTAAGTCGCTAGTGCTAGCATTCCGCAGATCCTCGGCATCCAACCCCATTTCCATGGCTCGGCTTTTGATCTTATCAAGGTTAATGCCGCCACCATCGTCCTTGATCGTGATTTGAGTTTGGTTGCCTCGATAGGTTGCCCGAATTTCGATAATGCCCTTCGGAGATTTACCAGCAGCAACCCGTGCCTCGGGCTTTTCTATCCCATGATCAAAAGAATTGCGGATTAAGTGAATCAGCGGATCATTCAAAGATTCCAGAATCGAGCGGTCGACCAGGGTCGTCCCTCCAACAATCTTCAGCTCTACCTGCTTACCAAATCGCAAGCTCAAATCTCGTAAAACGCGTGGGAAACGACTCAGCAATTCAGAAACTGGACGCATTCTCACTTGCGTCATGCTGGTCTGAATCAATTTTGACGTTCGGGTGAGTCCCCGAGTAGTTTGCTCCGCATCTCCTAGGCCGGTATTGATGTCTCCAGTCACCTCTTGAATTTGCACCGCGGCTTCCATCAATTCCTGGGATAGCAAATGCATCTCGCTATAGCGGTCCATCTCCAGGAGATCAAAATCATTATCGAGATGAGGGCTAGTAAAGCTAGCGGGGGTAGCAGAGCCATTGGCCTGGCCACCGACACCGACAGGAACAGCCATGGCAGGAACAGCCTGGGCAGACACCTCCTGCACAGAAATTTTGTCGTAGGCTGCTCGCAATTGAGCATTGGATTTATCAAGGGTATGAACCCGGTCTCGCAAAAGCTCGGTTAGGTTTCGCAGCTGCTTTAACTGCATTTGCAAACCATTTCGTTCAATAATCAGCTCTCCAAATAATTCATTGAGCTGATTGAGCTTACTCACAGGCACTCGAATGGTCGTATCTGCAGTCTCTGGAGCTGCAGCCCCAGTCGCCATGGGTTTGGCAACCGTCCGAGTAGAGGCACGCTTCCGAGCCGGTTTGCGTTCAGCAACTTTCGGCACTTCTACAGGGGGACTGACCGACTGCTCAGGAGTCGCATCAAAGGAACTAATTAGGTCTACCGCTTCTGCAGCAAATGAGTCAGACCACTCTACCTCTTCTGCTATTTCTGGCTGAGTTGTAGAACTCTCCACCTCAAGGGCAGGCACAGCCGTTTCTTCGGGGACGAGGGATTCAATTTCTTCAGCAATACCTGCCAAATCTACATCGGCAAAAGCATCCAAGTCTGCGGCGGGAGCAAGCTGTGGTTCTTCTAGCGCCGGTATCTCTACAGAAGAAGCGGCTTCTGAGGGGGCAACTGCTTCTAAATCTTGGGGCTCTAGGGTTAGGTCCGCCCCTGCAAATAGGTCGGATTCGGCTGCGGCTGTTTCCAACTCTTGGGGGTCAAATTCTAACTCAGCCCCTGCAAATAAGTCTGGCTCGGCTACAGTCGCGTCTAATTCTTGAGGTTCAAATTCTAGCTCAGCCCCTGCAAGCAAGTCGGCTTCAGCTGGATCGGCTATTCCCAAATCGAGGGGTTCTAGCGCAAACTCCATGCCTGCAAATGGATCAGCGTCTTCCGTTGTCAGATCCGCTGAAACATCAGCAGGTTGTCCGATGGCACCTGCAATCTCTCCCAGAGAGCTAACATCCAGAGCATCAGGAATCGCATCTTTTTGGCCCACTAGGACCATAGCTTGGGAACGCCGTAGTTCTTGCAAGCCCACTTCAGCAATTTTGAGCTGCTGATCCGGCTCCGTCGAGGACTTCAGATATTGCAACGTCGACTGGCATAAACCATGAAACGCTGGCATATCCAACATTTCACCTAATCCACCCAATTCTTCCAGGGTAGAATCAAATTCAGCAACGATGATATTCACATCTTGACTGGTCATTTGCTCTTCTAACCGAGTCAAGCATTCTTCTACTTCTGACTCAAAAAGCACAAAGCTCATGTCTTCACCCACCTCAGAAGAGAGGAGTGAGGCTTCATCCTCAGGTTGAGGATCACCCAGCAAGTCATGGAGCTGTTCCATCACTGGGTTGGCTTGGGTTTCTAGCCATTGTTCGTCAACATCATCCCCCTGTTGATTGAGGGTTGCGACCTGACGCATGAAATCCATGCCCGTTAGCAACAGGCTTTCGGTTTCGCCATTCACCTCGACTTTACCGATTTTAAGGACTTTGAAAAAGTCCTCCAAACGGTGGGCCAGCTGGCTTAGGTTATGGAAGCCCATCAAGGCGGCTCCCCCCTTGACGGAGTGGGCAGCTCGCAGAACGCCATCCATTTGTTGTCGATCAACACCGCTGGTGCCTATTCCCAGAAGGCCCGATTCGATTTGGTGACAATGCTCAAAGGCTTCTTCCAGAAACTGAAGGCGAACTTCCTGTTCACTATCGTGGGACATGGTTTCTCTCTCAGTACCAATTATTAACTGGGCAATCAGCCTGAACCCGATATCAAGACTGAGTAAATTTCTTGTGGTGGACTGGCGGGTCGAAGCCAGTTAAAGTTAGCTTCGATCCGCCAGCCCAGTCATTTTCCTAGGCTTCGCTAATTTTGAAGGTACTCACAGAGGCCTGCAGCTGCTTAGCAATTTCCACCGTTTCTTGCAGGGATCCGGCCACCTGGCGGGAAGAATCGGAGGTATTCTCAGACACCTTCGCCACGTTTTGAACGAGCTTAGACAGCATTTGAGCTTTAGCCGTTTGGGATGCCGTAGAACCCGAAATCGTTTGCACCAAGTCCGCAATCTGTTGGGACACTGACACAATTTGGCCAAGGCTTTGCTTGGTATCTTGGACCATGCGCGTTCCTTCGACCACCTGGGTTGTACCCACTTCCATCGCGTTGACCACCTCAGCAGTTTCTAGCTGAATGTTCTCCACAATTTGCTCAATTTCCTTCGTTGCTGTTGCAGACTGAGACGCTAGGGCACCCACTTCTTCCGCAACCACCGCAAAACCCCGGCCTTCTTCACCAGCTCGAGCCGCCTCAATACTGGCGTTAATCGCCAGCAAGTTGGTCTGCAAGGCAATTTGGTTAATCAAAGAAACCGCCTTAGAAATCTGCTGAGAAGATTCACCCAATCGTTTCACTTTCTTAGCCGTTTCAGCAACGGTTTCGCGCAGCTGGTCAATACTGGCCACCGTTAGATCCATGGTGGCTCCACCATTCACCGCCGTTTCAGAGGCTGTTTTAGCAATCTCGGCAGCCTGTTGAGCGTTATCTGAGACTTCTTGGGCTGCTTGGGTCAAATCTTCCACGAATTGTAGGGATTGTTCCACTTGCTCGGCCTGAGCTGACGCCTCATCCGCCAACGTCACAATAGACGAGCTATTGGTTGACACTGAATCGTTCACCTGGGCAGAGGCGACTTGCACCTGGGCCACAATGTCTCTCAAGTTCTCAATAATGGAGTTAAAGAAGTCACCCACAATTCCGATTTCGCTGGCGTCCACGTTGGCTCGGACGGTTAAGTCTCCATCAGAGGCCGCTTCCACGTCGGTCAATAGAGTCAGCAAGTCTGCCTGCAACGTTTCATTTTGTTTTCGTTGGGCGTCGGCAACTTCCGTCTGCCGCTCTAATTCTTGTTGGGCGGTATATTCTTGTTCCAACAACAGGGTTTGAAGTTGTTCCGCCATGTTGTTGATGTTGTCTCCCAGTTGAGCAAGCTCATCCTCTCCGGCGACATTTACCCGAGTATCCAAGTCCCCTTGACCAATTGAGTTCACCGCTTCAGCAGACTCAATAATCGGTCGAGTTGCCCGTTCGGAGATTAAAACCGCAATGGCACCCACCACAATCGCAGCAGCGAGGGAACCTAAGAGTAGGGCCAACCGCAACTGGTTCACCGAGCTAAAGGCAATCCCCTTGTCTGTTTCCAGAATGGTCTTCCAGCCTAAAGCTGGCAAATTTTTCAAGAACGGATCGTCAGAGTTATTTAGCGCCTGGAACGGCACAATGGTCTCTAATTTGTCTTCAACCGGGAGGGATCGTACCTCCTGTGTATCCTTAACCGTCTTGTACCATGAGAACTTCTTATCGGCAGACAACGACTCCCCAGTTTTATTGGCTGCAAGGATGGTTGCTTTGGCTTCATTCGATCCGGCAAACAGCTTGCCGTTCTGATCAACCAGGTAGCCATTTTCAGAGCCATCAATTCCCACGAGCAAATCTTCCAGGAATGTTACCGGCATTCTGGCCCGGACCACACCGATGGGTTTACCAGAGGCTCGATCAAGGACCACATTAGCGGTGTAAACCGAGATAACGCCGGAAGATTTAGACAGTAGGGGCTGAGAGATATAGGGTTTTCCAGATTTTACGGCGGCTTGGAAATAAGATCGGTCACTGTGGTTCCCCAGAGCCTTACCCGATGATTGGGCCATGACATTCCCCTTCAAGTCGAAGAACCCAACACTGTTGTAGATGGTGTAAGCGTCGATAAACTTGTCTAGGGAAGCTTGCTTCGCTTCTCTGGAAGTAGCCTTGCGCAAGGCCGGATCGACAAAAACGTCCAAACTAGACATAATCTGGATGTCACCAAATCTCTCCCGCATATAGGAGGCAACCTTAGCTGAGATCTGGGTTGTCAGTGCTTTTTTGTTCTCAACAACCTTTTGAGAGATCGATTGATCGGCAATATAACTGGCAACTAGTCCAATAACCGCCACGGGGATAACCCCAAGGCTAATAGCCAATACCGTGGCCTTTGTTTTGAGTCCTAATCGCTGCATTAGCGGCTTGACGGCTGCTTTCGTTACGGGATCAGCGCTGGGAGCAGGGCTTGCAGACATAGGCATCACTGCCTTAGACTCATCTGCCCCTTGAGAGTAGGAATCGCTGATGCCAGCAGTCATCTGCTCTAGATCAAGGGGGACAATATTTTTGTCGCTATGGCCATTATTGATGGCTGTATCGTCTGCATGATCTTTCATATGCATGGGGAATCGTGCCTCTCTGAATTACGGATAATGTTATGTAGAAGACTCAAGGTCCAACGAACCTTAGAAGAAATAAAATTGCTGTAGTGCTTGCTCCAGGGGGAGATTCAAGATCAACCCGGTCTAGTTAGTTTTGACATAAGATATTTTCAATGCTTCAAAACTTCTCCCCATGGTGGTATTAACGCTGCAACACGGATGCGTTCACAATTGCGTCAGGATCCAGAACCAATAGAATTTCTTTCTCTTCTGGCAAACACCCCCGTAAATAGGGCGCAATACTGGGAGCAACCGTACCAATAGGGGACTGGATGGTATCTGTGGAAAATCGCGTTACACCTTGTACGGTTGGCACCGCTAACCCTAGGGGAACCTGACCCACTTGGAGAATGGCAATGTTAAATTGCCTGGCGTTGGCCATCAAGCCTGTATAGCCCAGCATGATAGACAGGTCTACAATCCAAAACACCCGACTTCGCTGGTTCAAGAGCCCCAGGACACAGGTGGGCATATTGGGAATCGGCGAGATTTGCTCAACAGGCACCACAATTACTTCGCGGGCTGCCTCCATGGGTAGTGCAACAGGTACGCTATCACTCAACCGCAACTTGAGATAAGGATCACCTAATCCTTCCTGTGACGGCGATGATTGAAGGTCTAGAGTGGGCAGTTTCATTGCTTAAACAACAGATTGAACAGCTTGGAGCAAATCTTCGCGGGTAAAGGGCTTGGTGATGTAGGCATCCGCCCCTTGTTTTTTACCCCAGAGCTTGTCTAAGTCTTGGTTCTTAGAGGTACAAATCACTACGGGTAATTGTTGGGTCGCCTCATTCTTCTTCAAACTGCGACAGAGTTCAAAGCCACTCATTCCGGGCATCACCACATCAGTCACCACAATATCGGGCTTCTGAGATTCTGCTTTGGCTAAGGCATCCTTCGCATCAGTTGTACTGATAACGGCATAACCGCCTTCCCGTAAATAACTGCAAATTAGCTCTAGTTCTGCCGGACCATCATCCACTACTAAAACAGTTCTCATTTGTTATTGCTCCTAAAACAAATCAAGGTAATCCATGGTTTCACCTGACACTTTCAGAGTGCCCTTTTCCTGACAAAATACACCTGAGGATATCTATCAAGTCAAGTGGCGAAAGACCATTTTTTGAAGATCCGCTTGGGTAAACGGTTTGGTTAAATAGTCCGTGGCCCCAGCAACTTTGGCTTTGGCCCGGTCAATTAACCCTGTGTTTCCTGTTACCATCACCACCGGAATTTTCTTGAATTGAGAATTCTTGCGGATCAGGCGACAAAGCTCGTAACCATCCACCCAAGGCATGCCGACATCTAACAAAATCAAATCCGGCTTAGCCCGCATAATTTGGATTAAGGCTTTCACTGGATCACTGATCATCACAACAGAAACGTTTTGATCTTGCAGATATCGATTAATGGTATTGAGAATGGCAGGACTATCATCCACACAGGCAATGGTGTAGCTCTTCTGGCCAATCTCGCTGGTGCCAATATTTCCTAATGCAGCATCACTATTGGACTGTGCACCACTGGCCTGAGGGGCATTGCCAACCGCCCCGATGGCCAATCGAGGTAACTGATTAAAGGGGGGTTGTGGATCTTGCAATAAGATTACTTTGTCCACAATCAAAGAGTTGAGGTTTTGGGCCAGTTGGAGTTCATCGAGGTTGAGTAGCACCCCAAGGTGGCGAAAGCTAAATCCTCGCAGAATTTTCTGTAACTGTTGAACTTTACTCGGAGATAATTTTGCTGCTCCAGGACTCTGCTCTGAAAAATAGAGCCGCTGATGGGGGGACCAAACCATTGGCCCTAAAGCTTGCCAGGCATTCAAACGTTTCTGACATTTTTGCAGTAAGGGGGGGATGGTCTGCTTGGTATAAACAGGAAGGTGAGCCGACTTAGGTAAAAACTTATAGGTTCCTTCAGAGACCAACAAATAGGACTCTAGAATCTCGATGACAATGCCTTCTACCAAGGTTGCAGCTTCGGCAGGCTTTAGCTGGTTGGTTCTCACTAACCAAGAAATGGCTTGATAATCAGGGCAAATCTGCTCGGAGGAGTCGCCGTTAAAGTTAATTCTGACTTGAGTCCGTACTTCGCTGTTGAGGGAAGGAACCTGACGACTGAGCCGTCGCAAATGGTTATCTAACAGGTCCAGGGGGTCAGCCGAGTAGGTCGCATAAACTAACTGGCTTTCTTCAAGATAAAAAAACCAATTGATAGCGCCGTTAGAAACGACTAAGCAACCATCTTTTTTGGCATTAGCATGCTGGCTGAGCAAGTCTGCTACGTTCAACTTGTTTGAGATTTTGCCACTCATAGTTGCTGCCATGGGTATTGTTCTTCCTTCTCAACACACAACGATTTGGTGAACTCTGCATTTATGACACAGAGGAAAATAGGTAGTCAGTGGGAGTCATTCAGTTGAGAGAATACTTAGAAAAGTGTAGAAATCTACGTTAACGAAAATATGGATATGACACATTAAGTAATAATCGGTTATTTCTGTTCATGGTTGAAGATGTCTCAACCTGAATGTTCAGAAAGTCCTTATTTCAGAGCAAGTAGAGAATCTATAGTACTCTTCTGTTGGCTCTCTATGGGTCACATTATCTGTAACTGTTTCTATCCTTTGTCTGACTTCAGGTCATCCCTGCTATATGCTCTACAAACTGTATTTTTCCACTTAGGTTAACGGTCTTACTAAAGATCGTTACTCTTTATAGTTCCCCGTATGGGTCTTAACGGATCACCGTGAAATCAACTAGAAATATTTTTTTGTGATTGCAAAGTATAGGCTAATTCAAAAGACCCATGACAATTTTGCCATGGGTCTTTGCAAGAATTGCTTTCCTGCTTTTTATCTCTTGCGTAGGGTAATCCGACGATTGGGCTGAGCCATAAAAACTGACCCAACTGTCGTCCGACTTAACAGTGACCACAATTCAAGCGGATAGAGAGGCTAAATAGACTTAACCGTCCAACTCTAGATCCGTCATGGAATCAGCCAATTCCTCTAGGGCCATCCTGGCAATATGCATTTCTGCTTCGACTTCCTCTTGAGGAAGAAGGGGAGTCGTCACCCGCGTGGGCTGCTGAGCAACCACTTTTAAGGATTGATGGACGGCAGCCCGTAGGCGTTGCCCAAATTGTTGTTGCCCTCGCTGCTTTTGCCGATAGACCCCTTCTTGACTAGAAGCATAAAGGGGTGGCAATCGATTGAGGGCATAGGATACGACGTCAATGCGGTTTAAAGCTTTGGCGGTTTCAGGTTTAAAGTTGCGGGTTTGCCGGTCGATTTCTTCTTCGACCAGCTCTTCCATCACGTTCTTATAGACCTGAGCTTTGTAAAATGCTTTTAACATGTGTTTAGCTAGTGTCCCTGCCTCATAAAACTAGTGTTCCCCATATTTTTTTCAAATTTAGTATGGGACAGCCTCCGAATATTCTCGGTTAATCATGACTTTGCCCAGAGGCACATGCTTCTATATTGATCGGCTACTAATTTAGTTTTATACGTATTTTCCCCTAAAAGTATAAATTTAATCTAAGAAAGTTCATGCTCTGCCTACATTTCCTTAACCCAAGAATAGATTCATACTTATAAATACGGTTGAAATATTGAGATTAAAAGATTCATGTCGCCAGGTCTCTGCAGTGGCCGAGAAAGATTTGCTCGCGAAAGAATATGCCGTCTGCATCAATTGCTTAGCAGAATTTAGCTCATTAATGAACTGCATGTTCTTATGCAGTTGCTACATCAACTATTTATTTAGGGGGCTCTCTCAATTGATGGAACGGATAACGGTGGGGCTTAGTCCTTCTCTGCTCTAAAAACTTGAACATCTACTGGCTGTTCCGATCTTAGGTATTGACTCAATATAGGTATGGCTAAATCACTAATTGGTCATGCCTATATTGTCAATATTTGATGATCAAGGCTGACATAGATAACTTTTTCTGGTGTATTGGTTCTCGAGAATAAAGCGGAAGGAGACAGGCTCCTCCCAGGTTTACTCGTTGATTTCTTTCTCGTCATCGGTAGAAATGATGTCAGAATAAAGACCAACCTCATCTGTTTAGCGAAATCATGAGCCAAATTCATTCCCATAGTGGCACTGGCATTCCCTTGACTGGCAACGATATTGATACGGATCGGATTATTCCTGCCCGGTTTTTGCGATGCGTGACCTTTGACAGTCTGGGACAACAGGTCTTTGCGGATGATCGCCAGCAAACGGGTGGACAGCATCCATTTGATTTACCACAATTCCAAGGGGCCAGCGTATTAGTCGTTAATGGCAACTTTGGTTGCGGTTCATCCAGGGAACATGCCCCCCAAGCGATTGCAAAATGGGGGATTAAAGCGATTGTCGGGGAAAGTTTTGCCGAAATCTTCTTTGGAAATTGTGTGGCGATTGGCATTCCTTGCGTTACGGCTGCTGCCGATGTGGTGCAACAACTACAATCCCATCTGACTCAGCATCCCGAAACGTCGGTAAAAATTGACCTAGATCCACTGACTCTGACCTGGGGGGATGTCTCCCATGCCATTAGTATGGGCGAAGGCCCTCGGCAAATGATGCTATCTGGCACCTGGGATGCCTGTGGGCAATTGTTAGGCCAGGTCAAAAAGATCGAGAAAACAACAGAACGGTTACCTTATTTAGCCTGGAGTTGAGGCTGCGATCGCAGAACGGTCTCCAGCGTTTGCCAGTCTTTGGTGTGAATAATCCAAGGAGACAGTCTCACTTTTTTTAGGGCGTCTCCTTGTTGAACATACAATTGCCGCCCCTGGAGCTGTAGATCACTCAAGGTGCTGATGGAATAGGATCTGACCTTTTTTCCCAACATGTTATACAAAGCAACTTGGTCATGATGGATCGTAGCCATGGGTTTGGTGAAATAGCCAAAGCTAATATAGCCAATTAGGCATCCCAAGATCAGGGGGAAGTAAAACTTGCCTAAGAGCAAGAGCCAAACTCCCAAACCGATATTAAGCCCGCCCAACAACATAAAGACAATGGCGACCTCTCTTTTATAGCGGAGAAGGTAGGGGAGTTGAGGAAGGGAAGGATCTGTACTCATGTCTTGAGGTTAATGAAATAGCTCACCTCTATGATTACCACATCAAGATTTTCCCTGTCGTGGGGATTTCAAGCACAATAATAAGGTCTCGGCTTAATATGACTTGGCGGTAGGACGAGGCTGTAGACAGGCTTTGCAAATCGCTTCAATATGTCGATGGTCGGTCCCGCAACATCCCCCTAGGACATTCAGGTTAGGTAAGGCATCACTTAAATTTAAATATTGCTGACCCAGTTCCTGGGGGTTACCATCATCGAGTTCTACCGCTTCATCCAATTCGGCATGGCTTTTGGTGGATGCATTGGCCCGAAGTCCATGAATGCGGGTCAGCCAAGGTTCGTTGGTTGCAAATATATGATCGAAATGGGATGGATGAGCACAGTTGATCATGTAATAAATAGGTCCATTGCCCGTGGCGGCATCGACTTGTGCGATCGCATCTTTCAATACTTGCCCCGTCGGTAACTTGCCGTCGGTTTCCACGGTGAAGGAGATAACCACAGGCATACCGACTAAGTGGGCCGCTCTCGTAATGCCAATGGCTTCTTCGGCATAGGTCATGGTGACGGCACTGACCATATCGGCTTCGGCATCGCGAAAGGCTTCAATTTGAGGCAGATGGTATACCTGAGCTTCAGCTGGGGTCATGGCGGTATCGACCTGATATCCGTCTCCCCGAGGGCCGATACAGCCACTAATGACCATGCGGCTGGTTTCGGTTTCGTATTGTTGGCGAATGGTATGCAGAAGTGCGATCGCATTCCGATTCATGGCGGCCAACTCGGCTGCATCATAACCAAGCTTGGTGCCCCAGTCTGAATTGGCTCGCCATGTGGCACTTTCTAAGATCAGGCCCACTTCATAGGTCTGAGCGAGCTGAGCATAGGTTTGAAAATACCCATAGAGGGCTTCATATCCTGGGTTATCTTTCAATAAATCGAAGGCAGCAAAGTCAGGTAAATCGATACCTTTATGAAAGATCAGGGTGGTTTCTAACCCCCCGTCCGTCAAAAAAACGTCGCTCGATAATTGGGGTAAATTTTGTCGATATTGAGGCATGGGCTGCTCCCCTGTCAGATGCATATACCTTTCAGGGTGTGGGATTTCAACAGACGGAACAATGATCACTATCACTCCGGTCACTGGGTCCAATCACACCAACCCTTGCCCGTGTATTACCTCATCAAAGACTCCACTTTTGTGACTGCTAAATGCACTCCAGAAGATGGCACGTTATTCTAAATAGGAGATCAAACTTGATTGTCCTAGAAAAAAATCATGGTTGCCTCCCCAAAACAAGTCCATCTCTCCCCAGAACAATACCTCTCTTACGAAGAAGCCAGTCCCATTAAGCATGAATATCGGGATGGTGAAGTCTATGCAATGGCAGGTGCATCAGATGCCCATGTCACCATTGCTCTTAATCTAGCGGTTGGTCTGCGCAATCATATTAGAGGGTCTGGATGTCGGGTTTATTTGTCGGATATGAAAGCGCGTGTCAACCCGAACAATCGTTTTTTCTATCCTGATGTCATGGTCACCTGTGATGATCGCGATCAGGCAACAGCAACCTACAAACAATTTCCCTCCTTGATTGTGGAAGTCCTCTCGGCCTCCACTGAAGCCTTTGACCGGGGGGATAAGTTTGCCGATTATCAGTCCCTTGAGAGTCTGCAAGAATATGTGTTAATCAACGCTAAACGGCAACGAATTGAGTGCTTTCGTCGGAGTGAAGGTAGATGGGTTTTGGAAACCTACACCTCTACCAGTGAGACCTTCACGTTGAGTAGCATCAATTACGAGGGAGAGATGGCGGCGATCTATGAAGATGTGATTTTTGATCCACCCACTCCTGAGCCGTCTGATCGCTAAGCTGTAAGGTCTTAGAAATAATCTTCTTCAACCCAGAAGAACTGAGTCGTGAAGATTTTCAAGTTCTATGGTGTTAGGAGTTGCTGCGTCATATGATAGATAGCCTGTGTGCTTTCTATCGAAACAATCATGACTCAGACCTATCGAATTACGTTGTTGCCAGGAGATGGTATTGGCCCTGAAATCATGGCCGTGGCCGTTGATATTCTCAAGGTTGTGGGGCAGCAGCAAAATTTGACCTTTGAATTTAATGAGGCATTGATTGGAGGAGCCGCTATTGATGCGGTAGAGAACCCGCTACCGAAACAAACCTTAGATACCTGCAAACAAAGTGATGCAGTTTTGTTGGCTGCGATTGGGGGCTATAAATGGGACACAATGCCCCGTCATCTCCGTCCTGAGACTGGGCTGTTGGGATTACGGGCAGGACTAGAACTCTTTGCCAATCTGAGACCCGCCCAAATTCTGCCCCAGCTGATTGATGCGTCCAGTCTAAAACCTGAGGTGGTTGAAGGCGTGGACATCATGGTGGTGCGAGAGCTAACAGGCGGCATATATTTCGGCTCACCCAAAGGGGTGTTTAGCACCGAAACGGGGGAGCAACGGGGCGTCAATACAATGGCCTATACCGTGGCAGAGATTGATCGGATTGGTCGAGTCGCCTTTGAAACCGCCCAAAAACGGAGTGGTAAGCTCTGTTCTGTGGATAAAGCAAATGTATTAGAAGTGTCGCAACTGTGGCGCGATCTCATCACCGCATTGTCATCCGAATACCCTGATGTAGAGCTCTCTCATCTGTACGTGGATAACGCCGCTATGCAGCTCGTCCGCTGGCCCAAACAGTTCGACACCATCGTTACCAGTAATCTATTTGGCGATATTCTCTCGGATATTGCCGCCATGCTCACGGGCAGTATCGGCATGTTACCCTCTGCCAGTTTGGGAGCAGACGGTCCAGGGGTGTTTGAACCCGTCCATGGCTCTGCCCCAGATATTGCAGGTCAGGATAAGGCCAATCCTTTAGCCCAAGTGCTGAGTGTGGCGATGATGTTGCGCTATGGCTTGGATCAGCCAGCAGCGGCGGACAAAATTGAGTCTGCTGTGTTGACTTTGTTGGCTCAAGGCTATCGGACGGGGGATATTCAATCACCAGGTACAACGGTCCTAAGCTGCAAGGCTATTGGAGAAACTCTGATCCAAATTCTGAATCAGGGTTAAACACTCTCTAATTTCAATCCTCAACCTCTTTAGTTGCACCGTTATTAGCTGTAAATACTTCAGATAAAGCTAATGATTTTAGTCCCGTCAGGCAAAATGGTATTGCAGAAAATGGCTCTCTCCAAACTATGATCTTCAATCCCATCTGGAATATCGATGCAGGATTGACTCAGATCAACATTAGTCAAGTTGGCCCCTTTAAGTATTGGCCTGAAGCCCAAGATCGTTCCATTCAAGTTAGCTCCAGTAAGATCGGCATCATTCAAAGGGCATTCAACCAAATCAGCAAAGCTGAGATCGGCTCTACTCAGATTGGCCTCAACCAAAATTCCCTCGGAAATAATGGTATGGATAAGGCTAGCTTCTCTTAAATTAGTTCTTTCCAAGCAAGCACTCCCCAAATTAGCGTTATTTAAGTTCGCCCGACTCAGGTTAGTACCATTCAGCTCAGCCCCAAAGAGAATAGCCTGACTCAAGTTGATACCTGGCAACTCGACATCCTCAAGTCGGAGACCCCGTTTAAACTCAATTCCACTGAAATCCCTTTCTCCAGCAGCATAACGCTCCAACAATTCTTCAGCAGTCATCACTACAACTCCCAAAATATAATGGTTCCCCCCTGGCTTCAATGCCTCCAGGATTCCACTCCATTTAACCTCAACTTCCCAGGCATAAAGATCCTAAACAGTCAGCCCATAGGGGAAACCCTGATTCAGATACTGAACCAGGGCTGATGGGGAATATAAACACTTAGATCAAGAGAGCAGTCAGACTGCGGGGTAAAACCCTTTAGTTCAGAGCTTCAGCACCGCCGACCACCTCAAGCAGCTCTTGAGTAATCGCTGCTTGCCGAGCCTTGTTATAAGACAAGGTCAAGGTACTAATTAGATCAGAAGCATTATCACTAGCATTGTTCATCGCAGTCATTCGAGCAGCCAATTCACTGGCGGCTGATTCTTGCAATGCCCGCAGTAGCTGGTTGTTTAGATACAGTGGCAATAAAGCATCCAAAATTTGAATGGGATTTTGCTCAAAGATCATATCTGAAGGCATTTCCTGGGGAGCAGATCGATCCAATCGTTCGCGCTCCACCTGAAACTCACCTCCTCGAGTGGTTAATCGGAAGACCTCATCTTCCTCTGCCACCACCAACTCATCAGGGTCGAGAGGAAGTAGGGTTTGGACCACAGGTTTAGAATTCACCAGGGAAAGAAACCGGGTATAAATCAACTCAACATGATCAACTGTTTCTGAGAGATACAGCGATAAGAGTTCATCCGCAATACCAGAGGCTTCTTGAGCCGTAGGAATTTGCTCTAAAGCATCGTAAGTAGCTGAGATTGGCTGATCACGGCGCTGAAAGTACTGAATCGCTTTCCGACCCACGAGGACAAACGTATAGTCAATCCCTTTAGCTTTCAGTTCATTGGATCGCACTTCAGCTCGTTTAATGGCGTTACTGTTGTAGGCACCACAGAGACCACGGTCTCCAGTGATCACCAACAAACAGACTTTACTTAGAGCCCGTTCTCGCAGCAGCGGTAATTCCACTTCTTCGAATCGAAGTCGAGCTTGCAAGCCATAGAGGACCTGAGCTAAACGATCAGCGAAGGGACGGGTTGCTGTCACCTGCTCCTGGGCACGTCGGACCTTGGCGGCGGCCACTAGCCGCATCGCCTCAGTAATTTTCTTGGTATTCTTGACCGTCGAAATGCGATCACGAATCGATTTGAGGTTTGGCATAATTCCCTCCTAGACCGCAGCCATAAAAGCTTTCTTGAAATCAGCGATGGCTGTTTTTAGAATCCCTTCGGCTTCATCACCCATCTTCTTCTCGCCTCGGACCAAGTCACCATATTTGGCGTGGTTGGCTTTCAAATCATCCCGCATCCCTTGGACAAATTCTGTCACTTTATCTGTAGGGACATCATCAAGATAGCCATTGGTACCGGCATAAATCACTGCAACCATCTCTTCTACAGGTAGAGGAGAATATTGAGGCTGTTTCAGAATTTCCCGGAGGCGTGCTCCACGAGCCAACTGATTTTGAGTCGCTTGATCCAAGTCAGAGGCAAACTGAGCAAAGGCTTCCAGTTCAGCAAACTGAGCCAATTCCAGCTTCAACTTACCGGCAACCTGTTTCATCGCTTTAATCTGAGCAGCAGATCCCACTCGGGACACTGAAATACCAGCATTAATGGCAGGACGCAGACCGGCGTTAAACAAGTCAGAAGACAAGAAGATCTGACCGTCAGTAATGGAAATAACGTTAGTAGGAATATAAGCCGACACGTCACCCGCTTGGGTTTCCACAATCGGTAGTGCGGTCATACTTCCTTCACCCAGTTCAGGGCTTAGCTTTGCAGCCCGCTCCAACAAACGAGAGTGGAGATAGAACACATCACCAGGATAGGCTTCACGTCCGGGTGGACGACGGAGGAGCAAGGACATCTGACGATAGGCCTGAGCTTGCTTGGAGAGGTCATCGTAGATCACCAAGGTGTGCTTGCCTTTGTACATAAAGTACTCAGCAATAGCTGCGCCAGTATAAGGAGCCAAATATTGTAGAGTGGCGGGGTCGTTAGCGTTAGCAGCAACCACAACAGTGTAGTCAAGGGCGCCCCGTTCTCTCAGGACTTCAACTACCTGAGCCACGGTAGAGGCTTTCTGGCCAATAGCAACGTAGACACAAATCACATCTTCAGACTTTTGGTTGAGGATGGTGTCAATCGCAACGGCTGTTTTACCCGTTTGACGGTCACCAATAATCAACTCTCGCTGGCCTCGGCCAATAGGCACCATGGAGTCAATCGCAGTGATGCCCGTTTGCATGGGCTCATACACAGACTTCCGCTCAATAATGCCAGGGGCAGGAGACTCAATCAGGCGAGTTTCAGATGTGTTCATATCGCCCTTACCATCGATGGGGCGAGCTAGAGCATCTAGAACGCGACCAACCAAGGCATCACCCACAGGGATTTGGGCGATTTTACCAGTTGAACGAACGGTACTCCCTTCCTGGAGTTCGCGACCGTCTCCCATCAGCACCACACCGACGTTATCCTCTTCCAGGTTGAGGGCAACACCTACAGTGCCATCTTCAAATTCTAAGAGTTCTCCGGCCATGGCTTTTTCTAAGCCATAAACACGGGCGATACCGTCACCCACTTGGAGTACGGTACCAACATTGTCAACTTTGACTTGTTGATCGTATTGCTCAATCTGTTGGCGAATAATATTGCTAATTTCGTCGGGTCTGATGCTTACCATGGGACTTGCTCTAATTTGTGATGTGGGTAGAGGTCAAACAACTTAAGCGGTAATCAAGAAAATTACCATTACCTTAAGACAGGCTTGTTATAGAAGAATTCATCCGGCGCAACTGGCCACGAATGCTGGCGTCTAAAACTTGAGAGCCAATTTTAATAATCACACCGCCAATGAGGTCAGAATCGATACTTGTTTGAAGATCAACCTGGGCCGCTTGACTCATATGTTTCACTTTTTCAGTGATGGCTTGACGTTGCTCTTTGGTGAGTTCCACCGTTGAGGTCACTTCTGCCAAAACCGTATTGTTGAGTTTGCGCAGTAATGTCTGATAGTACTTGCAAATACCTTCTAAGAAGATGATGCGTCGTCGATCAATCAAGAGCAGCAAAAAATTGAAGAATTGCTTCTGAACCCGCGATTCAGCTAACTGCCGAAGAACGGCCTTCTGAGCATCGGCGGGGGTCAGTGGATTGACCAAGAAATCTTTCAGGTCAGTAGAGGTTTCCAACAGACTGAGGACAAAGCTAATATCTTCACCAATCTGGTTGGTGAGGTTGTTGCTTTGAGCCACAGACATTAACGCCTCGGCATAGGGTTCAACAATTTTGGAGCTAACCATGCTTTGTGTCATGAGTTGCCTCCTAGCAAGGCAATACTTTGATCGACTAATTTCCGCTGGGCGGATTCATTATTCCCTAACTGATTTTTCAAATCAGCTTCAACTTTCTCTAGGGCCATAGCGGTAACGCGCTGTCGAATTTCTGAGATCGCACGTTCCTGACTAGCAGAAGTATCTTGAGATCCAGCATCTTTGATGCGTTGAATCTCTGTTTTCGCTTCAGCCAGGATTTGCTCTTTCGCTTTACTTGCATTGGTCTGGGCATTAGCCAGAATCTTTTTCGCTTCTGCTTGGGCTTGAGCAAGCTTCTCTTGCTCTTCTGCCAAGGTTGCAGCAGCTTTTTCTTGATTGGCTTCAGCTTCGGAGATCGCGGTTTCAATGTCTTCTCGTCGCTTAACTAGGGATTTCCCTAGAAAGCCTCGACCAAAATAAATGAGTAATCCAATAACGATTACCAAGTTGACGACATTGGCTTCCAGAATATCAAAGTTAAGGCTGTAACCACCAGCCTCAGCTAGTTGTGGAAACCCAGTCATGCCAGCGCTTGCCGGCCAATTAAACATCCCCATGTTTATAGTCCTAACTGCGGTGCTGTGATGGCTTATGCCAGGGTTGAGCCTAAGAGCTTATTGAGAATTTGCTGGCTGAGGGTATCAACCTGCTTCTCTAATTCGCCAAAGGCAGACTGTTTCTGTGACTCGAGTTCGGCTTGAGCTTTCATCACTTCAGCTTGAACTTGCTGTTGGGCTTCAGTGATTTGTGTTTGAGCAATTTTTTGGGCTTCGGCTTGAGCATCTGCCAACACTTGTTGTGATTGCTTTCGCGTGCCTGCCAACTCCTGTTCATATTGCTCAGTTAAGCTCTTGGCTTTAGCCAAACGCTCACGGGCTTCAGTGTTGTTGGTACGAATAAAACCATCTCGCTCATCAATCGCTTGAGTGAGGGGTTTGAAGAACACTGCGTTCAACACAGCAACCAACAAAAAGAACTGGAACATCATCAATGGCAACGTGCCATTAAAATCAAACATTGTTTTGCTCAGTCTAAAAAAGGGTCAGATTCAGAAAAAGTCGGAGTTGTAGCTGAAGGTAATGAGCACTTAAAGAAGTGCCATCTAGATTCAATACAACTAGAAACGGAGAAGGGACGTTACGCGAACGTCCCTCACTAACCTATTTAGGCGAAAGGGTTGGCGAAAAGTAGAACTAGGGCAATCACCAAACCATAAATGGTTAGGGATTCCATAAACGCCAAACACAACAACAAAGTGCCTCGGATTTTTCCTTCTGCTTCGGGCTGACGGGCGATCCCTTCTACCGCTTTTCCAGCAGCATTACCTTGAGCAAGAGCAGGGCCAATTGTAGAGATGCCAATTCCCAGGGCAGCAGCTAATACAGAAGCAGCAGCGACTAACGGATCCATAATGCTTTTTTCCTTATTTTGAAATAGAACAACAAGGTAGACCTTACACAGGTTGTCAGACTTTAGATGCCTGCACCAGCCACTAATTTTGGAGTCAATCGGTTACTGAATCAGTAACCTGACTTTGAGGTTAGTGGGCCTCTTCTCCGTCCCCATGACCTTCTAACGACTCGTGAATATAAGCACCAGCCAAGGTCGCAAAGACCAATGCTTGAATACCGCTGGTAAATAGTCCCAGCAACATCACAGGCAAAGGCACAATTAAGGGAACGAGTAGCACCAAAACTGCAACCACTAGCTCGTCGGCAAGGATGTTACCAAACAGACGAAAACTAAGGGAAAGCGGCTTGGTGAAATCTTCAAGAATCGCAATTGGTAGCAGTACCGGAGTGGGTTCGATGTACTTGCGAAAGTAACCGAGACCTTTTTTCCGAAATCCTGCGTAAAAGTAAACAAACGAAGTACACAATGCCAAAGCGACAGTGGTGTTGATGTCGTTTGTGGGTGCTGCGAGTTCTCCCTCGGGAAGACTAATAAGCTTCCAAGGGAATAGAGCACCGGACCAATTGGAGACAAATATGAATAGAAAGAGCGTCCCGATGAATGGCACCCATGGACGGTATTCTTTCTCGCCAATTTGATTTTTGGTCAAATCACGGACAAACTCTAGCGCGTACTCCATGAAATTTTGGAGACCACTAGGAATGCGCTCAACCTTGCGGGTTGCCAGCACAGACACAATGACTAAGATGCCGATGACGATCCAGGATGTAATCAGAACCTGACCATGAACCTTTAAGCCACCGATCTGCCAGTATAGGTGCTGACCCACCTCTAAACTTGCTAAAGGCAAGGTGGTGAACCAATTAAAAGAATCTAGCAGAAGGCTGCTGTGATGCATAATACGCCCAACCTCGTTGGAACTTCAGGCAAAAAAATAGGGGCATTCTGTCGATTTCTCAGGAATTAGTTGAGGGCGACAGAACTGCAGACCACAAGACGAAAAAGAGGATGCCAACTTTGTAGGTTAGAAATCCTAAAAAAACAGGTAGGACTTCTAACTGATTCCACTTAGCTGCCACGACAATGAGGATGACAAAAACACCTAGCTGGCCTTTGCCGACTTGGGTATTCCCGCTTCCTAATTGTTCAACGTTCTTCGCCAAAATCCTTAGGTATAGCACTCCGACGGATGCACCGAGCAAATAGCTGCTGGCAACTTTCAGAGAGTACACCCACCAAACAGGGCCAAAAAATAACCCTGCTATAACTGAAGATGAAATTATCAAGCCATTTTTGAATTGATAAAAGTCATCCATCGAATCTCCTGCTTGAGAGATCTGCGATTCAACTGGCTCACTCTCGCTTGAGGTGGCACCGGGCTGAAGGGGAGTATCTGACAATTCCACAGGCTAGAAATTTGGTTTGGATGCGTTACTGCAGGCCAAGGCCAATGATATCACGGCTGGGTAACATTACTTAATGAATAACCTTGAGAATCTAAAATTTAACCCAAAGATATTCTGGTCATTTTTGTTTATGTGCCTAGGGGGATGTTCGATGGCTAAAAAGCCTGATATTTCGCCTTCGCAAGTGCAACGTTCTCCATTGCCAATTCAGACTCCTAAACAACCTGAACAGCTTCAGCAACAGGTAATCCCTGTCTCTGCTGACAAAAACTTAAAGTCGGTACAGCCTTCTCAGTTAAAGGCTTCTAATGATGGTGTAGTGATGAATGCGATCGCAGGTTGGAACCGGGATTTGCAGGTCAAAGACGTATATTACGATTTGTATCTACCGCCACAATTACAAGAAAACCCCAAGTCGAAGCGTCCCTGTTTAGTCGTTTTACCAGGCTGGGATTTTCCTCGGGCTAGCTGGGTGGAAAACACCAACTTAGTCGACTTTGCCGATCGGTATGGCTATGTGTTGTTGCTCCCTGAAATGGACAAGACCCTCTATGCCAGTGCCTACCATCCCGAAACCACTCTCAAATGGAACAGCATTCCGGGGGGAGAATTCATCAAAACGGCATTTATCCCCACCATCCAAAAACGCCATCAGTTACTCCTGCCAGGCCAACACAATACCCTGCTGGGTCTCTCGACTGGAGGCCGAGGAGTTGCTCTATTAGCCCTCGAAAATCCAGGACTATTTGTGGCGGGTGCCAGTTTGTCGGGAGACTTTAGCCAGGAGAATACGCCGGAAGATCGGCTGATGACTGCCCTGTATGGTCCTTTTTCTCAATTTCAATCCCGTTGGCTTGGACGGGATAACCCTCAAGCCCGAGCCGCTGAATGGACTATGCCGCTTTACCTGTCCCACGGCACGGCAGATGACGTTGTGCCAGAGTCTCAAAGTCGCCTATTTTTTAACGCCATCAAACAGCAACAATCGTCAGTCGTTGTGGAGTATCATCCAGTGGCTGGTGCAGGCCATGATTATCCCTATTGGGGAAGCCAATTAGAGGTCGTATTTAAGTTTATTGACCAGCCCCGATAGTTTGGCTGTCTCTAAGTCCCTGTTGAACCCATGCGCATTGTTGCCTATCTCTACCAGGACTTAACGTGGGAAACGAAGTTAGAACCCACCATTTGGGGATGGGAAGTGGATCGGGTGTATCAGGATTTGGACTGGCGACGGTCTCAACTCACGGCGCTACTAGCGGACTGTCAGACTGAAATACCTGACTATTTACTGGTGATACGGCTGGAAGATTTGGGAGAATCCCTGAGCCAGGTCACAGAGAATTTAGTGCAGCTTGAAGGACTAGACATCTGCATTGTTGCGATTGAGCAAGACTACCAATCTCCAAATTTCAAGCCAGGGCTGGCAACTCTTGATCAGAAAAGTGCCGATTCATCCCAGCTTTTGGTGTTACTAGAGGCAATTCAAGCAGAGCAGCGCAGTCGGCGCATTCGCCATGGCCATGCCCAAAACCGGATCAAACGACGTCCGCCCCCAGGGAAAGCTCCCTATGGCTATAAGCGAGGCAAAGATCGATATGTGATCGATCGCACGGTTTCTCCAGTAGTAAAAGACTTTTTCGAACATTTCCTCCTCTATGGATCTTTGCGTGGGTCTGTGCGGCATATTGCCAAGAAGCATGGCAAAAAGATATCGGTTTCTACTGGACGGCGATGGCTGACCAATCCCGTTTATCGGGGAGACTTAACCTACCAAAACCAACAGGTAGTGATGGACACCCATACGCCCCTGCTTTCCCGAGAAGAAGGAGCCCAAGTAGATCGGCTCCTGCGCCGCAACCGCAGTATGACGCCTAGGGCTGCGAGTGCACCTCGATCTCTTTCAGGAATTGTATTTTGCGCCACCTGTCAATCTCCCATGACCATCTCGCGAGTCATGCCCCGAGGTAAAGGCAAGGAATATCTCTACCTACGGCCAACGAAGTGTCCTGAAAAGCCGAGATGTCAGGCGATTTCCTATGACAAGATTTTGCAGAAAACGATTCAATCCATTTGTGAAGAACTTCCCCAGGCAGTGGCTGGGGTCAACCAACCGATCCTGAATCAATTTAAACAAGGTGTAGATACTGAAATTTCAGCAAAACAAGCCATTTTGTCTCAATTACCTGCACTGGTCGAAACCAAAGTTTTGGACCAATCTACAGCCGATTTACGAGCTTACAATGTGCAAACTGAAATTGCAGAGTTAAAAAGTCGATTGGCTCAACTCCCCCCGGTGAACTTAAAGGAAATTGCCCAAACCGTATCCATCGATCAGTTTTGGATGGATCTATCAGAATCTGAACGACGCTTTTATTTTCGAGAATTTATTCGCCAGGTGGATCTGATTCGAGATGGCAAAGACTGTGATATCAAACTAAATTTCATGTTTTGAGAAGTATTCCAGTCAAAGACTTTTAATAAGTAGAATACTTAAGGATCTACTTATTAAATATAAAGTTAGGGTTTTGTCTCATTGCTAGTTTCTTTTGGGTTGGATTTGGAAGATTCAGATCCAAATTCTTCTTGCATGATTTCTTGCAAGAGCTGAGTAATTTCTGGCAGCAAAATATCGTTTGATTGAGCCAACGCTTCTTTAGTCAATTGAGGCAAAGTTGCGATCGCTTTTCGTCCTGTCGGCGTTTGATAGAACTTGATTAAGTCTTTTAGCTCTTTCTCTGTATAGTACTTGGCATACAGATTCGTGCTAATTTCCTCAGTTATTTCACCAATGTTAATTCTGCTGGGTAATAATTCTCGATAACGCTGCACCATTCGTTGGGTGGTGGCCGTAACTCGGTTGAGCAGTTTATCTCCTTGTAACTGGGTGCGATCGCGAATGACATTCGCCAACACTTTTGGCAATGTTTCCTCCATATTGGCCAACATGGCCTCTAAGCGCTGTTCTGCATTTTTTTTCTGCTCCGTAATCCTCAATAGTCGCTGAATTAGAGCTAATTTCTTGGCAGAAGGAGGGGGTTCAGTTTCTTCCGGCAGGGCTGTTTTTTCAGATTTGCCCTCTGTATCACTTTTCTGAGTATCCTCTGATTTCACCTCAGAAGCAGCAGGGGTTTGCTTATCCAACTTGGGGGATAGCGAATCTTTTGATTTCTCCGTTAATGGGGCAGCTGACCCAGCTTTTAAATTCTCATCTTGAGTGGTCTGTTCTTCAGCGTTCACTTCAGCAGGGATACCTATTGGAGTACCCAGCATTGTCATCGATAGACCCAATAACCCAATTCTCACACCCCAAGATTGAACCAAAATGCCTGCACTCCTGATAACCGTAAACAACTTATGCGTGCCAGTTTAGCAATTCCTTAATGGCATCATTATTTTGTCTCCAAGGGTTAGCGTATTTGACTCTATTACAGATTGATTGGAACCAAAGTCCATGTCCAAAAGACTCTTAGAATTAAGCCATAGGTTGTATTGAAGATCCTGACCATGCCTAAGACTCCATCCCAAGCCAGTACCGCATGGCACAGCCCGCAATGGTATCAACGTTTTTTTGCCTGGGCTATGGCTACAGCGGCTCAAGGTTATGAAACCAAAATGGCCGATCGCAAACAACAGCTGTTTGCCCATTTACAAGGGGAAGTCTTAGAATTGGGTCCCGGTGCAGGGCCAAATCTTACTTATTTCAAACCTGACATCCATTGGTTAGGTCTCGAACCCAATCCCTATATGCATCCTTACCTCCAGCAGCAAGCGGATGAGTTAGGGCTCAATATTGAGGTACAGACTACGACTCTAGCCGACATTGCTATTTCCGATAACAGCAAGGATGTCGTCTTATGTACTCTGGTTCTCTGTTCAGTCCCAGATTTAGAGTCAACGGTTCAAGATATTCTGCGAGTGCTGAAGCCGGGAGGGCAGTTTCTGTTTATAGAACATGTCATGGCTCCCGCTGGTAGTTTTCTGCGTCAAGTCCAAACGGGCCTTTGTCCTCTTTGGCAGGTGATAGGTGATGGCTGCCGCTTAGATCGAGAGACCGGTAAGGTGATTGAATCTGCTGGATTTGCCAATGTCGATTATCAAACCTTTGAAGCGCCTGTCCCTATTGCTGTCGTCAAACCCCACATTATGGGTGTGGCGACTAAAGCCTCTTAATCCTCACAACTTCCTCAAACTCTTTGTTTAATTTGGATATATCGGATAGAGGGGAGAGCTAAATCCCCATCAAGCTTATTTTGGTTGATATCGGGAGGATTTCTCATGAATACGACCCGTCGCCAGGATGATTTCTGGCACCGCGACCCCTATGGAGCAGTTTTCTCAGGGTTGCTTATTTTGTTATTTCTGTTTTTTTCCATCGCATCACTGTTTTAGAAGGGTGATGCAGGACGGAGAGGGTGAATCTATCTGGAGAGGAGATTCGCCCTCTCGATGGCAAGCATGCAGAGGGAAAGCTTATGAATTCAACTCAACTGTTACGAGACTATGGTTCTGGACAACGTGGTTTCCAGAATGCCTATTGCCATCAGATTGATCTGCGGGGCGCAGCCTTAAGTCAGATTCATTTGAGTGGGGCTGATCTGAGTCAAGCTGATTTAGCCAGTACAAACCTGAATGGTGCCAATTTGAGTTGCGCCAATTTGACGGATGCTGATTTGAGTCAAGCTGATCTTCGCAGTGCAAATTTGAGTCAGGTTAACTTGATTGGCGCTGATTTAAGTGGTGCAAAATTGGGGCGGGCTAATCTCAAAGGGGCTGATTTGCGGTGTGCGAACCTTAGCCATGCCGATTTTACTGGGGCTTGTTTGGATGGAGCCGAATTGAGTGGTGCCGAGTTAAATGGAGCCAACATTACCCAAGCAGAATTAAGCCAAACAGCTCGACACAGTGGTGAACCCCACCAATGGGTGAGTTGGGCAGGAAGCCACCAGTAGGTTAATACTCTATCTCCCTACCTGGACTAAGTTATGACCTCTGAATTCGGTTTTGAATAACCGTTATATTGAGGAAATGGCATAGCCTCACGAAGTGTAGGGAGATTTGGGTGAAGACAGTCTACAAAGACAATTGGTTTGATCGGGCCTTTATCTGGTTGTTCTCAGTAAAGATGGCCCAGGTGGTGGGCAAAGAAAGTGAACTAGCGGGTTATGAAGGGCTGGTTGATCTGTCTGTACAAATTATGCGAGGCCGGAATGCTAAGCAGCAGCAGGAAGCCTTGGCTACGGTATTGCGATCGCTCATCCCCAGCTTTGTTTTACTCGGGATTCGCACCCTGTTTAACCCTACTAAGCGCATTTTGGAATGGAATGCCTGGTTCGCCAGCCGGATGTTTACCTGGCTGGTGGGTCCCTGCGATCTGACGGAGGTGGAAGTCGAAGGCGAGAACGGGCAACTCCGCACGCAACGAAGTGGTCTCCACATTCAAAAATGTCGCTATCTAGAGGAAAGTGGCTGTGTGGGCATGTGTGTGAATATGTGCAAGTTACCCACCCAAGAATTTTTTGCTAAGGAGTTTGGCTTTCCCCTAACCCTAACCCCGAACTTTGAAGACTTGAGCTGTGAAATGGTGTTTGGTCATGCTGCACCTGCTATCGAGGAAGAAGCGGTCTATAACCAACCCTGCCTAGTGGGTGAATGCCAGATTGCTCAACCCAAAGCCCCGGCCTGCCCACAGATGAGAACGTCTTGAATGTATTCTCCGCTATGACTTCTAAGGGTCGTTGGAAGTTAGAAGATTCGGAACCCTATTGGTTGAATGTTGCTCAAAGAAAGCAAGAATCCTAGCTGATTTGATATGTCCATATCTCAAACTGGGCTTCTGACGATATCTCAGTTGTTAATGAGCCATAGTGCCTAAGGCAAAACGCCTCAAACTCATTCAGTGCCTGTTCAAATTCTTCATCTGATGAACGCCAACACAAACCGTAAGCTCGTACCTTCAGAAAACCAAGCAGCTCCTCAACCGTATTACTCACCAACCATTTTTTAGCAACTGCATAATTGGATCGATATCCTTTTTTACTGAAATAGTCCTCTACGCTAATCTCTCGGTTGCCCGTATGTCTGGGAGAAGAAGCGGGTGTATTGGTGCCCTTCGCCAAAATAGCTTTGAAGTAGGACTCAAACTCCATACGGGCAGGTGGTGTGATCCATTGGGCATTCAAATAGAATCCTCCAGACTTGAGGACTCGTTCTATCTCATCAAGAAATCGCTGCCAGTGAGAGACGGTATGCACCATATGGACCGTCAGGACAACATCAAAACTGTGATCGGGGAAAGAGAGATGAGAGGCATCTGCCTGAATCAGGGTCAAATTTGGGGGAATGCCCTTCAGCTTATTGCTAAATTGATCAAGCATTTCTTGGGAAATATCTATGCCAGTCACAGAATAGCCCCGTTTCACCAGGGGAAGGACATTCAAGCCAGTACCCACCCCAGGCTCTAAAAAAGAGGTGTCAGGTTTGGCATTCACCAGCTCCAAGATATAATCTGCAACCTCTTCTGCCACTGACTCCGACATCCAGCGAGTTTGGTCATAGATTGAAGCGATGTTGTCGTAGTAATTACCTTGACTCATATTGCTGAATACTCAGAAGCACTCAGAGTTGATTAGAGCATCGTAAGCAAATGATTCCAAAACTATGGCTAACCCCACTCATGTCCACATTGGTTGCACCGCAGCTTTGGGTTAGTATCCATCAGATCACACCCACCCAAGGAAATCAATCCCTTGTCCAAATTTTGCTTCATTTGATCGTCAAAACTGGGTAATCCATACAAGATCAGAGCTGTATCTTGAGCATCAC
This sequence comes from Acaryochloris sp. 'Moss Beach', assembly GCF_021497025.1. NCBI lineage: Bacteria > Bacillati > Cyanobacteriota > Cyanophyceae > Acaryochloridales > Acaryochloridaceae > Acaryochloris > Acaryochloris sp. 'Moss Beach'. Next base: position 544,213 of record NZ_CP071717.1, read on the forward strand.
AACTAGGACATGGCGTTTGATGGATTTCAGCAAGAAATTGGCGGTCGGCTGCAGCTTTTTCCTCTGCTTTAGCTTTAGCTTTTGCGGCGGCACGATATTTTTTACTATGGATTCTGGCCATGGTTCATCACAGGAGCTTGCCGTTGCTAACTTAGCTTTTGTGATGTGCAAACGCCTACAAAGAACTGGAATCTAAACTTTGAGACTCTTCAGGAGTTTGTGGCAAGTGCAAACCACATTCTTCCTTGAGTCCTTGGAATCGGGTGGCGCGGTCATTTTCATCTTCTGCTCCGACCGGACGACTGGAATGCCAATCTCCAACAGTGGTATAGCCTAAGTCAAAAAATGGATGATAGGGCAAATCATGGGCTTGTAGATATTGATAGATATCTTTAGAGTTCCAATTCAAGATCGGTAGAACTTTATAGAGATCGCCTTGGGGTTCAACTCGGCGTAAGGATTGTCGAAAGTTGGTTTGTTTACTGCGTAATCCAGCCAGCCATGCGGTGGCCTGAAGTTCCTGTAATGCCCGCTGCATAGGTTCAACCTTCCGCATCTGATCGTACTGATTAAACGCTTTGACATCGTTGAATTCCCATAGCTTGCCGTATAGGGCTTCCATGCGGGCAGGGCTGATAAGAGACTGATACACCTTGAGGTTGAGTTTTAGGCGTTCAGCCAGTTTCTCAGCAAATAAATAGGTTTGGGAGGGTAAATATCCCGTGTCGATCCAAATAACAGGTATATCAGGAACAACTTGTGTGACTAAATGCAGCATTACTGCTGCTTGAATACCAAAGCTAGTACTCATCACTAAGCCATCCCCAAAAGTCTCAGCAGCCCAGCCGGCGACATCCTCAGCAGATGCTTGATCAAACTGTTGGTTGATCTGATCTAAATCCATTTTTTTGCCCAAGGATCCCTTTTGATTGGAACCAGTTGAAGTGCGGAGGCCGGGTTCCCTGCTCTGTTCAGAAGGGGAGGCATCAATTAAGGACATTACAATACCAACGCAGGTTCAGATTCTATTAGTACCATGCTTTTTCTATCCGGGCTTGATGATTTACACAGTCCACCCTGGACAGATGCAGTAATCCTTGATGTTTGGATGATTGAGGTTGTTCCTGCCAACGCTAGAACCCATAGTAATTGGTACTATCTGTCCCGAAAACTTTTGGAGCTGGCTTCACCATTGTCAGTTTCCAAAGCCTCTTCTATCGCATTATGCTGAGGGCTACTGTCGATATAAGGGATAAAGCTGATCGTGTCACTGGTATTTATTCGCAGGCTGTCCAAAACAGAAAAACGTGAAGCTGATTTGATGTTAGCTCTGACAGCGGAAGAACGGATGCGATCGCGCCATAAATTCCAAACTCCAGAGGGCCAAACCGTCTTCCTGCAGCTGGATCGAGGCACTGTTCTATATGATGGTGACTTGCTGCAATCTGATAGCGATACCGTATTGCGTATCGTTGCTAAACCCGAACCTGTTTTAACGGTCCAAGCCCCTACTCTTCTAGATCTATTGAGGAGTGCTTACCATTTAGGCAATCGTCACGTTCCCTTAGAAATTACACCGACTTGTTTACGTCTCGCGCCCGATTCGGTTTTGCGCAATATGCTGGAACAGTTGGGAATGGATGTGACGGAAGAATTGCATCCCTTTCAACCCGAAGCGGGCGCTTATGGTTCACAGGGAAACCATCATAGCCATTCCCATTAGCACCTGGGTTATCAATCCCGTGTTCTGATCTTAAAGTCTAAAATCATCTCATTGATTGTTGTAAGCTCCCATGAACCCTGATGTCATAGAAGAGCGTATTCGTTGGACTACCACAGATTTAGCATTGCTTCCTGAAAGTAGCAGTCGCTATGAAATTATTGATGGCGAGCTTTTTGTGACGCCTGTTCCTCACTGGCAGCATCAAAACGTTAGTGGCAATATTTTTGCAGAACTGCGTGATTGGTCTTTAGAGATGGGAATCGGTGAGTCAGTTATAGCTCCAGGTCTCGTTTTTAGCGATGTAGACAGCATTATTCCAGATGTAGTGTGGATCAGCAAAGGACGTTTAGCTGCTGCTTTGGATGAATCAGGACATCTTGTGGCCGCTCCTGAGTTAGTGATTGAGGTTTTGTCGGCAGGCACGGAAAACAAGCGCAGAGATCGAGAGGCCAAACTCAAGCTCTACAGTGTGCGCGGAGTACAAGAATACTGGATTATCAATTGGCAATTGCAACAGGTGGAAATTTACCGTCGCCAACAAGCAATGTTGAAATTGGTTACAGCGCTACTGGATGATGCAGAGACTATCACTTCTCCCCTTTTGCCTAACTTTACTTGTTCTCTGTCGCGGTTATTTGTTTAGCAATCGGCCATTATCAGGATGGCTGAGCTGAGGATAGAAGCTAGCTATAGTATTTGCGAATCACTTCTGCGGCCGGTTTGTTCTGGGGTGAGAAACCAGCGCCTTGTTGTTTGGGATTGGCCTCAATTGAGGGAATCCACTTCCACCAGTACACCCCAGCAAACCAGTCTTGCTGCCAGATGGTTTGGAAGAAGGCTTCATAGCAATTCGCTTGAGTACGTAAGCCCTCTGAGGTTGCTAGCTGGGTTGGATTGATTTCAGAGGTGTCGGGCCATTTCCACGGTTCTATGGCGGCATCTGAGGTACTGCGATACCCCAGTTCTGTGAAGATGACGGGTTTCTGATATTTGTTGTGGAGGGTTGCGATCGCATCCCCATATTGCTGCCAAGCCTGCTTCAACTCCGCTACCCTCGGTTCAGTTTTGGAGGCCAAGGGAAAATAAGCTTGAATACCAATAAAGTCCAAGGCATCCCAAAACTGAATTTGCTCATAGGCTTCATACCAGTTGGCAGCATAGGTGAGCTGACCAGGGTATACCTGCCGAATCTCAGCAATTAATTGTCGCCAATCTTGTTCTCGTTCTACGGCTGTGGTCTGCAGTTCAGTGCCAATACAGAGGATGGGAATATTCTGCTGTTTGGCCAACTGGGCGTAATGCAGAATAAATCGACGATAGTTGGTAAACCAGGTCTGCCAATCCGCCTCAGACTTCATTTTGATATCCGTCCGCCACTTACCTTCCTGGGGGCGAGTTAACCAGATATGTGGTTTTAAAAGGGTTTGAATGCCTCGCTTTTGAGCCAATTGAGTGGTGGTGCTCAGGCCCTCATCGGTCTCGCCCCACCAAACCCCTTTTGTAGTTAAAGCCAAATCAGGCGAATCGATATCCCGCTGCCACCCAAACGGAGTTTGGACGATCCAATTCACATGGGCTTGAGTCAGGGTGTCAAAATTCTCGGCAGAAATGGGCGTCCGTTCTGCGGTCCAAGACATCCCTCTCTGCTTGGCTCCGGGTTCAATTTGAACGGCAGCTGGCGCTTGGCTGTCAACTTGGAAGATCTTGCAACCGACCACTAATAGCATGGTGAGACTCACCAGCAGGATAAACCTTTTCATGGAGATGAAGATGGATAGATGCTCTTTAGACTAACGGTTGTGCTGGATGTCAGAATGAGTAACCGCTTAGAAACGGATTTGTTATTGATTCATGCATGTTGCCTCTAGTTGTGAACAATCTCCAAACTCTCCAACGCTTACTCCAATTAACGAGTCCGACTTTACCCGTCGGGGCCTATAGCTATTCCGAAGGTCTGGAATGGTTAGTTGACCAAGGAACGATCAATAACGAATCCCATTTGCAGACATGGTTGCTTCAAGAGCTAGCCTATGGCTCCATTCGTATGGAAGCTGCGGTCATGGTTCGTGGGTATCGGGCCAACACAGATTTGCAAACATTGCAGTATTGGAATGCTTGGTTATCTGCTGCCAGAGAAACGGAAGAGTTGAGATTACAAAGCTTACAGATGGGACGCTCGCTGTTGCGATTATCTCAAGCGTTACAAGCTCCAGAAAACACTAGCCCCGAACTGAACGAGGTATGGGAGCAATTGCGAATAGAAGGATGTAACTTTGCGATCGCATTTGGTCTCACCGCCAACCTCTGGCAAATCCCCCTAGAATCTGCCACCCTCGGCTATCTCCACAGTTGGGCCACCAATCTCATGGGTGCCGGGATTAAACTCATACCCCTCGGACAAACCTCAGGGCAAAAACTACTTTTCCAACTTCAACCCCATTTGGAAGCAGCAACTCAATCGATTTTGCGCCTCGCAGATGAAGATCTCTGTAGCTGTGGGTGGGGACTTGCCCTGGCCAGCATGGCTCACGAGACTCAATATAGCCGTTTGTTTCGTAGTTAAAAAACACGTATCCCAAGGCTTGTAAGATACTGGCAGCCTTTTTTAGTTCATCAACCTTTGAAATCCTAGGACTGACCTCATCATGAATTCCCTTCGAGTTGGAGTCGCTGGCCCCGTTGGATCAGGCAAAACGGCATTAGTCGAGGCCCTTTGTAAAGCTATGCGGGATCAGTACAATCTGGCCGTTGTCACCAATGATATCTATACCCAAGAAGATGCTCAGTTTTTGGTGCGCAGTCAGGCCTTAAGCCAAGACAGAATCTTAGGGGTCGAGACAGGCGGATGCCCCCATACCGCCATTCGCGAAGATGCCTCCATTAACCTAGCTGCGATCGAAGATTTAGAACAGCAGTTCTCTCCCGATATTGTCTTTGTCGAAAGTGGGGGAGATAACTTAGCAGCTACTTTCAGTCCCGAACTTGTCGATCTCACGATTTATGTCATTGACGTCGCAGGTGGCGACAAAATTCCTCGTAAAGGCGGACCAGGGATCACTAAATCTGACTTATTGGTCATCAATAAAATTGATCTTGCTCCTTATGTTGGGGCCAGTCTCCAAGTCATGGAGGAAGATACGAAAAAAATGCGGGGTACTAAACCCTTTGTCATGGCTAACCTTAAGGAACAGGATGGTCTTCCCGCAGTTAAGGAGTTTGTCGTTCAACACATTCCGCCAGTTCCCAATAAAAAGCGGTAATCAGCCAAGCCAATTACCGCACAGTTGAGTGAGTCAGGAGTTAAACCATGAAGCTAACTCCCGGAGTTAAAAACCTAGAACACTAGAACGAGAACACAACCCGAAGCAAGCCCTGATAGAGGTTGGGCTCAATACTGCTACTGTTGGGATTCAAAATAGCAGAGAAAATGGGGCTAATGGTGATGTTGTCATTCACTGGGAAACGATAGAAGGCTTCGAAGTTAATTTGGTCTTCATCGTTCACCCCTACTGCTTGAGGCAGATTGTTCATGAAAGGCATGCCAGCGGAAACCGCAAATAAGGAACCCGGTACTAACAAATCGTGAATACCAGCACCTGCCTGCCAAGTTTGGGCATCAAAACGACCCACATTACCCGCAGCAAACGGAATGGGGTTAGCGACGTTATTGCCATTGGCAAAGGAATAAGCGTAACGGCCAAAAATGCCGAACTGACCAAATTTTGCTTCTGCATTGACTCCCACAACATTTTGGCTAACACCAAATGTTTCAGAATTCGTATATTGCAGCTTCACGGCATAGTTGGAGTCATCGCCTAACTCACCGGTATATTCCAATTCAGCCGTCGCTTGGTAAGGATCGCCAAACAATCCACCATCGTTAGGTGGGCCTGTGTTAACTGCGGAGAAACCATTCACCGCAACATAGGCACCCCGTAGAGACACAGGGCCGCCATTGAAATTCCAGTCAAAACCAGCACCCGCACCACCTAAGAAGTTGGTGATGTAAGGAGTAATCAAGGGGTTATTGATCAAGAACCAGGTACTGAAACCAGTAAACGGACTGGTATAGCTGTTGCCGTCAATAATGTCCGTTGGATAATACAACGGTGCCACCGTTACCGCTAAATCTTCGATGGGCTTAAAGGTATAGGCTAAGCGGTAGAGGGTCGCATTATTGGGTAGGCCAGCAAAGTAATACTGACCTGGGTTGAATAAAGGTGCACTTTGGGCGAAGGGCAGTGTTGCAGTACTCCCAACCTGGGCATTGGAGAATAAATCTTGCCCGTTATTACCAAAGAACAACGTGGTTTGTAAGAGGTCATCTCCAGAAAAGCTGGTATTGAAGCTCATGTAAACAGAGCCAATCGCACTTGCCCGAGAGTCTGCCAGTTGGTTAACGCCAGGTGTTAAGCCATCGGAAGAGTTATCAAAAGCTCGGTTGTCTGAATCACCAAATTGGGCCGTAAAAACAGCGTCAACACTCAATTTGGTCGTAGTGGAGAACTGCTGGGCTTCAACGGTTGCCACCCTAGCTTCAAGGCCGTCAACCCGTCCTCTCAAAGTCGCAAGTTCAGCTGCAAATTCATCTTGCAGAGCCTTCAGAGCATCCAGATCTTCCTTCGTTGCAAAGCGATTGCTGAGATTATCTAGACAGGCATTGACTAAAGCTGCAGCTTCCCGACGAGACATGGCCCGACTCGGACGGAACGTACCATTGGGGTAACCCGCGACGCAGCCATAGCGCTCGACTAAGGACTGAATGGCCTGAAAAGCCCAATCATCAGGTTGAACATCCGATAACTGAGAAACCGAGGTTACTTGCCCCACAGAATCAGTTTGGGTTTCCTCCATCAAATCTGCGACAGAAGAAGACACCGGAGTAGAGTGATTGGCTAATTGTAAGGACTCTACTTCTGCAACTGTAGTGCTAGAAGTCTCATCAGACTTGATATCAATCTCTTCTAATCCCTCAGGGGTAGTAAAGAGGGCTTGAGCTTCCTCACTATCATCAATCTCAGAGTTGAGAGCTAACTCCAAAGAGGGGATCGCAGTGATATCTGCTTGCACTTCTTCCAAAGCGGTGGGTTCTACTGCCCCCACAGCAGTAGGCAACAAACATGCCCATAAAGCAAGAGATGAAAAAACTAGGGATTTATCCCGAATACTGGTCATATAAAAATCCTCACACACACCTAGAACTTCGATTCAGAACTTGAATCTGTTCTTAAAACTTAAACATTTCATCAAAAGCAAGAAACTGACTGCTTAGCCACAGACACTAAATACAAATAATTTAGGTGTTATGGAAGCTTTTGTGTGTTAAATCAGGTCGACATTAGTCTATAAAAACGTATCAATTGGCTATGGAACTGTAGCCAGTTAGACAAAGCACTAGCCTTTAAACACTTTGGTCATATTGCTTAGATGATAATTTCCTAACTCTTATATTAAGGCAGCCTTAGTAGATCCTTAATATAAGTCCCCCCAAATACAACTACGGTATAGCAGGTATTTTTTTTGTAAAATACAATACAAATTAAAGAACAATTAAACTTGTGACTTCTTAGAATCTAAAAAGACTGATACCCAAGAAATATATGAGTGCTTGAATAAGTGAACTTTGGCGATATATTTTGAGGGCGTTGAGTAATTTCATTATAAAAACTCACTTCATATATCACATATTGTCAGCCTTGCCAAAGATTTTCTTTAGAGCTATGAAAAGAATATTTCTCAACGGAACTTCAAAGCTAAAAATAGAATTGCATTAATTATTGAAGATATTTCTCAATTATTAGCTTGAGATCAAAGAAATTTGTGAATTCCTCATGATAGTGGCGAGTAATAGACAAGCTGAAGAGAAGATATCTTAGCCGAACTTGAGTATCAATAGAGGTATGTGAGTATACTCCAAATGGGCAATTTATTCTAAAAAAAAACCAAATTAGGTGTTTAGCTAGTATTAGCAGATGTTGAGCTTTATAGCGATACTCAATGGCTTTAGTGACTATGTTCTAACGCCAGGAAAAACCTTGGAATTTAACTTTTTGTTAATAAAAAACAATAAATCTTCCTAGTCTTTACAGAGCAAGGGTTATAGGCGATGACTTATTTCATAAATAGGAAGAATAGCAGATTTTCTGTATCAGAGATAACATTTTTCTTACAGGTTAAATCTCTAGTATTTTCTGTTACAGGTCATGTTGCCAGGAATCAGCAATCATTTATATTGTGCTAATCAAAGACCAAAGCAACTGAATTAGGGGGAAGATCGAAACTGTTTCTTCGGAGATTGAGAAAAAATTGACCACCTAGACATGTGATGCTAGCAATCTGTTAATCAATAAACATGTCTGTATTTATCAAGTTACTTTGTTTTGTGGAGTGAATCGGTTTATGGCCAGAGGATTTGGTCGGCGCGAATTCCTAATTATGGGTTCCGTCGCTTCAGGGAGTGTGCTGCTCAAAGCCTGTACACCCGGTAGTCAGGACAGTGGAAGCACAGATGGTGGTAGTCCTTCCGGTGACACCATCAAGGTGGGGATTCTCCACTCTTTGAGTGGCACCATGGCAATCAGCGAGAAAAGTGTTGTAGACGCTGAGAAATTAGCCATTAAAGAAATTAATGCAGCAGGAGGCGTCTTAGGGAAGCAGATCGAGGCCATTACGGAAGATGGTCAGTCTGACTGGGATAAGTTCTCAGAAAAAGCGAAAAAGCTGATTGAACAAGACAAGGTCGTGACCGTCTTTGGTTGCTGGACCTCTGCCAGTAGAAAAGCGGTCAAGCCTGTATTTGAGTCCAAAGACCATATGCTGTGGTATCCCGTTCAATATGAAGGCCAAGAATGCTCCAAGAACATTTTCTATACGGGCGCAGCACCTAACCAGCAAATCGAGCCTTCTGTTGATTGGCTGCTGGAAGAATACAAGGGCAAGCCTTTCTTTTTAGTGGGGTCTGACTACGTTTTCCCCCGTACTGCTAACACCATCATCAAAGCTCAGCTAGAAGCGAAGGGTGGTAAGCATGTGGGTGAAGAATATATCCAACTGGGTAGTACGGATGTCACTCCTGTCATTGCCAAAATCCAAGCTGCCCTCCCTGAGGGTGGTGTCATTTATAACAGCCTGAATGGCGATACGAATGTTGCCTTCTTTAAGCAATTGCAAGGTAAAGGGCTAGGCCCAGATAAATACCCCTCTATGTCAGTCAGTATTGCTGAAGAAGAGGTGAAGGCCATTGGTGTTGAATACCTCAAAGATCACTATGCGGCTTGGAATTACTTCCAAACCGTTGATTCTCCTGAAAGCAAAAAGTTTGTAGAAGCTTTCAAGAAGGAATATGGTGAGGATCGGGTCGTTAATGACCCCATGGAAGCGTCTTACATCATGGTGTATCTATGGAAGCAGGCTGTAGAGGAAGCAGGTACTGCTGATGATCTAGAGAAAGTAAGAGCTGCTGCGATTGGCCAAGAATTTGCAGCACCGAATGGTCCTGTTAAGGTTGCGGGCAATCACCATATTTCCAAGACAGTGAGAATCGGCAAGATTGGAGAGGATGGTCTCTTTGAAATTGTCAATTCCACCGATGGTCCTGTGGAACCCATTGCTTGGAACCAGTTTGTGAAAGACACCAAGGGATATGCCTGTGATTGGTCTGATCCCAATAAAGGCGAGAAATATAAGATCTAAGCCTCGCCTAACGTTATCAACAACCTTTTAACCATGAGGAGATGCTTTGCTCACTTCGTTATTGGATGGTTTGTTTGATGGCATCAGCATAGGCTCAGTGCTGCTTTTAGCGGCATTGGGCCTTGCCATTGTTTTTGGCCTCATGGGTGTGATCAACATGGCCCATGGGGAATTGATGATGATCGGTGCCTATACAACATTCGTTGTCCAGAATGCCTTTAAGTCCTTTGGTCAACCTTGGTTCGGTGCCTACATTTTTGTGGCATTGATCTGTGCTTTCTTCGTTACTGCTTTATTGGGGCTAATTCTTGAAAAAGGGGTGATTCGCCACCTCTACGGCAGGCCGTTAGAGACACTACTGGCTACCTGGGGCGTCAGCTTAATCCTGCGACAGTTTGTGCGGAGTGTGAGCTGGGTAATGGTGCTGGGATTAGGCGTTTTTTGTGTCCTTTATTTTGGGGCTATGGCCATTCTTTCTCGAAGGCCAAACGTCGAAAAGATCCGGGGTTGGGCGCGTACTGTTTTAATCCCTCTCTCGGCTGGAATTGCCTGGACAGCCGGTAACATGCTGGGTCAAACCTATCAGCTAGCAGCGACCAAACCTTGGTTCGGTGCACAGAATGTAGATGTTACTGCCCCAGGTTGGCTGCGCAAGGGGATCAAGCTGGGTACCTATCAGCTACCCTATGTTCGTTTGTTTATCCTGGTGTTGACGATCGTCTGCATCCTTGGCATGTACCTATTTTTGCAACGCTCTGCCTGGGGACTTCGTATTCGAGCGGTCACTCAAAATCGGAGTATGAGTGCTTGTTTAGGCATTCCCACAGAGCGAGTGGATGCCCTTACCTTTGCTTTAGGGTCAGGGTTGGCAGGGGTTGCGGGCTGTGCAGTCAGTTTATTAGGCTCAGTGGGTCCAAATACAGGCCAGAACTATATTGTGGATACCTTTATGGTTGTTGTTGTGGGGGGGGTTGGCAAGCTAGTGGGCAGTATTGTAGCGGCAATGGCTATCGGCATCGCCAATTACATGATTGGTGCTGATGCCCTGAGTCCGCTAGTATCCTGGTTCCCCCAATTAGCAGCTGTTCTACAGTTCTTTGCCAACGCTAGCATGGCGAAAGTCCTTGTCTTTGCTCTCATTGTTACGTTCTTGCAATTCCGACCGGCTGGCATATTCCCCCAAAAAGGACGCATGGTAGATGCTTAAAAGCAGCATATGATTACAGATTCTCCTCCCGTAAAGTCCTCATCTGCCATGCGCCGACGCTCTTTGGTGATCGAAGGGGTGATTGTGGTTGCGATCGCACTTCTGATTCTGTTTGGGGCTCCTCAATTTCTGACAGCCATCGGTCAAGAATTTCGCATCAATATGCTAGGCCGCTTTATGGCCTTAGCGATTGTAGCTTTGGGAATTGACCTCATCTGGGGCTACACCGGGATGCTGAGCTTAGGCCACGGCATCTTTTTCTCCCTAGGGGGATATGCCCTAGCTATGTTTCTACAGCTCCAACTCCCAGAAGGTCAGCTCCCAGAATTCTTCACCCTATTTGGTGTAGATAAGCTTCCCTGGTTTTGGCAACCGTTTCACTCCTTGCCCTTTACCTTGATGGCAATTGTATTTATTCCTGCCACCATTGCTGGCCTGTTAGGCTACCTAGTGTTTCGCAACCGTATTCGAGGCGTTTACTTCTCGATCCTTACCCAAGCATCTCTGATTGTCTTCTTTAACTTTTTTAATAGCCAACAGAAGCTAATCAACGGCACAAATGGCCTTAAAACCGATACCACTAAAATATTTGGGGTCTATGCAGGATCAGATCAAGCCCAGTCTGTTTTCTATACCCTCACGGTCCTTTTCTTAGTACTGGCCTATTTCCTCTGTCGTTGGTTGACCAGTGGCCGGCTCGGTCGGTTACTGATCGCGATTCGGGACGACGAAAGTCGGGTGAGATTTTCTGGATATGATCCAACGGGATTCAAAGTTTTGGTATTTGCCGTATCAGCCGGTCTTGCAGGAATGGCAGGGGCGCTCTATACCGTCCAATCCGGGATTATCTCTCCCAAAACCATGGATATTGCCTTTTCCATTGAGATGGTGATTTGGGTCGCGGTTGGGGGAAGAGCCAGTTTAATTGGTGCCATTTTGGGAGCATTGATCGTTAATTTTGCTAGAAGTATCTTGACTGAGCAATTCCCAGAAATTTGGCTATTTTTTCAGGGGGCATTGTTCTTGGTGGTGGTTACGGTCCTCCCCGGCGGATTTATCGGTTGGCTACGAAACGAAGGACAGGAACTGTTTCGATCTTTAATTGGGCGACCCCGACGAGTGATGACTTATCCCAGTTTGTCTGAAGATCCGGAAGTGGAGTATGAGCGACAAAATCTTAGAAATTGAAAATGTAACCGTCAGCTTTGAAGGATTCAAAGCCCTCAATCAGCTCAACTTCAGCATGGAGACAGGAGAGCTGCGGGTTATTATTGGCCCCAATGGAGCAGGGAAAACCACCTTCTTGGATGTGATTACGGGCAAGGTTCAACCCACGACGGGGAGAGCACTATTCAAAGGTAAAAACCTCCGAGCCAGATCCGAGCACAATATCTCTCGACTAGGAATTGGTCGTAAGTTTCAAACGCCGCGGGTCTATTTACAACTCACCCCCCGGGAAAACTTAGATTTATCCTGCAATCGTCATAAAAATGTGCTGGCAACCTTAATGGGACGCCCTTCAGGACCAGAACGTCGCACCGTTTCTGGCTTGCTAGAAACCATTGGCTTAACGACAAAGGGAGATATTCCAGCAGCCCTGCTGTCCCATGGCGAAAAGCAGCGCCTTGAAATTGGCATGTTGGTGGCTCAATCCCCCGATTTACTACTGGTGGATGAGCCCGTTGCTGGCCTGACCGACGAGGAAACAGAGAACGTTGGCGACCTATTGCTCACCCTGGCCAAAAGCCACTCAATCATTGTGATTGAGCATGACATGGAATTTGTCCGCCAGATTGCCAGACAAGTCACGGTGTTACATCAAGGCAGCGTCTTGTTTGAAGGCAACATGAATGAAGTACAAACGAATCCCCAAGTGATTGAAGTCTATTTGGGACAGCCGGAGGAAGACGATGGTTAATCAGGCATCATCCCAGACTCACTCCCCCCAGGCTCTACTGGATATCTCGAACCTCAACGTTTACTATGGCGAGAGCCATATTCTCCGCAATGTTGATTTGAGCGTTGGCCCTGGAAAAATGGTTTGCCTCATTGGTCGGAATGGCGTGGGCAAAACCACCTTACTCAAGACGATTTTAGGGTTGCTGTCTCCCCGGACGGGCAACATTGTGTTGGAGGGACAGTCAGTCCTGAATAAAACCTCCGATCAGCGGGCTCGTCTGGGGGTGGGGTATGTCCCTCAAGGTCGGGAAATTATTCCCAGTCTCACGGTCCAGGAAAACCTACTTTTAGGACTAGAGGCTCGACCCCGAGGTCGAAAAAAAAGTGACACCATCCCCGAACAGGTCTTTCAACTCTTTCCGGTCTTAGCCAGTATGTTAGGCCGAATGGGAGGAGATCTCAGTGGTGGCCAACAGCAGCAGCTAGCCATTGCTAGAGCATTAGTGGGAAAGCCGCGCCTGTTAGTCCTCGATGAACCCACAGAAGGCATTCAGCCATCGATTATTCTAGAAATTGAAGCCGCTGTGCGACGGATTGTTGAAACGACAGGAGTCTCTGTGCTCTTGGTTGAACAACATCTTCACTTTGTGCGCCAGGCAGATTGGTATTACGCCATGCAGAAAGGGGGCATCGTTGCATCTGGTTCAACCGATGAGCTGAGTAATCAGGTGATCCAGGAGTTTCTTGCTGTTTGACCCTTGTATGCCTGGGCTGGCCCAATAACAATTGAGACAAATGCTATCTGACCTATAAACATGATTTTAGAGAGATAAGCGAATAAAACGCTAGAATTGCAATTCGTTCCTAATTGACCAGCACTTTACGCTGTCATAGGGTTCTATGCGTCCGGATATAGTGATGAGTCAATTCAAAGTATACGGCGATATATATTCTGGTAACTGCTATAAGGTCAAGCTACTCATGTCTCTACTGGAGATAGAGCATGATTGGGTTCATATTGACATTCTGAATGGCGAAAGTCGGACCAATGAATTTTTAGCAAGGAATCCGAATGGTCGTGTACCTGTATTGGGGCTTCCAGATGGGCGATGGCTGTTCGAGTCGAACGCAATCCTTCATTTCTTAGCCCAAGATTCATGTTTTTTGCCCATAGATCCCTATGGCCATGCCCAAGTACTGCAATGGCAGTTTTTTGAGCAATATAGTCATGAGCCTTATATTGCCACGTCTCGATATATCATTCGCTATTTAGGGTCACCGCCTGATCGGCAGGCGGATTTGGAGGCCCGCCGAGTCTGGGGATATGCCGCCTTAGATGTGATGGAAAGCCATCTTGAAAAGCAAGATTTTTTTGTGGACGAGCACTATTCCATTGCCGATATCTCCTTATATGCCTATACCCATGTCGCCTCGGAAGGAGGATTCTCCCTCAAGCCTTATAGCAACGTTCGCAATTGGCTACGGCGTATCTCTCAACATCCTCAACATGTGACGATGGAGCAATTTGCCCCTTAAGGCAGAGACTCAGTCATTCCACCATGAGCGACCAGAACTGATCTCAATGTCCTTGAGGGATATCGCTATTGACTAAGATTCTAGGGAGTCGATGCTTAAATCCACAGACAATCTCGTAGGAAATCGTATCCAGCGCCTCAGCCCAAGTTTCAGCAGAGATTGACGCCGGACCATCCTGACCCAAAAGGGTGACCACCTCTCCTACCGGTAAATGGGGAAAGTCACTGACATCCACCATGAGCTGGTCCATGGTAATGGCTCCAATTTGGGGAGCCAATCGACCCCGAATCATCACATCCATTTGGTTAGATAGGGACCGGGGAACCCCATCGGCATAGCCAATACCGACCACTGCAACGGTTAAAGGATGCTCTGTGGTGAAGGTATGGTTATAGCTCACCCCTGATCCGGCGGGTAAAGTCTTGATTTGGGTAATCCGAGCTTTGACTTCCATAACAGGTTGTAGCGAAACCGTCTGCTGGAAGTGGGACGCAGGATATAAACCATATAGTGCCAATCCCACTCGGACCAAGTCGTAGTGAAATTGGGGACCTGCTAAGGTTGCCGCTGAGTTGGCGAGATGGAGTTTGGGTAAGGGAATATCCTGGGCTTGGATACGGCTTAAGACGTCCTGTAATCGACTTTGCTGCTGCAGCATAAAGCTAGAGTCTGCATCATCGGCCGTTGCTAAATGGGAATAGATACTGGCAATCTTGAGATTAGAAAGACGGGAGACAAATTCAATAAAGGTTGCCCCCTGCTGCCAAATGGGCCCCAAGCGAGACATACCCGTATCAATTTTGAGATGCACTGGCAAAGGATGGTGCAAATGCCGAGAAAAGGTCAGGGCTTGCTCTGGGCTACATAGGGTAGGCTGCAGTTGCCAGCGGACGATAGCTTCTATCTCTTGAACAGTATGGGTAGCCCCAAGAACTAGAATAGGCCCATCGATCTCGGCCTGGCGCAGTTCAATTCCCTCCAAAATGGTGGCAACCCCTAACCAAGTCGCACCATTCTTCAAAGCGGTTTGGGCAACCGTCACTGCACCATGCCCATAGCCATCTGCTTTGACGACAGCCATTAATGCAGTTTGGGGCAACAATTGCTGTTTGATTTGGCGAACATTGTTCTCTAGCGCTTTTAGATCAATATTGATCCAAGCGCGTTCACAAGCCAATGTCCCAGGGGATGCATGCTTTACCATTCCTGAATCCGGCACACTGATCGAATCTTAGCCTGCGGAGGAGGCTGCTTGATAGTCCTTGAGGTATTGTTGATAACCAACTGTCGCTAACTGTTCCTGTTTGTCCTGAACCATTTCTGAGAGGGAGCGACGATAGGCGATGACCTGCTCTTGGAGTGCTGGGCGCTGAGCAGCCAATATTTGAATGGCCAATAGACCGGCATTTTTGGCATTACCAATGGCGACGGTGGCAACAGGAATCCCCCCTGGCATTTGGACAATAGAGTAAAGGGAATCCAATCCTTTGAGGTGGCGGCTGGCCACGGGGACGCCAATCACGGGTAAGGGGGATATAGCTGCCACCATCCCCGGTAGATGAGCTGCGCCCCCGGCACCAGCAATGATCACTTGTATTCCCTGTTGGTGGGCCTGTTGGGCAAATTCCACCATGCGGTGAGGCGTACGATGGGCGGAAATGATTTCCACATGGGGGAGGATCTTAAAGTCTTCGCAAACTGAGATCGCAGCTTGCATCGTCGGTAAATCAGAATCACTGCCCATAATGATGGCAACTTCAGGATGACTCAAGGGCTCTTCTTTCCTTTGTAAAACAGGGACAACGTTAAAATAGGACTGTTCACAGGAGCAGCAAGTCTTGTTTTTTAATTAAAAACATCACGTTTGATCTGGATTTGTCTAAAATTTGATCACTTCTGGCAATCTGCATGTTTCTTGAACATCAGCATTTTAGACAACCTGCAACATTGAGAAATTCTAATTCTTTTTGAGGACGCTTCGATGAATCCGTTACAAGGGTATCGCTTTTCCTGCACCCTCACCTTTGGGGACATCTATGCCCAGGTGATTATTTGGTTGATTGTGATTTTCATTGCTTTAGCCTCCTCCGTTGCCCTGTACCAAAACCCCATGTATGCCTTTTTAACTGGGGGATTGATTTTGGTATTGTCATTACCTTTCTTGCTATTTGCCTTTGTGACCACCCTGCTCAATCACATTGAACTAACGCCTGTTGAGCCAAAGGAAGAGGCTTAGGTCAATTAGCGAGCCGCCAACACCATGGGTGCATTACCGCTTCAGGGCCAGTTAGAGAATGCTCGGGTCACTGGCTACTCAGGATTACAGCAAGTGAGTATCCGAGATGGGGTGATTCAAACCATTCAGCCCATGGATGCCCCACCCCCCACTCTAGCCCCACAAAAAATTGATTTAGAAGGTGATTGGCTGTCTTTAGGGGGCATTGACCTGCAGATCAATGGTGCCTTAGGTCTAGCCTTTCCAGATTTGTTGCCCACCGATCAATCGAAACTTCAAGAAATTTGCCAGTTTCTGTGGCAGCAAGGCGTTGACGGTTTTTTGCCGACACTGGTGACAACATCGGTTGACAAGTTTCAGCAAGCCTTGGCTACTTTGTCTGCTCAGAAGTCACCAGGGGATAGCGACCAAGCGCAAATTCTAGGTGTCCATTTGGAAGGCCCCTGCTTGAATGCCACCAAACGGGGTGCCCATCCCCAAAAACATCTTCAGCCATTGAGTATTGAAACACTGCAAGCGGTCATAGGTCCCTACAAAGATAGCGTTAGGGTCATGACCTTAGCGCCAGAGTTGGAGCCGTCTGGAGAAGCGGTAGCTTGGTTGCGATCCCACAATATTATCGTCAGTCTCGGCCATTCTCTAGCCACGGCAGCAGAAGCAGATGTGGCCTTTAATCAGGGAGCCACCATGGTGACCCATGCCTTTAATGCCATGCCTAGCTTGCACCATCGCCAACCCGGGTTATTGGCAGCAGCGCTGGTGCATCCCCAGGTCTGGTGTGGATTTATTGCCGATGGTCAACATGTGGACCCATTGATGCTGAAGCTGATGCTGAAGGCTAGCCCCGAGCAAGGCCTGTTTCTAGTGAGTGATGCTCTAGCACCGTTAGGACTTCCGGATGGCGTTTATCCTTGGGACTCTCGCCAAATTGAAGTGACGGCCGGTACGGCTCGGCTCTCCGATGGCACCTTGTCGGGAACCACCTTATCCCTGTTGGCTGGGGTGCAAAATCTAGTCCACTGGAATCTTTGTTATGTGGGGCGTGCCATTGCCTTAGCCACAGAAGCCCCGAGGCAGGCATTAGGGCTACCCGGCATGGGTCCAGGACAATCCGCTCGCTGCTTGCTGCGTTGGCGTCATCATCCCCAGACCCAAACTCTGAAATGGCAGCGTTTGTTTCCCTCTGAAAATGCTTAATGCCCTATGGAAAATCCCTTGTTGCTGATGATTCCAGGCCCTACTCCAGTGCCCGAATCGGTATTATTTGCCTCGGCTCAACAGCCCATCAGTCATCGTAGTCAGGATTTCCGGGATTTGATGGCTGATATTACGGCAAATTTAAAATGGCTCCACCAAACCCAAAATGATGTGTTGATCTTAGCCAGCAGCGGCACCGGGGCCATGGAAGCTGGCATCATTAATTTTTTAAGCCCAGGTGATCGGGTATTGGTGGGATGCAATGGCAAGTTTGGCGATCGTTGGGCGGATGTTTGTGAACAATTTGGTCTAATTACCGAGCGGATTACGGTCCCTTGGGGGAAAGCTTTGGACCCAGAAGTCTTTCGGCAGCATCTAGAAGCCGATCAGGATAAGCAGATCAAAGCGGTGATTGTGACCCATAGTGAAACGTCCACCGGGGTTCTTAACGATCTGGAAACCATTAGCCGTCATATCAAAGCCCATGGTCGAGCCCTAAGCATGATTGATGCGGTCACCAGTTTAGGGATTTGTCCAGTCCCAGTCGATAAGTGGGGACTAGATGTGGTGGTTTCTGCGTCCCAGAAAGGATATCGAATGCCGCCTGGTTTGGGGGTTTGTTTGTGTTAGCTCTTTAGCGTGGCAGGCTTATGAAACGGCTCGCTTTCCTCGGTTTTATCTGGACCTGGGGAAATGCCGCACGGATGCCGCTGCGAATACGACCCCGTTTACCCCGCCTGTAAATCTATTCTTTGCCTTACAGGTAAGTTTAGCCATGATGAAGGCTGAAGGTCTGCTCTCCATGTTTGCCCATCAGCAACGGTTGATGCAGGCAACCCGAGCCGCTCTTCGAGCCTTGGACCTGCCTCTATTTATTCCTGACAATCATGTGGCTAGCCCGGCTGTCACTGCCATTGCCCCCGATCAGGTTGCTCCTGAAACCCTCCGATTCAAATTACAGCAGCACTACGGGGTGGTGATTGCTGCAGGCCAAGACCATATGCGAGGCAAACTCGTTCGGATTGGCCACTTGGGTTATGTTTGCGATCGCAATATTGTTACCACCATTGCGGCCGTAGAGGCGGCCTTGGCAGATTTAGACTATCCATTCCAAGCTGGGGCAGGTGTAGAGGCTGCCCATCGTATCTTTAAAGGGAATTAGGGTTTGTTCTCAACCCACATGCAAAATGCCTAAACTTGCAGATTAAATGGTTTCCAGCCAGTCATAAATCTGATTGAGCTGATCCAAAGTAATCAAACCATATTGCCAGAGCACAATCGGTAACGGTCCTGGATCTTGCTCAAGGTGGCGAAGAGCAAGGCCAATAGAGTCGCTCGGCAGTGCTAGCTCTTCTTGCAGAAAAGTCAGTAATCGCTTTTGCGATGCTGATTTCAAATTAGAAACATCTTTTGTAAACCGAGATACTGTCATTGGTATTAATAAGAAACCGAGTTTTACCTATGAGAGGAGATTATTAGGGCGTATAAAAAAGAATTGAACCAGCTTAACCAACCATGTGAGAGTCAAGATCGTTTTTGATCAATTTACTATCAAAAAAGTCTTAGAACTTTTAACCCATTAGTGATTTGACTAACTGGCTGAAATTTATTTCACTTCAGCGATAGAAGAGATTTGCCCATGCAAAAACATCGCAAAAGCCTCCAAA
Source organism: Acaryochloris sp. 'Moss Beach' (assembly GCF_021497025.1). Lineage (NCBI taxonomy): Bacteria > Bacillati > Cyanobacteriota > Cyanophyceae > Acaryochloridales > Acaryochloridaceae > Acaryochloris > Acaryochloris sp. 'Moss Beach'. The sequence continues at coordinate 563,370 of NZ_CP071717.1, forward strand.
GAAGAAGAGAAAGTGATGATTTGTATAAAATTCAAGAGCAAATCAGATAACTTGTGCTGCACTAGCTAAACATTGCAGAAAAAACTGCAAAAATGCGCAAAGCCAATTAAATGCAACAGACAAAATACTATCAACCGACGATTAAGCTTCCCCCAGACCCTAGGAAAAGAGTTACTGCAAACTACTAACCAGTAGTAGATAAATTCAGTAAGTTTTTTCCAGTCGTATTGGGATAAGAGTGTAGCACAGTCTTCAAAGATTGATCCAACTTAAATATTTCTTTTAATAAAGTTCATAGGAATAAAAGATACAGGTCAGATGAGCAAGTAAATACACACATGAAAGTCACCTAACAAGCTTGTCCCACCAAGGGTTACAGACGTATAGCCTAGTCAAGTAACTCCGAGAATTTGAACGCGTTTTGGAGAAAATCAGCGCGTAATGATCTGCCTGCATCTGACGATGGAATTGTCTGGTTAATGTGATCTGTGGGGCAAAATAAGTTCATAATTTTGTGTAAGCTGAACCGGAAAGGCAATTTCTTTCACCTCACACTGCTTATCCAACTCCAATGATGATTCGTGTAAAGGCTGCAAATTGATGAGTGGTAAGTTGGCGACCCGGCTGCGAGAAGGGACGAAAAAATCTCATTCTTTGGCAGAAAATGCAGATTTTATCCAATGTTTTCTCAAGGGAGTAGTTGAAAGAACGTCTTATCGCCAACTATTAGGAAATTTTCACTTTGTCTATAGCGCCCTAGAAGATCAGCTGACTCAACATCAAAACCATCCACTTTTAAGTCAGCTTTATTTTCCGGCGCTATATCGACAGCAGAGCTTGGCTACGGATCTAAGTTACTACTGGGGGCCTCAATGGCAAACGTCAATCACCCCTTCTAGTGCCACTCAACACTATATTGACAGGATTCATGAAGTTGCGATCGCAGATCCAATCCTGCTAGTCGCTCATAGCTATACACGGTATCTCGGAGACCTTTCTGGGGGACAACTGCTCAAGAAGCTAGCCCAGCGAGGCATGAATCTCCCTCAAGGCCAAGGCACTGCCTTCTATGAGTTTGAAGATATCCAGAACCCTAAAACCTTTAAGGTTACCTATCGGCAATCCTTGGATAATTTGCTTCTGGATGAAAGCACTATCACCCACATCGTAGATGAAGCCAACCTTGCCTTTAAGCTCAATATGGAATTGTTCAAAGAAGTAGAAGGCAACTTAATTCAAGCCATAGGTCAGATGATCTTTAGCCATCTGACCCGCTCCCGCAGAAATGGGCAGTCTCAGTGGTCTACAGATCTGGGAGAAACCACTGCACTGCAGCCCCAGGATTAACTCTTTTCTCGTAGGGTTTGGTTGAGCTGATCTAAGGAACCGATCAAGCGCTCATTGGCCTCAATTGCAGGATCCGGCGTAATTGCTTCTGCCATTTCTTGCTTTCGCTGCATCTTCTTACGGGCTTGTTCAAAAGATCGAATCAACAGAAAGATTACAAAAGCGATCACGATAAAATTCAGCACTGTGGCCAGAAATGAACCATATTTAATGCCATTTATCGCGAGCTTGGATAATTCATCCACACCCGCTTTTTTCATCGCCGGATTTAAAAGGGCTGGGGTAATAATATCCTCAACTAAAGAACCGATAATCTTGCCGAAGGCCCCGCCAATCACAACGGCAACCGCTAGGTCGACAACATTCCCTTGCATCAGAAAATCGCCAAAGTCCTTGAGGAAGCCTCCAGCTTTTGCTCTCCCGTTTCTACCAGTCATTTTTATCAATATCTCCTTTATGCAGGGGTCGATTCTAAACAGTTTTACTTAAAACTGCAATATTCTATCATCAGATTTTTTTACTTAATATCCCGATGATAGTTTCTGAAGCGAAATAGGCTGAGGGTTGATTTCGGGTTGAGCCTGTTCCCTTGAGCAGGGGACAGGTACAATCTGGAAGTTTAGGTCAGACCACAGAACAATACCTTGTTCCATTCAAGGGAATATATGACACCAGACGCTGCCGCCTTTAACCATATTTCAGTCTTAAGCCATGAGCTGATAGAAGGACTGATGCTGCATGACCAGGGCTTATATTTGGATGCCACCGTAGGCGGAGGAGGACATAGTGCCTTGATCTTGGAACAAAGTCCCCAGGCTCAGGTGATCGCCCTTGATCAAGATATTCAGGCCCTGGATGCTGCGCGGGCTAAGTTGCATGACAATTGCGATCGCATCCGGTTTTGGCAAGGAAATTTTTCCACCTATGATCCGGAGGATCTTCGGTTTGACGGCATTATTGCTGATTTAGGGGTCAGTTCAGCCCAACTGGATCGCCCTGAGCGTGGCTTTAGTTTCCGACATGACGCAGAGTTAGATATGCGCATGGATCAGAGCCAAGATTTAACCGCTGCTGATGTCATCAACACCTATTCAGAGCGGGATTTAGCCGATATTTTCTTCCACTATGGAGAAGAACGGTTTTCTCGGCGAATTGCCCGGAAAATTGTCTCCAAACGCCCCCTTCACACTACCTCTGATCTGGCAAGGGTTGTAGCGTCTTCACTGCCCCCTCCTAAAGGGCGTCGCCGTCGAATCCACCCAGCGACCCGAGTCTTTCAAGCCCTGCGGATTGCAGTCAATCAGGAATTGCAGGTCCTAGAGAAATTTATTGAGCTGGCTCCCACCTGGCTCAAGCCCGGGGGCAGAATTGTCATCATCAGTTTCCACAGCCTGGAAGATCGAATTGTTAAAATCCACTTTCGCCAGAATCCTTTACTGCAGGTGATCACGAAAAAGCCCATGATTGCCTCCGAGCAAGAGAAAAGAGAAAACAGCCGCTCTCGATCCGCTAAACTGCGGATTGCCGAACGGGTTCCTTTGACAGATGAGGCTGAATCGTCACTGAAGCCATAACGGCTGGTCATAAAACGATGACTTTTAGTTTTTTGCAAAGAATAAACTCAGCACTCTAATTAGAGTTGATGGGGAAATCTACCCCCACTATGAACAAAAGATAAGTATTCTGGAAACAATTATGAAATTATGCATTTATAATGCATGTGGCAACTACTGAAAATTGCCAAAAATTAAAATTTCCGAACCCATTAACCGGGTAATTTCCTGGGCTTGAGGAGTTGAGTATGGCCGTTGCTAGCCGATCTAAAGTTGTCCCCGTCCGACCGAAACAGGCTGCTCCCTCAGCCCGTTCCCATCCCCCTCAACGACGGCGAAAACCCAAGACTTTATCCAGGCAAGAACAGCCCTTGGATCTGATTGATTCCCGTTCGCCACAATTTCCCAATTGGCTAATACTACTAATGGCGTTTCGGAAGCTGTCAACCCCTATTCTGATGGTGACAGTCTTAGGAATTTTGCCCCTCTATGCTTGGCGAGTGAATACTCAACAATCTTGGGGGACTCAATATTCAAAGCTAGAGAAATTACAGCGTGATCAGCGAGATTGGCTCACTCGCAATGAAGAGCGCAAATTCCAAATTTCAGAAAATTTAGAAAGCAATCCAGCAGGCTTTGTTCCCAAAAGCTCCAAAACGACCGTGTTTTTTAAGCCAGCCCCGGTGCGCCCAGCTCAGCCTGTGCCTCCTCAGCGGACTGGCATTACCCATATTGATGTAGCTCCGATTGGTTATTAAGTCCAACTTCTTTGCAAGTTTATGCCCACTCCTTCTCACCCAGTCCAAGACCGTCGGGCCGCGATCAAAGCCCGAATCCAAACGAAGCAGCCCCATCGAGTTACTAATCAGCGATTACGCTTATTCCTGGTTTGGTTGGTAGTATTTGGAGGCATTGTGGGCTTGTTAGCCCGTTTAGTCTATTTGCAAATTAGTGCGGCCCCTTTTCTCCGAACGAAGGCCCAACAACAACAGCTAGGCGGTCTTCCTGAGCGCACCTTCCGCTATCCGATCGCGGATAGCCAGGGTAATCTACTGGCTAAGGATGAACCGGTCTTTCGTCTGTTTGCCCATCCCTTTTTATTCCAAAGACAACCGGATGAAATTGCTCAAGCATTAGCCCCTGTTCTCGACCGCTCATCGGATTCTCTGACAGAGCTATTCAAAACCGGAGAGAGTGGGATTCCAATTGGGTATCGCCTGTCGGAAATTGAAGCAGAGAAAATCAACAATCTCTATTTAGATGGATTAGAAATTACGCGGGAATGGCAACGGGTCTATCCCCAGTCGGGACTGACCTCGGGATTGGTCGGGTATGTCAATACCGAAAACCAAGGACAATCTGGCATTGAATATAGCCAGCAACCCCTCTTAAAAGGAGACCCCATTCCCTTGCTAGTGACTCGGGATGGTCAGGGTAAGCTCTTGCCGGATCGATTTCCCTTAGAGCCGCTAAATGCCAATGACTTGACCCTGAAGTTGACCCTAGATACGCGACTTCAACGGTCGGCCCGACAAGCCCTTCATAAACAAATGGCAAAGTTCCGAGCCAAGCGGGGCACTGTCATTGTGATGGATGTCGAAGATGGCTCCCTCAAGGCTTTGGCCTCGGAACCCTCTTTTAATCCCCAGCGTTACTTTGAAGCCAATACTGAACTGTTTAAAAACTGGGCCATTTCGGATCTCTATGAACCAGGGTCTACCTTTAAGCCCATCAATATTGCCATCGCATTAGAATCCAAAGCCATCAAAGCCGATAGTGTGTTCCACGATGGTGGTCAAATTACCATCGGTGGCTGGCCGATTAATAATGCCGACAACTCAGGCCATGGCAACCTTTCCATTACGGGCATCCTGGAATATTCCAGCAACGTAGGTATGGTCCATGTCATGCAGCGGATGGATCGATCGGCCTACTACAATTACCTGAAAAAAATTGGGATTGGCCAAATTACGGGTACTGATCTTCCCTTTGAAACCCCCGGCCAGTTTAAGGATAAACAGCAGTTTTTAGACTATCCCATTGAAGCGGCAACCGCGGCTTTCGGACAAGGATTTTCAGTCACCCCTCTACAAATGGCACAGCTCCATGCAGCCATCGCCAACGGAGGCGAATTGGTGACTCCTCATGTCGTTGATGGTCTATACAATCCTGCTGGCAAGAAAACCAAGGGATTAAATCTGATTCAACCCCGCCGCATTTTCTCTAAAGATACGGTGGCTAAGGTTCGGACCATGATGGGAAGTGTGGTGCAAAACGGCACGGGCAAACCCGCCAAAATTCCGGGTTATCGCTTGGGGGGTAAAACCGGAACGGCCCAAAAAGCGGATAGCGGTACCTATAGCAATGCCCGGATTACGAGCTTTGTAGCATCTTTCCCCTTGGAGTCCCCTAAATATGTAGTGCTGGCCGTTGTGGATGAACCTCAAGGGGGCAATGCTTACGGATCGACCGTGGCAGCTCCAGCGGTGAAGTCGGTGTTAGAAACCCTGATTAGTATTGAGGGCATCCCTCCCAGTCATCCTGCTGAATTGAAGGCAAAGCCGAAAGCATCTCGCTCCAACAACTAAGAGAACTGCCTTTTTATGCCCACTTAAGTTGAAGGTGAGTATTGAGTTTAAATTTTTGCGCAAGCTCAATCCATCAACAGCCTTATCATTGAATGATAAGGCTGGGGTGCTTGTAGGCAGACCCACATTTTCTGAACCATGAAGAGTCCGGGCCTACACAAGAGTTTGCACCTCAATTTGAAGTATTTGAGGGGCTAGAGAGACTTAGGGGAGAAACCGTTTCCGTTCTGATTCACTGGGCATGCGGCAGGTGGCTCGTCGTCCAAATAGGCGATAACGATTACAAGCAATGAAACGATAAATGCGATCGCGACCTGTTCGCGGAATCAAACTAATAGCATTGAAGACTGACCAAACACCACCCAAACGCTTACAGACTTGAATAAACGCATCGGACTGATCGTACAGCTCACTCTCATCCCGATAGTAAATCGACCAGGCTTCTCGATCTATGGGCAATGGGGGTAAATACTGTCTGGCTGTTTGACCCTGTAAAGGGGCAATCAGGATGGTTCCTAGAGGATCGACTTTCAGTAGGATGTCGACAAAGCCATTACACATCACACATTCCCCATCAAAAAACACAATGGGCTGCTGAATAGAGACCGGCTGGCTGGCCGTCTGATTTGAAAGTTGCGGTGTCGCCATGCTGTTGCTCAAAGAACCTATTTTGAATCTAACATGGCTGCTTTGGCATTAGCATAGGGCTGTCTTGAGGGTTCAGACATATCCTTTAGCAGGAACGGCAGCTTTCGAGGTAGGATCTGCAAGTTACACCTATGCTAGTTGAACAATGGCTGAGCGACCGATTAAGAAGTCTGAATTAGAAAAGCGTGCCCAGACTGAAGGCCAAACAGGCGATGACAAAAAACAAATTCAGAAGGGCCGTAAAGATGGACGTGGAAAAGGTCGAAACAATAAAGACAGAGAAAAGAGAAAGCCTGCTGTTCCCCTAGCTTTGATGCGTGGTCCCAGGCCTTCAGCAAAGGTGGAAGAGCCCGAACCCGTGGAAACTCCAGAAGAAGCAATTGCAGAAACGACTACAGAAGAGGAAGGAGCCGTAGCTGAGGCCACAGAAACCGTCGCTGAAGCAGAAACCGACTCACCCAATGCCGACGCTAGTGAAGCCAGCGAGGCAGAACCAGCCCCTGATAATTAAGGGTACACATAACGTCTCTAGGGCGTTATGTGTAGGCTGAATCCCTAGAAAATCAAGAAGAAACAGGTTGAGGAATCGTGATATCAATCGGTGTCACTGTTTTTCCTAACTCTTCTAATGAGGGTTGGATCGCTGAGCGGTTCCCCACGACTAAAGTAACAATCTGTTCAGGCTGCAGATATTTCTTCGCTGCAGCCTGAACTTTTTCGGCAGTCATGGTTTTGACGGCTCGCTGATATTGAAAGATAAAATCATCGGGATAGCCAAAGTACTCGTACCGCATTAAACGAGACAAGGTTTGGCCTGGGTCCTGAAAGTTGAAGACAAAAGAGTTGAGGATGGAGTCCTTGGCCTGTTGAAGCTCATCTGCGGATAAGGGCGCTTCGCGTACCTTTTGCAGTTCACCCATCACCGCTTTGATAAATGGAACCGTTGCTTCAGAACGCGTCTGTCCCCCAGAAATAAATAGCCCTGGGTAATCGTAGCGAGCACTCCATACGGCATAAACGGAATAGGCCAATCCCTGGCGAGATCGTACTTCGTTAAACAACCGTCCCCCAAAGCTGTTGAGAGCCTCATTCATTACCAATAAAGAGAAAATATCGGGGTTATCAAACTGACCGCCCAAATGACCGATTTGGACATTGCTTTGGGATAGTTGAGGCTGATCAACGACAAACGTCTCCCCGGCTTTTATTTGCTCTGCACTCGGTGCTGGAGGTGTTTCATCTCGCTCAGGTATCGCAGGCCAATCCCCAAATTCTTTTTTGATCCGCTGAGTCATGGCGGCGGGATCGAAGTCCCCCACAATTCCCAAAATCATGCAGTTAGGGTGGAAGTTCTGTTGGTAAAAGGATTCAACATCGGTTTGGGAAATATTGTCGAGGGTTTGATATTCCTGGGTGCGCGCATAGGGGCTTTCTCCCCCATAAATCAGCTTTTTGAATTCTCGGCCTGTAATACTGTCAGGATCATCATTACGGCGGGCGATGTTTCCTCGACGTTGGGTCTTGGCGAGAACAAGCTTGTCTTTTTCAAACGCAGGTTCACGAATCACTTCTGAGAATAAACCGAAGACGGTGTCTAAATCTTCACTCAGGGCGGCAAAGGATGCACTACCGGAAGCAGTACTAATTCCAGTCTCCACAGATGCTGCCCGTTGCTCTAGCATTTGGTTAAGCTGCTCGGAAGGGTGCTGTTTGGTCCCTCCCGTCCGCATCACCGTGCCAACGATATCAGCCAAGCCCACTTTTTCGGCAGGTTCAAGCCGCGACCCCGTCCGCATACGAGCAATGCCGTTTACCAAAGGTAACTCATGATTTTCCATTAAGTAAACGGTCAAACCGTTATCCAACTGGAAACGGCTATATTCTGGAATGGTTACCTCGGGAAGGGCCGGGAACTCCAATTCTGTATAGTGTTTAGCTGTGGCTGCCGTGCCCGGACGAATCGAACCAATGACTAGCAAGAGGGGAATGACTGCAAAGGCGATCAACCGCTGTAGGGTTCTACGTAGAAATCGGTTACGTTGGACGTTGGGCATGGTTAACGTGCTTTTCCTATGGACAGCTCATCTCTAACAGATTAGCCTAAACTTTTACGAGACGATGGGTGAATTTATATCCTTTTGACCTGCTTTACAATTAAAAGTGCCCCTATCGTTGCCTGAATCGTTCGCCTGTGAAAAAGCGCGTTACTCTTACGTTCCCTCGGCGAGCCGTTCCTGTCCCAGTCACCTATCGATTGGCGAAGGATTTCAATGTGGCGGCAAACATTATTCGTGCCCAGGTTGCCCCAAATCAAATTGGTAAGTTGGTGGTGGAATTAGCGGGGGATATTGATCAGCTCGATGCCGCCATTGATTGGATGCTTTCGCAAAATATTGATGTGTCTTCGTCTAATCGCGAAATTCTGATCGATGAAGATAGCTGCGTTCATTGTGGTTTATGTACAGGGATATGCCCCACCCAGGCCCTTACCCTTGACCCCAAATCTTTTTTGCTGAACTTCACCCGATCTCGCTGTATCGTCTGTGAACAATGTGTTCCTACTTGTCCAGTTCAAGCGATTTCTACTAACTTTTAATGGATGGTTACTCTTTAAGTCACTATCACCGAAACCATCGCTTTTAGGTAAGATAACCCCGCTGCCATCAAAACCCCTGAATACTCGCCGTTGGGTAAATGCTGGGGAAGTTGAATAGAAATACTAATTGAACCTGTTGCGTCGGATGCAAGGCTTAGAGGGTTAGGGGCAATAGAGATGGCCTGCTGAGAAATCAGATCGCCGTCACAACCATATAGATCGGTGCAGAAGAACTTGGCCTGAATGGGTTCTTCGCTATCATTGTGAACCTTAAATGCGATCTGGACTGTCTCCCCAACATGGCTTGGATGAGCCGACTGCAGTAAAGGGACACCAGCCTCGCTCGATGGTGCTTGTTCTGACACCCCTCCCGTCCAATCTGATTTGAGGGAGAGTAGATTAGCTAATTCATTCACAAACTCATGCATTTCCCCTACTAAGCCTGGAACAGAATAGCTAGTGGGTCCAGAGGGAGTCGTATTTCCTAGATCTAGAGGAGAGGCAATGGTCTGGGCTGACTGTAAGGGCGTCGTTAGATCGTTATCAAGGATAGCAGCAGCTTGCTGTACAAGGGCTTCAGGAGTCGGTATTGTTTCAGTTCCGTCCATCATAGGCTGGATAACTTCTGCAACAGGTTCTGTGAGTGCTTCTGGTTCAGTAGATAGCCCTCCCGTTTCAAAGACGGTAGAAGGGAGAGTCTCAACTTGATCCAGAAGGCCACTGATCGATTCGGGTAGCCCTTGATCGATGAGCTGGAGGGGTTTGCGTCGATACTGTTTCATCTTGACTGTCCTCTACTTGCTACTCAAAACCAGCGGTCCTACAGATTGCGGCTAATCATATAGTGAATCAATTTGGGGATAAACGCTTTCTCTTCAGAGTCGGGGGCATCGCCATAGGCCACCGAGAATTCTTCTAAGGCTGCTTCGGCAAACTGATGGGCGACTGCGATCGCATAGGCAATACTGCCATAATCCTGCATTCGTTGAATCACCCAGCTCACCTCATCTTCAGACCGTTCATCTCGAGGCTTGTCCATAAAGAATTGCAACATATTTCGCTCCGAAGGGGTGCCCTGTTTAAATAGGTGCACTAACATCAACGTTCGCTTCCCCTCCCAAATATCGCCACCAATTTCTTTGCCATACCGTTGAGAATCCCCCACCAAATTAAGCACATCATCCTGAATCTGAAAGGCGGCCCCCATAAAGTATCCAAATTTATTGAACCGATCGAGGTCTAGGGTGTCCTTGGAGGCAATCAAGCCGCCAATCCGGCAGGGATGCATAAAGCTATACCAACAGGTTTTGTTCAAAATCATCTGCAGGTAGTCTGTCTCAGTGATATCACAGCGGTTGTCCCGGACCCACCCTAATTCTGAGGCTTGCCCTTCTAGAGATTTCAGCATTAAATGCTCAAACTCTTCATAGATTCGTTGGGTCAGTTGATGACCCAGTAAGGGGATATTTTCCCGCACCAATCTCAGGCTTAAGGCATTCATGGCATCGCCAATATTAACGGCGATGGGCACCCCCTGCTCTGCCTGCATCGTCGGCATCCGATGACGACATTCACTGTTATCTTCCACATCATCATGAACCAGGAAAGCATTGTGAATCATTTCTAAGGCAACAGCTGATTTGAGAGACTGTTCTTCAGTTCCCCCAAAGGCCTGACAGGTCGCCATACATAAAGCAGGCCGCAATCCTTTACCCATATGGGAAAGATGTCTTTTTAACGGCTCATACAGATAGCGTTGGGGTTCTCCAGTCGGAATAACCGCTAACAACGCGGCCAAAGTCACGTCTCGGTAATGACCAAGATGAATCTGAAGGGTCTCTAAATCCTGAGGGGTAAGGGTAGCTAGGGGCACAAGATACCTCTGGCTAACGGGTAGGGAATGAGACTATTCATCGCTCAGGAATAATGCGAACTTTTCCAGAGCGCTGAGCAGGAGAAGATTGGGATTGCTCTGATAATGTCTGGAGAGCTGCCAAGCTAGGGATTGCTTCAGGCATGGTTTGGGATTCAGCCATCCGCACCACAATATCTAGCACTGACTTTTGTACTACCTCCATCAGCTCTTGCCGCAATTCAATATTGTCAAATCCTTGAGTGCCTACCGCATAGAGCGGGTTACCTAATTTTTCCAGAGGCTGATCGATGGTAACCCCCAGCAGCTGTTCTAGAATTCGGCCACCTTGGTGGGCCAGCTTTAGAGCCGATAATCCCCATCGCACCAAACTGTCATCCCAGGGTAAGCCTTGGTGAAACCGAATACGATCGATCACTCGCCAGGGTTCGAAAATTTCTTGCTCATGCAGTTTCCAAGTCTTGCATGGGGGAACATCTGCGTTTGCAGCAGCAATAATGCCATTGACGGCGCGACGGGCAGCTTCATTGGCTCCTTCCATCGTCGCTAGATCCGTATAGGTGCGGACGTAATCAGAAGCGAGAAACAGATTGGGAATATCCGTCACTGCATCAGGACGCTTCGACCAAGTATTAATTAAATTGACTAGAAGCGGTTCTTCATTCGTGTCTCCTTCCCCTTCTACGAGATAAATGGCGGGGTCCAAAAACCAATGGTCTAAAAATTCATCTTTGAGAATTTCTTGACCGTGGATATTGATACTCTTTTTAAGTTGTGCCCAGACCTCATTTTTGACTTCTTCCCGGGTACATTCCTTAGCGGTTTTACCATTGAGGCCCTTTTCATCCCACTCGGAAATATCAACAGAGATGATGCCTTTAATTCGGCCATCCGCATACTGATTAAAATCAACTCCCGGCCAGAACTGTCGTTGGGAGATAGACGTGAGTGCCCAAGGGGAATCCACATAAATCGCATGACCATGGGACAGGGGCACATCCTCTGTTAAATACAGTTGGATGCCATTCATCCAGGACACCCCGCCTTCACTGAGCTGATGGAGCTTGCCTAATTCTGGATCCGCCGTTTTAATACTGTCGGTAACCAGCTCCGCCATGCGTTCGATCGGGACTGCAGCAATGTAATAGTCCCCTTGGGCCTGAAAGGTTTGTCCCTCTGTTTCAATCGTGGCCCCCTGAATCAGGCCATTTGCACAGTCAATGGCTAAGACCTTGGCCTCCAGATGATATTGCACCCCTTGTTGAATTAAGTAGGCCAGCCAAGGATTGATCCAGGCATCGTTGGTGGGTGCATTGAGCACGCGATCGCTACTCGGTCCCGGCTCTACTAAATCAAACAGGAGCTGGACAAAAATATCACCAATCGTTTTGGTACTCGCCAGGTGGGCTTTTGCTGCGACCAAGGAGCGAGTAATGCCATGGCCAAAAATTTTCTGATAGGCCGGGGAACGATGGTCTGCTTCTACAAATTCCCACCAGTCTTCTTTCTCATACTCCGCTAAGCGCCGTTCTTCACAGGAGGTAATGATTTGCCAGACCTTGGTGCCGAAAAACGCAATTTCTTCGGGAGAAACTCCAAAGTCAGGTCCAAAGATGGTTGGAAACTCATTGAGAATTTCCTGGACATCTGAAAAGGTGCGAGGAGAGCGGGATGGAAACACAATGGGACGCTGACCATAGCGAGCCATTTCGACCCGCGTTGTATCGACCAAATTATCGGCAACGGTTTTGTCTTTCCCGTAAGGAATCCGCGCCATTGTATCGACAATATGCTTGTAGAAGCGGGGGAAAAATCGGAAGCCATGTTCCCCAGGTAGTGGCTTGCGAGGACCATTGGGTCCCATGCCACCTGTATTGGGCACGGGGATACTTCGGGCCTTACCTCCAGGAATTTTCTTGGCTTCGTATACTTCTACGGCAAATCCTCGCTCAATCAGCTCATGGGCGGCACTCAGTCCGGCAACGCCGCCACCAAGGATCACTACCTTTTTTTGCATGATGTTTTCTATCTGCAGTGAGGGATTCTTTAGATCATCAAAATCTTTGGTTAGGATAAAGTGAATGCACTAACTGCTCCCTGTTCCTTAATCCGCAACACAAATTTTTCGTATACACGGAATCGATATCTAGCCTCATCGCTCACATTCAAGAACTGGACTGTGGGTACTGTTGCAACTACTAAATCAATTGGATCACCAGCCAGAGAAACTACAATGACTTGATTGTCTTGTAGAATGCTGGAACGTAAGAGCTGTGTACCTAACAAAGGTTCAATGCGGTCTTTTGGTAGCACAAGAGAATCATTAGGAGTATTAGCCTTGATAAACGCTTTATGATCGAGGATGCATGCGAATGGTCCTAAATTCCCATTTTCTTCTAGCTTTGCAACAGCACCGGCAATATCAGTAACAAGATTGCGTTCACTGTTGGCTTCAAAATCTGGAGGATTTTGAACTCCTTTAGCTACAAGTCCAGGGATGTTGTCACCGCCAGAAACAATACAAAGTTCAGGTACAGATGGTGGGGCTTTCCACTCTAAATCATCAGGGTCTTCAACAACGCGAAGATTGTCAATTGTGTCATTTGAAAAGATGATTGCATCTTCTGCTCTAGCGAGTAAGTTTGCAGCTCGACGAAAAGCAGCAATAGCACCGGTTAGATTCTCCTCAGCCAGCTGTCGTTGCTTCAATTCAACATGCACTGCTATGGTCCACAATTGAAGGGTTGAAACATCATCTACAGTAATTGGCGCATGCTGATCTGATAATCGTTGACTTCGTACCACAGTGGCACTTCGCTCTAATGGACCACAACAAGCCAGAAACGATCCTGCAACACTAGCTTTACTCACCTCATCAGCAACAAGCTGTTGTATCTGATCCCACTGCTCAGACGTCCAATCAATTTGAGAGTTCATAGGGGCTGAATATCCTAAATATCGAAAGATAAGCTAACTGCTTGCACAACACAGTTATTAGTAGAAAACCCAATGCAGAAAATCAGATGTATAAACAAAATGGAATTGCCAAAAGTTTACAACAAACTAGAGGGCATACAAATCATAAATTACGAGTAAATCTGACATTTGCACTTCCCCAATTCCGATGCACTGGAGTCGATTTAGCCATTTATACTTTGGATGCTCAGTTAAGAATCGAGGGGTTACTCTGAGTGGAGGGGCATTGAGCCATTGTTGCTTAAGGAAATTTTGATATCCCTTTTGTCCTAATTCAAAAACCCCTGAATATCTTGTTTGAATCAGGGCTCCATCAACCGTTTGAAGTGTGGCATAAGCCCCTACAATACCGATTCCATCATGACGAATAGTCATATGGTCTCCCCCTTGTGGACCAAAAATGGCATTTAACTTTGGACCATTCACCTGTCCTGCCTTGATGGACCAGTTGACCTTCAAGCCCTCCGGAGTTTCTCCAATAATTTCAGGAGGCTCTTGTAACTGAACTTGCACAGTAGCAAGATAATTTAAATTATATGGGAATCGATGAAACTGCGATGACTTACTGGTTGGAGTTTTTGATGTAGATTGAGGAGTAGTTAATGACGATGGCAAATCATTGATAACAAAGGAGGAAGGAAATTGCTGCGTGTTGCAAACATTGGGTACTTGCCGTCCTGCACAAGATAGGGTTACCAAATACTCTACTTTTTGGGGTTCCAATAATGACAGGAAATGAACTGAGAAGTATTGCTTTGCAGCGACATAATCAGAGTGGCGAAGTACACCAGCAGTGGATTGAACCAGTCTATTTTTATTTGAACGATAATAGACGGTAACCTTATTTGCCGGATGTAGTGGATAAACCCCAACTGTAATAGAGATGCCTTGCCTAGTTGCTATAAAGCTCTCAGATGCTGGAGCATCCTCCGTTCCATACCAAAGCTTTAACCCATCCTGGCAAACTTCCATGAGAACCTATCATCCCTCTAAAGAGACAGAGCTTTCTAATTCATCTAGAAAAATACGGACTTGACTAAGGTCAGGCGTACCCAAGCTTTCCGTAAACCGATTATAAATTTCGGAGGTACATTCCCGAGCTGCGTTCACGCTACCCTGGGAAAGCCAAAAATGACCTAGGCCAAGAACAGCTCTAAGTTCCAACATGATTGAATTTTGTTTACGGGCAAGGGATGTGGCTTTTTTAAAGCAGTCTTTCACGATGTTGACATCAGAAGCCTTGAGTATGGGTTGAGTTTGACTGAATTGTTGCCATAAAAACTCAGCTTTCAAACGATATAACTCAGGCTCCATATGATGCTCATTCCGAGTTGTCGCCTCTTGAATTCCTGCTTCTAATGCTTGAAAGGCTTCCTCAAAACGCTCAGACAACCAATAAACCTCCGCCAACATCCCCATAACTTGTGGAAAAATAACTGAAGTTCCAGTGTTCTTAAATAACTCCAACCCTTCGATCATTTCCTGCAGACCATCTTGAGTTTTCCCTTGCCAAGCAATTGACCATCCATGAAAGAGCATCGCCACAGGAATCCACAATAGAAACCCTTCTGTGCGGGAGATATCCAGTAATTCTGCTGATTTTTCTTCAACTAAGGGCAAGTTACGAGTCAGTTGATACTGATGCAAGCTAGCACCTAAGGCATAAGCTTTATTGGGAAGGTGGTTCAGGTTTTGGGCAAGTTCCATAGCAGTTTCTACCTGTTTGGGCAACTCATCTGGATAGCCCAACATCCAAAGGCTGCCTGCCAGAAACATGTGTATACATACTGCGGAAGAAAGCTGGGTTTCAAATACTAAATGTTGCTCTGCTTCAAACTCAAATCTGGTTAACCCTTCATTAGCGACCTCTCTGGCATCAACATATTCACCCCGATAAAACTGGGTATAGCCCACTGCATGGCAAGCCATCTCATGCATGATCGGTTGATCAGCGAGTTGAGCTCTCTGCCATACTTCTCCTCCAGCCTCAAGGGCTTCATCCATTTGGCCACGGAGAAAGTAATTCGTCCACAGTCCCCATAAAGCCTTAGATTGACTTTGCTGGTCTTCAGTTTTTAGGCTGAGTACCTTTGCGCGAAGACAGGTTTGTTCAACTTCTACAGACGCCCAACCTTTAATCGCCATAAAGGCGGGAGCAAGGCAAAGCTGTATCTTCAGTTCCAATCCATCTCGTTCGTTGTTATCAGAAAGACCGTCAAGTAATTCAAGCCCTCGTATCAGATGTGCGATCGCTTCCGAATTCGCGGCTTGCTCTAAATCTCGTTGTCCAGCCTGTAACCAATATTGGATGGCAATATGCAAAAGCCCCGCTTCCGTGAAGTGATAGGCCAACAGCTCTGGGCGAATTGTTCCTTGATCATCCCTGCGTCGCTCCAGGGTATAGGCAATGCGCTGATGGTAAGCTTGCCGACGTATTTTCACTAAAGATTGGTAAGCCGCATCCTGGATCAGTGCATGTTTAAATTGATACTTAGCAAAAGGGGGAGACCCTTCTTGATAGAGGAGTCC
Organism: Acaryochloris sp. 'Moss Beach'; assembly: GCF_021497025.1. NCBI lineage: Bacteria > Bacillati > Cyanobacteriota > Cyanophyceae > Acaryochloridales > Acaryochloridaceae > Acaryochloris > Acaryochloris sp. 'Moss Beach'. The sequence goes on from NZ_CP071717.1 coordinate 579,480, forward strand.
CGATTCAACCAGTTGATTCAGACCATTGCGTAGAGTGGCTTGATTCCACTGAGATACCTCTTCTAATAATTCATAGTCAAATTCGCGTCCTAAGGTCGAGCCGAGTTGAGCCACTTCCTTCACTACAGAAAGACGATCCAGACGCTCAATCAAAGAGTCATGCAACGTTGTCGGAATTGCCAGCGCGACATTGTCATCACTAGAACGGTTTAAGGCAGGGCTTTCATTAACATCTGCTTCTAGAACCGTTTTCGTCAATTCCTCCACAAATAGGGGAATGCCATCTGTTTTCTGCACAATTTGTTGGACAAGGGACTGGGGCAGGGATTTCTCCTGAGCCGTTTGCTCAACCATCACCTGAATTTCTTCCCGTCCTAGGCTATCGAGCTTCAAAGAGTGAAGGTGAGGATAAGTATGCCAAGACGACGTAAATTCAGGACGACAGGTTAATAAAATGAGTAAGCGATGATCTCGAATATGATCCAAAAAATAAGTAATGGCATCGAGGGTCGACGCATCCATCCAATGGAGATCTTCAATCACCAGTAAGACAGGCTGTTGCTTCGCTAACGCCAAACAAACTGCTGTCATTGCCTCAATTGTTTGTTGTTTTTGCCGCTCAGGGGTCAAGTTTAACGGCGGATACTGTTCTTCAAAGGGAACGGCCAGTAAACTTGCAAATAAAGGGGCATATTCTCCTTGAGGCAAGGAACATTGCCCCATGAATTGTTCAATTTTTTCTAATTTCTCAGCAGATGTATCATCCTGAGAAAAGTTAAATGTAGCTTGCTTTAAAAATTCAGTAATGGGGTAGAAGGCACTATTACGATAGTACGGTGAACCTTGAATCTCAGTGAGCCATACGTCTTGGTTTTGAGCAACATTTTTTTTGATCTCCCAAACTAACCTAGACTTTCCCATCCCTGCTTCTCCTTGCAGCAGAACCGCACGGGTATGACCAGCAATAGATTCTTGCCACCGTTCAGACAACAGTGCTGTTTCAGCAACTCGATTAACAAAAGGAGTTAACCCCGACTTTTCAGCAACAGCAAACCTGCTTTTGGCTTTACTTTCCTTAAGAACCTGAAAAATCACGATGGGATCTGAAATCCCTTTCAGTTTTTGTTGTTCCAATTGCTGGCATTCAAAAAACCCTTTCACTAGACGTTGGGTTGCAGCACTAATGATGACTGTATTGGGTTGGGCCAGGGACTGTAAGCGAGCCGCTATGTTGGGTGTTGCCCCCACAATGGCCATGGGATCAGGTGCATTCTTCACCCCCATTTCACCAATCACAACCAATCCAGTGTGAATGCCAATGCGGACCGAAAGACGCTCTCCCCACTTTTTCATAATTTGGGGATTGAGCTTTTGCAGGGATTCTAATATCCGTAGACCACTGCTAACGGCTCTCCTGGCATCATCTTCATGGGCCCGAGGATAGCCAAAATAGATCAGAACCCCATCCCCTAAGTATCGAGCAATATATCCTTCAGCATTCGAAATTGCTTTAGCACAGAGTTCTTGATAGGCCAGAAAAACGTCCCGGAGATCTTCAGGATCCAATCTTTCTGCTAGCGGTGAAGACTCTACCAAATCACAAAACATCACGGTTAATTGCCGTCGTTCTGTTTCCCGACTCCACCCATCCTCAGATGGAGTATTTATATTTGTTTTCAGCTTGTGAGTATAATTTTTTATGTAAGGAAATTTGATGAGCTTCTAAAGTCTGCGCGACCAGTACTTCTTGATTGCGATCAACTGCAATTTTTAGAACATCAATAATCTCATATTTTATATCTTCTAAATATTGCTCATCAATGCCAAATTGTCGCTTAATCGCTCTGTAAGAAACTTGGCCTCGACGATGCAAAATCTCAATTGTTTGTTCTAGAATCTCTTCAAAACTCATTTCAAGTCGCAGCTCTCTTGCTGAGAGAAAGTATTTAAGCTCAAAAAGTTACAATATTTCTCCAAATTTGAGGTCAGTGTCTAGTCAAAGAGATTGAGATTTTAGCCGTAGTTAGATCGCCCTATAATCCCAGCAGAGCATAGAAGCTATGCAGGGAGGACAATAGAGTGAGATTTAGGCAAAGACGATTGCAGGGGGTTTTTCAATAACCGATACCTTGCTTAAAGGTCTTAAGGTTCTTAATATTAGACAGTCTATTAACTTAGATGACTTAGCTGGTATTCATGCCGTAGAAACCACATGCTGGGTCACTATATTCTAATATCATCGACCTCTTGCGAATACCCAGATCAATATAACCATTTGTAACAGCTGACCTTTGATATTCATCTCTTCAACCCTTTCTATCAAACCTAGAATAGAAAGACTTCAAAGTGTAGCCCTAGTGCCGTAACTCTCTTCACCAAAAAACAGGGTAACTTTCGGGCTGAAGACGAGCGGTCACAGTAGAAAGCTGAAATCAGCATTCTCTGAAGAAGCGCTTGGACTATATTGAGGTTCGCTGGGAGATTGATAGCAATCCCCTTAAGATATAGAGAGTTTCAGAATCAGGTAGAGTACTTCTGGTCCTAATCGTCTAACAAAATCCTTCTACAGGCTCATAGAGAGGATATCTAGTCTATAAGATAGATTTTGCCCCCTTATCAAGGAACAACAAAAGTTCAACCCACCGTTTAATCATTCAAAGGAAACTGACAGAGTAATTATGGCCAGGAATGGGATTGGTATCAATACAGCCCAAGATCGCTCAGAACGGATTGTTGGCCAAATTCATGTTTATGACGGAGCTGGCAAAGGCAAATCACAAGCAGCATTAGGCGTTGTACTGCGTTCAATTGGCTTAGGTATTGCGTCTGCATTTCCGACCCGTGTTCTGCTACTACGGTTTTTAAAAGGTCCTGGCCGCCCCTATGCCGAAGATGCTGCCATTGAAGCTCTGCAGCGTGCCTTTCCCCACTTAATTGATCAGGTGCGAACGGGAAGAGCTGAGTTCTTTGGGGCGGACGATATCACCAAGTTTGACCGCCAAGAAGCCCAACGAGGATGGGACATTGCCAAAGGTGCAATCGCATCAGGGCTCTACTCCGTTGTTGTTCTGGATGAACTCAACCCAGTCTTGGATTTGGGCCTCTTAGACATAAATGACGTGGTCCAATCTCTGCGCAAAAAGCCGGACCATTTGGAGGTTATCTCCACCGGTAGAGGGACGCCCCAAGGCCTGCTCAATATTGCCGATCTCCACTCCGAGATGAAGCCCCATTCCCATGAAGGCACCCGCCAAGGGATTGAAGGGATTGAAATTTATACCGGCTCAGGTAAAGGTAAATCCACCAGTGCTCTAGGCAAGGCCCTTCAGGCGATTGGGCGTGGCATTAGCCAGGATCAATCTCATCGTGTCCTGATTATGCAGTGGCTCAAAGGTGGCCTCGGATATACGGAAGACGCTGCCATTTCCGCCATGCAGCAAAGTTATCCCAATCTAGTGGATCATCAGCGTTGTGGCCGAGATGCCATTGTTTGGCGAGGTCAACAACAAGAGATTGATTATGTAGAAGCAGAGCGGGGTTGGGAAATTGCCCGAGCTGCGATCTCATCGGGTCTCTACAAAACCATCATCTTAGATGAACTCAATCCCACGGTTGATTTGGAACTTCTGCCAGAAGAACCAATCATGCAGGCTTTTTTACGCAAACCTCGTGATACAGAAATCATCATCACAGGGCGCTGTCAGAATCCTCCTGCCTATTTTGAATTGGCGAGTACCCATTCAGAGATGGTTTGCCATAAACACTATGCAGAAAAAGGAGTTGATCTCAAACGCGGTGTAGACTTTTAACGAATCTGTTGCAGTTTGCTCATAGATGCCCAGACCCTACGTTTGACATTTATGATGGGGGCAGATTCTTATTCCTAAACTGAAGAATTGACTGCTGCAATCTGCAAAGAAATCCCAACCTTTTATCCATGAGTCTGCCGTTATCCGCAATGAACTTAGAGAAGCACAACCAACGGATGCAGTTGTTAGCAGATGTTACCTACAAGATTAGGCAATCCCTGGATCTACATGAAATTCTGCAAACCACCGTCACTGAAGTGCGGCAACTGCTAGATGCGGATCGGGTTGTCATGTTTCAGATCCATCCCGATGGGGCGGGAACCGTAGTGCAAGAAGCAGTATTACCAGGTTGGTCGCAATCGATTAACCAAAATATTGTGGATACCTGTTTTGGCACGAACTTTGTTGAGTCTTATCGGAATGGCCGCGTTTCCGTCATCAACAATATAGAAGAAGCCCCCATTACCCCTTGCCATGCTGATCTACTGCGGCAATTTGAAGTTAAGGCTAATCTTGTTATCCCGATCATTAGCCAAGGGCAGCTTTGGGGGCTACTGATTGCCCATCAATGCTCAGCCCCTCGAGTCTGGCAAGACTTTGAAGTGGACTTGCTCAAACAGCTAGCGGATCAAGCGGGCATCGCTCTAGCCCAAGCCAAACTGTTGGCCGATCTGAACCAAGCTCATCAACAGCTCAGGTTTCATGTGGAAAATTCTCCCCTTGCTGTGATTGAGTGGGATCATGCCTGTCGGATTCAACGGTGGTCGGCACAAGCAGAACGCATTTTTGGTTGGTCGGCAGAAGAGGTCACGGGGCGGGGGCCTGATCACTGGTTTATTCATACGGACGATCTCCATCTTTTTCGAGAGCATGTTTTAAACCTGACAGGACATCCCTTCCCAAACTACTCAAATCCAGACATGGAACGGCTGACCCGAAATTATACAAAAACAGGCGACCTGATTGATTGTGAGTGGTACAGCTCCGCTCTGTTTGATGGAGAGGGAAACTTGGTGTCTATCCTGTCCATGGCCCAAGACGTCAGTGCTCGCCAGCAAGCAGAAGTGGCATTACAACAACTCAATCGGGAGTTGGAAATGCGAGTTGAGCAACGAACAGCAGCCTTGCAAGAAAGTGAACAACGATTCCGGTCGTTGTTTGAGGCTGCACCCGATTTTATCTATGTTTTGGATACGCAAGGGGTGATTCAACATGTCAACCCCGTGGTGATTGAGCGCTCAGGTTACCGGAGATCCGAGCTAGAGGGTCACCTCTTTGTCAATTTGTTTGCACCTAAATCTCAGGTTCTTTGCCAGCAGCAATTTTCAGATTTACTAGTCTTAGGGAGTCACCGCCAAGAACTGGAGTTCATGGGCAAAAACGGAGCCATTCTGACGGTAGATTGCTCATTTAAGGTTGTTAAAGATCCACTGGGACAAAAGTCTATTTTGGTGGTACAGCGCGATATTAGCGATCGCAAAGCGCTAGAGCGCATTAAAGACGAATTTATTTCTGTAGTCAGTCACGAATTACGCACACCTCTAACTTCAATCCACGGATCAATCAAACTACTGGCCACAGGTCAATTGGGTGATTTATCAGATGATGGCCAGCAAATGCTCGATATTGCGGATCAAAATACCGATCGCCTCGTCCGCTTAGTCAGTGATGTGTTGGACCTACAGCGCATAGAATCAGGGCAAGCCAAAATTTATAAGCAGCTTTGCGATGCAGCGGATTTAATGACCCATGCTACTGACGCAATGCGCAGTATGGCGTACCACCATAATGTCACTTTAAAAAGCACGCCCCTCCTAACCATGGTTTGGGCCAATCCAGATTACATGGTGCAAACCCTAACTAATTTACTCAGCAATGCCATTAAGTTTTCCCAGCCCGGTGGAACGGTTGAGTTAGCAGCTGAGCTGCGAATTGAAGAGCGTCGAGCCAAAGGGAGTCCCTCTCCGCCAGAGGGGCAGGACACCCACTTTCCCATCACTATTAAACACACCGAACTGTGGTTTCAAGTAATTGACCAGGGCCAAGGCATTCCTGCTGATAAACTGGAAAGCGTTTTTGAGCGCTTCCAGCAAGTAGATGCTTCAGATGCTCGAGAAAAAGGCGGTACAGGTCTTGGTTTAGCAATCTGCCGCAAAATTGTCGAGCAACATGGTGGCAAAATCTGGGCCGAAAGTGTTTTGGGCCAAGGAAGCTGCTTTTTTGTTGCCTTGCCGATGTCTTGCTGGTTAGTAGAAAAAGCTGAGGTCAGTTAATCGTTGGTCTTCATCCCCCATACTTAGTCCTAATCTATGGCAGAAAAACGCATCCTGATTATTGATGATGAGCAAGCAATTCAAGCTGTAGCCAGCCTCAGTTTAAAGATGGAAGCTGGCTGGAAGGTCATCACCGCCAATTCAGGGGCTGAAGGTATCGCCATTGCCGTCAAGGAGCAACCCGATGCTATTTTGCTGGATGTGATGATGCCGATGTTGGATGGAATAGAAACCTTCAAACAGCTACAACAAAGTTCTTTAACCCGTAATATCCCGGTTATTTTATTAACGGCTAAAGCTCAAGCAGCGGAACAGCAGCAATTTAAGAGTTTAGGGGTTGCTGGGGTGATTACGAAGCCCTTTAATTCGCTGACCCTAGCTAGCCAAATTGCTAAGGTATTGGGGTGGTCTATTTAGCTCGCTGATTGGCCAAAGGCAGAGTGCTAACCAGAGGAATGAGATTGATATGCAAGCCTTTCCTGGGCTAAATCTCGAATTAAAGGCAATCTAGCGCTGATATAGGCGTTTAAGTCACTAGCATCGACCATTTTTAGGAACTCTTCCCGACGAAGCTGTCGAGATAACCAGTTCACCAAAGCATCATTGTCTAGGGTCAATAAAATATTGGTTTGTGTCTCTTCAATTAATGACCAAAATTTACGGATTGCTTCAGGAGACATGAACCCGGCCTTTAAGATTCTCTTTATATTCATCAGGTTACATGAGAAATTTTGAGGTGAGAGGGATCTGGCGGAAGAAAACATAAAAGTTACATTATGCTCATGAAATAAATTGACTTTCATGTGCAAGCGTAGAGAAATATAAATACTGCTTTTATAGATAAAACTCTAAAAACCCTGCTAAGTATAGGTTTTTTTCAATACTTAACCTAATCTTCATTGCGAGTTATTAACAGTAAAATCTCTATCATGAGCGCTATGCAATTTAACAATTCAGGTCGTCCAGAGGTTGTACAGGTGAGCCAAATCCCTGCGGTTCGATTGAGGCTATTTTATTAAGAAGCTGTAGGGGTGAATTCCCATGATTACTTGGAGAGGGGAGCAATGCAGGGCAAGACTGTGCTGCTAGTTTAATCAACTGAATTAACTTTAAATTACGGCTTTCATGGCAGCTTGCACCTCATTCCGTAACTTTTTAGAGATGCGGAAAAGTTCTCGGCCTGTGGTCAGATAACTATCGTCGTAGCAGTAGGTAAACCGTTCCAGATCATCAATACCATCTTCAATATGATTGAGACAGTAGTATAAATGAGCAGCAACGCTGGCAATGTTGCCGGGATTTGGAAAGGACTGGAAGACCCTTTGGGCAGATTCAAGGCGTTTGCGACAATCTGACAAGTAATCCTGAAAATCTGCCATTAGATCATCGTCATAGGGATCGGCAGATAAGCACTGAATCTCATCGGCGAGAGGGTTAAGAATGTTGGCTAGATGTCGATTGACAGGAGTGTACACCTGCTTCAGCCATTGCTGGAGGTGAATCTCTGTCGTGCGGGCCGTTTGGGTGGGTTGTCGGTAGGATTGACTACGAGGAGTTCCAGCCTGGTTATTTCCCCATGAGTCTGCGGATATAGCAGTATTGCGATGATTGTCATAGGCCAACCGCCGATGCGGATCTTTTAAGACTTCATAGGCCTCATTGACCTGGGCAATACGCTCATGGTTCGCCATTTGATGATGGCTATCGGGATGAAATAACTTGGCCAAACGTCGATAGGCCGATTTGATCTCAGCTGGCGTTGCGGCTGGATCGACTTCTAGGGTTTGGTAGTGATTATGACCGGACATGAGGTCATTGTACTGAAGCTCAACGAGGTTGAGAATGGCAACAGCATGGACTTTATGTTCCCTTAATCTCGCTGGGTCAAGATCATTTTGAAGTGAGAGGGAGGGGCTAAGGTCACCCCCCTACGCACGGGTTTTAAGGGTTGAGATTGCTCAAGCCGGAATTGATATCGAGTCAGAAGTGTCGAGAGCACAAGTTTCATCTCGAACAGAGCAAAGGTCATCCCCAGACAACGGCGATTACTGCCACCAAAAGGCAGATATTCGTAGGGGGAAAATTGACGGTCTAGGAATCGCTCTGGCTGAAAGGCTTGAGGATTGGGATAGAGTTCAGGACGTCGATGGGTGAGATAAATACAGGGGGCTACAGTGGTTCCAACTGGGAGGTTATATCCCATTAAGGGCAATGACATTTTCGTTGTTCGAGGAGAGGTGATCGGGGCAATCGGGTAAATCCTAAGGGTTTCAGAGCACACTGCATTCAGGTAGGGTAAGCGTTGAATGCCTTTGGCATCATTGAGGTCAGCGGTGGCTAACTCAGCGATCAGTTTTTCCCTCACTTCTGGGAGGAAATGAATCCAATATAGTGCCCAGGTCAACGCTGAAGCAGTAGTCTCATGCCCTGCTAACAGCAAGGTAACTAACTCATCTCGCAGTTCTATATCGGTCATGGGATTGCCAGCTTCATCCGTGGCGGCCAGCATTAAGGAGAGAATATCTGCCCCCATTTCAGATTGGTGACGATGCTCGTCCATCTGTTGATACAGGAGGTGATCGAGTTGCGATCGCACCTGCAGAAACCGACCCCAAGGACTCCAAGCGCCCCAGTCCTTCTGTAATCCCCGTAGAAACAGCAAACTCGCACCAGCGGGTGATCCAGTTAAGTCCAAGAAGTTGGGTAATAGCGCCTGCAAAGCTTGGTATCGTTCAGAGTTCGATACTCCAAACACCGTTTTGAGGATGACGTTGAGAGAAATGGCCTGCATGGCCTCCCGCACATCAAAGGGGTGGTTGATTTGCCAAGGTGAAGCTATTTCTTCAGTAATCTGAGTGATGGATGAGCCATAGGCTCGCATCCGTTCCCCATGAAACGGGGGCATTAAGAGCTGTCGCTGGCGTTGGTGGGATTCGCCATCCAAGAGGATGACAGATGCATTACCGAGCAAGGGCAACAATATAGAATTATTGTGGCCCGCATCCATCTTGTTGGGCTCTGCAGTGAGAATCTCTTCAATGCCGTGGGGATTGCTACAAAAAACAATTTGGCCCAATTGCCCCAGCTGCAATGTAAATAAATCGCCATACCGTTGTGTACAAGCTTCCATGAACTCTAGGGGGCGTCCGATCCATTGCAATATTTGCCACAATCCTGAAGAGGAGGGACCTGCGGGTAAATTTTGAGTGGAGCGTTGAGTGACAATCGTTGGCATAAATCTTTTCCTAACAAGCTTAGGGAGACAGTGCTGTAGGGAGGTGCACTCAACGGCAGTTTAACGCACCTGCGGGTCTGCACGATTACCGGTTCAGTTAATAACGCATAGAATCAAGACGTCTACCGCTACACTAGATCCCAATAGGTTGCAGGTCAGCCCTATAGGAAGGGTTAAACGAGTGCCAATATAATGCCGCCTTCAGCCTTGCCGAAAGATGATGAGTAGCCCACAGTTGGGACTGTGAGACGCATAGTGGCCAGGTATCCCTCTCCCAAAAATCATCTCACTCAGAGGATGCTGTTCGCTCTGGCTTCAGCAGGCTTTGGTTTGGTTCTGCTCCTTTGGTTTGTACCCCAGTGGCAGGTCAACCAACTTCCAACCTTAGATCGGGCTCGGCTGCAACAATTACCCCTAACGGACCAGCTTCAATTGCAGCTTGAAGAAACATATCATCGAGCACAAGCTGAAAAAGAGCAGCGTAACACCCTGATCCTCATAGCTTTAGGACTATGGGGAGGGATGGCGATCTATTTTTCCTGGCAAAATTACCATAGTCAACGTCGACAGCAAGATACCAGTGAGTTCCGAAAAGCAGTGGAATTGTTGGCGGCAAAAGACAAAATAGAAGTACGATTGGGCGGGATATATCTCCTAGAGCAAATCGCCAGTGATTCTCCTGGACAACAAGCGATTGTATTGGAAGTCCTAACGGCTTATATCCGGGAACATAGCACCAAAGTAGGGGATACCCGCCATTTAGGCTCAAATGAAGTCAATACCTTGCGAGTTCCCACGGATATTCAAGCAGCCTTGACCGTGATAGCACGGAGTCATTCTCAGTTCGAAACAAGTCACCTAGATTTTCAAGATGCTTATCTGATTCAAGCTAACCTGATTCAAGCCAACTTTCAGGGCGCTAACTTCCAAGGTACGTACTTGATTGGTACCAATCTCCGGGAGGCGGACCTGCGAGAAGCCAATCTTCGCAATGCGGATCTATTGAGTGCCAATCTAAGTGGAGCAGATCTGACCCAGGCCAATCTCAGTAGCGCTAATTTGTTAGGTACCAATCTAAATAGCGCTAATTTCCAGAATGCTGATTTGACCGGGGCCAATCTGCGAGGTGCTTATCTTGGCAATGCGAATCTCTTGGAAGCGAACCTGAATAGTGCAGATTTAATTGGGGTTTATCTCAGTGATGCCAATCTCAGTCAAGCTAAATTGATTGGTGCCAATCTTCGCACTGCTAAGCTGATCGGGACTCAACTCACGAATACAGATTTGAGTGAAGCCAATTTCACAGGGGCTGATTTGAGTGATGCCAGTCTGGTGGGGGCAGATTTTACTGATGCCAATCTCAGGGAGGTCTCGTTCCAACGAACTCAATTTCGAGAGGCTAATTTGAGTGGTGCTGATCTACGGGGGGCTATTTTCCTAGAGGTCGAGCAGTTGGTGGAGTGCAAACTTTGCCGGACTAAATTACCTGAGCATCTGGATCTAGATGCCAATCGAGATTGTGCTTCCCTCAAAATCGCAGATCAGTCCGTTGCGTCACAATAAAGGGGTAAGTTCTTATCTATTGCCAATTAGGAATTTCCCATGCCAAATTTCTTGAACAACCTTTTGGGACGCCATCCTGAGCGAGTCAAGGCCAATACCGAAATCTATACCTGGCAAACTTGTCCATTTTGTATTCGAGCCAAACTATTGTTGTCTTGGAAAGGGGTGCAATACACCGAGTACAAGATTGATGGAGATGAAGCCGCACGAGCCAAAATGGCTGAACGGGCGAATGACCGCCGATCAGTGCCTCAAATCTTTATCAATAATCAGCATATTGGCGGCTGTGATGACCTTTATCAAATGGATACAAAGGGCCAGTTAGACGACTTATTATCTCAACCGGCTGCGGGTTAGAACCGTTACCAATGAAGAACTCCCAGAGCATGCTCTGGGAGTTCAAAATGTCTATTTTAAGGTGAGCCGTTACTTCCTACTGTATTGAAGAGATTTAGGGTAGGTCACAATTTTCTTGGCCAATCCCATTTGCTTGAGGGCACAGATGGCCCACCAGGTGAAATCAATTTCCCACCAACGGTAGCCAGATTTTGCCACATGGGGATAGGAGTGATGGTTGTTATGCCAGCCTTCGCCATAGGTCAACAGAGAAACCCACCACAGGTTTTGAGCGCCATCATCTGATTCAAAGGTGCGATATCCCCACATGTGAGAGGCAGAATTTACCAGCCATGTGGAATGCCAAAGAATGACGGCCCGGACGAAGATACCATAGACCACGAAGGACCACCCACCCAGGGCATAGAGCACAGCAGCCAAAGGAATCTGGAGCATCAGGAAATTCCGATCTAACCAGCGATAATAGGGCTGACGGGCTAGGTCTGGTGCATTTTTTTGATAGTGGTTGGCATCAAAATACTCTGGGCGAGGGTAGAAAATCCAGAGAATATGGCTCCACCAAAATCCTCGCTGGGCAGAGTAGGGATCATCATTGACATGCTCGGTATGGGCATGGTGTTGGCGGTGACCGCTGACCCAAAAGATAGGACCGCCCTGAATGGCGAGGGAACCAAGGGTTGCGATCGCATATTCCAATACCTTGGGCACCCGGAAACTTCGATGACTGAGGAGGCGGTGATACCCCAAGCAAATCCCGATTCCCCCTAGCAGCCAATGCAGGAATAGGGCGACACCTATTGCTGACCAGGAGAAATAATAGGGTGCTAAGCCGATGGCTAAGAGGTGAAACGCACCAAAAAAGCCAACATTGACCCAGCTTAGGGCGGGTCTGACCACGGGGGCAGTGACGACAGGATTGGTAGTCATAACAGTCCTATTAAAAAGATGAACAACGCTAGCCCATATCTGCAGAGGTGGGCTTCGCTTTTTGTCGAAATACTGGTTAAAGTAATAATGCAAGCATCACTTGCATGCTGTCATGCTAACACCCATCCTTAAGCCTTGCAAGTGCTACTTGCATTTTGTCTATGCCTTCTCAATCTTCAACTCGTCAACGCTTGATTCAGTCAGCTTTTCAGCTATTTATCACTCAAGGGATTAGTGGGACAACCACTCGCCAAATTGCCGAAGCAGCAGAAGTAAACGAAGTAACGCTGTTTCGTCATTTCGGCAGTAAACATGGTCTCTTATTAGGAGTCTTAGAAGAGTCAACAGCCTTTCAGAGTCTGGGGCAGGCTCTGAACAGTCACAACCAGTCTTCTGAATCTACAGAACAAGCTTTTCAGGAATATGCAAGTTATTGCTTGCATGCATTAGAGCAAGTGCCCGATTTAATTCGGTCTCTGGTGGGAGAAGCCAACCAATATCCAGCGGACAATCGGCTGGCCTTGGGAAAGCGGATGACAGAAATCACCCAATATATGGCTCAGTATCTAGAAACCTTTATGGCTGAGCGACAGTTGATACCCCAGTTCTCAACAGAAAAACTGGCAAGCTTATTGGAATGTTTGCTGCTCGGGTATGCTGTTATCGAGTTCACCAGTGAGTACCATCAGCTGTGGAATCATCAAGACGACTTTTTAGAGCATGCGGTGCAGATGATCTTGTTTGGCAGCATTGCAAGTGGCACTGTCGTTAGCCCTTCTCCGCAAACGACTACAGTCGTAGCTGATTTACCTGCGGAAACCGTTCATCTTATTCTCCGACAAGCCAAGAAACAGAGTACCCAAGATCATGCTCTGGCCTATGTTTTATTTGGGGCAGGTTTATCATCACCCGAAGTGATCGACCTATTGAGATCGCAACAGATCAGCAATAACCAACAGCATCTGCTGCAAATCCAGGCTAGCCGCCAGGTGGCCGTCAATCAGTGGGTCATGGGGAAACGTCTTGGCTCCTATACCTCCAATCCCCTGACCAAATGGCTAAAATTTCGCAAAGATGATGAACCTACAATGTTTGTGGATGATCAGCAACAACCCCTGACGCTGACAACGCTGGCCGATCGGTGGAAAAGCTGGACGGAAGGGATGACTACCTTAGCAGGTCACCCTCCCCATCTGGAACAGGCCCAACACACCTGGTGCATCGATATGCTGATGCGGGGAGTGACCCTCGATAATTTGAGCTTATTGACGGGGTGGACGTTAGAACAGCTCCACCCCTATGACCAACGAGCCAAAGAAAAAGCGGCTTTAGAACAAGCAACGCGTCTGGATCAGAAACCATCCAGCAAAGATTGAGCTGGGCAGCTACAGACTCTCTGAAGGGGCATCAGTAATGACAAAGTGCCGCGTGCGGTCGATGGACAGCCACCCCTCCTGCCGTAGATTGCCTAAAAGGCGAGTAATGGTGACCCGTGTGGTGCCGAGTAAGTTGGCGAGCTGTTGATGGGTCAAGCGCACCTCTAAACGCACACCATTCGGCGTAACCTGTCCGACTTCCTGTTTCAGCATCAATAATAGCTGCCGTAAGCGATCGTATACTCGTCGTTGGCTAATCATCGCTAAAATTGCCTCGGTTTGCTGCAATCGCCGACTCAATTGCTGAAGAACGCCTTGGGCTAATAACGGCGAACTTTCTAACTCAACCTGATTTAAGCGCATCAACACTGCATCAGAGAGGGCCACTGCCTCATAGGGATCAAGCTGAGTTAATGGCAAACCGAAGGGCATCGCTGGGTAAACAAATCCCAAAATGGCCTCATCACCGGAAGGGAATAAAGTGCCCAGCTGGACGATGCCCCGACAGACAATCCACAAATCTTGAGGCCCCATCGGAATAGACCGTCCACTTTTGAAATCATATGTATGTCTTCCCTGATAAGCTTCTTCAAAAACTTGACGCCAGTCGGTAGGAGCTGGCGCTACGGATACCTGGGTTCGCAGCATCTATTAGAGGTGAATGGGGTGTAGTGATCTGTCTACAGACTAAGAGATAGTGCTAAAGCGCAGGTAAATATAAGGTTGTGAACAGATTAAGCTCTCACAACTAAAAATTCTTTCTATAAAGACGCGACTGACGTCTTCATCTGTAACGAGGCCGGATCGACGGTGGCTAATTGGCCATGATTTAAAGTCCAACATCGATCAGCAATACTGATAAGCTCTGCAGGATCATGGGTGACAATCAACAAACTCCACTGCTGTTTGAGTTTCCCCAAGAGGGTCACCAACTGTTGCCGCATGGACCAGTCTAAACCCGCTGTGGGCTCATCTAAGAGCAGCAGATGGGGTTGACGAATTAACTGGACTGCTAGAGCCAAACGCCGCTGTTGTCCACCACTCAAAGATTGAGGAGAAGTAAAGAGGGATAAATCTCCTAACCCTACTTCTGATAAGGCTTGATGCACCTGTTCTGATCCCAATTCGGGATGACCAATGCGTAGTTCTTCCAAAATGGTGCCCCCGCAAAAATGCCGCTCTGGGAATTGAAAGACTAAGCCTGCGAGTTGCTGCAGATTATTAGGTTTGAGTTCTTGCTGACGCCAATAGAGGTCACCTGATGTCGGCGCTGCTAAGCCAGCCACTATTTCTAGTAGGGTACTTTTTCCCGAGCCGCTCGGACCAATCACCAGCCCTAGCTGTTGAGGAGGGAGTTCCAGAGTGACTGCCTTGAGAATTGCAGTTGAAGTTGCTGCTGGATGATAAAGGAGCTGTTTTAATCGAAGCATTCTTTTAGCGTAATGCAATCAACTACAATCAGGAGCAGGTTTGAGGGTTGCACCGTTCCCCTTTATATCAGCATGCCCAATCAAGAGGACGTTACTTGCTGACACTAGGGGGCAAAGAGGAGGCTCTTGTTAATCTTCTTGCTCTGGCTCGTTATGTTGTTTTCAGTCTATGAACATTCAGTTTCGTGAATTTAATTCTTTTGATTTATGGCTTTGGTTAGAATTTGAAACCGTGTTGTCGGAACAAGAGAAACAATACTTGGAAGAAGTCTTTGATTCCTGGTTTTTTCTGGGGAAGCTAGGGGGATTTAATGCCGAGAATTTGCAGGTACAAGATGCTGGCTATGAACTGAGCTATCTCCATTATGAAGTAGAAGCCAAAGATAGCAATCTCATGGCCCTAATGCATAATATGGGGGAGATTGAGTACGAAGGCTGTTGGGCCCGGTGCTGGTTTGATTTGGGTACTAGCGATGCGATCGCACTTGATGTTCTGCTCAATGCTCTGGTTAACTTTAATAAAGAATTTATCGAAATTCACCAGCTGTTGATCGGAGGTGAAAACGAAGATTGGCCCCTGCCAGAACATCGGGATCGGTTCTACCAAGAGCCTTAAACTCAACATTTAGCCGCTGGCACTAGCGAAACATACTGCTAACAGAACTGTCTTCATGCACCCGCCAGATAGTCTCACCTAGCAGACTAGCCACCGATAGCACCCGCAACTGGGGAAAATGGCGTTCAGGGGGAATGGGGGTCGTATTGGTGACGATCACCTCTTCAAACAATCCTGTTACCGATAAACGCTCAATGGCTGGGGGAGAGAAAATAGCGTGGGTGGCACAAGCATATACCTGGCGAGCCCCTTCTTTACGAAGGAGTCGGGCCGCAGCAGAGATAGTGCCGGCCGTGTCGATCATGTCATCCACTAAAACAGCCGTTTTCCCTTGGACATCACCGACCACATTCATCACTTCGGCGACATTATGGGCCTGACGGCGTTTATCAATAATGGCTAATGGGGCATCGTCTAGCTTCTTGGCAAAGGCACGGGCTCTGGCCACGCCCCCCACATCAGGGGAAACCACCACTAGGTCGGGTAACTCCTTCCGAGCCAAGTAATCCAAAAGCACGGGAGACCCATAAACATGATCTACCGGGATATCGAAATAGCCTTGAATTTGAGCGGAGTGTAGGTCCATCGCCAGGATGCGACTGGCTCCTGCTTGGGTAATTAAGTTGGCGACTAGCTTGGCCGTAATGGATTCTCGACCGGCTGTCTTACGATCAGCCCTTGAATATCCGTAGTAAGGCAGCACTGCCGTAATTTGCCTGGCAGATGCCCGGCGACAGGCATCGATAATAATCAGCAACTCCATCAAATTGTCATTGACAGGATGGCAGGAGGGCTGAATCAGATAGACATCGCAACCGCGAATCGATTCTTGAATTTGGACGTAAAGTTCGCCATCTGCAAAGCGCTTTCGAACCATGGGGCCCAAATCAACGCCTAGGTAGCGGGCCACTTCTTGGGCCAGCGAAACATTGGCAGAACCGGAGAAGATTTTCAACCGATTATTCTCGGCAACCAAAGGCAGAGGAGGTTGCAGAGTTAGAGTTGCAGGACGGATCACTACGAGTCCCCAAAACACATTCTAGGCAATCTTAACATCCCAAATTGCCCTTAACACAGTTGAGAATTGTGAGTTTTAATTAAATTCCTCTGAGGGATCCTAATATACCTAAAATACTAGGTGAAAAAAACTTAAGAACGACCTGGACGACGTTTTTTGTAAGAAGTCAGGGATGTCAAGATTGCCCCCTCGACTTGGAGGTCGCTGAGTCACCGTTTTGGGAGCAGCTTTCTGCTGTTGTTCAGGCTTGGCGGAGATCTTAGCTTTTGGTTTTGCCTCTGATTTACGAGGCGAGTCACCTGCTTCGCTCGAAAAGCCTGTAGCGATCACGGTCATCCTGATCTCACCTTGGAGAGAATCATCAATCACAGCACCGAAAATGATATTGGCACTGGCATCTACCACTTCGTAGATAGTTTCAGCCGCGGTATTTACCTCATGCAGCGATAAATCATTCCCGCCCGTAATGTTAAAGACAACCCCTTTTGCTCCTCGGATCGAAGCATCGAGTAGTGGAGAATCGATGGCTGCGATGGCTGCTTCCTTCGCCCGAGATTTACCAGACCCTACCCCAATTCCCATCATGGCCGAACCCGCATCTGCCATGATGGCTTTGACGTCTGCGAAGTCCACATTCACCAAACCTGGAACATTGATGATATCGGAAATGCCCTGTACACCTTGCCGGAGAACATCGTCTGCGGTATGAAAGGCTTCTTGTACTGGCGTTTGCTCAGCAATCACTGACAGAATCTTATCGTTGGGAATCATAATCAGCGTATCAACCCGAGTTTGCAACGCAGAAATTCCTTCCTCGGCTTGATGGCTACGGCGGCGTCCTTCAAAGGTGAAAGGGCGAGTGACAACCCCTACTGTGAGCGCTCCCATCTCTTTGGCAATTTCAGCAATAATCGGGGCAGCACCTGTTCCAGTGCCCCCTCCCATTCCGCAAGTAATAAAGACTAAATCAGACCCTGCTAGTGCCGTAGCAATATCATCACGAGACTCTTCTGCTGCTTTTTGACCAATGGCGGGGTTGCCGCCTGCCCCCAGACCACGGGTTAACTTTTGGCCGACCTGCAGGCGCTTCGCCGCAGACGACAGGGTTAAGGACTGGGCATCTGTATTAATAGACCAAAATTCTACGCCAGAGACATTGCTAGCGATCATGCGATTGACTGCATTTCCCCCACCACCGCCGACACCAATCACCTTAATGGTGGCTGCACCATGTCGAACAATGCTGTCATCTTCCATACTCACATCCTTACGAGGTGAAGAGGGGGGAGCGCTGTCCTCAAAGTCAAAAATATTTTCCAAACTCTCCTGAGATCCTGAGTCAGAACTTTCCCCCGTTCCCCCTAATTGATCCACTGGACCTCCATTAAGGCGGTCATCATTTTCATTTGTGAATAGGGAATCGGTAAAGGTTTGATCTGCAGGCGTCATTTTGACTAGTTATGAACAGCAAAAAATGGATGGGCGATCTTCGTTACTCAACTATAGGACAAGTTCCTCCAAAAACCAATTGAGCGATATTGGCTGTAAACCTCTTGATTCTGACGGGTAAAAACCCGTTTCACTGCATTTTTGAAAAACAGAAGTTTTTCTTAAGGTTAAGGACTGGGTTGTGATTGTTTCCGTAATTCTAGAACGGGACTTTCAGGATTCTGTACATCAATATAAACAATCTGCTTTGGATCGACTGATTTTGGTAAGGTTCGCATTTCATCTAAGGCCTGAAGTTGCCGATCAAAATTGTCACTAAATGGACCAATATGAATCTGGCCCAATTTAGTTTGCAACATCAGTTTATTAGGGTTTTCCCAATTGAGATGTTTAATCTGAACAGGGCTAGTCTCCATCGAGGCATATATCTGCTGCCATTGACGTTGTCTTTGATAATCAATCGAAACGAGTTGCGTCGCAGAATCGGCAGGCGTATTTTTCGAGGTATCCTCTTTGGCTTCAGGTTGTAAATAGCCTTTCAAGGTGAGTTTGGGAAGTTGATGGGCTTTTTCCAGCTTGGGATAACTATCGGCAGGTAAAACGACCCCCCGCTGATCTAATAACCAAACATTGGCAGGGCCAAGGGTGATGGAATCAGTTTGACCGGGCTTCAGGACTAAGGTACATCCTTTACATTCCGTCATGGCCACAGGGGGGAGTTCCCGAACGACCACGCTGACTCTAGGGGGAAAAAGCTTTCGAGTCACAATCACATGACTGACATGGGCATTGTTTTTCAGCTGAGAGATCAAGGTTTGCGGCTGAAAGCGAATCAGGGAAGTGGGGAATTCCAGCACCATCAAGTGTTCAAGGGTTTGGCTATCGATTTCTTCATTCCCCTTAAGGGTGACTTGATTTGATTGTTGAATTTGCCATTCGGGCTGACAGACCGCCCATCCTAATCCAATTGTCATGCCTAAGATGACCAATGTCCGCCAAGCTCGTCGCCGAAATTTTTGTTTGCGCTGGCGAATGAGTTGCTGTTGTCGATCTCTAATATTGACGATTGGAGATTCTGGTGTTGAATCAGTCATGTTGCTCAAAGACTAGATTGGCTGGACTCTTTAAAGAAATAGATTATCTTCAGCATCATTGGGTGAGAAACGAATGCTCAGGGCATCTACTCAATTAAAAGCTGCCTGATTCCTGCTGGCAAGAGCATAGCGGTTATGGCAAGCATTCACTAGGTTCTCCTCCTTCGCTAAGCTGGAAACCCGTCTCACTTCGGGTTAGATATCTGTTTGATGCGGTGGAAGTACTGCTTCAAGCGGGCAAGATACAGACATAGACCTCGTGTTATTGGGTTCACTTTATGGTGTTCATTCGTATTCCTAAGCCTTGGCAGGTAGAGTCGCAGCCGATCACTTCAGAGACTGCTTATTGGCATCGGCGACGGTTTCTGAAAAATATGATTGGCTTTGGCATCGGTGCAACCGTTTTTCCTAGCATTAGCTGTTCTCGGTCAGATAGCGAGATTGAGCCAGAACTCCAGGCAACGTTACCTCAAGGCCAGCTGCCGAATGTCAAACGGTCTCCGATCTATACTGGACAGGGACTGACAGTGACCCCAGAGGCTAAAACGAGCCGCTATAACAATTTCTATGAATTTGGCGGTACGAAAGATATTTGGCAAGCCGCTCAAGCCTTACCTACAGATCCTTGGAAAGTGGAGGTAACGGGATTGGTGAACCGGCCTCAAACCTATGATTTAGATGACTTGATCCAGAAATTTCCGTTAGAAGAACGCATCTATCGATTTCGATGTGTTGAAGCCTGGGCCATGGTGGTGCCGTGGTTGGGATTCCCGATGCGATCGCTAATTCAAGACGTCGATCCTAAGTCCAATGCCAAGTTTGTCCGCTTTACGTCTTACTACGATCCCCAGGTAACACCTGGCCCTGGGGGGTTTACGGATTCAAGCGGATTGCCCTGGCCTTACACCGAAAGCTTGCGCATTGATGAAATGGCCCATGACTTAGCCTTTTTTGCGGTGGGGATTTATGGCCACCTGCTACCAAAACAGCATGGAGCACCGATCCGCATGGTTACCCCTTGGAAATATGGATTCAAGGGAGCGAAATCCATTGTCAAAATTGAGTTCATGAACTTTCAGCCACCCACCTTCTGGAATGCGTTGGCTCCTGATGAATATGGGTTTGAAGCCAATGTCAACCCGAATATTCCCCATCCTCGCTGGTCCCAGGCAGAAGAGCGCTTGATTGGTACCGGGGTGCATCCAGCGGTATGGGAGCGACAGCCTACTTTGATCTATAACGGCTATCCAGAAGTGGCCCCATTATACGGAGGGGTCTTGAATTAGTTCCTTCAACATCTGGCGTAAAGACTGCTGCCAGTGGGGAGCAGGTTTGCCAAGAATGGGGGTGATTTTGCTATTACTCAAGACGGAATAGGCTGGCCTTGGGGCAGGTAATGGATATTCAGATGTGGTGATGGGGATGACCTGTTCGATCTGGAGGGGGAAGCCCAGGCTCTGGGCTTCGGCAAAGATAGCGACGGCGAAATCATACCAACTGGCAACCCCTCGATTGGTGAAATGGTAGGTGCCATAGATTTCTGCTTGAGTGGCTGAATCTGAGCTGGACCAGTGATGTATTAAGGATGCGATCGCATCTCCAATATCCTTAGCCCAAGTGGGCGATCCAATTTGGTCATCCACAACCCGAACGTCTGATCGCTCCTTGCCGAGTCGCAACATCGTTTTCACAAAATTACCTTTACCTTGGGTACCGTAAACCCAGGCCGTTCTTAGAATAATATGCTGATTCCAGATATGGCGAATGCCCTCTTCTCCTTGCCATTTTGAATGACCATAGACACTTTGAGGATGGGGAGAATCGGATTCAGTGTAAGGATGACCTTGAGTCCCATCAAACACATAGTCTGTCGAAATATGGACGAGTAACGCTCCTAATGTCTTGGCGATTTCGGCTAGGACTGTAGGGGATTTTTGATTTACTGTATGAGCCAATTCAGCCTCTGATTCAGCCCGGTCAACCGCCGTATAAGCTGCGGCATTAACGATAATGTCTGGCTGAACGGGTAGGATCACTTCGTGTAATTGTTCAGGGATAGCCAGGTTGACCGTCTCTTTTCCCACAGCAATCAGTTCAACCATCGTTGGCAAAGCTTTTTGTAATTCTTGGCCTAATTGTCCTTGTGCACCAAGCAGGAGAATGCGGGACTTTGCCATGGGGAATTCCTATCGTGCACTAACACGGATCCTATCTTGTTCAAAGAACAGATATCTACTAGCTGCTTCAAAGAAGAAGGTACAGATCCAAATCACGACTTGATATTTCTCACCGCAGTAGTATGTGAGTGAAAGGTGCTGGAGCTGATGTTAATTCAGGCCGTTCATCTCCATATGCAGCGCAAGAAAAATTGCTACCCAGGGTAGTCTAGGACTACCATTGCCGACCCAATTATGACTACGGTTGCTTATCTGATAAATCAATACCCCAAGGTCAGTCATAGCTTTATTCGCCGTGAAATTTTGGCCCTAGAAGCCCAGGGGATTAATATTCGACGTTATTCCATTCGTTCATGTCCTGATCAGCTCATCGACCCAGATGATGTAGCAGAACTAGATAAAACTCAAGTCCTGCTATCCGTTGGCGTCTTGGGGCTTGTTTTGGCATTTATTTGGGTCATGTTTAGCCGCCCCCTCGCCTTTGTCAAGGCTCTGGGGTTAACCCTTAAGATCGGTTGGAATTCTGATCGGGGCTTGTGGCGGCACTTTATCTATTTAGCAGAAGCGAGTGTTTTCCTATTTTGGCTGGGCGTTGCAGGGGTTGATCATGTCCATGCCCATTTCGGCACGAACCCTGCTGCCGTTGCCATGTTGTGTCATGTGTTGGGTGGGCCTTCCTATAGCTTTACGGTGCATGGGCCCGACGAATTTGATAAACCCCAGATTCTCCACTTAGCGACCAAGATTGCCCATGCTAATTTTGTGGTGGCAGTTAGCTCCTTTGGCCAAAGCCAACTCTATCGTTGGAGTAACCCTCAACATTGGTCCAAAATACACATCGTTCGCTGTGGATTAGATCAAATATTTTTGCATCAACCCCCTACCGCGTTGCCAGAAACGCCGCATATTGTTTGTATTGGCCGTCTTTGTCCTGCAAAGGGACAACTTTTGCTGGTTGAGGCTGTTTCCCAGTTGATCCAAGAAGGAGTCGAAATTGAGTTAACTTTGGTCGGAGATGGTGAATCCCGTACTGCCATAGAATCCGCCATTGCAGCAGCACATTTGGAAGAGGTGATCACTATCACAGGATGGGTGAGTAGTATCCATATTCGCAACTATTTACTAGGGGCCAAAGTTAAAGTTTTACCGAGCTTTGCAGAAGGTTTACCCGTAGTTTTAATGGAGGCTTTAGCCCTTAGACGCCCCGTAATTTCCACTTATATTGCTGGCATCCCTGAATTAGTAAAACCTAATAATGGCTGGTTGATTCCAGCAGGTTCGGTTTCAGCTTTGAAGGATGCTATCCGAGTCAGTTTAACTACCAGCACGGTCAAACTCCAAGAAATGGGGGAAGTTGGAGCTGAACGGGTAAATGCGGATCACAATATAGAAACTGAGGTGGTGAAACTCTCTCAATTATTTGCAGCGCATCGGCCTTAGAAAGCCTTAGATTCTAAAATGCTTAGAGGTCTTCACCCAGCTCTGGTTGGGCTGCTGAGGTTCGGCGTTTGTCGTCGAGCGCAACCACTGGATGAAATGCACTACCCCAACAGCAGTGACCGCTCCCAATGCCAAGCCAACCACCAGCAGAATCCCAAAAAATTTCTGCATCGTCCGTTGGTTGTCCGCTACGGCTCGGCGGCTATCTTCTGACAGTTCAGCTAAATCTCGTTCTAGATCAGTGTTGCTTCGGCGTTGAGTTGAACGTAAAGACTCAAAGTCATCTGGCGGTTGGAAAGGCTGATGACTCATCACCTAGCTCCCTAGATAGTGCTTGTCAGACTACAGAAGCAGCTTCTAGAAAAATTCGCTTGACTTCTGTGTGAGATTCTCGGATTTTGTGCTCAATACGGCGCGTAGCCGCTTCAATTTCATCGGAAGAGAGGTCATCCCTAAATTCGATGTTCATGGCCAACATTATATCTTGAGGGCCAAAATGAAGCGTAATCGGAGACTCCATACGGGTGACGGCATCATCTGATTTAACTATCTGTTTGATGCTCTCGCGGGTTTCGGGTGAAGCACTTTCACCGATGAGTAAGCCTTTGGTCTCAATGACAAGCACAACGGCAACCACGGTTAGCAATAGCCCAATCACGATGGAGGCAATACTGTCATATACAGAATTGCCTTTCAGTTCGGTCATAAATACGCCGAGAAAGGCAACTCCTAGACCAATCAAGGCGGCACAGTCTTCAAAAATAACAATAAACGAACTGGGATCTTTGCTGTTGCTTAAGGTTTTCCAGAAGCTGTTGGAGGTCTTCGGTGTGGCCTTATTAAACTCACGAATAGACACAAATAAGGCAATTCCCTCAAATACCGCTGAAGATGCCAAAACGATGTAGCTGAGCCTAGGGTCGTGGGCTGGGGCCTGCACTTGCATGCTGGTAATGCCCTCAAAAATGGACAGGCCGCCCCCTAAGGCAAAGATTAAAACGGCAACGATCAAAGACCAAAAATACAGCTCTTGCCCATAGCCGAGGGGATGCTGTTCATCTGGCTTCGTTTCACTCTTATGAAGACCATAGAGCAGTAGCACTTCGTTGGTCGAATCCACTACGGAATGAATGCCTTCCGATAACATGGCAGAACTGCCGCTAATTCCAGCCCCGATAAACTTAGCGATGCCAATGGCAATGTTGGCAGCCATGGCTGCATAGATTGAAACCTTAGACGAGTGCGCGTTAGACATAAAAGTGAAGTTCAGTCGCTAGTTCGGATCGGTTTAAGGGTGAGAGCGTGGAATCGTTGAGGATAGTCTGCAAGCCCCCACTGCCCAAAAAACGGTTTTGCCATCACTGAGATGGGTCACTAATAATAGTGCCCTGGCTTGCCCCACTTTTCCACTCTTAGTCAGTTTCCAGGGGAGCTTTGATACTATTCCTGACTCAGCTTCTGGGTATTGGTGACCAAACTTTGGGCGAATGAATCTAACCGCTCTGCCAATTTTTCGTCCATTAATTTGCCGTCTTCATCAAAAGCCCGCCAAGCTTGACCGATGGCAAGTTGCTCTGGAATGACCCAGGCGTGAACCCATCGCATAATCAGTCGCATTTCATTGAGGGCATTGCTATTGGGCTGTCCCCCCAAAACGCTGATCAACCCAGTGACTTTGCCACCCAACTCTGTAAAGCCCATTAAGTCCAGGGCATTTTTGATTACGCCACTGACGCTGCCATGATATTCCGGGGTGGCCAAAATTAGACCATCAGCTGCGGTGACCACCTCTTGCAAAATATGAACATCTGGAAACTCTGAATAGTCTTTGCCACCATCACAAAAAGGTAGCTTCATCGTTCTCAAATCCAAGATTTGAATATCAGCACCCAGGGCTTGAACTCGCTCGGCTGCTAATTCTAGCGCCATCATGCTGTAAGAAGCGGTTCTGAGGCTACCGCCAATGCCAACAATTTTGGTCATGGGTATTTCACTCACAGAGGATTACTCAGAGTCTAGCGAAACTGGTACTGGGTTAGCTTATCTTGCCGTAATAGAAGAGATGGATCCTCTCATTTTGCTTTGAGGAGTAAGAAACCACAGCATCGTTTGCTAGTGAGGGAGATCTAGTCGTAAATGGCATGACGGTTGTCGTGGGTCACCCGTTGATAAGAGAAACTATTGCATTTAGGCAAAAGGCACAGCGGGGAAATTCCACGGCGAATGCCGATATTGCTCAAGTCTTAAAGATGCAGTTGCAGTAGTTAAAATATTTTTCAGTGAGATGGGAAAACGAATGAAACGAATGCTGGGCATGACAATTCTGCTAACCATGTTGAGTATTTCATACCCAACTAAACTGATGGCGTTGCCAGAAGATCTAGCTAAGGAGTCAGTGGTCTTAAGCAACATTCTGAGTGATGGGTATGCAAAGTTCTATCCTGAGCAATCTCAAGTTGTTGAAATACCGAGCTATCCATCTTTAGGATTCAAGTCAGGTGTTGCTGTATTGATGAGTATGGGGGGTTGGGCTGGGGGCAATACCAATAGCCAATATGTTGCTGTCTATGCTGTCAATGAAGATCTGAAGTTGGGAAAAGCACCCAAAAAGTATCGCCTGATTTCATTTAAGAAAGTCGGCGGCAAAGGGGATCGTCTATTTACAACCTTGAGTTATGAAAACCAGGCTCTAGTTCTAGCGGGCTTTGGCTATGGTGACAATGACGGCTTGTGTTGCCCGAGCCAGCCGATGGCCCTCTCGCTATCCCTAAGCGATCGCGGCAACCTTGAAGAAACAAAGCGAAGCAGGGCTAGTGATGTACAAGTTCCTTAATTAGGGAACTTAGGCAATAGAGCTAGGTATGATAGTCCCGGCCTATTTGAGAAAACGCCCCTATTCGCATTCCCTAAAGAAAGAATAGAATAGAGAGCAATGGGAAGGAAGTCCTACACAATGGTTCTGGTTCGAGTCGTAACGGTGTTGGGTATCGTGCTGAGTGTCATCACGATCCTGCTCCAAAATCAAAGTCCAACATTGGCTTTAGTGTTTTTGGGAATGCGATCGCAAGCCTTACCTTTAGGACTTTGGATGGCTGGAGCGGTTGTGATTGGCGCTCTCCTCAGCTTAGGTTTATTTGCCATTCTCTCAGCTACCCCTGTCCCCTCTCGCAAGACTAAACGTCGTTCGTCTACTCAATGGTCTCCCTTTAAGCGTCCTGCCCAACCTAGGGTGGAACGGGAAAGTCGCTCCTCCGGGTATTCAGATTGGGATGAACCCGTTGCTACGGAGTGGAATGCTCAACCAGCTGAATCCTTCTTTGACGATGAGCCAGAGTACTATGACGATCCGGTCGACTATCCCGAAGAGGATGACTATGATGATCCAACGCCCCCTTGGGAAAAACGGGACTCGGCCTATTCCTATAGCTATCGCGATCCTGAATTTGCCCAGCAAAGCAGTCAGCGAGAATCGGTCTTTGATGCAGAATATCGCGTAATCAAACCACCCCAAGGACCTGAAACCGATGATAATTGGGATGAATTTGATGATTCATTTCGAGAAGACTAGATGTCCGACCTGTCGCGGGTGATACCAGAAAATTTGCCCCATGTTCTGCTGGTGCTTGATCAGCCCGAGTTAGCTCAGCGCTTGCGTGAAGCGTTTCTTGCCCAGGGATATAACGTCACTGTGGTTCGGGATACAAAAGATGCGATCGCACAATGCAAGACTCAACCTCCGGCGTTGGCCATGATTGACCAGCAGATTTCGGAACAATCGGGAGGCCAGCTCTGTCGTCAGTTGAGAGCTGAAGGCGTCAGAATCCCCCTATTACTCCTAATGGATAAAGATACCCTTGATGACCGAATTGCCTGCTTAGAAGCCGGTGCAGATGATTATGTCCTGAGCCCTTATTCAGGAGAAGTGCTGCTGCAGCGGGTGCGACAGTATCTTAAATCAGACTCTGTCTTGCCAACGACCCTCCTCAGTTTCCAAGATCTACAGCTCGATTTAGCCACCCGCAGGGCTCAACGAAGAAGCAGGACCATAGAACTGACCATGAAAGAATTTGAGCTCTTGAGATATCTAATGGAGCATCCCCGGGAAATATTAACCCGTGAGCAAATTTTGGAAAATGTGTGGGGATTCGATTTTCGGGGAGAGTCGAATGTGATCGAAGTCTACATCCGCTATTTGCGGCTCAAGGTGCAAGTCATCCCTGAAAAGCGTCTCATTCATACTGTTCGTGGAGTTGGATATGTCCTCCGAGAAGCCTAATCAACATCGAATGTTACCCCTATTTGGTTTAATTGCTGGGGTGCTGATGCTGGGATGTCAGCCCCTGAATCAAGCTACGGAGGCAACGACTCCCCAGCCAGCTCCCTCCGTAGCTGTAGCCACCCCCCTGGACAACAATTACCCATTACCGCTCAAGCCCTGATCAAAGACTCTATAGTGGAATTGGAAGTTGCCCAAACTCGCCAACAGCAAGCGACGGGACTCATGAGTCGAGAAAGTCTGGCAGATAACCGTGGCATGTTATTTCCGTTTAGCCCCCCTCAATCCGTCAGCTTTTGGATGAAAAATGTCCTCATTGATTTGGATATGGTTTTTTTGCGGCAAGGAAAGGTCATCGCAATTCAGCATAGTGCTCCACCCTGCCAATCCTTCCCATGTCCTACCTATGGGCCTAAGGGTGAAATTATTGATCAAGTGATTGAGCTTCGGGGGGGGAGAGCAGCTGAATTAGGGATTCAGGCGGGGGATCTCATCACGATTCAGACCGTTTCCTCTGAATCGTGAAACTGATGCAGAATAGCCCCAAAATTTGATGATTGTAGCTTGAAGGTTGGCAAGCATGCTCGTCAGGATGATACAAGTATTGAGACTGATTTAACTTTTTCTCATACCTATTTATTGTTCATCCCTGTTTTTTAGGTATAAAGTCATCCTTTATTGCTAACCTGTGAATCTTTTATGACATCTCCTATTTCCTCTGTTCATGATCTGTCTGAACAGCTATCCTCTCCGATTGAGCATCGATTCCAGGCTGCAATTCATGCTGGAGAGTTTTTAGTGACCGCAGAGGTAATGCCTCCAAAAGGTGGTTCCATCCAGCACATGCTGGACCAAGCTCTCCAACTCAAAGATTGGGTCCATGCAGTCAATATTACGGACGGCAGTAGAGCAGTATTAAGAATGAGTTCTTTAGCTGTTGCCGCTATCTTGCGCCAACAGGGACTTGAACCTATTTGTCAGATGGCTTGCCGCGATCGCAACCGTATTGCCCTCCAAGCCGATCTCATGGGAGCCCATGCTTTGGGCATTCAAAACATCTTGGCTCTCACTGGAGATCCCATCAAGGCGGGAGATTTTCCCAAAGCAAAAAGCGTATTCGATCTAGAGTCTGTCCGCTTGCTTAACATCATTCGCCATCTTAACAATGGCCTAGATGGGAATGAGAAGCCACTCCCCGATGGCCCAACCCAGCTCTTAGTGGGTGCAGCGGTTGATCCTCAATTGGCGAGTTGGTCAGGACTACAAAGCCGGTTTGAGAGAAAAGTGATGGCGGGAGCCGAATTTTTCCAAAGTCAATTGATCGTTGACTTCGATCGTCTCGAAAAATTTATGACAGAGATCGCTGCCCCTGCCAAGAAACCAATCTTGGCGGGTATTTTTCTACTCAAATCTGCAAAGAATGCTCAATTTATCAATCGCTGTGTTCCAGGCGTTAATATTCCCGAGTCCATCATTAATCGTCTGGACAAAGCCACCGATCCGCTGCAAGAAGGGATTGCGATTGCCGCTGAGCAAGTCCAACAGGCCCGTCAACTCTGCCAAGGGGTCCACATGATGGCGATTCGTCGAGAAGATCTGATTCCCCAGATTTTGGCTCAAGCAGGTGTTACACCCGTGAGGAAAACTCAGACTACGTCATAAGTCTGCCAAATAGCACGTTTCTAGGGTCATTCAACGAGCTTAAGACGGAGGAGGAGCTAACTCTTCAGTATCAACTGGGCGAACAATAGCTTCCGTCTCCTGTCCATCTGTCTGAAAGATGCCTGCCAACCCTTGGTCAAGGGTTTTGGCCATCACAATTTTGTTCTCATAGACAACGATCACCCTCGCTAGAATCGGTACGCTATTCTCTTCTGCTTCTAGATATAACGGTTCCACATAGAGCAGCGAGTCCTCAATGGGAATGATCAATAGGTTGCCTTGAATGACCCGCGACCCCTGGCGGTTCCATAGAGAAATTCGTTGGGAAATGACTGGATCCTGGTTGATCAAAGCCTCAATTTGTTCAGGGCCAAAAATTAGCTCTCGTTTGGGAAACTGGTACAGCAGTCGCTTGCCATAGTTTTCACCATCGGAGCGAGCAGCGAGCCAGGCAATTAGATTATTGCGGCGAACGGGGGTAAAGGGATAGAGCAGAATAAATTCTTCGGTATCGGCTTCCGGCAGCTTCATCGTTAAGTAATAGGGCTGGACGAGCTGGCTTTTCTCACCATAAATCTCATTGGGCACTCGCCATTGATCTTCCCGGTTATAGAACACCTGGGGGTCGGTCATATGGTAGGTGAGTAGACTTTGGGATTGGGCTCGAAATAGATCCGTGGGGTAGCGAGTATGGCTGCGCAGACTGGGGGGCATTGCCGCCAAGGGCTGAAACATCTGGGGAAAAATTCCCCGCCAGGTTTTCAGGATTGGATCGTTGAGATCGACACTATAAAAGGTCACCGAGCCATTGTAAGCATCCACCACCACCTTGACGGAATTGCGGATGTAATTAAAACTTTCTTGGCCTGGATCGGAATAGGGGTAATGATTGCTAACGGTGTAGGCATCAATCACCCAAAATAAAGTGCCGGGAACCGCTGGTTTATTGGTGCGGTTGAAGGCTTCTACATCAACATTAGCCGTCACTAAATAGGGATTACTGTCAAATCGGAGAAAAGGAGCCAGCTCTTCCACTCGTTCTTTAATCTGGCGGCGATACAAAACTTCCGTTTGAGGAGTGAAGTTTTGGGTAAACAGCATTTGCCAATCCCGCAGGTAGAGGGAAAACATCCCCCGTCGCCACCAAGAGCCAATGGCAACACCACCAGTGCCGTCATAGGTGTTGTAGCGATTGTCATTGCCGCTGGGATAGTCTAGTTCCTGCACCTTTGTGCGGGTCATGACATAGGTGTTAGACAGTTCCCCAAAGTAGATCCGGGGCAGATTGATGGGAATGCTGGCGGCAATATCCGAGGTTGCTGTTTGCAAGGTTCCCTCGTCATTCCCAGCACCAATATCTTTAACAAAGTAAGTGGGCAAACCACTGGTTTCAGCAGTATTGACAGGACTGAGGGTAAAGCCGTAACCGTGGGTATAGATGAGACGCTGGTTAATCCAGGTCTGGGCTTCTGGGGGGACATTGCCATAATCCAGCTCACGAGCTGCCACCAGCACCTGTCGCTTTTCCGTACTCGATTGGGTGCTGCCTTCCCCGGTTGAATCAGCGGGTTGAGAGGTTTTAAGGGTATAGCGATCCACATCCGCGCTGGGAAACTCATAGTAGAGACGAATCCGCTGGAGTTGGCGGTTAGCCTCTAATAGCGGACGGGTATCCCAAAGCCGAATGTTGCGCAACGTAAAATCATTGGCCTTCAGCTTGGCAGGGGTTAAGTCGGCTTTGGGCTGAAAAGTTTTGGTTTCAATATTGTCGAGATCAAAGGCAGCTCTCGTCAATTGAATACTTTTTTCGATATAGGATTCTTCTCGGGCCAGCTCGTTGGGTTGAACCACCAGGGCCTGCACACCTCGGGGCAAAATCAATCCTGCCACTACGGCAATACCAATGTAAAAACTGAGGATCCAGGATAATTTCACCGGACGTCGAGCAGGACGAGGAAACACCGCTCGTCCAAAAAAGACCACAGCAATGGTGGCAGCACCAAAACAGAGCAGGGTTTTAGTGGGTAAATCTACCGTAACGTCGGTATAACCTGCCCCATAGAGAATGCCTTGGGTGGAATAGAGGAGAGAATAGCGGTCTAGCCAAAACCCCCAGGCCAGGGTTAAGGCGAGGGTTCCCCCTAGTCCGTACAGATGTCGCTTCTGGGACAGGGTAAACCCTGGAAAACGGCCTTGACTCACACTGTCCCCAGCCAAAAGATAGATTAAGGCGGCGCTGATAAATCCGGTGAGGGTCACTCCCATCAGCCAAAAGCGCAGCAGTTCCCATAGGGGCAGGACAAATACGTAAAAGCCAATGTCATGGCCAAATAGCGGATCGACGTTTTTGAAGGGCGTGGCGTGAAGAAAGGCCAGAATCGTGGTCCAGTGGTTGGAGGCAACTAACCCTAAACCAAGGCTGAGACAAAGTGCGATCGCACCCAGTACAAACCCAGGATGCCAGAGCAAAAGTGCTGTAAATCCAGCCACTAACAGCAGTTGCCAGGGCATTTGTAGCCAATGTTTGAGTAGATTGGCCGTGGAGGAAAAGGTGAACTGCTGCAAAATCTGGGAGCTGGATGTCGCAATTTCGGTGGGGGGATACCAGAAATGGATGATCACCTGACCAATATGGGTCAGTAGACTTGCCAGCAACAAACTCAGCCCCACTAACACCAGCAGTAATTGCGTCAGATTGAGAGCACCGGGTTCAGTCTTGTCAATATCAACGGGGTGGTGGTAGCGCCAGCGACGGGCCAGGACTAAGTTGCCGACCAGATACCCTCCCGTACTGGCAAGCGCTAGAACCCATAGCCCGATTCTGACCACTAGTTGAGTTTGAAAGACGGATAAATAGCCTAGATTTTGGAACCAGGCAAACTCAGCAATAAAATGAGCCAGTAGATCTAGACCAAATACCACTCCCAATACGAGGAGCAGGGACTTAACTAACCAACCAACAACCTTAGAGGACATCACAAGGAACCGCTCTTGGCATGTAACTTTCAAATCATAGAGGATCTGTTCTGGATCAACGCATTAGGAGAGAGACGTAACTTAACCCCATAGTTCGCAATATTGTGGGTGGGGGACAGGTGTTGTAGTGAGTACTGGTCAATTGTTCACTAAATGGTGAGGCAAAAACAGGCATCGAATGCCCCATGGGCTCTTATCTTGCTAGATTTACTATCTCAATCCCATCGAACAGTTTGGAGGTCACACCTGTGGGAGTGGGAACGACGGAATAGGCAGTCGCGCCCTCTGTTCCTGAAATGATTCGGGTGAGTCGACCGTCGATAAAATGGGCTGCGGCACCATCATCAATAGCGATACCGGGGGGTAATGCTTCTATATCAATCAGATGTTCAAAGGTCTGCTGTCTGGCAATTTCTGACGAATAGTGGGGGCAACAGCTCCCTGATAAAAAATTAAGACATTGTAGCGGGCCAAACCCATCGGCTTTGGCATCGGTTAAACAGGACTCAAACCAACAGTTTGCGCCTGCGCTGATTCCTGATAAGACGGTTCCTTGAGCTGCGGCTGCCTTCAGTAAAGGGGCAATTTCCCAAGCCTGCCACACAGCCAACATACTAAACGTATTACCTCCACCGACAAAAATGGCATCTTGAGCCATAATCCAATCACAAAGGTTGGGGGTTCGTCGAAAAAAGGTCAGATGAGACGGGGTGCAGTTGAGTTGGGAAAATCGAGAGTAGAACTTTAGTAGATACCTTTCTGCATCGCCACTGGCTGTGCCAATAAAACCGACTTTGGGAACATTAGCTGCACTCTGCCCTAACACATAGGCATCGAGGCCAGGTTCCGACCCTTCAGAAAAGCCACCGCCACCGATTGCAATAATCTGTCCTTTTGTCATCTAGCCGTCCGTTGACAATCATCCGTAGCCTATACCAATAGTTGTTTTCTATGATGTAATTTAATTCACTGAGTAGATCGCAAAAATATTAATTGCTTGAGAATTGTCAACTGGGCACACTCAATGCGTTGGGAGCTGGATGGTGGTGCCCCCGATGATAGTCATCGGCATTCAGAGACTGCACCATATCCGCAAAGGTGAGATGAAAACATTCCAATCCCCCACATAGCCAATCAATATAGTCAGGCCATTGGTCCGTGGCATTGATGTCCGTCTCGGGAAGGGAACAGTAAATGACACATTCTGAGACCAGATTCTCCCAGTTAAGGGCAAATCCCAGTTCAGCTTCAATCCGTTCCTGTTGCGCGGCGAGTAACTCGTAATGAGCTTGGGCATCTTCATCAAATAATCGTAGCTCAATGGCTAAAGAGGCATGGCCGCGATCCACATGGGCAGATAGTAAAAAGCCCGCTCTACCAATGGCAAAATCAATGTGGTCTTCAGGGGGCGGAGCTACTGCTTTGACCACACTGCCCCGTTGTTCTAACTGATCACAGAGTTCTGACCAGAACGCGACATGCTGTTCTTGTTCTGCTGTTAGGGGTTCGGGTTCAGACTCCTCTGGCTCTGATTTAGGCTCAGGTAGTGCTTCTGCCTGTTGTTCTAGCTGACTCTCCAAATCCAATTCGGTTGAATCGATTTGGGAGGATTCTGTCGGTTCCTCAGCCGGTGAAACCAGATTAAACTGGGCGGCCATTGCGGTTTTACCAATTTGCCATAGCTCAATTTCCACGCCCCAAAATTGCAGTGAAGGTTGAGCGTGCTGATTAAGCCAATTAAGCAGCTTGAGATGTTCGTCAGAGAACTGGCTAGCAATCCAAATGATGCCTGTTGCACTAATATCGGCCCCTTCCGTCAAAAGCTGCCCGAAATGTTGTCCATCCGTGGGACATAGCTGACTACCAATCAAAATCCAGTTTTTGGTTCCTGCCTGCCGACAAAGCAAATCCGCTTGGCGATCGCACATTTGCTGCGCGTCTAAAACCACTTCCAAAGACAGACCAATGGCTTCGCCCAAAAGCTGTATATTCTGCTCCTGGCATAGCCAGGGCGCAAAATCCTCAGTAGCAGACTGCCAATATTGGGTGACATCGACTTTCTCTAGACGACCCAAATTGGGTTTGGAGGGAGGCTTGGCAGACATGGGTATCGCTCTAACGATTCATCCTCCCCGATTGTCAAATCACATCAAGGAGGAAAAGGGCTTAATATTCAATAGCTTAACGGGTATAGAGTCCCTCGGATCAGCCAAATCAACGGCAATATTCAACTTGGGGACAGACCAAAAATACAGCACCAACTCCTAAGCCGTATTGCATATTCCGGAACTATTGATCTAATTCCTAGGATTAGTGTTGTGTAACGATAAAAACGGTGGGGAGCTAGGGGATGCTTACGATATTGATTTCCATGAATACAACAGGTGAATCTCTTTGACTGTACTTCTTTCTAGATATCTCAATTTTTATCCAATCTAGAAACTGTTTCAAAAATCTTTCTGGTTTTGAGTGGGGCAACTAGAATTCTCTGGTTCGTTTCCCCGCATGAGTATCGCAGGCCCACCAAACTTTAATTACTGCACCTGGTTAGGCATGGTCAATTCTGAGCCTATTGGCTTCATTCCCAAACCGCTAAGCATTTCTTACTTTGCCAGAAGTTCTCCAATGTCATCTTCGGTTTTATACAACACTTAATCGTTAGTGGGCTTAGTCTGACACTAATCGGATGCGAACACTGTCCCTGCCATGTACCTATATCGACCACTTCTTCTCCTTCTAACGTGATCTCGTGTCGCTTGAAATATTCCATGATTGCTGGTACTTGCAGATCAACCCCTGTCGTTGCTTCAGCATGAGGATTGCGTAGTACTTTAGCTAACGTTACTAATTCTCGTAAATCATGTTGATTATGTTCAAAATGTTCAACATAACTCTGGTAGTAAATCGTATCTAGAGCTGTATCTTGATCGACAAACTCACCATCTATCACATACCCAATCGCCCAATTCCCCTCACCATATTGTTTATCCCAATCGCGTTGTCGGGCCTCTCTCCTTTTTATCCCACCGGCTCGCCCAATCTTTCTATCAATGACCTTCCAAGTCATGTTCTATACCTGTTCCAACATTTCTATCTCTGTGCCACTCCACCCTATCGATTAATTGATATTTCATGGGATGTGTCGATCTAAGCTACCGTAATTTGTTTATCAAGATCGCAATGCATAGTCTCAGCGATTTTGTTGGTTGATCTCAGCTTCACCGCTAATATCCAACAGGCCCATTAAACCTTATCGGAATTAAGCATTTAGAATTGAGTACCGTCATTCAGTGCTGAAGTATAAGTATGAAAATGAGCTTTGAAGAGCTTCAGGATAAACCTCGGGTTTTACAAAGCTTGACTAGCATCAATGTTCACGAGTTTGCAGCGCTCATGGTCAGCTTTAAGGCAGCCTGGGAAGCGTTTGTTCAAGAAACGTTTCAGCGCGAAGGACGCAAACGAGCTTACGGGGGTGGCAGGACAGCTCACCTGAGAAGCCTTGAAGATAAGCTGCTATTCATTTTGGTGTATTTTCGTCTATATCCAACCCAAGAAGTCCAAGGATTTCTATTTGGGATGAGTCAAGCTCAAGCAAATGAATGGATCCATCGACTCAGTGGTGTGCTCAATCAAGCATTAGGCCATGAGAAGCAACTGCCAGAGAGAGAACCAGCGAACCTAAAAGCAGTACTCGACGTTTGCCCGAGCTTAGAGTTCATGATTGATGGGACAGAACACCCAATTAATCGACCGAAGGATAAGAAGGACTGCAAGACCTATTACAGTGGCAAGAAAAAAGCCCATACAGTCAAAAACAATATCATCAGCGAACGGGGAGGCAAGGTGTTGTTTTTGAGTGACACCTATGAAGGCAAAAAGCATGATAAGAAGATTGCTGATGAGGAAGGGTATCAGTTCCCAGAAGGGAGTCAGCTTTGGCAAGATACTGGGTTCCAAGGATTTGCCCCAGTGGGGGTGAGCATCAAGCAACCAAAGAAGAAGCCTCAAAAAGCAGAATTGACCGATCCACAGAAAGAGGAAAATCGACAAGTTTCAAAGGTCCGAGTTGAGGTAGAGCATCAAATTGGGGGGATTAAACGCTGTCAGATAGTGGTTCAGAAATTTAGAAATTGGGTTGACCATTATGTTGATGACGTGATGGAAACGGCTTGTGGGCTTCATAATTTCCGGTTGACTCACCGTCGTGGGAAAACTACCGGGCAATTTGGAACTGCTTAATCACAAACGTCACAGTAAAAAGCACTTCTGCGAGGTGTCCACGTTATTTCCGATAAGGTCTATTGCATAGAACCTGGGCATTGCTAGCCAATGCCTCTGTGTCGTTAGATAGGCTCCAAGTCGTTCGGAAACTCAGAAAATCTTTCTTCAAATCTTTCTTCATCAGTATCATCAGCAAGATTTCGAGTGTTCCAGCTTCGGTTTAGGTGAGCATAGACGTGGGCTATCTCGATTTTGAAGTCAATATCGTCAATTTGACCCTGCTCTCCCATCTGGCTCATCAGCGACTCAATATGTTCCTTCGCGTCATCCAGTTCGTAGAGTAAAAGTGCCCAGTTGACCGGGTTGTCAGTGGCGTTAATCATGGTCAGTCGTCTAACTATGGTTATACATCGAGTGTTGGATAATACACTTCTAAAAAGGATTAGACGTCAAAGACTTCGACTTCGCTCAACCAGGAGATTTCAACTCCTCTGTTCAGGGTTGGGGGGAGTTTTTGAAGACGCTAGCTTATCAGCCCAACGAGTCGTCTCCGGCAGCCGATAGCGGGTAGTGCAGCCCATCACATACTCAACGGCACTGTCCAAACTAATCCGATGTCCTAAAGAAATATACAGG
Source organism: Acaryochloris sp. 'Moss Beach' (assembly GCF_021497025.1). Classification (NCBI taxonomy): domain Bacteria; kingdom Bacillati; phylum Cyanobacteriota; class Cyanophyceae; order Acaryochloridales; family Acaryochloridaceae; genus Acaryochloris; species Acaryochloris sp. 'Moss Beach'. The sequence goes on from NZ_CP071717.1 coordinate 616,015, forward strand.
GGCTTTGTCTGAGGGCGAGTGCGGAGGACTGCCCCAATCTGTTCATCCTTGTCGATTAAAGGCTGCCAATTGCCTCGGGTTTGGTCAACAGGCTCGTGTTTCCCCACCAGGCGAGACTTGGCAACACCAATTGCAGGCAGATCAACCAGCACCCCTAAATGGCAGGCAATCCCAAAACGTCGGGGATGGGCGAGGCCTTGACCATCACAAAGGAGCAGATCAGGCGTAGTTTGAATTTGAGCTAAAGCAGCTAAGACCGTTGGAATTTCTCGAAACGACAAGAGACCGGGGATGTAGGGGAAAGTGGTCGGTTGGCGAGCAATCTTTGTTTCGTGAAGGCTCAGCTCAGGCCAAGTAAGGACTGCAATGGCCGCACGAGTGGTTTTGCCTTGGTCTTCAAACCCCACATCAACCCCGGCGACGTAGCGCACCTCACTAAAATCGTCGGTAGGGATGACCTGGGAACACAGTTGTTTTTGGAGTTGTATTGCCTCTGGAGCAGTTTGGGGCCAATTCTCAATATTTGGAATTCGCACTTACCACTTATGTAGCCAGTGGGTATCGATATAGTCCATCACCATGAGGGAACCGAGCATGCCACCCATGATTCCCAGGATGAATATTAAGGGGTTAGCTACGGCAATTAGACTCCCTAGCGCACACATAACTACCGTCAAAAAAGAAAAGAATTATGACCAAAAGTAACGGTCTGAATAAATACATATTAAATTCTTATGAGATATATATCAATTTGTAATGCGATGATTGTTATTGTACTGTATTCGTGCACCTGCCCAGTCTAGTTTCTCGCGAAGGGTGCGATAGTACGAGTAATTTTCCCGCAGTAATACAAACCTGGCCCGGTATTTGGCCATCCAGATATCCACTCGCTGTCCCGGCCAAATTGAGGTACAAAGTACCCCATCCATCCACAGCTTGGTCGCCAGTTCCCGATCGGCAAGAGGCCAGACACTCACACGAGATCCAGGTGGTAATACAATGGGCCGACTGGATAAACTCAAAGGGCAAATCGGTGTGATCGCCATGGCTTCCATGCCTGGATGCAAAATAGGTCCACTAGCCGCGACGGTATAGCAGGTTGATCCCGTGGGAGTAGCCACTAATAACCCATCTCCTTGATACTGATCCACCACTTCGCCATCAATTTCCAGCTCTAGAATCGAAGTAATCATGCGATCAGCCGATGCGGGCTTAATACACATTTCATTGAGGGCAATGTAAAACGGTTCTTCATCCGGAGTATCTGTCGGATCAACATCACGATCGGCCACTCGGGCCCGTAGCATCATCCGCTGTTGAACGGCATAGCGATCTTCGAGAATTCTTTGCCAGACCTGTTCAGTATCCATAAATAGATCGGCGGGTTCAGTGAGAAACCCTAAATGGCCGCCAATGTTGATTGCCAACATCGGAATCCCATCTGGAGCCAAATGACGGGCAGCGGCCAAGGCAGTACCATCTCCGCCCAGCACAATGGCTAGGTCAATGGGCTGGGTGGCAGAGGCCAGAAACACGGGATAGGGATTATCTTTCGGACCACTAGGCCCCATCAAAATATGGCAGCCCTGGGCTTCTAACTGACGGGCACATTTCTCTGCCCAGCGTTGGCTGTGGGCATCCCCAGCTTTATAGACGATGATGACTTGCTGTAACTGCACCCGATCGGTCCCCTTTTCTGCTTTGCTCAGGCGTATGTAATCACCGTACCCTGTTCGCAGCGATTTATGAGTGGGGGGTAGATTCTGATCGGTGAGCAGTTTCAACGGCAACAGATTCAGGTGATATTACTACAGGTGCCATTGGGCACTGCATAAAGTTCAATTTAAATCCCCATAACCGAGGATGGGGACGAAAGATACGGAAACAGTGTTTAACGCCGACGGGAAGATCTTGCCAGGATTGCACGGTAAATCCCTGCCGTTCGTAGAAAGGAACGATTGGAGGTTTACAGGCGAGATAAACGTCTTGGTCAGATTCCTGAATCAGGGTTTGGACGATTTGTGCTCCCCACCCCTGATGACGGAATTGAGATTGGACAAAAACATAGGCCAACTCACTATGGTTGGTATAGGCATTGAGGAGTGCACAGCCTGCTAAGGTTCCTTCTTGCTCAATCACCTGAAAGCGAGACCAGTTAAATAAAGCTCCGAAAAATCGCATAATCAACTGCCCTATCACCAGACTGGCGAGGTAAAAGCCCAGACCCGCCGTCGCCACATTAGCGATGGCCAAAATAAACTGAACATCAATCTCTGGTGTCGATTGTCGCCAGTAAATCTGGAGCCACAAAGCCAATCCCACCAACCCTAAACGGAAAAAGGCAAAACTAAAAAGTCGTACATCTAGCTCAATGCCTTCATCCCAGGTAAATTGCCAAAGCATTTGTTGTATGGCCCACTTATCTTGAGGTTGGGCAGGACGCAGCACGTAAGGAGTAGAGGTTGACATGGAGCTAGGGTCATAGGAAGGGTCTGTTCCATTCATATCATTTGCCCGCCAGAATCTCCGCGGTTCTTCGGCGGGTGATTTGCGGAAAGGCTTTGGCTAGGGAAATAGCTTAGAGCAAAGAATATGATTGGGGTCGAAGGTGTCTTTGGCCTGCTGCCATGCTTGCCAATCAGAACCAAAGTGTTGGGACCAGAAATCGGGGGTAGTCTCTCCCAACCATCCGGACAAATAGCGCTTACCGCCCGCGCCCATCACTAACTGATGGACTTGTTCTAAGGCCGTCAACGCTTGAGTCTTTAAGGAGGGCGGGATGCCGGTCGGTAATACGGCAAAGAGAAAGGCCCGTTCAGGCTTCATCAGGAATCGAGGGGTAGGTTGTTCGGCGACCAACAACACTCGATGACCATCACCAAAGTAGGGGGGCAAAATCTCTAGAATTTTTGGAATGATCTCTGTTGCGGCACTTAAGGGCAATAGACAGTCAAACCACGGATGCAGCTGTTGCCAAGCCCCGCTGGCCTGCATAGATCGAAACCGTAAATCGTAACGGGCAGCATAATCAGCCGTATCGTCATCTTCTGTATGAAGGAGCTTGTGGTAATTCAAGCCTGCCAATACCTGTTCTTGCTGGGGAGGCGTTGCAGGATCAAACTCTACACTGACATGTAGGCCCCACAACCACTGCACTAGGGGGCGACGCCCTGTAGGCGTTTTCTGTAAACCCTGCATACTAGCAGAGCAAAATCCTTCTAAGTAATCGATGCGATCGCACAGCTGATTCTGATCCTTCATCCAGGTTTCTAGATCTTCGTAGACTAAAAAATAGGTGCGGATCTGAGGTTTAATCGGTCGCGTGGCTAGAGTTGCCGATAGGATGACTGCACATCGTCCCTGTCCCCCCAGGACTGCGGCATAGAGATCAGGATTTTTATCGGCGGTACACCAAAGTCTTTCCCCTGCCCCGGTCACCACTTCTAGGGCAATCACGTTTGCGATCGCAGGCCCATACCGATGACTATTGGCCCCAAATCCTCCCGCTGATAACGTTCCCCCCACCGTTAAATTCAGATTGAGGGGCATCATACAAGGCAAATGCTGATAGGGCTTCAGTGCAGCAACCAACTGTCGCCACGTAGTGCCAGCACCACAGGTCACTTGCTGAGGCAAAGTTTCAGAATAGTTAATATCATCCAATCTTGAGGTATCCAAAGTGATCCCCCCAGGACTAATAGACTGTCCATTTTGGCTACATCCTTTGCCCCGCAGCGTGACCGGCAACTGGTCACGATTAGCCAACTGCAACAATGCAGCCACATCCTCCCCATGCCGAGGTTGAACCACTAAGCGTGATTGTCCCTGAATCAGATGTCCAAAATCATGACTAGCAGTAGTTAAAACAGCAGGATCACTATCAAACGGCAATCCAATTTCGCTAACTCCATGAGTTAATGCAAAAGTTTTCTGAAACACTGTCTCACCCCTCCAAAAAAGCTCTAAACTCGAAAAAGTTATCCAGTCATTTTCAAAAAATCGTTAATTAGTCGAAAGGTGAATCAAAGTCACCGATAGTTCACTTAAATGAGATTTAATCACATCAGCATTCTGTTTAATCTCTGATTTTAGAAAGAAATTCTTCAAAAATATTGGGAAATCAAAAATAGATAGCTTTTTCTATTTTTGATTTCTGCTGATGCAACATTTTCGTAGAGCTAAAGATATGGTTATCTATCTGACATGCAATTACTAGAAAAAAATCCTCTAGGTACTCAAAAAAGAGTGGAATTAGATAGCATTCAACGTCCTTTCATGATAGAAACTGGTTTTAGTTCCCTTCTATAAGACTGAACCATATCTCTACCTCTACTTAACTTAGGACTTAGCCTACGTTAATGATGGAAGCTTGTTGATGATTACGCTGAGGCAACACCACATTTTGCATCATGTACTCAACGGTATGGGGATGAATCCACCCCTTATCAGCAAGGAGTTTCCCAATAGGCTTGTTCACCTCTTGTTGCTCTTGTAATGCCTCCTCAAGCTGGGCATGGGTGACTAAATTTGCTTCTAACAAATAGCAACCAAATGGCTTTAAGTCTGCAGTAGGTGCAGCCGTTGCCGGCGCAGCCAGTCGATCGGTATAGAGGTTGTTCTGAGTCGTAACTTTGAGATAATCGAGATATTCACTTTCCAAAGCAGGCTGAATATTCGCTTGCTGTGCAAAGGCCAACAACTCATTCATCAAGTTCGTGAACACCGCAAAGGTTTCATCTACCGCCACATAAGCCGCTTGCCGCTCTTCCTCCGATAGTTCTACCGCTTCGATCACCTGTCGTGACTCGGTTGAACAGAACGTATGACCTGTATCGACTTCTAGATGGCCTGCACCGAAGTATTCGTAGTCATATTGAGTTTTTTTTGTGAGCTCACGAGCAGGAGCCGCTGAGTTAGCGAGCAGAATATTTCCCGTCGATTCAGTGGCTTCAATGATTGTGAACTTACGGGCTGGACTCGCCTGGTAGGTCGCATTGTAAAGGTAGTACGCAGCCGCGCGGGCATTGATCGTTTGCTCATTCCAAAGGAATTCCAAAGATTCATTGAAGCTCAGTCTGGGGTTGAATCTGAGCTTGTCCATATCACTGAGCAACCAAGGCCAGTGATGGTCATCTTCATAGGTATGAACATTAATAATTTTCTGGAGCTCATCTGTGGTCGGTTCATCCCGAAAAACCTGGCGATTTAGCTCACCAAAACTCATGGCAAATGGTGCAATACAGGGTGCAAAGGCTAATCTTCGCCTTGGATCAATGGTTTGATCTTGGAGGAATTCAAACAAAGGCAATTGCGCAAATTCTTTCTTTTTTTTGGTTGATATGAGCAAGAACTTTTTTCATCCCGATCCCCTTCGTATAGGTAAAATACTTGAATCTATTTTTTCTCTCTGAGCTTAATTTTTTTGAGAGATACTTCTTCGACAACTAATACAGAAATTACTATTTACGTAAATGATTATTGCAGAAATATTTAATTTAGTGAAGTAATGAAAAAATACATTAATATATTGTCAGTTTTTGATATAGAAAAAGAGATCTTGTGAATTCCTAAATAGATATTATTTTATTTATTTCATAAAGAATATTTTTTTATAGCCAGTTATCAGCAAATACAGTTTTTTTTTGCATTAGTAGTTAGTTCAAATACATCAATAGAGCCTTGATAATATTTTTTTCTTGGCATACTTTTTTTTCCCTCTAGCTATCAGCATCGACAGTTAATGCCAAATTCAACTTGTTTTATCCAAAAAGGTTAGAAAAGTGGAATAGATATTTATTTATCTGCAGTAAATCATCTTAAAACAGCTAAATAGAGTGAATCCTCCACTTTTGACGGAGGATTCACTCTCAAGAGGGGAATAAAGCTGTTCTAGCTCAGGTTAAACGGCTTTTCCAAAATGAGGTTGAGGTCGGTCTGTGGATCGATAACAACGACTTCATCCACGGCAGGATCGATAACGCCACCAATCGTTGCCCCCGAAGCAGCGCCTGCTAGAACTTTCTCGGCTGTAATGGTGCGATCACCAATGACCGTTGATAGGCCAGCGGCAGCGGCAGCCCCCCAGAGCAGAGTCTCTAGCCACTGAAAGCCAAGGACGATTGCGGTTGGTTTCAATGGCCGTCCCTACCGCAGCTCCCGTCAGGACTTTTTCTGCCGTGATGTTGCCGTCTCCAATCACACTCGACAACCCTGCAGCAGCACCAGCACCTAAAACAGCATTTCGAGCCAGGGCTAACAAATTGGGATCACGAGCGCTGATAGTACGGGTAATAATCTCAGAAGAGGCATCAAGGGAATAGTTTTTGCCATCAATCATGACCTCACGGGCAACAAATTGAGTCCCATCCCTTTGGGGTTGAAGTTCGCCCCTGATAGAGCTGCCTTTGGGAATGATAATATTGCCCTGACTATCTTTAATGTCCTGAGCCACCTTGAGGGTTAAGGGTGCGGTCTCTTGGGGAGAGACAATCACTTTTTGGGCCACATCATAAAAGACCGGAATTTCGGTTCGAACTTGTAAACCTTGAGATGGAACCCCTGCAATGTAGTTGCCAGAAATCAATGATGCTTGTTGCGGGGTCTTGAGCGCTTGGCAAAGGAATGATGCAACTTCTGCCCGTGTTGCTCTATTGTTGGGTTTTAAGTACCGAACATCAGGATAATTGACAACAAGTTGAGTTTGGGTTGCGGCTGCGATCGCATCACGCGCATAACTGGGTATTGCACTGGCATCAGCATAGGTATTACCGAGGGTGGCATTAATTGATCCTGTGGGTGTGTACCCCAAACCATTGTTGAGGGACACCAAGACTTGAGTTCGTGGAATCTGTTGGGAAGGACGAAACTCACCACTGGGGTAGCCGGTTAGAAATCCAGTTTGGGAAGCGGTCCGAATCGCATTGGCGGCCCAAAAGTTAGACCGAACATCGGTGAAAGAACGGGCATTGCGGCTTCGAGCTGCATTGGGAAATGCATTGACCACCATCGTGGCATATTCGGCCCGGGTGACAGGAGCATTTGGGCGAAATTCGCCGTTGGGATAACCATTGATAATATTGCGTTGGGCCAGGGATTGAATACAACTTTGGGCCCAATGACCTTGAGTATCTGAAAAGCGAGTTTGGGCAAGGACGGTGGATTGAGCGAGGAAGGGACTAACCAGAGCGGTAGAGAGTCCCAAACTCAAAAGCGCAGCCGTTGAAGATTTCCATTGGTGTGAGGGTGTCATCATGCAGGTCACCAAAAAATTAATTTCAGTGATAAATGATGGATTGCTAATTATTTTAGTTCCTAATAAAGTAAATGAAACTTTTATAGGACTATTGAGTCTTATAATTCAAAATATAGTACTTTAATCCCATTTTTTAATTATATTTGAAACTTTATAGAGTTATCCGTAGTCGCCCTTTCTTTTCATCCCATTCTCCCGGCCCATGAGGGAGGCATAACTTTCCTCTCTCTAACTCCCTTGACGTGTTAGAACTGGCTTGGGTTGCCAGGGATAACGCCTTACATGTCAGACTCAGAGCAGGTTCAGATTCGATTTTGTACGCCAGCGGATTATGTTGCGATCGCATCCATATACAACGAAGCGATCGCAACGGGCAGTATCACCTTCGATACTCGTCAATTCGAAGCAAAAGATATTCAAGCCTGGGTAGATAAATTTTGCGATCGCGAATGTCTATTAGTGATCGAGCGTCAGCAGCAGATTCTGGGCTGGGGCATTGTCAAACAATATAGTGATCGCCCTGGGTATCGGGTCTGCTGCGAAACATCGATTTACCTGACCTTTGCCGCAAAGGGTCAAGGGTTGGGGAAAATGATGCAAACTGCTCTGCTAGAAAAGGTGGTTGAGCTAGACTACCACCATGTCGTCGTCAAAATTGTCGCTACCAATGATGACAGTATTGCCTTCCACAAGGGCTTTGGTTTTGAAATGGTCGGTGTGCAAAAAGAGGTTGGGCATGTTGCTGATCGCTGGCAAGATGTTGCCATCATGCAGCTCATTCTGCCTCAAGTGCCACCCTACTCTCCCTGAGTCGTAGTTGATGCAGAATGAGTTGAATAGAGACATGAACGAAGCAGAAGAAGCAGCGGGACTCCCAAAAACATCAAACTATCGTTATGCCAAACGAGTAGGCAACCAGCTATTTGTGGCTGGACAAGTTCCACACGATTCCAATGGCCAACTGGTTGGTCAATCAGCTCCATCCGTCCAAGCAACTCAATGCCTAGCCAATCTTCGCCAGCTTCTTGTTGTGAATGGATTTAGCGAAAATGACATTCAGCAGGTCACCATTTATGTGGTCGGTGAAGCTACCAATCTTGCTAGTGCCTGGAATGCTGTCGAACAGTGGTTTGATGATGAAGTACCCCCTGCAACCCTTTTAGGAGTCGCTCAATTAGGCTATGTCGATCAGCTAGTCGAAATTGACGCCACTATTATCCAAGAGACATAAGATCATACAGACCAAAAAAGCATTCTTGGAATACCACCCAATTAGGCTGTAACCTGCACCCCTTTCCAAAAAGCAACGTACCCCTTAATATTCTTGACTGCATCTTTGGGGTCAGGGTAATACCAAGCGGCGTCTTTATTTACCTGACCCTCCACTTCAAGACTGTAGTAGTTGGCAACGCCTTTCCACGGACAATTTGAATGGGTATCACTGGCCTTGAAGTAGTCAGTTTCAACGGCATCAGGGGGGAAGTATTGATTTCCGTCTACTACTTCGCATTGATCGCTTTCAGCGATAACTACTCCATTCCAAACTGCTTTTGACATTAAGACTCTCTCCGACTCAAACTCTTCTTCCTTGTAACGTACCGTGTCAAATCTGACAAGTGAATGGGAAACCTGTGGTTAGGGCCAAATAGACTTTTTTGGCGACCTGACAATCCTTTTATCCAATACAAACTAGGGAATATGGCTCCAACAAAACCCAGGCCCCCCGTTCAAGTTATTGATTCTTTTCTCACTCAGCAAGATATTTTGAGTGCCTTAGTGGTTTGGATTATTCTCGAAGGGTTTAGCTTTATTCTCTTACCCAACTTCACCCTCATCTCCGGGGAGAATAAAACCCTGACCTGGGTTTTGATTACTACCCCTCTGGGTATCGCTGGGTCGATCATCATTGGTATTTGTTCAAGCTGTTTGCAATACTGCCATGTGCGACTGCATAAAGCCGATCCTAAAAAAAAGCTCTTGGTTGCCTTCGCGAATATGGGTAGTTGGCTGGGCTTGGCAGGAATCGGGTTTCCCCTGATCGTTGTGGGCCTGGAATTTTGGCTGCTGATTGTTCACGGTATTGATAGTTAACCCATTTGCGGGAAAAACCTACAGTGTTTAGGGTGTGAGGTGATATGGGACAGATTCAATCTATTGCCCATCCTTCAGCCAGTAGGGGTCTTCCGTAAAGACAATGTCGATTTCAGGGAACGGATGTAAATCTGCGATCGCATCTGCAAACTTCTGCCTCAACTGGTCGAGTTCTTGCACCCGCTCAACCGCAAACTCAGCAGGGACGAGAAGCTGAATAAAGACATACAGCACTCGTCCTTGAACCATCATCTGCAAATGAAATCGATCGATGGGGTGTTTTTGGCTGCGAGCAACTTGGGAAATGGTCTTGCGAATCTCTCGATCCAACTCGCTTTCTGGGGCAACGCCTAATAGTTGATTGACCCCTTCAAATACGGTGCGTAATGGTAGGGGGATGATAACCAGCACCAAAAGAGCGACTAGCAGCGGGTCAACGTAAGGGAGATAAATATTCCAAGCGGTGTCTTGCAGTAACATCGTCACCACAAAGGTCAAGGCAACTGCGCTACTAATACAGCCATCCACCGTCCAGTCTCGGGCTTCAACCTCTAGCAACGGTAAGTTCAACCGTCGGGCATAGCGATGCATCAAGATGGCAAAGGTAAAACACCCCATTGTGGACAGGGTAGCATAGGCCAAGGCTAAGCCCACGACAAGATCTCGCCCACCATGCAGCAAGTCTTCAATCGCCGATACGAAAGCAAATAAACTGACGGATAGAACAATAATGCCTTTAATCGTATTAATAAAAGGCTCAAATCCGTAATAGCCAAACTGGTAGCGACGACTGGGGCCTTCCTGGATCAGAGCTGCTACTTTGAGACTGACAAAGCTCATAGTCATAGTCATCAGAGAGTAAAACCCATCCAGCAAGATAGCTCCAGAATGGGTATATAGCCCAAACACCCCACCCAACACGGCAAAAACAGTCGATCCTATGATCGATAGAGTCAATGCCCATTGCTCTTGGGTACCCTGATCCGGCGGTGTTGTTGTCGTAGCTATCATTTCACTGTCTATCTGTGACTAACGGGAGGACAACTGTTCATACCCTGGCCATTCCAGCCAAACAACTTCTTCTCGCAGTTGTTCGCCCGTGACACTGGATAAACGAGTTCGAAACAGCTCGACGCCCCGGACTTCATAGCCGAGTTCTTCAGCAATGGCGGCCAACAGCTCTCCTGTTCGAATTAAAACCTGGAGAAAAGAAGCCTGATCACCCACAACATAGGCCAGTTGGGCTCCCGGCTTTAGAATAGGGCGCAAGTTCGCAAAATGGCGCTTCATGCCCCCAAAGTAGAGGGCGGTGACCCTATGATATAACTTCTCAAACCCCGAATCTTTGTCCATTTCCAAGCGACGGCGCTCGATAGTCGCGGCGAGCTGAGTGACTTGCGGTGTGTTTGCCACCCATAAATCATCCCGATCGGCGGCAAACGCATTGCGGGTATTCGAGCGGAGCAATGACTGTTTATAGGCTTTTAAGTCGGATGGATCCTGAAGAAACCCTAGCAGTACCGACTCTAACCGCGTGGTGCGGGTGTAGTCTTTTTCATTCGGATAGGGGGGAGAGGTAATCACCGCATCAATGGATTCTGGCTGAATCACTCGGGTTAAATCCCTGGCATCCTGGTGATGGCAAACCGTCGGCGGGGGGCAATCGATGCCACCTAAGTCTACGGCCATCGCCAAAACCTGCTGATGCCAAGCGGTTAAAACGGGAGCATCCTGTTTGCGCTGGCGGCTGATACCGACTTCTGGGGCAAATCGCAGGTTACTGGCGGTATGGACACTGGTATGGGCCAGGGCAAGCTGGAGGAGAGGTCGCAGTTGAGGATTCCGTTCGGCATCGATAGCATCCCGCAAGACTAGACATTTATGGAGGGGCAGATCGCCAATGGAGTTTTTGAGCAGCAGCGATTGTGCCTCTGGTGCCAGCTTTTTTAGGTGGGTTGTATTTTTAGGTGTAATGTCGCGGGAGAGGAGATAGCAAATCCGTTCTGCGGCTCCTCGCACTTGATCTGGATCAGCGGTCCAGGTGGTTTTGGTGCGGGAGGCAAACCAGGACATGGGAGTCGCCTCCACTCCCACAGCAGGAATCCCTTGTTTCTTAGCTTCTACAATCGTGGTCCCAGTGCCACAAAAAGGATCTAGGAGGGTGCTGTTCGCCGTTAGACCGAACTTATCAATATAGGTCCGGACCAAATGGGGTGGAAAGGACAAGATAAAGCGATACCAATCATGAAAACTGCGATCGCTCTCCTGCAAGCGATTCAGATTGAGATCCTTGGGATTAGAGGCGTCCATTAAGAGGATTGCGATCTCGTCTGGGTAACAATCCGATCAAAATACCAGTTCAGTCCTGGAGCTAGAACGCTGTGTAGTTTGGCCAATAATCCCATTTCCAATCCAGGAGCCACCACAAACTGGTTATTTTTTACCCCTTGGACAATCTTTTGGGCCACATCTTCCGGCTGCCACATTTCCGCAGAGGCGGTAATGTTCTTCGTCTCTGGGGGTTTTGTTTTATTTTCCGCTTCCAGTTGGGGGGTATCCGTATCGGGAGGATAGACAATTGACAAGCCAATCCCAGTCCCTTTCAATTCTCCCCGCAAGGATTCAGCCAACCCCCGCAGTGCAAACTTGCTGGGGCTGTAAGGGGTATATCCAAAGAGCCCCACTAGTCCTGCCCCTGACGAAATCAACACAATATGTCCCCGGTGACGCTCTTCCATTAGGGGCAAAACCGCTTTAACGGCATACAAAGTGCCAAAGTAATTGACCGCCATCGTTTGCTCAAAGACTTCGAGGGGAACATCTTGGAAATAACCTGGACGGGCCATACCTGCAGCGGTCATTAATATATCGGGTGGTCCCAGTTGTGCAGTTGCAGTGTAAATAGCTTGGTTTAAGGCTTCTCGGTCAGCGACATCCGCCTCTAAAGCTAAAACTTGCTGGCCGGACTGGACTGCTTTAATGTCCTGAGCGGCTATCTCTAATTGACTAGGAGTGCGGGCAATCAGGGAAATATTTGCCCCATGACTGGCTAAGAGGCAAGCGGTAGCCTTACCAATACCACTCGATCCACCCGTAATCATGACATGGCGTTGATAAAAGTCCATCCGTTGACTCAATAGTTGTCCTTAACGATAGAAATTACCCCGAACGCTCATCCCTATCGATGAACAATCTGTCGCAGCAGATAATTCCAGATCTCCGGGATGGGGTGGCGAGGCTGGCTCAGATGGGAAGTTTCTCCCGTAAAAGCCATGTTCCATTGTCCTTGCTCATGGACCAGTTTGGTTAACCCACAGGTGGGAAAGCGAACGGGAGAGTGCTGATCGACCAGTCCCCAAGCGGCTCCCTTGCCAATTAACTCATGGGTGACGATGAGCAGCGGCCCCGAAAAGGTCTCCACCAATAGCTGAAGCGCTTTTCCTGCTCGGACAAGTGCCTCTGCTTCAGTTTCTGGGAACGAGGGAAAAATGTGGCTCCGGTAATGTCGATCAATTTGAGGGAAGCGATCGGCCATCTCACCAACAGGCAGCGGTTCTGGACAATGCTTAAACAGCTTGGAACTCATATGCTCTCCCAATCCAGCCTCCAGATGGATGGGCAAATTCAAAGCCGTTGCTGTATGGGCCGCCGTCACTACGGTTCGTAAAAAAGGGGAGGCAACGATATGCTCGATGGGTTCTGACTTAAGACACCGAGCCACATCCTGAGCCTCCACCACCCCTGCCGCTGAGAGACCTGGATCATGAGGACGTTCTGCCCGTTTGCGCCAGCCTAAGTCAGCATAATCTTGCCGATGGCCATGGCGTGCAATCCAGACTACTTCAGACATATTGGCACCCCAAATTAGGCAGGGATTTCAGTCTCTATTTGAGACAGAGCAGAAGCAAGGGTCTCTACAGTTTGGCGAATTTGGGCTTCCGTATGGGTGCTACTCAGGAAAAAGCGGAGTCGAGCCTCATTTTGGGGCACCACAGGAAAGGTCATAGGTTGGACATTAATCCCTTGGTGAAAGAGCTGCTGGGATAGATGCAGCGCTTTGAGGGTATCGCCCACCATCACAGGAATAACAGCCGAACCGCGACTGGTCCCGGTGTTCAACCCTTTTTCTTTAGCTAAGTCTAGAAATAATTGAGCCCGAGCATGAAGCCGAGCCACGCGCTCTGGTTCTTGCTTTAGGACCTGTAGTGCCGCCAAAGACGCAGCCGTATTGGCAGGGGTAATGCCAATGCTATAGATAAAGCCGGGTGCCGTACATTTGAGGTATTCAATCAAAGGCTGGGAACCAGCAATATAGCCTCCACAGCTGGCAAAGGACTTACTGAGGGTGCCCATCCAAATATCAACGGTTTTAGGGTCAATACCAAAATGCTCACTAATACCCTGACCGTGCTCGCCCAAAACTCCAATCGAGTGGGCTTCATCCACCATTAGAAAAGCTTTATGGCGTTCTTTGAGTTCAATAAATTTGGGTAAATCGGGAATGTCGCCATCAGCACTGTACACCCCTTCAATCACCACCAAAACCCTCTGATAGCGTTGCCGATGCTGCTTCAAGAGTCTTTCTAGATCTGCTGCATCATTATGGGCAAAGGACATGGCCCGTGCACCTGACAGCATACATCCGAGAAAAATGCTGTTGTGGCTATAGGCATCGTAAAGAATCAGGTCATCACGGCCAAATAAATGTCCAATTGTGGTGACGTTGGTACCATGACCCGCGACGTAGAGAACGGCGTCATCTACACCAATAAAGTCTGCAATTCCTTGTTCAAGCTCTAAATGTAAGGCTTTCTCGCCAGAGACGGGGCGGCTAGCTGAGACTGAAGTGCCATAGCGATCAATGGCTTGTTTGGCTGTGTCAGAAACAGTTGGATGTCCGGCTAGCCCTAAATAGTTATAGCTGGAAAAGTTGATCAGCTCTTTGCCATCAATGCAGGTTGTATCTCGAGCAATCCCTTCATGGACAGAGAAATAAGGGTTGCGGATATCATTCGCTTGCAGTTGGGCTTGCTGCTCTTTGAGCTGAAGATATTCAGGATAGAGATCGAAGCGATAATGTTCGGGAGGAATTTCGGGTTCAGATTCTGCTTTTTTCTGCAATAATTCCGCCAGCAATTCGCGTTTTTCTTCTGCGGAGAGATGATCCAGGGAATTAGAGGAATTACTCATGGGCAACATTATGCTCTGACAACATCGCGTTCAGCAGGCCATCTACTTCATCGTCACTCAATACATCCAATTTGGACAGGAGTTCATCGGCATCTGCGGGTAATGCTGAAGTAGTGGGAGAACTGCCTTCATTATCGGTTACTAAGTGCTCTGATAATTCACGAATATTGGAATAATCTAGAACAAGCATGGGATCCAAACGGCGACCCAGAAAATGTTCCAGTTCACCTGAAATATTGACGACTTCTACGGAGTTCATTCCGTAGTCAATGAAATCCACATCGATATCAATTTCCTCTGGACTCATTTCCAAAGAAGTTGCCAAGTGTTTTTTTAACCAGGCTTGAATGTCTGCCAATGTAGGGGAAGTCTGCAGGGGCGAAACAGTTCCCTGAGACTGTGCTTCCGCTACAGCGACCGTGCTTTGATAGTTATCCTGGATTGGCATATTGTTTTTACTCTAATTGCTTAAACAACAGGTTAAACCGAATTGTGAATTTAAGTTAAAACTTCGGTTCATCATAAAAGATTTATTTAACAGCAACAAGGTGGCATGTAGAGATTACTCAATTGGCCCATTCTTTAAAGTCCTTAGAACTAAATGTTCTAGTCTCCTTAGTAATGCCGTTGATCAATCTAGCCCTTTGCCGTTATGGGAAAGTTATAACTTAGTCCAGATGGGGTGGGAGTGATCAAGGTTGCTTCAGTCGAAACTGCCTCATGTTACGCATGGCTGATGTCTTTCCTGAGATAAGTGTGTAAGTTGAGACTGACTTTCTGCCTGCAAAAGTTCCAAGGTTTACTGTTTTTTTTAGGCGCGAGGCATGCTCTTGGCTACACTCTCTAAGTCTCCCTCTAGAAATTTGGCTCTACAAGTAAACCGCTGAATTTTACCACTAGATGTCTTGGGAATACTGCCGGGTTTGAGCAGCAGCAGGGCATGAATCTGCAGGTCATGGTCTTTGGCAACCGCCCGACGAATTTGGGTGAGGATGTCTTTTTCGACGGCGGCAGGTTCTGAGTCTGAGGTCAGGGTTGTGGGAGGGACAAAATTATTGAGCTGAGCGGTTTGGGAGGATGGCTTCTTGCCATTTTTTTGATAGCGATTGATATAGTTCCGCTCCAACTCCGCCACTACTACTAGCCGTTCTTCACCTGCTTCTGTAATCGAAAATGCAGCGGCACAATTGGGTCGAATACCGGGATAGCTTTGGACCACGGTCAACTCAATGTCCTGGGGATAATGATTACGGCCGTTGATAATAATCACATCCTTTAAGCGACCCGTCACAAAAAGCTCGGAACCCACCAAAAAGCCATAGTCTCCAGTCCGTAGAAATGGGCCAGACCCGGTATCTGCTAAATGGGCCTGAAAGGTTTCTCCAGATACTTCTGATTGCCGCCAGTATCCCTGGGCAATGCTTTCGCCAGACACCCATATTTCGCCGACTTCTTCTGCTGAACATTGTTGGAGGGTTTCAGGATTGGCAATAACGATTTCCTGGCCTTGGAGGGCGGAGCCGCAACCCACTAAGGTGCGGGCATCGGCATCTTTAGAATGGGCAGAGACAACTTGATGTTGTTCTAGGGCTGCGCCTTGGACTGTTTTTAGAGCGGGTTTGGCATTTCTCTGTCCCCCGGAAACGATCAGGGTGGCTTCGGCAAGGCCATAGCAGGGGAAAAACGCTTCAGACCGAAATCCACAGGGGGCAAATTTGGTGGCAAAGTCTTCAAGGGTTTGAGCGCTGATGGGTTCTGCTCCGTTAAAGGCCACCCGCCAGGAGCTCAGGTCCAATCCCTGGAGCTGCTCTGGTTTGACTTTGCGCAAGCATAAATCATAGGCAAAATTTGGCCCACCGCTGGTAGTGGCTCGATAGCGAGAAATCGCTTGTAACCAGCGAATAGGACTTTGCAAGAACATAAAGGGGGACATCAACGCCACGGGGAACCCTCCATATAAAGGCTGCAAAATCCCACCGATCAAACCCATGTCGTGATAAGGCGGTAGCCAAATGACCCCTTGGCATTGGGAACTATGCTCAAAGCATTGATGAATTAGAGATAGATTCTGTAAGAGATTGTCATGGGTGATCATCACCCCCTTTGGCGTTGCGGTTGATCCAGAGGTGTATTGAAGAAAGGCTAAATCTTGTCCTTGGGGATGAATCTCTTGCCAGGCTTGGCGGGGTTCGGTGACGCTGAGGCTATCGGTCGCCAGCCACTTGAGGGCGCTCAACTCTGCTGCATCAATCAGCTGTCGTTCGAGTTTCGACAGGATTTGGGACGTTGTCAGGGCAAAAATGGCTTGGGAATCAGCAATCACGCTTTGCAAGCGCATCAGGGAGCGATTGGGACGGGGTGGATAAATCGGGACTGCCGTGACGCCTGCATAGAGGCAGCCAAAGAAGGCGGCAACATATTCTAATCCGGGCTGATACACCAATAGGGCTCGGTCACCCGGTTGGCAAGCAGACTGTAACGCGGCTGCGATCGCACGGGCCTTAGCATCCAACTCTGCATAAGTGAGATGGAGGGTTTCATCTTCACCATCGACTAAAAAGGTAAAGCCTTGATGATCTGGCTGGTGAGCCGCTCGATAGCGGAGTAAATCCACCAAACTTTCCACCTTCGGTGGGCAAGTTCCTTCGACCTTGGCGTCCCAATTTGTTGTTTCAGCCACGTTATACTCCATCCTGACTACAGGATTATGAATTCGTTTTCGATTTGAACAGCCCTTGTAACCGCTGATCCCATTTCTTTTGATTGGTCTCTGCATCTTTGATATAGGGAGACCAAGCAATCAATTGGATAATGAACTGATTCAGTAGGGAAGCAGGGAATTTTAGAGGACGGACAATATCGACAAAAAGGACGACCCGAACTTCATCGGTATTATTCCAGGCCTCATGCTCGAAGGAGTCATCGAACACTAGGCTTTTGCCTTCTTGCCAATGGCGCACATCATCTCCCACTCGAATCCCGCAGTCTGAAGCGGCCTCGGGAATGACCAGTCCCAGATGGTAGCGCAGAACGCCATTAAAGGGGCCACGATGGGGCGGTATTTGCTTTTGTGGCAGCAAAATAGAGAAAAAAGCAGTCTTTACACCGGGAATACTGGCTAATAGTTTCGCCGTTTCCGGGCAAAGACGACAGTTTTGCTCTGCCGTCACCCCGTAGGCATAAAAGAAAAAGGTTTTCCAGCGCTGATCATTCGTGATGTTGTACTGATCGGGGGAAATGTCTTGAAAATTAGGGAGGTCATCTCTATATTTAAGAATTTCATCTAATTCCTTACGGATAACCTGCCAATTATCCTCAAAAGTTTTTACCCATTCAAACTGAGCGGTATCAAAGAACGTCGAGTTTCCCACCAGGGAAGCAGACCGAATGATGCGCTCTAATTGACGCAGCAGATTTTCACCTGCTTTTAGGGCGACCTCACGGTTCTTAGTTTTGAAATCGGTGTAAAACTGGCTCAATGCACTCATAAGTTAGGGGGTAGAAATCAACAATTGGGCGCATTAACACTCCAGCCAATGTACACCATGATCTGTCTCGATGCTATTGGGACCCTTTAGCCGCTGATAACGCATCAAATCGCTGGTCCCATTTCTTTTGATTAGCGGCTGCACCTTGAATATAAGGGGACCAGGAAAAGAGCTGAATCACAGCTCGGTTCAACAGAGAGATCGGGAATTTAACCGGCCTAACCACATCCAAAAACAGGACGACACGTACACTATCCGCATCGTTCCAAGCCGTATGTTCAAAAGAGTCATCAAACACTAGGCTTTTACCTTCTTGCCAATGACGAATGTCCTTGCCGACGCGAATGCCACATTGGTCCGTGGCCGCTGGCACCATCAACCCGAGGTGATAGCGCAGGACGCCGTTATAAGGACCTCGATGGGGTGGGATGCGTTGGTGGGGTAGCAAGATCGAGAAAAAGGCTGTTTTTAACCCAGGGATTTGTTCAATCAACCGGGTGGTTTCTGGGCAGCGATCGCAGTTCTTTTCAGCCTTGATGCCATAGGCATAGAAGGCAAACATTTTCCACTGGGTATCTTTAGTGAGTTCAGAGTCATATTCCACCAATTCTTCAAAATTGGGCAATGCCTCTTGGTATTGGAGGACCTGTTCCAACTCTTGACGAATCGTTCGCCAATTCTTTTCCAAAAGAGAGACCCAACTAAACATATTGGGGTTAAAAAAGGTGTTGTGGCCCACCAGGGACGAACGCGAAACCAACCCGCCAATATGTTTGCGCATTAAAGTTTCGAAAAATTCTTTCACGGGACTGTATTCCAATGATGTGTTGACTATCGTAATAAATCCTTAATTCTGATGGCTGAGTGGGACATCAGAATTAGATTAGTGAGATTTCATAATCGCACCTAGGCGTTGTTCCCACTGGTTCTGAAGCTTTTTAGCATCCTGAACAAAGGGCGACCAAGAAATTAAGCGAATAAGGGTCTGGTTGAGGACAGAGACGGGAAATTGAAGGGGTCGGATCACATCGACAATGAGTACGACCCGAACCTCGTTGCTATCGTTCCAGACCTCATGGGGAAATCGATCATCAAAGACTAAACCTTGCCCCTGCTGCCAATGACGAATTTGATCCGCTACCCGCAGACGGCATTGGGTTTCGGGTTGGGGCACTTTTAGGGCCAGATGGTACCGGATGACTCCCTTGAAAACCCCGCAATGCTCGGGAATATGTTTGTGGGGCAACAGGATGGAGAAGAAGGCCGTTTTCATGCCCGGGATGGCTTCGATCAGCTGGCTGGTTTGAGGACAGTGAGCACAGTTTTGAGCCGCTTTTACCCCAAAGGCATAGAAGAAAAAGGTCTTCCAGCGATCGTCTTGGGTGAGACGGTACTGATCTGGCGATAAATCTTGGAAGTTGGGTAGCTCATCCTGATACTGGAGAATATCATCCAGTTCTTGGACAATGATGTGCCAGTTGTTTTCTAGCCTCTTGATCCAGGAGAACTGTTGAGCTTCGATAAAAGGGGTGTTACCCACTAGGGAGTAGGACTCGATCAGACCTTCGAATCGCCGCAATAACTGCTCGGCTCCCTTTAAAAAGAGCTGACGACTTTTAGTCTGCCAATTTCCATCGTGTTGACTGAAAGCATTCATAGCACTGGAGGTTTGAGTAGACCATCTGTCCTTGGCTTTCACTAAGGATGACGACATCAGATCGGGGAACGTTAAATTACGATTGATTCGCGGCCATAGGGGCCATCAAATCTGAGATATTGCCTTGGGTTTCTTGTTTCCACTCAGCAACGGGTTGAAAACTGTTTTCTAAAAATTTAGTTCGACAAGCGCGACGCTGGATCTTGCCACTAGAGGTTTTGGGGATGGCACCCGGCTTGAGAAGCAACACGGCATAGACTTCAGCCATATGGTCTTCGGCAATGGCCAAACGAATTGCTCCGATAACCTCTTCGACGGGTAAGCGACGGAAAAAGTTTCGTTCCACTTCATGGACAATCACCAGATGCTCTTCACCATTCAGGGGAATGGAAAAAGCAGCGCCATGGTTGGGCCGTAGGGCCGGATGGCATTGCTCAACGGTTTGTTCAATGAGCTGGGGATATTGGTTACGCCCCCAAATAATCATCAAGTCTTTAATACGGCCCGTGATATAGACTTCACCATCCTGGACAAAGCCTAGGTCGCCGGTACGTAGAAAGGGTCCTTCGCCGGTATCAGCCAAGTGGGCCTGAAAGGTCTCGGCAGTGATGTCAGGTCTGTTCCAATAGCCTTTGCCGACGCCGGCCCCAGACACCCAAATCTCACCGACTTGGTTTTCCGCACATTTAGTTCGGGTATCGGGATTTGCGATCGCAACCTTATCCTCTAACAACATGCGGCCACAGCCGATAATCGCCTGGGCTTTTTCAGACTCCGGCTCTACAGACACCACTTTATTTTCGGCCAGGGCTGTACTGTCGAGATAGCGAATCACGGGGGGCTCTGATTTCAGCCCCCCGGAGATAAATAGGGTGGTTTCAGCCATACCATAACAGGGATAAAAGGCTTCCCGGCGGAATCCACAGGGACCAAAAAAGTCCACAAACTTATCCAGGGTATCGGCCTTGATGGGCTCTGCCCCAGAAAAGGCTACTTCCCATTTGCTCAGATCCAGCTTGTCTCGCTGCTGCGGCTTTACCTTTTGGCACAGTAAATCATAGGCAAAGTTGGGTCCGCCGCTGGTGGTCGCCCCATATTTAGACACGGCTTCTAGCCACAAAATCGGTTTTTGGATCAGGGAAATCGGCGACATCAGGGTCACTGGGAACCCCCCATACAGGGGTTGAAGAACACCCCCCACCAGACCCATATCGTGAAATAGCGGTAGCCAAATCACGCCTTGACTCGTGTCTGAATGGCCAAAGCCCTCATAAATCAATTTGGAGTTATGGAGCATATTGCCGTGGGTGACCATCACCCCTTTCGGATCTCCAGTGGACCCCGAGGTGTATTGCAAAAAGGCCAACGTGTCCGGCTCTAAGTCGGGCTGCACCCAAGCAGAGGCCTGATCCATGGGCACGGTATCCGTGGCCAGCCAGGTCAACTTATTTAAGTACGGCGCTAAATCAGGATTCTTTTTTAGCTGGGTTTTGAGATGCTCCAAAAATCCTGCTGTAGAGATCAGTACAGTCGCTTCCGAGGCTCGGGCCCGGATTTGGAGTTTGGCAATGGCTGCGGATTTACGGGGAGGATTATCGGTGACGGCCACCACCCCGGCATAAAGACAGCCAAAAAAGGCCGACACAAATTCTAGTCCGGCATCGTAGGGATAGACAACCAGAACGTTGGTGCCACGGGCGGTCAGGGCTTGTATTGCGGCTGCGATCGCACGGGCTTGCAAATCCAAGGTGGCATAGGTGAGAGTGCCGGATTCAGTTTTACCATCGGCTAAAAAGGTATAGGCATCTAGATCAGACTGGTGCTGAGACCGCTCTCGAAGCAAATCGACTAGAGTTGAAGGCTGGGTCATAGGGGCAATATCCGCAATAGCAAAATCCTAAGTTTGAGAACATAAACCCGCTAGTACTTACATCACGACAAAGGCGGATCTGCATCACATTACTGTAGTTGAGGGATGCTTTAGACTTCAAGTA
This sequence comes from Acaryochloris sp. 'Moss Beach', assembly GCF_021497025.1. Lineage (NCBI taxonomy): Bacteria > Bacillati > Cyanobacteriota > Cyanophyceae > Acaryochloridales > Acaryochloridaceae > Acaryochloris > Acaryochloris sp. 'Moss Beach'. The sequence continues at coordinate 637,687 of NZ_CP071717.1, forward strand.
TTCTTGCGTGCACTAGCCGTTTCTTACTCTTAATCAGACATAGTATTAGCCCTCTAGTTCTTACCTAACGATGGATTTGCCGATCAACTGTGACGGTCAATTTTGTTGCATATTCGATCCGAAAATGCCATTTCGCCTGTCCATACTAGCGGTAGTTATGAGTCTGTTGATTGCCCACTCACCATCTAGCTTTCTGAGGTAAATACCTAGATTTCGCCCCTTAGATATTAGGCGTCTTAGACTCGGTTCTTAAGACAAATCACCACTCTAAAGGGATAATAGCTACTACATGCATGAAGAATTAAGGCTCTAAGATTTTGTTTCTCTTATAGGAATGCACCAGAAAAGCGTTTACTAAGCTTGGTTGGAGAAGGTCAATCTACCAGTCAATAAATGAACCTCATGGTCCCTATTTACCTGTTTCTTGGTCATTTCTTTTACCCCACTCATTAATCACTCCAAAAATCCAAGCAAGCAGAGTTAGAGAGACTAAGAACAATAATTATTTCCAAGAAAAAATAGCCGACAATCGTAGCTATCGCGAACAGAGCCTCTGCCTAGAGCATAAGACCCAACAGTGGAGAAGGAGCCTAACCATGCAGTGTTTAAAGATGTTATTACCCAATTCAACCTCTAATGCCAAACTTGATCACACTACAAACTGATGAATAAGTTTTGGCAACACAAAACGATTTTTCGCCTCCTGCTGCTGTTCTGCATTGGGCTAGGACTCGTTTTTCTCTTTCAAAAAATCAATCTCCAAGGTCGTGATCTGCTAGATGCATTTCAGCGGTTTAGCATCGAATCCCTATTTCTAATGTTAGGGGTTACTTTGGTACAAATGGCCTTTCAGGTAACTCGTCTCTGGGTGCTTTGTCCTCAATCGGCAGGAGTGAGTTGGGCACAAGCCGCAAATACTTACGTATCGGGCCAATTTATTGGCAATTTTGTTCTCAGCCAAGCGGGGCATGCCGTTAAAATTGCCCTGTTGCGCAAGGATAAAGATACCAAGGGCCGAAAAATTGATGCAGCTGAGGCTACAGCCGTCATCCTAGTGGATAAAATGCTAGATGTCGGCATTCTGGTCACCCTAGCTGTTCTATCAGCATTACAAGTCTCCGTCGGTTTGCCCCAAGTCGATTGGTGGGAAAAAGGTATTATTTTGCTGATCGGCATCCCTTTTCTAGGGGCCGCATTGTGGGCCATCCTCCGAGGTTTGCGCCAACGGTTTCCAAAATTACGTCAATGGTTCCGAAAGTTTAAGATCGGACTAGCTGTAATTCGTAATCCTCTCCAAATTCGTAATGCTGCGGTCATGGACTTGGGAGACTGGTTTACGGAATGTTTACTGTTGCAAATGCTGTGCATGGCTCAAGGTCATGTCCTGTCTTTACCCCAACTTTTGATCTGCTTGTTTGTTCTGAACTTGGGGCTGACAGTGCCTACGACTATGGCCAACCTGGGTACCTACGAAGCTGCCCTAGCCTTTTCTCTCAATGGTATGGGGGTGCCCCTGGCGCAAAGTGTGGTGATTGCAACGATGTTTCATGCTTATCAACTATTCAGTTTGCCTGTGTGGACGTTTATCCAAAAGCTGAGTTATCGCTTCTCACCAAAGTTAGACTCGACACTGTCCATTCCCATTCCTCAAAAACGAACAAAAGTTACCTCCAAGTAACTGATTTATAGGCATATGCCCCTTCTTTTTCAGTAAAAGAACTGATGGGCTGAGTCAAGCGGTTGTACAATCGCGAAATTGAATATAAACGAGCTACCGTAGTCTTGATATTTGAAAGGCTAACGTCTAGATAAGTTAAAACTCTTATCCTTTCATCAGCTTAAACCTGTACTTCTTCGTAAAAGTAGTTGAAGCTAGGGGATAAACCCAAACTAATATTAAAGCAGGTATAGAATGAGGGGCTATCTGAAACGAAGCTTTACCCATAAATCCTAAAACCCTCTCTAAGCAAGGCTTAGACTTTCCTAGAAAGTCTCACCTAGAAATGTTAATCTAATAATTTAGCATCTATATTTTTATACTGACTGAGTTTTATATTTTCATAAAATAAATATCAAAACAAGATCAAAGGATAAAAATAATCTTATTAAATCAACAGAAAGTCATGAATATATCTCTTGCTCTGACTTTACTGACATTGGCATATTTTCATTTAAATGCAAGCAGTTCTTTTGACTTAAATAATAAGCCAAAATACCAACTATAAAATTAGATATTATTGCTGCAGTAAAAATCCCTGTCAAGCCACTCATATTGTTACCAATATAGGCAACAGGAATATAAATAATAAAGAATTGAAGGAATGAAATTGATATAGCCGGCAAGGGTTTTCCCATCGCATTAAATGCTGAGCTTGCAACTAAAATAATGCCAACCATGCCATAGCTAATGGGTACAAAAGAATAATAAGTAGCCGTAATACCAACAACATCTAAATCTTGGTTAAAGTATGTCGCAATAGTTTGCCCTGAGAAATTCAAAACAACTGCAACAAATAAGCCCCACCCTAAACAAAATCTATAACTATATTGAAGAGCTTTTCGAACTCTTCCAAAGGCATTGGTTCCCCAGTTTTGCCCCACAAAAGGACCTATACTGGCAGCCAACGCAGAAACAGTGATCAATGCAAAAGACTCTGTTCGAGTTGCGATACCAAAGCCAGCAACTGCTGCAGAACCATGACTAGAAATTAATCGAGTGATAATACCAGTGGCAAAGGGTGTAAGCAACATTGCGATTGCCACTGGACAACCAATTTTTAGAATTTCTTGCCAGCACTCAATGGTCTTTTGAAGACTAGGATGTTTCCGGGATAAGAGATTCTCCTTGACGCGCAGGACAAAAAGAACTGCTAGTAACGTGAATGCTCTTGAAATAACGGTTGCGATTGCGGCCCCTTGCAGCTCCAGTCGAGGGAAACCAAATTCTCCAAAAATAAAGAGTCGATCGAGAAAAAATATTTAATGCTGCAGCAAAAGCCATTATGATTGTTGGCGATAGCGTATTCCCCGCAGCTCGAATTGCATTGGTGCCTACCATTGGAATAACTAAGAAAAGCATTCCTAAGTACCAAATTTGCATATAATCTTTGATATAAGGCAAGACATATGGTCCTGATCCTAAGAGTTGAAATAAAGGTTCAATAGTAAAGAAACCAAGACTTACAAAGAGCATAACGATGACTAGGGAAAGACTCAAGCTTGCAGTAGTATATTGCTGTACTTGCTTCAAATTGCCTTTACCAATAGCTCGGGAAATGACTGAAGAGGTTCCAATTCCCAACCCCATCGCAAGACTGCCAAAAGTCATCACTACGGGAAAGGTAAAACTCATCGCTGCGAGCTGGTTGGTTCCTAGCTGTCCGACAAAATAGGTATCAATTAGATTAAAAGCAATAACTGATATGATTCCCAATACCATGGGAGCCGTCAGTTTGAGAAGAATAGGCCCTATCGGTCCTTCGGTCAATTTACGTGTCATGAGCTGAATTCTCGAAACTGTATATTCTCGGATGCAGTTGAAAGGAAGAACTCAAGTCAAGAATTTCTAGTTCTTACGAATTGAGCACCAAATTTTAGTGAACATAAACCTAGTATTTCGAACACTGTGGCGGGATAACATCAGGCCATTGCGAACATTAAGAGTTCTGTTCACTAAACCAACTGCTTCTTTTTCGTTGAACTAGAATAAGGAATCAATAGTCAGTAACAATCTTGAATTCGTTGCCAAACAATAAGCAAAGCCTTTGACTATCCTGCTAATCTTTTGAACGTCATAGATTATGATAGGTGCCAAAGTAATTTGGTGATGTATACCAATATTTCCAGATACAGCAAAAGCCTTACATAATCAAAAAAAATAATTCTAATACCAATTACCAAAATACCAATTGCTTTTTGAGATAAACTACTCAATCTTAAAAAGCAAACAGTTTGCAGAACTTCCAAATATCAATACAGGTCATTTTGCTAGGTAATTGGTATAAGACTTATGAAACATTAAATTCAAAATATTCACACATAAGAATCATATTTCATTCTCTTTTTGGAGTAGCAAACTTAACACTCTCTACTAGAAGCTAGAATTTTCGAGTGGCTAAGCTCTAGTATTTTTTTAAGCTTTTTAATTTTTTGACTTCTATACATAAATCCTGAACTATCTGCTGCAGAAAAAGTCCGGACTTTTTCTGCAGCAGCATAGCGCTATATTACTAGGAACTAGTAATGGCGAGATTAGATGATAGAAGCAGCAACTTGTGCTTCCGATGCACCGCCCTGAACAATTGCGATTAAGTCACCACCAATAGAGATGCTAACTCCAAAAGGTAATGGACCAATGGTACTACCGATGCTGAAAACAGTACCTGGTGATAGCTGAATCTTATCTAGTTGACCAAATCTAAAGTCTTGGATAAGGGCATAATCAGCATCCCCTTCACCCAGGTAATAGTTTTTAGGACCGCTACCTGCAGGTTGGCCGAGGATAGTACCATCATCTCCAAGAACAAAGACATCAGCTCCACGACCACCTCTTAGTTCATCAATTTCACCATCACCAAACCCAAAGGGGTCGATAAAGGGATCGACGCCAACGAGGACATCATCTCCACCACCACCAGATAGGGTATCGTTCGAGAAACCACCGCCAACAAGGGCATCATTTCCTCTCCCCCCTCTGATTTCATCATCGCCGATACTTCCGAAAATAACGTCGTCACCAGCGCCACCATCTAAGAAATCATTGCCATCTTCGGCATCAATGAGGTCGTTACCAGCACCACCGAAAATGCGATCATTCCCACTGCCACCGAAAAAGCGATCATTCCCAGCATCTCCGCGAATCCAGTCTGCGCCATCGCCACCGTTGAGAATATCGTCACCAGATCCGCCGCGAATATTGTCATCGCCAGCGTCTCCAAAGATATTATCTGCACCTAATCCTCCGGCAATAAAGTCATTACCGCCTCCGCCAAATAGGTTATCGTTTCCTGCGTCGCCTCGGATATCATCGTTTCCACCTTCACCAAAGATTAGGTCATTCCCATTGCCACCCCTGATAAAGTCATCATCTCCAGCAGCAGGATCAAAGACCCTAGAATCGCCAAAGATGACGTCATCACCATCTTGTCCAAAAAGCCGATCATTCCCAGCGCCTCCGATGATGATATCTACACCAGCACCACCACGGATCAAGTCATTGCCATTAAGACCAAAGATGCCATCACCATCAGCAGTTCCTGTAATGAAATCAGCGAGATTAGAACCAACAATAGTAGCCATGTGTTTACCTCATTAAAGCTAATACTTCAACGTCAAAAAATAAAACTAATCTAAATGCAGAAATCTTAGTGCCACAAATTAAACATCATCTTTTGATAATGTTTAACGACACTACTTTGTAGTGCCCATATATAAAAAACGCTCAATAATAACGCTCCAACTCAAGAGGGCGTATTAGAAAGTTTTGCCGTGAAATAAATATCACGGTTGCACAGCACGCTATAAATTACATACCTAAAAAATAAAGCACGCAATCCATGAGCTATACATCAAATCAATAAAAGATTCGTCAACAAACCTCTTTATTTCTGAACAAATCCATTGATATGCGTTTTAGATTAATTTTGTGAGACACGTTTAATTTAATCTGAATTAATCCTACATGAGGGATGTGATTTTGTATATATATTTTTTTAATATTTCAATTTCATCTATGCAAAATATCTAAATGAATTACTCTGAAAATAAAATAATCTAATAATCCTTAGACATAATAAAAAATTTGGAATACTATGACATATCAATAATATATAAGCGATCAAACTATATAAGTATGATTTTAAATTTGATTGTGATTTAAATCACGGTAAATTTTTGCTGTTTCTGAAGATAGTATTAAGATGCCCTAATCTTGCAAGCTCAATACTAGCAGTGCCTTCACAGCAGTAAGTAGGTTTAGACTCAAGTAAAGCGAAAGAAAATAACACTTAAGTTTTGATTAAATTCAAACCAAGCCCTCGTCTGCCAATAATTTAGATATTTTATATATAAGCCAATCTCATTCAGGGGATAATGATAACTCTCTAAAGCTATAGATATAGAGGTTTTAATATGAGTATCAGCCAGATAAATCTGTTTAGATCATGTTGCTGTTATACGAGATTTAGCATCGATTAATGGAAGAATTTTAATGCTATTTTTTTCTCCTATTCGCAAAAAAAATCGTCACTCGCAGAAATTTTTATATGGATACTATAGATTGATATTCTGGAATAAATAATAAGTCTTACATAGCGTAAAGATATTCTATGATAAAAATTATTACCATGAATATTGATGAGTTTAAGCCTTGCTTTTAGTCTACCTATAGAAAGTACAGGCTTTAGCTTGAGATAAGATAGAAACTTAGATTTATATTCACTAGTAACGTCATATGTGCAGTGATTCAAAATCTTTATCCCATATAAGATTAAACCTAGTTGTTTTACGTTCTGGCCACCCCAGAGAACTAGCGATTTGGTATGGGCAATTGTTGAAGCAAACGGTCAACGAAGAAAAACACGATAAGGGTCCTCTCCATTTTGCGATTCAACTTGATGATTCTGTGATTGAGTTTTACCCCCAAAAGTCAGAGAAACCCAACACTCCCATGACATTTGGTTTGAGCGCAGATGTTGATACGTTTGAATATTTGCAAACAACGACTGAATGTAAGAATTTGAACAAAAATAGCTTAATCATCAGTGATCCAGAGAATAATCAGATCATTGTGCATAAAATGGCCGTTTAGAATCGTAGAGATTACGTTGGAACAGATATTCTTGTTTACACGCCATTTTGGTAAATCTTTTGAAGCTATTGAAAGACAGATCTCTAACTTAAGCTTTGCCCTCAAGTCGAAAGCTGGGGTCAGGAATAATTCCTTTAGTTGCACGCTGGGTTAAAGTGCGTTGCCAATTAATCGCCAATTCTGGACACCTAGCTAACTCTAGGGTGGTTTCTCGATCGTCAAATTGATGGTGCATAACCTGATTGGCGCGTGCAACTGACCACTGTGGATAGGGGCGATCACACAAGACCAAGGATAAATTAGGTTCAACATAGCCTTCCTGTAGAACTCGGAAATACCAGCCCGTTTTGCCATTATTTTGCACCTGCAAGGCTAAATCTCGAATGTGCCAGCGACGCGATAGTTTCCAACAAGGTTGCCGAGGTTGTGAAATTTGAATTTGAGCTTCACCCAGTTGGTAAATATCACCAATACAAACTGATGATTCCGTTTGTCCCGCGATCGTGAAATTTTCGCCAAAGGCACCATAGGAAAAATCTGACAATTGGAGCGAAGCTTGCCAGCTTGGGTAATGTTCTGCGGCATAAGCCAGAACCGCTTTTTCCGTGCCACCGTGATGTTTTAAATCGGCTTGGCCATCACCGTTTAAGTTAGTCAAACCTAGCCAGATTTTCCCCTGAGTCGGCATCTTCAAGAAGCCAGTTGTCCAGGGTCGGTCCATAAAATCAGTGGCTCCCTCCTTCCCTAGGGTTTGGGGTAAGCCCACCTGAATTGAAATAACGCGAGGTGTCATATAAATTTCTGAGTCACAGGCAAAGTTGATAGTGGCATCCTTTGATTTAAATGCAGAGGGTAAAGTCTGACTTTTAACCTAACAGGAGGGCTACTCATCAGGTGCGACCCAACCATGCTCCCTTAACATTGCTCGGATTGTGGTGTTTTTGCAGGCTTGTTATTGGGAAGCACATCAAAAGCGGTTATTCCACAACTCGTTGTATACAAGGGGGTTGCCCCACCTTTAAGTAGGAGGTCAACCATTTTGATATTGCCAGTCGAAATAGCACAGTGGAGCGGGTTGTCATATATTGCCGAGACAGCATTCGGATCGGCCCCAAGGTCAAGCAATACCATGGCCGCTTCAAATGCCCCGACGAACACAGCATTAATCAATGGCGTTGTATCATCCTCGTCACGCTCATCAATAGGCCAGCCCCGATCTACTAGAAAACCTATACCGTCAGGATAATTCTCGATAGTCAAGAAGTGAAGGAACGATTCGCCAAGTAATGTTGCCGATTTTAGCTCAGGATGTTTTTGCAACAGCCTATCTGCTAGCGGCGGATCCAGTAAAGCTGCATCCACGAATCGTCCAACAATTTCACGTGAAACCGTCATGCTCTGAACAGGGCTGCTTCCAAACGATCTGCCAACCTTTGAATATCGTGGGGACGTGCAATCCCGTTAATCCACTTGGATGGAATATTCTCAATTCCATAATGGATACCTGCTAATCCTCCCGTTACCGCTGCAGTCGTATCTGTATCTTCACCCAGATTGACGGCCTTCAATACTGCCTCTGGATATGATGATGTCGTCAGCAAGCACCACAGGGAGGCTTCTAATGTGTCAATCACATATCCTTCTGAATGGATACTTTCAATGGGCAAATTTTCGATGTCACGGCTAAATATCCGCTCAAAATGGTGCTTTTCTAAAAGATAGGGAAATGCCTGATAAATCTCCTCAGCTTGCTCCAATCCTTGGACATAAGCCTCTCCCGGACTAGCCCCTTCAAGCAAGGTTACTGCGATACAAATGTAAATCCCGCAAGCCATTTGTGAGCGAGGATGGGCATGGGTGATGCGAGAGACTTGATGAACCCTGTCAATCAAAGTGGGTAAGTCTATCGTTTTGTAGCAGTATGCCATGGGTAAAATTCGCATCAGTGAACCATTGCCATTGCTGCGCTCCACCGTATCACCGGCTTCTAACGGTGCAACACCATTTTGCAGCTTCTGAATGGCCATCTGGGTAGTAATGCCAATATCAAATACTTTCCCCCGTGCCGTCCATTCCTGTTCGTAATACCAACGACAAAATGACTGAGCAATGGCCTGGAGCGAAAACCCATCACATAGACAATCCGCGAGACAAAAGGTTAAAGAACTGTCATCCGACCATGTTCCAGGGGGTTCTTTCCATTCATTACGGCTATCCAGTTCAGTAACCGGACTCTCTATCAGTTCTTCTCTACTCAGGAATTCGACGGGTACCCCCAATGCATCTCCCACACATAAACCCATCAATCCCGAACGTACTGGTGAGAATGGAAGGTCTGTAGAAGCTTCTTCAGTGATGAGATTGACCATCTTTTCCACACAAGTCCTATGGAACTGCCGATACAACTTTAACAACTGGATAGTAGAGGCTGATGCCAACCTGTCTTTAGCTAAATTGCATTTTGCTTCCAGGTCTTAGATTTGGGGCAAGGTCTGCAGCCATTTTTCAGATATTTAAACTTTTGCAACAAGATAAGGTCACGACTTTATGGGCTTGCTTAGAATATTAACGAACGTACGTTCACTATATAGGAATGCCAACATTGGAGATTACTCAACCTAAACGTTCTTATCGTCGTGATGGGAAACAAGCCATCTTAGAGGCGGCCCTTGAGTTGTTTACCCATCAAGGTTATGAGGAGACTTCGGTTGAGGATCTACGTAAAGCTGCAGGATTTAAATCAAAGGCTAGTCTCTATGCTCACTTTGAAAGTAAAGAAGCGGTTGCTGAAGCATTATCAGTGCAAATTTTTAAGCTGACCGAGCGTCAAATTCTGATTGAGTATGAGAAGGCAGGTTCAGATCCCCTTGAGATTCTAATCGCAATTACCAAAGGCTTTATTCGTTGGGGCCTTGAGCACCCAAAAGAATATACCTTTCGGTTTATTCGAACCCAACAGAATCGCCTGGTTCAAGGCCAATATGACTACACGACGGATCAGTTCTCAATTGCTTACGGCAAAATGTTGGAACTTCTCCAATATTTACGCCAGCAATACCCCGTCCGCCAAATTGCAGATGAAGCATTAATCAGCGTCACCCTGGGATTGGTGAGTCGATCTGTGATTGATCGGGAAGCGTTTGGCAATATTAGCCTTGAGGAACAGGTCAACCAAGTGTTGGAACTCTGTATGGGAATATTTTTCTCTGAACCCATCTGATGGGTTGAAACTGGCTCTGCTTCATTATCCCCTCACAATAGTTCAAATCTAATCAGTAAAGAGGATAGATCTCTTGCCTTTTCATGGCTATTTGTTCATGAAAAAGTTTGTTGATGATTTTTGTATTGCTCTATTGAGCAATGGCTCGCCCTGTTAGTGCAAGTTCGATGAGTGCATTTTCACATAATCCTACGGAGAACGATGACTAATGTCCAAAAATAACCCTAAGCAGTTAGGAGAAACAATAGATCGCTTAGTCCAAATTAGAGATTTATGCTCAAATCTGGCTCAATCAGTAGATGCAGGGCTAATTCCAGCTCAGATAGCCGAAATTTGCGATATTGGTGCTGAAGAACTCCAGGATATTGGCCAACAACTGAGTCGATTGCATACTTCTACCCAAAATTGATCGACATCTTGCTCGAACAATTCATATTGGACTATCAAGTATCTTCCATTGATATACTGCCAACGGCTGAGGGCTTAACATTTTAGATTAAGCTAAAACTCTCTCTAGCAAGGGATTTGAAGCTCATGAAAAAAGTAAACTTTCAACTCGTTCGGAGTATAGTCCAATATGAATTGAGCTAATTCAATTTAATGCAAGGGCTTCGGACGAGGTTATTTCACACTCGAAATACTTGAACGGTTTCAGCACTCCTTCAGTGCTGAAACCCACCATTGATGTTTGGGATATTTATTAAAACTGCTGTCACTGCCTTCTTTTAATTAAGAAATTAATCCAAGGGTAGCAATACAAGATTGCTTTTCTGTTCTAAAGGTAAATCGTTGAATCATGGCTTCCACTGATGCTAGAGGAAGCGCATCAATAATAGTGGCTCGGAACATAATAGTGGGTCGCTCAGGAACCTCAATACCACAATGTTCAGAACGTAGAAAGATTCGGTTGATTGGATCTTGATCAATAGAGACCTGAACCCCTAATTCTGGATGCTGGAGGAAGGCTTGAAACATCTCTAACTGTTTCCAGAATTGGATCGTACTAGACTTGAATTCGATGTGTAAAGTCATAGCATAACTCCTGGTTAAGCTTTTATTAATTATGCCCTCAACACAATTGTTAGCTTAAATATTCATCGAAATCTTTATTATTTAGCACTCTTAGAGTGTGAGTGCTAAATATAATGCTCTTCCCAGAAGTTATTGTTGAGGAAAACCAATCTTATTTGAATGAAATCTTTTCTACAAGAAAGAGTCAATCGTAATCTGATGAGCTAATGGAGAAGGGTTTTTTTAGCATCTCTTGCTACGGTTTGTCTTTCAAAAAAACCTTGGGTATTCATAAATAAAAAGCGATCAATGGCCTTTGTCTACAGTTAAATACAGGTGAAGATGGGGTTTGATTACTAAGTACGAGAGATCTAATTATACTGCAGACGACTTGTGACTTAACATAGTAGCGGAGAGATTTGGCACACTGGGAGTATCCCCCACCTACTCTCTTACTTGCATGATTAAAATTGATTTCACCGCAGAGGAAATCCAACACCTCAACTACGAACGCTATCATCATCCTCACCCACGGGTGCAGCGACGGATGGAAGTGCTCTACTTGAAAAGTCAGGGTCTTCCCCATGCCCAGATTTGTCAGCTTTGTCAGATTAGTCGTCCGACCTTAGCTAAAACCCTTCGTCAGTATCAACAAGGCGGAATTGAAGGACTGAAGACCCTGGAATACAAAGGTCAACCTAGTTCACTCAATGCTCATAGCGATAGTGTGAGAGCCTACTTTGAGCACCACCCGCCCCGCACCAGTGCAGAAGCCCAAGCAGTCATTGAACAATTGACAGGCATTAAGCGTTCTCCAACCCAGATCAAAGCCTTCCTCAAGCGCATTGGTTGTCGCTATCGAAAAGTGGGGGTATGTGCCGGGAAAGTCGAGTCTGCCCGAGAAAATTGAGGAGCAAGAGCAGTTTCGACAAACTCGCCTTGAACCCTTATTAGAGGAAGCTCAACGCCAAGAGCGTCTTGTCTTTTTTGTGGATGCTGCTCATTTTGTTCACCGGGCTTATCTGGGGTTTCTCTGGTGCCTTCGTCGGATCTTCATCCCGTCTCCTTCTGGCCGTCAACGATTCAATGTTCTGGGTGCACTCAACGCTGTCACCAAAGAAGTCACCAGTATCACCAACCACACCTACATCAACTCTCATAGCATGTGTCTGTTGCTAGCCAAGCTGGCACTACTCGACCCAGTCATACCCATCAGCGTCATTTTAGACAATGCCCGATATCAAAAATGCCAGCTGGTGACTGACTTTGCTGAGATCGTCGATATTGAGTTAGTCTATTTGCCCTCCTATTCACCCCATTTGAATTTGATTGAGCGGCTTTGGCGCTTTGTGCGCAAGGAATGTCTCTACTCGAAGTATTATGCCGATTTTCACTCTTTCAAAGGGGCCATTCAACATTGCATTGATCAATGCAATGGAGAGCACAAGGCGAAACTAACAAGCCTTCTATCACTCAAGTTTCAGTCTTTTAAAGAAGTTAATATCTTAGCCGTCTAGAGTATAACTGATAACGGTAACTTGCTGGGCACAGTCTTTAGCCCGTTGTCTGGCTTCCTCTATGGTCTCACCTAGGGCTAGAGCGACCCCCATCCGTCGATTTTTATGGGCAGTGGGTTTACCAAATAAGCGAACGCGGCTGGTTGGCACGGTAAGAGCTGCAGCAACGCCTTCAATCTTGGGCTCCTTGGATGCCTCTGAGGCCAAAATTACTGCTGAAGCTCCAGGGCTAATGAGCTGGATATCACCAATGGGAAGCCCCAGAATGGCGCGAGCATGCAGTTCAAACTCCGACATGTTTTGGCTAATCATCGTGACCATGCCTGTGTCATGGGGGCGAGGGCTGACTTCGCTGAAGTAAACCGTCTGAGCCTGATCGGCCGGCCCCGCAATAAAAAGTTCCACGCCAAATAGTCCCCACCCTCCTAAAGCATCGGTAATTTGGCGGGCCATAGCTTGGCAGGCTTCCAGGGTATTGGGGTGGAGGGCACAGGGCTGCCAGGACTCTCGATAGTCCCCGCTTTGCTGCACATGGCCAATGGGGGGACAGAAGTGGGTGCCTGACTGGGACCGCACGGTGAGTAAGGTTATTTCCGTTTCGAACTCGACAAAGCCTTCAACGATGACGCGGGGGGCGTTGCCACGACCGGCTTCTAGGGCATAGGTCCAGGCTGGGATAATTTCGCTGTCTGTTTTGACTAAGCTTTGGCCTTTACCTGAGGAACTCATGACGGGTTTGACCACGCAGGGAAGGCCAACGTGTTGTACTGCCTGTTCATATTCTGCTTGGGTGGAGGCAAATTGGTAGGGAGAGGTTTTTAAGTCCAGGTCACTGGCTGCCAGACGCCGAATGCCTTCCCGATCCATCGTCAGATTAGTGGCTTTAGCGGTGGGAATTACGTTCCATCCTTCCGCTTCTAGTTCGAGTAGGGTTGCAGTGGCGATGGCTTCAATTTCGGGCACAATCAGATCTGGTTTAACCGACTCTATGACCTGGCGCAGGGCCGCCCCATCCTGCATATTAATCACAACATGACGCTGGGCAAACTGCATGGCAGGGGCATGGTCGTAGGAATCTGCTGCAATCACTTCAATGCCTAAGCGCATGGCCTCTAGGGCGACTTCCCGGCCGAGTTCTCCTGACCCCAACAGCAACAGCCGTTTGGCAGATTCGGAAAAAGGGGCACCCCAGGGTGTGGTGAGAGAAGTGTTTGCAGGAGGGCTGATCATCGTTGTCGAGGAATCAATCTATAAATTTACATGGATGCAGTATGACCCATAACGGTTTCATACCATAATGCTGATTAGCAGTTTGCGGGAATAGGTTGGCGTTCTTGCTGGATCTAGTCCTGCGTTTTACAGATAGATGTAACAATCATGGGCCTAATTGTTCAGAAGTTTGGTGGCACGTCCGTTGGTTCAGTCGAGCGGATTAAAGCGGTTGCCCAGCGGGTAAAGCAGACCGTTGTCCAGGGCAACTCGGTGGTGGTGGTGGTGTCGGCCATGGGCAAGAGCACCGATACTCTGGTCCAGCTGGCCCAAGGTGTATCCTCCAATCCCTGCCGACGCGAGATGGACATGCTGCTATCGACAGGGGAGCAAGTCTCAATTTCCCTCCTGAGCATGGCCCTCCAGGAATTGGGGCAGCCTGCTATTTCCTTGACTGGGGCTCAGGTGGGGATTGTCACAGAACCTGAACATACCCGTGCTCGCATTCTCCACATTGCCACGGAACGCTTAGAACGCCATCTCAATGAAGGAAAAGTGGTGGTGGTGGCTGGATTTCAGGGCACCTCTAATACCTCCGATCTGGAAGTAACCACATTAGGCCGAGGTGGATCAGATACCTCTGCTGTGGCGTTGGCGGCGGCTCTAAACGCCGAAAAATGTGAGATTTATACCGATGTGGCTGGGGTGCTGACGACGGATCCTCGGTTGGTAGAGAAGGCCCAACTGATGGAGGAGATTACTTGCGAGGAGATGCTTGAACTGGCGAGTCTGGGGGCTAATGTCCTTCATCCTCGGGCGGTGGAGATTGCTCGTAATTATGGGGTCCAGATGGCCGTCCGCTCTAGTTGGACTGATGAGCCTGGTACTCAAATTATCTCTACTGGAACGCAACCGAAAACTTTGACAGACCTAGAATTAGGTCGCCCTGTTGATGCGGTGCATTTTGATTTGAACCAAGCTAAGGTTGCTTTGCTCCATGTTACTGATCGGCCAGGGGTCGCAGCAGGATTGTTTGGGGAGTTAGCCAATCAACACCTGGATGTGGACTTAATTATCCAGTCGATTCATGATGGCAACTCCAATGATATTGCTTTCACCGTGGCTCAAGACTGTTGTGATCGTGTTGAAGCGGTGGCGACTGCCTTTAGTGCGAATTTGCCCACTGGTCCTGCCTCGGAGGTTTTGGTAGAACCCAAGGTCGCTAAGGTGAGTATTGTCGGTGCGGGGATTATTGGCCGTCCGCAAATTGCAGCCCAAATGTTTCAGACCCTGAGTGATTTGGATATCAATTTGCAGATGATTTCTACGTCTGAGGTGAATGTCAGCTGTACGATTGCTGCTGCGGATTGTGAACGGGCAACGAAAGCCCTGTGTGATGTCTTTGAAGTCACTAGCTCTTCAATTGATAGTGGGATCTCCTTACCCGATTACCCCATTCCCCCGGTGCGTGGTGTGGCCCTAGATCTTGAGCAAGCCCAACTCGCCATCCGTAATGTTCCAGACCATCCTGGCATGGCGGCTCATATTTTCCAGGTTTTAGCCAAACGAAATATCAGTGTAGACATGATTATTCAGTCTCAACGCTCTCGCCAGGTGGAAGGGCAGATTACCCGAGATATTGCCTTTACGGTGGCAGAGGGGGACTTAGAGGTGGCTCAGGGGCTTTTGCTGGATTTGTCTCGCAGCTTAGGGTGTGGTGAAGTGGCATCTGATTCTGCGATCGCAAAAGTCAGTATCGTCGGTATCGGTATGTTGGGGCAGCCTGGAGTTGCAGCGCAGATGTTTGTGGCTTTAGCCCAGCAGAAAATTAATATTCAAATGATTGCCACCTCGGAAATTCGAGTCAGTTGCGTGGTGGCCCAGGAAGATGGGAGTACTGCTTTGCAGGCGATCCATAAAGCGTTTGGCCTAGAGGGTTAGCTTTTTGGCTGCAAGGCTTCACCCTCCGTAAGCCTTTAAAAAAGAAAATGACCTCGTGATCAAGCGAGGTCATTCAAGGATTTGTATTTGGATCTAGGTAAGCACTGCTGCTGCAGTCCTTACCCAGAAACAGTGGTGAACACACAGTGATTACACTTTATCGGCAGTCACAGGTTGGCTCTACCGAATAATTACGGAGTCCAAACTATTTTCTGCGAGAATTTTCGGAGTAAACAAAAAGTCTCTGAAGAATAAAAAAAAGATGGTCAAAAAGTTCCGTATTTATACGGAGGTCTTTTGGTAATCAATACCATCCCATTAAAAAACCGACAGGTTAAACCCTGTCGGTACATCATTTCCCAAAAAAACACCGACAAGCTGAACCAACCTGTCGGACGTATGTGTGTTCCCCAATGACGACTCAGATAACTCTAAGTCTTCTTCAATATCGCTGGAAAAAATGGAAGCTAGTGTGATCTAAATCACGTTAGCTAGGCAATCTTTATCACTTACAAAAATAGCTAAAGAAAAATGGGAAATAACTATTCCCGAAGTAATAAAATTCGCAGGGGGTCAAGGGTAATTGACCAGGGAAAAGGCAGGTTTTTGAGCTGTTTCCATTTGTCTTTGAACACTTCAGCCTGGAGATAGTAATCTTCTGCGTGGGTGGGGGGTGTATTGAGCTTGAGATAGAGGGTCATCCGGTGAGGGGTCTCTCGGGTCATCGCTAGCCAGCCTGGAAAGGTATTACTAGGTGAAGTCACGGGGGACTCTAAATCTAAAAACCGAATTTGATGGGCGCGAATACCCATTTGGGAATGGTGGGGCTGAACAGGCTCCAGGATCTGTAGGGTGCACTCCCAGTCCAGGGCAAACACCTTGTCTGGGCCACTCTGCTGGATGCGGGAAAAGTTTTTACAACCCGTGAGTTGGGCAATGCTCAGGGTTTCGGGATGTTCTAGGATTTGATGCTTTGGGCGTAAGGTAGAGGGTTTCCCTTGCTCCACAACCATCAGCTGATCGCAAAGTCGATAGGCTTCTTCCACATTGTGAGTGACCCAGAGGGTCATGCCCTCAAAGGTGGATAGACGAGACACCATCACTTTCTCAATCTGGTTACGGAGGTGGGTATCCAATGCGGAGAAAGGTTCATCAAAGAGTAAGAGTTGGGGCTGGCTTGCTAGGGCCCTTGCCAGAGCAACCCGCTGTTGCTGTCCTCCAGATAATTCCTGGGGCAAGTGGTGGCCGTAGTCAGCTAGCTGAAGCGGAGCTAAGTGGGATGCAGTTTCGGTGATATTGAGGGATTGTCCTGCTGATAAGGCAAAGGCAATATTCTCAGCGGCAGTGAGGTGAGGGAACAGGGCATAGTTTTGGAACAAGATGCCAATATTGCGATCGCAACTCGGTATATTAATGCCCTGCACTGAGTCAAACAGCACCCGACCATTGAGGACAATCCGGCCCCGATCAGGAGTTTCAATCCCGGCAATACAGCGGAGGAGCATACTTTTTCCAGCTCCTGAAGCTCCCAATACCCCCAGAGTGGTTTCTTGGGTTTGGAAAGAGATATCTAATTGGAATCCAGCCACTCGCTTTTGCAAGTCAACCCATAACCCCTTTTCAGTAGGGGGATAGGACGCACCTGAGGGTAATCTGGGTCTCAAGGGGCGACGGTGACGGAACTGTTTGAACCGAGGTTTTCGACTGAGCCACAGATTCATCCCCATCAGGCACCCTAAACTGACGAGGAGGGTGATGCTGCACCAAATCAATGCTTCTTCAAATGTCCCGCCTTCAACGGCAAAATAAATCGCCATTGGTAAAGTTTGGGTTCGCCCTGGAATATTGCCCGCCAGCATTAGAGTTGCTCCAAATTCTCCCAAGGCTCGGGCAAAGGCTAAACTCGTGCCTGCTAAGATTCCTGGCCCGGCTAAGGGTAAGACCACTTGCCGAAATACAGTCCATTCAGAAGCCCCCAACGTGCGTGCCGCCGCCTGTAGATCGGGCTCAAGCTGCTGGAAGGCTCCCAATGCGGTTTTGTACTGCAAGGGAAAGGATACAACCGTGGCCGTAATCACAGCGGCATACCAAGTAAACACCGGGTTCAATCCCACAGGGGTCAAAAACTGACCAATGGGACCTTGAGTCCCCAGAAGAAAGAGGAGCATAAACCCCAACACGGTGGGAGGTAACACCAGGGGGGTCAGGAGGATGCTCTCGATCACCGCTTTGCCTTTGCCCCGATAGCGGTGCATGGCATAGGCCGTTGCCACCCCCGAAGTAAAGGTGATACCGGTTGCGATCGCAGCAATCTTTAAAGAGGTCCATAGGGGCGCAATGCTCACACATCAATCCTCAGGCACTAAACCAAATCCAGCCTGAGTGAAGCGGTCTTTCGATTCAGGAGTGGACAAAAACTCGACAAAAGATTGAGCCGTCTGGGGCTGAGAACTCCCAGCCACAATAGCAATCGGATAAACAATGGGAGAATGGCTGTGGGCTGGGGCAAGGGCCACCTGTTTCACCCGATCAGACTGGCGCACATCAGTGGCATAGACAACGCCTGCATCCACATTGGCACCCGCAACCGCCGCTAGAACCCCATGCACGCTATTGGCAAAAATTAGCTTGGTCTGAATCTGTTGAGATAATTCGAGTGTCGAAAAAACTTCTTGGGCATATTGCCCAGCGGGGACGCTCGCCCCTTCTCCCACCATAATTTTTTTAACTTGGGGGGACGTTAATTGCTGAAACCCCGTCAAAGACACCTGAGACTCCTCAGGTACAATCAGGGCCAGTTGGTTCGTGACGATGGATCGATGGGAGTTCTGGATAATGAGTTGCTGCTCTAACAGCCTGTTTATGGGCTTAGGTGCAGCGGAGAAGAACACATCCACAGGTGCCCCTTGCTCTATTTGACGTTGCAAGACCCCCGAGGCCGCAAAATTAAAGGTCAGATCAATCTGGGGATAGGCCTTCTCAAATTCCGGCTCTATAGCTTGCAAAACAGTTTGTAGACTGGAAGCCGCAGATACCGTAAGCTGGCGGGTTTGAGGGGCAAACTGGCATCCCCCCAGGATCAAAGCCACTAAGCTGATCATCCGTTTTGGGACTGAAAAATTCATCATGCTGCGGCCATAAAGGAAGATGCCTTCATCCTAGAGGCAAAAAGACCTGTGTAAATTCCAGGAGAAAACAGTGATTTTTCTCTGAGAGAATTCATTATAAATACCGAAGCGTAAGGCTTTGAGATGGGGCAAATTTGTGTATACACACACATTTTTGCTCGGATCACACACATGTATAATCCCTCCTTGACAGAAGAAAACCGTAATCAGGTTAGCCCCGTAATCGCTCCTCGCAAAAATACATCTCTGTATAACTGGTTAGAAGAGAATGGTCGTTTCCGCCAAAATGATGAATCTGATTTCGACTGGTCTACCGATGACGAAGAACTGCTTTCAGAATATTCCAACAACAACAGCAACAGTAACAACGACGAGAGTTATACGCCAATGGCTGCGTAAAATCATTGTTTTTTCTTGAGGGATATTGACAATATCTATCTTGGTTTGTTGGATCCAATCAATTGATCTTGCCCGATGTATTTTGCATAGAATTGACGCGATCTAACAGACTTAATAGCAGTTGATCCATCACCTGGGAAGCATTGAGTTGCAAGGTAGCTTCACGATTGGAGTACCATTGCCACTTTTGATACTCATGGGGATCGAGGCAAAGCTGTTGCTTTTCAGGAGCGGTCAGCGTGACTACATAGGTGAGATTGAGGCTGTGCAAGCCCCGATCCTGAGGGGATTGCTGCCGATGGGCAAAACAAGTGGAATAGACTCCCATAAAGTGGAATCGACCTGTTGCGATCGCAAGTCCAGCTTCTTCCCTCGCTTTCCGCTGGGCAGATTGTAAGGGGGACTCTCCAGCGATCATACGTCCGCCAATGACCCACCAAGATTTTTGGGGATAGGTACGGCGTTTAGCCAACAACACCTGTTGTTGATGGCTAAAAACTAAATCAACGCAAGTAATGACCAGATGATCTAGAGCTTGACTAAAGACCTCTGTCGGTAATCTGGCATCCAGCCCCATTTGATAAGTGCGGTCTGGCTCATGATAATGGGGCACTTCAGAACTCTGGTCTGAAGGATTAGATTTCTTTGGTGAGAACATTGGAGGGGGTTCAATTAGCTGATCGGAGATGATTTGAAGGCTGCGATCGCAATACATCCCCACCCGACTAGAAAAGCGACGCCACCCAGAGGAGTAATAGGGCCAAACCACTTAATTTCAGACAGGCTCAATCCATATAGGCTGCCAGAGAATAAGACAATACCAGCAATAAAGGCATAGCCTGCAATAGTGAGTACCCCCTCTCCTCCTTCTGCTCGACTCAACAGCAGGGATACCAGGATCAGAGCGAGAGCATGATACATCTGATACTTGGTGCCAGTCTCAAAAATTTGCTGTGACTTTTCGCTGAGTTGAGCTTTGAGGGCATGGGAAGCAAAAGCTCCTGCCGCCACGGAAAGGCCACCAAAAATTGAGCCCGCCATTAGGAATATGTTCGCCATGAATTCCTGTTTCTCTTGATGAAACTAACATTATGAATCATGGCATTTTTTAATTCATCTTTCTGGTCTGCTCAGGAATGAGGAAAGTCGTTGTGGCAGAAGCCATCATTGTTCGTTCTACCTGGCTAAATATTCAATCGGCCAGTGCTAAATAACTGATAGCCGCCCACAAAACATCCAAAAGATACACAAAATTGCCATAAGCTTGTGGGATTCAGAACTGCACGACTGCCAAAGAAAATCAGTAGCACGCCAATTCCCATCAGAATCCATCCCAACATTTTTTCACGTCTAGGCAGGAAAAAAAGGGAAACTATGCCTCCTGTCAGAAAAAGAACGGAAGCATCTGCTGCAATCCCTCTCCACCAGTAGGGATACACATTGGTCGTAAAGTAAATGTTTTGTCCCAAAAAGTAAAAGCCAAGGATCAACAATCCTAAGCCTATTAATCTGCCCATGCACAACTCCCTTCAATCTTCAGAAATGGGTTCTCAATTAAAATGCCCGTTTTATGGAGTTGAAGAGTCAATAACCTAGGACTTGCTATGCCAAGTAGCCTATCCTCTAATAATGCTATTTATTTTTTTCGAGAGAAAATAAAAAAACTCATATTTAAACTCCGTCCATATTAAAACCCATAGTTTTCAGGGTAGCTATTTAAGTAGCCTAAACCCTACGCCTTAAAGGTTTATAGACATCTCAGCTTTTGATGATCGCTAGCAAGCTTAAAACAGTTCTAGGGGAGTATCCATGAACCCATGTATATTTCTTGCATATTCCGAAAAGATTTTCAGGTATCTTTTTTTGAGAATATATATCCCAGCTGATACACAGCCTAAGCCAATTCGTCTTTTTTGCAGATGATTCATCATTTAAGAATTCTCTGCTCAATTGTCAGATTGCAGCTACTTGAGGAAATCGTCGTTGCCTCATATTTTCCTGTATTGCATAAGCTGCACATATGCAGTAGCTAGATAGCTGACTGCCTGACACATCTCTGAAAGCCTTTTCTTCGTAAGGGTTTGCACTGTAAGAATAGCAACGCTGCCCCTAAGGCAAGAGAGTTGGTAATACGTTTAGGTTGCGTTTGACGTGTGAACAATGCCAAAAGCTAGCCTTATACACCCTGCTATTCAGCATCCAAAAGCTACGTATCTAAAGACTTTGAGGTACTTATGTCAGGCAGTCAGGCTAGATAGTCACTGCGTAAAAGAGAAAAATTCCCAAAAAAAATCTCATAGCTCTAATGTGATGAGCTATGAGATCAAATTTTCTTAAACTAAATGGGCTTTAGTAGCGTCGGCCGCCACCAAAGTTGCCACCCCCACCTCTGTTTTCGCGGGGTTTTGCTTTATTGACTTTCAGGGTACGGCCCATCCACTCAGCACCATCTAGTTCTTCAATCGCCTTGGTTTCTTCGGCATCATCACTCATCTCGACAAAACCAAAACCTCTCATCCGACCTGTTTCACGGTCGGTGGGAAGCTTGGCGGACTTGACAGTTCCATATTCTGCAAAAACGGTGTTTAGGTCTTGCTCTGTAACGTCATAAGAGAGGTTACCAACATAAATCGACATGAATTAAGTCCCAAAATCAGTAGAGGTGTAGAGAATTGGATTTCGGTGCGTGGTCTTAAAAATTGAACTGGATAAAACCAAGCAATTCTGAAAACTAACGGGAAACCGATATTTATATCTCGCTGCCTATAGTAACCGATCCCCAAACTAGATGCTGAGTTAAGAAGCAATCTTTACAGTGATTTCGGTCTTCTTTAGAATTAAGCCCCTATTGTAGAGAGCTTTAGTGCTAGATCTGGTCAGTTAGCTTTTCCCCAGCTTCTACCCAACTTATTCACAAAATCATTCTAGTTTTCCACAGTAAATGGATTGTTTTCCACAGGCTAGAACGACAGATTAAGGGTTTGGGCCATTTCTGGGGAATATGCAAAAAAAAAATTACGACCTAATTCCATAGTGTGTATAGCTTTGAGTTCAATCAATGAGTTCAAAAAAACCGATTGACAATCACACTGGTAGACCGCAAGATAGGACTCCCAGCCTTAAGTGCTGCGCTCTATATTTCGCAAGCCATAGGGTCGAAGAAGGATCTCCGACTAAGACTTGTGTGACTAAAGAGGGCATCAGTTGTCATGCTTAATCGTCTGGTGCATCGACCATCACTACCGACCTCACTGTTGTTCAAGAGCGACCGAAATTTATGTCAACGACCGTTAGCATTCTGGCTGATATCCCTGAAGATCTCCATGACGCATTAATGAGTTATTTGGAAACCCATCCTGACTGGGATCAAGATCGGGTTATCTCAGCGGCACTATCGTTATTCCTCATGCAGTACGGTCAATCAGACCGCAAGACAGCTCGCATCTATCTTGATAGTTTGTTCAAAAAAGAACTCCCTACAGCCTGCTAATGGCTTGATATCCAAACCATCTCCCCAGTGAGTTAGTCCTGCAGACTGAAGATTTCATCCAAAGAGAAGCATCTTCATCGAGCAGAGAAGCTAATTTCGGATCGAGAACGTTAGTACAACATATGTGAACTGAAGGGCAGCTCATAACTTTTAGTGGTTCCTGAGATGAGCTAACTTCTAACTCAGCACAGATGATTGCGACAATACATAACGTTCTAAGGCGGCTTTTAGTTCTTCACTCCGAATTGGTTTACTCACATAATCTTGCATGCCAGCTTCTAGACACTTTTCTCGGTCTCCTTGCATGGCATTAGCTGTCAAAGCAATGATATGAGGCTGAGCTTCACGAGACCAAGTCTCTTGAATAGCTCGGGCTGCCGTCAGGCCATCCATTTCAGGCATTTGCAAATCCATCAACACCACATCGTAGGGTTGGCGATGGAGAGCTTCTAAAACTTCTTTGCCGTTATTGGCCACATCTGCCTCGTATCCCAACTGTTTCAGAATAAGCAATGCAACTTTTTGGTTAACCACCACATCTTCAGCTAACAAAAGGCGCAAAGTTTTGGAGTTGGCAATAGGTTGGGGGGTAATAGGCTCAGGATGGGGAGTATTCTCAAACTGCTTCGTAACTGCTCGGACCAATATGGCACTTAACTGTGCTTCTTGAATGGGTTTATTCAAAATGGCATAAAAAAGACTTTTGTCCATCGGGGTTGAAATAGCCTCAACCCCCAGAGAACTAAGCATGATAAGGGGCAGGTCTTTATATTTTTGTAGAGCGTGGATCCTTCGAGCTAGGGTTAACCCATCCATCTCTGGCATTTGCATATCGACTACAGCCAGATCAAAGTTAGATCTTCCTCGCAGGAGTTCAAGGGCTGCTGGTCCACTGGGGGCTGCTTGGGAATGCATTCCCCAAATATCTGCAAATATTGTCAGAATTTTTCGATTCGTCAGATTGTCATCGACGATCAGGAGCCGTTGACCTTTCAGCGGTGCTAAATCATGAATCGGAGCACAGTCAAAAGTGTCGGCAACCGGAGCGGCAATCGTAAATGAGAAAGTGGAACCCGCCCCAATGCCACTATCCACCCATATCTTTCCACCCATCAACTCACAGAGTCGCTTACTAATGGCTAAGCCCAACCCCGTGCCGCCATATTTGCGGGTCGTGGAGGAATCGACTTGGCTAAAGGATTGAAACAACCGATTTAACCGATCTTCTGGAATGCCGATCCCTGTATCTTTCACCGCAAATTGGAACAATCGGTGAGGAGCCTGGCCCTCGCTATCAGAAAACGCCATATCCTGCGTCTCTGCAGTCACTTCTTTGACATAGACAACGACTTCACCGTTGTTCGTAAACTTCACTCCATTCGTAAGCAGATTAACCAGTATCTGGCGCAGACGGGTAACGTCTCCGACAATACCGCAGGGCAAATCTGGATCAGCAATATAAGCAATTTCTAAGCCCTTCTTAAAGGCTCTTGGTGCGACTAATTTCAGGGCTTCTTCGATACAGGACTTGAGGTTAAAAGGTTGTTCTTCAACTTCGAGTTTCCCAGCTTCGATTTTAGAGAAATCAAGAATGTCGTTGATCAAGCATAGAAGCGCATCCCCACTACTGCGGATAGTATCGACAAAATCCTGTTGTTGAGCATCCAGGGACGTATGGGTCAGTAACCCTGTCATCCCGATCACCGCATTCATAGGAGTTCTCAGTTCATGGCTCATATTGGCGAGGAATTCGCTTTTCACCTGGCTGGCTGCATCGGCACGGTCTTTGGCCGTTTGTAATTCTGAATTGACGCTGCGCAGATTGTCATCCGCCTGCTGGCGTGCCGTTACATCTTGATAAACTCCAAGAATGCCGATGATGGTTCCATCCGCCTGATGAAGAGGAACTTTAATCGTCTCCAGCCAAGTTTCTGCGCTGTGGCGTTTCAACAACGCGGTTTCAATCTCTCCAGTCGTCAAAATCCGCTGCTCGCTAGCTTGAAATGCTGCTAATTCTGCCGGAGCCCACGGTAGGTCAGCATCCGTTTTACCGATGACTTGCTCTGGTTGACTCAAGCCAACATAGGTTGCAAATTGTAGGTTGCAATCCAAGTAAATACCCTCACGATCCTTCCAGAATAGAAGCTGTGGGATCGTGTCAATCACTCGTCTTAATAACTGCTGGGAAGTTTGGAGGTCTTCATTCATCTGCATGAGATGGGCTTCAGCTAGCTTGCGAGGGGTAATATCCTGCAAGAACAGGGACAGCCCGTCTACACTAGGGAAAATGCGGACTTCTAACCAAATTTTGCGATTGGCGTAAAAGACTTCAAAGGACTGACTGATTTGGTCTTGTAACGCGGTCTTGTAGTTGTCCTGATGGTCAAGCCCTAATTCCTGGGGGTAAGTCTGCCAGAAATCTTGTTGGATGCCATCCTGTAGAACTGGCCCAAAGAGTTCAGCTGCCTTCTCATTGATATAGACGACTTGCCAATTTGGACTCAGGGTAATAAAAGCATCCGTGATGCTGCTCAAAATGCCAGATATACGTTGTTGGGATTGCTGCTGCTCTTGAATAAGCGCCCATTGCCGTCGAATGACAAGATAGGCAGTGCCGCCCAAAATCACCAACAGACAGCCGAAACTAATCAGTCGAAAGGCATTCGCTGTCTGACTGGCACTCTGATGTTGTTTTGTATAAAGGGTTTCTAGTTGATTGATAGCTTCTGTAGCAGGTTGTTGAAGGATCGCTTGGGTTAGCTGATCGACCTTCGGTTTGTACTCCAGAATAATTCGGGTATGGGCAATGGCTAATAACAGGCCATCTTTATTGGCTTCAGTTTGACTCAATTCTTCTAATTGAGTCATTTGCTGGTTGATTTGTGGAACTAGCGCTTCGTTGGCAGACAAGCTATACAAGAGCACGTTATCCAACATATCTTGGAGTCTTGCCGTACTGCTTTTCGTTAATCCCTTGGTCCGGTCTCCTTGGCGAACCTCTTTAACGAGTTCTGGTAAGTAGGTTAAAGAATTTTTGACTACCGCATTGGTGGATTTAAAAGACTCCACCAATTCTTCTTTCTGGCGAAAAATTTTAGTGTTAGTTTGCAACTGTTGATTGAGGGCTGACGGATCACCAATAAAGCCAGGAATCTGCTCTAACTGGTTTTGTATTGCCCCTTGCTCAGAAATAGCTTGCACCAGTGGATCATAGGAAGGAAGTAAGGCATAACGGGACTTGAGAACGCCTTGATTTAATGCAGCATCTTTAATTAACTGTTGAGTAATTAAGGCGTGATAACGCTGATGAGTTTCGGAATCTACGGATAAGCTTTTAAATATTGATCCAGTGAATAGCAAGAGGAGGGTAGAGGCCCCCAGGTATTTGAAGAACTTCCTCTGTTTCATCAGCTAGACTCCTTCCACTCACTGCGGGTTAGAAAAGAACGGATCGTAAGATCCCTTTTGGTTGGATTGATTGGGTGGTCAAGCAGGGCTGTGACCAAGGTTGTGATGGCCAGGTCTATCATTTGGGCAGCCCGATCATAAAGATAGAGGGCTGTTGAATTAGTCTTAAAGACGGTTAAGGGGCAAGGGGGTCGACAGACTACAGCCACGAACCGATCTCGGATTCGTTCAGATAAATTATTTTGTGCCGCTAAAGAGGATTCTTTTCGTTCCCAGAACAACATCTTGCCCAAGGGAGGATACTCGCTGTTCCCTAGCAATTGCCGAGGGATTATTTGAATAGGTTTATTGCTGTTGTGGATGATTGGAGAACGCCATTGCCTGAAAATAATTTTCTTTGTTAGAGTCCCATGCCATAACGTTCGAATCAAGGAAGAAAATGAGATAATCCCCAATAAATGAGGCCTTTTTATGATTTGGTCCATCTCCTATCCCCCTAGCCCTAGAATAAAACTGATAGCTAGATTCAGCTTTTTAGCTCTTAAA
This sequence comes from Acaryochloris sp. 'Moss Beach', assembly GCF_021497025.1. Classification (NCBI taxonomy): domain Bacteria; kingdom Bacillati; phylum Cyanobacteriota; class Cyanophyceae; order Acaryochloridales; family Acaryochloridaceae; genus Acaryochloris; species Acaryochloris sp. 'Moss Beach'. The sequence goes on from NZ_CP071717.1 coordinate 664,364, forward strand.
AATTAAATATCAATCGATCTTTATAGGCTTGAATGCTTAATTATTAGTTTGCCCAAACGCTTATTCTCACTAGCAAATAGTTGGGATCAATATCTAAGTCAATGGATGAAGAGTTACAACTCAATCTACTGATATATAGGTAAATTTTGCTGATTTCCTCGTTTCTGGGCCAGGGTAAGCGCAAGAAAATCAAGCCTCTGAAAGGCTAGACTGTAAAGGAAGAGAAGCGCCTAGAACTTTGAGCATATACGCTTCATCCATGCTCGCCCGTTTTAGTTTTTGACGGGTACTTTTCTTAAAGGACGTTTCTTGATTGAGAAGGTTGATGCTCCAGCGTCTCAGGATGGCCATGTTTTCCGGCGCATGTCCTGTGCGAATGCGGCTAGCATCTTCGCCAAAGGTCACGTCTAAGACCCAGTGGAGTTGGTTCTCAATCGACCAATGCTGGCGGATGGCTTTGCCCAACTGCTGAGCATTTGGCGGTAGAGAACTGATATAAAACATCACCTCATAGGTGGTTTTGTTCCACAAGTGACGGGTTCGAGCGACCTTGACGATGGTTTGCAAGCCCTTCCACTGCGCCTGCTTGTACAGAGGACCCATCTGTTGAAGGGACACGGCCCAAACTTGTCGTTTCTCGCGACGATGGTGCCCTGCTTCCACCCGCGCATCATAGCTGTGCTCAATGCACTTAAACTCATTCGCTTCAGCCGTTTCAAACCATTGCTCAACCTGCTCAAACAGCGTGGGATGATTCTCCTTGAGGGCCAGCACATAGTCAGCCTCTTTAGCTTGAATGTGGCGGGCAATCTCGTGCTGAGTTCCCATTGCATCAATGGTAATAATGCACCCGGCAATGTCTAATAGCTCTAGCAGTGCTGGAATAGCGGTAATTTCGTTACTCTTGTCTGCAACTTTGACCTGTCCTAGAAATAACCGATACTCACTGGCCCAAGCACTGACCAGATGCAATGCGGATTGGTCTTGATTGCGATCATAGGAACCTCTGAGTTGTTTGCCGTCAATCGGTATCACTTGAGCGCCGAGGGTTGTCACTACCTGATCCAACCAGTGATTGAAACTCCGCTCAAAAGCGGAGGGGCAAATACGCTCAAACACTCGTCGATAGGTGTCTGCTGTCGGCATCCCAGACGGTAGGCTCAGAAAACTCGACAACCAATCTTGATGGCTTAGACCATAGGTTTCAATGTCTTCCCACCCTTGTGCGCCACCTAAACTTGCCAATAGTCCAATCACGACGATGCTGACAAACGGATGCTGGACACCTTGGCCTCCCCGTGGATCAGGCAAATCTTCAAAACACTCGGACAACTGTTGATAAGCCTGATCGCAATCACTGGCAGGCAGGAGTGACGAGGATGAGTCAGTGGAAGCTGGTGAGGAAGGCGGCTTGCTGAATCCTGTAGCCATGGGGAAACCCTTTTAACAGAATGGAGTTCCATAGCATATTACAGCTTCATTTTTTCTTGCGCTGCCCCTGGTTTCTGGGCGAATATAAATATTTAGTGGAAGATATTAAATCTATCTTGACTTACTCTGTTTTGAGTACAAGATTTGGCAAATCGATTCTTGGCATATTGCTATTCTTTTAGCTTCTGCCTCACTGGAACAAGCCAATCCAAAGCATCTCCAACTGAGATTTTCGAATATCGACATCGCAAAGCTGATGACAACATCAGCGTGAGCCAAGAGATAAAGGTGTCAGCAGTGGATGTCAGAAAATAGGGATGGGTACTCTAGTACTCTGTGTGCTTCACTAATTTCTCTAGCTGAGAATTAACTTAAGAAGCGTAAACATTAGTTCGACTACGACTCATCTGATGGAGGGTGAGCTTACCCCTACCGATCATTAGGTGAATAAATGAAATACTGAAGAGCTGATCCTTCAAAATGAGTCATGGTAACAGGAAGCTGACTTTATTCAGGAATTTAAGGCTGGTATTGATGAAATCAAATATAAAGACATCATAAAGGTTTTGGCTTAAGAAACTATAGATAAGTTAATATTATTGTCATAATAAGCATGACAAATTCCTATAAAGGAAAATGTCCCGAAAGAAAGGTGTCCTTTCTGATAAAAATCGCTGGCCAGCTTATAAATCTCTGTTTCAATTCTTTATTTAACCAGCCTTTGGATCAAAGATCCAAAGGCTGGCTGGGCATTTCCTATGATTAAAACGCTTGAGCCTCAGAAAACAAAATCCACGTTCTGCAGTTACTCTAACCCATCACCTAGAGTTCAAGTCGTGCGGATCACCAACGTTGAAAACTGGTATTTTGAGCGGGTGGTTTTTCCCAAGCAGACCCTAGTGTTTGATGCGCCACGAGCCGCACATCTCGAGATCCATAGCAGCGAAATCGCTACGGCTATCCAAGTAGACTGTATTCCCTGTAGGCGGCTGGCTGTTAAAGCAGCTTAGAGTTTCTGAGGAATACTAATGAGCTGTATCGAACTGCTTTCAGGTTATTTGTGCCATCAGTTTCCATGGTGGAAGGGTTGCCGGATGCGCTATGAACCTGCGCAGAAAACGGTCTATGTTTACTGTCATCATCCACAGGATCCAGAGAATCTATTATCAGCTGGTGACGCCATTGCCCGACTAGATATTGGAGTTGAGCGGTTTATCATTACGATGCCCACGGTTATGGATGTGGTGATTGAGTGTCAGCCGAACCAATACAAAGAGAGTCAGTAGGCACTAGACACAACATTTTTGTGGAAATTTTTGGGTCAAAATATTGACGATAGAGGCTTGTTTGAATTGCTCTGAAGCCGTTATCGAAGGGTAGGTCTAGTTCAACCAAAAGGCTCAATGGCCCCAAATTTGTAGGCAATTCAAAAAATACGATAGTCTTCCAACTACATCACGAAATATTACTCAAGCGTCAATGGCAAAATTGGGGCCATTTCCATGCTGCTGGAGTTACTACCATAGTGTCAGCAGCACCATATTCTTGAATGGCTGTTCCTTTTACAACCATCTATTGTGAAGGGTTAAATCCGAGTTTTCATCATTTCGGTAGAGTACAGCAGAACTCAACGAATGAGATTGAAATTAAGTCTTTTCGATTGGTTAATGCTCTCTAATTTATGCCTATCCAAGAAAGGCAAGTATAGGCAGAGCAAGGCAATGTTGGATGAAATTAAGGGCAGTCAAATAAAACGGTTGTCATATAACGGTCTGCCCACTCATCGCCGAATGCCTTTTCCAAAATCCGTCGAGTTTTGTCATTTTGTTGTTGTTGCTGGCAGTACCGTCGTTGTCCAGCTATGAGTCGATCAATCTCCGATTCAGGCACAGGTTGAGTTGTTATGGCTTGCTGACAATGCCAACTTAAATAGGCTGAGACTCGATCTAAAAATTGAGTTTCTTCCTGGGATGTTCGTGGCCGGATAAACAGGCAGAACTCAGAAAAAATAGTTCCCCATTCGGGTAGTTGTCGAGGCTCTGAAAACTTTAAATCGGGTAAACCCTGGAGATGTTTGTGGTATGACGGCGATAACTTTCCATTAACTGTAGGGGACAGATCGGCAATGGCAGCACTAATGCCACTCCGTCCACCGACCAAATCGGTGCCAAACATAGGCAAGGCATACTGCGGTTCGGGAAACATGACGCAGTGCAAGATATCTAAGCCCGTGCCCACCTGGGCTAACTCCAAATGGAGTTTGCGAAACGGTGGAGCCTGGTAACAAATATTTTCTATGACTAGGAACTCGCCTTCGAGGCGTCCTTCAACATGCCCGAATTCCGAGGGAAGGGGATAGTCTGATAACTCTAAATAGTCGGTCCAAATTGCTTCAATCCGATTGGCCCATTCCTGAATGAGTGGGTGCTGTTGCTGACGTAAAGACATAGATACAAAATTCACTACCAGTTGGTAGTAGAGTAAAAAAAACGGGCTGAAAATAAGGGTTTATCATGCCACTCAAGCCGTCTGAAATCCTACAAGCTTTAGATCGAAAACAGACTGAGTTCCAGGATTTTCACCAAACAACCCTCAAAGTATTAGAGAAATATCGTAAAGCATTAAGTAAGGTTGCCCAACAGCCTGATGCTGAAATCACACAAGGGTTAATGGATCACCACAATCCAGGAGGGCGCCCATTAGAGGCATTAGGGAATAGCCCCAACTGGATCATTCCTTCTAAGCTTAAGTGGTCTAGCCGAGAGCAAAGCCTGGAATGGGTGCGGGAACGGCTGATGGGGATTACCACCTTTGCGGTGGATGGATCTCAAGTCTATCCCAGTAAAGACATTTCTATTCCGATTGGCATGGTGCAAGTGGGCTGGTTTGAGAATCCCCATTTGCCCTTGGGCAGCTATGACAAGGATGTGCGCTTAGAGGTTTTGTCCCCAGAAGATCTAAAGCCACAAGATCGGAGTACTCCGATGGATCGACTGGTTAACATGCACCGGTTTCGCATGGAAATCCAGCGCATGATCGAATTTATGGAGAGTCATACTAATCGTTCGGATTGTTTAGTCTTTCTGGATGGCTCACTAGTGGCTACGTTTGCAGAAAAGTTTGATGCAGAATGCCGAAGATTTTATGTTCAGCAATTAGTAGAGCTATTGCAGGCCAGTGAAAAGTTTCGAGTGCCCTTAGTGGCCTACATCGATACGTCTCGAGCCCGAGATTTAGTTCAGCTTTTGCATTGCTTAAAGAAACTACCGGAAGCCCCGTCCCTTAATGATGCGGCTTTGTTGGGAGTGAATATGAACTGGGGCGATCGCACGCCGATCTTTAGATGCGATCGCAAAGGTGAAACCAGTCATCAAGGCATCCTCCAAGATTATGGAGACCAAGCGGAATCCGTAGCCTTTACCTATCTAAAAACCCATGAAGGCCCCCCTGCCCGTATTGAAATGCCCGTATGGATTTATGAGGCAGGATTACATTCCACGGTGTTAGATTTTGTCCGAGGGGAAGTGATCATTGGGGGTGGGTATCCCTATGTAATCGAAACAGCCGATCGTGTGGCAGTCCTCCAAGCCGAAGATCGCCAGGTCTTCTTCCGCCTTCTGCAAGAATGGGCCGAGAAAGAAGAGATCAATCTCCGATTCTCCCGAAAGATGATTAGTAAAGTCCTGCGTCGAGGTAACTAGCTGTTCACTTCTATCGTGTCGGTAAAAAGCGGCTTTCAAAAGTAAAATTCTGCCCATTTTGGCAACTATAATCATCACCTTAGAGTCCTGAATATTGACAGGGACACAGGATTACGGTTGATTGAAGTGGATGTGAAGGGTAGAGTCCATGAAGCGCATTTTGGGATTAGCAGTTCTTGCTGGGAGCTTAAGTTTGGTTTATCCCCATGCCGCTTTTGCTGGAGATGCCTTAGGCGTGGTCTACCCTGCCGATGGGCATAAAACCACTGCAGCTCAGATTTTTCTGATTGGCACTGCCCCGGCCAAAGGTGATGTGACAGTAAATGGTAAGGCGATCGATCGCAGCCCGACCGGGAACTTTGCCCCCAGCTTTCCCCTAGAGATTGGTGAGAATACCTTTACACTTCAGTATGGTGACCAAACTCAAACCCTCAAAATCACCCGCACGGCAGTTTCTCCCTCATCCACTGCAGGCTTGTCGGCAGACTCCCTAAAGCCCAATACAGAGATTGCTAAACTCCCGAATGAACCCGTTTGCTTTAGCACCATTGCCAAACCCAATGCTCAGCTCTCGGTCAAAATTGGTCCACAAACAGTTCCCCTGCAATCCCAAGAAAAGTCCGTCAATTTACCCCCCAACTCGGCTGCACTAACTCAACAAAATCAACCGCAAACGTCGGAGAAGCCAGGCATTTACAAAGGGTGTACCACCTTTTCTCAACCCGGCGTTTTGGGCAAGCCTGTGTTTCAGCTGACCAAAGATGGACAAAGCATCCAGCGGACGGGGACCAGTACGATTGAAATTCTTTCCCCTCAAAATTTTTCCGTTATTGAGGTCACAAGTGACCAAGGAGTGTCGCGCACGGGACCGAGTACGAATTACTCTCGGTTAACGCCCTTACCGAAAGGAACGCAAGCTCGCATCACCGGACAAGAGGGGGAATGGTTGCGATTGGACTATGGTGCTTGGATCAAAGAGAAAGAAACTCGTCCTCTATCCCAAAATATTCTGCCCCATTCTATTATTCGCAGTCTTCGCAGTCGCCAAACGCCTGGGTGGACTGAAGTGGTATTTCCATTGCAAAATCCGGTACCGATTAGTGTGACTCAGGGTGATCAAACCTTTACCCTGACCCTTCATAACACCACGGCCCAAACGGATGTCATTTTTATGAATGATGACCCAGTGATTCGACGGTTAGATTGGCAGCAGCCTGCACCAGGCCGCGTGGAGTATAAATTTAACCTGAAGCCAAAACAACAGTGGGGCTATAAGCTACGTTACGAAGGCACCAGCTTAATTTTGTCCCTCCGGCATCCTCCTAAAAGCAAGGGACTTGCCAATGTGAAAGTTTTGCTGGATCCAGGACATGGCAGCGAGCATGATCTAGGTGCGCGAGGCCCCACGGGTTTACCCGAGAAAGAAGTCACCATTGTCGTCAGTAAACTACTCCAGGAAGAATTAAAGAAGCGGGGGGCAACCGTTGTGATGACTCGCGAAGGGGATGATGACCTCTATCCCCAGGATCGGGTGGATGTCATTAATAAAACAGAACCGACCATTGCCATTAGTGTTCACTATAATGCCTTGCCCGATAGTGGTGATGCTGTGAATACTGCAGGGATTGGGGCCTTCTGGTACCATGCCCAAAGCCATGATTTGGCAGTCTTTTTACATCATTACCTAGTCGATGATTTGAAGCGTCCTGACTATGGTATTTTTTGGGATAATTTGGCGTTGACTCGACCAACGGTAGCGCCGACGGTATTGATGGAGTTGGGATTTATGATTAATCCGACGGAGTTCGAGTGGATTACAGATCCAAAGGCTCAGAAGCAGTTGGCGGTTAGTATGGCAGATGCGATCGCAGCATGGTTCTCAAAACAATAAAGCTAATCTTTGGAGCTACTCTTCAGCTCACCCAACCTGAAGAGTACAACGAATTCCCTAACTAGCTATCCGTTTCAACTTTAGTTAAGTGGATATGCTTGCGCCCCAAGGTCACCTCGAACATATCACCAGGCGTCAATTCCATTTGCTTGGTGTAAGCCGCGCCAACTAGCAAATTGCCATTGGTTTGAACAGACACCATATAGCTGGGTTGACGTCCTGACGTACCAGTTCCGTTACTGGTCGGCTGAGCATCAAGGTCTACTCCTTCAGCATCCAGGACAGCATTCATAAAAGCCATCACATTCAGGCGCTCTGACCCATCTGGGTCGAAGGAGTAGTAGCCACAAGCTTTGGCTTTGTCCTCTCGGCTTAAATCACCCAGCGCTTTGATTTTGGTTAATAGTTTCTCTCCGGTCAATGGCTTAACCGTTTTTTTCTTTAGTTTAGGCATAGGTCTCTAATGCAGTAATAAACACAACAGAAAGGAATCAGGGTATCGCTTATTTTGGGTAAGCTTTTTTTTACTATAGCAAAAGAAAAAAATGAATAGGTCAACAATAGCAATTGATTCATTTTTTTACCCTGATGATAAGATTTAGTCTTGGATAAGGTATCCAAGATTACCTAGAGAAAGATATCCAGTAAAGTATATATCAAGTTGCCAAGAATTGAGGGTTAGGATGAAGGCAGGAATTATAGATAGTCAGATCACGCCTTTCACTAGGGAACTGATTTTTGTTTAGGCCAACCCTAATTGTGTTCATAGTCAAAATCTGACTCAGCCATAGAAATGACTCAATAGAACTAGGAATACCTAATATCTAGATGCACTAGAATCAAGTCTGGGTGAGGGTTGACTCAACTAGCATCATCCATAAAGGCGTTAGTTATAGACTAAAAAAAAGCAAGGTATTTCAATACCCAAAATGTACAAGTTCTTAGTCTAGTAGAAGTTTTCTGATATTTAATGCTTTTGTTCTAAGTCTCTTAAGATTGACTGCAACAACCCCTCATTCAAGTACTTGAGATTAAGGAAATATAAATGTCTGCTGACCCATAAGTATTGACCAGATAGTTCAGTACAGGATAAACAGACAAGTCGCCAATCTAGTGCCGATATTGCTGGCCTTTACTAAAGACCCCTAACAAAAGGCCGACAATCGTAATTTGATGTAAAGGACCTAAAAAGAGTCCCGGAATAGGAAGTGATGCTCTTAAGACTAGAGCTATCAATAAACAAAGGACCAAGCCCCATAGGGTTGATACCTGGATCCGTCGTCTAGAGCCTATGACTCGTTCCAAAATGATGACGCCAAGGATGCCGATAGCCATATCTATGGCAGCCGAAGAGAGCAATCTCCAGGGAGGACCCAATATTGACCCAATCTGCACTTGTGACGATGCCGGTAAGATCAGGGTCAGCCCATAGTCAATCCCAGAAGCCAAGACAAGGGTAATCACAGAGGCATTGAGCAGTTGTTGCCACGGTAATGACTTGAATTGGTACATGCTTTCATCCGAAAAGAATTGCGTTTCAATTCTACCGATGCTTGGGTCTCAACGGGATGGGGCGACACTTTGCGTTAGCGTTGAGAGATGAATCAAGGATGGACCTATCACAATCAAGTGGATCGAGCTGGGGCAGGACTGACGCTCTTAGGATTTTATGCCCAACGATACCGGCATTCGAGTCGAACAGAATGGCAAGTCCGCATTGAAACGGGACAGGTGCACTTAGACGGTCAGCGAGCTTCCCCAGGTACGGTATTAAAGCAAGGGCAGAATTTGGCCTACCACCGTCCCCCGTGGCAGGAGCCAAAGGTACCCTTGACCTTTGACGTTTTATACGAAGATGCGGAAGTATTGGCCATCCATAAACCCTCAGGACTACCGGTGCTTCCGGGGGGTGGTTTTTTGGAACATACCTTGATTCATCAGGTGCAACAACACTTTCCCCACGGGACTCCTTTTCCCATTCATCGCTTGGGGCGCGGGACATCGGGGGTGGTATTGATGGCGCGATCGCAACCAGCTCGCGCTGCTTTGAGTCAGCAAATGAGGGATCGGCAAATTCAAAAGGTGTATCGAGCGTTGATCGGTCCCGAACAAACTGCTCGCCCACTGGCCGAACAGTTTGCAATTACCCAGACTATTGGCAAGGTGCCTTATCCAGGCTTGGGATATATCTACGCCGCCACCCCCAAAGGACGCCCTGCTCATAGCGCTTGTACAGTTCTTCAACGACGCTCAGAGTCCACTCTACTGGCAGTGACAATCACCACTGGACGTCCCCACCAGATTCGAATTCATTTAGCAACCATGGGCTATCCTTTGCTCGGCGACCCACTGTATGGGGTAGGAGGACAACCCCCATCTGCAAGCCTTGAGGATCTGTCACGACCTGTTCCTGGAGATTGCGGTTATTGTCTCCATGCTTTTTCTTTGCAATTTAGCCACCCAAGGACCCAGGATCTAATGCAGGTTATGAGTGATCCACCAGCCCCCCTGCGTCTCACTGGTTGTGATTCAATCAAATGTGGGTCAGATAGAATAATACATTCCTTCTGCTATTAGAGTAACCATGCAATGCCCATTGTGCGGTCATCCCAAAGCCTATAAGCATGGCAAGATGGCCAATGAGAAACAACGGTATCACTGTCCTATTTGTAAACGAACTTTCACTGAAACCTTTGATACCCTTTACTATCGTCGACAGACCTGCCGAGAGACGATCCATCAAGTTCTCCAATCTCATGCAGAAGGCACGAGTCTCAGAGGCATTGCCCGAATCACTGGGCTTTCCTACAACACGGTTGTCTCCCTCGTGCGTTCTGCTAGCCAACGCTCTCAGCAACTTCATAATGGCAACGTTCAAGCAGTCAGCACCGATGATGTCAGTGCCGATGAGATGTGGTCCTTTGTGAAAAAAAAGCAAAAACATTGCCGACCATCAGAGCTAGAGGTGGGCGATTGTTGGATGGCGATTACGTTGGCCAACACCAGTGGTTTGATATTGACCTGTCGGGTGGGCAAGCATACCGACTCATTGTTGGATGAACTGATGACCAGCACTGAAGGCAAGACCGATTGCAAGTTTTGGAATAGTGATGATTGGGGCGGTTATGAGCGCATCTTAGGGCCAGACATTATCCACTACATTGGTAAAGACCGAACTCAACGATTGGAGCGTACCAATGGGATTGTTCGGCAGCAAACAGGTCGATGGCATCGCCGCCAAAATAAGTTTGGCAAAGTTTGGGAGCAAACGAAGGTTACGGCTCGGTTAGGGGTGAGCTATTTTAATTGGATTTGGACTCACAGCCGATTCAAAACGACTGCGGCCCAACGAGCAGGATTAGCTGATTGCCCATGGAACTGGAATGACATTCTTTGCTACCCCACAATTATTTGAGGCACGACCGTCTCACTTCGGAGTGAAATAGACCGTTGGATTTAGCGTGTCTCAAATAATCGAGCCATGGGCTTCAGTCTGCATCTCACTTTCCGGCTATCCTATTCGCGAAGCTGTAAAGAAGTTCTTCGCGCATAGGATGGCTAGAATCACACATCTGACATGAGTCGGATCACACGAAAAGCTTTCGAGTCCTCTTATATTCGTGTCTAGAGAAACAGGTGAGGAAAGACATGAATCACAGCATTAGAGTTTTCAGCATTGCAACTGTGGCAGGATTAGTCAGTTTAGCCAGTTTGAATTTTGCCCCTTCATCCCATGCCAGCCATTATCTAGAAGTTCAAAATGCTCATTGGCTGGCCAAAGCAGAGCAAAAAAATCTCAATTATGATGGGGTTCTATATTGCGATGATGCTAAGGCGAAGATCAATATTCGTCGAGGTCCTGGAACAGGCTATCAAGTTGGATATAGTAGCTTTAGAGGGCTTGAAGTCGATGTTATTGCTTCCTATAAAAGCAATGGTTATAAATGGTACAAAATTCGCTATGTTAACCAGATTTTGCATCAAGCAGAGAATGGATGGGTGAGAGAAGACCTAATCAAAATACTTTAACCTGCAGGTCAATCCGCAGCGAGTGCTATTTAAGCGCTAGAACTCAGCCCTGTCCCGGAACAGTTTAAATTCAACCGCTTGCCCTAGGACGATCTTTTTATGACTCTTTTGGAGCAATCTCTACCCTCATTTATTCGCAATACCCAAGCAGAGTTGCATCAACAGGGCTATGTTATCCTGCCCCACATCTTTTCTGACCAAACCTGCCATCAGATATCTGAGAATCTTGCAGAGGTTACCCAATCAAAACCTGGAACCCGACGATTATTAGCTTTCGAGTGGTGCCAAGAACTGGCAAGAAGCCTTAAATCCCATCCACTAATCTCTCCGTTATTAGGACCAAATCCCGTTATCAATCAATGCACCTATAGCATTCGCCACTCTAATTAGGACGCTAGGTACAACACATGTTCCATTGCTTCTCTAAGTGAACCGAAGTGCTCTAATTGGTGTCTAATTCGACTTTTAATCCAAGCCCACGACCGTTCAATCTTATTCAAATCAGGAGAATAGGGTGGCAAGTACCACACTTCACATCCTGCGGCTTCTACCAGTTGCTCAATTCGCCCTCCCTTATGGAAGGTGGCATTATCAATGACTAACTTCTGCCCCGGTTTGAGCATCGGTATCAAACAAGTCTCAAGCCAAATTTCAAATACGGTGCGATTGCAAGCCCCTTCAATCGTGAACGGGGCCATGAGCTGCTTTCCTCTCAAAGCTGCAATCATATTGACTCGTCCACTTCTGCTACCAGACTTTAAAGCATAGACCCGCTCACCTTTGGGACCATAGCCATAGTCATACTCATCTCGATTGTCCATCCCTGACTCGTCAGCATAGACAATATCGTCTGGGTCTACTGTTGTTAACTTTTGGACGAACTCAGCCCGTTTGTGCTCATCACGTTGGCGGTAGCCATAGGTCTTTTTTTTCGAGTAAATCCAATATTCTTCAGCGCTCTTGAAATAGTACGCTCACTGATTTGCCCCTCCCACAACTCGGCCATCTGAGCTTGGGTTTTATAGCGATGTTCTTGAGCAAAAGCTCGAAACTTGTCCCAGTCTGTGATTTTGTGGCTATGGCCAAGGTGTTGTCTAGGGATGGGATGAAGATCACCTGTTTCTGCTTTGAGACGTTGCCATAGATTAATGGTGTTACGACTGATATGAAAGGTGTCACTCGCTTCTGAGGGAGGCATGCCATCAAGTTCAATAGCATCGATCACTTTGCAACGTAAATCGTAGCTGTAGATTTTAGGCATCCATTGAAAGACATAACAGTATCTCTAGTTTATTATGTCCTGAATAAAATGGCGCTTGCTATATTTTGAAAAATCTCCTGATCAAAATTGGTTAGTGGCACTGCATCAAGATGTCAGTATTGCAGTTCAACCAAATGCTGTTACCACTCAGTTGGGAATATCTCAAAAGGAAGGCCTATCTTTCGTGCAACCACCCGTTGAGGTTTTGAAACGGTTGCTTGCTCTCCGTGTTCATTTAGATGACTGCACAAAGGATAATGGTCCTCTAAAAGTGGTGCCCGGCTCTCATCAACAGGGGCGGCTTACTGATCCGATGATTGCAAAACTGCGGGATCACTCCGGTGATATGTCTTGCTTAGTAACCACAGGAGGAGTGTTAGCCATGCGTCCTTTGCTCCTACATGCTTCCAGCAAGATGGCCCTTCCCCAACATCGACGAGTTTTACATTTTCTCTGTGGCCCTCGCCAACTCCCGAATGGATTGGTTTGGCATGAAGCTATTTAAATCAATGCAGGGCCCTATAGGCTAAGAAAAATGGGGAAATGCCATAGACGAGGATATATTCTATCCATCAACAACGATTGCTCCTTGAATGTTCAAGGGGAGGTTAACCTCCCAGCTCTGCTGTGCAAATGAACCTCAGAACCCTTTATAATCCGATGGCTTTGTGTCACCCTATATATTCCCATGAGTACTCCCCTGAGCTGGCCTGAATTAGCTGACCGTACCGACTTCCATTTGGATCCTGCAAACGGTCCCACCAATTCTCAATCTTGCCTGCGTTTATTTGGACAATCCGAAGACGATGTCCGGGTGACGTTATTCCGTGATAATCATGCCTGGTGCCCCTACTGCCAGAAAATTTGGCTATGGCTAGAAGAGAAGCAGATTCCCTATCGAATCGAGAAAGTGACGATGTTTTGTTATGGGGAGAAAGAGCGGTGGTATAAGCAGATTGTCCCCTCTGGGATGTTGCCTGCACTGGAGCTCAATGGTCGGGTCATCACCGAAAGTGATGATATTCTAATTGCCCTAGAAAAAGAGTTTGGTCCCATGGGAAAGGGCATGAAAGATCCGGCGGTTATGCCTTTGCGCCAACTAGAGCGATTGCTATTTCGGGCTTGGTGTACTTGGTTGTGCTATCCCTCTCGTCCTCAACAAGATCAGCGTAATCGCGAACAGTTTGTCAGTGTGGTGAAAAAGGTCGAAGCTGCCCTTAGCCAGACTCCAGGCCCTTATTTTTTGGAAGAGTTTGGTACAGCAGACGCTATTTTCACCCCCTATGTCGAGCGGATGAATGCCAGCCTCTACTACTACAAGGGCTACTCACTAAGAGAGGAGAATCCTTGGTTCTCGGATTGGTTTGATGCCATGGAAAGTCGGCCCACCTACCGAGGTACTCAAAGCGATTTCCATACCCATGCCCATGACTTACCGCCGCAAATGGGTGGATGCTATAAAAATGATGATCCGCAAACTGCCATCAATAGGAATCGGGTAGACAATGGCCCCTGGACAGAGTTACCAGATGTCACCTATCCTGAACCCGCAACTTCTCGGGCGGAAGCGTTGCATCGAATGGTCAAGCATCACGAGAATATTATTAAGGTCAATCCTGCCAATGATGAGTTATTTGATGAAGCTCTGCGCTGTGCTCTGACCCATCTGATTACGGGTGAGGTGTGTTCGCCTCCGCCTGGTTCGGATCTTGGCCTGCGGTACTTGCGCGATCGCATCAGTGTTCCGCGGGATATGTCCATCTATGCAGCCAAACGTCTCAAGGCATCTCTAGAGACGACAGCCGCTCTCGTTGGCAACCGTCAAGGGACACCCATCCCTGTGCGCCACCGTCGTGACCAAGATCCCATGAACTTCGCGAAGGCATAAGTCATAAGCTGGGCAGGATGCCGTGGTTAGTATGATCGGTGTCCTTGTGACCATTCTTTAGGGCCATTAGAACAAAGATAGTGACTGGGCTAGAGGACGATGAATAAAGCTTTGACGGGATTGCTAGTTGCGATCGCATCTTGCAGTACTCTCTCATCGGCTTAGGCTCTCCCCGGCATGACCAAAGTCGAAGCAATAAGTTGGTCTTGAGGAAACTACGCAGGCCAATCTAATACTGAGCTAGCCAAAGTCCCTCCTTTGCAGACCACCCAAAAGTACAAACCGAATCAATCAGATCTGGATACCTCTTTTGAAGGGATGGGAGGGAAAGTTCATCTCACCGTCTTTATGGATCAAGCGGAGAAGGTAAAAACAGAAAATATTGATTACCGCCCAGCCTGCTATTGGACTGGACTATCAGATTGCTCTGGCCTCATTACATTTGAGAAAACCAACCAGGACAAAGGGACTGAGCTGATTCAAGCTATCTGAGGACAGGCAGTACTAGCTGACTTTCAGGCTGCATCTGTAACAAAAACCCATACCGATGGCAATACCTATCGTTGGTATCAAGGCCAGCTCCATAACTATGAGATGTTTTAAGTGAAAGTCAATACCACCAAGCAGTTCAGCCTAGTATCTAAGGATGTTACACAACGCGATCTCATGCAGCAATTCATGGAGTGGCACAGGTTACCCCCCTAAATACCCACCCAGCTCAGTCACTCAAAAAGCTCCCCCTAAAGCACAGCTTCTTTAGGGGGAGGATAGCCTTCTGTACTAAGTCATAGATAAGAGAGTTCACAAAGAACTCCACCACCAACCTAGCAATCAAATATGGGGAAATGTTGAAGGCAATCTATTCCAATTAGAGTGCAACTACTCTTGCCTACAGGCAGCAATAAAATACAGATGAGGCTGATCAGGAAGACTAGGATCTGGGAATTGGAATGTGAAGCGGCCAAAC
The DNA here is from genome assembly GCF_021497025.1 of Acaryochloris sp. 'Moss Beach'. Lineage (NCBI taxonomy): Bacteria > Bacillati > Cyanobacteriota > Cyanophyceae > Acaryochloridales > Acaryochloridaceae > Acaryochloris > Acaryochloris sp. 'Moss Beach'. The sequence goes on from NZ_CP071717.1 coordinate 679,532, forward strand.
GAGGCACCTTCATCACCAGGTTGAATCGCTGATGCCTGCCAACCATACTGTTCAAAGAAAGCCTCCGGATCATCACAACAAGACAGCCAATACTTAGCCCAGCTATCCTGGCCGTTCATTATTACAGAGTTGATAACATCAGCCCCAAACCAACTTCCCTTAACAGACAAAGTTGTGATTGTTGTCAGCAAATTATGAACTTCTTCTTCATTCAGATATACTCTAGACGGCTAAGATATTAACTTCTTTAAAAGACTGAAACTTGAGTGATAGAAGGCTTGTTAGTTTCGCCTTGTGCTCTCCATTGCATTGATCAATGCAATGTTGAATGGCCCCTTTGAAAGAGTGAAAATCGGCATAATACTTCGAGTAGAGACATTCCTTGCGCACAAAGCGCCAAAGCCGCTCAATCAAATTCAAATGGGGTGAATAGGAGGGCAAATAGACTAACTCAATATCGACGATCTCAGCAAAGTCAGTCACCAGCTGGCATTTTTTGATATCGGGCATTGTCTAAAATGACGCTGATGGGTATGACTGGGTCGAGTAGTGCCAGCTTGGCTAGCAACAGACACATGCTATGAGAGTTGATGTAGGTGTGGTTGGTGATACTGGTGACTTCTTTGGTGACAGCGTTGAGTGCACCCAGAACATTGAATCGTTGACGGCCAGAAGGAGACGGGATGAAGATCCGACGAAGGCACCAGAGAAACCCCAGATAAGCCCGGTGAACAAAATGAGCAGCATCCACAAAAAAGACAAGACGCTCTTGGCGTTGAGCTTCCTCTAATAAGGGTTCAAGGCGAGTTTGTCGAAACTGCTCTTGCTCCTCAATTTTCTCGGGCAGACTCGACTTTCCCGGCACATACCCCACTTTTCGATAGCGACAACCAATGCGCTTGAGGAAGGCTTTGATCTGGGTTGGAGAACGCTTAATGCCTGTCAATTGTTCAATGACTGCTTGGGCTTCTGCACTGGTGCGGGGCGGGTGGTGCTCAAAGTAGGCTCTCACACTATCGCTATGAGCATTGAGTGAACTAGGTTGACCTTTGTATTCCAGGGTCTTCAGTCCTTCAATTCCGCCTTGTTGATACTGACGAAGGGTTTTAGCTAAGGTCGGACGACTAATCTGACAAAGCTGACAAATCTGGGCATGGGGAAGACCCTGACTTTTCAAGTAGAGCACTTCCATCCGTCGCTGCACCCGTGGGTGAGGATGATGATAGCGTTCGTAGTTGAGGTGTTGGATTTCCTCTGCGGTGAAATCAATTTTAATCATGCAAGTAAGAGAGTAGGTGGGGGGATACTCCCAGTGTGCCAAATCTCTCCGCTACTATGTTAAGTCACAAGTCGTCTGCAGTATAATATAGAACCCCTTCCAGGAGCCAAATTGACGGCTTTGACGGTTGATAGCCTTGTTTAATCAGCATCTCAGACCAAAGAGAGTCTTTCAAATCAGCTGCGATTGCATGCCGATTACAAGTAGGCTGAATATCCTCTAGAACTGATTCTTTGTAGGTCAATATATTACTTTGATCAATCTCATAAACATGAGTGTCAGCGGCCCATTCCATACGCAAAGCTCGGGTATCCAGACCTGCCCCTAACAGAACAATTTGCTGAATATTTTGAGAATGCCCTAGGATCAAGTCATCAAAGTAACGCGTTCGAATTGAGGTAAAAGGCTTTCCCGCTTTTTCATCTGCTTCTAGCCGGGGAATTACATCTTCTAGAACCTCTTTACCTGCTAGCTTCTCAGCAAAGGGATCAATGAATAATGCATCTGATCTTCTCGTTTCATATGCACGTCCAGCAGCCATATTTTTGGCGGTAAAACCAACGTCATCCCTTGTCTTAGACATACTATTTCCCCTAATTAAGTTTTAGCAAGTAGCGTCGATAGACAAATAAATATGATGAATATCAAGTTACTGAGATAATTTTATTTAACCTTTTTCTTTCTAAATCCCAGGGTTATTCCTATCTCAAAAACCACGATGCATTCCAACCTTATCAAGTCCAATATCAACTGTGAGAGCTGATTTATAAAGCAAATCCCATAAAAGCTACATCCCTTACCAGGCAATAACTATGGCATCTTTAAGATCGATTAAACTGAACTCATAGATCTTAGTTTTTATAGGATTTCGGCGACTTAATAAGTCATCTCTGATAAAGCCCATTATCTCAGAGATGAGGGTAAACACTACATGCTTAATAAACTAATTTCTAAATCAAACTGTATAAGATTTGTACTCCTAGTAGAGCATCCTCTTGCCGTCAGAACAAATCACAATAGTGATAGAAATATCTAAAGGGAGCATGTCACCTTTGCAAATGCACAAAGTTTGGAATTAAAAATTTGATGCCTGAAAGCAAGGCTAGCAAGGATTTTTGAGATGAGTATAAATACTAGCTTACAAAGGTGACATGCTCCCTATCTAAAAATCCTAATACTAGATCTTGGATAGCCTTTTTTCTAACATGTCTTATCCATAAATCTCACTAGGCATGGGTCCTTCATGCCGATCAATAATTCCTCTTCTTCTACAGGCTGAGTTGTTCTTCTAATAGAACAAGACTTCGGTAATCCATACCATTCTCAGATTTCTCAAGATACTTTCTTAAATCACTGAAGAAGTTCATGGAATTGCCACAGCGTTCCATCAGACCTTCTTCAGACTCCCCTCGTAAATTAGTAAGAGAAAGGCCTCAAGAAAAACGATAGAGCCTTAACTCAGCAGACATTTGCGGGTCTTGCTGTATTGGCACTTGGCTTAAGTGCATCCACTGCAGTTGCACCCCCACCCAGCGCTACATTACTATCCTAAATCCCCACAAACTATGAAAGTCGCTACGACCTAGCTCGCCCATTGTCTCCCTTCAACCTGGCCCGTATGGCATGTCAAGATTAGTTTACGAATGAAGGCGTACCTACGGCTAATCAATTGATTCGAGATTAGCTACCTACATGTAAATCCTACAAGTCTCCAATCATATAGATCAGCTTTATTCTACAGTTGCAACAAAGAGAATCAAGCCTTGAACAATATTCAATGAAGGTCGAAAAAGGCCAATGAAGTATTATCCTTTTCTGACTAACCCTTCATGAATCCGATTTTTTCGGTGATTGAGGATACCCAGGATGAGAATGGGCCAAATAACACTAGCGACTGTCAGAAAAACAAACCACTCTGGTGAACCACCATTTGGCCAATAATTTTGCCCATATTGAACGCAGATGACAACGGGTGTTAAAGCTAAAAAAGCTAAACTCCAGCCTAGAATATAAGTCCGGATGATATTGGCTAAATGTAAGGGTTCTTGACCTATAATATTGAACCCAAAACTATCGCCAATCAATGCTCTATTAGCAGACTTATATTCGAACTTAAAGGGACGGACTATACGTGATGCTAGGGGAAAAATAGGGATAAAAAATATAGTAATCCAAAGCGTCACACGATAGAGACCGTTGGGAAAAGGCCTGTATCCAAGAACTGAAACACCTATCCCATAGATTGAAAAACCGAAGAATTGGTTCAATGATATTTGTAAGAGGTTTCTCTCCATAAATTTCTCACTTGCCAACCATTGATAGAGAGGGTTCAGTTGATTAGGATTGAAATCTATCGAACAAGGAAAAATTCAATTCGATAAATTATATCTTTTCGTCAATATCAAGAAGATGAAAATTCTAAATCAGCTCAAAAATAGGTAAGCACATATACCTGTTTTTCTTGAAGCCTAGGCAAATATTCAATCAAGCAAATAATGCTTAAACTCTCTACACTTATAATTCCCAAATTGTGATAATTTTCCGACACAAAAAGAATTAGGATCAAGTGCCGTTTGAAGATGACTAAAATAGGCCCTAATAGTGGTTTAACATTTCCTAGTGATCTTTGTCATCGGCAAAAACAAGGATGAATTTTATACTGTGGGCATGAAATTCAGCTTTGAGATAGTTTGGAATGAGACGGAATCAAAGATTTAGCTTTGTTTTGCCCCTTTGCCTCTTGAGCTTGGGTTTATCCATTCAGGCTTGTCAACAAACTTCAGCCGATACAAGTTCACCTAACCCCTCTGGGACTCCATCAGATCGTCAGCAGTCTGGGGCAGGTCGATCTGGCCCGCTCAGTAAAGACTTAGACAAGATAGGCAAATCTGGTAGTTCTTCTTCCGATAAAGGGGAAATCCGGGAAGTCACTTACATCGCTGAAAAAATCAAACCGACGCCAGCTCAACTCGCGAGCAAAGATCTGAATTCTCGTATTAATGTGCGATCGCAACCCTCCACTCGCTCCAAGGCCAAACATTTTGGCTACAAAGGGGATGCAGTCACCCTGCTCCAAAAAGCGAAAGGAGAAGGAGATGCCACCTGGTACTATCTTCGCTTTGACCAGTCCCAGGCTGAAGGCTGGATTCGCGAAGACTTTATTTCTAGATCCACTACTTCACTATTGCCCAAATCAGAATATCGCCCTTACAATTTCGAGACTGATCCTTGGCTTGCCTCCTTTAATAAAACCTATGCCACTGCTAAGCAACGGCAAGAATCTTGGCTTGCCGAGGCACCTACGGTTGCCTTGAGACTGTCTGGGTTTCCTAACTCAGGCGAATGTAAACCCACTGAAGTGCATACAACCGAACATAGTGCTTCAAGCGTAACGGTTGTCATCCATAGTGGTCCCGCAAAAGAACCTTGCATGGATGATTCGGTTCGAGCCTCACAGATCCGAGTTGATTTGGTAAAGGAGAATCAAATTTGGGCGATTGAATGGGCGGGCGGTCGTTATCAGTGTCATCAGGGGAGAGGACAGCAAGATTTTGCCCCTGCTCTGTGTAGTTAAAAAGCAGACGGCTGATGTCTGACCCCCTAGATCCAGTTTTGATTAGCTGGGGATGTCATCGGAGCTGGATAGGGGAAATAGTCGAGTGACTGTTGCTATTCCTGCCTCGACTTTCCAGAAAATATCAAACCCTGCTAGCCGCATATTCCACTCTTGCCCGGGTTGACCATCTTTCCTGCGCTCATAACCTGGGCGAGGATCTTGGGCAATCACATCCGAAATCATCGGTTGGATTTCATTTCGATCCCCCGTCAATGCTGAGATGAGGTTAGCCGTTGCTTCGGGACTCCATTCCACAGGCAATAGGGGATCTCCATCATCGGCCCAAGCACTGGTTGCAGTTGCGATCGCATCTGCATACGGTACATAGGGCTTAATATCCAACACGGGTGTACCGTCTAAAAAGTCTCCTCCATGGATATGGAGCAATATTTCGGTTGGGGTCTGTTCCACTTGATCCAAAGGCACTGCACTCAGTCCAATCTGATTCGGACGATTGGGACTGCGGGTTGCATAAACCCCCATGCTCTTGTTCCCACCCAGACGAGGTGGACGCACCAGGGGACGAAACTTGGAAAAGGACTGACCATGTAGCAGAAAGATCACCCATATATGGGAAAAGCTCTCAATTCCTCGCAATGAATGCCACTGCTGATCGGTGTGGGGAAAGACAATGGCTGCTTTTGCAGACTCCACTAATCCGGCCTGTCGAGGAATACCAAAGCGTTCAGGATAGCAAGATCGAATATAGGCAATCGGGGTTAAAGATACCTCATTCAAGTTGGAAAGGGGATTAGGGATCGGCATGATTATTTTTACCCTGCTTGGCTTCTAGGCGATCTAAGGTGCGATCAAAGCAGGCTCGAATATTATGCAGTAAATATAGATCTTCAGCGCCCAATAGTGCCAAACCGCGAGTAACGTATTTCTGATAGCGTTCTGCCAATCCAATGCGCTCCATAAGCTGCAGGGAGGAGTGTTTGAGATTGGCATATTCGAGCGGGGGCATGGGGGCACGATTCAGCCGCTGGTCTTTAATTTGGACTGCTGACTCTGACAGCATAAAGCTATACACCATCACAGCCTGGGCCAAGTTCAATGAAGGATGAGGATTGTCCTGAGGAATGGTCGTGATCAGATCGCAACGATCGATATCTTGTCGATTCAAGCCAGACCGTTCTCCCCCAAAGACAAATGCAACGTGCTGTAGGCTCTCTCCCTTTGCTTGTAACTGTTGGGGCACCTCCCGCACTGAAATATATTGATACTTCTCATAGCGATGGCGGGCGGTGGTGGCGCAGGCGAAATCAATGTCATGCAACGCCTCTGATAAAGTCTGATAAATGGGAGCCGCATTGAGGACGGCTTGGGAACCGTGGGCCAGGACTTGGGCTTTTTCTGAGTTGCGATCGCATCGAGGTCGCACCAGCCGCAAATCCGTATGGCCCATTGTATTTAAAGCCCGAGCCGCAGCCCCCAAATTTTCTGGAACTTCTGGTTCAACCAGGATGAATGAGTACTGCATGAAAGTCCAAAACTTGCCTTGTCACAGAGAGTACGCTGCATAAACTTTAATGCTTGGTTCTCTCCAAACTATTGACGCTAGCATGATTGACCCAGGCAAAACTGCCATGATGTCCAAATTCATCTTCCAAATAGGCTTTGCTTCACCTTTATCCTCAACAGTGTGGAAGATAAAAGCATGCCAATCAAGATCCTGTTTTATAGATTTGAATGAGCTGGAGTGATTTTTAACTGGGGAATCTATGGGGTTGCAAAGGCAGAAAACGCTATAGGCTAGCGATTAATTGAATTTGCGATTCGGCTAGTATTTTCCGCGGTTCTAATTGAAGCGATAAACGCTTCCAACGTAATTCGGAAGAAAATAATATTCAGTACAAAAACGAGTGGAGCAAAAATCAAGGCACCAATAGCGGGTAGTGCACCTTGAGTTAAACCTCCAATTAAAATGAGTAAAGCAAATAAGCCGATGAATAAAATACCTATCCCATAGAGAACTCCAGCGATTTGAATCGCGATAAATTCGGAGAAAGATAGATCAAAGAGCTTAGCAAAGAATCCTTTTCGAGATGCCATATTCATTTACCCTCACTTGACTTTATATTTTGGCCTCCATTATTAGAAGAAAAGGGCTTGATCTGGCTACTTTAATATTTTTTTTATTATTCAGAGCATTAAATCTAAATAACCCTAATTATATGTATTTATATATGAATATTTATCGATTTTTCTATACTTCCACTGAAGTATAGTGGTTTATTTGATCTTTTATGAATACTCCTTCTAAGCTATTTCAATCACTTATGCTGACTATAAACACTGGACCCACTCTTGAATATCAAATTAATCAGGCTTGGTATTCAAAGAAATTAAATAGATTACAAGCAAAAAAAAATATAACTAAAAAAATTTATATCAGATTTAAAATAAAGTAAATATACTTTTCTCTGGATTGATAAATAAAGCCTGATTTTTTTATCATTACGATAATCATGATAGTTCTTACCAAAATCTGTGTATCTTAAATTGGGAATCACTTGGTTGCCCCCCAAGTCCCATATATCCATAAATCTGAGTGCTCCTCTCTAGCCATCCCGTGATTGGGTTCTTAACCAATGAGAGAAGAAGATTGCGAATAGGTATCCACTATGGCTTTTTTAGAACAAGAAAATAGTACGCAACAACAAAAACAACACCGAGCTTGGTGGAATCGGCCTCTGATTGGTGATCGGAGTGTGACAGAGCGGATTAGCTCTTTGGTCAAAGGGGGCAAGAAAGAAGAAGTCCCTGAAAAAGTGATTAAAACCCATGCGGATGCTTTGCAGGCGATACATAAACTGGTGAAGCGGGCTTTGTCTATTGACAATGGCAAATATGGCAATTCTGAGTTCCTAGCCTTTGTTAAGCTCAAGCGAGCTTTTGCTGAAAGCCATGAGGGATATGAGAATCTGGACCGATATCTTCAGCTTTTGCATGCGGGTATTTCTGCCAAACACACATTCATAGCTTTGGAACGCATGGAGTTCAAGTTCTATGGTTCTAAACATGCTCTCCTTTATGACTATGTTGAGGCTTTATTTCAAAGCAATATCCCGCAGGCTGAGTTCCTTGATAGCCTACATGCCAAATTTGTGGAGGTCCAACCTCAACTCCGCACAGAGGTAGGGAAAGAAGTATTACAGCAGTATTATCAAAATTTAGAAACGATCACCAAACATCGGTTTGGATTTCGGTTATTGCGTTCCTTCAAACGCCATAAAATGACCAACTATTCCATGCTCAATACAGTTGCCAAGATTATTGATGGATTAGATCGATTAGACTTGCATGACTTAGGCATCCTCAATACGGAAGTGATTGCCCATTACGAAACCTTTCAGCGGTTGGGGGAAATTATAGGCATGCCAGAATCATTGGTGAACCCCAAAACCTTTGGCCGCATGCTGCAGTATGTCGCTTTAGAAGAAAAATATAAAACAGCCTATCCTAAGTTTCAGGAGTTAGTGGTACTGCTTGAAGAGTGGTATAGGAACTTTACTATTGCCCAAAATCTACGCAATGAATATAACCCCAAGAAATATAAGAGGGTGAAGGAATTTGGGACTTCGATTCCTGGGGTTGCTATCTATAACAAATACAAAGCTTATTTCAGCTAAAAGAACGCGGGTTGCTGAACGGACGCTACCACTGTTGATGAATCAACTGCATATTGTGCACCGTACAGTGGAGGATCTCCGGCTGTGCTAAGTATTCCATCAATGGACTGAGCTTCGGAATATTGAGGAGAAAAGCATCGTAATCGAGGGCTGTCAGTTGGCGAAGAATTCTACACCACTGAGAGTAATCAATCTGCGAAGGATGAATTTGAGGAAGCAGCCGACTTAGAGACTTGGCTCGATCGGCTTTATCGGTGAATTCAAAGGTTGCGGCCAGGGTCTGAGCCAGTAGGTCATTGGGTAGCAAGGCATTGAGGGAATCAAGGGTTCTTTTTCTGGCTTCCCATGGACTCAATTTCAGCTCTGAGGATGTCAGTTGGGTCTTGAGAGTACTTAAGACCGATGTGTACGCCTGATTACTAGGGTGCTGCTTTCTATGGGCCTGAATGTTTAATAGTAATGCTCGAGAACAGTAGGGAATGACGCTGTTAAGCATTCTCTGCTGTTTGTCTTTGCGGGTTGTCTGTTGAGCAATGCCTAAAACGTGCTGAATCTGCTCTTGGGTTAACTGAGGGGCCAACTGTTGAAATGCCAATATCTGGGTGTCTGTATCGGTGATTTGGCAAGCTGCTGTCAATGCAGCGGGAAGTAGTTTGGGGCGATATTGGCTTAAGGTCCAGTAGGCCCGAAATTGAGTATTACTATCCTGGCATTGCGAAAGCCAGTGGAGTGCCGTTGGCAGAATAGACTTATCTATATTGGCAAGTTGGCAAATGGATAGGACTTTTGCAGTTAGATTTGTGAAAGCACTTATCTGATCTTTCACTTCGGTTTGGACAGATGGAGAAAGATGGGGAAAAAGAGTGCCTAAAGCTTGTCCCCGGTCTCGTTCGGCTGGCAAGGTGTTAATTATTTTGAGTAGCTTGGCCGTAATATTGGGTGCAGAATGATGCTTGCAGATGGGGGGAAGGACAGAGCTATAGGCCAGCGGATCTTCAAACTTTTCCAAAATATTCAAAGTGAGTTGAATCTCAACCTCACTTAAATACGGAACAATTTTGCTGAGTGCGAATGCACAAGACCGTTCCTCCTCGATGGAACACACTGTGCGAAAGGTGACCGAAAGCAGGCCAGGATGGTTGGGAAGCAGGTGAAGGAGAAGCGTAGCCCTTGTGGATGAATGTTCAATAGAATTGATGACTTCCAGAACCTGAGCCTTTTGGGCATTAGAGATAGTGGGTGCAACGGCGACCAGAAATTCTGAGCAAACACTTTCTTCTATTTCATCCGTTTGGCTATTGATCAGCTGGTTCAAATAAATGGAAGTGGTTTGGGGCCAACGAGTTACAATGCCGCAGGCAGCAACCATCTCATCCGATGGGGAAAGGGTTTGGGCAATGGCAACGGTTTGATCTAAAAGGGGTGTGGGGATCTGAGCTGATATCTCCCGCAGCACAATCGCTTTGTAAAAGTCAGCCGATAAGGACGGGATGATTTTTAACAGATCCGGAAACAGCGTTGTTTCCAACAGAGGGGCCAGCAGGCATAATGACTGAGCTTGGTGGGCGGCATTAGACTGACGCTGGATAACCGATAGGAGATAAGGATGATAGGTGGTGGGCAGGGCTGGAATTAAGTCTTGTAGGACTTCAAATTGATGTTGCGAGTCTTGAATCAGTTCTAAATAGGTAATGCTTTGGGTGGGTGTCCAGATTTGTTGGCGAACAAAGGCCCCTACCAGCGGGGCCGGTAGACGAGTAACCAGACGGTGATGAGCAACGGTCATCATGGCATAGCGACATTGCAATTGAATGGCTTGCGTGGGAGATTGCTCGTATTGTTCCTCTGCCAGTTGCCACGCTAAGTTCACGTCTCGGCAGTAGAAGGCCGTATAGCCGTTGCGATCGCAAGCTTCATACCAACCATTCGCACCAGACTCCGCTTCTTCCTGCAGGAGGATGTGGATTTCATCACAGCGGTCGGCAGCCTGCAAATGCCAGGTTAAATGGGCATGAATATAACCATCGTCTGCCAGGGTGTGCCACAACCGTTTATGGGTGAGGGTCTGGTAGCGTTCAATCAGGGCCGCATGGACATCTCTTGCTTCGAGCTGTTTAAGCTGCAGTAAGCCGGTATAGGCAACCTGCTGTAACAAGGCGGGAAGTTGATAAATATGCTGAAAAGGGCTGAGGCTGGACTGCAGCCATTGCTTTTCTATCAGGATCTGCTGATCGACCCATCGCTGTAGGAGCACTTCAGCCTCTGCCACCGGGCAGAGCCATAGGGTAGAAGCGGTTTTAGCCGTAAAAGTTGCGTTTTTGGCCAGAATACCTAACCAGGAGAATCGTTGCTCTTCTTCTGCATTCAGAGCAAAGGGCTGGGACATGTCAGACAGAGCTTGATTGGCATCAAGAGCCTGGGGCCAATCGGATACTTGCCCTGCGGCTAGCTCTTCCGCTGTAGGGTTTGGTTCATCTATGGATCCTGCCGGTGGTAAGGGAGGAAGAATAGTGTCTAAACGGCTCACAAAAGCGAATACTAAGTTCGGAAACAGCCAAACTTAGTATTCCCAATGGTTTTGGCCGATGGGACAATTTGCCCCTTATCCGCCTATATCAATAGCCCTCATGCCTTGCGCCGAGGACAGATGAGGGATTAAGCATCATCCTGAATCCAGGCCTCAACAATCCGAGAAGGAATGCGAATCACGGGATGATCAAAGAGGGCTTCAATAGCGGCATCCCCCCCAGCCTGCAGGGCACGTTGAAGGCGATTTTGCAGGGAAGCATCCATTTTGACCGCGGCCTCAACGGAACGTTCGGCCTGAATCCCACCCAACTTTGATTGGGCCACAATCCCCAGAACATTCTGGACATCTGCCCGCAAAGCGGTAAAGTCCACTTCTGTCATTTGCGGCTCAATGGGTTTGGGAGCCGGGTCTGAGTTCACCATATTCTGGACAGCCCCGGCAATATCCATCCCCGTGGTATGGCGAATCTGCTCCAGAAAAGCTGCTGCTTTCGTCGCTCCTCCCCCATTGGTCGTATCCACAACCGTGACATTCTGGACCGTCACCTCCGGCACCGTAGCCGTTAGGGTCGATAGCAACACCTCCAGTTTTTGCAATAGAAAAATATCGCGAGCACTGCTGCCTGCTTTCTGCCAGGATTCTGCGAGTCGCAATGTACCTTCTGCCTGGGCTTTACCGTCCTCAATAATCTGGGCAGCATCCCCTTGGGCTTGGGCAATGGCCCGCTTGCATTGGGCTTCGGCTGGGGCCACCACATCAGCCTGAAGCTGTTGTTCGACCTGTTTGATTCGCTCCTGCTGCACTGGAATTTCAGCTTGAATCCGGGCTAACTCCGAAGCAATATCAGCCTCCGATTCTGCAACCACTGCCCCTCGCTTGGTTTTGGCATCCTGGAGTCGGCGTTCGGCTTCGGCGGTAGCAATACCGATGTCTCGGTCTAATCGCTTAAGAGAGGTAATCCTTTCATTCTCTGCGGCTTTAATAGTGGATTCGGCCTGGGCTTCCGCTTCCGAAATCCGAGCATCCCGCTGGAGATCGGCTTGCTGTTTGCGACCAATGGAGTCTAGATAGCGTACATCATCAGAAATATTTTGAATTTGTAGCGTATCTAAGACTAAACCCAGCTGCTCAAGATCATCTTCTGCTTCTTCCAATAGGCTTTTGGCAAAGGCAATTTTGTCTTCATTCACCTGCTCAGGAGTTAAGCTAGCCAGGACACCCCGTAGATTTCCTTCTAGGGTTTCCTTGGCAATTTGTTCAATCTCTTTGCGGCTTTTACCCAAGAGTCGCTCAATAGCGTTGTGAATGGTGGGTTCTTCCCCAGCAATCTTGATGTTAGCGACGCCTTCTACCTGCAGAGGAATTCCCCCTTTGGAATAGGCATTAGAGACCCGCAAGTCAATAATCATATTGGTGAGATCCATCCGCAAAGCCCTCTCCAGCAAAGGCACACGGACACTGCGCCCCCCTTTAACAAGGCGATACCCCACGCGAGCTCCATCTGCCGATTGCTGAGTACTACCCGCAAAGATTAGGACTTCACTGGGCTGGCAAATGTAAAGGAGATTGCGGATAACTAGGGCAACTGCCCCCGTTCCCAACCCCATGACGCCCAACAGGGCAAGAATTAGTTCCATTTCTACTCTCCTTGGTCCTGACGTTGTGCTTTTAGAGTGCCAGTGACATCAATACCTAGGGTTTGATCGACACGATCGAGGAATTGTCGCACCATTTCTGGATAGGCATTCACCAAACTCGCAATAGCTTGCCCATCACCGTTATCTATGACATTGATCCGTTCTAATTTGACCCGATTGGGAATCTCTGCTGCCTGTCGAAGCACCATCTCAATTTGCTGAATTAAGAAGACTTCAGCAGCATCCGTGCCTGTCTCCTCCCAGACTTTGGACAACATATCGTTGACTTGGGCCGCGGCTTTGGCATTTTCCCCTAAGCTGGCTGCTTCCCCTCGGGATTGCAATTCCTTGGCCTGCCGCTGGGCTTCAGCAGGAAGAACCTCATCAGCTTCTAAACGCAACCGCTCTAAGTCAGCCCGCATCGCTTGGAGTTGCTGTTCTGCCCGAGCACGGGCTTCTTTTCCAGCAGCAATAGTGCGTTCTTCTTCTGATTTAGCTCGCTGTTCTAGCTCTGCTTTAATTTTGCGTAGCGCATTTTGCTTTTCCTGAACAATGGCTAGAGCCTGGGTTTGAGCCACTTCTGACTGCTGTTGGCAGTCGGCTTCAATCCGCTCAGCTTCTCCCATAGCGTTAGACTCAGCGATTTCCGCATCCCGGACAATCTGGGCAATTTGTCTTCGACCGATAGAGCTTAGATAATCGACGTCATCAGCAACACTCTGGATTTTGAGGGTGTCGAGCTGTAACCCTAACTTCACCAGTTCTCTGGAGACATCTTGAGCAATCTGCTCTGCAAACCGCAGGCGATCCTCATTAATTTGCTCTGGCGTCAGCAGGGCCACAACGCCTCTTAAGTTACCTTCTAGGGTTTCTCTGGCAACCCGAAGAATCTCTTTGCGATCGCGATCTAGGAATCGCTCAATGGCATTCCCCACCACGCCTGGATTATTAGAGATTTTAACGTTGGCAATAGCTTGGATATCTAGCGGTGTACCACCCTTGGAATAGGCATTTTTGACTTCTACCGGAACGGGCATCGTGGTCATGTCCATAATTTTGACGGATTCCAAAATTGGAATCGAAATGACTCGGCCCCCGAAAATGACCCGATAGCCAACAGTTTGACCACTTTTGGTGCGATGTTTGCGCCCCGATAAAATTAGAATTTCATTGGGATTACAAATGCGCAAAAAACTCTTAACAAACCAAATCACCAAAATGGCAGCAAAGATCGACACCGCTATCGGCACCGCCGCTTGCAGTCCAGACTCCTCTCTATTAACTCTGCTTGAAGATTCAACTTGGGCAATCAATTGGGATTGCTCCAGGAACGGCTGGTCAAAAGACTCACTCATAGATTGAAATTTCCTGCTACTTACCCATGTCTAAAAAACACAACAATGGAACGACAACATGGAACTAAAATACGCTTACTAGGTGTTGTTTAAAGCTCTCAAACTCAGGGTGTACCACTTCCTAATGCATCCGGCGGTAGATTAAAAGAATCACTAGAGACAACCCAAATTCGATCGTTCTGAGTACCCACCACCACCACCTGCTCTCCCAGCTGGAATGAGCTATTTCCATCAGTGAAAGCAACGACTTCGAGGATACTGCCCTTTACTTTTAAACGGACTTTGCCTCGGGATTGGGCATCAAAGGGGATTTCAACAGTGCCCGCTAATCCCACCAAATCATCATGGCTGATCAGACTATCCGTCTGCTGATGTCGTAGGTACAGCAGTAACCCGGACATGGCGGTTCCACAGATTAGGCCCATAGCAATTGCGATCAGTGTAATGGCTAGGGTAGGCAGCCCAGTTTGCAATGAACTCAGTAGAATGCCTGTTAAGCCAAAAAAACAGCTGCCAAAGGTCCAGAATTTAAGATTTTTAATCAGCCGAAGAAAGGGGAACTTTCGACTTTTTTTAGAGATGGAATCAAAGGTGGATAAGGAACGGGATTTTTGATCAAATATGGCTACATCAGAGTCCATTCCCAACTCATCTAGTTCAAACTCAACTCCATCAATACCACCAACAACAGCTAAAAGAACAAAAACACCGCCAATCAGAAAACAAGACCAATACAGGGTCAGCATTACTGAATACACCTAGTAAGCTAGCTCAATCTTAGCTATTAGACTTCCCAATTGTCGGAAATACCAAACATTCTTAAAGGAGCAAGAAGAAAAGGCTCTAGCCTGTCATCATGGTCAAAATTTGGATTGCAATGACAGCCACTGCCAGAACCACCATAATAATCAGCGTTCCCCGGCCTCCTGGTACTAGGGGTTGGGGGGAGGTTTGCCAGGGTGAACGATATCGTAAGGTCCAGGCCATGATTGCCGGTAAGATTCCCCCTAGAACCGAAATACTAAAAGCTCCAGCATAGTCGAGGGCTGTAAAGAAAATATTGGGATTTAAGGTAGAGAGTCCTAACGCTGGGAGAAAAACAATTGAGTAAAAGGGAAGACGATTGTCTGAGGTAATTTCCCGGACCTGAAAGGCATCTTTCAAGAAATCTAGTAGTCCGTAGGTGAAACCGATGAACGAGGTTGCGATCGCAAATTCCGAAAACACCGATACCACAATACTCAGCCCTGGCGACTCGGCATTATTTCGCAGTATCGCCAAGGGGTCCAATACCTCGCTGCCAGTACTCAAGCTGGCTAGGCCCCCCATACTCCCCAAGATCACTGCATTCCAAATTAGAAACATCAGCAATGGAATCACAGAACCCACAACAATCGACTGGCGGATTTTGCCTAAGTCGCCCTCCAGTTGTGTTGCCACCACCGGCACAACGTTGTGATAGAACAGAGCCACTAACATCACCGAAATGGCCGGACTAATGGCTGGCCAGTTTTGGTGGACTAGTTCTCCTGGATCAACCTGAGTGCTACTCAGCACTAACAGGGCCATAAACGTGAGGATCACGATGCCCACAAAGGTGCTGTTAAATTTGGCGACCAGCCGGTCACTTCCCCAATACAGAAGTCCCCCAAAGATCAAGGCAAACACCGTTGGCCCTGCCCAACCCGGAACAGCCCCACCGACTAGATGGGCCAGCCCACCAGAAAGAATATCTCCCCCTTGAGAGAGGTAAGCAACGAGTAACGCATAGTGCAGGAATAAATAGGCTCCACCCGCCACGTTGGCAATGGGTTTACCCAGGGTACTTTCTACCATCCCCAACAGTCCCATATTGGCCTGACCCGATCGGCGCATACAGAAGACATTGACTTCAGCGAGTAAGAGCGCTGCCACAAGAGCGTACCCCCAGACCACCATTAACATCACCGTCGAGGGTAGAAAACCGGCTGGTTGGGTCATTGCCGGTAGGGCGAGTATGCCAGCCCCAACAGTGGTCCCAGCAACTAACGCAATTGAGGCTCCTCTTTGGTCAGGTGCCTGCTTCAAGGGCTGAGCTGGGCTATCAAGTTTGATTGACGGTCTGTCTTCTGTTAGCAAATCTTTTCTCAAGTAGTAGAGACTACATTAACTGTAATCTTACTTCATGAAACTCAAGCTTTACTGACAACAGTGAGGGCTATTATCCTGATCTGCATCAGAATCAACCGCTTCAGCATGAACTGAATTCGGTGATGTAACGACTGTTGGCACAGGATCGTAGCCGCCAGGATGAAAGGGATGGCAGCGACAAATCCGTTTGACTGCTAGCCAGCTTCCTTTGATGGCTCCCCATGTAGAGATCGCTTCGATGGCGTAGGCAGAGCAAGTGGGATGAAAACGGCAGGATGGAGGAAAAAAGGGGGAGATCAGTCGTCGATAAACCTGAATAAACCCAATTAATAGCTTTTTCATAAAACTGACTCAAACTAAAACAGGGATAGCCTAACGGTCTATCCCTGTTCAATCGCAAAAATTTAGATGTAGAGGTTGACTCTATCCAATTAACCCGTAACTACCACAAAGCTGGGATAGGCTCAGAAGGAATTGGATCGGGCTCAGCACCACCATAAGGAACGATTGGTTCCTGGACCGGGGGTGCAACCACAGGAGCGGCTGCTCTAGGTAGGCAAACTTTGGTAGCCCAAGTGTTTTCGAACCGAGTCACCATCATTTCTTTGCCAGGCTCTAGGCCCAAGCGAGCAATCGTGCTTTGGGACACTCGCGTATCAACAGGTGCGTCAGCGCCTTCAGGTAAGAGGGTAACGGTTTCGCTTTCTAAATCAACATCCGTGACCGTACCGCGAATAACTTCATCCACAGCAGGAGGCTGAACCTTAGACACCATACCTTCATCATCGACATCAAAGCCGATTAAGTCTCCCTGACTCAAGCTTTCAGAACTTCCTTCAGGGACTGAGTAGGTTTTTTGAGTGCCGTCTAAAAGGCGAACCTCTAGATTCTGGCCATCATAAGAGCGAACAAGCCCATAGTTTCCGGGTAGAGATTGTGGATCAATACTAGTTTCTTGGGCAAGACTGACATTCACCGACCCGAAAGAGGCGATAGTGGTTGCCAGTAGGGATATACCTGCTCCAGTCAATAGGTTTTTCATTGGCGTTCTCTTGCAGATTTGGTTTGTATGCTAGATACCCCCAGCCTAATAAAGCCAATTATGGCGCAGAAATTTGCATATGCCTAGGTCTAGCGGTGAAATATTCATGTCCACCAGCTATATTATGCATATTTTTTTCGAAATTAAAATTATTCACCGATATTTTTTTTCAAGTTTTTTACATCAATCAATACCGAAGAGGATGCTCGGAAGCCAGCGCTAGCAAGAGCTTGAACCGCCATATGCTCATTTTGAACTCGAAACTGAGAACCTAGCCGGATCAGCTGACTTTTCTCATCTCCCTTAATTTTGGCAATGACTGACACTTTGGCACCATTTTCTTCCCCAGCCTGCTGTCGCAAAATTTCCTTGAGCCGTTGCTGTTGCTGGATATTGCCCGCATCTTGAGCTGGAATTTCGACCATCACTAGCTTTACCTCCTCGATCGGCTCAGCATCTTCAACAATGATCTGAATGCGATCGTCTCGCCGATCCACTTTTCCCCAAATCATCAGGCGGAGGTCCGTCTCAATATATTCGCCAATCCGCTCAAAGCTTCTAGGGAAGACGACGCCTTCTGCCTTACCTGACAAATCTTCCATCTGCACGATCGCCATCCGGTCGCCTTTCTTAGTGATGATCGGCTTAACTTCCGTCAGTAAAACAATGGCACTGACCGTCGTTTTCTCTGGCTGCTCTTCTAAATTTGCCAAACTGATGGGAGCCATTAACCGGGCGGGCCGCTCAATTTCTCGCAAAGGATGATTAGAAATATAGAAGCCGAGGATTTCTTTTTCCAGCTTCAGCTTCTCGGATTCTTGAAAATCTTCAACAGGTTCGGCTTTAGGTGCTGTCTCTAAAGAGGACGGCGCATCCCCTTCGCCGCCCATGATATCAAACAGATTACCTTGGCCGATGGCTCGATCTTTGGCCCGAGACTGGGCCCATTCCAGGATGAGTTCTAGATCATGAACTAACTGATTACGATTGGTGTCAAAGGCATCCAGGGCACCGCTATAGACTAGTGCTTCTAATGCCCGCCGATTGACAACCCGTGGATCAACGCGATCGCAAAGCTCTGCTAAAGATTCAAAACCGCCATCCTCATCCCGAGCCGTCAAAACAGCTTCAATGGCACCTTGACCCAAATTGCGAACCGCAGACAGTCCAAACAGAATACTTTTTTCTAAGGGGGTAAAGTCTACGCCAGATCGATTGATGTCAGGGGGTTCCACTTCAATCCCCATACTGAGGGCTGTGGCAATGTACTTCTGCACCTTATCTTGGTCGCCACTATTGGCGGTGAGCAGGGCCGCCATATATTCGACGGGATAGTTAGCTTTTAAATAGGCTGTTTGATAGGTGACATATCCATAGGCTGTGGAGTGAGATTTATTGAAGCAGTTGGCCGCAACCCAACCATTGGCAATCAAAAAATTATGATCTTGGGCGAGACCGATGTCATAAACGGACTGTAGGCCGAGGGAGCGACGTTGGATGATCTTCACCACAGTACTTAAATCCTAGATTGATGCAATGGGGCAAGTTTCTCACTATCTTAATCCTAAAATTTCTCCTGACTGAATTGGACGATGGTTGGGTTGGGATTTGTAATCTTGCTTTAAGGTTTATGGCTTACAGCACGGGAGATATCGATTGTTCGACTTGTACGCCGCGTTGGACCATGGTTTTTTGAAATAATGGAGTAGGAATCGCAGCTTCGACAGGCCAAACCCCAGGCTTATCTAGTGCCTGAGTCAGGATCAGTTGGGCAATACTTCCAGTGCCGTATCCGGCTGCGATCGCAGTATCTGGCAACACCAATGTCGATACAGCCTGGGTCGGCTGCCCCTCCCGCATCCCCGTCACTGCCGAGCGCATGGCGACTCCAATCCCGCTAAACCGATCCGTAAATTGTGTCGTCACAAAGCCTCCCCAAGATAAAAACTCAATCATGCGTCGGTTTTGTAACCAAGGCTTAGGCATCCAATGAGCCAAGGCCCAGGTAATACCGTTATAAATCTCGGGCACTGACCCAAACTTGGTAATCACAGTCTGTACGGGAAACGTTTGGGGCAAGGTGAGCCGTTCCGGCACATCAAACCAAAAGACATTAACCCGACCATAGGGCGAGGGAAAGGTAATCTTTTCACGACCGCTATAGGGTTGGATGAGCTGCCATTTCCCCTGTAGCCACCCAGGGAACGACTCAATTAATCCCAAAAAAGTAGTTCGCATAATCGTCACGCCAGCCCCACCGGTTCCGGCGACGACATAGCTGAGGTGAATGGTATCGGCTTGATCTAGAGCTTCTACATCCTGACGAACCATGCTGTTGGAAATCCCTGGGAAAACCCCCGTGTTGATGATCGCAGTCACGCCTGCTGCTTGGGCTTGTTCCTGATATTGGAGCGCCTTCTCCGTAAAAGAAGGATGATCGCTGACATCCAGATAGTTGACCTGGTTTTGGATACAGGTTTTCAAAACTCGGGCATCACGATCATGGAACGGACCTGCACAGTGAATGACTAGATCATGGGATGCGATCGCAACATCCAATGCCCCTTGATCATCCAAATCCAGCTGCAAAGCCTGAGACTGAGCACCTAAGCTCGCAGCACTATTTTGAGCCGCCTTCGAATCACGACTGGTGAGTGTAACAACCCCTTCTGAATGTTTAACTAAATCAGTGGCAACGCTTTGCCCTATCCGCCCAACTCCACCAATCACTAAAACCCTGTTCATACCGCTGATTGTCCTACAGACTCCTCATCTTAAGGTTGTAGCTTGAATCAGAAAGTTGGATCGCAGAAAGTGGTCGCTCAAAAAGGGGGGATCAAAAAAATTTGGCAAAGTTGGGGCAAACTAGCCTAAAAAATATGGACGTTGAATGAAAAAATATGGACGTTGAATGAAAAAACTTGGATTAGAGTAGACTTTATGTCTGTAACAATTGCCAACCCATACGCAACTTATCCGTAAGAGTTTTGGGGGCTTCCGTTGCATTCATCCAATACTTGCCATAAGTTGAAATACTTTTTTGACGGATGTCTTGGGCTTTTGGACCATACCAAATATCACGAGCCCCTTGATCCTTAACATTACCAATGCTAGGCCAATGTATAGATAGAAAAACATCTCCATTGGTGGTGATGGTAAAAGTGCGCAGACCTGTTCGATTCGGGCCAACCTGTCTCCCCAGATCTTCTTCTCTAAAGTAGGAGGGGAGTAATGTGAGCAATTGCTCACTATTCATGATGGGCGCTCCCTGTTGCTTAAGCGTGATCAGTTGCTCTCCAATCTGAGCTAACTCTTCCCAATCTTTCTCTTCAATCCAGAGTTCATCAAACGTTTCGTCCGTAGATCGACTTAAAGGTTGAAAGTGAACTGCAGTTGCGCCTATTTCTTGTGCCCATTCCACAACAGCAGGTAAGTACCGAAAGTTTTTTGCTGTAATGGTCGTCTTGATCACTATCGGGAACGATTGTTGTTGCTTTATTCGTTCTTCAGCCAGATAGGTGATTCCTTGCGATAAGGTGTCAAAAAGTCCAGGAGTCCCTCGCAAGTAATCATGAACTTCTGAATTTGGAGCGTCAACTGAAATATTGACATTAAATGGTCGTGCAGAGGCTATTTTTTGCGCATTTACCCTTGATAAACAAGACCCATTTGTTGTAACACCACTATGAATACCTTGTTGAGAGCAAAATTGAAGTAGATCAATAAAACCCGGCTTCAAAAAAGGTTCGCCTCCACTAAAATTAATTGAAAATTCACCGACAAAAGCCTTTATGCTTAACAGTGCATTTTGCCACTCTTCAATCGATAATTCGTCTTGATATTCTTTCAAACGCCAGTATTCACAGTACCGGCATTTAACATTACACCGCTCGTTGACTAATCCTGAAAAGCTTATGGGCTGGGTAAAATCGAAACTCGTCTGCAAGTAAGCTGCTTCAGCAATTGCATTTTTCGCATGTTTAACCCCTAACCTCGCTAGCGTCTTGAATTGCACTCCAATTTTCCCTCATATTTCCACTCGCATAACAGCAAATTATAGTCACATTTAGCTTAAGTCTAAATCTACAGATTTACTATTACCAGAGACCATACAATAACTATTCAGAGTAAAAAAATTCAAGATACTCCAATTCATTATTATTTTTTACTGCTGTTCTTTTTTAGAAATAAAAGTTACTGCCCAGGCTTAAATCATTGTGTTGAGAATGAAGTTATCACTCTCTCTGGCGCTATGTTTTAAGCACAACAGCAGTCAATCCATGATCTTCCGTTGAACAAGAAAGTCTCTGATCAGACAATTAGTGAATCTGATATTCGAGCAATCTACCATCAAGGTGAGGATGCGGTTGTTGAGCTAGTCACCCGTCTTATCGAGCGGATAGAGCGACTAGAAGAACGTCTTGACAAGGATAGTCGTAACAGTAGTAAACCCCCCTCAGGCGATGGCTTTGGGAAGCGGACAAAAAGTCTACGGGGTAAGAGTAAACGCAAAAGTGGCGGGCAAAAAGGTCATCCTGGTCGCACATTGGAATGGCGTGATACCATCGATGCCGTGGTGTTACATCCGGTGACTCAGTGTCAAGAATGTGGTGCCTCTTTAACCGAAGTAGCAGCCCACAACTATGACCTTAGGCAGGTTCATGAATTACCCCCTTTGTCATTACAGGTGATTGAGCATCAAGCAGAAGTCAAATATTGTGAGCACTGTCAAACCTTGAGTCGGGGTGTATTCCCTGCAGATGTCACCAATGTAGTTCAGTATGGCAGCAGCCTTAAAGGCTTGATGGTGTACTTGATGGACGCTCAACTGTTGCCGTTTGAACGAACGAGTGAGCTGTTGAAAGAAGTTTTTGGCTGCCAGGTTTCTGAAGGAACCCTCTGCAATGCCCGTACAACCTGTGCTCAGAAATTAGAACCGATTGAGGTACAGATCAAAGACGGTATTGAGCAAGCAGCAATAGGGCATTTTGACGAGACAGGCCTGCGGGTGAACAGCAAGCTATGGTGGCTACATGTCGCCTGTACGAGTGGGTTGACCTACTACTTTGTTCATGCCAAACGCGGAAAAGCAGCGATGGACGAAATGGATATTCTGCCGAACTTTACGGGCACCAGCATTCATGATGGTTGGCAGAGTTACGCCACCTATGATTGTGCTCATGGTCTCTGCAATGCTCATCATTTGCGGGAGTTACGCTTTATCGTTGAGCACTATCAGCAACCTTGGGCTGAAGAGATGATGACGTTGTTGGTGGACATCAAAACTCAGGTAGAGAGTGCTCATGCTGAAGGCTTAAAAGCTCTCAGCACAGAACAAATCGAGATGTTTGAGCAGCGTTACCGAAAAGTATTAGCCGATGGATTCAAGAGTAATCCAATCCTGCCAGTTGATGAAAACGCACCTAAGAAACGAGGCAAGAAAAAACAAAGTACACCGAAAAACCTTCTCGACCGATTTGAGAAGTACCAATCTGCTGTCCTGGCCTTTATGTATGATTTCCAGGTTCCCTTTGATAACAATCCAGGGCTGTTTTAAGTTAGCAGCGAAAAAATGATGTCGACCCGATTGGCAAGCTTAGTCATGGCAGTTTTGAGGGATTGATAGTCGTTTAGACGCAGGATATTAATCACAATGGTTCTAAGCACTGACCAATTGAGCAGAGCTTGTTCATCTTCAAGTCGATAATCATCTTCACCAAAGACAACATCTTTTGGCCAATGCAAGCGATTTTCGATGCCCCAATGGTCTCGGACCAGAGCTTGCCAATGATGGGGTGAGGTGGCAGCCGAACTGATGTAATAGGCGGTGTTGTGATAATTCTTGCCTTGACGAGTGCCCCATCGTTGGACACAAAGCACAGAGCGAATGGCCTCCCATTCTTGCAGGGCTATGCCGACAGGCTCATAAACCTGGATACACCGATGTTCATCTCGTCCTCTACTATGCATAGAGTGGGTGTGCTCGGCCATAGGTTTAAGACATTCAAAGTAAGTTTGTAGGTGGTTATAAAGGCGGCTCTGATTGCGTTTGACAGCGATAAGATAGTCATTACCCGAAGCCACAATCTGCTGAAGTGTTTTTTTGGGCGTGTAAGGCATCCATGGTAATCAACAAGCCATCGAGTTGGAGTGTTTCCAACAAAGCCTGGACGACTTTGATTTCGCTATTATCTTCTTGAGTAAGGGCTTCGAGCTTAAGGGTGATGCCCGCTTCTACCGCAAATAAACTCACCAATCCCACAAAACGCTGCTTGCCGTTTTCATCTGTGAGCCCCTGACGAATCCGTTTGCCATCAATGGATGCCGCATAAGTATCTGGAGAGTGAGTCTGGGCTTTCGAAAGCATCCATGCTTCAAATTGGTGACTCAACGATTGGAAGTCAAGCCCCTTCATCACTCGACGAAAGGTACAGTGAGACGGAACTTGGAAGCTCTCAAGTCCCAATAGCTTACTTAAAGGCTGGCGATAATCGGTTGCAAAGGTTTCTAATGGACGATACCCCTGATATCCAGCAAGCATGCCCATCACCATCAATAGCAACAGAAGCCATAGCGGATAAATACGGCCATGGGCACTGCGGAAATCAGGGACTTGCTTCAAAGTATCGATCAGATGGCTCATAGGTCTCTCTACTGGTGTTCTGTAGAACCATCCTATTTTTTCTAGGAGTAACGTAAAACAGCCCTGTGTCACTGCTGAGATAGTTCATGGATTCAAGAAGTTCTTAAAAAATAATTCTGATTATGCAGAGCGCTTTTAAGTCGTATATTCAGCATTGATTTTGACGTAGTCATAGCTCAAATCGCAGCCCCAAGCTTTACCCTTCCCATTACCATCACCGACGCTAACCTGAATAATCACAGGATCTTGATGAAGATATTGGCTGGCCGCCTCCCGATCAAATGCTTGGGGCGTACCCTGATGCATCAAGACAAAATCCCCCAACTGGATATGGAGCTGGGTCGCATCGAAATCTACCCCTGCCCGACCAGCTGCCATCGCGATTCGACCCCAATTAGGGTCGCGACCAAATACCGCCGACTTCACTAACGTCGACCCAGCAATGGTTTTGGCAATCTTCTGGGCTCCTGCTTCGTCGGCAGCGCCTTGGACCTGGACTTCAATCAGACAGGTTGCCCCTTCTCCATCCCGAGCGATTTTTTGCGCCAACTGCTTACAAACTTCTGTCACCAGAGCTTCCACTTGATCGGCTTCAGGACCTCCCTGTATGGCTGGAGCAGAAGATTGACCATTCGCCAGGGCCAGCAGCATATCGTTGGTGCTGGTATCCCCATCCACCGTGACTTGATTAAAACTGCGATCGGCAGCCCGCCCAATCATTTGCTGCCAGAGTGCTGGCTCGACCTGGGCATCACAGGTGACAAATACTAACAGAGTTGCCATATCGGGATGAATCATGCCCGAACCTTTAGCAATACCCCCCACCCGAACTGGTTGGCCTCCAATGTAAGTTTCCAAAGCAATGGTTTTGGGTACTAAATCAGTGGTCATAATCGCCTGGGCGGCCTGATCAGACCCCTCGACGGAAAGCTGTTCCACCAGTTGAGGCATGGCTGCTTCCACCTTATCCACCGGCACTTGTTCACCAATCACCCCGGTTGAGGCAATCAGAACCGCTTCCGGGGTGAGTCCTAAGGTTTGAGCTGCACTCTTCGCCTTGGCAAGCGCTGCCGCATCTCCCTGGGGACCAGTTCCAGCATTCGCTTGGCCAGAATTACACAAAATAGCCTGAATTTCAGTGGGGCCAGTTTGGAGCCGTTCCTGGCTATAGGTCACACAGGCGGCTTTCACTCGGTTTGTGGTAAATACCCCAGCTGCATGGGCTTTGACATCGGACACAATCAGAGCCAAATCTTTCGCGCCGGATGGTTTTAAGCCTGCTGCCATGCCTGCTGCACGGTATCCCTGGGGAGCGGTCACTCCGCCTGAAATGGTTTGCCAATCTGCCATTACTTTTCCTTACCCCCACTGGGGACTGCATCAGCAAGCGCAGGCCCATTGACCACGCTTAACGCTCTATTCTAGAGGGCTTCAAGATAGGGTTTCAAGCTAATATTAGCCAAAGTCAGAAGGGTTGGCCCCAAACTCTTTGACTCAATTCTGGCGTCGTTGTTTGTCATAATGAGGCTAATTCTGTTCATCTCTATAGCAAACCGTTTTTAAAAATGACTGCTGCTTCCCCCCAAGCACCTCGACTCGCATCTCGTGTGGTCAACGGTCTCTTAGCCATCAAACCCCTAGCTAACTTTGCTAAATTTCAAGCCCGAAAGATGATGATTGAGCGGGCAGAATCGATTGGGGTGCCCTGGCGGAAGAGAGCCTCTTCCCTGATGGATCGGGGCTTAGAGGTATGGGAAGCAGAGCGACAGGCGATTCAAACCCCCAATTTGAACTATCCAGACTATTACGTGGTTTCCTTCCATGCTTACGAATCAGGGAACCTGAGTTGGGAAGCGGCCACCGAAGTAGAAGTAGCCTCCTACGCAGCCCATGCCCGAATCTGGCCTGAGTCGGGTGCCAAGGGGGATGGTCGCTTGCGTCAGAGCTATCATCAGGTGATGCAAGAGCAAATTTCCACTGCCCCTAAAGATATTTTGGATATGGGGTGCAGTGTTGGCTTGAGTACCTTGGCTCTGCAAGAGACTTATCCTGAGGCTCGACTAACGGGGTTGGATCTGTCCCCGTATTTTTTGGCGATCGCAAATCACAATACCCCCGCCAACGACTCCCTGCAATGGATTCACCGAGCTGCGGAAGAGACTCACTTACCGGACAATAGTTTTGATTTGGTCTCCATTTGCCTGGTATGCCACGAGTTACCCCGCACAGCCATCCGCAATATCTTTGCCGAAGCCCACCGTCTACTGCGGCCCCAAGGACATTTAGCCATCATGGACATGAACCCCAACTCGGATGTCCATCGTAAATTGCCCCCCTATGTGCTGACACTCCTCAAGAGTACCGAGCCTTACTTAGATGACTACTTCACGTTTGATATTCAACAGGCTTTTGTAGAAGCAGGTTTCCAACAGCCCTCTTTTACCTGTAATAGCCCTCGTCACCGCACGCTTATTGCCCAAGTGTAATCACTCAACTCCACTGCATAAGACCCAATTAGGTACGATAGCTTCAGCATTTTACAGGTTAGAGCTGGCTTTGGTATGTAATACAACTCAGCAGAGCAGATTTGGTCTAAATAAGTTAATAATTACGATCTTCAATCCCTAAAATAGCTAGATTCTATTTTTTGTATACTCGGGAAGTAATTTATTTTTATTCATTGACTACAATCTGATCCCAGAGTTATGAGTATGCAACTTCTCTTCATTAATTCTATGTATTGAAAATGGCTAAATGACTATAAATAGTGGCATTTACAACTTATTTGATTAATTTAACTGCATATTAGTCAATATTTTTCACCCTAAATATTAGTATCGCTATCTCTGAAATACACATAGCTAGAAAATTATTTGATTTTGAATTTTTTATTGCAGTCTGAATAAAGTCACAATCTCGGCCTGAAAAGTATTTATTGCAGCTCTGTGTCCATCTGAATTGTGAAACTGACTTGAGGTCCAACTTAGTTTTTCCGCAAGAGAATCAATCTGGGATATCCCTGCCCATTACTACAGTCCTGTCTCTAATGGGCGCAACGCTTTCCCTAAGCTTGCTGTATCCCTACCCTCTCAATGCCCAGGTCGTTCCCGACCAAACGCTACCGATTAATTCCCAAATCACCATCAATGGCAACAATATTGTGATTGATGGTGGAACGACTGCGGGAAAAAATCTGTTTCATAGCTTTGAGTCATTTTCGATAAAGAATACAAACAAAGCTGTATTCAATTCAGCTCCTGCCATCGACACCATCATTGGTCGAATTACTGGAAAATCCATATCCAATATTGATGGCGTCATACAAGTAAATAGCAACGCCAATTTACTTTTCCTCAATCCCCATGGCATCATCTTTGGCCCCAATTCCAGCCTAGATATTGGCGGCTCTTTTCTTGCTAGCACTGCAGTAGGAGTCCGATTCCAAGACGGTAGTCTATTCAGTACAGCTCAACCACAGCCTCCACCCCTCTTAACTATTTCTCAACCGACGGGTCTCCAATTCAATGGAACGCAATCAGGAAAGATTGTGGTTCAGGGCAGACTAACCGTTCCATCCAGCCAAACTCTCGCCTTGGTGGGTCGTGATGTTCGGTTTGAAAACGGTACTGCGATCGCAAAATCTGGACGGATTGAAATTGGTAGTGTCAGCAAAGGAACGGTTACCCTTTCTCCCTCTACGATTGGATGGCATCTGGGTTACAACCAAGTTCAGACATTTAGTGATATTCAGTTGCTGGCAGAATCAGCAATATTAATCCCCAATATGGTCAGCAATCCTCTAGGTGGAATCCAAGTCCAAGGTCGCCAAATTCGTCTCAACCAATCCGAAATTCGAGCCCAAACTTTGAGCGATCAGCCCGGAGCGGATATCAACGTTCATGCAAGCCAATCCCTGGATATTGGCGGCGAAGTAGATAGCTTCTTTCCGTTCAGCTCTTGGATCGCCAATGTGGTTGAAAAAGATGCAAACGGTAATGGTGGAAGTATTAATATAAGCGTTCCTAAAATATCAGTACTAAATGGTGGACGTATTCAAACCCTGAGTTTAGGTGATGGCTCGGCGGGGAATGTCAAGGTTAATGCTGATACTCTTTTTTTGAACGGAGGAGCATCCCCGATCGTGAACAGTAGACGGGAATTAGGAGATAGCCTAAATAGCCAAATTTCAAGTTCAAATTTTAGTAACGGACCTGGAGGAAATGTCACTGTTACAGCCCATTTGCTCTTATTAACTAGTGGGGGCCGGATAGGAACTCTAGTCGGTCCTTTATCACCTAGCCAGGGTGGAAATGTAGATGTCACTATTTCAAACTCAATTGTTAGCGAAGAAGTTAACCCATTTCAAAGAGACTCTAGTAGTGGCATCACAACGTTTACATTTGGTGATGGGAATGCAGGACAGATTAAAGTGTCTACTCAGAAGCTATCTCTACAAGCTGGGGGGCAAATTAGTTCACGAAGCTTAAATTTTCCTTTTGGGAATCAGGGTTTTTCACCTGGAGCTGGCAACGCAGGCAATGTTGATGTTCAGGCTAATCAATCGATCCATCTTCAGGGAGCGTCCAGATTATCCCCAGACATAATTAGCTTTTTAGGGAGTATCAATAATGGAACTGGAAAGGGTAGTGATGTTTCAGTCTCTACTCAACAACTAACTGTAAAAAATGGTGCCAGTGTATCTTCAACTGTATTTTCCTTTGTGGCCAGTGCTGGTGTGCTACCTCCAGGTGTGGGAGTGGGAGAGGGGGGTAATCTAACCGTCAATGCTGCAGACTCTATAACAGTCGTTGGCATTAATTCTTCTCCGTTCAATCCCTCACCAAGCATATTAGGAACATTTACTCTCGGCCAGGGAAATGCCGGTGATACAACTATCCATACACGGAGATTAGCTGTATTAGATGGAGGGCAGGTAAATACTGGGACCCTAGCTAGCGGTAACGCTGGCAGATTATTTATTAATGCCTCAGAATCAGTGTTGGTCAGAGGTAGAGCCTTAAACGATCTTCCAGCTCAAATTGCGTCGAATACCTTGGTTCTAAATGAGGCCACCCGCAACGTTTTCTTTCTTCCCCCTCAGCCCACAGGCAATACGGGAGAAGTCACAATCCAATCGAGGCAAATTACCCTCTCCGAAGGGGGACGTATTGGTGTGCAGCATATTGGTAGCGGTAATGCTGGAGAGTTGAGCATCCAAGCTGATGCCGTTTTATTAAATAATCAAGGCGCTATTATTGCGGAAACTGCATCAGGTGAGGGAGGTAACATAGACCTCACCGTTAAGGGCAGCTTGCAATTGCGAAACAAGAGTCTGATTTCGACAGAATCCAAAGGTCTTGGCAATGGTGGCAACCTTAATATCCGTACCCAGTTCCTGATTGCCTCTCCATTGGAGAATAGTGATATTATCGCCAATGCCTTTGATGGCAATGGCGGTAACATCACCATCAACACTGAAGGTATTTTCGGCTTTGCCTCCCGAGAAACAGTCACTCCCTTTAGCGATATTACGGCCAGCTCCCAACAAGGGATTAGTGGTGTTGTTGACATCAATAGTCCTGAAGTTGATCCCAGTCACAGCCTAATTGAGCTACCATCTGTCGTCCAACCACCAGAGGACATCGCTCAAGGGTGCCGACCTGGACAAACCTTAGGAGGCAGTTCTTTTAGCCATGTTGGTCGAGGAGGACTACCCTCGGGTCCCAGTCGATACTTAACACCCTATACAGTATGGCAAGATCTCAGACCCCATCAGCAGATCCGTGTTAGTGCTGTTGGCAATCATCAAAATAAGCCGACAGCCGTTAAACCCCAACCTCAGCTCATTGAGGCCAAAGGATGGACTCAAGATTCTCAAGGCCGTATTCATTTAACTGCCGCCACGGCACAACCCCATCCCTCCAATGGAGCAAACTGTAGCTAGGTTAATTGAAAGTGGGACTCGCCCCCATGCTCAATCCAGCCATAAATCATGCCAGAGGTAGAATGGCCTGCACCGCATCGACCCTGAGCATCGACAACGATCACGCCCCCTAAGCCTTTGACCTTGGACACCAAATACTCCATCCCAGCCTGAGCAGATTGAGAAGCATCCAGGGATTGAAAGAAAATATAGTCTGAAATCGTTTTAGCCAGTACAGTCCGCATAAACTGCTCTCCATACCCCGTTGCCGAAACTGCACAGGTATCATTGTCTGCAAATACACCCGCACCAATAATCGGCGAGTCTCCCACTCGCCCCCAGCGTTTATTAACAATCCCACCTGTTGAAGTGGCTGCCGCCAGATTCCCCTCTAGGTCAAAGGCCGTAGCTCCGACTGTGCCAAACTTGCGTTGTGGTTCTTGTTCAATATCTTCATGATCAAGCACCATCTTGCCCGCCTTTTTAGCCTCTTGGAACTGTTTGACTCGGGACTCAATCACAAAATAGTCATCGGGTAGGCATTCCACTCCCCATAATTCCGCAAATTCCATTGCCCCATGGCCCACCAACATCACATGTTCACTTTTATTGAGCACAAGGCGGGCTAGAGAAATGGGGTTTTTGATATTTTTGATGCCCGTAATCGCTCCTGCAGCCAGATCTTGGCCATTCATGATGGCCGCATCCATCTCCACTTCGCCATACTCATTGAGGACAGAGCCACGTCCAGCGTTATACAGCGGATCATCTTCTAGCAAGCTGACGCAATGCTCGACCACATCTAGGGCGGAAGCGCCCTGCTTCAGCTTTTGGCGTCCCTGTTCCAAGATGCCAGAGATACTTTGGGCAAATTCTTCTTCGTTTCCTTCTGCTTGAATATGTTGAAGGGCACCTGCGCCCCCATGAATCATTAAGGAGTATTGGGTAGACATGATGGGGGAGAACGGGGGACTAAAAGGTAATCACTTGATTCCATAGACGAGAGCGCCATGAGGGGAGCAACCTCATGGGATCCATAGACAGAATCTGTTGCCAAGCTTGAACCCTATTCTCGCAACAAATGGTTGGTCTAGACCAGATTTATTTGACATCCTCTCCCAGCAACCCTATCAGGTATGCAAGGAGATTCTTTAGATCGCTCCAAAGATTTCCTGCTTCAAAGCCAGTTGACTAGAAGTCATTACTGAATCCCCCGTCACCTCGACTCCACAGGCATTTTCTATTCCCCGTTGCCCACGGGTACAAATCACTTGAGCTGCCGCAATATCTCTCGGCTTAATTGAGCCGCACTCTAAACAGTGAGATATTCTGACACTCAAATCCTTTTTCACTGTTGCCCCACAATCTGGACACTCCTGGCTAGTTCCTCTTGGATCAACCTTGCCATAATGAACATCACGCTTCCAGCACACCCAAGGAAGAATCTGGTTAGTGAATTGCCCAAGGCCAGCATCTAAGGTGTATTTACCCAAAAACCCTTTCGCCATTATGCGGAAATCCAAGTCTTCAACGAAGATGGAATCTCCTTGGTCACAAAGCTGATGGGCGGTCTTGAAATGCCAGTCCTTGCGAGTGTCGGCAATCCGTTGATGAACTCTGGCGATCTTCCTCAGCAGTTTGGACCGGTTAGTACTCCCCTTTTGCTTGGTCTTGAGTCTACGTTGCAGCAATTTCAGCTTGCGGTGCAACTCATTAAAAAAGCGAGGATGTTTGATCTGTAAGCCATCTGAAGTAGATAGAAAGTATTCCAAGCCCACATCAACTCCTACAGGATGGCCATGAAAGGGCACCTCTGGAATATCCACATCAGCCTGTAAACTCAACATGACAAAGTACCCCGATGCCTTACGGACAATACGAGCTTGTTTGACTTCGCATATCTGGGGTATATCTCTAGACCATCTCACTTTGACCCAGCCCAGTTGCGGAAGCTTGATGCCTCTTACACTGAGAGGATGCTTGAGCATCTGAGGAAATACAAAGCTTCGCAGTCGAGCTTGGTTTTTGAATCTAGGTAGACCCGATTGCTTGGTCAGCCAACGCTCCCAGGATGCATCCAGTTGTCTCAAGACTTGCTGAAGCATTTGAGCATTGACGCTTTTGAGTTCGGCAATCTCTTTCTTAGCAAGGGTTAAACGTTTGGCTTGAAGGTGATAACTAGGAAATGGCTCATCACCTGACATGATGTACTCATGCCTAAGAGAACAAGCATTCACTGAGCATTTACGAGAATTAAGCCAGTCCTTACGCTCACGCAAAGCAAAGTTCCAGACTTTTCGACACATCGTTAAGGTGTGTTCAATTTCTATAACTTGCTCAGGAGTGGGGTCTAGTTTGAATTCCCAGGTCATGTTAAGCATGCCTACATAATACTATTTACTGTGTAGATACTGCACTTAGGCTCCTGAGCTTTGCCGAAGGGTTGTTCCTTTCAGTCACAATCCGCTACACCACCAACCAAGCTTTTAGCTATGGTTGGAGTACTGCCAAGACTTTTGATAGGGGCAATCAAAGACGTTGCTTCAACTGTTCTCTCAAATGATTTTGCTGTTCTGGTGTTCCCGCTAGCAAAATAACCAGTTTGCCAATCAAGATACTGCCCCAATTCACAATGACGATGCCTTGCTGGGACTGGGAGTCGTATTCAATATCGGTCAAATCTAGCTGATGCAATGAGCGAGCAGAGGTAACAAAGGTTTGGCTGGTCCAGCTAGAGATATTGAGTTTATGAGCGATTCCCGTCGGATAGGAGGCTCCATTGAACCGTGGATTGCATTCAATGGCCAAATAGCATGGCCCTTCTTCCCGTTCTGCTACCGCCACATCAAAGGCAAAAATATCTTTCATCCCCTGCTGTCCCATCCATTGGGCCATGGGGTCAACCACGTCCCAAGGTTGATGAATCGTCGGATAGCGGTTACCACTGTGGGCACAGCCATCTAAAATTTGCTCTGAGGCAGCCAAAGGCTTTACCCCTTCAGATGTCACTTGGTACTGCAAATTCAAAAAACTCGTGGCTCTCACCTCTTCCTGGATCTGGAAAGGCATATAGTCTGGTAGTCCTTGTAATGCCGATACCAGTTGAGGCTCATCTTCACACCGAACAATCCCCACACCGTCGACCGAAATAGAGGGTTTGAGATAACAAGGATAAGGAATATCAGCGTCTAAATCGATGGCTGACTTGTCATCAAAACACAGGGTTTGGGGTACAGTCACTCCCAAGGTATGGGCCAAGTCCATAAAGTTGTTCTTGGAATTCACGTAATCAACTACGCCATACCAGTTTTGGTCGAGCTGTCGACATTGTTCAGCATAGGAACTTTCCTGATTGACCGCATCACCAAAGTAGAAAACGGACCGCTCTAGTTCGGGATTCTCAGCAATGCGACTCAGAGAAATGTCCCAAACCACCTGATGAGTATGAGGAAGACCCATTCGGCGATAGTGCTCCGTGATCGCCTGCCATTCTGATTTCAGCTCGGGGTGGAGCTGAATGACATCATCGGGTTCCGTCAGTCCTAGCACACGCCCGGAATACAGATAGTTGCCCTGCACTTGCTCATGGGTGCAGTTCATAATGTCATGATTGAAAATTTTCATACAGTTAGTTCCTCTGTTGTGTTCCGTTGGGATTGGGGTGCGATCGCACAATCAATGCGACAATCCAAAACTCCTTAAATTTGTAGGACTTATGAAGCGTAAATAGAACATTGCTCATATCAGCACTAAACAAGCTAAAGAGGTAACGAACAATTAGTTCTATAACCTATTTTGATGATTCATAAAAACAAAAAAATATGCGAAAAACGCATTGGAGTTTGCATCGGTACTTATGAAGCGATTATATGCAAGACAAGAAGATGGTTTTTAGATTTAACAAACAATAGCACAAACATTATTTATTTCATTTTTTTCAAATTTAATGATCTCTAAATAAAGCAAGGAAGATTAATTGTCTTAAAGCTTTTGAATATTTTTAATCTATGTTTTATTGGATTCAGTCAATGCCTATCATTCCTTTCTAGTAAAGGATTCTGAAGATATCTATTACCTTTTCTCTTGTAAGAAAGAGAAATTAGATTCTTTCCTTGTCATGAGCAGAGATAATCATTTTTCTGGATAATTATGCTATTTGTGCATGAGTAAATGATTTATGCATTGCTTTCTATTGATCAATAAATTTACAAGTGATTTACCAAGATTAATTAATACATAACTTTCAAAAAAAGGATTGTCAATAAGCCAACAAATTAGACTACTCTACGTAAAGAGTCTTTATAAAAAATCTTATTTTTCTAGTCACCTAATATCTTTCATAAGAAAAACCGATTTGAATTGTCATTTATAAGGCCTACCCGCTTTTTATAGATAATGAAAATATTTAATCACGACATTCAGACCAGTACCCATGAAGCCGTTGGAGGCACTCATCTTTATTCAGGTAGAGTGCTCGGACTGTCTGAGCCAGGCGATATCGTCCAAATCCATCCAGCTCTAAAATCTGAATGGCAGGCGATCTGTGATCATTATCTGCAGATTGGCTTAAGTCATTCTCAGAACGTGGTTTGGAATCTATCTCTAGAGCACTTACAAACCTGTGAAGACTATGAGCCCTCTGTCTATTTATTTGGTGATGCAGTCCATCCAAACAGTGCCCATGCTCAGCTTTATCGGGCAATGGACGCCTCCTGGTTCAAGGTGGTTGAATTCATCAACTCCAAAAACAATTTCATGCACCTGGCTCAGATGCTAAACATGGCAGTTCCCCCCACTGCTTGTTTTCATAGCTCTGATGGGATGCAATCTCTGGATGAGTTGGTCTATCCTTGCTATTTCAAACCATCCGTCTCTGACAGTGGCTTTGGTATTGTGCGCTGTACAGACCCTAGACAACTGGCAGCCACCCTACTGGAATTGGGTAATCAGATTCCCTTTCAAGTGCAAACAGAAGTTGCCACATCAACCTTTATCAACCTGCAGTATCAAATCACTGACTATGGGGTCAGACACCTATTAGCCACCGAACAAATTTTGAACGGCTGTGTGCATGGTGGTAACCGCTATCCCACCCTCCATCAACCTTGGTCACTGTTCGATCCAATGGCAGAATGGCTAGCCCAGCAAGGCATGAAAGGGTTATTCGCTTTTGATGCAGCAGTGGTCCAGACGGGCCAAACCGTAGAATATTTAGCCATCGAATGCAATCCCCGATTTAATGGGTCTTCCTATCCGACTTTGATTGCCGAAAAATTAAACATTCCCCAATGGAGTAGCGAAACCCTTGAGACTCACCATCACTCTTTAGCAGACATTGATTTGCAAGGGTTAGAGTTCAATCTCCAGACGGGAACCGGGATTATTGTGATCAACTGGGGAACCGTTCTGGTTGGCAAAGTCAGTGTTTTACTAGCAGGCACAACCCAACAACAGGTTGAGTTAAAACAGCACCTGCAACAACGCCTGGTTGATCCAAAGCAGTTATCCATCTCTAGACAAGCCCTTACTGATCGGGAACCCGCCCGAATTTAGGACTTCTTAACTCATCAAGATTTCCTTTGCATAGCACCCATGGATATGAGAGCTTTGCAGAGATTTCAGGGTGACTGTGAGAAGATAAGCAAAGTTAGCGATATATCACTCAGTCTTCTTCCTCAACAAAGCCTGTAGACTGATACTGCTGACAACCGGAAGGATGGAGTCTATGGACTGTGTTTAAGCCATTGATCCTAGGAGAGAATCAAGTTGCGATCGCACCTCACACCATAGGTCTACCTAATCCACAGAACCGTTAACGAGGACCATCCATATTGTGTTTGACTTGCCAGAATATCTAAAATTAGTGGCGGGTCTCGCATCAATCGTTAATCCTATAGGCGTTATTCCTATTTTTCTAAGCCTGACAGAGGGGCAAGGCTCTAGCCAGAGGCGGCTCATTGCCTTTCAATCTTTTATGGCTTTAAACATTATTCTGTTAGTTGCCCTCGTTGCAGGGGAAGCTATTCTGAGCTTTTTTAGTATTAGCCTACCGTCCTTCCGAGTCGCAGGCGGCTTATTAATCCTGTTAACCGCATTATCCATGTTGCGGGCTGAAACCATTGAGTCGCGTCAGCTCACAGAGACAGGCACGGTAGACCCAAATGAACCACCGACCTTACCGGATGCCCCTGTTGCTGTCGTCCCCATTGCCATTCCCCTACTCGGCGGTCCTGGTGCTATTAGCACTGTGATTGTTTATGCTCACACCCAAGAATCCATAGAACATACGATTCTGATTGGCTTGGTGATTCTGAGTGTATCTGTAATCGCCTTGGTGGGCTTACTCGTTGCCCCGCTAATGGATACTGTAATGGGTAAAACAGGCATGAACGTGATTAGTCGAGTGATGGGATTAATCATCACCGCTATTTCTATAGAGTTCATTGCCGATGGCGTCAAAGAACTCCTCCCTGGACTGGGCTAAAGAGAAAGAGTGAGCATTCATCTATAAAACTTCCCATTTCGCCTGCATCAACCCATTGAACATTGCTATTTGATTTGCAAAGTTCAAAAATTTTTAGCTGATTGTTAGAGTTTGCTAGTGATTAGGCAACACTAGGGGATGACGAGACCTAAGACACTCTGGGTCAGTAGCCACCATTGTGTCAATTCTTGCAGCCCTCTAGGCTTATATATGATTCAAAGAGCAGGACGATCCAGCCAAGAACAACTTGTAAGAATCCAGACTCTGATGGCAGGATTGCTGGATCAAGACCAAGTTGAGTCTTTAGTCGGTTGTGTCTTAACGTTTCTGCAATCTGAGCTGGACTACCCACTATTGTGGATTGCCAAGTATGACGCCAACCAATCTGAGTTAATCGGGTTGAGTGGTGGTTTACCCCAGGCAGATTCCACCGCCTTTAGTCAGCGCTATCCAGTCCTTCCAGGAGATTTGTTTGATCAAGCCTTGCTGACCCGGAATCCCATCGAGGTGATGAATCTCCAAGAAGAAGGTCGAGTCGGTAAATGGCAAAAACTGGCTCAGCGTTTTGATATTCAAGGGGCTATTCTTTACCCCATTCAATACCGGAAAGAATGTGTAGGTCTTTTATTATTAGGGTCTGCCCATTGGGGTAGAAATCCACGCACCGAAGAAAGTACTTTACTATCCCTAGTCACTCATTCCCTAGGAGCAGCCTTTAATCGATTGAGCCAGCAGGAGACAGTTGAGCCCGTTTCCATGCCATCTCAACCCCTAGCACATCTGATCAATCAGATGAATGTACTTACGGATTGGGATGAACGGGTCAATGTCGTTTTGAGAGCAGCTCAACAGGCCATCGACCCTACCTTTACTGGGTTGTACTGGTTAGATTTTGAAGAAAATAGCTGCGTCTTAAAAGTAAGCTATCAACCTGGTCAGGGAAGTCGCTTAAACCGAGCCCGACCGATTCGGGCACAAGTCCAAATGGCTGAAATTGAGCCTTTTTGCCAAGCCTTATCCCTAGGCCAGATGGTCTCTGTCAGCGAAAGCCAAGGTAGCATGAATGCCAAAGTCCCATTGCGTTTGATGCAGCAAACTAAATCCCGTGCTTTCCTCTGCGCACCGATTATGGGAAATGGGCAATTGTTGGGATTTTTGTCCGTAGAAGGGAAAGAACCTCGAGTTTGGCAAGACCAGGAAAAAAACTTTATCAAAGCTGCAGCCCAATTAATGGGGTTGTCTGCCGTTGCACCAGCTGGAGATAATCCTGTTCACATCTCCTCCCAAACCCAGACCTTGATGGGACAGTTCACTCAATTAATGGTGGAATCCAAGGACTGGCCTAAAACCCTCAAGAAGTTGTCAGAGCACCTTTGCCGACATTTACAAACCCAACGACTCTTGCTACTCAGCCAGGATGAACACACAGGTGGGTTTCGCCTCGAATATCAGTATCACAGTCCCAAGCTTCGGCCCTTGTTAGAGTCCTTACATCCCCTGAGTGATGTGGATAGGCGGATGTTAGAGCGAAACATTGGTGCGATCGCACTCTCGGATCTCGAAGAAGATTTACGATTCCTAGCTTGGAGAGAGTCACTGATCAGCCAGGGATTGCGTTCTCTATTAGTCTGCCGCACCGTCGCCAATAGTTCGACTCCCCAGACTATCCTAATATTGGGCAATCACCGAACCCGCACTTGGAAGCCCAAAGAGATCGAATTTTTACAGGAATTTGCCCAAACCCTGGGTACCTTTGAGCAAAAACAGCGAGATCATATTCTTCAGCAAGCTCAACTCAAACAATATGACCTCGCCCACAAGGGGCTACAAACCCTGTTAAAGATTGAAGATCCCACGCAACTGATCACCTCTGGCATCGAACTGATCACCCATATTTTTGATGGACCCCTTGCTGCAGGCGTATTGTGGATCCCTGGGCATAACCAAGGAAAGATTGTCTCCTACCATGCAACATCACCCGAATTTGCAATCTCAGATAGCGAACCGATTCAACTAGATCAAGATCCTCTGTTCACACAACTATTACATTCACTGGATCAACGCCCTAACCCATCTGAATCCACCCTCGAAATATCAGCAAAAAACATCGCCCCAGAGACTCGCACTTGGTTAAATGGTCCAGGGGTAGCTCAAGTCTTTGTGATTCCATTGCAATCGCCTGATTCCCCAACACCCTTGGGTGCCATCATTCTTGGGACATCTGAGACTTTCCGCTACAAGACCACTGAACTCAAGCTTATACACACCTTAGTGCAGCAGTTAGGCAGTCGGTATCGGTATCTGCGAGAAACCAACTTACTCCAACGACAATGGATGAGTTTAGAGAGTTTAACTTGGTACAAAAACCGATTTTTAGAGACAAACTTAAGCCAGCTTGCAGATTTACAAAGCCCTGAAGCATTATCGCAAGCAGAGTCCATAGAGACTCAACGCGACTCACACCAGGAAGCCATCACTTCCCTCACTACTCTACTCAAGACAGAAGATTGGCAACTCAGCCTCGCCCAAGATTCTATTCCCCTGGCTAGTATTCTGCGACGCTGCATGGAACAGATAGAACCCCTCGTTCAGTCCAGACAATTATGGACCCAAATTCATAACTTGACGTCCAATACCACCCTTACAGGAACCAGCAACAAGTTAGAACTCGTCCTCTACGAATTATTGGTAGCAGCTTGTCAGCGTTCTAAACCAGGCGATCGGATTGATATTTGGTGTCGCCTGATCAATGCTAAATGGGTTGAACTTTCTATCACCGATCATGGTGAACTCAGCCCCAAATTCATCCAAGACTTTCAAACTGCAAAGACCCGCGATTTATTATTGCCCAGCCTATTAGATAAGGGGCCGGGCCGACATCTAAACGCATGCCAATCCATCATCGAATTGCTAGGTGGCCGAATGGAAATCGCCCAGCTCGAAGACGAGAGGATTCTCAGTCGGCTGACCTTACCTCAACAGATGAAAGGGAACAGGCCTAACTGAGCCACCTTAAGCCACCTCAGAGGGTTCAGGCTGTCGCTGAGGTCGGAATTGGAAGAGAGAGTAGACAACATTACGACGAATCGCAGTCATCATATCCAAAAAGACTTCATATCCTTCGCTCTTATACTCAATCAGCGGATCTTGCTGACCATAGCCTCGAAGCCCTACAGCTTCACGCA
Organism: Acaryochloris sp. 'Moss Beach'; assembly: GCF_021497025.1. Classification (NCBI taxonomy): domain Bacteria; kingdom Bacillati; phylum Cyanobacteriota; class Cyanophyceae; order Acaryochloridales; family Acaryochloridaceae; genus Acaryochloris; species Acaryochloris sp. 'Moss Beach'. The sequence continues at coordinate 718,991 of NZ_CP071717.1, forward strand.
ACGCATCCATCTGCTGTAAATGCTCTCGCCAAAGCATATCAATTTGCTGCAGGATGAAGAATCGTTCTGCCTGGCGCATCAATGTTGGCTCCATCTCATTCACCTCTGACTCTTTCTGGTCATAGGCAATACGGACTTGTTCTCGCAAGAACATCTTCATCTCTGGCATGGATAGATCAGCAATATGGCTAGATTCTAGATCCTCTAGCAAGTAGACAAATTCCTTAGTCTTGTCTACCAACTGCTCCAAATTCCATTCTTCTGGAGGTAGCTCTGGATTGACATAGGCCTCAACAACGTCATCCATGGTCTGTTCAGCATATTCAATGACCCGTTCTTTCAGGTCCTCGCCTTCCAATACCCGCCGACGTTCGGCATAAATCGCTCGCCGCTGATTATTCATCACCTCGTCATATTCAAAAACTTGCTTCCGAATATCGTAGTAGTAGGTCTCAACCTTCTTTTGGGCATTTTCTAAGCTGCTCGTCAAGATTCGAGACTCAATGGGCATATCTTCTTCCACTCGGAAAGCATTCATCAAGCCCGCAACCCGATCACCCCCAAAGATACGTAGGAGATTATCTTGCAAACTCAAGAAGAACCGGGTTGAACCTGGGTCCCCCTGACGACCGGCCCGACCTCGCAACTGGTTATCAATGCGGCGAGAATCATGTCTCTCAGTACCGATTACATGGAGCCCCCCTCGTTCTACAACCTTGTCATGTTCTTTGCTAGTGAAGGCGTCATATTCTTCCAGAATCAGGTTATAGACTTCCCGTAGTTTCTGGATGACGGGATCATCTGTAGGTGCTTTCTCAGAGGCGACCGCCATTAAATCTTCAGCTTGCAGTTCAGGTAAACTCTGTTCACCATATTGCTTAACAGCTGCGTTTACGGCTGCTTTCAATAAAGATTCAGCATCCTTAGAAATAGTGGTCGGAAAGATCTCTGGGGAAACCTTCCAGGTTTTTCTCTGCATTCCCTTTTGCTGACCGTCTCCACCAAAACCCTGACTACCCGCTTCAGGAAGTTTAACCTGCATCATGGACAACGGATTATCATCTTCTGGCTGGACAATCCGGGGCATTAAATACTCTCGAACCTTAAGACGAGCCATATATTCAGCATTTCCGCCCAAGATAATATCTGTTCCGCGACCTGCCATATTCGTGGCAATTGTCACTCGACCCTCACGGCCTGCCTGAGCCACAATCTCCGATTCCCGTTCCACATTCTCTGGCTTGGCATTCAGAAGGTTATGAGGAATGCTGCGCTCTAGTAGAAGTTTTGACAAAACTTCAGACTTCTCAACACTCGTGGTTCCGACCAAGATGGGGCGTCCAACTTCGTACATTTCAGCACATTCAGTGGCAACGGCTAACCACTTGGCTTCTTCACTCTTGTAGACCACATCAGAGATATCGTGACGTTGATTAGAGCGATTAGTCGGTATGATCGTGACTTCTAACTTATAAATTTTTTTCAAATTCAGCTTCTTCTGTCTTGGCAGTACCCGTCATCCCTGCCAACTTGTCATAAAGCAAAAATAAATTCTGATAAGTAATCGTGGCTAACGTCTGTGTCTCGTTCTGGATCTCGACTTTTTCCTTCGCCTCAATCGCTTGATGAAGACCGTCACTCCATCGCCGTCCCGGCATCACCCGGCCAGTAAACTCATCGACAATGACAATTTCATCATTACGAACAATGTAATTTACGTCGTTAACAAATAGCTCTTTAGCCTTAATGGCATTGAACACATAGTGAGCCCAGGGATCTTCTGGATCGAATAGATCACTGACTCCTAAAATTTGCTCTGCCTCAACAAAGCCTTCATCCGTCAAAATAACGTTGCGAGCCTTTTCATCGACTTCATAATGCTCTTCAGGTTGTAAAGCATTCGCAACTTTAGATGCATCCAAATATTTTTCCGTTGGCCGCTCAACCTGACCCGAAATAATCAGAGGCGTTCGGGCTTCATCAATCAGAACAGAATCTACCTCGTCAATAACGCAATAGTGGAGCGGCCGCTGAACCACTTCCTCAATGGAAGTCGACATATTATCTCGAAGATAGTCAAAGCCAATCTCACTATTGGTCCCGTAGGTGATATCGCAAGCGTAATTTTTTTTGCGCTCTGTCGGCGACATGGACTGTTGAATCAGCCCCACACTCAGCCCCAAGAATCGATGGACCTGTCCCATCCATTCTGCATCTCGTCTGGCCAGGTAGTCATTCACTGTAATAGCGTGAACGCCTTTGCCAGTCAGGGCATTCAGATAGGCTGGCAAGGTTGACACTAATGTTTTACCTTCTCCGGTCTTCATCTCTGCAATTTGGCCATCATGCAGAATCATCCCGCCCAGAAGCTGCACGTCAAAGTGACGCATGCCCAACACTCGCTTGGACGCTTCTCGCACAACGGCAAAAGTTTCCGGTAAAAGATCGTCTAAGGTCTCACCATTTTTCAGGCGCTCTTTAAACTCATCTGTTTTAGCTTTTAATTCCTGATCTGAGAGAACCACTACTTCTTCTTCAAGAAGATTGATTTCAACCACATCGGGTTGGTACTTTTTGAGCTTTCGCTTATTCGGGTCGCCCAATAATGTTTTAAGCATGATTCTAGATAGTAGAGTTCAATCCAATCAGAAATATATATTTTGTCTCACCCATTTGGTAGGCTGCTGACCAACATCAAGCAAAATAGTTTGGCTAAGCATTTCAACTATTGCCGTCTACTTAAACCCTTATAGATTTGAACCTGATGAATTCGCACTTATCAAATAATGGCACGTTTATTTACGCCATATGTAATTGATCCACAAGTAGCCATGTATTATTGACCAAATTCCAGACGGGCTAGCTCGACCAATTCTACCGTTACAACATCCAAGTTTGATTCCCGAGCAATCGCTTCAATCTTTTGTCTTGCTTGGGATCTGGCAAAAAAAAGGAATGTTTTTGAGTTTTGCTTCTGCAGTTGAAGTCCATTGGAGTAGATCAGTCAAGTCAGACTCGCGCATTGTCTCCGGCACCTCTTGGGAGAATTCTTAATTCTATTTTAAATCCTAAACAACTTTAGATGTTGACCTAGCCTGTTTATCTATTTTGGTTATAAACAAAAATACCCATGAGAAAGCCCCTACCTTAACAGTAGAGGCTTTCTCGCTGATACACTCAGCTAGTCATTAAAATTACCAAAGGTAACTTAGTCAACCGCTGTAGCGTCGATATCAGGAAGAGATAGTGCGTATTCGGTCTTCCGCTCGATTCCCTTCTCGAAACCAGCAGCAGCAGCCCGGGCACGGCCGGAGTGCCAAATATGGCCAACGAAGAAGAAGAAAGCTAGGCAGAAGTGTGAAGTGGATAACCAAGAACGGGGAGAAACATAGTTCACCGAGTTAATCTCAGTTGCCACACCACCCACAGAGTTCAATGCACCCAAAGGAGCATGAGTCATGTACTCAGCTGCACGGCGAGCTTGCCAAGGCTGAATATCATTTCTGAGCTTGTTGAGATCCAAACCGTTGGGTCCACGAAGGGGCTCCAACCAAGGTCCGCGGAAATCCCAGAAACGCATGGTCTCACCACCGAAGATGATCTCACCAGAAGGAGAACGCATCAGATACTTACCAAGACCCGTAGGACCTTGAGCAGAAGCGATGTTAGCCCCCAACCGTTGGTCACGAATCAAAAAGGTCATTGCCTGAGCCTGAGAAGCTTCAGCAGCAGTAGGACCGTAGAATTCACTGGGGTAAACAGTATTGTTAAACCAGATGTAACCCACAGCAATCATTCCGCACATGTAAAGGGCGCCGATGCTGTAAGAAAGATAGGCTTCACCAGACCAAACATAGGCCCGACGAACCCAACCCCAAGGCTTAACAAGAATGTGGAAAACGCCACCGAAGATATAGTGAACACCGACGAGAAGGTGACCACCGACAACATCTTCTAGGTTGTTAACGCTAACAATCCAACCACCTTCTCCCCAAGGAGAACGAGTAATGTAACCCAGGAAAGTACCTAAGTTCCAAGTTGGGTTAGTGATAAGGCGAACGTTACCACCACCAGGTGCCCAGGGATCATAAAGACCACCAAAGAACATAGCTTTTGCTGCAAAGGCAAGAGCACCGATTCCGAGGAAGATTAAGTGAATCCCCAGAATCTGCATCATTTTCTCTTTGTCTTCCCAGTCATATCCCCAGTAATCAGAGAAATCTTCAAACTTAGCAGGGCTTCTGAAAGTGTGATAAAGGCCACCGAAACCAAGGACTGCAGAAGCAATTAGATGAAGAGCACCAATCACAAAGTAGGGATAGGTACTGATAACTTCGCCACCAGCGCCTACACCAAAACCTTCAGCAGCTAGGTGAGCAAGCAAGATGCTGCCTTGCTCATACATTGGCTTTTCAGGGATGAAGTGAGAGACTTCAAACAAAGTCATCGCACCGGCCCAGAAGGTGATCATGCCGCAATGGGCGATGTGGGCACCAGTTAACTGACCAGACAAGTTAGTTAATCGGGCATTTCCAGCCCACCAGCCATAGCCAGTGGTTGCGCGGTCATAACCAGCCGCAGATGGATTAAAGGGCGTTTCCACGTGGTAGGACCTCCTCAGGGAAGATGAAGTTTTCATGGATTTGGTCTTGGGGTGCCATCCAAGCACGAAGACCTTCGTTCAAGAGAATGTTCTTGGTGTAGAAGGTTTCGAACTCAGGGTCTTCAGCAGCCCGGATTTCCTGGCTAACAAAGTCATAAGCACGCATGTTGAGAGCGATACCGACGAGGCCAATGGCAGATGCCCATAGACCCGTTACAGGAACGAACAACATGAAAAAGTGCAACCAACGCTTGTTGGAAAAGGCAATCCCGAAAATCTGAGACCAGAATCGGTTAGCAGTGACCATGGAGTAGGTCTCTTCTGCTTGGGTTGGAGAGAACGCTGCAAATGTATTGGCGTCTTGACCGTCTTCAAACAAAGTGTTCTCAACAGTGGCTCCGTGAATGGCGCACAACAGCGCACCACCCAAAATACCTGCAACACCCATCATATGGAAGGGGTTCAGGGTTAAGTTGTGGAAACCTTGAGCAAATAACAAGAATCGGAAGATACTCGTTACACCCCAGCTAGGTGCAAAGAACCAGCTGGATTGGCCCAAAGGATACATCAAAAAGACAGATACATACACGGCAATAGGACCGCTGAAAGCAACTGCGTTATAAGGACGCACGCCGATCAGACGGGCTACTTCGAATTGACGCAGCATGAAGCCGATCAAACCGAAGACACCATGTAATGTGGTGAAGTTCCACAATCCACCCAGCTGACACCAGCGGGTGAAGTCACCTTGAGCTTCGGGGCCCCACAACAAAAGTAGGGAGTGGCCGAGGCTGTCGGCGGGTGTGGATACAGCTACGGTCAAGAAGTTAGCACCTTCTAGGTAGGAGCTAGCAAGACCGTGGGTGAACCAGGAAGTTACGAAAGTTGTGCCGGTAAACCATCCCCCAACGGATAGAAACGCACAGGGGAAAAGTAGAATACCTGACCAACCAATAAAGACGAACCGATCACGCTTCAGCCAGTCGTCGAGGACGTCAAACCATCCTCGCTCCTGGGCGCGTCCGACTGCTATGGTCATGGAAATAAACCCTCTTGATCTAACTTAAAAATTGCAAGGCCGCAAAATTTTCTTTCGAACCTTGTGAGGTTTCTCAGAAACCGGACTAAGGAATCGAGAGTTTGAGTTCTGGGAATTAATAGTGTAAATCGCCCTAGAACCTCAACCTACACCTCTTCATAACCAAATGTTATAGAGATCATTCAATAAATGTAACAGAGATTTGCCAGAAATTGTAGCGGCTACAAAGGTACTTCCACAGAGGTTTAGCCAACTTAGAAGTGAGGTTGAGTACAAAACTTTACCCACCTCAACCATCGATTTTTTGGGGGTTGGCTCACAAAATGGCTGTCTATTAACTAGGCCTTAAGAGAAGTAAAGTTATATGGAACTCTCGAAATAAAACTTCATATAGAAAGCCTACAACTTTATTAATCTCATCAAATTTCATAGATAACGCTAGTAGTGTCTGGATATGACAGTAAACGTTTTAGCCCCTTGGGAGCCTATTTCTATGTTCTTAGCAGTCCACTACAGCCTCATCAATTGTTGAGCTGAGCAGCTTATACTCATATATCAGTGCTCATCATTAGTTTAGGAATCACAAGAACTCATCCGATCATGACCACACAGAAACTATTAGATAAGCAAACTTTGCGTTACGAAGTTCTTGGGACTCGCCGGTTTAGTAACTACATGATCGCGACAATGGTTTCCATTGGAGGGGTTGGTTTCTTCTTAGCTGGTCTTTCTAGTTATTTCAAAGTCGATCTGCTACCAACAGGTAATGCTGTTGATCTCATTTTTATTCCTCAAGGCATCGCTCTTTCTTTCTACGGCACTTGTGGTTTACTACTAGCAACCTACTTATGGCTAACCATAAGCTGGAATGTCGGGGCCGGCTTTAATGAATTCAGTCAAGATGCCGGGAAATTTCGACTATTTCGTTGGGGGCGCCCAGGCAAGAACCGAAAAGTTGAGCAAACTTACCCCTTAGAGAATATCCAATCTGTCCAGATCAAAATCCGTGACGGACTTAATCCCCAACGGACTATCTATCTGAGAATCAAGGGTCGTAATGATATTCCTCTCACCCGGGCGGGGCAACCCATGGCTCTGGACAAAATTGAGAATCAAGCAGCTGAGATTGCTCGTTTCTTGGGCGTTCCTATGGAAGGTTTGTAAACCCCAAAAATTTAGTTTATTGATTCCTTATGCTTCACTCAACAAAATCTATCGGCTTATTCAGGTCATTTTGGGTGATGGTGCTCGTGTTCTTATTGATGGCATGTAGTGCTCCTTCCAATTCCTCAAGCACATCAGATACTGGGGGAGCATCACCATCTGCTTCTCCCGCATCTGAAAGCACTCAAGATGGCAATGAAACGACTTCAGTTCCAGGTTCAGAATCAACATCTCCCTTGACTCAACTACCGCAACTGCAAGGGGACGCTACAGTAGTACTGCAAGTCAATGGAAAAACAATCACTCTGGCAATTAGTGGTAAGGATGCTCCTATTACAGCAGGAAACTTTATCGATTTAGTTGATCAAAAAGTGTACGACGGTACCGCGTTTCATCGGGTTGTTCGGACCCCCTCCCCCTTTGTCGTCCAAGGAGGAGATCCACAAAGTAAGGATCCTAATTTTCCTGTACAACAGCTGGGGACTGGTAGCTATCTTGATCCCGAGACGAAGCAAGCCAGATACCTGCCATTAGAAATTTTGCCAGAAGGGGCTGAGCAAGCTGTTTACAGTAAAACGTTGAAATCTGCCGGGGAAAACAAGCCCCCAAAATTGCGACATACCCGGGGTGCAGTCGCTATGGCCCGCTCTCAATTGCCTGATTCAGCGTCTGCCCAGTTCTATTTTGCCCTTGCCGATGTAGATTTTCTGGATGGAAACTATGCTGTCTTTGGTTATGTAACCGAGGGCATGGAAGTTGTGGATCAGATCCAACAGGGTGATCGTATTGAATCTGCAAAAGTTACTGCAGGCATAGAGAATCTCAAGCGATAATTTGATGATTGTGGCTCTATGGCCATAATGGACTTCCAAATTCGATTAGCAAATTTTAGTGATAAGCATATATTGCTAAGTTTGCTGATTGCTTTCCATAAACACTTGCAGATGCCAATAGTAAGCCAAGGCAGACTGCATGCTGCATTAGAAAAGTTGATGGAAGATCCGATGTGTGATTTCACCCTGGCAGTGACCGCACATGAGTCAGGCTTGGCATATACACAAATTCGCTATTTTTACTCTTTATGGTCTCTGGGTTTAGAAGCCAAACTAGAAGATTTATACGTTGTCCCTGAAGCACAGGGACAAGGGCTAGGGTCTCAGTTATTGACCTTCTCAATTGAGCAGGCCCGACAACGACAATGTCGACTAATTGGTTTGAATACAAATGAAGGCAATATAGCCGCGAAATCTCTCTACACCCAGAATGGATTTAGCTGCCAACCCTCACGATGGCAAGGTGGACAACAACTATGGTTTGAGAAAATTTTGTAGTCTTGCATGATGACCAAAGTTGTTGTTACTGGAATGGGGTTAGTCTCAGCCCTAGCGCCTAGCCTTGAAAAGGCCTGGCAGCGGCTACTCTGTGGTGAGTCAGGGATTCAGCATTACCATCCTTTTTCAGAAATTCCTGCTCAACCTTTAGCCCTGGTAAGTTCTCAGCCTAGTCATCTTGAGGACTTATTAAAACCTGCTTTATCTGAAGCGTTAGACGATGCAGGCCTAGCGTCCCCCATTACTGATTGTGGTGTAGTGATTGGGTCTAGTCGTGGTTTTCAATTTCAATGGGAGGAGGGAGCATCTGCTTATCACACCTCTAATCCCTCTCATGGTGAAGAGAGGTCACTTTTAGCCACCCCAGAGTGTCTTGCCCGCATTTATGGTGTGTCTCCTGCCTCCATTGTTGCCCAGTCTATTGCAGCCCAAGGCCCTGTTCTGGCCCCCCGTGCTGCTTGTGCCACCGGAATTTGGGCAATTGCTCAAGGGGCCGATCTTATTCGAGCAGGTTATTGTTCACGAGTGATTGTAGGTGCTGTTGAAGCCCCCATCACACCGTTGACCCTCGCAGGGTTCAATAAAATGGGCGCTATGGCTCAATCAGGTGCCTACCCCTTCGATCAGAATCGAGAAGGGTTTGTGTTAGGAGAAGGGGCTGGGATTTTAGTTTTAGAAGAAGCGTCTGTTGCTCAAAAACGGCAGGCCAAAATATATGGTCAAATTTTGGGAGTAGGGTTAACCGTTGATGCCCACCATATAACTGCACCTGAGACTAGCAGACAAGCGGCCATAACCGCTATTCAGGATTGCCTGCAACGTAGTGGTTTAAAGGCATCTGAGATTGGCTATATCCATGCCCACGGCACGGCAACTTATTTAAATGATCAGGCCGAAGCTGTGGTGATTAAATCACTATTTCCGTCTGCAGTTGCCGTTAGCTCTACAAAAGGGGCTACAGGCCATACATTAGGTGCATCAGCAGCATTTGGGTGCATATTCAGTCTGATGGCTCTTTCTCAGAAAATACTTCCGCCTTGTGTCGGGTTGAGAGAACCAGCATTTGACCTGAATTTTGTTCGTGAACCCCATAGGCACAAAATACAGTCTGCCTTATGCTTAAGCTCTGGTTTCGGTGGACAAAACACGGTCTTAGCTTTATCTTCATGAGCATTAGTATTAAAGGCTACATTGCGGGGAATGGGTTGAGTTTTTTGCGGGGTCTCTCTATTCGGAATGAGGAGGAGGGATTGAAAATGATGGATCTCTTGGGCAATGAATTGGGCACACTGGATGCAAGCTATTTAACGGGGTTACGAGAAGTTTGTAGTTTACGATTGCTTTCTGCCCAAACTAAAACTTGCTAAGCTTCTTGTACTCTTTGCAGTAAATCTTGATTGTTTCTAAAAAGATATGTTTGAGGAAGTCAGTTCAAACCCTACCGTAGGCGTCGATGAATCCCAACAATCATCCGCATTGCCTAAGTCTCACGCCAGTATGGGGGCTGACGAGTTAATGGATGAGTTATTCCAAGATCTAGAAATGGGTCTGGATGATTCAAGCTTTGCCTTAGCAACGACCGGAGATGAGCATGTAGGACATGCGTTGCTAGAGACTAATGATCCTGGGGACGATTTATTAGTACCCTACACACCTTTAGATTCAACCTTGGCTCTGAGAGAGGATCTAGAGGCTTCCCTCAGTCTTAATTTAGCCTCCTCACAAGCATCTGCCAAACACCAGCTAACTGGAAAGCGACTACTGATGACATCAGCATGTGTCTCCCTCGTGGGTATCAGTATGTTTTGGGTTGGACGACAATTGCGGTTACAGCATGCCCCTGTTGTGGCTGCCCCTCAACTGCCAGCCATCGCACTCCCACAGGTGCCATCATCAGAAACGGTGGCATTTGCCGACTATGTCAGCCAGTCCTTGGAACGCATTAATCAAGAAACTAAAGCGGCAAAACTGGCTGCTGCCAAGGCTAGAACACAACCTAGAACGGTGGCAACTCCTCCAATTGGGGGGCTTCCTAGTTTGCCGAATGTGCCTAAGATCAGTGTTGCAAGCCCGACCACGGCTGCTCTTCCCAATAATGTTGAGCGAGTGTACGTTCCAGTCACGGAAGCTCCTGTTCCTGCAGCTGTGCCTAAACCTGCAAGTACACCGGTGATTGCTGCTGCTAAGGCCACAACCCAAGAAGATGAGTTGCCAGTTGTTAAACCCTTACCCCTAACCCCACCCAGTAATGGTGAACGGAAGTTTTTGGGGGGCACTAACTTGGGTGATCAACCTGTATTTATGGTTTCAATCAATGGCTCTACCCGCCATATTAAGTTAGGGGAATCTATTGATGAAACAGGGGCAACTTTTGTGGAATTTGACGGCGAACAAAGTGTGCTGAAGCAGGGCAATCAATTGAGATCTGTCACAGCTGGGCAATCGTTTTAGGAATCGGATTGAGTCCCTCCGTTGGGCTCAAGTCATACTTTGGAAGATGGGTTAGATCAGTGTTTGGACTATCTGCAATATCTAGGATGCCTGGGGATGTCCTAACATAGGAAACAGCTTGAAGCAGTAGACCTTCATGGCGAGGGACTGTGTCTTGCTTATTCCTAGATATTTTCAATCAACATTGATGTCTGAATTTTTAACGGTTGCCTTCTATAAATTCGTCGAGCTGCAAGATTATGCAGAGTTGAAGGCACCTCTTTTAGCCTGCTGCCAAGATAATGATGTTCAAGGCACTATTCTCTTGGCAACAGAAGGAATCAATGGTGCGATCGCAGGTCTGCCTCACAATATCCATGCAGTCTTAAATTTTTTGCGGGATGATCCACGCCTTGCCGATCTAGCCCCGAAAGAATCCTGGTCAGAGAAACAGCCTTTTTATCGAATGAAGGTCCGGCTGAAAACAGAAATCATCAAAATGGGGGTTCCAGACATTGACCCCACCCAAACCGTCGGAGAATACGTTAAGCCGGAAGATTGGAACCAACTACTCGCGGATCCAGATGTAGTAGTCATTGATGCGCGCAACGACTATGAGGTGGCCATCGGCACCTTCAACGGGGCGATCAATCCTAACACCAAAAGTTTTTCAGAGTTGCCTGAATGGCTCAAAGAACAAGCTGAATTACAGACAAAGCCGAAAGTCGCCATGTTTTGTACAGGGGGCATTCGCTGTGAAAAATCAACAGCCTTATTGCGCCATGAAGGCTTTGAACAGGTCTATCATCTGCAAGGGGGCATCCTCAGTTACTTAGAGCAGGTGCCAGAAGACGAAAGTCAGTGGCAAGGAGACTGTTTTGTCTTTGATGAGCGGGTTGCCGTCGGTCATGGCCTCAAACCCGGTCGGTATCATCTCTGCCGAGCCTGTCGCACACCGATTAGCCCGGAAGAGATGACATCGGAACAGTATGTGCCCGGCCAAAGTTGCCCCCACTGCTATGGCACCAAAACAGAAGACCAACAACGACGATTTGCTGAACGTCAGCGGCAAGTTGAGCTAGCTAAGCAACGAAACCAACGTCACATCGGGGCAGAATATGCCCGCCATCAACCGGATCCAAGCAGTTAGTTTTCATGGCAACTTATCCCATTTTGTATTCATTTCGCCGTTGCCCCTATGCTATGCGGGCTCGACTGGCTATGACTGTTAGCCAACAGATCTGTGAACTCCGGGAAGTAGTGTTGCGAGACAAACCCCAGGAAATGCTGGATGCCTCTCCCAAAGGAACGGTTCCCGTACTGGTGCAGGTAGACGGTTCCATCTTGGAAGAAAGCCTAGAGATTATGATGTGGGCCCTCAAACAACATGATCCTGACGGCTGGCTCCGTTCTAATCCAGTCCAAATGGCGAATCTGCAAACATTAGTGGCGGAATGTGATGGTCACTTTAAGCATCATCTAGACCGCTATAAGTATGCTCAGCGTTATGAGGATGCCAATGCTCAAGAACACCGAACGGAAGGCTCCAAATTCTTAGAGACGTTAAATCACCAACTCAGTAAGACCACTTATCTGTGTGATCAGCAAAGATCCTGGGCAGATATGGCGATTGCCCCCTTTGTTCGTCAATTTGCTAATACAGACAAGCCTTGGTTTGAAGCGCAACCTTGGCCCCATTTGCAGACTTGGCTAGCAGATTTTTTAGAATCAGACATCTTCTTGCAGATTATGGGCAAGTACCCTCAGTGGAAATTGGGTGAAATTGGCCCTTTGTTCCCGAATTCATAATTTTGCCAGATCGGTTCACTGTCTAATCTCGATGTCGCCACAAAAAGCCCATGCACCCTTGAATGGAAACTTTTTCGATATCAAGATACAACTTTTCACAGTTCTCAGTATTTCCTGACTTACTGTAGTGCAGGCCAACGTTACATCGGTTTTTGATTAAGAAAATTTCTGAAATCCACTGTTTCTCATTTAAGGGCAAGGTTTAGATATAAAATTCGATCAACTAAACAGGTATCGAAATTGACAAATCCACAAGTTACCTTTGCCAGGAACGTCGGGTTTAGGAAAGAATTGAGCCGACGGGTCAACGAATATTTCGCCACAAACAATATCAGGCCTCGGGATAATCCAGCAATGTATTTCAAGACGGTAGTCATTACCACTTGGACGTTGGCTGCTTGGAGCCTCATCCTCTTTGGGCCACCCAATCTTGTTATTAAGATACTGGGTTGTGTTGCCTTAGGAATGGGGGGTGGCTGGCTTCGGTATGAGCGTTGGTCATGATGCCAATCATGGTAGCTACTCTTCTAGTCCTCTTGTCAATCGGATTGTTGGCAGCTGTTACGACGTTATTGGCGTCTCTAGTTTCCTCTGGAGATTTCGCCATAATCAGTTGCATCATATCTATACCAATATCGAAGGGTATGACAACGAAATTGAGGGAGACGGTGTGGTCCGCATGTCACCCCATGCCCCCCATAAATCTCACCATCGATGGCAGCATTATTGGATTTGGTTTATTTACCCCTTTATTCCCATTTATTGGTATTTCAGGGATATCCAACGGTTTATCCTCAACACCCCTTATCAAACCAACTCCATACCTACCAAGCAACCCATCGATTACGTATCATTTTGGGTTGGCCGAGTCATTGGCGTGTCGTTTTTTATGGTCACTCCTTATTTGGTAGGCTACTCCCCTTTACAGATAGTCCTAGGTTTCTGTATCGCCTATTGGACTTACGGGGCCATTGTCTGTGAGATTTTCATGCTAGCCCATGTGATGGAGGGCATTGAATTCCCTCAGCCGGATCCAGACTCGAACCAAATTGAAGATGAATGGGCGATTTTTCAACTGAAAACGACTGCAGATTTTGCCCCTCGCAATTTTTTCTTAAATTGGTATGTGGGTGGACTCAACTTCCAAGCCGTTCATCACTTGTTTCCCCAGATCTGTCATATCCACTATCCCAAAATTGCTCCCATCGTGGCAGAAGTTTGCCAGGAATTTGATGTCGATTATATGGTTTACCCAACCTTTGCAGAAGCCATTGCCTCTAATTACAGATGGCTTAGATTGATGGCGATTGGCGAGGAAGAGGTTAGTTACCCCCAAGCAACAACATCCTCATGAGTAATACTCTTTACCGCAAGACAACTAAAGAATGAGGGGACCAAGATGGCCACAACTAAACAGCATTCAAAAAGCTGATAGAGCAAAATGCCTCCTGCCCCAATCATTCTCAATGTAAGTTAATTGGCTTAATCGACCGCGTCAACGATACCTATTGCCCTGCTGACCATTACAAGTCAGCAGGGCAATGCCGTTTTGATTAGTGAAGAAGATGGGTGGGCAATTGAGCAAACTCTTAAGATCAAGGACAAACAACCCTCTTCCTTGGATAAACGCTGGGGCTGAGATCTTCTTTTATCGACCGACACTGCTAGGTGCCAAAGTAGGGAAACGAACAATCAAAAAAGGTGCGATCGCATCATTGATTCCGTTATTGAGTGGTGGGGATTTGTGGAGTTGGTTTACCGTTCCATAAACATAACCATCCGGACCAATTGCTAGACCATCAGGCCAACTCAATTTTTGATTGTCTTGATAGAGGATCTGATATTTGCCCTCGGGGTTCGTTACACCGATGGCATTAGCCGTGATGTCCGTAATATAAATATTGCCGGCACTGTCAGCCGTAATGCCATCGCTAATGGGTTTATCACCGTAACGCTGTACTCTTTGGCTCAACTGTTGCTCGCTTAAAGATTGATTCAATACATCTGAGGTGCGGAGTCTATAGATTGACTTGCCATTCATGGCCCCAAAATAGATCCATTCGTAAGCAGGATCGATAGTGATCGGATTGACGCCGATTCTAGCTGGGGCATCTCCTAACGAAATCACTCGGCCATCAATCTTAATATCGATATCTTCGGGGATTGTAAACGGGCTCCCTTGCAGGATTCGGCGAGCTAAGCCAGACTTCAGATCAACGACAATGAAAGCGGCATCAGCTCCACCTGAGGTATCCGCAATATAACTCGCCTCATGTTTGACATCCACGGCAAAATCATTGAGAAAGGCATTTCCCGTGATGATGGGTAGGGGTAGATAAATAACCTTATGTAGCTCATTGCGCCGCGTATCCCAAGCAATGAGCCGACCTGTCGAAAAGGTGGGGCTAGGATTGTCCAAGAACCAAATATTGCCCCTACCATCTGCCTGAATTCCCAACGTATTGTTGAGGCCCGACCAATTGGGAGGATTAACCTCAGGCGCCTTCCCCCAATCTGGATTGGGGTAGATCTGCCAATTCTGTTGGTCGAGAATTTCTATGGCCCGATTCGTATTGCCATAGAAGCTATGCACACTACAAAAAATTCGTTTATCAGCTGTAACCGCAATATTGCCTACTTCTGTTCCTTGGGGGAGTTCAGCAATAATCTCTAGCTGATTAATAGGAGGTTTGGCTGTGACTCCAGGGGGAGTATGAAGATGAATACCAATTAGGCATAAACAGGTGCAGATTGCGATCGCAACTCGTCTACGAAAAAAAATCAGGTCAGGCCAATTCAACGGGAGTGCTCCAAACGCCTACTAGTGGTGATTAACGTTCAGATAGAGGTGAAAATCAAGCACTAAGTTAGGCGCTGAAGGGTTGAATTAACCTGCCATCAAACTAGAGAGCTTGAGAGCTATGAAAATATCTGTTGGCAAACCCTAGAAGTTGTCTCCATCTAGCAAATCACCAAGGCCGCCGAGCAAGGATCCTTCGCCTCGACCACCGCTCCCACTCCGTTGAGGTGCTGAGGCTAGCATTCTACCTGCCATTCTGGAGAAGGGAAGAGATTGTAACCACACATGTCCAGGTCCTGTGAGGGTGGCAAAAAATAACCCTTCACCGCCAAAGATAACCGACTTAACATTGCCCGCTTGCTGAATGTCGTAATGGACCGAATCGGTCAGGGCAACGAGACAGCCCGTATCAACATGTAAGGTTTCACCCGCTTTCAGGTCACGCTGGACCACCGTTCCCCCGGCATGGAGAAAAGTTAGGCCTGTCCCGTCTAGCTTTTGCATGATGAAGCCTTCACCGCCAAAAAGCCCTGTGAGAATCTTCTTTTGGAAATGAATACCAATTTGAACGCCTTTGGCGGCACAAAGGAAACTGTCTTTTTGGCAAATCAATCGTCCACCATAATCACTGAGTTTGGCGGCAATAATGGTGCCCGGATAGGGAGCTGCAAAAGCAACATGGGCCTTACCTTGAGGGCCACCGTGGGTAAAGACAGTCGTGAACAAACTTTCTCCAGTGACTAGGCGCTTACCCGCCCCGACTAGCTTGTCCATAAAGCCGCCTTGGGAAGCTTGGGCTGAGCCATCCCCAAAAATAGTTTCCATTTGGACCACAGCATCTTTGTACATCATGGCTCCCGCCTCAGCCACAGCGCTTTCGCCCGGATCGAGTTCGACTTCAACAAACTGCATGTCTTCGCCGAAAATTTGATAGTCGATTTCATGGGCGGCACCCGGACCTACGGGGGGAGGAGGTGGTGGAGCAGCGGCAGGGGCATCTCCCCGGAGTTCGGCCACTTGGGAAATGGGGAGCCAATCGGTAAATCCCTGTCGCCAGCAATGGCCATTGGAATTTTGTCTGGCTTGGTCAATGGCCTGCTTTTCGTCGAAAGGGCCGAGGCGATCGCTACCGTAATTGAAATACCAAATTGTCATGTCTCTAATTGCTGCTCACCAAACTACAGATATCGTTGCTCAAAGTCCACACAAGTCGTGGGAGCAAGAAACGATGTGATATAGCTTTCCCAGATTGCAGGCTACAAATTCAAGTCTGCAAAGAAACGTTCAAATGGGTCAGAAGCAGCTTTTTGCTGGAGCGAACTACAGCAACGAAATATCTGCATAACACAGCAAAATTAGCGATTAACGCAGGTCTTATGCAAAACCACTGTCAAAATAACAATGCCCCATCAATTTCCACAGGCAAATGTGTATGAGCCCCCTCTCCACAGGTACGAGGAGTGGGAAAAACCTTGCCAGGATTGGCTAACTCTTTGGGATTAAATACATGACGCACCCACTGCATCGTCTCTAAATCAGCCTCAGAAAACATATCCGGCATATAGCAGCGCTTGTCCGCCCCGATACCATGCTCGCCAGAGATGCTTCCCCCGACACGCACACAGAGCTTCAGGATTTCGCCCCCTAACTCTTCTACCTTTTCTAAAGAACCTGGAATGGACTCATCATAAAGAATCAGCGGATGTAAATTTCCATCTCCTGCATGGAAAACATTGGCAATTCGGTAACCAAATTTATCGCTTAGGGCATTAATTTCACCCAATACATAGGCCAGTTCCGTTCTCGGAATGACGCCATCTTGGACAAAATAGTTGGGACTGAGCTTTCCGGCAGCCGCAAAAGCAGCTTTCCGTCCCTGCCAAAGCTTGAGCCGTTCTTCTGGTTCTGTGGCTACGGCGATATTACGAGCACCATTTTGGCGGCAAATTTCTTTAACCCGTTCGCTGCTAGCATTGACCTCAACTTGCAAGCCATCCAGTTCAATTAAAAGAATGGAGCCCGCATCTCGGGGATAGCAGTCTGTTGCCACCACATCTTCCACGGCGTTGATGCTGAAGTTGTCCATAATTTCCATGCCAGCGGGGATAATCCCGGCCCCGATGATGTCGGCAACGGTTTTTCCGGCGGCATCAACACTGGTGAAGTCGGCGAGTAGAACTGAAATAGCATCAGCACTGCGCAAAATTTTCAAGGTAATTTCTGTGGCAATGCCTAAGGTTCCTTCCGACCCCACAAATACCCCGGTCAGGTCATAGCCTGGCATCTCAGGGACTTTGCTGCCTAAATCCACTACATCACCATTGGTGAGGACCATTTTCATCCCCAACACATGGTTGGTGGTCACCCCGTACTTCAGGCAGTGAACGCCACCGGAATTCTCGGCGATATTGCCACCGATGGAGCAAATGATCTGACTAGAGGGATCTGGCGCATAGTAGAAGCCATCTGGAGCCACTGCCTGGGTGACCCAAGCATTAATGACCCCCGGTTGGACCACCACACATTGATTATCAATATCAATTTCGAGAATTTTATTCATGCGGGAGGTGACGATTAAAACGCAACCTACCGTGGGCATTGCACCGCCAGATAAGCCAGTTCCTGACCCCCGAGCCACAAACGGTATTTGGTTGCGATCGCAAATCTCCACCACTGCCGCTACTTCTTCCGTCGTTTGGGGCAGCACTACGAGGCTGGGACGTTGCCGGTAACTGGCTAAGCCATCGCATTCATAGACGGATAACTCTTCTGGGGTCACTATCACCCCGTCCTGGCCGACAACAGCCTGCATCTGCCGGATGATGGGTTGCCAATTAAGTTGAGTGCCTGTGGCAATCATGAAAATTTCGCCTGCAGAAAAGGGAAAAAAGCAGGCTGTAAAGCCCCTGCCTATGCTTAGCTTAGACTAGAATCACGCCCTCTTAAGACTAGAGAAATTCAGTCAAGCAGCCAATTTACCCTGTCGCTTCTACTGCTGCAACACAAACCGACATCATTTGGATAGTTAAGAAGACCAAAAAAACTTAAGCCGATCGTTGCTCCTGGAAGCCTGCTACTTCAATTTCCGTCAAACTGTAGAGAAAAACGCCACTACCCACTCTCACGACATCTCCAGAGAGCATATTGATGCTACCGGATAAAAAATCGATAATGCGCTGAGCTAAGTGAGAGGGCAGTTCAGAAACATTACACATAACCAGGCGACCTGCTTTTAGTTGATCGACTGCTTGTTGAGCTTCTTCAAAAGAGCTGGGTTTTACAACCTTAATTTCCGATTGTGAAGAACCAAACAAAGGAATGACATTGTCCATGATTTAAGTCGTGATGCTGAAATAGGTCAAATGCAATTATGCCCAAGCCAACACGCATCCAGTCCGGTCTCCTAAAAAGGATACCGAACTATATATCGGGAATAATGTGTGCGAGATAAGCATTAGTATCTTCACTAGCGAATTATTAAGAAAATTCGGCTAGTAAACTCCAAAAACACTGATATTGAAGCCTAAAACTTTTCTCCCCCCTATCAGCTTTATCTTCCTCAAACCACGTCTTAGTAAAACTAAGTGACTAAATTAAGAATTTCCAAGTGGAAGAATAAACGAGACCAAACTAAACGTTGGTGAAAGCTAACGCAACGATACCAGAAATATTCAGTTGTGTAACCATTTGTCTGCACACAGGCTAGCATTGATCCAATTTCCTGAACCCCTGTCAGGGATAAGCCTTACCTTAATTTAATATTTGAAAATTTTCTTCATTGTTCTTACAGCAATTCTCATTTTGACAGACTAACACTCTGAGCCTTATCCGTTGGTACTTTTCCCACTTCCAGTCTTTGCTCTGAATTGTTCTTGACAGTGGTAATAGTGCTTAGACAACTCATTGATATGGAGTTGATGAGTATTTTGAAAACATGTGCTTGATCTCAGAACTCTAAAAGCCTTGCTGGGAAAGCTTTTTTAGTGGATATTCTTAAAATGAGAATTGTTGTCGTTCTTAAGCCTTTTTAGAATGTCTCTTCACTGTTTGAGTCATGGAGTACACCCCCCCCCCATCAGCTCCAGGATTGGTCCCTTGGGCAGAGGGTTAGAGCTGTAGAATTAGGCATTTTTGGTAAAATCAACTATAATTCAAATTACATTCTATTAACCTTCGCCAAAAAATAGACGCTGACTAGTGTTTACAACTGCCCTCCGCTCAAATGATGTTTTGTCGACGCCCCATGATTTAGTGGGTGCGATCAATGACCTGAAGAAAGACCTGAATGCCATTGTCTTGGCCCACTACTACCAGGAACCTGAGATCCAAGATGTCGCTGATTACCTCGGTGACTCCTTAGGACTCTCCCGCCAAGCTGCCGGAACCAATGCTGAAGTCATTGTGTTTGCTGGGGTCCACTTCATGGCAGAAACAGCCAAGATTCTCAATCCAGATAAATTGGTATTACTACCCGACTTGGATGCTGGATGTTCATTGGCAGATAGTTGTCCTCCGGACCAATTTGCAGCCTTCAAAGCTGCTCATCCCGATCATTTGGTGATTTCTTACATCAACTGTACGGCTGAAATCAAGGCCATGAGCGATATTATTTGTACTAGCTCCAACGCGGTCCACATCGTCAATCAAATTCCAGCCGATCAGCCGATTATTTTTGCCCCTGATCAAAATCTGGGTCGCTATGTAATGGCGGAAACAGGGCGGGATTTAGTGCTCTGGGAAGGCAGCTGTATCGTTCATGAAACCTTTTCTGAACGGCGGTTAATCGAACTCAAAACCAAGCATCCCCAGGCTGAGGTCATTGCTCACCCGGAGTGCGAAGCTACCATTTTGAGACATGCTAGCTTTATCGGCTCAACCACAGCACTCCTGAAATATACCCAGACTAGCCCTCTAGACACCTTTATTGTGGCGACTGAATCGGGCATCCTGCATCAGATGGAGAAGCAGGCCCCTGGCAAAAATTTCATTCCCGCGCCACCTACGGGGAATTGTGCCTGTAATGAATGTCCCTATATGCGGCTGAACACCTTGGAGAAGCTGTACGTATCCATGCGAGATCGCAAGCCGGAAATCACAATGCCGGAAGATATCCGCCAAGCAGCCCTCCATCCCATTCAGCGCATGCTAGA
The DNA here is from genome assembly GCF_021497025.1 of Acaryochloris sp. 'Moss Beach'. Lineage (NCBI taxonomy): Bacteria > Bacillati > Cyanobacteriota > Cyanophyceae > Acaryochloridales > Acaryochloridaceae > Acaryochloris > Acaryochloris sp. 'Moss Beach'. The sequence continues at coordinate 739,317 of NZ_CP071717.1, forward strand.
CATGAGTGCCTGATGGCTAACCACGACAAATTAAGTAAAATCACGCTGTTTGGGGCAGAATAACCACGGTATTCTGCTAGTACAGTTTGGGAGAAAATCCTGATGATTCCGGCAAATAACAGTAAGGAAGAGGAAGCCCTCGCTCGATTTCTCAACAAGTTCCCCTTTGAGGTAGCCGAATCCTTTGATGCCAAGCAGCGTCAGGCCATGATGACGGCTTTAACCAGTTCCTCTCCGCCTAGTAGAAAAGTCGATGTCCGTAAATCCTTCTCTCTGCTGGGAAGCAAATATTACTTTGTCGTATTGCTCGGGAAAGATCGGAGAACCCATAAGCGAGTTAGGATTGCCCAAATAGAAGCTCACGATCAGGGGCTGCGACGCTACCTTTCCATGGGCTTGGCAGGAAGTCTGCTGTCTGTTGTAGTACTGAGTACGGTTTATGTGGCGGCATCAGCCGTGGGTGTTAACTTTTTCCCACAGAGCCACGCTGACAATGTTCTGTTTGCCCCTAAAGCGGAAGCAACCGAACCGTAGGTCAATTTTCTGTTTACAAGGAATAGCTATGCGGATGGCGAGAATCGAACTCGCAAGGCATAAGCCACACGCCCCTCAAGCGTGCGTGTCTACCAATTCCACCACATCCGCAAACGGGAAGCGCTTCGACACTAGTCAGGATGACTAATGCACAAAAGCTCATCTAGTATACCAACATATCCCTGGATGTCATCTGGGGACCGAAAATTTTTGCCTATCTGTTGACAGACACTGGTTTGAGAGGTCTCTGCTGGAGACTGAACAGGGGCAATTCTAGAAGAGGTGCGTGAGAATGTCTCAGTTTTCCCATCAGCACTATGAGGTTGGTGTACCCGCGACCTCACGCCAAGTTCAAGCCCTGGGCCAAGTTGTGACCCAATGCTTCAATGTGTCTCCTGAGCATTGGCAGACCTATGCGCGTCAGCTTGGGCAAGATAATTTAAGGGTGATTTGCCACGGCCCTAAGGTCTTGGGTGGCCTTGGTATTTATCCCATGGGGCAGTGGTTTGGGGGGCAGCGAATTCCCATGCATGGCATTGCTGGGGTAGGAGTAGCTCCAGAATATCGAGGGGCAGGGGTAGCCCGGTCCCTTATGACAGAAACGGTGAAAACTTTGCATCAGCAGGGCGTTCCGTTAGCCACCCTGTATGCTTCCACTTCACAACTCTACCGAAGCGTGGGGTTTGAACAAGCGGGCACCTACTGTCGCTATCAGCTCCCCACTCAGTCCTTGACGATTAAAGATCGCAGTTTACCTATAACGGCGATTGATCCCAGCGATTTAGCTGTTCTAGCCGAGCTGTATCAGCAGCGGGCCCAACAAACCAACGGCAACCTGGATCGACATCCAGCCATTTGGGAGCAGATGCTGGAGGATGATACCCCTATCTATGCCTACCTAATTGGGGAAGAGGCGCACCCGGAGGGATACGTTATCTTTGCCCATCAGATTGATTCTGGGTGTTACAACATCAATATTTACGACTGGGTATGGTTAACCCCCGCCGCAGGGCAACGACTGTGGACCTTTTTCGCCGATCATCGATCCTTGGCCCAGGACATCTTCTGGTATGGGGCTCCAGTTGACCCATTTCAACTGATGCTGGCGGAACAAACCTATCAGGTGCAAAAAACGGAGCGCTGGTTGTTGCGGATTGTCGATTTACCGAAGGCGTTAACTTTGCGGGGCTACCCACCGGCCCTTGAAGCAGAGCTGCATTTACAGGTAGAAGATCCGCTCGTGCCTGCCAACTCGGGTCAGTTTGTATTGCAAGTGTCGCAAGGGCAGGGACAAGTGAGAACGGGGGGGCGGGGCGACTTGAAGTTGAATATTCGAGGTCTTGCTCCTCTATATTCCAGCATGTTGACAGCGCAGGAGTTGAAACTGCTGGGAGCTGTAGATGGATCGAGGGAGGTCCTGGCTTTGGCGACTATGCTCTTTAGTGGTCCTCAACCTTGGCTGAGCGATCACTTTTAGCTGAGGTGCTTCCAAATTAGCTTATGGCAACTTTAATGAGCGTGATCGCCGCGACGACCCAAAGGTAAGGGGCAAACCATTTAAACTGTCCCTTTTTTAGGACAGAAAATAACCAAAGCAACGCAATGTAGCCCGTAATAAAAGAGGCAATAATCATGCCAAGGAGGGGAGCGAGTTGCAGCCCTTCTTCTCGCACTTCATCGATACCCAAAATAGCGACACCGAAGGACACTACCAAATACATGAGAAAAGAGAATCGGGGTGCCAAATCGGATGTAGCACCTCGCCAGAGCATGGTGGAAATGGTACTACCCGACCGTGAAATGCCTGGAATGACGGCACAGCCTTGAGCAATGCCACCAATGGTGGCATCTAGCCAACCTAGAGACATGGCATTCCCCTTGAGGCCAGACTTGGGGGTGAACCACAGCACGATTCCTGTGACAATAAGCGCAAAGGAAACATACAGCGGCTGATTGAGTTCTTCAAAAATCGGTTTCAATCCCAAACCAATCATGGCCGTGGGAATGGAGCCTAAAACAACGAGTAACGCCATCCGCCACCCTTCTTGCTGGCGAGCTGCAGACGAAGTGAGGCCTGCAAAAAAGCCAGATAGAGCTTGCCAGACATCCTTACGAAGGACAACTAGAACAGCAAAAAAGGTACCCGTGTTCGTGGCTATATCCACATAGAGCGGCAGCTTTTCCCACCAACCTAAGTAATAGCTGGCGAGCACTAAATGCCCAGAACTGGAGACGGGCAGAAACTCAGTGAGTCCTTGCACAATCCCCAAAATAATTGCTTGCAGTAAGGTCATAGCCGTTTAGAGGGAATGAAGAGAAATCGCGTTGTTTTAATATCCTTGGCGAATTTACCATTAATAACCTAGCTATGGGGTACTTATGGATGGTGAATGACGACAATTTAGATGTAATCATCATCGGCAGTGGCATTGGTGGACTCAGCTGTGGGGCACTGTTAGCCCAGTATGGCCTCAAGGTTTTGGTGTGTGAAAGTCATACTTTGCCAGGGGGAGCAGCCCATGGATTCCAGCGCCAGGGCTATACCTTTGACTCGGGTCCTTCTCTATTTTCGGGATTATCCTTCAGTCCATCCCCGAATCCCTTACGCCAGGTATTGGATGCCATTGATGAGGATTTGGAATGGGCCACCTACGATACCTGGGGATGTTGTTTACCAGAAGGGAATTTCTTTACCTCTGTCGGGGCCGATCAATTTTGTGATGTCGTGCAGGAGTTGAGAGGAGACTCAGCGGTTGCCGAATGGCGGACCTTGCAGCAACGAATGGAGCCATTGAAAGAGGCTGCGATCGCACTTCCTGCTGCAGCAATACGGTTTGACTTAGGTGTATTACAAACCGTTGGTCGGTTTATCCCCAAGCTGCTCAAACAAATCCCCTACCTCAGCCAACTCACAGGTCCCTTTAGCCAGGTGATTGAGGGACAAGTCACGGACCCATTTCTGCTTAACTGGCTAGATTTAATGAGTTTTTTATTGGCAGGGTTACCCGCAGATGGGATTATTGCGGCGGAAATGGCTTTTATGTTTGGGGAATGGTATCGCCCGGATGTGGTGTTGGATTATTCCATCGGTGGCAGTGGTGCGATCGCAGATGCACTACTCCGAGGCTTGACAAAACAGGGCGGCCAAATTCGACTCGGTGCCCACGTTGAGGAGATTCTGATTGAGAACCAGCGAGCCGTTGGGTGCGATTGCGGACAGGTGAGGAATTGCGATGCCGTCAGGCGGTGATTTCTAATGCGTCTTTTTGGGATACAGCCTCTTTACTGCCCGCTTCCCATACTCGCTATCGCCAAAAACAAACCTTGCCGGACTGCCCCAGTTTTATGCACTTGCACTTGGGTATTGACGGACAGGACCTCCCCTCAGATTTAGCGTGTCATTACATTGTGGTTAACGATTGGCAGCAAGGGGTGACTGCGCCCCAGAACGTGGTGTTGGTGTCTATCCCATCCCTTCTGGATCCCTCTCTGGCCCCAGAAAACAAACAGGTGATTCATGTCTATACCCCTGGCAATGAACCCTATGACCTCTGGCAGGGTTTGGACCATAATAGTGCTGCCTATGCCCAGCTTAAGCAGCAGCGAGCCGAGGTGATGTGGCAGGCTCTGGAGCGGATTATTCCCGATATTCGAGCCCGTTGCGAGGTGTCCTTAGTCGGTACGCCTTTAACCCATGAGCGCTTTTTACGCCGCCATCGGGGTACTTATGGCCCAGGGATTCGGGCAGGTCAAGGCCTTTTCCCCGGCCCCAAAACAAAAATTCCGGGTCTGCTTTGCTGTGGTGACTCCACTTTTCCGGGTATTGGTATGCCTGCGGTTGCGGCCAGTGGATTCTTAGGGGCCCATGCGCTAGTCCCTGCCCAGCAACAGCTGGAAATGCTTCGACATATTGGCTGCATAAATTAAAGGCTAGAGTTTCAGGGGGGACTGGAGAGGATTAACCACAATTCTCAACAAAGGGAAGAGGCGTTGGTCAGTATGGTAATGCCCTTTTAAGGCAGTGGCTATGTGTCTATGAAAGAGAATTTGGCGTTATCCTTAGGGGTAGGGTAATCAATTCATGTAGTAGCTTGCTGCTACATTGTTCAGTCGATTGGTCTAAATCCTCAGCAAACCTGTCTTCAAAAACGCATGAACATTCTCTCTAATCTATTGGCTCAGCCTGCCCAACCCTCTATATCGAAGCAACGTGGTCGAGGGATTGAAATCAAGTCCAAGCGTGAGATTGAGATCATGCGACAGTCGTCTCGGATTGTAGCCACTGTCCTGAAAGAGATTTCTGAACTGGTCGAACCGGGCATGACCACTGCCGATTTAGATGCCCATGCCGAAAAGCGAATTCGTGAGATGGGAGCTACCCCTAGTTTCAAGGGATATCACGGTTTTCCAGCCTCTATTTGTGCCAGCATCAATCACGAAGTGGTACATGGTATTCCCAACTCCAAAAAAGTCATTCAGTCGGGTGATGTTTTAAAAGTGGATACAGGCGCATTTTTTGAAGGCTTCCACGGTGATTCCTGCATTACGATTGCGGTGGAAGAAGTAACCGATGATGCCGCCAAGCTGATTCGAGTGGCTGAAGAATCTCTCTTCAAAGGGATTGAGCAGGTTAAAGAAGGTAATTATCTAATGGATATTGCCGGGGCTATTCAAGACCATGTGGAAGGAAATGGTTTTGTAGTCGTCGAAGATTTCACGGGACATGGGGTAGGTCGCAATCTCCATGAAGAACCCTCAGTGTTTAACTACCGCACTCCTCAGATGCGTAATGTCAAACTCCGTTCGGGAATGACATTAGCGATTGAACCGATTCTCAATGCCGGAACTAAGGTGACCAAGATTCTTCGCGATCGCTGGACAGCGGTGACGGTTGATAACGCGCTGTCAGCTCAGTTTGAGCACACCATTTTGGTGACTAAAACAGGGTATGAGATTCTGACTGACCGCAATTTAGTGTAGAAAAACTGCACCAAAAATCGGACTTCAAGAATCTCCTAGTCTAGGAGTCATTGGGCTGACCCAAAAACGTTCTGAAATGCTCTGATTTCGTTATGAAACGAAGAGAGTTCTGTCAATATGCACTGGGTTCAGCTGGATTTACTGGGATAGCAGGTTTTGCCCAACCCTCCCAAGGGGTTCCAGTTAAATTACGCCATCAATGGGCTGTTTTGTACTGGATGCCCTACGACAATGATCTGTCACATTTTGGTGAGCCCATCATTGAAATGCTGACCTGCGGCACCCAAGCCACTGAAGTTGCGGTGGCGATTCAATCTGACTATTGGGGAAAATCCCGAATGCGTCGTCGCCAGATTATTAAAGGGGCGGTTACTGAGATCGAGGTCTTAGACGAAGACAGTAGCGATCACGCTGCTTTAGTCGCGTATTTGGATTGGGCCCATCAAACCTTTGAAGCTGAGCATTGGGCTGTCATTGTGGTGGGTCATGGTGGCAAGATCAATGAACTGAGTCCAGATGATCATCCCAAGAATCATCAGACACGCACCTGGATGAGCGTTGACCAATTTGCCAAGGCGGTCAGTCAATTCAACCCATCGACTCATGGCCAGGTTGAGCTACTATATTTCCAAAATTGCAACAAAGCGACCCTCGAAGTGATTTACGAAGCCAAGGACTGTGCACGATACACCCTGGCTTCGCAACTTACCCTAGGTGCCCCAAATTACTACTATGAAGATTGGCTGAAATGCCTTGATTCATTAGCCGATGGACGCGAAGCCGCTGCTGCCATTATGGATACTGAAAGGGCTGATATGTATCACACCCTGACTTTGGTGGATAACCAAGCTGTCGAGGGAATCCCAGAAAAACTCTCTAAATTGCTCCAAGCCCTTCTTAAGAGCCGTTTACCTCCATTCAGTCAATTAAATATTTCTACTTATCCATACTTCGATGAGCTGAATTGTGATGCATTGATGCTACTCAATCGTCTTTCAGCGTTCGGTGAACAAAGTGAAGATGAACTGATTGAATTTACTGCTTTTCTCAAAACCTCGGTGATAGTGTCCCATAAGACGGGAGGAAAACTTTTCGGTCTTCCTCTTCCCCATACTGAGCCTGAAGCGTTGTGTGGCTTAGGGTTGTATTTTCCTGAAACTCAACAAGATATTTCCCGCTATGCTTCCTTAGCCTTGTATCAGGGAGTGGACTTGGTGAGTCTATACGCACGTTTAATGAAGGGGTAGCCCAAGGCATCCACTTAGAACAAGAATGGCATTGACCTAGGCTCAGCAGGAAGGAGTGCAGGCAACGGATGGATAGAACCGTTGAGACATGGGTAGCCTGCAAGAGAAAGACCACTCTGCGCTGAAACTCCCATGACATTTTGCCTAGCTATTGCTATACCTAGTGCCGACCACAGAGGCCAACGGGTGGATTGCGTTAAAAAATATGTTTAGCACAAAAAAAACAACCAGATATAAACTCTTTTATTCAATTATATCTTCAAGAATAATAAAAAATTGCTCTTCAAATATTCATGAGATAGATTTGAAGCAGATGTTTTGGGAACTCTTGATTTAACGTCTCTATTGCATTTTCTGCTGTTTTAATTTCTCCCATGAAAACTGAATTCATTAAAATTGCCTGTGTAGTAATTTCTGTTGGCACAATAGCTTCATTTGATGTTGCTCAAGCAGCAGAGCAAAATATTCCTGAAACACCTTTGCCAGGTTTGGAGCAACCTCGAAATTATTTGCCGAGCGCCCATGGGACTCGCCGATTGGAACTCAGCATTAGTCGTCGCCAGGTAACGTTATTTCAGGGTGATCAGGTCTTAAAATCTTATCCAGTAGCAGTAGGGAAAGAGGGCTGGCCCACGCCTGTGGGTGATTTCGCAGTGAAGACAAAAGTTCGTAATCCCCCCTGGCAAAATCCTTTTCAGGGTCAAAACTACGTTATTCCTGGAGGTGCTCCTGATAATCCTCTGGGCACTCGCTGGCTAGGATTCTGGACCAATGGCAAGAATTGGATTGGATTTCACGGTACTCCCAATCGGGCGTCCGTCGGCTCAGCGGCGTCTCACGGTTGTGTGCGCATGTATGACGAACATATTCAGGAGCTGTTTGAATTGGTTGCTGTGGGGACTCCCGTTAAGGTGACTCGTTAGACCATAGTTCTGTCACGTCATAGCCCAGCTCTGTTAGCATCTGCCGCAGTAGCGGCAGACTCAGGCCAATCACGTTGCTATGGCAGCCCCTAATCTGATCAACGAAGAGTCCACCTCGACCATCCAGGGCAAAACAGCCTGCACAGTGTAAAGGTTCACCGGTTTCTGCATAGGCTCGAATTTGGTTGTCTGTAAGGGGGGCAAAGTCTACTTCGGTCATTTGGCAGCGGACAAGTTGACGGTTCTGTTGCAGATCGATCAGGGTATGTCCTGTGAGGAGGCGGCCCGTTTGACCGCGCATGGTTTTCCATTTTGCGATCGCATCCTCAGTACCCTGGGGCTTGCCATAAATTTCTCCCCCCAACTCCAATACAGAATCGCATCCCAACACTAATGCAGGAGACTGTTGCTGCTGAGCGACTACTTCAGCTTTGCCTGTAGCGAGGGTGGTCACTAAGGCTTCTGGATCCGTCGTGGTGATCTGAGACTCGTCAAAATGACTGGGAAGAACCATCGGATCGACACCCACTGTCTTCAGTAGTTGTCGACGAGCGGGTGAAGCAGACGCCAGAATGAAAGGGATAGTCATAGGGAGTGATACCAAGCTGGTATCAGTCTAGAGGAGCTTGCCCTGCTTTTGGACCCAACTTAGCGATCATTCATTGATCGCAGCGCTTATGTACCAAAGCGAAACCCCAGAAAGAACAGAGTGATTCCTGCATAAACCAGTAAAGCCGATTTCGCGTTCTCCGATAGTTGACGCGAAGATAAATCGATTGTCCCTAAAAACAAGCCCACCAGAAACTCACCGATACATCCCGTCAACCGAAAGCGATTTAAGGGAATATTGCCTTTTTCATCGACAATAAACCGCAAGTAGCCTGCCAACAGACTGATGCAGCCCAAGATAGATAGGGGAATAAGTAGACTTTTCACGAATTCGCTCAAAACCTCCAACCTCTTTAGGATGGACCACTGTAATCTCCGTTTGAACCGAGTTTAAAATTGAATAAAAAGCAGTGCACATCACAGTATGGAATCGTTCGCTGTTGCCAAAATAAATATCAAATCAATTATTGCCTTGAGTACTTATACGTATCATGGCTGACTATTATTTTTTCGATAGCAGATTGTCATAGGGTGTTCTACCAAGGTCTCGATATCATCTAAGCACTACCGAGACCTACTTTATTTAACGTTTAAGAAAAAACTCTGCTAGGGCATCATCAAATGCATTAGAGGCGAGTCCTGTCGTGTCATCAATGGAGTCATTAAATAAAAGCTCTAGATCTCCAGCAAATTCTTCGTTGGGTACTCCTAAGGTATACATAGAATTTTGAGTAGTGATATATATGTGCATATCCTTAGCAAAAAAATCCATCAATCCTTGAAGTTTTGATTTCTTGCCCTTGAGGATATTTAGGATGGTTATAAATGTGACCTACTAAAGCAATCCCTTTCTTGACACACACACAAGTCCAGTCTTCTAGTACAGAAGAACACAATGCTCGGCAATCTGATGCCGTCATGCTTGATGATAAATGATCTAGATAAAAATCAATCAATTCGTTAGAGGTCATGATGAATCCACACAAAAACAATCACAAAAGAGAAGAATAATACTCTTAAAAAGATTTTATTCCCTTAGATAATATTTTATTCATCTCGACATAATGTCGAACTGAGTAATAATTCTGAACTAGGGCATATTGTCTAGCAAAGTAATAGTTTGCATTTGTGTATTTTTTATATATTTCTTAAAAACTAAGTAATTATACTAATGTCATTAGAAAATCAAAAAAAAGTGAGTTTATTTGGAGAAGTCTAATATATTGATGTCTCCCATAGCCCTTTGATAGTAAGCATTTAAGGATTATTTGCGCCAAGCAAAAGATACATAGAAGGATATATGAGCATATAAATATTTTGAGTATTTTTTACTGATTTAAGTTTTTTTTGTCTCTGTTAAAACTAGCTATAGAGATATTTGTTGTACATTTATAGGTATCTTTAAAGAGAATTAAACTTATTTGATATTCTGAATAATGTATAGGTCTATACATTATTCAGAATAATTTACTCGACAAAATAAGTATATTTAATGAGGTTTACTAGCTCAATATGTGTCATTGTTGAGGTTATAGCTATTTCTTCGGAATAATCCTAATGTATCTTCGAGGATGCATGAATTTATATACAAATAGTTGAAAAGATTGTCTCGGTGTTTTTTAGATGACTGAAATGCTCTGGCATACTGGATATAGAAAATGTTATATATCTTTTGATGTCAGTTCTATTAGTCCGACAAATAGTTTTACCTAATTACTCTCAATAAACAGTTCTTAGGAGAACAAGATGATGCCGTGAATTCCTCAAACAACATCCAATTTGTACTCTGTGTACTCTAATCTTGGAGATTGTCCAGAAACTACATGCAAAAACTCAACTGTATCTGTTTTAGATTGGCTTCTCTGAAGTTATAAATCATCATTGCCAACCTATTATCAGTGATGTCAAACGTGACTTTTCCTGGCAAAAGTCCTGCAAATCTATATTCTCTACCCTCGGCTAGCTGCCCAATATCTGGGGCAAGCTAGATCAGTGATAAGGAGCTATTGGTTTTACCTGGCTGTGCTTTCAGAAAATCGGGTGTTAAGTCTGGAACTAACAAAATATGACCATCAGCGATGAATCATGGATAGCTTCAATGATTACCAAGGGAAAGTGGATCAGCGACGGAGGTAATGTTGATCTCAGCTAGTTTAGATCTAATAAAAATCCAGGCTGTAGTTTTTATGCTGCATCATCGCCACATACTGAATTGAAGGGTGCCAAAGCTCAGTCTGATTTTCCTGACTCTCTACCTTTATGGGAAAGTAGGCGCAGTTTGATTTACCTTGGTTTGGACAATTATTAGACCTCTTGTGTAATTGGTCACAAGATTATGAATGGAGTCTCAAATATATAGACGGAATTGGCCCAGTTTATGAGCCAATAGCATATCGTGAAATGCATATTGCAAGAGGTCTAGTAGTTCTTCGTCTAATGCATTTAAATTGATAGCCACGTTCTGGCCATCGGTATCAAACTTAAGCTGGATACCGATGGGAGGCAGTATGCTGCAAATCTAGGACTCCAAACCTTTTGAGAGCTATTGACAGTTAGAGTATTGAGGCATGACCTATAGGCTACAAGGGCGTGAGATGTTTTAAAGATCCGTTCTAGTTACTTCATCCCAGACTATAAACGTAGCCTGGGATGAAGTAATTAGAACCCTATCTAAAGCAATATTGCAGCCGATATCACTGAGAGCCATTGCCTCAAGTGTTTGATGCTACCTCTAGCCCAGAAAGCCATTCCAAGGCTCAAGAAGATGTCTCACAGCCTTAAATAATTAGCAGCTTAAGGTAACTCTAAGAGAGACTCGTTTAGCTATGAACGGGCTGAATTGAGCGTTCAGCAACTTTTTTAGTTGCTTTTTGATTCGCTGCATATAGTTCACGGATTTGTTCTTCGGAAGAGTAAAGTCTTCGGTCTCGTAAGATGCTGAATGCCTTAGCATCCTCTTGGGCAATCTTCGAATCAAGAAAATATGCCATATCTTCTCTACCGGGTTTCCCCCATTCCAGAACTGCCCAGCGAATCAAGCCTTTAAAAATGTCATGATCCCAGGCAAAGGGCACATGACGGTGAAGATTCGCTTGTTGATGTAATAACTCTGAATAATGCTTGACGAGAGATGGATCATCAGAGCTCATCGTATTTTTGTAGTCCGCAAACATTTGAGCATCTTCTTGAGCGGTTTCTTCATTTACAAAATAAGCAACATCTCTTCTGGGGGGTAAGGCCTGTGGCCCTCCAAATTTTTCGCCAAGGCTAGAACACTCTACCACTAGCCAATGAATAGGTGGGTGCGCAACTTTGTGGTCCCACTCTAACGCGACGTATACCATAATTTCTTACCCTAACTGATTATTCATAGAGAACAATTTCAGGTTTAAACTATCAATATCTCAGAGAAAATACAACTGGAAAATATTTACTATAATCTTGCTTAAGTTATTGCCATTACTGAATAAAAGTAGCTAAAAATACAAAAAACTTTGTTACAAAAAAAGACAACGAAATATTTACTGTAAAATATTTAATATAAAACCATATATTTCTCTTTTGATAATTAAATATCTCTATCTCTAGCGACCCAATCTATTGATGTTGAGCGAATAGTGAATGTATCGATTTACATCTTCTCAACAATGATCAGTGAGGCGGGAAAGAGCCCAAAACCTAAAAGCCATAAACTCTGTGTAAGCTGGGTTGAGCTTGCACAGTGGAGGACTATGGCCCAACTTATGACTAAAGAAATAGATTTCTGATTCTAAGGGACACTTGGAAGGAATTAATTGATAGATGAGACTCGCAGTTGAACGTTTTTCAATATTGACTGCAGCAAAGAATGAATGTTCTAGCTTCAAAAAAAGATGATTTGAAACGGTAATCGATTGATTTGGAGTACTTGCGGCTGTTTATATAAAACATCATTTTTCTCTATCGATTGAATGGATGGGGTGCATTCAGCTAGTCGACATTTACTGCTTCTAAGGCAAAATAAAATCCGAACATGAAACAAATAGTCCAAACGCTCATGATTTGAGTAAATACGAATGCCAGCATAGTTGGTTATCCTTTTCTTTCTGCGGAAGTTGTGGGTTGGTTCTGCACTGCTGTGCTTTGTTGAATTCACTATCCTCTAAATTTTCAGCAGAAAAAATCCTGAAAAGTTCAGATTCTTTCAGGTATGAGTTCAGGTATTGATATGGGCAATTAGCTGACTGATGCCTTGTTGGCAGGGTTTGCCCTTTTTTGAAGACAGTGGATATCTTCGAAGAACACTCGAATTGCCTATCTGATAACTGCCATTGTGTTGCCTAGGACAGATTTAGCTGCCATGAAACGTTGATGCGATCGCAACCCCATCCAAACCGTTGACTAAAACCATCATTTTCTAGAAACATCAACACTTCTCCGTCTTCAGACAGCCTCGCATAGAGCCAACTCTTCATCCGACTCACAATCAATAAAGATAGATACGACAGGTGTAAAACCAAAGTCATGTTTAACGGGGGTATCAATATAGATAAATTCTCGCCCCCCTGACGTAAATGAGGCTTGTTCTATTTTGTCGTTGTTCTCACCCTCAGAATAGAAGGTTGCTTCCTGAACGTCTGAATTGAGGAAAAGGCTAGGAGTTCATCGCTTCTGCTGCAATGCCATCAAACATCAGGTGTGTGCGGATTTGACTTGCCATCAGTTTATTCCTGGCTGACAACTTCAATCCTTACTCCAGCAGCCAAGCAAATAACTCTCTTACCGTAAGCTGTAACTCGTTGGCAAAAGAGGGGACAGGAATGATTTGATCTGGCTCATCCAGGACTTCAGGTTCTTGTTTGGGACGATAGACAAACACTGTTTGCTCACCTGGATCGATTAACCAACCCACTTCGGTTCCGTGTTGCAGACAGTGAAGAATATTCTTTGTAACTTTTGTTTGGCTTTGATTGGGAGACAGGATTTCAACAGTCCAATCTGGTGCGGTAGAAAACGTGTTGGCAATTTCCCCATTCTGATCGCGGGGAATTCGGTGCCAAAGAAACACTGCAATATCAGGAACAATTGAACGATTACTAAAGGTACAGCGCAGTTCAGGAAAGGCACGAACAATACGTTTGGACTTAACGACCCCATTGATCGCAGGTACAAGTTCTCCTTGAATGACACTATGTTTCCCTTGGGGCGTTGGCTTTTGAATAGTTTGGCCGTCAATGTATTCATTTGCAGGTTTCGTTTCTGGTAATTCCAGAAACTCCGCCAAGGTCAGCGTTTTTGAGGGTGTTTGGACCATTTAGGTTGACTCTTTGCCCGCAAGTTTGGAAACTCAACACTATTTTATCTAGAAACTGAATGGGGAGTACTTGGGTGCTTGGGAATACGACTACTGCTTTATGCTGATAGCCTGAGTGGGTATCTTTGCAGTAATTGCAAAAGAACCATATTGATACCATAATGGTATTTACAGCTTTTCAAAAAACCATGCCTTATGGCTAATCTAACTCTAAAGAATATTCCAGACGACCTCTACGAGTTGCTCAAGGAGACTGCGAATCGCAACCACCGAAGCATTAACAGCGAATTAATCGCATGTCTGGAGCAAATGTTACTGCCCAATCGACTAGCCCCAGATCAGATACTCGCGAATGCGCGAGCCGTTCGAGCACGAGTAAAAACAAAAAAAATTAGTGCTAAAGATATTGCTGATGCGAAGACGATGGGACGCCCTGAGTGATTGTTGTTGATACCAATGTTATTGCGTATCTATTCTTGCCCGCGGATAACAATACGAGATATGCGGAACGTCTCGTCGAAACGGATGACCATTGGGTAGCGCCCATGCTCTGGCGGAGTGAGTTTCGCAATATTCTTGCTTTATATCTGCGTAAAGATATTGTAGACTTTCCGACCGCTCTTGAAATCCAGAGTCAGGCGGAAAGTCTGATGGATCAGAATGAATTCAGTGTGCAATCCAGCCATGTCTTATCACTGGCAGATAAGAGCGCTTGCTCTGCGTATGATTGTGAATTCGTTGCGCTCGCACAATCCTTCTCAATTTCGCTTGTTACTGCCGACCGTAAATTGGTGAAGGCATTCCCCGATATTGCTTGTTCGTTGAAAGATTTTGTCGGCAATGATCGCTAACGTCATGCGTAACCGGGCGGCATTTCAGTTTACGCCGGATTCGCCACTCCGGTTCACGCAATTGTTAGGCAGCCTTATTCGCCACGTTTTCCATGACGGTCTTTTTGTGAAATCCGTTTAATTTCGTTTTTTGTCAATGTAGTGCCAGCGGAATTAAGTCTCATAAACACTTCGACTAGATCTTCCGGAGCTGCTTCCATGACAATCATTGTAGGTACTTGGTACGTGTAGAAACGTTCTCGGAGACCATTTAGCTCTTCGAGCAAGTTATCAGCATCAAGCTGTTGCACCAACTGGGACTGCAATTCCATCAAGCGATCCGAATTGAAGAGTGACGACATTTGGAGGAGTTCATCACGTCCGTCAGCTTGATCTTGGAAAATGAATTCTTGAGTTCGCAGATCGTAAAGAAGACCAAGTGGAAATGCTGACTCAAAAAGCCCGTTGTAAAGGGCAGCCAGCCGTTGGCACCCGTCAATTAGCCAAAGTCGCCGAGCGCCTCTGACATCCGTTGGCTTACGCGTCGGAAACATTGAAACGTTTGGTGTCGCCTCAGCAAACCCGTTGTCGTCTGACTCAACGGCGATCAGCATGCCGATCGGTAGTCCACGATTCACACTATCGAAGAGCATGCTCGCGTTCTTCTTGGACCAAACATAGCCGCGTTGAAACGCTGGAACGGCGATACGCCCTGCTTCCATGAAGTGAAACAGATCAACAAGGCTATAAAGACTGACCATTGTTTTAGCCATGTGTCTCACCTCCATCTGTATGAGGGTTGTCTAGCAATTTGTCCCTAGACTCTACAATTACCGATTCCAAGAGGTGAAGAGTATGACTCAGATAGCCGACCTTAAACCGATTTGAACCAAACTCCCATTTCCATTTTTCGGTGTCATCGTTTTGCAGACGTTGCCCTTCGTACAGATGATGGGTGAGACTTCTAAGAACTTCTTGCAGTTGTGTAGTAATCTGAATCTCGACTTCAACTGCAACGCTATGTTTGTTCCACTCGATGTCGAAGACGTCTACAGGAAAAGAGACATAAGCGTGAAACGCATAATACCCCGATTCTCGCTCTTGCGAATAGCTTCTGTACTTCAAACCACGCCGTGCCGCATACTCGCCGATTTGACGTGCCACCAACTCCGGTCCGTCAATGAAACGGCAAACCAACGTTCCGCGTACAAGGTCGTTCAGTTGCGAATACACGGTATCTAATGTGACCCATCCACGGTGGGGAGGTTTGGGGAACCTCTTGTTCCACAGCACGTTCTTGCGAAACGACTTGTCGACAACGGATGTGTATGGCTTTGTGCTAAGGTCCGGCTCAGCGGAGTCCATGAAAAGTTCTGATTTTGTCTGTACGAGGTAGTCTTCTGCCCATGTAGCGGCAACTTCCGAAAATTCGACGAAAAAATCGCTTTGGGTCACCGACGTCAAAATGTTGCTGACGTTCGTTTCGTAAACTCTCTCCGCTTTGGAATCATCAAAATCGCATGACAAGTGCTTTACAGCCCAGGGATAGTAGGCGGCAAGATCGCTCGGTTTGTCAATGGAGTCCGGCATATAGGAGCTAACGACTCGTCCTGCTAAGCTGAGTCAAATGGCCAACAAAGCCAAGCCTTGTCTACATTAGCACCACAGCATAAAAACTCAGTATTACGAAGATTTGTCGATATACAAACTTGAAGTTGAACGCTTACACATAAGACGGAAAAAGCATTTTCAATATATCTGTCATACAGCAACGAAGAGAGTTTTCAGCAAGTGCCCCTGATCCGCCTGGCGAGAAAACCTGTTAGCTCATGTCCAAAAAGTATGCTTAAAAGCCCCACCTTGAAAAGCTTTTAGAATCGACGTACACATTTTTTTAACATAAGTCAACAGGTTTAGCGCCGGTAATCTAGCGCGAATTATCGAGGGAAGTTTAGGCCAGATATTCTCTAGAATAGTGAAGCAAACGCAGACCTTCAGGAGTAACAGTAGTGGAGTCCCGTTACAATCCCACCGAGATTGAACCCAAATGGCAAACAAGCTGGGCCAAACAGGGGCTAGATGCAACTCCTGAAGACACTAACAAACCCAAATTCTATGCCCTATCCATGTTTCCCTACCCCTCGGGCAGCTTACACGTCGGCCATACCCGCAACTATGTAATTACCGACGTCATTGCTCGCCTCAAGCGGATGCAGGGCTACCGAGTGCTCCAGCCCATGGGTTGGGACGCCTTTGGCCTACCCGCCGAAAATGCCGCCATCGCTCGGGGGATTCATCCCGCCGAATGGACCTATGCCAATATGGCCCAAATGAAAAAGCAGCTAGAGCCATTGGGACTCTCCATTGACTGGAGCCGGGAAATCGCCACCTGCTCACCTGACTACTATCGCTGGACCCAATGGATCTTTCTGCAATTTCTGGATATGGGACTGGCTTACCAGAAAGAAGCCGCTGTCAACTGGGACCCGGTGGACCAAACCGTGCTGGCTAACGAGCAGGTGGATAATGAAGGTCGCTCTTGGCGATCCGGGGCCAAGGTGGAGCGCAAACTGCTGCGCCAGTGGTTCCTAAAAATTACTGACTATGCGGAAGAACTCTTAAATGACTTAGATAAACTGACCGGCTGGCCTGAGCGGGTCAAAACCATGCAGGCCAACTGGATTGGTAAATCCGTGGGAGCCTATCTGGAGTTTCCGATTGTAGGTATGGATGACAAGGTGGCCGTGTTTACCACCCGTCCCGATACGGTCTATGGCGTCACCTACGTGGTGCTGGCTCCAGAACATCCCCTCACTCCCCAAGTCACTAGTAAAGCCCAGCAAAAAGCGGTGGAGAAATTTATCGAGGAAGTGGGAGCCGAGAGCGAGATGGATCGCACGGCAGAGGACAAGCCCAAGAAAGGCATTCCCACGGGGGGTAAGGCGATCAATCCCTTCACCGGGGAAGAAATTCCCATTTGGATTGCCGACTATGTGCTGTATGAGTACGGGACAGGCGCAGTGATGGGGGTTCCCGCCCATGACACGCGAGACTTTGTGTTTGCAAAACAGAATAAGCTGCCGATTCAAACGGTAATTGTGCCTGAAGGAAGTGATGCGGATACGCCCTTAGAAGCTGCCTATACGGAACCGGGGCTGATGGTCAACTCCGGTGAATTTGATGGCAAAGCCTCTACTGAAGGCAAGCAGGCCATTATTGCCAAAGCCGAGACCAAAGACTGGGGCAAGGCTAGGGTGCAGTATCGTCTGCGGGATTGGCTGATTTCCCGACAGCGCTATTGGGGCGTGCCGATTCCGGTGATTCACTGTCCTAAGTGTGGTGCTGTCCCCGTTCCCGAAGCCGATCTGCCTGTGGAGCTGCCAGAAGATGTGGAGTTCTCAACTCAAGGTGGATCGCCCCTGGCCAAGCTGGAGTCCTGGGTGAATGTCGCTTGTCCCACCTGTAGAGCGGATGCCAAACGGGAAACCGATACCATGGATACCTTTATTGATTCGTCTTGGTATTTCCTTCGTTATCCCGATGCCAAAAATGACAAAGCAGTCTTTGATTCAGCGAAGGCCAATGATTGGCTACCCGTTGATCAATATGTAGGTGGGATTGAACATGCGATTTTGCACCTATTATATTCGCGATTTTTTACGAAAGTGATGCGCGATCGCAAACTCCTCAATTTCGATGAACCCTTCAAAAAGCTGCTCACCCAAGGGATGGTGCAAGCTCTCACCTATAAAAACCAGGAGACGGGCAAGTATATTGCACCTATTAATGTTGATGCTGACGATCCTAAGGATCCAGAAACAGGTGCACCCTTGGAAGCCTTTTACGAAAAGATGTCCAAGTCTAAATACAACGGCGTCCCCCCGGAAGAAGTCACCAATAAGTATGGAGCCGATACCGCTCGTCTGTTTACCCTATTCAAGGCACCCCCAGAAAAAGATCTGGAGTGGGAAGGGGCAGACGTGGAAGGTCAATTCCGGTTTCTCAATCGGGTTTGGCGACTGGTCAGTGAGCATGCCGCCCAAGCCCAGGGCAAGAAAGCGAAGGTGAATAAGGCCAAGCTCTCGAAAATTGAGAAGGAGCTGCGACGGTCTGTTCATATTGCCATTAAAGAAACCAGTGAAGATTTAGACGGCGATTATCAGTTCAATACCGCTGTATCCGAGCTGATGAAGCTGAGCAATGCCCTTAGTGATTCCAAGGAGAAAGCGTCTCCCGTCTATGCCGAAGGTGTTGAAACCTTGCTGCTGCTCCTCACCCCTTTTGCCCCCCATATCAGTGAAGAGCTTTGGGGAAACTTAGGTCACGCGGATTCTATTCTGGGTCAGGCTTGGCCTCAGGTGGATAAAGAAGCCCTGGTGGCCGATGAAATTACCCTAGTGATTCAAATTATGGGTAAAACCCGAGGCACGATTCAAGTTCCGGCGGACTCTAGCCGAGAAGACTTGGAACAGCTCGCCCGCGAGTCAGAAGTGGCCCAGCGGTATATTGCCGATAAGGAAGTGAAAAAGGTAATTGTTGTACCTGGCAAGCTGGTGAACTTTGTGGTGCCAAAATAGTACTGAGGCCGTCAGGCTAGGGCATCTAGGGACTGGGCAATATCCTCAAACACTGGGGTGGAGTTCATAATAAAGGTGTGGATGGCAGGCACTGTTATTACTCTATGACCTCCACTGGCTTCTGCAACTGAGAGAATGCCATCGTTTAATTCGTTGCCAAAAGGGAGCCACGGTGCCCTAGGTCCGCCCGTGCCAACGTAAATTTTGGTATGGGGCGGTAGGGTGAGTTGGTCAATAAAACTATCCTGGGCGAGCAATTGCCCCATTTCTCCCGTGAGTAGCTGATAGAGGCCGACGTTGGAGAAGAATTTGGCGGCTTGACAGGCCACCATGGGTGGGGCGAGGAAAAAACAGGCTGTGGGTGGATGGGAGTTGAGCTGGGGGGTAGGTGTTGCGGATAATAATGGTGCCGAGGGAATGGCCCAGTAAAGCATAGGGTTGGGAACCGATTTGGGTTTGAATCCGTTGAACCAAGCGGTCTGTGACAGTTTGCAAGGATTCTAAGGTGGGGGGAATAGCCAAATAGGTGAGGGGTATGGCCCAGTTTGCGAAGTCGGTGCTGTAGGTACAGCATGGACAGGGGCGTTCGACCCATGCCATGGATCAAAATTAGGTTAAACACTATTTATCCAATTTCTCTGAGCAATTATCTACTTTCAATAATCATAGATTTCGATTGCCATTGCTTTCGGCAGTAAACTTTTTTAGTAGTAAATTACAGACTGACCTTTGGTGTTCGCTATACATCCAATTTAGAGAGCTTTTAAAGAGATTAAGAATTCTAGCAAAAATGTTAAAGTTTAGATAAATTTACAGATGATGTTTCTATTCTGAAATTAGTTGGGCAAAATCCAGACAATGCCTTTAGAATTGGAGTAATTATTATGTTTCTTTTATTTAGTAAATAGTTGAAATCGCTGAAGATTAATATCAAGAATTTAAAACTGGTGGCCATTGATATTCTTGATATTAATCAATTATTCATCCTTTTTATGTCTAGCTTGCAGTTCTATCGTACAAAAATTTATGCCCGTTGATAGAGAACACCCTGCATTCGAGCAACCGAGCGATCCAAATATACGTGTATGGCGCTACATGAATTTTGCAAAATATGTCTCATTTCTTCAAACTCAATCTTTGTACTTGCCTCAAGTTAAGGTCTTAGCACATGCAGATCCGTATGAAGGCACAACAACAAAAAAAGAGTTTAGAAAAGTAGAATCAGGAGATAAAATAGCTTTAAATTCGCAAAAATCTCGTCTTCTTGGATTATCAACTAATTATGTCAGTTGCTGGCATTTGAACGAATCCGAATCACACGCAATGTGGCAACTTTATTCAAGCTCATATAGTGAAGCAGTTTGTATTCAGACAACTTATCAAAAGCTTGGTGATGCTTTACCTGATGTGCCAGGAGTAGAAAGTAGTCATTATTTTATTGGGAAAGTGAAATATATTAACCATCACATAGATGATATGCCGTCAAATAATGTTTTTTATCCAATAATGCATAAATTAAAGTCTTTCCAGCATGAGCGGGAAATCCGAATTGTATACTGGAGAAGAAATCCTGGAACCGGCAATTCTAATATGCTAGATGGTTATCCCACAGGAATACTCGTTCCGTTAAACATAAACAAAACTATAGAGAATATTATTATTTCACCTACCGCAGCAAATTGGTTTTCTGAGACTGTAAAAAAATGTGACTCGTAAATATGGAATTGATATTCCTATTTTGCAATCATCACTAGTTCGCATGCCTTACCCCTAAGATATATCTATTTTTCTAACTTAGGTTTGTACTCGAACACTTGTCCAACACCATATATACAATTTCTAATAAAAAAACTAGGGCTTTTTACTTATAGTAGCAATGGACTCAAGACATCAGTCTGAAGCGTTGAAAGATCTATTGGTGAATACTTTCAAAAAAAACAAGCCTGCTTCCAGACAGTTAAACAGTATCAGCAACCTCAAAAGGGTTAACCAGAGATACCCCTGTATCAGCAAAATCACTCACATTACGAGTCACCAAAATTAAGTCACGAGTCAAGGCAATCGCAGCAATTTGTTTATCGATCGCATTCTGGGGTTGGGGAGCACATAAACATCCCCATACCTGAGCTTCCACTTCCGTAAAATCGAGAATATGGTCAGCATAGCTGTCTAAAATGGTTTGCAACCAATTCTCTAATAGGCTAGCTTGCGGTAAATCACCACGATAGCGAATCAGTTCAACCCCTCGACGTAACTCTCCAATAGTGATGGCACTGATGTATAAGCGAGCTTTTTGCTCAGCAGCAACCTGAAAAAACTTCCGTACACCCGGATCAGCTCTTGCCTGCTTGCGGAGTTCACTAATGACGTTAGTATCAATCAAATACATCTTGAGCTAAGTCATCCTGGATTCGCTCAAAATCTTCGTCACAGCCAACCTGTGGAATTTGGCAAAGAACTTCAGAGAAGGACTTCTGGGGTGGATGAAACAATACCTGTTCTAAGATTTTGCGATGTTCGGCCTCAGCGCTCACGCCATTCTGACTAGCCCGCATCTTTAAGGCTCTGACTATAGAGTCGTCAATATTACGAACAATCAGATTTGCCATAAACTTTACTGTAGCTTAGGGATTCTCTCTAACGATAGCATTGATATCATTATATGATCCTCAACTGCTTATGCCACCACATCAGGTACCTGACTAAATACGATTGAGAAGGTTCGTATACCCTAAAAATTCGTTCTTCCAGTCGCCATAAACACCTGAGAGTCCACAGGCAGAACATTCACAGCCCAAATAAAACCACCGCACATCTTCACTCATACGGTAGAGAGCCACCCCTGCCATAATTTCAAATTGATCATTATCACAGGAGCAATTTACTGGGTAAACGGCTTCGACTTCATCGATATAGTCATCACTATCGCCAATACCATGCTCGGTATCGCAGGCAGTACAGATTCGTGCGGCCACCCCTTCCTCTTCATTGATGACTAGTCGAAAAACATTACGGTCGCAGCATTTGGCAACAGTAAAGTGTTCAGCTTTGTAGCCATTTTGGATGCTGTAGTCGATGATTTGCGATTGCAACAGTGCTTCGTTCATATCCTCAATAATAAAGAGGTTGCCCCATGTTGTCTTGCTCTTAACACTCAAAAGTTTCTCAGCTGAAATGGAACGTCAGGAACGAGTGTGGTTGGTCTAGGGTCAGTTTCCTTACGGGCAATGTCACTCAAACGGATGGTCTCAATCAAGAATGTTAAAACACCTCACCAAAGTTGTTCAAGCAGGCTGTTTTTCTCTCTTACTTTTTCTGCCTAGCCGTGTCAATGCTCAGCTCATGACTGACCAGAAAATTCGCGTTGCTGGTGTAGAACGCGAATATCACCTTTTCGTGCCTGATGATCACCATAACGCTCCGATTGTATTCCTGTTCCATGGACACACCAATACCAGTGATGAATTAATCGGGCTATCTGGCACAAGAGCCCCTCAAGCTTCGTTTAGAGTTTGGCTGGATATTGCGAAAAAAGATAACGTGATTCTCGCCATCCCCAATGGACGCTATGTCTCTCGGAGGGAAAAAGGGTGGAACGACTGCAGAGCCGACGCTCCCACAAATTCCAAGGCAGATGATGTTCTTTTTATCAGTAAGCTTCTGGACTCAATTGTGGATGAGTACCAAGCGAATCCCCAACGAGTTTATGCAACTGGACATTCAAACGGTGGGCATTTTGCCATTAGACTCGCTCAAGAAATCCCCGAAAAAATAACAGCATTTGCCGCAATCTCTGCATCCAATGCTGTTAATTCAGAGTGCAAAGATTCAACGATTCCGGTTTCAGCATTGGTTATGAATGGCACTGCAGACCGTTTCTTGCCCTATAACGGCGGCCCAATGATGGCCAAGAGAGGCGATGTCTTATCAACCGCTGGAACGCTTCATTATTGGATCAAGAGAAATGGCACCGACCCGTTCGCTGAAATGGACAAGTTGCCCGACACGACCGTGAAAGATCAAAGTAGAGCCGAGAAATATACCTATAAAAACGGCATCAACAATACTGAAGTTGTTCTGTTTAGAATCTTGAATGGTGGTCACACCACCCCCAGCATTCAAGTAAGAAACAGGAGGCTTCTCCTGCGCATACTAGGGAACCAAAACGCTGATATCGAGATGGCCGATGAGGTTTGGTCATTCTTTAAAACGAAAAAGAAATGAATTGGCATGGAAAACATGTCTTCATGGGAGCAGAGATCTATCGAGATAGATTGTTCCCGTAGTCTTAGCCATCTGTGGCTGCTTTCTTTTGCGATTTGAGGGTTGCCAAATAGGTCCGTAAAAAGGGTAATCCACCAATGGCCGGCAGAAAATAGCGCATGGTACACAGAAGCCCTAAAGCAGCACCTGTTGCTTCATCAAAGTAATTGGCATAGAGGGCAATTAGAGCCGCATCACGAGTACCAACCCCTGCAAAAGTCAGCGGTAATAATCCTGCCAAAATGGCCAGCGGAGAGAGGGCAAGGCTGACAATAAAAGGCACCGTAGCCTTCAGCGCTAAGGTAAAAAACCAAATCTGCACCATGTGCAGAAACCAGATAAAAATCGAGGTGCCTGAGACCTTGGCCAGTTGAACCCGATCTTGCCAGAAATGTTGCTGCATTTCTTGCCAGGACTCTTGCAAGCTCTTAAATTTCTGACTAATCCCCTTAGGCGTGATCTTTCTCAGGATGCCAAAAAATAGGTGGGCAAATTTAGCAGACCCTAATAACAGTAGCCCTAGGGTCACTCCTGCCACAACCCCAGCCGTCATGGTCCAGAAAAACGCATCCTTCTGGGGATATAGAATCAGGCCAAATGCACACCAGAATAACAGCGACAGCATATCGCAGGTTTTTTCGAACACCACCAGAGAGACCGAGAGGGTGCCGGTCAGATAGCCGCGATCGCGAATAAAATACGCCTTGGCTATATCTCCCATTTTGGAAGGCAAGACCATATTTAGGGTACTGGCTGCCAACACGAGTTTGTTCGCTTCCCCTGCCCCCATCCCTGAACCGGAAGGCATTAATTGCTGCAATCGCCAGGAGGTAAATCCCGTCAGGGGAATCACCATTCCCAGACTGATCACCATCCACTTCAAGTCACAATTGCGGAAAACCTCAATCAGTCCCTGGAAGTCAATCTTTGAGTAAATAATGCAAAGAATGAGGACACTAACGGCAATGGAAATGGGGCGTTTATACCGTTTCATATCAAAGTTTGCGCTCCAGTTTAAAGGATTCTCCTGCCCCTAAGGATCGGACATGCTGGGTTAGGTCTTGCCAGGGCTGTAACTGTCCCACCTGAAAGGTCCGACTCATCACCACATAAATTGAGGTTTGAGCGCCACCCAAGCCCATTGACAGAACATTCTGCCAAGAGGGGGACTGTAATTCATCCGTCACCACCCAGTATCCTTCTTGCCAACTAAAACTACGCTTGAACTGAAAATCAGTGCTATTTTTGCCCGTAATCAGCATTTTTTGCAGCAGTGACCGGATCAAGTTGGGAAAGAATCGGCCCACCGTCAACATGACCACTCGCAAAATCATCAGATTCAGGGGCGTCATTTGTTTCTGTTTGGCCCAGCCCAAAGCCCCTTGCACCAAAATTTGGTCTTCTTGGAGGGTACTGGGGTAATCCCCAACCAAATGGCCGACGGCATTTTTAACTTTGCCCCCCTCTTTCACTTGCAAAGATAGGTGCGTATCTGAGGCCACCAGCTGCCCATGACGAAAGAACTTAAACACCCCACCTTTATTCAGGGCCAGATACAGCTCCGTATCCCCTCGTCGATCAATTAGAACTCGGGCTTCGGGTAACCAAAATCGTCCCTGGGGACGAGGTTTTTGCGGCGGACGAGCAGGGACAAAATCCTGCCAGGCCAATAGATAGTTCCAAGTATGATGGCCGACAATATGGTCGTCGGCATAGCAAGACCCTAGGCCATTCGCCAATCCAGCTAATATCCGGTCATTGATATTGAGCGCTTCCGGCCACCATTTACCCACTAGTTCAAATCCGTGGGGGAAAAAGTTGTAGGTATTCCGGCTGGTATATTCTCCACCATAGGACCCGTCGGGATGGACGAACTCTGCTACCAAGGCCACTGCTTTTTTCAGTGCCGTTTGCAGTTGGTCCGTCGGATTGAGTTCGTAAATCCTGGCCAGACAGGAAATCGTTAAGGTGTGGTAGCCCGGATCGCAGCCTTCATATTCTTGAAACCAGCCTTCAGGATTTTGCCATTCAAATACGCGGGCTAGGCGCTCCGCCTTGGCCTGATCCCATTTAGACGTTTTCAGCAACTGAGACACTTGCTCTAGACACAGTACAATCAGCGCTTGGTGATTGGTCAATCGACCACTTTCATTGTGATGGGCGAGCCAGTCTGCCCGTAGTTCAAAAAAGCGGAGTGCCTCTTCGTTCTGCAATCCCAATAAGGTATAGCTTTCGACACAGGCCAACAGAGAAAAGGCGGCGGCCCCACCGGCTCGCTCAAACGGGAAATAATCATCGCAGGATCCATCTTTATGGGCACTGCGCGCCGCAAACAGAATCCCCGCCTCAACCCAATTTCGAATCGATTCCTGCTGATAATATTGATTGTTTGGTAGTTGATGGGCATAGACCAAAGCCAGGGGCCAGACAAACTCCTGGGACATGCCGCTGGGGAAATCAATGATTTTGTATTGCCAATAGTTGCGATCAAAACAACCATAGTGAGGACTATGAGGGTTCCGATCCTGCAAGGTCAATATCTTGGGAATCTGGGCTAAGGCAATCTGGGCAAAAAGATCTTTATTCATCCTTTGTTATGGGACTCCAAGTCAGCTCGGCGTTGCCGCAGCTGGATATCTTCCAACAGTTTACGATTGACCGTTAATAAATCAGCTAACAATCCAAACATATAGAGCTGAAAACCAATCAAAATCAACACCGCTGAAATAATCAGACTCGGTGCCCGAGCCCTTGTTGGATCTTGGAAATATAAGACGAGCCAACGCAGCCATAGAAGTAAGCCAAAAAACGAGGGAATACTCCCTAAAAAAGTAAAGAACTTCAATGGCCGATAGGCCATAAAAATCCGCAAGATGGTGAGAATAGATCGCTGAATATAAGAGGCGATACTTTTGACTAGGCGCGAAGGTCGCAGGTAGCCATTTGTGCGGATGGGCACGGAGGTAATCACCATGCCATGCTGCCCTGCTTGAATGATGGTTTCCAGGGTATAGGTATATTCGTTAAACACGTTCATCCGCAGGGCAGCGTTGCGACTAAAAGCCCGAAACCCACTGGGTGCATCAGTAATATTGGTGCCACTGGCAATCCGCACCACCCAACTGCCTAACTTTTGCAGAAATTTTTTGGCAGGGGAAAAATGTTTGATTTTCTGAATGGGGCGCGCCCCGATGACGACCTCTGCTTGCCCTGCCAGGATCGGGGTAATCAATTTGGGGATATCATCTGCGCAATATTGATTATCGGCATCGGTGTTCACAATAATGTCGGCACCTGCTTTTAAGCAGGCTTCTATCCCGGCCATAAAGGCTTTGGCTAATCCCTGGTTATGTTCTAGATCAACGACATGATGGACACCATGGGCCCGCGCCACTTCCACCGTGTTATCAATGCTGCCATCGTTAATAATCAGCCATTCCACACAATCAACACCGGGCAATTCTTTCGGCAGCTCATTGAGGGTAATGCCAAGAGTTTCTTCTTCGTTAAAGCAAGGAATTTGGATGATGAGTTTTGTCATAAATCAGCTAAATATAGGCTGTGCTTGGCAATTAAACTCTGCGCTTATTCTGGCATGCAGTTTGCTAAATCTAGCTCCTGCTATATATTTTTATGTCTCCTTGCTCCCAGGTTTGTCGGTAACTTCGATCACCAAGCTGGAGGTCCGTTTGGTCCAAGTACTCAGGTTTTACCGTCATCACCATACAGGCTTCAAAGTCTTGATGGGGTGGCTGAGAGGCAAGCGACGACGATGGATTATCTACCTGAAGATGCTCAAACCGAATGGGGCGGTTGGACCGCTCTCGCCCCAGTTTCCAGAGGGGATATTCCCAAGTATCGCCACCAATAATCAAACCCACATCGCTGCAGGGTTGCTCGGCGATATAATCCACGGTGGCTAAAAAAGGCTTGGCCAGTTTGGGGCGGCTACTAAAGTAGCGATCCGTTCTCGATTGGTTAAAGATGGTGACGACACTGCGTTCTTCCACAAATTGCGTATTGATCACCAGGGGGCGGGTTTCATTACAAAGCACCCAAAAGAAGGAAATGGCTAGAAAACCCGCAGTGATTGCATTGGCAATGGGCTTTTTGAATAATTCAGAGAGGGCCATGCCCACCCAGGGAGACAGCAATATAAAAATAGGGAGGTGAAGTCGACTGCGCCAAGGAGACCAAATCACGAGGAAGCAAAACAGCAAAAATCCCCCTAAGCAGCAGAGTAAATAGGTGGACCATAAAAGCTGTTCGCGAGTCTTCAGGCGCTTTCTAAATAGGACGAATACGACAATGCATAGGAGGAACAGTAGCAAATGTTGGGGATTTCCCGCCAAGTCTTCATGGTTGACCAGGCTATGCATATCAAATTTTTGGCCTGGGGGAGAGGTAATACTCGGATCGCTCGGGTCTAAGCCCATGACTTGGTGGATCGCCGTCACAATCCGAATGGTGATCAGATTAATAGATCGAATTGGGGTACTCAGATGGAGGGCTAAATTTCGCAGAATATTGGAAATCAGGACGGGCAATCCATAGGAACCACTGTCTTGTCCCGTCGGCCCAAAGAGAGAATCAAAGACTTTGAGATTGCGGGAATATTGCCCTAAGTTCATCAGTACAATGATGCCGCAGGACACCCCTAAGGGTTGCCAAACTTTCCAGCGCAGATATCGAACGCCTACGAACAAGAGCCATAGGGCAAAGGGAAACCCATACAAATAAGCCGTGGGTTTCGTCAGGATAGCTAAGCCCAAGCTCGCTCCCAAGGCCGGAACATAGGTCCAACCAATCCGATTTTGAATCGTGACTAAGGAGAAGTAGACGAAGCATACGAGCCACAGAGAAACCACATAGTCTGTTTGGGTACTGGAAGACTGCAAAATCCCCATGGGGATGGTGGCACTGATGACGACGGCAACGAGTTGCGATCGCAACTTCCCCCCCAACCGTTCTGTAATGAGCGATACTCCGATCAGACTGAGCACCATACTCAGCCATTGCAGCAAGTTGAGGAATAGATCGCCTGTCAAAATAAACACTTGGACCACGGCAAAAGCAGGTCCTGGCCCAGAATATAGCTGCCGAGGAATATGAGTGGGATAATGGCCCACACTTTGATTTTGAGTCCAATGAATGACCCGGCCCAGATGGTAGGTCATTGAATCCCAATTATTGGGGGGGGATAAAAGAGCTGTAATCCCCGTTCCCAAAACGATACCAATCACACCCACCAGGAGAATTTGCTGGAAGCGAGTGAAGGATTGATCTTGTGCCTCCGGTTGAGACGGGAGGCTAGTCTTCCGGGAATGGCGAACAAACCAGAAGCCCAGCCCCAGGTTAACCCCAATCCAGGCAATGAGTAATCCTTCTAATACTAGGGCAGAGAAAAAGCTCAAAAATTCGGCAATAACCGTGGCGATCACCGCCCAAGACACGGCTGATAACAGAACAGCCGTGCGCCAATCATGATCTCGGCGATAAATGAGATACAGCAAGATGTAGGCAGAGATCAAAAAAATGACAGGCATCGAATTACTTATCTACTCCATGGGACAAATCAACGGTCAATCGTTGTTGGTGATTCCAGCAAAAATAGTCTGAGCAAAATTTTCAGCGGAGTTTTGTTTTGCCCATATTCGCATCTTCTCTGGATTGTAGAAATCATTCCTGGATGCACCTATTAACTTCATCATGCCTTCACTAATTTGCTCCGGCTGTGTAGAATCTATCGACAGCCCTAGCTGATGCTGTTTCACCATGGCCCCCATTAAACCAAAGTCGGTACTGAGCACGGGCTTTTGTGTCGCCGCAGCCAGCAACAAAATACCACTCATTCCTACATGTTTTTGGTAGGTCGCCAGAATCACATCCGACATCCGAAAGTAGGACCAGACCTCTTCTTCCGAAACAAACTGATAATTCCGAATAATTTGCACCGGTTGAGAAGCCGTAATTTCGGTGATGCGCGCTTCTAGCTGTTGCTGAATCTTGGATTCACCGACCAGCACCAGGCAAAGCTGTCGCCCCCAGTCGGAAGATAACTTCTGAATCGCATCTAGGATTTGATGAATCCCTTTGCGGCCATCAATGGCTCCAAATAATAAAAAATACGGTTCTCTCAGCTTCAATCCCCAAATCATCTTTTAAGGTACAAACTGCAGATGGGGGGTGGGACAAACTCCACGGGATCGGGCAAATGGATAATCTCAGCTTGACTAGGCCGCTGCTGCAAAGCCGGTACAGCTAGAGGATCCAAGCAAAATAAAGTGGCCAACCGTGAATTCCGCAAAACTTTGTTTAAGTTTAAATTCTCTCGACCTTGATTCAATTTTTGCCGCCAGTTCAATGGGGGCTGCACACCTAGTTGACGATAGTGTAGCGTGGGTCGAAAATAAATCCCTGAGAAAGAACAGGGCGGTTTTAGCCACCATGCTATGGATAGAAAGTAGGTATCCAAATACATAATCAGACCGTGGTTCACCTGTAGCTGACTCGCATAGTCACAAAACAATCTCCATTCTTGAAGGTTGCGGAGGTTACGGTCTATTGGTTTTTTTCGCGACTTTAGAGCAGATTCTTGTGGATGGGTAATGGCAATAAACCGAATATTCGGGTTTGATTGCTGTTCTGCAAACTCAACAACATCGGCATGCTCCGTTAAGAAGCGAGGCGAAACCACAATCGAAAGAATCTGAAAGTGCGTCTGAGTATGCCAATACCGAATGAGATGGCGAATGTAGTTAGGATGATGGCCCCGAATAGATAGATCGAAAACTAACAAATGAGGGGTAGTCTTCTCGGAGTCATGGGTTATGCCTAACGCCTGTTGGCTGCTCTGCATTGTTTTTTTATTGCGTTTAAAGTAATGAATGAATAGTAACTGCCCCTAGCCAATTTTATAAGGGGATGCAAACGCTTAAACGAACCATAAAATTTGCTAGTTGTGTGGAAGATCACATTACAGATTACAGATGTGTTTAATGATACAGGTATATCGTCTGGAGTAGCTTGCAAGTGTCCCATCCATCCACTACGATTTCATTCTTTCTAACCTATTTCGGCGGCGGCGGTGCCGAACGAGTATTAATCAATCTTGCCAGTGGATTTATTAAAAATGGATACCAAGTTGATTTTGTCCTCGGGCAAGCTTGGGGGCCCCATCTCAAAAAAATTCCCCCTGAAATAACAGTGGTTGATTTGAAGGCCTCAGGCAGTTTTGCCAGCATCAGAAAGCTAGCCCAGTATCTTAAGCAAACAGAACCCCAAGCGTTAATTTCTGGTATGCATTTTGCCAATGAAGTCGCGATTCTAGCAAAACGACTCGTCAAGACAAATACGGTGGTCATCGCGACTGAACACAACACATTAACCCACTCGTTAAAACACAATAAGAACCGCAAGAAAAGGATCATTCCCTTCGCAATTCGCTTGTTATATCCTTGGGCGGATAGCGTCGTGACCGTATCCCAAGGAGCAACGACCTCCTTAACAGAAATCAGCAGTATATCTCCAGATAAAATTACAACGATTTATAATCCAGTCATTGCCCCTGACCTTTTTTCCAAAGCCAATGCTGAGATCGATCATCCCTGGTTCCAACCTGGAGAACCGCCGGTCATCATTGGTGTAGGCAAGCTTGAACCCCAAAAGGATTTCCCCACTTTAATCCGAGCCTTCGCTAGAGTCCGTAAGCAAATTCCCTGTCGATTGGTCATTTTGGGATGGGGACCCGACTTAGACAAGCTACAAGAATTCACGGCCGAGGTGGGTGTCCAAGAAGATGTTGATTTAATGGGTTATGTGGATAACCCCTACCCCTATATGGCTCGTGCTAAGGTATTTACCTTGTCATCTGCTTGGGAAGGACTACCCACGGTTTTAATTGAGGCGTTGGCCTTAGGTAAGCCGGTTATTTCAACGGATTGTCCCAGCGGCCCTAGAGAAATTTTACAAGGGGGTAAATATGGGGCATTGACCCCTGTTGGTGACGATACAAGTTTGGCCACAGCGATTTGTGACGTTCTGAACCAGCAGTCTCAAAGTGATGTTTCCGAATGGCTGCATCAGTTTTCAATAGAAGCTTCAACCAACCAATATCTGAATTTGATCAACACGCTTAAAACGGCTGCTTGATAGTATTTATATGTTTCGTGTGGGAGTAGACTGTGATTATGGAAAACTCTAAACCTATTGTTAGCGTTATCATTCCCACGTTTAATAGAGCTAACCTACTGATACCTGCCATTCAAAGCGTATTGAATCAAACTCTCGAAGATTTTGAATTGATAGTCGTCGATGATGCGTCTACGGATGACACTCAACAAAAAATTACAGGTATTGACGACCCACGAGTGCGATACATTTTGCAGGAAAAAAATCTCGGTGAGTGCGGTACCCGAAACACAGGCTTAGGTGCAGTCCAAGGCCAATACATTGCTTTTTTGGATTCCGATGATGAATGGTTGCCCAACAAGTTAGAAAAGCAACTCAATGTGTTCCAATCTGCCCCGGATGAAGTGGGTGTGGTTTATTCATGGCTGCAGGTGATGAACGATCAGGGAAAGATCGTTCGGATGCGAAAACCTGATATTAACGGAGATGTTAAGGATTATCTGATCTATAAGAATCTCATTGGCACACCGTCAACGGTCATGATCAAGAAAGAGTGTATTGAGTCAGATCTGCAGTTTGACACCAATCTTCGGTGTTGCGGGGATTGGGATATGTGGTTGCAGATTTCTGAAAGCTATCAGTTTGAAGTGGTCCCTGAACCTTTAGCCCTTTATCGTGATCATGATGAAGATGAACGGGGCTCAACCAACCATGCCATGGTAACTGAAGGGCATCTCGTCTTTGTAGATAAGCATCACCAAGGCATTGAAGAGTTTTATCGGCAGCCGAGCACGTTAGATAACAAGCATAAATCTCTATATTTGTTTGAAATCGGCAGGCGGTTGATGTGTCATGGGCATGAAATAGGTCTAGTGGATGCCATCAACACAGGCAAAAGATATCTTTACTTAGCGGCACTAGCCAATACGTTTGACGTTTATTTGTGGATGAATTATTTTGCTGCTTGCTGTGGCAGTGTCTTTTATACTTCGTTCATTCAAGTAGAGAATCGCTTTCGATCAAAACTGGGATCAATACGAAGAAAAGTGACTTTCTCATATAGTCTCCAGTAAGTAGGTTGAGTTCTAACTTGGACTCCCAAAGCGACTATAAATGTCTTAAATCAGTGTTTTGGCTGAATCTGGAAAAGGACTTAGCACGCAGTTGCCCTTAGAATAGCGACTGACCATAGTCAGGTAGAATATTTCAGCCCTAGTTCGAAACTGGGTTGAACTAAAATAATGGTTAATTTTCAGAATCTCAAGACCTACGAGTCTAGTGGGATTGTTCAGCACTACGCTCAACTCCAGCAGTTACAACCTGCTGAAGCAGCCATACTGACCCAACTAAAAGACCAGTTGCCCACAATGACCATGCTGGATATGGGAGTAGGGGGAGGGCGAACCACTCAACACTTTGCCAAGCTTGCTGCAGATTACAGGGGTATCGACTATTCGTCTGGGATGATCAGTGCTTGCCAAAAACGATTTGCAAGTTCTATAGATCCCAACTCTTTTACCGTCTGCGATGCGCGGGACATGAGTTGTTTCGCTGACAACACGTTTGATTTTATTCTGTTTAGTTTCAATGGCATTGACTATATTGAGCATTGCGATCGCATCCAGGTATTGCAGGAAATCCAGCGCGTGGGTAAGCCAGGGGGCTATTTCTGCTTTTCTACCCATAACCTTCAAGGAATGGAGCAGGTATTTAATTGGCGATCGCATCTCAGCTACAACCCCATCAACACCTATATAGAACTCGTGATTTGGTCTTTACACAGAGTCTTTAACCGATCTTACTCTCTACAACAACTCCAATCCTCTGCCCATGCCATGATTCGAGACGAACCCCATAATTTTCGCCTGCGCACCTATCATATTCGCCCCCAAGAACAACTCATTCAACTCGCATCAGGATTCAAAAACATCAAAGTTTACTCCTGGAACCAAGGAATTGAACTGAGTCCTAAGGACCTATCTTCAAACACAGATATGTGGCTCTACTATCTCTGTAACATTCAATAACAACACAGCCAAGAGATCTCTAATCCGTCGTCCCATCCAAATCCTAGACCTGACTTTCTTCACAAGACCCTTGCAATTTGTAATACCGCCTTGCAGTCGCTGTAGAATACGCAACTAATAGTTCTGCACTGATTAAATATGTCAGAAAAGATACTTGGTGGACGGTACAAAATTCTGCAACCTCTTGGGAGTGGAGGGTTTGGTGAAACTTTCCTAGCTGAAGATACTCAATTTCCTGGCAATCCTCACTGCGTCGTCAAGAAACTGAAGCCTCAGCTAGAGAATCCCAGCATCTGGCCAGATGCTTGCCGCCTTTTTCAGCGAGAGGCAGAAAGCCTTTCCCAGCTAGGTAATCATGATCAAATTCCCAGGTTACTAGCCCATTTCGAAGAAGAAGAACATTTCTTCCTCGTCCAAGAACTGATTAATGGGGCAGATCTAAGTCGAGAACTGGTGCCAGGTAAACAGTTTTCGGAATACTACACGGTCACATTATTAGATGGAATTCTAGAAGTCCTCGAATTTGTCCACCAGCAGGGGGTCATTCACCGAGATATGAAGCCCTCCAACCTGATTCGTCGCCAGCCCGATGGCAAAATTATTCTGATTGATTTTGGAGCAGTTAAGGCCGTTGGTCTACAAACCACCATCGCCCATGGCAATACGGCTCAAACGATCAGCATTTGTACCCCTGGATATACCCCCAATGAGCAATATTCAGGCCAACCCAAATTCAGTAGTGATGTCTTTGCTGTGGGTATGGTGGGTATTCAAGCCCTGACAGGTCAACTTCCCAATCAACTAGAAAAGGATCCGCAGACTGGAGAAGTGATTTGGCAAGATCAATCCACTGTCAGTCCTCACCTCGCCACCATCCTCAACAAGATGGTGCTCTATGACTTTCGGCATCGCTACCAAAATGCCACCGAAGCCAGAGCCGCTTTGCAGTACTTGCTAACCACGCAACCGATTTCACAACCCATATCTTCTGTCTCTACACCAACTACCGCAATTTCAAGTGGCCCCAATGTTTCACCGCTATCTAGTGCCCTGCCCTCTTCCCCCTCAATGTCGATGAAACCCAAGTTACCCATCCGCACTTTCTTCGCTGCACTGTTTTTAGGCTTATGCGGTGGCGCGGCAAGTGCCGTATATGTTGTATCTCGTTACTTTCCTACCGCTTTTGCGCCAACCGTAGCTTCTGCACCTTCTGAAACCTCGGAGACTTCTGTGCCAGATAAGACGGTGGTGGAAGGTGGACCGGGGGAAGGGTTTACGCCTGAAGTATCTGGGAAAGGCGCTGCCGACACTGACGCTTCCCCTGAAACCATTACAGCGGCCAGCGCACCTGTAGTGGTGGATTACACGCCCCTAAAAGAGTCATTAGCTGCTGGGCAGTGGAAAAATGCGGATCAAATCACCCGCGACTTACTTCTCAGTGTTACTGGACGCGCAGGCAGCACTCTTCGTGTGGAAGATTTAGAACAGATTCCTTGTAAAGACCTACGCACCATCAACCAATATTGGGAGCAATCGAGTCAAGGACGATTTGGATTTAAAGCTCAAACAAAAGTTTGGCAAAACTTGGTTGGGAAATTTACAGATAACACCAATGTTCAGCATAATAACTCAGACACTGCTCTAATTGAGTTTGTCAAACGAACGAAGTGGTTTTATCCAAAATACGGTAGCATTTTGCCTTATAGATATGGAAATTTAGCCTTTGCCTTAAATTCTCCACTAGGACATTTACCCGCAAAAGTATTTTTACCATTCGAATCCCCCAACGACTCAACATCTTTGAAAGGTGCAGCAATTTTAATTCCAACGCTGGCTCAAAGAGTTTCTTTTTGTGAGCGTGAGACTGCACCAAATAAGTCTTCCACTTAGTACATCAAGACCAGTGACAGTAGTGGAGATGGAGACTCTATGTCTCATCCAAATGCTCAGCAACGGCTTGATAAAGACTAAAAACATGCTGATCTTGTAACTGATAAAACACATGCCTACCCTGCTTGCGATAACTCACTAACCGAATGGACTTGAGGGTTCGCAATTGATGAGACACCGCTGATTCGCTCATATCTACGGCTACGGCTAAGTCTTTAACACAGAGTTCTTTCTCAGCTAGCAAAGACAATATCCGTAATCGATTTGCATCGCCTAGCAGACTAAAAAACTCAGCCATTCGTTGTGCTTTAAGAGGATCTAAAAGCTGCCCCTGCAGTTGTTGGGTTTGCTGTGGCGGCAGGGTAAAGCTTGGATCACAGTCAGGCTCAGTAGTTAGTCCAGAGGAATGGTTGAGTGATTGGTCCATACCAATATTGTAAATCTCTCGATCGGTGATGACCTAGCCAATAATCTTGCTCTGGTTGCTTGTGCATTATGGATCTCAAAGATACGATTATGGTGCAAGAAAACCCAATTTCATCGTGATCCCCTTATCCAGAATCATCCTCCAACTCAAGGATGTAACAGCTCGGGTATGGTTTTCACCCACCCACCCTTTACCTTCGTCAGACTTAACAGCCCTCTATGGCTCAACAAGAAGATACCCAGCTAACAGGCCCCGGCATTGGATTGACATTCTTGTATTACTTCAGCATGACAGTAATCATTGTGATGTTTGTGGGATCTCGTTCTGAAGCCTTTACCTTTGCCTCTCCTGAACTGCGTCAGTACGGTACTCTAGCAGGTTTGATAGCTGGCATCATTGGCACTATCATCAACCGTAATGTGGCGATGGTCATTACCTTTCAAAATCGCACTCAATTTCAATCTCGCCTCAACAAAAAGATGGTAGAAATCGGGTTTGAGCTAGAAGAACTTGAAGAAGAAACAGCTGATATCAATTCAAACCCTGAGTCAGAGGAAGAATACTTGAGCTATTCTCGACCAGGCTTAGCTGGAAAGCTTGCAGGAGGGATATATGTAATCATGTTCGATCGTTCCGCCACTATTTCTAGTCGAGCCATCAATATTCGACGTATTCGCAAGCTCCTATAAAGCAGCTACTTAGGCGAAGATCCACGATCAAGCGGTACCATGATCAGTGTTTCTTCACCTCAAATTTGTACTCCATCTTCTCTCGACTACTATGGCTAATCCGGATCCATCCCAGGTACCTGCCTCTACTGATAATACCGAGGCCACAGCAACACCTTCAGAACCAGCAGCCGTAGAAACATCCGAAGCTACTGAACAAGGCAGTGCAGCTCGCCAACTATTAGGTATGAAAGGGGCTGATACGGGCGATACCAATATTTGGAAAATTCGCTTGCAGCTGATGAAACCCATTACCTGGGTCCCCCTTGTCTGGGGGGTAATTTGTGGAGCCGCTGCATCCGGTCATTTTACCTGGACCTTTGAGCATGTTTTGATGTCAGCTGTTTGCATGTTGATGTCTGGGCCATTGCTAACGGGATATACCCAAACCATCAATGACTTCTACGATCGCGATATTGATGCCATTAACGAACCTTATCGCCCCATCCCCTCCGGAGCCATCTCTATTCCCCAAGTTGTAACCCAAATTATTGTCCTGCTAGCAGCGGGCATAGGTGTTGCTTATGGGCTCGACCGTTGGGCGGGCCATGAGTTTCCCACATTAACAGTACTCGCTATTTTTGGATCCTTTATTTCGTTTATCTACTCAGCTCCCCCCATCAAACTCAAACAAAATGGCTGGACGGGCAATTTTGCCTTAGGAGCTAGCTACATAGCTTTGCCTTGGTGGGCAGGCCAAGCCTTATTTGGCACTCTCACTCCCAAAGTCATGGTGTTAACGCTGGCTTATAGTCTGTCAGGATTAGGCATTGCTATTATCAACGACTTCAAAGCCGTAGAAGGTGATCGCGAATTAGGACTCAAATCTCTCCCAGTTGTCTTTGGAATTAAAAAAGCTGCCTGGATTTGTGTGCTGATGATCGATGTTTTCCAGATTGGCATGGCACTATTCTTAATCAGTATTCACGAGAATCTATATGCCGTTATCCAATTTTTACTGGTCATTCCTCAAATTACCTTCCAAGATATGTACTTTCTGCGTGACCCCGTCAAAAATGACGTGAAATATCAGGCCAGCGCCCAGCCATTTCTGGTACTAGGTACGCTAGTAGCGGGTTTAGCCATAGGCCATGCGGGTTTGTAGCTGAGCTAGTTGCTAAAAAAGCTAAAGTTCTGAAGATGGTGTAGGAACCTCAACCCCTTCCTTTTCTCAAGATTAATTGGTGGCTTGTCAAGCCTAAAAAAATAAGCTCTGGCACATCAAGTACCAGAGCTTATTGATGCAAGTGGTTGTTTACCAAAGTGCTCTCACAGGTGGGGGAGAGGGAGGATCATCCCGTGTGGGTGCTGCTGAGTCCTGTTGAGGAGTAGGCTGCTCGGGCGGATCAGGTAATGATTCCACAGGAGTTGGAGGTTGACTGCCCGGTTCTGAAACAGGTATTTCAGTTCCTGGATTAGGTGTTTCTACACCTGGAGGTACTGTGGGAGGCGTACC
Source organism: Acaryochloris sp. 'Moss Beach' (assembly GCF_021497025.1). Lineage (NCBI taxonomy): Bacteria > Bacillati > Cyanobacteriota > Cyanophyceae > Acaryochloridales > Acaryochloridaceae > Acaryochloris > Acaryochloris sp. 'Moss Beach'. The sequence continues at coordinate 777,231 of NZ_CP071717.1, forward strand.
TGTAGTGGGGGGTGGTACCGAACCCGGAGAAGGTGTTCCTCCTGGGACTGAGCCTGGGCCGGGTGAGGGGCCTGGGATAGGAATTGGTACAGGAAATGGAATCGGATTCGGACTAGAACTATCAGAAGGTGGTGTTTTTGGATCGGGTGTTGGGTCTGGCGTTAGCTCAGGAGTTAGCTCAGGTCCAGGATCGGGAGCTGGCTCTGGCCCAGGATCTGGTGTTGGGGCCGGCGCTAGCTCAGGAGTTGGCTCAGGTCCGGGATCAGGTGTTGAAACCGGTCCGGGATCAGGCCCAGGATCTGGTGTTGGGTCTGGCGTTAGCTCAGGAATTAGAACAGGTCCGAGATTTGGTGTTGGATCTGGTCCAGGATCTGGCGTTGGGTCGGGTTCAGGATCTGGTGTTGGAATAGGTTCTGGGTCAGGTGTTGGATCTGGTCCAGGAACGGGTGTTGGATCTGGCGTTGGATTAGGTCCAGGATCCGGTGTTGGGTCAGGATCTGGCATTGGATCAGGTCCAGGATCCGGTGTTGGGTCGGGTTCAGGATCTGGTGTTGGAATAGGTTCTGGATCCGGTGTTGGATCTGGTCCAGGATCTGGCGTTGGGTCAGGTCCAGGATCTGGTGTTGGATCTGGCGTTGGGTCAGGATCTGGCGTTGGGTCAGGATCTGGTGTTGGGTCAGGTCCAGGATCCGGTGTTGGGTCGGGTCCGGGGTCCGGCGTTGGATCAGGTTCTGGATCCGGTGTTGGATCTGGGTCAGGTCCAGGATCTGGTGTTGGATCTGGCGTTGGGTCGGGTTCAGGATCTGGTGTTGGAATAGGTTCTGGATCCGGTGTTGGATCTGGGTCAGGTCCAGGATCTGGTGTTGGATCTGGCGTTGGGTCAGGATCTGGCGTTGGGTCGGGTCCGGGGTCCGGCGTTGGATCAGGTTCTGGATCCGGTGTTGGATCTGAGTCAGGTCCAGGATCTGGTGTTGGATCTGGCGTTGGATCTGGCGTTGGTTCAGGATCTGGCGTTGGGTCAGGTCCAGGATCCGGTGTTGGGTCGGGTCCGGGGTCCGGCGTTGGATCAGGTCCGGGCTCTGGCTTTTCTACAGTTGTATTTTCGGAAGCTTCATTGTCATCTGGATCAGGATCGTTCTCGTTCCCTTTGGCACTAGCAGAATTCGTTAAAGTGCCAGGAGAATCAGCTTTGACCGTTACTTCAAGTACCGCACCCTCACCATTTGCCAAATCAATGGGATTACAAGTTATCGTGCCGCTTGTTTCAGTGCAACTTAAAAGACCGCTATTATCTTCAGCTGAGACAAACATCACACCTGCTGGCAACACGTCAGTTAAGATAACGCCAGTGGCTGGATCAGGACCGTTATTCGTAACTGAAATTTTGTAGGTAATAGTGTCTCCTACGGCAACCGGATCAGCGGCATCCTTTTTCTCAACCGTAAGATTGGCTTCGTTACTGACCGTTGTATCAATTTTGGTATCGTTATTACTTTTGTCAGTTTCGACCAAGTCACTCAGGGGACTCTCTACAGAGGCTGAGTTAACAATTTCTCCTTCTTGGGTCGGAGACACCACAATTTCTAGTTTGACAACTTGATCTTTGGCAAGGTCACCTAGATTACATGTAACCGTTCCACTGGAATTCGAACAGTTACTAGGTAGCGTAACTACATTGACTCCAGCGGGAAGATTTTCAGTAACAGTGACTCCTTCAGCTGTGTCAGGGCCAAAATTAGTGACGGTCAGGGTATAGGTCAAATTCTCGCCGACACTGACCGGATCAGCGGACTCCGCTTTGGTAATCCCTAAGTCATACTCCGTAATTTTGAGGGGAGTTGGGTCATAAAATTCTCCACTATCTGGGTAGTCTGAGAGTAAGGTTTTAGACCCATCTAGTCCCGGTGGGATTTGATCTCCTGCTAAAGATGCTTGGTTATAAACAACTGCAAATTCTGCATCTTCGGGAATTTGGACATCAACCGTAATTTGGCCTGTTTTATTTGCTGGAACGGTTAAACCTTTGATATTGAAGGTTTTATTGTCAGCTGAAAAATCGACCGTTCCCCCAAAGGGATTATTTACAGATAGGGGGTTGATAAACTCGCCCATCTGTTGCGGGCATACTATCCGAAAAATCTACCGTCAACGGAAACCCATTGGGATTCACCACATTGTAGGTATAGGTAACAATCCCTCCTGGTTTAACAGCGCTAGGTGATACCGTTTTTTCTATTTTTGGAGCGCCTGTACAAGAAGCCCCATCATTTGCACTAACCTTAGGCGCACTACTCAGAAAGGTTGAAGCTCCAGTGCCAGACTGAACATCAAATCGATAAAATTCTCCCTTATTGTGATAACCAAATAAATTACCAAAGGCATCGAAATAAGTTCCACCGACTGCTGTACTCACAGACGTTTTCTGGGGCTGGAACGCAACGTTCCCTGTTGCCGGATCAATAACTGCAACTTGATCTTTACCGGCATTTACGCCGTACAGTTTGCCATCTACAGGGTTGAAGGCAATATCAGCCACGCCTGGATTAGCTGAAAGCTTAATAGTTTTCTGGTACTGAGCATTGGCACCAGACACATCAATTAAATGAAGTTTGTTTCCCCTTTGAATATAGTAGGTACCATCAGGGGCAACATCCCCCGAATAACTACTACTGGGTAAACCAGGAGGAATGCCCATAGAAGTAGCTACACCATTGGCATCAATACGATAGACTTCTCCCGTACTAGGGTGTATGCCATAAATAAAGCCATCTTGGACATTGAAGCCAATGGCATTGTATTTAATCCCTGGGCTCGTCCCACCAACAGGGGTTAACTGATAAGGCGTAGTACTGGTGTCAACGATAAAAAGTTGTGTCGGATCTTTCCCTGTTTTGCCTTGAGCTATGAAAAATTTGCCGTCGCAAACAAATGGCTGGCCTTTTTTATCCTGAGCAATTGCTAGATCGCCAAAGGCAAACAATGTCAGCAGAAAGGTGCTCAGCGGAACTTGTAAAGCCAGAAATCTCAACCAACGGGACATACTTGCTCCCCCAATACATTATTTGCTAGTTGTCTCTACCACTAGATTCAAAAGGCTCAGTCTCATTTGCACTCGAACTAGGATTGAGAAATTAGAAAACTTTAACGTCAATCATAGATTTCATAGTTGGAAAGTATCATACATATTGAGAAATTGATCTTAAATTGTTGATTGAGCAGAAATCTAGAAGTTCTCGATATAGAGAATCTATGGTGACAAATTCTTTCTGCTTTCTTAGCTAAGCTAGCGATATATTCTATACCTTTATAGAAGGCTGATAACACTTACTGGCTTAAATTTTATTTCTGTAAATATTTTAGACGAATATATCACGTTTGGGTTTCAAGATCTCTCGAAAAATATTAAAATATTGCGAAATGCTTTTGAATTTAGTAATTCTAGTTTTAGGGAAGAATATTAGCCTTAAAAGGCTTGCCTTTTGTTCACCTATAGGTTGAAAAATTCTAAATCTCAAGAGAAATCAGGCTACAAGATTTGTGACAAGAAAAGTTTGGTTCGTTCTTCTTTGGGATTTTGAAAAAATTGCTCTGGAGCAGCTTCTTCGACGACAGTACCTTGGTCCATCAGCAGAATACGGTTTGCTACTTCTCTGGCAAACCCAACTTCATGGGTAACCACGACCATAGTCATGCCAGATTCAGCTAACGATTGCATGACGACTAACACTTCTTTTACCATCTCAGGATCAAGGGCAGAGGTGGGTTCGTCGAACAACATAATCTTGGGCTGCATGGCGAGAGCCCGTGCGATCGCAACTCGTTGCTGCTGTCCTCCCGACAACTGTCCAGGATATTTATGGGCTTGCTCCAAAATATCGACCTGTTCCAAAAGCTGCATCGCCACCTCTTCTGCTTTAGTGCGGGGCCAACGTCTCACCCAAATCGGTGCCAAGGTGATATTTTGCAACACCGTCAGATGGGGAAATAAATTAAACTGCTGAAACACCATCCCCACTTCCCGGCGAATCGATTCAATATGGCCGAGGTCTGGGGATAGCTCCATGCCATCAATGACAATCTGTCCTTGCTGATAATCTTCTAAAGCATTAAGAGTACGAATAAAGGTAGACTTGCCTGACCCTGAGGGTCCCATCAGTACGACTACTTCTTGGCGCTCCACCTTTAAATCCACGCCCTGTAAGACATGAAAAGCGTCGTACCACTTGTGGACATCTGTGGCCACAATAATTGGATTCATTTCAGTCATTGCAGTTTATCTATCAACCGGAATACAACAAGCCTCACTTCACACCGAGTTGACGCTCTAAACGCCGACTTCCCAAAGACATCAGATAACAAAATAACCAGTACAGCAAACCAATAAATAAATACACTTCTCCATGCCGACCAATAAATCGTGGTTGAGAGAGAACGGACCGTGAAATCCCCGTCAGTTCTACAAGACCAATTATCGATAGTAGTGAAGTGTCTTTAAACAATCCAATAAATTGCCCAACAATTGTGGGGATGACCGATCGTAAGGCTTGCGGTAACACCACCAAACTTAAAACCAAAACTGGATTGAGCCCCAACGCTTTGGCTGCTTCCATTTGACCTTGAGGGATCGACTGTAAGCCCCCCCGTACATTCTCTGCCAGATAAGCTGCACTAAAGAGTGTGAGACCACAAATTGCCCGCAAGACTGCATCTAACTGTACTTGGCTTGGCAATACCAGTGGTAACATCACCCCGGCAATAAAGAGAACTCCTATTAACGGTAACCCTCGAATCACTTCGATGTATAAGATACAGAGAGTCCGAATCACAGGTAGGGAACTGCGCCGTCCTAAAGCCAATAGCACACCTATTGGGAATGACAGGGCAATACTAACGACTGCCGTCAGCACGGTCAATAACAACCCTTGCCAAACATTAGTTCCGATGGCGCTTAATCCCAACCCTCCCATTAATAGCCATAGGATCATAAACACGGTTAGGAACCAAACTGAAGGCAAACCTCTGCTGATCAAGCGAGGAGATAGGTGAGCTTTCAACCACGGTCCCCCCAGTAGGTTGAACAAAGCAACACTGCCTATCGCTGCAACCCATATTAGCTCTGGGCGTTGCCCACCCACTAAAGGGGCAACGCTTAAGCCAATTGCAGTCAAAATCCCCACACTGATGGGTACAGTCCGGTTCCACTGAATGACACCTGCTGTCAGGCTGGTTACTGCGGAAACCAGCAATACAATCAACCATACTCGCCAAATTTGGTCGAGGGGAAAGCGGCCGACAAAGAACAAGCGTAAGTTGGCTTGCAAAACCGTCCATTGCGCCTGACTAAACATCCACAGAAATAGACCTCGTCCCCCAAGATAAATAATCCAGAGACTAATCACCGTTAGCAAACAGTTGTACCAAGTGCTGAAGAGGTTGCGGCGCAACCAGATCAATATAGAGGAAGCTGAAGGCGTAATCGGAGATTTCGGCGGCATTGGACTCATTGCTCTATCGCTCAACCAATTGAATGCTGCGGTTGTAGAGATTCATCAGAATTGAAATCAGTAGACTCATTGTTAAATAGATCGCCATTAACAACAGGACAATCTCAACCGAGCGTCCGGTATCTTCTAAGGAGGCAGAGGCTACATAGTAGATATCGGGGTAGCCTACTGCGACGGCTAGGCTAGAATTTTTCGCCAAGTTCAAATATTGACTGGTTAACGGTGGCACAATCACCCTTAAGGCTTGGGGGAACACCACAAATCGCATGACTAGTGTCGGCTTTAGCCCTAAAGCTCGTGCCGCTTCTGACTGACCGATGGAAACAGAGCGAATACCTGCTCGCACGATTTCAGCAATAAAGGCTGCCGTATACAAAGTAAGGCCCAAGAGTAAAGCGGAAAATTCTGATGTGAATTGTAAGCCACCCGTCACCACGAGTTTGTCCACTTGGGGTTGGCTGAGGTCAAACGGTAAGTGCTGGGTGAACAGGGCGATGCCTCCTGCCAAGCCCATGAGCAATAGTAATGGCCATAACCAGGCAAAGATGATGCGTCCCTGCTCGATTTGTAACCGAGTAAGGTAGCGCCATAGCAAGAAGGCCAGTACACTGCCGATGCCCAAAGCTATTAGCCAGGTCGAGGTTGATGCATTAGCCCGTAGCCAGGGGAAAGCCACTCCATTTTTGCTAAGAATGATTGGTCCCGGAAGTTGAATTCGATTTTCAAAGGTTGGCAGCTTCAAGAAAACAGCCAAATACCAGAACAGTAGCTGTAGCAGTAAGGGAAAATTCCGCAAGGTTTCCACATACACCGTTGCTAGCTTACGAACTAGCCAGTTATCTGATAGGCGAGCAATCCCTACTCCAATACCAATAATGGTCGCTAAAAAAATTCCCAGAACAACGACCCGCAGGGTATTGAGAAGGGCTACCCCAAAAGCCAGAGCAATGTTATCCGTCGGTGAATACTCGATTAGAGTTTCACCAATACTGGGTCCAGATTTAGTGAACAAAAAGTCAAAGCCAAAGGGTAAGCGCAGACGCTGCAGGTTTTGAATGAGATTGGCACCGAAGTAAACAATAACCAATCCAATTAGAAGTAGAACCAATGCTTGGAGCATCCCATCCCTCACACGGGGTTGGCGCCATCTTGGTCCCTGGCGAAGCTTGGCCATGAAGTTTTCCAGCAATTCGTAAGATGACTCTACCAGACACCAGGGGGCATAGAAGTTAGTTATACTCCGAACGAGTTGAAAGTTTACTTTTTTCATGAGCTTCAAATCCCTTGCTAGAGAGAGTTTTAGCTTAATCTAAAATGTTAAGCCCTCAGCCGTTGGCAGTATATTAGAGGAGAGGGGGAAATGTTCCTTCACCCAGGCTTGTGCTTGGTTAAGATCTCTGAGCTCCCCATCTAAGGTAGCGGCCCAAATAGCTGTCAACATCTCTTTAAACTGTCGACTGGGGCGATACCCTAATTGAATCAAGTCCTTCCCCGTTAGTAACGGTTTTCGGCCAGACCAATCAGATAGATATTGCCACAGCCATTGACGCCTTCTGACACTACTATGAATCCCTACTAAAATCAGTGTTGAGATGGGGTGAGGCTCCAATAGGGCTGCAATCTGACTAGGGGATGCCTGGATAGGTTGATTTTCCAACTCTTGCAATACCCCATCCAGGGCCTGAAGTCTCTGTTGAGTCGGTTCGGGTAAATGCAAATTCGTTGCTACTGAGCAGCGTTCCATCGTGGGTAAGGCGGTCAGCAACACTTCTAGAATCAGCAACCAAACCGGGATTTCTGGATGAGTTTCCTCAAATATGTTGTACCAACGAATCGCTAACCGCACTTGCTGCCACCACTGTTTATCTATCTGTAACTGAGGATGTATACATTGCAAAGCACCTAAGTCAGCTAGCAAAGTCAAGGCTCTCACCCAGTGAGATGTTTGAAAAATATACTTCAGTTCGTTCTTGAGGCGAGATTGTAAAGCTGGTGCTTTATCCTTCTCTGCCTGGACTTGGGTATAGATACCACTTGCGATCGCATGGCGAATATACGCTTCGGTATGCTCTCCAATCTCAAATTCTAGTCGAGTCGCGAACCGCACCGCCCGAAAGATTCGCGTGGGATCTTCAATAAAGCTATTGGGATGTAAAACCCGAATCTGGCGATCCTGCAAATCCACCACCCCCCCGAAAAAATCCAGTAGCTCGCCGCTCGGCTGGGGCTGAAATCCCTGGCGTGTCAATCTAACTGCCAAGGCATTAATCGTAAAATCCCGTCGATACAGGTCCTGACGGATAGAGCTGGCTTCCACCTCTGGATTAGCTGCAGGGTAGGGATAAAATTCACTGCGAGCCGTCGCAATATCAACGGAAAATCCGGCTAACTCCGATCCAGAGGGCCAAATAAGAGCCGCCGTTTGGAACTGGCCATACACCTGTAATTGAGTTTCAGGATAGGCTTCCTGCAAGGTTTGAGCGAGGGCAACCCCTGCAGCTTTTGCCGTTGTTTCCACGCCATCGACAACAAGATCGAATTCCTTAACGGTAAAGGGCTGGCTGGGACCCGACAGCAGCAAATCGCGAACTGCTCCTCCTACAAGGTAAAGTTGCCAACCTTGAGTAGTAGCGGCATCAGCCGCAGTCGTTAACAAAGTATGCAACGTCGGAGACAGTTGCGATCTCAGTTGCTCCTGAATGGATGTGCTTACCACTTTTTGATGGACCGGAAGTACAGGATGCTTGAGCTGATGCAACTGCCGCAGAATATCCGTGCGTGTCACAATCCCTACCAGTTGACCCTGTTCCACCACCGGCAACCGACCAATATCATAGGTAACCATCATCAGTTCAATTTCAGGCAGGGAAGTATTCAGATCAATCGTGCGGACCGGAGCCGTCATATACCCCTTTACTGGTGCATGCCCAAAGCCATGATGGAGGGCGATATCTAGATCCCGCCGAGACAAAATTCCCACTAACTGATCCTCGTCATTAACCACCGACAGCCCAGAATGTCCGTATCGCAATAAAATCCGCCGGGCTTGATCGATGGTAGTCGTAGGGCGAATGGTTCTGACTGGGGAAGACATCAAGTCAGCAGTCATGGGCGGCAAGGGCATCTGCTCAAGCAGCGTTGCCACTAGGTCATCTATCACCGCTTGAGGCATTTCTGTTTTCAACGTTACGGCAGCTGCACGGGCATGTCCCCCACCCCCTAGGGGTTGCAATAGCCCATTCAGATCAACCCCCTCAACCCGAGATCGGCCAATCACGCTTAGTTTTTGGGATTCAGCCTTGCCATAGACATGCCCCAGCAAAAAACTGTCACTATCGTGCAAAAGCATGAGCTGTGAGGTCAGACTGGCTAAGCCGGGCACATAAATCTCTGTCTTTAACATCACCCAAGACAAGGACTTTCCACGTCTAGACTGGGTTTGCGTTAACTCCAAGGCTTGAGCCAGCAGATCTTGTAAATCTGAGGGAAAAACAGGTTCGGTATACTCTGCGATCGCCCGTTGATTGGCCCCTTGTCCCATCAACCAGGTCAAAGCAGCCGCATCCCGAACCGTCGAACTCGGGTAAGTGAGAGACCCCGTATCCACATGAATTCCCAAAGCCATTGCCGTCGCCACCGTTACGGGCAGCTCCAGGTGTTTTCGCTGCAGCTCTTCCGCGATCAGAGTAGTGGCTGCGCCCACCGCTTCAAGAATCATCTGATCGGTGGCAATATCTCCTGTTGTTGACAGATGGTGATCGTAGATTTTGACTTGAACTTGGGGAAGATCAAGCCAGTGTGCAGCGGGTCCCAGAAGCTTACGCCGTTGGGCATCTACGATTGTAATCGAGCGAAGCTGTTCTACATTGACAGCCCGATGCTCAATCAGGGGAAATTGATCTCGATAGAGCCCCAGAAACTCCCGAACCGTTGGATGGGCTCCACCACACAGAACAATTCGAGTCCCTGGATGCAAATGAGTGATACCGACAGCAGCTCCCAACGTATCAAAGTCTGCCGTTCGATGACATAAAACAATATCCATCCAGCCTATTTACATCCCAACGCTTACTGCCCCATCGACTTCAGTCAAGTAAATCCCCTCTTTTAGGGTATGATTATCTGGCGTAGGCACTATCAAATGCCTAGTTAATTTGCTTATATTTAAACTTCTTTCAGGACTGGATTGGGAGAGAATCATGTCAGTATTGTTTCAACTTTTAATTGCTGCTTTCGTTGCCTTATCTTTTGCAATGATAATTGGCGTACCTGTGGTTTTCTCTACAGGTGATGCATCGGACGACGCCAATAAACTCATTTGGGGTGGTGCTGCTGCATGGGTTACTTTGCTATTCGTAGCTGCATTAGCCTCTATCGTTGTTATCTAGGTTCCTTCCCAAATCATGAACCTTGAGCATTTATGTTTCAATCATCAAGCTCAAATGTTCTAGGAATCGCTTTTGTATTCTGATCTGTGTCTCTAAATTGATAAAGGTTAAGGCAAACTGGAATGGCTGTCTTTGAAGGCAAATTTACGCATTCGGCATCCTTCCGGTTTGCTATTGTTATTGGGCGTTTTAATGACCTAGTGACCAGCAAACTGCTGGCAGGTTGCCAAGATTGTCTACATCGTCATGGCGTTGACACCAATGAAGCTGGGACTCAGGTTGACTATATTTGGGTGCCAGGAGGCTTTGAGATCCCCCTAGTTGCTCGACAGCTGGCCTTATCTCACTGCTACGATGCTGTCATTTGCTTAGGGGCAGTCATCCGTGGTCACACCCCTCATTTTGATTATGTTGCTGGTGAAGTTTCCAAAGGGATAGCGGCGACGAGTTTACAAACGGGTGTTCCAGTCATTTTTGGCATTCTGACCGTAGATAGTATGCAACAGGCCCTTGAACGGGCAGGTATAAAAAGCAACAAAGGCTGGGATTTTGCCATGAATGCCTTAGAAATGGCTAGCCTAATGCATCAGCTCCGGCCACAGCTAGCTGTAACGGATGCTAATAATCAAAGTCTAGGCGAAACAGCCGTATTACCTCCAGGCGTAAGCAACGCCCAAGCCTCTAATACTTTGAAGTCTGAATCCAATAATTCCTAATTTATTGACAGACCCGGCTACATTTGAGAAGCTAGGTAAGCAAGAGGTTTATTTGCGGGTATAGCTCAGTGGTAGAGCGTCACCTTGCCAAGGTGAATGTCGCGCGTTCGAATCGCGTTACCCGCTTTTTTAAAGTCAATTCTCTTCCCATAAACTTCAGGTAGAATGGGGGAATCTTCGCTAACCATTTTCATCTGTTGTTGCAAAAGGTGAAAATATTGATTCCGTCTCTCCCCCTAAAGTTGGAGCAATGATTCTGGATCATCGATACCTCCATATTACAGGCTAGATCATCTGAAGGAACCTGTTAGTTCGTGCCTTCCACGAAAATCAACAAAATAGACATAAGTAGTCCTTATCCATGTCCCTGTCGACGGCATGGTCACCTTAGCCCCATCATTCTCACAGAGGCCCTCGGGTGTGAGCAATGTCATCGTGTTTTTGTTGTGAAACCCGATGGGTATACGATTGAACAGTGTTCAGACTACCCCCATCAAAGTTGGTATTGGACCGGGCGTCGGTGGCAACCCTCCCGAAAAAGGAAACCCCTATTTTATTTGCGGTTACTTCTATTCTGGCTACTGGTCATGGGCATAATTGTATTAGTCCTATTCCCAACGCTTCTTCCCTTGTCTTTCAAGAGGGAGTTTCGGCTCGGCCTTGCTGTATTCATGGCAGTCCCCACTCTTCACCTCGGTTCATATCTTTATCGACGTTAATTGATGTTTTTTGCCTATGGATGCTGCTCAAAGATTTGACCTGAACACAACAGTGCATCAGGCTCACATTGCCTCGCAGAAACTAGCACTTCTGCCACATCCAAAGCGTAATGAATTGCTGCGTTGTTTGACTCGAATCCTGCAAGATCGCCAGGATGATTTGTTAGAAGCAAACACCATAGATTTAGAAGTCAGTCGTGACCTAGCCATTCCCGCCCTAGTTTTGAACTGGCTAAAGCTAGCTCCAGAACGTCTGCAAACCTTGGGGCTGATGTTGAGCCATTTGGCAACAACAACTGACCCGTTGGCTATGACCGCCTTTCCCCAATCCACCTTTATGGTGGCTCCAGGCTATGCCAAATTACAACCCCGTGGCGTCATTGCCTTTATTTATGAGGCGTTTCCAGACTTAGCGTTGTTGCTAGCCGGTATGTGCTGGAAAACGGGCAATGCCTTATTGCTGAAGGGAGGAACTGAAACTAAGCATTCTAACCAGGTTGTCACCGAACTACTCCATGCTGCCTTGACAGCAGCTGATTTACCCTTAACTTGTGTGCAATCTATCCCTTGCGATCGCAACATTTCAATCTCCGATCTCGTTTCCCGAGACCTGCCCATCGATCTTGTAGTGCCTTACGGTCGCCCCAGCTTGGTCCAACAGGTTGTGCATCAGTCTACCGTACCCACTTTGCAGTCTGCCATGGGTAACTGCTATCTTTTTTGGTCTGACTCGGGCAGTACAGACTTGACCCGCTCCATGATTATCAATAGCCATCAAGGCAGTCCAGATGCGGTCAATGCCATTGAAAAAGTCTTACTGACCCCTAACATTAAACAGTCTCGACTCACGCTCCTATGGAGTACCCTCAAGGATAAAGGGTTTGAGCTACGGGGAGATGCCACCCTGGCAGCTGAGTTCCCAGAGTTAATCCTGGCAACTAGGGAAGAGTGGCAGCAGCCTTATCTCCAAAAAATCGTGGCTTTTCGCGTCGTTGATGATTTAGCCGATGCCCTCAACTGGATCAACCGCCATAGCAGTCATCACGCCGATTGCTTAGTCACTGATTCTTATCAGGACAGTCAACAATTTATCCAGGGTGTTCGCAGTTCTCAAGTATTTATCAACACCAGCCCTCAATTTTTGCGACAATCCAGTGGGCCCGGAGGATCTCTCGCAATCGGAATGAGTTCCGCCAAAAGCCTTTCTCCTGGGGTGATTAGCCTTGAAACCTTAATGACTTCCAAGCAAATTATTCAAACCTCGTGACGAAACCTTATTCAAGGATCCATTAACCAAAGGTTGAACCATTCCATCCCCACATCATGCCCTTTGCATCCGCAAACTCAATATAAATTCGCTGTTTAGGGACTCCTAAAGCGGTTTCAAGCTGTTGGCAAAACTCCTGGCTCATCGCTTGCGTCTGAGGACTACTCATGGTGCCTACACTTTTAATTTCCACGTAACACACGGGCTCGGTCGTGCCAGCAAAAGTCATAGGCATTTCTGCTTCAAAAGCTGTCATCACATAGGATTCTGGCTTCGCCAAATGCTGAGCTAACCGAGCAGACAATTGTTTTAATAAGGTCTCCACAACAGGCTTCTCAGGAGCATCTATCGAAGATTGCACTTTAATTAGAGGCATAATAGTTGGTTAGCATGTAACGATAATCTCATTAAATCAAGAGTGGACGCCCCAAGCTACCCCGAACATCATCAATGGATGGAAAAAGCGATTTCTTTAGCGTCTCAAGCAGGTGATGCCGGAGAAGTGCCAGTAGGAGCTGTTATTGTAGGCCCAAAAGGAGACTGCATTGCGGAAGGTGAAAATAGACGCGAACGCGATCACGACCCTACCGCTCATGCAGAAATCGTAGCTATCAGAGCTGCTAGCCAAGTCATGCAGTCCTGGCGACTACATGAGTGCAGCCTTTACGTCACTCTTGAACCCTGCCCAATGTGTGCAGGTGCCATTATCCAAGCTCGTATGGGCTTGTTGGTCTATGGAGCCCATGATCCGAAAACCGGAGCCGTTCGAACTGTTCTTAACCTACCGGATAGCCCTTGCTCCTTCCACAAACTTCCCGTCATTGCCGGAGTCCAAGAGCCAACCTGTCGCCAACAACTACAAGACTGGTTTGCCCAAAGACGACATCAACAAAAAGCGTAGCCCCCATCTCCTTGAAATCAAGACCAACTTTGAGCCGATCTTCTACAAACGCTCTTGAATCGTATTAATCAAGCGATTGACGTCTTTAATTTCGTTTAATTCAGGGGTATCTATGAAAATATCAATTTGGCCTTGGTCTTCCTTCAAAATAATAGGATAGGAATGCGTCTTTTTCGACTTGAGCGAATTTTGGTCATTGACCTTTTGCTCATATTCATCCTTATGCAGAAATTCCATGGGGACTGAATATGATTCTCTAAAGGCTTGCCAGGCTGACCGTTCTGTAAAGGTATCGTGGGTCAACATACATAAATTGCAGCTATAGGTATCCGGTGACAATACCTTGTGGGCAATGTCCAGCGCAACATTAACCAAACCGGCATCAGCATTGTAGATGAATATTAATTTAGCCATTCTTCGAGACAGTGGTACCGTCTAAAAACTGCTCTATTGCTTTATCCCGGAGATGGCAACAGTCAGTGGTTTCAGACTCATGGGTAGAACCACTAGGGGAAGATCGTCTTAACTGCTCCACTTCTTGTTCTAGACTTTCAAGCCGATCCACTAGATAGCGAATGGCCTGAGCTTCAGAATCTGGAAGGCGAGCATGATCCAATGGATCCACTTTTGCCCCTCCTCGGTAAACAATGCGCCCTGGAACACCAACAATCGTGCAGCCTGAGGGTACATCTCGTAATACAACGGACCCCGCTCCAACCCGCACATTACTGCCTAGGAGGATATTGCCCAGAACTTTGGCACCCGCACCAATCACAACATTTTCCCCCACGGTGGGATGCCGTTTCCCCGTTTCTTTTCCTGTTCCACCTAACGTCACCCCCTGATAAATCAGGCTAAAATCACCGACAATCGCCGTCTCTCCAATCACAATCCCCATACCATGATCAATAAACACGCCTTTCCCCAGGGTGGCACCGGGATGAATTTCGATTCCTGTGAGAAAGCGAGAGACATGTGAGATAAGCCGAGGAAAGAAGGGCAAGCCTAAGATAAATAGCCAATGGGCAAAGCGGTGTAACAGAATAGCTTGTAAGCCCGGATAGCAGACCAACACTTCCAACCAGTTGCGAGCTGCAGGGTCTCGGTCGAAAATGATCTGAAAATCAGTTTTAAGTGTCTTCAGCACAGGGTCAGCCTTTGAAGGTAAGACAGGACCTTTTTATCCTAGCGTCTTTGCGAAGGACAAAGATCGGCAATCCGAACATTGGCGGTAGAAGAATAACAGTAGCTGGTTAACATTCAATATTGCTGACTCCCCTAATCGTACTGCTAGGCTCATCGGCAACTATGAGAGACTTTTAATGATGTGCCCACGTCATACTAAGGGAAGAAAGCTTGGCTTTATGCCGATAGATCCTCAGTCTGCTCAAGGTTTTCGAGCATAAAATCAGTCCTTAAATTTCTGACTATCTCCCTGCAATGTCTTTGAATTTTCTCCATCAGCAAAGATGTCGTTCTGCCTTTGCGATTATCCTGTTCGTCTGCACTGGCATACCCTCTGGTTGCTCTCACAGTTATGCGAAGCCACATCTACCCATTAGCGTTGACTGGAACCGATCCACTGGCTCTGCGCGCAATATTTATAGCTTAAATCTTTGGTCTGCAACTGATTCAGCTATAGGATCGAATCTCAAATTTGGAGAACAATTGGGTAAAATCCGTCCCTCTATCTGTCGGCTTCACGCAGCTGAAATGCTCAAAGTGGGTCATAGGAAAGCATGGATTAATAAAAATGGAGAATGGGATATTGGCAAAATTGATGCCATTTTGCAGAATATTGCTCCTCACTGTGAGGATATTATGATCTCTATTCCCAGTTGGTCACCCACGCTATATCAGGGCTCTCAACTTCCATCCGAAAAACACAGAGCTTTTGCTCTATGGTGTGCCCAGCTTGTTCGCTCAGTCTCCGACAGGCACTCGGTTCGGTATTTTGAAATACTCAACGAAAAAGACCCTGAATACAACGGCAATTCCCAGGAACTTGCTGAGTTGGCGAAGCAAACTGCAGATGCAATGAAGAGAGCCAATCCAGCCATTCGTATTGTTGTTGGCGCTTGGACTCACCCCTATGACAAACGTGATATTCAAGCATTTTTAGAAGCTTCCAGAAATAGTGATATTCAGGCTTTTTCCTACCATCAATATGGTACACACCAACCTTCCACCGATCCCTTCAAGCTATACAAAACCGCCAAAGTCATTGGCCAACGTCCCAAAGCCATTCGTCAATGGATGAACCAAAAAGGATTACAGGATGCTGAGCTATTCCTCGGGGAGACCCATATGTTCACAACCTGGGATAGGGACAAACAAAGGTTGATGCGCACCCATCATGGAGCCGTATTTTTAGCCCTAGTCTTTCAGCAAGCCGCTCAGCACAACGATATTGATGGTATTTTCCCTTGGAACGATGCCGACCATACCTATGGTCTTTTTAATCACAAGGATGGAACTTATTCTTTGCGCCCAGCGGGATATGTGCTCAAACTGCTGAGACAATATTTTAGCCGTGGCCAGCGAATTCACGTCTCGGCCCCCAGAGGAATTGATGTCTTTGCTGTCAGAAGCCAAAACTCCCATAGCCTTATGATTATCAATAGTCACACCTATCCCAGCAAGAGCACTCGCCTAGACATGAAGGGTTGGCAGCCCACCCAGCAAACCTATCAAATTTACACGATTGACTCGGGTGGAATACGGATGAGCCAGCAGGTTTGGGACAAGCAGCAATTCCAGACCTTGCACTTACCCAATGACTCTGTCTCTTTCTTGGTTTTTCCTGGTGAAGATAGCCCAGATGTCGATGAGAGAGCGACATGATGACAGGCCACTTAATCCAACCACGAATCCCGCAAAGGAGGAAATTGTCCTCGGTGTTTACGGGCCAGCATGGCTTTTTCAAGGAGAACGAGCAACCCTGGCGCTTCTTGTTCAATTGTCAGTAGAAGACGCTCACCTAGAGCGACATCACCCGGATCTACCCCCGTTTCCATTACCTCTCGCAAACGGGGCATTGCCCAGCTATCTACCATTTCCACCAAACCACTAAAACAGCGATCAAACTGTCGCTCAGTCATGATGGCGTCTTCCAATGGAAATTCAATAATGGCCCGAATTTCACCATCAGACGCATCATATTCCCACTGCAACATCTTAGTCTCCCAAGAGATCACTAACATGGTTTGCAGAATAGCAGCCTTATGAGGGTGGTTTTGGACACCCGTGAGAACCTCAGGCACAAAAAGCTTAAAGAACTCTCCCTCTTCATCGAGCTGAATCACAATCAAAAAATCTTCAACATGTTCAGCTTCGACTTGAGTGATAATCCGTGCCTTATCGGACTGAATCTCGTAAATCAGCCCTTGTTTATCTAAGTACCCAGAAATTTGCTCTAACGTAGCGCCCATAAGGGCATCCTCTTCTTAAGTTATGGTGGGTGTCTGTCCCAAGTCTAGTGTGACAGGTTTCTTGAAATTGGCAAAACCTATTGATTTTGCGACTCAGGAAGTTGCTGGTGGGCTTGTGCCGTTTTTTGTCGATCCAGAGTAAAGACTAAAGTAGCCAAGGGTGGCAAACAGAGATCTAAAGAGTAAGGGCGGTTATGAAAAGCCCATTCATCTGTCCATTTCCCGCCTAGATTCCCCATATTACTCCCTCCGTACTGACGACCATCGCTATTAAATCGCTCGACATAATAGCCTGATTCCGGCACCCCAACTCGGTAATGACTATGGGGTTGAGGCGTCAAGTTACAGACCGTGAGTACAAACTCATCAGAATCCTTCGCACGACGAACAAAGGAGATGACACTATGGCGAGTGTCATTACAGTCGACCCACTCAAAACCGTCATAGCTGAAGTCGTTGGTGAATAAGGCAGGCAATTCTTTATAAAGATGGTTCAAGTCCGTCACAAATTTCTTGAGATTTTGATGGGAGTCATACTCCAAGAGCTGCCAGTCCAGATCACCCCAGACGTTCCACTCACTCCATTGGCCAAACTCCATGCTCATAAACAGAGTCTTTTTGCCAGGATGGGTAAACATAAAGGTGTATAGACATCGCAAGTTGGCGAACTTCTGCCATTCATCTCCTGGCATTTTGCCCAGCATGTTGCTTTTGCCATGAACAATTTCATCGTGAGACAGGGCCAACATAAAGTTCTCACTAAAGGCATACATGATACTGAATGTGACGTTGTTTTGATGAAATTGGCGGAACCAAGGATCCATGTTGAAATAATCCAACATGTCATGCATCCATCCCATATTCCATTTGAGGTTAAAGCCTAGACCACCGACATAGGTGGGCCAGGACACCATGGGCCAGGAGGTTGATTCCTCGGCAATTGAGAGAATACCAGGGTAGTAGCTGAAGAGTACGTCATTCAGGTGGCGGAGGAAATCAGCCGCTTCGATATTTTCGGCTCCCCCATATTCATTGGCCACCCACTCACCATCTTTGCGACAGTAATTGAGATAGAGCATCGAGGCGACGGCATCGACACGGATGCCGTCGATATGGTACTTGTCGAACCAAAAGAGGGCATTGGCAATGAGAAAATTCTTGACTTCCTTGCGGCTGTAATTGAAGACCAGCGTACCCCACTCTTTATGTTCTCCTCTACGGGGATCAGCATGCTCATATAAATGGGTGCCATCAAAAAAGGCTAAACCATGGCCGTCTTTGGGGAAATGCCCAGGAACCCAATCAACAATGACTCCAATGCCTTGTTGGTGGCATTGATCGACAAAATGCATAAAGTCTTCGGGTGTTCCATACCGTGAAGTACAAGCGTAGTAGCCCGTCACTTGATAGCCCCAAGAACCGTCAAAGGGATGCTCGGCAACAGGCAGTAGCTCTATATGGGTAAAGCCGAGGTCTTTAACATAGGGAATCAATCGATCTGCTAACTCCCGATAAGTTAGGAATCGAGCTCCAGGCTTAAGTTCAGAAACAATAACGGGAGGCAGTGGATGTCCTTCTTCCGATTGCGAAGGTTCGTCAGAAGAGGCATGCATCCAGGAGCCCAGATGAACTTCGTAAATTGAAATCGGTTGGGCTAAAGCGTCTGCATTGCGTCGCTGCTCCATCCAAGACCCATCGGACCAGCTGTAGGAGTTGAGATCTGTGACGATAGAAGCCGTTTTTGGCCGAACTTCTTGTTGAAAACCATAGGGATCAGATTTCTCGTAAATGTGGCCCTCATGATTTTTGACTTCGTATTTATAATGCTCACCAATGCTCAATTCTGGAATGAACAATTCCCAAATCCCCGATGGTCCCTTGCGCATCTGATGCTGTCGCCCATCCCATGCATTGAAGTCACCCAAGAGAGAAACATTGCGTGCACTGGGGGCCCAGAGGGCAAAATAAACACCTTCAACGTCGTCTACAGTGGTGAGATGCGCGCCTAGCTTTTCATAGATGCGGTGGTGATTTCCTTCAGCAAATAAATGCTGATCGTATTCTGTGACTCGGGGGGATTTGAAAGCATAGGGATCGTACAAGACTTGCTCATGGCTTCCCGTTTTAACCCGAAGTTGATAATTCAGTGCTCCAGGGATAGGAACTTCACACTCAAAGAAGTGAGGATCATGAACACTCTGCATGGGATATTCCTGTCTGTGTCCAGGACATACCACGGAAATTGCATCTGCTTTTGGCCAATATACCCGTACAACCCACCCTGATTTGCCGTCCTGACTAGGATGGGGACCGAGAATCTCGAAGGGATCGTGATGGTGATTCCAAACAATTCGATTGACTTGATCGGCAGTAAGAGGGGTGGACATGAAATTACCTAACTGGGGATAAGAGGGCTAAGAGTTATGGCATCGGGCAAGTGCCGATTTTACCTTTTTTGAAGCAGAATCCGATCAACGAATTTTAGAATGAGTCGATTTGACTCTGGCGTGGGGTGGAGGTTATTAAGGATGGCTTGTAAAGCTCCATCCGTCTCCAGATACCGATCTTGATAACGGGTAATGCGGGCAGCTAAATCATGGTGGTCCACCTCTGGATGAAACTGAAAGCCATAGAACGGTTTATCCATTACTTTAAAGGCATGGTAGGGACAACGCTCTGTAAATGCCAGTAATTGGGTGTGGGGCGGCAGTTTGAATGCCCGCTCTTTATGGCCAGAAACGACTAAAAATTGATCGGGAGTATCTGAGAACAACCGATCTTCGCTTGCAACTGACGTCAACTGCATTGGATAAATCCCCATTTCCATGTTTTTGGGATCATGGATGACTTTCCCGCCTAAGGCCTCAACCCCTAACTGGAAACCGAAGCAGGAGGCAAACACAGGAATAGCTTGATCGACACAACGCTTGAGTAATTGCTTGGCAGATTGCACGAATGGATACTGATCGGGCTTGAGGACTGAAGCGTCGCTTGATCCGCCGACGAAGACAGCATCATAAGTATCTGCATAGTCAGGGGCAAAATTGGGTTGATCAAACACGTTAAGGACGGCGAACTGTTTTTCATTTAGCTGACCATGACGTGCAAACTCCTGTAGCTCTTCCCTTCGTGTCACTTGATCGTCACGAATTTGCAGATAGAGGATATGGAGTTTTGCTCGATCTATAGTCATAAAAAGCCGTTATAGATAATTCTTAAGAAGAAAATACAGTGGCATCCGCCCAATTGATATGGCTAAAGTCACCACTAGCCTTTAGCAATCGTGAGCAAGACAGAGCTGTTGTAAGCACAACGCAGTCCTAAATTCCATTCATAACTTAATGCTCCTTCATAATCTCATTTGATGCTAAAGTATTTCTTAATAATTAGATAGAATTGGCGTTATGACCCTTTCTCAAACTGCGGTCTCGCGTCCCCAGATCTTTATCTGTACACTACTGAGTTCAGTATCTTTAGTTGACCTTTTGAGCCAGATTTTGGAGGGCGAACGTTATAGTTTGGTTCATGCTACCTATGACAATTTCTTAGAGATAGTTGAACAAGGCAAACATCGTATTGATTGTCTCATTGTCGAAGAGAATGCCGCACTCCCTAAAATTGTGAGTCATTTGCACCGTGAAGCGATTTTGTTGCCTGCTGTGCTGCTACAGGTTGAGGCATCGGTAGCCAATATTCCTCAATCAAATTCACTGGATAGTGCTCAGCAACAAGATAGTTGTTACCACATTGCTGAAGTGAGGGTGGAGTATGCCCCAGAGGATGTTGTGTCCAGTATCGATCGTGCGATCGCACAATTCCTACAGCTCTCTAAAGCATGTCGTTTACCCACTGCAGCGAAAAAACAACATGCAAGTGCAGTCATCCAGAACAGTCTAGCGACTCAGCAGCAACGCCTGTCCCAAAAGCTAAAAGAACGTCTGGGTTATATTGGCGTCTTCTACAAACGAAATCCTCAGCAGTTCTTCCACCAACTTACTGAAGAAGAGCAAGCGGACTACTTAGCGACGTTTAAGCGGGATTATCGAGATATTATTCTCAACTATTTTCGGCAGGATAGTAATGTCAACCAAGAAATTGATGACTTCGTGACTCAAATCTTCTTTGTTGATATCTCAATCTTAAAAATATTAGAAATTCATATGGAGTTAATGGATGCTTTTGCTAAAAAACTAAAGCTAGAAGGCCGCAATGAAGATATTCTGCTGGACTATCGCTTAACCTTAATTGATATCATGGCCCATTTATGTGAGATGTATCGTCGCTCCATCCCTAAAACCCGTTAGTTATTCAAGACAGATCAACCGTAATCCCCTGCCATGAGCCCTATCAGAAAGACCTATGTTCTTAAACTCTATGTTGCTGGCAATACACCCAACTCCGTCAGAGCTTTAAGAACACTAAATCATATTCTTGAAACTGAATTTCAAGGCGTTTATGCCTTGAAAGTAATTGACGTATTAAAAAACCCACAACTTGCCGAAGAAGATAAGATTTTAGCCACACCTACCTTAGCAAAAGTCTTGCCCCCTCCAGTTCGCAAAATTATCGGCGACCTCTCGGATCGTGAGCGAGTCTTGATTGGTTTAGACCTGCTCTATGAAGAACTTTCCGATGGCATTATGGAGTACTAATCCCACATAATACTGAAGTGACTTTGTATCATTCTGCTTTTATTCGACTTTTAAAATTTTTTATTTATTACGGTTTAAATGACCAATGAAAAAAAAGCAACTCATCCCAGCATAAAAATAATCATAAAAAGAAAGTCGAAGTAAAAAAGATCCTGACTCGTATCGAAGGCTTTGACGATATTAGTCATGGTGGCATACCGGTGGGGCGAACCACCTTGGTCAGTGGCACCTCTGGAACTGGGAAAACAATGTTCGCGATTCAGTTCCTCTATCACGGCATTGTTTACTTTGAGGATCCGGCTGTCTTTGTCACCTTTGAAGAATCTCCAAAAGACATTATTCAAAATGCATTAAGTTTTGGGTGGGATCTTCAACAATTAATGGATGATGGAAAATTATTCATTTTGGATGCTTCTCCTGATCCGGAAGGACAAGATATAGCGGGAGAATTTGACTTATCCGCATTGATTGAGCGCATTCAGTATGCGATTAGCAAGTATCAGGCCAAAAGAGTTGGTGTTGACTCCGTTACTGCTATTTTTCAGCAATATGATGCCGCGAACGTCGTGCGGCGAGAAATCTTTCGATTAACCGCTCGCCTCAAGCACATTGGGGTGACGACCGTCATGACCACGGAGCGCGTTGATGAATATGGTCCTGTGGCTCGGTACGGCGTTGAAGAATTTGTGTCTGACAATGTGGTCATTGTTCGCAATGTCTTAGAGGGAGAGCGCCGCCGACGCACCTTAGAAATTCTGAAATTACGAGGCACCAGCCATATGAAAGGAGAGTATCCTTTCACGATTACGGCTGATGGCATTAATATCTTCCCGCTAGGAGCAATGCGCCTTACTCAGCGATCGTCTAATACCCGCGTATCTTCTGGGGTAGAAACTTTGGATGAGATGTGTGGGGGTGGGTACTTTAGGGATTCGATTATTCTCGTAACGGGTGCAACGGGAACTGGAAAGACCCTACTCGTTAGTAAGTTTTTAGAAAACGCTTGTAAGAATGGTGATCGGGCCATCTTATTTGCCTATGAAGAATCCCGGGCTCAGCTCTCCCGAAACGCTTACTCCTGGGGAATTGACTTTGAAGAGATGGAACAGAAAGGGTTGCTAAAAATTCTTTGTGCTTACCCAGAATCAGCGGGATTAGAAGATCATCTGCAACAAATTAAGTCTGAAATTGCAGACTTTAAACCCTCACGTATTTCCATTGATTCCCTATCTGCTTTGGCACGGGGGGTGAGCAATAATGCTTTCCGTCAGTTTGTCATTGGAGTGACTGGGTTCGCTAAGCAAGAGGAAATTACAGGGTTCTTCACCAATACCACCGATCATTTTCTCGGATCAAATTCCATTACTGAATCTCATATCTCTACGATTACAGATACGATTCTGATGCTGCAGTATGTGGAGATACGGGGAGAAATGTCCCGTGCCATCAATGTCTTCAAGATGAGAGGATCTTGGCATGACAAAGGGATTCGCGAGTATTCAATTAGTCATCAGGGACCGGAAATTAAAAAAGCCTTCCACGATTTTGAAGGCATCATCAGTGGTACGCCTACCCGCGTTTCTTTAGATGAAACACGCAACTTATCTCGGATTATGCAAGATGTTAAAAGCTTAAGTGAAGATGATGTGCTATAGGCAGGGGTTAGCAGGAAAGTCTGGTAGTCCTAATTCGGCAACGCCCTGTTGTAGTTGTTCTGCAGCGATACTATTGTCGTGCTTTCGATGCAGAGCAATGGCTTGACTAAAGGCGTGTTGGCAGGCCTGAAGCTGTCCTTGCTTGAATAAGGCGACCCCTAGATTCTGGTAAGCCTCTGCATAGTCAGGCTGTGCTTGGATGGCTTGTTGGTAGGCTGCAATTGCCCCCGCCAAATCTCCCATCGCTCTTAGGGTTAACCCTAAGTTGTAATAGCCCACCGCCCATTCAGGCTGGAGAGTGATGACCTGTTGATATTGGTGGCTAGCCCGCTCATATTGGCCACAGGCTTGGAGCAAGTTTGCCCAATTATTGTAAGCCCCGAGCTTTAATAGCTCAGGTAAATTCTGCTGTACCGCCTGCTGATAGTGCTGAAGGGCCAGGGTGACCTGCCGGCATCGAGCGTAGGTGTGGCCCAGATGGTAATGCAGTTCATAGAGAATGGAGGGTTCAGGTGGATGTAGGTTCAGTCCTTTTTGCAGCAGCTCTATCCCCTGTTCAACTTGACCCATATCGACATACAAAGCCCCCAGTTTGCTGCATAGATAAGCATCTTTCGGATCTTGGGTGAGGGCGGCGGCCATGATTTGACAGGCGCGTTGATGTTTGTTACGAGTTGCGATCGCATCTGCCTGATAGCCAAAATGCTCAATGGCAACGTCTGGCAGATGGCCCACCTGCCAATGGGGTTCTTGTTCCTGCAGGGCCAGCACTCGATCATCAATCAGCTCATGATAGGGGCGCTGAAAACGGATTTGTGGATGATGACGAAATAGACGAGAAAGCAAGGAATAAGGGGACTGCTGAGCCCCCACTTCATGACGTATTAACGTCACCGCCAAGAGGTCTTTCTGCTTCAGGCTGGCCTGAAGTTGGAGAATAATATCCTCGACCAAAACTTCATCGGCATCTAGAACCAGGACCCAATCTGACTGCACATATTGCAACCCATAGTTGCGAGCAGCGGCAAAGTCATTCCCCCAGTCATAGTTGTAAACTTGGGCCCCAAAAGATTGGGCAATCGAGATAGTGTCATCGGTGGAGCCGGTATCCACGATGATCATCTCATCTACCCAACTCTCCACACTTTTAAGGCAGCGAGATAGGCTCGCTGCCTCATTTTTGACAATCATGCACAAACTCAGTGTCATGATTCAGCAGAATCAGTCATTAGAACAACTTGAAATTAGAAAATGCTGGTGATTTCCAATGCTTCTGATCCACCTTCTTCAATGGCTTTCATCACTTGAATCATTTGTGACCATAATAGAACCGCACTAAAGGTCACCACACAAAATGCTGTGGTGAAACCCTGAGCCCAGGACACTGCAAATATAGTTAAGGCAGACCCTAAAAAGACCCAACTACAGAGGCAAACACCCGCTGCTGGAATCAGCAATCGAAGTTCTGCAACATCGCTTAAAGGTTTGTTCGTTTTTCTTTTTACCCATTCTTCAGCTTTCTGCTTTAAGGACACTTCAAAGGCTTTTCCACAGGCTAGACCGAGTAGTGCCGCAATCAGGACGAGAAAGTAAGGGGGGGCAGGAATGTTATAAGTTGCGGGCAGGGTATACTCCATCAGTTCCTCAATATTTTGTAATCAAGCTAAGTAAAATTGTAAATCGATAGTGGAGCCCCCTGCATATCCTTTTCTAGATATTGTGGAAGTTTTTATCCCCAGCTCCTGTTATGCCATCGGTACAAAATCTTAGCTGTAGGGATTTGGCCAAACCCATGAATCCATTTAGGTGTTGAATGCTCACCTCAACAAAGCAATCTTATAGATAGAGGGGCCGCAGGGAATTATGCCGAGTCGTTGACGATTAAATCAACCAGTCCAGCGATCATCCGTTCTCGCTCGAAGGGCACCACTTCTTTGGCATACAATAGCTCCTGAAAAATCACGTAATGAACCAGGCTACCGATAAAGATGCGGGCTGTTGCTTCGGGGTCCTTGAGGTTGAGACCCGATTGTGTGCTTAGATACTCTTTCAAAATTGATAGAAAACGGCGAGGTGTATGGTGACTGAAGGCTCGTGCTAACTCAGGAAAGCGGCCTGACTCGCCAATAATCAACCGCATAAAGGCTTGGAAAGGCTTATCTTCAATGATGTTTTCCAGCATGGTGCTGGCGAGATGATGGAGGACCTGCTGAGGAGGGCCTTGCAATCGTGGCCCCTCGGGTGAACCATAAACGGCTTGAAATTTCTTCTCTTGCAACTGCTGAACCAAGGCTATAAACAGCCCTTCTTTATCTTGAAAATGACTATAGACCGTCGCTTTAGAAACTTTTGCTGCCGCAGCCACCCGATCCATCGTTGTCGCAGCATAGCCATGAGCCAGAAACTCCTGCATGGCACCTGACAAGATGGCGCTGCGTTTCGTCGCAGAGAGCTGACGTTCAGAGGCGGGAGTTTTGGTATCCATGGTGGGCAAAGGACGATATAACGCCAATTCAGTAATGACAACCGATTGTTTCCCTATCCTAGGGCACAGTGGGGACTGGCTTGACAGAACTAAACTAATCGGTTTAGTCTAATAGTATCAGATCTAAACTAAACAGTTTAGTTATATATTTGGCGACAAATGATGGTCTCGAACAGTGTGCCTCCAGAATCCCGGTTTAAATGGCCCCGTGTAACTATGGTTGCGATCGCAGCTGCGATTGCCTTGGGTGGGGTTTCTGTTTGGATTCTGCGACCCTATGCCAGTAACAATGCTAAGTCCGGTGTTCCTTCTGCCCCTATAGAGGTGAAGACCGTCTCTGCCCTGGGCCGACTGGAACCCCAAGGTGAACTCGTCCAGCTCTCAGCACCAAGTAGTGCAGAAGGAAATCGAATTGCCCAACTTCTTGTTAAAGAAGGGGAGGCCGTTTCCACGGGACAAGTGATCGCCGTTCTCGATAGTCGCGATCGCCTGCAAGCAGATTTGCTCACAGCTCAACAACAGGTACGGGTCGCGGAAGCCGAGTTAGCTAGGGTTAAAGCGGGTGCTAAGCAAGGCGAACTGGCGGCCCAGCGAGCAGAGATTGCTCGGTTAGATGCCCAACGACAAGGGGAAATGACCACCCAATCGGCAACAATTGCTCGCCGCCGGGCCGAAGTGGACAATGCTTTAGCTGAATTCAACCGCTATCAATCCCTCTATCAGCAGGGAGCCATCTCTGCATCGGAACGGGATCAAAAGCAGTTGGTTCTGCAAACCGCCCAACGGAGTCTGCAAGAAGCCCAAGCCGTGGCCAACCGTTTACAGGCGGTTCAATCTCCTGAGTTGGTATCAGCTCGGGCTCGCCTGAATCAGATTGCTGAGGTTCGGCCTGTAGATGTGCAAGTGGCCCAGGCCAATATTAATCAAGCTCGGGCTAGCGTTAAGCAAGCCCAGGCCAGACTGGATCAGGCTTACGTGAAAGCGCCTCGTTCCGGGGTCGTTCTAGATATCTATGCCCATCCTGGTGAAGTCGTCGGGACGGACGGCATTGCAGAACTCGGTCAAACTCAGCAAATGTATGCCGTAGCTGAGGTCTACCAGAGCGATGTCCATAAAATCAAAATGGGTCAGGCTGTTAAAGTCAATAGCGATGCTTTACCTCAATCCCTAATGGGGAAAGTGGATCGGATTAGCACCAAAGTCCGTCGGCAAAACATTATTAATACCGACCCCAGCGAAAATATTGATGCCCGGGTCGTGGAAGTCTATATCAAGCTCGATAACGGCTCCAGCCAGCAGGCCGCTCAGTTTACCAACTTGCAAGTGAACGTGAAGGTGCAGCTATGAAGGTCCTGGGACCATTCAAAAGACGAACCCCTTTAGGGTGGCTACAGCTCAGCCATGAAAAAGGCAGATTGTTTGTGGCCCTAGCAGGCATTGCCTTTGCAGATGTGCTGATGTTTATGCAGATGGGCTTTCAGGCCTCTTTGTTTGTCAGCAATACCCAACTACACCGCACCTTAAATGCAGATATTGTCCTCCTCAGTCCCCAAGCTCGAAATCTGCAGGCCCTTTCCACCTTTTCACGACGGCGTTTGTATCAAGCTCAGGATATCCCAGGAGTAAAGGTTGCAGACCCCTTCTACATCAATACCCTGAACTGGAAGAATCCCCAGACCAAGCGCGAGACTTTAGTGCAGGTGATTGGGTTCAACCCCGATCGATCTGCCATCAATCTACCGGGGTTGGCTCAGCAACTTCCCCGGGTCAAACAGCCAGATACATTTATCTTCGATCGAGGCTCCAGAGGAGATTATGCCGAGTCCTTTGCCCTGATCGATCAAGGCCAACCCGTGCAGACGGAAGCGCAACGTCGCACCATTACGATTGCAGGATTGTTTGAGATGGGGGCGTCCTTTGGGGCAGATGGGACTTTGATTACCAGCGATCAGAATTTTTTGCTGCAGTTTCCCCGGCGGCAGGCAGGCAGCATCAATTTGGGGCTGATCCAACTAGAACCAGATGCCAACCTGGAGCAAGTGGTGGCAGCCCTGAAGGAGCATCTCCCTGAAGATGTTCGGGTTTTAACCCTGGAAGAGTTTATTGCTTTTGAAACAGCCTATTGGCAAGTTCGCAGTCCGGTGGGTTTCATCTTTGGTTTAGGCACTGCGATGGCCTTTGTTGTCGGGGTGGTGATTGTCTACCAGGTGTTGTCCACGGATGTAAATGCCCATGTTCGCGAGTATGCCACGTTTAAGGCCATGGGCTATAAGAATCGCTATCTCCTAGGAGTGGTATTCGAAGAAGCCATTATCTTGGCCGTCTTCGGATTTATCCCCGGGGCCATTCTTCCCTTAGGACTTTACAGTTTGGCCCGATCTGCTACGGCTTTGCCCCTGTTTATGACTACAGCCCGAGCAATTACGGTGTTCATTTTGACGGTGGTGATGTGTACCCTGTCAGGTGCGATCGCAACTCGGAAACTCCAATCCGCTGACCCTGCCGATATGTTTTAGACTTCCCCAGGAACTGTAGCCATGAACGCTCCCGTTATCTCTATCCGCAATCTTGACCACTATTTTGGTCACGGTCGCCTGCGCAAACAGGTCTTGTTTGATATCCACCTAGACATTGAGGCGGGGGAAATTGTCTTGATGACTGGACCCTCCGGCTCGGGGAAAACAACGTTACTCACCCTAGTGGGTGGGTTACGTGCGGCCCAAAATGGCAGCCTCAACATTCTGGGTCAGGAATTAACAGGTGCAAAAGAAAAGGATCTAGTACAAGCCCGTCGCCACAATGGCTATATTTTTCAGGCCCATAATTTACATCGCAGTTTAACAGCCCTCCAAAACGTGAAAATGGGGCTAGAGGTGACGGGGACTCGATCTCCCCAGGAGATGGTGGAGCAAGCGACCGCTATCCTGAATCAAGTTGGCTTGGGCGATCATATCCACTACTATCCCGATGATCTGTCCGGGGGGCAAAAGCAACGGGTTGCGATCGCACGCGCTCTAGTCAATCACCCTGCCATTGTTCTCGCTGACGAACCCACAGCAGCACTAGATAGTAAATCAGGTCGGGATGTGGTCACCCTGATGCAAACCTTAGCAAAAGAACAGGGCTGTACTATTCTGCTGGTCACCCACGATAACCGTATTCTCGATGTGGCGGACAGAATTGTCCACATGGAAGATGGCCGCTTGGAAACTAACACGCTTACATCAGAAGCCAAAGCTGCCTAGTCTTTAAATAATGCGCTCAAGGGGACGAGATTTCAGGCTCCTTGCTGTCAGACTAAGGTTTATGCCTTCCATAACGCGAACGTCAAGTTCCTAACTAGCATCCGGTATTGATCAGAGAAAATTCCGTATTATCCCTGTCGCCAAAGAAGATGGAAACAAACAAGGATGAAGGAAGTGTTGTCCTTTAACACTGTCCTGCCGATATTCTTTATTGGCACTAAACCGCTCTGATGGACTTATGCGAACTCGTTGGTTTAGATATTTTGGTTGCTGTTGTCTTCCTCAAGTCGGCGTTCCTGTAGCTTTTGGAAATGAGGTGGAATGAAGAACAGACAACATCCAGTACCTTTCCTGCATTCATGGCTTCAACATTTTCTAAAACCTACATCCTCGACAGTAAATTCACAATATTCTCGATCGTCTGAACTGGGATTTGCCTTACCCCTTGCCTTGGGGTTGGGCTTTGTGATGGTTGTTTTGGGGTTGTCGACGATGATGATTGCCCAAAGCGATCGCATCTCTGCATTTAACCGCAAACAAGCCGGGGCCAGTTTAGCCATTGCTGAAGGAGGAATGGCCCGTTCCTTAGCGCAATTAACCGCTCCTAATAACGCCGTATTGCTGAATCGTAATTACGATACGATTAATCCCAAAACGGGAACAACCTACCTGGGGCCCGATGGTATTTTCAATAGTGGAGATGAAGAAGCGAGTGCCATTGATGAATGGATGGGCTATGACCCGAGTAGTGCCCCTTGCCATCAACAAAAAGCGTGGGGTAGCCCCAACTTTGCCCTGACGGGAGCCATGGGAACAACAGGATCCTATACGGTCAGAGCATATCGATTTAATCCTCAACAGCGAAAAGGCACCCTATTTGTTGAAGCAAGTAAGGATGGCAAAACCACCGGGATTCATATCACGATTGCTGTACAACCTGATCTAGATGATTTTCCTGGATTATTGCTACACGATCCGAATGCTGACGATTCTAGAGATGTTGGTGTTTTGGCATTGCGAGGCCGACAAATTCTTGGCAGTAAAGGTAATATCTACTACTACCCCAACGGTTCAACGGATCCATCCTTAACTGCGAGTTCAGCACCGGGAGATGTGGACCGAGCCGCCTACCTCAATGCAGTATTTTCTTCCGCAGGATCTGATGGAGCAACGGGGGATACTGTCTCAGGGACGCTGTTTGCTTGTTTGTTGACGCCTATCATTCCTAACGGAATACAGGGCAGCGATTTGGGAACTATCACGACCAGTCAAACGCTAAACGGGGTTGGCAATGCGCCGACCTTTTATCAGATTGAGCAAATCGATCTGACGGGAACTGATGTGTTGACCGTTGACACCACCAACGGCCCAGTCGTGTTGAATTTTGTGGAAGATAGTGCTCCAGGACAATCCATTCGGCTAAGGAATTCAGCCAAAATCCTCAATATCCGCACGGATGGTCAACCCCCTCGTGTTGGCGATCTACGAATGCATTTGAGGGGTGGGGAGGATACGGTTTTGTTGTATGACCAAACTTGTATCCAAAGTGCATTTATTTGGTCTTTCTGGGATGAGGTTCAGTTACTGACGTCTGGTCCGGGTTGTCCGAGTGGTCAAAATACGAATATCGAAGGTGTCGTGTGGGCAGAAGGACTGTTTAGTGCGAAGAATGCACCTAGCAATCGAGATATCAATTTCCTTGACAGGGTAGGAGAACCCTTCGATACCGTTATTATCCCTAGCACTACTTCTGGCATTGCAGTGCCTGAAGATGTTAGCAGTTTAATTGACATGCTGAAATATGTTGATTATCCTGTGCGCTATCGATTTGGTGGTGTTTTGCAATGGCAGCGGGTGAGGTTGTAAGGCTCACCCCCAATCTAGGTGTGTAGCAAAACCCGAGACCTACCTAACAGCACTTCTCATCAGAACTACGGAATTCCCTCAGCAGCAATATTTATTTCTGAGAGTGAATTCCGTATTATCTCTGTCGCCAGTCATAGGTCAGGAAAGCCAGGATATGAACAGTGTTGTCCTGTAACACTGTCCTGCCCATGTTCCCCATTGGCATTTAACCCTTTCTGATCTATTTATGCTCAACGGTTGGCGTAGCTATTCAAATTACAGTTACTTTTTCATCCCTTTTACCAATCTTGGGCAGCGGGTAAGATAATGAGCAAAAAATTTTCTGCGTCTCTGTTTCGAATAGGGCGGCAAAATTATCTGGATCCTAAATGCCTGGGAAGTTCTTCTGAGCAGGGGTTTGCTTTGCCCCTAGCCCTAGGCTTGGGTTTTGTGATGGTCATCTTGGGCATGTCGACAATCATGGTTGCCCAAAGCGATCGCACTTCCGCATTTAACCGCAAACAGGCCGGGGCCAGTTTAGCCATTGCAGAAGGAGGAATGGCCCGGTCCTTAGCTCAACTAGCAGCCCCCAATAATGCCGTACTGCTGAATCGCAATTTCGATACGATTAATCCCAAAACGGGAAAAACTTATCTTGGCCCCGACGGCATGTTTAATAATGGGGATGAAGAAGCCAGTGCTATTGATGAATGGGCAACCTACGACCCGAGTAATCAACCCTGTCACCAGCAAAAAAATTGGGGTAGTCCCACCTTTGCCAAAACAGGGGCAATGGGAAAAACAGGTACCTACACCGTTAGAGCCTACCGGTTTAATCCCCAGAAACAGAAAGGAACTCTATTTGTCGAAGCCAGCAAAGATGGGAAAACAACTGGGGTTCAAATCTCAATTGCGGTTAAATCAGATGTACAAGACTTTCCCGGTATTGTCTTAGCTGAGCCCAGGGGAAATCCTAAATCTACGTCTTTAGCAGGGGTATTAGCTTTAAGAGGTCGAGACATTCAAGGCAGTAATGGGAATGTCTATTTCCGCCCTTCTACTTCGGCAGATCCTTCATTAACTGAGAGCGCAGGCCCCGGAGATCTGAATCGCAGCAATTATCTAAATGCAATTTGGTCTTCCACCCTTGATGGAGTCAGTGAAGATACCGTCCAAGGGAAGATTTTTGCCTGCATGTTGACGCCGAATATCCCTATCGGAGAAATGGGAACAGATCTAGGGACAATCGATGACAGCACAACCCTGGCAGGTGTTGCTGGTAAAAGTCGAACTTACTTTACTGTCGATCGAATCGATCTCAGCGGGGATGAAACATTAACGGTAGATACAACTCATGGACCTGTGCAACTTGAATTCGCCAATGATGGTGTGTACAAGTACGGAATCACCCTTCGAGACACAGCAAAAATTCTGAATGTGCGTACTGATGGGCAACCTCCTCGTGTCGGTGATTTACGAATCATTGCCAGGGGAAATGACCGAATTAACCTCTATGACCAAACCTGTATTCAAAATGTCTTTTTGTGGTTTCCCTATGACGAATTAAGGTTGCTGACCGACGGCCCAGGATGTCCAGGAGGTCAGAATACCAATATAGAAGGGGTCCTATGGATAGAAGCAATTCTCAGTTCAAAAAATGAGGCAATCCATCGTGATGTCGAATATTTTGATCATAGTGGCCAAGATTACGACACAACTACAAAATCAGGGGAAAAATCGGGAATTGTAGTTCCTGAAGATGTGACAAGCCTGATGGATTTGCTGAAATATATTGACTGGCCTGCCCGTTATAGATTTGGTGGGGTTTTGCAGTGGCAACGGGTGAGGTTGTGACGAAAATACTTTAGCGCTTTTTATTGAGTTCAATCTCTAGCAATGCTTGCGGGTTAAGGAGAGGTGTACTCAATGGGTTAGCTCCTTACTTCCAAAGGAGAAAACAGATTTCTCCTGTTTCATTATTCTGCTGTGACTTACCATGTTCCGATTCAATCGACCCATTAAATCTAGACCTTTTCCTTCAGAAGCGGGGTTTACCCTGGCGGAGAAGATGGTGATTGTTGCTATTGTCGGCATTGCTGCCGCGGCCTCAGCCCCAAGTATTATGGCTACCATGAATCGGGCCAAGGTTAAACAAACCATGGCTGCGGTTCGCACTGCCCTGAATGAAACCCAACGAGAAGCCATTAAAGGCAACAAAGTTTGCACCCTAACCCTCAATTTTGTGGAAGGAAAAATTACAGGACCTTGTCTCAAAACGGGCGATCGCACCCTGGAGGCTGATGTCGCCATTGCCACAAATCTAACTGACCCGAGTTCCAGCT
Organism: Acaryochloris sp. 'Moss Beach'; assembly: GCF_021497025.1. Taxonomy (NCBI): domain Bacteria; kingdom Bacillati; phylum Cyanobacteriota; class Cyanophyceae; order Acaryochloridales; family Acaryochloridaceae; genus Acaryochloris; species Acaryochloris sp. 'Moss Beach'. The sequence goes on from NZ_CP071717.1 coordinate 810,381, forward strand.
CTGCAACTGATGAGGGACAACCCATTCTGATTGGCTCAGATGTGCAACCCTCTCTAGGTCTGAGTGATGGCGAAACTGTTTCCCAGATTGCTATGGTTCCGCTTCCTGAAGATAGAGCCAACGCGCCTAAAGCAGGTATGGTGGTCCAGGTGATCGCTAAATGTAAAGGTAATACCGAGAAAGGATTAGGTTTAGGAACCTGCAAAGACAAAAATAAAGACAAAGATGACGATGATGATGATGATGGGAATGATTCGTCCCCAAGTCAAGGGATATCAACCAGCATTCCTATCAAATATGGGGTATTAGGTAATCCTGAATTTGCAATTGTTAGTTCTCAACAAACGCCAACTGACCCTAGCGGCAAAATTATCTTTTACAACCCCAGTGATACCAAGGCCACTAAACACTGTATTGCCATTTCCAACACCCTAGGTCTAACTCGTATTGGTACCTATAAAGGAGATATCAGACCTACTTCGATTACCGATTCAGGTCGTTGCTCTGCCGAGAATTGGGAGGAGCAATGAAGCACTATTCAAGGAAAAGCTTGAATCAGCACTCACCTCAAGAGACCTCAACTTCTTGCAATGGCTTTACTCTCGTGGAACTGTTGGTTGCAGCTGTCATCACCAGTTTAGTGGTTAGTGTCGCAGGATTTGGGGTGATTGCGGCGACCCGAGCCAATAACCGCACTGAAGCGATTGCGGCTAGACGTCATGACTTAAGTCGAGCGTTTGATTTCATTAGTAATGAAATTAGGATGGCCAAACGCATTAACCAATCTCAAATGATCAAGGCAACCGATGCCTCTTCTATGTCTAGCATGCTGACCAGTGCAGGGTTGAAGGCTTCGGACTGGAGTAACCCCGTTCTGTACTTAGAAATTCCCATCACCTCTCAAGTTCCAGCTATTTGCCCTGTCGGTGGCCCCAATGCGGGTTCTCCTCCACCTCAACCCGCTACCTATGATCAGGTGGTGTATGACATCCGCCCTAGTACCCAAGATTGGCTTGCACCTAACTCGATTCAACGGTACGGTCGTGTTCCCAGAAGTGATGGCAGTATCGACCCCTGTAGTAATCCCGTTGCTAGCGATACCTTAGTGGATGCGATCGCAGAGCAAATCGATACCACCCCTACTTGCCTTGCACCCGGTGTAATGATGGGCCAAGGGGGGTTTCAGGCCTGTGTAAAGGGCAGTCAAGTTGATTTAATGATGCGGAGTAAAATCTCTGATGTAGAAATTCATCAATTGAGTAGTAGGGCAACCTCCCGAACAATCTCTAGCCAACCCATCAATAGCCAGCCCATCCCAGTTCTAACTGCGACTCAACAACCTGGTACCAATCAGATCGAATTGAACTGGCAGTGGTCTGGTACTTTGACTGGCGTAACCTTTGAGGTGAATCAAGAAGTCCCCTCAACTGCTCAGAAATCCCAAATTTACACCGGCTCGGATATTCAGAACGTAACTGAAATGCAAGGATCTGCAGGAGAAAAACATTGCTACACTGTCATCGCCAAGGTGGATCAAACCACCAGCCCTGAGAGTAATAAAGTCTGCTTTATACAGGTCGCTAATTCAGTCTATTAATTTGGCTGGATTGTACAGTTTTAATTTTTTACTAATTTAATGAAAAAAATGATTTTGAGGATGGATAAGTACACCTAGCCTCAAATGAATCATGGGAATACTAATAGGGACTATTGTATTCAAAAAAAATCAATATCTGGATAGTAAGGATAAACTTCTCAAAAAGATCAGGGATATTACTGAAGGTGGTCATAAAACAAGGGCAATACAATTAAGTTATACACAACTCATACATCCCGTTGTTGTCCCATTGTCTCTTCCCCTTTAATTTCCATGGTTACCGTTGACGACATCACTGGTTTTTTTCTGGATAATTCCTCTGAGGCTAGAAAGGTTACAAAGTACGATTTTAAAGGAGTTCCAGTCATTGAGTCATGGTCAGGTTTATGTAAAAACGGGAGAGTCATCATCAAAGGTCGTATTCATAATCATGAGCAGTATCCTCAAGGCGTCAAGATTAACACCTCAAGTGTTACAGGATATTTTTCAGAAAAAGGTCATGTTTATGTTACGACTAAGAATTCGATCTATGAACTTGGTAACCCTATCAATGAAGTGGAACTGTTGATTAATTTTTCTGAGTTTCAAGATCCCAAGAAAGTGACTGTGTGGAACTAGATTGAGCAGGCTTTTTATATCACCTTCAAAAAAAACTGAGTTTCCTAAAAGTGCATCCCCAGAGTCTAATGAAATCAATCAAAAACATCTTTAGGCTAGCTCTCTCCTGGGCTTAATGAAGTTTTTGGGGTTGAATTCAGAATGATTCCAAGTTCCTGCAAGCCAATCTGAAACCAAGATTCTTGTGAACCTAATATTTCTCAAGACGCTTCTGCTCAAAGGTTTCCAGTGCTTTTGAATTACAGCTGGTCAACTTGAAACAGTCTTGGCCCTAGGGATTAACTACGTTATTACCCATCTCTCTAAAACTCATAAACAACCTGAGTTTGGCATCAGCTGAAGTCCTAATTCTTAAACCTAGACCAAGACCTGGATGCTTCCGTAAACACACCTAAAAATAAGGTCTCATCCCGAAAAATAGTATCTGCTCTAGGAGCCACTCTAGTCGAGATAGCTATTTAAGAAATTGAATACAACTGATAGAGAATCATAATGAATAAGCAAAAATACTTAGCTCATTTATGATAGACTAATTCAAATGATTAAATTAAGATAGATTGATTATAATCAATACTTGCTGTCTATAACGTCCAGAACAACATCATTTGATTAAGGGTGTGTAAATGTTTAGCGGTTTCTTTCTGGCGATAGCTTTTGTCTGTATCACTCTCGCCATCAAACTGAGAAGAACTGAAGAAGTCCATGCTGTAGCGGCTAGTTGTGCAGGTCTCTTGAGTAGCATGTGCAGTTTTGTCTTAGCTCCTCCTTCTGCTCAACTGGCAATGACGCTAATGATGGTTGGCATCGTTCGGTGGTTGCCGCTACGTCTCTAGGCTCTATCACCATTTGAGATGAGCCAACATTGATGACAAAATCTGGGAGCAACACCTTTGAGGCATGGATCTTGGTATTCTGAAGGTCTGAACGCCAATGAAATCTTCTATGCCAGTTGCTGTACCTCCCAGAAAAATAACCACCTTTCCCCTCACCGCGGTGGTGGGCCAAGAAGCGATTAAATTGGCATTGTTACTCACGGCTATTGATCCAACCTTAGGTGGGGTCGTTATTGCGGGTCGGCGGGGAACAGCAAAATCGGTCATGGCTCGAGCAGTTCATTCCCTCCTGCCGCCCATTGAAGTGGTCAAAGACTCTATTTGCCAAGGCGATCCAGAGGATACTTCTGCTTGGGATGATGATCTGTTGGCCAGTCTAGAAGCTGGGGACATCCCGATAGTGGATGGTCAACCTCAACCCGAAACAGAAATTATTCCGACCCCATTTATTCAGGTGCCTTTGGGAGTGACTGAAGATCGGTTAATAGGGTCCGTTGATGTTAGCCAATCTGTGAGGCGAGGAGAAACGGTTTTTCAACCCGGACTCTTAGCTGAAGCCAATCGAGGTGTTTTATATGTAGACGAAATTAACCTCCTCGATGACCAGATCTCTAATTTGTTACTGACCAGTTTGACGGAAGGTCGGAACCAAATTGAGCGAGAGGGGCTTAGCTTCCAACATCCCTGCTCTACCATTTTTATTGCCACTTACAATCCCGAAGAAGGCCCCCTGCGAGAACACCTGCTGGACCGTATTGCCATATCCCTCTCTGCAGATCAGGTTTTAGGTCTTGACATGCGAGTCCAGGCGGTTGAGCAGGCTACTGCCTATGCCAATTCTCCCCAGGAGTTTTTAGAGCAGTATGCGGATGAAACCGATGATCTAAAAACTCAGATCTTGCTGGCGCGGGAATGGCTAAAGGATGTTCAAATCCAGCACTCCCAGATTGTCTATCTTGTAGATGAAGCCCTCAGGGGCGGAGTACAGGGGCATCGAGCCGAATTATTTGCCGTTCGTGTTGCTAAGGCCCATGCGGCTCTTAACGGTCGTTCAGAAGTCACTGCGGAAGATTTACGGCGTGCCGTTGAATTAGTGATTGTACCTCGGGCAACCGTTATTGACGCCCCACCTCCTGAGCAACCTCAACCCCCCACCTCCACCGCCCCCCTCAGCAAGATAATTCCGATCAGTCGGATCAGGAGGAGGAAGAAGAGGATGATCAGAACGAGGAAGATCCACCCGAACCGGAGGAGCCCCCCCCCCAATATTCCTGAAGAATTTGTATTCGATCCGGATGGTGTTGTTCTTGACCCCCAAGTCTTGTTTTTTGCCCAAAATGCTAGCCGACAAGGAAAATCGGGCAGCCGGAGTATTGTCTTCTCGGAAGATCGGGGACGCTATGTCAAACCCATGTTGCCCAAGGGAGGCGTTAAACGGATTGCTGTTGACGCCACGCTGAGAGCGGCGGCTCCCTACCAAAAGGCGCGACGGTTGCGCCATCCGAATCGACGAGTAATTGTCGAACAGTCTGATGTCCGTACCAAACGATTGGCCCGTAAAGCAGGGGCATTGGTCGTGTTTGTGGTGGATGCTTCAGGTTCTATGGCCCTTAACCGGATGCAGTCGGCAAAAGGGGCCGTGATGCGCTTATTAACAGAAGCTTATCAAAACCGAGATCAGGTTTCTCTGATTCCCTTTAGAGGAGAACGGGCTGATGTTCTCCTGCCTCCTACTCGCTCTATCGAAGCAGCCCGCCGTCGTTTGGATACCTTGCCCTGTGGCGGTGGATCGCCTTTAGCCCACGGCCTTACCCAAGCGGTTCGGGTGGGTATGAATGCCCTCTCTTCTGGAGACATTGGCCAGGTTGTATTGGTTGCGATTACGGATGGTCGAGGTAATATTCCCTTGACCACATCCTTGGGTGAACCTCCTGTAGATGGGGAGAAACCCGATATTAAGGCTGAACTATTAGAAATTGCAGGCCGCATTCGAGCCTTGAATTTGAAATTGTTGGTGATCGATACCGAGAACAAGTTTATTTCCACTGGGTTTGCAAAAGAGCTGGCCCAAAATGCAGGTGGGAACTACTATCACTTGCCAAAAGCGACCGATCAAGCCATCGCCGCAGTGACTCAAGATGCCATCAGTAACTTGACGGGTTAGGCCTGGTTTACGACGGATCAGGTGAGTTACTTCTGAGAATGATTTGTTGGTCTTTGATGGCGATGAGCTCAATGGCCAGTGGGCCTGCGGTAAGTACTGTTTTAGGGGTAATGGCAATAATCTCGACAGGGCCTTGATCGTTCCGATCTTTCAATGCCAAAATGAATCGGAATAGATCAACCTGTCGAAAAGTACCAACGGTACCCGTCAAGGGATCCGGTAAGAAGCCTGCAACGATAGCTTGCCGATTGACGACTCTTAATAACTGCTCAATTTGAAGTAGGAGTTGCTCATCACTCATCTGAGCTGGCTGGACGGCAATTCGGGCGATTCTAGTATCGGCTTGGTAAATGACTCGATTCGCAGCCAGTTGAGGAACGACAAAGATGGCTCGTTCTCCTTGTAAATAACTGGCAGCCGCTAGAATTTTGACCACATAAGATTTCCCATCCCCGATCCGAATGGCTAACCGCTCAACATCGGACTGGCGCATTTGCACAACCTGCTGCCCATTTGGAAGGTCTTCTAGGTTGGACAAGGAAATCGCACTTTGACGAGCCTGCGTCAGCAACGTGTTGATAGCTTGTAAGGCATCGGTTTTGGAATTGATGTCTTGAATCACCGCTGAGGCCAAGACTTGCCCTGTTCGAATGGCAATGGTGCCTCGACGTAACCCCAACAGTAAAAATTCGACATTTTTCTCTAGGCGGTCTCGATTGACTTCCAGGGCCTGAACGTCTTGTTGTAGCTGTTGACGTTGTTGATTGGCTGCTAGAAGCTCTTTACGCCCTTTCGTAATGGTTGTGGTTAATTCCTGCTTTTGAATTTCGACTTGGCTTAGTCGCGTTTGGGCTTCAGTAATCGCGGTTTCGAGTTGCCTTTTTTGAACATTCACTTGTTTGAGTCGAGCCTCAGATTGGTTGCGCTGAACTCGAAGGTTGTTTTGTTCTGTGCGAAGGGATTGAATTTGCGATCGCAACTGCTTTGCTTGTCCGGCGAACTTCGCAATCTCCCGTTTGGACTGGAGAAACCGGCGTTGGGTTTGTTTGAGTTGGCGCTCGATCCGCTTTTCTCGGGCAATCGCTTTTACCAAAGAACGATTGGCCGTCTTCAAGCGTTGCCGGGTCCGACTGAGGCTAGTTCGGGATCGAGCGAGATCGACCTCAATGGAGTCCTTCTCAGCCTGGGTCTCAGCCAGTTCCTTCTGGACAATACGACTCCGTTTCTGGATGTCATCAAACCGAAAAAGGGCATCCCGAAACTGCTGGCTAAAGGCAAAAACAATCCCCAAGGTGAGGGCAGAAATCACCGCACCCGTCATGATCGTAATGACAATGGCAGTATTTTTGGGACGGAGGTTGAATAGACTCAGGCGCGCTTTGCCCACCTTCGAACCAATCCGATCGCCCAAAGTTGCGATCGCACCGCCCAAAACAATAATGACAATAACCAGAAAGTAACCCAGCATGGAAACCCTTGCGAAATATAACGGGTTAATCCAGCAGATTCTCTAAACGACGACGAATTTGATCTAAGTTATTGACATCGGCATCCGGTTGATCAGCATCAGACTGATCGGCTTGCCAGTCTGTTTTGTCGACATTAGCCTCTGGCGGCACAGCAAGGGAGCCCTCGGGAATTAATTCCAGTTCTAAGCCCGCACTGTCGCAAAATGCCTCAATCTCTTCTTGATCAAATCCCTCCACCGTGGCTGCTGGAAAATCTTGAGCTTCCAGCATTAAGGCAAAGCGAGTGGCGTCGTCTTCCTCTTCAAAAGCCAGTACTACATCTTGTGTATAACTGCCTTCATCGGTGGAAACCTGCTTTTGTAAGGAGTGAATGCCCTCGTTCTCAGTTCCAGCATTAAATAACAAAACAAATACGCGCATGATCCTGAGTTGAAATTAGATAGACCTTTGATCGACCACTAGAGGGTGCTGAACAAGAATAGCATTTACCTCTATAATCGTTTTTTGTCTGGACAATGATTATAAGGCTACCCCATGGTGTGTCATGCTCAATCTTGCTCGGGGGACAGAATATCTGAAGAAGGTCACTTTGTTCAAATCAGTTTAATTCTGCTGTGCGTTATATGTTGTTGAGGAACTAACCCCTAAGAAAGCCTTCTGTAATAAGGTTACAGTGCATTGATTCAGATTTTGAGTTAAAGGGCCCACTCCTTATTTGTCAACGGTACCCCTCTGAGGGATGTCATGCCCCAATCTTCCCCTCCTGGGCAAGCTTCTCGTCCATCTCCTCCCCATCGACACTTTATTCGTCTTCACTTTCTGCTCATTGTAGTTGGGTTGCTACTGGCTGCGATCTCAGGTGTGAGTTGGTGGGTGCTGCGATTTATTGATGAAGACTTAACTCCCCTTGTTGCAAAAGAACTGAGTAAAACCTTAAATCGCCCGGTCAAGATTGGAGATGTTCAAAATTACTCCCTCACCCATATTCGTTTTGGACCTTCAGAGATTCCTGCTTGTTCGCCCCAGCAGGGTTGTGCGAAGGAAGATGCCGACTCCGCAAAAATGGAAGCCGTAGATATCCGGTTCAATCTGTTGCCAATCTTATGGAGTCGCAAGCTGCATCTAGATGCAACACTGATCAAACCCCATCTGTACCTTGATCAGACCCAGGATGGGGAATGGATTGCCACTCGACTTCGCTCTGGCCCTTCGAAGGCTTGGATAAAAGTCAAACTGAATCAGCTGCGGGTGCAGCAAGGAACAGCTCAGATTGATCCTGCCAAAATCGAGACTCGACAATTAAGCCAGCTCAACGGCACCCTCAATTTCTCGAACCCTGAAACCCTATACTTCAATACCACAAGCCAGGTGGACTCAGGCGGTACACTCTCGATGAAAGGGGCTTGGCAATCCCAACAGCAGCAGCTAGAAGTCAATGCCAAAGCGGAGGATCTCGTTGCTGCCCCCTTGATGGGCTTGCTACCAAAGCTCCCTTTTGAAATCAACAAAGGACAATTAAATGGGCAATTTCAGGTTAAAGTGCGTCCCCAACAGCCTTTAACCATTCATTCTGATGCCACCTTATTCCAAGGGGATATTTGGATTCCCAAGCAAGCCATTCGCGTCCAAGCCAATAACATTCGCACCGATGTCCGCATCGAAGTGCCCATTCAGCGTCCGGTTGAACTGAAAGGCGAGGCCTTTGTAGAGGGCGCAAGGGCAGATGTCCCCGAAGATTTACTTCTAGATAATCAGCGTCAACAACCTCGCCGCTTATCCCAGCTCCAGGGCAAAGTTGATTTCCTGGGTCTAAAACAGCGATTTCGCTTTGATCTTAAAGGGCGAATGGGGCAAAGTGGCCGTCTGCAAGCTAGGGGCGTGGCCTCTTTTTTAGAGCAACAGTCCAACATGCGGCTGCAGCTTCAGAATCTGCCAGCGCCTCTGTTTGACCAAGCCTATCAACTCCCCATGACTGTTGATTCGGGTCAAGTGAGTGCCAGCATCCGAGTCAATCTCCGCCCAAAACAGCGTCCCGATGTCCAAGGGACTGCCCTCTTAAAACGGGTTGAGATGGGGATAGTTAATGTCCCTCAACCTTTTCGGCGGGTGAAAGGGTATCTGCGCTTTAAGGGCATTGCCGTTCGTCTAGAAGGACTTCAGGGAGACTATGGGCAAATCCCCATGCAGGCTACCGGCTGGATTGATCCAGATCGCGGATATCGTTTGGTGGGGAAAACGGAGTGGGTTGCCGCTCAACCCATGCTAGAAACCCTCCAAGTCACAGGTTTACCCTTTCCCGTTACGGGCAAGTTTAAGGGAGATAATCTTCGATTTGATGGTGCCATTGATCAGCCGATTTTCTCGGGTTCAGTTCAATTAGCAAAGCAACCTAAGGTTGATCGGGTGCCGTTTAAGCAGCTCACGGCTAAATTTCAATTGGCTGATGCCCTGCTAAAAATGGAGAATATCGAGGCCGAAACAATTGTAGGGGGACGGTTCCGAGGGATAGCTCGCTTTGATGTTCAGCCCGGTGGACAGTTGTTAACCCAGTTGGAAGCTAGCGAGATTCCCGGGAATGCGATCGCACAGTTCTACCAAGCCGATCCCGGTTTTCCCTTGGGGCCCCTCCAAGGTCAAATTAAGATATTTGGCCCCCCAGAGAATATACGCACTAATGTAGATTTTCAGGCCCTGAAGGGACAATTCCCGACCCGAGGGAATATTCTTATTCACCAAAGCATTGCTCAACTCAGGCGGATTGTCACTCAGGTCCCTGGGGGGGAACTACGGACCCAAGGCCAGATTAAAGATAATCAGGTTAACGTAACAACGATGACCCCCGGCGTGGCCCTGAAGGCTTACTCCCCTGACACACGGGGACTTATGACTGGGCAACTCAACATTACGGGTCCCTTCGATGGTTTTAGTGTCAACACAGTCAGAGCCCAGGGAAAGGCTCGCTTCTCTGATGGAATTGCCATTGTCTATGACCCGATTGCAGCCCAAATTCAATGGGATGGACAGCAGATCTTGGTGGATCAAGCCACTGCCCCAGGTTTTTGGTCCCAAGGTCAAGTGGGACTGGAATTTGATTCGCCTCAAGGTCCTCAGCTCACCACCCTCAATCTCGCGGTTCGTTCTCAAGGGTACGATTTAGGATTATTTCCTCCCTTTGGCCCCACACAAGTCAAAATGGCGGGGCGGGCTAACCTAGTCGGTCAACTCACAGGCACTATCGAGGATCCCTACCTAGACTCTACGGTACAAATTAACAACCTCTTGGTAGGAGGGGTTCCCTTTGAAAACACGCTCAAAGGCAAAATGCAATATGGGCAACAAGCCAAGTTAGATTTGCGGGTATCAGGACAGCGTGATCGCATCAATCTCGCATTAAATTCCAATCAATTGCCCACATCCTTTGATATTCGTCGTGATCAAGCCTGGGCGATCGGTAAAACTGAACAGGGTAGGCTCAATCTCGATTTCCAGGATGTTCCCCTCGCTGCCTTAAACTGGCAACCTGTTGATAATCTCGGACCGCTTTCGGGTCTCTCTTCTGGTGAGTTTTCTCTTAACCCTACAACCTATGTAGGTGCTGGAACTCTTACGGTGAAACGCCCTGCCATTGGCAAGTTAGTCGGAGATCAATTTTTAGGTAGGTTTCAACTCACCAGCGATACCATTCGGTTGCAACAAGGTGAATTGCGCGATCGCAACAACTTATATCAGTTCCAAGCCAACGTTGTACCTGGCATCAATCCCAAATTTTCAGGGACACTCAACATTCGCCAATCTGAAATTGCCGATCTCGTCGCTGCGGCAACATCCCTCAACCTCAATCCATCGGTATCTCAGGGTCAGTCCCAAGGGAAAGCCGAAGATGTCGAAACGCTTCCCGTAGGTTCAGCCCAAGGGTCTTTACTCATGCAGCTTCGACGTCTGTCTGAGTTAGATGCTTTAACTACGCAGCAGCAAGCCCAAGCTCCCCCAGACCCCCTATTTCCCGATTTAGCTGAGTTATCAGGTAAGCTTGCAGGCCGCCTGCAGTTTTCAGGCTCTTTACAATCGGGACTAGATACTCGCTTTGCCCTAAAGACTCAGGCTTTAAAGTGGGGGGACTATGCCATTGATCTCATGACTGCTCAGGGGCAATATGCAGATGGCAGCCTGCAGCTCCGACCTTTGCGGGTGACAACAGGGAAACAGGAAGCCCAGTTTCAAGGAACGATTGGCCTTCAGCAGCAATCTGGCCAGTTAACTCTGAAGAATCTGCCTTTGCAAGGACTGAATCAATTCCTCGATTTGCCCTTTGAGGTGGCTGGCACTGTCAATGGTTCTGCTAGCCTTGCCGGTACTTTAGCCAATCCTCAGCTTCAGGGCGAGCTGAAATGGGATGAGGCCATGGTGAATACCCTTGCCCTCAATCAAGCTCGGTCGACCTTTGCCTATAATCGAGGACGATTGACCTTTGAAGGTGGCTCAGATACCCTTCCATTCAGGTTTACAGGGAATATCCCTTATCAATTACCCTTGACTGCGGTGGGACCGGATAGCGATGCCCTGGAAGTGTCTCTGAAAGTGAAGGATGATGGCCTGTCTCTGATTAATCTGTTTACGGATCAGCTCAATTGGGTAGAGGGTCAGGGAGAAATCGATCTCAATATAACGGGTACCCTAACCCAACCTTCCATGCAGGGGAGTATCCAGCTCAACCAGGCAACCTTAGGGTCTGATCTATTATTTGAACCCCTCACAAATGTTACTGGAATCATTCAATTCGATCGCAATCATTTGCGGATTAAACGTCTGAACGGACTCTATAGCCAGGGCAAACTAGAGGCTTCGGGGAGTCTCCCCCTATTTGTGTCCGAGGCATCTCCTTCTTCTGATTCCCTGCAACTAGCCCTCAAAGCCCTCAAGCTCAATGTCAAAGGACTATATAAAGGTCAAATTGATGGTGATCTGAATATTTCCGGCTCGCTGTTAGCCCCTCAATTGGGAGGAGTGATGGCCTTGACGAATGGTCAGGTCATTTTGGCTGATGTGAATGTTGCTTCCTCCAGTGCTCCAGGACAATTTGGACAAACCACCCCCCTGGAATTTAATAACCTTCAAGTTCAGCTCAATAATAATGTTCGGGTCACTCAGCCCCCCTTGCTTAGTTTTGTCGCTGCCGGTAATGTAACCGTCAACGGCTCTATTAATGCCCCTCGCCCTGCCGGTAAAATTCGATTCCGTCAGGGATCTGTGAATCTATTTACCAGTCGTTTTCGGATTGATTCTCGCCAAGATAATTTTGCCGAATTCGATCCGAGTTTGGGATTGGATCCTTTTCTCAGCATTGGCATGGTGACGACTGCCACAGATATCGCGGGAGGACGGGCCACGGAATTGAACGAGTTTGAAGACTTACCCGCAGGTCGAATTGGGGCGATTGAATCCGTGCGAGTCCGGGCTACGGTAGAAGGGCGTGCCAGTGAGCTAGTCAATAACTTTAATCAAGTGGTGAAACTTTCCAGTACGCCCAGCCGATCAGAAGGTGAAATTCTGGCCTTGTTAGGAGGGAGTGTCACAAATAATTTAGAAGATGGAAATACAGAATTAGCCTTAGTAAATTTAGCTAGCTCAGCGTTTCTAACCGGTTTTGAAGGGTTATTCGCAGATGCACTTGGAACACGAGCTAGTTTTCGTGTGTTTCCAGTTTTAATCCCTAATGATGACCAAGATCAGTCCGTGTTGGCATTTGGTGCAGAACTAGGTTACGACGTGACGGATCGTTTCTCAGTATCAGCCCTGCAAATCTTAACGGGATTGGATGAAGCGACCTTATTTAATGCAAGTTACGACATTAATGAGCAATTGCGGGTTCGAAGTGCTATCAGTACTGATGGAGAAGCTGTTGGCATTCTCGAATATCGCATCCGTTTTTAACGACCTATGACGCTAGCCACTTGGATCACGATTTCCCGCTTATTTGCCCTACCTTTTCTGCTTTATGGCTTACAGGGCGATATTGTGGCTTCTTCCCCTACCGCTCGCTGGATTTGTTTAGCCATATTCATTGTGGCTGCTGGCACTGATTGGCTAGATGGTTATCTAGCTCGTAAATTAGATCAAGTGACAGATCTTGGGAAATTCCTAGATCCCCTCGTAGATAAATTACTGATTTTGGGTCCCCTGATTGCACTAGTCGAACTAGGCCAGATCCCCGCCTGGAGTGTGGTGATTATTCTGACTCGGGAGTTAACCATTGCTGGGTGGCGTGTTCAGCAAATCCAAATTTCAGGAGCTAATGGGTGGGGCAAAGCTAAAACCGTTCTGCAGATTGTTGCTGTTTCCTTATTAATTGCACCCTTGTCAGGGGTGTGGATGCCCATTTCTTTAGGCGTTTATGCTGCTTCGGTTTGCCTGACCGTCGTTTCTGGCATTGTATATGTGCTGCCTCAATCACCTCTTATTCCATAACGCTAGAGAATTCCAGCAAAGAGTTTAGATTGAGCGTTAAGAATATTTTAATTTTTTTTGTAATTTCAGTATTTCCCGTAGCACCTTCTTTTTTGAAACCTAAATAGTCAAAGGTATATTAACGGATTGGAGTTGTATATTTACCTTTTGCCTATGTATAAGAAGTTATCTGAGATATGAAAAGTGTTCGTTTTTTTCTCCGCAAGATTACGGAGTAAGAGAACTAGTAGGTTTCTGTAAAGCCTATTATGAAAGGCTTATGTGAATTCACGGAAGTATTTTTCCAGTGATCTTACGGAAGATATTTTTGTTGGATTAGAGCAAGATACTAATAGTAGATTCGTATTTCTTAGACAAACTGTATACCTCACTGCATTTAGAGAAAGAGCCGATCTTGTTCATTTGTTCTGCAGCATTCAGGTTTTCAGAAATAGTCAAGTCCCATCGTCTCACTCATATCGTCACTTCACCTTATTAATCATATGAAAGTTATCCATTCACATGATAATTCCGGCAATTCCGAGAACAAGCAGCCTATTGAGATGCTGAAAGACGGACAACTATTATCTTTATCCCAAAGCTACCCAGCAGGATTAATTCTGCAAAAACCTTATTATGCCGAGTATATTGGTCCAGGTTCGGCTGTAGGAGGGATGTTTGATCTACAGTGCGTCACTATTCACCCCTTGGGCAAAGTTGAACTCAGTGCTCCTGAAACGTTGGATGAGCGCCAAAATGCGTTTCAAAAGAGAATGGAAGATATTGAGCACATGCAGCTGATTTGTGAAAAAGATTTACCGATAGAACGGGCTGTTGCCGTTCTTGAAATGCTATCTCAGCATTTTTATCAAGATGAAATCCAAATGATTCCCAATGAAATTTTGGCTAAGCTCGTGGGGGTTTTACCTTCAACGATGGCGGCAGCTTGGCAACAATTATCTACAAGTGGCCACAAGCGGAATACCACTCCACAGTCCTCTACCCCTGAGCCAAATTTTGCTTCCCATGAGGTGGCGTTTGCCTAGGTTAGGGTCGCTTCTCTTTCCCATACGCTTGAGGATGTATCAAACCTAAATCTATTGAAGTCAGTTGCTTCACTAACTGGGCTTTGATACATCAGAACCACCATCAGCCCCACTATTTGGAGTGTTAGCTCTAAATAGTGGGGCTGATGGTGGTTTTTGTAAGGACTAGGCCTAGAATTGTGGGCTGAAGCGGTTGGGGGGATCAAATATCACAGATATCTAATTAGGGACTGCCGTCAGTAAATAGATATCATTCATTAATGTATATGTCAGTAGGATAGCGAATTCCCATCTTATCCTGGCAATCTCTGTCGCAGATTAAACACCTGATTTCTAAAACCAAGCATAGTAAAAGCGTCAACGCCGTGTACAATGCTCTATGAGAGAGGGAATCCTTCCTGCGATCGCAGAAGACCACCCATCAATTGTATAGGTGGTTTTTTTCAAGTGGAATCTATAAAGGTTCTACCCTTCTCCTAGACGATTTCTTCGGTGCACTTGCACCCAGAGCATAGCACTTACTTCCCTAAAGTGCAGACTCTGTGAAAGGTCATCGTTTTATGACATTACCGATAGAAATTATTGTTGGCTCTAAAGCTAAAAGTCTTACCAAACATGGTCATCAGTGCCTTGATGGCAATCTGGCAAGAATAAACATAACTTTTGATACTAGAGGGTGATCAATGAGATTTCGCACTTTAATCGTTACTTTTTTAGCGGTCTGTCTGGGGGTTTTCTCAGTCAACGCCAAGGCTTTGGCAGTTGTACCCAGCTCTATGACCTATGACCAGGTAAAAGGCACTGGTCTGGCTGATAGCTGCCCAACCCTTCCTACAGGCACCGGTGACACCATATCAGTCGGAGGCTCTGCCTACATTACAGATTTGTGTTTCCAACCAACTTCTTTCTTTGTGAAGGAAGAGCCTAAGAACCCTCGCCAAGAGGCCGAATTCGTGCCTGCGAGCGTTATGACTCGGAAAACAACCACCCTTGAGCAGATTGAAGGACCTTTGTCTGCTGATGGCGGCGGTCTAACTTTCAAAGAGACCGATGGCATGGACTTCCAAGCCATTACTGTACAAATTTCTGGCCGTGAGCGCGTACCCATGCTGTTCACCGTCAAGGAACTTCTGGCTTCTGCCTCCGGCAGCTCCATCGCCGATGGAACGAGCTTCTCCGGAGAGTATGCAGTACCTTCCTACCGGACTTCAGGTTTCTTAGATCCTAAAGGCCGGGGTGTTGCCACTGGTTACGACAATGCTGTTGCACTTCCTGCTTCCGCAGATGCTGATAAACTGAACCGAGCCAATGCCAAGCGCTTTGACCTCACCAAAGGTAGTATCTCCATGGATGTTGCTTCTGTTGATAACGAAACTGGAGAATTTGGTGGCACCTTTGAAAGCGAGCAGTTTTCGGATAGTGACTTAGGTGCTATTGACCCCTTAGAAGTGAAAGTTCAAGGAATCTTCTATGGTCGCGTTAACTAAGAAAATCTCTTAGATATAACGTTTAGGGTTATTCTGTAACCTAAAATATACATTCAAAAAAACAGGTGTGTTTAGCTAAAACACACCTGTTTTTTTATGTCTCAATTAAGCGAATGGGGAGACTGCGTATTCTTACTGACCCCATCTATACTAGAGAGATTTTAGTTGAGTTTAAGAGTTGTCAGGCTTTGATTCTACACTCTTCAAATCACTCTCTGTCACTGGCTTGTCGAGATCTCCATACGCCCAAAAGCACAGAGAGATGATAGATAAATAAGGAATGTTAAGGAGTGTTCAGTAAAGTTCCGTGGATTTGCTGATGTCCGTTTATCCTTTGACTTCTTAAGTTAATGGAAGGTTCAAATTAGTTTTCTTCTCCTCAGAATCCTTAATTAGAACGGACTAAAAGACAAATTCATATTTTTTTGACATGACCGCAACTCTTACTAATAATCTTAAAAGTGAAAGCTTGGAGTTATTGCAGCAGTATCAACAGTCTTCATGCACTGAGTTGCGAAATCGCCTCGTACAGATGAATTTGGGTTTAGTCAGGAGAGAGGCCCATCGATGGGTTGGTCATTCCACTGAAAGTTTTGATGATTTAATGCAGGTGGGTTCCCTCGGCTTAATTCGAGCCATCGAACGATTTGATCCGTTTAAGGGACATGCCTTTAGCTCCTTTGCCGTTCCCTACATCCGAGGAGAAATTCAACATTATCTGCGGGATAAAAGCCCTCAGGTTCGGATCCCTCGAAAATGGCATGAGCTACAGCGGCAAGCCATTAATGTGACCCGAGAAATGAGAGATGAATTACAACGACAACCTACGGATGTTGAGGTTGCTGCAGCCTTAGATATCTGTCAAAAGGAATGGCAAGAAGTAAAGCTGGCATCCTGCAATCGCTCTGTTTTGAGCCTTGATGCTCCAGTGCATAATTCTGAGCAAGAATCCATGTCTTTGGGGGAACTGTTGCCCGATCGCCACTATCACAGTTTTCAGTTAGCTCAAGAAGATCAAATTCGGTTGCGTCAGGCCTTATCTAAGTTAGAAAAGCGGACCTCGGATGTATTAGAGTTTGTCTTTTTCCATGACTTAACTCAAAAGGAAACGGCTGAGGTCCTGGGTATCAGTGCTGTGACGGTCTCCCGTCAAGTCAAAAAAGGGTTAGTTTCTCTCCGCCAAATGTTGAAAGGCTCAGAAGAAGCAACAGAGAAAACCGTTTAGATTCCTTCGCTGTTTATCCATCGAATGGGGCTTGAACTTTGCTGAGCTGGGGTATGATGCCAAAGTTGTAAGCAAGAGCCAAGATTGGCAGTGTGATTAAGCTTATTTATTGGGGAACCCCACAGTTTGCGGTTCCCAGTTTAGAACGTCTGCTCCAAGCACCTGATATAGAGGTGGTAGGGGTGGTCACTCAGCCGGATAAACGGCGCGGCCGAGGCAGCAAAGTGTCTCCATCCCCTGTGAAAGGGGTGGCGATGGAAGCAGGATTGCCGATTTGGCAATCTCACAATATAAAAAAAAGATCAAGGGATTTTGGCAGAGTTGCGATCGCAAGGGGCGGACGCCTTTGTTGTAGTCGCCTATGGCCAACTTCTCTCCCCTGAAATCTTGGCTATGCCCCGCTTAGGCTGTATTAATAGCCATGGCTCCTTGCTTCCCAAATATCGAGGGGCTGCCCCCATTCAGTGGGGGCTATATCATGGTGAACCCCTAGCGGGTATCACAACTATGCTGATGGATGAAGGCATGGATACCGGCGATATGCTGTTGAACAAAAGTATTGAGATTGGCCTGCTGGAAAATACCCTGGATGTGGCGATTCGTTTGGCTGATTTGTCGGGTGACTTGTTGATAGATACCTTGAACCAGCTAGACCAACACACCATTACGCCTACGCCTCAAGATCCTGAACAGGCAAACTATGCTCCCTTGATTCAGAAATCTGATTTCTCATTAGATTGGTCTCGATCTGCGATCGCACTTCACAATCAAGTGCGAGGATTTTCACCCAGCTGTGTGACTCAATTTCGAGAATCTGGCCTTAAAATCATGGCAACAGCTCCCCTAGGGGAAGCCTATGCAGCTGTTCTACCAAAAGAGTTAGCAGCTCTCACTCAGGTCATGCCAACTTCAGACGCTGACCCCGGTAGCATCGTTTATATTGCGCCCCAGCAAGGTCCAGTTGTGCAAACGGGTGATGGATTATTGTTATTGCGCTCCCTGCAGATGGCAGGTAAACGTCGTCAGTCGGGGGGGGACTTTGCCAATGGATTAAGGCTCTCTGTGGGGGAGCAGTTGGGAGAAACGGCAGCCTGAAGATATTGGGTAATTTCAGCCCAGGCTAGTTTTGCACCGCTACAAAATCGGGGAAAACTGAGAAAGCCATGGACCATTCCTGGATAGTCCGTTATTTGAGTGGGAACACTGGCCTGTTGTAAGCGCTGACCATAGGCTTGTCCTTCATCCCGTAAGGGATCATAGGCTACCGTGATCATCAGGGCAGGTGGTAATTGGCTCAAGTCCTCAGCTAAGAGTGGCGAAAAATAGGGGGACTGAATATCTGCAGGCAACTTGGCATACTGATTAACGAAGTGTTCCATGGCAGGTTTTGTTAATACCGGTGCATCCGCATACTGATCCATAGAGGGATGGTTAAGGGTGCCATCCAAGGCAGGATAAAGAAGAATCTGTCTCTGTAAAGTTGGACCATTCAGATCGCGGGCCATCAGACAGACAGCAGCAGCCAGGTTTCCCCCAGCACTATCTCCCATCACCATCAGTTGTTGAGGAGCAGCCCCTAAAGCCTCAGCGTTTTGGGCTGCCCATTGGGTCACGTCATAGCAATCTTCTAAGGGAGTGGGATAGGGGAATTTAGGTGCTAATCGATAGGCTACAGAGAGGATTAAAGCCCCACTTTGATAGGCAATTTGGCGACAGAAGGCATCATGGGTATCCAGATTACCCGTTACCCAGCCACCGCCATGGAAGAAAACAATGCAGGGGAGGTGGGG
The DNA here is from genome assembly GCF_021497025.1 of Acaryochloris sp. 'Moss Beach'. Taxonomy (NCBI): domain Bacteria; kingdom Bacillati; phylum Cyanobacteriota; class Cyanophyceae; order Acaryochloridales; family Acaryochloridaceae; genus Acaryochloris; species Acaryochloris sp. 'Moss Beach'. The sequence continues at coordinate 829,054 of NZ_CP071717.1, forward strand.
ATTCAAGCTAGGGGAATAGAGCCTAATGGGAATCTTGCCATGGCGACCCACCACCCATTGATTGCTAATTTTGGGCAGTTTGCGTTTGCGCCCATGCTTTAGCCAATTGATAACAGCCGGGCGCGTTGTTTCATTCCTTTGACGCAGTGCTTCAGGGCTTAACAGCTCAATCGACTGGGAGCGGTTTAATAACCTATCTAGAATCTGAATTTTCCAGTCCAATTGATACTTCTTTGCTAATGACTGCATTGGCCTAACAATAGGACTGCAAGGTGCCGCGTCTGCGAATATCAAGGGTGGCACAGTGGAAGGAACCCCCAAAGGGAGCAAAGTTGATAAAGGGACATTTAATCGGTTCAAATCCCCAATCTTTGAAGGCTGCGATCAGTGAAGTTTGATCTTCCTCTACGATCACCCGCTTCTCATCCAGCATCAAGACGTTTAGGCTAATCCACTTGCTGCACATGGAGGGGACGCCCGTGATCGGATCTGGCTCGGGGGGAACCAGCATATCCCAGGATTTAAGGGCTTTAGGAAGCTTATCTACATCGATATATTCAGGGTTAATCAAAGCCTTTCCTGGAGCCAATGGAATAAAGGTAGAGTCGATATGCATGGGGGTGGGGCAAGAGCTATCAATCTCGTGAATTTGATAGCGATCGCCTAAGTGGCGTCTGAGCCAAGTAATCCCGGCTTGGTTGGTGACATTGCTTTGGGTCACAAATAAATCGCGACCACAGCGGACAAAATCGGCAGCATCAAAGACCGGTTCAAACTCATTAATCACATACCGAATGGGTTCTCCCTTGGCGGGGGGCTTAAAGGAATAATCGAACAGATCGTCCGTTAGCTCTGGCTTTGGTGCAGAGGTCCAACGGGCTCCCTGGGCAAAATATTTCTTAAAGAGGGGACGATAGGCATGGGTTTCAAAATAGCGGCACCGCCATGCCATAGGGGTTTCAATAATTTCGTCTCCCAGCACCATAAATCCATCGCGAGGACAGGCAGTACAAAATCCCTTAGAAGACCAATCTAATGCCTTATAGCGCTTGGTTCCTTTAATGACTTCAGGGCGTCGAACGACCACCCCTTCAGATTCTAGGATGTGAATAAATTCATCTAATTCCCGCTGGGCTTTTTTGAGCAAGAAGCCTGGATATTTCTGTCCCGCGAAAATCCGGTATAACCGGGCGGTACTGGGAGGAATATTGTAGGTAACGGTCACGTGATAAGGCGGAATGATCGCCCCTTCTAGGTGACCCACAATCACTTCTTCTAATGGATCCCATTCATTATAGGAATTGACTGGACAGGGGGTTGCAATCGTCGTATCCATAGAGTCTGTCATCAATTCCGTCATTATCCTTCCTCACCTATTTCGAATGGCCACCGGTTGATGCCGAAAGTTTCTTCAGAACTGTATGAGATCTTGCTCAGAAAATCAATCTTGCTCAGTAGCCGTGTCTTTGTCTGTAACGATTTGCACCATCTTTACTGGCCTATAGACTCCTAAAGCTAAAGTTTGGCTCCTGTTCGAGTCAATAATCTAGGAATTTATTGTGCATCCTTTCGCGCTAAAGAGTAGTTAGGGGTCTGGCGTAAGTCGTCCATCTTCTGACATGCCCACCCTTCTCGTAAAATGGCTGCACACTTCTCTGCTAAAGGTTTTTGGTGAAAGTGGTGAGGGAATTCTTGCTGCGATCACATCAGATAACCTGGATGTTCTAGTTCGATCACCTTTCCTTGACCGATTTTTAGGTCGAGAATGAGTTCTGAAGGTTGATTGCAAGGGCCAGCAACCTTGGCACCATTCAGCACTTGGCCATATTGGGCCGTTTCAGTATTTGAGTGACCCGCTGTACGACCTAGAAATGCTCTCGTCTTAGTTAGTCAAAATTCTGGTTGATATGAATGAAGAAATACCAGCATAAATATCGTTTTTTTAAGATTAACGATTGATTTGTTTCATTAAGTGATTGCCTGAGTGTTTTATCAGTTGATGATTTAATCACTAATGTGAAATTCTGGGTGCTTTTATAGGGATGATACTTCCAGCTTGGACAGTATTATGAGGTCAATATAACCTCCTGCTCTATTCGCCTCTGTCGATTAAAGTTTAATGAATGAATTGGATTGATTTTTGCCTTCTCTGACTAATGAATAATTATTGGTGGTATAACGATAAAATCGCTGCATTAGTAATTTTATTGCAGAAAAATGCAGTAAAAGTTTCGCATTGATGACATGGAACAGCTAAAACGTTGGAAAAAGATTGGTTCTCCAGTCCATCAAGAGTTGCCGCTGCGTTTTATTCTGATTGTTCTATTTGTTCTGCAATTATTGGTTTCTGTTGGCCTCGTAGGCTACTTATCTTTGCGTAATGGTGAAGAGGCGATAGAGGACTTAGCCAATCAGTTGATGTCAGAGGCAGGAGATCGGATTTCAGAACGACTCAATATTTATCTGTTGACTCCTCATCAAGTCAATCAACTGAATGCAAATGCCCTCGATATGGGGCAACTCCAGCTCAATGATCTCCAGAGTATGGAACGCCATTTCTGGCGTCAGAGCCAAGTGTTTAAGTTGATTAGCTATATTCAATTTGGCAATTCGCAAGGGGAGTTTGTAGGCTTAGCGGTCAATGATGATGGTACGCTCACCTACCAAGTGACTGAAAAGACGGGAGCACTGCAAACCTATAGTATTGATACCAAGGGCGATCGCAAACAGTATCTTGAAACATCCCCTAATTTTGATGCTCGTCAGCGTCCCTGGTACATTGTGCCTCAACAGGTTGATAAATCTGCCTGGACAGAAATCTATCCCTGGGTAAGTCCGCCCACCTTAGCCATCACGTTAGGTCAGCCCTATTATGATACTCAGGGAAAATTCCAGGGCATTTTAGCGACGGATCTATCCCTGGCCCAAATTAGTGATTTCCTGAAAGAATTGAGTTTGTGTGACTCTGGCCGGACGTTTATTCTGGAACGCTCTGGCGACATTGTTGCAACTTCATCCAATGAGCTGCCGTTTGTCTGGCGGAATCATCGGCCCGGAAGATTGATGGCTAACCATAGTGAAGATGGTATTGTCCAGGCTACTGCTACTTATTTAGCAAAGCAAACGGGAGGGCTTCAGCAGATCAATGCTCGACGCCAAACCCAATTCTCTATTGAGGGGCAGCGATATTTTCTACAAGTGACGCCGCTGCAAGATCAGCATGGATTAGATTGGCTCAGCGTTTTGGTTATTCCTGAGTCTAGCTTTATGGCTCAGATCGATGCCAACACGCGAACAACACTGTTGCTCTGTTTTCTAGCGTTGGGGTGTGCGATCTATTTGGGCATTTGTACCGCCAGCTGGATCGCTAGACCCATTCTCCGTTTCAGCCAGGCTAGCCAAGCAATGTCCTCGGGGCAGTTTGATCAAACGGTTTCTGTTAAAGGATTTAAGGAAATTGGTGTTCTCCAGCGTTCCTTTAATCGCATGGCTGAAAAACTGCAGACCACTTTTTGTGATTTGGAAGCGGCCAATCTAGCCTTAAAGAAAGAAGTGGCAGAGCGACAACGGGCCGAAGAACAGTTTAAGCATCTGGCACTGCACGATCCTTTGACGGGGTTCCCCAACCGCGCTTTTTTTATGGAGCAATTGGAACGAGCGGTCAAGCAGGCGCAGCGTCATCCCCATTATTTATTTGCAGTCCTGTTTATTGATTTGGATCGGTTCAAGATCGTCAATGACAGTCTGGGCCATGAAGTCGGAGATCAGTTACTGGGTGCGATCGCACATCAGCTTCATTCCCTTGTGAGAGCTACAGATATCGTGGCTCGATTGGGGGGAGATGAGTTTGTCATTCTTTTAGAACCCATTGAGGAAGTCAACGATGCCGTGCGAGTGGCCGATCGGATTGTGCAAGAATTGAGCTCTCCTATTGATTTAGGGAATCGGCAGGTCTTTATTTCAGCCAGTGTGGGTATAGCCCTGAGTTCGCCAGATTACAGCCAGGCTACGGATATTCTCAGGGATGCAGATATCGCCATGTATCGGGCCAAAAATCGAGGCAAAGCTTGTTTTGAAATCTTTAATGAACAGATGTATATGCAAGCATTGGATCGGTTGCAAGTAGAAAATGACTTGCGGCAAGCCATTGACTACCAACAGCTCCGGGTGTTTTATCAGCCCATTGTCGATATCCAGACCGGTAAATTATCTGGGTTTGAAGCGTTAAGTCGCTGGCCTCATCCAACGCGAGGATTTATTACGCCAACTGAGTTTATCCCGATTGCCGAAGAGACGAGCTTGATTGTCCCTCTTGGGGAATGGATTCTGCAAACGGCTTGTCAGCAGATGGCAACTTGGCTGCAAACCTATCCTGCCGCAGTGCACTACTCCATCAGTGTAAACATGTCAATTAAGCAACTCAAAGATCCAAACCTGCTCACCAAGGTTGATAGAGCTTTAGAACAATCTGGATTAAACGGTCACCAATTGTCTTTAGAGCTGACTGAAAGCATTTTGATGGAGAATGTGATCGAATTAAAGGTAATTTTAAATCAATTGAAAGATAGAGGAATTCAACTCAGTATTGATGATTTTGGTACAGGGTATTCTAGCCTCAGCTATCTCCATCTTTTTCCCTTCAATACAATCAAGATTGATCAATCTTTTATTAATCGGATTGGTGAACAGGGCGAAAATCAAGAAATTATTGAAACGATCATTAGCTTGGCCAATCAGTTGAAAATGGATGCTGTTTCGGAGGGGGTTGAATCCAAACAGCAACTCAATTACTTGAAGAAGCTATCTTGTCAGAAAGCCCAAGGAAACTATTTTTCTCAACCTTTGTCGGGTGATGCCGCTGAAGTCTTTATTCTCAATAATCCTCAGCTAATTCAAGTTCATTAAGTAGCCAACTGATCGTATGGCCTAGGGATTCACGAGTATATTTAGTAATCATTGAGGTCAAAATAGAGGAGAAATTAACTCTCGCAATGTGTAAAAGTTGAGAAGTTGGATCAGGGCAACATTGTAAGCCTTAACTTTACGTATTGAGGGGTGATTCTCACGATTAGGAGGCTATTCGATAAGCCGGGAAAAACGTGGATTGTTGAAGTTTCTCAACCGGTACATCAATAGATTGAGCTCGATGTTGGAGTAATTCAGAATAGGCTTCGGGATTGATAATCAGTCTGAGGGTATAAAAATCATGCTGCTGCCTAGAAAAGCCAGACTTAAATTTAAATAACCGATCTTCCTGAGATCCTCCTACTCCCCCGCCCAGGTGTAGAAATTCATTGCCCCGCTCCTTTGCCCAGAGGCGCATATGATGAAGCAGTAAGCTAAAGGGAGACTGGGACATAAATGCCGTACGAGTCCCACCTAAGTGGGCTTGAACAATGCCACAACATTCAAAAAATAAGCTGGCAGCAACAATTTGGTCGGTATTTTCTACGATGCAGCAGTGCAGCTTGTCACCTAAATTGAGTAAGTCTTCAAAATAGTCTTTGTTGAAGTAATAGGATTGAGTGGCCGAAACCCGATTCATTGTCTCGGTATAAATGGACGTAAAGACTTCCATGCTCTCAGAATAAGGAACGATTCTGGCTTGCAGTCCTAACCGCTTGCACTTATTAATGGTGCTTTGGTGCCCTTTCCTTGTATGGGCCCAAATCTTGGACTCCGATTGCAATAAATCAACTGAAACAGTTACACCATCTGGGGTGGCAATAGAGGAATCAAGGTGCTCAATATACTGAGCGCTCAAAATAGGATGAAGTCGAAAGAAAGCTGAACAAATATTTTTAGCTTTAAAAGCTTTAATGACCTCTTTGAGTGCTGACTGAATAAATGCTGGGTCTTTTATTGCTTCTTGACTCAAGACTATTCCCGAGTATCCATAGGGAGAGATAATATCGAATATTTCTCCACCTTTTAGATGCTCAGGGTAAAAGTCTTTGCAGGAACGAAGCAAGTAAGGTAAAAAAAGTATTTTGCTTTCTTCTTGAATAATAATCGCTTCAGCAGGAGATTCTAACCGTTTGGATTCAATAGAAACGTATGCAGGTAAGTGATAAATATCATGTCGAATACCATCCAGAACTTGGAGCCAGAGAGGATTATCTAATGCAAGTATCTGCACATCCATTTGCGATTTCACCTATGACTTATATTGCAGACTTGGTAAACAATGAGTGAAATCTAAACCTCACTGGGGATTAGATTTGTATCGGTAAGCTGGAAAAAACTGAACAGAGTTTAAATGGTCAAGACCAATATTATGGGATTTTGAATGGGATTCAAGGAGCTGTTTATATTGTATCGGTTTAATGATAATAGATGCTGTATAAAACCCATGCCTTTGTTTCGAGAAATTCGCTTTATATTGATAAAGACCATCTTCCGTACATCCTACTCCTCCGCCTAAATGGAGCATGGTGTTACCGCGCTGCTTTGCCCACAAACTAGTTTGGTAAAACTCCAAGCTAGTGGGAGAAAGTTTTAATCCTTCAGGGGTTGTGCCCCCTAATAATCCTTGGACAATTCCAGAACATTCAGAATAGAGTCCAGCAGAAATTATTTTATTTTGGTATTCAACAACACAGACAAATAGTTTATGGCCAAGATGCTTTTGTAATAGATAAAAGTAATCTCGATTGAATGAAAAAAAGCTGGTCTCAGCCTCGACCCTCTGCATCGTGGCTTCATAGATATTACAAAATTCAGTGATGTATTCAGAAAATGGCTTGACCTTAGCTATTAACCCCAGTCGTTTACCTTTGTTGATTTTATTCCTCTGACTTTTATGGGTATGACTCCAAAGGTCTGATTCTGAAAGCTCTAAATTAATGGATACCGTTTGACCCACTTTTTTGATGAGAATGTCCTTCATCCCTTGGGGATGAACTGTATTGAGACTAGGGTGAAGGCGAAGAAATGCTGAGCAAATCCCCTGTTCTTTAGCTAAGTGGAGAAATTGCTGCCAAGCATTAGGTCCAAATGCTGCATCTTCTAAGGCTGCTGGACTGAGTAAAAATCCAGAATAACCATTGGGGGAAGTGATGTCATAAACTTTAGCGGATGCTGCTGGAATGGAATGGCAAGCACGTCTTAAATAGGGAATAAGACAGACTTTTTGCCCCTCTGTAATTAGGATTGCTTCTGGAATACTTTGGGTTCTTAGGGCCTCACAATATAGATATTCAGGTAAGTGATAAATGTCGTGAGCAAGGTGAGTCAGGGTGCCTGACCATAAGGGATCGCGCCAATCCAATACTTTTATTTTCATTACTGATTAAGATTCTGACCATAGTTCTGGAAATACATTCGGGTCACTAAAGTCTGGATCGTCGTTGGGGAGGGTTCGACAAAGCTGTTCGTCAAACATATGAATGGCTTGACCTTTGTCATTCTTGTAAGGGCGATAGCGGTTGGAGGCATCTTGAAGATGCACTGCGATCGCAAGGCGGTTTCGTTGACTGTGATTCGGGTAGCTGCCATGGATGGTCCAACAGTTATGGAAGCTGACTTGGCCTTTACGTAGGGTGAGGGGAATTTCTTTGATTGAATGATTAATGCCAAGCTGCTGGAGCTGTGTCGATAGGGTGCTTAGGTCAGTCTGACTAAAGCCTCGCAGATGCTCTAAGCCTGACCATTTATGACTGCCATCGATCACCACTAATGGCCCCATGTCAACATCGCAGTCATGGAAAGGAATCCAAGCAGTTAGCAGCTGATCAGAGGTACAGGTGGCCCAGTAAGCCCGATCGGCATGCCAACCGACGCTAGTTTGGGCGGTGTGATCCTGAGGGGGCTTGTAAACCAGTTGATCATCCAGGAGGCGGATTTGTTGAGTGCCCGCTAATTTTGCTGCAATTGCCCCCACCATTGGCTGGAGTGCTAATTGCCTCAGGGCTTGACTTTGTAAAGACACAAATTCGTTATTGCGAATAGTGTCAAAGCCGTCACTGGGCTGCCAATTACTGTAGCCTTCGTTGACGGGAAGAACCGTATCACGCTCCCCCCGGTAGTAGCTTTCAGTGCCCGTGAGCGCTTGCTCAATAACGGTATCCGCAATGACGGGTTGAGAGATAAACCAGCCATGCTGACGATAGAAATCAACATCTTTGTCCGTGGGTAGCAGAGCCTGTTGCCGGGCACTTAAGGATTGATCCAGAGACTCCCATTGCATAGTAGATAGGGCTTGAGGGCTCATCGATCTAGGGTCCCCATAAACTCTTCTGAGGTCGCAAAGCCATCTTGATTAATGCCATCTCGCCGCAGCACTTTCCACACCGTCAGAGCTAGGATTTTGCAATCGAGCCACAGAGACCAGTGGTCAATGTACCAAACATCCATCTCAAATTTAGATTCCCAACTGATGGCGTTGCGGCCGTTAATTTGAGCTAGTCCCGTAATCCCTGGTAATACTTCATGACGACGATTTTGTTCTGGGGTATAACGGTCAAGATACTCGACAATTAAGGGGCGAGGACCTACAAGACTCATATGCCCTAGAAACACATTCCACAATTGAGGCAGCTCGTCCAAACTTGTCTTGCGGATAAATTGGCCAAAGGGCGTCAACCGCTGTTCATCAGGAAGAAGTTGGCCATTACTATCCCGCTGATTAGTCATGGTACGGAATTTATAGAAGGTAAAAATTTGGCCATTTTTACCAGGGCGAGGTTGGGTGAACCAGGAGGGCCAACCCATCTTGATGCAGATTGCGATCCCAATGATCCCTAAAATGGGTGTGAGCAGGATAAGGGCCAACAACGCAACTGTGCGATCAATAACCCACTTCGAAACAATCTGAATTTGGTGATGGACAGAGGAAGAAGCCATGATGATCAATCGTCAAAGTCGCTAAAAGATGAACGGATTGTCCTGGTAACTGATGTACCCCTCGTCTTGAGATTAGGAGTTAAACAATAAGATTCACTGATTCAACTGCTGTGGAAATGTCTTTTGATTAAACCTGAACAGATCTTTAGAAGAACTAATATTTTTTGTAGATCAAAAAAATATTAATTTATTTTTGGATTCAAGATGCTCATTAAGCTTTGCATCAGTATAGTCCTTTATGAAAAAAAATTGAACTAAATTGATACTGATGATAGTTAGCTTTTAGGAGTCGAAGAGAAAATCCTTTGTGCATATATCAATGGAGTCGGACATAATCGAAGCTAGTAAAGACCTGAATAACAACAGTGAAGTAGCTGTTGTTTGGCACTAACGTATGTGAAGCCATGGAGCGACTCTTATCATTCTCTATCGTTAGCATAGAAAGTTTTGAAGCTATATATCTCTATTCCCTGATAAAGATGGATGGGCTCAAGAGGACAATTGTCAGCCATCGAAAATGATTTTGTTCTCCAATCTCAAGTTAAGAGAGTCTGAGGTTGATTTCTATCGAGAAAGGAGAGGCAGTTTGACGGGGTGATGGCAGTTCAGAAGTGATCATTATCAATTGAATAGACAACTGCATGATTCCAAGTTTTTCTTATGCTTTAAAGTGTATAAGGGGCAAAGGTTAGCTACTTTTTATGCATTTTATAGATGTTTTGCATCCAACATCAAATTTTTTGTATGAAGCCAAGAACTGATCTTAATTGACCGTTAATGTCTCTCTGTTAATGAATATGGGACCCCCTTTCTCTGTTAACTTGTGTTCTGGGAGACGAATGATCCTGATTGAGCCCAAGAATTTCTGGGAGATAAACCAACCTAGAAACCGTCACCTATAGTGGGAGAACATCAGAGCCTTAGGAGCCTGGTAAATCCTTCTCTGGACTGGGGGCATCTATGTCTCGGCTATTAAAATCCAACCATCCTTTTCGTTTGCTTCTGTATTTGGAATGGATTTTGCTGGGGATTGCCCTATTAACCTTGTTTGTGCCTTTCCCCCGCCATCATTTTCTGTTGCCCCACGTCATTCCAGGGCGAGGGTTGAGATTTCCCTTAGGGATATTGCTGAGTATTCTGACTCTGGCTGGTTTAGGGCTCAAATTGCCTATCCATCAATCCCAAAAAGTGAAGGCCTTCTATACCTGTCTGGGGCTATGTCTATGTTGGGCAACGGTGTTTATGGGGGGGGCGGCTCCGAGACTACTTTATCCCGATGCTATTGATTGTGGTGATTCGGGCCTGCTTGTTGTTTCCTTGGAAGCAGCGATTGATGGTTGCATCCGTTGCCTATGGCTCTTTTCTGGCCCGCTTAATGATGGGACCCCAACGTTTTCGTCCACCGCGATTGGGTCCTCCCCCCCCTTGGCGGGGCAGGGGACTATCCCAAGAATTGGTGGCGAGTTTGCAGTTGCGGAGTGCCCTCTTATTTGGCTTGGTCTTGATCTTTGTATTGCTGATGGTGGGAGCGCTCTTAACGGAGCATCTCAGTCGAACAGAATTAGCATCTGCGAATCAGCGCCTGCGGAAATATGCCTTAATGATCGAAAATCAAGCTACCTTGCAGGAGCGGAACCGAATTGCTCGCGAAATGCATGATTCCGTTGGCCATTCCCTAACGGCTCAAAGTATTCAGCTCGAAAATGTAGAGGTATGGATGGCCACTGATAGGGCTAAAGCTTCTGATCACTTGACGAAAGCCCGATCCCTCGGGAAAGACGCACTCCAAAATGTCCGGCATACCGTTGCTACCCTTCGTAATAACCCGCTAAAAGGTCAATCCTTATCCCAAGCCCTCACCAAAATGACCCAGGAGTTTGAACGCACGACATCGATTCAGGTTCAATTCTCTACTCACCTAGAGACTCCGGTCCCTAGAGAAATGGCTGCAGCTCTCTATCGTTTGGTGCAAGAAGCCCTGACTAACGTTTCCAAGCACAGTGAAGCGACCCAGGTTACGATTAATTTGACTGAGCAGGAGATGGAGTTGTCTCTTAAGATTTCTGACAATGGCAAAGGATTTCTGCCGGGGAAAAATACGACGGGCTTTGGTCTTCAAGGGATGCAGGAACGTACAGTGGCCTTAGGCGGTCTATTCGAACTACACAGCCAACCTCAAACAGGCTGTCATATTCAGATCCAGATTCCTCGATTAGGAGAAGAGTGATGATTCGGGTGATGTTGGTAGATGATCAAGGGATTGTGCGTGAAGGGCTCTCCAGTCTGCTCAACACAAAACCCGATTTGGAAGTGGTGGGTGAAGCAGAGAATGGTCAAGTTGCCATTGAGAAAGCCCTAGAAATCCAGCCCGATATTATCCTGATGGATATGCGCATGCCGGTGATGGATGGGGTCGCTGCCACTCAAGCGATCCGACAGCAGGCCCCTCAAATTAATATTTTGGTCCTAACCACGTTTGATGATGAGGATTATGTTTCTCAAGCTATGCGGCTAGGGGCAAAGGGCTATTTGCTTAAGGATACGCCCTCTGATGAATTGGCAGAGGCAATTCGGGCCGTTCATAAAGGGTATACGCATTTCGGCCCTGGCTTGTTTGAAAAGATGATCACAGCAACGCCAACGGTTGCAGAACCGCCGGAATTGGCAGAACTGACGCCCCGAGAGACAGAAGTCCTGGCCTTAATAGCAGAGGGCCAGAGCAATCGGGAAATCGCTGAGGCCCTGTATATTTCTGAACGAACCGTCAAAAACCACGTTAATAGTATTTTGAAACGGTTAAATTTGCGAGATCGCACCCAAGCTGCCATCCTAGCCACCAACCTACAACAGCGTTAGCCGCGTAGGTTGGGGCATTTCATACCTGAAATTAAATTCATTTACACCTATAAATTCAGGCCTTTAATATTCAGGTATAGAAGAATCGATTTCACGACTCCAGGCCGTAATTCCACCCGTAACATTGGTACCCGCAATGCCTGCTTCTTGTAGGAAGCCCAATGCTTTGGCCGAGCGACCCCCCATCTTGCAGTGAGCAATGAGACGGTGACCATTCAGTAGCTCTTTGACTTTGGGAATGGCTTCACCACTCTCAATCTCAGACAAGGGGATCAAGACTGAGCCAGGGATGCGGGCAATCTCATATTCATGGGGATTGCGAACATCCAAGAGGACAAAATCATCCGTACCGCTATCGAGCAATTGCTTGAGATCTTGAACCGTCATTTCTTCCATATTGGCTTGTTGCTCCGCTTCGGCTGCTTGGGCTTGGGGAATACCACAGAATTCTTGGTAATCCACCAGCTTTTCAATCACAGGTCGCTCTGGGTTGGGTCTGAGCTTTAACTCTCGAAACTTCATGTCAAGGGAGTTAAAGAGCAGCAAACGACCGCTCAAGGTTGTACCCTGACCCAAAATAATCTTAATCGCTTCGGTAGCCTGAATAATGCCAATAATTCCTGGCAAAATCCCTAGCACACCCCCTTCAGCACAAGAGGGCACAAGACCAGGAGGTGGGGGTTCTGGATACAAATCTCGATAGTTGGGACCCCCTTCGTAGTTAAATACGGTGGCTTGGCCTTCAAATCGATAGATAGACCCATACACATTGGGTTTGTCTAATAAGACACAGGCATCGTTGACCAGGTAGCGGGTGGGGAAATTGTCTGTACCGTCAATGACAATGTCGTAAGGCTCAGCAATTTCTAGGGCGTTTTCTGAGGAGAGCCAGGTGTTATAAAGATCCACCTGACAAAGGGGGTTGATTTCGTGAATCCGATGCTTGGCGGACTCGATCTTAGGCTTGCCGACCCACGACGTTCCATGAATGACTTGGCGTTGGAGGTTGGAACTATCGACCACATCGGCATCAACAATGCCCAAACGGCCTACTCCGGCTGCTGCCAAATAGAGTAATAGCGGTGACCCTAAGCCCCCGGTGCCAACACAAAGGATGCTAGCGGCTTTTAAGCGTTTTTGTCCCTCTAGGCCCACCTCCGGCAAAATGAGGTGGCGAGAGAACCGCTCGTATTCTTCTTTATTGAGCTGAATTTGGTCCAAGTTGGGATTAAGCATGACGGACATCCTTAGAGGAAAGATGTATGAGGTTTCTAAATATCTGTTTCAAGGGTTGATGTGACCATAGCATCCACAACCGTGATTTGTTCTGCTCGAAATCGTTGCTGGTCATCCAGTATCCAATTGCGAAAGTCGTGGGGTACACCGTTTTCGACGGCAACTATCACATAGGAATATTGGGGCCAAGCCCATTTGCGATCGCATTCAGAAGGCACGGCTTCGTGATCGGGATGTGAGTGGTAGACCCCTATAATATCCCAACCCTGAGTGCGTGCGTATTTCTGAGCGTTAAATAAATCTTGAGGAGCAATCCAATAGCGGCGGGTTGTGGTTAAAGGTGTTCCTGACTCTTCTTTTTGTATGGATGATTCGGCTTGGTCCCAGGCATTATCTAGAGGATAGAGTTCAAACAGTTTTTTTTCTGATTGAGCGTCTGATTCTAGGATTTGCCCGAGCATCAGTCCACAGCATTCTTCTGGATAGCAGGCTTGGGCATGGGCATAGATCTGATCCATTTGATAGGGGTGAAGCGTTAGCACGGCAATTTAATTAAATCGATCTATCCTTACCCTCCCATGATTTTTTCCTGAGAGTTCTGAACCAATAGAAGATTTCAAGCTTTTCAACATCTCCTTGTGGGGATTGAAGTGAGAGCAGCTACTCCAAAGTAAGCCACTGAACTTGTTCTTCCTTCAGCTGTGTCTCTCTTGTTTATCTGGATACGTAAAAATGCTGAACTGCAAGCAAAACGCTATGAACAAGGATCCCTAAGATGATTTGCTTAAGCCCCTTAAACTGCTTATTGATAATAGATTGCAATTGGTAGCTAGATATGACAGCATGATGTCTATGGTAATGACGTGGTCAGCATAATACTCATTAGTCAACAGTCTGAATCAATGAGCGGTGCTGATAAATAGGTCTTTACGTATGTCGTTTGCTAACCCAAAAAAGGCAAATGATGTTGAGTGAGTTTTAATCGCAGCGAGATGGCCCAATTCCTATCTTGATCTCAAGGTTAACGATGTTCCATTCACCCCCCTACTTTAGAAATAGTTGATCGACGGGTAACCCTTGGCAACTTCACTCAAGAGAATTGCACGATATGTCTTACGATCCTCAGACTTATTCCTCTTATGAAATGAACTGGCAGTTGCACAGTCAAGCAGGAAATCAGTGTTTTCAAGCAGGATCACATCTGGAGGCGCTACAGGCCTATCGCAAAGCCATTGCTTTAGCTGAATTGATGTTGATGACTGCCAAGAAAGAGCGTCGTCACCCGGAAGCCATTCATGCCTATGCGATTGCTTGCCACAATTTGGCCGATAATTTAGTAAAACTTGAGGATCTCCATGTTGCAGAAACAACGATGCAACAAGTCTTAGATCAAGTGGTTGATTTGATGTATGCCACCCAATATTCTCAATGTCTTCGCATAGAAGCTGCGAAAGCGTTGAAAATGGTTAGCCTCAAGATCTATGAGTTTTATCAGCGTTTAGGACAGCCTGATAAAGCTTATAAGGTGTTTTCGCAAGCTTCTGAGCTTGCTCAGACGTTTTTCAGTCAGATACAACCTCGGTTGTTGCGTGTATAGTATTCATGGATTTGACTGACACCTTGGCGAAGATTGTTTCGATTCAGATTAAGGATTAGTTATGGTTCTGCGACAAATTACGACCCAAATTAAGCGTTGGTTCCCGGCTCCTATTGCTCATGCTCATTGTGATGGTCCCTGTGGGGTTTATGATCCAGCGACAGCAAGGATTTATACAGAAGCGGTAGTCTCGATGACTCGCAAGATTTTGGATCTACAACCGCCAGCCGATCAAAATCCGCAAGCTATGGCGACTTATCTGAATACGATGTCCCGATATATTCAAATTAAAGAAGAGCAGGCCCAGAAGGCTAAAGAAGAAATTTTGATCCTGTGGACAGACTATTTTAAGCCCCAGCACCTGGAGCAATATCCTAATTTGCACGACATGTTTTGGAAAGCAGCGAAGCTTTGCTCTTCTTGCAAGGTGGAGGTCAACCTCCAACATGCTGAAGAACTCCTAACTGCGGTTGAGGAAGTGCATAAAGTCTTTTGGGCCACTAAAAACCGCACAGATGTGTCCTGGTACAAAGCCAGTTAAACCAGATTTCCCTGCAAATTCATCACTCCCAGACTGCACCGTTTGGGAGTTCTTGCTATGGTGCTGTCGCCGCCGTCGACGTTGGGAAGTGCAAGGACGATCCATGCTACCGACGTTAAATCCTGGCGATCAGGTTTTGATTCATCCAGGGGCCTATCATCTGACGACTCCCCAAGCGGGAGAGATTGTGTTGGCGCGGCATCCTTTTCAGCATCAGCTTTATTTAACCAAGCGTATTCAGTCAGTGAACAACAATTCCTATTTCCTGATAGGAGACAACACAGCTGAAAGTACAGATAGTCGAGTCTTTCATGCTGTCTCTCTAGATTGTATTGTAGGCAAAGTCACTAGTTTTTTTTAGGGTTCAAGCAAGGGGATTCCAGCAAATGCAAGGGTAGAGATGGTTGAATTTCTCAGGATTCACAATGGCAAAACTTCTATCCCCTAGCAGTAGTTTCCTGAAAATCCTCAACAATGATCGTATCTATAAAGATAAGCAAATTCAACTGTGTTGGTAAGCAAAGTTGCCATAGCGTGTTAGGCATTAAATAAAGGGTGGTTTCGCTAATTCGCTGGAGAGTTATTGGTTCTACCTTTAATGACGAGCCTTCTATATAGTCGTCCTAAAATCTACAAGTGCGTAAAGAGTCAATCTGGAAAGTTTTAACCCTCTCTCGTTAACCGCAATTATGATGGGGCATGCTTTTGGCTGAAATGCATTCTTCGATACCTAAGCTTAAGCTGGAATATGGGCATCCTAAGTATATTGATGTTCACTGCCCCAAACCTACAGTGAGTAGGATTTAGCAACCTTTGCCAGTTTCTCTCTACTCAGGCTGTGAACCGTTTGTTGCAATTGATACTGGTTTGTTTATTCGGTTGTGATTCAATCAAATGTGGGTCAGATAGAATAATACATTCCTTCTGCTATTAGAGTAACCATGCAATGCCCATTGTGCGGTCATCCCAAAGCCTATAAGCATGGCAAGATGGCCAATGAGAAACAACGGTATCACTGTCCTATTTGTAAACGAACTTTCACTGAAACCTTTGATACCCTTTACTATCGTCGACAGACCTGCCGAGAGACGATCCATCAAGTTCTCCAATCTCATGCAGAAGGCACGAGTCTCAGAGGCATTGCCCGAATCACTGGGCTTTCCTACAACACGGTTGTCTCCCTCGTGCGTTCTGCTAGCCAACGCTCTCAGCAACTTCATAATGGCAACGTTCAAGCAGTCAGCACCGATGATGTCAGTGCCGATGAGATGTGGTCCTTTGTGAAAAAAAGCAAAAACATTGCCGACCATCAGAGCTAGAGGTGGGCGATTGTTGGATGGCGATTACGTTGGCCAACACCAGTGGTTTGATATTGACCTGTCGGGTGGGCAAGCATACCGACTCATTGTTGGATGAACTGATGACCAGCACTGAAGGCAAGACCGATTGCAAGTTTTGGAATAGTGATGATTGGGGCGGTTATGAGCGCATCTTAGGGCCAGACATTATCCACTACATTGGTAAAGACCGAACTCAACGATTGGAGCGTACCAATGGGATTGTTCGGCAGCAAACAGGTCGATGGCATCGCCGCCAAAATAAGTTTGGCAAAGTTTGGGAGCAAACGAAGGTTACGGCTCGGTTAGGGGTGAGCTATTTTAATTGGATTTGGACTCACAGCCGATTCAAAACGACTGCGGCCCAACGAGCAGGATTAGCTGATTGCCCATGGAACTGGAATGACATTCTTTGCTACCCCACAATTATTTGAGGCACGACCGTTTATTCCATGACTTCACGTGTGGTTTCCCAGCAGCCTTCTCAGCCATTCGGCAGCTTGCTCGGTAGATTCTATCGATTTTTACGCCGTCCTTTCTATACTGTCAATGTCCCATCGCAGCCCCAACCTCTCAAAGATATTCTCAGGCTTTATGCATTAGCTTTAGTGCTTATTCTTCCTCTCGCAATTATGGTGGGTCTTCTGGCTGCGAAGCTGTCAAGCAGTCACGCTATCAGTGAGATGGCAGAGCAACCCTTACTGATATTTACTATGGCAGTGGTGATTGCTCCGCCATTGGAAGAAGTTCTGTTTCGGCTACCTCTGCGCTACACTCCGGCAAATTTGACATTCCCTCTATTTCTATGGCTACTTATCATCCTGGGCACATTAGCTAGTGCAAAGGTTATATCCGCCATATTGATGTTGCCTTTGTTATGCCTGGCTTTTTTGGGATGTGTGTTTTTACGAGTCTGGCTCAAGGAGAAGATGCCTGCCAAACCCATTCATAAACAATATGAGAAGTGGATTGGATGGTTCTTTTATGGCTCTACCATTATTTTTGGCCTGATTCATATTCCCAACTATCAGCTGATTAACGGGTCGGCTTTACTATTAGCACCGCTCTTGGTCTCCCCCCAGCTTCTGCTCGGTCTTTTCTTTGCCTTTGTCCGATTAAGGTATGGGTTTTGGTGGGGTGTGTTTACCCATGCGTTTCATAATGGTTTATTAGTCGGACAGATGCTTTTGTATCGGATGTTGACACAACCATCAGGAACCCATGAAACTGCAGACATCGCCACCCATCCAGCACTGATGACGCTGATATTGAATCTGGGTCAGATTGCCTTTCTTCTATTGTGCCTCTTCATCGTGGTAAAAATGGTGCTTGAGTGGCGAGCTGAAGGACAAGTATCCCAAGCAAACAGTTAGATTTATTCTGGCAACCAGGGCAGAATCCTTTGGGAAAATAGCTTATATACGATTTTGCACTAAGGTTTCATCCGCTGCATTTGGCCCCTGATCCCTGAAAAATCTGACCTCAATGGCACTCGATATACCGCTGGATGCGTCGTAGTCTAGGGAGCATCTTACAAGCGACAGCATTGCTGCGCAGTGTTTAGCATTACAGTGAAAACAATCCCTTGCTATCACTGTTTCTGCTATTGGCCTGAACATTAATGCAACGATTTATATCCCTCTTTTATGACCGCTTGGCCGTTAATTGCCTGGCGATTAATGCTGATTGAAATTATGACTCATAGCATATCTTCCCCTCAGCCCTCTGACTTACCTCAAAGCCTGCTGGGTCGGTTTCTCAAGTTTTTAAGACATCCCCGCTATACGGTGAATGTGGCAACAGAGCATCAAGGTGTTATTGATGTTCTGAGGCTCTATGCATTGGCTTTAGTGACGGTTTTGCCCCTAGGGGTTTTGAGTTCCAGATTGGCAGATAATCTTGACTCTAGTAATAAAGTCTTAGAGATTACTAAAACCGTACCTATCTTGCAAATTATTCTGTTTGCGGTGATTCTGGCTCCGCTTTGGGAAGAAGCGGTCTTCCGATTGCCTTTGCGCTATACCCCAATGAATCTAGCTATCCCTTTTTGTATCGGGATGATGTTGATTGTATCTTCCCTAACTGCGACTGATGTTCTCCCTCGCATCGCTGGATTACCCTTGTTGGCTGGCACAGTTGTTCTAGCGGTCGTTCTATGGCTGTGGCTCAAGGAACTAGATTCTCAACCCATCCATACTTTTTATGAGAAATGGATAGGGTGGTTGTTTTATAGTTTTGCCTTAGCCTTTGGCCTAATTCATATTGGGAACTTCACGAGTTTAGGTGCTCAGGCTTGGCTTTTAGCCCCCCTTTTGGTGTTGCCCCAAACTGTGATTGGGGTGTTTTTGGGATTTATTCGGTTGCGGTACGGGTTTTGGTGGGCAGTGTTGACCCATGGCTTTCACAATGCCTGTGCAATCACGCCGCTGCTACTCGTGCGTCTGGGATCTGAGAATTTGCTTGAGAGTATGAGCAGTGGGATACAGGATAAGTCCTTGGCCGGAACAGACTATGTGCTCATATTACTGGTGTCTACCTATGTGCTCGGCGGCCTATTGCTCTGTTTGATTACCGTGTGGAGGTTAATTGCAGAATGGCGAGCAGAACACCGACAAGCTCGCCCCAATTCTTAGGGAAAGTCAGGGCACAGTGACCTGGGCAAAGAGTGCAGCCTGGGTGCGATCGCAACCATTGAAACCTCCCCAAAATAGTGTTGACCCTAAGATTCTTTCGGCATCACAGGATAGCCCCGCACTGCTGTATCAATGACTTGGGTTGATTTAATTCGGCGAGAGAACAGTGCCAATGTTTCTACTGCCCGCAGAATGCCATAGGAGAGCCAGCCTCGTAGGGCACTGGCCTGCCCATCAAAGGGGCGACAGCGAGCCAGGTCTGGTTCAAGAACCTGTTGGCGAAACGTCTCAATCACAGCGGGATTAGAAAAAATAGCTAGGACTTCTTCTTCGATGCGATAGCTCAAAAAATCAAAATTTGAAGATCCCACCACTAGATAGCGATCGTCGACCAGAGCTGCTTTCATATGGCTCATGCCGTCATAGAGGCGGACATCAAACCCCGACCGTTGGGCCTCCCACAAAAGATAATCTCTCACAGTGCCTTTGTTGTTGCCTTCTGGTGTGAGTAGAGTGACGGGGACGCCCCGCTGAGGTAGTTCGGCTAGTGCCCCGCAGAACGGAAAGGTCAGATAGGGACTGATAATATGCAGAGATTTCTGGGCGGAGCATAGCAAATCCATCGTTTGCGCAAATGTGGCTTCATTAGACCGACCATCCAGGAGGAAAAACTCACAGTCTCCGAAATCAGCATGCCTGGGCTGGGATTGATCTTGCCAAGTCGCCACAAAATCTGCCCGCAGGAATTCCACCATTGCTGGGTCTTCTAGCCGAAACATCAGGTCATGCCAAGCAAAGTTATGGTCGCTGAAGTTAAAGCCGCCCACATAGGCAATGCGGTTATCAATCACGATCAGCTTTTTATGACTCCGCCCCACGAAGTGAATTAAGAAGGGACCCACCGGATTTGTAAAGCGAACCTGGCCTCCATCCTGTATTAGGGCTTCAAACATCGCGTGAGTCTGGCGGACCTCGGTTTTAAGTTCTTGATCCGACCAATATTTGGGATGGTAGATAAACTTGTCACTCTGAATAAATCGTGTGTAGTTATCCACCAAGATTTGTTTACAAGGAGCCGCAGATGCCCGCATTGCCTCGATGACATTCTGGCCCGTTTGATCGCCTTCAAAGGTCATCATCTGCAGCATGATTTCGTGGTTAGCTGCTTGCAGATCGCTCTGGAGGCGCTGCCAAAAGGCATCCGCATCTACAAGAAGCTCCACATGATTCATACGCTAGACCTAACAATAAGGGATATCACAGTCCACCAAGGATTGTGCCCTTGATGTTACTTTCGCCAGAGTAACAAAGCTTGTTCCCTGCAGCAAAAATAGTCTCTCAAGAGGTTAGGCCTGGGTTAGAGAGGTATTGTGGATGCGATCGCATCCAGTATTGCCCAAGATTCACCTGACAAAGGCACAAGATGACAGACATCTATGCAATATAAATTTGAGCAGTCTCTAAATAGTCTGAATTGACTCAAGCTAGAACTTGAAGCATTCATTTAAGAAAGCTTTTTACCTGTAAACGGATAAGACAGGGATAAAAGGGGAAGTAGCCTCAAAGATATTGAAAAATTCCATATGCCTCTTGCAGACTTCATTTTGGGCATCCTAAGACTAGGTTAATATCGATTTTAGAGAGTTCTCATTGAGAACCAAGCATTATGTCTGAGGGAAAAGAGTCTTCGTTGTTGGTTCATTTTCAGCCTGGAGAGCTGATTTTTACTGCCGGTGAAGAAGGGCACCATGCCTACATTATTGAGTCAGGCCAAGTCGATATTTTTGTAACAACAACGGGGAAAGACGTCTCCTTCAAGACTCTTGCCAAAGGAGATGTATTTGGTGAGATGGCTGTGATTGATGCTTCTCCCCGCTCAGCCTCTGCTCGGGCATTAACAGAGACCTGTTGTGTTGTTATTTCCAGTGAGCAAATCTCAGATCGGATTGAAGCTTCTGATCCTGTGGTCAAGCTGTTAGTCTCACGGTTATTGGATCATATTCGGTCGTTGAATACTGGAGTCTCCCAGGCTGCTATGCCTGGCTCAGACCTACCGGAGTCCTCGTTAACATCATCGTCTCCGTTCTTTCCTCACCAACCTGTCTTGGAAAAAATGCGGTTGGAGTCGGAATTACTAGATGCGATCGCAACCAATGCCTTTGTCCCCCACTATCAGCCTCTAGTTGATCTGGAGACGGAAGAGATCCTGGGATTTGAATTCTTAATTCGGTGGGAAAGCCCCACCCGAGGCTGGGTTTCTCCTGCCATGTTTATCAATACAGCAGAAGAAACTTCATTGATTCGCCCCATTGGTCGTTGGGTTCTTGAAAACGCCTGCGCAGATCTCAATCGCCTTAATCAGGCCCTCACTAACACTTTGGCAAACCCGGTGGAGAACAGACCACCGTTATTTATCAGCGTTAACGTCTCTGCCCGCCAGTTTCAAGCCCCACAATTTAATGAAGAATTGCTTGAGATCCTCCAGCGACATCAGATTCCCCATTCCCAGATTAAATTAGAGGTCACTGAGCGGGTCCTAATGGAGGGACCTTCAGCTATCAACATCATTCAACAGTGCCGACAGCTTGGATTTCATCTAGCCCTCGATGACTTTGGTACAGGATTTTCGAGTCTCACTTATCTCGCTAAATTTGAGATAGATAGCCTCAAAATAGACCAGTATTTTGTCCGTCAAATGTTAACGAATCGTCGAACCCTGGCTCTGATGAAGAATATTTTGGCCATGACTCAGGATTTGGAAATGCTTTCCGTTGCTGAAGGAGTGGAAACCCAGGAAGAGCTTGATATTCTGCGGCGGTTAGGCTGCCAAGTTGGGCAAGGATATTTGTTTGGCAAACCTCTCCCTTTTGAATCAGCCAAAAACTTACTGTTAGATAACTATCGTTACTCCTCAAGGCCAACTGTCAAAGTTCTTCGGAAGTGCAAGTTCGAGAGCAATGTGCCGCTTCAGACGGCCAGGTTCAAAACCAGGTAACAGTGTCATAGGCGATCAGGGTAATCTGGAGGCTTGTCGTTTCCTCCTCTGACTGGATCACCGAGCATGATTTCAACCCCTGCCATTGCAGCCACCCTTCCTCCGAAGATCCGCAAAGATATCGGCATCTAGGCTCTATCGAGATCCATGCCCATCGCCCGCATTGCCAGAACGAATCAAGTCAGTCGGAAGTTTGTGTATGAGCAGGAAGGTATCGCTGCACAAGCATTAGAGGACACCTTTCTCGACTCTAAAGGGGATAATGAGGTTCTGTTCCATCTGCCAATCACCAAAACTTGGCTATTCCAGCTGATTCTGGCCTTGGTGCTGATCTGCCACAGCTCCTATCGAGGTGTCGTTGAGCTACTGCGGGATCTGCTTGATTGGCTCATCAGTGTAGGAACAGTTCACAACCGTTTGCAAGTCGCAGCTGATCAACCAAGCTCAAGACCTATCTACGATTAAGCAGGGTCTTCATGATGAGATCTTTCAAAGCTCGATGCCTGTATTGACAGGGGTAGATGCCTTTTCCACTTACTGCTACCTCCTCAAAGCCGCAGAGCATCGAGATGAAGAGACTTGGGGATGGTACTTACTGGAGCTCCAAGCCCGAGGGTTCGACCCTGACAACACAATTGCTGATGGAGCAAAAGGCTTGAGGGCTGGGCAAAAAGCAGCCATGTCTGATACCTCATGCCATGGCGATGTCTTTCATATTCTCAAACAGTTTAAGGACTTTGTTCTGAGTTTGACACGCAAAGTTCAAGGGGTAACATCATCACGAGTGGACCAGGAGGAGGACATTATTAGAGCCCAACTTGCACAAGAACCCACTCGGTCGATGATAAGCAAGTGGGTTCACCTTAATCGTCGAGAGAAGAGGCTCTTCACCTTACTAAAAGATGTCAAAACCCTGTTTCAGTGGATCGTTCATGATGTCCTCGAACTAGCAGATCCAACCTTGTCAGTGCGTCAGGAGTTATTTGACTTCATCAAGGTAGAACTCCAACAGCGGGATGATGGTGAGTTCCCTATGATGCGCAAACTGTGGAAGGCATTACACAACCAACGTGACCAACTTCTGGCATTTTCAGGGGTGTTAGATCAAAAGCTGGCTGAGATTGCTATTCGCTTGGATATGCCGCTAGCCAAGGTCAGAGAAGTCTGTCTGCTTCATCGAAAACAGACTACCTCCAATGCCTACTGGGAGAAGTGGAACCAATTACATCAGGGACTTTCAGGAAAATTCTACTACCTGATGGAAGCGGCCACTGAGGCACTTAAACAGACGTCTAGAGCTAGTTCGTTAGTGGAGGATCTCAACTCCCGGCTGCGCAATTACTTCTTTCTACGACGTACCCTTGGAAACTCCTATTTGGGACTGTTGCAGTACTTCTTGAATCACCGCTGTTTTATGCGAAGTGAGATTCCTGAACGCGAAGGTAAAAGTCCTAAAGAATTGCTGACGGGAGAACCTCATTCTCACTGGCTAGAGCTACTAGGATTCAAACGATTCCAACGGGCATAGTCTGATCTGATTGGGAAGCAGTAGACCTCAAGTCATCGATAATTGATGGCTTATTTTGCCGTGGAAGTGTAACCCAAAATCCACTGCTTTTGAACCAGGCCAACTTAAGGCACTAGTTGTGTAACAGGATCTATAGTCTTTAGGCCTTATTGAATCGGCATTTGAGGCTTCTGCCTCCATTTTATCTGAAGGTTTGGCAAAAAAATGACTTTTGTCTTGTAGTTTTAGACGACCAGTGCTCTGACAACTTTTACAAATGAATAATTGATAGGGGCTTTTTTTATTAAAAATGGACAAGCATTGTTTTCTGAATGAAGGGCGATGTCATAGCTGATAAAATTCCCCCATAATCCAGATTAAATCTAACTTCGCTACCAATCTTCAAATCGCAGTCCTTACTATCAAGGACAATATGATCGCTGCTAGAACCGAGTATTTCAACATCGTTCTCAGCACTTAAGCTAGAGACCAAAACATCTTGCCTTCCTAATGCAATAATGGCTCGGTGCTGAATCCCTTGATCTATAAATGCAGGGATATTCCCAAAGGCATCCTGACAAATCGTACCAAAAGGCAAAGAGGGCTTTTCTTTTGCCTCAATCACTTCAGCGATTAGTTTAAAGGCATGGCGATATAATCTCGGAATTCTTCTTCCATATACCGTTTCACAACCTAAAAGGATCGATTCTCCCACGCGGAGGTTATTGATTCTTCCAGTTCCCTGATTCGATTGATACCATTCATAGTTTGCCGAGTTTCCGCCTGAAACAATGGTGAAGTTCATCTGAAATTCAGTTTCCATTGCAGTAGCTAATTCAGATAACTCATCCATATTTTGTGCATCTGGCTTAATCCCTCCATAACAAGCCAAATTGCAGCCAATGCCAATAATATCAATATTAGGGAAGCCCAACACTTTGTGGATAAAAGGAGCAAGATCATCAGGAAGAATGCCCTCTCGAAGATCGCCTAATTCCACCATAATGATAATCTGATGAATCTTATTTTGCGCTTTGGCATAGTGAGAAAGCGCTTTTATCGTCTCAAGCTCTGTATTCAGACTAATATCTACAGTTCTAATCACCAATTCTGCCTGACTCAAGGCTGTGCGAAGCAACACAAACTGAGCTGATATCCCCGCATCCTTCATCCTTTGAATATTTTCAAGGCGTGAGTCGGCAATAAAGTTAATACCACCTTGAAGCATAGCTGCAGCGATCGCAGGTTCTCCGAGGGTCGCTTTAGTAACACCCATCAAAGAAATACCTTTCTGCCTGTACAACTCCGATAGGATCTGTGCATTATGCTGTATCTGCGAGAGGGAAATCTCTATCCTTGGCAAAAAAGCTTGCATCTATCTCAATCCAGATATTTTGCATCTACCCCATTGCCAATAGCAGTACTTTCTCTAACCCCTCCTGCTTAATTTTTTGATTCAGTTGCGGAAAATGCTGACCCAATGCCTGAATCAGTTTTTGACACCCATCACGAAGGACATCGGTTGTTGGTACTTGAAAATAGTCTTCATACTCTGCGATCACCCTTTGGGTTTCTGTAGTAGACATGTTTTCATGGCTAACTGTGATGGCAAGCACCTGAGATTGGGAAATCGATTCAATCAGTTGAATTTCACTCTCCAGAGTAGGCATAGATAGATGAGGGAAATCACATCGAAATTTTCTGGCAGGTGGATGCTGGAGAATGACTCCATCGGGCATACTGCCTTTTAAAATACCGAGAGAACTCATAAAAGCGGGATGACCGACTGCACTTTGACCTTCCACCAAAATGATATCGGGGGCTTCATTGTCAAACGTCTGCACCACAGCATTTTCTATTTCACCAATTACGAATTGGGACACCAGAGCATCCATTGATACTCCATATTTTGCTCCTTGCATTAAACCCGTCTGCCCTGTCGCGACCATGACAGATTTTATCCCCAGCCTCTTTAAGGCTTGATTCAACTCCACTGCGGTAGTCATTTTGCCGCAAGCACAATCTGTACCGAGGACAGCAATGACAGGTACATTCACTCTAGCTATTTGACCGCTAAAGATATGCAAATCCTTGAGCTGAGGTGGTTTTCTAATATCTTTAATCTGAATACCATGGTGATCAGCCATACGGGCAAACTCTGGATCTTCAGAGAAAAATTGGTGCAAACCGTTAATGATATCCATGCCCTTGGACATCGCTTCAAGAATTAAGAACCTTTCCACCCTTGAGACACAGGCATCTAAAGGAGCTTTTCCATAGATGTAGCAATTTGGAACTTCTTGTAGCTGGTCTAAAGCCTCATCTAAGTTGGCAAAAACAGGGATGCCGTTTTTATGATCTCCTAACTCTTCCCCAGCATCTCTTCCCGCTAAAGTACTATCAATAACGCCAACGATGGTATAAGCCTCAGAGTGCCGAACTAACCCTGAAGCAGTTTTCCCGTCTACTAAACCAAACTGATTCTCGCAGTAAACTAAAGCCGTCTTTTTCGCAAATGGCATGCCATTAAACCTTTACAATTTTCTCTTAAATACTCAAGAGGCTTTTATAAGATTGCTAAGCCTCTTGAGTATTTAGAGTTGATTTATTTTTTTCTCACAGGAAGAAACTATTCAGAAAGTACAGTTCCTGAAATCTAGTGTGATCGTGTTTTTTAAAGATCTACGCAGTTAAAACTGCAGAGCTTAGTAAATTCTTTGGTGAATATAAGTAATGTATATATCGAAGCGAGAAGCTCAGGACCTAGCTGAGTTTTCTTTTAAACCTATACCTATAGAAACTGTAACATATATTACTTTTTAGAATTATTGAATCAAAGATCTTGGTATGCTTTATTGCCTGAATACAGACTCGCTGATTCCTTACTGCCTACCTTCACCAGCTCAAGGGTGACCGGCTTGATCCTCCGTTTAAGGGATTCTGGGGGATCTCTATTAAGAGCATCTCCAATAGGATGGAGTTCTTATTTCGTAAGCTTTAAAGCCATATTCTTGAAATGATGTTGATCAACTTCTTAAACCCTGATGTCAATAATATTAGGTTCAAATTGCCCCACTCAGTTTTCAGATGGGAGAATTTATTAAATTCCTGCAAGTCATGTGAAATATGAGATTAAAAGCTTTCTCAGGAACACTTTCTAGGTTTGGATTTTTAAAGACCCCAGAATCCGCTAAAACAAGCAATAACCAGTGTTTAGATATAATTTTCTATAAAAGCACTTTTACCACAAGAGATTTTAGCCTTAGAAGAAAATTAAAAAGAGGCTGAAACACCCCCATATATGCTGATGCATAATATACTCCCTTTGTATAGTGTGTAAGTCCCATGTCTAGGGATATTCAGCGATACGCTAGCATGATTAGTATGATGAAAGTATCGGTTTCACATTTGTTTTCAAGATTGCCAGGTTTATTCCAACTCAATTTTTAAGCCAATATACCGATATCCAAATCTCTACACTTTACTAATTTTGGATATAAATTTATGTCGATTTACGTTGGTAACCTCTCATATGACGTTACAGAGCAAGACCTCAATACCGCTTTTGCAGAATATGGAACTGTAAAAAGTGCAAAGCTCCCCACTGACCGTGAAACAGGTAAGATTCGGGGATTTGGTTTTGTTGAGATGAGTGATGAAGCTGAGGAAGCCAAAGCTATTGAAGAACTAGACGGTGCTGAATGGATGGGGCGTACCCTGAAAGTAAATCAAGCAAAACCTCGTGAAAATAGAGGTGGTGGTGGAAATCGCTGGTAGAGGTAATTCTCACTAATGGAAGCAGTTAGGAGGTGAGGTGTGATCATCTCAGCCTCCTTGATAGAATACTGCAGAATAAAGGCTACAAGATTTATGTATTTAGTAAATACATTTTGTCGGAAGTACTTATCTTTAGATGACTCCAAAGGTAGGTTGAAATCATCTCAGTCTACTACCCATTTTTCTAGGTGCTCCCAAATCTTGAATTCTAAAATGGCTCACTTGTGAAAGTTATCAGCCTGAGAAAGACGATCAGTTCTGTGCTCACTACCTAATGATGAGACTCTATATTTTTTCTGAGGTCTCGCTTGATCAACCTTCAGATCTCGACCCATCCATTCCGCACCATCAAGGGCTTCAATAGCAGCTTTTTCTTCAGTATCAGACTCCATATCAATAAAAGCAAAGCCGCGTATATGGCCTTTTTCATCAGTTGGAAGCTTAACTTTTTTTATTGTCCCATATGATGAAAATACTGTTTTTAGAGCAATCTCTGTAACGTCATCGGCAAGATTACTAATACGAATTGACATACATTTCCTTTAATCTTCATTGAGTATTGAAAGTGGAATTTTGAATTTAAATCTGTTTACTAAAAGCAGATTAGTATTTTTGGCATATAGCTTAATCAATACAACGCACCTAAATTAAACACCCTGTAACTTCTAATATTGAGATATTAACTAATTGATAGGTAGTGATACTCTAACGCCTCCACCTACCCACATCAGGTTTTGGTAGAAGCTTCCTTCTATTTCTCAATCACTCTTCTCTGTTTGTTTAATGAGAACTTTCGTTTGCCCCACCTCATCGATATTTATAACGATCTCATCTCCTGCCTTAACACGACTGGTCAGAATTTCCTCAGCAAGACAATCTTCCAAAAGATGTGTGATCGCTCGATGTAGCGGACGCGCTCCCATCTCAGAATCATAGCCTACATCTACTAGCCGCTCCTTAAACAAATCGGTAGTGCGCTAGCGAAGTGTGGGATACACAGCTAAATCGTTCCAAGTCCAAGGATTCAAGGATAGCTCCGCTTTTTGAGCTGTGGGTACGGCTATGGGTCCAAATCCAGTTGAAATAGCTTATACCAATTAGCACCTAAGAGTGTAATTCTAATTATTTGCTAAGCCAACTCAGTATTGGGTTTCACAAGTTTGAGAGTTACACCTTCAGGCACAGCTTGGTATTAGGTAGCAATGCTTGCCCGCACGATTGACAACCCTTCCAACCTCAGGGACGAAACTCACTCAGGAGCCTCAACCCTAGGTCTCTGTAGGCATCAAAGGCTAGAAACCTAACCTACCGTCAGATTTCTAACACATGATTGAAAGCACCTGGCACTATTGTCCACTCTTCGTTAGTCCAAACTCAAGTATTAGAGGCTGATACTTAAATCAGGGGGCTGAATACAGATAGATAAGGGGCGATGAAAAGCAATGTAGTTTCAGTAAATCTTTTACCTATAGCCGCACGCGTTGCCAATTTTTTACTCCACCAAATCGATAGCGAGCAGGCCACTCCACATATTTCAGTAAATCTATCAGACTTGAGACATCTTCTGGCACAGCTATTCCTGATGTAATTCTTTGATAGGGACACTCTGGATTTTCATCATAGTTGGTGCCATTAAAGCCGTTCAAAAAATTCACATCCCGGTGATATAAATTGTTCTGGTCATTGGGAGGGGGACACTTTTTGCTCTTGAGCGCAAGAATAGCTTCCATCCATAACACTCCCTCAACATTCGTATTTCTCCCTCCTGGACAACCTGGGCCAGTAGTTAGCAATCTTAAGTCGTCAATCGGGAACCAGAGAAAGGCATTTTGAATACAGCTGCGGTCAAAGAGGTTAACTTGACTGTTCCCTCTGGCCAAAATGCGTAAATCCCCTACTTGAGGGAGTTGATCATCCGTCCGAATATTGAGGATTTTGGCATTATCTCGCAGAGTAATCGCTAATTCTGGATCAGTACCCCCATAAATGACATCAATTTGGACAGGGCCTCCAGTGGTGTCAATGGTCAATACTTCATCGTTGTCTAAATCAATACTTTCGACACGATAGAGGGTTGGGGTCATACTACCGACCCCTTTTAAGGTCGTACTTGTTGTAATGCGGCCGAAGTTTGTTCCTTGAATGGTCGTCGGTAGCTTAGGAGGTAAGTTGCAAGCAAAAATTTTTCCTTCTACTGTATCGATCGGACTAGCATCTGCATCAAAATCCTCCCCATCGGTAGACCAAATAGCATCCAAATAATCAGCACGACTGGCATCCTCTGGGGCAGCACTATTTGTGAGGGAAGAATTGGCTGAACCATCAGGATTGTAGTAGATATTCCCCTTACTCCCCAGAACCTCGCGCCCTCTTAGGGCCAGAGTCCCAGTCTTGACGGCACCATTCGTATTGCGGGAAGCGATAATACCTGGAAAATTGTCTAAATCCGGGGTCACATTAATCGTGATTATGATGCCTGTGGCCTGACCATTGGTGGTGGCTTCTACAAATAATGTGCCCTGTTGTTGTTTCGGATCATAGCGATAGGCCTTCAAGGAATAGGTGCCATTATCACCAATTGAACCGGAAAATTGGAAATTAGGTACCCCCCAGTTCATTTGCTGGTGGCAGGGTTCATTACTGGGGTTATAGCTGGTCCATTCATCAATGAGGGCAGTCTCTTCATCTCCACTATTAAAGATTCCATCTGCACCTAAATAGGTTTTGCCCGTTTTGATATTGATCGTGTCGTAATTGCGGTTGAGCAAAATGGCGTTGTTGGGGTTCGTCAGTTGCGCCAAGGTTCTGGCCATTCCCCCTTCAGCTGTGGATAGACTTGCACCGGATTCTTTACGTTGCCAAGACGTGATGCGATCGCTTTGGGCAGTCATGAGCATTGTGAGTCCCAATACCACCATCACAAAGCCTAAACCCAAGGCCAGGGGTAATGCAAAGCCAGCCTGAACACCCCGACGATTTGCAGATTGTGTCTGCTGTAACCACCCACGAATAACAGCAGCGGCAAAGGGATTTATCGGCATCGAATCATTCCTCTTTGGAAAGGCAGAGAAAAGGCCTGGAACGCCCTAATATAAGGCAGTTTGATCATGTCAAAAACATGATGCCGATCACTGCAATATGCATCAAACCCAGCCATAGTAAACCTAGAGGAGGTCAGCAGTTCAACTAAACATTACCTAAAAGCCAGAGCAACCAAATGCTCGTATCCGTCACTTTAACTTATGGGGGGATGAAAATAGAGTGATTCTTAATTTCGTCTCAACATCAAGAAATTAAACCTATTTTGTAGGTAGTAAGTGGTTAGAGTTGAGTAATTTTAGGTGCATTCTGAATTTTTAGGTGTATTGAACTCATCTGTGCCAGACCGTAAATAGGCATCAGCCTCACCGCTAGATGGCCGTGCCAAATTGGCACAATCCCAATTGACGAAAATTTTTGGAGTGGAATATGTCGAGAAGCAAATCAATCTTATCTTTAGGAAGTTGCGCTTTCGTTGCCCTGAGCGCAATGTTACCCCTGGGTGCCCAGGCCCAAGCGGATCCCTCTCAGTTAGGAATTCCTGAAGAGACAACATTTGCTATCATTACGCGAATGAGTGATACTGTGGCCGCCCGTATCTCAGCCTCCTCTTGCAAAGATACTCGCAATCTATTGAAAGAGATGCGTAAGAGCAAAGGCAGCAAAACCTCAGAGCTATCTTTAGAAGGTCAATTGCTAGCCTCGGCCCAAACCCAACCTAAGTTGCAGCAAGTTGTGGCCAATCGAGTGGGTACAGCCTTGGCCCTTAAACTCATGCAGTGCAACATGATGAATCCTGATACTTTGGGTGCTTTGTTTAACCAGAAATAGTTAGACCACCACTTTGTTCTCTAGGACATTTTGCTGAGCCTGATGAACTCGATTTCGACCTGAAGTCTTAGCTCCATAGAGTGCCTGATCTGCTTGTTTGATCAGGTGCTCTTTCGTTTGGGCATCAGCCGGGAAGGTTGAAACGCCTAAACTAGCCGTCATTTCTACCTGCTGCAAGGAGGGCAGGATAACGGTCTCCTCAGCAATGGCTAGACGGATTCGATCTGCGATCGCAACGCTATCATCACTATTGGTCTTAGGAAGAATGACCGCAAACTCCTCGCCCCCGTATCGACAAACAATATCCCCTGGTCGCACTTCCCGCTGCAGGAGTTGAGCTACTTCACAAAGGGCCAAATCCCCGGCCTGATGGCCAAAGGTATCATTGAGCTGCTTGAAATGATCAATATCCACCATGATCAGCGAAACTTGATCGGTATTGCGCTGGGATTTCTCCACTTCCACCCTCAACCAGCGATTGAATTCCCGCCGATTGTAAACCTCCGTTAGACCATCCAACGTGGCTAAACGGTACAAGTCTTTTTGGCTTTGCTCCAGCTTGGTCGCCATCAGGTTAAAGGTTTCTGCCAAATGACTCAATTCATCGCCTGAGGCCAAAGCAATCCGATGGCTCAATTCTCCCTTACCTAATTTTTCAACCCCTTCCTCCAAAGTTTGCAGTGGAACTGTAATAGAGCGAGACAGTCCATAGGCAAACACGATTGCTAGTGCCAACGCCAAACCACAAATCATAGCGATGAGCTGTCTAACTTCTTTGCGAACGGCTTTTGCTTGGTTGGTATTGGCATCATTTTGAAACACAATTAACCGATAATTCAGTTGTTGGACATCTTGCAAAATCATTCTGAGCTGGTCTTGCAGCTCAATTCTGGTAGATTGTGTATTTCCTGATTCAGAAATAGAGGGATCTAGGAGTTGTTTACACAGCTGGGAAATTCGTTGCCATTTTCGCTGTATTTCTAGAACAGAATTAAATTGGTGTGGATCATGGTGGGAGAATTCTAAGAGCCTTTCCAAACTATTTGTGATGGCCTGACTTTTTTTCCTGATACTTATCCCAAGTCATGGGGCGAGATGGCCCTACCGGAGATGCCACCACATTTAAATCTAGAAATAATCCCTCAACCTCGGCCAGGGGGAACAAGGCTTCCCGACCCAAATTATCGTGCTTATCAAAACTACCTAATGCCCCTTCAAAGGAAATGATTGCCCCTGTAGCCAGCATGAGTAAGGGCACAAGCATGGCCCCTAAGCCCAATCGTAGGCGTTGGTTTAGGGAGGTTTTAGGTGTGGACCAAAAGGGCATAGAAGTATTGTTTATTCCGCAATCGGTAAAGACAAGCTCGCTGGATTAGACCGCGCAGCAATAACCTGCTTAGCAGCTTCCGGCTTCAGGGGACGAGCAAACCAATAGCCTTGCCCAAGTTCACATCCTAAGGTGTGTAGATATTGCATTTGTTCTATCGTTTCAATCCCTTCTGCCACAACATTCATCTCTAATCCATGGGCAAGGGCAATAATCGTTTTGACAATTTGATCTTGTCCTTGGCCAATCCCCCAGACAAAAGATCGATCGATTTTGAGGGTATTAATGGGCAAGTTATACAGATAATTCAAGGATGAATAGCCCGTGCCAAAATCATCCAAACTGAGGGAAATTCCTAAGTTTTGCAATTGCTCTAATCGATCGGTGACGTAGTGAGTGGACTCCATCAACACCGTTTCGGTAATTTCCAGTTTGAGATGCTGACCGGCGAGTTGGTGCGACTGTAGTAAAGATTCAACGGACTTAACAAAGTTAGGTTGCAGAAACTGTTGGCTGGACACGTTAATACTCATGGTCAACGGTACAGAAAATTGCTGCTCCCATGTCGATAGTTGTTGACAAGCTGCTTCTAAAACCCACTGTCCCAAAGGAATAATCAGCCCCGTTTCTTCGGCAACAGGAATGAACTTTTCGGGAGAAATCAGTCCTTGTTGAGGATGGTGCCATCGCAACAGGGCTTCAAAACCAACCAGCTGCTGTTGCCGCAAGCAGAAAATAGGTTGGTAATACAGTTGAAACGGGTTCTGCCCTTGATCAATCGCCTTGATGGCATATCTCAAGCTATTGCCTAACCATAGGCGAGAGCGAACTTGCCGATGCATTTTTTCATCAAAGACCACATAGCTCCCTCGACCATGGGCTTTGGCACGATACATGGCCGTATCTGCGTCTCGCAATAGTTCTTCTGGATGTTGAGACAAACTGGTGGAATGGGTAATACCCATACTGACTGAGGTAAATACTTCTTGCTGCTTGAGCTTCAGGGGCTTAGCCAAGGACCGCTGGATACGCTGGACAATTTTATGGGCTTGCTGATGATTCACCACTCCATCTAAGAGAATGGCAAACTCATCTCCCCCTAATCGAGCCAGCAAATCTTGAGGTCGCAAACTCTCTTTAAGCTGCTGAGTAATGGCAACGAGGAGCTGATCTCCCACACTATGTCCCAGGCTGTCATTGACGAGCTTAAAGTGATCGACATCCAAAAACAAAATGGCGAAATGATTCAGGGCAGGTTGGCGAGAACATCCTTCCAGTTGTTGCCGCTGGACCTGTTGCAGTTTGTGTTGCAGCTGTTCGTAGAAGTAGTCACGACTCGGTAATCCGGTCAAGGTATCAAAGAGCGCTTTTTGTTTGAGTTCCTCGGCTGTCCGATGTCCCTCCATGGCAATACTCGCCAAATGGGTAGCGGTTTTAATGATGTTGAGATGATGAGCAGTCGGGAAACAGGGGACTTGGTGAGACAGGGCAAAGGTGCCTAAGAGGTCTCCAGACTGGGAGAAAAAAGGCGTGGACCAACAGGCACGAATATTATGTTGTTGGGCAAACTCCCGGAAGTCCGCCCAGACGGGATCGCGTTGAGTATCTTCAACATAGACAGCCTTGCCACGAAAGGCAGCCGTCCCACAAGAGCCTGCATTTTCAGCAATCAGTAAATGATCAAAAGCGGCAGCCACTTCCGATGACAAGCTTGGCCCTGCTCCCATGCGCAGTTCCTGTTTGTGGGCATCCCGTAAGAGAATAGAGCACACCGTCCCTGGGGACTGACTTTCAATCAATAAACATAAACTGCTGAGGATTGCATCTAGCCCTTGCCCCGTCGCCACATGTTCCAAGATTTGGGTCTGGGTTTGCAGTAGCGTTTCCGAACGTTTGCGCTGAATGGCCGTTGCTAACACCTGGGCCACACAGGCACCAAAACGGAGATCCTCTTGACTCCAATTCTGGGGCTCGGGAGTCAAAATTTCCAGTAACCCTAGGGGGCGATCGGTTCCAGGGATG
Source organism: Acaryochloris sp. 'Moss Beach' (assembly GCF_021497025.1). Lineage (NCBI taxonomy): Bacteria > Bacillati > Cyanobacteriota > Cyanophyceae > Acaryochloridales > Acaryochloridaceae > Acaryochloris > Acaryochloris sp. 'Moss Beach'. The sequence goes on from NZ_CP071717.1 coordinate 863,596, forward strand.
GGGATGCAAAGTCCGCTAATGAGTTGGGGTTGTGTCAGAGGAAGTTGTTCTGATTGCCCGGAAATAACGGCTGTTTGCCCAGTTTGCATCAATGCCTGTAACCACCGATAGCCCCGACTATCGATATCGGTGGCTTCCCCTAGGAGTGTCGCTTTTTGTTTTGCCACCAACCTCAGGGTATTGCTATCGGAGAGGACTTGCCACAAACTACAGTCTTCGACTGGCAAGTGGTGACTCATCAGTGCGATCGCATCTAAATACAAGTCAGTTAAGCTAGACCCGGACAATGCTTTCTGCCCTAATTCAGTTAGTTCCGACTGTCTATCTAGAGGATTTGTCGCAAAGTCATTCATAGAGCCAACGATACAAATTTGGGGACCTGTTAAATACGCAATTGAATCACAAGGGTTAATACAACGAATGTTTGACTCCAGTCACCCAATCTTAGGCAAACGGATTATTTCACTGTCCTAAATCCTAGCCAATTCTGTGGAGGGAGAAATATGTAAATCTACTGAAATTTTCTTTACAAAGATATTTATGTATCCAAACGAACGTTCAATAAAACCTTCTATTCATTGATATAGCCCAATATTTTTTTAGCAATAAAAAAACTTAAATCATATATAGAAATCTGTACTAATCCTTGCTCTCTCAACCTGTATAAAAAGCTAAGCCTCAAAATATGGGCATCACTATAGATAGCTTTGATGTCATAGTTCTCTACATGTCTACAGTTCTCATCTCCTTTAATCAGTAAGCTTTGTAGGGCTATGTTGTCCTTTGCTCCATAATTTCTACTATAAAAAACAGAAATAGTCTTTTACCACAAGGGACTATATTTCAATGGCACCGAAAATGTCTACAGAACGGAATCTTTATGAATATAAATAATAAAAAAAGAGGCACATCGGCCTCTCTTGAATGATTATTTGCAAAGATGATCTTTAGCTGATGAAATCAATCTCTAAATTAGATCTTAGATGTTAGACAATACAATCTTGGCGGCTTCAAGGGTTTGGTCGATGTCTGCATCCGTATGGGCCAAGGAGGTAAAACCTGCCTCAAATTGGGAAGGGGCTAGGTATATCCCTTTCTCCAACATTCCCCGATGAAATTTAGCAAACTTAGCTGCATCAGCAGCCTTTGCATCGTCATAGCTATGGACAGGGCCAGGGGCAAAGAACATCCCAAACATGCCGTTGATATGTCCCCCACAGACTTCATGGCCTGCTTCACGGGCAATCTGCAGCAATCCAGAGATTAACTTACCGGTCACCCGATCTAACTGGTCGTAAGTCCCTGATCGTCTGAGCAATTCTAGGGTTTTGATACCTGCCGTCATCGCCAATGGATTACCAGACAATGTACCCGCTTGGTACATGGGTCCAGCCGGAGCAACCATACTCATAATGTCTCGGCGTCCACCATAAGCGCCCACTGGCAAGCCGCCCCCAATGACCTTACCCAAGGTGGTCAAATCGGGCGTAATGCCAAACTTCTCTTGGGCACCTCCGTAAGAGATCCGAAAGCCGGTCATGACTTCGTCAAAAACGAGTAAGGCTCCATTCTCTTTGGTAATTTCCCGGAGGCCCTCTAAGAACCCGGCATCTGGCGGAATAAACCCAGCATTACCGACCACTGGTTCTAAGATCACCCCAGCAATCTGATCGGGATGTTGGGAGAATAGAGCTTGTACAGACTGCAAATCGTTGTAGGGAGCGGTCAGGGTATTTCCCGTCACGGCCTTGGGCACACCGGGAGAATCCGGTAGCCCCAAAGTCGCCACGCCGGAGCCAGCCTTGACCAAAAACATATCGGCATGACCGTGATAGCAGCCTTCGAATTTAATCACTTTTTCCCGGCCGGTAAAAGCTCGCATCAGTCTCAGGACGGACATACAAGCCTCAGTCCCTGAGTTCACAAAGCGGACCACTTCCACGCTAGGAACGGCATCAATGACCATTTCAGCCAGAACGTTTTCTAACAAGCAGGGAGCGCCAAAGCTGGTGCCTTTGTCTAATGCCTCTTTGAGAGCCGTGAGGACTTCAGGATGAGCATGGCCGCAGATTGCGGGTCCCCAGGTGCCGACGTAATCAATATACTGATTGCCATCAACATCCCATACATGAGCCCCTTTAACCCGATCAAAGACAATGGGTTGGCCGCCAACGGATTTAAATGCGCGGACCGGTGAACTTACGCCACCAGGCATCAATTTCTGCGCTGCCGCAAAAATCTCCTCTGACTTGGTTGTATTTAAGGTGTCAGTAAGCAACGTTTTCTCCTTAAGGTCAGCTGACTCGCTGAATGGTTGAATTATCAAGGCTTTTGAAAGGTGCATTGAGCAAGTTCATGCTTAAGCCCTATCAACATAGTCTTACATTCTACTGTTTCACTCTATAAGGATCAAAACTATTGAAGGTTGGTCTACATTCTTCAAGTTTGATCAGGGAGAAGCGTAAACAATTGAAAAATTTTATACGCAGACAGCAAAAATTATAATCCAGCCTCTGAAAGGTTTCAAGGCCAAAAAGACTCTCACCAAGTCACTCTGTTTCGGAGTTGTTCCAGCAGTTTCGGCCCTATGCCAGGAACTTGATCTAAGTCTGCTAGGGAGGTAAATAGGCGTTCTTGTCTAGCTTCGATTATTCGTTCAGCCAACTTGGGCCCCACACCAGGCAATGCCTCCAGTTCCGATTGATTCGCGGTATTCAGATTGACGAGGGTGGCTTGCTTCCCTTCTGGTAAGACGGGTTGGGTCGTTCCCCTGCCCCTCACCAGCAAATCACCACATTGACGTTGGTGGTCTTGGGCTTTTTTTTGGAGAAAGGCAGGAATGCCTAGACGGCTACTGGCATACAACCGCTCAAATTCCCGGTGATAATGCTCTGCAATTTGAGGATGTTCCATCACCAGTAGGGTTTCATCATTGCGACGATTGGCCGCATCTGACCAGTTGTGAGATCCCACAATCACGATCTGACTATCAACAATGCCAAATTTATGGTGCAGCACATCTCCTTTAGGGAGTTGAGGTGTCCCTACGGTTTGCAAGGGTGGGGACCAGGGCCGATTTTGGGGTTCAGCCTTGCAGGTCAAAGTTCCACTGCGAGAGGGACTGAGGGTCACTCCTAGCATATCGAGCACTTCGCTATAGCTTTGATAGGCAAACTGAGGATCACCCAAGACCCGAATTTTCACCCCTTGCTGGTGCTCCCCTGCTAGCTGATCCACCAAGGATTGCTCTGAAAAGACAAATAACGCCAAAGCAATGTTCTGTTTGGCTTTAGCTAGGGTTTGGCGGATCAGCCCGTTGGTACTGCGGGACCAAGGCCTAGAGATAGATGTTGGCGAAAATTGCACTTGCACTTTGGCATTACCAAGCTTAAGAGTTTGGGGTGGACGCCAGGGCTTGTTCACTCCAAATTTGCTATCCGTTGTCCGACCGGGACCATCTCCCCAAAGGGCCTTAAATTCCTCAGTAAAGAGCTGTGCTAAACCTGGGCTCTCCAGAACGACCAGAGAATTGGCATTCCCCCGACTATCTGGCTGATCTAAGTCGCCAAGTAGTCCAGACAAAGTAAAGTTGGCCGTCGTCACAATAGTGGTCTGCCCATCAATGACTACAAACTTATGGTGCATCAAACCACTTCCGGCAGAGCCATCGGCTGTATCATCCAGCCAAGGGATATCAGCTCTACGGAGTACCTGTAGGGCATCATACTCATGAATTTCAGCTGAACTCAGCTCGCCATCTTGATTTTGGTCGATCAGCTGAAAATTGTCTTGGTATCGTTTCTTCTGCCGCGGATCCATCCGAGCCACCTCTTGGGACGTAAAGCTACTCCAAGGGCGGCTGTAGGTATTTTCTAAGATGACTCGGACCTGAACACCGGCTTGTTTGCGGTCTCGCAGGGCCTGGGCGATACGGGGCGATCTCAATTCCTGTATTGCTACATCTACTGTGGATGTAGCAGCCTGGATATTCTCGACAATAATGGACTCTAAATCATCCCCTGGGCGGGAGATTTGCCGATAGGAATCCGTAAAAGAATTAGCCAGATTCTGGTTCATATACACCTGAATCTGGCTATGTTGTGGGAGAGGTTGAATGGACTGGAATTGAGGTTGCGATCGCTGCCAACGATTCACCCCAATCCCTAGAGCACCGAGTAGGACCAGAGAGGTCAATCCCCATTGCAGCCGCTGCATCAACAAAAGATCTAAAAGCGGCTAAAAGTCCCTAACTCAGACTCTTCCAATACCTGCCGGAGAGAATCAACCACCACGGGGGCTTCTACATCTGGGTCTCTAAAAATTCGGCGTGGGGTAATCGATTTGCCATATAAATCGCGGTTCTTACCTCTGTTAAAGCCGAGCTTAGAGCCATCAATGGCAACACCACCAAACAGACCACTGCTGCGGGCATAGGTCAGAATCGGTGACTTGCTGTAATCTTTAGTGGGATCAACCGCCGTTGCTCCCACGGGACCCGCTGTCCCTGAGACACTACCGCCGATATCAAAAGACTTGGACAGTACTTCATTGACCGTGCTGCGGTTGGGAAACACCAAGACAATATCACTCGATTTAGCCCCAATTTGGAGGCCAAAACTGCCGCCAGTGATGTTGATAAAAGCGGGGTTACTCCAAGTGCCATCTTCTTGTCGGAGCATCATCACCCCAGTGCCTCGGCGAGCACCAAATAGGAACCCCGCTTGGATGACACCTGGAAAGATAGCAATGCCTTCGCTTTGCTCTAGCAGTTCTGACGGAATTTGAGTTTTGGGATCACTCAGAATTTCTTCTAAGACATTCTGAGAAGAGTAAATAATCTTTTCGGCATGGGCCTGCTTCTCTACATCTGTCGCTGCCATCGTCGGCATAGTGGTGGTGACTACGAGCACTGCTGTTACGGGCACAGCCACCATAGACTTAAATTTCATCGCTATCTCTCCCTAGACAAGACGAGCATATGGGTAATGACCCTAAATTTGCTGGAAAGTTTCAGCCTAGCCATCAATACTAAATGGTGCAGAAACTTTGATACCGTGCATATTTACAACTACGGTAGGGGGCAAACTAGCTTCAATCTCTTATTTTCTAGCCCTTACTTAGCATCGAAATCATGAAATAGCAAGGCTTTCGAGATGAAACTTGTTGTTTTAGGGTTCTAATTGCCCCCATTCCCCATTTAAAGATGGTCCCAAAATTCCTTCAATTTATTCGTAACCACTACCGATGGATCTTCCTCAGTCTGATCACTATCACTCTATGTCTTTGCTGGGGCTTACTCGATCCGGTAAGGGGCCAACTCAAGCCTCTTCGAGCAGAGGCAGCCCCTTCCTCAACCCTTCAAATCTCGACTACAGACTTAGATCCCTATCGCCCAGTCGGCGAGTGGGTGGGACGGCTGATTCTACCGCCACAATCGGCGGATGACACAGATTGGGTCTGGTTTGAGGTTCACCATAGTCCCAATTCCGAGTTTGCCGGTCAAACAGTGCGATTGCAATGGCAGGATAATCCTGATGTCCAAGCCCGGATCAAACGGGTACAGCAGGATATCAAACTCTCGGCAGAGGCTCACCAAAGCCTAAAGCAAGGCAATATTCACCCAAAGCGATTAGATGGACGACGACAGGTTGGACCGCTACAGTCCCTAGCAGGAGCAAGACCCACAGATGACCTACTCGTCAGATTGAAAGAGGTCCAAGTCGTCCCTGGCCCTCTTCCTCACCTCGACATTGCCGAAGATCCCGTACAGGTCGCTGGATTTAACTATGGACTCGTCAAAATCCTCGGTCCAGTCCCAACCTCTCAATCGGTTCCCAATCAATGCCCTGGCCCATCTCCTTGCCCCAGTGAATTGACTCAGGTTCGTCACTACAACCCCACCACTCAACGGTTTAATGGCCCAGAAGAAATCGTTCACATTCGTCAGGATCAGCCCAATTCAGCCGGTGTCTTTCAGTCCACTCCCAGGAAGTTAGCAGCATCCCCAGCCGGAAAAGCAGGCTGGTATATCTATGGCTCGCAGAATATGGAGGGGATATTTGAGGTCAATGGGATCGCACCTCGTTCTCTGTTCCAACTCCAGCCCGATCACCATTTCTCCAGCACTGGCGCCGGACTACACTACTTCAAACGCAAAGTTTGGCAGCAAACGGCTCAACATAAGGGCAAACTCCAACGAGCCATGGTTGATAACCAGCAACGTCAACAACAAGCAGTCTTAGATCAGTGGCAGGAAGGAGATCAATCCCTAGTCGTACATCTCTTTGGCGGGATTGGTGGTAACAAAGCTGAACCCCAGGCGGTTATCGGTACTATCACGGGTCATTTTGGATATGGTATCGCGACTGTGATCAACGATCCCTTTACCGGGGAACGACAGTTTGATATTGAGTACCAACAGGTGTACGCCCACAACCCTGAGGGAATTGTAGCCGGACCCACCCATTGGTCAGAATATATGGGCCATCTCAACCGAGGATGGTTGGGGAGTCGGCCAGTATTGGACGTACTGGTCAAGTCTGAGGCCCTGACGCAGCCCTATGACTTTGGCGAGATTGTTCTAGATCCCTTAACTGAGCTAAAAACTCAGCTCCAACTTATGGCGGCACGCTATCGAATGGGTGATGGCACAGGGTCTGCTTTGGTCACCCCGGCTAAGTCCTGTGTCCAAGATTCCAGCCAAGCAGTTTACCAAACCATTCGGCGAATCCAATATCAGGTGCAGATGTCTCCAGCCATTCAAACTTGGTTGGCAGATCACCCACAAGCTCCTCAAACGCTTCGGTTCCAAGAATTAAAGACTTTAGGGAATGCCCTGGAGAAAGAGCTGGTTCCGCTAGGGATTGTCCGCAGGGATTGGCAACAAAATGCCCAGGTTGCAGCAGGTATCGCTTTACCAGGAACATTTCGCCACTCAGACGATTTCTGGACTCAAGTTCTCAGCTGGCGAACGCTGATTCCTCGGGTGGCCCAAGATCAAATTATTCGTATTTTCCTCAAGCAAGGCACCCCGCTGTGGTTTCTCAACACCAATCAAGTGGGAGGTTGGGATGCAGATATCAGCCCCCTAGCCCCCACAGAATTATTTGGGAAGTGGCCGATCGTTTCCTTTTCCTTCTCTCGACTAGTGGAAGGGACCACAACGTTCCCGACTCCAATGGGATGGCTCGTCTCAGGGTTGGTTTTAGGAGGATATGGTCTCTTTGCTGTAGCTTGGGGCAGAAAGGTCGGGTTTCTGGCCCCACCTAAATTTGCGGTTCATGCCCCATCCGTTCAAGTAAAAATTTGGGTCGGCAGTTTGATCTTGCCAGCCCTAGTCGAAGAATTACTCTTTCGCTGCCTGTTGATTCCCCACCCCCAAGAAGGGGTGTGGTGGGTTACCCTGCTGCTTTGGTCAGGGTTCAGCTTAATCCTCTTTGTGCTATATCATCCCCTCAATGCCCGCACCCTCTACAAAGTAGGTAATCCAACCTTCTTTAATCCCAGATTTTTAACCTTAGCCACTGTGCTGGGTATGGCCTGTACTTGCACCTATTTATTCACAGGCTCAATTTGGCCAGGTACTATCATCCACTGGCTAGTTGTTGCGATTTGGTTGCTGTATTTAGGTGGACAGGAACGCCTGAGCAAAGCCTAGGACAGGCAAAAACAGGTGCCTAGTCGTAACACCAGGTATCAAAGGATCGGCTGGGCGGTGCCTGATTCGATCGCACCGGTCGATGAAAGATGGATTTAGTATTAGTTGGCTTCTTGCGGGTGGTGGCTAATGCTGAGGACTTTTGCGTTTTTCTAGAGGTTGAACTGGTTTGCAGCTCAGCTACTTGTTTTTGCAACCGATCATTCTCTTTTGCTAATCGCACTGCATCCTGGGTGGTTTGCTCCAGCTTCTCTTTAATTGCATCTGTTTGATGGGTCGATTTCTGCAACGCTGTCAGGGCCGTTTTTTGCTCAGCTAGCTGTGACTCCAATTGAGCCACCTTCTTCTGCAAAGAGGTTTCTTTGGTTTGAGCTGCCTTTAAATCTTTAGTTAGGGCACTTACTTTCACTTTTAAATCAGCGTTAATGGATTGAGCACTACTGGCTGCGGAGCTGCTTGCGGTTGAAGCAGGTTTTGCTGCTGCTTTCTGTGCCGTAGAGGTGGCAGGCTTAGCCTTCTTCGCTGCCGCCGTCTTTGTGGCTGTTGTTTTCCGGCTAGAAGATCGGCTGGACGTTGCCTTTTTAGCAGTAGAAGATTTAGCCGTTGATTTTTTAGCTGCGGGTGCAGCAGCTTTGGTTGTTGACGTTGACTTCTTAGCTGCGGGTGAAGCAGCCTTAGTAGTGGAAGTAGCCTTAGGGGTCGATTTCTTAGCTGCGGGTGCAGCCTTAGTAGCCCCGGCAGTCTTCTTTTCCGTAGTTTTTTTGGCAGTGGTCGATTTAGCCGTACTTTTCTGGGCTGTCGTTGTCTTTTTCGCTGCAGCTTTTTTCGCTGATGTGGCTTTCTTTTGGGTCGTTGACGCGGCTGGTTTTGCACCTGCGCCATCTTTTTGATCAGGGGTCGCAGTTTTAGTTGCTTCTTCCCGTAATAAATCTGACAAACTTTTCTTCGTAGCCATTAACTGTCCCAATCCCGCTTAATTTCATCAACAACGCGGCAATAATCTGCTTTTGCCTCTTTACTATATTTCCCTTTCCATTGTGTAATCGGCTGTCCTTCCAAAGCTGCCCGTTCATGCGCCTTATAACTACGTACAAAGGCATGAAAAGCCGGAATGCCTAACTCCATCAAAGTGTTTTGAGCATCCAATGCTTCTCGCAAGCTTCGAGGATCGACCCGAGTTAGTAATACCCGATGAGCCACTCCCGATGGTTTGACTAATGTCCGCACCGTTTCAATTAGAACGGCAATTTCCATTGGGGCAGGAGGCGTAGGGAGCACTAAATAGTCAACCACAGGAATGACCATTTTCAAAATCTCTGACTCTAGACCTGGTGGCGTATCTACGACGACCAGCTCTTGCTTACTGGAACGGCGCAAATTTTTCAATTCTTTCGCGCTAGCCCCAGATTGGACTTGGAATTTAAGGGAATTTGTATCACGCTGGGTCCACCAAGTTGCGGACCCTTGCGGATCGGCGTCAATTAGGAGAACTTGATGAGCTTCTGCGAATACTGCTGTGAGATTAACAGCCGTGGTAGTTTTACCAACACCACCTTTGCCATTGAGGACGGCGACAACCTTGGTTTTTGAAGATTTAGAAGGCAACTTGGGCACCGCTAATGATTGCCAATAGTAAGCAGGAGGCTCTGACTTTGCAACTTGCAAAAGACTCCTGGGATGACTATACCGCTTTATTGTCTACTAATCCCTTTTTTAGCCAGTGTTTGCGGCCTTGGCATTCTCTGTGATCCCAGGGAAGGTTTCTTAGGTGAATAGACAATAATCTATTACAATAGAATCAGGCAACGACTTTAGTCTATACACAATCTTTCTGTGCGATCGCAATGCAGCCAACTCTACATCAACTGAAAGTGTTTGAAACTGCTGCCCGCCATGGCAGCTTTACTCGCGCCGCTGAAGAACTTTACCTGACACAACCGACCGTATCAATTCAGATCAAGCAGCTCTCCAAGACGGTCGGTTTCCCTTTATTCGAGAAGTTGGGAAAACAGCTCTACTTAACAGAAGTTGGCAATCGGTTATTTAGCACCTGTCAATCCATTTTTGAAGAACTTGATCAATTCGAGATGATTGTCAGTGATTTGCAGGGGATGACCCAAGGCAAGTTACATCTTGCTACAGTCACTACCTGTAAGTATTTTGTCCCTCGTTTACTGGGTAATTTTTGTGACCAATATCCTGGCATCGATATTTCTCTGAAAATCACTAACCATCTCCAGCTGGAAAAGCGGATGATGGAAAACCGAGATGACCTCTACATCCTCAGTCATCCTCCCCAACATATGGATCTCAAAGTTCAGCCTGTCATTAAGAATCCACTTGTAGTGGTAGCTCCACCCAACCATCCCCTCGTGGGTCAGAAGAATATCGATATTTCTGCTCTCAATGATGAACGCTTTATTATGCGGGAGTCAGGCTCGGGAACTCGCCATGCTGTTCAGGCTCTATTCAACAAACATAAAGTCAATGTTGAAATCAAACTAGAACTGGGCAGTAATGAAGCGATCAAACAAGCGATTGCAGGAGGATTGGGAATCTCAGTGCTATCGCGCCACTCCCTTAATGGTCGAGAATATACTGACCTAGCCATTCTGGATGTCGAACATTTTCCCATTGAGCAGCAATGGTCAGTTGCCTATTTATCGGGTAAACATCTCTCTGTTGTGGCCGAAACCTTCCTACACTATTTAGTCTCGGTCACTGATCATGCTGAAATGCCTTGGATACACTTCAAATAAGATTTATCAGTAACTTTTAAGAACAACGCAGCCACCTAACTCCTGAGATCAAACTTCCAGGGTTATCTGGGAAAGAAAACACGGTACTCACAGCACTTGAGCCAGTGGAGGTCAGACAGCTCTTTCCCCCACTGGCTCAAGGTTTCTGGAAACGGGATGTTTCTAGTTCACCCCATTTACCTGCTGGCTTAAATCATTAACACTTTGGGACATGATGGCTAAAGCTTGCTGAAGGCTTTCTACATCAGCCCCGGCGCCATTGGGTAGTGCGGGGATCGTAGAGGGTGAAACCGGTAAGGGAATCCCAATCCCTCCGGTAAAGATAGAATCAACCTCCATTAGACTAGCTCCCGTAGAAGTGGGAACTGCTGTGGAGAGCTGATCAAACTCAGTTGCGCCAGCGTTGGGCAGAAAAGTACCACGATGTTCAGGGGTAAAGAGGAGTTGGCGATTCAGCAACGCTGGAAAAGGGAATCGTTGCCGGACAAAAACTTCGACATAACCCCGAAACTCAACAGTGTCGACATTGGGGTCGAGGGTGAGAATATCAGGTTGCAAAATGATTAAGCCTGTGTCCTTGGCTCTGAGTCCAAAGTCATAACAACTATCAGCATCCAGAGTGCCAAAATCGTTAGAACCACCGGTATCTCGAATTACAATTAGCTTACTGGTATCGAGAGCTGGGGTTGTTGCATTAAATTTCAATCGCAATAACACATCAAAGTTATGGGGATTAGAAACTGTTAGAAAATATCCCTGCAAAATTTTCCGATTGGAGTTAGATATATTTCCTTCTGCAGGTGTAATATCTTTAAGGAGAAGTTCAAAGGTTGAAAGTAGCATAGAAATGTCCTTTGTGTGATGGCTGATCAATGAATTCCAGTGAGAATCATTGAATGTATTTATGAGTAACGATTGCTGAGATAAACAGAAGAAAAATGTTCTTTTCCAGTAAAGATCTCAAATTTATCTTCCATAGTTTTTTCAAGGCAAAATAACAAAGCAGATAGCTTATTAGTGCCATTGAGAGTTCCTAGGATACTTGAGCGTAATAGTTAGAGGCTAAGCTCTAAAAATATGCAGCTTCAATACCTGATACCTAAATTGACTTTCGAAATCTACTAGTTTAGTCATCTTACTTAGATAGTGAAAGCTCAATTTAATTACCTTTTAAGGTAATTAAATAGGGAAGATTTTGATTTGTTTTAACCTGTCTTCAGTTCGTTAATCTGAAATCAATATAATCCAAAAAAAACTTAGATAAAAGTGATTGTCTTCAATATTTTGTGTGACATAAATCATTGAAAATTTCTTCTTTGCATGCAATATTTTTTTATACTTACAAATAATATTATATGCTTTTCCTGTAGTATTTTTTATTGCAGGAAAGATGCGATAAAAAACAAGTCCAGCATGATTCTAATTGGGTCGCATCTATAGGCTAAGTAATATAGAAATATTTTTAAAATTCGTACCTTTAAAAACTACTGTGTAGAAATCAATGGCCATCAATACAGGCGAGAATGATACGGAATTCAGCTCTAGGTAAAGGTTTCTCTATGGTTTGATTTCGATTTAAATCTCCAATCTTCTGACTTGAAGATAGAGACTAATCTATTGCAGAGATTCAAACCCCCGTTGACCACTGTCCCCAAATCCGCATACAGTTTCTAGCAGGATCACCCAGGGGCCAAACGAGCCATGCAAACCATTGCCGCTATTGATGTGGGAACCAATTCGATCCACATGGTTGTGGTGAAAGTTAACCCTGAAATTCCAGCATTCAATATTATTGATACTGAGAAAAGTACCGTTCGCCTAGGGGAAGGCAGCAAAGATACTGGGAAGCTGCATCCGGATGCGATCGCAAGAGCAATTGCCGCCTTGCGCAGATGTCAAGAAGTTGCCGCAGCCTGCAAAGTCGAACAGATCCAAGCGGTTGCTACCAGTGCTGTCCGGGAAGCCCTCAATGGTCGGACCTTTATTCGTGCCGTCGAGTCCGAACTCGGGCTTAAAATCAATGTCATATCCGGTCCAGAAGAAGCCCGGCGAATTTACCTCGGGGTCTTGTCCGGTATTGAATTTAATAACAAGCCCCACGTCATGATTGATATTGGGGGTGGATCAACCGAGCTCATTTTAGGGAATGGTCAAGATCCGCGCTCCCTCAGCAGTACCAAGGTAGGAGCGGTACGGCTGACTGAGGAATATATCACCACCGATCCGGTCAGTACTAGCGAATTTGAGCGGTTACAGGCCTATGTTCGAGGAATGTTGGAATGGCCGGTTGAAGAGTTGCGTTCCCATCTCTCTCCCGATGAAGTGCCAACCCTTATTGGCACCTCCGGAACAATTGAAAGCATTCTCAAACTGCATGCCTGCGAGGTTATGGGAGCTTGTCCCACCTCTCTTCATGGCCACGTCCTCACCCTTGATGACCTGAACGACCTCATCCACAAGCTGCGAAAGCTCAATTACGACGAACGCTGCAAAATGCCTGGGATGACGGAGCGGCGAGCAGAAATTATTTTAGCCGGAGCTGTAATTTTGGCTGAAACAATGACCCTGCTGCACTTAGATTCCATTACCACCTGTGAACGCGCTCTACGAGAAGGCATCGTGGTGGACTGGATGATGAAGCAAGGATTGATTGAAGATCGACTCCGCTACCAGGGTTCCGTGCGAGAACGCAGCGTCATGAACTTGGCCCATCAGTACCATGTGGAGTTATCAACTGCTGAGCGAATCGCTGATTTTGCCGTCGCTTTATTTGATCAAACCCAAGGCTCTCTCCATCATTGGGGAATAGACGAGCGTCATTCCCTGTGGGCAGCCGCTATTTTGCATAACTGCGGGCATTACATCAGCCATTCCGCCCATCATAAACATTCCTACTACTTAATCCGTCATGGCGGCTTGTTGGGCTATACCGATGCCGAAGTCGAGATTATTGCCAACTTAGCCCGGTATCACCGCAAAGGAGCTCCCAAAAAGAAGCATGAGAACTATCAGAACTTGGTGAATAAAGCCCAACGTCAGATCGTCGACCAGCTCAGTGCCATTCTTAAGTTAGCGGTCGCCTTGGATCGGCGGCAGATAGGTGCGATTGAATCCCTACATTGTGAAATTGATTCAGATACCATTACCCTCCATCTCCAAGCGAGTCAAACCGACGATGACTGTGCTTTAGAGCTATGGAGTTTAGAGATGAAAAAAGCTTGCTTTGAATCCGAATTTGATATGACTCTGGTCGCTCAACTGGCTGAATCTGCTCCCAGCCCTGATTTACAGCTAGCCTGATGAGTCTTAGTCATCTTTGCTCAACCCAAGGATTTTGGACACTTCACCCAATCCAGAGCTAACTTGTTAGCTTAAGAATGAAGGAGAATCTCTAAAGGAGTTCCTCCTCTATTTTCTAAATCCATTCCATCCCTTGCATAAATTTTTTTATTTGACTAGGGGGTAAGTCACTACGTACCTCTAAAAATACTGATAAGCTAAGTTTCGTTTAACTGCTCTCGGTGTATTTATAGCCGTTGACAAAGCAAGGAGCTGTTTATGGCCTCACAACAGGAAGACCTAAAAGCTGGGATTGCTGCCCACCAAAAAGGACAACAGTCCCAGGCCATCCGCATTTTAGAACGCGTGTGGCAAGCTGCCACGCCAGGAAGTTCTGTTCATGTGCAGGCCCAAATGTATTTGATCATGGCTCACCAAAGCTGTGGCCAACTCGAACAAGCTTTGATGCTCTGCCAACCCCTGGCTGCCAGCCCCATTGCCCAAGTTCAGGAATGGGCGAATCAGGTCTTGCCCCAGCTACAGCAAGACCAGGAAAATCAAATTCCAACTGCTACGGCATCTGCTGCGGAAACTGTTTCTGCTCCCAGTCCAGCGTTCAGTCAACCTAGTTCAGCCCCCAGTCCAGTCTCCAGCGCAGCCCCCAGTCAAAAATCCCGCGCAGTCGGAGGGATGAAATTAGCTATGGCGGGTATAGGGGGAAATCTCAGTTTGGCCTCTGGTGTCACCATTAGCCTGCTGTTTGGCATGGTGCTTGTCCTTGTCTTGGGTATCTTTTTAATCACAGCAAGTGATAATCCAGGCTTGGGACTAGGAGCGGCTGTTGTTATAACGATCGTTGTCAATGTAGCAATATTCTTCTTTTCACCCTGGCTCATGGATTGGACCCAAAGGTGGCTCTATGGCACCCACTGGATCACCTTGGGAGAGCTAGAGCATCTCAGCCCCGAAACCAGCCAAATCTTGCAAAGGATATGTGCCGAGAAGAATCTGAAAATGCCTCGGCTAGGCATTATTGAAGATCAAAATCCAACAGCCTTTACCTATGGATCGCTTCCCAATAGTGCACGGCTCGTTGTTAGCCGCGGATTATTCACCTACCTAGATGAAGACGAAGTCGCAACGGTCTATGCCCATGAGCTAGGCCACATTGTTCACTGGGATTTTGCGGTCATGACCTTGGCCTCTACGTTGGTGCAGATCACTTATTTGATTTACACCTTTGCGAGCCGAGCAGGCCGTCGAGGAGGCAGCAGCAAGGGCAAAGATGCTTTGCAAGCAGCTGCGATCTCAGCTTATGTTTTCTATATTATCGGCACCTATCTTGTCCTATATCTATCCCGAACGCGGGAATATTTTGCCGATCACTTTGCGGCTGAAGTCACAGGCAACCCCAATGCCTTATCTCGGGCATTAGTGAAAATTGCCTATGGCATTGTCGAAGAAGGTCAGCGGTCCAAAGAACCTAGCCGCTTGCTAGAAGGAACCCGAGCTTTGGGGATTTACGATGCTAAAGCGGCGACCTCCTCCGGCACGGCCTATCGTGTGGCTGCAGATACCAGCAAAATTGGCCGTGTCTTTTTGTGGGATCTATTCAACCCCTGGGCGTTTTGGATGGAACTGCAATCTACCCACCCCCTCACGGGCAAGCGTGTTCGGGCCTTAAGTACCTATGCCGAGCAGCTGGGTTTGGATATTGAGTTTGATATGGGCCGAGTAGTGGGAGAAGGCCGTCAATTAAATAAACAACGCCTCTATAGCCACTTCTTTTTGGATTTATTGCTCTATGGGGCTGAATTTATTGGCCTAGGCGTGGGATTGATTTTGGGACTTGCCTCCGGAACGAATCCCATTGCGTTGATGATGATTGGTTTGGGGATTGGCATTATCGCTAAAACGTTCATCATGTATCCCAACTTTGGTCAGGCTCCTGAACGCGATATCTTAACCCTGATGTCAGATCCCTATGCCAGTCCTCTGCGTGGACAACCCGTGCAGCTCGCAGGTCAACTGATTGGACGTGGAAATGCAGGCTATAAGTTTGGTTCAGATTTGAAGCTGCAAGACAAAAGCGGTATGTTATTCCTTCGCTATTCCTCTCGCTTTGGCCCGATTGGTAACTTCCTATTTGGTATGTCTCAAGTCCAAGATTTGATTGGCACTCAGGTAGGCACAACTGGGTGGTTTCGTCGCAGTATTGCCCCTTGGATGGATCTGGTCCAAATCAGAACGAATGGCGGGCGCGTGATCAATAGCTATCATCGGTTTTGGTCTTTTGGCTTTGGCGGATTCTTCATTATTCTAGGTCTTATCTTCAACTTTGTACTGCCCAGCTTGGTTGGATAGCCCCAAAGAATATCCCTCCCTTGGACGCCGTTTTTAAGGGCTTGCAACCTTTAGCAGATGAGTCCAATCTCCTCAGTATTCGCCCATCAGAAAGATGATGCCAAAACAATTGAAAGTCGGGCTATGGTTCCTTATTGGCTTAGAAATAGGGCTTGCCTTGGCCTACCTCATCACTATCTGGCGGCAGCAGTCTGTCCCAGTTTGGTTGGATTGGGATGGATTGAGATCAGTGCCATCACTAATGCAGGCCGCTACTTTATTTGCAATCGGCATTTTAGCGTTGCTCCTGCTCCTCTTTCGGCAGCGAATTCAACGGCCCGTTTCTAGATTTCTCCCCTTAGCTCTTGCATCCCTTTGCCTGTATGGAGGCATTGATGAACTGACGAAGCTCCATCTGCATCTGAATCAATACAACTGGAAAGGCATCTATGTGGCTATTTTGATTGCCATTCCGTTGATCTGTTGGCGGGATCTAGCTCGGCTATGGCGGGAGCATCGTTCAATTGTGTTGTGGGTATTTTTGGGACTCGGTATTTTCTTGCTCGGTGGATTTGGTGCAGAACTGATCAAGGAGCATTTGTATACAGGAGTCTCTCCTGAAGCCACCTTCACCTTGGCAGGGCAAACTATAAATCTGCTGTTTTGGGTTGAGCATCTTAGGGTCACTGTTGAAGAGTTTGGTGAATTGTTGGGCGAAACAATCATCCTCTTTGGGGTTGCTCAATTTGTCCTGAAAAGCTTATCCCCACAAGTGACTTAAGCAATACGTTGGCGATTGTGCCCCTCTCCCCCAGAGGTCCATTGACCTAGTAAGATAAGAGAGACCCGCAATTATTAAGAAACTGTGAAAGCAATTACTCTTCTCGGCTCAACAGGATCCATCGGAACTCAGACCCTAGATATTGTCGCTCAGTATCCCGATCAGTTTCGAATTGTGGGGATGGCTGCAGGCCGAAATATCGAGCTTCTGGCGCAGCAAATACGGCAGTTCCGGCCCGAAATTGTTGCCATATCAGATCCAAATCAACTCTCTGATCTCAAAGATGCGATCGCAGATGTCGATCCCCAACCCCAACTCTTAGCTGGAGAAGCGGGTGTGGTGGAAGTCGCTGCTTATGGAGACTCAGAATCCGTCGTTACTGGGATTGTCGGCTGTGCGGGGCTATTACCCACCATTGCTGCCATCAAAGCGGGGAAAGATATTGCCCTCGCCAATAAAGAGACTCTTATTGCGGGCGGTCCCGTTGTCTTACCTCTAGTCGAGAAACATGGGGTCAAGCTTTTACCCGCTGACTCAGAACATTCCGCCATTTTTCAATGCTTGCAAGGGGTTCCTGAAGGTGGCCTCCGTCGGATTATCCTCACGGCCTCCGGGGGCGCATTCCGAGACTGGCCCGTGGAAAAGTTACCAGAAGTTACCGTTGCCGATGCCCTGAAGCATCCCAACTGGTCCATGGGCAAAAAGATAACTGTTGACTCTGCCACTTTGATGAACAAAGGGCTGGAAGTGATTGAAGCTCATTATTTATTTGGTGTGGACTATGACCACATCGATATTGTTATCCATCCCCAAAGTATTATTCACTCTCTGATTGAACTGCAAGATACTTCCGTTTTGGCCCAACTAGGTTGGCCAGATATGCGACTCCCCTTGCTTTACTCGCTGTCCTGGCCGGAGCGCATCGCCACGGATTGGGAACCGCTAGATCTGGTGAAGTCTGGGGATCTGACTTTCCGCGAGCCTAACCACCAGAAATATCCCTGCATGCAGTTGGCCTATGATGTGGGTCGCATGGGTGGAGCCATGACAGCCGTGATGAATGCCGCCAATGAACAAGCAGTTGCTCTGTTCTTAGAAGAGAAAATCAGCTTTTTGGATATTCCGAAGGTGATTGAAACGGCTTGCGATCGCTATCGGTCTCAAAACACATTACAACCCAGCCTAGAAGATATTTTGGCCGCAGATCAGTGGGCTAGACAAGAGATTCTCACGATTAGCCAAAGCCAACCCCCGGTCGTTACGGCGAGTCCACAACTATCGACGATTTAGCCGCAAGCTCTGTAGCCTGACGCCCCAGACTACAGGAGCTAGCAATAGCAAAGGGGACAGTTTGGGTAAACTGAAAGGGTTCTTCAGCACGATGGACTTCTACATGGAGATGTGGACCACTACTCCATCCAGAGTTACCGCTATAGCCAATGATTTGTCCTACCGTCACTTGATCCCCAACTTTGAGACTTACCCGTTGGCGAAATCCTTGCTGCAGGTGAACATAGGCTGAACGGTAACCGCCATCATGCTCCAACCAGACGTGGTTAAATCGGTGAATTTGTTCTTTGCCGCCCCCACGATCGGGATATTTATCTTGAATACTGATGACTCGCCCTGACCGCATCGCATAGACAGGCGTACCAATTCCAGCCGCATAATCATAGGCATATTCCATCCGACCATTATGGGTCACCCCTCGGATCCCTTGGCTTAACCATCCTTGTCCCCAGAGTGGATGGCAAAAACCTTCTAAAGGCGAATCAACCGTAGGTTGCTCATGGAGAGCTAAGGTCAATAACCTCAGATTTGCTGTTGGCTTAATTTGGTTGGGTGGCTGAGAAATCGGGGGATCATCCTCAGCAATATCTGCCCCCCCCATTGTTCCTGTTAAATGAGCCTTAAAAGGGCTATGGGGATGGAAAATGGCCAATAACACTAGCGATATACCAATTCCTACCGCCATCCATGCATAGGGAGAATTGTGCATCTTGGTGAGAAAAGAGACCAGATGCCTCTGGTTACCGAGATCACGTTGTGAAATTATAGGGAGACTTTGCTGAGGAGCTTGATCACTCATTCCATGTTGCACGAGGCGTTCACCAACCCAGATGTTCTTTGAACGAATTTATAGGTGAAGCTGATCTAGAGAGATGAATTGTACCTAGATAGCTAAATGAGAAACATCACAGAGGAAAACTGCTGATTACAAAGTTAAATATCACTTCACAACCCTACAGATACCATTACTATTTCTAGACGTTAGAGAAAGTCTTTTGTTCTATACATCTAAAAATAATTTGCCCCTGAGAGAGACTGAATTAAAACTTTGTAAAGTAATTGACACAAAGGTTCTACTGCATTGAACCTCACACAGATAAATTGTAATCTTCTCAAGAAAAATTTGTGAATCTTCTTAAAGAATGATCTATCTAACTGTTTAGCTAAAATAGCTAAATCAAGGTTTCATGATTCAGAGAAAAAGCAATAGCACTTGAGATGAGAAATGCTTCTTCACTAGTTGGTTTTAAAAGCTGCTGAAAAAGTAATGCCTTCAACCAGGGAAGGGACTATTGGGACGTAAACAGCGCTCCAGGTCTTAATCGTAGCTTGCCTCGTCGTTTGTTTTTTTGCTGATGGAGTGCTTGCTGTAAGCGTCCTACTAATTCTAAGGTTCGTCGCGACTCCAAAGAGGCACAATCTTTTTGATGAGTCTGGACGCGGTTGCGTCCCTGTTGCTTAGCCACATACAAAGCACGATCGGCCGCTTCAATCAGGATAGAAGGGGCCACATTCTCATCAGGCACCTGACTGGCAACCCCTAAGCTCGCGGTAACATTACTTCCTGTTAAAGAGAGTTGGTGAGGAATCTCAAGATTATGAATAATACTTCGGATAGCTTCTGCGACTTGGGTTGCCCCATCTAAATCAGTATTCGGTAAGATAATGGCAAACTCTTCACCACCATAGCGAGCAACACAGTCGGCAGGTCGTTTAGCCACTTTAGCAATCGCTTGAGCAACTTTGCGCAGGCAGTCATCTCCAGCTTGATGACCATAGGTATCGTTAAACGCTTTGAAGTGATCTACATCGCACATAATCAAAGACAAGGGATGATTCTCTCGACATAATCTGTTCCATTCCGATAAAAAGGTTTCATCGAAGCAACGGCGATTATTAACCTGAGTTAAACCATCTATTGTTACCAGTTGTTCCAGCTGCAGGTTGGCAATTTCAAGCTGTTCAGACAGAGATTGCAACGTTCGATTTTTGGCATCCAGTTCTAGTAATAAGCTCTGGCGTTCAACCGCATACTGAATAGAGCGACGTAAATGACTACTTGTAAACCGTCCTTTAACTAAATAGTCTTGAGCACCTTCTTGCATCGCTGTCAGAGCGACCGTCTCATCTGAATTGCCACTCAATATAATCACGGGAGTTAAAGGAAATGCTTGATTGACTTGGTGGAAAAGATCAAGTCCTACCGTTCCTGCAATACACAAATCTAGGAGAACGAGATCAATCGCAATCTCAGACTCTAATAACTCAAACCCAGCCACTAGGTTGGAACAGTGTAAAAGATCTGTAGGGAAATCATGACTGACATTCAGCAATTCCCGAACAATTTCCACGTCCTGCTCGTCATCATCGATCATGAGGATATTGAGATGAGCAGCTTGCATTTTTCAGGGGCCCCCTTGTCAAAAAATTAGACGTTCTTCTGGGCAAAAATTCACTGTCATTCCGAACTAATACGGAGAAGATAAGTCCTTAGGTATATCACTTATACCGCCCTATGATGCCCAAAATCTTCCGTAATCCTACGTATCTTTAAGGCTCCGAGGAATGAAAATAATCGAGATAGATTCGAGGTATTCCAAGATATTTGGGCCATCGTCCATCCTATGCCAGAGTCAATTCTACGCCATTTCTTTTATGCCAGGATGATTACTGTTAGGCCTTGTTTTTTGTAGTTTTAGATACAATCTGCTATCGTTTTCCAGTTATCTCTGGCTAGCTAGAAAATACTTGCTGATCATTGTTTCTTGTTATTCAATAATTGAATAGTTTGCACTCTCTTTAATTGAGATATGTGTCGTTTAAATTAACCCAATCTGGTAAAAAATATTGAATTGATTAGCACTTGGATGCCTAGCTTTTGGCGGTTGTGATATTCGCTATCCACCTGACAGATGACTGAGGCTCACTTAGGTAGAACTAAATCAAGGACTCGCAATAGGTTGAGTCCCATGATTTTACTAATCTCCCCAGTGGTAAATCCCTCTTCCTGCAATGCTTCAGTGATTAAAGGCAAACCTGTAACATCAAAGGGTGAGCGCACTGCCCCATCAAAGTCAGACCCCAAACCGACATAGTCCACGCCTACCAGATCAGCAACATAACGGATGGCATGGGCAATAGACGATGCATCATTCCCACAAATTGCCGTTGGCCAATATCCAATCCCAATCACACCGCCCGTCTTTGCAATTGCCTGAATTTGTTGATCAGAGAGGTTGCGCAAGTTATCGCAGGTTCCTTTCACTCCTGTATGAGAAACCACCACGGGCTGGTTACTCAGGGCAACAACTTCATCAATGACTTGTGCAGAAGAATGAGCTAAATCTAACAGCAGATGTTGATCTTGGGCTTTTACAACGATCTGGCGTCCTAAACGGGTTAGACCCCCTTTTTGCAGGCCATGGGCAGAGCCACCCACTTTAGTATCAAAAAAATGAGCCAGTCCTAACATCCTAAATCCAGCGTCGTAAAGGCGATCTATATTTTCTAATCGACCTTGTAAGGCATGAGCTCCCTCTAGTCCTAAAAGACCTGCGGTTAATTGGGGCTGCTGTTTTCGATCTTGAAGAAAAGACTTTAGGTCAGCTTGATTGTTTAAAAGTCGAAACTGTTGTTGAGATTCAGCCAGGTTATGGAGCTTTTCCGCTTGATACAACGCTCTTTGTAATAGGCTGTTCCAAGTCGATAACGGCCAACGTTGAACAAGGGCTAGCTTCCAGATGTCATCAGATCGATGATCGTTATTCTCCAGCTTGAGATTAGTCGGCACTTTGGTGACAACGGTAAAGACTTGCAAAGCCACATTGGCATCCTGCAATCGTGGTAAATCAACATGCCCATACCGATGTTTCTGACTTAAATCCCGATGCCATAACAAAGAATCTGCATGAAAATCAGCAATCCACAATCCCTGATGAATCTGGCTCACTGAGTCTCCCACAGGGTAGGGTGGCCGTTGTAACACAGGGTTAAATCGCTGATCGATGAGGATGGGTAATTGAGCAAAGACGAGGGACACTGCGATGATTGCAAGTCCAATCAATCCCAATATGCTCCATCGACGTTTGCACCACCTAGAATCTCGTTTGCGTTTAGACATTGTCAAAATGTTGACGAATGTTCTCCATGGTACTGGCAAGCACTAGGATTTATTCATCGACACCATAGGTTGCGTTGAACTGATGAATCAGGGTCGCATTACTGTTTCTATCCTGATAATTAGCCTACTCACTGCTGGAGGGATGGCAATACAACTATTCTGGCAGCATCGTCAAAGCTATGTCCTAACCTTAGCGACAGCAAGTCGATCCGGTGAATACTATAAATTTGGTCAAGCACTAGCAACGGTTGTCGCTCGCCATCATCCTCAGATCCGGATTAACGTCATTCATACAGAAGGCTCAGCGCAAAATCTGGAGTTTATCAAATCAGGGGCAGCCCAGGTAGCCCTAATCCAGGGAGATTCATCGATCCAATCATCGGCGCAAGCTATGGCGTTACTTTTCCCTGAGACAGCTCATGTCCTAGTCAATAGACAGGCTGGCATCGAAACGATGGCAGATTTGCAAGGGAAAGCAGTTGCTTTGCCTCCCAAAGGGAGTGGTGCTTATCAATTATTTATGCCAATTGCCCAGCATTATGGCTTAAACCTACATTCAGCAGGCTAGCTAGCAGAGCAGATAATATTTTTTACAGCCCTTCCCAAGGAACGGCAAGATAAGTTGCTGCCTGCTGTTGAGCTTGATGAATGTAGGTTGAGTACTTCTGGCAAGCCCATTTGCATCATCATGTGGAGCAGGAGTACTACATCATCAATACGCTCAGTCGTAACGGTTAGTTGATCTGCCATGACACAGTCCTAGCTTGATTGCTAGATGAGCATACGCTGATTATCTTTATGCGATTTGATTACGCGAACGTCAAGAGTCAACATTAATTAAAAAATCAACGAATTAGAAGCTCTCATTGATAAAGCCACCTGATAGACATGAGGTGAGCTTGACATTGTTTACTAGGTAAATGCAGGCTTAGAATATTCTATTTTTTCTTTGCAAGAAGTGATAAAAGCGGACTGGGTTAAGATAAGGGCATGATAATGTAGTATTTATACTACATTATCATGCCCTTTCCAATTTATTTTAGAAAACTTGGAAACTACAACTCATGAAACCCCATTTGATTGTGCCGGTGGGTACCCAAGTGGTCAGCCGGGTCGATGTTAATACTGAGTCCGGTGTCTGTTTAGCAGGAGCTGTAGGCAAGATTGTTAGAACACCCACCGATAACTCCCATTCCTATGAGATTGAACTGCCCGATGGCCGCTGTTTACATTTACAGCGGCACCAGTTTAGCCTGCGCAAACAGTATCAAGTCCAAGGGCTTCCCGACTTTTTAGCAGACTACAACTTGCAAGATTACGTGATTTATCGCTGTGTTGTCGGTTCGCGGGCCTATGGCTTGGATGATGCGTATTCAGATTGCGATCGCAGGGGCATTTACCTCCCCCCAGCCCCCTTGCATTGGTCCCTGTATGGCATTCCCGAACAAATAGAAGATAAACCCGCTCAAGAATGCTATTGGGAACTGCAGAAGTTTATCGTGTTGGCCCTCAAAGCCAATCCCAATGTGCTGGAATGTCTCTATTCCCCCCTAATTGAAACAGCCACACCCCTAGCGCAAACACTCCTGGACCAGCGGACGATGTTTTTATCCCGGTTGGTTTATCAAACCTACAATGGCTATGCCCTCTCCCAATTCAAAAAAATGGAGCAGGACTTGCGGACCAAAGGCCACATCCGTTGGAAGCATGCCATGCATCTGATTCGGCTGCTGTTGTCTGGGATTACCGTCCTCAAGGAAGGGTTTGTCCCCGTGGATATGAGTGACTATCGCGAAAAACTGTTGGGGATAAAATACGAGCACTGGACTTGGTCCCAGGTGGATCAGTGGCGGCTACAGCTCCATCGGGAGTTTGAGCAAGCCTTTGCCCAAACCCAGCTACCAGAACGCCCCAATTATGAACAAGCCAACGCTTTTTTGATCGAAGCACGACAAAGCATGGTGCAAGACAAGGAGATCCAGTCATGGCAAATTCAATGATGGTAATTGCCCCCTATCGGTATGAAGAAATGTGGGTATTTGACGATCTGCAAGCGGGCTTGGTTCAAGAACCCTTTGTCAGCGGTATTCCCCAAATGATCGATCGCTTAGTGATCGATATTCCAGAAGCTGACCAGGGATTTAAGCTGATTTTTGCTCAAACCCCTTTTCCGGGGTATCAGGCTCAGCTAGAGTGGCTGCGGCCAGAATTTGGTGGCCATTGGTATCGCTGGTCGGCAGAGAAGATGGATGGATGGCTCTGTCCAGCCCTGTTCAAATACTTTGCAGATGCACCGCCCCAGCTGTTTTGCCAAGCCGAGGCCAAATCCCATGATCTTTGATTTACCGCCTCAGCTTAAAGATGTCGTGGCACAACAGCCTTATCCCCTGCTGTTTGCCACCATTAGCGGTGCCCATTTGTATGGGTTTCCCTCTGCTGATTCAGACTATGACTTGCGAGGCGTTCATATCTTGCCCCTGAAGGAAGTGATGGGTCTACAGACAGGACCCGAAACCCGGGAGATTTCCGCTGATCAGGAGGGCATCGAGCTGGATCTGGTGACTCACGATGTCAAGAAATTTATGGGGTTGCTGCTAAAGCGAAATGGCTATGTGCTGGAGCAGCTCTACTCTCCACTGATTGTAGCGTCGTCTCCTGAGCATGATGCATTGAAAGCGATCGCAACCCGATGCATCACTCGGCACCATAGTCATCACTACCTGGGATTTGCCCAGACCCAATGGCAACTCTTTACCAAAGAATCCCTAGCCCGAGTGAAGCCCCTGCTCTATGTCTTTCGGGTGCTATTAACAGGAATTCATCTGATGCAAACGGGCGAAATTGAAGCCAATCTCAGGCATTTGAACGAGAAATTTCAATTGCCTTACATTCCCGATTTAATCGCCCAAAAATCATTTGGTCCAGAACAAGCCGTGATTAAAGAGACTGATCAGGGGTTCTACCATCAAGAATATAGTCGTCTTTTACAGTGCCTAGAAAATGCTAGCCAGTCCAGCATCCTCCCAGACAGCCCCTCTGCTGCAGCTGACCTCCATGATCTGTTGGTCAACATTCGGCTGGCTGCTTGTTGAGGTGGGTTTTAACACAGTTAATTAGCTCTGGCGTCGAGAACCCTTTATTCAAATAATCGTTGGCCCCTAAGCGTTCTGCCTCTTTTCCCCATTCTTCAGAGAGTCGAGAAGACACGACCAAAATCGGCATTTCCATATCGGACTGCCGACAGCGGTCAATTAACGTGAACCCATCCATATTGGGCATTTCTACGTCGGTAATCATCATATCTGGCACGCCGTTGGCCTGCAGCCATTGCCAGGCCTCTAGGCCATCGCTGCAGGTAAAGGTCGCAAATCCGTAGGTATTCAGGCTGCTCTCCAACCGCCGACGCATCAGGGCAGCATCATCCACCACCAAAATGGTTTGGACGTCCTGAGCCACTGGGGTACTGGGTTGTTCCTGAACTTTGCTGGTTTGGGGCTGTTGTTGAGCCAAAGACCGAGCAAGTTCCAGGGGATCTAAAATACTCAGCAACTGACCATCGGCTTGTAAACTTACCCCCATGAGGGCTGGTGGACTGATGAGGGGATGGGGCAGAGGTTGAATGAGAAGTTCTTCTTGGCCCAACAAATCATCCGCAATTAACCAAACATCACTGTTGTCTAGCAGGGAGATGCGAACACAAATAGCCGTGTCCGACACTTGGGTTGATTCATGCCAAAATGCTGCCAACCCATAGCCCGGTGCAGAGCCTTCCTTCAGGGAGAGCTGCCAGGTTAGATCACTGTCTTTTGGCGGCTGCAGTTGGTTCGCACTCGCCAAGAGGGTTTCCCGAATGTCATCTGTGGGTACCGCCACCGTCCGTTCCCCGACTTTGAGTAGGACACAAGGGACTAATAGCTGCGGAGCAGGAATTTCAATAATAAAAGTGGTGCCTTGTCCCAACTGGGTATCTAGCAGTAACCGGCCACCAATATTGGTAATTTGGTTGGCAACCACATCCATGCCGACGCCTCGACCCGAGACTTCGCTAACGGAGCTGCGGGAGCTGAAACCGGGCTGGCAGAGCACAGCAATAATGTCGGCGGGCGTGTTGGTTTGGGTTAGGGGAAAGCCCCGCTCTTGGGCAATCTGACTGACTTTTTGTCCATCAATCCCTTGACCATCGTCTTGCAGCAAGAGCCGATATAAATTTCCTCGCCGCTCTAGGGTCATTTGAATGGTGGCCTGCACTGGCTTGCCGCGCTCTAGTCGCTCATCCATCGTCTCGATGCCATGGTCATAGGCATTGCGGAGTAAGTGGAGCAAGGCCGGTTCGAGTTGTTGGACGACCCCTGCATCCAGTTCGACTTGCTCACCTTTAATGTCTAAACGGGCGGGCTTATCGTAGCGATTGGTCAAGTCTCGCAGGATGGCTCGGGCCCGGAGGGTGAGATTACTAAAGGGAACCAGGCGACTGGTTTCAATACCATCTTTGAGCTGAGTAATGTTGCGACTGAGCTGCCCCAAATTGCTGACGGTGTGTTGAGTAGTGCCTTCTAGCTCTGCCCCTAGCTCTGCCATCCGCAAGATATTTTCTAAGAGGCGATTAATGGTGGTGTAACCCTGGCGGTAACGTTCCATCGAGACACCACTGTCAGAATCTTGCACGTCACTGATATCGCGCAACAAAGCATAGTCATCCTGGAGTTGTCGGAGTCTAGAAATATATTCTGCGCTTTCTTGGGTAAGGGCCGTCAGTTGGGACAGTTGGGATTGGAGGGTTGAAGACTCATTAAAGGTTGACCGTGCCGTCAGCAGGGTCTCGACCACTTGTTGAGAGGATTGATTGAGTCGGCTTAAAGGAACCGGAATTTTGATTTCCCGCTTTGTGGGGGCCGGAGCTGCAGGAGCCGTAGATGGCTTAGCGCTAGGGAATAGGCCAGGCTGGGAGGATGACTCAACAGAGTCCGCTACAGCGGCGGGCAGATCTGGCAGATCGCCGGTGCCTAAATCTAGGTCGATGAGGTCATCGAAGTCCATGTCATCGGCTTCTGCCAAAAACTCATCGGACAAATCAGCCATATCATCTAGATCGGCCATGTCATCCAGATCGGCTGCCTCAGATTGATCTTCAGCAATGGCACCAGAGAGGACAGATTCAGCAGGGGTCATTGCTGCCAGATCCAAGTCCATCTCATCGAAACTTAGATCAATATCCCCATCCAAGTCATCAAAGCTGAGATCTGCATCGAGATCGATATCTACATCTAGGTCATCAAAGCTAGTGTCAACCGCCCCTGGAGATACTGCTTCAGCTTCCTGAGCGGGGGAGGGGACTTGAATCGGTTCTTCTGGCAGTGATGTGATTAGCGTGTCGAACCGCTCTTGTTGGTCAGGGGTTAACTGACCACTTTGCTTAGCACAGTGCTTGAGTAAATCAAAGTACACCGGCCATTGCTGACGCCATACATCAGTCAATGGAAACTGCTGGAGCTGAGAGGCACTCTCTATCAGCTTGGACCAATCCTCTGCCAATTGGAGATCCTGACCAATTTGTTGGAGCTGGCTCAACATTTGCTGGGCCTTGGTCAAGGCTAGGGAGGAAACCTGGGGGGTATTCAGCTGATTGACAGCCATTTCTAGTTCTAAAATGACTAGATCGAAACCTTGTTCTGCAAATTCCTGATGAACTTGGGTCAACTCATCCCAGTTGGGCAGATAGTTCAGCTGAATCTGCTCATGCAGGGTTTTGATGCGGTCAACCGTCGGAGTGACTGCAGTTTGGGCTTCGGGGCCCGATAGCTGCAAACAACTCCCCAGAAGTTCACCTGCTTCTAGGAGCATGCGATGCAAGACCCCATCTTCTAGGGGAGGTGCTTCTTCTAAATAACGCAAATCAGAGAGCAGGTCCTCTAGGACCATGGCAGCATGGAGAACCGCATCGGCCCCTACCGTGACCGCACTCCCTTTAATCGTGTGGATAGCCCGATAGATATTCTGGATATCTGCAACCCAGGAGGCTGGATTGAGGGATTGAGAGAGCTGAAAATAGGACCGCAGATGCTCTTGACTGTCAATCTCGAACATGGCCTGCAGTTCTTTCTGCAGCTCAGCTTCAGGATCGCTGATTGCAGGATTGACGGGGGACGAATAGGAGAAGTCGGGGTCAGTCATCATCTCGGTAGGACGAAAAAGGTCGGTTTTATGGAGCGGTGGTTCGGTGAATTCAGTCCCCCTGTTAAGACTCAGCCGCAACGGCTAAGGGAATATTGGCTGATTTCAGGTCAGGATCGGCCGTTAACGGAGATAGACTATCTTCGGCCATCGTCTTGAGCTGGAAGAATTCCACCATATTGGCGAGGTTATGGGCTAACTCTCCCATGGAGGCCGCCTGCTCTTGGGTAATGTTGGCTTGGGAGGCTGAATCTTCCGCTTCGCGGGCAATGGTTTGAGTGGCGATGAGTGTACTTTGCACCGCCTCAAAAATGTCGTCATTGGCTTGGCGGACCTCCTGTCCTGCTAAGGCGACTTGGTCAGTAGCAGCCTGCATATTGGTAAAGGCTTGTCGGGATTTACCCACCTCATCCGTAAACTTATTCACGAGCTGGTTGATATCGCCCACATCCTGAGTAAGACCTGATGTTACGGTCTGAATTTGATCCGTTCGTTGCTGGAGCTGAGCTAGGGTCTGGTTGGTTTCAGCGGCCAAGTCATTGACTTGGCGAGAGATGGTGTCAAATTCTTTGGCAATACTGGCAAATTGGGTGGGGTCTTTTTCTTTTAAGGCCCGAGTGGAAAGCATAGAAGCATTCAAGGCCAAAACGCGAGTCAGAGAGGCGACGCGTTTTTGATCTTTAGAGAACTGGGCGGCCAGATCCACAAATTCATTCAAGAGCTGGGTTCGTTTCACGATCTGTTCGGTGCCCTCTTCCAGGGTGGAAATTCCCTGCACCATCGCGTTCATTTCCTGCTGACCGGTTTCAACGGCGGCTTTGGCTAGGTCCAGGGCGTTCTCGGTGGTGGTGGCTTGCTCCCGAGAATTGGTCGTTAGGGTGTTGACGTTTTCCATGAGCGATCGCACATCCGTAACGGACTGTGTTTGGCTTTGGGCCCGCTCATTGGTCTCAACTGCTAAGGTTTCTAGCTGTTCCGTATTATTCGAAATTTCGCTGGCAGTGGTAGAAACCACCAACATAATCCGGTGCAAAGATTCAATTAGACGATTAAGGGTATCTGAGATCAGACCAGTGGCACGGTCGTTGACCTGAGCTTCAATGGTCAAGTCTCCATATTCAATGGCTGAAACCACATCCAAAATATGACCCACATCTTCTTGGAACAGCTCGCTCTCCGCTAAAATGGCTTGTTCTTGGGTAGACCGTTGTTCCAGCTGAGCTTCTAATTGCTGGTTCACCATTTGTAGATCCACTTTTGATGATTCCAAAGCAGCTTGAGATCGCTTCCGTTCTCGGATATACCCCTGAACCGCTAGAAAGACGATGTACCAAGTCAGTGCCGACACGGCCAAACTAACGAGCGCAAAGGACAAAGACCAAGTCAATCGTTGCCGATAAATACCCAACTGGGTCTGCACGTTGTTCTTAACCGTTTGCAACGTCCCCTGAATCCCATCGTTGTAGATTTTTTTCTGAGCTTCATACTCAGGACCCAGGAGTAACTTTAGGGCTTCGGGGGCTTTTTGCTGACGGACTAACGCAAAGGCCTGTGTTTCGAAGTCCACTAACTTTTTGTTGGCTTCATCTGTTTGCCCAGGGTTAGATTGCTCGGCAACGGGGACCTGATCCAATAGGCTGCCAATGGCGATATCTAGCTGGGGTACATATTCGTTGTATCGATCTTCCCATCGCGTATTGCCGGTACTTGCTCCCATCCGTGCCGACATGGTCAGCACTTCGTCCAAATGCACAATGGAGCCACTCAACTCTTGCAGTTCAAACTCTTTAGCAATTGTTGTTTCTAGCCCCTGATTAATCCGCCAGATATTCCAAGCAGAGGTACCTGTGAGGGCCAAACTGACTAAAACAGATGCTGAAATGGTACCAACTAAGTAATTCTGTAAGCGCTGTTGCACGCGCTGAAGCCAAGAGCCCTGATCATTTTCCTCTATGGAAACCGCTGAAGATTCAACCTGCTCGATAGGAGCATCTTCAGATAGGGGAGAAAGGGATGGGCCAGTCATCATCATGTGTACCTAGTGTCAGTGGACCAAATAATTGGGAATGGATGTCGGGAATCTAAACTGCAAGTGCTGACTCGGATGAGGTGGATTCTTCAGGTTCTTCAGCAGAAATAGAGTCTTCGGATTGTTCAGCAAGAATAGAGTCTTCGGATACGGAATCTGACGTTAATTCCTCAGATTCTCCTGCAGGAATTAACGATTCGGATGACTCAGGAAGTAGAGTTTCCTCAGATTCCTCAGCAAGCGTGAATTCGTCGAATTGCCCCATAGGAACAGATTCTTCAGATTCCAATCCAGGAGTGAATTCTTCAGAGTCTATAGCAGGAAATAGTGCCTCGGATTCTGCAGCAGGAGTGAACGCTTCAACCTCCGCCACAGGAGTGAGTTCTTCAGTTTGCCCAACAGGAACAGATTCTTCGGATTCCTCAGTAGAAACAGATTCTTCGAATTGTTCAGCCGTCGTGAATTCCTCGGATTCCAATGCAGAAGTTAACTCTTCGAATTGGGCCTCAGAAGTGAATGCTTCCGATTCCGCGATCGGACTTAATTCTTCAAATGGTTCATCAGCCGTGAATTCTTCTGATTCCGCAATCGGTCTTAATTCTTCGGATGGTTCATCAGCCGTAAATTCCTCAGGTTGCGGAGAGGGAGACGTTTGTAGAATGGTGAAATCTTCCTCTTCTGGCAGAGTGAAGACTTGAACTTTCCCTAACAAGTCATCGGAAAGCAGGTTCATGGCATCTGCTAACTGTTGCGCATCATCCGACTGGCTCGCAATTTGAGTCGAGAGTTGGGCAATCGCCTCCATGGTCATTGCCGTTTGTTCCGAGGTCTGAACAATATCTTCACTGGTCTTGGCCACTGTTTCACCGGACTCTACCGCTTGCCCCGTCACCTCCTGCACCTCTTGGAACACAGATTGGGTATGTCGAACCCCTTGGGTAAAGTCATCCACCACGCCGCCTAGACGTTGCACATCGGCATCCACATCGGCCACAACACGGTGAATTTGGGCGCTTCGTTGTTCTAGAGAACCGAGTCCGTCGTTAGTTTTTTGAGCGAGTTGGCTCACCTGGTTGGCGATGGATTCAAATTCTTGAGCCACTTGAGCAAACCTCTTAGGATCGGATTGTTCCGAGGCTCTTGCTGCCACCAACGCTGCATTCAAAGCCAACATCTGAGTTTGTTCAGCAATGTCTCCTTGGTCCTGCACAAATTGATCGGTCAAACCCACGAATTCCCCTAGGGTTTTCATCTGCTGCACGATGCGATCGCTACCCTGTTGCAGTACATCAATTTCTTCACCCAAAGAGCCAATCTCAACTTGACCTTGAGCCACAGCGGTATTGAGGGTCACCAAAGACCGATTGGTCGTCGCCAATTGCTGAGCAGCGTTGGTGGCAAAGGAGCGAACGTCATTGATCAAGCCCAATACCTGCATCACTTCTTGGGATTGCTGATCAGTGTTCCGGGCCACAACCTCGGAAATATCTTTTTGGCGGGTACTGCTAGCCGAAACTTGGCGGGACGTTGCCGAAACCTGGGTGAGAATACTGCCGAGCTCTTCAATTAAGCGGTTGAGGGTATCTGCAATTAAGCCGGTGGCTCGATCATTCACCGTTGCTTGGATAGTAAAGTCTCCCTCTTCAACGTTGGCAACCACATCCAGTAGCTCAATAATGTCTCCTTGCAATTGGTCATTATCCTGGCGGGCCTCTTCTTCCTGCTGCTTCCGAGAATCGATCTCTTCCTGGAGTTGGCTATTCAAAACCAATTGATCGAGCTGGGATTGATTAATCTTGTCCTGGGAGTCTTGTTTATCTCGGACGTAGTCACGGACGGCAACTAAAACCAAAATCCAGCCTGCCAACAGGATGGGGAAAGCCACCAAGCCGGCAAAACCAATGGAATTTTTGAGTTGGTTTTGAGAAGTCTCTAGCTGTTGGTCAATAAAGATCTCAATGCGTTTCGTGACCTGTCGATTGCCTTCTGTATATTGGGCTTTAAGGAGTTCGTATTCTTCCCCTGCCAGTAGTTTTTGTGCATCTTCCGCCTTGTTAGCCTTGACCAGTCCAAACGCCTGCTCTTCCAGTTCAATCAGCCGTTTGTTGGCTGCATCCGTTTTACTCGCATCGGCCCGGATGTCCTCAGTAACATTGTCAAAGGTTTGAGCGATGGCTTGATTCAATAAAGGAACATGTTGCTCGTAGCGTTGTAGCCATACCAAATCCCCCGTGCTAGCGGCCATGCGCGCCGACATGGTGAGCACTTCATCGAAATAGGTAATTTCCCCAGTATGCTTTTGCAGTTTAAGTTCGCGTTCAGCAATCTGTTCTAGGTTGCGCGAACTATTCCAGATACTAACCCCACAGCCTGCTGTCACTAATAGGCTAGTGGCAACAGATATGGAAAGGGTTGCCACCAAGTTCTTTCTAACAAACTGTTTAGCGTGGTGTAAGGGAGAGTAATACTGGATCGAGAAGGCTTGATCCGAGATGCTGGGCTGAAGTTGATCAGAGTTCATAAGCGCAAACTGATTACAGTACGTGAAAGGCCATCAAATAAGACAGCACAATCTGTCTTTTGGGAGTATCGGGAATCCACATTAGAAAAATTTTTGGGCTAAGAAACGCCCCCTAACCTTGAGGATGCCACAAGTCTGAGGGAAACCAATCAGACTGGAATAGAACCTTGGAGTCCGTGTCTGGAGGGTGGAGCGCTTGCGTGGTTAGAACGGTTGGAGGGAGTTCTTCTTTGCTGGCACTGCCTAGGGCCTTATCAACAATAATTCCCATATTGGCTAACCTTTCTGCTTCATGACTTAACTGAAGTACGGTGACGGTTTCGCGCAGGGTGTTTTCTGTTGTCTGCAACACTTGATGAGCTGAGGTCAAGGGAATAATTTGACTGTTGTGATGAGTAACACCGACCAATGGAGATTGATAAAAAGGCAGATCTAGAATTCTAGATCTTTGAACTCTAAAAATTTCAGCGACCCAACGGGCGGGAAAAACCAACACCCATGAACCAACCTGAGTGAGGATGTACCTCTCTTTAATGGAAGTCGAAGAGTAGACGATGGGTTCGGTTGTTGCGGTAGCTGACATCTATACCTCCATTACGAACTAACGCGCTGTAAGATTTCTTCAATCGTTTCGTTGGTGACAGGCTTGGTGAGATAATCATTAGCCCCAGCCCGCTTAATGCCATAGTTCACTTCTAATGGCGTTTTCTTACTGGAACAGAACACCACATATTGGTCGGCAGTCGGGGGGTTAAGCCGGAGAGAACGAAGAAATTTGTAGCCGTCCTGTCCAGGCATGACAACGTCCAGAAAAACGAGGTTGTAGTTTCCCGTCTCAATTCGAGGTAGGGCATTCTCAGTGCCATCACATTCATCCACTTCATGGCCTAGATTTTGCAACATTGTGACCAATGCCAATCGATCTACAGAACTGTCATCAATGACTAATAAACGCATCTTCCTAACTCCAAAAAACTTGCTTAGTTAATAACTCGCTGGGTAAAGTGGTGTGTTCTTAAGCGCCCACGATCATAGATGGACCAAAGACTAATGCATAGATCAATTCCTGCAATTGCAGTTGGAACTGATTGATTTCTGTCGATGCCAAGGGTTTCGTCAAGAATTCGCAACCACTCCATTGGGCCCGCCATTTATTAGATAGCTTTTGTTCTCCCGTTAAAATGACTAGCGGAATTGCCGCTAAACTAGGCTGTTGCCGAATTTCCTTCACTAATTCG
Organism: Acaryochloris sp. 'Moss Beach'; assembly: GCF_021497025.1. Classification (NCBI taxonomy): domain Bacteria; kingdom Bacillati; phylum Cyanobacteriota; class Cyanophyceae; order Acaryochloridales; family Acaryochloridaceae; genus Acaryochloris; species Acaryochloris sp. 'Moss Beach'. Next base: position 897,784 of record NZ_CP071717.1, read on the forward strand.
AAACCCGTAATTCCGGGCATATTGATATCAATAAAAACGATACCAGGCTTGACTTGAGCGATTTGTTGTAGGGCGATTTCAGCTTGTTGACAAACTTCAACCTGGTAACCAAGGGCTCCCACCAGACTGTGAAATTGCTTCAGCACTAAAGGTGAGTCATCGATAATCATCACCTTAGTGGATTGAGTCTGTGGCAAGGGCTCCAGGTGCAGCAACTCTGCCCGCACCCATTTGGCAAATAGTCTGGCAACTTCTAGGGGATCTTTCGCCAGACCAATGGCAATCTTATTGAGGGGGCGCTGGTGCTGAACCACTTTTTCAATCCACTGTCTTTGGGATTGAGGTAAGTTTGCGGCTTCCAGGACCTGAGGATCTAGCACAGGCAACATCTGCATCGAAGGGATAATAGGTCGTAACTGTTGCCATAAGACTTGGCGTTTCTGAGCTTCATCCAACAGCCCAGCCATCGAAAAACCAGGGACTGGAATAAGGTCTCGCAGTTGCGTACTGGGGATGAACGACGCTTCGCCAGCACCAAAGGTTAAAAACGCGTCGAAGTCATTGAGTATTTTCAATCGCAACGCTTGTTGAATCTGTTCTGGCGTAATCCCCAGCTGCAACATATGCTCATACATGGCATGGGCAGTAATCTTCTGCTCTTTGAGGGCAGACTGCCAACGGGCGACATGGGGCTTGAGAGAGTCCTGTCGAGTCTGCAAAATATAGCGTTTTGCAGTCTGTAGGAGTTCACGACTATTCCAAGGGCGATAGCCGGAGTAGCTAATGGTTCCTGCATCCGTAATGCCCAGATAGCCGAAGGTATTCTCTTTCCGATTCGCCAAGCGGGAAAACTGTATCTTCCAATGTCCGTCACTGTGAACAAGTGCGGGATCTAGTAATTTCGTTGGCAGTTCTTGGGACTGAAAAGAAAATTGCTGAGTTTGTTCTAAAGTCTGCATTTTAGTGGTTCTGCAACAAGATCATTGACAACCAAAAGATCTTGGATGAAATCACTCTTTAAGTTGAGATCAACCCTCGACTTAGAGAATGTTCTTCTGAGAATCTATTGCCTGTAGCTCATCCTTACAGCCCTAGTGTTCCCCAATTAACCCATATTTCTGGCAGGAAGAAATTCTCTGTTTCGAAATAGGACTCTTTTGGATTGTTGATGTGAGTCAATCCCCCTACTTCCCCCAGTTAGCGCTAGTCTATTGAAGTAATGACCTCATTAAGCTTTAGTGGCTGAATAATAGACTGATTTTGAAAGCTTTTCACCTTATGTACCCAGAAATAGCTCATAAGAGATGGAAAGAATCTAACCCAGCTTATTAGCCAAAATGATGGAACTTTCAGAGAAATTCCTAGCATTTAGAGACTTTTCACGCATTCCTTAAAGGTTATTCTCCTCCATTGGGTATCATTCTGGCAATCACAGGAGACTTCTAATATCCGTAAGCCGCTTTCTGGCAAGGGTTTTAAGGCTTGTTGCAAGTGTGCCCAAGACTCAATCCGTTCCCACGCAACCTGATAAGTTGCTGCTAGATGCTCAAAATCTATCTGTTGGGGGGTACGGAAAAATTGCTCAAATGGAGGTTCAAATGCTGAGATCGGTAGCATTTGAAAAATACCCCCGCCACCATTGTTAATAAGAATAATCGTCAAATGGCCTTGCCAGTGGTTTCGCAACAAAAAGCCGTTGGTGTCATGGAGCAACGCTAAATCACCCGTCAACAGGACACTACTTTGTTGACGATGGGACATTCCTAAAGCTGTAGATAGAGTGCCATCAATACCGTTGGCCCCCCGATTGAAGTAGGGCTGCATATGCAGGGACCCCGGCTGCCAAAAAGATTCCATGTCTCGAACTGGCATGCTATTGGCAATAAATAATGGGGTGTTGGGGGGAAGGACTTGAGAGAGTAACCAGGCGATTTTACTTTCTGTCAGCTCTGCTTGTGTCTGCATGGTTTGATTGATCAGCGTTCGTACAGATTGATCGACGCTTAACCAAGATTTTGCATATTCCGTGGGCTGCTGGAAGTTTTCTTTCTTGAATGCTGGAATAGATGCGATCAATCCTTCCACAGAAATGCGTACAGGAATAGAGAGACCATGCAGTGGATCCATATTGTGATCAGTGGCATCTATGATCCAGGTTTGGAGACGACCCTGGGTAAGCCATGTCCTCAAGACTTTACTAGTCGGTAATTCTCCGATGCAAATCACTTGTTGCGGTCGGAACTGATTGGCAACAGTCTGGTTGCGCAATAACAAGTCATAGGTTGAAATGAGCAAAGAATTACAGTCCGCCCAATTGCGCAGGGGGGATAGACCTTCCGCTAACACAGGCCAACCTAATGTTTGAGCGAGTTGGGCGATTGCTACACAGTATTGTTCTGGGTCGTGGGGTTGGGCTGGCCCTGCAATGATAATGCCGCGATCGCAGCTGAGCCATTTGTGCAAATAGGTGTTGATGGTCTGAAGATTGAGCGAAGTCTGAATAGAGGGCAAGGGGTGGGCAGCAGAAAAAAATTGATCAACGTCAAAGTTTTCAGATAGACTTTCCGTCTCAGGGTCAGAGATCGGGGCCAGCGGATCCCGAAAGGGAACATTTAGATGAACAGGACCGGGGACGGGCCACTGTGATTGCTCCCAGGCATAAAGGCAAGTTTGTCGTAAATAGGCCAGCAGGTCAGGATTTGAGCTGGGTAACGCTAACTCGACTTGCCACCGCGGGTACTGGCCGTAGAGCTTGACTTGATCAATGGCTTGCCCGGCATGACAGTGGCGTAATTCTGGGGGTCGATCCGCCGTGAGCAGCAGTAACGGCACCCGGCTAGCTTCTGCTTCAATCACGGCTGGATAGAAATTGGCCCCGGCGGTCCCAGAGGTGCACACTAATACGACAGGTAAGCCTGAACAACGGGCAATCCCTAATCCAAAAAAAGCTGCTGAACGTTCATCTAGTACTGGAATGGCTTCAATTTTAGGATGTTGGGCAAAGGCAATGGCTAAAGGCCCTGACCGTGACCCAGGACAAATGATGGCAGTCGTTAACCCCAATCGACTGAGGGTTTCCGCGATAATCGATGACCACAACATATTGACATTGCGAAAATCTAGGGTCATCGTCCTCGCGTCACAAACGTTTGATTTAAATGGAAGGGGCTGTTGGGTTGGCGGGAAGGAATGGACGGTAGCCGCTTTTTCTCCCGAGCACAGGGTATCTCCTTACAACAGTGCATCGAGTAGAGTATGGAGTTTGAGCTGAATTTCGGCCAGTTCTCGTTGGGGGTCAGAGCCAGCTACAATTCCTGCCCCGGCATAGAGCCGGGCTTGGGAGCCGTTTATCAACGCTGAACGAATGCCTACTGTAAATTCACCATTCCCTTGATAATCAATCCACCCTAAAGGTGCTGCATATAGATGGCGTTCAAAGGTTTCTTGGTGGTGAATTTGCTGTTGAGCGACTTCTCGTGGCATTCCTGCTACAGCAGGTGTTGGATGTAATGCTGCCAAAATTTCCAGTAGATGCAGATGTTGAGGGACTTCAGCAGTGATTAGGGTACGCAAATGTTGAATATTGGGGAGCTGGAGCAGATGAGGCAAAGAGGTGACTTGGGGGGTAATGCCCAATTCCCAGAGGCTATCACGAATAAAGTCTAGGACCACTCGATGTTCATGGCCATCTTTTTTACTGCTGAGGAGTTGATTCCCTAAGATCTGATCGTCTTCATGGGAAAGTCCCCGAGGCGCTGATCCGGCCAAAGCGTCCGTAACGAGGTGGTGATCATGTAATTCAATCAGTCGTTCAGGGCTAGCGCCAATAAAGCTCTGGCCTTGACCATTACTAACGGCAAAGACATAACATTCTGGATAGCGTTCCCGGAGTGTCCCCAAGGCATGGCATAAATCCAGTGGTTGAGGTGTTTTGACATCTAATGTGTGGGCTAAGACCAGCTTTTGCAGTTTGTTGGCCTTAATAAGGCCTAAGGTATCGGCTACCGCTGTTGTGAAAGCGTCTGCATTGGTTAATTGGGGATAGGTAAATTGGGAGGGTTGTGATCGCGGTGAAGGACAGCGACGAGGGGTTTGCAGTAGCTGCCAATGTTCCCAAATGCTCCGAGCCAAAGGTTCTAAAGCGGTTTCCGAATCAATAACAGCGTTAGCCACCAGTACTGCTTGGTCCTGAACACAAGCGACTTGCCAGCGGGGGAGGAAAACGGAAGCGGCAGGAAAAAACGCCTGTTCTTGATTCGTGCGATCAAAAAAGGTAAAACTGCAGAAAAAATGAGGTCCCGCAAAGGGAAGATGGAGGGCACCCGCGGAGACGGTATCCACCAAAGAAGTACAGATAAAGTGTTGGGCCTGGGTAAACCGTTGAGTACCATCGATTTGTAAATGGAGTAACGGTTCCGTTGCTGCGATCGCAGTTCGTTGCGACTGCTTTTCCCAATAAAAATGAGGATGGTCTGCCTGTTGCAGCAAGTCTAGGGCAGCCAATGGGTCTAACTTGGGTAGCTCCAAAGAAAGACTGACAACCTGGGCATGTTCCTTTTCAAGGGCGATTGTACGACAGGAAGCGAGAAACTCGTGGAGTGACTTGCGGTCCTGAAATAAATTGGCAGAAGAGGAAGTTACTGTCATGAAATCGAGGATAGCAAGGTGGGCCGCCGGGAGTGCAGATGACCTCCAATGTAAAGGACATAATCTGGCTGTAGCATTACCGCTACGTCCGGCCAGACTTCGTACCTAATATTCCATCTAACCATTGAAAGGGGCAACCCGTGCGGTTCACCGCCCCCTTGTTCACAAATGCTTAGAAAGTGCCAATCCTGTACCCTAAACTTAATGAAGGCCATTGCAATTTTTCTATGACCACCCAAACCCTGCCGACTCGTAAGCTGTGGTTCGCTGCCCTAAAGCCCCCCATGTATAGTGTGGCCGTGATACCGATTTGGGTGGGATCTGCGATCGCATGGTCAGAACAACAGCAATTAAATATCCCTATCTTTTGGACGTTCCTCAGCGCCGCCATCCTGATTATTGCCTGGCTGAATCTCACCAATGATGTCTTTGATGCCGACACCGGGATTGACGTGAACAAGGCCCATTCCCTGGTGAATTTAACCGGCAATCAATCCCTGATTTTCTGGCTAGCGAATGGCTTTCTGGGCTTAGGCTGTCTAGGATTAGTTGCGATTGCCTGGTGGCAGCAAGATGTCACTGTATTGGCTCTAATCTTACTCAGCTGCTTCCTGGGCTACACCTACCAAGGCCCGCCGTTCCGCTTGGGATATCAAGGCTTAGGAGAACTCATTTGTTTCATTACCTTTGGTCCCCTGGCCGTGTTTGCGGCCTACTATAGCCAAACCCAAACCTGGTCAACTCGCCCCTTGCCTGCCGCCATTATTATTGGCCTCACCACCAGCTTGATTCTGTTCTGCTCCCATTTTCATCAAATCGCAGATGATCTAGCAGCAGGCAAACGGTCCCCCATTGCTCGTTTAGGCACAGCTCGGGGCGCCCGATTATTGCCTTGGATCTGTGGGGGGATTTTTGGTCTGATTTTGATGTTTATGGTGTTCAAACTATTTGGCCATGGGGTTGTGTTGAGTTTCGTGAGTTTGCCCTTAGCCATCCATCTCTGTCGCCATGTTTGGCGCTATCACGATCAGCCTGACCTAGTTAAGGACTGTAAGTTTATCGCCGTAGGTCTACATTTTGTCAGTGGTCTTTTGTTAGGTATTGGTTTACTGGCTTAGACTATGCTGTTCTAGGCTTGAGGAACCTCGGCTTTGAGTCACCCGTTGTGATGAAGTAGAACTTATAAGAAGAGTACGGTTATGCCTCACCCTGCTTTAGCAAAAACCGAACATATTAATGCCATAAACTTGTTAGGGTAAAGTTACGCCAACCCTTCTATCTCAGGTGTTTTGACGCTTTCATCCTCAGATAAACAAAGAGCATGATCCTTCCTTGCCCCTAGACTGCGTGGTTGCCTGTTCTGGAAACCAACGGACTGACACCGATAGGTTGGTACCCAGTATTTGTTGTTTTGTCTTGCTTGACCCTAGGAGTAACGCCAATGCCTGCTGCGGATTACAAAGACTACTACCAAATTCTTGGGGTGAATAAATCTTCGAGTGAAGCAGAAATAAAACAGGTTTTTCGTAAACTAGCTCGAAAGTACCACCCGGATATGAATCCGGGAGATAAAGCTGCCGAGGCCAAATTCAAAGAAATCAGCGAAGCTTACGAAGTGCTGTCAGATTCAGATAAACGACGCAAATACGATCAGTATGGCCAATATTGGAATCAAGCCGGTGGACAGGCTGGAGGATTCGATGTTGACTTTGGACAATATGGCAGTTTTGACGACTTTATCAATGAGTTATTAGGGCGGTTTTCAGGTGGGTTTGGGGCAGGTAACTCATCGGCCAGTTCCAAAAACTATTCTTACCGTGGGGGTACATCCAGTACGCCAGGGTTTGGTGGGTTTCAAGACTTCGCAGGCTTCAACACCCCTAGTATTTCTGCAGATGCAGAAGCAGAATTAAAATTGACCTTTTCGGAAGCCTTAGAAGGCGTAGAAAAACGACTGACTATTGGCGGCACTGAGACCATCACCGTTCGGATACCGCCCGGTACAAAGCCCGGTAGCCGGATTCGAGTCAAAGGTAAAGGGCAAGTGAACCCCATTAATCAATCCAGAGGGGATCTTTACCTCAAAGTCAAACTAGACTCCCATCCTTTTTTTAAGTTTGACAAGGAGAATATTCTATGTACTCTACCCATTGCTCCAGATGAAGCTGTCTTGGGGGCCAAGGTTGATATTCCTACTCCGACCGGAACGGTCAGCATGAATATTCCTGCCGGTATCAAATCCGGACAATCCTTGCGTTTAAAGGGGAAGGGATGGCCGAGGGCTAAGGGGAGTGCCAGCGATCTAGTAGTCAAGATTCAAATCGTTCCCCCCCCTGATCTCAGTGCAGCCGAAAAAGACTTATATGAGAAACTTTCTAGCCTGCGGCAGTATGATCCCCGCTCAAATCTACCGGGAAAATCCCGTTAGTGAATAGAGAAATCTCTTGATTTCACCCATGCAACCCTCAACTTTCTGATAAAATATTACAAAAGTTAAGATTTGTAATTTACGACCTCATGAATCTATTAATTGTCGGTGCTACAGGAACACTTGGCAGGCAAATTGCCCGTCGAGCCTTAGATGAGGGACATGAGGTCACTTGTTTAGTACGCGCACCTCGTGCTGCCACTTTTCTTAGGGAATGGGGAGCCTCCCTGATTAAAGGAGATGTACGGAATCCAGAAACCCTCAGATTGGCTATGGAAGGCCATACTGCCGTCATTGACGCCTCAACGGTTCGAGCCACAGATTCCATCGGTATTCGAGAAGTGGATTGGGATGGCAAGGTTGCATTAATTCAGGCTGCCAAAGCAGCCGGTATCCAGCGATTTGTCTTTTTCTCTATTTTGGGGGCAGAGAACTATCCGAATGTGCCCTTGATGGATATTAAAAACTGCACCGAGCTGTTTCTTAAAGAATCTGGCCTCAACTACACGATCCTACGGCCCTGTGGTTTTTTCCAAGGTCTCATTGGGCAATATGCTATTCCCATCCTAGAAGACCAATCCGTTTGGGTGATGAATGAGGCGACCTCAACGGCCTACATGGATACTCAAGACATCGCTAAGTTTGCGGTGAATGCCCTCTCCCATCCTGAAACTGAAAACAAAACCTTTGATTTAGCTGGCCCCAAAGATTGGTCCCCTGAACAAATTGTGGCTCTTTGCGAGAATATTGCTAATCAGCCCGCCAAAGTCACACGGATGCCGATTGGCTTATTGCGGAGTGGGCAGAAAATAGCCCGTTTCTTCCAATGGAGCTGGAACATTGCCGATCGCTTAGCGTTTAGTGAAGTGGTTACTTCTCAGGCTCCAATTACCGTTCCGATGGCAGAGACCTGTAAGGTATTTGGAGTGGATGAATCTGAGATTGCTACTCTGGAAGCCTATATGCAAGAATATTTTGATCGTATTCTCAAGAAACTTAAGCAATTGGAATACGAAAAGAATCAAAAACAATCCCGCAAACGGAGCCCTTTCAAAACTCCCAGTTCCTAACGATAGGTTGAACCTTGAGCGTGCCGAAAGCTGGCATTATCTATAACGAACTCAAGCCGTTCGCGTGCCGAATTGCGACTGAACTCAAAGACAAGCTGCATGCTTGTGGTTGGCAAGTCTCTTTGGCTACAGGGGTGGGCGGCATTCTTGGATATTCTCGACCCGAGCATCCGATTTGTTTCTCAGCCATTGATGAGCTGGTGCCTAACGGATTTGATGAGGATATCAAATTTGCCATTGTCTTAGGTGGAGATGGCACTGTTTTGTCTGCCTCCAGACAACTGGCTCCCTGTAATGTGCCCATGCTGACGGTGAATACAGGACATATGGGGTTCTTGACGGAAACCTATGTCAATCAATTAGACGATGTTCTCGAGCTGTTGTTGCAAGGTCAGTTTTCCGTAGAAGAGCGCGCTACTCTGACGGTACAGGTAATTACGGACGGCAAAGTCCTCTGGGAAGCTCTGTCTCTCAATGAGATGTTGCTTCATAAAGAACCGCTAGCAGGGATGTGCCACTTTGAAATTGCCGTTGGCGAGCATGCAGTGGTTGATATTGCTTCGGATGGCCTGCTGGTATCTACCCCAACAGGCTCTACAGCTTATGCGTTAGCTGCTGGTGGCCCTGTGATTGCGCCCGGTGTGCCGGTGATGCAGCTGATCCCGATTTGTCCCCACTCCCTGGCGTCGCGAGCATTGGTATTTGCGGATACAGAACCGTTAGAGGTCGTTCCGGCAAACAAACAGCAGCTAGTGCTGGAAGTAGACGGAAACGCCGGATGCTACATAGCACCCGGCGATCGCGTTCGCGTAATTAAGTCGCCCTATTCAGCTCGTTTTATCCGATTGGGATCTCCAGAGTTTTTCAAAATCCTGCGGGAAAAACTGGGTTGGGGGCTACCCCACATTGCTAAGCCAACATCAGTAGAGCTGCCTTAGCTTTTCAAGGGTGCGCAGCTCCTAAGCTGATGCATATAAAGTCCAGGTGCATAGGCCTCAACGACCTCACCGGTCTTGGCATCAGTGATCATCAAATAATCGCATTCTATACACTGGGTGCGCATTAAATTATCAATATGGTGACGCTCTCCATGCTGGCTTCCACAGTTGGGGCAGCGAACTTTTTCTATGCGACTCATAATTAAATACCTTTGTTAAAGAGAGAAGTGAGTGACCCAGTGACAGAAGCTAAAAAAAAGATTAAAAAAAATGTGTTTAAATCTTAAGCTTGTTGACAATTTCGAACCCTTGATCCCCTCTTTTATAGCATCGACTTCTTAAAGGTGACTGAGATTTTTCAATGAATTTTATATTTGATCCCCGTTGGCGAAAACCATTTCTCAGAGGGAATACTTCTGTAAACTATTGAGCTTGAAGGTTGGGGATCATACAAAAAAGACTTTTTTTACTTTACTGACGGGATGATTAATTTTTTTGTAAAAGCAGAATACCCGATCACAATTTCTGAGTTTGATAGATGCGTTAATAATATTCTCAAGAAAAAATAATTTATCAAAATACTTTATTGTTGTTATAGAAAGATCAACTAACGTCATCTTTTTTTAAGCAGGATGAAAATAATCATAGATTTTCTGAGCGAGCTGAGGGCCAATCGTAGGGACGGCTCTTAATTGCTCTGGGCTAGCTTCCCGGATATAGTCAACAGACCGAAAAGCGGCTAGTAGTTCTTTTTGGCGGTGGTGACCGAGCCCTGGAATATCATCTAGCCGCGAGCGCCGCATTCGCTCTAATCGCTTTTGTCGATGGAAGCTGATGGCAAATCGGTGGGCTTCATCTCGTAAGCGACGAATGAGCTGGACGCCAGGCTGTTCAGAGTCCGTCGGCAATGGCTGGCTTTCTCCAGGCTGAAAAATCTCTTCTCGTTGCTTGGCTAGGCTGATGATGTGTAGATCTTCAACGACTTCAATTTCTGCTAAAGATCCTAAGACTGCTGATAACTGCCCTTTGCCTCCATCAATGACCACTAGATCAGGCCAGTCAGAGGTGCCCTGTCGAGGCTGTTCTGGGAATTCATGATACTGGCGAAAACGTCGATGTAGGACTTCCGCTAGGCTGGCAAAATCATCTGAGTGCCCTGCCCTGATATCGGGATTGCGAATTTTGTAGCGTCGGTAATGTTGTTTAGCGGGTAGACCGTCGATAAAGACCACCTGAGAGGCGACGGCATCGGACCCTTGGATATGAGAGATGTCATAACATTCAATCCGATGGGGGAGGTCTGGAAGGTCTAAGAGATCGGCTAAGTCCTGGAGGGCATTGAGGGTGCGATCTCGACTCTTTTGGGTACGAGCTAACTCATACTGGGCATTGCGTTCGACCATTTCGATCAGTTCAGCTTTGATCTGCCGCTGGGGACAGGTGATGCTGACTTTGCGTTCTTTCCGCTGGCTGAGATAGCTCGCTAACAAGTCTGTTTCTGGCAACTCAGTTTGCACCAAAATCTCCAAGGGGAGTTCTACAGGGTCAGCGCTACCGTAATGGGCTTCTAGCACATGCTGCAAAATCATTCCCAGGGAGCCTGATTGGGCATCGGCCATAAACCCTAAACGGCCCACTAGGCGTCCGGACCGAATCTGAAAAAGCTGGACACAGGCAATTTGATCGTCGGCAGCGAGGGCGATGGCATCTCGCGATACGGTGTCATCGGGCAAGGCAACTTTTTGATCAACCCCCAACCCCTGTAAGCCCTTAATCTGATCCCGCAGCCGCGCTGCCAGCTCAAAATTTAGATCTTCAGCGGCCTGCTCCATTTGCGGAGACAAGGTGTTGATAAGCTCAGTCGTGCGCCCCTGGAAAATCATCACAACCTTTTGCAGAATTTGGCGATAGGCTTCTGGCGTAATTAAGGCTTGGCAAACACCAGGACAGCGACCAATTTCATAATTGAGACAGGGACGATCTTTGAACAGGGGCTTCCGTCGTTGTCGTAAGGGAAAAAGACGTTTGACCAACCGCAGGGTCTGACGAAGCTGCCACACATCAACATAGGGGCCATAGTATTTATCCTGTGCCTTTCCCAGCCTTCGTTTGCGGGTGATAAAGATGCGGGGATAGGTCTGGGACCAGGTCACACAGAGGTAAGGATATTTTTTGTCATCTTTTAGGAGAACATTAAAGTGAGGCTGATGTTGTTTGATCAGGTTGGCTTCTAGGGCCAAAGCCTCTGCTTCGGTATCCGTGACAATAAACTCAATATCCGCCACCTGATGAACCATCAGTTCAATGCGAGGAGGATGGTCTTGGATTTGTCGAAAATAGGAGCGGACACGATTTCTCAGCTTTTTGGACTTGCCGATATACAAGATGTCATCATTGACATCTCGCATAAAATACACCCCCGGCTCGGGGGGGATCTCTTTAAGTCTGGCTTCTAATCGATCACGATCTTTGAGCAGGGTGGTTGTCGAAACGGCATCGGTCACGGTTATGCGTCACTGTCCATAAAGCGATTCATATTTAGATCCTAAAGCCTATCTCCATCCATTGAAGATGGAGATGGGGGATCAAATTTTATGACTGATGCTACTGGCCTAATGGTTTAACAACGAACCATTTCATAGATATCTTGATACTGCTCTCCAGGACAGTTCCAGGAATAATCATGGGCCATGCCTTGCATCACTAGCTTTTGAAATTCTTTCGGATAATCCGTCCATAGACCAATGGCTCGATTCATCGCTGATTCCAAGGCATGGTTATCGGTCTGATAGAAAACATAGCCATTGCGCTCTTCGGGAGTCTTTTCTGGATCAAAATCGCGATCAAAGACGGTGTTCACTAGACCACCTACCCCACGCACAATGGGAACAGTGCCGTACTGTAGGCCGATTACCTGGGTTAATCCACAGGGTTCATAGTTACTGGGGACCACAATCATATCTGCCCCAGCATAAATGAGGTGGGCCAGTTCTTCGTTGAAACTGAGTTCGAGATGACAATCTGGGTTTGAGTTGAGGAAATTCTTCTCATGCCAAAACCAAGTATTAATCCCAGGTTCAGTGGCAGATCCTAAGAGAACGAATTGGGCATTTTGATTCAGAGCATGGTAGATGGCATGGTGAACTAAATGCATCCCTTTCTGTTCATCCAAGCGACCAATAAAGGCAATGAGGGGACGGTCTATATCCCGCAGTAGTAAACGCTCTCGCAGGGCTTTTTTATTGAGGGCTTTGCCGCTTAAATCATTGACGGAATAAGAATGGGGGATATAGTCATCTTTCTCGGGGTTCCAGACATTGTAATCAATGCCGTTCAGAATACCGCTAAACTTGCTGTGGTGGATTTCTAGGGTATTTCCTAGCCCATATCCCACCGTTTCATGGCGAGCTTCCCAGGCATGATGGGGGGATACAGTATTCACGTAATTGGAATATACAATCCCACCTTTCATGAGGTTTATAGCAAAGGGATTGAAATTATCTAAGAGTCGGTCAGAGTTGAAATAGTGGGATTCTCTGTTGAGTCCAGTTGCCGATAGTAAGTTCGCTCCCGAAATTCCCTGATGCTTAAAGTTATGAATGGTATAAACTACACGCTGGCGCTCCATTCCATGATATTGATACACCTCGTAGAGCAACACTGGGATAAGACCCGTTTGCCAGTCATGGCAGTGGATGATGTCGGGTCGCTTATTCGATCTGAGTAAGAATTCCAAGGCTGCCTTACTGAAAAAGGCAAAGCGCATATTGTCATCGGTCGCTCCGTAAAAATGACCCCGATTGAAGAAATCATCACCAGAGTTGGGTTGAATGAAGAAGCACATTTGGCCATGGACCCAACCACAATAGACATTGCAATGAATCGCTCCGCCATACCAAGGAACTGATAAGTCTCGATAGGCTTCATGCAGGCCCCAAACGTGGTCGTAGCGCATGCAGTCGTACATTGGCAAGATGAGTTCAACGCAATGGCCTCGAACTTCGAGTTCTCGGCTAAGACCATAAACAACATCTCCGAGCCCACCGGCTTTGATTACTGGGGCACATTCAGAGGCAATCTGGACAATGTACACAGTTACTCCTTGATTGAATAAATCTTTATAGAGAGAATATAAATAAAAGCTTAATTTACAAAAGTATATATTTATATTGCTCTTAAGTCAGTGGGAATTGCAAAAATCACTTACACACTAGTGGGATGAAAAAGAGCTGGATCGGGTATCTATGTTCCTGCTCTGTCTCAGCACGAATAATGCTTTATAGCTTTGAATAGCTGGGTGGTTGGGGTTGGATTGAGAAAATAAAATTTTCTTGAGTCATTGTTGCAAGTACCACAATAGATGTCCCCTTGCCCTCTCAACATGAACTTTATTGACGTAGCCCATAAAGATTATTGACAAGAGCTTTAGTAAATCTTCATACAAAGATTCACGATGCACCTTTGATACAGTATCTTTCTACAAGGCACTCTTATTGCACTCATCAACATTCAGTTCAGACTGAAATATTATTTTTAGGGTTAAGGAGCATACAAATTGTTCACACCAACTTTTCTTACGGTTGCCGTCCGCGCGGTTAATTGGACCCCAACAGTAGGTGTTGTAATGATTGCAGCCAATATTATGGCAATTGCGATCGCAAAGTACAGCATTCAGTATCCCAATGTTGGCCCTAGCATGCCAGCATCCAGCTTGTTTGGTGGTTTTAGCTTCAATGCTGTGCTGGGGACCCAAGTTTTTGGTCATGTCTTAGGTGCTGGAGCGATTTTGGGACTCACCTACTTGGGTGTTCTTTAGCGCTCTAGATAAAAAGTCTAGGGGTTACCTCAACTAAATTCGATAAAGCAGTCAGAGTCTCAGATCTCTGGCTGCTTTTATGTTGAGGGTTGGGCAAGAATTCCATTCAAGAATATATCTGCCAGGGTCTCGGCCATTTCTCTCTGAAACCCAGGAGAAGGATCTTCATCCATGAGGGTATCTTGGCTAAATCCGGAAATCATGAACATGCCTAAAAACACACGGGCCACAACCTGGGGATTGAGATCACGATAGGTTCCTCGCTCAATTCCAGTTTGAATAAAGGCTTCTACCACGTTGGTCATTTTAGAAATGATTTCCGCTTGGATTCGATCCCTGAGTTCAGGATGAAACTGAGCTTCCATAAAGCAAACCCGCATGAGGTCGGCCTGCTTTGGAAGTGTTAACATCCGCTCGCGCATCAGTTGGGCGATGGATCGATAGCTGCCCATTTCACTTAAATGGGTGAGCAAGTCTGTGAGCATTTCACTCCAGCCTTGGGTGACCACTGCGACCAGGATGGCTTTTTTATTTTCAAAATGCCGAAACAGTGTACCCTCAGCAATCCCAGCAGCTTCTGCCAATTGACGGGTTGTTGTTTTTTCAAATCCTTGACGGGCAAATAATCGTTGGGCTGCTTCTAAAATACGGTGGTTGATATCAGGGGGTGTGGCAGTAGAGCGGGTGGAAAGTTGCATGATTCAGACCTGAAGCAGCTGATTAGCCTATATTGTCCAATGAATTTTGTAGAACGACCGGAAGCATAGGTGTTTCTTTATGAAGGCAATTTCTGAATATAAATGTTTTGGATTCGAGAGCATGGAAAGGATTTGCGTTTAGAACTCTGGGGAATACTGAGAAAGAACGTCTAAAAGCTAGATTTTGGGTTCACGGTTGATGAATTTCCTAATCAAACCCTATGAGAGTGTTGGACCAGTCAAGCTAGGAATGACTCCTAAGCAAGTTCGACGAGCCTTGAAGTATTCACCATCAACATTTGTGAACCCTGATTCCTTTGAAATTAGTGATCATTTTGGTGTGCTTGGGCTGAACATCGGTTATCGTGCCCCCAATCACCGTTGCGATCGCATTCTTCTGTTTCTACCCGCAAACCCAATTTTCCAAAATCGCAGTTTACTGAAACGACTATCCATTGAGAAACTCAGTCAATGGATTAAGTCTACGGATGAGTCAACCATTATGACTGGAATTGAATGTGTATCCTTTCAATTTGGCTTTGCTCTGATTACACCCAGTTTCAAGCTTTTTAAACATAAGCGTCCCAAAGAAGTCCTTGTTTTCAAGGAAGGCTTCTACAACTCTCTACTAAACAAATAGTGGTATTCAACACTTACATCAATGGCAAAAAAGAAGAAGAAAGAGCCCTCAGGCTGTGGATGTGGCAGTATTCCTATTTCCTTAATCTTGTTGATTTTAGGCGTTGGGGGCTGGTGGTTTAGCCAAGCAGAGAATCGACAGGTAGGTCGATATTTCCCTAAAGATACAACCGTTACCATTCCCGTTTTAAATCAGCCGATTACTCTCAATCCATCATCGCCTTCTCCCTCTTCCACTCCCAAGGTGGTTCCCATTAAACCTGTCGAACCCCTGCCTACGCCAGAAGTGGTTGAAGTTGAAGTACCGAAAGAAATTGAATTTCCTAAGGCTTGGACTCAAAAGAAGATGAGGGGGATTTATCTGAGTCGGTATCAAGTCACCAATAACGCTTCTGAGGAAACTATTCGAGAGCGAGTGCGGTATTATCGCGCCCAAGGGTTCAACACAATTTTGCATGGGGTTTGGGGCAATGCCTGCACCATGTATAAAAGCGAAGTGATGGCTCAACAGTTGGGGTTTCCTAGCTGCCCTAATCTGTTTCAAGATCAATGGCTAGACTGGTTAATCGACGAAGCCCATAAGCAAGATATGCAAGTGCATGCCTACTTTGAGAAGGGCATCAAAATTGATAAAAACAGCCCAGTTTATGAACGGGCCGTGGCTGAAAAATGGTTGGTTCCCGGCGTCGATAAAACCTATAGCGGTATCGAACATTATGTATTGGACGTCGATCACCCCAAGGTTGCAGACTTATTCACGGAAATTATGGTGGAGTTTGTACAGAAATATCCCACCATTGATGCGGTGCAGTGGGATGACTATTTGGGGTATCACGCTGAACTTCCGGGCGAGGTGGACCGAACTGCCAGTCTGACGAAATTTTCCCAACGCCTGATCAAGGAAATGAAAAAAGCCAACCCGAAGGTGAGTTTCGATCTTTGTCACCATAATCCTTACTGGTCCAAACGCTATTTTGCTGGTAGTTAGGTGAGATTATCTCAGCCCCTCTAGCTAAGGGAGGCTCGAAAAAGGTATTGCTGAAGGGAGTTATTGAGCCAAGATACTCCCATGGAAGAGAAAAAAAGGCCATTACTTTCAGAGCTAGCTTGCGTGAACTCTAACTGTGAAAGCTATGGTCAAGCGGGCCTTGAGAATTTAACAGTACGTAAAGTCTACGGACAAGATCGAATACGGTATCTGCGCTGTCATAGCTGTGGAGCAGAGTTCAGTGAACGCAAGAACACTGCCTTTTGGAATACAAAAATCCCTGAATCTCGAGCAATAGAAGTAGGTCGTCAAATTGCAGAAGGAACGTCTATCAAAGGAACATCACGTCTGACCTCCACCCATCCGGATACGGTGAAACGTTTGACCCTCAAGTTTGGTCAGCATGCCCAGGACTTTCATGAGCAGGAAGCTCAGCAACTGGATATCGACATACTAGAGATGGACGAACGTCATGGATACGTCGCCAGCAAAAAGCAGCAGTGTTGGGATGCGGTATCCATTGATGCCGCCAGTAAATTCATTGTCCACGTGGCCGTTGGTCCCCGTAACACAGACCTGATAGAAAGGCTGATGCAAGGCAGTCACAGACGACTAGCTCATCCCCAAGACCTGGTGCTGATGACCGATGGAGAAGCGAGTTATCGCACTCTCTTTCCGGTCATCTTCGGGGTGTCTTACCTCCCCCCCCCCGTCAAAGCACGATGGGTCGACCTCCCAACCCCCAAGTATCGGATTCCTCGAACCCTTGCCCACGTCCAAGTCATCAAGCATCGTCAGGGACAAAAGTTAGAAGCCGTAGAGGTGAGCAAAGCTCATGGGAGCTGGCAACGGATCAATCAAGCGCTAGATGAAATAGGGTACAACATTCCCAACACCTCAACTGTGGAGCGTTTCAATGGCACTGCACGACGGATGAATGCTCATCAAGTCAGACGCTCACTTGCTTTCGCTCATCGCAGTAATACTCGTCAGGCCGTTGCTTGGTGGAGTGCTACAGTTTACAACTGGGTGAGAGTGCATCGCAGTTTACGAACTCCTCTAGAAGTAACCGAGGGTAAAAAGCGCTTTCAACAGAGAACTCCTGCCATGGCAGTTGGATTAACTGAACACATTTGGACCGAAGCTCAGATCCTCAGAGCACCGGTTTATATAGCTTCTCAAGAATAGGGGGCTGAGATAATCTCACCTAACTACCATTTTGCTGCGGATTGGAAGAACTGGGATGTGGATCGAGTCTTTGTCCAAGCCTATAACGAAGCTAATTTTGCCAAGGAATTAGAATACGCCCACGCCCAGGTCGGCATTGCCATTACAGACAACCAACTCCACCGATTACAAGGCCTCGTCGAGGACCCTAAGGTTAAAGGTATTCTAGTGTTTCCCCTGTCCGGCAAACCTAAAGAAACGGCAGTAAAAGTTAAAGACCGAGAGTGTTTAGATTTTTGTGTAAGCCGTAACGTATTCAATAGTTGAATCGTGTTGGGAACAGAATAGCAAAATGGGACAGCGCCGCCTTCCAATTCAAAATCGGTCTGGTCCATCTCTTCGAGATATTCCTCATCGCCAGAAACATCAATTTGTAGACAGACTCTTCATTCGGGAAGACAGCTTTGGTCTTAATCACCTTTCGCAGTGAGCGATTGAGCGACTCAATGGCATTAGTGGTGTAGATAACCTTTCGGATGGCCATTGGGTACTTAAACAACGGAGCAATATTATCCCAATGCCGTATCCAGATTTGGCTGATGCCAGGATACGTCTGGTCCCATTTGTTGGCAAACGCATCCAAGGCAGCCTCAGATTCCTCCAAAGTGGCCGCTTGATAAATGGGCTTGAGGTCTGCAGCTACGGCTCGACTTTCCTTCCAAGGCACATGGCGCAAACTATTGCGAATGAGATGAACGATACAAACTTGAACTTGAGTATCGGGATAGACCGATTCAATCGCCTGGGGAAAGCCTTTGAGACCATCACAGCAAGCAATCAAGATATCCTGAGCGCCTCGGTTTTTAAGGTCTGTGAGCACTGAAAGCCAGAATTTTGCTCCCTCCCGCTCGGCAGCCCCTATCCATAATCCCAACAGCTCTTTGTTTCCCTCCACAGTTACCGCTAGCGCGACATAGACGGCTCGCTTGCTGACTTGGCCATTGACTTTGATGTTCACATACAGGGCATCGAGATAGACAATCGGATACACCTCATCCAATGGTCTTGAGCGCCAGTCTTTAACCTCCTCCATGACACTATTGGTGACGTCACTAATCAGACCCTCAGAGATATTGGCCCCATACAGCTCCACCAATTGAGCTCGAATATCACGAGTGGTCATGCCACGAGCATATAAGGCGATGATTTTCTCGTCGAGTCCCGCGATACGTCGCTGGCCTTTGGGCACGAGGACAGGCTCAAACTCACTGCAACGGTCGCGAGGAATCGATAGGTCCATCTCTCCTTGTTCAGTCTGGACGGTCTTTTTCGAGTAACCATTGCGACTGTTTCTAGGGCCATGAGAACGCTCATCGACGGAGGATTGATGCAGGTGATGAGTCAATTCACCTGCCAAGGCTCGTTCCACTAGGCGTTTGCTGAGTTGTTTGAGCAGTCCTGATTCGCCCAGAATATCCTCTGGCTGTGGATTCTCTCCAATGAGTTCATCCAATAGCTCATCAACTCGATTGGGTACTTGTTTCTTTCTAGACATGATGCGGTCTCCTGGTGTGTTTGGATTCTAGACCGCTTACACAAAACTCTGATCAGTCTCTAAAGACCTGGTACTCAAGACAGACAAGGGGTAAATGGCAGGCTTGAATGGGGGGTGATAGCCATTTCCACCAACAGCACTATCGTTGCAACATCGGATTGAGTGATTCAAACGCTTGTAGTGGGACTGCGATGCAAATACACTCAGAACCTTAATATCGAGCCAAACACAATTAATAGGTGTAATATCGCTACCATGCTCCGCCAGCTACTCCTCTCAGCAGGCTAATGACAATACCCAGACTAACCTCTAGCAATCGGTTTAGAGAGGCCGCTTTCGAAAAAAGCTGTTGCACCTAAAAAATCAGCATGGCTTAGAGATAAAAAAAGACACCCCCTTCTGCCTCAAGAGAGTGTCAAGCTAGCGTCGTTTTGCCAATCTTATTCGCGTTGTAAGACTTCTTGGAGTTCTTGCAACGTCGGACCACCAAACAGTATTACGTTCCATACAACTGAAAACAAGATTGGCGCCAGCACCAAGGCGAGCCGCAGATCAAGTCCAGCAATGACCGTTGGAGCAACTGCCTCATAGACATTCATTCGGTCAATAAATTGCATGGATGCAATTGCGCCGAGGAACCACACCAAGGGAACACCCAACGTGTGTACCGCTAACCATCGCACCGTATAGATGGGATATGTCCTTTCAGGAGGGCGCTGGAGTCGAGTTCTAGATGTCATATCTAATGTCTCCTAATTAGTTGGTGTCAAGGCTTGGACTAAGATTGCGGAATTCATCGATTTGCTGTTTACCGGCATATCGATCCGTCACGATCTGAACTTGAGACTCAGACTGAGAAAAATATTCATTAGGATGGGGCGTCCCAAAGACGTCATATGCTAGCCCAGTGCTGACAAAGAACCAGCCCGATATAAAAATAGCTGGAATATTGATGACATGGAGCTTCCAGAACGAAAAATCGGTAATTATCTCGCCAAATGGGCGCTCACCTGTTACACCGGCCATAAGCATCTCCTAACTTAATTGAGAATAATTCTTATTCACAACACCATTATTGCAAGTGATTATCAATAATGCAAGAGATAATTTCTGTCCTCATTAAGATATTCGATAAGTAAAAGCTATAACTGCCCAAGATCAAGCTATAGAAAGGGATGATTTTCTCATCCCTACCTGCCTATTTGCTGCCCTCTAATCGGCAATGATTTTTTATTTTTATTGAGAATTGTTGTAAATTTGGAGACAGACTGAACTCCCATAAGCTCAGATGCATTGTCCTTTTTCTACTGTTATGGCTGGATATAGCGTTGGCGTTCACTTGCAATGATTTTGTGGAAACATCACAGCCATAACTAACAGCTGCCTTTATATACAGCCATCGATCTACCCCAGTCCAGAGGAAATTATCTAGTTAGGACGGTACATGTATACTTCCAGTTCGCTCAAAGCAGAATTAAATGAGAAAGGGTGGCGACTAACTCCTCAACGGGAAATCATCTTGACCGCCTTTCAAGAGTTACAGAAAGGGCAACATCTTAGCGCCGAAGATCTCTACGAGCTGTTATTACAACAAGGCAGCCCCATCAGCCTCTCAACCATTTATAGAAATACCAAACTCATGTCTCATATGGGGATTCTCCGAGAACTAGAATTCGCTGAAGGGCATAAACATTATGAGCTGAACCAACCCTACCCGAATCATCATCATCATCTGATCTGTGTCAAATGTAATCAAACGATTGAGTTCAAAAGTGATTCAATCCTCAAAGTGGGGAAAACCAAAGCCAAGCAATCTGGTTTTCATCTCCTAGACTGTCAATTGACAATTCACGCCATTTGCCCAACTTGCAAAAATGCAAAAGGACAGTGATTCACCCATCATGGTTGGGTCAGATTATTTAATTTCTAGGGCTTCAGACCCACCTTCCTCTAGAGTTCTCAGGAGTATTCCCAGCTGATACCACACCAGCAGCCCACTGGATAGAATCACAAAGGAAGACATGGCAAACCCAACAGCCCAGGTAACCGCAAAAGTCGTTAAGGCTGAGCCCACAAAAATCCAGCTACAAAGACAGATACCTAGATAAGGCACAAATAGCCTGGGTTCATAAATATTCCGGAGTGGTTTATCGGATAGCCCCTCAGACCATTCTTGCGTCTTGCGTCTGATAGAAACTTCAAACGCTTTGCCACAAGCAAATCCGCCGAGAGCAGCAATGCCAACCAAAAAATATGGCGGAGCAGGAATTTCGAAAAGAAAGTGCATGCATTACACCCTATAGAGCAAACTGAGAAAATTCAGTAGTAAATATATCTATTCTGATTGAAACTCAATTTGTCGATAAAAGCACATTTAAATCTGGGGTAAGCAACCCTTCCCTTTAGAGGAGTATCAATGGCTAAAGTCTTGGAGACCTAATTAAAGGGCAGTTAGACTAACAAGCCAATCTAATCCGCCATGGGTAAATAAAGCTAACTGAATAATTTTGGCAACGAGTGCACTATCGAAACCATGTCTTAACTCATGCAATTTCGTTTTCGAGACCAAGAGGTAAGTGCTGGGCTTAGAAAAGAAAACGACTTAAGCAATGTCTCTATCGAACTTAATTTTTTATATTTTTCTGGATAAATCTGGGAGGCTTATTGCCGATATAGTCAAATTCAGCCAACTTGTATTGACTAAACTGAACATCCAGTTCACTGTAAGCAATCTTGGGATCTCTCTTAGAAATTGAGCTGGCTAGTCCGCCCTCTTCGCCGACGCAGGACTTGAAGTCTACTAAGTAGAGGTTACCGCCACTGTCAAAACTAAAGAAGGGACCATCCTGACCACCAATCGAATAATTTCCATCTTGCCCATTATCTGAGATCATAAATATTCCGGTTACAGATGGTCTCTTCTGTATGTTTTACTCCGGTATGTGGAGAAATATATTCAAAAGAGAATCTTGCATCCTTACCCAAGTCATTGATAGTTAGGCTGCCCATCAATCCCTCTAGATCTTTGCCGGTATTCAAGGCATCAACCACAACATCTTTTTCATAGGTAACCTTGCCAGAGATCACTCCCTCATTGCCAATATTGCCAGCACTCTTAAACGAGTAAGTGGTAGCCCAAGCAGCATTGGTCATCATCAACAGACCTAAAAACACACCTACAGTGCTGATCAGCAAACGTTTGAGACTATTGCGAATCATCAGTGATATTCCTTTGTACGATTAATTTATTGATAGTTACTCTCAATAGTTGCACAAGGTCGCTAACAGATCAAAATCGTTGCCTTCAAGAAAACGAGTAATAAATCTCATGAATAGTTAGTTCTATAGAGTACAGCTTCGATCGACCTACCAGAATAGGTCTATTATTATTGAGTTTTATTACAAATGCGTGATTATATTATTGACATTGAATATCAATAAATCTATTCTGACAATCATTGATCGCTCTTAAAAATGTTCTCCTCTCAGAGACATGGCAAGGGGAGCTGTAAGTATTCAGTTCCCTATTTTTTTTTTCAGGGCTAGGCCGTCGTCGGTTTGTGATCGCGCCGCCCCAGCATCAGAATATTGCTGCAAAACTGAATCCTGCCCTTGACCTCCTAGATCAAGGATTTAACACAGTTAAAATCTGTCGGATCCAGTGCCGATGAAAGGTGGAGATATGAAACGCATTGCTCTCAGTCTAATCATCCTTTTACTATCAGGGCTCATTCTCTTGAATGGTTCATCGGCAGCGATGGCCCTTTCTAGTAGCAATGGTGTCTCATCTCAACGCCAACAAGGTGGGCAAACACAATCATCAACCTTTGACAAAACAGAATTTCTGTATTGGTTTAAGCAATGCGAACATCTACAGGGCCAACATGCCCTAGCGGCTTGTGAACAAGCCTTAAAGCTCAATCCCCATGTAGCCGCAACTTGGATCAACCATGGCCAAAAGTTATTCGATTTTCGCCAATATGCGAAAGCACTGACTTCTTTTGATAATGCCTTGTTGATAAAGCCCGACTACTCCTTGGGTTTAGCCAACCGATGCGGCATTCTCAGCGTCTTAGGTCGATATCCCGAAGCCTTAGATTCCTGTGACATGGCCCTATTAGGTGATCAGCAATGGGGATTTAGTGGGCAGGTTCTCGCCTGGAATAACCGAGGCGAAACCTTGGTCAAACTGGAACGGTATGAAGAGGCGTTAGCCTCTTTCCAAAAATCTTTAGCGATCGACCCCCATGATGTTGCGGCCCAGCAATATCGTCACGTCGTCCTCAAGAAACTCAACCGTCACGATTCGTCACCACCTAAAGTTCCAGGGTTTATCCCCTCACCACAAGAGCAACAAATCGCTCTTGTTCTGCACTGATATAAAGCAGCAATATTCAAAACCCTCGTTTTGTTCGATATCCCTTTTTTCTTTTATTTATATTTGGAAGATCCCTATGGAATCCTCAATTGGAAAACAAGACTATCCCTGGTACGCAGGGAATAGTCGCTTAATTGCACCCTCTGCTTCAGGGAGATGGTTAGCAGCCCATATTCTCCAAGCTGCCATTATTATGTTTTGGGTAGGGCTCAACACCCTATCTGAATTACAGGTTTTTGACCCCAGTGTTGCCATGTACGATCAGGGATTAGTGCTGATTCCTCATATGGCAGCAGAAGGGATTGGTGTAGGTCCAGGAGGAGTCGTTACCGATACATACCCCTATTTGGCCATTGCCTTAGTGCATTGGGTCGCGAGTATCGTTCTACTGTTTGGTGGCTATTATCACCTCGCCGTGGGTCCGTCTGACCTGTCCAAAGGAGGCCGAGGCAATACGAAACAGTTTGCGTTTGACTGGGATGATCCAAAACAGTTGGGATATATCTTAGGCAATCACCTCCTGTTTATCGGATTTGCTTCACTCATGTTTGCAGGCTGGATGATCAATCACGGTATTTATGACCCCACCATAGGGGACGTTCAAGCTATCACCCCCACTGTTGAGAATTTCACCCATATCTACAAATATGGTTGGTCTACGCCTGGATTTAATCCATTTTTTATCGATAATTTAGGTGATTTAGCCGCAGGGCATATCTTAATCGGTTTATTCGATATTATCGGTGGAATTTGGCACATTAATGTCACCCCCTTCAGTTGGGAACAACAGCTGGGAGCCCGGCGAGATAACTATAGTGCAGATGGATTGATCGGCTTATCCCTAGGAGCCGTTGCCATCATGGGATTCATTTCCGCCTATTTCTGCGCGGTTAATACATTTGTCTATCCCGTTGAATTCTACGGTGCTGCCCTGGAAGTGAAATTTAATATTGCCCCTTACTTCAAGGACTCTGTTGAATTAGGAGATGGTGTATACAGCTCCCGAGCTTGGTTATCCAATGTGACTTACTATGTCGGCTTCTACTGCTTGCAGGGCCATCTATTCCATAGCCTAAGAGCCATGGGCGTCAAGTTTGAGAATCTTCCCCAAGCGCTTAGCGCAGCCTTCAAAGTTGAGTCTTCACAACCGGTGGAAACTCCGCAACCCACTGGAGAATAACGCCGACTTCAGGGATTGATGGATCAATTCTCCTCTCCATTAAAGTCAAGGGCATGATGGTTCCCTAGCTGGAATAGCCATCATGCCTACGAAAATCAATGGCTGCTTGCCTTACCCTCAAAAAGTTACAAGCAGCTCAATGCCATGCTTTTCTCATAAAAAATTTTGCCCATCCACTCACAGGTAATGTCATGACAGAAGAACAGGCAGCCACTGCCAATACTCAAGTTGTCACTGAGCCCAATTCTGCCCCCCCTAAACCAGAGGAACAAGCTGTAGCAACGGCTCCTGAAGAGAAGGCTGAATCCACTCCACCCACCACAGCAGAACCCCAATCCCCCTCTGTAAAATCCGAGGCAGGGGAACCTCCAACCCAGTCATCTCCTGAACAACCCCGCTTTTCTTCGGGTGTGCTGTTTTTTCTATGGGTATTCTGTACCCTCGTTTTCCTCTCAATTACTGCAGGCTATATTGCTACTCATTAGTCCCAAATCCCCATCTAATCGCCTAAATCTTGCTCTTCTGGTAAATGAGGACATTCATTAAATCGATGAATGCGGCATAGCTGGGGATTTTGTCTAGATTGGGAAGATGAAGATAAAGGGACCTCAAATTCAAACAGGGCTGTATTGCCGATCCTCATGCCCCAAACTATGGGCGTGTCGAGGATAGCTGCAATGAGATATTGCAAGATACCCCCATGGGTCATCACCCAAATTTGATCTGAAGGATGGTGGGTTTGATAGAGGGTGTGGATGAAACGGCGAGTGCGATCGCAACAGGCAGACAAAGTCTCACTCCCCGGTATTGGAATCACATCCTGACTATTCATCAACTGTTCACAGAGTTGAGGATGCTGCTCTTGGGCCTCTTGCCAAGTCAGCCCCTGAAAAATGCCATTGTCAATTTCCAGCAGTGACTCATCTGTTTGAATCGAGGGAAAATCATCTCCCTTTAGGTGGCAAGCCACCAGCATCTCCAAAGTAATCACTGCTCGCTTCAGTGGGCTACTGTAAAGATGCGTTGGAGCCCAGCTTTGCCGGGACAAGAACTGCCCTAAAAGCTGAGCCTGCAGAACTCCATGGGACGACAGACGCTCATCCAACCGCCCTAACATCTTCTGTTGGACATTTCCCCGAGCCTCGGCATGGCGAATTAGCAGCAATCGCATAGGTCACATTGAGTTCCCAGAGATTACTCTGTCAGCAATTCACATTGGGCATGATGACGGAGGAGATGATCACACAACACCAAAGCAACCATTGCTTCCACCATGGGGACAGCCCTCGGCAACACGCAAGGATCATGACGACCTTTCGCTGCTAGAGTTGTAGCTTCACCAGCCTGATTGACGGTCTTTTGAGGTTTGCCAATCGTCGCAGTTGGCTTAAATGCGGCCCGCAACACGATGTTCTCTCCATTAGAAATGCCACCTTGAATCCCACCAGACCGATTGGTGACCGTCCGGATCCGTCCGTCCTCATCCGTATAAAACTCATCATTATGTTCGAGTCCCGTTAACTGAGTACCCGCAAACCCCGAGCCAATTTCAAACCCCTTACAAGCCGGCAAAGACATCACAGCTTTAGCTAATTCGGCTTCCAACTTGTCAAAGACAGGTACCCCCAGTCCCTTAGGCACCTGGCGAGCCACACATTCCACCACACCTCCGATGGAATTGGCATCCCGTCGGGTTTGATCAATCAGGTCAATCATTTTCTCAGCGGCTTCAGTATTAGGACAGCGCACCATATTCGATTCAACCTGAGCTAAGGTCACTTGATCTGGATCAACATCCGCTTCCAAGGTTTTAATCCGCTTGACATAGCCAATCACTTCAACCCCAGCAGCTTGCTGGAGAATCTTTTTAGCAATCGCACCTGCTGCCACCCGGCCAATGGTTTCCCGAGCAGATGAGCGGCCACCCCCTTGCCAGTTCCGAATTCCATATTTGGCATCATAGGTAGCATCCGCATGAGACGGACGATAGACCTGGGCCATCTCACTGTAGTCTTGGGGGCGAGTATCCTTATTCCGCACCAAAATCGTAATCGGTGTCCCTAACGTTTTCCCCTGAAATATGCCTGAAACGATTTCACAGGTATCCGTTTCTTTGCGTGGTGTGGTGATTCGACTTTGACCCGGACGC
Organism: Acaryochloris sp. 'Moss Beach'; assembly: GCF_021497025.1. NCBI lineage: Bacteria > Bacillati > Cyanobacteriota > Cyanophyceae > Acaryochloridales > Acaryochloridaceae > Acaryochloris > Acaryochloris sp. 'Moss Beach'. Next base: position 924,437 of record NZ_CP071717.1, read on the forward strand.
CGCCGGTCTAGCTCAAACTGAATGTCTTCTTCTGTAATTTCAATTTGGGGCGGGCAACCATCAATGACCACCCCAACACCACCACCATGGGATTCACCAAAGGTTGTAATCCGAAATAAATGTCCAAAGGTATTTCCCATTCTCTTGATCTGACCGTGCTAAGTACATACCGGGCAAGCTGCCTGTCTTCACTATCTCATTCGGTCTTGGTAAATAGCCAAAAAAAAAGAGAGGGAAATATTTCCCTCTCCTCAAGAGCGTTGGTTATGGCTGGAATAAAAGGTTAGTTATGTCGAGCAGTCTGTGTACGTTGTTGTTCCATTTGGGCAATCGCTGTATCAACCTGTTGGGGGGTGTAACTGGTCAATTCAGTGAGCCAATGTTTAATCATTTCTTGCGAAAGATCGTTTGGACTTGTCAACATTTCAGTAGTACTAGGCATAGACTTTTCTCAACTTTTGATCCAACTAACTTTAGAAATAACCGTCTCTTGAATCCAAATACTAATCCCAATGCACACTAATATAGCCAAAGCATTGTAAGAATAAACAGGCAGAAAAGGTCAGAAATCTTCAAAGAATAGTCAGCGATGCGACCTGACTTTTCCTCAGAAGGTCATATTTATTCGATGAAATAAAATAATCTTTAAGCGATCTGGGTTAGACAAGTCGATAGATAATCTGCTGTCACTGTCACCAGCGCGATGACTTTCTCATAGGCCATTCGTGTGGGCCCAAGTACTCCCACACTTCCGATAGGCGTTTCGCCCTTCTGATAGGTTGAAGATACTAGGGAATAGGCTTGAATAGACTCAAGGCTATTTTCTGAGCCAATTCGAACTTGGACTTTCTTACTCCGGGGCACCACATCAGCCCCTTGCTTTATCATATCAGTCGTCAACTCATGAAAGAGGGGGCGAAGAAGATCTTGGCCATTCTCTAATAAGTGAATTAAGGTCTGGGCTTGCTGTAATTCAGAGAATTCAGGCTGTCGCAACACCTCAGCCAAACCGCCCACTAAGATGTTTTTAGGACTAAGGGATTCACACTGTTGCGTCAAATCGGTCAACAATATTTTCAAGAAATCAGTGTATTTTTGAAATTCCCGATCCAACTCATACTGGTCTAGCACCACCAAGTCTTGCAATGAACTCCCCACAAAATGGTGGTTCAAAAAGTTAGATAGAATGTGCAATTCTTGTTCAAAGCGTTCTGGATCCGCTTCATCCCATACCCCAAGAGGTAGCTCCATCATCACTGACTGAGTTTCATAGGCATCGGTCACCAGAATCAACATGACCCGCTGGGGTTCAACTTGCACAAGATGCAGATGACGAATGGTGGAGGTAGCCGCTTGGGGCAGAGTAATCAAGGCCACACAACCACTCAGCGTTGCTAGGATTTGAGCAGCATCTCGGAGTAGGACTTCAAAAATCCAGCTGTCAGTTCGTAGCTTTTTATCAAGGGCTTGCTTAATCTGTGACCTCAACGTGGTCGAGGGCATCACCAGTTCATCTACATAATGCCGATAGCCAAAGTCTGAGGGCACCCGACCAGCGGAAGTATGGGGCTGAAATAACAAGCCCTCTTCCTCCAACACCCCCATCACATTGCGGATGGTCGCTGGACTAATACTCAAAGAATATTCTCGCGCCAACGCTTTGGACCCGACCGGTTCAGCCGTAGCAATGTAGTGATCAACGGTTGCCCGGAGAACTCGTTGTTGGCGGTTAGTAAGGCTAAGGTCCATAGGACTCTGACAAAAATTACGTTCAGACTTTAGTAGCGCGGGATATTGGCATCTATCTTCATCGAATAGGCGTCAATACCACCACTGACATTCTTGACGTTAGTAAACCCATTTTGACTTAACCACACACAAACCTGGGCGGATCTCATGCCATGATGACACATCACCCAGGTTTCCTGATGTTGATCGAGCTGTTCGCCAATGGTTGCCGACCACTCCGCAAACTCGCTGAGGGGGATGTTTTGGAATGAATTCAGACTTGCGATCGCAACTTCCCCTGGCTCCCTAACATCTAGGAGTTGGATGCTTGTTGCATCATTATGTAGCTGAGCAGCAAGTGCCTCTACATCAATTTCGGGAATACTAGAAAAGTCTTGTGAATACATCGTTTAAAACGCAATTGCTAAAGAGTAGTGACTTGCTAAAAGTGATTGTCACAATTTATTCATTTATGTATGACCTATTCTGTCATACGCTTAGCAGAACGTGGAATCCATATTGTCTAACTATATTCGAGCAGTCATGTCCCGAGCGACATACACTGCTGCCACCGACGGCTCGACCTATGGGGAAATTCCTGGGTTTGAGAATGTCTCTGCGCAAGCAGATACCCTAGAGCAATGTCGGCATGATTTAGTAGAATCCCTGGAAGAATGGATTTTCTCCAGAGTAACCCGACAATTACCCGTCCCTGTCATCGACGGTATTCAACTACCCACCAAAGAAATGATGTAATCTCTTGAAGCGAGATACTATAATAGAATTTCGTAACCTGGGGCTGTAACGGTTTCGACGTTTTAGCAAACGTAGCCTCATGATTCAGGCCGAGAGTGAGTCGTCTCTCGCAAATAAAAGGCTCAAAACATCGTACATGCGAACAACATCGTATCTTTCGCTCGTCAGCGCACGGCTACTGCTGTTGCCTAAAAAAACCTAACTTGGTTTGAGCATCTGTAGATTGACTCCGTTAATTTCTATAGATAACCCCCAACGGATGCACCATTAGGGTTTCTCAGTTGTCTCTACTGGTAAAGACTTTCAACTAAGCATCCCATCGTCCGGGATAAGTGGCGATTCCCGCTTTGAGGATTAGAAAAGCTAAGCCTGTGAATGAATGGGGAGCTAATAGCTAGGGCGGACACGGGTTCGACTCCCGTCAGCTCCATCAACAAGTAATCCAAAGAAGTCCAAAGATGTACTTCAAACCCTCTCTAGCAGAGGGTTTTGTTGTTTTAATAGTCCTGTCAGGTCCGATATTGTCCTGTCAAACCTGGGGGTAGGTGGGGGTACGATAAGGGGTAGATGCATAATTTTTCATATGGCTACCCCCAAGCTTACAGACATAAAAATCCGTAAAGCCAAACCTACGGAAAAAAACTACAAGATATGGGACGGAGACCGAGGGTTATTCCTCCTAGTCAAAAAAAATGGATCTAAGATCTGGCATCACAAATTCTGGTTTGGGGGAAAAGAGAAGTTATTGAGCCTTGGCAAATATCCTGAGGTAGGGTTGAAAGATGCTCGTGAAAAACACAGGGAAGAAAGGAAGCTTCTGGCTTCTGGGATTAACCCTAGTACTCACCGCAAAGCTAAAAAAGAAGTCATTAGAGTAAAAAATGAGAATAGTTTTGAGCTTGTAGCTAGGGAGTGGTTCAACAAGCAAAAATCTAACTGGAAAGAGAGGTCGTGCCTCAAATAATTGTGGGGTAGCAAAGAATGTCATTCCAGTTCCATGGGCAATCAGCTAATCCTGCTCGTTGGGCCGCAGTCGTTTTGAATCGGCTGTGAGTCCAAATCCAATTAAAATAGCTCACCCCTAACCGAGCCGTAACCTTCGTTTGCTCCCAAACTTTGCCAAACTTATTTTGGCGGCGATGCCATCGACCTGTTTGCTGCCGAACAATCCCATTGGTACGCTCCAATCGTTGAGTTCGGTCTTTACCAATGTAGTGGATAATGTCTGGCCCTAAGATGCGCTCATAACCGCCCCAATCATCACTATTCCAAAACTTGCAATCGGTCTTGCCTTCAGTGCTGGTCATCAGTTCATCCAACAATGAGTCGGTATGCTTGCCCACCCGACAGGTCAATATCAAACCACTGGTGTTGGCCAACGTAATCGCCATCCAACAATCGCCCACCTCTAGCTCTGATGGTCGGCAATGTTTTTGCTTTTTTTTCACAAAGGACCACATCTCATCGGCACTGACATCATCGGTGCTGACTGCTTGAACGTTGCCATTATGAAGTTGCTGAGAGCGTTGGCTAGCAGAACGCACGAGGGAGACAACCGTGTTGTAGGAAAGCCCAGTGATTCGGGCAATGCCTCTGAGACTCGTGCCTTCTGCATGAGATTGGAGAACTTGATGGATCGTCTCTCGGCAGGTCTGTCGACGATAGTAAAGGGTATCAAAGGTTTCAGTGAAAGTTCGTTTACAAATAGGACAGTGATACCGTTGTTTCTCATTGGCCATCTTGCCATGCTTATAGGCTTTGGGATGACCGCACAATGGGCATTGCATGGTTACTCTAATAGCAGAAGGAATGTATTATTCTATCTGACCCACATTTGATTGAATCACAACCGAAAGAGACTCACAGCAAGACAATAATCAGACGTTTGGAAAAGGACATTTTCCCTTATATAGGAGATCGACCTATTGCTGAAGTCTCGGCTCAGGATGTATTGCAGGTATTACGCAGGGTAGAGGAGAGAGGGGCATTTGAGACAGCTCACAGAGAAAAAGGTATTTGTAGTCAAGTTTTCTGCTATGCCGTAGCTACAGGCCGCATTGAACACGATCCTACCTCTGGACTTAGGGGAGCCTTGTCATCAGTCAAAACAAAGCATATGGCTGCAATTACAGAACCTATGCGAGTAGGGAAGCTAATGCGGATGATTGATGGTTACCAAGGTACTCTAGTTGTCCAATGTGCTCTCAAACTTGCTCCTTTGGTGTTCGTTCGACCCGGTGAACTCAGACAAGCACTCTGGAAAGATATCAACTGGGAGAAGAAACAATGGGAGTTAATTTCAAGTAAAACAAACAAGGGTCTTATTGTTCCTCTATCAACTCAAGCTTTCTCCATTCTTCGTGAATTACAACCTTTAACTGGACACGGAGAATACATATTTCCTGGTGTAAGACCTCGACAAAGACCTATGAGTGAGAACGCTATCCTCGCTGCTTTAAGAGGAATGGGGATCCCTAAAGAAGAAATGACAGGACATGGCTTTCGAGCAATGGCAAGGACTCTCCTTGATGAAGAACTGGGGGTTAATATCGCGTGGATCGAGCTTCAACTAGCCCATAACGTGAAAGATCCTCTAGGTCGGTCTTATAACAGGACTGAATTTCTACCTCAGCGCCAAGAAATGATGCAGAAATGGGCTGACTACTTGGATGAGCTGAAAGCAGGTAGCTGAGCATTCCTGCTGTTTCCCCATACCCCTACTCCTCCTCTTTGGGCGGGGCCAGTGAAATAAATTAAATGGGTCTCTATTGAAAATAGGGATCCTAAATACACGTTGCTAGTCTGAGTTCTTTATTTATTTACTTTTAGGGTTTATTTATTGATTTTCTTGTTCAAGTTGTTCTAAAACTCTAGAACCTTTTCTTCATAAGTATTTCAGGCAGGAACAAGATTGGAACAAGTTTAATTTTTTTATGTTCTGTTTGTTCTAAGTGAGATTAAGGATTGAAGATATTCAACTCAATTCATTGATTATTTATATTGATTATTCAAAACCTGAGGTGAGGTTAACCGAACAGTCATAGTTCGGTTGCTATAGGTCTCTTTGTGGAACCTTTTAAGTCTTAGATCGGGGTAATCCTTTCAGAGGAATGGTTACACGCCTTTGATTTCGATAAGACAAGGTAATACAGCCTAGGACTCTTAATATATTCAGACCCAACGAAAGGAGGTCTATTAACCCTTAAGGAGTCATAAGCATGAAAAAAATTTCTTCGTCTCAAACAAATAATTGGTGATCCTAAAGCCAACTCTCCCATTCCACCAATGATCCCTATTGGAAGCTCAACGTTATGGGAGTGGGTAAAAAACAGGAAAATTCCCTAAGCCAATCAAGCTATCTACAAACATCACAGTTTGGTTGGAATCTGACATTCAAGCTTTCATGGATCAAAAGATCGCAGAAAGCGAAAATTCCCCCTCTAACTTTGCCGCGTAAAGGAGGAACAAGTAAATGTCTTATACAAATATTATAAGCTCTGAGAGCCAGAATGCCCTGTCCTCACTAGGTTGTCAATTAGAGCCTCACCATAGAGATAACTTATTGTCTGAAGGCTTCACGGATCAAGAAATTGATATTCTGATTTCTAAATATCGCGTCAGATCTCTTTCTGAGTCTCAGGCTTTAGAACTTGGATTTAAATCTTGGGATGGTGAGAAGTGGATTTCTAGTTCTGGAATCTTCTTTCCATTCACTGAGGGCTTTGGTCAGTTACGAGCAGATAGCCCTATCCCAAGAAAGGATGGGAAGCCAGCAAAGTATTTAACCCAGAAGGCTAGATCCTCAGAAGCATTTATTCCTGAGGGCTGTGTAGCTATTACAGAGGGTTTCAAAGATGCTCTTATGGCAACCCTGAGAGGAGTTCCAACGGGTGCTATAGCTGGAGTTAGTCACTATAGAAAAGCATTACCTAAGAGCTGTAAGTACACCATCGTCTTTGATTCAGACGGCTGGACTAATCCTCAAGTATTCCACAACTTAATTAAGGCTGGATTGTGGTGCAGGGGTAAGGTATTGATTCTCGATCCTATGCCAGATTCTCCAAAAGGAGGTTTATGTGAGCTTTACAGAGCGGGAGGCGAATTAGATCTGTCAAAGGCAGTTAAGCCATTAGATCTAATTCTAGATTTGCCTAATCACTGGAAAGACAGCCCTAGTGAAAAGATACCCAAACTTGCAGAGAAAGCTGTAAAACTGGCCTCCGAATATCTTTCGGACCTTGGGGCTGAGGCATATATTGACAGATTAGCTAAACAGCATAAGGATGCTGGTCTCCAAAAGCGGCCCTTACAAAAAATCAAGAAAAAAGCTCTAAGGAAAATTGCTGAGGATGAACCAACTCCTTATCAGCAGGACTACAACACGGTGCTTATTTATTTTGGTGATCGGATCAAACTAAATGAGGTCAAAAAATGCACAGAGCTTGACGGGAAACCTTTCTCCCCTGATTCAGTGAGAAATCTACTTTTAATTGAGCATAGCCTCAAGCTAAAGTCCCCAAAAGATAGTCTCATCGACATCGTTCAATTTATTGGAGAGGGTCATTCCTACAATCCGATTCAGGATTACTTAACTAGTGTCTATGAGAAATACAAGAATCAACCAGAACTCTTGCAAGAGGTAGGAAGTACTCTTGCGAGTACGTACCTGGGAAGCACTGATCCAACTGCAGACATGCTGCTTAAAAAAACCTTGATAAGTGCTGTTGCAAGGGCGTTTGAGCCTGGTTCTAAGGTGGATACAACCACCATTCTTGTTGGAGATCAAGGGATTAGGAAGTCAACCTTCTGGAAAACTCTAGCCTCTCCAGAGTATTTTTGTGACGACTTTTCAGATCCCTCAAACAAAGACCACATATTGAAACTTCATACTAACTGGATCATCGAGTGGTCTGAGCTTGACGGAATGAGGAAAAAAGAGGTTAACCATCTCAAAGCTTTTATGGCTACAAGTAAGGATCTCATTCGTGCCCCTTATGCCAGATCTGCTGAGGAAATGAAGCGGCCTTCCATACTAGTAGGAACTACGAATGAATCAGAATTCCTCTCTGACGCTACTGGCAATCGCAGATGGTGGATTATCAATTGTGGTTCTACTCCAATTCCTATAGAGACCGTAGAGAATAATCGAGATCTCATTTGGGCTGCTGCGATGCACTACTACTTCAATAGGGAGAACTGGTGGTTAACTTCTGATCAAGAATTAGCTATAGAGGCTGATCGAAGGCAGTATCAGAAACTTGATCCATGGCATGACCTTATCGCTGACTACCTAGAGGACAAGAATCAAGTCAGCTATGCGGAGATTTTCGACCTTGTTCTCGATATTGAACCTTCTAAGAGGGACTACAGATATACAGGGAGAATCCAGAAGATCTTAAGGCTCTCAGGTTTTGAAAACGGTTCAAATATAACCCATCAATATGAGGGTAAAGAAGGACCCGTGAAGAAAAGAGCAAGGGTTTGGGTGAGAAAAAAGCTTCTAGAGACTCCTCTTCCCCCTTCAATCACAGAGGAAGGGCAAAAGAAACTAGATCTCGGAACAAAGGTTGACTCTGCAAATGACTTGTTCCACGAGCTTGCTCAAGACAAAACTTTTACGGAAAAAGGGTTTCAAGGTTCTAGAACAACTGGAACAAGAGAACAACCACCTTTAGAGGCCCAAACACAATTAAAAAAAGAAAATGGCAGGTCTAAGTCTCAAAATGCTCAATCTTTTGAGTTGGTAAGGGGTCAACCAGCCTTAGTAGAGGATCATCATGGAGATATCTGAGGATGCGGTGGTATATGGCAAGTCTGGGGTGCCCTATACCGTGGTTGAGATTCAAGGAAGTCACCTCCTGTTAGCTGACCTTCACAACTCTCTTAAACGAGTCTCTAAAAACGTTATCCATTACTGGCATCCTCCTATTGGATCGTTGGTGTGGAGCCATTCTGGGAAGGAGTCTTTCTTCATGGGAGCCTTCCAAGAAAAGAGTCAACTCCTGCTATTCAACGGCAAGTCAACGGAAGTAGAAACTAGTCAGATTTGCCACTGGCAGATGCTAAAAACGACTGATTTAAAGGTAGGAGACAGGGTAGGAGCTATTGTTCCTCAATTCCCTAACCACAGCCAAGGGAATTGGAGCTATAAGGACTTAAAGTTTGACTGGGCAATAGTTAAGCTACTGAGCTTAAAGCAGCCTCTAGAGCCTGATCTAGGGGCTTCCTATGCTCACATCTACGGTTGTGGAATGTATCAAGTAAAAATACTCTCTCAACTTAGAGCAACCAATATAATTAATCTAAACACACATGATAAAGAGATAGCTGCATGAAAGTTTACTTATAAAAAGTAATGTTTTCTTAAAAAAGTTATCTTCTTAAGTTTCGGAAGCTTAGTGTTTTTCATGATTTTTTTTGTCCTACATGATTCCAAAGAAAGCTAATCTTCAATAATATTCATGAAACTTTTATCACACAAGCTTTCTTAGAATGCTTATCAATGACTCTTGTGACAAAATTAATTGCCTTTCTGATACTGGCCTATAGCTTAAGGTAACATTCTCAAACTTCTCAAGTTGTTCAGGTATTTTTGACCCGTGGGTTTCATTAATCAGCGCAGGAATAATTCGAAAAGATTTGTCAATTTTACTTAGCTGGATTGCTAAATCAAGTTCGACTTTTTTATTGATTTCAAACTCATCTTCTCCAATTATGAATATCATGGTCTTACACTGTCTCAAAACTGGGGGAAGATCCCTGTAAATGTTATCGCCAATTCTAATCCACTTGTCAAGAAATGTTACGGTGTATTTTTCTTCTAACAAGGCATCGATCGTTGCTTGCAATACTTTCTCACTGCTACAGCTTATGTAGAAGTCGAACCGTTTAAATATTCTATTTTGTTCCGCTTCCCCATCTTGGCGTTGAGTATTTAAGAATTGTATTGCTTCGCTTCGAGTGGCATTGTTAGAGAGCCACTTATACCCGTGAGAAGTCTGAAGGAGTGTTAAAAGTTCAGGCTCTGACAAGAGTATCTCTGCCAAATCTGAATTTTCTCTTTCTGATGATGATGCTGCTCGGCGAAGAGCTTCACTATCCCATGCTAGAACGATTTGGCAGAGTTCATTTGAGCCGACGAGTGATGAATATATGTTTGGCCAACGTTGCTGAAGGCACCGAGTTATAGCGAAATATTCAACTGGGATTATCTTCATAGATTGATTAGAAACCAACATTTCGTTGATGCCAATGTCGATTAACAAATTATTCACGAAGCGAATTATCGATCGGGGATTGCCTCCTGATGCGGAACCTATGATTGGTAGGATGTCTATAAGAGTTTCGCGCATTTGTTTTGAAACCCGATTTAGAATATTTTCTGAAAACTCATCCATCCTTCCTAAGTTCGGTGGAATGTGGAAAGGTAATTGCACAATCTTATCCAGGTACAATTGGCCTTCAAAGTTAGTTATGCCATATTCCTTAGCGTATCTATGTTGTAAGTATCCTTCTATTACACGACGAGAAACGCCAAGGATAAAAATGAATCCCGGTTGAGACAGTACAAGTTTTATACTTTCAAGTAACTTGATTGCTCGATCGGGGAAGCAACGGTCAAGGTCATCAATGATCACCACGATTTTCGTATTACTAGGGAACTTGAGCGCAGAGAGCCTCTCAAAGACCTCATAATACAAACTTCTGTCCAATAAAGGATCTTGTGTTAGATGCTCCTCACGAGAAATCACATCTTTAAACGCGAAAGTTGCTTCGATTTCAGCAACTCCAGGTACTTCCACTTTGGATTTGGCAGAGAATCCGTAAGCAACCGCTCTAAGGGTATTAATCAGTAATTCTCCTCCATCAGATAGACGGTTCAGAAAAGGTTTATGACGTTCTAACGAATGAATAATTGTTCCAACGAGTGGAACGACAGGATGTTCTTCATTCTCGTACCTCCATGCGTTGAACCAAACGGTTATTACTTCCTGACGTGTATCCAAGTCGGTCTGGATAAGCCTCATTAAGCTCGTTTTACCTGTACCCCATTCACCGAACACACCAATCGTGAAAGGGCCTTGAGTTCCTATTGCAGCTTCGGCTAATACACTGGCATACGCTTTGAAACCCAGACCATCTTGGCTGACACCTCTGTCTTCGCCAATTGCATGATCAGTAAGCAGATTGATCTGTTTCATTTCTGTAGATATGGAGTGTGGATTGGCTAACGGATTAGCAAGCCAATTTAACATAAATCTCCAGAATTTGAGCGCCCTAGACGATTAATGAGTATTTGAAAAAAAAATTAGTCACTTCTTTTAGAATTATTCTCTTTTCTTTCTAAGTAATGCGCATAGTTAGGATTGAGATTTTGAGTGACTGACTCATTATTAATCATTTGACCTCTATGGCTAGTTACTGTGCATTAGTAGCTTCAGACTTGCACTTTTATAGTTTGGTAGGAAGGACTATTGAGAGGGTAGGGCCACTAGTCTTAACTGATGGCGGATTACGTGAGTCTTCCCCAGATTAGTCAAACTGGTAAAACTCGGGAATGTCATGCTTGAAATCTAGGCTTAAGGACTGTGAGAGAGTTCTGACCTTATCAAGAAATTACTGAATCAGCCAAGCGTTTCATTTGAACAGCAGGCTAATAATCAACCCGATTCTAGTGACTTTTAGTGAAATTGGTAACCAAGCTGACGCAGGTTCTAGATTAGGTAGTTTTCATCTCAGCGGACAAATTTTATCCTTTTCCTACCGGATCTTTCTGGGGGGTAGTTTTGGGGGGTAGTAATAAATTTACAATTCTATAAATATATTACCTGACAGAGTTTCAGCTCTTAATATGATGGACGTCAGCTCCATTAATCAGTAATTTAATAGCGTTGTGTAGCTTACCTTAACCCTACTGAGGTGGAGGGCCTTGTGTATTTTCAAGCCCTGCTTTAACCCAGTTTGTCTATTGAGTAGAACCTGCGTCTGCATACTCTACATCGGTAGGGTTGAACCTCAAATAGCGTTAGTAAATCAGGAGAGTTCACTTTTTGGGTAGAAAAATAAATTCTCTAGTTTTACATGCTTCAGCCACTATAAAATTAATGGGTTTGAGCGCAATCTGAATATTCCCTCAAAAAGGTAACACACGCGAAATCCTATTCATAACGACAGACATTAGCTTGCTTGTCACATTCCTTAATCTGGGTAGTCTAGCTGTTTTATCTAAGATTTATAACTATGATTAGCTTAACCACAAAATTTTTGGTGTTGATTTCAATTTCAGCATCCAAATAGCATTCGAAGAAGATTTGTAGCGGTTACTTAACCAACATCCAGGCATAAGGCTAAGGTTGCTATCTGCTACTATCTAACCCTTTCCCCCTTTTTTGTTTAATTTTCTACACAAAGTGTAAGCATTTTTCTGATATAGCCATCTTTTGCCGATCTATGGGCATAATTTAAGCAAGCTATGGTTTATCCCATAGCTTCTGGTTCGATTTTGGAATTAGACCGAACCTGATTTCGTTAATAAGGGAACTATCCCCTGTCTCTGAGTGCGGCAGGGGATATTTTTATGTCAAAAATCCCGTAAAGGTCCTATCGACGAAGATCTTAGCAATATGCTCTTTCAGGCTAAAGTTACACATCTAAAGAAAAAGTTTTCTTTTTCCTAGGAATGGGAATACTGAAATTAGCTTATCTAAATTGGTTAGAACGTTGATTATCACTCGCGCACTTCGGTTGGTTTGCGCGAGTGTTTTTATTTTTAAATTAGGGTAAATACAGGCTCAACCTCAATCTAGTAGCTCATGTCATAACATCATGAATAATGCCTGAAGCTTTGCTTGAGAAGCGCAAATTGTGGAGAAGGCTAATGAACCCTAGAGATTTAACCCATCCTTTCCAAAACACTTGAATCCTAATCAGTGAGTTGCAGTGATGCTCCAGCTGTCCCCCGAGTCGTACAACAGCTTGAACAGCCCATGCAGTCGTCAATATTTTAGGTCTCTTCAATGTCTTGGCTGGCAGAACTTTGATCTAGCTGCATTAGCATCAAGACATCTTGGGCTAGCAGTTGAGAGTACGTACGCTCTCAATATGTTCACCCACAACAGTCCTATAGCAGTGCTACAAAGAAATCCTAATAAGGTTATTATTCTCTCAGATGCAAAACGATAACGCTCCACCTAAGAGGCTGTTTGAGAAGTTTTAGCATTTTTTAGCGAGCCTTCGAATCATCACCACATAAACAAGAGCTTCAGCCGTTCTAGTCAAGACTCCATAATCTTTATTGAGATGTCAGGACCATAACCCCCATCCAAACGTCCGCTCTACAATCCATCATTTTGGAACAAACTTTAAATCCCGCTAAATTGTCTGAACGCTTGATCAATTTGAATTTGGAATAGGTGTCCCCTGAGAGGAGATGTCACCCGGTAAAAGCGTCTCAGTCCCATTCAACTTTTTGGTGTTAAGTGAAGATCTAATACCAATTAGCACCTAAGAGTATAATTTTGATTATTTGCTAAGCCACTTTAGTGATGGGTTTCACGAGTTTGAGAGTTACACCTTCAGGCACAGCTTGGTATAAGCAGCGGCTTTTTGAGGCATTTGGGCTTTCCTTCGTTTTGAAACTCGTTTTTTACCCGTTGGGTATCGAGTTTTGGGTGCTTGAGATTCGCCTTGGGCACATCCGGGAGATTTACCGCGAGTTTTGGGTACTTGAGCAGGTACTTCAATCGCCACAATAATAATTGGGAATAACCTTCTCTCGAGAAAGAGGACACTCCAAGACAAGAGCACAGGAGATAGGTAAGAAGTAGATTTATGAGGTCTGTTGAACTAACGGATCTTCAGCTATGTTAATAGTTGCTTAATTATTCTATTCCTTAAGACTTCTATATCTAACTAAAAAAACAGGTAATTTACAGTATTTTTTACGGTGAAGGGATTTAATATTTGGCAACTTGAACTTATGGTATAGCCTTTATTGAATAACGCTTACATCCCTCTTACCCCCTAAAAACTGGCTTATATTCCTGTTTTCTTAAGCTTTCGAAAAATCTATTTATACCTCCGTATCAATTCGGATCTCATTTCTTCAGATGCCCGGTTAAGGTATAGCTACTGGTACAAGAGCTTTGATGTTTCTCAAGTTTAGAAACAGTGAGAGAAGTAGGCTATACCCTTCTCTCTAGCTACCATTCACTCCCATCCATCACATATCATTTGTCGCAAATGTATCTAGTCCGTATTGGCAAAGTCCTCACTCAAAAAGGACTGATTAGTGACTTCCAATTACAACAAGCCCTCCAAATCCAAACACAGACTGGACAAAAGCTAGGGGAAATACTGATTCAGCAAGGTCATATTTCTCAATTTCAGTTGAAGCAAGTTCTAGTTGAGCAACGGTGTCGGAATTTACTAGCTTGTTCTCTACTAACCCTCAGTACCCTTGGACCCACTTTCTCTATCACACCTCCTCAATCTGCCCGTTCCCAATCTGCTGAAAACCGGAAGGTTCTGCGTGTGGAATCTGAATCTTATGTTGGTGGTCCCCTAAGCTCTACTTCCCAAGTGTCCCAGTCAGGTCCACAGGCTCTTACTATTGCAGCTAGTCATACCCCAACCATTGCCTCTCCCTTGCAAGGATTTTGCCACCCTCTTGATGGAAGAGGATATCTGTCTCAAGGAATTCGTGGCAAAACTCATCAAAATCGAATGGAATATGCCTACGATATTGCCAGTTCAATTGGTACCCCTGTTTATGCGATGCGGGCAGGGCGGGTAATCAGATTACAAGACAAATATCCAGATACAGGAGGGACTCGAGCGAATGCCTCCAAGTTTAACTATGTTTGGATTGAACATGAACATGGCTATCGCTCGGCATATGCCCACTTACAACAAGGTTTCCGACAACGGGTTCAACTTAAAGCTGGAGACTGGGTCAAAGCAGGACAGCTCATTGGGTACAGCGGAAATTCGGGATGGTCTTCAGGTCCGCATTTACATGTTGAAGTGCAAAGTCAAGGCAATCGAGCAAGATTTTCTCAAACCGTTCCATTTCAGATTTCAGGTTCTTGCAGCACATTAGCTCGTAAAGCTAGCTAATTTATCACTCTCTACTAAGTTATTTGAATTTAGGCTCATGTATTTTAAATCTCCAGATTGAAAGAAGTTAGGTATTTTCAATCTTGGTAGAATTTAATAGCAGCAAATTAACGGATTGAAGCAACCTTTCAATATCCTCATTGTTACTTTTTTGAGTTTTCTTTGTTACTTTTGTGCAATTTCTTTGCTATATCTGTTCACTTTTTAAAAACTTGAGATAGAATGCTCGCAAGGTTTTGAGGATAACTCAATGAATAAAGGCGAATTAGTAGATGCTATTGCTGATAAAACAGGAGTAACTAAGAAGCAAGCTGACGTTACGCTGAGTGCTGCAGTTGATGTCATCATCGATGCTGTTAGCCATGGCGATAAAGTTACTTTAGTCGGATTTGGTAGTTTCGAGCCGCGAGATCGTAAAGCCAGAAATGGTCGTAATCCGCAAACTGGCAAAAAGCTAAAAATCCCTGCGACCAGAGTTCCTGCCTTTAGTGCTGGAAAATTGTTTAAAGATAAAGTTGCCCCCTAAATTGGTCAGATCCCATAGTTGAAGAGCTGACTGATAGCAGTTCCAAAGTATAGTTTGTGTTCTGTTTGGATTGAAGTCTTTAAATTGATTTGCTCACATTTTCTGTTGAGCAAATATACGATCGGCATTAAACTTCAAGGTGCTCTCGATCACTCCTTTTACACTCTTTTTGTATAAACTTTCTTCAAGTTTGGCTGAGCATTCTGCTAAATTTTCTAGTGGCTAAAATTTAATTATTCTATCTACGACTTGAATTTTCTGATTAGAACCTGCAATCAGTGCTAGCCCCTAACTAGTCAAGCATTAAACCTTATTTGGTGTAATTCTGTCTTACTGTTTTTCAAAGCTTAATTACAGGACAAGCTCTTTGAAACTCTTACTGAACAAAAGTCTACAAATATAATCTTGAAATACTTGCTGTGCAAAAGCTTCAAGCTAATTCCCTAGCTTGAAGCAGAGTAATTAGCTCCAGGACAGACTGGCTTCCCTTAATTAAGGGAAGCCAGTCTGTCCTTTTGGATTGCCGATGGAGTTTTATATTGGTCGGAGAAAGCTGTGCACTAGTAGTTTGCCTGACCCAAAATGGTATCGACCATCCTTCACTTCAAGTGGAACAGCCACGGTTTTCTATACGATTCAATGTACGCCCTAAGGTTTGTCAAGAATAGTGCAGACATTATTTGAATAAAACTTAAATCCAGCTGGCCATCAACTAAATTATTTTCGATTATGGCTGGCTAGGGTTCTACAAAACACAAAAAAGCTCCCGAATTATATGGCTTCTATGAGGGGGGAGTAATAGGGTGATGAAATAGTAAACCAATGGAGCAGTGAATACATAACTGTCAGCGCGATCTAAAATACCCCCGTGGCCAGGGATAAGTTGTCCGGAGTCTTTTACTCCTGCGTCTCGCTTCATCATGGATTCCGTCAGGTCTCCCAATAAGCTTGCAACACCAATTAACAATCCCAATGCTGCTCCAAGGAAAAGCCAAAATGGCCAAATAAAGGTATTAGCACCAATGATGGCGACAGTCAGGCTGCCTAAAACTCCAAAGACTGCCCCTTCTACCGTTTTCTTGGGACTAATATCTGATAATCGGGTTTTCCCGAATAGCCGACCAAATGTATAGGCACCAATATCTGCAGCCCAAATACAACCAAAGGCAAGCAGGGTAATTGTCAATCCCACAGGAAGTAGATTGATATTTGACCATTGTTCTGGCCAATATCCCCATAAGGGTAAGTTACTAGCTTCTGCCGTGCCCAATGATCGTAATCTAATCCAAAAACTGGGTAGGTATCCCCCATAAAAGAGGCCCAGAATTGAGCTGGAAATATCGGAAATAGTAGCTAACTTCGGCTGGAATAACAGATAAAAACAGATGAAGGTTCCCGCAACAGGTAAGACAGCATCAGCTAGCATCCCGTTAATGGTGGCGGTGATCAGCAGCAACTGACTGACAATCATTGTGGTTTTGCCTGCTGGCCGATTCCCTTTAGCCCGAACTAAGTCAAAATACTCATCTTGAGCCAGATATACAAGGATGCAAAATCCCAGGGTAAAGTACCATCCACCCAATAAAATCATGCCCAACGCTAGAACGATGGCAATCAGTCCACTAATGATACGAGCCCAAGGCATATATGCAGATTATTACTTCCCTCAGGGGTATTATCCTACGCCGATGTCTTTCTCCGCAGATAGTTAAGCTGAGAGGAGATGCATAGAGGATAGCAAAAAGCATTCGATCTGGCGATATCCCAAAAAAAAAGAGTATTCTGAGGAACAGCTCTTTTCCTTATTCCCGCTATGTGAATTGTGGTCATCTGATGTTTATCGATGCACTCAATAACAGCTTTGAGATCTGAGTGTGGGGTGATATCTGCGGAACAGTTGAATCGTTATGCTCCAAGTAAACAATGCGTCCCAACATAACAACCATACAACCGAATAATATTTTGGATGGAGTCACCGGTACGGTCTTTCGTCAAGAAGTGACAGCTGCCATTGAGGCAGGTGCCGATATTGTTTTGGTGGATTGTCAAGATATTTCATTTATGGACAGCTCTGGTCTAGGTGCTTTGGTTCTTGCCCTAAAATTTATTCGGGCAGCCGAACGCAAGCTTGTGCTCTGTTCACTCAATCAGCAGGTTAAGACGCTTTTTCAGCTCACTGACATTGCTCAAGTGTTTCAGATCTACGAGAATCGGCAACACTTTGAACAAAGTGGTCTGCTAGATTCTTGAAATCCTGTTTTTTCTGGAGTGGTGGTACTCAAGGAAAGACAACTTGCATCAAGGCTAAGTCATCGGTAAAGTGCTGATGCTCACAGCATTCTTGTACTTGGTCCAAAATGGTTTCGATGGTGGGGGCTCCTGTTTGATGAAGCTGTTGGAGCAACTGGGAAAATCCTTCTAGCCCCAGCAGTTGATGGTTAGTATTAGGAATTTCGTAAATCCCATCGCTAAAAATGTAGAGCGTTTGATGTGGCGTGATGTTACAGCTCTGACTTTGGTAGGTGAATTCTGCAAACATTCCTAAGGGAAGTCCAGGTGTTTTTAAGGTTTGTATCCCTGGCTCTAGAGCTGACATCAATAGGGCTGGAGGATGACCGGCACTAGCATATACCAACTCCTGGCGTGAGTGATGATACACCCCATACCAAATGGTGAGGTATTTGGGGTTTTCGGGACTCATGGTGAATCGTTGATTGAGAGCATGCAACACTTCATGGGGTTGCTGGTAGTTGATGCCTGGGAATGCTTGCGATCGCAACATATTTAAGATCGATACCGAAGGTAAGGCTGCCCCTAAACCATGCCCCGATACGTCTAAGAGATACAAAATTAAAATATCTGGGGTTAACCAATAGTAATCAAAGCAATCCCCACCTAATTGACTAGACGGAATAAACCGAGACTGGATTTGAATCGGCAATTGTAATGGTGCAGGCAAAATTGAGCGAACATATTGGGCAGCCTCTGCCAACTCTGCTTCCAGCTTTTGTGTTTGCTCTTGTAAGTCCTGGTTTAAGTGATAGAGCCTTAGTCCTGCTCGCACACGAGCCTGCAGTTCACTCATGTCAATGGGTTTGGTTAAAAATTCGTCGGCACCCGCATTAAGTCCGGCAATTCGATCCTCTAGGTCAGACCGAGACGTTAGCAAAATAAAAAAGGTGGCGGAAAGTTTAGGATTCGATTTTAACTGCTGACAAACGCCAATCCCATCTAATAGAGGCATCATCCAATCGCAAATGATTAAGGCTGGGCAGAGTTGCTGTGCCTTTGAGAGCCCTTCTTGACCATTACTGGCGATGGTAACCTGATACCCTTGTTTCTCGAGTGTACGGCGTAAAAGGAGCTGTGTAATGGGATCATCATCAATGATCAGAATTTTCACCATAGATGTTTAACACGGCCATATTCGAGTATCTATTGTGAATTCATTCGCCAGGGCGAACGCTAATCCACACTGCTCAAGTTTAGCAAGGAGATAATCTCTGCCTAGAAAGCTAATTTTTGGGGAATGAGTTCCCTATAATTAATTTAAAGACGCCTGGTTGAATAACAACACCTTTTCTCATGCCAATGGCCTTGGACCCATGCAGTTGGAGGAACTGATCTCCTCATAGCAGATGCCAAAGCATTATCATCTCAGTGTTAATTCTGACCTCAATAACCTGACTCAAGTTCTTGACTGGTTTCAGCAGCTGCACCCTACTCGAGTGGCAGAACAGGAGTGGCTGGAATGCCAGATAGCCCTGGCAGAAGGATTTACAAATGCGGTTAGCCATGCCCATCAAGCACTACCACCCAATACCCCCATCCAGTTAGAGCTGGGGATTGAGCTAGATCATGTGGAGATTCGTATTTGGGACCAGGGTCCTATCTTCGACCTACGTCAATATTTACAGCATCACCCTACTTTCCCTAGCCAAGATATGGGCGGTGGTCGCGGGTTGCTGCTGATCAATCGGATTGCTGATAACGTTCAATATCGAAGAATAGACAATTGCCAGAACTGTCTTTCTATCGTTAAATACCTGTCTTTGAATGAGCCTATCCACTGAGGATGTAAAGCCTTGGATCGCTTTGAGCATCGGTAACTCCCGATTGCACTGGTTTTATTATGAAGGGTGGCACCTCGCTCAAACCTGGGACACCTGCCATATTGATGTAGCCCAACAAAGATTTCCTGCCACCTGGGAGGAGTGGCAGGCTTATTCTCCTGCTTTCGCCTACTCCTCTGCTGCAAGTATGCCTGCTCTGTGGATTATCTCTGTTGTTCCGTCTCAAACCCTTTTTTGGCAGACTTATCCTCGCTCCACAGCCATTACTGCTGCTGATATTCCGATTCAGCTTCCTTATGCAACCTTTGGACTGGATCGAGCGCTTTCAATCTGGGCTGCTGGCATGTTGTATCAATGGCCCATCTTAGTGATTGATGCCGGTACCGCACTCACCTATACGGGTGCTCTTGCCTCTACAGATTGCTTAGGTGGGGCGATTTTGCCAGGTTTGGGATTGCAACTGCGATCGCTCTCACAATCCACTGCAGAATTACCAACTATTGACTTACCCCAAAACCTTCCCAACCGATGGTCACTGACGACCAACTTAGCGATCCAGAGCGGTATTTTGCATACTTTAATCTCTGGCATGATCGACTTTATCGCAGCCTGGTTAAAGCAATATCCCACCAGTCAGATTGTGCTAACGGGGGGAGATGCCGAGACGTTATATCGCTATCTATCGCAAGCTTCTCAATCTAGAGCAGATCCAAAGCTATTAGACCGAATTATCTTACAGCCACTGCTCCAGGGAATAGGGCTCTTACACTTACATCAACAGCAAGACGATCGGTAGTTTCTCCGAGCTAGCGAATCACTAGTTCACCTTGGAAGTAGTCTTGCAACTGTTGGTTATGGTCATGACTTAGGGACATACTCAGGGCCTCATCTAGGGAAAACGATTTCACCTCAGATATTTCATTGATATCGTTCACTTGCAATTGGCCTTCAACCTTAATTTCAAAAGCTAAACAAATGGAATGTAATCGTGGATCACGATCGGGTGCTGAGTATACCCCCACAAATCGTCCCATTTTTGTTAGCAATAAACCCGTTTCTTCATGGAGTTCTCGTTTGATACTTTGCTGAATATTTTCACCCCAATCCACCATGCCGCCCGGTAAACTCCATTGACCATTATCCCGACGTTTAACTAATACGATTTGCCCATCCTCAAGGATCGGCATTAAACACACCCCCAGTAAAGGGTGTCGGAAAAGAAGGCCCAGAAACGTCTGAACCATGTATGCAAAACGTTTCATAGTTAAAAATACAGAGGTAGGCTAGATCACATGGTGAGGTGTATTCGCATCAATCGATAGACTAGGAAGCCTCTTAAGATATCAAAGCAAACCTAGAAAATTATGCATTAATCTATTGTGTAAGACCCAAATTTTAGATATTGAAAATTACGCTTTCAATGATTGCGAGCTTAATATCAGCACTCACTATTTCCTCAATAATTCTAAAGCCTGCAACACATCTGTGGCGTGATCGGCGGCCTTGACCTTTCGATAAATCTTCGCTAGCTTCCCTTCAGGATCAATCAGAAAAGTATGTCGATAGAACCCTTCATATTCTTTGCCCATAAACTTTTTAGGGCCATAGGCTTCATAGGATTTTGCCACATTTAGATCGAGATCGGAGAGTAATTGGAATGGCAAATCTTGCTTATTAATGAATTTCTGGTGAGACTTGGCATCATCTCCGCTTACCCCCAGGATAACAACCTGCTCGGTTTGATAGGTCTCATACTGGTCACGAAACCCGCAGGCTTCTTTGGTACAGCCAGGAGTATTGTCTCGAGGATAAAAATAAAGAACCACCCATTGTCCTCGAAAACTTTTAAGGACAATGGAGTCCCCATCTGCATTGGGTAAAGTGAATTCAGGTGCGTAATCGCCAATTGCCAATGTCATAATCTTCTGAGAATAATAGAGGACATAGAGAAACATTCGGTATCAAGGCTGAAACCAGATTGCTGCTGGACTGCAGTTGCGCCTCGTCAATCCCTGTTCTCTCTAGAATTATGCATTAAGACGAATGGGCAATGGGCTCTTCGAGGATCAGCCCATCATCTTGCTAGGCATCCTAACTTACTGGGACACAGCACGTTCAAGACAGCGGTACGATAAAGGTATAAGTCTCCGGTGATACTCAGTCATGACCTTCTTTCGCCAAAATATTGCTCCTTTCTTGATTGTTTTGATTTTTGTCGTCGCTTTGGTGGCTGTCAGCGCCAGAATTTTCTTGCCAGATGATATGGCACAACCCGCTCCAGTAGAAGAGGGCGTAAGCTGGGCACCCGCAATGATGATTGATGGCTAAACAGGCCCTTGAGAGGATTCTAGGTCCGTTTGCCCTGGCTTTTGTTCTATCGTTCAGGATAAATCTTGGATAAAAACTTTGTTCCGGGGTTTAACGCACGCTTAGGAACGAGGGGTGAGCAGTATTTATTACTGCAATTCATGCAACGGACCTACAAAGAACTCCACCCTGGGCATGATTATCAACATCTTCGGGCCGTTATTGATCAATATTGGTCTACCGATACCCCTTACTGGCTGGTCACCCCTGAGAATGAGGCCCATCGATTTGTGGCCTGTTTGTGGCTAGGAACGGCGGTTGATCAAGTCACGGGAGACGCTTATACCCATATTTTTATTCTTTTTGTGGATCCAGCACATCGCCAGCAAGGGCTTGGGACCGCCTTATTACAGAGGGCTGAAGCATGGGCTGCTCAGCAAGGGGATCAGCAAATTGGTTTGCAGGTGTTTACCAATGCCCATCCCGCATTATCGCTGTATGAAAAGCTAGGGTATCAGCCTAAGGCGGTTTTGTTGGTCAAGCCCATTCAAACGCAATAAAGTGATCGGTAGGTCCTAGCAAAGTTTTCCCTTAACCATGAATTGGCAATGTTCGAATCTAGCAATACGGCACCTCAGCTACAAACACAACTAGCAGAACAATATCTAGCGTTGCCCCCCCTGGATCAGCAGATTGTCCAGCTGCTCTCAGTGGCCTATGAGCCCATCAATCGCAGTACCATTCTCTCTTGTTTGAATCATCAAGCAGCTGCCGACTCAGATTATAAAAACTGGGATTCTAAACTGCTGAAGCAGCATCTTGAGGGTTTGCTTGAGCAAGGGGTTTTGCTGCAAGAACGAGGCCAGGGACCTCAGTGTCATCCCTTACTGGCTGAAATTGCAACCCGTGAAGTTGTCAATATGGGCAAGCTTGAAATTATTGCGCCCATTATTCAAGATGTTGTGCCCGTTTATGCACCCTGGGGTTCAGGACCTCGAAGCTTTAGGAGTGAAGCACAGTTTCTACGGGAAGCTCGAATTGGTTTTTATGGCCAGGATATTGACTTTTTCACAGAACAACTCAACGACTATGGCAAATTTAAACATCAGGACGCGTTATCTCTGGATGATGTCTTAACGATAATTTGCAATAACCCCTTTGATGCAGAATGGATTCGAACCCTCTCCACTGAATGCTATGAGCTAGCCCTGACCAGTATTCTGTCTAATAGCATTTTAAATTTATCCTCTTGTGAGGCGGTTTTTGAGGTACTGCAGGAAGACTGTGCAAACCAAAAGACTCCCTGTTCCGATTACTTGAAATTGGTCTTAGCGGAACAGTTATTATTACGTAGCTATGTGGAAGAGGTTCCCTCGGTATTAGAGTCGTTTGATGAAACCAATCAGAATAGCGCTGCTGTCTACTGGGGCTGGTTAGCTTTTCTACAAGGTGATACGGCCCAGGCCATTGACCATTATTCCAACGCTCTAACTGGGTTACGGAAAACTAAACGTAAACGCAACTACTTCTTTACTGGTATTCCGGGGCTTTTCTTTATTTTGGCTCTGCTGCAAGAGGACTCACCAGAAAGATTGATACAGGCTCAAGGCTATGTCCAACACATGGTGCGTCAATCTGGCCACTGGTTACGCACGACCTATACTTGGCTTGACAGCTTCATCCAAATTCAACAAGGGGATTTATCCACCCAAAAAACATTACTTCAGGCCTCTCTAGATCCCTATGAAGGGCTCCATAGCTTTGATATCTTGCTTGGGGCATTGTGCCAATATTGGGTTGATGGGGAACAGTCCCAAAAATGGTTGCCCAGCATTTTGCATCCTCTTTGTCGGCAAGCCACTCAGTCGGGGTACCACTGGTATGCCATGGAAATAGCGGAACTGTTAGCTCGCCTGGAAACCGAAGAGGCCGAAAACTCCTACCTAGACCACGCTCAACTCCTGCGACAGGGGAGTGGTATTCAGCCTCTAGTTGATATTGTGAGATCACAAGAGCCTTGGGAGCTGTGTCTTAATGCCCTCGCACAGTTGCAACAGGAAACGACCGCCACTGTAAAACCAGAGCTTCGCTTGGCTTGGTGTATTACTCTTTATGGTCAAGATTGGTTACTGCAACCCAAAGGACAAAAAATGACGGCTAAAGGCGGTTGGAGTAAAGGACGTCCCATTGCCTTAAAACGGTTATACGGCAAACCAGGAGAATTCAACTATCTCACTGTTCAGGATTTACGGGTTTGTAGCCAGATGGAAACCTACTCATCCTATGGCTCTTACGGCTATTACAACAAAACAGAATACCGATTTAGCGAGCAGGCAATTGTAGAACTAATCGGTCACCCACTCATTTTTTGGGAAGACTCCCCCACCACTCGCGTTGAACTGGTTAAGGGAGAACCTGAGCTACTGATCCAGAAGAAAAAAGGAGATAAGCTCACCCTCACCTTGTCTCCTGGGTTGAAGGCGAGCCAAACCCTTGTTGTTGTCAAAGAAACGCCTACCCGCCTCAAGATTATTGATATTAAGCCGGAGCATCACCAAATTGCCAATATTCTGGGTGAGAAGAATCGACTCGTAGTTCCTGAGCAAGCCAGGGAACAGGTATTAGCGGCAATTGGTGCCGTTTCAAGCTTAGTAACGGTTCATTCAGATATTGGTGGCGGAGTCGCCAGTGCCACGGAAGTTCCAGCCCAAGCCCTACCTCATGTGCACTTGCTTCCAGCTGGAGAAGGGCTGAAGGTTGCAGTGTTGTCTCGTCCCTTCGCTGCAGGTGGCCCCTACTATCCTCCAGGAAGTGGTGGAGAAACAGTCATTGCTGAAATTAAGAGTCAACGTTTACAGACAACGCGCAATCTCGTTGAAGAGCGGCAATTGGCCAAAGCAGCGATTGCGGCTTGTCCAACGTTAACCAGTTTAACGCCGCAGGATCGGGAGTGGTTGGTGGAAGATCCAGAATCGTGCTTAGAGCTTCTGCTGGAACTCCAGAATTTAGAGGAGTCCATTGTACTGGAATGGCCCGAAGGCGAAAAATTAAGTATCAAGCATCGAGCTGATTTAGACCAACTACAGTTGCAGATCAAACGTCAGCGGGATTGGTTTGCAGCAACTGGAGAGTTAAAACTCTCCGATGATTTAGTTCTGGATATGCAAGCCCTCTTGGCGTTGCTGGACCAAACGCCCAGTCGTTTTATCCCTATTGGTCAAGGGCAGTTTATTGCCTTGACTGAGGAGTTTCGTAAACGGCTAGACGAACTCCGGGCTTACTCTGAACAACAAGGTAAGGGGTTGCGGTTCCATCCTTTGACCACCATGGCTCTAGAGGAGATGGTGGATGATGTGGGCAAGCTCAAGGTGGATAAGCACTGGAAAGCCCATATTCAGAAGCTGAAGGATGTTCAAACTTTACAACCCCAGTTGCCGTCTACCTTACAAGCAGAGCTGCGGGACTATCAACAAGACGGATTTGAGTGGTTAGCTCGACTGTCCCACTGGGGCGTAGGGGCTTGCCTAGCGGATGATATGGGTTTGGGAAAAACTTTGCAGGCCCTGGCTTTAATTTTGACCCGTGCCCCCCATGGACCAACGTTAGTGATTGCGCCGACCTCAGTGGGGATGAACTGGATCAGCGAAGCCCAGCGATTTGCGCCAACGCTAAGGCCACTACAGTTTGGCACAAGCCAGCGTCAGCAACTGCTTGATCAGCTTCAGCCTTTTGATCTGCTGGTCTGTAGTTATGGCTTATTGCAGCAGGAAGAAGTGGCACAAATGCTAGCCCAAGTGGAGTGGCAAACTATTGTCTTGGATGAGGCCCAAGCCATTAAAAATATGGCGACAAAGCGTTCCCAAGCTGCAATGAACCTCCAAGCTGAGTTCAAACTTTTAACGACAGGAACGCCCATTGAAAATCATTTAGGGGAATTATGGAATTTATTCCGATTTATCAATCCTGGTCTTTTGGGCTCGTTGGAGCGATTTAATCAGCGATTTGCGACGCCGATTGAAAAGTACCAGGATCACCAAGCCCGTCAACAACTAAAGAAACTTATTCAGCCTTTCTTGCTCCGACGCACCAAGAATCAAGTCTTAGAAGAGCTGCCCTCTCGGACTGAAATTACCTTACAAGTTGAGCTGAGCAAAGAAGAGATGGCCTTGTATGAAGCTCTGAGGCGGCAAGCGATCGCAAATCTGACGGATAGTGATGCCCAGGCTGGAGCAAAACATCTTCAAGTCCTAGCAGAAATCATGAAATTACGCCGTACCTGTTGTAATGCTCAGCTTGTGATGCCTGAAGCGCCTCCTGCCAGTGCAAAACTGCAGTTGTTTGGTGAAGTCCTAGCAGAGTTACTGGCGAATCACCATAAAGCCCTTGTGTTTAGCCAATTTGTGGATCACCTGAAGATTTTGCGGGCTTATTTGGACCAACAGCAGATTACCTATCAGTACCTGGATGGCAGTACGCCTGCAAAGACTCGCCAGCAGCGAGTCTTTGCTTTTCAGGCTGGAGAAGGTGAAGTCTTTCTTATTAGTCTGAAGGCGGGAGGAACCGGCCTGAACCTGACCGCTGCAGATTATGTCATTCACATGGATCCTTGGTGGAACCCTGCTGTGGAGGATCAAGCTTCAGATCGCGCCCATCGGATTGGTCAACGACGTCCCGTTACTATTTATCGGCTTGTTGCTAAAAACACGATTGAAGAGAAAATTGTAGACCTGCATCGGCATAAACGTGACTTAGCAGATAGTTTGCTGGAGGGGACAGAAATCAGCGGTAAGATATCAACCGATGAACTACTGCGATTAATTCAGGCGGGGTAATCATTTACATCTGTGAATAATTCAACTTACTGAAAGAATTAGTCTTTAACATAAATAAACCAATAAAAAATATTTCTTGCAATTGTTAATTTTTTAGGTGTGATCCCCGTCACTGAACCGCCTTTATAGGGAAAACTAGGGTGGCTATACAAGCAACATAAGAACGTTTCATCTAAAGAAAAATACTGCCTATTGTATCCGTCTGAGTAACCATGGCAGATACTACGCAAGATTTCCAGCACTGTTTTTGAGGTTGTGTCTATCAAATATTTCCTGTTGAGATCGTTGAACTGTAGGTGCCTTCTATGATTACGGTAGGGCAGGGAATCGATAAGCCAGGAAATCGCGATTGCACTTCAGCCCCCCCAAAAGACCATAAACTCAGCTTTTGGCAGCTGTGGAATATGAGTTTTGGCTTTTTTGGTATTCAGTTTGGCTGGGGCCTGCAAATGGCCAACACCAGCAGTATTTTTGAACATTTGGGAGCCCGAGTCCACCAACTCCCCATGCTCTGGTTAGCCGCTCCCCTCACAGGGTTAATCGTACAGCCCATTATTGGGTATTTGAGTGACCATACCTGGGGACCTTTGGGACGGCGTCGGCCTTATTTTTTGGTGGGTGCGATCGCAGGTTCGGTAGCACTCATTTTGATGCCCAATGCTTCCAGTCTATGGATGGCGGTGGGATTACTGTGGATTCTGGATACCTCTGCCAATGTCAGCATGACGCCGTTTCGCTCTTTTGTTGGAGATTTGCTACCCGAAGAGCAACGCACTTTAGGATTTACGATTCAAGGTGTTTTTCACGGCTTAGCGGGGGTGATTGCGTCGGCTTTGCCATGGTTGCTGCACCATGTGTTTGGTGTGATTGAATCTCAAGAGAATTTTCATACTGTGCCCGTGGCCGTTAAGCTCTCCTTCTATATTGGGGCTTTTATCTTTCTGGGGGCAGTGGTTTGGACCGTTGTAACTACAACCGAACCTCTACCAGAAGAGTTTGAAGCGGCTCATTTGCAGGCGGTTCAGACTGATTCAAAAGGTATGGTATCGGATATTGGTATCGCTTTACGAGAGATGCCTGCAACGATGCGCCAACTGGCTTGGGTACAGTTCTGTAGCTGGTTTGGGATGTTTTGTGTGTTTTTATATTTCCCACCTGCGATCGCACATAATATCTTCGGTGCTACGTCAGAAGGCACCTTACTCTACACCACAGGTATTGAATGGGCGGGATTATGCATTGCCATGTATAACGGCGTTTGCTGCCTTTTTTCCTTTATTCTGCCCAAATTAACCAAGCAGATCAGCCTTAAAAGAACCCATTCCTTATGTCTCATGTGTGGCGCCTTGGGGCTTTGCTCCTTGTTATGGATTCATAACCAATATGTTCTGCTGCTACCCATGATTGGGGTAGGGATTGCTTGGGCTAGTATGCTCTCTTTGCCCTACGCAATGTTGGTCAACGCTTTACCGGCCAACAAAAGCGGTTTATACATGGGGATTTTCAACTTCTTCATCGTGTTACCAGAAATCGTTGCCGCCTTAGGTCTGGGATGGATGATGAGTCATATTTTTGCCGGAAATCGTCTAGCCGCCGTTGTCTTAGGTGGTGGGTTTATGATGATTGCGGCCCTGCTGACCCAACGAGTGCAAACCAATCTAGAACCTCAGAACCCAGATTCAAGCCGTGAGACTTTTGAGAGCTTGGTTAGCATGCATTAATGGCTGTTGAGCGGAACAGCGGCTAACAGAGTTACAGGTTCAGACCCGTTACAATCCAACGGCCATACTGCTGTATCCGATGGGCTAATATAGCTAGTTTGTTGAACTGGATACAGTGTTTGGCTTTGCCGATCTTTATGATGGCAACCATGGGCAATTTCACCTGACGTAGGGCTTTCAACCATGGCTGACACATTGCTTCCTGGGGGTATCATTGCATTCCTCATAGCAACCCTGGGCATCGGCGTTTATGCTTCAAAACAAATTAAAGGAGACAGTGTCAATTTTTTAGTCGCGGGCCGAGGGCTGACCCTGCCGTTGGCAGCCGCTACATTAATGGCCCAATCCGTCGACTCAAATGCCACCCTTGGCAATACAGACCTAGCTTCAGAATTCGGATTTTGGGCAGGCGCCTCACTACCACTGGGGTTAGCACTATGTCTGTTCCTGACAGCTCTCTTTTTCGCAAAACCGATGAATCGGATGGGATTAATCACGTTACCGGATTTCTATCGGGTGAAATATGGGCGGACCACCGAATGGGTAGCAGCAGTTCTGATGGTCGTTAGCTTCTCTTTTTTGCTAGCAGGCAATCTAGTTGCCGGGGGATATTTGTTCCAAACCTTTTTAGGCATGTCCTACACCATTGGCGTTATTTTGCTAGCGGTCATTGTTTTGATCTACACCGCGAGTGGCGGATTATTTGCGGTTGCCTATACCGATGCCATTCAAGTGTTGATTGCTCTAGTGGGTTCGCTATGCCTATTAGGTTATATTAGGCTAAATTTTGGCTTCAGTATTCCCGCAGGTACAGGTCCCTTTGCCCTTGAACAGATGACTAGCCCTGCAGCAGGTTCCCTGGTCAATTGGGCAACGCTGCTAGCCCTGGGACTAGGAGATATCGTTGCCATTGACTTCATGGCTCGAATCTTTTCTGCAGAAAGTCCTGAAACAGCTCAAAGAGCTTGCTTGATTGGCTCTTTAGGTACCGTAATTATTGGTGTCCCTTTCTCGATCATCGCTCTGTCTGCACCTGAGATTCTGGCAACGGCGGGGGTTACTGCTGAGGGTCCTATTCTTTATGCGTTGTTGCAGAATGTAGTGCCTTCATTTTTGGCATTATTAGTGATTGTGGCGATTTTATCGGCCTCTCTTTCAACCGCAGATGGGGCTATTTTAGGAACGTCCTCGGTGATTGCTCATAATATCCTCGGTATTCGCCATGATCAGCACAATGGTAGTGGTGATCGTCTTCTCGCCTTGACCCGCTCGATGGCGGTGGTCATTACTGCCATGGGGGTGTTTTTTGCATTGAAAGTTCCTCAGACGGGAGTGTTACTCCTATTGGCCTTTGATCTGGGGGTTTGCAGGGCTGCTGGTCCCTTTGGCAGGGGGGGGCTATTTTATCCAAAAGCGACTAAAGAAGGTGCATTGGCCTGCATTATTGTGGGATCGTTGACTCGGCTTCTTCTATTTGCACTGATGCCTGTGACGTTTGGGATTAAAAATACCCTTGTATACATACCCAATAGTATTTTTTACTGCCGATTTTGATGGTATTCCCACTTTAATTAGCCCTTTGATTGGATTATGCCTATTTTTAGTAATTTCTAAGTTAACCTATCGACCCATGCCTATTGCTGAAAAGCCTGTTCGGCGCACTCTCCAGAAAATTTAACCCTTGTCTCTTCGTTTAGAACCGCTTGATGGACGATTGTTGGTTTAGTTCTACAGGGTTGTTGGTGCCGCAAAAAATCAATCGGCGCTTGAATGACTCGCCATATAAGAGATTTAGGCAGTCAGCTTGGGTGTAATAGCAATTGAGCCATACTTTATAAGCTGAAGCGATAATATAATTTGTCACTTCATCTGGAGCATTATTACTTATGAGAACAAGTGCCTAATGTCTACAGATATTATTCAGTAAGTATACGCAAGCTATCCATTAGCAAGAATTCATTATATAGCTTGGAAATAATAATAGAGATACATGAATAATACTATTATTCCTTCTTTGCATGATTACTTGCAATTAATCAGCGCTTAGATTTTTTGAATTTATTGATATCAATATATGAGCTTGAAACCTATAAATAGAAAGCTTTATTTAGTATTTTATCTAATTTCATGTGATTATTTTTTTTGATTTTTTAAAGTGATTTAATCCATTAAAGATATCAGGATAATTTCAGGGTTTGAATAGATGTCTTGACTTCCGTATTTCTCATGATGTTCGTGCCTTGAATGTCAGTCATTATAAGGATATACAAGTTATACAGAAGTTCTACCACAGGCTTTTGCTGAAAAGACAACGGACTCTCTGATCCTACTCATCGCCCTAATCACAACAGAATTAAAAATGAACACACCTCACATCGGTTTTTTAGCAGCTCTCATCACCTTTTCTATCGTTCCTGTTACGCCAGCAGAGGCAATACCCAGTCAGGCAAAAGAGATGGACCAGGCCCCTGTGACCACTGATGTATTGCCTACTGTGATTATGGAGAATACAACGTTCGTTACCACTGCCCCCACTGTAACAATGGCTCGTCAAGCCCCCACACCTGTAGTTGCCGAAGGCCCAAAGGAAGAACTTTCTACAGTGAGTTCTTCACAAGATGTTCAAGCTACTGTCAATAGTTATCGCATTATCACGACAGGACGCGCTCAGGCCATTTACCAGGCTCCGTAGTTACCCAAATTGGAGTTAATCATAGGGCAAAGCAGATCTCAGCGATCCATCGCTTGTCACAAATTTAGATAGAGGGCAACCTAAGACAACCTAAGAGACCAAAATTTATGATGCTGATCAGCAGAGAGTCAATCTGAACATTTCATTCCAACTATTACAAACTCACGATGATTTTTTCTTTTAATGTGTAGAAAAATATCGTGATGAAACAACTTATGTGATTATGGCTAAAGATGACACTAGGTTAAAAAATTGTTGCAAACCTAGGGAATTGAATTTTTTAGATTGACACTATTCTCGATGAGTTTGAGCTATTAGGCATCATGAATAATAAAACGGGTGGGATTGATGAGATTTCGGTACTGCAAAAACAGTTGGCAATCAGTCTCAAATTTCATCATAGTAAAACTCTCGAGCGACTTCCTTTAGAGGTTGCCGTGCAGGTTATGGCCAGCGTCTGGGATTCCTGTCATCCAGAAGGCTTGCCCGAAGACCCCCATGATGCGGCCACTGCGGTTATTCCTAGAGAACAAGTCCGCCAAGCCATTCACCAGGTCGAATCATTCGAACCCATAGAGAACTGAGTTAATAGACATGGACATAAGCGCCTGTTAGAAGTTTTAGCCAAGAAATAAAAGCTTGGCCGACTCGGTGAGCCGCTAGGTCACATCCGTAGATGAAAATTTCAGCATTATCACTCAAACTACTTCGCCAATGGCGAATGTCGTCAGCGTAGGCCCATAGATTAACTTCACTCAGTAAGGTGGTTCCCAGTTGTAGCTGGCCTGGTGCTCCCTGACAAATTAAGTGAAGGCTGGATAAATACTGAGACTTCAGTAATAGGGTTTGAAGTTGAGCGATACCGTCCTGTTGACCATCCAGAATATGAACATCTATACCGAGAAGGTGATTGGCGAGTAAGTACTGATAGTTATTGACGGCTGCATCAACCACGACGATAGATTGGGCTTGCTGACAAGATTCTGTCAGGGGAAGCATCTGATCTGCGGATCGACTTTTCATGGGGTGTGGCATGGTCCTCCTCCAGGTTAAACCAGTACAAAACATCAAGGGAAACACATCAGGTGGTTAAGTGCAGCCATTCCTGTAGACGGCTCCGTCTGGATTAGTTCCCCATACTGAATGAATTCCAGGGATCACTCACTGACCTACTGTCTATACATCTGCGCACATGAACCTTAAAGGATTCATATATCTCCATACGTCTACTCTGTAGGTTTGGATTTAAATTAATATGCCTAGCTGCCATTCCACAGGCCAGTACATGCATGGTTTCAGGAAGTGGATATCTTCGCCCTAGATTAGAAATACCCAGGTCCAAATAAGAGCTGCCTTCTTAACCACCCTAGGGTAAGCAGTTGTTGATATGCATATCCTACATATCAACAATATTTCAGTGAGTAGGGCTGTTGCTATATCGAAAAATTGACCTGCTCAAGAATTCAACATATCAGAATTTATGCCAGTCATCATTAGGGCAAATAAATTCTTCAGGCACCAATAGAGTCGTCATTATTTCCCATCTGTTTAAATCTTTTGAACATCGAAAAAATATCGCTGTTTTGATGAGATGATAAAAAATAATACGTCAACAAACTCAAGAATCAACGTTTCAGCCTTGATCGCAAGACGCTGTATCGCAGATCTTTGGCTTTGTGCGGGTATTACTAGATAAAGAAGATCATCTCGCGAAGAACATGCCAGTTTATCAATCCCACTATGAAGAGTTGCTGGCAACCTATAGTAATCATCACCATGCGGTAGAACTGCTGAGACAGCACCGCCCATACTTTGAAAAGATTCCCAGTATCCGTCGGTCTCGGGATAGTGTGATCACCATACCTCTGCCTGTGGTGCAAGTGAGGTGCCGAATTCCCCAGTCTGAGCTAAGGTCCTCCGATAGTCCCTATGAATTGATTACACTCCCCTGCGATCTGGCCTTACTGATGTGTGATCCAGAATGGAAAATAAAAACTGGAGTAGAAATCTTAGTCTATATCCACCGTCCCCAAGAAGATTTTTCTCATTTGGTGAGCCGCTGGCGACAAACCCAAGTTGCCTTGAGTCGAGGCTATACCTGGGAAATGCCCCAGCAGTTTCAACATATTTTTAATGAGGGGGCAGAGAAAATGTATCCCTTGTTTGTGTTATTTGAAGAAACTTCGGAACGCATTAAGCGGGGGCTTAAAGGGGCATTCTTGCCCTATGTTATTCAAAATGTGGACATTGCCGCCGAAGAACGCAGTGAGACCTCTGGAGTGGCTGCGACGCCAGACGCTAAACCTGATGCCGAGTAAGGCTATCTGAAATTTGTTGTTGGAGTTCTTCCAAGGTGGTTGGAGGCTCTAGACAACTGAACCCTTGACAAACTAAGCCCATTGCACCGGGAGGAACTTCAGAAGATTGGCTATATACAGCGGTGGGTAAATACGTGGACGCTAAGTCTGTTGCTGATGTCCGAATGGAGGTGTGATGGAAGTACCAGTCCAAGGCGACAAACAGGCTAGGGCAGGCCTGGGTTGAGGAGTCCATTACTTGGCCAAAGGTTTGCAGGGCTTGTTCGGCTTGGCTGAGATACTCGGTGCGATCGCAAACCAAACTCAGGCGTATCAGATTTGCGATCGCAACCCCATTAGCTGCCGGTGTCGCATTATCCAACCAACTCCGTTCTCTAATCAGCAATTCTTTTGAAGCCTCACTGCCAGTATTGAAATAGCCTCCACTTTCAAGAGCCCATAAATGCTCATCAAATTCAGCTTGCGTCTTTTGTGCTGCTTCTAACCAGCGACTCGCTTGATCCACGGCAAGGCTTTGGCAGGCCTGATGGAGATCCAGGAAAGTCTTGATCAGAAGAGCATAATCTTCCGATTGGGCAATCACAGCAATTTCCCCATCATAATTAATGCGATGTAGCCGTCCCGCTGACCATTGCTGGTCCAATATGAAGTTGGCGGCCCTAGTGGCCAAATCTAGATAATCAGGCTGTTGAAACACCGCAGCCGCGCGGGCTAATCCTGAAATCATCAAACTATTCCAAGCCACAATCATTTTGGTATCAGTGACTGGGGGGATTCGACCGGGCCAAGGATGGGTTTTAGCGACCTGGTTATTGGTGGCAGGTGGAAAGATGGCCAAGGATTCTGGCCGTTCTCCATACCGGACCTGAAAGAGTTTCCGCAGGGCTTCTTCGACCGGTTCGCTAATCACGCCGGGTTGTTGGCGCTGCAATACCGTTAGCCCGTCTTCGAAGTTGCCCTTCGCACTCAGGTTAAAAATATCCGCCATGGCTGAGTGTTCTTCTGCAGTGAGCAGATGGGTCAGTTCCAAGTCAGTCCAGGTATAAAAGCGACCCTCTTCAGGCTCCACATCTTCCGTTGTGACAAAGTTGTCGGCATCTTGGGCCGCATAAAAATAGCCAGCTTCTGCAGTCATTTCTCGCTTTAACCAGGCAACAGTGCCAGCAATCGCCCGCTCAAAAGCCGGTTCTTCAACGCCCGAACTCCACAAATTGGCCAAATATTCGACAATTTGACCATTATCGTAGAGCATCTTTTCAAAATGAGGCACCGTCCAATTGGGGTCCACTGTGTAGCGATGAAACCCTCCGGCCACATGGTCATAAATTCCCCCCAAGGCCAAATCCAGTCCCCGCTGGCGACAGGCTTGCTGAGCCTGCTCTTGTTCTGGGGTTTCAAAACGCGATCCGTGAAGTGCGATCGCAGCATAGGGAATCATGGGAAAACTTGGCCCAGGTGTTTGGTTAATAAGCACCGTCGTATTTTTGGCAATGCCTTGACTCAATAACTCAGGCTGGAGGGCACCAATAGGATTGAGCACCGTTGAGCTTTGCAGATGGCCACTGAGTTTTTCCTTTTGGGCATCTAATTTTTGTTTCTCATTGTCATAAAAACTGCGAATCGCTTCAAGAACTTGCAGAAAGCCAGGGCGTCCATATTTCGGCTCTTCGGGGAAATAGGTGCCGCCATAAAAAGGCACCAAATCCCCCGGCGTTAAAAACATATTCAGAGGCCATCCTCCCTGCCCAGTCATCGCCTGGACCGACTGCATATAGATGCTATCGATATCTGGCCTTTCTTCTCGATCCACCTTGATGGGGATATACTGCGCATTCATATACTCGGCAATCTCAACATTTGAGAAAGCTTCTCCTTCCATCACCGTGCACCAATGGCAGCTGGAATACCCTACAGAGAGAAAAATGGGCTTATTCTCTTGAGCCGCACGTTCTAGGGCTTCTTCACACCAGGGCCACCAGTCAATGGGATTATCAGCATGTTTGCGCAGATATAGACTAGCAGAATGGGCAAGACGATTCGGCATGAAGCCCTCAGAGGAGATTGCATTCACAGTTTATCGCTATCTTATTGAGGGAAAATTTCTTAATTCCAAAAACATTCTTAAAGTCAAATCACCCTGAACAGAAACCCAAAGAAACCCATCATTTTCAACTTTCATTTCGGGGGGAATGAGTATACTTGACCCAGGCGTGATGGCAGCGGTTATGGTTGTTTCTTCCTTTCCCCAAAACAAACAGGAAACCCTTCTGTCCAAAAAAGCGGCAATGGCTGAGTTGAAAAAGACCCATCAGCTAGATATTGCCTTTGCCCAACGCATGAGTGCCGATCAAGTTCGGGCACTTCTTTATGCCGTTAGAGAACAAGATGAGCTAGCTGATGCGATTCGAGCCTTGATCGAACAGCGTAGCCGTTTTGCTAAAAATAACCGTAGCTATGGCCTGGTCAAATATCGCATCGAAAATGAGCGAGATTATGCCTTAAACCAGCTCAACTATGTGGAACAGCAGCTCGAAAAATATCAGCAGTATTTCAAAGAACTCCTCAAAAATTTCCTCGACTTAGAACAGAGCGAACTCCTCCGATTAGTGAGAACACTATTAGCCCAACTCGATTAGGAGGGGATATGGCTCGGACCCACGACAATATGTCCTATCGGGACCTGCAAACCTATAACCGGACTTTGCTGACTCAACACCAGCTAAATATAGAGCGCAAACAGAAAGGACTCTTAAACCGAGGTTGGCAACAAGTGATTGATTTATACACCTGGATTACCCAAAAGCTCCAAACGACTTCTGGCCAGGTAGAAGCCAAAATCCTGTCTAACTTTGCCCGGATGCAGCAGGCCGCAGCCGCTATCAAAACAACGGTTCATCAAGTGCACCAACGCTCTCAGCATTGGCAGCATACTGAACTGGTCAACAATATTTATGAATTCGAAGCCAAGGACAGTAGCGATGACACGGATGGAAACTTGCCTGCAACTCTTTAACAAAATGCAAGGGGCAAAGCTGCGGGCCCATGCGGCGGTGAACCGAGTGTATGTCCAATACCGAGAGCAGTATCAAGATTGGCGACAAACGCCGGAAGCACGTCACCTGATCAAGCAGCAGCTCCAGAAACTGGGAGACATTTGCCCCATCTGCCAGCGAGGATTAGCGGTCACCAATAGCACCATTGACCACCTTGAACCCAAGCGAAACCATATCAGTAAAACCTTGTGTCAAGAAAATATGCTGGTGATGTGTTGGGGGTGCAACGTCAGCAAAGGGACTCAACCTTTTGTTCGATGGCGACGGCAACTACATCCGTTTCGCCAACAGTCTTTGGATTATGCCATTATGCAAATTCATGGGGAAGCTAGACTGGCTGAATTACTTGAACCCACTACAGTAAAGCAACATTAAACATTCTCTCTACCAACACAAATGAAAAAACATGAATCCCTGGACTTTGGAGTGAACTTTAGGTGTCAAGGTTATGCCACTCATGCGAACAACTATTAGATTTTGCTTTAATTTTGAGTGAGCTATTCTACATGTTTCTTGCTCTCTTTTTAACTCTCATGGGTAATGTCAATTAGACAGCTATCATGATTTAGCACAACAGACAAAAATCTATCACTTAAATCATTCGGGAATGTGAAGTCAAATACTGAGTAGCACTCATTGCTTGGGTAGATCCCTACTCTCGTGAGAATAAGCGTACCAAGCTCTAACCTAAGTCCATAGTCCTCAATCAAGTCTTGGTGGCACTCAAAATATTCAACGACTAACTCATTATCTTTAGCTAAGTGATTTAGATATTTCTGGGCAAGTCTTATATTCTGCGGCAGGAGACCCAAAAAGACTTTTATCTGGTGGAGTTCAACCTCACCCAAACTTAACGTCTCAAAGTTTAAGTCCAATTCAACTGATTTTTTGTCAAATTGAATTTCTGTTTCAAGATAGTCAGGTAGGTTCTGATTATCGATTTTCCCAAAGTAAGGTATTTCAAACATAGTTATCCAAGCAACCTGTCACTATAAATGTGATAAGGGGTTAAAAACCTAATGGGATAAAACAATGTTTGACTAGCCGTGTATCCCTATACTCCCTTTACTGGTCCGTATAATGCTGATACACATCAGATTGCAAACGCTACATTAAGGATAAAACGGGAAGAAAATCATGAAAATTTGGGTTGATGCCGATGCCTGCCCGAATGTGATCAAAGAAATTCTGTATCGAGCGGTCAAGCGGGTCAAAATTCACCTGACTTTGGTCGCGAATCAATATATCAATCCGCCTGCATCCGATTACATCAATGCTGTTCAAGTCCCAGCCGGCTTTGATGGCGCTGATAACCATATTGTTGAGCATATGCAAGAAGGGGATCTAGTAATCACGGCTGACATTCCCCTTGCCGCTGCTGTAATCGAAAAATTGGGCCATGCCTTAAACCCCCGAGGTGAACTGTATACGCAAAACAATATGCGGGAACGGCTTGCCATGCGTAACTTTATGGAAGAGATGCGAGAAGGTGGATTGGTCACTGGAGGGCCACCCGCATTAAATCAACGGGATCGGCAAC
The DNA here is from genome assembly GCF_021497025.1 of Acaryochloris sp. 'Moss Beach'. NCBI lineage: Bacteria > Bacillati > Cyanobacteriota > Cyanophyceae > Acaryochloridales > Acaryochloridaceae > Acaryochloris > Acaryochloris sp. 'Moss Beach'. Next base: position 962,100 of record NZ_CP071717.1, read on the forward strand.
TGTTTGCCAATCAGCTCGATCGATTTTTAGCCAAGCACCATCAGCCTTCTGACTGAGACTTAACCGCTACAATCACCACCCAGGACTGCTGATCTTTGGGCAGTCCCGGTGGTCGGTAATAGTGATCCGTTATGGTGAATCCTGCTGCTTGCACCAAAGGAGCGAGGGTTTCATATTCCCAATAGGATACAAACCGCTGACCCGAAGGACGATTCACAAAACCTTCTTGATTGCCTCGTGCCATGGATAGAACGATCACCCCTTCCTCTACCAAGGACTGCCATAAGTTTTGGAGTACCGACTCCATTGATGTTTGGGGAACATGCAACAGAGACGCATTGGCAAAAACCCCATCAAAGTAGCACTCAGGCAAATCTAGATCCAGAAAAGTTTGCTGCCATACTTCGCAGCCCGTTTGTTGAGCCATTTCCACAAAAGCAGGAGTAGCATCCAGACCGATAACCTCATGTCCTTCAGCCTTAAATGCCACAAGATCGCGACCCGGTCCACACCCTAAATCTAGGATGCGACCTGGATTACGGGGCATCCATTTCATTAACACCTGTCGATTTTGGGAGACATCATGGTCCCAAGTTCCTTCTCGGAAGCTGTTGGCAGTGGCCTGATATTCAGCAATAGTGATATTTTCGTGGGATTCCACTCGTTTTAACCCATCAGAAAGGTGCGCATATATTGGTTGACCAGCTCCGGCTGCTCTTGTTGGATCCAGTGGCTACACTGACTGAGATAGTGCAGTTCTAAATTACGAACATGGTCTTTAGTGCCATAAGTAAGTTCCTTACCCAAGGCAAAGTCATCTTCCCCCCATAGCAGCAGAGTGGGAACGTCCAAGATTCCCCAATCTTTGGGCTGCAGGAGCATATCGAGGTTACTGCGATAGTAGTTAATCATGGCGGTGAGGGCACCCCGCTTGGCAGCCGCGTCTTTGTAGGCTTCTAGATCTTCAGGGCTAAACGCACTTTTGTTAGTTGCTCGTTCTGCAAACATGGATGCGATCGCACGGTAGTCATTAGCTTGAAACATCAGTTCCGGCAGCATCGGCATTTGGAAAAAGCCGATATACCAGCTTCGCATCATCTGTTGGGGATTACTTCGTAGCGCTTCCTGGAACTTGGCGGGATGGGGCAAATTCATGATGATCAGTTTTTGCAGCATCTCTGGGTGGGCATAGGCGAATTGCCATGCGATCGCACCACCCCAATCATGGGCCACTAAGATGCACTGATCATAACCCAGCCCTTGAATCACCCCCTGCACATCCTTAATCAGTTCTGACATGCAGTAGGCACTGACATCTTGGGGTTTTTCACTCTCGTTGTACCCTCGCATATCTAAGGCCACGACCTTATAATCCTGGGCAAAGACAGGAATTTGATGGTGCCAAGAATACCAAAATTCAGGAAAGCCATGCAGCATTAGCATTAATGGCCCTTCTCCCTGGGTCACATAGTGTAACCGCACCTGATTTGTGGTGATGTATTGATGCTGAAAAGCAGATTCTAGCTCGTTGTCAGCCATAGCTTTCAAAAGATTCAGCTTATCTAGGGGTATCGTGTTTCTGACAGACCAGTATTGCGATTATGGGGTATCTTTCCATAAATTCAAAGTCCCATGCTGATACCTATTCACTTCTTTCCTAACCCCCATCTGGATGGATAATTATGACTATCATAAGAGGGGGAGATGCATCACCCCATGGATAAACACGTAAATTTCACCCAGGAATGGATCAAGGCAAAGCACCCATCACGGTCTTCTTATCTTTAATCTTAGGGGTACTTGCTTACTTCCTCTGGAGTAAGACATCGATAGGCCACCATATTGTCTTTAAGCAATCTGAAATCCTGCGAGGCGACATTGCCAAAATCTCAGTTGTGCCCAATACGTTTACGAATTTACGAATTTATTTATTTGCCTATAGCATCAAGCAAACCTTTTTTTGGGTGAAATTGCTCGGGCCATTTGTGGCTGCGGCAGGATTAATGATTCTGGCTGCAACCGCTCTATCTTCTCCAGAAGAATAAGTTAGCATCTGCACATGATCGTCGCCCTTATCTAAACAAGGGTAGGTCATATGCCATCACTCCCCTCGCAATTGCCCCACCTCTTACCATGATTGAGCTGTATTATTGGCCCACCCCCAACGGGCATAAGATAACCCTATTCCTAGAGGAAGCCGGGCTGGAATACAAGATTAAGCCCATCAACATTGGCGCGGGGGATCAGTTTCAGCCAGAATTCCTCAAAATCTCTCCCAATAATCGTATCCCTGCCATCATTGACCTGAACCCGGCCGATGGCGGTGAACCTATTTCAGTCTTTGAATCTGGCGCTATCTTGTTGTATTTAGCAGCCAAAACCGGGCAATTTCTGCCACAAGACATACGGCAACGCAATATCGTCCAGGAGTGGCTGTTTTGGCAAGTGGGGGGATTAGGGCCAATGGCCGGGCAAAACCATCACTTTTCCCAATATGCGCCGGAGAAACTTCCCTATGCCATTACCCGATATGTGAATGAAACGAATCGGTTATATGGCGTTTTGAATCAGCATCTCCAAGGCAAAGACTTTATTGCGGGGGACTACTCTATTGCCGATATGGCTTGTTATCCATGGGTTGTACCCTACAAATGGCAAGGCCAACAGTTAGATGACTTTCCCGAGATTGATCGGTGGTTTCAGCACATTGAAAACAGACCTGCCACCGTCACTGCCTATGAGAAAGGCAAGCAGGTTAGCCAATCAGCCACAATGACCGATGAAAAGAGAAAAGTCTTATTTGGCCAAACAGCGAAGACTCAACCGTGAGGTGATGGAGACAATGTAGTGATTTGGGTTAGGTATACAGACAAAACAAATCTCCTTCACCTATTACAGGCGAAGGAGATAAATAGAGTTATTCAAAGTCTTAATCGCTTTTCACTGGAAATAAGCACTATTTCAGAAGGCAAAGGCATCTAGCAAAACATTTGCTAGGCAAGGGTATGAAGCTATTAATCCAGAAGGACAATGACGAGGCTTAGTTTAGACCGCCTAGACTAGCCAATAGGTCATAAGCTTGATCAGGAAGTGCGAAGGGACCCATCTTCTGCAAGTCATTCATACTGACTTGGGTTAATTCTTCAATCGCTCCATGAATTTCTAATTTAGGGGAAGTCCAAGCTTTTTTCATGCTAATTTCACTTACTCCGCGATGGAACTCTATTTTACCACTTCATACTCTAGCGAATATTTCTCAGAATGGGTACTCCTGATATGGTCTTTTAATAATTCAGATGATTGAGAGAGCTGGTTCAAGTCTCGTGGGCGCTGCAGTCTATATAGATTTACACGCTTTGCCAATTGAGCAGCTTGCTTGAAATGGTGACGGTCACGAACCGATAACACAGACTTTAAACCGGAAAATCTCAGCAATTCAATAATGGCTTGCTGCTGGGGAACGGGTTCTATGGACCAGTCTGATCCATATTCCAAGATGTATAAATTTTGGAGGTCATAGGCTTCGGATGGGCTAGCTGTCGAAAATGCAAATGCAGATTCTTCAGCAGTCGGTGTTGAGGGGGCCAACTGCAGCTGAGCGGCGGCAGCGGCAGATAACTTCATTCTGGGAACACCAGAATAGAGTGAGGCATTGTCGGTATTGATGTGAATAGCCGTTAAATCATCCGTTATACCGATAAATCCCTGACTGACAGATGCGGCCAAAGCCGAAGATTTACCCGCACCTGAATCTCCCAGAAAGGCAATGGCGATGTTGTGGATGGTGACGGCACTCGCATGCAAAATATAGAGTCCTCGTTGATACAGAAGAACGGCCAGCACGACTCCCAGCAATGCCTGACAGATCGGTTCCTGTTCTGCATTTTGGGCAGAAACCAGTACGATCTTGCACCCCCCTTGAACGATAAAAACGCCGATATCTCGCACGTATACTAAGGCGTCCGTTGGGTCAACTTGGAGAGCAATGGGCTGTTGGGCAACGGCTTGGGGGATAAAGTCATGGATACAGCCATCCGTTACCCACTGGATAGTGACGTCTGGATGCTGCCCTGTAGGGGATAAATCTGGCAAGTCTGGAATACAAAAGGTTGATTGAAAAATCAAACCATAGAGCTGATAAAAGTGCATATCAAGAGACGGGGCACACAGGGGCAGAGGCTCTCAGGCTTGAAGAAAGTTGAGAGTAGCAGGGCGATTCGCTGACATTGAGCCGGAACATGTCAGCAATGGGTTGGGAGATGGAGCAATACTCAACTCCAAATAATAATCTAGCTTGCGTCGGGAAATAGGGTTGAAAAAACACCTTTCTGGGCATGCTCAAGAATAATGGACCTTGTGGGGAAAATGGATCTTTCTGACATGCGCCTGACTCCAAGTGCTCGTTTGAGCGGATATACTCCCCTTGAGATGCTGCACGAGGGACAGAAGACGCAGGTCTATCGGGCCCTACGGACCATTGATCAACAGTCTGTTGTCATCAAAACCACGCCTCCTCAAGTGGTCTTAAGATTTTCTGATCACCTCGCCTTTCGTAATCAATTCGCCATTAGTCACAACCTGGATCATCCTGGGATTATCACAACATTTGGCCTAGAGTCTTACGACCAGACCTATGCCCTAGTGATGGAAGATATACAGGGGATTCCACTTTCACAATTCTTACAGGTTTCTGTTGCTCTCAAAGATGGGTTAAGGGTTGCCCTACAATTGGCCGAGATTCTGCATTACCTCGGTCAACAGCGGGTTTTACACAAGGATATCAAGCCTGCCAATATTCTGATACATCCCCAAACGCTGCAGGTTAAACTCATTGACTTTGGGATTGCTTCCCTCTTACCCAAAGAGACTCAAGAGATCAAAAACCCCAATACCCTAGAAGGCACCTTAGCCTATATGGCCCCAGAACAAACAGGCCGTATGAACCGAGGGATTGATTTTAGAAGTGACTTTTATGGCTTAGGCGTAACGCTGTTTGAACTATTTTCGGGACAACTGCCCTTTCAAGCAGATGAACCGATGGCATGGCTACATTGCCATATTGCTCAGGTGCCCCCTTCTCTAGGGGAGTTTGGGGTGCCAGAGGCTGTGGCGAATATCGTGGCTAAGCTCCTCGCTAAAAATGCGGAAGATCGCTATCAGAGTGCTTTGGGATTGAAGCATGATTTGGCACGGTGTCTGACGCAGTTGACGGAGCAGGGAGGAATTGAACGGTTTGAGTTGGGTAAAAGGGATGTATGCGATCGCTTCTTGATACCCGAAAAAATCTATGGACGGGAAGCGGAAGTTCAGAGCTTGCTAGATGCCTTTGAACGGGTAGCTGAGGGGAATTCAGAGTTATTGTTGGTAGCGGGTTTCTCTGGCATTGGCAAAACGGCGGTGGTCAATGAAGTCCATAAGCCCATTACCCAGAAAAATGGCTATTTCATCAAGGGCAAGTTTGATCAATTCAATCGAAATATTCCCTTTTCTGCGTTTGTGCAAGCCTTCCGTAGCCTGATGAGGCAACTCTTAGGGGAATCGGATGCTCAATTATCGAGTTGGCAGGCCAAAATTCTAGCGGCTGTGGGTGAAAGTGGCCAGGTTCTAATTGAGGTGATTCCTGAGTTAGAACGCATTATGGGGGAGCAGCCTGCCGTACCAGAATTGTCTGGAACCGCAAACCAGAATCGCTTTAATCTCCTCTTTAGCAAGTTTATTCAGGTTTTTGCTAAACAAGCGCATCCTTTAGTTATTTTCTTGGATGACTTGCAGTGGGCAGACTCAACCTCCTTTACCCTTCTCAAACGGTTGATGGCAGAGTCGGAGATAGGCCATTTACTGATAGTCGGTGCCTACCGAGATAATGAAGTTTATCCAGCCCATCCACTGATATTGACACTCGATGAACTGGACAAACAAAATATTGTTCTCCATACCCTTACCCTACAGTCGTTGCACCTTGGCCATATCAATCAATGGGTCGCGGATGCTTTATTATGCACCCCAAACATTGCATTTCCCCTCACCCAATTGATCTATCAAAGAACCCAGGGAAATCCTTTTTTTACAACCCAATTTTTGCAGAGACTCCATGGTGATGGACAGATCATCTTTGATTGTGATGCTGCCCATTGGCAGTGTGATTTGACGCAATTGCAGCAACTAACCCTTACCAACGATGTAGTGGAATTCATGGTCGGACGGTTGCAACAGTTGCCCGAGGAGACTCAGGACGTATTAAAAATTTCGGCTTGCATGGGAAATCAGTTTGACTTGGCAACCCTAGCTACCGTGTGTAAGAAATCTCAGGAGGATATCGCCAAGGCTTTATGGCCATCGTTGCAGCTCGGCTTGGTGCTCCCAGAAAGTCAAACCTATAAGTTCATGGCTGGGAACCACCGCATCCTGGAAATGGAACGAGATATCACGATTGATTATCGATTTGTTCACGATCGGGTCCAACAAGCTGCATATCTGTTAATTTCACCTCAAGAGATCCATAAAATCCATTTAAAGATTGGCCGTTTGTTATTGGCACAACTATCAGATAGTCAAAGAGATGAAAAAATATTCGACATTGTTAACCACCTCAATCTTGGAGCTGAGTTGGTCAAGCAACCAGATGAACGTTATCAATTGGCAATACTTAATTTAGAAGCTACCCATAAAGCCTTAGCATCAACAGCTTATGATGCTGCTTTTGAATATTCAAAAATAGGCAGAGAATTTCTATCTAAAACAGCTTGGGATACCCACTATCAATTGAGTTTAGATTTTTGCGATCTGGGTGCAAAATCTGCTTTTCTGTCTGGCAATCTTGATACAGCAGAATCTATTTCTAGATTAGTAGAGAAGCATGCTGACTCTATAGTTGACTGTGCTAATTCCTATGAAATCAGAACACAGATATATCAGAGTCAGAACCAACCTCAACGCGCATTTGATATTTCAAAAAACTTCTTGAATGCAGTGGGGATAGAGTTTTCAAATATAGCTGATGAAAAAATCATAGAAAATGCAATTCACTCCGTCAATCACATCCGGGCTGGGCGGTCTATAGAAGATTTAGTGAATCTAAGGGTGATAGATGACCCATCTCAAGAGATCGCTCTAAGAACTTTAGGAAAAATGTCGGTTACCTGCTTTCAGGTAAACCCAGAACTGTTCCCTATAGTGGTTGCTAAAAGCGTTTATTTATCTCTTAAGTATGGCAATACAGAGGCTTCCTCAATTGCATATAGTTTATATGCAATGATTATGCTTTCTGTGATAGATGATATTGAGGCAGCCTCTGATTATGGTCATCTGGCAATGGCCCTAATCAGCAAGCTTGATGCCAAGTCATTTGAAGCCAAGGTCATTAATATTTTTGCGTACATTATCAAACCCTTAAAATCACATACTAGAGACTCTTTGCCGGACTTAATGCGAGGTTTTCAATGCGGTATAGAGGTAGGAGATTTTGAGTTTTCAGCTTATTGCATTGCCGGATATTGCTTATTTTCCTATCTAGTTAGCCAAGACTTGAACGCTCTTAATATAGAATTCAAAAAATATAGTCATGAATTAGAGCGAGTCCAGCAATCTACTGGTCAATATTGGATCAATATGGTTCAGCAGTCAGTACTCAACCTCATCGGTAGGAGTCAAGATCCGACTGTACTTTGTGGAAGTGCCTATGATGAATCGATCAGTTTACCCATTCATCATCAAAATAATGACGCTGAAACGTTGCGCTTCTTCTATTTCCATAAGATTGTTCTGAACTATTGGTTTGGTGAATATCAACAAGCAATTCAATATTTAACCGAGATTGAACCATATATTGTCTCTAAGCAGGGGACTCCAACGGTTTGTCTCCTGCTGATGTATGATTCTCTAGCCCATTTAGGCGGGGATAAATCCATACAGGACCAAGATTCTGTTTTAAAGCGGGTGAATCATAATCAGACCAAGCTGCAGAAATGGGCCACTTCAGCGCCGATGAATTATCAGCATCGTTGGGACTTAGTCGCGGCAGAGAAATACCGTTATGAAGGCCAAAAATTAGAAGCGCTTGAGAAATATGAACAAGCAATTCTCGGAGCGAAGGAACATGAATATCTGCAAGAAGAAGCGCTTGCTAATGAGCTAGCCGCTAAGTTTTATCTGGAGTGGGGCAAGGAAAAAATAGCCTCAACTTATATGCAAGCGGCCTATCACTGTTATGCCCGATGGGGCGCTCAAGCAAAAACGGATGATCTTGAACGACGCTACCCCGAATTAATCCAACCCATCCTGCAGCAAACACCTCGCTCTTCCCACCCACTGGACACCCTTGCAAAACTTGGCGCACCCAACCTATCCATTCACTCTTCTACTTCAGCCTACTCAACCCAGACCAACCTCAATGCGACGTTTGATTTTGCTGCAATTCTCCAAGGTGCCCAAGCCCTTTCAGAAAGTCTACACCTGGATGAATTGCTAGAAAAACTCGCCCCAATGATGCTGCAAAACTCAGGTGCAGATCGATTGGTGCTCTTACTCCCCGAAGCTGATGACACTTGGCTTATCAGAGCTACTGCGACGCCTAAAACGATACAACTGTCCTCAGTTCCCCTTGGTGAGTATCCGGATCTACCCCTGCAACTGATTCAGTTCGTTAAAAATACTCAAGAAGCTCTGGTTGTCGATAATTTAGAAACCGATTTACCCATTATTGACAACTATCTGGGAACCCACCAACCCCGGAGTATTCTATGTTTACCGATTTTGCATCAAGGCCATTTGACGGGTCTACTGTACTTGCAGAATCAATTGGCGTCGGGGGTATTTACATGCGATCGCATCACCGTCCTCAACTTTCTCTGTGCCCAAGCAGGCATCGCGATTGAAAATGCTCGTCTGTATGAGCTAGAGAAGGATAGAACCACACATTTGGCTGTCTCGGAACGACGTCTTCAAACCTTATTTGACCAAACCGCAGATGCAGTCTTTTTATTGGGCGAACAAGGATTTATTGACTGTAACCAGGCTGCCCTTAACCTCCTCGGATATGCCAGTAAGTCTAAAGTATTAGCGCTTCATCCTCATCAGATTTCTCCTGAGCGGCAGCCTGATGGTCAGCTTTCTGCAGATAAAATGGCACGGTTAAATCAAGAGGCCTTACAAGGAGGAGGTTTAAGGTTTGAATGGCTCACTCGGCATAGTAATGGAGAAAACTTTTGGGTAGAAATTACCCTCACCCCCATCCAATATCAATCAGAGATGATTCTCCATAGTGTGGTTCGAGATATTAGCGAACGTAAGCAGCTAGAACAAGAACAGGTCCGCCTCATAGCCGTTCTTGAAGCAACCCCTGATTTTATTGGCATTTCTAATGCTAAAGGGGAGGACGTGTGGTGTAACCAGCAGTTGGCCAATCTTCGACCAGATCTAGCTGAGCCAAGTCAACGATGTATTTCCAACTTTCATCCGCACTGGGTGAATGACTTAGTAGTGAAGGAAGTACTTCCTACAGCCATTCAGAAGGGGAGTTGGTCTGGAGAGCTAGCCGCCTTAGATGCTGAGGGGAATGAGATACCGGTTTCACAAGTTGTGATTGCCCATAAAGCCGCAGATGGAACCGTTGAGAACTTTTCAACGATCATGCGAGATATTAGCGATCATAAACAAGCCGATGAAAACTCCCGCCTGCTTGCATCCGTTGTTGAGTCGTCAAATGACGCGATTCTGACGAAGAGCTTAGATGGCATAATCACGAGCTGGAATCAAGCTGCCACAAATTTATTCGGGTATTCGGAAGCTGAGGCACTGGGACAATCTATCTTAATGCTGTTTCCACCAGATCGACTCCAGGAAGAACCCCACATTATTGCTCGTCTTCAGAATAAAGAGTGTATCGAGAACTTTGAAACCGTTCGCCTCCACAAAGAGGGTTATCCGATTGATCTTTCAGTCACCATCTCCCCTTTAGTGAATAGGCAGGGTGAGGTCGTTGGGGCGTCCAAAATTGTCAGAGATATTCGCGATCGCAAAATAGCTGAGGATGCCCTGCGACAAAGCGAAACTAAATTTCGTAATCTGCTCTCAAATCTTGATGGCGCGGTTTACCGCTGCCAAAACGATGCGAATTGGACCATGGAGTTTATGAGCGATGCCATTACAGTCTTGTCTGGCTATCCCGCTTCGGACTTTATCAATAATCTCAACCGCACCTATGTCAGCATTATCCATCCCGATGATGTGGAGCAGGTTAATCAGACCATTAACAAGGAGCTGACTGCACATCACCCCTTTTCAATGGAGTATCGTGTCCTCCATCGAGACGGCTCAGTTCGTTGGGTGACTGAGAAGGGAAAGGGGATTTTTAATGCTGAACACCAACTCCAATACGTAGAAGGTGTCATTGTCGATATCACCGATCGCAAATGGGCAGAACTTGCCCTTCAACTCAGCGAAGCCCGCTCCAATGCAGCCTTTCAGCAAGCTGCCATTGGCATTGCTGAAAGTGATGTGCAAGACGGCATCATTACTCGGGCAAATGGTTATTTCTGCGAGATGGTGGGTTATTCTCCAGACGAACTCAGAACGATGACTGCCGCCGATTTGACCCACCCGGATGATGTAGAAGAATCTGGCAGACTGATGCAGTTGCTTGACAGTGGCAAAGTCAGTCATTTCACTACCGAAAAGCGATATGTTTGCAAAAATCGTAGGGTTGTCTGGTCATCCACCACAGTAACCCTCGTGCAGATGCCGGATGGGAATTCCCAATATCTAGCGATGATTCGAAATATTAGCGATCGCAAAGTCGCAGAACTCGCCCTAAAAGACAGTCAAGCTCAATTTCGACGCATGACTGAGAATATACCGGGGATGATTTATCGCTATGTTTTGCATCCTGATGGTCAGAATAAGCTGACGTATATCAGTTCCCAGGTCAGAGAAATATATGAAGTGGAACCAGAAGCGGCACTCCAAGATGCCAGCAAGCTTTGGGAAAGAGTCCATCCCGATGACCTTCCCCTAGTCAAGGCTGAGGCCCAAATATCTGCTGAAACCTTGCAATCGACCCCGGTCGAATGCCGCCTTCTATTGCCCCACAAAGGGCTGCGCTGGATTCAATTGATTGCTCGAATAGAACAATTAGATAATGGCGATATCGTTTGGGATGGCGTTGCCCTAGATATCAGCGATCGCAAAGCTGCTGAAGCTAATCTACGCTTTAGTGAAAAACGATTTCGGCGAGCCATTGAAGGTGCCCCTTTCCCCATCATGCTCCATGCCGAAGATGGTGAAGTTCTTCAAATCAATGCGACTTGGACCGAGTTGACGGGTTACAGCCATGCCGACATTCCTACCACTCAAGATTGGGCACAGTATGCCTATGGGGAAGATGCTGCCAGAGTAATCAAAGAGGTGATGGCCAAAAAGTATACCCTCACCTCTCGCTGGGAAGAAGGTGAATTTACCATTCGAACCCAGGATGGTGATCCACGTCTCTGGCAGTTTAGCTCCGCTCCCTTAGGGGTTTTACCCGATGGTCGTCGAACGGTGATTTCTATGGCCGTGGATGTCACCCAACGGCGACAGGCTGAAGACAATCTTGAACAGGCCAATCAGCAGCTAGCAGAATACTCCCACACCCTAGAGCAAAAAGTTGAGGAACGAACCCAGGCGTTCCAAATTGCGAAGGAACAAGCGGATAGTGCCAACCTGGCGAAAAGTGAATTTCTGGCCAATATGAGCCATGAACTCCGTACACCCCTGAATGGCATTCTGGGTTACGCCCAAATTCTCAATCGTTCTACCACCCTGAATGCCAAGGAGCACCACGGCATTACCGTCATCCACCAATGTGGCTCACATTTACTCAGCCTTATAAACGACATCTTAGATCTGGCCAAAATCGAAGCTCGAAAACTGGAACTTGCACCCGCTGAAACCTATTTGCCTGCTGTGCTTCAAAGTGTTGTTGAAATATGCAAGATCAAAGCCCAGCAAAAAGGCATCGCTTTTGTCTATGAACCCAGTCATGACCTACCGGGAGGGGTGAGTGTCGATGAAAAATGTCTGCGGCAAGTGTTGATCAATTTATTAGGCAATGCCATCAAATTTACGGATCATGGAGCGGTTGCCCTACAAGTCGAAGTTTTGAACACCACTGAAACGGAGGCTTCACTGTTATTTCAGGTAATGGATACGGGAATTGGCATTGCTGAGACTGATCTCTCCAAACTCTTTGATGCTTTTGAACAAGTTGGATCTCGCGATCGGCGGGCGGAAGGCACCGGTTTGGGACTTGCCATCAGTCAACGCCTTGTCCAGCTTATGGGTCACAGCATTCAGGTTAAAAGCCAAGTGGGAATAGGGAGCGAGTTCTCCTTTATGATTAACCTCCCTCTGATCGAGAATGGGGTCCGATATCAGTCCATTTTTAACAACCAGGATCGCATTATCGGCTACCAAGGTGAGCGCAAGCGGATTCTCGTTGTGGATGCTCATGAAGACAATGTCGTCATGCTTTGCAACCTCCTGGAACCCCTCGGGTTTAAGGTCGATATCGCTCATGATGACTTAGAGGCTCTAAATAAACTCAGCAATCACCCCGACTTGGTGTTAACGGATATATCCATGCCAGTGATGGATAGTTTTAAGCTATTACGGCATATTCGGGATGATGCAGATCTCCAAACCCTCAAGTTCATCGTTTCCTCAGCCTCCGTCGATCCGGTCTACCAACAGCAAGCATTAGACGTGGGCAGCGATGCATTTCTAGCTAAACCCATTGATGCCCAAGCCTTGTTTCAAATCTTTTCTGAACAGCTCAATTTAGACTGGATTTATGAAGTGCTAACCCCCTCACCTGAGCAAAGGGAGGTTGCTTCGCCAGAAATGATATCTGAAGCAACCCAGACTATCAGATACGCTTCGACCATTGCTCAACAGAGTCTGATCAATGGTCAGCTAGAATTGCCGAGGGTTGATGGAGGGAGGCCGTCTCTAGACGTACACAACTACTCAGTCAAGGGAAAAAAACAGCCTTTAAAAGTGGTTTATCCACCCAAGGATACCTTAGAGAAACTAGTAGATATGGCAAATAAAGGTAGTATATTTGAGATCAAAGATGAACTGTTAGCGATTCATCTTACCCATCCAGAATGTCAATCCTTTTGCCAGAAAATCTTGCATTGGTCAGACCGCTTTGAACTGAATAAAATTCAAGCCTTTTTACAAGATGCTTACGAAAATCATCGGAATAACAGATAGAAAAAGTGGTCTATTTTATCGTCATATTTACTCGCTTGAATAGTTAAGTCAGATCAGGGAGTTCAGATCTGAACTAATGTTCTGGTGCTCATTCCCCTTTACCAGCCCACACGATTCATCATTTGTTGCTGAGACTAAGGCTTAGCAGAATATGACACCTATCATTGATGTGCCCTTACCTTCCATTCCGGGTTATACCCTCTCGGAACAGATCTATGAAGGGCATCACTCTGCTGTCTATCGGGCTTTTTCTGTCGCCCGGAAGCAATCGGTCATTCTCAAGGTCTTACGGTCTCGGCATCCCAACTTGCGGGAACTGGTTAAATTTCGCAATCAGTTTACCCTGACACAAAACCTTGATATCCCAGGGGTTGTCACCCCCCTTTGCCTAGTGCCCTGGAACAGCAGCTATGTCCTGGTGATGGCAGATCATCATGCCCTCTCTCTTCACGACTACTGCCACCATCAGCCCCTGGGCTGGCCTCAGGTTCTGGAACTGGCTCTCCAGTTGGCCGATATTCTCCACCATCTCAGCCAATCGCGCATTATCCATAAGGATATTAAACCGGCCAATGTCCTGATGCATCCTCATTCGATGGAAGTTTGGCTGATCGATTTCAGTATTGCGTCGTTATTGCCGAAGGAACGACAGGTCCTCCAGAGTCCAGGAGATTTAGAAGGAACCCTGGCCTACTTGGCTCCCGAACAAACTGGACGCATGAACCGAGGAATTGACTACCGAACCGATTTTTATGGGTTGGGGGTGACGCTCTATCAGTTACTGACCGGTAGGTTACCTTTTTCTACTGACGACTGGATGGAACTAGTTCATTGTCATCTGGCGAAGCTGCCACAACCGCCCCATAAGGTGAATCCCCAAATCCCCATTCCAGTTTCCCGACTGGTGCTAAAGTTGATGGCCAAGAATGCGGAAGATCGTTATCAAAGTGCCCTAGGTCTGAAGCATGATCTACAGCGGTGTTTGGAGCTGAGTAACGAACAAACTAGTTTTGAAATCTTTGAATTGGGGTTGCGAGATGTTTGCGATCGCTTCTTGATACCCGAACAACTCTATGGTCGTGAAATAGAAGTCCAGACTTTGCTCAATGCCTTTGAACGGGTGGCACACGGTTGTTCAGAACTAGTGCTTGTGGCTGGATTTTCTGGCATTGGCAAAACGGCAGTGGTCCATGAAGTCCATAAGCCCATCACCCAGAAAAAGGGCTATTTCATCCAGGGAAAGTTTGATCAATTCAATCGCAACATCCCGTTCTCAGCCTTTATACAGGCCTTTCGTGGCCTAATGGGGCAGCTATTGGGTGAATCCGACTCCCGCTTAGACCGCTGGAAAGCCAAGATCCTGGAAGCGGTGGGGGACAGCGGCCAAGTGTTGCTGGAGGTGATTCCTGAACTAGAGCATATTATTGGTGAGCAGCCCACTGTCCCAGAATTATCAGGTCTCTCGGCCCAGAATCGATTCAATCGGTTGTTTAGTCAATTCGTCCAGGTGTTTACTACGCCAGAGCATCCCTTAGTCATTTTTGTGGATGACTTGCAGTGGGTAGATTCCGCTTCATTGAGCCTTCTCAAGTTACTGATGGTTGACGCCCAGGCAGGCCACCTGCTGGTACTGGGCGCTTACCGAGATAACGAGGTGTTCCCCGCTCATATGCTGATGCTGACGTTGGCTGAGCTAGAGAAACAAGATGCCTCGCTACACACCATCACCTTGGCTCCTCTTGAGTCTGCCCATGTCAATCAACTGGTCGCCGACACCCTACTGTGTGAACCGGAGGTCGCTGCTCCCTTCTCTAAGTTGGTGTTCCAAAAAACCCAGGGCAATCCCTTTTTTATGACCCAATTTCTACAGGGATTGCAGAGTGATGGTCATCTTACGTTTAACCATGATCTGGGCTATTGGCAGTGTGATTTGGCTCAGGTCCAGCAACTGGCTCTCACCGATGACGTCGTGGCGTTTATGGAAGAGCGATTACAAAAGCTCCCCCTCCTGACCCAAGATGTTTTAAAACTGGCAGCCTGTATCGGTAACCTGTTTGACTTGGCAACCTTGTCTTTGGTTTGCGATCGCACCCCCCAAACCGTCGCCTCAGATCTATGGTCAGCTCTACAAGCAGGCCTAGTCATTCCCGAAAGTGCAATATACAAGTTTTTCCAAGGGGAGAATCGAGATCTCACCGATACAGCAGCCATCACAACCTCCTACCGTTTTCTGCACGATCGGGTCCAGCAAGCCGCCTACGCCTTGATTCCAGACGCGCAAAAGCAGACCACCCATGTCGATATTGGGCGGTCGTTGCTGAAACAGCTATCCCCCATAGAAATCGAAGAGCGACTGTTTGATATCGTCAATCATTGGAATGTCGGCATTGCTGTCCTCACCGATCCGACCGAACAGCAGCAACTCTGCCAGCTCAACCTCAGGGCAGGAGAAAAAGCCAAGGGGGCGATCGCCTACGATATGGCTCAGCACTATGCGGCAATAGCGGTTCAGTTCCTCCATCCAGAGAGTTGGCAAACGGATTATGCTCAGACGCTAGCCATCCACAACTTGTCTGCCGAAACCGCCTACCTCAATGGCGATTTTGCCCAAGTCACCCATTGGACTGGACTGATATTGCAGCATACTCAGGGGCTGGATCAAACGAAAGCCTATGAAATCAATATTCTGGCAACGGTGGCCCAAAAACAGTTTTTAGAGGCGATTGAATTAGGTCGGCAGGTTCTTCATCAATTAGATATCGATATTCCTCGCGAGCCCGATGTCCAAGAGATTCAACGGGCCCTCGACGCTACGGCTGAGCTAGTCCCTCAAGCCAAAATTCAGTCTCTGGTGGATTTACCAGTCATGACTGATCCGAAGTCCCTCGCTGCCCTGCGAATCCTCAATAGCATCGCGGTCAGTGTTTACCTAGCTCAACCTCAACTCTTTCCTCTGATTGTCCTGGCTCAAGTCAAACTGTCCATCTTGCATGGCAATGCACCTATCTCCGCAGGAGCCTACGCGCGCTATAGCTTAGTGCTATGCGGCAAAGTTAATGATATTGAGACTGGCTATGCCTTTGGCCAATTAGCACTAACCCTTTCAGACCAGTTCGGCAATCGAGAAATTAATACCCGCGTCCTCTTGATGGTGGGGGCGTTAACGTTGCCTTGGCAACAGCACCTGAATACGGTCATTCTGCTGCTACAGCAAGCCTACATCGATGGCCTGGAATCGGGGAGCTTAGAAGCGGCGGCCTTGAGTCATTACTATGAAAGTCAATCTGCGTATCTAGTCGGTCAAGAACTAAGGGAATTTGAGCAGCAAGCACGGCTCTATAGCGAGCATATTTGTCAGATTAAACAGGCGGTCCATCTTCAGAACAATGAGCTATTACGTCAAGTTGCCCTGAATTTAATGGGGGATGGAGAAAATCCCTGGGCGTTAAAGGGAGAGGCCTTTGATGAAACGGTGATGCTGTCGCAATATCAAGCCTCCAATAATCTGTTGGGACTGTTCTGCTTCCATCTTCACAAACTGATGCTGTGCTATTGGTTTAATCAACCGGAGCAAGCCATAGAACATGCCCAACAGGCAGTGGACTATTTATCTGGGGTGACGGCTCAGGCAACCGTACCGGTCTTTTACTTTTACGATTCCTTGGCAAGGTTATCTGAGTCTGTTTTCGATGGTGGTTCAGCCACCTTAGAACGGTCAGACCCCAGCTCGAATTTAGAGGTCATTCACGAAAATCGCGCCAAGTTAGACCATTGGGCACAATTCTGCCCTGAAAACTTCCAACATAAACTGGACTTAATTGATGCAGAGTATCATGCTCGCTTGGGTCAAAAGCTAGAAGCAATAGAAGCTTATGACCACGCCATTCAAGGGGCGAAAAAAAATCAGTATGTCCAGGAAGAAGCCCTCGCCAATGAGCTAGCCGCCAAGTTTTACCTAAATTGGGGAAAAGAACAAGCCGCTGTTGGCTATCTGCAAACAGCCTACTACTGCTATGCCCGCTGGGGGGCCAAAGCTAAAACGGCTGACTTGGAACGATGTTATCCCCACCTGTTCCAATCCGTCCTTCAGCAGTCCACCCAAGGGTCAACGTCCTTAGACACCTTAAACCGTATTGCGCCGCTGAATCTATCCATTCATTCGTCCACCAGTACGTCTCAACCGTCCACCCAGGGCGTCAATCAAACCCTTGATTTCGCTGCGATTTTGAAAGCTGGCCAAGTGCTATCCACTAGCCTGCATCTGGACGAGCTACTGGAGAAACTGGCACGGATATTGCTCCAGACTTCTGGTGCAGATCGATTACAGCTTCTGCTGCCAGAAGAGGACGGCGCTTGGCAAATCAGAGTCACTGCCACGCCCGAGACGATGCAACTCGGTTCAATCCCTCTGAACGACCCTGCCAACTTCCCGATTCAACTGATTCAATATGTCAAACATACCCAAGAAGTTCTGTGTATTGATGGCTTAGAAGCAGACCATCCCATCGTCGATCAGTACCTCCAGCAACATCAACCTCGTAGCGTCATCTGTCTTCCCCTCCTGTATCAAGGGAATCTGAATGGTCTACTGTATCTAGAAAATCAATCGGCGGTTGGCGTATTTACGTGCGATCGCATCACCGTCCTTAACTTCCTCTGTTCTCAAGCCGCAATTTCTCTAGAAAACGCCAGACTTTTTGAATCCGCTACCCTCAAATCCTCCATCATCGAATCCGCCATCGATGGCATGGCCATATTAGAAGACGACAAATTTATTTATTTGAATGCAGCCCATATCTCTCTGTTCGGATATGAAGTGGAAGAGTTAATGGGGCAAAGCTGGGAGAAGCTTTATGCTCCGGTAGAGGTGCAACGTTTGCGCAAAATAATCTTCTCCTCCTTAGCCAAGACAGGGCAATGGTTAGGGGAGGCAACTGCAACTCGCAAAGATGGCAGTTCTTTTGCCGAAGAGATGAGTGTGTTCCTCCTGGAAGATGGCAAACTCATTTGCATTTGTCGTGATATTAGCGTTCGCAAACAGCTCGAACTGGAGCAAACCCAGCTCTACAAGTCACTTGCCCTCAAATCTTCTGCCATAGAGGCATCGGACGCGGGTATCGCGATTCTCCAGGATGGAAAATATATTTATCTCAACGACAGTCATCTATCCCTGCTAGGTTACGAGCCCCATGAGCTAATAGGGGCAAGTTGGGAAATACTTTATGCCCCTGAAGAAGCTGAGCGATTGAATCAACATATCTTCCCTCAACTGGCTAGCGAGGGACGCTGGCTTGGGGAAGCAACAGCTCGCCGGAAAGATGGGAGTTATTTTCCCCAAGAGGTGAGTTTGTCTACATTCAAAGACAACACAGTGATTTGTATTTGCCGAGATATTAGCGATCGCAAACGACTAGAGCAGGATCAATCCCGACTGACTGCTGTTTTAGAAGCAACCCCTGACTACATTGGGATAGCCAGTGCAACAGGAGAAATCCTCTGGCACAACAGGCAGCTTAGAGCGCTCCGTTCAGATCTAGAACAGCAGAAAGATCATCGTTCAATTGCAGATTGTCATCCCGATTGGGTCAGGCAAATTATTGTCGAGGAGGCTTTACCCACCGCCATCCAAGCAGGAAGTTGGACAGGAGAGTTAGCACTCCTAGATGGCAATGGGAATGAGATCCCTGTTTCACAAGTGATTATTGCCCATAAAGCAGCAGATGGCACTGTAGAAAACTTTTCAACGATCATGCGAGATATTCGCGATCGCAAAGCGGCAGAAACTAACCTTCGAGCCAGCGAACAACGGTTCCGACGGGCCATCGAAGATGCCCCTTTCCCGATTATGATCCATGCCGAAGACGGAGAGGTTTTACAGATTAGTTCCACCTGGACCGAATTAACGGGCTACACCCATGCCGATATTCCTACCACAAGGGACTGGGCTCAGCGTGCCTATGGCACAGATGCCCCTCACATCCTTGAAGTAATGGCGTTGAAATATAGTCGAACCACTCGTTGGGATGAAGGTGAGTTTGTTATTCGAAAAAAAGATGGCGACTACTGCTTCTGGCAGTTTAGTTCTGCTCCCTTAGGGACACTACCCGATGATCGCCGCCTTGTCATTTCCATGGCGGTTGACGTTACTCAACGGCAAAAAGCCGAAAAAGATCTGGAGCAAGCCAATCAACAATTGGCAGACTATTCTCAAACCCTAAAACAGAAAGTTAAAGAACGCACTATTGCTCTACAGATCACCAAAGAACAGGTCGAAAAAGCCAATGAGTATGAACAGGCCCTTAACCGCATCACGAAAGATATTCGCCGCAGCTTAAACCTCAAGGATATTTTTGCCACAACAACCCAGGCAGTCAGACCCATTCTGGATTGTGAACGGGTCACGGTCTATAAATTTGACGCGGATTGGGGCGGCAAGTTTATCTTTGAATCCAAACAAGAGACTCTAGAACCGCTAGTGTTCAGTTCTCGTCAAGCTGAATGGAATGATTCCTTCTTAGTGAATGACGAGGGAAATCTCTGCATTTTTAACGCCACTTATCAGGTTGAGGATATTTACGAGAAAGGACTTTCACTCTGTCATCTTGAGGTTCTGGAACGATTTAACATCAGAGCTTACCTCGTCGTACCGATTTATGTTGGCAATAAGTTGTGGGGGTTACTGGCTGCTTACAATCATTCCCAACCGCGAGAGTGGCAGCCCGGTGAAGTCAGGCTATTTGAACAGGTGAGTAGCCATTTAGGCGTTGCCCTCAAACAAGCAGAGTTGCTGTCAGCAATGGCTGAAGCCAAAGAAAAAGCCGATGCTGCAAACGAAGCCAAAAGCCTTTTCCTGGCCAATATGAGCCATGAATTACGCACGCCCCTCAACGGCATCCTGGGCTATGCCCAAATCCTGCGCCGCTCAGAATCCCTATCGGGTAAAGGACGAGAGGGAGTTGACACCATTTATCAGTGTGGTTCCCACCTCCTGAACCTGATTAATGATGTTCTCGACATTTCTAAGATTGAAGCCCTCAAGCTGAAGCTGGCTCCTAAAGCTGTCAATCTGCCCTCATTGCTACAGAATGTTGTGGAAATGTGCAGAGTTAAAGCAGAACAAAAGGAGATTGTCTTTACCTATCAGCCCAGCGCCCAGCTCCCTCAGCAGGTTGAAGTAGATGACAAGCGCCTACAGCAAGTCCTGCTCAATCTATTAGGGAATGCTGTTAAATTTACGGATCATGGCTCAGTTACTTTTTCGGTCGAGGTCTCCCCCCTTTCGGATCAACGTATTGCCTTAGATTTTCGGGTTGTCGATACAGGGATAGGCATCGCTCACCAAGATGTGGCAAAACTCTTCCAGTCCTTCGAACAGGTGGGCAATCAACATAAACAAGCGGAAGGGACGGGCTTGGGACTCGCCATTAGTCAGCGCATTGTCCAACTGATGGGCAGCGAAATTCAAGTCGCCAGTCAACCTGAACAAGGCAGTGAGTTTTTCTTTACGGTCAATCTTCCCTTAGGAGAGCCCATGGAGGCTCAGCAGCAAAGGGACCCTATTATTGTCGATTACAGAGGTCAACGACGTCAGGTTTTGATCATTGATGATCGGTGGGAAAATCGGGTTGTTCTATCCACTTTGTTAGAGTCTGTGGGCCTGGCGGTACTTGAAGCAGAACAGGGACAGGCCGGACTGGACATTCTGAAACAGGTAAAACCCGATCTAGTGATTACGGATCTCGTCATGCCTGTGATGGATGGGTATGACTTTTTGGCGGCGGTTCGTCAGTCTGAAGATATTCAAGGGACTCAGGTGATTGTTTCATCGGCAACGATTACCCAAAAGGTACAAAAGAGAGCCTTTAATGCAGGCTGTAATGCTTTTTTGCCAAAACCCATCGATGCTCAGGAACTCTATAACACCCTTGCAGAACAACTACAGCTGGAGTGGATTTATGAAACACCGGCAGAGGGGCATCCCTCGACACCTGCAGACAATACTGCCCAAATAAAGATTCCCACAGCAGCGGAACTGGAAGTTTTGCTTGAATTCGCTGCTAGCGGCATCATCAAAGATTTCCGCGAGCAGCTCGCTCAATTAGTGGCATCCAACCTAGAGTATGCAGCCTTTGCCCAACCTCTAATGGTTCTATCCAAACAGTTCAAGATTGAAGAGATAGAGGTTCTGCTTGAAGATTATCTAAACCCATCGGACCCAGGATGATGTGCTGACATGATCCCATTGCACCTTAAATCTATTGCAGCTTATGAGTTTTTGAGATTTGCAGATGAGCCTCTTAGCGGCCCCTTTCCTGAGATTTTGCATCCAAGGTAGTGGCGATGACCGCACATCTTTTTCCCCGATTCACGTTCCTTCATTCAAACTATGAGGCAATGGATTTTGGGGAGAGTGCCGGAAAGCAGTTCATTACTAGATTATGCAACTTCTGCTTTTCTGGGCATTCTCAATAGTAAGGGCTATTACAGGGAATATGGAGCATTCATCTGTTCGCTTACCTCATCATATAATTCTCCAAGGATACGAACCCTTTGAGATTCTGCATAAAGGGCCAAACACGCTGATCTACCGTGCCCTGCGGATTGAGGATCGCACCCCTATCATTATTAAAACGTCTTCGCCTCATGTAGCCCTACAGTATTCCGATTATCTGGCTTTTCGGAATCAATTCACCATTGGCCACCATCTTGACCATCCTGGAATTATCCAGCTTTTTAGTCTAGAACCTTGCAGCCATACCTATGCTTTAGTGATGGAAGATATGCAGGGGATTCCTCTGTCTGAGTTCTTGCAGTCTTCTGTCTCTCTCACAGATGGCTTAAATATTGCTCTACAACTGGCAGAAGTGCTGCATTACCTTGGTCAACAGCGTGTCCTTCACAAGGATATCAAGCCTGCCAATATTCTGATTCATCCCCAAACGCTGCAGGTTAAACTCATTGACTTTGGGATTGCTTCCCTCTTACCCAAAGAGACCCAAGAGATCAAAAACCCCAATACCCTAGAAGGCACCTTAGCCTATATGGCCCCAGAACAAACGGGGCGAATGAACCGAGGGATTGATTTTAGAAGTGACTTCTATGGCTTGGGCATCACGCTATTCGAGTTGTTTGCAGGGCAATTGCCGTTCCAAGTGGATAAGCCGATGGCATGGCTACATTGTCATATTGCCCAAGTGCCGCCTTCTCTAACGGAGTTTGGGGTACCAGAAGCTGTTGCGAATATCGTGACTAAGCTACTGGCTAAAAATGCAGAAGATCGCTACCAGAGTGCGTTGGGGTTGAAGCATGACTTAAAGCATTGTCTGACTCAATTAACGGAGCAGGGAGGGATTGAACCGTTTGAGTTGGGTAAAAAGGATGTGTGCGATCGCATCTTGATACCCGAAAAACTCTATGGTCGTGAGGCAGAAGTCAAAGCCTTACTAGAGGCCTTTGACCGAGTCGCTCAGGGCAGTTCAGAACTGATGTTGGTATCAGGTTTCTCTGGGATTGGTAAAACGGCAGTCGTCAATGAAGTTCACAAACCTATCACCCAGAGACAGGGCTATTTCATCAAAGGCAAGTTTGACCAATTCAATCGAAATATTCCCTTTTCTGCCTTTGTCCAAGCCTTTCGTCGTTTGATAGGTCAACTGCTCGGGGCATCAGATGCTGACTTAAGACATTGGCGAGCCAAAATCTTAGCGGCTGTAGGCGAAAGTGGGCAAGTTCTGATTGAAGTCATTCCTGAGCTAGACCGTATCATTGGTGAGCAGCCAGCTGTCCCTAAACTCTCAGGGACAGCTGCTCAAAATCGGTTTAATCTGCTGTTGGGCCAATTCATCCAGATATTCTCCACAATAGATCATCCCCTAGTCATATTCTTGGATGACTTACAGTGGGCAGATTCGGCTTCCTTGAACCTGCTGCATCTGTTGATGAGTCGCTCAGACACAGACCATCTGCTAGTTCTGGGCGCTTACCGAAACAATGAGGTTTTTCCCGCCCATCCCCTGATGCTGACATTGGCTGATTTGCAGCAGCAAGATGCTTCGCTCCACACCGTCACCCTAGCCCCCCTAAGCCCAACCGACACCAACCAATTGGTCGCTGATACGCTGCTGTGTGCCTCTGATATTGCTTTGCCCTTGTCTGAGTTGGTGTATCTAAAGACCCAAGGAAATCCTTTTTTTACGACCCAATTTTTGCAAGGACTCCATAGGGATAACCACATCACTTTTGATGCTGAAGCTGGATATTGGCACTGTGATTTGACTCAAGTGCAGCAGGCCGCTCTCACGGATGATGTGATCGTATTTATGGTAGGTCGATTGCAGACTCTATCAGAGGCCACTCAGGCGGTATTGAAAATAGCAGCTTGTATTGGCAATCAGTTTGAGCTAGGCACCTTGGCCATCGTTTGTGAGGAGAGTCAAGCCCAGATCGCGACAGATTTATGGCCTGCGCTTCAGACCGGATTAGTGATTCCAGAAACAGAAAACTATAAGTTTTTCCAAGGAAATGCCTGCTCAGAGATGTCTCAAAATGAGAGGAAGATTGGGTATCGTTTTTTGCATGACCGAGTTCAACAAGCTGCTTACGCTCTCATCCCTGAGACAGACAAGAAAGCCGCTCACCTCAAAATTGGTCAGCTCTTGCTGCCGAGCAGTACCAGCTTAGATAGCAGCATCAGCATTTTCACGATTGTTAATAGTCTCAATCAAGGCATTCACTTAATTGATGACCCATCCCAGCGCCAAAAGCTAGCCCAGCTCAACCTAGAAGCGGGTCAAAAAGCAAAAGCCTCGATGGCCTATACAGAAGCTGCCTCGTATTTAGAGAGTGGGATTCAACTCCTGAGTCATCAAGGGTGGCAGACACAGTACAGCCTGACCCTTTCTCTGCATTCAGAGTGGGTGGATGTGCAATATCTAAGGGGCAATTTTGAAGCGGTTGAGACGATTAGCTCCAGTACCTTAGAACATATCTCCACTATTGCAGATGCACTGCCTATTTACATTGCCCAAATTGCAAGCAAGCAAGCTCAGGGAAAGATGTCGGCAGGTCTAGAGTTGTCTCTCACTATCTTGCAATCCCTTGGTATTGATATTTCGGTAGACATTAGCAAGGATACTATCCAGGAAATTCTGCATCAAACTCTATCTGAATTTCAATCTAGAACGATTGATGAATTCGTTGCTTTACCCCAAATAAATGATCCTCAGCTTTTGAGAACTCAGGATTTGCTCACCCTAATGGTGGGATATGCATACAAGTCTAAACCTGAGCTTTTACCAGTCATTATCTGCAAACAAATTTCGCTCTTATTACAGCATGGCAATAGCTCTGCTTCAGCTTCAATCTATGCTTTGTTTGGCATGTTATTGTGCGGTTTTCAAGAATTTAAATCAGGTTGTTTTGCAGGTGACGTCTCTCTGGCGGTAATGGAGGCTTTTCCTGCCAAACAATTTGAGATGAGGGTCAGGAATCTGATTTATGCCTATGTTACTCCTTGGCAGGAACCCCTCAAAAACTGCATCCCTCAGTTAAAACAAGGGTTTAAGATTGGTATTGAAGCTGGAGACCTTGAATATACAGCTTATGGCATCCACCACTATATTCAGTTTCTATTCTTGTCTGGTGCTGATTTAGCCACCGTCGACCAAGAGAGTCATGCCAGTAGCAAAGTCCTAGAAAATTGTCGACAAGAAGGAATACTATTGGGTAGCCAATTATTCCACCAAACAGTCTTAAATCTGATCAACTCTAGGGATAAACCCTGGGAAATTGAGGGTGATATTTTTTCAAGAATCTAAACATTTACAAGATTGGCGAGATAATAATTTAGATGTTTTTATTGCATCACTGTATATCAATAAATTAGTAATCAGCTACCTATTTTACAACCCTGATTTGGGCGTGAAATATGCAGAGATAGCAAATAATTCTTATGACGGATTAACAGGAGAAATTCAACTTTCATACTTGCACTTTTTTCGGGCACTCTGTTATTTAGCAATTCTCGATCAAGATACGACTGAAGAACGCATCACTCGCTTGTCTCAGGTTGACAACGACATAGAAAATCTGGAGCGGTTTTCACGCCAGGCTCCGATGAATTTTCAGCATCAGGTCGATTTAATTAAAGCTGAAAAACATCGGGTGTTAGATCAAAGGCTGGAGGCGATTGACGCTTACGATCTCGCGATTGCGGGTGCGAGGAAAAATGGTTACACCCAAGAAGAAGCCCTGGGCAATGAGCTTGCGGCCCAGTTCTATCTGATCTGGGGCAAAGATAAATCTGCCGCAGCTTATATGCAAGCAGCTTATAGCTGTTATACCCGCTGGGGCGCTAAAGCGAAAACGGATGATCTTGAGAAACGCTATCCCGAGTTAATTCAACCCATCTTGCAGCAAACGCCTCGCTCTCCCACCCCCCTAGACACCCTTGCTAGACTTGGCGCCCCCAACCTATCCATTCATTCTTCTACTTCAGCCTACTCAACCCAGGCTAGCCTCAATGTGGCGTTTGATTTTGCTGCAATTCTTAAAGGTGCTCAAGCTCTGTCAGAAAGCTTGCACCTAGATGAATTGCTGGAAAAGCTCGCTCCGATGATGCTGCAAAATTCGGGTGCAGATCGGTTGGTTCTTCTGCTCCCTGAAGCCGATCAAACTTGGCATGTCAGGGCCACTGCCAAGCCTGAAATAATCCAACTGTCTTCAGTCCCTCTGGCTGATCATCCCGATCTCCCCCTGCAGCTGATTCAGTTTGTTAAAAATACTCAAGAAGCCCTGCTCATCGATGAGTTAGAGACGGATTTGCCGATCATCGATCACTATCTTGAAACCCATCAACCTCGGAGTATTCTATGTTTACCGATTCTGCATCAAGGGCATTTGAAGGGTCTGGTGTACTTACAGAATCAATTGGCGTCGGGGGTCTTTACGTGCGATCGCATCACTGTACTCAACTTCCTCTGTTCCCAAGCTGCCATCTCCCTAGAGAATGCCAGACTTTATGAAGCGGCCACCCTCAGATCCTCCATCATCGAAGCTGCCATTGATGGCATGGCGATATTAGAAGACGATAAATATATCTATTTAAATGAAGTCCATGTCTCTCTGTTTGGCTACGAAGTAGATGAGTTGATGGGGCAAAGCTGGGAAACACTCTATTCTTCAGCAGAGATACAACGTCTACAGACCATCGCCTTCTCAATCTTGGCAGAGACAGGGCAATGGTCAGGAGAAGCCACCGCAACTCGCAAAGATGGCAGTTCATTTGCCGAAGAAATCAGTTTATTTTTGCTAGATGATGGCAAGCTGATTTGTATCTGTCGAGATATGAGCGATCGCAAAACGGCAGCAGAGAACCTGCAGTTCAGCGAACAACGATTTCGCCGTGCCTTTGAAGATGCCCCCTTCCCCATCATGATCCATGCGGAAGATGGTGAAGTCCTCCAAGTCAATGCCACCTGGACAGCATTAACAGGCTACACTCAAGCAGATATTCGGACAACAGCCGACTGGACACTCAAAGCATTTGGGGAAGAAATCCACCCTAAAAACTGGGAGCAAGGCGAGTTCTTTATTCACACCCGAGATAGACAAAATTGCCTTTGGCAATTCAGTTCTGCGGCTTTAGAGGTCTTACCTGATGGCCGTCAAATCGTCATTTCCATGGCCGTAGATGTCACCCAACGGCGGCAGGCAGAAGATGATTTAAAGCAGGCCAATCAACAGCTAGCAGAGTACTCCCAAACCCTGGAACAAAAAGTTAAAGAACGCACTCAAGCCCTGCAGATGGCTAAAGAACGAGCAGATAATGCCAGCCAAGCCAAAAGTAAATTTCTTGCCAGTATGAGCCATGAACTCCGCACTCCCCTCAACGGTATCCTGGGCTATGCTCAAATCCTGAATCGCTCCACCACCTTGACGGACAAGGAACGTCATGGTGTCCAGGTCGTTCATCAATGTGGTTCCCATCTCCTCACCCTGATCAATGACATTCTCGATCTTTCTAAAATTGAGGTTGGCAAACTTAAACTGAGCCCTACCAACACTCACTTACCTACCTTGCTGGCCAGTGTAGTCGAAATGTGTAAAGTCAAGGCTCAGCAAAAGGGCCTAGGGTTTAGCTACGTACCGAGTCCTCAGCTACCCGAAGTGGTGCTTGTCGATGAAAAATGTCTGCGGCAAGTGTTGATCAATTTATTGGGCAACGCGGTTAAATTTACCCACCAAGGCAGTGTTACCCTACGCGTCGATGTCCTCAACATCACTGAGACTCAGGCGTCACTCCTATTCCAAGTTATTGATACGGGGGTGGGCATTGACTCTGCCGATCTAGCCAAACTATTTGAAGCTTTTGAACAGGTCGGAATTCTACAAAAGCAAGGGGAAGGAACAGGGCTAGGATTAGCGATTAGTCAACAGATTATGCAACTGATGGGGGGAGAAATTCAGGTTGCTAGTCAACCAGGCAAAGGGAGTGAGTTTTCCTTTAGTTTGCTGCTCTCTCTCACTGGAGATAGGGGACGGCTTCAACCCCATCTCAGCCACCAGAACATTATGGGTTACCAAGGAAAACGGCAGCAGATCTTGGTCATTGACGATCTCCAGGAGAATCGGGAAGTCATCGTCAATCTACTACAACCGCTGGGTTTCAATCTTTGTGAGGCCGAGCAGGGTCAGGACGGGTTAGACCATATACGCAAGCAGCAGACTGATCTGGTGATTACTGACTTATATATGCCCATGATGGATGGTTTTGAATTTTTGAAACAGGTTCGTCATGATCCAGATCTGACACCAATAAAAGTCATTGCTTCATCTGCATCGGTTGACCCATCCAATCAGCAAATGGCTCTGGCTGTAGGGAGTAATGCTTTTTTAGTTAAACCTATTCAAGAGCAAGATTTACTAGAGGCGATTGCCGAGCAGCTGCAACTGGAGTGGGTGTACGAAACAACATTAGAAACTCAGCAAATCGAACCGCTGCCAACGGCATTACTGCTCCCCTCCTCCCCAATATTGGCATCTTTGCAAATGTTGGCCCAGCAAGGTTTGATCCAAGATCTACAACAGCAACTCGACTCGTTGCTTCACGTTAATGCTGCCTACGAACCATTTGTTGAGCAGATCTCATCTCTGGCTAAAGGGTCTAAGGTTGAGGAAATAGCAGCGCTATTGCAGCAATACCAAGAACAACAGTCTTCACCTCTATCAGATCTACCGAACAACGCACAGGCCCCAAAGACCTATCCATCTCCGGAAAACTTAGAGCGGCTGTTAGACATGGCAAGCAGAGGCAGTGTGTTTGAGATTATGGATGAATTATTAGTGATTCAGTCCACGGATCCCCAATGCCACTATTTTTGCCAACAGCTCTTACGGTGGTCAGAGCAATTCGAAGTGGGTAAAATTCAAGTCTTTTTACAAGCAGCAGTGGATAAAGCCAAGGCTTAGGGGTTGAAACTGGCTTCCAGCGGCCAGTAGAGTTCAAGCAGTTTGTAAAAGTTCAAGTAAATCTGCTTCAGAGAGCTGCTGGATGCCCAAAGATTGTGCTTTGGTGAGTTTAGAGCCTGCATCTGCACCTACGACCACATAGGATGTATTTTTACTCACGGATCCCGTCACTTTCCCCCCTGCATCTTGGATCAGTTGCTTGGCCTGATCTCGCTTCAAGGTAGGCAACGTCCCTGTCACCACAAAAGTCTGCCCAGATAGGGTTTGAGGACGAGTAGGTTCAGAGACTATGGCTGCAGTTTGCAGCCCTGCTACTTGCAACCGTTGAATGAGGGTTTGGTTAGTGGGGGTTTGAAACCATTCATAGACAGATTGAGCAATTTCAGGGCCAATGCCGTGGATGGTGGCAATTGCGTCCCCGTCTACGGCCATTAAGGCTTCAACGGTGCTGTAGTTTTCCGTTAACAGTTGAGCATTCACACTCCCTACATGTCGAATCCCCAATCCGTAAAGAACCCGATGCCAAGGCTGTTGTTTTGAAGTTGCGATCGCACCCACGATCTTCCGCGCCAGCTTGGTTCCCATTCGGTCTAAGCTCATCAGCTTATCTTCCGTTAGCTCATACAAGTCAGCGACAGATTGGACCATATGGGAGTCGGCCAGTTGACCGACAATCTTTTCCCCTAAACCATCAATATCTAAGGCCCCTCGACTCACCCAGTGAATTAGCGATCCACGCAAGATAGCCGGACAAGAAGCATTCACGCAGCGGGTCACCGCTTCAGTTTCCAGCTGAACGGCAGGTTGCCCACAGCTCGGGCATTCTGTGGGCATCTGGTAGGGCTGGGCATCGGCAGGACGCAACTCAGGCAAAACCCGCAGGACTTCAGGAATGATTTCTCCAGCTTTACGGACCACTACCGTATCGCCGATGTGGATGTCTAGTTCCGAGATGCGATCGCGGTTATGCAGCGTTGCCCTCGATACCGTCGTCCCGGCTAACTGCACCGGCTTGAATTCCGCTACGGGGGTGAGCGCTCCAGTCCGTCCCACATTCACCGTAATCTGCTCGATGCGGGTCGCCGCCTCTTCCGGGGGATATTTCCAGGCAATGGCCCAGCGGGGAAACTTCTGGGTAAATCCCAACTCGTCCTGCACCCCTAGGTCATCCAGTTTAATCACCACCCCATCCGTCAAATAGGGGAGATCCAAACGCTTTAAGGACCAATCATCATAATAGGTCTGAACGTCCTTCAAGCTCTTGCACTGGCGTCGATTGGGATTAACCCGAAAGCCCAGCTGCTTCAGGGTCTCTAACGCCTGCCATTGAGATTGAGGAAGAGACAAGTCATTCGTGGGGCCAGAAATATGAATGGTATAGGCGAAAAAATCCAGCTTGCGCTCAGCCACCACCTTGGAGTCGAGCTGCCGGAGGGTACCTGCAGCGGCATTACGAGGATTGGCAAACTCGGCTTCTCCCGCTTGGATGCGATCGCGGTTAATTTGGTCAAACACTTGTAATCCTAAAAAGGCTTCCCCCCGCACCTCTAGCCATTCGGGCGGATGTTCAATATTCAAGCGCAGGGGAATCGAGCGGATGGTTCTCACATTCTGGGTAATCTCTTCTCCTGCAGTACCATCCCCTCGGGTGGTACCTCGCACCAATACACCGTTCTCATAGGTCAAGGCTAAGGCCGAGCCGTCAATTTTGAGTTCGGTCACATACCCTGGCGCTTTCTTCAGGTTAGGAACCAACTTATGCCAGCGCTCATCCCAGGTTTCCATATCTCCCCGATCAAAGGCATTTTCCAGGCTATAGAGGGGAATCCGGTGCTGAACCGAAAAGAACTGAGTAGCAGGTCGCTCCCCTACTCGCTGAGTAGGGCTATCAGACGTGATCAGTTGAGGATATTGGGTCTCCAAATCCACTAGCTCGTGATAGAGCTGGTCGTAGATGGCATCTTCCATCATGGGCGCATCTAACCCGTAGTAGGCATAGCTCGCTTTTTGCAGCAACTGCCGCAGCTCTTGAACCCGCGTTTGATCTGAAGAGGATACCGTGTTCACAGTCCGCAGAATCTCCCAAAATTTTGGTTTGGCAATTTTAATAGACATCCAGAAGCTAGGGTATATCCCACCCTGGTGTAGAGGTAAAAAAATGAATAATCACTGCAGAAATGGATTGATCGAAATTGGTGTTTTTTGCAGCTTAGCCCCTGTAGGGGGGACAAAGCGAAAGGCATCGGCTGGGACCGAAGGGGGATTGGTGTAATGAATCACTTTCTCTTGAATGTTGAAGTTTAAGGTTTGGTGGTCTTGACTGGCCATTTGCAAATACTTAATTTCAGACGTCAAGGCATCAATATAGGCTTGCAGCTGATATCCCTTGGCTTGATCCAAATAGGAGTAGGTGGTGTATTTAGCCCCCTCTAAATATTGGGTCTCGGACTGTAATCCAGCCTGATTCGGTGCCAATTTAGTTTCCAAAATCTCCACCAATTTATCTTCAGGGACATTCACCAACAAAGAAATATTGTCTTTCCCCGCACTATTGCGGATGGTGGAAAAAAGTCTGGACAACATGCCAGAGAGGAAGTTGTCATTGGCATTTTGAAATTTTTGGTAACTAATAATGGCATAGACATTGTTAGTAAGATCATGGGTCCATACCTGTTGGCCATTTGAGACTAAAAGATATTCTCTCCCCACTTCGCCCGTCTGTTCCATAAAGGTAATTTGGGTTCTGAACCGATTAGGCTCTTCAGAAATCGTTTGAATTTGGGCCACTGAGACCAGATCTGCTCCAGGTGTTTTGGCCTTAAGGGTCAATTCTGATTTGAGCAAGTAACGATCGTTGGCTAAGAACTGTCGCATAGCCCGAACCAGCAGGCCATAGTCCATCTTCTTCTCTGCTGGATGCACGAAGGGTTGGGCAATAGGGGTCAAGCGCTGAGCCTGAGACCAGGCGGGTTGAACCAGCAATCCCACCATAAAAGCCGACAACAAACAGACATGGCGCTGATAGCCACAAAATTTCGTCATATTCATCAACCGCCTATGTCAGCTCGATCTCACTACTGTTCCAGCCTGGATTTTCCGCTGTAGCCAGTCATGTTGAAGCACAAGCTGTTTTCCAGGTTATTGACAAATGGTTCCCCTTTTAACGTAGTTATCAGTCGCTATCATAGTTATTTGTCAACAGCACTTAGCTAACCTTGCTTGGATGAGATACCCATCCAAACTGAAATTCGGATATGGAACTCTCTCAACACTCAATTAAGGCTCTCAGCAAGATCGTCACAGGTGACGAAGAACTCTCACCGTATCGTAGTGGTCCCAAGCTCGTTGATTTGTTCAACAAATACGGCTTCAACGACACCTATGGACAAGATTTTCCATCACGCTGGATGTATACGGAGGAATGCCTGCTCGCCCTGAACGGAACCGACAATCTGGCTGCGGTAATCTGCCATATCCTTGATCCGCGCGAATTTATGGACACAAAAAAAGAACTCAAACCAGCAATCGAATTCGTCAACAAGCGGCTTAAATACGATGGATACCAAGTCACTATTAACCGTGGCACAGTCAAAATCCGTAATGTCGAAGGTTCTGCAGTTCAATTCTCATCCCCCTATGGCAGCAGCACAAACGATGCCCATGCGTTCATCGATGAGCAGATTGAGAAGTCAGAACAAAAGGTTCTTGCAGGTGATTACGATGGGGCGATCACCAATGCTCGGTCGCTGCTTGAAGCAATCATGCTCGATATTGAGAGCACGCTCGACTCTGATGTGCCAGAGAAATACGATGGCGACATGGTGAAACTCTACAAGCGTGTGCAAAAGATTCTGTATCTGGAACCATCACGTAAAGATATCGATTCTACGCTAAAACAGGTGTTGTCGGGATTGGTCAATATCATCAGTGGCATTGCCGCAAGTCGCAATCGCATGAGCGATGCTCATGTGAGATCGTACAAACCATCGAAACATCACGCGGTACTAGTTGTTAACTCCGCCAAGACGTTGGCAAACTTTCTCTACGACACCAAGGAATACCAATCGCTCAAAGCCAAATAGCAAGCTGTTTTATATAAAGTCATAAGCAGAGCACATTCTGACATCAATGTTATTTTCCATGGTCCTGTAAGCAGTAGAAATACCCTTTTTAAAAAGGAATTACCTTAGAAGGCTACTCCCATCCCGATAAAAGAGTGAATAGGGTGGCCAACTTACATATACTCTAGACGGCTAAGATATTAACTTCTTTAAAAGACTGAAACTTGAGTGATAGAAGGCTTGTTAGTTTCGCCTTGTGCTCTCCATTGCATTGATCAATGCAATGTTGAATGGCCCCTTTGAAAGAGTGAAAATCGGCATAATACTTCGAGTAGAGACATTCCTTGCGCACAAAGCGCCAAAGCCGCTCAATCAAATTCAAATGGGGTGAATAGGAGGGCAAATAGACTAACTCAATATCGACGATCTCAGCAAAGTCAGTCACCAGCTGGCATTTTTGATATCGGGCATTGTCTAAAATGACGCTGATGGGTATGACTGGGTCGAGTAGTGCCAGCTTGGCTAGCAACAGACACATGCTATGAGAGTTGATGTAGGTGTGGTTGGTGATACTGGTGACTTCTTTGGTGACAGCGTTGAGTGCACCCAGAACATTGAATCGTTGACGGCCAGAAGGAGACGGGATGAAGATCCGACGAAGGCACCAGAGAAACCCCAGATAAGCCCGGTGAACAAAATGAGCAGCATCCACAAAAAAGACAAGACGCTCTTGGCGTTGAGCTTCCTCTAATAAGGGTTCAAGGCGAGTTTGTCGAAACTGCTCTTGCTCCTCAATTTTCTCGGGCAGACTCGACTTTCCCGGCACATACCCCACTTTTCGATAGCGACAACCAATGCGCTTGAGGAAGGCTTTGATCTGGGTTGGAGAACGCTTAATGCCTGTCAATTGTTCAATGACTGCTTGGGCTTCTGCACTGGTGCGGGGCGGGTGGTGCTCAAAGTAGGCTCTCACACTATCGCTATGAGCATTGAGTGAACTAGGTTGACCTTTGTATTCCAGGGTCTTCAGTCCTTCAATTCCGCCTTGTTGATACTGACGAAGGGTTTTAGCTAAGGTCGGACGACTAATCTGACAAAGCTGACAAATCTGGGCATGGGGAAGACCCTGACTTTTCAAGTAGAGCACTTCCATCCGTCGCTGCACCCGTGGGTGAGGATGATGATAGCGTTCGTAGTTGAGGTGTTGGATTTCCTCTGCGGTGAAATCAATTTTAATCATGCAAGTAAGAGAGTAGGTGGGGGGATACTCCCAGTGTGCCAAATCTCTCCGCTACTATGTTAAGTCACAAGTCGTCTGCAGTATAACCCTTGCATGGTGAATATTTTTTGAGCTGCTAGTTATATGAAATCTTGAAACGGAAAGGAAGTAGAACCCTTAATTGTTGAAATTAGAAGAGCATTAGATAAATAAAATAGAAAACAATAAGCAAATTTCTGAAACCATTTATCAGCTTTTGGTCGAAGATTTCTTAAGGTTTATTGCGGAATCCCCTGAACCCCCCATTCTTGTGTGAACCTGAAGATTAGTAAATTTAAGTCAATAAAGCTTAAGAAGCCTCACAAAATGGAACAACATCAAAAACAAACCGTGGTGGTTACCGGAGCTTCTTCGGGCGTCGGTCTATATGCAGCCAAAGCTTTAGCACTTACCGGTAAGTGGCATGTGATTATGGCTTGCCGCAATTTTCTGAAGGCAGAAACGGCTGCCCAGTCTGTGGGCATTCCCCGGGACAGTTACTCAGTGATCCATCTTGATCTGGCTTGCCTTGAGAGCATTCACCGATTTGTAAAAGACTTTCGGGAAATGGGTCGCTCCTTAGATGCCCTTGTCTGTAATGCAGCCATCTACATGCCCCTGCTCAAGAAGCCGCTACATACGGCAGAAGGGTATGAGTTAAACGTAGGCACCAATCATTTAGGTCACTTCCTACTCTGTAATCTTTTTCTCGAAGACCTGATGCGGTCTTCTTTTGATCAGCGCCGTCTGATTATTCTGGGAACCGTGACTGCCAACCCCAAAGAGCTAGGGGGTAGAATCCCCATTCCGGCACCGCCTGATTTAGGCGATATGAGGGGTCTGGAAGCAGGCTTCAAAGCACCTATCTCCATGATTAATGGCAAGAAATTCAAGCCAGGTAAAGCCTATAAGGACAGCAAGCTTTGCAATATGCTGACCATGCGCGAACTCCATCGTCGTTTCCATGACTCTACGGGGATTACCTTCAGTGCTCTCTATCCTGGATGTGTGGCGACAACGGGGTTATTCCGCAATCATTTCCCTCTGTTTAGGTTCCTATTTCCGAAGTTCCAGCGCTTTATCACCGGCGGCTTTGTGACGGAAGAACTAGCTGGGACCCGAGTGGCTCAGGTTGTTTCTGATCCGCTATTCGGTAAGTCTGGCGTGTACTGGAGCTGGGGTAACAAGCAGAAAAAAGACCGCCCCTCCTTTGAGCAAGAGATGTCTAATGAATCTCTAGATGATGCTAAAGCACAGCGGCTTTGGGAATTAAGTGAAGGTCTAGTCGGACTATCTAGCCAAGATTCTTCAATGCCCCAAATGAGTACCTCTCGTTAATTCAGATATACGGCATCAAAACAAGAGCGCCGTGGGATTCCACGGCGCTCTTCAGATTTAAATCAAGCTAATTGCTTGGAGTGTAAGGCCTACAATTTCACTCAACCCAGGACAACCGAGCTGAGAAATACAGCACCCATACCGCTCAGAACAAACCCGGCAAATCGCAGATTCAACAGACCTTGGCTCTGATTCTTTTTCTGAAGGGCTCTGCCAATGGCCCAGGCAGCCAAACTAATTGCTAGCTGGATGGAGACAAACCCTAGCAGATAGGAAATGGTAGGCGTCATCTCAGCGCCAACGATGGCTTCACCATAGGCATAGCCATGAAACATACCGGAAACGGCCCCCAACAGCGATATCAGCCAGACATTCGTTTGTGATCCTCGGGCTAAAATCAGGCCAAATGCTAGAACTGAAGTCGAAATAAAGGCTTCAGGAGCCGGTAAGTCAAGGGCCTGTAAATGGATGCCTGTTCCTGCCAGGGACCCCAATACAAACAAAATCGGCACCATCGCTCCTTTGCGCATCAGGGCTGCGACGAGTCCGGCGGCAATCACAAAGGCCAGGTGATCAATCCCAATCACGGGGTGTCCCATCCCAGACATAAACCCTTCAAAAGCGTTGGCAGGTAGACGCCCATCCAAAGGATGATGGGCTAGGGCAGGGGATGAACAGGTTAATAAAGTGATAATCCCTAAAGTAATGCCAAGTCCTAGCCGTCGGCTGGGCATAGTGCTGCGGGATAGGGTGGAAATGGTCATCGATTGGCTTTCCTCAGGTAGATGATGCAAATTCAATTAGGAACAGGATTCACTTTTACAATCCAGCAGTTGGGTCATTTGAGCCTCCAGCTCACCAGCAGCAATGACCCCTGACTCAACAGCCACTTTTTCTAGGGCGGTTAACCAACAGTGATAATAGTCCCATTCTGGGTCATCTAGGGAATGGGTGGTTTCCCACTCATTGATGGTTTCGATCAGGGTCTGACGAAAGGCTTCCCATTCAAAATGGCCTTGCTTTGATAGGGCAATAGCAACCCCAAAGGCCATTTTCTCCCAATCTCGATCAAAATGCAGGTGACCGTCTTGGCGTGGAGGCGCTTCTTCCGGAGACCCCATCAAACTCGTCGCTGCGAAGTGCTCAAATTGAGTAAACATGACCGTCATCCTCCCACTAGACTTGCACGGTGGCAACACCCATCATTGCTTCTGGGGTCAGTAAATCAGCTAGTTGAGCTTCACTGAGGCCCTCAGTTCCCGCTGGACGCATGGGCAGCACCCACCAGCGAATTTGGGCACTGCTGTCCCAGACTCGCACTTCTACAGAATCGTCCAAGGTGACGCCGAACTCTTTGAGGACGACACGAGGTTCCCTCACCACCCGTGCCCGAAAGGTCGGATCTTTAAACCAGTAGGGAGGCAACCCGAGGGTGGGCCAGGGATAACAAGAACATAAGGTACAAACAATGACGTTATGTACTTCAGGGGTGTTCTCGACAATTCGCATATGCTCCCCTTCCGCTCCAGACATCCCTGCGGGAAAGTCCAGTTCTTGGCAGGCGGCATTACAGTCTGCCAAGAGCCGCTGCTTGAATTCCGGGTCGACCCAGGCTTTGGCGACCAATTTGGCCCCATTAAACGGTCCCATTTCCGTGTCAAAATAGCCCAGAATTTGATCGACCGTCTTACCCGTAATAATCCCTTTTTCGATCAACAACGACTCCAGGGCTTTGACCTTAGCAGCACTGTAGGTTTCACGATCAGCGCCATATTTAAATCCAGGGTAGTTACTCGGCATAATCTAGGCGGCGTCCAAATAAACTTCAAAAATGTCGTTGTAATAAACCGACTTCGGCTCTGTTAGGGATTCAGGCCAAATGTCTTCGGGCTGGAACAGTAAGCTGTACACAGGCATGGGTGTACCAATCCCATCTTCCGTAGGGAAGAAGTAGGTGAAGGCTCCTTCGTAGACCCGGACCACAACCGCTTCTCTGTCTCGCAACTGCCCCGGCAAACGACTATGGGCACCGGGGTGAACATTTTTGACTTTGACCCGATCTCCCACCTTAAATTTGGGAGGAGCTGGGGCGGGTCGCTTCGGCGAGTCCCCTTCTCGCAGATACTTTTCTACTTGGGTATCGATCCCAGCTTTGCCGCCCTTGAGTAGGGGAGCAGCAGCTTTGGCACTGTCTTCTAAGAACTCTGCGGTGCGGGTATCTAGTTCTTCCTGGGTAATGTAGCCTTCTTCCACAAAGAAGCCAGAAATGCCCCCCAACCATTTTTCGTAATATCGCAGCCGAAAATACTCAAAGGGATGCATGGCTTCGGCCCCTTGGCGCAGGTGCCCCCAAGTCCAGAAGCTCTTGAATTGGGTGGGAACCTTGGCAATCTCATATTTCGGGATGGAGGTATTGAGATGATTGCTGAGGGCCATCATAGCGGTGTGGATGCCAAAGATGCGCTTTTCCCAGGGTTCAACAAATACCTGTTTTTCGACGTTAACGGGATCTAGTCCTTCTAGGCCCCCCAAGATTATGCTGTAGTTTCATGCGGTTACCTCTGCCATCAATGGGCGGGAAGCCAAGCAAGTCTGAAAACCCTGACGCAGCTCTGCTTCCTCTAAGTTTCTGCCAATAAAAACCAGTTCATTGCGGCGGGTTTCACCGGGACGCCAGGGTTTGCCAGGTCTGCCGTCCAAGGTCATATGCACCCCTTGAAAGACAAACCGACGATCGGCTTCATCCATATCCAAAATGCCTTTCATGCGGAACAGGTCTGGACCCCGAGCTTGGACCAGCTGGTAAAGCCACCGATTAAGCTTGACGCTGTCCACGGTCCCCGTCTCGGTAATGGCGACGGAAGAAACGGTTTGATCATGTTCATGGGCATCTTCGTCTAAAAACTCTGGATCGATGCTGAGGGCATGGCTGAGGTTAAAGGCTTGGACTCCTAGGAGCTGGTTCAGATCAATATTGCAGTTGGTGGTGGGATGTAGGGTTGCGATCGCATTCATGCTGCGCACCCGTTGGGTCAGAGTGGTCAGCACTTCTGGCGGCACCAAATCCTGCTTATTCAGCAAAATTACGTCAGCAAAGGCGATTTGCTCTTGGGCTTCACTACTCTCCCAGTGGTCCCAAATATGCTTGGCATCCACCACCGTCACGACGGCATCCAGCTGAGTTTGCCGTAGCATCACTTCATCCATAAAAAAGGACTGAATCACGGGGGCCGGATCGGCAAGGCCCGTGGTTTCAATCACCAAATGGTCAAAGCGGTCTCGCCGCTGCATGAGGTTACCAATAATCCGAATTAAGTCTCCTCGAACGGTGCAGCAAATGCAGCCATTGTTCATTTCAAAGACTTCTTCATCGGCGTCGATCACTAGCTGATGGTCGATACCGACCTCACCAAATTCATTGACGATCACAGCGATGCGCTGGTTATGCTCTTCCGTCAGAATTCGATTGAGTAAGGTGGTCTTCCCGGCCCCTAAGTACCCTGTTAAAACAGTGACTGGAATCTTTTGGATCAATGCCATAGCCTCTCCTGAATTAACTCAACACCGTCATGACTCGAAACCCAATGGTCCGGTTTAAGCCCTGTTGGTCATATCCCGAACGGCTGGCCGAGCGGAGTCTCTCGGGAGGGTCTAGCCAACCACCTCCACGAATAGCTCGCACGGTTCCCTGAGGGAGGGCTTTACGGCGATAGTTTGGCTGCCAACAATCGGCACACCATTCCCAAACATTGCCATGCATATCGTGTAACCCAAAGGGATTGGGGGCAAAGCTCCCGACCTCTTGGGTTTGTCGCCGATAGTTCCCCGTTGTCTCACCGGCATAGGAATAAGTGCTCACATAATCTGCCCATTCACTGGTGATCGTGGCTCCGGTGTTGAAGGGGGTTTGGGTTCCTGCTCGACAAGCCTGTTCCCACTGAGCTTCATTTGGCAATTGATAGGTCCGTCCGGTTTTATGACTGAGGCGCGTACAAAATTCAACGGCCTCTAGCCAAGAGATGCTTTCTACGGGACGGAGCGACCCCTGAAAATGAGCAGGGAATGGATCTAGCTCTCGCTCCACGGTTGGCAACGCCGCGACTGCAGCCCACTGCACTTGGGTAATGGGATATTTACTAATAAAAAAGGCAGGGACGGTGACGGCATGTCGAGGCCGTTCTTGAGCCAACGCCAGGTTTTCAGAACGGGAGGATCCCATCCAGGATTTACCCGATGAAATGGCTACCATTTCTAGGCTATGCCCGGATTTTAATTCTTCTAGAAAGTATTTATTTTTTTAGCTTTTTAAGGCCAACTAACTGACCGTTTTTTATTAAGACTTGGAAACTCATATTCAAAATGTTGTATATCAGCTAAAGACAAAGAATTAGGGTTAAAAAAAACTGACACTTGTTAGCTTGTCTTGAATTGCAACTGCAAGGGCAATACTCCCTAATCCGGCAGTTTGAATAAATCTACGACGTTTTATCACCTAGCTGAACCTCAGGATATCGGGTCAGGATGTATCAAATGATTTGACTGGAATAGATTTGAATAGCAGGTTGTATCACTAGAAAAATAGTTTTTTTTAGCCTACCTATAATACTCAAAGTATTATTTTTTTACCTGCAGTGAATGTAATGGAATAAGTGCAAAGCATATGTATACCTTGATACAATGACTTGCAATATCATGAAATCAAAACACAAGGATAATCTTCTTTTTTATATCTCTGTCCTCAAAATAAAATTACCCAATCAGGCTGATGAATCGGTATTCATTTTTTTGCATTTACTCTTGTTAAAAAATAGAGGATGGGGCACGGGTGCGAATCAACGTTGCTCAAATCTCTGGGGACTGGGATTTGAGGAATAATGGCTGTTAGGTGTTTCACTCAAACGCCGGACTATGGCGTGGATCAAAGGATGTTTATGAAAATTTCCCTATGCAGTATGGGGGTACTCCTTCTATCGGAATCAGTATTGGCTGCCCCTTGTAAAATTTCTGAAAGTGTCTATCGAGAGGCTGATGGCCAAGGTTTTGAATTGGTATTCGGGGCCGCACCCACGGGGAAACCGTAACGCTTCAGCATCCAAAGCAAGTCCCACTGTATCGATTTGACCTGACCCAAGCCAATGGCTATGGTTCCATCTCCTTGATGTGGCGGCAACAACCTAAGTCTGAACGCCATAGTTTTCGCCTGAACTTTTTCAGTCAAGCCTTTCAATCGGCGACACCAGGTGTTTTTGGACGAGAACCACAGGCTCCTAAATATGCCTTTATTACAGATTTGGCAAGTTTCGACTACTATCGACGCCGAGGTGCAATCTCAAATTCAACGGCGCCTTATCTCAAGGACGTGCTGTGGGTTCATGATCGCTGTTTGAATAACAACTAGCCCTAGGCATATTGGTAGATGATTCGCGCCTGCTGTACCGTCACCGTTTCGCCCTCTACAAAAGTTGCTCGATCTGTTTCGACCAGTCCATAATTCTCAAATTCAGCGAGTTCGAAGGGCGACAAGGGCCAGGGTGGCCCCTCACACTCTTGTTCATCAGGACGAATTCGGGTAACGACAAGCAGTTGTCCTGTTTTGGCTACGAGCGGTGCGATCGCACCCACGACTTGCTGACGTAAAGGGATGGGCAAGGCCTGAATATTTCGGCATTCATAGACCAAATCAAAAGCCTGGTTCCAGCTTGGGTCTAGATGAAAAAGATCGGCAACTTGATAGTCTACTGCTGAGTGAGGAAAACGCTGGTGGCACCATGCGATCGCAGTGGGTGATACATCAAACGCAGTCACCTGATAACCATGGGCTTGCAGCGCTTCAGCATCATTCCCCAAACCGCAGCCAATCACCAGGGCTTTGCTATGGGCTGGCGGTTGGGGTTGCTCGGGTAACCAAGCTTGTAAATAAGGATGAGCCGTCGACTTGGCCCAAGGCACCTGATCCGCATTGCCATTCGCTTGAGCATATAGGGGTTCAAACCAAGCGTAGGGCTGGTTTTGGGCTTGGGCTTCCGAGGCTAAAGATTTAACTCGATTTTGCACAGAGGAGGGCTGTTCTTCAAACATATTCTTTTAGGGTTTCTTCTCAAGTATTACAGGGCAGACTAGTAGAACTGATCGAACAAACCAGCTTTGGGAGCAGGTATGGTGAATTCAGAGCATGTGCAAATCCTGGAAAAAGGGACTGAAGCCTGGAATCAATGGCGGAAGGACAACCCAACAGTGAGTCCAGACTTACAAGGGGCCAATCTGAGTGGGAAAGACTGCTGCGAGATTAACCTCAGTGGGGCCAATTTAAACCAAGCCAACCTGAGCCGCACCTTTATCCGCTGGGCTAACCTGAGTCAAGCTCAATTGATCGGCGCACAGCTAACGGGGACAGATTTAAGCGGCACCAATCTGGAACATGTGAACCTCAGCCAAGCCAATCTCCAGGGGGCAACAATGCGATGGGTAGACCTCTCCTTTGCCAATCTCACCCAAGCGAATCTCCAGGGCGCAACCCTAAGCGGCTCCAATCTCTGTCACTCCACCTTAACGGAGACTGACTTTAGACGGGCTGAATTTCGCTGGGCCGATATGCGAGGGGCCGACCTATTGGAAGCTGACTTAACCTGGGCCGATCTCCGGGGTGCTGATCTCAGATCTGCTGCCCTTGAATCTACTATTGCTATTTCTGCAGATTTTACCCAGGCCATTTTTACAGGGGCTTGTTTACAGAACTGGGAAATCAGTATTGACACCAAACTCGATGATATTGAGTGTCTCCACATCTATCTGCAAGCAGACCAACAAGATCGTCAGCCACCGGAAGGGGACTTTACCGCCGATGTGTTCAGAAAGCTGGTGCAACCCAAGCTAGCAACTCTGGATTTAATCTTTATGGATGGTATTAACTGGCTGGCTTTTCTAACGGCCTTTCAATCGCTATGTACTGAATTTGAGCAGGATGAGATTGAAATTCGCGATGTTGAAAAAAAACATGGCGGAACTTATAGCATTCGCCTGAAGGTGGATAAGCATTCAGATCTGGAGAATATTGAAGCTTTTCTTAAACAGGCTTATGACCAACAACTCCTAATGGCTAGCAAAATTTAGCCCCAGAATGCTACCAAGACTGTCGAAAAGCAAGCATATTCAAGCATCTATCCTATAAAGGTCAGTTTTTTCAGGAATATGGGTTTCTTTTTGTCCCCACGCGAATAATGCTGATATTGATGCTACAACCATACTTTTCTTTGATCAATATCGATTGGCATAAATTATCCGTGAATATTAGAGGGGATAACTATGGGTGCATGGGGATATGGCAACTTTGAAAATGACGATGCAATGGATTGGGTGGCCGACCTAGAGGGCTACTCGGACGATGGCATGATTATCGATACGCTCAACACGATCATTGACCAAGCCGATGACTATCCCGAAGCCCCAGATTGCTCGGGTGCTGTTGCAGCAGCAGAGGCCATTGCAACACTCCTAGGGAAACCCCATGACGATTGCCCGGATGAAATTGATGTGTGGGCTGAGGAGCGAACCTCCCCTTCAGCTACGTTGGTGGCTAAGGCGAGGCAAGCGGTAGAAGTCATTATGTCTAACTCTGAACTCAAGGATTTATGGCAAGAGTCAGAGGATTTTGAAGCTTGGCAATCGAGCTTGGAAGAGTTGCTAACGCGATTGCCCTATTGATTAACACACCATCTAAAACATTAAATACATTTCAAACAAAAATCAGGAGGGAACTCACGCTACGGTGCTTACCCTCCTGGTCTTTGCTCTATCTATTGCAGACTTAATGGGGGATTAGGTTTGAGTTCATTTGAACAATAATCAGCATTATTAAGATA
Source organism: Acaryochloris sp. 'Moss Beach' (assembly GCF_021497025.1). Lineage (NCBI taxonomy): Bacteria > Bacillati > Cyanobacteriota > Cyanophyceae > Acaryochloridales > Acaryochloridaceae > Acaryochloris > Acaryochloris sp. 'Moss Beach'. The sequence continues at coordinate 1,005,335 of NZ_CP071717.1, forward strand.
GCGAGAATAGCCACTACCAGCTCCACCCGTTCTTGAATAAAACGTCTGCAAGGGAATGGTGGAGGTGGTGGTGGCGGACTTGAAGTCATTCTACGACCTCCGGTTCGAGGAGGATCTGGGCGCACAAACGGCTGTACTTCACGATTCAGCCGATTGGCAGATGATACTGATGGCGTTCTCCCCCGCTGAGGGGGCCGAATTCTGGCGGGACGACGGGCTGGACGACTCATCGGCGGCCAATCCTTCTAACGTCACCATCAAAGGTAGGCACAGATAATACAAAGGGATCGGTTGAATAGGTTAGAGCCTGTTCTTCTAGAATCCCAATTGCAATTTCTTCACCCATTCGTAAGCTGTCGTAGTAGTCAGTGAAATAATGAACCCCTGCCATATCTCTACCAATTGAAATATTAGCTGCCAACTTATTCAGCTCTCCTTCTAGAGTTAAGAATTGCTCAGGAACAAACGGATCAAGCGTGTCAGCACCAGCTGCGGCAGGGGCACGGAAAGCAATTCGAGCGTCACCAGTATTCAATCGTTTAAATGCAACCCTACCACCGGACTGAGCGAGAACTGACGAAGTATCAAAGAAGGCTTTAAGGATAGTCACACAGGCTCCAGCAACTGTTGCATGCCCTGCTCCATATGCAGGGTGCATGGGGGAACCTTCAGGGAATGCCATGGGTAGGAAATAACTACCAGCTCCAGGCCCAGGAATAGCAGCAACAGCAGTTAATGTACCGTTAGTCTCTAAAATTTCCCTATAGCCTGCCATGCTCGCTTGTAAGGCAGGTGGAACTAATGCTGTTGGTACAGCACCAGAACTTCGTAAGCGTTCTAGTTCAATCCGAGCAGCCAATGCTTCTGGTCGTAAGCGGATATGGTTGTTAAACTTCTGAAAACGCACCGCTTTGAGCGCCCGAGTTGCAACTTCAGTCACTAAGTTCAAAATATGAGGTCCACCATACAGTGCAAAGCCTCCAGCATTACGTCGTGTGTTGGCATCATTCGCTGCTGCACCTACACCAGACAAGTGATCAAACCCTGGGTCAAATGGAGTTCCCATTTCCAAGAGAATGATACACGCATTGAGGTATGCCTCATAAAGTGCATCATAGTGGACATAAGTGGCTAAATCTCGGGGGGTCGCTATAAAGCGTCGGGCTGGACGAGGAGAGGGGCCACCAGCAGGGTCTGGAACATAATTTTCTGGGTCTGGTCTTATCCCTCTTTGAACATTGACATACGTCTCCATAGTTCTCATGTAATCTTCTTGAGGCTGAGCAACGGGGACTTTCTGATCGATCTGTAGTACTCCGTATGTAATCAAGCCTTGGTCAACATTACCGTTACCATTGCGGTCAGTATTGCCAATTAAAAGGAACTGAGACAGATAGGGACCAACTTCGACCCCTGGGGATGAACCCCGGAATACTGTTTGTGCATCCAGTTCACCAGCACTATTAACCTTTCGGGGACGTCCGGTTTGATTTCCAACATAACTCAGGGCGTTGAGTCGAGCTATGGATGCAGTTATTTCAGGAGTTGCGCTGCCGTTTTCAAAATTATTGAAAGGTTGATCTCGGAGAACAGCTAATTCATAGACTTCTGCCATTTCTAGTACCAGCTCTGGATTGGGAGCGCCATTGGCATCTAGTAATGGAGGAGCAGGAGGCATGGTTACTGCTTGGGCATCAGGTCCTTCCAAATCAAAAACAACGCCTGCGGTTGGGGCCTCCCACTGTCTGAAGTTATCTGTTGGATCGGGTTCTGGTTCCACTCCTCCTCCAAGTGGAACGACAAACTTTGCGCCATGCCGGACTGATATTGAAAAAGGGTCGATAAAGCCATCATCAATAGCACGACGGAACTCAACGAAATCTTGTGGGTCTTCAAGAAGTCCAGTTTGAGGATTGTGAGGAAGTCCTTTTGTGAAGGACATAAAATATTGTGCGCCAGCATATCTTTCTTCATCGCCGTTGGCCTTATGGTCAGGATGATTTCGACTTCTAGCTAGCTCTGCGGCTTCAACTCGAACTGCATAGGAATCTTGTCGACGATCTGTCATAGAAATCTTCCTTTGGTATGTATAGAGTAGTCAGTTATGTACTTCTGGATAAGCTGTCAGGGATTGACAGAAAAATTATGCGATTTTAGTAAAACATCACATTTGAGAAAGTGGTTTTAGAGTTTGCCCTTACTGATAAGCACTAGGGAATAAATATCGTTAGCTCACCCTATTGATGTGATATTCAGCTACACAGTGTCTCTTAGGTCTAACTGCTTTATCAACGAATAAGAGAGATAGAAGCATCTTTGAATTGTGGGTTCTCTATAGTGTTGAGATTATGTGCAATAGAGCGTGAGAGATAGTGTTGAACTTTTTGTTAAGTTCCAATTTTTATCATGCCTGCGAAAAACTGTTTAGGATTTAATTATGGCTAGGTAAAAGTCAAAAATTCATGTTTTTAGTATCTTTATTAAATGACCATTTATTCATTGATTTGTTTCTGCATCGTTAAACAAAAAATAAGCACTGAAGGTGTTGGCAAAAAATTGCTTGCATAATGACAGCTAGGCAGATTACGGCCTGAGCTATATTCTTGGAGCGAATTTGTGCCAATCGAAATAGGGCAGCTTGTTGGAGCAATTGCAAAAATTGCCACACCTATTGCAGTCAATAAACTGCAACGGAATGAGGAAGTGATTAAGCTGCTCAAGCAATTTGGCCTGGATCCTGAATATCCACCTGCTGACTTTAGGGGGGTATATGCCTATGCTCTTGTGGAGTATGGGATGCAAGAACATCCTTTGATGAAAGAGCAGCAAGATCCTCTTAGGGAGGGGGCTGAACAAGAAATCGAGAAGGCAGTGAAGGATCATTATCTAATGTTGGAATTTCTTCAGCATGAAGAAATTCGCAAAGTTCTTCGAACACCGCTTGAGAAGGATAATCCTCTTTTGTTACAAGCTGAAGGAGAAAGCTGCATACGTGATTTTGCAGCGGCTGATAAGGTCAGAGCTGCAGAGATTGATTATAAGTTGGGGCTATTACGGTTTAGTGCAATCTTTTTGGCGGTAGCATGCAAGACTCGTAAGCCTGAAGCCGCACTTAGGGATCAGAATATTGAGTATCTTCAAGAAGACTTGAAAGTAATTTGGGCACGGCTAGAGACGTTACCAACTTTAGAGGCAAAGCTTACTGAGATAACCCAACTATTAGCTAAAGAAGGCCCTCTTGAAGCGCAATGTCGAGCATATGGTTTAGCTCAGCAAATGCGGGAGTGGTTTAAGACTTTGGATTTTAAGTTTGAGTCTTATGAAACTTGGAAAGCAGACTATTTTGAGTGGATTATTACCTATCGAGTTCGGCGGCAGTTCAACAGAGTATTGATTAGAGGGGTGGATGGCGAAGGTGGAGTTGCTGATGTTAAGGCTTTAGCTCAGGCCGTTAAAGATCAGCAAACACACGAAGGATGGTTGGTAAGTAGTCGCCGTATGAGCAAAGCAGCACGAGATTGGGTGACTCAGGCCGAGAATGTGCATTTGGCGTGTTACACCTTTGATGAATTGTTGGATCAAGATGCAGACTTTAGTGGCTATTTGTCATGGTTAGAAGAGGAAATTCTAAGACGAAAGATAAATGAGCAATATGTACCGCTAGCCTGCACTAAGGAAGAATATAGTCCCGAAACCCAGCAGCAGATTGCTTCAAATTTCTATGGCAAAGCTGATGGCTGGATCGATGGCTATGTGGATGTATGGCTGGATGACCCCGCTAAAGAACATATTTCGGTGTTGGGGGAGTTTGGGACAGGAAAGACTTGGTTTACACTGCACTATGCCTGGAAGGCTTTGCAAGCCTATCAAAAGGCAAAGCAAAAGGGGACTGAACGCCCTCGCCTGCCTTTGGTGATTCCGCTGCGAGACTATGCCAAAGCGGTGAGTGTAGAGTCGCTGTTTTCGGAGTTTTTCTTTCGGAAGTATGAGATTCCGCTTCCGGGATATTCGGCTTTTGAACAGTTGAATCGAATGGGGAAACTGCTGCTGATCTTTGATGGCTTTGATGAGATGGCAGCGCGGGTCGATCGGCAGCAGATGATCAACAATTTTTGGGAGCTGGCCAAGGTGGTAGTGCCAGGTTCAAAGGCCATTCTGACCTGTCGGACAGAGCATTTCCCGGAAGCCAAGGAAGGGCGAAATTTATTGGGTGCCGAGTTAAAGGCTTCAACCGCTGCTTTAACAGGGGAACCGCCTCAATTTGAAGTCCTGGAACTGGAAAAGTTTAATGAGGACCAAATTCGGCAAGTGCTGTCCTTTCGGGCGGATGAGAGAGCTGTACAACAAATTATGGGCTATCCCCAGCTTTTGGATTTGGCCCGTCGCCCAGTGATGACAGAACTAATTTTGGAAGCGTTGCCAGAGATTACTGCGGGTAAGCCAAGTGATTTAGCACGGGTGTATCTGTATGCTGTGCGGCGGAAGATGGAGCGGGATATTAGGGCAGATCGGACGTTTACCTCCTTGGCAGACAAGCTCTATTTTCTGTGTGAGCTGTCTTGGGAAATGATTCTGTCGAATCAGATGCGGCTGAACTATAAGCTTTTCCCAGAACGAATTCGGCAGTTATTTGGCTCGGTGGTGCAGGAGCAAACGGATCTGGACCATTGGCACTACGACATGATGGGACAGTCGATGCTAATTCGGGATGCGGAGGGAAATTACAGCCCTGCCCATCGATCGTTGCTGGAGTTTTTTGTCGCTTACAAGCTGGTGGCCATGTTGGGGGTTTTAGAGTCTGATTTTCTTGAGGTAGCGCGGGAGCAAACCCATGTTGATCAAGCGTTGCCTGCCCAGGAATATGGCTGGTGGGATTATTACCAGCGGCAAGTAAGTGAAAGCGGTGCCATCCAACAAATTGCACCTCTTATTCGATTTAGCTCACAAGATACGGAAAATCTTCAACCACTGCTTGTACGTGCCCCACTAGCTAAGGCGATCTTGGATCTGGCAGTTCCTATGCTCGATTCGGCCCTTATGGTGGAACGGTTGCTTCCCCAAATTCAAGCAACTCGACAGCAAACTCAGGAACAGGCGGGGTATTGGGGTGGGAACCTAGCGCAGCTTTTGGTTGATAGGAATCCTTGGGCATTAGAAACCCATGATTTGAGCGACACCCATTTGAAAGGGGTTACTTTTGCTGATGTCAGCTTGCTACGAGTGAATTTAGCTAGAGCCAGATTGGCAGACTCTTGTTTCAATAAGGTGCTAATGGGCATTAATACAATTGCCGTGAGTCCAGATGGCCACCAATGGGCTATTGGGGAGAGTAACGGCAGACTGCAGATGTGGGATGCTTTAACAGGACGTGTCTTATGGATTAGGCACGAAAGTTACGGTGCTATTCAATCTGTGGTCTTTAGCCCAGATGGTCAGTGGATTGTCAGTGGAGGTTATGACCAAACCCTCAGACTCTGGGATATTCAGGGGAATGCCATTGGTGCCCCGTGGAGAGGCCATATATCTCCTGTTTTTTCAGTGGCCTTTAGCCCAGATGGCCAGCGAATTGTCAGTGGAAGTTATGACCAAACCCTCAGACTCTGGGATATCCAGGGCAACCCCATCAGCAAACCCTGGACAGGCCACACTGATTCCGTTTTCTCAGTAGCCTTTAGTCCAGATGGCCAACGCATTATCAGTGGGAGTGATGACCAAACCATTAGGCTCTGGGATGCCCAGGGGAAACCTATTGGTGAACCTTGGAAAGGCCATACATCTTTTGTTCGGTCAGTGGCCTTCAGTCCAGATGGCCAACGCATTATCAGTGGAAGTTCTGATCACACCCTCAGACTCTGGGATATCCAGGGGAAACCTATTGGTGAACCCTGGAGAGGCCATACGTCTTCTGTCAGATCAGTAGCCTTTAGTCCGGATGGTCAGAGAGTTATCAGTGGAAGTTATGATCAAACCATTAGACTCTGGGATGCTCAGGGAAATCCCATCGGTGAACCTTGGAAAGGGCATACGGATTATGTCAGGTCAGTAGCTTTTAGCCCGGATGGCCAAAGGATTATCAGTGGAAGTTATGATCAAACCATTAGACTTTGGGATGCTCAGGGAAATCCCATCGGCGAACCTTGGAAAGGGCATACGGATTATGTCAGGTCAGTAGCCTTTAGCCCAGATGGCCAAAGGATTATCAGTATAAGTGATGACCAAACCATTAGACTCTGGGATGTCCAGGGAAACCTCATCGGTAAACCCTGGAGAGGACATACGTCTTTTGTTCGGTCAGTAGCCTTTAGCCCGGATGGCCTGAAGATTGTCAGTGGGAGTTCTGACCACACCCTCAGACTTTGGGATGCCCAGGGAAATCCCATCACCGAACCCTGGAGAGGACATACGAATTCTGTTTTTGCAGTGGCCTTCAGCCCAAATGGGCAGAGGGTTATCAGTGGAGGTTTTGATCACACCCTCAGACTCTGGGATAACCAGGGCAACCCCATCGGCCAACCCTGGAGAGGACATACCTCCCATATCTTGTCAGTAGCTTTTAGCCCGGATGGCCAGCACATTATCAGTGGAAGTGATGATCAAACCCTCAGACTCTGGGATACCCAAGGAAATCCCATCGATAAACCCTGGAGAGGACATACATCTGCCGTATTTTCAGTAGCCTTTAGCCCGGATGGCCAGAAGATTATCAGTGGAAGTTCTGATCACACTCTCAGACTTTGGGATACCCAGGGAAACCCCATCGATAAACCCTGGAGAGGACATACGGATTTTGTCCAGTCAGTAGCCTTTAGCCCGGATGGCCAGAAGATTGTCAGTGGAAGTTCTGACCAAACCATTAGACTTTGGAATATCCAAGGAAAAGCCATCGGCGAACCTTGGAGAGGACATACGGATTCTATCTTATCAGTAGCTTTTAGCCCGGATGGCCAGAAGATTGTTAGTGGAAGTTATGATCAAACCTTCAGGCTCTGGCAGGTCGATACCAGTAAATGCTTAGCGGTCGTTCAAACAGGTTTATGTGGTGGTCTGGACTTTAGTGGTGCCTTGGGCTTAACAGAAGCCCAAAAGATTGCACTGGAGGCGATGGGAGCCTACTGTAACGATTAGGAGTCCCCGCAACTTTGCCAGTGGATATGCTTCAGTTAGCAAGCAAGCCTCAGTATTCTGCTTATCCCTAGCTCTCTACAATCTCAACGGCGGAAGTTAGTTCCTTTAACTCATCTGCCGACAGGTCAGACACGATCGCATAGTGAAACTCACCATCACTCCAAAACACCCCTCCCGGTCCATCTTGGATCGCGAGATAGAGCTTCTCTGGCGTGAACTGCGGTAGTTCTGGCCGTTGAGAACGAGCAATTTGGTAAAACGAGACCTTGCCATGGTGCTCCGTATCGTACATGATCCGGACCCCCTTGGCCTTACCAAACGTGCAAACACTGCCCCCCAATAACTTAGAACTCATTTGGGAAAGAATGGGCATCGCTGAGGGCATCGGGGCCTGCGCCCTGAGTAAGGCAGCTAGCTCTATCGGCTGATTACTGGGGATGTCCACCGCTTTCGGCCCTTTTTTGAGCGACTTGTGATGATCCACCAGAATCTGTTCTACCCCTTGCCAGTTCCGGTTCACAAACGTATCCGTCGTGGTAATCACCACATTTCTAGGTGCGGTCTGGGGCATCGTCGAGGGCAGAGTAGCCATCAGACTTTTCTGTTCAGCCAACTCCTGGCGAACTTGAGCCAACTGTTGCTGAAAGTGGACCGTTTGCAACCCTAGAGCCATCGTTGTAACGGCTGCAATACTGCCAAAGATTTTGGCCCAAGGGCGTTGAGGTTTGGGGCTTACTTTGGGTTGTTTAGAGGCAGGGGATTGGGTTTGAGCCGTCTGCATCATCCGCTCCCGAGCCGAGGGTTGAGGTTGGGATTCAGCCAGGGCAAAGGGGAATAAATCCAGGGTCTCTTGCAACCCAGCCACCTCTTCCCATAGGGAGGGGTGTTCTACCGCTAACTGCTGAAACTCAGCCATCTCATCCGAGTCGAGATTGCCCAGAACATAGCCCGCCGCGAGTTCTTCAAATCGGTGATGGGGGGTTGGATCGACCATAAAACTAAAGCTCCATTTGCGTTTGTAGCGACTGGCGAAGTTGAATCAATCCTTTCCTTGCCCAGGTTTTGACCGTGCCTAAGGGCTTGTTCAATTGCTCGGCAATTTGAGATTGGCTATATCCCCCGAAATAACTGAGTTCCAAAACTTGACGATACTCTTCCGGCAGTTCCGTTAAAGCCTGCTGAAGGGCTTGGCGTTTTTCGGACTGGCTGGCATGGTCCAAGGGCGTCGGAGAAGGATTAGGTGACAGGCTGTCTTGCCACTGGGACAAAATACGACGCCGATTCCCCTTCATCCTCAGTCGATCGATGGCCCTAGACCGAGTCACTGTCGCCAAAAAGCTCGATAAGCTGCCCCGACTGGGATTGTAAGTGCAACGCTCCCACAACCCCAGAAAGATCTCTTGCATTAAGTCTTCTGCTTCCGAGGAATTGCCCAAAATTTTGTAAGCCAGGGTATAAACCAAGCTGGAATACTGGTCGAACAGATACCCAAGCGCGTTTAACTCCTGTCGCTTAATCGCTGCAACCAGGTCAGTGATATCTGCATATTGAGAAGAGGGAACAGGGCGGTTCTCCTCTGAAGATGGATTGGGTTGGGGAACTTTCAAAAGCATCTGCCCACAGCATCGTTGCACTCATTCTATATACGAGTCAGGTCTGCGATCGGATGTCGGTATTGCCAATTATTTTTGACCACATCCAATTGACTCACTGGCCCGTACTGAAAGTAAGCCCAAAAAAAAGGGGGCATGGTTGCCCCCAAACATCACTTTATTTCTAGGACCCAGATTATCATGGCAATTCATGCAAAGCTAACCAGATGTCTTCAAGCTATAACTTCTCTTGTTGTAGCGAGTGATGACGCTTAGGGTTTTAGATGGTCTCTTCCCCTCTCCCTCATATTGTGGTTATTGGCGCTGGTTTTGGTGGCCTGCAAACGGCGGTTTCCCTGGGAGGAGCGGCTGCTCGGGTCACTTTGATTGACCGGAATAATTACCACACCTTTGTGCCCCTGCTCTATCAGGTGGCAACGGCAACCTTGGAGCCGGAGTGGATTGCATTGCCCATTCACAAACTGCTGCGTCGATATAAAAATGTTCAGTTTGTTCAGGGCAACGTTGAGACGGTTGACTTAACCGCTCGGCAAGTGCGAACCAAGCAACTGACATTGCAATATGACTATCTGGTGCTGGCTACAGGGAGTCAAACTCATTTCCAGGGGGTGCCGGGGGCAAAGGAACATGCTTTTCCATTACGGAGTTTGGAAGATGCGATCGCACTCAAGCATCATCTCTTACAGTGCATTGAACGGGCTGCCCAGACCTCAGATCCAGCCGAACGGCGTCAGTACCTCACGATCACGATTGTGGGAGGTGGGGCCACAGGCGTTGAAATGGCGGGAGCCTTAGTGGAACTCTGCCATCAGTCTTGGCCCAAAGACTATCCCTGGCTTCGGGATGATCCAGTCCAGCTCAATTTGGTGCAGTCAGGCCCGGAACTCCTCCCTGAATTTCCCCATCCATTGCGAACTTACACCTATAAAAAGCTCGCTACTTTAGGTGTAAACATTCAGGTGCAGACCAAAGTCGCATCTGTTCATGCCACCCATCTAGAACTGGAGAGTGGTGCCCTTATTCCCTGTGCGACCACCCTTTGGACCGCTGGGGTGAAAGCAGTCCATCCTCCTACAGAAACGCTACCCCTGGAGAATCGGGATAAAATCTCGGTTCTGCCGACCTTACAACTGCAGCAGTATCCCGAGGTCTATGCCCTCGGTGATACCGCCCAAGTTCCCGGTCAGACCTTAGCAGGCGTTGCACCCGAAGCCTTACAGCAGGGTGTGTGTACCGCCCGAAATCTGCGCCGTCAACTCAAAGGTCGCTCTCCCCAGCCCTTTCGATATCTCAATAAAGGCCGATTGGCGATCATTGGCTGCTTTTCTGGAGTAGGCAAGATTGGCCCCTTCCCCATTCGGGGTTTTCTGGGTTGGTTTCTCTGGTTAGCCGTCCACCTGGTCTATACCCCTGGCTATCGCAATCGCCTCATGATCTTGATGACCTGGCTGCAATCCTTTAGCACCCGAGATAAATTAGCGCGGAAATTATTGACAAAGTCCCATGCTAAATCTCCCGTCCAATTTAAGAGGTAGAGGCGTTTTATAGGTCCTTCGCGTCCTGTCCCCAGCCCCACATAGAGTCCTGCTAGATCAAGCACTCAGAACATCAACAGCTTTGGCCCCAGCCAGGCTGCTCTACCCAATCAATATCTTTTGCTTTTAACCATCATTTAGAGGATCACCATGACCCCAACTTCTACGGATTCCAATCTCTCTATGCAACAGTTTGCCTTATTGCTGTTACGCCTAGTGGTGGTATCGATCTTCCTCTACCACGGAATTCCCAAAGCAATTAACTGGGCCATGGCAAGCGAGAAATTTATTGGCTTTGGCTTACCCGGATTTTTAGGTCCGATTACAGGCATTGTGGAAGTGATTGCCAGTGTTCTGATTCTGATTGGGATTCAGAACTTCTGGGCCAACTGGGTGTTGGTGGCAATTATGGCAGGTGAGATCGCAACGGTTCAATTCCCCAAAGCCTTGAGCGAAGGTGCTTATATCGCTGGTCTAGAACGAGACTTAATGATTTTGGTAGCCTGTGCCGTATCCACCGCTTTTGGCCCCGGTGCCTTTGCCCTCAAGCAGCGCTAAAACCCTGCCCCATTAGAATTGGGTCCCTGTCCCTTTCTCCACTGGGAAATTAGCCCTACGCCAAGCTTTGATATCTCCCTCCAGATGGTAGATCTGAGCAAAGCCTGCTTTTAGGAGCGCTGTTTCCGCAATCTGAGCACGAAATCCTCGCTCGCAGTAGATAACAACATCTTGTTCAGCAAAAGTCTGCAGATCTTTAATCCGTGTGGGTACATCCTGGAAATAAATCTGAATAGCCCCTGGGATATGCCCTGCCTCATATTCTTCGACCGTACGCACATCCAAAATAACGGGAGGATTACCTGCTTTAATTTGTGTCAACAGTTGGGTTGGGGTGATCAGTTCATGGGCATCCCAACTCGGGGCACAGGCGGTTGTCCCCAGTATCACAACGATAGCGGGTACGACTCCACGAATGATGATCGAATCTCGGCTTTGCATCCTTCAAGTTTGGGTAGATTAAATGAGCTTCAATAGTTCACTAGGGGTATGGATCAGTGCATCAGCACCTGCTTGTTCTAACTCCGCTAAACTGCCGTAGCCCCACAAACCCCCTAGACATCTGGTAAATCCTTGCCCCGCTGCCATATCACTAGCACGATCGCCAATCATCCACAGATCTGTATGCTCCTGCTCTTGAATATCACGTAATAGCTCAGCTTTATTGCGATCCAGTCTACAGCCCCAAACATCTATAAAATAGGGACGCAATGCAAAATAATCAATCACAGCTTGAGCAATATCTGTCGGTTTAGCCGTCACAACATACAGACGATGCCCTTGATTTGTCAGTTCCTTGAGCAGGTCTGGAATCCCAGGATACAAAATATTTTCGGTATAGCCGATGGTTCTATATCGTTCTCGATACAGAGCCACCGCTTGGCTAATGACTGCTTCATCTTCAGTATTCAGCAACTGAGCGAATGTCCTGCTCAGAGGAGGGCCAATATACTGCGTCAAATTATGGGGGGCTATAGTGGAAGCCCTGAGATTTTCTAGAGCGTAGTTGATTGAAGTTGTGATGCCTTGGGCTGGATCACTCAAGGTTCCATCCAAGTCAAATGCGAGTACGGTCATCGATAATATCTGTACTTCAATCTGGACTAACCTTTTGCCCGGCAACCCGTTTCATGGAAGCCTGCCCGTCTCTTGAATCGTTAGAACATCAAGGTGCAACAGGCTGCACTTTAACTTCCGAGGGAGCAAGCTTGATGGAGCTGAGGATGGATCGATTGGTTGCAGCCAATTCATTATAGAAATCTACTTTTTGGGTATAGGTTTCAAATTGCTGATTGAACTGCGAGATCCGAGACTGCAATTGTTGGGCTTGCCAGTTGAATTCCCCCACTTCAGCATTAAACCGCGATCGGGCCTGCTCGAAATCATTCACTAAACGATCATCTCCCCGACTCAGGGAGGCTTCAGCCTGCAGTTTCAAGTTACCCAGATTGGCCTTCATGCGCTCCAAATCTCGATAGCTAGCCTTTAAGTCATCTTCTGTGCGCTGAATATAGTCTTTTTCTTCTTGCAAATTGACTTCCAGACGATTCAATTCAGGTTCTAACTGATCAACCTGGGACTCAATTTCGGATAGGACACTGCGAGAGCGGTCTGAAAAAGCCACTACTTGTTTGCGATCGCGAAAGTACTGCCGATAATATTTCTCCAATTCTGGATCGCCCAAGTTCGCTAAACTCGTGCCCAAATGGGAATGTAGCTCATTGACATAAAGATCTTGATCACCCGTTTCATACTCTTTAAGCACCGCCAATAAATGTTCATCCTTCACCTGTTTTGCGGCCCGTTTCAATTGGGATGCCAGTTGCGATCGCTCTTTGTTACCCAGCTTTTGATAAGCCGCATGGAGCATCTCATGGGCCGCCACCATTTCCATCATTCCATCCAGCCGCGGATCGGTGACTGACTGGATGATGATCGAGCCTTCATAGCCGTTACTGGTAAAACATCCCAGCAGAATGGTTTTCTCCGTATTATGTCCTGCTTTTCTACAGAGCTTATGGAATATTTTCTTGGACTCAATTCTTGGCTCTTGTTTATAAAACAACTGCTGAGCCTTTGGCGTCATTGTCGTATCGATCGCCAACTTTTCAATCTTCGGTGAGGATGGCTTGTAGATTTTTGGCGCTAATTGAGCACAACTACTTAACCATCCACCCCCCACCACAATCCACAGGGAAACGGTGAAAATGGGGTGCCAGGATTTCTGCATCTGATATGGATCGGTGAGGAGTGTCTTAACTCAAGATAGACAAGTTTTTGGGCCAATATGACTCAAAAGTGATTTTGAGTCATCAGCACCAGGGGGCTATCCTCTCATCAGTGATATAGCTTTTCCCCCACTGCAAAAGTGCTGTTCCCTGCATCACTCTATAACGTGCTGAACATCACCGTTGTATTGAGGGAGGGATCACGGTGCCAAAGGGTGAAATTGAGGACTATAGCCATAACAAGCTTATTCACAACCGCAACGAACCAGGAGAAAAGCATGAAGCTAACTCACCGAGCCCTTTCTATCCTCTCGATTTCCTTTATGTCTCTCATGGCAGCTGCCCCTGTCTTCGCAGCTCCCGCCTATTTGGTGGGGCAATCTGGAAGTCGGATCAATGTTCGGTCCTCCCCTAGCACTTCAGCTTCTTCTCCTCACTACGGCATCGCGGGCGATCGCGTTCAAGTCATTGACGCAACCTATAGTGATGATGGCTACCACTGGTATTACGTTGAGTTTACCTCCGGTGCTCGCGGTTGGATCCGAGGCGATTTAGTGAATGTACAGGCTCCTATTGGTTTCAATGGCTTCTAGTCAGTCCGTTGTCACCCAACAATCCGATAGGGGATAGAAAAAGTTTCATAATTTTGCACCCATAAGCTACAAACACTGCACATTGGATAATGCGATGGTTTTCTGCCATCGCATTTTTATTGCAAACCCTGAAGATCTCTGTAGTCGTTATTAGTTTTGATTCTGTCCCCAGATTCCCTTTCAGATCCCTATCAGAAACGCCTCTTAGAAGCTCTAAGCTGCTACAGGATTAAAGTTCTTAGCTTGATTTAAACCCTACAAAGATCGTTGGCCAAGAGACCAACAACAACATGACTAAGTTTGCAGCCCAAAACAGAACCACAATGCGAAAGGCAGCCAATGGCAAAGAAGAAAATGTTAACCGTCCAAATCCATCCACTAGTTGCCACAAGCGAAAAGCTGTATAGAAAAAGCCAATGGGGACCACAATACTGGGTACCAACTGTCGGCTCAAGAAACCTTCAGAGAATATTTGAATCACCAATGTCAGTAAATATCCACCCCAGAATAACCGCGAGGCAGGTTGATTCCAAGCCTGAAGAAGCAGAATAATAGGCAACAAAATTCCAGCAACCCAGGCTAGAAGTAACCACCCTCTTAGAAATTGCAGTTGGCTGGTACTAAACCCAATTTCTGCCGTGAAGGGTAAGTATTGAGCTTTAACACCAAAACCATAGCCAATCATTAGGATTGTCGTCAATAGGATAAAAAGAGCAATAATCAATCCATTTTTTATTTATCATCTACTCGAAGATGTGAAAAGTACTTTTCTACAAATACAAGAAATTGATGCTGTTTACACACTATGGGAACATGTCATCTTCTTGAAAGAATATCTAAACTGCGCTCAAACCCATTAAATTGGCAGTAATTGAAGAACATAAAACTAGAGAAATTATTTTTTATTTTGAAAATAAAAAAATACTCCTTATAGCGCTTTCTTCAGACTTATTTATATAAATTGATTCCTAAATTCACAACAAATGATTATTATTCTACTGGAATAGAAATCAAAAAAGTCGGGTTGATTACTAGTAGTGATCAGCTAAAAAGACTAAAGATAAGGGGGTAAGTATAAATTTATACTTACCCCCTTATCTTTAGTCTTTTTAAAGAACTATTTGTGAGTCGTCATATAGACAATTGTTTTATTATTACTCACTAACCAAGTGGACGGCAAGACAAAGTTCTTAAACTAAAATAGGCGCTATCGGCATCACAAACTGTGGATGTTTTAACAAGCACTGCAAATATTAGTCCTACGACAAATAAGCTTACAACTGTAACAATAATTGTCGTAATCGCCGACATATTGCCGTTTTCGATAGCAGCGTTATTTTTTGAACTAGCCATAATTAAAATCCCGTAATGATTAAGAGTAAATAGGGGTTTAACAAGTGAATTTTCAAAGCTTGCACTTGTCTATCTTTTTGCAAGAGCAACTTAACCATATAATCTGAGGTTAGAGGTTCGCGAACAAGTTGCACAAAAAATTAATATTAATATTTGTAAAAGCGTATCTGTCGTTTCTGGACTCTATTCTGTGTATAGAGCTGATTCAAGGAGCAGATTTCTCTGCAACTCACTCCCTATCCGTCATCTCGTCAAAGCAAATTAAACTGCCTCCAGTCTTTGGGCACCAGACTAAATATGAGAGATCTCTACTCATACTCAGTCCTATAAGTGGATCCCAATATGCTTGCCCGGTTGAAGGGATGTTTGTGGCCCTATCTAGCAAAGCCCTCAGTCAAAACTCACCTAATATCCAGTATTTAAAAATATTTTGAAGTTTTTTGTCCCTAGAATACTACTTAAAAAAAACTACTCATTAAATAAAATAAGAAGAGATAACCTAATATTAATTTCATTAGTGTTTCCTAGGTCTTGCGGTGCAGGAGTACAGCACTGAGTATGAGAGGAAAGCCACTCGTTTTACCCGTGAGACTTGAAGGGCTTTAAGTAATCTGAACAGCTGGTTGGATACAGTTTCAACTTGAGAAAGCAGATAAGCTTTCTTGAAGCCGTTCCTATCATTGATGGTGCATAACCTCAATTCTTCAGGGATGACTCAGTATTACCATTACCTACAAGCTATTTTTGAGGCCAATCGCTATTTTATGGCAATGTTAATGGCTGAAAAAGATCATACGCCGCAGACACAGGAAACCTCTTACAGTTCTCTCAGCCCCATTGACTAAGAGAGAACTTCATATACTGAACCTAATCTAGAGCAACGACAGACGACAGAATGCCAGGACGTACACACCGTCTACCCAAAAATACTACCGAAAAATTCCACAGCTTCCTTAAGTGAAGTAATGAAGGTATCAATCTCTTCACGAGTGTTGTAGAAATAGAGACTCGCCCGCGCTGTAGACTGCACCTTAAGATGTCGATGCAAAGGCTGAGTGCAGTGATGTCCCGCCCGAATCGCTACGCCCGCTTGATCTAAGATCGTCGAGAGATCGTGGGGATGCACATCACCTGCGGTAAATGATGCTAGTGCAGCTCGACCTGTCCCATCTGCTTGGGGTTGAGGACCATAGACTTGCACTTCAGGAACTTCGCGGAGCCGCTTGAATAGATAACCTGTCAGTTCCGCTTCATAGGCATGAATTTTATCCATACCCACTTGAGTCAAATAATCAACCGCTGCGCCTAGACCCACAGCTTCACCAATGGCAGGAGTTCCAGCCTCAAACTTATGGGGCAAATCCGCATAAGTAGCATGGTCTAGAAACACATCGGCAATCATCTCGCCGCCCCCTAAGAAGGGAGGCATACTGCGTAGCAAATCGAGCTTGCCATAGAGAAAGCCAATACCCGTAGGCGCACACATTTTGTGGCCGGAAGCAACTAGCCAATCGCAGTCCATCTTTTGAACATCGATGGGCATATGAGGGACGCTCTGGCAGGCATCGATGAGGACTTTGGCACCGTATTGATGTGCGATCGCAATAATCTCTTCTACCGGATTCACGCAACCCAAAGTATTCGATACATGCACCACGCTCACCAGCTTCGTGCGATCATTCACCAGGGTTTTGAACTGCTCTAAGTCAAAAGCTTGGTTTTCGTCCAGTTCCACAAACTTAAGCACCGCCCCCGTCTTCTGGGCTACCAACTGCCAGGGAATCAAATTGCTGTGGTGCTCCATCACCGACAGAATCACTTCATCCCCAGCCTTGAGGGTGCTCAATCCCCAGCTATAGGCCACCAGGTTAATGCCTTCGCTGGCATTGCGGGTATAGACAATCTCCTGGCGAGAAGCGGCATTTACAAAGGCTGCCACCTTATCCCGTGCCCCTTCATAGGAATCCGTTGCCCGACCGCTGAGGGTATGAACCCCGCGGTGGACATTGGCATTATCCTGTTCGTAATAAGCCTGTAACGCATCCAACACGGACGTCGGCTTCTGAGAGGTCGCCGCACTATCCAAATAGACCAACGGACTATCCTGAATTTGCTGATGCAAAATAGGAAAGTCAGGACGAACCTGAAGGGCTAGAGACTTTTCTTGGATGGCAATCATAGGTGCAGAATCACAAATCTAACGTATTTGGGACAATACAGCGTTCAGCAAAGTCTGGCGCTGTTCAGCAATGGGCAATTTTTCAATAATTTCCGCCGCAAACCCCTCGACCAGCAAATCGCAAGCGCTATTGCGGTCTAACCCCCGGCTTTGTAGATAAAAAACTTCTTCATCGTCCAGCTGACTCACCGTAGCCCCATGGGCACACTTGACGTCATCAGCAATAATTTCCAACTGTGGCTTCGTGTCCACCCGTGCCTTGGCCGACAGCAACAAATTGCGGCTAAGCTGGCTCGCATTGGTCTGCTGGGCCAGCTTGGGCACAAACACTCGGCCATTAAACACCGCGCGAGCACGATTATCAACGATGCACTTATGCAATTGCTGGGCTGTACAGTGGGGCCCTGTAAAGGATAGATCAGAATGGGTATCGGCGACCTGCTGGTCCACCGCTAGAGTCAATCCATTTAAGGTGGTATCCGTCTGCTCTGCTGTGGGCACCACCACGAGATTATGGCGGGACATCTGTCCACCCAAACTCAGGCTCGTCAGGGAATAGCGACTATCGCGATCCTGGGAAACCGCCGTTGTACCAATATGAAATGCTGTTTTAGCCTCTCGCTGAATCCGATGGTGATGGATCTGAGCATTTTGCCCCAAGCATACTTCCGTTACCGCGTTCGTGAAGTAGGACTCTGCCTTGACCGCCACATATTCTTCAATCAAGGTAGCAGCGCTATTCGCTTCAGCCACCACCAGCCCTCGAGGAGAGGTGATGATCGGAGTATCCCCTGTCGTCAAATACAAAAGATGAATGGGCGCTTCAACCACCTGATTTTTGGCAATGTGCAAGACCGCACCATCGGCAAAGCTAGCAGTATTCAGGGCCGTAAAGACTTCCGTCATTCCCGGCTGATGTCCTAGCTCAGCTAGACTATCGGCATTCGCTAAGGTGCTGACCCTCAGGCCCGCAGGCAAATTATCAACAGCAGATAAATCAGGGGCAAAAAAGCCATTGACAAAGACCAACCGCACGGGGGCATCTGCCAAGATAAAGGCGTCAATCTCTTCTAGGGATAGCGATGCGGCAGTTGGAGCTGCAAAAGAAGTTTTGTACAGGCCCGACAAATCCGTAAATTGCCAGCCCTCATCTCGATTACTGGGGAGTCCCCGTTCTTGAACAATGCTGAGGGCGCTATCTCGCACCTCTGACAATCCGGTCAGGCTGGGCCGCTGGGCCAAAAGATGGTTTAAATAAGCTTGCCGATCCTGCACTGCTGACGAGCTAGGCACGACGGCTTCTGGGTTTACTTCTACGGTCATTAGACTGCCACCTCCTCTTGCTTCACCCAGTCATAGCCTTTGGCTTCCAGCTCTTGGGCCAGTTCCTTACCACCCGTGGTCAAGATTTTGCCTTCGGCCATCACATGCACAAAGTCGGGGACAATATAGTCCAGCAACCGCTGATAGTGGGTAATCATCAGAGTGGCGTTGTCGGGCTTGGCGAGCTGATTTACCCCATTGGCGACAATCTTAAGGGCATCAATATCTAAGCCTGAATCCGTTTCATCCAGGATGGCTAAAGTGGGTTCTAAGAGAGCCATCTGCAAAATTTCGTTGCGCTTCTTTTCCCCGCCAGAAAAGCCTTCATTCACACTGCGATCGAGGAAAGCCGGGTCCATTTTGACCACGTCTAAGCGTTCCCGCACCAAATCGTCAAAATCAAAGGCGTCTAGTTCTTCTAGACCTTCATGCTGGCGCTTGGAATTGCAGGATACCCGTAGGAAGTCGAGGTTGCTAACGCCAGGAATTTCCAAGGGATATTGAAAGGCTAGAAACACACCAGAGCGGGACCGTTCTTCCGGCTCCAGTTCCAGCAGATTCTGTCCCTTGTAAAGGACCTCGCCTCCGGTAACCGTATAGGCGGGATGTCCGGCCAATACTTTAGAAAAGGTGCTTTTTCCGGAGCCGTTCGGCCCCATAATGGCATGGATTTCTCCCGCTTTAATTTCTAGATTCAACCCCTTGAGAATCGGAGTTCCACCCACATCTGCCGTCAAGTTACGGACGGACAGAATCACATCGCTATTATCAATAATCACGCCTGAACCTCAAACTGCGTCTAATATTTAATATCGGTGGGAAACCTTATCCCACACTTCCTTCTAACTTCAGGCTTAAGAGCCGATCGGCTTCCACGGCAAATTCCATCGGCAGTTGATTAAACACATCCTGACAGAAGCCGCTAATCATCATCGACACGGCATCTTCTACAGAAATACCCCGCTGGGCAAAGTAGAAGAGCTGGTCTTCCCCAATCTTGGAAGTGGAGGCTTCATGCTCCACCTTCGTTTGGTTGTTTTGCACCTGGATATAGGGGAAGGTATTGGCCTCGGCATCACTGCCAATCAGCATGGAGTCACACTGGGAGTAGTTGCGAGAGCCATCGGCTTTCGGTCCCATACGGACTAAACCGCGATAGCTATTTTGGGAGCGGCCTGCGGAAATTCCCTTGGAGATAATCGTGCTGCGGGTGTTTTTGCCCACGTGGATCATCTTGGTGCCTGTGTCAGCCTGCTGCAGATTGTTGGTCAGGGCCACGGAGTAAAATTCACCGACGGAGTTATCCCCCACCAACACACAGCTGGGATATTTCCAGGTGATAGCCGATCCGGTCTCTACTTGTGTCCAAGAAATCTTGGAGTTCTTACCGGCACAAAGACCCCGCTTGGTCACAAAGTTATAAATCCCACCCTTGCCATTTTCATCCCCCGCGAACCAGTTCTGGACCGTGGAATATTTAATGTCGGCATCATCCAGAGCCACCAGTTCCACCACGGCTGCGTGGAGCTGATTGGTATCGAACATGGGGGCGGTGCAGCCTTCTAAGTAGCTGACTTGACTACCCTCTTCCGCAATAATTAGGGTGCGCTCAAACTGACCTGCTCCTTCGGTATTAATCCGAAAATAAGTAGACAGTTCCATGGGGCACTTGACGCCCTTGGGAATATAGACAAACGAGCCATCACTAAACACGGCCGCATTCAGGGCCGAGAAGAAATTATCGTTAATGGGAACGACGCTGCCCAGATATTTTTCCACGAGATCGGGATAGTCATGGAGGGCCTCGGAAATGGAGCAGAAAATCACCCCTTCCTTGGCTAAATCTTTGCGGAAGGTGGTGGCCACGGACACACTATCAAAGACCGCATCCACCGCCACATTGCTCAATCGCTTCTGCTCAGACAGAGGAATGCCTAATTTCTCAAAGGTTTCTAAAAGAACCGGATCCACCTCATCCAGACTTTGCTTTTTCTCTTCAGGCTCTTTGGGAGCCGAGTAATAGGTGATGTCCTGGTAATCAATCGCCGGATAATGAACATGGGGCCAATCGGGTTCACTCATCTTTAGCCATTGACGATAGGCTTTCAGACGAAAATCGAGCATGAACTGTGGCTCATTTTTCTTAGCTGAGATCAGACGAACAACGTCTTCGCTGAGTCCCTTGGGGATCGTCTCAACTTCAATGTCCGTGACAAAGCCGTATTTATAAGGTTGATTAACCAGATTCTCAACGGATGCGGTCATGGGGTGTGTTCTCTCAGGACGGGTAGCGCGCGTGTATAATCGAAAAAACAACAACTGTGTTGTTCAACTTCATCTTAGAGTACTTTAGCAACAAACATGTTGTCAAAGTCGAGAGAAATTGTTGTAATGGGTTACACCGTGAACTGTTCCGGTTGGGGTTCTGTCACCAACCTGTCAATGTTGATTTCTGCTTGGGCATCTCAACTGTGAACACAGCATCTTCCACAAAACAAGATATCCTTCAGCATTTGCTCAAGCAGGGTCAGGCCAATACCCATGAGTTATCTGAGCAATTACAGGTCACGCCTCAAGCCATTCGCCGCCATCTCAAGGATCTAGCAACAGAAGGGTTGATTCTGTTTGAAAGCGTCCAATCTGGTACAGGCCGCCCTCAGCATGTCTATCAACTGAGCCGAGCGGGGCGAGATCGCTTCCCGGATCATCACGATACCTTTGCGATCGATTTACTCGATACCCTTTCTGAAACTGTGGGTCAGGAGCAAATGCAGGTTATTCTCCGCAAGCAGTGGGAACGCAAAGCCCTTGAATACCAGCAAAAATTAGGTCGGGGCACCTTGGCAGAACGAGTTGCCAAACTCGTCAAACTCCGGGAAGCAGAAGGCTTTATGGCCGAATATTATCCAATGCCCGAAGATGCCGACCCCATAACAGCAACGCGGTTTATCCTCACAGAATATAATTGTGCGATTTCTCAAGTGGCAGAGACTTTTCCCAGCGTTTGTGACAATGAGCTGGAAATGTTTGCGATCGCACTCAAAGACTGCCAGGTGGAACGCACCCACTGGCTCGTCAATGGCGAACATCGCTGTGGGTACTTAATCGAAGCAGATTAGTACAAGATTTCGCTTATTACACCTAAAATTTCTTTTGCACCTAGTGCATCGTCAATATTTAATTTTAGGGTAGATAGAAGTGAGCTTACACCTGGCATCTTCAATTTTCATTTGCCAATCCACACCGCGTTGCGAGTGGTTCACATCAATCGCCCATGCTTGAACTTCATCTTTTAGAGTTTCAATCGTCCCAAAGCGCCTCCTATCAATACACTGTCGAGTCATTGCACTCAGTTCGTTTTCGGCCACGTTCAGCCAACTGCCATGCTTAGGGGTGTAGCAAAAGTGGATGCGTTGAACGAACCGCCGGGCACGCTCAGGCTCGAACACCTCATAGAAAGCCTCTTTGGTATGGGTGTTGAGATTGTCACAGGTGAGTATGACTTGTGGGCATTGTGCATAGCGTCCTTCCATTAAGACTGCGACTTCACTGGCCCAATCGATTTTTGTTCGCCGCTCACGAACAGTTGCTTGTCGCTACCCCGCTAAAGGTTCGCTAAACATGAAGATATTGGCGGTACCTGCACGCTCGTACTCATAATCAACCCGCTTAGGGTGTTGAGCGGTGGCTGGAATAGGGCACTTGATTTCTTTGTGGAGTTGGACAGGCTGTTCGTCCATACAAATCACCGGACAACTTGGGTCATAAGGCTGAGCATACACTTCCAGCACTTCTTCCATCTGAGCAACGAACTCTCCATCTGCTTCAGGCGGAATCACCCAGTACTCAATCTTGCGGTTGGTCATCCCGTTTTTTTCAGAGTCTGACGAACCGTTTCATCGCTGACAGATTCTACGATACCCAGTTCCACAACTTTGCGGGCCAGCAAGCGCAATGACCAATTCCCGTAGCCTTTAGGAGGGCTGCCTAATCGCATGGCAATGACTTGAGCTTCCTGCTCACCATCGAGTAACTGACTGCGAGGTGCTCTGACACGTTGGGCACCGTTAAGGGTTTCCTCACATCCTCTCTCTACAAGACGTTTACGGATGTTCTCAACTGTTTTAACTCGACAAGAATAAGCGTCTGAAATGCGTTCATCGGTCCAATTTGGCCCGTCGGCATTTGCTTTCAAAAGAATTTGAGCACGTCGTACTTTTTGGCTGTTGCCCTTGAGCTTTTTGATGACGGCTTGCAGATGCTTCTGCTCATCTTCACTCAGTCGGACAATATATTTTTTCGGCATAGGGATAGGTGTTTTCTCGGTCTGACTGCAATACTGCCACCATTGTTACCTACCCTAATCTTTTAGCTTGACGCTGTACTAGTTGTTATACCTATTAAATAGTGGCATCCTTCAAATCCTTAAGAAGCTTGATGCCTATCTAGATACACAATATCCCAGTCACTTCAGGTTTTCTGCGGTAGACCTCTTGCAATATTCGTTTCATAATGTGCTGTTTATGCAAAAAATGCTGCGATCTGACTTGGATTTTTAGTCCTCCACCATATCGTTAGTTGAATTATTCAAGAGGTCTAGTCACACAATAAAATCAGGACTATCCACCGCCCAAATTTACTACCCAATAGATAATAGGCCAACAGGTTGAGATTAGTTCTTCTTACAAATCGATCCTGGTAAAAGGATCACAGCTAAACATTGACGAGATTGGCGGCGACGCTATAGTTAGCAGTCTCTGTGTAAGCGACGAAAGACTTATTTAACCCCAGATACTTCTCTTGGTAGATATTTGATTCAGGGAAAAGATTGTTGAATTCACGTTGAGACAATAAACGAATACTACTCACTTCATCTACAGCAGCTTGATAGTCTTCAATGGGATTAGTTCGCCAGCCCATCGCAAAAGTATGGGCAAGCCATGCCCGCATTGAAATCGGAAGAAATTGAAATAGTGGAAAAGCAAAATGAGGTTCAACAGGGAAGAATTTATTGGGGGTTTGAATAAAGTATTGCTTTCCTAACCGCTTAACTTCCTTCGCCATGCGATGTTGATCATCATAATCTCCAACATGCTCGATGGTGGAATTGGAAAAAACAATATCGAACTGTTGATCAGCAAACTGAGATAGATCCCTTGCATCACCCATCACTGATTGAATATTGGTTAATGAAATATTATATTTTTCAATATTAACTAAAGTAATAAACAGATCATCCTTAATGTTGAACTCAGAAAACATCATTTCCCAGAATTCTGGCCTACCCCCCTATATCAAGGACTTGAATGGGACGATCAAGTTCCTTAATAATATCCAAGAAAATCTGGAATCTTTGGCGACGCAACTTATTCGCTACCGATATTTCGTTTTTATTATCAACGAATGTTTTATAGAACATGTCATACCCTTACACAAGCATATATAGCATCTCTAAATATGGGATTTGCACCAATATTTTGGATGCCCACATACAATTTCTTAGAACACTGCAAATACTTATGGCTAAAATTTGCAGATTTATTATATGCCATTACTGATGATTTATTCGTATTTTTTAACAACATCTGGCCCATTAATTATGTAATGTAGATCACATAATTAATGGGAAATAGTCTTACTACCAAGAAAAATTAATCTTTCAAAATAAGTAACAGCAGGCTACTGTAAATCCAATTAAACTCTAGGCAAAAGAATTTTTTAGCCTCACATCTAAAATAAACAACATTGCTTCTTTGCCACCAACTCTCTAACAGCTTTAACAGGTGACTTGAAATATTGATTAACTCACATCACTCTTCAACAATAAGATCGCTGCACATTTGGCTTCAGCGGCTGCTTGGGGACGATCTTGCATCATGGCAATTACGATGGCGCCTTGGACGAGGAGCAACAACTGACGGGCTACAAGTTCGGCAGAGTCGAGTCCCTCTGCCTCCACTAAATCAAGGATATATTGATAGACCGTGAGTTGGTGGTCCAAAGCGGCTTGGCAACCAGGATGATGAGGATTGGCTAATTCAACCGTGGCATTTATAAAGGCACAGCCTCGGAAATTAGGGCTTTCAAACCATTCTTGCAAGACATCAAACAAAACAAGGAGCTGCTGTTTCGGTTCAGAACTACGTTCCTCAACCCTAACGACAAACCAGTCCCGCCATTGCTGATCTCGCTGACGCAAAAACGCTTCAATTAAGGCGTCTTTAGACTTGAAATGGTTATAGAGTGACATCTTCGCCACGCCAGATTCAGAAATGATTCGATCAATGCCAACATTCTGGATTCCTTCTTGATAAAACAGCTCACAGGCTGTCTCCAGAATGCGCTCACGAACAGGTTTTCGAGGTGACTTTGAAGTAGGCATGGACGAATGAGAAGGTGTAATAGGCTTCAGCTTATCATCTGTTTCAGAGGAGAGAGTTTGCATATTCCTGGGTTGGAGTATCCTTAATGGGTCTGAGCCAAATCGCTCTTAAAGTCAGGGGTTAGGATTGCCATTCTCTTCTGCACTCGGCTGCTAAACGGCCTTTGGCCAGCTTCCTGTTTTTTGCAGAAAGGGAGAAAGCTCTTGAAATTCCATCTGAAAGGGTAATGCTGATTTCAGTAAGAAGCCTGTTTCCAGACTGATTTGAATGAGTCGCTCTGCTCCTACAAAGGATTGCAGATCGTCGCCTTCCCAAATCACGTCAGCCTTGCCTGTCAAAGTCAGCAAATCACCCGTTTGAAAATTGGGGAAAAGTAACCCAACTCGTGAGTCGAGGATTAGGTTACCAATGGTATTAAAAGCCAAGTTGCCAGCAAAGTCTGGGAAGGTCAGGGTTTTGGCATCATCAACCCGGATAAATCCAGGCTTACCGCCTCGATGGGAGACATCGACGCCATGGGCTAGGTTAGGCGCACTGTCAGCATAGCGAGTGGTAATAAAGAAGGTATCAGCCGATTCAACCACAGCTTGAAGATCTGAATCCAAGGCGTCAACGGCAGTCAATGCAGCTGAGTTCGCTTGTTCAGGTATAAACTGCACGTCACGGGTCTGGATGTATTGGGGACAGTTACCAAAGGTTTGTTTCACCTCCACCACAAATCCTGCAGGGGTGATCTGTTGAATTACTCCATTCATCCGATTGCGTCGTCGGGTGGGTAGTTCTATCCCTAACAACCCCACATCAGCACCTACCGTTAGGTTTTGATGGAGTGGATCTCCTGGAATGGGCTGAGCTTGAATGCTCAGGGTTTGCGGATCTGGGGAAGAGATAAAACCGGGCTGTCCAACCACAATCGAAGCCCAAGGATGTCCTTCTTGATCAACGCTACCCACGAGCAGGAAGGGGAGCTGCGGATAAAAGGTCCGATGCTGTTCTGGCAGGAAGTCGCGAATAATGCGACGCCCTTGTTTTTCCATGCGATCGCGAATCCCATACCGTTCTTGAACCGCCTGTTCTCCCGCATGAAAGGGAGATGTTTCTCTTGTCCAACCTGACATAGGGATGACCTCTTCAATTCACTCTAAAAATCCATTAACCCGCCGCAATCAATTCCATCCGAATACCACCAGGGATGGAGCACATCATGTGGTGCAGGGGAGAACCGCCTAGGGACTCGGGGGCAAACTCAATTTCAACGCCAGGGGTCTGAGTCAGGGTTTGGTGCAATTCATTTAACGCAGTCAGGCTTTCCATCTTGAGGGCAAAGTGATGTAAGCCAATCACATTTTTGCGATCAAAGGGGGTGACCTGCTCTGGGTTCACGGCTTGCCACAGGGTAATCATGATCGTGCCATCGGAAACAAATACAGCAGGGTAATCCGGTTTTTCACCGACTTGCTTGAATCCAAGAGTGTCAATAAAGAATGCCCGAGTCTGTTGGAGGTCGGGAACTGTTAATCCAATATGATGAGCGCCTTGAGTGACTGCGGAGTTAGTCATGGTGGATTCCTTAATAGTAATTAGAGGTATGTGTTTAGAAGATGGAAACTAATTTTTTTAGTTATCTTAAATATACAGACAGGTCTGTATATTATCAACTCAATCAATAAGATTTTTTATGGTAAATTCTTTGCTAGGGCGTTTTAGCAAATATTAAAGGCTAGAAAAGAAAGGCCGTTTTTCTATAGATGTCTGGAGAACGAACCAGTTGTTGCCAAGGCGTTTAACAGTACATTTCCTGCACTATCGATTCGGTTGCCCATTATCAAAAACTGTTAAACATCAGTATTCGGTGAAAATCATTCAACAAGGTGGGGCATAGGAATACTGACCATGGCACAAGACAAGCCATATCAAGAGGCTGAACGCAAAATCGCAGAAGCACTTCGGACTGGAGCAACCACACTCAATCTGGAATGTAGTTGGTTAGCTAATGACTCAGAGAAACTCACCGAGTTGCCGGAGTCGATGGGCCAGCTCTCACAGTTACAGAAGCTGTACCTCGACAGCAACCAGCTGACAACGCTGCCGGAGTCGATGGGCCAGCTCTCACAGTTGCAGAAGCTGTACCTCGACAGCAACCAGCTGACAACGCTGCCAGTGTCACTGAAGCACTTGGAACAACTTTTAGGATTGGACTTGCGAGGGAATGCTGAGGTCAGCATTCCGAGCGAGATTGCAGAACAATGGGAAGATTCTGCGCAAGAAATCCTCAACTACTACTTCTCTACACAGGGTGATCGCGGCTCTGCCCTCCGCTAATTAAAACTCCTAATCGTCGGCGGGAAAGACCAGTTTGGTCAAACGCCTCAATCGACAGCCCCTCGATCTGGCGGAATGCGAAACCCATGGAATCAACATCAGTCCGTTGGAATTAACCTGTCACGATGGGCTAGTGACAGCTCGGGTATGGGACTTTGGCGGCCAGCATGTGCTACATGCCATGCACGAGTTCTTTCTCACAGCCCGCAGTCTATATCTATTGGTGCTCGGCGAACGCGAAGACATGGCTGAACGCGATGCTGCTTAATGGCTACAGCTTATCCGTAGCTATGCTGGGAAGGCTCCGGTTGTTATCGCTCTAAACAAAAACAAGGGTCGGCCCCGCGAGATGGACCGAGAATCACTAGAACGCAACTATGGCCCGATCCTGGCCTGGGTTTCCACCGAATGCTCAGAGGGGTTTGACGATACGGTCGAAAACTTGCGCACGGCGTTAACCGAAGCGGCCGACGGTATGCAAGAGGTCCGCGATCGGTTCCCTGCTAAATGGTGGACGATCAAAAAGAGGTTGGAAAGCATGAAAGAGCCATATCTCGACTTTGCTACGTATCAGCAACTGTGCCACAAGCTTGGCGAGCAGGACTCCCAACAGCAGGAAACGTTGGCCGCATGGCTGAACGATCTGGGTATCGCAATCAACTATGTCGAGAACGAGCGTCTCCACAACACCACGGTATTACGCCCCGATTGGCTGGCCAACGGCATCTATGCTTTGCTACGTGCAAATGATGCCCATCACGATCAGCCATTTGCTCCGGATGCTATGCTGACAGCCGATCAACTCGGCCCGATTTATAACAGCAATTGTAAATTCAAAATTTTGGCAAGCTAGGTTGTAGTCGTTGAGGATGTATTCATACACTTGCAGAGCCCCAGACGATGAATGAAGGTGTTCTAAATTTCCCTCTCTTACTGCACTGGCTACATCAGCTCATTGAGCACCTCGATGATCCACGTCAACCCAGTAATGGCACCAAATTTAGTCTCAAAGATATTGTATTAGGCGCATTTGCTGTCTTCTTTATGCAATGTCCTTCGTTTCTGGAGTACCAACGCCATGTTCATAGTCGTCATGGTCGTGACAACGCCCAAGCCCTCTTTGAGTTAACAGAACTCCCCACGAGCAACCAAATCAAGAATGTTTTGGACTTGATCGCATTTCGTCTTCTGTTTCCCATTTTTTATCAAATTTATAGCGTTCTCCTACGACGAGGTTATCTAGAGCAATATAAGGTTCTAGGTGGACACCTGTTGGTAGGGCTAGACGGCAGCGAGTATTTTTCCTCAAACCGGATTTGTTGCGATCAGTGTTCTACCAAAACCCATCGGGATGGGAGTGTCACCTATACGCACACCGCCGTGTTGCCCGTCCTCGTTTGTCCGGAAATTGAACATGTCATTTCTCTGGCCCCAGAGTTCATTCGTCCTCAAGATGGTGCGGAGAAACAGGATAGTGAAACCGCTGCGGCCAAACGGTGGATCAAGGGGCATGCTCAAGGGTTTGACGGAGCCAAGATTACGGTTCTTGGCGATGACCTCTATAGCCGTCAACCGATGGTGGAGACTTGTTTAGAGGATGAGTTGAACTTCATTTTTGTCTGTTTGCCCTCCTCCCATCCAGAGCTATATGAATGGGTAGAGTATTTAGAAGGTATTGGAGATGTTGAGCATCTAGAGACTCGGGGCTGGAACGGTCGCTATCATGAAATTTGTCAGTATCGCTATTACAATCGCATCCCCCTGCGTGAGGAGCTACCAGCAGTGATGGTCAACTGGTGCGAAGTCTCTGTTACTCGTGCTGCTGATGGAAAGACTATGTATCACAACGCGTTCATTACTCACCATTTCATCAATGACCAAAGTGTGGCCGAGATTGTCAGTGCTGGACGTGCCCGATGGAAAGCGGAGAATGAAGGACACAATGTCCTCAAAACCAAGGGCTATCACTTAGAACATAATTTTGGTCATGGTCAGAAGAACCTTGCTGCTGTGCTATTGGTACTCAACCTGTTCGCATTCTTATTTCATACCGTCTTGCACTTGGTGGACTCCACTTATCAACGCATGCGAAAGCAACGGGGAACCCACAAGGGAGACTGATCAGAGTTTTGTGTAAGCGGTCTAGAATCCAAACACACCAGGAGACCGCATCATGTCTAGAAAGAAACAAGTACCCAATCGAGTTGATGAGCTATTGGATGAACTCATTGGAGAGAATCCACAGCCAGAGGATATTCTGGGCGAATCAGGACTGCTCAAACAACTCAGCAAACGCCTAGTGGAACGAGCCTTGGCAGGTGAATTGACTCATCACCTGCATCAATCCTCCGTCGATGAGCGTTCTCATGGCCCTAGAAACAGTCGCAATGGTTACTCGAAAAAGACCGTCCAGACTGAACAAGGAGAGATGGACCTATCGATTCCTCGCGACCGTTGCAGTGAGTTTGAGCCTGTCCTCGTGCCCAAAGGCCAGCGACGTATCGCGGGACTCGACGAGAAAATCATCGCCTTATATGCTCGTGGCATGACCACTCGTGATATTCGAGCTCAATTGGTGGAGCTGTATGGGGCCAATATCTCTGAGGGTCTGATTAGTGACGTCACCAATAGTGTCATGGAGGAGGTTAAAGACTGGCGCTCAAGACCATTGGATGAGGTGTATCCGATTGTCTATCTCGATGCCCTGTATGTGAACATCAAAGTCAATGGCCAAGTCAGCAAGCGAGCCGTCTATGTCGCGCTAGCGGTAACTGTGGAGGGAAACAAAGAGCTGTTGGGATTATGGATAGGGGCTGCCGAGCGGGAGGGAGCAAAATTCTGGCTTTCAGTGCTCACAGACCTTAAAAACCGAGGCGCTCAGGATATCTTGATTGCTTGCTGTGATGGTCTCAAAGGCTTTCCCCAGGCGATTGAATCGGTCTATCCCGATACTCAAGTTCAAGTTTGTATCGTTCATCTCATTCGCAATAGTTTGCGCCATGTGCCTTGGAAGGAAAGTCGAGCCGTAGCTGCAGACCTCAAGCCCATTTATCAAGCGGCCACTTTGGAGGAATCTGAGGCTGCCTTGGATGCGTTTGCCAACAAATGGGACCAGACGTATCCTGGCATCAGCCAAATCTGGATACGGCATTGGGATAATATTGCTCCGTTGTTTAAGTACCCAATGGCCATCCGAAAGGTTATCTACACCACTAATGCCATTGAGTCGCTCAATCGCTCACTGCGAAAGGTGATTAAGACCAAAGCTGTCTTCCCGAATGAAGAGTCTGTCTACAAATTGATGTTTCTGGCGATGAGGAATATCTCGAAGAGATGGACCAGACCGATTTTGAATTGGAAGGCGGCGCTGTCCCATTTTGCTATTCTGTTCCCAACACGATTCAACTATTGAATACGTTACGGCTTACACAAAAATCTAAACACTCTCCCCGGCATTATTCACCAGAATATCAATGCCATTAGGGAGCTGAAGAAGCTGCTCTAAAAAGGCTTCAACCTCTGCTGGCTGCCTCAAATCACAAGGGAAAACATCTGCCTGTCCTCCCCGTGCCTCCACCTGGGCCTGAACAGTCAATAGCTTCTCTTCAGTTCGTGCCACTAGAATTAGCCGAGTCGTGGGCAAAGCTAGACGTAAGGCCAAACACTCTCCAATCCCATAGCTCGCTCCAGTAATCAGGACCGTTTTACCTGCCAGCAAACGCTGGAGTTTACGCTGATTCACTCGAAGCAAAGGAAAGAACAAGAGGTCCATAACACTGCCTCTTGCTAGCCCAGGCGTGAATAGTCTGACAAAATCCAACAGGCAGAAACAATAGCTGGCTTGGATCGAGGATGCTCAATGGGAAGTGATGCAGTTTCGGTAGACATAATCTTCCTATCCTTCTCAAGTCATCTACGATACAAGGGCATACTACATTAGGTCACTCACCCAGTGAACAGGGAATATCAGGGGAGTGAATAGCCCCTACGCCTTGGAGCGGATTCCCATAACACTCACCAGCCAGCCATGCTGATGACATTGCCTGTCTTCAGTGAAATGATCTGATTCAAAGACATCAATTTCAGAGTCTTGCACTATCTCACTATTCTATTTTCTGATGTCTTTAAACTGAACGAGCAGCAAAACAGCAGTCCAAAGCCTTCCAATACAGCTATAAAATAATCTCAAGTGATGAACCCACCTCCAGGAACACCCATGTCGCTAGCCTTAGACTCCAAACCCGATACCGATAAACTGACGACTTATTTTCGCTGTATTGCCGGCTGCCCTGGCAAGCACTCCATTTTCGACGTCATCTATACCTGTCCCATCTGTGGCAGTTTGCTTGAGGTGCATCATGAGCGGGAACCTCTCAAAAAGCGAAACGCCCTCCAATGGCAGCAACTGCTCAGCTCGCGAGCAAGTACCTCAATCTGGCCCTATGGAAGTGGTGTCTGGGGCATGCGGGAGTGGGTGGTTCCTTCCTTGGCTGATGAAAACGTCGTCAGCATGTTCGAGGGCAACACCAACTTATTTTGGGCTGAACGCTTAGGGAAACAGCTGGGCCTCCCCGACTTGTGGATTAAACTCTGCGGCAACAGCCATACGGGCAGCTTCAAAGACCTGGGCATGACCGTATTGGTCAGCGTTGTCAAACAAATGATGGCCCAAGGCAGTTCGGTCAAAGCCGTGGCCTGTGCGAGTACCGGAGATACTAGTGCCGCTCTAGCCGCCTATGCCGCTTATGCAGGCATTCCGGCAGTGATTTTCTTACCTGCGGGTAAAGTCAGTACGGCTCAACTGATCCAACCCGTCTGTAATGGCGCTCATGTCTTGGCCCTCGACACAGACTTTGACGGTTGCATGAAAATCGTTAAAGAGGTCACGCAAGACAACTCCATTTATCTCGCCAATTCGATGAATAGCCTGCGCATCGAAGGACAAAAAACCGTTGGCATCGAAATTATTCGCCAGTTTAATTGGCAAGTCCCCGACTGGATCGTGATTCCAGTGGGCAACCTGGGCAACATCAGCGCTCTCTATAAGGGCTTCAAGTTAATGATGGACCTAGGCATGATCACCCGCATGCCCAGACTCGTCGCCGCCCAAACCCAGAAAGCTAATCCTTTTTATGAGTCCTTTAAAAATGGATTCAAAGAGAAGATTAGCGTGACAGCCCAAGACACCTTAGCCAACGCCATCAGGATTGGTGACCCAGTCAGCTATGAAAAAGCCGTCACTGCGATCAAGGAAACCAACGGTATTGTCGAACAGGCCACGGAAGATGAATTGGCCGCCGCTTCTGCTACGGCTGATTTAACAGGGATGTTCACCTGTCCCCATACGGGTGTTGCCCTAGCTGTACTCACTAAGCTGATCAAACGGGGTGATATCAAATCCAGTGATAAAACCGTGGTGATTAGCACGGCCCATGGTTTGAAGTTTACCGACTTCAAAGTCGGCTACCATGAATCGACCCTGGCAGATGTCAACAGCCAACATGCAAACCCTGCCGTTCACCTGCCTGCTAGTGCGGATGCAGTCAAAGCTGAAATTGAAAAACGGCTAGGTTAAAAAAGCACAAACCCTGCCCATAAAGGGCAGGGTTAACGTTCAGAAAATTGATTAGCTCCGTTAGCGAATTACCTTTACGGGCGTTCCTACGGCGACGAGTTCAAACATCTCTTCGATGTCTTCGTCATACATGCGGACACAGCCATGAGAGGCAGATCTGCCAACAGAATCGCGATTGGGCGTTCCATGAAAACCAATCCAGTTATTGCCGTCGGTCCAAAATCCCATCCAACGACGACCGAGGGGGTTTTCAGGATCTCCTCCTGGAATCACATATCCCTTAAAAGGATGAAGCCAAGGTGGATTCCGATATTTCGTTTTGACTGCAAACTCACCCGCAGGGGTTGCCCAACCCGCTCGTCCGATGGCAACGGGATACGATTTAACGGCTTGGTCATGCTGATACACCGTCACCCGCCGCTTGGACAAATTCAGCTCTAACCGCATGGGGTCAATGGCAGGGGGCAAATGATCCGTTATATTGTCTAGACCCGGTAACGGGGGTGCGATCGCAATTTCTTCTGCAGCTCGTACCGGTTGGCCAAGGGTTAGAGCACCTGCCACCAAGCTCAGGGCAATCAGTTTTATCGAAGGATGGCGCATGATTCAGATCAGTTATCTTTAGCAAGCCAGGTTTTAGAATGGCTATTCTATTCTAGCGAATAGAAAAAGACCGATTCTGTTCCCCACCTTTAGATTTCCCCATCGAAATGGGGTATCGCGCAGGCTTAAATTGCTGCTGCTAGCTCTGCTAACTGAGCCTGCTGATCTTGAGCGATACAGGTCTCTAAAATCAGCTCAATATCACCCACAAGCACCTTTTCTAGGGCAAAGTTTTGATTGAGACGATGATCCGTAGCGCGATTATCTTTGTAATTATAGGTGCGAATTTTTTCAGATCTGGCACCCGTGCCCACCTGGGACCGACGCATAGAGGTCACCGAGGCTTGCTGCTCTTGCAGTTCCAGTTCATAGAGCTTGGCTCGCAGAATTTGCATGGCCCGCTCTTTGTTTTGCAGTTGCGATCGCTCTTCCGTACAGAAGATCCGAATTCCTGTCGGTTTGTGGACCAGATCAACCGCCGTCTCCACCTTATTCACGTTTTGTCCACCCGCACCACCGGATCGGGCCGTCGACATCTCAATATCTTTCGCGTCGATCTCAATTTCAACGTCATCAACTTCTGGCATGACCGCCACTGTTGCGGTAGAAGTATGCACCCGCCCAGAGGTTTCAGTAGCTGGCACTCGCTGCACCCGATGCACGCCAGCTTCATATTTGAGCTTGCTATAAACGCGATCGCCTTGAATTTCCAGAATCGCTTCCTTGAAGCCCCCCATTTCTCCGCCGGATTCACTCAGCAACTTGACCCGCCACTTTTGAGTTTCCGCATACTTTGAGTAAATACGGAATAAATCCCCAGCCCAAATACTGGCTTCATCGCCGCCAGCACCCGCTCTAATCTCCAACATGATGTTTTTCTCATCATTGGGATCACGAGGTAGCAGTAGAACCTTGAGGTGATCTTCCAGAGAGTCCAGTTTTTCACTCAGCTCAGCGGCTTCCATCGCCGCCATCTCTTTCAGCTCTGGATCTTCAGCACTGTCCTTTGCCATCTGCTGAGTATCCGTCAATTCCTGCTGAGTGGCCTTCCAGTCCTCAAAGGTATTGACAGTTTCTTCCAAAGACGCTCGGGCTTTGGCTACTTCCTGAAACTCAGTCGGATTCGTGGCCACCTCCGGGTCACCGAGGCGGCGAGTCAACTCATGGAACGTTTGCTCAACTGATTTCAGCTTTTCAAGCAGATAGGCTTCGGCCATGGATCGGTACTAGGCGAAAGGACAAGAAGAAGGGGAAGCTCAGGTTTAGCTGTCCTACTTCTCGTCTTTTTTCTTAGCGCTGCCTTTACCGCCTGCACCCTGGCTTTCATCCATACCGTACTTGCGCATAAAGCGTTCCACCCGACCTTCGGTGTCAATAATCTTCTGGGTACCCGTAAAGAAAGGGTGATTCCCAGACCAAACATCAACATGAAGCTCTTCTTGGGTTGACCCCACTGTCATCACGATTTTCCCATCGCAATAGACTTTGGCTTCGGGGTACCACTTGGGATGAATATCAGGTTTTGCCATCGGTATATCTCTAATCTAAATGTCTATGTATTGTGATCCAGCCAATTAACGCTTGGAGTATTGAGGAGCCTTACGAGCCTTGCGTAAGCCATACTTCTTACGTTCTTTCGCTCTTGGATCTCGGGTTAAATAGCCTTCCAGCTTCAAGGGCTTCCGGTTGTCGGGATCAAGTTCACACAAGGCCCGAGCGACACCCAACTTAATGGCATCGGCTTGCCCCGTCAAACCACCACCATGGGCATTGACCAACACATCGTAATCATTCTCTAACCCTAGGGATTCTAGAGGTGCTTTCGCACTGGCAATGTAGCTGGGGTTAAATTGCAAGTACAAATCCCCAGGCTTGCCATTAATGGTCATCACGCCACTGCCAGGAACCAGTCTGACCCGAACAATAGAGGATTTACGACGGCCCGTGCCTCGGTAAGCGACGGCGTTAGATTGATCAGTGGCTTGCATTATGATTTAGCTCCTGGGATGGTCTGAATAGATAGAATTTCGGGGTTTTGGGCGGCATGGGGATGATCAGGACCCGCATACACTTTGAGGCTTCTGAACAACTGACGACCTAATGAATTTTTAGGCAACATTCCTTTGACTGCTTTCTCGATAATGCGCTCGGGAATTCGCTGCTGTAGATGGTCGAAAGTTTCAGTCTTCATGCCACCGGGTCGGCCAGAATGACGGCGATAGAGCTTCTGTTCACCCTTATTCCCGGTCACGGTCACCTTTTCGGCATTGATCACAATCACAAAGTCGCCGGTATTCATAAATGGGGTGTAAGTAGGCTTATTCTTGCCCCGCAAAATCATTGCAATCTGGGTTGCCAGACGCCCTAGCCGCTGATTTTCAGCATCAACGACATACCACTTCTTGTCAGCGGTCGATACGGTGGGTAAGTAGGTTTTTTCCATGAGAGTTATCTATTTCAAAACAGGAAGAGGGTTTAGGACGCTGGATTCCAGCAATATTCAGAGGGCACACTTGACATCATCAAATGCGGAAAGGTATCAAACCAAACGTCAGGAGAAAAGGGAAATTCAGGATATCCCACTCGCAATAGGCAAAGCCCTTTGGCTGGAGCAGAATATTTCACCTGATCACGCCGCTCAGCTTGCCACAGCTCCGTAAAGCTATCTGGAGAGCGTAACCCCCGTCCCACCTGAACCAACAAGCCTACAAGCAGACGCATCATTCCATAAAGGAAGCCACTTGCCTGTACTTCAATCTGAACCACAGGGCTGCTGTCTTTAGCTTCGACAGTTGGCCGCTGTATACAAGTCGCTTCATGCACATCCACCCAGGAATGGGGGCGGCCAGAATTCGTACGATGAAAGGCAGCCAGATGATGATGGCCAACCAGAGGATCCAGGGCAGCTTGCATCCACTGCACATTTAAGGGCTGGTAATAATAATGCCAGCTATAGGGGCGCAAAAACAGATTTGGGCAAGGATCAGTGTATAAAGTGTACCGATACCGCCGCCAAGTTGCAGAGAACCGAGCATGCCAATCCGAGGGTACCAAGGCTGATCCCCGAATCACAATATCCTGGGGCAAACGAGAATTTAACACACTCGCCCACTTATGGGCCGGAATCGTAGAATCGATATCAAAATGGGCCACTTGAG
Organism: Acaryochloris sp. 'Moss Beach'; assembly: GCF_021497025.1. Taxonomy (NCBI): domain Bacteria; kingdom Bacillati; phylum Cyanobacteriota; class Cyanophyceae; order Acaryochloridales; family Acaryochloridaceae; genus Acaryochloris; species Acaryochloris sp. 'Moss Beach'. The sequence continues at coordinate 1,041,883 of NZ_CP071717.1, forward strand.
CCGCAGCATGCACCCCTGAGTCAGTCCTGCCCGCACCATATAAGGTGACAGGATACTGAACAATGTCGGCCAGGGTATCTTCGATCTCAGCCTGCACACTCCGATGTTGAGCCTGCCGCTGCCAACCATGAAAATGAGTGCCCAGGTACTGAATAACCAGGGCAACTCGTTGGGATGTTGGGGATGGCAATGGCATAACCGAGGCGGTTTAATCCTTAGGTGAGTTCGATAATCGCCATTTCAGCATTGTCGCCTCGCCGACGGATCGTGCGGATAATCCGAGTGTATCCACCGTTGCGATCGCCATAACGGTCCGGCACCTGGTCAAACAAGGCATGAACCAATTGCTTGTCGTAGATGTATCCCAAAGCCTGACGACGAGAGGACAATGACCCATCCTTGGCCAAGGTGATCATCTTCTCAACTTGGGACCGCACGGCTTTGGCTCGAGCCTTAGTAGTCTTCACTCGACCATGGCGAATAAGCTGAGTAGACAAGGATCTGAGCAGAGCCTTACGTTGATCGGCAGGTTTGCCTAACATGTGAACTCGACAACGATGACGCATGGAAATTAACCTTAACTTTTCGATTTTTCAGTCGGCATAGTGATACCCAGATGATCTTGGAGAGCTGCGATTACTTCATCTGCAGACTTAGCTCCAAAGTTCTTGATTTCTAGGAGATCTTCTTGGGAATACTCCAGAAGATCGGCAACACTATTAATTTGAGCCCGCTTGAGGCAGTTGTAGGCCCGGACAGAAAGATTTAGACCTTCAATCGGAATTTGATTGGTCTCATCCTCTTCCTCCAGTTCAATATCCTCAACCACATTAAAGGTGGCATCTTTGAGAGGATTGAACAGATCAACCAAGATAGTAGCTGCCTGACTTAAAGATTCCTGGGGCGTTAGATTGCCATTAGTCCAGATATCCAGAATCAGTCGATCCTTTTCTAAGGCTCCACCGACCCGAGCATCTTCTACTTCATAGTTGACCCGACGAACAGGCATGTAAATCGCATCAATCTCGAGAAAGTCGAGGGCTGCGGCTTCATCTCGGTTCTTACCCACCGCATGGTATCCCTTACCCTGCTCGATTCTAAACTCCATCTCTAAGGTGGCATCCGAAGATAGAGTGGCTACATACTGAGTTGGATTCACAATCTCAACTTCAGTGGGTAACTCAAAGTCATCGGTCGTTACAGTCGCTGGACCTTGAACAAATAAGCGGCCAATCTGAGGATCGTTAGTATGGCTCCTAAGGACAACCTGCTTCATGTTTAGCAGAATGTCGAGGACATCCTCACGCACCCCAGGGATGGTTGCAAATTCATGGTTCACGCCAGCAATACGAACAGCTGTGACCGCAGTTCCTCTCAGATTTGCGAGTAAAACCCGTCTAAGAGCATTTCCAACTGTCGTGCCTTGCCCTCGATCCAAGGGCTCCAGAATAAACCTGCTATACTGGCTAAAATCCTCTTCAACTGTAGTTTCCAGACATTCAACCTGAAATTGCGCCACGAAAATCCCTCCCTTGTTGCTGTGCTCGAAATGTAGGTAGGTTCTCTGAACCTGTGGAGTGAGAAAAAAGTTTTTAAAAGTCAGCTTTAGCTTGAGGTCAGCAAAAGCAAAGTGTTTAACTTTGTAGATGGATGAGGTATGCCATCAAATTCAAGGAATTTTTATCAGTGTTTGACTCGCTTCGAGGCAGCAGAACACTGCTCTAGCCAGCCAGCCTGATGAAGCTTCGCCCTAGACGCGACGTCGTTTTGGAGGACGACAGCCGTTGTGAGGAATGGGGGTGACATCTCGAATCAAAGTGATTTCAAGCCCCGAACCCTGTAAAGCACGAATGGCCGTTTCGCGACCTGCGCCAGGACCGCTGACCATCACTTCAATTTGGCGCATGCCTTGATCCATTGCCCGACGAGCTGCACTTTCAGAAGCAGTTTGAGCCGCAAAAGGGGTGCCTTTTTTTGCTCCTTTGAAACCACTTGAACCAGCAGAGGCCCAGGATACGACATCACCACCGGCATCGCTAATGGTGACAATTGTGTTATTGAATGTGGACTGGATATGAGCAACCCCGTTGGGAACATGCTTTTTTTGTTTCCGTCCACCGGAGCGTTTAGATTGTGGAGCCATACCTAATATTCTTTTGAACCAACTAAATCAGCGATAAAAAACAGAAGAATTTGAGAGGGTTATTTCTTGCTGGGAACTTTCTTCTTACCAGCTACAGTCCGCTTGGCACTCCGCCTTGTTCGACTGTTTGTCCGAGTACGCTGACCTCGAACCGGTAAGCCAGCTCGATGACGACGCCCTCGATAGGAACCAATATCCATGAGTCTCTTGACGTTCATGGATTCCCATCGGCGTAGGTCACCCTCCACCTGATAGCCAGCCACAGCATTACGAAGAGCAGCGACATCTTGATCGCCTAATTCTCTAACTCGGGTATCAGGGTTAACGCCCGTTGCTGCCAAGATCTCGTGGGATCTGGTCAAGCCAATTCCATATATATAGGTCAGACCAATCTCGATCCGCTTGTCGCGGGGCAGGTCTACTCCGGCAATCCGTGCCACTCTTTTCTTACTCCCTAGGCTGTTTAATCAAAAATTTGTGTGGTTGCTAACACGATGGGTTTAGAGACCACTCGGTTGATAGCAATTGGTTAACCTTGGCGTTGTTTATGCTTGGGGTTAGAACAAATCACCATCACGCGACCACGCCGACGAATGACTCGGCATTTGTCACACATTCTCCGAACGGATGAACGAACTTTCATACTAGATTAGACGACTACAAAACTATTACCATATCACTTCTATTGAAGTCCTACAAGTTTAATTTGGTGAAACTTGAATGAATGGAATTAGAGCTTTGTCAGCATCTCATGTAAAGCCTTTACAGTCATGATTTATAGGCCAATCGACATTCTAGAAAAACACAAAAATCATGCGGCCAGGCCCCTTTCTTATTCATCGTCTAGGACAAATATTTAGGGTTTTCCAGGGCAACTCTCCAAAAAATCTGGCTAAATGGATTTAAAGTGTATATCTAACCCGATATGCCTTGTGTCAGAAAACAGCAGCACAGCGGGGGACAGTAGTTTCTATCTTGACTGGATCATGAAGAGTGTTTTCCTAGATCGGCTCCATAGTCCCGAACGCCCTGTCATTGTCTTTGATGGTGCCATGGGAACCTCTCTACAGCTGCAAAATCTGACTGCAGAAGATTTTGGTGGCCCAGACCTGGAAGGGTGTAATGAATATCTGATCCAGACAAAGCCGGAAGCCGTTGCCACGGTTCATCGCAACTTTCTCAAGGCCGGAGCAGATGTCGTCGAGACTGATACGTTTGGTGCCACTTCGATTGTCTTAGCCGAGTACGATTTGGCAGACCAGGCCTATAACCTCAATAAAGCGGCGGCAGAATTAGCTAAACAGGTGACCGCTGAATTTTCGACCCCTGAAAAACCTCGGTTTGTAGCCGGATCCATGGGGCCAGGGACCAAACTGCCGACGATTGGAGACATCGAGTACGATACCCTGCTGGCGACTTATCAAGAACAAGCAGAAGGACTATTCGATGGCGGAGTCGATTTATTTTTAATTGAAACCTGCATGGATGTCTTGCAAATCAAGGCAGCCCTAAATGGGATTGAAGCAGTCTTTGCCAGTAAGGGAGAACGACGCCCTCTAATGGTGTCGGTAACGATTGAGCAACCTCAAGGCACGATGCTGTCTGGTTCGGATATTGCAGCAGCGCTCACTATTTTAGAGCCCTTCCCCATTGATATTTTTGGCCTCAACTGTGCCACAGGGCCGGACTTGATGAAAGAGCATATCAAGCATTTGGCAGAGTATTCCCCGTTCGTAGTGTCATGTATTCCTAATGCGGGTCTGCCAGAAAATATTGACGGTGTAGGGCACTATCGCTTGACTCCAATGGAACTACGAATGGCACTGATGCATTTCGTTGAGGATCTAGGTGTACAGGTGATTGGGGGATGTTGTGGTACTCGCCCTGAACATATTCAACAGTTAGTGGAACTAGCCCAAGATCTGCAGCCCAAAGGGAGAGAAATTGGCTCCCGGTTGAGCCTACCGCCTTACGCTCCCTTGCCCCATGTTCCGGCTGCAGCCTCGATTATGAGCATGCAGCCCTACGATCAGGACAACTCCTTCTTAATTGTGGGGGAACGGCTGAATGCCAGCGGGTCGAAGAAATGTCGCGAAACCCTGAATGCGGAAAACTGGGATGGGTTGGTATCGTTGGCGCGATCGCAAGTCAAAGAAGGTGCCCACGTCCTCGATGTCAACGTGGACTACGTGGGTCGGGACGGCGAACGAGATATGCGAGAACTAGCTTCCCGGCTGGTAAATACCGTGTCTCTGCCCCTAATGTTGGACTCCACGGAATGGACCAAAATGGAGGCGGGCCTCAAGGTCGCAGGGGGGAAATGCATCCTCAACTCCACCAACTACGAAGACGGCAAAGAACGCTTCTTTAAAGTCTTGGAGCTGGCCAAAGCCTATGGGGCGGGCGTGGTAGTTGGCACCATTGACGAAGATGGCATGGCCCGCACCGCTGAGAAGAAGTTTGAAATTGCTAAACGGGCCTATGATGACGCCATTGATTATGGCATTCCTGCCTATGAGATCTTTTTTGACCCCTTAGCCTTGCCTGCATCTACAGGGATTGAAGAAGATCGAAATAATGCCAAAGCCACCATAGAGGGCATTCAGCAGATTCGAAACGAGCTACCGGGTTGTCACATCATCTTAGGGGTGTCGAATGTCTCCTTCGGTTTAAATCCTGCGGCCCGAGTCGCCCTCAATTCGGTATTCCTAAATGAGGCGATGGCCGTGGGCATGGATGCCGCCATTGTCAGTGCCAGCAAAATTCTGCCTTTGGCCAAAATTGAGCCGGAACACCAGCAGGTCTGTCGAGATTTGATTTTTGATCAGCGCCAGTTTGATGGGGATGTTTGTACCTATGACCCTCTGACTAAGCTGACGACTCTGTTTGAAGGTAAAACTACGAAACGCGATCGCAGTGTCGATTCATCCCTCCCCGTAGAAGAACGCCTTAAAAACCACATCATTGACGGCGAACGGATTGGCCTGGAAGAACAGCTAGATATTGCCCTCAAGGATCACGCTCCTTTAGCCATCATCAATACCTTTTTGTTAGATGGTATGAAAGTGGTGGGTGAACTCTTTGGATCGGGACAGATGCAGTTGCCTTTCGTGTTGCAGTCCGCCCAAACCATGAAAGCTGCGGTTGCCTATCTGGAACCGATGATGGATAAGGATGAAGCAGACGATAGTGGTAAAGGCACTGTTGTGATTGCCACCGTCAAAGGCGATGTCCATGACATTGGCAAAAATCTGGTGGACATTATCCTGTCCAACAACGGCTATCAGGTGGTCAATCTGGGCATCAAGCAGCCTGTAGATACGATTATTGCCGCCTACCGAGAGCACAACGCCGACTGCATTGCCATGAGTGGATTGCTGGTGAAGTCCACGGCCTTTATGAAGGACAATCTAGAAACCTTCAACCAAGAAGGGATTGACGTCCCTGTCATTCTGGGGGGTGCCGCCCTAACCCCCAAGTTTGTCAACCAGGATTGTCAAAACGCTTATAACGGCAAGGTCGTTTACGGCAAAGATGCCTTTGCAGACCTGCATTTTATGGATAAACTGATGCCCGCCAAAACTGAAGGGCAGTGGGATAACCTCAAAGGCTTCTTAAATGAGCAAGATCTGGCCCCTACGTCAGTCTCTAACGGCGCTCAACCGCCAGAAAAAACCGAAGAAGTCGCGACTGCGGCGACGCCTATTGATACCAAGCGCTCGGAAGCCGTTGATATCGACATCGATCGGCCCACCCCACCTTTCTGGGGAACCACTATTTTGCAGCCGGAAGATCTGCCCTTCGACGAACTGTTCTGGCATTTGGATCTTCAGGCCCTTATTGCAGGACAATGGCAATTCCGCAAGCCCAAGGATCAATCCCGAGAAGACTATGATGCCTTCCTAGACGAGAAGGTCTATCCCATTTTGGAGAAGTGGAAACAGCGCATTGTTACGGAAAAGCTGCTGCATCCCCAGGCGATTTATGGTTACTTTCCCTGTCTAGCGGAAGAGAATTCCCTCCACATTTATGATCCAAAAGTAGCGGAGAACCCTGGCGATACCTTGCCTGACCCGGTCACCACTTTTACCTTTCCTCGTCAGAAGTCTATGCGGCGACTGTGTATTGCCGACTTCTTTTTACCCAAGGAGCAAGGCATCGCCCAAAAACGGTTTGATGTCTTTCCCATGCAGGCCGTCACAGTTGGGGACATTGCCACGGAGTTTGCCCAAAAGCTGTTTGCCGATGACGAATACACCGAGTATCTCTACTTCCACGGTCTAGCCGTCCAAACTGCTGAAGCAGTAGCAGAATGGACCCATGCCCGCATCCGACGAGAGTTGGGATTTGCCGAGGGTGAACCGGACAATATTCGGGATATGCTGGCTCAGCGCTATCAAGGCTCTCGGTATAGTTTTGGCTACCCGGCGTGCCCTGATATGCAAGACCAATATAAGCAGCTTGATCTATTGCAAACGGATCGGATTAATTTACATATGGACGAAAGTGAACAGCTTTATCCTGAACAATCCACCACGGCAATTATGGTTTATCACCCTGTCGCTAAATACTTCAGTGCTTAGACTCTATACCTGAATCAATCTCATCAAGGAACTAAAGCTTGATTGAATTAGAAGAACCAGCCTGGTTTTATCATGACTGGATAGAAGGAGACTTGCCCTGGGATCAAGGTAAACAAATGAGCTTCGATCAATTTCATTCGAAGTACAGTTTGCATGACTCTATCTGGCTTGGACTGTTTTATGAGATTGCATTTAGACAAACTTTATCCCTAGCCATTCATTGGAACGCTAACTGGCTTCCTGATGAGATTTACCAAAGTTCAAGTACAGTTTGCGATTGGCCCTATTTATTCATTCGCATCGCACAAGCTCATTCAATCACAACAGATAACTATGGTGATATGACAGATATGCAAAGGTCCATCTTCACATCTGAAAACATCGTGATTTCTGATCAGAATTTGCTAGCCATTGATGATGTTTATGGTGGGAAGCTCAGTATTACCTATAAAGGACCTGTGACCTTCCTCGCAATCGACCCAGCCAAAAGCGTCGTATCGATTTAGGTCGACCTCACTTATTTGGCTTATTCAACCAGTCTTTTAGTACCAAGGGTTGATCGGTGATGATATTGTCTACTCCAAGCTCAATCATATGCTGCATATCTGAGGCCTGATTAACCGTCCATACATGGATGGTCTTGCCTTCCGCATGGACTCGTTCTACCCGGTCTGGTGTGGCTAGAGTGAAGTGAATCGAGTAAAAATCGACCTCAAAATCAGGATACTCAGGTCGAGACGGCGGTATTACAGGACCAACGGTCAACTCCGGATCTAGCGTTCGTACCTGCTGCAGAATATCGAAGTCGAGGGAAGAAACCACACAGTTTTGTTGCCAATTTTTTTTGTGAATCAGCTCAACAACCTGGCTGCCAAGTTTTTGTTCATGGCCATGAATTTTTAGCTCCAGGTTCAACTTGACTCGGTCCTTAGCCAAATCCATCACCGAGGCTAGGGACGGAATTCGGGTATTTTTGAAATCATCCCCGAACCACTGGCCGACATCTAGGTTGGTCAGTTCAGCCATGGTTAGGTCCCAGAGGTTGAGATCGCATCCCGCAAGACGCATTAAATGACTGTCATGAAGCACCACCAATTCATGATCTTGGGTCTCTTGGACATCCAGTTCAATCAAATCAGCCTGGTTTTCAATGGCTAGCTCAAAGGCAGGCATCGTATTCTCTGGGGCTAACTGGGAATATCCTCGGTGAGCCGTAATAAGAGGAGTCATGGGTTCGTCGCGTATGATGTCTGAACCTGAATTTACCCCAAAAGAAGGGGTACCGCATGTCAGGCACTGATCAGATGGTTCAAACCCTTGATATCCAGAAGTTTGGCAATTGAATCAGCACTCACAGGTTTACTCAACAAATATCCCTGGGCCATCTCACAGCCCAATTTTTGGAGCATCTGATATTGCTCTAATGTCTCCACACCTTCCGCAATAATTTCATGATCTAGATTGTGACCCATATCAATCATGGCTCCCCATGAGCGTCTCCGATTTACGGTCGACGAGCATATCATCAATAAAGTATTTATCAATTTTTTAGACAATCCACCGTGAGATGTTTGAGTGAAGCAAACGATGAATACCCGGTACCAAAATCATCAATAGCTAGGAGCACACCTAGATTTTTTTAATTCTCGAAAAATAGAAAGATTCTGTTGATCGGTTTGCACCACACTCTCCGTCACCTCCAGCTCTAGTTCCGTTGGCACCATGCCTGTTTCATCCAGAACATGCTTAATCAAAGACACAAAATCCTTATCCAGAAATTGGGCAGGAGAAATATTCACGGCCATCCGAATCGCCGGCAAGCCAGCCTTTTTCCAGGCAACAGCCTGATTACAGGCTGCTTTCAAAACCCATTCCGTTAGGGGCTTCATCATCCCTATTCTTTCAGCTGTGGCAATAAATTCAGACGGTAAAACCTCACCGAGTTGGGGATGGTGCCAGCGGGACAAAGCCTCAACCCCAATAATGTTGCCGGAGCGGATCTCAACCTGGGGTTGATACACCAAGAACAATTGCTGTTTTTCGACGGCCTCCCTTAAGTTTTGCTCCACACGGAACCGATACTCTGCTTGCTCGGTTAGCTCTGGTTTATAGAAGGCATACCGATTTTTTCCTCGTTCCTTTGCCGCATAAAGGGACGTATCAGCAGCTTTAATCAAGGTTGAGAGATCTTGACCATCATCAGGATAGTGGGCAATCCCAATACTGCAAGCGGGGGTAAATTTTCTTGCCGATAACTCGATGGGTTGGGAAACCCCCTCAAGGCAACGTTGAGCAACCGAAGAGGCTGCATAGTCATCATTTACATCCGTCACCAAAATACAGAATTCATCTCCACTCAGGCGGGCGACAAAATCGATATCACGAGCGACCTGTTGCAACCGTTGGCCAATTTCCCGAAGTAATAAGTCTCCCGCATCATGCCCCAGACTGTCATTCACTCCCTTAAAGTTATCTAAATCGATATAGAGCAGACCCAAGCGAGATGCGTTGCGATCAGAACGCTTGATGGCAGCTTCAAGGCTTTGGTAAAAATGAGCACGACTCGCCAGCCCCGTTAAGCTATCGATAAACGCCAATTCTCGAATCCGTTTCTGGGCTTGGTCCCGCTCCATCACAATCCCAGCCAGCCTTGCTGCCGACTTCAGATCGTTTGACTCCGCCTCATTGGGCAAGGCGGGATGATTGTAATACATGCCAAATGCGCCCAATACGGTACCTGAAGAACTTTTAATCGGTTCAGACCAACAGCAACGCATGCCATGGGGCAATGCGACATGTTTGATCTTGGCCCATTTGGGATCGGTGTCAATATTCTCAACCAGAACCCGCTGGCCGGTATAAGTCGAGGTACCACAAGAGCCAACATTTGGACCATATTCCAGGCCATGAACTGCATCACAATAGGCTTTTGGCAGACTTGGGGCACCACCATGCATCAGTCGACCATCTTGCAATTCAAGCATTGAACATCGCAGTCCAGGATGAAGCCCTTCATAAAGCAAGGCAATTTCTTCATAGATCTGTGATGCGGGTTTCCCTGTCGCGACCATCTCCAGAATTTCAGCATTTTTGTCATCAAATGCTTCTATCTTTTTACGGGCGGTGATATCGACATGGGTGCCCACCAAACGAACAGCCCTACCATCAGACGCTCGATAGGCCAAAAATGCCCGCGAGAGCACAAACACTTCATGCCCCGCTTTGTGCTGCATCCGCATTTCAACATCAAATGAATCTGTGTTGCTCACCAGATAGTCTTGGACCTGTTTCAAGACAGTCTCTTTATCATCAGGGTGTACGAGGTTTGCCCAAGTACTTAAATCATCAGGAAGTTCATCGTTTTCATACCCCAACATGCTTTTCCAGCGCGGTGAATAGTAGACTTCATCGGTTTCTAAGTTCCAGTCCCAAAGTCCATCATTGGCTCCGCACATCGCCAATGAAAACCGTTCTTCACTGGCTTGTAACTTTTCCTCTGACCTTTTTCTAGCGGTCACATTGCGCCCAATACCTAATACACCTATCAATTCTCCATGCTCGTCATACAAGGGATATCGACTGATTTCTAGGAGTTCGCGATGACCATCACTAGTAAAAGTTGTCCATTTTTCTAATATAGATGGGCATTCTTTCAATATGACGTCCTGGTCATGTTTTCGAGACAAATCGGCCCACTTAGCATCTACAAAATCTTGGTCGGTTTTACCAACAATTTCTTGTTCAGGGGCATCCAAAAAATCTTCAAAACGATGATTACAGGCCAGATATACGCCATCAGAATCTTTCAACCAGATGAGATCGGGTAGATGGTTAATGATTGCTTTATAAAATCCAATTCCTTTTTCAAGGCCTGGTGGAATAATTCCTCCTGTAGAAGTCTCTGTAACGTCTACGGCGGAAGTCGATTGGATCTCGCATTGCATGACAAATGACTATGAGGACTAGGGTAAACACATTTTCCTATTCTCATAATAAATTTTGACATCAGAATTAGAATCCGTATTTTGACGGAATTATTGTCCTGAGAAAATATCAGCCTCGAATCAAAATCTCTTCACAAAAAATACTTATATAACGATCAAATCTATTATTTACAGCTTTTATAACCATAAGAACTCATTGCTAGAATTTATACCTTAAAAAAGCAACTATTTAATTTTTTTTACTTCTCCATTAATCTTATTTATTTCCATGTCAGCCTCTTAATGGAGACGCATCTAGACTCAGTATGAATTCAACGCAGCCAGGAGCTATATTTTTTTTAATAACAGCAATATTCAACAAAAAAAAATTCACAAAAAAGGGAATGCTTGCCTAATTTCGGTTTCAGTTAAACCAAATTGCTCAATTGAGTAACGGTGCACGCCATGTTTTGTCTGAGGATTAGCATCTAGCCAATTCACCATATTTTGCTCTGTAGATGAGTCTAGAGAATCATTGAAAAAATTATAAATTCTGTGAACGGTCTGGATCGGATCTTGAATAAGATCAGGATAGTTGACATCACAAATCAATGTAGACGGCGTTTGACGACGATATTGATGCCCTTTCTCATAACCATAGGACAAAGCTTCTAGCCAGTATTTCCCGATGGCTGACCTATCAACTTGTTCGGTATAGATATTGCGGACAAGCGTTGCCAGACTACAGATGGATGGGACTACGGAGCAAGGATCTCGGTGGGTTTGAATAATGCAAGCATCTGGAAAAACTTGCGTCAGAGATTCTAGATAAGTGAGATGGGCTGGGGCTTTCAATAGCCATCGACCTGGCCAATGCCAGCTTAATAGTTGTAACTGCTGTCGATAGTAGTGATATTGCGATCGCAGGGTCTGAGTCCGTAACCAGTCTCGATAGCTGGGCACATGGGCTCTCAGCTCATACAACATGGTTGAAAAAGCATGCTCAAACAGCTGATTCCCCTCTTCCGGCAGCTGTGCTTGGAGATGGTGGGTGGTAGAGAAGACAGGCGAAAGAGTCTGGTATTGGCGAGCTATTTTTTCAGCAGCCTGAATGCGGGGATCTGGCTCGCCCATATGCTTTTCAGATGGAGGGCAAGGCTGTAATAACTCCCAGAGTCGCAGCCAGCGAAACTGCGGGTCTTGGGCCAGCAGCCTGTGAAGAAAAGTAGTTCCAGTCCGAGGCAATCCAGTAATCACTAGGGGACGTCGGATAGGAACCTCAAGAATCTCAGGATGACGTTTGAGGGTCGCTTGAATTTGCAAGCGATTGATGAGTAAGCGACCTGAGGGGGCGACATGAAGGCTACAACCCAGCACAGACAAGCTCCATCGCTCTCATCCCCCGTTGATACTCAGGTAGCTTATTGGGAGAGAGTTTCATTAGCTCATCCACCAATCGAGCCAGAACTCCATCCCCCGTTATGGCCCACAGATGAGCAGATAGTCCGACTCGGAATGCACTATGACGCTTGTTCGGTGAAGTGGTGGATTCGGGTCTAGTAATATAGCGCTGTAGTCCTTTTTGCTTGAGATTTTGCCCTTGCAGTGCCGCACTGGTATAGGCAATGGCAATCACAATAACGATAGCCACCAACCGTTCTTGCATGGCTTGAGAGCCTTCGAGACAATAGCCTCCTTGCTTGAAGTCCCGAAACATTTCTTCGATAGAGAAGCGTTTTTGGTAGCTGACGATAGCACTATTGAGGTCACAGAAGTTGGTGAGAATAAACCATGCTTCATCAGGTGCAAAGCCCTGATACCGTCGTTTCCACTTGGCTGCTACATTGAAAGTTCCAAAGCCTTTAGCCTGAGTGACGCGCACATCATTGAGAAATAGCTTTTGACCTGGGACAAGGCCAAACTGTTGGAGTTGTTGAGTAAACTGCTGGGCCAGAGCCACTTCGGTATTGCGCTTGAGTCGCAGACAAAAGTATACCTTCTGTTGGCCTAACCACTGCCCCCAGCTTGACGGAACAAAACTCTCGGTCACCGAGGATGACCAGACGATAGGCTGATAAATGGCGGATAACTTTGCTTAAAACAGCGGTTTGCTCGTCATAATTGCTGCTGCCCTTTTTGCAGAGGGCTTCACACCATACGGGAATAGCGCGATGTTGCCAGACCACGCTGACCATCAATAGATTAATCACTCCCCAACTCGTACGGTCGATGACGACATAAAGCTGGGAGCCTTGAGGATACTGCTGGCTCAGCCACAGCTTAACCAGCGGTAGCCAAAGCGTTTCAAGCTCAAGGGTCGGTAAGGATAAGAACCGTTGGATTTTTTTCGGCGACTGTCAAAAAGAATCGGCAGTGGCAGCCCTTCTGCTAGCGTCTCGATTTTGACGCAGCGAAGTGTTTGTAATAGATGAACGAGGATCTCTAGGAGAAGATACTGGGCAGGAGACAGTTGACGGCGTAAATGAGGTTGGTATAGTGGCAATATCATTGTCAATAAGGTGAGCTGGAGATACATCATTTGCAGCCCATCTTTTTTCTTGTCTATCGGGTTATTGCACGAATAGCAAGAGGTTTACGGCGCATGTCGCCCCTTCAGGTAAGCGACTCAAATCTGCCCGTAGAAACAACCTACCGACTAAGCTCAAGTCCGCTTCTTCGTTCAAAGCCGTTATTAATACTTTGAACCCAACTCGAAAAGAGTCATCCCCCCAATCCGTCAGCTGGCTCTGTTTTTGAGCAGTGGCGAGTAAGGCTTCTTCATTCAATTGCACAGACTGAATACCAATCGTCTGAAGTCGCCGCCCTCCCCAATTGATCCAATCCATCCATCGGGGATGTTGGTTGTTATTCACCGTCAGCTGTGCAGAATGCTGTTGCATTATCACTTTTGGCTAACTGCTGCTAGCCATCCTTATCGTCATTGATCAGGACATCAGACATGAAAAATTCGATACCGTTGAATGAGAAGCACATCCTAATTTTCGCCTCAATATCCAATGGAGACCGGAAATAAAGCAAGCGTATTACTGTTGATGGTCTATTCACAATTTTCATCGATTGCGACTCGATAAAACTCGGAAATTGGCAGATATGAACCGATCTTAAACCAATAGGACGGCGGCTCTGTTCCAGTCTATTTTGGGGTAGCTATGATGGTGGAGTTAAAGTTTGCAGTCTCGCCGCCACATTTATGAGCACTTTTCTGGATCTCACCCAGTTGTCAGCCACATCCCTTGCTCAACTAGATCAAGCCCAGCATTCACGTCAGAAAGTGGCCCATCATCTGGAAGCCATGGCAAACACCTTGTCCACGGCGGAAATAGCAGGGGCCACCGCTTCAGGACCGTTAAGTTTAGCCCCGCAAGTGGAGACCCTTCGCAGTGTGGCGGACAACCTCCAGCAAGGGATTTTTCGGTTGGTGGTGTTAGGTGATTTGAAACGGGGGAAAAGTACGCTCTTAAATTCACTATTAGGGGAGCGATTATTGCCTAGCGATGTCAATCCCTGTACAGCAGTGTTGACGGTGCTCAAATATGGTCCCCAAAAGCAAGTCACCATCCACCATCTTGACGATTCGCCACCGGAGCAGATTGCTTTAGAGGACTTTAAGCAGATCTACACTATTGACCCTGAAGAGGCCAAAGCTTTGGCTTCTAAGGACCAGGCTGCTTTTCCCAATGTTAGTCATGCCGAGATTGAATATCCCCTTCCCTTGTTACAACAAGGTCTAGAGCTGATTGACACCCCAGGATTGAATGATACGGAAGCCCGTAATCAGCTCGTCTTCAATTTTTTGCAGGATTGTCATGCCGTGCTGTTTGTCATGGATGCGACTCAGCCCTGCACGTTGGATGAACGACGGTATTTGCAAAATACCCTGAAGGATCGGGGCATCACCATCTTTTTCTTGATTAATGCCTGGGATAAAGTTCAAAGCAATTTGATTAATCCTGACGATAGTGAGGCGCTTGCCTCAGCAGAAGATCGACTCCGAGGAGTTTTTCACACTCATTTGGCAGACTATTGCCCCCATCAATATGATCAGCGGGTCTTTGAGGTGTCGGGACTGAAGGCGTTGCGATCTCAACTTCAAAACGACCCCGAGACCTTAGCCCAGTCAGGTGTGCCAGCCTTTCTAGACAGTTTGTTCGAATTTCTTTCCCAGGATCGAATTCAGTCAGAGCTAGACCATGCCCTACACAAAGCTCAAATGACCCATAAACAGGTTTGGGCTGCGGTCTCTCGCCGTTTACCCTTACTGGATGAAGACCTCGATCTCCTAAAGGAAAAACTGGTCTCAGTCCAGTCCGACTTTGAACAACTGCAATCCATTCGGGATGACTTTCAAACTAAGATTCGCCAAACTCGCGATCAGGAATCCCAGGCCATCGCTGATTCCTTTAAGACCTATATTCTCAATCTAGAAACTACCTTTGACGAGGATTTCATAGCTGCTCAACCGGATTTGGAGTTTCTGGAGTTTCTAGATAAAAACAATCGAGCGGTGTTTTACACCTCCTTTAAGCGGGCCTTTGAACGCTATATGAATGATCGCTTGGCAGCTTGGGAATTTATCGCCAAGCAGGACATTAGCCGGGCCTTTTCTGAACTTAATGAAGCCGCTGACGAATATCGGGTGGCCTATGAGCAGGTCGTGGAGGTGATGAATGACAAACTATTGGGAAATCGCTTTTATGCAGCAGGGCATCGCTATGACCCCAATGAAGTCCAGCTATGGGCCGATATTCTCAAGGATGTGTTCGAGGCCATTCCTGGCAATATGAATGGTGCCGTTGGACAATTCAACATGTTTTGGCAAAGCGTGATGCAAACCGCCGTACTTGTGATTGTTTTACAGGTCATCGGCTTGGTATTTTCATCCCTATTTTTGAATATCTTCGCTGTGTTGTTAGTGGGAACAGGCATTTTTGTTGGGCAGGCAGAATATGTTCGCCAAGAGTTCCTTAAAGCAACCCGTAAGGAATTTGCCAAATACCTCCCTCAAATTGCCAATGATCAATGGGAACCCATTCATCAAGCTGTGCAACGGTGCTTTGATACCTATGAGATCGAAGTCATCGAGCGAATTAATCAAGATATTGTCAGTCGGCAAGGAGAACTGAATAATCTTGTCGCCCAAAAAGAATCGCATTCTATCCAGGTGGAGCAAGAAAGTCAGCGACTGCAAACCTTAGAAAAGTCTCTGGCAGAGATGGTTCAGGAAATGGAAAGGGACTGTCAGCTTAAGGATTGATGCTCCTGATATGAGAAGCATCTGGCTGATGTATCAAACCAATACCCCTGACCGCTATACATCAGGGATATTGGCTATCGCATTGGATTATTCCATCTGATCTAATACCTCGGCTAACTTAGCAACGGTGCGATCGATATTGTGTAATTTATCTAAGCCAAAGAGGCCCAGCCGAAAGGTTTGAAAGTTTTCGGGTTCATCACAGCGTAGAGGGACACCCGCCGCAATTTGCATCCCTAAGGCCTTAAACTTTTGGCCGATAGCTGGATCACCTGTGTAGCTAACCACAACGCTGGGCGATTGAAATCCTTCAGCCGCTACACTCTTGATGCCTTTACTAGTTAGAAGTGCTCTGACCTTATCCCCTAGCTGTTGTTGCTGAGCACAGACGGTATCGAACCCGCACCCTGCCGTTTCCTGCATCACATCCCGAAATAGTCTGAGGCTGTCGGTGGGCATGGTGGCGTGATAGGCATGTCCACCTTTTTCATATGCCTCCATAATCTGCAGCCATTTCAGCAGGTCACAGGCAAAGCTACTGCTCGTCATTGATTCGATCCGCTCTCGCCCCAGAGCACTGAACATCACCAATCCACTACAGGGTGAACTACTCCACCCTTTTTGGGGAGCACTGATCAAAATATCGACACCGCAGGCTTCCATATCCACCCAGATCGTGCCGGAGGCAATGCAATCTAAAATGAACAAGCCGCCTACAGCATGGACTGCTTCAGAGATGGCCTGTAGGTAATCCATCGGCAAGATCATGCCCGAGGACGTTTCCACATGGGGCGCAAAAACCAGATCCGGTTTTTCGGCCTGGATCCTGGAAACGACCTCTTCAAGGGGGGCAGGGGCAAAGGCTGCAGGGTCACTATCCTCTACGGGACGAGCCTTGAGTACCGATAATTGAGCAGGTATCTTACCCCTCTCTAAAATTTGACTCCAGCGAAAGCTAAACCAGCCATTACGAATGACCAAGCATGATTGATCTGTGGCGAACTGTCGAGCAACGGCTTCCATGGCAAAGGTGCCACCCCCCGGAACAATGGCCACGGCTTTGGCATTGTAGACCTGTTTGAGGGTGCCAGAAATATCTGTCATCACCGTTTGGAAGGCTCCAGACATATGATTCAGTGAGCGGTCTGTAAACACCACTGAATATTCCAATAGTCCTTCTGGATCAATATTAGGCAGTAGTCCTGGCATGGCATCCTCTGTGCAATTTTGTCTAAATCAATGAATGGGCATGAATGGAGCTAGGGTTTGATATTACCTCTCAGCTTCTTGAGCTTCCCTCGTTTATTTTTGCTATCCAGCCGCCGTTGCTTGGCACCATAGGAGGTTTTGGTAGGCTTCCGCTTTTTGGGGGTCGTGGTCACGCTTTGCAGCAACGTTTGCAGACGATTCAGGGCATCTTCTCTATTTTGTTGTTGGGTACGATGTTGCTGAGCTTTGATAATAATGATGCCTTCTTTGGTGATACGTCTATCGCCCAAGTTGAGGAGACGCTCTTTGTACAAAGGTGATAGAGAAGAAGCATTGATATCAAATCGGAGATGAATCGCAGACGCCACTTTATTCACGTTTTGTCCCCCAGCACCTTGAGAACGGATGGGACTCAACTCAATCTCACTGAGGGGTATGGAGGTGCGCTTGGTAATCTTCAACATGAGTGAGTCGGAATAATCTGGGTGCAATGAATATCAGCGATATTCTCCCAGTGTAATCAAGCGCTGTGAGTAGCAATGAACTTCTCTTTTTGTTGCTTCGATAATTGTTTAATTTGATATTCCAATCGCTGGGCTTCAGATCGACTCCCCACGAGCTGCTGATACACCAGCTGCAATGGGCCTTTGGAGCGCAAAAACTTGGCTCCTTTCTTGCTATGGGAATGCTCATCCAGGCGACGAGCAACGTCTGTAGTCACGCCTGTGTAAAGAGCCCCGTTCCGAGTACGGATGATATAGAGATGCCATTCAGACATAAGGTCTTGTTTGTCGCTCAATGGGCTATGCCCATCATTTTGAAAGAGGGAGATGCGTATCGTAGTTGCAATACGCATTCAACCACAATACCCCTCATAACTTCGCTTTTTTACTGGCGGTTGAAACACCCCTCAAAGCCAAGAAGCCCTGCGTGATCTGGCATACCAATATCAGACCTAGAGATACTGGAGTGCGATCGCACCTCCCCTCAACCAACCCCCCTTTCCCCCAGATAACCTCAGCCCTCAGCCAACCCTCTACAGACGATCTCTAGTTTTTAGTGAAGTCGGAATATCCAATTTATATCCTGCATCAAGTTGCGATCTCGGGGGTGGGTTGCTGACTTGTTCGATTGCCATTGGGATAACTGACCAAATGAATTTTGTTGTTGATCTGCAGTGTCATGATTGCTTTGCTGAACATATGAGTAGCGGGTAAGACCTGTTCCTTAGCTACAGTTCTATTCTTTGCAGTAAAAAGAAAAATTCAGCTATCTCACGAAAGCTGAAACTTTTATCCTCTAAGAGTGCTGATATCAAATGTAGATGTTTGGCTTTAGAAGGTAGGCAGGTTAGTAGCCCATTTCATATTGCGAGAAAATTTGCCTTCTAATTATAGTTATGGCATTTGAGGAAAGATCTGTGCTTCATTTCCTATTTGCTTCACCAAATACATCTGACAGGAGTGTTTTCTATTCAATAGAAGATTGGGATAACGTTTGTGAAGGTATTTTGGATATAGCGCTATCTAGCATAAAGGAACTTGAGATATTACTTAGTCTATTGGGAATAAATGACTTTGTGATAGAGAACCTTCCAAATAGCGAATATTTTTCAGGTTTAATTGATATTTCTCAATATAAAATCCCAGAATTCAATGAAACAGACTTTGATCAGTTTTATGAGTTGTGGTTGTCGAAAACAGGACGAGAATCAAACATGGATGAATATGGGCAGCTCATTTTTATCCAGGGGGAGGCTAGAAAATGGAATCAGAGGCTATGCAAGGTGATATTAATTGAAAAGTATTAGCTTGTCTTGAAGAGTGTGATTGGTAAATGCTTGGCGTAATGACTAAAGTCTTTATCGGTAGTAAAAATTTCGAATTTAGCTCGTATAGCAACAGCACAAATCAAGAAATCTGTGTGGGAGCCTTGAATCCCTTTTGAGCGACAGAAATTCGAATATTCTGCAGCAGCTTCATAATCAGAATCCACCAATGGTTCGTTTGGGAAATATTTCAGTTTCTGTCGCAGTTTTTCATATCGGCTTTTATCCGTGTAGCCAGACAACAATTCTTGTCTGATGGCACCAATTATTTTTACTTGATTCTCATCAATGAGTCGGGTGAGTTGTTTAGCTATAGAGGTTTCATCTGCAGAACTACAGCACAGAGCAATGGACCAAACACAGGTATCAACCAGGATGCCGCTCATTGTCGTTCTTGTTTATAGTCATAATCGGCATCTTGAGGTAATTGGCCAAATAGAGAGATAATTTCACGCTGTTGTCGACGTTGTACAAACTCAGTCAGTGCTTGATTTACGGTCTCTTTTTTGGTGGAAAATCCACCAACTCGCAGGGCCTCTTCGAGCAAGTCAGCATCGATAGAAAGATTGGTAGCCATGGTCAGACTCTAGTCACACATTTATTCACACATTCTATTACACAAGCCAATTAGCAATTACGAGACGTTAAACTTACGCCGATAGTAGAAGATTAAAAATCCAAATCAGATCACAGCATTAATTGAGTTGGTAGGACATCATGAAACGAATACTGTAAACGAGCTATCGAAGTTAAACGTCTAAATTATTGTGAAAGAAGTTGGCCCACAAGTCAGTCGCATTTCAGAGAAGTTGGCAAAGGTTATCCGGCAAAAACCTAATCATGCATTTGGGAAAGAAGGACATGGCTTCTCATGCCGAAAACCACTGAAAATTTCTGAAGTAGAAAAATTTGAAACTCAATATGCTGTAGCACTCCCTACCGGCTATCGCACCTTTATCACTCAAGTCGCTAATGGTGGTCTGGGTCCTGCTTATGGCATGTTTTCACTTGATGATGCCTTGAGGTGTCGATTAACATGCTCTTCTCTTGATGAGTTTCCAACAGATATTTTGAAAGTAGCGTTTCAGCATACTTCCCCATACAACCCTGATCAGGACGACGCAGTTATTGCCATGTTTGATCGAGCTGAGACAGGAGACATTACCGAAGCAGAAATTGATAGATACCAACTGTATTTAACTTCAGGCACTCTTACTCTTTGCCATGAAGGGTGTGGGTATTTACATAGATTAGTAGTGAGTGGACCAACCCGTGGGCAAATGTGGCTGGACGGTGAATGTAGTGAGCAGGGATATTACCCTCTTGGTGTCAGTTTTCTGGAGTGGCATGAAAATTGGCTCGATGATGTTATTGCTGGAGGCCCTGGAACTTGGTGGTTTGATGTCTAACCATTTGCTTAAAACAGACATTCGGATTCAGACAGCCTCGGGACACTTTTTACTTCTCTATGCGCCGCTCAACTCAAAGACGTTAACCAACTGCAGTAAATGAGTGCGACTAAACAGCGAGACCTCGTTGCACGCTTAGCCAAAACTGACTCACCGCGTGCTCTGCAAAAGGCCCGAAAAATCAGCGAGCCTTGGTTTCGTGCTCAAGCACTGGCTTATGTCGCCCGTTATTGCGACCAAGCCCCAACATCGGTCGCTAATCAGGCAGCTAAAGCGGCAGAAGCTTGCGTGGACACTTACCAACAGTGCGCTGTCCGCGCTTGGGAAATCGCCGCACTGGCTGAAAGATCCCATACCAAATCTGCTGCCTCTCGGCTCCAGGCTGTACTATCTAAAGCCCGACAGAAGAACCGCCTTCATCCCGATCCGAGGCGCTTATCTTATTGCTGAGTGCTGCAGCCCACATCAACTCTAATGCGGTCGAAACTGTAGCTAAGATGGTTGTCCGAGTGACTGATTGTCATTCGAATTGGCGTTGCGATCGCGCCACTGTCAACGCAATAGGCATACTTTACCGTTTCAATCCGGAATCTGCTGCTCATCTGTCCCAATCAGTGTCAAACGCAAAACTTAGATCGAAATGCGACAAAATCATCGCAGCTGGCGGGTCATCACCTCGTTCATTTTTCTGGTGACATTAGAGCTATCAGATTTTCTTACGGTGGCACTGTTTAAACTTTTTGCCACTTTTACACCAACAGGGCTCATTCTTTTTCGGCTGGAAGGGCGGTAACCTATCCCCATCGGTGTAAAACCATTTGCCATTTTCTTTGATAAAGCGCGATCGCTCGTGGAGTTGGGCCACAGAGTTCCCTTCTTGGTACACCGCAAAGAACTCAACAACTCCGGTTTTATCTTCAGGTTGTCCAGCTTTAGTGGCAAGTACAGTTAAACCCAGCCAAGTCAGATGATTGGCAGTGGCAGCGATCAATTGTCGGCTATTGGGTTGTCGGTGACTGGGATGCTCGGTATTGAATAGGTAATCGATATTTTTGAGGCAATAGGCAACGTAGCGCGATCTCATCAGTGTCTCAGCGGTGGGGGCAGGGAGCGACCCTTGTAAATAAACACCGCAGCACTGGTTGAATAACTTTTGACTACCGCAGGGGCAAAGACTTGTAGCAGAGCGATCGTCAGAGATCAGCATGATTCAATTTAGGCAGACAACGCTAGATTTTCAATTTCATAGGATGTGTGAGGCCAAAGCCGTTCAATATCTTTCATCATAGAAGTCATTGGCTCACCAGCTCTTGCCCTTTGCATTTGAACGGATACTGAGCAAGACTATCAATCTTGGACCTGTGATGATTATCAACATCGCTGACCTTGACTCTTGAGTTTTCGAGGTTAAACCATTGCGATCAATCATGTAGATCTCAAAACTCTAATAAAGCCAAGGCTTCCTCACACCAAACAATTACATCCACTTCATGGCGAATGCCTTGCCGCAGCGTTAGATACTGACATTTTGCTGCCCAAGATAACTGCTCTGGCTCAGCAAAATGCTGCTGCTCAATCTGCCGATAGATCTGCAATTGCTGTTGATGTTCTTGCTGGTAACGACGGAGTTCTGCCAGTAATACCTCAGGCTCTACTAAATCCCCGGCAAACAGCTTCACTAGGATTTCTTCCTTCGTGCGGCTACTTTTACTGGGCTGAGCAATCCACTCGGCCATCTCCGCCTTACCCATTTCAGTCAGGTGATAGCACTTTTTATCAGGACGACCCGTTTGGGGAATCACCTCTCCCGTGATCCACTGTCGCTCCTCTAAACGGTTGAGTTCTCGATAGATCTGCTGATGACTTGCAGACCAGAAATGGCCCACTGACCCATCAAACCGCTTCGCCAACTCATAGCCACTGCAGGCTTGATCCGCCAAGGTTGCCAAAATTGCGTAAGAAAGACTCATATGCACTGATTGACATATTCAAATAATTGCATATAGTAAGAATATGCACTTTGTTGCATATTACATTGTATTTGTTGCCTAGGAGACCCACCCATGATTACCCAGTCTCGTCCTCAACAATCTCAGCAACCTTGGTATGGCATGTTTGCCCAGGCTGCACCCGAATTTTCGACCACCCAGTTACCTATCTTGTCCGGGGCTATACCCGAAAACCTCAAAGGTTCTCTATATCGAAATGGACCAGGTCGCCTAGAGCGAGGCGGGCAACGGGTTGGTCATTGGTTTGATGGGGATGGAGCCGTTTTAGCGGTGCATTTCGATAGCGACCAAGCATCGGGCGTCTATCGATATGTTCAAACCGCAGGCTATCAGGCCGAAGAACAGGCCGATCAATTTTTGATGGGGGGCTATGGCATGCTGCCCGCCGGATCCCTCTGGCGACGGTTGCAGCAGGGAGCAACCAAAAATGCAGCCAATACCTCTGTGCTTGCCCTTCCCGATAAGCTGTTGACCTTATGGGAAGGGGGACATCCCCATGCTTTGGACCTAGCCTCTCTAGAAACCCAAGGATTAGATGACTTAGGATTCCTAGCACCGGATCAGTCCTTCTCTGCCCATCCAAAATGCGATCCTCACAGTGGCGAAATCTATAACTTTGGGGTTAGCTACGGCAAGCAAGGTCAACTGCATATCTATCGTTGCTCAGCAGAGGGCAAGGTCAAACGTCAAACCAAAATTCCCCTTAAGGGCCTACCGATGATTCACGATTTTGTGATGGCGGGGCCTTACCTGATTTTTTGTATTCCCCCCGTCTCCATGAATCCGTTGCCGTTATTGGCACAGATGAAAAGCTATAGCGATTGTCTCCAATGGAAACCACACCAAGGCACTCAAATCTTAGTGATTGATCGCGAGTCCCTAGAAGTGGTCAGCCAAGGAGAAGCCGATCCCTGGTATCAATGGCATTTTGGAAATGGCTATATCGATGACCAAGGACACGTGATCATCGATTTCGTCCGCTATGCCGATTTCAGCACGAATCAGTTCCTGAAAGAAGTCATCAGTGGTCATCCACAAACCCAAGCAGACGGTCAACTTTGGCGACTCCATCTTGATCCCCGAACTGGCAAAGTTTTGGAGACCTATGCCCTGATAGATCGGACAGGTGAGTTTCCCATAGTTGATCCCCACCAGGTCGGACTGGCCCACAGTCATACCTACCTCTCCACTCGCCCCGCATCAGATCCGACCACAGAGCTATTTCGAGAGATTGTCTGTTTCGATCACGCTTCTCATCGACTGAGCAGCATTCAAGTCGGTGAACAAGCCTACTGCAGCGAACCCATCTATGCCCCCGAGCCTGGACAACCTAGACAAGGTTGGATTATCTCTGTGGTCTACCAAGCCGCATCCCATACCAGTGAGGTATGGATTTTGGCTGCAGATCATTTAGAGGATGGTCCTATTTGCCGCTTGGGGTTACCCAGTGTAGTCCCCATGGGATTTCATGGCACCTGGCAACCTAGCCCATAACCCAGCTAAGGAAGAGAAAACCGAAGTACAATGCTACACACCTCAGAATTAATATCTTCACTAAAAGAGTGTGGGATAGTAACTGAGGCCTGCAATACTTCTTCAAGTGCAAATTTGTCTATGCCCAAATTCCCTTTGCGTCGGTCTAAAGCCAAAACGGCCAGTACCGAAGAGACTCCTGGATTAGGCACATTTGCTGGTGTTTATACCCCCTCCCTGCTGACCATCCTAGGCGTCATTATGTACCTACGCTTCGGTTGGGTCGTGGGCAATGTTGGCCTCTTCAATACCCTAGTGATCGTCACCTTAGCCACCTCGATCACTTTTTTAACTGCCCTGTCTATTTCTGCGATCGCAACGGATCAAGTGGTGCGTGCAGGGGGAGCCTACTACATGATTAGCCGCTCTCTGGGCATTGAAACCGGAGGTGCAGTCGGGATTCCGCTGTTTTTTGCCCAAGCCGTCTCTGTAGCGCTATACACCATTGGCTTTGCCGAAAGTCTAGTCCGCATTTTTCCCAACCTCAATCAAACCTTAGTAGCAGTCGTGACCACTTTGTTCGTTGCAGGTCTGGCTCTCAAATCGGCTGATATTGCCATCAAAGCCCAGTTCGGAATTATGGCAGCGATTGCAGTATCGCTGGTCTCTTTTGGGTTTGGTCATCCAGTTCCCGTCGAAACAGGGGCAGACGCCATTCCCCAAGCCAAAGGTTTTTGGGAAGTTTTCGCCGTCTTTTTCCCAGCGGTTACCGGGATCATGGCTGGCGTAAGTATGTCAGGAGATTTAAAAGATCCAGCCCGATCGATTCCGAAGGGAACTTTGGCTGCGATTGGAACGGGATATGTGATCTATATGGTGTTGCCAATTCTCCTCACCATGCGGGCAGAACCTAGCACTCTGATGCAAGATCCTTTGGTGATGCGAAGAATTGCCTTTTGGGGCGACGCCATCCTACTCGGGGTCTGGGGGGCAACCCTTTCGAGTGCAATTGGCAGTATCTTAGGTGCACCCCGAGTTTTGCAGGCATTGGCACGCGATCGCATCTTGCCTCGCAGTCTCCGATGGCTGGGAATTGGCAGCGGCCCCAATGACGAACCCCGGCTAGGAACGCTTTTCACCTTAGGAATCGCCTTAGCTGTAGTCTCCATTGGTGACCTGAATTTAATCGCCCCGGTCCTCAGTATGTTTTTCTTGACCACCTATATGGTCCTGAACGTGGCAGCTGGAGTCGAAAGCTTTCTTCAGAGTCCCTCTTTCCGACCCACCTTTCGCATCCACTGGATTTTTTCCTTAATGGGCGCATTCGGCTGTATCGCCGTCATGTTTTTGATCAATGGGTTGGCGACTATTATGGCAGCCCTGATAGTTCTAGCCATTTACCTTTGGCTAGAGCGGCAGCAATTGGAAAGTGCCTGGGGAGATGTGCGGCGAGGGGTGTGGATGACCGTGGTCCGAATGGGACTGTTCCAGCTGGGCAGTACCCCAGACCCTAAAAACTGGCGGCCCCATATTCTAGTGTTATCGGGCGTGCCCACCCGTCGTTGGCATCTGGTTCAGGTAGCCTCTGCCCTCACCCACAATCGTGGACTGATTACGGTATCTAGCGTCCTGCCCGTTAAGGGTAGAGATGTGGCCCAACAAACCACCATGGAATCTATGGTCAAAGACTATCTGGATCGCAAAGGCGTTAAAGCCTTAGTCCGATTTGTCCGCGATAGCGATCCCTTTGCTGGGGCGGAACGTTTAGTCGAAGCGTATGGGCTTGGGGCCTTGGTTCCCAACACAATTCTGTTGGGCAATACGGAAAATGCAACGAGCCGCGATCGCTATTGTCAAATGATTGCCCATTTCCATCAGGCTCAACGGAATGTTGCTATTCTGCGCTATCAAGACACCCATCAAAACCGCTTTCCCAACTTTTGCCGCCGGATTGATGTCTGGTGGGGAGGTTTAAAACAGAACGGCGGGCTCATGCTGATCTTGGCCGACTTACTACGCACCAGTATGGTGTGGCGGCAAACAGAAATTTGGCTCAAGCTCGTGGTGCCCGATCAGTCTGCAGCTCAAGCAGCTCAGCGCAACTTAGATGATGTCGTCAAGCGGCTGCGTATCCGTGCCGTATCACAGGTCATTATTGCCAACGATCGTCCCTTCGCCCAAATCTTAAAATCCTCCTCCAAAGGGGCTGACTTAGTCATTCTTGGGATGGCTCGTCCAGACGAACAATTCAGCGAATATTACGAGAGTTTACAGACTCGAACCATGGGATTGCCCACCACCTTATTTGTGCTGGCGTCTCAAAATTTGGCCTTTGCTGACGTACTGGAGAAGGAATAGCTTTTTCAGTTGAACAGCTTTATATTTTTTACCCTAGTTCTTCCATCGGGGTTCTTGTAGAATGGCGAACTGAGGTGTCAGAAACAGGGTAATTCCGTTCTGCTCATCCCTGTGAACTTTCATTCTCCTTTCCTGTTATGCCCAAGGTTCTCGTCTCAGATCCAATTGACCCCTCCGGCATTGACCTTTTAGGTCAAGTCGCCCAAGTCGATGTTAAGACCAAGCTTTCTCCAGAAGAATTAATCCAAATTATTCCTGAGTACGATGCCCTGATGATTCGGTCGGGCACTCAAGTTACAGAAGCAGTGATTGAAGCAGCCACTCAGCTCAAAATCATTGGTCGAGCTGGTGTGGGTGTCGACAATGTGGATGTACCCACAGCCACCAAAAAAGGGATTGTGGTGGTGAACTCCCCAGAGGGTAACACCATCGCTGCCGCAGAACATGCTTTAGCCTTAATGCTGTCCCTCTCCCGCCATATTCCCGATGCCAACCAGTCCGTTAAAGCGGGCAAATGGGAACGCAAAAAATTTACTGGCGTAGAAGTCTATAAAAAAACCCTGGGCGTTGTCGGACTCGGCAAGATCGGCTCCCACGTCGCCACAGTTGCCCGGGCAATGGGCATGAAGCTGCTAGCCTACGACCCATTTTTATCCCAAGAACGGGCAGAACAGATAGGCTGCCAGCTAGTGGAGTTAGATTTCTTATTCCAAGAATCGGACTACATCACATTGCACCTTCCCAAAACACCAGAAACACAGAATTTAGTCAATGCTGAGACCCTCGGCAAAATGAAGTCCACCGCCCGCATTATCAACTGTGCTCGGGGCGGCATCATTGACGAGGAGGCTCTCGGCAAAGCCCTAGAATCTGGACAAATCGCCGCCGCCGCCTTGGATGTTTATGCCAGTGAACCTTTAGGCGACTCTCCCCTTTGCCACCTAGAGCAAGACATCATCTTGACCCCACACCTAGGGGCATCGACTGAAGAGGCTCAAACCAATGTGGCAGTGGATGTAGCCGAACAAATTCGCGATGTCCTCTTGGGGCTACCCGCCCGTTCAGCCGTGAACATTCCCGGTTTACGTCCTGACGTATTGGAAAAACTCAAGCCTTACATGCTCTTAGCAGAGACCCTGGGCAATCTAGTCGGTCAGCTGGCTGGCGGCCGGATTGAATCGTTAGACGTCCGTCTCCAAGGAGAACTGGCTTCCAATGATAGTCAGCCGATTGTTGTTGCCGCCCTCAAAGGACTGCTATCTCCTGCCTTGAGAGAGCGTGTCAACTATGTGAACGCTGGAATTGAAGCCAAAGATCGCGGTATTCGTGTTGTAGAGACCCGCGATGCTTCAGTCCGAGACTATTCTGGGTCGATTCAACTCTCTGCCAAAGGTCCCTCTGAAACTCGCTCGGTTACAGGCGCCATCTTGGGTGAAGATGAACTACGGATTACCAACATTGATGATTTCCCCATCAATGTTGTCCCTACTCGGCACATGCTGCTGACGGTACACCGGGATATGCCGGGCATTATCGGCCAAATTGGCTCTCAGTTGGGTAGCTTCAACGTCAACATCGCCAGTATGCAGGTGGGTCGTAAGTTGGTGCGAGGTTCTGCCGTCATGGTCCTCAGCCTAGATGATCCTTTACCAGAAGGGGTGCTGTCTGAAATCACGAATGTAGAAGGGATTCGGGATGCCTATATTGTGAATTTGCAGTAATGCCTGATTCTCAAGGCAATCAAAATCAGTCGGTCACTCCTGCGACTTTACCTCCTAGCCAATGGTGGGAAATTAAAGTTGTGGGGGTGCCCCTGATAGATGATCTATTGTTTTGGCGACTACAAGAGGAAGGATGCCAAGGCACAGCGAGTCAAGTGGTCAATCAAGAGCTGACTGTTTGCGGGTATCTGTCCCTGGACCGGGTCCAATCGATTGATCTGCAAAAAATTGCCGAGCGCTTACATCAGGATGTTCAATCCGTGGGACATCCTGCCCCAGCCATTAGCTGGCAGTTAATTACAGAGGAAGATTGGGCCCATAACTGGCGAAACTATTGGCACCCTCAAGAAGTCGGCCATCGGTTACTGATCTATCCAGCTTGGCTAGAAGTGCCAGAGAAGTGTGAACGTCTCTTGATTCGCCTCAATCCTGGAGTTGCCTTTGGCACAGGTGCTCATGCAACCACTCAGCTATGCTTACGAGCCCTAGAACAGCAGATTCAGAAACAATCTAATCCCCTCGCCATCGCTGATATTGGTTGTGGCACCGGTATTCTTTCCATTGCTGCTCTTCTTTTGGGAGCCAACAAAGCCTATGCAGTTGATCTAGATCTGCTCGCCATTGGTGCAACCCAGGCTAGCCGAAAGCTGAATGGCCTTACGTCAGACCAACTATGGGTTACGGAAGGAAGTCTTGACCAAGTGGCACAGCATCTTCAGCATCCAGTCCAAGGGTTTTGCTGCAATATTTTGGCCCATATCATTCTTGACTTAATCCCTCAATTTACTGATATCACTGGCCGGGACAGTTGGGGGATTCTTAGCGGTATTTTAGATACTCAAGCATCCATGATTATTGAGGCCCTACATGCTCATGGCTGGAAAGTTTGCGATATCCATCATGAACAAGACTGGTGCAGCTTGATCATTGAACGAAGCTGAAATACTGACACCCTTATATTTTGTCTTTAAACGCAGCTTCATCCGAGCTGCGTTTCCAATTCTTATCTATCACAGCCTGACTTAGTGGAAATTCGTGAAAAGTGGGACTAATCCTACATTCAGCAGGCTAGCTAGCAGAGCAGATAATATTTTTTACAGCCCTTCCCAAGGAACGGCAAGATAAGTTGCTGCCTGCTGTTGAGCTTGATGAGATGCTTGGCACCATCAAGCCAAACTAAATGGACGGCCTGAAAGCATTGGAGAATCCAACGTAACGTAGGTTTCGTAGTTTGTTTCCCCTTCTGATTAGGGAGAGTTGTTTGTACTTGTTCTAGTGCATTTCTTAACTGTCGTTGTCCTAAGCTGTAGACCATCAAACACAAGGCCATGATCATGGCTAAGGCAGCGATACGCCGAGGTGTCTTCAGGAAAACACTAGAGGCAAAGAAGAGTGGATCTTTGATAAAGCGAAAGCCTCCTTCACACGCCTGCTGGTTCTTATACTCGCGCAGAATATCATCATTGCTCCATTGCTCTTGTTCCAAGAGATTGGTGGCTAAGATGAAACGACCTGCTTGCCGCCGATAGCGTTCGATGACTGGCTCATTGAGGGTTAAGGTAGCCTCAATAGAATAGGTGTAGTGAGTCACAACCGTTGCTTTTGTCGGTCGTCCAGCCTTTGGATAATGAGGGTTTTTTATGGATTTTGAGATCGTCAAGGGTGTGATACCTGAGGATTTTGCCAAAATCTTGGGCTGCAGCTAAAGCATCTGCAGGGCACAAGAAGGTCTGTTTGCAGAGGGTTTTAAGTGCAGTAGTTTTTTGGCTAAACGCCTGATCAATCCGCTTTTGCACTTGTTTGAGTCCAGAGTCTCTGCGAGCTTTACTTTCAACCACCAGCCACCGTTGTTGAATCTCTCCATAGGTACTACATACTTCGACAAAGCTATAGCCGTTGAGAGCACTAGGGTGAAACTGTGAACCCGGCAGCCCTTGTAGTAAGTCTTGGGCTGCCGTTGAACTTGCTGGAACTCGGCTAATCCAAGATGTACTTCCTAATGCTTGCAGATTGTCGGCACTGTAGAGGGCACTATCAGCAACAATCACCTCTGGCTGTTGCTGACTCCACTGTTGCTTAAATTCATGGATGATAGGCACAAACGTACTTTTGTCCGCATCATTACCGTTGCCCACTTGTAAAAATAAAGGAATACCCCCGTCCCCACTCACCAGTAGGTTCAATACAAACTGCTTGAGATCACGACGATTGTCCCGTGAGTAGCCGTAGGTGATTTTCACGGGTATCGGCTCCTCTGATTCAGCCAGTGCAGGGGAGGGGGGACTCAGGTGCAGAGGGGGGATTCGTCTGACGCCTCAACCTGTGGTTTATCTAAGTATTGCCCCTCAACACTAAGGCTTGTCGCATCTAGATGCGCACACCTTAGAGCTACATCGAATTTCTGAACGACTGCCATTGCCACATGGATAAATATCTGGGTCACACCATAGGCATAGAGCTTGTCGAGGACTCGACCGATACGGGTATCGTTGAGGTGCTCTGGCAGTACACCTTGACCGAGTAAGTGCTCGGTTGCTTTGCTTTCGAAAAACTCACTAAATAAGTACAATGGAGCACTCAAAAAGCCCATACCATTTAGAATCAGGGCTTTGACAACTTGACCACAACTAACATTCTCTTGCTCGTGAGTACCTAATAATCGATCCACTATTTCGACAATGCCGATCTCATCGACGATACCGGCAATAATACCGAGATGGTCAATATCCTGAACGTCTATCTCTTGAGGTGAATACATGGACTTGCGTTGAGGGACAACCTCAAAATTATCCCTTGATGGTTAGTACCTGCTGAATGTCGGCTAATCCTAACTATAGTTTACGAACTAAGGTGGGGCAGCTTGGAAAAATACCTATAGCTTGAGATGCCTCTTCCATTGAAAGGGTGCACTAGCAGATTCTCTTACAGAAACGATCTGGGACCTATTTGTAACTTTCCTCATAGTCTCCAGAAACTGACTGCCTGACAGATCTTCGCCTTCCCCTGCTCATAAAGCCTTGCACTGTAAAGAGCGGATGCGAGAGAACCAGATTTTGTTGTAGTGTTTCTTTTGAGCTTTTTTAGACGCAAAACACGGTTGTGGATCATGGCAGAGCAAGGGGACTGGCATCAACAACTCCCGTCCTTTATGGACGACTCCCTTGAGCCACCGTAATCCAATTTTGAGATAACTAATGCCTCGTCGCCAATGTGGGTCAACCTGTTGGCGCAGCCCTTTAATGTGAACAGCCATTCCTTGAGTCGTGCTGAATAGCAGTGCCACAGCAGCAACCAGATAAAGCCTCTCTAATGCATCAGCACAGCGAATTTTCGACTCTTCTAGCTCAAACACTCCAGACTTACTATCGAGAAATAATTCTTCGACCCGAAACCTCAAAGCGTATTGCCACAAGGTCTGTAGCGTGGGTGATTCATCTGTAATCACCGCCCATGGTTCTTTCACTCCTCGGATATTAGCCAACACCAGATTGCACCGATAGATGCCGTCTTCCCAAAGCCCCACATTGCGGTAGAGGAGGGCTTCGCCTTTGGATGGCCACAATTGTCGGACTTCTCTTGGACATTGACGTGGACCATGGAGAAGGACATCACAAGGGACACGCAGACAGTAATGCCAATGGCTCTGTTGTAACCAGCTCATCAGTTGATGGTTCGCAAACCCACGATCTGCTAACACCATGACATCTGGATGCTGCCGCAATAACCAACGGGCCTGGCGCAATAGCGGTTGATATTCCTCAAAAGCGACAGCTGCACTCTTGTGCTCTAATACTTTCCACAACAATGGTACTGCTCTGCCACAGCAGACGACGGATAGATGAATCATGCAATATTCATTCCATAACACCGTTGTATCCATTGCCAGGTATAGACGATGAGATTGCCAGTTCTTAAGGGCTAGCAGGACTAGAGGTACATATAGCTTGT
Organism: Acaryochloris sp. 'Moss Beach'; assembly: GCF_021497025.1. Classification (NCBI taxonomy): domain Bacteria; kingdom Bacillati; phylum Cyanobacteriota; class Cyanophyceae; order Acaryochloridales; family Acaryochloridaceae; genus Acaryochloris; species Acaryochloris sp. 'Moss Beach'. The sequence goes on from NZ_CP071717.1 coordinate 1,073,762, forward strand.
TAATATCAATGCGTTGATTGGCTATAAATCGTTGCCACCGACGCTCGACACTTTGGGCTTTTCTGGCTCGGCAGGGAACATAGGATTCCCAGGCAGATAAGCTTAAGCGTTCACTACAGATTAAGGCGCTTACCATCCAGCCCAGAGCAATGAGATGGCGTAAATCTCGATAATGGCTGTGTTGACGTAAAAAAGGAAAACAGTTGACGATAAATTTGGGTGGGGCCTGACATTTGAATAACGCTGATTTGTGATTAAATCTAGCCTCACATGTCTCTCCACTCTTTTCTCATAAACTATGTAAATAAAGGCTTTGACCTACTTCTGTCAGGCAATCAGCTCCAGAAAACACTGTATTCACAACACTAAAAAACCAGACTGTATCGCAGCAAGAATACGGTCAACCTATCGTAGACAATCCTGACTATGCATGACGGCATAAGTTGAATTGACTTGGCAAACCACAGAATCTGATTCTACAGCTACTCTCTCTACCAATGTCTCTCCATTCAAATCACAGGTATTGCTATTACTAGTGGAGAATACAGCGATTTTCAGATACCTGATTTAGATTACTCACGATTTTTCAGATATTTATGTCTTTCTGAGCAATCAGCCACTTAGTATGGGCCTTAACCGACCTAGACAGGAAGTCTATTCCGTGCTCCCAAGCTTAGAGAATTTCGCATTATAAAAAAAGCTAAGATCAATCTTTTTTATTTGAGCTAACAGAAAATATTGGTAGTTCTCTTATCTATTTCAAAAGCAGCAAACCTGATTATTAGACTGTTTTTTGGTGTAAAATATTGCCTCAAACTTATCTTAAAGGAGTTTAGACCAGAAAACGAGAAAACAAGCAGAAAAGAGATAGAAACTAGTCTTTGATTGGCCTTCCAGTATAATATTTAGACTTTCTCCAGGTCAATATCTAATGAGGTAAAGATAAAAACTTTTTTTTCCAATGACTCATATTTTGCTTGAATAAAGAAAGTGATTTATTTTTTAAGCATGAAGATTAATTAAAAAAACAATCAATTCTTATACTTCAAAAATCACTTATTTTACTCTCAATCAGCAATTTTTTTACTTATTATCTGTGCAATTAGTCGATTTTCATAGTGATTTATTGGAACATAGAAGCCTAATATCTCTTAGATCCACTAATCATTCTCTACTTGCTTATTTAAGGTAGTTTCTGTTATTTGTCAAATAGAACACAAAACACGAATTATCAAATCCTTATTCTCTATGGCAATATTATAAGTATCATTTTAGATATTTTTCTACGAATCAATTGAGGGATAATATAGAAATGCCTAGTCACACTCTCTTAAAATTCAAAGATCTAAGCATGTAGCCCTCAACTCATAAAAAATATCATCTATAAAATCTCCTGCTTGAGTTTAGTAAATTAGAACTGATGTTAATTTTGCAGCCGTATATTCAACAGGCTTTCAATAAAGTAGCAATTACAAGTAGTAAAGTTAAGAAACTCACTCTTGTTAGTTTCTTTAAACACTATATTGGCTTAACTTTATCGAACAAAAAGCTTGAGGGGAATCGACTAACATCAGTTGATGAGCTATGCCAAGAACATCCAAAGCTTATTGCCAATCTATTTGAAAACATTAACCTTGAACATCCTGGCCTAGAGGAAGTCAGAGAATATATCAATAATGGTGACTATACTCAAGCTAGCCATTCATTAATTAAATATTTCCGGAAGAAGCCGGATAAAATAGGCTGGAAGAATTTACTTCCAGAACAAAAATTTAACAAGGATTTAGATGCAGATCACATCTTAAACAATGAATTTATCTTCCAACGTATTAGTGGCATCGTTCCCCAAGACAATGACAGTTTTAACTGGTCTTATCTAGGTTCTAAAGAGGATTCTGAGTGGGCATGGTTTTTGAACAGGCACTACCATGTTGTCGACCTTTTTCATGCTTATCTAAGAAGTGGAAACTCAGATTATGTTCAATATATTTACCTCAGTATCAGAGATTGGATATTAACTAGCATTGCAGCCCCCAATACACACTACTGGGCTCAATGGCGAGGTCGGGAAGTCGCTTGCCGTATCCTGCACTGGGCTCCCATATTTTATGGTTTGCTGGAGAGTCCAAGCTTTTCAGAAGTCGATCATCTGCTGATGCTCGCGATCTTGCCGGTACATGGCAATTTTCTGCGGCATTGCCACACCTGGGGAGCAAACTGGCTTGCTCGTGAGATGAACGGATTAGCCACTCTAGCAATATGCTGGCCTGAGTTTAAATTCTCCCAATCTTGGTTGACTTACGCGCAATTTCACATGTCCCGTGAGATCAACTTGCAAGTCTATCCAGATGGGAGTCATAAAGAATTAACGAGTCACTACCATCGAGTGACCCTGCTAGATTTCAATAATTTCGCAAAATTAATACAGCTTTCTGGCCACAACTTACCTATTTCTTTTGCCAAAACATTGGAGAGGATGTGGAACTATCTTGCATTTACGATGCGGCCAGATGGCAGTGCCCCCCTCAATAATGATTCGGATCGAGATGAGATCCAAACAGCTGTCCAGAACGAGGGAAAGCTATATAACCGCTCTGATTGGCAATATATTGCATCCAATGGACAAGAAGGAGAATGTCCTCTCTCCCCCTCTATTATCTTTCCTTGGGCAGGCCAAGTGATTATGCGGAGTAGTTGGGAAAAAGATGCCCATTGGGGATTTTTTGATGTGGGTCCCCACGGCATTAATTACCATACCCACAACGATAAATTACACCTTTCTATTGCCGCATTTGGTCGAGATCTCCTAGTAGATAGCGGACGCTATCACTACAAACGAGATCCCTTCTGGCATTATTTTAGAAACTCAGCTAGCCACAATACAATTCTCGTTGATGGTCAGAGCCAAAATCCGGACATCGGTGAAGCACTAAGTCCCGTCGAACAGCAATTTTATTCAACATCAGAGTTTGATTTTGCCTATGGCAAGTTTGATCAAGGGTATCAAGGCGTTGCAGACAAAGTCATACATTCACGATTTCTAGTCTATCTGCGCCATAAGTATTGGATTGTGATTGATCGTGTGTCTGCTAGCTCTGCTCATCAAATTCAAGCACTCTGGCACTTTCATCCTGATTGTGATGTTGAAGTTCAAGGTCCCTCTATCGTCACCACTAATGCTAATTGCGGCAATTTACGAATTGTCCCGACTGATAATCTGTCATGGGATATCGATATTGCCAAAGGTCGTATGCAACCTGTTCAAGGATGGTGGAGTAAAGAATATAACCATAAACAACCTAATCCAACAGTGATCTATTCATCCAATATTTCTACAACAGCAACGTTTGCCTGGATTTTGTGCCCTGCGCTGGGTGTTGTACCACAACTTGATGTTCAGTATCAATCCATTTCTGAAGATCGGATACAGCTAGAAGTAAAAAATGCGTCTAATCGGATTCAGGTCTCTTTATGTCTAGATGAACAACAAATTCTAAATTCTTTGCCTACCCACCCAGAGGCCATCATTCAAGTTGAAGGCTTGCCCCCTCAAGGGTACTCTCCACATTCAGTAGGCCATATAAAATAAATCTGCTTGATGACGGCAGGTTGTTCATGCAACCACTTTTGAAGAGAGGGCATTGCAACTTATAGACCAGAGGCATGAATTTGGTAGGATATCTCCTCTATCGGCAGGTTATTGATGTCATGGTCGTCATACGTTAGTTGTAGCCGACGTTCACCTGCGTAATCTACTAATTTCCCCCCATAAAGTTCTGCTTTTGAGCCAAGGCTCTGGATATGAACTTTCCCTTGAAAAACCGTTGCCCGAGCAAGATAGATCACGAGATCATCTCTTGAAGGCCTATTAACGGTGGTGCTAGCTGTTAAGTGTGCCAGCCCTCTCTCATCCATCTCTTGGGTCAAGGCCATGGAGGTATTGCGAATCCCACGAATGGCTACGATAGCGGATGCAACAGCTAAGGTAATATCTACGCCTTCTTCTGTATAAATTTTTTGGGTGGAAAGGTACTGGAAATTTTTTTCGCCTAAGTCATCCCGAATGCGTCTATGAATCAAGTTATGGGGATGATAGTGACTTAAGGCATCTGCAATGGCTCCACAGGCTGCCCGAGGTTCCCGCCAGGGAGACTCACGGGTTTTACCATAGACTCGTTGCCCGTCTTCTCGTAATCGCCCTACATGGGTTTTGAGATCAATGGCAACTAGCACCATGGATTGAGGATTACCTGCATATAGACGACGGCGGAGGGATTCATCAATTTGATGAGCAACAGTGACATGGGCAAGGGTTGCCCCATTATCCGTCCCTCCACCTGCGGGGAAAAAAGCTTCTAGTTTCAGCTCTCCAATTTCCGATAGGGTTGCAAACCTTGAGGCGACAACGTCTCGATATCGCTTTGTCGCTTCACCTTGATGAATCCGATCACCACAATTGGTATAGGCCAAGGTTGTGACGACACTCGGTAAGCTTAAATCGGCACCGCACACGTTGATATCAGTTTTGCTAGCCGCCGCAAATTGTAGTTCATCTCGGAGTAGCTGCAGCCCATTGATCAGAGCATACCGATCACTGACAATTTCGTTGAGGTAATTGTGATAGGCATTCCTTTCCATGCCAAAATTGGCAGACAGTTGCCAAAATTTTTCTAGTCGCTTTTGAGCAAAACTCGGATCAAATGGCATAGACATCAATGGTTACTTGGCCGTAGTCACAGAAATTAAAGCACCCATATTGTTGACAAATCTGTCAATGGCTCTCCTTGTCTTAGTAGGACTTAATATCTGCATTCTATTTTGGACAGAAGCTTCCCCTGCAGTCATCATGGGAAAGGCAAAAAAAATTAGGGTTTAAGTGGGCTACTCCAGGTTTACCCGAAGGATGGGAAACCTAGGCAAGCCCCCTGAAAAGTTGGAGTGATCAATGTGATGGATAATTGTCCTTTTTGTGCGATCGCACAAGGTGATGCGCCCGTCAGCACCGTCTATGAAGATGAAGCGGTGATGGCCTTTATCCCATTACATCCGGTCTATCCGGGGGCCTGTTTGGTCATTCCTAAAGCTCATATTGACCATTTCACAGATATTCCTGATCCACTCGCGGCAAAAGTGATGGTCGCTGCCCAACAGGTGGGGCGGAGGATCATGGCCGTTTATAAACCGCTGCGGATTGGCATGCTAGTACATGGCTTTACAGTAGCCCACGCTCATCTCCATCTCATTCCACAATATGGCCCCCTAGATATTATGCATAAACACTATGCCTACTGTGAGGGTGGAGAAGCCAAATTCGGTGATAAAGATATTCCCACCCCATCTCGCCAAGAACTAGATCAGATGGCAGCATCCTTAAGACTCTGAGCTCAGGTTTAGCCACAAAAAAATCTGCTAGCTTCAAGAGCTAGCAGATTCTCAATTATCAGACAATAGGTGATGGTTTATGCAGGAGCATTACCTGTATCACGAGCAATAACAGCAGGGATATTCTCGAACTTGAAGCCCATTGCTCTCAAGGAATGGAAAAGGTGTCCTTGTAGGCAATAGAAAGCAACATAATAGGTAACGTTAGCCAACCACGCACGAGACGTGTAAAAACCTTCAGCTAAATCAGCAGTGTCTTTGAAGTAAGGGGCAATACCGAACTTAACTTCGCAAGCAGCGCCGTAGAATTCAACAGGATAAACAAAGGTGTTCACTGCACAGAAGTAGGCAGAGATGAAACCCATGATGGCAACACCACCAAGGGAAGTTCCGATCAAACCATCAGGAGTGTAGATACTGATGCGAGATCCGAGGTCTTGCTCCCACTTGAAAGGAGCAACGTTGATGTGCCAGATTCCACCAGCCATATCAAACAAACCAATGAACAGGTGACCAGAAGCTAGGTCATCAAGGTTGTCAACGAAGAAAGGATTGTATCCAGGAGTAGACCAACCATACTTAAAGACGTTAGCGATGGTAGAACCAGGAGCAGCAACTTTAACCACTTCACCAACTGTTGGATCGTAAAGACCGTGGAACTTCATCCAACCGACAAAGATCAAGGAAGCGAATCCGATGAAGAGTAGGTGGTTACCAAGGATATAACCGAGTTGCTTGGGATCATCCCATTCAAAGGAAAATCGCTCAGTATTTCCACGACCGCCATCTGATAGAGCGGAAGGACCAAGCTTGGCATGGAAGTAAGCACCTGCAAACAGCACTAAGCTAGCCACCATGTGGATAGCACCAACTTGTGTGTAAACGAAAGTGTTAGTAACAACACCACCAGGCCCAATACCAAAGCCTTCTGCAGCAAGGTGGGGAATTAAAACCAACCCTTGGTCAAACATGGGAAGGTTGGGGTCAAACACTTGATTTTCAGAAAAAGTATTAAACCCAACCCAAAACATGATCAAACCAATCTGCAGGATGTGAGCTGCTAACCATTTGCCCTGCGCGCTGGTGTCTACTAACCGGCTATTACCCTGATACCAGGGATATTCAGGAGAAGTATCGACTTTTGTTGCCATTTTCTTTATTCCAAAAGGATAATGTTTTGAGGAAAAACGACTCTATAAAATTTCGCCTGATAAAACTTATGTCACAGGAAAATGCAATTATCTTAAACAGGCGGATGAAATAATGTTACGACGCCATGCCCTGTACAACAAGCGGTTCTGGTATTTATCCATTAGCGCTCTATTGTTAAGGCGACTCGTAAGGAACCAGCAAATGCGGGAAGCCCACTATCTGACCAGCCAATTGAAGCTCAAGTATACCTTGCAGAATGCATTCAATCCGTTATCCATACTCAGTATTAGACCGAATATCCAGATCAACAGGCCTTCACCTCCAAACTGTTGTTGATGAAAGGAATCGGGATAACACTTAAGACTACTTAATCTTTAGCATTTCCAGCACTAAGATCCTGTACTGAAAGTAACAAAATGTAATGTTTTATGAAGTACTCTCAGGTACGCAAAGCCTTTCAAGTAGCGGGATCCATTTATACAGAGGTTGGGATAATATCACTGCCCTCTTATTCATAAGATTTCCAGAGCGCGATTACGGGTAAAGATGTAGGTGATTTTCCAGCCATCCCCGTAGGTTATCTAGCAGGCATGGGATCCGCTCCTCTATCTCAACTGATGTAGACAGACCACAGCCTCCAATGATTACTTCAAGAAGTGGCGCTGATGGGTATGCAGACCTCTCCATATAGAAAAGGTCAACTACTAGTCATTAGTAATGGCCATGGCGAAGACCAAGTTGCGGTTCGTATTCTGCAAGCATTAATTCAAGCCCAGCCAAAACTCCAGATTGCCGTATTACCGATGGTGGGCCAAGGCCTGGCTTATCAAACGCAGCATGTCTCCTATTTGGTGAAGGGCAAGGTCTTTTTATCGGGAGGTTTTTGGGGGCGTGAATTTGGCCAAGATCTACAGGATGGCTTCATGGGCTTCACTCTGCAGCAAATCAGGGCGATGCAGCAGTGGTCTCGCAAGGGCGGGGCAGTACTAGCCGTTGGGGATATTGTGCCTTTGATGTTGGCATGGTGGAGTGGTTTGCCCTATGCCTTCGTGGGTACTGCCAAGTCTGAATATTACAGAGGCAGTCATCCGCCCTATTTAAGGTCTTCTATTTATTGGCCTTGGGAACGGTGGCTCATGACCCATAAGCAATGTCGGGGAGTATTTCCTCGCGATCGCATCACGGCAACAACCTTACAACGCTGGTCCATCCCCGTTTTCAACTGCGGCAACTCAATGATGGACGACTTAGAGCCTCAAGGTCATTTACCTGAGTTGCCCCCTGGCTGCAAAATCTTGCTGTTACCGGGATCGCATACTCCTGAAGTCTTTAGGAATTGGGAGTTAATGATCTCGGCAATTGCAGACTTACATCAGACACAACAGAAGTACGTATTTTTAGGTGCGATCTCACCCGGTATTGATGGGCTGCCCCTTCAAGAAACCCTGGTGAAATATGGATGGACTCCTCAGGAAGACACCGCATTTCCTTATTATCAGCACCAGCACCATTCCTTACTACTGGTTCCCAATGGTTTTAGAGATTGTTTGTCTGCTGCCAATATCGTGCTGGGGATGGCTGGCACCGCTACAGAGCAAGCAGTTGGCCTCGGTAAACCCGTGATCACGATGCCGGGTCATGGACCGCAGTTCACTGCTCAGTTTGCAGCAGCCCAAGCCCAGCTACTGGGCCCCTCTATTTATCAAATCAAAACACCGGAAGAGTTGCCTCATATGCTGTCGGTCGTTCAGGAACAAGGCCGACATCCACAAGGTTGGATTGAGAATGGTCGCCACCGCATGGGATTACCCGGTGCCTCTGCCAAGATTGCTCAAACACTTCACCAGTGTTTGTTAAATCCCTAACGCTCACGATGACTGCTATGCAGCGGGTTCATAGCAATAACAGATTTATTTTTTGCAAATAAAATAAAATAAATCCCAGGCTTTCTGGTTTCTAAACCAATTTCTTCGATACTCAAGGGAAAGAAAAAATACATTTTACATCATTTACCTGGAAGGTCTTTTTGCATGCTGCGTGTTTCCCCACAACTTCCTAGAATTGCTCTGGCCTGGGGAGTCTCCCTCAGTACCATGGCTCCCCTTTTCTCTACACTCCCGGCATCAGCCCAAACCAATTTTTCTGATGTCAGCCTTGGCTATTGGGCGCGCCCATTTATCGAAAAACTAGCTGAAAAGAATGTCATTAAAGGATTCCCTGATGGGACCTTCAAACCTGATCAGCCCGTAACCCGCGCTCAATTTGCGGCAATTGTTCGCCAAGCCTTTGATCGTGAGTCTACTCGCCAGTATCGCGGCTTCGCTGATGTTCCCACCAATCATTGGGCTCAGCCTGCCATTGATAAGGCTTATAGCACTCGCTTTTTATCAGGCTACCCTGGAAATTTGTTTCAGCCCAATCAAAGAATCCCCAAGGTCCAAGCGCTAGTAGCCTTAGCCAGTGGTCTAGAGTTAGAACCCGATGCCCCCACTGATGAAGTATTAGCCACCTTTCGTGATGCAGCAGATATCCCTGGCTATGCCGATAAAGGCATCACGGCATCAACAGAAGCGGGGTTAGTCGTGAACTATCCCAATGCCAACTTTCTAAATCCAAACCAGCAAGCTACCCGGGCCGAAATTGCAGCCTTTGTCTACCAAGCATTGGTCGATCAAGGAGATTTAGAGCCGATCCCTGACAAGGCTCGTGCCAATAATTACATTGTCAAACTAGATGGCACCTCCTCCCCTGGGGAACCCAGCACACCGATCAATACGGGTAGTATCATTGCCTCTGGCTCAAAGATTCCCGTTCGGTATCCAGGTCCCAACAAAGTTAATTTGATTGTTGCTCCAGGAGAGACAGTAGAAACTACGCTGGAAGTCGCAGAGGACATTGCCAATGCTGCAGGGACAGTGCTCATTCCTAAAGGCAGTCTAATCGAAGGAACGCTAGTGCCAGTGAATGTCGGCACAACCCCTGGAACACAGTTTGTGGCTAAAACCCTTAAAGTCGGGACTCGCACTTACGATATGAGGGCCAGCTCTGATCCACAGGTGGCGGTTTCTCGTCAATCCGTCAAACCCAATGATATTAAGGGTGCCATTAGCACAGCAGCCGGTCGAACCATCCTCAACTCTGTCCTAGGAAGTGGGTTTAACTTAGGCAGTTTACTTACTGGCGCTTTGCTGAGCGGTGTGGGCACCAGTCCCTCTGCCCCCAAAGACAGCGTGATCGTGGTCGATCCAGCATCCTTAGAGTTAACCATCCAAGCGGGCTTGGATCTAACCACCTAGATCGCCAATGTTCCACCCGCTCTTGCACAAAATCTCCAATCGCCAGGGCTGGTGGAACAACCTATGGATCTAATGCTTGCCAGATCGTCGTCAGAATCGTGTTGGAGAACAAGAAGCCGTCTGGGTCCGTTAAACAGATAGCATCCTCTGGATGGTGAGGCAACTGAACCCAGCCCTGCTCCTGGTAAGGGACTAGGCAACCTAACAAAATATCCACTGACTCAGGACTGGCAAGATCTTGCAATGTGGCGAGGGAGACACCCGTCGCCAATCTGAGTCCCATCATTAACGTTTCCAACAAAATATCCAGATCAGAACTCACTTCATCGTCCATCTGCCCTTGAGCAGCAATCAGCCGATTCACCCAGTCGGCGTAATCTTTACGGGTCCGAGGACGGCTGACCCTTTGCCCATGAACATAGCTGGTCGCCCCCATGCCAAAACCATAGTAGGGACCGTTTTGCCAATAGACTTGATTATGCCGACAGGTATAGCCCTGACGAGCATAGTTAGAGATTTCGTAATGGTCATAGCCAGCAGCACTGAGGGTGGTAGCAGCGAGACGATACATCTGAGCTGCGGTTTCATCTGACGGTAGGGGCTGCATCCCTGGCTGATACTTTTTTCCAAAGACTGTCGTGGGTTCAATCACTAAGTCGTAGGTTGAAAGATGGGTCGGTTCCAAAGCAATGGCTGCCTCTAAACTAGCTTGCCATTGGCCCAGGGTCTGGTTAGGTAAACCAGAGATCAAATCCAGACCAAAATTGGTGATACCGGCTTGGTGGAGAATTGCGATCGCATCATCGATATCCGCCACCGTATGGGAACGCCCGCAAGCCTGCAACAGCTCCTCCGTAAAAGCTTGAACCCCTAAACTGACTCTGTTAACCCCCAAAGCTTTGAACTGCTGCATTAGCAGCAAAGAAAAGGTTCCTGGATCCATTTCAATCGAAATTTCTATGTCCGGTTCAAAGCCAAATTGTTGTTCTAAAACCTGCAACACCTGCCCTAACTGCTGAGCAGATAACAGAGAAGGCGTCCCACCACCGAAAAAGATGGTTTTTAGCGGGTGTGGCCCCGTGGAAGTGACCTCAATTTCCTGGCATAAAAGATCGACATAATGGGCAATGGCAAGGGAAGTCTCTCCCCGCTTTCGATCCCCAATCACCGAGATGGGAAAATCACAATAAAAACATCGCCGCCGACAAAACGGAATGTGAATATAAGCCGACGTTGGCCAAGGGCGAACAATCCGTGAAGAACGTGAGGGTTGAACTATTTTCACAAACTGGATTGCCTCAGGATTAAATCAGACCGTTGACCGCCAACGTTGATCTAGATCTATGTATTTTAATAGAATCTTTTTGGCCAAGGGAAAAAACGCCGTAAGGTCCTGAATTAAGGACACTATAATAATTATTAGAGGTATTTTCCTCTGAGAAAATAACAAGTCCGATGACGTGTCCTTATTATCTCCGAAAAAGTGTGCCCCTCCTATTAAACGGTAAGCTAGGACAATGCTAGACCTATTTATCATCTTGACCTTCATTGCTGTGGGTGCAGCAGTGGGTTTTCGGGGCGTCGATATCTTACCCGACCTGTTGACCCCCAGCGAATTAGAAGGGGTTAACATTGATGGTCTGCGGTGGGTGGCCACGGGCTTTGGGGCCCTTCTCAGCTTGGGCATTGGGTTTGCCGCTCAGGTCTCTTGCCGACGGATTGAGAAAAGGATTAAAGCCTTACCCACGGATGTCTTACTCAGCCGATCAGCCGGTCTATTTTTAGGGCTTTTAGTGGCCAATCTGATGTTGGCCCCCATCTTTCTATTTCCTTTACCCAAAGAGTTTGCGTTTATTAAACCCACTGCAGCGGTTTTAGGCAGCCTCATTTTTGCATTTTTGGGATTAACCCTAGCCGATATTCATGGCCAAACCATTTTGCGGTTGATCAATCCCAACTCCCTTGAAACCATGCTACTGGCGGAAGGAACGCTACAACCCTCCCCAACGAAGGTTTTGGATACTAGCTGCATTATTGATGGCCGGATTGAGGGTCTATTACTGACGGGATTTTTGGATGGCCAAATTTTAGTTCCTCGTTTTATTTTGCAAGAACTACAAACTTTAGCCGATGCAGGCAATGACCAAAAACGAGCTCGAGGGCGGCGAGGGTTGGATATTCTCAACCGCCTACGAATGGAATACCCAGATCGCATCACCATACATCCTGCTGATTACGAGGATGTCTCTACCGTAGACGCTAAGTTAGTGCGACTGGCCCAAGATATCAATGCATCCATGGTCACCAATGACTACAATCTCAACAAAGTGGCGAGTGTCCAAAGTATCCAGGTTCTCAATGTCAATGATTTGGCGAAATCACTACGGCCGGTTTATCTGCCTGGAGATAGCTTAGATCTCAAAATCATCAAGGTCGGTAAGGAACCCGCCCAAGGAGTAGGTTATTTAGAGGACGGCACGATGGTGGTGGTAGAAGAAGCCAGCAACCATATCGGTGATAAGGTGCCAGTCGTGGTGACCAGTGCCTTACAAACCTCAGCAGGTCGCATGATTTTTGCCCGTCCGCAAACAGCTTGGGCCTAATTCTCCAGAACCTGTTACTGGCAATGAACAACCTGATATACTGGGTTTTCAAATTTCATGCCGATGTAGCTCAGTGGTAGAGCACTCGATTCGTAATCGAGCGGCCGTGCGTTCAAATCGCATCATCGGCTTTTGAGTTAATCGCTTTCTGGGGAGTGGAAATTGCTTTCCCCTTGGCAATTTATACTTCCATCAGTAGTGAAGACTTGAGGGATCGGCAAAAAGTACTGATCGCTGATAGCCCTTGACTGGGGCTACCCTCACTCAAACGATTCACAAACGCACTACCCACAATAGCAGCATCTGCTCCCCATTCCATCATCTGACGAGCATGTTCCGTTCGCGAAATACCGAAGCCAACACCGATCGGCTTATCTGTCACTTGTCGCAAATCTGCAATTAAATCTTGAACGCGATTTTCCACCTTGGTCCGCATCCCCGTGACGCCAGTAGTGCTCACTAGGTAAATAAAGCCTTGGGAACACAAGGCAATTTTCTCAATTCGTTCTTTTGAGCTAGTCGGTGCGACCAACAGCGTCACTTCAATCCCCAAGTCAGTCGCTTGCTGCAATAGATACTCTGATTCTTCTAAAGGTAAATCAGGAACCACTAAACCCCGCACCCCAGCTTTGGCAATCTGCTGCAGATATTCAGTAACCCCTCGATGGTAAATGGGGTTGTAGTAGGTAAATAAAATAATGGGGGCTCGAATTTCAGGAGATAGCTCTGTCACCATCCCTAAAACATGATCCAGACGGGTCCCTCGCTGCAATGCCCGAGTCGCTGCGGCCTGGATGACGGGTCCATCTGCCAAGGGATCGGAATAGGGCACTCCTAGCTCAATTAAATCTGCACCACTCACATCCAATTGGCGTAGGGCATTGGCTGTGGTGTCTAAATCTGGGTCTCCAGCCGTTAAGAACGGAATCAGTGCGCATTGGCCACGGTTGCGCAGCTGAGCAAAACAATCAGAAACAGAGGTCATTACGAATCAGTCTCATCGTCAATAGAAGCTTGTAAGGCCTCAAGTTCTTCTGGAGTCATTTCTTTCAAACGCTTTTCCAGCATGGCATCTTCATAGTCTTCTCGCTGCTGGTTATAGGTCATATTACCTGTGACCACCCGCAGAAAGTAAGAGGCTACCCAGCCCAGCAGCCCTGCAGCAAAAACAACTTGGCTCCAGACTCCTGCACTTTGGGGTTCGATACCGGCGTATCGCAGTCCTCCATAAATGAGTCCCCCGGCCAAAAACACACCGATACCAATTGCGATCGCATCTATTCGGCGCATGGGCTCAAATTTTGCGAGGTTGGGGACGGAAATTCAAAAAAGGGCTGAGCAACAGCAAACTGGGGAAGAAAAAGAACACCATAAAGTACATAAATCCACGCTCAAAAGAGCTAGCAACATACCAGCGCTTTTGCAGATAGAAATAGGTAATGGCGGGCATCACCAGCAGATAGCCACCCAACAGTCCCAATAAGAGGATTAAATTAACAACCATAGAAATTGGATATTTAGTCAAGTCCAAGGGGTTTAGAACATGCTGGCATACAGCCTCAAGGACGAAGTCCTATGCATTTCGTCCTCCTATTCTACCTTGCAGGTTGCCTTCCCCCCAGAATTAACAGCAGGTCTCTGACATCCAAGCAAATTGCAGGTTAATGAGACCCTAACAGCTTGGCAATTTTCTGTTCTAGCACCCTCACTCTCTGGACCAGCTGGGGTAACCTTTTGACCACCGCCATTGCCCGTAACCATAGCCGGTGATTAATCGCTGGATAGCCCGCTACCTTCGAATCTGGCATTAAAGACTGGTGAACCCCACTCTGGGCAGCAACGGTCGTTCGATCCCCCAAGGTGACTTGCCCCGAGATACCCACTTGTCCCGCCAAAATCACCTGCTGCCCTAACTTCGTTGCCCCCGCCAAACCGACCTGAGCGCAAATTAGACTATCTGCTCCAATCTGGCTGCCATGGCCAATCTGGACGAGATTATCAATTTTCGTCCCTGCACCAATACGAGTCTCGCCCACAGCTGGCCGATCAATAGTCGTATTACAGCCCACCACAACCTGATCTTCAAGAATCGTCTGACCCGATTGGGGCATTGGATACCAACGACGAGCTTGATCCACGATAGAGACAAACCCAAATCCTTCTGCCCCGATCACTGCTCCACTATGAATGACACAATCAGCCCCAATACTCGTATGCTCATGAATCACACAATTGGCATGGAGAAGGGTGCGATCGCCAATCGTTACCCCTGGATAAATCACCACATTAGGGAAAATTTGCACATCATTTCCTAACCTGACATCCTCATGGATCACCACATGAGCTCCAACCCCCACACCTTCTCCTATTTGGACTTCAGCATCAATAACAGCGGTGGTATGACAGTTCGACGGCAATCGCCAAGGTTGATAAAAACAGGTCAGGGCTCGGGCAAACCAATATCGCGGATGTTCTACCGCAAACCAAGCCATCCCCCTAGAAGTGGCCAGAGCCTGTAAGTCAGCATCAGGGGGCAAAATCAAGACACTGGCTTGAGTTTTTTCAATCAGGTGAGCCCGGTGTGCTCCTTCAACAAAGCTAAGGATTCCAGGGCCAGCCTGATCCAGCGCGGCACATCCATGCAAAGTTGGATCGGTTAAGGGAGAACTCATTGCTACAGGCGTGATAGCAAGCCGCTCAATCAGCTCACTCAACTTCATAATTGAGGTAATCCCTCCACTCCCGTCTGACTCAGACTTCTAACCCTTAATTCAGCACCTTCATTTGCTTGATCTTCCACTGCTCCTGTTCCCGAACAAGCTGATAGCGGACACGATAGGTATCACCCGTATAAGCATCGGTTGTCTGTTGCCCCCCTTCAAAAACCTTCGCCGTCTCGGTCACCGTTGCCTCGACAGTAGCTTCAGTAGGGCTCTGCTGCTTAATCGCATTAATTTTCAGATCATCAAAGGTATATTCCAAATGAATCCGATTCGCTTGATCCGATTGAGCACCCGTCTTCCATTCCGATAAGCTGGGCTCTGCCAAAATTTTGTCCAAGGAAGCCAGTTGGTGATCTTTACCCATTGCCTCAGCTTTAGCCGATTGCCAAGACTGAATAATTTGCCGAGCACTCGTTGTCGTGATTTCTTCACTAGTAGCTGGCGCAGGAGAAGGCGTTGGAATGGCGATTGGCGGACTGGCCGTCGGGCTTACACTAGGGCTCGCGGGAGTAGGAATGGGGTCAGGGCTGACCGGTTCAGGAGATGGATTCTCTACACCTGGCACAGGGTCTTCTTGGCGAGAGCACTGACTGATGAGGCCAAATAAGGCTAATAAAACCAGTGCTACAGCCCCTGCTGCAAAAAACCAGCGGCGGTATTGAAGTTGCGATCGCTGGCGTCGAGCTTTAGAGACACCTTCATTCCGTCGGCCATCATCACTCGACTCAACCTTTGGTGCAGAGGCAGGTGTTATTGGCGTGATAGGTCGTTTTGGACTGCCGTCTAGCCCCTTCACAGCAGCCAAAGGAGTAACGTTTTGAGTCGGTACCGGCTGTTTCCCTTGAGGTCTTGAACGTTTTACATCCTGGCGATGGGCAGCCTGGGTAGAAAGACGTCCTTCTCGAGCAGAACTAAGAGTGTCGCTCCCTTGCTTGGCCAATAGAGGTAAATCTGCAGATGTTGTTGCTGCGGGCATCCGAGGCGACACAGGCTCCGGTGCTAATCCATTCAGATAAGCCTGAATATGCTCATCATTAAAATAACTCTGCAAAGAAACTTGGGTGTCAGCAAGATCCCTAAAGTAGGGATAAACTTCTTGCTGTAACCAGCGCTCTGTATATAGGAACAAGCCTGGAACTAAATCTTCAGACCCTTCAGAATACTGATGAATAAACTCTAATGATTCTTGGTCTCGACTCAAGGGAAGGGTCTGAATTGCAGCCCCCGGCTGGCCTAGCAACAAATAGCACATAGACTTTTCGACTTGAATATCTTGCCGATCAGCCAACTCTGTCAACGCTAACTTTGCCTGCTGAATAAACTCCGGCTTTCCCTGGGAACAGCCTTTAGCAACTAGTGCATAAACCAATAGATAGCTTGCCACCGCAGACGGGCGTTCACTCTCTTTTGTAAAAAGGTCTTGCTGTTCTTTTACCGTTAAATGACATCGTAACTGCTGAATAAATCGCAGAAAATCGTCAACGCTCAATCCTGACAGATCATCTTGCGGCCCATCAATTCCTCCCCGTTCATCCAACATAACTTGGAGAAGAGAAAAGCCTTGCTGTCGCTTATTTATATCCCCTTCAGGCTCAGCCAGCAATTCCAAAATTCGATAGGGGCGAAGCTTATATAAATCCAATTCAATTTCTCGTTGTACCGCAAAAAACAATTGCTCTTGAGTCAACAACTTCAAACCAGACTGCAAAACATCCGAAGCTTTTTCAAACTGCTTTTGCTGCCAACATTCTCGTCCTGCTTCTAAATTCGCTAACGCCATCGCTAAGATGACATCTTCATCAGAGCCATTGTTCGCAGATGGTAAACGATTGAGATCAATAGAACGCTTTAGATATTCTGCTCCTAAGTGAGCAATTCGCTCATAATCACTTTGCTCTTGCAAAAGCAATAAAGCACCGACCAACTGAGATTCTTGCAGTTCCATGCTCCCTATATCTGGAGGGGCAGATTCCGCTAAAATAGACTGGTCATAGGCAGTGCGTGCATCGGAATTAGACAGCACAGCATGGGCATCTTGCAATAGCTGTGTTCGAGCTGCAATTGCTGATTTAGAGTACTCTTGACGGGGGAGCTGCTGACACCGATCGGCAAATGCCTGTTCAACTTGCTCTGGTGTCGCTTGAATTGGCACACCCAATATTTGATATAAATCTAAAGGAATACGCACAATTCAGTATCCTTGTGAGCCATTTACCGGACGTGAACAACAGATGAGTGATGAAAATACAAGACAGCAAAGCACTTGAAAATATCATAACCTGCTGCTTGTAAACGTATACTCTATAGAGGTTCAGCAACGTACATTCATAGCAGCTTAACAAGAAGGTTGACAAATATCAGCTACTCCTTGTTAGTTATGATGTTGGATTATTGAAATCTAAGCATCCCCAAATACTAGACCCTGACAGGTGGCTCAATTAACTAAGCCTTGGCAACATCACCCCAACTGAGGACACTATACATCAATGGTTCAAGAAAGAGTTCTACCCCAATTTCCCACCCCTACCATCAACATTACTCATGATGAGGGGCTTATCCTTTATGAGGATATGGTTTTGGGACGGGCTTTTGAAGATAAATGTGCCGAGATGTATTACCGGGGCAAGATGTTTGGCTTTGTCCATCTCTATAACGGTCAAGAGGCTGTTTCTACAGGCATTGCCAAGGCCATGCGCCCAGATGACTTCATTTGCAGTACCTATCGGGATCACGTTCATGCCCTGAGTGCAGGTGTCCCAGCTCGACAAGTCATGGCTGAACTATTTGGCAAAGAGACTGGCTGCAGCAAAGGCCGGGGAGGATCCATGCACCTATTCTCCTCAGAGCATAACCTGATCGGTGGCTTCGCCTTTGTCGCAGAAGGGATTCCCGTTGCCACTGGAGTGGCATTTCAAAGCCGCTATCGTCGAGAAGCGATGGGGGATGCAGCGTCCGATCACGTCACAGCCTGTTTCTTTGGGGATGGCGCTAGTAATAATGGCCAGTTCTTTGAGTGCCTAAATATGGCCTCTCTCTGGAAATTGCCTATCTTGTTCGTCGTGGAAAATAATAAGTGGGCAATTGGTATGGCCCATGAACGTGCTAGCTCAGAGACTGAGATTTACAAAAAAGCAAAAGTCTTTGGCATGGCAGGGGTTGAAGTTGATGGCATGGATGTATTGGCTGTCCATGAAGTAGCCCAAGCAGCCATTGCTAGAGCCCGTGCAGGTGAAGGTCCCACCTTAATCGAAGCATTGACCTATCGTTTTAGAGGTCACTCCCTTGCCGATCCAGATGAACTGAGATCTGCAACAGAGAAAGAAGAATGGTTAGCCCGCGACCCGATCACAAAATTTAAGTCTTACTTAGTCGATCAAAAACTTGTTAAAGAGCAAGAGTTACTCGACATTGACAAGAAAATTCAAACCTTGATAGAAGAAGCCGTTCAATTCGCTGAGGAAAGTCCTGATCCTAAGCCTGAAGATCTCTACAAATATATTTTCGTAGATGATTAGATTACTTTTTTTACCTGGTGACACACCCAATTTATCCAAGCATCTGAAATATAAGGTGTGATTTCAACCAGGGGCCTCCTATCAAAAACTATTGCAGTAAAGCAAAGAATTAGGTGTCATTGAGTGCCTCCTCGCAACCCTATCCCTACAGTCGATATCATCATTGAAATGTGGGATAGACCACATCGCCCTATTGTCTTAATCGAGCGCAAAAACCCACCCTATGGTTGGGCCTTACCAGGGGGGTTTGTTGATTATGGAGAGTCCATGGAATCCGCAGCAATCAGAGAAGCTCAAGAAGAAACCAGTTTATCAGTCGATTTGCTAGAACAATTTCACGTTTATTCATCTCCAGATCGAGATTTACGTCAGCATATACTGCAGACGACTTGTGACTTAACATAGTAGCGGAGAGATTTGGCACACTGGGAGTATCCCCCACCTACTCTCTTACTTGCATGATTAAAATTGATTTCACCGCAGAGGAAATCCAACACCTCAACTACGAACGCTATCATCATCCTCACCCACGGGTGCAGCGACGGATGGAAGTGCTCTACTTGAAAAGTCAGGGTCTTCCCCATGCCCAGATTTGTCAGCTTTGTCAGATTAGTCGTCCGACCTTAGCTAAAACCCTTCGTCAGTATCAACAAGGCGGAATTGAAGGACTGAAGACCCTGGAATACAAAGGTCAACCTAGTTCACTCAATGCTCATAGCGATAGTGTGAGAGCCTACTTTGAGCACCACCCGCCCCGCACCAGTGCAGAAGCCCAAGCAGTCATTGAACAATTGACAGGCATTAAGCGTTCTCCAACCCAGATCAAAGCCTTCCTCAAGCGCATTGGTTGTCGCTATCGAAAAGTGGGGTATGTGCCGGGAAAGTCGAGTCTGCCCGAGAAAATTGAGGAGCAAGAGCAGTTTCGACAAACTCGCCTTGAACCCTTATTAGAGGAAGCTCAACGCCAAGAGCGTCTTGTCTTTTTTGTGGATGCTGCTCATTTTGTTCACCGGGCTTATCTGGGGTTTCTCTGGTGCCTTCGTCGGATCTTCATCCCGTCTCCTTCTGGCCGTCAACGATTCAATGTTCTGGGTGCACTCAACGCTGTCACCAAAGAAGTCACCAGTATCACCAACCACACCTACATCAACTCTCATAGCATGTGTCTGTTGCTAGCCAAGCTGGCACTACTCGACCCAGTCATACCCATCAGCGTCATTTTAGACAATGCCCGATATCAAAAATGCCAGCTGGTGACTGACTTTGCTGAGATCGTCGATATTGAGTTAGTCTATTTGCCCTCCTATTCACCCCATTTGAATTTGATTGAGCGGCTTTGGCGCTTTGTGCGCAAGGAATGTCTCTACTCGAAGTATTATGCCGATTTTCACTCTTTCAAAGGGGCCATTCAACATTGCATTGATCAATGCAATGGAGAGCACAAGGCGAAACTAACAAGCCTTCTATCACTCAAGTTTCAGTCTTTTAAAGAAGTTAATATCTTAGCCGTCTAGAGTATACTCTCAGTTTAGTATTTATTGCAAAAGCCATCGGTGAACCACAAGCCGCAGATGATGCTAAGACTCTAAAACTATTTGAAACGTGGCAGCTTCCCCAACACCTTTGTTTTGACCATAGTCAAATTTTAAATGACTATCAGCAATACTACTTCTATAAAAAAAGACCTACGCTACAGCTTGAAACCAGTTAAAATCCCTTCGCTTATTCTTACTCTTCTTCAGGAAATTGGATCTTAAGTGTATTTTGCTTTGTGACAGTGATCTGACCACCTAAAGCACGTATTTCAGCTATAGCTCGCTGACGAGACTCCTCATCAGGTACGTTATTTAATATCATCAGCCAAGCACTAATTCGTGCATTCTTGCTATCAGGGTTATTTTTCAGGAATTCAGCAGTCTTTGTAACAATAGCTCCGATTCTTTTAGCACCAGGCTCTGAGCTATCTTGGGCCCACTGGGCAGCGTTCAAATAAGAATTTATAGCTGCTTGGTTATCACCCAGAAATAATAACTCATCTGAAGCTTTAGACACCCACAATGAATAAGCATCTGGCGAAGTCTTAGGAAAGAGAGATTTTAAACCTTTTTCTATAAGCTTTACTGATTGATCTGGCCGTCCCGCAAAAAGCGAAGTTGCTGCATATTCTCAGTAACTTCTCCACCCCTTGGGAGGGTAACTTCTCCGGTCGAATGGCAGTAACTTCTCCACCCCTGTGGAAGTTATCTTCGCCAGTCAAATGGCAATAAACTTCTCCACCCTTGTGGAAGTTATCTTCACCGGATAAGTGGCAGTTAACTTCTCCACCCCCCTAACCATCATTTCGACAGGTCATTATCCCTAGCCAGGCCATCCTCTAAACTTCTGTGCATTAGCCAGAGGAATGGAGATGGCAATGGCCTATAAACGTCAAGGAGCAACCCTGTCGATGAGTAAATTTAGAGAAATTATTCGCTTACATGAACTCGGCCACAATAAATCGGAGATCGCCCGTAGCTGCTTCATCTCCCGTACCGCTGTCCGAGACTATCTGCATCGTGCTCAGGGTCAATCCCTCAGTTATGACCAGTTAAGCCGACTAAGTGATAGTGATATCCAGCATCTGCTGGGAAAAGGTCAACGTCAGTCCTCCCGTAAGAAGCCTGCGATTGACTTCGAGTATGTGCATCGAGAGATGCAACGTAAAGGGGTCACCCTCGGCCTACTGTGGATGGAAGGTAAAGAGAGAGGGGATTGGAACTGTAGCTATAGTGGCTTTTGCCGTCGATACCGCAAGTGGAAAAAACAGCACTCGCTATCCATGCGCCAGACCCACAAGGGAGCGGAAAAAATCTTTGTAGACTACTGTGGTATGACCGTGCCGGTGGTCCATCCCAAAACCGGTGAGGTCACTCAAGCTCAAGTGTTTGTGGCCTGCTGTGGAGCGAGTAACTACACCTATGCAGAGGCGACCGAAAGCCAAACCATCAAGAACTGGCTCGGATCTCATCAACGGTCATTGGCCTTCTTTGGTGGAGTGCCGGTCGCTATCGTTCCAGACAACCTCAAGTCAGGAGTCACAGATCCGTGCCGTTATGAGCCCGGTATCAATCGGAGTTATCAAGACTTTGCGGAACACTACAACGTGATCATCTTGCCCGCTCGCCCCAAATGCCCTCGGGATAAACCCAAAGTGGAGAATGCGGTGCAGCAAGTGGAACGTCATATTCTCGCACCCTTGAGAGACCAGACCTTTACCAGTTTCAAGCAACTGAATGAAGCGATTGCAGCAGGGTTGGAGAAACTCAACCATCGGACCATGAAATCCTATGGTCTATCCCGTCGAGAATTATTTGAGCAAGTGGACCAACCAGAACTCAGACCCTTGCCCAGCCATGCGTTTGAGTTTGGCGAATTTAAAACCGCGAAAGTGAGTTTTGATTACCACATTGAGGTGAACCGCCACTATTACAGTGTCCCTTATGAATATGTGGGGAAATCAGTATCCGTCAAGATTACGGAATCTTTGGTGCAGATTTTTCATGACCATCAGCGCATTGCGATACATGAACGTTCTAGCTTGCCGTTTCAGCATTCCACTGAAGAGGGGCATATGCCACCAGCGCATTTGGCTTACAAAACCCAATCGAGAGAGACCTTCCTGGCTTGGGCCCAGAATGTTGGACCAGCGACGAAGCAGCAAGTGATAGATATCTTTGAGAAGAAAGCCCATGATGAACAGGCGTTTCGTGCTTTGAAAGGGGTGCAACATCTAAGAACAACCCATGGTGCTGAAAGGTTGGAAGCCGCCTGTAATCGGGCTAATGCTATGGGGATGGTGGGCCAACGCTATCTCAAATCTATGCTCCAAAACAAACTTGAATCAGACCCCTTACCGGATGAAACCCATAAGGTGATTCCTATTCACCATGCCAATGTCCGAGGGTCCGAATATTATCAAGCGACGTAGGGGAAGACAGCGATGCAAGCAATGATTGAACAGCTACAACAAATGAAACTCACCGGCATACTCGAAGCTTGGCGAGAACAGCAGGCGATGCCCACCTATCATGATCTGTCTTTCGATGAACGACTGGCCTTGATGGTAGAGCGCGAATACATCCGGCGTCAGAATCAACGGATGCAACGCCGACTGAGGCAAGCTCGACTGCCGGTGCACGCCACCTTAGATGCAGTAGATTTCGATGTGCCCAGAGGACTTCGTAAAATCCAGTTCCTTGAATTTGCTCAAGGTCATTGGCTCCAGGAAAATCTGTCATTGATCATCCTGGGACCGACGGGCGTTGGGAAGTCTTTCTTGGCGGCCGTATTGTCCCATCATTTGTGTAAGCAAGGCCATAGCGTCCGCTATATCAAAACTGCTGATCTCGTTCTGGAGTTGAAGCTGGCCAAAGGAGATGGGTCTTATCCAAAACTCCGAAAACAATTAGCGGCCTACGATCTACTGGTGCTGGATGAATGGCTTAGAGATCCTCTATCTGTCTTTGAGGCTAGAGAAGTGCTCGATATCTTAGACGAGCGGTTTCGCAAAGCCTCCTGCTTATTTGCCACGCAAATGCCCCTGGAGCAATGGCACTCACAAATTCAAGATCCCACTCTGGCCGATGCCATCCTCGACCGGATTATCCATGATGCGATGAAGGTCTTGCTTCGAGGAGAATCCATGAGGAAATTGACCAGCAAGCTGACCCAGAAGCCAGAAGGAGAAATGAGTATTAACCGTTCAGATGAGGAGAATACAACGAGAGAGACAACCCTTAAAACACAAAAGGAGAAGAGGAATGAAAAAAAGGAGGGACAGATGGAGGAATAGACCGGATGAGATCACGATCTTCCATTCGTGATATGTATGGATTTAGATCTGAATTTTTGCCTATGAATTGCAACCCTTAATTCCATATCTACCTGTCGAAAATGGTTGGCCAATATTTTTTTGGTTGGGGGTGGAGAAGTTAGTGCCACTCAACCGGAGAAGTCATGATTATGCAGCAGTTGCAGGAGACATGAATTTATAGGGCTGTATAAATTGAGGGTTACGGCTTACGAAAACCTCAAAATACTTGGGGGTCAAGGCATAACCTATTTGTTGACGAGCATCACTTTCTCCAAAGTATTGAAGAAATCGCAAAAATGACCAATCGGCAATAAGATTATCGAAGCCGAAGTTTGGTAAATGCTTAATTAAAGCCAAATTTGCTTCTTCCTGTTCTGTTTCTAACAAATATACTGCTCTAGGCTTTGCCTGAGAAATTTCAGCTTGAATATAGGCAACCTTAGAAAGTTGTAATAGGGTGATGACACCAGAACAAGAAAGTGCAAGTACTGGAGCTAGTATTTTGGCTAGAAAGTGTTTATAAGACATATCAAACACTATTTATTTTAAAAGCACTATCGTCATTAGACCTCTTGCATAATTCAGCTAACGATATGGTAGAAGACTAAAAAATCAAGTCAGATTGAGGCATTTTTGAGTTAATAGTACGAATATTGCAAGAGGTCTATTCTATCTTTTGTCAACTTAACAACTTGGAGGAATAGCTATATTCCCACTACCTGGTAAAGATTGCTCCTCAAGTGTAACGCTAGTTGTTGCTAAACTCCCAGAAACAATATTGGCATTAGTACACCCCGTGATGGCACTCAGTAAAGGATCTGTTGGGGTAGCTCTAAACTCAGCTACTGTTGAATTTACAGTGCCAAATGAATAAGTATATTTATCAGTCGTTAAAGAAATACCAATACCAAGCAACCCCATATCGTTAGCAAAGGTTTGTTCTTCTAAGCGATAAGCTTGCTGGGCACGATTGACGGCACCAATGTGGCTTTTAGCAGCAGATTGTCGGGCTTTATTGGCCTGATTAAGCATGGATGGTAATGCTACGCCCGCGAGAATAGCAATAATCACAATAGTGACCAACAATTCTATCAGTGTAAATCCTCTTTGGGCCTTCGATCTAGGAATAGTTGATAATATTTTCAAGTAATAATAAAACATTAGTCAGTACGCTTTGAAATATTGGCTAGTGAATGACATAAATCACATCATTATCTTTTGTTTTTTTAAGAATTCTATAATTCAAGCAAGTTTAATCCTTAGCTTAATCATCAAGTGATTTTCCGTGTAAACTCCAAACATCAAAAGACACAAAAAAAGATAATTACAGCAAATAAACTTACATTTCAACTTGTCGATCTGCCCTGAGTAGAATCATTTCAATAAGCATTAACCCATCAACAAAATCAAAAAAATCTCTATATCATTAATCTATCTTTTTATTATTATATTCACCTCAGCATAAATACGGCTTTGAATAAGTTAAATCTTGAAATATAGATAATTAACGTAAATTCAGGATAGACTATAATTCTTATTACCACTCAAATTAAAGCCTGATTTCTTCCATAAAAAAGACCTCCAAAATAGGCTTAACTTAAACTGACTTTAATTAGTTTTTTATTCAAAAGACTTAGATTAAGAAGAGTTTAGTTTTTTATTATTAAACTAGACAGAGCTGAAATCAAGATTAACCTGGAACGTAATTCTCATAATCTATCCCAGATCTATATGATGATCAATCAAGCTTAATAAACAGCATGAAGAGTGAGCAGAAAATTTACCAAACCGAAAAGTCCATGGATATCAATACAAAGCCTTAAATAGACCTCTTGCATAATTCAGCTAACGATATGGTAGAGGATTAAACTTCAAGTCAGATCGCAGCATAAATCGAGTTAGTAGCACATCATGAAACGAATATTGCAAGAGGTCTAATCTATAAATACTAAACAAGACTTCGTTTGGTAGAAATTACCACCCGAAGTCTTGTTTAGTATTATTTATCGTGGCTGTCTATAAAGTTACGAGTGAACCAGTTGAGAGATTCATTAGATAGACTATAAACACCCTTAGGCTATATAGATTATGGGCAGGCATTAATTATTGATGTATCCTCTTCAATAGAGGAGTCGGTAGTACCAGTTGCAGCAGCAACAGAAACACAACCACGATAGAATTGTAAGCCTGAACCAGTATCGATGGGATTTGCTTGGGTTTCACCAGCAGCAGAATCGTTGTTTGTGTCAACGATAATATTGTAATCTTCGGTACTGGCATCATTGATTTGCAATTGTGCATAAGTAGTCGCAAATGTAGGCGACTCCAAGCGGTAGGCTTGCTGGGCACGGTTAACAGCACCAACTTGGCTTTGGGCAGCGGATTGTCTGGCTCTGTTTGCTTGGTTGAGCATGGAAGGCAGAGCTACAGCAGCCAAAATACCGATGATAATCACAACAACCAAAAGTTCAATTAGAGTGAAACCTTTGTTGCCTTTCTTGTTTAGGAAGTGCTGGATGAGTTTGGCTTGTAGATTAGTCTTCATAGTTGTAAAGTCTCTCTTTGGGTATTGGATTCAAGTCTTTTTCGCTCCCAAATTTACATTACCCATTCCTAAAACTTTTCATATCAAGTTGGAGACCGTTTTAACAAAGTTCAGTGTATATACAGAGATATCTCCTATGCAATTTCCCAAGAGAATGAAGTGCTTCCCAAAAAATACGGAATTTCTGCCTGATTAATCTCCAATATCTATTTCACGCCAAAAATCTCCCCAAAAAGGTGGCTATCAGAAAATTCGTGACTCTCGCTTAAGAGCTTATAAATCAGCCTCTTTCATTATCGTGACCACCATAAATGCTGAGGTATAAGCTTGAGTGATGTAAATACGAAATATTGAAGACCAATTCAGACACAACATTAAAATTCGTCGGAATATCAGGATTATAGGAACTCAACGTATGCTGGCTCGAGTATGGAGTGCATCCTTAATTGGGATTGAAGCGATCAAAGTAGGGGTAGAAGTAGATGTATCTGGTGGGCTACCCGGCATCGTGATTGTGGGTCTACCCGATACTGCAGTGCAAGAGTCTAGGGAAAGGGTAAAAGCGGCATTGCGTAATTCTGGTTTGGCGTTCCCTATGCGCCGAATCGTGATTAACCTCACCCCCGCCGACTTACGCAAAGAAGGTCCAAGCTTCGATTTACCGATTAGTATCGGTATCTTAGCGGCTTCTGATCAGGTTAATCCCCAGCTCTTAGGGGATTTCTTGTTTCTAGGAGAGGTTTCACTAGACGGTACCCTCAGACCGGTTACGGGTGTGTTACCCATAGCTGCTGCTGCCAAACAAATGGGATTTGTGGGTTTAGTTGTACCTTACAAAAATGCAAAAGAAGCGGCTGTTGTTAAGGGCTTATCCGTCTATGGCTTTGAGTCTTTATCCGAGGTGAGTAATTTTTTGAACGATCCTGATGCGGTTCAGCCCTTTCAGGAGGAAGACACAGCGAATGATGTGCAGCGTCTGCATCATCTTGATTTGAAGGATGTAAAAGGGCAGGCCCATGCCCGGCGAGCCTTGGAAATTGCAGCTGCAGGCGGGCATAACGTTATTTTCGTTGGACCGCCAGGAAGTGGAAAAACGATGCTGGCTCGGAGATTACCAGGTATTCTTCCTCCTCTAGAATTCAACGAAGCTTTAGAGGTTACTAAAATTCATTCGGTGGCAGGTTTATTGAGAGATCAAGGTCAGTTACTTCGCCAACGGCCATTCCGCTCTCCCCATCATTCCGCATCTGGACCAGCACTCGTGGGGGGAGGCAGTTTTCCCAAACCAGGGGAAATCTCTTTAGCCCATCGGGGAGTGCTGTTTTTAGATGAATTAACGGAATTCAAAAGAGATGTATTGGAATTTTTACGTCAGCCCTTGGAGGATGGTTTTGTCAGCATTTCCAGAGCGAGACAGTCGGTTACCTTCCCTGCTCAGTTCACCTTGGTAGCCAGTACTAATCCTTGTCCTTGTGGGTATTATGCAGATCCAATACAGGCCTGTACCTGCTCACCTCGTCAACGGGAAACCTATTGGGCTAAATTATCAGGTCCTTTAATGGATCGCATTGATTTACAAGTGGCTGTCAATCGTCTTAAACCTGAAGAAATCACCCGGCAAAGTAAGGGAGAAGAATCGGCTCCCATTCGAGAGCGGGTCAGAGCAGCTCGTCACTTGGCGACTCATCGGTTTGAAGCTGAATCAAATTTACACAGTAATGCTCAGATGAATAGCCAACAGTTGCGCCAGTGGTGCCAGCTTAATGATGCAACACGGCAATTACTAGAAACTGCGATTAGTCGACTAGGACTATCAGCAAGGGCAACCGATCGGATCCTCAAGGTGGGGCGAACTATTGCCGATTTAGCAAATTCTCCTAATTTAGAAGCAACTCATGTTGCCGAGGCTATTCAATATCGGACCATTGATCGACTTCAATAGGGGAGAAGTACCAAATTGTCTACTTACAGCCGAGAGGGAGGAGTTCCAGGGGCTTAGTACCTAGCAAGCAACCTTAGCTGTTGTGTAATAAACACCAGAGCTAGTCTGGGGTATCCATCTCTAACCAATCTGGTAAATCGTCTAGATTGAGTTTGTCGTGAGTTGCTAATGTTTCGCGATCATGTATCGATGGCAAACGATTTGATGATGAGTGATTGACGTCAGCTTGATGATTTTTACGCGAGGGGGATGGTTTAGGCACAACCTGAGCTGAGATAGGATCGTTGAGAATGGACTGCTGTAATTCAACCTTGGGGGTTTGAGGTATTACCGGTTGAGTCGATTGTGGTAGTTTGTGTTTTGACTTTACAGGTTTAGATAGATGGTTAGCATTGTTTTGTCTTAAATGATCCACGGCATCTTTACGTGCTGTCTCGACAGCTTTCTTAGCTAAGGTGCGATGGGGCAAGATGACATTTTGGAATAAAAATTCAATCGTTTTGGATTTCAACCAGCCCCGAGAAACTAGAATTTCTCCAAATCGCATTCCTGTTAATTCTTGATCGGATAAAACAACTTCAACTTGAGCTGGAGACAATAATCCAGCTTCAATTAAGTACCCTCCAATCCGTTTAATATCTGGTGAGTGAGATGCTACAGCACGTCGGTGATTCGCATGATATTTTTCTGATTTCTCAGGGTTATGGCCAGATTTGAGCACCTGGCTTTTATCCCTTTTCAAGACAGAGGAGACAGGAGTAGGTTGCTCTACTTTCTGCAGCCAAACTAACATATCAAGGGGATAAATCTCTGTTTGATAACCAGAGGTTTGAATGGTTAAGGTACCATGCTCACAATGAACATCTCGGATAGGATACCAAATACCACGGTGGAGGATTAGCAAGCTCATTAATGCCAGTTGCTTATCGCTCTTTTTGTAGCTCCACCATGTTTGCAATAAGTCTAAAGAATCAGTGAAGCGGACATGATAATGATCAGGAATTTCAACCGGCTCATACTCATAAAAACCAGCGATTTTTGACTGACGAATTGGCAAGCATTTTTGCGCAATCATAGCTTCATGCAGTTGAGGCCAGAAGCTTGATTTATAGCGAATCGAAGTGAAAGGCTTTTCACCATCTAGCTTGGCTGTTGCGACAAGGCCTTCCGTTTTAGCTAGGAGTTGCAGAGTGTCGCTAATCGGCTCAACTCTGAGATCTGAGTTCGAAAGTAATGTGGACTGACCTGATAAATAACTGGATACAAACGCTTGTAGTAGTTCGAGGTCATCCATAAAAATGAGGTGCTGAACTTTGAATAGAATGGCGATCTTATTGTCATCATAATCGTTCGTTCACCCCCCCCCCTCGCCATAGGCCAAGAAATTTAGGCGGATTTTCGTTGGGTGGGAAGTCCGACTGGAATGGAAGCGATTAGCTTACGAGTATATTCAGCGTCAGGATGATGGTAGATCTGGTCGGCTGGGCCAATTTCTTCGAGTTTGCCACGATTCATCACCATAATGCGATCGCTCATAAATTTCACCACACTCAAATCATGAGAAATGAAAATATAGGTCAGATCAAATTCCCGTTGGAGCTCTTTCAGTAAGTTAAGCACCTGGGCCTGGACTGAAACATCCAATGCTGAAACGGATTCATCACAAATAACAAATTTGGGGTTCAACGCCAATGCCCGAGCAATACAGATACGCTGTCGTTGCCCACCAGAGAATTCATGGGGATAGCGGTTCATGTCACTAGATTTAAGACCGACCCGTTCTAAGAGATACGCTGTGCGATCGCACGGTGTATTGCCCCCTTGTTGAGCAGAAATCCGCTCCGTGAGCCCCCCCGCAATTCGCATAGGCTCCATAATCGCCGCCCCTACATTCATACGTGGATCCAAAGAGCTATAAGGATCTTGGAAAATAATTTGCAAATTTTGTCGCAGTTTTCGCAGGTTGCGACCCTTGAGGTGGGTAATATCTCGATCTGCAAACTGGATACTGCCGCTAGTGGGCTTAATCAGCCGCACTAGCGTGCGACCTAGCGTAGTCTTGCCACATCCAGACTCTCCAACCAATCCCAAGGTTTCCCCTGGATAGACATCAAAAGAAACATCATTAACGGCTGTGACATAGCGAGCTGTTTTACCAAACATCCCCTTCACAGGGAAAAACACCTGAAGATTTTTGACACTCAGTAAGGGTTTTTGTTGAGTCAATGTTTCTAGTCGTCCCTGCATCTCCAATGCAGAAATTTCTGGGGCAGCATCAGCCAGAGAAACAGGTGAATCTTCGATCGTTTGATCTATTGATGGAGAAATTTCAGCCTCTGGAGTTTCAGCTGCCATAAAATCAGCAACGGTTGGCAAACGTTTCAGTCTCTGATCGGGGCGAGGGCGACAAGCAAGAAGTCCCCGAGTATAAGGATGCTGGGGATTATTGAAGATCTCTTGAGCAGACCCTGTTTCCACCACCTTGCCTTGATACATAACAGCCACCGTATCAGCCAGTTCAGCCACAATGCCTAAGTCATGGGTGACGAAAATAATCGACATTTGTCTGCGATCGCGAAGTTCTCGCAGCAAATCCAAAATCGTCGCCTGTACCGTTACATCCAAAGCCGTTGTGGGTTCATCCGCAATCAGAATTGCTGGGTTAGACGCAATGGCCATGGCAATCATCACTCGCTGAATTTGTCCTCCTGACATTTGATGAGGATACCGATCCAAATAAGAGCGCTTTTGGCGGTTGATCTGCTTCTGTATCTCTGGATCGTCGGGAGAAGCATTCTCTGGGTTAGCTGAATCCAATACGATGTGCTGCAATTCTTGATCAGACGGAATAAGCTTCACCTCTTGAAGAAGAGAAATAGCTCGTCGCCGTGCCGCTGATACGGACAAATCTTCATGCAAGCGCAAGGCTTCTACAATCTGAAACCCGCAGGTATACACCGGATTGAGGGAGCTCATGGGCTCTTGAAAAATCATAGAAATTTGACTACCCCGATAGGCCTGCATGGCACTCATGGGGAGTTGCAGCAAATCCACTGATTTAACGTCATTCTCGGAAGATGAGGAGTCATGGAACCGAATTTCACCTTGGACTATCTTGCCTGGCGGAGTGGGGACTAACCGCATCACTGACAACGAAGTGACTGACTTGCCTGAACCCGATTCTCCAACAATCCCTAGGGTTTGGCCTCGATGCACCGTCAAGGAGACGTTATTCACTGCATTGACAGTTTGTCCTTCGGTCTGGAACTGTACCTGCAGATTCCGGATCTCAAGAATTGGGTCAGTCATAAAGAAGCCATTCTAAATATTGGGAAGGAATTAACCGTGATTTTAGCAAGCTGTTTCGGAAAGCAGAAATCTATTAATCAGGCTGGAAAGAGAAGCTATTAGCGCCTAGAGAAGCAGGGTGTGTTCCTTCTGAATTCCTGTTACCCTGATAACACATTTACTTCGGCAAGTATTTTATATCGAGGGAGAACATCGATCGTGGCTCATACTATTGTTACTGACGTTTGTGAAGGCATTGCGGATTGCGTCGATGCCTGTCCTGTGGCATGTATCCACGAAGGTCCAGGGAAAAACGTGATTGGTACAGACTGGTATTGGATTGATTTCTCAACCTGTATTGATTGTGGAATTTGTCAGCAAGTTTGCCCTGTAGATGGTGCCATCCTGGCTGAAGAACGGTCTGATCTGCAAAAAACCCCTTCTTAAGGCTTGAACACGATGATGGATTCTGTGACGCCAGCTTCAAATCGAGAGTTGCTGTTGCAAGTTGAGAATGTTTTTGCCGGGTATGTTCCTGGCTTAGATATTTTGCAGGGGATCAATCTCAAGCTGTTTGCCGGAGAAATCATTGCGATTATTGGCCCAAATGGTGCAGGAAAATCAACCTTAGCCAAGGCAATCTGTGGTTTGTTATCCCCGAATACCGGCTCTATTCTATGGCGTGGGGAAAATATTGGTGGGCGTAAACCGAATGAAATTGTTACCCAAGGAGTTTGCTATGTTCCACAGCTAGCCAATGTTTTCCGCTCGCTTACGGTAGAAGAGAACCTAGAGATGGGGGCTTTTATTCGAGATGTTCCTTTAGGGGAACTGAAGTCCAAAATCTATACCACCTTCCCGAAATTAGCTGACCGTCGTCGTCAACAAGCTGGGACTCTTTCAGGAGGAGAACGACAAATGCTGGCCATGGGCAGAGCCATGATGCTGGAACCAGGGTTATTAATTCTAGATGAGCCTTCGGCTGCCCTTTCACCCATTTTAGTGGATGACATCTTAGCCAAAATTCGTGAGATTAATGCCGAAGGAACTTCAGTTATTTTAGTTGAACAGAATGCCCGTAAGGCCCTAGCGATGGCTGATCGAGGTTATGTCCTTGATTCAGGCCGAGATCGCTTTGAAGGGCCAGGTCCACAACTATTAGATGATCCAAAAGTAAGTGCACTGTATCTAGGCGGACATTCATCTACCGAAAGTTAGGTCTTGGCTCAACCTAACATCATCATTCTTCTGGCACAGTGTCTTGCATTCCTCTTAAGGCTTCACCAAAGAAGGTTTGATCTGCTGAAGGGGATGGCGAAAATAAAGGACGATCTAAAACAAGAGGCTCTGTTCTAGGTTCTAATTCCAATAAATCTCTAATCGGCTCATCCAATGATTCAAATTTCATCTTGCCATTTTGGTTCAAGATAGTCTGGCCGGTCGCATCGACCAGCACAAATTGAGGAACAAATTGCCCGTTGTAATAATACTGAGCCTCAGTAGGCTCGTAGTCCCGTCGAGTATTAATGGCATCTACCATCATGGGCATAAAGTTGAGTTGACGTCTATATTCGGCCTGTAGCTGGGTCAACACCAAGGCATTTTGTTTGCATTCCTGACTATCGTCTGAATAAAACATGATTAGGGTGGGCATTTCCTTCTTCATTGCCGCTGCTAAGTTTACTTTTGGTGGAACCAATGCAGCATTACTGGCATACAGGATAAAGATATTGCCATCGAATTCATCGTCGTTAATACCTGCGATCGCATCTTGAGACATTCCCATCCCAAATCCAAACAGGAACAAAACTAGGACCAACCCACTCATAAAACGTTGACCGATACGACGCCAGCTTGGACGAATACCTACGCCAAAAATCATGATTACAATTCCTCCAACAGCAAACGTACTAACCCGCCCAAGCACCATAGCTTAAAACTGCACTCTACAGTACTTGTAGCATTGCAGCACAAGACAGTGCTGGATAATAATCTTCCAAACACACCTGCTAGTTGAAGTACTAGCCATTTAGATAGCAATAGAATTGACTGAAGTCAGATTATCAAACGACTAACCATCTTTTCTTACTGATCTTTTTTAGTCGGGATGCGCTCATACCCAGGCTTAGTCTTCGTCATTTTTCCCCATAGACCCTTCACATCATTGAGCAGTGCTTCCCCCTTCTCTGCTATCTCCTTGGAGTCAACCTTGGGTGTCTTTGGTGTTGTCGAGTCTGCAGATTTAGATGCCTTATCTTCAGGCTTCTCTACTTTAGGCTCAGAAGTTGCTGTAGATGTATCTGGCTCTTTAACTTGTTCCTTCGGCTTATCCTCACCGCCCTTCGACTCTACCTTAGCCACAGGTGTAGACTTCTCACCCACTTCCTTTATATCGACCTTCGGTGCTGGTGCTGACGTGATTTTAGGAGCAGGAGTCGTTGGGGCTTTAGATTCTGGCTTTGCCTGAGAAGCTGCTGCCTTAGGTGTGGGCTTCACCTCTGCTTTAGCTTTTGGCTTCGCTTCTGTCTTAGGTTTTGCCTTAGATGTCCCAGCCGTGAGAGACTTTGCCGCAGGTCCCTTGGCTTTGGGCTTGGCCTCTGCTTTCGGCGCTGGCTTATCCTTACCCTTGGCTTTAACGTCTGCTTTTGGCTTTTCGTCTTGCTCGCCTACTTTAGGAGCTACCTTCTTCGACTTCGAGCTCTTCTTCTCTGCTGTCTTTGCTTCTTTTGCCTCAGGAGCAAGAGCTTCCACTTCTGGATTTGCTACTGCTGGCACGTTGACGGGCTTACGACCCACTAAGCGTCCTAAGAATTCACAGGTCTTCTCAATGACACCTGGCTTACGCTGAACAAATGTTCCCAGGCCTTTTTGAATCGGTAAGGTGTCCAATACGTCTAGCTGAGAGCAATAATTAACGTCTGCTTTGCCCCGCATCTTCAATAACCGCTGACCATGACTGGCACTGGCCAACAATTCGGGTAACTGGTCTTGCCACTGCCGAAA
The DNA here is from genome assembly GCF_021497025.1 of Acaryochloris sp. 'Moss Beach'. Lineage (NCBI taxonomy): Bacteria > Bacillati > Cyanobacteriota > Cyanophyceae > Acaryochloridales > Acaryochloridaceae > Acaryochloris > Acaryochloris sp. 'Moss Beach'. The sequence goes on from NZ_CP071717.1 coordinate 1,108,063, forward strand.
TAATGAGACGGCGGCGATGGCTTCGTCATTCCCCGCTAGTTTGCTCAACGGGGTCTTGCCGCTGGCTAAGATGCCATCAATAATTGCGCCTGCACAGACGGTATCTTCGAGGGAATAACTCCCTTCCCAACCGGAAGCTACTAGCCAAACGGTCCCGGGGTTCTTGGTGGCTAGATAGTTGACGACGGCCTGACGGTTGGTCAAGGAGGCCATGATCACTTTTGAGGCATTACGGACGCTCTCTGAACAACGGGTCCCGTTCGTTGTACTCAAAAATAACCGACGGCCTGCGGTGTTCTCTGGGGTAAATGCTAAGGGGGAGTTGCCAAATTCACAGGATTTTACTTTCCGACCGCCTCGTTCACCTGCCCGGATCCGTTTGTCTTCTTCTACAGCTTCACTGGCTTCTAGTAAAGGTTCAATTTCACTAAAAACTCTGACCGCTTCTGCGCCTGCGTTAATGGCGGCGGCAATGGTGCTGCTGGCTCGCAATACGTCGATGACGACGGCACAGCCAGGGAGACGATTATTGGGAATCTCTTCGGGGGGTATGGTAAACGAATAATTTCACGGGATAAAGATGACCTATATCGTTATTTTCTATCGAGTTCTATTTTATGGGGCTTTGTTGCCACTTCTGCAGGGTTTTTACCTTTCTCTGAAGACTAATCAAGCAAAAGGGCAAGCAGGATGTCCTGCTTGCCCTTAATGACTGACTTTAAGGTCTCTGGTGTAGTTTGGCCAGAAACTGTCAGGGGGCTTTATTTGGTCAGGGCGTGTAGTTTCTCTCCACGCAGGCCATGCCAAAGGCCACCGCCAACCATCCAAAGAAGTCCAAGAATGAGTTGAAGGGCGGCTGCGCCTCCACGGTCTACTCCATGAAAGATGGGGGGATAGGCTACATCACAATATTTGATGAAGATGGAGGAGCTAATGCCCATGAATCCAACTGCAGCGACGCTCCAGGAAAGAATGACCTCGCCATTGAGGATTCCTTCGGAGGTGGTCCAACCACCATTTGCGGGTGAGAAGACGGGACGCTTGTTGAAGATGGGAGTAGCTTGACGATAGACGATGTGGAAAATTGCACCGGCTACGTCTAGGGCGCCAACGAGGAAGTGTCCACCGATGACGTCTTCCATGTTGTCGACTGCGGCCATGCCGGCTCCGCTCCAGCCGTTGGGGGTGAATCCGAACAGATAGCCAATCAGGCGAGCAGGATTCAGGTTAGGGCTAATTTGATGAACGGTTTCAGTGTTGATGTCATACATTCCGGTGCCGTAGGCGGCGTTGCCGGCGAAGATTAAGCACGCAACTCCGATGAAGAGTAGGTGATAACCCAGAATGTAGGAGGTGCTCTCAAAGTCTTCCCACTCGTAGTGGAAGCCAGCGGAGGTGCTGCCTTCGGGACAGTCGCTCAGACGAGCTTCTCCTCGGAAGGTGTGATATAAACCGGCTGCACAACATACAGCGGCGATGAAAAAGTGCAGGACCCCAATTACGAAGAAGGGGTAGGTGTCGACGATCTCTCCACCGGCACCAACGCCAACCCCAAGGGCGGCGAGGTGGGGCATGAATACCATGCTCTGCTCTGATAGGGGAATGCCGGGCTGATAGCGGGCGACTTCTTGAACGATGAAGGCGCCTGGGACAACACTCATCAAGGCTGCGTGGCATTGATGGGCTCCCAAAAGCATCCCTGACAGGTCGGTCATCCGGACGTTGCCGGCCCACCATTGGTTCTCAAAGTTGCTTAATACGGATGTCGGTAATTCGTTCTGGACGGCGGCTGCCTTACCGCCTCTTCTTCCTCTTGCGAATGCTGTCACAACTGTTTTCCTCTTTTGTCTTCTGTATTCGGAAATAGAAATATTTTTATGTGTACCCCATACCAGAACAATGGCATGGCTCCGACAGGTATAAGTAATGGCTTTTAGAGCTTGAAGTTCTGTCTAACTAAAATGTCTAGAGACTCAACTCAAGCCTAAGCCTAAACACTTTTAACTCAATAATTAGGGTGACAGTAATGACTGAAACAATCGCTCAATCTACTGCCACCCCAATATCAAGAAGAAATCAAAACAAAGCTGATGGTAGTTCCAACAATACTTAGTTTGTTTCGGGAGTTAAGCTTGCTAATGCTTGAGGAATGCGACGGAAGTCGAATCCATAGGAGCGAAGAGCATGGAATAAGTGGCCCTGGAGGCAATAAAAAGCCCAATAGTAGTGGAAATTAGAAATCCAGAAACGAGTTGTATGTCCGCCCTGAGAAGGATCTAAAGTTTCTGCAAAGTAAGGCGTGACATTCAATTTGGCTTCCAAAACGGGGCCAAACAGCTCTACAGGAAATACAACGTCATTTACAGAGCAGAAATACGCTGCATTAAAGCCAGCAAAAGCTAGACCCGCTAAAGCATACCCTAACAATGCTTCGCCATTCTTGATGTATAAGCGATCGGTATATGGCCAAGGCTTAACAAGAATGTGGAAGATACCACCAAAGACATAGAGTGACGCGACAAAGAAATGACCGCCAATCACATCTTCAAGGTTATTAACGAAGTAAGGGTTAAAGCCAGGAGTTGCCCAACCATACTTGAAGAATCTGACTAAATTGAGGTTCGGAGTGATTGCACGGACCTCTCCGGCGACAGGATCATAAATCCCATGGGTACATGCCCAAGTCGCAAACAATAGGCATGCTGCGCCTAAAAAGATGAGATGGTGGCCCAGGATACGTCCCTGAGTTTCAAAGTCATCCCACTCAAAATGGAATCTTCGAGCTCCAGCAAATTCGCTTTCGGATAAAATCTTGGGACCTTTGGTAACCCCATAAAGAGCACCAGCACCAAAGACTGCCGCTGCAATCAGGTGAATCATGCCAATTGCAAAGTAGGGATAGGTATCTACAATGGCGCCTCCAGCAGCAACACCCCAACCAGCGCGGGCTAACTGAGGAAGACAAACTAGATTTTGCTGATAAACAGGTAAGTCTGGATTAAATCGACTTAATTCGTAAATGGTGAATGAACCAGCCCAAAAAGCCATGGAGCCGATTTGGCCATTATGAGCAGCTATAAATTGGCCGCTGTAGTCGGTATAGCGGGAGTTCGACGCCCACCAGCCGTACTCAACGTCAGGTTGTCCATAAGTTTGCATTTAAAAAATTTCCTCCTCTGTTATCGGTGCCACCGTAACTTTATTATCAAACTTAATATCAAAAATACTATCAGACCTCGCCTCTTGCTGTCTGTGGTTTCCAGTTTTTCATCCGTTTTCTGACTGATCAATTTCAGCTTTGGAGATTTGTCACTCAAGGGATAGACGATTTTTACCTGTTCCCAGAGGTTCCACACTTTTGGAAGAGATTGATCCGAAGAGGTGAAGCCAATTCGTAAAGTAATGTTAAGTTAGAGGCGTTTCGTTACTTTGTTGACGAATAGTTTAAGTAGTGACTTTCTAGCTAACACGACGGGCAGTGCTTGATAAGCAGTGCTTGTACTATTGTTCTCTAAGGTGGATCTCTGTCTCAACTCGACTTTTAAAAACACAATAGTCAGATTAAACATTGACAGAAGTTCAGAGTTTCGCTAGGTTAGAAATCGTCAAAAAAACGTACAGGCCCCCATCGTCTAGAGGCCTAGGACACCTCCCTTTCACGGAGGCGACAGGGATTCGAATTCCCTTGGGGGTATTTCAAAAAAATGTTTTACGGCTCTTCGCTAGTGAAGAGCCGTAAAACATTTTTTATTCTGTCTATCTCAGTAATCTCTGAGTTCCCATTAGGTTCAGGACATTCCCCTATCATTCATGTTTGATGACCACGGGAGATGTCAGGTTCTCTATGAAATTTGTAGAAACTAACGCAAAACTGTTGTTACATTAATAAACGGGGAAGTCTGCAGAAGAGTTATTCTCTTCGCTATCTGATATTCTCCCAGATGCTGTTCAGTATTTCGCTGCAAGCATTTCAGTTCACTTAACTAGCAAACATTGAGGGCGCTTTCTGCAATGCAGGACCAACAGATAATCAATCCAATTTCTCAATCTCAGATCCCTCAAGAGCTGTCTGAGAATGTGATTTTGTCTTCCATGAGTGATCTCTACGATTGGGCAAGACTCTCTAGCCTTTGGCCCTTGATGTATGGAACTGCTTGCTGCTTTATTGAAATTGCAGCCATGATTGGCTCTCGATTCGATTTTGATCGATTTGGTCTGGTACCCCGGTCTAGTCCTCGGCAGGCTGACCTAATCATTACGGCAGGAACCGTAACCATGAAAATGGCACCTGCACTAGTTCGGCTTTATGAACAAATGCCTGATCCAAAATATGTGATTGCTATGGGTGCATGCACCATTACAGGCGGCATGTTCAGCAGTGATTCTACAACTGCTGTACGAGGGGTCGACAAGCTTATTCCTGTGGACGTCTACTTACCTGGCTGCCCACCTCGCCCGGAAGCCGTAATGGATGCCATTGTTAAGCTGCGTAAGAAAATCGCCAATGAGGATGTGCGTGAGCGAGGCAATCTGATGCAGACCCACCGCTACTACAGCACAACCCACCAGATGAAGGTGGTTCCCCCCATCCATACAGGTGTTTATCTGGAAGCTGTTGCTCGTAAGTCTCCTGCTGCAGCTTTGAGTGCAGGTGTAGGCGAAGATATGACGCCAACCTTAGTGGCTGAAGCTGAAAAAGAAGAAGCGTAACCCACTTCTCTGTACAGGACAGAACTTTTAATGTCTGGCACTAAAAGCGCTCGAAACCCCTGCAGGGCATAGCTTATAGCCTGAGTTATTAGAAGTACCAATATACATGGCTTTCATAGTTTTTGTCCTGTACTTAGAACCCACTTCTATAAGTATTAAGCTCCTAAATCCTCTATCCATGCTGATCGCAACTTAAGTCAGCACTACTATTTCGATGAAACATCATGACCAGTGACCTGGAAACTCAGTTGCAGCAGCTTCGGAAAGAGGCAGAAGCTGCAATTATTTCTTCTGACACCCTCGATGCTTTAGAAACGCTTCGGGTTAGCTACCTTGGCAAGAAAGGTCAGCTTTCTCAAATCCTTAAGGGGATGGGCAAACTAGATGCATCGGAACGGCCCAGGATTGGGGGACTAGCTAACCAGGTCAAGGAAGCATTACAACAGGGATTAGAAAAGAAAAAATCTGATCTAAATCAAGCAGCCATTGCGGTTCAACTTGCAGCAGAAACCTTAGATGTGACCATGCCGGGAGCCTACGTTCCTCAAGGGCATGTTCATCCTCTAAATAGCACTATTGATAAAGCATTGGATATCTTTGTGGGCTTGGGGTATACCATTGCCCAAGGTCCAGAGATGGAAACAGACTATTACAATTTCGAAGCCCTGAATACGCCGCCCGATCACCCGGCACGGGATATGCAGGATACGTTTTATCTGCCAGATGGCAATCTGCTGCGCACCCATACTTCTGCGGTTCAAATTCACCATATGGAAGACCATGAACCGCCCATTCGAATCGCGGCTCCTGGGCGCTGTTATCGTCGGGATACGGAAGATGCTACCCATGCTGCAGTGTTTCATCAAATTGAGATTTTAGCGGTTGATAAGGGGCTTACCTTTACGGACCTCAAAGGCACCATCAAAGTCTTTATTGAACAGATGTTTGGAGATGTACCTATTCGGTTTCGAGCTAGCTATTTCCCCTTTACGGAACCCTCTGCTGAGGTCGACGTGCAGTGGAAAGGCCGATGGCTAGAAGTCTTAGGTTGCGGCATGGTTGATCCCAATGTGCTCAAAAACGTGGGCTACGATCCTGAGATCTATACTGGGTTTGCTGCAGGTTTCGGGGTGGAGCGATTTGCGATGGTCCTTCACCAGATTGATGATATTCGACGGTTATATACCAGCGATTTGCGTTTTTTACGCCAATTCTAGACGCTTCCCATTTGTAGGCAAACTAGTCATTAGCATTTGGGTAGAAGATGCATTTTTTTATCAGGATACTGGGGTGCGATCGCATCTCTAACCCCGCCCATCCGATCTCACCTGAACCTTTGGCTCATAACAAACATGCCCCCAACAACGCAGCATCGTGGCCAGCCGCTCAACTCTAATTCCTCTTCCCAGCCTTTATAATGCCTGCGCCCTCCATTGACCCAACACAACTCAGGACTGATTTATCCACCCCTTTGAAGATCGGTCCTTTTGCGGTTAACAGTCGGGTATTGCAGTCGCCCTTATCTGGCGTCACGGATTTGGTCTTTCGTCGCTTGGTGCGACGATACGCCCCCGAATCGATGCTCTACACAGAAATGGTTCATGCCAGCCAGGTCTGCCATGCTCGTGACCTCTCCAAAGTCATGGATGTGGATTTGGATGAGCAGCCGATTAGTGTACAGCTGTTTGATTGCCGTCCCCATTTTCTAGCGGAAGCCGCCCAAATGGCAGTCCAGGAAGGGGCAGATACCATTGATTTGAATATGGGCTGTCCCGTCAATAAGATCACCAAGAAAGGGGGCGGATCGTCGCTATTGCGAGATCCAGAAACCGCAGAAGCCATCGTTCGAGCCGTTGTGGCGGCAGTTGAGGTGCCCGTGACGGTCAAGACCCGTATTGGCTGGAAAGATGACGAAATCAATATCCTGGAGTTCGCTCAACAGATGCAGGATGCTGGGGCACAAATGATTACGGTGCATGGACGCACCCGAGCCCAGGGTTATAATGGCCCCGCCCAGTGGCAGTGGATCAAACAGGTTAAAGAACAGCTCTTCATTCCAGTGATTGCCAATGGCGATATTGTATCCGTTGAGTCGGCGATGGCCTGTCTCGAATTGACAGGGGCAGATGGGGTCATGTGTTCGCGCGGAACGTTGGGATATCCCTATTTGGTGGGAGAAATTGATTATTTCCTGAAAACCGGACAGCGCAAAGCTCCACCCACCATTATTGAGCGATTGCACTGTGCCCAGGAGCATTTGCAAGGGCTGTGGGAATATAAAGGCATCAAAGGCATTCACCAAGCTCGAAAACATATGACTTGGTACGTAAAGGGGTTTGTTGGTGCTGCCGAATTGCGAGATCGACTCTGTCGGATCAATAGCGTCGAAGAAGGGCTAGAGTTACTTGACCAAGCCATAGACGGTAATCCCACCCCGCAGACTTAACAAGGTTTCCTACAATGTAGACATGGACTGCCCTATCGATACAGATCCATCCCTCAATTGCAATGCATGGGATTGACGTAGAATTTTTGATCAAACACAGCGATAGAACACTATGACTAACGACACCCCCATCGCCGCCCAGGATAATCCTCTCCTCATTTGTGAAGGCTTGCCCCCTTTTGACAAAATTGAGGCAGGGCAGGTGCTGCCCGCCATCACACAGTTATTAACGGAGCTAGAGCAAGAATTACAAACTCTGGAAGCAGACGTTCAGCCGACTTGGGCTGGATTGGTGGAACCCTTAGAGCAGCTCGGCGACCGATTGAGCTGGAGCTGGGGTATTGTCGGACATTTAATGGGGGTCAAAAACTCTCCAGAATTACGGAAAGCCTATGAAGCTGGCCAACCCAAGATCGTGGAATTTATCACTCGCTTGAGCCAGAGTCGCCCTATTTACGAAACCTATAAAAAACTGCAACAGAGTCCAGACTGGTCTCAATTAGATCCGGCTCAACAACGCATCGTTGAGAGTGCGATTCGGGAGGCAGAGCTATCGGGTGTGGGTCTGATTGGAGAGGCCAAAGAGCGATTCAATCAAATTCAGCTGGAATTAGCGACTCTATCGACTCAATTCTCGAACCATGTTTTGGATGCAACCAAAGCATTCAATATTCTATTAACCAATCCCAAGGAAGTGGCAGGCTTACCGCCAAGCTTACTAAGCCTAGCGGCCCAGGCAGCTCGGGCAGTGGGAGAGAAAGACTCCACGCCAGAGCATGGTCCTTGGTTAATGACCCTTGATATTCCCTGTTTTGGCCCATTTATGCAGCATAGCCAGCGCCGCGACTTACGGGAAAAGCTGTATCGAGCCTATATTAGCCGGGCTTCTGAAGGGGAATTTGATAACACTGAGATTATCGATCGAATTCTCAAGCTGCGAAAAGAAGAAGCAAAACTTCTTGGCTTTACAACCTATGCGGAAGCCAGTTTAGCGAGCAAGATGGCCCCCACAGTTTCTGCTGTTGAAACCTTACAGGAGCAACTCCGGCAGGCTAGTTTCGATCAAGCTACTGCAGAACTCGAAACCCTCAAAACCTTTGCCAAGGAGCAAGGATCTGAGGAAGATAGCGATCTCAAGCATTGGGATGTCAGTTTCTGGGCCGAGCGCCAGCGAGAAGCCAAGTTTGATATTACTGATGAGCAATTGCGCCCCTATTTCCCCTTACCCCAGGTCTTAGACGGCTTGTTTAATCTGGTCAACCGCCTGTTTGGGGTGACGGTGACCGCTGCCGATGGTCAAGCTCCGGTTTGGCAGGAAGATGTTCGCTATTTTCAAGTCGCCAATGAACAGGGAGAACCTATCGCTCACTTCTACCTGGATCCTTACTCTCGCCCAGCGGAGAAGCGGGGCGGTGCCTGGATGGATGAATGCTTGGGTCGCGCCAAGTTCCATCGGGGTGATACGGTCCAGACTCGCTTACCCGTTGCCTATTTGATTTGTAATCAAACCCCTCCAGTAGATGGTAAACCCAGTTTAATGACCTTCAGAGAGGTGGAAACCCTCTTTCATGAGTTCGGCCATGGCTTGCAGCATATGCTCACTCAGGTGGATTATGCGGGGGCTGCAGGCATCAGTAATGTGGAATGGGATGCGGTCGAACTGCCCAGTCAGTTTATGGAAAACTGGTGCTATGACCGCCAAACCCTGATGGGCATGGCCAAACACTATGAGACAGGTGAATCATTACCTGAAGAGTATTACCAGAAGCTGCTGGCGGCTCGGACCTATATGAGTGGCAGCACCATGCTGCGGCAGCTCCACTTTGGCATGGTGGATATGGAACTGCACCATAACTACGAGCCCGGTGGTTCTGAGAAAGTGAAACAGGTCCGCGATCGCATTGCCAAAACCACCACCATCTTGCCTCCCTTGCCAGAAGATTCTTTTCTCTGCTCCTTTGGGCACATTTTTGCCGGGGGGTATTCCGCCGGATACTACAGCTACAAATGGGCTGAAGTGCTGAGTGCCGACGCTTTTTCTGCCTTTGAAGAAGCAGGATTAGAGAACGATGCTGCCATTCGAGAGACGGGCCGCCGATTTCGCGATACGGTTCTAGCGTTAGGAGGAAGTCAGCATCCCATGGAAGTCTTCAAATCTTTCAGAGGGCGAGAACCAAGCACTGAAGCGCTGCTTCGCCATAGTGGTCTAAAAGCCGAAGCCTAAATGTATTTGGCCAACATTTAGAACCGATTGCTAAACACAACTGGTCCTGATTTTTGCCACACAAGCCAGTATCATCCAAATTTTCGACATCAGGGATGGGATAGAGCCAAGTAAACATCAGGCCCTATTCCGTCCCTATTTTTTCTCGATCAGGGATAAAATGCTACGGCTACCAGAATAAACAAAAGTAAATGACCAAGAGGCATTAAAATTCATTTAAGCTGCCAACCTCAGCCCCATGGGACTACCTAAATCGGGACTGAACGGTATCACAAAAATATTTTTTTGATACCCATTGATATCGAAACCACACGAGATACGAATGTTATCTTGTCCCCATCCTTTGACTTGAGGCCAGTTTCCCTGTCCTTTGACCTAGTACCATCACTGTTGTCTTCTCCAAAGCTCCTATGATGGGCCTTTTGAAAAAATACTGTTATTCCTTGGGAAATGTCTCAGTGTCTTAATCCTGAGTGCTTGCACTCCAATGCCAGTGATAGTTCAACATGTCAACAATGTGGTTGGTCTCTACTCCTAGGCGGGCACTATCGTGCCATTCGATCCCTGGGAACAGGGGGGTTCTCAAATACCTTTTCGGCAGTAGATGAGCACTGTTTGCAGTCTCCATGCGTGATCAAGCAGTTTATTCCACCTCAATTAGATCCAAGCCGGGTAGAGAAATCAATCGCCCTTTTTCATCAAGAAGCATCGATATTAAAGGAACTGGGCAATCACCCCCAAATCCCTTCGCTATTGGCTTTCTTAGAACAGGACGGACAGCTTTATCTGATCCAGGAATTTATCGAAGGGCAAGATCTATTTCAAGAAGCCATCGAAAATGGCCCCTTCAGTGAACAGCAGATTCAACAACTGTTTACAGAGCTGTTGCCGATCTTGCAGTTTATTCATGAGCGACAGGTGGTCCACCGAGACATCAAACCCGGCAATATTCTTCGTCAAGAAAATGGCTCCCTGGTACTGATTGATTTTGGGGGGTCCTTACAATTGGAAGGCCAGTTTCGACCCGTCACCGGAACACCTGGCTATGCCTCCCCAGAACAGCTCAAGGGCCAAGTAGAAGCAGCTAGCGATTTACATAGCTTGGCAATAACAGCGATGCGCCTCTTGACAGGATATCTTGCCCAAGAAGACTCAGATCCCTTTGCCAATCCGCAACAACGGCATCAAGTCTGGCATCGCCTCAAGGTCAATGTCAGCCCTGAACTAACGCAAATTTTTGATAACCTTCTCCACCCAGACATTCAACAGCGGTATCAATCAGCCATCGAAGTGTGGCAAGCCCTAAGTCCCAATGCGAACCTATCGTCTAGCCCTTCACCCAGTCTTCAGACCCTGTCGTCCCCCCTACAACCCAAAATGACGACCTCTGCATCAACCCCTGTCCTAAAAAGCGATGTAGGGGCAAATTACACCTATTTAAAAGACTTATTAACCCAACAAAATTTCGCTGCTGCTGACCAAGAAACTTGGAATCTGATGCTAAAAATTGCGGGTATGACCACACAAGAAGCGCTCAATATTCAGGTAGTTCAGAATTTTCCTCTCCAAGATCTAAAAACTTTAGATTCTTTGTGGACAGAGTATAGTGGTGGACACTTTGGATTTTCAGCTCAAAGACAAATCTACCAGCGGCTCGGCGGTTCTCAAACGTTAGATTACGCCGTTTGGCAAACATTTGGAAAGCAAATCGGTTGGTTTAGCAAGGAACGATGGCAAGACTATACCAACTTAAAATTCACCCTCAGCGCACCGATCGGTCACTTACCGGCTTGTTTCGCAGATCCTCTTAATCGTCAGGGGGTTGACCGAGGTGTTTGCGGGTGGTGGCGCTTAGGATTTGTAACCCTCATTCACCGCCTGACATCATCAGTGAATGAATAAATCGCGCAGAATCTAAACCCTAAATATCTTGAGCTATTTGCTCTCTGCCATAAAAATTAATTAATTCAATGAACGATTACCTGCTTCTTAGAACTGTTATTTATGCATGAAAGATAGCCCAACTTGGGGTTGATTCAAGGGTGGCATTTTTACAATGGGTATCTCTTCGTTGCATATTCTCTCTGAACATTGGAAAATCACTACAAGGTAAAATTTCACTGCAAATCTTACCCTTAATTTTATAAACTGTTTTTACATTGGTGTATTTAATACATCCTTAAAATCCGAATTTTGGGATGCTTCCTCTGACGGTTAATGCTTGGCTTACATATGAATGAGGCTATTTTGTGATGACACATTCTTCTACTCCCTTGGACATCGATACGGCTGACCAGGAGGATCTTCCTACCCATCAAAACTCATCAAGATCGGCCGATCCGTCCTTTCACATCCAGGACTTAGAGGCCGATGAGCCTACATCTGGCCCCTGGGATATGCAGATGGATGTGAGTGAAGCAGAAGCCAATCGAGGAGAAACGTTAGAAAGTCAGAATTCACATCCTGAAGCCCAAGCAACCGCCACTTCTAGCTGGGCTGCATCCCCCTTGGCAGGCCCTGTGAAGAATAAAGACGCTCCCTTTAAAGCTAAAGACGCTCCCTTTAAAGCTAAAGCCATATCTCTGGCCTTGGCGGTCAGTATGTTGCCAGTGCTCGCAATCGGAACCGTCACTTACTTTAGTGGGCAACTCGTTCAGCAACAAATTACTCAGGAACGGCAAGCTGGTAAACCAGATCTTCAAGTAACCGAACGCTCTATTCAGCAACAACTCCCTTCCCTATTGATTGGAACAGGAATCACAGCCCTTCTGGCCGGTGCGATCGCAGCTTGGTTAGCCCATCGAGCAACAACTCCTGTACTTAAAGCAGTTCAGGTCTCTGATGAGATGCTCCAGCAAATTCGGCCGGGTATGGTTAAGTCCGGGGAAGCTGAAGCAGATATCTTAAGCCAGCTAGAACATAATATTCGCAGCATCGAAGGCTATATCCCTGCGCTATTGGCCCAGCAAGATGCCGAAATTGAGCAATTACAGATGCTCAAGTACGTCACCAATAAGATTCGCGCCTCACTCAATGAAGATGATGTCCTCAACACCACCGTTGAAGAAGCTCGCAAAATCATCAAGGCCGATCGGGTCATTGTCTATGGGTTTGATGCAGACTGGTATGGCACGGTGATAGCTGAATCCGCTATCCCAGGCATTGCCAAGGCCTTATGGGCCGAAATTAGAGACCCTTGTTTTGCCGAGAACTACGTCGAGAAGTATCGTGCAGGACGAATTCAAGCCATTAATAACGTCCACGAAGCAGGCTTGACCCAATGCCATCTGGCCCAACTAGAGCCCTTTCAAGTGAAAGCCAACTTAGTGGTGCCGATTCTGCGGGAGGACAAGCTATTTGGTTTATTGATTGCCCATCAATGTACCCAACCCCGAGTATGGCAAGAGTCAGAAATCAACTTCTTTGCCCAAGTGGCCTCCCAAGTTGGATTTGCCCTTGAACATTCCCGGCTCCTGGTTCAAGTCGATCAAGCCAATAATAATGCAATGGCTAACACCCAGCAGACGGCTCAAGACTACGAAATGCTACAGCAGAGAATTTCACAGCTTTCCCTAGAAAGTAATGGCGTGGTCGAACTATTTGGCACAGATGCCAATATGGCGATCACCCATACGCAAGACCAGATGCATGAAATTGCTGAAGCTGCGGATCAAATTCATGTCATCCTCAATGAGATTACCCAAACCCAGGAACAGGTGCAGATTGCCACGCAAGAAAGTCAAACTGGGATGACAAATACCGTGGACCATTTACAGTCTCTATCCAAGTTGGTGGAAACCGTTGACCAATCAGTTCATCCCTTACAGCAACCGACCCAACAACTCGGTGAGCTGATTGATTTAATGGGACATGTGGTGTCCCAAGTTCAGCTACAGGCTATGAATGCAGCCCTTGAAGCGGCTCGATCTGGTGCTGCGGGTCAATCCTTTGCTGAAATTGCCGAAAAGGTACATGGCTTATCTCGGCAGCTGGACGCGACCCTGACGGACGTCAAGCCCTTAGTCAGCCATATTCAAACAACGACTCAATCTGTGGGTCAGGAGATGTCTACGGGAAAAAACACAATTGCGGTGGATACCCAAACCTTAGGCAATACCCAAGCGAAGTTGCATGAATTAAATAGCCTGAACCAACGGGTCTTAGATCTCGTGCAGCAAATTGCTGAAGTCACCACGAATCAGGTGGAATTATCGGTTTTAGGTCACAAAACCTTGGATCATCTCGCAAACACTACGCTCAGTGCCACAACACAATCCTCCCAAATTGCAGAAGCCGTTCATCAGCTGATGGCTGCGGTCAATAACGATCTCAACTCGGAAGATTCCTTATCAGCCTAGTTCATGACTCTGATAATCCATCCTTTGCTTTGTTCTGCCTTTAGCCCAGTATCATTTTCTCTGGGGCTATTTCATCTAGTCTGCCGATCAGTTCATGACCTATTCAAGGAAGCCAGACATGGCTAATGAGACGCCGCTGCGCGATCCTGCCTATCAACTGTTTTTTCAAGAAGCATTAGAACTTTTACTGCAGATTGACACAACCTTACAAGAGGTTTTGCAAATTCCCAGTAAAACATCCATTGATTTTTTACTGGAGATGGCGCAGATCTTGGATGAGGGAGCCCAATCCCTGGATCTAACTCAGTTAGCCAATCAGGTCCAAACCTTTTCGGGTTTCATGCTCAACTTACAGCAAGATCCCTTAGGGACGACCCCGGGGGATGCAGACCTGCTGAGGCAAGCCTATAAAGGGATACAAACAGCTTTAGAAGCTTATATTTCTGGCCCACCAGACTTAGACACTTCTTCAGACCTAGACACTTCTTCAGAACTAGATTTTTCTGCCTATGTGCCCGTTTCTTTAGACATCGCCGAAGATGAGTTAGCTGCCAATGGAAATTTAATGCTGCCCGCAGGGGGAAGCGATGTTACCTCTTTAATCTTGATCTCTGACGTTGCGGAAATTTTAGAGCAGCTCAATCAGGTATTGATCGAGCCCCAGGTCTACGACCTTGCGGCTGAGTTAAAAGCATTAACAGAAGCATTATTGGGTTGGGGAGAAGTCCTGGAGCTGAATGAGCTGACCACGATTGCTCAATCCACCTTGGAAATGTTGGACAGCAATCCCCAATCTGCGATTTCAATTGGTCAATTATCTTTGGCTGGCTTTCGAGCAGCCCATAAAACAGCCTTACAGGCATTGCAGACTGACTCTGTTTCACAGCAGAGTCCAGGGAATCAGCAGCAGAGCTCGGAGATGCTGGATACTCAATCGATACCCACTGCCATGTTGTCCCCCATGGCTGCAGAAATTCCCACTGCTGAGTCATTATCAGCTTCAGATGAGGTGATCTTAAACGCTACCCAATTGTTTGTCTGGCAGCAGGAAAGGCTGCTATTTACAATTCCATCAGAGGCTGTGGCAGAAATCCTCATCCCTAGGGCTGAACAGTTGATGGGTAATGAACATCAGCGTTGTTTAAGTTGGCAGCAACAGTTTATTCCGATTCATCCATTAGGGCATTTACTCAATCAAGGGGAGACTCATTGGCCCCGACTGACGGCTGCAGTCCTGTCGGGGAAGGGCAGTACAACAGTGTTTGGCAGTTCTCCCTTCGTTATTATTCATCAGGGGGGGCAGACCCTGGCGTTAGAAGTTGAAATCACCCGATTGGTGACAGAGTCAGAGCTGGTTCTACAAATCCCAGAAGAACAAATCCATTGTCCTTATTTTTCTGGCGAGACGGCTTTGGAGTCAGAGGAGTATGGGGTAGTAGATATTGCCGCCCTGCTCAATGAAATGTTGGATTTAAGTCCGCTGCCAATGCCAAAGGCAGTGCGGCTGTCCAGCCCAGCAGTATCTGCCAGTCCCAAGCCTAAACGCCCTCAAAAGCTCCGTAAAAAAACGCGATCGCAAACCACAATACTCGTGGTTGATGATTCCAAAATGGTCCGCATGATGGTAACCACGGCGCTACAATCAGCCGGATACGAAGTCCTAGAGGCTGCTGATGGTCAATTAGCCATCGAACAGGTAGAACGAGCGGATATTCAGCTGATTATCTGTGACGTGGAAATGCCCAATATGAATGGGTTTGAGTTTCTAGAATATCGCTGCCGTCAGCCAGCCATTATGAATCTGCCAGTGGTGATGCTCAGTACCTGTAATAGCAACCAGCATCGACAGTTAGCGACAACCTTGGGCGCTAGTGCCTACCTGGCGAAACCTTATGATGAATCCAATCTCTTAGCCACCCTACAATCGCTGGTGGGCTAAAATCATCCGCCATTGTTTGAGGGGAATGGCGTTTAGGGATAGATCTAGCTAGACGCTACACAGACTCTATTTCGTGCTCGCCCAAATGAATGCGGAGTTTTTTACTGAACTTAACGAGATAAGGGTAATTGGCGCTCACTTCTCGCCCTTGCCAGTCCTTGATGACTTGAATTAGCTCACCTTCCGTGCCTTTAATATCGAAGGGGTTATTTCGATGTTCAGGATGATGGTAGATAACAACTGATTCTTTGACGCGGACTTGATCGCCTACTTGCATAACTTAGCCGATTACTCTAAACAGGGGCATCAACTGCTTGCACCTCTCTAGCGAGAATGCAGAACAATCTCTTTTAATCTTTGCACAAGATGGACCGTTGCTGATGAAGCAGTTGCAGGACCTTGCTGTAAAAGCAAAACTTTGAAGTCAGCCAAAGCAAGCCCCAATCGACTGATGGAAGCTTAGAGGGATGTAACAGAAGATACTATTATTTTTTGCAAAATGAAGGTTGGTCAGCCTAACTTGTAGGAGCAACCCCCGACACCGCTCCCCTATCGTCCTTGCACCCAAAGGTATCTCATGCTTTCAGTTGCCCAAGCAGAGTCTCTCATTCTTAAGATTGCTCTACCGCTCACCGATCAAGAAGTCACCTCTCTTCTCAACGCTCAGCAGCGGATTCTGGCCACAGATATTTCCAGTAAACTGGATTTTCCCTATTGGGATAATTCAGCGATGGATGGGTATGCGGTTCGCTACGAAGATCTCAAAACTTGTGGACCTGACACCCCAGCCATCCTTGATGTAGTGACGGAAATACCAGCCGGGACTTGCCCTAATATCTCGTTAGCTCCTGGGCAAGCTGCCCGCATTTTTACTGGGGCCATGCTGCCCCAGGGGGCAGATACAGTGGTGATGCAAGAGAATACGCTCCGACAAGGTGAGCAAGTTCATATCCTGCAATGCCCTCAACCCCAAGCCTTTGTCAGAAAGCGAGGCGCTTACTATCAAGGGGGAACACCGATTTTAAAGCAAGGCATTACTCTAACGCCTCCAGATATTGCCATTTTGGCAACGGTGCAGTGCACAGAGATTCCTGTTTATCGTCGGCCCGTGGTCGCGATTTTATCGACAGGCAATGAGCTCATTGCCCCCGATCAGCCGTTACAGCCCGGACAAATTGTCGATTCCAATCGGTATGCTTTAGCAGCGTTGGTGCAGGCAATGGGAGCGGAAGTGCGACTGGTAGATCCGGTGGGTGACCAAGTTGAGGATTTGAGAACTGCGATCGCAACTACAATTCCCCAGGCCGATGTAGTGATTTCCTCCGGGGGAGTCTCGGTTGGGGATTACGATTATGTGGATCAAGTACTGGCTGAGTTAAATGCTGATATTCATATTCGGTCTGTGGCCGTTAAGCCAGGTAAACCTTTAACCTTTGCCACATTTCCTGCTGCAGACAGAAAGCAACCTGTCCTGTATTTTGGTCTACCAGGAAATCCTGTTTCGGCTTTGGTCAGTTTTTGGCGATTTGTGCAGCCCGCCCTCCGCAAAGTATCCGGTCAGGCTGCCAATTGGAGGCCTCAGTTTGTAGAAGCTAGAACCTTACACCCTTTACCAGCAGGCGGCCAGCGAGAAATTTATCTCTGGGGGAAATTGAGCCTGGATTCCGGCCAATATGAATTTGCATTAGCTGGCGGGAGTCATAGCTCTGGTAATCTGATGAATTTGTCTCAAACCAACGGTTTAGTTGTTATTCCTATCGATCATCCGGCAACAGAAGCTGGGGGGGTAGTGTCTGTGATGCAAGTGGAGGCAGCCAACACCTAAACCATTCAAGCAGGCTCGATCAACCATAAAGTAGACCTTTATTAATGCCAAATCCATGACAACCATTGGCATTCTTGGATCCTCAGTCTAAACTGTTGCCTAGCTGGTGCAATGCATTAGGCAATGGGAGAAGCAGCCAGCGACTTTAGTACAAATTGTTTGCAGGAGTGATGGGCATGGCCACTGCCATCAAAATTAAACCCAAAGATCGGGATGCAGTGATTCAGGCCCTGCAAGCGGGCGTGGTTCCACGCAAAGGACAACATTTGATTCAAGTGGGACGGGCTGAAGAAATTAAAGCCATTCTGCGAGATGTCGAACGCATCGCCGAAGGCGGCGCCGCCATCCGCTTCATTATTGGTGAGTACGGCTCGGGTAAAACCTTTTTCATCAATTTGACCCGCACCATTGCTTTAGAGAAAAAGCTGGTGACAGCCCATGCTGACCTAACGCCCGATCGGCGCTTACATGCGTCTAGTGGTCAAGCCCGGTCCCTGTATACCGAACTCATGGCCAACCTATCGACTCGCACCAAACCAGATGGTGGAGCTTTGCCCAGTGTCGTCGAACGATTTGTGACGTCAGCGATGACAGAGGGACGCGATCGCAAGGTCAATCCCGAGGACATTATCCGCGAGCGATTAGCTCATCTCTCGGAATTCGTCGGTGGCTATGACTTTGCCGAAGTAATTGCCGCCTACTGGCGCGGTCATGATAGCGGAGATGATGCCTTGAAAGCCAATGCAGTCCGCTGGCTCCGGGGAGAATTTTCGACCAAAACCGAAGCCCGAACGGCCTTAGGAGTCAGAACCATCGTCGATGATACCAACGTCTACGATCAACTCAAGCTTTTTGCCCAGCTGGTGAAACTAGCGGGATACGACGGCTTTATGATTTGCTTGGATGAAATGGTGAATCTATATAAACTCTCCAACACCCAGGCCCGCAAAAGCAATTACGAACAAATTCTGCGCATCCTCAATGATTGTTTGCAGGGGAATGCTGGGCATTTAGGGTTTATGTTTGGTGGCACTCCTGATTTGCTAATGGATACACGCCGAGGACTCTACAGCTATCCTGCGCTGCAAACGCGCTTGGCAGAGAATAGTTTTGCAGGTGACGGTCTAGTAGATTACAGTGGACCTGTTTTACGCTTAGCGAACCTAAGTCCCGAAGACCTGTACGTGCTGCTGGGCAAAATTCGCCTAGTGTTTGCCGAAGGCAATACGAAGAAATCTCGCCTTCCAGATCAAGGCATCCAGGCATTTATGGCCCATTGCTCAGACTATATTGGCGAAGCGTACTTCCGTACCCCTCGGAATACCATTAAGGCCTTTGTCGATTTATTAGCAGTTCTTGAGCAAAACACCCAAGTATCCTGGAAAGATCTGGTCACTAAAGTCAGCATTGGTACAGACGTCAATGGAGGAGCCAGCCCCAAAGCAGCCTCCAAAAACGGAAAGAAAAGCCAAAGCAATGATGATCTAGCTTCTTTCAAGTTGTAAAAATCAGGGCTGTATCGCTTGAGTAACAGCCCTGATTTTTAGTAGCGGGTTCCAGCTTTGCGATGATGAACTGCAGTTTTGACGTTAGATTTCAACACTTCACCGTTCTTGACCGTGGCATAGATGACCCAGTGGTCCCCACATTCCATCCGATTAGCCACTTCGCACTCCAAATAAGAGATTGATTCTTTCAGAATAGGACTGCCATTACTAGCAGTATCCGTTTCAAGCCCCTGAAATCGGTCTTCACCTGGACCAAAAGACTTTAGGAAGTGCTTCATCATTCGCTGATAGTTATCTTCACCCAAAATATTGAGCACAAACGTACTCTCGTTATGGAGCAAGGACTCAACGGCTCGCTCCTTGGCAACCGCAACCGTAAATCCCGGTGGATTGAAGGTGGCCTGTGAGACCCATGAGGCCAGCATCCCACTCGCAACATCGCCTTGCTTTGCAGTCAGAATACAGAGAGAACCGACAATCCGACCTACAGCCTGTTCCGTTGATGTGGTTTGGGCTCCCAATTGGGTAGAACTTTGGGGACGGGATTTGGCTTTCTTGGCTTTCTTAATCTTTTGAGCAAAGTCAGTGCCCGATTCTTCACAGGTTTTGAGGGTGACATCAGTCGGCTTGAATTTCACCTTAATGGAGTCAAACCCAAAGCTGTAACCGGCATCCCGCAACTTTCCTTCTAATAAATCAATCGCTTCACCACTCCAGCCAAAGGAACCAAAAACCCCCGTGGGCTTCGTTTTGGGAACAGTCGACAGCAGAATTCCTAGGGCCGTTTGAATTTGAGTCGGGGCATGTCCCCCAAGGGTTGGCGAACCAATAATAAAGCCCTCACAATTGTCGGCAACGGCTTGAATATCCTTGGGGCTGGCCGTTTCACAATTGATCACCTGCACCGCTACCCCTGCCTTGGTAATCCCTCGAGCGATCGCTTGGCCAATAGTGGCAGTATTGCCGTAGGCCGAAGCATAAAGAATCGCCACCGAACTGGTTTTCTTTTTCTGGACCTCACTCCATTGCTGATAAGTACGAGTAAGCTCCTGAACACCATACCGAACAATAGGACCATGGTTAGGAGCATAGGTGCTGATCGCCAAAGGCGCTAACTTTTCGAGCACGACTTCGACCTGGCGGGCATAGGGGGCTTTCAAACAGTCAAAGTAATAGCGCCGATCTTCCCTCAGTTGAGTAGTGTTGTGGTCAAAGGCATCCTCGCTACAGAGATGAATGCCGAAGAATTTATCGGAAAAGAGCGTTCGAGTGGCAGCATCGTAAGTTAACAAGCTATCGGGATAGCGAGGCGTAGAGGCCCGAATAAACTGCAGTCGGTGCCCTTGTCCCAGGTCCAGAGTTTTGTCGCTGGCACTACTTCTGACAATCTTAAGATTCAGTTCATAGTCTGGGAGAGCAGATTTGAGGGCCGCTGCACCAGGGTTGGAACAAACGATAGTGACGCTGGGAACCTGATCGAGAAGTCCCTTTAAGGTTTCTGCGCGGTTGGCATTGACATGACCCAGCACCAAATAATCCAGCGTCTGTAAATCAAAGTCAAAATCGTCTAAATCAACAGACTGCTGAGTCACCCACCGGAGTTGATCCCAAAGCCGACCGAATAGTGGTTTAAAGGCAGCACTCGACTGAGCCGATATGGCCTGAAGCTGTTGAAAAAAGATTTCTGTGAAAGAGCCTCCTGGCGGATCGATCAGGGCAGTTTTATCCCCTTTAACGATGTAGGTATTGGCGGTTGTACCTCGTTCAAGAGCATATTCAATTTCAAATCGGAGGCGATTCCAACTGCGCGATCGCAACGCCAATGTCCCCGGTGCGACAGGAACCACCTGTACATCTCTAGCTTTATCGGTTGCAGACTGGGAAGTGGGAGTAAGGGTGGATGGGGTCATGAATCTATCCGTCTAACTGCAAGGAAGAACAAGGTTGAAATTGTGATAAAAACTGCTGAACGGCTTTAGGATCGCGAAGCGTCATCACGGTCTGTGGGGAAGGCAGCGTAGCCAGCGCTTGGACAATTTTGGGGCGATTGTGACTGGGAAAACACCATACGTACCATAGGAACTGCCAGTTGAGTCGCTCGGGACAATGAGGGGCCATGTCAGGTCGAGTTTGACCACGATACTGCCAGATGCGCTTGAGGACATGTACCAGGCATTGCCAGCGAGAAAAATCTAGGAAGATAACCCTATCGGCAACCGGAAGACGCAGATCAAAAGTGCCACTGTAATTGCCGTCTATAATCCAGGCTTCTGATTGGACTAGGGCTTCCACTCGTCGCCGCCAAGCCTGTGGTTCGGTTTCCATCCAACCCGGCTGCCAATATGCTTGGTCTAAATGGATCACTTTCAGGTTGAGAAGAGACCCCAACTGCCGAGCTAAGGTAGACTTACCCGCCCCGCAATTTCCAATAATGGCAACCTTTTGCACTCATTTAGCCTCGAAAATACTCGCAACGATCGATAAAGGCCAAATCCCTAATAGTAAGTACCCACCTGTCGATGATGGACTGCTGTGAGGCTATCAGGCTTAGACACCTTACCCACCGTAACCTCGCTATAGACCAACCAATGGTCGCTACATTCCATCCGGCTGATGACTTTACATTCCATATAGGAGAGAGCGTCTGCCAAAATAGGAGACCCATTTTCAGCCGTGCGCGTTTTGACCCCTGCAAATCGATCGGCCCCAGGTGGAAATCGCTTGAGGAAATGACTCATCAAGCTGGCATAATTATCGGCTTCCAAGACATTGATAACAAAGGTATCACCGACCTGCATCAGGGATTCGATCGCCCGATCTTTCGCCACGGCCACTGTAAACCCGAGGGGTTCAAAGCTAGCTTGGGCAACCCAGGAGGCCAGCATGGCCCCGTTCAGATCACCTTTATGGGCCGTAAGAATATAAAGGCCACTGCTAAGACGGCCTAGGGCTTTCTCCAAATCACCATCAATCTCTTTGATCTTCTTGATGTTTTCTTTCAGAGTCAATTTTTGGCCCAGGTCAGTTCCAGATTCTTCACAGGCTTGGTAAATCGCTTCAGTGGGGGTGTCCTTGACCCGAATCGCGCTAAAGGCTTCCTTTGAACCCGTGTCTTTAAACCGAGTCAATAGGGGATCAATGGGCTGATCGTCACCCCCATAGGATTCAAAAACACCAAAAATCTGCTTACTCTTGGCAGCCGCTAAAATCTGGCTAATTGCAGTTTGGGCAACCGTAGCGTAACGGCCTGACGCAGGTGGAGTCGTGACGACAAACGCAGAAACATAGTTGATTAGTTCCTGTACTTCTTGCACATCAGCGACTTTCAAATCCATCATCTCGACGGCGACCCCGGTCTTAGAAATGCCGCGGGCAATCGCTTGGGAGAGGCGATCGCTATAGCCGTAATCGGAGATATAAAAGACTGCTGCTGTTTTCTCTGCTTTGGATTTCTCCTTACTCCACTTGCGATACCGTTCTGTTAGCTCTTGAACATTGTGACGGAGAAGAGGGCCATGGCCAGTCGCAATAGTGTTAATGCCTTCTAGCTTGTCCATCCGCTTCATGGCTCCAAGGACAGAGCGAGCGTTGGGTCCCATCAGACATTCGTAGTAAAACCGATAGTCTGGTGAGAGGGCTTCTAGATTGGCATCAAAGGTATCGTCGGTGCAAAAGTGAGAGCCAAAGGCATCACAGGTGTAGAGGATTTGAGTCTTGTGATCGTAGGTGAAGATGGTATCGGGCCAGTGCAAATTGGGGGCATTGAGGAATTCCAAAACATGACCTTGGCCGAGGTCAATTTGATCGCCATTTTTGGCAATCTGGCTGTTGAAGGACTGGTGAACGAGGTTTTCTAAAAAGCTGAGGGCAATTTTGGCGCCGACAACGGTGATATTAGGGGCGAGGGCTAAGACATCTTTAACCAGGCCACTATGGTCAGGCTCGGTGTGGCTAATAACCAGATAATCAATCTCAGCTGGGTCAATTTCACCTTTGAGGAGGCTGAGGTATAGCTCTCGGAACTTCTCATGGGACGTGTCAATCAGGGCGACTTTGTCACCCCGGACTAGATAGGAGTTGTAGGTGGTACCGTTCTGTAACCCGAACTCGATGTCAAAGCGATCACGATCCCAATCCAAGGAGCGCATCACGGTGGTCTCTTCCCCAATCTCAAGGGTTTGTGTGGTTAATCGGTTGTCGGATTGTACGTTGCGATCGCCTAGTGCTACCATCAGCCACCTCCAATGCTATTGCAAATTGTTAAGATATATTGCAATTCTAGCTTAATATCTCCCTTGGTTTTGATTAGAAGTTGTGATGAATGGCATAGAGTTTTCCTGTTTCAGGCCATGCCTGTCGCTTTGCCTGCGAACTCGAATTGGATTTCCTGGAGGGTGCGACGCAATGCCCCGCCATGAATCCAGCCCACAAATCCACTGAATAGGCATTGGTCCTGGGGGGAGGCCAGAAACACATGATCCACCCGAGCAGGATTCTTCCATAACCGCAGGGTTAAGCCGGAGTCAAAGATCAGGGATACTTTCGCTTTATCAAAATCTCGCTGGTGGGCATCCGTCATTCCGGGGACGGCCTGCAGCCGTTGAATAATCTCTAGCTCAGGGGATGGCTTGACAGGGAGGGGTTGACGAGGAATTTGCCAAAACTCCCGGATGGCGCTATCAATCGCTGCATCATTACGTTGAGCACTATGGACAATATCGGGCAATACGACATGGTGAGCATGATCAAATTGGGTAGCTCCCAGCATGATTAAGCCATCACTGCCGCCATCGGTATTGCTGGCAATGGAGAGGGTTGGTATTGTAGCTGCGATCGCACTCGCCATACTTCGCCGATTCTTACCCAAATCCCGGGCAATCCCTAGCCCCACTTCCAAGGGATCCATGATCCGACAGACATCCGATCCGCCCACGGGGGACCCGACTAAAACAAGAGACTCTACCTGGGGCCACCATTCTGGATGACGATGCAACACCTCTAACCAAATCAACCCACCCATGGAATGTCCCACAACGCGAACCGGGAGTTGAGGATGGTCCGATATCATCTGAGTGGCAATGGCTTCCACATGTTGAACCAAGGGTTCAATCCGCAGCCAGGTCCGCCACCACCCTAAATTAGGAGAAATGATCTTGGTATTAGCGGGGGCAACTCTTCTCGCCAAACGAGCCATGGCCCCATTCGTATCAGCCCAACCATGCTGGACAAATAGCAAGCGTTCTGGAATCGAAGACGTCATAGACTCCTCTTAGGAATGACAAACTATGGTGGATCTAGACCTGTTCCAACCTCACCTTAATCCGATTTATCCCATCTTCACCTGGGCTAATATCCACTTTTGGGACTGGCTGGCCCTTAACGCCTGGCAAAATAAGGCATAACCTTTGACGGTGGATAGAATGACGGATCTACTGCTATCAACAGCACAACTTCCCCTGGGCAATAAGCGGATCGTCATGACGGCTCCTCGGCCCTATGCAGCACGTCTGGCAACCGCAATAATTCTGCAAGGGGGGTTGCCTATCGTTATGCCCACGATAGAGACCTGTGCCTTAGACCCTTCACCCAGCTTGGATCAGGCGTTGCAACATCTCAAGGATTTTTCTTGGATTGCCTTTACCAGTCGAACAGGTATTCAAGCCGTCATTCTGCGGTTGCAGCAGCTAGACATCCCCTTATTCCTGCTCAATCAATGCCATATTTGTGCCATCGGCCAAGATGCAGAAAGACTGCAAGAGCTAGGCGTTCGTGTTGACCTAGTTCCCGATGAATCGAGTCCGTCGGGCATTGTGAAAGAGCTGGCTCAAATTCCTGGGATAGAAACTCAACGCATTCTTGTTCCTATTCCCCAGGTGGAGAGGATGCCAGAGCCGGATATTGTGCCCAAGTTTATTATCGATCTCCAACAATTGGGATTGACCGTGATATCAGCCCCTGCCTATGTAACGCGTCGGCTCGATGCCACAGACTATGCTGTCGAGCTGGAGCAGATTTACCAGGGTAGGGTAGATGCGATCGCATTCAGCAGTACCGCTGAAATCTCTGCACTATTACAGATGGTTGATGCCGACACGATTGCAAAAAATTGCCTGATCGCCTGTTTTGGTCCCTATACCGCAGGGAATGCAAAAGACTTAGGGCTATCCGTTGATATCGTGTCCAAGGACTTTAGTTCATTTACAGGCTTTGTCGAAGCCATCGCTCAATTTTTCCACCCAGCTTCCGCAGATATCCCTAGGCAGGACCCCGTAATTTTGCCGTAAACTGTAAATACGTAAATTCGCCCCTGGCCAACCTTCTGTGAGCAAGGCCAGTACCTGGAGTTTTTGAGACACCATGTATCAGACCGCCGACCTTCATGTCGTTGAAACCCGTCCCTTGATTAGTCCTGCTTTGCTCCATCATGAAGTTCCTTTGACGGATACAGCGGCTGCCCTCGTCGCAGAAACGCGCGATCGCATCCGCAATATTCTGCGCAACGAGGATCAGCGCCTCTTAGTCATTGTCGGTCCTTGTTCGGTTCATGACGTCGATGCAGCATTGGAATATGGCAAAAAGCTCGCCGTGTTACGGGAACAGCTTTCCGATCAGCTAGAAATTGTCATGCGGGTGTATTTTGAAAAACCTCGGACTACCATCGGTTGGAAAGGGCTGATCAACGACCCTCATCTAGATGGTAGCTATGAAATTAATACAGGCTTGCGCTTGGCTCGTCAGCTGCTGTTGGATTTAGCCAATTTAGGCTTGCCCGCTGCGACAGAATTGCTCGATCCCATTACCCCTCAATATATTGCTGATGTGATTACCTGGACTGCCATTGGCGCTCGGACCACGGAAAGCCAAACCCATCGGGAGATGGCCTCGGGTTTATCCATGCCGATTGGTTTCAAAAACAACACCGATGGTAGTTTGCAAGCGGCGACTAACGCGATGCTAGCCGCCAACCAACCCCATCGTTTTTTAGGCATCAACCACCACGGCCTCGCCAGTATCGTCAAAACCACGGGCAATCCTGATACTCATTTGGTCCTCCGAGGTGGAAAGCAAGGCCCCAACTATGCCGAAGAGAATGTAGAACAGGCCACGAAAGAACTTTCCAAGCACAATCTAAACCCCAGAGTCATGGTGGACTGTAGCCATGCCAATGCCAATAAAGACCACAATCGGCAAGTCGAGGTATTAAAAGAAGTAGCACGGCAACTCGATCATGGCTCACAGCGGTTGTTAGGGGTGATGATCGAAAGCCATTTAGTGGCTGGGAACCAATCCATTTCAGAAGATTTGAGCCAGCTAACCTATGGACAAAGCATCACGGATGCCTGTGTCAATTTCGAAACAACAACCGAAATGTTGACCACCTTGGCAAAATCAGTTCGCGGTGCTGACAAGGTCTCCGTGAGCTAACTTCCCACATTTTTTTAAGGTGTGAGCAGTTTCTTCTTTTGCTCATCAGTCAAAATTGACAGGATACGTTGTTGAGCCAAGGATTCAACTTCTTGCAACTGGGATTTTTGATTGCCTGTGAGATTAAGCTGTTGCAGCGCAGCTGCTTGGGAGAGCTTTGCCGATTGCAGGGTTTGTAATTGCTTTTGTTGATCTGGGCTCAGAATATTTTGGATTTGGGCCTGGGCTAACGCCTGAACTTGCTGCACTTGCGCCTGTTGCTCAGTCGTCAGATTCAAGGCCGCTAGGGCTGAAGGGGGTGACGAGGATGGAGCAGGCGGTGTAGAGGGGACAGGAGCAGCAGGCGTGGGAGCGGGCGCAGTCGATGGTCCCTTTTGAAGCTGTTGTTTCTGGTCTGCATTCAGAATAGAGAGCAGTCGCTGCTGAGCAATGGATTCAATTTCTTTCAGCTGGTTAATTTGGTCCGGTGACAGGTTGAGCTTAGACAAGGCGGCCCCTTTGGATGCCCCTGAAGCTTGTAGCGATTGCAGTTCTGACCATTGGGCTGGAGTCAAGACACTTTTGACCTGGGCTTGGATCAAAGCATCAATTCTTTTGATCTGGGTCTCTTGAGCAGCACTCAGATTCAACGAAGATAGAGGATTGGCTAGGGGTGCTTGGGCAATGAATGAGGGTTGCGCAACAGGCGCTATCGGTGCAGTACTGGCAAGTTGTTTCGGAGTGAAATTCAGTTGTGCTGGAAACTCCAAGGGCTTTTGGGCTTGAGCTGCAGGCTGAGTGAGGGTGAATGCGATCGCACCCACAACAACAGAAATTAGTTTGGGTTTGATCATGTTTAAAAGCATCAAGAATTCAGCAATCAGTCTACTCTCTGGGGGCTTCACAGATAACAAGTTGTTAACCTGGGCGGTGAATCAGAGAAGGAGGGTCTACAAAGAAAGAAGAAAAGTAAGCCCATTTTGTTTCACAGCATAGGACATCTTTCCCCATGCAGGATGAGCAGGTTATTCTTGACACCAACGCCGCTTTTTATCGAGCTTTTGAGAAAAAAGATCTAGCAGCCATGCAAAAGGTATGGTCCCACGGCATTGCTAGTATCTGTGTTCATCCCGGCCGAGGGGAATTGAAGGGCTGGGACGCCATTGAGTCGTCCTGGGAAAAGATCTTCCAGAATACCGTCTATCTTGAAATTGACACCAAAATCATTACGGTCAACCGCAGCGGGGAGTTAGCCTATGTTGTGCTCATTGAAAAAGTGTTGCAGGTCGCCCAACGTCGCCAACAAAAAGCTGAATCCATGGCCACCAATATTTTTGAGCGCATGGGCCAGGACTGGTATTTAGTTCATCATCATGGCAGCCCCATTGTCAGTTAGGCCCTGGAGCAATGCAGTGACTCAAACCACTACAGCGTCTCAAGTCCTCACCTCGAGTTGAGAATTAACGTTTCTTTTTCTTCTTCAGCTTTTTGAGGAATTCAGGATCTTCTCGCATCGTCCGAGAGACCGTACGAAAGGCATTTTCGACTTGGGGTATTGGCAAATACGTATCGGCTTCTAAGGCCAACATCACCTTACTGCCATCACTTAAAGGCACCAAATAAATTTCTACGATGTTGTAGCCCCGATTGGTGCGTTTATACTGCAGCTCTCCTGCCAACATTTGTCCCAGAAAGCGACGCTGATGATATTCTCGTGCCGGAGCATTAATCCCTAAATAGGTTGTTTTGAGATACCCCAGTAACTCTTCATCTTCCATATTCAGCAGTTCTAGCCAGTCGGCAGCTAAGGAGGCCATGCGGATTTTGAGTTTGCGGTTTCCTTTTTGCGCCACTACACCGACGGTATCGTTGCCTAAGGATTTGACCTCGGAAAAGCCTTTTGGGGTTTCAAAGATCAGGCCATTGGCAAAGTGGGTGAGACGGTTGGGTTGCGATTTAACCTGGGTATCTGCTGTGGGAGCTTCCTCAGCTAGACTGGCGAGAGGAAGAAGGGTTGGGGTTAGGGCGATCAGACCTGCGATCGCAGTCGGTAACATCCGAAATTGAGTCATAGTATCAACCAAAAACTAAGGAATCAGGACAGTTCTGAATGTCTAGCAGAAAAAGTAAATAATGTTGTCCTAGGGGTGGGTCATTTGCACAGGTTGCACAGATTGGTCGAACTCTTCGGCAGTCATAAAACCAAGGGCGACGCAAGTTTCTCGTAAGGTTTGGCCCGTTTGATACGCTTGTTTCGCAACTTGTGCGGCCCGGTCATAACCAATTTGAGGCGTTAGCGCAGTCACTAACATCAGTGACTGATTCAGATAGGTTTCTATTTGCGACAAGTTGGGTTGAATACCAACGACCAGATAGGTTTTGAACGCACCACAAGCATCCGAAAGAATGCGAATAGAGTGCAAAAGATTGTGAATAATCACTGGCTTGAAGACATTCAGCTCTAGGTTACCCTGACTCCCCGCAAAACTAATCGCCGTGTCATTACCAATCACTTGAGCACAGACCATCGTTAACGCTTCGCACTGAGTCGGGTTGACCTTTCCAGGCATAATGGATGACCCGGGTTCATTAGCCGGCAAGCTTAATTCCCCTAATCCACAGCGAGGTCCAGACGCCATCCAGCGCAGGTCGTTGGCAATCTTGACTAAGCTACACGCCAAGGTTTTCAACACACCACTAGCCATCACAAAGGCATCATGGGCAGCCAATCCTGCAAATTTATTGGGGGCAGTGACAAAGGGCAAGCCCGTTAATGCTGCAATTTGGTGGGCCACTCGCTCTGCAAACTCAGGGTGAGTATTCAGCCCAGTCCCCACAGCCGTTCCCCCCAAAACCAATTCATATAGGTGGGGCAATGTATTCTGGAGTCTCTCTAGGTTTTGATCCAGTTGGGCAACATATCCCGAGAACTCTTGTCCTAACGTTAACGGCACTGCATCCATCAAATGGGTGCGGCCAATTTTGACAATTCCATCAAATTCCTCAGCCTTGGTCGCGAGAGCATCACGAAGGGCAGTCACTTGGGGAATCAATTGATGGACCAGTTGTTCCATAGCTGCAATGTGCATCGCTGTAGGAAACACGTCATTCGATGACTGAGATAGGTTGACATGATCATTGGGATGGCAAGGGTCTTTACTGCCCAACTGGCCACCCGCCAATTCAATTGCACGATTGGCAATCACCTCATTCGCATTCATATTGGATTGAGTGCCACTACCTGTCTGCCACACCCGTAAAGGAAATTGATCGTCCCACCGACCATTGACCACTTCCGTTGCCGCCAAAACAATCCAGTCTGCAACATCTGGCGACAACCGATCCAACGTTAAATTCACCATTGCTGCCGCTTTTTTAACAAGGCCTAAAGCACGAATCATTGACCGTGGCATCTTGTCATCACCGATCGCAAAATACTTCAGAGACCGCTGAGTTTGTGCTCCCCAATAGTGATGACTAGACACTTCCACTGTGCCCATACTATCGGTTTCGATCCGCACGTCATCGTTACGCTGAGAAGGTTGAGACATGCGCAGTTCGGCCTTTTTTCGAGAAATGTCAGCAAATTCTAGAGTATGGTACAACCATACGTTAACGTGGGTATCCTGACTGAGAGGGTGAGTTCAGGCAACTTAAGCGTTCCGTTTTTTGCATCATCCTTCATAATCTAATGGTGTTATTAGAACCGTAATGGTTCGGGCCGAAAGATGTTGATTGTGCCCAAAAAAAGTGGGTATCCTCCCAACAGAACCAAGCCTTAAACATTAGGTTTAATTATTTCCATATTGTTATTCAGCCTGTAGCGGACATACCTGTGGTGACTTCATTAAAAAGTCTGTTTTCGAATTCGAATCAGGGGGGTAGGCGTAGAGTTAACCCCGGACAGCGTGAATATCGTTCAACTTAAGCAACAAAAGCAGGGGACAAACCTCAATACTTTTGCGGCAATTCCTATTCCAGAAGGCGCTTTTCAAGATGGCCGGATTACTGATCCAGACGCCATTGCCGATGCCCTTCGTCAAGGAATTACAGAACATAAAATCAAAGCCAAAACTGCTATATGTGCCGTTCCTATTGGTGAAGCTGTCATTCGGTTAATTCGTTTACCTGCCGAACTGGACGAAATGGAACTGCGGGATATGGTTCTTAATCAAGAAGCAGCTATATATCTGCCCTTCCCTAGAGAAGAAGCAGATGTAGACTTTCAACGATTAGGAACAGACATCGATGAGGATGGTATTGAGCGAGTAGAAGTTCTCCTCGTTGCTACGCCAAAGGACATTACTGAAAACTACCTCAATGTTTTCCAACAGGCAGGTCTAGATCTGAAGGTTCTAGAAGTCAGTAGCTTTTCCTTAATCAGAACCCTGCGAAATCAACTCCTCCAATTTATGGAAGGGGAAGCAGTGGCACTGGTGAATATTGATTTTGATGGTACTGAAATTAGTATCGTCATGGATGGTATTCCTCAATTTAATCGGAAGGTACCGATTGGCACTCATCATCTTCAAAATGCTTTGAGTCGGGCGATGAATTTGCCTGGAGCAATGGGGGCAGATTTATTGCAAGGGATGACCGTTCCTTTGGACGTCACAGACAACACTGCCAATAACCCCAGCTCTGCTGCCATCCTGAGAATGTTAAGCGATTTATCAGACGAACTTCGCCGTTCCATCGACTTCTACTTAAACCAGGGTGAAAATTTAGATATTACGCAAGTCTTTGTATCAGGGCCAGGGGCCAGTTTAGGACAAATTGATGAATTTTTAACCCAGCGTTTAGGACTGACTACGACATTAGTCGATCCAATCAGTACGCTCGGCATTCAAAATTCAGATAGTATTCCGATGGCTCAACGTCCTGCGTTAAGTGTTGTTATGGGTCTTGGGATGCGGGAGGTATAAGTGCATGTATTCAATTGATATCAACCTATTAAATGACCGTCCAGAATATGGTCAACAAGTTGTCTCTTCTGCCAACTATGACAGTGATGATAAAACACCACTCTTTATTGGTTTAGGTGTGGGTGCAGCAGCATTAGGCTTAGTCTTAGTTGGCTTTGGCGTCACGTCATTCTTGAATCAGCAATTAGTAGCTGAAGAAGAGAATTTAGATAGTGAACTCGCTCAGCTAGCGCCAAAGTTGGCGGAAGTTGATGATCTAAAAGCTCAAGAGCAGCAAGTTAAAGCTGAAACAAAAGCTTTAGCAACGATCTTTAACCAAATCAAGCCTTGGTCAGCAACCTTGCAAGACATCCGCGATCGTGTTCCACCCACCTTGCAGGTGATAAAAATTCAGCAAAAGGCTGTAACGCCCCCTGCACAGACGGGACAACCTAATACAACCCCCGTTGCCGCTTTATCGGCACCGACACAGTTGACGATTACCGGCAACGCCATTTCCTTCAACGATGTCAATGACTTTGTATTGACTTTGAGAAAGTCACCCTTCCTCACCGTTGCACAGACACAGCTAGAGTCATCCGAGCGCAAAACAAATGATAAGACTAAGGTCTCTTTAGTTCAACATCAATTAAAAACCACGATCAATGATGTTCCAGCGTCCGAATTACTACAAATTCTGAACGCAAAAGGTGCATCTGGATTAGCTGCCCGGATTGGGGCACTGAAGCAAAAAGGAGTAATGAATCCATGACGGCCACTGGCGGATTTGCAAGAGAAGATGAACTCTTGGGACCTTCTTATCCCACTTTATTTGGGATCACTTTCACCCCCACGGTATCAGGAATCTTGGCAGCTGTTGTCGGTGTAGGCCTAGCGGCATATGTCGGAACTCAGCTTGTCTCACCAAAGATTACTGAATACCAAGGGCTCCAAGAATCTGTTGAGCAGAAAAAAACAGATTTAGAACAAAAAGAAGCAACGACTCAACGAGTAGATGAGATTGTTGCGCGGCTTAATCGCGCAAAGCGAGAAAATAGCGAGGTTCGCACTCTTTTCTCAGATCAGCAAGCATTGGATACATTGCTCTTAGATTTAAATCGCGTCATTGTTTCTAGTAATGCTGAACTACAGACATTTAAGCCTGATTACAGTTCGTCTGGCACTGTGACCGATAGCTCCTTAGGGGCATCCTTAAATAGCAAGATCAAACGGCAAGTAACCGCTGTGTCTTTTCAAGGAACGTTCAACCAGACTTTGCAAATTATGCAAGCCATTGATCGTCTGCAAACTGTTTTGGTAGTCCGTGACTTATCGATGGAGCTACAAAAACCAACCGACTTTGGCCCCCGAAATCTGGTGAAGTCTACTTTTAATTTGCATGCTTATGTGCCCTTGAGTGCAGAAGAAGCTGCTGCTGCTCAGGCTGCTGCCGCAAAAGCTAAACCAGAGGCTACGACGAATTAAATTCAATCGCTATTGCCTATGCTGCAACATGCAGCTCAATCTTCAACGAACAATCATCATTAATTATTAAATAGAGGAGTGTAGGGTGAACTCGTATCAAGGAAAACCCGGAATTATTATTGGCTGCGCTGCGGCCGCATTAGGCGCAATGATTCAGCCAGTATGGGCTGCTGAAACTGAAGTGACCAATGTTCAACTCAATCCCACTGCAAAGGGATTTGAACTCGTACTTGGAACTCAAGGTGATAACCGCCCCCCCATTTTTACAGTCAATCGAGGTAATACTTCCGTTTCCGATGTCAGTAATTCTCTCTTACGACTGCCGGAAGCAGGCTCATTTCAACAGAAAGATCCAGCTCCTGGCATTAAATTTGTAGAAGTTCGACAATTAGATCCTGATACAGTTCGAATTACAGTTGAAGGAGTTCATTCTGCCCCCATTGCCGAAACGATTCGCAACGACAATCGTGATGGTGTATTGGCCATCAAATTTGATGGTGCGCCCGGTAGTAGTGATCCGGTAGCCACATCTTCTCAACCCTCCAATCTTCGCTCTCGGGCTAGCGCTGTGCCCTCCTTTAGAAGTCGGGCTAAAGCTCCCCCTGTTGGAGATATGGCCATCGCTCCCTTGAATGTTGAGCCTGACCGTATTGATCTGGGAAGTGACCAAATTATCCCTAAGTTGCTACTGCGTGAAGCTCCTGTACGAGAAGTTTTGACACTCTTAGGCCGTGCTGCTAATGTCAACGTTGCATTTGCAGAGCAAGGTGGTGAAGGTGAAGAAGGATCTTCCGCCTCGTCTACCATCACCCTAGACATCGAGAATGAGTCTGTTGATGATGTCTTTAACTACGTCTTACGCTTGTCTGGAATGCAGGCCAATCGAGTCGGTCAAACCGTCTTTGTAGGTAAAACTCTACCAGGCGATGCCCAAAACCGGGTTGTGAGAACAATTCGTCTGAATCAAATCAAAGCAACATCAACGAGTAAGAGATCAAATACACTTTCAAGTAAGGCTGATACGGGAGGGAATATTACTCCTCAATCGGATAGTGGCGGTAGTTCTAGTACCACTGAAACTGGAATCACTCGTGAAACTTCTCTTACACAAGAGATAGAATCGCAAGGCGCTAAAGAAACTTTAGAGAATTATGGGGCGAATGGCGGTAGTGAAGAAGGAAGTTCTGCTCTTTTAGAAGGACTAGAAGTTGTCGCTGATGGTCGGACAAACACGATCACCCTCATCGGCACACCTCGCAAAGTAGAGACAGCAACATCGATCTTGACGAGATTGGATGTTCGACAACGTCAAGTAGCAATTAACGTCAAATTTATAGATGTCAATTTGCTGAAGGGTAAAACCTCAAATGCTGACTTACAATTTCGTGCCAATGATTCTTTAGGAATCGGCTTTAGACAAGACCCAAATGGTAGTGGCAACAGTGGTCTGTCGACAATTTTTGGATCAGGTGCGGTTGATATTGTTGGCAGTGGTCTGTTTACATTAACTGAAACATTTTTGGCTAATTTGTTTGTATCTATACAAAATAATAATGCCAAAATTCTGACGAATCCTACATTGCTAGTGCAGGAAGGGAGTTCAGCGCAGGTCAACCTGACTCAACAAGTGTTTACAGGCTTTGTACAGAGAACAAATACTGATGCTACTGATGCTGGAGGCGTCTCTTCTACACAATCTCTAGAACCAAACATTCAGAATGCTGGAGTCATCCTCAATGTCGCAGTAGACCATATTGATGACAATGGATTTGTGACCATGAGTATGTCGCCAGAAGTCAGTTCAATTTCAGGAACGTTCACAGATGCTTTATCTGGTGGACAAGCTAATCTGCTGGCACAACGTCGAATCGAAACAGGCAAGTTACGCCTACGAGATGGTCAGACTCTAGTGCTAACAGGTATTATACAAGACCAAGATCGTGTAGGAGTTAGCAAAGTTCCGATTCTGGGTGATATCCCTCTTTTGGGCCGCCTATTCCGTCGAGAAACTAACTCTCGAGAGAGGACTGAATTAGTAGTCTTGGTAAGACCTGAAATTGTAGACGACTCGGATCAATCTACTTTTGGTTACGATTATAAGCCGGGTGAAGAATCGCGAAAGTTATTGAAGCCCTAGATTCATACTCTATCTACACAAACCTAATCTAACAGCGAAGCCCATCATGTTTGTATGATGGGCTTCGCTGTTAGATTAGGTTTGTGTGCTTAGCTAAACAGAGGGTTGTACACTGTTGCTCAACCAGAGATGCGGCCCCGTAGCTGGTTTGGGGGTAAAGAGATTTATACTGTCACTAATTCTGGTTCAGACCGCTTGCTGTTACGGATAGCTTCGATAGTTGTGGCATAGTCATCAGCCTTGAACACAGCTGATCCAGCCACAATGGCATTAGCCCCAGCTTCCAAAACTTGCCAAGAATTGTTGGCTTTTAAGCCACCATCGACTTCAATCCAAGGATCTAGTCCACGCTCATCACACATTTGGCGAAGCTTGCGGATTTTGGGTAGGACTCCAGGAATAAAGCTTTGCCCGCCAAATCCAGGGTTAACACTCATGATCAAAACCAAATCGCAAAGTTCTAAAACATAATCAATTTGATCT
The DNA here is from genome assembly GCF_021497025.1 of Acaryochloris sp. 'Moss Beach'. NCBI lineage: Bacteria > Bacillati > Cyanobacteriota > Cyanophyceae > Acaryochloridales > Acaryochloridaceae > Acaryochloris > Acaryochloris sp. 'Moss Beach'. The sequence goes on from NZ_CP071717.1 coordinate 1,143,486, forward strand.
AAAGAAGTGCCAGGATTCAAAACGACTCCCGCCATTTTGCCTAACTCTTTAATTTGACCTAAAGCTCGATGGAGATGGGTTGTAGAGCTAGCTTCGGCGTGAACGGAAATGATGTCTGCCCCTGCTTTAGCAAAGTCGGCAACATATCGCTCAGGTTCCACAATCATCAAGTGAACATCTAAAGGCTTCTCTGTCACTGGGCGAAGAGCATCCACAATTAAAGGGCCAATGGTGATATTTGGGACAAAACGACCATCCATAACATCTACATGAATCCAGTCCGCCCCAGCTTTATCGACGGCTCGAACTTCCTCACCTAAACGGCTAAAATCCGCAGACAGAATAGATGGAGAGATGACGGTCGATTTGGGTGAAGAAGATAGAGTCATGGTAAAAGATCCGGTTATGACGACTGCTTAGAGAGGCAAAGTTGAAAACTTGAGCACTTTCGCAGTAACCAGTTTAACAAAATCTTCAACTTTGACCTAACCCTGATTCTTAATCAACCCCTGATAAATCGGTTAAGCGTAGGTTTGTTGGGCCAGTTGAATCGCTTTGCGGCGGGCCTCGATAATTTCATCCATCTCCCGGGCTAGTTGAGGGGTGCGTTCGATCAGCACTTGCATAGCTTCGATTTCTAAAATCATGACATCCACATCGCTCAGGGCAACAACGGAGTTAGAACTAGGTTCCCTTGAGAGCAAAGCTGTGGCCCCAAAAAAATCTCCTTTGGATAACCTCAAGACTTCTTGATCATGATTTGTGTGACTCAGGACATTCATCTGAACCTGACCCGCCAACAGAAAGTTCAGCTTTACCTCTTCTTGTCCTTGATAGATAATGCGTTCCCCTTTACCAAAGGATTTAAAGTCTGCATTGGCAACCAGTTGCTCTAAGACATCTGAATGGGTCGTGATGAAACAGGGAAGCGATCGCAACTCCGTAATGATCCGATTCGTACTGCCGTTTAACTCATCCTTGTGAGGGCGTTCATGAATCAAGGTGCGAATGGGAAATGGAATCGTTAGCCCATGACGCTGGGCGGCATACCAAACCCGAGTCATAAATGCATCACGAATATCGGGAACCCGATCATAATCCCGCAAATACAAACGGACATAGTAATTGATGGATGAATCCCCATAGGCACTCGTTTGGATGATGGGTTCTGGGTCCGATAAAACTCCTGGTGTTTCCAACGCTGCTTGGCGAATCACCTGCTTAACCTTATTGGGTGGATCATCGTAGGAAAACCCTAATTCAATCGGTTCACCATGCAAGGGTTGGGGGCGGCGATAGTTGTAAAACACTTCCTTGGCCAACACAGAGTTGGGCACAATCAGCATTTCTTTGTTGCGAGTGATGAGGTGGACGGCACGCCAGTTAATTTCAATTACTTTACCAACCACGTCCCCAAATTTGAGCCAATCTCCAATCACAAAGGGGCGACCAAACAGCAGTGCAATCCCTGAAAATAAGTTACCCAGAGTATCTTGGAGGGCAAGACCAATCACAATTGAACTAACCCCTAAGGCGGTCAGCAACCCACCTAAATCGGTTTTCCAGACCAATGAGAGCACAAATGCCGTCCCAATTAAGATGAGGAAAAACCGGGTTAAATCTCTAAGGAGCTTAGGCACTTGGGCCTGCCAAGTATGTCCCCCTGCTTCCACAAACAGCAGCACATTTACATAGGACAACGCCGCATGAATCAAAGACACCCAGAGGGATGTCTGCAGCAAGCGAATGGCCGTTTGTTCAGTATCTAAACCGATAATTTTGGTGAGGACAATAAACCCAACGAAAATCGGCAAGACCAGATTTCGCAAGATTCTCAGGGTATGGACCAAAGGCTTCCCATGTTTCTGGGAATAGACAATGGATTCATTTAAGACCAACATCAGGCAGGGAAACCCTACCATCAAGCCGCAGCTCCAGAGAAACCAGGATTGCTGAAGAAGAGAGGAAGTCATTACTTGCACTGAGAAGACGTCAGAAGAAATGGGGAAAATGAGCGCAGCTAAATCTTGAGCAACCAAGCCGGGAGCTTATTATTACCACTAATGATGACTTCACGACTATTATCAAACTCATAGATATCGCCCAGCTGGTCATGAACCGATTGGCTGACCTGAACCGTATCGCCTTCGCCGGCTGTTTGCATACGATGGGCAATATTGACCGTATCTCCCCACAAGTCATAAATAAACTTGCTGCGACCGACAATACCCGCCACCACAGCTCCAGAATTGATGCCGACTCGGGCTCGCAATGCAGTTTGATGGGTTTGATTGAACCGCTGGACAATACGGGTAATCTCAATACCAAAGTCCATAATCCGTTTGGTATGGTCCAGTCGGGGAACAGACAGACCACAAACGGCCATATAGCCGCTACCAATCGTTTTAATCTTTTCTACACCGAAGCGTTCAGCAGCTTCGTCAAAGGCGCGGACTAGCTCATTGAGTAAAGCTACAATTTCACTGGCAGGCAGTATTTCTGCTAAATCAGTGAATCCAATTAAGTCTGCAAATAACACCGTGACATTGGCATAGCTATCGGCAATTTGCTCCTCACCACTTTTTAAGCGTTGGGCAACCGGTTCAGGCAAAATACAAGAGAGCAATTGCTCATTTTCCTGGCTTTGTAGTTCTAACGCTTGGGTTTTATTAGATAAACTTTCCACCATTTGGTTGAAAGAAACCGCCAAATCATGGAACTCATCTTGAGAACTTACAGAGACAGTGACGTCGGTATTGCCTTCACTGAGGTGCCGAAAACCCGTAATCAAGGTTTGGATAGGCTTTACAAACAAACGGGATAGAAAAAGCGCCAGAACAGTGATCACCAAGATCAAAATTGCGGTTGAAATCAGGACTTGCTTCTGAAATTCGGTAATGGGAGCAAAAGCTTCGTCTGCATCCATTTCAGCCAAGATGGCCCAGTCCAGACCTTTGACTTGGAGGGTACTATAGGAGCTGAGAACAGGAATTCCCCGATAATCATCAATAATATCGATACCCGAATTACCTAGCAGGGCTCGCTGAGCTGCAATTGTTTTGACTTCTTGCTCCAAAATTGAGTTCTTCTGCCGCCGCATTCGCTCAATTTGTTGAGGTTCGAGACCACTTTTGGCCAAGGATTGAAAATAGTTGGAAGAGTTTTCTAATAAGAAACGAGAATTAGAGCGCAACAGAAAATCTGAGCCAACTAAATAAGTTTCCCCACTCGTCCCTAGACCCATTTCTTGCCACCGTTGACCGTTGGTCATGACTTCGTCAATCTTCTTGATATTGACCTGAAGAGCCATCACGCCAATCAGTTCTCCTCCCTCGAATAAAGGGCTGGCAATAATGGCAGCGGGACTATTAAGAGAGGGGCGATAGGGTTCAAAATCTGTGAAGGTTACGAACTTAGGCTCTCCTTTACGAACGACCTCCCGGAATGCTTGGGCTAAGACACTTTGAGAATAGGGACCTGACTCTAAATCAGTACTAAAATCAACCCCTTTATAGGTGCTGTAGACGACTTTGCCAGATTTAGGATCGATCAAAAACAGATCTTCATAGGTGAATTCTGAGACTAAAGAGCGGAATGCTGGATGATATCGTCGATGCACTTGGGTATATTTGCTACCATCGCCTGGATCATCAATTTGGACTTTTTCGTCAAAATTCGGCGTTTTAATGGTGTAGTGATACTGCAAATAGACATCACTATTGCCCAAAGGCAAATAGGTTTGGACCTGGGGTTCCCCATCTATATTGGCGTCTAAGGGCTGGATAAATTCTTTTTGGTAATAGGCTTGAATCGCTGGCTGCCACTGGCTTGGAATTTTTTTGGAATTAAGTTCCTGGTGGGCTTGCTTAAACGCTTTCATGGCCTCTTTGGTGGTGGGATTACCACTGAGAAAGCGCATTTGGCGGTTCAGTTGATCAAAGAATGATCGCACCTCATAGCTTTTAGTAGTGCGTAAGCTGGTGAGCTGGTTAAAAATGCGGCGGGTTAACGCAGCTTTACCGCTGTTGTAACCAATAAAAGCAATTACTAGGATTGAGCTTACGCTGACCCCTAAGAACATCAGGGTCAATTTAGATTGAATACTTAACTTCTTCAGCACTCGTGGAGTCTTCCTCAGACAATCGGTCAAGGTCTTGCACTTGGCTTGTTTTTACCATGCTTCGTACCGTTTATGGCTGAAAAATCTTGTTTTTGCTACGACTGTAGAGATATTGGAGTTAAATTCTGAAAGAAGGGAATCTTAGAGTTATCGAAATCGACTTTATCGTCAGGCTGATAACATCCGTTTTTCAACATTATGTGCCTATCCTCAAAAAGCTTCATCTCGCCTGATCCTTATCCAACAAGGCATTTCAGCCAAATGTTATCCATATATTTAGCCAGATTCAAGTCTTTAGACTTTATGTATCTTTACTTAACAAGGACTTAATTTGTACTTTCTTATACTATATTTAAGTTAAGAAAAGATAACCTTAAGCACTGTTGCCAGACAGTCTGATTTGGTCCGCAAACTTGTGATTTGGGAAGTGCTAACAACTTCAAAAGCAACTAGGTTTGCAATGGCTCAAGGGTATTTAGAACGCAGTTTTGGAGTTGTGAGGATAACGCGACGTGATGCAGCAACAACTCATGTCATCCCCGCCTGCTAATGGCGCACTGCAGCGATATGACGCCCGTAAGATCGCATCTTACTACCGCTGGCGTCCTTGGCAAGCTCTCTGGCGTTTATTCAACATTATTTGGTTATTTGGTGGGTTTGTTTGGGGTCTGCTATGGGACCGATGGACGAACAATAGTGCGGCCCATTCTCTTCAACGGGCCATTCAAATTCGCAAAATCCTGACACGGTTGGGACCCACCTTCATTAAAGTGGGGCAGGCTCTATCCACACGCCCTGATCTCATCCCCAAAGAATTCCTGACGGAGCTGATGTTGCTCCAAGACCAGTTGCCTCCTTTCCCGAATGACAAAGCCTTTGCCTTAATTGAATCTGAACTGCGTCAGCCCATCCGTGAGATTTATCAAGAAATTTCGGCAAAGCCCGTCGCGGCCGCCAGTTTAGGACAGGTTTATCGAGGCCGATTGTTTACGGGCGAAGAGGTGGCAATCAAGGTCCAACGTCCTAATTTGAGACCAAAGCTGACATTGGATCTCTACCTGATGCGGCAGATGGCAGCTTCGTTTGGGCGATTTCTACCCCTCAATTTGGGCCATGACTTAACGCTAATTGTGGACGAGTTCGGCACCAAACTGTTTGAAGAGATTGACTATATCAATGAAGGGCAAAATGCCGAGCGGTTTGCGGAAAACTTCAAAGAGTATCCTGCGGTTGAAGTGCCTGGAATTCACTGGGCTTACAGTAGCAAGAAAGTCCTGACCCTGCAGTGGATTAATGGTTTTAAGCTGACCGATAGTCAATGCGCAGTGGATGCCAATATGGACCCGGATCGCCTGGTGCAGATTGGTGTGATTTCTAGTTTGCGTCAACTGCTGGAGTTTGGATTTTTCCATGCCGATCCACATCCTGGCAATCTCTTTGCCACGTCTCAAGGCAGTATGGCCTATGTAGATTTTGGCATGATGGATCAGCTCGATCAACCTACCAAAAATACGTTGGTAGATGCGGTCGTTCATTTGGTCAACAAAGACTATGAGTTGCTGGCCTCTGACTTTGTAAAGCTAGGCTTTCTTACCCCTGAGACCGATATCCAGCCCATTATCCCAGCATTGGAAGATGTCTTTGATGACATCATTGGGGCAAAGGTCGGCGATTTCAATTTCAAAACCATTACGGATCGGTTCTCGGAGTTGATGTATGACTATCCTTTCCGAGTTCCAGCTAAGTTTGCTCTGATCATCCGATCTTTGGTTACCCAAGAAGGGGTCGCCCTGTGCCTTAATCCCGACTTCAAAATTCTGGAAGTCAGCTATCCCTATGTAGCTCAACGCTTACTCGCTGGAGAAACGCCTGACTTTCAGCGTCGCTTACTAGAAGTGCTGTTTAAGGACGGGAAGTTCCAATGGCAGCGCTTGGAGAACCTGATTGCGATCGCACAAACGGATCAGAGTTTCGATCTCATCCCCACCGCCCGCTTAGGCATGCAGTTTTTAATGTCTGATGAGGGAGATTATTTACGTCGTCAGGTGGTCTTGGCCTTGATCGAAGATGACAGACTGCATACAGAAGAAGTCGAACGGCTGTGGAACTTAATTAAGGACGATTTGAAGCCAGAGAAGTTGTTTAATGTTGCCCTAGGTGCATTGGCTGAATTCTCCGACTCCAACCTTCCCGAATGGCTACCTCGTCCGCCCCTACCGATTTCCTAAACCTCTTCTAAGAAGAACATCCTAATAGAGAGTAGAAATTGCCCTAACCATAACGCTCAGACAAGGCGGCTTGCGCTTCTTCTCGATCGTCAAAGTGGATCTTTTCGGTGCCTAAGATTTGGTAGTCTTCGTGGCCCTTACCTGCAATCAGGATAGTATCGCCGGGTTTCGCTTGTGCGATCGCAGCCTGAATCGCCACCCGTCGATCCACCTCTACAATCGGCTTCACCTCAGTCGGGATACCCCCTAATACGTCTTGTAGAATCTGCTGAGGATCTTCAGTGCGGGGATTATCGGAAGTGACAATGGCTTGATCCGAGAGACGAGCAGCAATCTCTCCCATCAATGGTCGCTTAGTCCGATCGCGATCACCCCCACAGCCGAACACACAGGCCATCTGGCCTTTAACAAACGGTCGGGCTGCCTTCAGCAAATTCTCTAGGCTATCGGGGGTATGGGCATAATCAACAATGACGCTAATATCCTGTTTAGGAGAACAGATAATTTGCTGCATTCGACCGGGAACCCCAGGAAATTGAGCTAAAGCAGGGGTGATCTGCTCTAAGGTAAGGTCCAATTCCAGAGCAGCACCCACAGCAGCCAATAGGTTAGAAACATTAAACTGCCCCACCAAAGGAGAGAAGAACTCAACCGTGCCTTTCGGAGTATGGAGTTGGCCTTTAACACCAGTAGTTTCATAGCACAGACCGCTAGTGTACAAATCAGCAGGTCCTTCAATACTGTAGGTCCAGCATTGATTCGTACCTATCTGCTCTACCAATCGTTGACCATAGGCATCATCAATATTAATGACGGCTCGCCCTTGCAAATAGTCAGGGGAAAACAGTAACGCCTTGGCAGCAAAATAATCTTCCATACCCTGGTGGTAATCCAGGTGATCTTGGGTCAAATTCGAAAACACAGCCACGGCAAACTGACAGCCCAGCACCCGTTGTTGGGCCAGGGCATGGGAGCTAACTTCCATAATTCCAAACTGGCACTGAGCAGCCACGGCATCAGACAACTGCTGCTGTAGATCCACGGCAAAAGGGGTCGTGTGGGTAGACGTCACTTGGTGCCCAGGCCAACGGGCATACAGAGTGCCAAATAAGGCCGTGGGGGATTGGGCCGTTGTCAATAAATACTCAATCAGATGGGTAGTGGTGGTTTTCCCATTCGTACCCGTCATACCCACAAGCTTTAATTTATGGCTGGGTTGGTCATAAAATGTGGCTGCCACCTCAGCACAAGCGCGAGGCATATCCTTAAGGGCAATCACGCAGTGGGTGCCCACGTCAGACAGGTCCACTTGATCAGAAACCAACGCAGCCGCCGCACCCGCCTCAATCGCACTTTTCCAAAAACTGCCCCCATCCACGCGAGTGCCAGGCATACCGATAAATAAGTACCCTGGCTGCACCGCCCAGGAATTAGTGGTTAACCCTGTAATCTCTGTCTCTAGGGCTGGATGGTCAGGGGGAGGTGTCTCCCACTGATTTGTAGAGAGTTCAGCGAGTAACGTACGTAGTTTGACCATGCCCAATCCGTTGATGTTGATAAAAACACTAAAGATACTTTTGCAGAAATCGCTGCAATTGCTCAACTGATAAGCGAGGAGCCGGACGTGGAAGGGGGGTTTCCATCGCTCGATCCGCAGCCAGGTTTTCTCGCTTAATCAATACGGGGATTTCATATTGATAGGCTTGAAACCAATCCTCACGACTCGTAATATCGCGAATTTCGAGTTCCATGGAGGGATCTTGGATTTGCTCTAGTTTTTCTTGTAAACCTTCGCACAGGTGGCATCCTGGTTTACTGTACAAAATCAAGGTAACCATGGTTGCAGCACAGATGACACAACGCCGAAAACAAGATCAGCCTCTGGATTTTAGCTTAGATGGTCTACAGGAGGAGGCTATCATCTGATTCGGTCTCATCTTCCCCCGTATCGCTGAGGGCATGGGCCACATCTTGCATAAAGTTAAGGGTTTGTTGATAACGCTGCATTTCACGCTGTTCAAGAAAGATTTTCAACCCCGTAGATAAAGCCTGTAAGCTACCCTGACGATCGCCATCTCTAAACAAAACAACGCCTTGGTCATAATATTGTTCGGCTTCTTGCAATCGTTGTTTGCGATTACTAGCGACTGGCTTCACCTTATCCCCTGGAGGGGAATCTATCGGTGCTGAGAAGTCGCTGCTATAACGAGACAGGGGACTCAGGGATGCACCACAATGGATACAGAATTGATTACCTGGACTATTCCCTTCATGGGTGCAGGACTTCTGTGAAGTTTGCGTAGCCTGAAGAATTTCATTTTCCTGTTGAAACAGTGACGCCATCGAATCGGTAGCGTCATCCACCCTAGACGGCGAGGGCGATGTTGAGGCTGCAGGAGACGATGGCGCTAGGGGTTGAGAAAACTCTGTTGGGGAGGCTGGTGAAGTTTTTAATGGTTGCTGGGGAGGCCGAGCGGAACGCTTGGGGGTTTGGCGAATAACATGGTTTAAGTCTGCCTGGGCCGCAGCCTCATCCCCAAGAGCAGACAGACAGCGGGCTCGTTTAACATAAGATTCTCGGTTATTCGGATCGAGGCGAATCGTACGAGAATAATCTTCGATTGCACCTTGTAAATCTCCAGCTAACGCTCGACTCTGGCCCCGATTAAAGAACGCATCTGCATCTAAAGGGTTCTGTTCTATCGCACGGGTATGTTGGGCAATCGCCCGTTCCAAGGTTGGGGTCGTTGTCTCAGTTGGGGGGGGAGATGACTGATGTTGAGCAGAGGAGCGTTGCAGGTTCGCCGGAACAGACGGCTCTTCCTTCGTAAGGGTCGATGATTGCTCTGGTTCAGGAGGCTTGGTATCTCTGGCAATATCAGTAGCAGAAGACTCATCTGCCAAGGGTTGAACCTGTGGTGTAGAAGATGGATTAGAAACTTCAACTGCCTCTAATTCCTCGCTTGTGTCTATTTGATCGGTAGAAACATCGATCAAATCGTCAACAGAAGGCTGCTCTTGTTCCGGCTGGTCAGGAGCAGCCCCCGGTAAGGGTTGAGTTTTGGCAAAAGGACTCTGATAAGACAGCTCCTTCAGATCCTGCTTCAACGTCTCTAGGGTCGTAGACAATTCGCCACTGAAATCACGCATCAGCCCCAAAGAATGCACCCGTGCCCAATGAATCGCCTGATTCAGGTCTTCCATAGCTGCTTGGGATTCGCCCATGGCCCCTAGGCTCTGTCCCCGCTGATAGTAGGCCTGGCTATTCTCTGGGTCATCGTCAATGATCTTGGAGTAATCTGCGATCGCACCGTCCAAATCGCCTCGTTGGATGCGATTATTCGCTCGATCAAAGAACCCTTCCATCGACGTGGGTTCTAAGGGCACCGTTGCTGGATGGGGCTCTAGCTCAACGTCAGAGTCTTCAACTGACTCCACTGAAACAGGAACACTTTCTTCCAGCAGAGAAAGGGGGTAATCCGTTGCCGTTGAACTGGGAGAAGAAATATCAACAGGCGCCTCTTTTAACATCCCTAATGCATAAGCGCGCGTATAAGCAGCCTGATGATTCGGATCATGTAGCAAGGCTTCACTAAAGTCTTTAGAGGCTTTCTCAGCCTCTCCCATTTGGGCTAAGCAATAGCCGCGATGAAAGTACGCATCTGCCAATCGAGGGTTATGTTCAATAGCCGATGTAAAGTCTTCAATCGCTTTCCCTAACTCACCGCTCTGGCTAAGAAAAATTCCCCGCTGACAATAGGCATTCGCATCTTTGGGTAACCGCAGGATGACTTGACTATAGTCTGTAAGAGCACCGGGATGATCCCCTAGCTCAGCTCGACTATCAGCCCGTTTATAGTAGGCTTTGATGCAATAGGGATTAATGCGAATCGCTTGACTATAATCCTGAACTGCTCGCTGAAATTCACCTTGCTGACGATAACTATTGCCCCGTTGAAAATAGGCTTCATCGTAATCTGGCAGTAGCTCAATCGCCTCGGAAAAATCATGAATGGCAGCTTCAAATTTCCCGAGAGAATTGAACAGAAATCCCCGATTAAAATAGGCTGTGGCCTTGGCTGGATTGAGGGCAATTGCTTCGTCAAAGTCTCCCAAAGCCCCATCCAGATCTCCGTTCGTAGCCCGTTTATTGGCTCGATTAATCAGGGCATCAGGATTATGAAGATTCTCACCATATATTTTAGCCAAAGAACCCCCTTCAACTGCTGGGTTACCGTCAGCAGGCGGTGGGTTGTTGGGCAATATCTTGCGGAGTCTCCTTAAAAAATCAGTCACTGGTGGACCTAGGTTGCTGTCAAGAAAGATAAGTGAAGAAAAAAGAGTTCTCGTATTCAATATCAATATAATTTCAATCTAGGTCAAGGATAACTGGGTGAATATAGTTTTTGACTTTAGACCATGAGGTTACCTTAGAATATCGCGAGTCGTTCGGAATCTCTACAGTTTAATTCTACCAAGTGAGAATAATCCCAGGAGGATGACAGGTGTCTTACAGGCTACGTTTTCCAACAGCTTAGGGAGAAGAGCGATCGTTCTTGAGAAATAGTTCATAAGAAATATAGGCAATCGAGCCGATCATAATGGCCATCGCCAGCCACATCGCAATTTTTACCGCCACCACGACTGCCACAACAACAGCAAGGAATTTACCGACATTGACCATTTTGCGGAGGGTACGTTTAAAGGATGATTTGGTGGGGGGAACATCCGTCACCACTTCTACTTCACGGGCCGCTGAAGGAGCCCCTTCAGGCTTGCCATAGACTTCTGATTCCAGTTCTCGCAACCGGACACTCATTTCTCGTTCTTTAAGTTCTTGTTCCCGACGTCGTAAATCTTCTTCTGGATTTTGATTCGAAGTCATAACAATAGTGAGGATAAGCTAAAAATTAATGGGCTTGAACAATGGCTTTGGGGCCAACAATAGCCTTGAGAATGCAATCTACCTGCTTTCCTTAGATTGCCCAAATTCAGCACTTTTGAAAACAGAAGAATCGAGTCAGAAATACTGAGAGATTGATAACAGCATTGAACATAATCTACAGGAATAAGTATCAATCGCTAGCATAAAGTATGGATATCGAAATCAAAGGGTTTGCATGTCGACTCGAATCAAACAGCTTGCTGAAACACTCTCTCCTCGACTGATTGAGATTCGGCGTCATCTGCACAGTTACCCAGAGTTAAGTGGTCAGGAATATCAAACGTCTGCTTATATCGCCGGCATTCTATCTTCCTATGGGTTGCATGTTCGGGAGGGAGTGGGCAAAACAGGGGTGATCGGTGAATTAAAAGGAGAAGGAGACGATTCTCGGCAGCTCGCCATTCGCACGGATATGGATGCCCTGCCCATCCAAGAAATGACTCAGCTAGAGTTTTCCTCTCGCAAGCCAGGGGTGATGCATGCCTGTGGCCATGATATTCACACCACCATTGGCTTGGGCACCGCCATGGTGTTGTCGGCCATGCAGGATCAGATTCCGGGCAAGCTCCGCTTTCTGTTCCAACCCGCAGAAGAAATTGCCCAAGGGGCTAGATGGATGGTGGCAGATGGGGCGATGGAAAACGTTGATGCGATTTTGTCAGTGCATGTATTTCCGAGTGTTCCGGCTGGATCGGTCGCAGTAAGATATGGGGCCCTAACAGCAGCAGCAGATAACTTAGAGATTACGATTATGGGAGAAGCAGGCCACGGAGCCCGCCCCCATGAAGCAGTGGATGCAATCTGGATTGCGGCCCAGGTGATCACAACCCTACAACAGGCCATTAGCCGCACCCAGAATCCTTTACGTCCGGTCGTATTAACCATTGGTCAAATGAAGGGAGGACGGGCTCCAAATGTGATTGCGGATCAGGTCCAAATGCAGGGAACAGTGAGATCCCTGCATCCAGAAACCCGAGCACAACTCCCCCAGTGGATTGAAGATATTGTCGCCAGCGTCTGCCGTCCCTACGGTGCCCGCTACCATGTGGATTATCAAGCGGGGGTGCCGTCAGTGCATAATACGGCTAGCTTGACCCAGTTAATCGAAACGGCCGCCCAAGACGTTTGCGGTAGCCACAATGTACGAGTCCTCACGGAGCCCTCTCTGGGGGCAGAAGATTTCTCCCTTTATTTGGAGCATGCCCCCGGCGCCATGTTCCGCCTAGGGGTGGGGAAGGCCGACCAGGCCAATCCTCCCCTCCATCACCCCCAGTTTGAAGCCCAAGAATCTGCTATTGTCACAGGGGTAATGACGATGGCCAATGCTGCTCTGAACTATTGGCAGCAGGTCTAGGACTGGAGATCGAAGTGGAGACAGAAGAACAACTTGCCCCCCAACGGAAGGGTCGCCTGATTTCACGGGTTCTCACCCCAGCGATCAAATTGTGGTTGCGATCGCAACTTGATCACATCGATGATCTCCAACTTCAAATCGACAGCGGCAATCGTGAACTGCTATCAGGCTCAATCCCGAAAGTATTTCTATCAGCAGCCCAAGCCGTATATCAAGGCATTCACCTCAGCCGCGCCCAAGTCATTGCTGAAAATATCAGTACTAACTTCCGGCAGGTCCTACGAGGCAAAGCGATTCGGCTCTTAGAACCCCTATCCATTCAACTTGATGCGGCCCTGACCTCTGCAGATCTAGCGGCATCGACCGACTCGGAACTCTTCCAAAAAGCGATGAAGTTGGGGTTGGTGCCTCTGATTGAACAACAGCTGAGTGGGGTGTCTGACTGGCCCTTCCCTAGCTGGCAGCCTGGGGCTACACCCGAGATTCAATTATCAGCCGTGCGGATGGAACTGAGTTGCGATGGCCGATGGCCGGTTGGAAACCATCGCATCCAGATACAGGCTCAAGTCCAACATCCCATAACCGAAAAACTGCAAGCTATTATCTTGGACACAGGGTTAGTCCTCGTCAACCCCCATGAGTTGCGTCTAGAGCAGCCTCAGGGGTTCTATCCACCCGCCAATCAGCCCATTCCATTGACCCAACTGCATGACTTTAGGTTTGATCTAGGGACCGATGTCCAACTCACCCTCTTACAAATTACAGAAGCAGCCATTCTTTGTCAGGGGACAATTAAAATCATGCCTGTCCAAGCTGAAGAATCAGCCCTAGACTGAAGGCATACTCTTCCTCACATCAAGGCGAGCACCGCATGACCTACTGTTTAGGCGTCATCACCCGCTATGGGCTGATTATGGCAGCTGATTCCCGCACCAATGCAGGGGTTGATTATGTTTCGACAGCCCAAAAATTATTTGATCTCTCTCTTCCTGGAGAGCGAGTGATACTCGTCTGTACTGCGGGAAATTTGTCTATGACCCAAAGTGTACTGACGTTAATTCGGCGCGATCGCAAAGCAGACGTTCAGGGCAATATTAACGAACTCACCACCATGTACGACGTTGCCCATTATTTCGGCGAAAAAACGCGCCAAGTCCTCGATCAACACCAAGATTGGCTGCAAAAAGACAACATTAGTGCCAACTGTAGTTTTTTAGTGGGGGGCCAGATTAAAGGCGAATTGCCAGAACTTTATATGGTCTACAGCCAAGGCAATTTTCTGCGCGCTACACGCAACTCGCCTTTTTTACAAATTGGTGAAATCAAGTATGGGAAACCGATACTCGATCGCATCATTAATTATGACGAGACCTCCCTAGATGCCGCCGCTAAATGCACCCTGCTCTCCCTAGATTCGACGATGAAGTCCAATATTTCTGTAGGCCCCCCCATCAATATGGCCATGTATGAAGCCGATACCCTGAAAGTCGGATATCGGCTCAAATTGGAACGGGGTGACCCCTATTTATTGCGCTTACGGAAATCTTGGGAAACCTCTCTCCGGCAAGCCTTCAAGAAACTGCCAGACTTAGCTTGGCATGACAACGAAGACCAAGACCAAGATAATCATCTGGTGATGACGGATATCTTGCCTTAGGATTCCTCTTGATCAAACATTAGGATTTGTCGGTAATTTTAAACGAAGTGAGGAACTTGGTCGCCTTATCGTCAAATGCCTTGCCGGTATTTTCGCCCATGGCTAGCACTTGATAGAGTCGGTTGCCGGAGAAGCAGAATTTACCAGCCATGGAGGCATCCTTAGACTTATACTTACCCGTTGCCTGAAAGTCCCGACAAGGAACGCCATTCACCTCTGTTTCTTTCTCATTACTAACCTTGCCATTAATACTGGATGCAACTGCACCTTTGATGGCAGTAGACATCAATTGCTGGATGGGGATAGGGGGTTTGGCATCGCCGGGAAATTCCATAAAGGCCACCACAAAAGCCTCTTTCCCTAAATCAAGTTGCGCAATTTCCATATTCAGCTTTTCTCCGCCAGGAGCAGGAATGGCTTTCGTTTCTTCTTTAGGAGTACCTGGCATCGAAACCGAATATTTCCCTTGCGTAGAAGAGTAGTCCTTCCAAGCTGCAGAACTGCAAGCGCTAATCGTCAAAGCAGTCATTCCACCCAAGATGGAAAGGGCAGTAAAGGACGTTCCCTTATTTCTCATGTACAAAAATCTCCCAAAGTTTTGAGCACAAGCTCGTCGTTACTCAGTATGACCAGTTTGCCTAGCATCCTGACAGATGCCAGTGATGAATACAGATTTCGTGGGTGGAAGAGTTCACGAGGGATCATTCTCTACCAGGGCACTTCATTGGCTATGGACAGAGACCCTATAGGTAGGGATAGGACTACTGTTCCCGCCCCGCAGACTGCCTGAGATGGGTTGGGTTTGCTGGGGCCAAGCACTCACCATCACCGCAACATGGCGATCACAAACGACTAAACCCATAGTGGGATCGTAGCCTCGCCAGCCTGCTCCTGGTAAATAGACTTCGGCCCAAGCATGAAGGGTTTGCTCTTGACTTGGCTCCCCCGCCTCATAACCACTGACAAAGCGGGTCGCTAACCCCATGCCGCGACAAGCAGCCATAAATAGCCAGACAAAGTCTCGGCACGTTCCCTGTTTTTGCTGCCAAGTCAGCCAAGGGGGCTGGGGTTGCCCCGTTTCTCGGATTTGGTATTGGCAAGATTGATTAATTTGTACATTGAGTTGGGTCAGGAAGTTGATCACATTGCTATCTACCGCCATTGCAATCTCCTGAGCAAGCTGGGTAGCAACCGCATCTAAATCAGAGTAGAGATAGGGATACAGAATGGCCTTAAGGGAACTGGGATAGTCAACGGGAAAGTGCGTTGCCCAGGGGTCCAATAAATAGTTAAAGGGGTTGGTGCAAGTCGTTATCACCTCGGATGTTGCGGTCACTTGCAGCGTGGTCAATGGGGTTTCTGGCCACCAGCAACGCATCACCGTATTCCCTTCCGCATCTAAAGCCTGGTTTAACCCCATCGGCTCAGGCACAATCTGCAGATCAAAATTGGAGACCTGCTGCTCCCCCATACTCCGAGGACGAAGCCGCAAAAGATGTGGCCCCAATTCGGCGGCCTGAGGATAGGTATAGATCGTGGCATGAACAATCGTAAAATGCACAAGTTTAAGACTGAGATTGAATTTGTAGATGGGTGTGGACAGGACGGCGATCCAAAAAGGTTTTAAAGATTTCCTGATCCACTTGATTCATCTGCTGTTGCAATCGATCCAAAAATTGATGCATTCCTCCCTCAATAATTTCTTCAACCGTTAGAAACTCTAATTCGGAGCGCAAACGGCCAATGGACCGTTCCGCAGGGTTGCACCAGGATCCTAAAGGACTGCCGGAGACTAAATGCAAAGACCGTTCGACCTGAACCGCACAAAATCGAATAGAACGGGGAAAATCTGGATCAAGGATCAGAAAATCTGCCACCTCTGCGGGGGTAATTAAGTGCCGATTGCTGCGTTTACGATACATTTCATAGGCACTGGTGGATTTTAACAGGGCAATCCAGCCTAATTCATCAATCGGAGTTCCCATATGCTGAAGGGACGGCAAGAGCATAAAGTATTTGACATCCAGGATACGGGAAGTTTTATCTGCCCGTTCTAATAAACGTCCCATTTGACCAAAATGCCAGCCCTCGTTATGAGAAATGGTCGCGTCCATAATCCCGGCAAAAAGGTGACTGGCCTGCCTCACTTCTTCCAAAAATTGGTTCAGATCGGCCAAGGCTAAATCGTCTGCCGTATTGGCAACCAGCAAATAAAAGGCATTAACATGCTGCCACATTTCTGTGGAGATCACTTCTCGCACCGATCGAGCATTTTCCCTAGCTTTCTGTAAACAAGAAATCAAGGAATTGGGATATTCATGGTCAAAGGTGAGGAACTTAATGACGTTTTCAGCGTTGGCTTCCCCATAGTGCTGCTCAAAGAAATCTTTATCTCCGGTGGTGGCAACGAGGGGCTGCCACTGCTGCTGCACCCGGGTCGGCAGATCCAAAATTAAGTTGAGATTGACCTCTAGGAAACGAGCAACATTTTCGGCTCTCTCAATGTAGCGATTGAGCCAAAAGATAGAATCGGCAACACGACTAAGCATTTTCCTCCGGGCATAGTACCCATGTATCTTTAGAGCCCCCACCTTGTGACGAATTCACGACGAGTGATCCTTTCTTCAAGGCCACTCTTGTTAATCCTCCTGGATGGACATAAATGTCCTGACCGTAGAGGATATAGGGGCGCAAATCAACATGACATCCAGAAAATTCCTCTCCCAAGATGGTCGGGACTCTGGAAAGACAAAGGGTTGGTTGCGCAATGTAGTTGCGAGGATTGGCACGAATACGCTGGGCAAACTCCTGGCGTTCTGCCTCGGTGGATTGGGTGCCAATCAGCATGCCATATCCCCCAGATTCATTCGCAGCCTTGACCACTAGCTGATCGAGGTTAGCGAGAACATGCTTGAGCTGTTGGTCCTCCCAGCATAAGTAGGTGGGGACATTGGCCAGAATTGGATCTTCACCTAAATAGTATTTGATCATGTCCGGGACGTAGGCATAGATGACTTTATCATCAGCAATACCGGTTCCAGGGGCATTTGCGATCGCAACTCGTCCCGCCCGATACACCTCCATCAATCCCGGTATCCCCAAGTGAGAATCAGGCCGAAAGGCAGTGGGGTCCATAAAATCATCATCCAGGCGACGATAAATAACGTCTACCTGCTGTAACCCCTTGGTCGTCTGCATTTGCAGATAGCCATCCACCACAACTAAATCGCGCCCTTCCACCAGCTCAATCCCCATCTGCTGAGCAAGATAGGAATGTTCAAAGTAAGCAGAGTTATAAATACCAGGCGTGAGGACGACGACGGTTGGGCTGCTAATGGTGTTCGGTGACAAATGGATCAAAGTCGCCAATAAGCGGCTAGGGTACTCATCCACTGGCTGAATTGGAATTTCTTTGAAAATTTGAGGGAAGGTACTTTTCATCACCTGCCGATTTTCGAGGACATAGGAAATTCCAGATGGGCAGCGCAAGTTATCTTCCAGCACGTACCATTGACCATCATTGTCTCGGACCAAGTCAGTGCCCGTAATATGGCACCAAACGTCCTTGGCCGGTTTTAGACCGATGCAAGGCGACAAATATCCCTTGGCAGACAGGATCAGCTCCTCAGGAATGACCTTATCCTTCAGAATCTTCTGGTCGTTGTAAATATCATCAATAAACAAATTGAGAGCATGAATACGCTGCTTTAGGCCCTGCTCTAAGAACGTCCAATCTTGAGCAGAAATGACCCTCGGAATCACATCAAACGGGAAAATCCGCTCAGTTCCTTCCGTTTCACCATAGACATTGAATGTTGCCCCTAGCTTGAACAACGCCTCCTGAGCAGCCCGTTGACGTTGTAATAGTTCTCCCTCAGGCAAACCATGAATTTTGTCTACCAGAACTTGTCCTTGGGGACGAGGAGTTTGTCCACTCTGGAAAAGCTCATCATAGAAATGCTCAGGGTCATAAGTATCAAATCGCAAAGAGCTGCCCCATAGACGCTATAAAGCCTGGTGGTATCTTACTGGCAACTTGATATCCCGAAACTGTATGTTTCGATACCTAGATACTGAAACATCCTAAAATTCTTTTTTTTGCTCTGAGTCACTCCAAATTCAAATCGCGCCCCAGTTTGCACAGAGATAGCCTCCAGACTTATTTTGTGGGCAGGGGCTGGGGTTTACCCATGGCATACCCTTGTAGATAGTCAACACCGATTTTTTCAAGCGCAACAATTGTGTCTCCATTCTCTACAAACTCAGCGATAGTCTTGATTTGCATCGCTCGACAAATCTGATTAATGGCTGACACCATCACTTGATGGGTTGTATCTTCCACCATATCTCTCACTAAGCTGCCATCAATTTTTAAATAATCAATGGGAAAACGTTTGAGATAGGAAAAGGATGAGAATCCACTACCAAAATCATCCAGCGCAAAGTGACAGCCAAACTCTTTCATTTTCTCGATAAATTGAATCGCTTGCTTAAAGTTGCTAATTGCTACAGTTTCTGTGATTTCAAAGCAAATCTTGTGGGGTTCAAGCTGAGTTTTATGCAGTTGCTTTTGGACAAAATCCAGCAAAGCGTCATCGTTGAGAGAGCTGCCCGACAGATTGATAGAAATGCGAGTATTCTCCTGGCTCTGAAAGTAAGCGCCATACTTGACCAAAACATTTTCGATCACCCATTTATCAATCTCTAACATCAACCCATATCGTTCCGCAGCAGGGAGAAAACTGCCTGGCAGAAGAATTTTGCCGTCTGGATCTTGCAAGCGGAGCAAGATTTCATAACAAACTGGAATCTTAGTCTCTGTATCTAGAGGAACAATGGGCTGATAATAGAGGCGAAATCGGCTTTCTTCTAAAGCTTTACGAATAGTCGCCACCTGCATCAATTCGCTGTGTTGTTCCGTTACCCCTTGGGCCTGAGCATAGTAAATATGAACACGATTACGACCCCGATCTTTAGCTGCGTAGCAAGCAACATCCGCTTTTGCGAATAGCAGGGTTAGATTGTCGGTATCTGCAGTAATCGGCACGATCCCAATACTGGCACCAATCTTAAAGAGTTGGCCTTCCCAGATAAAGCGAAATTGAGAGAGTTCAGAGATGAGGTTTTCTGTGACAATTCGAGCTTTGTCTAAGGAGCAGTTCTTCAGCAATAAGCCAAATTCATCTCCCCCCAAACGGCTAAGAATATCGGTCTGACGAATATGAGCCTGCAACAAATCCGCGACCTGTTTTAAGAGAGTATCCCCTGCCAGGTGGCCCACGGTATCATTGACAATCTTGAACTGATCTAAGTCTAGATAACAAAGCGCATGGTGAATTTGACTAGACTGTTTCTGCTCGATAATCTGATTGAGCTGATGCTCAAACTCTCGACGATTAACCAGCCCAGTCAGAGAATCATGGGTAGCCTGGTGCGATAACTGTTGTGATAATGAATGCGCTTCTGTAATATCCTGACCAATCCCTCGATAACCACAGAAGACACCTTGAGGGCTCAAGACAGGTCTGCCAATCATTCTCAGAATTCGAGCATTCCCATTCAGATGCTGACACTCTATTTCAACATCGAAAGGCTCTAATAAATCTAGAGTTTGGTTAAGCTGATCCCAGGCCGTGGGTTGAAACACAGCATAGAAATCCAAGCAAGATTTCCCGATCCACACTTCGATGGGAGATCCCGTCAAAGAACAATGCTGCTCTGATAAATAGGTAAATCTTAATTCTGCATCCGTTTCCCAAAATAAGTCTGCTCCAATAGCAGCAAAGTCATGGAACCGTTGTTGGCTTTCACGCAGAGCCTCTTCTGTATCTTTGAGGACGGTGATATCGCGAGAAGAAATTGCCGCACCAATAATTTGCTCTTGTTGATTGCGAAATGGAACATATTCAATATCGAAATACCGTGTTTCATCAAGAGAGGGAAACCAATGCTGCCGCCGCACTTTTTCCCCAGCAAAACATCGATCTAGATCTGGCTTAATAATTTCTTGAAAGAAATGCTGGCCATGAATATCTGCAATGTGCTGACCCGATATATCCGTTGTCGCCTTATGAAATTTTTCAGTGTACTGGGGGTTCGCGGCCAAGTATGCATAGCAGGTATCGACTAGTGCCATATAACTACCAGCAGAGTTAAAAATAGTTTCGTACTGGCGGAGCCGTTCCTCAGTTTCTTTTTGTTGGGTAATATCCGTCTGAATTCCGACTAAAAAATGCACCTCACCTTGAGCATTCGTTAGGGGTTTGATCCGTAATAAATTCCAAAAAGGTTGCCCCGTTTTTCGGTAGTTAAGAATTTCCCCTTCGAAGGTCTGATCATTGTTGAGGGCCTGGCGAATCCCCTCGACTGTATTGGCATCTGTTTTAGGACCTTGGAGAAAACGACAGCTATTTCCAATCACTTCATCGGGCGTGTATCCGGTGAACTGATAGAAACTAGGGCTCGCAAAAATCACGGGAAATCCAGGAACAGTGGCGTCTGCAATGACAATGCCATCATTGGCTGTTTCTGCAGCTAAGGCTCTCAGATATAGTGTTGCCTTTTGCAAGTCCTGGTCAGGATGGATGTATTGGAGCTTAAGACAAAAACTTTTGTCTTCTGGATTGCTGCCATGCACGGACGTTACTGTATATAAGCAAGGTAACTTTTGAGCCTTAGCATTTTGATGGGTAGCTTCAAAATGAAAGACTTCCAGATCACCTTGAAGTAACTGCTGTAATTGGGTGCCAAACTCTGTGAACAGTGCAAGTTGGGAAATATCTTGGTAATGGCTGCCAATCAATTCACAGACAGAAATATTGATAATTTTACAGAAGGTGGCATTGACTTGCTGAAAATGTCCACTGGCAGAAATGATGGCAATACCTAAATCACTCAATGCAGATTGTGATATGTCTAATTCCAAGGCCTCAGTTCCTGGGGATAAACAAGGTGAGTGAGTAGCCATGCTGTGGGAATTCATTCTTGTCTCAGATGAGAGTTGACGATCTAAAAAAGGGGGCTTTTAGGCCTGAATAGTTATTAATAGGCCGAGCTTGCAAGGTTAGGAGTATCTACCATTGTCTGTATAAAATTTTCTTCTGCCATGAGGAAATTTACTGAAAATACATCAATACCGTGTTTTCAGTGAACTTAAAGTTTTTTTAGGTTGGTCTCAGGCAACTTGAGGTTGAAGAGAGTACCATCAACACAGCGATTCTAGGACCAGAGTTTTTGTGGAGCGTCAACAACCCATTGAAAAAGAATTAGTGCTGATTGGAGGGGGACATAGTCATGCGATCGCACTCCGCAACTTTGCCATGAATCCCTTGCCCGGAGTCCGCATCACCCTCATCAGTGAACAGTCCAATACCCCCTATTCAGGCATGCTGCCAGGCCATGTAGCAGGATATTACACCTACGAAGAGTGCCATATTGACTTACGACAGCTAGCAACTGCGGCCCAAGCCCAACTTTATGTCGATCAGGCAATCGGTCTCAACTTAGACCAGAATCAAGTGCTCTGTGCAGTGCATCCCCCCGTTCACTTTGATACTTTATCCATTGATATTGGCAGCACACCAGAACTGCCAGATATTCCTGGCCTCCTGGACTACAGCGTACCTGTCAAACCCTGGCGATTTTTCTTACAGCAATGGCAGCAGGTCATTGAGCACGTCACCCAACATCCCGATCAGCCGATCAGCATTGGGGTAGTGGGAGGCGGTGCTGGTGGAGTGGAGCTAGTACTGACAATCCAGCATCAGCTACAGCAGATTTTGCAAGCAGCAGGACAACCCGTTTCCAATCTGACCATGCATTTGTTCCACCGCGGAGCACGGGTAATGACAGGCCATAATGCCCGGATTCGCAATCGCTTTCAGCAGATCTTGATTCAGCAAGGCATTAACTTACACCTAAAAAAAACGGTATTACAGGTGCAAAGAGGGAAAGTTCTTTGTGAGTCAGGGTTTCAGGTAGAATGCGACACCATTTTTTGGGTCACCCGGGCTTCTGCACCTATTTGGCCCCAACAATCTGGTATCGCCACCGACAATCGAGGGTTTATTCAGGTACGTCCGACCTTACAGTCAGTCTCCCATCCTCACATTTTTGCAGCAGGGGATATTGCAGCCATGGTAGAGTCTCCCCGCCCCAAGGCTGGCGTGTTTGCCGTCCGTCAGGGTAAGCCGTTAGCCGAAAATCTACGACGGTTATTGCAAGGTGAATCACTACAAATCTACAAGCCCCAATCGAAGTTTTTGAGCTTGATTAGTACGGGCGATCGCAAAGCAATTATGTCTTGGGGAGCATTGCCATTAGGTAATGAATCCGCCTGGTTATGGCGCTGGAAAGATACCATCGATCGCAAGTTTATGGACCAATTTCGAGAGCTGCCCATAATGGGAGCCAATTCCTCTTCAGAACCGTTACTCCCAATGCAGTGTGCAGGCTGTGGATCGAAAGTTGGTAGTTCAGTTCTCGAACAAACCTTATCTCGGTTACGCCAAGACTATCCTCCCTATCGCCAAGACATCTTGGTGGGATTAGCAGGAGCAGATGATGCTGCTGTAGTCGAAGTGCCTCCTGGCCAAGTGATGGTCCATACCCTTGATTATTTTCGCAGCCTTATCAATGACCCGTTTATTTTTGGTCAGATTGCTGCTCACCATAGTCTCAGCGATCTATTTGCAATGGGGGCAACACCGCAGTCAGCCTTGGCCATGGCAACCCTATCTTATGGTACAGATAAAGCCCTCACAGAAACCCTCTATCACCTGCTTGCCGGCGCAACAAAAGTTTTGCAACAGGCCGGCGCAGAACTAGTCGGGGGTCACACAACCGAGGGAGCAGAGCTAGCATTTGGTTTGGCATGCAATGGATTAGTACATCACAACCTCATCCTCTCCAAGCAAGGTATTCAGCCTAATCAGGTTCTAATTCTAACCAAACCGCTAGGCACAGGTTTGATTTTTGCTGCGGCCATGCGCCAGCAAGCCCGTGATATTTGGCTCGATTCAGCTCTGCAATCCATGTTGCAATCCAACCAAGTGGCTGCCCAGTGCTTCCTGAAACATCAAGCTACCGCCTGCACAGACATCACCGGCTTTGGACTGATTGGCCACTTATCCGAAATGCTGCATTCTTCCCCCATACAAGTCCAACTAGAACTAGCCTCAATCCCAGCTATGTCAGGGGTAGCCGAAATCATCTCCCAAAATATTCACAGCTCCCTATACCCCCAAAACTTAACAGCTGGGAATTGGGTTGCCAATCAATCTCAAGCCCAAACGCACCTCCTATGGCCACTACTATTTGACCCCCAAACCTCAGGAGGTTTGCTAGCTACAGTTCCCAAAGAACACGCTGATAAATGTCTAGAGGATTTAAATGACATGGGATATACACACAGTTCAATAATTGGAACAACTGTATCTAACCAGCCTCAAACCTCAAACAGCCTGCAAAAACCCATCCTTATTCACTAGAAAAAAAGTTGTCAAGGAGTAAATGTATAGAACTTGACCTGTTTCAAATATTTTTAAGTAATTTTTCAGCAGAAGAAGCCCTCCTTAGCTTATCTGAGACACTCACAGATTGTAGTCCCGCTTCTTTCTTCGTTTCTTCCAAAGCCAGAAACATCATCACCAATTTCTCTTGGGTCTTTTGGATATTCGCTAACCATTCCTCTTGCTGAGTGGTCAAAGATGAAATCTTGCTTTTGGCTTCATTCAGAACTTGTCCTTCAGCACGATCTGTGAGAATAACGCGTCGCAGTAAAAACAAGATTACAACTATCGCCAAAATTAGAGCTGGGAACAACCAATAATTTGCAGTCATAATACCCTTCCTTTCTACGGGTAATATTTACGCTTATTACTGGCGTACCACTTTATGAAATCTCTTGTAAAGAGCAATTTGTAGAAAGCTTTTTTAAATATCTGATACGAACTGGCATCTTAGGCCATAATCCACATACATTAAGCAATATTCTGGGTCGAGGAGTCATTCATGGATGATATTCCCTATCAATCTATGGATTCCGAGGAAAAGCATGATAATCCTTCCAATAGCATCCAACTAAAAAAGTAGACCCTCTCTAATGAGAAGGCCTACTCTAAATATTAACCTGGCACTGAGCTATTTTCCCAGGGGGCTACCCCCCAAGTATCTTCGCCGCTACAGCGTTTCACAACCGAGTTCGGGATGGGTCGGAGTGGGTCCACTGTGCAATAAGCACCAGGAAGACTGTTAGGGTTAAAACCCTCAAGACTGCATAGCTAAATTCTGTCAAACATTCAATGAATAATGAGGTCAAGCCCTCGGTCTATTAGTACGGCTCGACTGCATGTGTTACCACACTTCCATCTACCGCCTATTAACGGGTGGTCTTCCCGTGACCTTACTGGCTTATGCCATGAGAGCACTCATCTTGAGGTGGGCTTCCCGCTTAGATGCTTTCAGCGGTTATCCACTCCGCACTTGGCTACCCAGCGTTTACCGTTGGCACGATAACTGGTACACCAGAGGTACGTCCATCCCGGTCCTCTCGTACTAGGGACAGATCCTCTCAATTCTCCTACACCCACGGCAGATAGGGACCGAACTGTCTCACGACGTTCTGAACCCAGCTCACGTACCACTTTAATTGGCGAACAGCCAAACCCTTGGGACCTGCTCCAGCCCCAGGATGTGATGAGCCGACATCGAGGTGCCAAACAATCCCGTCGATATGGACTCTTGGGAGATCAGCCTGTTATCCCCGGCGTACCTTTTATCCGTTGAGCGATGGCCCTTCCACGCGGGACCACCGGATCACTATGACCGACTTTCGTCTCTGCTCGACTTGTCAGTCTCGCAGTCAGGCTGGCTTATGCCATTGCACTCTTCGGCTGATTTCCGACCAGCCTGAGCCAACCTTCGCGCGCCTCCGTTACTCTTTAGGAGGCGACCGCCCCAGTCAAACTACCCACCTGAAACTGTTCCTCTCCCGGATAACGGGTAAAGGTTAGAATTCTAGCCTTGATAGAGTGGTATCTCACCAGTGACTCCACACTGCCCACAAGCAATGTCTCAACATCTCCCACCTATCCTGCGCAATCAAAGCCCGAACCCAATTCCAAGCTATAGTAAAGCTTCATAGGGTCTTTCTGTCCGGGTGCAGGTAGTCCGTATCTTCACAGACAATCCTATTTCGCCGAGCCTCTCTCCGAGACAGTATCCAGATCGTTACGCCATTCGTGCAGGTCGGAACTTACCCGACAAGGAATTTCGCTACCTTAGGACCGTTATAGTTACGGCCGCCGTTCACCGGGGCTTCGGTCGCTAGCTTCGCCGAAGCTAACCAACTTCCTTAACCTTCCGGCACCGGGCAGGCGTCAGACCCTATACGTCGTCTTGCGACTTAGCAGAGACCTGTGTTTTTGGTAAACAGTCGCCTGGATCTATTCACTGCGACCACCTTGCGGTGGCACCCCTTCTCCCGAAGTTACGGGGCAATTTTGCCGAGTTCCTTAGAGAGAGTTATCTCGCGCCCCTTGGTATTCTCTACCTCCCTACCTGTGTCGGTTTCGGGTACAGGTAATCTTGGATTAACGTGTTTAGAGCTTTTCTTGGAAGCATGACATCAGCCACTTCGGAGACGTATCTCCTCGTACTCGCGCCTCAGCTCAGGACGTTTTCGCCGTCCCTCATAACCTCGAACGCTTCAACCGGTAACCAACATCCGGCTGGCTTAGCCTACTCCGTCCCTCTGCACAATCCAAAATCAGTACGGGAATATTAACCCGTTGTCCATCGACTACGCTTTTCAGCCTCGCCTTAGGTCCTGACTAACCCTCCGCGGACGAGCCTTCCGGAGGAACCCTTAGGGTTTCGGGGCATTGGATTCTCACCAATGTTTTCGCTACTCAAGCCGACATTCTCACTTCTACTTCGTCCACACCTGCTCACGCTAATGCTTCAACCTAACGTAGAACGCTCCCCTACCACTTGTACAAGTACAAGTTCACAGCTTCGGCATGTTACTTAGTCCCGTTCATTTTCGGCGCAGGATCGCTTGACCAGTGAGCTATTACGCACTCTTTCAAGGATGGCTGCTTCTAGGCAAACCTCCTGGTTGTCTCTGCAATCCCACCTCCTTTGCCACTTAGTAACAATTTAGGGGCCTTAGCTGGTGATCTGGGCTGTTTCCCTCTCGACGATGAAGCTTATCCCCCACCGTCTTACTAGTTGAGTGTACACGGGGTATTCGGAGTTTGATTCGATTTGGTACCGCTCTCGCAGCCCGCACCGATTCAGTGCTCTACCCCCCCCCCGCTATAATCTCAACCGCTGCGCCTAAACACATTTCGGGGAGAACCAGCTAGCTCTGGGTTCGATTGGCATTTCACCCCTAACCACAGCTCATCCGCTCCTTTTTCAACAGAAGTCGGTTCGGACCTCCACTTGGTGTTACCCAAGCTTCATCCTGGCCATGGTTAGATCACCCAGGTTCGGGTCTATAAATACTGACTAACGCCCTTATCAGACTCGGTTTCCCTTTGGCTTCGACATTTCCGTCTTAACCTGCCAGTACTTATAAGTCGCCGGCTCATTCTTCAACAGGCACACGGTCAGCCGTTAAATCGGCCTCCCATTGCTTGTAAGCTAACGGTTTCATATTCTATTTCACTCCCCTCCCGGGGTTCTTTTCACCTTTCCCTCGCGGTACTGGTTCACTATCGGTCACACAGGAGTATTTAGCCTTACGAAGTGGTCTTCGCAGATTCACACGGGATTTCACGTGCCCCATGCTACTCGGGATTCAGCTAGTATCTTTAAGTTTTTTGACTACAGGACTTTCACCTTCTCTGGTGCAGTATTCAGCTGCTTCGTCTAACCGCTAGAGTCCATGTCGCTGTCCCACGACCCCAAGAGTAAAAACCCTTGGTTTAGGCTGTTCCCGCTTCGCTCGCCGCTACTAAGGGAATCGCTGTTGCTTTCTCTTCCTCCAGTTACTAAGATGTTTCAGTTCACTGGGTTCGCTCGTGCTGACCTATGTATTCAGTCAGCCGTTTTAAGGGTTGCCCCATTCGGAAACCTCCGGATCAATGCTTGTTTCCAGCTCCCCGAAGCGTATCGTCGGTAACCACGTCCTTCATCGCCTCTGTGTGCCTAGGTATCCACCGTTAGCCCTTTGTAGCTTGACCACAAAAAGTTTTTCATTGGTGTCTGTAAATATCAGTTCATCGCACTAGGCAATCAACTGACCTACCTGACAGAATTTATAATGCTATGCAGTTTTCAAGGTTCTAGCTGGACTCGCATCCAGCAGGTTGTCATGTTCACACAAGACAGCTTGCAAGAGGCAATTATCCATATCGAGTTGTAAAATTTGTCTTGGTGGAGGTAAGCGGACTCGAACCGCTGACATCTGCCTTGCAAAGGCAGCGCTCTACCAACTGAGCTATACCCCCAAATAAAAAATGAGTGGGCCATCCTGGACTCGAACCAGGGACCTCACCCTTATCAGGGGTGCGCTCTAACCACCTGAGCTAATAGCCCGTGGTGTTTAACTCGAAACCAGATTCAAAAGTACAAGACTCTTGAACCTGAATCTAGAGTTTTCACCAAACCTAGAATAGTTTGAAAGTTAAGACTCCTCGACCGACCTTGGGATGACTTGTCTAAACAGCCGATATACGTGAGTCTGGCCGTTAGCAAGTAGGTCTCCCTAAAAGGAGGTGATCCAGCCGCAGGTTCCCCTACGGCTACCTTGTTACGACTTCACCCCAGTCACCAGCCCTACCTTCGGCGTCCCCCTCCACAAGGGTTGGGGTAACGACTTCGGGCGTGGCCAGCTTCCATGGTGTGACGGGCGGTGTGTACAAGGCCTGGGAACGTATTCACCGCAGCATGCTGATCTGCGATTACTAGCGATTCCGCCTTCATGCTCTCGAGTTGCAGAGAACAATCCGAACTGAGGCTAGGTTTATGAGATTAGCGCACTCTCGCGAGTTGGCAGCTCTTTGTCCTAACCATTGTAGCACGTGTGTAGCCCAGCGTGTAAGGGCCATGAGGACTTGACGTCATCCCCACCTTCCTCCGGCTTATCACCGGCGGTCTCTTTAGAGTGCCCAACTAAATGGTAGCAACTAAAGATAGGGGTTGCGCTCGTTGCGGGACTTAACCCAACATCTCACGACACGAGCTGACGACAGCCATGCAGCACCTGTGTTCGCGCTCCCGAAGGCACTCCAAGCTTTCACTCGGATTCGCGACATGTCAAGCCCTGGTAAGGTTCTGCGCGTTGCGTCGAATTAAACCACATGCTCCACCGCTTGTGCAGGCCCCCGTCAATTCCTTTGAGTTTTAATCTTGCGACCGTACTCCCCAGGCGGATAACTTAACGCGTTGGCTACGGCACTGACCGGGTCGATACGGCCAACACCTAGTGTTCATCGTTTACAGCTAGGACTACAGGGGTATCTAATCCCTTTCGCTCCCCTAGCTTTCGTCCATGAGTGTCAGTTACGGCCCAGCAGAGCGCCTTCGCCACTGGTGTTCTTCCGAATATCTACGAATTTCACCTCTACACTCGGAATTCCCTCTACCCCTACCGTACTCTAGCCTTTCAGTTTCCATTGCTGATCCAGAGTTGAGCCCTGGGCTTTAACAACAGACTTGATAGGCCACCTGCGGACGCTTTACGCCCAGTAATTCCGAACAACGCTAGCTCCCTCCGTATTACCGCGGCTGCTGGCACGGAGTTAGCCGGAGCTTATTCAACAGGTACCGTCAGATCTTCTTCCCTGTTAAAAGCGGTTTACGACCCAAGGGCCTTCCTCCCGCACGCGGTATTGCTCCGTCAGGCTTTCGCCCATTGCGGAAAATTCCCCACTGCTGCCTCCCGTAGGAGTCTGGGCCGTGTCTCAGTCCCAGTGTGGCTGATCGTCCTCTCAGACCAGCTACTGATCGATGTCTTGGTAGGCCGTTACCCCACCAACTAACTAATCAGACGCGAGCTCATCTTCAGGCGAAAAAACTTTCACCTTTCGGCACATTCGGTATTAGCAGTCGTTTCCAACTGTTGTCCCGAACCTGAAGGCAGATTCTCACGCGTTACTCACCCGTCCGCCACTCGCCATCAAGGAGCAAGCTCCTCATGCTGCCGTTCGACTTGCATGTGTTAGGCATGCCGCCAGCGTTCGTTCTGAGCCAGGATCAAACTCTCCATGTGAGAATTTGTACTGAAATTATATTAAAGTTGAAGTTGATAAACTAGTGAGAAGCAAGCTTCCTTTCGTTCAAAAACTCCGACGAGGATGATTGTCTTAAAATCTTTCAAACTATTGATTTGTCTAGGTTCGGGGCGCTTTTCGGAGGCGAACCTCGTTTCGAGCGCTTGACCAATATAACAACACTGCATTGGTGTGTCAACACTTTTTTTTTATTGGCCAAATTAGCTTCATATAAGTTGATTTTGGCATCCCTTCAGAGCTGGTGAATTAGAGGTGTAATTCTAGGGTTTGTTGCGCCACAAGAGCCTTGTAGCAGCCTATATATAGATTGCTAGAGGGCGAGGTGTCTGACTGTCTATCTCAAGCGATAACGAGCTTGGCTTCTATACTTGCTTTCTATCGTTCGGTTACCCTGCCGACGAAGCCGCCGTTCAACCAAGATGGCTTTGGTTTTACGTATGAGCCAGATGATCACTAATAAGACAATGCCAGCGGCAAGCAAAGGAATAGCCAGCCCCAGCAACGTTAGGACAACAGATAACACAGCTTCAGCCGTGGAGAGAACGGGATTACCAAGCCCTCCTGTCATAGTGGTTGCTGCAACACGGGTAACGGAGGTGGTTGTTTCCACAATTCCAGCGGCACTGCCTCCGGCCAGTATGGCTAAGGTCCATTGCAAGACAGGATTGAGATCACCTAATGTGGCTGCGGTAAGAACGGAACCGACTGCGATCGCAGTGGGTATCTCAATCAAATCCAACAGGTTATTGACCCCGGGGATGTAATAGGCCAATACCTCAACCACTACAGCAGTGCTCAGCACAATCAGGGTGGGATAAGTACCAATCCACTGCAAGTTGGAAGCCAAGGGCAGATCACCAAATAGGGCCGCCATACACATAATCAGCGGTGGAATAAAGACTCGTAAACCGCTAGCTGCACTGAGGGTAATCCCGAGGGAAAGGCTAATAAGGATTTCCATAGCGTTTTTGAGATCAATCCTCTTTTACATTGCTTCAATCACATCTTCTAAAGAAGTCAGGGTATTTTTCAGGAGGGTGAGTTGGTGCTGATTTTGATAGCGCTTAGGTTCTGCGTTCTGTTCCACAATCGGGGTTAAGATAATCTGCTCAGCGATGCGCTCATACTCCTGCAGCGCGGTTAAGGCCGCTGCCCGAAACTGGGTGAGATAGTAATGAGCTGCTTGCCGATAGCTTTCCTCATTCTTCTCAAACTCAGGTAAATCTGCCGTTGAGACAGCGATATTCTCCAATTTATTAACGACATAGCCAGTACCGCCAAAAATAGCAGCTCCTAAAGGGCCACCCATCAGCCAACCTAATCCGGTGGCGATTGCCACGGGGGCAATTTCTTCTTCTTTTGATTTAGCAGTGGATGATGCGGACTGCTGAGGTTGCGACTGGGGCGCAGGGCCACTGGGGAAAGCAAACCATAATTCTGCAGGGCGGGGTTGGTTAAAGAAGCCGCAAGCTTTATGCACCCAACCCACCACTTCACGCTGATGTTTTAGCCAAGTGGGTTTTAAGGTATCGGTGAGCCAGGCCGGAAAACGCTCTTGTTGCAGGGCAATCTGGGCTCCTGCTTCATGATTCCGGAGCAAGGTGGGTAAATCGAGCCAGTTTTTGGTATCGGCTACACTCTCTCGAAACCCTTTGATGATCAGTTTCTGGGCACGCTCTTTAATCTCTAAGCGCTGCTGAGCCCGGTCTTGAACGTCAGTCTGGACCTGAGATTGGGTAAAGGCAATTTTTTCTTGAAGGGCGAGTTGGAGTTGTTTCGCGAGTGCGATCGCACGCTTCGACTGTAGTGGAATTCCCTCAGTTTGATAAGTCTGGACAATACTCTGCAAAGCCGTTTCTAGCATAGGTAGCCCTGTGATTTGGGCAGCAGCCATATCTCCTTTAAGGCGGGCTCTCAACGCGGGTAAGGCATCCACACGGTAAAGATTGCTAATTCCTGAGGGGAGTTGGGACCGAAAGCTTTCTGCCACAAACCGCATTCGGTTCATCACCTGTTTTTGTTCATCGGGGTCCAACAGGTTCAAAAAGTTAACGACAAACACTACACTTTCAATCCCTCGATCCAGCAGCCAGTCCCGGAGATGTTCTCGTTCGCCCAAAGTCATTAACTTACGGCCATCCAGCATCTGAATGACTACATCTGCTGTCAGCAATTGCTCCTTAGCCAAAGCATCCTGAGCTTCACGGTCATTGGTTCCTGGCAAATCTAGCAACTCCACCCCCGTTTGCAAGAGGGGATGAGGACAACTCACTTCCACAGACACCACATCTTCCCGCATCCGCCGGTTATCATCCAAAATGGCGTATTGCTTCAGGATATCGGTACCAGATTCCACAATCTCTTGACTGCTAACCAAACGAATTCGAGTTTGGAGTTGAGGACCATAGCAAACCCGAATGGCTGCCCCCGTTGCCGGAATCAGATCGATCGGGAGAGCTTTCTCCCCTAATACAGCATTGAGCAGTGTAGATTTCCCATAGTTAAAAGGACCAAAGATAGCAATTCTGAGAGCTGTCTTCTGAACACAATCAGAAACTGCAATCACCTCCCGCCGCAATTCATCCGTCTCTTGAAGCTCCAACACCCCTACTGTCATTTGTAGGATCTGAATCAGATTGCGGTAGGTATCCTGTTGAGCCATGGCAAAAAATTAAAGCACCAATAAAGTCAGCAAAAGACCCAACATCGATCTAGACCAATAGCTTTCTTCAACTAACCCCAGAACGGTTTGTTGAGAATACGGATCCTTACCCTTCGATTCTAAGTTGGCCTGCAGCGAGAAGAACTCATCCCTGATCTTAGCGAATGAATAGCTAGAGATTATCTACTCTAGCTTTCCCACTTAGAGGGTTTAACTCACTTGAACTTAGGTTTGGTGTAGATTTTATGAGTGTGATTTCAACCGCTAAAACATCTCAACTTTTAAAAAAGCCCGTATCTGGTTACCACTGCTATTTCGCACACAGAAATCTTGGTCAATAATTTGACTCTCCAGAAATATTCACAGACCATGGGAAAGATTAAGAGTGCAAGTTATTTTCCCTGCTTAAAAAATTATCGTGCTTTTTAACTCAGAGGAGGCTGTTCGCGCCCTCCATTTCATCCAACAAAATGTCAACACCAGTGATGGTCTGAGTGATATTCAAATTCAAGTTTTTTCCCTATGTTGGGAAGGTCAGTCTTATCGTCAAATTGCGGATAGCGTTGGCTATGAGGTGGGCTATATCAAAAAGGTCGGTTCCCACCTGTGGCAAAATCTATCTAAAGTTCTAAGCACAAAAGTATCAAAAAACAACTTCAAAGTTGCGCTCAGGGAGTATGTTGAGCAACATCCTCTACCTGACACTGTTCTGACAGCTAAAACCATTGACCATACAAGTGTCTATCAAGATTGGGGGGAAGCGATCAATGTCTCTTCCTTTTGGGGGCGGTCAATAGAATTAGCCACACTTCATGAGTGGATACTCGCTGATAAATGTAGCTTGATTACCCTGTTGGGAATAGGGGGAGTGGGTAAGACTGCACTCTCCGTAAAGATAGCCCAGCAACTCCAAGACCAGTTTGCCTATGTGCTCTGGCGGAGCCTCAAGAATATGCCTCCCCTTATGGAGTTACTGGCAGACTTAATCCTCTGCTTATCCAATCAAAGCTTACCGAAATTACCCAATACCCCTTCTCAGCGAATCTCGGTTTTCATCCAATATTTGCGGCAACATCGCTGTCTGATTATTCTGGATAATGCTGAAAGTTTATTACAAAGTGGGCAAAAGTTTGGGCGTTATCAACCTACTTATGAAGAGTATGGCGAATTCTTCAATCGGGTCGGTGCAGTTGCTCATCATAGTTGCTTGATCCTGACCAGTCGAGAGTTGCCTGAAGAAGTTGCCATTCAGACTGGAACTCGCTTACCCGTTCGGGTATTCAAAGTAGAGGGATTAGACGCCATTGCAGCCCGAGAAATTCTCACCAGTAAAGGACTATCAAGCTCCACGCCCGAAACCACATCCCTGATTCATTGCTATCAAGGCAATCCTCTAGCACTCAAGATTGCAGCAACATCCATTCAGGATGTATTTGCAGGGAATGTAGCAGAGTTTGTTCACCATGGCACCATTGCATTCAACGGGATTCGGCGATTGCTGGATCAACAGGTGAAGCGGTTATCTAAGTTTGAACTGCAGGTGATGACCTGGTTGGCAATTCATCGTGAACCCGCCACGATTCAACAGCTGGCCAATGATGTCATAAATCTCCCATCCTTTGCCACCTTGCTCGAAGCCCTAGAATTCCTGGGTCGCCGCTCGCTAATCGAAAAAGTCTTGCCTGATGAGACTCGCCCGGCTAGTTTCACCTTGCAGCCAGTGGTCATGGAATATATGACCGATCGATTGATCTCTCACATCAGTCAAGAAATGATGGGAGATCAATTGACCTATCTACATCAATATCCCCTGGTCTTGGTGCAGGCCAAAGATTACTTACGAGAAGCCCAAATTCGGCTGATTCTTAAGCCAGTTTTTCGGTACCTATTGGCAACCTATCAAGATTTCACCTCACTAGAGCAACATCTCAAACAACGGTTGAATGAGCTCCATATCCAAAATCAGCCCACCTATGCAGCGGGGAATATTCTGAATCTTTTACGACTCTGCCAGGCCAATTTTACTCATTTAGATTTATCTCATCTGACCATTCGGCAAGCAGATCTGCGAGAGATCAAGCTACATCACGTCAATGTCTCCTATGCCAATTTAGAAACAACCTTATTCTCAGAAACGTTAGGCAGTATTTTTGGCCTTGCCTATAGTCCAGATGGTAGTCGTTTAGCCGTTGCCAATAATGGAGAGATAAAACTCTATGATTTCCCCCATTACCGACATCAATTCACCTTACCTGGCCATAAAGTACTGATCTGGACGATTGCCTTTAGTGATGATGGCTGTCTGCTAGCTAGCGGCAGTATTGATCACACTATTAAAGTTTGGAATCTTAAATCAGGGAGTTGTATCCAAATCCTGAAGGGCCATACAGGGGCCGTGCTGTCTGTGGCATTTCAGCCCCAAAAAGGAGTTGGACCAGACTATATTCTGGCTAGCACCAGCCAAGATGGCAGTGTCAAATTGTGGAATATTAGCACTCAAGACTGTATTCACACCCTGGAGAATACAGAACAGTCCGTTCGAACAGTTACGTTCAATTCCAGTGGTGATACCTTAGCAATCGGTTATCTTGATGGCCAGGTCAGTCTTGTGAACTTACAGTCCAATCAGCAGCAATGGCTGCCCTCAGAGATCAACAGTCAAGAGTCACCCTTGGCATTTAGTCCTGATGATAAAACCTTAGCAGTGGGCTACAGTGACGGACAGATTTATCTGTGGGATGTGCAGCCAGGGCAATTAATCAGGATTCTCCAAGGCCATACCACTCAAATTTTCTCGGTGGCCTACAGCACCGATGGACAAATGTTAGCCAGTAGTTCTGGCGATAACACCGTCAGAATTTGGGATCCACATACAGGACAGTGTCTCAAATGTCTGCAAGGTCATACATCAAGGGTATCTGTCGTCGCCTTTCATCCAGACAATCTATGCCTTGCGAGTGGCGGTGAAGACTCAACGGTGCAGGTTTGGGATGTGCCAACAGGGCAATTACTCAAGCGTCTGAATGGATATAGCGATTATGTCTGGTCAGTGGCCCATAGCCCCACTCAAGCAGTCGTTGCCAGTGGGAGTAATGATCGGGGGTTAAGACTCTGGGATACTCAATCGGGTCAATGTTTGCGAGCATTGGAAGGCCATGTTGGTCGAGTTAGATCAGTAGCTTATAGTGCCGATGGCAACCTTCTGGTGAGTGCAACCTATTCCTATGAGATTAAAGTTTGGGATCCTACAAAAGGAATTTGCCTCAATACCTTCCAAATGCCAGGAGAATGGTGCTGGGATATCGCTTTAAGTCCAGACGGAGAAACCCTGGCTATCTCTAGTGGAGACAACAGTATTCATCTATGGCATGTTCCTACAGGCGAATTACTAAATACCCTAGTAGGTGAAAAACATTATGCATTGGGGTTAGCCTTCAGTCCTACAGGAAAATTTCTGGTTACTTCCAGAATGAATATTGTGCAAATTTGGGATCTGGATTCAGGACAGTGCATTCAAACCCTGAGGGATGAAGAGTGGGTCTGGTCCGTTGCCTTCCATCCTCAAGAGCCCTTGTTGGTGACGGGCGGGAATGACGGTAGCGTCAAACTCTGGGATCTCAATCAAGGCCAATGCATCTGTCCCATGCAAGATCATGGTGCACTTATCTTGTCTGTAATATTTAGTAGCGATGGTCAGCTCATTGCGAGTGGAAGCTTTGATCGAACGGTTCGCATTTGGAATCGACGGACCGGTAAATGTATCCAAGTGCTGGAAGGTCACTCTGACGGGGTTTTCTCAGTCTCTTTCGCACCCGAGGGCAACACCATTGTCAGTGGTGGAGTCGATGAAACCGTCCGAGTCTGGGATGTGAACACTGGTGAGTGCATACACACATTGCAACCTCTCAGACTGTATGAAGGTATGAATATTTCAGGGGCTACTGGATTAACGGCAGTAGAACGGCAAACGCTCAAGACTTTAGGTGCGATAGAACACTAGCCTTTTCTGGATTCAGAAATATTGAAAGTAATCAGACGCACCCAAAAAAGATTAGCCCTTGAGAATAGGGGCTGTGTACATCAAGCGGTAGCCAGTAAATTTTGATACGCCGTTTCAATCAACGCACAGTCAGTAGAAACGGCTTGCTCTAAATTTTCTAGACGAGCCACTTCAGTTTGGCGATCAATTTCGCGGGAGTTTTTCTGCTCTAATAGGTTATCTAATTCCTGTTTGCGAGATTGGATATCCTCTTGCAAGCGCTGCATCACCTCTTGGTTGTAGGCATCAAAACAGTCTTGAACAGAGTTATAAATGGGCTGGTATTTTTCCTGGGCAATTTGGGGTAGACATTTCACGAATTCTTCTTTCGTCGCCTTGGTCAACTGTTTGCGAGCATGATCAGCTTGCAAAGCCCCGATCCCTAATCCCACCAGAGCAAAGGTGATTGGCCCCAACATAATGCCAAAGACCGATGAGGCAATCAGGGCAATACCAGCAGAGGTAAAGAAATTGAGCATAATGCTTTGGAAATCGAACCCCGTAACAGCCATGGCAGCTCCACCAATATTGCCAGAGGCTAAGGAGAACAAGCCCATCGCCCATTTGGCCCATCCAGGAACATTATCATTCGATTGGCGCTTCGGCCCCCGAGCATTGACATTTTGGCCCGTCAATTTTTCGGTGATTCGATCGGTAATTCGGGCGTAGGAGTTACCGTATTGCTCAGCACTTCTGGACAATTCTTCGAAGGCACCTTTGATATCGCGCTCAGCTCGGATGCTCCAAGCAAAAAACTTATCATTCACATACTGCTGAAAAGCTTGTTGGAACGAAGCATTAAAAGATTCACGACGTCCTTGGCTAAACAGATCTAGCAGTTCTAAATCGGGGGGTTGATATTTGAGGAAGTCTTGATCGAAGGTGATTTCTAAATCGAATATATAGGTACGAAATGAATCGGCAACGGAACGTGATCGCTGATCTCGCATCCGATGAATATCTTCTCTAAAATTCTCGCCAATCTCTTTCAAGTCCTCAAATTCAGGTTCTACGGACTCAATGCGTTGCTCTAGTTCCTGAACACTCTGATCTAGAAGCGGAATTCGTCGAGTCGTGGCATCCTGGACTCGATTCAGCGCTTGACGGGCTAAAGTTCGAGCTTGCCGCAATTCAGAAATAGCACGCTCTTGGGTAAGGAAGGTGTTGAGGGCAGATAAAAAGTCAGGAAAACCCGTGCCATCTAAGTTAGCATCGGTATCTTTGACTCGCTTCCGCAGAGCCTGTAGGGCTGAGACGGGAAATACTCGCTCTTCATAAAGGTCATAGCCATCGATTTGGCAGTATTCCGCGAGATTGGCATGGAAGACTTTATGGAGTTTACGGGTCGCATCTTCTAATTCTTCTGGATCATCGGGGTCAATCAGGCTTTCCTTGATTTGATCCCAAGCATTAATCAAGAAGAAGATCGACAGTCCCCGATCCTTAATGTAGTTTTCTAGGTAGCGACGTTCGGCTAGGGTACAAGGCTGGGTGGCACGCAATACAAAGAGAATGGCATGACAGTTTTGAATAAATCCCAAGGAGAGATCGTTTCTCGCTTCCGTATCATTCAAGCCTGGGCTATCGACAATCTCGACACCTTTTTCTAGTAAAGGGAGAGGATATTCAACAACAGCATGGCTTACATCTGGGAAGGCAACTTGCTTTTGTTCTTCTAGCTGCTTTGCTTCTTCTGGATCGATTGTGTAGCGGTCTTTGAAGCTATCAAAGTCAATTTGTTCGGGGGATTTACCATCATTGAAATGGACGGTCACAGTTTTATCTGGCCCGTATCTTAGAATAGTCAGTAACGCTGTACAGGGATTGACATCGCTAGGCAGCAAGTTTTCACCGATAAGAGCGTTGAGAAAGGTACTTTTTCCCCGCTTCATATCTCCCAGAACCATCAACCGAAATACACCCTGCTTTAAATTGCGGCAGACAACGCTAACGTCTTCAATTTCTTGTTGAAGCTGCAATGATCCTGAGGCAGACTGCCCTGCCCGTTCCGCATCTTCTAAGGTTTCAGCAATGCTGGATAGGTGAGAGGCAATTTCCTGACGGATCTGAGAAATTCGATCTAAATCTTCCAGGAAGCTAGCGGTTTCGACAGGATTGCTCATAGTGAAGGAAGGTAAGGCTGCATTCCCAGCATACCCATCTGTCCTTTTAAATCCACTGATTAAGTATGAGAACGTCGGCAGCCCCTTCCCTAGGCAGAACCAAACGATAGATACCCTTGACTCAAGCTTTGCAGAATCTGATCAGGGTGCTCCAGTAAAAAGTTAGGGGTTTTTTCTGCAAGTACTGTTCGGTCATTAAACCCCCAACTAACGGCAATACTGATCAAACCAACCTGTTGCGCTGCCTTCACATCATTAATTTCATCGCCAACATAAGCTAATTCTTTGGGGTCGATGGCCTTGAGTCTAGCCAATTTTTTTAGGGTCCGTCTCTTCCCCGATAAAATCTGACCACCATAGATAAATTCAAAGAGATGATCGATGGCATATTTCTGTAGAACATACTCAACATTCCGTCGAGAATTCGCAGTAACAATCCCTAACCGATAGCCTTCAGCCTTTAAATTATGGAGGGCAGTTTCGATGCCCTCGACTAATGCTAAATCGTCAATACTACGAGTCAGCTCTTGCCGAAAACGCTGCAAATAGCAAAGGGATCTCCATTTGGGAATCCCCAATTCTTGAGCAATTTCTTGAATCCCTAACTTTCGTAATAGCTCAATTTGAGCTGGGGAAAGAGGTTCATATCGAAAATCTTCAGCTAGGCGATTGGTAGCTTCGATAAATATGCCAAGGGAATCGGCAAGGGTGCCATCAAAATCAAAAACGATCAAGCGCATACTTCGTTATGTTCGT
Organism: Acaryochloris sp. 'Moss Beach'; assembly: GCF_021497025.1. Classification (NCBI taxonomy): domain Bacteria; kingdom Bacillati; phylum Cyanobacteriota; class Cyanophyceae; order Acaryochloridales; family Acaryochloridaceae; genus Acaryochloris; species Acaryochloris sp. 'Moss Beach'. The sequence goes on from NZ_CP071717.1 coordinate 1,182,612, forward strand.
ATCCCCATAACTTGAGTAACAGTGAACTCCAACATTATTCCACCCGATCCAACACCGTGATATTTGGGTCAATAATCTTTTTGCCAATCCCTGAGAATTTAACTGCCAAGCAGATTTTATTTCCACCCCCAAAAATATGGGTCACTTCTCCAAGGCCAAAACCACGATGAACGAGCCGATCACCTACCGCCCAATCCATAGCATGGGTATTAGGCATCTTTTTCTTTTTAGCCCCTGGACTCATCGCAGAATGGGGTGGCTCAGATGGAATGGCCGACAAAGAATTGGTTTGCAAGAGATCTCGAGGCAGTTCTGATAGGAATAGAGAAGGCATCGCTGGCTCCCTTGAGCCATACAATCGTCGCTCCCGTGCATGGGAGATAAAGAGTCGTTCCTGCGCCCGCGTAACACCAACGTAGCAAAGACGACGTTCTTCTTCGATGGCAGCAGGATCTTCTAAAGAGCGGAAATTAGGGAACAAGCCCTGTTCTAGGCCGACCAAAAAGACGATAGGAAATTCTAGCCCCTTAGCTGAATGCAGTGTCATCAGTGACACTGTCGTTTTTTCATCTAGATCATCTAAATCAGATGCCAGAGCAGTATTGGCTAGGAAAGAAGGGAGAGACTCATCAGTATTCTCGTCCGCATATTGTAAAGCCGCGTTTTGCAGCTCCTGGACATTACCAATCCGATCATCCGCTTCATCGGTCCCCTGATTTTTCAAGTCCCGAACATAACCAGAATCTTCTAAAATCCCCTGGATAATATGGGCTGCAGATTGAGTTTCAACCTGTTCTTGCCAATGCCGCATCATTTCCACAAACTGCAAAATAGGCTTCGCACTGCGGGCAGCTAAAGTCTTGACCGCCGTTTCTTCCGTCAGCATTTCCCATAGGGGCACTCCTAGTTCCTGAGCCGCATTCGTGACTCGATCCAAGGTAGTTTTGCCAATTCCCCGTCGAGGCGTGTTGATCACCCGCTTGAGGCTGACGGTATCAGCTGGATTAACGATCAGGCGCAAATAGGCCAGAACATCTTTGATTTCTCGGCGATCGTAGAACTTCAGGCCCCCAACCACGGTATAGGGAATACTCCAGCGAACTAAGCCTTCTTCAAACGCCCGAGATTGGGCATTGGTCCGGTAAAGAATGGCAAAGTCGCCCCAGCTAAGCTCGGGGTGGGATTGCTCTAGGGTCCGAATCTGCTGCACCACAAAATCGGATTCGTGCAGTTCATCATCCGCCCGATAACAGTAGATGGGTTCTCCAGCCCCCCGAGTCGGCTTGAGGATCTTATCGATACGTTCGGTATTGTTGTCGATTAGCTCATTGGCAACCTGGAGAATGTTTTCCGTGGAGCGATAATTCTCCTCTAGCTTTACCATTGTCCGGGTATCATCATCCGGCAGACCATCCCCAAAGTCCTGCTGAAACCCCATCAAGATTTTAAAGTCTGCTGCCCGAAAGGAGTAAATGGACTGGTCAGCATCACCCACCACAAATACAGAGCGATGATCCCAATCCTTAAAATTTTGAGTGTCCGTGCCATTGGTTGCCAGCAACCGCAGCAAATCATATTGGGTACGGTTAGTATCTTGATATTCGTCCACGAGCATATGGCGAAACTGTTTGTGCCAATAGCCTAGAACTTGGCCGTTCTGCTTCAGCAATTGCACCAGCACCCGAATCAGATCATCAAAATCAAGGCCATTATTGGCTGCTAGGGCATCTTGATATTTGCTATAGACTTGGGCAACTACGCGACCTCGAAAGTCTTGCTGATTCGCTTCTAGCTCTTGGGGGTTCCAGCCTTGGTTTTTAGCATTGCTAATAGCAAAGCGAACGGAACGGGGCTGAAATTTGCGGTCGTCAAGATTGAGCTGATTGACGACAATATCTTTAATCAGACTCTGCACATCTGATTCATCAAAGATAGAGAAGTTACGCTGCCACTTACGCCCCTTCTCATCCTGGTATTTCTCAATTTCGATCCGCAACAGACGGGCACATAGACTATGAAAGGTACCAATCCAGAGAGGTTTAGTAATGGTTTTATAGACTTGCGATCGCAACTTCGTCTGCTGCTGAGGCGCTAATAACTCTAAGGCTTTACCATGATTCTGCTGGGCCAACTGCTCCGCAAATAATTTCTCAATCCGCTCCTTCATCTCTCGAGCCGCTTTATTCGTAAAAGTCACGGCCAGAATATTTTCTGGATTGACCTGATGACGCATCACTAAATTGGAAATGCGATAGGTCAAGGCTCGAGTTTTGCCGGATCCAGCACCCGCTACCACCAGCAGCGGACCACAAAAGTGTTCCACCGCTTGCCGCTGGGAAGGATTGAGATGACTTAAAAAGTCGGGAATAGCAGACATAAAAAATCAAGGAGAAGAATTCAGAAGTACCGTCGATAGGGGAGATATCATACCAATCTGATTGAGCAATAGAACTATCTCTGTGCCCACCATACGTGATTCCAATAGAAACGCAAGTTAGAAAAAAATTATAAAGTCAGAGAATAAAACTGAATAATAACGCCTTGCCAAACTCCCAGCAACGCTAGAACCCACAAAAAAACAGACTAATAATCCCGTAACACAAGGAATCTCTAGTCACCATTTTAACGATATGCACAGGTACGCCAGCCAGCCGTCTTGGGAGAAGACGGTCCCTCTTCTAGTGCTGTCCAGAACATCCACTGATGAGATGAACACTATCCACCCACAAAGGAAGATAGTGTTCACCCTCTACTCATAAAGCTTTTAGCAACTAGTGCTGGGGTCTACTAAAGGCCATCGAGCTGGCTTCAATAGTTCAACACTTGGATAACAGGACCTGAACTAGGGAGGTTACCTGAACTGACCGTGAGACCGCTCCCACCTGATCGTCGAATGGTAGACCCTTGCATCAGGGAAAGAAACGCATCCACCGACTGAAGATCGCAGACACTTTCGTCAGCAGCAGCCGTTTTGTAATGGGTCGGAATCACCATTTTAGGGTTGAGGGTTTGGACCGCTGCCTTGGCTTCTTCCGGGGTATAGGCCTTCGCACTCCCACCCACAGGAATCAACAGCACATCAGGCCGCCCCATCAGGATCTTCTGGTCCACACTAATGGGAGAGGCAATTCCCCCTAAATGAACCACATTCACGCCACCTTGAATCCACTTCCAGGCCACATTAGTACCAAACCGATACCCATTCACCCGATCATGGAGCGTCCGTATGCCTTGAAACTGCAAACCATTGGTTTTATAGGCCCCAGGTTCAAACAAGAGCTTTGGTCTTCCAGGTAAACCTTCAACCACCCCTTCATCTAGCAATCGGCTACTGATCAAGACAATATTGGCCGACGTTTGGGGTGACGGATACTTAGCCGTACAGCCTGAAGGGCGGAAAGGATTGACCAATACCTGAATACCGCTACCGGAGAACAAAAAACAAGTATGGCCTAGCCAACGGATGCTCAAAGAGCCTGCGGCTTGGGCGGGAGAAGGCTGCCATTGGGTGGCAAGACCAGCTCCCAAGCTGGTAATCAATCCTGCTTGCACATAGTGCATGAAGCGGCGACGATTCATAGTTCTCTGTGATGTATCCCTGAATGTGTGTCCTGTGAAACCCGATCAGTATTAGTCATCAATGGGAAGGTGGCTCAAGAAATTTTTGAGCAGCTGTTTCCCAGATGTTGTCAAAATACTCTCTGGGTGAAACTGGACGCCTTCAATGTGAGGATAGTTCCGATGACGCACCCCCATGATCGTGCCGTCCTCAGTCCAAGCCGTAATCTCCAGGACCTGTGGACAGGTTTCCTTCTTTATCACCAGACTATGATACCGAGTTGCGGTAAAAGGATTGTCTAACCCTGAGAAAACCCCCGTGGATTTATGACTGATGGGGGATGTTTTACCGTGCATGAGCACGGGTGCGGACACAATATCGCCCCCAAACACCTGGCCAATACTCTGGTGGCCTAGACAAACCCCCAAGATAGGCACATTTGCCCCCAACTGCTCAATCAGCTCTAGCGAAATGCCGGCATCTTGAGGCCGTCCTGGCCCCGGAGAAATGACGATCGCATCCGGCTGGAGCTTCTCAATTTCGGCTAGGGTAATCTGATCATTGCGAAAAACCTGAATATCTTGGGCCACTTCAAATTCAGTGGCGAGTTCTCCCAAATACTGAACCAGGTTGTAAGTAAAGCTGTCGTAATTATCAACAACCAGTAGCAAGGCTTTCGCTCCTGTCCCAAGAGAAAGTTATCTCTCCAACTTAGCGTGTTTATCCTACTTTGCAGCTACAAACCCAACTGCAAACAGCACTGCCATGCTATCCAAGCTCTTTTTAAGCCTGCAAGAGAACTAGAAAAGGCGGAATAATGAGGAACGCGGCAATCACGACTGCTGCCATTGCCGATACCAAAACAGCTGCGGCTGCGCAGTCTTTGGCTATCTTGGCCAACTCGTGGTAAGTCCGCTCTACGGTCAGATCTACGACTGCTTCCAAGGCTGTATTCAGTAGCTCCATCACCAGCACTAAACCACTGGTCAAAGCAATAACCGCCAACTCTACGGGGTCAAGCTGGAGGGACAGCCCCATACTTAAGGCCACACTACCGATAACGGTATGGATACGAAAGTTCCGTTGGGTTTGGAAGGTATAACTCAATCCGGCCCAGGCGTATTTAAAACTTACGAATAGATTATGAGCGACTTTGAATGACAACTCACGCTTAAGCCGCGCAGGTTCAGGCTCAGTACTACTTTGTGAAGAGATTATAGATTTATTTGACATAAATTTAATCTTTTTAACGATTCTACACTATGACCGCAAAGCACATTGCTGCAATCAATCTGAAAGCGATAGGCCTGAATCAACTATTAAATTGTCTATTCCTCAATCAGAGAAGTAATTTTCACCTGCTATGGCTTAGGTTACCCACAGTTCTAGCAAACTCTTCTAGGTCTAGCCAGTTACAGGCGACACATTTATGACATTGATTAATGATTGCTGCCGCGCCAACATTTGCTGGAGTCGTTCAGGGGTAGGGTGATCCCACCCCAGTAGATGCAACAAGCCATGGGTCGCTAACCAAGCTAGCTCCTGCTGTAGGGTATGTTGTTGCTCCTGGGCTTGCCGCGCTGCGGTCTCTACAGAAATAATGATGTCGCCCAGTTCTACGGGCATCTCCGACCATAGATTCGTAGGTTGATCGGTTAAGTCAAGGGTGGCAAAGGCCAGTACATCCGTGGGGTGATCTAAGAGCCGATAGGTTGCATTCAAATTTTGGATGGCCACATCATCCGTTAGCAACAGGCTCAACTCATAGGTTTGGATCGGAGAGATAGAGGGCTGCAAGCACTCAAACCATTGCTGAAACCAAGACTGCCAGGCTACAGCTGTAATTTGATGGGCTTGTCTAAGCACATCCTCAGCTAACGGAGTAGAGGATTGAACTACTCCGTCAAGATCCCATTGAATATGAACGTCGACTTGCATATTGCCTAAGACGACTCGCTAACGAGTCAAATAGGATAGCCCAATCAGCAATGCTAATAAACCCACCGTGGTTAATCCAAATTCTAGGAGCGACCGTTTAGGCTGGCGCACCATATTTCGCATCGCCATTTTGGTGTAAGTCCCTCCGGGGGGGCGGGTCGGAGCGGCGTCATTTGCAGGTGTAGGCTCGGCACTTGCCACTTCGACAGGGTTAGTGCTGGTTTCGTCAGTTACGGAAGGCTCAGAACTCATGATTTAGAGGTGCAAATAACAACGCAGGAGAAAGATACAGCAGCCCCATTCGAAGGCCTATCTCCTTACCTCTAACTGTAAGTCATCCCTATAGAAGCAAGCAGGCATTGATCTAATAGATTTAAGAAACAAATCGTCGTTCAAAGATCGATACAGGCAGGAGAGTGTTGGATAAACGCTGCTTCATTTCGTTGAGTCAGGCGGTAACACCTTGCAAAGTTAGGCTATTCAATAGCCCTTGGAAAAGTAAGAGACCATCGGTATAGCCCAATGTCGGATCGGAAGCGCGCTCTGGATGAGGCATCATCCCAACAACATTTCCCTGACGGTTACAAATACCCGCAATGTTCTCCACCGAGCCGTTAGGATTGGCCTCTGCGCCCACCTCGCCACTGGGGGTGCAATATCGAAACAGAATTTGCTGATGGGCTTGGAGCTGATTGAGGGTGTCTGGATCGGCGTAGTAACAGCCTTCGCCATGGGCGATGGGCAGGGTAATCACTTGGCCTGGCTGATAGGCTTGGGTCCAGGGTAGGTCAGTTCTCTCCACGCAAACAGGAACGCGATCGCAAATAAAATGCAGATCTCGATTCCGCACTAAGGCCCCTGGCAGTAACCCTGATTCCGTCAACACTTGAAAGCCATTACAGATACCCAAGACCAGCTTGCCCTGCTCAGCATGGGCAATGGTGGCCTGCATGGCAGGAGAAAACCGAGAAATGGCTCCACAGCGCAAGTAGTCCCCATAGCTAAATCCACCAGGAATAATCACCACATCTAGATCGCTAATATCTGTTTCCTGATGCCAGACCATACGAGTGGGTTGTTTGAGCAGATCACGCGTCACCAATACGACATCGCGATCGCAATTTGATCCCGGGAATACCAGCACACCGAACTTCATTTTGCTGCTCCTGCTGTGGGGACTACTTGCAGATCAAAGCGGTAATTCTCAATCACTGGATTGGCAAGGAGCTGATCACACATGCGATCAATCTGCTGACTAGCAGCGGTCTCATCATCTGCGGTGACCGTTAGCTCAACATATTTACCAATCCGAGTGGGACCCACATTGTCATATCCCAATTGCTTAAACCCCGTTTGGACCGCTGTACCCGCAGGGTCTAAGACCGATGGCCTCAAGGTCACATAGATTTTGGCCTGATAGGTTTGTGTCACGATTCCCACATGCATAGCGTTCCTTTTGAATGTACCTGATCCAGAGCACCAACAGACTAGGAAAAACAGTACTCATACCCGGTCTAAGGGGTTGAATTAGGGGTGGGTTGAGGATAGGTCAAAAAAGGAACTTCCAGTAACGTTCCAGTGCCAGATCCCACTGAAACATTAGCCCCTGCATCCCCCGCTTTTGTTTTGACATAACCCAATCCCAAAGGACCATCAGAGGTTTCCACCAGACTGGTCAGCACACCTACCTTTTTATCCCCGACTGTAATGGGCGTATTCGCAGAGACAGGTTCACTGAGTTGAATTCCCCAGAGTCGCTGTTTGACCCCCTGATAGGTGTTGAGGCGAGCAATTGTTTCTTGGCCAATGTAGCAGCCTTTATCAAAGGAAATGGTCTGCCAGAGCCCCGCTTCTAAAGGGTTAAAGTCTTCTGTCAACTCAGCATCCGGCTTGGGTCGCCCTTCAATGACTCTTAACTGCTCCCAAACCGTATCACCACAGGGACAAGACCCTTGTTCCGTTAGGGCTTGCCATAACTCAGCTCCCCATTCAGCATCGGCAAACAGGGTATAACCCGGTGTTGTCAAACCACTACCTGAGGCAACACGAACAGTATGACCTTTGATTTGAGTCGTGATGTGGTGATGAGTGGATTCAGGGAGTGCTGAAATACCCATTTTTTGCAGGACTAATGAACTTTCAGGCCCCAAGAGACTAAAGGTAATGGTTTGGGCCGTAATATCTTCAATCTTGACCTTATCTCCAAAGAAGATATAACGATCGCACCAGCTCATTAATTGTTCTCGGCGAGTCGGTGAGACCAATAGCAACACAGAATCGTCTGTCACGTATGCGTTAACTAGATCAATCGTACGAGCCGTAGAAGTGACAAACACGCTCTCACAGCCTTCACCGGGTTTAAGAGTTTTGAAGACATTGGTGGTCTGGTTATGGAGAAAAGCCAGCCGATCCTGCTCGGTGAACTGCAGACGACCCCAATGGGTGCGATCACAGAGGGCTACCCCATCTTGAATCGCCTTTAAAGCGAATTCATCATTATCAAAACTGAGGATGGAGCTCTTATCCTCAGCCCATACTGCTCCATTTCGGCGTTGACAGTCCTGTAAGGTCTCAGACATCGTGGCGTTTATCCGTTATTCCTTGGGCAAGCTTGATTTTATTATTTCAGTGAAAAAGGAGGGCTAAATCATTAGCGTTGTTTACAGGTTATTGAAAAATACAAAAAAAGATTTCTTTTTACTAAGAAATTTAACGCAACTCTCTACTGGCAAACCTTTATTCGTGGCGATTAGCCGAAACAATTCTGTTCTATGAGATGATGATTGCCAGCATTATCTTTTCATTTATTCTATTACCCCTAGCTTCCAGCCATTTACAGGGGACCCTAAGATTTGAGAGGAGATTTATATCAATGACAATGGAAATGGTCAAACATGGTGGCGACCCCTTTGTTGGGGATCTCGCTACACCTGTGAATAGTTCTGGGATTGTAAAAGCCTGGATCAATAACCTACCGGCTTACCGCAAAGGCATGTCTGCCAATGCTCGGGGTTTAGAAATTGGGATGGCCCATGGCTATTACCTCTACGGTCCCTTTGCCACTTCAGGCCCTGTTCGAGGCACCACAATGGCGCTTGTATCGGGTGTACTATCCGCAAGCTGCGTCATTATCGTCTTGACCGTGGCAATGCAGCTCTATTCCAGTCTCTCTGTACCCAAGCCCCGCCCATCCGTAACCACGGCAGACCCTGGCAGCGACTTTGGCACTAAAGAAGGTTGGAGTGCAATTGGTAGTGGCTTCCTCATCGGCGGCTGCGGCGGTGCGGTTATCGCTGGCGTTCTTTCCTATGCGATTGCCATATTTGCTGGATAAGAATCTATTCACTCAACGATCGCTGTCAATCCCTGATTCCCAAGATTAGAGATTTGAGTAGCTAAGAGAACCCCTCTCTGCAGAAGCAAAGAGGGGTTCTCTTATGAACTGGTAATAGTAGGAATCAAAGATTGACATAGAGTTAGGGGATCAACCCCTAATTCTGTGCGCTGGTGAGCAGCAAATAATCCTGCCTGAGCATGCCACCAAATACCGCTACACAAGCTCTGACAGAGTGACTGCTGATCTCGTTGCTGGCTCAACAGTCCTGCCAAAATGCCCGTGAGCACATCTCCACTGCCTCCACGCGCTAAAGCGGGAGTGCTGTCAGGGTTAATCCATATCGAACCTTGGGGAGGAGCTAGCATCACCCTTGCCCCTTTATAAGCAATGTAAGTGTTACTAGACTGGGCAACGTGCCTCACCATCGACAGCACATCCTGGGATTGCTCATGCGGAAACAAGCGCTTAAATTCCCCTGGATGGGGCGTCAAGATAGTGGGAGCTGACCTAGATTGAAGGCTCTCCGGGCGATGCTGCGCTAAAAGGTTAAGCCCATCAGCATCGATGACGAGAGGGCAGGCACAGGTCAACACCTCCCTCAAGACAGCATCTGTTTCTGTTGTCACGCCAGGGCCATAGGCAATGGCATCAAATGAGTCTAAGAATAGTTCTGGAGACAGACTTGCGATCGCACCCCGTTTCGTCTCAGGACAACCCATCACCAAAGCCTCTGGAACAGATTGCAATACCAGGAGCTTCAAAGAGGCAGGCACAGCAATGGTCATCATTCCTACCCCCGTTGCCCGTGCTCCCAGAGCAGCAAGGAGAATGCTGCCAGCATATTTTTGTGAACCGCCAATCAACAAGCAATGCCCTTGCCGATATTTATGGGTATTGGGATGGCGCTGGGTGGGCAGTCCGGCTCGGGCAACCACCGAGGTAATTCTGTACACCTCTGACTGAGAGCCCAAGACGGCCTTAATATCCGCCACAGGAATATCAAAATCAATCAGATGCAGCTGGCCACTGTAGGGCAAGCTTTGATCTTGCAAGAGCCCTAGCTTCCACAACCCCAGACAGAGGGTGTGGGTCGCTTGAATTGCCGTCCCCAGAATGGCTCCGGTATCGGTGTGCAGCCCCGAGGGTAAATCAATGCTGACAATCGGTTGCGGCCAGGCATTGAGTTGGTGTATTAGATCTGCGATCGCACCTTCAATGACTCGTTCCAGGCCAAACCCAAACAATCCATCTACAATCACATCACACTGTTGTAAAGCTTCTACTCCCTGGCCAATCTCCACCCCCAGGGAGGCAACATACTGTGCATGCTGTTCAGTTAGATCTTTTGCCCGAGGCAGGGGACGACAGACCTGAACTTGATACCCCTGAAAATACAGCTCACGGGCTACCACTAAGGCATCGCCACCATTATGCCCAGGACCGACTAAAATCCCAAGTCTTTGTACGTCTCCATATGGATAAAGGGCCTGAATGCGTCGTGCAATCAGACCCCCCACTTTCTCCATAAGAGCGGGAACAGGCATTCCCGCCTTAAAGATGCGTGATTCAATTTCTCGCATCTGCTGAGCAGTCACCACAGCTTCTTGAATCTGACGATGACGCTCGCTCATGTGTTGTTCTAAATTTTTAGCCTGCATCTCCCGTCAGGATATGAAACACTGCATCAAATCCAATTATGCGAACGAGAGAGGTTGAGCAACTCACATTTGAGCTAGTTAGACTCACGCCTAACATAAATTCCAACCTAATTGCTTCACCTTAGTAAGGGAAAAACAAGATATCTGGGAAAAAGCGATTAAGCTCAACCAAGAACCCTGCTGTAAGGGTAAAAAAGACAAAAGCAATCACAGGAGCCGTACTAAAAAACTTCATAAAACCTTTCTCCGAATCAATTTGGGGTGGGTCATAAACCCATGCATTTAGCGCGGTGAGACCGTAACATCAGAATCTGGAACAGTCAACTTACCAGAAGTGACTTCCCCAAGAGCTTTGAGGGGCCAAGCTAACGCGGCAATGGTAGAAGAAAGAGCCAAAGGCACATCAATAATGATTTCGCCCATTGCTGGGTTCTTAGGATTCTTCTTGCGGTTAGCAATTTGGTAATTGCGGCTAGCATTACCGATACCACCAGCGATATAGATGAAAAGCAGACCAGGGATCAGAAAATCACCGGCACGGCTCCAAGGTCCGCCTGCAATAATTCGGGGCAGACCATCATCAGCACCGCACAAAGCGCTGCTATACATTTCAAAACGCTTCCGGCCAGATTCAGGATCACCAGTAGTATTACGAGCTTTAGCGGCCCGCTCTTGGAATTGGGGGGACTCACTACAGGGAACGAGTCCACCAATATCCGCAGAGGCTGGAGGGACAACACCAAGCCAGAGTGTCAAAACGACAAGGACAGCAAACAATCGACGCATAGAAATTGTTTCCCTTATAACGAAACAAGAATTTTTACGTAACAAAAAGCATTAACTTTTTGCCAGCGTAGACGCATAGACTTAAGAAGCCATCATACTCTTTGAGTAGGGTCTTGGTAAAGCATTGAAGCCCCTAAATACACGCATACACCATCAAAAAGTTACCAGTTTATGGCAACAGTTTTAGCAATTGAAACGAGTTGTGATGAAACTGCCGCTGCAGTTGTAAAAAAACGTCACATTTTAAGTAATATTGTTGCGTCCCAAATCGAAATTCATCGGCCCTATGGCGGTGTAGTACCAGAGGTCGCCTCCCGCCACCATGTGGAATCCATCAATGATGTCGTTAGCAAAGCCTTGTCCCAAGCCAATATAGATTGGCTAGACATTGATGGTATCGCTGTCACTTGTGCCCCTGGGCTGGTGGGAGCTCTGCTAGTTGGATTAACCGCAGCCAAAACCTTGGTCCTACTGCACCATAAACCCCTCATTGGGATTCACCATTTAGAAGGGCACATTCATGCGTCCTATCTTCAGAATCCTGATTTAGTCCCTCCTTTTCTTTGCCTACTAGTATCTGGTGGCCATACCAGCTTGATTAAGGTGGAAGACTGTGGCCAGTACCATACCCTAGGTCAAACCCGAGATGACGCAGCTGGAGAAGCCTTTGATAAAGTGGCTCGCCTGCTGGGTCTGGGATATCCCGGTGGACCTGCCATTGATCACATTTCCAAGTCAGGCAATCCTAAAGCTTTTGCCCTACCTGAAGGAAAAATTTCGCTACCAGAAGGGGGCTTTCATCCCTATGACTCCAGCTTTAGCGGCTTAAAAACAGCCGTTCTGCGCTTAGTAGAATCCTTGCGGCAGGAAGGGGAAGACGTGCCCGTTGCGAATATTGCAGCCAGCTTTCAACAGACCGTTGCTCAAGGGCTGACTCGACGAACCATCAAATGTGCCGTAGACCATGGTTTATCAACCATTACAGTGGGCGGTGGCGTGGCCGCCAATAGTGCCCTACGGCAACATTTATTAGCAGCTGCCGAAGACAAAAGCTTACAAGTCCTGTTTCCGCCCCTATCTCTTTGTACAGACAATGCCGCTATGATCGCTTGTGCAGGTGCGGAACATTTAGCTCGAGGCCATACCTCACCTCTTACCTTGGCTGCATTATCCCGAATGCCCATCTCTAAAGTGATGGAATTGTACCAAGGGTAATCCCGAATGCCATAACCTTTGGAGCTTGACGCTGAATGAATCTGATCGTGGTGGGGTCAGTCGCTAGCTTAGTGGCTGGACTGGCAACAGGTATCGGTGCATTGCCCGTATTATTCGTTAAAACTCTGACAGACCGCCTGCAAGGTATTTTTCTCGGCTTTGGCGGTGGCGTCATGTTAGCAGCCACTGCCTTTTCCCTCATCGTGCCGGGAACAGACCTAGCAGTGGGCCAAGGCAATACCGAAACCCAGGCAGCTTTAATCATGGTGTTGGGCATTTTGCTGGGAGGTGGCTTCCTGTGGCTGGCCCACAATAATTTCCCCCACGAGCACTTCTTCAAAGGTCAGGAAGGCCCGTCAACCTCTAACATGGCTCGCATCTGGCTATTTGTGGTCGCCATCACCCTGCACAATTTCCCAGAAGGAATGGCAGTAGGAGTGGGGTTTAGTGGAGGCTCCTTATCCAGCGGCATCGCCCTTGCCATTGGCATAGGCTTGCAAAATATGCCAGAAGGACTCGTGGTGGCCATCGCTCTGCGGTCGCTTAACTACTCATCTCTCTACGCCCTAGGAGTAGCATTTCTCACAGGCCTAGTTGAACCTATAGGCGGTATCGTTGGTGCCAGTATTATCAGTCTGGCCCAACCCCTTTTACCCTGGGCAATGGCCTTTGCGGCAGGAGCCATGTTGTTTGTGATTAGCGATGAGATTATCCCTGAAACCAGCCGCAAAGGCATTCAACAGGAAGGGACTCTCGGCATCATGCTAGGTTTTGTAGTCATGATGTATTTAGATGTTGCCCTAGGGTAAAAGGCGAAGAAACAGCCTTAAAACAACATTATCTTGAACCAATCGAGGGCTTCGGCTCCGCTCAGCCCCGTTACACAAAACAACTCTAGGAATTTAAGCAAAAGTCAGCGGACCTTATGCAACCAGCGGGAACGCAGCTGCCAAAGACCAGCCAAAAAACAATGCACTGCCAATTCCATAACTCCAAGCATCCTTCACGTAAGCGGCCACAAAAGAGAGGATGCCAAAAAAGATGGGGAAGACAGGTAACAGCAAAAAAACAAATCCCAATTGGGGAACCAGGCTAATCGTCCACACTAATCCTGCAATCAACACAATGGTCTGGCCTAGCCACCATAAAATACGCTTGCCTATCCCAATCTCTTGTTGGGCAATACCTGAGGCCAAGAACCAAGGTAAACAGGCCAGAGACAATATCGGCCATAGCTGCAAGCGGGCAGGGATTAACCACCATTGCACCCAGACGACTTGAGCCATTGCCCCAAAGGCAAACCATAAGAGAATAAACACCAGCAATCCTATCCCTACGGTTTTAGATGGGGAAAAGTGACCGTGCCAGCGTGTTCTAGCAGGCCATAGACCTTGCACCCCTAGCCAAAACAAACCACCCAACAAAAACCAGATGCCTAAAGCTCCCCCTACTTTTAGTCCAACCAAATTTTCCAACTCTACTCCCTGACTGATAAAGCGTACGCCAGCAGTAGCGGCTAGGGGCGTAGCTAGTAATCCTCCCCAGTTTTGCCAAGGCTTAAGGGATGTGATTGGAGTTGCTGGAGCCGCAACACTAGGGACAATGGCGGCAAGGGCCATCAAACCGCCGATTAGGTGTAAGCCGTACCAGCCTATCCGTCGGTCCATATAGCTGCTGGTCTTCAATTGGCTAAAGGTTTGATTTAACCACTGCAGAGCACTTTGGTGGCTAATATCACTAAACAAGATGGTGATGTGTTCAACCTTAGGTACAACAATCAGCTTTCTTCCCTTACCCTCAACTAGGTTTTGATTGTTTCCTCCGGCAGTTTGCAGCAGTTTGCGAGCACTCTCGACAAATTGACCTTCTCCACTCCCCACTTGGAGCTGTAAGTTGGCGGGTTTGTCAGCAGTCACCCCTGCACGGGTGGGTGAGACGGCAATGGTAGCGTCGAAGCGATCGCGTTGTTCGATACTGGCCGTCATCACCGCACTACTCCCCATGGAATGTCCCAGAATCGCCAGTCGTTCTGGATCCACTTCTGGCTGTTCGAGTAGGGCCTGATAGGCAACCTCTAAATCCGGCTGTAGGGTCTCCATATTCAACGGGGCAGGATTAGCACCATGTCCACTAAAATCCCACAAAAGACTGCCATAGCCTGCTTGGGCAAAGGTGTAACCATACCCCAGCATCAGTTGCTTAGACCCGGCAAAGCCATGGGCAATTAAAACGCCAGGTACCGGATCACTATTTTTAGGCGCGATGAAAATCATGGGGATATCATTCGCCGTCAAGGAACGAACCACCAGTCCTGAGCGGGCTTTAAAAACTCCGAACCAAGAGATTGCAATGAGTATAATTGCTGCAACCAACATCAAAAAACGCTGACGATTCATAAAAAAATCAAGAAAGAACTGATAAACATAGACATTTATTCCGTCTATACCACTGTGTACGAGTTTTTTCTCCTATAATGTGCTGAGTCTCTGATCCTATGGAATGACTCAGTGTCGAACCCCATAGCCAATATTGAAGAAGATTCGTACTTCTTGAGAAGGGATAAATACAACATCGGGTAACTAAAGAGGAAATAATGGCAAAAGGTAAAGTGAAGTGGTTCGACGCCCAAAAAGGATATGGTTTTATCGAACAAGAAAGTGGTGGGGATCTATTTGTACACCACTCAGCACTAAGTGAAGAATCTTTAGCAGAGGGCCAAACGGTTGAATTTGAAGTAGGCGAAGGCCGGAAAGGTCCTTGCGCTGTGAATGTCAAGTCAGTATAGACTTTAAGCCAATAGCAAGGAGAAGGCTGCCTAGTCTTCTCCCTTTGCAGATATACGTTTAATCTGTCAGATCGCCTTTTATCTACGATGGCTAGATAAGAACCTACGCATCTGGCTCTTTTCTTGTTTATCTCAGCTCAGTCAAGTATTCGTCGCCATAGCAAAAGCCCTCTGCAGAATTGCAGAGGGCTTTTGCTATGGCAGTAAAGGGAAGGATTCTAAACTTTAGCTTCTTCCTTAACGAGCTTATCCCACCCTAAATCCTTGAGAGAGTTGTTCCGACGCAATGGACGGGTAACTAGCTCTAGGATGTCGCGGGCATTCGTAAACCCATGAATTTGAGCAAAGGTAAACTCAACAGACCACTTGGTATTAATGCCCCGAGCTTCCAGTGGATTGGCATGGGCCATTCCGGTAATCACCAAATCAATATCCTGTTCATAGATGCGCTGGACCTGATTGTAGTTGTCAGGCTTCTCGACAATCTTGGGCATGGGCACACCCATGTCAATACAGGTCTTTTCTAAGAACTTCAGCTCTGCAGCTTGATAGCGCTTATCCATGTAGGGGATGCCAATTTCGGGGCAGGTCATGCCACAGCGAATTAAAAAGCGGGCCAGGGAAACTTCCAGTAAGTTATCTCCCATAAAAAAGACAGATTTCCCACGGATAATCTCAAGATAGTCTTCTAGGTTTGCCCAAATTTTAGCTTCGCGCTCCGCCAAACCTTTAGGCTCAACGTCCAGCACTGAGCATATTTTTTCAATCCAAGCACGGGTCCCATCAGGACCAATGGGGAATGGTGCACCAACGAGCTTACACTTGCGTCGTCGCATTAAGGTTGTCGCAGTACGACTGAGGAAAGGATTAACACCTGCCACATAGTAACCTTCATCAATGACGGGCAATTCTGTAAATCGCTTAGCGGGTAGCCAGCCATTGACTTTAATTCCTTGCTTCTTCAACTCTAGAGTCAGCTGGGTCACCACTGGATCAGGAAGAGAGCCAAACATAACCAGCGGAGCATGGTCATGGTATTCCGATTCTTCGGCGACAACGTCTTCTTTTTTCTTGCCGAAATTGAGCAGCGAGGTAATAGCGTTGCCACGCTCTTGTTTTTCTGATTCCTCGACCACTGCATTACCCTTGGGACAGCGATGGGCCATTGCAGCGAGGACGGTGTCCTCCCCTTGGGTAAAGGCATAGTCCAGACCATTAGCCCGAGCCACCACGATGGGAATATCAATTTCGGATTCCAGGCGAGGTGCTAGACCTTCGAGGTCCATTTTGATGATCTCAGTGGTGCAGGTGCCAATCCAAACAATGACGCTGGGATTACGATCGCGTTTAATCTGCACGCACAACCGCTTCAGTTCTTCATAGTCATTGAGCTGGGCGGAAATATCCCCTTCTTCTAGCTCTGCCATAGCATAGCGAGGCTCAGCAAAAATCATCACACCCATGGCATTTTGCAAGAAATAGCCGCAGGTTTTGGTGCCAATCACAAGGAAGAAGCTATCTTCAATTTTTTGATAGAGCCAGGCTACGCAGCTAATGGGACAAAAAGTATGGTAATTCCCAGTTTCGCACTCAAAATCGAGAGCTTGTGGTTGAGTGTCAGCACGCGTCATAGTTATTAAATCCTTTTCTCAGTTCGGCAGCTATTTAGGGGAGAAACAAGATCACTGCAAGCCATCACAGCCCACAGTGATTAGTTAGATGGAGATTAAACCATCATCAGATCCAGCTCTTCTTCCTCAGTCTTCTTATTAGGTTCAGCAGGATTGAGATAGAAGTCAGATAGCAGCGCAAAGAGTTCGCGATCGGGGGCATCTTCAGGAACAACGCCTTCAGGTCCAGCCAAGATTTGGTCGGCAATATTGAGATAGTAATCACAAACAGGTGCGAGAGATGGATCGCTTTCTGCCATCTCAAACATTGTTTTACCTTTAACACGAGATACACGAATGTCCTCAATCAAAGGCAAGATTTCTAGCACAGGCATGGGGACATGATCGATATATTTGTCGATTAGGTCACGCTTAGAGGTGCGGTTGCCGATCAGTCCTGCAAGACGAAGGGGATGAGTGCGAGCCTTCTCACGAACAGAAGCTGCAATCCGGTTAGCTGCGAATAAAGCATCAAAACCATTGTCAGTGACGATCATGCAGTAGTCCGCATAGTTAAGGGGAGCAGCAAATCCGCCGCAAACCACGTCACCTAAGACGTCAAACAGAATGACATCATATTCATCAAAAGCATTGAGTTCTTTGAGGAGTTTGACGGTCTCTCCAACGACATAGCCGCCGCAGCCCGCGCCCGCTGGAGGACCCCCTGCTTCTACACAGTCGACACCACCATAGCCTTTGTAAATAACATCCTCAGGCCAGACATCTTCGTAGTGGTAATCCTTCTCTTGCAGTGTGTCAATGATTGTCGGAATCAAGAAACCAGTCAAAGTGAAGGTGCTGTCATGCTTAGGGTCACAGCCAATTTGTAGAACCTTCTTGCCTCGCTTGGCTAAGGCAACCGAAATGTTGCAACTGGTTGTAGATTTACCGATTCCGCCTTTTCCGTAAACTGCAAGTTTCACAGTGGGTATTCTCCTATGGTTGTGATTGAAGCAGCGAGCACCGAATGTTTTCTATCCAGTCAGTAGCAAACGCCAAATTTATTAACTGAAGCTCTGTATGAATTATTGAGCATATCCAGACAATTGGGAAGGCGCTAAAGTCTCAAAAAAATCAATTAAAAGATTATTTTTTAGATTTTATTGAGATTTATAGAAACATAAAAGACCTTATGAAGGGCATCAGAAGTTATTTAGCTAATAAATTTATATATGCTTATATTTTTTTATAAAAATAAGAACAACAGACAAATAATACTCAAACCGCCATCTTGTTTACAGAACCGAACCAAATTTCAACCCTATGGCACCTTCGATGGCCCAATATATATGGGCTAAGGTCAACGACTCTTAGTAAGCGCTAAATGCTCAGCTCAATGCAATAGACATAGACCAATCAAGCTAAGGGTTTAGATTTAGCCTTCAAATCCGGGATATCCAGATAACCATTTCATCTTGACTATTCAAGCTGGAGCAGGAACTGAGGTTTGTCTTAGGTATTGATACCTGGGCCATGTAAACACCATCCTGATCGGTGTTAAAGCTGAGTCATATTAATCACTACCAGATTTGGAAGGCCTGAGAAAAAATACTCAATATTGAGCCTTCAGAGTATTACTCAGACATTGCAGGACTTAGGGCGGCAAGCAATTTATTGCCAATCCATCAACAGCCAGGAGTTCAATTCATCCTGATCTAGAGAAAACTAGGATTGTTACGATTAATAAATTTTCCCCTTTTGGCTAACATTTGAGAAGTTGTCTGCCACGACTTCGGCCGTTAGCAGCATTCAATGAAAATTGTCTAGGAATATCATTGAGCCAAAAGCTAGCCGAGCAGCTGGGCTTTGGCTCAACCAAAGACTAAATTTTCTTTGGAAAATAGTTAAATTCGCAACTGTCTTTATAAGGATGGGGATAAGCTAATTCCTAATCATTTACTAGATAGATTGACTGAACTAGCATCTCAACTCGGATCCCGATAGGATGAGTTTAGGACGAATGAGTCGTCGTCTTCAGGTCAACTCAGGTCATTGAGCTTTGATAAAAACTCCCCCAATCCCATGTTCATCAACACCCTAGGAGAGCTGTTTTGACTCCTCACTGGTTGCTTAAGTTCAACGTCTGGAAGCGACGCCAACCCAGCTGGTCCTTGGTAAAAAGCTACGAAACCATTAGCTCGGCATCCGTGGACTCGATTTGGCGAAAAGTGGTTGATTTAGCAGATGTATCTTGGCATCCTCTAATTACCAGCACCAATGTTCCTTATGGTTTAGTGCCAAAGCCCGGTTTGATCTATCAGGCGGTGAGTCGCATGGTGCCCTTACCGTTTCGAATTTTTGTTGAGCGGGTCAATCCAGGGGAACTCGTTAGTTTCCGCATTATTGCGTTACCAGGGGTTGAGGAACGAGTGGTGTATCGGGTAGAATCCAGCATTTGTGGCACCTGTGTCTCTTATTCAGTGATGATGCGAGGCTGGTTATCCCCCTTAGTATGGTCAATGATGCAGAGACATGCAGAGAAAGTGGCCCAAAGATTAGCAGAAGCAGCAGAGAATGAGACGTTGCAGTCTGTTTCTGGCTATCTACCCGCTCGGAAGAATACTTGCTTTGACTTTTAGGGTCCTAGCCGTTTCTAAGCTTAAATTTCTGACATAGCTCAGATTCAATCTGATGGTGAAGGAGGAAGCAACGCTGTTGCTAGCGGCTGGCCACTGACGGTGCAGTCATCTCTTGAGGATGAAGGTATTCCTCCAAAGTTGATACAGTAAGAACCGATAAGACACTCTGATAAAGAACACTATGCCCGACACGATAGCCCCTTCAGCCGCAAAAATTTTGGAGGTCTTGCAACCTGTTCAAGATCCTGAACTCCAAAAGAGCCTGGTGGATCTGAATATGATCCGCAATGTGAAAGTTGAGAATGGCATCGCAACCTTTACCTTGGTCCTGACCACTCCTGCTTGCCCACTGCGCGAGATGATTGTTGACGACTGTAAGAAAGCCGTGCAGACATTACCGGGCATTGAGTCTGTAGAAGTTGAAGTCACAGCAGAAACGCCCCAGCAAAAGAGTGTTCCTGATCGCACAGGGGTGCCTGGGGTCAAAAATATTATTGCGGTTTCTAGCGGTAAAGGTGGGGTGGGCAAAAGCACCGTTGCCGTGAATATTGCCGCGGCCTTGGCCCAGTCAGGCGCGAGTGTTGGCATGATTGATGCCGATATTTATGGTCCCAATGTGCCTACTATGTTGGGCTTAGAAGATGCTGTAGTTGAGGTCCGCAAAGAGGCTCATGGTGATGTGATGGAGCCTGCGATCGCACAGGGTATCAAACTCGTTTCCATGGGTTTTTTGATCGACAAAGATCAGCCCGTCATTTGGCGGGGTCCCATGTTGAACGGCATTATTCGCCAATTTCTCTATCAGGTGGATTGGGGAAACTTAGACTATCTGATTATCGATTTACCCCCCGGCACAGGGGATGCTCAACTCACCCTAGCCCAAGCAGTGCCAATGGCAGGGGTGGTGATTGTCAGTACCCCCCAAAATGTTGCCCTTCTCGATGCCCGCAAGGGACTAAAAATGTTTCAACAGTTGGGTGTGCCCATATTGGGAGTCGTAGAAAATATGAGTTACTTTATCCCTCCCGATCGGCCTGAAACCCAATACGATATTTTTGGCTCTGGGGGCGGTGAAAAGATAGCGCAGGAATTAGGTGTTCCTTTAATTGGCTGTGTTCCCCTAGAGATTCCGGTGCGCGAAGGTGGAGATCAAGGAAAGCCGATTGTCCTCAGTGGCTCATCTGCCTCTGCCCTAGCTTTCAAGAAGATTGCAACGGATGTTGCGGCGAAGGTTTCGGTTGCAGCTTTGACTTAAGTTGTTAGACCACTCTTTTTTATCCAGCCTTTAAGCTTCGATTCTTCCATGCTGATCAATAAAACTCTGCGCAAATGGTTTCCATGGCGAACCTGGATTCAGCCTTGGGATAATATCGACCGTTGGTTACTGCTGTTAGCGATTGGGTTAACGGTTTTTGGCGGCATTTTGATTCGGAGTACCCAAGCAACCCAAGGTTGGACAGACTGGCTCCAGCATTGGACGATTGGGGCCATTGGGGTGGCTATTGCCATGACGATTGCCACTTGGCCCTATCAAATTCTATTGAGTTTACACTGGCTCATTTATGCGGTGACAAATTTATCGTTGGTCGCCGTTATCGCTATAGGAACCAGCGAATTGGGAGCTCAAAGATGGATCTCCGTGGCCGGTTTTAATGTTCAACCGTCTGAATTTGCCAAAATTGGAGTCATTATCTCTTTAGCTGCCCTACTCCACCATCGTCCCGCCACTAAGCTATCTTCAGTCCTCCAGATTCTGGCTATTACTTTTATTCCTTGGGCGTTAGTACTGGTTCAGCCCGACCTAGGAACATCTTTGGTGTTTGCGGCCATTACCCTAGGCATGATGTATTGGGCCAATGCCAATTTGGGTTGGATTGTTCTCCTATTTTCACCGCTAATCTCTGGAATTTTATTCAATATTCCCCCAACCTCCCATTGGCTATGGATAATTTGGGCTATTTGGTTGGTTTCGATTGCGTTTATCGGTTGGCTCAGTATTCCCTTCCGGATGATCGGGGGAATGGGCGCCTTGTTGATTAATTTAGGCTCTGGCGTGTTGGGCCGAGTCGCGTGGGGGTTTCTTCAGGAATATCAAAAAGCTCGGATCATTCTGTTTCTAGATCCTGAACAAGATCCCTTGGGGGGAGGCTATCACCTGATTCAGTCTCGGATTGCCATTGGCTCAGGACAGCTTTGGGGGCGAGGGCTAGATCAAGGAACGCAGACGGGGTTAAGTTTTATCCCCGAGCAACATACCGACTTCATTTTTTCGGCGGTGGGGGAGCAATTTGGCTTTGTCGGCAGTTTAGCTCTGATAGCCGCCATTTGGCTGTTATGTATCCGCCTGATTTTTGTGGCTTTGAATGCTGAAGACGATTTTGGTTCTTTAATCGCCATCGGTGTGCTGTCGATGGTTATTTTTCAAGTCTTTGTGAACATTAGTATGACCATCGGTCTGGCCCCTGTGACGGGGATTCCTTTGCCTTGGCTGAGTTATGGTCGTTCAGCCCTACTGACAAACTTTATTGCCATAGGTTTAGTAGAATCGGTGGCCAATCACCGGAAAAAACGCAGATTTTAACGGGCTCTTCTGCGACTTGAAGGGGAATTAGTCCATTATGATAAAAAAGCTAGTGTGATGCAGTTAAGGTCTAAAACGAATGAGCGCCATGATTTTGCCCGGTTCAGCAGTTCGCGTTGTGAATACGGGTGATACCTATTTTGGATTTGAAGGCCAGGTCCAACGGGTTGCAGATGGTCAGGCAGCCGTTATTTTTGATGGGGGAAACTGGACCAAGATTGTCACGTTTCGCCTACCCGAGTTAGAGATCGTCAAACGAGGCAAAGGTAAAAAGTAAGGCTTCTAAGGTTGATCGCAGCGGAATCGCCTAGGACTGGTTGGCTTGTTGACAAGCCAAGTAGGTGGCTTCGACTAATTCCAAATCATCGAGGCCTAAAGCGAGGGGCTGGTTGTTTTGCCCCAGAAGGGTCCGAATTTGATCGGCAAGTTTGGTAGTGACTTGCGATCGCATCCGGGATACCAGTTGCGATCGATATCCTAGAAAATCTCGCAGCGTCAGAAATTGATCAGGCGTTATCGTTTTGAGCTGAGGATTTGTAACCAACTCTGTAGCCAGCTGGGATGAAATGGGCGAGAAATCAAAGAGTTGTTGAGTCTCATTAGCACCCTGTTGCTGATCCTGAACCACTAAAGTACCCGCCACTAAATCTCCTAGGCGTTTTTCTGATTGGGTCACCGTAATCAGAATGACACCTACAAAGAAAAAGAAAACATCAATACTATTCAACAAACTGCGAATACTACTTTCTTTGATACCAACCGGCTGCCCCGTATCCCGCACAACTCGAATTTTGGCGATACGTTTGCCCGGCGTTTGTCCCTGCCATAAGGTTTCAAAGGCGATGAAATAGCAATTGGATAAAGCAAACGTCAAAAAGGTAGCAATGGCTTCAATCCATTGGTTTAGTTCACCCTGATCAAATGCAGCACTGGCATTGGTCAGAACGGGGAGCAAGATAGAGAGATACAAAATCGAGCCAAAGTACCAAAACAGGCAAATGCCCACCCATAGCAATAGCTGATCAATGGCCCAGGCCAAGGTTCGACTACCAATGCCTCCTAATGCTAAATCTAGCTCAATACTTTCTGGGGTTTGCAACATAACGCGCCGCAAATGGTTCTGAGGATTCGTCGCAGTAATATCCAGATCAAACGTTAATCCCTCATTACGACTGCGTAAATCGTAATAAATGACTGCTTTGATTGCTTGATAAACCGGAAAAGCCGCAATCATAATAAATAAAATTGCGAAGACACTAAAAATAGACAAGAACATACTCATCGAGAAAGGAGGGATTAATAGCAATCCACAGATTATGACGACGGATAGAGATTGCCACCCCTGCCTTTGGGTCAGTTGCCAGCTCCGTCGAATCGCCTCTCGGGCAGAGACATTTTCGAAGGCAATGACAACATCAAATAGCCACAACCGAGCGATAAAATAACTAAAAAAATAAGAAGAGCCCAATATAGAGTAATAAGAATAGAACAATAACCGTAATCAGAGTCAGTAGAACCGAAGAAAAATCTTGCTCCGACAGGGTGAAGAAATCAAAAAAATCCGGGTCGCGGATAGACGAAAAAAAGACTCTCAGGATCAGCCCGAGAATAAAAGCCAAGACAAAATATATTCCTGCCAAGGCCAACCAGAACAGCACTTCTCCTCGAAAGAATGTCCATATCCGGGGGAAGAGCCTTTTTTGAATGTCTTCCTTCGTTTCACTACGGCTGACCAGTTTATTGAAAACAAGCTGGGAGAGGACGCCACCGATAGCCGTCTTACGACCCCGGCCAAAAGCCAACAGCGGCAGAGTAAACAGTAGTGACAAAATCCCAAGTTCTGTCCAATTAGACAACCCAATCGTTTGGCCAATAACAGACCCTATACCTGCACAGAAGGAGGCTCCCAAACCTGTCAAAAAAAGCCAGAGATAGGACTGTAAACTGGTTGTGATGTAATCATCGCTTTTTTCTCGAAAAAGCTGAATGGCGACCGTCACGACATTCCCAGCCGTCAGCACAGAGTGGATGCGATGACTGCTGGTAAAGCCCTGTCCATAGGCAGCTCCGCCAGCATCATTCGGTATATTCTCAGCCATAGATTAAAGGGGCATCAACTGAAGACATTAGCTAGGATGCCCTAGTTTCAGCCAGACCAAGGAGAACAGACAGAAAATTTATTGCTGGCGCATTTTTTCAAGATAGCGATTAGCCCTAATTTCGGCCTCTGCCATCACTTCTTCCAAGCTATCTACTATTTCTCCTGGGCGATTTTCCAACACTTTCGTAGATAGAGACACTCGCCCCCGTCCTGGGTCAAGATCCAAAACAATGGCTTTGATCGGTTCCCCAATCTTAAGAACTGAACTGAGATTAGGGACAAAGTTCTGACTCACTTCTTTGATGTGCAGTAAACCGGTCAGCCCTTGGAGTTTAATAAAGGCACCAAACGGCTTGAGGTCAGATACCGTACCACTAACCAATTGCCCAATTTCCAATTCGCCAATACGACTGGATTGTTCGGCCATCCGATTCGACAACACCAGCTTTTTCCGTTCGGAATCCACTTCTAGAAAGGTGACCGTCAATTGACTACCAATTTGTCCCTCTAAATTATCTCGGTCTAACAGGTGAGACCGAGGGATAAATCCCCGTAGTCCTTCAACATCAGCAGTTACACCACCTTTGTTGACCCCTGTAATCGTGACCTGAATACTTTGATCTTGAGATTGCAACTCTAATAATTTTGTCCAGAGATGCTTCAGTTCCAAACGACGAATCGACAACGTTACTTGACCATTGGCATCTTGGCCTTTGATGATCAAAAACTCACGCTCTTCCTCTAAGGGAACTATTTCTTCCAGAGAGAATTGTTTACGAAGAGAGGCCTCTTGGCTAGGGAGAAAAGCAGTGGCTTTACCCCCGATATCTATATAGGCACCATCACTGTCGTAATTAACAGTTTTTCCCTGCACTATTTGTCCCACTTCAAAAGAATAATCGTGCTGGGACAGTGCTTTGGCAAAATCGTCGGCTGAGAATGACAAGGTATTTTCCGGGCAGTCTAAAACATCTATGGCTACAATCTTATAGCAAGCTACAAAGATACAAATACAAAATTATTATGAGTTTTTGGAACTCAAACTTTAACCCTCGGAAATGTGGGAAATATTGTGATCCAGATATTCGCCAGTTCGACCTTGCAATCCGGAAAATTTCAACCAAAAAGGCTGGGTGAAGATCCCAGCCTTTTTATCATCAATGACTTGATTCGAGATTTAGAGATTGAGCCTAGGACTCACCTTAGAGATCAGGAGGAAGCAAAACCTTGTCAATCACGTGGATAACCCCATTGCTACCCATCACATCAGCCTGAACAACATTGGCGTTGTTAACCGTGACTGCACCGGATTCAACCGTTACTTTCACAGGATCACCCGCAACTGTTGTCACATCTCCAGATTCTAAATCCGTTGAGACTGCCTTCGCCGGTACAACGTGATAAGTCAAGATTTTAATCAGCGTTTCTTTGTTCTCTGGCTTCAGTAGAGTATCCACTGTTCCAGGAGGCAAAGCTGCAAAAGCTTCTTCAGTCGGTGCAAAAACCGTAAATGGCCCTTCGCCCGATAGAGTTTCTGCTAATTCTGCAGCTTTGATGGCTGCGACTAACGTTTTGAAGGAGTCATTCGCACTGGCAACTTCAACAATGGTGCCTTCTGCCGCGCTGGCATCAGAGGAGTCTTCCATTTCTGCACTAGGTGCTTCAGAATCCATTGCTTCAGCAGGGGCAGTCTCCTCAACGGCAGCAGGAGCAGCCTCACCCGTACACCGAGAGTTAAGGGGAAAGTGCTTACAGAGGACTTTCATGATTGCTGGGCTTAATTCAGCAGGAGCTTCAGAGCCACTGGTTTGAGCGGAAGCAATGCTAGTAGTAGCCAATAGAAATAGGCTAACGATTGATAGACACTTGGTTTTCATTAGGACACACAAAACGCTACTGAACGAGAACAGCAATGATCATCAAAAGACCAAGCTGGAAAGTAAGGGATCAGATCGATCCTCTACAAAACTTTATAAACTAATTTGTCTAAATATTAAAACAAAATTAGCTTGAATAATTATTGTTGCATTTTTTAGGGAAATTTGTTCCCCAAAAAATGAGATTCGAAGGAAAGAAATAAGAGATAATTTTATTTCTGCAAAACAATAATCAAACCTACATCCTTTACTTGAAGAGATAGAAGCTAAAATCCCTATTTTTTATAGCTTTAGAGCTAGAAATCAAGAAAAAAAGACTCTTAAGAGCCGCTCAAAGCTAGGATTCGTGGCTGTTCACGGTATTAATTTTCGTAAGACAACCTAGCAAGTTGTCGGTCTTCTCCTGGACAATGCAACAGATATCCTAACGACACTACTTATTTATGGAGGTCTCTAATGCTCCCCACTCGGTGGTTGAGACGACTTGCTCCTATGCTTGTCGGCTTGATATTTCTAGTAACTGCTTGTTCATCTACCCCTGATAAATATGACCAAGTCCAAAAAGACACGACCGGTTTTGGAAAGCCTGCAGCTGTTAGTAAAGAGGCTCAAAAAGGTGGCACATTCAATCAATTTTTTCCCAAGAGTGAAGGAGACTTTGATGTTGTTCCAGCCCAAGAAAAGAAGGGGTTTGCTGCTTACAAATTAAATAAAGATGGGGCCACGTTGGCCACCCTCAGTATTAATGACACCATCAGCTTGCCTGCAGCGGTGACCAAATACAGCTCAGCGACAGACAAGATTGCGGGTTATCCCAGTGTTAATCAGGGCACAACCACGACCGGCTTGCTAGTTAATGGTCGCTACCAGGTCAAAGTCCTGTCGAAAGATACATCATTTTCCCAAGCAGATCGGGTGGACTGGTTGCAGAAGTTTGATCTGCAAGGATTAGCTGAACTAGAAGTGACGGCCAATAAGAGTTCTGATACTAAGCAGGCTCCTAAGCTAAATGTGCCCCCCGCACTTAACCCAGTGCTGCAGCCAGCCGCTTAAGTTGGCGTCCAGAGTCATCTTGACTACATAAAGTAGACCAAGTCCTTATCCAAAATAGTGTTGGCAGATATTGAGGAGCCAGTCATGAGTAAGAAAATTTATGAATTAGTGGATAAGCTGCCCAAAGGGGGAATCACCGTGATGGCCCTCAAGTCCCTAGATAAGTTTGTGCCAGGGCAATGGGACAACTTAGTGGGCTTTGATCAAACCATCAAAGCCGTCACCGGAGAGACGGATCCGGCGATGGTTCAGGCCATTGGTGAGCGGGCAATCACTTTGTTTAATGACAAGGGAGAGGGCTATCAGCGAGCCCTATGGTTGTACCAGTCTGTAGACTCGGCATCAGGCATGTTGGGAACCGCTGCCCTCGCCAATCGACTGGGGCAGGATACATTTTTTAGGGTTTTTGAAAAATATTACTCCTAAGCCAGAAAAAGCCCAGACCATTGATCTGAGTGTCAAATTAGTGACTGAGATTGTGGCGTTCTGCCATATCAATGGTATTCCGGGGGATAGTCTGGGGGATTTTCTCAAATCCTTGGGAGACTATAGTGGCGAATCGATCATGCGAATGGCGGCTTTGGTTTCCTTTGATGGCGTCATTCCTTTAGGAGCGGAATTTTCGACCAAGGTGTTGTCCAGCATTAAGGGCATGGGGCCATCGGACTTAGACAACAACCGCACCTTTAAAGGGGTTAAAGATGCCATTCCAGGGGATAACTCTAAGGGCAAGCTGGCCTTTATGACCGAGAGTTTCGAGTCCAGCAAAGGCTGGATGGACAAGTTTGTAGCCGATAAGGGAATTACCCAGGGTGGGGTTGTGGATGGACTATCTCGATTTATTGAGGGATCCCAAAGCAAGCTTGATTATCTAGGGGCTTTTCTGGATATTTCCGCCAAATACTACGAGCATACAGGGGTGCAAACCTTAGCCCGAAGGTTGATTGAACGATCTTACGCTGAGTTATAGGCTCTAAAGACTGCGAGGTCAATCTCAAGCTAGGGGGTCGACCTTGCAGCTAAGTCTTGATAAACGATGGTGAGGAATTTTTGGGGCGGTAAAAATCCTTTCCCCCAGGTTTTGTCGTAGTCAGCGGTGGGTTTGCTGGCAATAAAGTCGGTTAAGGTTATGCCTGTTTGAATCGCAGTACGGGTGCGCGATCGCACATCCAGTAGCATCCGCCGATAGGTCACCAATTCAGCCCGATTAGAGAGGGGACCATGGCCTGGAATAATCTTGGTATCGCGGTCTGCGATCGCTAAAATACGCTCAGTGGCCTCAATCATGCCATCGAGAGATCCCCCATGTTCCGTATCGATAAAAGGATAGATACCGTTGAAATAGACATCTCCGACATGAATCACATTAGCTTCTCGAAAGTGAATCACGGAATCACCATCCGTATGAGCCTGTTCGACATGAAAGGCATGAATCGTCTGACCATTAAGGTGAAAAGTCACCGTATCGCCAAAGGTAATGATCGGAAGGGCAGCGGCGGGAGAAGCAGGAATCTTACGGTCAAAAACCTTGAGAAACTGATCGGTTTTTAAGCGTTCTCGGACATGGTTATGGGCAATAATAACGACCCCAGCTTTGCCGAAATTTTCGTTACCGCCTGTGTGATCAAAATGCCAGTGGGTATTCAGCAAGAATCGCACCGGTTTATCTGTGATTTGATCAAGAGCGGCCTGAATCTTGGCGGTTAAAGGGGCAAATTGATCGTCGATCAGAAAGACACCATCTTCTCCGGTAGACACCCCAATATTGCCACCTTCTCCCAGCAACATATAGACCCCTTCTTCTACAGGGACCGTCTTGATCTCAACTTTGGTGAAGTCTTGAGATTGGGCAAGGGTGGGGCTACCTAAGGACAACAGCACAATGCTGGTGGCTGAAAATGCAAAACGATGCAAGAAACCCATTCGGACTGTCCCCTTGTTCATGAAAATACCCAATTCAAGAATTGCACTGATACCAAGCTGTGCCTGAAGGTGTAACTCTCAAACTCGTGAAACCCAATACTGAGTTGGCTTAGCAAATAATTAGAATTACACTCTTAGATGCTAATTGGTATGAGTGGCAGGTTCCGCTAGCCCTGATCTGAGGTTGTCGAGGCCAAGATCATGATGAGAATTTACGGCAGTGGGTAAGCAGGGTCTTAAAGTCATCTCCACACAGCTCGAAAATATCATCTGCCTCTACAGGATCGAGTTCTTGCTGCCATCGATTCGACCCTTTAATGGATAAATCGCTCTGACGCTTATTTCGAGTCGGTCCTAATTGTTGCCCCGCTAAGGAGGCGATGTTAGGTATGTGGATCGTCAGGCCAAGGTGATGACAAAGCCCTTGCAGGGTTTGTTGAGGATGCTGGTAAATCTCGACATAGTTAAGGAGGGTCAGCCGTTCTGGGGCACGGTTGAGGGCCTGCAATGCTTGCTGAGCATAAGCTTGAAAGGCTAGGGCGACACCCTGCCATAGATACTCATGGGGGCCAAAGCGCTGATTATCCGCCATCGTCGTCACGGTTGAGTCTGAAGATCTTTGGGCTTCGGCAATGGAGCAGTAAACATCCCTCGGATCGCGAACCAAGAACACAACTTGAGTTTGGGGGAAATCTTCCAGGATGCAATCTAGGCACTCTCCCATCCGGGGACATTTGACGATGTCAAATTGCGTCAGTTCTTGGTGATATTGGTTGACCTGCCGATAGGCTTTCGCCATTTGCGGCTGGAAGATCGCCCATTGCGGATCGTCCAGCAAGCTGAGATGAGTCATGGTAGCCAACAGTCTTGAAGTCGCACTAGTACCAGAACGATGAAGACCAGTCACTAAAATTTGCACAGGTAATCTGCCAAGTTTGAACAGGCTATGGTCATGATCTGAACATATCAAGGATTCAGTAATCGAACGATACTTGACTCGACAGATTTGGTTTGAGGGGAGTTATAGGTAAGAATAGTTAGGGACGCATTGTGGCCTTGAGGATTGCCCTCAGATCAACTGAGTCTATTGTTCCGGTGAGAAGTTCAAATGGTCTTTCCCGATTCTTTGGAAACGTCAATATCCCAAGCCATTGAGGCAACGAAGGCTGCGATCGCAGATCACAAAACCCTGCTAAAGATTGATATTGCCATCCCTGAACTCAAGCCCTTACCTGTGGCCCAGCAATATCTCAGCCAACTGCCCGATTTAGGGGAGAACGTCAAAGTCTTTTTCTCCGATACCGGGGCAGCCGCTTTAGCTCGTCATCAATGGCAAGATATTACCTACGAGTTGCGAGGGATTGAAGAATTACTAGAGCCCGTTCAACCCGAGAATGAAGCCTTTGTCTTTATTGCACCTACCCCCGTAGAAGTGGGCAAGGTGGAGAAAATTTGTAGTCAGGCCGGAGATCGCGTCTGCATTTTGTTCAATCCCAAGCTAGAAGATGTTTCAATTGTCGGGATTGGCATGGCGGGTCGGAGCCTAAGAGAGCGATTTCTAAATAATATTGACTCTTGTTATTCTTTTTTTGCCATTAGAACGAGGGGCCGTGATTCGCGCCTATCCCTCTGATTGGCAAGTTTGGTGGGCCGAGGGGGAAGAAGAAGGTAGCGAGTACCAACTTCTGGCATCAGAGGAGAATCGGCCTTCAGGAGAACGGATTGGTCAGATTCTAGCTCCTCTCATGGCTACGGAAGATGTCCGTAAGCCTTCTTTATTGGACAATATGCAGCAATTCTGGAAAGCCCTTACCCAATAATCGCCCTGATGATTTCCCCTCGACGCCTTATGTATGAACAGTCCGTGGTCTATCGCGGACATTTGATCATTCCTTATATCTATAGTGAGATTGCCCAAACCCCAATCTATGCCTATCGCTTGTTGTCTGAACTGGGAAGCCGCAGTGAATGGCATCGGACCAATAATCCAGCGGGCCTTCACTCCAGCCGCATAGAAGGCATTTTGGATATTGCCCGGGAACATTTAGAGGCGGAGGTGTCCGCTATTCCCACCATGGACTACTTCAAGCAGCGCTATATCTACAAACAAAACCTTGTGATCATTTCTGCGATCGCAGACAAGTTCTTTTACGATCATTACCCACCCACCCGGCTGAATAATATTGCCGCCCCTAAGATTTTTGCCAGTGAATTAGCCTGCATTAATTGGGTCAAAGCTGGATTGGATCGCAATTTACAAAAGTCTGCCTCTACAATGTAAGTCAACCTTTCGTCCGTGCAGGAGTGCTTGTGAGCCCCACGAACCTTGCTCAAGATCCATCTGCGGTATCAGCCCATTCCTTTAGTGCTGCCAACTTTGATCAGGATGTAATGACCACCTATGGTCGTTTCCCCATCGCCCTGGAGCGAGGACAAGGCTGTCACGTTTGGGACACAGACGGACGCGAGTATCTAGATTTTGTCGCCGGGATTGCCACCTGCACCTTGGGCCATGCTCATCCCGCCCTAGTGGCAGCAGTAACAGCTCAAATCAAAACCCTCCATCATGTCTCTAATCTGTATTACATCCCCCCCCAGGGAGATCTAGCCCACTGGCTCACCCAACATTCCTGTGCTGATCGTGCCTTTTTCTGTAATTCAGGGGCAGAGGCCAACGAAGGAGCGATTAAGCTGGCTCGGAAGTATGCCCATACGGTTCTCAATATTGAGCAGCCCGTGATTTTGACGGCGGATGCGAGTTTCCATGGTCGGACTCTAGCCACGATTACTGCAACAGCACAGCCGAAGTACCAAAAGAATTTTGATCCCCTGGTACCTGGATTTGAGTATGTACCCTTTAACGATTTAGCAGCCCTCAAGGATAAAATCGCAACGCTAGATCAGGGCCAACGCCAAGTTGCAGCTATCCTCCTGGAGCCCTTGCAGGGGGAAGGGGGTGTGCGCCCCGGCCAACAAGCGTACTTCCAAGGAGTACGCCAGATCTGTGATGAAACTGGCATCTTGCTCATTCTGGATGAGGTGCAAGTCGGTGTAGGCCGGACAGGGAAACTCTGGGGTTATCAAAATTTGGGCATTGAACCTGATGTTTTTACTCTAGCGAAAGGGTTGGCAGGTGGCATTCCGATTGGTGCCCTGCTCAGCAAAGAATTTTGCAGTGTTTTACAGCCAGGAGATCATGCCAGCACCTTCGGCGGCAATCCCTTTGCATGTGCTGCAGCCCTAGCCGTTCTCGATACGTTAGAAACTGAAAATCTGCTAGAAAATTCTGCCCAACGAGGAGAACAGTTACGGGCAGGACTACATACGCTTAAGTCTCAATATCCCAACTTGATTGCTGAGGTTCGCGGCTGGGGACTGATTAATGGCCTAGTTCTCAAAGCTGAGGTTGAACTCACATCGATAGAGGTGATTAAAGCCGCAATGGCAGCGGGTTTACTACTCGTTCCTGCAGGCCCTAAAGTTATCCGCTTCGTTCCTCCTCTAGTGGTGAGTGGGGCAGAGGTAGATAAAGCACTGCAAACCGTCCAGCAAGCTTTGGCTGAACTGGGTTAAAGCTATCCGAGGCATTGCACCATCCCTCGACAACCAGCGTGCTTTCTCAAAGAAGATGTTTATGATCGGCTCATTCCAGAAGAGGGGTGAGTATCATCTTTTTTGAATCTTCACGGCAATGACGGCATAGTGACGTGGACCGA
Organism: Acaryochloris sp. 'Moss Beach'; assembly: GCF_021497025.1. Classification (NCBI taxonomy): domain Bacteria; kingdom Bacillati; phylum Cyanobacteriota; class Cyanophyceae; order Acaryochloridales; family Acaryochloridaceae; genus Acaryochloris; species Acaryochloris sp. 'Moss Beach'. Next base: position 1,215,390 of record NZ_CP071717.1, read on the forward strand.
AATTCCAGCGCCAAGGGCCAATAGGGTCCAAGCTAGCCACCTGCTGGCTTAACACGGGATCTTGACGAAAGAGATTGACGATTGCAGCAGGGTTCACACCATGAAAGAAATTACCCTATCGAACTAGCTGCACTAGCACCTGGCTCAGATCTTGGGCGGGAACAGAGGCCAATGGTGGATAGGAATCAGAAGAAACCACATCTGTAATCAGCACCCCCAAACCACCGAGAACTATAAGTTGCATCAGCAAGCGCAAATGCCCCAAGCGAATCGCTTGAATCACCTCCACAAATTGGGGATGGTTTTCGCCAATCGTATCCACAACAATTTTGATCAACTGACTCAATAGGCAAGTTGAGGCCACTACCTCAAACGGGCCTGGAAGTGGCGCAAGGCAGTGAGCCGAAGCATCGATACAAGCAACAATATCTGTCTCTGTGAGAGCAGAGTTGGGGGACCAGTAGGACATCTGCTCGATCATCCCGGTTAAATCAATACCACCGTGCAGATGGATATGAGCATGATCCGCAAGATTTTGTTTGGCTACCCCCTGTGCTAAGGCATCCATATCAATATCTACTAGATGAATATCTTGGTGGAATTGGATAAGGGTCATCAAATCCAGGTCATTACAATTGCCAGCACCTAAAATACACAGACGAGACAGGTCCGAACCATGCTTTAGCAGGGACGTTACTTGACTCCGATGATCTGCAAAGGCGTCCCATGCATTGCTGCTGCTGAGATTAAAGGCAATCTGGCGCTGGATCAGTGAGTTCATAGATGTTGCTATCTCAGGCTTCCAACTCATCAACGGGTAACGTTTCACCCATCCCTATCAGATCCCATATTAGGCAGAGGCTAACTTATCCGCTTGTTTCAGAAGTGGTATGGCAGACAAAGCGGGTTCATCCATAATCTGGGCCGTTGATTTAATAGTGATTTGGGGATTTTTGTTGAACATTCGCAGTTGTCCAGCCACATAGGCATAACTCCGTTTGGGAGCATTCTCGGTACTGAAGTATCGATTGTTGAGCAGATTAACCACCGCTTTGCCTCCCGGAGATTCTGTATTGGGGAGATATAAACTGAAGGGCTGTTTGACCGAACCAATCTCGATCCGGGCACTTGTGGCGGTGATACGTCTTAGCGATCGCAACTCCGTAAACACCACAACCTTCTCCTGGTACTGGGCTCTAGCCACAATCTCCTCAAAATCTAACCGGGAGTTGAGTAAGTCTGACTGGTGAGCTTTATAGTGACGAAACCCATCAACAATTTCAGCTCTGAGGCTCCACCAAATGCCTAAAGCTGCATAATTATGAATATTCTCTCCATTAGCTGCTAATTGGTCCCAAACCCCCAAATTAGCCTCCTGAGCGTCCCGTTCTGCCTGCTGATAGCGCTGATGATATTCAGAAAACACAGCATTGCCATATTTATTGAAATAGGGGCTATATCCTTCTCGAATCATCACTTCTTGATAATCCACCCCCTGTTTATGAATCAGCAAAAGGGGACGGCCATAGTTGTCTTGATAGCGTCGATGGCAAATCTCCGGCGATTCAGTCCCAGGATATTCCAGAGTTACGCGATCATTAGGCTGAAAAAATTGCTCAGCTCGTTCTTTGGCCTGTTGCCCCCAGGGCGTAATGATCTTATTGCTGCCCGAGTTGGATTCTTCAGTTTCCAGATTGAGTAAACGCAGGGACTTCTCTTGTTCAAGATGGGGTAACTGCACCCGAATGGTATCTCCATCAACCACTCGGACAACGGTTGTTTCTATTGTGGTTCCCAGAAACATGACAAGAACGTTCAGATCGTAAGTCAGTCATAACAGATAATGAGAATTTATACCTAGCTCAGGAGCACTTCCTCATGAATGTTTACCTGATGGCATGGCATCCCCCCAATGAACTGCAGCGAAATCAGCTCCTAAAAAAATCCTTGAGGAGCAACAATGCTCCTCAAGGACAGTAGGCATTACCAGAATTCGGTCCAGGGTTAACCCGTTAGACCCAAGAGAGAGCTGGCGGTTAAGTCATTAAACGTTGTCAGCTGTATCTATGGCCGGTGACTCAGTCGCTCCCGCAAGGTTGACCTTCACCACTTTATTTTGTTCGGCTTCGGCTTTTGGCAGGGTGAGGGTGAGAATACCTTGGTCAAAGGAGGCCTCAACCTTAGTATTTTGAACCTCAACCGGGAGCTTAGTGGCTCGATGGAATTGTCCATACCGGATGTCGGAATAGAGGTGTTTAGTGCCGTCTGGCAACTCTTCGGCATGACGCTGGCCGGACAGTGAGATGGATTTTCGAGTCACCTGAATATCCAAATCATCGGCCTTAACACCTGGCAAGAAGGCTTTGAGAATGAGTGCATTGCCCTTATCCCAAACTTCAATGGCAGGGGACCAATTAACGGTGGACGTATCCGCATCCACTATTTCTTCAAAAAGGCGATCAAGCTGGTGACGGATAGCATCAGCTTCTTCGATCGGGTTCCAGTAACGAATCATCATAGTTTTGTACCTCGCATTGGCTGTTATCAGTGAAGCGGAAACAACCGCTTTGTTTGTTCGTTATATCCAATATGCAATACCCAACCCATGATCGAAAATCCTGAAAACCCTATACAGTATGGAGAGAAATCCTACCCTCATCAAGATGTCTGGTGCAGAATAGTTGCGGAGAACCGCCCCAAGATAATCGGTTTCCCGAGTAAACTCCTTACTCGATCTCTCCATCCCAGTTTCTAATTAATGCTTGATAAAGCGACTGAGTAAAGCCAAATTCCTGGGATAAACTGACTGCAACCCTGATTCATAGCCGAGGTTCTCAATAACACCATGGTTAAACGCAAAAAGCCCACATCACAGTCGGCAAATCTTGGGTTTGGTGCCAATAATCCGGTCGGTGCGCTAAAACGAGCAAAAACTCATGCCAGAAAAGAGGAGTGGCCTGAAGTCTGTCGGACTTTGTATCCCCTTTGCCAATCATCCCCCCAAGAAAAATGGGTGTGGGAACTTCTAGTCGATGCCAGCTTAGAAACAGGCGAAATGAAGATTTTTCAAAAAGCTTGCGAAGGTCTCTACACCATTGCTCCTAGTGCCAGCAATTCCTATATGTTGGCAAGCGCATATCTAAAAAACAAGCATCCTTTAATGGCATTACATACCTTTCATCAGGCACTTGAACTAGATCCTGATCACGAACTTGCCACTCAAGCCAGACAAACCATTGAGCTATTAGAGCCAGAATTTCAAGATCTGTTAGCAGAAATAGGCTTAACGTCTAAGGATGATTGGGCTGTAGCCATGCTCCACGAACAAGGCCAAGCCTATATGGAACAAGGTGATTATGAAGAAGCGCGTGAGGCTGAAGAGCAAGTTCTAGAGAAGAATCCCACTTTTATCTCTGCTAGAAATAACCTCAGTTTAATCAGTTGGATGCAAAGAGATATCGAAGGTGCCATTACCACTGCTCAAGGCGTATTAGACTTCGAGCCTAACAACGTTCATGCCCTTTCTAATTTGATTCATTTTTTGGTTATCGCTGGGAAGCTTGATACTGCAAAATCCTATGGCGATCAACTCAAAGCAAGTTCTGCCAGTGCTTGGGATGGATGGACAAAAAAGGTAGAAGGACTGACCTATCTCACTGATGATGATGGTGTGGTTGAAGTTTGGGAACAAGCTCAAGCTGCGACAGTGGAAGAGTCGCCTTCTAGTATGTTGTTCTATCACCTATCAGCAGTCGCCCTTGCTCGAAAAGGTAAGGTTGAGCAGGCGATTTCTCAATGGAAAATTGCAGTGAATGACTATGACGATCATGACATTGCTAAAGAGAATCTAGACAATATTCGTAACCCCATTGGCCAGCGTAATGGAGCTTGGCCCTTTCAATGGGAGCAGTGGATCAATCCCCAAGAGATGCACGAGTTACAGCAAACCCTTGACGCTGGATTAAAGTCTAAAAAGGCGGACAAGCTAGTTGCTAATTTTGAGAGATTTCTAAAACATCATCCAAAGGTGATGTCTACTCTACCCAGAGTATTAGAGCGCGGAGGCCCCCAGGGGCAGGAATTCATACTCACGATAGCCGAACAAGTCAAAACACCAGAATTGCTGGAGATGGTGAAGGTGTTTGCCCTTAGTCAGAACGGTACAGATGCAATGCGTAATCGGGCTGCTAATTTAGCAGCTCAAGCCAAGTTAATCCCTAAAGATAAAGTAACGCTTTGGATTGAAGGAGAATGGCGCGAAATAATGCTGTTGGCTTATCAATTCCATACTGACCCCCTCGTTAAACATACTAAGCGGGTAAAAAATTTGTTGGAAGAGGCTATCTATCTTCTAAGAGCAAATAGCAAAGAGCCAGCGATTGAGGCTGAAACTCTCTTAAAGCAAGCGTTAGCCATAGAGCCAGACTCTCCTGATCTGATGAATAATCTGGCGATGGCTCTTAGCCAGCAAGATCGTGAGGATGAAACCAATGCTCTCATTTATGAAATTGTCGATCGATACCCAGACTATCTGTTTGCGAGTGCGGCGATGGCTAAGCTACATCTACAGAACCACGAAGTGGAAGCTGCCGAGGTCCTGTTGCACTCTTTTTTGTCCCGCGATAGCTTCCATATTGGAGAGTTTGATGCCCTTATGGACGCCTACATTGAACTATCCTTAGCCAAAAAGCAACGAGAGGGGGCTCGGGGCTGGTTCAATGTATGGGAGCAGGTGGCTATGGATATGCAGCTCATTAGCCCGCGGTTAAAATACTGGCGGAAACGCTTTAGTTCAAGTCTGTGATATGCAGATTATAGTTAGAGCCAAGGTCTATTTATGGATTGGCAATGACTATCGATGCATCATTGGGTTCTAATTTGGAGGTTAGACAGACCCCTTATACAGACTATGCTGGCGATATCTTTCTAATTCGGCAGCAAGTGTTTCACATTGAGCAAAACATCGATCCTGAACTGGATATGGATGGAGAAGATGCAACCGCCGATCACTTTATTGCCTATTGGCAACAGCAACCCGTCGGCATTGCCCGTGTCAGAGCCTATGGAGATGGAACCCAAGCTAAAATTGAACGGGTAGCGGTATTGCAGGGATTTCGTCAGCAGGGAATTGGCAAAGCGATTACAACCTCAGTCCTGCAGTATGTCCAACAACAGGGATTTGCCACGGCGATTCTTTATGCCCAAGCTCCGTCGGCATCGTTTTACGAACAATTTGGATTCGAACGGCAGGGAGAACCTTTTATCCAGGCAGATATGTCTCATATTGCTATGGTCAAAAATCTAACTGAAACTCTTAGGAGGCATTCAGCGTCATAGAGCGTTGGTCTTGGAATGGGGGAGCCAAGTGTTCAGCTAGGCTCAGGTTTGAAGTAGGTTTGCATGCTTAAAAAGATAGGACTGGTCGCCTTCTTGTTGCTACTAGGAGGTGGCGGCTGGTTGGCCTATACCTGGCAACAGGTCACCCATCTCCCCGATTGGTATACCCGTGAATCAACACCGGAAACAGCCCCCTCCACATTACTGCCCACCCAAATCGATGACCCTGCTGAAATAGAGAGCTTAGCCTTTGGCCTGCACCAAAAAGTAGATCGAGTCCTCAGCACCACCGCCTCCCAAACACCTGAGGTGCAATTAACGGCCCAAGAATTCAATCAGTTTGTGGTCACATCACTCCCAGCCCAGGCTCGTAGTCCTAAAGTGATTACCTCAGTAAAAGCGATGAATACCAAAATTGAAGCGGGCCAGCTCCAAACCGGGATTGTGGTGGATACATCGACACTTCCCCTAGACCAGTTGCCATCTGAGTATCAGGCAACGGTCAAGGGATTACTGCAAAGTTTCCCGGTTTTACAAGATAAGGAAATCTATGTGGGAGTGGAGGGCAAGCCCCAGGTCCAACAGGGGAAAGTGGTCCTAGGAGAAGATGCCAGGTTAGTCGTGGGCAATGTTCGATTTTCCTATGGAGATATCCGCGATCGCATCAATCTTCCAACCAATCTCTTAGACAGCCCCGTAAATCTCCAGTTGGGACAGCTCCAAATTAAGGATCTGAATTTTCAGGATCAGACTGTTATTCTCAAAGGCCAAGCCCAGTAGAGTCTATGACAACCTCACTTGTCTGATCGGCTATACTTGTACAGTAAGTAGTACAAGAGAATATGAACATCATTTCCTTCAGTGAAGCCCGCAGCAAACTGAAAGCTGTCTTCGATCGAGTCGTTGATGATGCCGACTACACGATCATCACTCGACGAGATGCTGATGATGCAGTGTTGATGTCTCTGGAGTCTTTTAATAGCTTGCTAGAAACCGTTCATTTGTTAAAGTCACCCGCCAATGCAGCTCACCTAGAACAATCCATTGCCCAATATCGACAGGGACAAGTGACTGAGCAAGACCTCTTGGATGAGTAGTCGCAAATTGGCCTGGACAGATGCTGCCTGGAACGACTATCTCTACTGGCAAGGACAGGATAAAAAAACGCTGAAGCGGATCAATAAGCTCATTCAGGCTACGAACAATCAGCCATTTAAAGGCATTGGTAAACCTGAGGCTTTACGAGAAAATCTATCGGGATTTTGGTCTCGACGCATAGATGAGACCCATCGATTAGTCTATGCCATTGATGATCACTATCTGACAATTATTGCCTGTCGGTATCATTATTAGTCCTTAACTCTAGGTGCTTTTCATTTCAAGCACTTCAAGCAACCGTTTTTAGCAAATCCTGAATCTGCTGTGGAGAAACTAGAGTATTGGCACAGAGGATACCGGAGGCCGCCACTGCAGGAACACCAATCCCAGGCATGGTTGAATCCCCGACTCGATACAGCCCTGATATGGGTGTATGGCAGCTGGGGAAGGTTCCCTTGCCTGCGGGAATGGCAGGACCATAGGTGCCCTGATGGCGACGGAGATAGTGGCGATGGGTAAGAGGGGTGCCAATGAGTTCTAGAGTGATGCGCGATCGCACATCCGGTATCACTATTTCTAAGGCTCGATAGAGGGACTGTGCCCGCTCCTGCTTGAGCCGATCATAATCCTCCACCCGTTCCCAAGGGGCAAAGGGTTCCAGAGTATAGGTATGAATCACATGATGTCCTTGGGGCGCTAAGGATGCATCCCAAACTGAAGGAATAGACACCATACAGGTATTGCCAGGATGAGTGATGGGCTGTTGATTGCTATGAATCACCACATGATGTCCAGGAAGGTCCGCTAGCCCCTCCGACTGAATCCCCACATGGAGATGCATAAAGCTATCAACGGCAGGAGTTGCCAAGGATTGTCGTCGATAGGCAGATGGTACATGCTCAGGTTTGAGAAGCTGATTGAAGGTGTCCCAAACCGTGGCATTAGAAATAACGATTGGGGCAGTTAGGCGTTCTCCATTCTTCAGCTGAATCCCCTGAACGGTTCCACCTTGAACTAAAATTTGGTCCACATGGGTCTTCAGGCGAAGTTCTCCTCCCCACTTTTTGAGACCTCGAATCAGGGCTTGGATAATCGCAGGACTGCCGCCCACGGGATAATCAATGGTGGAACCGGACCGTTCCCCAAACATAAATGCCATTTCTGGAGCAACGGTGTCTTGGGCTGTAAGCCCTGAAAGTAGAAAGCATTCCAAATCGAACAAGCGACGCACCCAAGGATCGCTCACGGTTCGATTAAGCATTGCCCCAGCAGAACTCTGGATATTGCGGAGCTGAGGCAATAACTGGGCTAAGGCCATCGGCTGATGCCGAATCAGCCAGGGAATCAAGGTCCAGTTACTGCGTAGGGTAAGGAGGGGAATTTGCTTGAGAGGCGCAAATAGGGCCAGAAATTTTTGTTCCAGTTTCTGGAGTTGACGGGCGCCATCAGGGGTAATTTGAGCGATGGCTTCTCGGTATTTTTGAGCATCGCCATAGATGGGGAAGCCATCTGCTAAATGCCCTGCCGGATCGTCTTCGGGGAAGTGATAGTAGCCGAGAGGATCATATGCGATCGCATCTACCGTTTCGCCTAAAACCTGCAACACTTGGCGCACCGGATTCAAGCTCTGAGGGTCACTCAGGCCACAATAAAAGGAAGGACCAGTATCAAAATGAAAGCCTTGGCGTTGAAATCCATGGGCAGCCCCACCCGGAATCGCATGGCTCTCACAAATCAATACCCGTTTACCGTATCGGGCCAACAAACTGCCAGCAATCAGCCCCCCAATACCGCTACCAATCACGAGGACGTCATAATCTGCCATTGTTGCTAGTAAGGCCTTAGGGTTGTCTCATTCAAATGCTAACGCCAGAACGGGTTAAGGGGTTAATCCTTTGCCAATCGAGACCCTAACATTTGGGCTTTCAGTCCCACCAGAATTCAAAGTCGTCTGAATACTCGCCGTAGGCAGTCTATCCGCAACATATTGTTCCACCGCAGTTGCCCGACTTTTCAACAAAGCCAAAGCTCTAGCACTACTGGCATCCACAAAGGTGGCATTAATTCGCACCGTATCGTTGGGATTGGCTGTATCCAAAACCTGATCCAATGCCTTTTTGGCTGGATCATTCAGTTGAGCTGCCCCCACTTCAAACTGAATGGCAATGGTTGTTTGCGTTGTGGCCGTTGCCTTTGCCTGGGTCTTTTCAGCCGGAGCAGAGGGTGCAGAGTTAGGCTTAGGTGCAATCGGTGGAGCAGTTGCTTGGGATGCGGGACAGCTAGCAGCCGCATCTGACGTTGCGAGTTCAGCCACAAAGCGGCCATCATAAAGCTGATCCACGCTATTTGGCGTTGCAGTCAGACGACCACTGCCGTATAGCACCTGTTTCGTGTAATTGAGACGCTGACGAAGCAACTTCGTCGGGCCATTCATCCAATGATTGGCACAGTTGACCTCAAAAAAGTATACGCCTTGCAAAAAGTTCAAGGATTCTGATGAAGTCAATCCCCCTAAATTCTCAAACTGCTGTCGCCAAGCCGTTTTATCAATAGAACGTCGCGAAATATGCTCGTAGTAGGCATTTACAAACTGTTGAACTTTACCAGGGTGATCCGCTAGGACTTGGGGAGACGCCACCACCACATCAACAATCGATCGTTGAACATGGGCAGAAGATAGAGAAGGAATATATCCAGCTCGACTCGCCTGAGTGACATAAGGCTCCCAAAAAATTCCAGCGACGATATTTTCTCCAGGTTGAGGATTCTGAAACCGCTGCCATGCCGTCGATGAATCATCCACACGAATGATGTTGAATTTTTCCAACGCAAACTCTGGAGACTTATCCGCCAGCAGAATACTGAGATATTCGCTAGGGGTATTGCCCGCAAAAATAATAGATAGGAGTTCTCCCTGCTGTGCAGCTTGGGTGGCCGCACGATTCAACCCTTGAATCGTAGTGACTTGGGGAAATTGCTTGTTATTGAGGACAAGACGATCAGCTCCACGGGTCCAATCCCACATGGCAATGATTTTGCCCGTACTGGGGGTCTCAAACAGTTGATTGATGGTCGTCACCATAAAATCAACTTCGCCGCTGGAGAGCTTTTGGGCTCGCGTTTTCTGATCTAGCTCATCCGAATATCCGATGGTAATTTCAGCATCTTTGAGCTTTTTCTGGAAGTCCTGATCCCAAAGGGTACTGTAGCCTAAGAACGTATCGCCTAAGACCTCGATATTCGCAGGGCCAGGACTGACAACTGGCTCAGTTGCTCGCTTCCAAGGACTGATCAATGCGATCGCAGCACTTACCGCCCCGGCAAAGAGTAAAAAACTCAGGAGAACCGTTGTTTTCTTGTTCGGTCGCTTAGTTTTGTCGTCAGATGGCAAAGTATTTTGAGGTTGAGTAATACGTTTATGTTTAGGCTTGTCGTACAGTGGCGCTCCACAAACAATGCACTTTGTCATGTGCATTCGTGTCACAAAGTCGCATTGCCAGCAGTACTTACGCTCACCTTCGTCGCCAGCTTTTCTTTCAACATCTAGTTCAGTTGCCAATCGAATGTCCCCTCACCATTCATTGTCTCTATTATATAGACATAATAGGCTGTAAGTCCCCATTCAAGGACTCTAGGGTTCAAACTCCCCAACAAATAAGGCGAGGACTGGCTATTTAGCTCTATTATCATCCAGTGGCTAAATAATAGTTGTTATGGGTGAACAGTTTTACCATCCAATGATTGGGCTTTATGAGGGGACAGTCATACTCAAGTTAAAGCCCCTTTGATCCCTCTATTCGATGGCGCATATTTTCAGTCAACAAAAAATATACTGACGGGTCTATCAATCAAAAAAATGTTTGGGTAAAACAGACTGAACCATTTAGTTTTTCAAGCATAGATTCTACAAGCTGCAATTTAAAGAAGAGAGCATGTTACTTCTCTCTAAACCAGCGACATGCTCTCTTCTTTATTGCTCTAATCTCTCGTTCAACCAATCTTGATAGCTATTCCAATCGCAGTTGCGATCGCACATCAAACCAATGCAGTTGATTGGTGGGTAATGCCACCGAAATAGTTTCTCCTGACCAGGTTTGATCGGTAGGTAACAAAGCCCGTATCGTCTCTTCACCGCCCTGGACTTTAATACTCAAAAGATTACTCATCCCCAAATTCTCTACCAGGAAGACTTGGCCTGTAACTGTGGTGGCATCCCCTGATGTAGCTAGTCGGGTATGTTCAGGTCGAATCCCTAAGACAATTTCCCGAGGACTCCCAGCGCTACTCGGTAGAGGAATCCGAGTAGCCCCCAAAATGGCTGATTGATTCTCACACCTGAGGGTTAACAGATTCATCTGGGGGCTACCAATAAACCCAGCCACAAACTGGTTGGCAGGCCGAGAATAAATTTGTTGAGGTGGATCGAGCTGCTGTAAATCTCCTTGGTAGAGCACCGCTACCTTAGATGAAAGCGTCATGGCTTCTGTCTGATCATGGGTGACATAGACAACCGGGGCTTTTTGCTTCTCAAATAACTGCTTGAGTTCCGCCCGCACCTGCTCTCGCAGCAGAGCATCCAGATTACTTAAGGGTTCATCTAACAAAAACACTGCAGGATTGCGAACTAAGGCGCGACCTAGGGCCACCCGCTGTCGTTGTCCCCCCGAGAGTTGTCCGGGTTTACGCCGCATTAAGTCATCGAGGTTGAGGACGCGGCTAGCTTCAGCCACCCGCTGCTGAATATCATTGCTAGACATTTTGCGCAGCTTCAACCCTGACGCAATATTGTCGTAGACATTCATATGGGGATAGAGCGCATAGCTTTGAAACACCATGGCAATATCTCGGTCCCCGGCACTCTTATGAGTAACCACATCAGGTCCAATCACCACATCCCCTCGGGTGGGTTGTTCCAACCCCGCAATCAGGCGCAGAGTAGTAGATTTGCCACAGCCAGAAGGGCCTAGCAATGTCAAGAACTCACCATCCTCTACAGCTAGGCTGAGGTCCTTAACGGGAACAACTTTGGGGTTGTAGGTTTTATTGAGGTGTTTGATCTCAAGTTTTGCCATAGTGCAGAGGGAGATTGAGGTTTTGTAAAAGGCTAACGCTGGCCTAAGAAGTTTCCGGCTAAGCGCAGGGCATCGGCAACATCGACATCACCGTCCCCATCACTGTCTAAAAACTGATTTAAGACGGGATTAGAACCCTGGTTTGGATTAGCTTGGGAAGAACCGCTATGAAGCAAATTCAACACGATGGGAACGAGTACAGGCAAAAGTCCTTGAATAACGCTGCTACTTAAACCCGTCCGCTGAGAAATTTCTTGGGCAATTTGCTGTTGTTGTCCGCCAGAAAACAGGGCATTGACCGCAGCCCCGTTGGCATTAGTACCGCCGTATTGATTGACGAGAGCTTGGGCTTGGTCTGCAGATTGAGACTTTAATGCAGAACGGACGTGATTGCCTAGCAAAGACATCACTGCTTCAGTGGAGCTATTGTTCATGCCTGGTTGCTGGCTGAGCTGCTGCACTGTATTCAGGATATTGCCCAATTGGCCGGTATTAGCTTGTAACGCTGGGTTATCAATAGCGCTAAGGATTTGATCAAAGAGTCCCATAGGAATTTGTCGGCTTAAGGTAAGGATCAGACTGCAGCATCATACTCCAGTCCAGAAGATCGATAACTGAGCCTCATCCTAAGGGGTGAGCAATCACGGGATCAAGTTAAGGGCATATCCCTTCATTGGACTTTACGTTTACAAGAGCAATAGTGACTCACTCTCTCATCACGTAGCCAACGCCCCGGACCGTCTGAATCAACCGCTTTTCCTGGTTCTCTTCGAGCTTAAGGCGAAGGTAGCGAATATAAACTTCGATGATATTGGAATCACCCATAAAGTCATACCCCCAGACCTGTTCTAGGATGCGATCGCGGGTCAATACCTGGCGCGGATGCATCATCAAATACACCAGCAAATCAAACTCTTTGGCGGTTAATTCAATCGACCGCTCCCCTCGAAAGATCTCACGGGTCCGCTGATTGAGGGACAGGTTCGAGAATTCTAGGACATCTGGATCTTCTTCTTGGGTTCGCCGCAAATGGGCACGAACTCTAGCTAACAGCTCCTCAATGCTAAAGGGCTTCACCATATAGTCATCCGCCCCGGCATCCAACCCTTCGACCCGATCGCTAATTTCATCTTTGGCGGTCAATAAAATAACGGGCACCTTATCCCCGGTCGCCCGCAGACGGCGGCAGACTTCAACGCCAGAGAACCCTGGCAACATCCAGTCCAGGAGAATCAAATCCGGTTGGGACTCCCGAGCTGCCGTGAGTCCCCCAATCCCATCATTGGCTACGGTAACCTGATACCCCTCATGGGTCAGTTCCATCTCAACAAATTGAGCCAATTTGGTTTCGTCTTCAACCAGGAGAATATGTGCTGTCATATTTTTGCTTCAGGAGATATGGGTAACGTCACGGTGAATGTGCTGCCTTCACCCTCTGCAGAAAGGACACTGACTTGCCCTCCCATGCCTTCGGTGAAGGTCTTGACTAAGGATAGGCCCAGACCAACACCACCTGTACAGCGGGCTCGGGCTTCATCTAATCGATAAAAACGTTCAAAAATGCGGGATTGCTGCTTGAGAGGGATACCATCGCCGCGATCGCACACATGAATCAAAGCTGAATCCTCTCGTTGTTCTAGCTTCACAGTGACAGGTTCCGTAGTTGCTGAATATTTAATCGCATTTTCCACCAAGTTTACCAATACCTGTTGGAGGCGATCCGCGTCGGCAAACACGGGAATTAAAGGAGACTCAGACTCCAACTCAATCTGACGATGATTAAACTTTTCTGCCATATTAACGACTTCTACCGCCACATCATTCAGAATCAACGTCTCCAGATGATAAGGCATATACCCATCATCAGCTCGGGCTAAACAGAGCAAATCTTGCAATAACCGAATCGTGAGGTCAGCCTCAGCCGTAGAGATTTCTAACGCTTCCCGCTGCATTTCAGTCAGGTTATCGCCCCGGCGTTGAATACTTTGCAAATAGCCCCGGACGATCGTGAGGGGCGTTCGTAGTTCATGGGAAACATTGCTCACAAACTCCCGCTGTCGTTCTGTAGTGTGCTGCTGCTCTTGCCAAGCCTCTGACAAGCGATCCAACATCATATTGAAGGTCTCTGCTAGTTCTTGGATTTCGCTGGGAGCATTGTCAATTTCGACCTTCGTCCCCCCTAAATCATCGGGTGAAATGGCTTTGGTCATTAAGCCCATTTCGCAAAGGGGGCGTAACGACCGATTCACATACCAAGTTAAAGCTAGAGTAATCAAGACAATAGCAACTACACTGGCCAGGGCCAGGGACTGCACACTAGCAACAAACTTACGTTGATCCTCAGTAATATCCTGGGCCACAAAGAGCGTTCCTAATGGCTGATTTCTCACCCTTAAGGGGCTATGGCAAGCTACAAAATCTCGCCCTTGGATGTGGTAGACCTTCGGTACGATGCTGTCTCGAAAAGCCGTTGCCAAGGTGCTAGGACTTTCAAACCGTTGCCACGCTGGACCTGACATATTGTCGGAAGTCGCCACTAAGGTTCCCTGAGCATCGTTCACCCAGAGCAATAAATTACGTCCAGACCGATTGTTAATCGCTTTTTCGATACTCTTCTGCACCGTAAACATTTCATCTTGTTGATAGAGCACCACATCATCTGCGATCCGATCGCCAATATCAACAATTTTTTGCTTGTGGCTAGAAATCAAAATCCGCTGCATCTTCCAGCTAGTCCATAAAGCAACGCTGGTCAGTCCCACAGCAATCAGGCCAGCAATACTAGCCGTCAGCCGAAACTGGAGTGACTTAGGATTAACAGCTTGGCGCAACTGGGGAGAGAAGTTTCGCCATCCCTTACGAAGGGAAGATTTGATCGGAAATGCACCCACGCTAGCCGTCCTTCAAAATAACTTGGCGGTATGGGAAACCGGATCAAAGTTGTACCGGGTTTGATAATCCGTCAGCCCGTAAAGATTAAATGTAACCGTCGGTTCATCACCTAAAGCTTCCACGCAGTGAATGGCCTCAGGCATGACGCTAATCGTATCGCCAGGGTTCAAAATCAACTCACCTGCAGCCTCAATCTTGTGGGGATGGCCATCGGACGGGGTACGCTGCCAGAACGTATTTTTCTCTTGGCCACTGACCAAAGCCACCACCCCCCAAGTAGCATGATTATGAATCGGCGACATTTGCCCCGGCAACCAAACCACCGTTTGTACCGTCAGCGGAAAATTCGGTTCATCGTAAAGCATGGTGACGGACCAACCTCGTTCAGGGTCAGGAGGCTGAACTTCAAACTGCAACCAGGCCGAGTCTGTCAGCAGCTCCCGAACAAGGGGATGGATAGCCTGTAGTCGCTCCTGATCCTGATCCATTGCCGCCAGGATATCTTCGACTTCCGTCAGAAATCGATACAGTCTGTAAGTTTGAGCTCTTTTCTGTGGCAAGGACTGATGGGACCAAGGTTGCACTTGGCCATCATCCGTTACGAACCAATCTTGATCTACCATCTTGATGTTCTACAAAGTGGATTCAAAGCTATTGAACAATGACTGGATAGTCAGGCGTAGGGTTCAGAGGACAACTAAAAACGTAGTTTCCCGGTTTTAGCGTAATCTCATAGGCTTGGGTTTGTCCTTGATTGAGGTCACCGCCACTGACTTTAGGCAGGGTAACTTGGTTGATCCCTTCCCCTCGCAGATAGAAACCCAGTTCATAAGGTACATCTCGGTTCGTAACTTCAAACACATACTTCCCAGGCTTTAGGGTCAAAGGTTTAAAACTGGATTGGCGTTGTTCTAAAGTTTCACCATTCAACTTCTTACAGTCGTCAGCCTGTGTTGTTTTGAATTTAAAATCTTCAGATTCTGTTTCCAAAAATTGACAGCCCGTTTGAGTCAATTTAATGACTTCTACAGGTTGATTTTCCTCACTGGTTTGGGAGGTTGAACTACAGCCTGCCACAAACACAAATGCCAACAAACTTCCATACTGAAGGAGTCTAAATTGCATAGGGTTTCATCTCATCAAGGGAACTAACGTACAGCCCTATCTCAAGTTTAAAGTTGAACAGATGATATCGTCCTGACCACTCAATAAATTTTCCCTGAGAATCCAGTAACGTCGGCCAAAACAGAACTTAAAGTCACTGTTTAAAATACTTCAATCCCTGAAAAATCACTTTCTTAACTAATCCCCATCTCTTTCTCAGCAAAATTTCAGATTGGTCAGTCTCAATCAAGAATGTATATGTGGATCTTATGAAAGGTTCGCCAAAAGAACGTCCTATTTCAGCCAAATTTCCATTTAATGCAACAATTAATTAGGCAATTTTAGTTGCACCGAAGATTAATCCATCATGGAGAGTATCAATGAAAGTTAAATATATGGCAATGGTTGCCACCGTTTCTTTACTAAGTGTTGGTGGCCTGGTGATCGGTTGCGCTAATCCCTGTGCTGCTAAAGAGAAGAACGGCGCCGAAACCACTGAAACAACAGATCCTTGTGCTGCGAAATCAGGCGATCCCTGTGCTGCGAAAGATGACCCCTGCGCTGCCAAAGGCGATCCCTGTGCTGCAAAAGAAGATCCCTGTGCCGCTAAGGCAGATCCCTGTGCAGGGTCGTAAGTACATCAACTCTCTCTTCTATCCTGTTGGCCTTACTTAGGGCTGTACTCAATTACAACTACAGATAACGATAGAATGCTGGAGGTAGATACTATATGTGTCTACCTCTGTTCTATTTGCTGTTTTGCGAGCGTTCGATCCAACACCATTGCCCACCACAAGTGGGAGCCAAGCAAATGCACTGGGACAGATAGTTAGCCAAACCGTTTTCAATGATTAATCAGATGAAATCAACCACTATGTCTTTACGTGTCAAGTTTGCCTGTTTCTGTGTGGCGTTTGCATTGCTCATCAGCAGTTTTATCAGCCCACCTGCCCTTGCAGTAACCCAAATTGAGCTCAAGGATCTGACCTACGCTGAATGTTCCCCTGATGTTGGCAAGGGAACGGTAACCAGTGGCGGTCCCATCATGCAATTGGCCAACTGTTTTATCATTTCAGGGACAACGGTCAACAAATCCGGTAAACCTGTGATGGATGCAGACGTATTTGGCCGCATCTTTGATGCAAACAACAACCCTGCCATGGAGAACCGGGGACGGCTGGGAGCCATTGATATTGTTGACCCTGGAGAAGGCACATTTGAGCTCAGAGTGAGTGTGCCCGATGCTCTAGTAACGCCCTTAAAACTTGAGAAGTTCAAGGCAAGCGGTTTTACCGCCAAAGTCCGCTAGTTGAGATTTAGACTTTAACTCAAATACCCTGAGTTCACCTTATCTAGAACTCAGGGTATTTAGTAGACCTATAGATTTTTCAACATGATACAGCATCCTCCTCTTGCCAGAAGAACGGAGGCTTATCAAGCTGTTTTACAAAGCAATCCCAGTCATAGCTTGCTGTAAGAACTGCAATAGAAAGATTGCTAAGATCGGAGAAAAGTCGATTCCACCTAAAGGCGGAATGATGGAACGAAAAATATTGAGATAGGGATCAGTAAGCTGACTCAAAACCGAAAAGGGTGCACTACTCCAATCAATATTGGGGAACCAACTTAGCAAAATCCGAATGATTAATAGAGCAAAGTAAATTTGTAAAAATGTTGCGAGACTGCTAGCAATTAATGCTGTAATTTCGGTTGCTGCCATGGTGATATATGTGGGGTTAGCCGTACAAGTAGATCGATACTGATATCCATCAGTTTAGCGGATGATTTGTAGTCAGGGTATACGGTGAGATTGCGAGATTGCCGATCCTCTTGAACGGCAATCCTCCACCATGGGGATACCCAACATGCTCTAAATTCACCTAAGCAGTTTCAAAGGCGCGATCGCCCGCATCTCCTAACCCAGGAACAATGAACCCTTGCTCGTTCAAGCCTTCATCAATGGTCGCAGTATAGATTTGTAAACTCGGATAGTTTTCACCCAATTGTTTAAGCGCTGGGGGGGCTGCCACGACGGAGATAATCCGAACCAATTCTGGATCGGCTTGGCGCTGGGTGAGTTCCTGCATGGTGGTCATAATCGACCCCCCCGTGGCTAGCATCGGCTCTGTGATCAAAATACGAGTCTGGGGCAGAAACTGATCCGGAAGTTTATTCAAATAACAGTGAGGTTGGAGGGTTTCTTCATCGCGAGCTAACCCCAAGTGATAAGTAGCGGCTCTAGGGATAACACTTTGTGCCCCATCCAATAACGTCAGTCCGGCCCTAAGAATGGGAACAACAGCGACTGGCAGTTCAGGATTGATCACAGCAGCGGCGGCAGGCCCTAGGGGCGTCTCCACAGTCGTTTCAATCAAAGGGAACCATTCCCGCATGGCTTCATAAGTTAGCCATCGCCCTAGCTCTGTCATCGCGGTCCGAAACATCACCCCAGGTGTATTACGATCGCGGGCCACCGCCAACCAATGCTTAATTAAAGGATGAGGAGGAACATATACCCGAAGTTGAAGCGCCATATGGTTACTAAAGCAGGTTGGGAGCAAAGCAGTTCGTTCTCGAACCTGAACTATCATACGCTTTTTAATCCGTTGCAATAGGTACTGAAGCACAGACCTTCAAAAATTTATTGAGAATTAATTGCAATTAGTGATTAACTGTTCTATATTTATTCATGTGTTCTCCTCTCAGAGGATTCGGCAGGTGGGGCCAAGGCGTTAGCGCAGCTTGGTTCCATTTTTTTTGAGGGTCTACAACAGCAATAAAAATCTAGATAAGTTTCTCTTGCAGGCAGGATAATGAAAGAGACAACTCCCCATATTTTCCTGACCTTTGCCCATGCCATCTTCCTTAAATAACGTTCCTAATCAGGCCTATGATGCCATTGTTATTGGCTCAGGGATCGGAGGCTTAGTAACAGCTACGCAATTAGCTGCTAAAGGGGCAAAGGTATTGGTTTTGGAACGCTACCTCATTCCAGGAGGAAGTGCGGGTTACTTTGAGCGTAATGGCTATCGGTTTGATGTTGGGGCTTCCATGATTTTTGGGTTCGGTGATCGCGGTACGACCAACTTGTTAACCAGGGCCTTAGCCGCCGTTGATCAGCACCTTGAGACCCTTCCTGACCCCCGTCCAAATCCACTACCATCTCCCCCAAAACTTAGATCTCAAGGTGCACCGAGACTATGAGAAGTATTTGCAAGAGTTGATTTCACTTTTCCCCCATGAGCGCCGTGGCATTCGTCAGTTTTACGACACCTGCTGGCAAATTTTTAATAGTCTCAACAGTATGGAGTTACTGTCTTTAGAAGAATTGGGTTACTTAGCCCGGTCTTTTTGGCACCATCCGGGCAGCTGCTTTCGGCTATTGCAGTATTTACCCCGTAATGTAGGAGACTATGCTCGGCGGTATATCAAAGACCCTATTCTTCTCAACTTTATTGATATGGAGTGTTATTGCTGGTCAGTAGTACCAGCAGCCCAAACGCCGATGATCAATGCTGGCATGGTCTTTTCCGATCGCCATTATGGCGGGGTGAATTATCCCAAGGGTGGCGTGGGTCAAATTGCCCTCAAGTTGGTTGAAGGGTTAGAGGCAGCCGGGAGCCAGATTCGCTATCGGGCTCGGGTCAATAAAATTGTGTTGGAGCAGGGAACAGCCGTTGGGGTTCAGCTAGCCACGGGAGAAACCTATCGCGGCAAGCAGATTATTTCTAACGCCACCCGCTGGGACACCTTTGGCAATTTATTAGATGAAGTTCCGCCAGCAGAAAAAAAGTGGCGACAACGCTACACAAAATCTCCCAGCTTTTTGAGTCTGCATTTGGGGGTTAAAGCAGAGGCACTCCCTGCAGACCTAGACTGTCATCATATTTTGTTGAACAACTGGGATGAGATGGCTGAACCTGGAGCGACGGTCTTTGTATCTATCCCCACCCTGCTCGACCCTTCTTTAGCTCCACCTGGGCATCATATTGTCCATGCCTTTACACCGAGTTGGGTCAAGGCTTGGCAGGTGCGATCGCAAACCCAATACCACACCCAAAAACAAGAGGCTGCTCAGACACTCATTACCCGATTACAGCAAATCATCCCCAATCTAGGCCAGCACATTCACCATATGGAAGTGGGCACACCTCGCACCCACCGTCGCTTTCTCGGCCGTCAGGATGGTACCTATGGCCCCATCCCCAGCCGTCAACTCTGGGGGCTAGTGGGCATGCCCTTTAACCGCACTGCCATTCCAGGCTTATACTGCGTCGGGGATAGTACCTTTCCAGGCCAGGGCTTAAACGCCGTTGCATTTTCGGGGTTTGCCTGTGCCCATCGGGTAGCAAAGGATTTGAAACTATAGACCTACTGAATAGGCTTTATTCAGGTTTTCGTGGAATAGAGTTGACGGATTGCCATAATGTGTTGAATGATAGTGAATCGCAGTTAATGCACAGCCAGCGGAACTGGCGGAATTGGTAGACGCGCTAGGTTCAGGTCCTAGTGTCTGCAAAGACATCCGGGTTCAAGTCCCGGGTTCCGCATTGGATACACACCATGATTACAAGCTTGCAAAATCCGCTGATTAAACAAATGCGGAAGTTGCAGCAAGTTAAACATCGTCGCCAGCAGGGCAAGCTGCTGCTAGAAGGCACCCATTTACTCCAGTCTGCCTGGGAGCAACATTGGTCTTTTGAGATTGTCTGCTATACGGCTAGATGGCAAGCCAAATATCCCCAATTATGGCAGCAGATTCAAGACCACGCGGCTCGATTAGAGCAGGTTAGTCCAGAGGTATTGCAAGCCACCGCGACAACTGTACATCCAGATGGAGTGGTGGCCGTAGTCAGTAAGCCAGCAACGACATCTTTGCCCATTCAGACCTTAGGATTAGCCCTAGAAACCATTCAAGATCCTGGAAATTTGGGGACTTTAATTCGAACGTCTGTGGCGACTCAGGTGGAAGGGCTGTTGTTGAATCAACAGTGTGCAGCTCTTGAAAGTCCCAAAGTATTGCGGGCCTCAGCCGGAGCCTGGTTTCATCTTCCTAAGTGGGCAACGGATACCTTCATCACCGCCTTACAAGAGTATCAACGGCAGGGCATCCAGCTCATTGCCACCGTTCCCGATGCATCCCAGACCTTTTGGCAGGTGGATTATCGACGACCGACCTTGATCTTGATTGGGAATGAAGGAGCAGGCTTATCCCAGCCTGTTTTGGATTTGGCCGATCACCAGGTCAATATCCCCATTGCTCCTGGGGTGGAGTCCTTAAATGCTGCGATCGCAGCAGCGCTTCTCCTCTACGAGGTTCGTCGGCAGCGCGATAGGAGACCGGCTTGATTACGTTCAATGACATCCAATGGATTCCGACCCAGAAGCCCATAAAATAAGGCTACTTAGTAAAATTTCTGTCGCAATTTTTTAAGATTTTCTATGACCACTGAAACTTCCTCTGCCAATGAAGTTGCTGCTGATGATTATGTTGTCATCGGTCTAGCGACCTGCTTTGTCAAAAAAGACAATAAGCTGCATCCCGTCAAAATTGTAGAGCCGATTCCCTCCGCTGCCCTAGAAGCGATCCTCAAAGGAATTCCTACCTCCTACGAAATGGCAGTAGCAACCACAGTAGGAGCAGCTTGGTCAAATGAAACACCTCATGCACCTTCAGGATTTCCAGCTGAAGCCCAATTCTGTGATGAGTTTTCTTTTCGCCTCCAAGCAACAGCCCGCAGCTATCGGTCACGCCCTGTTGCCCAAGCACACCTAGCACCAGGAGCTGTGAAAACAGACTTCAACTTCTCCACAGAGCGGAAGCGAATGCTCAATGCAGATCGCGCAGTCAGCACCGAAGACAATGTCAAACAGCATTCCCATACCCATAAGGTTCTCTAATCGGGGTATGCACCTGACTCCTTAAGCTCAGCCTCGCAGCAACATGTCTCTAGCCCGTATGGAACCCCACCCAATATATTTGGATCGGGTCAGATTTTGGTGGGCTCGGTAAAAATTAATTTTCCTGACGGCATAAAAAAATTAAAGCAAGACTTTAGAAATGCTCATCCATTGTGTTAATGGCAATTCTGGAGTTTCTTTCTTGAACAAAAAGCAGGGAGAAACAAAACTGTATTTTTTGATACAAAATTCCTGTGATCTAGTCTTTTAGGATATTAGGCTAAATCCTTGGCTTGACTCACCCTGAGCATTTTTTGTTTGACCACTTTTTATGAGCTTGGTAACATCTCTACCCCAGGGAATGCCCTTGAGCTTGCTATTTACTGTTAAGGAGTAATCCATGGCCCAATCCCCCCAGGACATTCTGAATTGGATTAAAAACGACAATATCCAAGTCGTTGATCTCAAATTCATTGATATGCCAGGTATTTGGCAACACCTGACCCTTTATCAGGATCAAATTGACGAAAGTAGCTTCACCGACGGTGTTGCCTTTGATGGTTCTAGTATCCGGGGGTGGAAAGCCATCAATGAATCGGACATGGCTATGGTGCCCGATCCGAATACAGCTTGGATCGATCCGTTCATGGAAGAGCCAACGCTCAGCATGATTTGTAGCATTCAAGAGCCTCGTACCAAAGAACCTTACGATCGCTGTCCTCGCTCCATTGCTCAAAAAGCATTGGATTATCTAGCTAGCACAGGAATTGGCGATACCGCATTCTTTGGCCCTGAAGCTGAATTCTTCATCTTCGAAGATGTTCGCTTTGACCAAACTGAAAATTCTGCTTACTACTATGTAGATACCAAAGAAGGTCGTTGGAACTCTGGAGCCATTGAGGAAGGCGGCAACTTAGGCTATAAGCCTCGCTATAAGGAAGGCTATTTCCCCGTTGCTCCCACCGATACCCTGCAAGATATGCGGACGGAAATGCTCTTGACGATGGCCAAGTGCGGGGTGCCCATTGAAAAACACCACCACGAAGTTGCCACTGGCGGCCAATGTGAACTGGGCATCAAGTTTCAACCGATCATCGAGTCGGGAGACAGCTTGATGATCTATAAGTATTGCGTCAAGAACGTTGCCAAGAAATATGGCAAATCAGCCACCTTCATGCCCAAGCCCTTGTTCAACGACAACGGGTCTGGAATGCATACCCACCAGTCTATTTGGAAATCAGGACAGCCTCTATTCTGGGGAGATAGCTATGCCAACCTGAGCCAGATGGCGTTGCATTACATCGGTGGCATCCTCAAACATGCACCAGCATTATTAGCACTGACAAATCCCACAACCAACTCCTATAAGCGATTGGTTCCTGGATTTGAAGCTCCCGTCAACTTGGCCTACTCTCAAGGTAATCGCTCTGCATCCATCCGAATTCCGCTTTCGGGTCCCAATCCCAAAGCAAAGCGTCTAGAATTCCGTTGTCCAGATGCCACTTGTAACCCATACCTAGCCTTTGCTGCTATGCTTTGTGCGGGTATTGATGGGATTAAAAACCAAATTGATCCAGGCAGCTCCTTAGATGTAGACATTTATGATCTCAGTCCTGAAGAGCTAGCCAAGATTCCTTCTACACCGGGTTCCCTTTTAGAAGCCTTAGAAGCATTGCAAAATGATCATAGCTTTCTGGTCGATTCCGGTGTATTTACCAAAGACTTCATTGAGAACTGGATTGAGTACAAACTCGATAATGAGGTCAACCCCATGCGGTTACGTCCTCATCCCTATGAGTTGTCCTTGTACTACGATGTCTAGACAATAGTTCTAGGCTGAAGTCAGAACAGTTTACAAAAAAAGCTGCCTACAAAGGCAGCTTTTTTTGTAAGAAGTGATCCAAAAATATAGAGTCCTTTACATTGGGCTTAATATAAATTTTCTTATTGTAAATAAGGATAGTGATTGGTCCCCATCAACAAGCTAGATAGCAGGTGCTGGCATACTTCTCATGTTTTTTTGGATCAAAACCTAATTTGAAGACGACAACTAAATTTCAGGTTATCTTTTTTCAGTATGGTGACTCAAGATCAGAATAGATGTATTGAGGCACCGCAAAAAGCTTGATAGACAATAAAACATGCTATCTTGTCCAAAATCACAGCCAAGTTCAGCATTCAGAGAACCAGGGGAGTAGTTTGACTGAACCAACTTGGTTTCACCACGGGACATCCATCAAAGATTGATGATGTCATTATTTTCTTGTTGAGAAAATTTTGTCTATATAAACAGACTGATTTATTTTCACAAGTCAGAAAAATGAGTGCAATTGTGCAGACCTTATGAATCTCAAATCTTTAAACCAAGTATCAGATGAAAGTCAGGCGTCTAAAGACTATGAGCCGGCAGAAACGGCCCAAACTCCTCAATTCAGTTATCAAGACCAATTAGTGCAACTGGCTCAACAGCGTGATCTTGAAGCTCTGACCACACTCATTGATCAAAAGCTAGCTGAACAGGCCGTGAAGGTCGCTGAAATTGATTTCAAAAATAATTTGCTACAGCTCAGCATAGAGTCTTCAGAGATCCCTGAGCAGTCCATTGTGGTGCCACTGTTACGAGATTATTTGAGTCAATTACGATTGCCTGAATTAACTGCAGTGACTATTTATGGCCAGAAACTCGGTCAAGAGCTGCCGTTTTGGATGGAAGAAGTGGCTTTAGATTTGCTGATTCTAGATGCTCAAGCTATAACGTCTCAACCCACGACTAACAGCAGTGGTGAAGGGGCAAGCCATCCGGTTACTCCTTTACCTGATGCAGCGCCGTTACCGAGTGAAATCGCCCTTGATATAACAGCAAAGTACGAAGCAGGTGAGCGCAACTTTGCTCGCATCAACCTCAAGGATGAAGCGTTGCCGGGGATTAATTTGACCTTAGCAGACTTACAAGAAGCCAATTTTGTATGGTGTAATCTCAGAAAATCGAGTTTGAGCCATGCAAACCTCACGAGCGCCCAGTTGCGCCATGCAGATTTAACGAATGCCAATCTTCAAGGGGCTAAGTTACAGGGAACTGATTTACAAGGGGCCAAGTTACAGGGAGCCAACTTAAGCTGGGCCGTTTTGCGAGGCACTAACTTAACCGATGCAGATCTAACAGATGTTAATTTGCAAAATGCTACCCTAGAGCGTGTAATTATGCCCGATGGCACCATGCTCGATTAGATTATTTGGGAGTTTCGCTCCCCTATTTCTTAATAGTCATGACGCAATTTCTAGGGAACTTGAAATTTCATTTATGAATGAAATTTCAGAGATAGAACCAGTGAATTTTTTTCTAGAGATAGTATAAATTTCTTTCAATATAAGGTCTCAATAAGACCCTCGCTTGAAAATATTGTTTTCGAATAGAGATAAGTATCTCAAAATTTTTTTGGGCACTATTTTCTATAGAGATCTATTACCTGTCTAGCATTATCTTGCAGGTGGAGTTATTTTGAATGATTATTCCTGAAACTGAACCTCCTCGTATCCCTAACTCTTCCAAAGAAACCACGATAGAACCATTGAATGTAGAAAATAGTGACCTTACTCTTCCAACTGCAACCCAACTCAAAATGCAATTACAGCAAGCCATTTTGTTGGCAGAGGTCACCCATGAGATTCGCCAAAGTCTTGATACAACTACAATTTTTCAAGTTGCAGTTGATAAAGTTCAAACCTTACTACAAGTCGATCGAGTCGCTATCTTTCAATTCGATCCGGCCACAGACTATAAACAGGGTGTTTTTGTCGCAGAGAAGGTCATTCCTGTCTATTACTCTGCGGTGGCTGCACGGGTTCAAGATGATAGTTTTGGCGAAAATTATGCCACCAAATATCAGTTGGGGCGGGTATTTGCAGTAGCTGATGTCTATGATGCCGGGCTGAGTGACTGTCATATCCAGATTTATGAGCGCTTTCAGGTCCGAGCGACGTTAGTGGTCCCTTTGCTCCAAGGAGATAAACTATGGGGACTGTTATGTATTCATCAATGTTCACGACCTCGGGTATGGAAATCTGTAGAAATTGATTTCATCCAAAAGTTAGCCGATCAGCTCAGTGTGGCCCTGAAACAAGCGGAGTTGCATGAGCAAGCCCTAGAAAAATCTAAGCAGTTACAAAGTGCCCTGAACCAAGTGGAGGCTCAAAAAGAGCGCGAGGCATGGTTAGCCCAGTATGAGCGGAACATCACCCAAATTATTCAAAATATTCACCAAAATCTCGATATTGAGGATATTTTCAAGGCTACGACCCGGGATATTCGGCAGTTTCTAAAATGCGATCGCGTTGCTGTCTACACCTATTCCCCTGAAGAGACGGGGGAATTATTTTTAGAATCTTCCAATGCTCACCTAACACCCTTAGCCGAGGGCAAGGGGGCTAGCCTCTGGCTAGACGTCTACTTAAACGCAGCCCCAGACAATGCCAGAGACTGTATCCCTTTAGTGACTGATATTGATCAGCAACACCACGCCCAAGGACACTTAGTCTTCCTTGCACAATTCCAGATTCGTGCATATATGCTCGTTCCCGTCTTTATTGGTGACCGATTTTGGGGCTTGTTAGTCACTTGCCAGCAAACGCCACACCAATGGGACGACATTGAACAGAGTCTTCTGCGACGAGTTGGCGATCAATTAGGTGTGGCCTTGCAACAAGCAGAATTAATGCATCAACTCCAAATGTCCAAGGATAAGGCAGAATCAGCGAATCGGGCCAAAAGTGCTTTTTTAGCCAATATGAGTCATGAATTACGGACTCCCCTCAATGCCATCTTGGGATTTAGCCAGCTTCTCAATCGAGATCAAAATTTAACTCCCAAGCAAAAACAAACCCTTACCTCAATTAATCGCAGTGGTTCTCATTTATTGAATCTCATTAACGATGTTTTGGAAATGTCCAAAATTGAGGCAGGGCGGGTCTCACTCAACGTCAAGAACTGTGACTTGATGAATTTATTGGATTCTATCCAAGAAATGTTTTTGCTCAAGGTGGAATCGAAGGGGTTGACGTTAATGGTTGATAAAGCCCTGGATTTGCCACCTTATATTCGTACCGATGAAAGTCGACTGCGGCAAGTCTTGATCAATGTATTAACAAATGCCCTCAAGTTCACTGAACAAGGGAGTGTTGCTCTTAAGGTATATACCCAAAAGTTACTATCCCCCGATTTAATTCCCACCCTTGACGATGCCCCCGTGGCCGAAGAAAATCAACCCAATATCTATCTCTGCATTGATGTGGAAGATACGGGGGTCGGTATTTCTGAATCTGAAATGGGCAATCTGTTTGAAACATTTACCCAAGCTTCAGCTGGGCGAAATTCTTCAGAAGGAGCCGGGCTAGGCTTAGCCATTTGCCAACATTGTATTGAGCTGATGGGCGGCAACATCCTCATTGATAGCAAGGAGGAACAAGGAACTACGGTCCAGATCCAGGTGCCTGTAATGGCAACCCAGGCTAAATCGGTGGATCACTTAGATGTCCCCATGGTGCTGAGTCTAGCGCCAGGACACCCTCACATTCGTATGCTCGTCGTAGAAGACAATCCAGAAAATGCCCAGATTGTGATTGATTTAATGACCTCTGTCGGGTTTGAAGTGCAATCAGTGGTAAATGGTCAACAAGCCGTTGCCTGCTGGCAAACTTGGCATCCCCATGTCATTTTGATGGATTGGCAGATGCCCATTATGAATGGATATGACGCAACGCAAACCATTCGCACTTTAGAACATCAAACCGTATCTGATAGCAATACCGAGGTCTCTCCAGATACCATCACCGGCTCATCGGTAAAATCTCCCCTCAACAACACGATTATCATTGCCCTCACTGCCAGTGTTTTTGAAGATACAAAACAGGAATGTTATGAAGCGGGCTGTGATGATTTTCTGCGAAAGCCTTACCAACAAAGTGTTCTTTTTGAAGTACTCGCTCAGCATCTAAATATTCAATATCTATATGATGAATGCCCTCAAGATATCAATACTTTACATACCTCTAGTTCTCAGAATATGAACCAGGGAAATATTGAGTATCAATTATCCCAACTCCCCAAACAGTGGTTAGTTAAACTCCACCAAGCAGCCATTGAACTAGATGAAGAGCAAATGAGTCAGCAGTTTGTAGAGATTACATCTGACTATCCTTACTTAGCCACACATTTAACGAAATTATTCCAAAATCTGCAGTTCGATCAAATCGTAAACCTAGCTCAAGCAGCTCTTCAAATCAAAAATCACTAATATCATTTGTCCGATCTTCAATACAGTTCAGATCCGAAAATCTATAACAATCCTTATCTCTATTTTGTCCATTTAAAATATCTTTCCTTACCGACTGAATAACCGACATCAAACTTGCAAAGAATTACCAACAAAAGATTTAGGCCTATCAAAATCCACGTCAAGAGCTAAATTCAGAACCGTCTTATACCAGCAATATTTCACAAAACCAGATATTTTATTTCTTTTTTAGTCTCTACCCTAGATAGGGAAAGGAGCACACTTAACGGGAGAGAACTCTAGTAAAGATACGGAGGAATATCTACCTATTTTTTTTTAAGATCAGTAAAGCATTAGCTAACCCTTGAAAGAATCCAAGCTGGTTTGTTCCTTTAGCCGTGCAAGTATCTCTATTATTGCCAACAATATGGGAGACACAAACTTCAATAGATTAAATCGCGAACAATGAAAAATAGCACTGCGAATATTTTGATTGTTGATGACAACGTGGACAACCTAAATGTCTTAGCTGGAATGTTGGCAGAACAAAACTATAAAGTCCGACGAGCCATTAATGGGGCAATTGCACTCAGAGCGATAAAAGCATCGATCCCTGATCTAATTTTGTTAGATATCATTTTGCCGGATATGACTGGATATGATATTTGCACCCAATTAAAACAACATCCGACCACTCGGGATATCCCAGTGATCTTTATTAGTTCTCTCAATGACACCGAGGATAAAGTTAAAGCATTTGCAGTGGGTGGCGTGGATTATGTCTCTAAACCCTTTGAGATGGCTGAGGTCTGCGCCCGGATCCGCAACCAGCTAGAAATTCAGTTTGCCAAGGCAGAAATAGAATCCCTCAATGCCGCTTTGGAGCAACGGGTGCAAGAACGGACCGCCGAACTGACCGCCGTTACCGTAACGTTAGAGAAGCAGATCCAGGAACGCCAAAACGCCGAACAAGCATTGCGACATAGTGAAAGTCGCTTTCGAGCCATGATTGAAAATGCGTCTGATCTGATCCTTTTACTCGATCCACAGGGAATCGTTCATTACTCTAGCCCCTCTGTAGAAAGGAATCTGGGATACTTCCCCACCGATTTGAATGGACAATCCCTCGTGAATTTACTCCATCCACAAGATCAGTCTAATGTGACTCAATTATTAGCAGAGGTACTAGCAACTCCAAGCAAAGTTGCCGTTCCTCTAGAAATCCGTTGGCAACATCAAGAGGGACACTGGTGTACTTTAGAAGCGATCGCCCAGCAGTTTTCTGATACCACCGGATTTTCTGGCATTGTGGTCAATGCCAGAGACATGACCGAGCGGCAGAAAATGGAAGCCATGCAACGCGCTTTAGAACAGGAACAAGAGTTAAGTGAGCTTAAACTCCGATTCTTTTCTATGGCTTCCCATGAATTTCGGACGCCTTTGAGTGTGATTCTGATGGCAGCTCAGATTCTAGAAAGTTCTGAATCCCAGACCCTAGACACCAAGCAACAACGGAATATTGAGCGCATCCATACGAGCGCTCAATATTTGAAAAAGATGTTGGCGGATATCTTGGATATTGCCCGGTTAGAAGCGCAACATAGGGAGTTCAATCCACGACCCGTTTGTGTGAAAACGATGTGCGATCGCATCCTGGATACTCAGCAAACCTCCCATGGAGGACTTCCCAGAATTCGATGTGCCTATACGGGGCTATCTGCTGAAACCGCCCTAGATCCTGATCTGTTCCAGTCCATCCTGAACAATTTGCTGGCAAACGCTCTCAAGTATTCAGCTCCAGAGCAGTGGGTGCAGGTCAAATTAAGGCAAGATTTAGACCAAATTGAATTAATCATCATCGATCAAGGCATTGGTATTCCCAAAGCCAATCAACCCCAATTATTTGAAGCCTTTCATCGGGGTGATAATGTCGGTGAGATCGAAGGATCGGGCTTGGGATTAGCTATCGTCAAAAAATGTGTTGATCTGCATGGCGGTAATCTTTCATTTGTAAGCAAGACTTCTGGCACCACGTTTACAGTACGATTGCCGATCCATACCAATCTGCACCAAGCTGATCCACTGTTCAGACAGACCGTAGCTTAAGCCGTAATAGTAGGGGGGACATGAGACTTTTACTAGTAGAAGATGACTATCCATTGGCAGCCGTTTTTGCCGAGGCCCTGGAAGATTCTGGCTATATCGTCGATGTCGTCCATGATGGAGAAGCCGGTTGGTATCAAGCAACGGAATCAGAATATGGCATTATCCTGCTCGATTGCATGCTGCCAAAACTCGATGGCTTGGGGCTATGCCAGCGGTTACGTGCCCATGGCTACACCATCCCTATCTTGATGATGACAGCCCGAGATGCCAGTACCGATAAAGTTTTGGGTTTAGACGCAGGAGCTGACGACTATCTCGTTAAACCCGTTGATTTACCAGAGTTGTTGGCTCGGATTCGTGCCGTCCTGAGGCGCGGAAAAGCAACGCCTTCCCCCTTGTTATATTGGGGCGAGCTTTGTTTGCATCCCTTAAACCATGAAGTAACCTATGCCAGTCAACCCGTTAAGTTAACCCCCACGGAATTTTCGCTGCTAGAACTATTTTTGCGCAGTGGCTTGCGGGTACTCAGTCGCAAAATTATTATCAGTCATCTTTGGGATTTAGAAGATCCCCCTGGCGAAGAAACCGTCAAAGCCCATATCAAAGGGTTACGGCAAAAACTAACCGAAGCTGGCGCACCCAAGACGTTCATCGAAACAATTCGGGGCGTTGGCTACCGGATGCAGCCGATTCAGTAAATCTTCCCGCTTTCTTCCCGCTTTCTCCCTTTTCTCTTTACTCTCCCCAAATATATTAGGAATAGGTCACACCTAAGTGACTTTTCGTTTGACAACGCACATTAAAGCAATCTGCTGGCTTTATAGGGGGAATTATGACACTAGCTACTTTTCAAGCATCAGACTCGACGAATGTCTCGATTGCACAACCAGATTTATATGTATCACTCTTAAACAAAAGTTTCCTGTTTTCCTCATCTGGAACCCAGGAAGATTATGCCCATCAATTATTAGAGTTAAATGGTCTTGCCTGTCAGCTGAATCAACTGCTCCAGCAAGCCCCTCAGCACCATTGTGCTCAAAGTGCTGTGGGAGTTGTCATTCCAAGTGGTTTGACCGCTAAAGAAGCCTATCAGTTAGGAACGGAACTTGGCCAGCAAGAACATCAGCATTTTGCCGCATTAGCCTTACCCACCCAACGATATCTGTTGCCAGAACAACTACTCGTATTAAGTGACTGGTGGTCCCAGTCTTATTTGGCCCATTATGGTCAATTACTGATTGATGCTACCCAATCATCCGATACCTATATTTATCTAGAGGTACTGAGCACCTCTCACATCACCCTCAAGCAGGACGAACGCCATCCTGATTGCGCCTTCTATGGAGGAATTATCGCTGGCTTTTTTAGTGGCTTAGTCAACCGTGATTTTGAGGTCATTGAGCCGAATTGGTGGCAAGCAAAGGGCAAACGTTGCCAGTTTCTGATGGCCCCCCAAGCCGAGCTAGATGCTCAATTCTTTTGGCAGACCGTTGATACGTTATCAACTTAGTGTCGTGCACTGAAAAAAGGATGATGACCATGATTACAACCTATTCCACTCCCACGACGACTGAGCGCATCAGTAATGATGTAACCACAACAACCTGTTATTACATTCGCAAGCTGCTAGCGACCTATTCTGGTGAACTACAGTCCTTTATTGTTGAAGGAGCAGGGATTATTGCCGATGCGAAATCTGATCTCAATCATGTTTTGGAAAGCTTATATTTAGACGAACCAGATATTAGTGTGATGGCTCGCGAGCTGGAAGTTCTGGCCCAACTCCATCAGAGTCTAAGGGGCCAAACCAACGCTGGCATAAGCATTCCAGGCCAATTAATGGAGGTAGAACGGCGGATGTTCTGGATTTTAGGTCTTAAGAGAATCGACCGTCCTGAAAGAGGTTAAGCCATCCCTGGATGACTTAAGTTCTCTCCAAAATAAACCGAGCCACCGCAAAGTAGATAAACACACCCAACACGTCTACTGCGGTGGTAATAAACGGTGCTGACATCAAGGCCGGGTCAAACCCAATCGCCCTAAATACAAAGGGCAAAGCTGATCCGGCAACGGAGGCCAAAATCGAGATGGCGATCAGACTGATACCGACTGCGATCGCAACCGCTAAACTCCCTTGTAGAAAATAGGCCCAAATCACCACAATAGCCCCCAACATTAGGCCTAAAATGGCACCCGCCGAGGCCTCCCGCTGAATCACCCATAGCGGATGATTGGCCTGGGGCTGATCCACATTCAGACTGCGAATAACCACCGTTGAAGACTGGGCACCTACATTGCCTCCAGTCCCGATTAACAATGGGATAAAACTAGACAGAGCCACAACCTTCTTGAGCATATCTTCCTGGCTATGAATCACTGCAGTTGTGCCTGTGTTCGTCAACAGCAAAACCAATAGCCACACCACCCGTCTACGGGCAACCGTGAGTAAATCCGTCTGAAAATAATCATCTCCCCCAGATTGCACCCCTCCCATCCGGTAGATATCTTCAGTAGTTTCTTCTTCAAAAATATCGATAACATCATCAACGGTGACAATACCGACGAGGCGCTCTTCCCGATCTACAACCGGCATCGCTAGAAAATCATAGCGTTGGATCGTGCGGGCCACCTCTTCCTGGTCGGTATCCGTACTCACAGACACCACATCTCGGGTCATGATCTCACCAATAGTCTGCTCTGGTTGGGCGGTCACCAAATCCCGCAAAGAAATAATTCCCGTCAGGTGGCGGGCAATATCCACCACATACAGGTAATAAACCGTTTCTGTAAACCGAGCTAGACTCCGAATGCGTTCCAATGCCTGAAAGACATTTAAGTTCTCTTTTAAGGACACATACTCCGGCGTCATAATCCGCCCCGCTGTTCCTGCCTCATATCCCAACAGAAAAGCGGTAGCCTGCCGTTCAATCGGGCTAAGCTGCCCCAGCAAACGGCTCACAACCTTAGCTGGCAGCTCATCAAACAGACGGGCTCGATCATCTGGGGACATCTTATCCACAATGTCTAAGACGTCTTGCCGCTTAAATTCTTCGACTAGGGATTGCTGAACATTGGAATTGAGGTTCTCATACACCTCAATGGCTTCATTCTTGGACAAAAGACGAAAGGCAATAGCCTGTTGGGCTTCGGGTAACTCTTCAATCGCTTCAGCAATGTCTGCAGGCTGAACCGGAACGAGCAGAGCTTTAGCACCTTGCAAATTCCCTTGCTCTAACAGCATCAAAAGTTGAGATCGCACCAGCTCTCGCAATTCCCTGCGAGAAACCACTTGTAATCTGGAATCAGCATTTTCAGTCAAGCCCGATCCTCTTTAGATATACGCCCTGTAGTGCTGGCAATCCAATCATTAGGCAGCCACAGAAAAAGTGACCCCCTACTGTATAGGTTCTAAAATGTAGGTCTACTCAAACACTGCCAGCCCTTAGTTTACGCTATTGTGAGAGCGACTGTAGGAAATGCTGGTTTTGGGACCATTGCCCCACTCTTTTGCCCCATTTAGCAGGCCCATGTAGTCTTAAAATGTTATCTGCAGGTGATAGATAAAGACTGCAATATGCCTCCCTCTGCACATCTAGTCCCAAGTTATGTTAGGGTGGGTTCCTGTGTTAGGATACATGGGCCTCAGAGGGGTCGCTAACTCAACGGTAGAGTACTCGGCTTTTAACCGATTAGTTCCGGGTTCGAATCCCGGGCGACCCATTTTTATGAATTCGATACCCCAGACTTAAGATTAAGCTACCGGACAACCCGCTAGACAGGGTAGGATATCTAAAGATTAGCGTAAGAATTCGGCGCAGTTTTCGCTTTTTATCGATGACCAACATTTAGGAGGATCAACTATGGCGCTCGTACCAATGCGTCTTTTGCTCGATCATGCCGCTGAAAACGGCTACGGCATTCCGGCATACAACGTAAATAACATGGAGCAAATCATCTCCATTATGCAAGCTGCAGAAGAGGCAGATAGCCCTGTCATCTTGCAAGCTTCTCGTGGTGCTCGTAGCTATGCGGGTGAGCACTTTCTCCGCCACTTAATTACAGCTGCGGTTGAGTCCTACCCTCATATTCCTATCGCCATGCACCAAGACCATGGTAATAGCCCTACCACATGCTATTCCGCCATGAAAAATGGGTTTACCAGCGTCATGATGGATGGCTCCTTGGAAGCAGATGCTAAAACCCCTGCCAGCTTTGAGTACAACGTTGATGTTACTCGTAACGTTGTGCAAGTCGCTCATGCCATCGGCGTCAGCGTTGAAGGTGAGCTGGGTTGCTTAGGTTCCTTGGAAACCGGTCAAGGCGACAAGGAAGATGGTCATGGTTTTGAAGGAACTCTCAGCCGCGACCAGCTACTCACTGACCCCGACGAAGCCGTTGAGTTTGTTGAGCAGACTCAAGTAGATGCCCTAGCCGTTGCCATTGGCACTAGCCACGGTGCTTATAAGTTTTCTCGTAAGCCCACCGGTGAAATCCTAGCCATTAGCCGCATTGAAGAAATTCACAGCCGCTTGCCCAACACTCACTTGGTGATGCACGGATCATCTTCTGTGCCTCAAGAGTGGATTGATATGATCAATGCAAACGGTGGCAAAATCCCTGAAACCTATGGTGTTCCTGTAGAGGAAATCCAAAAAGGAATCAAGAGCGGTGTTCGTAAGGTCAATATCGACACCGACAATCGTTTAGCCATTACAGCAGCTATTCGGGAAGCCGCATTCAAAGATCCTAGCAACTTTGACCCCCGTCATTTCCTGAAGCCTTCCATCAAGTACATGAAGCAAGTTTGCTTAGCTCGTTATGAGTCTTTTGGTACTTCTGGACAGGCCAGCAAGATTAAGCAACAGCCCCTAGACATTTTTGCTGTCAAATATGCCAAGGGTGAGTTGGATGCTACAACCAAGAAAACTGTAACTGCCTAAACCAGAGCTGCAATCTCAGGTGTTGCAATTGCATCACCTGAGATTGCTCTTAAGCATTCCCATTACAGCATTGCTAGTCTGCTTAATAGGGAAGCGCTCTAGGTAAAAGCGAA
Organism: Acaryochloris sp. 'Moss Beach'; assembly: GCF_021497025.1. Taxonomy (NCBI): domain Bacteria; kingdom Bacillati; phylum Cyanobacteriota; class Cyanophyceae; order Acaryochloridales; family Acaryochloridaceae; genus Acaryochloris; species Acaryochloris sp. 'Moss Beach'. The sequence continues at coordinate 1,250,222 of NZ_CP071717.1, forward strand.
GACTAACTTAATCAAGATATCAAGAAGGCCGTAAGAGATCTCTTACGGCCTTCTTGATGTCTTATGAATTCTAGAACCTATAGCTTTCTGAGGAAGGGGACGGGGTTAATCGCGCCTTTACCAGCAGAATGCAGTTCAAAATGAGTATGAGGGCCAGTACTCAGTCCAGTGCTCCCCATCTCAGCAATCTGTTGACCTTGGTAAACAGATTGTCCTACGCGCGTTTTAATGCGGTGGTTATGGGCATATAACGTCAAACTACCATCGGGGTGACGGATCTCAACAAGATTGCCATATCCCCAGCGATTCCAGCCCGCAGTGGTCACAATACCCGGTGCAGAAGCAATCACAGGTGTCCCTACAGGGGCAGCAATATCAATACCACGATGGGGTCGTCCCCAACGCCAACCAAACCCAGAGGTTAGAACGCCTTTAGCAGGCCACAAATATTTTTGGGGCCCCGGCAACATCTGGCTAGGTAAATAGCGATCGACAGAAGATAAAGGGGGTAACTCTAAACTAGGGACCTGAGGCAACAGGTTACGAGTCGCAATTTGAGTCGCATCACTCTTCAACTTCGGACTTGGAGTCGATTGAATCGGTAAAATGGCTACAGGTGGAGAGGCTTTAGTCGAGAGGGATGGGGTTTCGTCCTGGGTTGCTTTAGGCTCTTTGGACGTTGCAACTGTTGCCTTCTCACCTTCCCCCAACAAATCACTAGGCTTATTCTCTGTCTCAGAATCATTGAGAGCAACAATGTCCTGAACCGTCGTTAACGATAAGGAAAGGGATTGATGGGCAGGAATGCGTAGCTTAGTTTTGGGGCCGATAGAGGCAGGATCACTAATACGGTTCGCCTTAGTAATTTCCGTCGCTGAAACCTGGTAGAGACGAGAGATATCGTCTAAGGTTTCTCCCGGCTTGACTTGATGAACAATCGCTCCCGAATCGATGAGAGCTGAATTTTGCTCGTTCGGGATAATCGTTTGAGATAAATCGATATCGGGGAGGACTGCCAAAGCGGTTGTTGAGTCTACTGCCTCCGTTGTTTCCTCAGTACTATCTTTTGCCAGGGTTGAGGAATCCAGCGAATCAATCGCTTGGGTATTGCTCTCAAGGGTAGAAGACAAATCTAATGGGTTGGCAATAGAGGCTGCGCTCAACTCAACATCAGACTGATCTGATGAAGGCAGAAGCTCATCTAAATCAAGCAGGGATTGACTGGGCAATTCAGCCAACAGTAGAGGCTCAACCTCTAGGATGGCTGATGCGCTGAGTTCTAAGCTCTCCTCAATATTGTCAAGGTCGAGAATATCTATGACTTCTAACAGATTTTTAGAGGTCAAGGGAGCCATCAGCTCGTCAGCCAACTCCTGAGAAACCCCGACCAAGGTACTCTGGGTGAAAGAGACGCCTGCCTTAGACACCAATGATTTAGAGGATCCTTCAGACTCCAGAGGCGCAGATTTAAGTGCTAGGGAACCCACCGATTTAGGGGTCAACAATGTCGTGGGCCGAGTCCCTAGGTTTGGCTCAGATGCAATGAGTGCTGAGGATGAACGCTGCAAAGTTCGTTGTTGAAATAGCCTGGAGGATTTGGAGAGGTTCTGGTTTGAATAAGCCGATAGCTTATATCGAGGAGAACCGATCAGGTCCGGCAACTGCACAGACGTATGGGTGGATATTTTTTGATGAGCAGAAGAAACAGCAGCTACAGCTGTCTGCTCAGTTGTTAGTCCGCCGATGGCACTGACCGTGATCAAACCTAGAACACTGGCAGAACGAGTTCGACGAAGGAGAGTTGATACCCCTGACGAAGTGATATCAATCTTCTGCGGAATTTCTCGTTTCAATGAGGACCTCCTAGATGCGTAGTGTGTCTCTGATAATGCAGAAACGGAACTGTGTGTAGAACTGCGTTTGAGAGTTGGAATATAAGCTCTTAATTATCTCATAACATTGTTCTTAAATGTTCGAGTGAGAGTCACGGGCGAAGAATCGTATTAGGTAAAAATACCTTGCTTCTCAAAAATAGACAAGTTTTGAGTAGGAGCATGCTTAACCTGCTTGAATTAGAACCTTGCCCATGGCCAGCAAACAGTATTAATAAATACATTCGCTCAGAGTGTTCAGCAAAAGCCTCTCACGTTGTTCACAATGACTGAGTGAATAGAAAGCAACGGTATGAGCTGATAAAGTGGCTTCCATTAATCTGCCCAGGAGTCTACCCGTATATCCTGCGTGATACTACTGAATTCTTATATAAACTCATTGAAGGGTGACTAATACCTCCGTAAAAAACACATAGAGGAGCTAGCAAACGGTTTGAAATTCGTTCAGTTTTGAATCTAGATACAGATATCTGTCCAAATTAAACTCACGTATTAAAAAATACTTATTCGTCGATTAGAGGAAAAAATATTTCGTCTATCCTACTCTAGTTATTTGAATCTGCCAGAATCAAGGGTGGCATGCCCTATGCCTACCGCAAAACTGACTTTAAAGCCTCAAGGTTAAGTCATTAACGCTAGCTGTCTTCGAGCTTCAAACAGCCCTACAGCAGCACTGACCGAAAGATTCAAACTTCTGACCTGTTGATTAGCCATAGGAATGCGAAGAACGGCAAAGCTGTCCTGCAAAACATCTGGGGGTAAACCACTGGATTCACTGCCAAAGATCAGCCAATCATTCTCGCAAAACTGAAATTGCAAGTAGCTATGAGTTCCAGATTTACTGAAGCTAATGGAACGCCCACCTTGTTGCTGCCGCACCTGCTCAAAGGCGTCCCAGGAAGTGTGGGTTTGAAGGTTCACAAAGGGCCAATAGTCTAGTCCTGCCCGCTTCAGATAGCGATCTGATATTTCAAATCCTAGAGGCTCAACTAAATGCAGCTCAGTTTGTGTTGCAGCACAAGTGCGAGCAATATTGCCTGTATTGGGAGGGATCTCAGGATAAACAAGGACAACCCGGAGCATGTTGTAGACGTCTGCTGATGGACTCGCTATACCGCTACAGGCTCACATAATTTGTTGCGCAGATCAATCTCTGTTTGGGACATATTTGCGATCGCATCCTGCATCACAGACTGAATCGACTGCCCCTGGTGATACTGCCTCAACCACTGTTGAGCCTCATTTCCCTGGTCCAAAATTTCGCGAATTGGAGTCAGGAAACAGCTAAATCCCGATTGTTTTGCCGTCGGCCAAGCTTCGGTATACAGCTCTTCAATCCAGTCCCGAGCCAGAATTTTGCGACCATCTTGCCAATGGGTCAATTCAGCATCCAAGCTATGGGTTGCAGCAGCGATTTCATTGGCATCTGCCAGGGCACATAGATGTTCGGGATCTGTCCTGAAGTTGCTACCGATTAAAGGATCAAGCTGGGGATCATCTAGCAGCTGGAGAATTCGAGCTTCTAGCAGCGCTGTAATGGCTAACAAATGAATGGGATGAGTGACGAGATCACAAATTCTCATCTCCAGGCGATTCAAGTCATAGGGACGACGATTACCGTTGGGGCGCACAGAACTCCACAGATGACGTACATTCTGCATCGTGCCTTGTAGCAATTGTGACTCGGTCCAATCAATAAAATGCTGGTGACTGGTAAATAGAGGCACCTGAGCAGGGGTTTTAGGGAAGACCGCCCAACGGGAAGAATGATGTCCCGTCACTTGATTTCCTAAAAAGGGAGAAGAGGCACTCAAGGCCAAAAACAGCGGAGCTTCCATCCGAACAAGGCGGCAAGCCCGGAAAAGCTGCTCGATGTCGGGAATGCCAATATTGATATGAATACTGGCGGTCACAACGCTCGTACCGTAGGTCTGCTCAATATAGGAATGGTAAGGGTTCTTGGGATCAGACCGGTAAAAATTCTCATGATCTCCAAGGGCTAGGGTACTGCCCGGAATCAGAGTGTAGTCGCCCAAGCTTTGCAAATATTGGCGAAGCTGGAGGCGGGGTTTGAGTAGATCACAAAGAAGGGGATCGTAATGATGAGCTGGGGCAGTCGTATACTCCACGTTACGACTGTCAGGTTCTCGAACAAACCCATCTAAATCGGCAACAATCCGATCGGAGAGACCAACAATCTCACCTGAGGGTTTTCCCGTATACAGTTCTACCTCGAACCCTTTAGAAAGCACCATGCATATCCCTCGCTCTTGTCAAACAGATTATAGGCAGTAGATCTGAATAGACCCTTAGAAAGAGTTAGTAAATTTGATGAGGGCAAACCAAGGTTGAATGTACACTTAAAAATTGAACACAACCAATAAATAGGTGTACTGCTAGCAATGATGTCGCTCACTCGGCAGATCTTTGTTTACATTCTGACATATTTCGGTGCAGGTGTTGGGTAGAGACCCCTACTCCACGGGTCTCCGGCCCAACCAAAACCTGCATGAGGGCCACAAATGCCGATCATTACCGCTGAGAAAGACTGTTATGAAAGCGCTTTCTATAACGGTTCAACTTATTCCATGAAGGAGCGAATGGTATCTGAGAGAATATCGAGGATTCCAGATTGCTGAATATAGGGTTGAGCTTGTTTTAAGATAGGACCCGCTTCTTTTAAGAGGGGACCTGCATCTTCTAATAGAGGAGCGGCTTCTTTTAACAAGGGGCTAGCGGCTCCAATGGCCGGGGCAAATTGCTTACCCTTGGCAATCATAGGGCCATATTTTTGGTAGGCTGCCATCAACCGCTCACCATCTACTTCAACGGTGCTAGTGGGATAGCTCTCAAGGGTATCTAGGATGGTAATTTCTCCATCTCGGCTAGCGTCTAGAACCAATGCAGAGCGAATGGCCTGACGACTCGCTTGCTTTGAAGGAGGAGACATGATTTCCCCTGCTTCATCCAGCATGGCATCACCGAAGGGGGTATTGAGTAATTGATCGAGCTGAGTAGAACTGACGGCAAAGGGGCGGGTGAGAATCTCGCTTACTTTTGCGGGTTCTTGTTCTGCTAGCTCTAAATATACTTTTAGATCGGCAGGAGCACGGCCTGTATCCGCTAATTGGCGTAGGGAACTAACGGGAATCGAGCGAGCAATGGGGCCATATTTAAATACAACCTGTTCTGCAGCCCCAGAAGGTAATGCGCTCAACAGCACAGCCGCACAACTTCCGATTAAACAGCTCCATCCATTGTTGTTGGTCTGTGATGTTATTGAACTCATAACTCTAGGATTTATACCTTTCCAATCTTAAGAATACCCAATTATCATGACCAAAATGTGATCCTGGAGTTCCTGAAGCCTGAGAGATCTGTAGTTTGAGGTCCAACAAGTCGAGAGTGGAATAGGGTTTTGGCTTGACTTTGATCTTTTATGAAGTAGGCAAAAACGCTCTCAAACCTGCTTCAATAGAAAGAGGTAAAATTCGGTTCATAGACTTTGTAGCACCATATCTGAGACCCAATTAAAGCCAGCAGTTCAGGGTTTGAAGTGACGTTGGGATTGGATCGATACAGAGTGATTCACTAAAATTTGGCAACTGAAAGGTAAACGGTTTATGGATGTTATCCCTGCTATTGACTTGTTAAAGGGGCGATGTGTTCGTCTGTATCAAGGGGACTATGACCAATCCCAAGTTTTTTCTGAAAACCCAGTTGAAGTTGCCAAGGCTTGGGAAGCTCAAGGAGCCCAATGGCTGCATTTAGTGGATTTGGATGGCGCCAAGACGGGACAGCCCGTGAATTTAGACACCATTGCCGCGGTGGTGGAGGCTTTAGAGATTCCGGTGCAAGTGGGGGGAGGCTTGCGCGATCGCAACCGTGTCACCCAACTTCTAAATTTAGGTGTAAAAAGAGGTATTTTAGGTACGATAGCCATCGAGAACCCTGATCTAGTTCAGGAGCTATGCCAAGAATTCCCCGATCAGATTGTGGTGGGCATTGATGCCCGAGAAGGCCGAGTAGCCACCCGAGGCTGGTTAGAGACGTCTGAGATTCTGGCGATAGATTTGGCCAAACGCATGGTAACAGCGGGGGCGGCTGCAATTATTTACACGGATATTCAGCGGGATGGAACGATGAAAGGTCCCAATATTCCGATGCTGCGAGAAATGGCTGAGGCAATTACGATTCCGGTGATTGCCTCTGGTGGCGTCAGCTCAATTACAGACTTACTAAATTTGCTGGCTTTAGAGGCTATCGGGGTGACGGGCGCAATTGTGGGTAAAGCCTTATATACAGAAGATATCGCTTTGTCTGAAGCCCTTCGGGCCGTTGGTCCTGGCCGTTGGCAGGATGTGCCTCCTGATTTAGGCTCTTCTGCGCTGGCCTAGAAGTGACAACGCCACTCAGCAAACCATTCGAACGGGGGTATTGAAAACACCATTCAATACTTCAAGGGCTATTCAAGCTCAAATTCAACGTTCAGAAGAGGATGAGCATGCTCAAGCACCTCGGCAAGAGCTTCAGCACTTTGCCTGTTTCCTTCCCACAGCAAAAAAGTGCTTGAATTCGTGGCTTTATGCGTTAATCCATATTGTTTCAGGATAGGGATAGCAGATCTAAGCTGTATCCACACATCCTGAGTCCAGTTCGGATAGGACTCGTGTGGCCAAGAAACGATTATCGTGCCATCCTCATTCGCCATGTACTTATATATCTTGGATATCTAGAGTCAAAGTAGGCGGTGCAGCAAAGTCTCTACAATCAATCGCCTTCTCTGATAAAGCAGTATCAGGATGGACCGAACATTTGAGACGATACTCGTTTGTGAAATATTGACAGTTACTACAGGGAATTTGATGCATCCGATTTGAGACTCGGATACTGTATGCGATCGCAGATCCAATATTCCAAAGTACCAACCCCACAATCCCCCAGGCCAAACAAAAGCCAATCCCCACAAACAGAAAATGAAACGCAGGGGAAACCCACAATTGATAAACCATAATGCCCCGATAACAAAGCCATGTATAGATGGGCAATAAACTACTACCCATCCTTAAGGTAAAACCTTAAAAATAAGGACAAAGCAGGGATCATAGCTTCGTCATAAATATTGCAATCTCTTTACTCTTAGCAATTGAACAACACAATTAAGTTAATCATCACTGAGGCGTTGGAAGTCACTGATTAAGAAATCTGTGGTCTCACTCCCTGACTTTCGTTGAAGGCTCGATCTAAGCAATGTGCAACCGTATTAAAACAGCACTGCTAATAGCTGGAGACATTTCCTGGTAAAACGAATTCACAATGGTCCAACAGTTTCTTACCACGATCATCAAATACGACACTTGGCTTGGGTAAGAACGCCGTGAAGCAATCGTCGATACCTAGCGATATTGCAATCTTACGAGCATATTCTCCACCACCACGGCTCCAGCAAAATAGTTCGTGACCAGCACCCGACATCCGACGTACATATTCTATGGATAGGGGCATTGGGATCTGTTTTGAGCCAAATGTACGGATGAGAGTGTCATCCACATCGATATAAATCACGTGTTTCTTTTGATCTGGCGTCATGTAATGCGAAGTTTTTCTGTTTCTTGATCTCTGTCTAAGCATCATTGCCACTGCTCTGTGAGCAACTTGCATTGATTTTCAAGCAATTCTCAACCGATCAGTTCAGCAACTGACGCAACCAATTACGATGCATCGGCAATGCAAGGAAGGAAAATCTTGCAACCGGTGTCATTGCTGTCGCTTGAATATGGCAACAACATCCTGGGAGCCGCCCTGGTGCCTGTTGATATCAAAGGCACTTACCAGTTCCCACCCTTCAGCACCCAGTTGGTTCATATATTCATCCAGTTTAACCTCGTCAAAGTTGCGTTTGAAGACACCCGTGGTCGCAAGCTTAATGGTCTTATATTCAAAGCTAGGCATTCTTCATGTCTCCTGATTTGCGATGGACAGTGGCATGACCTAAATATTGTGGGTGCTTGAGTCTTAGTTCAATCTTTAGTGAATTACATCGAAGTTTGGTTTGAGAAGATATCTGGCCAACTACTCAGATATCCCCTCAAACATTTGCTTAGCTGCTTCCTCGATTTCCTTGGGCGACATTTCACGGAGTTGAGTAGTAATTCCCCATTCGTGGCCGAATGGATCACGAACACGGGCAAACCGCTCGCCCCAGAAAACATCAGTGGGGTCCATTAAAACTTCTGAACCACTATTTCTCATAGTTTTGACCATTGCATCACAATCATCGACGTATAAATGAATCGCCATGGTTGTCCCCCCAAGGCTTTTTGGACTTGGCGTTCCACCATGTTCTGGCAGTTCTTCACTCAGGAAAAACCGAGCATTACCAATGCGAAATTCGCAGTGCATCACATGACCATCCGGCATGTTGAGTAAAAGGTACGGAGCAACGCCAAAAACGTCAGTGTAGAATTCGACCGCCTTTTGAGCGTCGTTGATGCTGAGATACGGAACGAATTCGCAAGATGTTGGTGAAGGCATTTGTTTATGAAAGTCGGACTGGTGAATGTGCGTTTGTGGTAGCAGCCTAACAGGAGGCATCAAGAGTACAAGAAAAAATTGATATATCCCCACATGAAGCCAGAAATGAGCGTCCCTCAACCCATTTCAAAAAACTAGAAATTAAATAGCATCAACCCAATCAGTCAAAGATTTCTCATTTTCATAGGTGCCCCCTTCAAAACTGAATACATATGCATTTTCATAAATTGTCAGCAAGAAGCGATACGCTTTCAGAACTTCTATTAATGCTGCATGATTATCAAGAAAGATACATTCTTCACTTAGTTGATAATAGATAGAACCATTTTCACCATAGTCCACGACAACTACACTGTCATTACCTCTCCCTCCTTGAAAAAGAAGCCAGTTTCTAAAATCGTTCCAAGGCAACTTGCCGTTTAACTCTTCATTTTTTACCTCATCCCATGACAGTGGGAAAATCCTGGCAGGATTTTTGTCAAGATGAACAAACGCAAAATCGTTAGAACTCATAACTATGGAAAAATAACGTCCTCGTTCACTGGGGCGCAATGAATAGGGTTGAACAACATAAGCCGCAGGCTATACGGCTCCAGTACAACTGCTCTTTAGACATCCCCTTCCAGCATCGAGAGGTATTTAGCGATGTCATTGTCAGATGCCTGCCAATTGTCTCCACAGACTTCGAGTAATTTCACGAGGCCAAGTAGTGACAATGGGTCCTCTGCGGCATACTCATCACCTTTGCCAGTGGCTGTCCAGACCATCTTATGATCGGCGTTCACAATTCGCGAAGCAACGATGAACCCCATTGACTCTAATGCGAGAATTGCCGGAACTTCAACATTAGGCGCAGATGCGATTCTCATAGTTAAAAATTAGTTCTTGATTGTATAACGCCTATGATGCCTAACATTCAAGATTCAAACGACGTCAATGATTTACCGGTCGGGAGTCACGTCTGGCTATACGACAATTTTGAGATCAGGATTGAGATGATTCCCACACATCACGCTTCCGTTTTCCTTTGATTGAGCCAATTGGAACACACACAAGACAACCGCAGTACCATTTCTTATGGGAGTCTGGCTGATACCGCCAACCCACAACTTGCGGTAGTGACTTTACCCGATGGATCTCGTTCTTTTCAATTTTGCGAGGGATATAGACCTGATATCCTTCCGAATTTTCCGCGTGCATGATGATATCGATCGCTTTATCAGCAGTAACTTCAACATGGTGTTGACTGTAGTGACCAACAAGCACTAATTCATCATCGGGAATCCGAAAGTACACACCTGAGATTGTGCTATGCCCGCGCCGTTTCAACTCACGTAGCCATTGATGGGAAATGTAGAACTCTGGTGTCACGGGCATCGCAAAGACACCGCCAGGATACTCATCCGTACTGCGACATGGTTTGATACCAACACGCTTAATCGATGCAATATCATTTTCAGATGCGAGGTGCACGAACATTGCCATATCACAACTCCTTGCACGTAACCGTTGTGGTTACTGGTACAGCAGATCTTGGCATAATTGACGAGAATGATCGCCTCGTTTCTCGAAATTTCGATATTGGTCAAAGCTAGCACAGGCAGGCGATAAGAGCACACTTTTTGCTTGCAAAGAAGGGGCCAATTCAGCAGATCTAGTCACCGCTTTGTCCATCGTTTCTACAATTTCGTAATCGCCATATCCGATAGCCTTAAGGCGCTGGCTAAAATCATCGGCGGCACTGCCAATCAACAGCACCTTGGCAGCTTGAGCCTGAATAGTTTGCAGCCACGCCTGATCCTACATTCAGCAGGCTAGCTAGCAGAGCAGATAATATTTTTTACAGCCCTTCCCAAGGAACGGCAAGATAAGTTGCTGCCTGCTGTTGAGCTTGATGAGATGCTTGGCACCATCAAGCCAAACTAAATGGACGGCCTGAAAGCATTGGAGAATCCAACGTAACGTAGGTTTCGTAGTTTGTTTCCCCTTCTGATTAGGGAGAGTTGTTTGTACTTGTTCTAGTGCATTTCTTAACTGTCGTTGTCCTAAGCTGTAGACCATCAAACACAAGGCCATGATCATGGCTAAGGCAGCGATACGCCGAGGTGTCTTCAGGAAAACACTAGAGGCAAAGAAGAGTGGATCTTTGATAAAGCGAAAGCCTCCTTCACACGCCTGCTGGTTCTTATACTCGCGCAGAATATCATCATTGCTCCATTGCTCTTGTTCCAAGAGATTGGTGGCTAAGATGAAACGACCTGCTTGCCGCCGATAGCGTTCGATGACTGGCTCATTGAGGGTTAAGGTAGCCTCAATAGAATAGGTGTAGTGAGTCACAACCGTTGCTTTTGTCGGTCGTCCAGCCTTTGGATAATGAGGTTTTTTATGGATTTTGAGATCGTCAAGGGTGTGATACCTGAGGATTTTGCCAAAATCTTGGGCTGCAGCTAAAGCATCTGCAGGGCACAAGAAGGTCTGTTTGCAGAGGGTTTTAAGTGCAGTAGTTTTTTGGCTAAACGCCTGATCAATCCGCTTTTGCACTTGTTTGAGTCCAGAGTCTCTGCGAGCTTTACTTTCAACCACCAGCCACCGTTGTTGAATCTCTCCATAGGTACTACATACTTCGACAAAGCTATAGCCGTTGAGAGCACTAGGGTGAAACTGTGAACCCGGCAGCCCTTGTAGTAAGTCTTGGGCTGCCGTTGAACTTGCTGGAACTCGGCTAATCCAAGATGTACTTCCTAATGCTTGCAGATTGTCGGCACTGTAGAGGGCACTATCAGCAACAATCACCTCTGGCTGTTGCTGACTCCACTGTTGCTTAAATTCATGGATGATAGGCACAAACGTACTTTTGTCCGCATCATTACCGTTGCCCACTTGTAAAAATAAAGGAATACCCCCGTCCCCACTCACCAGTAGGTTCAATACAAACTGCTTGAGATCACGACGATTGTCCCGTGAGTAGCCGTAGGTGATTTTCACGGGTATCGGCTCCTCTGACTCAGCCAGTGCAGGGGAGGGGGACTCAGGTGCAGAGGGGGATTCGTCTGACGCCTCAACCTGTGGTTTATCTAAGTATTGCCCCTCAACACTAAGGCTTGTCGCATCTAGATGCGCACACCTTAGAGCTACATCGAATTTCTGAACGACTGCCATTGCCACATGGATAAATATCTGGGTCACACCATAGGCATAGAGCTTGTCGAGGACTCGACCGATACGGGTATCGTTGAGGTGCTCTGGCAGTACACCTTGACCGAGTAAGTGCTCGGTTGCTTTGCTTTCGAAAAACTCACTAAATAAGTACAATGGAGCACTCAAAAAGCCCATACCATTTAGAATCAGGGCTTTGACAACTTGACCACAACTAACATTCTCTTGCTCGTGAGTACCTAATAATCGATCCACTATTTCGACAATGCCGATCTCATCGACGATACCGGCAATAATACCGAGATGGTCAATATCCTGAACGTCTATCTCTTGAGGTGAATACATGGACTTGCGTTGAGGGACAACCTCAAAATTATCCCTTGATGGTTAGTAACTGCTGAATGTCGGCTGATCGTCACCGACCTTGGCTTCCCCACCCGCGATCAGAATGGCAGGATAGTTGACCGCAGCCAGTCCAGTTTGGGCAGCTTCATAATTGGTGGCCTTACTGTCATTGATAAAGTCCACACCCTGCCAGGTACAGATATGCTCTAGGCGATGGGCCACACCAGGGAAAGTGGATACGGCAGTTGAACATCCTACATCCTGTATAGCCAGTTCACTATATACACAACCAGATTGCCTTATACCAATTAGCACCTAAGAGTGTAATTTTGATTATTTGCTAAGCCAACTCAGTATTGGGTTTCACGAGTTTGAGAGTTACATCTTCAGGCACAGCTTGGTATTAGAACATATGTGACAAGCTTTGCCTATTTCGCTGCTCGTATTTCTTCTTGAATCACGCGGCGGAGCGTTTCTTCATCTAAAGGCTGCTTCTCTTTGCCTAGATACTGCCGTAAAGCCTCATTCATGATAGTTTGGTAGCCTTTACCAGCAGCTTCACTCCGTTCTCGAAAAGTTGCTAACACATCGTCATCAATATAAATTGTGATGCGAGTTTTGCCTCCTTGGGGAATAACAGCCCCTCGTTTAGCTTGACTGAAATCATATTCCGCTTTCATAGTTCTTTCTCTCAGAGCGCGTAGCAGAGCGGGCAGAAATTAGGCGAACACGATTCCCGCGATGCGTATAGACGACAACCAACAATCGCCAGAGATGATCCATGCCAATCACAACAAATCGTTGCTCGCCTTGGGCCGTTGTATCTTCAAACGAAAGTGCATTTGGATCAAACAAGACGGCCTCAGCATCGGAAAAGTGCACACCATGCTTTTGCTGATTGATAGCTGCCTTATTCGGGTCCCATTCTGCCTCCATACATACATTATATGCATGGAGGTAGTTTTTATGTTAAATCAAGGAAACCTGGACAGGCTAAGCATAGCTAGGATGCAGATGTCTTCCAAGCGGACTACATATTACGAAAGCCGATATGCAAACTTGAAGTGAACGGCCTGTAAAGCAGAGATTATTGCAAGAGATCTTGGCATAATTGACGAAAATGATCGCCTCGTTTCTCAAAATTTCGATATTGGTCAAAGCTAGCACAGGCAGGCGATAAGAGCACACTTTTTGCTTGCAAAGAAGGGGCCAATTCAGCAGATCTAGTCACCGCTTTGTCCATCGTTTCTACAATTTCATAATCGTCATATCCGATAGCCTTAAGACGCTGGCTAAAGTCATCGGCGGCACTGCCAATCAACAGCACCTTGGCAGCTTGAGCCTGAATGGTTTGCAGCCACGCCTGATCGTCACCGACCTTGGCTTCTCCACCCGCGATCAGAATGGCAGGATAGTTGACCGCAGCCAGTCCAGTTTGGGCAGCTTCATAATTGGTGGCCTTACTGTCATTGATAAAGTCCACACCCTGCCAGGTACAGATATGTTCTAGACGATGGGCCACACCGGGAAAAGTGGATACGGCAGTTGCGATCGCATCTTTCCCAATCCCAGCTAAATGAGCAACCGCCACCGCCAGCAATAGATTTTGCTGATTATGAGCCCCCAACATTCGCATTGATTCAACAGCAACAATCGGCTTACCTTCCACCTTCACCCATCCCTCCTCAATAAAAATATGGGGCACGGGGCAGCGTTGACCATTACAGCCATTGGGTAGGCTTGGGCCGTGGCTACTTGTCCAATAGGCATCGGACCATCGCCAAGGCAATCCTTTGATCAAGCCCTGATCATCACCGTTGAGAATTTTTTGTTTGGACTGATTGAGGAGTAGGGCCTTAATTTCGCGATAGCACTCAACCGTGCCATGGCGCTCAAGATGATCGGGAGAGAAGGTCGTCCACACCCCAATGGTGGGGGCTAGAGTGGGTGAAGATTCAATTTGGTAACTACTGACCTCCGCAATCACCCAATCCAGTGGCTCACCCGCTAGGGCCAGCTCACAGGCACTATAGCCAATATTGCCGCAGGCGGGTGCTCGCAGCCCCGCCGCCTTAAAAATCGCTTCGACAATCGCAGTTGTGGTTGTTTTACCGTTGGTCCCTGTAATCCCAATCCAGGGATATTGCTGCAGGTATCGCCAGGCAAGTTCTAGTTCTCCAAACGTTTCAATTCCTTGGGATCTCGCTTCCTCTAAAGCAGGAAGTTGCCAAGGTACACCGGGGCTGACCACAATTCGATCAGGGCGGTCCAGATCCAGTTCGGCCAAGGCAGCCAGGGAAAATTTCAGATTTAAATGGACAGAGATATCTTCTGCAGCTAAAGTCTGCTGAGTTTTCACTAACCCTTCAGATTGGCCTGCATCACTAACATCAACCTGCCACCCTTCACGGCGCAACAGACGAGCAGCCGCGATACCGGAGCGGCCAAGACCAATAATATGAGCAGAAGGCATAGAAGGGAGTACAGTGATTCAGCAATCCTGATCGTATCGCTTGGTGGTCCCTTTGCTCCAGTTAAATGCTCCTTAGGGATAAATTAAAATCTTGTAGGTCTCAGGCCCAGGGGAAACAGCTTGCTCTACTGCATTCGCTAAGTCCTGGAGCGGATAGCGATCGCTAACTAGGGCATCGACGTCAATTCGCTTGTTGAAAATAATGTCCGCCGATTGTTTTTGTAATCGAAAAGAAGAGCTATAGCTGCCAATCAGATCGATTTCGCGGCGATACAAGACGTTGGGATTAATGGGAATCTCGACTTCATCTGGAAATTCGGCGAAAAACAGAATTTTTCCTCCCTTGCGGGTGCAGTCGAGGGCTTGAAAAAAGGCCTTATCACTGGGCACTGCCAGCAAACTAACATCCACTCCCATGCCATTCGTCAGATCTTGAATCTTAGTGGCTAGGTCCGGATCGCGGGCGTCAAAGGCCGCTGCCGCCCCCACCTGCTTTGCTTTTTCAATTCGGGTGGGCAAGAGGTCAGTTGTAATGGCTCGGCCCCCGACATAGTTGACCAGCATTACAAACATTAAGCCAATGGGACCCGCACCTGTAATCAAAACCGTTTGCCCCGGCTTGATACCTGCTTTGGTGACGGCCTTCAAACAACAGTTGGTGGGTTCAACAAAGCTGGCTTGCTCAAAAGAAATATCCTTGGGAATCTCGACTAGGCCGCCACGGGTGACGATATGCCCCGGAACCTTCACGTATTCGGCAAAGCCACCCCCGCTCGGGCTAAATCCTGCCGTAGTTGTGATATTTTTATACACCTCGCACATGGAAAAGTTGTCATTGAGACAATACTCACAGTGCATGCAGGGAATATGGTGCAGCACAACTACCCGTTGACCGACGTGCCAGCCCTTAACTTCAGAGCCCACTGCGGCAATCTCACCCGCTGTTTCATGACCAAAGATACGGGGTGGTTCGTAGAGGGGATAGCGAATTTTTTTAATGTCAGACTGACAAAGCCCCACCACTTTGACTTGGACCAGGACCTCATCCTTACCGATATCTGGTTTAGGGACTTCTTCGTAACTGAGTTGATTGACTCCTCGAAAGACTTGAGCTTTCATGCTGTCCCGAACCCTAACTAACGTCTGCCCTCAGCTTATCGTGTTGCTTCCTAGGCCTCAAGCAAAGAAACCCCACCAGCAGGCAGGGTTTCTTTACAAATTTATGGGTGTCCCTAAATGGGTCTAGGCACCATCATTGGCCGCAATCTGTTGCGAACTAGGAAGACGGACTTTATCCGCTAAGCCCAGAGTCTTGAGCAGACTGACCATCATCCAAGTGGTGTCAATTTCCCACCATTGCAAGCCATGGCGAGCAGATTGAGGAAAGGCATGGTGATTATTATGCCAGCCTTCACCATAGGTCAGGAGGGCAACCCACCAGCAGTTGGTAGATTGATCATCAGACTCATAGGTTTTATAGCCAAACTTATGGGTGGCGCTATTCACAAACCAAGTGCAGTGATAGACCAATACCAAGCGGACAAAAATACCCCAGACCACTAAAGGCCAACCGCCAACGAAGTACAGCAATACTCCAAAGACGATTTGCATGGGGAAGAAATAGTCATCTAAAAACCGATAAAAGGGATCAGTGTTGATGTCTTTCGTCAGTTTTTCAATTTCTGCCTCTGCTGGGATTTCATGAATCATCCAGCCCATATGACTCCACCAGAAACCATTACGGGAGTTGTGCTGGTCCAGCTCCGTATCAGAGTTCATATGGTGATTACGATGGAGTCCAACCCACCAGATCACGCCTCCTTCACAGGCCAAGGACCCACAAAAGACGAGAAAATACTCCAACCATTTCGGGGTTTTAAAACTGCGGTGGGTGAGCATTCGATGCCAACCCAGGGTGATACCGAGTCCACCCGTGACCCAGTGAAAAAATACGGCAAATCCCACGACTGACCAGCTGAAGTTGCTGGGTACGAAGGCAAACAGTGCTCCTACATGAATAGCGACGAGGACCACAATAAAGGTCCAATCACGCTTAAGCTGTGATGGCGGTGTTGTTGCGATAGTCATTTAGTCTCTTTGTAAATGAATATTTCGACAAGAAAACAAGGGTAAACCTTATATAGGATTCTTATACTTGCCTAATCTCCGCCTAAACCAGCTTTGTACGTCCACAACGATAAAAATTAAACCTTTAGTGGCTGTACGTTGTAAAGAAAAAGTTGCTCTATGAAACCCCCTTACACAGCTAGAGGCAGCCGAACAGGCAATGTCTCTCATCTTTTCTAAGATTGACACTCAAGTCAAGAAAAACTTAACACAAATATTAAAATCTTTTCATAATTACCGCTTGGGTCCCCATCATTTTGCTAGTGTATCGGGTTACGGTCATGACGATTTAGGCCGGGAAGTTCTGGATCAGGTATACGCAGAAGTCATGGGCGCAGAAGCTGCCCTAGTGCGGGTTCAGTTTGTATCGGGCACCCATGCGATCGCAACTGCCCTGTTTGGCGTATTGCGCCCCGGAGACCAAATGCTGTCCGTAGCAGGGGCACCCTACGACACCTTAGAAGAAGTCATTGGCATCCGCGGAGAAGGACAAGGCTCCCTAAAAGATTTTGGGGTAGAGTATCGGCAACTTGAGTTAACGCCAACCGGAACCATCGATTGGCAGGCCTTAGAAACCAGTATTCAGCCCCAAACTCGTCTCGTCCTCATTCAACGATCCTGTGGGTATAGCTGGCGACCCAGTTTGAGCATTGAAGAGATTGGCAAAATCGTGGACCGGGTCAAAGCTCAAAACCCGAATACCATTTGTTTTGTCGACAACTGCTATGGGGAATTTATTGAAGATCGGGAGCCTACAGCTGTAGGCGCTGATCTGATGGCGGGTTCCCTGATCAAAAATCCGGGGGGCACCATTGTCACAGCAGGAGGATATATTGCCGGGCGTCGTGATCTAGTAGAAGCAGCAGCTTGCCGATTAACCTCGCCGGGGATTGGCTCAGCTGGTGGGGCGACCTTGGATCAAACTCGGCTGATGTTTCAAGGGTTGTTTTTAGCACCCCAAATGGTAGGGGAAGCGATGAAAGGCAATCATTTGGTAGCCCATGTGTTTCAAGAGCTGGGATATCCCGTTAATCCCTTACCTGAAGAGCCTCGTCGAGATGTGATCCAGGCGGTAAAGCTAGGATCGGCGGAAAAATTGGTGGCTTTTTGCCGGGCTTTTCAGCAATATTCCCCTGTGGGGTCTTATCTCGATCCGATGCCCGCCCCGATGCCGGGTTATGACAGTAATTTAGTCATGGCAGGGGGGACTTTTATTGATGGCAGTACCTCAGAACTCTCTGCGGATGGGCCGTTGCGAGAACCCTATATTGTCTTCTGTCAGGGAGGGACTCACTGGACTCACGTTGCGATCGCATTAGAAGCTGCGATTGAAGCGGTGGGACCTGCCGCCTAATCAAAAGGGGCCTGTTGATGCAACAGGCCCCCGGTTTTATTCAAGTTAGCGGTTCATTAAAAGACCTGCTCAACCTCAGAAATCTCAGGGATGGTGTCTCTGAGTTTGCGCTCGATTCCCATCTTTAAAGTCATGGCAGAACTGGGGCAAGATCCACAGGCTCCTTGCAGACGTAGCTTAACCACAGGACCTTCGACTTCAACCAATTCAACATTGCCACCGTCTGCCATTAGGTAAGGACGGAGCTCATCTAATACTGTTTCTACGTTTTCGGGATTAAGTTCTAACGTTTGTGACATGGCTAAACCTTGGTGTGCTGATCTATATTGTAGCGATTGCTGTGGAGACCTTGAAACCGATCAAAACCTTTCGCTTAAACGATATCTGTATCCACAGCCTGCAGGGAAACTTTTCATCAGTGAGTATCCCAAACAGGCAAAAAATAAAGGGTGAAGGTTAACCTTCACCCTTTGAAAATTAGGAGCTTGAACTATCTACCTTGCAAGAGACAATTCTTCCGTTTCTACCCTTAGACTAGGGAATAGAAAATGGTTTTCTTCGACATATTGAGCACCGAACAAACCTTTTTCGGCCCAAAAGTACCGATCAGTCGTATGTTCGTTGCGCTTGACGAGAAGTAGAGCTGGAGGGATAACCCCTGCAGTTTGGATATACTTCCGGGCTGCTGTTACTGGTTTATCCTCTCCGCTTTCAATACTGAACTGAGGAACATTTTCCAAAATTCGTCGTCCTTCTTGGCGACGACGACTTTTGCGTTTCCGTCTTCTTGCCAAACCCAAGACCTCCTTAAGCTATACCGCAGTGTAGTCAAAGTTACAAAAGCTTAATGAGTATAACTGGAGACAAATTAGAATTCAACTTTATTTAAAGTTTTGATAAGCAAAAATAGGCTGGAAAACGATTTTTTGCACCTTTTAAGCTTTTTTAGATGTAAAAAAATGTAAAGTTTTCTCAGGGGTTTATGAGATAATCCGGGATTAGCCTTCGACTTTGGCTTGGTACTCTGATGCGGTCATCGCCTTATCTAAAGCAGCGGCCTCACTCACCTTAATCTTGAGAAGCCAACCATTCGTGTAAGGATCATCTGCCAATTGCTCAGGTGCATCAGCAATAGCCGTATTGCACTCTAATACTGTTCCATTAATCGGAGCATAAATATCTTCTACAGCTTTGACGGATTCGATATTTCCCATCACGTCTCCCTGGGATAACTCGTCTCCGACTTCCGGCAATTCGATAAAAACAATATCCCCTAACTGATCGATCGCAAATGCAGAAATACCAACCGTAGCAACCTCTCCCTCCAGGCGCACATATTCATGGGAGTCCATATATTTCAGATTTTCGGGATATTCAAAGCTCATAATGGGGGGCCTCAGTCAGTAAGGGAGTTGGGTAGGATAATCATCCAAACCATATTTTGCCTTAAATCTTACGCTTTAGGTCGCCGATAAAAGGGCTTTTTAACAACCGTTGCCTGTTGGGACTTCTTGCGGATTAACACCGAAACTTCCGTACCTGATTTGGCGTAGGCAGTCGGAACATAGGCGAGGGCAATCGCTTTGCCCAAGGTGGGGGAAAAACTGCCGCTCGTGACGATACCTACTTCTTGGTCATTGACCAACACAGGATAATCATGACGGGCAATATGGCGACCCTGCATTTCCAAAGCCACTAGCTTTCGAGGCGGTCCATCGGCTTTCTGCTTCTGCAAGATGTCTTGACCAATAAATTCACCTTGATCGAGGTTAACCAGCCATCCCAACCCGGCCTCATAGGGAGTGGTGGTGTCATTGATATCTTGGCCATACAGGGCCATGGCGGCTTCTAAGCGTAAGGTATCGCGGGCACCCAACCCACAGGGGGCAACGCCAGCATCCAAAAGGGTTTGCCATAGCTTTTTCCCAGTCTCTGGATCGACCATGACTTCAAAACCGTCTTCGCCGGTATACCCCGTGCGGGCAAACCAGGCGGGTTGTTCCAAGATGGTTCCAGACTGATGGCGATAATTACGAATGGCCGTGAGATCAGTGGGAGTAAAGCGTTGCAGAGTTGCGATCGCATCCGGTCCTTGAACCGCAATCAGCACCAGTGAATCGGAAACATCTTCAAATCCAATCGCCTCAGCAGAGACATGCTCTAGTAACCAGGCTTTGTCTTTGGCCGTTGTGGAAGCATTGACAATGAGCTTGCCCGTTTCTGCCCCTGACTCTGTGAACCCTTCAAAATAAAAGATCAGATCGTCAATAATGCCAGCTTGCTCATTGAGGAAAACGGAATACTTGGCCTGCCCCGGCTCAAGCTGGCTGAGGTCCGAGGGCACTAAGGGCTGCAATTTTTGCCGCAAATTATCCCCCTGGAGCAAGAATTTTCCCATATGGGAAATATCAAACATGCCCACTTTTTGGCGAACATTTTGGTGCTCCACCGTAATACCTTCGTATTGAACCGGCATATTCCAGCCCCCAAAGCCCATCATCCGGGCATTGAGCTGTTGATGTTGCTCTAGTAAGGGAGTTGGTTTCAAGGAGTCTGCCATGATAATCCACGCTTGCGTTGAGCTGGTGACTGGCGTAGATGTAATACGTCTCTAGGACGATGGGTTCTCCAAACCAGCCCCCGCCTTTATATCATGAACCCTGCGCCTTGATCAGTGTTGGCAAAACAGCCCCATCCATTCTGAGTGAAACCAACCTATTTTCGGTAGGGAGCCAGTAGAAATTTCCAGCTTCGCTCACGGCGCTGATAGTCTACAGGACATAAGTCAGCCCGCTCTTGGGGGAGATCGCCACTGGTGACGAAATCAGCAAATTTCTCAGGATTACTGCCATAAATAATGCAGGAAATGGTGTAATAACGCTGTGCTCCTAAACCATGAGAGGCCCAAAACGGTAGCTCTTGGAGCTGCTCTTCTTCTTCCGCATCTACATCAAACTGATCGATTCCGGCAATGACTGCATCATCATCTTGCAGCTCTAACAACATCACCGCAGCAAACTCATCCACCACATTCTCTTCTAGCCCGGTAATGGGAAGTTGGTATTGGTCAACAAAAGCATGGCCGAGTTCATGGAAAAACGTGAACAGTGCAGAGTAGATCACCTCATCTGCGTAGGCTTCAGGAGACTGATTGTCTTCACCCAGAATGTCGGTATATTGTTTGAGCAGCTCGTAGCACATGTCGATTTTGACTTGCTCAGGATCATAAAAAGCATTGGCCTCGCCACATTCTTGAAAGCTAACCGTGATATCTCTCGAAAAAGCAAACTTGGTATTGAGTTGGGCAATCAATCCATCTTTTTCCTGGGGTATAGAAAATTCTAGAGAATTTTGTAGAGCTTCGTAGATATAGCAAGCGCCATTTTATTCAGGACATAATAAACTAGAGATACTGTTATGTCTTTCAATGGATGCCTAAAATCTACAGCTACGATTTACGTTGCAAAGTGATCGATGCTATTGAACTTGATGGCATGCCTCCCTCAGAAGCGAGTGACACCTTTCATATCAGTCGTAACACCATTAATCTATGGCAACGTCTCAAAGCAGAAACAGGTGATCTTCATCCCATCCCTAGACAACACCTTGGCCATAGCCACAAAATCACAGACTGGGACAAGTTTCGAGCTTTTGCTCAAGAACATCGCTATAAAACCCAAGCTCAGATGGCCGAGTTGTGGGAGGGGCAAATCAGTGAGCGTACTATTTCAAGAGCGCTGAAGAATATTGGATTTACTCGAAAAAAAAAGACCTATGGCTACCGCCAACGCGATGAGCACAAACGGGCTGAGTTCGTCCAAAAGTTAACAACAGTAGACCCAGACGATATCGTCTATGCTGACGAGTCAGGGATGGACAATCGAGATGAGTATGACTATGGCTATGGTCCCAAAGGTGAGCGGGTCTATGCTTTAAAGTCTGGTAGCAGAAGTGGACGAGTCAATATGATTGCAGCTTTGAGAGGAAAGCAGCTCATGGCCCCGTTCACGATTGAAGGGGCTTGCAATCGCACCGTATTTGAAATTTGGCTTGAGACTTGTTTGATACCGATGCTCAAACCGGGGCAGAAGTTAGTCATTGATAATGCCACCTTCCATAAGGGAGGGCGAATTGAGCAACTGGTAGAAGCCGCAGGATGTGAAGTGTGGTACTTGCCACCCTATTCTCCTGATTTGAATAAGATTGAACGGTCGTGGGCTTGGATTAAAAGTCGAATTAGACACCAATTAGAGCACTTCGGTTCACTTAGAGAAGCAATGGAACATGTGTTGTACCTAGCGTCCTAATTAGAGTGGCGACTGCTATAGCATTGAAGTTCGCATCATTCGGCTGGACATAAACAATCCGAATGTCACCTTGGTCAGCAATCTTCTGACGGGACACTTGAGCAATTTTGAGCGGTTTGTTTTGAGGAGAAGCATTGATTAAGGGACTCGCACATCCTGCAGTGGCCCACAGCATACTGCCCATCGCAACACCCCATTGCCAAGGTTTAGGCTTCCAGAACTGATTCATAAGTGGCACTTCTTCACATCAATCAACCTCGATGAATTCCTTGCACCCTGCCTATTGCTAGACACATTCATCGATATTGAAATCACTGTAGTTTACGGCCAACCTTCACTATTATTTTTGCCTAAAAACTTACGAATTTTGATATCTCGGAGCAGTACAACCTACATTCAGCAGGCTAGCTAGCAGAGCAGATAATATTTTTTACAGCCCTTCCCAAGGAACGGCAAGATAAGTTGCTGCCTGCTGTTGAGCTTGATGAGATGCTTGGCACCATCAAGCCAAACTAAATGGACGGCCTGAAAGCATTGGAGAATCCAACGTAACGTAGGTTTCGTAGTTTGTTTCCCCTTCTGATTAGGGAGAGTTGTTTGTACTTGTTCTAGTGCATTTCTTAAGGCTCTTCCCAGCTTTTGGTGATGCGATGAAAAATCTGTGAAACCATTGAAGCTAGAGTCTTTGCAATATTCTGGCCATGGAATTACTCCAAGCTTTATTACCTAGCCCCAACGGGCTCCAATTGAACGACTATGAAATGGATGTAGAACACCAGCATTTGGAATTGAGTGTTATGTCCACCCAAACGGTGGCTCCATGCCCCTTGTGCGGTAGCGTGGCTCATCGAGTGCACAGTCGATATCAACGAACCCTTGCCGACTTACCCTGCTTGCACTTCAGCTTAAGCTTGCTCGTGCTAGTCTGCAAATTCTTTTGTCCGAATTCAGAGTGTCGCCGTCGTATTTTTTACCGAACGCATTCCAGAGGTGGCGGCACCTTGGGCCAGGAAAACCGTACGCCAGGTTCAGCATCTCCAGGAGATTGGGTTAGCCTTAGGCGGTGCTGCTGGTTCTCGTCTAGGCAAGTGTCTGGGCTATTTTAGCTGTGGCAGTACACTACTCAACCACTTAGAGCGCCTTCCCCTCCCTGAGTTCGAGGTTCCAAAAGTGTTAGGGGGTAGACGACTTTGCGTTCCGAAAAGGCCATAATTACGGCACAATTTTAGTCAACTTAGAGACTCATCAACCTATTGCCCTGCTAGCAGATCGCAAAGCAGACACATTGGTCGATTGGCTACGAGAGCATCCAGGTATAGAAGTATTATCCCGTGACCGTTCCAAGACCTACAAAAGTGCCATGGATAAGGCTGCGCCAGACGCCAGACAAGTTGCAGATCGCTTTCATCTAGTCAAAAATTTGAGTGAAGCGCTTGAGCTTTCATTGGAAAACTACCATGCTGAGCTTAAAGCCGCTTCACGGGAGCAATACCCAGTCACTAGCTCAAATCTAGGGCATACTGCAACGGTTGTTGTAATTCCTCAATCGACTGCCACTGCAACCTTTCAAGAACGGGCACAGGCAAACCATCAAATTCGGGTACAACAGCAGCAAGAAATTAAAGCTCTCCGCGAACAACAATGGTCGACTGCAGCTATTGCAGACAAAGTCGGAGTGAGTGAATGTACTGTTCGCAAATATGGTACCCGACCTGATTTTCCAGAAACTTATAACCGACGTCCGACCTTGGGTAGGAGCCTACTCGACCCCTACAAACAGGAGGTTGTGGCTTGGTGGAATTCTGGAATAACGAACTCCAAAGTCTTGATGGTATTGCTCCGACAGAATGGCTATGAAGGCTCCCAACGCACTCTCCAGCGTTACCTTCGTGGGTTCCGCGAAGCTCAGAGCCTTCCTTCATATCGTGCTCCAGTGACAAAGTCCTTACCCACTGTCATTGATCCTCAAGCTCCTCCTTTTACACCTCGTCAAGCAGCCTATCTAATTGTGCTCAAAGAAGAGAATCGAGAACCCGAAAATAAAGAGTTGTTGGAATACCTGGTCAAACAACACCCGGACTTAGCAACCCTTGTTGATTTAGCTCATACGTTCCTTGAGTTGCTCAGACAACGACAGGCCGATGCTTTTGATTGTTGGTTGATGAAGGCATTGACCTGTCCAATTCAACCGTTGAAAAAGTTTGCTGCGGGTCTCATGGATGACTATGCTGCAGTCAAAGCCAGCATGATGATGGAGGTCAGTAATGGTCCGGTGGAGGGACTCAACAACAAACTAAAAATGCTTAAGCGTCAGATGTTTGGCAGGGCAGGATTAACACTACTCGCCAAGCGACTAATTATGGCTTCATGAGAAAGAAGCAAATCTCTTTCTGAGTAAGGGTTTAAACCGAATCACCAAAAGCTGGGAAGAACCTTTCTTAACTGTCGTTGTCCTAAGCTGTAGACCATCAAACACAAGGCCATGATCATGGCTAAGGCAGCGATACGCCGAGGTGTCTTCAGGAAAACACTAGAGGCAAAGAAGAGTGGATCTTTGATAAAGCGAAAGCCTCCTTCACACGCCTGCTGGTTCTTGTACTCGCGCAGAATATCATCATTGCTCCATTGCTCTTGTTCCAAGAGATTGGTGGCTAAGATGAAACGACCTGCTTGCCGCCGATAGCGTTCGATGACTGGCTCATTGAGGGTTAAGGTAGCCTCAATAGAATAGGTGTAGTGAGTCACAACCGTTGCTTTTGTCGGTCGTCCAGCCTTTGGATAATGAGGTTTTTTATGGATTTTGAGATCGTCAAGGGTGTGATACCTGAGGATTTTGCCAAAATCTTGGGCTGCAGCTAAAGCATCTGCAGGGCACAAGAAGGTCTGTTTGCAGAGGGTTTTAAGTGCAGTAGTTTTTTGGCTAAACGCCTGATCAATCCGCTTTTGCACTTGTTTGAGTCCAGAGTCTCTGCGAGCTTTACTTTCAACCACCAGCCACCGTTGTTGAATCTCTCCATAGGTACTACATACTTCGACAAAGCTATAGCCGTTGAGAGCACTAGGGTGAAACTGTGAACCCGGCAGCCCTTGTAGTAAGTCTTGGGCTGCCGTTGAACTTGCTGGAACTCGGCTAATCCAAGATGTACTTCCTAATGCTTGCAGATTGTCGGCACTGTAGAGGGCACTATCAGCAACAATCACCTCTGGCTGTTGCTGACTCCACTGTTGCTTAAATTCATGGATGATAGGCACAAACGTACTTTTGTCCGCATCATTACCGTTGCCCACTTGTAAAAATAAAGGAATACCCCCGTCCCCACTCACCAGTAGGTTCAATACAAACTGCTTGAGATCACGACGATTGTCCCGTGAGTAGCCGTAGGTGATTTTCACGGGTATCGGCTCCTCTGACTCAGCCAGTGCAGGGGAGGGGGACTCAGGTGCAGAGGGGGATTCGTCTGACGCCTCAACCTGTGGTTTATCTAAGTATTGCCCCTCAACACTAAGGCTTGTCGCATCTAGATGCGCACACCTTAGAGCTACATCGAATTTCTGAACGACTGCCATTGCCACATGGATAAATATCTGGGTCACACCATAGGCATAGAGCTTGTCGAGGACTCGACCGATACGGGTATCGTTGAGGTGCTCTGGCAGTACACCTTGACCGAGTAAGTGCTCGGTTGCTTTGCTTTCGAAAAACTCACTAAATAAGTACAATGGAGCACTCAAAAAGCCCATACCATTTAGAATCAGGGCTTTGACAACTTGACCACAACTAACATTCTCTTGCTCGTGAGTACCTAATAATCGATCCACTATTTCGACAATGCCGATCTCATCGACGATACCGGCAATAATACCGAGATGGTCAATATCCTGAACGTCTATCTCTTGAGGTGAATACATGGACTTGCGTTGAGGGACAACCTCAAAATTATCCCTTGATGGTTAGTAACTGCTGAATGTCGGGTACAAAAAGGCTGTTACCAAATTTGCAACCCCTGCCAAACCTAAAGACAGTTGGGCTAAAGTCGAGATGAACAGCTCTAACTGGAACTCATCCATTATTCGGGAGATCCATCTAAGCCATCCTTGTTGTCGAGATAGTCATATGTTTAAACGATTGCCCGTCATTCAAACCCTCTTCAGTACCCTAGCGGTATCCATGGTGCTGACATCTTCAGCCCTAGCAACCAAGCCAACCTTGATTGCAGAGGAAGAATCGTTTAATCCCATTGCTCCTAAATCGGAATCCGCTCCTGCTGATGATGTCATTGAGCCTCAGCCCCGCCGTCGCCCTATTTTTGACAATGGCTATCAGCGAGTGATTGACCAAACGGTGCAAATGGTCTCCAATGGCAAGGCTCAACAGCTGGCCAAGCGGTTTGGCTTAAATATCCTCAACGTCACTTGGGAAGATACAGGACGCTACAAAAACTCCTCAGTCGGTCCCAATATCAGCGATATGACGATTCAAGTCCAGCATCGCGACCCAAAATCTCGGTCCAATCGCCTGCATCTAATGCCTGTGATTCGACATCCCAACTTTTCTGATAAAACCGCCGATGTCCGTCTGGATCGATTTTTCCTCAAGGTCGGCAATGAGAAAGGGGCTAAATTACGCAAAGTGGCTCTCAAAGATATTTTGAAAGATCCACGACGATATCTGCATCAGCCCAATTCTTGGACAGGTCGCCAAAAGTCACTCTTGGCCCCTCGCGATACCCATGCGCTGGTCAGTGCTCAAGCCAGCTTCTTACCCATTCCCCAGGGAGGCAAAGCTGAATTCAATCCGGTTCTGTTCAACTATCAGTCCTATGCGGATAACCCTGCGGTCCTCACCATTCTGGCGACCCGAGAAGGGACCAGTATGACGGTGATTGACAACAAGCGCGATGCTTTCTCTGCAGGTCAGACTTGGGGACAACGGTTGTTCTTTAACCAAAATGGTGAACGGGCTAGTTTGACGGGGCAGCGAGCTAGTGATTTTGTCAGCAGTGGTCAGTCTTCTGCCA
Source organism: Acaryochloris sp. 'Moss Beach' (assembly GCF_021497025.1). NCBI lineage: Bacteria > Bacillati > Cyanobacteriota > Cyanophyceae > Acaryochloridales > Acaryochloridaceae > Acaryochloris > Acaryochloris sp. 'Moss Beach'. The sequence continues at coordinate 1,277,428 of NZ_CP071717.1, forward strand.
GCAGCTCTAAGGATGTGGAAGACCGAGGCTTAAATATGGTGCTGCTGATTCAGGTGCCTCTCAAACAAAAACGGCCGATGCCGATGTTTACACCTGAAGCAATGGAGGATAGCGCCATGGGTGCAAGTGCTCCCACTGCAAAAGCTCAACGCAGCAATGTTGAGGCTGCAGTGATTGGCCATGGCGAGGTGGAAGGTCCCTTTACTGAAATTGATAATTTGGCGATTGAGCGTGATCCTCGTTTCCCGGTGCGGGTCACAGTCCAGTTCTATAAAGCCACCAGCAATGGCGCGGTGTCTCAGGCAGATATGAAACACATTAACCAACAAATCGCTCGGGTCTATGACGATGCCGACTATGTCGGCAGTTTAGTGGTCGAAGGCGATACGGGGCGACCCACAGAGTATGACGGATCTAAACAGGAACCTCCCACTTGGTGGCAGGAATTCTGGAAGCGTCATCGTTCCAATACTGGACAATCCAAGGAAGATACATGGGAAATGCTCAACCGACTCATCGCCCAAGCATGGTCTGAGAATATCGATTCCTAAATGGGTTAGATCATGGAGCTTTCAATTGCATGATTGAACTATCTGCATACGATTTTTCTATCGATCCACCCCAAACAGCCATTAGGGAATGGTGGCAAGTACTTATCAATATTGAAGCAACGTTTTGCATCACCGTTGGCAAAGTACAGATTATTCAGGAGCCCCACTATTGCGTTGTGGAACTGGTCAATGCGCTTCGGCGTTGGGAGGCCAGTTCCACCTATTTATCAGATTTCGAATATGAGTCCATGAATGAAGAAGAGACTGAACTCTTGTGGTTTCGGTTAGCTTCAGAGGATCGTTGGCTTGTTGGCTCAGCATGGCAACAAACTGAATGTCCAGATTTGGTGTCTACCCAAGCGCTCAAAACAGCCATTCAAATTTTCAAAAAAAGTGTTGAGCAATCAGTTGCAAATGATCTTGGTGTAAATCTCATAGACTTTGAGGAGTTCGCTGCTTGATCAACCTTTGCAGTCCAAGATTCACTCGACAACACAGAACTTAGACAGCTAGTTGAGACTTTGAAGAGTATCGCTGAATAAGTTGAAGAAGCGATACTCTTCCAAAGGCTGTTGATCATTCCAGGTCGCGGACACACAGTAATTTTTGCCAGAGTCATCTCTGAGGGCTGTGGTTAGATTCAAGACGCCTGGTTCTGCCCCCCCTTTAAAGGCAACTTGTTGCCAATTATCAGAGTTAATAATGCCTGTGTTGATTTGCGTGAGCGGTAGATCAGCAACTTTTTCGATCAATTGGCAGAGTTCTTGGGTGGTGAAAAACCATTCGATGTCTGGAGCGAGGGGTTGGTTATCGACTAGCTCAACGGTTGGCAGAGGGGCTTGATGGATAGTCGGCAGTAAATCTTGGGGAGAGGGGCTTTGGCGATACGTTTCTAGCAAGTCCTGATTCTCAGGGCTTTTGAGGGTGAAGACTTCTTGGGTTGTCAGAAAAGGCTGATTTCGGGGCGATACCTGAGAGAGGGTGTCTCGACCGACGATTTGGATGAGAACATCGGCTGCCGTATTATCGCTGATCGAAATCATCAGACTGGCTAGGGTTTGTAGGGTGAAGGGGGCCTGATCAGGCCAATCCTGGAGGATGCCGCTGGGAATACTTTTCCATTCGGGTTTTAATTCAACGACTGCGTCCCAGGAATGTTGCCCTGTCTCGATCTGTTGCTGAAGTTCGGCTAATACTTGGAGTTTGAATGTGGATGCGATCGCAAGAGGTTTCTCAGCATTCAGCGAGACCAGAGCCTTGTCATCCTTGAGGACCAACACACTCGTTTCTCCGGGCAAAGCGTCAAATGCATCAACTAGCTTATTGGGAGTTGCTCCTGCTTCTGCATAAGGCAGCTCTAGGCAAATTAGAAAAAAGACCGTTCCAAGGGCTGTAAGCAAGCACTGCTTTATTAAATTTTTTATGTTCAAAATGCCGATAAAATTCCATAATTAATCAACCCAAGGTATTCCCAAGACAAAAGAATTATTGATCTGCGCCAGAGAAAAATGCGTAATTATACGGAAGACTAAAAATATCCCATTTCAAAGTTCAGTATTTCTGACCTGAACACTCTCGATTATTTTGGGGATCATAGAAATATAAGAAATCGATACCTGGGGGATATGATTACATGCTAATTCCTATTGCTGGATTTGCTGCTTTATCAATGTTATCTATCATTACGAATACTTTAATCTTGATGGATAGCAAAAACGCCCCTATTGAGAACTAGAGCTCTAACCCATTGCCTGCTCTAGGTGCAATCGTGCTAAGAAATCAACAACAGAATTGTAAAAAAGTTTTTAAAACTGCGTAAAAGCAGTTATGCAATCTGATAACTACAATATAGATTGCCAAACCAAACCTCTAAACCCTTATTTTTTGAAATGGGGGTTTTTTATTGCAATCAAACCCTAGCAATGGCAGATGGCTATTCTATTCACCCCAGAAAATTGAATTTCCTCCGATACTATTTCCTTTAAAACAATCCAGGCTACCCAAATTTGGGTAGCCTGGATTGTTTTACCTTAAATCAAGGAATTGAGGTTATGCACCCACCGCTTCTTTCGCGGCATACAGAACCTCAGCAGTGATCTCCGTAATCTCGCGCTCACGAGCAAATTTCTCGGTATTCCGCTTCACTTTGCCGCGCACAAAACCAGGAATTTTGTTGAGTTCTGCCTGACCATCAGAACTCCAACCCAAGTCAGAATCAGCCGAGATGCCCTTCGTGATCACTTCCTTGGTGTCATGGCCACCGAAGATTTCCAGTAAGTGGTCTTCCATGCCTAGGGTGAAGGAGTTATAAACCAAATCAGCCACCTGATTTGTCCCTTCGTAGCCCAGGAAAGGTTTATAGCCGATGGGGAAATCTTGAATATGGATAGGAGCGGCAATCACACCACAAGGAATATTAAGCCGCTTACCGACATGGCGCTCCATTTGCGTACCAAAGATAGCAGAGGGTTCGACTCGGGCGATGGCATCGCCGATAGCACCATGATCTTCATTGATCAGCACTTCGTCGCAATATTCGCTCACTTCCTTACGGAACCATTCTTCATCGTATTTGCAGTAGCAGCCTGCCCAAACCACATGAATGCCCATTTCGCGAGCTAGAATTTTCGTCATCGCTGCCGCATGAGTGCTGTCACCATAGACCACGGCCTTCTTGCCCGTTAGGTTTTGGCAATCGATGGAGCGAGAGAACCAGGCTGCTTGAGAAACATGCAGGGTTTGGTTCTCAATAAATTCTTCGTAGTTAACGTCTGCCCCTTGAGCATTGATAATTTCTTGGATCTTACGGATACAGCGGGCTGTTTCTACCACACCCATGGGTGTGATATCGACGAAGGGCATGCCAAACTCTTCCTCTAGATAGCGAGCGGACATATGTCCAATTTCACGATAGGGAACGAGGTTAAACCAGGCCTGAGGTAACCGTCTGAGGTTATGGACGGACGCCCCTTCAGGAATGACTTCATTGACTTCAATCCCTAAGTCAGCCATTAACCGCTTCAGTTCGGTGCAGTCATGCTGATTATGAAAACCTAGGGTTGAGATACCAATGATGTTGACGGAAGGCTTAGCGGTTTTCTCTTCCAGTAAATCGCCATTTTTACGGGCTTTCTGGATATAAAACTGAACAATTTGGTCTAGGGTGCGGTCTGCAGCCTGTAGCTCATTGACCCGATAGTGATTCACATCAGCCAGCAGAACATCCCCTTTAGTACTGAGGGCAGCTCGCTCGACAAAGTTCTCCAGATCTTCTTGCAGGATGCTGGAAGTACAGGTAGGGGTGAGGACAATCAAATCAGGATTTTCCTCTTCATCCTTCCGAGTAATGTTATCGACGACTTTTTCCTGGGAGCCACGGGCTAAAACATGACGATCGACGACACTGGCAGTAACGGGGGTGAAATTCCGCTCTCGCTCTAGCATGGAGCGCATCACGTTGAAATAGTCATCCCCCAAGGGAGCATGCATAATGCCATGAACATTTTTGAACGAACTGGCAACTCTCAACGTACCAATATGAGCTGGACCAGCGTACATCCAGTAGGCTAATTTCATTCTCTAGACTCTCCCTTGAGTTTCAGCACCTGTAAGCATTATTGACTAGTTTGCAGTGGTTGAGTAAGGATAAATTATCCTTAAATCGCAAAAAAATAGAATCAAATGAATTCATAGGCAATATATACAAATAATAAAGTCTAAAAATCTTAAAATTAGAATCTTAATTAGATATACATATTTAATCTATAAAATAAAGAACAATAAACAAAAAAATCTTTTTAACATGTCAGCTTTCAAAAGCTTTATAGATAAGCACAGTTGATCGGCAGTCCGACATCAATGGGAAGAGATGAGGTGCCAATGCTGTTTAACACTATTACTAGTGCCTGTTCCCCCCCTTCAGATTGGCGTAAACCTAGGCGAGTTATCCATGATCGGCTTGCTAGGAATGTCGCAATCCAGCCATTCATATCAGCATTGCTAATTTGAACAACAGAACATAGAACCCTTTCTAAAGACTGGGGTTGGCCTTAAAAGAAAAAATCGATGGGGATTGGCTGATACGGTTCGTTCCATATTGCTAAGCAAGAGTCGTCAATAGGAGTGATCATTAAATTTAGTTACTTTTTGCTATTTTGAGGCTTAGCCAGGGACTTCGTAGTTGAAGCACGGGACAAATAAGCCAATTGGCCAAAAGGCAGAATTGCTCGGTGAGGTTTGAGGCCGTATCCAACTTTATAGGTGATTCCTTCAAAGGTTTCGATAAGATGGGACAAGTCCGTAAAATTAGCTGAGACAATAGATCCGCAATGTCCGCTGAACAGCAACCTGAACAACAGCCTGAAAAGATTCATTTGCCCAAGACAAGTGAATCAGAACAACTCAAGAAAATCCGTCACACCACGTCCCATGTGATGGCGATGGCCGTTCAGAAGCTGTTTCCTGGCACCCAAGTCACGATTGGTCCATGGATTGAGTCGGGGTTCTATTACGACTTTGACAGCCCGAATCCTTTTACAGATAAAGACTTGAAGGCCATCAAGAAAGAGATGGTCAAAATCATCAAGAAGAAGCTGCCTGTAGAACGGGAAGAGGTGAGTCGGGAAGAGGCAAAGCAAAGAATCGAAGCACAGCAAGAGCCTTATAAGCTGGAAATCCTGGAAGATCTAAAAGATCCAATCACCCTCTATCATTTGGGCGATCAGTGGTGGGATTTATGTGCGGGTCCCCATGTGGAGTCCACTGGCGATTTGAATCCCAAAGCGATTGCCCTAGAAAGTGTCGCGGGTGCCTACTGGCGTGGGGATGAAACTAAGGCCCAATTGCAGCGCATTTATGGCACTGCTTGGGAGAACCCTGAACAACTGGCAGAACATAAGCGGCGGAAGGAAGAAGCACTTCGACGTGACCACCGCAAGCTAGGAAAAGAGCTGGGATTATTTATCTTTTCTGATCTGGTGGGACCAGGATTGCCACTATGGACGCCTAAGGGAACCTTGTTGCGATCGCAACTTGAAGACTTCCTCAAACAGGAACAGGTCAAGCGAGGATATCTCGGAGTAACCACACCCCATATTGCTCGAGTTGATCTATTTAAGACATCAGGTCACTGGCAAAAATACCAGGAAGATATGTTCCCGCTGATGAGCGAGAACGATGAAGATCGGAACTCCGAACAAGGCTTTGTCATGAAGCCCATGAACTGTCCATTTCATATTCAGATCTATAAGAGCGAGTTGCGATCTTATCGCGACTTACCTATGCGACTGGCAGAATTCGGCACGGTTTATCGGTATGAACAATCCGGCGAGTTGGGTGGCCTCACACGGGTACGCGGTTTTACCGTCGATGACTCCCACTTATTTGTGACCCCCGATCAGCTGGATGATGAGTTTCTGAAGGTGGTGGATTTAATTCTTTCCGTCTTTGAGAAACTCCAGCTCAAGAACTTCAAAGCCCGCCTGAGCTTCCGCGATCCAGATTCAGACAAATATATTGGTTCTGATGAAGCCTGGGACAAAGCTCAGAATGCCATTCGTCGAGCGGTTGAGACCTTGGGAATGGAGCATTTTGAAGGGATTGGCGAAGCTGCGTTCTATGGCCCTAAGTTGGATTTCATTTTCCAAGATGTCCTCGATCGGGAATGGCAGTTGGGAACGGTTCAGGTGGACTATAATCTGCCCGAACGCTTTGACCTGGAGTTTATGGGAGAAGACGGCAACCGCCAGCGCCCAATTATGATTCACCGGGCTCCATTTGGATCCCTCGAACGCCTAATTGGCATTTTGATCGAGGAATATGCAGGTGTCTTTCCCCTATGGCTGGCACCGGAACAGGTGCGGCTGTTGACAGTAAATGATGACCATATGCCTTTTGCACAGAAGGTAGCCACTGATTTGCAGGCCGGTGGAATTCGAGTCTCTGTAGATCAAAGTGGCGATCGCCTAGGCAAGAAAATCCGCAATGCAGAGAAAGCCAAGATTCCGGTAATGTCAGTGATTGGGGATAAGGAAGTAGAAGCCAATAGCCTCAATATTCGCACTCGGGCCTCAGGTGAGTTAGGAGCAATTCCAGTAGATGGGGTGAAGCAGAAGTTAGGAGATGCGATCGCAACCTTCTCTGCTTTTTAGATTGGACAGTGCAATCATTTCTCTGAATCATGACCGATGTTAGAACTCACATTGGTTTTAGTTTGCTGATGTGGAATCATCAGCATTGAGAGGGAAGGCTTTTAGGAGTATTTCTAAAACTATCCACAAGGGTAATTTATATTAAATAGGCTGCTCTGACTGCCTGACAGAAGTAGTTCAAAGCCTTTATTTTCATAGTTTTTGAGAAAAGAGTAGAGCGACATGTGAAGCTAGATTTAATGCATAGTGATGCTTACATCTGGAACCTATTACACGACGGCAGCATTGTTGCTTTCGAGGGTAAGTGTCCTGGCGACATGTCTGTGAAGGTCGAAATAGAGTACCTATGTGAAGTACTAGCTGTCGGGTCTACTTTCCTCTGGGTTCATCTTCATGGTTGTAGCGCCATAGCGTACATTCCATTTAATGACTCAACTCCTATCACAGATCTCACTCAATTAAGGGATTGTGACCTCGAAATCCTGAGCGCGAAAAATGAAGAAGGCCACATATCAGTCTGCTGTACTGATGGCATACTGCGCTTAAACTACGTGGAGGCCATTTATGAGCTGGACAACGGTGCTGCAGTTACTTTCGCTACTCTTTTGCAGGCATCTAAGCAATATTGGAATGAATTGGGAGCGAAGTAATAGGGAACGACGTATAACAAACCACCCATCATTGACCACAAATGACTGAAGATTCTGGCAAAATTACGATTGAACAAGCCTACTTGGCAGCATATGAATACTTGCTCCGCAGATGGGAGTATATGCCTGAGCGGCTGATAGCCGATGAACTCAGCGACATGAGTTTATTACCTGACGGAGGTAGTGCCGACCCAGCTTGTAAGAATGAGTTTGTCGAGGCTCTTCGGACAGTTCTTGACACTGAGGCGAAATCAGGGCGGTATAGTAGAGCCGATCAACAGCTCAATTGAAAGGCATAACAACTCGATGCATCCGAGATAAGGATATTTTCATACCTTGTCCGTCTAATTAATCGTTCTGAAAGACTAGGATCCTCTACGTATCAGCACGATTCTAATTTTCCCATTCCATTGCAGGGCGGTTAGGTCCACGAGAGATTGCTGCTATGAAAGAATCACTCTCCATTCAACAAGCCAGAAAACTGATCCTGCTATCACAGAGGTTACCGCCGAAGAACCACTCCGGTCGTGCAATTGAAGCGACGCTATCGGCGATTGAGCACCTTGGCTATATCCAGATTGACACCATCTCTGTTATTCAGCGCGCCCATCACCATACTCTGTGGAATCGCAATCCTCGTTATGAGGCTTCCCAGCTCAATCAACTACTTGCCGACAAACAGATTTTTGAATATTGGTCTCACGCGGCTGCCTACCTGCCTCTTCGTGACTACCGATTCAGTCTGCCTCGTAAACATGCCCTCGCAAGAGGTGACCAGAGCCACTGGTATAAGCGCGATGAGCAGATGTTGAAATGGGTGCTCAAGCGTATTGCCACCGAAGGCCCGTTAATGGCGAAAGATTTTGAACATACTGGTAAACGGATCGGTCCATGGAAAACCAAGCCTGCTAAACGCGCCCTGGAATATCTGTTTATGCAAGGGGATCTCATGGTGCCGTACCGTGTCAATTTCCACAAGGTTTACGATCTCACCGAGCGGGTATTACCAGAGGGCACCGATACCACCCTGCCTACTCCAGAAGAATACGCCCGATTTCTGATTACGCGATATTTGCGTGCCAACGGATTAGGGCAGTCTGCCGAAATTGCCTATTTGTTGAAAGGCATCAAGCCGCTTATTGATCAGACATTGGAGGACATGGTTTCTACCGGCGAGCTATTGCAGATTCGTGTCACTGGTAGGCTCTACTATGCATTGCCAATCGCACTGGAGCTGCTCAGCAAACCTTTGGCTCGCAGCAAACTAAAAATACTCTCACCATTTGACAATCTTGTTATTCAGCGCAAACGCATCAAGGCGCTATTTGGTTTTGATTATTTAATTGAGTGCTATGTTCCTGAGGCCAAACGCCGATACGGCTACTTCTCTCTACCCATTTTGTGGGAGGGGAAGCTGGTCGCTCGAATGGACTGCAAGACCGAGAGGACTGAATCACTGCTGCATATTCATCATCTCGCACTAGAACCCACCGTCTTAAAAACCGAGGGGTTATTCCTTGCATTGCGTAAAGAATTGGAATCATTTCTACAGTTCAATCACTGCAACAAGCTGCGGTTGCATAGAACCTCCCCCGCACTGGTTAAACCAGACTTGCAGAGTCTGATCAATGACTTGACGATTTGAAACTTGATACTATGAATATGCCTGAAACGATGTTGCCACAAGACAATGGGCACATTCTGGCAGAAGAGTGATGATTAACTCGGTTGCAGACATGCAGACTCTCTTTTGCGCAAAGACTGGCTAGGCCATGTTGATCAAGAACGAGCCGCCTGAACTGCCCATTCCTTACTTTCACCAACTTACGACGGTAAAAAATGATCAAGGCGAAGCCATCAACAATATGATCTGCAGTGGATGAACGCTCACAATGGCCCGATCATCACAACTGTTAGGCGATGCTATCGTGAGATGTATGACTCACAAAGATGCCTTTGAAGATGTACTCCCAAGAAAATCTCACAGCTATGATTGTGCCATTTTATTTGGGTGAAAGACCTGATTCTGAAGGACGAAAAATACAAGAAATATGGGTATGGGATTTTGAGAAGTTAGAGTGTGCCCATGACTACGTCCAATGGTTATTCCCACTCACGGCACAAAGCCACTTTAATCCAAACGCGCCAGTGGTTGATCAAGAAGTTATCCGAGCATTTCGAGAAGACCCAAGACTACAGCAACACTTGTCTCAGTCATTCTCAGTGATGTTGAATTTCTACGGTTTAGCTATTACCAGTGATCAGAGAGTACAGGTAACCATCCGTAAATCTGAAAACTATCCACATCGAAAGAAGGAATGGGTCAACATGTTTGACCATAATTATCTTCGTATTACCCGAATACTTAAGTGTTTAATAGCATTCGGTTTAGAAGAAGAAGCCAGAGCCTTCTACAAGTGTCTGAGTCAGATTTATCGAGAAGATAGCGACCAGATTGGAGATGAAACATTCCAGTACTGGACGAATGCAGCGAGCACTTCTGATTGCTAAGTTTATATTGCCAGCGTTCGGATACACTATTCCTCACTGCGACTTGCACAGAATGCTCAGGACTTCATGATGTTTGTAGGGGCGTTAAGTTTCTCTCGAACCCTTGCAACATAGATGCGTCTATTGAGTTCGGAGATTACAGATGGCCGTTGATCAACAACTTGTTTCCGAAATCAAGGCGCAATTGGAAGATGATATTTTGCACTTTGCATGGATACTCCAAATTGCACGCACACTAAAGCCAGACCGCACGGAATCTAACTGGCTCAACTCCGTCCTTGACTCTGTTACAGCACTCCACAGCAGTGGTGATATTTTTGTAGGAAACGCGCACACTGCCCATGGCATGGTATTGATTGAACCTTGGTCAGAAATGGGCCAAGACTTACGAACGCGAATGGAGTCCGAGATTGAAACATCGGGTGATCGCGAGTTTTGCTTTTGGATTCAACATGTAAAACCTTTCGCCAAATAACCCATGGATGGGCCAAGCAGGCTATTCTGACTTGATTCTCTTATTCGCATCAATTCTCGGTCCGACTATCCTGAAAATTTGACCCAGCATACGGTGATGGTATGAGCAATAACCACAAATCGCGGACTAAGGAGGCAAGGTTACGTATTCAAGCCGTGCAGACGATCTTAAAACGTTGGGATCCGATGGATCTTGCACCCGGTGAATTTGCTCCAGCAGACGAGTACGACAGCTACGCTCCCCACATCGTGTCGCTGGTTTCTCAGGGTTACTCAGCTGAGCAGATACTGGAACATCTACAGAGATTGCGATCAGGCATGGTTTGTATGAGAGAAAATCCCCGGCATGACATAGAGATTGCAGGTGAGATTATCGCCACATTGCGTAACACCCCAGAAGGAAACGACCAGCAAACATAAGTTTAATCAGCAGGTATCTCGATGTTGGCATCCAACAGACGGAACTACCATTTGTTCAAGAAGCACTCAAACCTAGTGGTTGAGCTTTACTCTAATTTTGATGACCTGATGGCGGTGCCATCGGGTTCCATCCATTGATCAAACTACGGGCATCAAGAATTTTTTGGCCCAGCACTATAAGAAACACCCCAAATGGGCTTTATATAAGGAAAAATCTACCACTAGGTCTAGTTGCTCCAACAATGCTTGCGAACCTGCTGGAGCGTAGGGTGCCAACAATCGTTCTAGGGTAAATCCCGTGTAGGCCATCGTATTCAAGCCTTCTGATTTCAAGCGCTCTGCCAGTAAAGCTAGAGCCGGTGCTTGCCAAAAGGGTTCTCCTCCAACAAAGGTCACCCCCTCATTCTTGGGATTGTGAACAATGATGTGAAACATGCGATCAATCGATATCAACTCATTAATTTCAAATGACCAAGATTGAGGATTTTCACAATTAGAACAACCACGATGACATCCTTGCAACCACACTACCGCCCGACATCCTGGACCATTTTCTTCTGATGCATCCCAATATCCCATAACGTTCAAATAACCGGGTGGCACTGCAATCAGGGATAGTAAGGGATCTATTTTCTGGGTTGTCTCTATCATGTTCAGTACCGTTATAAGGGTATCTATAGTTGCGATCGCACCCATCATTCCTTGCCTAAATCTCCAATCAACCGCTTTGAGAACGCCTCTCTGAAAGTAGGGAAGGGCGACTAGGGTGAGTCGCCCAGAGCTGTTCATTCAAAGGAGATTGCAGCAATAGAAATCAGGGCGTTAAGATTCAGAGATCAGGGCAGGGTTATGGGGGCTGAGGTTACCCTGTGCTTCCACAGACTGGCAAGCCACCATTGTTTTCACATGCTCCATTTCATCATCACGAATATTGATAAACACGTCATATAGGTTATCCACGGCAGGACGACGTTCCTCAGGGACGCGAGCCGATTGAAACTCATCAAACATATAGAGATCGCCATCGCGATAATAGCTAACCGCTATCTGAGGTGCAGGTTGGCCTTTGAGTTCCTTGGCATGATCATGGAGAAAGGAATTGTAGGTCTGATAGGCTTCCTGTTCGACTAACTCCATAAAATGGTAGGCCGAGCGCGGTGACACCAAATAAAGCACCACAACAATCCAGTAGTACAGTAGCGCCACATGGCGAGCCAGAAACCGATCCATCCATTTTTTATCTCCACCCAACGCTTCCATGATCAGCAAATGATGGAGTTCATTCCAGGACTCAGCAAAGTGTACTTTCAGCCAATCGGCCCGTCGCCAAGCCCCCAAGGTCTCATAAAAGTGGAGCACAGAGAGATAGGAAAAATAGGGAATCCGAGCCACCGTTTCTAGAACATAAAAACGCGGAATGGGGCGATCTCGATAGACCGTTTTTAAGACAAAGACCAGAACACCAACCAGTAGTCGAATCATGGATAAACGTTCCCTCTAGCTACTGATTGCATCCTGCCTGATCCCCCTGAAAGCGGCAAGATAGTTACCACAAGGTCTCCTTAGTTACCCAAAGTAAAAAGCTAGAGCCAGATCTACCCTTGATGTACTTCTGAACAAATTCTTAAATTTTGGATAATCAGCCCCCTATTCCTTGACGTACCCTCTAGAAACGTCAGGATGGAAGTGTACCCATCCTGGGGTGAATGATGGACGACACACAAAACTGTCTCAGCTCCTCCTGTCCGATTGAATATACCCTGGATAGAATTGGCGGCAAGTGGTCTATCCCCATTCTGCGAGAACTCTTTAGCAGTCCCCAACGCACCCACCAACTCCAGTCAGCCCTACCCGGCATCAGTACCAAAACTCTGATGGTGCGGCTGCGAGATTTAGAGGATCATGGCCTCGTCGAACGGCAGGTATTTGCAGAGGTACCTCTGCATGTGGAATATTCCATCACCGAAAAGGGGCAACACATTCAGCCTGTCTTGGCAGCCCTCTACCAAGTCGGACAACAATGGCTGGAGCAAGAAGACTGCCATTGCCCCCTAAACGAAAAAGTCGGTTAGTTCACCTCTTCTCTCTAACAGCAAGCGTTACAGATCGCTTTCGGGAATCTCTTCCTTGAAATCAACCACGAGCTGCATCGCTTCGAGGACTAAGTCTCGTAAATCCTGGGTCAGAGGGACCTTTGCTTGATCTCCAAACCAACGATCAAAGATTGACACATAGGACTCTTTACCTTGCAGATACCCTTGCATAAAGCGTACTAAGGAATAATTGACCTGATCCGCAAACTGAGAGTTATTTTCAGGCACCATGCAGGCAATTCCTTCTTTAGAAAAATACCCAATAACATCGAACTCGCTGGGATCTTTAGCCGTTTGCAGCCAGGCATCCAGTAGAATTCCATCGGCGGCGAACGCATCTACCTGCCCTTGCTGAAGGGCCTTATATCCTTCTGCATGAGTTTTAACGATCACGACTTGGGCTTGGGGCTGAGCCCGACGGATGGCTGTTTCATTGGTGGTCGCGGCCAGGGCCGCAATTTTCTTGTTTGCCAGGTCAGCCGTTTCCCACGCTGCATTTTGCTGCTTCACTAGCAAGCGAGTGCCTGTCAGACTGTAACTCACAGAGAAATCAATTTTCTTATCTCGTTCCCAGGTATAACTACTCGCATCACAAACAATATCCACTTCACCTTGAACCAGTTTGGGAATCCGGTCTTCAGGGTTAATGGGCATCAGCTGGAGCTGAACCTCTCGTCCTAACTCCTTGGCTAACTGAGCTTGGATTAGCTTCAGCATATCAATCGAGTAGCCTTGCAATTGCCCTTGATCATCCGCAAATGCAAAGGGCTGTGCTTCTTGGCTAGTACCGGCAGTTAACGTACCTGTACGTTGCACTTTTTCTAAGACTGATTCGGCGGCAGCAAACTGTACTCCCAAGACGGTGAATAGAGCTGTTAGGGTAGCAATGGTTGTCGACTGACCGAGTATTCGCATTCTCCTAGAGGGACGTGGAGTGGAATCTTGATGAAGAGAATGGGGGGTTTGGGGAGGGGCTGGGGGGTGCCTAGTTTCATAACGATAAATAATGTCAATCCGTATTTTGAAGCTGAATACAACACTTCAGGAAGTGCAGGTGAATAACAAACTGTATACACAAAAGGAATACCTACCTTCAGGGCATTCCAAAGACATAAAGAACCTTGAACGCCAAACTACCAGCAATCCCTGAGCTTGAGAAGTCGAATGTCATGTTCTGTTACGAGGATGACAAGCATTGTTGAGCTAGCCCTTGCCTAGACAGAAAACAGCGCACTTATATAAATAAGTGCGCTTCACGTAAGAGATGTGTTTTGGTTGGTGCAAGTAATTTCATTATAAATAGATTTATCTATATCTCCAATAAATTAATGATTGATTTTTATCTATATATCTACTAAAGTCCAGACACAGTTCTCAAGACATACTATATTGCCTCTCTAAAGAGATCGAATGTATCCAAGCCCTGATGACTTTGATGCTTTAGCCAGGATTTTATCAACACTCCATGTTTGGCCCAGGGTGAGAGTCGGCGTCAAACAACCTCAGGTCGGGGTAAGGTCTTTTTTGTAGTTGTTTTGCAAACTGTCTAGCCCCTAACTTATGCCAGGCTACAAGATCTCACTGTTCATCTAGGAGAATTAGTGTAGTTGAGTTGCGTGCGATCGCAACTGCAATACCATCCACCAGATGAGCGCCATCCATCGAGGCATCCAGCCTAAAACCTTACTATTAAAAGCTTATAGGCGTTGGCGGCCTAAGTAACTAAATGCATCTTCGCCGTTTCGGGATGAAATCCGGTGGGAAAATGGGTATTGCGATCATAATCGGCGGCGGCTAATCGGGCATCGCCTAAATCAGCTTCTCTTAGATCCGTCCCCATCAGATTAGCCCCCCGCAGATCAGCTCCTTTAAGATTGGCACTTTGCAAAAAGGCTCCGCCTAGATCAGCGCCTCTAAGAGTGGAGCCTTGCAAATTGGCATCGCCCAGATCCACAGACTCTAAGTCAGCGCCAGCTAGATAAGCATCTTGAAGGTTGACCTCACTCAAATCCACTTCACTCAGAGAAATACCTCTTAAGTTAGCCCCTGCAAAATTCCGTTTCCCAGACAAATATTGTGCTAAAAAATCATCTCGGCCTATCACTACTTCCATAGTTAAACCTTTATCTATGAGCACTATCTTTGCAGACAGGGCAATGAGCAGGGTGAGATTTCACTGACCGATTTCACCCTAGAGATTTAAGTGTACCGAATCAGTCCCGAGTCGGCGAGGGCAATGTAACGTTGGAAGTCTGATATTTTCGCTGCAATCGCTGAGCGATAATGCCATATTTGGGAGAGAAAAACATCGTCACAATAAATACCAGGGTTAAGAGAGTGACAATACTACCCCCCGTGGAAATATCCAAGTGATAACTAAGATAAGTGCCCATTACACAAGAAAACACACTACTGATCACTGAAATGATCAGCATATGGTCAAAGCGATCGCTCAATAAATAGGCAATTGAACCCGGCGTCACCAACATTGAAATCACTAAGATAATACCTGCGGTTTGCAGTGCCGTGACAATGGTCAGAGCTAGCACACACAGCAGGGTATAGTACATAGCTTGAGTATTCAGACCAATGGCTTTTGCATGGTTCGGATCGAAGCAGAATAGCATCAGATCTTTGCGCCGTAGCAGAATGACAACGAGGGTAATCGTCCCTGCAATCAAGGTTTGGATAATATCCTGTTGAGAAATTCCGAGGACATTACCAAAAAGGATATGGAATAGATCAATATTGCTGGGGATTTTGGTGATTAACACTAAACCAAAGGCAAAAAACCCGGTGAAGATCACCCCAATCACGGCATCTTCTTTCAGGCGAGTGTTGGACTTCACATAGCCGATGGCAACTGTAGCCCCAAACCCAAAGACAAACGCACCAATGGAAAAGGGGATATTCAGGGCATAGGCCACCACTACACCGGGTACCACTGCATGGGAAATGGCGTCTCCCATCAGGGACCAACCCTTAAGGGTGATGTAGCAGGAGAGTACGGCACACACTAGGCCCACAAAGGCACTCACCCAGATTGCTTGGACTAAAAATGCATACTGTAAGGGTTCGACAATCCAATTCCACAGCGGTATGGATGCCATGGTCATGCTTCTACCTCTGACTGCAGAGGGATTTGCTTTAGACTCCGGATGGGCAAACCGCCAAAGGTCAGTGCAAGATTTTCTTCAGTAAAGGTTTCGGCGGTCGTCCCCGAGGCAAGAATCGTTTGATTGAGCAGGATGGTGCGATCGCAAAAAGTCGACACAGATGCCAGATCGTGGGTAGAAATCAAAATAGTGTGGTGTTCTTGACGCAATTGCAGCATCAGATCAATGATGCTTTTTTCTGTCTTGACGTCTACCCCTGTAAACGGCTCATCCAGTAACATGACCTTGCTTTCTTGGGCCAAGGCTCGGGCTAGAAATGCGCGCTTTTTCTGGCCCCCTGATAGTTCTCCAATTTGACGATGGCGAAAATCAACCATACCGACTCGCTCAAGACTGGACATCACCAGCCGTCGATCCTTCGCAGAGGGCATCCGCAGCACATTCATATAGCCATAGCGTCCCATCATCACCACGTCGAAAACGCTGACGGGAAAATTCCAGTCCACCTCATCAGCTTGCGGGACATAGGACATCAATTGTCGTTTTTGGGCCTTATGAACGGGCAAGCCCTGCACCCGGATGTGGCCTTGGGTGGGACGTAAAAACCCCATGATGGATTTGAATAGGGTTGATTTACCGCAGCCGTTGGGTCCTACCAAAGCGGTGATGGTTCCGGGTTCTACGGTGCAAGTCGCGTTGTAAAGAGCTAACCGGGCATTATTGTAGGTGACGCTCAGGTTATCCACGGTAATGCCGAAGGCTTGAGTTGTAGAATTCATCATCTTGACTAGTAATCGTTACCAAATATCTTGCGAACGTTCAGTTTTTGCGGCCAGCGAGTAAGCCGTTGGTTATCGTGCGAGCGTCATATTCCAGCAAATCTAAAAACGTGGGTACGGGGCCTTCTGTCGTTGAGAGAGAATCGACATAGAGATTGCCGCCAAACCGCGCGCCTGTAGTTTTGGCCACCTGCTTTTGCCCTTCATCACTCACGGTACTTTCACAGAAAATCGTCGGTACATCATTCGACTTGACCTTTTTAATCACGCGTTGGACTTGCTTAGGAGTAAACTGCTGTTCTGCATTGATCGGCCACATATAAATTTCTTTCATGTCATAGTCCCGAGCCAGGTAAGAAAATGCGCCTTCACAGCTCACTAAATACCGTTGGCTGGCAGGAACTTTCTCTAGGTCTGCTTGTAGCTCATCATCAATAGCTTTGAGTTTCTTGCTGTAGGCTTCAGCATTGGCGTTGTAGGTTTCTTCATTTTCTGGATCGAGTTTCACAAATGCTTTGCGAATGTTTTCGACATACACCAGGGCATTGCGGGGTGACATCCAAGCGTGGGGATTGGGCTTATCAGAATAGGGGCCTTCCACAATCGGCATCGGTTCAATTCCCTCTGTCAGTATCGCCGAAGGGACATCTTTGACACTGCCCAGGAACTTCTCAAACCAGCGTTCCAGGTTCATGCCGTTGTAGAGAATCAAGTCGGCATCCTGGGCTTTAACCAAATCGCTAGGAGTGGGTTCATAGCCGTGAATCTCTGCACCAATACGGGTGACGGATTCTACGTTCAGCTTGTCACCGGCAACGTTGCGGGCCATATCAGCCAGAATCGTGAATGTTGTCAGTACCGTCTTTTTCCCATTCGCTTTTGCGGGTCGATTTTCATTTTCTGCAGTCTGCTCTTCAGGGTTCGTCGAAGGCCCGTCAGGGGCTGTGCAGCCGGTAAAAGCTAACCCAAATGCCAGGAGAGTGGCGAACACAACACTTCTTCGGAGAGGGATATTGGTCATGCAGTGAAAACTGTTTCATAATCATTTCATATTCTACTTCTATCCCAGCTAGAAGACAATTCTAGATTGCTTCACATATCTATACATTCTGGAGGTAGTATCTAGAATTAGCGCGCTATTTTAGCATCCAACAACAATGGAATACCTTTGGCTCTAACAAGGTTCAGTCGTTAGATAAATCGGTGCAAATCCGTTGCTACGCTGTCCCACAGATGTGATGAGGTCTGAGCATCAGAGTCAGAATGCCCGCCCAGCAATGATTCACTTTCACAACATCTACGAGATCTGGGGAATCAGTGTAAAAGTTGGGTTTTCCGTAGTTGGGAAACTCATATTTGTTTTTGGGCTCAGTACCGTTGCCAAGTTTGTCTACATTACAAGAGCTAGCCTGACGTTAACCCATCCTCCTTCAAGCGAAGAGATCCTTCCCCCTTCAAGCATGGAGGACAAAGAGGTAGACATTGCCATCACGGGAGAAATATTTAATCAACCCGTTTATGGGCCATTTCGATGAAAGGGGACTAGGCATCATTCTTCGCAAGTCTTAAAACACTTGGCAGTCACACTACTTTTACCTACTACTGATCCCATAAAGCACCAGAAATATGGCTTATTAATTAAAAGCAATATCAATAAGAGGGTTTTGCAGATCTACCCTTTTCAGACTGTTTCAATAAATTCTTCACTCACCGAGGCTTTGAAATCCTGTCACCACAATTAATTCATCTACTGCTCTATGCGTAAGAGTTTTGATGACCATAAATAATTTTTTTGATTTAAATAAAAAAAAGAAGTTGTGGCTTCTACATATAGTTGCAATAAGCGGCCTTAATGACTGATGATTGATCTCAATAGCCGTTCTTAAATAAAAGCAGCCCTAGTAGGTTCATGACTATCGATAATCGCCAAGATGTGCGCAATGTGCTCGTCACTGTCTTGTTTTTAAATGTCACAGTGATGCTAATTAAGGCTGGCCTGGGATGGTGGACAGGGTCTTTGAGTTTATTCGCAGATGCACTGCATAGCATTACCGATAGTGCGAATAACGTGCTGGGATTAACCATGAATCGATTGGCATCCCCAGAACCCGATCGCGAGCATCCCTATGGACACCAAAAATTTGATGCCATTGGGGCGTTGGGTATCGCTGCTTTTTTAGGGATTGCTTGCTTTGAAATTTTAGAAGGGGCAGTGGGGAATCTCTTCAGCCAACAGTCTGATGTGGCAATGTCGCCTCAAGTCTTAGAACTATTGCTCGTGGTATTGGGCCTCAATATTATTGTGGCCGTTTACGAGCGTAGCGTTGGCGAGCGGGTGAACAGCAGCATTCTGTTATCGGATGCGCAACATACGATGAGCGATATTTGGGTCACCGGAATGGTGATGCTGGGCCTTGTCGGTGTGGGATTAGGATATCAATGGGTCGACGTGGTGTTGGCCTTCCCTGTCTGCGTTTTAGTATTTGCTAGCGGCTGGTCTGTATTGCAGCACAACTTGCCTTGGTTGGTGGATGAGATGGCCATTGCCCCAGAAGCGATTCATGACGCGGTGATTAATGTGCCTGGGGTGCTCAACTGTCACGATATAGCTTCTCGTGGGTTGTTGGGACGTCAGACCTTTATCGAGATGCACCTGGTGGTGGACTCAGATAGTGTCGAAGTGGCCCATGACATCACAGAAGAAGTGGAAGCCATTCTGGAGCAAAAGTATGCTCCTATACGGGCCACTATCCACATTGAACCCCGGTCTTATTCCTCCGAGCAGATTAGTTTTGGTGAAGTGCCGGCAACGGAACAAGGCGTCTAACCAAAAGAGTCTGGGGATTGACTCAAGGTGATAAGGCGATCGCGATCCTAAACAGCCCATCATCTTAAGTCTTCGTTTTGAGAGACAGAGCATTATCAACCAGATTAGTAATTTGATCGAATTGAAACCCTCTAAATAGCTTCATCAGTTTCGTGGTCAACTTGGGATAGTCAGTCGTGATTTCTGCTAATTGTTGACTAACCCACTCCTCATCCAGTTCAATCGCCGCTTGTTGCAACTGAGTGAGCCATTCTACAGAACGCTGAGATAGCTGCAATTCCGCATCATGATCGCTTATTAGCAGAGCATCCTGGTCTTCGGAAAAAGTGATAGCTTGCCCCTGATCTTCCGACAAGAACTTCAGGTTGAGATGTTGAGCCAGTAGCTCAAATAACCTGCTGGGTTGATAGGGTTTGCACAGAAAATCATCACAGCCAGCTTCCTCGCATTCAGCTTGGGTATCTTCGAATACACTCGCTGTTACGGCAATAATAATAGTTCTTGAAGCAGATATTTCTGTTCTGGAGACCGCACTCGGAGAAATAACATCAGCTCTCTGATTCCCCTGAGACTCTAGGGAACGAATGACCCTGGTTGCCTCATAGCCATTCATAACGGGGAGCTGCCAATCCATCCAAATTATCTGAGGATGCCAGGCTTGCCAACAGTCGACGGCTGCTTGGCCATTTTCGACCGTCTGCACCTCAAATCCCACATCCGTCATCAGCTGCTTTAGAATTTGCCGATTCTCTAAATTATCTTCAACAATGAGCATGCGGATGGGAGCTTGGTCAGGAGCAAGGCCTGTCACATTCGTATAGCGATGTTCTTCAACCTCATCCGTATCTGGAATCACCACAGGAATCTGCACCAATACGGTCGTCCCCTGTCCTGGCTGACTCTGGACCTGAATATCACCCTTCATCAGGTGGATGAAGTGACGACAAATCGCCAGGCCTAACCCTGTGCCGTCTTGTGAGCGTTGCCCCGATGGCGTTTGGATAAAGGCTTCAAAAATACCAGCGAGTTGGTTGTTCGCTATTCCTATTCCCGTATCTTCAACTTCAAAGCATAGTGAAAGGCTAGGTTGAGGGTTCTCTTGATGGGGAGTCAACGACTCGGGCGAGGGTTGGGTAAAAGCGCTCAAGGTAACGGAGCCAACGTCTGTAAATTTCAAGGCGTTGGTCAGCAGATTAATTAACACTTGCCTGAGCCTGCTTTCATCAATACGGATATAGGATGGTAATTGGCTTGATTTTTGGACGTTTAGAACTAATCCCTTCGATTTGGCTTTCAAGGCAAACATTTCTTGCAGGGAATCTAGCAGGTGGAGGAGGTCACAGTTCTGAAGATTGAGAGAAATTTTTCCCGCTTCAATCTTGGACATATCCAAAACATCATTGATTAAATTCAGCAGATGAGAGCCGCTCCGATTAATGGTGTTCAGGGTTTGTTTCTGTTCACCGGTCAGGTTTTTATCCCGAGCTAGGAGTTGGCTAAACCCCAAAATGGCATTGAGGGGGGTTCTTAACTCATGGCTCATATTGGCTAAAAAAGCACTTTTTGCCTGATTCGCAGCTTCTGCTTTATTCTTTGACTCTCGCAGTTGGTTGAGTAGTTCTGACTGTTGCAAAGCCACCCCCAACTGGGCACCCGCTTGTTTCAGGAGGTACAGCTCTACCTGGTGCCATGAACGAGGCTGGTGGAGTTGGTATGCCGCTAATAACCCCCAGAGGGTTTCACCGATAAAAACGGGGACAACCATATAGGCTCTAATCTGAAACCATTCCAGGATCTCTATGTGGCAGTCTGTATAGGATTGTTGGTAAATATCAGTAACCACTGTCATGGCATTATCTCGGTATTTCCCACCCTGATTTTCCTGTAAATAAGTATCCTGCCAGGTGGTCGGCACATCTATTTCTGATAGGGGCGATAGGTTGGGCGCGGTAGCCTCAACCAGAAATTTCCCGGACCAATCTGGAAAGAATTGGTAGACGACAACGCGATCGCATCCCAAAGACTCACGTACATCATGGGTCGTTGCCCGAAAAATATCCTCAATATCTAAACTTTGGCGAATCCGCAGAACAATTTCAGCAATATTGCGCTCATACCTGGCTTTCCAAGCCTCTTGTTCTTTCTGCACCTCAACTTGCTGGAGGGCAATTTGTAATTGTTGGGATTTACCCAATGCCTGCTCATACAATTCTGCTTGATTTAGAGCGATACCGAGCTGAATCGCAATTTGCTCCATAAATTCTATTTCTGAGAATAGCCATACCCGAGGTCCTGAGCACTGATGCAGACATAGCAATCCCCAGAGCTGATCGCCTTGAAGTAGGGGAAGAACTAAGGTGGCCCGAACTTGAAACCGCTCATAAATCTGAATATGGCAATCACTTAGACCCGCCGTATAAATATCAGAAACTGCAAATACTCGACCCAATTGATATTTATCAGCGTAATTCTCGCTAAAGCGATCATCTGTTACTCGCGCAGCCACTACGGAGTAATAGACTGGAACAACTTTTTCTGCTACAAAAACACCTTGTCTATAATCGGTGGCAGGATCGAACTGAAAAATAGCAACTCGATCTGTTTTTAGTACATCTTGAATTTTGTCAACAGCAATCTGAAAGATGGTATTGGTATCGAGCTTTTTCTGAATCTCATTAGTCACCTCTCTCAATAAAGTAGATTGCTGCAGCAACGTTTCTAACTGGATGTCACAGCTTAGAGTCTCTTCTTCATCTTGGGGTAAATGGAAAGGGTCAGGTGCAGATCCAGTCATATTTAAGATCTCTCCATCACAGGTAGTTGAGGCTCGAGAACACTTCAGGTTTAACTGTGATCATGACCACCCTAATATTGCTTAAACGACTTAACGCATCTCTATCAGGAGCATCTAATTTATAAGCTATATATAAGAACTTCACTCGGCAATCAGAAAAGACATTAAAAAAAAGTTAGCTATATCGCCAACCTGACAATCAGCATTTTAAAACTAAAATTCTCCACAAAAAGAGATCATATATATAGTTTTGCCACTGAAAAATTAATCAATTCATAACAACTTAATAAGATCCTTACCTTGCATTAAGCAGTGCACATTCTAGCTTGTTTTATTGAATTTGAGTAGAGACAATCTACTAGATAGACAAAGATTTCACTAAAAATTTTTATGCCAGAAATCTTTGTCTTCTAGCCTTAACATCAACCACCTATCTGTCCTATCTAAATACTCCTCACCAAGCTAAGATTTTTACTTTAAATCTGGCTTAAAATCTCCAACATCAAGCATTATCAATTAGCATCTAAATCAACTGAAGAGTTGAAAGTCAGCCCATGCACAATTGATAGGTGTGATAAAAATACGCTTTACCAAATCTCAGTCGATCAACCTGTGCCTAATCAACGAGGCTGATAGGGTACACATCAAGTCGAAACAGCATTGTAGGGAATGAGAAGCAATACACCTCTATCCAGGAAAACGCAGTACTGATATTCCACCAAGACTGGAACAACACACTTTCCCCAACGGATTACTATAAAGGTAGTCCTGACGTTGCCATTAAAAAGGGATGCCTCAATCTGATCCCAATCGAATACTACGTTTACTACCCTTTGTTGTCGGAGGACTGGGGGGTGCTTTACTCATGGTTAATCGCCTCCTTACCCCCAGTTTGACGACATCCCAGGCCCGCTCTGATGCCGTCGGCGTCATTATCAGTGCCGTATTGATTCTGACTGGATTGCTCTGGCAGCGAGTTCAACCGCGATCACCCGAGGCCGTCGAGCTGATCGGAGAGCAGGGCATTGAGTTTGCACCTAATTTATCAGAAACGGCTAAAACCGAGTTGGCATGGGCTTCTCATATACTGCTCACCAATACCGTTACCAAATCTGTGGTGATTTGGTATCGCGATCAGGTATTGCTCCGACGAGGGGTATTAGGACCCATCTCAACGGTGAAACCTGGTGCCATTGTTGAGCGGGTTTTGAGCACCGAAAAAGCGGTCTATTTAGTCGCCCTAAAGCTTTACCCAGGCAGGGTTGAGTTCGATTATCTTCCTGAAAATACTCAGGGCGTGATCTGCCAGCCCATTGGTAACGAAGGCGTCCTTATTTTAGGCGCCAATGTCCCCCGCAGCTACACCAATCAGGACGAAGCATGGGTAAGTGCGATCGCAGATAAATTAGACAATACTCTTAGCCAACAAGAATCAACCCCCATCTCTGGATAATGTCTGTGGACTTTTTAAGCGCGCTTCAAGACCAGCAAATCATTCTGTACTGGATCCTGATCGCCGTCATGATCGTCGGCGTTATCGGCTCCGTTGTACCTGCTTTGCCGGGCTCTAGTCTGGTGTTAGTCGCCATTTTGCTGTGGGGCTTAGTGGTAGGCTTTGGCAAAATTGGCGTGGCATTGGGGGTAGCCATCGCTGTCCTCGTTGTCAGTACAGCCGTAGATTTTCTAGCAACCTTTTGGGGAGCGAAAAAAGCCGGGGTCAGCCGGTGGGGGCAAATTGGCGCAATGGTGGGTTTAGTAGCGGTTTTATTTGGCCTTTTACCCCCTGCTCTAGTGGTAGGTGGTCCCATTATCGGCCTACTGATTGGGCCGTTTATTGGTGCGTTTATTGGCGAGTTTTTATATCGGCGCAACTTCAAACAAGCCCTAAAAGCCTCAGTAGCAGTCGTTGCTAGCTCTTTGATTGGTAATTTAATTCAGGGAGTATTGGCTCTAGGAGCAGTCATTGTCTTCCTTCTCACAACATGGTCAAGTGTTATGGGTTGAGATACTACCCAGACAAGCACAACTGTTCAAGCATCTTGCACAACAGGCTGATGACACGAACCATATTGAGCGGAACAAGCAGGGAAGCCTGATCACCACTTACGGCAATTAGTAGCCTCTGGTTGATGTAGCTTAATACATCTGCAAGAAATCTAGATAGTTCTGAAAGCCTCACCCATACAACACACACTCTTTTAGATAGAAGAATTCCGAGTTCTAAGGAGACCTTGAAATTCTTCTACTATTTTCAGATCATGAATCTGAGCTAATCACGATTATTCGTCACTTCTAACTCTCAAGCTTGTCCAGGATTCTCAATCACCATAAATACAGTTGCATTGAGTAAGTCTGCACCGACACCTGTAAAGAAGGCCAGATGATCGCCCGTACTTGCAACGCTTACCAAGGAACTGTGCCCTACAGATGTAATCTTGAGGTCGTCAAATGAGAGCTGTTCGGCCATCAAGCTCACCTTGTCAACTGCCCCATCAAAATCGGCAATGACATCTCTCCCTTTCCCAGGTTCAAGGACAAAAGTATCTGACCCAGCTCCACCAACCAGCAGATCTTTACCGTTTCCACCTCGCAATAAATCATGGCCGTCGCCACCAAGGAGATAGTCACGACTATGGCCTCCTAGCAACTCATCATCACCCGATCCTCCCTTGAGAGTATCCTCGCCCCCATTGCCCTGAATATGATCATCACCACCACGCCCAAGCAGAAGATCGTCACCTCGAAGCCCTCTTATGGTGTCATCTCCATCCATACCGACAAGCCTGTCATAGCCATGAGTCCCATGCAGAACTTTGCCAGAGCTAGTATTTTCTTCGCCATCCCCAGAGTTATTCTCATTACTCTCATCTGCGTCATCATCCGAATCATTGTCTTCATTCAAGAAGTCATCATTCAAAATAGTTGTGGTAGCAGAATCAGTACTGATGGTTGCGGTGCCAGGAGCAGTGGCATTCGCAAGGGACACCACAATGGTTTCATCAGGTTCTACATGCGTATCACCTAATACATCAAGGGTGATGGTTTTGCTAGTTTCATCTGCACCAAAATTGATCGTGCCAGTTAAACCAGCAGCGCCACTCGTGCCCCCAATATTGTTGAAATCTTCGGAATTGGTCGCTGTGCCACCAAAAGTAAAGTCAACACTGCTAGCGTTTTGAGTAGAGCCAGTTCGAGTGACGGTGAAGGTGACTTGCTGGGCACCATTATCTCCTTCAGTAAGACTGACTGCACTTGTTGCGATGGAATAGTCAATATCAGTAAGTGGGGGCGGCGGAGCGTCATCATTCAAGATGGTTGTGGTGGCCGAGTCAATGCTGATGGTTGCGGTGCCAAGGGCAGTCCCATTGGCAAGGGATACAACGATAGTTTCATCTGGCTCAATAGCAGTATCACCTAAGACATCTAAAGTGATAGTTTTGCTGGTTTCATCTACACCGAAATTGATCGTTCCAGTTAAACTAACAGCGCCACTCGTGCCTCCAATATTGTTGAAATCTTCAGTGTTAGTTGCTGTGCCACCCAGTGTAAAGTCGATGCTGCTGGCATCTTGAGTGGCACCTATCCGAGTCACTGTGAAGGTAACTTGTTGTGCCCCACTATCTCCTTCTGTGACCGTGACTGCACTCGTCGCTATGGCGTAATCAATATCAGCGGGTGGAGGGGGTGCAGTGTCATCATTCAAGATGGTTGTGGTAGCAGAGTCAGTACTGATGGTTGCGATACCAAGGGCAGTCCCATTGGTAAGGGACACAATGATAGTTTCATCTGGCTCAATAGTAGTGTCGCCCAAAACATCTAGGGTGATCGTTTTACTAGTTTCATCAGCTCCAAAATTGATCGTTCCAGTTAATCCAGAAGCACCACTGCTTCCACCAATATTATTGAAATCTTCGGAATTGATCGCTGTGCCACCAAAACTGAAATCAATGCTGCTGGCATCTTGCGTGGCACCTGTTCGAGTCACTGTGAAGGCAACTTGTTGTGCTCCACTATCTCCTTCTGTGACCGTGACTGCACTCGTTGCTATAGCGTAATCAATATCAGCAGGCGGGGGAGGTGGTGCATCGTCATTCAAGATGGTTGTGGTAGCAGAGTCAGTACTGATGGTTGCAGTACCAGGAGCAGTGGCGTTTGAAAGGGACACCACAACAGTCTCATCGGGCTCAATATCCGTATCACCTAGAACATCAAGAGTGATGGTTTTGCTGGTTTCATCTGCACCAAAATTAATCGTTCCAGTTAATCCAGAAGCACCACTGCTTCCACCAATATTATTGAAATCTTCGGAATTTGTTGCTGTGCCACCAAGTGTAAAGTCGATACTGCTGGCATCTTGAGTCGCACCTGTTCGGGTCACTGTAAAGGTAACTTGCTGTGCCCCACTATCTCCTTCTGTGACTGTGACTGCACTTGTCGCTATGGCGTAATCAATATCAGTCGGTGGAGGGGGTGCAACGTCATCGTTCAAGATAGTTGTGGTGGCAGTATCAGTACTAATGGTTGCGATGCCAGAAGCAGTTGCGTTTAAAAGGGACACAACAACAGTCTCATCAGACTCAATATCCGTATCACCCAAAACATCTAAGGTGATCGTTTGACTAGTTTCATCTGCACCAAAATTGATAGTCCCAGTTAAACCAGAAGCACCACTAGTTCCACTAATATTGTTGAAATCTTCAGTGTTAGTTGCGGTGCCACCAAGTGTAAAGTCGATGCTGCTGGCATCTTGAGTCGCACCTGTTCGGGTGACAGTAAACGTGACTTGTTGAGAGCCACTATCCCCTTCCGTGACAGTAACTGCACTTGTCGCTATGGCGTAATCAATATCAGCTGGTGGAGGGGGCGCAGTATCATCATTCAAGATAGTTGTGATGGCAGAGTCAGCACTGATGGTTGCGGTGCCAGGAGCAGTGGCATTGGCAAGTGAAACCATAACAGTCTCATCTGGCTCAATATCCGTATCACCCAAAACATCTAGGGTGATCGTTTGACTAGTTTCATCTGCACCAAAATTGATAGTCCCAGTTAAACCAGAAGCACCACTGCTTCCACCAATGTTGTTGAAATCTTCAGTGTTAGTTGCTGTGCCACCAATCGTAAAGTCAATGCTGCTGGCATCTTGAGTCGCACCTGTCCGAGTCACTGTGAAAGTAACTTGCTGTGCTCCACTATCTCCTTCTGTGACAGTAGCTGCACTCGTTTCTATAGCGTAATCAATATCAGCAGGGGGAGGTGGTGCAACGTCATCGTTCAAGATGGTTGTGGTGGCAGTATTAGTACTAATGGTTGCGGTGCCAGAAGCAGTCCCATTCGCAAGAGACACAATGATGGTTTCATCGGACTCAATATCCGTATCACCTAGAACATCTAGGGTGATAGTTTTGCTGGTTTCATCCGCACCAAAATTGATAGTTCCAGTTAAACCAGAAGCACCACTAGTTCCACTAATATTGTTGAAATCTTCAGTGTTAGTTGCGGTGCCACCAATCGTAAAGTCAATGCTGCTGGCATCTTGAGTCGCACCTGTCCGAGTCACTGTGAAAGTAACTTGCTGTGCTCCACTATCTCCTTCTGTGACCGTAACTGCACTCGTCTCGATGGCGTAATCAATATCAGCTGGTGGAGGGGGAGCAACATCATCGTTCAAGATGGTTGTGGTCGCAGTAGCAGTACTGATGGTTGCTGTACTAGGAGCAGTAGCATTAGCAAGTGACACAACAATAGTTTCGTCAGGCTCAACAGTAGTGTCACCTAGAACATCAAGGGTAATCGTTTTGCTGGTCTCACCCACACCAAAATTAATCGTGCCAGTTAAGCCTGAAGCACCACTGGTACCACCAATATTGTTGAAATCTTCCGTATTGGTTGCTGTGCCGCCAATCGTAAAATCGATACTACTAGCAGCTTGAGCAGCAGCTACCTGAGCGAATGCACTGCTAGTAGATTGAATAGCACCTGTTCCTGTTTGAGTGACTGTAGCGTTAGCAACCTGAGTGATCTCTGTTCGAGTGACGGTTAAGGTGATTTGTTGGGCACCACTATCTCCCTCAGTGAGCGTTACGGCACTCGTCGCTATAGCGTAATCAATATCAGCAGTTGGAGGGGGCGCAATGTCATCATCAGTAATAATCAAGGTGCTACTGGTATTGGAAAATCCGATGGCCGATGCACTAATCATGACGAGTTGATTCCCATCAACCACAACATCATCCACTCCATTGATAGCGAATTGGACTGAATCTTGGCCGTCGAGAATAGTGACTTGAGCTGGTACTGATGCTTCAGTAACATCATTGCTAGCTAGATCAACCGTTAAATCACCAATCGTTGAATTCCGAGTCAATGTTGCGGTAGCTATACCACCATTTTCTGAAATGCTATTGGGGCTAATACTTAAACTCAGAGAAGGCGAAGAGGCCCCACCAAAATTCAAGATATAGTTCCCAGTTGTATCACCCACACCATCAACAAGCAGCGTGTAGGTTCCGGCATTCTGAATCTGAAAGTTCTCTATTGAAACGTCTCTAGCGTTCAGTGGTGAGCTTTGCTCGTCTAAAACAGTCGTACCATTCGCATCCAACAATCGAATTCGGACTCGGCCTCCTGTCAAATTATCAACAAAGGCTTCTATCAGGTCGCCTGTCTGAGCGGTAAAGGTATAAGCTTCGCCATCACCAGCAAAGTCGAGAGATGATGCGACGACTTGGTTGTCCGCTATAGTTTGAGCGTTCTCTGTAAAGTTGGTCAGGCCTACGGTGTAGTTACCGGTGGCATCTCCCACCCCATCGACTAACAGGGTGTACTGACCTGTTGATGCAATGGCAAATGGGAGTGATGTTAATTCTCCAACACCAACGTCTCTAGCGTTCAGTGGTGAGCTTTGCTCGTCTAAAACAGTCACGCCATTGGCATCTAACAACCGGATGCGAACTCGGCCTCCTGTCAAATTATCGACAAAGGCTTCTATCAGGTCGCCTGCCTGAGCGGTAAAGTTATAGGCTTCGCCATCACCGGCAAAGTCGAGAGATGATGCGACGACTTGGTTGTCCGCTATAGTTTGAGCGTTCTCTGTAAAGTTGGTCAGGCCTACGGTGTAGTTACCGGTGGCATCTCCCACTCCATCGACTAACAGGGTGTACTGACCTGTTGATGCAATGGCAAATGGGAGTGATGTTAATTCTCCAACACCAACGTCTCTAGCGTTCAGTGGTGAGCTTTGCTCGTCTAAAACAGTCGTACCATTCGCATCTAACAACCGGATGCGAACTCGGCCTCCTGTCAAATTATCAACAAAGGCTTCTATCAGGTCGCCTGTCTGAGCGGTAAAGGTATAAGCTTCGCCATCACCAGCAAAGTCGAGAGATGATGCGACGACTTGGTTGTCCGCTATAGTTTGAGCGTTCTCTGTAAAGTTGGTCAGGCCTACGGTGTAGTTACCGGTGGCATCTCCCACCCCATCGACTAACAGGGTGTACTGACCTGTTGATGCAATGGCAAATGGGAGTGATGTTAATTCTCCAACACCAACGTCTCTAGCGTTCAGTGGTGAGCTTTGCTCGTCTAAAACAGTCACGCCATTGGCATCTAACAACCGGATGCGAACTCGGCCTCCTGTCAAATTATCGACAAAGGCTTCTATCAGGTCGCCTGCCTGAGCGGTAAAGTTATAGGCTTCGCCATCACCGGCAAAGTCGAGAGATGATGCGACGACTTGGTTGTCCGCTATAGTTTGAGCGTTCTCTGTAAAGTTGGTCAGGCCTACGGTGTAGTTACCGGTGGCATCTCCCACTCCATCGACTAACAGGGTGTACTGACCTGTTGATGCAATGGCGAATGGGAGTGATGTTAATTCTCCAACACCAACGTCTCTAGCGTTCAGTGGTGAGCTTTGCTCGTCTAAAACAGTCGTACCATTCGCATCTAACAACCGGATGCGAACTCGGCCTCCTGTCAAATTATCGACAAAGGCTTCTATCAGGTCGCCTGCCTGAGCGGTAAAGTTATAGGCTTCGCCATCACCGGCAAAGTCGAGAGATGATGCGACGACTTGGTTGTCCGCTATAGTTTGAGCGTTCTCTGTAAAGTTGGTCAGGCCTACGGTGTAGTTACCGGTGGCATCTCCCACTCCATCGACTAACAGGGTGTACTGACCTGTTGATGCAATGGCGAATGGGAGTGATGTTAATTCTCCAACACCAACGTCTCTAGCGTTCAGTGGTGAGCTTTGCTCGTCTAAAACAGTCGTACCATTCGCATCTAACAACCGGATGCGAACTCGGCCTCCTGTCAAATTATCAACAAAGGCTTCTATCAGGTCGCCTGCCTGAGCGGTAAAGTTATAGGCTTCGCCATCACCGGCAAAGTCGAGAGATGATGCGACGACTTGGTTGTCCGCTATAGTTTGAGCGTTCTCTGTAAAGTTGGTCAGGCCTACGGTGTAGTTACCGGTGGTGTTTCCTACGCCAGCCACCACAAGCGTATACTGACCTGTTGCTGCAATGGCAAATGGTAGCGAGGTCAATCCAATACCAGCATCTCGAGCGTTCAAGGGTGAGCTTTGCTCTTCTAGAACAGTCACACCATCTGAATCTAGTAGCTGAATTTGGACTCGGCCTCCCGTCAAATTATCGACAAAGGCTTTAATCAAGTCTCCTGCTTGGGCGGTGAAGGTATAACTTTGAGTGTCTCCTATCGAGGCAATACTTGCAGCAAGGCTTTGGTCATCATTTATAGGAGGCATTTTTCTACCTAAGATAAGTTTTTATTTTTTTGCAAAACCTCAGATGCAAATGAACTTAGCTTCATCTACATCCAGTATTCAAAATTCACATGCCATCAGATTCCCAAGGTCTAAAATCAGCATGTAATTATCGCTACTCAATGACTTACTGAGATAATCAGCAGAGCATCAAAGCTAAGGTGGGAAGATTCCTAAATAGTTATAAATTGAGACATTCATGGATAAAAAGCCAAGTCCTGATAGCTAGGCACAAAAACCACCTAAGCTAGACTAGCAGTTGGTTACACTTATCAATTTCAGCACTAAGAACAACATCTTAGGCTTATCTATTGACACAGATAGCTAAGCTAGAGACGTGCGAGATCTATTGATAACAATAGCTTCTACGAAATACTTTCCTTAAAAAAATTAAATATAGAAAATTTCAAAAATAGATTTTTTGCATAATACTATCCAAAAAAGAATTTAATGACAACTTCATTCCAATAAGAAATTTACAATTTAATCCAATCAAATACCCAAAACTTTAACGAAACTTTTTTATATTAACCAATAAAAAAATAGAGGAAATAATAAAGAGATCTAGAGCCAGCAAAAGACTTATAAATATCTAATTTTGTCTAAATTATTGAAGGCATTCACGTTATATATGCAGAGAAACAAAGGCTTCAGATTGCTTTAAAGGAATTTGCTACTTATCAAAATCTACTGATAACCCTGTTGATTAGATAGGAAAGAGCTGTCTTGAAGTTTGCGATCGCAACTCATCCACCCGACAAACATCACGCAGAATGGCCAATGCTAACTGGCCAAGAATGGCAATCGCTAATCCAACAGTTCACCGGAGACGATGCAGCCATTTCCCACTCCTTACAGTGGATATATCAGCAAGAGGGGGCAGAGGCATAGTTGATTCTGAAGCTAATGGAGTTTATGGGGAGCGCTATGACAGCCACCAAAAGCTTGAATAATACTGGCACGCCAGAGTGAACAGAATTGCCGTCACCCAAATTGGCATATTTGTCTGTTACTGCCAGGAGAATATTAGATCTGTAATCGTACATGGATAAAGACAGGTCACTTAAATCCACTTTCCTGCCCTAAACTCATGCGAGAGCCTATCGCTTCAAAGCCCTGCGCTTGATAGAATTTCAATGCTGATGAATTGGAACTATACATGTCAAACCAAATCCATTTCAGGTTGTCTATCTCTTGAGCAAATCGTTTCATGGTTGAAATCAGCTGACAGCCTACTCCTTTCCTGCAAAATCCCTTCACTACATAGATTTGGTGCAAGTAGAGAATTTTTCTGGCATGCGAAAAGATAGTTTCTTCTCGTTCGCAAACCTCAAAATGGATATATCCAACCCGTTGGTCATCAACCACTGCAACATAGATGAATTCTTGCTCTACACCTATTTTTTCTTCTAAATAGTCCCTAGCGTTTTCCAACAGTAGGGGACGATGGATATCTGGGTGTGATTGCACTGCCATTTGGCTGAGACGAGTCATCAAATGGGCTACAGCACTAATATCAGCCTTCTCTATGCTTCGGATAATGGGGCCACATACCTCTGTACTTTCCATGGTCCACTCACCTATTTATTTTCTATAATATTTCCGACTTGAGTAATTGCAACCTCTCTCCACTGCAAACCCTTAAAATCTAAGCTTCGCTTGCAGCTGTTGGGTCTGCTGGTAATCGTTGAGACACAAGCGCAAAAAATGGATCTCCGCCCCCTAAGCCCATCCAAGATAACAAGGTTGATTGAGGCGTTTGATTGGAGATTACTTGGGGCTCACTCAGACCTGTGACAGAGCCCATATAGGACTGCACTAGCTGTACCCGCTGCTCATCACTCCCATCTCGCCAAACCTGAATTGCTTTTTGATAAAACATGCGGTTGGAGAAGCTCACAATGACTACGCCACCAGGCTTAAGTACTCGGTGGATTTCGCTAAAAATTGCTTCAGGATATTGCAAATACTGTACGGAAACGGCAATCAGCACCGCATCAAAAGTTTGATCTGCTTGAGGAAGCTGCAGCTCTTTGTTGAGATTTTGGACAAAACACTCATCAAAGCGAGGATTCTTGGCTAGCTCTTCAGCATTTAGGCCATGACCAATCACCTGCTCAAACTTGATATCCTTTGGCAGATGAGACACCCAACTACTCATCAAATCTAAGAGGGTAAATCCAGGTTGGAGATGCTGTCGGTACAGATCAGTGAGTTGTTGAATAAACCCATCATCAACATGGGTGACAAAGCGCGGATAATCGTAGAAAGACTGATCATCACCGTTGTCTAGCTTGGTTCGTTGATGGGGTTGCAGCGACATAGTCAGGGCAAAATACACTCCAGAGATCTCCCTTAGCCTTCATCACAAAGACTGAGGTTAAGCCTAAGGCTTACCTCAAAGTGTAAAAGAATATGATTCACAGGTGTGTTGCTCCCTATTCGTTAGGCTAGAGCACCCTGAGTATTATCTAAGAACCATACCTGACCTAGAGACGCTTACACAGTAGCAGTCGTTTAGGAGACGCAAAAAATATATTCGGCCAAGCAGGTGGGCTGTCTACGAGTTGATACCCGGCTTTAGCATACAGCCGACGGGCAGGGGTATTGTCATCCATGACATGGAGATATAGACGAGGATGTCCCCACTGGCGAACCAGCTCTTCACAGGCAAACAAGAGCTGTTTACCCACTCCCTGACAACGACATTGAGAGGCCACCGCTAGGTTGGAGATATAAGGCACAGACGGCGCAAAGGGCAACCAAGGCGACAAGGATTTGAGGGCTACCTCAACGGTGCCAACGAGTTCCGACTCTACGGACGCATCCTGGGCAATCTGAGCGCCAATCAAACTCGTAAACGGCATTAGGCGAACACTGTAACGGGATTGGAGATCGTGAAAGATACCCATTTGCATGATGGGATTAAACCACGATTGCCACCCATCCTGGGGATAAAAACACCGACAAAGAAGGGCCGCCACCTCAGACAAATCTTGCTGTTTTAAAGTACGCAGTCGAAAAGAGGCATCTACTCGACTGATATATCGAGTGCCGTCAATGGCGGAGTCTTTGGACCGAAAAATACCTAAATCTGCCACGATTTTCTATAGAATCTGCACGAAACAATCTAAGTCTTAAAGCAGGAATGCCAGCCATTATAAGGCGATCCACCTAGGGAAAGCCTTACAATTTCTTTACGGAGTATCCGAGTCTTTAGGGGCGGTACTTGCAGACGTTCCATCGTCCGTTTCCACGTCCAGTTCACTCAAGGCAGCCTGGATTTCAGGGGTCGCAAATACGACTTTCGTATCGGCAATCAATTTTTCGCCCCAGAGATTTTCTTCGAGGAAAGCCACCTTGCCATAGCGTCCATCCAGTTTCAGGGCAGACATGGCTAGGGATACCCCTTCTTCTTTATCTCCTTCAACATAGGTTGCGACTGCCAGAGCTAGCTTCGGTTCACCTGATTTTTCATCAATCTCGATGGCCGATTTCCACTGTTTAATCGCCCGACTGACATTTCCCTTTTCGTATTGAACTAAGCCAATATTGTTGATGGCAGGCCAGAATTTTTCGTTTTGATCCAAGGATTTTTCATACTGCTTGATGGCATCTTTCAATTTGCCCATCTTGTAAAAGGTATTGCCCAAGTCAAATAGAGCTTCTGGAACGTCTGGCTTAATTTTGAGCCCCGACGACAACAGTTGGGCCGCTTGCTCATATTTCTCTTGACCAAAGTAGGCGGCACCTAGACTGAAATGAACCCCTGCATTTTTGGCATTCAAGGTCCTGGATTTTTCTAGGGCAGAAATCCCTTTGTCGACTTTCTTTTGGCTGAGGTATAACCCTCCCAACAAGGCCCAAGCATCTGCAGACTTGGGAGCGAGTTGAGTCGCCAACTTCACGCGGGCTAGGGCAGGTTCAACTTGCTGAAATTGGCTCAGGTAAACGGCTTCTTTGAATAAGATTAGCCCGGTTTTCTCTAGTTCTTTGGAGTCAATTTTAAGCGTCCGAGGCGCAACTGCCTGTCCTAAGGCAGGTTGGGCAATAGCACCAAGACCTACGGCTAGGAAAAGCGAAATTAGAGTTGAACGTTGAAGCACAGTAGATGCCCAAATATAACGTATTCATAAGTTAGCTTAGCTCAGTTTTTCAGCTCTTGACTGAAACCGTTACAGACTATTGATTGTGAAAATGGAATCAGCAATTGATAGGTGCCCTCCTATTCCAGATTCTCCCCCCCAACAAATGACTTTTGCCGTTATGATTCGGTTGTTAGAATTATTAAGTCTTGTACACATTCAATTGGCAACGAGGGTACCTTGGTGGATAGTCAAACGATGCGCGATCGCATTGCCTTAGTGGAATCAAAACGTGGGTTATTGGTGCAGTTGCTTGATCAGCCCGATTTAGGCACTCTCCGCATTGATGTCAACCAGGCCCTAGAGGAAATGGATGACCTGATTGATGAATTCAGAAAAACCTTTCCTGCCGATGCATAGAGACTGCTAGACCTGGATGCCTCTCACCCCCAACATCACGGCCGATATTTGTCCGCAACTGTATAGCGAAGTGATTGATGTGAGATCCCCCCGCCGAATACGCGGAAGATCACCTCCCCGGTTCCATCAATTTGCCAGTTCTCAACGACCAGGAACGAGCTGAGGTGGGGACGATATACAAGCAAGTATCGGCGTTTGTTGCCCGCAAGAAAGGGGCGGCTCTTGTATCCCAAAACCTCTCCTATCACCTCAGTCACCACTTTGCGGAGCAACCCAAGGGGTATCATCCGTTAATTTACTGCTGGCGTGGAGGGCAGCGATCCCACAGTATGGCCCTGGTACTCACTCAGGTGGGATGGCGTACAACCCTTTTGAACGGGGGGTATAAGACCTATCGCACCTATGTAAGGGAACAGCTCGAACAGGTGCCGTATCACTTTTCGTATCGCGTATTGTGTGGGCTAACAGGCACTGCCAAAACTGAGATTTTGCAGCAGTTAGCCCAAACTCAGGTACAGGTCTTGGATTTGGAGGGATTGGCCAACCATCGAGGCTCTCTGTTAGGCGCTGCAGAAACCTCTGCTCAGCCCTCCCAAAAGCAATTTGAATCGGATTTACTGTCGGCTCTACAAACCTTCGATACCGCTCAACCGGTTTGGATCGAGGCGGAAAGCAATAAAATCGGTGAACGCTTTGTCCCCAAGGCTCTTTGGGACCAAATGCAGGCCGCTCCTTGTGTCGAAGTCCAAGTCCCCATGAGCAGTCGAGTGGACTGGTTGGTCACCCATTACGAGCATTTCACCCATAATTCTTCTTTATTAAAAGACAAGCTGAATTTACTCCAACGCAGTTACAGCAAAGCCCAGCTTCAACACTGGTACGACCTAATCGATGAACAACAGTGGTCAGTGTTCGTACAGTCTCTGCTAGAAGAACATTATGACCCTGCTTATCGCCGGTCTATGAAGCGGCAATATACCAACGTTCAGATGCAATACGAGCTGCCTGATTTATCAGCTACCAGCCTGCAACAGTTAGTGAATCAACTCGCTGCAACGCCACAATTGGTCTGTAATTAGTCCATCTGTCTACCACGAATATGTGAGCAAGATCATCTTCTATAGATGATCTCAATCATCCATTCGCTGTAACGTACATCCTAGGATTAAACCAACGGCAACATTTATGCCTCACCCCACAGTGACTCAGGGGCAAGAGGTTTTAGAGTCTGGGGGATAGCCAATCAGCACGGGACTCTTGGGTTCTCCCACGATTGATGATGCGCTTTATTACGCAAGACATTAGGGATTAAATCAAATCGATCCATCTAGGCGATGACCTCTCGATTCCAAGAATCATCTGCTGAGTCCCTGGTTTTTATCCAGATTATTTAAATCCATCATGAACTATTCTGCGACCTTTCTCAGTTTGCTGAAAGACCGTCAATCCTTCCTGCAAGAAATTCACGATCGCAAACGGCTTACAAGCAAGATTTCAGCTTTATTGCTCTGTAGCTTTTGTTGTTTTGCTATTTATGGGGGCATCGTAGGCTCTTTTCATAGCCCCATGCAGGCCGTGTCCTCTGCAGTGAAATTACCTGCCCTGTATCTGATTACCTTAGTAGTTTGTTTGCCTGCCCTCTACATTTTTAATGCTCTATTTGGCTCCAAGAAGACTTTGGCACAGCACTTTACCTATGTCCTCAGTGCCGCCTCCGTCATCTCGATTCTGCTCTGTGGCTTTGCCCCTGTCACACTCTTTTTTGTGATTACCATTTCCCCCATCAAAGACTATGCCTTTTATCAACTGCTCAACGTGGTCGTATTTGCCCTGACGGGGGTATTTGGGGTGACCTTTCTCTATCAGGCCATGCGGCCTGCAGATGAAGATAGTGCCAACTACAAACTCCGACTCACAATCTTGAGATTATGGTTGGGGCTGTATGGGGTGGTGGGTAGCCAGTTGGGATGGATTCTGAGACCCTTCTTCGGTTCTCCTGGGCAGTTCGAATGGTTTCGGGCCCGGGAAGGCAATTTTCTAACCGGGGTTTGGAATGCTCTGGCGAATCTTCTGGGCAGTGCTGGATAGGGATGATGACTCCAGCATTGGAAGATCTACGCATCTCTACCCTTGAAATTGAACGCCTTAGTGGTTTGGAGATTAGTGACCATATCCTTGATGGATTTCTTTTGGGGACCTATCGGCTACCGTTACACGCTCCTGGCCGTCTACTAGTCGTCATCACAACGGAACCTTTAGTTCTGGGCCTCTTACTGATTTTTGCAACTCCTTTCGCTCTGGGGCTGGCCCGAGGCTCGGCTTCGGATCTGACAGTCTTGGTATGGATAGGTGCGATCGCACTTGGTCTCTGGATCATCCGCCAGGTCAGAATGTGGCTCAAAGCCCGGCATCTGCGTAGCTTGATGCGATTACTCGATGAAGTAGATCATTACCATCAAGTTTTGCAGGCCGTCGATTTGTTTGAGCAGTTAGGGGGTGCCGAGCAAACCCAATCTACAATCGTGGAAGCTCTTAATAAAGCCCGAGAAAGTTTAATTTCAGGTCTGATGACTGAGAAGATCCTGCGGCAGAATCGAGGACTGCTCTCTCGTCGCCAAGCACTGTTGGACAATATTGAACAAAATCTGATGACTTTGCAGTCGATAGAACTCCAGCATCAAGCCCAAAACTACAGCGATATTTTGAATCAAGCCGTCGATATCAGTATCCGGGTGCAAGATGAGGTGACCCAACTTTCTCATCAAAACTCTAACGGCTGATCTCCAAACTAAATCTGATAGCTTCGAAAGTGACTACGCTGTGTTCATTCACTGATCATTCCTTATTTGCGGCCTGCATAAGGTGTACCACCGACATAAGTGGCAGGTTTATATCCTTTGACACCGGCTAGATTCGCATTTTGGATAGAGATACCCTGCATCTCAACACTATAAAGATGAGCCTCAGATAGATTCACTTGGTCAAGATTAGCGCCATTGAGACTGGCATTGGTCAAAAAGGCTTGGCTTAAATTAGCGCCTTGCAAATTAGCGTCCGTTAAGTCGGCTCCTTCCAGATTTGCTTCTACTAATTTGGCCCCTTGCAGATTTGCATTTCGGAGATCTGCGCCAATTAAATGAGCTTGGCTCAGATCTGCACCCGATAAATCACATCCTGAACATTTTTGGGTCACAAGAAGTTGTTGGACATGACCCGGTTGTTCTGCCAGGACTGGCCCAGAGACAGCCAACGTAGCAATGATGCTTAAAGCGGTGATGAAAGGCTGATTCATGGTGCTCTCCTTGCCACAATTCAATTGAACTAATCTTCAATAACTTCACCCTATGGGGAAGAAGTGAGGCTGTGATGATCCAATCCTTGACGAGCACTACACATCTACTGAGAAAGTCCTGGGTATTTTCTGAGCAAACTGAGAAGTAGTAGCCCCTGTGCTAATCATTCCGGGGCAAAGTAATAACCACATTGATCGTGGCAATAAACGTTTATGGGCTAGTCACTTTAAGGTCGAGGCAAGGAAAGGGAACACAGAAACAAGTGACTCAATGAGAGCTGAATCCAAAGGCTGAGACTGATCAGAGTTTTGTGTAAGCGGTCTAGAATCCAAACACACCAGGAGACCGCATCATGTCTAGAAAGAAACAAGTACCCAATCGAGTTGATGAGCTATTGGATGAACTCATTGGAGAGAATCCACAGCCAGAGGATATTCTGGGCGAATCAGGACTGCTCAAACAACTCAGCAAACGCCTAGTGGAACGAGCCTTGGCAGGTGAATTGACTCATCACCTGCATCAATCCTCCGTCGATGAGCGTTCTCATGGCCCTAGAAACAGTCGCAATGGTTACTCGAAAAAGACCGTCCAGACTGAACAAGGAGAGATGGACCTATCGATTCCTCGCGACCGTTGCAGTGAGTTTGAGCCTGTCCTCGTGCCCAAAGGCCAGCGACGTATCGCGGGACTCGACGAGAAAATCATCGCCTTATATGCTCGTGGCATGACCACTCGTGATATTCGAGCTCAATTGGTGGAGCTGTATGGGGCCAATATCTCTGAGGGTCTGATTAGTGACGTCACCAATAGTGTCATGGAGGAGGTTAAAGACTGGCGCTCAAGACCATTGGATGAGGTGTATCCGATTGTCTATCTCGATGCCCTGTATGTGAACATCAAAGTCAATGGCCAAGTCAGCAAGCGAGCCGTCTATGTCGCGCTAGCGGTAACTGTGGAGGGAAACAAAGAGCTGTTGGGATTATGGATAGGGGCTGCCGAGCGGGAGGGAGCAAAATTCTGGCTTTCAGTGCTCACAGACCTTAAAAACCGAGGCGCTCAGGATATCTTGATTGCTTGCTGTGATGGTCTCAAAGGCTTTCCCCAGGCGATTGAATCGGTCTATCCCGATACTCAAGTTCAAGTTTGTATCGTTCATCTCATTCGCAATAGTTTGCGCCATGTGCCTTGGAAGGAAAGTCGAGCCGTAGCTGCAGACCTCAAGCCCATTTATCAAGCGGCCACTTTGGAGGAATCTGAGGCTGCCTTGGATGCGTTTGCCAACAAATGGGACCAGACGTATCCTGGCATCAGCCAAATCTGGATACGGCATTGGGATAATATTGCTCCGTTGTTTAAGTACCCAATGGCCATCCGAAAGGTTATCTACACCACTAATGCCATTGAGTCGCTCAATCGCTCACTGCGAAAGGTGATTAAGACCAAAGCTGTCTTCCCGAATGAAGAGTCTGTTTACAAATTGATGTTTCTGGCGATGAGGAATATCTCGAAGAGATGGACCAGACCGATTTTGAATTGGAAGGCGGCGCTGTCCCATTTTGCTATTCTGTTCCCAACACGATTCAACTATTGAATACGTTACGGCTTACACAAAAATCTAAACACTCTCAAAGGCTTTGCGTCCAAACAAGCTAAAGCAAGCTTTAGCTTGCAAACTTTAGCTATAAGCAAGGTTTCTCTGATGAGTCACTGCACAAGCAGATGTCTAAGACTCATACCAATTAGCACCTAAGAGTGTAATTTTGATTATTTGCTAAGCCAACTCAGTATTAGGTTTCACAAGTTTAAGAGTTACACCTTCAGGCACAGCTTGGTATCACACTTTAAGACCGCAAACCTATAGGCACAAATTTACTAAGGCTCTCAGTTGCTGCCCATTTGAAGTGTTCGATAGCGACGACAATAATCAAGGCCTGTTTCGTCTTTCTAGCAGACATGGGGGCTGACTCCCGCTATAAATGAGAGGATTTACTGTAATTTCTTCAGCAGCTCACGGGTGATTCGATATCGCTTAGTATCGCCTTGTTGCTGAAATAGATCCTCTGCGATTTTCAGATCCTCAACCGCACCATCCAAATCATTTAGCTTACTTTTGGCACTGCCCCGGTTGTAGTAGCTATCAGCAGGACTATCGCTATTTCCCCAGCCAGAATTGATGGTTAGAGCTTGGGTATAGTCTTCAATAGCAGCTTTATATCGTTTGAGAGCATGTTTGGCCTTGCCACGGGCACTGTAGGCAAAAGAACTTTGGGGATCTAGACGAATCGTTTCCGTGCAGTCTTTGATCGCCCCTTCCGGATCTTTTAACTTCAGTTTAGATTCCCCTCGATTGCAATAGGCAAAAATATTCTGAGGATTAAGGCGAATGGCTTCAGTGAAGTCTTTAATGGCTAGATGGCTCTCGCCTAACTTATACCGTGCCACTCCCCGATTGTTATAGGCATCACCATTCTCAGGGTTGAGGCGAATGGTTTCTGAATAGTCTTCGATGGCTCCAGAATAATTGGTCAAAGCTGCTCTAGAAACACCTCGTTGTAGATAAGCTGGCTCATATTGGGGATTGAGACGAATGGCTTGGCTAAAGTCTTCCATAGCCGCCCGATGTTCCTTCAGAGCAGATTTGACGTTGCCGCGATTATAAAAGGCTAAGACAAACTGGGGATTGGCTTGAATCGCTTGGTTGTAGTCTCGGATGGCTCCCTCAAAGTCTTTGCGGGCAAATTTGACATTACCACGGCCATTCAAAGCATAGACATAGTCAGGGTCATGCTTGAGGGCTTCCTCATAGTCTGCCAGGGCTTCTGTATATTGCTCTAAGGCATACTTAGCATTCCCTCGACCCATATAGGCTTGAGCATTGTCTGGGCTCAGACGAATAGCTT
The DNA here is from genome assembly GCF_021497025.1 of Acaryochloris sp. 'Moss Beach'. NCBI lineage: Bacteria > Bacillati > Cyanobacteriota > Cyanophyceae > Acaryochloridales > Acaryochloridaceae > Acaryochloris > Acaryochloris sp. 'Moss Beach'. The sequence goes on from NZ_CP071717.1 coordinate 1,319,269, forward strand.
CGGCATAATCTGCGATCGCATCTTCGTAATCCCGCCGACTATACTTGGCATCTCCCCGACGAATAAAGGCTGTGGCGCTTTCTCCTGATGTTTTAGAGGAAGACATGCGGGTGGCAATCATGTAGGTGATACCAGACAAACTGCCTAGGGTTAGGAATGCGATCGCAGTCCCGATCCAAATCTTCCGAGATGCACCCAGCTGACTGAATAAATTGGAAGAACTTGGGGAATGGCGAGAGATATCTGCTAGCGCCTCCTGAGCAGATTGATACCGCTGAAGGGGATCTGGCATCAGCAATTTTGTCAGGGTAGCCTGCAGTTCAGAGCTGGTCCCAGCCACATGAGATGGCCACTGTTGAATCCAGTCCTGCCCTTGGGTCTGAGCAAGCTCCGAGGGAGAGATACCGCTAAGGAGATGAAAGCAGGTAGCTCCCAATCCAAACAAATCACTGACGGGGCTGGCCTGGCCTTGGAGCTGCTCGGGAGGCCGATAGCCAATGGAACGACTGCTAGTTGGCTGCTGTAGGGCCTGATTTTCGTTGAGGAACTGGGCAATACCAAAATCAATCAGGATGTAGTGCCCCTGGGTATCTTGGAGAATGTTTTCTGGCTTTAGATCCCTGTGCACGACACCCTGGTCATGCACCACCTGCAACACCGGCAGCAAATCTAAGAGGAAATTGCGTACTTGGGCTTCGCTAAACGTTCCTTGCTTCAGCTGTTCGAGTAAGGTTTTTCCTTCAATTAACTGATGAACCAGATAGAGATACTCTCCTTCTTGAAAATAGGCTAGTAAATCCGGGAGTTGAGAATGATGGCCTAGAGTTTGGAGCTGTTTGGCTTCCGTTCGAAACAGTTGAACTGCATTTGGACTGGCACCTAATGCCTTCAAGGTTAATTGCTTAACAATGCATGGAGTATTGAGCTGGTCGACATCCTCAGCCAGGTAGGTCTTCCCCCATCGTCCAGATCCGAGGGGTTTGACGATCTTATAGTGTTTGTGAAGAAACGGGACTAGGGCCGTGCCACATTGCTGACAATACTTGTGGGTGTCAGGGTTAAGGGGTTTGGTGCACTCAGGATTCAGACAACATGTCATAAAGCTGCAATCTTTCGGGCTTCACGGGCCACAAGCTGTTGTCAAAGCATTTTTAGTATCGGCTAAAGACCTGACTGAGAGCAAACTCAATTCTCTGAAAAGTGAAAAATCCCAGCCCTTTCATCGGGTTTGCTGTAATAGCTCAGTGCAAAAAGCAGTCAAACTCGGGACATGGAGATGTATCGCCAAAGACAATACATTGAGCATTGCGATAGCATCAAAAGTAAGGCACCTTCTCCAAGCACCATCCACAGGGAGACAAACCATTCACACTATCCATCATTACCGCTACCCATAACCGAGCGAGTCTCCTCCGGCATAACGCTTTAGCCAGCTTGCTCCAGCAATCTAGACTAGATTTTGAATGGGTCATCATCAACGACGGTAAAGACGAAGCTACCCGTCATCTCATCCAATCCACGCCCTTACCTTTTTCTCACCAATACTTAGAGATCGATCATCCTGTAGAAGATTTTGGTCTCTGTATTGCTCGCAATCTGGGGATTGAAATCGCCTCTAGTAAATATGTTTGCTACCTCGACGATGACAATAGCTTTCGTCCTACTTTTGTTGCCACAGTCCTCAACTGGATAGAACAGTATCCCCATAGTCGATTTATTTTGCCCCAGCAGTGGCGTCGCAGAGATGTAATCAAGAATGGGCAAATTATCAAGCAAGGCAAACCCTTTATTTCTCCCAGTGCTGACGCAACCCTAAATGCTCTGGTGAGTCAGAAATCACTATTTGATAGCAACGGCTTTGTCCATCGTCAAATCAATTCACTGTGCTGGAATCCCCATTACAGAGTCTTCTGTGATTATGAGTTTTTTCTTCAGTGTTTAGGCCAATGCAACCCTACTCAAGGAGAAGACTTCCTGATTAAACCTGAAGTCCTCATCAACTACATCCAAACCACAGATGGCATCATCGGCCAGTCAGGCTATGGAGACTGGGCCAATGAATTGCAGCAGCTTTATGAGAACCGATCAGCCTACTCAATATTGGGAGAAAAATGGGCTAACTGGATGCCCCAAGCCATCGAAAAATATCAGCAGAAATCTCAAGTGCCCGTCCCAGCTTTTAAGGGGTAGTTATCATGATTAGCAAGACACCAATCGGAGCCCAGCTCGGTGCTAAAAACTTAAGCAAAACTAGATTTATCAACAGCAAGGAGCTAGGAACCTATGATTGCGAAGGAAAAGCTGGGTGGCTTTTTAAATACTTTCAAGAACCAGCCAGAGGAAATACTTGCTTTTTTTGATGAATTAGAGCCTATAGATTCTCAATTCATGATTTCAAGGTGGAAAGGCTCTGAAATCCATACTGATCATCCTCTTAATGGCTTCTTGGAAGCATCCAATTGGTATGGAAAGGAGTTCGTTAATGATGACCAAGTCCATCCGCTATTATTTCAAGATAGTCAAGACAATATCTTCAAGGTAAAGCCATACTCACTGGTGATGAAGTCTGGAGTTCGTTTCCCCATTCTTAAACATAAGGCTTTTAAATTCTACTGTCAGGTTTCTGACTTCTTTACTCAAGACAGAGGCGAGTCAGGCCAGATTACGCATGATGGAATATCGGCAAAAACTCAGTGCAACGATGATTTATGATTCTTTGCCCATTCACGATACTTTTAGAAAAATAGATGATGATACGGTTCTGGGGCTTATGGATTCCAAAGACATTCCCATTCCATTCTTTTTTGTACTTGAGAGAGAACATTAATCCATGTTCTTTTGGATATTCTGTACAGAGGTTAGTTTAGGCCTTGGAAAGGTAGCTGGAAGGGTTCAAGTTAAGATTGACTTAAAATTATTCAGTGGCACTGCTCTCTTAAAAAGTGATAAATTTGCAAACTCTCTTATCAGTAGAGTGTTTTAGCTGTTATCAGAAAAATCCTAGAAGTCTTACTATATTTAGATTGGACAACCAGAGCACGCCTTAAAAAAAATAGTGCCAAACAGAAGCGGAACAAACTACTTATTTTCAAACTTAATCAGCAAGAATAACACATCATCTTCATTGGCTAAAATGATGATATCATTCTTGATTATCGAAATTATTGACAACCAAAAAACACAGAATTAATTCTCAACTATTTGTATACAAAAAATCAAAGAGACAATCAAAAAAATAGTTATGCTAAGAATAATTTGTGCTTATAAAAATCTAATTCTAACTCAAAGACATAATTTCAATAAAGCAAAAAAAACTATTCTGTTTCTAGAGTGAGTTAATGGCTTCTGAACGCACTGAAGTAATTAAAGCTAGCCTTGGCAATGGCAGCATTGTCCAGATTCAAATTTCTGCAACAGGTGGACGACAAGACGTTGCTGGTGGCAAAATTCCAGATCTTAAAGATGTCGGCAGAGCCATTGAAGGCATCGTAGATGCTGTAGCAACTCCTATTAATAAAGCCATGCCTTCTAAAGCTACGGTTAAGTTTGGGATAGATATTGCTGTCGAACCGGGGCAGCTTACGGCTTTATTAGTTAAGGGTGGTGGTAATGCCACGTTAGAGGTGACTCTGGAGTGGGAGCAAAAGCGAACACCATGATACCTACTACACTCTATGATTTATTACATCAATGCAGTGTTAAGTTATTGCTATCAGATGGTACCCGCGGAACAGGTTTTTTTGTAGCTCCAGGATACTTACTCACCTGTGAACATGTGGTGCGAAATCACGGTGGTTTTCCTATTCAAGTAAGTTGGCAACAGCAGGATAACTTTGCTGAAGCCCATATTGAAGAGATACTTGAAGAATACGATATTGCTCTTCTTCATTTTGTCCCACCTTCTGATGATCTGCCCTGTGTGTATCTGTCTGATGAGCTTAAGGTTGGGGATGAGATATATTTATTTGGCTATCCTGATACTGAGTACGAGAATGGTCGCCCAGTTACTCCTGAATTTGAGGGCTTTACTGGTGATGCACCACCTTTTATGTTGCTTGAGAAAGGACAGTTACAACCTGGTATGAGTGGTGCCGCTCTGCTCAATCGTCGTACAGGTAAAGTTTGTGGCATGGCCAAATTTACCCGTGACCAATTTACTGATTTAGGTGGCGGCGGAATAACATCTGCCGTAATTTTTCAACAGTTACCTAAACTAGTAAAGTTACAACAAGAATTTCATCAGCAAGACCAACGATGGCAGAAATTTTTCAACCAAGATACTCCCTCTAAAGAACAGGCGATATGTCCTAATAACCTACCTCGCAGCGGAACAGTTAGGTTTCTTGGACGAGAGAATGAACTAACTGCCCTTCACACTCGACTACACCAGATTGACGAATTAACTATCACAGCTATTCAAGGTATGGGGGGGATCGGTAAAACCGAACTGGCTTTACAGTATGCTCGTTATCATCTGAAACAACTGACTTATGGTAGTGGTATCTGTTGGCTCCAGGCTAAAAAACTGGATGTGGGTACTGAAATAGTGAACTTTGCTCAAACCCAACTAGGACTCACACCTCCCAATAACCTAAACCTACTTGAACAGGTTCAATTCTGTTGGCGTAATTGGCCGATTCAAGGGGATGTCTTAATCATTGTTGATGATGTTGCTGACTACGCGGCAATCAAATTATATCTACCTCCTCAAGAACCTCATTTTAAGGTGTTAGTAACCACTCGTTTACAGTTGGGTGCTTCAATCCAAATGATACATATTGAAGTACTAAGTGAGGATATATCTTTAAAGCTAATAGAGTCTTTAATTAGTTCGGAGCGTTTAGCTCAAGAGCTTACAGTTGCCAAAGCTTTATGCCGTTGGCTAGGCTATTTGCCTTTAGGACTAGAACTAGTAGGGCGCTTTTTAAGCCGAAAACCTGATTGGACTCTGGAAAAAATGCAGCAACAGCTAAAAAGTAAACGTTTGCAAGCACGAGCATTAAACAAACGTCAGGCGGATATGACAGCTATTCATGAAAGTGCTGCTGCTGCGTTTGAATTAAGCTGGCAAACGTTGAGCAAAGAGGAACAACACCTTGCATATCGTTTGAGTTTGTTTGCCTTAGCACCTATTCCCTGGGATCTTGTTGAAGCCTGGTCTGGAGAAGATGAAGATGATCTTGAAGACTGGCGTGATGATGGTCTTCTCAACCGCAGTTTGCTCACACGCGTGGGACAGGGTACCTATCAACTACATCAGTTAATTAGAGAATACTTTCGTAGTAAATTGGACGATTGGCCAAAAGCCGATAATTTGAAACGGAGCTTCTCGCAGAAAATAACCCAAATTTCTAAGCAAATACCTCAAACTCCTAATCGTGAACAAATTTTAGAGATAACCCCAACTATTCCTCATTTAACAGAAGTGACAACCACCTGGCTAGACTCACTAAGTAATGAAAGCCTTATTTGCGCTTTTGTAGGGCTAGGAAAATTTTATGAGGGGCAGGGCTTTTATCGCGAAGCAAAGACTTGGTATGAAAAGTGTACTCAAGTAATTAAACAGAAATCTAGAGAAAATCTATCTTTGCTAGCGTCAATCCAAGGTCATTTGGCGAGAATTCATCAATTACAGGGTCAATATAATGAATCAGAAAAACTATATAAACAGGTTCTTAAAATACAGGAAAAGTCTTTTCAGATATCCTCACCTGAAATAGCAGAAACTCTCAATGACTTAGGAGTAACACTCTATAAGCAAGGAAAATATAGTGAAGCAGAACCACTTTTTTCGCAAGCAGTTCAACTACGAAAAACAGCCTACGGCGATGTGCACTCTAAAGTTGTAGAAGGGCAAAATAATTTAGCAGGGCTCTACAATGCTCAAGGTAGATATGATGAGGCAGAAAAAATTATTTATTAAGACTCTAGAAATAGGGAAAAAGTGTTTAGGTAATCGGCATCCATGGATAGCGACAAATATTAGCAATCTAGCATCCTGCTATAAGTCTCAGAACAAAATTGATCAGGCCGAATCACTTTACAGTGAAGCACTAACGCTTTATAGAAAACTTTTGGATGAAAGCCATCCTAGTTTGACAGAAGCTCTGAATAATCTTGGAATGCTATATATAAACAAAAAAAATATGTGGAAGCAGAAGAGTTATTGACAGAAACTCTAGCAATTCAACGAAAAGTATTTGGAGAAAAAACATCCAGATATTGCTAGAAGTATCAACAATATTGCATATCTATATGATCTTCAAGAGCGATTTACAGAAGCCGAGCCGCTTTATATAAAAGCATTAGAGATGCGCCAAGAACTTCTTGGCCAGGAGCATCCTCAAGTTGCAATCAGCTTGAATAACTTGGCAACACTCTATCGCCTAACAAATCGTTTTGAAGATGCAAAGCGCCTTTATAAGAAGGCAATAGGTATTCTAGAACCTCACTTAGGGAGTGGGCATCCTCTAACACAAAAAGTTCAGAAACATCTGGCAACACTTGCATCAGCAGAGAAAGTAGAAGATTCTATGTAGCTATACAAGGTCAGAATTTTTTGAGCTTTCTTTTTAAATTATAAGCTGGGACAAGGCTTCAAGAAGCGTCTATTTAGATGATCCTACAAGGGTAAAGGCTGCCCAATATTTAGGACTATTTGGATAATCTTGAATCATTTCCATCATGGCTAGTCTGAGTGATTGAGCTTTATCCTTACCATCAATCCAGTATTTGTAAAAGCTATTCATCAGTTCTGCAGTTTGTTCATCCGGTATGTCCCATAATGACATTAGAACACTTGGAGCACCTGATGCACTGAAAGAAAAAGGCAAGCCAATAACTCCACCTGGAACCAATGGGCCGACCCCTGTATTACAGGCGCTTAAAACAACTAACTCAGTATCAGGAAGATTTATATTAAAAACTTCAGAAGCATCTAAATACTCCCCGGCAAGAGCTATGGAGCCGGAAACTTTTGAACTAAAAGCTCTTCCACCAAGCTTCTCCTTGACAGGATTGATGATGCCATGAGTCGCAAAATGTATAATTGCAGGGCTATCCTGCATCTTTTTAATAACACGACGCTTAGTAGCTTCCTTAAGGGTATACCTATCAACTTTAAATCCCTTATCGTCCAATAAGTCAGCAATATCATGAGCTTCTTTTTCTGCTCCTGGGAGCATTCTCAGCGAGGAGTCAGGCATAGGATCTGGATTACCTACAACCAAAGCTTTTTTTCTGTCTAGACTTAGTTGGTCTTGATGCCATCTATCTTCACTCTTGTTCAGACTAGGGTATAAAGTTCGAATATTTGGCACTACAACAATAGTGTGATCTTCCACCAAATATTTTCCATTTTCAGGATTTTTTAAGTGCCGCGAAAGGGATGAAGTGAAGCGAACCATCAGGAATAAAGATGACCTTTTCTTCAGGATTATCTATCGGCAGCAAGTCTTTAATCGGTGAAATCAATAGTTGATAAAGACTATTAATAATTTCATCTTGCTCCTGTAATTGCTCCACTGGCAGATTGCGATCCGTTATTCCCATTGATTTACGAACTCCGCGTACACCTTCATCAGCCATCGCAATTAGAGCTGAACGACAGCTATTTGATAGATTCTCAGATGGTCGTTCACATTCAAGTTTTTTCAACAATGTGAAATCGTTGACTGATCCTTGAAATTCTTCTACTGAAGATTGATCAATAAAGGAAATTTTTCCAGATGGATTTACAACCCAAATATAAAGTTGCTTAGGAAGTAAAATATTTTTTATTAGAATTATTAGAATTAATAGAATAGAAAACAAGTGTTGCATTATCGTTTTGCGCAACTTCTTTAATATCTTTTATGGAAGGAGGTTCAAACTGAGAAAAGATATCAGAAGCTTTGGATAATCGGATATCATCTAATCTATCAATAGATTTTTTTATCTGCAATTGCATCAAAAACCTCTTTCATTAGAGAGCCATAGTTTTTTTATGAGCTGAAAATCTATGGAAAATGTACGCATATACTCTGAAGTAATGAGAGCTTCTTCAAGTAGATTAAAGTGCGATCCATTGTCTACTCTATTTTTCTCACTTAAGCTTTGCTGGCCTTGAAATACCAACACCTGCTGGAAAAGCTCTAAAACCTTTATATCTCGTTGAACCTTATCATCTTTTATAGATGATGTTTTCCAAGAAAGGCTTCTTCTAAGTCCATCAACACTATCATCAAAACTATATTGAAATAGTTTGCCCAAATCAGTTATGTCATTAGATAGAGCTCTGAGAATTCTTTCAGCATGATTCAACGATTGTGTTCTGATTAACTCATCACCTACGACTTCAGTAGATTTAGCTAATGCTAAAAGGTCATAGGCAATGTCATAAACGTACAGGAACTCACGTGAATCCATTTCTCTGCTTCCATTAAGAAGATGAGAAATATCATTTATTTTATTTTCTAGGATAGTGAAATGATCATCAAGACTTCCATCACTTATAGCTTCTCTATATTTATTTTCTTCATATATAGGGTGATCTAATTTTGCTTGAGTAGGATTTTGAGCAGTAATAACTTCTGAAAAATTTATACTCCCAACAGCAAGCACTATGAACGTAAGAATAAATAAACTAACTAATTTTTTTAATTTTTCTATAGCGCATAGGACTGAGAACATATAAGAAATAATTAATTAAAACTTTCAAATCGGCTTATTCCAACGCCACCGAAAGATCAAACTGGTTTTAAATAAACTAGTTTGATCACCCAAACTCTTGCTAATATCATGAACTTTACTATAACAGATCGCTAAAAAATTTTCTTGAGAGATAATTTTAAACGCCAAATAAAATAACTTGAGACACATTTTAAAACTCTGCTAGCTTTATTTCCTACCAATAGAGATATTACAAAAAAATTCCCTTCGCAGTAAAATGATTCAATTATTTACCCATCGAAATCATAAAACAGACTCAAATAACAGCTTACTTGCTCCTCTCAAGGGCACTTCGAAAAATTGAAAGCTTTAATATTGAGAATGTGGTCTATTGCCCACAAAATCTTCACTTATTGCATTAAGCCAAAGGATATTTTGCTATGAAATCAAAAGACTTTGGCTTAATCAAACGACGCCGAGCGCAGCTAGAAGCATGCAAAAATAATTTAAGCGAGACCAAGCAACTCATAGACTGGGGCATCTTCCGCAGCTGCCTAGAAAAACTTCCCCAGCCAGAACGACAAAGCAAAGTAGACCGCAAACCTACAGCGGTTTTCATATAGATGGGGGACAGCCACAACTCTTGAAAAGCTTGATCAGTAAATGCTCCAGGGTTGAATATGTCCCCTACCAACCTGCGATCTGCTGTATCAATAGAATATTGCTGTTGAAGCTATTAATCCGTCAGCAACTGCACAACCTGAGTGATGAATTCACGGATCTCCTTGCCAGTAGAGTGTTTTAGCTGTTATCACGCAAGAGACACTAGAAGTCTTACTAGATGTAGGTTTGATAGTCCAATCACGCGTTAATTTCCAACTTGTTTAGCTTCTCCTGCCCGCAGCCGCTGCAACTCCTGCAATGCATCTTGCCAACGTGAATCGTTTCGTTTTTGGTAAAGATCCGCTGCTTTTTGAAAGTCTGCTTTTGCCCCTTCAATCTCGTTCTGAATCTCTTTTGCAAATCCACGATTGAAGTAGGCAACTGCATAGTTTGAATCTAAGCGAATTGCCTTGTTGTAATCCTGGATCGCTTCTCGATAATTTTTACGATTATATTTGGCTAACCCACGACTGTTATAAGCATCCACAAGCTGGTCATCCAGCTCTAGAGCTTTATCAAAATCTACTAACTCGCCTTCCCAATCCTCTAGTTTCCCTTTGGCATGGGCTCGGCCATTATAGGCATTGGCATGATTCCCATCCAGGCGAATCGCCTCATCATAGTCCGCCAAGGCAGAGCGATACTTGCCTAGATCGTAGTGAGTTCGGCCCCGATTCCGCAACGTATCGGCTCGTTTCGGATCAATGCGCAGGGCTTGATCGTAGTCTGAAAGCGCTCCCTGCAAATCCTTGAGGTTATATTTAGACAATCCCCGATTGTGATAGACATAGGCATATTGAGGATTGAGGCGAATGGCCTGATTGTAGTCCTCTACAGCAGCCTGATAGTTCTGCAGGGCATGTTTTGTCAGCCCCCGATTACCATAAGCATTGGCATGTTGGTCGTCTAACTGTAGAGCCTGGTCATAGTCAGACAGGGCAGCCTGATAGTTCTGAAGACTGTATTTGGCTAGACCTCGCTCATTAAAGGCATCAGCATTCTGGTCATCTAGGCGAATGGATTCATCGTAGTCTGCGATCGCATCCTTATACTCCCCCTCACGATACTTCTCATACCCACTACGGAGCAGAGCTTCTGATTGACTCATGGGCGATACGGATTCGGTATCGTTGGCTCGGATTGCGACGTATCCAATCCCTAATACACCTATTAAACCGAGAGATGCGATCGCAGCCCACTGTTTGCCAGACAGTTGGGGGACTCGTGAAAACAGGGAGGCACGAGTGGGTAACGTAATTTTTGGCTGTTGAGGTAAGTCAGGAGCACCCTGTAGATCTTGCAAGACTTCATTCGCTGACTGGTAGCGTTGGGCAGGCTCAATTTGCAGCAGTTTATCGAAAATCTTCTGCAGATCTGGGCTTAAGGGTTGAGCAATATATTGCTGCCAGTTTTCGCTCCAGAGGCAGTTAAATTCTAAGGACAGGTGATAGGGCGAAACATGGCTGAGTAGATGGAAACAGCTCGACCCTAACCCGTATAAATCCCCTACAGGTGTTGCTCGTCCCCGCTGAATTTGCTCAGGAGACGCATAGCCCGGTGACCCAACAATAGTACCTACGCCAGCATGGGCCATTGCTGTTTGTTTCAGCAGTTTCGCCACACCAAAATCAATCAGCACATGTTTACCATCTTGACGCCGCATAATATTGTCCGGCTTTAAGTCGCGATGAATCACGCCCTGGTCATGCAGATTTTGCAGCACCGGCAACACATCTAGTAAGACCCGGCGGATTTTATGTTCATCAAAAGTCCCCTCCTTAGCCAGCAGCTCAATTAGGTTGTGGCCATCGACATACTGCTGAACGAGGTATAAATGCTGGCCTTCCTGAAAATAGGCCGTCAATTTGGGGATCTGTGGATGATGTCCTAACTGTTTGAGCTGTCGGGCTTCGCTAGCAAACATATCGATGGCTTTTTGCTGTTCCCAAGCCTCCGTCGCCTGATAGGTGAGCTTCTTGACTACACAAGGCTCATTCAATCGATCTAGATCTTCGGCTAGGTAGGTATTGCCAAAACCACCTCGACCAAGAGGCTTGATTACCTTAAAGCGGTCCCGCAGCAAATGAACAATAGGTGTGCCACATTGCTGGCAAAACTTGTGGGAATCAGGATTAATTGGCTTTTTGCAGTCAGGATTTAGGCAACAAACCATTTTTTATGCACTGGGTTGAGAGTTTGCGAGTAAACACAGTACTCTATCGTTAATCTAACGCTGCCCTATGCATTTTGCAGGATTCAGAATCAAAAAATTGCAGACTGTATTATTTCTGAGGAACGTAGTCGTGACTGGCAAACCAATCGACTGATTCTTGGAGTGCCTGTCGGAGTGGGGTTTGAGGCAATCCCAACTCCTGAATCGCTTTGGCAGGATTGTAAAACATCATTTGCTTGGCCATTTGCACCCCGGCCAGAGGGACTGAGGGTGTCTTACCAACAGCCGCCAGTACTACCTCATCAATCCAGGCGGTGGTCAGGGGAATCCAGGCAGGAATTTCACCTTTCGGAGCCGATAACCCTGTCAACTCAGCCAACACATCCAGCATTTCTTTCAAGGTCATATTCTGGTTGCCCAGAATATAGCGCTCTCCTGTTTTTCCCTTCTCCAGGGCCAGCAGATGCCCCCGCACCACATCTTGCACATGGATAAGGTTCAGCCCGGTATTCAAGTAAAAGGGCATCTGCCGCCGCAGAAACCGCAAAATCATATCGCCTGTGGGTGTGGGCTTAATATCCCAAGGGCCAATGGGGGTGCTGGGGTTAACAATCACAATATCCTGGCCCAGTTGGACGGCTTTGTGGGCTTCCTGCTCTGCCCAATATTTCGACTTTTTATAGTCACCAATCAGCTTCTCTACGGGACTCTGATAAGTTTCGTCGGCAATATTCCCTGCTTTAACGCCAATGGCCGCTACTGAGCTGGTATAAACAGTTCGTTCAATGCCCGCATCTCGCGCTGCTTGCAGGAGGTTGCGAGTGCCCTCCACATTGCTTTGCCAAAGCTGATCTCGGTCGGCTCGCCACAGGCTGTAATGGGCTGCAACATGAAAGAGTGCCTGACAACCTTGTAATTTTTGACTCAAGTCATCATCTGTAAGCTGTCCAGTCACTTGCTCCATGTCTAACCCAGCTAGGTTAGTCAGATCGCTTTGGGGCCTGACTAGTGCTCGTACTTGATGACCTTCCGATAACAGTAAACGGACTAGATTAGCACCGACAAACCCGGTTGCTCCGGTTACAAAAACATTTAATTTGGCCATAACTAAGGTTCTTTACCACTTCTGGTGGTCTAGTAGAGGTAGAGAAGGTTAGTGTTTTACCCTACAGATATAAGCACACCCCTGCAAGTCTAAAGTTCGATGTAGACACCTTATTGCGAACAGCCTTGCAATCTATAAAATTCTCAACCTTGGTCTTCTGAACGAACAACCGGATAATATCCTTGGAATCGGAGTTATCCAGCGTTGACTTAATAATGTCCTGATCTCGGATTTATACGGTAGTTGGCGGATAATACCGCTCTAGCCGGAGTTATCAGTCGCCATCCGTATAATTAATAGTTATGCGATTGTATGCATGATATGACACCATCGGAATTCAAATCGCGCTTCATCAAGTCGCTGCCGCCAATCCCACCTAATATTGAACTCGAACTGGACCGATTCATCATCTATTCACCGGAACGCGTTTCCTTACTGGGCATCCCCGATGAACACAAAGCGTTTCTTCTCGAATCCGGACTCCCCGCTGATGCAGCACCATTTCTGAACTTCAATAATGACGATCATTCATTAACGGAATTAGAGGGCTTCCCTAGTTCATACATCATCGGATCAAACAATTATGGCGATGCGATTTGCTTGGACGTAGCTGATGGTGGCACGGTTGTGTCCTACAATCACGACAACATGATGAAACGAGTCTTCATGAATTCATCGCTTCCCTTGTTTGCTGAAACTCTTTGCGCATTCTCAACTCTTATGCGGACAAAGGATGAAGCCTCATTTACCACACGCTTAAGATTGATCGACCCCGTCGCGTTGAGTCCCGATTCATTCTGGACAACCGAGTCTGCTAGCGTGATGGAACGCTGAATATCGCATAACAATCCATTGCATACGGAGCCGCGGTCCGCGCGGTTTAGTGAGATCAATGTCGTTCGCCGCGGCCCGGTGAATGGATTTACGCAGCAGTTCCATGATCGTATGGCCCCGCTGAGAGTCCAGTACGGCAGTGGGTTCATCCGCCAAAATCAACTTGGGATTTCCGGCTAACGCTCTTGCGATCTCGCTCAGCTCTTAACCTCATGCTTTACTGAGCTTGTACCAATCGGGTATGTTTTCCACTTGTCAGCATAGTTATCCACCTAAGTAAATCGTGATTAAACCACCACTTGAGTTCGAAACTCAGTTCATTACTGCTGGATGGACAGGTGATTCACGTGGCTTTCCTCCATCTTTCAACCACCATAACCATGTAGGTTGGGATATTTTAGATTCGTTCAATGATATTCACATTCATCCTGAATCATCAACCGGGTTGGAATGTGCTACCAATGACATACATTTTCAACTGGTTCAACCGCTCTGTACTTGTGCGGAAAGATGGCAATCTTTACTCCATACAAAGTTTATAGGTGTTGCGTTTACACACAACCAATATGGCATGCTGTGGGTGGCCACCGATGGGGCCGTTTTCGCCTCCAACGATATTACAGACGTGTTCGAATTTATTGGGTCGGATATTATGGTCGCTATCCGCAACGAATTGATGGGAATTCGCAGTCAACCACTAATGAATGACGATGAATCAGTGCTCAACTACTATGGTGACGCCTACAATAAGAGCGATTCCCGTTTGTTCGACTGGCATCTATATGCCTCCCAAAATGGCGGATAAAAATGCGATAAATCAAAGTCTCGTAGTCGGATAACTTCGAAGTGGGGTATCAATTCTCACGCCCCGTTTATCGCAGACGTTATTGTTTTCTAAATTGGACCACCAAACAAAGACAAGATCCAAATCTAAGACTCATGCACAAAGGTGGGATTCGCTGGTTCAGGTGTAATCAGCCCATCTTCTACATAGACCACCCGATCGGCGATATCCATAATCCGAGGGTCATGGGTCACCATTAGGACCGTGCAGCCTTCTTCCTTAGCTAATTTACGTAGTAGTTCCATGATGGTATGGCCCCGCTGAGAGTCAAGGGCAGCGGTGGGTTCGTCCGCCAGAATCAACTTGGGATTCCCGGCTAACGCTCTTGCGATCGCAACCCGTTGCTTTTGCCCCCCAGACAAATCCCGTGGCAGACTTCGAGTTTTATCCGCTAGCCCTACTTGTCTAAGCAACTTGATCGATTGCTTCTTCGCCGCCCGACCGCGAATCCCCTTTAAATTCAGAGTGGCTTCAATATTCTCCGCCGCAGTTAGGGCAGGAAAAAGATTAAACCCCTGAAAAATAAAGCCGATATTCTGCAAGCGAAACTTGGAGAGCTTATGGCGAGATAGCCCCAAAATGTTTTGCCCCAATAAGGAAACCTCCCCACCTGTGGGCGTTAGGATACCTCCTAATATGGATAGCAACGTTGTTTTACCAGACCCTGACGGCCCCATCAGCAATTCGACATCCCCGGTTTTAATTTCTAGATCAATGCCTTTCAAAACTTTGAACTGCTGATCGCCAACATGGAATGTCATTTCGACGCCCTTGGCCTGAATGGCAGGCGTGGCAAGATCACCAGCAGTATCAGGAGAAGAGGTCATTAATGTCATCGGTTGAGGTTTTTGGCGAAAAGCAAGTTGCATCAGGTGTATCTAATCCTCTTAACAGGTTTCCCAGTTGAGTCAGTATTGTTTATGCGTTAGCTCACGACTTAAAGACGAGGGCTGGATCGAGTCGAGTCACCTTTTGAATGGCAAAGATAGCTGCGCCACTACACATGGCTACAGTGACAACAAAAACCCCGGCCGCCGTTGCTGGACTAATCAAAATTTGAATCGCTTGAGCCTGAATCGTCCAAGCTCCTAAGCCCAAACAAAGCCCCATACCGGGCAAATAACCCAACACCGCCATCCACAGCGCCTGCTCTAAAATGACGCGATAGATATACCAGTCTGACGATCCCATCGCCTTCATAGTGCCAAACTCCCGCAGATGGTCCGTAACGGAGGAATAGAGAATCTGGCCCACCACGACGGTTCCAACCACAATGCCCACCACTGCGCCTAAGCCCAAGATGTAGCCGACCCCTGTACTCTGCTGCCAATAGGTTTGGGTTAATTCGGTTAGCTCAGTTTGGGTGAAGGCTTTGGTGCCGGGTAGAGCTTCTTCTAAACGATTTTTAAGGGCTTGTAGGTTTTCTGTGGGTGCGGCTTTGATCAGAATATAGGTAATCCGATTTTGATCCGTTAAATCCGGCGGGTCCGGTGGGGTTTTGTCCGGGGTGGCAATCGGCGAATTCAGATAAGCCGTGGCATTCGGTAAAGACGTAAAAATATAAGGACTCGCCACAATGGAGCGGGTGCCGGTCGTAATCCCTCTTATCTCTCCTTCATAGGAGCCAATTTCAGCTCGATCACCGACTTCTGACACATCCAGGAGTTTGAGATCGGCTTGATCCACAAAGATTTTATAGGGCTGCTGGATATCCTTCAGCGTCCCTTCTAATAGGGTGCGCGGTCGAAACAGGGTATCTTCAGGGTCAAAACCAATAATCCGAATCGGCGCAATCTGATTCGACTTATCTCGCCACACGGTGGATTGGGCAATCAGTGGTTCTGCCCGCTCCACTCCTTCTACCTCTTTCGCTTCAGCCAGCTGTTTATATTCCAAAGGTAGGGTCAAGGCAAAATGGCGTAGCTCTTCGGAGGTCACCCAGATATCTGCATCCGCATTTTCGATCAGTACGGTGGAAGAACGAGTAAATCCATTGAGGATACCTATTTGAATAGTGACTAACCCAACGGAAAACATGATGCCCGCCTGGGCCACAATAAAGCGCGGTAGGTCTTGGAATAAATTTTTGCGGGCGATAGAAACCATTCGTTTACGTCGGGGGGAGATTTAGGGAGCAATGGCTCACCAGTGGACTTAAATCATCTCAATTAGGTGGAAGCAAACTCTTTTTTCACACCTAATCAGTATAAGCATGATTACCTAAGCCTACAGAACTTTGCTGAGAGCTATCTGAAAAGAAGCCGGGTTTACGCTGTAATTTTCATTCACTCAAATTACAAGCCATCAAATTCACTGAGGCTCAATGTCCACAGAGGTGGCTGACTCACTGACTGACATTACGGTTATTTAGATCCTCTACTGTAAAAGATCACGAGGCTTAATCTACAAAGATTAAGGTAAGTAGCTGACTGCCTGACAGATCTTCGCCTTCCCCTGCTCATAAAGCCTTGCACTGTAAAGAGCGGATGCGAGAGAACCAGATTTTGTTGTAGTGTTTCTTTTGAGCTTTTTTAGACGCAAAACACGGTTGTGGATCATGGCAGAGCAAGGGGACTGGCATCAACAACTCCCGTCCTTTATGGACGACTCCCTTGAGCCACCGTAATCCAATTTTGAGATAACTAATGCCTCGCCGCCAATGTGGATCAACCTGTTGGCGCAGCCCTTTAATGTGAACAGCCATTCCTTGAGTCGTGCTGAATAGCAGTGCCACAGCAGCAACCAGATAAAGCCTCTCTAATGCATCAGCACAGCGAATTTTCGACTCTTCTAGCTCAAACACTCCAGACTTACTATCGAGAAATAATTCTTCGACCCGAAACCTCAAAGCGTATTGCCACAAGGTCTGTAGCGTGGGTGATTCATCTGTAATCACCGCCCATGGTTCTTTCACTCCTCGGATATTAGCCAACACCAGATTGCACCGATAGATGCCATCTTCCCAAAGACCGACATTGCGGTAGAGGAGGGCTTCGCCTTTGGATGGCCACAATTGTCGGACTTCTCTTGGACATTGACGTGGACCATGGAGAAGGACATCACAAGGGACACGCAGACAGTAATGCCAATGGCTCTGTTGTAACCAGCTCATCAGTTGATGGTTCGCAAACCCACGATCTGCTAACACCATGACATCTGGATGCTGCCGCAATAACCAACGGGCCTGGCGCAATAGCGGTTGATATTCCTCAAAAGCGACAGCTGCACTCTTGTGCTCTAATACTTTCCACAACAACGGTACTGCTCTGCCACAGCAGACGACGGATAGATGAATCATGCAATATTCATTCCATAACACCGTTGTATCCATTGCCAGGTATAGACGATGAGATTGCCAGTTCTTAAGGGCTAGCAGGACTAGAGGTACATATAGCTTGTTAATATCAATGCGTTGATTGGCTATAAATCGTTGCCACCGACGCTCGACACTTTGGGCTTTTCTGGCTCGGCAGGGAACATAGGATTCCCAGGCAGATAAGCTTAAGCGTTCACTACAGATTAACGCGCTTACCATCCAGCCCAGAGCAATGAGATGGCGCAAATCTCGATAATGGCTGTGTTGACGTAAAAAGGAAAACAGTTGACGATAAATTTGGGTGGGGCCTGACATTTGAATAACGCTGATTTGTGATTAAATCTAGCCTCACATGTCTCTCCACTCTTTTCTCATAAACTATGTAAATAAAGGCTTTGACCTACTTCTGTCAGGCAATCAGGGTAAGTAGTCTTGATTGAGTTGAATGATGTCTTGTTTGAAGATTCAGCCCTGGATTGTTCACAAGCCGTTTTCAATGAATTGAATTTGGGGGAAAATTAGTAGATCTCACTCCACTGAGTTGAAGCAGCTAAATTCTTTCCCATAGTATCGTAAGCAAAATAGGTGTAAATCTCAAAAAGATCTAAGCTCTTAAGTGTGACACTTTGTATGACAAAGAATTAAAGTGCAAATGAATTGTAGTAGATAAATCACATCTTAGTTTTGTGATTAAAACATATGACTATCGCAGATCAAAAGACTTGTTCCGATTAAAATTGCGGCTAGTCGTACCAAGCAAGAGACATTATAGTTATCAACAGGAGCAAAGATAAGGATTCCAATCACTAATTCATCATATTTTTTACCCTGGAAAATATTGTTTTTTACAAATTAATATCGAATTTCCGTAAAGAAGATATCGCACAAAAAATCAATATCTAATATCTTGCATAAAGGTGTTATTAATTAGACAATCGTACAACCATAGATAGTCTTCTTAGGTATATTAAAATTGGCAAAAAATAATTCCTGAATTTTCAAAGAATCAAGTATCTAAAGCTGGTGACTTTTTACGGAACGATAGTGCATCTCTTAACGATAGAGACTGGGCCAATGATGTCTTAAGTAACTGGAGAGCTATTCATTCATATCCAATTAATACTTTTCAAGCCACGCTACGAGATAAATTGCGTAATATAGATCGGAAAGCACTAGTTGCTCAAAGACTTAAAAGAACACCATCAATTATTGCTAAACTGAAAAGGTTTCCTGGCATGAAACTTTCACGAATGCAGGATATTGGCGGATTGAGAGCCGTTGTTTCAACGCTCCCAAAGGTCGAGAGCTTACGAGAAAATTATAAACAATCACGATTTGAACATAATCTAGTAGGGGGAAAAAGATTATATTGCAATCCCCAAAGATACTGGATATCGGGGTATTCACTTAATCTATAAATATAAGAACAAAAAAAGTTCCTCTATACGATGGCTTACATATCGAACTGCAAATTAGAACTAAACTTCAACATTCTTGGGCTACAGCAGTAGAAACAATGGGAACATTTCTCAACCACGCATTAAAATCAAATGAAGGTCCAGAAGAGTGGCTAGATTTTTTCGCATTAACTGGATCAGCCTTTGCCCACTATGAAGATTGTAATGCCGTTCCCGGATATGAAGAGTTACAAGAACAAGAAACCTATGAAAAAAATGGTATATGTAGCGAATAAGTTAAATGTGATTGATAGACTTCAAGCATTTAGTGTTGCTGCCAATTCAATTTCAAACAACAAGAAAAGTGGAAATTATCACATCGTCATCCTAGATCCAAATCAAAAAACTGTTTCAATCGAAAGCTTTGGAAGAAGGAAGCTTGATGAAGCTACAAAAACATATTCTGAGTATGAGAAGGAAATTAGTGATGTAGAAGGAATACAGATAGTGCTAGTTTCAACAGGATCCATTGACTCTCTTCGACAAGCATATCCAAATTATTTTTTGGATACCCATGACTTCATTAAAGTGATGCACGAAATAAGTACTAAAATCACTAATAATGACAAGAAAATATTATTTAGCCCTTAATATATCAATAGCAAAAAATTGAATTTCTCCAAGAAAAACATCACCCATTTAGATTCAAAGGGAAAGTCGTAAGGGGAGCATGTCACCCTTGCAGATGCTCAAAATATGGCATCAGCAATTTGATGTCAGAAAGCAAGGCTAGCAAGGATCTCTAGAATGAGTATGAATACTAGACTGCAAAGGTGGCATGCTCCCAGTCGTAAGACTAATAATATTGACTTCTCTCACACTATAAACGTGTGCAGTGGGTTAGAAGTCCAACTTGTGTAGGTTGCCAATGTGATGATCGTCCCTCTCCTGTTTAGCACTCCCAAGGTGGAACTGGTTGGAACCGTTCCAGTAAAAAATCAATCATGGCATAAACTTTTGGTGCAATAATTCGGCGACTCGGATATAGGAGCCAGATCGAGACATCTACCATCAACGGGAATTCCGGCAATACCTCGACCAGCAGCCCAGATTTCAAACTTTCACTGGCATTCCAGACAGACTTAATGCCAATTCCCAGCCCCTGCTCCAGCATTTTACGCAGAGCCTCACCGTCGTTAACCACAAATGAGTGGGGAACGCTAATGGCCTGTCCGTTTTTAAACTTCCACTTCGTCACTTCGGCCAAGCTGACACATTGATGCGCTGCAAGATCATCAGGCGTTGAAGGCGTCCCATACTCCTCAAGATAGGTAGGAGAAGCGACCAGAATCCGCCGATCAGCAGCTAACTTTCGCAAAATCAGACTGCTATCGGCCAAGGGAGCATTGCGGATAATCAGGTCATAGGCCCCTTCGACCACATCCAAGACTTCATCCGATAGCCGTAAATCCAGGCTAACCAGCGGATGGCAGGCATGAAATTCAGCCAAAGCTGGAATGATATACATCCGGCCAAAGGATCCAGGCATGGTGATTCGCAGTACCCCTTCCGCCTCTGCCCCCCTGCCCCTTGACAGCACTTAGCCCCGTTTCTAGGGTTTCAATCATCTGCTGGGCATAGGGCAAAAATGCCTCACCATCGGTGGTCAAAGAGACGGCTCGAGTCGTTCGGTTGAACAGACGAAAGCCGACTATTTCTTCAAGTTTCACCAGACGGGCGCTGGCACTGGCAGGGGATAGGGAGAGGTCTTGCGCTGCCGCCGAGACTCCGCCCCGTGCGGCAATTCTCAAAAACAAACGGAGGGATAAAATATCCATTTATCAAAAATATCCGAATTATTATTTCGCTAAAAGCCTGTTTATCTTTCTAATCTAAATAATTATCATGCGGATAACGGTCAAATGACTCAAAAGGAGGCGAAATGATGAAAGCCATTGGGTATAAGGATGCAGGGCCAGCAGCAGATGTCCTGATCGAATTTGAAACAGAAAAACCCCAACCGGGTCCAAAAGACTTACTCGTGGAGGTCCGGGGGGTTTCAGTGAATCCAGTGGATGTCAAACTGAGGGCCAGTGCTCAACCCGATGGCGAGCCTCGCATTCTAGGGTTTGATGCCGCTGGGGTCGTGCAAGAAGTGGGCTCAGCCGTGACCCAGTTTCGCCCTGGTGACGAAGTGTTCTATGCAGGAGACCTTACTCGCCCAGGAACCAATGCCCCATTTCATGTAGTGGATGAACGAATTGTGGGTCGCAAACCTTCATCCCTCGGATTCACAGAAGCCGCCGGCATCCCCCTCACCAGTATTACCGCCTGGGAAATGCTCTTTGATAGCTTTGGGCTCAAAGAAGGTGAAGGCACAGGGGAATCGCTGCTCGTGATCGGTGGTGCAGGAGGTGTGGGTTCGATTCTGATTCAGCTCGCAAAGAAACTCACAGGGCTAACTGTCATTGCCACAGCATCTCGGGAGGATACCCATGCTTGGGTCAAGAAAATGGGAGCAGATTACGTGGTCAATCACCGTAACCCCCTAGACGAAGAGCTGAAGTTTCTGGGAATTGCCCCCCGATATGTTGCGGCCCTGACCCATACGGACAAGCATTTTTCTGCTATCCGGGAACTGATTAAGCCACGGGGTCATATGGCTCTGATTGATGATCCGGACACTCTAGATGTGATGTCTCTGAAAACCAAGGCGATTTCTTTGAGCTGGGAATTTATGTTCACCCGATCCATGTTCCAAACCGAAGATATGGACGTCCAGCATCAATTACTACAGCGAGTCTCAGAGTTGCTAGACAATGGCACGCTGATCTCGACGGTCAATCACCATGGCGGCAGTCTCAATATTGAAAATCTACGGGCTGCCCATGAATTCCAAGAAAGCGGTAAGGCCATTGGCAAAACTGTATTAGACGGTATTCAGTAACCACAACATTGGAGAGATGCAATGAACTACGACACTTTCACTACTTTCAACGTTGAGATCGAAAACGCCATCACTTGGGTCACCTTCGACTATCCCCCTGTCAATATTCAGGGCCTGCCGATGCTGGCCGATCTCAATATGCTGGCCCAAAAGCTGGAAACAGATCGCACCATCAAAGTCGTGGTGTTTCAATCTGCCCATCCCGAAATTTTTGTGGCCCATGCCGACACGAATTTCCTCAAAGACATGTCTGCGATCGCAGTCCCTCGCAACGAAGTCAAACTCCTCGATTTGCAGGTGGTTCTAGAGCGGATCAGCAAACTGCCCCAGACCACCATTGCCAAGATTGAAGGGTTTGCCCGCGGTGGTGGTCACGAATTTGCCCTGGCCTGCGATATGCGGTTTGCCGCCCGAGGCAAAGCCAAATTTATGCAGATGGAAGTCGCCATGGGCATTCTTCCCTGTGGCGGTGGCGCCTCCCGGATGGCGCGTCAGATCGGTCTAGGGCGAGCCCTGGAAATTATTTTAGGTGCAAAAGACTTTGATGCCGACCAGGCCGAAGCCTATGGCACCATCAACAAAGCCCTTGACCCCGACGAGATTGGCCCGTTTGTGGAAGCCTTGGCCAACCGGATCGCCCTCTGGCCCGCTGAATCGATCAACGCCTGCAAACAAACCGTCTACGCCTCCATCGACAAACCCATTGACAAAGCTCTGCAGGAAGAAGCCTATTGGCTCTATCAGGCCACTAGTCAGACCCCGGCCTTAAAGCGCTTTACCTGGGCAGATGAGAACGGAGCCCAGTTCGACATGAACAACCAACGCGGTTGGCAAGAAATGGTCGTTAGTGTGCAGGAGATCCAATAATGAATAGGGAATGCAATACCCTCAAGCCTGTGGAAGATATCGGGTTTCAGCCGATTAATCGGGGATACAACTCTGTGTTTCGTCCAAACCGATTAAGCCTTGGCTTAGTAGTGCCGATCGAGACTTACCCAACAGGGCCAGTTCCCACCCTGGAGCGCCATCTGGAACGAGTCCAGCTAGCGGAAGAATTAGGCTTTTCATCTGTTTGGTTACGGGATGTGCCCTTCAACGTGCCCTCCTTTGGAGATGCGGGGCAGACCTACGATCCCTTTGTCTATTTGGGACTGTTAGCAGGCCAAACGAAGCGAATCGCTCTCGGGGTTGCCAGCATCATTCTGCCGATGCGACATCCAGCCCATGTGGCCAAAGCCGCCGCTACCGCTGATGTTCTTTCGGGGGGACGGCTGATTCTGGGAGTGGCTTCGGGGGACCGACCAGAAGAGTATCCAGCCCTTAACCTCCCCTTTGACAACCGTGGAGCTGCATTTCGGGAGAGTTTTGAGTACATCCGGCAGATGAGTGAGAATTCACCCACGTTTGAAAATGCGTTTGGCAACCCGAATAGTGGGATGGACATGCTGCCTAAACCGACCTCGGTCAAACTGCCCCTACTGATTACGGGAGGCAGTCAACAAGCCCCCGAGTGGATTGCGCGGAACGGGGACGGCTGGATGACTTATCCACGGGATACGGTTATGCAAGCACGGGTCATTCGCGATTGGCGGGCACGGGTTGAAGCATTAGACGGTACTGACAAACCCATCATGCAGCCGCTGTATTTAGATCTAACCGAAGCCCCCGACACCCGGCCACAACCGATCCATCTGGGATTCCGGTTAGGAGTGAACTCCCTGCGGGCCTATCTCAAATCCCTGGAACAAATCGGCATGAACCATGTGGCGCTGAACTTGCGATTTAACCAAGCGGATATTGAAACAACCTTAAAACGTTTGGCCGAGGATATCTTGCCAGAATTTACGGTCTGCAGTGATTGAGGAAGCTAGAACCATGACAAAAACGATTCTGATTACAGGTTCCACCGATGGCATTGGCTTAGAAACAGCCAAGATGCTGGTCTCAGAAGGTCATAGAGTGCTGTTGCATGGGCGCAATCCCACCAAGCTGGAGGCAGCCGCAAAATCCCTCTCTACTCTGCCGGGCAGTGTCGAAAGCTATGTTTCCGATTTGTCTCGGATGACTGATGTGGTGTCACTGGCAAAGGCTGTCGCTGAAAACCACTCTACGTTGGATGTCCTGATCAACAACGCAGGGGTCTACAAAACACCTAATACGATCACTCAGGATGGGCTTGATGTTCGCTTTGCTGTAAATACACTCGCCCCTTATCTACTAACCCAGGGACTCCGACCATTGATGTCTACCTCTGGACGGCTCATCAATGTATCCTCCGCCGCTCAGTCCCCCGTTAATCTAGAGGCCTTGGCTGGACGGGTCCAGTTCACCGAAGACTTCACGGCTTATGCCCAAAGCAAGCTGGCACTGACCATGTGGTCCCGTAGTTTGGCCCTTTCACCTCAGGGTGATGGCCTGACCATTATCGCGGTGAATCCGGGTTCGATGCTGGGCAGCAAGATGGTGAAAGAGGGCTTTGGAGTCGCAGGGGGCGATCTTCGGATTGGCGCGGACATATTGACTCGTGCAGCCCTGACCGATGAGTTTTCTGCTGCCTCTGGCCAGTATTTTGACAACGATAAAGGTCAGTTTGCTTCGCCCCATGCCGATGCTCTTGATCCACAGAAATGTCAGAAGGTTGTAAATGCGATTGAAACCTTGTTAGCAGACATATAGGCCAACTCTACTGAATAGAAAGACTCTATTGAAAACAAGGTCTTGTGCAGCCCTTAACCTAGATGGAACTATTCCCTCCGGGTAAACCACCTGAAAATCAGAATGCAGATTGATTCCCCAAACGCCTCCCCTCTCAAATTTTGGCAGGGGAGGCTACTACTTGTTATTCAGATTCAGACAGCACAAGCACCTCAGTGGCCTCGACTTTTTTAGCGCCTTTGGTATTTTTGACCAGTTCAATTACTTTGTCTAAAGCATCCTGATCGGGAACTTCACCACTTAGGAATACTGTGTCTCCCTTTTGTTGAATATCCAACGTTGCCACCAAGGGCTTCAGATCTGGATCAGCAACCATTCCTAAAATCACCCGCTTAGCGAGGCCTTGGTGATCGTATTTACCTTCTGGTCCGCGATGTTCAGGTGCGATGTAGGATCGCCGACTGGGAAAGGTCGAGTGATGTAGGTACAGTCTCCGGGAGAATGGATGGTAGTAGGGTGAATAGTGACGATAGCGCCTACGAAAGGGGTAGTGTCGAAATTGTCGTCCAAACCGGCGACGATGGTGAAAGGTTCGACGGCGGTGGAAAGGCCGATGGCGAACTCGTCCAGGGAAACGTCGAAACTTACGATGCCGAAAATTTCGATTGGGAAATCGTCTAAAACGGCGCTGATGCAATCGGCGCCGGCTCTTAAAACCACCACGCCGGAAACCTTTGCGTTTGCCTGCTAATAAAGCGGTTTCATCCGCTTGAGACTGCACAAGGTCTTCTGCTTTAACAGCTGCCACATCTACAGTGAAGGCAGCTAGCAAGAATGCCATGACTAGAGTTGGGTACTTCATACGGTTATCTCCGTTTAAGTACAGCCGTGGGGGACCGCATCAATCATTCCCCCGTACATTACCCCATGACTGATTACTGAACATCATGTTTGGCTAAGTCTATTAGCCGTTGGTAATGAACTTCACCCAAGCTCAGTACCTACAGAGTACCGCAAAAATCTGAGAGTCGTCTGAGCAGACCTTCAATTTGTCATTTTGCAGTGTGAATCGGTAAAGATTTTGCGTCAAATAAGCAATCTATTTCTATGGGTGGGAAATAATAGCTAAATATCGAATGGCCTGATGCCGTTGAATCGCCCTACTCCCTTGTTATGAGATTTAATACCTATTACTGTGCCTGGTCGATCATTCTATTTTTGATAGAGCTGTATATCGCACTCCATATTGATGACAACTTTATTCGCCCGTATATCGGTGACCTCTTAGTCGTTATTTTGATTTACGCAATCGTTAGAGCATTCTTTAAAGTTTCAATTATGACCGCTGCTATCGGTGTTCTCCTATTCTCATTTGCAGTTGAAGTTCTGCAGTCCTTTAAAATCGTAGAAATTCTAGGATTAGGAGCATCGCAATTGGCAAGGACCATCATTGGCACCACTTTTAGCTGGGAAGATTTAGTGGCCTATAGCATAGGGATTATTATTCTGCTCTGCTTTGAGAAATCTATAGGCCCCTACAAAAGAGAGTGGTATTCCATTCAATAATCAGACCCAACCTTTTTTGCAGCTAAACAGCGTTGTACTGATATGTCTATCACGCCTAACACAGATTCAACGGCTAACAATCGATGTTCTGTCATTGCAGCTAAGGAAATTAATGGTGAGGAGGAGATTATCTGTTTCAATAAGTACTGCATATTTGTTTACTGCAAAAAGCCAAATATCTTTTGGTAGGTTAAAGATGCTGTTGGAGGTGCCATGCATAACCGTCGACAATGGATAGTTCCCGCCCTGGTCTTATTCATGGGAGGTTGTGCCACAGACGCTAAATTTGACGATGTTTATACCCAAATAACACCCCCACAACTACAAACGGGGCAACCCATTCCTTTGCCAAAAAATGAGCCCATCCTTAAGGTCACAGGTCGATTGGGAAACACCAATCAAGAGGATCACATCATCATGGACCGGCAAACCATCGAATCCCTCGGGTTAGTCGAATATTCCGTATTAGATTTATTTGAACAGCAAGATCGGGTATTTCAAGGCGTTTTGATGCGAGACTTGCTCGATCTCTGGCAGGTTGATCCCCAAGCAAAAGCCATACATCTTAAAGCACTTAACGATTACAACATCCAGGTTCCCATCGTTTGGCTCAAGCAATATCCTGTTATTTTTGCCCTACAACAAGATGGTGAAAATATGCAGTCTGATTACAGAGGACCTGCAATGCTGGTATTTCCGTATCAACAATTCCCCTCCATATCAGAATTGGCAGAAAAATCCTACTGGATCTGGCAAATCGCAGAAATTAATGTGCAGTAATGACAGTGCATCATCATTCCGGCGTGCCAGCTCGACAGCCCTGGGCAACACGGGGGCAGCTCATATTTTTCCCCAGCATTATGCTTCTCCTACTGATCGGGATTTTAGTAGGTGGACAATCTTTACGACAACAGATTCAGACTCAAGACAAGTCTTTAGAACTTAACTTAGTGAGGGGAGTGCATGACTTCAACCAACTTCAGCGGGAAGTCAATCGTCTCCGACTGCAGCTCGTGCATAGCCATTCCACCAATACCAAAGACTTCACTCTGCAACTCAAGATTACTCAAAGCCGATTTACGATTATTCAGCGGCACTTTCTATCGCGTAGCTTAGATACCCAAGTTTCCACCATTAAAGATCATTTAGTCCGATCATGGTTGTCCTTAAAACCTGATCTCAAACAATGGCAACAAGAACCCACTAACACCAAGGTCCAAAGTAGAATTATTGACCAGCTGGAAAAACTAGAACTCGATATCAACCAAGTTTCCCTTCTCAATCAACGTCAACAATGGCAGGAATATCAAAGTCGAATTCAACGTCATTCCCATTCGTTACAGCTACTGAGTATCATCACCATTTTGTTTTGTGGGTTTACCCTGTTAGTCGGCTATTCGTTGGTGCAATTTATGCGTACCCGCCAGCATTTACTAGAAACAGTAGAACAGCTCGCCACCATTGATGATGTCACCCAAATTGCCAATCGACGACACTTTAATGCCGTTTTTATCCAAGAGTGGGAAAGAATGCTTCGCGAGCAATCTTGCTTATCTTTACTCCTATGTGATGTTGATTGTTTCAAGGCCTACAACGATCATTATGGTCATCAAGCAGGGGATAGTTGCTTATTTCAAATTGCCCAAACCATTCATAGCTGTATGCGCAGACCCAGTGATTTTGCTGCTCGATATGGAGGCGAGGAATTTGTGATTATTCTGCCCCATACCCAGCTTTCTGGGGCTCAAGCTCAAGCGAGTGTTATTCAAGAGAACCTTCAAAAGCTAGCCTTGGCCCATGCTGAGTCCATCATTAGTGACTATGTCACTATCAGTATTGGTATTGCCAGTGGGATTCCACAACTAGAACTGGATTCCCACCAGATCATTGAACAGGCAGATAAAGCACTTTACCAAGCTAAAGCTCAGGGCCGTAATCGTTCCTGCTCCAGCGAATTCTAAAGGCCCTATCTGTTGTCCCTTAACTGACAGGCATCCCTAAAATATCCTCAATCTTGGGTAATTCCTCCAAAGGAATCACACGACCTTCCTCAATAAAGCCATCAATCTGATCAAAATTCAGATAGCGATATAGCTCATCCGCAAAAGGATCGATCTTCTTGGCCACAATCTCCAGATATTCTTCTGGGGTGGGAATTCGGCCTAAGAGGGCGCAGGCTGCAGCCAACTCCGCCGACCCCAGATACACTTGTGCTCCTTTGCCCATCCGGTTATTAAAGTTACGGGTAGACGTTGAAAACACTGTCACGCCATCTTCCACACGGGCTTGGTTCCCCATACAGAGGGAACATCCCGGCATCTCCGTCCTTGCACCCGCAGCATCAAAAATTTCGTAATAGCCTTCCTCCCGGAGCTGCTTTTCATCCATCCGGGTGGGAGGACAAATCCAGAGCCGTGCTTTTGTCGGACCTGCCCCTTCAAGGACTTTTGCGGCTGCTCGGTAATGGCCAATATTGGTCATGCAGGACCCAATAAAGACCTCATGAATGGGGTCATTGACGACATCAGACAGGGTTTTAATGTTGTCGGGGTCATTGGGAGCCGCCACCAATGGCTCCCGAATCTCAGTGAGGTTAACCTCCACCACTTCAGCATATTCAGCATCCGCATCTGCAGACATGAGTTCGGGCTTTTCTAACCAAGCTTCCATCTTGGCTACTCGGCGTAGAATTGTGCGGGCATCTTGGTAACCCCGAGCTGCCATGTTCTTGAGGAGGGCGACATTAGAGCGCAAATATTCAGCCACCGTCTCTTCACTGAGCTTAATCGTGCAGCCAGAAGCAGAGCGCTCTGCGGATGCATCCGTGAGTTCAAAGGCTTGCTCTAGCTTGAGATCGGGTAATCCTTCCATTTCCAGCACCCGTCCGGAATAGATATTTTTCTTATTCTGCTTCTCAACTGTAAGCAACCCCTTCTGAATGGCAACATAGGGAATTGCATTGACGATATCCCTCAGGGTAATACCGGGCTGTAGATCTCCTGAGAACTTAACCAGAACTGATTCTGGCATATCCAAGGGCATCGCTCCGATCGCAGCGGCAAAAGCCACTAACCCCGAGCCTGCGGGGAAGGAAATACCTAAAGGAAAACGAGTATGGGAGTCACCCCCTGTACCGACGGTATCGGGAAGTAACATGCGGTTGAGCCAAGAGTGAATAATGCCATCGCCGGG
This sequence comes from Acaryochloris sp. 'Moss Beach', assembly GCF_021497025.1. Lineage (NCBI taxonomy): Bacteria > Bacillati > Cyanobacteriota > Cyanophyceae > Acaryochloridales > Acaryochloridaceae > Acaryochloris > Acaryochloris sp. 'Moss Beach'. Next base: position 1,348,610 of record NZ_CP071717.1, read on the forward strand.
TCGCAGGGCTACTCCACCCCGAGAAGCAAAGAAATCGGGGAGGTTTTGATGAGTTTCAATATCGACGGGTTTGGGATAGGCCGCCGTGTGGCAAAAACTCTGCATCACCAAATCCGAGCTAAAGCCTAAGCAGGCCAACTCCTTCATTTCATCCCGTGTCATTGGTCCAGTTGTATCTTGAGAGCCAACGGTGGTCATTAAAGGTTCACAGGACATGCCGGGGCGAACACCAGGCAGACCACAGGCCTTACCCACCATTTTTTGGGCGAGGGTAAAGCCTTTACCAGAATCCGGGGGGGGAGTCGGTCGGGTAAAGACATCGGTTGACTCCATGCCCAGCTCAATACGAATTTTATCGGTAAGGGACCGACCAATCAGTAAAGGAATCCGACCTCCGGCTTGGACTTCATCGGTAATGGTTTCGGGCTTGAGATTAAAGGTGGTGAGGACAGTGCCTGACTCGTCGGTGATTTCGCCTTTGTAGGGATGGATGGTAATCACCATCCCGGTTTCCAGACTAGAGACATCACATTCAATGGGCAAGGCTCCTGAGTCTTCCGCCGTGTTGAAGAAAATGGGGGCAATGTTACTCCCCAAGATATAGCCCCCGGCTCGTTTGTTGGGGACGAAGGGAATATCATCGCCAATATGCCAGAGCACAGAGTTGATGGCTGATTTACGGGAAGAGCCCGTGCCAACCACATCTCCCACATAGGCCACTGGATGACCTTTCTGTTTCAGCTGCTCCAAGGTATCTAGCCCTTCCGGCATCCGGGTTTCTAGCATAGCTAGTGCATGGAGAGGAATATCGGGGCGGGTGGTGGCATGGGGGGGGCGGGAGACAGATCGTCCGTATTGGTTTCGCCCGGTACTTTGAAGACGGTAACGGTGATAGATTCGGGTAAGGAGGATTGGGTGGTAAACCATTCCGCTGCCACCCAGGAATCAATTACGGATTGGGCATAGGCATTGGTCTGGGATAATTCCAGCACGTCATGGTAAGCGTCGTAGACCAGGACCGTATGTTTGAGGGCAGTGGCGGCAGCGGTGGCTAATGCGGAATTATCTGATTTGAGTAAGTCCACTAAGGACTGCACATTGTAACCGCCCATCATGGTGCCAAGAAGTTCAACAGCAGCAATGGGAGTGATGAGGGGGCTGGTGGTTTCGTTGTTTGCGATCGCACTCAAAAGCGAAGCCTTCACATAGGCCGCCTGATCCACCCCAGGCGGGATGCGATCGCGCAGCAATGCCATCAACGCATCTTCTTCTCCCGCAGGCGGAGACTTGAGCAGCTCACACAGATCTGCCGTCTGCTCAGCCGTCAACGGCAGGGGGGGAATTCCCAAAGCAGCCCGTTCTTGAACATGTTGGCGGTAAGATTTCAGCATTTCCAAACCAGATCCCATGAAGCGTTCTCAATAAATAACAATAAAGGTTGAGCCCTATATCCAATATATCGTTGGATTGTCAGAGTCTACTGTGTAGCTTCATACTGCCAGGTCATTTCGTCCATTCCACATCAATCGACTTGATGGTATTGCGGTTGTAGGCCGTGACGGTTGCCTCCACCTGTGATCCGCTCCAACTCATTTAAGTTTCCTCTCAGAAGGAAGCCCCCGACGATTGCGCCCACACTCCCAAGACCGGATATCGAATTCACACCGTCTTCACCTCGATAGATCATCATCAAAATATCGAGTAGCTCAAATAGAATCAGAGACCAGCCAGCGCATTTCAATCTCCTTCGATAAGTCTGGAACATAGCGATATAAATCCGCCAATATCTCTTCTTAGTATGACTTCTATATGAATGCAGTATAGAAATATCAAGCTTGACGGCAAGCGCAGCTAGATTACATCATCAAAAAACAAAATCTGATAGTTTTGCTATAAATATTGCCTTTTTCTAGATAAAACCAAAGGCCAAATGATTACCGCTGTGGGAGTCAAAGATAATGTTCCGTCACTCTAATCAAACCTATCAATCAACGCGGCTACTTCTAGGTGTATGCGTCGCCTTAACAACATTACCTGGATTGTATGGTTGTAATAACCCAGCCAAAAAAGAAGAGGGCAAGCCACCGGTATCCTCGGGCTCAGTTTCACCTCAGCCCGCAAAGCTCCCAACCCTCAACCTTCCTCCCCAAACAAACCTATCTGCTCCGAAGTCTAAGCAACCGGTTAAAGGGACTCCCACATCTCAGCCTGCCAATACTCCCGGCACAAGTCCCAACGCTTCAAAAAGTTCCCCCCAAGCACCATTGAAATCCCCCCCCACCTGGCAAAAACGACGTCCTCCACTGCTGGGAGTCCTGGAGTACCGGCTCAGCCCCCCACAGCCGTGCCAGTCCCCAGCCCTATTCCCTCAGAAATTAGTCAACCCGCTCCCCCTAATATCCCTGCTGCCAATATTCCAACCCAGAATATTCCAACCGCAAAGGTCCCATCTACTCCCCCTGCGACAAACTCCCCTGCTGGATTAACCGAAGAAGCCAAGGCCATCCAACAATTCAATCAACCCATTGATCCCAATCTTCGTTTGACATCTCCCTCATCCTCTAAAGCTCCTAAGGACCTAACCTCTCAGTTTGATCCTAGTCCTGCACCTGGAACAAATAGTGCCAGCTCCTCTAGCCCCCCATCTTCCTCTAGCTCCAATCCTTCTGGCCTCAGTCCATTGGAGTATAAATACAACCCATCAACCGGAACCTACAGTACTGGGACTGCTGAGTAGCTATCATCCGTTCAACCCAAACGGATGATGGTCCTTTGAGCCAGCCCATTCATCCTGAAAACGAGTTTGTCTCTTTCAGGGAAAACTGTGGTGCAAAGAGGGCAGGTTGTCCCCCCGTATGCCAAAACAGAACAGTTTGCTGGCGATGAAAGTGTCCCCTGCGGATCAAATCTAATAATCCACCCATGGCCCGACCCGAATAAACCGGATCTAGCAGAATACCTTCTGACTGGGCCAGGAGGTTAATCGCCGATCGCTCTAGGTCACCCACAACACCGTATCCAGCACCCAGGTAGGCGGTTTCTACACGAAAGTCTGCGGGGTGAAAGTGACACTCTGATTGGAGCATCTTGGCTGTCGAAGTAGCTAACTCAGCCAATTGGTCCCCATAACTCAACTGCTCATCTTCAGCCTTATCAATACGAATGCCAATCAGTTCTACATCCATTGCTAAAAGAGATCGACCGACGGTCAGTCCCGCCTGCATCCCTCCTGAACTAGAAGCAAATACAATGGCATCCACAGATTGCTCCATTGCCTGAAGCTGTTGCTGCAGTTCAGCCATCGCCGCCACAAAGCCAACTGCCCCCAAAGCATTAGAGCCGCCATAGGGAATGACATAAGGATGGTGATCTTGGGCCTGTAGCTGGGATGCGATCGCATTCAACTGTTCTCCTTTGCGATCTGCCCCTGTCCAATGAATCGTCGCTCCCAAAACCTCATCCAACAGTAAATTCCCATTGGCTTGTTCTGGTGGAGTTCCCCCTAGAACCAGATGGCATTCCAATCCCACCATGGCGGCGGCGGCTGCCGTCTGCCGACAATGATTCGATTGAGCAGCCCCTGCCGTAATCACGCAATCGCAGTTTTGGTGTAGTGCATCTGCGATCAGAAATTCCAGCTTCCGGGTTTTATTACCCCCCAAGGCTAAGCCCGTTTGATCATCTCGCTTGATCAGAATTCTGGGACCACCCAGAGATTGTGACAGCCGAGGGAGTTCAACAATCGGTGTGGGGAAAAATCCTAGAGATCGGCGGGGTAAATGGTGAAACGGCATCTTAGTAAATCGACCCGCTATACCTGCAGGTTCTAAAAGTACAAGAGTAAAGCAACGTTGCCATCAAAAATCCCCGCAATCTAACCTTTTTTAGGGTAAAAAACAGGGAGAGTGACTATTATAAATACAGATAATACCGAAGAGGGCTTAGAGGGCTCCAGCAGACCGTAAACCTAGAATCATGCCAGCACCAATCCAATGGGCGAAGACACCTGTCGCCAGCATTTCTGGCACACCAAAGTCTTTCATGGAATCCGGTACACCAATGGGCAAAGCAGGTCCTTGACCTGGATATTTAATGGCATACCGTCCTAGGAACACCATAAGCAAGTTAATAAACAGCATCAGTATCCCTGTGTTAAAGGTCCAGGGATGACTTTCGAAGGTCGTCAAAAGTATGGGATGCATCAAAATTGTTCTCCTAAAAATAGCGAAACGGACTAAATCTAAAAATCTGTAACGTCGCTGACAGAATTATAAAAATTGAACTGACGCAAAAATTTGTTTTGTTTTAAGAGTTAACATTTCGCTATAAAAGTGATCCCACCTTATGCTGAAAGAAATACATGGGATGCAGGGGACTTTATGCGAGTCAAAATTTGTGGCATTACTCAACCTGAACAAGGGGTTGCGATCGCACCCCTAGGTGCCGATGCCCTCGGATTTATCTGTGTCTCCCAGTCTCCTCGCTATGTCACGCCCCAACAGATCCAGGCGATCACCCAGGTTTTACCCACTCAAACCCTGAAGGGAGAACCTCTGAGTCGGATTGGTGTTTTTGCTAATGCGGATCTAGATCTCATTCAGCAAACCGTAGAAATCGGCCAATTAACCGGAGTCCAACTCCACGGGGACGAGTCACCAGAGTTCTGCCAGCAGATCAAAGCGAAACTGCCCGAGGTTGAGTTAATTAAAGCGTTTCGGGTTCGTAGCGCTGAAACCCTTGCTCAGATCACCCCCTATGAATCGATTGCGAATACCCTATTACTCGATGCCTATACGCCTCAAGCCTTAGGCGGAACGGGACATACTTGGGATTGGACTCTGCTCAAGACCTTTGCACCAAAGTTGCCTTGGTTCCTCGCAGGGGGCTTGACGCCAGATAATGTGAATCAAGCGGTAACGACTTTAACGCCACCAGGCATTGATCTATCAAGTGGGGTGGAACTAGCTCCAGGCAACAAAGATCTCAAAAAGGTAAAACAGCTCTTTCAACAACTGATGATTCTGCAAGCATAATCCCACAAGTTTATGCACCTAAAATTACTGAGAATGCACCTATTTTTGACCTACAATCTCAGAAATTTGCTGAATGCCTTCCTCCTGCATTTTTGCCAGCAAGCCTTCCAAAATTCGGCGCACCATCCATGGTCCTTCATAGACCCAGCCTGTATAGACCTGTAATAAGCTGGCTCCAGCAGATAATTTTTCCCAGGCATCCTCAGCCGTAAAGATGCCACCCACACCGATAATCGGCAGTTGACCTTGGGTGTGTTGGTGGATAAATCGAATCACGTCTGTTGAACGCGATCGCACCGGGGCACCACTAATTCCACCTGCTTCTTCACTAGGTGCATTACCCGTAACGGCAATCCGCTCCGTTTTCAGATCCCGCCGTATCGTTGTATTCGTGGCAATAATACCTGCGAGCTGATGCACTTGAGCCAAATCTACAATCGCGGCAATATCTTCCCACTCTAAGTCTGGAGCAATCTTTACCAGCAGAGGTTTAGCCTCTGTATTCTCGGCTTGTAGACCTGCCAAAATAGGGGCCAATTGTTCGACGGCCTGGAGCGATCTCAACCCTGGGGTATTCGGTGAACTCACATTCACCACAAAATAGTCCCCATAAGTTTTGAGGAGTCGAAAACTTCCTACATAATCTTCTACTGCTTGGTCGAGGGGTGTCACCTTTGATTTGCCTAAATTGATCCCTAGGGGATAAGAGCGCACTTGACGCTCTTGGGAAGCAGCAATCACCTCTGCCATCTGGGCAGCACCTTGGTTATTGAATCCCATTCGGTTTAGGGCAGCTTGATCTTCAGGCAAACGAAACAAACGAGGTTGAGGATTTCCCGGTTGGGCATGGAAGGTTACGGTTCCCACTTCCGCAAATCCAAAGCCAAAACGAGGCCAAATATTTGTTGCTACGCCATCTTTATCAAACCCTGCAGCCAATCCGATGGGGTTCGCAAACGAAAGGCCCCACAAGGATTGTGAGAGCTGAGGATCTTCCACCTGCAAAGATGAGGCCAACTGCTTCTGCAGTCCCTGAGAGAATCCCTGCTCCACGTTCTGATCCAGCCAGGCACAGGTCCGCATCAATTGGCGATGGACCGTTTCTGGATCGGCCTTCAGAGCCGAAAATAAAAGAGGTTGTAATCCTTGTTGATATATATCCACAGTTCTCTCAGGCCAGCGTCGCACTGAGAGTATAGCCCGGCTAAGGTGCAGAACCAGATGATTGGACGACGGGCCAGCCTAACCGAGTGGGCTGTTGATACACCCGCTTGAGGGTATTCATATCCCTAGCCGAGATGGGGGCTGGTATCCGCACTTGAGAAAAATAGAGGGCATCTGTCTTGAGGCGACTATGGCCCCAAATTCCCAAGGCATGACCTAACTCATGGCGAATCGCTGCCGCAATATAGGTCTCTGTTTGGTTCGTGCGCACTTGAACCATGCAGCGATGCGATAACCGCTGCTGGTCATTTACATAGAGCTTAAAGCGAGTCTCCGCTGAGCGAATACGCCCCTGGCTGCGCTGGGTGGGATCAACTGCCGAGATGACGATATCGGCCTGGTTCGAATCGGTCGTCACTTCGAGGGGAAAATAAGCTTGCCACGCCTGAATGGCTTGGTCAACCGCCTGGGGCCATTTCTCTTGGATTAACGGCAAAGACTTAGGAGTGGGCTGGGCATACACTTTGACGGGAAATTGGCTCCAGACCAAATACCCCACACGAGTCACTTTAATCTGATCAAAATAATCCCCTTGTTCCTGGGGATCTTGCCACTGTTCCAAAACCGCTGGCAACGGATGCACTTGGGCAGCAGGCACTTGCAGGGCAGCATTAATAGGATAAACCCAGCCTAAATGCACAAAAACGGCGGCTAAAAGGCCCAGAAGACCTAAGCCCATAACCGCAGGCCACTTCTTCAGGTTAGGCCACCGCATGATGAATCAAACAATCCGTTAACCGAGCCAGCCCGCACTGAGAACCACTGTTAACCCCATAAACATTAGAGTCAAAGTCCAAGTGATCCGATTGAGGGTCTTTTCTGCACTCTTAGCGCTGGTGAAGAGTTGGCCTTGACCACCAATTCCCCCCAAACCATCTCCTTTGGGGCTGTGCAACAGTACCAAGGCAATGAGCCCCACGGCAGAGAAAAACCATATGCCTTGAATCACATTAGTCAGCATTCAACTGAAACCCTAGTAAACGATAAAAAATACTGACGGCAAATCAATAGCCGCACGACTGTCAACCCATTTTATTGGGCAAGACATACTCACAAAGTATAACCTTTAGCGATGAATCCGGACAGGACTCTTGTTCTTACGAACTTCATACCCTGCAGCCTGAATTAAGCTTGTTCCCGTCATTTCCTCCGGCTTAGTGAGTTGCAAAATATCTAAGATCGTCGGGGCAATGTCAGCCAAGCAACCATCTGCTCGCAACTGCACATCAGTGCCATGGCCCGGAATTTTGCGACCTTCTCCCTCTACCAAAATCAAGGGAACGGGGTTAGTGGTATGGGCAGTCCAAGGATTGCCGTTCTCATCCCACATCCGTTCGGCATTGCCATGGTCAGCCGTGATTAACAGTGTGCCCCCGACGTCAATCACTTGGTTTAGCAGGATGCCGATACATCTATCCACGGTTTCAACTGCTTGGATCGTGGCATCCATCAGGCCCGTATGACCCACCATATCGGTATTAGCGTAGTTGATCACCATTAGAGAATAGATGTGTTTACCTAAGGCTGCGATCGCTTCTTTAGTCACCTTATCCGCCGACATGGGTGGGTCCTGGTCATAGGTAGACACCATAGGACTAGGAACCAAAACCCGATCCTCTCCTGGCAAGGGATCTTCAATCCCACCATTGAAAAAATAGGTGACATGGGCATACTTTTCGGTCTCTGCTAATCGCAACTGCTTCAAACCATTATTGGAGACAATCTCACCCAAAATATTGTCTAAGTTTTGGGGCTTAAATGCGATATCGGTTGACAGATATGAATCATATTGAGTGAACGTCACAAAGTGAAGGGGTTTCACCTGTTCTCGCTCGAACCCATCGAACTTGGGATCAACTAAAGCTTGGGTGAGCTGACGGGCTCGATCGGGCCGAAAATTAAAGAAAATGACGCCATCTTCTGCCTCGATTGCCCCAGGAGCAATGCGAATGGGGGGAATAAACTCATCCGTCGTTTTGTGATCATAGGCATCGGTGATGGTATCTAGGGCAGACCAATCCCGAGGAACCGCCACCTGATCGTTCACCATGACCTCATAGGCTTGCTGAATGCGATCCCATCTGCGATCGCGATCCATCGCAAAATATCGACCACTCAAGGTCACAATTTGCCCTACGCCAATATGGGCGACCTGTTGCTGTAATCGCTGAATCTCATCTTTAGCGCTTTTGGGAGGTGTATCCCGCCCATCCAAGATGGCATGGATACAAACCTGGGAAATATTATGTTCTTTGGCAAGCTTAAGTAACGCTAACAAATGGTCGGAATGGGCATGAACGCCTCCTGGAGAGCACAGTCCAATCAAATGCAGCTTGGTGTTGGCTTGAGACACTTGCTTGCAAACGTTATCCAAAGCAGGATTGGTCGCTAAGCTACCATCTTCGATCGCATCTGCAATGCGAACCAACTCTTGGGGGACGGTGCGGCCAGCACCTAAATTAAGGTGGCCTACCTCAGAATTACCCATCTGACCTGCAGGTAAGCCCACGGCTTTACCAGAGGTTTGAATAAAAGTACTAGGATAAGCTGTCCAGAGGCTGTCAATAATTGGGGTTTTTGCGGCAGCGATGGCATTACCATCTGAGTTTTCTTGGTAGCCCCAACCATCTAATATGACTAGCACCACCGGGGATACAGGTGTCGACGTCATACAGGGTCGTTTTCCTCAAGGATTTATTTGTGATGCAATCATAACACTCAGAATTCCGCTTAGAACAGACCACAGCTTGGATCTAAAGGAAAAAGCAAGATTATCCTGACACCGATATAAATATCACTCTCAGGTTAAGACTAGGTTGCTGGTGAAAGAGCGAGTTTAACGCTGAATTATGGGTGGGTAGGCAACAAGTCAGCCCCATCCTCTTGCTTAACCAGGTTTATCTCTGAAGAAGATTCCGCAGATATAGGTGGGGTGGCCCAGGTGAAGCGAGGGGCAGGCCAAATTCGATCGAAAAGAACCGTTAAGGGGGCTAAGCTAAACAGTGCCCAGAAAATCCCTGTGGACAAGAAAAACTTCGTTTGCAGCCCAAACGTCACGACGGCAATAATGCCAGACCATAAAAGCCGGGCCACCCGAGCATCTGGAATTGAGCGGGGATCCGTGAGCATAAACAGAGCAAATAAGATCAACGAGCCACTGGATAAGCTGTGGTACCAAACATCCCAGCTCCATCCCAACCATATATCTCGAATAGAAAGACAGGCCGCATAGGTGACTAAAAACATTACGGACGTGTCCCATCGCCCCACCCGATGAAGCACTAATCCACCGGCTCCGGCAAATAAGAGGCCATACCAGCCCACGGCTCCCCACTGACCAGGGGAGACCCAGGCATCCGAGGTCAACAGAAGGGCAGCAATAATGCCAAAGTTGGCTGGATTAAAAAAATGTTTGCCCTTCCACTTGCATACAAATTTACTGAGGATCGCCAGGGTCGCTGCCAACATCATGGTGCTCCAATGATCCGTCCGCAGCAGCAAGCTCAGCCCTAATGCCGTAATTAAGGCACTACGGATTGAGGGATTAAAGGCTTGGTCTGTGGGCTGAGTCTGTTGTTGATATAGATAGGTACCGTAAGCAGCCAGAGCTTGAACAAGAATTGCGGTTGCGATCGCAACCACAATCATTTCGGGTCTCAAGGTCCAATCCTTCGTCCCAATTCCTAGCCCTAAAAATAAGCTGAGAAACAGAATTTGGTAATCTCTAGCATCTTGAAAGGACATAGACCCTCAGCTGGATGGAATGGTCCCAATTTATCCCAACTTTCTAGATTGGAAGTCGGCGGTTACCTAAATGGTTACCAACTCAGACGTTTTTACCGGCATCCTAATATTTAGGATTTCTTTAACTCGGTTCCAGACAATCCTCACAAGTTTCTCAAATTAGCTGGATATAAAGAAGACAAATACCCTGTGCCCGATCTTGACAAGAGAGCGGAACCTAGAAGTCATGCTCCCTATCTCTCCCCAGCAACCGCCAAAGGCCAAACAGCAGTCATTCGTTCTGTGGTTTGATCAAGTCGGAATTACAGACATTCCCTTGGTGGGTGGCAAGAATGCCTCCCTAGGAGAGATGATTCAGCAGTTAGGGGCCCAAGGCGTCCAAGTGCCCACCGGCTTTTCCACCACAGCCCATGCCTATCGCACCTTTCTACAACAATCCCAGCTAGAAGCCCCACTTCGTCAGCTATTGCAAGGGTTAGATGTAGAAGATATTCCTCAACTGCGATCTCGGGCGAAGCAAGCCCGAGAACTAATCTTGACCACTCCTTTTTCCCCTAGCTTCGAACTGGCTATTAGTGAAGCCTATTCCAGACTGTGTCAACACTGTGGTAGAAATTCATCTTTAGATGTAGCCGTTCGCTCTAGTGCCACAGCCGAAGATTTACCGGATGCCAGCTTTGCGGGCCAACAGGAAACCTATCTCAATGTTCAAGGTATTCGCGGCGTCTTAGAAGCCTGTCATAAATGCTTTGCCTCTCTATTTACCGATCGGGCTATTTCCTATCGCACCTTAAAAGGGTTTGATCACTTCACGGTGGCCTTGGCGGTAGGGGTACAGCAAATGGTGCGGTCGGGCACTGCTGGGGTAATGTTCTCCATCGACACAGAAACCGGGTTTGATAAAGCAGTCTTGATCACGGCGGCCTACGGGCTAGGGGAAAACGTGGTCCAAGGCGCTGTCAACCCTGATGAATATTTGGTGTTTAAACCAACCCTACAACAGGGCTATCAGCCGATATTGTCTAAACGACTCGGCAGTAAAGAGATCAAAATGGTCTACGACCAAGAGGGCAGTAAACTCACTAAAAATGTGCCCGTGCCCGAGGGCGATCGCCAGAAATTCACCCTGACCAACACCGAAATTCTCACCCTCGCTCAATGGGCCTGCAAAATTGAAGATCATTATTCTGCTGTGCGGGGCACCTACACCCCCATGGATATTGAATGGGCACAGGATGAATTCACCGGGGAACTCTATGTGGTCCAAGCCCGGCCAGAAACGGTACAGTCTCAAAAATCTGACACCCTACTAAAAACCTATCAGTTAGATGAGCTAGGGCCAGTCCTCAGCACCGGCCGAGCCGTGGGGGAGTTGATTGGCCAGGGGCGCGTGCAAATCATTCAGGATGTCAGCCAAATCAGTGCGTTCCAACCAGGGGATGTCTTGGTAACCCACAAAACGGATCCCGATTGGGAACCCATTATGAAGCAGGCAGCAGCCATCGTTACGAACCAAGGAGGGCGCACTTGCCATGCTGCCATTATTGCCCGCGAGTTAGGCATTCCCGCCATTGTCGGTTGTGGCCATGCCACCCGCCAGATCCCTAACGGTCGGTTGGTCACGGTTGCTTGTTGTGAAGGGGAAGCAGGCCATGTTTACGATGGGCTACTGTCCTTTAGGGTTCAAGAAACTCATCTAGAACAACTCCCCACAACCCAAACTCAAGTCTTGCTAAATGTGGGAAATCCCGACCAAGCCTTTAGACTGGCAGCACTGCCTTGCGATGGTGTTGGCCTTGCCCGCTTAGAATTTATCATTGCCAACCATATCAAAGCCCATCCCCTGGCCTTAATCCATTTCGATCAGCTAGAAGATCCGTTAGCCCAGCAAGAAATTGCCCATCTCACGCGTCACTATCCCTACAAACCTGACTTCTTTGTTGATCAGCTCACCCATGGTGTGGGCATCATTGCCGCAGCGTTTTACCCCAAGCCCGTCATCGTCAGACTGTCTGACTTCAAGAGTAATGAATATGCAAACTTGCTAGGCGGCAAGCAATTTGAGCCTCAGGAAGAAAATCCCATGCTGGGATGGCGAGGGGCCTCGCGTTATTACGACGACAATTTTCGAGAGGCGTTCGGATTGGAATGTAAAGCCCTCAAAAGCGTCCGAGACGAGATGGGTTTAACCAACGTGATTCCCATGGTGCCGTTCTGCCGCACACCAGAGGAAGGTCGTAAAGTCATGGCAGAAATGGCGAATTATGGATTGGTCCAGGGAGAGAATGGTCTCCAGGTTTACGTCATGTGTGAAGTGCCCAGCAATGTCATTTTGGCGGATCAATTCAGCCAAATCTTTGATGGGTTTTCCATTGGCTCCAACGATCTCACCCAATTAGCCCTAGGCATCGATCGGGACTCAGCCTTGGTGGCTCACCTCTTTGATGAACGTCATGAGGGCGTGCAGTCCCTTATTCGCCAAGTCATCGATCAGGCCAAACGTCATAACTGCAAAGTCGGCATTTGCGGCCAGGCCCCTAGCGACTATCCAGAATTTGCCCATTTCCTAGTTGAACAAGGAATTGACTCTATCAGTCTTAATCCAGATTCAGTGCTTAAAACACTGTTCGTTGTCGCTCAAGCAGAAACACACGTGTCATCGTCTCACTCGTCCTAATCACTTGCCGTTTTCCACGGCCCCCTAGAGGTACTCACCATGTTTCATAAAGTTTTAGTTGCCCTTGATCATTCAGAAACGGCTCTGGACGTCTTCGATCAAGCCCTTGATTTGGCTGCCACAACCCAGGCTAATTTGATGCTGTTACATGTGTTGTCCACCGATGACCAAGATGCTCCGGATGCCCCCACTCCCTTTCCTAGCATGTATTACTATCCTGGGCTATCAGCAACCTCGATTAGCGTTTATCAACAACAGTGGGAGCAATATACCCACACAGCCCAAGATATTCTGCAGGCCCAATCCGAAGAGGCAAGATTAGCAGGAGTCTCTGTCAAAATCACCCAAAAACAAGGTTCTCCCGGTGAAACCATTTGCGAAGTGGCCAAGGAATGGCAGGCAGACTTGATTTTGCTAGGGAGCCGAGGACGGGCCGGTCTCAGTGAATGGTTATTAGGCAGTGTCAGTAATTACGTTATGCATCATGCCCCCTGTTCAGTGCTGATCTGTAGAGAAACTGAGACGCCTCCCCCCAACTCCATTCCAGATCATCTCAACCAGCAACTCATGTCTAACTTAGCGGGTTGGCAATAGCCTAAAGGAGCTAGCTGGCTTTCTGACTAGCTCCTTTGGGCTGCATCCAGTCTATTTGCAAAGGCTTGATTAGCCCCGCCTCAGTGACTTGAACCGTCATTAAGAATATATCCTCTTCAAAGGTTTTGACCACCAATTGCGGTGGGTCACTGGCCTGGATGTAGTAGGTCCTGTCGGGAATAAACTGGCTAATGATGGCCCGCTGGCCCAACTGTTTAGGACCAATATGGCGCGCATAAATCATCTGCTTCAATCTGAGGGCAACATCTCCTGGTGTTCTGCCATAGAAGAGGGGGAGAAAGTTGTCCAAGACTTGTCCAGAATTAGCTTGGGAAAAGCCAGACATTTCCTTCTCCAAATCTCTAATGCTCAGGGATTCTTTAACCTGATAGCTGGATAAGATTTGAGCCTCTAAGGCGGGCATTTGCTGTAAATCAAACAAAGCTTTTTGCTTCATCAGCTGTGGGTGAGCCCCATACACTTTCTTAGAGGCTTGCAACGCAATATCAGACAACTCTTTGAAGCTGTAGTCATCAAGATTTTTTTGAGCCAGCTGAGCTTTCATTTCTTGCTCAAACTCAGTTTGTAATGCTGCAATTTTGCTCTGATCAGGAGGTTGCGTGGTGGAAGGGGCTTCGCTAGCTTGCAGTTGACAGGCCGTCAGGCAGCCCACCAACAAGAATTGAAACAACGAACGCCGCATAGCATTACCCACAACTGTGGTTCCAGTCTACTCACCCTCCCTAGCAATGACTACCCACAAGCTTGAGCAGCAAGAATGGAACTTGCGACCAATGAGCTTTGTTGGGTGATTTCACCAATAGCGATGAGGCAGCGATTACTGTGTGCATCCACCCTGCAATGCTACATCTGGGAAACTGCTGCACCTTCAGCCGACAGTTTTTGCACCAATGCCAACAATTCTTGGGGATTAAAGGGCTTAGTCAAATAGGCCGTACATCCAGACATTCGGGCTCTCATGCGGTCAATCAGGCCTTCTCGCCCCGTCAGCATCACGACAGGGATTTCCTTGAGCATATCGACTTGGCGAACCATGCGACATAGCTCATAACCATCCATCTTCGGCATTTCAATGTCCATCAAGATGACATTAGGTTGCTGCTCAATTAAGACCGTTAATGCCTGTTTCGGATCCATTAACTGCAGTACTTCAAAACCTTCTGCCTCTAGAGATAGCTTCACAAACTGCTGAATGGTTTGACTATCATCTACACAAGCGACAACGGGGCGAACTTGTTCTTCGATGACTTGATAAGGGTGCAGACTGATTGCTCCAGCCTGAACCATCGGCGCTAGATCAGTCGCCAGCGTTAGGACATCTATATCTGCCTGGGTTGCCACCTCGTAGAAGCAAAGGCCTTGCTCTAATAAATTGACAATATTTTGTAAGTGTCTTCCTTGACCATTTTCCTTCCAAGCTAATTTCAGGAATTGATCGGGATCTTCTAAACGTGGCTTTTGGAACGGAGAACCAATGACAGCCTGCAGCTGTGCCCATTGATTAATTTGATCACGAACCGGTAGAACAAGCTGCCGAAACGGAGCAGATAGAAGTAGCGGATCTAGTCCCACATTAGGCTCAAATTCTAAGTAGCCTTGAGGGAGGGCTAAGAACTGCATGAGTGCTTCTTGAGTCAGAATAGCCAGCAGTTTTCGGAAGAAATTTAGGGGTAAATTATTGGCCTGCCAATACTTGCACAGATAGGAATACTCTGACGTATTATTCGGTAGAGACTCAGATAAATCAAAGTCGGGTAGCTGCTTTTTGAGCACGTAGGGTAATCGCTCAGCATGCCCCATTGTGCTTTCTGCAAAATGCATTTGCCCACCGCCTAGATACACCCGCCAGCTAATCGACGGATCACGAGAATCAGTGATAGTGATGCGGCCAGACCGTTGCTCAGAGATCACTTTCTGCAGCACTTTAGCAGGTGCAACCTGTGGTTTGTCCTGTTGGGTGGGTGTTGGAAGACTGGAGGTATAGGTCATAAACTAACTGATTTGGTAGTTAATAGTCAGAGCATTGGCAGTTACCAGCTCAGCAAGATGGCAAGTGGCAGATTTGATCTAGAACAACTTTTTCAGGTGCATGCCCTCATTCTTAGGATGGACCGTTTACCCTTGAGAACATATGCGTAAAATCACGTATTTTTGCCCTAGGAGCGAATTATTAGTAACAATTAGCAGCAATATACGGGGGATTCTTAGTATTAGTATGGACTAAAAACTCATCAGAATTTACTTTTGAGTAAAACTTCAAATAGTAGGAAGCACAAAGGTATTTTGTATACTCATCTTCAGCTCATCTAAGATGTTCAGGCTTACTGGGACCTGAGTTTTTCCCTGAGGGTTTGAAATCTAAGATGAACATCGCTCAAGTCATAGGTTTGATGTCCATATCGCCAACTCACATAACTCTGAGAAATCTCAGTCACTAGGTCAGCGATCGCCCCTTCCCCCTTTTGATGCAAACGACGAGTATATTCAAATGGAGTTTCATGGGGGTGTTTCGGTACACCCCGATTTGCTAACAAATGCAGCATTCGCTGATACAACTTCTCCATCGGTGGCAAAGTTGCAAGGCGTCGCCGATAGCGCCACCATTGCCAGCCTTGCGGGGGCCAGCCAGCCAAGAACGGCCATCCCACTCAGAACTAGCAATCCAGCACCCCAACCTTGCCAGCCACCGGTAAAAAATCCTAATGCTTTGGCCAACCCTTCACCGATCAGGGCGAATATTGCTGTCAAGCCGTTCATCATGGGCGAGGGGAGCCAACCTGCCACCCAGTTCCATAAGGTCTTCAACACAGAGAAAGTATAGTCATCATCCACAGAAGGGGGGAACCAAGTCATGACCTGGAATGGGATCAAATGTAAACCAACCAAACTGGGGGGATATAGACCTCAGCCATGGCAAAGGCATCCACGTTTTTTACTTCATAGAGCCCCGTGAACGCATTAAATTCCCCGGGGCCAAATCCCGTCACCAGGCGGGCGGGGATACCGATGGAGCGCAACATCATCGTTAAGGCAGTGGAAAAATGATCAGGATAGCCCCCCTGATATTTGAATAGGAAGGCACTCACTAAATCTTCTTCTGACTCAAGCACCGGCAGATCAAGCTGAAGTGAATAAGCTTGTTTGACACTTTGGGCTAAATACAGGGCTTTCTCATAAGCCGAAATGGGGGGACGATTGGCTTTCTCCAAGAGTGCGTCTGTCTGCTCTTTAACCTGAGGCGCAATATCATCGGGAATTTGAAGATAATGCTGGCGAATAAAGGGTGGATACTGGCGGGATGCTTTGCGTAACTGCTTGCGATCTCGATATGGAACATCAGAAATGACCGAGTAGGTCAGTCCATCCTGGAGCTGCACGGGGGATCGGAATCCCCCTTCTGGATCTCTAGCAATTTCACGGGTGGGAAAATAAACTTCACGGGCTTGACTGAGGGCTGGAATCAGGTTGGGGAAACGGGTAACGATGGAATAGGTTTGAATTACTTCTTTGGTTCGGCCTCGCTGCCCTAGTTGAGGCACCACAAACCGATAGGACCAAGCCGGTCGACTCAAGGTCTCAGATTTGTCATTGCGAGACATCTTCCAGCCTTGACCGGTATATTCGTCAAAGGCTAAGACGCGCCAAAATCCAGGGGCTTGCGATCGCACCCGCATCACAATTTCAGGCTTGAGAGCACCTCGCAAATTCTGGTTGATGCTTTGACTGAACCCGTAATAGAACTGATCATCAAAGGCAATCTCTCCCTGGAGGTCTTCGCCATCTTGCCCTGTTCCGTCCCAAGTGGCACTATCTCCTTGACCATAGCCAGGATTAACGATTTGCTGGGCATCAAACTTACCCGGAATATCAATCGCAGCACTCACGGGTAACGTTCTCAGCTGGTATCCGGGTAAACGCGGTAGCAAGGCAAAAATCACTAGCCCCACCGTCACCACTGCCACTAGCATCTTGCCCATCTGGACTGGCGGCAGGCTTATCGATCGACGTTTGAGCAGTTTCAAACCTAGGCGCGATCGATAATCCAGGATGAGGACGGGCAACGCACAAGCAATAAAGAGTAAGAGCCATCCCCCGAACACCATCGTTTCGCTGACGGTGGCTGCGACTCCAACCAAAATGATGCCGATAACGGCTGAGTACCCCAAGTCTTTGCGTCGGGGTAGGTCAAAGGCATGCAGAATTTGAACCTGAATCAGTAACTCCGTCAATAGGATACGGGAGTCACCTGCTTGGCCCGCTAAACGGCTGAGGAAAACCGCCAAGACGAGGATCATGCCAATGGCAATCCCACATTTGGCTGCAATATTTCGACGATGCCGCTGTCGCCAACTCCAGGTGGCCCCCATCAAACTCAGGGGAATCGCCCATAAACTATGCCAGCTCCCTGTTGCCGAATCCGTCGCCAGGATTCCCACACAAACGAGGATTTGCACGCCTAAACGCAACGCCATAGAGTCTTCTGGCGGCAGCGGCCGAGGCTGCAGCCGTTGAGAGACCTGTTGCCACCAAGATTGAGATAGGAAAGAGCGCTGCATCAATTGTTCAAGGTAATGGCTGAGCCCCAAGGGGCAGCCTTAGTTTACCCAGCGACCCCACGCATATTCGCTAAAACGAACCTCCCAGATGCAGAAGTAGAGCATTGGGTTGCATTAAAGGACCGCTGAGCATGGCTGAAATCTACAGTGAATTTCGTCAACGGAGTGCCCAACACTCTCGTCTGTGGATGCTATGCAGCGGCAAAATCCAATAGCTCATCTTCTTGCTTAACTAGAATCGTGCAATTCGCGCGGGCATAAGCACAGCAGGTCAGCATAAAACCGGCCTCTTCTTCGGCATCACTCAAGATAGAGTGATCATGCTCGACTTCACCATTGACAACCCTGCCTACACAGGTAATGCAAGATCCAGAACGACAAGAGGCAGGGAGTTCTATTCCTTCTAACTCTGCTGCATCATAGATATATTCATCTGCTGGGACACAAATAGTGTTCTCTTCCCCAGTGGTCTCATCCCGAAATGTGACGTCATAAACCATGGCTAGTGCTTATCTCCGTGTTAAATAACTCAATGCTCTAATGTGGGGTAAACATCTACTCCCCCCCTGCCCTGAAGATCGGTAGAAGGCAGGTAAAATCGCTCAACTACTTATTAATTATTCACAATTCTTTACAAATCTCCCTCAGGGAAAATACTGAATACTGAAGATTTCAAGGAATGACTTCCTATTCATCAGCTTTGATATAACGGTGATTGGACGTTCCTTTTAGCCGTTATCGTCGTCATTGAGATGGATCAATATAGGATTGAGCAATTCACGTCCGAGGATGGGGAACTCCGTTCGTTCAATTGAGGGGGAAGAAGTGAACAGAAGCCCTGGATTTCGTGTAAGTTTAGGGTAAGTAATTTTGCATCCACCAACACTCAGGATAATTTTCTTCTTATGCCATTGCTTGCGACCGGGAAAAAATTTATTCGCACCATTGAACAGTCGGGCGCTGTTGGCATTTATGTTCCGTCTGAAGGTGGATTTGAAGGCCGCTACAAGCGCCGACTCCGGGCAACAGGGTATCTAACACTATTTGTATCCGCCCCAGGTATGGGCGACTTAGCCTCTTACTTCACCGATGTCCACGGGGTGCGCCCTCCTCATTTAGGTAAAAACCAAATTCGCACGTATTTCCTGCCCCCCTTCGTTAATTATCAACTAGAGAACTTACCGCCCCAGGCGAAGGGTTTAGCTCTATGGCTCTACGACGGTAAACGGTTAGCGAAGCAAGAACTAGCCTATCTAGATGCGATTACTGCCACTGAACCTCGCCTAAAAGTTGTGATTGAGTTAGGCGGTGCCCGGACCTTTGAATGGCAGCCCCTTTCCGAGATTATAGCGGCAGCGTAGAAGCTTCGATCTACCGTTAAGACAAAGCAAAATGTTCACCCAGCACTAATCGATTCGGATTAGGCTTATAAGGTGAATGATTTTGCTTCTCCTCTCCAATCCCTCGATCAGGGCAACTGGTTCAAGTTAATTTGTGGGGCCAGCTATCAGCATTTGCCTGCTGTCCGCAATCTGGTTTTGGCCTATACCTTGGCAGGTGCAGATTGTATTGATGTCGCTGCGGATCCAGCCGTGATTGCAGTTGCCGAAGATGCGATCGCAACCGCAATCCAACTCTCCCCCCACCCACCCCCCGGCCCCTGTTGATGGTCAGTCTCAATGCTGGGGAGGATCCACATTTTCGCAAGGCGACTCTCCAGCCTGAACAGTGCCCCTCCGACTGTTCTCAACCCTGTGTGGGCGTTTGTCCTGCAGATGCGATCGCATTCCCCAGCCCCGGCGTAGTGACCGATCGCTGCTATGGCTGCGGACGCTGTTTACCCGTTTGCCCCATTGAACAAATCATCACGGTTTCCCACACCGCTAAACCGGACATCGTCGGCCCCTTCATTCAGGCTGGCGTGGTACAAGCCTTAGAAATTCACACCCAAGTGGGGCATCTGGCAGAGTTTAAGCAGCTGTGGCAAACACTCAACCCCTTTGTACCCCACTTACAGGTCTTAGCGGTGAGCTGTCCCGATGGCCCTGGCCTCCTGGAGTATCTAGCGAGTCTCTACCAACTCATGGAACCGTTACCCTGCACCCTAATCTGGCAAACCGATGGCCGCCCCATGAGTGGAGACATTGGGGATGGCACCACCCGAGCAACGGTACTCCTAGCAGAAAAAGTATTAAAGGCACAGTTACCCGGTTATGTCCAACTGGCCGGCGGCACAAATCGGCATACTATTGCTAAACTCAAAGCCAAAGGGTTACTGCATCCTAGGTTGATGAGTCCAGCCATGAAGATCCAGGCATCCTACATCGCGGGTGTTGCCTACGGCAGTTTTGCGCGGAACCTACTCGCCCCCCTTCAAACCCAACTGGAAACCTTTTCAACCCATCAGGTAGAACATCATGCTCAATTACTCCATGAGGCCGTCTCTCTAGCCTCATCACTAGTGGCCCAGCTGAAACCTGTTTTGAATCAACCTCAGGCCAGAAGCGACCTAGGCCAAGATTTACCGTTAGTCCCACAGATGAGACGGGGGAACTCATCTCGGATCTGCTAGCTCGCAGCTAGCCCTTTGTTATTTCATTTACTGCAAATTCATGGTTGAACAAGCATCAGGAGAAAACCAGCACATCACCGATAATCTTGAACAATTGCTCGATATTTTGCCCGAGACATTGCGATCTCACCTGCAACAACACCCCCAACGCAGTGTGATGATTGAAGTGGTGATGGATCTGGGTCGCCAACCGGAAGCTCGCTTCCCAGGCCAAGCCGAATATTTATCCACAGAACCCATTAGCCGAGACGATTTAGACTATTGCATTCAACGGGTCAGTCACTTCAGTGGTGATAACCGGGCCGGTATCGAGCGGACTCTACATCGGATTAGCGCCATGCGCAACCGCCAAGGAGAAGTGATTGGCCTCACCTGTCGAGTGGGTCGTGCCGTGTTAGGCACCACTGAAATTATTCGCGACCTCGTGGAAAGTGGTCGTTCAATCCTCATGCTGGGACGCCCTGGTGTCGGTAAAACGACCGCCTTGCGAGAAATTGCTCGGGTCCTAGCCGATGACCTCCTGAAACGGGTCGTTATTATTGACACCTCTAACGAGATTGCCGGGGATGGCGATATTCCCCACCCTGCCATTGGTCGCGCCCGACGGATGCAGGTGGCCCGCCCCGAATTACAACATCAGGTCATGATCGAGGCGGTGGAGAACCACACCCCAGAAGTCATCGTAATTGATGAAATTGGCACCGAATTAGAAGCGGCGGCGGCCCGCACCATTGCTGAACGAGGGGTGCAGTTAATTGGTACCGCCCACGGCAATCGCATCGAAAACCTGCTGAAAAATCCCACCTTATCTGACTTAGTGGGCGGCATTCAGTCTGTCACCCTGGGAGATGATGAAGCTCGTCGTCGGGGCAGCCAAAAAAGTGTGCTAGAGCGGAAAGCTCCCCCGACCTTTGATATTGCTGTCGAAATGTCAGAGCGGTCCCGCTGGATTGTGCATGAAGAAGTCGCCAACACGATTGATAATCTCCTGAGAGGTCGAATTCCCAATCCTCAAGTCCGTACGGTCAGCGATAGCGGCAAGGTCACCATTACCCATGAACTGTCTACTACGCCCATCGCCGAGCCGACTCCCATTGAGTCTGCCCCCAGTGGCTGGCGAGCCTCAGGTCGGATGCAGCCCGTTCCCAATCCCGTTGCTCCAGCCAAAACAGATTTCAATGAGTTTCAAACCCTATTGGATGCATCCTTGCAGCAGCAAGATCAGTATGGCAATACCCTCAATTTCACCGCAGGTCCCAACGGCGAGGATCTGCCCCTCCATGTCTATCCCTATGCGGTTAGCCGGTCCCAGCTCGAGCAGGTGATTACAACCCTGAATTTACCGATTGTGCTCACCAAGGATATGGATCATGCAGACGTGATCTTTGCCTTGCGATCGCATCTTAAGCATCATTCCAAACTTCGCAATCTAGCCAAGACCCGCCAGGTCCCCATCCACACCGTTAAGTCGAGTACCATTCCTCAAATTGCCAGAGGTCTACGCCGCCTAGTGAATATGGACGATCCAGGCACCCCAGAGCTGGTGGATCTCAAGCTGTTTTCCGGCAGTAATGATGACGATGAGATGGAAGCTCTAGAAGAAGCCAGACTTGCGGTTGAGCAAATCGTTATTCCTAAAAAGCAGCCCGTAGAGTTACTGCCTCGTTCTGCCAGCATTCGCAAAATGCAGCATGAGTTGATTGAGCATTACCGTTTGCAGTCTCGCAGTTTTGGCGAAGATCCGAATCGCCGACTTCGGATTTATCCTGCTTAGTTCGGACACTCAGCCTCAAAAACGGGTGGGATAGCACCACCGTTTCAGGTAAGATTCTCTGGCAAGGCTTACTAAGGATTGGCTTAATGTACCTGTTTTTAGACACTGCAGATATTAAGGCCTGGGACTTTTGGCTGAGTAAGGGCTTATTTTATGGGGTCACAACCAATCCCACCTTATTGGAACGAGCACATATCCCTTGCACCCTCGACCAACTCAAAAAGCTAGCTATAGAAGCCTTTCAGCGAGGCGCTCAAGAAATTCATTTACAGACCTGGGGCACTGAAGTTGAAGATTTAGTTCGTCGGGGATGTGCGATCTCAGCCATCGATTCCCGCGTAGTGGTTAAAGTGCCCATTACTTTGGCTGGTACAGAAGCAGCTGCACAGTTAATTCAGCAAGGAATTCGGGTTACTTTGACTGGAGTATATGCCGTTCATCAAGCATTGATTGCTGCAGCCCTTAAGGCTGATTATGCTGCCCCCTATTTGGGGCGAATGACGGATCTGGGGCAAGATGGCAGGCAAGATATCATTTCGATGCAAAGAGGCTTGAATGGTGTCAATAGTTCCACAAAGCTTTTGGTGGCAAGTATCCGAAGTGTTGATGACATCACTGCTCTAACTCAGGAAACCCTCGATACGTTTACGGTATCACCTGCGATCTCAGAGCAACTCTTCCAAGTCGATGCAACTATAGATGCTGCACTAGCCTTTGAAAAAGCAGCACAAAGTTAATGGGACTCAATCCCTAACGATTCTGCAGTAATGGGTAGCCTGACAATAAAAGTTGTTCCTTGACTAGCAGTACTCTCAAAGGTGATCGTCCCTTGGTGAAGCTCTACAGACTTTTTCACAATTGCTAATCCTAGTCCAGTACCTTGAATCTGTCCAACATTTGTGGCGCGTTGGAAAGATTCAAAAAGATGTGGTTGATCAGATTCAGGAATACCTATTCCCTGATCCTTAATCAAAAATATAACCTCATCATTAGAAAAAAGTTACAGTAAAACAAACGATAGAACTTTCTGGAGAGTATTTAATTGCATTAGAAAGCAAATTACTTAGGATTTGTCTTAGTATCTTTTCATCTGAGAAGCAAGTAGTTTGTTTTCCTTCTAAAACATATTCAATGTTTTGACCACGCTTAGTATTCAACTGAAACTCTTCAACTAAGCTACTACAAAAAACTGTGAGATCTATAGATACGGGGTTAAACTCTGTCTTACCTACATCTGCTTTACTAAGAACTAAGACATCATCTAGAAGCCCAGTCATATGTTTCACGTTTCTTTGTATACGGTCAAGATATGAATGCTGCTTCTCTGTTTCCCATCCCTGCCCATAATGCTTGATTAATTCCGTAGTTCCCAAAATTGCCGTCAATGGAGTACGAAACTCGTGAGATGTCATAGAAATAAAACGAGACTTCAACTCATTGATTTCTCTTTCAGCTTTCTCACGCTGACGAGATACAGTTAAATCATCATATAAATATGCATTTTCAAGTGATATAGCTGCTTGTGAACTTAAAATATTCATCACTTCAAGTTGATCTTTTCGAAAAATATTAGTTGCCAAATTATTTTCAAAATAAGCTAATCCTACTAATTGTCCTTGTTTTATTAGTGGCAAGCAAAGCAATGATTTTACTTGGTTTTTTTTTAATATATAGATCTCTACTATATATCTGATGCTCTTGAGCATTTTCCAGAATCAATGAATTGTGAGTGCGACTAACATAATTTAATGCAGAAGATGATGAGATGTCAGATTCTTCTGGGTTTATAGCAGAATCAAATGTAATATTAGAAGACAAACCTGTAGATGCTACGGCTAAAAGTTTATCATCACGTATTAGAAATAATATACCAATTTGAGCCCCAGCATTTTCAGCTAAAAGATTCATAATAGTTTTTTAGAAGTTTACTTAAAACAATTTCTTCAGAGATAGCCTGTGTAGTTTTAAATACAGAAGCTAAATCAAGATCAACTTGTCTAGTAGAAGAAAAACTATCTGTAAGTAAATTTGAATCTGAATAACTTTTTTTTTAATGGAATTTCACTTAAAAAAGAGTACTTATTTCCCATCTGAGTAGTTTTTGCTTGAGCCTCCCCACTTATCATATAAATAGAATGCCTCTCTCATATAAACTTCAAAAGCCTTTCCCATTCGAAATTTAAAAAGAAATTCAGCATAAGCTTCATTTGAAATAGCCTGTATATATATATAATTATTATTTCTTGAAAGTTCTATTGCATATTCGAAACACTTAATTGCACCATCAATATTTTCCTGAGCAGAGTATAGCAACGCTTGTATAAGATAATACATCTGAGAAAAAATTTTCTGGAGCTTGTTCAGACCATTTTTTTTAATTTACTTTGATTAGCTTTTACATGCCTAATCACATTATATTTAGAATATTTTTTAGATGACTCATATAGCTTAAGATGTGTAAAAGAGTTAAAAAAATACACTGATAGGCAAATAAATTACACCAGGAACTTCTTTAATATGCTTATTAGCCAATTCTGAATAAAGCATAGATTCTTGGTATAAGTTAAAAAATAGAAGAAAGAAAAGATTTTGCTAAATAGTATGCAGATATAACTAAGTCATTCTTAGAATTCAATACTTCTTGAAGATTTTTTAATTTCACTGAAATAATTTCCATTTAACTTACAGCTTTCATAAGTCAAATTAAAATCATTTGAAAGATTTTCAGATACTTGCCTCCAAATATTTGAATGTATAAGTTGAAATTCCTGCTTATTAGTATCTAATAATTTAGAATAAATATCATGTTCATGAGATACATTTTTTTATTGTAATACCACTTAAAAAAAAGAAAAAATAGTGTAAAAAGAGGCACAATGACTTGCATACTCAATATCTCCATTTTTAATTCCAACACTAACACCATTAGGTAATATATCAATTGATTTTTTGGATATGATTTACCCAAGGATTTACAAATACGTAAAACACAAAAAATAGTTTTAGAACTATATTGTTCTAGCTTAAAAAGTTCTTGCAAGTTTAATGCTAGACTTCCATATTCATAACCAATATTTGTCTTGTTTAGTGCACCGCAAAAAACTAAACCAAAGCAATTATATGCAAATATCGAAAGCGGTGAATTACCATAAACAAGTGAAAGCTCAACCATTTTTTGAAACTGATACTGGATATAGTGATGGCTGAGCTACAAAAGTCGCTGGAATCATACTCATTAATATTTTCATTGCTGATAATTGCTTTTTTATCCTCCATGATCGGTAATTCAAACAAGCTTTGTGTCTTTCTTCTTCCTTGAAATAACTTAACTCTATATATAGATATTAGAACATTATATTTATTTGGATTTCTAGGCAACCTAATACCCAATATATTCAAAGCTTCAAATGCTATATTAATAGCTTTTTTCTGGCTTATTCTGGGTAAAGTAAAAAGATATCTGATACTCATATGCTTGAACTATATCCTGTGGATCACTAGCATATCTCAGCAAATCATTAAAAAATCTTTTGAGCTTTTTGATGATCAATCGCCATATATGAAGATTCTAAAGCAAGCAGATAAAGCTGTTTAGTAGAATTATAGTTACTCAACCAGGTACCATCTGGTAGAAGTGATATTGCGAAATCAAAATACTTATGAGCGGCAACAAATGCGGCACTATTTTTAGCTTTAAGACCAGCAGATAGATTTAGTTTCGATAATAATTTTTTTCTCATTCACCGTGCTGATTTTAGGTATTCCAAAATTATATTGATTTACAATATCAAATATAAAATCATCTTGAATATTGACTGGCAAATTATCAAATAATTTCCTTCCAATATCTAAGTGAACGTCATAAACATTGGTATTAGATATTAATGAATATGCTGCTTGTTGAATTTTGTCATGTGCAAATTGATACTTTATATTTTGATTTTTATCAAAACTATATTCATCAAAATCTTGCGAAAAAAGTCAAAGGCATTTTGTATCTTTCGCTAAGAGGTATTACGTATCCACTTTGTAGTATAGGCCACATCAACTCGGCTACTTCAGCTGCAGAATTACTGGTGACTATCGATAATAATGAATGTGAAAACTGATTCCCCAAGCAAGAAGCTAGCTTAATAATTTCAAGGGCTGCTTGTGGCAAGGTCTTTAAATTTCTAATTACAATATCTAAAATACTATTATCAGAAATATTTATAGAATGTAGATGAGAGCTATCCCAAGCCCAACACAAATTTTCAAAATCATAATAGATAACCTTATCTTCATATAAACTTCTTAAAAGTTGTTTCAGATAAAAAAGGATTACCAAGTGACTTAACATGAAGAGTTTTTGAAAGCTCTTCATGTTCTTTCTCAATCTTAAAAGTATCACTAACTAGATCACTAGTAGCTTTTAAAGTCAGTGAACTAAGGTGTATATTTCCAGCAAGATAATTGCTATTTTTTAGATTTAGTTATATATTTCTCTAGAACAGATTTTTCCTCTAGCTCATTATCTCTGTAAGCAGCTATAAGTAGTAAGTTCTTATGCGTTTGATCATTAAAATAACTATCTATCAATTGAATAGATTCAATATCAGCCCACTGTATATCATCAAGAAATAGAACAAGTGGATGTTTGGGATTAGAAAAAGTATTTATAAATTCTATAAATACCTTTCTAAATCTATTTTGAGAAACTGAAGAGTCTAGTAAAGGTACATCTGGTTGCGGTCCAATAATCAGCTCCAGCTCTGGCAGTTGGTTAATTATTAGCTTTCCACTATTATATAAACTGGCATTGAGTGCTTCTCTCCAGTAAACTAACTCTTTAGCATTCTCAGTTAATAAAGATTGAAGAAATGTTTTGAATCCATCAAAAAAAAGCATAATATGGAATATTTTTTTTGTAAAAAAATCAAATTTTCCTGTTATGAATAAGCCATTTTCAGAAAATACTTTTCTTTTTTATTTCATTGATCAACGAAGTTTTACCAATACCAGATAAACCACTAACAAATAATAGTTTAGAGCGATTATCAATAGTACTATGAAATGCACTATTTAGTATTTTCAACTCATTATCTCTACCATAAATTTTTTTGTGGTATGTACAGCTTATTTGATTGATCTTTTTGAGCCAAAGAAAAGTTATTTACTCTACCACTTACTGATAATTCTCGAAAGCAGATATTTAGATCATGCAGTAGTCCTAAAGCACTTTGATAACGATCATCAGCATCCTTACTCATTAGTTTCATTATCAACAAACTAATAACAAAAGGAATTTCTGGAACTATCTCATGTGGTTTCTTTGCCTCTACCGTCAGATGACTATGCACTAATTCGAGCAAATCATTAGAGCAAAAAGGTAAATTGCCAGCAATCATTTCATATAAAGTTATTCCCAGTGAATATAGATCTGATCTATTATCTATACACCTATTTATTCTCCCAGTTTGCTCTGGAGATATATAAGATGGAGTGCCTTCGATATTCTTTGAGTCAAGTGGTAACTGTGCCTCTGATTCTAGTGATGTAGATATACTAAAATCAGTAATTTTTACTTCTTTTGTTTCTGGATTTATTAATATATTTAGAGGGTTAATATCTTTATGGATAATATTTTGACTATGAATATCATTAACAATATTTGCTAATTGAATAGATATTTCTAAGAAATCTATCAATTTTACTCTAAATACTTTATTGATATATTCTTTTAAGGTTTCTCCTCGAAAGTCTTCTTTGACTAAAAAATATCTATTATCATACTCAAGAAAATCTATTACATTTACTATTCCTTTAGAGTGTATATCCTTAGTTATTCTATATTCATACTTTAATTTACTAATTTCTGAGAGAGTAGGATTAAGTCCGCTAATCATTTTAATGATATTCGACTGGCCACTTTTTTATATTAGTAGCTCGATATACATTAACACATTCACTATTTGCAATTTTCTCGATAATTTCATAGTTACCAATATTCATTGAATACTACTTTCTCCTGAATTAATTTATATCTAAAAAACTAATTATTTTTTCTTTTCAAAATAGATCTACTAAAACAATAATGTTAATGTAGTATGCCTATAGATAATAGACAGACTATACATCTCATCATTCTATCAACAGACAAAATTTGTTGCTAATAAATACATTCACTAATATTTCAAAAACTTCTTTATATCAAAAAAGCATAGATGTATTCTAAGATCAAATTTTGATAACTCTATCCTAATCCGATATCCAGCAGGCATCAGCCACCAAGGAATAATTTTTAGTTTGCCCCTCAGACTTCAACTTCAGAGATAGCCATTCAGGATCAAAGCTATTTCAAGAAAATCTGAAACTATGATACTTATACATCCAGATTTCTCATAACACCATTGCTTATCAAGAATTTCCAGTACTTTTAAATTCTTTATGGCAAGCTTAAAATAGCCCTGCGCTCAGAACATCCACCAACTCGTTATTATTACAGGCATCATTGATGAGATGGAAGCAAGTCACCTTTGCAATCTAGTATTTATACTTATCCCAGAAGTCCTTGCTAGTCTTGCTTTCAGATATCAAATTTCTGATTACACATTTTGTGCATCTGCAAGGGTGACATGCTCCCGATGAGATTGGCATCGTCGAGATTATTGATCAGTTTTTACATACCAAGAACGTCAGTAATGGTCAAGTCATCAATAAACCTCTTGCAATATTCAGTTCACGATATGCTACTGACTTAATATATAAGCCAATTTTGCCTATATATTGAGGTCCCTACCATATTGTAAAAACAATTATGCAAGAGGTCTAATGACTCTATCTCGAAAAAGTGGTACTGCTCTCTTAAAGAGTGATAAATCTGCGAGATTCTCTGCCAATAGAGTATTTTAGCTATTTCTCAAAAAAAACTTCTAGAAGTTTTTTCTAGCTTTAGGTTTGATAGGGATATCAAACCCAAACAAACTAGTTCCCTACACATAGTCTTACCAAAATTAAGTATTATTTTTTACAACTAATTTTTTAACTTCAATAAAAAAATTCAATATTCTAATACAAGCTATTATTTAACTAAAATAATCAACTAACATCAAATTTCTAATAACTATATTTTGATATTTCTATCATTTTTTTAGTCAATCAAATTTTTTATGTGTTTAAAAAGCCAATCAAATCTCAAATATAGCAAATTTTTTGCTTAATATTTTTTTAGAGGAAGAAATATATTCATAAAACTTAACGGTAAAAAAATATTAGCCTACGTAATTATGCTTACTCGCCTCAAAATAAGCAGTTCTTTATAGGTGAAATTACTGATGATATGACTCTAGGATTCGTCATAAGTTGTTAAATCAAACCAGTAAGTTAGGCTAATAAATCTCGAGAAAAACTGTATAGAATATTACATTTTACTTGCCATCAAAATTCGAAGTTTTTCTAATATTAGAGAGCAAGATTTTTATCTATCTTTGGCAAGTAATTTTTATACAGGTTGCTTAATTGAATTTATTAGCATAGCTTTAAAAGTCGAATATTTATCTTAAGGAATGTAAAATGGAAGAACTAATTGAATATATTAATAATAAGCAGCATGAATTCTCTCTTCTACCTTTTTTTTGAATATTTAAATAACAATAAAATTAGTGCGATCAACAAACTAGCATTTGCTCCATTTGCTTCTTCATTTATCATGAGCTTTAGTGATATTAATAAGTTTGTTTTACGAGAAGAACCTACAAATAATAAATTGCAAGAAATTATTAATAAGCATACCTATGAAGATGACCATCACTGGAAATGGTTTCTAGAAGACATTAAGAATCTAAATTATGATAAAAACATGAAATTTAGCAGCACATTGCAATTTCTATGGAATGAAAATTGCTATGCTGGCAGAAAGTTAGTGAATGAAATATACAGGAATTCTTTTCAAGCTACACCGATCATAAAAAATTATCATCATCGAAGTTCTTGAAGCAACTGGAAACGTTATGTTTACAAACGTCCAGCCAATTGCTGAAGAATTACATCAACAACAAAATAGAGAGTTTATTTATTTCGGCAAGCATCATTTATCAGTCGAGACAGGTCATACTACCGGAATAGAGAATGTTGATAACTTTCTAAAAAATTTGATTATTTCTGAGAAGATGAAAGAGAGTTCTCTTGAAATAATTGATGATTTATTTAGTGCTTTCACAGATTTTACTCATGAACTATTAAATCTATCTCTCCAAATGAATGATTGTGAGAATAGTATTTCTAGTCTTTATCGCAATGATTTCGATTATCTTATTCTTGGTGCTGGTCCTGCCGGAATCCAATTAGGTTACTATCTTGAAAAATCTAATCATGACTATGTAATTTTAGAATCAGGGAAATCACCAGGAACCTTTTTCAAGGATTATCCTCGACATCGCAAACTAATCTCAATTAATAAACGGCATACAGGATATGACAATCCAGAAATAAATCTACGTTGGGACTGGAATTCACTCCTAAGCGATAGCGAAGAAATGCTGTTCAAACATTACAGTAAAAAAATATTTCCCAAATGCTGATACTTTTGTCAATTACTTAGATGATTTTGCTAACCACTTCAATTTAAATATTGAGTATGGCGTCAATATCACTAACATCACTAAAGACAATAAATTTATATTAACTGATCAAAATGGCAAAGTATATTCATGCAAGAATTTAATAATAGCTACTGGCTGTTCAAAACCTTATCTACCCGAAATACCTGGCATTAATTTAGTTGAAAAAATATACTAATGTATCAGTACAACCAGATGACTTCGAAAATCAACGGGTTTTAGTTATTGGCAAAGGAAATTCTGCATTTGAAACTGCTGACAATTTGATTGATACTGCAGCAACAATACATGTTTGTAGCCCCAATCCAATCTCTATGGCTTGGAAGACCAAGTATGTTGGGCATCTCCGTGCTGTAAATAACAATTTTTTAGATACTTATCAACTTAAATCTCAAAATCTCATTCTTAATGCTCATATTAATAATATCAAGCAAAATGAGCATGGTAAGTTCATCGTCAATGTTTCTTACACCCATGCAAATGGTGAAGTAGAAGATCTCGAATATGATCGGATTATCGCTTGTACTGGTTTCCGCTTTGATGACAGCATTTTTGATAACTCATGTAAACCAAATCTTACGATTAATAATCGTTTCCCTGATCAAACAAGTGCGTGGGAATCTACTAATGTAAAAGATCTATTCTTTGCAGGTATTCTCATGCATATGAGAGACTTTAAAGAGAACCAATCAGGCTTTATTCACGGCTTTAGATACAATATTAAAGCTCTCCACCAAATTTTTGAGCGCCGTTTCCATCACAAAGCCTGGCAGCATCAAAACTTAGAATTAATTCCACAAACATTCACCGATGTAATTCTTAAGCGAGTGAATCAGAGTTCTGCATTATGGCAGCAAACAGGCTTTCTATGTGATGTCATCTTTGTATCTGAAGATCAGCAGCAAGGAAAGTATTATCAAGAAGTTCCTCAAGACTATCTTTTTGACAGTGATTTAGGAAAACACAACCACTACTACACTATTACGTTGGAATTCGGACATGAATACCTAGATGCCTTTCCTGATCCATTCGCCATTGAGCGAGTTCATAAAGATGACATACATAATGCAGAGCAAAGTCCCAGTCTTCACCCCATCATCCGGCGTTATTACCAAGGCAAATTAGTAGCTGAGCATCATATTATCGAAGATATCGCCAGTGAATGGAAAGAAGAGGTACATATTCAACCACTGTTAAAGTTTATGACTGAGCAGCTAAACGACTCCCAAGGAATCGGTACTCATCTTCTTGCGGCAGGACTGCTCACGTCAGAGCAGTTGGAAGTCGCCTTAGCGGAACAAGAACTGGAAACATCAGCTCGTTTAGGAGATGTTATACAAAAACGGGGTTGGGTACAAAAACGAACCATTCAATTTCTATTGCATCAAGTCAACAATACGTTGGTTGATAATCCAGAACTTAGCGCCTGTGCTCAGTTGGGAGCAAATCTAGTTGAAGCAGGCTTAGTAACATCAACACAAGTTGACGAGGCATTACTAGAACAGCAAATCTCGAACAAACGCTTAGGAGAAATTTTGGTAAACCACGGCTGGGTAACTCCACAAACCGTTGAATACATGATGAAGCATCTCTCCCAGGCAAACGTTACTGTTCAGCCTGAAGTCGCTGTACTGAATTAAATTAACTCATTCTTTCCTTTGAATGATGACCTTTCCTCCATATTTCTTTGGAGGAAAGGTCTATTTTGAATGAGTCGATGTTGCAAGCTGAGGACAAGCCAAAGTCTTCATTGCAACATTTTAATTGGTCTTAAGACTTGAGATAGGTATAGCCTCTGAGACTACGCTCATAATTTTTTAGGAGAAGTTGGGCTTCTGGTAATGTGATGTGCTGTTCTTGCAATGCGGCTTCAGACTGTTTCCGAATTTCTTCTATCAGATCATCAGCGTCATATTGGACATATTCCAGTACCTCGGTGATCGTGTCGCCCTTGACCACATGGGCAATGTGGTACCCCATCGGGGTTAGATCAATATGAACGACATTGGTATCACCAAATAAATTATGGAGATTGCCCATGACCTCTTGATAAGCCCCATTTAGAAACATCCCTAAGTAATAGGGTTCATTGGGCTTTAAGGTATGTAGTTCCAGGATTGGTTTTGTGTCGCGAGAGTAGATAAATTGATCGATTTTGCCATCACTATCGCAGGTGAGATCGACGAGAGTGCCCCTTTGAGTTGGCTCTTCTTCAAGACGGTGAATCGGCATAATCGGAAATAGCTGACCAATTGCCCAGGTATCGGGGGCAGATTGAAAAACAGAAAGATTGGTGTAATACAGTGACGCCATCCGACGTTCGAGATCTTCTAAGTCAACGGCAACGTCATCGTCTTGCCGTGCGATCGCAAGTATCTTCTGGCAACAGGCCCCACAGAGTCGCTCTACCCTGGCCCGCCCCTGCAGACTCAGATAGCCAAACCCAAACAGACTAACCGCTTCTTCCTTGAACTGCAAAGCATCATGATAGGCTTCCTGATAGTTCTCGGCATCAATAGTTTGATAGGTTTCCCAGAGATTCCGAATAATCAGATGTTCATCAGCTTGGGCCGGTTCTGGCGTCAGGTCTAGGGTTTCACTACTACCCAACACATTCATAATCAGCACAGACTGGTGAGAGGCGATGGCTCGCCCACTTTCACTCACCAATGTGGGCACGGAGATATCCGCTTCAGCACAGGCTTCTTTAACCTCGGCAACCACATCATTGGCATAGTTCTGCATGTTGTAGTTTTTAGACGCTGCCGAGTTGCTTTTCGATCCGTCGTAATCAACCCCCTAGGCCACCGCCCACATCCAAGAACTTCATGTTGGCTCCTAATCGGGCCAGCTCGACATAGATTTGGCTGGCTTCCCGCAGGGCATCTTTGATCACGCTAATGGCTGAGATTTGAGAGCCAATATGGAAATGGAGCAATTGTAAGGAATCAAGTAGATTAGCGACCCGCAGATGCTCAATGGCAGCCACGACTTCTGGAATGTTGAGACCGAATTTGGCGCGATCCCCCGCACTCGTTCCCCATCGACCAATTCCCTTGGCACTGAGCTTGGCCCGCACCCCCAAAATGGGCTGAATCTGAAGCCGACGGCTGGCTTCGATCACTAGATCCACTTCTTCGAGTTGTTCAATCACAATAATCGCCTGATGCCCCAAACGCTGGGCCAGCATGGCGGTTTCGACATATTCCAAATCTTTATAGCCATTGCAAATCAGCAATGCACCGGGGGTTTTGAGGGAGGCAATGGCAATGAGTAATTCTGGTTTAGAGCCTGCTTCTAGCCCAAACTGATGGGGTTGACCGAAACGGACTAAGTCTTCTACCAGGTGGCGCTGTTGATTGCATTTGACGGGAAAAACACCTCGGTAGCGACCGGGATAGCTGTAGCGTGCGATCGCTTTAGCGAAACAGGCATTTAAGCGCTCAATTCGATCCGCCAAAATATCTGAAAACCTGATCAGCAAAGGAGCATGGATATCTCGCTGCTGCAGGGACTGGACTAGCTCATACAGGTCTAAAGAGCCCCCTCGATCGGCTTTGGGCGATACCGTCACATGGCCTGCTGCATTAACGGAAAAATAGGGTTCTCCCCACCCCCGAATTCGGTAGAGTTTTTCGCTTTCCTCAATCGACCAAGCAACCGCTGAGTCTGCTTGGTCAGGACTATCTTCTGGGAGCGACAGATGTTCTGGACGCATCGATGCTGTTTGAGGACTACTATTACCCAGCTCTGCCGCTAGAGTTTGAGGAATTTTGGTAGCCTTATCTTCACGGTTTCGACCGTTTTCCATGCTGTTTGCCTATGCGCGACCCGACACTTCAGACATCTTAGCTGAGTTTCAGGGCGCAGGCGGGAACATCATCCCAGGACTCCACGGTTCTCAAACGGGCCACCCATCCTGCTTGCTTTTGATACTCCGTCAAATTGTCTTGAAAAGAAGTGTGGCAGTCTTGGGCATGCTGGGCATCACAACAGGCAATACAGGCATACATTAACCCAGCCGGATCGAGCTGTTCATTTACCCAAATCGTCTTTGATTGGCTCATATCGTCCGCCGTCAAATCCATAGCTAAAACACGAAAAGAGGAAGCCGAGGCTCCCTCTTTTTAAAAATGCAACACAGCAAAATTGACTCAAGATTTACGATGAAAGCGAAAACGCTTAGTAAGCCAAGCCCATGCTGCGCGATGTTTCTGCACCTAGATAAACCCGAATGCTCAAGAAGTCGGTGGGGCAAGCCGTTTCGCAACGCTTACAACCCACACAGTCTTCTGTGCGGGGAGATGAGGCAATTTGACCAGCCTTACATCCATCCCAGGGAACCATTTCGAGAACATCAGTCGGGCAGGCGCGGACACACTGGGTGCATCCAATGCACGTGTCATAAATTTTGACTGTGTGAGACATTGAATAAGAGCTCCAAAAAATAATTGACGTTAACAGGCGTCTGCTAGCGTCGGGTGCTTTTCAAAGACAACTGTATAGTCA
Organism: Acaryochloris sp. 'Moss Beach'; assembly: GCF_021497025.1. NCBI lineage: Bacteria > Bacillati > Cyanobacteriota > Cyanophyceae > Acaryochloridales > Acaryochloridaceae > Acaryochloris > Acaryochloris sp. 'Moss Beach'. Next base: position 1,383,911 of record NZ_CP071717.1, read on the forward strand.
AGGATCCTATAACGAGTTTAGTTTACAGCAGTGCATTTGCCACTTCGACAAAAATGAGAGGAAACTTCAAACAATGTTACTTAATGAAAGTCTCTCTAAGCCTTCTATCTAGACTCTTTGTATCCCTCAAGGCCGCCGAATAAACAGCTGTGTGAAGAAATATTCTTCGCCCTGACGCACTACACCTACTCCCGTATCGGTCACTTCGGCCCGAAGCATATTCCGCCGATGACCTGGGCTATCCAACCATCCTTTAATGGCAACGGATACCGGATCCGGTGCATTATCATTCAGGGCCAAGTTTTCGGCTACTAAATTGAACGGCACCCCTGCATTTAATAATCGTTCCAAAGCCGTATTGCCCTGGGGGTCCGCATGACTAAAGAAGTTATTGTCCGCCATATTCCGGCTATGCTGACGGGCCACGTTGGCGACGCTTGCATTCCACTGCAAGGGCTGCAGACCATAGGACTGGCGAATATCATTGACTTCTGCATAAATCAGTTGAGAGAAGTTCCCTTGGGCACCCACTATGAGATTAGGCCTTGATTTCTGAGGCGGGATGGGGGGCGGGGACTTCTAGTACGGGTTCAGGCACAGGCCGGGGCACTGGCTGCCGCCGTCGCGGCTGCCGACGAATCGTAGGGGTTTGTCGGGGGCGTTTTGCAGTCAAACGGGGTAGGAAACGGCAGCTTAATGGGCAGAGAGATACAGCCCATTAGCAACCAGGGCAATGACTTCTTAAAAGCCGGCTGTAGGCGTTTTTTCTGGTCTTTAACCTCAAAAGGGTCAGACGCCGTCAGGGCCAGGGACAAGCTGGACTTAGCCATAGGAGTGGGTCACACGCAACGGTGATGAGTTGGGGATTATTGTACCGAATAAACCCTGCACTCCCCTGACAGATTGCCAAACCTTATGCCCACTTAAGCTGACGTCAACATTTTTTCCGGTGCACCTTCCCTCACTTCAGCTCGCTCTGCTTCTGAGGGGGGAACCACCTGCCAAAACTGTGGTAGATACTCGGACCAATGCTCCAAAAGGTCTTTGCCTTTGGGGCTGCCCGTATGGTCCACATGGGTTTGGATCAGAGCCTTTAACTGCTGGGCACCTGCCTCAGTATTGACTCGCTGAATTTGGACAATCTCTGGGTTGACCTTGGTGGGGAAACTGCCGTCTTCATCCAAGAAGTAGGCCAGTCCACCGGTCATGCCCGCACCGACATTGCGGCCCGTTTCTCCGAGGACGACCACGACACCACCCGTCATATATTCACAGCAATGATCACCCGATCCTTCAATCACCGCTTGGCCTTGGGAATTGCGTACAGCAAATCGCTCTCCGGCCTTACCGTTGGCATAGAGGGTGCCCCCTGTCGCGCCATAGAGGCAGGTATTGCCGATTATCACATTGTCAGCAGCGGCATAGGTGGCTGCCGGTGAGGGTTTAATGGTTATTTCTCCCCCGTGCATCCCTTTCCCCACAAAGTCATTGGCTTCTCCCACTAAGTTGAGGATCATATTGGGCAAGGTGAAGGCCCCAAAGCTTTGGCCCGCACTGCCTTCAAAGGTGAGATTCAGTTGGCCGGTGAATCCCGTATTGCCGTATTGTTTTGCGATCTCACCTGCAATCCGTGCCCCCACACTCCGATCCGTATTCACAACTCCCACGGTTTTAGCCACAGCCGTTTGATTTCGGAGCGCTTGCTGAATCTCAGGGCTCTGCAATAGCTCGTCATCCAGAACGGGACCATTGGTATGAACAGGTCCATGATCCAGCCAACTGCGGTCTGTGCGGGTATCGGGAAGCTGGGTCAAGCAGTCCAAATTGAGTTGCTTCGTTTTGGTGAGCTGAGCGTCTTCCCGAACCTGCAATAGATCAGCTCGACCAATCAGTTCATTCAGAGAGTGATACCCCAGGTGAGCTAACAATGTTCGCACTTCTTCGGCAATAAAGTAGAAAAAGTTAACTACATTTTCTGGAAGTCCTGTGAAGCGCTGGCGCAGTTTTTCTTGCTGAGTAGCCACCCCCACCGGGCAGTTATTGGTATGGCAGATGCGGGCCATAATACAGCCCTCGGCAATCATAGCAATGGAACCAAAGCCATATTCCTCGGCCCCCATCAGGGCCGCCATCAGCACGTCCCATCCGGTTTTGAGGCCGCCATCGGCTCGCAGAATGACGCGATCGCGCAGTTGATTCACCATCAAAGCTCGATGGACTTCTGTTAGCCCCAGTTCCCAGGGACTGCCCGCATGTTTAATCGAACTTAAAGGAGAGGCTCCAGTACCCCCATCGTGGCCGGAGATTTGGATGACATCCGCATTGGCTTTAGCCACTCCAGCGGCAATCGTACCAATGCCAATTTCTGCCACTAGTTTGACGGAGACCTTGGCTTGGGGATTGATCTGATGCAGATCAAAAATCAGTTGGGCTAGATCTTCAATGGAGTAAATATCGTGATGGGGCGGCGGCGAAATCAGGGTAACCCCAGGCTTGGAACGGCGGAGCATGGCAATGTAAGGGCTGACTTTTTTGCCTGGGAGTTGTCCACCTTCACCGGGTTTTGCCCCCTGAGCCAGCTTAATTTCAATTTGCTGGGCATTCATGAGATATTCCGGGGTGACCCCAAATCGACCGGAGGCCACCTGTTTAATTCCGGAACTGGCCGTATCGCCATTGCGCAGCCCCTGTAAATGGGGCAGCACAGCCGACTTACCGTTGGCATCCACATCGGAGAGCACCTTAAACCGCACCGTATCTTCACCGCCTTCGCCAGAATTGGACTTGGCTCCCATGCGGTTCATGGCAATCGCCAACACTTCATGGGCTTCTCGGGACAAGGCTCCTAATGACATACCACCGGTACAGAAGCGCTTAACGATGGCTTCTACAGACTCCACTTCGGTAAGGGGTATTGCGGTGCGATCGCTCTTAAAATCCAATAAATCCCGTAGGGCCGTCACAGGTCGGCTAAGCAACTGCTGCTTGTAGACCTGGTAATGGTCATAGTCTTTATCTGCAACCGCTTTATGCAGGGCTTTTGACATATCCGGGTTGTTCATATGGTATTCACCCCCGGGACGGAACTGGATAAAGCCAAAGTTTTCTAGCTTTTTCATATCCAGCTCGGGGAAGGCTTTCTGGTGGAAAGCCATCGTTTCCTGAGCCAGTTCAGCAATGGTCAGTCCCCCCACCCGAGAGGTGGTTCCCGCAAATCCTAGCTCTAGCAACTCCGGTCCAATGCCAATCCCTTCAAAAATCTGAGCGCCTTGATAGCTAGAAATTAGGGAAATCCCCATCTTGGAAAGAATCTTCAGTAAGCCCGCTTCCACGGCTTTACGGTAGTTACTTTGGGCACCACCAATGGTCATGGCCGGAATTTTACCCCGAGCCATTAGCTTTTGAGTCCGCTCATCTGACCACCAGTGACGGACAGATTCGAAAGTTAAATAGGGACAAATGGCTGCCGCACCAAATCCGATGAGACAAGCAAAATGGTGGGTACTCCAGCATTGAGCCGTTTCCACGACAAGGGAAGCTTGCAGGCGAATCTCTTGCTTGACTAAATGCTGATGGATCGCCCCCACGGCTAGCAAGGGTGGGATATAGCTATAGTCAGAATTCAGCCAGGTGGCCTCCCCAGTGGGCGTATGGCGATCGCTAATCACTAGAATTTGCTGTCCTGCCTGAACGGCAGCGGTGGCCTGCTCACACAGAGACTGCACGGCGGTGGCTAAGCCTTCCGGACCATGGCTGAGGGGGAATAAGGTGGAGAGGGTTTGCACCCCAAAGTCAGAGGCCCGAATCTCACTCAATTCCGTTTCGTTAATCACCGGAGAATTGAGCTTAATCAGACGGGCGGCTTCTGGATCATGGTCGAGCAAATTGCGGCGACGACCCAGGAGGGTCACCAAGGACATGACTAGCTTTTCCCGTAGGGGGTCAATGGCGGGGTTGGTGACTTGGGCAAATCGTTGCTTAAAGTAGTCGTAGAGCACGTGGGGGCGCGACGACAAAATCGATAGGGGAATATCATCTCCCATACAGAAGGTGGGTTCTTTGCCATCCTTGGCCATGGCCTGCACCACCATTTCCACGTCTTCTAGGGAAAAGCCATAGGCCACCTGCTGCTGGAAACAGGTTTGGAGTTCGGCTTGTGGAGCTTCGGGAAAAGGTTGTTCCGTGAGGGGTTGGCGATGGGATCGCAACCAGTCTCCATAGGGATGTTCGGCGGCGACTTGGGCTTTAATCTCCCAGTTGGTCTGCACCTGATGGGTAGCTAAATCCACCGCAATCATATGGCCAGGCCCTAAGCGCCCTTTGGTGACAATCTCTGCTTCGGGAATGGGAATCGCTCCCGCTTCCGAGGAAACATAAACGGTGCCGTCCTGAGTGGTGCAGTAGCGAGCGGGTCGGAGTCCATTTCGATCTAGGGCCGCTCCCACAACTTTGCCGTCGCTAAAAGCCAACAAGGCTGGACCATCCCAAGCTTCCTGCAGACCACTATAGTATTCATAAAAATCGACGATTTCCGGGTGGTCCGCCAGAGCAGGCTGATTACGATAGGCTTCCGGCACCAACATCATCAGCGCTTCTTGGGGACTGCGCCCGGACTGCACTAGCAGCTCTAGCGTCTTGTCCAAATTGGCTGAATCGCTGGCGTTCGGATTCACCAGAGGGCGAAGCTCGTCAAACTGGTCTTGCCAATGGGGATGGCTCAGGGCTGATTGGCGGGCCGCCATCCATTTGACGTTGCCGAGCAAGGTATTGATTTCCCCGTTATGGCCCAAAAAGCGCATGGGTTGGGCAAGGGGCCACTTGGGTAAGGTATTGGTACTAAATCGACGATGATAAATAGCAAAGGAACTGATATAGTCCGGGTTCTGCAAATCCCCATAGAAGGTCCCCAGGATTTCTGACCGCACCATGCCTTTATAAATAATGGTGCGATGGGACAAAGAACAGAAGTAAAACTCTTGCGCCCATTCTGCCTGGGTTTCAGATACCGCTTTCTCGATCTGCTTGCGCACTAAATAGAGCTGGCGTTCCAGTTCATCACCCCGTAGATGGGGCGAGACCAGAAACACCTGCTCAATATCGGGCTGATTGGCGCGGGCCTGTTCTCCTAGAAGGTCAGGCTTAATGGGTACGGGTCGCCATCCTAGGACTTGGAATTGGGCTGCGATCGCAACCTCTTCCACCCTCTGTTTACATTGAGCCAATGCCCCTGCATCGGCGGGCAAAAACACCATCCCCACTCCCACCTGTTCTGTATCCGGTAGAGTTTGACCTTGAGTAGACCACCATTTTTGAAAGAGCTGCCAGGGAATTGCCGTCAGAATTCCGGCCCCATCCCCAGAGTCTCGGTCGGCGCTACATCCTCCCCGATGCTCTAGGCAGGTCAACCCAGTTAACGCTTGCTGAATCAAATCATGATTGGCTTGGGGACGGGCAATAAACCCAACTCCACAGGCATCCCTTTCTTCCACGAGCCAAGGCTGTCCAGGAAAAATAGAAGCGGAGGAGGACTTAAGCACATTCAAAGTATCAGTCATGATCGGGTTCAATAAATAAGGAGGGAAAATATAGCTGTACTTCCGTAAGTTGCAGCCCAAAAAGGTGTTCAGCAGATTGCCTTCAATCCCAGTAGTACATAAGCAACTGGGTAAAAAATGTATCTTGTGTAACCAACAGATAAGAGGCACCACATAGAAGTATCGGATAACACCCATACCTTTAGGCACTCAAGAACATCTCACTACTGTCGATACGGAGTGTGAGACTTGAAATCTAAAGTTGTATATCTGAAGGAATTAGATCTTAACGCAAAACTAGACCTAGCTATTGTTCCCACTCCGCAATCGTTCAGTGAGAGCATCCCGCTTCTTATCACTCAACAAAGTGCCCCCATCGAACCTGAATAGCGTCCAGGCAAATCCTTGATGAGTGAGAAGCAGAAGAAATGGAATAGACCCTCAAAATCATCAAGATCAATAGCTATTAGCATTCTTGCTGAATAAGCTAGAGCTTCATAGATAATTTCTCCAGAAATTTTTGGTTAAATGGCTTCTAAATTGGGAATTCTTTGATTTAAGTATGTCTGCAATACATCATTTTCTTGATAGCAGGAGAAAATTAACTCAATATTGCGAATAAGCCTGTGACGATTCAATTACAACAGTCGATAGCTTGGCAACAAGCCATTCTCGACAGTGCTGACTTCATTATTATTGCGACCGATCCTGCAGGGATTATTCAAACTTTCAATGCAGTGGCTCTGCGCACCCTTGGCTATCAGCCTGAAGAGATCATCGGCAAAGTGACTCCCGCGCTCATCCATGACCCTCAAGAAATTGAACAACAAGCTCAACAGCTCTCCCAGGAACTCGGATATACCCTTGAACCAGGGTTTGAAGTCTTTGTGGCCAAAGCTCGATTGGGCATTGCTGACGAAAACATCTGGACGTATATCCGTAAAGATCAGAGCCGTTTTCCGGTTCGCTTATCTGTCACTGCGGTGCATGATGAGACTGGCAAATTGACTGGTTTTTTAGGGATTGGCAAAGATCTCAGCCAGCAACAAAAGATTGAACAGTCCTTAGTGGAGAGTGAAGCTCGATTTTTAGGCGCTTTTCAATATGCAGCCATTGGCATGGCTTTGGTTTCGCCAACAGGGCATTGGCTCAGAGTAAATCCATCTGTTTGTAGCATTGTCGGCTATTCAGAATCAGAATTGCTGGCATTGACCTTTCAAGAAATCACCCACCCCGATGATTTGGCATCAGATCTGACCTATGTTGAGCAACTGCTAGCAGGTGAGATTGACACTTACCAGATGGAGAAGCGATATATCCATAAACAAGGTCATGAAGTCTGGATTTTACTGAGTGTTTCTCTGGTGCGGGATAACGAGGGGCAACCCCTCTACTTTATTTCTCAAATCCAAAATATTAATCAACGCAAGCAGGCTAAAGCAGCCTTACAGCAATTAAATAAACAGTTAGAACAACTCGTCCATGAACGGACGACCCAACTGGAACTGGCTTTTAATCAGCTGAAAGCATCCGAGGCAAACTACCAAGATCTATATGACAACGCCCCTGATATGTATGCATCTGTAGATGCTCAATCTCATCAGGTATTGCAATGCAATAAGACGTTATGCCATGCCTTGGACTTGAATAAAGAAGACATTCTCAATGGATCTATATTTTCTCTGTACCACCCAGATTGCCACCCTGAAGCAGAGAAAGCATTTAATACTTTTGCTGAAACCGGAACAGTCCAAGATGCTCAATTACAGCTCAACCGCCAAGATGGCAGCAAGCTAGACGTTAGTCTCAATGTACGGGCCGTTCGAGATTCAGAGGGCAATATTCTCCATAGCCGTTCTAGTTGGCGAGATATCACTGAACGCAAACAATTAGCAGCCCAGTTGCGCCAGGTCAATACTGAACTCGAGCAACGAGTAGAAGAGCGAACCAATGCATTATTGATCACGAATCAAAGATTAGAGCAGGAAATTCAGGAACGACAACGGGCAGAAGTTGAGCTCCGAACCATGAACGACCAGTTAGAAATCTTGGTTCAGCAACGGACTGCCGAGTTACAGAAATCTGCCGAACGAGAACAAGCCTTCTCTGGCATCATCCAACGCATGCGGCAAACTTTGGAATTACAAACCATTTTTGCCGATACAACCGAAGAATTAAGACGCGTTATTGCTTGCGATCGCACCTTGGTCTACCAATTTAAATCCGATTGGACTGGCACATTAGTCGCTGAATCCGTGAGCCAGGACAGCCCTTCAATTATCGCGCTGAAAGCCCAAAAGGCAGGATCACGAACGGTAGATATTACACCACCATCAGGGCTTAAACAGATCCTTGGCCAGAATTATCAATATGATGTTGCCTTGGGAAAACACAGTCAGAATGTAACCTGTCGAACCATCACAGATATCAAAGAGGTTGGCTTTGATCCTTATACACTCAAAGTTTTAGAGCGGTTAAATATTCAAGCTTATCTGGTCGTTCCCATCGTCGATGGCTCTCATCTATGGGGACTGCTCATCGCCACTCAAAATACCGCGCCTTGCTTGTGGAGCCCATCCGCGATTCAAATCATGACGCAAGTCGGCACGCAGCTAGGGGTTGCCGTTCAGCAAGCAGAGTTATTAGCCCATTCTCAAAAACAGGCCAAGGCTCTAAAAAAAGCAAAAGAGGAAGCGGAAAGAGCCAGTCGGGCGAAGAGTAACTTTTTGAGCCACATGAGTCACGAACTGCGCACACCCTTGAATGCCATCCTGGGCTATGCCCAACTGATGCAACACTCTACCCTGTTATCTGCCCAACATACCCAGTATGTCAAAACGATTAATCGCAGCGGAAAACACCTCCTCACCTTAATTAATGATGTGCTGGAGATGTCTAAAATCGAGGCCGGACAACTGTACCTCAATCAGTCAAGTTTTGATCTATATAACCTGCTCTCTGAATTAGAAGAGATGTTTAGTCTCAAAGCCTCTCTTAAGCAGCTTCAACTTTCATTCCAAGGCCAATCCCTGGTGCCTCGATATATTCAGGCCGATCAAAATAAGCTGCGCCAGGTCTTGATTAACATTCTGGGTAATGCGATTAAATTTACTCAGCAAGGGCAGATCAATCTTTGCATCTCTGTAGCCAGAGAGTCGCTGTTTTTTACCATCACGGATACCGGACCCGGAATCGATGCGGCCAGTTTAGATAAACTATTTCATGCTTTTGAGCAGGGCAATATTGGCTTGCAATCTAGAGAAGGAACTGGGCTAGGACTCAGTATTAGCCAAAAATTTGTCACTTTAATGGGTGGACAACTCACGGTTACCAGTCAAGAAGGACAAGGCTCGACCTTTACCTTCCATATTCCTTTAACCATTGCTGATGAAACAGTGTTAGATCAGGACCATGACCATACCTTTCAGGCGGTCAATTTGGCTCCCAATCAACCGGATTTCCGCATATTAGTCGTTGATGATGAACAAACCAACCGCAAACCCTTGGTAGAATTGCTGAGTTTGATCGGTTTCTCAGTGCAAGAGGCGTCCAATGGTCAAGCTGCCATAACCATCTGGGAAACCTGGCAACCCCATTTAATTTGGATGGATATGCAGATGCCAGAGATGGATGGCTGCCATGCCACGCGACTGATCAAAGCCACTCCACAAGGGCAAAACACGGTTGTTATCGCCTTGACCGCAAGTGTGTTTGAAGAGAACAAGCAAAAGATTCTAGAGGCAGGCTGTAATGATTTTGTCCGCAAGCCTTTTCGGCAAAATGAGGTTTTAGAAAAAATAACAAAATATCTCGGAGTGCAATATGTTCCAGTCGTTCACAACTCACATCCTGATGACCAGGGACAAGAGTTGCCGACTCGGTCCGAGCAGTTGAACATAGACCAACTCAGGGTAATGCCGACTGCATGGCTTGAGGAAGTCAGGCAGCGGGCCCACCAGGGCAATGATCTTCTCCTGCTGAAATTGATCCAGCAAATCCCACCTGAACATCAGACCATAGCTGACGATTTGACCTGCTTGGTCGAGAATTACCAATTTGAGCAATTGGCACAATTAGCGAAGTTTCCCCAGCCCTAAATCTATTCACCCGTTCCACATACAAAAGGCACACCCATGATCTCCCACGACACCGATTTAGACCAGAATATGGATGAATATCGTGCCAATCCTATTTCAGGCATTGCTAGTCCTGCCACATCTGTCTTACCGAGTGAAATTTTAATCGTAGACGACACCGTAGAAAACCTCCGGTTACTCTCCAATATGCTGTCAATTCAAGGGTACAGCGTCCGGAAAGCGACCGGTGGAGAGATGGCCATCCAATCTGTGGAATCACTTCCCCCTGATCTCATTTTGCTCGATATTCTCATGCCCGACTTAAATGGCTATGAGGTCTGCACTCAGATCAAACGAAATCCCCAAACCGCTAATATTCCGATTATTTTCCTCAGTGCTCTCGATGACCCTTTAGACAAAGTCAAAGCATTTGAAGTCGGTGGCGTAGATTATTTGACTAAGCCTTTCCAACTTGAAGAAGTACTAGCAAGAGTCCATAACCAGCTATCCCTGAAAGATGCCCAGGAAAAAGTTGTCGCCCTAAATGCCAAGCTGCAAGAGTGGTTGGTTGACCAAAACCAAAAACTCCATCTGGCCAACAGCCGCATTTTAGAAACGAGTAGCATCGATAGTCTTACCGGAATTCCGAATCGAGCTTCATTGCTTACCAGGCTAGAACAGTCACTATTCCTAGCCAAGATGGATGAGGCATACAAATTTGCGTTGCTGTATCTAGATTGCGATCGCTTCAGCACGATCAACCAATCTTTCGGCTATCAAGTGGGCGATGAATTATTGCAGGAGCTGGCCAAGCGCCTACAAGCCATCACTCATCCAGATGATATGCTAGCCCGCATCGGTGGAGACCAATTTGCCATTCTGATTAATAAACCGTCTGATCCAAATCAGGTCCATCAATTCGCCAAGGAAATTTTGGTCAATCTTCAACAGCCATTTCCCATTCAAGGACAAGAAATTGCCCTAAATGTCAGTATTGGCACTGAGTTTAGTGGGGCTCACTTTGAGAAACCCGGCCAGATTTTTGGTCATACTGAGACTGCCATGTATCGGTCTAAAGCAGCAGGTGGAAACCAATCGACTTCTTTCACTACCCCATAAAAAATAATCCATGCCGCCCATCTTGGCTTACAACGAAAGCTCTTTGCCAGCCTCATCCTTGGATGAACGGTTACAGCTTGCAGCCCAACACCATCTTGCATTGGAGATTGCCAACTCCGGGAATTTGGACTGGGAACCCTATCTCAAAGCCAACATTCCGATCGCAGCAGTCCAAGCCTATGCCATGCATGATGTTCATCCCCTCCATCCAGATGCCCAGCATCGGCAGCAGGCCCTCCATCATGTTCACCAGACTTTAGAGATTGCTGCTCAACTCCAAGTTCCTCGGATTGTGACCGTCTGCGGATTTGGTAGTGATGTGGTTGATTCCCCCTTTGAGCGCTGCTTAGATTTTTTCAGTCATTGCGCCGCTAAAGCCAAGGCCCTCGGCATCAAAATTATGATTGAGCCATTAAGTCCGCGACGGTGTGAAGCCATGACCGAACCCTACCGAATCGGGCAGCTCGTGGACACCTTAGCAGAACCCGAGGTCTTTACCACTCTGCTGGATACTGGACATCTTCTTGATAGTGGCTACGACTTGGAAGCCTTCTTACCCAACTGGCCCTTTCCCACAGAAGAGCTTCAGCTTAAAGGCCCCCATTCAACCCCGCCTGATTTCTCCTTGAGGCCATGGCTGATGCAGCTACCGTTCCAACCTGCTGTTTTATGTGTGGAGCACCGCCAGCCTATTACACTCTCTGAGTTCGAGCAGCTGATTTCAGCAATACGCTTGGAGTTTCCTCTCAATAACGACTGACCTTACAAGCCCAGTCATCCTGAAAAATCAGCGGTAAGCCATCCTGAAAGACCAGCAGTTCTCCGGGTTGAATGGTGGTCCAGGTTTCGTTATCCGTTAGACAAGTAGTAGCGATAATGGCAACGCGATCGCAAGGTGTTGCTAACTCTTGAAAATCAACGGTCAGATCTTCATCGATTAGGTGTGCTGCCGCAAAGGGGGACTGGCGGACGATATAGCAAAGCTTGGTGGAACAGTGCACAAACAGGTGTTTTCCATCTGAGAGCAAATAGTTGAAAATCCCATGACTGGCGATGGCCTGAGTCATCTCTTGCAACACGGGGAACAGCTCCTCCATGGGTGGTTGCTCCTGGGGAAATTTATCTCTGAGCTGATTCATAATCAAGCAAAATGCTCGTTCACTATCCGTTTGGCCCACGGAGCGATAGGTGCCTAAACTTCCAGATTTCAGAGTGGGTAGGTCCCCATTATGAGCAAATACCCAATGTCGCCCCCACAGTTCCCGCGTAAAGGGATGACAGTTTTCTAGGCCCACTGGACCAATGGTGGCTTTGCGAATATGAGCGACAACATTCGTCGATTTAATCGGGTATTCACGAATAAGTTTGGCAATGGCAGAGGTTGCAGAAGGCTTGTCATCTAAAAATAACCGACAGGCTGCCCCTTCAAAGAAGGCAATTCCCCACCCATCTTTATGATCGTCTGTTTTGCCACCTCGGGCGCAGAACCCTTCAAAGGAAAAACAAATATCCGTTGGCCCATTACAGTTCATCCCTAATAACTGACACATGAGCGATCGCAAGCAGTGCTACGCCGTCGATTGTAGGTGGAAAGGGAAAGAGGCTGCAACCAAATAAAATGCCAATTTCCACAATCTTGTACGTAAAGAATCGAATGTTTACTAATGCACCTATCTGATGGAGGCATCCTGTACTGTGTTTAGTATTCGGCAGGTGGAGTAGAGAGCATCATGCTTTACGACACGATTGGGAAAACCTACGCCCAAACCAGGCAGAGTGATCCACGCATCGCAGCAAAACTGTTAGAAATTTTGAAGCCGTTTCAGGCTTCTACGATTGTAGATATTGGTGCGGGTACAGGGTCTTATGCACTGTATCTGGCCGAGCATGGATATCAAGTTCTGGCCGTTGAGCCATCTACAGTTATGCGACATCAGGCGATTGCCCATCCGGCAGTCCGCTGGATAGATGCGAAGGCTGAACATCTGTCATTGCCCTCTCATTCAGCAGATGTAGCTATCATCATCTTGGCATTGCACCACTTCCCAGATTATTCGCAAGCGCTGCAAGAGATTCACAGAGTAACTGGAAGTGGGCAGATGGTTATCTTTACCTACGATCCAGACCTCATTTCTAGTTTTTGGCTAACCGAGTATTTCCCTTCGTTTATTGCCGATGTTCAGTCTACTTTTTTACCCATTACAACGTTAACGGCTGAGATGGCAACCATTAAGGATAGGGCTGTGAATATCGTTCCTTTCCCTTTACCCCATGATTTATCAGACTCATTTGCTGCGGTCGGTTGGGCACGCCCCGAGCTGTATCTGAAGCACAATATTCGCAACGGAATTTCATCATTTGCCAAGCTCAATGAGAATGAATTAGAGCAGGGGTTATCCAACCTACGCAAAGATTTAGAGACCGGAATATGGGATCAAAAGCATGGATATCTCCGCCAACACACCTTTTATGATGTTGGCTACAGATTCGTATTTACCGCTCAATAATATAGGCTTCTAGTGAATTAGACCCATGCTTGACTGATTGAAGTCTCACTTTACCGTAATGGATAGTGTCTTTATGAAAGACTCAATATGCCAAATTCTTTATGACTTACTTGAAATCTGTCTACGTCTAGCTCTTGTAATAATTATTACAGCCATATTTTCTTTAATTACAGGGGCCTTCTGTTTATTGATTGCCTACATTTGCTATGTGACTAAAATTGTGCCGATCATGTTTTATGGATTTGCCCTACCGCCTATGATTTTAGCAGCGTTTATAGGTCTAGTTTATGGATTTGAAATCTTAATATGGAATGATCTTTATATCTCAAGAAAAGACCATTAAAAGACGTCTGAAATACAAACTCAAGAAATCAATCATTTACTTGAGAAGCTATCGCTAGATCTTCAGCCAAGCAAACAAGTTCTCAACTGATAATTGCAGACCACTAGCAAAATCAGGTCCTAGCAAGACTTCATTCGCTGCATCATAAATTTCTATCTCTTGCTTAGGACGATACACAAAGACCGTTTTTTCATCAGGGTCAATCAACCAACCCACTGATGTTCCATGCTGAAGGCAATGCATAATGTTCTTCGTCACACGGGTATGGCTTTGATCAGGCGATAAAATTTCAATCGTCCAATCAGGTGCAAGTGAAAAAACATTGGCAACTTCTCCACTGTCATCGCAAGGAATTCGGTCCCAAAGAAAAACTGCAATATCAGGAACCGTTGATCGTCCGCCAAAAGTGCAGCGTAGCTCGGAAAAAGCACAAGCAACTCGTTCCGGCTTAACCACCGCATTAATCGCAGCTAATAGCTCACCTTGGATGCGGCTATGTTTTCCTTGGGGCATTGGCTTCTGCAGGATCTGCCCTTCAATATACTCACTGGCCGGTTTAGTCTCCGGTAACCTTAGGAATTCTTCCAGTGTCAGGATTTTAGAGGGAACTTGAACCATCTTGAGAGCATCGCTAACAGTGCTAGTTACAGAATAGCGCTAGGTTGAAAACTGGACCTGCCCTGCTTTCACCGTCAATATTTGGGCAGAGTCTAACCATTTGGCATCAAAAGCACCTAGATGGGTGGTCGTAATCAGGGTTTGAAAGCGGGTCTGAATCGCATCTAAAAGCTGGTTTTGGCGATTGAGATCTAGCTCTGCCAGCACATCATCTAGAAGCAGTAAGGGGGCTTCACCGACTACTTCCTCAATCAGCTTCAGTTCCGCTAACTTCAGAGCCAATACTAACGTGCGCTGCTGACCTTGGGACCCATACTGGCGGGCGGGGGTGCCATTAATCAGGAGCGTCACTTCATCCCGATGGGGACCAACCAGGGATAGACCTTGCAATTGCTCCAGCATCGACTTTTCCTCCAGTTGGCTAAGGAACTGGGGATAGAGCTGCTCAGGAAATTGCGGATCGTAGCTAACGTTAGGGGTGTAGAGGATTTCCAGCTGTTCTTGGTGACCACTAATAGTTTGGTGCCAGTGACCCGCTAGGGGAACTAATCGCATCAACATCCGCTGACGCCGCTGAATCACCCGTGAACCACTCGCCGCTAACTGCTGATTCCACAGAACTAGCTGTTGAGGATCAACCTGAGGGGCATCGTCAGAACGATGATGTTTGAGGTAGGCGTTGCGCTGCTTGAGGACCTGCTGATATTGCTGCAGCAAATGGGCATAGACAGGTTCCAACTGCACCAGCACCGCATCTAGCCAATTCCGACGCTCTCCTGGCCCTCCCCGCACCAGATCCATATCAAGGCTGGAGAACTGGACTATATTGAGGTGCCCCAAAAAATCGAGCTGGCGACGAATCGTTTCACTATTAACCGAAACCGTGCGACGGCCATTGGCCCGTAGAGTCAAACTCAAATCGAGAGGGCCACTTTCTCGTTGGAGGGTCGCCGTTACTTGGCTGAGGGATTCACCGTCTTTAACTAAGTCGCGATCGCGGCTGACCCGATGAGATTTTAAAGTTGAGAGCAGCTCTACTGCTTCTAATAGGTTGGACTTTCCCTGGGCATTTGGCCCCACCAAAATGGTTTTGGGAGCAGAGAACTCAACCTGCTGGGCGACATAG
Source organism: Acaryochloris sp. 'Moss Beach' (assembly GCF_021497025.1). Classification (NCBI taxonomy): domain Bacteria; kingdom Bacillati; phylum Cyanobacteriota; class Cyanophyceae; order Acaryochloridales; family Acaryochloridaceae; genus Acaryochloris; species Acaryochloris sp. 'Moss Beach'. The sequence continues at coordinate 1,399,234 of NZ_CP071717.1, forward strand.
TTGCGAAATTGGATCAGGTGAAGCTGCTGGAGATACACAAGGGCTTAATGCTCAAAAATATTGTCAAAATGCATTAGGTCAAGGGTGACGATGGTGGGTAGACACTGGAAGCAAGCCATGGCTAATTCGAGGCGGTCTTCCCGCTCTAGCATCTTCACGAGGGTTGCCTGAGCAGATAACAGGTAACGGACATCATTCGATGCATAGTTCAACTGCTCTTCTGAAAGGTTCTCTGCATTCCCCCAGTCAGAGCTTTGAGCCGACTTGTCGAGTTCTTCACCCACTAACTCTCGGACTAGCTCTTTGAGGCCATGGCGAGGGCTATAGGTGCGCACTAGCTTACTGGCAATCTTGGTACAAAAGATCGGCATGGTTTCAATATCAAGGTGATGCAGCAGCGTGGCGATATCAAAACGGGCAAAGTGAAAGACCTTGAGGACTTTGTCCGCTTCCATCAGTTGCTTGAGGTTGGGCGCATCCATTTGTCCCTGGGCAATGCGTACCACGGTGACTTGGCCTTCAGGATTGCAAATCTGTACCAGACAGAGGCGATCACGATGGGGCTTCAATCCCATGGTTTCGGTATCTACCGCAATCCGATCTGCCTGGAGATAGTCCTGAAGAAAGGCGGTACTGAGGTCGCGATCGCAAACCTGAAACTCACTTAATGCCATGCAAGATTCCCATACGTTCTGATGGGCATTGTACAAAAATTAAGGGGGGTTCAACAGCCTCAGTCAAAAAGACTCAGAAAATACGGGTCGCCCGCTATAATCACCACTAGAGTTTTAGAGAAGAACATCAAAATGGCGAAGTATGTAATGTGGGGCAGCTACTGCGAAGGCGTGTTAGAAAAGCGAGCACCCTATCGCCAAGATCATTTAGACGGCCTGAATGCCCAGAAAGCAGCAGGTACACTGGTTACCATTGGTCCGACCAAAGACACCAAAATGGTATTTGGCATCTATGAAGCTGAAGACGAGGCTACAGTCCGCAATCTGGTTGAGTCCGATCCTTACTGGAAAAACGGCATTTGGACAGAATACGAAATCCGAGAATGGATTCAAGCAATTTAGAATCAAGTGGATTGAAATTATCTGGCGTAGCTGCCCCTATTGCCTCATTTATCCAAGCTGCTGCCGACTATTGTTTGCTGATCGAATCATGCGAACAATACACCATTGATCAATTCATTCACCGTGCTCGCTATCAGGTTGGCCGAATCTATCTGACAGCACTTGCATTACCTCACATTGAAACCACTGAGGAAATTGTTAACCGTGATATTCCTCACGAAGAATGGTCAAAGATCGACAGATCTCTGGGAGCAACATTTGATCAGTACAATTATTACTGGCATATATTTGATCCTGGAGAGCTTGAGCCTGACGAGCCTGTATGTCAAACCTTGTCAGACGATCTAGCCGATATTTGGCGAGATTTAAAGTCTGGTTTACTGCACTGGAACACCACGACTGATAGTCAGCGTCAAACAATCATTTGGGAATGGCATTTTTTATTTCATCATCATTGGTCTACCCATGCAGCTGAAGCACTTCGCGTTATTGACTGGTTGATAAACCACCATGGAATAGTAGACACAGACCATTAACTATCCACGGGCACTGTATCCACCCATCTTTAAATTTGTCTTATAGAGTTTTCGACATAAAGACACTGTTTGGATCCGCTACATATTGCTCAAAAGGACCACAGTATTCAAATCCATACTTGATGTACAAGGCTCGTGCAGGCAAGAACTCGGGCAAAACCCCTGTTTCCAAATACAGGTACTGATAGCTACGTCTTTTGGCTGCTTGGATAAGATGCTCTAGCATCTGGGAGGCAATGCCTTTACCACGATGTGCTTTGGCAGTGCGCATGGATTTAATTTCTCCCGTTGACTCGTCTAGTTCCTTTAACGCTCCACATCCGAGCAATTCATCTCCTACCCAAGCTGACCAGAATGTAATATTGGGCAAACGCAACGCATCAAGATCAAGGGCATGAGTACTCTCAGGAGGTGTGATAGCATGCATCTCATCAAAATGCTCTTGGAGAAAATTGGCAATTTCTTGCCCTGTCAGATCATCAATACCAACGTTGAGTCTCATCATGAATATCCATTGCGATCTAGTTGTGTCATGTCGAACAATTTGAAATATGAGAGCAGAACCGTCGTAACATGCAGCAAAAAACACAATATTTAAATACTGACCTTGAGCTTCGGTCCCATGAACGACTTACAATGCTATGCCATGAGTTCGAGAAGACTTGCTGTATTTTGAATCACATCCAAGCTGACAATGAACATTGGCACGCCACGATAGAAAGTAACCTGAGCGGAGACTCCTGCGCTGATCTTGCGATTCAGGCCATACTGGCAGTCCTCCCACAGCTATCAGCTCAGGCTAAACGACAATGGGACAATTGCTACCTACGAGAATTCGATCTTGGCTTTGAATGTGGTGATACATGGGCCTATCCTTACGCACTCACTGCTGAATCCATTCGTTTAATTGCAGAGGCTAACTGCTCACTTTCAGTGACCTTGTATCCGGTCCTCAACAGTAGTGCTGGGGCTCGCCAGTAAATCAGCATGAAGAAATGGCGTATTATCTATCACCCACAGCGGAGATTCAGCCCAATGAGTTGGTGGGTGCATAAAGCTGTACTTGAAGCTTCGCCAACGACAGAATGGAGGAACGCAGATCAGTATGAACCCGCCTTCCCACCCTGCATCTTTGCAAAAGGATTTCCCTACTTGGTAGTCACAATTGATGGGTTTGCCTTAGAATTTGCCTCCTCCCATGAAGTCAGGCACTGCATTGAGATATTGCAGCAAAAACATTTACCTGCCACAAAAAACTTAGTTTGCCAGAACAGTACAACCTATCAAGGGTTTAATCACTGGTTAGCCATTTATCCCGCTTCTCTCAAGTCATGGAAACAACGCCAACGAACAGTAAAGATCCTGACAAAAACATTGGTGGAGTTGGAATCAGCAGGCATTCGTTTTTAATTCACCCTTATCTTGCGAGCATTTTTCAAGGTTTGGCTTAACCTTGTATACCCATCAACTGAACATTGGGTGTGATATTTATCAATGCATCAGTCAAGGTTAGATGAGATTATGCCCAAAAAGCTGGGTATAGGGTGAGAAATTTTTTCGGCATGATAAAGCCATCTGTAATCTCTAAAGGCTGGTCATCAGTATTATTAGTGTTGATGAGCACTCCTGTGCTCTGGGCCTGTGATCGAGTCCCCATTGTGAGGCGGTTCTCTAATGATCAAGCTCAAGCAACCGATCCAAAGCCAGACAAAGCCCTATATGCCTTTGAATCCATTCCAGGTACACCTTATCTGGTCGCCAATATCGCGCAAGTGACAGCAGGTAAATCCCGCATATCCTCTTCTGAATTCTATTCACGCAAGGGGGGCGGCATTGCCAATCTGGTGTTTTTGGATTCTGGTTCTTTAGAGTCTCACAGTCTGTTCGACACGAATCAATACACTATTTTTGAAGCCACACAGTATCCTCTCGACGAACAAGCCCCCAACCCAGAAGAGAAAAAGATCAAGAAAACTGCTCGGTTTGTCTATCAGGTCCTAAAGAAGGATACCAATGGTGACAAGTATCTAGACAGCAGAGATCACCGGACTATCGCGATTTCAGATGCGTTTGGTAAACAGTATGTTGAGGTCTTGACGGATATCAGTCAGCTTTTGAACTTACAAGCATTAACTGGCAATCGCTTGCTGGTGGTGTATGTCAAAAATGGAACGAAAATGGCGAGTCTTCTGGATCTCTCTCAAAGAAAAGTCATCCAGACGAACACCCTGACCAAACTAGGAGATGATGTCGAGTAGCTGATCGGTAAAACCTTTCTGAAGTCACACCTATAAAATCAAATGACTTTACACCTAAAAATTCAAATTAACGAAGATTACCCGATCGCAATATACTAACCGCCAACCACAATCCCAAAAAGCTCGCCACCGCAAACAGAGTATTACTCAACCAGTACAACGCCGTTTGTTTCTCCGCCGAAATCATCGCCGCCCCCATAATCAGCGACCCCACCAAAATGCTGAACGACAAGCGATTGGCAGCATTATCCACCGTAATCCGTAAGCCATTGAGACCCAGAAGATTTAAGTTCCACTGCAAGGATTCTGACGTCACTTGGTCCAGGAGTTGCTCTAACTGACGGGGCGATCGCAAGGAGAAATTCTTCAAATCGAGGGCCGTTCTCAGCAGCGTCGGCAACGGATCTTCTCCCACCAACTGCCGTCGGAACAAATCGCTCATCAACGGCTTAATTTCATCTAAGACATTGAATTTGGGATCAAAGGTTCGTGCAGCCCCTTCCAAATTAGCCAAGGCTTTTACGTATAGCCCTACATTTCCCGGCAATTTCAGCTTGTTCGAGCGGGCAACTTGCAGCACTTCATACAGTACCTCCCCCAGGTTAATCTCCGCCAGATTCCGGTTATAGTACTTGCGCAGCAGAGCTTCAAAATCACTTTCGAGCTGGGCCAAATTCTCCGCCCGTCGGGTTTTCGCCAACTGCAGCGTCAGCTGGCTACAGCGCTGAGCATCCAGATCCACAATCGCCAACAACATTTCCGTCAAAATCTGCTGGGTGTTAGGGTCCAAGCGTCCGACCATTCCGCAGTCTAGGATCGCCGCTCGACCATCGTTGAGATAATACAAATTGCCGGGATGGGGGTCGGCATGGAAGAAACCATCCACATAGATTTGCTGCAAAAATGCCCGAAACAACAAAGTGGTCACCTGCCGACGGGCACTATCGATCTTAGGTTCCTGTTGGGAATAGGGCAAATTTGCTGACAGTAAGGGTTCGCCTTCTAGCCACTGCATCACCAGCACTTTTTGCGTGGTCAAGGCCAGATTAATTTTAGGAACCACTAATTCCTGCGGATCAAACCAGCGGCTGGTGGATAGATTTTGGCGCAGCTGCTCTGTATGGCTAGCTTCAACAGTGAAATCCAGTTCATCTAAGAGAGCATTAGAAAACTCTGCTGCCAATGACTTGAGGTCATAATCTTTGCCAATATCGGTTCGTGACGCCAGATCCGCAAGGGTGTTGATTAGGGCAATATCTTGATTAACGACACCATCAATCCCCGGTCGTTGCACTTTAATAGCCACCTGCTGACCGTTGGCTAGGATAGCCCGATGCACTTGGGCAATGGACCCCGATGCCACCGGGGTGGAATCAATCTCTTTAAACTGGGACCGCAATTCCTGGGCAATTTGCTGCTGAATCACTGCCTTAATTTCAACCCAGGCAACGGGAGGGACCTTGCTTTGCAGCGTGGACAACGCTTCAATATAGGGTGCGGGCAGAATATCAGGGCGCGTACTCAGAAGCTGGCCTAATTTGACATAGACTGGCCCCAAATCCACCAAAATATTACGCAGCACAGCAGGCGTCGGTAACGCAGGCTGATCTGCTTTACCCCCTGTTAGTAGCTGCTGCATGAAGTCCCAGCCATTGCGGAGGACGACTTCAATGATTTCGCGTTGCCGGGAGGCCGTTTGCGTTAACCCTGAGAACACAATGCCTCCTGTGAGGTGAGTCGAATGGTTAGAAGTGATCCTAGCTCAAAACTCGGTTGGGCCGCTGGTTGCGGTGGAATCCATGTTCTTTGGCCTCGGCTCAGCAGGATAGGCCCAAGAACAACAACATCACACCTATTAATTCAAAACGATTAAATAGGTGCAAAGCCGCCGTTACCCGTTAGACCAGCCTAAGAAACTGAGGCTTGGTTCTCAGAGGGAGCCGATTGAATCGCTTTGAACTTTTGCAAAAGATGATTCGCCCAATAATCGACGTCATACTTGGTGACCGTCTCAAACATTTTGGTCATGGCAGCTTGGCTCTCTTCATCAGACATCGCCAAGGCTTTATCTATCGACTCATCCATCCGATCAATCGAATAGGGATTAGTGAGAATCGCTTCTGGCAGTTCCACCGCCGCTCCCACAAACTCCGACAGCACCAAGACCCCAGGCTGCTTATCTTTGGCAATAATATATTCCTTGGCCACCAAGTTGAGGCCATCTCTCAGGGGCGTTGTCCAACAAATATCCGCCACCCGATAGTAGCTGAGCAGCTCTTCCAAGGAAAGAGGCTGAGTATAGAGCAAAATTGGTGTCCAGCCGAGCTGGGCAAACTGACCATTAATTTTACCCACCTGCTGTTCAATTTCACTTTGGGCCTTTTTGTAGATGCGCATTCCCGTGGCTGGCGATACGCAGGTCATCACAAAAGTGATCTTGCCGTGGAGATCGGGTCGGCGTTTCAGCAAGCGACCAAAGGCTTCTAGTTTTTCGCGGTTGCCTTTTACATAATCCACACGACCGGCAGCGATAATCAATTTGCGACCGCCCAGGTCTTCTTTAATTGCTGCCAGACGTTTCTGGGCAGTGGGCTGACTGAGGGTTTCCAAAATATGTTTGGGATTGGTGCCCACTGGAAAGGCATCGATATTGACGAGCTGACCTTTATAACGCAGGTAGGTGGTCATATTGGGTTCAGCCAAAGCCGTACCCACGGGCGTAATATGCTCAGGAATCGGGCCTCGTTCCACAATCTCCACAGGCCGGAGGCTGCGGGCCACATTAACAAAGTTTTCTGAGTAGCGAGGAATATGGAAGCCAACAATATCGCAACACAGCAGGCTATCTACAATTTCTTCTCGCCAGGGCAAGATATTGAAAATATCGACAGAAGGGAAAGGAGTGTGGTGGAAAAAGGCAATCTTGGCGTTGGGCTTGAGTTGGCGGATGTAGTGAGGCGCCATCCACAGGTTATAGTCATGAATCCAAATTAAGGCATCATCTGCCGCTTGCTCACAAGCTGCTTCTGCAAACAGACGATTGATGGTGTGAAAGTTTTCCCAGTCCGAAGACTCATAGGTGAAGTGGTAGGGAAAGGAGTGGAGAATCGGCCAAAACGCCTCTTTAGACGTGATGTGATAGAAGTGTTTAACTTGATCGGCACTCAAAGGGATACGACAAACGTTGTAATTACCCTCGCCTTCTACCGTGACTAGGGTTTCAAAGCTATTGCGTTGCTTTGCCGTCACCTGTTTCCAGGCAATCCAAGTCCCCTGATTCACACTGGCAAAAAAGCTTTTCAAGGTCGGCAAAATGCCATTGGGACTTTTCTTGGGCCGATAGTGAATTTTACCGTTCTCAATCACCTCATCATAGGGTTCACGGTGGTAAAGAATCACTAGGGAAGATTTCATCAGATGGCCTCCTATTTGTCACGGTCATCTAGATCAATGGGGATGTCAAAGTTCGAGCGCCCACAACATCGCTGTATCTTTTGTAATGCTGTGGGCATGGACGAGTTGAGTTTTACCCCACAGCACCCGTCTCAAAATCCTTTGCAATCAGAGATGACCCCAAGATTACCCTATGCCAACATGCCCCACTCTGCAAATTAAGCCCTGATAAATGTTTGCTGCTTTCTGTTAGGCTGGACAACAGCAAAAACGCCCTTCATGTCGCAAAAACTGTGGTTGATTCCGCTTTTCCTGAGCCCGTTTTAGATGACCAAGAAACACAAGTCTTACTAGACTGGGCCGCCAACATTGACCAATCTGACGCTACCTATTTTCAAACAGGCCAACTCCTCGCCACCCGATTAGGAGCCTATTACCGAGAAGACGGTCTCACAGAAATCGGTTTCTGGACCCCTGGGCTGGCCGCTGAAGTGATTCAGTCCGAGCGCAGTATTTATCTAGAAGTGTTTACCCCCCTAGAAGCCATTGACTTCCGGGCTGCTGAGCAAGAAGTGACTTGGCAACGTGATCGCATCCCCCTCATCCTCCAGGGTGAATATATTTGGGGCGTGATTAAAGGACTTCGCCCCGGCACTCGCGACCAAGCAGGCAGCTTCTACTGGCTCCGCTATATCGACAATCAAGGACGCGTAAAAACCACTCGCGACCCCTTAGCCTATTCCCTCCCCTACGGGGTCTTTGCCCCCGCCGAACTCTATGACAGCGATCGGCTCCAGCGTCAGCGATCAGATTTGGACTATTTAAAGGCAACGGGGGCTCAGACAAAATCTCGCAAAGGATTCTTAGCGTCTGACTTAAAAAATCCACCGCCTCGACTCCCGGCGCCGGTCTGCATCCTGCAGCTCCATGTTCATACCGCTTCTCCCGAAGGCACCCTTGCGGGCCTGACACGCATCTACCAGCGCATCTCAGACAAACTCGCTCAAGGGGAAGATCTCACCCCTGTAGAACAGAACTATGTGGGCTACGACGCCATCGAGCTATTGCCCATGGAGCCCACCATTGAATATCGCTTAGACCAAGACAACCACCATCATGAGTTCTTTGCCCGCCCCCCTGAGCCGACCAGCCTCACGGATGAAGATACCCAAACCATCAAAATCACCCTGCGAAAACCCAATACCCAGAATTGGGGCTACGACGTGCCCATTATTGGCTCCACAGCCACCAATCCATCCGTCCTAGAAACCCTGCGCCCCGACGAAATCATCGACTTTATTGCCACGCTCCATAATTTTTTTCAAGGGCCCATTCAAGTCATCTATGACCTGGTGTACGGCCATGCCGATAACCAGTGCGAAAAGCTCATTAGCCGCCAGTACTTGAAAGGCCCTAACATGTATGGCCAGGATTTAAACCACCAATTACCTGCAGTCCGTGCCATCCTCTTGGAAATGCAGCGTCGCAAAAACAATACCGGGGCCGATGGCATTCGAGTAGATGGGGGACAGGACTTTCGTTTTTTCAATCCCCTCACCAACTTAGTCGAACAGGACGACGGCTATCTAAGGGCTATGGGCAACATTGTCCAAGAGATAGAAGGCAACGAACGCCTGATGTTTACCATCTTTGAAGATGGCCGTCCTTGGCCCCAAGAGGGCTGGGAAGAGACCTCTCGCTATCTGGAGCTGGTTGAGCTCGAACCCCATTCCTACCAGTGGGGACCCCTAGTTTTTGCCCACAATACCCCAGCTCTCCAACACTTTTGGGATCAAAAATGGCGACGAGTCTGCGAGGTCATGTTCCAAGGCTCTAATTGGATTACCGGCTGCGCCAACCATGACACCGTTCGCCGGGGCAATCAAATCGATCCAGAAGGCCCGATTAACTGGCATTTGGGAGATACCCTCGTCGAGGTCACCAAAACCGCCTATGACAATCCTGCCATCAAGCTGTGGGTACTGGGGTTTTGCCCAGGCTTACCTATGGAATTTCTCAATGCCAACTTCCGAGGAGCTTGGGGCTTCTTCCGGAATACGGATGAGCTATATGGCGTCAAAGTGGTTTCTGAAGAAATTGGCTTCCTTGACTGGCAGCTCACACCAGAATTATTTCAGCCTCCTGAAGTGTTTCCCCAACTCAAAGCCCTCGGGTTTACGGATCTAGAGATGCTGCGTCAGTTTTCGAAAGCGTTGCAAGCCACCATGCTGGAATCAGATTACAACTTGGAAATGGTAGCGGAATCCTGTCGGCGTTGTTTTGCAGGAGAAACGAATGTCTGTACCAATATCAGTTTGGAATCATTGAAACATTCGGATCGTCCCGAATTTCTCAACGACTTGGATGTGCCTAAGCTGAAACAGTTTGCCCGAGCTTTTATGGAAGATGGCTATGACTTTTCCAACGTTAAACATTGGGGAGACAGCTTAAACCCTGAACAAGTGGCCTTCAATTTAGCCGCACGTCAATATCGGTTTGCTCATCCTTGGCTAGGCGAGAACTTAACCGAACGCGATCGCTTCAACCGCATCACCGAGGAAACCTACACCCTCTTCTATGGACAGCGCAGCCAGCATGGCCCTGGCATTGAACAGTCCGAAGATATTGTCATGGTTAGCCATATGGGAGGTGATCCCGCCACCGTTACTCTAGGGGACTGGTTACAGCTAGAACTAAGCGAATGGCGAGTCGTCTTGACCTCTCCCGGCTTAGAAATTGGTAATGATGTCGAAAGCTTAAGATCTTTTGAACTAAGGGACACTCAAGGGTTACTCCTAGAGAAGATTGTGTAAACCCTTCGAGGAAGATCATGACTTCAGCCACCTACATCATGGCCTTGGATTTGGGGACCACTGGCAATCGTGCCATTCTCTTCGACCAAGATGGCCAGATCGTCGATCAGGCCTATAAAGAGCTTCCTCAGTATTATCCTCAACCAGGATGGGTGGAGCATGATGCCTTAGAAATCTGGCGTGATACCCGCTGGGCCATGGAAACGGTAGTCGCCCAAGCCAAAATTGATCCCGCTCAGATCGCTGCTATCGGACTGACCGTGCAGCGAGAGACCTGTTTGCTGTGGGATAAAACCACGGGGCAGCCACTGCACAAAGCCATTGTTTGGCAAGATCGACGCACCGCAGCCTACTGTAACCAGCTGGCAGAGCAAGGCCATACCCAGGATATTTACGATCGCACCGGTTTGGTCCTCGATGCCTATTTTTCAGGGAGTAAGTTAGCGTGGCTCCTAGCAGAGGTTAAGAAGCAAAACCCCAATCTCAATTTAGACAACGTGATCGCAGGCACCATCGATACCTGGGCCTTGTGGAATCTCACAGGAGGCAAGGTTCACGCCACGGATCACAGCAATGCCAGTCGTACCCTACTGTTGAATTTAAGCCAAGGCACCTGGGATGACCATCTCCTTGATCTATTTGGCATTCCCCAGTCATTTATGCCCGCAATTCATCCCAGCTTAGGGGTCTTTGGCAAAACCGACGCCAAATTCTTGGGCCAGGAAATTCCCATTGCCGCCATCTTTGGGGATCAGCAAGCGGCCTTGTTCGCCCACGGCTGTGATCGCCCCGGTTCCCTCAAATGTACCTATGGTACCGGCTCCTTTTTGGTGGCCCATACAGGAAATGAAATTGCTCGATCCAAGAATCGCCTGCTCTCTACCGTGGCTTGGACTCAAACAGATCATAGTCAAGTCCAAACTGGCTATGCCATCGAAGGCAGTATGTTCACCTCTGGAGCCTGCATTCAGTGGTTGCGAGATGGCCTCAAGCTCATTACCAATGCTGCCGAGACAGAAGGGTTGGCCAAAGCCGTCGAAGATAATGGCGGGGTCTATTTTGTCCCGGCCCTCAGTGGCCTCGGAGCCCCCCATTGGGATATGAGCGCTCGAGGGGCCTTTTTGGGAATTACTCGCGGGGCCCAGCGAGAGCATATGGTGCGGGCAGTATTAGAAGCGATCGCCTACCAAACCAAGGAAGTCGTCGATGCGGTCAATCAAGACTGTGGCGCTCCCATTCAGCAACTCAAAGTTGATGGTGGCGCTTGTCAGAACAATTTCTTGATGCAGTATCAAGCCGATGTCCTAGGTATTCCCGTTGAACGCCCTGTGGTTTTGGATGCTACGGCCCAAGGGGCAGCCTTTGGGGCCGGGCTAGCCATAGGGATGTGGAAAGACTATGGAGCTTTAGTCGCTGCTCGAAAAATTGATCAAGTTTTTCAACCCAGCACCAATATCCAAGCGGCTCAAGCCAATTTTAAAACCTGGCAAAAAGCAGTGGAACGCGCTAAAGATTGGGCCAACTAGTATCAACCGCGACATTTTGTTCTCGCCTTCAACTCGATAACAGAAGGGTCATTTCAATTTTCCAGGCGAGAATAAAATGTCCACAATAGAATCTATTAGGAATAGAATCTCGAATGAGATTTTCATCTCATCAATTTATATACAATAAAAAATTAATCAATATACAACTATTTACCTTTTAAAAAAAAATCTATTAATAGCTAATATAAACTCAGTTTAAATTAGTTTCTCAGTAGAGAAACGATATTATCTGCGTTAGAGAATCATCACATCCATTAACGAATCAATATCCATTCATCGAGATGGCGTTGGCATCATTTTTTTTGGCTGTAGAACCGTTTTTTCCCTAACTTAGGACTATCTAAAATATTGCCAGGTTTTCTCCTTGCAATAGGTTTGCTATGGCGCTTCTTGAACAATAGAAGCGCTATAGAGTCCTGCGTCAATTTTCGATCAGCGTCTCGAACGGATACACCCCTGTGTCTAGAGAGGTAAGACAACGCTGAGGCTTATATCGTGTTTTGCTTATCTTAATTAATAACAATGAACCATACTTCATTTGACCCAGGGCAACCGATCTTATCCGTTGCTTTTATTGATGCTGAGCTATCACAAACAGATATCTTGATCCAAGAATTAGACGTTGATCAAGTCTTTTTACTCGATGATCCCACGGATACTATCGAAGTAATTGCCCAGACTCTGTCTCAGTTTCAAGACTTAGATAGTATTCACATCATTTCTCATGGTAGCCAGGGAACAGTCCAACTAGGCAACACAGCTTTAACTCAAAACAACCTCAATACTTACACCAATGACCTTGAAAGCTGGGGCGAGGCTCTAGCAGACCATGGCGATCTATTGTTTTATGGCTGCAACATTAGCGCTGGTGATGACTTAACCTTCCTGCAAGAGATCAGTGCCATCACAGAGTCAGATGTTGCTGCCTCAAATGACTTAACGGGTCAAGAGGGAGATTGGTTCTTAGAATCAAGCGTGGGATTGGTAGAAACGACCGTAGCTCTGAGCAGTGCTGGCCAAGTCGCTTATCAAGGGACGTTAGCAACAATTGGTGAAAGTGGCAGGATAGACAATCTCAATCATCAATGGACTCAGATTACACTCCAAGCAACCTATACAAATCCCGTCGTCATTGCTGGACCACCCTCCTTTAATGGGCCTGATCCTTCAACCGTTCGGATCCGAAATGTAGCCAATAACAGTTTCGAGATTCGCATTGACGAGTGGGAATACCTCGATGAACGACATACCACCGAGTCCCTGGGTTATCTGGTTGTAGAGGAAGGCACACATACCCTAGCGGATGGTACCGTCCTCCAGGCTGGGAGCAGCCAGAGCAATAACAACTGGGATTCGATTGATTTTTCTACTGCATTCAATGACACACCATTACTATTTGCCCAAACGACTAGCGAAAATGAAGCTGCCGCCGTGGCAGAGCGGCTCAGGAATGTTTCGACCACTGGCTTTGATTTAAGGTTGCAAGAGGAAGAAGCTGCGGATCAAACCCATGCTGTGGAAGAAGTGGATTGGATTGCGATCGCACCCGGTAGCGGCACCTTTAGCAGTGTCCCCTTCATTGCCAATCAAATCTCAAGTAATCATCAAGATTCCACTGCCAGCTTTGATAACGTCTTTAGCGGCAATGATATACCCGTATTTCTAGCTCAATCCAACACCAACAATGGTGGCGATCCTTTTTCGATTCGTTATCGGACCCTAGACACGACCGGCACCACCCTCTTTTTAGAAGAGGAGCAATCGAGGGAGAGGGAAACTCAGCACGTCTTTGAAGAGGTCGCTTATTTAGCACTGGGCACTGGATTGTTAGAGGTTCCAGACCCTGTTGTGGAGACCTTTTCCTTAGCTGATACTAATAATCCCATCCTGGTTAATGAATCGGCTGGCGTTGTCACCATCACAGCCATTCGTTCAGGATCAGCCCTAGCTCCAGCCACCCTTGAGTACACCACCAATGAAGTGGGTAGTTCAGACACAGCCTTAACCGACGTAGATTTCATCACTCCCACCTTAAACGGGCGCAGCAATACAGGTGAAATTACTTTTGGCATTGGTGAAACGGTGAAGACGTTTACGATCCCCATCATTGATGACGCCCTATTGGAGGGGAACGAAATCTTCTCCGTCGGCATCCAAAACCCCAGCAACGGTGGCTTGGGAGCACCCCGCACCACCCTGGTTACAATCATTGATGATGATGCAGCTTCCACGTTATCCGTCACGGATACTGCCATTAGCGTGGAAGAAGGAACCGCAACTGCCTCGATCACGGTTCAACGGAGCGGCAATAGTTCTAGCACAGCATCCGTTGATTTCAGTACCCGTAACGGCACAGCAGTTGCTGGCGAAGACTATAGGGCAACATCCGGCACCCTAAACTTTGCCGTCGGCCAAACCACCCAAACCTTGACTATTCCTATCCTCAATGATGTCTTTGTCGAAGGAGACGAGACATTTTCCGTTACCTTAACTAACCCAAACGGTGGAACTCTCGGGAATAACATTACCAATATCACCATTCTTGATAATGACTTGGCCTTGGGCAACCTCAATCGCACGACAGCAGTTTCAGGACTAACACAACCCACCACTCTCGATTGGACACCTGATGGTCGCTATCTGTTGGTTGCTCAAAAGGATGGAGTTGTTCAGGTCATTGATAATGGCGTGCTCCAATCCACCCCCTTAGTCGATCTATCCAGCCAGGTGAATGACACACGAGATCGCGGCTTACTAGGACTAGCCATTCATCCAGATTTTCCTAATTTACCCTATGTCTATTTACTCTATACCTACGATCCACCCGAGACCATTGGCAATACAGGCTTAGCTGCTCCAGATGCCAATGGCAATCGCCCCTCGCGGATGGTGCGGCTCACGGTCGATCCCACCACAATGGTTGCAGATCCCAATAGCTTAGTTGTCTTAGCTGGCACCAACAGTACCTGGGCCAACACCAGTCAGCCCGATAGCAACAGTACGGGCAATCTCTCTATCTCCCCCTCTGGGATTGTCAATGGCACCACCATTACCGCTCCCTCTAGCCAAATTGATCTCGGTAGCCAAGATAATGACCCGAATCGTCCAGGGGCTCAAAATCAAAATATTCGGGATTACCTAGCCACCGATAGTGAATCCCATTCCATTGGTGACTTAGAATTTGGCCCCGACGGGTATTTGTATCTCAGCAATGGAGACGGCACCTCCTATAACTTCGTCGATCCTCGTGGGGTTCGAGTCCAGGACATCAACAATCTTTCCGGTAAAGTGCTCCGCATCGATCCCCTCACAGGCCAAGGGATTTCCACCAATCCCTTCTTTAATGGTGATGCCAACAGCAATCAATCCAAAGTGTTTTACTCAGGACTCCGTAACCCTTACCGCTTTACCTTTGATCCAGTGACAAACTTACCTGTGATCGGTGATGTGGGCTGGACCCAGTGGGAAGAAATTAATACTGGAATCGCCGGTTCTAATTTTGGTTGGCCTTACCTAGAAGGCCCCAATCCAACCGGTGGCTATCAAGACTTGTCCCCAGCCATCTCCTTCTACAACAATGGAAATCGGAATGATCCTGGAGATGCAGCAGCCATTTTTCCCCTCCTATCCCAGAGTCATGGAGCACCGGATAATGCCAACGCCATTACCGTCGGAGATTTTTACAATAGCAATACGCTAATGTTCGGGGATGTCAACAACGGCACCCTCTATGCAGCAACCTTCGATAATAATCGTCAAATTTCGAATGTTAAAGTCTTTGACTCTAATATTCCTTTTGTGGTGGACATGAAGATGGGGCCGGATGGTCGGCTCTATGGCGTAGATCTCGTCTCTGGAGAAATTCTGAAGTGGGAACCTGTTAATCTCATCCAATCCCCACAGCCCAATTTATCGGCATCCTTCAATAATTTTGCTAACCTATCTTCCCTCAATCTCAATGGCAGTGCATCAGGAACCAATAGCCGACTCCGTTTAACACCTGCCAGTAGCAACCGGGCTGGGAGTGCCTTTTTCAATCAGGCCTTTCAGGTAGATGGTAATACTAGCTTCTCAAGCCAGTTCCAGTTCCAAATTACGGGAGGCCAGGGTACAACTGGTGCTGACGGTTTTAGCTTAGTACTGCAAAATAGCCCTACAGGGAGCAATGCCCTGGGCGGCATTGGTGGTGGCCTCGGCTATGGAGGCATAACCAATAGTATCGCCATCGAGTTTGATACATTCAATAACGGCGCCATGGAACTCAATAGCAACCATTTATCAATCTTGAGCAATGGTAGTACCAACAATCCGTTGGCCTCAGTTAATGCTCCCTTTGATCTAAATAGTGGCAATCCTCTCACCGCTTGGGTGAACTATAACGGCACAACCAATCTCTTACAGGTCTATTTATCCAACACTAATGTCCAACCTGCTGATGCAGTATTATCCACCAACATTGATCTCGCTGGGGCCTTGGGAAATCAAGCTTTTATCGGATTTACGGCCGGTACCGGCGGACTAGTAAACAGTCATGAGATTCTCAACTGGTCTTTTAACAGTATCGTCTAACCTTCTAGTGATGGCGGCGTCGAGCAATGTCCTGAAAACACTGAATATATTGTGTATGCCCTTCAGGAAAAACCACATTCAGCGTCAATGGATCTGCTGTATCTCGATCGTCGCCAGGCCCCGTTACGACTCGATGGAGTGAGTTGGCCCCTGACTGAGAATCAGATATTCTCTCTAGCTGCAAAGCCTTACGGTTTTTGACCTCGCCGCCACTGCTGTCAACATAAATCACGATATTATGAGTATCAAATTCCTGACCCAGAGCTTGAATGAGGTGTAAGAAGTTGCGATCGCTTCCCCCTCGTTGAAACCGCAATTCTCCATTCTCTTCAACCGCCTTGCTGGTGACCGTATCACCCACCCCAATTAGGGTTGGCATGTGAACTGGGTCAAATTTCTCTTTGACTAAATCTACCAGGGCAGCATGAGATTGTGGAGCTTGACGAGCATTGAAGTCTGGGCCCAAAGGGTACTGTCCGGTTCGTTGGTGATAATAGCGATTCAAAATCGCCAACACCCCCGCCTCTTTAATGCCGCCTTGCAACATAAATTGAAAATCTGTTGTCCCCGCATCTTCAGCAGTCGCAGGTTGCAAAATTTCATTCCCCTGAGCATCTTTCCCCAGATTGGGTGCGTAATGCACAAAAAAAGATTTTCCCAGTCCCTGGACTTCTGCCTGTTGCAGTAGCTCTGCTGTCAGCACCTGCATCTCTTGCTGAAGCTGAGCATAAATCTCAATTTTGTCAGCCAGCAGATCATAAAAGACGTTTAAATTTGCCGTGGGTGAAACGGGATTGTCTAATACGGCTGCCTCGATACAGGCTGGAATGTTGGGATCATTCTCAGACTGACGTTGAAAAAACTGGTGCAAACGCTGACTAATTTGCTTAGGTACCGCCGCCAAAAAGTCCAATTCCTGGGAACTAACCCCTGGATGGGACACGGTACCAAATCGATCTTGCCATTGCACGCCTCCGGCTGCGAGACCGGGTAAGTAGAGGCCCTCTTGAGCCACTGTTCCCGCATCAAATGTCTTCTCAACAATGCGATTGACCCCGCGGTTGCCAATATGTTCGCCATTGGTGAGGACATAAAAATGTCCATCCAGGTGGCGAGCCGCTCGGACATACGCTGGATCAAGGGTTCGGGTCAGCGGATTTTTCACCAGCCCCATGCACACCCCATCTAAATCTTGAATGATTAACAGATTATTTTGCCGTTGGCAAAGGTCTATCAAAGCGCCGTGGTCTAGTGACCAGGTTTGCTTAGACAAAGATGGGTTAGTCATGATGGGTGGATAGAGAGATTAAAACGGCTGAAAGCTTTTTGACTGTTGCCGTTAAGCCGTTTTAGCTGGAATTTGCTCCGGTTTGGGAGATTCTTCTGCAGGCTTGACCACAACCCGAGGATGATTTTCCAAATGCACAGCTAACTGCGACTCAATTTCCTCCCGGACAATTTGTCGATATTCCATAAAGTGTTCAATAAAAGCAGATGCCGACAGATATCGCGTGAATACTTGTGGATTCTTTAGGAGAATCCGGAACAAGTTAATCCAGAATTTCCAGCGGGTCTCACGAACCACCCCTTGCCGCCAAGCCAGGGTAGACAAGGCTCGAATATCAATCCAACTCACCTTTAGAGAACTTTTACCCGAACCCCCATATTTGGGACGGATCTTCATACTCATAAAATGACGGTAGGTCCGATCCAAATACTTCACCGGATCATAAATATTGCAGAAGGCTTCTACATATTCATTGGCAATTTCATCAATGGGACGAGTGGGAACATAGTTCATCAATGAGGTTTGATTGCCGGTTCCTTCTTGGCCTTGGATCAGGCGACCTTCTTTTTCTAGGCGATGCCACAGGGCGGTATTAGGCAAAGCTTGCAACATACTGAATAGGGCAATGGGAATATTGGTCTTTTCGACGAAACGGGTAATGCGATCGCCCGCTCCTTTCTTTTCTCCATCAAAACCAATAATGAACCCGGCCATGATCCGTAGCCCTTTCTCAGACATGGTATCGATGGATTCGCTGAGGGAGTCCCGGGTATTCTGGAACTTCTTGGTTACCTTTAAGCTGTCTTCATCCGGGGTTTCAATCCCCAAGAACACACTATTAAAGTTGCACTCAATCATCAGATCCATCAACTCTTCATCCTGAGCTAAATCAACGGATGCCTCAGTTGCAAAGCTAAAGGGATAATCTTTCTCAGCCATCCAATCCCGCAGCTCGGTGAGCAGCAGTTTCACATTGCGCTTATTGCCAATGAAGTTGTCATCAACCATAAACACGTTGCCACGCCACCCCAGCTCACACAACCGATCAAGTTCACCGATCAGTTGCTCAGGAGTTTTGGTTCTAGGCTTGCGACCATAGAGGACAATAATGTCGCAAAATTCACATTGAAACGGGCATCCCCGAGAAAACTGCACCGACATATTGTCGTAAGCAGGAAATTTCAGCAGGTCAAAGCGAGGAATGGGCGTATCGGTAACGGCAGGTTTTTCCGTCGCTCGGTAGATGCCGCTCTCATCTCCACGTTCTATGGCTTCAATGAACATGGGCAGGGTCAGTTCCCCTTCGTCCAAGATCAAGTAGTCCGCACCTACGGCCTGCAAATCTTGAGGGACAGACGTGGCAAAAGGTCCACCCACCGCAACTTTCTTGCCGCGGCGATGGGACTCTTCCACGAGGCCCACCATATCTTCTTTCTGCACAATCATGCCGGATAGAATCACCATCTCAGCCCAGTCCCAGTCTGACTCAGGCACGGCTTCAATATTGCGGTCAATTAGCCGAAATTCCCATTCTTGGGGCAGAATTGCGGCTACCGTCACTAATCCCAGGGGTGGCAATAATGCTTTTTTGTCAACTAAGGACAAGGTTTTCTCAAATGACCAAAAACTTTTTGGAAAGAGGGGGTATATCAGTAAAACTCTCATAGAGTGGTCACATCTCCTAAGTCCAAATACAAAGAATCTTAACGCTTATTTGTCTTTTGTGCTGAGAGTAGATTTAACCTTAGGCATTGACTAAATTTAATCCTAGTTTCTCAGGTTTGTCGGGTGCATTGTCAATTTTGTCAACTAGGGTTATGCCTTTAAACCCAACTGTCTACGCACCCATGTCGCCCCCATAAATAGTAACGGTGTCACAATTGCTCCTGTTAGCACCAAATGGAGAGGAAAGTGAAAATAGAAAAACCATAGGATCAGCACCCCATAGGTGGAATCCATATGATCAATGACATAGAAAAGTTTGTTGTTTTCATCTCCAGGGGGAATCTCCAGCCGTCTTTTTACGAAGGAATTGGGTAACTCGGATAGGTTAAAAATGAAGCCAACTAACAATCCATATTCGAGGAAATTAAAGTTGGAGAGTTGAATCTGCAGACCTGAGTTTGAGAAAAATTGAGCCTCAAAGACCTGCAGAAAAAAGGTACTAACAACACAGGTTAATGGTAAGCTAATCAATCCTCTCCAGCGTTTATTAGCGCCAAACCATTGGGTCTGGATCGGTATATTTACAAGTTCAAAAGGTTTCGTCTTCCAAAGAAACGCCTCTAAAACTCCAGCTAGGAATAGCCCAACCCCAAGCCATAAAATATTTAAAGTATCTTGGGCAAAGTGAGTCCAGAAAAGCATTGTTTTCGCAACAGATTAAATTGGATATTGTCTTCGAGGAACAACTCTTTTTCGTCAGCGACTCCGAACCAGCCGTTGACAATATTCAGGCCAGGGGTTGGTTGACGACCTCTAGTTTGTCCTGGTTCCATGCTGGCCTGCGGCAAACGTTAGCCTTTGATGATGTAGTCGGCGTCAGGCCCACTGATAAGCAATATCCTCAAGGGCTCGTCGGATTTATTCTATGTGCCTATCCCGCTCCTAGGACTGTACCCCAACGCCGACAGTTACGGGAATATGAGTTTGTCTGTGCCACAGAGCAGATGCGATCTCAGTGGATTAACGTCATTCGCCAAGCATTACAGAGCGACCCCATTCAACCCCAGCAAGCCGTCAAGCCCCGCCACCTCAAAGTCTTAGTCAATCCCAAGGGTGGACGACGACAGGCCAAACAAGTCTTTCAATCAACTCAGGCCATTTTAGAAGATGCCCATTGCCAGGTGAGCATTTTGGAAACCCAGGGGGGAGATCGGACCATCCAGGCTGTCCGGGACTTCGACCTATCGACAATAGATGGATTTATTGTTGTTGGGGGTGATGGCACCGTTTTTGAATTGATCAATGGACTGATGACCCATGCTGATGCGGAGGTTGCGATCGCAAAACCCATCGGCATCATCCCAGCTGGTACAGGCAACGGTCTAGGAAAGACCATTCTCGACCTATCCCAAGAAACCTACGATCCGAGTAATGCTGCCTTTATCATCGCCAAAGGTCAGTACCAACCCATTAACCTGGGTGTCGTCAAACAGGATGGCAAACAGTACTACAGCATCCTCTCCCTCGCCTGGGCCTTGATTAGTGATATCGACATTAAGTCCAATAAGCTCCGTTTCCTCAAATTCCTCGGGTCCTTGCGCAGTGATGTCTATGCATTTCTAAGCATCTTGGCCCTCCGTAGTTATCAAGGCCGGATTTCCTTTCTGCCAGCCCCAGACTGGCAACCTAGCCCTGATGCCCCTCAGCAAACGCCCCTATCCGAGCCGCAGCCAGCAGAAATAGAGAATTCTCCATCCTCAGATTGGCAAGTTCTCGAAGGAGAATTCATTGCCCTTTGGGTGATGAACGTCGCTTGGGCCACCCATAGCGTTTTGGCAGCTCCTCATGCCCGATTAGCGGATGGCTACATGGATGTCTTAATCATTCGTAAAGGAATTACCCGCTGGCGTTTACTGACGGCATTTCTGAAGATTGCCACCGGAGAACATATCCTCATTCCAGAGATGGAATACTACAAGGTGCGCTGTCTCCACCTAGAACCTCTGAGCTCTGAAGGCTTACTTGCCGTTGACGGAGAACAAATCAATTACCGCTCCGTCGAAATGAATGTTTTGGCAAACCATGCTCAAGTTTTTTGCCGTTAATCTGAGGGCTAACGAGCCGATGTATACTCTTCCCCAACTGCCCGAGCGGAGCTAGGGCTGAGAACATCCCTGCATACCGGAGATTCAGCGGAGTCATTATCCTCAATATGAAGTCTATTACCCTATCGACTGGGGTTTTCGTTGCCATCATGGGTTTGAGTCTGCCAACCCATGCCGAAACCGCCCCCTTCTCAGATCCACTCCTAACCCCTACTTCATGTGACGAATGCCATCTCAACCCAGCAGGTCTCAAAAGTACCGACTTCAGTTTTAGCCAAAATCCGACAGCCCAGATCAAGCAGACCTCCAGCAGCTTGAATCTATCCAGTTCAAGCCAGAGCACTCGCCAAGTTAGTTTTCAATCGACTGCTGCTCAACCGGAAAATCTTGATCCAGCTAGTCCTTCAAATGCGAGTTTAGACACTACAGCCGACAGAAAACTATCCTCGCCTCCTCTCCATGCAAAACAATCATTGCCGCCTCATCCAACGACCTTATTTCCACAGCAGGCACTCATCTCTCAGGCCACAACTCACCAGGATGTCACCCCTCCTCTCCCCATCTCCACTCGTGCAGCAGATCTAGCCCAGGTCGACTCCGTTCCTCCAGCCGCAGCTGAAACCGACAGTAACGCTGAAGATAGCGAAGAAACACCAGCACCTCGCTTTAGCCCCTTAGCTAACCAGCAATTTCAGCAACCCACCGCGATTCACCTTCCCAAAGGGGCAGTGGCCCTTAGCCTTTATAATCGACTCTTCTTTTTACCCGGTACTGAAGCCGCTAGCGGTACAGCAGCCTACCCCAACTTTGGAGTCACTTGGGGTGTCACCGATAGTACAGAGCTGGATTTAACCCTGCAGGTCGTTGATACGGGCACTCCAGACCGCCTGGGTCCCTTTGGTGTAGTCAGACGGGTCAACAACCGAGATTTAACGGTATCCGTCAAACAACGACTATGGGATAACCCTGACGAAACATTGGCCTTCAGCGGTTCCTTTTCATTGGCAGTGCCCCTGACCAAACGCACCTTTGAATTTAATCCAGGAAGGATTGAGCAAGAGAATAAAAGCTTAATTCCAGCACTCCAGTTTCCTTTTACTGCCACCGTTAACGAGCGTTGGCAATTTACCCTTTCACCCACCATTGCCTTCTTCCCCGATAGCAATGCCGTCTTTATCCCCCGTCCACCCCTCGCAAATCCAGGTTCCTTTGGCACAACCTTGGGGTTAAGTGGGGCAATTTCCTATCAAGTCCACCCTCGGATCACCCTCTGGGGTGATGCGTTTGTGCCCTTTACCGGCAACAACAGTTTTAATCGGGATACAGGTCTACCCGCCAAATCTATTGCTTACAATGCGGGGCTACGGTATTTCCTCAATCCCAGCTTGGGGCTTGATATCTTTGCTACCAATACCTTTGGCAGCAAAGGGCCATTGGCCCTGACTGCCGATCGGGACTTAACGGCTTTGGGGTTGAGAGTCATTTCTTTACCCAGCCTCTTTGCCTCCAACCGCCGAATTTCTGATAGCTTCAACCGTGAGCAAGATGGCCAAGATTCTCCCAACACCACCGATGGTCTAGCCTTTTTTGATGGCGGGACCGTGCCCAGTCAGCGTTTTCTCTTCCATTTACAAGGCGGTGGACAAGGGATTCAAACAGCCCTACGCTATGGGATCGTCAAGGATTTTGAACTCTTTGCCTATTTGGATTACATCTCTGGTGAGGTGGACGAATCAGAGCAAGGCTTTGGTGTAAAACTACGATTGCTTAACCAGGAAGAAGCAGCGCCTTTCACAGCCAGTGCCGCAGTAACAGTGGGACTCACCAACAATATCTTCGACAACTTTGACAACAACAACCGTAACGGTCAATTCCGACTAGGGGCCCCCAAAGACTTCCCCCTGATCTTTCAGACCGACAGTCCCGAAGGCAGGCGCTTTGTGGTGACCCTATCCTTACCCTTGCATTACAAAGTTAATGATCAACTAGCCTTTTGGTTTACCCCCACGGCAGGATTTATCCAGCGAGATGGTCTAGAGCTGGGAGGCTTTAACGTAGGCGGCTCCGTTGAGGTCATTCAAGACTTCAGCCTGGTTGGCGAATTGGGAGCAAATTTCTTGGGTGAGGGTAATGCCTTTATCGGCAATACCCTAGCCGATCGCATCCCCTGGTCCGTGGCCGTGCGCTGGAATCCCAGAAAAATCATAGGGGGTGATGAATCGGGCAAGAACCAACCCAATGTTGAATTCTTTGTCACCAATCGTGTGGGTTCATCCACCTGGCATCAGCTAAGAGTCCGTGATCAAAATGAAATCACAGTTGGTGCAGGCATTTCTATTCCTTTTTAAGGGGTTAATGCCAGGTTCTTGGCCATAGCGGTGATTTTGATTTTTCTTCTATGGGCATGTTAGGGTCGCTGTTGCCTGAGTTTACGGGAAATAGCTATGCCCAACCCTTCCACACCTGTTCAGGATTCTGCCGAAAGTCAAGACAAGACAACTATCACAGTCCCCCTGTCTCCGTTAGACAGAATGGTGCAGTTTTTCACTATTAAGCTAGCCAGATCTTTAGCTCGCTTTACCTGGATTACCCCCAATCGAGTCACCTGGGTATCCGCAGGGATTGGTGGCCCCCTCACGGGATGGCTGATTATTCAGGAGCAGCTTTGGCTCGCAACTGCATTAGTGGTGGTGAGTGGTCTTATGGATGGATTGGATGGGGACATCGCCCGGGAGCGCAATCTCACCTCAATCGAAGGTGGTATTTTAGACAGCGTTTTAGATCGCTACATCGATTTTTTCTTAATTGCAGCGCTAATTTTGGTGAACCCCACTGAACATTTACTGGTGGGATTATTCGCCCTGCTGGGGACCACCATGGTTCCCTACATTCGGGCCAGAAGTGAGGTCGCAGGCAAAAGTTCTATTGCCAGTATTGGGAGCCGAGCGACTCGAATCGTATTGATTATTTTAGGGTTGCTCACCCAGCAATTATTTATTTTGCTAATTGCATTAGCTGTGATTTCCAACATTGCTGCAGTTCACCGGTTTTGGTTCTCACTTATCCCCGTCAAGGATCAGCCAACTCCTTCTTAAACTGCCTGTTCTTCAGAGATACAAAGTCGTTATAGTAATTACCTAATGCATACTTTGCTTCCATGCTGTCAGGTAGTCATAAGGCAGACCCAATGGCGAATACAGAAATACGAGAACGCTTACCAGAATGGCTACGCCGCCCAATTGGCAAGGCAAGTGAGCTGTCCACCGTGCAGCAAATTGTCAAACGCCATAATATCCACACCATTTGTGAAGAGGGCCGATGTCCCAATCGGGGCGAATGCTATGCCCAAAAGACAGCCACATTTTTATTAATGGGGCCAGTCTGTACCAGAGCCTGTTCGTTTTGCCAGGTTGATAAGGGACATGCGCCCCAACCCTTAGATGAGCAAGAACCACAAAAGGTTGCTGATTCTGTGCAGCTACTAGGGCTGAAGTATGTGGTGCTGACCTCCGTTGCCAGAGATGATTTGCCAGATCAAGGGGCAGGATGGTTCGCCGCGACCATGGCGGCAATTCGGGCAGTTAGCCCCAATACCGATATTGAAGTTTTAACCCCTGATTTTCGGGGCGATCGCAATCTGATCGCCACCGTCGTTGACGCCCACCCCGTTTGCTATAACCACAATCTGGAAACGGTTCGGCGTCTCCAAGGGCCCGTGCGACGAGGAGCAAAATATGAGCGATCGCTACAGGTATTAGCCACCGTTAAGGAACTTGCACCTAAAAATGATGTCATACCTATTATTGCTACCAAATCAGGTCTGATGCTGGGATTGGGCGAAACAGAAGCTGAAATCATTGAAACAATGGAAGACTTAAGGGCAGTGGGATGCGATCGCATCACTCTGGGCCAATATATGCGCCCGTCCCTCAACCATCTCCCGGTCCAGAAATACTGGCACCCCGAGGAGTTTGATCGCCTAGGTGAGATTGCTCGCTCTCTCGGATTTAGCCACGTTCGGTCTGGTCCTTTAGTCAGAAGTTCATACCATGCCGGAGAGTAAGCGCCTGGCTATCAGTTATAGATGAAGGATGTTGCCACTCAAACCAACGCCATTGCTGAGTGTCTCAAGACCTTGGAGCAAGCCTCTGCAATGGTACATGGCCTAACCGAACAGGTTAATCCTCTGACCGAGGCGCTGGATATAGCCCAATTTAATCGCGGTGTCGCAAAAGCCCTGATTCATCTGTTTGAGTTAGAAGCAGATCTATACGATTTAGACCCTGACTATACCCCCGAACATCTACGTCCCTCTTTAGCACCAATCAATTTAGGAACTGTTATCAATTACTTATCCACCCCCAATAAACCCGCACAATATTCTGCACAACGACAGCTTGCCAGCCATATGACAGATGTCATTGCGGCTGAATTCACGAAAGCCTGTGCCCAGGGGCAAGGGTTAGAATTCGCTCAGAAATGGTGGGAATCGCAAAATAAGCCTTTTATTCCAGTGATTCAGACCTACCGAGATCTCCACCATGCCAGAAAATATGTGCGTTATCACAGTGCAGCATCGCTAGAAGATATTTTCAACATCACCCTATGGGACGACGACTCACAAGAGGTATTACTGAACAACGCTCAAAACTGGTTTACTCAATGGTTACAAACACAAGCCTGAATATGCACTCCAGCAAAGCTTAGACGGCATTAGCTTCAATATTATTTCGGATCTTAAAATTGCCAAGCTTCCGGTTCCAGGGAAACCCAACTCCTATTGCATCATTTAACGATATCCATAATGCTTGTGAACAATCTCTTTAACTCCATCCGTACTGGTCTTGTATTGAGTACAGCCTTCTTGATGTTCAGTTGTGATGCGAACCCAGGCGAATCCCCATCCACCTTTCAATCTGTCCCCATTTTGGGGAAATTATCGGTCGGGAAAACGTTACCAAGTTATGCAGGCAGCTCAGAATCCGGTCAACAGGCGGGCAATACACCCAAAGATCGAAAGTATCTGATTCACCTGTTACATACAGACCTGCCGTCCCTTTGCGTCAATGAAGAATGCGGTGCATTTGGTTCCATCGCCAATATCAAAGGCGCGGATCTCTATGGTGGCTCTGATCTGAAATTGGCCGATCAAGTCTTTGGGATTTCCTCCACTGACTATGATGCTTTTCAGCAACAATCACAAAATTATGGGGTTTTGATTATTTCGGATCAGCAAGCCAAAATTCGTGCCATTTATCAACATGTATATCTGCCAGATATGGAAACTATCCTACAAGATTCGGAAGCCATCTTCGCCCAGGCTGACTGAATTTCAGATCATGAGATAGGATCACGGAGTATTCTTTCTCAAAATTGATCTATCCTGCATGGCCAATCAGCCTTCCGTCGCCGTTGCTCACCTCGGCTGTGAAAAAAATCGTGTTGACACTGAACATATGTTGGGGCTGCTGGTGGAAGCGGGATATCCCGTCGACAGCGATGAAGCCTTTGCCGATTACGTGATCGTCAACACCTGTAGCTTTATTCAGGCAGCTAGGGAAGAGTCTGTACGCACCCTAGTCGAACTTGCCGAAGCCAACAAAAAAATTGTAATTACGGGCTGCATGGCTCAGCATTTCCAAGAGGAATTGCTCGAAGAGCTTCCCGAAGCTGTTGCTCTGGTAGGGACTGGAGACTATCACAAAATTGTGGATGTGATTCAGCGGGCCGAAGCAGGAGAGCGGGTCAAAGAAGTTTCTCCAGAACCGACCTATATCGCTGATGAAACCGTTCCTCGGTATCGCACCACCACCGAAGGCACTGCCTATGTGCGTATTGCCGAAGGCTGTGACTATGGCTGTGCCTTTTGCATCATTCCCCATTTGCGGGGCAAACAGCGTTCACGCTCCATTGAGTCCATCGTGGCTGAAGCCCAACAGTTGGCAGCCGAAGGCGTGAAAGAGCTGATTTTAATTTCCCAAATTACCACCAACTATGGCATCGATATCTACGGTAAACCCCAGCTCGCCCAGCTCCTCAGAGCCCTAGGTGAAGTGGATGTGCCTTGGATTCGCATGCATTACGCCTATCCCACGGGCCTAACCCCAGAGGTGATGGCGGCGATTCAAGACACCGATAACGTTTTGCCTTATCTGGACTTGCCCCTACAACATTCCCATCCGGAAGTATTGCGAGCCATGAATCGTCCTTGGCAGGGTCAAGTCAACGATCAGATTATTGAGAAGATCAAATCCACCTTGCCTGATGCTGTTCTCCGCACCACATTTATCGTGGGATTTCCAGGAGAAACAGATGCCCACTTTGAACATCTCTGTGAGTTTGTTCAACGCCATGAATTTGATCATGTCGGCGTGTTTACCTTCTCGCAAGAAGAAGGCACCCCCGCTTTTGACTTACCCAATCAGCTGCCCCAAGAGGTGATGGATACGCGACGCGATCGCTTAATGGCATTGCAACAACCCATCTCCTGGCAACAAAACCAACAAGAAGTGGGTAAAACCGTACCCATCTTAATTGAGCAAGAACATGCTGGCTCGGGTCAACTCATTGGTCGTTCCGCTCGCTTTTCCGCTGATGTAGATGGCCTCGTCTATATCAATCCAGGTGATAATCCCCCTCGCCTAGGAACCTTAACGACTGTCCGCATCACCGATGCAGATGCCTATGACTTACATGGACAGATCATTTGAACGAGCTGTAATCAAGATTTGAGTGTTTATCGATGACATTTGGCTAGGTATTCAGTCTAACCAAATGTCATGATTACTTGACTTATAATGTTTTTTGTTACACTTTGTTGCAGAATAGAAACAATAGGGCGATCATAGTCCTGTTTAGTATCGCCAACTTATATCCGTTGGCACCCTACTGCCCTCTCTTGTTCAACCACTCCACCTGAGTGGTGTTAGACCGCTTAACTTCATACTTTTTAACGAGCAGACACTGATAGTCATGATTCAGATGCTGTGGTGATTGCTCGGTAGACGTTTATCTGCACGAGCGGCAGTAGCCTGTATTAACCCTCTAGGAGAGTTCATGACCCTTACGTTTAGTCAACTTGGTCTTTCACAAACTCGTGTTGATTGTTTAGAAGCGCTTGGTTTTTCCACACCCACCCAAATTCAAGCAGAAGCTATTCCCCATCTGCTGGCCGGTCGCGACATCATTGGCCAAGCCCAAACTGGAACTGGTAAAACAGCCGCCTTCTCTCTCCCTATCCTAGAGCAGCTGGATCCCACCATAAAAGCACCTCAAGCTCTGATTTTGACCCCGACAAGGGAGTTAGCCGTTCAAGTTAGCGAAGCCGTTTACCAATTCAAAGCAGATGGTGCACTGCGAGTCGTCGCTATCTACGGTGGCCAGTCCATTGACCGACAAATCTCACAACTGCGTCGTGGTGCTCAGCTGATTGTCGGTACCCCTGGTCGAGTTTTAGACTTACTTAGCCGTGGTGAAATCGTTCTGGACCAACTCAGCTGGTTCGTCTTAGACGAAGCGGACGAAATGCTCAATATGGGCTTTATTCCCGATGTCAGAAAAATTCTGGAGCGAGTGCCTAGTAATCGCAAAACAGCATTTTTCTCCGCCACAATGGCCCCAGAGATTTACAAGCTCTCGAAGCAGTTCCTAAATGATCCCGTCACCGTTACCGTTGAGCAACCGAAGGCTGCACCGACCCGGATTAACCAGGTGGCTTATCGAATTCCTCGCACATGGGCGCGATCAACGGTCTTACAAGCTGTTCTGGAACTAGAAGATCCTGAATCAGCCATTATTTTCGTCCGCACCCGCCGGGAAGCCGCAACCCTAACCCAACAGCTGCAAACTGCAGGCTACAGTGCCGATGAATATCATGGTGACTTAAGCCAAAGTCAGCGAGAGCGATTGCTGGACCGGTTCCGTCAGCGACGTATACGCTGGGTGGTTGCCACCGATATTGCTGCCCGAGGATTACACGTTGACGATCTGAGCCACGTGATCAACTATGAGCCACCCGATAGTGTAGAAAGTTACGTGCACCGGATCGGTCGAACCGGACGTGCAGGTAATGAAGGCACCGCCATTTCCTTGGTTCATGCCCTCGATCGCTGGAAGCTTCATGAAATTGAGAAGCATATCCGTCAAGACATTCCCACGCTACCCACTCCAACCCGCTCAGCCATTGAAGGACGCCGGTTAGAGAAGCTGACTGAAGAGTTGCATAGTATTCTGACTGGGGAACGATTGGCTTCTTTCTTGCCCACCGTTTCGCAACTGAGCGAAGACTACGATACTCAAACCATTGCTGCAGCTGCACTACAAATGGCATTCGACCGCTATCCTGCTATCACAGCGAACTTGGATGATTGGTCTTCTAAAAATGGAGGACGTAGTCGGAAATCAAAGCCCGTTATTAATAAGCGTCGGAGCTCTATTTCCGCATCTACTTAAGACTGACTTAAGGCCTTAAAAACGGGGTGTGAGCTGTAAGCTCACACCCCGTTTTAGTAATCAACCCGATCCAGATTTAATCTGAAACCTCATTTTCAGCAGGTTCTACTGCGGGTTCTTTTTGTCTCGGCATTGGCAAATTCTTCAGCTGTTTAGGCTTAACAGGTTTAGCCACAATGCTTCCCTTCCGGCCCGTCAGTTTCGGCAAGGAGGGAAAGGGTTGAGAGGGAATATCCTTGGCAGCCTGTTTCATAAATTTCCCCCCAAGTGGCCGCAGCAGTCGTACTGGTGCCGGTTGTGGGATAGTTATCATCATTTCCCAACCAGACTCCCGTCACTAGTTGCGGAACATAGCCAATAAACCATAAATCTCGATTATGTTCAGAGGTGCCCGTTTTACCCGCGACTGGACGACCAATACGAGCGGGTTTCCCAGTGCCCGATGTCACCACCTGCTGCAACATCCAAGTCATAATGGCCGACGATGATGAATCAAGCACGCGCTGCTTGGTCGTTTTATTTTGAAACAGGACCTTACCCTGACGATTGCGAATCGAACGAATCCCATAGGGCTGGTTTCGATAGCCTTGAGCGGCAAGGGTGCCATAGGCCCGAGTCAATTCCAGTAAGCTAACTTCATTCGCCCCTAAAGCGGTGGAATAATAGGGTTTTAAGGGAGATTGAATCCCCAACTCCCGGGCCAGTTTAATCGTGGGTTCAAAACCAACCGCCATAAACACTCGCACCGCAGGGATATTAGCAGACTTGGTAAGAGCCTGGTGCATGGATATCCAGCCCTTATAGGTATGGCCATAGTTATTAGGCTGATAGCCGTCCACAATAAAGGGGGCGTCTTGAAAACCATCATGGGGGGAGAATCCTGATGCGATCGCAGCCGTGTACACAAACGCTTTGAAGGTAGATCCAGGCTGTCGTCGGGCTTGAGTCACCCGGTTAAATTGAGACTTTTCAAACTCATTGCCACCCACCATCGTCTTGATTTCACCATTTCGAGGATCAAGAGAGACCAAAGCAGCCTGATCAAAGCGCTGGGCATAGCCATCGTGGTACACCACATCTTTGATGGTTGAAGCAGCCATTTTCTGCCACTTCAGGTTTAGGGTCGTTTCAATTTCTAAGCCGCCCTGTTTCAGCACTTCGTCCGACAAGAGTTCCGGCAATTGCTGCTGGAGGTAAGCCGTAAAGTACGGACTTTGGTCTTGGGCATTGGGCGGCACTTTAGGATTTAAAGCAATGGGACTTTTCTTGGCTTTTGCTGCCATTTCAGGTGTAATCGCCTCAGCCCGAACCATCCTTTCCAGAACTAAGTTACGTCGTTCCTTTGCCACTTTGGGATTACTTAAGGGAGAGTACAAGCTCGGAGCTGCAGGCAATCCTGCCAGGGTCGCACTTTCCTGCAAATTGAGCTGATTTAAAGACTTGCCAAAATAAACCCAAGCGGCATCAGCTACCCCATAAGCCCCGCTCCCTAAATACACCTGATTGAGGTAGCGCTCTAAAATCTGGGTCTTAGAAAGTTTATCTTCAATCTTTTGGGATAAACGGGCTTCTTTCAACTTCCGCAAAATCGAGCGTTCTTGATTGAGATAAGTCATCCGGGCCAGCTGCTGGGTAATCGTGCTCCCCCCCTCCGCTAGCTCTCCTGACAGCACATTGGTCACCATAGCCCGTAAGATGCCTTGGCCATCAATGCCATCATGGTCAAAAAACCGTCGATCTTCTGTGGCAATAAAGGCCTGCTGCAATTGCCGAGGAATTTGATTGATACTGACCGTTTTGCGACTAGCAGGTCCATCTTGAAAAAGAATGGAACCATCTGCAGATTTCAGAGTGGTTGTTCCAGCACGAACCTGGGTTTCTATTTCCATATGGGTCGTATCCGGCAGATTTAGCTCCAGAGCAACCCATCCCCCCAGCACAAGCGACACCGGTTACGCCTAGCAACATTCCTAGGCGTCTTAACGGCCGCCATCGAGACGAGGTTGAGCGACGGACAACTTTCTTGGGGCGCTGACGAACGGGTACCGGCTCTACAGAAGAAGGGACTGCTAAGGCCCCCGCTAATTCTTGACTTGATTGTTTAAAATCTGGGCTAGATGCAGTAATTCGACGCGGACTATCTTTACGTCGGTTTGATTTTTGGCGGAGTGCTTGTTTTCTTTGCTTTTCTTGCTGTTTCTGCTGGCGCCGTTTATCTTTTAGCTTTTTACGGAGACTATCAGTCGACTCGGGTATCGGATCCAGATTTAGTGCTCGATCTTTGGCTTTGCCCAGTTTGGAAGGAAGGACTTGTGAAGATCGTGGATCAACAGAAGGACGAATTTCAGAAATTTGTTTAGCCACGAAACGCCCCTCTTGATTGAAAAAAATACTGATTGGCTCTGCTCTATGCTCACCAGATCCTTGCAACTTGGGACTTAATTTAACGCAATGTCTCTAAATAATCTATGTTCTGGATAAAAATTCAACAAAAATCTTTGTTTTGACAGGACATTAGTAGCAGTAAACCACACTTAAATCCCACCCATAAAGCACCCCCACTCTAGAAATTGCCTGGCTGTCCTATGCCACAATCAACTCGAGCAGATGTAAAGGGCTTAGCCCTATATCCCTCTTTCTTTCCTTATCCCTGGCACAGATGAAACACATTTTGAAGCAAATCGGGGGTGCGATCGCATTTTATAGCTGTATTCCACTCCCCCCGAACTGGCCCTTAGAATTTGAACGAATTGCGCGTTGGGCCCCTTGGGTCGGTTTGCTCTTAGGAGTGGGCATCGGTACCATCGACTATAGTCTTGCCTTAGGGCAGATGCCCGTCCTAACTCGCAGTGCTCTAGTCGTCGCCCTCTGGATAGGCATCACCGGCGGCCTCCATCTGGATGGCGTCATGGATACCGCTGATGGTCTCGCTGTCATGGAGCCCGAACGGCGTCTCGCCGTCATGTCCGATAGTCGCACTGGGGCCTTTGGGGCCATGGCTGGCACCCTAGTAATTCTCCTCAAGGTCTGCGCATTAAGTAATCTCTCGATTCCTCACCTGCCCGCCCTAGTGACCGCCCTAGTCTGGGGACGAATCGCTCAGGTTATGGCCATTGCCGCCTACCCTTATCTCAAACCCGAGGGTAACAATGCCTTCCACACCAATGCTTTTCAAGGCATGGGGGATCTATGGCCTAGCGCAATGGGTTTATTCATCATCACCGTCTGCCAATATTACGGGTTTCCCTTTGCATGGCAATCTGTTTTGGGGGGTATCCTAATGGGAATCAGCCTATCCCTCGGCATCAGCTACTGGTTTTATTACCAATTTAAAGGGATGACTGGTGATGTTTACGGTGCCATCGTAGAATGGACAGAAGCATTAGTCCTATGCTGCTTGACACTGATTTAATCAGTCCCCCTTGTCAAAATCCCATAGGCCAGCGTGAGCATAACCGAGACTCCACGCTATAATGCTTCTCAACAGGAGCTATCTCGACTTCGGTACGGCTAGATTCTTCATGTTCAAGCTTTTTTTAAGAAGTGATGCATGCTGAATCTACCAGGCTGTAAACCTACCGTTGACGCGAGGATAACCCGGTCAGTATTTACACCAACTTAAGGTTCAATCCTGTCGGTCTCGCCAGGCTCTTTGTAAAGATTCTTGCCACTTTTATTCGTGAAATAGCCAGAATCACTCTACCCTTGCGAGAAGATCTAAGATCTTTCCATTTTTGGGTAACAAATCTACGATTAGTTTCCAATATTAATTCAGTTTCCCTTCCACAAATCTTGAACGTCCAAGCCCCACAATCTCTTTTGTTATTACGAGTTAAGCCCAGACATGAAACGTGTTGTCTGCTGGCTCAGTTTCTTTGAGGAATTTGAATGCCCAAGCAAATTATCATTGCCGAGCAGCATCGGATCGCTGCTGTATTTTCAGAAGATCAAATCCAAGAACTCATCGTTGCCACTGGCAGTCATCAGGTAGGAGACATCTACCTAGGTATCGTTGAGAATGTATTACCTGGCATTGATGCTGCCTTTGTCAATATTGGCGATGCTGAACGCAATGGATTTATTCATGTCAGCGACTTGGGTCCAGTGCGCTTAAAGCGCAACTCTGGTGCGATTACTGAACTGTTAACGCCCCAACAAAAAGTATTAGTCCAAATCATGAAGGAGCCAACAGGGACTAAAGGTCCAAGGCTCACGGGAAATGTATCTTTACCGGGTCGCTACCTGGTCCTCATGCCCTCAGGGCGGGGGGTCAACCTATCCCGCCGCATTCGCATAGAAGACGAACGAAGTCGCTTACGCGCCCTCGGCATATTAATTAAGCCTGCAGGTATGGGCTTGTTGGTCCGTACTGAAGCCGAAGGTGTTGCCGAAGAAGCCATCATTGAAGACTTGGAACTCTTACAACGGCAGTGGGAAAGTGTCCAGCAGCAAGCCGCTTCGACGCGAGCCCCTGCACTGCTAGATCGGGATACAGACTTTATCCAAAGAGTCCTCCGAGACGTTTACAGCAATAATGTCAATCGGATTGTGGTGGATTCTACCCCAGGTCTCAAACGGGTCAAACAGCACCTGGTGAACTGGAACAATACCAACAAGTTACCCCAAGGGGTATTGGTCGATCAGCATCGTGAGTCCACCTCCATCCTGGAGTATTTCCGCGTCAACGCGGCTATCCGAGAAGCCTTAAAACCAAGGGTTGACCTACCTTCTGGTGGATATATCATTATTGAGAAAACAGAAGCCCTCACCGTTGTTGACGTCAACTCCGGCTCTTTCACTCGCTCCGCCACAGCTCGAGAAACGGTATTGTGGACCAACTGTGAGGCTGCCACTGAAATCGCTCGTCAGCTGCGGTTACGGAATATCGCCGGCGTCATTATCATTGACTTCATTGATATGGACTCTCGCCGCGATCAACTACAAGTCCTAGAGCAGTTTAATAAAGCCTTAAAAGCAGACAAAGCTCGCCCCCAAATTGCCCAGCTGACCGAATTAGGCTTAGTCGAACTGACTCGCAAACGGCAAGGACAAAATATTTACGAGCTATTTGGCACCCCCTGTCCCGCCTGTGGGGGGCTTGGAAATCTGGTCCATCTCCCAGGTGAAGCTGCACCAACCGTGGGTGAGGTGGAACGATCTGAGACCACTAAACCTACCCCCATCAGTACATCCGGTATACCCTTACCAGGCATCTCGGCCAACTTAAATGATCAGATCCATCTCGATCCATCGGATGACCTGCAAGAACTTGATTTAACGAACCATCCCAGCTATCAAGAACGAGGCAACCGCCGACGTCGACGCCGTTCTCGGTTAGGAGATAATCTTTCTCGGGAATCCATCAGCCCTCGTTTAGTTCGCAATGGTTCTACCTCGGATTCTAAACCAGTCGTCAAAAACACCAGCGACACCAATGGTTCAGACGCAAGCAAAAGCGAGGGAAATGAAAGCTCGGAACGCTCGGAACGCTCGGAACGCTCGGAACGATCTCGAAGCCGCTCCAGCACTCGTCAACGTCAAGACACACCGCCAGAAGTCATCTCCGTGACCATGACCTCCGAAGAGCAGGATATCTACGCTTTTATGGGTATTTCGCCTGTAGTCTTGTTCCCAGGCGAGATCAAAAAGCCCAAATCAGCCATTGTAGAAATCCTCGCACCAGGGGATAACCCAGCACCAGCTGCTACTGAAACAGCAGCCATCAAAGTGGTCACTGAAACAGCAGCCATCAAAGTAGTCAACAAAGCAATCGCTGCCACCCAAGATGAAAAAGAAGAGCTAGACGAAGTTGAAACTGCCCCCCCCGCCAAAGCTGAAGTGGCTAAAATCGAACCGGTATTAGTCGCCACGCCTGAACCAGCTGAAGAAAAGCCAGCTGAACCCGCTCAGACGTCTACTCGCCGCCGTCGTCGCCGATCTTCAGCTCCATCAGCCAAACAGCTTTCGTTAGACCCCAATGAAGATTCTTGATTACTTTTTAATCGAGATGCAGTCTTATAAATACTGCTTAAACAGCTGTTGAACTTGCTGCCAAGCCTGAGCTGCTGCTTCAGGCTGATAGCTGGCTCGCTGATCACAGAAAAAACCATGGTTGGCAGGGTAAGTAAACACTTGATGACGAATTTGGTGTGCTTGCAGTTCAGCTTTAATTTGCTCTACATCTATGGATGGAATCAAAGCATCTTGAGTGCCAAAAAAAGCATAGAGAACGCCTTGAATTTGAGGGGTTAGTGCTACAGTCGGCACTCCCCCTCCCGGCGTCATCGTTGCGATGCCTGCTCCATAGAAGGAGGCTGTTGCCTGAATATCTGGCAACGTCGCAGCTAAATAGGCCACATGCCCACCAAAACAAAAACCAATGGCACCAAAGGATGATTTCACCGGTTCTTGTTGTTGTAGGTAGGTCAACGTAGCTCGGATATCACTTAACAAGTCAGCTGCGGTTGTTTGATTCTTATAAGTTCTTCCGAGTTCTAAATCAGCAGGACTATACCCCACCTCAAATCCTGGAGCCTGTCGTTGGTAAAGTGCAGGGGCAATCGCCACATAGCCAAGCTGGGCAATCCGATCCGTGACAGATCGAATATGATCATTAACCCCAAAAACTTCTTGAAAGACCACAATACCTGGCCAGATGCCTGACTCAAGGGGTTTGGCTAAGTAGGCATCGATGGAGATATCTCCATTATTAATGGTCACCGATTTAGTCTGAATCTCTACCACAGCAATCTTTTTCCCAGGGATTACGCCATGTCTAGTGTCTCGAAACATCTGGGGTTTGGGAAGGGATTTCACGATTCAAGTCACAGATTTGGCAACCGACTCGTCTCCAAAATAACTAATTTAAGTCTGTCAATCCTTCTCTTCAGCTCATATGATAGAGGGATTGCTGCTTTCACTTTGCCCTTGGCCTATGATGGTCCAGTTTAAAATTCAGCCGGATAGTGAAATCCCGGCCTCAACGCAGTTATTTAACCAAGTCTGCTTTGCGATCGCATCTCGGCAGTTCGCCCCTGGTTACCGGCTACCCAGTACACGACAGCTGGCAATGCAAACGGGGCTTCATCGCAATACGATCAGCAAAGTCTATGAACGACTTGAAAACGCTGGCTTTGTAGAAGCCCAAGTGGGGTCTGGAATTTATGTTCGAGCCTTAGGCCAAGAATCCTTACCGATCACGGAAGAAGAAACGGCCACGCCTGTCCCCGAACTCATTGAGCAAAGTTTAGACGGCTTCCTCCAGCGCGGCTACACCCTCAAACAGGTGGAAGAACTATTCCTCAATGCCATCACAGAACGTCTGCGTGCCAGTACCCGCGTGATCGTTACCGTCCCTAAACATGACTGGGGGGCAGGTGAAATTACGGTACAAGAGCTCCAGCAAGCCTTATCCATCACCATTCAGTTAGTGGCCCTAGAAGAGCTATCCACAGACTTAAAAACCCGTAAAGCAGCCACGGTGCTGGCTGTTCGCTATTTTGCCACCCAAGCCGAAGAAATTTTGGCTGAAGTGCAGGCTAAACATAAAGACCCCAAAGCCTTTCGCATTATCCCCATCGATATTTATGACTACTCCGACGAATTAGAGCTGATTAAAGCCCTGCCCGAAGGCAGTCGGCTGGGGTTAGTCAGTCTCAGCCCTGGTACATTAGGGGTCGCTGAAGTCATGATTTATAGCCTTCGTGGTGAAGATATTTACGTCATGAGTGCGGAGTGTAAGGATACCTATAAACTGAATGCCGTTATCCGCCATGCTCAGACCATTATTTGTGATCAAGCCAGTTTTGATATCTTAAAAGCCGCAGTCATTGCAGCAGAACCTGATTTAATTCGTCTCCCCAAGTTAGTTTGCTGCCGTAATTACATCGATCCACAATCCATTGAGTTATTACAGCGAGAATTAGGCATCGAAGATCCCTCCGACTCTTAAATTCCTAGTCACCATCATTCCATTGCTGTAGTCTATATTTTTCCTGGGCCAAGGGATAAGCGCCATTGTCAAAGTCTCCTCTCCTAGTCTTTTCACTGGGACGCTTAAGACCCACCAGTTAGAGTCGCAAAGACTTAGGATAAGGATGTAAAGGGTTCTGTAGTAGTGAGTTAGAGTTGGCGAAAATCGCTAGACTAAACCCAATCCCAAGAAGCAACCCACATTCTGCATTACGAGAAACAAACCATGAACGTCAGCCTCAGTCTGGCCCTAAACGATGACCATCTTGACGCCTCTCAAGGAACGCAACAACGTCAATTATCCATTGCTGTTTCTGCCATTCACGAGACGGGATTAAACGATGGCACTCGCAACGCACCGTTGAACCTCTGTTTGATTTTGGATCACAGTGGCTCCATGACTGGCCGCCCGTTAGCGACGGTCAAAGAAGCAGCTCAAAGCTTGATCGATCGACTCAATCCTGGCGATCACATTGCCGTAGTAGCCTTTGATCACCATGCCAAAGTCTTGATTCCCAACCAACTGGTGGAAGACCCGGAACAAATTAAAGCCCTGATCCAACGTCTTGAGCCCAAAGGGGGCACAGCCATTGATGATGGTATGAAGTTAGGGATTGAAGAGTTAGCAGTCGGTAAACAAGGCACTATTTCTCAAGCCTTTCTGCTCACAGATGGTGAGAATGAACATGGCGATAATCAGCGCTGTCAACAGTTTGCCGAGTTAGCAGCAGGGTACAACATTACCCTCAATACCCTAGGCTTTGGTAGTCATTGGAATGAAGATGTATTAGAAGGTATCGCGGATTCAGGGGGGGGAAGCCTCTCCTTCATCGAAAAGCCCGAAAATGCCGTTACTGTTTTCAATAACCTATTTACCCGTATTGAGACCGTCAGCTTGACGAATGCTCATTTTTTAATTTCTCTAAGCCCTGGCGTCCGGTTGGCTAATCTCAAACCTGTGGCCCAGGTTACTCCGGAAACCGTAGAGCTACCGATTACAGAAGAAGGCGATTTAGCCATTATTCGGATCGGAGATCTGATGACCCAGATGCAGCGGACAGTACTGGTCAATCTTTATATTGATCAGCTCTCTCCTGGTCGACAGACCATTGCCACCCTTCAAGTCCGCTATGACAATCCTGCTTTGGAACAAACGGATCTGCTTTCCGAAAAAATCCCGGTTGAGGTTGCGGTAACGGAGAGTTATCAACCCTCTTCGAACCCTAAAGTTCAAAAAAACATCCTGGCTTTAGCTAAATATCGTCAGACACAAATTGCAGAAACGAAACTGCAGGAAGGCGACCGCGCAGGCGCAGCAACTATGCTGCAAATGGCTGCCAATACCGCCTTACAAATGGGGGATGAAAATGCTGCCACGATCTTACAAGGCAGCGCTACTCGGCTACAGGAAGGGGAAGAGCTGTCGGACAGCGATCGTAAAAAAACTCGCATCGTGTCCAAAACAACCTTACAAGCCCCTTCCTAACCGGTAGGCCCGAGCTATGTTCTATCCAACTGCCACGCTGCTCACTTCATTCATCCAACAGCACCTATGACTGGCTTACTTTTTTTGGCCGCTTTTGTAATTCTCGGAGTCGGCTATCAACGCGCCCGTCCCATGGGGCAAATCGGCGTTTTAGCTTGGCTACAATCTCTGGTCCTCATGGGACCATGGCTCCTCATGTTTGGTCTGCTCAGTTTAGGGATTACTCTCAACCTAGCGAGCGTTCTTTTGATGGTAATCCTGTCCATTAGCCTCTACATCACCTTAGGCAGGCGGTTACGCTATTTAGCCAATCAAGACTCCCAGCAGGTCCCCCCCCCCAACCTCACCAGACATCTCTCCCATAGAAGCTACCTCCGCACCAAGCTCAGATAATCCTGTTACCGATAGCAAAGCCTCTTCTTCCACTCCCCCTGAAATCCCCCCCCCCAACAACGATTGCCCCACCTCCCATTTCAGCGGAAGATCTCAAATCAATCCAGGGCATCTTTGGCATTGACACTTTTTTTTGCCACAGAAACCATTCCCTATCAAGATGGGGTCATCATTCAGGGCAATCTAAGAGGAGATGTACCCACAGTTCATAGCGAGTTAACCCAGCAGCTCGAATCAAGATTGCCGGAGCAATATCGCTTATTTCTGGTCGAGAATACTGACGAAAAACCCATTGTTATTGTCTTACCACGACGCAACGACCCGAAAGTAGGTGGGTGGACCCAAAAGCTGTTTGCAACGATTCTCAGTTTAGCCACCATTGGCTCTTGCCTCATTACAGGTGCTTTTTTATTGTCCTTCAACCTCATCGAACAACCCGAGCGATTATCGGAAGCACTCCCCATCGGCTTAGGTTTAGTAGGAGTATTAGTCGCCCATGAAGTTGGTCATCAAGTGAGTGCCCAGCGATATCAGGTGCGACTAAGCTGGCCCTTCCCCTTTCCAGCCCTGCAAATTGGTTCTTTTGGCGTCTTTAATCGGTTTGAATCTCTACTTCCTAATCGCCAAAGCTTATTTGATATTGCCTTTTCTGGACCGGCAGCCGGGGGTTTGTTTTCACTCACATTACTCATTTTGGGATTAATTTTGTCCCCGTCCAGCCCCATTTTACCCCTCGATATTTCGTTTCTTAGAGGGTCGATTTTTGTAGGGACGTTAGCACGTCTGTTCTTGGGAGATACCTTGCAAGTCTCCAGCATACTGGTTCATCCTTTAGTCGGTGTAGGCTGGCTTGGCCTGGTGATCACGGCCCTTAACTTAATGCCTGCTGGCTCTCTTGATGGAGGACGGATTATTCAAGCCATCTATGGGCGAAAAATTGCGCGTTTAAGTACTTGGATTACCCTAGTCATATTGGCCCTCATTGCCATCGCCAATCCCATTGCCTTGTATTGGGCCATCATCATTTTGCTCCTACAGCGAGATTTAGAACGTCCCAGCCTTAATGAACTCACAGAACCTGACGATACCCGAGCGGCTTTAGGGTTAGCTGCTTTATTCATCATGGTGGCCATCCTCTTGCCGCTTTCTCCGAGTTTAGCGACTCGTATTGGCATCGGCGTCTAACACACCACGCCTAACTGCAGCACAGCAATGCGGGTCAATTTGGTAGACAAGGCAAACGGATATCGGGTCAACTCATTGCTATATGGGTTGGCCTGAGTTGAGACATGTTAACGACGATGAATGGCTCAACTAGTATCAAGCATTCCCTCGCTATACCAAGGTTCGAGATGAATCTCCCGTAATGACACTTCCCAAGGCCAACCAGGTCATTCTTGTAGTACTAGTAGTTTATGGTTACTCCCTGCGTTGGGTCAGAGTCAGACCCCCCAGACCTCGTTACAGCAAGCCAAGCAGGAGCTGAAGGCAGGGCAATATAATCAAGCTGAAACTCATCTACATTAGATCGTGCAAGAACAACCTCAGTCGGCTGAGGCCTTTTTCAATTTAGGGCTAAGCTTACATCTACAACTGGAATTGGACGAAGCAATAAAAACCTATGAAAAGGCTATCCAGCTTGATCCTACTTACGACCAACCCTATACCAATATGGGGTTGGCGTTAATTGAAGCCAATCAATTGGATGAAGCCAGTATCGTTTTCAAGCAAATCTTGTCTTTACCAGATCGTCCAGAACAACCCGCTAGCATCCACACCTTAGCCCACTACAATTTGGCAATTATTCTCAAACGGCAGGACAAGCTAGATGCTGCACGACAAGAAGTTCAGGCAGCTCTAGCCATCACGCCTAGGTTTGCTCAAGCTCAAACGCTCCAACAAATGCTGAATTGAAACCCTAGCCTTTATTTGCCCTTGGACAAGATATAGCCAACGGTACGATTTTCAGGTTTGAAGGTCAAGTCCGCAATTCGTTGAACATCTTCTGGAGTCACGGATTCAATCTTTTCTAGTTCACTGAACAGATTGCGCCAATCCCCGGTTTTGACTTCGTACTCTGTCAATAACCTTGCCATCCCACTATTCGAATCTAGCGATCGCAATAGACTAGCCCGAGCCTGGGTTTTCAGACGATCCAAGTCTTGGGTATCTACCAATTCTGTCTTCAGTTTTGCCAACTCAGCATTCAAAGAAGTGGCGACTTCATCGACCGTATGTCCGGGTGCCGTTAACGCATAGAACAACATCAGGTTCGGATACTTATCTCCAGGAAAACCACTAAACCCTTCTGCACTCAAGGCAATCTTTTGCGATTCTACTAAAGACTTATAGAGTCGAGACGTACGGCCATCACTCAGCAAGCTAGCA
Source organism: Acaryochloris sp. 'Moss Beach' (assembly GCF_021497025.1). Taxonomy (NCBI): domain Bacteria; kingdom Bacillati; phylum Cyanobacteriota; class Cyanophyceae; order Acaryochloridales; family Acaryochloridaceae; genus Acaryochloris; species Acaryochloris sp. 'Moss Beach'. The sequence continues at coordinate 1,441,173 of NZ_CP071717.1, forward strand.
ATCAATTCATAGATGACATGATCCGGATCGCTAATGGCAGGGCGATGATAGCCTTCTAAATACCAAGGCTGGGATTTTAACTCCAGGGTCACGGATTTTGTTTTCTGTTGTGGGGGTTCCACCTCAGTGACTTGAGGGGGCTGTGATCGCGACTTGAAACGGCCAAAATAAGTTTTCGCCAGCTTCTTCACTTCTTTGGGGTTCACATCCCCCACAATGGCAATGGTTAAATTACCAGGACCATAGTAGGTATCAAAGAAGTCTTGGACATTCTGACGGGTTAAATTGCGAAGATCTTTCTCATAACCAATCACCGGCTGCAGATAAGGGTGGACATCAAAAGCTTCTCCTAAGAAGACTTCGACCATTTTGCCAATGGGCGAATTATCGGTGCGTAACCGCCGTTCTTCCAAAATGACTTCTTTCTCTTTATAGAATTCCCTCAGAACAGGCTCTAAAAAACGTTCTGATTCCAAAGACATCCAAAGTTCTAGCTTATTGGCAGGCAAGCTATAGAAATAGCGGGTCGCATCTGAGGAGGTTGTGGCATTGAGGCCCACGCCCCCTTCTTGGTTGATGATTTGGCCCATTTCGTTTTGCTTCACCAGTTCCCCTGCTTTCTTGGAGACTTCAGTGAATTCTTGGGTCAGTGTTTGAACCGCTTGCTCATCTTTTTTAGCCTTTGCCGCTTGGATTTGGTCAAATAGCTTATCTTGCTGTTCTAAGAGCGGCTTTTCAGACTCATAGTCTGTTGCACCAATCCGGCGAGTGCCTTTGAATGCTAGATGCTCCAGATAATGTGCAACCCCAGTTTGTCCCATCGGTTCATCAGAACCGCCTACATCTGCATAGGTATGAAGCGCAACAACGGGCGCTTGATGTCTTTCTAAAACAATAAATTTCAACCCATTTTTCAGCCGAAATGTCGTTACCTTATCCTTGACTCGATCCAGATAGGGTTGGATAGATTGACCCGCTTCTGCTGGAGGGGGTTTTGGGGTTGCCGCCCCAACCGGTTGACCATAAAGAGCGAGGCTAACAAAGGCAGCCAGCAGCAACAAAGCAATTTTTTGTAATCTAGACAACCGCATTCTCCTTGTAATGATGTCGGAGTTACTGAGTTTTCTCCAGAATCGGATTCATCCCGTGACGTTGGATCAGTTGCATTCTATCTTGTGCTTCTCGCACAGAAGCAAAAGACCCTACTTGCATCACGGATCGCCCACGATAAGAAGATCGAAAGGCACCGGGAACCAACCCCTTAAGTTTACTTTTTTGACGGGAATTAAAGGCTGATACCACGATTCGATATCGAGGTCCTAAAGCAATCGATGACGAGGGCGGTGCAGGGGGCAATCCTGCCCGGAGATGATAAATATCGGACCCTTTATCTGCGCGCCCCATTGGAATCCTAGACCCCGGCACGGGTAATACACCTACCCTAGCAGGCACGGTTCGCAAGGCGAGGCGGCGACGACTATCTTTGATGACTTCAGGTTTCAAACCATTTCGCTTCATCAGTTTGACCATGCGATCCAGTTTAGAGCGATTGTCAAACAACCCCACTTGCATCACAGATCGCCCCTTATAAGACGATCGAAAGGCATCGGGGACAAGAGACTTAATTTTAGATTTTTGTTTGGTATTCCGAGGCTTAACGACAACCCGATACAGCGTATTAGATTGGCGTGCAGCCGATTTAAACCGGCGTCTACGATCGGCTACCGGGGAAGGAACAGGAATATCTACACCGCGACTGGCAATCGAAGAAGGAGGGACTGCAGAAATTCTAGATCGCTCATTTTCAATAATCTCTGGCTTCAAGTCATTGCGCTTCAACAGTTTTACGATGCTATCGACTTTGGAACGGCTATTAAACAAGCCGACCTGCATCACCGAGCGACCTTGGTATGCGGATCGAAAAGCATCTGGCACTAATGATTTGATACGAGTCTTTTGCCCGCTATTGCCAGGTTCCACCACAACTCGATAGAGAAACCCTGAACTGGGAACTGATGCAGACTGGGAGGGCACGGGTATGTCAACTACTTTTGCAGAGGAAGGCGGCACAATCGGCTCCCTTCTCGCAGATGACCGTGGAGGCGATAAGCGCCGTCCGGCAAACACAGCGGGCTGTGCTTGCTCAGTATTGAGATAAACATGGCCTAGGGTTTTGCCATTGTAGGTGCGTTTGGCAAAATTCCAGCCAGAATTCAAGTGAATTTTGAGCAGTCCAGAACTCATGCCCCGGGTTCTACCAATAACCATTGGCTCCCCTAACCGACGAGAGCTGGGCATCCCTAGCAACAGCAGCTCATTACCTTGTTTTTGCAGAGTGAGTTGATAATCTAGCCCTAGATCTTTACCTGCCTGACGGATAGAGTAACCATTGCTATCGGTGCTACGGCCACAAATCCCTGTAAAGTCAAACTTGAGCAATAGAGGCTCAATTTCTGTGGGGCTCGCTCCATGCTCTTTCCAACATTTTTTACTGCTAGAAATTTGTTCTAGAACCAGTAAATTGTAGTAACCCCGATCTCGGGGAACCGCAACTGCAATAAATTTATTTTGGGGAACCGCTGTTTGCCCAAAAGTAGCGGCCAACAAGGTTTGAGGGCTGCGTTTACTCTCTAATAGGTCTGGGTTTGTGGCGGGTATTCCATTTGCGATCGCAGGTAAGGCTGTCGCCAATGGAATGGCAGCAGCGGCAAATGCCGTCAACCTATGAAGAGATAAATAATGCATGGGGTTGTCTCCAGCGCCCTGATTGATGACGATGAATGCTCTATAAGTATTATTCCCAAACTAAAAAAAGAAATCCGTCAGATCCAGGTTGAAGCTTGAGTTTTACAAGATTAACTTAAACCTATGGATTTTGAAGTGGATTTTTTGTTCTCGGTTATAAAACAGAACATTTATCAGTTTGAGTCGGTTTCTAACTCTGGATAGAGTATCAGAACCCGCTCCAGAAGGATAGTACCCAAAAAGGCTTTATCACCTACCTGTCGAAGCAGTAGCAACCGAAGTTCCCAAAGGTATGCAATTGGGTCAATAGCGTGGTCAAGCAACTTAGAGCCGCTTAATTAAATTTTTTTTGTACAAAAAAGACTCTGATCAGCCTTCATCTTCGTCTTGAATCCACGTCTGCTTGGGATCTAGTGTTTGGAAAATTTGCGGTTCCATTCCTTCAGGGAAATCCTCATCTTGAATCCAAGTTTGCCTCGGATCTGGAGTCTGAGGAGTATCCGCCTCCATGGTGGGGGACAGCTCTTCATCTTGAATCCAAGTTTGCCTTGGATCTTGAAGTTGAGTGGGCGGTGAATCGATGCCAAAAGGATTATCGACATCTTCCATCCAAGCCTGTTGAGGCTCTTGCAGCTGGGTCGGACTCGAGTCTTGGAGCTGAGTGGGATTAGGGTCTTGTAATTGTGTAGCGCTAGGATCTTGCAACTGGGTAGGGCTAGAGTCTTGTAACTGAGTCGAACTGGGGTCTTGCAGCTGAGTGGGATTAGGCTCCTGAAGCTGAGTAGCACTAAGATCTTGCAGCTGGGTCGGACTTGAGTCTTGTAACTGAGTCGGATGAGGCTCCTGAAGTTGGGTATTACTCGGATCTTGTAGCTGGGTAGCCGTTGGATCGTAAAGCTGAGTGGGACTAGAGTCGAGGTTTAGTGCTGCACTGGCTGCCAGATCTTCACTGTCAGGGACTTGCAGTTGAGTGGCCGTCGGATCTTGGATCTGGGTCTTTGGACCTCTTTGGGATGGCGGCGTATCCTGCAGTTCAGTTTTAGGAGTTTGAATACGCGTTTTTGCCTGTAGCTCCCTAGACGTAATATCTACCCGCTCATCCGGGACCTGCGGTTCCATTTCTGAGACCTGCAGCTCAGTTTCTGATCCTTGAAGTTTCGTTTCAGAGGGCGTAGCCATCTCATTAACTGCGCTCGCTGCCGCTGCTCCCAAAACCACATTTTCAGGGGAAAGGGGGCTACTTCCTGCCTCACCCACCGGCACTGAAGGGGAGGAGTTTGGCATTTCTTGTAACTCTGTTTCAGGCGCTTGAATACGGGTGGGTCTTATTTTTTCAGCATAATTGGGGGCTGGTCTCGGGGCTGGTTTCGGCTTAGATTTTGCCAGCAATGTTTTTAAGACACCCCCCACTAGCCCTCCCAACACCAACGTGACTAGAGCAATGGGTAGCCACCCTAACCCTCCAGACGTGTCTTGGGCTTCTCCTGCCGTATCCGTGCTCGCAACAGTTGATGCCCCCGTTCCATCCGGGTTAGAGGTAGAAGAACCATCCGATGATGACGAAGATGTATTGGCTGACTGAGTATTATCTGACTGAGCATTATCCGCAGATCCAGCATTGGTATCTGTTTTTCCATCTTGCGCAGAATCATTGGTTGATGAACCATTAGCACTGGTGTCGTCGATAGCAGATTGGGTCTTTGCTTCCGCAATCGCTGCCTGTCCCGGAGCAGAGGCCACAAAGTCTAAAAACGTTTTAGTCGAGGTAGTGGGCGTACCTTCATAGACATAGGTAAAGGGCTGAGAAAAGGGATACCGCGGATCATCGGGCAAAGTGTCGTACATGGAGATGGGGCGAATCGCTTCAGCTTCGCCAATCTGACTGGCAAGGGCATAGCTAATGCCATCCTTACCCAATTCATCCATCAGGGCCGCAACGTTATCTTGATCGAGCTGAACAATCTGGCCACCTGCCTCAAAGTTAGCGGCTCGAAACAATTCATAGGTTTGCAGCGTACTTTGAAGATTGCTGGCAATCGGGCGATGAATCACACGAATAGGGGCGGAGGGGCCTCCCAGTTGGGACCAATTCGTGATTTCTCCCCGAAAAATTTTAACCACTTGGTCAATAGTTAACCCCTTGGCAAAGGGATTATCTTTACCCACAACAATTGCAATTTTTTCCCGGGTGACAGGGACTTGGACTAAGCCTTGCCCTTTCTCTTCCTCCGTGAGGAGGCGACTAATAGCCGCTAAATCAGCCTGTTGGCCCTCTACCTGGAGGGGAGCATCAGCCTGCTGACGCTTAATCTCGACCGTCGCACCTGGGGTTTGAGTTTCATATCCTTGCTTAAGGGTCTGATTAATCGGAGCCATGCGGGTCAAATTATTGATGCGAATGGTTGTTGCCGCTTCCTGGGCTTGAACCCTTTGCCAATCCGATTCAGACAATAGTATGGCCGAGGAGACACCCAAAGTGACCACCATCGCTAACTTGGAAATAGAAGTAGATCGTTTGGGTCTCATGTACTCAGCCTCCAACAAAATATATAGGCGTTAATAACCAGTCGCTTTTAAATCGATGTTCAAAAGCAATCAATGCTTTTGACAACAGCATGTCCTGAGTATCATCTCTTTGAACACCAGCAAGAATGAGACTGTCGTTTAAGAGAAGCCTTGGCTTGTGCGCAAGGAAAGAATATTGCCATTACAAAGTGGTTCGGTATTCACAGCCACAAAAGAAAATTCCCATGGGGAGGAGAATACCTAGCTGTTAACCAGTGTCTGCACAGACCAATTATCACAATTCTATGAACATTCTTGTAATATCACTGTTATTTTTAAGATTCTCTCCAATAAATATTCAAAATAGTACAGGTTATTGACCCCTCAGTCGCCTGGTGGAACCTTACTGGTCAGACACCTTCCTGATGGATGGGCATATATCTATGTAGACTATGTAAAAGATGGGAAGAGTAGGAGTAGGTGGTTGCGGACTTGCGATCGCAAGTCTGAGGAAAGTCCGGGCTCTCGAAAGGCCAGACTTGCTGGGTAATGCCCAGTGCGGGTGACCGTGAGGAGAGTGCCACAGAAACATACCGCCGATGGCTTGTTTCGCTATTTTGTAGCAAAACATTCACAGGTAAGGGTGCAAGGGTGCGGTAAGAGCGCACCAGCAACGTCGAGAGGCGTTGGCTCGGTAAACCCCGGTGGAGAGCAAGGCAGAGAGCAACGGTTGGTCTTTTCCCCGTTCTCGTTTGTAGCGCCGCTAGAGGCGTCTGGCAACAGGCGTCCCAGATAGATAACTACCCTCTTTCTACCCATCATGGGCAAATGCCCTGGTGGAGAAAGAGAACAGAACCCGGCTTACCGCCTGCTCTTCCCTCTATTTTTCAGGGTGTATACCCCTAGGTTTTAAACGTCATCTTTCTTCCCCAATCAATGGCAAGTTGCCCCCCTCAACGACAACGACAGCTAGAAAAATTGATCCTGCGCCTGGGGCTACCGGGGAATGCTCCCATTCGTTGGGAGCTACTAGACCTAGCTCTGACGCACCCTTCTGCCTCTGGTCAGGCCAATTATGAACAATTAGAGTTCGTGGGGGACTCCGTCGTCCGTCTGATAGCAGCCCTTCTCCTACAAACAGAAAATGCTCAGGGGGCCGTAGGAGAATGGTCTGCAATTCGCTCCGTATTGGTGAGCGATCGCCACCTAGCGACTCTAGCCGCTAACTATGGTCTGGATCGATTTCTGCTGCTAGGTCCCAGTACCATGAACGATCGCCGGGGCGAAGACTCCCGGTTAGCGGATGCCTTTGAAGCGGTATTGGGGGCCCTTTATCTGAGCACCGGCGACCTCTCGCTGATTCAGCCCTGGCTCCAGACTCCTCTGGAGCAAAAGGCAGAACAGGTCAGAACCGACCCCGCTTATCAAAACTATAAAGCTGCCCTCCAGCAATGGACTCAGGCCGTCTATCAACAATTGCCTGAATATCGAGTCCAAGAGCATCCTCCCTCATCCCAGCACCCTAACAAAGTGATGGATGAGCGCTTTACCGCCGAAGTCTGGCTCCAAGAGCAATTATTGGGGGTGGGTAAAGGGCACTCTATAAAAGCAGCCGAGAAAGCAGCGGCCCAAATGGCCTTTTTAAAACTCCAGTCTCCTGTGCCTGAGACTTAGTTTTAGGTTTCCACAATCCCTTTTCCATCATTCGATAGGATAATGGGTATATATCTACGGCTCAAAGATTCATAGAAAAGGATAAAAATAATGGATCTGGTCCTGCTCCAGAATAAGCTTGATAATCTTTCCTTCGCAGTCTTATTTGTAACCATGTTGGTGTACTGGGGAGGACTGGCCTTTCCCAACATTCCGTTCTTTCCCACCTTAGGAACAGCCGGAATGGCCATCGCGAATCTATGTATGGCTTGCTTGCTAGGCGCTCGTTGGATGGAAGGGGGCTATTTCCCCATTAGCAATCTCTATGAATCCTTATTCTTCCTAGCCTGGGGGGTCACCACCATTCATCTCCTGGCAGAATGGCTCAGCCGTAGCCGGTTGGTCGGGGCAGCAACCGCTCCCGTAGCCATGGGGATAGCCGCCTTTGCCACCCTGACATTACCGGATGAGATGCAATCGTCAGCCCCATTGGTGCCGGCCCTCAAATCGAATTGGCTGATGATGCATGTCAGCGTCATGATGCTCAGCTATTCGGCCTTATTAGTGGGGTCATTATTAGCCATTGCCTTTTTAATCGTGACCTTCGGTCAAACAGTAGAACTTAAAGGTAGTTCCATTGGCACAGGCAGCTTCCGCAAACGGGACACTCGAGACCTCCAGACCTCGGCAGATTCCTCACCAGCAGCCAATACCTTAGATGAAGGATTATCCATGAGTTCGGCAGCAACGGCTGTACTCACCCCCGTCTCCGCGCCACCAGCGCCCTCTCTTTCTTTGACCCGCATGAACCTAGCGGAGTCTTTAGACAACATGAGCTATCGCATGATTGGCTTAGGATTCCCCCTGTTAACGGTGGGGATTATTGCCGGGGCAGTATGGGCCAACGAAGCCTGGGGCGCTCCTTGGAGTTGGGACCCCAAAGAAACTTGGGCCTTAATCACATGGCTCGTGTTTGCAGCCTATCTTCATGCCCGGATTACCCGAGGTTGGCAAGGACGACGCCCAGCTTATCTAGCTACTGGCGGCTTTTTTGTCGTGTGGGTGTGCTACTTAGGGGTCAACCTGTTAGGCAAAGGGTTACATTCCTATGGCTGGTTCTTCTAGATAGTTCCAGATACTCTCAAATTTAGACCAATTGCAGCATCAACGCTCGATAAAGCAGGGCAGTCACCCCATAACTAATCATCACAATCGTGGGCACTGCCAGAGCTGCAATTGGTTCAGCAATCTGACCAATCTTGGTATAGCCACTGTATAAGCCCAGAATGGTAAAACTAGAGGCAAAAAGACTCAAGGCAATCAGCTCAATTTGACCTAACTGCATCGCTAGACCACTGAGAATCGCCCATACTCCCACTGGCAGCATTGCTGCCCCAGCAACTAGCAAATCCCCAGACCAGCTTCCACCTTTCCCCACCATCCGACGGATAAGGCTGCCCGCCAACACTAGGCTAGAGAAAGCCACCACACTGAGCAGCATCAGTTGGGCATCAGACACGGTCCAAGTCTCAGGGGCAAAGAAATGGGCTCCCCCCACCACACCGCCCATGGCCAGTCCAGCACCAATTAGGCTAATCCCAATCGATTGATAGGGCAGCTGGCTTTTCCAAACCTCTAGAGCAGCACCACTAGGATTAACCAGCAGGCGAGGTAAGGCCGTCACAGCAGCGGTTGCCACGGTTGCCCCATTCCGAGGCAGGTTGAATACGATATTGGCGGGCTTGCGATTGAGATCTTTTAGAGTTGCGATGGCCCGTTGGTAATGGCCAATATGTCCCTGCTGTCGAAACAAACTAGCAGCCGCTTGCAAATCACGAATCGCCAAGCGCTCCTTCACCTTGATGTGAGCAATGCCTCGATGATAAAACGCTTGAGCATAGTCTTTTTCTAAGGCAATAGCTTGGGAATAGGATTCAATAGATAGATCTAAATGGCCTAAGCGATAGCAAGATCGTCCCCGAAAAAAGAAGGCTTGAGCAGATTGGGGCTGAATGCTCAAAATATGATCACAATCTTGCAACACTTCCCGATTATGACCGAGGGCAAACCGAGCTTGGCATCGCCCCATATAAGCTTCTAAATAACTCTTATCTAGGTGAATCGCCTGGGTGAAATCAGCAATCGCAGTGGCATAATTTCGTCTATTTGCCTTTTGCACCCCTTGCATAAAATACTGTTGAGCATCTTGGAGAACAACAGAACCGGGTTCTTCTACAAACGGAGATCGAGAACGATCATTCGGGTCATAAATAACCTGCTGCTCGCGATTGCTCAGTACTTCATAGGCCGTACATACTCTTTGAAAAACCTCTGCAGCTCTGGGATTATTAGGGTTTAAGTCAGGATGATACTGGCGAACCAGTCGACGAAAAGCCGTTTTGATCTCCGCTGGAGTCGCCTGTGGAGACACCTGCAGCACACTGTAATGATCTTGTGAGTCCACCATGAAAGTTTTGGAAGCTAAACCGTTCGACAATTGATTGAGGGTTTAAGATGTGATCTTGCTTACACTCTCTTATTCCCAAGTATGGCATTTCGGCTAAAAGATGTATCTATCCACCCAAAATTCTTATTTTTCTTAGTATTTGTTTCCATCACCAAAAATGGTTGTAAACAGACTTTACTCTCATTTTAGAAAAATGCTTTCAACCCTTAAGTTAATCTGCAATAAATATAGGTCTTCCCCAAAATATAAGCTGTCCCCAGAGACCTGCCGTGATTAAATCTGCCCCTTGGACTCCACTACATGCACACCTACACCACATCCTGAAAGAGCGACAACTCTTACCGGTGCAACAGCGGATCTTAATCGCACTTTCGGGTGGACAAGACTCATTTTGCCTCTTACAACTCTTAGTCGATCTACAGCCCAAATGGGGTTGGGAACTAGCGATTGCCCATGGCGACCATTGCTGGCCTCTAGATTCTGATGCCAATGCCCGCCATGTCACCCAAATTGCCCACCAATATCAGTTACCCTACTTTTTACACCGAGCCACCACGGAACTCAAAAGCGAAGCTGCCGGACGCCAATGGCGTTATCAGATGCTGACAGAGATTGCCCAGCAGGAAGGGCATCCCCTTGTAGTGACTGCCCATACCGCCAGCGATCGCGCCGAGACCTTGCTGTATAACTTAATGCGAGGCAGCGGCACGGATGGATTACAAGCCTTAAGTTGGCAGCGTCCCCTCTCGGATCGGGTGCAGCTCGTGCGGCCTTTGCTAGACGTAACCCGAGGCCAGACCGGAGAATTTTGCCAACAGAGAAACTTGCCTATCTGGCAGGATGCCATGAATCAGGAACTGGCCTATCGCCGAAATCGCATTCGGTTAGAAGTCCTGCCTCATCTCAAGACCCATTTCAATCCACAAGTTGAAACAACCCTTGCTCATACTGCAGAGATCTTGCAAGCTGATGTTGATTTTCTGGAAGCAGAAACCCAGAAACTATTGACGATTGCCCTGCCCAGTCCTCCCCCAGTCTTATCTGAAACAGAACAATATTGGGGATATATTAATCGGGACTTACTCCAATCTGCTCCCGTCGCATTACAGCGTCGAGCACTGCGCCATTTTTTACGGCAGGCTATCAATATATCTGCCAATTTTCAACAAATCGAAAAAGTGATGGCTTTAGTGAAAGCGCCTAATCATTCCCAAACCGATCCTTTGAAGAAACAATGGGTGGCAGAAGTCATCAAACCCTGGATAGTGATTCGGTCTCTTTCATAAAGTCAGTTTCCTCAAGAAATTGTGTCAAAGCTGCTCTTACAAACAGTTCAGATGGCAAGACTATGTAATGGGCTAGACTGCTTACTGCCTAAAATACGAGGGAATCAAACTGGGGCTAATTCAACTAGAAATCGTCAGGGAACCCCAGCAGAAAAATAGCAAGAGAATGGCAGCTGTTAACATCCCATGACTTCCGTCTACTGCGAGAATCTAACCCTTATAATTCATGATTTAGGGCATCTCAATTTAAATCGATGGCAATAGTCAAAGCCTTAATAACCCAGGCATACAACTAAGCTGAATCTCTATCCTTTTCTATGAGTAAATCGGACCAGATTAGCGCGATCTGCTATAGGTTAGAAAAGTGAGGTGACACTCCAAAAAGTGTCACTTTTATGTCATTAAGAGACGTTCTTCAAGATATTCTTAAGCCAGTGAGGAGTGATTCAGATGAAAAGCTCTTGAGGTCGAAACACGGCAAGACTCTCAAGAGCTTTTTTATTTTTAAATATCTGTTATTCCATCACCACAAATATTACGGTTCAGCCTCTACCTTGGACCCAAACCAATATCCTTTGCCATATATCGTATGAATAAGCGGTGGAGAGTTCTTGGCGGCAATTTTTCGGCGCAGAAGCCGAATTTGGGCTGCTAAGACGTTGCTACTGGGTTGATCTCCACTGGGCCATAGGTGCTGGTAAATCTGGTCATGGGTAAGCAATTGGTGGGGGGTGCTGCATTAGATAGGTGAGCAGCTGGCTTTCTTTTTCGGACAGGGTAATGGCCTGCCCCTGACAATAGGCAATTTGGCTTTCCAAATCCAGCTCTAGTCCTTCCATTTGGAGGCGCTGGGATAGAGATTCAGATGACGTTTGAGGGAACTGCTCACTTCGACGCAGGAGGGCCCGCACGCGCGCTAGTAGTTCTCTCAATTCAAAGGGCTTGACTAAGTAGTCATCCGCGCCAGCATCCAACCCTTGGACCCGATCATCTAGGGTATCCTTGGCCGTCAGGAATAAAACGGGGGTGAGTTGGGATTGCGATCGCAACTCCTGACACACTTCAATCCCCGACAATTTGGGTAGCATCCAATCGAGGATCAGTAAATCATACAGCTGCCCTTGTCCGATCTGATGCTGCACGGCGAGTAAGGCGGCTTCACCATCATTGGCGACATCTACGCTATACCCCTCCCGCTTGAGCAAACGGCTCAGGGCATCAGTTAGTTCAACCTCATCATCAACTAGCAAGATTTGACTCATCGGTCACCAAAGCAGATATCTAGACAGGGCTTACGGTACTGTTAAGGGGATATTCCCAGCATTGCACCAGGCAGGATTACACAGGATTATGCCACAACCCGAAAACGCCCCTCCTCAAAGTGGTAAAAGCAGTCTCGGCTTTGTACTGAAGGTATTGGGCCTTTCCACTATCCTATCGGTCGCTATCAAAGATCTAGGTCCTCTCCTACCCATTTCCAGCTCAAATCCGTTGGCCTTAGGGGTAGTTCTGACGCCTTCCCTTGTACTTGGGGTGCTGTTACTGCTCCGAGGTCAACGCCAATCGGGATAGATCTGCAATTTCTGTGTGGGTCGGTCCGGGGGGGGATTTTCCTGCTCGATTCAACCATACCCCTCGGAGTCCTGCCTGTTCAGCGCCCTGATAATCATCCTGCCAGCTATCGCCAATATGCCAAACGCCGTTAGCAGTCACTGGATGTTTAGCTAATGCGGCTGCGAATACCTGAGCGTCTGGCTTTGCTGAGCCAACTGCGGTAGAACTAGTAACGGTTTCAAAATAGTCACTCAACTCTAGAGCGGTTAAAACAGGATGTAAGCGGCTGTCAAAGTTAGAAATCACCCCTAATTGAATACCCTGCAGTTGCCATTTTTGGAGGACCTGCGGCACTTCAGGATAGACAAACCAAGGCTCTGGGGTCGCGAAGTGATCAAACAAAACCTGAAAGAAAGCATCAAAATCCGTAAAGTCTGAGAAGGCACCCACTTGTTGAAAGGCACGGGCAGCCACCGCCTTCCACCAAAGTAATTCCTGTGCAGGTAAGTCGGGGGCGCAACGCCCGGAAAGGCGAATTTAGGGGCGGCAAAAAAGCTCTCCACAAAGGCTTGATTTAACAATTTAGGATCCACTTGGACCCCTGATTGGACCGCAAAGTGGCTATAAATTTCCCCAACCGTCCCTCGCACCCCAAACAAGGTGCCAACAGCATCGAGAAAAATAACAGAGGGCTTCATAGGTTAGCTTGGGGGTGACAATATGGGCCGCAGGCAAGGGATAGGCCATCGATCATGGTACCAATGCACAACTCCCATGACTAATCCGTATCACGCTCTGATCAAAGCTGGGCAGGTCATGGTGGGACTACTGATCAGCCTTGGACTGCTGGTTATAGTCTTACATGGATTACAGATCATTAATGCTTGGCAGCTGCCCCTAAAACCTGTCCTGGCCTTTCTAGGCGGTGGGAGTATGGCCTGCTTCTTAGCAGCAGGGGTCATGAAGCAGCAGCTGAGGCGCCCATCTTCAGAATCTCGAAAATACCCTTGGCGTCAGCGATTGCTTTGGGTCAGTCTTTTTCTAGTGATGAGCATCAATGTCAGCACTTACCTGGCAGCCTATGCCCTCACCCATGTTCGAGCCCCAGGACAAGGGGGGCTTGGTTTTCCTAAACCCGTCAATACTCGTACTCCCCAGGAAAGGGGGTTAACTTACTCCACCCATCGATTGCCCGTCAATGCATCCAACTGGTTAGAAGCCTGGCTCATTCCAGCAACAGGGACCTCTCAAGGGACGGTGGTACTGTTCCCAGGCAATCGCAGTACGAAGGACAAGCAGCTCATCGGTCCCGCTCAATCTTTTTCTAAATTGGGCTATGACTCGCTCTTGGTCGATTATCAAGGGGTAGGAGGATCGAGTGGGTATAGCACTACCGTGGGGATGCGGGAAGCGGAGGATGTTGTCGTTGCGTTCGAAGCATTGCCCTCACTAAATCTACAGCCACCGGTTATTGCCTATGGCGTGTCTATGGGGAGTGCGGCGATACTGAATGCGATCGCAACCCAAAACCTCCAGCCCGATGCCATCATTATTGAACTCCCCTTTGCCCGGTTTATGGATGCCGTCCGCAGCCGCCTGCGGCATCACCAAATCCCCCCATTCCCCCTAGCAGAATTACTCATCTTTTGGGGAGGCATACAGCATGGTGTCAATGGATTTAGCCACAATCCTATTGAATTTGCCCAAGCAGTGCAATGCCCCACCTTAGTCATGCAGGGCCAGCAAGATCCGTGGACATCGGTGCAGGAGGTCAAAGCTCTCTTTCAGCAAATAACCGCCCCCAAACAATTGGTGATTGCACCCGATGGAGGACATCACCAACTGATTGGGATTGATCGATCGTTATGGGAAACCAGCCTGAGTAACTTCTTACAGTTTGTAGATGCTGATAGGGAGTGATGAAATTCACCATCAAGCCTCCCAGGCAAAGTGATACCCATGGCAGGGGAATATCTCTGTCACTGCTGTCAGGTGCTAGTGATTAGGCAGATACCACCACAGCACTCGTCTCCAGCGATTGCACAAACACCTTGCCAGACTGCGTCAACGCCCTTTGCATTTGATCCGCTGATAGGGGCTTAGACAGTAAGTAGCCTTGCACACAATCACAATGATGCTGCTGGAGCCATTGAAGCTGTGACTGGGTTTCAACCCCCTCGGCAATGGCAGTCATGCCTAAGTTATGGGCCAAGGTAATCATAGTTCGCACAATTTCTGACTTTTCTGTATCCGTCACCAAGCCTTCGATAAAGGAACGATCGATTTTCAGGGTGTCTAAGGGAAAATTATGTAAAAAACTAAGGGAGGAATACCCCGTGCCAAAGTCGTCGATCTGGAGTTGAAGACCTAAAGCACGCAGTTGACTGATCAGTTCAGCAACCATCACCTCATTTTCCATGATCATGGTTTCGGTAATTTCAAGTTTGAGGTGGCGGGCACTTACTCCCGTCTCCGATAGAATCGATTGGATTTGTTGGCCTAAACTCGCCTGAGAAAACTGCTTACGGGAAAGATTAACACTAATACTCAAGGGCGGAATCTCGGTCAGGGTCTGATGCCATTGCCATAACTGTTGACAGGCTTCTTCCAGCACCCACTGACCAATGGCTAAGATCAATCCCGTTTCCTCCGCCACAGGAATAAATTCCAGGGGCGAGACTAGACCTCGCTCAGGATGCTGCCAACGGATCAGCGCTTCTAAGCTGACAATCTCATGGGTGGCTAAGGAAACAATCGGTTGATAGTACAGCTGAAACTCCTGGTTGGCAATCGCTGCTCTTAGATCCGTTTCTACTCTCAGCAATGCCTGGACACGATCGTGCATTGAGGATTCAAACACAACATATCTGGACTTGCCTAGCGCCTTCGCTCGATACATAGCATTATCTGCATCTCGCAATAAATTTTCAGCCTGGAGCGAATGTTCTGAATTGAGGGCAATGCCAATACTGGCGGAGATGTAGACCGTATGTCCCTGGAGTTCAAAGGCTTTTTCTAGTTCTCGGTTCAGACGACTAGCAACATGCTCAGCCTGATCGGGCCCGGCAATATTCTCAAGGAGAATGGCAAATTCATCTCCTCCCAAGCGAGCAATCACATCACCGGGTCGCAACGCAGCCGTCAGCCGCTGGGCCACGCCAATCAAAAGCTGATCGCCAATCCCATGGCCCAAACTATCGTTGATCACCTTAAAGCGATCGCAATCTAAAAACAGGACGGCAAACAGATAATTAGTTTGGCGATTGACCCGAGTCAGGGTACGACGGAGTTGATCCAAAAATAAAGCCCGACTCGGCAAGCCCGTTAGATGGTCATAGAGGGCAATATGGTGGGTGAGATCGGTCTGGGACCCTGCCATGCGTAAAACAGAACGTTGATCAGGTCCAAAAACAGCCATGCCTCGACTACTGACCCAACGATAGGTCTGATCTTGGTGCAAAATTCGATATTGGCATTCAAAGGCCGATGTTTCACGTCGTAAGTGACGTCGCAAGTCGGTTTTAAACCGGTCCTTATCTTCGGGATGAATGCGCTCAAACCATTCTTGAATTTCTGGCTGTAATGCTTGTCCACCCTGGCCAATAATCGCCGCCCAACGAGGTGAATAATAGACTTGGTGGGTTTGTAAGTTCCAATCCCAGAGACCATCATTAGACGCCTGGGCGACCAAATCATACTGTGATTCCCGCTCCTGTAAAGCGACCAATGCCCGGGTATGGTTGATCGCATACCGAATGGAGCGTTCCAGCAAGGCAGACGTGATCATGCCTTTGACCAAATAGTCCGTCGCTCCTGCATCCATAGCGGCCAAGTCAGTTTCGCGATCTTCCTGGCCCGTCAACAAAATAATCGGAATTCGATAGCCGAGGGACACCACTTCTTCTAGTAGGTCCAAGCCCGTCCGACTGCCTAAGCGAAAATCAAATACATAGACATCATGTTGCCGCTTTTGAACCGCATCTAACCCTTTGTCGTAGGTATCCACCCAGTCCAGGCCAAATTGGATGCTTTGAAAATCATCTAGCAGATCTTCAAACAAGAAAAAATCATCTTCATCATCTTCAACCAGCAATATTTTGATCTGCAATTGATCAAGATGCCTCACAACATTGCTCCGGGGGTAATGCCACAACGGTAAACCAGTACTGACCTAGGGTCTGCATCACCTCTACCAATGCATCAAAGGTGACTGGCTTGGTAATGTATGTATTCGCTCCTAGGTCATAACTGCGGTAAATATCGATATCAGTATTAGAGGTTGTTAAGACAACAATCGGAATTCGGCGCAGTTCAGGATTTGCTTTAATTTCTTGTAAGGCTTCGCGACCATCCTTTTTCGGCATATTGAGGTCGAGCAAGATCAAGCCAGGCCGGGGGGATGTTTTGGGATCAGTATATTGCCCACGACGAAACAAATAGTTCATCAACTCTTCGCCATTTTCAACAAAGCGAATTTCATTACTCAGACGGCTTTCTTCTAGAGCTTCAGCCGTTAGCATCCGATCATCTTCATCATCATCAGCCATCAAAATGGTGATTGGGGCAGTTTTGACGGTGGTCATGATGCACTCTCCATGGGGATTTGGGTAAACGGTAGGGTAATGATAAAAGTTGCGCCCTGGCCAGGGGTACTATCTGCGGTAATCGTGCCACCATGATGCTCGGCAATTTTGGCGCAGACCGCTAAACCAATGCCCGTGCCGTCATATTCATTGCGACTATGCAAACGCTGAAACACTCTAAAGATACGGTCTGTATATTTTTGCTCAAAGCCAATACCGTTATCAGCTACACGGATCTGATACATGTTTCCAGACTGCTGCAAGGAGTCATCCCCGCCATCGGCCATAGGCTGCCCACCCACGGTGATGCATAAAGGCTGATCGGGCTGTCGGAATTTAAGGGCATTGCTAATCAGGTTTTGAAACAGCTGCCGAATTTGCATGGGCTCGGCATCAATGACAGACAGTGAAGCGACATTGACTTGGGCTTCTGTTTCTCGAATCCGAATTTCAAGATCATCTAACACGCTATCGACCACCTCATTCAAATTGACCGAGGTAAAAGGTTTCGACTTGCTCGTCACTCGCGAAAAGGCTAAGAGATTTTGGACGAGCTGCCGCATCCGCCCGGCTGCTTTTTGCATCCGGTCTACATAATCTTGTCCTCTTTCACTCAGATCATCACTGCACTTGCTTTTAAGTCGATCGCCAAAGGCCTCAATTTTCCGTAAAGGCTCCTGCAAGTCATGGGATGCCACATAGGCAAACTGCTCTAATTCTTTATTGGAACGGATCAGGGCTTCATTGGAACGGGCCAGGGCTTCAGATTCTTCAGCCAGCTTAGCTTCAGCGGCTTGTTTCGCCTTCTCTTGGCGAATCAGAATGGCTTGGGCATAGCCCACGATGATCACCAACACGCCATACAGGCCCAAAAAGGTAACCACGACGGCGATAAGCCCTTCTTGCTGAGCTTCTTCAATTTGATTTACCAGGGGTGTGACATTGCTATAGACTTCGATGACGCCTTCAATATCTGAAGTAGAGGCTTGAGGCTGTAGCGGTAAATAGCTGGAAATAAACTTCTTTTCTGTCAGGAGCCCCTGGACTCCCCGAAATTTACTTTTATGGGACAGTTTCGTGATGGTTTCACCAGAACGAGCGGTCAGAAAACCACCATATTTAGATTTATCCTGACCAATTTGTTTCGTATCCGTCGAGAAAACCACTCGACCCTTCAGATCAAAGATTTTAAGTTTGGCAATGGAGGTACCTTTAATCAACCGACGGACCGTCTGATTAATCTCAGCCGTCTGAGGATGGTCTTGTAGTTCCTCTTGAGATAATGCCTCTGTGGAACTTAGAAAAGACTGATGCTGGGGCCACACCACATTGGCAACGATTTGGGTGACTTCAACATTCTTTTGCTCACTTGCGCTGATGAGTTGAGCCGTTGTTGTTTGTTGATCCTGATGCCACAAGAAGAGAGTGGCACCGCTACAGGCAACTAAACTCGCAATCGAAAAGTATCGTAGTAACTTAAACAAATGTTTGATTCCAAAGGCAGGTCAATCCGACGTCCTGGATATTTGGGCCGGTTACTATACCTAGAATTCCCAGTATTTCCTGCCGTTGGAACAAATAAACAAATAAAAATACTCTTAAGCCCCATATAGCAGTGATCTAAGGGGCTTAACAAGCCATTATTTACCAATGCAAAATCGACTAAAAATGCGATCTAAGACCGATTCTGTAATGTCTTCTCCAGTGATTTCGCCTAAGGCTTGAATCGCACCTCGCAGGTCGATGGTCCAGAAATCTAACGGTAGTTGATCTGCCATCGCACCTTGCACATGCTCTAAAGCCGTTTGGGCTTTTTGCAATGCTGCTGCCTGTCGCTGATTAATAGCCCAATCTAGATTGGCAGCTTGCAGGGACTGAGTTTGCACTGTATCCAAAATCGCGGTTTCCAAGGCGGAAATGCCCTGGTTTTGAGCAGCAATGGTCGACACCACCTGAGTAATCGTGTCTGGATAGTTCACCTTCTGTGTGGGGACTAAATCTACCTTATTAATAATCAAAATCATCGGTAGATCTTGAAAGGCTTGATAGAGGTGCTGATCTGCAGCTGTCCATCCGGCTGCAGCATCAATGGTGAGCAAGACTAGATCGGCAGACTGGGCCGCTTGATGGGATCGGTTCACGCCTATTTGTTCGACCTGATCTTTCGTCTCCCGAATACCAGCGGTATCCAAAACCTGAACAGGAATCCCGCCCACGACTAACTGGGATTCCACCACATCCCGCGTGGTGCCAGGGAGGTCCGTAACAATGGCGCGATCGCATCGACACCACGCATTCAACAAGCTCGATTTACCCACATTCGGACGGCCTATGATTGCCACCTTCAGCCCATTTCGCAATAATTCTCCCTGGTCTGCCGTCGCTAAAATCGCCTGGAGTGTGGCGTGAATCTCCTGCAGTTCTGCCTGAACACCAGATTCATCCAAAGGAGGTAAATCATCTTCGAAATCGACTCTAGCCTCTACTTCTGCCAAGGTATCTAGACAGCGCTGCCGCAGCTCTCGAATGGGGGAGGCCAACTTACCCTGCACTCCCGCTAGGGCTGCTTGCGCCGCTTGGGGAGAACGAGCCCCCACCAGATCTGCTACGCCTTCTGCTTGGGTCAAATCCAACCGCCCATTCAGAAAAGCTCTAAGGGTAAATTCTCCAGGCTGGGCGAGTTCTGCTCCTACCTGTAAACAGGCCTCTAACACCTGCTGCACCGCGATTATCCCCCCATGACAATGCAATTCCACCACGTCCTCACGGGTATAGGAGCGAGGCGCTAGCATCAGCAGTAACAAACCTTCATCAATCACCTGCTGCGTTGAAGGATTTCGAATATAACCATAAAGAACCCGATGACTCTCCCATAGCTGGTTTCCCGGTGCCTGAAAAAGCTGCTGAGCCATCGATACGGCCTCGGCACCCGACAGGCGAACGATACCAATACTGCCTTGTTGGGGCACAATAGCGGTTGCGATCGCAGCAATCGTAGTTTGCTTCATAAGTTGTCCGGGAGATGTCCATTTATACGAGCAATGACAACCAGTTTATGGTGTGACCTTCAGCATTATCCCTTCCAGATCATTACTCAATTCCAAAGCTGGTCTATGCCGACTCTTAAGGTCTTCGTCAAATTGTTAGCCTTCTAGCCAAGCTATACTGGCCTCCAGGTCCACCCTCCTGACTCACCTCACCTGCATCTCTTACTGTTATCCGCCATCAATCCCCATGCCCAGTCAAGTTGAATACAAAACAACACGCCGGTTCATGAACATTTGGGTCTACTTGGCCCTTGGTTCCGTAGGCATGATCATTTTGGCAGGCTTGAGTTCTATTTTTTTCGTAAAACCGCTAGCCTCCAAAACTTTACAGGCCCAGGAAGGTAAACCTGCACGATTACAGCCGATTAAAGTTAAGCCCCAAGCCATTGGCGCGGTCAGAGTAGATGTCACTGCCAGGATCCCCTCCAATCGCTACCTGGCCTATGAGGTGCAAATTCGCGACCAGCAAGATAAAGTCCTAGCTGCAGGTCTCAAAAATGCCTGGAAGGAGTCAGGAGTTTGGCGTGAAGAAGGACAAACAGGAACCTGGCAAGAAGATGACTTAGACGCAGGTTTAGATATCAGTAGTGCCAAACCTGAATCCCTTAATGTTGTGGTAGAGGTACTGGAGTATGGCACCTCGCGAAACCAGCCCCTCACCGAATCCGTTTCCTTCCGCATCAAAGTCAATCAAGGCATTATCGACACCCGCTATTTATGGCCTGGCTTTTGGGGTGGATTACTGATGGCTGGTTTAACTTGTTTATTTTCTAAGTCAGCGGGAGCCACCTTAAGCGATAAAAGCATTGGGGATAGCGATTTAGGAGACCGAGTCAATGTCGGGGGCCCCAACAAGCTGATCAAAGTTGTGGTCAAAACCGTAGCCGATGAGACCTCTCCCCCCTCTCTCAACTGTCGATTGATGGTGCGGGACGGCAATGGCGACGAGCTGTTTAATGCCTCGGAAGTGATGCCCCTCAAATTCAAGCGGGATGAAGACGGCGATATCGACAGTACCCATGGCCAGGCCACCTTTTTTCTAGTGCTGGAAAAGCCCAGCTCCTACGGATTCTATGTAGAAGTCACCCCCGATGCCCCGGTGGATTCAACTCGGCTAATCATCAAGCAAGGTGCCGTGACCTTAGGGGCCGTTAAGGTCGCCCATATCGCTGCGGCTTGAAGCCAGCCCCACTCCCAAAGGTGCAACTCAAGTTTTTCTCATTTAGGATGGCAGTAGAAACTTTTTTAACTATGCTGACAAAACTTTTTTCAGTCGCAACGGTCGGAATTGTAGTCGCTTCTATCTTGGCTGCATACACCCAACGTTCCGCCTTTCAGCTCCGACAAGAGCGCCAAACCAATCACTGGACCCGTCGAGGCACCCGAACCTCAGGACGCTATCGGAGTGGTGTCTGGATTGTCTCCCCAGCCCGGTCTTCCTACAGCGGTTTCCGCGGTGGCAGTCTGGGTGTGGGTAAGTAAGCTTCGGTATGTCTGGGTCAGAATCGACCTCTGTGACACAGAGGCCTGAACCTATTCCCCTCAGCTCTCGTCAGCAGCGCTGGTTACTCGCAGCAGCGGCCATCTCTTCGAGCGTTGGCCTAGCCGCAGAATTGCTCTTAGGGACCCTAGCCAGTTATTTAGTCGGAAATACCGCCTTAGCTTACGGTGTCGCCGTGGGCGGCTTTCTGGCAGCCATGGGATTAGGGGCCTATGTCAGCCAATTCATCGCCGTCGACAATCGACAACGCCAGTTACTCAAAGTTTTTTTACAAATTGAGCTTCTGATTGCTCCTTTAACAGCTATCTTACCCATCGGGTTATTCGTCGTTTTTGTCGCGGATGGACCTATTTGGCTGGGGCTGTTTCTAGTCACCCTTATTTTGGGCATTCTATCGGGCCTAGAAGTTCCCATTTTGACCCGCATCATTGAACAAGATCGGGATGTCAAATTCGCCCTCGCGGGGGTCTTAGCCTTAGATTATGTCGGGGCTTTAGTCGGCTCCTTAGCGTTTCCCGTGTTGCTGCTGCCTTTGTTGGGACTGTTTCCCACAGCGGTTCTGATTGGGTCATTACCAGCCTTTATGGTGTTTCGGTTAGGGCGTTTATTTCGGGGCATGCGGTCCTGGAGTTATTGGGGTCTCTGCATTGGCGTTGGCTTATGTGTATTTTCTCCCTTCGTGATACCGTTTAGCGATCGCTTAGAAAATACCCTGTACCGAGCCCCCCATTGTCAGTCGCATTCAGTCCACCTACCAACGCATTGTCCTCACCCGCTCTGGCAACGATACGCGACTCTATCTAGATGGTGACCTCCAGCTTTCCACTGTCGATGAATACCGCTATCACGAAGCCCTAGTCCATCCAGCCCTGAGTACCAATGCCCAAAGACGCCAGGTTCTAGTGCTCGGAGCCGGGGATGGCATGGCCCTACGGGAAATTCTCAAATGGCCGGAAGTTGAAAAAGTTGTGCTCATTGAGCTAGATCCTGCCGTCGTGAAGCTAGCCCGTCAGTATCCTGTACTGGTTGACCGCAACGCCCGTGCCTTAGACGATCCACGAGTAGAAGTGATCTTTGGAGATGCCTTTAAGCTAGCTCCCCAACTTCCTGATACCTTTGACGTGATCATTGCCGATTTTCCCGACCCCGATCGCCCTGCCCTTGCCAAGCTCTACTCCCAAGGATTCTATCGAAAGCTCCTCTCTCGCCTTGCCCCCGAAGGCATCTTCGTCACCCAGGCGTCCAGCCCATTCTTCGCCCCGAAGGTCATGGACTGTATTGCCACAACCTTAGCAGCGACTGATTTACAAGTTTATCCCTACACAGTGAACGTGCCGAGCTTTGGCCCCTGGGGATTTGTATTGGCCTCTCCAAAGCCGGTACAGTTTTCATCCCAGAGCTTGACAATTCCCACTCGTTTTCTGACCCCAGCACTCCTCCCCGAACTCTTTCAACTTCCCGCAGATATTTCTATCGGTAAAGCCAAGATCAATCGGCTCACCGATCCAGTTATAGTTCAGTACCAAGCCGATCCACGCTGGTCGGCCTATTATTGAAACACTCTAGAGGCAGACTATGGCTTACCTTTGGCTATTTATCATCATCATGGGCGTATTGGGTGTTGTCCTCTACATGAGACAACAATCCGGAAAATCTCTACCCTTTACATCCCAACCCCAAGCGTTGCCGTCCCTCGAACGCACCGTCTTTACCTTGGAAGTCGGTGATATTGTCCAACATATGGGAACGGACTGGGTGGTTGAAGGCAAGCTAGTCTACGACGATCAAGGTTACTCCTGGCTAGAATACCTACTCCTAGACGGTAGCCGCCGCCAATGGCTCTCCGTCGAAGAGGATGATGTGGTTGAAGTGGCGCTATTGGAAGTCACCACTGCCCTAGAAGTGGGCACCAATCCTCCTCCTGAACTGACCTTCGCCAATGAAAGCTATCGCCATAAAGGATCGGGGATGGCCCACATGACCCGCACAGGATCGACCCTCAATCGCAACGCAGAGCGATGTCAATATTTCGACTATCAGGGACCTGACAACAAAATCCTCTCCATCGAAAACTGGGATGGCGATATTGAAGTCACCATTGGTCAAAAGATTCATCCCTCCATGCTGACCTTACTCCCTGGAGATGGTCAGCGCATTTATGGGGCTTAATGTTGCGCAACGTTTGGTTCAGACCGGATACGCAATACGATATTCTGACTAAGTTACACCGTTAGGGAAGTCAGAGGTCAAGTATGGGCAGCGATTTCAGTGAGTGGGTCAGAATCGCCTTGTCAGAAGAGACTTTCCCCCAAACTTCAGCCTTAGCTATATTATCGGACCCCACTATCGACCTACTGTCCTTGGTCGCAGCGGCGGGGGAAGTGCGGATGACCTATTTTGGTCGGCAGGTAATGCTACATCGCATCAATGATATTCAAAACGGCCTCTGCCCAGAAGATTGTGGCTATTGTGCCCAATCTAAAATTTCCGACGCCCCCATCAAAAAATATCCCCTAAAAAGCGAAGAAGACATTATCCAAGAGGCCTATGAAGCCAAAGCGAAAGGGGTATATCGCTACTGTATGGTGTCTAGCGGCAGAGGACCTACCGCAGAACGGACCCAGCATTTAGCCCATATTATTAGCCGCATCAAAAATGAAGTAGGCATTCAAACCTGTCTTTCCGCTGGCTTGATGGACCAAGAACAGGCCACTCTCCTCAAGGAAGCAGGCCTGGACCGCCTCAACCACAATCTCAACACCAGCGAATCTCATACGCCCGACATTGTCACCACCCACACGTTTCAAGACCGGATCAACACCTTAAAAGCGGCTCGTTCAGCGGGGCTAGACCTATGTAGCGGCATGATTGCAGGCATGGGAGAAACAGACCAGGACATCGTCGAGGTAGCCTATCAACTACACGACTATCAGGTCCCATCTATTCCCATTAACTTCCTCATACCGATTTCTGGAAATCCCATTTATGACTGTAACCAGCTCACGCCCCAGCGCTGCTTACGGATTCTTTGCCTGTTCCGATTTGTAAATCCCAAAGCTGAGATTCGGATTGGAGGTGGGAGAGAAGGTCATCTGCGGGGTCTGCAAGCCTTAGCACTATACCCAGCCAACTCTCTCTTTGTAGAGGGCTATTTAGCCACTAGGGGGCATAGTGTTGACCAAGTCTACCAACTCATTCATGATGCCGGCTTCGAAGCCGCTGGGGAAAATTCACAAAGTAGCGATCTGAGTGCAGCATCCCAATTCCAGTTGGATGATAATCCCAACATTTTGAATCCACAAACAACCATCAGTTGAGCTAACTCATAACGGAAATGTATTAACCAATAGAAATGCCTTGAAGAGAAAAGTCTTCAAGGCATTTATTTATTAAGGATCGAATCTTGATTCACCACTGGCATGATTGAATCGCAATCACCCAGGCAATGAGAATCTTCAGTCTAAGGAATTAGTGAGAGCGGTTCATCTTCCGTCTGGCTAACACACCGACAATCCCCAAACAGGCAAATAGACCAGCAGTAGCTGCTTCAGCAGGCTCAGGAACGCTAGGAGGAATTGCATCAGGTGGGTCAATCGCTGGCGGTGCAGGTGCAGGATCCGCTGAATCATCACCCCCGACCACAAACGGAAGTGCAGCAGCAGCGGCACCCGCTGGAATCAACGCAGCTGCCAAAGGAAAGCCTGCTGCAGCGGGAAGACCCCCTTCGGGTGCTACACCGCCAATACCACAATCAATCAGTCCATTCTCTGCAATGAGCGTTCGAGACGCTAGCAATCCAGTAGAAACGTCGGAGGTAGAGGCACTAGCCATCAAATTAGGCCCTAAAGACTGGCTTAGGGGGCTAGATGAATCTTTTAGAGCTTCAGGTGAAATAACAGGCTCTTCTTCGCACACATCACTTTGTGCAGTATTAGTATTCAGCTGGGAGTCAGTCTCTATAGAATCTCCCAGACCGAGCTGAGCGGCATGGCTCAGGGGAATGTTGATGGCGTTATACAAAACGACCAGGGATAAGGCAGTCAATGAGCCACATGTTTTTAACAATTTCATAGTTGAGATTCGATCCTTAGATGGTTTTCCCCGCTTGATACTCGAAGATGAAATTACCATAAATTCGCGAAATAAGCTGTGTAAGCCAATACTTATGCAAATTTTCAGGTACTCGCTACATTATGCCAAACAACTCCGAAAAAGCAACTAGAGTTAGTTGAGGGTAAGATTGAAAATTATTTCCTGGACTAATTTTAAAGCGCTCACTCACTTGGATTGAAAAAATTCAGCAAACCTTAATCTCTTGAAACAGAAGCCAAACTTTGCCTAAATGAGAACCGCAACACCTTTGAGTGCAACGAATTTACCGCAACAGGAATTAATTTATCTCAAAGTTAAAGTTTTGTAAACAAACTCCTGCTTGACCATCTCAGGAAAGAGAGCACTTGCTTAAGCCAGATAAGTGAAGTTTAGTCAATGATTTAGGGATTTCTTTAACGCTAATGCCATGGTATCCCTAATTTTCGGCATACTCTGCACTTAAGCTAAACCACTACAACTATTTAAAGCAGCAATACTCTCCGCAATATCATTTGCAGAGAGTACCCACTGAGATTAAGGAAAGTCCCTTCGACACTAGCAGCATCCATACCCCTAATGCTTGGATTTTAGGCCTGCTAATTTGCGTCTTACCCTTTCGGTGCAAGTTGCCATTTCGGGGACTTGAACTGGGCTTATGCGGGGGGTATGACAGCCCAATGAATCTAATTTAACGGCAAACCTCCAATAGGCTAAACCGCATAACTACTGAACTTGAGGGGTATTTTTTGGAAGATTTTTCCGTAGTATCTCGGATTTTTTTGAGGGAATCGCCAAAATCCTCTGAGCGTAAGATAAATAAATTTTGACCTCCTGAATACTCGTTTTAAGACAAGATCCGTACTTATACGGATCCGTGATTTTGAATATAGAGCTAAGTACACAAACTCAGCGCCAGCAGACAGAAGCTATGTCACACTAGATCACTGTGCAGATTGCATTGTGATCAACGATTCAAAAATTAAAGCATGGGTAAGCAACGCGTTCTCTCGGGTGTCCAACCCACTGGCACCCTTCATTTAGGGAATTATTTGGGAGCAATTCGGAATTGGGTCGAAGGACAAAGTGACTATGAAAATTATTTTTTTATTGCGGATCTTCACGCCATTACTGTTCCCCATGATCCTCAACAATTAGCAGATAATACCTATTCCCTGGCTGCCCTCTATTTGGCCTGCGGATTAGATCCTGAACACACCACGATCTTCGTTCAGTCTCATATTTCTGCCCATGCAGAGCTGGCCTGGCTATTTAACTGTATTACCCCGCTCAATTGGCTGGAGCGCATGATTCAGTTTAAAGAGAAAGCCCTTAAGCAGGGAGAGAACGTCAGCATTGGCTTACTCGATTATCCGGTTTTGCAAGCAGCCGACATCCTGCTGTATCAGGCTGATTTAGTGCCTGTGGGCGAAGACCAAAAACAGCATCTAGAGCTAACAAGGGATATTGCAGCCCGCCTGAACTTTCAGTATGGAACTGAAGAAGATCCCATTCTCAAACTGCCTGAACCTCTCATTCGCCCAGAGGGAGCCCGGATTATGAGCCTGACAGACGGCACCAATAAAATGTCAAAGTCAGATCCCTCCGAACAAAGCCGAATTACTTTACTAGACACCCCTGATCAAATCCGCAATAAACTTAAGCGCTGCAAAACCGATCCAGTTCGAGGACTGAGTTTTGATGATCCAGACCGTCCAGAATGCCAAAATTTGCTCACCTTATATCAGTTAATGTCGGGGCAAACGAAAACTGCAGTCGCCGAAGAATGTGCTGATATGGGCTGGGGACAATTCAAGCCCTTGCTGACTGAGGTGATGATTGAAGGCCTGCGACCGATCCAAGATCGCTACACGGAATTAATGACCCATAAACAAGATCTGGAGGCAGTCCTCCAAACAGGCCAAGACCAAGCGAGTGCAATCGCAAACGAGACCTTAACGAAAGTGAAGGATGCCTTGGGCTATTCTCGGCCGCTCTAAAGGGTCAAGGATGGCTGGTTTGGGTGACCGGCGTAAGGTCTTGGGAATTACTAGGCGATTCTAGGGGCAGCGTAAAATGAAACGCACTGCCTTGATCGCGTCCAGCGGATTCAGCCCAAATTCTGCCATTCATCCCTTGAATGACCTGTCGGCAAATGGCTAATCCTAAGCCTGTTCCCCCTTTACTTCGCCGCAGGAAATCCTCTTCTTGATAGAAGGAGTCAAAGATAGATTCCAGCAGACTAGGCTCGATGCCTCTACCTGTATCGGCAACAATGACTTCTAAACAATGATCTTCTGGAGAAATGAGGGCCTGAATATTGACCTCTCCTTCAGCCCCGGTGAACTTACAGGCATTATCTAGAATCCGATTAAGCACTTCTTCTAGGCCTTCCGCATCCACTTGAATCGTCGGCAGATGAGGATCAACATCAACACTGATCGAGGGTAACTCTTTACTGTTATTGCTCGAACGAATTGAACTTAGAGCTAGCTCTAACGTTTCCTGAAACTCAATCGATTCGATTTGGTTATAGATTTGTCCCCCCTCTAACCGAGAGAGAATCAAAATATCCTGAATCAAATCCCGCAGGCGACCGAGGTCTTCTAGGGCTGTACTGAGTAAGGCTTGGCGAAAGACCGGCGAAATATCCGGTTCACTATCCAAACTTTCTAAACACACCTGAATGGTAGACAGGGGAGTCCGCAGTTCATGGCCCACAATGGCAATCAAATTACTCCGGGTTTGCTCTAGAGCAGCCAAGTTGCGGTTGAGAGATTCCGAATCAGAATAGGCTTGGGCTTGAGTGAGGGCAACACCGGCTTGGGCAGCAATAGCTTCGACTAGGGCAATATCATTTTCATGCCATTGATAAATCAGTGGTCCCCCCATGGTGTAACTCTAAGACCCCCAGCAACTCTCCCTGATGCCGAATCGGAGCAATCAACCAGGAATGAATCTGCCATTTTTCTAATTTGGCCGCAAATTCTTTATCCTGGCGAAGGTGTTGAACTTCAAAGACATCGGCAATGGCAATGGCCCGTTCTTGGGCTAAGGCAATGGATAAGAGGGGGTTGGTGCTAATGGGCCAGGGAGTCCCTTGTAATGAGGGCAAGCCAGGAGCCACAAACTCATATTCAATTTCAACTGCTTCAGCGGTGCGATCGCAACAGTAGAGAATACACCGACAGTGCTCGAATACCTTCCCTAGCTCATTGACGGCAACCGCCAATACTTCTTTAGGGTCGAGGGACTGACGAATCGCAGCGGTCATGGCATTGGCAAACCGCTCTTTTCGCTCTTTTGCCGATAGGGCTCGATACGCTTTGAGTAATTTGTATTGACTTGCCTGTAAATAAGTAACTAGTCGCTGGCCAAACACCCGAGATTGCAAGACGGGCAAAGGCGGAATGGAAGAGGCCGAGGTTAAACAGTATTGTTGCTTAGCCTGCTTGACTTTGGACGCTAGCTCAGGACGATATTGGGCAATCCGATCCAACAACAGGCTGGCTGCATGCAGGCAAACGTCCCGCTCAAAGGTCCAAATGCCCTCATAGCGTTGGGACTGTTCCACGGAAGTGAGTATTTTCTGCTGTTCCTGACAGGCTAAGCAAGCCGTGTAGTCTTGACCGACGATAATCAAATGTTTTTCGTTGGCCAAACTATCCTCGATATCGAGGGGAATAGTTTCGTATTGATCCGATGCGATCGCAAAACTGGATTCCGGCTCCGGTGCCGCGAGGACATAGACATGGTCTGTCTTCTGAGCAATGCGCTGATATCGACGGGTTTCTTGCCGGTAAAAACGCTCTTGCTGAAAACTAGCGATAACGAGGGGCGCTTCATTGCCCGCCAAAACCACATCCTCAATGGCCCGACAGAGGGCATTGAGAGACGACTTGAAATACATCTGTGAACGCAGATCCGGTAAGTCCGTTAACAGAGTCTGCAACAAAGAGTCTAAATTACTCACACCAACAGTTTGCTGAATCTTGCTTAGATTAGGGACAACGGCCTGACACTAGTAGGGAAAGTTAACAGCAGAAAAAAGCGAACTGAGGCTCGTTCTGGCGTGCAGCCAAGGATGTGCCTCCCCTTATGGCTAACAGGGTTCGGATAACCAACGAAATATAAATTCAGAAATATGAATTTATGATTGACCCAGTACTAGCCAGCATAGCGCAGGACGGTGCCCTTAATGCTCTACTTCACTAGACTTAGCCAAGTTCTACACCTTCGACAAATGGGGCAATTTTTTTTCTCAGATCTACAGCTAATCCATTCTGTGTTTAGGAGATGTCGGAACAAAGTCACGAGAAAAAGATTCGGATCAGCGTAAACTGTTACTCAATATTTTCTGACAAGCGATCGCATAACCCATGATTCAACGAAAAACTTGGCAACGCTTTGGCCTATTAACCTTACTAGGGATATTCCTCAGTTGGTTGATTAGCTGTACACCAGCGCCCCAAAGTAATGGCAATACCCTGGATTTTTGGACGATGCAACTCTCGCCCAAATTTGACGCTTATTTTGAGCAGGTCATCGACCAGTTCGAAAAAGATAATCCAGATATCAAGGTGAAGTGGACGGATGTGCCCTGGGCGGCAATGCAGAGCAAAATACTCGCGGCGGTTGCAGCCAAAACCGCTCCCGATGTTGTCAATCTCAATCCTGACTTTGCCTCTCAGTTAGCAAGCAAAGGGAGTTGGTTGGATTTAGATGATGCCATCGACCAGGCCGATCGCGATCGCTATCTCTCTAATATTTGGGACGCCAGTTCCCTGAACGGTAAAACCTTTGGCATCCCCTGGTACTTAACGGCTCGGATCGCCATTTACAACAAGGCGATTTTTGACGAAGCGGGCATTTCAGAGCCCCCAAAAACCTATGCAGAATTGGCAACGGCAGCCAAGCAGATCAAAGATAAAACCGGGAAATATGCCTTCTTTGTGACCACGGTTCCTACTGATTCTGGAGAGTTGATGGAATCCTTTGTCCAAATGGGGGTCAAGTTAGTGGATCCAGCGGGTAAGGCTGCCTTTAACTCCCCGGAAGGGAAAGCCGCCTTCCAATACTGGGTTGATCTCTACAAGCAAAAGCTTATTCCACCTGCAATACTCACCGAAGGACACAAGCGAGCCGTTGATTTATATCAGTCTGGGGAAGTGGCCCTGCTGTCTTCCAGCCCTCAGTTTTTGAATAGTGTCAAAACCAATGCCCCTGACATTGCCAAAAATTCCGTTGCCGCCCCTCAAATCACGGGCTCTACGGGCAAGAAAAATGTTGCCGTCATGAACCTGATTATCCCTAAAGATACGGATAAGGCTGAAGCAGCCCTCAAATTTGCCTTGTTTGTCACCAACTCTGAGAATCAGCTGACCTTTGCCAAAGAAGCCGATGTCTTGCCTTCCACCACTGAATCTCTGGCTGATCCTTATTTCAGTGAAGTGAAAGAAGGCGACGATATCTCCCAAGCCCGGGTCGTCAGTGCCCAACAAATGGAGGATGCTGAAATCTTGGTTCCAGCCATGAAAGACATCAAAAAACTGCAGAAAATCCTGTATGAGAATCTGCAGCAGGCCATGCTAGATCGCAAATCCGTGAATCAGGCCATCACGGATGCCGAGAAAGCCTGGAATCAAACCGTAGGGACATAGGTCTGAAGATAGTGACCCACTAAATACAACGAACCACATAACACTTGCATAGAGGATGTCCCAGATTCAGGTCTATAGGCATCCTCTAATGCTTTTTCTAGGCTAGGGAAGCACTGACAACGCTTCAACTCAGGACAAACTGTCATCGCCAATTCAGCTAAGGCTTGGGGGGCAGCACTACTGTGACCAGGAACTGGCACAAGGGATAGGGTATCGCCTGGCCTCAACAAAATTTCCAGGATATCTTGATGATCTTTGGTGGATAACATGCCCATCAGCCAATGGACCTGAGGCGGATGCTGGCTATCTACATACTGCCGTAGCCCCTTTGCGGCTGCTACGTTATGAGCACCGTCAATCAATAATGGATGCTGTTGCCAGTTAACCCACTGCAGCCGTCCAGGCCAGCGGGTATTAGCCATCCCTGCAATAATGGCGTCGTCTGAAATCTGCCAGCTTTGGAGTTGGAGCTGTTTGAGAGTTGCGATCGCAACAGCTACATTAATCAATTGAATCTCCCCCGGCAAGCTGAGGGGAAACCGAACTCCCTCCGATTCTGCCCAAGGCAAAGTATCAGAGATGGCATGAGGCGCTTCAATTCGCCGCGCGGGCTGAGGCCATTGCGCTGGACAATGGAGCTGTTCAATTTTGGCCTGGACCACTGCTGCAGCTTCGGGGGGGAGCGGGCCGATCACGGCGGGGCGATTAGACTTCAAAACCCCTGCTTTTTCCCCCGCAATATCAGCTAAAGTCGGACCTAAACGCTGCCAATGTTCACGGCTCAATGAGGTAATCACACTCACTAGGGGCTGATCACAAACATTTGTCGCATCCAGACGTCCTCCGAGCCCCACCTCAATCACTGCAATATCCACCTGTTCTTGGGCAAAATACTGCCAAGCTAGAGCAGTAATAACCTCAAATTGGGTGGGGGTTGGGGATGATACAAGTGTCGCCTCCAAATCCAATAAAAGCTGTGTCAGGACTGAGGTCTCGATGGGCTGATTATTAATACAAATTCTTTCGGTCCAGTCCACCAAATGGGGAGAGGTATAGCGGCCGACTCGATACCCAGCGGCGGTTAATACAGAGGAAAGATAGGCACAAACAGATCCTTTACCATTCGTACCGGCAACATGAATGATCGGCACCTGCAGGTGTGGCTGCCCTATTCGATCTAGAAGATGCTGGATCCGCTCCAGGCCCAGATGGATACCGAACCGTTCGTAGCGATTAATCAGAGATGCAAACAATGAGGGCAGCCGAGAGAAACGAAAGGGAAGACTTAGAGCCCTGGCCCTGAATCATCAAAGGAAATGGGACGAGGTTTGCGTCCTGCCTGCTGAGGTGAAATTCGCTTAGTATAGGTCACCGGAATTTGGGAACCGAGACTATTCACCTGTTGATATTTTCGATCTTCCTCTAGCTGCTGAAGCTGAGTGTAGTCTATCCAGTGAATGCAATCCACTGGGCAAGTATCAATGGCTTCTTGGACAATCTCAAACGCGTCTCCGTCCTGACGAAACACCCGAGACCGTCCATACCCCGGCTCAATATAAAACGTGTTTCGGGCGACATGGGCACAATGCCTACAGCCAATACAGGTCGGTTCGTCTACAAAAACTCCTTTTTGACGAATCACTCCGCCCAGCTCAGGTTCAAGGCCAGTGCGCTCATTATCAGGTCGCAACCCACCCCCTAGTTCAGGTTCTAGACCCGAGCGCGAGGGGGCAGGTTGGGTAGATTGTGGCATCCCATCGGGGGCACCAGATATTGAATCAGTCATTACGCATTCCAGCGCTGAACCACTAGACGAATCGAACCATCTTCATTATTGACTTGCTCGGCAACCTGAAAACCTTGCTGAGCAGTTGTATTAATCACAGTGTGGTAGGCATAGCGCTGAGTCACTTGATCTAGGAAGCGATCAACAGACCATGCCTGTTGCCAAAAGTCCATGTCAGCAACGAGCTCATACTCCTCGTCTTTTTTGCTGAAACCAATGTCGTAACCGTTGTCTTGTTCAATCACCAACTCGGCAGATTGAGTTTTGCCTTTATATCCTCTAATCGGCTGAGGGCCAGATTTCCAGTCTAGACCGAGGTCGTTTAATGCTGACTGTAATGCAGGCAGATTACGGATTTGAGTTTTGATTTGGCTGAAATGAGACATAGTGACTTGATTTTGTGAGTGATATGAACAATTAGGAGAGGAAACTTGAGCCTAAAATCCAGGATTTACCATTGGCTATGGCCAACTTGATTCACAGCAGTTTGCTGCAAGGTTTCGGGTTGAGTAAAAAATTCTGAAGTGGGTTGATGGGTCACCACTTTTCCAAGTTGGGCTTCAATGGCGGCAGTCACTTCTGCACAGGACGCGCCCACAATACCGGTCACCATTTCTTGCACCCGACCATCCGGGTAAATGACAAACTCAAGGGTTTCCATGCTTTATATACCACCGAAAACTAGAGGAGCTGGGCAAGATCCAATGCACTCCAGCATCGAACCTAATAAGTTGTCGTAATGAACCGTTATCAATTTAGGACAAATTATAACAAAAGTTCTTGATTGAGAGAGTAATGACTTGAGTTTAGTTTCTAAGAAGACTCAAAAGGCGTCAAGTCTTGATATGTAAAATTTTGTAGAGGCAGCATGGAACCGACAGCTCAAAGGGTTAACGCTAGTTCCTGAGAACTAACATCAAACTTTTTCGCAATTTAGGCTCTGTACTAAACCCCTTTTTTACGGATACAAGGCATAGCAGTAGAGACTTAAACTGTATTTCTAGGCAAAGGAAACCGTCTCTTAGTTAAGACCGTAACGCAGGTATGCTAAGAAAGTCATTCATTGATCCATTCTCTAATTAAGAAAGATAAAGAAACGTATCTATCTTTACAAAAAAGACACAAAACTGTTCAGCCCACTGGCCCAAGCCACCTCATCGGCTAGAACGCTTTCTGCCAGCCCAGGGTTAGCACCCAATCTGTTTCCAATTGGGGGCCATCTAGGGATTGATAGACAGGCAGAGCAAATTCTACGGCCAACCGATGCCCCGCCAGGACTCCCTTATTGACTAGAAAGTTTAGGCCCAACCCCACATCCAAGCGGGTTCCTCCTCGGAGGTTGGGGGTTTGCAGTCGGGATAAGAGCAGGGTTCAATCGAGGATCGGCACCAGAAATATTCCCCCCAGGTCGCACCATTCAACCGTATCGACGTGCTAAACCAGTTATTCCAACGGCGGGCTCCCCATCCAGTCAGGTTGAAGCGATTGCCGAGGCGATAACTATTACTGTTGGTTCCTAGGCGGATGGTTCCCAAGGCTTGTCCGCCCCAGGACCAATCGTCTGTTTGGCCTAAATAAGTAATCCCAGGATGTAAGTCAAAGGTACCCGAACCCAGCTGCATGGGATAGGGGAGAACTTGGTTGGGGCCTGCAGGGGTATCGTCTCTGCGGTTGGTCGATCCAGTCGGAAAGCTGATCCCGGCGTTGAAGTGGAGGCGCTGCCGATTCTGATCGAGAATTTTGTATAACCCCATCAACCGAATATCCCCAAAGCCATCGGATTGAGTCGTAAACCGGGTGCCCATACGGGTGACATGTTCCATGGTTTTGAACACATAGGGAGCCATCAAGCTCAGGGTGAGTTCATCCGTAGGGGCGTACATGGCTCCTAACATGTGCATATCTGTTGTCATTTCTGTGGGGGACACTCGGAACTGTTGCAGCACTTGAGCGGGCGTTAAGTCGGTCGTGCTATCTCGATTCCCTGCCATATCCATGCGCATAAAGCGGTAGGAAAACATGAATTCTCCGGCTTCGTGGGTGTGATCACCCATGACACCGATGGGCGCATGGCCATCGGGACGACCTGCACGCCAAAGGTTATCTGACGATTCTGCTAGTCCCGAATCGTCATCACTTCCAGAAGAAGGTTCTTCCTCGGTTGAGTCACTCTCTAAGCGATCGGCAAGTTGTAGGGGGGCATCAACTGAGACAATAACGTCCCAGTCTTGAGGATGGTCAACCGATTTTGTTTCTAGGTCAGCCATGTTCTGGAGGTCAGGCTCAGAAGCAGCTGGTTGATCACCAGGAGCATTGTTCTGGAGGTCAGGCTCAGAAGCAGCTGGTTGATCACCAGGAACTTTGAGAGAAAATAACTCTGACACCTCTAACAGCTTGGACTGTTTTAAGTTGAGATCTTCAGCCATGCAGGGCTCTATGCCGAAGAGAATAGCAAGCATCATTGCGCTAGAAGACAGTAAAGCCTGGGGGGAACACCAAAGGAAGTTGACTTTCAAAAGAAATCCTATTTTTTTGCAGATAAAGATAAGTCGGTATTTTCGTAAAATCCCTTTGTGGCGTCAAAAGACCAGCCGTCTTAGTTCGACAGCTGGTCAAATAGAGCAGTGGCTCATGTGAAATCAATCAGCATCTATTGTGAGCTGATTCTCTCGCTGGGGTGAAAGCCGTCAACACTACGACTTCATTACATCAACTGCTTGGCATAAAAACTGGCATAGCGAGACATACCGTTAGCCATAAGCTGCTGATGGGTCCCGGATTCGACAATATGGCCCTGTTCAACCACATAAATGCGGTCCGCGTTGAGAACAGTTGTTAGACGATGGGCAATCAGGATGACGGTGGGATGATCGGAGACCGATCCTCGATCATCACCCATCAAATTCTCTAAGGCGGCCTGAACCAACGCTTCAGATTCCGTATCCAGGGCGGACGTGGCCTCATCTAAAATCAAAATGCGGGGATTGTGAAAGACGGCTCGGGCAATGGCCAGTCGCTGTCTCTGCCCCCCTGAAAGGGTGGTGCCTTGTTCCCCTAAATAGGTATGAAGTCCTTGGGGCAGTTTCTGGATAAATTCACTAGCATTGGCGATGTCAGAGGCTTTCTGGACCTGTTCTAGCTCAAATTCCGCATGGCCATAGGCAATATTTTGGCCGATCGTACCTGAGAATAAATAGGTGTGCTGCGGCACGATACCAATGTGTTGATACCAACTCTGCCGAGGGATGGTTTGCAGATCTATCCCATCAATCAAGATTTGGCCTGCCGTAGGCTGGTAGAGGCGCAGCAACAGATGAGCCAAGGTTGATTTTCCCGAACCGGATGGACCGATTAAGGCTACGGTTTCTCCGGGCTGCACCTGAAAATTCAGGTTCTCTATAACAGTCTGCTGGGAGTGATAGGCAAAGGACACGTGCCGAAATTCCACCTCGCCCTTAATTAGGGGTAACGGCTTGGCATTCTGCGGTTCAGAATGAGGCGGCAGGTCGAGTAGAGCCTGAATGCGATCGATGGAGGCTTGTCCCTGCTTGAATTTGTTGTAGTTTTCGGTGATCAGATTGATCGGATCAATTAGTAAGACCGCCGCAGCCACAAAGCTAATAAATTGACTGGGGGTCAGCTGCCCCAAACTGATCTGCCAGCCACCGATCAGAAAGAGTAACGAGACTGCGATCGCTTCGATAATCCCCACAATCGGATATTGAATCGCCTTGATCCGCTCGACGGCAAAGGTGGCCTGACGGCTCTGTCGAGCCACCTGCATAAATCGCTCCATTTCATAGTCTTCGGCTCCATAGGCTTTCACCACTGCCATACCACTCAGGGTCTCCGTTAGAAGACTGGCTAATGTCGCTACCTGGGTTTGGCTTCTCCGGGCAAAGGCCAGTAGGCGCTCACCAAACCAGCCAATCACCCCACCCACCACCGGTGCTAATACCAAAGCCGCGACGGTCAAGGTCCAGTTGAGATAAATCATATAGGCCAGAACCGCCACTAGCTGAAGCACACAGGGCACAGATTGATGAAACAGCTGGTTGAGAATCTCGCCAATTCGATCAATATCTTCCGTCAAGCGATAGACCAAATCACCAGTGGCGGATTGCTGGAAATAGGGCAGTTCTTGTTGCTGAAGCTGGGCATAGGCACGACGACGGAGGTTTAAGGTGATATCAAAGGCAACTTTGGCCATCAACACATCTTGGCCATATTCAAATCCGCCTCGAATCACAAAGAATAGGCCCACTACACCGGGTAAATACAGGAGTGCCTGGAGGTTTTGCTCCCCCACATACTGAGCGGCCTGACCAATTAGAAAGGCAATCATCGGCATGGACAGCACATAGACCACCGTGCAGACCAAGGCGAACGTCAATGATCGCCGATACACCCGGATATGGGGGAAAAGTGCTAAATAGGAGAAACGAGAGTTCAATACCAATTCAGTCCATCACAGCAGCATTCGGCATCCGCCCAGTAGGATAGAGAAATATCCCGCTGCCCTAAGCACAGCTTATACGCTCCCCCCAAGAACCCCTGCACGACGCACTATCCGAGTCATCGACCTGACGATTGAGATTTGCCCATGACATCTCCTAAACCTTCGCCGTCAAAAACCCTGTTAGGGAATGTGACGCAGGTGGTTCGTACCATTCAAGCGAAAGCAGATCTGTCAAAGCTTACCCTGAAGCGTAATGCTCGGGTGCCAGAGTTAAAAATTAATTCCGGTGAAGGGGAACCCCAAAGCTACCCCCTGATTAGCGATCGCTATATTATTGGCCGCAGTGCCCGCACCTGCGACATTGTGATTCGCAATCCCATCGTTAGCCAGGTCCATGCCTCAATTCAGCGGGATGGTAAGCGCCGCACTTTTTTGATTCGGGATGAGCAATCCACCAACGGCATCTTCCGTCGCAAACGCCGAGTGGACTCCCATCCATTACGTCATAAAGATGTACTCACCCTGGGACCCGCTGCTCTAGAAGCTGCGGTGAGTGTCGAATATATTGATCCGCCGCCCTGGTACGTACGAGGGATGCGCTATCTGCTCTATGGCACCGCAGGAGTCGTGGGTTTAACCCTAATCGTGGTGGCTGCAGAATGGCAGAAATTTACTGTTCGTCCATTACCCACCACCAACCAAGGGCCCATTGTCGTTCTATCCCGAGACCAAACCCCGCTGGCGCGACGTCGGGACACGGTCCATGGTGAGCTAAAAAGTCTGGATGACTTTTCTCCCTATATTAGGGATGCCTTGTTGGCCTCAGAAGATAGTCGGTTCTACTGGCATATGGGCGTCGACCCCATTGGCATTGTTCGAGCAGTGATTACCAACATCTCCGGGGGCAGTGTCAGAGAAGGGGCAAGTACGATTACCCAACAGCTCTCTCGCAGCGTTTTTCGTAGCTATGTGGGCAGTGAGGATACCCTAGATCGGAAGTTCCGAGAAGCCGTCGTTGCTCTGAAATTAGAGACCTACTACAGTAAAGACTTTTTGTTACTGACCTATTTGAATAAGGTCTATTTAGGCATCTATGCCAATGGATTCGAAGATGCGGCTCGCTTTTACTTTGATAAACCCGCCAAAGACTTGAGCATTGCTGAGTCAGCTACCCTTGTGGGCATTTTGCCTGCCCCCAATGCTTTTAACCCCGTTCAGGACTACAACGCGGCCCTGGAATTCCGTAATCGAGTCATTACCCGCATGGCTCAGCAGGGTCGGATTAGCCAAACAGAAGCCGATCGGGCACGCCGCTCCCGCATCGAGATTAGTCCCAATGCTCGGGAAGAGCTGCAAAGCGTTAAGGCTCCCTATTACTACAGCTATGTCTTTGATGAGTTAGAGGAATTGTTAGGGGCCAGTCTGGCCCAAGAAGGCAATTTTATTATCACCACTAATTTAGATCTGGCAGTGCAAAATACGGCCGAACAAACCCTATCCAATGCCATCGCCACCTC
Organism: Acaryochloris sp. 'Moss Beach'; assembly: GCF_021497025.1. Classification (NCBI taxonomy): domain Bacteria; kingdom Bacillati; phylum Cyanobacteriota; class Cyanophyceae; order Acaryochloridales; family Acaryochloridaceae; genus Acaryochloris; species Acaryochloris sp. 'Moss Beach'. The sequence continues at coordinate 1,480,025 of NZ_CP071717.1, forward strand.
TGGATCAACCTTTGGTTATTCCCAAGGGGCCTTACTCACCGTAGATTATGAAGCGGGAGAAATTATTGCGTTGGTGGGGGGCGCAGACTATAGCAAAAGTCAGTTCAATCGAGTCACTCAAGCCCAGCGTCAACCGGGTTCGACCTTTAAGCTGTTTGGCTATACGGCAGCCGTGGATGCCAATATTTCCCCCAACAAAACCTATTCCTGTTCTCCGTTTGCATGGCAGGGGCAAACCTTTGCCGGCTGCCAGAATGGGGGGAGCGGCAACATTGACATGTTTCGGGGATTTGCCCTGTCTGAAAATGTGGTGGCTTTGCGGGTTGCCCAAGATGTCGGCATTCCCCGGGTGATTCAAACCGCCCGACAACTGGGAATTTCCTCTCCCTTACAAGCTGTTCCAGCCCTGGTCTTGGGGCAAAGTGAAGTAACGCCCTTAGAGCTAACACGGGCTTTTGCCGTTGTGGCCAACCGTGGCCGACGCCATACGCCCCGCGCCATTCGGCAGGTGCTCGATGCCGGAGACTGCAAAGATTCCCGTTCTATTTCCACCTGCCGGGTGATCTATGATGCTACCCAAAATGCCAGTACCCAGGTCTTAGATCCAGGGGTTGCTGTCGTTATGCAAGACATGATGCGTCAAGTGGTGCAATCGGGGACCGGCCGCGGTGCTGGGATTGCCTCGGGAGCTGCGGGTAAAACAGGCACCACTAACCTTGGCCGAGATTTATGGTTTGTGGGTTACGTGCCTCGCCGCAATTTATTGACAGGGATTTGGCTCGGCAATGATGACAATAGCCCCACTTCAGGGAGTAGTGCCCAAGCTGCTGCTGTCTGGGGAGATTACATGCGGCAAATCATCAATCAATGACAGGGCATAATGATGAAGGTTGTATTAAGATATATTATATATTCTTACAAAAAAACCTTAAGGTTAAGTTGTAATCCCTTATATATCACCTTTGGAAGATCCGGCACTAACATCAGATCAAACCTTAAATCCTGACCTCAATCTGCAAAAAGCATTATTGATGGTCCTTGGATGGTTGCTAGTGATCGCAGTGATTATTGTCGCTGTCCATCAGATGCGTTTGTCTGATCCTTATGTGCGAGATGTGCTGCACCAGGAAGGTAAGGTTTCTCAAGGCAATGCCATTTTCCAGCTCAATTGCTCTGGCTGTCATGGCACATCAGGAGATGGCAAGGTAGGTCCCAGCCTGCGCCGTGTCGCGACTCATCGGTCTCAGGTGGGTTTGATTTATCAAGTCACTAGCGGTAAAACACCACCGATGCCAAAGTTCAAAGCAAATCCCCAAGAGATGGCCGATCTGCTGGAATATTTGAAAACCCTTTAATCTGATTCCTGTTGGACTTGCACAATGGCCTGACGGAACCCCAGCACAATCACAATATTAGATAAGGTCAGAAAGACTTCTGCTGAACCATGAAGCCAGTCGAGATTGGCTAAGGAAACGTCATAGACTTTGAGGGCATAGATGCCAGCAGGGGCGGTGACCGCAATAAACAACAAGGTTAAGTAAAACCCAATTAGAGCCAGTCGGGGCGCTTGGCCAGATCGGGTCAAAAACCACAGAAACCCTAGGTAGGGGATAAGGGAAACTGCAAACAGCGCGTCTTTAAGAGCCATAGTTCATCTATTAGGTTAAGCATCGTTAGGCTGGCGTTGAGACCAAAGCAGGGCAGCAGCACCACAGAGAGCAATATTGCCAAGGACGGTCATAGACGCTTGTAAGGTCACGAGCCATTCCAGCTCGGCAGGATTATCGAAGAAATGCCAAGTACAGGCACACATGGCCCCCACCAAGGCGGGCAGCATGGCCAAGGAAAACCACCGCCATGCCGGATTTTGGCTGACTTCGCTATAGGTCCAAATCAGCCAAATGGCCATAATCCACTCGATCACGCTGGAGACGTGAATAATCCAAGTGGGAATTGAGAGGGCGTGCATAAACCATTCATGAATAAGTGGCTGTCTACGATAATCTTACAGAAGATTGGATTGGGAGAGGTCTGAAACCGATGCGAGCAATTTTAAGTGGCTACTATGGTTTCGGCAATGGCGGTGATGAAGCTTTGCTGGCGACCCTGCTGCAAATGCTGCCGGAGGAGGTGTCGCCTTTAGTTTTGTCTTCTAATCCCAAGCAAACAGCACGGCAATATCAGGTTGAGACTTGCGATCGCAACAATTCCATCAAAGTCTTTCAAGCCATCCAGCAATCCCAAGCCTTTATTTGGGGCGGCGGCAGTCTGATTCAAGATGCCACTAGTGCCCTCAGTCCGATTTATTACATAGGCCTGATGGGATTGGCTCAAGGACTCGGCCTCAAAACCATTGCCTGGGCTCAGGGGATTGGTCCTCTCAAGCGTAAAAGCACACAAATCCTAGCTCGACGGGCGTTTCGCAATTGCTCAGCCGTCAGCGTTCGCGATCCGGCTTCGGCTCAATATATAAAAGATTGGGGGATTCCTTACCAAATTGCCCCCGATCCGGTCTGGAATCTAGCAGCTAAGCCCGTGGGTTGGGTAGATAAGTTGCCGTCGCCCAAGGTGGCATTGGTGTTAAGGTCTCATCCCCAACTCACTCCCCCTCGTTTGCAAAAGCTCACCACAGCCCTACTGAAATTCCAGGCCCAAACCCAAGCTCATATTTTGATCGTGCCCTTTCAAGCCACGCAAGATTTGGAGATTGCCCAATCCATCCACGACCAAATCTCCAACCACAGTTCGCTCATTCGTCTGACCAATCCCAATGACCTTAAAGGGGTCTTCCAAACCGTCGATATGACCATTGCCATGCGCCTGCACGGACTGATCATGGCGGCGGCCGAAGGTAACCGCTGTTTTGCCCTCAGCTATGACCCTAAAGTTCGGCAGTTTATGCAAGCCCAACATTGCCCAGGGTGGGATTTAGACCAAATCCCCGAGGACCCAGAGGTGATTTGCCAAAGCTGGGTGGAGCATTTTCAAAAAGGAGCCGCATTGTCGAGGGATGAGATTGCAAATCGCACTCAGCAAGCCCTAAGTCACCAACAGGTTTTGCAAGAGACCCTGCTTTCATGACAAAAATCACTATCTTGACGATCGGGTCCCGAGGAGACATTCAGCCTTTTTGTACCTTAGCCCTTGGTCTGATGGCCAAAGGTTATTCGATAACGCTAGCAGCCAGTGTCAACTTTGCCGATTTCGCCCAGAAGCTTGGCATACTCTTCGAACCCATTGCAGGCGACTTTCGTAAAATTCTATCCACACCAGCCGGACTTGCCTTGCTCCAAGGTAATACGAATGTCACCTTGATAGATGATGATACGCGATGGCAGCAGCGGCTGGATGCCTGGAATGCTTGTCAGGGAAGTGACTTACTAATTTTTGCGCCCTTAGCTGCCTGGGGATATCATCTGGCTGAGGCGCTCAATGTTCCAGCTATCCTAGTCACACCAATCCCCGTTACCGCCACTCGTTCTTACCCGTTTCTCAAATTTGCCGACTCTTCACCAAAGAAATTAGCCAGTTACTTCAACGTTTTAACATTCCGATTAGTAGAGTTTCTCTCTTGGCAAAAAAGCCGAAGGTTAACGAATCGGTTTCGACAAGATGTACTGCAATTACCTCCCATCTCACGATTAGGAGCGCGCTATCGTCGCACCAAACCACCCTATCTTTCGCCATTGCCTGTTATCAATTGTTACAGCGCAGCAGTCTTACCACCACCACCAGATTGGTCTTCTCAGGTGCATCAAGGCAGCTATTTGTTTCTAAGCGATTCAACTCCATATCAACCCTCGCCCTCCTTGGAAGCATTTCTCAATGCGGGGCCAAAACCTTTCTACATTGGCTTTGGCAGTATGATGGCCTGCAATCCAGAAATGATTGTTGATGCTATTATCACTGCCTTCCGTACAACGGGTCAGCGGGCTATTTTCTGTACGGGTTGGGGGGGCTTTACAACCTCGGAGATACCTGACTTCCTCTATGTAACGCAAGAAGTGCCTCATGATTGGCTTCTACCCCAGGTAACTGCTGCCATCCACCATGGTGGTTCTGGCACCACTGCTGCCACACTTAGGGCTGGAACGCTTTCAATTGTTGTGCCGTTTTTTGCGGATCAACCTGCTTGGGGGAAACGACTAGAACAATTAGGCGTTGGAACTGCACCGCTTCCTTTTGCTGAGTTAACGGCTGAAACTTTAGCTACCAGGATTCAGGTCATCCTTGCCACTCCATCAATGCTAAAAAAAGCCCAAAAACTTAGTCAACAAATTCGGCAAGAAGATGGCTTGGCCATGGCAATTGAAGTGATTGAGTCTTATTTGCAATAAATACAATGGTTAGAACACTTTGAAAAATATGTTCCCTCAAAAATTGGAGGGTTCAGAACCATGGTTTTACTGTTCCGAGCTACCATAAAGCTCAGTCTTTTCAATTAAAGTTGATTCTTCGCAGTGCCCTCTATATATGAAGACTACAGAAGTAATTGTAGAAGCTACTCATGGGCAACAAGCTAGATATGAGACAAATCACACTCTGTAAATCGCTCTACCCAAATGATCTTCTTATCAATAGACAAAATTTGGCGATCAATAGAAGTTTTTAAGTCTTCATATGGTGCAACCTGTGCTTCTCTCTGGTATCGAATCAGACGCCTTTCACTTGCTGCCATCTTTGAATTATATATTCCTAAAAACCGCCCTGCTTTCACACTTCTAACACGTGAATTATTACGAATTTCCTTCGCTTCTGCTGATAGCTCTCGCTTCTGCAACAGCAACTCTTTCTTTCGGTATCGAAGCTCCTTTAGAAGGAGTTTTTGTTCATGGACTGAATTGGGAGTGAAATCTATAGATGACTGTAGCTCCTCTGCCCAATTCTCCATTGGTAAAATATACTTGTCTTTGAAATGCTCGATCTTCCGTCTACCTATATATTGCGAATGAGAAGAGATTTCTTTTTCCAATGTTTGAATGCAATTAGCCAACTTGTTTAGTTCTATCTCAGCTTGACTATCCCAATCTTCCACATCCGAGAAAGTTGAAAGGTTTCGCATAGCATCCATTAGCTCTTTATATTTGCTTTTTTGATGATTTTCTTCAAAGCATCGAGAAAGACTACTTTCTAATAAAATTATTTTTGTTTGAGTATTACTATAGTTCTTTAGAAAAGCTTGTCCACTGTGTGTGCAATACATCCAAACAATTAGACAAAGCAGAACTAAAGTAACTGGTATTACGACTAATATCCCAATAACAGAGCTAAAAACTTGAGATACCAAGCCCCATACAAAGAGAGTAAGAACTATTCTCCAAAATCGAGGAGATTCATATAGTGACTTATTAGGCTGACTACGGAAGCCAAGTATGTACCAGTTCCAGAAACGTTCCAGAATATCCATAGTGCTATCCCCCCCCCCAGTATCTAAACACTATTTTAAAGACTAGCCTATTAATAGAAATAGCTTGATTTTATTTTATCGATGTTACACAATAACGCGTAAAATGCTAGCACAAAAACAAATTAAAAAAAATTTATCTTGCTAATATATTATTTCTCAAAAAAATAATAACAACCAGAAGCAACTATTACTCTATTAGATCAGTATAGGTAATCTTAAAATAGTCAAAGAATTGAAGCTAGCTGAGTTCAACTAGGCGCTGAATTAATCTGCATAAGTTTTCTATCCTGAAGAAACTAACTATTAATCTAGAACTCTGCCATAAATAATTATTCTGAATCAGGTGCTAGCCATTTCTAGAAACTCTCTTACTCTTCATACTTGCAAACAAAATACATAGAATTTGGAAGGCAGAAACTATCTCTTAATTCACTCTGCAAGATACTGATGCAGCAACTCATTACGGTTTTTTTGTGGGGAAGGTTCCAAACAAGGAATGAGTTTCCATTGAGTATCCATGCGTTCTAAAGACGCAACCAACAGCATTGTCACACCCTGCCATTGAGCATTGGACAATGAACACTGCAAAAGTACCTCTTGGTTGGCATCATTCAAAATCCGCCAAAACGCATTTTCAGTCTGACTAAAATCTTGCTTCTGTGCTTCCCCACAATCAATAGACACCACAAACAACAGCTTGGTGATATCCGTAGGCAACTTCAGCAGATGAATTAGCAGCTCCTCATCATCCCCTTCTCCCTCACCCGTCAAGTTGTCACCGAGCAGCTTAATCGCCCCAGACGAATGGCGAGGATGCCCCGCATAAATCATGCCCCCTTTCCCTTCCACTAACGTTCCATTCGCGCCAAGGGCCAAAACCACCATATCTAAATCCAGTGCGGATTCCACCTGGGCATCCCAGCCCAAACCACAGCGAAGTTGAGCAATATGATGAGGTAAAGCTTGAGGAATGGAATCTGGAGTCATACTGTAGAGTCGTACTAATGTACCCTACACAATATCAAGATCGAGGTCCGTCAATGCTTAACCGTTAATAGACCTACATGCAGGACGAACAATGCTCCCAGCACACCAGAGATCTCAAGTCGTTATCGTTCGACGCTCGTGCCGTTAAGACAGCAGCTGAATCCCACTACTACAAAATTTAGTCACCAGAATTTCTAAATCTGGATCCGGGAGAGCCGTTTGTAATTGCGTTGCCATCAATTCCGCTTTCGATCGCGAATCTGCCAATCCAAACACCGTCGGCCCAGACCCGGACATCATCGTTCCCAACGCCCCAAAGGACTGCAGTAAATCACGAATTTCTTGCACCTGGGGATATTCCGGCAATACCACCCTCTCTAAATCGTTATACAGATGTTGAGGCACCGCCAGGGAATCACGATGGGTAATTGCAGCCATTAACCCCACCGAATGTCCTTCACGCCGCCGCCGTTCCAGGGCTTCTGGATCACGGGCATAGGAGTCACTAAATTGTTGACGATAGGTTTTGTAAGCCCAAGGAGTGGCAACGGATAAACTTCGATACTTTGCCAACACCCCATACAGCTGATCCAAGTCGGGAAGGGGCGTGAGTTCTTCCCCGCGTCCCAGGGCCAAAGCCGTTCCCCCCGACACACAAAAGGGAATATCAGACCCTAGCTTAGCCGCATAGGTATGGAGTTCGGCTTGGGTTAATCCCAAGCCCCACATCAAGTCCAAGCCCACCAGCACTGCCGCCGCATCCGCAGAGCCCCCTGCCAAACCCGCACCAATGGGAATTTTTTTATCAATCGTAATCGCTACGCCCCCTTTGCCTGGATACTGCTCCTGCATCAAGCGAGCAGCTCGATGGGCGAGGTTCGTCTCATCACAGGGCACCTGGGGATGATTGCAGTGCAATTGAATCCGATCGCCACCGAGGGGCTGTAACTCTACTATGTCTGCCAAACTAATGCTCTGCAGCACCATGACCAACTCATGAAACCCGTCGGGTCGATCGCCAATAATTTCCAACAGCAGGTTGATCTTGGCAGGCGCTTTCAGCGTATAAGCATGCATCATAAGTTAGTGGACAGATTGACCATTGCATTCAACACTCTACCTCGTCTATACCTGGCTTGGATGCACCGCATCACTTAACGCAATCCACTGGGCGACACTCAGTTCCTCTGCACGAGCCTGGAGACTGATACTGAGGGTATTCAAGCAATCCGATAGCTGGTCGCGATCTACTAATGCCTTGAGGTTATTCCGCAACATCTTCCGACGACTGCCAAATCCCACCTTTAATAAGGTGGACAACCATTGCGGATTTTGGGCGGGTTGGGGATAGGGACGGGGGGTCAACCGCACCACTGCCGACTCGACTTTAGGGGCAGGCTTAAAGGCAGAGGCGGGGACTGGACAAATCAATTCACAGTGAGCGAGATATTGCGATCGCACCGACAATCCGTTAAAGGTCTTCGAACCCGGTTCAGCCACCAATCGATCCGCCACCTCTTTTTGGACAAGCAACACGATCGTTTCATAGATAGGCTGCGCTGGCGCATCAATACGTCCCAAGACCTTACTGAGAATCGGGCTCGTGATGTTGTAGGGAATATTGGCAACGATTTTATTGGGTTGCGCATCAGCTAGCTCTGCCGCAACATCTATATTTAGAAAGTCCCGCTCCAATAACGTGAACTTGTCCTGGTCCTTAAAGGTATAGCGGAGAGATTTGCATAAGTCCCGATCCAGCTCAACCGAAACCACAGACTGGGCTTGAGCCAGTAATTCTCGGGTTAAGACACCTCTGCCCGGACCTATTTCAAGGATGCGATCGCACTCCTGTATATTGGCTGCAACAATAATCTCACGGAGCACAGCTTGGCTTTTCAACCAATGCTGAGCAAAACGTTTACGGGGCCTAGGCATTGTAGAGTTACCGAAACACCCTCATATTAGCCTGTGACTCAACCTTCACCCCATACATTCTTAATCTTTTCATAATAAACTCCTCAAATCACCCAGGCGTCTAGTAACAAACACTTAATTCTTCCTACAAAATGTATTTAAGAATACATTTTGTGATTAGGATCACTTATCCAGATGATGTGGATCAGTAATGTACTTGCAGGTGATAGATTCTGTGTTTTTCCAACTCAACTTATTGATTCAATAGTTGAGTCATAAAGTTTGTCGTAGCATATGCCCTTAAAAAGGCAATAACACGACAACAGTTTAGTATTGGTCACTACACTCACTTTCAATAATGAACAAAAGAATATTATTCCCAAACCAGGGATACTGTAAGCTGACTGCCTGACATAAGTACCTCAAAGCCTTTAGATACGTAGCTTTTGGATGCTGAATAGCAGGGTGTATAAGGCTAGCTTTTTGGCATTGTTCACACGTCAAACGCAACCTAAACGTATTACCAACTCTCTTGCCTTAGGGGCAGCGTTGCTATTCTTACAGTGCAAACCCTTACGAAGAAAAGGCTTTCAGAGATGTGTCAGGCAGTCAGTACTGTAAGTTGTACAGCACAGTTTTTGTCGTCAGGATTAACTAGCTTCACTAATAATCCTCAAACAATATCTTCTACGCTGCACAAACTGAATTCATAATTCCATAAAGAAGTGACTATAAAATCTTAGCCAGGAAGTTTTCTATGTTCGTGAATGAGTAGAGACATCTCTCTCTTTCTAAGAAAATGCCAAAAACTTTCCTCAATAGATTCAGAAAACTCATGTTCAAATTTTTGGAACGAATTAAAGTCTATCTTTACTGAAGGCATCTTCAGTGATAAGTTCGCATATTGAAGATAGTCCTCTCTCCAAAAAAGTAGATCTAAGGTTCTAAAGCAGCTTCTTTTAATGCTAAATACCTGCATGCATAGACTCTAAACAGATGCAGCCGAGTCTTTGTCTACTATGAACCTGAGAGCTATCAAGCTTTTGCAAGTCGCTTCTGACGAGTACATTCAAATATCAGTGCCATACTTAATTGATAAACTAGAGCCCAAAAAAATAGACACAAAGAAAATATTTAGAAGGAAAAGCATAAAACATTCAGATGTGTATCATCAATCCATATAATTTCTGTGGGATAAAACTATCTATCAGGCAAAAAACTTTAGTGCAACTACTTTTCTCAATACAATGTGATATCAAACAAGTGAACTAGCATATTAACAATACAATTCTTATTCTTGAGTCAAGCTCAGGAAGCCCAAGGTTTTATTTTACATTTTAGAACCTTGGGCTTTTATATATATCTCTCTAATCTCCACTCAATAAACTTTCACAAAAAAAGCATCTATATACCATTATTAGGTAACTTGATTTATTTAATCTTTTTTCAAAAAAAAAGCTTGACTTAGAATAATCACTACGGTATTAATGTAATAGGCAATCAAAAGTATTCATCGGGAGCAAAATCGAATACTTCTGAAAAAACCTAAACAAGCAAACTTAATTTTCAATTAAAAAATCAAGTTTGTTCCATATAAACGATTAAATACCTTAGTGCAAGTGAGGTCATATTATGTCTGAATTATTTACTGAACTGTCTGATCAGCAGCAAGAACTTGTTGCTGGTGGTTCAGTGACGCTACTCAACGTCAATGCCACAAATTTCTACTCCAATACTGAAATCCTTGGGGCTGCTGGGGCTGCTGGCTCTACTCCAGGTGGATCAGTGGCTGTTGGTGAAATTGCTGGTGCGAACCAAGAAATTTATACCAATGCTCTTGGTGTTCAATTTGGTAATGTTACTTAGGAAAAGGCTAACGCTAACCTAATCATTACCAACATTCAGTTGTATTGAGAACAACCAAGAGCTGATCTTAATTGTGAACCTAGTACTCCACCACATAGAAGATGGTAGGTTCCCAAAAGCTAAGATTCATTTTTAATCAAGGGTTTTGCTTTCAGTAACTCTGCCGCAATCCCTATGGCACAGTACCCGGATATTCACATTCATGTTGAGTCTGGCTTTTGGTTATTTCCAAGCTATATTCACGTTCATTTATTAGTGCAAGTGAGATCTATCATGTCTGAATTATTTACTGAACTGTCTGATCAACAGCAAGAGATTGTCGCTGGTGGATCAGTCACACTACTCAACGTCAATGCCACAAATTTCTACTCCAATACTGAAATCCTTGGTGCTGCTGGGGCTGCTGGCTCCACACCAGGTGGATCAGTTGCTGTTGGCGAAATTGCTGGTGCGAACCAAGAAATTGACACTAAAGCGCTTAGTGTTCAATTCGGTAATGTTGCTTAGGCATCGTTTTGCCCTAACAACATAATGCTATTTTGCAAGGCTACTGAAAGTAGGTGTACTAATACCAATAGACTTAAGAAATTTATTTTTCTGGTTTGAATTTATGCTTTTTCAGTAGTACTTGCACCCTATTCCAAAATCTCTTAAGTGCAAGTGAGGTCCCATCATGTCTGAATTATTTACTGAATTATCTGATCAACAGCAAGAAATCGTTGCTGGTGGTTCAATCACATTGATCAACGCCAATCTAACTAGCTTCAACTCCAATACAGAAGTCCTTGGAGCTGCCGGTGGCGCAGCTTCTGGCCCTGGTGGATCTGCAGCAGTTGGTGAAATTGCTGGTGCGAACCAAGAACTTCATACCACTGCCATTAACTTTCAGTTTGGCAACGTACTATAGTCATCCATTTGACTGAGTTTTAGGTTTCAACACCACACGAATAGGGCTGTATAAATTGCATGAATTCTTTGAGTGAACACCTTTTATCAAGTTCATTATGGAATCACAATTTTATCCAGCCCTATTCCAGTTTTTCCCAACGTTCAAATCCCTCATTATGCCTGGTAAATCTTCTGAGTTATTTATAGAGCTATCTGAAAACGAGCAGGAAATTGTTGCAGGTGGGACAACAACATTGTTCAACCTAAATCAAACAGCCTTCTTCTCTCAGTTAAATCTCTATCAAGCGAGTGGCATAGCTACTGCTGGCCCCAACGGTGCTAGCGCATCTGGGTCAATCACTAGAACCAACCAAACCATAAACACTAGTGCGCTCAACGTTGCCTTCGGTCAGGTTGATTAATACGAAAAATCGGGAAGGCAGGTATCTCAATCATCCCAGTGCAAGTGAGGTTTTTGGATATACCCTGCTTTCCCTTTGTGGCTAGAACCTTGCAATCCAAGTGTTCTAGCTATTCAGAGAGCATATAGCTTCTCAAGGCTTAATTATAACAGGCATCAAAGATGAGCCAGCCTTTCTATACCAAACACCCTTTATCAATCTCCTTCATGAAAGATCAATAAGATTCCATGAATACCCTCCAACCTGATCAACTTCACTTTGTTCAGGAAGATGAATTTCTACCCTCCATTAGCCCATGGGTTTCCATGGGAGGAATGGTTTTGGTGCTGGTATTCGGTGCCGCTGTCGCCATTTCTTCCACTCTCAAATTCAGCATTACCGTCAAAGCGCCTGCAGCTATCCGGCCCGCAGGTGGCCTGAGTGTTGTCCAAAGTGGGATGGACGGCACCATAACCCATATCAGCGTTGAGGAGAACCAGATCGTCAAAAAAGGCGATCTGTTTGCGCAGCTAGACGATTCAGGGTTGCAAAACCGAAAAAGTCAACTGCAAGGAGATATCCAATCCATTACGCTTCAGAGATATCAGATCAATGCCCAACTCAGAGCTTTAGACAATCAAATTATTGCTGAAACCCGGTTAGTCAGCCGTTCCATTGCAGCCGCAGAAGCCAACTTAACGTCCCACCGTCGTCGCTATCAAAACCTCAAAATCAGTACAGAAGCAGACTTAGAAGAAGCCCAAGCCGGATACCACCTCGCGTCCGAAGAGTATCTCCGATTTAAAGAACTAGAAGAATCAGGGGCTATTGCTAAGCTACAGGTCAAAGAGAAGGAAGCCTCTTTAAAAGCGGCATCCGCCAGGATTAAGCGTCTTAAAGCCGCAACCAATCCCACAGACGCCACCATTGATCAAGCCCTAGAACAAATTGCTCAGGAACGAGCCAGAGGCGGTGTTACCCTAGCGGGCCTCAATCAGCAAAAAGAACAGCTGATGCGCACCCGCATCGAAGCTCAGAAACAGCTCCAACACACTCAAAAAGAGCTGCAGCAGATCGATCATGAACTCAAAGGCACCCAAATTCGGGCGCCCATCGATGGCACCGTTTTACAGCTGAATCTGCGAAATCCCGGACAAGTCGTGCAGCCTGGAATCCCAATCGCCCAAATCGCCCCTCGCAATGCTCCTCTGATTATCAAGGCGAAGGTCGGCGCCCAAGATATCAACCAAGTGAAAACAGGACAGACGGTCCAAATGAGAGTGTCAGCCTGCCCATACACCGATTACGGCACCTTAAAAGGAACCGTTATAAATGTGTCGCCCGATGCCATTCCGATGAGTGATGCTGGCACCAGTCCCGCCTTTTATGAGGTCACCGTTCAACCTCGCACCTTATATATGGGCACTCAACAGCGCTGGTGCCGCCTGCAATTTGGGATGGAGGGTCGAGCAGATATTGTGTCACGCCAAGAAACCGTTCTCCAATTTGTGTTGAAAAAAGCCCGCTTGATGTCCAACTTTTAATCTTTCTCATCTGCTCATATCGCTTGATCAAATGATAAAAGCACTTTGTCCATGCCCTCTTTAATGCTCCTCAACCCGCTACTCAAATCACGAAAAAGCTACCAGTGCGTCAAGCAATGGAGCGAAGAAGACTGTGGAGCTGCCTGTTTAGCCTCAATCTGCAAGTATTATGGCCGTCTACTTAGCATTACCCGTAGTCGGGAAGTCGTGGGAACCGGACAACTTGGCACCACCCTCTTAGGTCTGAAACGAGGAGCTGAAGCATTAGGATTCAATGCCCGTTCCGTGAAAGCATCGGAAGCTTTGATTGATCGGTTACAGGAAATCCTATTGCCAGCCATCATCCACTGGAAAGGCTATCACTGGGTCATTCTTTATGGGAAGCGCGGTCGCAAGTATGTTGTAGCCGATCCAGGCGTTGGGATTCGGTATCTCACCAAACAGGAGCTGCTCGAATCCTGGAATGGCATCATGCTTTTACTAGAGCCTGATGTCGATCGGTTTAATGATCGAGGCGAAGATGAGGCGAAGTCCGGTGGATTTTCTCGCTTCCTTGGGCGTATTTGGCCCTATCGCAATATTCTCAGCCAAGCCCTCCTGATCAATATTGTGCTGGGCTTGTTGGCCTTATCCAGTCCGTTTCTGATCCAGATTCTGACCGATGATGTCTTGGTCCGTCAGGATATGGAGTTGCTGACGGTTGTGGTAGTGGGAGTTGTCATTTCCCAAGTGTTCAGCAGTAGCCTGCAAATCATGCAGTCAAACCTAATTGCTCACTTCAGCCAGCGGCTGCAGTTAGGTCTGGTCTTAGAGTTTGGTCGCAAAATCTTGCAGCTACCGCTAAATTACTATGAGTCGCGCAGAAGCGGGGAAATTATCAGCCGTTTGCGAGATATCAACGAAGTCAATCAACTGATATCGCAAATCGTTGTTCGGGTCCCCAGTCAAGTTTTTGTTGCCTTTATTTCCATTGGCTTCATGCTGTTTTACAGTGCGAGTTTGACCCTAGTCGCTGCCGCTATTGCCGTCATCATGGCAATAGCGACTTTACCGTTTCTGCCGATATTGCGGAAGAAAACTCGCAATTTACTGATTCTGTCCTCAGAAAATCAAGGGGTCTTAGTTGAGACCTTCAAGGGTGCGCTAGTCCTGAAAACAACCAACGCAGCTCCCCAATTTTGGGAAGAGTTCCAATCCCGCTTTGGCCGACTCACCAATCTCACCTTCAGCACGATTCAACTGAGTATCCTCAACGGTACCTTTACTCAGTTGATTTCAAGTATTGGTAGTGTCGCCCTTTTAGCCACGGGGAGTCTACTGGTGATCAAGGAAGAAATCAGTATTGGTCAGTTATTAGCCTTCAACACCATGCAAGGCAACATGCTGGCCTTAATGACGACAATCATCGGCCTCACGGATGAATATTTTCGGGCTCAAACGGCGATTGGCCGTATTTTAGAGGTCATCGATGCCACGCCAGAATCTGTAGGAGAAGCAAACAAACCGTTTGCCCAGCTGTCTGGAGACCATGATATTACCTGCTCCCATTTAAATTTTCACCATGCCGGGCGAGTCGTTCTCCTGGATGATTTTTCCTTGAAACTACCTGGGGGGAAAGTGACCGTCATTATTGGCAAATCCGGCTGTGGTAAAAGCACCCTGGCCAAGGTAATCGCCGGTCTCTACCAAACTCAGTCTGGAACCGTCAGAATGGGTCCCTATAATTTACAGGATTTATCCATTGAGTCTCTCCGACAGCAAGTCTCATTTGTCCCCCAAGAACCTCATTTTTGGAGTCGATCCATTATTGAGAACTTCCATCTGGGTAACCCACAGGTTTCCTTCGAGCAAATTGTTAAGGCTTGCCAAATCGCGGATGCCGATAGCTTTATCAGCGAATTACCTAATACCTACCAAACGGTTTTAGGTGAGTTTGGTGCCAACTTGTCGGGTGGGCAGCGACAGCGGCTAGCCATTGCTCGGGCCATTGTTAACGATCCACCCATCTTGATTTTGGATGAATCCACGGCAGGCCTCGATCCGGTAAGCGAAGCCGAAGTACTGGATAAGTTACTGGCCTATCGCCAAGGCAAAACCACCATTATGATTTCCCATCGCCCCAGCACTATTAAACGAGCTGAATGGTTGATTCAAATGGAAAAAGGCCAACTGCTTTTGGAAGGAGACTTTGCCACCCTGGCCTCCCAACCGGGAGAACATCAGAAGTTTTTAAACCACTAAATAAACCACCATGAGGAGAAAGATCATGTCTCAATTACAAAACACTCCACCAACAGCAGATCCACCGCCTGACTTATTTATTGAATTATCCGACCCAGAGCAGGAGACGATTTCAGCTGGATTTGGGTTGACCTATCTCTTTTTTGAGCAAGAAATCATTTCGTCGTCTTCGTCCAATACGACGGAAATCGACAATTTATCTCTTAGTTCCGGCAGCGGTCGAACGTCTCAGCAAGCCAACTACGATGCCAAGCGCACCACCTTTGCCTTCGGGGGGTTAATTCCCATTAGCTCCGTGTCTTCGTTTATTGCATCCATTCTCAAATTGTTTTAGCTGGGGCGCTGCTGGAGCTGCATAGCTGCGTAAATTGGCCATTGCGGTTGCATGATTACTTCTTTATAAGATTGAGTTCAACATGACTAAGACGCTGGTGACAAATACTGTTTTAAGGCAGGATAGTGGAGAGAGTGACGTTTCATCTCATAAGGTGATCCGATTGGATCGCCCCCTGAGTCCTTGGATCACAGGTGAAGCGTCTATATCCTTAGGACCCACCATGTTGCAGTCTCTTGGACAACTTGTTTACACCAGTTTTCCTAACGTCGGTTTTAGGCACTTATCGAGTCCCCAAATCCCGCAAGAGATTCAGCATGCGTTTGTCCATCAAGTCGTCTACTTGCGCTGGAACTCTTACAATCCACCAGCTGCTGACTACCGGGCTGCCTACCTCTATCAAATCAATCCAAACAACACTTTATTTGGGTGGTTATATGGTGACGCAACGGATGATGTCGGTCGCCATGTTCCCTATTTTATTGGCTATCACCTCGCAGAATCGTTGACAGACGATTATCTAAACAGTATTTATATTTGTCTGCAGAGAGGGCCAACCGCAATTTCTGACAAGGAAGAGCTGAGTCAGGGGGTTTTAGAAAATATCTCTATTCCAGATATTCGTGGTTATCCCCCGGCTAGAATTGGCGTCGATATCCCCGATGATATTCGCAACTACAGCCGCACGTTTTTGCAAATGCAAGAGTTGCTGAATATCTTTGTACCAGCAAGCGAGCGCCAGTCCAGACTAGCCGCCCCTGTACCTGAAGTAGACCTCACCCAATCCCTCTCAAAACAAAACACCATTATTCAGCCGAGGAAAAATCAGCCGGCGACGACAGTACAACCCCGCCAGCCTCAACCGGCCCAACCTCAGCCAGCCCCAATGAACTATCTTGAGCAAATTCTCTATGAATTAATTGCCAAGCCCATTGGAATTCAAAGTGCATTTTTAGTGACCATCGAAGGGCAACCCATCACTTCTCCCATTGGGATTAGCGAAAACAGTGCCTTGATTATTGCGGGCACCATGCTGTATCTCGCCAGAAGTACTCACGAAGAATTGCAGTGGCAAGGCATTGAGAAAATTTCGGTCCAGGCCCAGGAAGGATACGTCATTTTAGCGAACTGCACGTCGGATATCTTTCTGCTGGTCAAAGCTGCTAAAGCCTTAACTGGCTTACTAGATGGCGAGATCAACCGCACCATCAAGCGTCTCCAAACTGCACTCCAACTGGAACATTTGGATAAAGATACTGAGTTATCCCCAGAAGCCCGACATGAGTTAGTCACCCAACTCAATTTGGATCAGGCCGCATCGGAAGAATCTGCTCACCTCTCTGACATGCAATATCGGGGCAACTCCATCTAATAGAGAGCAGATTCAGCCCTTTCTTGATATAGGTCTCCCTTAATCTTCTATCCCATCAATATCGGATAGTAGCCTATCTAGGCTTCAATTTTTGGCATTCCATTAAATTCAATTTTCTATTCCCCCATTCATTTCTAGTCGTTAAACCTTTAAGAAAATGAGCTTATTATTTGGAGATGATCCTAAAACCCTGAATTTGCTGAGCATTGGTGAGCGGGGCGTCGGTAAAACTGTTTTTTTAGTCGGTAGCTATACCGAGTCCAACCATAGCTACGAAGGAGATCAGCAAAAAAAATTATGGTTTGACTGTGAAGATCACGGCGCTCACGAAAATATCCAAGGGGTCTTGAACTATATTGCCCAAACGGGCCATTATCCCCCACCCACTATGAAGATCTCTGACTTTACCTTTAGCTTGAAACAGCAAAGGTTTTGGGGCACACAAACCCTCTGCAATTTCCGTTGGTGGGATATGCCAGGAGAAATCTGTGATCTGAACAACCGCCAGTTTCAATCGATGGTGTTGAGTTCTCAGGGCTGCTGCGTCTTTATCAATGCCTATTCCCTGATTCACGAACCAGCCTATCTGGATTCGGTCAAAGATATTATCGAACTGGTGACTGCGATCGCATCTTTGATCAAGCATCACAACTTGCAGTATCCCATGGGGTTAATTTTCACCCAATGCGATCGCTTAGAAGCAGGCCCCTTAGGCCAATTACAAATTGAGAAATGTCTAGAAGCCCTGATTATTCGCCTAGAGAATGCCCGCACCAACTATCGACGGTTTTACTCCTCTATCCCGATTGTGCGCATAGATGGCACGCCCGTTCTGCGGGCCAGTGGCTCTGCCGATGGCCTAGTTTGGGTCACCTCTGAACTATGCAAAGCCCGTTCAGTCCAATCGGGGCAAGATTTGGCCACGAGTTTATCTCAAAGCACCTCCCTCGATCAGGGTGTATCCACCCCACGACGCCCCGGCTTTACCCTGGGACTTATTTCGGCTGGCGTTATCGGCTTCTTAACCGTGGGATTTGCCCTGACGTCACTCTGGTCAACCCAACCACCGCAACAGGCTCAAGCCACCCAAAGAACGGTCCAAGATCACCAAAACGTCTTGACCCGAGATCCGAATAATTTAGATTCCCTGATTTCTGTCTACGACCATTATGTAGAAGTGGGTCAACTGGCAAAAGCGGTGCCGTTGTTAGAGAGAATTGTGGCTCAAAAGCCCACCCATCTCGATCTGAAATTTAACTTGGCAGACCTCTACGAATTAACCGGAGACAAGCAAAAAGCCGAAGCAACTTATGATGCAATTCTGACAGCACAGCCCCAGGACGTAAAAGCCATCGTTGGCAAAGGGATTCTTAGGGGCGAAGCGGGAGATTTACAAACCGCTCAATCATTATTTCAGCAGGCTGAGAACATCGCTGTTACTCAAGAAGCCAAAGGCAAAATTAAAGAGATTGCAGCCCAAACGCTCCAAACGAAAGCCCCCACCAACACAATAAAACCTTGACCCGCCCCTAGTTTGAATTGAAGATAAGGTGCGTTTCATCGGACTGATGTGGATGGATATTGCCGATTAGACCTCCTCGCTCTGTATCATTTGTTTAATTCTCACGATTTTTGGTACACACTAAAAAAGTAAAGATTAATCATCTCTCCTGTTGATGGTAATCACAGCGCTTGTAATCAAGACAGACTATCTTAGTGGCGTTTGGCCTTTCAGATGATTAACCTAAGAGGTTATCTCAGAATTTAGCTCAGATTGAGCAGCCCCCCAGGGGTAAAGACCACACCATCTTGAGTTCTTAAGCCAACTATCCTCAAAATAATCGTGGAGCAAACATCTTATGTCCTGGAGAAAAATTGTTGAGATCCTATCCGGTGGACTCGCAGGATATTTGTTAGGAAAATATGCCAGTCTAGCCTTATACACCACAGCTATTGGCCCGATCAAGCTCGGCAATACAGGCCTCTTTCCGCTGCTCATCTCTACAGTACTAGGATTAATCTTTTGTCTCATTCCCTTACTGCTAGGGAATGGCTTACTGCTGTCGTTCTTACCTAAAATTGGGCTCTGGTCAACCGGAATTTCGGTGGTGATGAGTTTATATACGTTAGCCCTGGTTGCCATTGCCATCACCTTTGGAGTATTTGGCAATAATTCGCCGCTTCCTCTCCCGTTTTGGTTTTAACCCCCTGAGATTTAGGGCTAGGCTTCAGCCCACTCAACCACCCCCGGGGACAAGGGGCTGAACATCAATGTTTTAGGATAGGGGTATCAACATGCCCGCGCTAACGCTATGGAAGACTCTCGCGACGTTTTAGAAAATAGAACATTAAAGCGTCTTTTTCTGTTCATTTATTTGGTCCCTGTCTTTGGCGTTGTCCCAGCCCTCTGGACCCTCAGTCGACGAGATAGCGATCGCAAGCAGCGAGAAGTCAGTCGAGTGGCCACCCTGATCGGCTTAGCATGGCTAATAGGAACCCTATGTCTCACTTCTGGTGTTGCCATCACTAGCGGAGAGAACGCCCAGAGTATGGGGATTTCGCAGTTATTGTTCAATAGTTTATTTACATCCAGCTATTTTCTCAGCAACTTGTGGCTGATGGTCCGGGTGTGGCGACGTCAGTCCCTCGACATTCCAGGGCTGAAACGCATCACTAAGTATTTGCCCTAAACCATGGCTTGGCCCCGCCTCTTCATTCTGCTGTTAGGCCTCGCCATTATTTTGGGGCTGATGCTCTGGCTGATTAGCTCATTGCAATGGCTATACACGCAAGTTGCCCTGACATCTCCCTTTTTGGCGAACTTACTGGTGTTCTGCCTGATTGCTTTGATGGCAGTCTTAATGGGAGCTTTTCTATATTACGGTTGGCAGTTTCGGAGCAAGAAAAAGCCGAAGAACAAGCGTCCTCCCCAAGTGCCCACGGATAAAGTTGATGCTGCTGCCTCCAATCTGCGCGCCGTCCATCGTCAGATTCAGCAAATCCAAGACGAAGTGACTCGCCAAGCCCTGCTGAAAGAAACTCGGCAAATGGCTAAGACCTTCACCCGCCGGGAACTCAAAATCGTTGTCTTTGGCACAGGGTCTGCGGGTAAGACTTCTTTAGTCAATGGGATTGTGGGACAAATGGTGGGAGACGTCGGGGCAACCATCGGCACTACGGCGGTGGGTCAAACCTTTCGCTGCCAGTTACGCAATGTTGATCAGGAATTGCTGATTACAGATACCCCCGGACTATCAGAACCGGGCGTTGCCGGCACCGATCGCGAACAGGCTGCCCGTAAGTTAGCGACGGAAGCCGATTTACTGCTGTTTGTGGTCGATGGTGATTTAACCCAGTCTGAATACCAGCCTCTACGGGCGTTGGGACGGATGGGTAAACGGTCTCTGCTAGTTTTCAATAAAACCGATTGCTATACCCAAACCGATCAAGACCTGATTCAGGAACGACTGCATGAGCGTGTCCAGAACTGGATTCAGCCGGAAGACGTCGTTGCGATCGCAGCTCGTCCCCAACCCGTACCTTTAGCCTCTGGGAAAACCCTAGAACCAGAGCCAGACCTCAAAGCGCTCCTCCAGCGCATCTCCCGCATTCTGCGACAAGAGGGCGAAGATTTATTTGCCGATAACATCCTGCTCCAATCCCAGCGTTTAGGGGCAGAAGCCCGTCAGCACATCGATCAAGAACGTCGACAACAGGCCGACCAAATTGTCGATCGGTTTCAATGGATCGGCGCTGGCGTTATTTGGGTGACCCCTGTCCCAGTGATTGATTTGCTGGCAACCGCTGCCGTCAACACCCAAATGGTGATCGAAATTGCCAAAATTTATGGCTGCGATCTGACCCTCGATCGAGCCAAAGATCTGGCCCTTTCCCTCGCTAAAACCATGGTCAGTCTGGGCATTGTCAAAGGGGCAATTGAAGTTCTTGCCCGTGCCCTGCAATTTAGTGTGGTGGGATTTGTGGTCGGTAAAACCATTCAAAGCGTGGGAGCCGCCTATTTAACCCGGATCGCGGGCAAAAGCTTTATTGAATATTTTCGCAACGATCAAGAGTGGGGAGATGGTGGCATGACAGAAGTTGTCCAGCGCCAGTTTCAGCTCCATCGCCGCGATCGATTCGTCAAAGCCTTTATTCAAGAAGCCATCACCAAACTACCGACTGAATTTGGACGACGGGTGCAACAGCAACTGAGCCCAACCCGTTCCGATCCAAACACCCCTCCTAGCCCACCTCATTCAAATTAACCAGGGGAAGGTTATTCAGCTAACCCACATCCTAGATAATCCACACTAGAATGGACTTTATATTCTTTTTATATTCTCCAGTGGATCAAGAATTGGGTAATGAGTGCCTCAATTTGAAAGCATTTCAATCTAAGTCAGAGTTCCACCTCCTGTCCCGCCACAACAGTGTCCCCCTATGGAAACATCTGAAACACCAAATCTACAAGAACCCGTTGAACAATCGTTCAACTCCACCATCAAACCTGTAAAACAAAGCAACAGCCGGAATTGGTTAATTGCAGGTGTCGCCCTCATCGGGACGGGGCTAGTCGTCTGGCAGTTTTGGCCCAAAGGGGCCCAACCCACTGGTCCACAAGGTCCCCCAGCCACTTTGGTTAAAGTCCAGACTGTCCAAACCAGTCCGGTCAAACAAACCTCCGCCTTCTTAGGCACCTTAGAAGCCAAACAGGGAGTGGTACTGCGACCCGAAATAGAAGGGCGAGTCACTCAGATTTTTGTCTCATCGGGGTCGAGAGTATCGCCTGGACAACCCATTGTTCAACTCAGTCCAGAGAAGTCTCAAGCAGACTTTGGAGCAGCAGTTGCTAATATCAACGTAGCCACAGCCGCCAGCAGTAACGCTCAAGCCCAACTTCGAGCCGTCCAAGCCGATCGAGGCAGAGCCGTCGCTGAACTGGACCTGCAAAATACAGAGTTTCAGCGCACCCAAACATTGGTCAAGCAAGGAGTCTTGGCTAAGCAAGTATTGGATCAAGTCCGCCGCGATCGCACCTCCGCCCAAGCCGCCCTCAGAGCCGTCGATGAGCAAATTCTTGCTGCTAAAGCCAACTTAACCCAATCTAGAGCCAGCCTGAATCAGGCTAAAGCCAGCGCCTTGTCGGCCCGAGAAGATGTGCAAGATACGCGCATCACGGCCCCCATTGCTGGCATGGTGGGGGATATTCCCATCAAGTTGGGTTCCTACGTACAAGCCGGTGACACCCTGACGACCGTTATTCAAAATCAAACCTTAGAGCTAAATCTCAATATCCCTATTGAGCAGCGTGATCAGCTAGAGGTAGGGCTACCGGTTGAACTCAATCAAGCTCAATCGCAACAAATGCTCGCCAAGGGACGAATTAGTTTTGTTTCTCCTACGGTCAATAACGAGAGTCAATCTGTCTTAGCCAAGGCCAGCTTCGCCAACCCCGCAGGGAAATTACGGGATGGTCAACGGGTCGAAGCTAAAGTCGTTTGGCAAACCCGTCCTGGCGTTTTAGTTCCCACTACAGCCGTCACCCGCTTAGGGGGTAAAGCCTTTGTCTTTATTGCCGATCAACCCCAACAGACAGAAGGCCAAGTGCCTGCCATGGTGGCTCGTCAGCAACCCGTTGAACTAGGCAGCATCCAGGGCAATGAATATCAAGTATTGAATGGCATCCAATCAGGTGAAACCATCGTTGTTTCCGGCCTGCAAACCGTCAGAGATGGGGCCGAGCTTCGCCTTGAGACCGACAAACCGCCAACGGGTAAACCGCCCCAATAGGTTTAACATTTGCATCGTAATTTATACATTCGATCTTTTCTATACCTTTTCTCCTTGGCCGTGCCTGCTGATTCCTAGCCCCTCCCCTCGCAACCGTCCTCTCCCCCTCTTATGCTTGTCAATTTTTTCATTAAGCGGCCCGTTCTAACGACCGTTTGTGCTCTGCTCATTCTGCTGATGGGTCTGGTTTGTCTCCCCACCTTACCCATTGCCCAATATCCAGATATCAGCCCGAAACAGGTCAGTATTCAAGCCAACTTTATTGGTGCCGATGCCGCCACCGTCGAAGATGGCGTCACTAGCATTCTGGAGCGGGAGATTAACGGGGTCGAAGGTCTGCGCTACATGACCTCCAGCAGCAGCAATAGCGGTTCTAGCTCCATTACCGCTACCTTTGAAAATAATCGTGACCAAGATTTAGCTGCGGTGGATGTGCAGAATCGTGTCTCCAGCGTGGAGTCACAGCTGCCAACTGCGGTCCAACAGACCGGTGTCCGGGTAACTAAGCAGTCCAGCAGCATTCTCATGGGCTTTGGCCTATTCAGCGAGGATGACGAGTATGACAGTATTTTCCTCAGTAACTATGCGGACCTGTATCTGACCAATGCCCTGAAGCGAGTCAATGGAGTCGGCAATGTCACTATTTTCGGGGAACGGAAATATGCCATGCGCCTATGGCTTGACCCAGAGCGGCTAGCAAAGCGCAATCTGGCCGGGCAAGATGTGGTGGATGCTCTGCAAGAACAAAATATTCAAGTGGGTGCGGGACAAATTGGTCAACCGCCTGCCCCCAAAGGTCAGCAATTCCAAATTGATATCCGTGCCGAAAGTCGACTTAATAGCATCGAAGAATTTGAAGCGTTAGTCGTGGACTCAACCGACGGTAGGCTGATCAAACTCAAAGATGTCGGTCGAGTTGAATTGGGGGCTGAAAATTACGGTTCATTCTTACGGTTTCGCGGTAAAGAAGCGGTCGGCCTGGGGATTTCCCAAATTCCTGGGAGTAACGCTCTAAGTGTTGCCCGTGGCGTCAAAGAAACTATGGCAACCTTGGCTGAAGACTTTCCCCCTGGAATGACCTATGACATTGGTTTTGACACCACGGATTATGTGGAGCAGTCCCTCACCGAAGTGATCTGGACCTTAATCCAAGCCATTGGTCTGGTGGTCCTGGTGATCTTTGTCTTTTTACAAGATTGGCGCACCACCATTATTCCTGCCGTCACCATTCCCATTTCCCTGATCGGGACATTTGTGTTTGTCAAACTGTTTGGCTTTTCCATCAATAGCCTGACCCTATTTGGCCTCACCCTAGCCACCGGCATGGTGGTGGATGATGCGATTGTGGTGGTTGAAAATGTCGCTGCCAAAATTCAGAATGAAGGTATTGAACCTCGACAGGCTGCCATTGTTGCCATGGAAGAGCTAACGGGGGCAGTTATTGCCACCTCTCTCGTCCTGATGGCGGTATTTGTGCCGGTAGCCTTTTTCCCCGGTACAACAGGTGCGTTGTATCAACAGTTTGCGTTAACGATTGCGTTTGCGATCGCACTCTCCACCTTCAACGCCCTCACCCTGACCCCCACCCTATCAGGGCTACTCCTTCGTCAAAATCCCAGCATTCCCAACTGGTTAGCACCAGGCTTCAACTGGTTCAATCGTCAGCAGGATCGGCTGCGTCAGAGTTATGGCAACATTTTGGACTGGATGAATCGGTTCAAATACTTTATTTTGGCTATTTTTGCGGCCCTGTTAACCTTTACCGCCTGGATTTATACCACCGTCCCTTCAGCCTTTCTACCGGAAGAAGACCAAGGGTATTTCCTCACCATTGTCGGTGCCCCCGATGGCGTGTCCCTGGAATACACCAGCGACGTGATGAAAAAGATCGAAGAGGTCATGCTTCCCCTGCCAGAAGTGCGGGCGACCTTTGCAGTGGGAGGATTCAGCTTTGGGGGCAATGCGTCCAATAAAGGGATTGTATTTACCACCCTCAAACCCTGGTCAGAACGACGCAGCTCCGAACAATCCGCTCCAGAAATTATTAACCGAGTCCGCGGCCAATTGTTCCAAATTCCCGAGGCGCGCATTTTAGCCATCAACCCCCCTGCCATTCGTGGACTCGGGAGCTATGGCGGCTTTACCTTTCAGCTACAAGACCGTTCAGAAAACTTGAGCCTGGATGAGTTTGTCAGCAGCCTAGGTCCAGTCTTGGGAGCTGCTAACAGCAATGATGCCATCGAAGGAGCATTCACCACCTACGGGGCCAATACCCCCCAGCTCAAGGTTGAAGTCAATCGTCAGCGAGCCAAAGCCTTACAAGTCGATGTTGACGAAATTTTCAATACTCTGCAAATCTATCTAGGATCTCGGTATGTCAACGATTTCAATCTAGGTCGCCGGACCTATCGGGTCTATGTTCAAGCCGATCAGCAGTTTCGTTCCAATCCCGATGATATTGGCAAGCTATACGTACGCTCCGACACAGACCAAATGATTCCCCTGAGTAATTTAGTCACCATTACGTCCGTAACCGGTGCCCAAACCATTAATCACTACAACCAATTCCGTTCCATTGAAATTAACGGAGCCGCAAAGGCAGGCGTCAGTTCTGGACAAGCCCTGCAAGCCATGGAAGGCATCGCCGCCAACGTCCTCCCACCAGGGCTAGGCTTTGAGTGGTCAGGTATATCCCTCGAAGAAATCGAGTCCGGTGGTCAAGCAACGATTATTTTCAGTTTGGGATTGATCCTCGTCTTTCTGGTTCTCGCAGCTCAGTATGAAAGCTATGTAGACCCAGTCATCATTATGCTCTCGGTTCCCCTTGCCGTATTAGGCGCGTTGGGGGCTCAAACATTACGAGGCTTTTCCAACGATATTTACTGCCAAATTGGTCTCGTAATGTTGATTGGTCTCGCGAGTAAAAACTCCATTCTGATCGTTGAGTTTGCGAACCAACTACGCGAAGAAGGACTCTCCATTCCCAAAGCTGCCCTGCAAGCAGCCCAACAACGACTCCGACCCATTCTGATGACTGCCATTTCCACTCTTAGCAGTATTTTTCCCCTCGTAGTGGCCTCCGGAGCTGGGGCTGGTAGTCGGCAATCCTTGGGAACAGCCGTCTTTGGTGGTATGTTTATTGCCACATTCCTAAGTCTCTTTGTTGTCCCCATCCTGTACATCATCATTAAGGGCTTTAGCAATCGTATCTCTCCTACATCAGCAGAACTAGCTCAAACAACAGAGATGCTAGAAGCAGAAGAAAATCTAACCGTCATTCGCAAATAAAAGCAGCGACCAATAAAGTAGGTTTCCGACATAGAATACTATCTCTTAACACTAGATTCGCCTTTGCCTATCTGCCTTTAGAAGTTACAGTTTTTTTCATCTTTGAACATAGAAAAAAAACAGATTAAGAGGCTAAAGGTCAGTCAGTAGTCTACAAGCCTTAATCCCTCGTTGGCAGACCGAGCCTGAAATGCATAGTTTTCGTAGAAGATAGGTCTTTTCAAACAGCCTCTAAAAAAGATTATTGGCTTTGGCATTTGCTTCTATTGCCATGCATGAGTAAATAAAATATTGTGAGTACTTTTTTATTCATACTTCATAATATCGGCCATTAAGACTACAAAGATTGCTCTAGCTACCATTCCAGTTCTAGAGCCATCAATCAACAGATTTTCTCTTATCAAAGTCTTGAAAAAATGCACAATATACGATCCTTGCTAGAGAATATTGGAAATATTCAGTATTATTCCAATTATTTTCTTAATTTAGAGGATAAATCATGCCGCAACGATATAGAGAAGAAGTAGAAGCATTAGCTAAAGCTCTATTGAAAAGCCATGAAAAAGATGGCCTTATTTATAGTGGAATTGCAACACTACTAATGGTTGCCCTAACCATTAGTAGTGTTGATGGACTAATTAGACTAGGATTTATTGGTGGATAGGATTTGAGGGTGCAAGACAATCAAATTGGCAAGCCCTAAAAGATCTTTCTTGAAGGGCTTCTATACACTTATTCATACCAACTTACACACAAGAAATCAGGCTAATAGAAATCATTATCTATACTTTATAAATCATTATCTATATACTATTTAAAGCTCCGCTCGACACCAGTACTCTCAGGGGTTTTATCCCACAGCAGAATGAATAGAGTTATAACCATTACCCTTTGAGTTCATAAGAGTTCGCTGATCATAGGTCCATCACTCTATGCCTAAAATATTGCGTAAGGCTGGCAATTGATGAGTTTGTAAAAACTTAAAGTTAGAATAATTCAAGCTCTTAAAAGGGACTTGCCGTCCATGTTCCACTCCTAGATTAAATTCTTCTAGCTCCCTTTGGCTTAAACAATAAGGACTGGGATAGAGAAACCGAGCAACAAATTGAAATACCACGAGATGAAACCAATGGGTATTGGGGTCATTTCCCATGGCAAATCCAAGGACATAGGCCTCTCCAAAAGAGTCAAACCCTTTTTTCAACAATAGGTGGAGACAATCATGTTGGTATAAGTCAATTTTACCTGGCAATGCAAATGGACTATTAGGGTTTTCAAATAACCAGACGACGAATGGGATCTTTGAAGGGGGATCTCCAGCTAGGGTTAAATATGCATCATGCAGAGTTAATACTTCAAGTTCTTCTGGATAGATATCCCAAAGCATTGACTCCTCCTAAGTGGAATATCAAACATTTACTCTTGCTAGTTTAGAATCCAGCGAAAAATTCCTAAGCAGTCCACACAAAGAAAAAGGGACGCAGAATAAAGCATCATCGATTGGTCTTTCAGCAACATACTGGCAATCAGCATTTGGCCCGAGCTAACAGCCAGAAAGAGAAAACCATAGCCACTAATCTCTGTATTCGAGGCAAGGATAATCCCCCCCCGTTATGGCACAGGCAGTACTAGAGAATTTCAATCGCCGAGCCCAACTTAAAGGATTCTGAAATAAAACCATTGCTTATTCTCTAAACAGACAATACATAAAACTCAGAAACATTAAAACCCCTTTATTTTTTATCTAATCAAGAACCAGAACAACTCGCTCTCCTACCCATAAAGAGACTAATATAGCCATCAAAAAAATTAGCCGGAATGGCAGAATAAAAAATATTTATCGCCATTTTTTCAACTCAAATGGCAAGAACTATATCCCTAAAACAAAAATATCAGCCATAACAAAAAAAATTCAGCTAGAACCACACAGCATTTACTTGGGATAAATATTGTGTCAGGAGATTTAATTTATCAGTAACCACTTTGTATCACAAATCACAAAAATAATCTCCATATTTTTTTATTTTTTTCTATTTCAACATCAGCAAAATAGCCTGTTTTTCAATTCAATATTATTTAAGTTATTTCCATGAAAAGTAAACCTGAACTATTTTTTCGCAATCCTGAGAAAAAACAATCACAGTAAATTTATTAATTTTATTAACATAAATATCTATTTTTTTAGAGGATAACCAACAGTTACCATTCAATAAAATTGATCGCAATTAATCTGTAGATTCAGACAAAAAGGGATCCAATACAAATCAAAAAAATACGATCAGGCAATACTCTTGAGCTAATTTGTCGAGAATTTTATTTCAAGCTTGCTGTCATCGCTTTCTCAATAGACTTTAATCTCACGGGCACATTTTTATGGAAAGGAGTGGCACTGATGGTGTCACAATGTTGGGCACCAGTCAGTAAATTCAGGAGTGGTCCAGAGCGGGTGCGATTACCCTCTGCATCGGGATAGTCCAACCCATAACCGTGGGGCAAACTCACCACACCTGGGCGCAGAGTATCGCAAAGTTTCACTTGCACCGACAGTTCTCCCCAAGGCGATTCACATAACACCGAGTCTCCATCAGCAAAATCTAATGCTGCAGCATCGATCGGATGAATCTTGAGCACTCCTTCGGGGTCACTCTGTCGCCATTGGGGATTACGGTAAATGGTGTTGGCGTTATATTTTCGGCGCTCCCCTGCAATCAGCATGAAGGGATACTCTGGCCAAGAATGGGAAGATTGGGGTTGTAATGTTCGCAACTCCGCCAGAAGTTCAGAAATGGCCAACCGCACTTTGCGGTCTTTGTATCCCATCAACAACCAGGTATCTTCATATCGATGCTGGCTAATGGGTGTGCCACTATGACTGTGCAAAATCCGCTGAAATAGAGCTTCTGCCAGTTTCCCCCCTCGTCCGGGCAAGCCTGTTCGAGCCACCGCTTCATCATGTTGTTGGACATAGAGCTGACTGACGCCCCAAAACGGCGCAGTACTCTCATCTGGCAAGGTTTTTCCCAAAGATCCTTGCAAGGCAAAAGCAACGGTGCGGCGCAGCTTGGGCTGTAGAGCCATTGCCGCCACCAAGGCAACCCGATAGAGTCCTAGCTGCGGCCACCGCCCATGCCAACGAGCCACTCGTTCCAAAAACGGATAGCGCTCAGGAATTGCCCCAATCGCAACCGCCAATCGCCGATAGATTTCTGACTCCGGCAGGGTATTCGCCAAAGGAACAAACAAAGGTTTCCGTAAGTGAAAGGCATTGGTGGGAAACTCCAAGTTAAAAAAAGCTGCCTCCCACTTTTCAAATTGCGACGCGGCAGGCAGGATGTAATCGGCATAGCGGGCCGTCTCCGTCATCGCCACATCCACGACCACCAGCAAATCTAGCTTGGGAAAGGCCCGTTGGTAGGCTTGGGTATCTGCACCTGAGATGACTGGATTAGCACTATCCACCATTAAGGCTCTTATCCGCTGGGGATGGTCGGACTCAATTTCAGCAGGCAACACATTGGGCGGAAACAGTTGAGCAATTTCGGTAATCCCCATGGCCTTCGTTTGGCGAAGAGCCTGGGCATCAGAATGACCGACCCAGGGTAGAAAAAAGGTATGAAAGTTGTTACCACCGGGTTGACCCAAATTCCCCGTTAGCAAAAATAGCAGTTTCTCTAGATAGGAATTGAGAGTACTATTCAGGCTTTGCTGCAATCCCAAATCCACCCGAACGGTAGCAGACTTCGCAGTAGCAAAGCGACGTACAGCTTCATAGACCTGATCAGCATCCACGCCAGCTCGCTCAATATGATCAGCAATGGGAATGGTCTTGAGCGTCTTTCGCACTTCTGCAAATCCAATCGTATGCGCCTGAAGAAAGGGTTGATCTTCCCAGCCTTCCTGCACCAAAATCGCCAGCATTGCTGATAGTAAAAACGCATCAGTCCCCGGAAGCAGCTGCAGATGAATATCTGCCAACGCTGCCGTTTCCGTGCGACGCGGATCGATGACGATCATGGTTCGCTGATCATCCTGGGCAATCTGTTTGAGAGTCGGGCGAGCATTGCGAATACCGTGGGCTTGCCAGGGATTAGTGCCAATAAACAACACACAATCTGCCTGTTCAATATCTTCGGTGGTATGACAGTTTTGGCGACCAAAGAGCTTGCCATTCACCCAAAAGTCTCCGGTTTTCTCTTGGGCTAGGGCGGAATAGTAGTAGGGAATCTCTAAAGCATCGCGAAAGGTACTGCTATATATGGAGCCCAAGTGGTTGCCTTGCCCACCACCGCCATAAAAGGCGAGACACTCTTTGCCATAAGTCTGCTTTAGGTCCAGCAGTTGGTCAGCAATTTCGGTAATGGCCGTCTGCCAGTCAATGGGTTGATAGGAGCCATCTTCTTGACGTTTGAGAGGCTGGGTCAGGCGATCGGCATTGTTTTGATAGTGGTCCAATTGAGCCGCTTTTTGGCAAATATAGCCCGCACTAACGGGGTGTTTTTTATCTCCTCGAATTTTCGTGAGATGGCCGTTTTCGACTTGCACCAACAGGCCACAGTTGCGAGAGCATAAAATACACGCCGTTGGATGCCAATTAGTCATAAGGGATATACCTGTAAAGACAGTGCCGATTTTTTTACGGGCTTCGACTCCACTCAGCCCTCGACTCTAGACAAAGAGGTATGGATACTACGCGGTCCTACTAACCAGTAAGAGAAGGCTGAGCGGAGCCGAAGCCTGGGAGGCAATATCCATATCGATGCCTTACAACAGGCTCATCTTGAGAACCTACTGTCAGAATAAGTCCCTTTGGCCTGCAATCCAATGCCCTATGTGCGCCTCTTCACTAACGACAGCGATGGATCACAGCGACACCAGGAGCAGCAATGGTTAGATAGAACTGAAGTCGTCATCTGAATAAACTTCGACGATAATGAATTCAAGTGAGTGAGGGTTGTCCCCATGCAGCAATTTAATGTTCTTTTGCCTGCCCTAGCTGTAGGAACTGCTTTGGTAATAGTGCAGCCTGCCCAGGCGCTATCCGGGACAGAGGTCAATCAAATTGCGAAAGAGTCCACCATTTTGGTAAAAGGCCAAAATCCTGGCTCTGGGGTGTTGGTGGGGAAAAAGGATAATACTTACTTCGTTCTCACAGCAGAGCATGTGGTCGCTACGCCGGACGAGTATGACATCGTGGCACCGGATGGGACGGAATATGCATTAAATTATCAATCGGTACAGAAGCTGCCGAATGTGGATTTAGCGCTTGTGAGCTTTACCAGTAAGCAGTCTTACTCGTTGGCAAAACTCGGAAACTCTGATCAGTTAACAGAGGGGGATAAGGTTTTTATTTCGGGCTGGCCTGCATCGGGTAGTGCCTTGCCCCATATCTATCAATTCACCTCAGGTGAGATTTCCGGCCTGCCCCCCCAGTCCATCGGTAAGGGCTACAAGATGGTCTATACCAATGTCACCCGAGCGGGGATGAGTGGCGGGCCTGTTTTTAATGATGATGGCAAAGTGGTGGGCATTCATGGCTTAGCCGAAGGCAGAGAGGTGGTCTTACCCGGCTATCAAGGCGACCGCAGCGTGATTAAGGCTGGATTCAATTTGGGGATTCCCATCAATACATTTGTGCGGCTCTCTAACAAGATGGAAGCCAAGCCCCAGGCCACTCCGCAGCCCATTCCAACACCCATTCAAGAATCAACGGCTGTGGCACAAGTAATTGATGCCCCTACGCTCCCGACCCTCCCCAGAGGTCCAAAGGTAACTTTTGATCGCCCTCCACAACTTGTCAGCACTTCTACAACGAATCGAGATGCTCGATCTCTAGGAGCCACTTACTTCTTTACGATTGATATTCCGCAAGATGCCGCTCAACCGTTGCAAAAGTTGGAATTTATTCTGAAGCAAGGGGTGCAATATCCCCGTTTTAAGGCGACTTCTGTGAAGGCATTTGAGGGGACCAAGCGGAATAAGGGTGAGGCGTTGCCGATTAATATTGTGGTCAGTGATCCGTCCATTCGGACGTTGACAGTCACGTTTGATAAACCTGTTGCCCCAGGTCGGACGATTACAATGGCCGTTCGCCCTGTGCGAAATCCGTCTGTAGGAACCTATATGTTTGAAGTACGAGGAACCCCTGCTGGAACTACTACTAAAAGCCAGTATATAGGTATTGGCCGCCTGGACTTCTCTCGTAGTTCTTTAGGGAAGTAAACCACGATTAGATCCGAAGATTGAAATCACTGAAGTAGTCTTCCAAAAGCTCAAAGACTTCAGGGAGAAAGAGGCTCAATATCTTCTAACAAGACATCCAGAAACTAGGGGATGCACTTTTTATATACACTCAACAGGAATAAAATCAACTTTTCAATTAATAGCTAATCCTCTTTAGTTTCAAGATTTAATAGAGGAATTCTTTTGGGAATCCATTAACGACCAGTTTGCTTAATTGCAGCACAAAAGAGCCGCATTACTAGATTTCATCTATTCATATCCCTACTCATCCGTATGCCAAGGATCCTTCGTAAAATTCTCATCCAAAATTCGCTTAGGCCGCATTACTAAAACCACCTGCCCATAAAGCTTTTGTTCAGGAGCTTCCGCAAACCACTGCACCTGCAACTGCCCATCCACCTCTATCAAAAAATAGCAGTCCTCATGCCACTGCCGCTGATCACGATCAATAATCACCAGCACCTCCTCCGTTGGCCGAGGCAGATCCGGACCTAAATCCTGCACCTGAGCCAACAACGCCACCGGATCCTCCGCTCGCAAAATCACCTGCCACCCTGGAACCGGAACCCAAGTACAGCTCCCCGAAAACTGAACCATTCCAAAAGGCTCTTCTTCTTCCACTACTGGCACTGCCTTTAAATCATCCACCGTCAACGGCAAGTGACCCACTACTGGCATCAATCGGGGCAATTCCTCCTCCGACTCCAACCGAAAAAACGGCAGGCGGGGAGCCTCTTTTGCTTTTACCACTGAGAAATCGCTCAACAGCATTTGCAACTTTTCCCGCGCTGAATCACTATGGGCAAACTTTAACCCCTGACCAATCAGCCGCGATCGCTCCTGCAAATCATCCTTTTGACGGGCAAAATACCAGCATCGATAGGCCATCGCATCCCCAGGTGTATCGGTGAATCCCACTGGAGTCTCCGAGAGTCGACTGTACTCCTTCATCGCCTTTGCGATCGCACGGGCTTCATCCGCATCCAACTGCTTCTCTGCTGCCAGGGTCGCCGCTTCCGCTCGTCCCTCCTGATTCAGCACTCGAAATTCATAGAGAATATCGCTACGGCGTTCTCCAAAATACTGGCAAGCCGCTTCTGCCCCCTTGTCCTTCAGATTTTGATAGACCTGTCCCGCCACAACAATCTGGTTTTGTTGAATCGGTTCAATCCCAGATTCTTCAAAAATCTGCTGGGGACTATAGCCCGCTTTCTGGAGCTGCTGACAGGCCATCCCCCAATCTACCCAGGTTTTCTGCTTACGGCGAAGCATCAATAAAAGCTGGTCAACATCAATATCGGGGCTAGATCCAGGAGGCGTAAAAGAAGTCATGGGCAAAGATCGCAATGAACGGAATTACTGAGGACGAACAATCAATTCTTCTAGGGTACGGGTTTGGGTACGAGTATCATACCCAATCAGCTTAATGTAACTTCGGGGATGATCTTGCAGACAGGCTTGTAACCCCGCCATGGCATCCGTGACCGTTCGAGGTGCTTGGGGCCAAGACCAGCTGCGCCAGACATTACCCGCTTTTTCCCGAGGTGTCGCCGTCTCTAAATTCAGTTGGCTGTCCTGGCACATAGCCTGTTGAAACAGGTGCTCAATCTCAGGGTTGGCAATATGGTCCGGCCAGTCTCCCTGGGACTGAGGAGTGGTATCAGCCTGGAGGTAGCTGTCGGGTTCTGGTGCAGACGTTGGAGATGACGGTACCACGGGTTCAGCCTTCGCCCCCGATACATAGACTTGGGCCAAGCGAGCGTTATGTAGGCGGTCTTGTTCTCCCACCATGGCCTCACCCAGATCAATTAAATGGTCCAAAGTCAGAACTGGGGGCTGGATCTGCACCTGTCGCTCAGGGGAATTGACCAAATAGGTGGAGACTTTGCTAATACCAATAGAACGAATAAAGTCTCGGACCTGTTCGTCATAGACTCGCGATCGCAACGCCCCAAAAAAGTCGATGGCCTGATCGGCAAAATGATCCACCAGCTGTTCAATCACAGAAGCAGACAACCGATCCGGCTCAAAAATCCCCTGAACAATCCCCAGCCGATCCTCGGGGTTGGGCTGCCAATAGAACTTATCCATCCGCCCATCCCGCACCAACGGTGCATAGAGGGTAGAGAAATCATTACCCGTCACCAAAATCGGCACCCGATGGATCGGCTGGGTATCATAACTACCTGGCAACTGCACATCTGTAGGATTATCGGCAATATTCATCAGGGTGCCGTTTACCAACTGGGTGTTAACGGTATATTGGGTCGTCTGATCCATGCGACCGGCCCCGGCATCTAG
Organism: Acaryochloris sp. 'Moss Beach'; assembly: GCF_021497025.1. Classification (NCBI taxonomy): domain Bacteria; kingdom Bacillati; phylum Cyanobacteriota; class Cyanophyceae; order Acaryochloridales; family Acaryochloridaceae; genus Acaryochloris; species Acaryochloris sp. 'Moss Beach'. The sequence goes on from NZ_CP071717.1 coordinate 1,514,598, forward strand.
ATCATTAATCAGGAGCACACACATCTTGCCCCGCACTTTGATCAGTTCCGCGGCCTCCCGATAACGCATGCGAATCAGGCGTACCGGATCGCCTGCATCAGGGCTTTCCAGCTCTCCCGCCGACATCCGCACCGGCTCAATGCCCATATGCTCAAACAGCAGCTCGCACTGGAAAGATTTTCCTTCTCCCTTGCGACCATGAATCCCCAAAATCAACGGCACTCGCAGCCCTGGCAGGGCCATAAAGTTTTTGGTGATATGGACGGCCAGTCGATCTAAAAATCGAGGTGATAGATAATAACCCATGGTCAAAGCTCAAACTTTGGGAAACGCAAGGTGAATCAAAAACAGGGATATCACACCTAAAAATTAGACCTACTTGAATTAATAGGTATAAACAAAGCAAACCTAATCCCTTATTACTACTCCTCAGATCGATCTCGCTTAAACCAGTCCAGCCAAGCAGCCCACTTCTGAATAATCACAGCCATTTCCGTATAGCCCGTACTGCCAGGATGGTAGCCATCTCTCGCCTTGATATCATTCAACCAAATGCTTGAACGGGAGAGAGGCGTCCAAATATCTAGGTAAGGCACATCTAACTCTTTGCTGAGAATGCCGAGGTTCTCGGAAAGATCTTTGACTCGCTCATTATGGTCAGGATCTGCGATCGCAGGTGGACCAATCATCAAAATTGGATATCGCAACTTTGCCGTTCTAAAAACGCGACGCGCATTCTCTAGAGACAGGGGCATATCAACTCGACAGTGATCATATTCTTGGGCGGTATCATTCACCCCGAAACTAAACACTACTCGACCATTTGTTCCCGCCGGACAACGCGCTTGAACTTCCGACAACCATCTGTCTTCAATATCTGCACTTGTACTTTGGCGGACTCCCAAGTTATAGCTGGTGAAATCATATCCTCGCCGGTACATCGTGGCGCAGATGCGGCCCGTCCATCCCAAACAGCCTAGATCACCAACCCCATTAACAAATGAATCCCCCACAAAACAAATCCGCAGATCCTTGTCGTCTTTCGGCATGATCCAAATACCCAATCACTATTGCTAAGTCATATAGGCTTTACAGCAATTGTCAAGGTATTGGCAGCAAACTTTTACAAGTATCCCCCTCACCTTGTGCATGAAGCCTTATCCACTCGTGCCGACCGTCCAGCACTTCTGACAAAAAGGAGGAGAGGTAGGTTAACCTACCTCTCCGTTCAGCTTAAAAAGCTAATACCCTATTCACACTAGAGTTTAGTAAGGGCGGTACCCACTATTGTTACCAGGCTTCTGAACAATAAAGCTCATCACTTGGCACTGGCGGATATTGTCAAATCCAACCACCCGAACATATTTATCAGAATACTCAGAGCGGCACTCACCAATCTCATACAAAACATCCTGAACAGAAGGATTTTTGAAGAGAGGCAACTTCCACATGGTCCAGTAGTATTCGGTTGGCTCAGGAGAGTCATTAAACTCAATCGCTGCAATATAGCCTTGATCCAAAATGTACTGAATTTGCCGACGAATCTGATCATCGTTCAGAGGAGGCAAGTAGGAAAAAGTCTCGAAACGTCTTTCTATGGGTAAAGTTCTCATGGTTTTATCCGTAGTATTTCCATCAAAAAGCTGCAAAAAAGTTTACGGGCAGAAGAGAGTTCAATCCAATTCTTCATCAGCATCCGCTTCAAACACATTGTCATTAGAAGTTGACTCTGGCGTGGACATTTGGGTCATACGCTCAAGGAGCTGTCGCCGATGTCCTACATTCGATTCTTGAATCCCAGTTTTGACCATTTCTGGCAGGAATTCAACCACTTCTTCTGCTAAATGCTCTCTCACGGTCAACAGCCGTAACGCTAACTCTCGGTTCTCTTGCATAAGTGCTTCGAGATAAAGTTCACCGTCTTGAATTCGATCTGTGGAAGAAAATTCCGACAACCAAATTCCCAGACCGGGGTTTGTCTCATAAAGCTGAGTCACCACCAACTTGGCCGCTTGATAGGTCAAATAGCTGATCAGCACTTGGGCTGTATCTTTGGAAACTCGTTTGTGATCCATGCAATCCAACACATCCCTGGTTTAAGCAGGGAGTAGATATTGCGTTGAGTTAACTGAGAAAGAAAAGGAATATGTATCTTCCTCTGTCCGTAATAAGGGCAAAGACTTTCTTTGCCCTAACTTCAAGGGAATTAGACTGTATCCATTGCCTCGAATTCGAACTTGATCTCTTTCCAGACCTCTAAGGCAACAGCCAGTTCAGGACTCCACTTAGCAGCTTCACGCAGAATGTCGCCACCTTCACGGGTCAAGTCACGACCTTCGTTACGAGCTTGGACACAGGCTTCAAGAGCAACCCGGTTAGCTGTTGCACCTGGTGCACAACCCCAAGGGTGACCCAAGGTTCCACCACCAAACTGGAGAACAGAGTCATCACCAAAGATCTCAACCAGAGCAGGCATGTGCCAAACGTGAATACCACCAGAAGCCACCGCCATGACGCCGCCCATAGAAGCCCAGTCTTGGGTGAAGTAGATACCACGAGAGAGATCTTTCTCAACGTAGTTCTCACGCAAGAGATCCACAAATCCCATGGTGATGCCTTTTTCACCTTCCAACTTACCCACAACTGTACCGGTGTGGATGTGGTCACCACCCGACATGCGGAGGCACTTCGAAAGCACGCGGAAGTGCATACCGTGGTTCTTCTGACGGTCAATCACAGCGTGCATGGCTCGGTGAATATGGAGCAGAACGCCATTATCACGACACCAGTGAGACAACGTAGTGTTAGCTGTGAAACCACCGGTGATAAAGTCATGCATGACGATGGGCATTTCGAGTTCTTTAGCGTACTCGGCCCGCTTCAGCATTTCCTCACAGGTAGCCGCGGTGACGTTTAGGTAGTGACCTTTAATTTCACCGGTTTCCGCTTGGGCTTTATGGATGGCTTCAGCTACAAAGAGGAAGCGATCGCGCCAGCGCATGAAAGGCTGAGAGTTAATGTTCTCGTCATCCTTGGTGAAGTCAAGACCACCACGTAGACACTCATATACGGCTCTACCGTAGTTCTTCGCGGATAGACCTAACTTAGGCTTAATGGTACAACCCAACAAAGGACGACCATACTTGTTGATCTTGTCTCGCTCAACCGTAATTCCGTGAGGAGGACCTTGGAAGGTCTTCATGTAGGCAACAGGAATGCGAATATCTTCAAGACGCAAGGCCCGAAGCGCTTTGAAACCAAACACGTTACCCACAAGGGAGGTCAACAAGTTGACGACCGACCCTTCCTCAAACAAGTCGAGGGGATAGGCAATATAGGCAATGTACTGATTATCTTCGTTGGCAACTGCTTCGATGTCGTAGCAACGGCCTTTGTATCGATCCAAATCGGTCAACAGGTCAGTCCACACAGTGGTCCAGGTTCCCGTTGAGGATTCAGCCGCAACAGCAGCACCAGCTTCTTCAGGAGGAACACCTGGTTGAGGAGTCATCCGGAAGGCAGCGAGGATATCTGTATCTTTTGGGGTGTAGTCCGGCGTGTAGTAAGTCAGCTTGTAGTCTTTAACGCCAGCATCATATCCGGCTTTTGACTGAGTTCTAGTTTGTGAATAGGACATGTTGCTCTTGAACAACCTCATCTAAACGTGATAAATCCCGGACAAAACAACCGAGGCTAACTTTTCAGATAGCCTGTAAAAAGTGTTGAATTTTATCCTGCAAAAATCGCCTAATGCCAACTCTTCAACGGCAAGCGAACCATAGCTTTCCTTAGATGGCCGCCTTGAGAGGAATACTGGAGAAAGATATTTCCAACAGAAACACTCTGGAATTGGCTAAAACTCAATTTACCAGAGATTGCATAAGTTTAACTTTGGAGGTTTTGAACCTTTTGATAAGTAAATCTTATTCAATATAAGTGGATTAAGCGTATTTCATCTTTACAAGGTTTTACATTAGCAAATGTAATCACCCTCGCACAACTCAGACTTAACTTAATTTATTCACACTGAGAAATTTTTTAGGTTCATGGAAGTGTCGCCTCTAACCCATACATCAGGGAGAGCACCAGGATAGCCAGCTCAAATTTTATACATTATGTAATTGTGTAGTAATATTACGACCACCCATCACTCCCACATAGGGGAATAATTCGGTCGTGCCTCAAATAATTGTGGGGTAGCAAAGAATGTCATTCCAGTTCCATGGGCAATCAGCTAATCCTGCTCGTTGGGCCGCAGTCGTTTTGAATCGGCTGTGAGTCCAAATCCAATTAAAATAGCTCACCCCTAACCGAGCCGTAACCTTCGTTTGCTCCCAAACTTTGCCAAACTTATTTTGGCGGCGATGCCATCGACCTGTTTGCTGCCGAACAATCCCATTGGTACGCTCCAATCGTTGAGTTCGGTCTTTACCAATGTAGTGGATAATGTCTGGCCCTAAGATGCGCTCATAACCGCCCCAATCATCACTATTCCAAAACTTGCAATCGGTCTTGCCTTCAGTGCTGGTCATCAGTTCATCCAACAATGAGTCGGTATGCTTGCCCACCCGACAGGTCAATATCAAACCACTGGTGTTGGCCAACGTAATCGCCATCCAACAATCGCCCACCTCTAGCTCTGATGGTCGGCAATGTTTTTGCTTTTTTTCACAAAGGACCACATCTCATCGGCACTGACATCATCGGTGCTGACTGCTTGAACGTTGCCATTATGAAGTTGCTGAGAGCGTTGGCTAGCAGAACGCACGAGGGAGACAACCGTGTTGTAGGAAAGCCCAGTGATTCGGGCAATGCCTCTGAGACTCGTGCCTTCTGCATGAGATTGGAGAACTTGATGGATCGTCTCTCGGCAGGTCTGTCGACGATAGTAAAGGGTATCAAAGGTTTCAGTGAAAGTTCGTTTACAAATAGGACAGTGATACCGTTGTTTCTCATTGGCCATCTTGCCATGCTTATAGGCTTTGGGATGACCGCACAATGGGCATTGCATGGTTACTCTAATAGCAGAAGGAATGTATTATTCTATCTGACCCACATTTGATTGAATCACAACCAATAATTCCGACACCAAATCCCATCCCGACGGTGACCTGGCTTATACTAACTTAAGTGGTCTTTTGTAAAAAAATTTAGGCCATTCGTTACACTTAGCACTTAACACACTCCTGCATGGGTTTTTGGAAAAGCTTATTTGGTGGCTCAAACGGGGCGTCTGCTCAGACCTTAGCCCCTGCGAATGGCTCGATTGGGACAGCCCTATCGATTTCCAACAACGGGCGGGACTCCAAAGCTGCCCCATCTAAAATCACCTTCAGCAAAGATCGCGAAATCGATCTGTATGAGTTAGAAGAGCTTTGCGATGCCGTGGGCTGGTCACGCCGCCCTATTCGCAAAGTCAAAAAAGCCCTTAAACATAGCTTTATTGTGGTCTCTATGTGGGAGCAACGCGGCAGCTACAATCGCCTCATTGGGTTCTCTCGGGCCACCTCCGACCATACGTTTAATGCCACAATTTGGGATGTTGTGGTTCATCCTGACTTTCAAGGCCAAGGCCTAGGCAAAGCCTTGATGAAACAAATCATTAAAGAACTCCGGCGCGAAGACATTAGCAATATCACCCTCTTTGCCGACCCCCATGTCGTCAACTTTTACCGAGATTTAGGGTTTATGCCCGATCCAGAAGGGATTAAAGGTATGTTTTGGTATCCCAATTTTCGGTAATCATCCCTTAGGTTTTCCTTCCCCTCAATATCATCGTTGCCATCAGAGGAAGAGACTTCCATCTCTAGACTGGGCTATTCCCTTATTCGTTTACAAAATCCTGCAATCTAAAATAGGCTTCGATATAGACAGGGTTTAACTGCATTGCTTGCTCTAAGGCCACACTAGCCTCTTGATACTCTCCAAATTCAAAATGGGTAACCGCCAATCCCAGAAAGCTCTCGGCATGCCGAATATTTAGTTGAGTGGCTTGCTCAAAGGCCGTCATCGCTTCTTCTTGAAACCCAATTTGAAACTGGGCTAGGCCCAAACCATAATAGGCGGCATGCAAGTAAGCATTATAGTGAATGGCTTTTTGATAAGCTAGGGCAGCCTCATCATAGTTTTGAATACGATAAAGAGCACTTGCCAGATTGCAATAGAGTTCAGCATTCTCCGGTGCATAATCCAAGGCTTGGCTATAAACAACCACCGCTTCGACAAAATCCCGAAATTGATACAAAACACTTCCCAGACCGTTGTGGGCTGCAGCTAAAGTGGGCTGCTTGTGAATCGCCTGCTTAAAATTATCCTTCGCCCCCATATAGTCTGCTTGCTCATACTTATGCAGCCCTCGCCGCAGCCAAACCACCGCCCAAGAGGTTTCATCCATCTCTTCCGAATTGAGGGTCGGCTGGCTCGTTACGGTCGGTTGCACCAGAGTCAATCCCTCTAAAGGGTCTGGCGGAAACGGAGATTCAGGCTGTTCAGACCTTTGATAGCCAGCTGGCTCCTGATCCTGCTGCTGTGGATTGTCCTGGCCTTCCACTTCAGATCCAGAATTAACCAGATCTTCTTCAATTTCATTAGCAAGATTTAGCCCGCGTTTAATCAACGAAGACATTTGATCATCAACACGGGCATGAAGAGATGGAAGATTGAACTTGCCCTGCTCGGACTGTTCCTTGGGCCCCTCCACCATAATCTCTATCCCATTTTTTCCTTAAGCTCTGTCAACTGTTGCTGCGCCATCGAGATTTCTTGATCAAAACGGTGCGACATTTCCAACAAAAGATCTTGCCCAAGTTGTTCCAACTTTACTGCCTTCACCCTCAATTGATGCAAATCTGATTGAGATAGTTGCTGCAATTTATCTTCAATCGACTGCAAGCGCTGTCGGCTCTGAGCAATTTGACGAATCGTCCGGATTAAATCTGCTGTTATCCCTTCCCCTTGGACAGAGTCTGGGCTACTTTCCCAATCATGCAAAATCGCCCTAAGACGATCTTCATCCCCCGATTCATAGGCACGATTGACGAAGGCCATCAGTTGTTCGCGGCGGGCACGCTCTTCAGGATCCGTTGCCAGGTCAGGATGAATCCGTTTGGCCACTTCTCGATAGAGCTGTTTCAAACGAGCGGATGGTCGAAAGTTGTGGTTAGACGCCATCAACGTTAAATATTTTGAAATTTGGGCATTAATCCGCTCTAATTCTTCCTGGCGGATACCCACAACCTGCATATAACGATACTCAAACGAGTGGAGTTCAGCCTGAAACGTAGCCAATTCTAGCTCCCGTTGTGCTAACTGAGCTTCCAAATCCAATAGCTCTGACTGCTTTCTCTGAAGTTCTAGCTCTTCTGGCGTCGATTGACGAACAAGACTACTACTCATTGACTTTGAATCGTGATGTGAGGAGATACTATTAAATCGAGTTATGTTCAAGATAGAGAGCGTACCCTAGGAAAATGGCAAACGATGCTGCCATACCTCAGTTGAAAAGCCAGTTTTATCTAACTTAGCTTACTTACCGGTGTTGATGAAAGAGGGGGCTGCCGCAATCAGGCTGAGCACCACCAAGCTAGGTAAGAACCAGTTTCCCCACTGTACATATAAAGTCTGGGTTTGACGACGATAAATTGTGGCAGCATGGGTAGCAAACACCAGAGGTTGCGAACGCCACAAGGTTTGGCCATGGGGATTAATCACACCAGAGTATCCCGTATTCGTCGAGCGAACAGTCCACCGATCGGTTTCTATGGCTCTCATCACATCATGGGCATGGTGCTGAGCCATCATCCGAGTATTATACGGATCGTTATTGGAGGCCGTCAGAATAAACTCTCCGCCTTGGGCAGCTTGTTTCTGAAACAGTTGCGGAAAGGCAGAATCAAAACAAATCCCTGCGATCGCAGGTCCCCAAGGGGTGAGGAATTGTTGATCCGGCTTACCTAAATTCATCTGTGTACCGACAGGCGTCAACCGACCGATTACCCCACCCAACAGAGACTCAAAGGGAATATATTCACCTAAGGGCACAAGCTTAATTTTGTTGTAGCGGCTCAAGATGCTGCCATCAGCCAAAACGGTAATTAAACTTTGGGTAATGCGATGGTCTTCAGGCATAAAACTCCCGAGCCAGGCAACCACCTGTTTATCTTGAATTGCCTCTACTAAGGGAGGCTGGTCTCGCCATAAAAAGGGGAAAGCCCCTTCTGGAGTGAGTACAGCATCAACACCTTGATCGGCCAACTGCCGATAGCCAGCCTCGTAATTTTTACGCCCCAGTTCAAGGCCTTGCTTAAACAATTTGATCCGGGTTGGGACATTGCCTTGAATAATACCAATATCGAGGGCAGTATCCTGATTAGCCTGCAACGGTTGCAGGTAAAGGCTCAAACCTAATAGATGTAAACCGATCAAAAGTGCGATCGCAGTACCACGATACTGCCACCGATGTCGTATAGCGGTCCAACCTTCTGCAAAACAGCCATTAACCGTCACTAATGCAGCAACGACAACCGTCGGTCCGGAGATCCGCCCCAAATGCAGAATCACCAGATTCGCTGGGCTTTGAGTATAAGAGATCGGGGTCCACCATAATGGAGATTGGGTCCAGAGCCACTCCAATGTCGTCCAAGCGGCTGTTCCCACCAAAATTCGACTATAAATGGGTAGCTTGAACGATCTCCAAGCCATCCATCCAGACCAGAAAGCAGCAATCAACGCCCCATAAACCGTTACAAACAGCCAGCAAACAACTGCAATGGTAAGACTAGTCCACCAAGATAGGCCCATCCATGTCATGGGATGTAAGCCTGTTAGCCAAGACACGGCAGCACCCTGATACCCAACTCCCCACGCCAGCCCCAGCCGCATCGCCAAGCACACCTGCCCCTGAGCACGTTTAACGTATATCCACAGGGGCACCAAAGCAACCCATGCAAACCACCAAGTTCCCACTGGTGCGGGGCTAATACCCATTATTAAGCCCGAGAGAAAAACGAGACCAAACCCTCGCCATCTAACCGAAGAATTTTTCGGTTGGGTACGGTCTTTCACAATATTTTCCACGCGCATTCTGGAGCTTGCAGTAAGGTCTGCTGGCAGTTTACCCTGATTAAGTTTTTCCTGATTCAGGAATCCATTGCGTGCATTAGACCGAGCCCAGTGTTAGTAGCCACCGTACTATCCCTACTTTCGAGAAGTTCTTTGACTTCGCTATGCTGGAGTTCAGCAGCCCGCGTAACTATCACAACTTCATTCCCAAACCCGAGGTTTTCATGGACAATAACAATTTCCTCAAGCAAATGTTGATGATTGGGGTCGGAACCACCTCTTTTGTCACCGATAAACTTCGGGAAGTCAGTGATCAATGGGTCAATGAAGGACGGTTAAATCCCGAGCAAGCTAAAGCTTTTGTAGATGATCTGTTACAACAAATGCGCTCGGACCCAGGAGATTGGGAAGCTCAGATGGAGCGCCAAGTTCGCAATATGATGCAAGATTTAGGGTTAGCAAGACAGGCTGAAGTGGATGAATTACGCGGTAGGATTGATCGACTGGAGCGACAAGTGCGAGACTTAGAAAATAAGCTTTGGCGGTAGCCTCCTCAATCAAAACCAACCATTCAAAGCATCACTGTCCTAAACCGATCGGAGGAACATCTTGCGTAATATCTTAATCAGTTTCGGGATTGTCCTTGTTTGTAGCGCCGTTTTGGTCATTGCCCAAGTTACTAACGGCACTCCCGAAGTATCTGCAGAGCCCTTACAAACAGATAATACTCTAACAACTGTTGCTGCTATTCCTGTTGCCCAAACACCTACATCTGAAATGAATTCAACTGACACTGAAGATTCTGATTACACCACCACCGCATCTGGCTTGCAATATCGTGACTTAGTAGAAGGCACAGGTGAGCAACCTATGCTAGGTCAAATGGTTGTCGTTCACTATACTGGCACCTTAACCGATGGGAGCAAATTTGATAGTTCTCGCGATCGCGGACAGCCATTCTCCTTCCCCATTGGAAAAGGGCGAGTGATCAAAGGTTGGGATGAAGGCGTTGGCACCATGAAAGTAGGCGGTCGTCGGAAGTTAGTCATTCCTCCTGATTTAGGGTATGGCTCAAGAGGCGCTGGTGGCGTAATTCCCCCCAATGCTACCCTAGTTTTTGATGTTGAACTACTGAGAATTCAATAGCTTAAGCCTTATATAAACTGAAAATAAGCCCGAAATCTATGAAATATCCGGGCTTATTTTTGGTTTTCGGGAACGACAGGTAAACAAGCCGCTCAATACAATCAGGGCTCTAATGTATCTTTCAGAACTGTACGCGCTGCTAAATGATTGCGTGTAGACGTCAAAATCTCCGCTTCTCGCTCCAGCCGAGCCTGAGTATCCTGCATTTCCAATAGAGATTGTTGCTCTAACGCCGCACCGTAAAAATTACTCGCCACCCAGTAGGAAAGATCTACAGGGAGACTTGGAATATCATCTGGAAGGTTAATATCTTGTTCAGTTAGCTTTGCAGAAAGCCTAACAACATCTTGCAACAGCTGTGTGACACTTGTGGTTAAAGCTTGCAAGTCTTGATCCTGCAGAGGTTGATCGTCGATCCACTCGACTAATCCAACACGGTAAGGCTTTTCGCGAACATAATGAAGCACCTTAAATCGCTGTTTCCCCAGCGTTAGGATCATAATTCGATCATCAGGCAGTCTTTCATGCTTTGTGATTTCAGCACAACACCCTACTAAAGCCGCTTCACCTTTGTTAGGGTCCCACATCAAAACACCAAATTGTCGATCCTCTTCCAAAATAGTGTTCATCATTATCCGGTAGCGATATTCGAAAATATGCAACGGTAATGGCCGCCCTGGGAACAGAACTACATCAGGAAGAGGGAATAGGGGCAGCTCACGTACAGCAATTGAAGAGGGAATAGCCATTAGCAACGGGAGAGGTGGGATAGGGAGTACTCTTATTCACTCTAGCCCATGTCTCCCGAAGAATTCACAAACAACTCAGGCAAGCACCTAACAACTACAGTCGAGACTAAAGCTTGACTTCAATATCAACACCAGCAGGCAGATCAAGCTTCATCAACGCATCAATAGTTTTGGGTGAAGGCTGATAAATATCAACAATACGACGATGAGTACGTGTTTCGAAGTGCTCACGTGAGTCCTTGTCTACATGTGGAGATCGTAGAACACAATAAATACGTCGTCGGGTGGGTAAAGGAATAGGTCCAACAGGGGAGGCATTAGTTCGCTTAGCAGTCTCAACGATTTTGTCACAGGATGTGTCGAGCAAACGGTGATCAAAAGCTTTCAGGCGAATGCGGATTTTTTGTTGCTGGAGAGTTGTCATATCTTAGATCAATCGTTAAGTTGTCAAGGTTCTGGATGACAGCAAAATTATGTAGAACTGCCGTTAGCAATCGGATCTTGTCAGACAAGCTGAAGGTAAGCACTACCGCTATGCCTCCAGCTCTATCTTAAGGGCTGTTTAGGAGACTATTTCAGGATTTTGGAGACAACACCAGCTCCAACAGTCCGGCCACCTTCACGAATCGCAAATCGCATCCCTTGCTCAATCGCAATAGGGTTGATTAATTCAACTGTCATTTTAATGCGATCGCCAGGCATAACCATCTCAGCGGCACTACCATCGTCAGCTGTAAAAGCGCTGATTGTACCCGTTACATCTGTCGTTCTGACATAGAACTGGGGTCGGTAACCAGGGAAAAACGGTGTATGACGTCCTCCCTCATCTTTCTTGAGGATATAAACTTCAGACTCAAACTGGGTATGAGGAGTAATTGAACCAGGCTTGGCTAACACCATGCCACGCTCAATATCTTCTTTTTGAACACCCCGCAAAAGTAAGCCGACGTTATCACCAGCCATCCCTTCATCAAGGGTCTTTTGGAACATCTCAACACCAGTCACAGTAGTGTTGCGTGTATCTCTAATTCCAACTAACTCGACAGTCTCGCCAACGACAACTTTGCCCCGCTCGATCCGTCCAGTAGCGACTGTTCCACGACCTGTAATAGAGAAGACATCTTCTACAGCCATCAAGAAAGGCTTATCAATATCTCTTTCAGGAGTAGGAATATAGGCATCCACTTCATCCATCAAAGCGTAGATTTTATCTACCCACTCGTTGTCTCCTTTCTTCATGGAGTCCGCACCATTGAGGGCTTCTAAAGCCATTAGCGCCGAGCCAGAAACGATGGGAATATCATCTCCTGGAAAATCATAGTCGTTTAAAAGTTCTCGAACTTCTAGCTCAACCAACTCTAGCAACTCTTCATCATCTACCTGGTCTTGCTTATTCATAAAGACCACAATATTGGGAACCCCAACCTGCTTAGCCAGTAGAATATGTTCACGAGTTTGGGGCATGGGACCATCAGCAGCGGAGACTACTAATACTGCTCCATCCATCTGGGCAGCCCCAGTAATCATATTTTTGACATAGTCAGCATGCCCAGGACAGTCCACGTGGGCATAGTGACGATCCGTCGTCTCATACTCCACGTGAGCCGTATTAATCGTGATCCCTCTTTCCCGCTCTTCTGGGGCCGCATCAATGTCATCGTACTTCCTGGCTTTAGCTTGGCCAATGGCAGCGAGAGACATGGTGATTGCTGCTGTCAAAGTGGTTTTACCATGATCAACGTGACCAATGGTGCCAATGTTGACGTGGGGTTTTGTTCGTTCAAATTTTGCGCGTGCCATGTATCAACTATTCCTTTTCGATGAATTATGCGTTCCCTTTGTTTTTTTCGATAATGGGTTCAGCCACATTACGAGGAACATCCTCGTAGTTACCAAACTCCATTGTAAAGATACCTCGACCCTGAGTCATAGACCGGATATCTGTGGCATAGCCAAACATGGTCGCCAATGGGACTTTAGTCGTCACCTTGGCGAGCCCTTGGGCCACTTCTTGACCTTCGATTTGGCCTCTTCGAGAAATGAGGTCACCCATTACAGGGCCGAGGAAGTCTTCAGGTACTTCTACCTCAACTTTCATCATGGGCTCTAGCAGCGCAGGTGAGGCTTGCATTACCCCATCTTTGATTGCTATTGAGCCCGCGATTTTAAAGGCCATTTCAGAAGAATCAACATCATGGTAAGACCCATCAACTAATGTCGCTTTGACATCAATGAGGGGATAACCAGCTAAGATACCAGATTCGCAAGCTTCTTTCATCCCTTGCTCAGCCGGACCAATAAACTCTTTAGGGATAGAACCTCCCACAATTTTTGAGATAAATTCAAAACCAGTGCCCTCTTCAGCGGGTTCTATCTCAACAACAACATGACCATATTGGCCTTTCCCCCCACTTTGCCGTACAAACTTGCCTTCAGCAGTCACTGCTTTACGAATCGTCTCTCGATAGGCTACTTGGGGGGCTCCAATATTAGCCTCCACTTTAAATTCTCGTAGCATCCGATCAATCAAAATCTCTAGATGCAGCTCACCCATACCTGCAATCACTGTCTGATTGGTTTCCGGGTCCACACTGACGCGAAAGGTAGGGTCTTCTTGAGATAAAGATTGCAAGGCTTTGGAGAGCTTATCCATATCCTGCTTGGTTTTAGGCTCTACTGCCACAGAAATCACAGGTTCAGGAATAAATAAAGACTCCAGGACAATGGGCTTCGCCGCATTGCATAGAGTTTCGCCGGTAAAAGTATCCTTAAGACCTAGGGCAGCTCCTAAATCTCCTGCGCGCAACTCATCAACCTCAATTCGATCATCAGCTTTCATGATGATCAGCCTTGAAACACGCTCTTTTTTGTCCTTAGTAGGATTGAGAATATAGCTGCCTTTGGTGAGAACGCCTGAATACACCCGGATAAAGGTAAGTCGTCCATAGGGATCGGACATCACTTTAAATGCGAGGGCAGCCAAAGGCGCTTCATCATCAGCCGGACGCTCAGCTTCAGTGCCATCCGATAATGTCCCTCGAATAGCAGGAACATCAATCGGTGCTGGCATATAGTCAATCACAGCATCTAAAAGCAGCTGAACGCCTTTATTTTTAAAGGCAGAGCCACAAAGAATAGGGACTATCGTGCCTGCAATGGTGCCACGACGCAAAGCTGATTGAACTTCTGTTTCTGATAAAGATTCACCTTCGAGATACTTCTCCATCAAGGCATCATCTGCTTCAGCAATTGCCTCAACTAGAAGTGTTCGATACTCTTGAGCTCGCTCTTGATTAGACTCAGGAATCTCAGTCTCTTGAATATCTGTACCTTGATCATTGGTATAGATGAAGGCTTTCATATTGACTAGATCAACAATGCCCTCAAATTTATCTTCACTACCAATTGGAATTTGAATAGCGACGGCATTGGCTTTAAGACGATCACGAATTTGATCATAAACCTTGAAAAAATTCGCACCCGTCCGATCCATTTTGTTGACGAATACAATCCGGGGAATCTGATAACGATCAGCTTGCCGCCAAACTGTCTCTGATTGAGGTTGAACACCCCCTACAGAACAGAAAACCGCAATCACGCCATCTAATACCCGCATTGAGCGTTCAACTTCAATCGTGAAATCTACATGCCCAGGCGTATCAATAATGTTGACCTGATGATCTTGCCAGGTTGTGGAAATGGCGGCAGCGGTAATAGTGATACCACGCTCCCGTTCCTGATCCATCCAATCAGTAACTGTATTGCCATCATGAACTTCTCCGACCTTGTGTACCACACCGGAGTAGAACAAAATACGCTCAGTTGTTGTCGTTTTTCCCGCATCAATATGGGCTGCAATGCCAATATTGCGCACTTTTTCTAGCGGGACGGAACGTGCCACAGCTACCTCCTTCGCCCTAGCAAGTTATTTGCATAAGGGTATACAACATTCTTGCTGCAATGATTCTATAACTTTTTTCAGATAAACTTCACAAAACTTAGTAACGATAATGGGCAAACGCTTTATTGGCCTCTGCCATACGATGAGTTTCTTCACGCTTACGTATCGCTGCGCCTGTTTCGTTAGCAGCATCGATCAGTTCGTTAGCCAGTTTACTCACCATAGATCGCCCAGGACGCTGGCGCGAAAAGCGAATAATCCATCGCAACGCCAAGGCAATGCCTCGATCAGATCGAACTTCCATCGGGACTTGATAGGTAGCACCGCCCACCCGACGAGCTTTCACTTCTACTAATGGCGTTACATTACGAACAGCCGTTTCAAACACCTCTAAGGGGTCTTGATTGGTACGTTCTTCGATAATTTTCAAAGCATCATAAAGAATACGAGAGGCCAAAGATTTCTTCCCACTCGCCATCAAACGCCGAATAGTCATACTGATGAGGCGGCTATTGTAAACCGGATCGGGAGGAACAGGGCGCTTTTGGGCACGAATACGACGAGACATGAGAAATCCTACACAAGATAGTAATAATTAAGGGCTTATGGATCCTCGCTACTTCGAGGAACACATTGTCAGACTACGCAAACTGCGGCAATCTATCTAAAGCTTGAACTGATGAGGGAAATAGTATTAAGGTGTCCCCAAAACATAAGCCACAGTCAGGGAACTCTACTCAATCTCAGGTTAAGAGCGCTGGAGCTACTAACTCTTACCTTTAGGACGCTTTGCTCCATATTTTGAACGACTTTGACGTCTATCTTTAACTCCAGCAGTATCCAAAGTACCGCGGATAATATGGTAGCGAACACCCGGCAAATCTTTAACACGACCACCCCGAATCATGACAACGGAATGCTCCTGCAAATTATGGCCAATTCCAGGGATGTAGGCTGTAACCTCAAATCCAGAAGTTAAACGGACCCTGGCGACTTTCCGCAATGCAGAGTTGGGCTTCTTAGGGGTTGTGGTATAAACGCGAGTACAAACACCACGGCGCTGAGGACAGCTTTTTAAAGCCGGAGACTTTGTCTTCTTCTTTGTGTTGTAACGCTCGCTGCGGATAAGCTGCTGAATTGTGGGCATAGATGGGCGATAGTAAGTTGAGTTAGGATTTTGAATTCTTCCAAATCCTAACTATATAGATCTTTGCGGCCTTGTGTCAACTTACCCACCTAAACCCGGCAAATTAAGATCGCCTGTCAAGTCTTCCATGCGTTCTCTCATCGTGTCGGTAGACTTATGGTACGCATCTTTCATCGCTTCAGCAACCAGTTCAGATAATGCATCTAGGCCTTTATCCACAGCCTCTTGGGTAATTTCAGCACGAATAGGTTCTTGGTTACCGCTCATGACAACCTTAACTAAGCCACCACCAGCTTGACCCTCGATCTCCATTTGTTCAAGATCTTCTTGTAATTGCTTTGCACCTTCTTGCACTTGTTGTGCTTTCTGGATAGCTGCAGCTAGTTCTTTCATTTTGCCGAGGCCGAAGCCAAAGCCTTGTCCTTGCTCTTTTGGCATAGTCTTTATGGTTTGTTAATGTGCTTGAATCTTTGCTTTGCTCTAGATGAGCTCCTTTAAGGAACTTCAAATTGAACTGTTTACTATGATACTGAGAGTCTACCCCAAGAGGCGTAAAGGGAATCTACTTTCTAGGTGATTTGTGGGAATTCACCCAACATTTTCACTTCTGGCTTGAGCAGCAACGACCAATTTTCCTCAACTTTTTGCTGAACATAATGAATCAGGTTGAAGATATCAGTTGCCGTAGCGTTATCAGAGTTAAGGATGAAGTTAGCGTGCTTCTGAGCAACTTGCGCCCCTCCGAGTGAATATCCTTTCAATCCTGATTGTTCAATTAACCAACCTGCCGTCCGAGGAAGAGGATTGCGAAACACACTGCCACAACTTGGCCAATCATAGGGTTGTGTACTGAGACGATGATCCAAGTGCGATTGAGTCGTTGCCTTGACCTGGTCAGTAGATTGATTAGCACTGAGTTGAAACACCCCCTGTAAAACGGGTTTGGGAGATTGCTGCAAGATAGAGGACCGATATTGAAATGCCATGTCTTCAGGTTTCAATACCTGAATAGTCCCATTTCTCTCTAGGACATGAACCTCAGCTAAAACATCCGCAGTACATCCACCGTGCGCACCAGCATTCATGACCAATGCTCCACCCACAGTTCCAGGAATACCGACGGCCCATTCCAATCCAGACCAACCTCGTTTAGCAGCCTGCCAAGCCAGTTTGGGTAACGATTCTCCAGCATAGGCTGTGACTTGACAAGTATCAGGCTCGAACGTCCTTTGCCGCAAATATCGCGTTGAGATGACTAAGCCAGGTAAGCCCTGATCACTAATCAGTAAGTTTGACCCTGCGCCCAAAAAGGTAATGGGCAGATTTTGCTCATTAGCCCATGCATAACTAGCTTGTAGTTCTTCCAGATTATGGGGAGCAATAAACCATTCTGCGGCGCCCCCCACACGGAATGTCGTCATATCTGCCAAACTCACATGAGGCTGAATCTCGCAGGTTCCATTGTCAATAAAGATGGAGGGTGAAGACTGAGTCATTGCAAAACAACCTCAGGAGAAGGTTTTGAAGAAACCTGATAATGGGCAAGTAAGTCTGGAATGATGCGGTTCAAATCTCCTGCTCCCAAGAATAGAACTACATCACCCGATTGCAAATGTCCCTGTAAAAAATCGATAACATTGGCCAGGGTTGGTTGATAAGTTACGGCAGAATGGTTAGAGGTAATTGCATTTGCCAACTTTTGACCATCAATAATGCCAGGATTTGCTTCTCCAGCGCTATAAATATCAGTCACAACGACTAAATCTGCATCTTGAAACGATTGGCTAAACTCTTGAAAGAAGGTAATTGCACGGCTATAGCGGTGGGGTTGAAAGACGGCCACAACCCTTGATTGAGAATAGGTTGCAGCCGCAGCTTGGGCTTGAAGCTTCGCGGATGCCAAGGTCACTTGAATTTCACTCGGATGATGCGCGTAATCATCGATCAAACAAATCCCTTGCGCTTCTCCATAAATTTCGAAACGGCGTTTAGCCCCCGAGAAAGTCTGCAATGCTTCCGCAATGGTGGGGAATTCTAGGCCTACATAACGGCCAATCGCAACGGCTGCCAGGGCATTACTGAGGTTATGTTCCCCCAGCAAAGGCAGTTCTAATGACCCTAAGCTCTCCCCACGTTCTAGGATATCTACGATTGTTCCTTGGCCTGAATATTCAATATTTTGCACCGTATAATCTGCCGACATTTCAGCATTCAGACTGTAAGTAATCATAGGCTGATCGGTGGCTGACATAGGAAAACGATCAGCGATGGTGGGGCAATCAACCGAAACGATCAGGGTATGGCAATGGTCTACAAACTGTTCAAAGATGCCAACCACTTGATCTAGCGAGGTGTAGTGATCAGGGTGATCAAGTTCAATATTGGTAATGACGCCAATATGAGGGAAGAACTTAACGAGGGACCCATCCGATTCATCGGCCTCAGCGACTAAATAGGGGCTATCGCCAGTGCGGGCATTCCCACCCCATGCAGCGACCTCTCCACCCACAATAATGGTGGGATCTAAACTCGCTTTCAACAATAAATAGCCTACCAAGCTACTGGTTGTTGTTTTACCATGAGTTCCAGCAATTGCAATGCTTTGAGAGAACTCTTGCATTAGCGCTGCCAGCACATCAGAGCGATGAAAGATAGGACATCCTGCCTGCACAGCAGCCTGGTATTCAGGATTATCCTCGTGAATGGCCGTTGAGCAAATCACTTGAGGGGGGGCAGAAGAATCTTGGCAAAGCTGCTTGATGTTAGTAGCTTCTTGACGAGAAAAGATTCGAGCGCCCTGGGACTCTAACTTTTGAGTGATATGGTTAGCTCGAACATCTGAACCCGATATAGGCAATTGTCGTTTGAGGAGGATATGGGCTAGTGCAGACATGCCGATACCACCAATACCAATGAAGTGAATGGGACGGCCACCTAAATCGACTGCACTTTGCATTACTGTATTTCGCTCCTTCTCGGCCCACACCTAGTTACACGCGACATCATAGCAGGAACTCTAAAAAATTCGAGTCCTTTCCTTGCTTCCAGCAAATCTCTTCTGGATTTATATCAATCTTGATGCTGCTGACATTGCCAGCATTTTTTACTCTCTATCCTGCAGGTAAAAAGCTAAAGCTTATAGATGCACAAGCATCCTGAGTCCTATAGAGTTTTAACTACCACTTTGTTTGCTAGCTGATTGTATTTACAAGAACGACTCATAATTTTCTTCTGTAAAATTTTTAATACCTTCCCACCTATGGTGTCAATCTGGTTATGGTTGGAAGTCTCGCCAACACCCCGAACAACCCGAATATGTAATTATCTGTAATGGTTGGCATGATACTGTTTGCGATCGCATTTCCAAGACATCCATCTGAGTGACGTTACCCATGAGCGAACCACGGTTAGCCTCGATCAAAATTGTTTTAGTCGAGCCGGCTGGCCCCCTCAATGTGGGGAGCATCGCCCGAGTGATGAAAAACATGGGGTTAGGACAGTTAGTGCTCGTCAATCCCCACTGTGATCCCTTAGGTCCAGAAGCCCAACAGATGGCAGTTCATGCCGCTGACGTCTTATCCCAGGCAACAACAGTTCAGACTTTAGCCGAAGCACTCGTAGGATGTCAGCGAGTGGTGGCCACCACCGCCCGACAACGGCGATTACAGGTGATGACTCAGGCACCGAAACAGATCTTGCCCTGGATACTAGAAGATGAAGCCGCATTGATCTTTGGCCCGGAAGATCGAGGACTGAGTAATGAAGAACTTTATCATGCCCAAGCTTTCCTCCAAATCCCTACGAGTTCTGACTATGCAGCCTTGAATCTAGCCCAGGCCGTCACGATTTGCTGTTACGAGTTGCGTCAATGCCTATTCACAGACCTTGACAACCTGCCCACTGGACCTAGAATTGCAGAGTCTAATCATCCTCAGACAGAATTGGCCCCCTTCCAACAAATGGAAGCGTTCTATCAAGCCCTAGAGCTCGCCTTATTGGACATCGGCTATCTCCATCCCCATACAGCAACCGTTAGGATGCAAAAACTACGGCAGCTCTTTAATCGCAGCCAGCTATCAACCCAGGAATTAGCTATGTTAAGGGGGATGATTCGTCAGGTACACTGGAAAATTCAGGCAAATTGATTAAAATACCCATAATCTTTTGCTGTAGGTAATGCTTCAAAGATTGAATAAAGCTTTGGAAATTGCCGATCCAGATTGAAGAGGATTAAAGTCCTCTGAAACATTGCGCTCCATCACGTCTATAGCCCAATTTGTTGATTCAGGAGAGGGTGGTGCTTCAACACTCCAGGCAATCTTTGACTTCACGACAGCAGCGCCAGTTATGGCAGCAGCGCCGGAGGATGCATCAAACGCGCCGAGCAATGCGCAAACAGCTTGTGCAGCAAACTCAGCATCGCGCCCCTTCTAAGCATCTCCGAGCCCCCCTCTCCTTCCCCTCAGCCCCAAAGATCCCAAGGCATTTCCCGAAAACCGGCTCCAAGGAATTCGTCTGCCTCAAAATCATCTATTCGACCAACCCGGCCCCGAACTAAAACTCATTCCAGCTCTTGGGGATGGTTTGTATATCTCACTCGTTTAGCAATTGTTGGCTCTGGGGTCGCTGCGATTGCAGGTACCGCCTTGACCGTCTTTGATCCTACACCCCACTCATCATCTTCTGGGTCCCCCTCTATATCCTCTGCCCTAGCCCCCCATTCCCCTGAAGTCTGTAAGCACAATAAATTCTGAGCCAGCAATTGAACCGAAAAACTTTGATACCCAGCCGGATGGTCCACAGTCTTTGTTTTATCGATGGTCCCAAGAGCCCCGGATGAAACGCTTGGTTCGAGAGGGGCAAGAGCTATCAACGATCAAGGGACAAATCCAGCAGTGGTCTGCAGCTCAATCGGAGCTTAAGCCCGCTATGTTTTTCCTGAATCCCAGCACTGGCGAATATCTAGATATCAACGGGGCAAAAAGCATATCCGCCGCTAGTACTATCAAAATCCCTGTCTTGCTCGCTTTTTTTGAGGAAGTTGATGCTGGCACTATTGACCTAGATGAGCCCTTAGTGATGCGTCAGGATCTGGTGGCATCTGAAGCCGGCTCCATGCAATATGAACCTGTGGGAACGACGTTTTCAGCTCTAGAAACAGCGGAGTACATGATTGCGATCAGCGATAACACCGCGACCAATATGCTGATTGATCGCCTAGGGGGTGCCCAAAAACTCAATCAGCGGTTTAAATCCTGGGGTCTTAAGCACACTGCCATCCGTAATCCTTTACCAGACTTAGAGGGGACTAATACCATCAGCCCTCAAGATATGGCAGCCTTAATGCTAAAGCTCAAAGATGACGATCTACTCTTGTCTGCCAGTCGCGAGCAAGCATTAGATATTTTGCGCCAGACGGTAACCAACACCCTACTTCCACAGGGGATAGATAAGGATGCCAATATTGCCCATAAAACTGGAGATATTGGCTCTGTTGTTGGGGATATAGGCCTCATCGACATGCCTAATGGCCAGCACTATGTTGCCGCCATTTTAGTTCAGAGACCCCACAATGATCCCCGTGCCCAGGAACTGATTCGTAAGATCTCTAAACTCACTTACAGAACATTTCGAAAACAGGATCCATCCATTGCCACTCCTGCCACAACATCAGACAATTAGCAGATATAGGTTGGGACTATAGGGTTTAAGACATCCATGAAATCATGGCCATCTATCACTCCCATGAGCATCGATCGGAGCCTTCTTCACGAATACTCCGACGGCGATCGAGATTTCGAGCAAGAGCTCTTGCATTTGTTTGTGGATGATACTCAGCAACATTTAGCCAGCTTAAAAGCTGCTATCTCAACTCAGAACTTCGATATTGCCAAACGAGAAGCCCATCACATCAAAGGGGCCAGTGCTCATGTGGGTGCCGTAGCTATGTTTGCGATCGCAGCCGAAGTTGAAGCCCTAATCAAGCAACAAACCACACCTCCGAGCCTCCCTTTACTCAGCCAGTTGGAAACAGCCTACCAAGACGTCATTGCCGTGACTGAGCAATGGGCTCATGAATCCACAACACTCAGTTAAGCTGTAGATTAGCTTGCCCATTCAGCGTCGCTCAAACCTCATTCGTCTTTAGACGTGGGCCAGAGCAATGGCAAAACAGCTATTTTCCCAACATTTTTCTCCCAGGCATTACTTTTATGCGCTTCATCGACCAAACCGAAATATTCGTCAAAGCCGGAGACGGGGGAGACGGAATGGTGGCCTTCCGACGCGAGAAATACGTTCCTGCGGGCGGTCCTGCAGGAGGAAATGGGGGTCGAGGTGGCTCAGTGGTGCTCCAGGCTTCAACTAATCTCCAAACGCTGCTTGATTTCAAATACAAACACCAATTTATTGCTGACGATGGCAAACGGGGCGGCCCCAAGAATTTAACCGGTGCATCGGGACAAGACCGCTTGATTGAAGTTCCCTGCGGAACGGTCATTTATGATGCAGACTCCATGACTCTGTTAGGAGATTTAACCACGAATGGACAAACCCTAACGGTTGCCCAGGGAGGCAAAGGGGGATTGGGAAACAAACATTTTCTGAGCAATCGTAATCGAGCACCAGAACATGCCCTGCCAGGACTACCTGGGGAGGAACTTCGACTTCAGCTAGAGTTGAAGCTCCTGGCAGAAGTTGGCATTATTGGGTTACCCAATGCTGGCAAATCAACCCTTATTTCCGTACTATCAGCAGCTCGCCCCAAAATTGCCGACTATCCTTTCACCACATTAGTCCCCAACCTGGGGGTCGTCCCTCGGTCAACGGGGGATGGTACCGTCTTCGCTGATATCCCTGGGCTAATCGAAGGTGCCCATGAGGGGGTTGGTTTAGGCCATGATTTCCTTCGACATGTTGAGCGAACCCGGTTACTAGTCCATCTGGTTGATGCCACCGCTGAAAATCCAGAGCAAGACTACCAGACCATTCAGAAAGAATTGTCTGCCTACGGTCAAGGCTTACACAAGCGACCCCAGTTATTGGCATTGAACAAAATAGATGCCATGGACTCAGAGCTACTGCTGCAAAAGCAAGCCAGCCTAGAGCAAATGAGCGGTAGCCCAGTGTATTTAATCTCTGCCGTGGCCCAACAGGGTCTAGACACTTTACTTCAACAAGTCTGGGAGGAATTAGATCATCTACCCGACGAACCTCAAGATTCTCCACTCCCCATTCTGGACTCGCCCATCTTAAGAGAAACGTAAATTTCAGCGGCAGGAAGTTGAATTATCATTCAATTTGGGAAAGATTAAGTAATAATACGGTATACATTAGCAGTGCTCGACAACTTAAACTACGGTTACAAGATTTCTGAGCACCGCTAAGCATAAAGACACGGGCGGCTTCTAGAGTATGCAAGACGTTATCACAGCTGATCAAAATCAACTGCTACTCATTGATGATGATCCAAATCTGATTCTATTAGTGAAGGATTACTTGGAATTGCGTGGGTATGAGGTGACAACGGCCAAGAATGGTCGGGAAGCCCTGCGCGTTCTGGAGAAAAGTATCCCCAATCTAATCATCTGTGATGTGATGATGCCAGAGATGGATGGCTATGCGTTTGTCAAACGCGTTCGAGATAATCCTCAGACTAGCTATCTCCCCGTTCTCTTTTTGTCAGCCAAGGGACAAATTCAAGATCGGGTCACCGGACTTAACACCGGGGCTGATGTTTATATGATTAAGCCCTTTGAACCGGATGAATTAGTGGCACAAATCGAAGCATCTCTGAAGCAAGCGTCTCGGATGATGCAGAAACAATCTAACTCCCTAGAAGGAGAGCTATCGGTTCAAGTCCCCTTTGATGTCGATTTGACTCCCACAGAGACTAAAGTTATTCAGCTCGTTGCCAAAGGCATGTCAAACCGAGAGATTGCAGATGACCTCAGCGTCAGCCAACGTACGGTCGAAAGCCACGTCAGCAACATGCTCGGGAAGACTGGCTTAAACAACCGCACAGAACTTGCCCGCTGGGCCATTGAACAACGAATGGTCTAGGTACGAGACCGCTCTAGCCAAAACAGCCATAGCATCAAGGACAACACGCCAACCTGTAGGGCGAAGTTCGGAAGCGTAGTGGTGATATCTTCTCCCGCCAGTAATTGGAAGAAAAATACCACTGCCCCTATAAACGCAGAGCCAGCAAAAGCAATATAAAAAAACCGCCTCAACCCACGATAGGGAGACTTTAACTCGGCACGCAGTCGCTTTTGCTGCTCCGGGCTTAATGAAGACCGGGAAGAGTTAGGCGTTGGGGGTTGGGACATGAATTGCAATCAGTCATTGTCGTAAAGATTTTCTCGAAAACGCACTTACGGCTCCCCAAGGTAGACCGCATTCTCTAGACTAATTAGGCCACTTCTTGGGGTTGGGGAGTCGTCGGTGGGGACAAAGCTGCATCGGGTGTAGAGCTCTCAATCATTTCCACCAATTCCCGCTCAAAGGTCAACAAAGCTCGGTTCGTGCGTCCACCCACATAAAGTTGATCCTCAGCTGTTAGCAGCCAAATTTGCGAATGAGACACATAACTCATGATCACACCAATCATCAGTAATCCGAATCCGGAATAGATCCAGGGGATGCCAGGGTCAGACTTAATTTGTAACCCTGTACTACCCACCAGTTCAACTAACTTCAGGCTAATGTCATTCACATCTGTAGACATGCCCGTTCTTACGGTTGAAACAAGCTTGCCGGACTCATCGTAGACCACGACCGTGCCCTGCAAATCCGTTGTAAGTAGGGTTACCCCTGCACTGAGATCCGGTTTTGTAGGCACCCACGTCCCCCATATTCTGCCACCGGCGGCCTCTAGGGGTGCCATGGGTAGCTGCAAAACAGGGCTGTTGTTGAGCTGCACCCGCACTCCAGCAATGGACCAATCTGCTTGATATAGAGTCACTCCCTTATGTTTAAAGGGCTGATTCACGTGAATCGTTTGTCGATCCAATTCGTTCTTATCTTCATCAACAATCGATAAGTCTGAGTAAAATTGGTCGATTTGGCCTTCGGGCGTGTAGTCAATCCAGAAACGATTCACCTGTACAGCCCAATCGTCAGGAATTTGAGCCCCAGACCATGGACCCGATTTCACAATATTGCTGACCTTGGCCGTGGTGCCACTGGGAATCATTTCTTGCGCCATAAATCCTGTCAGTGAGCCCCAAATGGACCCCAACAAAATCAAGATCATGCTGGCATGGACGATGATCGGACCAATGCGCCCAGGCATGCCTTTACGAGCATAAATGCTCTGATCTTCTTCAAAAATTTTGTAGCGATTCTTTGCCAACGCCTCAAGTAAAGAAGGCTTTTGGCCGGGATCGAGCGTTGTACTCAAGGCCAGTTTGTCAAACTGACGGGGTTTCTTATAGAATTTCCAGCTTCGGGCCGCCTTAAGGGCGGGAAGCTGACGCATAAACGTACAGGCCGTCAAGCTAGTGCCAAA
Organism: Acaryochloris sp. 'Moss Beach'; assembly: GCF_021497025.1. NCBI lineage: Bacteria > Bacillati > Cyanobacteriota > Cyanophyceae > Acaryochloridales > Acaryochloridaceae > Acaryochloris > Acaryochloris sp. 'Moss Beach'. The sequence continues at coordinate 1,540,112 of NZ_CP071717.1, forward strand.
CAGGATTAGCAGCGATAAAAACCACCAGGTCGCATACACATGATCTAACCCAATCGTCACCAATACTTTCCAAGTTAAGAACCCAAACAATGCTGGCTCTTCAGGATAGTTAGCCTGATAAAACTCCAGGGATTGGCCTTGCTCAATGACAGTACCGGAAATGCTGAATAGTGCGATCGCAAGGAGCAATACAATTGCCAACCGCAAATCCGCTAGGACAGGTACTAAGTTTTTTTTGATAAAGGCTTGAGGTTGGCCGAGATTAGAGGTCATGGAATAGGATCAAAAAGATGGGACTCGACAACAAAATTAAGCGCTGGGCAATACATGGTTCAGCAAGGAAAAGACACCGAAAGCGATAAGGATAACGCCACTAGTGGGAGTAATCCAAGCAGACCATTGACGAATAGCGAGAAATCGCTTGATCGCTGCCGTAAACGTACCTGCAATGATCAGCGGAGCGGTATAGCCTGCCGTGTACGACAATAACAGACCTCCCCCCAGTATAGGATCCTGGGTACTTGAGATCCAAGCCAGTAACGTCGCTAATACTGGGGTACTGCAGGGAGAAGCGACCAGACCAAAGGTGAGTCCCAAAAGGAAAGAGCGTACTCCTCTGGGTAGCTGATCAGAAATCAGTTCTACCCCCGAGAAGCTCGGTAATCGCAGCGGTAGGGCTTCCAGTAAATTGAGCCCCATAATGATTGCAACCAGGCTGACAACAATTGCCAGTCCAACACCAATTTGCCCATAAACCCGACCCAATAGGGCTGCGCCAATTCCCAAGCCTGCCAGAGTTGAAGCTAACCCTAAGCAGAACCAAATGGATTGAGCCATGGATTGCCAGCGGTTCTCTGTTTCATAGCCACCGATATACCCCACCGTAATGGGCAGCATCGATAACGTGCAGGGGGTGAGACTAGTTAATAGACCTGCCAAAAAGATGATGCCAACACTCAGAGCAGAAAGGTGAGAGAGTTGGGTCGAAACAATCGTATTAGCGAATTGTTCAAGGTGATAAAGCTGAATTTCCAGCGTTTCCAGCATAAGGAGAAGCTGCTTCAACGCAACTAACTATCAGGTGTTCGCTCTTGATCTTAACGAAGTCTGTGTTTTCGGCGTTGTTTTAGTCGTTGTTTTTTGGCAGACAGTACTGCTTTAGGATCTTTTTTTCTAGCAGATGCAAGGGCTACACCCTTTGATGAACGAAGTTTAGCAAGCATTCTGCGCCATAAAGAGGGTTGTTTCCGTTTGCGTACTAACTTAAGCGGTCCTTTTTCCCCAGGATGAAGAGGAGTTTGAGGACCTGGTAATGCATTTGCAGAGGCACGGTGTCTAGCCGTTGCCACAGAAGAATGATCGCCAACTAGTCGAATCAAAGAGGGGGACTCACCTTCGTGATGAGGAATAGCTACCACATCGGCACTTTGGCTCTCCCGAGCAGCCCGAATCAATAACCCTGCGATCAATAAGCTAGAAATCATAGAATTTCCCCCATAACTAAACATGGGGAGAGGAAGACCAGTGGTTGGCAGTACGCCAATAACAACCCCGATATTAATTAAGGCCTGACCAACTAGAAAAATCATGGCCCCAATGGCAACTAAACGCTGAATGACATGGGTAGATTTCATGGCCACCCGTAGAGCCAAAAAGCTATAAGTCCCCAACAACAATAAAAAGCAGAATCCGCCTAGTAGGCCAAATTCTTCTGCAAAGACCGCAAAGATAAAATCCGTATGCTGGATGGGTAAATAAGAAAGCTTCAGTTGTGATTCACCAAAGCCAACACCCAGAATGCCCCCTGAACCAACGGCTAACAAGCTCTGATGGAGCTGAAAACCATCGCCAAGAGCATCGGCCCAAGGGTTCAAGAAGGACAGAATCCGACTCAGCTGATATGGGTTCCGAAAAATACTGATCGCCGCTAAACCTATCCCTGCCAAAGCCGTTAACAAAAGGGACTGGTATCGTAATCCCGCTGCCAAGGCAATCAACCAAAGGGTCATACCACATAGGGCCGTAGTGCTGAGATTGGGTTGTATCAATATTCCTAAAAGGGTCAGGGCAAACAGAGACAACCACCATAGTCGCTCACCCAGGGTTAGCCGAGACCAGCGATTAAAAATATAAGCACTCTGAAGGATCAAGAATGGTTTGATTAATTCGGAAGGCTGGAGTGGAAAGGGACCAATATCAATCCACCGGGTCGCACCATTAATGGTTATCCCTAGACCTGGAATTTTTGTGGCAAAAATCAATATCAGAAACAGAAAGAATCCAAATGCAGAGACTTTCATGAGTTTTTGTAAGGGAATGTGAATAACCGCACAAAATCCCAACAGTCCCAAAATCACCCCTAAAAGTTGGCGCTTGGAATAGTAGAGGCCATCTCCAGATTCAATCGCCCCCGCATGATAGGAAGCCGAGAATAGGACGACAAGACCAATTCCTAACCAAAAGAGGGTTAGCCAATGAAGAAATCGGGCTTCGGCAGCCCATTCTTCTGTTGAGTATGGGAGGGAGGGAATGAGGCGACGTATCTTCACAACCAGTAATTCCCAGCGATAAGTCGAGGCCAGTATAGCAGACCTATCCAGGAATTGAAGGGGATTGATGATTAGCCCATCACATCAACGAATAGTCATCAATTCCAAAATTGTGGAATATCTATTGATCCTGATATCAGGATCAGCTAAAGATCTGACTTTTGAATAGGCTGAAACCTATTATTTGTCCATAAGAACATCTCGAAGAAAAGCCATGCTTGAACTGGGTAGATTTACCAGGGTTTTCAGCATCCCACTATTTCCTCCATAAGCTTCCAGACTCGACTGGACAATACTCATGCTCAAGTTTCATTGCTCCATTTCATCGGAGGATTACAACTATCAAGTAATAAGCCCCTTCATTTAAATTAGGTGCAATATCTCCAATAAATTAGGTGCAATATCTCCAACTCTGGTCGATCTGGGAGTCTGGACGTCTCAGGATACAAGGCTATGGGGTGCTATATGACTTGAGGGAATCAACCTTTAGCCAACGGGAAACCAGTTCAGCTCTATCACGCGTAGCAGTCACCGACCAGTCCTAACTTACTGTTCGGGTAAAGCTTCCGTTTGAGAATGATCTAAGGGAATAGAGAGAACATCAACCTCCTGATTTAGCACCATTGTTGTACTAGAATTACTGACAAATCCGATGTGCTCATAAAAACTCTGTTGATGAGTCGTGGTTAAGTAAATGCGTTCAACACGGTTCATCTGTGGATGCGCCAGCAGGGTCTGCACAAGCTGTCGCCCCAACCCTTGGCCACGATAGTCAGGGTGAATAACCACGTCCCACACCATTGCGCGATAAATACCATCTGATGTGGCTCGCGCAAACCCAATTAATTCTTCCCGATCCCAAACACTAATAATGGGGTAACTATTTGCGATCGCAACCGCCCAATCCTCCAAGCAACGCTCTCCTGCCCAAAAGGCCCCCACCTGAAATAATCGCTGTAGCTTTCGCAATACGGAGACGTCAACCTGCTGGTCTGCCTCAGTTAATCCATCTCGGAACTGAATATGTCGATTATCCATAGCGATGATTATGTCTTAGAAATCTGAGAACCACAATGACGGTCATTTCCCTTGTCTAGACTGAAGAGTTAACCTACATCGGCGAGTGATAAGTAAATACGCTACAGTGTATAAGAAATATTTAACAAAAGTACACTGTTTTTTTGTACTTCTTGATACAAGAACCTCATGTCGTAACGCTTCATTGCAAGAGTCAAAGGATGTTAAGGCAGAGTGGTAGGTTCATTTTATGTCCTTTGAGTGATTGTTTGTTTGGTATGGAGACCCCTGTGCAACTCAATTCACAGCCCCTTTCAAAAAACTCGAATCGAAGAGAAGACTTAAGTGAATATGTAGCTCATCTACAGCTCCATATGACCTTGCAAGCTCGGAACTTAGTTCCTACCTTGACTCGTCCTGAAGATAGCCGCGAGGAAATGCTTCAAGAAACTCAGGCAACCTTCGAGAAACATGTCTCTCGCCAAAGTGTTCAATAACATAATTGGCAGCTTAACGTTATAAACAACAAAATTTAATATATTTCAACTAACTAAAAGGAGTGTTTCTTAACACTCCTTTTTTGTTGAGCCGACATTAACAAGAAACCGCCCTCCGAAGAGAGCGGCAATGCAAGTGAGGGAAAATTAAAGCGTAAATGCCTTAGAAAGAGAACGTGGCTCTTACTAATCCCTGAATAATGTCATTGGGATTGCCGTTACTGACATTGAAAGGATTGGTAATCAGCATGACAGTCGGTGTGATGGTAATGTTTTCGTTCACAGGGAACCGATAAAACGCTTCAAAGTTAGTTTGAGCGGAATAATTAGGATCCGTAGTGCTGACAATAAACGGCTGACCAGCTGCTACCGCAAGCATAGACCCCGGCACTAGCAAGTCATTCACACCAACACCTGCCATCCAAGTTTGGATGCTGCTGTTGTTGCCAACGGGAAGAACATTCTGGAATAAATCATTGTTAACCCCACCAAAAGCGAGTTGAGGGTCAATGGAAATTCCATAGCGGCCAAAAATGCCGAATTGTCCCAGGGTCAACTCAACGTTGGCACCAATGATATTTTGGTTCACGTTATAGGTTTCAGCATGGGTAAACTGAGCCCGAACCGCAAAATTATTTTGGTCATCTTCACCAAAGTCATTGGTATATTCAATCTCTGCTGAAGCTTGGAAGGGATCCCCAAACAAACCACCCTCACAGGTATTGAGAGGATCCGCACAGGAATTTACGGCAGTACCAGACGCAATTCCAGCATCTGCTGCAATAAATAGACCCCGAACACTAATAGGACCGCCGTTGACATTCCAATCAAACGCGGCACCTGCACCACCAGGACCGTCAACCGCTTCAGAGATGATCAGAGGGTTATTAATGAAGAAGCCAGAACTGAAATCAGCAGCTTCATCATTGGCGTAGCTGTTGCCATCAATAAAGGCACTAGGATAAATCAAGGGACCGACGGTTACAGCTAGGTTCTCGACGGGCTTGAAGGTATATCCCAAGTTATACAAGGTAACACCAGGGCCAGAACCGGTATAGTCCACCACACCAGGATCGCCTAAAGTCGTGGCTGTTCCTGCGCCAACAACCGGAGGAACGGGGAAGAAATTAGCGGGGCCAGCAACACCTGCAGATGAGAAGAAGTCAGAACCACCGTTGCCAGTTTCCAATGTCAAATCAAGGACATCATCTCCATTAAAACTGGTAAGGAACGACATCCGTACCCGGGAAATGGCACTAACCCGAGAATCACCAGGATCAACATTGGCAATACCAGGTGCCCCTGTATCAACAGCTGCAACACCTGTTGCTGCTGCATTCGGGGTGGGAATATTATCCCCAGGGTTATTCAAGAAATCCCCAAACTGGGCCGCCATCACGACTTGAGCTTGAAGTTTAGTCGTGGTTGAGAACTGTTGCGATTCTACGGTGGCAACACGAGCTTCTAGACCATCAACGCGACCACGCAAGGTTGCTAGTTCAGCCGCAAATTCATCCTGAAGAGCCTTGAGAGCATCTAAGTCTTCTTTGGTAGCAAATCGATTGCTGAGATTATCCAAACAAGCATTCACCAAAGCAGCAGCTTCCCGACGAGACATGGCCCGGCTGGGGCGGAACGTACCGTTTGGGTAACCCGCAACGCAACCATAGCGCTCTACCAAAGATTGGATGGCTTGGAAAGCCCAGTCATCAGGCTGCACATCTGAGAGTTGAGAGACCGATGTGACCTGACCGACAGAATCGGCTTCCGTTTCAGACATGAGATCGGAAACAGCTGGCGTATTATCGGCTAAGACTAAAGGCTGTTGCGGACTTTCTTGAGAAATGACGGGAGCTTGCTCTAGGGATTCATCAGAAATCTCTGAGCTTTCCAAAGATAAAGTACTAGCACTGGCCATACCCGTGACCATTAGTGCACTGGATAAGCCAATCACACTAGCTAGCAAACGAAAATACTTCATATTAATCCTCACACACTATTTTTGTTGGAATTAGAGTGGGGGATCCTAATGTTGATAGGACGCCACTACAAACCTAGATAATGATAATCATTATCTAGGTTTTCTTCAATAGAGAAGAAACTTAAATGAACTCACCAATCTTCTGTTAGAAGTGCTGTTGAAGAATGTTGGTGATGTTTTTGGGCTTTACTTTGGTGTAGCGAGCCTTGTCAGGTAAAACAACAAGGTTAGGTCCGGCTTTACATTTACCGATACAGCCCATAGGTTGCAGTTGAATCTCTTTGTCTTGGCCTGAGGCTTGCAAAGCTGAATTCAATGCTGTTAAAACTTGTTGACTGCCGCGTTTACGACAGCTCGATTTTTGGCAAATTCTAATTTTGCCCTTTTGAACGTTACCAACAAGCTCAGAAGGCTGTTGAGAAGATGAAGGTGAGGAGTTGGGGAGGGCAGGCATGATAGTCTTTGCCTTGAGTTTTATCTTGCCTGTTTTGATATTGATTTTTTGGCAACCCTGCACTTGAATCCATGCTCCGGGTTGCAAAATCCCAGAGCAGGCTGGGCGCAGAGACTTGGCTAGCTTAATATCTTGCTCTCCTTGGGAGGTAGCCAGACGAATCCCTTTGACACTACAGCCCTTTGACAAGATATAAGTTAAAAATCGACCACTCAGGGTGAATTCTGACTTTTTTGTATGTTTACCCATGAACTTTTAAGTGCGTATTCCTTAAATGATTTAGATAAAGTCTTGATTAAAGTGAGTGCTGCTCTTGGAGAGATTGCCATAAATAGCTAGGAATATCAGGAGCTGGGCAGTGCATAAATGCAATATTACCCAAATCACCTTTGCAATAGTGGAGTCCCACTTTTGCACTACCATCTAGGATGCTCTGGCAAGGAACCTCAGGTGCCTGAGCACTGCCAATGAAGAAATCAACCCAGTCATCCTGCTCTTGTCGGATACAAGGTAAGGGCTCTAGGCCTGAATCTCTAAGGTTTCTAGTTCCAGCACTGTTCCAACCAGTCAACCAGTTCTGCCCGAGAAGCGACAAACTGCTGGAGAACACTGTAAATTTGAGCGGCTTCCACATCATTGTTAATCTCCACTTGCAACGATCCATCTGAGGAACACCAAGCATTAACAGAGAGTTCCAGCAGCCGTCGCAGAACCTGTCGGCAATCGCCAGGACACACTCTCAATATGAGGGATTCAACAGTGGACTGATATCCAGATGGGCGCATCCATAACCTCCAAACGGTTTGATAGGGTTGTGCTGTACTTGAACCAAAACGATCCCCACTTAGCAACATCGTCACGTCTACGCAACCTTAAGGCTGTCACTCGCCCAGAAAGGGGCAAGGTAGAATACTCTTTCTTCAGAGGTAAGCAGCAGTTGTTCAAGCAGATAACGGGTTGCACGAGCACAGAGGCTTTCAGCCTGGGCGACTTGCGATCTCAACAGAGAAATCACCGATTTCTCTGCAGCTAAGTCATGCTCCACCATCTGCGGCTCTGTAAAGCAGCCATCCTCCTGAGGGGTATCAGCACCCTCAAAGACAAAGTGGTGTTTTTGATACTGCAAATAGAGACCTTGAAAACTAGCTAGCACAATATTCAAGCCTTCACACACCGGAATGGTAACTTCTATATCCAACCCGACTGAGCTGGCTTTAACCCTGCCAACCGACTGGTTAGCAGTATGTAACTCGGACATACTGTTCCTCGACTCAAAGAAATGATTAATTGCAAATTACTATCAATTAATCCCCAACTAAAAAATTAGCAGAGAACAAATACTATTGCAATATAATTTCAATAAAGCTCAAAATAATTCTTAAGGAGCAGGTTCAATAATCTAAGACAATAGAATTCAGATTTAACAAAAAAAGTAGTCAGGGAAAGAATTACACGAATACTTCTAGGCTAACACTAGTAGCCTTCTGGAGTTTATAGATTAAATTACTGAAGATTTATCCTAAATGAAATTCCTATATCACAGCCAACAAAATTACGATATCTAAAATAAATCTCATTAGAATAATCACGCAATTTTTCCATGCCTTAGGTCAGAAGGATAACTGTATACAAGCTCCACTGCTGTTGGGGAACGTCAGGGCGATGAAACGACCAGCTGGCGACGCTTTGCTATTGGGTATTTAAGCGACCATCTTCCATATGAATGAGTCGATCGGCGACATCTAGAACCCGATTATCATGGGTCACCATCAGGATCGTACAGCCCTGTTGCTTGGCTAGCCGTTGCATCAGTTCCACCACATCTCGCCCTGATTGTTTATCCAAAGAGGCGGTGGGTTCATCAGCCAGAACGATTTTGGGATAACTGACTAACGCACGTGCGATCGCAACCCGTTGCTTTTGCCCACCCGATAATTCTTGTGGACGATAATTAGCCCATTCTGCTAAGCCAACTTCAGCCAACATATCGATGGATCGCTGATACGCCACTTTCGCGTCGATCTCAACATGCAAATCCAAGGCCATTTGCACATTTTGTCGGGCAGTCAAGGACTGCAGCAAATTATGATCCTGGAAAATATAGCCAATATAGCGACGAACCTTGACCAGATCATGGGTGGTAGCCTTTCTAAGCTGTTGGTTCAAAACCTGTAAACTACCCATTTGGGTTGATCGAAGCGCACCAATTAGAGTCAACAGAGTTGTTTTCCCTGAACCTGAGGGGCCAGACATAATGACTACCTCTCCCGGATAAATATCAGCATCAATATCAAATAGGACTTGTTTACGCAGCCTGCCTCTACCAAAAAAATGGCTGACGTAATCAATGGTGATAACTGGCGAAGCACCCATGCCTAAAAAATATCGGCTGGATCAGCAGCCTGAACGCGACGCATCGCAATCCCCCCCGATATGACACACATGATCAAGGTCAAAACAAATACCGTAGCCACTCGATCGATGGTCATAAACATGGGCAAGGCAGTACCATCTCGAACCAGCTTGTAGAGACCTAAGCAGAGGGCAAATCCTGGAATAAATCCTAATACGGCCAGAATAAACGCTTCTTGCAAGACGACTGAATAGAGAAATCGACTTTTGTATCCCATGGCTTTCAGAGTGGCATACTCTGCCAAATGATCGGACACATCGGTATATAGGATTTGGTACACAATCACCATGCCCACAATAAATCCCATCAGGGTCCCTAGGGTGAAAATAAAACCAATGGTGGTACTCGTTTCCCAATACTCTCGTTCAAAGCGGACAAACCCTTGTTTTGAGAGCACAAGGACATCATCGGGCAAGGTTTTCTTCAGGGTAGACATGACTGAACTGGCATCTACTCCCGACTTGACGTTGATCAGACCAATATCAATCAATCCCAAGGTTCGCCCAGGAAATAACCGCAGTAAATTAACATCACTTGTAATCAGATTGCCATCGGCTGAGAAAGAAGCCCCCAACTGAAATAAACCTCCAACCGTAACTTTGCGACCCGAGACTTCTGTGAATAAGGTTTTTCCCGCTTTGAACTGTTCAGCAATCGGGCCATATTCGGGTCGAGAATTTTCATCAAACAGCACCACATCTGACAATTTGATTTGGTCGAGATACTCATCTACCCCTGGCAAGGAAAAGACGGCCTGGCTGGGGTCAAAGCCAATCACGAGTATCTGCCGAGTCTTGCGGGTTTCTGGGTTTCGCCAAAATCCAAAATCCAAATAGAGGGGCGTCACCGATTCAACTCCATCTATGCCTGCAGCCTGATAGAGTCGCCGACGGCTAAAGTTCTTAATGGCAAATAAGGTGGTTGTTTGGGGATTGATTAAGACAATATCTGTCTTGAGATTGACATGAAAATTAACTGCTGCAATAAACAGGGCTTCTTGAAAGCCTAGCTGCATCATCATTAAAATTACGGCAAATCCAATACCTGCCAACGCCACACATAGCCGCACCTTTTCACGGGCTAGCTGTAACCAAGCGAGGGGGATGGCCAGCAACATCTGAGCCGCCTACCCTTCGGTTTGAATCGCCACATTCACTTGCAGGTTAGTCAATCCGGAAACGGCAATACTGTTGTGAAGACGAACCTTAACTTCTACAACACGAGTATCGGTATTGGCCGCCGGATCCGTCCCTACCACATCGTTCTTATCAATCTTCAAACCAATTTTGTCGACGGTTCCTTCGATCTCGCCGTTAATGACGGGGCTGTTAATTTTGGCAGTTTGACCAATTTGAACTTGATTGATGTCTGTTTCATAAATTTCAGCCACCACATACATTTGCCGAGTATTGCCCATTTCGACAATCCCTTTTTGGTCTTCGCTGCCTGAAGTGGGGGCAGCGGGAACGGCTTCGCCTTCACGCACGTGTACTTCCAAGATTTGCCCTGCATTGGGAGCACGAATAATCGTGCGGGTCATCCGCGCCTTGGCAAGTTCTAGGTTACTTTTGGCAGAGGCTAAATCGATTTGCGCTTGGGATCGCAACGTCCCCACTTTAGTTCGAGTAATTTGAGCTCTGGCGTTGTTGCTATTGGTTTGCAGCTCTTCTTGCAGCATAGACAAAGTTGCGATCGCATTATTGAGTCTCTGCTGTTTACTCCGAAAAGAGAGAAATCGATCATCTAGTTCCTGCTTGGAAACCGCCCCCGCCTTCTGCAAATACTGATATCTTTTCAGGGTGATTTGAGCTTGCTCATACTCGACCTTAGATTGCTTAACTAGGGCATCTTGGGCCACAATTTCCCTAATCTTAGGATTCTCAGCTTGATTGCGGCGGGTTCGTGCTTCTTGTCCTTGAGCTTTGCCTAATTCACGCTCCGCAATAAACCGGTTTTGGGCTTCCAGTAAACGGCTCGCAGCAAGCTTGACTTCCGCTTGTCGCTCCGGATAGCTTTCTAAAAAGGCAATCGTTTCACCCTTCTCTAGCTGTTGGCCTTCTTTCACTAATAGTCGGAGAACCCTTTCTCCAGTAGGGCCACTGACTTGAAGCACCTGCCCGGCAGGTTCAATGCGGCCCAGGGCAGAAATAGCTGGGGATTTCTCAGAAGAAGGCTGTGAATCGTTGCTAGCCTGATTGGGCTGTTGCTGAAAAGCTTGGAAGACACCAATACTCCCGAACCCTAGAGCTAAAACAACAGCTCCAGAGATCATCCATTTCCCAGATGATTTTAGAAATGGTTTGTCTCCCACACCAATGGCTCAATTCAACATCTCCCAATTGTAAAGAATTTTTCCTCAATAATCTGTTTTCATTCTCTTAAATTAAATATCTTTACTCAGGCAATATTCGATCCTGGCAGCAACAGGAAGCTATAAACCCTTTCCTCACTCCATTTCTTGTACCTAAATGTACAAACACTTTCGTCTTTGTCCCTTAGAATGCAGAATATGCGTTCTAAGTAACTCAATGAAACCTTTTCTCCTTGGAGTGGCTCTATTTTCAACCCTCTGGATTTGTCCAGTTGCACAGGCAGAAAATCCTGAGCACCTCAAACAACTCATGAAATCGCAATCTTGCCCTAACTGTGATTTACAAGGTGCCGACTTATCGGCAATGAATTTGCGCAATGCTAATCTAGCTGGGGCTAATCTGACAGGCGCTAACCTTAATTTGGCCGATCTCACCGCAGCTAACTTGTCAAACGCTATTTTGACAGAAGCCAGCTTAGCGTGGACCAATTTTATCGATGCCGATTTAGAAGGGGCCAACCTTTCACAGGCTAAATTCGAAGGCGGAGAAAGACTAGGTCAAGCATTAAGTTTTGAAAAAGCGACCTTACCGGATGGAACGATTGCTTTTCCCTAAGTTCATTAAACCTATAAGCTTTCAGTCAAGGGGGCTTGTCTCCTTATCCCATGCTTTAGTTCAGCATCACTATTCTTTTCAAGGTTCAGTGGGCACTTTATAAAGTAGGCATTTTTGCCGGATAGGATAACTAGCCCTTTAGTATGTGTGGGGTATGTGATGAAACGAATAAATCTTCTAGGGTTACTAATGCCCTTTCAACTGATGACTGCTCCTGCTTTTGCAGCTAAGACCTGTAGTCCTTATCGAGTCAATTACGAAAGTGCCATCTCCCAGGGATTGATTACTCGACCTTCGTTAGTTAATAATGCGGGGCAATCCTGGAATTTATTTCAGGTAGCGATGCGGCGAAACGATCGCATCGAGGCAGCATCACGAGCAGCTCAATACCTGGTGATCTTGTCTGAGTATGCAGGTGATCGCCAAGCAAACCAGGCTCGGCATAACATTGAGCAAGAAATGGTGGGCTACTATCAACAGCCCGTAGAGGTGGCGATGCCCATGTTCGAAGTCATCCTTGAAAACAGTCCAGATTGCCTCAAGCAATAGGTTTACTCAAGTTGGGCAGATAACTCTTGCCTCAGGCGATAAAGCACCATCTGTGGTTGCAATTGCTTGAGAATATCTTGGATCAAGGTGCTAGCCCCCAAGGGGCTCCAAGTATAGCCATTGATCAAATAGGCTTGCGTTTGTTTACCCACCCGCTGAGCCCCATATAAACTAACCCCTGCTTGGAGGAGTCCTGTTCCCACCCAAGGCAAAAAACCTAGGGATATATGACTCACCCAATTAGATAGGGTAGGCGTACTCATTTCCACCACAACCAAACTGGCGAGACTCAACAAGATTTGGCCCCACAGTTGATTCACCTGATGCCGATGGGTTGGGAGGCGATAGAGTTTGACAAGCGTGCCGATCAAGAGCAAATCCGCTAGGAGACCGATGGTGACATCGAGGAAGGATAGGGGACAAACCGCAATTAGAGCCGCTTTTAAGCGAGCATATTGACCAATACAGGCTTTGCCCGATTGCGCCTCATAGGTCTGAACATGTTCCGCAATATCGCGTTCTACACTTTGGACTTGTAAAAGCGTATTTAAGACTAACAGTGTACGGCCTTCTCGCTGAATCAATTGGAGCAACGCCGATCGTAGGGGTTCAATATTAGCCGGTGGCGTTTCCCAATCGTTTGTAGTCCGACCATCCGGCCATTCAACGCGGATTTCCACAGGCGCTGGAGCAGCTGAGGTCAGTAAAATATCTTGCGGAGTCAGAACTTGTTGTAATGGCACTGCCAGACGTTCATAGACCCTGGCAGCATCTAAATCAGGATAGAGGTCTGCTTTATTCACAACAATCAAAAGGGGACGACCCGATTGTCGTAAGGCTTTGAGCGCTTCCAGCTCTAAGGCCGTGGGAGGACCCGCAATAATGAACAGAATCAGATCGGCAGCTTGGGCAATTTCCTGAGCCATTTGCGCTCGCCCCTGCCCCTCAATTTCGTCTAGGCCAGGGGTATCAATGAGCTCAATTTGTAAGTCAGATAGACCCTTAGCGATCTCCGGTGACCAACGAACCGAACGAGGCCATTGTGTTTCACCATTCAGGGGGCCTACAGGGAAAATAGGCTCAGCAAATAGAGCATTCAGAACAGCCGATTTTCCCCGACTCACAAATCCAAAAGTCGCAATTTGGAAGATGCCTTGATTGAGCTTCAAACTTAAGCCTGATAAGATGCCAAGCTGATTTTGCAGCTCTGTTTGCAGGAGAACTGGAAACGTCTCAACTTGCTTGATAACGGTTTGGATACTGAGATGAGCACGCTGATGAACCGTCACAGACTCACTGGCAGAGATATTCTCCCTAGGTGCAGACTGAACGTCCGGCGGGGACTGAGCCACGGCTTCTAGGATGCAGGAGCTTCTAATAATCCACCTTGACGGCGGAAACGACCAATAGACTGCTGAGCAAAGTCTTTAAGCGCATCCACCTTCTGATGTTCTTGAAAGACTTTTGCCACAATCTGCTTCAGCTTTTCAGGATCCCAATTCGATTCGGGAGCTGCTACAGCTAGATCACTCAGCTCTTGGAAGTGCTCTATCAAACTCAACCCGGCAATTCGCGTCAAATGGGCAGTACTCACCCCTTGAACCAGTCCTCCGGCGACAAAGGTAAAGTGGTGTCCTTTGAGCAAAGAGCTCAGGGCTTGAGTCGAGACTTCGACTAAACCTAGCTTGAGCATGGCCGTTGCTAAGGTACTCGCAACGGCTTGGGCTTGAGCCAAAGAAAACTTCAGATGATACAAAGACCCCAAATCCATTACCATTTTGGCGCTAATCGCAGCGGCAGCCAACATATCCAAAGTAGGAACGGGATTGGCAAAGGCAGTCGCCCCTGTAATCCACTGATAGCGCTCGATAATGGGGGCGGCATGCCGACGACGCACATCGTTCAGTTCAGCTTGTATCTGAGTTCGTAAAGCGACGGTCTGTTGATAGGTCTGGAACAAAATCAGCTGTGCTTTCTCAGCAGCCATCACTTGATCTAGACATTGAGTTAAGCCTGATAAATCTGGCTGGGGACGTTCTAGATCTTCTTGGCAGGAGCCATCCTCGCTGTAGCGACGGACCTTAACAGCTTGGGGATGGGCAGAAGTAGAAACAATATCTGACTCTGACAGCCAAGGCTGCAATCGTTGCTGCAATTTCTGCTGCAAAATTAAGCGCTGGGTCGGTAGGTATTGATCTTGCTTATTAAAAACCACCAAGACTCGCTGTTTATGAGCCTGCAATGTTTGTAAGCATTGATGTTCAGAGTCTGTTAAATCACCCTGAATGACGTAAAGGATGAGATCAGCAGCCATCACAGATGGAGAAATCTCTAAGGTCGCGGAATGAGATAGGCTCCCTATTTCAGTAATCACACAAGCCTCTTTCAAGGATTGATACCGGGTTTGTAGTAACTCCACCAACGTCGATTTACCGACTCCAGGCGCTCCCGCTACCAAAAGGTGAGGTTCCTGTCGATACAGATCTATTTTCCCGAGCTGTTCCTTAAAGGCTACAGATTGGGGAGTGGTTTCTGCAAGGGTTTCCAGCTGCTCAATCAACGACTCGCTAGTGGCCACTGCTTTTTCTAAAATGGGTCGAGAGACCTGAGTAGCATCTAGATCTGGGATTTGGCGTTTCAATCCTGGAAAGAATTTGAGGCTAACAGCCAAGCTACCTAAGCCTAGGACCATCCCAGCCGTTAAAAATTCAGAAAATCCGTGGTTGCCACCGGGAATCAAGAACCAAATGAACAAGACAAGGGTGCCAGCACCCCAAAAAATCCGTTGTGATGATTGAGCAGCCATAGACTTAGAGATCCTAAACAATCTTGACATCCCGTCCCCGCCATTTTCGCAGATTGCTAGGGAAAATGTCAGAGACTTTAAAAAAAGAATACCCCAGAGATAAATATCTCTGGGGCACCCTTAGCACTGGTGGCGGGGCACGGATTTGAACCATGGACCTTCGGGTTATGAGCCCGACGAGCTACCAGACTGCTCTACCCCGCGGCGCGAAACCTCAGTATAGACATCAATGAGTACACTTGGCAACTTATCCTTCCAGATTAGTAATTTATTTCTATCTCTTTAAGGATATTTAGGCAGAGTCCTGGGCTGAACAAGCTGCAAACCTGTTTAAAAATCTAGGTCCAGAATCGACCTAAAGACTGTATAGAATGGCTTTCAGATCGTCATTAGCTTTGACGAAAGCTCTAATATAGATGGATGATCTTGATGCACCCTTCAGAATTAATTTTTTTCGAGATTTTATTAAGTTACGTAAATACTCACGTTTTACCCCATGTTTGCTAGTGAATTGACCATTTATTCCATGAGCTTGGGCTTATAATCTTACACACCAAATTACTAAATCTAGGCTCAGCATAATGGCAATGGCTCAGTATAGGTTTATCAATAACCTACACTTTCGCAACTTTCAAGGCGATCTGCTGGGTGGAATGACTGCAGCGATTGTTGCATTACCCTTAGCCCTCGCTTTTGGGGTTTCCGCTACTGCAGATGTCCCCACTAACTCAGGTGCCATCGCTGGCTTATATGGTGCCATTGGTGTCGGTTTCTTTGCATCCCTTTGCGGAGGAACACCCTCGCAAATTTCGGGCCCCACGGGCCCCATGTCCGTCGTCATGGCAACCATTTTTGCAGCCTTGATGAAGGATGACCCCGAAACTGGACTAGCCATGGCCTTTACGGTCGTCATGATGGCGGGGTTGTTCCAAATTTTATTTGGGGTCTTGCGGCTAGGGAAATACATCACATTAATGCCCTACACCGTTATCTCCGGGTTTATGTCCGGCGTGGGTTTGATCATTATTACGCTGCAAATTGCACCGTTATTAGGCCATAACGCCTCTTCTAAAGTCGTTAGTGCGATTCAACAACTCCCAGGCGTGGTTATAGATATCAATCCTGTCGCCCTAGGCTTAGGACTGCTAACCCTTGTGATTGTGTTTGCAGCCCCGCCTCAATTGAATCGCATTCTGCCAGCACCACTCATCGCCCTGGTTGTCTGTACTTTAGTGTCGGTTTATGGCTTTCCCGATAGTGGTATTCCGGTGATTGGGCATATCCCTGCCGGTCTACCAGAGCCACATCTGCCAGTGTTCCAGATGAAATATGCCAAAACCATGCTGGGCTACAGTGTGATGTTGGCCATGTTGGGGTCCATTGACTCGCTCCTAACCTCATTAGTCGCCGATAACATCACTCATACTCAGCATGATTCCGATCGAGAACTAATCGGCCAGGGTCTAGGGAATCTTATGGCTGGGGTCATGGGAGGCTTACCGGGCGCGGGGGCAACGATGCGGACCGTGATTAATGCGAAGTCTGGCGGTCAAACCCCTTTATCCGGCATTATTCATGCGGTTGTGCTGGCCGTTATTGTCATCGGTGCATCCCCCATGACTGAACCGATTCCCAATGCTGTTTTAGCCGGAATTCTGATTAAAGTGGGGATTGACATTATTGACTGGAGTTTCCTCAAACGGGCTCACCGACTGTCCCTGAAAGGGGCAGGAGTCATGTATCTGGTCATGTTCTTGACGGTGTTTGTAGACTTAGTCACTGCGGTTGCCGTTGGTGCTTTTCTAGCTAATCTATTGACGATTAAGAGTCTGACTGATCTACAAGTACAAACCATGCGGACGATTACGGGCCCCACGGATGACCAGCAGATCAATCAGGCCGAGAAAGATATTATTACCAAAGCCCAAGGCCAAATCCTGCTCTTTTTCTTTAGTGGTCCCATGAGTTTTGGCGCAGCCAAGTCTATCTCTCAGCGACTATCTATTGTTAAAGCCTATAAAGTTTTGATTTTAGACATGAGTGATGTAACCCGAGTGGGAATAACGGCTTCTTTAGCCATCGAAAATATCCTCAAGGATGCGGAGAATACGGGGAAAGTGGTGTTTCTGGTGGGCGTACACGGCCAGGTTGCAGAACGTTTGCATCGGATTGAATCCATTCATAATCTCCCCAAAGATAGTTGGTTTAATCGTCGATTAGATGCTCTGAACGAAGCGGCTGCACTTCTCTATGTGCCCCTATCTCGCAGTCGGCTTCCTACCGAACCTGAGGTTTAGATTTCACTCAATAAAAAAATCTGCTGTTTAAAACAGCAGATTTTTTATTGAGTGAAATCCCGTAAAGAGACTAGCGGATATATTCTTTCAAAACGCTATTGCGGTTGGGATGGCGCAACTTACGTAGAGCCTTGGCTTCGATTTGACGAATGCGCTCACGGGTAACGTTAAAGATCTGACCAATTTCTTCTAGGGTCTTCATGCGTCCATCATCTAGGCCGTAGCGCAACTTCAATACATCACGCTCACGAGGGCTGAGGGTATCTAGAACTGTTTCTAGATCTTCGCGAAGTAAGCTCTTGGATACCTGATCTTCGGGTGTTTCACCATCCGACTCGATGAAGTCGCCTAAGCGAGAATCCTCTTCTTTACCGATGGGAGTTTCTAAGGAGATGGGTAATTGAGCTGACTTAGCGATGAAGCGCAACTTCTCGATGGTCATTTCCATACGAGTGGCAATTTCTTCTTCCGTGGGCTTGCGACCCATTTCTTGAGAGAGCAATTTGGTGGTCTTTTTGATCCGAGAAATGGTTTCGTATAGGTGAACGGGGAGGCGGATGGTGCGAGACTGATCTGCGATCGCACGGGTGATGGCCTGACGAATCCACCAGGTGGCATAGGTGGAGAACTTGTATCCTTTCTCGTGGTCGAATTTCTCAGCGGCTCGAATCAAACCGAGGCTACCCTCTTGAATCAGATCTTGGAAAGACAGTCCCCGATTCATATATTTTTTAGCAATGGACACAACCAGTCTGAGGTTGGACTGGACCATCTTGTCTTTAGCTCTGCGGCCTGCATGGAGACGATGACGGAAACGGTTGAGGGGCATATCAACTTCTAACGCCCACTCTTGAAGTTGAGGTTCACGTTCTAGCCGATCAAAGAGATCGTCATAGACACGCTCTAGCTCCAGCAAATCTGCAATCTTACGAGCCAGTTCAATCTCTTCATCAGCCCGGAGTAAGCGAATTCTACCGATTTCTTGTAAATACAGCCGGATGGAATCTTCCGTGTAATGCTTCTTTTTGGATTGACCACGACGACGGGCTGTACGAGCTTTAGTCGTTTTTCCACCATCGCCAGCTTGGTTATCCTCACTAGTGCTACTGGCAGCATCCTCAACTAGATTATCTAAATGATTAGCCGGAGCTTGGATAGCTTCTAGTACATTATTGGCTTGGGTCATGCCGGATTCCTCAATACTCCCTAATTAAGACGATAGGAGAACCATTATTTACTCACTACAACCGAATCTAACAAATTCAGTCAAGGATGTGGATTTAGACACCGAATCGGCTTGCCTCAACAGTATATGCAAGGCAATTCAAAGCCTAAGCGAAAGACCAAACACAGTCCTGCATTAGGCTTCGGCCATTCGACTATCGCTAAACCTCCACGATTGTAGCCTTTCTCACAAAAATTGGGGGAGTCTACAACGACTTCCACCGCAATTATGACTTAAACCTTTCAAAACGACATCCTTGCTCTAATTTCCAGAATGCGTTATGGAACACAGAGAAAGCCCCCTGCTGTCGTTTGAGCTTTATATCTCTTAGTAGAGCACTTTATTGATGTGGAGCACCACAATCGAGTGATCTAATTCACTTTGGCCTCAATAGGGTACGACCCATTGAGCACTAGATGTAGCGTATAGAAGCGGGATAAATTCACCAGATTTAGGGCTTGCATGGATTAATCTGTAGGTGAAAAAGCCCCAGGGAGACAATAGCAAAACTTAACTTTACTTGAATTATATTAAGATTTCTTAATTATCATAGTAGAGATTTTTCTAGCAAACCATAACACTGGAATTTAATCTGTGTTGTGAAGAACAATCTTTAACCTGTTAAAGAAAGGCGTCTTAAGCGAAGAGAATTGGTCACCACACTCACAGAGCTGAACGCCATCAGGGCTGCCGACGAGGCTGGGCTGAGCAAAATCCCAAATTTAGGTAAAAGGATGCCTGCTGCCACGGGCAAGCCGATGAGATTATAAATCAATGCCCAAAACAGATTCTGTTGAATTTTCCGAAAGGTTGCTCGGCTCAAACGCAAAACATCTACTAGACGATATAAAGGATTGGCATCTCCAGACATCAGGATAATTTGGGCCGTTTCTATCGCCACGTCTGTGCCCCCGCTCAAAGAAATACCAACATTGGCTTGGGCTAAAGCGGGGGCATCATTAATCCCATCCCCAATCATGCCGACTTGATGTCCTTGAGCTTGCAGTTCAGCAATAAAAGCAGCCTTGCCCCCAGGCGTCACACCAGCCTGCACTGCGGTCGGCTCTAAATCCAGTTCTTGAGCAACGATATGAGCTGTTGCGGCTTGATCGCCTGTTAACATCTGTATCCGCAATCCCAGGCGTTGGAGTTCTTTCAAAGTTTGGCCTGCTTCAGACCTCAGGGTGTCTTGAACGGCCAGTCCCCCTACATAGGTGTGGTCAACAGCCAAATGAATCAGGGTCTTGCCTGCTTGGGCCAACTGGTGTCCCTGGTGCTGATTTTGCTGGGGAATCAAGATTCCACAGTCTTGTAGCCATTGTGCTGAACCTAAACGAGCCAAGGCCCCATCAATCTGGCCTGTAACGCCACATCCAGGAACTGTTTCTAAGGCTGTTGCCGAGAGGTAGGCAAGGTCTTGGGCGTCAGCCTGTTCCACAATCGCTGTAGCCAGGGGATGTCGGCTGCCCTTTTCCAAGCTGGCAGCTAGCTGCAAAACGGTCTGGGACGAGAGGCCTTCCCCCAACGGAACAGGTAGACCTTCTGATACCCAATAATCTGTGACCTGTGGATGTCCTGTGGTTAGGGTGCCTGTTTTATCAAACACGAGGGTATCGAGGCGATCCACTTGTTCTAATACATCTCCCCCTCGAATCAACAGACCCCGCTCTGCCCCCAGGCTTGTTCCGACTAAAATAGCCGTGGGAGTCGCCAAGCCTAATGCACAGGGACAGGCGATAACGAGTACGGCAATCGCCAACTTGAGTCCAAGTAAAATGCCAGCGGCTTGAGGAGCCATCTCCGCTGCGACCCCGTTGGGACTATGCGTCATCGGCAGCGTACCTTGGGTTAGGACTTCAGGCCAAAGATGAACGCCAATCCCCACCCAGAACAGGAAGGTGAGGGTTGCGATCGCAAGGACGCCATAGGTGAAATATCCAGCCACCCGATCGGCAAATTGCTGAATCGGAGCTTTTCGAGTTTGGGCCGTTTCTACCAGATCAATAATTTGAGCGAGGGTGGTTTGTTGACCCGTGCGGGTCGCTTCGATGATGATCAGGGCCGATTGATTGAGGGTACCGGCGACGACATCATCCCCCACTATTTTAGGGACAGGCATGGCTTCCCCCGTTAACATGGCTTCATCCACCAGGGTGCTTCCCTCTAGGATACGA
This sequence comes from Acaryochloris sp. 'Moss Beach', assembly GCF_021497025.1. NCBI lineage: Bacteria > Bacillati > Cyanobacteriota > Cyanophyceae > Acaryochloridales > Acaryochloridaceae > Acaryochloris > Acaryochloris sp. 'Moss Beach'. Next base: position 1,561,001 of record NZ_CP071717.1, read on the forward strand.
CCATCTACAGGGAACTTATCCCCAGGCAAAACCTGCAGCCAAGCCCCTATCTGCACATCCCGAGCTGGGATTTCTACGAATCGCTCTGGCTGGACCTGTGGATTTGGGAGCCAGCGCGCCACCATCGGCTGTAAAGCCAATAACTTCTCCAGGGAAGTTTTAGTTCGCCCCCTAGCCTGGGATTCTAAAGCTCTCCCCAACAAAATCAGACCGACAATCATGACCGGCGCATCGAAAAAGCAGTCCCAATATAATTGCGGCCAGACAACGGCCACTACGCTGGCGAGATAGGCTGTCACGCTACCTAGACTAATCAGGGTGTTCATATTGGGGCGATTTTGCCACAGGCCTTGCCAGCCTTCCCGCAAAATGGGACGTCCAGGACCTAGCAGTGCTAAGGTTGCCAGTCCCCAGTGAAACTGAATGCTAGTGAGCCAGGGCAAGGTAAAACCAGGGATATGCCCCAAATGTCCCACCCCCGATAGCACAACTAATACAGTTGCCAGAATCAAGGGTTGAGTCTCTTTTAGCACCTGAGTGGGCGTTTCAGGCCCACCTTCTCGGTTTTGGACATGGCTGGGAAACCCTGCCGTGGTTAAGACTTTCGCTAAACTATCCGGCTCAATTTCTTGGGGGATATATTCAATGGCCGCCTGTTCAGTCACTAAATTGACCACCGCCGTTGCCACACCAGGCTGTTGCTGTAAGCGTTTTTCCACAGCTTGAACACAGCCGGCACATTTCATGCCGGAGACAGCTAAGACAATCTGCTGAGTAGAGGGGGGAGGAGATAGAGAAGTCATCAGTGTCTACCTTGACAAGATTGCCAAAGATTTATAGATAACAGCATGGCATCCATAGCTTGCCGCCGCTTGCTGCCCGATTGATTATATTGATTAAACATCAGACTAAACAGTACAGGTGAAGATTGGGGGTGTTGAAGGTAGCCCGTTAAGGTAGAGACTCCCCGCATGCCTCCACTCTTACTCCATAGGGTTGAGGCTGGATTTTGCCCAATAGAATCTTTGGGTAAAGACGCTTGAAAGTTAGAAGCGTGGGGAGATTTGAGGATGCCTTTTAAAGTTTGAGTTAAAGCCAGGGGACTGATCGAGTTCTGTCGGGATAAGCCAGAGCCATCGGCAACTGAATAGGTGGACGCCTTGACCCCTAGTTGGGTGAGGGTTTGCTTTAGAACCTTTAAACCTTGTTGATGGGTATTTTGTGAGGTTTGCTTCTGGGCCAAGGTGGCTCCCAGTGTTTTGACTAGGGCTTCAGCGTAGAGATTATTGCTCTCTTGGTTAGTGGTTTTAATAAGAGTAGTAAGGGGGGGAGATTGGATCTGCGTTAGGCGCTGTTCTGATTTGCCTTGTAGGACAGCATTTCGTTCTTTCTGGGTCGATAACAGCGACATGCGACCCACTTTAATGTTTTGAGTCGCCAAGATTGCTCGAAACCGCTTGAGTAAGAACCAACCTGGATCAACAACTGCCACAGCTGAGCGATCGTGAGGGGCACCGGCTCGGAGCTGTCCCATAATCTCAATTTCTAAAGTGTTTCCTTTGAGACGACGGACAATTTCTATATATTCCGGAGCATTTTTGCCAACCGTGCGGGTGCGATTAATCTGTCGCCAAGCACCAATGGGTTGAGGAGAAAGCCATTCGACTCGGAGGGGCTGGCCTAATGCTTGGGGCCAGATTTTTAGCTCATAGGCATTTTGATTGAGGATCAGGCTATTCACGGGAGCACCATAGCCCGCCTGTAGATCCTCCCATTCCCAAGACGGAACAATTCCTGGCCCTTGAAAATAGGTGTCATCTCCTAGAAGATGGTTAATTTGGCGGATGCCTTTTTGCTTGAGTTGGGTGGCAATTTTCTGTAGCTGCTGATCGGACAGGCTGGGATCGCCACGACCTAAAATTCTTAAATGCTCGAGAATAGGGCCAGTACCAGACCCATAAATATCGGTCTGAATTCGGAATTGAGGGCCTAGCTTGGTCAGGGCAGCAGCCGTAGTCATCACCTTCGTCGTCGATGCAGGAAGAAAATAGCGCTGTGCGCCTTGAGCATAGACGGGCTGAGTGGCTTGGAGGGGCTGAATCGCAATGCCTAGACGAGCTTTATTGAACAGGGGTTGAGATGCGATCTCATCCACGTCTCGCTTTAGTTGCGCCACGCACGGGGAGTTCAATGAGGGGGCACCGTGGGCACTGGCAAAGGAGGTACTCACCATCCAACTCACCCATACACCCTTAGTAATCTTATGCAGAGACATTCCACGCTTTCCTTATGCTAGAAGCCAGCTTAACGTGAATTAAGAAAAGGCCCATCCTGCCTTCAGACCGACTTTAGGATTGAGGGTTCCAACGCTTCCTCAAATTTGCCTCCATTTAGATATAGAAATAGGAGAATATAGGCATGCCCCATGCTGCCTTACCCGCCCTAATTCAGCGCATGCTGCAACCGGATTTCTATCCTCACCCGGTTCAAAACCCGGTGCAGCTTGTACAAACCCATATTTCCTATGTGTTTTTAACGGGCGACTTTGCTTACAAAGTTAAAAAGCCAACCCAGTTTGGATTGCTAGACTTTTCGACCCTAGAGCAACGAGCCTACTTCTGCCAGGAGGAGTTGCGTCTAAACCGCCGTCTGTCTCCCGATCTCTATTTGGCCGTCTTAACAATCTATAAAGAGGAAGAAGAGGGCAGCTACTGTTTAAATTCTCCCCCTTATCCTGGCGCTGAGATTGTTGACTATGTCCTACAGATGCGGCAGTTTGATCAAGATAGATTGTTCAGCCATCTATTAAATCAAGATCAGTTAACGGCAGCTCATCTGCAGCAACTCGGTCAGTTAGTAGCCCACTTTCATGCCGCTTCGGCGACCAGCCCCGCAATCCAGGCCAACGGCACCCTAGAATCCCTCCAGGCCATCGATGAAGAGAACTACACCCTAACCCAAGCATTTATAGGCAAGTCTCAAACCAAGGAACAGTGGCAACAGACCCGATCGTTTACCCAGCACTTCTGGCGAGATCATCAAGATTGGCTGCAACAGCGCCAAGGGAAAATTCGAGAATGCCATGGCGATTTACACCTCAATAATGTGTGTCTATATGCAGATCAAATCCAAATCTTTGATTGCATCGAATTTTGCCAAGAATTTCGCAATATTGATGTGATTTATGATGTGGCATTCATGGTCATGGATTTAGACTTTCATCATCGACCGGATTTAGCCAATATCTTTTTAAATACATACCTGGAAAAGACGGGAGATTATTCAGGGGCTTTACTGTTGCCGGCCTATTTAAGTATGCGAGCAACGATTCGCGGCAATGTAAATAGCATGACGGCCCAAAATACTGATAATTCAGGGCGTGATGAAGCATCTCCCTGGCAAATAGCCAAAGACTACTTTGCTTTAGCCCATCGATATACTCAGCTTCGACAAGGACAGATTATCCTCATGTCGGGTTTGTCCGGTTCAGGAAAAAGTACTGTAGCCCGTCGTCTTGCCCCTCAACTCCAGGCCATTCACATTCGTTCAGATGCCGTTCGCAAACATCTAGCAGGAGTTCCGTTAGATCAATCGGGTGTAGATCAGATCAATATCTATACATCAGCCATGACCCAACGCACCTATCAGCGCTTAGCTGAATGGGGAATCTCCCTGGCACAAATGGGATGGACCGTGATTTTAGACGCGAAGTACGATCGAGTGGAATTGCGTGAGCAGGTAATTGCCCAGTCTGAGTTGGCTCACATTCCGGTACAGATTTTATTCTGTACTGCACCGGTTTTGGAGTTGCGATCGCGGCTCCAAAACCGCCAAGAAGATATCTCCGATGCCACACCCGATCTTTTATCCAGCCAACAACAAACATTCCAACCCTTTACGGCTGAAGAAAAGCCCAAGTTGACTCAATTAGCGACCGAGCAAGATTTAGACGCCCAGTTAACATCTTTTTGCAAGCATCTCGCCAAAAAGGATAATGTCAGGTTAATCTGAGGGCAGTAGACAGCAAAAAAGATTATAGTTCAGTCAGAGTGTAAATCATCATTTGGCACTTACCGGCCTAGCTATTGCATATCTGAAGGCGGGGGGGAAACGCTCGAGTGCAGTAAATAAAAAGGACGATTATCCCTGTGGCAAACACGGCCCACCTCCGACTCATTAAACGCGGAGTTAAACATTGGAATAACTGGCGTAAAGAGAAGTTTTCCGATCAACCCGATTTGTCTGAAGCTGATCTCAGTGGGTTAGACCTGCGAGGGGTAAACCTGATTGGCGCGGACCTAAATCATGCGAATTTAACGGGTGCAGACTTAAGTGGGTCCTATTTGAGTGTTGCCAATTTATCCCATGCTTATCTCAGTGAAGCCAAGTTAACAGGAGCCAACCTGGGCAAAGCCAATCTAGAAGCAGTGGATCTAAGCTTTGCCAACCTAGAGCAATCCATTCTCATTGAAACCCGGCTCACAAAGGCGTTGCTCGTAGAAGCAAATCTGACCCAGGCCGTTCTCAATTTTGCAGATTTAAGCCGAGCCAACTTGAGTAAGGCGAATCTCCGTAAAGCGCATCTGATTAAAGCAGTCCTGCTAGAAGCGAACTTAAGTGATGTCAGCCTGAAAGGAGCCAATCTCAACCGAGCGCTGTTGAGTGAGGCAGATCTAACGCGGGCCAATTTGAGCAACATTAACCTCAGCAAAGCGGACCTCAGTTTTGCCCGGTTAATTGAGGCGGATCTACATGGTGCCAATCTCAACGGCATTATCCTAATTGAGGCCAATTTACGAGGGGCAAACCTCCAGGGCAGCACCTTGAAAAAAGGTCAACTCTGTCGGGCTAATTTGGGTGCTGTCGATTTAAGCAATGCTGATATCAAGAGCACCAATCTGAGTGATAGTGATTTAATTAATGCCAACCTCAGTAAGGCTTTGCTCATTGACACCAACTTGAGTGATGCCCAACTCGCGGGGGCCAATTGTCACAAAGCTAGCTTTCTCCATGCCAATCTCAATAAAGCGAATTTATGTGAGACCAACTTAACAGCAGCTGATTTGAGGGAGGCCGATTTGCGTAAGGCCGATCTGACCCGGAGCCAGCTCCAAGCAGCTAACTTATCCATGACGAATTTGACAGCCGCCTGCTTGGAAGAGATAGAGCTAAACCGTAGTACTAAGTTCGACCATACCATCTGCGAACATGTCTACTTGAGAAGGCATGAGCAAGATCGTCAGCCCAGTCACGGTAAATTTCTGGCTGGAGAACTCGCACAACTCCTATGGACCAGTTCTGAAACCATTAACCTGAACTTCCATAATGGGGTGAATTGGGCCGCCTTTGCCAATTCCCTGAAACGAATACAGCGCACCTATCCCCAGGCCCAAATGGGCATTCAATGTATTGAACATAAAGGGAATGGGGTCATCCTTGTGAAGGTTCATACAGCCCCTAATGTGGATCAAGAAAAGGTGCATAAGGAATTGATGCTCGCCTACGTCAACACCCGCCGCCAAATGAACCAAGACCAAAAAGCTCAGGGTATGGGTAAGGTGGCCACCCAAGAATCCTTGCAGCTACAAAATCCTCAAGACATCATCAACAACTTGTTTGACTTACTTAATCCAGCACTGAGTTCTTTACCTTAAATATCCACCATTAGCACCTAAGGTATGGGGCAATTTTTGCCATCGATCTCCATGAATGGAAATTTGGCTTAATAAATTTAGTCTTTGGCAAAAAAATACTTAGGATGATTGCAAGCTGGGGGCAACCAATCAATCCGGAGGAATTTTGTCATGCGCTGGAAAATGGGCCGACGAAGCAGCAATATAGAGGATCGGCGGGGTGGTTCTTCTATGCCAACGGCTGCAGGGGGTGGATTAGGCCTACTGGTGATCGCCCTGGTGGCGGCCTTTTTTGGTGTCGATCCCAGCTTGATTTTGGACCAAGCAAACCAGTTGGAGAATCAGCCGACCTCTTCGGCACCAGGAAATCGGCCTGCGGCTGAGAATGAGCTCGTAGACTTTGTCTCTGTCGTGCTTGCTGATACGGAAGACACTTGGGAGACTCTGTTTCGCCAAGGCGGGCAAACTTACCGAAAACCCAAACTGGTGTTGTTTTCAGGTCAGACTTCGTCTGCATGCGGTTTAGGGAAGGCGGCAATGGGGCCGTTCTATTGTCCTGCAGATCAGAAAGTGTATATTGACCTGAGCTTCTATAACGACCTGAAAGAACGACATCAGGCTCCCGGTGATTTCGCCCAAGCCTATGTGATTGCCCATGAGGTGGGCCATCATGTACAAACCCTACTCGGTGTTTCTCAAAAAGTATATGAATTGAGAAGTCGATTCAGCAAAGTAGAGGGAAACCAACTTTCCGTGCGTCAAGAGCTTCAGGCAGACTGTTTTGCTGGCATTTGGGCCCACCATGCCAATCGAACCCGCCAGATTTTGGAGCAGGGCGATGTGGAAGAAGCCTTAAATGCAGCTAGCAGCATTGGCGACGATCGCCTACAACAGCAAGCAGGCGGTCGTGTAACGCCAGAGTCTTTTACCCACGGCAGTTCTGCCCAGCGGGTGAAGTGGTTTAAGGTAGGCTTACAAAAAGGAAGCCTCAAAGATTGTGATACCTTCGCCACACGCAATCTCTAGAGAATGCTGTATGGAATCCTTCTCTGACTCCTAAGCAGCTTGCCCCCAACGAGGTGACAAATTATGAACTCTAGGTGGAGGGGCTTTGCTAGAAGTCACTTCGTAGAGTTTAGGGATTTCTTTGCTGCTATAAACTCGAAATTCTTTTTGAATCGTTGTTTCAGTAGAGCGAACCGCTTGATTGAGGACAATTGAGCCGTCATCATCAGAAATTGAGCGATGAAACGTGCCTGGTGGGATTCGCAAAATCTCCTTACCTGCTTCCAATCTAACCATATGGAATGGGACTTCCCATTGAAAATTGACTAGATAGAATGTACGGCCACCGGATAAAGCGAGTAAATTATCTTCTTGATTGGGATGTAGGTAAAACTGCCAAAAATCATCGGCAGTATTGTGGGGGCTAATCGCTGGCCCCTCGTGATAAACCAGGTCTCGGGCATTGGACTTAGAAATGGTGACATCAAAAAACCGAACCTTAGGGGTGTCACGAAATCTCTCGTAGGAGATGAGCTCAAACATAGATCTAAAATGTTATTTCAACCAGACTGCGATTAAGAAAAATCAACGCAAAAAAGTCGATCTTCCCTATAAAGGAAAAACCAACACGAACGCTTTACATATATTTATGCTTTTTGGAACATCAGAAAGTAGCTAATTACACAATTTATAAATTGCGAAAATAGCATTGATCTATTGAAAATTATGCATAATCCCTGAATATTCTCCTGAATTAGATTCATGTCTGAGTATGAAGCGTTCTTTTCGAACTGGATGAGTCAACTGGCATGAGCTGCAACGAATCAGGGGTCCGATCCACAAGAATTTTGTGACTAGACGTTCGTTCGCAGGCTCGACTTGGCCATACTAAGGACAGTGTTTACTCAGATTTAGGATTGGATGTAGTGTGATTGCCACCTCCCTAGAGATACCCCAAATATTGATTCAGACTGGGAGTAGCTGCGAACCCTTTGAATTTCAATCCGGTTTAGAGTGGACGGTGGGGCGTCATCCCAGTAATCCAATTCAACTAGGCGATCGCTGCGCGTCTCGTCAACATGCCAAGCTCGTTAAGCTGCAAGACCAACATTATTGCTATGTCGACCTCAATAGCCGCAATGGCTCAAAATTTCGGGGTCGTTCAGTCAAGCAACCCGTCTTGCTTCAAAATGGCGATCGCATCAAAATTGGTGATACCTATCTGATTTTTCAAGATATTCCGACCCATCGAACGACAGGCCATGGCACATCTGATCAAGCCCAGGTCTTGCTCCTACAAGGGGATGCGCTACAAGGTAAAATCTGGCAAACGGTTTTGCGATCGCAAACCATAGACAGCTATTGGGAATCAGCTGAAATAGATTTAAAAGCCTATCTACCTCGACGAGTAGCTTCCGGCTCACTGCCTCAATTACTGATCCTCGATACTCAAGTTTTCGGGGATCAAACCTACGAAGTCTGCGCTTGGTGCGCTCAAACCTTCCCGCAACTGAAGATTATCGTTAATAATAGCCAAGAACGCCAAATCCTAATGGCTGAGCGGCAAAAAGCAGCACAATCAGGCTGTTTAAACTGGTTCCCAGCATTCCGAGAACCCAAGCTGATCGATAATGTTGCGGGAATTGTGGTGCAGGCCAACGGAGTCATGAACATCCTGGGCGGCACCCTCCGCCAAGACAAGTTATTCACAGCCTTAAAGTCCTTTGAACAACTGCTGGGGGAAGTCGCTTTTCTACAGCCACCCCCCAAACCGGTTGAACAACCTCAACCCTCTCAGGCATCAGATCTTGCTGCCCAAAATGGCGACCTAACCCAGGTCACCCGAGTCAGCCGCAAGGGCTAATTCAGCTTGCAAAAAGTCAATAAATTGACGAGCCGTGCGACCGGAGCGACCATTGTGTCGAGTCGCCCATTGCAAAGCCCGAAATTTCAGATCTGCTTCGTCTAGAACCAGATTCGCTTTGCCGGCGAGATGAAACACCATCTTCAGATAGGTCTCTTGATTGGCAGGGGTAAAGGTGAGGGTAAGGCCAAAGCGATCGCTGAGGGACAATTTTTCCTGAACTGTGTCCCAAGCATGGATTTCATCCCCATCACTTGGGCTGGGCCGATCATCAAAGAACTCCCGAATCAAATGCCGACGATTGGACGTGGCATAGACAATTACATTATGGGGGCTAGCGGCAACATGACCTTCTAGAACCACTTTTAAGGCTTTATAGCTCTCCTCGTCTTCCTCAAAAGAGAGGTCATCCACAAAAATGATGAACTTTTGCGGACAGTTCTGAAGCGATTCCAAGATCTGAGGCAACTCAATCAAGGCAGATTTACAAACTTCAATTAAACGCAAGCCCCGATCGCCATAAAGGGGTAATAGGGCTTTAATCATGGCCGACTTACCTGCTCCTCGACTGCCATAAAGCAAGATATTCAGGGCAGGATACCCCCGGAGCAGTGCTTCTGTATTGTTCAGCAACTGATCCCGCTGATCTTCGTATCCCACCAACGCATCCATGGCAATCTCATCCGGATAGGGATGGCCTTGGAGTTGGCCTTCATGCCAGCTAAACGCCCGATATTGAGCCATCAATCCACAACCCACTTGGCGGTGATACTCAGCTAAAGCAGGCAATGCATCAGCCCAGTGGTCATACTCTTTTAAAAAAGCAACGGTCTGAGAATCATGGGTTTGAGTGGTGCTAGGTAAGGCCGGTAAGACAGGTCCTCCTAGTTGGCCAATGGCTTGGGGGAGATCGTCTACATGCCATTGCCAGAGTTGCTGTAGCACCGTCAAATCATACTGAACTGCCTCTAGAAGTTCAGCAGGAAGTTGCTCCAGGGGGTGATGCTGAACTTGCAAAGTAAAGGGATTGTCGGACTCCAAAATCCGTTGTACTAAGTAATCCCGCCAGCTTTTGTGAGTCGCTGATAAGGCCTTAAATAACTGTCCATAGGCCCAGAGAACCTGAGATAGATTCTGCTCAGGCTGTTGCATGGCACTTAAAACTGAGAAAAAAGCTTGCCCCACCTCATCCTCCCAAACGGATGAATAGAGCAATAAGGACGCTACCTGCTGTTCAAGAATTGCCCATTGAGATTCAGGGAAGGTATTTGGCCGATCAGATACCAAAATATGACCAGAGAAGTTTACTGCTTCAGTTTATTTCACCATGCTGTGCTGATTCGCAGCCCACTCTGCCATGGTTGACTGGTTCATGCTTGCATCCCCTATGGCTCAGAGGTCCCAACCACTTGCACCAGCGGGTAACTGCCAAATACTTTGAGAACTTCAGTGTGCGAGGTTAATTCATCTAGAGCAGATTGAAAAAAGCTGGTATGTAAGTCAGCCTCTGCATCCACAAAAAATACATATTCCCCCAAGGAACGCTTGCTGGGACGAGATTCAATCCGACTGAGATTAATATGTCGGTCATTGAAAATCTTCAGGGGCTGCAGCAAAGCACCGGGAACATTCGCAGGCAAGCTGAAGGCTAAAGACGTATACACCGGGCTACCTTCTGGGGCAGTGATGGGATAAGGCGTATCTTTTTGACTCACGATCCAAAATCGGGTGCAGTTATCAGGATGATCTTGGATAGACCGCTGAATCACCGGCAATTGGTACAGTTGAGCCGCTCGTTCCGACGAGATCGCCGCAATCGAACCATCCTCATCCACATAGTTAAGGGCCTCGGTCGTAGAGCTGGCTGGCACCAAGGTCGCTTGAGGCAAATTGTTTTTCAGCCAAGTCTGACATTGTCCGAGGGCTTGGGGATGGGAATAGACCGCTTGAATGGACTTTAATTGTTGCGCTTTGGCGATCAAAACATGCTCAATGGACAATACCAAAGCTTGACGAATCTGCAGAATTTCTAACTGCCAGACGGTGTCTAAGGTAACGGAGACACTGCCTTCAATTGAGTTTTCTACGGGAGAAACAGATAGTTTGGTATCGCCAGCAGCTGTAGATTGCAGCGCTTGGGCAATACTGGGACAGGGACAGAGGATGGGGGTCGGTTGTTGAGTGAGTTTAGCGTACCAATCCGCATATGCGATCGCAGCTTGTTCTGCATAGGTTCCTGCAGGCCCAAGATGGGCAATGGAAAGCGCCATAGACATCCCTGATCATTACAGACAGTTTATCTGGGTTTGTGAAAGTTCATCTGAGGAATCTACCCACGAATAAACCAAAGAAATGTAAAATTACCTTAACAGTCCCGTCACGCTCTCGTTTATGCAACTTAACTTTGCAGCCTCCCATTCCGTCTTAATCACTGTTCCAGACGCATCTGTACCCATTCAGCATTATTTGCGCCAGCCCCGTCGCTTGGTTTATGCCCTCACAGATCGTAGCCGAGTTGAGCGTCTTGCTGATGACTGTTTCCGGCTTACCATGCGCCCCCGAGAATTTCTGGCCATGAGTTTTCAGCCTGTCGTCGACCTGAAGGTATGGGCAGAACCCAACGGCACCGTACATTTACAGTCTGTTGGCTGTGAAATTCGCGGTATTGAGTATATTAATAACCGTTTTGATCTCAAATTAAACGGCAAACTATATCCCCTAGCTACCGATGGCCCAGCCCAACTGATGGGTAAGGGAGATGTCAGTGTGAGCGTTGAACTCCCCCCACTTTTTTGGATGACCCCGCAACCGATCTTAGAAGCAGCGGGCCAGCGGATTCTGCAAGGCATCTTTTTAACCTTCAAACAGCGACTAGGACATCAGCTTGTTGAGGATTATTTAAGGTGGGCAGGCACCTCTCAACCTTCTGAGACGGATACCGTTCGTAACTTATCGGCGAACCCTTCGACCTTCTAAAATCCCTAGAAAGTCATGAAATAACTTGATTGCGACCTTGTTGTTTGGCTCGATAAAGGGCAGCATCCGCCGCTTCAAGTAACTCTGTTTGAGACTGTTGGGTATTGGGGATGAAAGCTGCCACCCCTAAGCTCAGGGTAACCTGATCGCTAGCAGATGAAGCCTTATGGGGAATCATTAGGGTTTCATCTGCCGTCCGTACAATCTCAGCAATGTGGGCTGCACCAGCGAGGGGCGTATTCGGAAGCAACACCACAAACTCTTCCCCACCATAGCCTGCATTATTCATGAGAGGTTCTCTTCAGGAAATAAAGAGAACTTGGCTATCAATCCAAATTGGTTTTAGTGCCAGCCTTCTTGGTAATGATCAGGAGAGAAAAATATGGCAATTCTAAGTCTGGATATTGCTCAAGATTAGGGTAGATTTCTTGCTCATCAGTACTGGCTCGGATGACGATAGAACTAGACTGTAAGAGGTTGTGTTGTTTTAAAATTTGCCAAACCTTGGGATAGACACTGCTCACCTTTAGCAAGACCACCACATCTGCCCACGTTAATGCTTCTGTTAAATTTTCAAGTCTTTGTAGTGTCGGTAATATGGCCAATCGATCTCGCTGATAGGTCAGGGGAAGATTCAAGGCGGCAGCTGCGGCCATCGGTGAACTAATCCCCGGAATACGCCGGATTAGAGCCTTGGGCTGGAGGTTAGTCAGGGTATCAGCTAGATAATTAAAAGTGCTATACATGCCAATATCACCTTCACAGGCAAAGGCAATATCCTGCCCGTTGCAAAGGAACTTCCAAACGGTTTTTGCCGCTCGCTGCCAAGCTTCGTGCAGTTGTTCAGGCTCCTGAACATAAGGAAAGATTAGGGGTAGTCGATATTGTGAAGACAGCCAAGGCGTAATAATTTGTTCGGCAATTCCAGGGTTACCATTAAGGCCCGCAGGATAGGAAACAATAGGGCATTGCTGGAGACACTTGAGGCCTTTAACACTAATTAATTCGGAGTCTCCAGGGCCTACACCAATCCCATATAATGTGCCAATCTGAGGGAATGTCACCAAAATAATGTCGTCTCTCAATAGTGATAACAAAGTGATGGGTCATTGCCATCAAAGCTTGAGTTCCTAGGGTATCTTATCGGTGGCTTGTTCCCAATACAGTCTGGAAGAAAACTGTGGCAACCAGCAAATCTATAGGCGATATATCGAGGAAAACATTAGGTCAGACTGGCTATGGTGCTCATTGATGCCTCTCGTTATGCAGCATCCCATCAAGATCAAGTAATTGAAGCGATCCAGCAACATCTGCTGTTGGTTAGTGTGCCCTTAGGGATAGCTATGGTGATTGGCGGATATGGGGGGTGGCAATGTGCCTGCTGGTCTCAACGCTCAGCCAAGCGATCCATAGTGCTGCTGAATTTGTTTAATGGACTGCGCGTTATTCCGAGTCTGGCAATCCTATTTTTGCTGATTCCCATATTGGGCCTCACCTTTCAAGCTGCGGCGCTTGCCCTCTGTCTATTAGCCATCCCGCCAATTTTATTGGCGACGGAAGTGGGCTTTAGAACCGTTCCAGCCACGGTTCGAGAGGTGGGATTAGCCATGGGCATGACCCCGTGGCAACTCTTTCGCCAAGTGGATTTACCCTTGGCACTACCTGTCATCCTATCAGGAGTCAAAACAGCCACCCTGGAAGTCATTGCCAGCGCAACTTTAGCCGCTTTTATCGGTACTGGCGGCTTAGGTGCGTTTATTACCCTCGGGTTTGCCCTCAATGAACCGGCAATTTTGCTGGTCGGAGCCATCCCGGTTGCCGGTATGGCTATCTTGGCAGAAGGATTATTGAATCATTTGCAACAATTACTGCGGCTACACGCTTAGTCATGAATCGTGCCGTCCGGCATGGTCGTCCCTTTTAGTAGAGCTTCATAGGGATTCGCACGACAAAGATTAGCACGATACAAATTAGCCCGGCAAAGGTTCGCTTTACGAAGGTTGGCTTCCAGGAAATTAGCCAAGCCTAAATTAGCTTCAATGAGGTTTGCCCCTTCTAAATTGGCCTGATTCGCGTTGGCCATATAGAAATTCACCCGCATCATATTGGCTTGAAAATAATCGGTGAGAGAGTTCTCTGTCGCTTTAAGATTGGCACCGACTAGGCTCGCTCTGCGGATGATGGCTTTGGATAAATTGGCTTTATGGCATTTAGATTGGGAAAGGTTTGTTTTGTACAAATCAGCCCCTTCCAAATTGGCACATTCAAGGTTAGCCGATTCTAAATTGGCATGAATCAGATCAGCCATCCGTAAGTTAGCCCCTTGTAAACTCGCTCGATGCAAGTTGGCTTGTCTCAGATCGGCCCCTTCTAAATTGGCATAGGTTAAATTGACCTGATCCAGATTGGCGGATTCTAGGATACATCCACTTAAGTTCGCCCCTTCCAGATCAGGGCGGACCAAGAGATTTTGCCCTCGCCAATTATTCCAAACTTCAATGCCTTGCTTGATCAAGTCGAGATGTTCTGCATTCGCCATTAGCTAGGCCTTTCTATGCGAGGAGGGCAAAAAATAGCGCCGGATAGAGGTGAATTAATGCTTTTTCTTTCGAGAATAGCTGGTTTCAATCAGTCCAGACTTTAGAGGTTCGCCTATTTCGCGCTCCATACGGATAATTTTGCGCGTTAAGTACTCAATGGTTTGGCGCTTAATCCACCCGCGTTCAACGAGGATATCACCAAAACGCATCCCAGTAGCCTCTTGATCATTTAAGGCTACATCGACTTGAGATTCAGAGACTAGTCCAGCGTCAATGAGATAACTCCCCAAGCGCTTAGTTAACGGATCATAGGACAGCATAAAGGTACTATTTGCGGTAAATCGACGTCAATGAATGAGTGCACGACCTGAATATTTTCTCTCTTTTTGAAAAGAGAAAGGCCGATATTCCTATACCTAAAATGCCCTTTTATCGGCATAAAAAGATCACTCAAATCAATTTCTGTTGGTTGCTAGAAACATTTATGTTAGCTCAATAGCATGAATGGCCTAGAACTTAGCCTTACAGGCCCGATAAGGCTTCATCCATAAATTCAACGTTGGCCGTGACGGACTGCACATCGTCCAGATCTTCTAAGGCGTCCATCAGACGAATAAGAGATTTGGCTTGATCGGGATCTGCGATCGCAACTGACGTTTCCCCAATCCAGCGTATTTCAGCATCTAGTACTTGAAAGTCTTGGGCTTTCAGCGCTTCAGTCACGATTTCTAATACCGTCACCTCTGTGCTCACTTCAGCAATCGCTTGATCATCTTCTTCCACAAACTCATAAGAATCTGCACCTGCTTCCACTAGGAATTCTAGAAGTTGATCTTCATCGACAGGCCCAAGGACTGAAATAACGCCCTGTTGATGAAACATCCAGCCGACACAGCCCGTCTCCCCCAAGTTACCGCCATACTTATTAAATGCTGCTCGCAAATCAGCCGCAGTCCGATTGCGATTATCAGTCATGGCTTCAATCAAGAGGGCAACACCACCCATGCCATACCCTTCGTAGCGAATTTCTTCCCACTGGTCTCCTTCTGCATCGAGTTGTCCTGAGCCCTTGGCAATAGCCCGGTCAATATTTTCATTTGGAATACCGGCTGCCTTGGCTTTATCAATGGCAGACCGCAACTGAAAATTACCGTTCGGGTCAGCAGAGCCATGGCGGGCTGCCACAATAATGGCTCTAGAGAGACGGGCAAACACTTTTCCTTTCTTGGCATCCACCCTCGCTTTTTGCCGCTTAATGTTTGCCCATTTACTATGTCCTGCCATGCGTAGCCCAAGCCGTCAATGATATGGAAGTATTTACGATTTTCATTATGGCACTGCCAGTCCCCTGAATAAGGCGACTGAATCCTGCATATTTATTCCTTTTGGAACAGATAACTTCATAGGATCAAAGTGAACAGGCTGGACATTTTTGCCAGCCTATTGAGCAGGATGTCGGTTGGATAACGTCACCAGCCGTCGAGCTTAAGGGATAATGGCAGGATGAGTAAATCCGATGGGTAACCTACAGGTACAGTTCCCTCTTTTCCCTTATTAGGAAAGAGGTTTGTTACTGCCATCGCTGTGTCCACCCAAGATTTAGTCATCACAAATGGCCACACCAGTAGGGAATACAACTGATATCCATGCAGCTAACTTCTGAGCAACCCCAATCTTTGCCCATATTGGGATTAGCAGTCGATATTCTGCCCGACTATACCCAATGGTTGGCAGCTCAGATTGCTCAGAACGAGGGACTCCATGTCGTCACCTTAAATGCAGAAATGACCATGCAGGCTCGGGAAAATCCTGAGTTAGCTCAGATTATCCAAGAGGCAGGTCTTGTAATCCCTGATGGGGCTGGGGTTGTCATGCATTTCCGCCTGCGTGGGCGCAAGATTGATCGTTGCCCTGGAATTGAAATGGCTGAGGCCTTTTTACAAGCTAGTGAACAGAACAATTGGTCCTTTTTCTTTTATGGCGGCGCGCCCGGTGTAACGGAGCAGGCAGCTCAAAAATGGCAGCAACAGCAGCCCACCATCAATATTGCAGGAACACAGAATGGTTACATTTCTGGCGAAGAACTAGACGATTTTTGCCAGACGCTCAAGCAACTGCAACCTCAAGTTATTTTTGTAGGTTTGGGAGTTCCCAGACAAGAATTCTGGATAGCAGAGCATCGCCATTTATGTCCCCATGCCATTTGGGTGGGGGTTGGTGGCAGCTTTGATATCTGGGCAGAAACGAAAACCCGCGCACCGAAATGGCTCTGTGACAACAACCTGGAATGGGTCTATCGCCTATATCAGGAACCTTGGCGCTGGCGGCGAATGCTAGCGTTACCACAGTTTGCTTGGTGCTCTTTAATGGATACCCTAAGTAAATAGCAATGACCCAAGCGACCTTTTCCACCTCTACCATGTCTTCGACTTTTAAGCGATTGAAAGCCCAAGTGGACACTCCGGCCAATGCCCATTACACCGTGCAGCTAAAAAACGTTTGCAAGGTATATGCCCAGACGCGGTTTAGTTTATTGGACATAAATTTAACTCTAAAGCAGGGAGATTTTCTGTTTGTAACTGGAGCCTCAGGTGCGGGCAAGACCACGCTCATGAAGCTTATTTATGGGGCTGAGCAAGCAGATCGCGGCGAAGTTAGAGTCGCTGGCACGAATGTTGGCTTACTGAAGGGGAATCGACTGTCCCACCTGCGTCGGAAGTTAGGGGTAGTGTTTCAAGACTATAAGTTGATCCCTCGCTGGACGGTGGCTGAGAATGTGGCATTTGTGTTGCGATCTCAAGGCGTTCCCAAAGCCGAAATAGACCGCCGCTTATATCCCACCTTAAAACTCGTAGGCCTGCAACAACGGGCCGACTGCTTCCCTAGTCAGCTATCTGGGGGTGAACAGCAGCGGGCCAGTATTGCCCGAGCCATTGTTGGTTCTCCCAAATTGCTCTTGGCCGATGAGCCCACCGGTAATTTAGATAAAGACAATGCCTTACAAGTCTTAGGGATTCTCAAAAAACTGAATAGCCTTGGCATTACAGTGGTAGTAACAACCCACGATATGGGACTGATTCAAGCGGTGAAAGCTCCCGTTGCTCAGCTCGATCAGGGGCGTTTACAGGTGGTACCCGCAGATCAGGTAATCTAATGCGTTCTCATCCGTTCCAAGTTCCTGAACAACTCAAGGTGGTGGCAACAAAGCTCACCTATTTGTTGCAAGAAACTGGAAGAGGGCTCAAACGGGGCGGCTGGATGAATTGGGCTGCGATCAGTACCGTTACAGTCTTGCTGTTCCTACTCGGCATCAGCTTACAAACCTCTTGGCAGGTCAGTGGCTTACTCAATAATTTAGGATCTCGATTTGAAGTTGCGGTTTATCTGAAGCCAGAGGCAACTGGAGCACAACTCAAATCCTCCATTTCTCAGTTTCCCGATGTCTCCAGCATTGAAGTTATTCCTAAAGATCAGGCTTGGAAAGAATTGCTGGCCGATCTGGGCACCACAGATATCGCCGGGGCCACCGAAGGGCTAGGAGAGAATCCCCTGGTCGATGCCCTCAAGGTACAGGCCAAGTCTGCAATCGCTGTCCCTACATTGGCTAAAAAGATTGCTCGCCTACGGGGGGTGGAAACCGTTCAGTATTTGGATGAAGCCCTGAAAAACCTCACACAACTGAATCGGGGGTTTAGTCAAATCAGTTTAGGGGTCGTGGCTTTGCTGACTTTGACAGCAATCGCCGTCATCACCACGACGATTCGACTGATTGTGGTCGCTCGCAACCAAGAAATTGAAGTCATGAAATTGGTAGGGGCAACCACCAGCTGGATCTATTTCCCTTTTGTGTTGCAGGGGATCACCTTTGGGTTAGTGGGCGCTGTCATTGCCTGGATATTTATTGTTGTCACCCGACAGCTGATGCGAACTGCCTTTGCACAGCAGCCTACTTTTTTACAAACCTTGGGAGAAGGGTTACAGCTTACCCCTTGGCAAGTCGTTGTGTTGCCACTCATTTTGTTAGGATTTGGCAGTGTTGTCGGGATTATCGGCAGTTTATTTGCAGTTCGCCGATTTGCCAGTAAGTAAACGCTTATCTACCAAAAAACCTCTGCCACCATCCTAGCTTTTGGGGAGGCCGCTGATGCTGAGCAAGTTCTTGGGTAAGACGCTGATTTGTTGCCCGTAGCTGAGCTATTTCAGCCGTCAAACTAACATTGCGCTGAAAAATTCTTTTTTGCTGTAACTCTAATTCGGTAATTTTTTGCTGAGCGAGTTCTAATTCTGGGTTAGGAGATGCTGGCTCAGACTGTGGCCATTGAGCATTTGACTTTTCAACTAAGCGTTGAGACGTTTCTAAAACCTCAGCATCAACTTCAGCAGAAGGTGTTTGCCAAGGATCATCACAATTATCAACAGATGGCATAGCTTAAGTGAATGAAAGCGAGAGAAACTATTGGCATTCTACACATATTTACAAAGATACAAATCCAAACAGAGAAATCAGTCTATAAGTTCAGAAAACAAGAGAAATCATCTAAATTTCCCAACGTACATATCAATATTGGTATTGTAGCTTGCCTTACAAATAGGACTTTTTACGAGCCCAGCGAGTACTTTGCCAAATTCGGAGACCAACGACAGCACCGATTAAAGCCCCTAATGACCATTTTATCGTCCGCTTCAACAATCCAGGCTGCTCATTTCGAGCTTGTTTAAGCGCCTCTTTAGCTTGACGGTCAATGGCAGCACGGGCGGGGGGATAACAAGCTAGGAATTTGAGCCTTGATATCAGGGAGGGACTGATTAGCATTTAACGCTACAGAAGGACGATTATTGAGTGCCCGACTGAGAAGACCCTGAAATTCATCTACAGAATTAGTCTGATCTAGCTTTTTTTCTAACTGCTGAACCAAGGCCAAACGTTGCACCTTAAAGGTATTAATTTCTTCTACCTTTAAATTGTGTATCCGCATAGAATTTACAAAACACAAAGGAATCATGGCCACTAAAAGAAGCGTTAGAGCTAAGGTGAGCCAGGTTAAGGCTTTGAGAATGAGTTTTTCGCCAGGACGACGATACTCTTGCTCTCCCCAAAACACCATAACAAAGCCAATGAGAGGGACAGGAATACGTTCTACAATGGCCCCAATACTGCGAAATTCCCAAACAGGATTCATCAAATTAATGGGGATGAGAATCGCCCCCAAATCCAGCAGGGCTAATAGAAGTAAGCCATAGCCTAGCCAGCGAATCAAAGTGATGGAACGAGATTGAGTGGCATAGGCCCGCCAAAGGCGATCCAGTTTAGGTTGAGTCATTGAGGTTGTGATCTGCTTCCGCCCAATCTTACGTCTTTAAAGCACTTCTTCAGGATTATCATCCTGAGCTTGGCGAACAATCCACCCACAAAACAGACCAAATAGTAAAACCGTCACCATAACAAAAACCAGGGCTCCATCATTACTGTGCCAATAGTCAAATAGAGCGGGGTCGTTTTTGGTCGAGAGAAGCGCCAGCAGGGCCACACGGATGCCATTAATGGCGAACCCCAGGGTAACCGCAACGATAGGAGCCACAATCTTCGCTGTAGTGGGTAGGGGAAACATCAGCAGAAAGATCACGGTAATGGCAAACATATAGGTCATTAAGTTCAAGCCTGAGCAAGAGGGAACCACCTTTACCGCTCCATCGGGCAGCTGGATTAAATCGTTGGTGAGTTGAACTGAAAAACCTGAGTACCAAAGTAAATAGGTCGAAAATTGAGCCGTGATGGGAGAAATATCGGGGATAAACTTCAGCAGTAGTTTCGGCAGACCGAGGCAAAAGAGGGTTAGTAATTCTGTTTGATATTGCCCCAAAGCCTGACAACCCGAGGCCAGAAGCATAATGCCGATGGCAGCGACAAAAGGGGCAAATGCCAGGTACCAGCCCGTCGGCGATCGCAAGCTTTGATAAAGGATTCCCCCCACAATGCAAGTGCCAAGCCCAAGGGACAGGATGTTGCTACCCAATTGCAGCTGTAATCGCCGATCCCAAAGACTGGACAAGGCCGCAAATAAAAACACCAGGCTCATGGCTAAGTGGGCTACTTTATCCGCTCTCAGATTGGCGGTGAAGTAAAGTGCCAGAAAGCAGCCCATCAAACCCAACAGGGCCATAACCGGGATTTTAATTTGATGACCTTTATAGATAGAAATATCCCTACTCGACATGGGCTGATATCACTCTCTTTCACCAGCAGCTAAAGAATATTCTCTAGGGTAGCAACTGTGAGAAGAAGACGAAGGGCCCAAACCTTAGCGTTCAGGTTGAGGGCCGTTATCCATAGCGATCAATCCACTGTTGCAACGCTTGGATCAATCGTTGGCTGTCCTGGTTATTCAAGTTATGGGCCAGAGCCAACGCTCGACTTTTGAAATTGACCATGACCGTTTCTTCTTCTCTCGCTAGAGGTACCGCATAGATATCAGCAATGTCTGTGTGGGGTTGAGACTGTTGCCAATAGGTCCACCCCAAAAGCTGATATTTGATGACTAATCGGTGGCCAAAACTTTCGATTACGGTGCTCGTCAAGTTCTGCTTTAGCCAATTGAGGCCTGTAAACCAAGGGACACTGCCTAGGCAGAGCAACAGCACCCCAATGCTAACGCCTCCTATATCTCCTGAAAAAAGGGCGTGGCGAGTATAGTTGAAGCCAATGGGCAACAGGGCCAGAACAACGATAGCTAAAGGTCCCAAAAGCGTCAAAAATGTCATCCCTGCAAGATCCTTCAATCTAGGTAAGGGTGAGGACCAAATGGGGTGGATCTGTACTTGTAAATGCTCAGGATCAGTATCAATTTGGAGCCGATGAGCGCTAGGTCCTTCAGCAGGAACCGGGACTATTTTTCGAGCACTCAGAGAGGGCAATGCCAATACTGCCGCTCTTGCTGACTTAAAACGATCGGCTAGGGCGGGAGCGGTCATCTTTTCCAGCCATGAAGCAAGGTGGTTTGTGAGAGTGAGGCGATGGCCGAAGGCCGGTCTGTGGCCATCGCGAAATTGTAATCGCATATCAGACTGAGCTAATTCGGCTGGAGCCAGTCCCGTTAATAGGTGAAGTAATGTCGCTCCCAAGCTATATAAGTCCGAGGCGGGGACGGCTTGGCCACCAAACTGCTCTATAGGGGTATAGCCATAGGTCCCCACAACCGTAAATGAGCACCCCGCTTGGGGTAATTGATTTTGAACTGCCCCAAAGTCCACCAGAAAGACGGTTTGGCTAGGCGCTAGGATCAGATTACTAGGTTTGATATCTCGATGGAGGATGGGGGGATTCTGCTCATGCAGGTAGATGAAAATCTCTAAAATTTGAGTGGCTAAATCGTAAATATCTGACTCTGAAAACCTTTGCCCTTGGTCAATCAACGTTTGTAAGTTGTTTCCTAAAATATATTCTTCAATCAAGCCTAACCAAGGTTCGGGGGTTTGGATGTGAAACGAATCGAGATATTGAGGGATTTGGGGATGATCCAACTGCTGGAGAACCTGAACTTCTCGTTCAAAAAGTTTCATCTCATCCCATGCCATCCCTCGCCCAAAGGCCAGGAACTTGATAATGACTGATGTGGGTTTAGGAGTGGCCCGATGATCTGTCGCTAACCATGTTTGTCGAGTCGGTTGCGCCCTCAACTGCTGCCGCAGTTGATATCTTTCCTGGATGACTTGCCCGGCCGTTAGCATAGTGGGTGAATTGCTTGGGTCTGACTAACATATCCCATCTCAATGATGATGGCTCAACAATGCAGACCTTAGACCTGCCTCAAAATCTTGTGGTTGAAGTAACTTGATAGGGTGAACAAAATTTTTCTATGGCGACTTATTTAGTGACAGGTGCCAATCGCGGTATTGGCTTAGAGTATTGCCGACAACTTCAGCAGCAGGGTGAAACGGTGATTGCAGCTTGCCGCAACTCATCCCCTGAGTTAGAAGCCCTGGGCATTCAGGTAGAGACCCAAGTGGATATCACCTCAGACACCTCTGTGGCGGATCTCGTTCAACGCTTGGCAGGGCAGCCCCTGGATGGACTAATCAATAATGCTGGGATTATAAATCGAGTTACTTTAGAGGCACTCGATATTGAGAGTATTCGCCTCCAGTATGAAGTGAATGCCATTGGTCCCTTACGTCTGACCCATGCCCTATTGCCCAATCTCCAATCGGGCTCCAAGGTGATTCTAATGACAAGCCGGATGGGCTCGATTGGTGACAATACCTCCGGTAGCTCCTATGGCTATCGCATGTCTAAAGTGGCCCTTTGTATGGCGGGGAAATCCCTATCCCATGATCTCAAGCCGAAAGGGATAGCCGTAGCAATTCTACATCCTGGCTTAGTTCAGACGCGGATGACCCGCTTTAATCCCCAAGGAATTCCCCCTGAACAGTCTGTAAAAGGATTATTGGCTCGAATCGATCAGTTGAACCTGGAAAACACGGGTACTTTCTGGCATGCCAATGGAGAGGTCTTGCCTTGGTAAAGGGGGGAGCTGAATGTTCTACTCCTCTTGTCGTCGCCAAAATTCAACATAAAACCTTGCATCTTTACTGGGTTGAACATCGTGTTGGACTTCGGGAAGGACGATCCCTTGGGTCTGAGGGTCTAAGGTTTCTTCAGTATGAAAGGGGTGGTGAATTCGGTAGATCAGTGTCCCTTTCACAACATGGATTAGGCCCCAAACCCCTCTTTTGGTCGCATGTTGCTGGCGTAATCCAGAGGGAATCGTTTCGGCAGTAAAGACTGGAGTTTGTTTGTAAGAAGCATAGCCATCAGGTATTGTTTTGCCATCGCACCATCCACAGTCCAATTCAGTCCCAATCCGAGACCTTCGACCAGCAGCCGTCATCACCCAAGGACAGGGAAAGAAAGGTGGATCATGACGGGTATGTTGGGCATGGCCACAATCTAGGTCTGCCACCCAATGGGATTCTTGATCTTGATGAAAGCCAACGATTGTTCGCAGCAACTGTTCTTCCCTCGGTTCCAGACCACAATCAAACTGTAGATCAATCTGAAATTTGACTATCCCCATCCTGGAGAAGCCTCGTCAGGCAAAGTTCTCTAAGATCTTAGCCGCGTAAAAAACACGATTTGGGCTGATAAGACAAATAGAAGTGCAATTCTTTTATGCGGGGAATGTCGGCTATGGCGCTCATTGATGACGTGAAACGATTATGTGATGGTCAAAGACCGGCCTTTGACCATCACATATCTGTATTTATAGGGGTCTTACCCCGCGTATTGGTCAACCGAAATCAGGAGGACTGGCAACTTGTCATCACTGCCTAAAGCCGATGTCGTCATAGTGGGTGGAGGGCCTGGCGGCACAGCGACAGCGATTCACTGTGCCCAAAAAGGTCTTCAGGTAACCCTCCTGGAACAAGCGGAGTTTCCCCGTTCCCATCCTGGCGAAACTTTACATCCAGGCATTGAACCTCTACTCAAGAAGCTGGGTGTCGCAGAGCAGGTGCTGAGCGCAGGCTTTTTGCGCCATCCAGGCCACTATATCGAGTGGCAAGGAGAACGGGAATTTCAGGCTTTTGGTGAAGATGAGCAGGGACCATGGTTGGGGTTTCAGGCGATGCGATCGCAGTTTGATTCCCTTCTACTAGAACAGGCCCAAACGCTAGGAGTTCAGATTCTGCAACCCTGTCGAGCATTAGAACCGATTGTGAACCAGGGACAGGTGAAAGGCCTCAATACCACATTAGGTTCTATAGACGCCGCTTTTGTAGTGGATGCTGCCGGCAGTTGCCAATGGTTAGCTCGAAAACTGGGGATTAGAACCACACCTTATTCTCCTCCCCTAAAAGCCTATTACGGCTATGCGACAGGAGAATGCCCAGAGCGGGACCAAGCCCCTTTAATCGCCTCTGATGCTGAGGGATGGACCTGGATTGCAAAGGTGGAACACCAACGCTATCAATGGACTCGATTGTCCTTTGATAGTCAACCCGATGCCCATTGGCATCCTGAAGATTTAGCCGATCTCTTTCCGGAAGGCAAAGCGCGAGCCGTAGACGTTACCTGGCGACTCGTAAACCCCGCTGCGGGTCCCGGTTATTTTTTGGTGGGGGATGCCGCTGCAGTCTTAGACCCGGCTTCCTCCCATGGCGTTCTCAAAGCGATGACCTCCGGCATGATGGCAGCTCATCTCATTGTGCAAAGTTTCCAACAAGGTGAACAGCTTCAACCGTCGCCAGCCAGCCGCTATTGTGCATGGCTGCGAACCAATTTTTACCATGACCTGATCCATTTACAAGGATTTTACGCACCCATCCTATCCGCTCTCTCTTCTTCACCCACCTTACAATCGACATCTTTTTAAAAGGAGAGTTACCTAACTTGAATTGCGACTCCTAATGGCAATAATAAAGTTACCCCTCACTCATCAGCAGAAACCTAGATATTGATTTCTAGTGGGAACCCTAATCCATGTACTCGTTTCTGAAGGCGTTTGACTTGTGAATAGAGGAATCATATCCCGTTCTGCTGCTGTGATTGTTCCCGTTGCTCAGGCAGCAGAACGCCTTCACCTCAGTCATTTATTGCGATGGATAGTGCTGATGGGCGTACGCGACTACCAACGCTACCTATCTCCCTACAAAGGATTCTCTTGTGCTCACAGACGGTTCTATGGGGGAATATCTTGCTCAGAATACTTTCGACGCTCAGTCCAGGATGATGGGCTAGCTGGTACGATACCTCGCTTTCAAAAGCGGTTGCGAGCCTGCAAAGGTGCGAGCCGCATCTTAAACGCAAGTTTGCCTAAATCTCAGAAACGTCGAAAGAAGCAAGAGTCCTGTGGGGATTGTGGTGCAGGATGGTGTGATAGTGCCTGCATTCCCCT
The DNA here is from genome assembly GCF_021497025.1 of Acaryochloris sp. 'Moss Beach'. Lineage (NCBI taxonomy): Bacteria > Bacillati > Cyanobacteriota > Cyanophyceae > Acaryochloridales > Acaryochloridaceae > Acaryochloris > Acaryochloris sp. 'Moss Beach'. The sequence goes on from NZ_CP071717.1 coordinate 1,585,908, forward strand.
AGATATTTGTGACGTATTTGAACTCTGCGATCTAGATTGTGATGTATTAGGCGGTTTAGATGGCTGTGGGGATTGCGGTGGATGTGACTGTGGCTAGAAATATTGACCAGAGTTGTACTGAACGACAAGGGGAACTCTGAGCCTAAAACCATCAATGGGGATTACATACAATGATGCAACCCCCATCTAATCAACCTGAAATCGACTGGCTTCTTGTGATCAGTGATTTACATTCAGCGGTTATCTCACTAATCCTGTAATTGTTAAGGCTTAAGCAGCCTTAACAATTAACGAAATATCCACACGATCTTTACTAGGCTCTTCGACTAAAGCATTAATCCCAGGGCCGAAGAAGCTCGCAAATCGGTCTTCTTTCTTTTTCCAGTTTTCAAACGGGACGTAGGGCGTTTCAAATTCCAGGACTAAAGTATATGCGCCCTCAGTATTATCTTCGCGTAGCCCCACCAAAACGGGACATTCATCAACAAAACTGGGTTTGAGCCCCAAGCGGTCTAGGGCAATATCCAAGTGCACAGTTTGTCCATAGCGATAGCGAGTAACATCCTGAACCACTTGATTTAAAGTTGGTGTGGCTTGAGCTTCCCGTAAAGCCAACATTTCACTAGAAGGCTCTTCTTTAAAAGAAATAGGCTCAAGTTCAGCCGCTTTTAAGGCCAAAGCGCCCACCAACACAGGTACACCCACAAAGAATGTGATCACATTCAGGGTCGTTTCATTATTGATGTACCCAGCCATTCCCAAGACAGAGAGAATGGTTCCAATAACTAAGCCAATGGTTGCGACTGAAGTCCGGCGCAGCATAATACCTCCATAATCGGGTCAAGAAAAAAGTAGAATCGCCCACTCTTAAGATTAACGGTAATTTGTAAACTGCAGGGCAACTGGCCAATCTTCTTGTTTTAGATTTTGCATGACTTGCTGTAAGTCATCCTTCGATTTGGAGGATACCCGGACAACCTCTCCCTGGATACTGGCTTGAACTTTTTTGTAGTCCGTGCGAATCAGTTTGGAAATTTTTTTCGCCAATTCGACATCAATACCCTTTTGGAGCTTAATGGCCTGTCGCACCCGGTTGCCGCTGGCTGATTCGATGGTGCCATAGTCAAAAATCTTCAGGGAAAGCTTGCGTTTAACTGCTTTAGTTTGCAGAACATTATGAACCGCATCCAGGGTAAATTCGCTATCCGTACTGATCGTGATTTCAGTTGGATCTAGCTTGATCTCCGTTTTAGTATCTTTCAGATCGTAGCGAGCCTTAATTTCTCGATTGGCTTGATCAATCGCATTGACCAATTCCTGCCATTCAAATTCACTAACAATATCAAAAGAACAAGTTGCAGCCATAATTTTCTCAACTGATTTGGAAAGTCTTACTTAGTATTTAATTGAGGTCCGAGGACCGGCTTTTCTGCTACTCTCCCGAATGACTGCCTCTGTCAGTGTTTAACTGAAGCCATTCCTACTCAACTCATAGGCAAAAAGTATCCGGTCTTGCAGAAAATTTTACCAAAAGTGACAGGTCTACTCTAGAATCAGCAACTTTCGATGATTCCCTCCACAAGTCGAACATTTTTTTGCGATGATTGACACTGTAGAGCTTACCTTTATTGGTTAGAAACTGAATTCAGAGGTTGGAGCATGGGCATCGCAACAGTTAATCCGACAACCTTAGAAACACTTCAATCTTTCTCAGCTCTTTCTCCTGAAACCATTCAATTAAAGTTAGCGCAATCTGAATCGGCATTCCAGTCCTATCGGCATACCAGCTTTGACGATAGACGCCAGTGGTTATTACGAGCTGCTGATATGTTGGAAAATCCTGACAAAAGTCAGCAATATGCTGCCCTAATGACCTTAGAAATGGGCAAACCGATTCAAGAAGCCCTGGGGGAAGTGAAAAAATGCGCTTGGGTCTGTCGATACTATGCAGAACAAGCCCCCCTATTTCTGGCTAGCCAGACCATAGAAACGGATGCCCAAGAGTCTTGGGTCTGTTATCAACCCCTGGGAATTATATTGGCGGTTATGCCATGGAATTTTCCCTTTTGGCAGGTCTTCCGGTTTGCTGCTCCAGCTCTGATGGCCGGAAATGTAGGCATCCTGAAACATGCCTCCAATGTCCCTCAATGTGCTTTAGCCATTGAACAAATCCTAGTAGAGGCAGGGTTTCCAGAAGGCGTATTCCAAACTTTATTAATCTCTGCACAGCAAGTAGAAATGGTGGTTAAAGATGATCGGGTAAAAGCAGCAACCCTGACGGGGAGCGAACCTGCAGGAGCTAGTTTAGCGGCGATCGCAGGGAGTCAGATCAAAAAAACAGTCCTAGAACTGGGAGGCAGTGATCCCTTCATCGTCTTAGCTAGCGCTGATGTAGACGCAGCAGTTACCACGGCAGTGAAAGCGCGGATGTTGAATACAGGACAGTCCTGTATTGCAGCAAAACGATTTATTGTGGCAGATGCGATCGCAGATCAGTTTCAAGAAAAATTTGTTGCCGCATTTAGCAAGCTAACTCTAGGCGATCCCATGAGTCCCCAAACCGATGTCGGCCCCTTGGCGACCACAAGTATTCTTGAAGAACTAGAACAGCAAGTCCAAATTGCCGTTGCTCACGGTGCTCAAGTACTGCTTGGTGGCCAGCGGCCAGACTTACCTGGAAATTTTTACCAACCCACAATTCTGTCAGACATCACCAAAGACAACCCAATTTACTCGCAGGAATGCTTTGGTCCAGTGGCTCTAGTCTTTCGAGTTACTGATATGGAAGCCGCCATTACCCTAGCCAACGATAGCCCCTTTGGATTAGGGGCCAGTGCCTGGACCACAGATCCACAAGAGCAAGACCTCCTGATCAAGCACTTAGATGCAGGCGCTGTCTTTATCAACGGTATGGTCAAGTCTGATCCCCGCCTTCCCTTTGGCGGCATCAAACGCTCTGGCTATGGCCGAGAATTAGGCATTCAAGGCATTCATGAATTCGTTAACATCAAAACCGTATGGGTGAAGTGAGCCATTTTTAATGAATACAGCAGAATTGTTGGTCAAATGTCTGGAAAACGAAGGTGTTGAGTATATTTTTGGGTTGCCGGGAGAGGAAAACCTCCAAGTCCTAGAAGCCCTGCGAAACTCCTCTATCCAATTCATCACCACCCGCCATGAGCAGGGGGCTGCTTTTATGGCCGATGTATACGGTCGATTAACCGGGAGAGCAGGGGTTTGCCTATCGACCCTAGGCCCAGGGGCCACCAACCTAATGACTGGCGTTGCAGATGCCAACTTAGATGGAGCGCCCTTAGTTGCAATTACCGGACAAGTCGGCACCGATCGGATGCATATCGAGTCCCACCAGTATTTAGATTTGGTGGCTATGTTTAATCCGGTTACCAAATGGAGCTCTCAAATTGTTCGTCCCAGCAATACCCCAGAAATTGTGCGGCGCGCCTTCAAACGAGCCCAGGCAGAAAAGCCCGGAGCCGTTCATATTGATTTACCAGAAAACATTGCCGCCATGCCCGCTGAAGGCATGCCACTGCAGCAAGATAGCCTGATACGCAGCTTTGCCTCACCCCGCAATCTAGAGCAGGCAGCAGAAATGATTTCTCAGGCCACTAATCCTTTGATCTTGGTGGGCAATGGGGCGATTAGAGCCAAGGCTAGCGAGGCTCTCACCCAATTTGCAACCGAATTGAATATTCCCGTGGCCAATACTTTTATGGGCAAAGGGGTCATTCGCTATACCCATCCCTTAGCCTTATGGACGGTAGGATTACAACAGCGAGACTATATTAGCTGTGGCTTTGATCGGACGGATCTCGTCATTGCCGTGGGCTATGACTTAATCGAGTTTTCTCCTAAAAAGTGGAATCCTGACGGCACCATTCCCATTGTGCATGTGGGGGCAGAGCCCGCTGAAATCGACAGTAGCTATATCCCTAAAACTGAAGTAGTAGGAGATATCTCTGATTCCCTAATCGAAATTCTCCGACGGGCTGATCGCCATAGCAAACCGGATCCCTATGGGGTCGAGCTTAGGCCACAAATCCGAGCAGACTATGAGGAGTATGCCAGCGATGAACACTTCCCCCTACGCCCGCAAAAACTGATTTATGACCTCCGAGCAGTTCTCGCCTCCGAAGACATTGTGATCTCTGATGTCGGCGCTCACAAAATGTGGATGGCCCGTCATTACCATTGTGATCGGCCTAATACCTGTTTAATTTCTAATGGGTTCGCCGCCATGGGGATTGCTATTCCTGGTGCATTAGCAGCCAAATTAGTCTATCCAGATCGCCATGTTGTGGCTGTGACCGGCGATGGTGGCTTCATGATCAATATGCAGGAATTGGAAACAGCATTACGTCTCGGTGTTGCTTTCACCACAATCATTTTCAATGATGGCGGGTATGGTTTGATTGAGTGGAAACAACAACAATATTACGGAGAAGCTTCTTTTATTAAGTTTGGCAATCCTGATTTTGTACGGCTTGCAGAAAGCATGGGACTCAAGGGTTATCGAGTAGAATCTAGTGCTGATTTTATGCCTTGTCTAGAGTCTGCATTGGCCCAAGACGTGCCAACAATTGTGGATTGTCCAATTGACTACAAAGAGAATTTAATGTTTAGTCAAAAATCAGGTGAGATTGCTTGTATTAACTAAACTTTTTTATCCAGAGTAGATAACCATTTTCTTGAGTTTTGTGGGAAACGATCATTTTTAATTCCTCAGGGATTAGGATTTGATCGACCGCCCGGTTAGGATGGTAAAAAAATACAATCAGGTTTCACCCACCTGCTGCTCGATTATCATTCCGAAGTCTATGAGTTCCTCTAGCGAACAGCCACCTAAGTCAACTCGTCACACCCAAAAGAAATCTGTTGATATGGACCCCCAAACGGTGTCAGATGAACAGTCTAATACTCCCATGGATGAGACTCAAGAGACTCATGTGGACGGTATGCAATTAAAAGGTCCACCCCGTCGCCCTGTAGCTAAAGCCCCCCCCCCTCCTCCAGCTACCGAGGTAGTCTCTGTAGAAAAAAGAAGAACCGGCTGCGGATGTCGCTAGTGATGTACCTGAGACCCTAGGACAGCAACCCATTCCACCGCCCAGTGAGCCGATGCAATATCGGGCGATTGGGTTAATCAAGGGGAAGTACCGACCTTCAGAAGAGCAATTTAATCGAGGAGACCTGATTACAGAAGACGAAACCTACTTAGATGCGGTTTTGTTGGGTCAGGTGATGAGTCTGGTCAAAAAATATCTAGATTTAGAGCAAACCTACTTGTGGGTTGTTTATCCTCGGACACGCGAGAAAGAAGAAACGCTGCATATGCAGATTGTCGGCGTTTGGTCAACGGAAGGATTTGGTCCCGTGGCTGCGGCAGAAGAGTCTGAAACGCCTGAAGAACCAGCAGTGCCTGAAGAGCCTAGCCAGCTTGCTGCCCCTCTTCAAGATGGTTATTTTTCCATCCGGGGTGAGATTGTTTTCCAATCCACTGAGAGAAACTATTTATTGGTCAAAATTCAGCAATCTCCTCGAAAAAGTTCAGATCGCCCCAAAGCATTTAAGCTCAAGCTCACTGGCAGTCTAAAGGATAAAGCAATGGGCTATTTTTGGGACTTGCATGTACTGCGGCAAGGGGAAGAATTAACGATTTTAAATGGACAAAAAGTAGCGCTTGTACCACCCAAACGCAAATCAAAACAAGAAAGAAGCGAGTCTCATAGTCCCCCCCCCCAGAAAGTTTAGCTCCCCTCGCCCCCCATCAAACTTCGGACAAGCCTCGCCCAGTTGGCAAGCCCATTATTAAGCGCCGCTCCTCTCCAGAATCGGAATGATGGCATTGAGCCACCAAACACTTACAACTCTCTAGAAGCTGCAGTGAGTAGGAGCTGGCCAGCGATACGCTGCGCCTGTCAAGATTCAAGTCTTTGTGAGACTTTGACAGGGCAATTTGGCTTTGTTAGTCTAGCTAAATCGTTCTGGAATGGTTACTGGTGTGGATATTCAAATTGGCCGTGGCAAAACGGCACGTAGAGCATATGGAATTGACGAAATTGCCCTTTCACCAGGACAACGAACCCTAGATCCACAACTGGCAGATACCCAGTGGCAAATCGGTGGTATTCAGCGGGAGATCCCCATTCTAGCGAGTGCGATGGATGGGGTCGTGGACGTCAAAATGGCAGTTCGTCTGTCAGAGTTAGGCGCTCTAGGTGTATTGAATCTGGAAGGAATTCAAACCCGTTACAGCGATCCAGAGCCCATTCTGGACAAAATTGCTGGGGTTGATGTGAATGGCTTTGTGCCACTCATGCAAGAACTCTACGCAGAACCCATCAAACCTGAACTAATTCGTGAGCGGATCACCCAGATCAAGTCTCAAGGAGGCATTGCAGCGGTGAGTGCAACCCCTGTAGGGGCCAGTCGATTTGGGCAAGCTGTGGTCGAAGCAGGTGCAGATTTATTTTTTATCCAAGCAACGGTCGTTTCCACTGATCACGTATCTCCAGAAAGTGTTACCCCCCTTGATCTGGCTAAGTTTTGCCAAGAGTTGCCGATACCTGTGGTCATGGGAAATTGTGTAACCTACGAAGTCACTAAAAGCTTGATGCAGGCAGGTGCTGCAGCAGTCTTGGTGGGTATTGGTCCTGGTGCAGCTTGTACAACCCGAGGCGTATTGGGAGTGGGGGTTCCTCAAGCAACTGCAATCTCAGATTGTGCTGCCGCTCGGGATGACCATTTTCGCGAGACCAACCAATATATTCCGATCATTGCGGATGGGGGCCTGATTACTGGCGGTGACGTTTGCAAATGTATTGCCTGTGGTGCCGATGCGATTATGATGGGCTCACCCATTGCGAGAGCCACAGAAGCACCCGGGCGAGGATTCCACTGGGGGATGGCAACACCTAGTCCTGTGTTGCCCCGAGGGACACGGATTCGGGTCGGGACAACCGGTACCCTAGAGCAAATCTTGCGGGGACCGGCCCAATTGGATGATGGCACCCATAACTTCCTTGGATCCTTGCAAACCAGCATGGGTACCTTAGGCGCCAAAGACATCAAACAGATGCAGCAAGTGGAGGTGGTGGTTGCCCCATCTCTGCTGACAGAAGGGAAGGTCTATCAGGCTGCCCAAAAACTAGGTATGGGTAAATAACAAAAATTTGCCAAACTTAACACGTTTAGACGCCGATCTTTGACAAAAAAGGTATGGCAAACGTGAATTGGTTGCCTAGAATGGGTATAGCGGAGACACATGTTTCCGTTCACTCCTCACACCACACTCCGCCTGAGCAGTTGTTCGGGCGGCTTCCTCATTTTAGGCGGTGATATCGGCATTTTGATTGTTAATTTTCTGTTTATGTCTAGGTGGGGTTGAACCTGCTATGGTACAAATCGTAGATAAGCTACAGTCGATAAAGGTTTCTAAGCATGTCATCAGCTGCCCCAGTCACAGATGCCACATTCAAAGAAGAAGTCATTGAAAGTGACGTTCCTGTTCTAGTTGATTTTTGGGCACCTTGGTGCGGACCTTGTCGAATGGTTGCTCCCGTCGTTGATGAAATCTCTGAGCAATATAAAGGTCAAGTCAAGGTTGTAAAAATCAACACGGATGAAAATCCTAATGTTGCGAGTCAGTATGGGATTCGTAGTATTCCTACCCTCATGGTCTTTAAGGGAGGACAGCGGGTCGATATGGTTGTCGGAGCTGTTCCCAAAACAACTTTGGCCAGTACCTTAGATAAGTATCTCTAGTTTTTAAATTTTCTCGGGTTCTAACATGGGATCCGTTCACTGCAACTAAGATTGGCAGTTTATTCAAACCATTAAAGTGGCCCTTAGCTAATTGGCTAAGGGCCACTTTTTATTCATTAAATTGTTATCGTTGAGCTGACCTAGCCTAACCCATACTTATGACTGAGTCTCCTGACCCATCGGTTACTTTACATCAGCGTCTGAATCATTTCCTAGAGGTCTTACCCCAACTCAAGCATGGTCCTCTAATGATGCAGGCCCTTGAAACGGTGCTGAATATGGCTGAAGAGGATCTCGATCGCTTAGATTGGAAAATTCTAACCGCGGCATTACAAGATCTAGAGCAAGGGTTTCAAGTCTTCCACCGCTATCGACACATTCGCAAGATTTCCATCTTTGGGTCTTCCCGTCTACCGCCAGATAGTCCTGCCTACAAAATGGCAGTAGATTTTGCCCGCTGCGTTACCCAACAAGGATTTATGGTGATGACAGGAGCAGGGGGCGGCATTATGGAAGCGGGCAATCTAGGGGCTGGGCCGAAAAAGTCTTTTGGCCTCAACATTCAGCTTCCCTTTGAGCAAGATTCTAATCCTTACATTGCTGGGGATGAGAAGCTGATCGACTTCAAGTACTTCTTTACTCGCAAATTGTTTTTTCTCCGGGAAACAGATGCGATCGCACTCTTCCCCGGTGGATTTGGCACCCAAGATGAAGCCTTTGAATGTCTTACCCTGAGTCAAACTGGAAAGTCCCCCCCCGTACCAGTGGTTTTGATCGATCCGCCAGGCACTCACTATTGGCAAGACTGGGATGCTTATATTCACAAGCACCTGATCGATGGAGAGCTGATCAGTGCAGATGACCATCGTTTATACACAATTACGGATAATTTGGAGACGGCTTGTGCTGCGATTTCGGGGTTCTACCAGATCTACCACTCAAGTCGCTATGTTGGCGATCGGTTAGTGATGCGCCTCAATCAAGAACTCTCCACCTCAGAAGTCAAATGGTTAAACCGGGAATTCCCAGATATTCTGATCCGTGACCAGATTCGTAAAAGTAGGGCTTTACCCGAAGAGCTTGATCTGCAAGAACCTCAACCTCAACAGGTTCAGGATGAAACGGAACATTTACCTCGATTAGTGTTCTATTTCAATCAGCGTGATCATGGGCGGTTAAGTCAGATGATTGCAACCATTAATCAGATGGGTGACACCAGCCAAAATCTTTACCATCCTGAACGAAAATAGCTCCGCTAACTCACCCCCACAAAGTTGCTGAAGGGATCAATATTGGGATCAATATTTTGATGAATTTCTGTGAAAATTTGCCATAAGAATGGGCACGTTAGGGCATGAGACAGTTCATGCCTGTCTGCAGGTCATTTTTGTGGATTGATCACATAACCAGAAGCAACAGTGGCAACCAGGACGATGGCTTTTGGTTGGGATATGGGTGTTAACCCAGTTACACTCTGATATTGTTCTGTAGGTTAAAGTGAAACTATCGCAGAAATTGCCTAAATCGAGTCACTAACAGTTCCAAAGACTGTAATTCGGGATTTAGACGATGGATGTATCCTCCTCAAAATTAAATGCTGACTGTTCCTTCCCCGACGAACCTTCTAACTTGACTCAGCAATCCCTTCTCAATCGCATTACGACTCGCATCCGTCAGTCGTTAGAGCTGAATGAGATCTTGTCAGCGACAGTGGCTGAAGTCAGAGCATTCTTAGGCACCGATCGCGTCAAAGTCTATAAATTTTTCCCGGATGGACATGGTTTGGTCATTGCTGAATCCATTCGTGAAGACCGTTTACCCTCGTTATTAGGACTCAATTTTCCGGCAGATGATATTCCTCTGCCAGCCCGTGAACTATTTCTAAAGGCCCGGCAACGGTCTGTGGTGGATCTCTCCACCCAACAAATTGGTTTTAGCCCCCTCAATTGCACAGAAACCGGCTCAGAGCTAGAGGATCACGATATTCGCTTTCGGCCTATCGATCCCTGCCATGTCGAATATTTAAAAGCAATGGGAGTGCAATCTTCGGTGGTAGTGCCTATCGTAATTGAGCAATCCACCTTTGAGCAGGTCAATATCGAGGCAGGTGCTTTAACGGGATTAAACAAAGGGCAACGTCTCTGGGGCCTTCTGGTTTCCCACCATGCACAACCCCGTCAAGTGGAGGAGGCAGAACTCGAACTCATTCAGGCCGTGGTGGATCAAATGGCAGTGGCCATTGGTCAAGCGACCCTACTAGACCGGGTGCGTGAGCAGGCCGCCCAAGAAGCGGGGGTGAATCGAGTCACAGCCTTGTTATATACCAAACCCACCGTTCCGCTAAAGATTGCCCTGACAGAGATGGTGGCCGTGATGCAGGGCACTGGGGGACGATTGTATCTCAGCCATACTGCGTCCGAACAATCCGCAGAACTCTATTGTTGTGGCGATCAACCCGCCAGATTAGATCATGACAGATTGATTGAAGAAAATGCCCTATGGCAAAATTATCTGCATTCAACCCAGGCTGTCGAAATCACTGATGCCGAAAGCCGCCCTTGGTCAGTGGACTGGATGCGCAAAAACTATTCCCTATCGCCCCAGGCCCGTTCTTCTACCCGCAGCAATACAGTATGGGCGATCGCAGATATTTACCGAGAGCCATTATTTCGGGTTTTAAGTCCTGCCTTTCAATCCACTCCCATTCGTGGCGTGATGATTTTACCCCTTTATTTCGATACGGAATTGCTGGGGTGCATCACTATTTTTCGGGATGAGGTGGAAGAAGAGCTGCGCTGGGCAGGATTCCATCACCCCGATAGCCGTCAGTTAGCTCCTCGTCAGTCTTTTGAAGCTTGGAGACAGATCAAATCAGGGCAATCTCAGCCCTGGACAGACGCAGAGATCCGCTTGGCTGAAGCCTTAGGAGAACGGTTTTCTGGTGCGATTAACCAATACCAGCTTTACCAGCAGGTACAGACCCTCAATACCCATTTAGAAGAACAAATTAAGGAACGGACCGCTGAGCTACATCGTTCGACGGCGATTGCCAATCAACAGCGAGCTTTAACCAATATCCTATCTAAACTGCAAAAAGCGCTGAATCTAGATACAATTTTCCAGACTACCACTCAGGAAGCCCAGCGATTGCTGGATGTCGATCATGTGGCAGTTTACCAGTTTGATGAAGACTGGGGCGGCTCATTTATTCATGATTTTCGGGCCGTTAAACCTAAGTGGGAACAGATTGTCTATGCCACTCGTGAAGTCTGGAATGACTCTCATCTTCAAGAAACGCAGGGCGGACGATACCGTCATCACCATGTATCTGTTGTGAATGATGTTTCCCAAGCTGGCCTCTCTCCCTGTCATTTGGAAACCTACAACTACTACCAGATCAAGGCTTTTTTGATTGCCCCTGTTTTTGTCGGTAGCCGTTTGTGGGGACTCATCGGCGCTTACCAGCATTCCAATCCTTATGAGTGGCAGCCCTTAGAGGTTGATTTTATTACACAGCTGGCAACACACCTGGGGGTTGCCGTCCAACAAGCTGGAGCCACAGAAAAGGTTCAAAATCAGGCTCAACAGCTAGCGATTATTGCTGAACAGCAGCATACTCTGACAAATGTGATCTCCAAAATCCGAGAGTCTTTGGATTTGGAAACTATTTTCGCCACCACAACCCGAGAGGTGCGTAGACTCTTGCAAGTTGAACGGGTTGTGGTCTTTCAGTTTTTGCCGGGTGCTAAATATAGCCAAGGGGAAGTGGTTGCTGAAGATGTCCACCCCGATTACCGATCCATCTTGGGGTATGACGTCAAAGGCGACTGTTTCCAAGATCGCTATACCGCCAGTCCTGGCACTCACCAAGTCTTTGCGATTGATGATCTCAACACCTGTAATTTGCATCCTTGTTACATAGAGATGATGCAAGGGTTGCAAGTTCAGGCTCATTTAGTCGTACCTCTATTTCGGAGCAATATTCTGTGGGGACTCTTAGCGATTCATCAATGCTCAGCTCCTCGGCAATGGCAAGTCAAAGAGCGGGAATTCGCGATTCAAATTAGCACTCAATTAGGCGTCGCACTCCAGCAAACAGAGTTCCTCCACCAAGCCCAACAATCCAAGGAGTCGGCTGACGCTGCTAGCCAAGCCAAAAGCGACTTTCTCTCCCACATGAGTCACGAATTGCGAACGCCCCTGAATGCAATTTTGGGATATGTAGAGATCATGCAGCGAGATCCTGAATTAAGGGATACTCAAACCGAACAGCTCGGCATTATTGGCCGGAGTGGTGAACATTTATTATCACTGATTAACGATGTCTTAGAAATGTCTCGGATTGAAGCGGGACAGTTGGCCCTTACCCAAGTCAGCTTTGATCTGTACCGGTTATTGGATTCTCTCCAAGATATGCTGGAGGCCAAAGCCGAATTGCAAGGATTACAGCTCCAATTTGAACGGACAGCGATAGTCCCCCAGTTTGTATTCGCAGATGAAGGGAAACTACGCCAAGTCCTGATCAACTTGCTAGGGAATGGTCTCAACTATACGGAAAAAGGCCAGGTTTTGCTCCAGGTGGATACCTCAGAACAGATAGGCCAGCGAGGGGATACCTGCCAACTGACATTTGCGGTCATGGATACGGGTCCTGGCCTCAAAACATCTGATATTGACCAGCTCTTTGAAGCCTTTACTCAAACTGATTCAGGCTATCGTGCCCAAGAAGGGACAGGACTCGGATTACCCATTAGCCGCCGATTTGTCCAACTGATGGGGGGGGATATTGAGGTTGATAGTACCGTAGGACAGGGCTCAACCTTCCGCTTCACGATTCCAGCCACTCTCGTCGATGCAGCAGAAGTTCATACCGTGAAGCCCGCACGACAGGTAGTGGCCTTAGCAGCCGGACAACCCACCTATCGACTGCTGATTGTGGAAGACAAATGGGCCAACCGACAGCTGATGCAGCAATGGCTGGCCCCCTTTGGGTTTGACATTCGAGAAGCAGTGAACGGTAAAGAGGCCCTTGCTATTTGGCAGGAATGGGCCCCCCATTTGATCTGGATGGATATGCGCATGCCGGTCATGGATGGCTACAACGCCACTCGGGAAATAAAAGCCCAATGTGGAGACAATCCCCCCGTGATTATTGCCCTAACGGCGAACGCTTTTGAAGAAGATCGCCTCTATGCGCTCTCGGTCGGGTGTGATGATTTTGTCCGTAAACCTTGCCAAGAAAGTACCATCCTAGACAAGATAGCGGAGCATCTTGGCGTCCAATATATATACACTGAGCCTGAGCAGTCTGAGCCAGACGCTTTGCAGGAGATGGAGTCTGTCCATCCTGAAAATCTCAAAATATTAGTGGCTGATGACAATACCCTCAATCAGCAATTAATGGTGCAACGTCTGGTACACCTGGGGTATTCGGCCGATGTCGTCGGTGATGGTCAGCAAGTGGTGGAGGCATGCCAGAACCAAACTTATGACTTGATTTTGCTGGATGTGCAAATGCCCAAGATGAATGGTTTGGAGGTGGTTCAATCCCTGCATCAACAAGGCATTCGTCCCTACATTATTGGGGTCTCTGGGCGGACTTTACCAGAAGAGAGACAAGAATGTTTGGATGCCGGGATGTCGAACTATCTCTGCAAGCCTGTGTCACTAGATGAACTCAAAACCGCTCTCAGTCAGTATCGTCCATTATCAGAGACTTCTCTCCCCAAAGACGTGAAGCCTGCTCTGTTAGAGCAATCGGCAATCCAGACCCTGATAGACATTGGTGGAGATGATGGCGGCAGTTTTCTCGTCTCTGTGATTGATAATTTCCTCAAAGATGCAAAGCCAATGTTTGAGGGATTGCAGGATGCGATCGCAAACACAAACCACGTCCAAATCAATGAAATTGCCCATTCTCTAAAATCCATGAGCGCCTCTATGGGGGCCACTCAACTGACGCAGCAACTCAAAGAATTAGAGCATATGAGCAAACTCGAGAATCTGACGATCTCTCCCACCTGGATGAATAAGCTGAATCAAGAATTTGCAGCGGTAGGATTGGCGCTAACGTTGGAGAAGCAAAACTATCAGACCTCATCTGTCGTCTCCAGCTAAACCGCTGCAGTTTACTCTTGCAATCCTCAGGCTGTTGATCTGTTTTTTCGGGGCCTCTCTTTTACTCTGGGTTAGTCAGGGCTGCTGAATAAATAAACCATCATGTAGCAACTGTGCGATCGCATCGAGATGCACTTCGATTGCTCCAGGGGTCTGTGTCACATAGGGCATTTGCTCATCCATCAGTAACATTGCTAGTCCATGGATTGAAGCCCAGATCAGTCGAACAGCCTGGTCAACATCATCTCCTTTCAGAGTCTGACGCTCTTGGGCAATCGTGACGATTTGATATAAGGGACCCGCTGCTTGCTTGGAAATCCCATGGAGTATGGGGTCAGTTACCCGCTCTTTCAAACTAAACATCATCCGGGCAAGCTCCGTATGCTCAAGGGTGAACTGCAAATAGGCTTGTGCTAAGCCTTTGATGCTGGTTAACGTCTCTTCTTGCTCAGGCTGAGTGGTAGCTTGCAAGCGCTGAATCAGCATTTCAAATCCCCATTGGACCAAACTGAAACTTAAAGCCTGTTTATTCGCAAAGTGACGATATACGGCAGGTTGGCTGACACCACACTGGCGCGCTAACTTACTCAAATTCAGGGCTGAGGCTCCTTCTGATTGAATTTGCTGAAGTGCAGCCTCAATCAATGCCTCTCTCAAATAACCGTGATGATACGATTCACTGCTCACTGGCAACGGTAGCTTGCTTCCAGCACCAGTGTACTGCGTTATACTTTATAACATTGTTATAGATTATAACATTAGGATTGAGCCAATTCTAATCACTACACCATTAGGAATCTTGTATGAAACGAGGACTACAGCTCATCTTAGGGCTCTTAAGCTTGATTCCCTTAATAGTGGCGATACTGGGTCTCACCTCTGGCTTGGGACGATGGCTGCCTGCTAAAGCGATTACGCCAGAGTTCGATAGCCACTATCGCTATATCACCGGGTTTTATATTTCTCTAGCCGTGACGGCCTGGTGGATCATCCCCAATATTGAACAACACAAGACGGCATTGCGAATTTTGTCAGGTGCCATCTTTATGGGTGGCCTAGGACGAGTGATTTCTTTTTGGCAAGTTGGAGCACCCAGCCCGCTAGCCCTGGTCTTCACAAGCCTAGAATTATGCTTTCCTTTGCTATTGATCTGGCAGGCTAAACTCCCTCACAATCGCCAGTCTAGGATCAGTCAAGGCTAAAAATTCACTTAATCTTTTGCAGCCTTAATCTCCCTCTCCAAACAGACCTAAGCCACCTTGAGTAAAGTTCTGGCCTGGGTTTCTTGTTGAATAGCTGAGAGGGTACGCTTCAACGTTTCTCGAAACAGGAGATGAAAGCTGCCCTCCAGAAACCCCATATCTGCATCTGCAGCAACAACTTGCTTGACTAAGATCTGGGAAGAAGTGAGAGGCAAAACCTGCCAATACCCTTGCAGACGCTTAAGATCGCCTTCGAGAAGGTGAAAGCCCAATTGCCCAGGAGCCATTACCCTATTTTCAGTCCGCACCTTAGATTGGACTTGGGCAAAGAGAACTTGAGAAATATTAGTTTGCTCCACAACCGTTCGCTGTGCAGATGATTCCAAAACTTGAGTAGCAATAACGTTGGGCAGAAATTTTGCTAAATGTTCAAAATCCGTCAACACTTGCCAAGCCACCTCTGCCTCACCTTCCATGATGACTTGAGCGACATATTCACCTGCACTACCCGAGATGATGGCTTCCCCACGCTGCAAAGCTTGCTTCTGTAAGTCAGGCAATTCTGCTATCAAACTATCTAAAGGCTGGCACGCGGGAAAAGAGGTCTGCATCATTAGGATTGTGAAACCATCGGTGGGGGTTGAGCAAGACAACCCAGTCTTTACAAAGCATAAGGAAAGTTTGTCTTTGTTGCATAGGCTCACCAGGCCTCCAGTCTGCGGTCAGGCGTTATAGAAATGGCAAGGAGTGTATCCCCAGACAGCCTTTGCCCCCTCTAACACCAGGCAAAAGACCTCGCCCACATCAGGTTAAAGCAGCTTCTGGATGCTCAATTCGAGTGCCTAAAACCTGCAAGAAAGCGGACAGCCACTTAGGATGAGCAGGCCATGCCGGTGCAGTCACCAAATTGCCATCAATCAACGCATCATCCACAGCCAGATCCACATATTCCCCGCCAGCAGCAGTCACCTCTGGCCCACAGGCGGGATAAGCCGAACAACGTTTTCCCTGCAAAACGCCTGCAGCAGAGAGCACCTGAGCCCCATGACAAATGGCTGCCAATGGCTTTTTAGTCTGGGCAAAGTGCTGCACTATTTTGATAACTTCAGCATTGAGACGCAAATACTCTGGAGCCCTGCCCCCTGGAATCACCAGAGCATCGTAGTCGGCAACAACAACCTCTGCAAAGGTGGCATTAAGCAAGAAGTTATGACCGGGCTTTTCGCTATAGGTTTGGTCTCCTTCAAAATCATGAATGGCGGTTCTGACCATATCTCCAGATTTTTTATGGGGGCACACCGTATGTACTGTATGCCCGACCATCAACAATGCCTGGAAAGGAACCATGACTTCATAGTCTTCTACAAAGTCACCCACCAGCATCAAAATTTTCTTGCTAGCCATCACGATTGGACTCCCTACGGAAGAACTTGTTCTATGCTTTTTTTGCCGTCTCCTTCGAGAATATCAGCCAACTTGCCAACAGAGTCATCACAACGGCCCCCGTTAATCGACCCATTTCATAGGGTGTGGCTTCGCCATTACTGAGGGTTTGAGTCAGCTCAATGATGCGAGGGATATTGAACGCTAAAATTGCTGCACCCATGATTTTCTTGAGGATATTCATCTTAGTCCAAGACAGTTTGTGTATTCCTAAGGTTCTCGGCAAGGGCAAGCAGATCCATTGGACCAGTATTTCGCCAAACGGCTTCAGCAACCTTTCAGCAATGCCGATTCATTCTCGGAGAATACCCCATTGAGGAAGTTCACCATCCAAAAGTAGGACTTAAAGCACCATCTCATTTTCCACAGATGGGGGAGCCATGGGAATATCCGAATTCGAGGCAGACGCATTAGCAACCCCTATAAAACGCTCATTGACGAGTTGCTGAAACGTAGTCACGGTGGATTGCCAAAGCTGGATGCGCTCTTTGACATTCTGGACTCGCTTGATGCCAATATCTCCCCGGACGGGGTAATTATAATTTCCAGAAAAGACAACGGCAGAGACAGATTTTCCATCTTGGCCTTTCAGCTTGGCTTCATTAATTGCTAAGTTAAGCTGGCCCTGCTCTAGGACATAACTAAGCTGAATCGCAGCTTGGGCAGGGGCTTGGCCAAAGTCTTGCCAGGAACCCGCAGCAAACAGTTTATGGAATAGAAACTCATGGGCTCCCCGCTCATTATCAAAGAAGGGTACTAATCCCCGAGGATTAACACCAACAGCCAAATAATCTGCATTGGGGAGTTTCTCTGCAAAGTTTGCAGCCATCGTATGGATCAGAAATTCAGGCTGTTCTTTGGTGGGAGCGACCTGAGCAAATGCCACCCGATTGGGTTGTGCCGTGATGCGAATGCCGTTTTTATAGGAAATACGGGCACCACTATTCGAGATGACGGGCTGCTGATCGTACTCCCAATCTGACGGCACAATATCGCTGTACTTGAGGAAATCAGGATTGAGGATGGATGGGCTGAGATCTTTAGCGGCAATAATAATACTGATTTCTTGAATCGAAATACTCATATGGTCGTCCCCTCACCAATGGAAGTAATGATATGGCCTGTCGTCTTAGTGGTCTGCAGGAGCTACATAAATGACTCTCTAGAAAATAAAACAGTCAATATTTCACTAGATTGCATTTATTAAGTACTCGAAAGCCGTCCTTTATACCATCAGAATGATACACCTAACGAATGCTCAATCATTCTGTCTGTCACAAAGGACGGCTGCATGAAACAAGGGCTTAGACAGGGGAATAGTCTTGGATAGATAGGTCTACCAAGTCAACATTAACCCCTCTGAGAATCATCAGGGTCTGTTCAGAGCCAGCCACAGAGATGTGAGTATCTCCATCATCAGCCGTTACGCTAAGTTGGCCTAAGGTCAATCCTTCAGATAGCCCCAAAGTATCCAAGTCAGCCTCAAACTCGAGAACCGTATCTAGGCCTTGGCCGATTTCCAAGATAAACCAGTCAGCACCAGATCCACCGGACAATCGATCGGCACCGCCACCCCCGATTAAGGTGTCATCCCCGGCACCACCCAAGAGCTTATCGGCTCCAAGACCACCGCTTAGCAAATCATTTGCGGTTGATAGGTCGTTACCGCTGGATAAGACCTCGACGGCCTCTAAACTAAGTTGGGTGATGGATAAATTGTGGGTAGCAGCACCACCCGGAATAAATTCTGAAACTTGCCCTGTGAGGTCTAGCTCATCACCGATGCTGACGGTGGGAGCGCTGGTAAAGACGAAAATGCCATCAGAAGTGGCGTCATTGCCATCGCCCGTTGCATCCTGGAGATAAAATCCATTGAAATCAACGGCAGTCACAATTCCTGTCGTTGTGACCTTGAGACCGTCAAAGGCAGACAGATGACCTTCACCCTGAATATCGTAGATCTTGACTTCGGGCGTAAACTCATACACCGCAATGGTTTCACTTTCCTCATTACTGACCACCAATAAGCTATTGCCATTGGGACTGTCATCGGCAGCAATAAAGGTCAAGCCTTCTGGGGCAATATCGGCATCATCGCGGATATATTGCAGGAATTCTGGAGTAGTCGGATTCGTGACGTCATAGACTAGTACTCCTCCTCCGGCTCGTTCTAGACCAATAAAGGCATAGGTACGGTTGCCCACCTGACCGACAGTAACGGCTTCCGGTTCTGCCCCTTTATTATCAGAGCGGCTATCAAACTCAGCGGGGTCTCCGTCATCGGCATTGAATAAATCTGGAGCCAGTTCAGCGGTAATTTTGGCAATCTGATCACCACTATCGAAGACTAAGTTGCCCACTTCATCCCAAATGCTAAAGGAGCGACCCCCATAAGAGAACAGCTGATCAAAATCACCATCTCCATCAATATCCCCATCGATGGTGGAGACTTGTAGCCGCCCCAGCTGATCATCTTGTTGCAAGGTGGCGGCATCCAGGAAGGCGGTGGGATCTAAAGTCAAATCGGCAATCCGCGCGTCTTCCTCGCGGGCATCCCCTTCGTTGGCGGTGATGTAGTAGGTTTGACCGTTGGTAGCAAAAGATGCGATCGCATCCGGTTGATACAACCCATAGAGAGGGAAATTATTGAGGTTAATCCCACCATCGCCATCGCTTGGATCTAGCGTATTACCCTCACCAAATTGAATAAAACCGAGGGTAATCGGTGTGGGGTCAGGGCTTTGCAAGACACTACCATCTAGGGGAATATCCCCTTCGGCCAAGCCAAAGTCGTTATCGTTGATCACCACTAAGGTGCCGTCGGGGAGCAAGGCTAAGCCTTCGGGCTTATCACCAGCGAGGTAACCGAGGGACGGCAAATTTGTGGTTTTGATTTTGTTGACGGGCTGGATGTCAGCGACAACCAGTGCATCTGCCGTTTGCTGCTCTAGGGTAGCCTCTTCGAAGAGGCCAATCTCATCCTTGTCGAGGGTCAATAAATTAGTAGCAGCGGAGATATCGATTTCGAAGATAAATTTCTTGGCAGTCTCACCGACTGCAGAATCCCGCTCAATCACATAGAATTTGCCATCACCTGCAAACACGGCATCGCCAATTTTGTCGACTCGGCCACCGGAACGCACCGCCGGATCTTCGAGGAGATAAACATATTCAGCGACCGGCTGGCCTGTTGCCGTATCAATCCCTAGAATTCGAATCACGTCAGAATTATCAGAGGTGGCACGATCGGGATTAGCTAGGGGTGTTTGAATAAAGGCATAGAGAATACCCGTCTCATCATCCAGCGCCACCGCTTCAAAGCCCCGGTTGCGGCGACGATTGATATATTCCGCAGACAAGGTTTCTGTACCGAAACTGATGTCTGTCTCGTTCTCATCATCGTCTCCTGAGCCAGCCTGGGCGGCAGTCCCTTCAGGTACATATCGATTCAACAGCTCACCTGTGGGCGAGAACTGATAGATAGAGGGACGATATTCATCCACCATCCAGAAATTACCATTAGCATCCGTCAGAATTCCTTCAAAATCACCGCCAAAGGGATCAAAGGTGAGGGGATTTCCAAACAAATCTACCGGCTGTTCATCAACCGCTTCATTGCTGATATTGGAGCGTCCTGTAATCGGCATCCCCTCTCCCTGGGTGAGGAAAATCTGATCGGCAATCGTGACGCTGGTTAAATCGGGAGTAACTTCTAATTTGACGATGCGAGCTTGGTAATCGGGCAGGGCAAAGGGCCGCTCTTTGATGCCATCCCCATCGACATCTAGGGTGTCGGGATTGGGGCCGCGATCGGGAATGGTGTAAAAGATCAGATTGCCCGAATCTGGGTCGGTGCCTTCGTACCACAGGCCCGATAGGCCCCCTAAAAGAATCTCTTGTCCAGAGGGGGTCGTCCCTAGACTGGGTAAGTCTTCCAAAGTCAGTTGAGTGAGTTGGGCCGGGCCACGACTAAAGTCTTTGGCCCCTAAGGGCAAGATATCCGTCACGGACGCCGTGGCCAAATCCACAACCGCAAAGGCATTATTTTCCTGCAAAGTCACAAAAGCCGTGGCCCCATCTGGAGAGATAGAGATAAATTCCGGCTCAACATCTTCAGAAGTCGTTTTATCGGGAAAGATTCGAACACCTTTGGCTCTGAGTTCTGCTTCCCGCCCATCGAAGGCTGTGAAATCAGCCGTTTGTACCGATAGATTGTCAAACCCTGCAGACAAATCAATGATGCTAATTGATCCAGCTGGGTCAATATCATCTTCAGGCTCGCCTTCATTCGCGACTAAAACCTTGGTGCCGTCTGGCGTAAAGGTGAGCATATCCGGTAGGGCACCCACTTCAATCTGACCCAAAATCTCACCATCACTATTGAGGAAGAGAACCGTGCCATTACTCGTGGACGGATCAGCCTCAATCGCCACTGCAATCACACCATTACTGATGGCAATGCTATTGGCTCCTGCTCCAAAGCTAGATAAATCGATAGAGGTCAGGGCTTCAGGGTTGGTTGGATCTCTCAGATCCACCACCTGTAACTCTGTTTCACCAGACACGACAAACAGTTTCTGGGAAGCGGCATCAAACGCATTAATTTCAGCCCCATTATCCAGAGTAACTCCACCAATTCTGCTCAAGGGACCGTCTGAGCTGCTTCCTACCGGCGTTCCTGGGCCACTATTACCCATCGTGAAGGAATCGATGGGCAAGGTATCCCCAGTCCAATTCCTGGCATCGCTAATGGCCGCTCGCAGTTCGGCAGGGGTACCTGTCACAGGACCGCTGTAAACCGCATTATCCACCTCTTGGGTCGGCCCAGTGCCAGCCCCTACAGCAACTGCCGAGGTTCCCACCCCAAGGCCAGGGGGGAGTGCCAATGTATTTGAAGAGGTTGCATCGGCTTGAAACTCTGTGCTGTTCGTTAACAGGACAAACAGGAATTGGGGGTTGGTGGAGAGTCCCTGAAAGGCAATAATTTGATCGCCACTGGTGGATAGGGAGAACCCACTGATTCCAACGGCCGCATCATTGTCAGCCATGAAGTCGGCAGTGTTGTGAACAAAATTAATAACGGTCCCCGCTATCAGAGCTGAGGGCGCAGTATATTTGACGGCTCCTTCATTGGCTCGAAAACTACCATCACTGCGCACACCACTATCAGTGAAGCGAATTTCAGTCCCAGCATCGATATCAACGAGCAGCACAAAACTAAAGTCATCAGGATTATCGGAGTTGACACCAACAATGGCGATGTCACCAGCAGAGAGGGAAGTAGCCATGAGTATTCCTAAACAAACAATAAAAAAAAACCTAAAAACTCAAGAGTTTCCAGAAGAGGACTCAATTTCAGCAAATTGAGGGTCGCTAAATTTAGATACAGAGTCGGGATTACTAGATTGAGATATTTGATTCTTCGTTAACTAAAAATACGGCCATCCCCCAACAAAGAATCAGGCAAGCAAGAAGTACTTCCACATGTTTGGCAAGCAGCATTAAAAAGTACAAACACTGCTTTGGAAGCACCGTAGGTTAGACTCCCAGAGGGATGTAAAGGTTAGCTAAACTGAAGTTTAAGAAGAGCAGCAGTTCTGGTTAAGCTTTGATTATGCCAATATTCATAGCCATGCAATAAACCGTTTTTTTTTACAACTAAAAGACAGCATCGAAAAGGATCGATATACAAATTCAGCTCAATAAAAGACAGCTACACCCAGTGAGGGCTACTGATAAAATACTTATATAATAAACCCAAAATAATAATATTTTTTTGATGATATATCTCTGTTTCTAGGTGCAATTACTTTCGATCTATAAATCAAAAAAAATAGTTAAAATCCCTAAGCCAAATTCAATATATTTAGAATTTATTTATGCTGCCTATTTATTTTAGACATCGCCTAATTCTAATTCTGATTTTTTTAGGGACAGCGAAGTCAGATAAATCAATGACTCTACTAAACATAACTACAAATAATAAATATTAAGATCGTGGCTATCCGCTCCGTACAACGACCGTATTCAAGGATAATCAGAAAGTTAAAACACTATATAATAGCTTATCAAAAAAGTTAATTAATTTACTTACATCGTCTTTTATTACCTCTGATTGTTGAATTTATTCTCTGTCACTAAATTCAACAATATAAGAGAAGAAAAAAAACTACCAGTAGGTTCTTTAGCTTTATATTTTGTATGGACTGATACATCTACAGTTGTCAAATTTGAACAGTTTTTTCACTTATTGACATCTGAGCGCAGTCCACGATAAACAAGGGTTTGTCAGAGAAATAATCTCTACATAGTTTTTTGTGTGCTTGCTGTTGCATCAGGAGGAATCTATATGGATGTTAGCCTCATCATCTCCAATATTCTGAATCCACCTGTGCTGTTCTTTTTCCTAGGTATGACGGCTGTTTTTGTCAAGTCCGACTTAGAAATACCAGCTCCGATTCCGAAATTATTTTCCCTTTACCTTCTCTTTGCCATCGGCTTTAAAGGCGGGGTCGAGCTGGTTAAGAGCGGCATTACCCAAGATGTAATGCTTACCCTCGGGGCCGCAATCCTGATGGCCTGCTTTGTGCCGGTCTACACTTTCTTTATTCTCAAAATCAAGCTGGGGAATTATGACGCAGCTGCGATCGCAGCCACGTATGGCTCCATTAGTGCCGTCACCTTTATTACGGCCAGTGCCTTCTTAACCGAGCTAGATATTGCTTTTGATGGCTTTATGGTTGCTGCCCTAGCTTTGATGGAATCACCTGCTATTATCGTTGGCTTGATTTTAGTCAACCTATTTGCTGCCAACAAAGAGGACGGCAAAGAGCAAGACTTTGAATGGTCAGAAGTCTTAAGAGAAGCCTTTCTCAACAGTTCAGTGTTTCTCCTCGTCGGTAGTCTAATTATTGGCGTCCTCACAGGAGAACATGGTTGGGAAGTCCTAGAGCCCTTCACTCAAGGGTTGTTCTATGGTGTGCTCACCTTTTTCTTACTCGATATGGGGTTAGTGGCCGCTCGAAGAATTAAAGACTTGCAAAAAACAGGAGTTTTCCTAGTCGGGTTTGCCATACTGATACCAATACTCAATGCTGGTATCGGATTAGTGATTGCCAAACTGATTGGTATGTCCGTTGGCAATGCCCTCTTATTCTCAGTGCTTTGCGCCAGTGCTTCATACATTGCCGTCCCCGCTGCAATGCGCATGACCGTTCCTGAAGCCAATCCAAGCCTCTATGTTTCCACGGCGTTGGCAGTTACCTTTCCGTTCAATATTATTGTCGGAATCCCTCTATACCTTGCTGGAATCGAGTTTTTATGGAGTTAAGAGCATGCATCCTGTTAAAAAAATTGAAATTATTGCCAATTCATTTGAACTCGCTAAAATCCTAGATGCCTTGGATAAATCCGGGGTTCATGGCCATGCTGTCATTCGAAATGTAGCGGGCAAAGGCTTAAGGGGCACCACAGAAGATTTAGACCACACCATGCTGGACAATGTTTATATCATTGCCTTCTGTGCGCCTGACTTACTCCAGCAGGTCGTAGACAATATTCGCCCCTTACTCAATAAGTTTGGCGGAACTTGCTACGTCACAGATACCCAAGAGATTCGCTCAGTTCGGTGCCTTAGCTAACTCAACGGGCGATAGAAATCAAACCATAAAATCAATACAATTACGCTATTGACTCTGCCGTTCAATCCTTAAATCAATCCATAAAAAATATTGTTTTATACCCAAAAATCAGTGTTTTCACGGTGAAAGAACGAGAAAAGACAAGCGAACATAAACAAAAGCAAGCGTTCGTGGTTCAACAATATGCCTAAACGATTCTTCAATCACTGCATGCATGTCGGCTTATGGTTATGCGTAGCCTCAATCGCATTGCCCCTAATCGGCAGACTGTAGCTCAAAGCCTGTTGTTGTCTACTGAACCAAATCTCATCAGTGGAACGGTTGCGTTCCTAGTAAGCTGGTTGAGAGTGTTCATCGCTAAGACAACATGGCAACGATTAACGACAATTATTTAAAGCTCAAAGCAGGTTATTTATTTCCCGAGATTGGTCGAAGAGTCAGCGCATTTGCTGAGGCCAATCCTGACGCACCAATCATCAAGCTTGGCATTGGGGACGTGACAGAACCCCTTCCTGAAGCCTGCCGTAGTGCCATGGTCACAGCCGTTGAAGATTTGGGGAATCGAGATTCCTTTAAAGGCTATGGTCCTGAGCAAGGCTATGGCTGGTTACGGGAGAAAATCGCCGCCCATGATTTTCAGTCACGGGGTTGTGACGTGGATGCCGGGGAAATTTTTGTTTCTGACGGTTCCAAATGTGACTGTGGCAATATCCTCGATATTTTTGGCGATAACAACACCATTGCCGTTACCGATCCGGTTTACCCCGTCTATGTCGATACCAATGTCATGGCTGGACATACGGGGCCTTGTAATGACCAAGGCGAATATGAAGGGCTAACCTACTTACCCATTAATGCGGGCAACAGCTTCACAGCCCAAATTCCCAGCCAAAAAGTGGATTTGATTTACCTTTGTTTCCCCAATAACCCCACAGGAGCAGTAGCGAGCAAGAGCCATCTGCAGGATTGGGTGAACTATGCCAAATCCCATGGCTCCATCATTCTGTTTGATGCCGCCTATGAAGCCTTTATCACTGATCCTGAGATCCCCCATTCCATCTATGAAATAGATGGAGCCAGAGACTGTGCGATTGAATTTCGCTCTTTCTCAAAAAATGCGGGCTTTACCGGGACTCGCTGCGCCCTCACCGTCGTACCTAAAACCTTAACGGCCAAAGCGGCTGATGGCTCAGATGTCGAGCTTTGGAAGCTGTGGAACCGTCGCCAATCCACCAAGTTTAACGGTGTCTCTTATATCGTCCAGCGCGGTGCAGAAGCCGTCTATTCTGAAGCGGGTCAGGCTCAAACCAAAAGCTTAATTAGCTTCTACCTCGAAAATGCCAAAATTATTCGAGAGAAATTGACCGCTGCTGGGTTACAGGTATTTGGAGGCGTCAATGCCCCCTATGTCTGGGTGCAAACACCGAACGGCATCTCTAGCTGGGACTTCTTCGATCAGTTGTTGAACAAAACCAACGTGGTCGGTACCCCTGGGTCTGGATTTGGCGCAGCAGGTGAAGGCTACTTCCGCATTTCGGCCTTTAATAGTCGGGCCAATGTTGAAGAAGCCATGAAGCGAATTACAGCCAATCTCTAAACATTTTGGTTTGATCTATGGCTTTAGATAATGTGGTCTCACCGAAATGGCTGCATGAACATCTTGAAGATGTGCAGGTGGTGATTGTGGACTGTCGGTTTGCCCTCAGTGCACCTCAGCAGGGACAAGAGCAATACCAGGCAGGCCATATTCCGGGTGCCTATTATCTAGATTTGAATGAGGATTTGTCATCTCCTGTGCAAACTCATGGGGGACGGCATCCTTTACCTAAGATTTCTCAATTGGGAGCCAAGCTCTCTCAGATGGGCATTACACCAGACACCTTGGTTGTGGCCTATGACGATAGTCGGCAAGCCTTTGCCTCCAGACTGTGGTGGTTACTGCGCTATCTGGGTCATACCTCTGTTGCGGTTCTGGATGGAGGATTTGCCGCTTATCAAACCCACTATCCAGTCACAACCGATATGCCTGCAGTCCGTTCAGGTGAGTTTCAAGAAACTACAATTCCTGAGCAAATTGTAGATATTCAGGCCGTCAAAACCTACAAAGATCAACCCGATGTGGTGGTAGTAGATTCTCGGGCTTACGAACGCTATATCGGCAATCACGAACCCATTGATCCAGTGGCCGGGCATATTCCAGGGGCAGTCAACTATCCGTGGCAAGCCGTAACGAATGAGCAAGGTTTTTTACTCACTCCTTCTGGATTACAAGCTCATTATGCAGATTTAAACCGTGCAGACGAAGTGATTGTCTATTGTGGGTCAGGTGTCACAGCTTGTGTAAACTTACTAGCTCTAGAAATAGCAGGGATTAAAGGTGGCAAACTCTATGCCGGGAGCTGGAGTGATTGGTGCTCCTATGCCCTGGACGATAATATGGAAGCTCAAGTTCAATAGAGAAGGGTATTAAACGACCGATTTGAAGCTTGTGATAGCGATTAGAACGGACGGTTTGTAGAGTATAAAGCTTTACCGGATTTTGAGAGTAGCTCTATCTTGGAGCAACAGTCACGTTTAGAAGAATCATACTGAAATAGAATTCCCTTTTTTCCTTGACTAGGTACAACCGTGTTTTGCTGATCCTTAAACGTCAACTTTGCAGATTCCATCTGTTGAAGGATCGCTGAATCGCGGATCACTATAGCAACCTCCCCATGGTGAAAAGATGCTTCAGGCTTTGACTCTCCAATTTTTTTATGACCTATTTCGCTGATGGAAATAGACACCTTTTTCTGCGGATTGTCGGCAGCATTATAAGTACTTTTGTTGATATATGAGGACGTTTGATTATTGTCCAATTCAATAACATGTGCAGAATAATAACCTGTAGAAAGCCCCTTGACTTGGCTATCCCAAAGAATAAAAGTCTGAGTTTCAGAGTCTTTTGTAGCTATGACTTCAGATTCGGATTCTTGGGCTAGATTTTCTATCTCTTGAGGTGTTAGTTTGCGATGGAACTGATTAATAATCTGCGGTTTAGGTTGGCAAGCTAACAGTAGGAACCCGCAGAGGCCAATGTAAGTATAGGTGAGAGATTTAGACATTACTGGGTAACGCACCATCACTTCAATGTTGCGAGGCTATCTTTAGGTCAATGTACAAGCAGGCTTGTCAGTAGTATATGTGATGGATCTGTATTGAGTCGTCCTAGCCAAATCCCGATATACTGCTTGCAGCAACTTGAGTTGCCTAGCTTGCTTGTCAATTATAGTTGGGGTCTTATGGCTGAAATGACCTGGAATCGTCATCATGTTTTATCCCTGGCAGACTTTAGCGTCGATGAATTAAATATCGTCCTACAAACGGCCAACAGCTTCAAAGACGTACTGTATCGCAAGACTAAAAAAGTCCCGACCCTGCAAGCCAGGTTAGTCACTAATCTATTTTTTGAGCCATCGACCCGGACTCGCAGTAGTTTTGAGTTGGCAGCCAAACGGCTCTCTGCTGATGTCCTCAACTTTTCTCCTGGAACCTCCTCTCTCAGTAAAGGAGAAACCATTTTAGATACGGCCAAAACATTCCTGGCGATGGGCGCTGACATGATGGTAGTCCGTCATCAGGACTCAGGCGTGCCCCAAATGATTGCCCAAGCCATGGACGACTTAGGTGAGAATGTTGGGGTTTTGAATGCGGGGGATGGTTTCCATGAACATCCATCCCAGGGATTGCTAGATTTATTTACCCTCTGCACTAGCATCGACCCCGATCAGCCTGCCACTCAATTACTAACGGGGAAGAAAATCGCCATTGTCGGGGATATTTTGCATTCACGGGTGGCCCGGTCTAACCTATCGAGCTTGGTTACTTGTGGCGCTGAAGTCCATTTAGCGGGGCCACCGACTTTATTACCCAAGGCCTTTGCTGATTATGGGGCACAGGTGCATTGGTCTCTCGATCCTGCCTTAGAAGATGCCG
The DNA here is from genome assembly GCF_021497025.1 of Acaryochloris sp. 'Moss Beach'. Classification (NCBI taxonomy): domain Bacteria; kingdom Bacillati; phylum Cyanobacteriota; class Cyanophyceae; order Acaryochloridales; family Acaryochloridaceae; genus Acaryochloris; species Acaryochloris sp. 'Moss Beach'. The sequence continues at coordinate 1,614,070 of NZ_CP071717.1, forward strand.
ATTTTGTGATGACCTTGCGGCTGCAGCATGAACGGATGAGTCAACATTTGATTCCCAGTATTCGGGAGTATCATCAACGGTTTGGGATTACCCGCGATCGCATCCAACGATGCCAACCCCAAGTCAAAGTATTGCACCCCGGCCCGGTGAATCGAGGGGTCGAAATTAGCTCTGATCTGATGGATGACGAAAGCCTCAGCCTCATTCCCCATCAGGTTACCAGCGGTATTGCCGTGCGGATGGCCCTGCTTTATCTGATCAGCAACCACAGCCACTAAAATCAAGATTTGATTTTCCAGCCTGCACAGTCTAAGCGGGAATTTGCAATACTGGAACAGGACAATCGCAGGTCTTATACCTATAATTAGGACTTCAGACCTGTTAATTCCTGTGAATGCACCTCATACGGCACGTTTAACCTTATATGTACACCATTGACATTTCCCTTCGTGGCACTCCTTTAGGACTCTCCGTTCAACGCAAAGAATCCGCAGATGCTGAAGCGCTTTATCACCAAGTCTTAGAAGCCATTAAATCTGGGAATCCGACCGTTTTAGAACTGACTTGCGATCGCGAATCCGATAAAAAAGCAGCCGTCCTGGTCAACGAAATCACTGCTGTACAAATGTCTGACAAGTCTGGTGGCGCAGGCGCAGGCCGAGCTGCAGGCTTCTTTGAGCTAGGCGCATGACCTCCCCCGCCATCCAACTGCAAAATTTATCTTTTGGATGGTCGAAAGATCAGCCCGTCTTAAAAAACTGTTCACTGCAGGTGCCCAAAGGCCAGTTCTGGATGCTCCTGGGCACCAATGGCAGTGGCAAATCGACCTTGCTGCGTCTTCTGGTGGGGTTACTCAAAGCCCAATCTGGGCAAATCGACGTGGCCCAGCCCGTGGGATTTGTCTTTCAAAATCCAGACCATCAGTTGGTGATGCCCACTGTAGGGGCCGATGTGGCCTTTGGATTGGTGGAAGAGAACCTCCCTATCATTGAAATTCACCAGCGGGTCAATGAAGCCCTAGATGCGGTCAACTTGATCGATCTCAAACGGCGGCCCATCTATGCCCTTAGCGGCGGGCAGAAGCAACGGATTGCGATCGCAGGTGCAATATCCCGCCACTGCGAAGTCCTGTTGTTAGATGAACCCACAGCCCTATTGGATCCTGAAAGCCAAGGAGATCTGGTCGCTCAGGTCCAGAGGCTAGTCAAAAAACGCGGTATTACAGCTCTTTGGGTCACCCACCGCTTAGAAGAACTTGACTATTGCGATGGCGCTTTTCTCTTGGAACATGGACAGGTCATTGACCAGGGCCAACCCGAATCCATGCGCGAGAAACTCATCCAACGATGGCAATCCGCCTCCAGTTAAGGATTGCCGCTAGACAATCTGGATCTGGCCAGCACCTAAATCAGCTTTATTTTGCAAGGTGCCCACCAGAATTTGCTGGGCTGCCCCACTGCCATCCGTATCGTAGAACAGCTCACCATTGGTGCGATTGTAGATAAATCGATGCTCCGCGGTGGTTGCTGCAGCTCCCAGGACGAATTGCTGATCTGAGATCAGACCCAGGGGTAGGGTATTGAGCTGGGCGGAACGGAATGCGATCGCATCTTCACCCACAGCAAAATCAGCAATATTGCTCTTATTATCAGCAGTCGCCTCGAGAACAAAGAGATCGCTGCCTCCGCCACCCACGAGATAATCTTGCCCAGCGCCACCGGTAAGAGAATCATCTCCGTCACCGCCATTTAATTGGTCGTTGCCATAGGAACCCCAGAGAATATCATTGCCCTCATGGCCGCTAAGAGAGTCCTCGCCATAGGCACCGTTCAGGTGGTCATCCCCTAAACTCCCCCCTAAATAATCATCCCCATCTCCACCGTCGAGGGTATCCTTGCCTTCACCACCCCATAGGGTGTCATTGCCTTCATGGCCTCGGAGAAAGTCATTGCCACGGTATCCATCCAGAGTATCTTCACCCCAGCTCCCGCCTAGATAGTCATTCCCATCTCCACCTTGGAGATTATCATCGCCATTCGCACCCCACAGATGGTCATCCCCCTCATGGCCATTGAGGGTGTCATGTCCACTGCCACCATCGAGTCGATCTTCGCCTAAACTACCGCCTAAATAGTCATCACCATCCAGACCCTGGAGCGTATCATTACCTGCAGCCCCCCAGAGGGTGTCATTCCCATCATGACCATTCAGAGAATCATCTCCGTCGCCGCCATCTAAATTATCGTCACCATAGGACCCCCAGAGGGTGTCATTACCCTCATGGCCATTGAGGGTGTCATTGCCCCGATGGCCATTGAGGTGATCATTACCTAAACTACCCCCTAAGTAGTCCTCGCCCTCTCCACCATCGAGGGTATCTTCGCCCTCTCCACCCCAGAGGGTGTCATTGCCTTGATGACCTCTAAGAAAATCATTACCCCGGTAGCCATCTAAGGTATCGCTGCCCCAGCTACCCCCCAGATAGTCGTTGCCATCGCCACCTTGGAGGCTATCATCGCCATTGGCTCCCCATAGATGGTCATCCCCTTCATGGCCATTGAGGGTATCATTGCCATTGCCACCATCGAGGCTGTCTTCGCCTAAACTCCCCCCTAATGAGTCATTGCCTTCGCCTCCGTGTAAGGTGTCTTTGCCTTCGCCACCCCATAACGTGTCATCTCCTTGATGACCGTTGAGGGAATCATTCCCACGGTATCCATCTAGGGTATCTCTGCCCCAGCTACCGCCTAGATAATCGTCTCCATCTCCACCAATGAGGTTATCGTCTCCCTCTGCTCCCCACAAATGGTCATTGCCCTCATGGCCATGGAGAAAGTCATTGCCATTCCCACCATTAAGATGGTCATCGCCTAAGCTCCCGCCCAAATTGTCGTCGCCATCTCCACCGTCAAGGGTATCCTGGCCTTCACCACCCCATAGGGTGTCGTTTCCTTGGTGGCCTCTGAGAAAATCATTGCCGCGATATCCATCGAGCGTATCGCTGCCAAAACTCCCACCCAGATAGTCATCTCCATCGCCGCCTTGGAGACTATCATCGCCCTCAGCACCCCACAAATGATCATCGCCCTCATGGCCATGGAGAAAGTCATCGCCATCACCACCATCAAGCCGATCCTCACCTAAATGACCTGCTAAATAGTCATCCCCAGCTAACCCCTTGAGGGTATCATTGCCCTCGCCCCCATAGAGCTTGTCATTAACGGCTCCACCCGAGCCATTATCGTCCAGGGCTGTACCTCTAAAAATCAGGGGAAGGGTCTCAATACGAGTAGTGCTAGAACCCGGATTGGCGGAACCATCGCCGGTGAGCAAGATGTTATCCACTGCAACCCAGTCATCCGTATCATTGGTGCCCACTGTATTGATCTGGAAGACTAAAAATTGGTAGCCCTCGCCCAAATCTACATCCCAAGAGAGGGTGGTCCAATCAAAATCATCGCCGCCAAAGGTCTGTTGGACTAAGATCTGACGCTCCATGGGTAATGCGCCAGCCTGGTAGGGACCCTGGTTGCTATTGGAGTTGTTGAAAAATTCACCATTTACCCCCCACAAACTAATCGTAATTTCGTTATTGTCCCCTGTGCCGCCTTCTAGGTTGCGCAGGTCTAGACTGAGGGTTTGCATCCCTCTTCTGACGGCACTGTCATAGATAATTTGTCCTAGATTGGATCGGCTGGCAGCTTCCTGGGTCAGGACGACGCCACCCCCTTGGCCAATAGAGGAATCCCAGGAGACGCCATTAGCTGCGTACCATCCTAAGTTGGCACTCGTACTATGGTTGATACCGTCCGTTTTAAAGACTGGATTGAAGGAAAAATCACCATTGCTAAACGCGTTGACATATTGGGTTGGCGTCACCTCAATGGTTTGGGAGAGGGAGCGAGTGGCCCCATACTCATCCCAAACCTTGAGCGTAATGTCATGGGAACCCGCTCGATCAAAGACATAGCTGGCTTGTCGACCAAAGCGATCCGCCACATTGTCGCCATCAAAATCCCAGGCATAGCTGACAATCCCCCGGCTAGGGTTATCAATAAAAGTCGAATCTGAATCAAAAGATGCACTAGCGTCAAACCCCATTGCGAGTCCCCCAATGGCTTGACTCGTAAAGAGGACGGAGGGGGCTAAGTTACCTGCAACCTCCGAAAACGTATTATTTCCCTGAACTTGAAAGTAAGAAGGAAAGTCTGGATTCTCAATCGTAATATGGGGCGGAGTTAGGCCAAAATGCTGTTCATTATTGACCAGGGTACTACCTTGTAACGAAGACCCGACAAAGTCTCTATCGGCATCGTAGGGAACCGCTATGCCTGTCTTAAAGCCTTCAATATGCAGATTGATATATCGCTCCTCCAAAGAGGTGTCATTGACATGAACCCCGGTCCCAATCGGTTGAGCGGAATGGATTAAACCATCCACTAAGTCAACATTACCGCTATACCTTAAGAGCACCCCATTATGCCTGATATTCCACAGGGCAAAATTATCAATCACTGACCGATAATCATGGGCCGTAAAGGTAGGCACACTGATGTTTAACTGGCCATCTTGATTGGTCTTGCGGGCCCAAAGGCTAATGCCTGAAGTTGAGTTATAGCTCTGAAAGCCGCTAAGTTGCCGCAGGGGCACCGCCGCCACATCAATCGTACTTTCGTCTACAGTCCCTTTAGCGAGATCCTGCAAGTTCTGAGGCAGGATGCTTACATCGACGGTTTGAGCATCTCGAACGGATTCTGTCCCCGCATCCAGCCCCAATAGTTCGATGGCAGACCCAGCGGCACTCACCGCAATATTGTCAATGATGGCGACCTGAGCAGCCCCTTGTACCCAATAGCCATCCCCATTAAAGCCAAAATCAAAGAGATTGGTTCGGGGAGATAAGGGATTAATATCATGGCTTGGACTGGCATCCCCAGTGGTTTTGATGGTCAGATTGTTCCGCCAAGTCCCAATTTCATTACCGGACTCGGCGACAATCCCTGCCCCCACTACATCAAACACGACATTATCTTCCAGGACCGCATGACTGTCATGGTGCACAATCCCCCAGCCTGGACTGCCGACGACGGCATTGCCTTGGGCCACAGCGGGTATGCCATTAATATCACCTGCACCGGTTCGGTGGAAATGTAGGGCATACCGACCTCTGGGGTTGGTGCCCGTGCCGATGGAGCCATCCACGTTCTGGCCAGGATCATCCACGATTAGATTCTTATCGGAGCGCCCCAAGTTATAAAAACCAGCATTGAGTACCTGAACATCAGCATTGTGCATAAACATGATGTGTCCACGCTGCTGAGTCGGAACTTGGTCTGCATTTTCCGTCTCAAACACCACATTGCGGGTGGTATTCGCAATATACAAATCCACCTGATCTTGTAATCCATCAGGCCTTTTATGATCGAATCGGAGAACCGAGTTATCCCCAGTCAAAATATTGTTATTCGTAAATCGAACCCGATTACCGTTGATTTCCGTAATCGTCAGCACTTCATCTTGAAAACGGCTGTTATCAGCATTGGTCCCTCTCCAGTTGTAAGACGTACCGCCCAAAACGAGCTGATCGCCCACTTTCCATCCCAAGGGGCCACCCGCGCCATCCAGCTTGAGCACCAGTTCATTGTCCCCAGCCAGGGGATCCTGTTCAAGGGCGACAAAATCTAATTTTTCGGCACCAAAGATTCTGGCTTGACCATGACTGATTAACCCTCGGCTCAGCTGACTTGGGTCCCACTGGGTATCGATGGGACTATCACTGGTAAAGGTGATGCGGGTGGTGACATCTGCTTGGACCGGGTTATCTTCCGTCCCAATCAACAATGTGCCGTCAGGAGAAACGGCAAAGGTATCTAACAGTAACTGAGTATCCTGATCAGAAGAAAATTGGAGGGTACCATCTACTCGTAGGGTATCAATGCGAGCCGTACTTTCTTGGTCATAGGTCACTTCTACGCCTTGAGCAATCAAGACTTTCGCATCATCTCCAGGAATCTGACCGCCTTCCCAGGTGTTGGGGTCAAACCATGAGCCATCCCGTATGGCTTTATGGGTGGCTTGCGAATGGGGGACGAGTTTTAAAAAGCCCATGTGCTCATGTTGTTTACCTGGGTTATCGGCATGGGGTAGTCCCATACCGCCATGGGACATGGTATGTCCCATACCAGATGTATGAGCTGCACCAGATGTATGGCTAGTATCAGGCGTATGAGCTGCACCAGATGTATGAGACGTATGTTGATGAGTTTGCATAGAAAACTGGATCTTGCAATTGCAAGATCTCCCCCAAAAAGTGATCAAAAATCTGGTTGTATTACGTTTGCGATCGCAACCAGTGAACAAGTGTTTTGCTGCAACAAATCCAGATAAGCCACGATCACTTATCTAGATTTGTTGCTATATTCTGAATTTTTAGAAAATAATTTTTTGAGCAAACTAGCTCAGAACAGATAAATAAAAGCATGGCATCCTGGTAAACACAAATCCTTAGAAAATTCAAAAAAATCAAGAAATAAGCCAAAAAAACTCTTGATATAAACATTGATTCTGAAAATGAAATACTCTTCATATCAGCTCAATATTCTTCTAAATATTCAGTGAGTTTCTCACCTACAACTAAGCCTAAATTAGATAAGAATTGATCTTAAAAAAACAGCCCCATATCAGTTATAGTACCCATTACAGGGCAATGCACCTACAAAAAAAAGCCCTGTCTGATGTATATTTTCTCTGTATACATAAAATATACAAATACTTAGACGAACCAGCAAAAATCTAATTTATAAAAAATATTTATCCTCTGAATTAACAACAAGACACTTAAAAATATAGACATCCATCAATCACAAATATGCAATAAATATTTTCTAATTTAATGGAATTTCAATGGTTTTTTATTTCCGTAGAGCCGTTTTAAGTTATACCGTTTTTTTCAAAGATTATTTTAAGTTGGATGCAATAACATCTCCCCTCGATAGCAAGCAGCTTTAAAGCAGAGATAGGGGAACGCAGGTTATTAACCATGAAGACCCACAATCTCATGGCTTATAAGGACTAAGCTATGATGAGACTTCTCTTCTTGAACAGAGATAGGTCACTGGTCAGGGATACTCTAAGGCCATGGAAGAGAAACTTATTTAGGGATGGCAAGTCTCATTCAAATAGCAGGCCATCATCTCCCTGTTATCGGCTCACATTATGCGTTCACCCTAATCTCTTGGAGCTTCGGTATATGTCTCTTGGTCAGCAATGGCTAGACAGGCAACCAGCCAGATATAAGTTTTGGACTAAACGCCGAAGGTGGATACGAGGGTGCATTAGTTTTTGCCTTGGCCTTTTCCTGTGGGCCTCTTTTTCCATTGGTAGTACGTCAGCACAATTCAATTCCAGACAGGTAGAAGTGCCTGATGGCTTTGGCGTTGCCATCCATTTCACCGATCCCAAACCGGGAGAGATGGAGCTGTTAGAGGCTTCTGGGATTCGTTGGATACGGGCGGATCTGGTGTGGTTACGGACAGAAGTCAAAAAAGGTCAGTACGACTTTGCTGCCTATGATCGATTGCTGGACCAATTAGAGCGCCATAATCTCCGTGCCATTTTTATCCTCGACTATGGCAACCCCTTATATGACAGTGGATTTTCCCCTCACACAGATGCTGGGCGCCAGGCCTTTGCTCGCTGGGCCGTTGCTGCCGTCAAACACTTTCAAGGGCGCGGGGTGGTCTGGGAAATGTACAACGAGCCCAATATTCTGCCCTTTTGGAGTCCTCGCCCTAATGTGCAGGACTATATCAAGCTGGCCAAAACCGTTGGCAAAGCGATCCATCGCACCTATCCTCAAGAGGTGATTATTGGTCCCGCCCTCGCAGGTAGCGTTAATAAACCCGGTCGCAAGGAATTTTTGGAAGCCTGTTTTCAAGCTGGATTACTAGAAGATTGGTCTGCCGTCTCCATTCACCCCTATCGCATCACTCGACCTGAAACCGTTGCCCGCGACTATCGCCAACTGCGATTGTTGATCGCCAAATATGCACCACCCGGTAAGCAAATCCCCATTATTGCTGGGGAATGGGGCTATCCGTCATCAACCGCCTGGCGACAAGGCAAAGTCATCGATCCGACGACCCAGGCCAAATATTTAGGGCGGCAATGGTTGAACAATCTGGCCAATGAGATTCCCTTATCCATCTGGTATGACTGGCAAAATAATGGCCCCAAGGCAGATGATCCAGAGCATAATTATGGACTCATTGGCTATTCTGACCCTAAACAGAAGCGACCAACCTATGAGGTCAAACCTGCGTATCGGGCCGCCCAAACCCTGAATCAAACCCTAGAAGGGTTTCAATTCAATAAACGACTAGACGTTGGGCGGCCCGATGATTATGTCTTGCTCTTTAATCAGGGCAACCAAGTCAAAATTGCGGCCTGGACGACGACTCAATCCCCCCACAAAGCCATCATTGCAACCAGTGCTGGTTCTTTTCGTACTCTTGATTATCTCGGCCAAAATCGCAAAACATTAAACGCTACTGCTCAAGGCTTGTCCTTATCTCTAACCGATGCGCCTCAATATCTCACCCCCACTAAGGCGAATGCCCTGCTGCAGCTGGCCGCTGCCTGGGAAACGTTGCCTTTAGAGCAGATAGTACCGGGATCTCAAACCATTGACGTGCCGCTGCAACTCAGAAATCCCCTCCCAACCCCCCATTCAAGTGAATACCGGTTCCCAAACCGCAACCATTCCCCCCTCGACAAACCCGATCCCTCGTCACCACGGTGACGCCTTCTCGTCAGGGCAAGTCACGTCCCCTACGCTTAGAGTGGCAGATTCAAGGCCTCGGTTCCATCACTCAAAGCACCCATCTGCTCCTGACCAATCCCTTAACTGCAACTGTGTTGCCCATGGGAGCTAACCAGTTAACGGTTGTTCTCCAAAACCCTGCAGGAACAGCCCTGAATGGGAGGGCAACCCTGACCAACCTCCAAGGCTTAAAGGCGAACACTCCGAGTCAACCCATTCGTTTTGCCCCTGGGGGAAACCCAGAAATATCTCAAATTCAAAGCCAGTCGGACTCAAAATACCTATCAAGCAGGATTAGAGGTGACAGAAGGGGGAAATCAGCATACCTTCCCACCTCAGAAGTTCAAGGCCGTGATTAATTTTGCCAATCTAGGCGCGAATACGATGGGTCAAGCTCTCCAAGCCGTTCCTGGAGGTGATGCAAAGGTGCGATCGCAACAGTCCCTAGCCGTGATACCGTCAGCGTCTCGGTATGCACCAACCGTGGGTCGCAAAGTCCTCAAAATTACCTATCGGTTTCAAGCTGGGTGGAAATATCTCCACCTACTGCCTACCCCTCAGTACCAATCCCGATTAAAAATTCAAGGTCAACCCCAATCCCTGGGGCTCTGGATTAATGGGGATGGGAGCAGCAATCAAATGTCCTTGCGGTATCAAGATAAAACGGGGCAAATCTTCCAACCCAAGAGCCAAACTATTACCTGGAAAGGGTGGCGATATATCACCTTCGCCCTAGATGGCAAGGATGCCACGGTATGGGGGGGGTGCAGCAGATGGGATTGTTCACTATCCCATTCAGCTCAATTCTCTGCTGGCCATCGATAATGCCAAGAAACAGACGACCGCAGGGGAAATTTATGTCGGCCAGCCAACTTTGGTATGGTGATCAATCGATAGACATATTGTGAAGGTTTGAGATAGGTATGCCCCAGGAAGCAGGAAGTCACCCTCAACACCGGATCGAATGGATTGACTATGCCAAAGGCATCGGTATTTTTCTAGTCGTTCTTGGCCATGTCCTGCGAGGTCTGGTGGATTCTGTAGGGGCAGGCTATGAGCAAGAGCTATTGGCAATAGATCAGTGGATCTATGCCTTTCATATGCCCTTATTTTTCTTGCTCTCGGGTTTATTTGCAGACCGTGCCGTCACCAAATCCCCTAGGACTTTTCTAATCGATCGATTTCAAAAGATCCTATATCCCTACTTCCTTTGGTCTGCCATTATTGGAGCCCTCAGAATTATTTCGGGCCAAAACAAAGGAACGACCCTGCCTCAATTTTTCACAGGGTTTTGGACCACCCTTTATTACCCTATCGATATCTTCTGGTTCTTATTTGCCTTATTTTTGGTCTCTACGATTTTCTATGGCTTAAGAAAGCTGCAGGTGCCCTTGCCCCTCATCCTCTTGGCCTCAAGTGTGCTGTACGGTGTGTCAGTGATTTTCCCCCTATGGATGAGTTGGGATCCTTGGCTACGAGTCCAAACCTATTCCCTCTATTTTGTGCTGGGAGCCATGGCTCGTCCGCTCCTCACGACTCCACGCCCTCCAAAAGCCCTAGGATTAGGCATCATTGGCAGTGTTGTAGTCCTCACCCTTTGCATCTATTTTCAATTTCTAGTGACCCCTGATCCCAATCCAGTCCTAGCCTTGACCGGTGTGTATGGTTGCATCTTGCTCGCTAAGTTGATCGCCCAACAGCAATGGATACCGCTCATCCAACAGTGGGGCAGTGCATCTCTCCCGATTTATGTCTCCCATACCATCGCCACAGCCACGACGCGAATTATCCTCCAAAAAGGGCTAGTCACCCATCTTTATGTCCATATCGTCTTGGGGGTCATGGCAGGATTATTGCTGCCCATGCTTTTAGTAAAAGGCCTCGAACGGATCGGTTTTCCTTATTTGTTTACGTTGGCCCGTAAAGCATAATCTTGACGGTTCGCATCAGCCCCCATGCTCAGCCTTGAAACGATAGAGAGAGCGGTCCTGTTATGACTCTTAGGGATTGGCTGCGTTCAAATGCTTGAGCCCCAAGCGCAGGGGACGAATTAGAAAATAGAGAAAATACAGGGGTTTCGGCAAAACCAGAAAGTCACGATCGTTGACATTCGGTAAACACTTGAGCCAAAAGCCATGGATAGGGCGGCGAATATCTAGGATACAGGCAATGCGATCGCGTCTCGTTTCCGTCATCTGCCAGTGCCGAATAAACTTCTGAGGCGTAAAGCTTCTTCCTAACTCATTCTCTTGATCAAACAGTCGTTGGGCAAAATCTTGCGCCAGCCGCGAGCAACCTGGATGCGCATCAATTTTGACTCGCACAACATCTGGCAGCTCGGTCCCCAGCACTTGCTGGGTCAGACACAATCCCAGCAGAACCATACGTTCACATCCCATCTGGGCAGCCCCCTGTAAAAAATGCAGCCAATCACGCCCTGGCGTTTGTTGGATACACTCGGATAAATCACAGATCCATTTGAGTTTTCGCCAACAATCTTTTGAGCCATGAATGCAGAGATACATCAATAAATCATCTGAGCCAAAGCTATAGAAAGTATGTCCTGAAAGCAATACAGGCTCGCGATTACCCCAGAGGTAATCAAACGTAAATTGAGAAGACAAAAATCGTTCTACCGTAAGGGTTTGGTGTAAATCAATCGATACGGCATCCTTGATCAACTGATATTCACTTTTAGAGTTGCGAAGCGTTAACTCCAAATCCTGATCAAGCAAATTCCACTCATAGGCCAGTTGATATCCCTCCGCAACCAGCACCTCTATGGTTTGAGCAAAGTCTTGAGGACTCACCAAAATATCTAGATCACAAAAATGTCTTAAGCTGATGCTGCCATACACAGATGCTGCTAACACCGGTCCCTTAAACGGTAAGGCTCGAATATCATGGGTCTGCAAAAGATCAAGAATCTTGAGCAAATCTCTAGTCAAGATGGTATTAAAGATGGAGATCTGTTGGGCATAAACCGTTAGATCCTTGAGAACAGCGATAGGAATCTGATCCGCCCCAATCGACTTGACCGATTGATACAACAACGTCTGGACACCGTGGGCATTAGCGAGTCGAACCAGGGTATGCCAATCAATCGAAGGCTGCAGAAGATGTAGAATTCGTGCTTGCTGATCTAGATCAATCTTCGTGCGGCAACAAGTCAGCAAGAGTTCAACTTCAGGGCTAATTACAGCCTTATTCTCAAGTCCTACAGCAGTCATTAAGTCCTTCAATATCTCATCCTAGGATTAAATATTCCCTTTATAGAGTTTAATTAGCTCTCTATCTGATAGGACAACAGTATCTTTTTTTACCTATAAAATAATAGCCAGATGCAGCATCAAATACACCCGATTGTTGAACTAAATACCGATCAAAATATTGCAAATAGAAGGATGTCAGTCTAGTAAAAATTTTGATCAGCTTACGCAACGCTTTCCGTTTTGTAAAACTGAGCAAAAAGTACTGATAGGACCAGGCCAAAGCCATGCCTGGACCACCGACAGGTCCACTCTCCACCTCTTGAAAGTGACGAAATAAACGTCGATGTCCTAAATGGGTAAATCGCGTAAAGTCATAGCGCCCCATATGCACTTGTTGCATAAAAGGGGTTTCAGCATACACTAGACCATTCGGCTTCAGAACTCGATGCATCTCTGCTACACATCGATATGGATCCACCACATGTTCCAGTACTGCCTGAATAATCACACCATCTATAGACTGATCAGCAAACGGGAGATCGTGAGCATCGCAGATTAACTGGGTCCGTTCACTGAAATAAATATCACTTTCAATCAGTTCAATATTAGATTGGCTGACCAATGCTTCCATTCCTTGTCCCAAATTGCCACAGCCAATCACTAACACTTTGGGATGGTCTGAATATTGCAAAAGCTGCTGCGTAAACTGTTTATAGTTCTGCTTAGCAACCGGATTGACATCAATATTGGGCAGTGCAGCACTGATTCGAGCTTTTACCCCATTGCCTGTTGGCGGAACAATAGTCCCTTCCTCCTCTTCAAATTCTGCAATGGAAAAAATGCTGGTGCTTTCATTCAATAGGATGGGAGCACTATTGACAACAGGAAAGATCGAAGGACAGCCAGGATTCTGACAAGACAAATGATGGTCCTGCAACTCCAGGTGGCCTTTACAAACCGGGCAGCATAGCAAAGATAGAGCAACGTCAGAAAAACGGAATTGAGAACCCATACTTGTCATTTACATATGTTGGGGTGAGCAGAGTTTATATTACGCGCAGTATCTTCACCAGACTCAACGCTCTGAAACCAATTTAATTCTACAAAATTAATTTGCAAATCCTACCTCAAACCAGAGTGGTGAGGGCTTGATCAACGGCACCGAGGCAAACCTCGGGGGCAAACTTAGTGGCAGCAGACTGCATCCCTTGTTTAGCTAAAGTCGAGGCAAGCTGTTGATCATTCAAAAGCTCACGAATAGCTGCTGCCAATACATCGGCATTACCTGGGGGTACTAATCGCCCCGATTGTCGATCTGCAATCACTTCCAACATGCCGCCTGCCGCTGTAGCAATCACTGGCTTTTGGGCTAGCTGTCCTTCAATGGCAATTCTGGCACAGGGTTCAGGCTCAGTAGAGGCATGGATGACAATATCGCAAGCTTTCATCAAAGCCGGGACATCTTGTCGAAATCCCAACCAATGAATTCGATCCGCTAAGTCATCCGTAGCCGCCATTTCTTTAATCATAGAAACATAGTCTTGCTCTCCAAACAAAGCATCTCCCACCAATAACCCATGTACATCCGGTAAAGATCGCAGCGCTTCAATAAGGACATGTTGACCTTTCCATGGAGATAATCGGCTAAAGAGTCCCACCAAAGGCACATCACCCAGACCTAATTCTTGGCGAACAGCATTTGCAGCATCAGGCGTCACTTGATCAAACCGGTCAGATTCAATCCCGTCATACATCACCTTAACTAGATCAGGACGACCGCCCACGGCGATAAAGGCATCAGCCGTTGCCTGGGATGCAACCCACACTTGAGCAGCCCGGCTATTCGCCAGAGTGATGGCTACACGGCGATTCACACCACTAAAATGCTTAGCAGTCAGGATATCTCGCAAATGCCAAACTAACGGAGGCGTCCCGATTAGCGTTGCCAAGCTAGAAGCAATAAAAGCTTTTTGAGAATTCGCACAAATGAAGTCAAATCCTTGAGAGGCTTTAGCAATCTGCTGGGCCATTTGCCACAAAGCTGGAATCGCTTTGAGAGAAGCCAAGCCACTTGATGTGCGGATAGACAACAGAGAGTCCGGTGCATTGACGACGGTAACCGACACCCCAGCCTTTTCCAGAACCTGACGAAACGGTCCATCTTCAAAGAGCAACATCTGGCTCGTTGCTCGATAGGCAGCAGCAATACTCAAACAGCAATATTCTGCCCCTGCTAGCGCACCAACGTGATTTACAAAGAGAATGCGATGCTGTTTCATATACTGTTTGACTTTGACGATATCAATAAGATTTAGAGAAGTTAGTCAGAGTGAGCAAAGTTATTTGCCTATTACCTCTTATGAGTATTCATCCAAAACCTCCTGGTAAGACCCTTGAATTTGCTGCACAATAACAGACCAGTCGTAATTTTTACGCACATGGTCTTCACAGACTTGCGGGCTCGGTAAATGACGTTTCTCTGAACAAACTTCCAGAATGCCTGACGCAATATGTTGAGGTGAATATCCCGGCAGCACTAAATCCTCACAAAAGGGCCTCAAAATTTCTGGAATCCCGCCAACAGGAGTCCCTAAAATGGGGGTGCCCGCTGCCAAGGACTCTAAAACCACTAACCCGAATCCCTCCAAAGAGAGGGTGGGGAGAATGGCTAAATCAGCAGCACGATAGGCCATCGGCAAGGCTTGATCAGGAAGATACCCAATCATCTGAACATGATTAGTGAGTCCCAATTCCTGTATGCGTGCTTTTAGAGCAAGCTCTTGTTCACCTTTGCCAGCCATCATTAATAAGACTTCAGGATACTGCTGACAAACAGTCGCCATCGCTTCCACCAAATTGTCTAAGCCCATGCGCTTGGACAATCTGCGAGCCGTAAACAAAATGAAGCGATCTTGCGGCCATTGTAAATCGGCCCTTGCCCCTTCAGGAGACACACAGGTTGCAAACCGATCAGTATCTACCCCTCCAGGAATAATCCGAATCAGCTCCTCAGGAATATCATAGGTACGATGCAGAATATCTTTGAAGGCCTGAGATAAAACAATAAAACGCTTAGCACGGCTAAATACAGCCCTTTCCATCGCTTTTCTGACTTGGAAGCCCAGGCTTTTATTGCTTTCCACAATACTTTCTAAAGACCAAGGACCATGAAAATGGAAAATAAAGGGGCGATGGTCGAGCTGGTCAAGCATCGGAACAGTGTACAGAGCAAAATGGGACACTAATAGTGAAACATCTTCCTGCTGGAGCAGCGTGCGAGCAGTTTGACGTGCCCCCCAAAATCTTTGGAGTAGAGAAGACTGGCGAGGCGCAAATGCCGTGACCTGATCGTAGGTTTGCTCAGCCACAGTGGGAGGGCCAGTGACCATACCCGCAACATCAACCCCTGCCTGAGGAAGGTATCGAGTCAAATCATAGTAGTAGCGATCTAACCCCCCTCCTTGCTTATCAGGGAACCAATCCATACCAATTTGCAAGGTTTTCATTTTGAGTCTCGCTTGTTGATCGCTGCCTCATAGGCAGCTAAACGCTGTTGAGCGATGGTAAACCAGCTATAGTTCTGGGCCTTTTGGTAAGCATTTTGTTGCAATCGGGTTAATTCTGAGCGGTTATGGATCAATCGTTCGAGGGATTCAACAATGGCCTGACTATCTCTCGCCGGAACGAGCAAAGCGTCATGACCATCTTGAACAATATCTAAGGGGCCAGGGGTCGGCGTTGTAACAGGAGCCAAACCACAGGCCATCGCTTCAATCAAGACTTTACCAAAGCCTTCCGAGAGAGTAGGAAACAACTTAATATCAAATCCTTTGAGCAGGGCAGGCAATTCTTCGTGTTGATAATAGCTGATGACGGTGAGGCGATCATGCACTTGCGGCTCAAAGTCAGCATAAACCTGTTCTGGCACACCATAACCATTGAGTTCAGTCCCAATCAAGCTCACTTCGACCTCAGGGTATTTCAGTAATATCTCATTGAGGGCAGGAGTACTATACTCTATGCCTTTACGCTGAACATAGGTTCCAACCTGAGCTATGCGAATCCGTCCATCCTCATGATATTTCAGGGGTAAATTCAGAAAATAATTCGGTAATCCATTGGGAAAAACATAAGCGGTCTCCGGATTAACGTGTAATTGGTTCACTGCATACTCAGCATCCACGCGGTTCAGAAAGAAGGTTAAATCCGCACATTTTAACGACTGAGCGATTTCCCACAATTGAATGCTGCCCCGGTAAAGGGGATACTTCCAACTCAGATCCAGGTTCCCCAGGGCTGCATCTTGCAGGCGTTCTTCATGCTCTAAATGATCTAAACCATGGCTTCTAGTAACTAATAAGGGAGGGGTTGGCGTTAGACGACGGAGCAAACGTGCCCACACCCAAGCATCCCCGGTAGAGGCATCAATGACATCAATCTTATTTTGTCTCAGGATTTGAGCAATCTTAAGGGCAGTCATCTCAGGAAAGACGACATCTTTCAGCCTCATAGATAGCCATGGAGGTAGGTCATCAAAAGAGTATGTATAGACTTGATGTCCTAGCTCTTGATACTTTTCTTTGAGGTTTAAGGTACTCCCTGCAGCGCCTGAATTCGGATCAAGATATTCATGGAGAATCAACAGGATATTCATACTCTGTTTAAGTAATTAGAAAAGATAAAAGATTAGCACTGAAAATAGAGATATCTAAAGCAAAGAATATTTCACCAAGTCGGCATTTAAATAATTACGGTCAATGTAACGTACAAAAATAGATATCATCCTTCTCTATATCAAATCCAAACCTTTGACGTTCCTCAGAACTGAACTCTTGCAAATACGGCATAACCGAGACACAAAATCCAGCTTTTTCTAAGCGATCTTTATAATCCAAGCCATAGACACGTACATGATCACTTTGGCCAAAATGTTGCTCTCGTTGCTGTGGATCGGTGATGCTCCAATCTTCATAGGTTTGCTCTCGTAAGATGGGAACTTGAATCACAGCCCAGCCTTCTGGCTTCAATACTCTTGATAGCTCGCCCATAGCTTTAGCATCATCTGGAATATGTTCCAAAACGTGTGAGCAATAGATGATGTCAAAACTGTTATCAGGGTATTGAATATCGGTCAGATCCATTTTGACCATTGCCGAGTTATTCAAATCTGCCGTTAAATAGTCAATCGACTCACATTGTGAAAATTTGTCTGATAAGCACTCTTCGGGAGCAATGTGCAGCATCTTTTTAAGATTGGCAGCAAACAAGTTCGTTTTTTGCCTAAAAAATAGCCACATCATTCGATGTCTTTCCAAGCTACTACAGACAGGACAGATGGCATTCAACCGAACCTGAGTTGTACCCATCGGCTTGAAGAGACGCACATTGGATTGGCAAATTGGACAATGATGCTGAACTCCAAAATACAAGGTCTTTTTAAGAGTTTTAACGATGGGCATAGTATATTAACATCCTAGGATTATTGCTGCACAATGTAGTGAACTTTATAGTACTTATAAGCGGCTATACCCAGACTCAGAAATGTCCAAACGATTAACCCAGGAATTTCTGGAAAATATTGGCCTGTCAGCATCATTGGCAATAAGCCCACACAAAGAATTTTGATGGCGATGAGAAAATTGTCCCGGCTCGGTGGTTTAACCGTCACTATTTTGGCAATCAGCATAAACACACCCACAAAATAGATCATGGTGCCAATTAAACCGAACCATAACAGCATGGGTAAAAAGGTACCGTCTCCACTACTAATATTGCTAATGGATTCTAGGTAAAAGCCAAAGCCTTTACCAACCGGGTTAAATACAATTTTCTCAAATAAGTCAGAAAAAGCTTCTGCTCTAAGGTTAAGGGCTTCATCACTTTCTAGAGACTGAAAACTTGCAAATCTCTGACTAATACGCTCATTCAATTCACTCACTGACAAGACAACAATGAGGATGCTCGAAAAGGTTAAGGTAAGTAGACCAAACAACTTAGACTGCTGCTGTGGGCGCAGTGTCGTAATATACAAGCCCATCACCAACAACAGACAGAGCCATGCGGTTCGAACCACGCCAGCTAAAAGGGTAATCGCTCCAAATAAAAGCGCTAAATACTGAGTCCAACCCAGGGGTGGGCAAAGGGATAACAAGACCCCTGTAACCATGGGAAATGACAACTGGTGAGCCGCTGAGGTGGTACTCCAAACCCGAATCCCAAAGGGTTCAGGGGTACCTCTAGCTTGGATGCCGGTAAAAGTTAAATAGAAACGATCCCAGTCGGGGGCGACGACATATTGATAAAGCCCATAAATGCCCATGACAATCACGGCATAAATGAATATTTTGTAAATTGCTTGGCATAATTCAGGATAGTTTTGCCAGTGAGAGTATAAATAATAACCAAATACAATTGGACAAATAAATCCAAGTGCTAAGTCAACCATTGAAAAGTCCCGAATGGGGTTATTCGCGAGACCGACTAACACACCATAAATCACCGTACCTAGGCATAGAATAAAAGGCAATCCGACAGACTTTAGTTCTCTGGGAAAGCTCTTAATACAGTTGGGTAAAACAATTAAGCTAACCAGTTCTGGGGTTGTGTAAAACCCTCCCATCGTATACTCACCCGCCTGAAAATCAATGATGCGACGAATCAGGCTACTGAGAAACCACAGCCAAAATGTATAGGCAATATATAGTCTGGGACAATATTGGTAGAGGTAGATACCGACCGCAAGAGCGCAGACGGGGTAAATCAGCACTAGAAATCGGCCAGCACCGATGAGAAAGAAGAATATCAGCAGGCCAATTAATCCTCCAATCGCTAACCATCCATACTTTTCATAAGGACTGGGTTTAAGGCTAGCAGTTGAGAATGTATCCATAAATAAGCGTATTCAGGCCGATGTCTAATAGTTATAGAGTATCTAGTCAAGATAGTGTGAAAGTTAGGGGTGACGATACTAGGCCAGCAAAGGTTGCATGCGTTGGTGAATATCGAAGTGAGATTGGACCTGAACATCGCCCATTCCTCTTTACCAATGTACTCACTAAGCATCTTGGGTGCCCAATGAAGGACAACTTTTGCAGACACGCTCACGCCATACTTTGATACCCACGACATTGATGCAGTTCACGACTCATGCTGTGCCACAGTAAGTTCGCAAGAATCATCGAAAGCAAAACACGTGACATCCATCATTCTTAGTTTTTGATAACCTGCAGTCTCCGATGTGGTGAAGTAGCAGTTTCAGCAATCTCAAAATATCTCTGAGATGCTAGGCCAAGGGTTAAGAAACTCCAGAAATAAAATCCTAAGGTTGCCATCAGCACATTATTAAAGGCAATAATGCTAATAGTTCCTATAACAAAGGCCTGTGAAAACAAGGAAAGATAATCTTTCGGACTTGAACGACAGAGCTTCAAGACTAATGCCAACAATCCCACTACATAAGGGAGAATACCTATCCAGCCAAAATAAAATAAGTAGATAAATAGAGGAGCATCAACAATATTGAAATCCCCTAAATCTAAAGAGCCAGCCAATCCTACTCCGACAAATTGAGATATTGCTGAATCAAAATAAGTGTTATATAAATCCTTACGAATATTAACGCTTATATCATCATCATATGAGAATAGACTTAACAGTCGAGAAGCAACCTTGTCATATAAAACATCGTTCGTGAGTATTAAGACAGAAGTCATGATAATTAGAAGCAGAATAATAGCCAATATACGGAATTTCATCCTGCTCTTAATTCTGAATAAGAAGATTGCCAGGGTAATAAAAAAGCAGAGCCATGCAGCCCTTGCTTGACTAAGCAACAGTCCTAACCCAGTTAAACTTAAAGTAGGAATACGTAATGGCCAGTCAAACCTATACAGAAGGATCATCAATCCAATCAGTATAGTCGTTGCAAATGTTTGGAAATCAGTTGTTCCACTCCAAATCCTGATAGCGAAAGCTTCTGGCAAGCCATAGGACCACTTTTCTACTGAGTTTAGCCAATGGATATCCCAGCTCGGTGCAAAAATGAACTGGAAGATACCATATATTCCTAAAACAAGTGATCCCCATATTATTGTAGTTTCTATAACTGATTTATAAGTCGCATATCTTTTCCAGTTTAGGTATATATGTAGTCCAAATAATATTGGTCCAACCAAAGCAGAAAACTGCTCAATCAGAATGAAGTCTTGGGGTGGGTTTTTAATGAGAGAGATGAATAAGCTATAAAAAGAAGCAGATAAAGTGAGTAAAAAATGGCGATAATTCCTTATATGGGATCTGAGTTGAATACTGTATCAAAGTGAATACAGAAATTAACGTTACTGAATTAGCAGTAAATGTCAAATAACCATGATTAATAGAATTAATTTTAAAATCAATAAAGCGCTGAATTCCTGGCGAAACAAAGTGCATCCAGAATGTAAATCCTATATACATACCCGGATGTTTAAAGTATAAGTATGTTCCTAGCAAAATTGCCGTCACTGGCATTATTTGCATTGAGTATCTTGAAAAGCCAATGGTGAGAATAAGTACCAGAAATAGTACAAAAGCAATAATCAATATCCATGCTTTTCGAGATTCTTTATCAGTATTATTTTGACACTCTTTAAGAGTATTCATGACTCAGGAAAATCTATTTTTTTATTTTATTGACTTTTAATATATGCTTAAATATATTTTTTCTGTAAATACAAATATATTTATTTCATAAGATAGGTGTATTCAAGATAGGGTCAATATTGCCGTCAGCTATCTACCGTTCGAGAAATAGGTAGGTCAGCCCTGAATTCCTAATATAGTAAGGCAATAAGTAGTGAATTAAACTAACCTTTTTTACATTTTCAAGAGAAAATTTTAGCCAAATCATTATATATGCTGACTCTCATGAGCGCTCATTCATCTCACAAATCACCAGTGCTGTTAGATATATTTAGGCAAATACTTTAAATAGCAAGATTCCATTTTTAAAGCTTCTGCACAGATTTAGACTCTACATCTCGCAGATAGTACATTTCCTTAAAAGCTTTACTTGAAAAAGGTTACAGATCTTATTTTCAATCGTTTTTTTTTCACCCGTAAAGATCCCACTGCCTGGATAAACAGATCAACAACTCTCTCAGAACTAGCTAAAAAAGCAATACAGTTTAATTGGCTTTCTGGGGAGGGAAAGGTATTTGGATGTAGAACTAAGATGCTAAGTCTTATTTAGAAAAAACATTACAAGAATGCAATAATCTACAAAATATAGGTTAAGCCCTATCACTTGAATCATCTGGTCTCATTTCTAACCAGAAAAACCGAGAATTTTAATCAGTCTTAAACAGTATTCTCACATCTGGCTGTAAATACTAATTAACTGTTGTGTGAGTTGATTGATGTTGAAGTGAGATTGGACATGGGCACGACCGGCCTGTCCCATCTTGCCCCAACGTTCCGAGTGATCGATGAGATAGATGAGTTTTTCTGCGATCGCATCCGAGTCTCGCTCCGGCAATAGAAACCCCGACACATCATGTTCCACTAATTCTGGGATGCCACTGTAGTGGGTACTCACCACTGGTAATCCCATCGCCATGGCCTCCATCAACGCCACTGGGATTCCTTCCTGATCCCCCTTTTGACCCGTCACACTGGGAGCCAGTAATAAGTGAGTCTGATTTAAAACATCAATGACTTCATCTTGTGATTTCCATCCCAACAACTCGACCATAGAGTCTAGGTCGAGTTCCGTGATCAGTTGTTCTAAGTATTCACGTAAAGGGCCATCACCCACAATGGAGTACTTTAGAGGGTAAGAACAATTTTTGAGTTGTGCAATCGCACGAATACCGTACTCAACACCTTTCTTCTCAACCAAGCGAGCGACGGTTGTAATCTGCACAGGCTCATCCTCCTGGAGTTGTCTGGCAATCCACAGAAACTGTTGACAGTCAATGCCCATATGATGAACTGCAATTTTATGAGCGGGGCACCCCAGCTCAATTAATCGCTCTTGCCAGTACTGGCTAATCGGTAAAAATTGATCACCTTTGATAAAGAGTTGCCGATAAGCATCCACCCCGGCCTCTTCCAGATACTCAGTGATATCCCAAGCATGAAATGTTGTGCACAGCTTACCCTGAACAGCGCCAATTTTCTGCAGTTGTGAGCCTAAGATGCCTAGATGTCCAAAATGACAATGAACAATATCATAGGTGGGACGGTTTTTGAGGAAAGGAACAACAGCATAAAGCAATCGAAACGATAGGGCTTGCTTACCATAGCGCCAGATATTGAGCGATCGAAAAATCAACACAGGATCCGTCAAACAGCCCTTTAAAAAAAGGAGAATCCCCTTCAAACTTCTCAAGAGGTAGTTTGAAGGCATCAAGGGATAATACTGAGTGCAGTCCAAAAGCTGATATTTTTCAACATCTGGGTGAACTGTCGTTACATTCTGAGGGCGACTGGCATATATATCTATACTGTGTTTTTCATCAATAATATGCGTAATCTGATTCAGGATAAAAGTTTCTGATATAGATGGAAAAGCTCCAACCAAAAAAAGCAATTTTCATATAAATATGAGCAAGAATAAATAACTATTGATTGAATGGCTTTTTTAATGTACTTATACTTCAGGATTGGCATGATTAGCTTGTTTTTTGCTTTAAGCCCATACCGTTTAACCTTCTCTTTCAAGCTAATGCGTGGAACTTCGTCATAAGCTAAGTCTTTGGCTAACACACAATGCACGTACTGGTTTTTTCGATCTAAATCCGGGTAGTTAAAATACTGTAATTTGAAATTTCCATGCGCCGCCCATTGGATTAAATCACCAATTTCAATCGTTTCATCGATGACTTGCAGCTCATCAGGATTATATTGATGTAGATATCTCTGATATTCAGGACTAGGGTACGTTAAAACAACGACAGCGTTCCCCGTTGTAATGCGGTCTAAATTGGCGAAAAACGATTCATAGTGGTTGGGAGGAAGATGCTCAATCACATCCACCATAGAGACTAAATCGACGGGTTGCTGAATCTTCTCTTCAACTTTTTTAAATTCATTAATAATATCAACCTTCAAAAAAAGTGATATTTTCATTTATTACGGTTTTCTGGGCATAGGCAATATTTTTTATCTGCAATATCACAGGCCCAAATATGCCCTGTCTTGATCTTGGCTCCAATTTTTTCTGATACCAGTCCGATACCACAACCAATATCCAGGATCTTGCTATCGGGTCGGGTATATTGCCCAATCAGTTCTACGGCTTTATCTATGCGCGGATTACCATACAGTCGATAGTTCAACATCCGCGTATCGCGAAATTCATTGTAGTAACTTCTAACTTGTTCTACGTTGTTGGTCATTAAGATGTCCTATGTTGACTTGCTTGAGTTGACTAGTGGTCGAGCCACAACCAGATAAACAGCCGAATTTTCTTGACGTTGTTCAGGTGAATAGGAGCTGTCTAAACAGCGAATGACTTGTTGCATCAATACAGCAAATACTCTTTTAAAAGGACTTCTAATCTTGGGGATTAACGCATCTTGAACCAGGCAGGCTGAAGCGGCTGCAAATCCCAACACTCCCGTTATTTCGACAACTTCCCAGTGGCAGTCCATCAACAGTTTTTGGAGTCCTGCTCCAGTCCAACGCCAATAATCCGTCGGAATAGGATGATAGGGCCAATAGCCATGGGTAGACAAGAGTAATAGGCCATCTGATTTGCAGACTCGATGGGCTTCAGCTAAATAAGCGGCTGGAGATTCGACATGCTCCAATACTTGGGTCGAAATCACTAAATCAACACTGTTGTCACTGAGGTCAACACTGCCTGTATCTGGGTTGATGGCTAAGTCTGCCATGGGATTACTCGCTAAGTCAGCACCCAAATATTGCTGAACCGTTGGTGTGAATAAACTACGATAGGGCATCGTGCCACAGCCCATATCTATCGCGGTTAAGTCATGATGCTGTTGGTGCAGGGGCTGGACATGGTTCTTAATCGTTTGCTCTAGGGCCTGACGAAGCTTAATTAAGATATAGTAGCGATCGCTGGTCCAGGACGGGTTAAGACGAGGATCATCTTCATTGATAGGGTCGATAGGATGATCAGTTACAGTGGTCATGCGAATTATCCCCCTCTCCACTAAGCAGTTTTTAAATCAGACATTAATTGTTTGAGATCCCATAGGATGTTTCTGCCTTTTGGTAGAGCCACTAAGGTAGTAAAAAAACTCATGATAGTGACCAAAAAGGCAAGACAGCATCCCCAGAAAGGCTGAGGCTGAATAAGATACCGTAGCGTCCCTAGAGCCAGGATAGTGCATAACGTTGAAAAGCCAAGCGGCGCCATGGTTACATAGAAGTCTTTCGTTTTGACAGGGCCATGTCGCCCGACCACAAAGAATAATAAGGGCATCGTGATACATAGGGCGATGCTGGAATAAGAGATGGCCACGCCCAGGGCCTGCCAGGGCAATCCAACCCCAAATGAGAAGATGGTAATGGTAGAGCTCAAAAGTCCCCATCGGAATAAATCATCCGTTCGATCTTGAGTAATAAATAACCAGCCTACAGAATTGGCAATGGGCCGCATGAGTCCTGAAATGCCCAGCAATGCGAAGATAGCACTAGCACCGAGCCACTGTGAGCCTAACAAAATCTGGATCAGCCAATCCGATGCGGCGATCATAAATAAGATAATTGGCAAGGTCAATAACATCAGTTTTTCTAAGATGCGCAGATAGACTTGTCGATATCGACTAGGACTATCCACTAAGCGGCTGAGCACAGGGACGGCCACGTTGGTAATCGGGGCGTTAATTTGGCTAATTGGCAAGAGCAAGAGTTGATAGGCTTTGGCATAGAGTCCTAATTGTTGCGAGCCCCAGAACTTACCAATTAATACGTTGTCCAAATTGAGAGACAAGTAGTTCACAATGCTGAAGCCGGTGATATTGCTACCGAAGACCATGAGCGATCGCATCTCGGTATTCCAGCGAGGTAAACCCGGCACCCAGCGACAAGCAATCCAAATCCCGAGGGTATTCACGCTAATCGTGACTAGAGACAGGGCGATGAGTGACCAATAGCCCCACCCTAGCCACACACACAAGAAGGCCGCACTCACACCAGATAGCTGTGCAAAAACATCATTGAAGGCTAGGGCGTTGTAAGACATCTGCCGCTGAAGTAGAGCAGTATGTTGCACCCCTAAGCCCCCCATGACAATGCCACCCGCTAAAGCAATGGTAATTAGGGTCAACCTCGGCTCATTATAAAATCCGGCAATCAAGGGCGAGAGGCAAGCGGCAAGAATAGCAACCCCTAAACTAAAGCTCACATTAATCCAGAACAGCGTACTGACCTGCTCATGATTGATATCTTCTTTCTGGACCGTCGCCATAGATAGGCCTAGATCTTTGAAGATCGTCACAAACCCCATGACTGCGGTCACCATCCCCACCAAACCATAGTCATTCGGGGTTAAGAAACGCCCCAACACGACATTGGCCACAAGGGTCAACGTAAATTTCAACCCCTGAGCAGCGATGGTGGTCGCACCACCTCGAACAGCTCGTTGCTTTAAATTTCCTTGCAAATGCTTCGTACTGAAAAAAGCATCTGCAGTATGATTAGACTTTCGAATACGCAAGGGTTCGGCCTGATTGATCGGTCGACAAACTCACTTAAGCTTTTAGGTAAGCATAGTTCTTATGGGTGGGACTCACGCCATTTGCCACTAGACCAATCACATTCAATTTCTTATGAGCAGAAATTGCTTGTGATAACTCTAACCGGGTGACTTGTTTCATTCGACCCACCATCACAACACCATCGCATCCTAAGCCGATAGGAATGGTATCTACGACGCCCAACACTGGAGGACTATCAATCAAAATCAAATCATAGTTATTTTCAAAGCCTTTGAGAACATTTTGCATCCGTTCTAAACTCAATAGCTTTACTGGATCTGCCGATAGAGGTCCAGCGGTCAACACATCAATACTCAGATCAGACGGAGGCAGCGTTCCTGGATCTAGCTCAGACTCATCCCAACGCATATAAACCCATTGTGGGGTAGTCTGTAGCTCCGCCAAGGTGACATCTCCATTGAGGAGAGTCGATAATCCTTGATGGTTATTCAGGTTAAACATGTAGTGCAAGCTTGGATTTCGCAGATCTGCATCAATCACTAAGACACGTTGATCTAACCGAGCAGCACTAATTGCTAGGCCTAAGGCCAAGGTAGATTTACCCTCTCCAGTCCCAGCTGAAGTAATCATCAAAGTTTTATAGGGGTTTTTGGTTTGTAGCAGCTGGATGTTGGTATAGATTAAGTCCAGGGATTCTCGCAGGGGTTGCCATTGAAATAGTTCTGGCGTAGTAAAGGTGGGGCTTTGGGTTTCTGTTAAGGGCAGAATGAGAGAGTCTCGCAAGTCAGAGGTAGAGAGTTCAGGGATAGCGCCCAGTAAAGGCAAGGGGAACTGATTACCTAAATCATCTGAGTTATGAAACTTATCGTCCATTGCTTCGCGCACAAAGGCCGCGATGCCACCCAGAAATAACCCCACGACTGCTCCCAACATCAAATTGCGTCGGGCGTTGGGACTAATTTGAACCCCCTGCTGGGGCGCTTCTACCACTTGCCAATCAAAGCCATCCCGGGCAATCTCTAATCCCAGCTCTTGGCGGGCTTCTAGAAGCTTCTGCAACGTCCCCCGTCGAGTAGAGACTTCTGGTTGTAGGCGGTTGAACTGGGCCAATAACTCAGGATATTGCTTGAGTTCAGTCGTTAACTTTGCTTCGGTTTGCGCTAAGCTGCGATCGCGTGCTTGCAAACTCTGCAAGCTTTTCTGAAGTTCACTCAACTGCCGAACCAGGGATAAGTCATTGTCCCCAAATTGGCCTGCATTGAGTTGGTTCTCACTGGTGGGCAACTGACCCGCATCATTCCCCAATACCCGACCCACTTCCTGCTCTAATAGAGCCAATTGATCTCGGCGCTGATTGAGTAAATTGAAAATGATGGGATGATCTTCCGTCAAAGTTTGGCGTTTTTGCGCTAACTCTAATTCAGTTTGCTGAATTTGATTCAACAGAGACTGATACCGAGGCGATTCACTTAACCGAGCCGATGTTCGAGCTTGATCAGGGGCTAACTGAATCTGCCGCTGCACACTGGTAAAACTGGCATAGGTTTCTCGGTATTGAGCATCTAAAGCCTGTCGTTCAGTTTTGATCCGGTCTAAAGCAGCGGATGCGGTTTGGGCTTGTGTAGCAGGGTCAATCACATTGGTGCCACTGCGAAAAGTCTTCAGGGCAGCCTCTGCTTCCAAAACGCTGCGGCGAACTTCTGGCAATTGCTTATCAATAAACGCCAAACCCTTGGAGAGACGGAGCTTCTGCTGTTCTAGGTTATAGAGTTGATAGACAGATAAGACTGTTTCTAAAATCTGTTGGGTTTTTTCAGGCTGAGTACTGATGTAACTGGCGGCCAAGACCTTTGTTGCGACCTTTCCTTTACCCGTTCGATCTGGACCATATACAGGACTAAAAGACAAAGATGATCGTAGATCCTCAATGGTGATATTTGGATAGTCTGTTTGTAGCCGTTCAACAGCCCTAGACAGAACTTCAGCCCCCGTCAACACTTGCAGTTGTGTCGTGAGATCCACTTGAACATTCGGATCAGCAAACCGATTCTCTGCGGTCTTCGGCCCTAAACCATTCGGTTTGGACTGATAGTTGGACTCCACCAAAAGCTGCATCGTACTTTGATACAGGGGTTGAGTTTTTAAAGTCAGGAAAATAGAGCCTGCCAAAGCACCCACAAAGGCACCTAGAAACCAAAATTTCCGCCGGATTAAGATCGAAAGCAGATGCCCATAGCCCCAGTCTTTGTCAATGGTTTGGGCAATCAAAGCATCTTGTTGATGCGCAAGCTTATTAGGGGGTTTGTATAAACTGCTTTCAGTCACAATCTGTATTTCAACTTATAGAAGGAACAAAAGAATTTTGATTAATCGTTTGAGCGGGATAAATTTGGTTAATAACTTGATGGATTTTTTGAAAGAAGACGGGTTCGGAAAAGTGTGACAGGGCATGGTTTCGAATGTATTGATAGTCCCATTCGATCTGTTGCGATCTCACGAGTGCTGCCTGCAGAGATGAGGCTGTTTGTTTATTGAAAAACACACCTGTCTGGCCTGGAACTTGGGTATCGAGTACACCACCCGCACCAAAAGAAACCACTGGCGTTCCGCTGGCATTTGCTTCAACGGGAACCAAACCATAATCTTCTAGGGCTGCCACGACCACTGCTTTAGCTTTGGCCATCAGATGACAGCGCTCTGCATCAGAGATATATCCTAGAAATTCGACGTTTGATTTAGCTCGACGTTCTAAATGCTCCCGTTCCGGGCCATCTCCCATAATCTTCAAAGGCCAACCCAACTGATTAAACGCATCAATAATAACGTCAACACGCTTATAGCCTAACAATCGGGCAGATACCAAGAAAAAATTTTCTTTTTTGGTCTGAAAAAGAAAATTTAGAATTATCAATTGGATAGTTGACTACAATCGCTTGCTTACTATAAGTCGATTGGATGCGGCGGGCGACTTCAGTAGAATTAGCAATATATAGATCGGGCTCTTGAGCATAGGCGAGATCAGCCTTCCTCATGATCCGAAACATTTTCTCGATAAAGGGGTAGAGATGCTGATAGTCTGCATACTCCCTCAAATAAGTTTGGGTGTCCCACAAGAAACGAGTGATGTTATGACAAAAGCAGATATGTTTTGCATCCGGTCGGGTTCGCACTGCTTTAGCAAAGCTAGTGCTACTGCTAATGATTAAGTCATATTTCTGTAAATCCAACGCTCTAAAAGCTGGATAATAAAAAGGAGCCAACAGCCTAAAATACTTGGTTGCTCCTGGCAATTTCTGTAAAAGAGTTGTGTGAACGAGCCGATCGCCCAACTCTATCGTTTGTTGTGGATCGTATAGAGAAGTGAATATATCTGCACTGGGGAAGTGACGACATAACAGCTCGAAAACTCTCTCAGCGCCTCCGCGTTGGGTCAGATAGTCATGAACTAGGGCAATCTTCATAATTCGTTCGTACTTTAGCTGCTACTTCACCAGGACCCTTTGTTCAACTTTTAGAAATCACACGGATGTGGAGGAATAGGCTCGGCAATATCATGAGCTTGACGATACAACACTTCGTAAAAGGATACCCTAAACATGAGAATTATTGCTTTATAAAGATGACAGAACCCAATTCAGTCCATAGCATAGCTACTTCACTGTTCACTGCATGGGTTGTCTATTCTATAAACTTCAATCTCAATATTCACTGAGGAAAAGAACCCAGAAATTCCAAATTTTTCTTTTAGTAATAGTCACTCAGTTAAAGCGTGAGGGAGAATGATATTTCAGAGTATTGTAAGTAAGTGAAAGTCTTGGGAACTGGACTTAATTAGCCCACTTGCACCCCAGCAGGTTAAGTATAGCGTGGCATTTTTCCCCTCGCCAGATAATTTAGGAAGTTTTTCGCTATTATTGGTTACCGATAGTTCTGAGCCTGGGTTTCAAACATCGATGCATAGACCCCATTTAGATCCATCAGAGTAGTATGATTGCCTTCCTCAATCATGTGACCTTGTGACATCACGTAAATATAGTCCGCCATCTTAACCGTCGACAATCGGTGACTAATCAAAATGGCGGACTGATCTTGTATGAGTTCCCGAAACTGTTGGAAAACCTCATACTCAGCTTTGGGGTCCATTGCACTGGTTGGCTCATCCAGAACAATCACTTGGGAATCTCGAAGAAAGGCACGAGCCAAAGCGATTTTCTGCCACTGCCCAATACTGAGTTCTTCTCCCTGATCAAACATCTTGCCTAAGACAGTATCGTACCCTTGAGGTAACGACTGGATCACTCTATCGGCCCCGGATAGTTGAGCCGCCGATCGGATTCGATGCTCATCGGCAGGTCTCTCAATATTCCCTAACTGGATATTCTCTCGGGCAGTGAAATGGTATTTAGCATAATCTTGAAAGATGACGCTGATATGGCTTTTCAGCTCAAGCTTGCTAAAGTTTTTGAGATCAATCCCATCAATTGTGATATTTCCTTCAGTAGGATCGTAAAGCCGACAAAGTAGCTTAATTAATGTCGTTTTGCCAGAACCATTCTCCCCCACTAAAGCAATGACTTGTCCTGGCTGAAGCTTGAGAGAAACATTGTGAATAGCTTGACGCTGGGTCGTTACATATTGAAAGCTCACATTATTGAAGGCAACTCCAGTGGCTAAACTCCCTGGAAAAGGCTGCGGGCATTCTGGCTCCAAAACTTTTGATTCTATATCTAAAAATTCGTATAGATTCGCAAGGAACAAATTATCCTCATAAAGTCCAGATAGACTTCGTAACAAACCCTTCAGACTATTTTGGCCTTTTTGCAGTGCCTGATAGTAGAGAACTAAATCCCCTAATTTGAGCACTCCCAACAAAGTTTGTTGGACCATATAGACAAAGATGGCAAATACAAACAGTCCTGCAATTACCTGGGCTCCAAAAAAGGCAAAGGATCGTTTGGAAACTATGCCTACTTTTTCTTTATAGATTATTTCCCGTAACTGGGAATATCTGTGTTTGAAATGTTCTCCTAAGTTAAATAGACGAATTTCCTTGGCAAACAAATCGCTGGTTTGTAACCACCCCAAATACATCGCCTGCCGTTCCAGCTGAGTACGACGACGCTTCCAGTGGTACATCACCCCTGCAAACTTCATCCGCACCAACACAGTCGGAATAGCAGCAACAAACAAAATCCCCACAATGCTCCAATGCAAGGCTAATAACAATCCCAACATTGCGATCAGTGAAATTGAACTTTGCCCGGCCAAGGCTAACCGATCCAGGATACGGGGAGGGCGATAGGGAGCCTCTTGTTGTGCCCGCTGCAAGGCATCATAATACTGGGCATTTTCGTAATACTCTAAGTCGGCTGAAATAGATTTAGAGTGGATAATGCCCTGCATATAATCCGTGACCCGCTGAGCATGAGCAATGGT
This sequence comes from Acaryochloris sp. 'Moss Beach', assembly GCF_021497025.1. Lineage (NCBI taxonomy): Bacteria > Bacillati > Cyanobacteriota > Cyanophyceae > Acaryochloridales > Acaryochloridaceae > Acaryochloris > Acaryochloris sp. 'Moss Beach'. The sequence continues at coordinate 1,645,209 of NZ_CP071717.1, forward strand.
AACCAAGTCCGATAGCGAGGCAAAGAAGGTCGTACTAATCGTCAAGCAAGCGGCAACAACCAATAAAGGAACGATATCGTTGATCGCTGATGCCCGGTTAGAGAGTGCTAAGCTAATCGTCACTTGGTCGACAATCAGCTTAGTCATATAAATGGAAAATAAGGGTAGGATACCCTGAATGATGACCAAGCCAATGCGCGCCAAAGTCCAGTTAGGACCGCTTTGCCAAACCAATTTCAAAGCTGGTATGAAGTGCAAGGGACGTTTGAATCTTGCTTTGATAAATCCAGTCAGCATAAACGGCCATTTGACAATGCATAGTGCAGAATTATCCTAACGCTGTACGAACACACTCAGCGAGAGAGGTGAAAAACATGGCCAGCCCTAGTCAAAATCCTGGGTCATAGGATGGAGCTGATCTGCCAGATCGTTCACATTTCAATAATGAGGTCGAAGTCTTAGGGAGACTGCCTTACACCCCAGAGAAGCAAAGTCGTCATCCATATGGCTAAGCTGAAAAAGCCTGCATCCGAACAGCAAGGACTCATACCAAGCTGTGCCTGAAGGTGTAACTCTCAAACTCGTAAAACCCAGTACTGAAGTGTCTTAGCAAATAATCAAAATTACACTCTTAGGTGCTAATTGGTATCATTCAGCAACACTGAAACCGTTGATCTTAAACAGGCCGTTATCGAGGAGATGCAATGTTGTGATCTGTTTTAGCTCAAACAAATAGAGCCAGCATTTTGAAGGCTGACTCTGTTTGTATCAATATTCAGTTTATAGATAACTGAAAAGGATGACTATGACGTTACATCATCAATATCACCGGCAGGAATCGTCCCAAAAGGCACATCTGTCGCATTAAATGACGGTGAATTCTTAGTCATATCTTCTACGCTGCCATACACCTTCAACTGAGGTGCACCATAGGATCTTTTCATGGTCTTAGCTTACTCCTTACTTAATTTGTCTTTAGCTGTTCTGGCTTATGCATATGGAAGCATTTGCCAATTAACAGCGTCTAATTGTTGTCAATTAGGTGTTTTACCCCCCAGGTCAGCTGTGAAACAATTCAAGCTGGACCACGACGCAAACATTCTAGCAACAATCAAAAAATCGTGGCTGGGTAATAAACTATGACGTTATATCATCAATATCCCCAGCAGGAATGGTTCCAAATGGCACATCGATAGCATTCACCGATGGCGCATTCTTTGTCATATCTTCTACGCTTCCGTAAGCCCTCAATTGAGGTGCATCATAAAATTTTTTCATGGCCTGAGCTTGCTCCTTAAGTCATCTGCTTTTAGCAGCTGTTCTGGTTTACTTATATGAGTTGCCATACAAGTTAACAGCGTCTAATTAAAGTTAATTAGGTGTTTACCCCCCCCCCAGGTCAGCTGTGAAACAAGTTTCTAGCCGGACCATGATGCCGCTATTTTAGGCAGTATCCAGTGGAAAATCTTGCCGAGTGGACATCAATTCAGCATACAAATCCAGTTTAGATATTATAGCTTTTAAAATATATGGGGAGAATCTCAATCCTTAAATATTCATAAGATTTGATTACTATTGCGTGGATTCTGCAAAATTGGAGCTTAGATTGGCTTGTTGTAGCCAAAGAATCAAGTTAACGGCAATCCAAATCAGTAAAGTGTCGTTAGCTTCAGCATGTCCTGTGTGCCATCGATTGACTAGGTTAGTCAGCTCTTGCATATCAATAAAGTCTGCAATGGCATCAGGAGGATGACTGAGGACCTGGTGGATCAAGTCCGTACCGTATTTCTCTAGGGTATGGTCAAACGCTGTGCCCAAATTTCCTTTCCCTGCGCGCCACTGAATTTGGGGAGGAAGAATACCTTCGAGTCCACGTCTGATAATCAACCGAGTCCAACCATTTTGCATCTTCTGCTCCTCTGGTAGAGAGACACAAAATTCTACCAACCGCTTATCCCAAAAGGGAAATCGCAATTCAATTTGGGATGCGGCGGCTGTTCGATCCATCACTTCTAGGGTCGAAGAGACTAAGCCAGACGTAACATCAACGATATGTTCATGACGTTGAGATGGTTGTGCGCCAAAGCGCTGACGACGCAACTGTTTATAGCGCTGTAGCACTGATGCCCGATCGATAAAGTCTGGGCTAAGGGGAATGGCCCAAGGCATTGCTGGAGCTGCCTGTGATGCACTAGGGTCTTGCTGTCCACGAGATTGCCAAGTGTTGACTTTACGAATAATTTTGGTGATCTTTGTCTTCTTGAGGAGGGGGTTGATGCCAAATTTACGGACATAGGACCGATACAGTGGCCATAAGTCGTAACCGAAGCTTTGACAAAACCCGCTCATCTCGCGCCATAACTTGAGCCAATGCCCCGCTTTGGCAAGGGTGCGCAAATACCCTACTCCATGGGATACCGCCTGATCACCATCAAAGCCATCCAATAACACCCGGACGGATTGGCCCTGAGCGATTTGATATAAGGCATGGGTTAAGTGGGAGTTACAGGCAAATAAGGGTTCGTCTTGAAGGGCCAACATCTGCTGATAATCTGTCCAGGGTCCGAGTTGATCTCCCTGTACATACTGAGGCTCGATAGGCCGCTGATGAACCACTGCATTAATGAATTCCTGTTCATCAGATGCCGTTATTTCATTAAACACGGCAGAGAAAGTGGGGAATTTAGCGGTCTCTTGTGCCTCCTGTCTCAACTGGGCAGTCATACAGGTGATGGAGGAGGAGTCAATGCCACCACTTAACATCGTGCCCACGGGAAATGCACTTCTGAGGCGACAGCGCACTGCTTCGGTAAAAATAGCTTGAAACTGTTCAGCATAGGCTTGATCGGACTCAAGCTGTAGTTCAACGTCAGGATCGAGAGACCAGTAGGATGAGATATCCAGGTTATTTTTGCTCACCGTCATCCGGTGAGCAGGAGGAAGTCGCAGGATCTGCTCATAGAAGGTCATTTCTGAATCAAACAACATGAGGGTCAGATAGTCGGCGACTCTGGTTTCATTTAAGGTTCTAGGCACTTCTGGCAAGTGAAACAGCGCTTTCATTTCGCTCGCAAAGGCAAAGACCTGTTCAGAGAAATAGTAAAAGAAGGGCTTGACCCCAAAATGATCGCGGGCACAAAACAAATGCTGTTGAGTGGCATCCCAGAGGACAAAGGCAAAGTCACCCAGGAGAAATTCGGGACATTGTTCGCCCCATTTTTCGTAGGCAGCAAGAATGAGAACGCTATCGGTAATGACTTCGGATGTAGGCTGTTCCAGGCCCAACTGGGTCATCAGATCAGCACGATTATCAATCCGCGCGTCGGCAGTGAGGACTAAGGTTTGGGAGGCATTGCTGAGAGGAAGCGTTTCAAACCGGGATTCTGGGGTTGTCTGTAATAAACAATGACCCAGGCCAACCTGATCTTGACTCCATATATTTGTCCCATCCGGTCCCCGATGGGACAGAGATTGGACCATTTGATGCAGATGATCAATCCCCCCAGGATGAGGGTGAGGATAAACAAAGCCAGTAATTGCGCTCATGATGACAGAAGGGTCGAAATTTAAGAATGAGAAGTGGGTTCAATCTCTTTAATCATGAGAAATCCCTCTTGAATCAAGTTCTGAGTTAAGGACAATCTGCCAGCATCATTAATCAAACCACCAATATCTTTTATGGCCAGACAGGAATGGTCGATCAGATCGGTCAGGGAAGCCGCTAGAAAGATAGGAAAGGTTAGGCTTTTTTGATAGAAGTTCAAAATAATTTGGGTTGAACTTCTATCAACTGAAAATAGGATATTGGGCCTACGGGCAACGACAGAATCGAGATTGAGCTGTGGCAGATGGATCAGGTCTTGGAAGCGGCCTTGGTCTTCTGATTTGCGATCGCACAAAAATACCCCATTCTTCCGCTCCACCAATTCTTTGGTCTTCACCCTATTCATTAAGGACTGGCTCAGGGTTTGAAATGATTCATCAAAAGCCTGCTGTTGCTCAGAACTGGAAAAACCGTGGGGAATCGCTTTCCGAAAGGCCGGGTCAGCCTGGGCAATGGTGACCAACTCCTCCAAGAGTTCGTAAGCAAAGGTGGGATATAACCCTAGGGATGCGTGGACTGAAGTGGTTTCTTGACTGGCCGCTTGATGGACAACGCCCCGAGGAATATAGAGCAAATCACCGGGCTGGAGCATTACCGTTAACTCTGGCTCAGCCAGTTCATGGCGGCCAATACTTTGATCTCTGATGTGAGAGGGTAGCTCAACGGGGGAATGGTAAAGTTTCCATTCCTTCTCCCCTGTGATTTGGAGAATAAACACATCATGTTCGTCGTAATGAGGTGCTAAACCCTGGGCTTGGGGGGGCGTGATGTAGATATTGGTTCGGAGCTTAAACTTCAGCTCGCATTCTAAGGCACTACAAAAGTGTCGCAGCTTGGGAATTTTCTTGTGGGCCCCGTTGATGGTCAAGGTTAAACCTTGATGCAACAAGCTATACAGCTTGTCATTGTCAATAAAATATTGTTGGGATTTAGAGTGGCGTTCGCACCAGTCTTCCAGACTTAGCTTATTGCCCTGATCCACTAGGCGGAAGTTATTGTAATCCGCCAACAAAGCTTTGTTTTGCAGCAGTAGATCGATGTCGCCTGGATCTAGGACCGACCCATAAAATAAGGCATCATTCCTGGGCAAATGAAGCGTTTTTGCTTCCCAATAGGTCTGGAAAAAATCTTCAATCGTGCAGGGAGCGATTAAACGGGCAAACTGAGACTCAACCTTCATGGGCCAGGATGTGATTTTCAACTAGGGTAGCAATGTCCGGCAGTAAGTCTAAGGAAGCTGGTCGTAGAAGACGCAAGAGAGGCACCTGTTGAGCCAGTGTCATCAGTTGCTTAAAATGGCTGGCCCCTCGCTCCTGCAATAAAGTTTGCTCAAAGCGGGTGACATAGGAGTTTTGCATCAAATGTTGAATAATCTCCTGGGGCGGCAACGGCTTAATGGCGACTTCGTCTCCTTGCCCCAGCACAAAAATATATCTAAGAGGCAGAATGTCAGCCATAAAGCCCGAAGAGAGCTGATGATTCCGTTTTTCTAAGCGGGCACCTAATCGCGGCAAATCTTCGGGTTGCTTGCCAATGCAAGCGACGGCATCTGGCCACAGCTTAATTTGAGGAAAGGCAGGTTGCACCTGAATTTGATGACGTTGGATTTCCAGGGCCACCACATCATCCGCAATTAAGCTATGGCCTCGATCATGCAAGGTAGCTGCCATCGTGGATTTGCCCCACCGTTTTTGACCGATAAAGGCCACGGCTTCGCCTTCTAAGGCCACAGCGCTGGCATGGAGGACCAAAAATCCTCGTTGGTGCAATACGACCCCCATCACCGCGCCTAGAATAAACAGGCGAAGGCGATCCTCATCCAGATCGATCTCTAAATCAATCAGGACATCTTGCCCTTCCTGAATCAAAAACGTCCCCACTCCCTGCCAATATAAATACATCCCCGCATCTGTATTTTGATAGCAATGCAGGGTGTTTTCGGTTTGCAAAGGACTATCGGTAATGGCACCAAAATGAATCCAAACATCCGCATCAGTTGCCAGGGTAGAGATCAGTTCTGGCAGTTGAATTTCAGACTGTAGGGTCAAGCCATAGGCTGAGTAAAAGTGGGACATGGCAATTGCGGTTATCCAGACTCAAAGAATAACGTTTTTAGGCGATTTTTGCCTTAAGCAATCAGGGTTAGATATTTGAGAAAGATAAAGTAGAGCCTAGAGAATCAATCCTGCAGATATAGACCGCCAATCCCTACCGTGGGTCCATAGGCAGGATTTTCTTGAGGTTGGACTTGAGTTTTTTCAGGAACGGTTGAGCGGATTTAGGGGAGTTGGCAGTAAACAGCTCATAGATTAACTGTTCGAATAGCGGATTGGGCACCATGGGGTCTGGGTGAATCATGGCATCTAGGTCCAAATTAAAGGTCGGCAACTCATTCAGACCTTGGTTTCCTTGGGTATGACTGCCTTGAGTACCAATATTAGAAACCAGATTGACCTTGGGCACCACGGTAAGACCATTCTGGGCAAGACAAGAATAAAACCACGGAATATCCCAAACTTGTTGGTTTTGATAAGCCCAGTCAAATAATTGGGTAACCCAATCTGCTAGGGCTGGCTGCGGAAAAAATTGGGCCTGTCGATACTGAGGCCAGCCCGTCATTTTGAGGTCGTAGCATTGCCAAGCCCTGCGCCAAGAGGCCCATCCCCAAGACACAAAAAATTTAGAAAACACATAGGTCTGAGGAATCGGTAAGGTATCTCCCAGAAAATTACTGCCGGAGATAGTCATCACTTGAGATAGATGACGGTACTGGGCCAACATGGCTTGGCAAAAAGGGAAAAAACTGGGATGGGGAAGACAATCATCTTCTAAAATGATCGCTTCTTCCACCTGAGAGAACACCCAATCCAACCCCTGGGCATTGCAACACCGCCCCCCAAGATTCGAGTCTGAAAAATGGGTGAGCACCTCGCACTCCCAATCCACTTGATCGACAATGGCTCTAGCTTGCTGGCATAATTTTTGGTCCTCTGGAACATCAGCTCTCGGGCCATCTGCAACGATTAACAAAGCTTGTGGTTTGGCCTGGGCAATCGCGGCAAACACCTGACTGGAATATTGAGGGCGATTGAAAATATGAAACGCAACGGGAGTGGAAAGGGGCATCAGGAGTGCCATGGAAGAAGAAGCGGAATTTCAGACAAACCAGCTGACAATCGAGAAGCGCTCACCATGGGTGACCGGTTTAACTTCATGCCAGAGATCGGATCGAAACGCAATCAGTTGACCTTGTTCAGGTTCCAGAGGGAAGCCATAGTTTTGACCGCGAGCATCATCAAGTAATCCATAGAGGGCTAAGGCTCCGCCCCCAAAGGTCTGAGGACTAGGCTCAGCGGACATACTGTTGAGGAAAATAATTAAAGACACCAGTCGATTTTTTTCAAACTTAGAGCCCGGTAGGCTCGGATCGATGACATCTCGATGAAGGCCAAAAAAGTCGCCCACTTGATAGCGATAGCAGGAGGGGGGTTCTAAGTCCTGGAGTTGGACCTGGAAATGGGTTTCTAATCGCGGCTTAATAGCAATTAAGCGCTCACGAATGCTCTGGGCCGTGGTTTGACTTATTTGCAACTGGCCCGTTTTTCGTCGACTATTGTCGGTCACGGCCTCACCATATCTTGTGAGGCGAGCGGGCTCACAGGGGCAGGTCTGTGCTTCCATGAGGTAGGACTCACAAAATTGTGGATCTAAAAAGCCGGGGTCAACAAATACCCCCAAGCGTTCAAAAAAAGCAGCGCTAGGCATTGCTCCGAACCTTTTATTCAGCGATGGAAAAATATTTAATATTCTAGATCAAGTCCTCAGAAGATGAAGCTTAGATCTTGGAATCAAATGATGGCATTGGTGTAAAGCGGGATAAGTCATTCACAAAGCCCATGATCACTTGCCCTTGCAACTCAACCCAGGCATGGGCTTCTAGAGAATGGTCTTCTGCTTTAGCAACCCCAATTTTTAGCTCGGGTTCATAGCCTCGCCGACAAATTAACACTTGAGTGACGAGGGCTCGAGCTAAACATTTCACCTTTCCTGGCATAAAGCGGCTGCTGGTGTTCACTGCCCAGACCACTTTACCTACGGTCCTACGACTAATCTTAGTCAGGGTAGGCGATTGATAGTAAGCAGACGTTTGGTGAAAGTTGACCAGCCATTTTTGCAGGATTTTGAAGGGTAGCAACCACAACCCCAATCGAACCAAGCCCAAGAGAACGTAGGTTTTGATCAGGAGGGTGCGATCGCAACTTCGCAACCGCAAAAATTTAAGCACTGGCGACATCTTTGATCTCAATCAATTCCGATTCAGCCATCTCATTCAGCAACCTCATGACATCTTGTTCACACTGGTCTGACCCAACTTCGTATTGATCCAAAATTTGGTCGCAGATATCTTTAACCGATCGAGGTTGCTGAAGTAAATTCCAAACACTTGCACCCACTTCATTCAAACCGAAGTACATTCCTGTCTTCAGGTTGAGGATAACTGATTCCCCGGCTAAGTCAGATGAGACTTGCTCTGGGGTCGCAACAACCGTTGTATTCGTTGAAATAGTGGTAGTCAAACTCATAACCCTTTAAAACAATCTAATATAATGCAGATTTCGTTTAAGTTAGCACAGATATTTTATATTTATCCGTAGGAATTAAAACATTTAACCATTAGCTTTACAGGGATTGTCGACTCATTTTTCGCCAGACAACCTTGACCCATTTTATGCCGTGTTGACGATGCCGCTGACAGACTGTATTTCCGCTGCTTACCTTTTTGAATTGCAGAATTTTTCAACGCAACGCACAAAGATTTCCACTCCCATGGCTAAAGCAGTCTCATCAAAATCGAATTGGGGATGGTGGTGGGGATAGGCTAATCCTCGCTCGTCATTGGCTGAACCCAAAAAGAAGTAGCAACCTGGAACTTCTTGCAAAAAGAAGGACATGTCTTCCCCTCCCATGGTTTGACAGTTGGGAACCACACCTGTTGGTGTTTCAATCACTTCAGTACTGATGGAGCGTACTAAATCTGCGATCGCAGCATCATTTATCACAGGTGGATACAGTCGCCAATACTTTAAGTCGTAGGTGGCTCCCCAACTTTGACAAATCCCCGTCAGGATATCCTGCATACGCGGCTCAATCAGATGGGCCAATTCTGGGTCAAAGTAGCGAACCGTGCCGCTCATAAAGCTGGAGTCGGCAATCACATTAGATGCCGTTCCGGCATGAAGCTGGCCAACCGTCACCACGGCTGAATCGAGGGGATTGACATGGCGAGCCACAATGGCTTGGAGGGCGTTAACGATTTGAGCGCTAATCACCACCGCATCCGTAGTTTGGTGGGGCATGGCGCCATGTCCCCCCTTGCCCTGAATCTTGCATTCAAATAGATCCACAGCAGCCATCAGCGGCCCTGATTTGACGCCAACGGTGCCGAGGGGGAGATTATTCCATAAGTGGAGGCCAATAATGGCATCAACTTGCGGGTTTTGCAGAACACCCGCTTCAATCATGGGCTTGGCCCCACCCGGAGATTCTTCGGCGGGCTGGAAAATGATCTTAACCGTACCCGCAAAGTCTTGGTGATGTTGCGATAAATAGCGAGCTGTCCCTAGGGCAATGGCTGTATGTCCATCGTGACCACAGGCATGCATGACTCCATCATGGCGCGACCGATAGGAAACTGTATTCTCTTCCTGAATGGGCAAGGCATCTATGTCTGCCCGAATCGCTAACACTGGACCTGGTTGCTCTCCAGCGATCGTGGCCATGATACCCGTTTCAGCAATGCCTGTTTGATGGTCAATGCCCCATTCTGTTAAGCGCTGAGCTACAAATTCAGCAGTGAGATACTCTTTGAATCCAAGTTCTGGATATTGATGCAGATGCCGTCGCCAAGAGACTAAATCCAGTTGTTGGATATCTGAGCGAATGGAGGTATCAGAATGAGGAGGAGAAGACAGCATAGTGCTCTTGCCAAAGCGGGGAAACGGACTATTACCCTTTCAGCATAACTATTCCTGGATCTATCACAAGCTGTGATCCAGGAGCCATATTTTATCAGCCATTAACAGTTGATCCGTCCCTAACTCAGCTTCATAAAATACCGGGTCATGCTGCCGATAGATAGAAGAAGAGGTGAAAATCTTTAACAGTGAATACCCTTACTTTTGGAGCACTGTTGCTCACACATAGTACAACCATAGTTAGGTCGCTTGAGTTCATGGGCAAACTTGCCAAAAAGATAGATATCGAGATGCTATGCAAGAGTTTTACGAGATTGTGAGTTCAGCGACAGAAGAACAATGCCAAAACTTAGCTGAGTTAACTAATTCTGGATTTGGTCACTCCCCTGAAATTCTTTGCGATCACATCAAATATTTACGGGGCGGAAGTATTGGCCAATTTTTCTGTCACACTTCTTGGAAACAGATTGTGACAGATGTTGCGGATCAAGTGGGTATTAATTGGTCTGAGATATTAGACCACCGCACATGGCATGACTTATCAACTCAAGAAATTGAAGATGCTGTTGTTGTGAAGCAGTTTCAGAACATGCTGGAACAATTAACGCCAGAACAGCGGCAACAAATCTTGCAGGATCTGAGGCAAGAAAGCGATGATCCTCATTTGGAAGGTTTTCTCTTAACTGGTGGCGCAATGCTTGCAGCAAAGATGAGTGGTTTCGGAGTGTATCTGCTGGCAAGTACTGTATTAGGTGGTCTCACAGGTGCGTTAGGAATTACCTTACCCTTTGCAGTTTATATGGGTGTCAGCCAAACTCTGGCAGTCATTCTTGGTCCAGTGGGATGGACAGCGCTAGCTGGAGGGGTTTTGTTCTCACTCAATCAGCCAAATTGGAACCGTCTCGGTTTATCCGTTTTATACATTTCAACACTGCGACATTCCAGAACCTAACAAGCGGCTAAAAATGATGAAACGTTTAGACCACAACATAAAGCTGGTCAGCCAATGTAGAGATCTCGTCCTTCATAGCTAGTCGCTTTAGCCAATGGCTAGGAATACCCTGCACACCATAAAAAGCGCCGGCCAATTGACCACAGATTGCAGCCGTAGTATCAGCATCATCTCCAAGATTGGTTGCTTGCAGAACCGCCTGTGCAAAAGTTTCCGTGGTCCAGAAACACCAAAGAGCCGCTTCTAGACTGTCTACGACATAACCAGAACCTCGAATATCTCCCAATGTTTTGCTTTGATAATCTCCCTTGGCTATAGCTTGTATCGAAGGAGAAGTTCCCTCTAGCTCATGGTCTACCAGGATCTCAGTTTTGTTAGCCCCTGATAAGGTGCGAAAGAGCATATCACCAAATAATTGGCTGGCCTCAATACATTCTGTAGCCCCATGAGTGGTACGCGAACTTTCACCACACAGATACAAGGTGCGATCGCGATCTGGGTAACAGAACATAGGTACTGGGGCCAATCGCATCAAACACCCATTCCCGGCTGATCTGGGATGAGTAGAGCCACTGAAAGGGATATTTGTAGTCTTGTATTGCTCTAAAGCTTGCCTAACAGTATTTCCAATATCGAAACAGTCACCAGTACTGCTGAGAAAGCCTTTTTCATACCAATCACAGTAGCGATTCATTTGATCGGCTGCATCAAACTGACCCGCTTGAATCAGGCTAGTGGCAAGGCATAAGGCCATTGAGGTATCGTCCGTCCATTGTCCTGGTTGCAGATGAAACGGACCACCACCCACCATATCTGTGACAGAGGCAAAGGTTCCTCGCGGCTGAAACTCTACCGTTGTCCCAACGGCATCACCGACTGCCAACCCCAGTAAACACCCTCTGAATCGTTCGGATATATCCATACCTCACCCTTTCCGCTTACAGCCGCAAATTCACTGGAACAATCCACCTATCAAGATTGAGTATTCCTCTCCTTGCTGCGTTACCTACTACTAAACTGAAAAAACACTCAAATCTGCAAACAACCTAATCTTGTTTCAGTGCTGGAGAATCTCTGCTAACATGAAAACGCTTTAGGGCTTGTAGCTCAGTGGACTAGAGCACGTGGCTTCGGACCACGGTGTCGGGGGTTCGAATCCCTCCTGGCCCGTTTTTTAATTCACTCAAGTCAATGTACTTGAGTGAATTGTTGTTTCTTGAGTTAGCCTCACAGTATGGGTGTTCGCGTTCGGCAGCATGTTAATCCCCTGAGTCAGAAATTCCAGGATGCGATCTCACCCCCGGATTGGCCTGAGATCTTCGCCCAACCCAAGCAGCCCCTCTATTTAGATATTGGCTGTGCCCGAGGGCAATTTTTACTAGATATGGCCCAGCTGCGACCTCAGCACAATTTCTTAGGGGTCGAAATTCGGCGGCCCATGGTTCTATCTGCCCTGCAACGCCGCGACGAATTACAGCTCAGCAATCTCCATTTTTTGTTCGGCAATATTAATACGTCCCTCGATTCCCTAGTGGGTGCCCAATCGATTACCGGGGTCACGATCCAATTCCCTGACCCCTGGTTTAAACGCCGCCATCAAAAACGACGCGTGGTTCAACCTGAATTGGTGAATGAGTTGGCCACTTGCCTGAAACCAGAGGGTCTACTGCTGATCCAATCGGATGTATTGGAAGTAGCGATTGAGATGTGCGATCGCATCGCCGAACACCCTGCCTTTACAGGAACGACACCACACTACCATTGGCTACCAGAGAGCCCTTTCCCCGCTGCCACAGAGCGGGAAAAGCTGACCTTATCAGAAGGGTTACCGGTCTACCGGTATTTATTTCAAAAGGGAGTCAAGACAGACTCTAAATGATGGTGTTATCAGGAATCTCAGCATTCTTCAGCACCACAACGATACCGCTGCGAATGTAAAAGCCATGCTCTTCCTGATTAGATTCTTCAACATTGTCTTTATTGACAATCTTGACGTTGCGGCCAATCCGGGCATTTTTATCAATAATAGCGCGGCTGATTTTAGTGTTTTCACCAATACCGATGGGAACGCTCCCTCCTCCTTGACTAGAGGCACGCTCAGCAAAGGGCTGATAATAGTCAGCACCCATCACTAAGGCATTGTCGAGGGTACAGCCTGATTCAACCCGCGATCGCACACCCAGTACTGAGCGATTAATCTGGCAATTCTTGATAATGCAGCCTTCCGCAATCATCGATTCCGTCACATGACAGTCTAGCTGCTTAGTAGGAGGCAAATAGCGAGAGCGGGTGTAAATCGGAGATTTCTCATCATAAAAGCTAAAGGGAGGCTGAGGTTGGCGAGTTAAAGCCAAATTCGCCTCATAGAAAGCTTCAATCGTCCCAATATCTTCCCAATAATCATTAAAGAGATAAGCTTGGACATTGTAGTCCTTCGCTGAGCTAGGGATAATTTCCTTACCGAAGTCAGTGGAGTCAGGCGAATTCTTGAGCAGATCAATTAAGACATCTTTCTTGAAGACATAAATGCCCATCGAAGCAATAAACGGCTTTTCTTGGGCTTCTTCTGGGGTCAGCCCGAGGGTGGTAGTATCCACCTTCATCCGTTCCAGTTCTTCACCTTGAGGCTTCTCACTAAAATCAACCACACGCCCAGTTGACTCATCAATCTTCATCAGGCCAAAGCTGGGGGCACGATAGGCATCAATGGGAAGCACCGACAGGGTAATATCTGCGTTCGTACTGCGATGGCGCTCAATAAATACGGTGTAGTCCATGCGATACAGATGATCTCCCGACAAAATCAGGATTTCATCCACATCACGCTGTTCAGCAAACATCCACATGTATTGTCGAACGGCATCCGCTGTTCCTTGGAACCAATTGGGATTTTCAGGGGTTTGTTGAGCAGCAAGCACCTCAGCAAAACCATCGCTAAAGCTGGAGAAATGATAGGTTTGGGAAATGTGGCGGTTCAAAGACGCGGAGTTGAACTGCGTCATCACATAAATTTTGTTGATTTCCGAATTAATACAGTTACTCATCGGAATATCAATGAGGCGATACTTACCTGCCAATGACACAGCAGGCTTTGCACGCTGTTTGGTAAGAGGATATAGGCGTGTACCAGCACCACCACCCAAAACAATTGCTAGAACTTTATTCATACTTTAAATGACACCTTAACTGCCTATCGCCTCCACACTCCAGTGTCGGACGGTCCGTTACAGTTGACAAGGGCCAATTCGTTAAGAGCTATCAAAAGTCTTCGCAGTACTCCAACCATAGCTAAAAGCTTGGTTGGTGGTGTAGCGGAGTGTGACTGAAAGAAACAACCCTTCGGCAAAGCTCAGGAGCCTAAGTGCAGTATCTACACAGTAAATAGTATTATGTAGGCATGCTTAACATGACCTGGGAATTCAAACTAGAACCCACTCCTGAGCAAGTTATAGAAATTGAACACACCTTAACGATGTGTCGAAAAGTCTGGAACTTTGCTTTGCGTGAGCGTAAGGACTGGCTTAATTCTCGTAAATGCTCAGTGAATGCTTGTTCTCTTAGGCATGAGTACATCATGTCAGGTGATGAGCCATTTCCTAGTTATCACCTTCAAGCCAAACGTTTAACCCTTGCTAAGAAAGAGATTGCCGAACTCAAAAGCGTCAATGCTCAAATGCTTCAGCAAGTCTTGAGACAACTGGATGCATCCTGGGAGCGTTGGCTGACCAAGCAATCGGGTCTACCTAGATTCAAAAACCAAGCTCGACTGCGAAGCTTTGTATTTCCTCAGATGCTCAAGCATCCTCTCAGTGTAAGAGGCATCAAGCTTCCGCAACTGGGCTGGGTCAAAGTGAGATGGTCTAGAGATATACCCCAGATATGCGAAGTCAAACAAGCTCGTATTGTCCGTAAGGCGTCGGGGTACTTTGTCATGTTGAGTTTACAGGCTGATGTGGATATTCCAGAGGTGCCCTTTCATGGCCATCCGGTGGGAGTTGATGTGGGCTTGGAATACTTTCTATCTACTTCAGATGGCTTACAGATCAAACATCCCCGCTTTTTTAATGAGTTGCACCGCAAGCTGAAATTGCTGCAACGTAGACTCAAGACCAAGCAAAAGGGGAGTACTAACCGGTCCAAACTGCTGAGGAAGATCGCCAGAGTTCATCAACGGATTGCCGACACTCGTAAGGACTGGCATTTCAAGACCGCCCATCAGCTTTGTGACCAAGGAGATTCCATCTTCGTTGAAGACTTGGATTTCCGCATAATGGCGAAAGGGTTTTTGGGTAAACACACATTAGATGCTGGCCTTGGGCAGTTTAACAACCAGATCCTTCCTTGGGTGTGCTGGAAGCGTAATGTTTATTACGGCAAGGTTGATCCTAGAGGAACTAGCCAGGAGTGTCCAGATTGTGGAGCAACGGTGAAAAAGGATTTGAGTGTCAGGATATCTCACTGTTTAGAGTGCGGCTCAATTAAGCCGAGAGATATTGCGGCGGCTCAAGTCATTTGTACCCGTGGGCAACGGGGAATAGAAAATGCCTGTGGAGTCGAGGTGACGGGGGGTTCAGTAATGAATTCTAGTCAACTGGCTTTGAAGCAGGAAATCTTTGGAGCGATCTAAAGAATCTCCTTGCATACCCGCTAGAGTTGCTGGGAGAGGATGTCAAGGTTCGATCACATTCAAATCTTCTAGGGCTGTCTGGATAGATTGAGTCAACTCATCCACGGCCTTCCTGGCTCCCTTGCGGTTGGCACTATAGGTGGGCCACCGGTCCGTCACGGAAATAGGATCACTAATGGTCAGCTTCAAGGATTGGGTCCCTAGCTGTGGCGGAGAATGGGAATCGCCTCCTTGAAGGAAGGTGATAATTTTCCACATAATCAGAACAATCTCGGCAAATCGATCCCCGGTCGGTTTCTCCAAAATATAGGTGCCATTCACCATGGTTAGCCGCTCAACCATCCGCATATGTCCAATTCGGAGACTCGCCTCTTGGGCTAACCAATCCGCCATCCCCCGTTCAACAGGAGTCAGCTGATCCAAGTCTTGCCGATAAATGCGATCAAAACTCGCCTGCTCTAGGCGCCGACAGCGATCCACGATCTCTCCTTTAGCCGTAAGACCAAAGTAGGATTCAGCAGCTTGCAGCGCGATATCTAACTGCTGTTTTAGTTGAAAGGCAAGTTTGGCATTGCGATCAGAGGGGTCATAGGGCACCGGATCTATCTCGGGACGAGACAAATGGTAGTACTTGCTATAGAACCGATCCATTTCTATCAGAAGACACTCACCCAAGCGCAGCACTCGACCATATAAAACATCTTTTTCAGGATCTTTGAGGAGGCCTGGCGGAGACACTTCAGCTGGCAATTCCATTTGAGATTCCAGCTGATCCAGTAACTCTTTGATGGCTTGCCAAGGAGGAGAAACATAGCGATACCGAATCCGTAACGGCACAATGTAGACTGATTCCGACCGATTCGCTTTCTGCAAGTCTTCGATACACCAAAAGCCCATTTGGGCGACACCCGGCTCTAACGGACTCACCAACTCATTATGTTCATTGGTGCCTCCTTCTGGTGCAATGGCAATGGGATAAGGGCTATTGGCAAAGATTTCACGAGCTGCCCGCAAGCCCATCCGATCCGCTTTCCCCCTAAGAATCGGTGTCCCCCCCAATCTGGGGAATAACCAAGACACAAATTCCCCTGCCCATAGGGGAATACCGCGGTCGTACATAAAGTGGCTGTAGGTAGGCCGCTTAAAGCGAATCCCTGTTTTGCGCGCTTCCTTGGGAACTAGCCGCCACAGCATATAAGACATGGCAAAGGGATCTTTGGTACTAGGATGCCGGAAGGCCATCAAGAACCGAGTATTACCGGCCTGAAACTCCTGGTACAGCTTGACTAAAACCTTTAAGTTTTCGGCTTCAACGGACGTAACAGAGAGCTTCCAGGGCATCCAGGCTGGTAACAGAAAACGGACGGTTTCTATCACCCAAGGCGTGAGACGTTGCGGAATAAATGCTAGAGGCGGTTGAGCTTTAGAAACGAACTTGGGCAAGGATAGCAGCTCCCTATTCAGGTTTGATTGATCACGCTACCCTAAGAGAATAGCTTGTTTATCTTGGACTGCAAGACTGACTTTATGGCCGAAACACCCCTACAGCGACCCACTACAACCGTTGTCTTGGCGATGAGTGCAGACGGCAAAATTGCCGATGCCCAACATTCTCCCCCTGAGTTTGGGTCTGCTGAAGATTATGCCCATTTAGAGCGACAGGTTGCGGCGGCTGATGGCATACTTTTTGGATCGGCCACCCTCAAAGCGGGGGAAACCGCTATGCGAGTGGTGACCCAAGATCTCATTAATGCTCGATTAGATCGGGGCCAGCCCGAACAACCAGCCCAAATTGTCTGTACGCGTTCGGGGGATTTAGACCCCAACCTCAGATTCTTCCAACAAGCCGTTCCCCATTGGCTAGTCACCACCCAAGCGGGTGGGCAGTCCTGGCAAGAAAAATCCCATTTCGAGCAAATTTTCACTTATGAAACAGCTACCCAATCCATCGATTGGGCTCAGGCACTTGCAGCAATGCCCGCATTAGGAATTCGCAACATAGCAGTCCTTGGAGGAGGCCAAATTGTGGCAGCCCTGTTAGCAGAAGATTTAATTGATGAGCTTCACCTAACTGTTTGCCCGATCTTGCTTGGGGGGAAATCAACCCCCACCCCTGTCGCTGGCAAAGGCTGGCTACAACAAGATGCACCTTGGCTAGAGCTGCTTTCCGTTAAGCAAGTTGAGAACGAGTTATTTTTGCACTATCGTCGCCGTCGTTAGCAAGCATTGACTAGAGCAATACTCTTAGTCTGGGTTTGCTAACTGCTATTACTCTGAATCAGACTCGTCTTCGTCTGATTCAGCAGCAGCGGGACCTTCATGCTTAAGGGTTAGATAGCGAATCACCTGTTCACTAATGCGCATTTCGCGTTCTAATTTTGCGATCGCATGTCCCAGACCGTTGTAGTTCATCTGGATATAGACGCCTTCACGGAAATTTTGGATCTCATAGGCCAACCGACGCTTGCCCCGGTGTTGAGTATCAATTTCCTCAACCCCTTGTTCTTTCAGCAGGTCTTGATATTTATTAATCGCCTGATCCAACTGCTCTTCACCTAAGTCTGGGCGCAGAATATACATCGTCTCGTAAGCAGTCATGAAATTTTCTCCTTATGGGCTTGAGGCTTCTTGTACACAGGTTTATATCTGCAGTGCATTGATCACGTACAGTTCAGATGCGTAAGAAGCAAGGATCTAGGATTTTAGCATTTAATGCCTGGCACGATACACTCTCTGTTCCCCTTCATCCAAGAAGCAATCAGAGAATAACTAATCGGCAGAAAGGTTTAAGTCAGTGGTGATAGACCTAAAGCTAGGCCTTGCAAAATAATAGCCTTGAAATAGCTGAATATCCATTTGCTTGAGAATATTCAATTCTGCGTCGGTTTCAACCCCTTCTGCAATGGGTTCAATGGCTAACTCCCGACAGACTTGAATAATCCCTCTGACAATGGCTTGACGACCTTTATCTTGGTCAATATTGCGAATCAAAGCCATATCCAGCTTAATGAAATCTGGCTTAAAATCAGCGAGAAAATTTAAACCAGAATAGCCCGCTCCAAAATCATCTAATGCTGTTTTAAATCCCAGTTTTTGATAATGCTCAATAATAGCCCGGACATGGGCATAGTCCTTAACCTTCTCAACTTCCGTTAATTCAAACAAAATTCTGTTGAGGGGGAAATTGTATTGTGTAGCCGTTTCAATGGTGGTGCGAATACAAAGATCGGGCTGATAGACTGCATTAGGGAGAAAATTGATACTGACCATTGACTGAATCCCCAACTCAGCCGCTAACTGAATCGCCCGAACTCGACAGGCTTGATCAAAACGATATCGACTTTCATCTGTCACCTGCCCCAGAATACTCGCCGCAGACTCATTATTAGGGCCACGCACTAGGGCTTCTTGAGCAAAAATAGTGCCATTACCCAAATTTACAATGGGTTGAAACGCCATTGTGAAGTCAAACTGCAGTTCGGGTGTACTCAGACATCCAGAACATCCCACTGACAAAGGTTCTTGATCCACCACGATAGTGTTTTTGAGACCACAGATGAAAAATTGAATCTTCCGCACATAGCGACGGCAGAAACTCATCAAACCTAAATACAGAGAATCAAAATTTCAGCTATGTGCAGATATAGCTAGTGTGCCCCAAAAGAGTGGACTTTCCACATACACACAATCCATCAATATCTCTTTCTACAGCGTTAAACCGAGAAACGATTAAATCTGCATATTGACTGCATTTGAAATAGCGGGAATTTCGGCATATTGGCCTTGAACCGTTTTAAATACGCTATAGGCAAAAATAGCGAAAATACCTAAGAAGATGGTGTTGAATAGCGTTTCAGTCAACAATGCAAGCTGAAGCCCTTGGCTAATGATCGGCAATACCAAGTTGCACACCATGAGTATGAGATCTAGCAAAATCGCTTGCAACACATTAAAGCGAATAAAACGACTAATATTTTCATTCCGAACGACGGCAAAAAACAATCCCATAAATAGGATTAAACCTGCAAACGGAATCAGGCGGATAAATTGGGCATAAATTTGTACAAGCGGAATGATGGGCAATAGGCCAATGCTAGTCAGTGTCGGAAACTGGCGCATAATATATTGGCCATCACCGTAGACAATTGCATCCATCAGAGGCAGTAAATAAGGCAACGCGCCAAACACTCTTTCGGACCAAGGGGTTGAATCATCCCAACTCATTGCATTGTCTCCCAAATTATGGATTCACACCGTTTCATCAATGTAACGTATCTCCATTCCCGTTTTAGGAGATTCCACAAAAGAACTAACAATTGGCTGAAATCATTACCAGGGACTAATCACGGGTTTGGGCGTAAGCCGCATCAGAAATCAAGGGCACCTCAGCATGATGTCCTCGCAGAGATTGAACCACTGAGAACACCACGATACCCAGGGTGCCTAGGAATAAAACATTGGACAGTACCATGACAAATAGTCCGCCTCCTGAAGTCGTACTACCCACAGAACTGCCCAGAATACCTACTACCTGCAGAACCATCAAAATTATTGTCAGAGATATACCGAGCATGATCGCCTGCATGGCGTTATAGCGAATGAGATGACGGATACGGTTATTTCTGACGACACCAGCATACAGGCCGATAAAAACCATCAATCTGACAATTGAGAGTCCCCCACCACCAATGAGATAAATGGGCAGGAGTAACTCGATGGGGAAAAACAACAAACGCAATGGGGGAAATTGACTAAATATAAAACTGCCAAAAGGGTAAGTATTCAACAAGGGCACTAGAAACGGTAAACAGGATAGAAGCCGCTCTTGTGTTGTTGTTGCTCCACGCAAAGCCATACAAGCCCCTTTTTAAAATGTGGATTATAGATAATCTTCACTCACTATAAGGGATAGTTCCCAATCGCCAATCACCCCTTCTGAAAAGTCTTTGACTATCCAGCAACGGAAATATGGTGGGTTTACCTGAAGCAACGGTCAGGTCTCAACCCCATACCAACCCATTACTCCACTTCAGCAACTCGAAATCCCATTTGACACCGGTATTGCTTCGGCTGCACCTCAGTCTCTGAAATCTGTTCTAATAAGTGACCACAGCACAATCGATTCTGGTGCCATCGAGGCTGGCCCTGGCGATTGGCCAGTAAACAAGACTGGCAGACAACTTGCGGAGAGAGTAATTGATCTTCAGTTAGGATGACTAACATTATCAACCTCCAAACACTTTGATCAGCTCTACATACCATTTTAGGCGACCCATCTAGGAGTTGTCTGCTATGGGCTATTAAGAATTAAGCAGAGGGGTTAGAAGATGCTGTCATTTCCATCAGAATCCAGTCCCCTTGAACTGAGGTGTTAAGGATGCTTATAGGCGTTAAGATAATTACTTTAAAGATCGTTGTTATCCGTTGGGGAAGCAAGAAAAACACACAGCTAAGGACCTATTAACGTACCGATGCTGTTCGATCGTAGCTTTGTTGACACTGGAAAAGGACAGGCTGTGCCATGCAAACTAGCTTAGATATTTTGACAGAAACCGATCCTGCGATCGCAGGAATGCTACAGCAGGAATTACAGCGCCAGCGTGATCATCTAGAGCTGATTGCCAGCGAGAATTTCACCTCCGCAGCCGTCTTGGCAGCACAAGGCTCAGTCCTCACGAATAAGTATGCAGAAGGACTCCCCGGCAAGCGTTACTACGGTGGCTGCGAATTTATTGATGCGGCTGAGCAGCTGGCCATTGATCGAGCCAAGGAATTATTTAATGCGGCCCACGTTAACGTTCAGCCTCATTCTGGCGCTCAGGCCAACTTCGCCGTTTTTCTAACCTTACTCCAGCCAGGCGATACCTTCATGGGGATGGATTTGTCCCATGGTGGTCACTTAACCCATGGATCTCCAGTGAATGTCTCGGGCAAATGGTTCAATGTCGTCCAGTACGGCGTCGATCCAGATACCGAACAGCTCAACTACGAGACAATTCGCGAGCTGGCCCTCAAGCATCGGCCCAAAATGATTGTCTGTGGTTACTCTGCCTATCCTCGCATCATTGATTTTGAGAAATTTCGGGCGATCGCAGATGAAATCGATGCCTACTTAATGGCAGATATTGCCCATATTGCTGGCTTGGTGGCATCCGGTCATCACCCCAATCCTTTACCCTTCTGTGACGTAGTTACGACAACCACTCACAAAACCCTCCGAGGTCCCCGAGGCGGTCTGATCATGACCAAGGATCCTGAGCTGGGTAAAAAGTTCGATAAATCTGTCTTCCCCGGCACCCAAGGCGGCCCCCTAGAGCATGTCATTGCGGCTAAAGCAGTGGCCTTTGGTGAAGCCCTCAAGCCTGATTTCAGCAATTATTGTGGCCATGTGATTGAGAATGCCCAAACCCTAGCCAAACAACTTCAAGAACGTGGATTCAAAATCGTCTCTAACGGTACAGACAATCACCTATTGCTCGTTGACTTGCGTTCTATTAGCATGACAGGCAAGCAAGCCGATCAGCGGGTAAGCCAAGTTAATATCACAGCCAACAAAAACACCGTGCCCTTCGACCCAGAATCTCCCTTTGTCACGAGTGGACTCAGATTAGGATCTCCTGCCATGACCACTCGGGGCATGGGAACTGCAGAATTTACCGAGATTGCTAATATCATTGCTGATTGTCTGGTAAAGCCTGAGGACACAGCAGTAACAGAAGACTGCCGCCAGCGCGTTGCTAATCTCTGTTCGCGATTTCCCCTTTATCCTCATCTCACTAGCCCTGTGCCTGCTTTAACCCAGTAAGCATCCCCCTGGGTTTGGCAACGAGGCTTGTGTTTATCCCCGTTCCTCATGCATGATGTCATTGTGACAGTTCATTAAGACTGTTTTCTATTCTACATGGTTTGCTCAATTTTCTTTACGTAGCAGGATCTCGGATGCCTTACCATCTGGTTGCCTTTCTCGTGGCTGCCCTCGTGGTCCTCTGGAGTACACCAATCGTTAAAAGGATTGGTTTAAAGAGTGGCTATGTAGACATGCCCGACCCCCGAAAAAGTCCACAAGCGCCCCATGGTGCGTTTGGGGGGTATTTCCATCTTTATGGGGACCCAAATTGCCCTACTCATTGTTGCCATCTCCGGCGGATTTGGTGACCTACCACCCGCATCGGCCTCCGAAGTCTGGGGGGTGGTCATTGGGGGCATGCTGTACTTCTTGATTGGCCTTGCCGATGATTTATTTACCCTAACGCCTTGGTCGCGGCTGTTAATGCAGTTTGCGGTGGCTGGAATGGCCTGGGGGGGGTTGGGGTCCGCATCGACTTTGTCACATTGCCTTTCTCTGACTTAGGACTCATCAATATCGAGTGGCTCAGTCTGCCCCTGACCTTAATATGGCTAGTGGGCATGGCCAATGCCGTCAACTTTATGGATGGCTTAGATGGTCTAGCGGCTGGCATCTCAGGAATTTCAGCAGTGGTGATGTTGGTGGTCAGCTTATTCATGAACCAACCAACGGCAGCTTTGTTGGCTGCAGCCCTTGCAGGAGGAGCTTTAGGCTTTCTTCGCTATAATTTCAACCCTGCCCAGATATTTATGGGAGATGGCGGCGCTTATTTCTTAGGATTTACCCTGGCAGGCGTTGGGGTAATTGGCTTAGTCAAAACGGTGACGACTGTCGCAGTTGCCTTACCCTTTGTCATCTTGGCAGTACCCATTTTTGATACGTCTACAGTGGTTCTCAACCGGTTGCGTCGCGGCAAGTCCCCTTTTAGTGCCGATAAAGGTCACCTTCACCATCGTCTTCTAGAAGCAGGACTCTCTCAACGGCGCAGTGTCCTTCTTATTTATGCCATTGTTTTTTGGGTCGGCAGCTTAGCCATCGCGATTGCTGGCATTCCTGCAGGTACAGCCTATGCGAT
Source organism: Acaryochloris sp. 'Moss Beach' (assembly GCF_021497025.1). Classification (NCBI taxonomy): domain Bacteria; kingdom Bacillati; phylum Cyanobacteriota; class Cyanophyceae; order Acaryochloridales; family Acaryochloridaceae; genus Acaryochloris; species Acaryochloris sp. 'Moss Beach'. The sequence continues at coordinate 1,668,289 of NZ_CP071717.1, forward strand.
TGGAGCGACTTTACTCTTGTGTTATGCCATCTGGCGCGCTTGGCAGCGGTTGCAAGAACCCCGCACGTAAGGAAGAGCCAAGGATCTCCCCATTAAACCAATCTAGGTTCTACAAACATTTCTCTAATCATCCATAAGCCCGATTCTTTCTGCAGACGGCAGCGGACAGGAGCAGAGTCGAAGTTTGTAATTGGCACACCTAATGCGGTGGCTTTAGATTGAGTATCGATAATGGCAAAAAATGCTTCAGGCGTTTCTTCCACAATGCTGTAGACATTTATACAAAGACAGGGATTGATAAACCATGGGAGAGACTCAAATACTCGTTTTTGTGTATTGATATAGGCTCGCTTACTGCTGACGCCAAACAGATCTCCACGATAGCGGTCAGACAGTAATAGCTTGAGTTTATAGGCGTTCTTACTATCGTAGGCTTCCTTAAAGCGTTTGAAGGTCAAGACCACATGTTGAGGAAGATGGGGTGGATTGGCCTGTTTCTCATGCCAAACTTGTAGCCACTTCAACCCCTGAATCGCTGTCGTGACAAAAAGTCCTGATTCAAACATGTTTGGCCTATTCTTTCACAAAACGCTGGCTTTAATTTACCCAATCAGCTACCAAACCGAGTCAGCTCGTCACATTTACGTTAGAAGTAACGATACAGTGTTGAGGATAAGTCAACGAGATTAAAGGGTATGAGCCGAAGCGCTGAGGTCATTTGCGTGGGGACAGAGCTGCTCCTTGGAGAAGTACTGAACTCAAATGCTCAGTTTTTGGGGCAGGAATTGGCTCGGTTAGGTATCGCTCATTTTCATCAGACCGTGGTGGGAGATAACCCCACTCGTATCAAACGTGCGATCGCATTAGCTTGTCAACGCTCTCAACTCCTGATCTTCACTGGTGGCCTGGGACCGACCCCCAGATGACCTCACCACAGAAACCTTGGCTGATTTCTTCCAAGCTCCTTTGGTCAACCATCCCGAAATTTTAGAAGATATTGCCCATAAATTTGCCCAGGGCAACCGAGAGCCCAGTCCATCCAACGACAAACAGGCCTTACTCCCCGAGGGCGCTCAAGTCCTACCTAATCCCATCGGCAGTGCCCCTGGTATCATTTGGCATCCACACCCAGAGCTGACGATTTTCACCTTTCCTGGTGTTCCCAAAGAGTTTCATCGGATGTGGCAGGAAACAGCCGTACCCTATCTGCAATTAACAGACTGGGTGACCGCCCAAATTTATAGCCGGGTCCTCCGGTTTTGGGGTATTCCCGAATCTACTCTAGCGGACCAAGTGGCTCCCCTATTAGCCTTAACCAACCCCACCGTTGCGCCCTATGCCAGCAAAGGACAGGCTCGATTACGAATTTCCACCCGCGCCACCTCACAGGAGACGGCCTACCAAGTCATTACACCCATCGAACAACAAATCCGACAAATTTGCGGACTGAACTGTTTTGGTGCCGATGATGAAACCTTGGAATCCATAGTTGGCAACCTCCTACAACAAAGAGGAGAAACCCTAGCCGTTGCCGAATCCTGTACGGGTGGAGGACTAGGGCAACGACTTACTGGTGTATCTGGTAGTTCAACCTATTTTTTGGGAGGGGTAATTTCCTATGCCAATTCTGCCAAACGAGATTTGCTGAAGGTAAACACAGCAGATCTTGAACAGTATGGAGCCGTGAGTGCAATTGTGGCAGAACAGATGGCAGCAGGAGTGCGATCTCAACTTCGTAGTACTTGGGGCATTAGCATTACTGGCATTGCAGGTCCAGAAGGTGGCACCGAGACTAAACCGGTTGGCCTGGTATATATCGGATTATCAGGACCACAAGGAACCCAAAGCTTTGAATATCAAATTAGTCCGTTAAGAGGACGGGACTGGGTTCGACAGATGAGTACGTCCCATGCCCTCGATCGGTTGCGTCGCCAACTGCTGGCAGAGCAACCATAAAATTGCTAGCGTAGACATCCGGGCTTACACGTAATTTGGTTACAGAGACCACACAATCAATCAGTAAATATGCTACGTTAAAGAAACGTTATAACATTTTTTTGTTTTATAACCATCTGTAAAAACAATCATATAGTTTTTTCGGATGCGTTACAACGTCACTGCGAGGGATTATTTACTCAATGGACTATTTAGATAAAATCATCGAAAAAATCAAGAATTTTGCTCGTAAGCTCGTTGAAGTTCTGGTTGGTCCAGAAGTTGAGCCTGAACTAGAGATGATTCCTATCCCTGTTCGAGATCGGCATTAGACTCCTTCTATTACTTATCAGTTCGTCCTTAGGTTTTTTTAGAAATCTAATGATGCTAATGGGCTTTGCTGTTTTATGCTGCTAAATAGCCGTAAAAGATGGCAAACTTCGAATGTCATGACTAACCAGCGCTTTTCGCTGATTTCCTGTGAGTCGTCTTAGCATCCTGGTCCTGCACGGTCCTAACCTAAATCTACTCGGTCAGCGTGAACCCGGTATTTACGGTTCAGTCACCCTAAAAAAAATTAATCAGCAGCTGCTATCTCTGGCAGAGAAGCTGCAATGCGATATTGCATTCTATCAATCCAATCATGAAGGCAACCTAGTCGATACTATTCAGGAAGCCTTGGATTGTCATGACGGCATCGTCATCAATGCAGCAGCATATACCCATACCAGTGTCGCTATTCGCGATGCTTTAGCAGCTGTCGCTATTCCAGCTGTTGAAGTTCATCTGAGTAATATCTATCGCCGCGAAGACTTTCGGCATCATTCCTTTATCGCGCCAATCGTTGTCGGTCAAATCAGCGGATTCGGTGCCCAGAGCTACTCTTTAGGACTCCAAGCCTTAGTTAATCACTTACAAACCCAGACTTAATCCTGCCCTAGGCGATTCATTACGAAGTCTAGACTATAATAAACTTTTGTTACTGAAATCCGGGATTGTCGAGGGAGAATTCCGTGAGCCTGCAGTTGGTATCGGAGTTCTAAATGCTAAGACTGGAACATGTTAGTAAGGTCTATCCCACGGGCGAAATTCTCAAAGATGTGAATTGGGAGCTAAAACCGGGTGATCGGATTGGCTTAGTGGGCGTCAATGGTGCAGGCAAATCTACCCAACTCAAAATCATTGCTGGGGAAGTAGAGCCAACATCGGGAGAGGTCATTCGTCCCAACAACCTTCATATTGCCTATCTCAACCAAGAGTTCGATGTTGTCACAAGTCGAACCGTACGGGAAGAATTTTGGACCGTTTTTACAGAAGCCAACCAAGTTCAGCAACAGCAGCAGCAAGTCCAGCAGCAAATGGAAAGTGCTGATCCAGACACCCTCGACGACTTAATCCATCAGCTGGACCGGCTACAGCGTCAGTTTGAAGCCTTAGATGGCTATAACCTAGAGTCCCGGATTGAAAAAATCTTGCCGGAAATGGGCTTTAGCTCCGAGGATGGAGACCGATTGGTCAGTGCCTTTAGTGGCGGTTGGCAAATGCGGATGTGCTTAGGTAAAATCCTGCTGCAAAGCCCCGACATTCTCCTACTGGACGAACCGACCAACCACTTGGACCTAGAAACCATTGAGTGGCTAGAGACCTATTTAAAAGGACTCACGACCCCCATGGTGATTGTGTCCCACGATCGCGCCTTTATGGATCGACTCTGTACTCGAATCGTGGAAACTGAGCGGGGAGTGGCTACCTCTTATTTGGGCAACTATTCTGCATACATCCAACAGAAAACAGAACAGCAATCTGCCCAGCTGAGTGCTTATGACCATCAGCAAAAAGAACTCGAAAAACAGCAGGCCTATGTGGATCGCTTTCGCGCAAGTGCCACCCGCAGTACCCAAGCAAAAAGTCGCGAAAAGCAGCTCAACAAAGTAGAACGAATTGAAGCCCCCACTGCCGATGTCCGCACCCTGAAGTTTCAGTTTCCTGCTGCACCTCGTAGTGGCCGAGAAGTCATCATCGTCAAGGATATGGTGAAAACCTATGGAGACGATATTCTTTTCCTAGGGGCCAACCTATTGCTAGAGCGTGGCGATCGAGTGGCCATCTTAGGCCCGAATGGGGCCGGAAAATCCACCCTCCTGCACATGTTGATGGGAACAGAGCCACCCGATGAAGGTACCATCAAGTTTGGAGAGCATAATGTCATCCCAGGGTATTTTGAGCAGAACCAAGCAGAGGCTTTGGATCTTTCAAAAACCGTGATGGAAACCATTCATGATGAGGTACCTGATTGGAAGAATGAAGAGGTACGGACCCTCTTGGGACGTTTCCTCTTCAGTGGCGAAACTGCCTTCAAACGAGTGGAAGCTCTGAGTGGAGGGGAGAAAGCTCGGTTGGCCCTAGCCAAAATGTTGCTCAGCCCCGTCAACTTACTCATTCTAGATGAGCCGACCAATCACCTCGATATTCCAGCAAAAGAGATGCTAGAAGCAGCACTACAGGATTACGACGGCACGGTCGTGATTGTGTCCCATGACCGATATTTCATCTCACAAGTCGCGACTAAAATTGTGGAGATCAATGAGGGAGAATTGACTCTCTATCGGGGCGATTATCAGTACTACCAAGAGAAAATAGCTGCCACAGCCGAGCAAGCAAAACAAGATAAGATTGCCGCCGAGAAAGCAGCCAAAGCTGAGGCGAAGCGGACCAAGAAGCGAAAGAAAGCAAAAGCCAAGGTTTAGTAGTAGCCTGCAGTAGAATCTCAACCGTTTTAGCCCCCTAAAACACACCATAATGCTGCTGAAATGCATCAGGTGGCCTATTTTTCTCCGTGCTAGAGTATGTTCTGGTGGCGATCTTTCAGCATTATGGTATTCAAAAATTTTACTTATCCGACTGTGGCACTCATTGGGGTTGCAGCAGTTGCAATTGCACCTCAACCTGCCCAATCCCTCAGTCCTGATCAAATCAGTGGCATTGCGAAACAAGTCACGGTTCTAATCGATGGTCAAAATCCAGGATCAGGAGTGATTATCAATCGGGATGGCGATACCTATACCGTTCTCACTGCGTTTCATGTCGTCGGCACCCCCGATGAATATGATGTTGTCACCCCCACCGATCAACGCTACAAATTAGACTATCAAACCGTTAAACGCCTGCCAGGCATTGATCTAGCTGTCCTCAAGTTTAAAAGCGATAAAACCTACAAAGTCGCCGACCTGGGGAACTCTACCCAAATACAAGAAGGGAAGCCCATTTTTGTAGCGGGATTTCCACAACCGACTCAAGCCATTAACTTATCGATTTACCGATTTACCGAAGGGCGGCTCACCGCCAACTCGTCTAAACCTTTAGCCGATGGCTATGCCCTGGTTTATAACAATTCCACACGGCCTGGCATGAGCGGCGGCCCCGTCTTAGATGATCAAGGAGCCCTGGTCGGAATTCATGGTCGCTCTGATGCTCAGCAACAGGGCAATGTCTACTTCAAAAATGATACGAACCTGGGCATTCCCATTGATACCTTCTCAACGATGGTCCCTCAGATAGGGGTTAAGTTAGATTCTAACCTTGCAACCTCTCCACCTAGCCCATCCAATCCCTCTATTCCTCCACGCCCGCCAGTGCCCCAAGGACCAAGGGCAGGTGACTTTTACCTCCAGGCCACTGATAAGCTGCAGCGGGGAGATTCCCAAGGGGCGCTGCAGGATCTGAACCAGGCGATTAGTCTAAATCCTAGCTATGCCAGTGCTTATGGCGATCGGGCCACCATCAAGTTTCAGCAAGGCGATCGCCCAGGAGCGCTCGCAGACTTAGACCAAGCAATCCAGATTGATCCTCAGTTAGCAGATGCCTATGGGATTCGCGGACTATATCGGGTGGTCACTGGCAATATTCGCGGGGCTCAATCCGACGTTGAGAAAGCAGTTCGTCTAAAACCTGAAATCGGCTATGCCTCTCGGGGAGTCGTGCGCTGGTATCGCAGTGATTTATCAGGGGCTCAATCCGATTTCGATCAAGCATTAAACCTCAAAGCCTCTTTCAAGGATGCCTATGCTGTTCACTATTTTCGTGGGTTTGTCCGGTGGCAGTTGGGCAATTATGATGGCGCTCTGAAAGATCTGAATCGTTCCATTCAGCTCAATCCTAAATATTTAGAAGCTGTAGGCGTTCGGGGAATTTTGCGTTTCCAAATGGGAGACAATCAAGGGGCCTTACGGGACTTTGATGAAGGCATCCGCATCAATACTGGCAGTAGTGATATCTACACCATCCGCGGCATGATTCGCCTCACCCAAGGCGATAACCCAGGGGCCATTTCTGATTTTGATCAAGTTATTCGCATCAAGCCTGGCAATGTCGCTCTTGCGGATATGTATGGTAGCCGGGGAATTGCCTACTTCCAGGCGGGGAATGACGAACAAGCTCTTGCCAGTCTTCAACAGGCGGTTCAACTGGCAAAAGATCCGAGCAGCCGAGATTCCTATCAGAAGTTAAGTAACGCGATTAACCAAGTGCAATCGCAACCTGCATTACGCCCTAAGATGAAGGCCTTTATCCAAACCTTTATGCAGAGCTATCTAAAACGATATATCGGCCAGTATGTGCAGTCCTATCGTCCTCTCCAAAGCTAGGGGCTGATCGAGTAATGAGGCGAGATCAGCAGGGGCTAGCCCAGCATGTTGGCTGAGGTTAGCCCTCTCAAGGCCCAAGACTTAGCAGAGGCAGTAGCTTTAGATCTGCAGATTTTTGGTGGCTGGTGGAGTTTGCAAGGGTACCAGCAAGAATTGGACCGGCTGAGCAGTACTTTATTGGGACTACGATTGCGAATGGAGGCTTCGAATCCTGCAATCCGTGATGATCAGACAGCGTCATCTCATCCCTTGATTGGCATCAGTTGTCTATGGAGAGTCGAAGACGAAGCCCATATTACGATGCTGGGTATTCATCCTCAACATCAAGGGCAAGGGCTGGGCCAAGCCCTATTAACATCACTCTTAACATTAGCCAGACTTGAGCAAGCCAATCGAGCCACGTTAGAAGTCAATGTTGCCAACTCGGCAGCCGTGAAACTATACAAAAAATTGGGATTCAAAACCGCTGGGCAACGGCCCCACTATTACGACAACGGTGAGGATGCCCTCATCCTATGGCAAGGAGATTTACAGACCCCTCAATTTCAGCAATCTCTTGAGGTATGGCAACGCGACACTGAGCATCAACTCGCCCTGTGGGGATGCAGTGGTCTAAAGATGATCTGGGGTGATGCTAAGGCAGACTCTTAAAGTAATTTCGTAATATCCACACCCTAGTTTGATCATTTATGACCCAATTGTTGGAAAGATAAATCTACAATGGATCAAAGGAAAAAGCTGTTTTGGTCAAAAATAGGATTTTTCGTTTACGAAAGTTCCTCATCGATTCAGTGAGAATCCTTATGTAATCACCAATTCAGCCGATCTATCGTGCTAAAATTGGGTTTACCAGCAAGCAGCAGGTTGTGGGAAAACGCCATGTTTGAACGCTTTACAGAAAAAGCCATTAAAGTCATCATGCTGGCTCAAGAGGAAGCCCGCCGCTTGGGGCACAATTTTGTCGGCACAGAGCAAATTCTTTTGGGCCTCATTGGAGAAGGAACAGGCGTGGCTGCCAAAGTTTTGAAATCCATGGGTGTCAATCTTAAAGATGCTCGCGTTGAAGTAGAAAAAATTATCGGTCGCGGTTCTGGGTTTGTTGCGGTAGAGATTCCCTTTACCCCCAGAGCAAAGCGCGTTCTCGAGTTGTCCTTGGAAGAGGCCCGTCAATTGGGTCATAATTACATTGGCACTGAGCACCTGCTTTTAGGACTCATCCGTGAGGGTGAAGGGGTCGCCGCCCGTGTCCTGGAAAATCTTGGAGTTGACCTGGCTAAGGTTCGCACTCAAGTCATCCGCATGTTGGGTGAAACAGCAGAAGTCTCTGCTGGCGGTGGACAAGGACGAACCAAAACGCCAACCCTAGACGAATTTGGGGCCAATCTAACTAACCTAGCGACTGAAGGCAAGCTCGATCCGGTCGTCGGTCGTCAAAAAGAAATTGAGCGCGTCATTCAGATTCTCGGCCGTCGGACCAAAAACAACCCGGTCCTGATTGGTGAGCCAGGTGTGGGTAAAACTGCGATCGCAGAAGGTCTCGCCCAGCGCATCGCCAATGGGGATATTCCCGACATCCTGGAAGAGAAGCGCGTGGTTACCTTGGATATTGGTCTGCTGGTTGCCGGCACCAAATATCGAGGTGAGTTTGAAGAGCGCCTCAAGAAAATCATGGATGAGATTCGCCAAGCCTCCAACGTTATTTTGGTGATTGACGAAGTTCATACCCTCATCGGTGCGGGAGCTGCTGAAGGGGCCATTGATGCCGCTAACATCCTCAAGCCTGCGTTGGCTCGGGGTGAACTGCAGTGCATTGGTGCCACCACCTTAGATGAATATCGTAAGCATATTGAGCGGGATGCAGCCCTGGAACGTCGTTTCCAGCCTGTCATGGTGGGTGAGCCTTCTGTTGAAGAAACCATCGAAATTCTGTATGGCCTGCGCGAACGCTATGAGCAGCACCATAAGCTCAGCATTTTAGATGAGTCTTTGGAAGCAGCTGCTAAGCTCTCTGATCGCTATATCTCTGATCGCTATCTCCCGGACAAGGCCATCGACCTGATTGATGAAGCTGGATCCAGAGTGCGGTTGATTAACTCGCAACTACCGCCTGCCGCGAAGGAATTAGACAAGGAACTTCGCAAGGTCCTCAAAGATAAGGACGATGCAGTTCGGTCTCAAGACTTCGATAAAGCGGGTGAACTGCGGGATCGCGAGATGGAGATTAAGTCCGAAATCAAAGCCATTGCTCAGAACAAAAAAAATTCTAGTGATGAAAAGACAGACGATTCTCCCAAAGTAACGGAAGAAGATATCGCCCATATCGTGGCCTCCTGGACTGGGGTTCCCGTCAGTAAACTGACGGAATCTGAGTCTGAGAAGCTGATGCATATGGAAGATACCTTGCACCAGCGCTTGATTGGTCAGGATGAAGCCGTACGCGCTATCTCTCGGGCGATTCGGCGGGCTCGTGTGGGTTTGAAGAATCCCAATCGTCCCATTGCTAGCTTCATTTTCTCTGGTCCGACCGGGGTGGGCAAGACAGAGCTAACTAAGGCTCTAGCAACCTACTTCTTTGGGGCCGAAGAAGCCATGATTCGCTTGGATATGTCTGAGTACATGGAGCGTCATACGGTTTCCAAGTTGATTGGTTCACCTCCTGGCTATGTTGGCTATAACGAAGGTGGACAGCTCACTGAGGCTGTTCGACGACGTCCTTACACCGTGGTCCTCTTCGACGAAATTGAAAAGGCCCACCCTGATGTCTTCAATATGCTGCTGCAGATTTTGGAAGATGGTCGCTTGACCGATGCCAAAGGACGGACGGTGGACTTCAAGAACACCTTGCTGATCATGACTTCGAACATCGGGTCGAAGGTGATTGAGAAGGGTGGCGGTGGACTTGGCTTTGAATTCGCCGAGGATGAAGCGGATTCCCAATACAATCGGATTCGCTCCTTGGTTAACGAAGAGCTGAAGGGCTACTTCCGACCTGAGTTCTTGAACCGACTAGACGAAATCATTGTCTTCCGTCAGCTCAACAAGGCTGAAGTTAAAGAAATTTCTGAGCTCTTACTGAAGGAAGTCTTCGTCCGCTTAGAAGAAAAGAACATCACCTTGGAAATCACGGAGCGCTTTAAGGAGCGTTTGGTGGAAGAGGGCTACAACCCCAGTTATGGGGCACGTCCTTTACGTCGGGCCATTATGCGCTTACTGGAAGACACCTTGGCTGAAGAAATTCTCTCGGGTCGGGTGAAGGAAGGCGATACTGCCATCGTTGATGTCGACGAAAATCAGCAAGTCAAGATTGCCCCGGCTGAAAAACGGGAACTGCTGCCTCAAGCCGCAGAATAATCAACGACCTGCTCATTGCTGAAAAAGGGAAATCCGAAAGGGTTTCCCTTTCTTGTTACTACCTCTATAACGCCCAGGACGATCTATGACTGCAGAGACCCCTGTCCACAACCACGATCACCACGACCATGATTCCTGTACTCACAGTCACGGCGTTATCGATCCCAGTTTGGCGAGTTCTGAACGGGGCTTGTGGGCCGTCAAATGGTCTACGGCGGGACTGCTAATCACGGTTTTACTCCAAGTGGGTGCGGTTTATCTTTCTGGCAGTGTGGCCCTCTTGGCTGACTTACTCCACAACGTCGGCGATATTATTAGTGCTTTACCCTTGGGCATTGCCTTTTGGATGGGACGATTGGCCCCTAGCCGTCGATTCCAGTATGGCTATGGTCGAGTTGAAGATTTAGCTGGCGTCATGATCATTCTGATTATTGCGGCTAGCGCCGTAGCTACGGGATATGAATCGATTCAGCGATTTATCCATCCTCAACCTTTGGAGCACTTGGGAGCAGTTGCGATCGCAGCCGGTATCGGTTTCATCGGCAATGAATCCATTGCTCTATTTCGCATCCGAGTCGGCAAGGAAATTGGTAGTGCAGCATTAGTCGCAGATGGATATCATGCCCGCACTGATGGGCTTGTCAGCTTAGCAGTGGTCATCAGTGCAATAGGGTTATGGCTGGGCTACCCTTGGGCTGATCCAGTGGTGGGGTTAGGGATTACTTTCGCTTTACTGCATATTGTTTGGGATTCTGGCCAGACCATTTTGACGCGGTTACTAGATGGCATTGAGCCTGGAACGACAGAGCAATTACAGCTGGCCCTTGCCAAATATGACTATACAAATTTAAAGGCCCGATGGATGGGACATCAGCTTTATGCTCAGGTTTGTCTGGCAGTAGAGTCTGAGATGAGTGTTGGAGACGGGGATGCGATCGCAAACCAGCTTCGTACTCACCTCCAACAAGAAATTCCTTATCTATCAGACATTTGTATAGAGATGCAGAAAAAATCCTAACTCTTGAGATGCAGACTCTACTACAACACAAAATCTAACCAAACTATCTTGAATTGCCACATCCATTGACTCTAAAAGCCATCAACCGTCTGATACTTCATTTTCCGTAACCTTCAGGCACAAGAATTCAGTCTATCTAGTCAGATGTTGTACAGTGATCTGCAAAATCTGAATTCCTAGGAGTTGAGCATATGAATCTTGACCTGGCAATGACGATGGTATGGCTGTGTTTAGGGTTGAGTTTGGGGTGGCTAGGGTTACTTCTAGCCCTCAGCACAGCCAATACTCTGCAAAAGATTCAGCCCAAACAATCCAAAAAGAAACAGTTCTTGCCTTTTAAGTTAAAACCTTTCTGGCAAGGGTGGTCAGATCAGATTCAGCTTCCAGTCTCGAACCCAGTAGCCAGCAAATTGTTGGGGAAGCTCATTCCAGGCGAACAGACTATCCCTGCAGCATCCAGCCCCCTTTCACTTAATCATCCCCCTTTGGCCTGTGAGTTGGAAATTAGATCCCTCTCCTTCAGCCCAAGCTGTTGTTTACTCCATACCAAACAAGGCTCTCCACTGCATGGCGGGGCGATTTCGACTCGGTTAACTCGGTTACGACGGATGGGAGTCTTGTTATAAAAGTCATCAATTGGGAGGATTTGACATAATTTGTAATAATTTGTTAGGGTGATGAACGGTAAGCCCCATAAAGAGTAAGTAATTATGCTCAAGAAATTAATTGTTCCCTTGACCTTTGCAGCATCAGTGTTTTTTCAGTCTGCTGCCTTGGCTCAAACGGCAACTTACTACAGTGATTACTACCAAGGCCGCCAAACTGCATCTGGCGAAATCTTCGATACATGGGGCAATACTGCAGCTCACCCTAGCCTACCCTTCGGCACCTGGGTCCAAGTGACTAATCTCAATAATGGGGCTTCAGTCAGTGTTCGCATCAACGATCGATGCAACTGCGGGATTGACCTCAGCAAAGCTGCTGCTGGACAGATTGGTCTTCTGCAATCGGGTGTTGCACCCGTATCCATCCAAATTCTCCGGTAAGTGACTGCCTCAAACGGTTGGATTGCAATAGATGGATCAGAAGTTGCTCTGAGTTGAAATCTTGATATTTCCAGAAGCCCCCTAACTCAATTAGGAGGCTTCTGTGATCGCTGCTCCAAAGTGTTCAGCAAGGACTCAGCCTATACCAGTTTTGTAGATTGCCATAGGGATTGCTTTACTTAAATTGCTGTCACAGTGATTGAACAAACTTACAGATCTTCCCATTGTTCAAAAAGAATCACAGGATCGTCCTTCAGTTTGAGAACATAACAAAGATCACTCAAATGCTGACAAATATCGTCTCTTTCACTTGTTTCCAAGGTTCGATATTGCTGCTGAAGCCCATTGAAGCCTTCAATAAGTAATTTTAATTGGGTATGAACATGCTGTTTTTTTGGTTTTTCGCCTAAAGCGATCAGTGTATCAATAGTGCTTCTGAATAACCGCCGGGACTTTTTGACCACAATCTTTGGCGTCATATATTCTTCCCATCTTGAGAAAAATTTTTCGCGTCGAAATTGCTTTAAACTCATCGTTCCCAGGCGAGCCAATCGCTCTTTTTCTTTCCGCTCCGATTCCAGGAGCCTTGCCGAAAATTCTTCTTGCTGACGACGAAGTATTTCTTCGTGATTGCCGTTGTCCCACTCCTCCTGCAGTAATAAATGATGGCCATTGAACGTATCCCAGAAGCCAAAGTGATTTTCTGGCAAGTCTTGATCTGATTCGGGTGGACAAATAATACCAATGTTCATGAAGTCAGAACTGGGTGGCGAGCTAACTGTCCAACACACTGGCGATCCTGTATATGAATGGTGCGTTAGTCGTAGAATCTCTTCAAGGCGTTCATCCTCCAGTTGCGGTATCTCATTGTCAAGGTAAGTCGTTGTGACAATCACAGGACAGATCCCAGACCATTCGTCGCTGTCAGTGTTTGATACAATTTTTGCGATTCTACACGCGCCATAACGTCCATCCGCCAAGCGAAATGCATATATGGTTCCAACAGCCGGAAGGTTGTCTACTGTGTAACGTTTCTCTATCATCAAATGCCTTAATTACCCTTCTTTATGATTCCCTGGTGTCTGACTAAGCAATACGCACATTAGATCAACGATTCTGCTGAAGCTTTTGAAAAATTCGCAGGAGAAGGGGAATCCCGATCAGCACAGACGCGATCAATGCCAATAGGATTTTTGCCAGATTCGACGCTAATATTCCTTGATAGAGATACCAGAATACCCCCATCAACACGATGGCCCTGAGTATCAAGCTTTGGGTGGAATAGGCAATACTGCCTTGTTGTTTGGTTAATGGCAGTATGGCTTGCGTCTCCCAAGCCAGATTTTTATTCAATCCAAATTGGTAATGGTCTCCTGCCACTGTAGAAATCTTGAGGACATATCCTCCAGTTAGGCTCAGCAATACTGCTTCACTCACCGTTTCCAGGGAAATCTCCCAATCTCCACAGAATAGACTGGTTTCTGTCAGAATCAGCATTCCGCGTCGGGACGCGACCCATTCAAGCTCATACTGAACTGGGGAATCATACCAATTAGCACCTAAGAGTGTAATTTTAATTATTTGCTAAGCCAACTCAGTATTAGGTTTCACGAATTTGAGAGTTACACCTTCAGGCACAGCTTGGTATCAGTCTCCATCTTTCTAGCTTTCGTCACACCTGTGGCCAGTATCTGAACATCAGGGTGCTGCTTTCGAAATGTCTGTAAACGGAACGGAACCAGGTAAAACACGTAACAAGTCGCACGGCTAAACCCAATCAAGACTTGTTCCAGCCAGTCAGTAAGATAGGAAAGCATAGGAGAGTGCCGGAGTTCTATCTATCTCGATTTGGAAATAATACTGCTATCTGGATACAACTCCCTATCCTTCAGCATTTCACCATCTCTGAGTGAACTAGATATCGCCCAGTATTGATTGCTCTATTGTCCGATCTATTTATGACCACCACTCAACTCCATCCCTCCAAACAACTGAAGAAACTACAAGCTCGACTTAGAGGGCTAGTGGGCAAGGCCATTCGTGACTACAACATGATCGAAGCGGGCGATCGGATTATGGTGTGTTTGTCCGGTGGCAAAGACTCTTACACCCTGCTGGATATTTTGTTGCACCTGCAGCATGCCGCCCCCATTGACTTTGAGATTCTGGCCGTCAACCTAGATCAAAAACAACCCAATTTTCCCGAAGAGATTTTACCGACTTATCTAGATAAACTACAAGTCCCTTACCGCATTGTCGAAGAAGATACCTACAGTACGGTCAAACGCGTCATTCCCGAAGGCAAGACCATGTGTGGCCTCTGCTCACGGTTGCGGAGGGGGATTCTATATCGCGTGGCTCAAGAAGAGCAAGCCACCAAAATCGCCCTCGGCCATCATCGGGAAGACATTATCGAAACTCTCTTTCTTAATCTGTTCCATGCCGGCAAGCTAGAAGCCATGCCCCCCAAACTGTTGAGCGATAATCGCCAGCATATGGTGATCCGTCCCCTCGCTTACTGCCCAGAAGCGGATATCCAGCGGTATGCCGATTTGCGTCAATTCCCGATTATTCCCTGCACCCTCTGTGGCTCGCAGGAAACGCTACAGCGGGTCCAAGTCAAGCAAATGCTGCAAACTTGGGAACAAGAAACACCGGGGCGATTAGAAACGATCTTTCGCAGTCTACAAAATGTCGAATTATCGCAACTGGCCGATCCACAGCTTTTTGATTTTGCTCACTTGGCTATTGCCGCAACTCCTGCTGTAGATTCACCGGATAAGTCATGCCCCTAGCGAATATCAAGGGTCCCATCAATTCCTTCTAGGCTCAACATATCCAGACGTTCATCTGCTTCGCTGCGCTTTTCATAAGCACCCACCTGTAAGACGGATCGGCCCTTATATCTAGATCGAAACGCATCGGGAACTAGGGTTTTGATTCTCTTGTAATCCGCTGAACTTGCAGTCTTAACGATCACCCGATAGCGAAGTCTGGAGCGCTCATCCAAGGGGGGAGGAGGTGGATTTCCAGTGCCTGAAATTGCAGCTAACTGCTGGGCACGCCCTGCATCTCGACTGGCCGTATAAATATCCGAAGCAGGGCTATAGCGTCCCAAGGGCACATTCTCTTGAGGCACAGGGAGAACACCGCCAGAGTTAAGCGTCGGTCCTGGAACCGACAAGTTAGGCAACCCTTTAGGAATGGGGGGCGCTAGGAATAGGGGCAATGGCTGTGCGGCGAGGGGAGGGAACTGGAATGGGAATAGGACTAGAAAAGAACCCCTTGGATAACGGTGATTTGGCAGCCAACTTCACTAGTTTTCGCCGTTTGCTGGCTGAAGGTTTGGAGGAGGGTCTGTATCGAGTCGATTGTGGAGCTGTTAAAGGTGGAGGAGGTGGGCTTTCACCGGCTAACTCGGGTAATTCTGGATCGGTTTCCGGGCGAGGGAGGGCGATGGCACCTGGGGGTTTTGCGGGCATGGGATGGGGGGAATAGAGGGAGCAGAGCCCAGTGGCTGTCCCCCTATTAGGCACTGGGATTTCAATGGGAGATGTAATGAGATTCGTTAATTCATCCCGCTCCTGGGACCGATCTAATTTACCTTTGGCTTTTGGAGGAGCTGCGGGTGGAGTCGGTGGCTGTGGTGACTCCAAAGGGGGGAGACTCTCCACTCCATCTTCAGGTGGGGCGGGCGGGGCAGACTCTAAGGAGGGAACAGCATCAGAGGGGGGCTTCAGCGATAGTATCTGCACTGGGAACTTGGTCATGGGTGAAATAAATATGGCCGAGGGTTTTGCCGTTGTAACTCCGCTTTGAGAACCGCCAACCGGGTTCTAGCTGAATTTTCAAGAAGCCATCCGTAAGACTTTGGGTTTCACCAATTTTCAGCTTGGGAGCACCCGGATTGCGGGAGGGATAACCCATCAGCACTAAGTTTCCATTTTGCTTCACCACGGAGAGACGATAGTCCATGGCATAGTCTTGCCCCCCTTGGCGAATGGAATACCCATTACTATCCGTACTCCGTCCACAAATACCGGTGAAGTCAAACTGTAGGAGCAGAGGGTCAATCACCCCAGGCTGATCCACCTTTTCTTCCCAGCAGGCCTGGGTCGATGAAATTTGCTCCAGAATAATCAGGTTATACTGCTTCCCTTCTGCAAACGGAACTGCGATCGCAATAAATTTACTTTGGTCTACTTCTTCTTGACCAAAGGTATAAGCCTGGGCTGAATGGGGAATCAACAGGCTCAGAAATAGGCTGGAGATCGCAACCGTAACCCGACTCAAATGATATTTCATGACTCCTATCCGCTTCCCAAAAAGTGAGTGACTTGCTACTAAAACTGGCTAATTTCTTTAGGAATGTCCATGACAAACCTGTGAGCTGAACGTAGATTTCTTCGGCTACAAAATCACATTCATCCCAGAATCAAAATAGCCGGTGGTGCCAAATTTTATCCTATTTTTTTACTCAAAACTAAAAAGTGAAATATAAGTTAACAAATACAATTATTCTTAGGATCTAAGAATTAAAACTTCCTGAGTATAAATAGCTATTTAAGTTCTAAAATAGAGAACCAAAATTTAGACAAAGACGCATCGGTTACTTTGCCCAAAATGTATTATTTGACACCATCAAGTTTGATATTTCCTGCCTGAGACTCTAGGCATCAGACCAGTGGAAATATGAGATTAGATTCTAATTTTATTTTCAAAAAAATAATATATCTGTACACAAATTTCTCACAGATTGCCTCAAACCGATGACGGATTATCTAGACACCCGTTCAATCCCATCTCAAAAATGTCCATCCTAACCTTATGAATAGAAAACGCATGGCTCAACCCATCGCCTGGGGCTATCTCTTCGGTCTACTGATGGCCTACATGGCTGTGGGGTGGGTTCTAGCAGCCTATGCAGCCCCCCTGCTGATATGGGTTTGGACCGTGGTGCTGATGGCTTATGTCGCCTGGGCAGAGAAGGGTGCGATCGCAGGTGCAATGCTATGGGTTGTTTCCGTCGTGTGGATTGCTGCATATACCACAGCAACCCCCCTGCTTATGAACTGGAAAGGGCCAACTTGGGCAATCTCATTAGTAGGGGTATGGATATTCGCAATTGGGGTTGTTCTATTACTGGCATTTGCTCAGCCAGTGATTCAGGCTTTGGGCTGGTCTCGAAAAAAGACTTTTTATCGTCTGCTGATGCTGACAGGCGCAGGATTGATCATCGGTCGTTGGCTATACCTAGGATCAATGCCGGCTCCCCCATCGATGGCCCTACTCTACATTACTTAGTACAGGAGATACCTCGGTTGCCTCAGTCATCATTTTCAAAAGATAGAAATCACTCCAACCCGAAAGATCAGAATTTCGTATCCTCTACCCCTACAGATTCTCTGTCACAGGCGATCTCTAGGCCTGACTGTATCAAACAAATCGATCCCACTCTTCTCTCCAATTTGAATACAGCACAAGTACTGGAAATCAAGCAATTTATCAGTCAAGCCATTGCCCATGAAGTGACGCAAAAAACAGCCAATTTAAGCATCAATCATAATCAGTTAGAAAGCCAGGATTTTACCCGCAAAAAGCGCAAATCAAAACTCATTGATATTCGCTTTGTCGTTGACTTATTATTCTCGCGTTTCTACGTTGTATTAATGGTGGGTAAAGACGTCCGCAAAGGTCAACGTCCTTATCCCAAATCCCGAGCAACTAAAGCAGGTAATATGATCGCTGCCTTTATGCTAATTGTGGCCATGAATCTACTGATTTCTGCCGTTTTGCTATTAGGTCTCTATTTACTCAAGTCTGCCCTAAATATTGACCTCATGCCTGGACATTTTTCAGATCAATTAGAAATCTTAAAAAAAATAAAGATATAAACTCTCTTCCACTTCATTGTGGCGCTTGTTTTAGCTCAGCTCCTTGATAGGATAGAAAAGATTTATTCTTAATATTTTTTTCTAACGATGAATACAACCTCGACCCTTTATCGCATCTTGGATGCCAATCTCGATCGCGCACGAGAAGGGTTGCGGGTAATTGAAGAATGGTGTCGATTTGGTCTAGAAAATTCCCAACTGAGCGCTCAGTGCAAACAGCTCCGTCAGGACTTGGCTAGCTGGCATCACCCCCCCTTGCGGATGGCCCGAGATACCCCCCAATGATCCAGGCACACAGCTTACCCACCCCCCAAGAGGCAGCCCGCACTGACTTACCAACGGTTGTGCAAGCCAACCTTTGCCGGGTGCAAGAAGCCCTGCGAGTGCTGGAAGAATATAGCAAGCTTTACGATACCAACATGGCCGCAGCCTGTAAGCAGATGCGCTATCAGGTGTATACCCTAGACACTCAACTGCAACCTCGCCATCGATTGCAACAGTTACTCGATGCCCCCCTTTATTTAGTCACTTCCCCCAACGAACAGCTAGTCCCTGTCGTCGAAGCGGCATTGCAGGGAGGATTAAAGCTGGTTCAATACCGAGAGAAACAAGCAGATGACGAGCAACGTTTGGCCATTGCCCAGACCTTATGCCAGCTATGCCATCAATATAATGCTCTGTTTATTGTTAATGATCGGATTGATATTGCTGTGGCCGTGGATGCCGATGGAGTCCACTTGGGGCAGCAGGACATGACCATGGCGGTAGCTCGTCAAATGCTCGGGCCAGATAAGTTAGTGGGGCGCTCCACGACTAACCCTCAAGAAATGGATCGGGCCATCCAAGAGCAAGCAGACTATATTGGCGTCGGGCCTATTTATGCAACCCCCACTAAAGCAGACAAAGCGGCCGTCGGCCATGAGTACATCCACTATGCCAATCAACATGCGCCCATGCCCTATTACGCTATCGGCGGCATTGATGAGACCAACCTAGAAGAAGTCTTGACCGCAGGTGCCCAACGAGTGGCCGTGGTGAGGGCGATTATGAATGCCCCTTCTCCGACCCAGGCTGTCCAACAGATGTTAAAACAGTTTTCGAAAACACCCACTCCCACCCCGTAGACACAGCCTGAATATAGCCAACTTTGACCAAACCTATTCTTCAGCTCCCCCATCAAGATTCAGGGTTGAGTTTTGATCTTGAACTTAATATATAGATAGAGACTTCACCCTATCGGATCGCTTTTGTGAATGATTCCTCTAAATGAAAATGATTAATATCCAAGTCAATGGAGAACGACAAACCTGCTCACCCAGCATGGTATTGCCAGAATTTCTGGTACAGTTAAACCTCAATCCTCGCCTCGTGGCGGTAGAATACAATGGCGAAATTCTGCATCGACAGTTTTGGGAAACAACCCGCTTGCAGATGGGAGATCGTCTAGAAATCGTGACGATTGTGGGGGGCGGCTAAACCACCCGAATCTCAACACGATTTCGAGCAACGACTCTAAGTTCGAAAGTTGTCTTGGGGCATTTCTAAACCAGCTTAGGCCTGGGTTGCGAATTTGTATCAGAAATATTGGTCATTTGTCAATGCTTTACCCCAGCAATGTTGTTAAAATAAGTAACAGAGTTTAACAAAGGCAATCATCAGGTTATGGGCCGTGTCGGTGTTCTATTACTGAATCTAGGGGGACCAGAGCAGCTAAAGGATGTACGTCCTTTTTTGTATAACCTGTTTGCTGATCCAGAAATTTTACGGCTGCCATTTGCTTGGATGCAAAAGCCTTTTGCCGGGTTTATTTCCACCCTGCGGGCCCGGACGTCTCGGGACAACTATCGGCAAATCGGTGGTGGTTCCCCATTACGACGAATCACAGAAGCCCAAGCCCACGCGCTCCAAGATGACTTGCAGGCTAAGGGATGTGATGCTCAGGTTTATATCGGCATGCGTTACTGGCATCCTTTTACCGAAGAGGCTGTTGCCCGTATCAAACGAGATGGGATTGAAGAGCTGGTCATTCTGCCGCTCTATCCTCAGTTTTCGATCAGTACTAGCGGTTCGAGTATCCGGTTATTGGAGAAGATCTGGTCTGAAGACCCAGAATTACAGAAGATTAAGTACACTGTCATCTCTTCGTGGCATGATCGCCCTGGCTATGTGCAGGTCATGGCTGACTTTTTGCGCCAAGAGCTGGATCAGTTTGCCAATCCTGAGCAAACCACTGTATTTTTTAGTGCCCATGGTGTCCCCCTCAGCTATGTAACTGAATCGGGTGATCCCTACCAGCAAGAGATTGAGGCCAGTACTCAGCTGATTATGGAGGCGTTAGAACGCCCCAACCCCCATATTTTGGCTTATCAAAGTCGAGTGGGGCCGATGGAGTGGTTACGCCCCTACACCACAAATGTGATTGCGCATTTGGGTCAGCAGGGGGTTAAAGATTTAGTGGTGGTGCCTATTAGCTTTATCTCAGAGCATATCGAAACGCTCCAAGAGATCGATATGGAATACCGGCATTTAGCGCTCGAATCAGGCATTGAAAATTTTCGCCGGATGCCAGCCGTCAATATACATCCAGACTTTATCGATACCCTCAGTGAGATGGTGCTGGAATATCTAGACAAGCCCTCTTTAAGATTCTCTCAAGTCTTCCGACCTCAGAAAAAAATTAAGCTGTATCCCCAAGAGCGTTGGGAATGGGGGATGACGACCACGGCTGAACGCTGGAATGGTCGCTTCGCGATGGTCGGCTTTATTGCCCTACTGGTTGAACTGATCAGTGGCTATGGTCCCCTGCATTTAGCGGGGCTACTCTAGCTTTGCTTTTTAGACAGTTCGGCTTTCCATAATTTGTGCCAGTGATTGCGCACAGCACGATTGGCATCGTACATGGTCGAGTATCGTGATTGGATATTAAATTGGCACATCTGGGCAAAAATCTGAATTGTTGCCTGATGGAGTTCGACCATTTCTGGATCGGTCTCTGAGGCTGATGGTTGCAAAGCTTGTAAAAAGGTTTTGCCAATCACATATTGGTCTGTTTCAGGTTTAAAGGTCCCGTAGCTGATTTCTGGGGCTAAGACATCCCCTTGATCCTGAAGCAATTTTTGATATTGCGGAAATTGAACACTCAGCTTACTGAGAATACGGGGGACAACACCATAGTCAATCAGGACTAATTTTTTACCTTTTTCATTGGGCTGCAAGAAGCAATCAGGATGAGGATGACTATGCACCAAATCGGCCTGATGCAGGATTTCAATAATCGTTAAGACCTCATCCGCAAATTTGCAGGTCATGCGGGGATTTAAGGGAGCATGAGATACCAATACTTTGCTTAGCATTGTCCCTTCGATATGTTCATGAACGATATGAAGGACTTCACTATCTTGTAAGAAGCTGAGTACCGGGAGACATTGCAGATGGGGAGCCAGCTGTTTCAAAGTCGCCATTTCGGCTAAAAACAGCTCTTGCACAGCCTGTAAAACTTCTGGGCTATTGGTGTCTAACCGAAAGGTATGAACAATTCGTAGGGGGGTATCCAGCTCTTGTAGATCTTGGGCGATGGCAGTTTGTCCGAAGGCATGCTTACTGATGACTTCAACCAACCGAAAGTGCTCATCCCAAAATGAGGGCTGAGGTGCTGCTGCGACGGTAGATTCCAACAACTGCTGTCGGGCAACTGCCGAAGCATCACGGGTTTTGAGATGACTTTGAATACGAGCCAAAGCAATAGGTAAATCAATCGGCTTCGTGATGTAATCGTTAGCTCCTAATTCTAGGGCTTCGACCACATTTTCACTGGCATCCTTGGCGGTCGCCATAATCACCGGTAGCTCTTCTTGGGAATAGGTCTGCCGAATGCGCTTCAGGGTTTCGATCCCGCCAATACCTGGCATCATAATATCCAGCAATACCAGGGTAATCTCGGTGGTGGCAATGAGTTCCAATGCGGCTTCACCACTATCTGCTAGGGCAACTTCATAGCCCTTCCGCTGTAAACGCCGACTCAACATATCCCGGTTAGCCTCGACATCATCTACGACTAAGAGTTTATGAGTCGTGGGCTCAGAGACAGGCTTTGGGGAAGGAGAGGAAGGTAGGGATGACGGAGTACTCGCAACGAGGGGAGTCCCCTCACGTCCTTCTTGATGCACCTCGGATGGAGATGTTCTAGCCGCAGCGGTGACTAACTGTTCTGAGGGTGGAGCAGCGGGGGTCACTACAGCTGCGGGTGTCGCCTGTGCCACAGATTCGACTGGGCGTGGGGATTGTTCTGGAGTCCCTTGCAATAAGGTTTCAATTTTCTGCAGCAACCGTTTGAGATCAACGGGCTTAGTATCGTAATCATCACACCCTGCCGATAAGGCTTCTTCTCGATCACCTACCATGGCATGGGCTGTGAGGGCAATAATCGGAATAGCGGCTGTTTGTTCCCCGGCTTTGAGAGTCCTAGTCGCTTCCCAGCCATTCATCACTGGCAAACTCATATCCATCAGAATGAGATCGGGCTGCTCTGTGAGAGCCTTCGTGACGCCTTCGCCCCCATCAACTGCAATCACAACATCATAGCCCCGACGCTTTAATCGGCGTCCGAGCATATCGCGATTAAGTTCATTATCTTCAACTAATAGAATTTTCGGCATGAATGATGACCTCTCTAATCCCTGAGGTGTGTACGTATTGGCTCGATTAACTGGCCTTAGGCTTAACTAAAATGGCATCACCCTCTACTTTGACGTCATAGCTTTCTAGAGGATCAGAGGCAGGCCCTTTAACGACCGCTCCATCCGGTTTATAAGTGGAACCATGACAAGCACAAAAAATATCTTGTGAGTCTTGCTTCCAATCTACGGGGCAACCCTGATGGGTACAAGTCGGATTGAGAGCATGGAGGGTGTCTGAGCTTTTTGAATCTCGGACAACTAGTACTTTTTGGTTCCCTTTCAAGGTCTGCAGAATGCGACCATTTTGATCTAAGTCTTGGGTCTGACCCACCTTGATAAACCCATCAGGGGTCGTTTCAGTTTTAGGAGCTGGGGTTGGGGAGGTTGAAGACTGTTGCGTACAGGCGCCAATCACAACGGAGACGACTCCTGAAATCCAACTTAAGGTCAACCATGACAGAACTTTTCGGCGGTTCATACTGAAATCTTAAGGAACGAGATCCACAATAGTTTACTAGCTGATGGAAGATTCCCCAGAAAAACATGAGGGAATAAGTGCATGCAGACTAGAACTAGCTTGCCCAGAATAAGGTTATAAACTGAACTACAAAAACATTTGTTTGACGACAAAAAAAGGCTAAGAATAGACCTTAAGCACTGATATACATAGGATGGATGGGAGTATTGAGCTTATTTCAAGGAATTAGCTTTTCTCTCATGAATTCCTGTTATTACGATATTTTTGTTTACAAATATATTGTTGAGAGAGACCCAGATTTGGGCAAACTAAGGATTGAAGGCAGAGTGCAACCATTGTTCTCGATAGTCTTCTTTAATACTCATGTAAAAAATGCATCGATGGTCAGACAAATGCTATCTCCAGGAGGGTCTTGGGCGTGAACAGACTGTTAAAAAAACGCCATCTAGTCTTGATTGTTTTGTTCGCGGTGGCATCGCTACTGTCATTACAATTGGCACGGATGACTGAGCAACCTGTGATTGCCAAACTGGGGCCACCCGTTACGGCTGCTGGTGATGAGCCAATTGAACCGATCCCGATGCAGGTTTCCTTAAATATGGAAAAAGTGGTTTTGGGTAAGCAGCTGTTCCATGATCCGAAACTTTCTAAGACGAACAATATTTCTTGTGCCAGCTGCCATGACTTATCGATGGGTGGCACCGATCGCCTACCGGTCTCCATCGGTATTAACGGTGAAAAGGGGACGATTAATTCCCCCACGGTCTTCAATAACAGCTTTCACTTTAAGCAATTTTGGGATGGCCGAGCCTCAAGCTTGGAAGAGCAAATCGAGGGGCCTGTCCATGCGGGCAATGAGATGGGATCGAGTTGGCCTGAGATTATTGGCAAGCTGAAGCAGTCGCCTGAATATGTGAATGCTTTTAACGAGCTCTATGACAGCGATATTTCTGCTGACCATATCAAGGATGCGATCGCAACTTTCGAACGCTCCCTCTACACCCCCAATTCGAAATTTGACCAATTCCTTCGGGGCAATGCTGACGCCTTAACCAAAGACGAGAAAGAAGGCTATCGACGCTTCAAAGGGTTTGGCTGTGTGGCCTGTCACCAGGGCGTGCTGCTCGGCGGCAATATGTATCAGAAATTCGGGGTTTTTGGGGACTACATCAAAGATCGCGGGGACGAAACCAAAGCGGATCTGGGACGCTACAACGTCACCGGCAAAGAAGACGACCGCTACATGTTTAAGGTACCAAGCTTAAGAAATATCGCCTTAACGGCTCCCTATTTTCATGATGGGTCCTCTAAAACCCTAGATGAAGCCGTCAAAATCATGGTCAAATATCAACTCGGTCGCGAGGCAGATCAAGAAGACGTTGACCTAATTATCAAGTTCTTAAATACCTTAAACGGTGAAATTAAAGAGGTCGCCTAATGCAGAAACAAAAACTTCTAGGCCTCCTCGGGGTCTCCGGTGCCCTGGTCTTGTTTGGCGGCCTGATTGCCAAAAGCTTATCTGTTGACAACCAACAGCATCAGCAATATCGCACCTTAATGGCTCAACAGTTGGACAAAGATGCCACTGTTAACCAAAGCGTGCTCAAAGCGAGATATGCGTTGTTGACGTCCTACGATCCCCTCGTGCGAGCCATATCCGAACAGCTCGATTTGCAGAAGGATCTGAAGCAAGTTCCTGAGTTTATTGGCAATCAACAGACCCTTTTATCTCAACTCAGCGAGAACAACCAAGTCTTTACTCAGAAAGAAGAGTTAGTTGAATCTTTCAAATCCAAGAACGCTATCCTCAAAAACTCCTTAACCTACTTACCAGAGCTGGTAAAAGAGGTGCGCACAGGCTCTGCAAAAGGAATATCCGGGGATGAGGCCATTCAGCTGGAAAGCCTATTAGATAATGTCTTACTGTACAGCTTGTCGTCAGATGAAGATCTAGTTTCCCAGATCGAAACCCAAATCGCTCAATTAAAGGGTAAAAAATCCCAGGGCATTCAATTGGCCCTTGCCCATACCCAGATGATTCTGGAGTATAAGCCCCAGGTCGATGCCTTAACCCGCGATATTCTGAAGCTGCCCACGGCCAAAGCCATCAGCACTTTAGAAACGGCTTATATCAATCAATATGATGCAGCAACCCAAACAGCCGACCTATTTCGACTACTCAGCTTCGGCTGCTTGTTAGTTC
Source organism: Acaryochloris sp. 'Moss Beach' (assembly GCF_021497025.1). Lineage (NCBI taxonomy): Bacteria > Bacillati > Cyanobacteriota > Cyanophyceae > Acaryochloridales > Acaryochloridaceae > Acaryochloris > Acaryochloris sp. 'Moss Beach'. Next base: position 1,693,533 of record NZ_CP071717.1, read on the forward strand.
TCGTCAGTGGCGGTGCCTATTTGGTGGTGCGGCAACAGCGCCGTTCTAGTGAGCGGGTATCCGGTATTCTCAGCAGTTTAACCGATGCCTTTGTGGCTCTGAATCCCCAGTGGCAAATCACGTATATCAACGATAAAGCCGCTGAGATTCTGCAAGAAGATCCCATCCAACTTCTCAATCAAGATTTCTGGCAAAGTTTTCCTGACCTCCTGGGTGCCGATCATTTAACTGAGTATCGACAAGCCCTGAAAGAGAAAACCAAGACCTCCTTCGAGGTGTTTTATCCCCCCAGCAAAATGTGGTTGGAGATTCGCGTCTATCCCAGCGTGGACGGACTATCCTTGTTCTTCCAAGATGTGACGATGCGCAAGGAGGCTGAAGACAGCCTGAAGCAAATGAACCAAGAGCTAGAGACTCGGGTCAAGGCTCGTACATCTCAGTTAGCATCCAGCATGGAAGCCGCCGAAGAAGCGCGGGAGAAAGCGGAAGAAGCCAATAAGAGTAAGAGTGAATTCTTGGCCAATATGAGCCATGAACTCCGAACTCCCCTCAACGCCATTATTGGTTACAGCGAAATGCTGGAAGAGGATGCCGAGGATATGGGACAAGATGATTTTGTCCCCGATTTACAGAAAATTTCTGGGTCGGCAAAGCATCTTCTAGAACTGATCAACTCTGTTCTCGACCTCTCGAAGGTCGAAGCGGGACGCATGGAACTCTATTTAGAGTCCTTTGAAATCGCCCCCATGGTCAGAACCATTGCCGCTACCTTGCAGCCTATTGCCGAGAAGCAAAGCAACATGGTTTCCCTGCATTGTCCTGAGAATATCGGGACGCTGTATGCTGATCAAACCAAAGTTCGTCAGAGTTTGTACAACTTACTCAGTAATGCCTGTAAGTTCACACAATCCGGCGAAGTGAGCCTCACCGTATCGGAAGATGCTGGGGAAGAGATTGTCTTTAGCATTAGAGATACTGGCATTGGCATGACCCCAGAACAGCTGGAAAAAGTGTTCAAAGCCTTTACCCAAGCAGATGCGTCCACTACCCGCAAATATGGGGGAACCGGACTAGGCCTCACCATCACCAAGCAGTTCATTGAGATGATGGGTGGGCATATTTCGGTAACCAGCCAATATGGCTACGGCACCGAGTTTACGATCCATATTCCTCGCCAAGTGGAATCAGAAACTGCAGCATCCATTCCAACTCCATCTGCGCCCATCGAACTGAGTAAGATTTCTTTACCCAAAACGGCGAAAGGACAGCCGGGTGGGACGGTACTCGTGATTGATGATGACGAGTATGCCCGTGACATCATGCAGCGGTTTTTAACAGATGCTGGTTATGATGCGGTGGTATCGCCTTCGGGGATAGAGGGGCTACAGCTGGCTGAAGATCTCATGCCTGACATGATTATTTTGGATGTCTTGATGCCAGAACTCGATGGCTGGTCAGTCCTTCAGAATCTCAAGGGCAGTGCCAAATTAGCAGATATCCCCGTTATTATGATGACGATGGTGGATGCCGAAAAAGTCGGTTTCTCCCTGGGTGCGACTGACTTCCTGACCAAACCCTTACAGCGAGATCGGCTACTGGAACTGTTGGATAAATATGTCACAACAGCAGATCGCAACTGGATGTTAGTGATTGAGGATGACCTGCCTTCCCAGGAAATGCTAGGTCGCATACTCGAACGGGAAGATTGGCCCTACAAAACAGCAGGCAATGGCAAACAAGCCCTCGAAGTCCTCGGTGATCATGGCGTCCCAGATTTAATTTTCTTAGATCTGATGATGCCAGAGATGGATGGCTTCGAGTTCCTGAAGGTACTGCGGCAAAATCCAGACTGGCAGAATGTCCCTGTGATTGTGGTTTCGGCGAAAGATCTCACAGCAAGTGAGCGGCTAGAGCTGGGAGATGCGGTCCAAAGCATTCACCAAAAAGGACAGCTCGATCGCGAGGAATTGCTAGAAGAGGTTCAAGACTTTATCGAAATTGCCGCTGGTAATTAGATAGAGACCTTGAGACTATTCCGGTAAATTCCACTCCGCCTAATCCCAGAAGCCAGAGCCCAAGAAATCGCTCTGGCTTCTGCTGTTATAGACTGCGGCCCATCAGTTCAAAGCTGGGAGGTAAGCCTATTATCCTTCGCAGCTATGTTTGCTACCGCCCTCATTTTTCAAAGAATGAGTCTGGCATAGATCCAAGCATGGGCAGGTTACGTATATCTAATCAGTAGGCGTTAGCGCCACTCAGTATCGTCATGGGAAATCAGTCATGAAATTCAACTGCCGGCCCGTCGGAATAGAGTTTCTGGACAATGCGCCCGTTCAATTTGTGAATCAGGTGGAACTCGCCGCATCACCAGCCCAGGTATTTGCGATCTTTGAGAAAGCAGAGGCATGGCCCCTCTGGTACAAAGAAATTGTCAAGGTGGAATGGCATGGTCCTCAACCCTATGGTGTCGGCACCACTCGCACGGTCAAGCTGACCACAGTAACCGTAGAAGAACATTTCTTTGTCTGGGAGCAGAACGAGCGCTTGGCGTTTTGCTTCACAGCCATGAGCCTTCCCCTCGTCCATGCCTTAGTTGAAGAATATCGACTCACTCCCCTGGGAGAACATCGGAGTCAATTCACTTTTTGACACTCATCCCGCTAACCCTACGGGTATAGCAGGAGATTCTTCTTTCTGCGACGTGACTTGCTGCATTAAACCTGAGTTCAACACAGTAGCGGCCTCATCTCCAGAAGCGTTTTGACTATTGAGTAGCCCGCTTCCCACATGCCCTGCGGTAGCGATTCCTTTTCTCAAGATATTGATGGCTGCATTCTCATCCCTGTCTAACTCACAGCCACATGCACAAACATGAGTTCGAGTAGACAAAGACTTTTTAACGAGTACACCACAATCAGAACATTCTTGAGAGGTGTATGCAGGTTCCACAGCCACGGTGACCTTGCCATACTTTTTTCCCAAAGTACTCCAGCCACTGTCTGAACTGATACCAGCCTGCATCATGGATCGACTGAGCCAGACAGTGGTTCTTCACCATATTGCGAATCCTCAAGTTCTCATAAACAACCAAATCGTTAGATTGGATCACGCAAAGGGCCAGTCTCTTAGCCCTTTCTTTACGCTGTCGTGAGACTTTTAATTCATGTCTTGCTAGACGATTAATGGCTTTACGCCGATTGGATGAACTTTTTTGAGTCCTGCTCAATCGTTTTTGTAACCGATGACGTTTCTTTTGAGAACTGCGATAGAACTTTTCAGGAGGTTCTTTGTAGCCGTTATTGTCGGTGTAGAAGGACTCTAAGCCAACGTCTATGCCAATGGAGTTGCCGGTGGGTTCTAGCTCAATTTTGACATCAACGCTGATGCAGAATTGCACATAGTAGCCATCTGCTCTACGAACTAACCTGACTCGCTTAATTTGACTCTCGTCATAGCTTGCTAAGTCATAAGTCCCGATTAAACGCAGCTCACCAATATTAAAACCGTCAGTGAATTTAATCTTTTTAGGACTCAGAAGCTTCCACCCAGAGGTTTTGTATTCCACTGACCGAGAATGCTTCTTAAACCTTGGAAAGCCAACGGGCTTTATACCCTGTTTGCAATTCTCATAGAAGCGACTGATTGAACTCCAAGCTCTTTCAGCACTTGCCTGCCGAGCCATAGAGTTGAGTTGCTTAGCAAAAGGAAAATCATTAGCAAGAACTCTACACAACTTGTTTAAGTCGTATTTGCCTGTACCTTTGTTATCCATCCAAAAGCGCAAGCACTTATTACGAATGAATTGAGCCGTTCTGATGGCTTCATCAATCGCACTTGTTTGATGCTGACTGGTTCTTGCTTTAAACTCTAGTACAATCATACTATTACACTAGCATGTTCGGCATAACAATATGCTTGGAATGGAGTGCTATACACATCTCCAACTAACATTCGTATAGTTGGAGTCTTCACGCACATTTTCTAGATAAAGTTGGCTTAGAACTCTCATTTTGGCTGCGTTTGGGCGGGCCATTGATTCTCAAGGTCTACGAGAAGATGTTTCGGCAAGCGACAACAAATTTAGCGGAGTATATCCTGAATCAACCCGTTATCCCCTAACATCGGATTGTCTCGCAACCTTGTGGCCAATGCCTTGAACATTTGAGGGAGTATAAACACTCTAGACTCAGATCAAAGCCAAAAAATTGAGATTACCAATACTGCCAAGCTGAATTAGTCAGAATATAAACCCCTAGAGCAAGATTCGTCGTGCTATGGGCAATTATGCAGGCATAAAGACTCTTAGTGGCCTTGAGCAAAAGGGTATACAGAACTGCACAAATAATGGCGACAAGCCACTCGCTATGGAGCAGGCCAAACAAGATAGATGAAATGGCAAACGCCCCCCAGGTAAAGGTACCCACGGGTATTTTCTGAAATTCAGGTACGCTCAAGTATCGCAGGAGAAAAGACCGCCAAAAGATCTCCTCCATAATCGGCACCATCACCACCAAACCATAGAAGCGGAAAGCCAAAAAGACCGGCAAGATCCAGCCTTGCAAGCTGACGAAGGGATTGTAGCCGACTCGCTCGCCTAAATGGGGGTAGGGAATCCACTGATCAAGCAATATCCATTCGGCAAAGACGATGAGACCGACTGCGATCGCAGTTATCGTTACCTTGGCACTCGGTCGTATATCCTGCCAGGGGCGAGCCAAAAGTCCCAGCAGCATAGACACCACAATCACCTTTACCCCATAGAGCCAGGGATAGGCACCAGGCCATACCCCTTCCACAGTGGTAATCAGCATAAAAGTAGCCATCGGGGCTACATAGGCAACCCAAGGCGGCATATCAATACGTAGCTCGCGTAAAATTTATGACTCGAGCATAACCGATGATTTCACATTCGCTGTGTCTTGATTAGTTAAGCTGCGACGCATGGCTTCCACAAATCGACTGACACGAATGGGATCAATAGGCTGATCGATCTGACCACGACGCTTAAGGGAGCTAGACACAATGGCTCCATGGGCAGATTGAATCAAGCTAGGAATGTTTTCCCAATTAGCACCACTGCCAATAAAGACAGGAACGTCTTTGGCGGCATCAATCGCCAATTCTAAATCACCCAAATTGGGTGGACTACCCGTTTCCCAACCGGAGATAATAATGCCATCCGCCAACCCCCGCTCGATGGTTTCATGCACCGTTGTGGTCAGATTGGGAGAGCCCAAAGGACGGGCATGTTTGACGAGGACATCGGCAAAAATCTTGACGTCGCTCCCCAGTTCGCGGCGATACCGGAGTAGACGGTGGGCTTCCCCTTCAATCAACCCTTGATCCGTTTCCATCACCCCTGTCAGCACATTGACTCGGATGAATTGGGCATCCACACAGGATGCGATCGCCATGGCGCTACAGGCATCGTTGCGGAGCACATTAATGCCAATGGGCAAAGGCACTAGATTCTTGACCCGCTGCACCACCAAGCTCATGGCACTGACTACGGCCGGATCAACCGAACCTTTCGTGAACGGAGCATCAAAGAAATTTTCAATAATCAGCCCATCAACCCCGCCTGCAGCAAGGGCAGTGGATTCTTGTTCGGCTCTGGCAATGACTGCCTTAAGGCTTCCGCCCCAACGAGGGGAGGTGGGTAATGGCAGTAAATGAACAACGCCAATAATGGGATTAGGGGATTTAAAAATGTGTTGTAACTCCACGGATAATTGAGTCAAACTCAGTAGGGAGACTATAAAAAAAATATAATAAAAAAGTCTAGAAAATTCTAGCCCAGTCGCCAGAACATTATCGGCAAGGCCAAAAGCTTCTGGAGTGTCTAGCATAACAGCTTCCAGGACTCCTGTATATTGCGGAGCTGCCCTTAGATATGCAAAATTCCGGGGGAGCTTTTCTGCAAACACAACCCGCTATTAACCCTTACTGTAATGCTTTGAGATAAGAGGTCATTAGTTGGTAATTGGTCTGATCTTTTTGAGATTGGTAGAAGGCTGCCGCTTTTTGGATATCGGCAAATGCTCGCTGGGGTTGTGCAAACACTTCAGCTAGGAGCGAGCCACGCAGACGATAGGCATTGCCGTCATTGGGATTTCTACGGATCGCTGCATCTGCTTGGGCGAGAACGGCGCGACTATTAGGAAAGGCGGCTTGCACATTTTCTTGTACAGCATAGCGTTGAGCCAAGTTGGGATTTGTACTTCTTAACATGCTTTTAGCCAGGATAAATTGGGCGAGTTGTTGCTGCTTAAGAGCGATGGCTGAGGCATTCTGAAAGTCTAAGGCAGCACCCTTGGCATCTTGGAGCTGAAGTCGAATGGCCGCACTAGATAAGAAATGAGCAAAGGTGTCGGTGCCGGACTGTAATTTTTTAAGTACTGTCAAGCCTTGTTCAATTTTTTTAGCCCCTAGGATGTTGCCTTGGGATCGCATCAATTTCGCTGTCTGCTGCAGATCTGTCACTGCCCCTGGATAGTCTGCCTGCAAAAACTTGATCGTGCTGCGCAGTCCATAGCCAGATGGATGCTGAGGATTTAATCTCAAACCTTGACTAGCATCCGCCAAAGCCCCATCCAATTCACCAATTCTACTGCGCACCAAACCACGGACCACATAGGCTTGCGCATTGTCCGGGTCGAGACGAATAGCTTGTTCGCTGTCCGCTAGGGAACTGGATGCTTGGGCCAGCCTGGCATGGGCAAATCCCCGTGCAGAATAGGCTGCGGAATAATCAGGCTTGAGCTGGATAGCTTGATCGAGATCTGCGATCGCACCTTTGTAGTCTTCTTGCTGAATTTTGGCTTGGGCTTGCAGATACCAGTCATCGGCAGTGGTTTGGGAAGGGGGCGCTTGAGATAATGGGGCTTCTACGCCAATATTGATGCCTGCTTGGGGAGCCAAAGTTGTAAACGTATTGATGGGAATGCCTAAATTAAATCCGCTCTTAATGTAGATATCAGGATTGAGATTTTGATCCTGAACTTTGGAAGTGGTATCAGCCCGCCCATGAATTCCAATTAACTTACCGTCGGCATCTAAGACAGGACCGCCACTCATACCGGGTAAGGTGTTGTTGGAATAGACCAAAGCATAGCCATCTGTTAAGGGGCGGCTGGCATTGGCGGTAATTTTACCTTCCGTAAAGTTATAGATGGTTTCAGAAATAGCTAGGGTACGCAGTGGGAAACCCGCAACATAGCTGCGAGTTCCTTCGGTGACAGAGCCAGAGCTGCCGATCTCCAGGGCCTGATAGGTGTTGGGACTCTGGAATTGCAGAATCGCCAGGTCAACCCCCGACAACCTTTTGATAGTCTTGGCATTGACTGCGACCGTCTGACCATCCGGTGTAATCACATCGTAACTATCTTCGGTGGCCACTACATGGGCGGCAGTAAGGACGGTATAGGTGTTGTTATCCCGCTGAATAATGACCCCTGACCCCGAGGTCTGACTGACAATCCGAATCGTTGTGCTTTTGGCGAGCTGGTTAATTTCTGGAGCTGTCAGTGCCACTGCGGCAGGAGACACAAGACAAATCAGAGGTAGGCTGGAGCCCAATAGGCTGACGTATCTCAGGGTAGACCAATACATAGGGTTGAGATTAAAGGACTTACTATTTATTTTTGAGATAATTTTTAGCTGGTGTCAATTAAGCTGACATTGTCATTCAGATTATGTTGAGTAGTCAGGATCGATATGGTTCTAACAGACCCACAAGCTAGTAACTTAGTTGCGATCGCACTCGGTAGCAATCTGGGTGATTCTCGGACGATACTCATGGCTGCGATTGATCAACTCAGCCAAGATTCAAAGATTAAATTACAGGCCACATCCCATTGGTATCAAACCGCAGCCGTTGGTCCGCCCCAACCGGATTATCTAAATGGGTGTGTCAGTATATTGACGACCTACTCACCCGAAGTTTTGCTAGAACGGCTTTTGGCGATTGAATCCCAGTTCGGTCGGGTGCGGCGTGAGCGTTGGGGGCCGCGCACTTTAGATTTGGATGTACTGCTATTTGGGCAATCGGTGATTCAGACGCCGACGTTAACGGTGCCCCATCCCTATCTACATGAGCGGGCCTTTGTGTTAGCTCCCTTGGCAGAAATTTGTCCTGGCTGGAATCATCCAGTACTCAAGCAAACTATTGCCGAGCTTGCTAAAGCTGTAGACTATACGGGAGTTCATCGCCTAGCTAATTAGCACCACAGTTGCTAATTAACCTCTGATTCAAACGGTTCCTAACCTCTCATCAGATAAAGCAGACAATTGCCTGTTGCTTCCTTCTTAGATAGTCCCAAAACCTGGCGTTTTGACCCTTGCAAGTCTCAAGTTCGAATTCTGACCTCCGACCTAAATATTCAACCCATGTCTTTATTCCAAGAACCCCCTGAAGTCCTGAAGCCGTTGATGTTTTATGACGGTCGCAAGTATACGTTTGAGGCGAATCGTCTGCGGTTACCGAATGGCAGCGAAGGAGATTGGTCTTGTGTACGGCATCCCGGTGGAGCGATGGCGGTGCCGATTACGAATGACGGCAAGTTTGTGCTGGTGAAGCAGTATCGCTTTGCCTTAAAGGGACGGCTATTGGAATTTCCGGCAGGGACGGTGGAAGTCCATGAGGAGCCGGGGGGTGACGATTCGGCGGGAGATTGAGGAGGAAACGGGGTATCGGGCCCATAAGTGGCAAAAGTTGGGGGAGTTTCCTTTGGCTCCGGGGTATTCAGATGAGATTATCTATGCGTTTTTGGCTCAGGAGTTGGAGCTGTTGGAGAATCCGCCGGAGCAGGATGAGGATGAGGATATTGAAACAGTGTTGATGACTCCTGAGGAGTTTGAACAGGCGATTTTGGCGGGTGAGCCGATTGATGCAAAGTCGATTTGCGGGTTTTATATGGCACGGGCCATACTTCAGTGACGATTAGCCTCTAGTACATCTTGGTCGCTCTGCTAGCCCCTTACATTCTGTCAATCCTAGTTCAAAAGCCGCCTATGTCCAAGCTCTGAAAGCCTTTAAAGAACAACTCGCCAAACTCAATGCTTTTGAGACCTTTCCTGGATTCGCCGCTGCCGTACTCGTGGCCCACTTCACCCAAGTCTTCCAGCTTCGAATTGATGCGGTAGCCCTTGCCTTCATTCTGTTCCGCATCCTAAACACCAGCTTTTACATCATCAATAAACCCAACCTTCGTAGCCTCAGTTAGCAATTGGGCATGTTCGTCAGCCTATTTGTCCTAGTAGCTATCCCCCAACAAGCTTGATACTCACGCAAAACCAACAACATTATTTCTTAATACCCAACTACCTGGCTCAAGCCTTGTTGGTAAAATGCTCGTATTTCCTCCTAAAAATTCTGATACAGCAGCATTAAAACCATCATTTTTAGTCATACTCATTTATGCTCACCCAGAATCGGCAATCGAGTCAGACAAGTCACCCATCACTCTTTATCCCCTACCAACCTAAATATTCACCTCTCGGCTGGATCAAGCGTAACTTCATCATTGCCAGAGCCTTTCTGGGAGCCATAACCATTGTTTTCAAATCGAGGCTGCAAAAACAGTCTCTCCCCTTCGGGGCTTCCGTAGAAATCACCGATCGCTGCAATGCTGGCTGCCATTACTGCTATGTCTATCCCTCCGACTGGAACCAAACCCAACGAGTCCGAGGGTATCTGCAGCTTACCCCTGCCGAACATAAAGCCAAAGACCAAGCCATTTACCAAACCCTAGACCAGCTTTCCCGCCAAGGCATGGTCCTCGCCACCCTCGTGGGTGGAGAACCTACCTTAGCCCCTAGAGTGATTCAATATGCTGGCCGGAAATTTCCGGTGGTTTGGGTCGTGACCAATGGCTCTAGCAAATTCCCCAAAGTGCCGCGTTCTGTGGTCTATAGCGTCAGTATCGATGGTCCCCCTGACCATCATAATCAAACCCGAGATCCCCTAGGTTTTTTCAAAAACCATACCTACCAAGATCTCCACGGCATGGCGGCGGCCATTGTCCGCAATATCAATGAATCCGAGCGCGGTGCATATGCCCACATCACCCTGACCAAATCTAGCCTCGACCTCTTTCCTGAAACCGTAGAATGGCTCGTCACCTCCGTCACCAAACTGAGAGGCATCATGGTCTCCGGTGCAGCCACCCAGTCTCCTGCGGATCCGAATACCCTGACTCTGGCAGATCGGCAAACCATGAAGGGGATGATTGAAGCAGCGGCGGTCCAATACGGTTGGGACTTATTTCCCTTTAACCAGCCTGCCGTCAATTCCTACCTCTTTGATGCGCCCTTCGTGATTCAAAACGCCACCCAATGTACCGTGGCCCGGCGAGTGACCAGCTTGGGCTTTGATGGCCAAAGCGTCGGTAAGTGCATCCTGCGAGATGCCACAGATTGCCAGACCTGCGTGTGCAATTTGACCGGGTTAATGCGCGGGGTCGCTACAGCAGATCGCCCCAGTTTAAAAGGACTCTATCAAGCCTGCTTAGGCTAGAGTGGCCTTGCTCAGATAGCTCTGGTATCGCACCTGCAATTGCTCGACCCTCACCTTGCCAGACCAAAACTCCACCATGGTTTGGCCAAAGGCCCAGGCATCTTCCTTAATCGAGGGAGCCGTTTCTAGCAGCAGCGGCCACAGGGACAAAAAATCAAAGACAGGATGAGCATCAGGTTCAGCAAGCAACGTAAATAACTCATAGCCCATCTGTAGCTTCCCCATGACGACAGGGGCCTGCTCAATGGGCAGTTGAGTTGCCAGGGCTGTTGCTAAGGCTGGGGAACCCGTCGTCATCGTCGATAGAAAGCCTAACACCGGACTCTTAAGCAGAGCCGCAAGTCCCTGGGTCGTGCTCATTTGGGAGGCATACTGATTGATGATTTTGGCAGAAGTGGTGATACGGGTGGTGCGATCGCGCAAAAATCTCGCCATTCGGGCCTGCTTTGCCGGGTCAGATTCATCCACCATCGCTGCCGACAGTTCCGTCCCTCCCCAAGCTGGTCGATCCTGGCTCCTATCCTCTGTCACCATCGGCAAAATTGCCGCCGAGAGTTCCCCCAAAATCTCTTGACGATAGGCAATCGCCTCACGAATCGAGTTCTCCTTGGGTTGGTCACCGGATCGCCAATCGTAGGGTGGAGACCATTCTCGAATCGGTCGTAGCCGATCCACCTGAGTGACGATGCTAATGATGGGCAGATCATCCACTTGGGTTGTGATCTCTTCTAAAAACGCCAGATCCATTTGCAGGGCTGGATCCGTCGCCGGTGTGACCAACAACAGCAAATCCGCCTCAGCCGCTTTCTCGATCACTGCTTGGCGTAGATCATCTCTTCCACTTTGCTCATACCCCGGTGAATCCCAGAGAATGAGAGTTTCATCTAGATCATTCTGGAAAGGGTAAGACTGCAAGGTGTCCGTACTGGGTAACACATCCACGGCTGCTGTCTGTCGGCCAAACAGGGTATTCACCAGGCTACTCTTGCCTGCCCCTGTACGTCCAACCAAGAGCACATTCAAAGGAGCCTGCTCTACGGTCTCGGCAGGCGCGGCTTCCGTAATAATCCCTTGTAGGGTTTGAGTCTCGGCCTCTGGTAGTTTTACCAGGCTCTCCAAGGAGCGCACCGCTTCGCCACTGTAGAGGGCAATCGCTCGTTCCCCGAGGGCCTGCAAAGTGGTCTCTCGCACAATCTGCCCTAAGTTGGCCAGTAACTGTTGATTGGCCTGAGTCCGATAGGTTTGGGTAGAGGTGCGGGTCAAGGCTGCCACCGGATTAAAAATCCACCGGGACCATTGCCACACTTTGACGACCGTGCGGGCAGCCGGCTCTAATTTTCGATAGGTTTCGTAGGTTTCGTAGGCTTGTCCCACGGTCACCTGCCCCAGCACAGGGGAAAGCTTTTGCATCCACTGATCCACATCGTCCACGGTACCCCGCAATAAACCATAGGCATCTGGCACATAGATATTCAGAAAGGGCCGTTTGGTGGTGGGGTAGTAGACATGGGCAATCGCCTCAATCAAGGTTTGGCAGCGGCGAAAGAATTGGGCCCAGTCTTCCCAGGGCAGAACATCTTCCCGAGCAGCGACCAGAATCGTTTGAATTTCGGCTTCGGCCTGTTCCCGGCGGGGCTGGCCTGCAGTGGGAGTCTCTGCAGCATTGTCTTGAATAAAAGCTCTGGCCTCTGCAGCAATCTGATCCGGCAACCGCACCCAGCGAGCCAGTAAATATCGCCAACCGACAAACACCAAAACCACCACAGCCCAAATCCAACTCAGTCCCCACTGATGGATTTGCAGCCCAGCTGCAACACCGAGAAATCCGAGCACGCTAACGACGGGTAAGGCCAAGATGACCCACTGCCAGACCTTGAGACGAATCATAGGGCGGATTTATAGATGGAATGAAAAAGGACCCAAGGGCAATATAGCCCGCAGACGAACTAAACGAACCTGAAAAACCTGAGCAAAGGTTCCCTAGAACTATAGTCGCTCTGCAATCTAGGAGAAGACAACCGCTGGAGCATACAGATAAGGAGTGCCCACCCAGAGGGCAATTAGTCCAGTCACCAGATCACCCATGACCATATAGTAAAGTCCAGTGCCAATGTTGAGGACCAAGCCCAACCAGGTGATTAGAATCGAAATCTGCAACAATAACTGAGCCATCGGGGAGTGACGAGCCGCAAAAAAGCTAGCCCCACGGGAACCTGCTCTCCCACAGTTGGGACAACTCAGCAGGCCAGAGTCTTACCCAGTACTGCACTTAGAACAAGTCTGCACAGATTGGTGATCTCACTGCTGTGTTATTCAGACGTGGAGCATGACCTAATTATTGACTGACGCTACTCAGCGTCTTCAGAATCTTGATCAAAAGAGAGACCATTGCCCAACAGGCTAGTATCCAGTTCCATCCGTTGTTCCATCTTGCGGAGGAAATAACCGGTCATCATCGCGGAGGCAAGCAAGCCAGCTAAATTATCGCGATCGGTAACGACTTGAACGCTGAAGGCTTCGCTAGGCAGGACACCCACTAGCCCTTGCACATTTTGCGAGATGATTTGCTTAATCTCGGGGCTGACGGACTTAGCAACCCGGGCCAGGACTTCTGGCGGTTGATTTTGTAAATATTTGATTAAGAGATTGGCCTGAGCCTCCTCTGAATCACTCATAATAAAGTTGGCGTTTTCGGGGTCAAAGGCCATAAAGCACCCTCAGAATCTGCTTGTGTTCATTGTGTCATCTCTTCCTCTAGTATGCCCAGGTTCTCGATGGAGAGAAGCCCGAACCTTAAGGTAATTTGATCAACACTATCATCCAGAAATCAGAACTTCGTGAATGGGTAAACAAGCGTTCTGCTTCCTTGACGGTAGTATAAACGATTGTTAACTTTTTTGGCGAGATTTCAAGCCTAGACCGCCTAGAGCAAGCGCTTATACATCAAGCATCAAGAAGAATTCGCTAGATTGCTTTTTGGCCTCTAAATGGACTCCCATAATCGAGGCCGAGGCTGACCTTGCAAACGAGTATGGGTGTCTTGGAGCAATTGGGGAATATTTAACTGCTCAGGACAACGAGGCAAGCAGTCTCCACAGTCAGTACAGCGATTGCCCCGTTGTCCAGGGAACCAATGCCCCGCATTTTCAAACATACGATAGCGATAACGGCCAAATTCTTCCATATCGTAGGCTAGAGCCAAATTCCGTAATCGCAGAATTTCTGGAATATTGATATCTTCCGGGCAAGGCAGACAGGCATAGCATTGCTGGCACAGATCGGGCAGCGTCTGGGCCTGGATTTGAAGACGGTCAAGAATCTGCTGTTCTTCGTCCGTGAGAGGGTGAGTCTGATCTGCGATCCCAAGGGGCCAATCCAACTCTTCTGGCTTCGCAGCCCCCACGCTCAGGGTTGTCACCCCAGACTGGCTCAGTAAAAATCGGGCATTGACATGGAGAGGATCCAGGGGCTGGCAAAGGGCTTTTAAGTGTTCCGGTGGCGTATATAGCAATCCTCCTTTATCTGCAGGGGAAATGATAAAAATGCCCATCTCTTTGCACCTCGCCAGCTCAACAGCTGGGGCATTGCGCTGAAAGAAAAAGTTGTAGTGCAGATTCACAAACTCAAATAAATCTGTCTCCAACGCGGCCAGAATTAGCTCTAATGAACCATGGGTGGAAAACCCTACATGGCGAATCCGATTTGCGGCTTTTGCAGCCTGCACCGCCTGCATACATCCGTGGGGATCCTGAACCCATTCCAAATGCTCTGGCGTATTGAGTCCATGAATGGCCAGACAATCAATAGTCTCCAGTCCTAGCCGTTCTAGGGACAAATCAATCGCCTCGGCCATCGCTTGGGCATCAGGTTTAGGCGTGATTTTCGTGGTGAGATAGAGGCGTTTAGCCTCTCCCTGGACTTGCTCTGGCAGATAGCAGCCATCTTCCCTTGCCAGCCCTAAAGCCTGAATCATCTGCCCGAGATAGACTTCACTTTTTCCATACCCTTGGGCCGTTTCGACATGATTAATGCCCAGTTCAAAGGCCCGCTCCAAGGTTGCTTCAGCATTCTGAGCCGACTGTAAGTATCGCATCGTTCCCAGAGAAAACACCGACAGATGCAGATTAGTCTTGCCGAAACGGCGATATTTCATGGTGAGTCGCGAGGATTAGCTAGATTCAGCCGAGGGTTCGCTGCCACCTCGACTCTGAGTAAAGTCTTCGGGACGAATATTATCGATAAATTCGTGAAATTCTTCTTGTTCTTGCAGATCGGCTTCTTTATCAACGGGAATAGAGGCATCTGCAACCACTTCTTCTAGCACCCAAATGGGGCTATCCATGCGTAGTGCTAGTGCGATCGCATCACTCGGACGGGCATCGACTTCTTTTTTAGAATCCCCTTGCTGTAAGGTCAGCACCGCATAAAACGTATTGTCTTGCAGGGAATGAATCACCACCCGCTCTAAATCGATGTCCCACTGATCCATGCAGTTCACCATCAAATCATGAGTCATGGGGCGTGGTGTTTTTTGGCTCTCTAATGCCGTGAGAATAGCCCTAGCTTCTGTTTGACCGATCCAAATGGGTAAAGCCCGACGTTCCGTCGCATCTTTCAAGAGAACGATAGGCAAGCGGGTTGCGGCATCCAAAGCAATACCCGCAACATTCATTTCAATCATGCTTGTAGACCCAATGGAACAATGGCCACGGAGGACACCTTCTCATGTAAACCCATACCATTGAGGATTCTCTACAATTTCTTTAGGGCAATTTATACTCTAAGGATCGGACTGAGAATCTCAGAAGTACGAGGTTTGAGAATTAAGATAGAATTCCCCGCCCTGATCCTAGCCAAGGCAATCAGACTTTGACAATGTAAGAAATACTGATGTTAATGATGGCGTGATACGTAAGTGTTTACAGGACTCATTCAAGGACTCGGTTATCTTCAGCCCCAAGGCCCACAGCAAATTTTAGTGAAGTGTGGGTCCACTCCCTTTTGGGAGGACCTCGCCATCGGCGACAGTGTAGCTGTGGATGGCGTCTGTTTAACCGTCGAAACTTTAGTTGCTCAGGGGTTTGTGGTGTCTGTGTCTCCTGAAACGGTGCAGCGAACCACCCTTTCGCAGCGACTACATACCCACCAAGCCGTCAATTTGGAACCCGCTCTCAGCGTGGGGGATCGATTAGGCGGCCATTTTGTCACGGGTCATATTGATGACGTGGGGGTGTTCCAAGGACTCCAACAAACGGACACATCCTGGGAGTTGAGTTTTACAGTACCGGATGCGATCGCACGTTTTATCATCCATAAAGGCAGCGTAGCCATCAATGGCGTCAGCCTGACGGTTGCCGACTGCAACGAGAGTGGCACTCACTTCAAAGTTGCCGTCATTCCCCATAGCTTTGCCAACACGAACTTGCAAGACTTAAACCCAGGCGATCAGGTCAATATTGAAAACGATGTGTTAGGCAAATATGTCGCTAAACTCCTGCACCTGCCAGGTCCCTCATCCGCCACCACAACCCTGCCTGAAATAACACCTGAATTCCTGGCCACCCACGGATTCGGTAACCTGTAATGGTTCTTGTCCAGCCATCCATACCCTCGAAAATCACTCTGGCTCTGAGCAACATACTGTACATTGCCGCAGAAGAACCCTTTCAAGCGGCAGTTAAACGCGTCTAAGTCATCTCCAAACCTAGATATGGTGCGATCCCGAACTTAAACCTCACACTCCCTCTACAGTTCCCGATTTGCAAGCGCCTTCTTTACTTGTTAACAGCCATCAAGAATGAAGCATCGAAAAATAAAGTTAGTGATGATAGTAGCTTTGTGGCTAGGTTCACTAACCTTGATCGCCATTAGTACCCTGTCTCCATTTACGTTTAATTTCCAGGACCTTAATCTCAAAGACGCCATTCGTTTAGGGATTCGGAATCCCACGAATCCCATCGATATTTTGGCAAATATCATTCTCTTTTTGCCCCTAGGATTCAGTAGCTATGCCCTCACCAACAGACTGCCAAGGCATAAAGCCTTACTTTGTCTGATGAGTATTGGGTTGATCAGCACTTCCACCTCGCTGCTGGTTGAGGTGGCACAACTCTTTCTCCCCGGTCGATATCCAACCCTGTCCGATATTATTTTCAATGGATTAGGGGGTTTTTTAGGGGGCTTATATGCGCTGCAGTTATTAACACCAAAACCCAAAAGATTTTCGATCAGGCTCAACAAAAAGATTTGCATCGTTGCATTTCTTGGGTATTTTATTTCTATCTATTTAGGACTCTCTATATTTGCCAGCCAAATCCAGATCAGTAACTGGCAAACGTCTTATCCCTTAACCATTGGAAATACTGCAACAGGGAAAAATCCATGGCTAGGTAAAGCATCCAATATTCTCATGTTTGATTCAGCATTGCCATCAGATAGCATCAAACCATTACTTGACTTCAAGCTCGATTCCACTAGCTATGAATCGTTAGCCTTTTCCTGTCTATTAGAACCAGATATAGCAGAACAGTATCGTTTGCCTTCAGAGCTAGACTCATGCGAAAACGCTTCCCCTCAACCCAAGCTACATCCTAAGGCAGACAATGATTTTTGGTATTTAGTTGAAAGCAGTAACGTTGACTTCATCAGCCGCATGAAGTCCAATACAGCTTTTACCATTGCCCTCAAAATCAAGTCTAAATTCAATAAGGGCTTTGGCGTAGTTTTGGCGATTGCTGAAGATATAGATCATGCAAATTTTATCTTAGGCATCCAGGCGAATCGACTGACTAGCCGCATTCGATTTCCACTCTCTGGAGTGTCAGGAATGACTCCTGAATTCATAATGCATGACGAAAACCTAAACTTTATAGATCAAAATATCGTCATTGTATATGACGGCATTTCCTTTCACATTTACCAGAACCATCTGAATCAAGATAAACAAGTCTCTCTACTTGCTGGCCTATACTTTATGCAGCCTCTGTCTAAAATCTATCGAGAATGGCGGCTAGCGCTTTTGAGCTTCGACTTATATAAAGGGTTATTTATTGCCTTTACGTTTGCCCCCGCAATCGTCTTATTCGAGCTACAGCAGGCAACGGGGCAAATTAATACGGCTAGGGAAATTTCTCAATATGTAATTGGCATCTCGATATTAGCTGCACTTATTTCTAGGGTATATACAAGCAGCCTCAATATTTGGTTATTTGAATATATTGAAGTGTTAGCCATGCTCTTCTTCTGCTGGTTTGGTACCAAGCTTTACTTCATCACCTTAGAGAAGTATCAGCTTTAGTTGTCTATTGCACCGTTTTCACCTTAAGAGAGGATAGTCAGTAGCCCAACCTATAGATCTATGAAAACCTCAGGTCGTCAAAGCTATTTTTATCAACAAATTTATCAGTTAGTACGCAAAATTCCCTCAGGGAAAGTCGCCACCTATGGCCAAATTGCGGAATTATTAGGCAAGCCCCGTCATGCCCGCCAGATTGGTTATGCCCTGTATCGAGTGGCACCGGATTCAGATATTCCTTGGCAGCGGGTCGTAAATGCTCAGGGTATGATTTCTCATTCTCCCCAACGCCAGGGAAGCGATGACCTGCAACGCATTTTGCTGGAGCAAGAAGGCGTCACCTTCAATAGCCAAGACAAACTGGATCTGCGCTGCTATCGGTGGCAGCCGAACGTACTAGAGTGAGCCTCTGGGGTCCAAGACATCTCGCAGGGTGTCACCTAAGAGGTTAAAGGACAGCACCGTCAAGATAATCAAAACGGCAGGAGGCCACACCAGCCAGGGCTGCAAAATCAAGATAGAGGCATTGGTTGAAAGAGAAAGTAAGTTGCCCCAAGAGGGATCAGGCTGCTCAATCCCCAAGCCAATTAGGCTCAACACTGATTCCGCCACGATAAAACTAGGAATGGCTAGGGTCGCGGAAATAATCACATAGGTAGCCGTTTGGGGGAGGACATGGCGGGTAATGATATACAGCGGCTTTGCTCCCATCACCTTGGCAGCCTGGATAAACTCCTGCTCTTTAATCGACAGCACCTGACCGCGAATCACCCGAGCTAACCCTGCCCAACCCACAAACGAAGTAATTAAAACAATCAGCAAGAAGCGCTCACTACTGGATAATCCTGGCGGCAAAATAGCAGCCAGCGCCACCAGTAAATACAGTCCAGGAATGGTCATCAAGACTTCCGCGAAGCGCATCAAGATGGCATCCACCCATCCCCCCGAAATACCCAGAGATACCCCCCCCCCACTAGCATCCCCAAGGGCAGGGAAATAGCAACGCCCACCAAACCAATGCTGAGACTAATACGCCCCCCAAAGAGGAGGCGGCTCAATTGGTCACGGGCCTGATCATCAGTCCCCAAGACATTGAGGTAGCCAGGGCCAGTAGTGCCAAACAAGTGACGATTAAAGGCAAAACCTGGGAAGACGGTGACCTGATCGATTTTGGGGTCAGACCAGGAGAGTTGAGTGGGCAAGGGCAGCTTCAGTTGCAGAAACTGATAATCCCAGCCTTTGACAAAAAGGCGAAGGGGAGACGGTTGAGTCCGATCGACTTGTAAATCACGGATGCCGGTCTGCCAGGCTTTGGATTCCTTATTGCGCCAGTCAATAGGTTCGAGGGTGGTGGGATAGACATGGGGGCCAATCCATTGGCCATCATCATTGTTCCAATAAATCTGGGTGGGCGGTAATAAGGCTCCATTTACTTGGGGCTGGCAGGCTCCAGTATTAATGGTTTCCGTGTCGCAGGGGGCATAGGGGGCAACAAAGTCCGCTCCGATCACTAACACGTAGAAGGTAATCAGAATGGCGGCTCCAAATCGAGCCAACTTTTTCTGGCGAAGCTGCTGCCACCAACTCATAATTCTCTGCCCTTGGTGCTAAAGACTTCCATATTGTAGGTCCTGAATGGATTAAGCCCTGGTTAGAGACGGCGCTGCCCCCATTTTTTAATTAAGGTGGCAGCAACTTCCACCATATTTGGGTCCAAGGTGTGGATGTAGCTGGCTAAGCCCTCATCTAAAGGTTGTGAACTAAGTTGCGTGAGGATCTCTGCTGAAGTGTTTTGAGTAGATAGAGTCTCTAGTAAGTAGGCTTGAAAATCAGCGAGGTCTTGCTCTTTCATCATTTCCCTCCTGCTTCTGTAACGTGAGAAACGTGATCTGTGATCTGCCGAATATGGGCAAAGTCTTGTCGAAATTGAAGTTGCTCCTGCTCGGAGTTCAGCGTATTTCCCATACGTTCTAGAATAATCGCTTCGGCCTGGGGACACTGTTGAAGGGCCAGTTTTAAGAGTTCAAAGACTGGCTCTGGAACCGCCTGATCATGGGTATCGCGTCGAATCGTTGCCGTGCCATGGTGACTCCAGGATCCACCCGACAGGTGAAGTTCTCGCACTCTTTCGAGGGGATAGAGGCTGAAGATTTCTGTGGCTGAGAGCTGAAAGTTGTGCATCTGGCAGTAGAGATTATGCAAATCCAGCAGGAGAAAGCCATCTACGGGTTCTAAGAGCTGATCTAGGAACTCGCCTTGTTGACGGACATCTTGGAGGCCAAAGGCAAAGGCGAGATTTTCTAAGCCCACGGGCACTTGGGCAATATCTGCGAATTGCTGGATGCGATCGCATCCCAGTTTCAGAGTCTCTGGCAGCAGGGGCATCGGCAACGGCGCACTGCGAGCAAAATCCTGAGTCGCCATCCAGCCAAAGTGTTCTGAGATATGTCGATAGGAATAGTCACGACATTCTGCCTGTAGACAAGCCAACCAGTGGCGTCGATCCAGTTGAGCAGACAGTAGCGAGTAGCTTACCCCATGCCCTAACAGGCAATTGCGCTGGCTAAACTGCCGCAAAACAGAACACAACAGATCGGGCAATACCACGCCACCCCAACCCATATCAAAGCTCCACTCCACCACGTCTACCTCATCCGCATCAAACAGAGGCTGAGCCGCCTGCCAAAAGTCAGGCTGAGGCATCAAGGATAGACCAATCTGAGGCGTCATTAGCCCATGCCACAAGGGGGACAAGGCTCATGGGGAAGCTGGCGTGGATCAAAGGGGGCGTGGGGTTGCATTCCCGGAGTTAGAGTCTCGGGAACAGGTTCAGCTTCAGTGACTAAAGTGGGCTGAGTGCTGGGTGTTTCAGGTTTTGTCTCTGACACCGCTGGTTCGGGTTCAACAGTGGCAGACTGAAACCACCATTGATTGTCAGCAGGGCGAGCCTGGGCAACCAGAGAGACTAAAGAGAGTAAAAATGCCGTCAAACCAGCGGTGACAGAGAACTTTTTCATGGGAGACTGGGCCAAAGTTATTGAGATGACTCCATGCTAAGCAATGAATCAGGCTTGCAGTCCCTGGTTTCAATTTTTGCAACTCATAGGTCTGCCCTCGTGATCAGTCTGGCATCCCATCGAATTCCCTATGGTTCTAGTAATGAAAAGGAATGGTCAACAAAGGTGCAGCCGTCACTAATAAGCCACTCCATGTCCATGAATAGGCAGGGGGAGCCGTCTCCCTCGGGGCAAGCAAGGCGTCTATCCGCTCTGATAATCGATGGCCCGTTGCCGTCTGCATGGCAGCACAAATACTCTCCGAAAAGTCTGCAGGAGAGGGATTAACCATCAACAGCAAGGATTCTGCCAACACCAACGGATCGACTTGCTGGGCGGCCCACTGGTCGGCTCGTAATTCTCGAAGCAGCAAGAGTTCTTGCCAAAGTTCTGTGGAATGGGGCAGCCAATCCGTCAGCCGACGCAGCCAACCCCACCAGAAGAACCAAAACGTATCGCGATACTGTTGATGCGCTTGTTCGTGCACGAGGACTGATGTCAATTGCTCTGCAGATAAAGTCTGCAATAATCCCTGGGTGATGACTAATTCAGACTGCCAAAAACCCACCTGAGCTGCATAAGGTAAGACATGATCGACTTGGTAGGCCCAATGGCCTTGAATCTGGGTTTGAGGGCAAGCATGAATGCGCTGTAAGCTAGCCCAACCTTCGATGATCAGCCTGAGGTTGAGGCCAACTGCCATACCCACAAAACCAATGGCTAAGCCATAACTCCACCAACCTTCCTGGACCCAAACCATATGGCCCTGAGGTCCCATCCATAACACTGCGATCGCAGTCATTAACAACAGCAACGGCGACCATAAAAAGACCAACAAGTTACCCTGCCATCGCTGTGCCCAAGTCCACTGATTTCGATTGGATTCTAACCATCGATAGCCATAGGTTCGACAAAGCCAGACCAGGGACAAGGCGCTGAGGATCATAAGCAAATGCATTACTGTTCCTCCCTGGCTTTACGAGCGGCCCGTATCTTATCTGCGATCGCTTCTATCTGCTCGACGCTGGCCTGATCAAGGTGATCGGCAAAAGCAGCAACGGTATCAGGATTTCCCACTGCTAAAAACTGCTGAAGCTGGTCATAGGCCCAAAGGGAGTTGGCCTGTTCTCGCGAGACCAGAGGACGCCATACAAAGCTACGGTTTTGCTTATCGCAAGCCAACCAGCCCTTTTTAGTGAGGCGATTGAGGACAGTGGTGACGGAGGTATAGGCCAATTCGCGATCGGGGTTGGCCAAAATCTGATCATGCACCTGTTTAACGGTGGCAGTTCCCAGATCCCAGATCAGGTTGAGAATTTCGAATTCTAACGGACCTAAAGAAAGCTGCTTGGGACGAAAGTCCGGGAGCGATGGCATCGCTATTACATCCTGCTGAAAGGTTGGCTACTCACCAAGGTAACGTAATGTCTCATCATCAGAACTGTTTAGAAACAAGACTTTTTAGGGTCAGCGCTGGTAGCTACAGAGTGCTGAAGGCCAAAGATTGTCTAGTCAAAGATCATAAATGGATTCATTTCAGCTGGAGTCATCCACTCAATGCCATACTTTTCTAGCAGAATCCTTTTCATCACAATCCATTGCTGATGACATAGTCCCCTCCCACTGCAGAACAAATCAGCACTTTTAGGTGAAGTGTTTTGCAACTCAACCATTCGCGACTGATGTCCAAGAGCCTCTTCTTGACGGGCTTGTAATCGCGCCTCTTCAAATATTGGCTGCAGATCAGGATCATCTTCAAGGGGATCGTGCAGATTGGACGCACCTGATTGATGGGCCACTTGCAGTGCTGCAATCATCTTCAACCGTTGTTCAACGGAGAGGTTTTGAAGATATAACTGACCTTGCACAATCGGACAGCCAGTGACCCGATGAAAAAGTATGGCATCAGAGTTGTCTGACAAGAGCGAGTATTGAAAAACTTAGTACAGTCCCATGCTAGCCTGCCATTTTCTCAAACAGCTCATGCACCCCAATGCTCAAGACACTCAAGTTGAAACAACGCATCGATTTATCATTTTCTCAAGGCGTATTTCACTGTTCCGTATGCTCACCATAATCAGCGAGTCGTTGCGAATTAGCTGATGCAAACACCAGCATTTCGCTGCTTGGCTAAATCTATCGCTGAGAGAAAACGCTCCATATATATCTGAATTCTCGCCGACTGTGCTTTATTACACCAAATTTCTTGGGCAATAGCCACAGAATCTGCATAAATCATTTGACATTCATTAGCCAACAGATCTAATTCCTCAGGGTAAACGAATAAATCACCATCTTTGAGTTTGGGAAAGTACCTTGCGCCACGCCGAATCAATGATTGCGACCCCCATAACTTTGTGCGATATGACTCCAATCCAGCTGCATCATATTCAATTGCATTGAGATATGAGTAAGAATCTGAACTCGGATCAAAAAGGTCTACAACAAGGGTCATATTCCGTTTGTGGTTTGCACTTCATTAATAAAGATCTGCATTCGAATGGAGGCCGATCACCTCAATCACAACTGCTTCTGCGACTCGTCTACCTCCTTCCATAAAATAGCCTTTTACACCTACCTGAATTTCTGAGCAGTGAATCTGACGGCGCATTTCAGGTGACACAATCCACATAGTTGCCATGCCAGACATAGGGACAGGAGTATCTTGCGGAAAAACAGAACCGTCTAAAGCCAAAAACTCAGGCCAAATCATGTAGATGCCAGTTTTTGAAATATCGTCTCCTTTATACGACCAGTCGCAACGCATTCGCTGGTAATACTGGCGACCACCCTCTAGTAGCAATCGATAACGAACCTTAAAGTCCGGCAACTTGCCCGATATTTTTGCATAGCTAGTCATGTTAGATACTTTAGTCTTCGTTTCTTTTGAATAGGCCAGCTAAAGACCTGCATCACTGATGCTGCCGGACCTGATTACGCACAGCCCGATTACAGCCTTCACGTTTCAACCTATCGAGTTGCTGACTGGTGATGTTACTAGCTGCGATGAGTGACTCCTGGACCATGCGATCTTTGCTCGCTATACACCTTTCCACTAATTCATCACTAATTGGCCCTGCTTCAATCAAAAGGGTAAGTCGTCGCCGTCTCACCAGCTTTTGATGACAGTCGCTCTGAAAGGCTGGGTGTGTCGCCACATGCTCAACTTGATCCTGACTTAAGCCAGACCAAGACAGAAGATTGGCAAGTACTGCCTCAGCCATCGCCCGATCAGGGTCAAGCAGAGCCAATTCAATGTACTGCGCCAATTCTTCATTAGCTAAGGATAAACGCCTATCTAGAATGCCGCGAAATGAAGCATAGCGATAGTGTTCAGTATTTTGATCGTCAGAAGACTCAAAAAGTTCATGTTGACGTGCCAGCTCTTCTAGAGTTAGCAACCCATAGGCGAGCCATCGCCGATCATAGCCAAGTAATCTCAGTAACTGTTCTATATCCTGCATAATCGTTGGATTTATCCGCCCAATATCCTAGCTCACCATCACTTTTGCAGAATTCGACTTCGCTACATATTGGCGAGCAGGAATTAGATTTTGATAACCAGTCCGTCGCAGTTCGTCTATTCGTTTAGCCTTTGAAGTGAGATGCGAAATGGTTTAAGGTCTGGGGTTCTTGGCTGCCAACCCCTCTGGAGTGCCTCTTCAATGCATCCAAGTACCAGGCTTGGGGTAATTTGCCGATGCTTTTGAGGCATTGACGGATCATCGTAATCCATCTGTACTTCCAATTTTTGACCAGAAGATTCATCATCTATGACTACTAGAACCATAAAGCCACTATCAGGGGACACGACCCAGCGATACCGGACATCGCCCGTTACCAGCATTCGACTTTCTTTTTTTGCTAGAGCCAAGATTACCTCTATCTAATCTTTACGATCATCAAATCCAGGATTACTTAAATGCTGTGGCAACAAGCGTTCCAGGCTTATGAATATCACAATATTTTCCCACAGTGTTTTCAATTGCGAACAGTGACCATTCCCAACCCTTGATCAGCAGTAATCTGATAGAAATGCTGAATCTCTTGCAAATACTCTTGTAGGAATGGATATTGATCTTCTGACCATCCACCTCGATATATTGGGGGGTTTACTTTTGCTGCTTTCTCCAAACGTCGTCGAATTTCTTTTTCATCAATTGCTGATAACACTCGTGACATTTCTGCCACTTCACTCACTTCCTGATACCAACTACAAGGGGATGAATCTATTGGATCAACAGGTTTACCAGCAAAAATATTAACGAGGCATAAATTATTATCTACACATATGCAATCCAAATAATTCATAGATTGACCATCCCTCAGCACATAGCTGATCCAATGCCAAGCCTGCCCTAAATATAAATGAGAGCGGTTTTTGTTGTTACTAACAATTGAATATAGGCTTTGCCGCCAATAGTTATATTCTTGTGGGAAATCTTGTTTCAGATCTACTAGAACTTCAACATCCCAATCCGTCCAAACATTACAAACTTCATTCACATCTGATGTAATTTCTTCCAGGACTTGCCTTTGTTCTGGTGTCAATTCTGAAATATCTGAAATCAAAGGTAAATCACTATCTTTGGGCTCTAGGAAACAAATGACATACTCATAAATCACTAAATCTTGTCGAATAATGTCTAATTCGATTTCAGAAATTTGGGTTAGACATGATGTAACAGACATATTCTCAAAAGCTTCTTATACTTTGCCTAATAAATCTTTTTCACAACCATATAGTGCTTTTAAATGCATCAACCATCAAATTGACGCTGCTGCTCTGGCTTGCTAGACTCAAGCCCTATGGAGCTTTTAGTTGACAAAATTAATCCTTTTAGCGCCTGCAGTTGAGCTGTACGAGGCGTTTTGCGAATCTTTCGAGCATTTACCCAACGTTGAAGTTGTTCATAATTATTTTGAGTGGTTAACCGAGTTTGACTGCCTGGTGAGTCCTGCCAACTCCTTCGGCATGATGGATGGCGGGATGGACGCCGCGATCACAAAATTTTTCGGAGTGGATCTGGAATGGAAAGTTAAATCCCAAATCCTAGAAACGTATTTGGGAGAACAGCCCATTGGCACATCCATGATTGTCGAAACTGGGCATCCTCAACATCCTTACCTAGCTCACACCCCAACCATGCGGGTGCCCATGATCATCAAAGGAACAGATATTCCTTACAGCGCCATGTGGGCCATGTTGTTAGCCGTTCGGCAGCATAATCAACAGTCCCATAGACCCATAGAAAGTATTGCCTGTCCTGGTTTAGGAACAGGGATTGGTCGAGTTCCCTATCACGAAGCCGCTCGGCAGATGGCTGTCGCCTATGACCACTTTCTCTATCCACCCAAACTGTTGAATTGCTTCGTTGCAGCATCCCGGCAACTGCAAATTTGGGAAGGTTGAGCATTCCCATTCCCTTAGATATGGTTTCAAGCAGGGTGTAGATTCTCAATACGACAGGTTGTCTTTTGACTTTTTCAGAAAGGGTCCCTCAGGATAGGTTGGGCAAATAATTTGCGAGTGAAATTGCAGGTTGGTTTTGACTTGCGATCGCATTTCTATTCTCTGGGGAATCTGGTTATGACTTCTGTTCGAAGATGGGCTTTACTGGCCACTTATATAGGCGTTGGGGTATTGGTGACACCCCGAATCGTGCAATCCCACCATACTCAACCCCAAACCATTTCATCAGCCGATCAAAGCCAGACCCAACATCACCACCACAAACAACTAGAAATTTCTGCCAATCAAGCCACCCCCACCATTGAGTTAGTCGTTCATCCCGATCAGGTCCAAGGCTGGAACTTAGAATTAAAAGTCACTAATTTCAACTTTGCCCCAGCTCAAGTCAACTCTGCTAGCAAGACTTCTGAAGGCCATGCCCACTTATATATCAATGACAAAAAAGTAACTCGCCTCTACGGCAACTGGTATTACCTCTCTGAGTTACCATCCGGATCTAACACCCTCAAAGTCACCCTCAACAGTAACGGGCATGAATCCCTCGTCCATCGAGGACAGCCCATCAGCGACACTGAAGTGATTCAGGTTGCGCCCCAGCCTTAAGAAATGCTAGACCTGTTGCTCGTCGCCGTCCTGGGATTTGTAGGCAGCTTTGGCCATTGCGTCGGTATGTGTGGACCATTAGCAGCCAGTTTTGCCTTGACCTCAGGTGAATCCAGAACTTGGCAACAACAGCTGACGTTTCACTTCCTGCTCAATCTAGGACGAATTTTGAGCTATGGCCTAATCGGGGCAGCCATTGGTGCCCTCAGTTCTGTCCTAGCTGTGGGTGGAGAACTAGCAGGTATCGATAGTATCCTGCGTCGGAGCATTGCCTTTTTGATGGGTATTTTATTGATCTGGCTGGGAATTCGGCAAATTCGCCCCGACTGGTTACCTAAATTACCATTGCCACATCCATTACTGAAATTGGGGCTGCATGAGCGTTTCAACCGGGCCATGGTGGGGCTAGCTCATCATCCCCACTGGTGGACTCCCGCTTTGCTGGGCATGGTCTGGGGATTAATTCCCTGTGGCTTTCTGTATGCCGCCCAAATCAAAGCCGCTGCCACAGGGGACTGGTTACTAGGAAGTGCCACGATGCTGTGTTTCGGTTTGGGAACGATGCCCACCTTATTAGGCGTCGGTTTTTCTACTGCCGTTCTCAGCCAGGATCGACGCAGCCAACTGTTCCAAATGGGGGGCTGGCTGATGCTGATCATAGGTTTGCTGACTATCCTCAGAACTGGAGAGATGCAGGACTACAGTAGTCATACCGCCTTGCTGTTATTGATGTTGGCCCTACTGGCCCGTCCCATCCAGCCTGTATGGTCGGCCCCACTGCACTATCGTCGGTTGTTAGGGGTCGGAGCTTTTGTGCTGTCGCTGATCCATATATTGCGGGTTCTCGACCATTCTTTTCAGTGGTCTCTCACAGCCCTTCCCTTTATGCTGCCCCTCCATCAAGCGGGCCTCTGGGCAGGTATCGTTGCTTTGGCCTTGCTCACTCCCTTAGCCACCACCAGTAACAACTGGATGGTTAAACGATTAGGCCCCCATTGGCGACGGCTCCATCTGCTGAGTGTCCCCGCTCTCCTCTTAGCAGGAGGCCATACTGTGATGATCGGATCCCATTATTTAGGGGGGCTGGAATGGACAGGCATGCATTTAGGCAGGACCGTTGCGATCTCAACTACAATCCTCCTCGTCTTACTCCTGCGCTGCCGCTGGGTCTGGGCCTTGTTTTCACTAGAGAAATTTTATGGTGCGTCTTCTCCACTGCAGTAGTTTAGCCATATTAGCGATTGGGTTATGGAGCGGACCAGGACAGGCTCACACCGTCAAAGCCTCCGGATCCGTTGCGGTCACCTTCCACTTAGAACCCGATCACAACCCACGGGCGGGAGAACCTGCCCAAGTCTGGTTTGTCCTCACCCAAAAGGGAGGCCGCACGATTCCTCTCTCCCAATGCGATTGTAAATTTCAGGTCATTTCCGAGGAAAATGGGCAGGCGATTTCTCAACCTCCCTTAACCGCCATCTCCGCAGAGCAATACCAAAATATTCCTGGAGCTGATGTAACTTTTCCAAAACCAGGCGCTTACCAATTAAGCATTCAAGGCCAGCCGCAAACGGGCGACGCATTCCAACCGTTTCAGTTTAGTTTTCCAGTCACAGTCGCCAAGGGAAGCAACCCTCAACCATCTTCTCCGGCCCAGCCGACAGATCCTCCCCAATCTTCATCGCAATCAGGTCTACCCAAGATTGCATGGCTCAGCATTAGTATTGGCACAGGACTCAGTCTGTTGATGCTGGTTCTTTGGCTACGCAAAAAACAGTAAATAGCCAATTGAGATCATCCCCCTCCCTGATCCCTCTCGTCATCAAACTGAATCAAGAAAACACTTACCCCTTCTCATAGAGCTTCCACAAAATCTGGGTAAAGAGGAATGATAGCTGCGTGAAGATGACTTGTTGCTCAACTAAAACTCTGCAGCATAGGCTGCATGAATACCCTCAGCCCTATACGGAAGACTGAATATGAATGACTCCGTTGTTATAACCACACCCCTTATGTGCCTGATTTTGGGGTCTCATTCGGGTCAATTTTACAAACGAGTTCATAGACAGAGACTTTAGGCGGCTCTGAGAAATAAGGAGCCATTTGATTGATAATGGCTTTTTGTTCTTCACCCTCATGGGCTTCCATATCTTCTAAGTTGTCCCAGAGAATGACCGATACGCCTTTGTCTGTGCCGGGTTCTTGGAACAGATAGGCTCCTTCAAAGCCATCAGAATAAGTTGAGATCGCTTGTTCATACAGGTGTCGAACCTCTGCAAATTTACCCGGTTTGAACTCACCAATCGCTACTGATGCAAACCGCCGCTTCAAACAATCCTGAAAGTCTGACATTGTTTACTCCTTCCGCCATTTGGGAGAAATTTGGCTAGGGTTTTGGGGTAACAAAACGAACCCCAATCGTTGATCAATCTGCCTGTCCTGGCTGAGGATTGATCCATACCCATAGGGTAGAAGGTGACCTGACCAATACTGGGGAACTTAAACAACATCTAAGGAAGTGCTAGGGATTTAATTGCCCCCTAGCCGTTCATATTTATTCATCTTTTTGCTCACAATCATAAACTTTATTTATCTTGAGAAATAAAATATTGCCAGTCGGGAATGCTGAAACTTAGACATCCTCACTGCTTTTAACTCAGAATTGATGAATATCAATCTCTTAGACTCATTTTTGAGCAAAGGACTGCCATTTTTAGACCTATGCCTGATGGGTCAAACATCCTTTCGCGGCATAGATCTAGTCGGGGTTCACTTGGATGGCGTGGTCCTCAAACACCTAGATTTAACAGCCGTAAATTTGCAGGCAGCCAGCCTACAGCGGGCTAATCTCCAACGATCGATTCTGGCCTCTGGATGCTTAGACCAGGCGAATATGCGGGAATGTTATCTCTACCGCAGCCACTTAGAAATGGCTTCGTTGCAGCAGACCCATTTACAGCGGGCTAATTTATCTCATGCCTACTTGATGGGGGCCAATCTTCAGGGAGCGAATCTCCACAAAGCTCAATTGATTGGCACAGATCTCCGCGATACCAATCTGATGGATTGTTTATTCCAAGATGCGAACTTAAAGGGTGCTCTCTACAGTGAAGATACTCAATTTAGCCCTTCCTTCAATCCAGTCCTTGCAGGAATGAAGCTATGGACAGCAGAAACACTGGCCAACTCCAGCAAACAAAAAGAGAGAGGGCTGAGAGAGAGGCACTGGGGCTGGCAATGTTCATAATCTTCCATTAGAGTCAGCACCCTGACAGGGGAAAGTTAAGGTTATAATTTCATTAAGAAATGTAACATGCCTATCTCTCCCCCATGTCTAAGTCACCTCATGAAACTGCTGTCGTTGTTATTGGTGCAGGCATTGGCGGCTTAACAGCAGGGGCATTGTTGGCGAAGCGAGGTTATCGTGTCAAAGTCTTTGATCAAGCCTGGGTACCAGGAGGCTGTGCCTCTACTTTTAAACGGCGGGGTTTTACCTTTGATGTGGGGGCAACCCAAGTAGCGGGTTTAGAACCCGGCGGTATCCATCATCGGATCTTTCAGGAATTGGGGGTTGAGATTCCAACCGCCAGCCATTGCGATCCGGCTTGTGCAGTCTTTTTGCCCGGAGAAACTGAACCCATCTCCGTCTGGCGAGACCCAAACCAATGGCAGGCAGAACGGGAAAAACAATTCCCCGGTAGTGATAGGTTTTGGCAGCTCCTAGCAAACCTGTTTCGTTACAACTGGGGGTTTCAATCCCGCGATCCAGTCATTCCTCCCCGTAATCTTTGGGATGGATGGCAGCTTTTACAAGCGGTTCGCCCCGATACCTTACTAACCGTGCCTCATCTATTTACGACGGTGGGTCAACTCCTCAGACTAACGGGCCTAGGCAATCAACGTCGCTTAAAAACCTTTTTAGACCTCCAACTCAAGCTTTATTCCCAGGTCAATGCCGATCAGACCGCTTTACTGTATGCCGCCACGGCGCTAGGAGTATCGCAAGCGCCCCAAGGATTGTTTCATTTGCATGGCAGTATGCAGGTGCTCAGCGATCGCATCGTCGAAGCCCTGCAAAAACATGGCGGTGAACTGCATATGGGCCATAGCGTTGATCAAATTCAGGTGCATAATCAGGAATTTTTAGGTGCATTAATCCGTCAGCAAAAAACAGGTAAGATTTGGACGGAATCAGCTGACCATATCGTGGCGAATGTGACGGTGCAAAACCTCGTCCGTTTACTGGGAGAGGATGCGCCTCGACAGTATCAACAGCGGGTCAAAAAACTGCCGCCTTCTTCGGGTGCATTTGTGATTTATCTCGGGGTAGAGGAAGACGCAATTCCTGCCAATTGCCCGCCCCATCTGCAGTTTCTCTATGACTATGACGGCCCCATTGGCGAAAATAACTCTCTGTTTGTATCGGTGAGCCGATCAGGGGATGGTCGCGCCCCAGAAGGTAAAGCCACCATCATCGCGTCTTCCTTTACGGATCCAACGTTATGGGAAAAGACGGAGAATTATGAGGGGTTGAAGCAAGCGTATATTGAGGGTGCGATCGCACATCTGAGTCAATACTTCCACCTCACCCCAGATACCATCATTCATCAGGAAGCAGCAACCCCCAGAACCTTTGCTCACTTTACAGGCCGTAGCCAAGGCATTGTCGGTGGCATCGGTCAGCGCCTGTCTACCTTTGGCCCCTTTGGCTTTGCAACACGAACACCGATCAAACGGCTATGGCTAGTGGGGGATTCCACTCATCCCGGCGAAGGCACAGCAGGAGTCAGCTATTCTGCCTTGACTGCCGTCAATCAATTGATGGCAATGGACGGTACGCTCTCGGTGCAGTAATCATTGCAGCTCTCTCTGCCTTCGCTCTTATATATGTCAGAGTATAGGGAGCGACGGTAGCCAATATGACCAGCCTACAGAGACCCACCACATCCCATCAACAACTTTACAACGCTGATTTCGCCCAATGGATCACTCAAGCCACCTTGCTATTACAGCAGGGAAAATTTGACGAACTGGACATTGAGAACCTGATTGAAGAGGTGGAAGACTTGGGGAAACGCGATCGGCGTGCACTCTGTAGCAATTTGGAAATTGTGCTGCTTCACTTACTCAAATGGCAATTTCAACCAGAGCAGCGATCTGCTAGTTGGCGTGGCTCCATTCGAGAACACCGACGACGAATCGCCCGCATCCTCAAAGACTCTCCTAGTCTGAATGCTTATCTCCAGCAAGAATATGAGGATTGCTATACGGGAGCAAGATTACAAGCCGCTGATGAAACTGGATTACCCATCAATATTTTCCCGGAGATGTGTCCCTACCTAATAGAATCTGCACTAGATGCCGAGTTTTTACCTAGCAATGTAGAACAGGGCTAGAGAGATGAATATCCTCGACAATTAGAACTAGCAGTGTCGTAGTTCTAGCTCTTGGCTGGTTCAAACAGTTCTAGTAAGCCCACCGTACCGACAAAAAAGGTATATAGCCCGTAAGGAATTGGAGATTTCTCGTAAGACTTGGCAAACAGACTCGCCACCACTCCTTCCACCGCATGGGCCGTAAGAGCAAATCGTCCAAACCAAAGTAACCCAATGGGCAGAGGGGGTAACGGACTTCCTGTCTGCAACGCATATAGCGTCCAGATTTCCACGCCAATCGCCGCACAAATCAGGATAGGGGAAAGAACTTTGATGACTGGGTAAAACTTTTTCATAGCTTCTCAGTAGTGGATTATTTACGAAGCTCCTTGACGCCAAAGCATCACGGTTAGCCA
The DNA here is from genome assembly GCF_021497025.1 of Acaryochloris sp. 'Moss Beach'. NCBI lineage: Bacteria > Bacillati > Cyanobacteriota > Cyanophyceae > Acaryochloridales > Acaryochloridaceae > Acaryochloris > Acaryochloris sp. 'Moss Beach'. Next base: position 1,726,263 of record NZ_CP071717.1, read on the forward strand.
GAACAGAAACAATTGAATCCTCAGATCCAACGGGGCATCTACCTCAATCGTGGCTTGTCTCGACGAAAAACTGTCTGGACGAATGCGACCCAAGATCTGACTCTCTTGACGAATTTGGAATTCGCGCCGAAAAGGTGAAACGGCCTGTAAAAATAGTTTTTTAGTCCCAAAGGTTAGCTCAAGTTTTCGTCTCAGAGGATTCGGCTTCCGGGCCCGAGCAACCATTGAATCCTTGCCATCGGTGACTTGTTTCAACATCCATTCTCCAGACAGCATGGGATGCTCAATAGAGTAGCTCGTCTGGGGGAGGACAATTTCACCTTCATCCTTCATCACCTTGAATTCCACCATGGCAGTTCCTTGGGATGTCTCAATCCCATAATTCCAACCCCACATGGAAGCGGGGATACATTGCAGTTGAGTCATCATGTCCACACCCGATGCAAGATCAAACCCATGAGCTGTCCTTGCGGATCCAGCCCTCCAATTATATGAACTGCATCCACACTATTTTCTAATGCCTGATCATGAATGGCGAGAACCGCAATATCCCCTACACAGGCCTGCATCGTTTTGAGTAATGACAAACCTGAGACAATGATCTGGTCACTCACCGCGTCGAAATCCCAAGCAAACTCAGATGTCTCTAGAAACTGATACCAACCCTGATTAGGATCTTGGGGATCTAAAAGCGCAAAGTCTGCTGACACCTTAGCTAATTGTCGGGCTGAGTAGCGACGAGGGGCCTCTTCCATAATGTGTTGGACAATCTCTGATTGCCTGGCAAAAGCGAGTAGTGCAGAGGATAGCTCAGTACTGTCTGTTGACCACTGGACAGTCGCCTGAAATCCATCCCCTTCATTAGAGCGAAAGGTAATATCAAACCCTTCTGCAATGAGGCGATCCATCAACGTTGGGAAAGACACTGGTACCCAATCGGTCAGATTCAACAACTCCGCTTCTGAACAGACAGTAGCTCTAGTTTCAAGGGTTGGGACATTATTACCCACCACTAGAAGGGTAATGTCCCCTTCCAGATCCGCCACAACTTCTGCGTCAAACCGCTCACAGAAAGTCCGTAGGGTCTCTAGGGTCGCATCGAATTCTCCCACGAAGGCAACAGAAGCCCCCCACAACGGAATTGGCTGATAAGGGAGAAGTGGCTGACTACCCCCTGCTCCTGACGCGAGCACATCTGCCGCTTGATAGAAAGGGGAGTACGTTGGTTTTATCATTGAGCAAGAGTGCAATCTGGACGGCCTGCTAACAGTGTGGACTTCGGTCTAACCTTGACGGAACGATCAGCCCACCGATTGACTCACTTCACTGTAGACGACAACCCCAAGATTTTGAAGACAACGGTACCTCAGGCACTATGGCAAATCTGTGTGAAAGGGTTTGTACGCATCCTCATCGGTGCTGACAATCAGAAACAATACGATACCTATGACTGGGAAGCAGGATGTCATGCCCTCCGCAATCCAGACCTAACCTACCCCCCAGTACTACCGTATCCCCAACTTTCATGGAGTGGAAGGGGGCTATCTCTGCAAAGAAGCTGCTGTCACCTACGACGCCGTTACCGCCTTTGCCTCTCCCCCTAGTGAAACTCGCCTTCGACAACAAGCACTGACATCTATTCAGGGTCAGCCTCAACGAATTCTCGATTTAGGCTGTGGGACGGGTTCCATGACCTTGATACTCAAAGCCGCTTACCCCCAAGCTGAAGTCATTGGCTTAGATTTATCACCCTATATGTTGTGTCATGCCCAACACAAAAGCCAAAAGGCTCAGCTCAATATCCACTGGCTCCACGGCTTAGCTGAAGCTACAGATCTAGAAGCTCACAGCTTTGATGTGATAACCCTTTGCATGGTGTTCCATGAAATGCCCCCACACATTTCTCGCTTGGTCTTGCAAGAATGTCGCCGATTGCTGCAACCGGGTGGGCAACTAATTATTTTGGACGGCAATCAAAACCGCCTCCGCCATGCAGACTGGCTAATTCGACTTTTCCGAGAACCCTATTCCACGGTTTACGCCCAAGAGAGCATTCAGGACTGGACGACCGAAGCTGGCTTTGAAAATGTTAGCACCCGATATCTAGGCTGGATTCACCAACTGACGGTGGGAACATGCCCTACTTTTCCAGGTGAGCCAACCCTTAAACCGTTACAAACCAACTCTGCTTAAGGCACTTGCCAAATACGATTGTGGTAATCCGCTTCTTTATCCACATTGATGGTGGTATGGCCATGGTCATGTCCATGGTGATGACCATGATCATGGCTGTGGCTATGGGGTTCTTCACCATTGAGCGCTGCGAGCCGGAACTTGCAGAGTTCACAATTCATTTGAACCTGTCCCAACTGGGTTTCCAGTTCGCGCTGGCGCAAGACCTGTACTAGCGCTGGATGCAGACCCATTTCGGGTAGGCAGGTAATCTGAATATCAGAATGGGCCGCTTGTTGCTGAGTCGAGATATCAAAAATCTTTTCTACCAAGGTGCCTGTAAACAAGAAATAGGGCACCACAACAATTCGTTTGGGCTGGTACAGCCGCGCTCGTCGGAATCCTTCTTCTAACCGGGGATGGGTAATGCCAATAAAGCAGGTCTCCACGGTTTGATAACCACTGCCCTCCCACAGGATCCGAGCCATTTTGCTGACATCACTATTAGCATCAGGATCACTAGATCCTCGACCTACAAATAGCAGGACAGTCTCTTCGCGGGAAATGCCCTGGGGATTATGCTCGGGAGAGTCCAGGAGTTCTAATCGCTGTTTCCACAGGTCTAGAATTCCAGGCGTAATGCCGAAATGACGACCATAGTGATATTTCAGATTAGGATGGCGCTTGCGAGCCAAGTCTAGTTCATTGGTGACATCGAATTTGTTATGGCGGGCGGCAAATAACAAGATGGGCAGGGCCGACAGTTCGGTATAGCCTTGCTCAACACAGTGATCGACGACTTCTTGAATACTGGGACCCGTTAGTTCTAAGAAGCAGGGGAACACAGGTCGTGATCGATCGAGTTCCTGGTAAAGGGTTGCAAAATCTAGAAAGCATTGTCTGCCACTTTCATTACGAGTGCCATGGCCAATCATTAGTAAGGGCCGCTGAAGAGGTAGTGGTGCCAAGTCATTGGCGGTTGGCAAACTAAGGGGGGCAGGTCTGACCACCAAGTCTGGGGTATAAGCAATAGACATAAAAGACTCCCTGCCTGTGAATTACAAGCTTTAACTGAAGATCCCCCACGAGATGACTAAGCAATCTTATGGGTTTAAGAATAGGTCGTTAACAGAATGGTTTGATCGGACCTGGGCATTTGCCCACTGTCTACAATACAAACTCAACCCTCCAGTCCGGGACAGTCACAGCATTCTTTTAAGATCGCCCAGTAGGATTTAGGTTCCATTGAAAATCTGTTTTGGTCCTTTGGGCTGGCTCTCGTTGAAAACTTCCTGGTAACTCCCATTGGTATATTCGGCAATAACCGTTCTCCAGAATTGCTGACTTGGGATATTGGCTGCTTGTTGAGCAATATGCCATTCTGCCGGGAATCGCTGAAATAGTTGCAAAGCAGCCTGTTTACCAACCCCTAACCGACAATACTTCCGAGCCACAAAAAATTCAGCAATCGCATACTGGTTCACGGCTAATTCTCGAACTAAAGCAAATCCAACTCGTTGTAGACCGAGCCTGATAAAGAAAGAGAAGCGCTCTGATTCAGTCCAATAAGCATCGAAGTAAGGATACTCAGCAAATAGTCCTGACTCATTAATGACATCATCATTAAACTCACTTAAATCGTAGCAATACAACTGCATTAAATTGGCCAGCACCATCCTTTCGGTTATGGGGATGGGAGAAATGCTAACCTCTACACTTTGTAAGTCCACTTTCATCCCCATACACATTGGTTCAAGCCTGGTATTGGCCGCAAGGTAATACGCCGCAAGCTAACAGCAACTTCCAGGCAATTGATTTATGGGTAGCTTAAACTGAACGTATAGCAGGACTCTTCATACTGCTTTTTGTCGAGGATACAAATCATGTTAAGCGTTGCCCAGTCACGCCCATCTGAACGCGCCATTTTTATTCAAAAAACCTATCTGCACCTAGCAGGGGCCATTGGTGCTTTTATTGTCGTTGAATTTCTGCTGTTCCAATTGGGGATTGCTGAAGCAATATTCCAATTTGTCGCGGGAAGTCGTTTTAGCTGGCTGTTAATTTTAGGTGCATTTTCACTACTCGGCTGGATGTCTCGGGGACTAGTCGCCAAAGCGGATGAGGTGGGTACTCAGTACGCAGGGCTAGGCATTTATGTGGTTGCCCAAGCCTTGATTTTTGCCCCTTTACTCTACATTGCAGCCGCTTTTTCCGACCCTAACGTCATTCCTACAGCCGCGATCTTAACCCTCACCATGTTTGGGGGACTGACTGCGATCGCATTTACAACCCGAACAGATTTCACCTTTCTCGGTGGCATCCTTAAAATTGGTAGCTTTGTCGCTCTGGGGCTGATCGCTTGCAGTTATATCTTCGGCTTCTCCCTGGGGTTATTCTTCTCCGTCTTGATGGTGGTGTTTGCTTCAGCGGCGATTTTGTATGACACCTCCAAGGTGATGAAGCACTATTCCACCAGGCATTATGTAGCTGCATCCTTGGAATTGTTCGCGTCTGTGGCTTTGCTATTCTGGTACATTCTTCGAATTGTCATGGCCACATCATCTCGCCGCTAACCCAGCTCTATCCGCAACATCAAGACATCATCGGGACGATAATCTTGTCCCGATGATGCTTATTTAATAGGGGTAAACTTAAAGATCTCTGTGGGTAAACGGACGAGCATCTGACCCGGCATAGGTCGCTACAATCTGTCCCTGGCCTTTGAGCTGATATTTGTAGGTGACTAATCCTTCCAGACCAACGGGTCCTCTGGGTGGCATCCGCTGCGTGCTAATGCCCACTTCCGCGCCAAATCCATAACGAAAGCCATCAGCAAATCGGGTCGAACAGTTGTGGAACACACCTGCGGCATCCACTTGGTTCATAAAGATAGCCGCCGCTTGGTCATCTTCAGTAGCAATGGCATCCGTATGTCCCGAGCCATACTGATTGATGTGAGCAATGGCCTCTTCTAAGGATGCCACCACCTTGATAGATACAATCAAATCACCATATTCTGTAGCCCAATCAGCATCTGATGCGGGAGCCACATCTACCATCCCTTGCGTCTTGGAGTCACCTAAAACTTTGACTTGATTTTCCTGTAAAGCTGCTGTTAGTTGAGGGAGGTATTGGGGTGCGATCGCATCATGCACCAAAATCGTTTCCACTGCATTACAAGCCGCTGGATATTGGATCTTCGAATCCACGGCAATCCCTACCGCCTGGTCCAGCTTCGCCGCCTGATCCACATACAGATGACAAATCCCTTCCGCATGGCCTAACACGGGAATGCGGGTATTTTCCTGCACAAACCGGACAAAATCATTAGAGCCACGAGGAATAATCAGGTTCACATCCTGATCAAGATTCAACAATTCGAGAGTTTCTTCCCGACTAGTCAATAACGCCACCACATTAGGTGACACCGCTGTATTGGATAGTCCATGCTGAATAGCTTTCACCAACGCTTGGCAAGAATGCAGAGCTTCTTGGCCTCCTTTAAGCAGAACGCCATTTCCAGACTTAATCGCCAGGGCTGCAATTTGCATCACAGCATCCGGTCGGGCTTCAAAAATGACCCCGAGCACGCCCAAAGGACAGCTCACCCGGTTCAACACTAACCCCGTATCTAACTCGCGCTTGAGTTGAACGGTCCCGACAGGATCTTCAAGATTCGCGACGCTGCGTACGCCTGCAATCGCACCTTTGAGCTTGGTGGCATCTAGCTTTAACCGAGCGTAAAGGGCATTCGCAATTCCTGCTTCTTTAGCTTGCTGACAATCTCGAACGTTTGCTTCTAAAATCTCTGGCGTTGCTGCTTCTAGAGCCTGGGCGACAGCTTCTAACGCTTGGTTTTTCGTTTCTGTAGAAGCCCCTGCCAGATGAATAGCCGCTTGTCGAGCTTGTTGAGCAACCTCAGTAAGAGAATTCGTTAGGACAGTCACAGTTTTAGTTGTTTAACGACAGGGTTTTAAAAATCTTCGCGTTCGTACTCAGCAATTTTTTGGGGTTCCGGGATTTTTAGCTCTTGGGGCTCGTAATCATCGTCCCAAACATCCCCTTCCCGCTCATATTTCGGCTCTGAAGGGGCTGGCGGAGTAGAAGACCCGCCCTCACTCCAGTTATCTTCTTCTTGATACGCATATTGCTGCTGCGGTGCCGCTTCTTGGCGTTCTACAGGCACGGGTTCCGCTTCCCAGGCTTCCGTTTGCCAGGCTTGCTGTGCAGGCGCAGATTGACGGGCTGGTGCATAGGCTGTCGTGGGTTCCCCAGGGCCAAGCTGGTTCGTGGTAGAAGCCGTCTTAGGGATATAGTCTTCTTCATCGCTGAGTTCCCAAGGCGGAATCCCTAATCCCATTCGCTCCAGAAGACCTACTGTCAGCTGATTGAGGCGCTCTTCAGCTCCTTCAAAGACGATCAAGCGCTCTGGCCCTGTGCTGACAATTTCTTCTACGGGCAATTCATAAGTACTCAACACCTGAGATGGGATGAGTGGCACTCCAATCGATGCAATCACCAAAGAGGTAATTTCACCGGTGCTGGTATCAAACTTAAACCCTCGGACTTTGCCCAAAAGTTCTCCAGCTTCGGTGATCACTTCATTATTAATTAAGGTACTGAAGTCAAAGGTATCTATTTCTTCAATCGCGGTCTCATCATCGACCAGGATCACATCTCCAATCTGCCGAATATTACTGAGATACATGTAGCGCTCATCCCCAGTAACCAGGGTATTCCGCAAACCAACAACGGCGACTTCCCGCTGATCGACATCCACCCAAAGCTGGGTAATCACACCAAGTTTTTTACCTGTACTGCGAGTAATGACTTGAGTACCGATAAAGTCAGCGCGTTGTTGAACTTGTTCAGATATTGCCATGCGTGAATCCTGAGCCGAATTCTTGAGTTTTTGGGTGGGGTAAATGTTGTTAATCGTACCTTTACAATGTCACAAAAACTATCGCACACGGTACATTTTTACACCCTGACCACTTCATTTTAGTGCCTTTAGGAAGAGGGCACCTCTCTTTCAAGGTGTTGATATCACCCCAAGACCATTGCTAATCAAGGTTTATGCCTCCCAGAGACATGATGGGTTAATACTGTGATGGGGCAGAACTAGCCCCAAACGACTTTTGATTTATAGTGCCTGCCGCAGGCTGTTTGATCTTGCCAGCTATATTAAGGTCAGATATCTAGCGTTAGCTGAGACCTCCAACTAAAGATTATGGTCAGCATAGCTTCCCCCCCTATAGCGTCCGCCTTAACCCTCCGCATTAACCTGAGTGATGAGCAATTTTTTCAACTATGCCAGGACAATAGCGATTTAAGGTTTGAACGCACCCCCCTAGGAGAATTGATCATTATGCCCCCAACAGGTGGGTTAACAGGCGATCGCAATGCCGACATAACATTTCAACTAAGAGCCTGGAATCGTCAAACTCGCCAAGGGAAGTCTTTTGATTCCAGTACCGGATTCCAGCTGCCCAATGGAGCCACTCGCTCTCCTGATGCCTCTTGGATGACCATTGAGCGCTGGGAAACCTTAACGTCCTCCGAACAGGAACGATTTGTCCCCCTCTGTCCCGATTTTGTGGTTGAGCTGCGGTCAGCGAGTGATGCTTTGGCACCTCTACAGGCCAAACTGCAAGAGTATATAGAAAATGGTGCGCGGTTGGGCTGGCTGATAGATCCCAAACAGCAGACCGTTGAAATCTATCGCCCCAACCAGGTCGTTGAAAGGGTCCAAGCTCCAGCCCAACTCTCTGGTGAGTCCGTTCTACAAGACTTTATCTTAGATTTATCCCCGATTTTCTAACGTATCTTTCAGGATATGCCTTCTAGGGGTAGAGTCGAGGTGACCGCTTAAGTATGACGATCTCAGGTAATTCCCTTGACTTCTACTCCTCAGCCTTTGAGCCAACGTGGACATCTTCTGACCGAACAGATTAATCCCAACAGCCGCAATCTCGATCAGTTGACCGCGTTAGAGCTAGTTGATTTATTCAATCAGGAAGACCAGCAGCTGATCAGCGCCATTGCCGCCGCTCGTGAGCCTTTAGCCGCCGCCGTTGAGAAAGCGGCGCAGGCTTTGCAACAAGGCGGACGGTTATTTTATGTCGGGGCCGGAACGAGTGGTCGTTTAGGGGTCTTAGATGCTGCCGAATGTCCCCCCACCTTTTGTACACCTCCAGAAATGGTCCAGGGAATCTTGGCGGGAGGTCAGGCTGCCTTAGTCAAAAGTTCAGAAGCTCTAGAAGATCGAGCCGATGATGGTGCGGCTGCCATCGCAGATCGCAATGTCTGCGAAACAGATGTAGTCATGGGGATTACCGCTGGCGGGACAACCCCCTTTGTTCATGGTGCTTTGCACGCAGCCAATGAACGAGGTGCCACCACCGTTTTTATGGCCTGCGTTCCAACCGATCAATTCACCATTGATGTGGATATTGACGTGCGGTTACTGGTTGGACCCGAAATTCTGGCTGGATCCACTCGCCTTAAGGCAGGCAGTGTCACCAAATTAGCCCTGAATATTATCTCTACAGGAGCGATGGTCCAGATTGGCAAAGTCTATGGCAATCGAATGGTGGATGTCTCCGTCACTAACAGTAAGTTAGAAGATCGAGCTTTGCGGATTATTGCTGATCTAACAGAGCTACCCCGAGAGCAGGCTGCCGAGTTGTTAGGGAGATGCGATCGCAAAGTGAAACTAGCCCTACTCGTCCATTGGACAGGACTCTCCGCCGATCAGGGCCAAACTCTTTTAGACCAGCATCACGGCAACCTACGGCAAGCGGTTCAAAGCCAGTCTGCACCTTAGCGCTACCAACTCTAACCTCACAACCAAGGACGGCTTGCTTCCTCTAAAGCAGTCACCTCTTCAGGAGTTAAGGACCATCCCAAAGCCCCCGCGTTTTCTATCGCTTGCTGAGCGGTTTTCGCTCCAGGAATGGGGATAACACCCTCTTGAGCGATTAACCAATTCAACGCCACTTGCGCCATCGTCTTGTCATGGACTTCAGCGAATTGACGAAGCAAATGGGTGACTGGGGCCAATTTTCGTAATCCCTCAGGTTTGAAGCGCTGATCTGCTTTGCGGGCACCTATTGGAAGCTGTTCGGGCGTATATTTACCCGTCAGTAACCCTTGAGCCAGTGGGCTATAGGCCAAGATCGTGACTTCCAACTCCCTAGCTTTAGCCATCAAACCCTGACTCTCCACCTGACGAGTAATCAAGGAATATCGCACCTGATTCACAGCAAGGGGCACCCCTTGATCCGCCAGCAAAGCGTGAGCAGTCTGCATTTGCTTAGGGCTGTAGTTGCTGACGCCAACCGTTTTAATCAATCCCTGATTAACCGCCTTAGCTAACGCCTGAAATAGAGTCTCAAAACTCATAAAAAAATTAAATGGCCAATGCACCTGATACAAATCAATCACATCCACCTGTAACCGCTTCAGGCTTTCCTTCACAGCCTGAAGAACTGCCTCTTCACTCAAGCGCCAGGGCACTGGGCCATACTTAGTCGCCAGACAAACAGGACGCTGACAGTCCTGGTGGAACTTACCTAACAATCGCTCAGACTCTCCCCATCCATATATTTCAGCCGTATCAAACAAAGTAATGCCAGCCTGGATTGCAGATTGAAACGCATCAGCGACCTCAGTTTCACCATACTGATCGCCATAGCCCCAAAAAATCCGATCGCCCCAAGACCAAGTGCCAATGCCCACAGCTGACACCAGAGGTCCATTAGGGCCGAGTTGTTTAGTTGTCATTAGTAAACACTTCTTAATATTTCTACTTCTAGTTTAATAACAATAACTTTAGAGAGGAGTACTTTAATGGCTTCATCAACAAGAATCTCAAGCCGTAAGTAGGGCCTAGATTTAACTTTTTATTACTAATACTCAGATGAAGGCAACTATTTTAGATTTTTTTTTCTTCATGCATAAAGAAAATAGCTATAAATAAGTGCAAAGCATATATATCAAAGGCTTTAGACTATAAGTGACAAGACAATAGCAAATAAGATCCAAAGGCTTTATTAAGACTTTATCGCTTCGGGCAATGAAGGATTATGGTAAGTCTGAAATAGTCTGTTATAAATAGTCAGCATTAGCAAACAAAATATGTTTGCTTTGTACATAAAATGGCATAGCGAAAATTTTCTTGAACCAGGTTCCAAATGGTTCCCTATTGCAGATATTGGACTTAGAGCTAGAAATCAATGGATGCCTTCTTAAATACAATCACACAAGAATTGGGGAAAGCGATTCCCAATTTGCTTGGGGCAGCCGCTTTTCTGATTATTGGTGTAATTGTCGCCTATTTCGTTAAGTGGTTTGTACAAGCCCTTCTCTCCAAAACAGATATCGATAACCGTATCGCCCGCTGGTTCTCAGGAACTGACGACTCGCGCGCAGCAGCCAACGTCGAAAAACTGCTCGCTTCGATCGCTTTTTGGATCGTAATGCTATTTGCAGTGGTCGGTTTTTTGCAGTCGTTGCAACTTACCACCATCTCTGACCCCCTCACCAACCTTCTGAATAAGATTTTGGGGTATTTACCTCAAATTGGTGGTGCCATTGCACTGATGGGGGTGGCTTGGATCCTAGCGACTGTCGCCAAAATAGTAGTCGTCCGAATCCTACAGTCCTTATCAGTTGATGAGCGATTAAATTCGGCCTCTGGTCCGTCAGATGCCAGTGGACAGCAGCCTGTATCCATCAGCGAAACATTAGGTAGCACCATTTACTGGTTTATCTTCCTGCTGTTCCTACTCCCAATTTTAGAAACCCTAAAACTGCAAGGACCATTACAGCCTGTACAGGCAATGGTTCAAGATATTTTGGCAGTTTTACCCAATGTCTTGGGAGCTGTTCTGATCGGTGTAGCGGGCTGGTTCGTTGCCCGTATTGTTCGCATGATTGTCACAAACTTGTTTTCAGCAAGTGGTGCAGATCGATGGGGCCAACAACTGGGCTTAACTCAGGCCATTGGCGGTCAAAGCCTTTCCACCTTGGCTGGTAGTGTTGTCTACGTATTCATCCTTATCCCATTTGGAATCTCTGCTTTTCAAGCGTTAGGGATAGCAGCCATCTCTGAGCCTGCTGTAGAAATGCTGGGAGATGTTCTCGGAGCTATTCCTCTCATCTTCACAGCCGCAGTCATTTTAGGAGTTGCCTACGTCCTTGGTAAAATTCTCGGCGATTTGGTTGCCGGTTTGCTTGCCAACTTCGGTTTCAATAACATTTTCCAAATATTGGGACTACAAGCAGCTCAAGAGCCCACAGACAGCATTTCTGAAGATGGCCCGATTAATACGTCCTCCCATAAAACTCCCTCAGAAATTGCTGGGATTGTTGTTTTAGTCGCCACTATTCTAGTGTTCCTGATCCCTGCCACAGATGTTCTTGAATTTCAACCCTTAACGGGAATGATTTCTGGACTACTGAGCATCTTAGGTCAGGTGTTAGTAGGTGTATTAGTCTTTGGCATTGGCCTCTACCTAGCCAATATGACCTTTAACATCGTTTCGAGCTCCGGCGGCGCCCAATCTCGTATGGTTGCTCAAGCTGCTCGAGTTGCCATTATTGCTTTAGTCTCGGCTATGGCTTTACAACAAATGGGCATTGCTACCAATATTGTCAATCTCGCCTTTGGCCTATTACTCGGTGCCATTGCTGTGGCCCTAGCGCTAGCCTTTGGCTTTGGCGGCATGGACATTGCTGGAGAACAAGTTCGTAAGTGGCTGAATAGCTTTGAGTCAAAACGCTAGTAAACTCGAAATTCTTATTTAGTCCTTCCTCAAATCTAGAAAAGCCACTCTGAAATCAATTAGAGTGGCTTTTCTAATATCACTACCTACCATCAAAAATCAGCATTCAAGGGTGTACGCGGAAACGGAATCACATCCCGAATATTCGCCATCCCCGTCATAAACTGAACTAACCGTTCAAAGCCCAGACCAAAGCCAGCATGAGGAACGGTGCCATAGCGGCGAAGATCGAGGTACCACCAATAATCTTCTACAGGCAGTCCTTGAGCTATGATGCGTTGCTCCAATAGGTCAAGACGCTCTTCTCGCTGAGAGCCACCAATAATCTCACCAATTTTAGGAACCAGCACATCCATTGCAGCTACCGTTTTATCATCATCATTCATCCGCATATAAAAAGCTTTGATCTGCTTCGGGTAGTCGGTGACAATGACAGGCTTTTTGAACAGATCTTCCGATAAATACCGTTCATGCTCTGACTGCAAGTCCAGCCCCCACTCCACCGGGAACTCAAACTTGCGACTGGCTTTCTCTAATTGATGAATGGCTTCGGTGTAGGTAATCCGCTCAAACTCACTGTTGATGATTTTGTCTGCAGTCTCTAAAACAGATTTATCAATCCGCAGATTAAAAAACTCAAAGTCTTCAGGACATTTCTCTAATACCGATTTGAAAACATATTTGAGAAAAGCTTCTGCCAGATCCATATCCCCCTGTAAATCACAGAATGCCACCTCCGGTTCCACCATCCAGAATTCTGCTAAGTGCCTAGAGGTATTGGAATTTTCTGCTCTAAAGGTCGGACCAAAGGTATAAACATTACAGAAGGCAGAAGCCATAATCTCACCTTCTAACTGACCGCTCACCGTCAAATAGGTCGGTTTACCAAAAAAGTCCTGACTGTAATCAACTGTTTGGTCTTCAGCCAGCGGCACCTGTTGCAGATTGAGGCTAGTGACAGCTAATTGCTCCCCCGCTCCTTCACAGTCACTAGCCGTGATAATGGGGGTGTGGATCCACATAAAGTCCCGTTCTTGGAAAAATTGATGAATAGCTTGAGAACAGGCATTGCGAATTCGGAAGACTGCCCCTAAGGTATTGGTCCGCGATCGCAAATGGGCAATCGTCCGTAAAAACTCAAAAGAATGTCGCTTTTTCTGGAGTGGATAAGTCTCTAAATCTGCAGTTCCCCACACTTGAACTGCATTTGCGATCAGCTCAATCCGCTGATTTTTTCCTTGTGATGCAACTAATTCTCCCTCAATAGACACAGAAGAACCCGTATTCAATCGCTTTAGAGTCTGCTCATATTCTGGCAAGTCCTGGTTGACCACCACTTGCAGTCCCTGTAACGATGACCCATCATTCACCTCTAAGAATGCAAACTCTTTCAGCTCTCGTTTTGTGCGAACCCAAGCTTGAACCTTAATGCTATCGCCCGGCTGCCCGTGACGAAGCAACTCAATAATTCGTCTAACTTCCATGCAGAAATGCCACTTTGTTTATTACCAACACTGTCATCAGTCTAATCTGCGAATACTGTGGTCTGTATCCTGACACCAACTTCAATCAATCCCCAGAAATGTGGGTTATCTTCAACTCAACCAGCAGAGAAAATTGCCAGAACAACTGTCTCTATGTCACATTAGTGCTACTAGAAACATACCGACCGGCACAACGTCTTCAGATAAACAATCGTTTATAATAATTGTTTTCTTCTGGGTATATAAATTAACTAGGGTTTTAACTAACTATGATTAGGCCTCTTCATTCTGCAGCTCTAATTGCTATCGCAGCCTCTATAACGCCCATATCTGCTGAAGCTCAAGTATCCACTTCAGAAGTAAACCCAGCCTCAGAGGTTTTAACCGTTGCTCAAAACACTTTAACCCCTGACCGTAATGCCCTAGTTAATCAGCAAGCTTATGTATTAGGAGCTGGAGATGAAATTCAGCTCACAATGTTTGGGCAACCTGAGCTTTTTACCTCTAACTACCGAGTATTAGTAGATGGGACCGTCAGTCTCCCCCTCATTGGTCGGGTTCCTGTAACAGGTCGTTCCCTGGGTCAAGCTGAGCGAGAAATCTCTTTACGCTACACTCGCCTATACCGACGCCCCTACGTCACCATGGTTTTAGTGAAAGCCCGGACCGTCACCCTAGCCGTAACAGGCGAAGTCAGGCGTCCTGGAACCTACCCTGTTGAATCCCCTAATCAAATACCTACCGTTACTCAGCTGATTCAGCTGGCCGGAGGTACATCTCAATCTGCAGACCTAAGTCAAATTCAAGTTAGACGCCCCCAACTCAATGGCAGGGACCAATACATCACTGTCGATCTCATGAAGCTACTACAACAAGGGGACTTAAGTCAAAACCTGGAGTTGCGAGACAAAGATACCGTTATCATTCCCGCCACAGCAGAAGTAGACTTTACCAACTCCTTACTGGTCAGTAATGCCAGCTTCTCTGCTGATCGGTCTGAACCTATAAACGTTGCTATTATTGGTCAAGTCTATCGGCCCGGCCCTCACACCATCCGTCCCGGCAGCGCCGATGTCCAGGACGCAGGCACCCTCGGCAACTCTAGAGCCGCCTCATCCGAACTTCCCACGGTCACCCAAGCCATTCAGACAGCAGGGGGGATTAAACCCGAAGCTGACATTCGCAAAGTTCAAATTCTCAGACGTCCTCACAATGGTACTCAGCAAGAAATTGATGTCGATCTGTGGAAACTCTTGAAAGAGGGCGATCTTTCTCAAGATATTGCACTACAGGCAGGAGATACGATTGTCGTTCCTAAAGCCGTAGGGTTGACAGCCGCTGAAATCACTGAACTCTCAACTATTAGCTTCGCCCCTGCAACCATTGACGTTAACGTCGTAGGTGAAGTAAAAAGACCTGGAGTTGTCAAAATTCAACCGAATACCCCCCTCAATACAGCAATGCTGGCTGCTGGTGGTTTCGATGACAGCAGAGCAAACAAGAGTAAAGTCAAGCTAATTCGCCTGAATCCCAATGGGACAGTCACTCAAAGGGAAATAAAGATTGACTTTGAAGAGCCTCTTAATGAGGAGAAGAATCCTGCATTAAGGAACAATGATGTCATCGTTGTTGGTCGCTCCGGTATCACTAGAATTGGTGATGGTCTCCGAAATGTACTCTCCCCAATCACCAGTGGCTTCGGTATCTTCCGACTCCTATTCTAAATGACTGCCCCAATACTTCTGGTAGTGGGTTGCATACTTGCCAACAACAGCACATGAGTTTTATGTGCTGTTGTTGCGTTTTGCCCCAATGAGCAGCAAAGCGGGCAGTTGCCCGATATGATAATTGGCAAGATTCATTGGACAGGACAATATGCGCATCCTTTTCGTTTCAGCAGAAGTTGCTCCATTTGCCAAAGTGGGTGGCATGGCAGATGTGGTTGGTGCACTTCCTGCTGTCCTGAAACGGATGGGGCACGATGTGCGCATATTTATGCCTTACTACGGTTTCCTCCCAGATAAAATTACGATTCCCAAGGAACCGGTGTGGTCAGGGTCAGCCATGTTCGAAGACTTCACCGTCTTTGAAACAGTGTTATCTCAAGGAGACGTTCCGCTATATTTATTCCAACATTCAACCTTTTCTCCCCGCCATATCTACGGTGGGGAGAATGAAGACTGGCGCTTTACCTTCTTTGCCAACGGGGCCGCTGAATTTTGTTGGAATTATTGGAAGCCTGATATTGTCCACTGCCATGATTGGCATACCGGAATGATACCGGTTTGGATGCATCAATCTCCAGATATATCGAGCGTATTTACCATTCACAACCTAGGGTATCAAGGCCCTTGGCGATGGCGATTAGAACAGATGACTTGGTGTCCATGGTATATGCAGGGACATAACACCTTGGCTGCAGCCGTCCAATTTGCAGATCAAGTGAATACAGTCTCTCCAACCTATGCCCAACAGATTCAGACCACTGCTTATGGAGAAACCCTAGAAGGACTCATGTCCTTCATCAGCGGGAAGCTCGTGGGCATTTTAAACGGAATCGATGTTCAGTCCTTTGACCCAAAAACTGACAAATACGTTACCCAAAACTACTCAGTTACCTCTTTAGATAAACGGCGAGCCAATAAGATTGCGTTGCAAGAAGAGTTGGGTTTAGAGGTTAATTCAGGCGCATTTGTAGTAGGAATGATTGCCCGTTTAGTCGAGCAAAAAGGCTTAGATCTAGTCATTCAGGTTCTAGAACGGTTTATGGCTTATACAGATGCACAATTTGTGCTGTTGGGAACCGGCGATCGCTACTATGAAACCCAACTATGGCAAATTGCCTCGAAATTTAATGGTCGGATGTCTACGCAGCTCCTCTACAATCCGTCGTTATCTAGGCGAGTATACGCCGGAGCCGATGCATTTCTAATGCCCAGTCGCTACGAGCCTTGCGGCATCAGCCAAATGCTAGCACTTCGGTATGGATGTGTTCCTATCGTCCGTCGCACAGGCGGATTAGTAGACACAGTTGTGCACCACGATCCAAATGAGCAAACAGGCACAGGCTATTGTTTTGATCGGTATGAACCGCTCGATCTATATACCTGTATGATTCGGGCCTGGGAAGGGTTTCATTATCATGATGCTTGGCAAGCACTGCAGCAACGAGGAATGAAAGTTGATTTTAGCTGGGCTAAATCTGCAAAAGAATACAATGAGATGTATCAGCAGATATTAGGACTCCCCTCTAAAGCCGTCTCTTAATAACATTTTGAATGTCTATAAGCTGCTACTAACCAATGTGGCACCAAAGACAAGTTGACCGTCTGCTCTTATGAGACAATGCAAGAGTAATAAAATACATATGTCGAGAGAAGAGCTTAGGGCTTGCCATCTCAAGCATCAGATGCCAATTAGTTATTAAAGGCTAGCGAATACTGTTACTAACAGCGAGCATTGCTTAATGTTATCGGTTTGCTATGGCCGCTGAAATAACTGCTGCTTAGGTGTATTGTTGTCCATCCCCAAGCATTCGTTTACCGTTCAATTCTAATCTCTGAGTTTTACCATGACCATTTATATTGGCAATCTGTCTTACCAAGCCACTGAAAACGATGTTCGCGAAGTTTTTAATGAGTATGGCACTGTTAAGCGAGTTGTACTCCCAGTAGATCGTGAAACAGGCCGAATGCGAGGTTTTGCTTTCGTGGAAATGACAGAAGATAATGAAGAAGAAACAGCGATTGCTGATTTAGATGGTGCTGAGTGGATGGGACGGCAGCTGAAAGTCAATAAAGCTAAGCCTCGCGAGCGATAATTCACCGCCCCATAATATCCTTGTTTGTCTTTAACTATGCACGTTTAGCCTTTCAAGATTGAATCCGTGTCGGGAGCCTAAGTGGCTAATGGGACAGATACTACGATTTGATCTTCTTTTTAGTCTCGCAATTCAGGCCATTCCCTAAAAAGAAACCGCTTCATTATTCAATTGATGAAGCGGTTTCTTTTTGAAAAATTTTTATTAAAGGTGTCTAATACAAGCTTCGCTAGCGTTTAGTCCACATCAAAAAGATTGAGGAGCACAATTCTGGTTCAGCGACCACCGCACTCTGAACCCTTGAACTTAAGGGGGATTTCGAGAGTATTTGCTTATTAGCAGATGTACTGAATTAGAGTACTAAACCCAACAAGTTACCAAAGGCAAATCGCTTTTGAGGGTTAACTATAAGCGTGAGTATTCAACGGCAAGCTCGAACAAAAGTACCTAGTTAACGATAACTAGGTACCCTCAATCATCCTTTCAAATATCGTGCAAGGATTCTTGACTAGCTTCCCCGGCTAGCGGTTTGAGCATAGAGAAGAATCAGAAACACACAAGGTATGAATACGAATAAAGCGGTAGCAATTGCACCTAAATCATTAACTGGCATAGGAATTAATCTCTATCTCATCTGGGCATTTATAAACTTTACAATACCATTTTTGCTAAACCTCTTTGGAAAGATTTACCAATACCTGCTTGAACAACACTTATATAGAAGCAATGGTAATGGCCACCCCACTTCCCCTTATACGAGCTGCACTTTGAATGATTCCGGAGCTACGAAGGCTTCGTTTTAATGGAGGCAGATCCCAGCACCAAAGTTTGACAAGCCAAACGATAGGTCTCAGGTTTTCTCTTGAGCTTGGCATTTTCTACGGACGTACGAGGAGAGAGGTTCTCCATACCCTCAACAACCTCAATAAGACATGTCCCGCATTGGCCATAGCCTCCGCAGTTCATTAACTTACCCTTAAACGTGTAGAGGTCAATCTTGTTATCCAGCGCCACTGAGCGTAGATCGTCTTCTTCTGAAACATCTATTTCTTGGCTTTCATTAACAAACAGAATGCTGGACATAGTTGGCGGTATACCTTGGATCTGAGATTTATTTAGTAAATGTTTACAGGGAAAGGGTTCAGGGTAGAGAGTCTAGTAACAAGTTAATCGGCAGACAGGCCAAGCAATTGGCAATATGCCCGAATTTCAAATCGTTAAGTTCTCTTGCATTGAGTCCCTACTCTAGTTACACTTCGTTATACACTTTATTGTTTCGTATAGTACATTAGGTTGCCCTCAAGCATTCAAACTCAAGAATCATTTACTACTGTTTTCTAAAGTTTGAGTGTGTCTTGCTTGTTTTAATAATAATCAGCATATTAGCCTGCACCGTTGAGTCCTAGTGACTTCAATGTCAACTTAGGTCTGCCATGTAAGCACTAAGTATGATTCAATGAATCACAGTGACGACAGCAGTTGGCTTAAATTACTGAATTACTGCAATTGATACAAGAAGGGCTTCATAAACCAATAGTTTGTGGAGTCTTATTAGGATCGGCCCATTAAAAAAATGCTGCAAGTTTAAAGTATTGACGTTTTAAGAGGAGGAGCGTAGTCGATGGGACTACCCTGGTACCGAGTACACACAGTCGTCCTGAATGATCCAGGACGGCTGCTATCTGTGCATTTAATGCACACTGCCCTGGTAAGCGGCTGGGCAGGCTCCATGGCACTCTACGAGTTGGCCAAGTACGATCCAAGCGATCCAGTTTTAAACCCCATGTGGCGTCAAGGCACGTTCGTCATGCCTGTGATGACTCGCATTGGTGTCACTCACTCTTGGAGTGGCTGGACAGTTACTGGTGAGCCTTGGGTTTCACAGCCAGGAATTTTAGGCGCACACCTAAACTTCTTTAGTTATGAGGGTGTCATCCTCATGCATATCCTGGCTGCAGGTTTGTTTTTCTTAGCTGCCGTATGGCACTGGATTAACTGGGATTTAGACATCTACTATCCCGATGGTTCTTCCGAGCCAGCTAGCGATTGGCCTAAAATTTTCGGCCTTCACTTGCTGACATTAGGAATTGTTTGTTTCGGCTTTGGATCTCTTCACTTAACTGGCATCTTAGGACCAGGTATGTGGGTTTCTGATCCTTATGGCCTCACAGGTCATGTGCAAGGGGTTAGCCCAGATTGGCGGCCATTTGCCTTTGACCCGTACAATCCCACAGGTTTGGTCACTCACCATATCTCTGCAGGGATTGCCTTGATTATTGGTGGTATTTTCCATACTGTTTCTCGTCCTTCTGAGCGCCTTTATAACGCGCTTAGCATGGGTAACGTTGAAACCGTACTATCCAGTTCTGTTGCCTTTGTAGCTGCTGCTGCATTCGTAATGGTTGGAACCATGTGGTATGGAAGTGCAACTACTCCAATCGAGTTGTTTGGTCCTACTCGTTATCAATGGGATAGCGGCTACTTCCAAACTGAAATCCAGCGCCGTGTGCAGTCTGGACAAACTTGGGATCAAATCCCTGAAAAGCTTGTTTTCTACGATTACATCGGTAATAGCCCTGCTAAAGGCGGTTTATTCCGCACAGGTGCTATGAACAGTGGTGACGGTCTCGCCCGTTCTTGGGAAGGTCATCCTACTTTTACTGATTCTGAAGGTCGTGAGTTGTTCGTGCGTCGCATGCCCAACTTCTTCGAAACTTTCCCAGTTATCTTGACTGACAAAGATGGCGTTATCCGCGCTGACATTCCTTTCCGACGAGCTGAATCTCGATACAGCTTTGAGCAGAAAGGCGTAACAGTCTCTTTTGAAGGTGGTACTCTAAACGGTCAAACCTTCACCGATGCTCCTTCTGTTAAGAAGTATGCTCGTAAAGCCCAACTGGGTGAGCCTTTCGAGTTCGATCGTGAGACTCTTGGCTCTGATGGCGTTTTCCGAACCAGCACTCGTGGTTGGTTTGCATTCAGCCACTCTTGCTACGCACTACTCTTCTTCTTCGGCCACTGGTGGCATGGCGCTCGTACCATCTTCAAGGATGTGTTCGAGGGTGTTGATCCTAACCTGCCTGAAGAGCAAGTGGAATGGGGTGTCTTCCAGAAAGTTGGTGACACATCCACCCGTGCTTAGTCAGTCCTAAAAGGATGTTGAATTCTAGTGAATTGCTAATTGGCACTTGCTAGATTCAGAATGAAGGCTACTGAACGCTTCTAAGTCCGAAAATGATTAGAATGTGTATAGGTAGCCTTCTTACTTTTAATTAGCATTTATTGAGGGGTTTTAATCCTATGGAAGTTATTGCTTACGTATTTATTCTTGCCTGTCTAATCGGGTTATTTTTCTTCGCAGTCTTTTTCCGCGAGAAGCCCACTCGAATCTAGATATATCGAGCTTTTGTTTTACTAGCTGTATTTGACAGTCAGTAAAACAGGTTCAAATCTAAAAACCGCTTTCTTAGGAAAGCGGTTTTTTTGTAGCAACTGCCTTTATTCGGGAATCAATCCTTTAGGGGGAGTGATTTCTATTCGTTTACTTGCTATATCAACGATAGGGACTAGAGCTGAGACAAATGGCAGCAGTATCGTCTCGGTAGTACCAGCGAGTTGGACTTCAAGTAGATCATTACCTGCACTGGCAATGCTAACGACTGAACCTACTACTGTTTGCGTTTGATGATCAACAACCGTTACCCCAATCAAATCAGACAGATAGTATTCGCCCTCTGCCAAGATGGGGCGATCATTACTTCGAACTAAAATTTTGGTTCCTTTTAAAGCTTCGGATTGATCTCTAAAGTTGACATTGGCCAACTTCACCACGTAAAGTCCCTTACTTTCAAGAAGACGTCCTTTGAGAAGTTGAATTTCTTCAGGAGGCGATGAATGAGTCGGGGTGGCTAGCCAACGGGGTCCCGGCTGGATAAAGCGCTCAGGGAAATCTGAATCTGGGAAAACTTTAACCTCACCATTTAATCCATGGGCACCGACGATGGTGCCAACTTCTAACCATTCTTCTGCAGTCTCATCAACTGGTAGATCTGGGGAAAGGGCGTCACTCACAGTTGTGTCCTTTTAGTTGAATTTAGCTGGAAAGACAACATCTGCATTTTAGGTTTGATACACTTTTTCGATAACTTGAACGAGTCGCTGCATAGCGATGGTAATTTCTTCGTCAGTTGCCGTCAAACTAATGCGTAGACATTGGTGTTTGTGGGGCCAGTCCTGGGATAAACCGGGGAAGAAGGAATGGCCAGGGACAACGATGACTCCTACTTGTTTGAGCTGTTGATAGAGCTGCCAGTCTGATATCGGCAACTCATTAAGCCATAGCCAGGCAAAGATCGCCCCTTCGCCCAGATGGAGGAACCAGGGCAGGGTCGAAGGCATCTGTTGGTCGAGGACCGATTGGAGTAGGGCTAGCTTGGCTTGATAGTACGGACGGATCACCTGAACTGATATATCTGCTAAGGCACCAGATTGGATAGCTTGGGCTGCGATCGCTTGTCCGTATCGTCCAGAATGTATACAGACATTGGTCTGAAAGGCTTCTAAGGTTTGAATGATACGCTCATCTCCAATCGCAATACCAACCCGTTCTCCAGGTAAGCCTGCTTTAGACAAACTCATACAATGGACTACATTATTTCCCAGAATGGGGGCTATGTCGGTGTAATTCAGGCTGGGATAAGGTGGCCCATAGGCCGAATCGATTAACACTGGAATATCAAAAGGGGTGGCCAGATCGGAAATTTGTTGGACTTCCGCTTCGCTCAGGACGTTGCCTGTGGGGTTACAGGGCCGAGAAAAAATAATACAGCCTGTGTTTTCATCGAAGTGGAGCTGATCAAAATCCGGTCTGTACTTAAACCGATGCGCCGTTTCATCAATTTCTAAGGTCGGTTGATAAGCTTTTAAGGCTTCTGGAGTCAGGCAAATGCCACCATATCCGGTATAGTCCGGCGATAGGGGCAACACAATGTTTTTGAGCTGACCTGTTTCAGTTATCCCTCCAAAGGCATTAGCAGCTAGGAAATATAGGGCTTGGCTTCCTGGCGTAATCAGGATTTGGCGATCGCTAAGGGTTAAGCCATAACGCTGATTAAAATCTTTTTGAATCGCCTCTACTAAGGGCTGATAGCCCTGGCTAGTGCCATATCGACAGACGACTTCACCATAATCAGGACTCTCTAACAATTGGGCTGTGCAGTCCCGCCATAGCTGTTCGACTTCAGGCAGGATGACAGGGTTACCTGCACTGAGATTGATAAAAGCTTCATTCGGATTGGCTCTCAAGGTTTCGATGATGTCTTTCATGATGGCGCGAACACCCGTCAAAGCAGACATCTGATTGCCAATTTGAGAAAGCGTTAGAGGCATTGATTACGAGCCAATCGAAAAGAGTTTATCGTTTTGCACCTAGGGCCATGCCCTGCAAAAGGTAGGGCAGATCTCAATATCTTAGGGGGTGTCGGCTGAACTAGCAATGCCTCTGGATTCATTCCTAGCCATTAGAATCAGCAGAAACGCCATAGGATCTATCCTAGGGAATCGATGGTGCGACCTAACGATGAATGATTTGTGGTTTCAACGATCAAACAGTAAATCTAGCAATCTCTGAAAACTTTTTGTCGTTGGATGGTGCTTATAGCGTCGCAGCCTCTCAATACAGGGTTGTATATCGGGGTGGAACCAATGGGGAACGAGTAGCGGTGCAATGGTGGTTCCCCAAAACAAGCCCTGAGTCAAAGTCGTTACATTAGCCGGTCGACGTGTTGTACTGGCACTGCTGAAATCCAGTAATACAGGACCTTGGCTTGTCACAATACTATGTGCCGTTACACACCGAAGATTGCCATGATCTAAGCCTACTTGATCCAGCTGAAAGGCTTGCCAGAGGAGTTGGGTTAAATGGGATTGCAGGGTCGCACGAGTCCAGGAATGGGTCCCTTGCAGCCAAGCCAACAATGGTTGCCCCATTACATAGTCCATTAGTAAAAAATTGGGGCTGTGGCCCAGGAGTTGAGGACCGACTTGTTGAGTATTGGCAAGAGTCAACATAGAGGCTTCTTGAGCCAATGAGGCATGGGATGCATCTGTGCGTCGAACCTTCAGGGCGATCTGCTGCCCTTGGCACTGGACTAGCAAAACTAACCCGCAATAGCCTAATCCTAGGCAGTGCCAGCTTTGAATTTGCTTGGGTCCCCAGTCATAAATTGCCGTGACGCCCAGATCTGCCAATTCGGAGATGCGATCGCAACCAACTACATCCCCCGGATAGGCCAGCAGCCTCTGGTGAGGGGATTGCAGGATTTCGGCTACAGAGACAGCAGTTAATCCAGTCGAGTCCACGTTGATTGATCCAAAGCTATTAATTCGACGCCACCTTGAACGTCATTAGATGATAGCGATCTCTGGCTGCAAACCCTGCCTGTAAGTAAAGTCGTTTCGCTCTGTCATTAGTGCGGGCAACTTCTAAGTGCAATGCGGCAATCTTGAGACTGGCAGACTGGTGGATTACAAACTCTAAAGTTTGTCTACCGAACCCTTGCCCCCGCGCTTCCTCGATAATAAATAGCTCATCAATAAATGCATCGCGGCCTCCCAACTCAATGCTGTAGCCAAAACACAGGGCAACGTACCCCACCACTTTTTGGGAGGTGAAGATTAACCAGATTCGTCCAAATTGAGAATCAGGACCGAGCAAAGGCCATAAAGCCTCACGCCGTTGTTGTGGCGATAGAACAATCTGTTCAAAGTCGTGGTAGGCCCGCACTAACGGCAGTAAGACTGCCATGTGAGAGTCATCTGCCACTTGGAAGTGAAGGCTATCCATTTTGGGAACTGAGGGCAATATTCATCTAGAAAAGGGGGTTAAGACGAATGAACGGTGCGCAATGCAGCTCCTGATCTGCCGCCATGAGAAGATTGCGGAGGAATATGAATCTTAAACTCATGGCGTAAATCGCAAAGGCGTTGATCCAAATAAGCCGCATACTCTTCAGCAGGCCAACGACGCTTCATTCGTAGTGCCCAAAGTACAGTCATCAAGATCTGGGGAAGGCTTCGCACCCAGGTCTTAATTAAATGTCGATGGCCAATCTCTGCCAGTACATTCCGATGATCTGGGTGGCGATTGACTTGATGCATTGCTTGTAACGACACGGTTGTCCCCAAAGCGGTCCAAATATGGGCAATAATCTCTCCCCCTAAATGGGTAGGGCAGCCAAACAGGACATGAATCGCATCATGCATATCAATGTCAGTTAGCAATTCCGGCGCAACTGTGTCTGATGCATCATTCTCCACCACTTCAACTTGGTGAAATTCATAAATCCCTTGGCGTAGGGTTTGGGTAGATTGGGGGTTGAGATAGTTGAATGAAGCCATGCCATGTACCTCGAATAACTCAACAAAATAAGGAGACAGGCGATATGCCGCTGTAATGCTTCTCTCTGGAAGGGTAGCCTGCTTTCAGCATAGTGGATTCTGAAATTAAGGATAGAGCTATCCGATGGAACTCGCGACCTTAGCTTCCGTAACCCCCAGTTTTTCTAAAGCCACAGCCGCTTTAAAAATCGTGTTCTCATCGTAGGGACGGGCGATCAGCTGGATACCAACGGGCAGTTGATCTGGCAGGAAGATCGGCACGGAGAGCACGGGCAAGCCAATAAAAGAGAGGGGTTGGGTGTAATAGCCAAGATGAGGACGAATGGGTACTGTTTGTCCGTCTAGTTCCATTGTCGTTTGATCGATCAAGGGGGCAGGGCAAGGAGTCGTAGGAGCAATAATCAGATCTACAGTCTTGAAAATCTCTCGAACCTGATCACGATACCAACGGCGAAAACGCTGGGCTTGGAGGTACCAGCTATTGGGCATCATCGCTCCGGCGACAAAGCGATCGCGGGTGGCAGGGTCAAAATCCTGTAGGCGGGTTTGTAATCGCTGCAAGTGGAGCTGGCTGCCTTCGCTGGCGGTAATCAGGTAGGCAGCGGCCCTGGCCCGAGCCGATTCAGGTAAGGTCACAGTCTGAGTGACTTGTAATGCGGACGATACTTTTTCTAGGGCTTGGGCCACAGTGGCAGTCATACCTTGGGAGAAATGCTCGGTTGCGATGGTCTTCGACCGGCCTGTGGCCATTGCAACTCGTATCCCGGTCATATCCCCGGATAAATCAGGTGCAATCGGTGGACGATCCGTACAAATGGGGTCGCGAGAGTCCGGCCCTTGAAGCACCTCAAAGGCTAGGACAATATCTTCCACGGAGCGGGCAAAGGGACCAATATGATCCAAACTACTAGAAAACAAATAGGCTCCCGCCCGCGACAAGCGACTATAGGTGGGTTTGAAACCATAGACCCCACAGAGCGACGCTGGCACCCGAATCGAGCCATTCGTATCTGAACCTAAGGTCAGCGGCACGAGACCAGCCGCTACAGATGCCGCCGATCCACCAGAGGAGCCACCGGACATTCGAGACGGATCGTGGGGATTGGGGGTGACACCATAGTGATGATTGATGGTGACAAAGCCATAGGCATATTCATCCATATTTAGTGCCCCTACTAGAATTGCACCTGCAGCTTTTAGTCGGGCTACAGCGGTTGCATCTTGGGTAGCGGGTGGATGACTTTGATTAATTTTGGACCCGGCCAAGGTGACGGTTCCAGCAATATCAAACAGGTTTTTAACTGCAAAGGGCACCCCTGCTAGAAGGCCAACGGTTTCTCCTGCAGCCAGTTTGTGATCAAGGGTTGCAGCATTGGCTAAGGCAGAAGCCTCTAGAAGAGTCGTAAAACAGTTGTGCTCCTCTCGACTAGCGATATGCGTCAACGCGGCTTCAACGATGGACGTTGCTGAGCACTCTCCGGCTTTGACCTGGCGAGCAATTTGGGCCGCCGTCAAACTCATGGTTCAAACTGAGGCGCAGCCTCTAAGGTATCGGGCAAAGGAAAGTCTAGGACAGGCTGAGCAATGGAGTAGATTTGCTCAAAGCTCTCGACCACACCTGGGAGCTGATCTGGGGGAATAGATAGCCCTAACAGCTTGGCCACCTCGGTCACATACGCTGAGTTAAAAGCATCCGAACCATCGGATGTTGAAGCTGGAAGCTTTGACATGGGGTAGGTCTGAAGGGTCAACAGGTCTAGAATAGCGAACCTATAGACCGATCGAGTGCGCCAGTTTCCCCAGCTTCGAAGGAAAGAGCGCTCCAGGGATGTCCTCAATTCTGCTCATAATAGAAGAAGTGCATAACGACTATCGCCCCAAAGGAATCCATGGCTAGAGACCTGAGAAAATTTATCCAACGCCTCGAAGAACGAGGACAGCTACAGCGCATCAAAGCCTTGGTGGATCCCGAACTGGAAATTGCAGAAATTTCGGATCGGATGTTGCAGCAGGGTGGGCCAGGACTGGTGTTCGAGAACGTCAAAGGCTCTGACTATCCCGTGGCGGTGAACTTGTTGGGCACTGTGGAGCGCACCTGCTGGGCGATGAATATGGAGTCCCAATCCGAACTAGAGGATCTGGGCAAAAAGTTAGCGATGCTTCAGCAGCCCAAGCCGCCGAAGAAGCTGAACCAGTTTATCGACTTTGGCAAAGTCCTGTTTGATGTGGTCAAGGCCAAACCCCAGCGAGATTTGCTGCCCCCTTGCCACCAGGTAGTGCTGAAAGATGAGCAGGTGGATTTAAATAAAATCCCCATGATTCAGCCCTATATCGGCGATGGCGGCAAGGTCGTGACTTTCGGCCTGGTGATTACCAAGGACTGTGAAACGGGGACGCCCAATGTGGGGGTGTATCGCCTACAGTTGCAGTCTAAGAACACCATGACGGTGCAGTGGCTGTCGGTACGGGGCGGCGCACGGCATTTACGCAAAGCAGCAGAGCAGGGGAAAAAGCTGGAGATTGCGATCGCAATTGGTATCGACCCCCTGATCATCATGGCCGCAGCCACACCTATTCCCGTTGATCTCTCAGAATGGCTGTTTGCTGGACTCTATGGTGGGAGTGGAGTGCATCTAGCCAAGTGCAAAACCGTGGACTTAGAAGTGCCCGCCCAAAGTGAATTTGTGTTGGAAGGTACGATCACTCCAGGCGAAACCGGTGTAGATGGTCCCTTTGGCGATCATATGGGCTACTACGGCGGTATCAATGAGGCCGCCCCACTGATTCGGTTTCATTGCATGACCCACCGCAAAGATCCCATCTATCTGACTACCTTTAGCGGTCGCCCCCCGAAAGAAGAAGCGATGATGGCTATTGCTCTAAATCGGATTTACACGCCGATTTTGCGGCAGCAGGTATCGGAGATTGTGGACTTCTTTTTGCCTATGGAAGCCCTCAGTTATAAAGCCGCCGTTATTTCCATTGACAAGGCTTATCCAGGCCAGGCTCGCCGCGCGGCTTTGGCCTTCTGGAGTGCCCTGCCTCAATTCACCTATACCAAATTTGTAATTGTGGTGGATAAGGACGTCAATATCCGCGATCCACGTCAAGTAGTTTGGGCCGTTTCCTCTAAGGTCGATCCGGTGCGAGATGTATTTATTTTGCCGGATACGCCCTTTGATACTCTCGACTTTGCCTGTACCAAGATTGGCTTAGGCGGTCGTATGGGGATTGATGCCACCACTAAAATTCCGCCCGAAACAGATCACTCTTGGGGAGAACCCCTAAAAGCAGATCCAGATGTGGCAGCAATGGTGGATCGACGTTGGGCTGAGTATGGTCTGGCGGATCTCAAGCTAGGTGAAGTGGATCCAAATTTATTTGGCTATGAGATGTCCTAAATCCAGAGTTGGGAATTGCTCCATACTAGTGTGCGATGATCATGAGTGAGATCCCTAGGTATAGGACTCTTTCACTTATAGGAATCGGCAAGTGCATTGTGTTTTAAGTAAACAATGGAGAGTTATGGATTTTACCTAGATTTGGGAATAATAATTTCTCCGAAGAGGTTGTGAGAAATGTCACGAATTCCAAGACTTGCTAAGGGACTGATACCGTTGGTCATTCTGGCCTCAGGGCTATGCTACCCCGTGAGGAAGGATGCGGTAGTGCTAGCGAATCCGACCATTAAGAGTCTCTACAGTCCTAGCACAATCAGAACAGATCACCGAAGCTGATCGGGGCTACGCAGAAGCCCAACGCCGTATTCACAAAGCATTAACTAAACAATTATCTGTATTGGATTTGGAGGACCTATCACTAACCCACCTCCCACCCGAAATCGGACAACTCAAAAATCTAAAATCGCTGGCCCTCTATGGGAATCAACTGAGCAGCCTACCTCCCGAAATCGGACAACTCAAAAATCTAAAATTGCTAGACCTTAGCAACAATCAATTGAGTAGCCTGCCGCCCGAAATCGGACAGCTCAAAAATCTAAAATCTTTAATTCTAAGTACGAATTCACTGGGTAGCCTGCCGCCTGAAATCGGACAGCTTACTCATCTACAATCGCTGGCCCTCTGGAACAACCAGTTGAGTAGCTTACCACCCAATATTGGACAACTTACCAAGTTACATAAGCTAGCCCTCTGGGGCAATCAACTGAGTAGTCTACCACCGGAATTCGGACAGCTTACTCATCTACAGGAGCTAAATCTTAGTGAAAACGAGCTAAGAAGCCTGCCGCCAGAATTTGGTCAACTGATCAATCTGCAATGGCTAAATCTTAGTGAAAATAAGCTGAGAAGCCTGCCATCAGAATTCGGATACCTCAAAAATTTGGAAAGGCTATTTCTCAATGTAAATCACCTGAAGAGCTTGGTACCGGAAATCGGACAACTCGCTAATCTACAAGAGTTAAACCTCAGCAAAAATCAACTGAATAGTTTGCCTCCGGAAACGGGTCAGCTCTCCAGTCTCGAATTGCTATACCTCAGTGAGAATAACCTGAACAGCCTGCCACCAGAAATAGAAAATCTGCCTCAGCCAACCGAAATATACTTAAAAGGGAATCCATTACCTTCAAGCATTTTAAAGAAGTATAGTCAGCCTTAAAGTGAAGGTGTATCAATCTAGAGCTATTAGGAATAACCATTACGGCTGTGATCGCTCCCACAATCGTCCCACCTCTTTCAAAACATCTACAGAAGGTGAGTCCATGATCTGGGCTTTGGGCTTTAGCGATATTCCTGTGTTCTGTTGCCACAGTGCGGTAGCGTTCTCTTCCAGCTTTACATCAGGGTGAACTGGGCGAAAGCCATATTGAATAAACACCTTTTGCTGATTGGGTTTTGATAAATATTCAATAAAATCTCGGGCTTTTTGGGCCGTCTTCTCATTAACTTGACGGCGAATAATGGCCGCCGTGGGTTTATTCTCTACCGTCGGGTTAATTTCATAAATTTGGTAGGGCTGGCCTTGAGACACCTTGGACTGCTCCCATCGATTCAGAGCCACACTTTCGTAATTGGTAATGATATCAGCATCATTCGCCCCTCGGGCCACAAATTCCTGCATCAGAATATCGCTGGACCGGGCAGGCTGATAGATAGATTGCTTCAGGGTAGACACCGCAGATTGGGCTGTGGGGTTATTCAAGTCAGCCACTTGCAGGGAAGACTTTTGTAGCTTATGGGACAGCCAGAGACTCAAGGTCATTTGTCCACTGTTAGATCGGGTGGGGTCCGTCATCACAAAGTCAAAACTGCCCCAGTTGGCGGATCCACCAAAAGATCCCCATTGCTGGGCCTTCATCGCCGTTTCTAGCCGATTCCAACTAAATTTGCCATCTGGGAATAGGGCTTTACCGCGTTCCGGCCAGGTAATCGCCACGAGGCGGGTTTTCGCCAGGGGTTGAGGTTCACCATAAAAAGCAGGCTCTGATTCTGTCCATCGCTGTTCTAGGCGTTTGAGAGTATCCTGATTAGCAGGAATTAACACCGTGGGTTGAAAATCATTGCGGTCATCAATAAACCGATTAACCATATCCAAAGACCCCTGCACTTTGAGATCAATGCGGATTTTGGATTGCTTTTGATGGAAGGTCTCAATCAGCTTTTTTAGAGGAGGCTCTAACTCAGAGCCACTGACCACCACTAGGGTTTGGACCTGATCATCCGGCAGCGGGTAAAACGTTAATCCCAAGGCCGCTGCAATAATAGCCAGAGAAATATACAAGGACCGCTGAGACTTCACCATATTTCTCCCTAGGTCAATACCAACACATCCAGGTTTTCTTGAAAATCTCGCAGTTCATCACTAAGATTCTTCAGTTCAGCAGATTGACTCGCTTCAGCTAAGTCTGCACTGCGCAACTGATTCTGCATCGCCTGTAATACGCCAGCTGACTCGGCAATTAGCTGGGACAGACTGAGGAGCTGGGCTTGTCGGGCATCTTGCCCTTGCTGGGCCAGGCTAATGTTGCGCTGGAGGCTTTGGTCGAGCTGTTGCAATTGCTGTTGGGTCGCCCCAGAACTTTGGGCTAGTTTCTTTTGAATCGTCACTCGCTGCTGCTGTAACTCCTGCACAGACAGAATTGAATCATCGCCATGGAGTCTTTCGGCCATGGTTTCGATCTTTTGGGGCAATTCGGTGGTGCGATCGCAAGCATATTGCAACGTCCCCAACAACTCCATCTGCAACGATTGCGTCAGCAGCTCCTGGGCTTCTGTCTTCAGAGACTGGGCTTTTTGAGCGAGCTTATTTGCCTGAGTTCGCAAATTTCCCAGCTCCTGTTCTACAGCTGGACTCCGCTGTTTTGGCTTGGCAGCCTTCGACGATTCCGGCGCAATGATTCCAGCTCCCACTGTGGCAACCCCTACAGATAAGGGCAGCATGATGAAACTGTTGAGCTTCGCAATCCTGACACCACCAACTAAAACAATCCCACCTGCCAATATAGCTAAGGGGAAGTACAAGGGGTTAACGAGTTTCACCTCAATATCCTCATCACAGTCAATTGCTCCTCACTAAAACTCAACTTGTAAGTCCGCCATCAATGAGGCGATTGAGGCCGGATCTCCCTGACGGTAATAGCCGCCGTTCGCTTCAGCAATTTGCTTCAGCACATCCGGGGCAAAATCTCCCGAATTTCCATACCCCACCGTAAAAATAGCAATCCGCTGTTTACCTTCAAAACCACTTTTTTTCAGTCCAGCCAACAATTGAGATAATTGCTGGCTAGACCCAGAATCTTCACCATCCGTCAGCACAATCACCGCATTAATCGCATCGGACCGCAAATTTTGGGTGAGCCAAGTCTGCGCTGCCAGAATGGAATCGTACAATTTTGTATTTCCATCTGCTTTTAAAGCCACGACAAACTCAATCCCTTTTGACTGCCCCTCTGGCGTACCATCTACTGATACAGGTTTGCGAACCACTGAGTCAAAGTCAATCAGTGAGACCTTTTCCTTGGGGCCTAGACCTTTCAGGTAAGTCTGGAGGGTAGACTGCACAGCAGCCAGTTTGGCCCCCGTCATGGATCCCGAAGAATCCACCACAATCACAACCTGTGAAGGTTTCTTGGCTGCTGTTTGCCAGGACTGCAGCATCGCTTCGACCACTTCCGGCTTGGGCACTCGAAAGGAATCATACTTGGGCTGAGCTTCAACTCCCCAGGTTTGCGTAAACTTATTCCCTAAAGAGACCCCAGGTGTTCCCGGTCGTAATCCCAAAGTCGTGGCAATTTGCTGAGTCTCGGACTGACGGAGATATTGAATAATTTGTTCTGCTGCTTCCTTCTCGGCTGAACTTACCCAGGGTCCAGTAGAAAGCACTCCCCGCATATTAGAGGTATAGGTAATACCAGGATAAACCGCTTGATAGCGAGGTTGTCCTGCAGGCACTTGGGCATTCGCAGCAATCACTGAAGACTCATATACAGAGCCCACAGATGCCCAAAAAGGACCGTTGGTCACCATCGTCTTTGCTAACGACGTCGTGGATGTCCCATAACGCGTAATTTTTTTCTGAATTTCTCCAACCTTGCCTTGGTGAGCAACCACATCAGCCACCGTCAGATGCTCCGGCCGTTTGCCTGAGACTGAGGCAAACTGAGCGACCAGGGTTTGTAATCCTGAGTTAGAACGAGTAGGAGCCGTATGCACATATCGCAGGGGTAACGGCTGGCTACCTGCATCTAAGTCTTTATGGCTTTTGGCCGTGAGCAATGCTTGAAAGGGATCCTTGGTCTTGCGCAGGCTTTGGGCTAAATCTTCCCGCACCATAAACACCATCGGACTATTGGCCAGCAAAGGCGCATCCGCCACCGTCGGTAAATAATTTTGTCCTGGGAAAAGCTGGCTAAATTGATAGGCTAACTGGTCGACATAAATATCTCCATCTAAGGAAACTAAAGTCGGCCAACTCGGATCTTCCGCCGAAACACTACCATTTTTCAGGGCATTCGCCTGGGTCAACAGCTCAGTAACAATATCTCCACTGCCTTTGGCAACACACTTCACCGAAAAGGAGCTGCCGTCTTGCAACTTGGGTCTCGTTTGATTGAAGCGTTTCATGCTTTGTTGGCAAAAGTCGCCCATGGCACTGCCCACCAAAAAGGTGACCTCCATGCCTTTGTTATTTGAGGAGGAGTTATTGGAACCACCGGTACAAGCAGCACTTAAGGCAATCAGTAATGCCGCCTGGCAGCGTAGCAGAGTTCTACGGGTCGATAGTTTTACCATTCCGGGATATCCAATCAATCGGCAAGCGTCGTTCTCGGCTCTAGCATACCCGTTTGTCGGTCAAGACAAGCCCCTCACTGAAGAGTCCGGGCGAGGGGCTTGTCTTAGCAGGGAGTGATTCCCTTATTTCCACAACCGTTTCCACCAAGGCTCGGGTTTAGGATTTTGAAAGTCCATCTTCTGGCGAATATCCTGGATATTCCAGCCAGTCAACTTCGCTAGTGTTTGGGCTTCCTTCTCAAACCGAGCCGGGAGGGACCGCTTGTAGCGACGACCGGCCGGACAATCCGCCTCTTGCTTATAGGGGTGGCGCATCACGTACCGCCCTTGAAAGAGTTGACGGTTGCTGGTTTCTTGGAACATCAAATCTTCGGGAAATTTATCACGGCTATAACGAACATGAAGCCGGGTGATAAATACGCCCGTCGAACGAGGGGGCACCACAAAGTCCCTCTGAGGTCTTTCTGGCAGCCAGAAAACGCCTGCTTTACGCAATTCTTCTGGGTTTAACGGCGTTGCCGAACAGGGATCGCAACTACTCATATCCCACGCATATTCACGGAAGGCAACCCGCTTACCCGCTTTGGCATGGGCGGTCTCAAACATGGCGGTATAGAACTCACCAAACTCATCTTTCACAAATTCGGGAATCTCGCTATCCGTAGGAATATTGGCAGTGCGGTAGTTGACCAGCTCAGCCTGCCCCTTAGGAGAGAGCAAATACACAATCAAGTCTTGCTCCGCCTTGGCATTAATCATGCCCAACCGAATCGGCAGCATAAACTTAGGAGAATCAAAAGCCATCTGCAAAGGCCGCAGCTTCTGAAACTCGGATTTTTCAAATTCCTCTAAGTTGACCTTGGCAACGAAGAATTTCATATTCTGGCGAATATAAGGCTTGAGGAGCGATCGGGCCCCACGAGGAATTTTGTAGCCATTGCGATTGAGCCAGGTTTGGAGACCATTGGATTCTTTGGCACTGAGAATCACAATGTCATACTCGCCCACAGTGAACTGAGCTTCAATGGTGACCCCTAAATCAGCTTCAGCTAGAGATTCCTGAACAGGAGCTGAACTGGGGGCAGGTGAAAACACGCGATTAGACTTACGAAAAACCTGGCAGGGATTATCGTCAAAATATTCTACTAATCGGGGAGCGGAAAAATCATCCAGCCGTTGCAAGATGGTGGGATCACCCACATGCACTTGGTCTTCCTGCAGGAGCACAGGGACAGGCACCACCATGGCAAAGTCTTTAACGTCCCCTTTGAAGTCGTTGGCCATGGTCAGAACCGTGCGACTGCCATCTTTTGCGATCGCAACTTGAGACGCCTCGTTATACAAAGCCGTATCGGCTTTAGCGACATAAAATCCACAAAAGGCCAAAACATCGGGCGACAGGCTAGTCCACATCAGCACAGCCACCAGACAAGCACTAAGGAAACGTTTAATTTTCATGATCCCAAGAAACCGTCACTGAATTTCGGTCTATGCTAGCTCAACCTTTTCAGCCCACTATCTATCGTTACAAGAATTGCAACACTCAAAAGACAGAATAGACCAGCGTAAGACTACGCCTCCATCAGCTTCAGGCACTATGAACATTCCTTGAGATACCGATACCCCTGAAGAGCTGCTCCCTAGGATTTTGTCGTTTTCTTAGCAGTGGTCTTTTTGGCAGCAGTTTTTTTAGTAGTTGTCTTCTTCGCAGTGGTCTTCTTAGTCGTTTTCGTTTTGGTTGTTGATTTGGCACGACTTGTCTTTTTCTTGCCTTTAGTCGAGGCTTTCTCTTCCAATAACGGCAAAGCCATTGCCAACGTCATATCCTCGACTTTTTTACCTTCGGGTATCGAGACATTCGTCTTATTGTGCTTGATATAAGGGCCATAGGGGCCATCATAAATATTGACTGGCGCTTCATCCTCAGGGTGATTGCCCAGTTCTTTCAAGGCTTTTTTCGTGCCTCGTCGTCCCCGAGTCCCTTTCGGCATTGCCAACAGTTCCAAGGCTCGCTCAAAAGAAATGGTAAACAGATCATCTTCTTTCTTTAAGGATCGATAATCTTTGCCTTCTTTGCCTTGGTCATGGACCACATAGGGGCCAAACCGGCCTAAACCCACCTGGACTTTGCAAGCGGTATCAGGATGCTGTCCCAGTAACCGCGGCAAGGACAACAGCTCCACCGCCATTTCTAAGGTCACCGATTCCATCGCCACGCCTTTGGGGAGTGAGGCTCGTTTGGGCTTTTTATTTTCCTCAGTGACATCCCCCAGCTGCACATAGGGGCCATAGGCACCGAGCATAATATAGATGGGGTCTCCTTTATCTGGATGAGAACCCAATTGTTGAGGGCCTTCCAGCTTTTGTTTGAGAAGCTGCTCAATTTGTTCTGGGGTCAAATCCGCCGGCGTCATATCTTTGGGCAAAGACGCCTTTACTGGTTTGTCTTCATGCTCCGTCTCAATATAAGGACCAAAGCGGCCAATCCGCACCTTGGCCTCTAGATTGTCAAGGTCAATCGTACGAGCTTCACCGGGATCAATCTGGTCTTGCCGATTTTTGACTTGGGTTTCCAGACCTTCATCGCCCAAATAAAAGTCGCTTAGATACGGCAGCCACTCCACCTCACCCGTTGAGATGCCATCCAATCTCCGCTCCATGCGCGCCGTAAAGCTGAGATCCACTAAGTCCGGGAAGTGCTGCTCTAACAAAGCGGTAACCGCAAAGGCGGTAAAGGTAGGCACCAAAGCATTTGCCTGGCGCTGGGCATAGCCCCGGTCAATAATCGTGCCGATAACACTGGCATAGGTACTAGGACGACCAATCCCTTCTTTTTCCAGCGTTTTAACCAGAGATGCTTCTGTAAAGCGAGCAGGAGGCTGGGTCTCATGGCCAATGGGCGACAGCTCCGTGCATTCAGGCGTATCCCCTTGCTTCAGGGAAGGCAACAGCACCTCTTGATCATCTAGTGCCGCATCTGGATCGTCAGACCCTTCCACATAAGCGCGGAAAAATCCAGGAAAATCGATTCGTTTACCCGTAGACCGGAACCCAGCATCTTCGACTTCTAGATGAACCGTGATGTGGGTTTGACGCGCTTCGGCCATTTGGGTGGCCACAGTACGTTTCCAAATCAGTTCATACAGCTTACTCTCTGCGCCTTGAAGGCCCGTTTCTTTGGGAGTACGGAAGGTTTGTCCGGCGGGACGAATGGCTTCGTGAGCCTCCTGGGCCCCCTTGCTTTTTGTTTTATATTGTCTGGGTTCAGGGCTAAGGTAGTTTTTACCATAGAGGTCTTCCACACAGCCACGAGCGGCGGCAATGGCCTGTTGCGACAGATTCACCGAATCCGTTCGCATATAGGTAATAAATCCTTTTTCATAGAGGCTCTGGGCCACTCGCATGGTTTCCCGTGCCGACAGCCTTAGCTTTCGGTTGGCCTCCTGCTGCAACGTAGAGGTGATAAAGGGGGGCGCTGGTTTACGGGTGGAAGGGCGCTCATCTACACCGGCCACAGTCCAAGTCTTATCGGCAAGGCGCGTTTGTAAGGCTAGGGTCTCAGCCTCATTGAGCAGGACCACATCCCGACCCGCAACGATTTGCCCAGTGTTCTCGTCAAAATCATTGCCCGTCGCTAACCGCTTGCCGGCTAGAGTCACCAAACGAGATTCAAAGGCCGATTTATCTTTGCTAAGGGCTGCTTTTAAGTCCCAATAGCTACCTTGGCGGAAGGCGCGCCGCTCTCGCTCACGGGTCACTAGCAGCCGCACCGCCACAGACTGCACTCGCCCAGCTGACAAGCTAGGAGCAATTTTCTTCCATAACAAGGGAGATAAGGTATATCCCACCAATCGATCTAAAATACGGCGGGTTTCCTGAGCACGAACCAACCGCTGATCCACATCGCGACAATTGGTTAAGGCTGCTTTAATCGCTTCATCAGTAATTTCGTGAAAAACCATCCGCTTCGTCGGCACCTTGGGCTTCAGAAGCTGCAGCAAGTGCCAGCTAATACTTTCTCCTTCCCGGTCTTCGTCAGTGGCTAGCACTAACTCATCGGAATTTTTGAGGGCTTCTTTCAGCTCTTTGACAATTTTTTTCTTATCTTTAGGGACAACATATAGGGGTTCAAACTCTGCCTGAACGTTGACCCCTAAGCTGGACCATTTCTCACCTTTAACCGCTGCAGGAATTTCCGATGCAGTCCGCGGTAGATCACGAACATGCCCCATCGATGCTTCAACCCGGTATCCCGAAGGCAGATAATTGCGGATCGTTTTCGCCTTCGTAGGAGATTCAACAATAACCAGTGTGGACATAGTCTCAATGGGGAATGTGTGATGGACAAAAGATAAGCTGCCTTTGCCAATCCCAACCTAATTCATGCGGACAGACAAAGGAAGAACTAAATTCTTGCTTATGAAGGGCTGAGTTGCGATATGAACCTACCCTAACCTTAATCAGACGATTCAGTGGGTAGCTCAATGAACCCCTTCAAATTTTTTATAGCAAATGTTGCGAGTGTACCCTAAGTTTTTTGTCACTTGATCAACTAGTAGCTCCTCAAGTCTAGCCCGCTTCTCCCGGCAGAACGTCCCTTAACTTGGTATCTTGGTTGTTGGCGCTTGCGCGTTAAAATTCTCAACATAATCCTTGCCATTAAATTTCACTATTTGATGACTGGGCTTATGTCGCCAAAGATATTACCAATCTTGACTAATGGACGTTGCCAATCTCGCTAGCCAGCTAAATGCCACCACCATCTTGCCTGAAGGCGTTTTGGTGATCTCGTTGATTCTTGTTCTCCTTGGAGATATTACCTTTGGTCGTTCATCGGCAAAATGGACCCCATACCTTGCGATCGCAAGTTTGGTAGCCTGCCTCTATCTGCTATATACCCAGTGGGATCAAGCTAATCCCATCGGTTTTTTGGGTAGTTTTCATGCCGATAACCTCAGCATTGTTTTTAGAGCCATCATTGCCCTGTCGACCCTAGTCACCATCTTGATGTCGGTGCGCTATATCGAACAAGCGGGCAGCTCTATTGGCGAATTTATGACGATCCTGATGACCGCCACAGTCGGTGCCATGTTCCTCTGCGGCGCAGAAGAACTCGTCATGATTTTCATCTCTTTGGAAACCTTGAGTATCGCCTCCTACCTGATGACAGGCTACATGAAGCGCGATGCTCGCTCCAATGAAGCTGCCCTGAAATATTTGCTAATTGGTGCATCGAGTTCGGCGGTGTTCTTATACGGTTTATCCCTGCTCTACGGACTTTCCGGGGGCAAAACCCATTTGGATGACATCGCCCTGGCCCTAGCCGATACGTCAAAATCCTTGGCTTTAGTCATTTCCCTAGTGTTTGTGATTGCCAGTGTTAGCTTCAAAATCGCGGCAGTGCCTTTCCACCAATGGACACCCGATGTATATGAAGGCTCTCCAACACCAGTGGTTGCCTTCCTCTCCGTAGGGTCCAAAGCAGCTGGATTTGCCTTGGCTATTCGTCTGTTAACGCAAGCCTTCCCCAACTTAGTGGAGCAGTGGCAATTTATCTTCACTGCCTTGGCCATTTTGAGCATGGTGCTCGGCAACGTGGTCGCCATTGCTCAAACCAGTATGAAGCGGATGCTCGCCTATTCCTCCATTGGCCAAGCAGGCTTTGTCATGATTGGCCTTGTGCTTGGTACGGAAGCAGGTTATGCCAGCATGGTCTTCTACCTGCTGATTTACCTGTTTATGAACTTGGGTGCGTTTACCTGCGTGATTCTGTTCTCTCTCCGCACTGGAACAGATGAAATTGGTGATTATGCTGGACTCTATCTCAAAGATCCCCTTTTAACTCTAGCCTTGAGCCTCTGCTTGCTCTCCTTAGGAGGGATACCGCCTCTTGCGGGCTTCTTTGGCAAGCTGTACCTCTTCTGGGCCGGTTGGCAGGCTGGGGCCTATGGCCTAGTCATTCTGGGCCTCATTACCAGCGTGGTCTCGATCTACTACTACATTCGAGTGATCAAGATGATGGTGGTCAAAGAGCCCCAAGACATGTCTGAGGTGATCAAGAACTATCCCAACATTGTTTGGAAACCCTTGGGTATGCGCCCCTTACAAATCGGCTTGGTCCTCACGCTGATTGCTACCTCTTTGGCTGGAGTCCTTTCCAACCCATTGCTAACGATTGTGAATAGCTCGGTTGCGGATGTTCCTCGCTTTAAGCAAGCAGCAATCCCCACCACTATCGATGTTGCTGCCATTCATCCCGATACGCCTACGATTGCACCTGAGCTATAAACGCCATTGCTGCTGAACAGTAGGCCAAATAGGCAAGAGATCTGAGAGAAACTAGGGCAACTTCCAAAAGCAAGCAACCCTGACTTTGACAAAAGGACATCTCTTCTAGAAACAGCTAAAGGCCAGGCTTGAGCTCTAACAGAAAAAGAGCCTCCCCTATGGGGAGGCTCTTTTTGTATGGCTTATTGAATAATGGCGTTGTAATGGATTTAGTAGGTTTCTACATGCCAGCGATGGGCTTTTTTCAAGGCTCGCTGATAGTCTGACCAATCCACACCATGCTTAGCAGCAGCAGCGGACATTCCTTCATCAATGCCGCCTTCCATACCTTTCAAACCACAAATATAGGTGTGGGTGTTTTCCTTCTGGACCAACTCCCATAATTTGTCGGCATTCTCAGCAATTCGGCTTTGGATATACATCTTGCTGCCATCTACAGCCTTTTGCTCACGGCTAATGGCATAGGTCAAGCGGAAGTTGTCAGGATATTGGCTTTGTAACTCTTCTAGTTCTTCCTTATAAAGAATATTGGGGGTATAAGCGACACCGAAGAAGAGCCAGGCCAAGCCTTTGAACTTATAATTTTCGTGTTTTTCCTTAAACATCCGCCACAGATAGGCTCGGAAAGGCGCAATACCGGTTCCCGTTCCCATCATGATGATGTTGGCTTCAGGATCGTCGGGCAACAGCATTTCCTTACCGACAGGACCCGTAATTTTGACATCATCACCGGGATTCATGTCACATAGATGTTTGGAACACACCCCATAGACTCGCTCTCCAGTCTCAGGATGGTCATATTCCAGCTGACGAACACAGAGAGAAATCGTTTTATCATCTACCCGGTCGCCATGACGGGTCGAGGCAATGGAATAAAGGCGTAACTTATGGGGTTTGCCGTTGGCGTCTGTTCCAGCAGGGATAATGCCAATGCTTTGGCCTTCGATATAGCGTAGATCCCCTTCGGAAAGATCAAACGTGAGGTGCTGTACTTTACCTTCGCCTCCGTCTCGAACTAAGGCTTCATTCGATAAGCACTTGCCGATATAGGGCGTTTTAGGACGGTAGATATTAACCGGAATATTGTCTTTTTTCTTAGCCTTTTTAGCTGACTGAGGTGGAGTAGCGGGCGCTTCGGGGGCTGGCTCTGCGATGATAGGCTTTTCCTCAACCTCGGGCACGTCAATGTTGACCATTTTGGCGCCAGCTTTGGCAAAATTTCTTAAGTCCTTTTTAAATCGATCGAACGGTTTTTCCATTATTTCTGAAGCTCTCCGAAGCTAACCTATCGTAATATTTTGCAATAAGATGTCTATGATTTCAAAGGAGTGTATTTTACACTTCTTAGGGTTTAGGTTTCAATTTGGCAAATCGTTCCGTATCCCAGGGAACAGCGCAATTGTATAACGGTCATAGACAATAGACCACGGCTTTAAACAAATCAGACTGATGGCAAAAGCCGATGAAGCCATTTGCAAAACGGATGAACTCAATCATTTCGGTCTGTAACGGAAAAGTTAAGGTGTGTTTCAACTTACCCTTAAGAACTTCTGTAGATAGGGTTTGGTCAAGATCTCCGTGATACGATTCGCTACGTAGCCGTTAAAAGTTTGGAGGATCGCCTTGACACTACGGGTAGCAGTTGTTGGGTCAGGGCCAGCCGGGTCATCAGCAGCAGAAACGCTGGTAAAGGCTGGTATTGAGACCTATTTGTTTGAGCGTAAATTAGATAACGCAAAGCCTTGTGGTGGTGCGATTCCGCTGTGCATGGTGGATGAATTTGATCTCCCCCTTGAGATTATTGACCGACAGGTTAGAAAGATGAGAATGATCTCTCCTTCTAACATTGAGGTGGATATCAATATCAAAAACGAGGGTGAGTATATCGGCATGTGCCGTCGAGAAGTACTTGACGGATTTATGCGCGATCGCGCCGCTAAATTAGGTGCGAAGTTGATCAACGGCACTGTCAATAAGCTAGATTTCCCCACTGGGGCCAATCAGCCTTACACGATTCACTATGCCGACTTAACTGGTGGTCGAACTGAAGGGGTAATGAAAACCCTCCAAGTCGATTTGGTCATTGGTGCTGATGGCGCCAACTCCAGAATTGCTAAAGAGATTAAAGCAGGCGACTACAACTATGCGATCGCATTTCAGGAGCGCATCCGCCTTCCTGATGAGTACATGGAGTACTACCAAGATCGTGCCGAGATGTATGTCGGTGATGATGTCTCTACGGACTTCTACGCTTGGGTATTCCCCAAGTACGATCACGTCGCCGTTGGCACTGGCACCATGAAGGTCAACCAAGCCGACATCAAGAAGCTGCAGGCGGGTATTCGTGCTCGTGCTGCCCATCGCCTCGTCGGTGGTGAAATCATCAAAGTGGAAGCTCACCCCCATTCCCGAGCATCCTCGTCCTCGCCGGGTCGTCGGTCGGGTTGCCCTAGTCGGTGACGCTGCCGGTACAGTAACCAAATCTTCTGGTGAAGGTATTTACTTTGCCGCCAAGTCTGCGCGGATGTGTGCAGAAACCATCGTTGAGTTTTCTAACAATGGTGAACGCATTCCCTCTGAAGAAGACCTCAAGGTCTATCTGAAGCGTTGGGACAAAGCTTACGGCATGACCTACAAGGTCTTGGACATTTTGCAGCGCGTGTTCTACCGCTCTGATGCCACTCGGGAAGCCTTTGTGGAAATGTGTGCGGATGAAGATGTACAGCAAATGACTTTCGATAGTTATTTGTATAAGACTGTGGTTCCCATGAATCCGCTGAAGCAGATCAAGATTACCGCTAAGACTTTAGGTAGCTTGATTCGGGGTAATGCTCTAGCTCCCTAAGTCCAGGACTTGAGCACGTCTAAATTCAAAAACTCAAGCCCTTTAGATATGAAATCTAAAGGGCTTGAGTTTTTGAAAAACGCTGACCGAAATTCTGTTCAAAGACAATTTTTTAGGGATTTAAAACTTTCACTTGAATCCCTCGATGATCTTCATTCTCAGGAATATCGCCTGGTTTATCCGGTCCCGGCGTCAGCTCCACTTGCGGAGGGATGCCAATGCTAATTTCTTGGGGTTCGGGTAACTGCTTAGGCTGAGGTTGCCAAGACCGTATTCCCACTTCTTGAACCCCAAGAGTTTTAGCATCGCCAGTCTTTGAGGAAGCCGATGGCCGATTTTGCCCTCTTTGTTGAGCCATGGCATTTTCTCCCCCCATGCTCAACACCACCATCAATAGGGTTGTACAAACGAACGTTAATCTAAACATCGTTTTAGCTCTCTTTGTAATTAATAACCTAGCTAAACGGGAATAGCATTGAATTTCACAAGTTGAGTGAGCTGATTTACCCGCCTAAATTGACACATGGATCGGATTTTCCTCAGATATCTCCATTTTAGTGAATAGGTTCTTCACTTTTTTTGCCTAAAGCCACCAAATTCAAGACTTAAAATTTTCTTTAGATCTCCATTGTCTACAGGTGCAAGTCAGGATACCTCTCCCTGAAACCGATCGAAGACCCTTTATTCTGGGAAAGAAGACACAAAGGAGCCATAAGGCGATGGCTGTGACCATTGATCAGCTACGGAAATGGAAAGAACAGGGACGTCCCATCTCAGTCCTTACAGCCTGGGACTTTCCCTTCGCAACTTTATTAGACCAAGCAGGAGTCGATGTCCTACTAATAGGAGACTCTTTGGCCATGGTTGCCTTAGGGTATTCCACCACCCTACCTCTGACCTTGGAAGAAATGCTCTACCACGCCCAAGCTGTCACCAGAGGGGTCAACCATGCCCTAGTGATTTGTGATCTGCCCTTTCTGAGTTATCAAGAAAGCCCTCAACAGGCCCTGAGAAGCGCTGGAACCCTATTGCAACAGGCAGGAGTAGCTGCCGTCAAACTAGAGGGAGGGTATCCAGACATGGCAACAACCGTTCACTATTTGGTGGAGCGAGGGATTCCGGTGATGGGACATGTGGGCTTAACTCCCCAGTCTGTTCATCAGTTCAGCGGCTATCGACGCCAAGGAACCTCTGATGCAGACGCAGACCGTATTTTACAAGAAGCCATTGCCCTGGAAGCAGCAGGCGCTTTTGCGATTGTTCTGGAGCATATTCCTGCCCCCCTAGCCGCGAAAATCACCCAAACGTTAGCCATCCCCACCATTGGCATTGGCGCTGGTGCAGGATGTGATGGCCAAGTGCTGGTTACAGCCGATATGTTGGGCTTATCTGCATGGCAACCTCCCTTTGCCAAAGCCTATACCAATCTGCAGGAATCGATTACTGGAGCGGTTAAGCAATTTTGTGATGAGGTCCATAATCATCAATTTCCCCAATAGTGCCTATTCCAAATCCAGCCACCCCGCTGAAACCGAATAGAAAGCGATAAGGTAATAAGGTAAAGATGTGGCCTAGCTGGGAAAGGAAGGGATGAATGCCTATCATCGCCGTGATTGACTACGATATGGGCAATCTGCATTCAGCCTGTAAGGGACTACAAGAAGCTGGAGCACAAACAATTGTCAGCGATCGCCCAGAGGATCTGGTATCTGCCGAT
This sequence comes from Acaryochloris sp. 'Moss Beach', assembly GCF_021497025.1. Lineage (NCBI taxonomy): Bacteria > Bacillati > Cyanobacteriota > Cyanophyceae > Acaryochloridales > Acaryochloridaceae > Acaryochloris > Acaryochloris sp. 'Moss Beach'. The sequence goes on from NZ_CP071717.1 coordinate 1,770,024, forward strand.
GCAGTCGTCCTCCCCGGAGTGGGAGCCTTTGATCCAGCGATGCAGCATTTGCGATCGCGTCATCTCATCCCCGTCATCCAAGACATTCTCGCCAGCGGCAAGCCCTTTCTGGGGATTTGTTTAGGGCTACAAATTTTGTTTGAGGGTAGCGAAGAAGGGACTGAAGCTGGATTAGGCATTATTTCCGGCACGGTCAAGCGATTCCAATCCGAACCGGACATTACAATTCCCCATATGGGCTGGAACCAACTGGAGTATCAACAGCCCGATCTACCCCTGTGGCGTCATTCTCCTACTAATCCTTGGATGTATTTTGTCCATTCCTATTACGTTGATCCGGTTGACCCTACCGTCAAAGCAGCCACCGTCACCCACGGCACTCAGACCATTACCGCAGCCATTGCCCAGGACAACTTAATGGCAGTCCAGTTTCACCCTGAAAAATCCTCCACCTTCGGACTACAAATCCTGGCTAACTTTGTTGAGCAGGTGCAGGCTACCTTGGCGACTCCCGCTGTTTAGATCTCCCATGAATTACTTAATTGCAGTCTTAGCTGATCGAATCCAAGCAGAAGCCGCCTATACCGATTTAGAAAAATCAGGAATTCCCCTCACCCAAGTCTCAATATTGGGCAGAGGCTATAAAAGCGCCGATGAATTTGGTTTTATCGACCCCAAAAAGCCAGCCCGAAAACAAGCTCGACGACTGATGAACTTCTCCATCCCTTTAGGGTTGATCTTTGGATCAACCTTTGAGTTATATACTGGCATTCGCCTCTTCCCTGGAGTGGGAACGGTGATTAATGTCATCTTAGGAGGACTACTCGGCGCTTCCTTTGGAGCCTTTGGCGGACTCTTCTCAGGCGGTCTGACCGGTTTAACGACCGGCAGTGGAGATGCATTGGTTTATCGCAATCGTTTAAACGCCGGGAAATATATCGTGGTGGTCAAAGGCACAGACCCACTGACCCGCAAAGCCACCGATATCCTGCAACGATATGATCCCGAAAATATCCAAGGCTATGTTGAACCTCCAGACTGATGGTCAGAATTTACGGTAACCGTCAGATTAAAACCCTGCCAGGCTTACAAACCCGCCCAACCACCGCACGGGTGCGAGAAGCCTTATTTAATCGTTGGCACCATCATCTCCAGGGCTGCCATTGGCTAGACCTCTGTGCTGGTAGTGGCTCCATGGGGGCCGAAGCCCTTTGCCGAGAAGCCGCAGTGGTCTATGGAATTGAACAGGCAGGAGAGGCTTGCCGCATCATCCGCCAGAACTGGCAGTCCATAGCAAACCCACCTCAAACATTTCAAGTTCTGCGAGGAGATGTTGTCAAACGGCTAGCTAAGTTGCAAGGCCAGTCCTTCGATCGGATTTATTTTGATCCCCCCTATGATGGCGGTTTATATGAAGCGGTACTGGATGCGATCGCAACGTATAACCTCCTCCAAGCAACTGGAGAACTTGCTGTCGAACATCGTCCAAAGCAACCATTCTCTATTCCCACAACGTTCCAAATCTGTCATGCCCGCGTCTATGGCAACACGGCCCTGACCTTTTTCCAATCAACGCAGCCTACATAAACAAAATCAGAGAGACGATCTCATCTCTCTGATTTACAGATAACAAATATTGTGGATAGCTCAAACAGAGCTGTTTCCTGCGAGGCTTAACAAACTTTAGCCAACCTCTTCTCCACGCTTGTATTGTTGCCATGCAGCGACAAATAGCCCAGCTAGAGTCACTGGGACTAGGCCAAGTACAATACCTGCTAACAGAGGTTCTACCACGGTGATAACTCCTTTGTGTACGCCTTAAAATAGCGTCTGAATCGTCCTTCCCTACTCTAGTAACCTTTGGGAACCTTGACAAGCGAATGCCTATTATTCCTTAGTTAAAGCATTTTTCAAATCTATTCATACGGGTTGTTATCATAGGGAAAATATCCAAACTTTAATGCGATCAGAAATTGAAACAACCTACTTTTTGATCCGTCTTGACAGTAATATCACCTTAGGCCAAGCCCATAGGCGACCTGATTGCTGACCCATAACTACCTATTTTTACTTTTTTATGAACGGCTCTTCTAATCAACTGTTTTCAAAATCATGGCAAAGACCTGGGAATCTTGCCATGATGGCTTCGGTCGCTGCCCATGGTGTTTTATTTGCTGGTCTAGCACTGGTTCCAGCAACAGGCCAGCAAACAGACAAAAAACAACTTCGAGTCGTTAGCCTTCTCAAATCTCAACCCAATCCAGGCCCTCGACCAAACCAAGCTATTGATCCAAACGCTCCACCCCCTGCACCCGGTGTAGCCGGTTTACCCCTGAACATCACCACCCCTGATGGTCTAGCTGAATTGCCCGTTACTGATACCCCCCAATCCAGCATTTGACCCCTTTGCCTCTTCTATTGTTGAGTTACCTCCTCCGCCACCGCAGACTAGTTTTACCCCCCTTTAATCCCAGTTCTTTAGCATCATTACCCCCCGAGACGAACGCCTGCCCCACCTCAGCAAACGCCACCCCCCCCAGTAACTCCGGTCCATCCCTGAGTGATGAGGACTTCCAGGCATGGCTTAATGGAACCTCTGATTTACCGAATTTGCCACCGGATCCAGGATCTACAGGTCCTTTGCCTCCACCAGGCACTGCACCCGGTCCGGTTGCGAGCAATATCCCACCTGCCAACCCAGCCAATGTGGGCGGGATAGACAGTAGTGATAACCCTAACGACAGTAATTCCCTGGCCTCCTCTTCCATCGTTCCTCCGGACCAAAGTGTAAAACGCTTTGTTGCCTACGACTATCCCAAAGACGCCTGTCAGGATCGCTTAGAAGGTAAGGCTGAATATCGGATTTGGGTCAGCTCAAAAGCGGCTCCTGTAGTCTCCGATATTGTTCTATCTACCAACTCGCCCATTCTCGATCGGGCGGTCCAAAACGCGGCTAAAAAAATACAAGATCAAGGCCGAGGACGCCAACAAAATTGTTGTTTTACCCTTCGACATTAAATATTCTCAATCAGTTTGTGCTGTCAAGAAGCCTGATCCACCTACCCCAGAACCTGTTCTACCTCCAGCCACTCCTCCAGCTCCGACCCCCCAAACCAGCACCCACCAATACAGCACCTGAGACTCCTTCACCGGCGCAACCGCTTACTCCCCCTACGCCAGCAGCACCACAGCCTAATTTACCTCCGGTGAATCCAGCACGGCCTGTTCCCCCTACTGCACCTCAACCTCCAGCCCAATCGGCTCCGGCTCTGCCCCCCTCAGCCAGCCCAACCCCCCTGCTCCTGTAGCACCAGCCCCCCAGTAATCCAGTGCAGCCTGCTGTCCCAATCCAAGAGCCACCCACTAACTCAGATCTACCTCCTGAACCCGCCGCTCCGCAGCCAGCACCGGCCCCACCTACTAGTCCTCAGCCTCCGGCAGCAGCGCCACCAGCAGCGCCTAGTGCACCCACTGCTCCAGCAGCAGCACCCATTCCATCAGCAGCACCCGCTGCCCCTCCGACAGGTGACGCTCCAGCAAATTAATTTGGGAAAGACAACAAGCTCCGTCAAGGTTGGGAATATGTTCAGACGTTGGTAAGGCTCGTTCAGACAGAATTTCAGCCAACGACTTCAATCCTGCCCACCATGCCTGCTTCGGTATGGCCTGGGACCGTACATCGAAGTGAATAGATACCAGAGCGCAGTGGAACAAACACCCACTCTGCTTCAGTATTGGCTCTTAATTCTAATTCGTGAATTGCACCTTTAATTTCTACATTCCCAGCATCAACTTTTTGTGACCAAATCCCATCTGCAAAATCTTTGGCGGTGAAGTAGTGCTTTTGGTCACTAGGGTTGCTTAAGTGCAGGTTATAGCGACGACCCGGTTCAAATTGCAGATCATCGGGGAAAAATTGCAAGGCTCCTGCCTCATTCCCCAATGCAACATATACATCAACAGCAGGTTGTTTTGCTAAATTGGTTGCTGCAATTCCTGCCCCAGAATAGCCGAATATCGTACCCATTGTGAGAATCGTGACGACGACCAAGGCCAGAACTGTTTGACGAAATCCATGATTCATAGCGTGTCTCCTAAAAAGAATGGAGATCAATAGCCGATTGCATTCAAATGCGGCTTTGAATGCAATTATATCGCCGCGCCATAAACTATTCCTAGTCTCCTTCTAAAGGAACTACCATTTATCTTATTAAAGAAATAAAATTCGTAATTCATAGCAGCCTAAAAGAATTGCTATGAATTCAATTAGACTTTAGCTACATCTTTGGAAGTGGGGTACTTTTTTCCCAAAGAGTTTTGGCCAAAACAAGCCCGTATTTTCTCGATACTGTTCAAAGTCTGCATATCGCGATAGAGAGCGATCTTTTTTGAGCATATTGGGAATAAAAACAGCCCCCAAAAAACCCGCCAAGGATGACAAAAGGTAACCAATGCATTGTCAACATGGCAAAGGATATATATATAAATATTTCACCCAAATAGTTAGGGTTCCGACAACGAGCAAAAAAGCCTTCAGTAATCAATCTCGGTTGATACTTGAGAATGAAATATTTTTGAGCATCACTCCCAAAGTGGAGAAATACGCCAGCAATATTAAGTGCTATAGCACCAGCTATTAAAGGCACAGTCGGTTCAATACGACGACTTATTAAAATGTATGGGGCAATCCAATATAGACTGATGAGTCCAAATCCCAGTAAGTGAATTGGCCAGGGAAATTGCTGTTCCCATTGTTTATCGGGAAACAGCTGATCTTTTAATAACCACAGCAACCCATAGGTGCCATGCAAGACCAGATAAACCCAAGCCCCTAGCATGAAGTTTTGATAAACCAGCATCAAACCCAGGATAAATATGAAGGTCGTTCCTTTATGAAGATTGATGCAATGCTTGATCTTCATCATTTTCCCCTTCTAATAATGGGTGAGCCTTTGCCGACCAACTTACATTTCTCAGCTACTCAAATTGATGCTGGGAATGCAGTCTTTCCACCAAGTTATCATTAACCCAAAAGCCAAAAAATATTGCTGCATTGGGATAAAAAGGATACTGGCCTAAGATGCACCCAAGTCTACAGATGCAGACAGTATTGAGATTCCTATAGCCATCGTTTTTGAGCTACTAGGTTTCAGTATTGGCAGTTTACTGCTCAATTAAGTCAGTGCGTGGCTATGACTTCTCACTTGGCCTTTATTTCCTCCGAAATAGGCACTCAAATACTGATTAAGCGAATCGCTTAAAGGTCTCATCACGAAGTTCACCGCCCCAGATACTAGGTTCATTGATGTGTGGGCTGTTGAGGTCGAGGGAATCGTTGGTTACAGCCCATCTTCTGAACTAGCAGTGGTGTTGGCAATCTAGGTTCCGGAGGCGTTGGAGTACACGATAAGTTACCTTCCAAATTTACTCCCTCGCCAACACTGATGGACCGTGGTGGAGGCAGACTAGCTTCTTCCAGCAGATGAGGGGGAAGCATTGTCAAAACACTAATTAGCAACTCTGACAACTTGTAAATTAGAATTTTTCTGGCCTTTGCCTTCTAATGTCTGTGACAAGTCTTGGAACAAGATGAACGCAACTGTACCAGACAAGGTAAAGGTACTTAGCATTAGTGTGATTAGACTCAAATGAATAACTTTCATAGATTGATTCTCCCAAGGTATGTCAGTCCCCCTCACTTGACATTCAATATAGCTACCCATTTGAAACCCCAATATGACTGCCCTCACGCAGCCAGGAGATCTTGATCACGACTCGATCGGCCGAGGAGAGACCGTCCCATCATGTTCTATCAGCTTGCTTGACGCAGTCAACAATCAATCGTTCCATCACTATTGAGACAAAATTGAGACAAAATTCATTAGATCGCCTCAGCTAGCAGTACGGTATTGCACTAAAAACTATCTCAGAATCTTCAAGCAAATCTGCCTCAATCGATACACTAAAGAGAATTAACGTCAGTATTGAACCCCTATGACTGAAGTCCTCGATTCAATTGCTCAAGTCAATACACTTGCCTCGACGAGGCTTCGGTATGAAGTGGCGATGCCTGATCCGGCATCTCATCTCTTTGAGATCACACTTCATTGCTCGGTAGGGACTGACCACACCTTAGATTTAAAGTTGCCTGTCTGGACCCCAGGCTCATACCTAGTTCGGGAATATGCGAAACATCTACAAGATTTCTCGGCAGTAGATGATCAAGAAGCCCCTGTAAGCTGGCAAAAAATCAGCAAGAATCATTGGCAGATCCAATCACCAGAAGCCGATACAGTCAAAATTCACTACCGTATCTTTGCCCATGAATTGACGGTCCGCACCAATCATTTGGATGCTAGCCATGGCTACTTCAATCCAGGGGCCATGTTTTTCTATGTCCCAGGGAGAGAACAAGATGCGATCGCAATCACGATTCATCCTCCAGATCCCACCTGGCAAGTCACAACTGCACTAGACCCATTACCAGACCAGCCGCTCACCTTCCTAGCCAAAAACTTTGACACCTTGGTCGATAGTCCATTTGAGATTGGCACCCATCAAATCTATGACTTTGAAACCTTAGAGAAGCCTCATCAGCTAGCGATTTGGGGAGCAGGAAACTATGATGCAGAACAGATCATAGGGGATACGAAAAAAATTATTGAAGTCGAAGCCAAGCTTTTTGGCGGATTACCCTATGATCGATATTTTTTCCTCCTCCATGTTTCAGCCAAAGGGTACGGGGGGCTAGAACATCACAACTGCTGCTCATTACTCTATTCCCGGTTCGGGTTTCGTAAACCTGACTCCTATAACCGCTTTATGGGACTGGTTGCCCATGAGTTTTTTCATCTTTGGAATGTCAAGCGGCTTCGCCCTCAAGCCCTACATCCCTTCGACTATGACCAGGAAAACTATACAGATGCCCTTTGGTTTTGTGAGGGCGTCACCAGTTTTTATGATTTGATCCTGCCTTATCGAGCCGGTATTTATGACGCCAAGTTCTATCTAAAACTGCTGTCAGAATCCATTACACGCCTCCAATCCATTCCAGGACGGCACACCCAGTCCTTAACAGAGTCTAGTTTTGACACTTGGATTAAACTCTATCGTCCCCATGCCAATTCTCGGAACTGCCAGGTTTCTTATTACCTCAAGGGAGAGATTGTCTCTCTCCTCCTTGATTTACAGATTCGCCAACAGCATCAAAATCAACGTTCTTTAGATGACGTGATGCTCCATCTTTGGCAAACCTATGGCCAGAAAGATTTAGGCTATTCCCGAGAGCAGCTCCTTGAAGGGATTGAGTCCATTGCAGAGATGGACCTGACTCAGTTTTGGCAGAAGTATCTAGATGGGACCGTGGAATTACCCTATGAGGAATTCTTGAATCCATTTGGATTGGAAGTGGTGGCTGATTTTGGAGAGTCCCCATTTCCTTATCATGGCCTAACCCTCAGCAGCCAATCCGGGAAAACCCTGATCAAATTTGTCGATATTGCTTCACCAGCCCAAATGGCAGGGCTACAAGCGGGGGATGAACTATTGGCCTTAGATGGTTTTCGCGTCCAGGCTGATCAGTTAGAGCAACGCTTTCAAGACTATCAAAGGGGTGATGCAGTCTCCATCACCCTATTTCATGATGATCAGCTCACCACCCATCGTCTTACCTTAAGTGAACCTAGGCCCAAATCCTATAGGGTCCAACCCATTACTACCCCCACCGATCAACAGAGAACAAATTTCCGTCAATGGCTGGGCATTGAGTTAGTAGAACTGACGTAATTTTTGACCCAGAGTAAGGATGTTAAACCCCAAAAAAACTTGGGAATGCTAAAGACATATGAACGAAAACTTGCGTCTCCTGTACCCCTTTGTCGCTTGGTGTGGACTAAGGGGTATTTTATTGCCCGCAGACAATCTTTCACGGCATCTTCACCATTAGTTGCTAATTTAATTCCAGAGATAAGCAAACCCTTTAAACCTCACTAGCACGTAATAGGTTGTCATCACCATATGCGTGCATTCCAACAAACTCGCCCCCAGTCGGGGGCATTTTATTTGCTTATTTTTACTTACGCGGTGATACGAATCACACTTATCATTCCGTAATGACACTCAGGTAATTACTAAAACCAAAAAGTTAGGATGAAATTGCCTCAGGGGAACTCTTCGGAGTTATCACCCCCCCTGGGGCATTGGTATGTTTAGCCCTAGCTGAGTTGGGCTACAACCTGGTTTTTGAGCAATGTATCTTGGGTTAGCAGATCTTCGACACTGATGCGTAGGGTGCGTCGGTTATCTACCCAAAACAAAACCTTAATGCGATCGCTCCCTGGATACCCAGGCGGCATGAGCTGTGCAACCTTTCTGGAACCCTCTCGATCATTGAGAGGTTGAACCAGGGTCTGGGATTCAGACAATTGCCGAGTCACCAAGCGATCGCCATCGAAAAAGACTTCAGTCCCACTGTTGGTATTGCCCAATTCTCCTAGAATCAGCTCAATGCTAGGTTGGGCATCGCTAGAAGCCCCCAGGGTCAGCTCGATAGGTTCTTCCATGGGATAGGGTAAACCCGCTGGGATAATGGGATGCCAACTATGGGTCTGTTGACGACGGTCCCAGTAGCGAACGCCATAGCTGTGATAGAGAAAATCTTTAACTTCTAAGCCCTGAGCCACCTGTAAAGCCCCTTGGGCAATCGCCTCAAAGGGACGGTTACTGCAAATGCGGCTGTCATCAAAATATTGCTGCACCCAGGTTTGGACGGCAGGGATCTGACTAGTTCCCCCCACCAATAGAACGGCTTTAATATCGTTAACCTCTAAACCTTGGCGGCGAGCTTGTTGCAAGACCTGGGTCATACTCTCATCCAGGCGATCAAAGAACTGATGCTCCTTGAGAATTTGCTCAAATTGCTCTCGGTCCAAGGCCAGCTCATAACTATCAAAGGTTTCTTCATTAAAGTAAACCTCTGTAGCTTTAGGCTGCAGTGATAGTTGAATTTTGAGCCGCTCCGCTAATCGAGTCGTCAGAGGGGTTACGGCTAAGTTTTGAGTTTTAGCAAAGTGATCGACAAGCCAATTATCAATATCGGTTCCACCCAAATTCTGCCCAGCTTTAGCCAGGACACGGGCTGATTGCGGTCGTTGTTTTGAGGTATCCGCTAGATTCTTATCGCCCCATTTAAGAATGAAACCCAAGGGCTGGGTCTTTTGTTGAGACGTATTGATCTGAACCAGAGAAAGATCAAAGGTACCACCCCCAAAATCCACCACCAGCAGTACATCTTGATCAGCCTTGCCATAGCCTAACGCTGCCGCTGTCGGTTCATCAATCATGCGGACCTGCTCTACCTGCAGATCTTGGCAAACCTGCCCCAGCCAATGGCGATAGGTTTCAAAGCTATCCACTGGAACGGTTAGAACTAATGAGTCTTTGACGTCAGGATAGGTGGTTTGGAGTTGCTGGAGGATCGTTTGCAAAAACCAGCTTCCCACCTGCTCAAACTGAACCGTTTGGCCATCCAGTTCAGGCAAAAAACCCTGGACCTTGGAGCCAATCCCTCGTTTGAAGCTGCGGAAAAAGCGCGGATCGGTTTGGATATCCAGACCGCGATCTCGCACCTGCTGCCCCACACAGACTTTGTTTTCCGCCGCCTGCTCCACATAGAGCAGACTGGGGATAAGGTCAGGATTTTGGGCCGTCTGATAGCTCAAACTGGGTAGATTAATGATTTCAGATTGCTCTGTTACAGGGTTCCAACGAGCAATAACGGTATTACTGGTACCAAAATCAATTGCGTAACTCAAGAGACTTACCGCTCACTGACACGAAATGGATAACGTTTGAGAAAACGCCTAATTAAGCATTCCAAGCCACAACAGCGAGGGGAAAGGTACACAAGCCTGAAGATGTGCCTTCCGAACTACTCATTGAGGCAATCCTCACTCAATTAGTATACAAAAGAGATCAGACAGCTCCAGATAGAGCTGAAGTCATCTCACCTGAATGAAGCCCACTGTTCTGAAAGATTTGTGAACCTTCGCGGTAGGCAATGCCATGCATCCCCTATACCACTACTGCTTCAGCCTGATGATTGGACTAGCCAGCCTGTCTCCTGCGGCGGCGATGTCTTTTGCGACCCATCCGATTGTGTTTCCCCCATCAGGCCATCATATTTTATGGATTACACAAGGGGTGATACAGGCAGAGCCCCAGTCAGTTCCCTTACCTGACTCGATTCAACAAGCGATTCTGCAAGATATTTCCCAACAAACGGGCGACGTCCCAGAGCGTTTTCAAATCATTCAAGCCCAAAAACACACCTGGCCAGATGGTTGTTTAGGATTAGCCACTCCTGATGTGTTGTGCACAATGGCCCTAGTCGAGGGGTGGCAGGTGCAAGTTTCTAATGGATCGCAGACATGGACCTACCGTACCGATACCTTTGGAGATGTAGTGAAATTAGAATCTGCTGCCACGTTATCTCCCAAAAATAGCCCCAGCAAACCTTAGGACAACACATAGCTTCTACTTTGCAGTCAAAGTGGGGGGATTCCTATCCAATCAATCGCAGCATCTCCAACTCCAACGAGCCCAAGACTTTGAGGTGACCTTACCGTACTATGATGGCCTAAGCCTTCAAGCACAGGCTTTTTTGTCATGAAGACGGTTTTAGTCACAGGGGCAACTGGATTTGTAGGCGGGCATCTATTGTCATGCTTAGAGGGGCATCCCTACAAACTGAGGCTAGCCCTGAGAAAGCCACCTAAATCACCCCTCCTGCCCGGTGCAGACCTAATCCAAGTGGGAGATATCAATGCTTTAACGCACTGGCAAGAAGCTCTCATGGGTGTTGATATCGTGATTCATCTAGCGTCCCGCGCCCATATTCTCCAAGAAACGGTGGCCGATCCGATGGCTGCATTTATGGAGGTGAATGTTGAGGGAACTCATACCCTAGTCCAGCAATCAATAAAGGCGGGAGTTCAACACTTTATCTTCATCAGTTCGATTGGAGCGATGACGACCTTGAGTAATGACGGTTTAACAGAAGAGTCACCCTGTCATCCTGACTCACCCTATGGCCGCAGCAAATGGCAGGCAGAGCAGGACTTGACGGCCCTTGCGCAACCCACCGAGATGCGGTGGACGATTTTGCGCCCGACATTGGTGTATGGTCCTCGCAATCCCGGCAATATGGAGCGATTGATCAAGCTAGTCGATCAGGGATTACCTTTACCCTTTGGCTTAATTAAAAATCGTCGAAGCCTAGTGTACGTAGGCAATTTAGTCGAGGCCATTGTGATCAGCCTGGACAATCCCAAAGCGTTTAATCAAACCTTTCTGATCAGTGATGGGCTTACGATATCCACGGCTGAACTCATTCGTGCCATTGCCCAGGCGTTGCATCGTCCAGCCCGATTGCTCCCCATTCCGCCGATATTGCTCAAACTCTTGGGCATACTAACCGGTAAAACTGATGCGGTCGATCGTCTTTTGGGCTCATTGGCGGTTGATAGTGATAAGATTTTCCAGACTTTAGATTGGACACCCCCCTACTCTATGGAACAAGGCCTCCTCGAAACTGCAGAATGGTATGCTCATGGCGCTTCCGAAGCGTAATTCACACCAATCGTCCTCAATGATCAGCGCTCAAGGGATTCACTAAGGATTCATGGTCTTTATTGTTATTTGTTCTATAGTCAGCTGCATATTCAGCATCCTTGGGGTTTACGCCTTAACCAAAACCCTCAAGCAGATATTGATAGATATCCCCAATGAGCGTAGCTCCCATACTCAACCGACTCCTAGAGGAGGGGGGCTAGGATTTATTCTGGCTTTTGCCGTATCGGCCTACCTCAGCCAAACCTTATTCAATGATCCGCAGATTCCCTTTGCTTATCCCCTCTGGTTACCCTTGACCTTTTTAGTCGGGGTTGGCTGTATGGATGATTGGAAAAATTTGTCGTCGACGTTGAGATATGCGGTACAGCTCTTAGTCGCCTGCATGATTGTCTGGCAGGGCAATGCCTTTCCCCAGCCGTGGTTAGAGTCGTTGGGAACTGTTGGTTTTTTGGTTGCGATCGCAACCACAATCATCGGCCTAACCGCCTTGGTCAATTTCTATAACTTTATGGATGGCATGGATGGATTGGTCGGTGGGGTAAGCGCCGTCCAGTTAGGTTTTATGGCGGTTTGGTCTCAAGAGCCCGTTCTCTGGCTGCTGGTTTCGGCCTTGGTAGGTTTCCTCTATTGGAATTGGTCTCCAGCCAAGATCTTTATGGGGGATGTGGGCAGCACCTTTCTAGGAGCGGTGATGGCCATTACCCTGTTAAATCAGACAGGAACCGTCGAGCAAAGTTGGGCTGCGTTAGCCATTACTCTACCAATTACAGGGGATGCCATTTACACCCTGTGCTGTCGCACCCTTCGCGGTGAGAATATCTTCAAGGCCCATCGGAGTCATGTGTACCAGCGACTGAATCAAGCCGGTTGGAGTCACGGCAAGGTAGCAGCCCTGTATGTAGGCTTAACGGTGGTATTGGCCCTGCTCATCTATGGCTATGGTGGCTTGGGGGCCTGGATCAGTTTGCTGGGAGTTGCCGTCTCAATTCTCATTGCTGAGCGATACCTGAGTACTCGTAAGCAACCCCTCAACCATTAAATCCCTACAAAACACGCAGCAGACTGGGAATAGAGTCAATAGCTGCCATTTGGCGAATTTCATCTAAAGCTCGATGAAAATTACCTTCCTGGACATCGTGGGTGACCACCACAATTTCTGCCAGCTCAGCTTTGATACCCGTTTGCACAATAGATTCTAAACTCACCCCATGATTACCAAAGACGGTGCCCAACTTGCCGATCACTCCGGGATGATCCTTGGTTAAGAATCGAGCATAGAAGCGGGTGACCAAGTCATTCATGGGAGCAATATTGCAGTAATGCTGATGAGAACAGGCCAGCAACGGGTGAATACGAGAGGTTTCCGGATCGTTCGCCACAATGCCCGTTTTCAGCAAGGCCGCAATATTAATTAAGTCGGCAACCACAGCACTGGCAGTCGGACCAGCGCCAGCCCCTGGCCCAAAGAACATCACCTGGCCCAACGGCTCGGCTTCGATCAGCAAAGCGTTAAAGACATCATTCACATTAGCAAGAGGATGATCGAGGGGGACCAATGTGGGATGAACTCGGGCTTCTAATTGAGGCGGAGGAAGCTCGGCAGTTGTTGGAGGCACTTTTGCGATCGCAAGTAGTTTGATCACAAATCCCAAGTTCTTGGCATAGTTAATATCCGCTGCACTGACCTGGCGGATGCCTTCCCGATGGACCTGCTCAAGATCTATCCGTCCTCCAAAGGCTAGGGATGCCAGAATAGCAATTTTATCGCCTGCATCTAAGCCATCGACGTCAGCAGTTGGATCAGCTTCGGCATACCCGAGATCTTGGGCTTCAGCCAGCACATCATCAAAGGCTGCCCCCGATTGCTGCATCTTGGTGAGGATATAGTTGGTGGTGCCGTTGAGAATACCGATTAGGGTATGGATGCGATTGGCTCCTAGGGATTCCTTCAGGGGCTGAATCACCGGAATGCCTCCTGCCACGGCCGCTTCAATCATGACGTAGACCCCTGCTTGGGTCGCAGCTTGAAAAATTTCTTCGCCAAAGCGGGCAATCACCGCTTTATTAGCCGTAACCACATGCTTCCCCTGAGCAATGGCTTCTAGAATAAGGGTTCGAGCTGGTTCAAGGCCGCCAATAACTTCAACCACAATGTCGATGGCAGGGTCATTGACGATGGCTTGCAGGTCAGTCGTGAGCACCTCAGCAGGTAGATTCAAGCTGCGCGCTTTCTCTAAAGACCGCACCCCAACTTTGGCAATTTCAATCTCTTGCAAGAGGGGATGTCGGCCTTTGGGACTCGCAAAGATCTCGCCCACTCCTGTACCTACGGTTCCTAATCCAAGTAAGCCAATTTTGAAACCCACGGTTCTGCCCCATCTCGATCACAAACCTTATTGTGACATTCAGATTCAAGTCTTCAACAAGATGTAGGGAAAATTTGCGGGACTTGCAATCTGTGAGACGTCTCCAGAGCTTGAACGGGATAGGGAGATTCAGCAGGCGTTAGGAGGGCTTCGTAGTTGCCAGACACCACATGCTGCCGCTGCTCTGCCACGAAGTCTGAAATATCTTCAATATCGATAATCCACTCTTGGGCATAGTGGCGAATGGCTTCTCCTCGGAGGCCCAATTGAATCGCTCGCCGCTCCAGCTTATTACCCGCTGGATGATGGTCCGGGTCCCACTGCAAACGAACATCAGAGGTTTGAACTGCCTTTTGCCAAGATTCCTGATTCTCATATAGTCCAGATTGGAAAGAGGAATGAACGGCCTGGGCCAAGATCGAGTCAAAGGCAGAGCGGTGCAGACGAATCGCAAGAATGACTTCCTGGCCTGGTTTTACCCCCCAACCAGAACGATACATCATCCACAAAAAGTTGGGCTTTATCCACGTCATCCGCGAAAGCTTAAACTCACCACCAAAGTAACCGTATTGGGCTGCAAAATCACCAATGGCAGGTCGATAAGCCTGATACACCACAATTGAATCGGTATCGTACTGGGCCAAGATTACTCTTCCTCTCTGGGGCCAGCGGTCTTTTTGATGGAGATAAGGTTCGGTGCGCAAGGGCATAGCCAATTAAAATGGAAGGTAAATAAAATACTACATTGTAGTATAACCAGATTCATTGCCTACTGTCCATCTATCTCATTCAATTCAGCACCAGGAATTAAACCCCTTATTCCATAAGATCACATCCCATATCCTTAGCTTGCTGACGGTAATATTCAGCCAATGCCGGATTTTGCTCGTCTACCTCGTAAATCGTAGCCAAATTATGGAAAGACAATGCACAGCCTTGCGAGCCTGCTTGTTGATACCATTGTTTTGCTGTAGCACTATCTCGCTCAACCCCTAAACCCAGCTGAAACATTGAGCCGAGTAGGCATTGGGCAATCACATTCCCTTGGCAGGCTAGCGGCGAAAGTAGCTGAAAGGCTTCGGCATACTGATGTTGAGTGTAGGCTAACTGACCAGCTTCTAGTTTTGGACGCAATGGACGCTCTGCACAGTAATGGCAGCTCATGGTGGTGAGTCTTTACCTTTGGCGATGATTTTGGGAATAGTTGTAGTACATTTTTAGAACCATGGGACGCCTTACAGGTAGTCTATTCCCCAGAAGATACCCTATCTAGCCCCTCTGCCAGGTTGAAAGAATACATCACAAAGTCCTCAGCTTTTCCTGCAACAGACTGATACAACCTCCGAGCCGGTTGATTATCAAGCTCAGTGCCCACCCAAGCTTCTTGACAGCCTAACTCTTGCCCCAAGGCAAATAGAGTCTGCAACAACCGCCGTCCAATGCCTTGTCTTTGATAACTCGACGACACTCCCACTTCATTAATCCAGAGTTGAATGGGCTTATCAGGATGGAAATACGTTACTGCTGAGGCCATCCCCACCACTCGCTGACCATCACAGGCCACGGCAAGATGATGGCGAGGATCGACTAGAAAGGCTGCACTCCATTCCCGGTTCAGCTGATAGTCAAAAACATCCGGTGCCACACAATCTAGGACATGGAGCTGATCAGGTTGAAGAATGCGAATGACGATTGTCATGGCCCATCCCTCCATAAGTATAAGAACTTAGCCTGGCTCAATGGTAGCGTGGGCCTACTGTCCAGATGAGGGGATATCAGTCATAGCCAAATTGAAAGAAGCCGTGCTAGCCTGTGAAAAAGATTTTGCATCTTACTTTTATAATAACGACGATGAATTACAGCTCGTTCTACAACGGATTGATTATTACCGCCATTCCTTAATCAGTGGTGGGTTCAACGTCGCATTCAATCATTTAGAAACCCGCCTCAAGGCGGTTTTTTTATGGGCCTGCTTTGAGGCAACTCAGGAGGTCAATCATGAAAAAAGTCGCCGTCTTTGGCAATACCGGTGGAGGGAAATCCACCCTTAGCGCTCAATTAGCAGAGGTAACGGGGTTACCCCTCTATGTCTTAGACAAAATCCAATACAAAGCCGGAGGAGAAAAGGTATCACAATCCGTTTATCGGGCCACTCATGATCAGATCCTGCGAGAAGAGGCCTGGGTGATCGATGGCTTTGGCTGCATGGAAACCTTATGGGAACGACTCAAGACTGCAGACACCCTGGTCTATCTCGATTTGCCGTTGTATATCCATTTTGCCTGGGTGACCAAACGGATGATCACGGGATTTGTGCAACTGCCTTCAGGCTGGCCTGAGGGAAGCCCCATCCTTAAAAGCAGCCTGAATAGTTATCGGACATTGTGGCTATGCCATCGGTATTTGACACCGCGATATCGCGATTTTGTGGGCCAAGCCAGGGAGACTCAAACGGTGTATCACCTCAGATCAGTTCCTGATATCTCGCAGTTTTTAACCACATTGGCCAATTCATAAGTCGTGCAGGGGAGTGGCCATGGGGTTCCAGCATAGACGAGCCAGCCAATATTGCTCAATCAGCTGTCTCGTCTCGCTTAGAAACTACATGCCATTCTCAAAACTGATCGTTACACCTGTATCCGGTATATCCTGTTAAATTGTCGGTATCGCGCAGCGGAATAGTTAAGACGTGATTGATTTAAAGCAGCTAAGGGATAATCCTGAAGCCTTTGCAGAACGCCTCAGTCGGCGAGGTGACTATGATTTGCAAGCTATTTTGGACCTGGATCAAAAACAGCGCGAACTAGAAACCGAGCGATCGCAACTGCAAGCCCAAAGTAACCAAATTGGCAAAACCATTGGTGAACGGATGAAAGGGGGGGCCAATCCCAAAGATCCAGAAATCCAAGACCTACGGCAGGAAGGCAGTAGTGTCAAAGCAACCCTCAGCGATCTAGAACCGAAAGAGCGGGATCTCAAAGCCCAAATTGGGGAGCTGCTGCTGACGATCCCGAATTTACCCAGTGACGATACACCAGTGGGTAAAGACGAAACCGCCAATGTAGAAGTGAAGCAGTGGGGAGATGAATACATTCCCAAAAACGCCAAACTGGCCCATTGGGAGATTGGCGAAAATCTAGGGATTTTGAACTTTGAGCGCTCTGTCAAAATTGCTCAAAGTCGATTTGTCACGCTGATTGGGGCAGGGGCTGCCCTTGAACGCGCTCTGATTCAGTTCATGCTGGACCAGCAGGTGGAAGCGGGCTATATCGAAGTGTTACCACCCGTTCTAGTCAACAGTGACTCGTTAACGGCCACCGGACAACTTCCCAAGTTTGCCGAAGAAAGCTTCAAATGTGCTGAGGATGATTTGTGGCTCAGCCCGACGGCTGAAGTCCCCGTCACTAACCTCTATCGGGATGAGATTCTCAACGCCGATGATCTGCCTATTTTTCACTGCGCCTATACTCCTTGTTTTCGCCGGGAAGCGGGGAGCTATGGTCGCGATACTCGGGGACTGATTCGACTCCACCAGTTTAATAAGGTGGAATTGGTCAAGCTGGTTCATCCCAGTACCTCTGCTGCCGAACATGAAGCCCTGGTCAAAAATGCAGCTGCCATCCTCGAAGCATTGAAGCTTCCTTACCGGGTCTTACAGCTCTGTACTGGGGATTTAGGATTCTCTGCAGCTAAATGCTATGACCTAGAAGTGTGGCTGCCCTCAGCTGATTGTTATCGAGAGATTTCGAGCTGCTCCAACTTCCAGGACTTCCAAGCTAGACGCGGAAATATCCGCTTTAAGGAATCCGGACAGAAAGGCACTCAGTTCGTTCATACCCTCAATGGTTCAGGATTGGCCATCGGTCGCACGATGGCTGCCGTGCTCGAAAATTATCAACAGCCAGATGGATCTGTGCAGGTGCCAGAGGTCTTGCAACCCTATTTGAAACGCAAAGTCTTGTAAACTGCCGAAGCGACGGACCTTCTACAATAGGTGGGACACTGACGGGGGAGTCTTTATCTGTAAGCAATCTCTTATTTGAGTCAGAGGTTTGCCGTTAGCGACCTCAATGTCGACCTGCTGCAAACGAGTCAATATTGCTAGAGATATTTGAGAGAACTGTCGTTCTAATACTGTGGGGATCAGTGCAGGTATCTGACCATTGAGCCGTCTCTTTTCTAGCCCAAGTTCAGTAAAGGGAGAATAATCTTCTATGCGTCTGAATCGTGTCCTAGCCTTAGCGTTAGTGACTTTATGTTTAATTGCAGCCTTAGGAAACTGGTTAGGCGGATCGATTAACAAAAGCAAAGCCAAAGGCTCTGCTAATGTCGCCCAAATCAATGTTTATGGTGTGATTAGCGATGAAGCCTCTGGCGGTCCTTTCAGTTCTGGAGAAGGGGCCAACGCCAATAAGTTGATCAGCAATATTAAGAAAGCGAGGGAGGATGATGGAATTAAAGCCATTCTGCTCCGGATTAACAGTCCTGGCGGCACGGCTGCAGCCTCTCAAGCTGTATATGAAGAGCTGATGCGAACCCGTCAAGAAACGGATATCAAAATTGTCGCTAGCTTGGGGGATGTTGCCGCCTCAGGGGGATATTACATTGCCAGTGCGGCCGATCATATTGTTGCTAATCCCTCTTCGATCACAGGATCCATTGGGGTGATTGTGCAAACCCAAAATGTGACGTCTCTCCTCGATAAGATTGGGGTCCAAACCAGCACGATTAAAAGTGGCCCCTTGAAAGATATTTTGTCGCCGTTTCGGGAAACTAAGCCAGAAGAGCGAAAAATCCTGCAGTCGGTGGTGGATGAGTCCTATAAGCAGTTTCTAGATGCCATCGTTGCTGGACGGGGCATGTCCCTGGAGAAATTAAAGCCTTTGGCAGATGGTCGAATTTACACTGGGACCCAGGCAAAAGACAAAAAGCTCGTGGATTCCCTCGGAAATTACTACGATGCGTTGAACAAGACGGCTGAACTAGCCAAAATTTCCGGTGAACCGAAGGTACGGGATTTTGGCAAAGGCAGTTTCTTTGGGGATTTCGGTCCGTTTCTATCCACGTCTAATCAACAACTCCCCCAGCTAACGACGGAATGGCTCTCTTCAGAATCCCAATTGCCCCGTTGGCATAAGATTCCGCTGACGATCATGGAGTAAGCGATGCTAGATGCCCTGTTTACAACGTTCTTTGGTTCTCAATCTTCCCGCAATACTCAATCTGTCTCGATCCTGATTGGCTTTGTACTCCTCAGTATTCTGTCCTTGAATGCAGCAGGAAAAGTAGGGGCAGGCATTGGGGGGGTAATTATTTTCTTCCTGCTGTTTTTAGTGGCGGGTCTATTAGGTGGACTTTGGTTAGCCGCCGCCTTTAACTTTTTTGCTCAACTCTTAGGGGGACAAGGCACGGCCCAAGATAGCTTACGGGCCGTGCTGCTTGGCCTATGGCCGTTGATGGTATCTGGACCTGCGATCGCAGCATCGCAGTGGCCCGGTATTGCAGGTCAATTTTTAGGTCTGTTACTGGGGCTAGTCGTCCTGATCGGCACTTTGCTCACCCTAACTCGATCCATTGGCCAAGCCCATCAACTGAAGTGGGGCAAGGCCTTATTGACGGTTGCCTTAACAGCTGTAAGCTCTATGCTGGCTTGGTTAGGGTTAATTCTCTGGCCCCTCGTTTTAGTATTGGGCTTGTAGTGTTGATGCAATCACATCAACACTTTTTCATCGACTGCAATAATTCATAACGAAATTTGCTTCTTTTTTAATAAAAAGATACTGATCCCAGGCATTTTTCAGTGCATCTACCCAGGCGATTTTGATAGCATTTTGGAAACAATGGAATTAAGCAATTAGTTCTTTTGAACAGTCACAACCACGCAGGGCTACATCATGTTTCAAGAGCCAACCAGCACAATGTTTTGGACCATCATGGTCTGTGAATTCTTGGCCGCTTTCGGTTTAATTACCTACCTCGCTCAAGGGGAAAAGCGCCACAACAAACCTCAGTAATTATTGCTTTTATTTGCAGCAAGCAACTTTCAACAAACCTCCTAAATTAACCAACAGCAGCCCAGCGTCAACTGTGCTGCTTTTTTCATGGTTACAGAACTCCTAGGTCTCGCTGGTGGATATACCGCGAGTACCCAAGCAGCCTACGGATGCTTTAACCCACTCGGTAAGCTTTCGGTGTAATGCCCGTCAATTGTCGAAATTGCTTACTCAAATGGCTATGGCTACTGAAGCCGCATTCCAAAGCGATTTCGATAATGGGCTGGTTTGTTTGTTTCAAAAGCTGCTTCGCCCGTTCTACACGCTGCTGAAGCAAATATTGAAACGGAGATAGCCCCATGGACTGTTTGAACAGGCGACTGAAATGAAATTGGCTCATATCCAGCAATTGAGCTAACTCAGCTAGCTTGAGATCTTGGTCTAAATGGGCATCCACAAAATCGAGCACCTGTAAAAGCTGACGCTGGGGAATGCCGCCCTCATACACAGGTAAATGAGGCTGGAGAGTAGCATGCTGCCTGAGCAACTGCACCACCAATACGTTTGCCAACGAGTCGATATACAGTCTACTGCCCGTGCCCTGTTGGCACTCCGTCAGTAGCATCATGGCGATGGCTTCAACTTGGGGATCACGGATCCGAAAGCCAGGGATTAGGGACATGCGATCGCAATCTTGTTTCAGGGTTTCCTGGGCAATACTGCGGACAAGCCGATCAGTAAGCCTCACTTCTAAACAATGTTCATTCCCTTCCCACCGGGCGAAAAACGGAGAGCCAGCGGGTGCAAGGGAAAAATCCCCTTTCTGAATCAGTCCTGTGAATTTGTTGCCGTCTTGGGATTGGACATAGTGAAGCGGCCGGGGTGCCAATGACATAAACAGCGTATGTTCTGCTTCAAAATGGCACTGACCTTCTCCCGGTGGATTCTGAAACTGGTGGACATGGATATCCTTCCCCTTTTGCTCTGAGCTTGGCAAATTGAGGTAGGCCGTGGCAGCAGTCTGTGGCGATGCGGTTGCTTTCACGAGGTTCAACCCATGCTGTTAATTGCAACTATACAATTCCACCCTATCTGAGAAAGTGAAACTGCTTACAGAATTTAGAATCCCACGGACCATCATCAAGATTTCTGCCAGGGTGCTGTACGCTCTATCGGGCACCATCGATCGTCAATAGGATGGGTTTCAACCTCATAGACATCCCTAGTCAATACAATTAGCTCATCCTCATCCCATCGATCAATCAGCGCTATCACATCTGATTTTTGGACTGTACCAATAGAAACGGATGATTGGAGTGGATTGCCTACCGCAAACAGTAGGGCTACATCGAGCTTAAGCGTCCATGAAATGCCTTGAAGTAAGGGATGGGCATGACCACGGAATACCGTCAATTCGTCTGGTAATGCCGCCAATTTATCCTGTTCCGTAGATGTCATCATATGGCGAGCATGCTTGCTAAGGGGCATACCATCCGCAATGCCTAATAGCAGTTCAAGAAATCCTGATGATTGCCCCCATGCTTCGGTATCTTTATCCGTCCAAATTTGGCTCAGAAGTTTGAAGAAATCAGGATCTCGCTTTGGAAAATCAGGTTTGGCCATTTCTTCAATGATAAATTTGTGCAGACGCTCTGTGACGTCTAAATGGGGATAGTAAGATTGCCATAAATTCGGCTCCAGCTTGCTTGCAGCTTTTGTTTTTCGGTATTGATAGATCGTGTTAATCCGCCCATAGACCCTTGGATAGACACCGCATTCGTAGTTCAATAAAGGATGGTGCAGCTCATCCTCAAATTGATAAGGCTGAAGATCAGGATGTAAATTTGGCAGTCTATAAGTTGGAAGAACTTGATTAATATCAGGTCTTGATGACGACATCTTTGGGTGACAGCCAGTTCAGATACTGATTCGATGCTAGCTCGACACACCTCAGTTCACCTTCTTGCATTCATCCCACATACAGGTCAGGTATAAAACGGTTGGTTCAGCCATTCTGCTGAGCATCCCATTTATGGCGATGCAATAGCCAGACAATCGTAGATGGAATGTCGTTTAGAAATTGACCGCAAGATCGTGACAGTGTCGCAAGAGGGTGATAGTGGCATCTAAAGGGTTTTCCTAAGCTGAGACTGTCTTGACTTAGGAGAGCAACATTATGCAATTACTCGTTTTTGGCGCAACAGGAAGCGTGGGTCGCCATGTGGTTGAACAAGCCTTAGCCCAGGGACACACCGTTACAGCCCTTGCCCGCAATCCCCAGAAACTTGATATCCAAAATCCCCATCTCAAGCTATTTCCAGGAGATGTGATGGATTTCCCCACCGTTGAGCAGGCCATGCAAGGACAAGACGCGGTGCTCTGTTCTCTGGGAGCAGGTCGAAATGGGGTAATCCGGTCTGAAGGGACTCGGCATATTGTCCAGGCCATGGAGAATGCCTCTATCTCTCGTCTGATTTGTCAGACCACATTAGGGGTTGGTGATAGCCGAAGCAATCTAGATTTCTTTTGGAAATACATCATGTTTGGGCTGCTATTGCGGCCTGCCTATGCGGATCATGTGACTCAAGAAACCTACGTCATGCAAAGCAACTTGGACTGGACCATCGTCCGCCCTGCAGCATTTACGGACGAGCCCCAAACGGAAGCCTATCTGCATGGCTTTCCAGCCGATCAACAAAGGCTAACCCTCACCATTTCTAGAGCCGATGTAGCCGACTTTATGCTGCAGCAATTGCAAGACCCTACCTATTTACACCAAACACCAGGCTTGTCCTATTAACCACAGTCTATCTTCGTCGAATTGATGTATTCAGTAGGAGAATCACCATGTCAAATCAACTTCTTTTTTCCATCAAGTTGTTCTCGATTCTAGGCTGTGGACTGGTTGCTGGGATGTTCTTTGCCTTCTCCACCTTTGTGATGCTGGCTCTGGGGCAACGCCCACCCGCTGAAGGCATTGCGGTCATGCAGGCCATCAATATCACAGTGATTAATCCTTGGTTTATGATCGCGTTTCTTGGAACGGCTGTAACTTGTCTGGGTCTTGCCATTTCCTCATTGTTTCAATGGCAACAGTCGGGGTCTATCTACCTCCTCATGGGGAGCCTGTTCTATCTAATCGGCACCCTATTCGTCACCATGCGGTTTAACGTGCCAATGAACGATGCCCTAGCGATTGTTCAACCCAATAGCCCTGATGCAGTTGGTCTTTGGAACCACTACCTGACCCAATGGACATTCTGGAATCATATCCGCACTGCTGCTGCTCTAGCTGCAACAGCATCACTAACCCTCGCCCTGAGAGCACCCCAGTTATAAATGCTCAGATATGGCTTAAAAAGCGCTATTAAGCCTTCTGAACTGCAGCTTCTTTGGCACCCAATTGAGAATCTTCTTCTACCACCTCAGTCGACCCTCGCAATTTTGGATCTAATGCATCTCGCAAGGCATCACTGACAACATTTAAGGCATAAATAATCAAGAACATAGTAAATACAACCCCCGCCAAGGGCCACCAGATCCCCTGAACTAATTCCCCGGTTGCATCCGAAATCATAGACCCCCAACTGGCTCCATCTTGAATACCTACGCCCAAAAAGGTCAGAATCACTTCTGATTTGATTGCCCCAAGAATTTGGAGAGAGGCACTGATAATCGCTAAATGTACAACGTTGGGCAGAATATGCCTAAAAATGATCTGCAGGTCGTTGGCACCAATGACTCGTGCTGCAGCTACATATTCAAGATTGCGGTTTTTGAGGACCTCACTCCGAATCAGGCGACACAGACCGACCCAACCGAGTAGCCCCATTGCCAGACAAATAGCAACTAGACCCTTGCCAATCACATAAGAGATAGCAATCACCATCAAAATATAAGGCACAGAACTGATGACGGTGTAGAGCCAAACAATACCCACATCCACTAAACCACCGTAATATCCAGCAACGGCTCCTAACGTCACTCCAAGGGGAACAGAGATACTGGTCACCAAGATGCCAATCAGCATCGCCGTTTTGGTTCCAGCTAGAATTTTATATAGGACTGAGCGACCAAATATATCCGTGCCCAACAGTTTTGCGAGGCCTAGAGAAGGAGCTTCGTATCCTGTCGCTACCCGAGTTTGGTAATCGGGCAGCAGATTTAAGATACCTAGTAAAGCCACAAAAATATAAACAGCAATAATCCCCAAGCAGATGACGACTAACTTTTGACGACTCAGCTTTTGGGCAGCGTCCCAATAGAGGTTATTAAAACGGGGCATGGGTTCCTCAATGTAGTTTGACGCGCGGATCCACCGCAGCAATGAGCAAATCCGTCAGAAGATTAAACAGTGCATAGGTCATCGTGATATACATCGTCATCCCTTTGAGTACGGGGAAATCACCATTATTAATGGCTGTAATCATCAAATCGCCTAAGCCAGGAATACTAAAAAATCGCTCCATTAAGAACGAGCCCAATATTAAGAAGGGAACCGCCACGATAGTAAAAGTCAGGATGGGAATCATGGCGTTTTTGAGAATATGGATAAAGAGGATACTGCGTTCGCTTACCCCTTTAGCCCGAGCCGTACGAACATAATTAGCCTGCATCTCATTCAGAAAGATCGTTCTATAGATGCGCACATCTGGGCCAATGGATACCAGGATAATAATCAGCCACGGTAAGGCCAGATAAGGAAGTGCATCCCATCCTGGCGCATAGCCATTGATGGGAAACCACTCAAACTCATAGGCCAGAAAATACTGCATGGCAATGATATAAACCAAGTAAGAGAAACTCATGGAAATCACCGCTGTGGCCGTTGAAAAGCGATCAATCCAGGTATCTCGGTAGTAAGCAATCATCATTGCGATCGCAATATTCAATACCAAACCAAAAACAAAAGGCGGTAGCGTCAAGCTCAGAGACACCAACGCCCCACTAGCAAACGCTTCACTCAAAACCTCGCCCGTAAAGTAAGACTCTCCATAATTAAAGGTGACAATTTGCCCCAGAAAACTAATGAACTGCCTCCATAGGGGCTGATCCAATCCCCAAAGCGCTTCTAGATCCGCAATCGCTTGCGGTGTAGCATGTTGTCCTAAAGCCACTCTAACGGGGTCTTCCCCAGCAGCGGTGAATAACACAAAAACTAAAACAGCAACCCCAAAAATGGTGGGAATGATATAGAGGAGGCGGCGAATGATATACCCAACCATTACTTCAGTCCTTCAGCCTTCATTTCTGTATCAATATCCAGAAATTTAGCAGTCGATCCCAACATCAGGTTCGGCTTGGAATTCAGCAGCCATTTCTGGCGCATCCCTACACTAATAGGTGCTTTCAAAAAGACCACTGGAACATCTGCTTTCAGTAACAACGCCATCTTTTCAATAATCTGATTACGCTCTGATCCGGCAGGCATCCGTCGCATCTGCTCATACAGTCGATCAAATTCAGGGTTTTGGTAAGAGCCATCATTGGGTCCCGGCGCTTTATTAGGACCATAGAAGAGTTGATAGAAGTTCTCGGCATCGGGATAGTCGGCTCTCCACCCCCCACTGGCTAGCTGAAAACTGCCTCCTTCCTTACGACCTAAATAGTCAGAGAAGGATAGAAATTCACCCTTTAACTGAATGCCAGATTTAGCCAGTTGCGCCCGCAGAAACTCATGATTCTGACGGGTAATATTATCTTGTGATCCATACAGGATAACGACAGGAGGAAGTCCTTTTCCCTCTGGATATCCAGCTTCTTTTAACTTGGCTTTGGCCTTTTGCAAGTTGTGAGAATACCATTGGACCGAAACGGACTGCTCACTCCCCGCAATCGGTAGCGGCACGATGGTATTAAGGGTATGGCCACGACCATTTTCCATTTTCTCAATATAGGCTGGAGTATCCAGGGCATAGGCTAAGGCTTGACGTAGCACCTTATTTTGGCCAAAGACTTTATCTCTAAAGTTAATAGTGATGTAAAAAGAGGAGAGTGCATCAACGGAGGAAATATTAAATTGCTTAGCAAACTTACCCTTTAGCTGAAACTCATTGCCCACTTTTTCAGCCATTTTGGTGAAATTATCCCGATCAATACCAATGGAGTCCAACTCTCCACTCAGAAATTTGAGCATTCGAGGCTGTGCTTCTTCGATCAGGGGAATTCGAACTTCGTCAACAAAAGGGAGCTGTTCTCCTGCGTTGGTGAGTAGACCCTGGCTTTGATCGTCCGGCTCTCCTTCAGTGGGATAGGTGCCATGGTAGTTGGGATTTTTCTTAAGCACCATCACCCCTTTACGCGGATTTTTAGCCAAGGTAAAGGGGCCAGTCCCGACAGCATGATGTTCTAATTTACGGCCATACTTCTCAACGGCTTCCTTTGGCACAATCGACAATGCATTGGTAGCAAAAGACATGAGTAACAATGGATCAGGCTCAATCATCACAATCTTAAAGGTGTACTCATCGACCTTTTCTAGACCAGCAATACTCTCCTGGTCATAATCTAGATCCTTTTGTTGACGGGTTTTTTCCCGAAACTCATCCAGCCCCTTAATTCGATTTTGAAGTAGTGCTGGATAACTTTGGGGATTGACGTTCACGTCTGCAAATCGCTTGATCGTGAACAGGACATCATCTACTGTCAGTTCTCGCCCTTTCCCGCCTGAGAAACACGGATCATCATGAAACTTGATACCTTTGCGAAGTTTGAACGTGTAGGTGAGCTTATCCTCTCCTATCTCAGGCATAGACTCTAAAAGATTTGGGGTTAACTCATAGGGACGTTTGAGATAGTGATAGTCCAAGAGAGGGTCATAGATATGACTAATGATTCGGGAAGATGCTGCATCAAACTGTTTAGGTGGATCGAGGCTCCTATAGACATCCCCCCGATAAGAATCCAATACTTTGACATCGGTATTCCCCACACCGTCTCGTGGGCGACACCCAAGGGGCACTGCCACTGTGGCGATAAGTAAGGCAGACAAAACTAATTGGGGTGCTTTTTGCCAGATTGAAATTCTCTGTACAGCCATAAATTCAGACAACGCTACATAAACGACAAACCCATCAGAGGGAATCATCAAACCGTTGAGACAAGATTAATGGGAAGTTATGGTTTGATCAAATCTGAGTGTTCATTTAGATCGTATTGTGGCACCAATGCCCAAAAACCGCCCCCACTCATCGCAGGGGCTATCCCAATATTTTCTGCTCATAGCAAATCACAGATGGGCCATCAAGTGATGCCGATCGGGAATAACTATCGCTAAACGAGGCTTAGTATCTGATGTGTAGAGTGACCGAGGCCCTTACCGTTTGTTCACCGCCCACAACTGGGGTAGACGCGGCTTCTCCTCGCAACATGCTCGTTGTCTGAAATGGAACTGGGGGCGGCACAGGTGCATTAGCACCGTTAATTTGAATACTAATGACGTCTTGGGGAGAGAGATTGAGCGCAGATAGTACAGCCCTGGCCTGAGCTTGGGCATCCTGAGTGGCCTTGGTTAAAGCTTGTTTTTGGGCCGTTGCGATCGCATCTTCTGTAGCAACAAACGATACGTTATCAATCCGGGACGCTCCTGCCTTCACGGCATCGTCCATCAAGGCTCCTGCTGATGCAATATCGACCCGAAAACTGACCACATTGCTCCCTCGATATCCCACTAGTCGCCGTTGACCGTTATTGGAGCTGTAGTTCGGCCTCAGATTAATCCCTGTTGTTTCCAGCTTGTCCACCTTGCGAGACTTTAAGAGAGAGACAACGGCAGCAGAACGGCTGGCGACCTGTTGCTGAACCACCTCGGCAGTTTTGCCTTGAACCTCCACACCCAAGCGCACCTGTGCTTCAGTAGTCTGAATATTTTCAACCCCTTGCCCGGTGACTGACAGCACACGATACTGCCGTTCTGAAATCGTTGGCGGCTGGGGTTGGGCATAAATGGGTCCCGATAGCCCTAACAGAATCGTCACTCCTAAGAGGCCAGAGCAAGCAAAATGGCGGACGAAATAGCCTTGATGGTCAACAGAACGATCAGATTTCATAGGGTCTTAGGTTGTGTAATTTAGAGATAAGAACAGCACTGTTGGCTTTGCTTAAGGGCAATTGTCATCCCCTCAAAGCTGTTAGTTTAGTTGTCTCCTAATATACTTTTTGGGTTCCTAGAAGGCTGTCCTCAAATAGCTCTGGACACTTGAATTGAGAGGCTCAGATAGCCAGAGCAAGATAATTTCAGAGTGCTAACGACAGTGAGTTAACAATTGTGGCGATACTAATTGATGGCCTGTCTCGCCATTGCGATCGCACGGTCTTTTTGTGGATCTTTGCCCTGAGCATAGGGGATGGATAAAGGAACAACCACATCAGGGGTTACGCCAACTCCTTCTAAGCGAACGGTTTTATCAACATAAACATCTTTCACCGCAACATATAGCAAGCTTTGATCGGGCATCAGAAAAGGGCGGCCAGCTACCACTGCCCCCGCTGTCGAACTACCGACTACGGGGCCAATATCATATTGCTGAAAACCATAGGCCAGGATTTCCTTGGCGCTGCGGCTGCCTTCATTAATGAGCATAACGACTGGCTTGTCCCACTGCCCCTGGAAGGTAGACGCCACCCCATTTCTACCAATACTGGTCAAACTGGGACCTCTAGCGGTAAATAATTGCAGTGCCGTCAGCGGATCACCGCCCCACCCATCTCTTAAATCCAGTACCAGAGCATCGGCTTTTTTCAAACGACCATAGAGAACTTCGTCTTCTAACTCTTGCTGATACTGATCTCCGGCATAGGACCACATGTGGATATAACCAATCTTTTTCCCATCCGCTTCAACCATCTGCACACTATCAGTGATAGCCTCGACAAACATCGTGGTGCTGTCGAAGCGCTTGGGGATTACGGTAATGGCTTTCTGACTGCTAGGCTCTGAAGTCCGTTGGATCCGCACCTTAATCGGCTGGTTTGCTTGGCCTTGAAACGATTCCAGCGGATGAAAAGGCTGTCCTGCCACACGAAGAATCTGGTCTCCCACTTTCAGCCCTGCCTTTGCTGCAGGACTCCCCTCGAAGATTGCTTTAATAAACGGTTCACCTTGGATCGGCTGCGTGACAATCCCAATGCCTTCATACTGAATTTTTCCCTGCGGAAACGTAGATTGGAGCTGAGTGCGTAATTCTCTAATGCGGGGATAAAAAATACCCAATAGCTGGTAGTAGGCGGGTTCATCGGCAGTAAATAGATGGGTATGAGACGTCTGCAACTGATCCAGCATCTCGTTGATCACCTCAGCCTTTTCGGCCCGAGACGATGCCTGTGCTACCTGCGGCTGGTATTGCGATTTCAAGGCGTCCCAGTCTAAGCCATTGAATTCTGGGTCATAAAAGTTTTCATTGACGGTGTTCCAAACTGCATCCAGTAAGCTGGGCTGAGCAGAGGACACAGAAGACATTGACCCCTGTGAGAGCCAAAGTACCAGGCCAATCCCTATTGCGATTAAGAAACTCAGTAGATAGCTTTTAGAGCGCTTCAGTTTTCTGATCACAGTCTTCATCTTGTGTCTAACCTGCAATAAGCTGCGTTGCTAAGTCTGATATCTAAGACCATCCTTGTATGAGAACAATCAACAGGGCTGAATAATCTGATCCAAGTGATAGCTCTGCATCCCTGATACGCAAAACGTTCTAGGCTAATGTTCCATCTGTCTCTGCGGTAAGAATTGCCTGCGCTTCAAGTCACGGCGTTGCTGCCGTTGCTGCCTAAACTCCTGCTGTCGCTGCCTTAGCAATTCATCGATATGCCGATGCTGATGAAGACGGAGCTGTCGATGAAAGTCTAACGGCTGTTGAAAGCGCTGTTGTTGCGGAAGCCTTTGCTGAAGAAGAGGCCGCTGCTGTCGATATGGTTGAGAATAAATAGGCGTTTGGGCCAGTAGAGAGGGTGACAAGCTCAGGATAAAAGCAGCCGTCAAAAATACGCTCAGGGATCTATGGTGGCAAAGGGCTGTCATTGAACTGACCTCTGCCACTAGTGTAGCGAGTGAAATAAATAGCAACCTTGATCACGTCTTTAGCAGTTCAGGCCACTGCAAATCTTCTCATTTTGGTCTGACCACCTCTGCCTTATGACTTCATCAGAGGTCACTCTCTTACCTCTCGGATATCATGAATATTCCAAGTTACTTTGCCTAAAGCCGTATATTGAGTGCCCTCAAAGTCATTACGGACTGCTGCTAGAGCCAGCGGATTAATCAGATAAATAAACGGCAAATACTCCTGGGCAATCTGTTGGGTCTTTGCATAAATCGCTTTTCGCTTAGCCTCATCGATCTCTTGAGCACCTTGAATATAGAGATCGTCAATCTCCTGTTCCCAGTCGCTAACCGTAAATCCTTGGATCGGCTCACTAGGGGGCTGGGGTTTTTGATTAAACATATGTAGGCCCCCTTCTGGAGACCAGACATTCGCACCCGTATTGGGTTCTAAACCACCCGTTAACCCCAACAAAGCGCAGTCCCAATCTAATGAGTCACTCAATTTATCAACCATCGTATTGAAAGCAATGGGGGTATAGTCCACTTTTATGCCGACTTTCGATAAATCTTGCTTGATTTGGGCTCCTAATGTACTGCCTGCCGGGGCCATCAGCGTAAAACGAACTGGGTTATCCTTGTCATCAAAGAGTTGTCCTTTATTTTTGGTAGTAAACCCAGCATCTTTCAGAAGTTGCCTGGATTTCTCCAAATCATAGTTATAAACCTTCAGGCCTTCTTCAGGAGATAGGTAATAAGGACTTTGAACCGATATCGACGAATTCTGGGGTAAACCTAGTCCTTGATAGGTATTAGCCAGCATTCGCTCTCGATCAATGGCATAGGCAACGGCTTGGCGAAATTTGACGTTATTAAACCATCGCGACTTCATAGGGTTGACCAGAGGCTTGTTGTTTCTGCGTCCTCGATTGAGGTTAAAGAGAATAAAGGTCGTGCCAAAATCAGGCCCCCCTTCATAGATGGTGAAGTTACCAGCCTTTTCTTCTCGCTTCAAGAGCGAAAACGTACTGGCCCGCACCCCTACAGAATCTAAACCACCCGAGCGGAATTGTAGAAGAGCCGTATCGGGAGATTCAACAATTTTCCAAATAATGCGCTCAATATTTCCGTTGGCACGACCAGGGATTTGATAGCGCCAGTAAAACGGGTTGCGTCGAAACACGACTCGCTGATTGGTTTCGTAGGATTCTAGTTGGTAAGGCCCATTGACAATAATTTCCCTGGGGTCCGTATCGACCCCCCAAGCAGAAATGAATTGAGGATTGCCTTTGCGATCGAGCGTATCCACCAATTGCTTGAGGGCATGGGCCGGCAAAATATTGATTGCCCCAGCAGTCCGCAGAAATGGGGCAAAGGGTTCAGGAATGGAGAACTCGACTCGCCGGTCATCTAGTTTTCTGACCTTGGGTAAAGCCCGACTTTTACCAATTCTGAGAACATCGCGAGTATCAGTAGGAATAGCTTCATTCAGATAGACATCGTTATAGGAAAAAACAACATCATCTGCTGTTAAAGCAACCCCATCTGACCATTTCAGATTAGGTCGGAGGGTAAAGATAATTGTGAGTTTATCGGCAGAGAATTCCCAAGACTCCGCAAGGGCAGGCTCAATCTCGCCTGTAAGACCATTCTGGGTCGTTAATCCTTCATAAATCAAGCCGAAGACATTGTTGGCTTCTTGACTTTGGGAAGAATTAAACGTTTTAGGGGCACTCAGCAGGGTATCTACATACTGGGGCACCCGTGCCGTTTGGGTTTTGAATTGGGAGAGGCTACAGCCAGGGAGTGCGATCGCAACCACCAATACCAAACTCAAAGCCACCCACCGACGCAGAAAAGCCATACTGTTCCTAACGTTTAACGCTGAGTCTGATGGTAGCGTACAAGCCTACTAGAAAGTGTCAGGCCGCTCTTAAGTGGGGTCAGCAGCAGGAGTACTCTCCGTACTCACAGGCAAAACGGGAGACTGAATATATTCAGCGGGGGGTTCTCCGGTCAAAGACTCTAGAAAGGCAACTATATCGCCTGCTTCTGCATTGGAAAGATCTTTACCCAACTGAGTGTTAGCCATTTGCACCACAGCCGCTTTCAGAGATTTGACAGAACCATCATGAAAATAGGGACCTGTCTCAGCTACATTGCGCAGAGAAGGTACCTTAAACAGCATCCGGTCATCGTCACTTCCAGTCACTTTGTAACGCCCTTGATCATCTTGATTCGGCCAAGGATTAACTCGACCGGCTTTTTGATAGGTATTACCGCCCAAATAGGTGCCGTTATGACATTGGGCACAGCCTGCATCCGTAAAGAGGGTTAGACCCTGTTTTTGTTTGGCATTGAGAGCGGTTTGGTCGCCAGCAAAGTAGCGATCAAAGGGGGCAGGCGTCACCAATCCCCGCTCGAAGGCACCGACGGCTTGACCCAGGTGATCGTAAGTAACGGACGGTTTGTCTTGGGGAAAGGCTGTCGCAAAGGCTTCTACATATTCCGGCATAGAATTAAGGACTTTGAGCACCTGAGCCTCGGAAGGCATCGCCATCTCTACCGGATTGAGAATGGGGCCTTTGGCTTGAGCTTCGACATCGGCAGCACGGCCATCCCAGAACTGGGCCACATGGGAAGCAGCGTTATACACCGAGGGAGAATTACGTCCCCCGAGTTGTCCCTTGTGGCCAGGAGAAAAAGGCTGGTTATCAACGCCATAGTGATCGAGCTGATGGCAGCTATTGCAGGAAATATCCTGATTTTTGCTGAGGCGCTTTTCAAAGTAGAGGCTCCGGCCTAAGGCTACTAGCTCAGGATCGGCAGGCTGCTGTTGGGGATAGAAATTCTCGGGTAAGGGCGGACCAAATAAGGCGAGGTTGGGGACTTCATCGGCAATCGCAACATCCGAAACGCAGAGCAACATCAACAAAGTCGCTGCCAATACTACCCAAAACACAATCAACCGCTGAATCTTATCGCGGGTTCCGTGATGCCATTGCAAAGTCATGGGCCACCTCTCCTCTTAGAAAACTCTATGGGCGCAAGCTGCACTCCACCCAAATTTTATGAGTTAGCCAAAAGTGAATGACGACCCGTAAGAAAACGTGATGGCTCCATGACGTTTTGGCACAAAACCATACATAGCTTCGAAGTTCGCAAGAAAAGGTTGAACTCAATCATTAACCCTTCAATATCAATGGAGATGTCATCTATGGGCAGATCCTTAAGGGGATTATCGCCCATAGGGGAAAGCTATCCTGAGAGATTTTTCTCGTAAGGCTGCCACCCTTGCAAAGTCAGATGCAGCTCACAACAATGCCTTCATGGCACTTCCAAACCGAGTAATTGCAATCACTCGGTAACTGGCA
This sequence comes from Acaryochloris sp. 'Moss Beach', assembly GCF_021497025.1. Taxonomy (NCBI): domain Bacteria; kingdom Bacillati; phylum Cyanobacteriota; class Cyanophyceae; order Acaryochloridales; family Acaryochloridaceae; genus Acaryochloris; species Acaryochloris sp. 'Moss Beach'. The sequence goes on from NZ_CP071717.1 coordinate 1,803,424, forward strand.
AAGGCTGATCGCTTTGTCTGAGGTGAAGCAATAACGCCCAGTTACCATCTACTGACTGTTTTATTTTTTTTCAATGACGACCGAAAATGCTCTCCAGAACTTGCTTAAAAACCTTGATACGTTCGCTTACAGATGGTTAATATCTAAGTTTCTAAATTCTTCATGTGTCAGGTCATCTTTTTTATACGTTTAACATAAAATAGCTCTGACGCTTGAGATCATGATGCTAGGCATCCAACCATTTAGAGCGGCTTTAACCCCACTCCAAAAAGCTTTTACCTGTATTTGTTGTTCATCCATGTACCTGACTCGTCTTGTTCACTCTAAGACCCTGCTGTTATTGCGAGAGGCATTTACATCCCTCTTGCCTGTCGTCTTAGTGATGAATATTATCGTTTTGCTGTCAGGTCTGTCTGGCCTGCTGGCATCTCAGGGTGTGGTAGCAGAGGGTTTCATCAACGGGAATGAAGTCAGCCGACTCTATTTCTTTTTAGTCCCGTTTTTTCTCAACATTTCCCTGAGCACCCTAATGGCAAAGGAGAAAGAGCTGGATCAGGTCAGTACTGTTCTGATTTCAGGCGTTTGTTTCTTGCGCGTGTCGGGCTTCTTATTTATCGATTCGACAGGCCAAATCCTCTCGTTTCAAGGTTCAGTGCTCACCAGTATTCCAGCCACACTGGTAGCAGTCACACTACTCCATTACTTCAGTCGATTCTCTGCTCTGCAATTTTTTAGAGGTCGATCTGAGGTGAGTCCAGCCCTCCAAAGAACGCTGAACCTCCTGATTCCAGGTCTTTTAACAGTGTTGTGTTTTGAGTTAATCGGTCAAGGATTTAGGCTGTTTTTTAAGGCTGGTCTTTTCAGTTTTTTATTCGAAATCCTACCTAAACTGCAAGCCACCCAAGAAGTCATTCTATTTAAGCTAATTTCTCAACTTTCTTGGTTTTTCGGGATTCATGGCGAGTATAGTGCCGACGGTCTATTTCGAATTTTGAATGCGATTCCATCATCTGAAGCTGGCAGTATTCACTTCAAAGTTTTACATGATGTGTTTATGAATATTGGAGGGTCTGGCTCCACTTTTGTCGTACCATTGGCGATTCTTTTTCTACCCGGATCTACCCAATTCAAATCCATTGCGCAGCTGAGTCTGCCATTCGCACTCTTCAATGTGAATGAGATTTTATTGTTCGGACTTCCGATTATTCTAAATCCACTCTTTCTGGCACCGTTTCTGTTAGCTCCGCTGGTCAATATGGCTATTGCGCTGACTGCAATTCACTGGGGAGCATTCACCATTAGTGCGACTGCCATAAACTGGATGTCTCCTCCCTTATATAGTGCCTATGCGGCCTCTGGAGGATCGGGAGGGGCGGTACTGACCCAGTTCCTTTGTATCGTTATCGATATTAGTATCTACTATCCATTTCTAGTTCTGGCAAAGCAACAGTCGAATACTCCACGTAATCTTCGCAAGCTCTTACATGGTGATGCCTACCAATTTGTGAATACAGAAATCAATCGCCAAGAAGAGCGACGGTTTATGACTCAGAAAATGGATCAAGTCCAAGGAATGGAAGAAGTCCAACGCTTACTACAGCAACTCAAAGGCGGGCAGTTTCTCCTCTATTTTCAGCCTAAGGTAGATGCCCAATCGGAAGCACTCGTTGGCTTAGAAACGTTGCTGCGGTTCCAAAATGCAGCGGGTAAAATTGTCCCCCCTACGTTTTTGCCGATCCTCTACCAACAGGGTCTATCTAAGGCTGTGGATCAAAAAGTGTTGTCGCTTGTTTTTGACCAGATCAAACAGTGGCGAGGGGAGGGTCAACGATTTCCTCAGATTAGTATTAACCTGGATAAAGATTTTTTATTAGATCCGCCCTCTGTGCAGACTTTGATTGCTCAAGCCAGACAAGAAGGGATTTATTTTGAACTAGAAATTACCGAACATACTTACACTTCGGAAGTGCAATCTTTAGCATCAGTGGTTCGTGACCTTCGATCTGCTGGACATCAAGTTTCAATTGATGATTTTGGGGCAGGCTATTCTTCCCTCACAACCTTAGTTTCTCTAGAAGCAGATTCGGTCAAATTAGATCGCAAACTGGTCATCGCTCCTGAAGGGGAAAGGCAGCGGGGACAAGTGTTACTGGAAGCTAGTGTGAAGCTCTGTCATGACTTAGGATTTTCTGTGGTGGCAGAAGGGATTGAAAGCTTGTCCCAGCTACAGTTAGTTCAGCACTGTGGGGTCGATTTTGTACAAGGATATTACACAGGCAAACCCATGCCCTCTGATCAGGTTAGTCAATTATTTCAGGCGTAAGCCATTGCGTTACCGCCAGATAAGCTAGCACTTTCCAGGGGCTGACAGAAACTACTCTGGGATTCCTTTATGAAATAACGCCAACGCAGGTCAGGCTGCCTTACATCAGTTCATCGATCTCTGGGCAAACGGCTGACCTAGGGAATCAGATCTTCAATATCAAAGGGAATATCATCAATGGGTAAGTCCTTGAGGGGATTATCGCCATCAAGCTTGATGGGAAAGCCATCTTGAGGAATTTTTTCGAGTAAAGCAGTGGTTACGGCATTTGCGATCGCAACCGACAATTTCCCCTCGGCATTCTTAGAAGTCACGTCCGTTAGCTCAATATCGCTGATATCAAGATCCTCTTCGATGCCAAAATCACCAATGGCACTGACTTTAATCGAAGCTTTGATATTACGGATACTGAGGCGACCAATCTTAACGACCTTCTCGTTGCCGCTGCTTTCGGGCTGCTCCTTTTCTTGCAGGGTATCAACCACTTTCACTAAATTATTGTCTGGAATCTGTTGCTCCACCTTCAGATCCAATCCATTGACGGTCAGGGATTCAATATCCACCTGATCTTGCCAAAGGTTGGAAAGCTGAAAATCTAAATCTAAATTTTGGACTTTAATCAGATGAGGCGTGGAAAATCCCTCAGGATTTTTGAGGGTAATGGCTTTAATGGTCAAATCCCCAGCGAAGGGCTGAAAGTTGAGTCCCTCTACATCCGTACTCACGCCCGTCGTGTCTTTAATCGCTCCTTCTAGGGCTGACTCAATAATGCCATTGCGACTCAACCAGCCAATTCCCAATGCGAGAACTGCGATCGCAACGCCACCACCCAAAATCTTTAATGCACGCTTCGCCATAGCCACCCTGCACCGAGAACTGCCGCGCTAGCACGGCAGTTCCAGCTTATCCCACAAGAATCCAGCTTGGGAAACTAGCTGTTGGACTCATTAATAGCGGTCCATTCTGTATGGAACGTTCCTTCCTTATCAATGCGCTCATAGGTATGAGCACCAAAGAAATCGCGCTGGGCCTGAGTCAGGTTTTGGGGCAAGCGATCGCGGCGATAGCTATCAAAGTAATCCAAAGAAGCACTAAAGGCTGGGACTGGAATCCCCAACTGAGCTGCAGTAGCCATCACTTCCCGCCAGGCCTGCTGACGATCCAAAATGGTCTGCCGAAACTCAGGGGCAAGCAGTAGATTTGCCAAGGCTGGATCATCAGCAAAGGCTGACTTGATCTTGTCCAAGAAGCCGGCGCGAATAATACAGCCGCCTTTCCAAATGCGAGAGATTTCACTTAAATTCAAATTGAAGTTGAACTCTTTGGAAGCCGCACTCATCAAGGCCATGCCCTGAGCATAGGAGCAGATCTTAGAGCAATAGAGGGCGTCCCGAACTTTGCCAATAAAGGCTTGCTTGTCGCCGCTAAAGGTCGCGGTTGGCCCCGTCAGAATTTCAGCTGCCTTGACCCGCTCATCCTTAAAAGATGAGGTAATGCGGGCATTCACAGCTGCCGTAATCGTCGGAATGGGTACGCCTAATTCCAACGCACTCATCACAGTCCAGCGCCCAGTACCTTTTTGGCCTGCCTTATCCAAAATCAGCTCGACCAGAGGCTGCTGGGTACCTGGATCAACATAGGTGAAAATTTCAGCTGTAATTTCCACCAAAAAGGAATTCAGTTCATCCGTGGTGTTCCACTCACTAAATACCTCATGCAGTTCTGTATGACTCAGTCCTAGAACATTTTTGAGCAGGTCATAGGCTTCGGCAATCAGCTGCATATCGCCATATTCAATGCCGTTATGAACCATTTTGACGTAGTGCCCTGCACCTCCCGGACCGATGTAGGTCACACAGGGGCCATCATCTACTTGAGCAGCCATTTTCGTCAGGATGGGAGATAGGTCTTTATAGGCTGCTTCTGTGCCACCCGGCATGAGACTAGGACCGTTGAGCGCTCCTTCTTCACCGCCGCTAACGCCCATGCCGATAAAGCGCAGGCCAACTGCTTCTAACTCTTCCGTGCGCCGTACGGTATCTCCATACAGGGAGTTGCCGCCATCAATCAGCACATCTCCCGGCTCCAGCATGGGCTTGAGCTGCTGAATCACAGCATCCACTGGTGCACCAGCTTTGACCATGATCAAAATGCGTCGAGGCCGGGCGAGAGACGCCACTAATTCTTCAGGTGTATATGCGGCGACCACTTGTCGTCCTTGGGCCCGCTCTGCCATAAAGGCATCGGTTTTTGCTCGCGTCCGATTGTAGACGGCGATGGGAAAGCCATTGCGCTCAACGTTGAGGGCTAGATTTTCCCCCATAACTGCGAGGCCAATCAGTCCAAATTGTTGCTGGGGCATAAGGAATTTGCTCTAAATAATGAGAGTCACAATGCGTTCACTACAGGGTAGCTCGATCCCCATGGGAACTACTGGAAGAAGAGATTAAAAGACGCAGAGAATCGGGTGAGAATCGGTCAGACCTATGCTCATGGAAATTTGTAGTTCACACCCTGAGGAATAGCTGCCGTTAAGTCTGGCACGGGAAAACCGCTTGCTCCAACTACTCGGTAGGCAAGCTAGCTGAGAAACCACTCTGCAACTGTCCACTTTTCCGAGTAAAGGTCAAACGCCAGACACTTGCGAGCGTCCGCTGTATTTAGATCGTTATACTGACACTCTTCAATGACCAGGATTAACCTACATTATGCTGTTATCAATACTTCTTAGAGAAGCGAACGCCCATATTTACTTACGTACAACAGCTCTAAACTGGGCGTAACTAATGGATCGGGGATGCCTTAGACTTCGGAATGGTTACCCCTGGGAATAGGGAGTCAAACCGTTGATTGACCCAGGCAAGCCGCAGCATGAGTAGATGATTGAAACCATCCTCGCTCCAGCGCATACCAACCCCCTTAAAGCGCTGTTGAATCAGCCACTTACAAGCACTTTCGACCATTCCTGACCCCAGCGGTATCTGTAGTTGTTCAAAGTGGCGATATTGGATGTGTCGCAGATGGCGCTGGAAATAAGCCTGTACCTGGAGCAACGTCGTAAAAGATTTGCCCGTAAACAATTGTGAGTGAATCAACATCGTCAAGGACCGCAATACTAATAGGTGTTGCCCATGTCGCAATTGGTGTCGCCAGCGCCGGAGCCAGGCTTGGGCTTGAGCAGAGCGAGCATCCCCAAACATCGCTTTTGTTGCTCGTGCAAGATGGCCTGCTGCATGAAAGAAATCGAGAACTGCCACAGCACAGTGAGAGAACAAGGTGCGGTAGACTCGCCAGAAGCCTCGCCCCCCATCACTCAACCAGATGATGCTTGGGGCCGATTCAAAGTCTTGTTTGCGGGCTTCGAGGTGCAGTAAGGGGATGAACTGGTCGATATCGCCCAATACTGCCACCAGTCTTCGACGCAGTAGTTGGGGGACACGCTTTTGTGCTCGGGTGACCCGTGTTCCTAGGCGGGCTAAGATAGCGACTTTGACTTCTCGCCACTGGATTTTTCCCTTGGGGGTTTTCGGGGTGGGGCGAAAGGGCACCATCACACCGTCAGCAGCAATGGCCAAAGGTAGAGCAGACAACACCGCTGAAATCGCTTCACAAGGAGCCTGGTCACCTGATGCTTGAGCTTTGAGTTGAGTCTCTAGCTCCTGATAAGCTTTGTTGCCCATGACTTGCACCCAATTCCACAAGCTTGATGAGCTGACGGATAAACCACTCCACTGACTCAGCATCCAACTGGCCAGTTCATAGGGCATAAATAAACTGAACAAGCAGCCTAGACGAACCAATTCTTCACTGCTGTGCTGATAGGAGGTAATCCCAATGGATTGATCCAAAGGAGCGGATAGACTACCTGGACACCTGTTGGGACAACGACCCACCCGTCGCTTTCAGGCAATATTTCCCACCAGTGTCTGCATCTGACGAGATTCCCATCCCTTCGAGTGCAAGCGGGTTCCGCAGGTGGGACACCTCGGCCATTCCAATACTGTTTTTGCTCGCCGTGAGAGTTCATCCTCCAGAAGCCATCGAGCCAAAAACAAACCCATTTGCAGAACGATATAAACCATCTGACTCAGACAGAGTGCTTCGGCCTGTTCTAGAAATTCGTGATGCTCTAGTACGGTTGGCAATTGCGATGGTAGGCTCATGACAAGTTTTTGATTCGGGTACAGGATCTATTGTCCTTGACCCGTTTTTCTTTGAGCCATGCATCCCCGATTCTGTGCTTACGCCCCTCTAAACTTACTTCTTCTATGAGCCTTGCCAACGACTAGGTTTTTTAATTTCAAGGAATCCTCATCATTAATTTTGTCTCCGAAAATAGCTGGCAATGACCAAATCGCTTTTTTATCTACCGTCATAGCTATACTGCAGACGACTTGTGACTTAACATAGTAGCGGAGAGATTTGGCACACTGGGAGTATCCCCCACCTACTCTCTTACTTGCATGATTAAAATTGATTTCACCGCAGAGGAAATCCAACACCTCAACTACGAACGCTATCATCATCCTCACCCACGGGTGCAGCGACGGATGGAAGTGCTCTACTTGAAAAGTCAGGGTCTTCCCCATGCCCAGATTTGTCAGCTTTGTCAGATTAGTCGTCCGACCTTAGCTAAAACCCTTCGTCAGTATCAACAAGGCGGAATTGAAGGACTGAAGACCCTGGAATACAAAGGTCAACCTAGTTCACTCAATGCTCATAGCGATAGTGTGAGAGCCTACTTTGAGCACCACCCGCCCCGCACCAGTGCAGAAGCCCAAGCAGTCATTGAACAATTGACAGGCATTAAGCGTTCTCCAACCCAGATCAAAGCCTTCCTCAAGCGCATTGGTTGTCGCTATCGAAAAGTGGGGTATGTGCCGGGAAAGTCGAGTCTGCCCGAGAAAATTGAGGAGCAAGAGCAGTTTCGACAAACTCGCCTTGAACCCTTATTAGAGGAAGCTCAACGCCAAGAGCGTCTTGTCTTTTTTGTGGATGCTGCTCATTTTGTTCACCGGGCTTATCTGGGGTTTCTCTGGTGCCTTCGTCGGATCTTCATCCCGTCTCCTTCTGGCCGTCAACGATTCAATGTTCTGGGTGCACTCAACGCTGTCACCAAAGAAGTCACCAGTATCACCAACCACACCTACATCAACTCTCATAGCATGTGTCTGTTGCTAGCCAAGCTGGCACTACTCGACCCAGTCATACCCATCAGCGTCATTTTAGACAATGCCCGATATCAAAAATGCCAGCTGGTGACTGACTTTGCTGAGATCGTCGATATTGAGTTAGTCTATTTGCCCTCCTATTCACCCCCATTTGAATTTGATTGAGCGGCTTTGGCGCTTTGTGCGCAAGGAATGTCTCTACTCGAAGTATTATGCCGATTTTCACTCTTTCAAAGGGGCCATTCAACATTGCATTGATCAATGCAATGGAGAGCACAAGGCGAAACTAACAAGCCTTCTATCACTCAAGTTTCAGTCTTTTAAAGAAGTTAATATCTTAGCCGTCTAGAGTATACGACTTGACAGGTTAAAAGGCCTGTCGAATATATTTCTTTCACTATGCTGATATCGTCACCACCAATAGGTTCAGTTGCAACTAGTTTCAATTCTTTGAATTTTTCAGGTGGGATATCAATATATGGGCTAGTACTTGTTTCAGGTAAGAGACCACTGACAACAATATCTTTACCTCTCTCTCCTCTCTCTTTCAACATAGGAAATAAGTTTTTGATCTCAAAAGCTCCTGGTTTTTGTACTCGCTTAATTGCAAGCAAAAATGATCTATCCTCAAAAGCTTGATCTAATATTTTTAGGCCTACATACGGATATAAAACTGTCGAGGACTTGCCTGAGTTATATACAGACAGTCCAATCGAGAGCCTCAATCTAGGAAGCAGTACACTTTCTAGTTCTTTGCTCAATTGCTGTAGCCTATTGATGTCTCTATTGGCACCTGCAATGAATTCCTTTGTGTAATAAGCCAAATTCCCGTATATACCCTTAGCAAAAGACTTTGCGAGAGTTTCAACCTGCATCTTTTGCTTTGAAAACATATTATCAAAAGAAAATTGAACTCTTTTCTTGCCAAGATCGATAGATATCATTTCATCCATCTCTTTAGTTTCGAAGAGATCTTCATAAACTTCACTTGCCTGTTCTAGGACAACAGGTGGATTGCTGATTTCAGCGCGTTTAATCCCTCCTAAAATAAGACTTCCAATTATTACATCCTCAAAGTATGGATGCTTTTTAAGTTCGGCAAGAGCTATTGCCGAACTTATATCTTTTCCTTCATTTTCCTGTAGCCACGTTTGCGCCAATTCTAAAGCATTTCTTAGTTGCTCAGTAATAGTTTGAGCCTCTTCATGAAACTTTAGTAAATCCTCAGACTCTTCATAATTTTTAAACTTTCTAACCCAAGCATTTTCGTCTGACCTTATTTGCAAGGATTCTGGCAACCGAATCAGTTCTTCAGGAACCTCAAATCCAACAGAGGTAATACTTATTGATGGCTTAGATCTTGTAAGCCACTTTTGAAATAAAGCACCTCCTATCCCAGAAGTAATGAATGTTGCTGAACTTGTAGCAATTACTTGAAGCAAGGAAAATGAATCTGCTTGTGCCATTATAATTAGTTTTTTTATATAGTAACTTCTGAATAAAGATCAAAAAGAGTGGATAAAAAACCTAATGACTAGTATGATTTTGCATCTTAACTAGGCTTGAAGTTAGCGAAATTAATTACTTTTGATTTATGTACAAGTCAGTAGACTTCTTGCAATTTTAGTTTCATAAAGTACTTACTCAATAAATACTGCGACCTGCCTTGGATTTTGAGTCCGCTACCATATCGTTAGCTGAATTATGCAAGAGGTCTAGTATGACTATAATTAGAAGGTTGATTTCCTCTTGGCATAAAACAAGTGAGCAATCTATTTACTTCTGAAATATTAGTATTCCCTACACCAGCATCAAAACATACAGACTTAAGTATTAAGAAAATTCCCGACATGCAAACTTATAGTTACTTGCCTGTAAATAAGATAGGGAAAGCATTTCCAATAGACCTCTTGCAATATTCGTTTCGCGATATGTTATTGATTAAATTTATGCTGCATTCTGACTTAGATCTTTAGTTCATCACCATATCGTTAGCTCAATTATGCAAGAGGTCTAATATATCTATCGGTGTAATAATGAAGGATGTTTATGGGCGAAACATCGGTTATTCTCAGGTAATCTATGCCACCTTATACCAATTTGCGTTTTAAATCGTAATTCTCATATGAGGAAAATTGGTCATAGAAGTCAGCCTATCGGGTAAATCCATGAGTTCTTTGAGTCCCTTGCACAAGGTATCGGATACCTCATCTAAAGAATCAAAAACCTGATTGTAGAAGTGCTTTTCTTTCATCTCCTCCCAGATATGCTCTACAGCATTGAGTTGTGGACTTCGAGGAGGCTGAACAATCAAGCGTATATTGTCTGGAATGACGAGCTTCTTTCTGGTGTGGTAAGACGCTCCATCGACCTGCATCACCACAAAATAGTCTGAAAATTCATCCGCCACTTGTGCTAGGAATAAGTTCATCATCTGAGTATTGGAAAAGGGTAAGACTAAAGCACTCATCTTTCCTAACGCAGGAGCAACAGCAACATAGCCATAGAGATATTCACGGACAAGCTGCTGCCCACTTTCGGGTCGAATTCCAGGAGCACACCAAGCTCTTCTTACTTGTCCTAGACGACCAAAGCGCCCTTCGTCTGCTGCCATGATCACAATGGGACGTTGGTCTTCGGCTGAGCGATCTGCTACAGCAGTTTGGACCAGCCCCCGAAAGTTTTTTTAAAAGCCTCTCGTGCCGCTTTGTTCCCATTGGGATAGGACGGACGAGGCATGAATTTGCGCCATCCGTGTCGGTCTAGCAAACGATAGATAGTACTGGGTGCCACTGACGTCTCCACTTTAGTCTCAAAGGCCGTTTGGATCTCTTGAACCGTTGTTAAATGACCTTGTTGAGCACGTTCAATAAACGATTCTAAAAATTCAATCTCTTCCTCAATACTCAGATAAGCACCGGGATTCTTCTTCCGTTTAGCCCTAGGAGCAATTGCTGCTGCTCCTAGGCGATTGTAAGCGGAAATCACCTGATGGACCGTTCGAAGACTAGTTGCAGTATGCGTGGCTATTTCGATAGCTGGGCGAGGATCTACCAGGGCGTTATAAATAATCATCCATTTTTGCTGACAGCGGGCAGTCGGAGCCGTGGCAATTTTGTCTTTCACCTCATCCACTGTTAGATGCGGTTTAACTGTACTAACTCGACTCATATACTTATGGAATGAACATAGGATTAGATCCTATCTAAATTACATCCCAAAACACAAATTGGTATTACAAACTCCCTGACCTAGCCTGTGACCTAATACTTGGTTTATATTACGTTTTCCACACCGAGAAAACTACGTTTAGTAGATAAGACGTACTATCCTCTTCCACAACAAACGTCATTCCCAAGACATATCTGAGTCCGAAGTTGAAGACTTTCTTACCCTCGATACAATAGTGACAGGACATAGTCATCCAGCATATGACGCCTTCACGCTCACCCCTGACTTAACCGATTGACTATCTATGGTCCGTCGCAGATTATCACCGCATGGTCGAGGCAGCCATTTTCGGCGATTGTCATGTAGAACTGCTCCAATCTCGAATTAAGGGTGCGTCTATTGCTATTGTTCGATCATGAAGTTTGAAGAAATGGATAGCAGTCATCTACTAACCTCTAGCCAGCGGTTCTCCTTTTTCTTCTTAGCCGTACAAGCCTATCGCCAAGGTAAATTGGGGGACGTTGCTGCTTACAAGTCTGCAATATTAGGCACTAAAGCTTATCCAGAGATTGCTGAGAAGCTCTCTAGATTAACAATCTGCTTTCCCAAAATTGACTTGGCAGCCTTAAGACCCCTACCTGAAGGAACCTTTGGACGAATCTATGCCCAGCATATGGATGAATGCCATCTAACCCCATTGGAGATTAGCGAAGACATCATAGCTAAATTGCCAAACCAATCCTTGGGACTGCGCTATACCCTCCTCCATGATGTGTTTCATGTGCTGTTAGGATATGACACCAGCCTTGTCGGAGAAATGGGGGTATGGGCTTTTGTCGATGCTCAGCACTATGGTCCCAGCTATAAGACAGCAGCCTGGCTGGCCCATTACTTATATCCTCTGGTTATTCCACACCAATACCGACAACTACGTGCCATCGAGCAGCAAAGTCATAAACTTGGACAGCAAGCAGCTTGCATCATCGCCCATCCCCTCGAAGACTATTGGTCAGAACCACTCTCTACGGTTCGATCTCGCCTAGGTTTGGCATAAAAACTTCAGCCCTGGATCAGCCTAGCTGCTTCCAGAGCGTCAAACTCAAGACCTCAAAGTTCCGAGATTCTTACGCACCACTAATCCCAGGAGTCATCTGTTTTGACGGGAGCACGACCATAGGTGTCAGTGAGTTGCAGTAACCGTTCTGCGATCGCATCCGTCAATCCACCCGAACGATACCGCCAAGCCCAGTTCCCCCCCGACGTGCTGGGTAAGTTCATCCGGGCCTCGGTTCCTAACCCCAACAGATCTTGCACCGGGATAATCACCTGGTTGGCAACGGAACTCAAAGCCAGTCGCATTAAATCCCAGTGAATGCCCTCCTCTGAAAAACCGCCCATATAGCCTTCCACAAACACCCGCTCATGGTCAGGCATATCTTGAAACCAGCCCACTGTCGTGTTGTTGTCATGGGTGCCGGTATAAACCAGGCAATTCTGCACATGGTTAAAGGGCAGGTACGGATTGCCAGAACCAGAGCCAAAAGCGAAGTGGAGAATCTTCATGCCGGGAAATTCAAACTTATCCCGCAGCTCTTCCACATCGGGGGTAATGATGCCCAAGTCCTCGGCCAGTATCGGCAGATTGCCCAGTTCATCTCTGAGGGCTTCGAATAGCTCATCTCCAGGGGCTTTGATCCACTCTCCGTTCATGGCAGTGGTTTCCCCTTGCTTGACCTGCCAAAAGGCTCGAAAGCCCCGGAAGTGATCCACACGGATCAGATCCACATAGTCCAGCATGGTGCGGAAACGCTGAATCCACCATTTGAAGCCTTGATGTTTCATCCGCTCCCATTGGTAAATGGGATTACCCCATAGCTGCCCCGTATCACTAAAATAATCTGGTGGCACCCCAGCCATCAGCGCCGGTTCGCCTGTTGCTGGATCTAAGAAAAATTGTTCAGGATTGGCCCAAACATCTGCACTATTGTGAGCCACATAAATGGGAATATCACCAATAATCTGAATGCCGTTATCGTTGGCATACTTCTTCAAATTGGACCATTGCTGAAAAAACTGAAACTGCCAAAACTTATGCATCTCCACATCAGACTGCAGCTTTTGTCGCCAATGGGCCATGGCAGCGGGTTGCCGTTGGGCAATCTCTTGGGGCCACGTATTCCAAGCCGCTCCCCAATGAGCATCTTTGAGGGCCATAAATAAGGCAAGATCTTCTAACCAGACCCGAGTTTGACAAAAATCTCGAAAGGCGACGGCGAGTTCTGGAAAGACCCCAGCCTTAAAGTTGTCATAGGCCCGCCGCAGCAGACCGAGCTTCATGGGGAGAACCTGCTCGTAGGCAATCGTCTCGGGCCGAAAGCCGACCCCTAGCTCTAGGTCTTCTTCTTGCAGCAATTCCTGCTCTTGCAGTTGCTCAAGACTAATTAATAAAGGATTGCCCGCCATGGCTGAGTAGCACATATAGGGAGAGTTACCGAACCCCGTTGGCCCCAAAGGCAATACCTGCCAAAGTTGCTGGCCACTCTTGGCCATAAAATCAACAAATCGGTAGGCTTCTGGCCCTAAGTCACCGACTCCAAATCGACCAGGGAAAGACGTAGGATGCAGGAGAAGGCCACTAGCTCGGGGGAAGGGCATAAATCAAGAACTCACTTTAGTTCGATATCAACTGTCGCACTTTTTGGGCCGTAATGGGAGCTAATAAAACACCATTGCGATAATGCCCGCTAGCCACCACCACATTGTCATAGCCAGGTAGCCGTTCAATGATGGGAGCAGGCCGTTCATGAGGCCGAGGACGCAACCCAGACCAGGTTCTCAGAATACTGGCATGGGCTAAGGATTCATCTAATGCGATCCCACGCTGATGCAGCTCATACATTTGCGCTGGATCCGCCTCTACTGCAGCCCCCACTTCTGCCGGAAACTCCACCGTAGCCCCCACCCACACCTCAGAAGCATTGATCGGCACAATATGGACCTGATCACCATTCACGACCGGCATAGGGTCAGCAAGAGGGGTTTGGCGGCGCAGGTGTAATCCTTGGCCCAATACAGGATAAATCGGCACAGTCTGTTTAAGGGTCGTCGTCAGGGGCATTGTTCCTAATCCAGCCGCTAAAATCACCCAATCCACTGCATCGCTTGCGGTTGCCGTACAAACCTGGGTCAGGTGGGGGAGATCATTCTCTGCCAAAGATTTAAATTCAGTAACCGGAGCATTGAAATAAAACTTGGCTCCCTGCTTTTGAGCAGCCGCGATCAACGCAGCCGATAAAGCAACGGGATTAATTTGGCGATCCTGCGGCGAATAAATGGCACCTACCGTTGGCACTTTAGATTCCCACAGATGGGCTGTGCGCAAATGGGGATAGGCCTGAAATAGCTGTTCTCGATCCAAAATATCCAGGTGAAATCCCTGTTTTGCCCGGACTTGCTGAGTCTTATACCACCGATTCAGCTCATCGCCATCAAAACACAGGCGTAGAATGCCTTGGCGGTTATAGGACAAGGATGTTTGAGTGATAGCTTCCAGTTCGGGTATGAGGGTTTCGTAGCGCTTTAGACTGTCCAGGCGTAACTGGAGATGTTTCCCCTTGAGCTTTGGGGGTAATCGCCGCCATCAACACGCCTAGGGCGGCCCCTGTCGCCTGCCATTGATGCTCCCCTCGCGCATCCCAAACCGTGACCTGATGGGTCTGGCTCAGTTCAAAGGCAATTGCTGCCCCCACTACACCACAGCCAATAATGCCAACTCGCATTGCGTTCCCTGCCTTGAGGAACTTATGAATAACATGATTATTAAGGAAAAAATCAATAATCTGACTACCAAGAAATTCATAAGCATGTGTTAGGATGATGAGCGAATTCAAGCAGCCGGTTGCATAACACCTCTTAGACAACGCAACGTAGCTGTTTTTAGTGTTTGCACTATTAGCAATCCGTTTAATCTTTCTACAATTCATCTATGACAAATACCACCATGACTCCGGCGGTTCTGCACCCAATGGGTAAACTGCAGCGCCAAGTGCAGTCGTTAGTCAATTCTCAAAAACTCAAGCCAACCGATAGCCTATGGAAAGTTGGGTTGTTGTTTCCCGATAAATGGACACATCTAAAAGATGAGTTAATCGACTTTGAATTTTCGATGCAAGATCCAATCGCCAGCTTCCTAGAAGTGGAAACCTGGGAAGACGAATAGCGACACAGTTTTCATTCAGCATTGATTGAACCAACAGATAGTTAGCCACCCGCAATACTGCAGGACGTTTCCCTATGGCTGGCGGCCGAGTTCAGGATGCTGGTGAAACCCCCATTCATATTCAACACCTCTTCTTGAGTCAAGACTCTCTACGATATCTCCACCCATGGGAAAAGAGCCTTCAAGGTATTGGCCTTAATCCGGGCTTTGTCCCCACAAAAACGTTGAGGCCGATCCATGAAAACAGCAGCATTTTAGATGAACGCTAGCACCAGCGATTAATGCGATCCTTCAATGATGTCGGACAAGCACGAAGATATCCGTCCAACAGATAGAGGACCAGGAGATGGCTAGTCAGCTCCAACTTTAACGAAAGCCCACCAGGCGAAGCGCATCTGTTTAGGTGACACATTGCCCATCAAATATTTACGCATGTCATCCGCAAGAATGGAGACAGTCTCGCAATCGGCGGTACTAGTAAACTGATGTCTCGATACTAGATTGAATTAGGGCTACTCCTGAGGCAGCGAGCGGTCGCTACGGTGCAATAACGCCAAAAGTTTTCAGGGTCGGGCGCATTGCCGTGATTTCATCCCGGTGGGCAATGACGGTAAGTAGGGTTTGGGGCTCTGCGTCAGCAGTCGAGGACTCCACCGATTCGACCTTGAGTCTAACCTGCTCTGGCCGTTGCGCTCTTTGCCAGTAGAACCAGCCTGCTATCGGTGAGATGACCGTGATCACCGTAAAGCCCAAACCAACGGTGGGGAAGAGAATGCTAAACACTAGGCTTAAGCAGAGGGTTGCCGTTAGCATCAGTGCCGTTAGGAAACAGGCCATTACAACGCTGGGCCGCACCATCCCTTCAAAGGTGACTTGATCCAATTCTTTGTCCAAAGCCGCTAGCCGATAGGACCGATTCGTCAGGTGGTCTTCAACTGTCTTCAGCACGGTTTCTTCTGGCTGGGTAGACAGCCATTGCAGCTCCTCTATGCGATCTTTCACCGAGGCGCGAATGAAGAAGAATAACCCCACCATCAGCAATAAGGTCAGCAGAAACGTTGAGGGTAAAACAAAGGAGCGCATCATAGGTGATTTAAGCCAAGTGAATAAAACAAATGTGATGCAAGTTGCCAGATCGAATTGACCTCAGTCACTGCAAGCACTTGGAAGAAAACATATTGTATGAGAATACACCCCTGAGAAATTGTTGTAATTTCTTCTGTCTTCCAAACAAAAAACAATTATTTGGTCGCGGCGAAAAAATCGCTTAGAGGTGTCTTCTCTGTTTAGTTTACAGCCAAAACTAGAACTCTTCATATGCTTGAAAGTCTTATTTTTTGGGAACTATAGAGGAAGGGAGCTGTTTTCGCTTTAACCTGTTAGAGGTGATCTTAGATGTCGGCAATTCCGCAAAAAGCAGAAGTCATTCATGCCGTTTATGACGGTCAAGGGAACAGTCGTGACCTTGACCAAAATTCCAATGAACCTGAGGAAGTAGATTTTGATCCAAGCGCTGAATTAGATGATGATGCTTCTGAAGATCTTGCCGCTCTGAAGATGACTCCCATTTCTGCTGCCAACCGTCGCGGAACGACGGATTTGGTGCGGTTATACTTGCAAGAAATTGGCCGAGTAAACCTATTAGAGCGAGATGAAGAAGTCGCTGAAGCCCAGAAGGTGCAACGCTATATGCATCTGCTGGAAACGCGAGAAGAATTATTAGAGAGTCATCCGGTTATTGCTGAGTATGCACGCTTAACGGATGTCCGTGCTCGGCTGACCGCCATGTTGGGGCATCGCCCCTCTTTCAAACGCTGGGCCAAGGAAGCTGATATTCCAGTAGAAGAGCTAAAACCTCGACTGGCCGAAGGCAAAACGGCCTGGGCCGAAAAGGCAGAATTATCTACTGCGGAGCTAGACCAAATGGTCAAGCACGGCATTAAAGCCAAAGAGCATATGATTCAAGCCAACCTGCGCTTGGTCGTCTCTGTTGCCAAGAAATACCAAAACCGAGGCTTAGAACTTCTAGACTTAATTCAAGAAGGCACTTTAGGCCTAGAACGGGCGGTAGAAAAGTTTGACCCCACTAAAGGGTATCGCTTTAGTACCTATGCCTACTGGTGGATTCGACAAGGAATCACTCGTGCGATCGCAACCCAAAGCCGCACCATCCGACTCCCGGTCCACATCACCGAAAAGCTGAACAAAATCAAGAAGGCTCAGCGCAAACTGTCCCAAAGCAAAGGGCGAACCGCCAGCATTGAGGACATTGCCCAGGAAATGGATATGACCCCGGAGCAAATTCGGGAACTCCTAGTCCGGGTCCCCCGCTCTGTCTCCCTGGAGATCAAAGTTGGTAAGGACAAAGATACTGAATTGGGCGACCTGCTGGAAACGGATGATATCTCTCCTGAAGAGCTGATCATGCGAGAGTCCTTACAGCATGAACTCAAGCAGCTCCTCGCCGACTTAACCCCTCGGGAGCGAGATGTAATCACCATGCGATTTGGCCTTAATGATGGCAAAACCCATTCCCTCGCCCAAATTGGTAAGTCCTTAGATTTATCCCGCGAGCGGGTCCGCCAAATCGAATCTAAAGCCTTACAGAAACTGCGACAGCCCAAGCGTCGTAATCGCATCCGTGACTTCCTAGAAGCGTTTGCATAACGATTATTTCGTTAAAAATTGCCAAGATCACCCTAAGAGGATCGCTAAGCGATCCTCTTTCTTGTGTTCAGGGCTAATGGGCTGAGCCACGCTTCAAAGTATGGAGTTACAGTCTCCCCCTGCATTAACCGATTCACTTTACTTTTCTCAATAGAATCTTCTTGTTGCCATCAGACACATCATTAGTTTAGACTTTCAATAAGCTCATGTTCTTGAGAAAAGACTATGTACAGTTCCAACTCACTCAAAGCAGAACTGAATGACCGAGGATGGCGTCTTACTCCTCAAAGAGAAACGATCCTCAATGTGTTTCAAGACCTGCAAAAAGGGAAGCATTTAAGCGCTGAAGATTTATACAATCTCCTGGAAGAACAGGGTGAGCCCATTAGTTTGTCGACCATTTATCGAACGGTTAAATTAATGGCTCGCATGGGAATCTTGCGAGAATTAGAATTTGCTGAAGGTCATAAGCACTATGAGTTGAATCAGCCCTATCCTTACCATCATCACCACCTAATTTGCGTCAAATGCAATAAAACCATTGAGTTTAAAAGTGACTCCGTTCTGAAAATTGGCTCTAAGACCGCCAAAAAATCAGGCTTCCACTTATTGGACTGTCAACTATCGATTCATGCCATCTGCCCCCAATGTCAGCGGTCTTTACTCCCCACCTAATCCAGGGTGTGGCAATGTTGAATCATATCTGGGAAAAATTGCGAAAAGTCCTGGGTAAAGGTGGGGTAATGGGCCATCCAATCTTCCATAGCAGGACATAAATTCACAGAACGTTGCCAACGGTGGCTGATTCTACGAGATAAGCGAGACAAGGTATTTTCGATGCCCTCAATGGTCTGGTATTGGGTCAGCCAATCTTCCGTAGCTATCCGATCTAAAAGAGCGTGAATCTCTGCCGGTAGCCAGCCAGAATAGGTTTGAAATGAGCGGTAGACATCGTGTGTAAACGTTGCCAATGGCACATCACTGTACTCTGACCAATGACAAGCTAGGTGGTGATCGTAAAAGATATCCACCAGGATACCTGCCATGCGGCGATGGGCAGGACTGATCAGACGTTTGCTATGGCGAACCACCGAATGTCGATCCGTAAAACTATCAATCTGTTGATGGTGTTTCATTCCGGCCTGCATCTCCACGGAGAACTCCTGGCGGACCGTCCCTTTAATGAAGTCTGCGAGTAAGTTGCCTAGTCGATGTTCAACCGTCGGCTGAGCCAGGTAGAGATGGGCTAAAAAGTTCATGCAAGAGGGGTGTCCCAATACCGGCGAGCCGGTTGATAAATATCGCCTAAGGTGTGATCTGCATTCACTGTAATCACCAGATCTGCTCCGGTTTCCTGAGTGGACAACGGTTTTACAAATAGCTCTGGATGCAGCGCTTTCCAAAAGTAATCCACAAATTCATCGATTTCCCCATCACTCATCCCGGCGTTACCAGATGCGATCGCTTTATGTTCTGCTTCTTTCCGCCACTGCTTACTGAGCTGGTAATCCGCTAAGTTCAGCACCATCAAACGATCGAGACGGTCCCACAACGGCAAATAGTCCTGCAGACGTTGATTCATCTCCACCGCGAACTGGCAATCTACTGCCGTATCAATGGGGGAAGGGGCTTGCTCAAAGACATCAGGTGGAATGGGCTGTGCCCCCACAAACCAGCCCTCAAATAACACAATATCGGCGGTCGGCACCGTTTCAAACCCACTGCGATCGCCTTGCCCTCCATAGGCCGACTTATCAAATCGAGGCACTTGCAGATGAGTATCAGCCTCATTTGCTCGCACCTGATCCAGAATTTGAATGCCTAAATCGACATCATGGGTTCCCGGTGGTCCTCGCCATTTCAGTCGAGGATCTTCTACCTGCAGCTGTTGGCGCTCGCCATAGGTCTTATAGAGATCATCAATGGACAGACAGCAACATGAGTAGCCTAGCTGCTCAAGAAGGATCTGCAGCACCGTGGTCAGGGTTGTTTTTCCAGCCCCTTGCATCCCCAAAATGCCTTGAATCAAAGGGCGATTGAGTTTCCGTCTAGCCTCTGCCAGCTGCAAGGCTAACGGCATCCATACCCGCCAGAGGGTCTGTAGCGGTGAAGTGGAAATTTGACAGTCTCCGCACCAAAACTCCTCCACCTCGGGATAGATCCGGGGGAGGAGCTGGGCAAACTGGTGAATCGTTTCTTCTACCGACCCTGGAGTCAGGCCAAAAGCTGCTGACCGATCTGGTTCAGACAACATCCATTGGCCTAATTCAGCAATTTGATGTTTAGTCAGTGCCTTCCCTTGAACCAGTTGCTCTAAACTGTCCATGATTTAGGCGCTTATTCCTAACATTGACGCAGTTCAACGTTAACAGGCTCAATCTTCCAGATATCTCGACAATAGTCATCAATCGAGCGATCCGAAGAAAACTTACCCATACGGGCCGCATTCAAAATCGACATGCGAGTCCATTTTTCCTGATCCTTATACACCGCAGCCACCTGATCTTGACAGGCAATATAGGAAGCATAGTCGGCACAGAGGAAGTATTGGTCCTGATTCAGCAGATCATCCACCAAGGGTCGGAACAGCTCCGCATCTCCCTGAGAGAAGAACCCAGAAGCAATCCGGTCAATCGCCAGCTTCAGCTCAGCGTTGGTATGGTAATAGTCCCGAGAACGATACCCATGAGCCCGCTTGTGATAGACTTCTTCCGTCGTCAGGCCGAATAAGAAGAAGTTGTCTTCACCCACTTCTTCCCGAATTTCCACGTTAGCCCCATCTAAGGTACCAACGGTAAGGGCACCATTCAGGGCAAATTTCATATTGCCTGTTCCGGAGGCTTCTTTTCCAGCGGTAGAAATCTGCTCCGACAAATCGGCAGCAGGGTAAATGCGCTGGGCCAGTTTGACATTGTAGTCTTTCAAAAAGACCACCTTTAGTCGGCCTCGCACATCAGGATCGCGGTTAACCACATTTCCCACGGAGTTAATCAGCTTGATGATGAGCTTGGCCATAAAATAGCCCGGAGCCGCTTTACCCCCAAAAATAAACGTACGAGGCGTAATCTCCATTTCAGGATTAGCCTTAATCCGGTTATAGAGGGTAACGATATGGAGCAAGCTCAAATGCTGCCGCTTGTACTCATGGAAGCGTTTCGCCTGAATATCAAACAAAGAATCCGGGTCAACGGTGATGTTGTTATTATTTTGGATGTATGTCGCTAGCTCGGTCTTGCTATGCTGCTTGATACGCCGCCACTCGACTTGAAAGCCTGCATCATCCACAAATTGCTCTAACTGCTGCAGTTCATTCAGCTTTTTAATCCAGGAATCGCCAATTTTACTGGTAATCAGCTTACTAAGCTGGGGATTACTGAGAACCATAAACCGACGTGGCGTCACCCCATTCGTTTTATTGGTGAACTTGTGGGGATACATTTCATAGAAATCCCGAAGCACGTCTTTTTGCAGCAGCTCCGTATGTAGCGCGGCAACCCCATTGATGGCATGGCTACCGACACAAGCCAGGTGAGCCATCCGTACATACCGCTCACCACTTTCATCAATTAGAGACATGCGAATCATGCGCTCTTCATCATCCGGAAACTTAATCCGCACCTCATCCAAGAAGCGCTGATTAATCTCATAAATGAGTTCCAAATGGCGAGGTAACAATGAACCAAATAGCTCGATGGGCCAACGTTCTAAGGCTTCAGGCAAGAGGGTATGGTTGGTGTAAGCAAAGGTCTGATGGGTAATGGCCCAGGCTTGCTCCCAATCCAGCTGGTGGTAATCGATCAATAGCCGCATCAGTTCTACCACTGAGATAGCGGGGTGAGTGTCATTCAGCTGAACGGCAAATTTCTTGTGGAAATTTTCTAGGGGTAAGTTCTGGCCATGCAGAATGCGAATCATATCCTGCAACGAACAGGAAACGAAGAAGAATTGCTGGGTCAGACGGAGTTGCTTGCCTTGAGAAGAATCATCATTGGGGTAAAGGACCTTGGAAATATTTTCCGAGATCATTTTTTCGTAAACCGCTCCCAAATAGTCACCGGAGTTAAAGGACCTAAAGTCGAAGGATTCAGGTGCTTCTGCCGTCCATAAACGCAGGGTGTTCGCAGTATTAGTTTGATAACCCAAGATAGGAGTGTCGTAGGGAATCCCTTTAACGACTTGATCTGGCACCCAGCGTGAACGGTAGATACCATGATCATCTGTGTAATGTTCGGTGTGGCCGCCCAATTTAATTTCTACGGACCATTCTGGCCGGGCAATTTCCCAGGGGTTGCCTGCACTTAACCACTTATCAGTGCGTTCTACTTGCCAGCCATCGCGAATATCTTGATCAAAAATGCCAAATTCATAGCGAATGCCATACCCCAGAGAGGGAATATCCAACGTGGCGAGGGAATCCAAATAACAGGCGGCTAAACGGCCTAAACCGCCATTTCCAAGGCCTGGCTCTTCTTCTTCTTCTTGCAGTGCATCCAAGCTGAGGCCTAATTCCGCCATGCCTTGCTCAACTTGGTCATAAATCCCGAGGTTGATGAGGTTATTGCCCAAATGCGGTCCCATTAGAAATTCCGCAGAGAAATAGGCGACAGTCCGAGACCCTAGCTCGGTATAGGTAGCTGCCGTATTGATCCACCGTTGTAAGAGACGATCTCTGACGGTATAGGCCAACGCCATATAGTAGTCATTGGTCGTCGCCAGGGCAGGAAACTTGCCCTGTACATAGAAAAGATTATTGAGGAAAGCCCGTTTAAGGGTTTCGCTATCCATACCGGTGCGATTGCTTAACTCGCAGCGATCTTGTAAGTCGATAGCATCGAGAGACAGTTCGCTAGAAGAACCATGAACTTGGGCTGAAGGATTGCTGGTCATTGCACTAAAGGAAGAAAGTACCAGGAATAAACGGTCAGCCTCAATCGCACTTGAGAGCTGTGCTCAGATTATTATCATTCAATGTTAATCATGTTTGTGCTGTGCAGCACTAGAAGACCCCCCTTAACTTCATAATTTAGGATTTGCTTTAGATCCCCACACTTCATCTCCGATCCTGCATCAAAGGCTCATTTGCTGCATTCGGCCTCTACAATCTCCCGATTTTGAACAGAGAAAGTTAGATTCAGCTGAATTTCCCTCAAAATATAGCCTTCGGCATCCCAGGAAGGGGCGCTAGTCCAAGATGTTAGTCATCACACCGATTGGGTTGCATGGACTCGCGATATCGGTTATCCGCCATACCCTGGGGAAATCACCACCAACCAGACCCAAAGATGGAAAAAGTAACGTTAGGATTTAGATAAGCAGCATGGTTGTCAGCTCAATGGTGGCGGCTGCTTATGTTTCTCCTGATATCACTTATCCACGCAAGATTGCCCTTCTGACTCAACACAAAATTTATGGAAAAAGTACAGAAAACAGAACAGGAATGGGAAGCCCAACTCACTCCAGAACAATTTCGGGTGACCCGTCACCATGGGACGGAGCGGGCCTTTACCGGGGAATATCATGACCTGAAGACAGCAGGCACCTATCAATGTGTTTGTTGCGGTACAGACTTATTCAAATCCGACACTAAGTTTGATTCCGGAACTGGCTGGCCTAGCTTTTGGGCACCTGCAGACAAAACTCATGTCCAGGAAAAGTCAGATCGCAGTTTGTTTATGGTCCGAACTGAGGTGCTCTGTGCAGCCTGCGATGCCCATCTAGGTCATGTTTTTAATGATGGTCCTCAACCCACAGGCCTAAGATATTGCATGAACTCTGCGGCCCTAAAATTTATCCCCACAAGTTAAGGGTCTGCCCCTGATGAACCAGGGGGTTTAATCCTAGGCTGGGCTGCAGCCCAGCCTCTGAAACTTATAGACCCAACAGCACTCATAGTCTTTTGAAGTCCCATCCTTACGCCAAAATCCTGTGAACAGAAATCATTGCTTGCAATATTTGCGAGGGTATAGTCTACTCCTTCTCCCCAGTGTGCTCCTAGCCTGTGCACCCATTGTGGATGGGGATGAGGTGGGTCGCCGAATTCACAAGGAATTTGAACGCAAAACTGAAATTGCGGTGCACTCGGTGAAATGTCCCCAAGATATTGAGAGCAAAGTAGGCAAAAAATTTGTTTGCGATATCTATGCTCTAGAGGGGAATATTCTCAAAACCCAAGTCACCTTAAAAGATGACCAAGGTGATATTTCATGGTCTGTCCAGACGGGCCTCGTCAATTTAGGGGTGATTGAAGAGAATATTGAGAAAACCTTCCAAGATGAGCGCTTAAGCAAAGTCAAAGCCTCTTGTGATGGCAAGTTCAAAATTGCTCGCCAAGGAGACACCTTTGAATGCGACGTCCAGGAGGGGAATGATGACCAGGGCAAAGTGATGGTCAAAGTGACGGATAAGCAGGGCAAAGTCAATTTTCAGTTCTTAGACCATGCTGATCCTGCAGCAGAAGATGAACGGCCCTCTGATCAGTAGGGGTATCACTAGAATTAAGTCGGCAGTAAGATAGGCAATCGGATTGAGTACAACCAGAACTTGGCAACAACAAATCGGGCACCAGCGAGACTGGGCTTGGCGGGGATGGCAAATTCGCTATACCTTTATGCGCGGAACACAGAAGACGAATCAGCCCCCTATGCTGTTATTGCATGGGTTCGGTGCCTCGATTGGCCATTGGCGATTCAATGTACCGGTATTTGCCCAAGACCGAACGGTCTACGCTCTAGATTTATTAGGGTTTGGGGCGTCCGAGAAAGTTTCTACAGATTATTTAGTGACACTGTGGGTGGAACAGGTTCATGATTTCTGGCAAACCTATATCCGCACTCCGATGATTTTAGTGGGGAACTCTCTAGGATCATTGGTCAGTCTCACTGCCGCTGCCCTGTACCCAGAGATGGTAGCGGGCCTAGCAATGTTAACTCTGCCAGATACGTCGGTATTGGAAAATCCTTCATGGGTCAAACCTGCGATCGCACCCTTGAAACTAGCCCTCAACCCAGTGGCCGCATTAGCCAAAGCCTTTTTCACTTCTCCCCTAGTCTTCAACCCATTTTTTCGATTCATTCGTCAACCGAAGATTATTCGCTCCTGGGTCAAGAAGGCCTATATCGATACCACTTCCGTTGAAGATGATCTAGTGGATATCCTTTCTAGTCCTGCTTATGATCAGGGCGCCGTAGATGCCCTCCGAGCCATGGTCAACACCATGTCCAAGCCCCAAATACCGAAACATACGGCGAAGGAGATGCTGCCTCAATTAACCATTCCGACTCTATTGGTTTGGGGTCAACAAGATGTCATGATCCCACCCAAGTTGGGGCCGCTCTTTGCCTGCTGCAATCCTCGGATACAGCTGGTAGAGTTAGCAAATGCCGGGCATTGCCCCCATGACGAATGTCCAGACCGACTCAACCCCATTCTTCTAGAGTGGCTCGCCTCTCACTTCCCCCTGAGTAGGCCACAGCCAGAACAGTTGCACTGCGCCTAGATTTGATCGCATAATCAGGCCATTACACCACCCCAAGTTGGGGCTCAATCAAATCATGAAACATACACTATCCGTCTTAGTAGAAGACGAAGCTGGCGTTCTCACTCGTATCGCCGGACTCTTTGCCCGACGAGGATTTAACATCGAAAGTCTAGCCGTTGGACCTGCCGAGCAAATTGGGGTCTCTCGCATTACGATGGTCGTCCCCGGTGATGATCGCAGCATTGAGCAGCTCACCAAACAGCTCTATAAGCTAATCAATGTCCTCAAGGTTCAGGATATTACTGAAGTCCCTTGTGTGGAACGCGAGTTGATGTTGATTAAAGTCAACGCAGCCGCTTCTCTACGATCCGAGATTGTAGAGATCGTCCAAATTTTCCGAGCTAAAGTTGTGGATGTTTCCGAAGATGCCCTCACCATTGAGGTTTCAGGCGATCCAGGCAAGATGGTGGCCATTGTCCAAATGCTGAACAAGTTCGGGATCCAAGAAATTGCTCGAACTGGCAAGATTGCTTTAACCCGAGAGTCACGGGTTAATACTGAATACTTGAAATCTTTAGCAGCCAAGGTCTGACCGTTGAAGATCCGTCAGACTCTGGGGATTCAAGAGCTATCTTAATAACTGCCGTCGTCATTCTCAGGTCCACCTGAACCAGGGCCTGGATACTTGGGTAAATCCAAGGGCTTATAGTCTACGTAATCATCGTTGCCGTTTTGGCCGTAGGAGTCTGCACTACTATCGCCAGCATTATTAGATGAATAGCCATTAGCATCCACATCGTCAGCACCTGTGCCCTTCCGCCGGCGGTTTCTCATAGCCTTGACCGCTGATGAGTAATCATCGGGGGTATAGTCCTGATCTTCCAGCTCTCCTGTTATTTGCAGCGGGCGACGACGGCGCGGCCGATCTTCTGTTGAAGGTTCGGGAGGGGCATAGGACGTAGATGAACTGTAACCTGGGTCATAGCCATTATCTTGATCCTGGCCATAGCTATCTTGGGAATAGCTGTTGTTGCCCTGCTCATAGTCATCATAGGCAGCAGGCCGCCGTCTAGATCGCCGACTGGGTGCTTCCTCGTTATAGTCACTCCCATAGGCATATTCATCCCGTCTTGGCCGACGGTCACCCTCGCTCCGAATGCGACGAGGCCGAGCGGGAATATCGTCTTCAAACTCCAATTGAGCTTCAGACCGCATACGGCTAGAGCGTTGAGGTCGTTTAGGGCGATAGTCATCGTCTCGATCCCGTGGCCCACCCCGCTCTCGGGGCTGTCTCATAGGGCCATTATTAGGCAGGCGGCTCTGGATATTCTCAATCATCAGCGCCACTAACATCCCCACCACGATCATTTGTTGCAAGGACAGGGTAAACTCCATACCCAAATGGGCTAAGAGGATAACACCCGCTAGCAAGCCGAGAAAGGCATAGACATTGTCGGAATCTCGATGGTAGCCAGGCTTGATTTTATCCAAAAAGAATAATGCGATCGAACCGACGATCAGAATAACTCCAACAATGAGTGGAACAGGAGTACCGAAATTCACTTGGGATGTCTCTCTGGGTGACGACTGATAGCCAGGATCCGCGCACTCAATCAGTAGTAAAACGAAGGAGAACCGCTAGGTTGGCTGTAGGGAACCAAATTGTAACTTAACCGCTACGCCCCACCTTGATCAAACTCCATGCTAACGAGTTATGGGCCGAAATGGGATGAGCAGGGCATCTCAGTTTCTGGGTACAGCAGAATATCTTCCCTAGCTACAAGGGTTGTGAGGTGATTACAAGGAACGAGGCGGGCGGTATGGCATATCAACCAATAAAAACGAAGAACGGCTGAACAGTATTTCCAGCCGCGCTTTAAGAAAACATATTTTAAGAAATTTTGCCCCAAATGGCATTAATAGTTAAGCTGCCAAAACGCTGTTGGAGGTGATTATTGCGCTACAGGTGGACTGGAAAAGTCAACGCTAGAGACCAACAATCACCCAAACAACCTAGCGTCGTACAATCTTATCTTTTTGGCTGAAGAGGATGAATGCTCCACCAAGCAGACCCACAACAATGGCACCAAAAAGGATGCTATAGAAGAAGCCCTGTAAAGAAGGGGTAACGGTCATTAACAAGGAAGTCATATTTTTTTGATATTACGACAGCATCTCTAATCTTAAAGGTTTGTAAGGATATTGAGAAGTCTTCTCTTAACGACAACTGATCCATAACACCCGCACCTCCTCTGAATTGACATCACTTTTCTGGGTCTCTTCCTGATCATTTTGGGCTGGTAATCTCTCCGCTCCACATAAGATGCAGACTCTCGCTGTTGCTATCCCAAGCCTAGGCAACGCGCTACACTGATAACAAATCAGGGTACTGGGTTGGATACTTTTTTATGACCTTAGAAACGCTACTAATTTGGGGCCTTAGCTTTTGCTTCGGGCTATTTATCTTTCTATTTATTTTTAGAATTATCCTGACTTGGTATCCCCAGGTTGATCTCAATCAGATGCCGGTTTCCCTGGCAACCTGGCCAACAGAACCCTTTTTGATCCCCACCCGTAAACTTATCCCACCTATGGGAGGCGTAGATATTACACCTATTATTTGGGTCGGCATCACTAGCCTGCTGCGTGAAGTCCTGCTTGGACAGCAAGGTTTACTGAGAATGCTATTCTAAGCCACTTTTTCCATCCCATCTTGTTGATGGGAAAGAGATTAGAGCCAATGCATAGCAGCCTAAATCAGGCGAACTATTGCAACCCCATCACTTCTTGAATGAAATTGGTATAAACCTCACCTTGATTAAATTCTGGGGTGTCTAAAATCTTTTGGTGAAATCCAATAGTGGTGGGCAATCCGGTAATTGCACATTCTTGCAATGCCCGCTTCATGCGTGCGATCGCAGTCGGTCGATCTCGCCCCCAAACAATCAGCTTGCCAATCAGCGAATCATAATAGGGAGGAATCTCATAATCCGTATAAACATGAGAGTCCACCCGTACCCCAGGCCCTCCAGGCGGCAGATAGCCATTGATGCGACCTGGATGGGGACGGAAATTATGGTCAGGATCTTCGGCATTAATGCGGCACTCGATGGCATGCCCCGTCAACTTCACTTGATCTTGGGTCACGCTCAGTTTTTCGCCTTGGGCAATGCGGATCTGCTCCGCAATCAAATCTAAGCCCGTTGTTACCTCCGTCACCGGATGTTCTACCTGAATTCGGGTATTCATCTCCATGAAGAAGAATTCCCCCGTAGAAGACAGGAGGAACTCAACAGTGCCTGCACCCACGTAGCCGATGGATGCGGCAGCCCGGACAGCTGCAGATCCCATTTTTTCTCTCAGTTCTGGACTTAGAGCTGGGCTGGGGGACTCTTCTAGTAACTTTTGATGTCGTCGCTGGATCGAGCAATCCCGCTCGCCCAAGTGAACCACATTGCCATAGCTATCTGCAAAAATCTGAAACTCAATATGGCGAGGATTTTCAATAAATTTTTCGATATAGACCCCAGGATTACCAAAGGCCGCCTCTGCTTCTCCCTGAGCCGCTAAATAAAGCTTGCCTAAATTTTCAGGTTCCCGCACCAATCGCATTCCCCGACCACCCCCACCAGCAGTGGCTTTGACCATGACGGGATAGCCCATCTCATCGGCAATTTTCTTAGCCGTTGCTTCATCCGGTACCAGCCCATCACTCCCAGGAACGGTGGGCACTCCGGCGTTTTGCATGGTTTCTTTGGCCGTAGACTTATCTCCCATCGCCCTCATGGCTTCAGGGGTAGGACCAATAAAGTGAATCTTATGATCAGCACATATTTCAGCGAAGCGAGCATTTTCCGCCAGGAAGCCATACCCCGGATGAATGGCAGTGGCATTCCGGGTTAACGCAGCCGAAATAATATTGGGGATATTGAGGTAGCTCTTACTGCTCGCCGGTTCGCCAATACAAACCGCTTCATCTGCTAACTGCACATTGAGAGATTGCTGATCCACCGTGGAATGGACTGCTACCGTGGCAATTCCCATCTCTCCACAGGTGCGGAGTATCCTCAAGGCAATCTCGCCTCGATTAGCAATTAAAATCTTAGAAAAACGCATGTTTCAACAGGAGCGTAACGCTCAATAACCTTCTCGCAATGACCCAGGACGAACCTGCTACACGCCCCAAGTCAAAACCCCTAAGGAGCTGCGTGAAACGAAATTCCACCACACATTCGTCCAGTAGCGGTAAGCAGTGTCAAAAGTAAAATCCAGAGTCATCGTATCATGCAGATGCGGCCAAGTTTGCTCTGGTAATCCTGAGAGTTCAACGAAGGGCAAATGTACGAGGATAGCCCTTTCCTGGCAAAGTTGTCTGACTCAATTTAAGACGCCGCTATTCTTCTGCTGTGGGATCAAGAATGACCGGTCGAGAAAGTTCGCCATCCGGATCCGGGGCATAGGTTTCAGCAGGCGGCGGTGCTGCCGGTGGAGCTTGCCGCTGGACTGGAGCGGGTTCTGGGTCATATCGAGGTTCTGGGTCATATCGAGGCTCGGGCTCATACCGAGGTTCTTCTCGACGTCGGCGAGAAGCATAAATCGCATCCCGTTCGGCAGCCCAAGCCGCAATCTTATCCTGCGCATCATAATAGAGGGCTCTACCATAACCAATCTGGGA
Source organism: Acaryochloris sp. 'Moss Beach' (assembly GCF_021497025.1). Classification (NCBI taxonomy): domain Bacteria; kingdom Bacillati; phylum Cyanobacteriota; class Cyanophyceae; order Acaryochloridales; family Acaryochloridaceae; genus Acaryochloris; species Acaryochloris sp. 'Moss Beach'. The sequence goes on from NZ_CP071717.1 coordinate 1,833,127, forward strand.
GGCAGTTGCGATCGCATCCGACAAACGACCATTCCGGGCTAAGGCATTTGCTTCATTGAGAATGGGGCGATCTTCAACGGATTGAATGTCAGCGACCCAAGCGTAAATATCGTCTTGAGCTTCTCTATGGAGCGACCGTCCAGATTCAATTTGTTCAGCGGTTTTGATGGCATCATTTAACTTACCAGCCTTAGCTAGCTGACGAGCCTCATCCAGAATTGGCTGATCTTCCACCTTTTCAATGGATCCTTCCCATTCCTGCATCAGAGTTTGGGCTTCATCCCGTAACGGATTACCAAACTCCACTTTCCGCGCTTCCAAAATTGCAGCTTGGAACCCTGCCGTCGTCTTTTGAGTTGCAAATTGACGAGCCCGAGCCAATACCTGACGATCTTGGAAGGTATTGATCTGTTGATTCCATTGGGCAATCAAAGTTTGGGCCTGAATCCGACCCGGCTTCTCCGTATCAATCAAGGCCGCATGATCCATCGCCAACTGATAGGTATGAACGTTATCGACATTGGCAAAGAATTTCGCCAAATGGAGCTGGCCAGTATTTTGAATTTTTTGCTCCCAGGCGTCAACGCGATCGCGATTTTTTTCAAACAAGTCACTCTTGCGATCAATCTGCTCCGCTAAAGTCCACGCATGGATATAGCTATAGAAATCATCCTCCTCAACCGTCGCCTCAGCCCGACTCAGCTGCACTAAGGTCGTTGCGTTCTTAGCCGCTTTAGTATTGGGGGGAATCCGTTGTGCAGCCGCAATAGCCTTTTCAAACTGGCCATACTCTTGGTGCTCTTCTGACAAGTCAAGGAGCTTCTGGCTCCACTTTTCAATATTCTTTTGAACTTCTTCTTTCGCAAGGCGCTTAGGATCAATTTTGCTAGCCAGTTGAATCGCTTCGGATAAGTCCTTAGCACGACCATAGGCGGCTATATCTTGAGCTTTATACAGATCCTGAAAGGCTTTTTTCTCAATCGCCATATCCCCCAGGATTTTATCGGCTTGATCTTGCCAATAGCCGTCTCCCAATTGGACTAAAGACCGAACCTGCAGGGCAGCCTGAGTCCAATCCTGCTTTTTAATCGCCTTGCGAGCATTTTCTAAGGACTCTTCACCCAATTCCCAGTTGGCTTCCCAGCGCTTAATTAAGCGTTTGGACTCGGGTTGAATACTGCTGGCTGCAGGTACTTCCTTCGCCAGACTAATCGCTTCTTTCAGATTACCTTTAGCGATTTCTTGGCGGGCTAGCCCCAACATAGAGCGAGACCATTCATCTGATAGCAGGGAAACCCGTGGATATAACGGATGTTCTGCATCCCATTTATCAGCAATGGCTAGAGCCGCTTTGACATCTTTGACATTACCTTTACGGGCCAACTGATCGGCACATTCTAGCTGTTCTGCTTCAGACAGAGTTGCGGCAATCTGCTTACAGTTCGGTGACGGCGGCAGACTGGACAACCATTGCAAGGCCGTAGCGCCTGTCACCCAAGACACAACAATGGTGATCAACCAGGGCCACCCTTTGAAAGTTACAATTTTGCCCAAGGTATTTTGGACCTTCTGGAGTTTGGGATTTTGCCCAGGGTCAGGCAGCTCGGATCCTTGTCCAGGCTCCAGAGAAGGAGGGTTACTGTCAGCGGGTTGGTTACTCGTCATATCCTCAGGACTAAAGCAGAAAATCACACAGAGACTTGCTCAACATTATTTGTAAATAATTTGTTCTATCCTGCACATCCCCAATATGGAGGTATGGCAGAAACAAGCCTCATGTAGATAATAGGCTAGAAAACTGAGAATTGACAGTTCAGCAAAAATAGCCCATCCATCCAAGGAAAGATATCGACGTTGGGTGACACCTAGGCGACCCACAGTTTTCCTTGGATGGATGGGCTATAAATAACGGGTTGATGCTGCTGGGACTAAGCGTATCGCTCTCTTGACGAAGCGCTATGCCTTACCGGCAAGTTCGACAATTTTGCTAAAGCTGTCCGGATCTGTAGCGGCAAGTTGGGCGAGCATCTTGCGGTTGAGTTGAATATCAGCCTGCTTTAGCTGTCCCATAAATTTGCTATAGCTCACACCATGCTGCCGAGTTGCAGCATTGATGCGGGCAATCCACAAACGGCGAAAATCCCTTTTGCGCTTACGGCGATCGCGATAGGCGTTACGTAAGGCTTTCATCACCTGTTGGTTCGCCATTCTAAATAGGCGAGAATGGGAGCCTCTGAAGCCTTTGGCAAGCTTTAATATCTTTTTGCGGCGCTTACGAGCAACGTTACCGCGTTTGACGCGAGTCATGGTCTTGGTCCTTGTTTATGATTTTTTAGGTAGGGAAAACTATTTTAGGTATGAAGTCGAAGCCTGGCTCAGGTTCTCTTCCTAGGAGTAGGGCATCATAGCTCTAACGTTTTCTGCATCTTGCTCGCTGACAACACATTTCTTAGAGAGGCGACTCTTACGGTCGGGACCTTTATGCTCTAACAAGTGATTCTTGTATGCCTTGCGACGCATGAATTTGCCACTTCCGCTTCTTTTAAAGCGTTTGGCAGCGGATCGTCGGGTTTTTAGTTTGGGCATTGTTCGTCTAGGATCGCAGCATCGACACAAACTAGCATCATAGTATATGTAATAACCGATTGACAATAGCTGATCAGAACGGATGGATTGTCACCCTAATAGCAGTAGGCAATCTGAGAGAAGACTCCTATATGTGGGCCAAGACTACTGACTGAATGCAGGACGGCAATACCTATCCCTGAGGGGGGGAAGACCGACCTTTAGCAACGCCCTCTCCTCTCTACAATGGCAGTAGGCACCAAGCCCGCCTGAAGTTAATCCCCAATGTCCAGGAGGTTCCCGAATTCATGCAACCCACCAATCATGACCAATTTACCGAGAAGGCTTGGGCTGCGATTGTACGGACCTCTGACTTGGCGAAAGAGGCCCAGCAACAGCAAATTGAGAGCGAACATCTTCTACAAGCGCTCGTTGAAGAAGATGGTTTAGCGGGGCAAATTTTTACCAAGGCTGGAGCTGATGTGCAGCGAGTCCGCGATCGCACCACGGAATTCATTAATCGACAAGCCAAGCTCACCACTCCCAGCGAGTCGGTTTACCTAGGTCGAAGTCTAGACACCCTCTTTGATCGAGCCGAAAACTTTCGCCGCTCCCTCGGGGATGACTTTATCTCCATTGAGCACTTGGTTTTAGGCTATATCGAAGATGATCGATTCGGCCAGCCCCTCCTCCAAGGGCTAGGCATCACGGAGCCAATGCTCAAGCAAACCGTCACCGAAATTCGGGGGAGTCATAAAGTCACGGACAAGAATCCAGAGGGAAAGTATGAATCCCTAGAAAAATATGGTCGGGACCTGACGGAACTGGCGCGGGAAGGCAAGCTAGATCCTGTGATTGGCCGAGATGATGAGATTCGACGCACCATCCAAATCCTGTCGCGGCGTACGAAGAATAATCCAGTTTTGATTGGAGAACCGGGCGTCGGCAAAACAGCCATCGCAGAAGGGTTAGCCCAGCGAATTGTGGCCCGCGATGTGCCGGAATCCTTGCGCGATCGAAAATTGATTGCCCTAGATATGGGGTCCCTGATTGCTGGGGCCAAATATCGGGGTGAATTCGAAGAACGTCTCAAGTCCGTCCTCAAAGAAGTCACCGAGTCAGATGGGCTGATGATCTTGTTTATTGATGAGATTCATACCGTCGTCGGAGCAGGTGCCAGTCAAGGAGCAATGGATGCAGGCAACTTGCTTAAGCCCATGTTGGCCCGAGGCGAACTACGCTGTATTGGAGCCACCACTTTAGACGAATATCGCAAATATATTGAAAAAGATGCTGCTCTAGAACGACGCTTCCAGCAGGTCTATATCGATCAGCCCAACATTCAGGACACCGTCTCGATTCTGCGGGGTCTGAAGGAACGCTATGAAGTCCATCATGGCGTCAGGATTTCGGATAATGCCCTCGTTGCTGCAGCCACCCTCTCGACCCGCTACATTAGCGATCGCTTTTTGCCAGACAAAGCGATTGACCTCATGGATGAAGCGGCGGCCAAACTCAAAATGGAGATTACCTCGAAGCCAGAAGAGCTGGACGAAATTGATCGCAAAATCCTGCAGCTAGAGATGGAGCGTCTATCTCTAGAGAAAGAAAGCGATCGCTCGTCTCTAGAGCGGCTCGAACGGATCGAACAAGAGATTGCCAATTTACAAGAAGATCAGAAGACCCTAAATGCTCAGTGGCAATCTGAGAAGCAGATCATTGATGATATTCAAACTATCAAAGAAGAAATTGATCGGGTCAATATTGAAATTCAGCAGGCAGAGCGTAACTATGATCTTAATCATGCAGCTGAACTCAAATATGGCAGACTTACCAATCTCCAACGGCAGCTAGAATCAGCAGAAGCCCAGCTGGCTCAGCGCCAAACCAATACCAATTCCCTCTTAAGAGAAGAAGTGACCGACGCTGACATTGCCGAAATCATCTCTAAATGGACAGGAATCCCCGTTAGCAAGCTGGTGGCTTCAGAGATGGAGAAGCTGCTGCACCTGGAAGATGAGCTGCATCAGCGGGTGATTGGCCAGGAAGAAGCAGTGACAGCTGTATCCGATGCGATTCAGCGATCGCGGGCGGGTCTTGCTGACCCCAATCGTCCCATTGCTAGCTTTATTTTCTTAGGTCCTACAGGGGTGGGCAAAACAGAACTCGGCAAAGCCTTAGCCGCCTACCTCTTTGATACCGAAGATGCCATGGTCCGCATCGACATGTCGGAATATATGGAGAAGCATACCGTGGCCCGGATGATTGGAGCCCCTCCTGGCTATGTTGGCTATGACGAAGGGGGTCAACTCACGGAAGCGGTTCGTCGTCGTCCCTATGCGGTCATTCTATTTGATGAAATTGAGAAGGCCCATCCCGATGTCTTCAATATCATGCTGCAAATTCTTGATGATGGCCGGGTTACAGATTCCCAGGGTCGCACCATCGACTTTAAGAATGCGGTGATTATTATGACTAGCAATATTGGCTCCCAACATATTTTAGATTTGGCAGGAGATGATAGCCGCTACAGCGAAATGCAGAGTCGGGTCATGGATGCTATGCGTTCGCACTTCCGACCTGAATTTCTCAATCGGATTGATGAGCTGATTATTTTCCGCAGTCTACGCAAAGATCAGCTCCGCAATATCACCAAAATACAGGTGCAACGACTGGCGAAACGGCTGGGCGATCGCAAGATGTCTCTCAAACTTTCTGAAACGGCTTTAGATTTCCTCGCAGAAGTCGGTTACGACCCGGTCTATGGAGCCAGACCTTTGAAGCGAGCCATTCAGCGAGAGCTAGAAACCCAAATTGCTAAAGCGATTTTGCGCGGAGACTTTGGTGAAGGGGACACGATCTTCACCGATGTTGAGAGTGAGCGGTTGACCTTTAAGCGCATGGGTGCAGAAGTCTTAACCACTTCGAGTTAATAGCGTTTCGGCCTCGCTGAAATTGCGAATCATAAGCAAAAGCCCTCCAGGAAACGCTGGAGGGCTTTGAGTGAGGAGTTAATGCTTTAAGCTACATCACGGTGCCGCCAATACTGGCTAGCAAATCTTGCAGTGTAGGAATAAAGAAGCTGAGGATATATCGAGGATAAATACCAATTCCTAAGGTGATAACCAAAAGAGGAATGATAGTGACTACCTCGCGGATATTGATATCCGGCAAGCTGTCCCACTTAGGATTGGCAGGTCCCAACAGCACCCGACGCACCATAAACAGGAGATAACAGGCTGCTAAGAGAATGCCTAAACAGGCAAAAGCAGTATATAGCTTGCTGTACTCATAGGCACCCAGCAAGACTAGAAACTCACTGACAAAGCCGCTAAGACCCGGTAGCCCCAAAGAGGCGAGGGAGAAGAATACCAAAAATCCAGAGTAAACCGGAAGTTGAGCATTCAACCCACCAAAAGCGTTCATATCGCGGGTGTGGGCCCGGTCATAAATCACGCCTACCAGCAAGAAAAGGGCTCCAGTGATCACACCGTGGCTAAACATCTGCAGCATGGCCCCGTTAAAGCCATTGGTGGAGAAGGCTGCTAGGCCCAACAACACGAATCCCATGTGACTGATACTGGAATAAGCCACCATCTTTTTAAAGTCGGTCTGGGCGAGAGCAATAAAACCACCGTAGACAATACCAATGGCCGCCAAAATGGCAAGATAAGGTCGAAACCAGTTCGCAGCTTCCGGCAAAATAGGGAAGCTAAAGCGGAAGAATCCGTAAGTTCCCATTTTGAGCAAGACACCCGCCAGAATCACGCTGATGGGGGTTGGAGCTTCCACGTGAGCATCGGGTAGCCAAGTATGGAAAGGAAAGGTGGGAACTTTGACTGCAAAGCCCACAAAGAGCGCTAAGAAGACCAGCTTTTGAAATCCAAAGCTAAAGTCTTGGTTTACCAGCTCCATAATGTTGAAGGTGTGGGGAGCAGAGTTAAAGTACAGCCCCAAAATGCCAACCAACATCAGCAAGCTACCGGCAAAGGTATACAGAAAGAATTTCATCGCTGCATACTCTTTCCTAGCTCCCCCCCAAATACCAATCAAGAAGTACATGGGAACGAGAACCACTTCCCAAAAGACATAGAACAGAATCATGTCTAGAGCCAGGAAGGTCCCCATCATGCCGGTCACGAGGAAGAGATACAAACAGTAGTATTCCTTTTCCCGTTTCTTGATACTGAAGGAGCCAATACTGGCCAGGGTAGAAATTAAAGCGGTTAAGACCACCATTGGAAAGCTAATACCATCGGTTCCCAGCAGGTAATAGACATTAAGCTGAGGAATCCAGAGGGTCTTTTCGACCAGCTGAAAGCCAGTCTGATTCGGGTCAAATTGGAGAAATGCTGCAAATACAAGCGCACTCACCACGACCATGTTGGCCAAAGATATCCATTTGTAAAGGCTTTCTTGAGCCTTAGGGAGCAAAAGGATTATGACCGCCCCAACGAGCGGGGAAAATATTATCAAGGATAAAAGATGAGATGCCATAAAACTCCTCTCTGAGCAAAGGAAGTTCTTGGAAACCTGTCGTTAATTCAACGGACAGGAAGGCCAGAACACTAATGCAAGTAATCAATAAATAAAACTGGGTAGACCCTGTTTGGAACAGCTTGAGGATATCGCCGCCAATGACGGTGCCTCGGCCAGTGAGATTAACGAGCCCATCGACAATGTTGCGATCAATCCAGAGCTGGATTTGGCTCATTTTCTGCATGGCGGTAGCTGAACTGTTGACTAAGCCATCAATCACGAGGCGATCAAACCCAAATAGGAGTTCTCCCAGCGCTTGAAAAGGATTGAGGATTAAGACGGAATAGATGTCATCAATCCAGAATTGGTTAATGGACAACAGGTAGAGAGGACGAAACGTGGTTGCGATCGCAACGGGCCATTGGGGCTTAGCGAGGTAGAGCACTGCTGCTAGACCAATCCCCAATACACCCGCAGCAATCGAAGATCCCATCACCATCCAGTCAATCGCGGCCGCATGATGTTCACCCGAGATGAACGCCTGGAACCAGTTATCCATAAACGGTGAACCGGGGATACCCACAAAGATGGCACCAATGGCTAGACACCAAAGGGGCACTGTCATCAATGCTGGAGATTCATGGGCATGAATCTCAGGGTTACGGGCTTTGCCAAAGAAGGTCATAAACACGACACGGAACATGTAGAAGGCCGTCATAAAAGCCGTCAACAAGAGGATGCCGTATACCAAGAAATGTCCTTCTTTATAAGCTTCCAGCAGAATTTCGTCTTTAGACCAGAAACCAGACAGAGGAGGAACCCCAGCGATTGCCAAAGAGGCAATAATGAAGGTCGCACCCGTCTGCTTCATCTTCCCGAACAGACCGCCTAATTGGCGCATATCTTGTTCATGGGCACCGTGGATCACACTGCCTGCACCAAGGAATAGCAACGCCTTAAAGAAGGCATGGGTCATCAGATGAAACGTCCCTGCGGTCATGCCACCCAAGCCCATGGCTGTCACCATATAACCCAACTGGGAAATAGTGGAAAAGGCCAGAACTTTTTTGATATCCGTAGCGGTTAAGGCAATATAAGCCGCCATAAAAGCGGTCAAGGTGCCGATCCCCATCACCCAGGGCATCACCGCCGGGAAACTGGTGAACAGCACAAAGGAGCGAGCAACCAGATAAACACCTGCCGCCACCATCGTCGCCGCATGAATCAAGGCACTCACCGGAGTCGGGCCTTCCATGGCGTCTGGCAACCAGACATGCAACGGAAATTGAGCCGATTTACCGACGGTTCCACAAAAGATCAAAGGAGCTGCCAGCCACAGCAACGGTGCACCTGTCTCTACAGCATTGGGAAGATCCACAAAGCTGAGAGTGCCACCCGTCACAAACAAGGTCATGATGCCGAGAAATAAGCCCACATCACCAACGCGGGTGGTTAAGAAGGCTTTCCGAGAGGCATTCGCGGCTGAATCCTTGTGAAAGTAAAAACCAATTAGCAAATAAGAGCAGAGACCCATGACTTCCCAAGCCATGAAGTACTGCACATAATTGTTGGCAATGACCAAGGTCAGCATGGCCGCCATGAACAGGGACACATAGGCAAAAAACCGGTGATAGTATTTCTCACCGTGCATATAGCCAATGGAATAGACCTGAATCAGGGTACCAATCACCGTCACCACAAACAGCAAGGTAGCTGAGAGTGGATCCAATAAATAGCCAAAATTGAGGTCGTAATTTCCTAAGGTCAACCACAGCCACTCATGGGAGTACTGGCCGCCTTGAGCGACTGCCCAAGCTGCCGGTAAAGCAATGGCCGAAGAGGCAACACTTGTCAGGACTGAAATCCATCCAGAGAAACTACCTAACCGATGACCAAAGAAAAGATTGATTGCAAACGCAATCAAAGGAAATAGGGGTATTAGGTATGCAAATTCAGTCATAGTTTCCCATTTCAAGAGATCGATTAATGTATCCCCACAAACTGTCTTCCTGATTCTGGCGGCAGCAGCTAAACATTAAGCTAAGCTGCTCCGTGGAATCGATAGACTATTAAATAAAACAAAGATAAATTTCAGAAATTTTACATAATTCATGGGTGGACGGAAATACCGACGACAGAACCAAATTAAGGGTCGAGTCGATTTTTCATTTCGTTAATCGTACTTGCTAAAAAAAAAGTGTGTATGTCAAGCAGGGAAAGGCTTAAAACCCTGTCTCTGCCTGCAAGACCTTATTTTAACAGCAACAAATTTTAGGTGATGGGTGGTCAATCGACAGGGCGTTAAAAATGGGAATTCATCCCTAGATTTTGACCGATCTCCTGTTTATCCCGCTTCTCTTTTCCTAGGTCTTCAAAAGCTGACTCCATAGTCGCTTACTTGATTTGAGCAGAGTCATCATTTTTTGATGAATTACTGTGGAAAAACTGATCCTGAAGAAAATCTTTTATTTCAAATTTTTCAGAGTTAAAACTTAAGTTTCTTTAACCTAAGAAATATGTCCCATATGTAAACAAATGTATCGGCACTCTTGAGCCATAAAATGCAGCTGCCCAAGCCATAATGCAGTTGGCTTTCTAGCCACGTTTTGTAGGAGAGGGCCCCAATTAGACCATGAATATGATGGGTAATGGCATCTTTGAGGAGCATTTCTTCCTCCGCCCCACTGCCGACCAGGAATTAGTCACCTCCATCCTGATTGTGGGGGGATCTACCGCCGCCTATGGAGCAACATTAGGAGCGTTACAGGCTGGGAGCCAAGTGTGTTTAGTGCAGCCTCAACTAGTCCTAGGCGGACAGTTCACAGCCCAAGGCTTACCGGCCTCTGATGATGGCAAGTTATTAACCCCCTATGAGCTGATCCCCTCCCATCGACGAGATCCCAATCAATTAAGGGATAGTGAGTGCTTTGCATTGTCGCGATCGCAACGACAATTCCGACAATGCCAACGTCAGCAACAACCCGTTAATAACCAAATCATTCAAAATCCTGGAGGCAGTTGGGTTAGTCATCTGTCCGTCACGCCAACAGTAGCTGCAGACTGTCTTAATGCAGCGATTCGGCCCTATTTAGAGCAAGGTTTATTGACGCTTATTCCTTGGTCAACTCCCATAAAGATATTGATGGAAGAATCGCCACGCCGCATCATGGGCGTTCAGTTCAAAGATGCACAGACTCACCATCACTTCACCGTTAGGGCACAAATCACTATTGAGGCCACGGATCTGGGGGACCTGCTCGAACTCGGCAATATTCCCTCGCGCGTAGGGCAAGAGTCCCGTTCCCAAACCCAGGAAGCCGCATTACCCGAAGATTCTCACCCTGAATGCCAGCAGGCCATCACGTTTTGTGCCGTAGTCGAGCGTAGTTCCCAACATACATCCCCCCTATCAGCCCCATCAGGGTATGACCATCAACCATGGCTACAATCCTGCGATTTCACCGATGAGTTTTGGATCCACCAGCCGGATCAATGGCAAAAATATGACTTTTACGATCCAGACGGTATGTTTCGGTATCGTCGGGTGTATCGCAGTCAGGATAGTGATGCCGTTCAGCCTGGAGATATCACGGTTCTCAACTGGGCAACGAGCCCTTTAGGAATTAATGGTGGACCGCCAGATCCCTCAGCACCACTGGGGTGTGGCAATGATTATCCCTTTGGTTGCCTAGTCGGAGTTAGCCCAGAGAAACGACAAGAACAGGTGATACGGGCGCGTGATCGCACCCAAGCCTATATCCACTACCTCCAAACCCATGGTCACCCCGAACTCAAACCCAGAGGAGATTTGACCTGGACCGAAGATGGTATTGCCCTAGAACCTTATATCCGAGAAGCCCGCCGCGGCATCGCACTCACCACCATTCGCCATGAAGATGTTGCGGCCAAATTTTTCCCCAATCAGATGCGAGCCCGGACTTTTACAGACAGCGTGGGCATCGGTCAATACCATTACCTCGACGTTCACCCCAACCATGCCCCTGGACATGTGGAGTTAGGAGATGGTCACGATGCCCTGCCGTTTACCCTGCCCTTGTCAGCTTTAATCCCCATAGATACTGAAGGGCTGATCCTATCTGCCAAAAGTATCGGCACCACTCACATTACCAATGCCGCTTATCGCATGCATCCTATGGAATGGGCCATTGGTGAAGCTGGAGGTCATTTAGCCGCCTTTGCTCTTATGGAAGGCGTGACCATACAAAACATCACGGAACAGCAGACACTACGAATACAGTTCCAAACCCATCTAACCCATCAGGGCATTCCCATCATTTGGTTTAACGACGTAAGTCATGACGATCCAGACTTTGCAGCTATTCAAGTATTAACAGCCACAGGAATTCTCCCACTCCAGAACCTGCAAACCTTAAACTTCATGCCCGATCAGGCTGTCATCTGGAGGCGCTTTCGGAGGGCATTGGCACAGGTATTGCAATGGTCCCTTGAATCCGACATCTCGAATCTTGCTTCTCTAGAACCAATCCCCTCTGCTGCTAGAGCTCGGCTTGCAAGGGAAAACAGCCTAGACCGTTTTCAGTTCGATTCTGAACATCCCATCTCCCTTAGCCAAGGCAAACGGTTACTTGAGCAGCTATCCCTAGACCCGCTACCAGCAACCTTTAACGCTTCATTGGCTGAGAACAAACCTATTACGAACCGGATTGCTGCCCAGATTTTGTGGCACCTATGGACATCTATCCCCCATCTTTAACCTTCAATCATCGATAAGATTAATCGATTTAGAGCCAACGCCCCTACGTTGCAGAACACGACATCGAGATGGAGACCAAGTCAGGGAAATGGATTGACCTCTCATTTATCTACAAAAACTCTCCATCTAAGTTGTCCACCGCCTGAGAATTAAGTTAAATTTAGTTAAGATTGATGTTCGACTTGTCTCGAGTTGGCTTTTCACGAGGTCCAATCCTGAGGGAACTCTCAAAGAGTTTATACAAAGTCGGTTGAAATCGTTCTTGCTTCGCTTCAGACATGCCACCCCAAGCAAGGCTGTGCGTTGCTTTTACCGAAAGGGCCCATATAAACGATGAAATCTTCTTGGAAAATACTTCTTCTGTGGCTTTTGCCATCTTTATTGATTGTGTTCTTCCTCTGGCAAAGTGTCTTTGCCCCTGCAGCAAACACCACACCAGAAACGAGTAATGCTGCAAACTCACGGATGACCTATGGTCGGTTTCTTGACTATCTAGAAGCAGGCCGAATCCAGAAGGTCGATCTATTTGATGGTGGCCAAACCGCCATTATTGAGACGACAGACATAGAAATTGGCGGTCCAGTTCAGCGAGTCCGCGTGGCCCTACCTGGGTCAGCTCCCCAGCTGATTGCCAAACTCAGGGAAGACAAGGTTGACTTTGATATTCACCCAGAACGCAACACAGGAGCTGTTTGGGGCTTACTCGGCAACTTAATTTTCCCCATCTTCTTGATTGTGGGTCTATTCTTTATTTTCCGTCGGTCTAGCAATGTCCCTGGTGGACCTGGCCAAGCCATGAACTTTGGTAAGTCCAAAGCCCGCTTCCAAATGGAAGCCCAAACCGGAGTCATGTTTGATGATGTAGCCGGTGTCGAAGAAGCCAAAGAAGAACTAGAAGAAGTCGTCACCTTTCTGAAAAAGCCAGAGAAGTTCACAGCCGTCGGCGCCCGGATTCCTAAAGGAGTCTTGTTAGTTGGCCCTCCTGGAACTGGTAAGACCTTACTCGCCAAAGCTATTGCAGGTGAAGCAGGTGTTCCTTTCTTCAGTATTTCTGGCTCAGAATTTGTAGAAATGTTTGTAGGTGTCGGTGCTTCTCGAGTCCGTGACCTATTCAAAAAAGCCAAGGAAAACGCCCCTTGTATTATCTTCATCGATGAGATTGATGCCGTTGGTCGTCAGCGGGGTGCTGGTATCGGTGGCGGTAATGATGAAAGAGAGCAAACTCTTAACCAGCTCTTAACTGAGATGGATGGTTTCGAGGGCAACACCGGAATTATTATTCTTGCTGCCACCAACCGCCCTGACGTCTTAGACAACGCTTTACTCCGTCCAGGCCGATTTGACCGTCAAGTCACGGTAGATGCCCCGGATATCAAGGGTCGCTTAGAGATTCTGTCTGTGCATGCTCGGGATAAAAAGCTAGCTGAAGACGTTTCCTTAAAAACGATTGCTCGCCGCACCCCTGGCTTTACTGGGGCTGACCTAGCTAACTTACTGAATGAAGCGGCTATTCTGACCGCTCGTCGTCGGAAAGAAGCCATTACACTTTCTGAAATCGATGATGCCGTAGACCGGGTCGTCGCCGGTATGGAAGGCACTCCCTTAGTGGATAGCAAGAGCAAGCGCTTGATTGCCTATCATGAAATCGGTCATGCCATTGTTGGCACTCTCAAGAAAGAACATGATCCCGTCCAAAAAGTGACCCTGATCCCTCGAGGCCAAGCCCAAGGTTTAACTTGGTTTACTCCCTCGGATGAGCAGGAATTGGTCTCGAGATCGCAACTCAAAGCCCGAATGGCAGGAGCGATGGGTGGACGTGCTGCCGAGCAAGTTGTGTTTGGTGATGCAGAAGTAACCACGGGTGCCGGCGGCGACTTGCAGCAGGTAACAGGTATGGCCCGGCAGATGGTGACCCGATTCGGAATGTCTGATTTAGGTCCCCTGTCTTTAGAAGGTCAGCAAGCAGATGTATTTCTGGGGAGAGACCTCATGTCTCGATCTGAATACTCCGATGCCATTGCAGGTCGTATTGACGCCCAAGTTCGTGAATTGATTCAGCATGCCTATGAAGAAGCGATTATCATCGTTCGGGACCATCGTCCTGCGGTTGACCGATTGGTTGACCTCTTAGTAGAGAAAGAAACCATTGACGGTGAAGAATTACGTCATATTCTGGCAGAATACACGACGGTACCTGAGAAAGAACGCTTTGTTCCCCAGCTATAAGCTCAAACACTAGCCAATCATTGAAAAGAGGGTGAGTTAAACTCGCCCTCTTTTTTCGCAAATATGTTCTTTTACGAGGATCTCTTGACGAGGATGGCCCGCAAAGCTTTACGATGAGTTAGTTTATGCCTTTCATCGTTCGCCACACGCTATGAAGCCCTACCTTGCTGCCGCAGTTCAAATGACCAGTTTGCCAGATTTACACAAAAATTTGGCCCAAGCCACAGATTTAATTGAGCTCTCAGTGCGCCGCGGGGCCGAGTTAGTATGTTTACCCGAAAACTTCTCTTTTCTTGGAGATGAAGCAGCCAAAATCGAACAAGCTGAGACGATTGGTTTAGAATCTGAGAAATTTCTCAAAACCATGGCTCAGCGGTTCCAAATTACGATTTTGGGAGGTGGATATCCAGTTCCTGCTGAGGCTGGCAAAGTTTACAATACAGCCCTACTCGTCGCTCCCAATGGTCAAGAGCTGGCTCGTTACCGCAAAGTCCATCTCTTCGACGTTGAGCTTCCAGACGGCAATATTTATCATGAATCAGGAATTGTACTCGCCGGATCTGAGATCCCCCCCATTTACTCGTCACCCAAATATGGCAACTTGGGGATGTCCGTTTGCTACGATGTCCGCTTTCCCGAGTTCTATCGGGCTTTGTCTAAGGCTGGCGCAGACGTGCTGTTTGTTCCTGCTGCTTTTACTGCTTTTACCGGAAAAGACCACTGGCAAGTGTTACTCCAAGCTCGTGCCATTGAAAATACCACTTACGTAATTGCCCCAGCCCAAACGGGTTTTCACAACTCTCGCCGTCAGTCCCATGGCCATGCTCAGATCGTTGATCCGTGGGGAGTCGTCTTAGCAGATGCCAGCATTGAGCCAGGGGTAGCTGTAGCTGCCATCGAACCTTCTCGACTAGATCAAGTGCGACAGCAAATGCCTTGTTTAAACCATCGCGTATTTGGTTAAGTCTTTGGCTTCCAAGCACCCCCATCTATTGACTACAGGATGTTGAGCAATTTGCTACGGTTTTGGAAGTGTAGGTTAATGGCTGTGCCGACTTCCACTTTATAAGTCCTCTTTATCCCTAAAATGTATGGCTGATGTATTAATTCCTTCGGTTACAACGGTAGCGGGGATGCCTTCCCTTATGGATTTTGCGCCTGCTTTACCGTTAGCTGAAGTGAGTGGAGAGGCGAGTGTGGGAGCCGAAGAAGCCCCACTGATTTTAGCCGGGGTGCTCCTCAGCCTGATGGTGATTTATCTGGCAAGCAAGGTAGGTGGAGAACTCTGTGCCCGCATTAATCTACCGCCAGTTTTGGGCGAACTCGTCGGGGGTGTTGTCGTTGGAGTTTCAGCCCTACATTTGTTGATGTTTCCAGAAGCGGGGGCGGTAGAAACCACGCCCTCTATGCTAGTCAGCTTTTTAGGATCCACTACTGGAGCAGGTACTGAAACTGCGATCGCAGTGTCGCAAACCTATAGCGAAGTCATCTCCGTACTCGCCGAACTAGGCGTGATTATCTTACTTTTTGAGATTGGTTTAGAGTCAGATCTGCAAGAATTAATCCGAGTTGGCCCTCAAGCTGCCATTGTGGCAGTCGTCGGGGTAGTTGCTCCCTTCCTTTCAGGGACATTGGGGTTAATCTACCTTTTTCATATGACAGCTATTCCAGCCATTTTTGCTGGGGCAGCCCTCACGGCAACGAGTATCGGCATTACCGCCAAAGTCCTGGCTGAGTTACAGCAACTGAGTTCGGAAGAAGGGCAAATCATTATTGGGGCAGCGGTGCTGGATGATGTCCTAGGCATTATTGTTTTAGCCGTCGTTGCCAGCTTAGCTAAAACCGGCGAAGTCGAAATCTCCAATATTGTCTATTTGGTGATTAGTTCCGTTGTCTTTCTCGTCGGCTCGATTGTCCTTGGCCGTTTCTTGAGTCCCTACTTTGTTGCCCTCGTCGACAAACTACAAACTCGCGGTGACTTGCTCCTATCGTCCTTAATCTTTGTCTTCTTTCTGTCTTATATCGCTACAGCCATTCATTTAGAAGCCATTCTGGGCGCTTTTACAGCTGGATTAGTCCTAGCCGAAACCGACAAACATAAGGAACTAGAAGAACAAGTCATCCCCTTAGCAGACATGTTTGTCCCTATCTTTTTTGTCTGTGTGGGGGCAAAAACCGATGTTAGCGTTCTCAACCCACTGGTACCAGAGAATCGTGAAGGACTGGTCATCGCCGCATTTTTGATTATTGTTGCTATTATTGGCAAAGTGATCACAGGATTCACTATTTTGGGGCAACCTGAGATTAATCGTCTAGCCATTGGCGTCGGGATGATTCCCAGGGGAGAAGTTGGACTGGTGTTCGCCGGTGTTGGTTCAGCTAGTGGTGCCTTATCACGTCCACTAGAAGCAGCCATCATTGTTATGGTGATTTCAACAACGTTTCTAGCACCACCCATGCTGCGTGTTGTATTCCAGTCATCCGATTCAGGTGAACCAGCCTTGAGTGTAGAGGTTGCATCTGTAGCGGCCGATGATGTTGATACTTAAATCAATGTTGTAGCCGACAGAGCACTGTTCAATCAGGACCTTTAAGGACCTACTGTTCTCCCAAATACAGATAATGCTTGATCAAAACATGATTAAGATCAAATCTCTGTAACCACTACCTGATATGGCATCTAATGCCGTCATTGGGGTACAGCCGCAAGTCATCTCAGAAACTTTGATGCTCAATTGGGCGTCCCAAAGCTTGCAGACTGGCATACCCCGTTTACGGACTAGGCGAGCGTCAAGTGCTCCTACGTTGAGACAGCTTGAAAACGTTAGGGGGTCGATTTATCCATGGAGACATTGCATGCGCCACCATTTACAGACTGTTCATAGACAAAGGGGGATGACTCACTCGCTACGCTGGTTACTCCCCAGTCTGTGTGGAATGTTTCTCAGCTATTTGCCAGCAGAAGCAGCCCAACTCCAGTCTTGGCGGTTTGATCAAAACAAAAATCGTTTAGAATTCACCACGGATGAAGAAATTCGGCCTCGGGTACAGCTGATTCCTAACCCCACTCGTTTAGTCGTCGATTTACCAGGGATTGTCCTAGGCAAACGCACCTTAAAACAGAGTTTAGGTAGCCAGTTTCGCTCCGTCCGACTCGGACAAGTCAATGCCCAAACTGCACGAATTGTGGTGGAATTAGATCCGGCCTATACCCTCGATCCACAGCAAGTCAAAGTGGAAGGTTCTTCACCGACAAACTGGTCTATCAACCTACCAGAACCCAAGCGATGGAAGCCTTCTGGTGAAACGACTGACAATACTCTTACAGCATCCACTCCAGCTCCTCTGTCGCCATCCCAGGTCGTTAAGCCGACATCGGCCCCCTCGCCACAAATAGTCGCCACAAAGCCTTCATCTCCCCCTCTCCAAATTGCCCAAAGCTCATCGGGGATCAGTGATATTTTGGTGACCGTCGATGGTCTGTTCCTGCCGACGAAGAAGACTAAACCCAAGGTAAAAGTCAAGCGCAGCCGGAATAAAAAAGAGATCACGTTCAAGATTTCTGGCACCACTATTGCCCCCCAACTGGCGAAGACCTTCACGCCTGGATATCACGGCATCAAGAGCATGACCTTAAAGTCTGTATCTGATTCAGAAGCAGAGCTGCTGTTAACGGTGGACAAAGACAGCCCTGACTGGATGGCAAGTGTCAGTCGGTTCAGTGGGATTGTGCTCTTGCCCAAGGGTGGCCCCTCTGCCAACCGTTCAGCCCGTCGCCCTGGTACAACGGTCAGCTTAGTCTCGCCGAATCGCTCCACCGCTCCAACAGCCTCAACTAGCCAAATCAATACCATTCGCCGCATAGACTTGGGCGGACGACAACTCCTGATCAAAGCCGATCAACCGATCTCATACACGACCCGTTGGTCTGGTAGGGCCTATCAAATCACGATTAATTCTGCCAAATTAGCCGATGACTTGAGAAAACCACGACTAGGCTCTGGCAGCCCCTTATCTGACATTTCCGTGACGGAATCGGGCCAGAATACGGTGATCATTTCGGCCAAACCCAGCACGAATGTCAGAGTGACGGGTGTCCAACGGTTATCCAATCAGTCTATTTCCCTCAATTTACTCCGTCCGGGTCAGCGCCCCATTACCACCCGAATTCCGAGTACTCCCTCTCCCACCTCAACCCAACCAACACCTCCCATTACGGGACGCCCAGTTCGGGGTCGCAAAGTCATTGTGATCGATCCCGGCCATGGGGGACCCGATCCCGGTGCCATCGGCATTGGTGGTTTACGAGAAACCAATGTTGTTTTGGACATTAGCTTAGAAGTCTCCCGAATTCTCCAACGCCAGGGAGTCGTCGTTTATCTCACCCGAACGCGAGAAGTGGATGTTGATCTACCCCCCCGAGTGAGATTAGCGGAGAAAGTCAGGGCAACCGCTTTCGTCAGTATTCATGCCAATGCCATTAGTATGAGTCGTCCCGATGTGAATGGCTTAGAGACCTACCATGCTCCAGGGGCTCGCTTAGGCTCTCGCTTTGCTCGAACCGTTCACAATACCATTTTGCGCAGCCTCAGAATGCCCGATCGCAAAGTCAGACCTGCTCGATTCTATGTGATTCGCAAGACCTCGATGCCCGCCATTTTAGTAGAAACCGGTTTTCTCACAGGGGCAAAAGATATTGTGGGCTTGAGAAATCCTGCCTGGCGTAAACGCATGGCTCAAGCCATTGCCCAGGGAATTCTCAATTATCTGAATGGTCGCTACAACTAGGTTTGAGACTTTAACAAAGCATTGGCCATCGTAATGCTTTTGCGCACAGCTTGAGCTGAAGTCTGTAATGCTTGGGCATCGTCTGGGGACAGATCAAGTTCTAACACCTTCGTCACCCCTTGACGACTCAAACAGGTGGGAACTCCCAAGAAAATATCAGAGAGACCATATTGCCCATCCAGATAGGCGGCAGCAGGTAAAACACGAGACCGATCAAATAGAATGGATTCCACCATTAAGGACGCGGAAGAAGCCGGGGCAAAATAGGCGCTACCGGCCTGCATCAGGCTAACAATCTCTGCCCCACCATTACGGGTTCGATCGACTAACTGCTGAATTGTCCCTTCATCCATTAGTTCGGTGATAGGGATGCCACTAACAGTGGAATAGCGCGGCAAGGGCACCATCAAATCTCCATGGCCTCCCAGCACCATGGCATGGACGTTGGCAATCGAGACTTTCAATTCTAGAGCAATAAAGGTTTCGAATCGGGCAGCATCTAAGACTCCTGCCATTCCGACCACCCGTTCTGGAGGTAATCCACTCGACTGCCAAGCCAAATAGGTCATGACGTCTAAAGGATTCGTAACCACCACCAAGATGGCATTAGGCGACTGGGCAATGGCCTGGCGGGTGACCTCTGTAATGATCTGGGCATTCACCTTCAGCAGATCATCACGGCTCATGCCCGGTTTGCGGGGGAGGCCAGCCGTAATCACAATGACATCGGAGTGTTGAGTGTCGGCATAATCTGCCGTGCCGATAATGGTGCGATCGTGATGCTCCACACCCCGTGCTTCCATTAAATCTAAGGCTAATCCTTGAGGACGTCCTGCCTGAATATCGAGCAGAACGACGTCAGCAATATTCTTCTCGACAATTCGCTGCCCTAAGGTGCTGCCAACATTACCCGCTCCCACAATGGTGACGCGGGGGGCTTGGGTTCCTGGTAAGCAGGTGAGGTCCATACCTCTATTGTGGTCGGACAAACTGCAATCGCACTGATCCGTAACCAATCGTTGAGATGATTAGGCTGCTTCTAGCTGATCGACCCGGAGCCAGACTGTGGGGACAGGGACACGAAACTGAATCTGGGCATAGTCACCCTTAATCTCTAATACTTCTCCGGTCCCCTCAAACACATAGGGGGGCAAGCGACGATCGCTGGCCTTGGCCTCTACGCTATTTTCAAATTTTTCGGGAACGATACGGACTAGACTTCCTTTCTTTACAGCCATAATTGCGGGTAACTTTACCAAAGTGAGAGCCATCGCCATTGTAGTCGCTTTCCTTGCCCTGATCCTAAATTCAGTGATTCACGCTGCCGATAGACTGTCTCATTCAGGCGCAAGTTTGAGCCGTTGTCACTCCATCCCAACTGTTCGCAAGAAATCATTACACTTAAAAGTCGTAGCGGTTGCATTCACCCGATTGAAGGGAATCACGCTGCATTGAGAACACTGCCGAAGCCTGAAAGGAACACATTAAGAATGGAAGAACTATTAGCCCCTATCGCGGGATTTTTTCAAAGTTTAGGATTGCCTGAGCCCATCGTGCATTGGGGCCATCCCACCATGATGGGAATTGTGGTGTTTGTGATGGGATCCTATGCGGGTGTAAAAGGCTGGCAAGGCCGATTAGCCACTGATGAAGAAGATGGGAGCCAGAAAAGAGCGGCCCATGCTCAAGTGGTGCCCTGGATGTTTTTGTTTATCGTTTTGGGATATACCGGAGGCGTGCTGTCTTTGGTGATGCAGGAGCAACCAATTTTTGAGAGTCCTCACTTCTGGTCGGGTACCGCTGTGATTGGTTTATTGGCGACTAATGCGGTGCTGTCTATCAGCAACTTTTGGGGAGAAAACAGTTTTCGCTCGGCCCATGCTTATGTTGGTAGCTCTGCCTTAGTTCTACTGGTTGTCCATACACTACTGGGTTTTAAATTAGGTTTATCGTTTTAACCTAACGGAACTACAGTCGCTAACCTCAAGTCAGCCCACACCTCTCTCTTCCCAGAATAGGAAGAAGCCACGTCAATACTGCGTTATTTCCCAACACTTTATACTGAGTCTGTCTAACGCAAAGATTGAGTAACCATCCTCTCTTGCAAGGGGATGGTTACTGTACACGTGACTCAAGAGTGTAGCGATGAATTTCACACCCCATTTAGTCAAAGCCTCCACCCTCCAAGAGTCGCCAGAACAATGTTTTCAACATCCCTTGAATCCCAATGCCATCCGTCACACTAAATCGATAGGAGATTGGGTAGGACTCAAACGACTGGGGGGTCCACCTAGTCCGAGTAGAGCCGGGCCGAGACACAACACAGTTTCACTACCATCATCAAGAAGAAGAATTTATTTATATCCTTTCAGGAAAAGGGATTGCCGCCATTGGTGAAGCTGAATATGAAGTCGGCCCAGGCGACTTTATGGGATTTACAGCCCCTTCCCAACCCCATAGTTTGTCTAATCCCTTTGACCAAGACTTGGTTTATTTGATGGGGGGAGAACGACGCTCTGTAGATATCTGTGACTATCCCAAATTGCAGCAACGCTTAATTCGCCATGGTGAGAACCGTCAACTTTATAACTGGGATGATCAGCAGCCATTTGAGACCTAAATGCAGGCATTGAATGGTGCTATTCTCTACATTGCTTGGATCGTCGGATTACTCTCCACCGCTGCACCTAACGGCTGGATAGGGCTTATTGCATTAGGGCTGGGGCTAATGGGAATGCGAGTCCTCAGTTTGCAACAGCCTTGGCCTGTTCTCTATCCTTGGCGACGCGGCCCCCACTGTGATCTTTTGGCTAGGCACGTTAGGACTAGCTCTATTTGCCAGCCTATATTTCACGATGCGGACTCCAACGCCTGGACCACGAGATATCAGCCGAGCCGTCGCTGAAGTCTCTCGCTCACCCGTTACCGTCACAGGCACCGTGACAACCCTGCCTCGCCTAACGCGAAGTCAAAATATTCAGTTTCAGATGGAGGCCCTAAAACTACAAGCAAAGCCGACTCAAAAAACGGTTCGGTTGTGATTCAATCAAATGTGGGTCAGATAGAATAATACATTCCTTCTGCTATTAGAGTAACCATGCAATGCCCATTGTGCGGTCATCCCAAAGCCTATAAGCATGGCAAGATGGCCAATGAGAAACAACGGTATCACTGTCCTATTTGTAAACGAACTTTCACTGAAACCTTTGATACCCTTTACTATCGTCGACAGACCTGCCGAGAGACGATCCATCAAGTTCTCCAATCTCATGCAGAAGGCACGAGTCTCAGAGGCATTGCCCGAATCACTGGGCTTTCCTACAACACGGTTGTCTCCCTCGTGCGTTCTGCTAGCCAACGCTCTCAGCAACTTCATAATGGCAACGTTCAAGCAGTCAGCACCGATGATGTCAGTGCCGATGAGATGTGGTCCTTTGTGAAAAAAAAGCAAAAACATTGCCGACCATCAGAGCTAGAGGTGGGCGATTGTTGGATGGCGATTACGTTGGCCAACACCAGTGGTTTGATATTGACCTGTCGGGTGGGCAAGCATACCGACTCATTGTTGGATGAACTGATGACCAGCACTGAAGGCAAGACCGATTGCAAGTTTTGGAATAGTGATGATTGGGGCGGTTATGAGCGCATCTTAGGGCCAGACATTATCCACTACATTGGTAAAGACCGAACTCAACGATTGGAGCGTACCAATGGGATTGTTCGGCAGCAAACAGGTCGATGGCATCGCCGCCAAAATAAGTTTGGCAAAGTTTGGGAGCAAACGAAGGTTACGGCTCGGTTAGGGGTGAGCTATTTTAATTGGATTTGGACTCACAGCCGATTCAAAACGACTGCGGCCCAACGAGCAGGATTAGCTGATTGCCCATGGAACTGGAATGACATTCTTTGCTACCCCACAATTATTTGAGGCACGACCAACGGTTCGCGGATTGCTCTATGTATCCTTGCCTCCGAAACAGGGACAAGAGCTACATCCAGGGCAACAAATAGAAGTTTCTGGCTATCTTTATAAGCCTCGCCGCTCCTCTACGCCCCAAGGCTTTGACTTCGAAGACTACTTGACCCGCTCCGGCATCTTTGCAGGCTTACGAGGTAAAACCGTTACGGTTAAAAAGCCTGGAGGAACTTGGGGCGGATGGGCTGTGCGGCAACGCATTGTGCGATCGCACTCCCGATACCTGGGACCCGACAAAGGGGCCTTAGTCAGCGCCATGGTTTTAGGCCATCGTCGGGTCGATTTGCCGTTCGATCTACGCAATCGCTTTGTCAAAGTGGGTTTAGCCCATGCCCTAGCCGCGTCAGGGTTCCATGTTTCCATCATTCTCTTGGGACTGCTGAAGGTCACGAGTCGTCTATCGTCTCGAACACAACTTCTCACTGGGCTCATCGGACTCAGTGTTTTTATCCTCTTGAGTGGGTTTGAGCCTTCTGTTTCCCGCGCGGTCTTAATGGGCATGGCCAGTCTGGTAGCCGTTGCAACGAATCAAAAATTGAATCCAGTCGGCGTATTGCTGGTCGTGGCTGTTGGGCTGCTCGTCATCCAGCCCCAATGGATCTGGGATTTGGGATTTCAGTTAGGGTCGAGTGACAGGTCACCCTGTCACCCTCCCATTCAGAACGGTGCATGAGACTTTCGAACTCACACCGCTCCTCAACAATACGGCTGTTGTCATCAGTACCATTTGCCCTATATTTTGATGACGCTTTCGATTGACTCTAATTCAGTTTCCTGTACCAAAGCCTTACGGTTAGCGTTATCACGGGCGGTTTTTACATCGTGGCAATGGCGATGAAGCGGTTGCAGATTGTCGAATCTATCTGTCCCACCATCCAATTTCGGAATTTTGTGGTCAACCTCAACTAAATCGCCTTCCATAAACAGTAGTCCACATGCTGGGCATTTCCCTTTGTACCTTTTAAGTAGTAAGGCTACTTGGTTAGGTAATTCAGGGTGTTTGCCTCTTCTTGTACTCCAGTACAGTACATCCCCATCAAAGAAGCTCCTGTTCCCCTTTACTTTTATATGGCGCACGATTGGGATAGAAGAATGAGAGATTAATTTCATTCCTTTCTGCGTTGAGAAAGTAAGCCTATCCTCAATGTAATGCCAGTATTTGAGCAGGGTTTTGGGATTAAATTTTCCGGTTCTGTACCTTGCCCATGCTCTTAGTTGTGAAAACAGAACTTTGTCACAACTTGCGAAGGTTTGTTTACTGCATACCCGTGAGTAGTAGTTACACCATCCCCTAACTATCGGGTTGAGCTTGTTAATCAGTGCCGCTTGGGACGCTGTTTTATAAGCATCGATGGTATCTCTAAGTTTCTGAATATGCAGGGCTACCTTCTTTTTGCTGGGCTTGATGATTGTTTTGAAACCTAGTTTTTTACCGTGTGGGCTTTTACCAGATTGGTGTTTCCCAACCGGATACTGACGGATATTGAAGCCGAGAAAATCGAATCCAACCTTTCCTTCATACGGAATAAGTGTATGGGAAATACAGGTTTTGCTAGGTTTCAATTCTAGAGACATCTCCTTTAACCAGGCTTCCACTACTGATTTACACCGTAAAATGACATCTAGCGATTTATGGAGAATGACGAAGTCATCGGCATAAAAACAGACACATAATTCCTGTTGTGCCGTCTTACTTGGATGTATGCATTCTCTAATCGCTGTTTCCAATCCATAAAGGGCTACTAAAGCTAATAATGGGGAAATCGTCCCCCCTTGGGGTACCCCTTCATTGGTTGGAAAGAGTTGGCCATCTAGTACCACTCCCGACTTCAACCAGGCTTTAATTTGCCTGTTTAAGCTGGGAAAGGTGTTCAGCTTAGTCAATAGCTTTTTCTGGTTTATCCTGTCGAAACATTTCGAAATATCAGCGTCCAAAACATATTTTTCTTTGGACTTGATACCGTTGAAAATTGTCTCGATTGCATCATGAGCACCCCGTCCAGTTCTAAAGCCGTGGGTGTTGGTTTCAAAAACCGCTTCCCATTCGGCTTCAAGTGCTAGTTTCACTAGCATTTGCCTTGCCCTTTCCATCATGCAAGGGATTCCTAACGGTCTTTCCTCCGTCGTTCCGGGTTTTGGGATCATCACCCGTCGCGTCGGTTTAGATTTTCCGGTTAGGTACAGGTTATTCACGAGGTCAAGCCGTTCTTCCGGTGTCAGGGATTTTACCCCATCCACTCCTGCTGTTTTCTTGCCTTGATTATCCTGCGTGATCCGTCTGACTGCTAGAAGCTTGGCAGATCTGGACTTCATCAATAGTTTCTGGAGTCTGTGAACCTGCTTAGTATCACCACGATGTTTGGCTTTGAAGATTCTGGTTTGGAGTCGATAGACATTCTTCTGGACTTGTTTCCAGTTGATGTCTGTCCATTCATCACTACCCATAATTGAGTGTGTCATCGTCTTTACTCTGACTAAAGGCTCTTCATTCCGTACTATCGGGTCTACGTCTGCGTATCCTGGGCATTACCCCAGGCATTGGCTTCTTAGACCATCCCTCCTGCCAGTCCATTCGGTTTAGTACCTGCTCTAGATATTCGACCTTCTAGAGTGAAAAACTGGTCAGGTTACTTCGTTCCTGATGTTCTTTGTTTGTGTGTTTAGAGTTGTACTTTCCACCGGATTTCGTTATGGGTATAAAACCTTCTTTCCAAGCATGAGAAGGTTCGAGAAATCAGTAACTTTTGTTTCCAGTGTTGTGATTGTCAAGCATTGCTGGATAATCATTTCAGCCTTTTCACTGGTTGAGGATCACGATGGTTCAGTCATACATTCAGGCTCATTGAGCTTTACTCATGCACACGTGCTAGCCGGGTTTCCAGATTAGGCTTCCAGATACCGACATTTATCCCCGCTTCATCCCATTGGCACTAAACCGTTGAGATGGGGGTTATGCTTTCACACCTTATACCGGGTGGGTAGGACTAGCTTCTGTTTCTTAGATTCATAGGCATCACCTACAAGTACATCAAGTTATCATCTGAGAGAGATTAAAGTGCGAACTCAACCCAGAAGGGGTTATCTCTCAGAAGCCCTACCTTATTAGCTTTTTAGCCTTTCGTGTAGGAACGAATCGCACGCTCAGCTTCCTCGCCACCTTGGGGCTGATCGTGACAGTGCCCTCCTTAACTCAGAAACTGGATTGGTTACCCCCTGCGATCGCATCCCTATTCGCAGTACCCATCGCTGCCATGCTGTGGACTTTGCCCTTACAGCTCTATCAGTTTGGAATTGCCCCCCTTTACAGTTTGCTGGCCAATCTCTGCACAACACCGTTTTTGATTCTGCTAACGGCAGGCGGATTTTTCAGCGGCATCGTATCAGTGGTATGGCCTTGGGCAGGGAGTCTGCTGGCTTGGCTGCTGGCGATACCCACCCAGGGATTGATTTGGCTAGTGACTCAGATTAGCCAGTTGCCGGGAGCTTCCATCACTCTGGGGACCATCTCGATTGGGCAGTTGGTGCTGCTCTATGGACTGCTGGTATCGGCATGGCTCTTACCGATGTGGAAGCAACGTATACCCCTATTGATAACCCTGGCTTCAGCCATCATCATTCTTCCCATTTGGCATCATCAAGTCCATCGCTTTCAAATCACGATTTTTGACCGGGCGACACCACCGATGATGGTGATCCAGCAGCCAGGTGGAACGTTGGTGTTGAATAGTGGCGATCGCAATACCGCCTCGCAAACCCTCGTTCCCTTTTTACAACGCCAGGGCATTGATCAAGTAGACCTAGCCTTAGCCACAGACCTACGACCTCGCTGGCGAGAAGGATGGCCCGCTTTACTCCAGCAGATCCCCTTAAAACAGCTCATTTCCATCTCTTTAACCGACAACACCGCATTAAAAGAGTGGATTCTTAAATCCCAGGTCCAGCCGGGACAACTGCGTTTACTCCAAGTGGGGGAACTACTCCTGCAAAACCAAACTCAAATCAGCGTATTGCGTCATCAACCCACTCTGCTGCAGTTCACCGTCAATCAGCAAAATTGGCTGATGGTTGCAGGTCGGTATCAGCGTTTATTGCCTTGGCTGCAAACGACCCAAGTACCTTCTCCACAAGTGTTATGGTGGTCCACAAAATTAGATCTAGAGGCCATCATGCAGTTGCAGCCCCAAGTTCTCATTCTCACGTCTCGCACTATTGATGCCCAAACTTTGAGCCAGCTAGAACGCCAAATCCCCCGAGTCTTCTGGACGCCCAGAGATGGCTCCGTGCAGTGGACCCGCGATCGCGGTTTTGAATCCACCTTCCCCCTTAGTGAAAATCC
The DNA here is from genome assembly GCF_021497025.1 of Acaryochloris sp. 'Moss Beach'. Taxonomy (NCBI): domain Bacteria; kingdom Bacillati; phylum Cyanobacteriota; class Cyanophyceae; order Acaryochloridales; family Acaryochloridaceae; genus Acaryochloris; species Acaryochloris sp. 'Moss Beach'. The sequence goes on from NZ_CP071717.1 coordinate 1,860,232, forward strand.
GGCTTCTCCCCTGTAGAATAGGCGTTAGACTAAACCAACAACCCCAACCTGGAGAGGTGGCAGAGTGGTTGAATGCGGCAGACTCGAAATCTGTTTTAGGGTCAAACTTAACGGGGGTTCGAATCCCCCCCTCTCCGTTTTAATTGAGATATAGTCAGCAAGCGGATAATAGTGCTATTTAGCCTCCATCCAGTTGGCTCCAGTATGAACTTCAGCTACTAAGGGGATACTCAAAGGGAGAGCCATTTCCATCGTGGTTCTAACTTGCGATCGCACATCCTCCACTTCATCAGGCGGTACTTCCAACACCAATTCATCATGAACCTGCATTAACAGCCGACTCTTATAGGGTTCTAGAGCAGCTTGGAGCTGGACCATGGCAATTTTAATCAGATCCGCACTAGATCCTTGGATGGGGGCATTAGCTGCAGCCCTCAACAAGCCCCGATCATAGCTACTCATTTTGATGTCGCTCAGATCAACCTCTGCCATCTCTTCTAGATCTTTGCCGCGATATTTCTTGAGGCCCCGACTATCAAACTCAAAGTAGCGACGACGTCCCAGAATCGTTTCCACATAGCCTTGGCTGATCGCTTCCCGCTCCATCCGCTGCAAATAGGCAAACACCTCTGGATAGCGATCGTAAAATCGCTGAATAAAGTCTTTGGCCTCGCCATATTTAACCCCTGCTTCCCGGGCAAACCGATGGGGTCCCATTCCGTAAATCACACCAAAATTGATGATCTTCGCTAGTCGTCGTTCTTCTGCTGCAATCTCGTCTTTTTCCAACAGCAATTGGGCTGTCAGGGTATGAACATCCTGGCCATTACGATAGGCCTCTAGCAGGCGAGGCTCTTGGCTGAGGTGGGCTAGAATACGCAGCTCAATTTGGGAATAATCCGCTGCCATTAAAATCCAGCTCGATTCAGGAATAAAGGCAGCTCGGATTTTGCGACTAAATTCAGTCCGAATGGGAATATTCTGCAAGTTGGGATTAGAAGAGGACAGCCGTCCCGTCGCAGTCACCGCCTGATTAAAGTCCGTATGGATGCGGTGGGTATCTTCTCTTACCAAAGTCGGCAAAGCATCCACATAGGTCGACTTGAGTTTGGCTAAAGTTCGGTATTCCAACAACACATCGATAATCGGATGATCGCCCTGGAGTTTTTCCAAGGTGGCGGCATCTGTGGAATACCCCAGCTTGGTCTTACGAGACTTTTTGACATCCAGCTCCAAGCGGCCAAACAGAATTTCACTTAACTGCTTAGGTGAGCCTAAATTGAAGATTTCGCCTGCCAGCTCATAAGCCCCTGCCTCCAATCGCTTTAGATCCGTATCCAATTGGGTAGATAGGGTTTGTAGATAGTCTTGGTCGATACGGACTCCCGACGTTTCCATCACCGCCAGCACTGCTTCCAGAGGCAGTTCCACCTCCTGAAACAGGCCATGCAGTGAGGGAATCGCAGCCAGTTCAGCTTCCAGCTTCTCCCTCAGCTGATAGGTAGTGAATACATCCAACCCACAATATTCAGCCACTTGCGGAATAGATAAGTCGGCAATAGTTTGCCCCTTTTTGACCAATTCCTTATAACTTTTCGCCGTTATTTGGAGATAATTCCGAGATAGATCTGTAAGGTTATGGCTGCGCTCTGGGTTCAACACATAGCTGGCCAACATGGTGTCAAACACAACACCCCGAATCTGAATCCCCTGGAACTGGAACACTAACCGATCAAACTTGGCATTTTGAAACGCCTTGGGATAGCTATCACTTTCCAAAATGGGACGTAATCCTGCTAGAGCCGTTTCTAGATCTAAGTTGTCGCCCTCTTTATGACCTAATGGAATATAAGCAATGGATTGTTCATCTCCCTGCCAACAACAGCCAATGCCAACGAGATGGGCATCTCGAGGGGAAAGACTATCGGTTTCTGTATCCCAAGCCACGGGCTGAGAAGCATCTGTGTAAGCCTCCAAGAGAGTGACTAACTCTGCCAATTTGGCGGGAGTATCGATAATCCGAGGAACAAGCTGGGGGGGTGGAGGGGTTTGAGCTGCATCCGTATCTTCCGCACTAAAAAACCAGGTGTCATCTCCATCATCAGCCGTTGATGGAGTGGCCGTAGCGGCAGGTGGAGCAATAGCTTCTCCGCCAAACTGCTTCTGAAGTTGATTGATTTGGCGCAGGAAAGACTGGAATTCTAGCTTCTCCAAAACGGGAGATACTTTATCGGCAGTGAAGCCTTTTATCTCAAAGTCTTGCGGCCCGACCTTTAAAGGCACATCCAAAACAATGCGAGCCATAAATTGAGAATGATAGGCAGCCTCTTTCCCCGTCACCAGTTTTTTCTGAACGGCCCCTTTGATTTGCTCAACAGAGGCATAGACATTGTCGAGGGTGCCATATTCAGCCAGCAGCTTAATGGCGGTTTTATCGCCAATCCCTTTCACCCCTGGAATATTATCGGATGAGTCACCACAGAGGGCCTTATAATCCACAATCTGCTCAACCGTGACTCCCATCTTTTCCTGGACTTCGGTTGGACCAAATGACCCCGGTTCTGCCCCACTACGAGAGGCTGCACTATAAATATTGCTCATATAAAGAATACGAACACGATCATCAGGCTGAACCAGCTGAAATAAATCGCGATCGCCACTCAGGATCTTCACCTTAAATCCCTGCTGGCTCGCCTGATAAGCCAACGTGCCCAACACATCATCGGCTTCATAGCCAGGCTCGACAACAATAGGTAAATCCATTGCGGTCAACAGCTCTTGTAGATTCTCTAAATCAGGAATGAAGTCTTCTGGTGTTTCAGCTCGGTTCGCTTTGTAGGTTTCATCCGCTTTATGCCGAAAGGTAGGTCCCCCCAAGTCAAACGCAATGGCTAAATAATGGGGTTTCTCCCTTTTCAATAAATCTAATAGATTCTTGAGAAACCCATAACAGACACTCGTAGGAATTCCCTTAGAGGTGCGTAATCCACCTTCTCGGCCTTTGGAAAAGGCATAGTAAGCCCGAAAGGCCAAGGAATGTCCATCGACCAAAACCAGGGTGGGTTTGGAGTCTGCGCTTGCAGAAGACTGAAGTGCAGTGGGTGTTTGGGAAGTAGAGGTGGGAGTCATGCCCCTATTGTACGGATTTACAAGGCTTTATCCGTGATATACAAGACTTTCCATACGATTCCTAATCCAGTCAAGGACCATCCCCTCTGACTCCAAAGGGTCACCCAAACCGTTAGCGGAAAGCTCTGAGAAGGGAACAATAAGCTGAAGCTATAGTGTGTCGCCACTTTTGCTCCCCTATTCTCATCGGAATTGAAAAGAGTAGCTATGACTAACCACAAAAGTCTGACTTATTTGGGCAGCCTGATCTTTGCCTTCTTTCTCCTCATCAGCTGCCAAAAGCAAGCGCTGGTCAGCAAGGAGAAATACGATCAGCTCAAGTTAGATATGTCTTATGAGGAAGTCAAAGGAATCATGGGCAGTCCCGGAAAGGTGAAGAAATTCCCAGGGCAACCCTCAACCGAAACGACCTATGTCTGGAAACAAGATGATTCTTCTTATCGCATTCTCGTAACCCTTAAAGATGGGAAAGTCGGCAGTTTAGTGGATATCAAGTGACATGCTAGATAGTGATAACCCTCCCCTCTAATGTTCAAATCTCCTAGCAATGATTGAACACAAGGTCGAACTGGTCGTCGATATTTCAGCTTCACCAGACGATGCAGACTACGATATGGCCTATGTTTACTGCTTCGATGCAGCAAAAAACTATTGTTTTTCCCTCTCAAGATTTCCTAACGCTGAACAAATTGAGGTGATGGTCCTTAATCAGCTAGTTAGCCACGTTGATGATGTGACGATATCTGTGTCTTCCAATCTGATAACAGCCACGTTAGAGGAAGAAACCGCTGCTTCTCTAGATGGATATCAGTACTATGACCTTCAATTTGAATTGACTCCATCAGAGATGACTCGCCTGATTGATAGCCTTAAGCGAATTTTTAATGGGAAGTCAGGATTATCGATTAACACCCCCTAAAACATGGGAGCGTTGCTTAAGCACAACACTCCCTAAACTCAACTTGATAGATGCACAAGATAAGCAGACGGATGCCTTAGGCTAACCGTGGCTTGCCTTCATCTGTTCATAAGCCCAGTCTAACCAAGGCGTCAATGCTTCAAGATCGGCTGTATCCACTGTGGCTCCACCCCAGATTCTGAGTCCTGGAGGCGCATCCCGATAGGCTCCAATATCGTAAGCCACTCCTTCCTTATCTAATAAAGTAGCTAACTGCTTAGCCCCTTTCGCCTGGTCTTCGGCAGCGAGAGCCGTATACCAAGGATCGACAATTTTAAGACAGATAGACGTATTAGAGCGGGTGGCTGGATCGACGGCAAGGAAATCCACCCAATCTGTTCGATCAACCCAATTAGTTATCACAGTCAGATTTGCTTGAGAACGGGCGATTAATGCCGATACGCCTCCCAAACTCTCCGCCCATTTCAACCCATCTAAGGCATCTTCCACACAAAGCATGGAAGGAGTATTAATAGTTGCACCTGTAAAAATGGCTGCATTAAGCTTGCCCTTTTTCGTTAACTGGAAAATCTTAGGGAGAGGCCAAGCCGGGGCATAGGACTCCAGCCGCTCGACAGCCCGAGGACTCAGAACCAACATACCGTGGGCAGCTTCTCCACCCATGACCTTTTGCCAGGACCAGGTGACCACATCCAGCTTGGACCAAGGAATATCCATGGCAAAGGCGGCGGAGGTGGCATCCGCAATCGTGAGGCCCTGGCGATTGTCCGCAATCCAGTCACCGTTGGGAACTTTGACCCCAGAAGTGGTGCCGTTCCAGGTGAATACAATGTCGCGATCGCAATCCAGTTTCGACAGATCCGGCAAGTGACCATACTCGGCCTTGGTAATGTTGCAATCCGGCAGTTTCAACTGCTTTTGCACATCCGTAACCCAGCCAGAGCCAAAGCTTTCCCAGGCAACCATTTCAGTACCCCGAGCGCCCAGGAGAGACCACATGGCAATTTCCACTGCGCCCGTATCGGAGGCAGGGACAATTCCACAGAGATAGTCTTCAGGAATGCCTAAAATTGCTTTCGTCCGATCAATCACCTCTTTGAGGCGGGCCTTACCCGGACCAGACCGATGGGAGCGTCCCACCAACGCATTATTCAGGGCTTCCAGATTCCAACCCGGACGCTTGGAGCAAGGGCCTGAAGAAAAGTAGGGACGTTGAGGACGTTGGCTAGGTTGGGAAGTCATATAAAATTTTACGTCGGGGTCAGGACTATCGAGTTGCAGCAAAACTTGGGCAGCTTGGCCCATAGCTTACTGAATGAAGTTAATTAGTCTAAGCTGCTTCGTCCGGGATCCAGCGTTCCGAATTATTTTTTTAAGATCTGGGAAGGCCTAAGGAGGTCGCTGGTAAACTTAAATCCTTCATGAGTCACATTCGGTCGATATTCCATGGCGCCAGAGAATAGCCTCAAGGATCAACGTCATCCGCAGCAAGAGCGCGATCGCAACACCCTCAATCGTCTGCTGCGGGAAGAGCCCAATTCCCTCAACTGGGCTGAACTAGCTCGGCTTCGCATTCGCTATGCCGGATTTCCAGGAAGTCGAGATATTCAAAAAGATCTGGATAAGTTACTAGAGAAATGGGGCGTCACCGAAGCCCAACTTTTCGAGAAAACCCGCGAAATTCACGCCACCCAGAAAATTTACACGGTTCGGACCAATAAAAAAGAAGACTGGACCTAATGGCGCAGCCTCTGAAGCTCTATTTCATTCGTCATGGAATTGCCGAAAAGCGACAGTCCCATCTCCCCGACAAGCAACGAACATTAACCTCTAAAAGTCAACAGAAAACCCAGAAAGTGGCCCAGCAACTGCAAACACTGGGAATCAATTTTGACTATTTGCAAACCAGTCCTCTAGTACGCGCCCACCAAACCGCTGAGATTATCCAGCAACAGGGACTCATCAGCGCCATCCATGTCTCTGGTTTATTGAGTCCCGAAGGAAACTGGCAAGACTGGCTGAATTGGTTTCAGAACTGGCGAAAACAAGGTTTGAAGCATTTAGCCTTGGTCGGACACGAACCTAACTTGAGCGCATGGGCAGAAATCTTAGTATGGGGGCAACCCCGTCAGCAACTGGTTTTGAAGAAGGCTGGTATGATTGGACTACTCTTGCCAGAGCATCACAACCCTGTGGGGCAAAGTACCCTGTTTTGGTTGACTGCTCCAAAATTGCTGTTTTAGAGCCAATAAACGCCTTCGCCCTGTCCAGCTCCCCCCTCAGTTCACCCAGACAGCTTGGCGATATATTCATCTTCATCTGAGAGACACTATGGTCGCTTGTGAATTTCAACCCGGTTTAGAAGGTATTCCTGCTGCTCAATCCCAGGTCAGCTTTGTCAATGGTCAAGTGGGTCAATTGGAGTACCGTGGTGTTCCCATTGAAGCCCTAGCGGACCAAAGCAGCTTTCTCGAAACGGCTTATCTATTGATTTGGGGTGAATTTCCCAAATCAGATGACCTGCACACCTTCCAGGAAGAAATCACCCACCATCGCCGCATCAAATATCGCATTCGGGACATGATGAAGTGTTTCCCCGAAAGCGGTCACCCGATGGATGCGCTACAGGCATCTGCTGCAGCCCTAGGGCTGTTCTACTCCCGACGGGCCTTAGACGATCCCACTTATATTCGGCAGGCCGTGGTGCGGTTACTGGCAAAAATCCCGACAATGGTGGCGGCATTTGAGCATATTCGTAAGGGGAATGACCCCGTTCGGCCACGAGATGATTTGAGCTATGCCGCTAATTTTCTCTACATGATGAATGAGCAGGAGCCCGATCCCTTTTTGGCCCAAGTATTTGACACCTGCTTGATCCTGCACGCCGAACATACGATGAACGCCTCCACCTTCTCGGCTCGGGTCACAGCCTCCACCCTCACGGATCCCTATGCCATTGTGGCCTCAGCGGTGGGCACCTTAGCAGGTCCCTTGCATGGAGGAGCCAATGAGGAAGTGATCACAATGTTGGAGGAGATCGGCTCGGTTGAGAATGTCCAGCCTTTCTTGGACGAGAAGCTAGCCACCAAATCGAAAATTATGGGATTTGGGCATCGAGTCTATAAGGTCAAAGATCCCCGAGCTAAGATCTTGCAAAAATTAGCCGAAAAATTATTTGCCAAAACCGGTGGTGATCCATCCTATGAGATTGCCCTAGCCCTGGAAACAGCAGTGGCCGAAAAGTTAGGGAGTAAAGGCATTTACCCTAATGTTGATTTCTACTCCGGGTTGGTTTATCAAAAGCTGGGAATCCCCACCGATTTATTTACGCCCATATTTGCGATCGCAAGAGTGGCAGGCTGGTTAGCCCACTGGCGAGAGCAGCTGGAAACCAACCGAATCTATCGCCCTAGCCAGGTTTACATCGGCGAACATAGCCTTTCTTATATCCCCCCGGAAAGTCGTTAGGGCAGACATTGACTAGAATCAATCCTTTTACTAAACCCTAATTGAACCGGATGTCAGACCATGAAGTTATTCGCCAAGAAACTCTCCTAGGCGTATATACTGGTTTAGGCATCAAGAAACTTTACAAATCATATATTCAGTAAGAACGGGCGGCAATGAACCCAGGTATTGATCTTGAACAACGCTTCGTTGAAAATTTGATGGAATTGGGGTTAACCCCCGGTGTCGCCAAAACCATTTGGCTCCCAATCCCCATGTTGTTGATGATTATCGGTGCAACGGTGGGTGTGCTGGTTTCGGTTTGGCTAGAGCGAAAAGTTTCAGCGGCAGCTCAGCAACGAATAGGCCCCGAATATATTGGACCGTTGGGTATCCTAGCGCCAGTGGCAGATGGCATCAAACTTGTCTTTAAAGAAGACATCGTGCCCGCAAATACTGACCCCTGGCTCTTTACGTTAGGTCCCATTCTGGTCGTTATTCCCGTATTTTTCTCCTATCTGATTGTCCCGTTTGGTCAGAATATCCTGATTACAGACCTGGGCATTGGCATCTTTTTCTGGATTGCACTATCCAGCATTGCGCCGATTGGTCTGTTAATGGCGGGATATTCATCCAACAATAAGTACTCTTTGATAGGTGGGCTGCGAGCGGCTGCTCAATCGATTAGCTACGAAATTCCACTAGCCTTGGCTGTATTGGCTGTAGTGATGATGTCCAACAGCCTTAGCACGATTGAAATCGTTAACAAGCAGTCGGGCTATGGCATTCTCGGCTGGAACATTATTCGCCAGCCCATTGGGTTTATGTTGTTCTGGATTGCCGCCTTGGCGGAATGTGAACGCCTGCCCTTTGACTTACCCGAAGCGGAAGAAGAATTGGTGGCGGGTTATCAAACTGAATATGCAGGCATGAAGTTTGCTCTGTTTTATTTGGGGTCCTACGTCAACCTAGTGCTGTCTTCGATTTTGGTAGCGGTCCTCTACTTTGGAGGTTGGGACCTTCCCATTCCAGCAACGATGATTGCGGACTGGATTAATGTCGATCCCAATAATGCCATTTTTGAATTGGTGACAGCAGGCTTAGGCTTGGTGATGACCTTGCTAAAAGCCTATTTCTTTCTATTCCTAGCTATTTTGTTGCGCTGGACCGTTCCTCGGGTCCGCATTGACCAGCTTTTAGATTTTGGTTGGAAATTTTTACTGCCTGTGGGATTGGTGAATCTCCTTCTCACCGCCGGTCTAAAATTAGCGTTTCCTTTTGCCTTTGGTGGATAGGCTTAAGGCAAATTTTCTAAACTGTAAATTAGCGCCAACCTTCATCTGCCGACATCTGAGAGTGAACATCCATGCTCAAGTTTCTGAATCAAGTCACCAGTTACGGGAAAGAATCTTTCCAAGCTGCCCGTTACATTGGTCAAGGTCTAGCAGTGACCTTCGATCATATGAAGCGCCGCCCCATTACGGTGCAGTATCCCTATGAGAAGCTCATCCCTTCCGAGCGATTTCGCGGTCGCATTCACTTTGAATTTGATAAGTGCATCTCTTGCGAAGTCTGTGTCCGAGTTTGCCCAATTAATCTCCCCGTAGTGGATTGGGAATTTAACAAAGAGATCAAAAAGAAGCAGCTCAAGCACTACAGTATTGACTTTGGAGTCTGTATTTTCTGTGCCAACTGCGTGGAATACTGTCCCACCAACTGCCTCTCAGTCACAGAAGAGTATGAGCTATCTACCTTCGACCGCCATGAGCTGAACTTCGATAGCGTAGCGATGGGACGCTTGCCCTATAAAGTGACGCAAGATCCAATGGTCACCCCCATTCGCGAATTTGCCTACTTACCAGCATCAGAAATTGACGGTCATAACGTTGACCATACGGCACCGCGAGCTGGGCAAACGCCAGCTGAGATTGTCGCTAGCACACCGCAACCAGAAACCAAGGAGGGCTAATCAGTGAATCTAGCAGAAGGGGTTCAGCTAGTCTCCCTCATTATTTTGTCTGTGATGATGCTCGGAGCTGCTTTAGGAGTGGTTCTATTTGAGAGTATTGTCTACTCAGCGTTTACCCTGGGTGCGGTATTTATCAGCATTGCGGGTCTTTACATTTTGCTAAATGCTGACTTTGTGTCGGCAGCCCAAATCCTTGTCTATGTGGGTGCGGTGAACGTCTTGATTCTGTTTGCGATCATGCTGGTTAATAAGACAGAAGAATTTAAACCATTACCCAGGCGCTGGATTCGTAAGGTTTCTACCGCTTTTGTGTCCTTGGCTCTGTTCACACTGCTAGCAACAATGGTCCTGCAGACCAATTGGCCAGTGGATGTAACCCTAACGCCTCCTGCTTCCTCTGTGGAAACCATTGGTATTCATTTCTTTACGGATTATTTGTTGCCCTTTGAATTGGCTTCCATTCTCTTGCTGATGGCTTTGGTCGGCGCAGTTGTCTTAGCCCGCCGGGAAACCATTATTGGCGAGGAAACAGCCATTGTGGGAGAAGAACCAGCTCCAGTGTTGGAATTACCAGAGCGTCCCAAAGAGCCTATTGCTTAGCGCTTGATACCTTTTAAGTCTTGGAGAATTTCAGAGAATCCCTATGAACCTTGAGTTCTTTTTACTCTTAGCAGCTGCCCTCTTTTGCATTGGCATCTATGGCCTAGTGACTAGCCGTAACGCAGTTCGGGTATTGATGTCGGTGGAACTATTGCTGAATGCCGTTAACTTGAATTTAGTGTCCTTCTCCAACTTTTTGGATGGCCAAAACATTAACGGTCAGGTGTTTACAGTATTTGTAATCACCATTGCAGCGGCTGAAGCAGCAGTTGGTTTGGCCATTATCCTCTCCATCTACCGCAACCGTGACACAGTCGACATGGAACAGTTCAATTTGCTGAAGTGGTAGTAGGCCATCTCATCTTTTAGTCAAGAGTGGCGATTTCACCGCTGAGCTGATTATGCTTGAGGTGTAGTGCATCGCAACCTGAATGAGAGATCAGCTCAAAACCCAACTGCAAATTTTAGGAGTCTGTGCGATCACACTTTGGAGCATTCAGCTTCTCAATTGGATCACGGATGGTTTTTTAATTCAGTTTGGCATTCAACCCCGTACCCTAGTCGGCCTGCGGGGTATTCTATTTGCCCCCTTTCTCCACGGCAACTTCAGACATCTACTGGCAAATACTGCCCCCTTTTTAGTCTTGGGCGGTTTGGTCATGGTCCGCCGGATTATGGATTTTTTCTCCGTCAGTTTAATTGTGATGGTGGTGGGAGGCTTGGGGACCTGGCTCATTGGCGGCCAGAATACCGTCCATATTGGCGCTAGCGGGTTAGTGTTTGGTTACCTGGGCTATCTTCTGTTTCGGGGATACTTTGAGCGCAGCTGGCCCGCCATTACCCTGTCGGTGTTTGTAGCAATTGTCTATGGCAGTATGCTATTTGGTTTGTTACCCACGATGCCTCATATTTCCTGGGAAGGTCATCTATTTGGATTTATCGGGGGTGGAATGGCCGCTAAATGGCTCACCGCAAAACCCAAATCGGCAGGCTAATAGACCTTAGAAGCTCACAAATTAGCGGTAGAATTATTAAGTAATTTTTCAAAATATTTCTATGCCCCGCCGTGCTGATGCTTCCAAACGAGAGAAAAAAAGCAGCGGCCAGTCATTCCTCCACTAATGGCCGGGTCAAGAAAGTCAAGATACCCCCCAGAGCATCAAATTCGGATTCGAGGGGCTCGTCAGCATAACCTCAAAAATATTGATCTAGACCTCCCCCGAGATCAGCTAATCGTCTTCACAGGGGTATCGGGGTCAGGCAAGTCTTCCTTGGCCTTTGACACCATCTTTGCAGAAGGGCAGCGGCGCTATGTGGAATCTCTGAGTGCCTATGCTCGGCAGTTTTTAGGCCAAGTTGACAAGCCGGACGTGGATGCCATTGAGGGGCTGAGTCCGGCCATCTCCATCGACCAAAAATCCACCTCCCACAACCCTCGATCCACAGTGGGTACGGTGACAGAGATTTACGACTATCTGCGTTTGCTCTATGGACGGGCGGGGGAGCCCCATTGTCCCCATTGTGAGCGCACCATCACCCCCCAAACCATCGACCAGATGGTGGATCAGGTTATGGAACTGCCAGAGAAAGCACGGTTCCAAATTCTGGCTCCGGTTGTGCGCGGCAAAAAAGGCACCCATAAAAAATTGCTCTCTAGTCTGGCTGCCGAAGGATTTGTTCGAGTTCGGGTGAATGGCGAGGTACGAGAACTGAGTGATGCCATTGCCCTAGATAAAAACTTCAAGCATGACATCGAAGTCGTGGTGGATCGCTTGGTAATGAAGCCAGGGATTGAAGAGCGATTAGCGGATTCCTTGTCTACAGGACTGCAGCGGGCCGAGGGCATCGTTATGGTGGAGGTATTGCCCGCACCCTCCGATAATGTGGTGCCCATTACTCAGGCAAAATCTCTTAAGGTTGCCGAAGCGGAAGGCAGTTACAGCGACGACACCCAGCCCAAACTCTCTGTGTTTTCTGAAAATTTTGCCTGTCCCGAGCATGGGGCGGTGATGGAAGAACTATCCCCACGCTTATTCTCCTTTAACTCCCCCTACGGGGCCTGCCCGGAATGCCATGGTCTAGGCAGTCTCAAGGTCTTTTCGGCAGATCTGATTGTGCCGGACCCCAATCTGCCCGTCTATGCCGCCATTGCCCCTTGGTCGGAGAAGGATAATACCTACTACTTCTCGCTGCTCTACAGCGTGGGGCAGGCGTTTGGCTTTGAGCTGCAATCAAGCTGGGCTGATCTGACGGATGAGCAACGCCATATTGTCTTACATGGCACCAAAGAGCCCATTTATATGGAAGTGGATTCTCGATATCGGGAATCGAAGGGCTATAACAAACGCTATGAGGGTGTGATTCCGTTGCTGGATCGGCATTATCGGGAAACGACCTCCGATCAGTATCGGCAAAAGTTAGACAAATACTTGATTCAGCAGTCCTGTGAAGTCTGCGGGGGCAAGCGCCTCAAGCCAGAAGCCCTATCGGTGCGCATGGGACAGTTCTGTCTCCCAGACTTAACAGGAGCTTCGATCCGGGACTGCTTGGAACGGATCAACGCCATGACTTTGAGTACTCGCCAAGCCAAAATTGGGGAGCTAGTACTGAAGGAAATTAAAGCCCGATTGCAGTTCTTGCTAGATGTGGGGCTGGATTACCTAACCCTAGATCGAACCGCCATGACCCTGTCGGGGGGAGAGGCTCAGCGCATCCGTCTAGCCACGCAAATTGGAGCGGGTCTGACGGGGGTTCTCTACGTATTGGACGAACCGAGTATTGGTCTGCATCAGCGAGATAATCATCGGTTGCTGCAAACTCTGACTAAGCTGCGGGACCTCGGTAATACCTTGATTGTGGTGGAACATGACGAGGATACAATTCGAGCAGCAGACTATCTAGTAGATATTGGCCCAGCAGCAGGGGTGCATGGCGGCGACATTGTGGTGCAGGGGGGCCTAGAAGATCTACTGGATAGTCGCGAATCCCTGACAGGGGCTTATCTGTCTGGGAAGCAGGTGATACCCACACCACCTGAACGACGATCAGGAAATGGCCGAGCGCTGCGCCTCCATAACGCCTATCGCAACAATCTCCAAAGCTTAGATGTGGAAATCCCCTTGGGTAAGCTGGTCTGCATTACAGGGGTTTCGGGGTCGGGTAAATCGACGCTAATGAATGAGCTGCTTTATCCAGCTTTGCAGCATCACTTGGGATTTAAGGTGCCGTTCCCCAGTGAGCTAGATCGGGTGGCGGGTCTGAAAAGTCTGGATAAAGCCATCGTTATTGACCAATCTCCCATCGGGCGTACACCTCGCTCCAACCCAGCCACCTATACGGGGGTGTTTGACGTGATTCGGAGTGTATTTTCGGAAACGGTGGAAGCCAAGGCCCGTGGTTATAAACCGGGTCGATTTTCCTTCAATGTTAAGGGCGGGCGCTGTGAAGCCTGCAGTGGGCAAGGCGTTAATGTAATTGAGATGAATTTCCTGCCGGATGTCTATGTCCAATGCGAGGTGTGCAAAGGAGCACGCTATAACCGGGAAACGCTGCAGGTGAAGTACAAGGGCAAGTCGATTGCAGATGTACTGGCGATGACAGCGGAGGAAGCCCTGAAGTTTTGTGAGAATATCCCCAAGGCGGCGAATAAGCTGCAAACAATGGTGGATGTGGGACTTGGGTATGTGCGGCTCGGCCAAACGGCTCCGACGTTATCGGGTGGAGAAGCCCAGCGGTTGAAGTTGGCAACAGAACTATCTCGGCGGGCGACAGGTAAAACGCTGTATTTAATTGATGAACCGACAACGGGGTTGTCTTTTTATGATGTTCACAAATTGCTAGATGTGTTGCAGCGGTTGGTAGATAAGGGCAATTCAGTGTTGGTGATTGAGCATAATTTGGATGTGATTCGCTGCTCAGATTGGGTTATTGATCTAGGACCGGATGGCGGTGATCGAGGGGGAGAGTTGGTGGCGACGGGTACACCAGAGACTGTTGCTGATGTATCTGAATCCTATACGGGGCAGTATTTGAAACAAGTACTAACCCTACATCCTCCAATAACGCCATCTTAGATAATTAGCCATCTAACGTTTGACACTGTATTGAAGCAAAAGTGCAGATTAAACTCTTGATTGGGGAATTATTATTCCAAACCCAGTGAAATACCTTACATGCTGACTATTCCTAGATATTATTCTTGGAATTAGTAATTCTGTACAAAGAGCAACTAGCTTTAATTCTTATACAGTAGTCTAATTAGTCTAATGTATCTGTTTCAGCTCTCGATAGAAGTTGAATGATGATGGTGCAAGATTAATGCCTTCATCCTCGACAAATCATCTGGGGATTCTTTATCTTCCACAGGTCCCAATTTATGTCCGCAATCTCCGTTAGCAACTCCACTATTGATGAGCTTTTTTCCACAGCTAGTTACCAGTTTAGAATTCCTGATTATCAGCGTCCATATTCTTGGACTGAAAAAGAAGTGTCTAGTCTATTAGATGATATCGCCAGTGCATTTCCTTACGGAGAAAGCTCAGAATCTGATGAAGATTATTTCTTAGGAAGCGTTGTTTTAATTAAAAAACGTGGTAACCCTCAAGCTGACATTGTCGATGGACAACAACGAATTACAACTTTAACACTAATTCTTTCAGTAATTTGCCACTTATTAACAAACGAAACGCAAAAGAGCAAAATTAGATCCCAGCTTATTGAAACAGTAGATTTTCTTGATGAAAACAAAAAAACTCCAGTACTCAGATTACGCGACTCTGATGATAAATTTTTTGGTCAGTGGATTCGAGAAGGACAGAATCTTGATGAAATTACTAAAGTAGATACTTTCGACAAATCGGCGAGTGAACAACGACTTATCTTGAACATCAAGTACCTTTTAGAGGAACAGCTTCATAAGCCTGAAACAGTTGAGATCTTAGATTGGCTAACACATCTCCTAAAAAAAATCACAAGACACTGTTATCTAGTCACAATATCGACTGAAGATTTTAATTCAGCATATCGAATCTTTTCAACAATTAACTCTAGAGGTTTAAATTTAAAGCCTAATGATGTTCTCAAATCAGAGATAATCGGGAAAGTCCATCCAGAACTGCGTAGTCAATATACCCAAATATGGGACATAGAAGAGTCTGACTTAGGGCGAGATGACTTTGAACGATTATTTTTCACCATTCGTAGTTTCCTGCTAAATAAAAAAGCAATATACTGAATTACTAACCTCATATCGAAAAGAGATATTACCTAGATTTAAGGCTACTGATTTTATTGATAAAGTGCTCAAGCCAAGCTCTGATACTTTTGAGCAAATAAAGAAGGTCAGTTTCGTTTGCAACAATCTCGATCATCAAAGACAAATTCGCGATTTATGCTCTTGGCTAAATGAAATTGATAATAATGACTGGTTACCATCAGCAATTTATTTCTTGATCAGCTATCCAAACGACTCTGATTTAATCCTTCAATTTCTAACTCAGCTAGAGCGATTAGCAGCTGGATTAATGATTTCACGCACATGGAGAAAAGAGCGGGATAAAATTTTCGCCTCACTCATCAGCTCAATAAAAGAAAGTCCTGAATTAGCAATTAGCCAAGCACATAAGTCACTAGGCAAAGGGATATGTACAAAGGTTGTTAAAGCCCTTGACGATAAAATTTACGAAGGGAAGGCTAAACCCTATAGAAATTATGTGCTGCTAAGGTTAGACTCCAAATTAGCAGATGGAGGGAAAAGCCCCAGCTTTGATCGCAAACCAACTATTGAACATATTCTGCCTCAAAATCCTAATGCGAACAGCCAATGGCGATATGACTGGAATGAGAGTGAGATTAAGTACTGGGTACATCGATTAGGAAATTTAGCATTCCTCTCAGGAAAAGCAAATGCCAAAGCCAAAAACTATGACTTTTTCAAGAAGAAAGGCGAGTACTTTATCTCTAACTCAGAAGTACCTGTGTATCCAATTACGACTAAAGTTCTGAATGAGAATTGCTGGACACCAGAAGTTGTCAGGCGTTTTCAGGAAAACTATGTTTTACAATTGATAAGACTTTGGGATCTAGATGCATATTCGATTTCAACACAGGCAAAATTTTCTTTTTCTCCCCAGTTAGTTCAACAATAGCTGTTCTAGAATCCGGATAACATTGTCAGGGAACTACTGCTTCCACTAAAGACTAAGCCTGGCATTATGACTCCACGGTTCAAGGACAGAATCAAGTGACTTTCAATACTCCATCTGAGAGTCAATTAGTAGACACTAATCCAAAGCCCCCAAGCATCTACCTAGATAAAGTCGGTATCATTGGCGCTGGCCCCGCCGGACTCGCCGCAGCAATTGCCCTTGAAAAACAGGGCCTAGATGTTCATATATTCGAGCGCACAAAAGCCTTTCGGCCCATTGGTGCTGGCGTAACCCTTTCCCCCAACGGCGTTAAAAGCCTAGCCGCCATTGATGCCGATATTGTCCAGCAACTTAAACAGCAAGGCTCACAACTCAATCGCTTCCGAATCAGAACCACTAGAGGATGGCCCATCCTCAACCAACCCGTCAAAGACGACGAATACGATCAGCCCTTCCTAGCCATTCGCTGGTTTAGCCTCCAAGAAATCATGAGGGCCAAACTCCCCCCAGAAATCCTGCATCTCAATCATCAACTCATACACTTTGAACAAAACCAGCAAAGCGTCAATCTGTCCTTTGATAACGGCGAAACAGCCAGCGTTGATCTCCTCATTGGTGCAGACGGCATTCGTTCCGTCGTTCGAAAACAACTCTTTGGCCTAGAAGACCCAGCCTATGGGGGCTGGATGACCTGGCGTGGCGTCCAAAAATATCAGCATCGTTTGCTCCCCCCTCACCACACCACAATTTTTGCCAAGCGAGGCAAAAGCTTAATCCTTCTAGATAACGGTCAAGGTTATTTGTCCTGGGCATTGGAGATGATCAATCCCACCATTCATCGCTCCCAACATCCCGAAGCAGCAAAAGCCCGAGTCCTACAAGAACTCGACCACTGGCATCCTGCCCTGCAAGAACTGATCAAACTGACAGATGCAGATACCATCGTTGAAAGGCCCGTATGCGAACCCATCATCTTGCCTCAATGGAGCAACGGCAGAGTCACTCTCATCGGAGATGCCGCCCATCCAATGGCACCCTTTTTAGGGCAAGGCACCAACACTACCTTTGAAGACGTATGGGCCTTGTCCACCTGCTTATCTCAGCAGGATAATTTAGAAGCTGCTTTAGACCAGTATGAAGCCAGTCGCATAGAACGCGCTCAAACGATTCAATATCGAACCATGTTTTCTGCAGCTCAAATGCGCAACCCATTTCTACGGCCCCAATGGTTTAAGACATCATTAGGAGAAGTACCCAAACAGGCCAAAGTTAGTGAGAAAGCATTTTCAGATTGGCTTTATCAGTATGATCCAAGCGCCCAAGCTTAGCTGAGGGCTTGAACCAGTCGCTCTTATTCAAAGACCGAAGAGCATATGCTCAGATCCATTCAAAGAATCCAGCTTTATCCCCTCTCCTCTCAGACCTTAAACAGACAAAAATAAAGCGCCCCCAGAGGAGCGCTTTATTCAAATTAGGTTCTCAGTTCAACTGAGGTTCAACCTTTAATTCAGAACTAAGTTAGTTCGAGAATTAGCCGTTGATGACAGGAGCAGTAAGAGCAACAGGAGCAGACTCACCAGCAGCCAAGTCTAAGGGGAAGTTATGAGCATTGCGCTCGTGCATAACTTCGAAACCTAGGTTTGCGCGGTTAAGAACGTCAGCCCATGTGTTCACAACGTTACCTTGTGAATCAACGATGGAGTGGTTGAAGTTGAATCCGTTCAAGTTGAAGGCCATGGTGCTGATGCCCATTGCAGTCAACCAGATGCAGACAACGGGCCAGGCACCCAAGAAGAAGTGCAAGGGAACGGCTGTTGCTGAAGGATGCATATTGGAAGATCAAACGACCGAAGTAGCCGTGGGCTGCAACGATGTTATAGGTCTCTTCCTCTTGGCCGAACTTGTAACCGTAGTTGGCGGACTCACCTTCGGTGGTCTCACGAACTAGGGTGGAGCTAACCAAGGAACCGTGCATGGCGGCGAATAAGGAACCACCCAAGACTCCGGCCACACCAAACATGTGGAAGGGGTGCATCAAGATGTTGTGCTCAGCTTGGAACACGAACATGAAGTTGAAGGTTCCGCTGATGCCTAGAGGCATGCCGTCGGAGAAGCTGCCCTGACCTAGTGGGTAGAATCAAGAAGACGGAGTAGGTAGCAGCCAAAGGTGCAGAGTAAGCTACGCAAATCCAAGGACGCATCCCTAGGCGATAGCTATATTCCCACTGACGGCCTAGGTAGCAAATACAACCAATCATGTAATGGAAGATGATTAGCTGGTAAGGGCCACCGTTGTACAACCACTCGTCTAGAGAAGCTGCTTCCCAAATGGGATACAGGTGAAGACCAATAGCGTTAGAGGAAGGAACAACGGCACCAGTGATGATGTTGTTGCCATATAAAAAGTGAACCAGCTACGGGCTCACGGATTCCATCGATGTCGACGGGAGGGGCGCCAATAAAGGCGATTACGAAACAAGTTACAGCGGTGAGAAGGGTAGGAATCATCAATACGCCGAACCAACCGATGTATAAACGGTTGTTGGTGCTGGTGATGAAGCTACAGAATCTTTCCCATGCGCTGGCGCTTTCGCGTCTTTGCAAGACTGTTGTCATGGTTATGATTGCTGAAGTATAAATTTGTATGAAGTAGAAGCACCAAGATCAAACCTGGTTAACTTCTGTACCTGATTGTAACCATCTTGTGTAAAAATGTAAACTTTTTTAATATTTTCTTAGGGTTTCGACATGGTCTTGTTTTATCCGGGTGGCCAATTTAGTGAGCGTCCCCCCTAGAAGATGCAGGTGTAAATGATCAACAGTTTGACCGCCGTCTTCACCGTTGTTAATCACAACCCGAAACCCCTGATCCAGCTTTTCTTGGACTGCCACTTGTTGAACCACCTTTAAAAGATGGCCCAGTAAAGTCTCATCTTCTTGTTCAGATTCTGATAAACGGGGAATGGGCTTTTTGGGAATAACCAAAATGTGGATCGGTGCTTGAGGACTGACGTCTCGGAATGCGATCGCAAACTCGTCTTCATAAACGATATCTGCGGGAATTTCGCGACGGATAATCTTGCTAAAAATCGTTTCAGGCGCTTGACTCATAAAGAAACTAATCCAGCCAAATGAGAGGAATTTGAGTTCATCCTACGGGAGGTCCGTCTAGGAATTCAAATCTTTAGTAGTAAAGAATAATCCAGGCGAAAATCCCCCTCCAGAGAAAGCCTGCAGAAACGTATACAGATAGTCAGGTGCGAAGTAGTATGGTAAGGCGCTGTAAACGTTGCAATGTAAAGGCATGTAAACGTTTGAGCGTGTTTCAAACTTGACAGAAATATCTCAGTAGAACCGGTAGGAAATAATGATGCATCCTCACTTGCAATCAGCTTTGGCCCAATGCCGTGCCATCAAGATTATCAGTGGCTTAAATAACTTCGATACAACCCATGTCACTGCTGTGGTAAAAGCTGCTGAACAAGGTGGAGCCACCTTTGTTGATATTGCTGCCGACCCTAATCTGATCCGCACAGTCCGACAATCAATCCAATTACCCATTTGTGTATCCGCCGTAGAACCAGAGAAATTTGTCGAAGCCGTTGCTGCAGGCGCAGATCTAATCGAAATTGGTAACTTTGATAGCTTTTATGCCCAAGGGCGTCAGTTCAATGCAAAGGAAGTCTTAGAACTGACCTATCAAACCAGAGCCTTACTACCTACCATTCCTTTATCTGCAACCGTCCCTCACATTTTGGAATTGGATCAACAGGTCCAGCTAGCTCATGACCTAGTAACAGCAGGAGCCAATCTGATTCAAACAGAAGGGGGCACCAGCAGTGATCCAAGTCATTCAGGCACGTTAGGATTGATGGAGAAAGCAGCCCCCACCTTAGCGGCTGCCTATGAAATCTCCCGGTCCGTTGATATTCCAGTGCTTTGTGCCTCCGGTTTATCCAATGTCACAGCCCCCTTAGCGATTGCCGCAGGAGCCTCGGGGATTGGGGTTGGTTCAGCCATCAATCGACTGAATGATCCCTTAGCAATGGTTGCAGCCGTCCGAAGTTTAGTGGAATCCCTCCCACAATCCGTTAATCGGCCTGCGGTTGGATAATTTACCTTGACAACTGCTGCCTGACGGCCAGTCTGCAACCGCGACTGACTTTAATGTGGTGGCTGCATAGCCTCAGACAATAACTTCAATCTCCTGCGGATGCAGGAGATTGGGCGTAGTTCATGGAGCATAAATTATGAGAGCCGTACTCATGGCCGGTGGGGAAGGGACTCGGTTACGACCGCTAACCTGCGATCTACCCAAGCCGATGGTACCTATTCTCAATCGACCGATTGCCGAACATATCGTTAATCTGCTCAAGCACCATCAGATCTACGAAATCATTGCTACGCTCTATTATCTCCCTGATGTCATGCGGGACTATTTCCGCGATGGGTCCGACTTTGGCGTACAGATGACCTATGGTATCGAAGAAGAACAGGCCTTGGGAACTGCAGGCTGCGTCAAAAATATTTCTGCCCTGCTAACCCATACATTCCTGGTGATTAGCGGCGACTGCATCACCGATTTCGATTTAACCGCCGCTATTCAGTTTCATCAAGAGAAAGGATCTAAAGCAACCCTAGTACTAGCCCGCGTTCCAAATCCAATGGAATTTGGGGTGGTGATTACGGACGAAGAGGATCGAATTTGCCGCTTCTTAGAAAAGCCCTCCACCAGTGAAGTTTTTTCCGATACGGTCAATACCGGTATCTACATCCTTGAACCAGAGGTTTTAGACTACCTACCCAGCGATCAACCAACTGACTTTTCCAAGGACTTGTTTCCTCTGCTCCTAGAAAAGGATGAACCGATGTTTGGCTACGTCGCCGATGGGTATTGGTGTGATGTCGGCAGTTTAGACTCCTACCGGGAAGCTCAGTATGATGCCCTACAAGGGAAAGTCCAGATTGAATTTGCCTATCAGGAAGTGAAGCCAAGGCTGTGGATGGGACAAAACATCCATATTGATCCAGATGCGAAACTTCATCCCCCCATCCTGATTGGAGACAATTGTCGGATTGGACCCCGAGCCAATATAGAATCCGGAACCGTCGTGGGGGACAACGTCACCATTGGCAATGATGCAGATCTAAAACGGCCGATTATCTGGAATGGAGTCTTAATTGGCGAAGAAGCCCATCTCCGAGCTTGTGTCATCGCCCGGGGTGCTCGGGTAGATCGACGGGCCCATGTCCTAGAAGGGGCAGTGGTTGGGGCTCTATCAACAGTGGGAGAAGAAGCTCAAGTTAGTCCTGGGGTGCGAGTATGGCCCAGTAAGCTGATCGAACCCGGTGCGGCCCTCAATATCAACTTAATTTGGGGGAATACTGCCCCCCGAAATCTTTTTGGTCAAAGGGGCGTCGCAGGTTTAGCGAATGTAGACATTACGCCAGAATTTGCTGTTAAGCTCGGTGCGGCCTATGCCTCGACCCTTAAACCGGATTCTCAGATCACGATTTCTCGTGATCAGCGCAGTATTTCTCGGATGGTTTCCCGATCCTTAATCTCCGGCATCATGTCCGTGGGCATCGATGTCCAGAATCTAGAGGCAACCGCATTACCGATTGCCCGCTGTGTCCCTCGAAATGCTCTAGTGGTGGGCGGGGTTCATGTGCGGATTCATCCCGATCGATCTGACTTTATCCTGATTGAATTTTTTGATGAGCAAGGCATAAACATTTCCAAAACCAAGGAAAAGAAAATTGAAGGAGCCTACTTCAAAGAAGATTTTCGGCGAGCTCCCATTGGAGAAATTGGTGGCATTACCTATCCCGGCGTTTTATTAGATGATTACGCCCAAATTTTCGAAAAGTGGCTGAATACCACCGTTGTTCGAGAAGGTGACTTTAAGGTGGTCATCGACTATGTCTATGCCGTATCGGGTGCTGTATTACCGCGATTGCTCAGCAAATTTGGCTGTGATGCCGTGGTTCTAAATGCCAGTTTGCGAACGAAAGGCCCCACCCCAGAACAGCGGGAAGAATTACTCACTCAGTTAGGCCCTGTTGTTGAAGCCTTGAAGGCCAATTTTGGGGTCCAAGTGGCGGCCAATGGTGAACAGCTTTTACTGGTAGATGAAACAGGAAGTGCCATTCGAGGAGAGCAATTAACGGCATTGATGGTGGAGATTATTTTGACCGCCAATCCTAGGGGCACCGTTGTGGTCCCTGTGCATACTTCAAGTGCCGTCGAGCAAATTGCCCGCCGTCACGATGCCACCGTTATTCGAACTAAGGTCAACCCCACCGCTTTAATGGAAACCTGCTGGACCAACCCCAATGTGGTGTTAGGGGGCAGTGCTGATACGGGATTTATCTTCCCCCCAGCTACACCCCGGGTTTGATGCCATGTTTTCTATTGCCAAGCTGATTGAAATACTGACTTTGCAACAAAAATCTCTTGGGCAGCTCAAGGCCGATTTGCCCCGCATTTTTCATCGAACTCAAACTGTACGATGTCCTTGGAATCGTAAAGGGGCGCTGATGCGCTATTTAGTCGAGACCCACCCTGCTGAGACATTAGAACTCATTGATGGCGTTAAGGTCAAAGACCCAGCATCGGATAATTGGACATTAATCCTCCCTGATGCCAGCGAACCTCTGGTACATATTTTTGCCAATGGAGGCGATCGCGAATGGGTTGACGCGACTTTAAGGGAGTATCGTCAGCGAATCCAAGAGTTTACTGAACGGGATCCGGATTTAGAAAACAATCTTGAGGAAAGCTGATCCATTTCTTCATTCTTGGTAGACTGCCTGAGTCTGCGAAATGAAAATCAACCTCACGATGCTGAGAACCCATTGGAGTTCAGTTTGCGACTCTGCTCTTAGAAGGCTGCCATCTCCCCCAAACAGAAGATTTGAAGGATTAAATATATGAATACTTGTGTCTTAATGGCAGAGATTACCAAAGCCCCGCAACTGCGATATACCCAGGATGGACAAACGGCCATCTCCGAAATGTGGGTGCAGTTCCAACCCTTACGCTCCGGCGATCCCATGTGCACCATCAAAGTGACGGGATGGGGTAATTTGGCCCAACAAATTCAAGAACAGTTTCACGAAGGCGATCAAGTCATTATTGAGGGTCGCTTGGGTATGAATACCATCGACCGTCCCGAAGGCTTCAAAGAGAAGCAAGCTGAACTGACGGCATCTCGAATTCATACCACTGATATGTCCATCAGTGCTAGTGCTGCCCCCGCGGCATCCCCTGCACCTGCTCGTCCTCCGGCTCCGCCGGCGGCAGCAGCACCTGCGGCTATTCCAGCACCTCCTGCTCCACCCCAAGCAGAAGCAGAACCCAATTATGATGACATTCCCTTCTAGTTTGCTTAGTCCAAATTGATATTGATGGTGCGTTGACCAATATCTTGGCGGTAGTAGCAACCCTCAAATTGAATGGACGGTATTGCCTGATAGACGGTTTTTAGAGCTTCTTCAAAGGTACTCCCTTGTCCAGTCACAGCTAATACTCGACCGCCACTAGTGACAATGGCTTGGTTTTTCAATTGGGTACCTGCGTGAAAGACTGTCACCCTTTGAGCTTCGGCCTTAGCAATACCGGAAATCGGCAAACCTTTTTGGTAACTGCCAGGATACCCCCCAGACGCCAATACGACACAGGCTGAAAAGCCTGACTGCCACTGAATATCAATTTCAGCCAATCTCTGTTGGGTACAGGCCAGGAGTAGCTGATCTAAAGGAGTAGTGAGAAGACTTAAGACCGCTTGGGTCTCAGGATCCCCAAACCGACAGTTAAATTCGATTACTTTGGGCTCGCCTGTTGGAGTAATAATCAGGCCTGCATACACAACCCCTCGATAATCAATGCCTTGGTGTTGGAGTGCAGTCAAAGTGGGTTGGAGAATTTCTGTCTCTACTCGCTGCATCAATTTAGGTGTCACCCAGGGCACAGGGGCGTAGGCTCCCATGCCGCCGGTATTTGGCCCCGTATCTCCTTCTCCAATGGGCTTATGGTCTTGAGCAGGGACCAGCGGCTTAATGGTTTTGCCATCTGCCAGGGCTAAAACTGAGACTTCTTGACCCGTGAGATATTCTTCAATCAGCACCGTCTGGCCCGCTTCACCAAATTTGCCCGAGAAAGCTTCATTCACTGCGTTGAAAGCTTCATCCAGGGTGAGGGCAACGGTCACTCCTTTGCCTGCGGCCAGACCATCGGCCTTAATCACAATCGGAGCACCCTCCGCCTGAATATAGGCCTGGGCTGCGTCAGCATCGGTAAAGGTTTGAGCTTTGGCCGTAGGGATTCCAGCCTCGGTCATTAAAGTTTTGGCCCAGGTTTTGCTGGCTTCGAGTTGGGCACCGGCTTGGGTGGGACCAAAAACAGGAATATTAAACAGTTGCAGGGCATCAGTAATCCCTGAGGCCAGTGGCGCTTCTGGCCCCACAACCACTAGGGCAATGTCATGAGATTGGGCAAATTGACCGATAGCAGTAAAGTCTTCCTCGGAAATATCAATGTTTTGGCAGTTAGTAAGGGTAGCGGTACCGCCATTCCCGGGTAAGCAATACACCTGATGCACCGTTTGCGATCGCAACAAAGACCACGCCAACGCATGCTCGCGACCACCACTGCCAATCACTAAGATATTCACGGCTAACTTCTACCCAACAGAGAACATCCTATAGTCTGGGTGACGCCAGTGGCATTGGTCAACAGCCTGGTTAAAACTTGACTTTGAAGAGGTGAAACAGCTCTTGACTCTCTGCTTTAAGCACCTTGCCACCCGCCGTTTTGATCAAGCTTGTCCAGGTCTCTAAGGGCTCAGGAAATACTTCTGCTCCGAGGTAAGTTTCTAAGATTGACCAGTTATCGGCCAATTCGCTATCGGGATCGATCACATCGAAGACCAGAACACTACCCGGTTTCAGCACTCGCTTGATTTCTGTCACCACGGTTTGCCAATAGTCCGGGGAAAAATAGCAGCTAAATCCAGTCGCTACCACCCCATCAAACTGATTGTCTTCGTATTGCAGGTGATGAGCCGGACCGCGTTCTACACCTTTGAACAATTTGGAGTTCAACTGCGGCCCCCGACTATTGACCGCTTCCTGGGCGACTTTACTCAGCTCTTGACCGTAGAAGTAGGCTTCCCACTCAAACCAGGGATACACCAAAAAGCTCAGTCCACAACCAATATCCAGCCAATTCTGCTTTTTCTTGGGTTTTTGGAACTGCCAAAATTCAGAGGCAATTCTGGCTTGCAGACGCCCCGCATTCCAGTCTTGAAATACAGGCATTGCTTCTACTTCTGGCGGTAGCTCAAAGGCCGCTTGCTCGTATTCGCGGTTAAATCGCTGGGTCACTGCTTGTATCTGCTCCTGCCATTGATCATCAGGATTGGCTAACTCGGGCAAACTGGTGTACAAATTCGTTTGCTGCTGCTTTTTAGCCATAGTGTGACTCAGGATATAAGGTGAGCATCTGATCTGTGACGAAAAGAGGGATTAGCCTTTAAGCGCCTTGGTAAAATTTTGCCGATAGGACTTGTTCGCCAACATCACGGGCCAGAGAAGGGTGAGAATTAGACGGTTAGAAGTAAAATTCGTCTGTCTAAATCCGGACCAAAATCGCCAGCCGCCACCGGTATAGATAACGATTAACAATAGCCAGACAAAAAAGGGCATAAACGATGTCCTCCTGATCGAACATTCGACGATGATAATGCATCAATTTTAGTTCACAGATTCAGTAATTGTTTGCATCTGCACAGTTCTGTAATGCCGTGTTGGTTTACGCTGAAGCTACAGATCGGTTCTGCTAGTTGAGATTGAGGTCTGGTTCTGTCTCTAGAAAAGCAATTCAGACTGTATCAGCGACAGAATGTCATGATAGAACTTACAAGGGAATGAACAATGCCCCAGTCTTCCCAGGATCCAGATGCAGTATCTGTCGAGACGGAAGTCATTACGGATGACGACTATCAACAGACCCTTGAACAGCAAAAGCATCTGGCTGCACAGGATCAAAAAGCGAGAGCACAAGCTCGGCAAATTCTGCAGCGCTATGACCAGGGCTTTACCCCAAATTTAATTCAAGATATTCGCCTGTCAGCTTTTGATTCCCTAACAGCGAGTCGAGTCATTATGCAATTGTTACGACTCAGTTTGGCTGCAGATGAGTATGGTGCTGTGGGAGAACCCCGGCTGACTTATACGCGGGGACGCAATGTTGCGATCGCACAGCAATGCGGCCATATCCTCTACCAACTAGGTGGCCTCCGGCTAATGGAAAGAGTCGTGACTCGTTTGATTCCACCCTTTGATCAGGAAAACTTACATCAAGCTTGGCAAGGCATTGGAGCTGGGCCTGCTGAAATCCTTAAAGCAACAGCAGCCAAGAAGCTTCCCTCAAATGGATTCACAAATCCTCAGAAGTAGTATCACAAGCTCTCTTGAGATCTACATATGGGTCAATAGCCTCCTTCTAACTCTATGGAGCAGGTACTACCGTTGACTCATAGATAGGGGCTGGTTTTTCCCTAATGCGTTGGGCAATGGGTTGAACGCGTTTAACTACCTTGATCAAGTATTCATAATCAGGCGGCTGGGCATTGGAGATGTAACCCACCGAACGTTTTGTTTTGGGCGCAGCAGATTCTAAGGCATCCAATAGCTGAGTCTGTAAGACATTATCAACATCTGGCCCAATTAATACTGCTCCTGAAGGCACCAAATGGGAGTCCCGATGCAAAATCCGAAAGTCTGCATCCTTGAAATCGGCACGATATTGCCCTAATTCTGCCAAAGACAAAGCACCTGCAGCCACTTCCCCCTGATTGATCCACTTCAATACCTCTTTAGGGGTGGAGCCAAACTTGATCTCGGCGAGGGTCAAACCATACAAATTAAAGACCGGAAAATAGTAGCCAGCCGCAGATCCTCTCTGACCTAAGGCAACAGTTGTGTTACTGAGATCTTTAATAGCCATAGCAGGGTGATCATCACGAACAACGATGACCGATCGTTCTTGATCTCCACCTTCACGAGGCAAGAGTGGAACATACTGAGCCTGAGAAATAGCGATTGCGGCTAACCCAGGAGGCGCAAAAACTAAATCCCAATTTTGCCGTTCAATCTGATCGATAGCCTGAATTTCATTGAGAGCAGGCTCTAATTCAATTAGGCTTTTTAATTCCGCCCCTAAATGCTCTTTTAATGCGGCATATTGCTCTAATGAGCGGGCCCCTTCACCATAACTAACCACACCGACCACTAATTTCTTCAAGGTTGTATTTTCAGTAGAGTCACAGGCTACCAACAACCACAAAATAGGTAATAAGAAAACCAAAAAAAAACGGCGTGAATGCATCTTCAAGATCATAAAAAAACTTCATCTAACTTATCTATGCTTGATCTTGTCGCGGTTCGTCTAGCTAGGCTAAGCTTGGAAATAGCTATAAGCTAGCAAAATCAATTGTTTCGAAGTATCACAATGACTAGAAGCGCAGAGGATAATATCCCAGGATAGACCACATTCTACAGTGACATCAATAGAGAGTTGATCGTAGTAATAATTCTCCGTTTGAAAATAATTGTTTTACCTTTACATGACTTAAAGGTCTGGTATTAAGTCACTCAGTCTTGAAGAATAATACTCACCATGAACAATAGCTAAGGAATCCTGCCAATGTTCCAAAATCTCAAGTTGGGCGTCAAGCTAAACCTCATTTTGCTGTCGGTTTTCTTAATTATTGTTCTGATTAATGGTTTGCTTTTATCTAATATCCTGCAGAAGAATGCGGAGCAAGAAGTCAAGGATAAAGCCCTAGTCCTAATTGAGACCATGACTTCTGTGCGCGAATATACCAGTAAGCAAGTAAACCAAGGGACAATCAAAAAGCTATCTCCTGAATTAGAGATTGATGGTCAGTTTGTCAAGACAAGCGTGCCTGGCTATTCCGCTCGGGAAGTCTTTAGTAACCTACAAAAACGTGAGCAGTACAGTGATTTCTTCTATAAAGAAGCAACCCTAAACCCTACTTATCCTCGCGATAAAGCCGATAGATTCGAAACTGAAGTCGTTGAAAAATTCCGCAGTCAACCAGATTTGCAAGAGCAAGTCGGTTTTCGCAAAATTTCAGCTGGCGACCTATTTTATATTGCGCGACCTTTGCAGATTAAAAGTGAAAGTTGTTTAGTCTGCCACAGTACCCCTGAAAAAGCCCCCGCTAGCCAAATTAAAACCTACGGAGATACCGGTGGTTTTGGTTGGGAACTCAATGAGATTATTGGCGCTCAAATGATTTCCGTACCGGCCAGCAAGGTATTTGCAGAAGCTCGACGCTTGCAATTGCTTGTAATCGGCATCCTAGCAGCAGGCTTTATCGTTGCAGCCGTTATTCTCAACCTGTTCTTGAAATTCTCAATTATTACGCCCTTGACCAAAATGTCCAAGTGGTCACGAGATGTCAGCACAGGGGCGTCAGATACTGATTTTGAACATAAGCCTAATGATGAAATCGGGGTACTTGCAGCTTCTGTGAACCGCTTGAAAGTCAGCTTGGAAATGGCAATGAATATGCTCAAGCAGAACCCTGACAATCCTTAAGTTATCCCAATAGGAGTAACAGGAAGATAGCTAAAAGTGAGTATGAGTTAAAGCAATGTCAGTCAGCTTCTCCCTCTTGAACTTAGAAAAAGTCTTTAGCTTTCTGAACTACAAGAGTTAGAGCAAAAATGGCAAATATAAAGATGCCAAAGATACCTAAATGTTGATTGACATTGACTTTGAACGCATTGCTGAATTGCTCATTAATGCCGTTGATTAAGCCTTCAGCATTACCGAGCGCTTTGTTTCGCTTCGAGCTCCAGTCTCTAAAAGCGGTTTGGTATTCTTCTAAATCTTTTTCAAATTTGTCAAAAGCGTCTGGAGATTGGGCCGCCGCCCCAGTCGGTTGCTTAGGCTTTACGGGTTCTGGCTCGTCTACGCTTTTATCATATTCTGCCAAGATGCCAGGAAAATTGCATGTCTTAAAGACGCTTTTTCCCATACAATCACAACTCTTTTTTCGTTCTTCTTCAATAGCATCGACTTCTTTGACCTTTCCTGATGTAACATCCTGCCAGCAGGGATCTTCGGCTACATCAACGCCGACTTTCGAAAGGGTAGAAAGCGCTTCAAATGGCCACTTGGTCAGAGACAATTGGTTCAAAACCTTACCCGGAGGGCCAAAGGTATCTATCGGCAAGACTCCACCCCCAAAAATAATTTGAGGAATAAGAAAAACCAATACTAAAATCGGTGCCACACTTTGATTTGGAGCCGCTGCTGATCCCAATAGTCCCAACAACATCCCGGCTACAACAGAAAGGGTAATCGTGAAATACATTCCTACTAGAATGCCAGGTTCACTCGGCAAATCTGGGATAGCAATCACTTTAAAGAGTAGGAAGACACCCCCTTGATACAGCGCCAGCAGCACGCTGACCCATACCTTTGAGAAAACATAAGGAATGATTTGTAAGCCGATGATTCGTTCACGACTATAAATATCAACTTCTTTGACAATTTCACGCATGGTTGGAAGTGCACCCACCATAACGGAGAACAAAATTGTCGTGAATAACATCGTCAGCGCTAAGTTGGCACTCCCATCTTCCCTACCAAAGAGCGGTTGACTCCAGGTCACGAGATCCAGCATCCCCAGGATAGGGGCAACAGCTAGCATTAACATCAAACTGACGCGATCGCGCATCAGTATCGCGATATTCCGCTTCGATAAAATCAGGAATTGTTTCCAACTCGAAATAGTTTTGACCTGAGCGCCGGGTAATTGCTGCTTCAGGCGTTTCGCACCTCTTTGAGTTCCAGATGCCCCCAAGGATTGTTGGCGTTGCGCCACATATTTCTGATACAGGGGCGATTGCTGATACCGCTGTTGCCATTCCTGGGGGGATAATTCATGTTCAACCTTGCTGTAAATTTGGTTGAATTTTTCTACGCCAAAATAGCCGGGCGCTTCTTTAGGCGGGCCATAGTAGGCTAAATAACCGCCCCGGGCCATAAACACCACCTGATCACACATGGTCACATTGTCGGTGGCATGGGTAATCAGCAAAATGGTGCGGCCTTGATCCGCTAACTCCCGCAATAGCTGCATGAGTTCGGCTTCTGTCCCAGGATCAAGGCCCGACGTTGCTTCATCTAAATAAAATAGGCTAGGCTTCGTCAGGAGTTCCACCCCGATGGACACTCGCTTAATTTGACCACCACTCAAAGACTTAATGGGAACAGAACGCCGATGTTCCAGCCCTAAGTCTTTAAGGACTTCACTCACCCGCATTTTACGTTCTGCTCGGGTTGTATCATTGGGCATTCTCAGTTGAGCCGCAAAATCTAAGGCTTGTTCAACCGTTAACTCCATATGGACAATGTCCCGCTGGGGAACATAGCCAATTTGATTGCGATAGGCATTGAAATTACGGTATAAATCCGTACCGTTGACTAAGACATTCCCACTAGTCGCTGGACGAAATCCGTTCAGGGCGTCCAGTAGGGTAGATTTCCCCCCACCACTGACTCCCGCAATCACGACAAATTCCCGAGCCTGAATCGACAAGGAGATATCTTGCAGCAGGTTGAGGTCCTTATTGATTTGCTTATTCAAGCCAATAGCATCAATCCGCAGATTACCTTCTTCATTGCTATGCAAAAGGGTCTCATTCAGGTTAAAGACCAGATTGGTCGGACCCACACGAATCGAATCCCCTACTCGGAGAGGATGATGTCCCGCAATTTGCTTGCCATTTAAGAAAGTGCCATTTGTAGAGTTGAGATCGAGAACAATATAAGAACCGTCTTGCTTTTTGATTTGGGCATGGAACCGGGAGACAGACGGGTGGTTGATCTCCATGTCATTGAGGGGATCACGCCCCAAGGTGAAGGTATCACGTCCTTTTAAGTCTAAATGTCGAGATTGGGTGGGAGGAGCTCCCACACCAGCCTCTGGAACGCCTGAAATAGTCGTTTTTTGAGCTGAAACCGGAACAGGAGACTGGGCGGGAATAGGAACGGGTGCTGCAATCGCCAAAATTATTTCATATTTACCGATGCGTACTTGATCGCCTGCAACCAGTGATCGGGGCGTGTGAGGGGCTAACTGAATGCCATTGACGTAGGTACCATCCGAGCTATTGAGATCTGTGACAGCATAAGCATTACCAGAATATTTGAATTGGGCATGATGCCTAGAGACTGACAAATCATCACTTAAAACGAGCTGATTATCTGGGGAGCGACCTAAGTTGACTTCAGTTTGGGTCAGTGGAAATTCTCTAATGAGAGCTTGGTCTTTGCGGATAGCAAGTTTGGCAGCAGGATTAGGCATCGTCAGATTCGAGACAGCATAAACGGAATTGGCTGGCAATGGGTCGATTATGAACGAGGGAACTAGGGCTTCGTATTAGGATCCCATTCGATCACATTCGAACATTGATCAATATTAATCCCATTAAAGTTCGAATCCTTCAAGATAAAGTTATTCCGCAACACTTAGGAGCGTAATCGTTGCCGAAATTCTGTGGCTTGCTCTGCAATCGGAATTTGCTGCGAAAGCAGTTTGACTAACTCTTGTTCCGTCACATCCGGATACTGGGTCAGTGTGCGCTGATAAACAATAGCTGAGATGGGGCCAATAAACTCTGCTAGAAGATTTTGACACTTTTGCCCAAATTCTGGCCGAACGGCAGATTTTGAATTAGGGACAATGGGCACGGTGGCCGATTCCGGTGCTGTCGATGCAGGACCTGTTGCCGGAGGAGAAGGAGCTGGCGTAATCGGCTGACTGTTTGCCTGAGCACTAGAGGAAACAGGCTGACTAGGAGGTTGAGCACTGGGAGGAATGCTGGAGCCAGATGAATGAGGATGAGCAGAATTAACCGCCTGGGTAGGTTCAACACCCAACGCTGGATTCAGCACGGAAGCAGGAATAGATTGACCGCTACTTTCCAAAACAACGAGCTGCTGCAGTAGCACTTCAGCATTTGCGGGTCGTTGGCTAGCCACCGGAGCCATCAGCCAATCTAAAAGATTGGAAAACCGAGGTGAGATATTAATGGCGGTGGAACGCCATTCGAATTCATCCGTACTACCGTCATAAAATTGGCTGAGTTCTTTGCCCGTCACCAAGTAGACGAAGGTTCGACCTAAAGCAAAAAAGTCAGACTGGGGAACTGCCTGCCCATGAATTTGTTCACGGGGAGTATAAAAGGAGGAGACAACGCGTGTTCCACCTTGTTGAGTGTTGGTCACATTCGTCACTGAGCGGGCCGTACCAAAGTCAACCAAACAGATGTTGCCATTGGCTTTCAGCATAATGTTAGAGGGCTTAATGTCCCGGTGCAGCACCTGCTGTTGATGAACAACCTGAAGAATCTTCAGGACTTGTTTCAGCCATTGGACAGCCAGTTTTTCATCAATGGGATGACCCCGTTGTCGTAAATAATCTTGCAAATCTAACCCCACAATTTTTTCCATGACCAGGCAATGGAGGGGTTCTTTCCAATTGCGAGGATAGAACGTGAAGTAAGAATTGGGCTCAACTTTAGGAATGCCAGGATGATGGAGTTGGCTCAGCAAATTAGCCTCGCGCTGAAACAACTCCACATGTTTTGGATAATTGTCAGTCAGTATTTTAAGGATTTTAGAACTACTCTCTAAATCACTCACTTCGTAGGTTTTGCCAAATCCTCCCTGCCCTCGCAGACTAAGGACTCGATAACGACCTTCTAATAACAGTTCTGAACCACAACTCGCACAGAACAGATGGTCATCTGAGCTTTGTGGATCGGCACAACTAGGATTGATGCAGAGACTCATGCGAGGGTAATTAACAGAATGGGAGTAAAGCAGCAAAGGTCAGACCGAAAGATTCCAGTCATGATTCGCGGCGGTGTAAAGATAGTGTTTTGCCAAGTCGCAGGCAGTAGGACTCTAGGGTGAAGTCCAATACTGTTTCGGTTGAGTGCCTTCATCTATGAGGTATGACATCGGGGTGATAACCCGAGGAATCATGGGCAGAAGACAGGTTGTCTCATCAACAATTTCTTTTACCCCCTATAGAAATATCAACAGCTTCCAGGATCTTTATGCAAGTTCCAGAAAACATATTGGAAGGTTACCCACATTCACAGAATTTACTTGCGGCTAATGGGTTCGGATCGAACGGGTGACAATTACGACTTTCTAGTTTCAGTTTATGGGGCCAAGGGCGCCACGAAAATGATCTCTGTCATCCCTACATCTTTCTTATGATCAATAGTGGTTGGTGATCTAGCTCAAGATCACATCGTGTCAGACTTCTACAGATATTCTGGGAGTCTTGGTCTAGATACATGGCCTTTCGTCAGCACAGCTGACAAAAAATCACTTCAGAGTGTCTATGCAGAGAACATCCGCTTTTCTAGATATTTTATAAGCCAATAGTTGTAGTTTTATATACTTATCTCAAACAGTCTAGAGTAGAAAGATAAGGCACGATTTCAACTTGGCCAATGAAATTATTTTCATGCTATGGAAACAATGATGATCTCTCATTACCTTACTTAAAGCCTTATAGAGGAAGGAAGTGACAATTCTGAGCATATCCCCATTCTGAATATGAGCCATTCGGTTAATATTCGTCTTAAAACTTTACAACCAACAATTCCTGATCACCCTAAATGAGGCGATTAGGAGAATGATATTATTCAGCGCAGCGGGTTCTTAAAGGCAGCGATTAAGATATATCTCTGGGCCGTTATTTCAACGATATACTTGCAGTCTGCCCCCCATATTCAAATTAATGTTTCTGTTGCCTATCTCCCCATTATCAGTGGCTAGTACTGTAAAGCCTTTATTGGGAGATGTCCGCCTGGATCTGATAATTCTGGTGATTTTGCTGTTTTTATCAGCTTTCTTCGCCGGATCTGAAACCGCCATCACGGCCCTCGACAATCTGAAGCTCAGGGCTCTGATGAAAGCGGAAGGGGATCCTGATGGGCTCTATCGGTTGGTGCTAGAGAAACGGGCTCGATTTATTACAACTCTGCTGATTGGCAACAATTTGGTCAACAATTTTGCGGCGATCTTGACCAGCAATTTATTTGTGATTTGGTTTGGTGGTGCGGGGGTTGGACTAGCAACAGCTGCGGTCACTTTTTTGCTGCTACTGTTTGGTGAAATTACCCCCAAATCCTTAGCCGTGAATAATTCCATGCCTATCTTTCAATGGGTGGTGCGCCCCATCTATTGGTTGTCGGTTATGTTATTACCGATCATTCGCCTGTTTGAATCGATTGTGCAGGTCGTGATTCGCTTTTTCCAAAGTGGTTTAAAACAACAAAATGAGTCGCTTCAAGATTTGCAGCTCTTAATTGAAGTGCTCGGAGGACGAGGTCAGCTCGATTTACAGAAACGCCAACTCCTCAACAAAGCTTTGATGTTGGACAACCTGACGGTGCGCCAAGTCGTCAAGCCACGGGTGGAGATGCAGACGGTTGCCCATGAAGCTACGATGCAAGACGTGATTGATATTTGTCTAGACAGTGGGTATTCGCGGATTCCAGTCCAAGAGGAGTCCAAAGATTCCATTGTGGGCGTAATCCACTTAAAAAGTGCGGTGCAGCACCTCAAAACCCACGGGAATGACATCGTGACAGCCGCAATGGATCCACCGGTATACATTCCAGAAACTAAACGAGTCGCAGATCTAATGAAAGAGATGTTGCATCAGCGCCTTCATTTAGCCATTGCTGTAGATGAGTATGGCGGTACGGTGGGTTTGGTGACCTTAGAAGATCTGCTAGAAGAGCTGGTGGGCGAAATTTATGATGAGAGTGATTCCCCCAACTCCGCAACGCCGCGACGATATTTAGGGTTAGGATTATTATCCCGACCAGGATCTACCTCTTCTTAGTCAGTAGACCGTATGCGGGATTGAGCAATTTGCCAACTGAGAAAAATGACTGGCAATAGTCCCACCAGCACGATAGCTAAAGCAGGTGCTGCAGCTTCCACTAACCGTTCATCAGACGCATAACGATATACACGCACGGCTAAGGTATCGAAATTGGGGGGTTGAATCACGATGGTGGCGGGGAGTTCTTTCATCACATCCACAAACACCAACATCAAAGCTGTGAGCAGACTCCCCCCCATCATGGGGGCATGAACCTTGGAGAGGGTGCTGCGGGCGGAATGGCCTAAGCTATGGGCCGCATCGTCAAAACTGGGTTTGATTTTGGCTAGTCCTGACTCCACTGAACTCAGAGAGACCGCCAAAAATCGCACTAAATAGGCAAAGATCAAAGCGGTAATGGTGCCCTGAAGAAAGGAACCGGGCAGGTTAAACCAATTTTGCAGCAAGGGTGCGATCGCACCTTCGAATTGAGCCAGTGGAATCAGAATGCCCACGGCAATCACGGAGCCAGGAATGGCATATCCCATCGCTGCGATCCTGACCCCAAATCGCATCACAGACGTACCGCTCAAACGCAAACCATAGACCAGAAACAAGGACAGTAACACCGCCAACCCCGCCGTCAGGGTGGCCAGGAGTAAGCTATTCAGGGCCAGGGGCAAAAATTGCTGCCCCACCGTCTCGGCCATATTCTCCAGGGTCATCTGTACGAGTAAAGCTCCGGGAATCAGCAACCCCAGAACAATAGGTACAAAACAGCTCAACCCGGCCAATAACGCTCGCCCCCCCTCCAGTTTATAGGTCGATAGGCGCTGAAAAGGGCTACTGGTCTGATAATAGCGGGCCTGTCGGCGGGACCATCGCTCCAATAAAATCAGGCTGAGAATAAACATCATTAAGACGGCAGCCAGCTGCGTTGCAGCAATGCGCTCGCCACCGCCAAACCATGTCCGGTAAATGCCCGTCGTAAAGGTAGGGACACCAAAGTATTGAACCGTACCAAAGTCATTCAGGGTCTCCATCAAGGCCAGGGCCAAGCCTGCCGTGATGGCAGGGCGAGCCAAGGGCAGCGCCACTTTAAAAAAGCTTTGCCAGGGATTACACCCTAAGGACCGACTGGCTTCTTGGGTACAAACGGACTGCTCTAAAAACGTCACCCGCGTCAACAGATAAACATAGGGATAGAGTACTAGACTCATCATTGCGATCGCCCCCCCTAACGACCGAATATTCGGGAACCAATAATCCGTTGCGCTTTTCCACCCAAACAGATATCGAAGGAAGGTTTGAACAGGGCCAAAATACTCGAGAACATCCGTATAGGTATAAGCCAACAGGTAAGCAGGAGCAGCCAGGGGCAACAAGAGAGCCCATTCAAAAACTCGACTCCCAGGAAAATCACACATGGTCACCAGCCATGCAGTCCCCACCCCAATGACCAAGACCCCTGCACTCACCCCTAGCATCAGCAACAGGGAATTGATGATGTAGGTGGGCAGAACCGTGGTGGCGAGATGTCCCCATGTCTCACTTTGGTTCGTAAAAATACTGCTTAACACCACCAAAATCGGAGTGGCAATTAACACCGCAACCCCCATCACCCCAATCGTCCAAATATTCCATTGGAGGGAAGGATGGGTCAATATTTGGCGAGAGAGTTTGGAAACAGACTTAGGAACGGTATTCAAAATGAGTCCATGGAATATATGGGTTTAACGTCCAGTATTACACTCTGTCACGCTTCATTTAGGAGACTACCCCACTCATGTATCGATACAAGGAGATTCCAAAGAACCGCTAGAATCAGAGGGAGATCAGTTCAGGGCCACACCTATGACGTCCCCCCAGGCAGTTGAATTTTTGGATGAGTTTGAAGTAATTGTCGTGGGGGCAGGCCATGCCGGTTGTGAAGCAGCGTTAGCCTCTGCTCGGATGGGCTGCAGTACCCTATTGCTGACCCTCAATCTAGACAGAATCGCTTGGCAACCCTGTAATCCAGCCGTAGGAGCACCTGCCAAGTCCCAGCTCACCCATGAAGTCGATGCCCTAGGCGGCGAAATTGGCAAAATGGCGGATCGCACCTATTTGCAAAAACGTCTCCTTAACCATTCCCGTGGTCCTGCCGTTTGGGCTCTACGGGCTCAGACCGACAAGCGCGAATATGCCGCGGTGATGAAAACCATCGTCGAGAATCAGGGCAATCTGACCGTACGGGAGGGCATGGTCACTGACCTAGTGCTAGGAGCCAATGATGAGGTCGTTGGCGTCCAGACCTACTTTGGTGTCGCCTTTCGTTGCCAGGCCGTCATTCTGACCACAGGTACCTTTTTAGGAGGACGGATCTGGGTCGGAGAT
Source organism: Acaryochloris sp. 'Moss Beach' (assembly GCF_021497025.1). NCBI lineage: Bacteria > Bacillati > Cyanobacteriota > Cyanophyceae > Acaryochloridales > Acaryochloridaceae > Acaryochloris > Acaryochloris sp. 'Moss Beach'. The sequence goes on from NZ_CP071717.1 coordinate 1,897,777, forward strand.
AAGTCCATGCCGGCCGGACGAGCCGGAGAGTTTGCAGCGGAGGGACTGACCGAAACCCTGAATAAATTAGGGTTTGAAACAGATCGGCTGAAAACCGGAACCCCCGCTCGCGTCGACAAACGGTCTGTGGACTTTAGCGTCATGGAACCTCAGCCCCCGGATCAGCAAGTACGGTGGTTTAGTTTTGATCCTGCCGTTTGGATTGAACGGGAGCAAATGAACTGCTATATCACCCGCACGACCCCTGAAACCCACAAATTGATTCAGGACAATTTACACCTGTCTCCAGTCTATGGCGGTTGGGTCGATGCCAAAGGCCCCCGCTACTGTCCCAGCATTGAAGATAAAATCGTGCGGTTTGCCGATAAGGCCAGTCATCAGATTTTTATTGAGCCAGAAGGTCGCGATATTCCTGAACTCTATATTCAAGGATTCTCAACGGGTTTGCCCGAAGCACTGCAGTTACGGATGTTGAGATCGCTTCCTGGTCTCGAACGTTGTGCCATGCTCCGCCCGGCTTATGCCGTGGAATATGATTATCTGCCCGCCACCCAGTGTTATCCCACCCTCATGACCAAACGCATTGAAGGTCTCTTCTGTGCGGGACAAATTAATGGCACCACCGGCTATGAAGAAGCGGCTGCCCAGGGCATTGTCGCGGGCATCAATGCCGCTCGATTCGTGAACCAACAGGAAATGATCGTCTTCCCTCGAGCCCAAAGCTATATTGGCACGCTGATCGACGATCTCTGCACCAAAGACTTACGAGAGCCCTATCGGATGTTGACAGGCCGATCCGAATATCGATTGCTGTTGCGATCAGACAATGCCGATCAGCGATTGACGCCCTTAGGACGTGAAGTGGGTCTGATTGATGATCGACGCTGGCACTTATTTACCCGTAAGCAGGCCACCATCACAGCTGAAAAAGAACGGCTCCATGCCACTCGTATTAAGGAGCGTGAGCCAGCAGCCCAGGCCATTGTCCAGGCAACCGGCGAAAAAATTAAAGGATCCATTACTCTGTCAGAGTTACTGCGTCGCCCCAAATTTCACTACTGCGATCTTCACCAGCATGGCCTGGGCATAGAGACCCTCGAACGAGCCGAACGCGAAAGTGTCGAAATTGAAATCAAATATGCGGGCTATATTCAGCGCCAACAGCGCCAGATTGAGCAGGTGAGTCGGCAAGAGCAGCGTAAGTTACCAGAAAATTTAGACTACGCCAACATTAAGACATTGTCGATGGAAGCACGGGAGAAATTGGCGAAAGTGCAGCCCCTGACCGTAGGACAGGCATCCCGCATTGGTGGCGTCAATCCTTCAGATATCAATGCTTTGCTATTTTATCTAGAAACCTTGGCTCGATTGTCCCCAGTCAGTTAAAAGCCTGTGATAGGATGTTAAAGTCTTATTGGCAATGAGCCAACAACGGGATGTAGCGCAGCTTGGTAGCGCGCCTGCTTTGGGAGCAGGATGTCGCAGGTTCGAATCCTGTCATCCCGATTTAATCTTTAGAATTAGAGCAGAAAAGTCTCTGATAGTGAGGGTGATCACCGCAACTCTGAACTATCATGACTTTACTAGATAATGTGATGAAAAAAGGTCTATCTAGACTGTCATCATATCTATCTCCTGAGTACCCATTCTTTAGGAGTCTACATTGCCACAAACATCAGCAATATAGATTAATCTATGCTGTCAGTTAACGCTTCTGGGTATCAATACACCTTCAAAAAACTGAGTATTGCTACTCATCCCATATTGAACTGTTTTTAGTGTACAAATCAGTAATAAATGTGATTCATACTCATTAACTGGCTATCCCCAATAACCTCATATGACATTTACGACCTTAACTTTCGTAGTATTTTTACTACTGACCTTTACCAGTTACTGGAAATTAGGAAAAAGGTCATTACAAAATATTTTTCTGGTTGTTATTAGCTACATTTTTTTATGGCTGGTGGGATTATCGCTTTTGCTTTTTATTACTAGCCTCTAGTTCTGTCGATTATTGGATTGGCCTATACCTAGCTCGAGCAGACTCTGACCGCAAACGGAAACTTTTATTATTCAGCAGTCTATGTATCAATTTAGGGTTACTGGGATTCTTCAAATATTGGAATTTTTTTCTCTCAGAGTTTGGTTGATTCACTCTCCCTAGTGGGATGGAAATTAGACTATGTGGCCCTTAATGTTATTTTGCCCGTTGGCATTAGCTTCTATACCTTCCAAACCCTGAGTTACACCATCGATATTTATCGGCGTCAACTACAGCCCACCCAAAACTATATTGACTACCTAGCTTACGTTTCCTTCTTTCCTCAACTCGTAGCTGGCCCGATTGAGCGTGCACCTCACCTACTTCCGCAATTTCTCAACTCCAGGCAGTTTAATTATGAGTTAGCCGTGGATGGATGCCGGCAGATTCTTTGGGGCCTAGCCAAAAAAATGTTGGTTGCGGACAACCTGGCAGCTATCGTCGACAGCGCATTTGGACAGCCGAGTGAATATCCTGGCCCCCAGCTAGTCTTTGCGACCATTGCCTTTGCCTTTCAAATTTACTGTGATTTTTCCGCCTACTCTGATATTGCTATTGGCACAGCTCGGCTCTTTGGCTTTGACTTGATGCGGAATTTTGCCTACCCCTATTTCTCCCAGTCTATGGCTGAATTTTGGCGGCGATGGCATATTTCCTTCTCTTCATGGTTGAGGGACTATGTCTATATTCCTCTAGGCGGCAGTCGGGTCACCTCCCTCCGCAGAATCGTCAACGTGATGTTGACCTTCTTAATCAGTGGTTTATGGCATGGAGCAGCCTGGAATTTTGTCATCTGGGGCGGCATCCATGGTGGCGTCGTGCTCGTAGAAAAGCTGTGGATTCCTGATCAAACCCTGAAAGCAACAGATACCCCCTGCGGAGAGGGGTTATTTCCCAAGTTGGGAATTTTGATCAGAGTGCTGATCACCTTCTCCCTCACTTGTCTATCTTGGATCTTCTTCCGAGCTAAAACAATTCAAGATGCTGGCTTTATGGTGCAGAAGATATTTGTGGATGCACTCCGTCCTGCGGCTTATAAATCTTTCGGAACCATTGTTGCAGATTGCCCCATTGGTAAATGGATTGTTGTGGTTTTAGCCTGCTTAGTGCTCATTGAATGGCTACAGAGAAGGTATGCCCACCCCTTGGTATTGAAGAAGTTACCCCAAAGTATCAGATGGTCAGCCTATACCCTATTGCTGTGGATCACCTTGGCATACGGCACATGGAGTACTGGACAATTTGTATATTTTCAGTTTTAAGTACTTGTCAATGATGATTTCAAAGCCTAATTACAGTTAGGACTCTCCTAGCCTGACTTATAGATTTATTTAAGTGTTCTCTTAATGAATAAATTTATCTTTCGCCTTCTAAAATTCATATCAGTCCAGTCTTTAGTTCTGTTAATAGTGCTCGTTTTTTTACGTCATGAACCATGACAAAACAGCTAAAACCAACTACTTAGCAGCAACCCTCGATAAACATGCTTTACTGGCTAAACAGCAAAAACCTCGGGTAATTTTCCTAGGGGGCTCTAATGTAGCCTTTGGCTTAGATTCTTCACTCATTGGACGTCGCTTAAATCGTAACCCCGTCAATATGGGTCTACATGCAGCGGTAGGGCTTGAATATATGCTCAATGAAGTGGAGGCCTCCTTGGTAGAAGGAGATATTGTGGTTATTTCGTTTGAATATGAGCAATTTTCTAGTCCTTTACCCGACATTCCAGAACGCCTGTATACGGTGATAGAGAATCGTCCCCAGAATCTTCAGTTCGTTCCTTGGTACTATGCACCCATCATGCTGGATAAAGGCCAGCTCTATCTTGGGGGCGTTATCCGGACAGCGATCAACTCAGTGCTAGGAACCTATGAGATTGATAGAGTTTATCAACGCAGTAACTTGAATGAGATCGGTGATGCCACTATCAACAACACCGAAAGTGGGCGAGACTTGACCCAAATCAAAGGGAAACTAACCGTCAATGATGACTCAGTGCAAACGGCGATTACCATTTTGAATGAATTTAATCAGTCAGCCATCCAAAAAGGAGCAAAGATTTATTATTCCTATCCATCATTGCTAGACTCTGTGTTTCGAGATAATGCTGTTGCCATTCGCCGCATCGATGATCAACTCAAAAAATCATTAGATTTCCCCCTGTTAGACGACCCCAAAGATATGGCCTTTAGCAAAGAGTACTTCTTTGATTCTGAATATCATCTCAATCACAAAGGTGCCAAAGTTCGTTCAGAATTCATTTCAAAACAATTATCAAGGCGTTTAGCAGAAAGTATTGACACCAACAATGGGAGCTGAAGGGTTTAATCTAGACTTGCTATATTTCTCACTTACGAAGGATATTGCCTAGTTACTATGAAGTTTATTCCGTCAAAAATATGGTTGATCATTCTATTTTTGAGTGGAGTTACCGGTGGGGTGCTTCTGCATAAGTTTCTTTTTAAAGACCGCCTCCAGACGCCTCAAGTCTCCCAGGTACAAGCATTACCGACTATCCCTGATCCATGGCAAGGAAAAATATCCCTCTATGTTTTAGCTGGGCAATCCAATATGGCGGGCAGAGGCCCGCTGGATGCTGAGAGTTCAACCACACATCCCCAGGTTTTTGTATTTGGGAATGATTACCGATGGCACCTCGCCAAAGATCCCCTGGATTCTATAGAAGGCCAAGTTGATCCGATATCCCAAGAAGGTAAGGCTCCCGGTGTAGGTCCCGGTATGACCTTTGCATCAGCATTACTCAAGCATGATGCGGATGCTGTGATTGGCCTGATTCCCTGTGCAAAAGGAGGGACAACCATTCAAGAATGGCAACGCAATTTAAGTGAAAACTCCCTCTATGGCTCCTGTCTCAAGCGATTGCGCGCTGCCTCTTTGATGGGCCATCTGAAAGGAATGTTATTTTTTCAAGGGGAAGCAGATGCTCTGGATCAAAAGCAATTTTCTCACCTCTCTCTATCTCCCCAACAATGGTCCAAAAAGTTTGAAAAGTTTGTTGAGAATTTTCGACTAGATACAAAGCAAGAGAACTTACCGATTGTGTTTGCTCAAATTGGGTCCCATGATGCTCCTGATCTCTTAACAGAGTGGGAAGCCATTAAAAAGCAGCAAGAGAATATTAAATTACCCCATGTATCTATGATTACCACTGATGATTTAGCTCTTCAAGACTATGTTCATTACACGACTAAAAGTTATCGTACGATTGGACAGCGATTTGCCAATGCATATATTAAACTGACCGAGAAGAATCTATGATGTGAATGTACTACAAAATGGGAAATATTAATATATGATTGAAACAATTTTGGATTTTTTTAAATAGCTTTTAAATGCGTCTTTATCTTTAGTTTTTTATTAACCGTTTCAAATCGATTGTTAGAGTTGTTCATTGAGTGAGCTAATGGAGACAAAACCAAGAATTCCTGTCGCAATTTTGTGTGGTGGTAAAGGAACGAGATTAAAAGAAGAAACCGAGTTTCGTCCCAAGCCCATGGTCATGGTCGGTGACCGTCCCATGATTTGGCACATCATGAAAATCTATGCTCACTATGGTTTTACGGATTTTCTTCTCTGCCTTGGCTATAAAGGCGATATGATTCGTGACTATTTCTTTAACTATGATTGGAACCATAGCAATGTCTTGCTGGAATTAGGCAATAAAAAAATCACCAAATTAGATAGCTCCCATGGAGAAGAGAACTGGAGAATCTGGTTGATTGATACTGGCCCTGAAACCATGACTGGGGGACGATTAAAACGTCTATCTCCTTATTTCAACGACATTGGTAGTGACTTGTTTATGGGCACCTATGGCGATGGGGTGAGCAACGTTGATATCCAGAAATTGCTGGAGTTCCATAACAGCCATGGCAAGCTAGCCACCATCACCTCCGTTCGCCCGCCTTCACGTTTTGGTGAGCTTGCCATTGATAACAATTTTGTCAGCTACTTCCAAGAAAAACCCCAAACCAGCGAAGGCTGGATCAACGGGGGATACTTTGTGTTTCATCGCAAGGTTCTAGATCTAATTCAAGGAGATAGCACCGTTCTGGAAGCCGAGCCCTTTAAAGCATTAGCGGCATTGGGAGAACTCGCTGTCTATAAACACGATGGATTTTGGCAATGTATGGATACCTATAGAGAACTCGGACTTCTCAATGAGCTATATACCTCCAATCAAGCACAGTGGAGGGTTTGGTAATGAGTGAATTTTGGCAGGATCGATCGGTATTGATTACGGGTTGCACTGGGCTGTTAGGGAGTTGGATGACTCAAGAGCTAGTGGCCCGTGGCGCTCGTGTCGTTGGACTCGTCCGAGATTGGGTTCCTCAGTCTCGTTTGTTTACAGAAGGGCTCTCCGACAAAATTACAACGGTTTACGGCGGCATTGAAGATTTAGGGGTTTTGGAGCGGGCTATCAATGAATACGAAGTGGATACAGTATTCCATTTAGCTGCCCAAACCATTGTGGGGGTTGCCAATCGCGAACCCCTGGGCACCTTTGAAGCCAATATCAAAGGGACATGGAATGTCTTAGAAGCCTGTCGTCGGGTGGGGGGAGTCAGTCGTATTGTCGTCGCTTCCAGTGATAAGGCCTATGGTGATCAAGATATCTTGCCCTACGACGAACAAACACCACTCCAAGGCGAGCATCCCTATGATGTGTCCAAAAGTTGCGCAGATTTACTGTGTCGGACCTACTATGTGACTTACAACCTACCCGTCTGTATTACCCGCTGCGGGAATTTCTATGGCGGTGGGGACTTGAATTTCAATCGAATTGTCCCGGATACCATTCGATCGACGTTGCGTGACAAACCCATTGTGATTCGCAGTGATGGGACTTATATCCGTGACTATTTTTATGTCAAGGATGGTGTGCTGGCCTACCTTCATCTGGCGGAACAAATGGATCGGCCGGAAATATTGGGTGAGGCCTTTAACTTTAGTAATGAGCTGCAGATTTCAGTCTTAGAGTTAGTTCATAAAATCCTAAAGTTGATGGGCAAACCTCATCTGGAGCCGACGATTTTGAACCAAGCTCAGAATGAAATCAAGCATCAATATCTCTCTGCCGCAAAGGCAAGAAAGCTATTAGATTGGAAATCTCCCTATGATTTGGATGCGGCATTATTAGAAACCATTCAGTGGTACACAGCATTTCTTGAGTCCACTTCTGCTTAGTACTTGTATAGGAAGGATATGCAACTTCATTCCACCAAAATACCAGGCTGTTTTGAATTAGAATTAAACGTTTTCAAGGATCAGCGGGGTCGGTTTGTTAAAACTTTTCATGAAGAGATTTTCGCCAGCCACCAGTTAGAAACCCATTTCCCTGAAGCCTATTATTCTTACTCCACCCAAAATGTATTGCGGGGCCTCCATTTTCAGATCCCCCCTAAAGATCATACGAAGATGGTTCACTGCGCCCAGGGTGAGATCATAGATGCGGTGGTCGATTTAAGAGTGGGTTCGCCTACCTATGGGCAATTTGAAGTATTTGAACTCAGCGCCGAAAAAGGCAATTCGGCCTATATCCCCCCTGGATTAGCCCATGGTTTTTACATTGTCAGTGAAACCGCCCTCGTGATGTATCAGGTGTCCACGGTATATGCCCCTGGCCATGAACAAGGTCTGTTGTGGAACTCGGCTGAGATTCCCTGGCCGAGTCCAAATCCGATTATTTCTGAAAAAGATCAAGGATGGAAGACCCTGGCTGACTATGAAAGTCCGTTTGTCTATGAGCCTGCCCACTCATGACTCATTCCCAGCCATCACCAACGGTCCTGATTTCCGGAGCCAATGGCTATTTTGGGGGCATAGCCTGTCAGTTTTTTAGAGATCGGTCCTGGACTGTCTTAACGGCAACCCGCCGCCCAGATGCAGATGTCCCGTTTGATCTCAATCAGCCAGACCAGTTTGCCGCCCAAAAGCTAGAGCAACCTGTTGATTTGTTTATACATGCGGCCGCCGCCCATGAAGTGACCTGTCGGGACCAGCCCTATCAAAGCATTTTTCAGAATGTGGCCGGTACCCGGGCCGCCCTGGACTTTTGTGTGGCCAACCACATTTCGCGGTTTGTGTACTTATCGACCTTTCATGTCTTTGGCCATCCCACCGGCCGGATTGATGAATCCACGACGCCGTTGCCTGCAAACGACTATGGTTTAAGTCATTTACAGTCTGAAGATTACTTACGGCTTTATCGGCGAGAGCAGTCTCTACAGACTTTAGTGTTGAGGCCCAGTAATTTTTTTGGTGTACCAGCCGATGTTAAAAGCTGCAACCGCTGGACCTTAACCCCTTTAGGGTTCTGTCAGGCCGCAGTGGAAGAGAAACAGATTGTCTTGAGAACGCCGGGATATCAACGACGCAACTTTATTGCCGTCCAAGATATCTGTGGTGCGATCGCAGCCGCGTATCCCCAAATGGACACCCTAGATCTCCTCCATTTACCAGGGCCAGAAACCCTCAGTATTCGAGGGCTTGCTCAACTAGTCCAACGGGTGATGCAAGAGCGATTTGATATTGCGATTGATGTCGTCCTGCCGGATGGGGAGCCGATAGAAGATACATTTACCTATACCAGCCAAGGATTATCAGCCGTTTATCAACCTCAACTCACCCTAGAAAACTTTGTATTTAAATTGTGTCAACGGTTGTTATCAGTCTAAAGACTGAGCAGCTAGCCCCCTTGGCAATACTTGTATAGGGACAAGTCAAGGTCGCGATCAGTGGAAAGAAGACAGCCATGGTTTTAGGAACACTCTCTGGAAATATGCCTGAAACAATCTCTAACGCGTTAAAGCCCATCCTTCGTCCCCTGTTTAGTTGGGCCGTACTCAAGCCTGCGATCGCATATCTGCTCCCACGGCAAACCGTGGCTCAGGCTTTTGGCAAAGACCATCCGAAGCATCGGCGCTTTCCCCCGGAGACCATTGATACGCCTGAAATCAAGGATATGCCGCCCTTTGACGGTCCCTTTGCCTATCTGGAGAGTGAAACCTATACCACCCACGATATTTTCTCAACGGTGTTAGAAAACGTGTTAGTCGAACCGGGCAACGGCATCGTCTTAACGCCTTCTCGCAAGGTGATTGCCGAGTCCATGTATCCCCAAATGGACGACATCACGATTTATGGGGCCTTACTCAATAAAAGCTTTATCCGGCGCAGAATGCTTGAGAAGCCGGTCCAAGAGATTTCGGGGTATGCCAGTATTTATCAAGGATTGCCCAATGGTTACTACCACAAATTTATTGACTTAGTCCCCCGTTGTTCCCTGCTGAGCCAGCCAGAATATGCAGAGATAGACAATATTCAGCTCCTCTATTCTGATCCTGTGTCGGAGACAGAAACTCTATTAGTCCCGAAACTGATTCCAGAAAATGTCACCTTAACCAAGTTAGAACCCAGTCGGCTTTACCGCGTCGAAAAATTGATTTTGCCGACGTTTCTGACTCAGTTCGGGTCTGGCTATCTGCCCCAAGCCTATATCCAGCAGCTTCGGCAAGCCATTTTTCCGAAGCGTCCTTCAACCCAAAACAAACGGATTTATATTTCCCGAGCCCAGTCGGCCAAAGGCCAGAAAAAGCGGCATATTGTTAATGAAGCCGAATTAATTGCAGCCCTCAAACCCTTGGGGTTTGAAATCTATGAGCTGGAAGATTTCTCCTTAGAAGAGAAAGTTGAACTTTTCTATGATGCTGAAATTGTAGTGGGGGCCTATGGGGGTGGTATCACCCACGTCCTCTTTTCCGAGTCTGTAAAGATCTTGGAACTGCAGGTCATGGCTAAAACCCAAACCTATTACTATTACTTAGCCAAAGCATTGGGACATGACTATCGCTTCTGGTTCTCGGACAAAGCCAACAACCGCGAGAACTTTGAAGTTGATATTTCTCAGGTTTTGCAGTTACTAGAAGGTTGGTGTTAAAACGGAGATGAAGTTATCTATACTGCCAACGGCTGAGGGTTTAACATTTTAGATTGAGCTACAACTCTTTCTAACAAGGGATTTGAAGCTCATGAAAAAAGTAAACTTTCAACTCGTTCGGAGTATAACCCCCAAAAGAATAACCCAACCGAAATTGACGAGAGTTGAGAAAAGAGTGAAGTGGCTCCGGCATGAAGGCCATGCACCCCGTTTTCATTCTGTCGGTGTAATGAGCCTTTCTGACTAAACAGGCCAAGGGTTTTGTACCCACAATAAATAACTCCATAAGATACGCTAGAACTACTAATGAGATATTGATTTCTATGCAATCTCTGATTACATCTACCCCAACTACCTTCGCATCTCAAGTTGAGAAGCTGCTGCTGTTAGAAGCCGAAGCCATTGCCAAAGCGGCGGAGCGATTGCAGCCCGAACAGGTCAATCAAGCCGTCGATCTGATGATTAATTGCTCCGGCAAAGTGGTGTTATCCGGGGTGGGTAAATCAGGGATTGTGGCCCGCAAAATCGCCGCCACCCTGACCAGTGTGGGAGTGATGGCAGTATTCCTACATCCAGTAGAAGCCCTACATGGCGATTTAGGGATTGTGGCCACCAGTGATGTCGTGGTGGTGTTAAGCAACAGTGGCGAGACGGATGAACTGATTGCCATGTTGCCTTGCTTAAAGCAGCGCCAAGTCCCTCTGATTGCCCTAGTGGGGAATGTGAAATCAACCTTGGCAGATGAAGCAGATGTGGTGTTAGCGGCGACGGTGGACCAAGAAGCTTGTCCCATGAATTTAGCCCCCACGGCCAGTACGACAGTTGCGATCGCAATCGGCGATGCCCTAGCCATGACCGTCACCCATGCTAAAGGGGTCACTCCTGAAGCCTTTGCCGTCAATCACCCGGCGGGTCGGTTAGGCAAACGCTTAACCATTAAGGTCTCAGATCTGATGCACCAAGGCCCCGAGCATCCTTGTATTTCCTCAGAGGCCAGCTGGCTGGAAATCGTGACGAGCATTAGCCAGGGTGGGTTAGGAGCCGTTAACGTGGTGGATGCTCACAACCAACTGCTGGGAATTGTCACAGATGGTGATCTGCGTCGCGCCATGGAAAAGATTCGCCCAGTAGACTTGGAGCAGATGAACGCAGAAAAAATAATGACTGCCAATCCCACCACTGCTGCACCGGACCAGTTGGCCTACGACGCCTTACAGGTCATGGAAGATCGCCCGTCTCAAATTTCGGTATTGCCCGTCGTCGATCAAGACGATCGTTGCGTGGGAGTATTGAGACTGCACGATATTGCTCAAGCGGGTCTTATATGAATATTCTTGCGGTCATTCCTGCCCGCTATCAATCCCAACGCTTCCCTGGCAAACCCCTAGTGATGCTAGATGAGCGGCCTATGGTTCAGTGGGTCTATGAAGCCGCTAAAAGCTGCGATTTCTTTCAAGATGCAGTGGTGGCCACGGACAGTGACAAAATTGCCGACTGTGTGAAAGGGTTTGGCGGCAAAGTAGTGATGACCCGGGACGATCATCTGACGGGCACCGATCGCGTCGCCGAAGTCGCTGGCTTCTACGATGATATGGATGTCGTCGTCAATGTTCAGGGGGATCAGCCCTTTGTCACACCGGAAGCCCTCGAACAGCTGGTTCGTCCCTACCGGGAGGGAGAACGACCCGAGATGACCACCCTGGGCTGTCCCCTAGACATGGAAGAGGATTACGCCAGCCCAAATGCAGTGAAAGTACTTTGCGATCGCAACGGCCATGCCCTCTATTTTTCCCGCTCTCCCATTCCTTACTTTCGCACCCCAGGCACGGTACCGGTTTATCACCACTTAGGGCTCTATGCTTTTCGCCATGACTTCCTAATGCAATATTCTCAACTCGAACCGACGCCCTTTGAAACCTGTGAAGGTCTAGAGCAATTGCGAGTTTTAGAGTACGGCTATGCCATTAAGGTTTGCCAAACCCAAAAAGCAGCGATTGAAATTAATACCCCCGAGGATTTAGTTAAAGCTCAGTTATTCATCCAACAAGGAATGACCTCATGATCCGTACTCAAGTGACTGATACATTAGCCATCGGCGATGGATGTCCGCTGACACTGCTGAGTGGTCCCTGTGTGATTGAATCTGAAGATTTCACCTTGAAGATGGCCACGAGCATCGCTCGCATCTGTGAGAAGCTGGGCATTTCTTATGTATTCAAATCCTCCTTTGATAAAGCCAACCGCACATCCGTTAGCTCCTTTCGGGGCCACCCCATGGAAGAAGGACTAAGAATCTTACAGCGGGTCAAGGATGAAGTCGGCGTCCCCATCGTCACGGATATCCATGAAAGCCACCAGGCCGCTCCCGTCGCCGAAGTTGCCGATATTTTGCAGATCCCTGCTTTTTTATGTCGCCAAACCGATCTACTCATGGCGGCAGCCGCCACAGGTCGCACGATTAATGTCAAAAAAGGGCAATTTTTAGCCCCCTGGGACATGAAAAATGTGGTGAGCAAACTGGAGTCTGGCGGCGCTAAGAACATCCTGTTAACAGAGCGCGGCACTAGCTTCGGCTATAACGCCCTCGTCGTTGATTTTCGGTCTCTGCCCCAAATGCGTAGCTTTGGTTATCCCATTGTGTTTGACGCCACCCACAGCGTCCAAATGCCTGGAGGCCAAGGCAGTAGCTCCGGTGGCCAGCGGGAATATGCCCCCCTATCTCGCTCGGGCAGCCGCCGCCATCGGTATTGATGCCTTATTCATGGAAGTGCATGAGAATCCCGATCAGGCCCCCAGCGACGGTCCAAACATGATTCCGCTCCATCAGTTAGAAGATGTGTTGCGGCCCATCCTTGAGGTGCATAACGTCTTAAAAACGACTCAACCCGTATTAGCTTGATGAGTACCCTATCAGACCTACAATCCCGACTCGCCAACGTGAAGCTCTTAGCCTTAGATGTGGATGGTGTCTTAACGGATGGCGGGCTGTACTACACCGAAACTGGTGCAGAACTGAAAAAGTTTAATGTCAAAGACGGTCAAGGCTTAAAGCTCCTCATGCAGGCAGGAGTTGAGGTGGCCATTATTACTGCCAGCGATTCTCCTGTCACCCGACATCGAGCCAAAAAGTTGGGCATTCAACATGTCTTTCTTGGGATTGAAGAAAAGCTCTCGGTGCTCAAATCTCTCTGCCAAACTCTCAACATTGAGCTGTCCCAAGTGGCCTATGCAGGAGATGATGTCAATGATGTGCCCATCTTACAAAATATCGGCTGTCCCTTCACCGTCAATGATGCCATGCCTGCCAACCGAGGCGCAGCCATTTACATTACTCAGAAAAACGGAGGATGTGGCGCAGTCCGAGAACTTTGTGATTTACTGATTCAAAGCCAGGCCGGTTCTTCATCTTAATCCCTGGCAAGGATCCGACAAGATGCAACAAAAGCTGAAAATCAGATCGCGTCAGGATATTGTCCCCCCTTGAAAAAGCAATTCTAGGGCAATATTATTTTCCACTGCAAGACTATTTGGGCTTTGATGAGAAGCTAGCGATGCTGTTTCAATCATTACCGCTTCGGCTCTCTCGTTCATCGCCCCAGCCGGAAATCAGCTTCTTTCTCTATTCCAAGGCTTGTGAACGCTTATTAATCCCACTGCTATTGCACTTAGCAGAGAGTGGCATTCTTGAGAAAAATGACATCAAGCTGAATCTGGTTGTTCTACCGGGGATTCATCAACTGCAGCTCGTTCCCCAAACCCTAGAAAAATTGAGTTCTTTGGGCATCACCCCCCAGGCCAATTATTTAAGCCTCATTCGAGCCTGTTTATCCCCCCAGAATAAAGGGGTGGTCTTTTGCTTAGATCATCGAGAACTCTATGAATTTCATCGGTGTGGCGTTGATACCGCCGATCAGCTCCGCCAGTTTGGCGTTAAAACCCTCTCTATTCAACATGGTGGGACTCGCAAGGACTCCGTTAAAGGACTCGCTTCCACGGTTTCAGACCTAATCATGGTTTGGGGTAAGCGGGTGGAGCGGGAATTGGTCCAGGATTATGGGGTCGATCCCCAACGAATTCGAGTGGTAGGAAATCCGTTACATGACGTCCTCAATACGCTAGATCCCGAAGCTGCTTTGACGACGTTGCAAAAATGCTATCCCCAGGTTCAACCGCAACTCCCCCATAAAAAAATTGTGGTTTTAGCCGCCTGCCTGCATACGGAATATCAGGGGTATGGGGACGAAGCCCAGCTCTATCGACAATATATTCAACATATTTATGAAAGCCTGGATTTTTCCAAGGTGTTGTTGCTGATCAAAATGCATCCCAACGATCAAAGAAATCCAAATTTATATCAACAGGCTGCCCAGGAATTTGCAGATCTCGATTCAGTCGTCGTGATCGAACCGGAAGTAACAGAACTCAGTGTATATGCCCTGCTTTCCATCGCCGATTTACTGCTAACACGCAGTTCTACGGTGGCGGAGGAAGCGTTGATGATGGGCAAGCAGGTCGTCGCCTTTGATTTATTTGAAGATGGCCCCTCCAAAGGCTATAAACATTTAGAAGAGTACGGGGTCTACCAGACGGTCTATGCAGACCCTAAACCGGCTTTAAAGACTGAAATTGAACGTATGTTATTGGATAGAGACTCAGATCACAGTACAACCATCGATCTTGCAGCAGAATTTACCTATGCCTTAGATGGCCAGTCTACCCAACGAGCTGTTGATGAAATTGTTCAGCGTCTATCTGTTCGCTAACTCCGGTCAACGACCATGATTATGGTCGTTGAGCAATATGCCGATTCACTCCAATCTCATAAACCCCATTTTTGATGCCAGTGTCTATGAAAACCGTTGCGCTCGTTGATACCAATCATGGCAGGGGGCATCATCTCACGTATATGCGTTTCTTCAGTAAGACACTGCTAGAAATGGGCTATCGAGTGATGTCTTTTTATCCCCAGCCTGATGACGTCTTGCCGTGGATCCAAGAGAATTGTCCAGATAAGGCTGAAAATTTTTATGCCTTTGAAATGCAGGAATATCAATGGCAAGAACTGCCCGTGTTGGGTCGATTACCCGCACTGTTTCCTAAGTGGAACCGATGGCCACAACCTATTTTAATTTTGGGACGCTGGCAAAAAACGGCTGCCATGATTCAAGAGGCAGCGAAACAAATTGGCCATGAGCCCGACCTGGTTTTTCTCAATTGGTTAGACAACTATTTAAGCTACTACTTACGCGGCTCGATGATTGATTGGGTCTTCCCTTACTCTTGGTCTGGCCTCTATTTTCGACCCGCAACCTATCGGTTTGGTCAACGCTATCTTCCCATTCTCAAAAAGCCTTTATCCCATCTCGCGGTGGCCCAGTCTGATCACTGCCAAGCCATCACCCTGCTAGATGAGTATGAAGCGAAAAATCTGCAGGCAGATATCGACAACAAACCCGTGATTGCCTTTCCCGACTTTACCGATATCACCCCTCCCGATTTGACCTATTCATTAGCCGCAGACATCAAAGCTAAGGCAGGTAATCGCACCATTATCGGGCTGTTCGGCGCTCTGAGTAAGCGCAAGGGACTTTTAACCTTATTGCACGCCGCTGAGCGGTGCGATCCAGATGATTTTTTCTTTGTCTTTGCAGGATCGCTCTCTAAGGCCATGTTTCATCAAGATTACTCAACCCGATTGAATGAAGACTATGAAATGGTCCAAACCATCGTTGAGTCTTCTCCTGACAACTGTCTCTTTCATTTTGAATTTATTCCCGGTGAACCTCAATTTAATGCCTTAGTGAATAGCTGTGATGTCATTTTTTCAGCTTATGAAAACTTTCCCTACAGTAGCAATGCCTTAGTTAAAGCAGCCACGTTCCAAAAATTGGTGATGGCCAGCGAAGGGTATTGTATGGGCAAACGAGTGCAGCAGTTTGAGTTAGGGGTGACCATTCCGGAAGGGGATGTTGACGCTTGTGTAGAGGCTTTAATAGAACTCAAATCCAGACTCACCCAACCCAAAACTGACCATCAGCCAGACTTTGAAGGATACTGCAACCAACACTCCCTACAACAGCTCGCAAAGTCTTTTCAAGATGTGCTCAATCTCACCACTGTTCATCAACAACAGCAAACAACTAGCCCATCATAGGATATTTAGAATAATCATTTTTTTAGTGGAGAGAATTATTTCAGGCCATAGATTAATGGTTCGGACCATTGATTAAAGACACTGGCTTTCTATAACGTGAGGACAAGGGAACCGTGGTAGTTATTGAAAAAGTTAAATCTATTTTTTTAGGTAATCCATCGCCATCCACAAAACAAATTCACTCTTTAGATGGCATTAGAGGATTTGCAATTTTATTTGTTTTTTTTGATCATGCCAAAGGACAAGGACTAGAGCTATTCCCAGTTCTAAACCCTACTGGCTTTGGTAAGGCAGGCGTCTATTTATTCTTCGTGTTGAGTAGCTTTTTGTTAGCGGGACAATTCCTGAGGGATGACTGCGAACTGGGGCGTTGGTCCCTCTGGGTAAGTTACGCACTCAAGCGAGTCTTACGGATCTATCCGTTGTACATCTTTATTATGTTGCTTTATGGCATCGTACCCAGTTTTAAATACACGGCTACAGATGTCTTCAGCCATATATTTCTACAGGAAGGAAAAGACCAATTTTGGGCTATTCCTGTTGAATTTAAGTTCTACCTATTTTTACCGATCTTAATGTGGCTGATTGTTAAAGTTTTGAAGAAGAACCTTGGACTTTCGACTCTTTTCTTAGGGGCCGTGATGAGTGCCAGTTTCCTGATCACCATTGAACCAGCTGAGGTGGCTCGAGTTTCTCTCGTCAAGTATTTACCTATTTTTCTCTTAGGGATATTAGCTGCCTTAATTCATGCCCATTTACAAAATCATCAAACCCAGTTTCTGGAGTCTGACACCTTTGGATATATTGCGGAAGGCGTGGCCCTCCTCAGTTTGATCGCGACGTTTGGCTTAATCACCACGTTGCGGACCAAACCCGATTGGTTTCTCTTACAACAGGATTGGTCAGATACCCTAATATTCATCGCCTTTGGAGGGGCATGGTCTTTATTTTTAGTGGCTCAGCTACATGGTCGCGGTCTGATTCGTGGTCTCTTGAGTCATCCCATTATTCGGTTTGTGGGAACGATCAGTTTTAGTATGTACCTTTGGCATATGGCCCTGATTGGCTATACCAATGCCCATCTCAATATGGCTCCACCGATTAAATTCTCGATTATTTTGACGATCACGCTTGGGGTTGCAATCATGAGTTTCTTCGTGATTGAGCGGCCCTTCTTTCGTTTGAAGAAGTACTTACCTAGATAACTGGATACCATCTAGCCAATGGTGAAACAAAACGAGAGGGCGTTTAGGTAGAAGCGGGGGGATACCGAGTGGAAGATCTCTCATCCTTAGTTGACAGCCCCGCCAAAAAAGACCTTGATTGTTCCTATAGGACCCTAGAAAAACACAGCGTCTATGAAATCTCTTTTATTGAGTACATCTGACATTGAAGGTGGAGCTGCTAGAGCAGCATACCGACTACATCAAGGGCTTTTAGCGATTGGTCATGATTCCCAAATGCTAGTTCGCGCCCGTTTCAGTGGTCAGAAATCGGTGCTGGCAGAGAAGTCGGCATTAACAAAATTGGGGCCACAGATGAATGGCTGGCCCTTAAAGCTAGGGTCCTATCAAACCAAAACCCTCTTTTCAAGCCAATGGTTTCCGGATGCGATCGCAAAGAACGTTGCACAGCTCAACCCAGATATCGTCAATATGCATTGGGTTTGTAATGGCTTCCTCAAGGTAGAAACCTTGCCCAAGCTCAACAAGCCCTTGGTATGGACCCTTCAGGACATGTGGCCGTTTACGGGGGGATGTCACTATGCAGAAACCTGCGATGGCTACCAAAAAGCCTGTGGCCAATGCCCTCAACTAAATAGCCAAAAAGAATCTGACTTGTCTCGCAAAATTTGGCAACGCAAGCAAAAAGCCTGGCAGGACATTAACCTCACCATTGTTACTCCCAGTCAATGGATGGCGGATTGTGTCCGGGAGAGTTCGTTGTTTGGCCATCGACGGGTTGAGGTGATTCCGTTTTGTCTAGATGTCCAGAAATATCGACCTGCGAATAAAGGCTTTAGCCGTGATTTATTGGGGCTGCCTTCAGACAAGCTGATCATTCTATTTGGAGCCTTATCGGCGACCGCTGACTTAAGAAAAGGGTTTCATCTACTACAGCCCGCCCTGAAAAAACTGAGTCAAGCGGGCTGGGCCGACCGGATTGAGGTAGCAATTTTTGGGGCAGATGCCCCCGCAGAACCGGCCGATCTAGGATTTAAGGCCCATTACTTGGGGAGCTTTGCCGACGATTTAAGTTTATCTATTGCCTATTCAGCCGCTGATGTCATGATTGTGCCCTCTCTCTATGAATCCTTTGGCCAAACGGCATCGGAAGGATTGGCCTGTGGCACGCCTGTGGTTGCATTTAATGCCGCTGGGCAGAAAGATATTGTTAGCCATCAACAGAATGGTTACCTGGTGAAGCCCTACGAAGTGGATGATTTAGCCCACGGCATGGCTTGGGTCTTAGAAGATACTGATCGCCATCGCAAGTTATGTGAGCAGGCTCGTCAAGCCGCAGTCGATCAGTTCTCCCTGGAGATCCAAGCTCGACAGTATCGCACACTCTTCGAAGAGTTATTGGCTGCATAAGTGGCCATTGGATACCCCGTCTTAGACGGCTGATTTGATTGAACTAATCGCAAGCTCTTCTTTAACTAGCATGACAGAACAACTGAGTGAACCAGCAGCAGCAAGTCAGAAATTTTCGCTCCAGCATCTATTCTTTGGTGCGCGGGCGTCTAAGAGTTGGATGGCATCTTTAGATGGGTTACGAGGGATTGCTGTTTTGCTAGTGGTCATGACCCATAGCAAACGGCTCTTGGGCTTATCTTGGGATCAGGCAATTGTTGGGCATTATTTTCAAGCCGCCGGTACGATCTATGGCCGCACTGGAGTCTACTTATTTTTTATCTTGAGTAGTTTCCTGCTCACGGGACAAATGTTGCGGGAAACCATCGATTTAAAGCATATAAAAACATGGATTAACTATGGGTTAAAACGAGTCCTCAGAATTTATCCGCTGTATCTCTTTGTTTTAGCCGTTTACACGATTTTCCCAGGCTTCAAGTTTACCTTGGGCAATTTCACAGCCCATGTCATTCTGCAAGAAGCTTTAAATCATTTTTGGACGATTGTCGTCGAATTCAAATACTACTTATTTTTCCCGTTCGTCATTTTGATCATTGCTGTTCTCTTAAAGCGAGACTTTAAAGCTTCAGTGCTCTTTTTATTGACTGCCATTATTGCGACGGAGGGGGCCAATAATGTCGTGGACTTTACCTCAAGATTATCGATTCTCCCTCATATCCCTATTTTCCTTCTGGGATCTCTAGCCGCAGTGGTGAATACCAAACTGACAGCAGTCTTAGATCCGGCCAACCCCAAACAGCAAAGATGGATGTCCATCCTGGCCAACTCCTCTTTAGTGTTGATTGTGTTCAATTTTCCGACTCTGCTGAGCCGTCCGCTGTGGGATACGGTATTCCAAGCGAATTATGTTCGACTTTCAGCCAACCACGGGTTTTATACCTACCAAGCCATCTTGCTATGTATCTTGCTAGTGTCCCATTTACATACGGATGGGTGGATCAAAAAGGTTCTAGAAAATGTGGCCCTGCGATTTGTCGGGGTCGTCAGTTTCGGAGTCTATCTTTGGCATATTGCGGTTCTTGGATATGTTGAAGCCTATCTAAAAGCCCCCGGTTTTATCCAGTATGTTGCTGTTTTTGGGGCGACTATCTTATTGTCTTCTGTGACTTATCTCCTGTTTGAAAAGCCTTTTATGAAAATCAAACTCCGTCCTCAGACCCTTAAGGCCCAGTAGCGTCTTTATGGATAGGGGCTAGTCTCAGCAGATGAGTTGGCCTGCCAGAGCACACGAAATTGCTCAAAGGAAACCGCCTTCGACCAGTGCCACAGCAGCCTGTAGGTCGCTTGAACCTGAGAGAGGTGGGGGGACTGGGTATAGACCCATTGGACAACGGATATTGCTTTCACCAGGGTTGGGGGGGGATGCTGTCCTCTTCAGGGGTGATCGCCTGTTGGAGATGCAGACCCATCTGTTTGAGATGGGTTTTGCGATGGGTCGTGGGGAGCAGTTCTAACAATATATCGATGGCTCCCTTGTGGTTGGGTTGCAGGCGTCCCAAACGGCCTGCATAGCGAATGCGAGTCTCAATATCTCGACTGTTTTGGAGTTTTTGCTCCAAAACAGGAATAAGCTGCTCCGGGTTCAGGGGGGTTTTGCGAGACCGACGCCGAGAGGGCTCTACCGGCAATGCAGAATGCTGGGGAGCCAATTGTTGCAAAGATTGCAGCGTTTGCCGCCGGAGACAGGGATCATCCGTTGTTTGCAGGATATGTTCTAGGGTTTGGAGCACCATCGGTTGATCCGGCGCAATAGTGCCGAGCCGATGGGCGGCCTTGCGACGAAGCGTCAGAGAATCATGAGACTGAATAATATCTTGTAAGGTTTGGATGGCTTGGGGATGACCTGGCTGAATATCCCCTAAGCTTTTGGCCATCTCAATACGCAGATCCTCATTGGGCGCTTGGGAGAGGAGTTGTTCTAGGGTTGCGCTCGCAACTCCATTCCCTGGATCGTAACTTTTACCCAAGCTATGGGCCGCCAGCCACTGTTCAAAAGGGTTGGAGGCCTGGGCCACAAACTGTTCAATCGCTGTGGTTACGAGGGTGCGATCGCAGTGGGACAACGCTTCCGCTGCAGGTTCGATCCAAACGGTGGGTTTACCTTTCTGCTGCTGAAATCGCCAATGGACCACCTCAGTCACTAAGGTTTCTGCCCCAGCAAATTGGGGATATTCCGCTAAGCCTTTGGTCGCGAGTAATTTCGCTTGAGTGTCATAAAATCCACCACAGCCATCAGAAAAATCCACCAAGGCTTGCAGAAAATCTGCCTTATCCACATCAGCAATGTCACTGCGCCCCAGCCATAGCAAGATCACTTCCTGCCATTGAGCACTAAAGATGGGATGGAAGGTGGTTTTCGCATTCTGATATTCGATCAACTGATGCCAATCTGCAATCCCTTGGGCCGCAAAATATTCCTGGAACGTAGCGTGATAGAAAGCATAGACTTTGCCCCCGGTCGTAGGAGACCAACCTGCGGGCTGTAACCACCCTAATTGCAAGGCGAGCGTGAGTTGGTCTGGGTCTAACTGCTGACTGACAAAGATCTCAGGCAAGCGAAACAGCGGTGAAGGTTGCGCCATGGCCTGCAAAGCGAGGTGGGCTAAGGCTTGGTTAAGCTGCTGGCGTTGACCCAAGCTGGTGGGGTGATGATCCTGCTTCCAGTCGTAGAGGGCCTCAACAAACTGCCGATAGAGCATAGCTTTAGTTTCTGGCAGTTGTCCTTGAGTAAGCTGCCAGGTTCGACAGAGTAGGGCTAAGTGTAAAGGATTCTGGATCAGGACTTTGAGCCGCCGCATCTCCGGGCGATTAATTTGGTGATACAGCGTATCGCCTTGCTGGTTATGGAACCAGTTTTGGATCACCGTCTGGACTTGATTACCGCCGTGGCGATAGCTGAAGCTGAGGCTGCGATAGGGGGTGAAGGCTTCCAGAGCATTGTGGCCTGTGTCCCAGAGTTGCGATCGCGAAGTCAGTATCACATGGGCTGCTCCCAGCCAGCCCTTGAGCTGCTTGGCCACAAAAGCCAATGCTTGGCTAGGCACCATCCCCATTTCATCCACGGCATCCAGCAACAGCCAAACTTTACCTGTGGCAAACTGCTGGGCAAAGGCTTGCTGCTGACTCAACGGAACGGTAAATACCTTCAGGGTTTGTTTTAGCCAAGTTTCTAGCAGATACGTCTCTAGGGATTGTCCCTCTAGATCGGCTAGGGAGATCCAAATAGGCAGAACCTGTTCTTGTGCCAACAATTTGAGGGATAAGGTTTGCAGCAGCGTCGTTTTGCCTGCTCCTGGTGGACCGACAATGGCAACCCGCTGAACCTCTGGTTGAGACAGTAAAACGTCTAAAAACTGATCCGGTTGATAAACGATTGATTCTAGGTCAGATTCGGCTGCTGAATCTCCCGTTTGTTTAGCAGCATCGGTCTGGTAAGCCACCAACCCCACTGGACAGTAGACATCCTTAAGGTCAAAGGCCAAGCCCGTATGGGCCGTCAGGGGATTAGACGTTAACCGAGTATCCAAAGCTGCCTGACAACAGACTCGCCAAGAGCTAGTAGTCTCTGTTGTTGATGGCTGAGACACTGCTCGATCTGGGCGATGCTGATTCCAAACTTGGTCAAAGGTCTGCTGATTGGTTTCCTCTTCCCAGCGGTTCTGCCACAAAGTCAGGGTGAAATGCCACTGATCCGACCCCCGCTGACTTGTGCGGTGATCTTCCAGAATGCCTATAAAGGTTTGGAGATGCTTTAGTCCTGCTTTCACCTGAGCCAGGGTGAGGGGTGTTTCTAAATATTGGGTCAGGGCCACCAAATGCCGAGCAGTGGTCTGTACCACCAACCGCTGGTCCGTTTGCCAATAGGTTTTGATATTGCTCCGTAGTCCTGCCAGGATTTTCTCGTCTTCTAGGGCTAAGGAATCATTGGCGAACTGTACCAGGCCCATCAGGAGGGTTTGGGTTCTGTGTTGGGTAATGGGACCAAAACTTTGCTTGGGCATAGAGAAATTTCACGACAAAGTTAGGGGGTTCCCCTTAACTTAGATATCTCCCCTCATTCTAGAACCCTCACGCTATCGGCATTTGACTCTAAAGCAACTGGAGTGGAATAGGGGGAGAGACGGCCAGTAGATTGGGTTCAACGATCAGAAACGAGGTTACTTCACTTCAAACACGGACGGTTAGTTTAACGGTAGAACTCCTGTTATATGAATCTCCTTATTCACAACTTTATCCGCAAGGGTCGAAGAATTAGGGTTATCGCTAAGGAACAGGGGGTAGAGGTTCGAATCCTCTACTGTCCAAACCAAAACACCAATATCCATGGGCGGATAGTTCAAAGGTAGAACATCTTACCCCCCTTGTTCATCACTTATCCGCAAGGGTCGAAGAATTAGGGTTATCGCCTACCACGCGGAAGATAGGGGTTCGACTCCCCTTCCGTCCATCCCCTGGAGTGGGTCGCTCAAACGGTAGAGCACCATTTTTTGCCCATTAGGGCCGCAGGAAATAAGGTTATCGCTTTTAACGACTTGTCCTTTATCCATCGGGATGCGGGTTCGACTCCCGCTCCACTCCCTTTCCCCATATGGGGTTTCAAGTTTTTATTTGCCCAGTCGGGCCGGAGATAATGATGACTTATAAATTTTTGACCAACACTGCCCGTACACCTCAGACCCAGCCCATTCCTGGCCGTGACGCTGAAATGGTCCAAGGTCGGTCTGGAGGCTATATGTTTGACCCAGGCATTTGGGGTATGCTGCGCCGATGCCTACTGATCGGTACAGCCCAAAGCACCTACTATGCCGATAAGCATGAGCTAACCGATGATTTTATTAATGTCATTCAGCAGTGTGTCCATGAGAATCCCCAGCGCACCGCTGAAGAGATTCTCTACGCTAGCGATGGCCGATCGATCAACAACAGTGCCCCTATCTTGGCTTTAGTACTCTTATCCATGGGTGAAACCCAGACGGCCAAGCAGGCCTTTGTAGAGCTGTTCCCCCAAGCGGTACGAACCGGAAGCCATTTCTACGAGTGGTTGAACTACACCAAGTCCTTACGAGGCTTTGGTAAAATCGTCCGCCAGTGCGGAACTGCATGGCTCTCTAACCCCGATGCCAAGGCCCTGGCCTATCAGTTGCTGAAGTACCAGCAGCGTCATGGCTTTACTCACCGGGATGCCTTACGGCTATTCCACGTCAAGCCTATCAGTGCGGACCACCAGGCCCTTTATCACTGGGTCACCCAGGGTTGGGAGGCATTACCTCAAGCTGCTCCCAGTCATGCGTTAGCGCAAATCTGGTGGTACGAGCGGGTCAAGCGCCAGCCGGAGGCTACCTATGAAGCGATTACCCAAGGCCGTTTAACCCACGAGATGATCGCTCCTATTGGTCAGATGGATCAGCGGGCTTGGCAGCTCCTCTTAGATGGAATGCCCATGGGAGCCCTATTGCGAAATCTGGGATCTTTGACAGCACTAGGGGTTCTCGAAGCCCATAAGAGCAAGAACCTGAAGCGAGTAGCCGCGATGTTAACCAACAAGCAGCGCTTGCGCAAGGCTCGGATTCATCCAATTGATGTGCTCAAAGCTTTGAAAACCTATGCATCTGGTGGTCAGGTGGGGCGGAGTCGCAAGACTTGGACACCTATCGCTCGGATCACCGATATGCTCGAAACGGCCCTTGAGCTATCTTTCGAGACGGTTGCCCCGACGGGCAAAGTGTTTATGCATGCCATTGATGTTTCCGGGTCCATGTCTTACTACACCGTTGGTTCTGTGGGTCTGAGCTGTTGCGAGATTGCCACGGCGATGGCGCTAGCAACGGCCAAAGCAGAGCAGAATTACGCCATTCGCGGGTTCTCCACCCAGTTCCGTGACTTGGGTATCACGGCCCGAGATAGCTTTCGCGATGCTCTAAAGAAGGCAACGGATAACAACTTCGGAGGCACTAATGCAGCGGTGGCCTACGAGTGGGCGATTCAGAATCGCTTCTATGCCGATGTCTTCTGCTTCTGGACGGATTCTGAGTCCTATGCGGGACGACAGCATCCGAGTCAGGCACTAGCAGAGTATCGACGTCTCGTGAATCCAAAGGCTAAGGCAGTCTACGTGACCCTTGCGCCTTACCAACTCTCCTTAGTAGATCCTTCGGATCTACTATCTTGGGACTTCGGTGGTTTCGACCCCGCAGCTCCACGAGCGATTCAAATGATTGCTCAAGGAGAGATCTAACAAATAGAGGTTACTAATCACCTTTTTATCAAGGCTTAGTAACCTCTTTCTTTTCTTAAATATTTATATTCAAATACACCCATCAAGTGAGTAAAAAATTTAGTATCTAAACAGCTTCAAATACTCGAATATCTTCAAAAATACCCTTTAGAACAGAGGCATAGTTATCTAGTGAGACACTAAACATCAGCAGATTGAATGGCAAGAGAGAGCTTCGTGGATCAGTTTCAAAATCTCGAAATATAATATTGCGATCCCAACTTTGCACTACATTACAGCTAATACAACTGCATCCATATGTTCCGCAGGGACATACAGCAACCACGCGTTTTTCTGGGTAACCATTGTCCAGTCGAGAAAGTGGTCGCAAAGCGACGCCAGTCTTAAAAAGCCAATAGGGAACGGCTGTATCTGCAGTACCTGCTATTTCCCCAATAGTTTTTCTATCTACCATCAGTTCGAAGGAAAGACCATTACTTTCTAAACTCTGATAACTTAGAACATTCAGATCAGCAAGAGAATTATTACGAGTCATATAAGTCATGTTGCTGCTCGCTTCTAAGCACATGGCTACTAGATTTCATGAGAGTCGCCCATCAATACAAATACTGGGTTATTGAGCGATATTAATAATTTACTTTGTCTTAAAAAAAGCTATGCCTATATTAAGAATACCCAGTATGGATAACCCCCCAAATCACGGCAAGCGAAAAACTTTACCAACACCAAGTGACTCCAAACATCAAGGATTCATCTAATGGTGAATGGTAATCATCAACAGTTGCTCCATCGGCTTAAGTTTTTGTCAGCAGAACCACATCGTTTCCTGAAATGGTCAGAGCTGCCTGCCAATGATGGGCCAACCATTCAAACGTCTCAATCGAAAAGAAACACACATGGGTCAGATCACGTTTGTAATGCCAGTGAGGAAAAGCCGCCTGATCAATAACTTGCTTGGTCATAATCCCCAATACACCCTTGGGCTTTAGGCAAGACCATAATCGTTCAAGCTCTCGTCGAGGATGATGGAGATGTTCAACCACCTCAGATGCAGAAATAAAATCGTACTGTCGTTGCAACACCTTAGTATCTGGGGCATAAAACAGATCGTAGAGTGCCACAGAATGTCCAGCTTCCTCAAACATGCCTGATAGAGTCGGTCCTGGTCCCGACCCAAAATCGAGTCCACAGCTCTGGGGAAGCAAACACTGAGACAAGGGCAGAAAAAGCCGATTCAGAAAGCGACGATACCCTGCATCCTCAGCAGAATTTTCGTGAGTATCGTATCTAGACTTTTCATCTTGCGCTGATAAAAACTGATGGGGGAGCACAAAGACCAAAAAACAGTCAGGGCAACGAAAATAGGCCCGATCATCTTGGTGAAATAGGCTCGCGTTACCTGACTGACATAACGGACAACACTGATCTAGAAGAGGAACGATATGGGTGGTCTGCGAAAGCTGATGAGTAGAAATGAGCGATTTGCTCCGATGACAGGCACTGAAGAATCATACTGGGTAGGCACGCCAATCTCACAGCAGGATAGATCAGATCTAAACATTTCATGATGCCCCAATAGTCTGAGGGGCAAGGATTACATGATGGCCTTGTCTCTGTAGTTGGGTTGCGATCGCAACCCAACTACACCCACCCCCCAAAACACCCATCGCGCCAGCGCCATACAGCTCATAGCTTTTCTCCAACAGCATCAGTTACCCTAGGTCTTGAAAATTCCACTGGCAACAGCATTCATGATCCATACAAACACTGACAGCCAATTATCTGCCTAAAGTCAGTTTCTGATATCCCATAAGTCTGCGAATCCCTTTAAGCACACCCGAGGGCAGCTTTAGCAAAACATGGTGATGTATGAGCATCAGGCTATCAGGGAGCAATTTCTGCCCACGTGTAGACCACCGAGCCAAGGTATCAGCCACTGTCTGGGCAAGCTCTTTGGTGGCATAGGTCGTCGTACCCGTAAACCCAATATTCTTAAATGCCTTGGATTGAAACAGGTATTTATCCACCACTCGTTTGGGTCCTAAATAGCCCATAAGCTGATTGAACGGGCTACTCGTCGAATCATGAAAGGCAATCGTTCCCCCTTCTACAACAAAAGGAGACCATAGCAAATAATCCTGCTCCACCATGTCATGTTCATGGTTCCCATCAATAAACAGCAACCCTATCGGCTGGGTCCATCCTTCACAGGCCTCGGCTGATGTTTTAACCATCGGAGTCACTAACTCCCTAACACCAGCACTCGATACATTATGTTCAAACTCTTGATAAGAATCTTCTTGGTGGGGGTCAACAGCATAGATAGGAACATTTTCGCCTGCCGCTGAGCCTTGGCTGAGGCAAATCGTTGACTTGCCTTTCCAGGAACCGATTTCCACGATGACTGTTTCAGGGGGACAGGCCTTGGCTCTCGTATAAAGGAATTGTGCTTCTGTATCAGTAAGCCATCCCTTCACATAGTTAGGAATGTTGGGAATATTCATAAGTCAAAAAGTGTTTGGTGGACAAACAGGCACTAGTATCTTTCTAGCTTCACTTGCTACTCTTTAACTGAAAAATTATGATGTTAGCTAACTAGATTACAAAATCATCATAAATACAAGCCACCAAGACCTTGGTAATCTATCGCACATTGTTAATAGTTTTAATAACTCAAAAATTATCTATCTCCGATCAAACCCACATACTCTTTTGACTCATAAGCTTGGTATGAAGAGAAAAAATTCAATCTATAGATTTGTTCCTATAGCCCTTACTGCTTGTCCATTCCAGGCCTAGTCAGGCTACAACTTTATCCTTAGATAAAACCATATAGATTCCAATAATATGGAGCTAAAAAATCAGATAAAGCTATTATATATCAATACTTTTGAGCAATAAATAGTCTTAAGTATAAGCGTATACATACTTGCAAGTATAATCCGTAGCATTCATTCTACAGAAGCATCAAAGCACATAAACATACAGATTGAAGAGAATATTTCCATTCTCTTCAACTAATAGCTTTCATCTATCTCAAGTCTAATTCAACGAATACAATTATTTTTCCAATCTCAGTAAATTTGCCTAGAACGATCTTAGCAAACTTGCTTGAAGTACCTCATACTTTTTCAGGCAAGTTTGCTATCTGAGCTAAATCCCGATCAGTCTAACTTCGGCGTTAGTAAGAACAGATCTACATCTTCGAACTCTTGCTTCTCTTGGAGTTGGAATTTATCGACGACTGCCTGTCGAAAGCGGTCATGACCTTCATCCGTGACAAATGCCGTATGTTCATAGGTCAGCCACAGACGCGATTCAAACATTGGAATATCTTCTAAGACCTGATCAATCTCTTCGAGTGTTCTATTTTTACTGACAATGTCCATAAATTGGGTGGGAGCTGAACCCTGGTAATAATACTTGAACACGGTTGGGTTAGCATGAACCGCAATCTGATCACCCGCCTGCGCTTGCTGAGAGAGGGTTTGGACAACACCACGCCAGTCCGATCGATGAGTGTCAGCATAGTAGCGAGACAGCCCGCCACCCACAACAATGGAATAGAGAATGACAATCCCCAGGGCAACAGACCATTTCCACTTCCAAATTCGGGTAAACCCTGCGGCCAACATCACTAATGCATAGGGAGCGGTAAAGAGTAAATACCGTTCAATCCATAAAGAACTAGTGAGATAGGACGCTACAAAAACGGCTGACTGAGGAATAAACCACCAGACAATCACCCAACCAATCGATGACTTCCAAGGTTTGGTTGCGATCAGAAAAACAACCACTCCCACTAACACTAAGGTATAGATATTAATCAGCGGCCCTAACCAAGAGATATCAAAAGGCGGTTTTACCGACCAAATCGTAAACCGGGTTAGCATCCCCGGCAAACTCTTCAGACCTGGACGAGGTTGATAAAGGGCCCAAGTTTGCAGAACATCTCCGCTCCCTTTAGCCGTAATTAAAAAAGTGGGTAAACAGGCAGCCCCCAGAAATAACGCACTGATACCAAACATCATCAGCAGTTTGCGATGTCGCCGAAAATGCCACCCTACCAGCAAAAAATCAGCAAATATCATCGCGATATTTAAGGGCGCTGTCAAAAACATCAACCACCGCGCAATCGCCCATGCAAAGACAGGGGCAACTTTATGCTCTTGCAAGGCTTGCGTGAGCGCTAATGTCCCGGCTAAGGCAAGACAAGTTCCCAAGGTATACATGCGGATTTCTTGGGCATGGTTGATAAATAAGGGCGAGAGCGTTAAAAGGAGTGCTGCCGTAACCCCTGTGACTTTGCTATCCAGCCGAGTCCCTAATACATAAATTAAGCCAACACTGGCTAATGCAAATAGAACTGATAAACTCCTCATCCAAAACTCATTCGTTCCCAATTGCATCCAAACGTGCAATATCAGAAAGTAGAGAGGGCGTGAGATTTTAAATTTAGTTCTAATATTAGTAGCATCTCGAATGCTAAAAGCCTCATCATTCCAAAGGCTTTCACTATCTAATTGATAGAAAAACAGAAAAATTGCGAGGATAAAAACAATGCCAAACGGCAGGAATTCTCGGATCGATTTATTGCCACTAAATCTAGTATCTAAGGATGATCTTTGCATTAGCTTCTATATCAGTAATCAGTTGCACTGAAATCGGTGGTTCAGTGGGCAGTTCGTGGGTTGCTGTGGGGGGGGACACTTTTTATTCTCCTAGACCATAATATCTAGCAAGGTGGAGTTATGTCACGAAAACAGATCTTAACTACATCTCCTTTACAAAACTGAGCGCAGAATAAAGAAGACTAATTAATATTAGCTAGTAAATAAAAAGTCTACTTGTAGATTATCTTTAATCAGGCGCCCATCTTAGCTTTCACAGTAAAGGTTGAGCCGACATAAATTTGCCACATCAGGAGGACAGACTGGGAGCAGGGCTACTTTTGGAAGTGCAGACTTAAGGGATAGAGGGTTGCGCATCGCAACTCTCTATCCATCCTCACTAATACCAGGCAACCCTCTATCCCCACTCATCAATAAGGAAGAGATCAACCGTATAAGCTGATCTCTGTTCTCAACGTTCAGGCAGAACAGAGATCAGCTTTATAACGGTCGGATCCGAATATTCCGAAACTGCACCACTTCGGTATGGCACTGCAAACCAATAAAGCCATCCGATCGCTTTGTCCCATTGGTATTAGGTGCATTCGCTTGTCCCGGCGGCTGCAGCTCAGGAAACGTACCTTGACACACCAGCTGGTCGTTGAGTTTCACCTCAATCTGATTCCCTTCTAGCCTAATTTCATAGCTATTCCAGAAATCCCGACCATTGCCATCACGGGAGCTAATCTGCTTCGCAGCCCATTGTTGTGCCGGGAAGACTTCATACACGGCTCCCGTCCGATGGAACGGACTGCCATAAACGCTATTGGCAGGATTAAACTGTAGCCCCCGCTCGTCAATTTGGACTTCTATCGATGAATTATAGAAGTTGTCACTGTCAAGGATCAGTGGCCTAGGAATACGGAGAAAGATACCAGAATTGGCAGTAATATCAAAGCTTTTCCACTCTAGTTTGAGGACAAAATCCCTAAAGCTAGTGGGGGTATACCAAAGGACTCCGAGAACACTATTAAATCCAGGATTTTCAATACCCGCACTCAGAATGGGTTGCTCCCCATTGACATCGAAGAAGGGGATTTGGCCATCAAACTGCCCCCCTACATATTGCCAACCATCGGCAGCATAGTTGCCAGTATAGAGGGGCTGAAACCCAGCTTCATCGGTGCTGGGCATAGCAGGCTGATACCGTTCCACAATCGAGCGGGCTACCTTGCGGGCTAAGGCCAGACCGGTGGGTACGGGATTAGCGGATCCAGCCGTAGGGAATAGGGCTTGATCGGCGCAATAGGCATTGTAAATATGGTGAAATCTGCCATTTACATCCGTGACTGAGTTGCGGAAGTCTCTACCCATCCAGAGGGAGCCGCACTCATGGTAGGTGGTGCCAATGCCGTCTTCGTCACTGGTCTCCCGATCCGGATCGAAATACTGGATATTGCCATTGGGGTTGGTATCATCCGCACTCGCAAGAGGTTGCCCCGCTAGGGTAGAAATAAACTTAAAGGCGGAGCCGGACTGATCTTCTCGCACTTTTTTGTCGGCGGGGGTTTCTACAAATCGAACAAAAGCTTTAGGAACCCGCAATTCTTGGCCATTTTCAAAGTAGAGATCATCCCCAGTTCCCCCAAAGGGATTGACGTTCATCCAGCTGGTGGGGGAATTGATATTGCCAACAGCAGCGGTTTTATCCCCGAACATTTCCCCGCAGGTACGAATGCCGATAACGATGCGATCGCTAATCGGTCCTGAAGTTTGGGCTTCCAATATCTTGTCCAGCTCCTCAAAGTTAGGCACCATCCGGTAGAGGAATTCTTCGGGATTATTGGCGGCTCCTGGAAAAGCTGGGGTATTCATATTGGGGGCCGCATAGAACTGGAAATGAAATTGTCCTTCACCAGCAGGGGTATTGGTTTTGCCCCGAATATTGAGGGCAGCGGTTTGCAGTTCAGTGTTGAGCTGGTCGGGAACCCCCAGGAGGTCACGCTTCACTTTCCAGACAAAGTTGCCGCGCACATGGGCCATTAAGTTGCGACCCATCAGTTCTCCATTGGGCGCTAAGGCCGCAGGTCGCGGAAAAGAATTGAGGGCGAGGCGAGTGGAGTTGATGGTATTCCCAGCCAAGACAACGGAGGCACTGGGCTGGAGCGGCAACCGGACCACTTGGGCCTGGGTGGTGTCCTTAGGATTATCAGCAAACTGATTTTTCAAGGCCACCACGATTTCCGTGACCACCCCATTTACCGTTTCGAGTTTCAAGACTTCGGCATTGGGAACCAGAAACAGGCGGCGGGCATTATTATTGGCATTGGTTTGGTCGTTATCTTGGCGAATATTATCCAACAGCAAAGGCAAGCTGCTGAACTTATCCAGACTAAAGAGCCCTGAACCTGGGGATTGCCCTAATACCGCAATTGGGGCATCTTCTACAGCGGTTAAGCGTTCGTTCTCTCCCAGAACGCTACTGGCCTTTTGCTTGATGATGTCGAACAGCTCGCCATTGATAAAATCGGCGGCGGGCACGGCCCCAATCTCCCGTTCTACAAATTCATACCCATCAGGCTGCCCGGTTTGGAGTAAGTAATCTCGCACATCATCCGGCCATTGGTTGAGGTCTGCCTCCGTCAGCCGCGGTGTCCACCCACCCCAAAACAGAGATTTCCCACCAACACACTTGTGGTGCTGGACAAACTGACCGCTATTGACATAGTTGGGTTCCGTAAATTGCGCCCGATCTGACTCGACGATAGGCTCCAGGGTGACACCGAATAAGCCCCCAATCCGAGTCATATTTTGGAAATGTTCACTGATTAAGAAGGGCCCCGCCTCTAGGACTAAAATGCGAGGCTTCACCGCTGCCGTTTGGGTAAATTCAAAGATTTTGGTGGCACAGTAGGCACCATACATACCAGATCCAATCACCACGACATCAAAAGGTCCACCCATTTGAGCCGCTTGAATTTCGGACCAGGTATTGCAGACAAAGCGAGCAATCCCATCGATGGCAAAGGTGGTTCTCTGCAGATCGGGTAGGGGCAGTGGCTGACCGGTATCAGCCAGTTTATTTAATGGCATGAACAGATGCTCCTTGCGGTAAGAATGGGCATGAGAAATCTCTCCTAGGACAAGAACGACCAAGGTTGAAGTCCATAGATATAGCTTCCCCGACCAAAGAATAGGGGAAGGCCCTCGTTGAAACGGAGGGGAAACAATTTACTCTACTGAAAGACTAAATTCAGGAAATTTCGACTGTTATGGTCTTATCAGCGCTACAGGGCAGGATTATGCAGCCCTTGCTTAAGAAGGATTTAAGATGCTCCATACTGCAACATTCAATAACTTGCAACGGTTGCTTGAAGAGAAGGCTGGCTCATAGATGACCGCAAACTAATCATCTCGTGAGTAGATAGCAACACCATATACGGCAAAGCTACCGTATACAAAGGCAGGCATAATGAAAATCGTCCACCATTTACCCAACAGCCACCATTCATTAATGGGAGTATGGGGTTCAATATTACTCGCAATTAAAAGGCCTAACGCCGTCGCACAACCACCGATCACATGAATATACAGGGGACATTTAAATCCTGACTGCTGCCAAAGAAACAGCGCACAGGACAGAATGAGTACAAGGGTGCCAACTTCAATGGGAGTCACGATCGTCTTTGTATGCTTCGTCTTTAGGTTTCCCGGATGGGGGAACGACTTAGCATGGTCAATTTTCAGGAACAGTCCTCGGTATCGCTCTACGTTAAAAACGTTGTAGCGATCAAAAAAATAGACTGATGCTTGAGCAGGCCAACCTGGAGAGGAAGGCGATCACTCGCATCAGTCCGGTGTGAGGTTTAGTGTGTTGGAAAGGGTTTCAGTAGATGTCGCTTAGTCGATTTTGAGATCTTTTTTTAACCGCAAATCCAAATCGCGATCGGGATAGATAACGACGAGGTTGCGATCTCTGGTATCAATATCGTCATTGCGTCTATCGAAGTCATCATCTCGGCGGCGGCGATCGCCCAAAATCGTGGATAAGACATCTCGAACCCCCTCAGAAGTTTTAGTGCGGCGAGAGGCAACCCGGCGATTGGGATAAATAACCTCCGAGAAAGCATCCAGATTGTAACGACGGCCATTGGATAACACGATCCGCTTGGCATCATACTGAATGCCACCATCGCGAGAACGCAGACGGCCTTCAATGCGGCTATTGCGTGGGATAATCACCCGGCCCGTATCGTCTGCCCGAATATCGTCATCGATATAGAGGATGAGATCTCGGTTATCGTCTTTGCGCATCACGATGCGATCGCGGTTCTTCGCCGAGGTCTGTATCGTTTGACCTTCATACAACCGACCTTTGTTAAACCGTTGAGAATCTTGTCGTTGGTCCCGCCGATCGTCAAAGCGGTCGTCATCATCGACCCGGTCATCATCCACTTTACAGAAATAGCCACTGCGCTGGCGTTTGCACTCATAGCCCCACCGTTCTGCGGCTTCTGGGAAGGAGCGCGGTCGCCGACCGGAAAACTGGGCGTGGGCCGAATCAATGCCCAGTCCTGAGCCCAGCAAGACCACAGAAGCCAGGGTTGTAGGTAAAAGTCTGATTTTAGATTTCATAAGTATCACTGCCTTACAAGGAGTTCAGAGAGATTCAACAACCGATCGGTACATCTTCTGACGCCCCAAAAATCTAAATAGTTTCTGGCGAGTAAGTGATTTGCCTTCTGCTCAGGGCGATACGGCGGTATCAGCCGCAGTGGTTTGGCGATAATAGCTGGCGACGATGGCCACCGTTAACCACCACAGAGTATTGATTTCAGGGCGATACCAAACCGTATCCACAAACCCATGAATAAGCATGCCAAGGATGGATGCAATAGCACCCACTAACCACCAGACATCCTGGCTCTTGAGCTGACGCAGCTTGTGAAACTGCACCCAGGTTTGCTGAAAAATCAGGGCAAGCAGCCACATCAAGCTGGCGAACCCAACAACCCCAGTCTCCACCAAGGTTTCTAAATAAATCGAGTAGGCACTTAGAGCCGTGTAATTAGGTCTTTGAAATAAGGGATAAATCTTGTTAAAGGCTACGTTACCAGGTCCAATTCCCAAGATCGGACGTCTCTGGATCATGTCCTGCACCCCGGCCCACACATTGAGTCGAAAGCTATTGCTGCTATCGTCATGGCCTGAAAAGACACTCAACGCTCGGTTGCGGAGGGGAGCCACAAATAAAATCCCCAAGGCGACCGCACCGACAATCGTGCCGATGGTGAGGGGAAACGCCCAAATCTGCCAAAACCGGGGTAAGCGAGGCAATAACAAATAAAGGGTCATCATGGCCATCACAAAAATAGCCAGGACTAAGCCAATCCAAGCCCCTCGGCAGCCCGTCCAGTACATACAGGCACAGTGAACCAGCAGCATTGTCCCAGCCAGGAGTTTAGCGCCCCAACGCTGCCAAACCACCAGGGCACAGATGCTAAAGAGGATGGCGGGTAAAATATAGGCTGCCAGCAAGTTGGGATTGCCCAAGTAACTATAGACTCTCACCTCATCAGCGGTAGTGGAGTTGGGATCAACCCAAGTGGCTAGGGCTTCTGCCCCAAAGAATTTTTGCCGCACCCCATAAATAGACACAACGATCGCCGCATGCAGATAGACGGCGATCAGCCAAGAGCGTAACCGAGGCGACCTCACTACCCGCTCCGCCAGAACAAAAACAAACACATACAGAGTCATTTTCACCAGCCCAGAGGCTGCTGCCATCTTCACCGGCGACAGGGCCGTAGCAATGATCGTCACTCCCCAGAACAAAAACACCAGTAGATAAATCGGGGAAAATCGATGCGGTCTTAAGTCATCCGACAGGGTTAGCAACAGCCAAAAACCGCCACAAGCCATCGCTAATAATCCCGTCAGACTATTAGGGAC
Source organism: Acaryochloris sp. 'Moss Beach' (assembly GCF_021497025.1). Lineage (NCBI taxonomy): Bacteria > Bacillati > Cyanobacteriota > Cyanophyceae > Acaryochloridales > Acaryochloridaceae > Acaryochloris > Acaryochloris sp. 'Moss Beach'. Next base: position 1,933,386 of record NZ_CP071717.1, read on the forward strand.
AAAGGGAGCCAGGGCAAAAACCGCCGTTAGCAAGACTGCACCAATTTCCTGATGCCATTGCAACAACCAGCTGCCCTGCCGCCATTGGCGGAGGAAGGCGAGCAGTCGCCAGAACAGACTGCCTTGCCGCCACTGCAGAGATTGGATATTGTTCAAGGTCAATGTCTGCCAAATGGTATTCATAAGAGTTACTGTGTCAGACCGTTCTCCAAGGCAAAGCGTACCAGTTCTGTCCGACTATTGGTGCCTGTTTTACTAAAAAGTCGGCTCACATATTTCTCGACATTGCGGACGCTAGTTTCTAAGCGGCGGGCAATCTCTTTGTTCATCAGCCCTACGGCAACCAGATCTAAGACACTCTGTTCGCGAGGGGTAAAGTCAATTTTGATCGTGGGGGTATTTTGGGTAGGCAAAGGGGCACGGTTCATTAGAATGGCCCGAATTTCAGCTACCTGATTGGCTAAATCGGCAATATCGGTAGTCGCATTGGCGTCTTTGGCTTCTTTGCGGGTCAGCAGATTGGTGACAATGGCAACTAGTTCGTCCGGGTCAAAGGGCTTGGAGAGATAGGCATCCACCCCGGCGTTATAGCCTTCAATTCGATCTTTGGTCATGCCTCGGGCCGTTAAAAACACGATGGGCAACCGCAGAAATCGGGGATCTTCTCGCATTTGGGCCAGGAACTGATAGCCATCGACTTCGGGCATCATGATGTCAGAAATCACCAGGTCGGGAATTCGTTGTTGCAGCAGGTCCCACCCGGCTTTGGCATTACTGGCAACATCAACGGTAAAGCCGCTGTCTTCGAGGTAGGCTTGCACGGCTTCCCGCAATCCTGGCTCATCGTCTACCAATAATAAATGCCCGGTCATAGAAGTTTCCGTCAATGAGTACTACTAGCTTCAGTTTACCGCCCGAATCTGTCAGTATGAGGGGTGAATTGCCGAATGAGGAATTGAGCCGATGCGGTTAGAGTTTGTGCCAGTAGAAGAGTTTTACTTTGCGATTACGCTCTGTGTGCGGGTGCTGACGGAGATTGAGAATCCTGAATTGGTGGCTCAAATGCAGGAGAAGTTGGCGACCACGTTGGGACAGTCTTCGACGGTGGCATCGGCTCAGCAGAACAGTTTTAATTATGTATTCAGGGTGTATGAGGTGGATTGTACCCCGGCGGAGGAGTTGATTGTTTCAATTTCGGATTGGGGAGAGGCACTGCGGTTGAATAGTGATTTTGGCTGGATGTTGGATGAGAATCGCAAGCCTAAGCGGACGGAGAAGTTTGGCCAGCGGGATGAGTTTTTGCAGCAGTTGAAGGCTAAGTTGCAAGAGGAGTTTCAGGTCGAGACTGATCAGAGTTTTGTGTAAGCGGTCTAGAATCCAAACACACCAGGAGACCGCATCATGTCTAGAAAGAAACAAGTACCCAATCGAGTTGATGAGCTATTGGGAGACTGATCAGAGTTTTGTGTAAGCGGTCTAGAATCCAAACACACCAGGAGACCGCATCATGTCTAGAAAGAAACAAGTACCCAATCGAGTTGATGAGCTATTGGATGAACTCATTGGAGAGAATCCACAGCCAGAGGATATTCTGGGCGAATCAGGACTGCTCAAACAACTCAGCAAACGCCTAGTGGAACGAGCCTTGGCAGGTGAATTGACTCATCACCTGCATCAATCCTCCGTCGATGAGCGTTCTCATGGCCCTAGAAACAGTCGCAATGGTTACTCGAAAAAGACCGTCCAGACTGAACAAGGAGAGATGGACCTATCGATTCCTCGCGACCGTTGCAGTGAGTTTGAGCCTGTCCTCGTGCCCAAAGGCCAGCGACGTATCGCGGGACTCGACGAGAAAATCATCGCCTTATATGCTCGTGGCATGACCACTCGTGATATTCGGTTCTCAATTGGTGGAGCTGTATGGGGCCAATATCTCTGAGGGTCTGATTAGTGACGTCACCAATAGTGTCATGGAGGAGGTTAAAGACTGGCGCTCAAGACCATTGGATGAGGTGTATCCGATTGTCTATCTCGATGCCCTGTATGTGAACATCAAAGTCAATGGCCAAGTCAGCAAGCGAGCCGTCTATGTCGCGCTAGCGGTAACTGTGGAGGGAAACAAAGAGCTGTTGGGATTATGGATAGGGGCTGCCGAGCGAGAGGGAGCAAAATTCTGGCTTTCAGTGCTCACAGACCTTAAAAACCGAGGCGCTCAGGATATCTTGATTGCTTGCTGTGATGGTCTCAAAGGCTTTCCCCAGGCGATTGAATCGGTTTATCCCGATACTCAAGTTCAAGTTTGTATCGTTCATCTCATTCGCAATAGTTTGCGCCATGTGCCTTGGAAGGAAAGTCGAGCCGTAGCTGCAGACCTCAAGCCCATTTATCAAGCGGCCACTTTGGAGGAATCTGAGGCTGCCTTGGATGCGTTTGCCAACAAATGGGACCAGACGTATCCTGGCATCAGCCAAATCTGGATACGGCATTGGGATAATATTGCTCCGTTGTTTAAGTACCCAATGGCCATCCGAAAGGTTATCTACACCACTAATGCCATTGAGTCGCTCAATCGCTCACTGCGAAAGGTGATTAAGACCAAAGCTGTCTTCCCGAATGAAGAGTCTGTCTACAAATTGATGTTTCTGGCGATGAGGAATATCTCGAAGAGATGGACCAGACCGATTTTGAATTGGAAGGCGGCGCTGTCCCATTTTGCTATTCTGTTCCCAACACGATTCAACTATTGAATACGTTACGGCTTACACAAAAATCTAAACACTCTCCCCATTTTGCTATTCTGTTCCCAACACGATTCAACTATTGAATACGTTACGGCTTACACAAAAATCTAAACACTCTCCAGGTCATATTAAATGAGCCGACTCCAACCTAGAACAGAGTAAGTTATGGAGCCTTTTTACATGGACTCGGTAACACTGATGTGCCAAATTGAGCAAGCTAAGCAAACTGGTGAGCTATACCTCAACAATAAGCAACTGACGCATGTGCCGCCAGAATTGACACAACTCAAAAACTTAACTCTCCTATCTCTCAGCGATAACAATCTGACGAGTGTGCCACCAGAATTGGCACAACTTAAAAACTTGACAGCGCTAGATCTAAGTAAGAATCAACTGACGCATTTTCCACCAGAATTAGAACAACTCAAAAACTTAACTCTGCTGTACTTGAGCGATAACCAGCTTACAAGTTTGCCTGCAGAATTGGCACAACTACAAAACCTAAAGGAGCTAGACCTCCGCTCTAACAATCTGGCGAGTGTGCCACCAGAATTAGCACAACTACAAAACTTGAAGGAGCTATACCTCAGTGCTAACCAGCTCACAAGTTTGCCTGCAGAATTGGCACAACTACAAAACTTGAAGGAGCTATACCTCAGTGCTAACCAGCTCACAAGTCTGCCCGCAGAAGTGGCTCAGCTACAAAATTTAACTCTCCTATCCCTCAGTTCTAACAAGCTCACAAGTGTGCCTGCAGAATTGGCACAACTCAAAAACTTAACAGCGCTATCCCTACGCGACAACAAGCTCACAAGTGTGCCTGCAGAATTGGCACAACTCAAAAACTTAAAAGAGCTTTACCTCCGTTCTAACCAGCTCACAAGTCTGCCCGCAGAATTGGCTCAGCTAACCAACTTGACTTTGCTATCCCTCAGCAACAACCAATTAATGCGTGTGCCCTCAGAATTAGCACAACTCAAAAACTTAGAAGAGTTACATCTCAGCGGCAACCATCTACTAGATATTCCTCTGGAATTAGCACAACTGACAAACTTGACGTGGTTATATCTCCGTTCCAACCAACTGACAAGTGTGCCTCCGGAATTAGCACAACTCAAAAACTTGAAGGAACTAGACCTCCGTGATAACCAACTATCAAATATCTCGCCAGAGATTTTGGCTCAAGGACCTGCAGCTATTTTGGGGCATTTGCGAGCACAACTCAAAGCAGGCCAACCTCAATGGATCTCTAAGCTACTCGTTGTCGGAGAGGGTGGGGTAGGCAAAACATCTCTCATACGAGCGTTACGCAACGAACTCTTTGATGTAGCTGAGTCCACAACCCACGGTATTGATATCCAAACTTTGGAACTCCAACATTGCCAAAAACCTGGAGTCACAATGCAACTCAATAGCTGGGATTTTGGCGGTCAGGAGATTTACCATGCGACCCACCAATTTTTTCTCACCAATCGCTCTTTATTTGTTGTGGTGTGGAATGCTCGTTTGGGTTTTGAACAAGGCAAGCTTAGCTACTGGCTCAAAACAATTCGAGCCAATGCTCCCGAATCCCCTATCTTGATTGTTGCCTCCCATATCGACGAGCGGTTTGCTGACCTACCTTTCAGTGAATTCAAACAACAGTTTCCACAAATCGTTGGTCAATATACCATCAGCAATAAAGATGGACAAGGCATTCCAGAACTTCGCCAGGCTATCACCAATGCAGCAGCAGACCTCCCTCTAATGGGTGAAATCTGGCCTGAAAATTGGCTGCAAGCTGCTACTGTAATTCGCAATTTACCGAAGGATCAAAAATGTATCTCTCCCCATCAGCTTTGGCAACGAATGACTGAGAAACATGTCACGCAAGAGCATCACGCCATACTGGCCCAATGGCTGCATGAGTTAGGTGACATCCTTTTCTTTGTAGATAGCGAAGACCTCAATGACTTAGTGATCCTCAAGCCCCAATGGGTAACTGAGTACATCAGCAAGGTCTTAGAAGCAGAGGGTGTCATTAACAATCAAGGTATCTTTACCCGCCAGTGCATGGATCAAATTTGGTCCGATCTAGAGTTGTCTTTGCACATCCATTTTCTCCGCCTCATGGAGCGGTTTGATCTGTCTTATCGCACCCTTGAAAATAAAGACATTAGCTTAGTTGTAGAGCGCCTTGCCTTTGAGCCTTCTGCCTACCAAGAACTATGGGAAAAACCCACCCAAACAGAACCCTGCAAGCAACTCTCCATGAAGTTTCAACTCAGTGAGATCTTGCCCGGTATTCCCACTTGGTTTATTGCCCGTCAGCATCGCTTCACAACCGGGAACCACTGGCGCACAGGTGTTCTACTAGCTGATAGCCCGGCACACAAGCACTTGGGCTTAGTCAAAATTGGCCGCGATCCTTCTACCAACGTGGAATTTTTAGAGCTAACGGTGCGTGGTCCCATGCCCCACAATTTCTTTGACCTCCTCAAAGAAGGTATAGAAGTCACCCTTAACCGCTATCCTGGCCTCAAAGTAACCCGATTGATTCCCTGCCCAGATCCTAACCAAGAACCTTGCTTCCACGAGTTTGACTATGCCAACCTGATTAAGCGCCTTGAGCGCAAGCAGCCCAAAAATCATATTGAATGCCCCAACTGCCTAGAAAATATCTACGTCCCCCAACTGCTCTTTGGTCTCCACCCCACCACCGAAGCCGCAGTCTTCCGGAAAATTGACGAACTCAACCAAACCACTCAAGCAGGTTTTTCCGACATGCAATCGGGCTTTTCCGAATTGCGCGAACTCCTCCAGCGCGAATTCCTCCGCCAATTTCGCCGCGATCAGCAGTTCCCCGAATCCCAATGCCCTAACGTCTTTGCTTTACGTCCTGATGATCGGGGTATGTGGACCAAAGATCTTGATCAAACCCGCATCAACCTCCAGCTCTACTGCCAAGCTCCTGGTCAGTGGCATCCAACCAGTACTCCCGAACAACCCAAAAACGGTCTGTACACCATTGATGCTCCTACAAAATGGTTACAGGCAATGGCCCCTCATATGCGACGGCTAGTGAAAGTCTTTAAATATGCGTCTCCACTAGTCAGTCCCGTACTGGGCAAAACTCTCCCCGACATTGCTGAAGCCGTCAAAGCCGACGTAGGGTTAATGAATGCCTTAGTCACCAAACTCCCAGACATCATCGACTCTCCAGACTTCCGCTGGCAAGAGAATCGGCACAAAGATGAGATTGAACGACTATCGGGTTCAGCTCTGCGCTCTCTCCGCCATTTTCTGGACGAAAAAGATCCCGATCAACATTGGGGTGGCTTAAAACGCATCCTTACCCCAGAAGGCGATTACCTCTGGCTCTGCGAAAAACATGCTCGGGAATATGCTTCCACCTACAGCGAAGATTATCCAGAGCAGCGCGAACAGTGATAAGAGATACTGCCCTGGCATAGCCATCCTGCCAAGCTAAAGAATTAAAATTGATTAATACCGAGATTTCTGCCGTCTCTTTTGGCAACATCAGCTTTTGCACTCGCCCCCTAAATCCCCCATCCTGGGGGACTTTGAGCCTATATCTAGGCTAATGAATCTAGACAGTGAGATCTCTAGAGCTGCTGAGGTTCAATTCTGCCACAGATTCTGTGTGGGTCAAGCAGACAAGTCCCCCACTAGTGGGGGATTTAGGGGGCCATTAGTGGCGTTAAGGCTGTGGAGGATAGGAGGTAGAGCCGTGTTCAACTATATTTTCCGGTGTTATTAAGTTCGTTATCCTAAGACAATTAAGCATTCTGTAAGCTTGCCTACCCAAGACACCCTAGCAGTGACATAAGGTTTTTAGCCTGGTCTAACGCCCAAACCCACCCACAGATCAACAGCAATTGACCTCATCCTACGAACCCTTGCTTTAGTATGGTGAAGATCGTTTCCACTGCTGACTGATGGCAGTCAAAACCAAAACAAACATCACCCTCACCGAGCATCAACAGACTGCCCTGGACCAGCTCCATGCTTTTTTGGATAGTCCAGAACGGCTGTTTGTCCTAGAAGGATATGCAGGTACAGGCAAAACCACCCTATTGCAAGCCTTCGTCTCTCAGCTAAAAGAGCGGGGAGACCGTCGAGACATTGTTTTTAGTGCCTTTACCAACAAAGCCACTAAAGTTCTAAACCAAATGGTGTCCTCCTGGGGATTGAGCGTCGAATGTCTCACCTGCTGCCAGCTTCTAGGTCTACGCCCACAGATCAATCCCGAGACAGGAGAGCAAGACTTCGTTCTCGATTCAAACGAAGAAAGCTCCTTTGGAAAATTTGCCTTAGTAGTCGTTGACGAATGCTCCATGGTCAACCGCAACCTGTGGGAGCTATTGCAAACTGAACTGTACGCCTTTCACCTCACCACCCAGTTATTATTCGTGGGGGACTCCGCCCAGCTGCCTCCCATTAATGAACCCACATCCCAAACCTTCCTGGAGATTCCCAACAAAGCTCAGCTGACGGAAGTCATGCGTTATGGCAACTCCATCGGAGTCTTGGCAGAATCGGTGCGCTGTCATTTAGACACCTACAAACTCCCTACCTTCCATACGGATCTCAATGAAGATAAAACCGAAGGCACCGTAATCCTCCGACAAACTGACTGGACCCAACAGCTCCTCCGAGCCTTTACCAGTGAAAAAGGCCAGGAAGATTCTGATTATGTCCGAGCCTTGGCCTATACCAACAAACGGGTCGCCCATCTCAATCAGCAAATTCGTAACGCTATCTTTGGCAAAGAGGCTTGCCGCTTTGTCCCCGGCGAACGACTAATTGCCACGGGTCCTGTGTTTCGGCGTAAGGATGAAATCGTCATGCAAACCTCCTCCGAATGCTGGGTGGAGGATGCCTATGAGGACAGCTCCTCTGGTTGGCAGGTCTGGCGACTATTTGTGGTCACCGATGCCAACTTTGATGTCGAGGTCACCGTTCTGCATGAGTCAGAACATCAACGATTTCAAAAAGAACTCAAACGCCTAGCAGACGGCAAACAATGGCAAGATTTCTGGATCCTCAAGCAACAACGATTTGCCAACCTAAACTATAGCTATGCATTAACCGTCCATAAGTCCCAAGGCTCTACCTTTCAGAATGTCTTTGTTGACCTCCCCAACCTAATGCGCAACAGCAATATTCGCGAACGCAACCAGCTACTTTATGTCGCCGTCACCCGATCAGCCAAAAGGCTGTTTGTATGCAAAGCCCGCTAATCCATACATAGAAGGGGGGTACAGAGAATATAAAGTTCTTTTTTAAATGTCTTTAAAACTTCTACAGAAGTTATACAAGTACAACTTGTGATTGAACACTATCTCAACCCTGGCCTTGTAATACTAATGATGTGGAGAAAAAACAAACCCCTCCAAACCCACTCTTAAACAAAGCATCATCCAGTGAACACTCCTACACTACTCACCCCACAATCCCAGGCAGTCCGGATGATGACTCCAGTGATGTCCCACCCATCACCCTCCCAAGAAAATACCCCGACTGCAAAAGCAATCGAGGTACGACAGACACATGATGGGAACACAACAGAGTTTCAGGTAGAAGCCAAAGAAAAAGGCAACTGAGACCAAAAAACAAGAGAAAGAAAAATTAAAAAAACAGCAACAGGGCTAGCGTAATAGAAAGCAGAATCAGCCAAAGAAAGCTGAGAAGCGCCAGAAATTGTTGCAATTAACTCATCCGAACCACCCACTTGACCATCTTGGTTGGTATCTAGATAAAGATTTGCGCCTTGAGCGGTAGACCCTAATACATAGTCAGAGACTGATCCGGCGAGCTGAATCTTGTCTTCTTGGGCATTGAAGTCCGTAATCATGGCAAAGTCATTTGTACCTGCCAGTAGGTCGTCGCCATCGTTATAGAAGGCCACTGCATTACCGAGAATAAAGTGGTCTTCACCAGCACCCCCTGTAAGCCGATCTACAGATCCTTGACCAAAGCCAGCGTTGGGATCGACACCGACTAAAATATCGTTACCCGCTCCACCGATGAGGGTGTCATTGCCAAAGCCACCTTCTAAGATGTCATCGCCTTGGTTGCCGGACAGACGGTCGTTTCCATTGTTGCCCAAGACAATATCGTTGCCTTCGCCACCAAACAACACGTCATGACGAATTGCAGAGACGGATTCAAATACAGTGACATCATCGAGATAACCACCTAGACTGTCATCCTTACCTGCTGCTCTAAATTCTAGAGCAGTCGTCTCGCCTTCACCCGCTTCAACTGTGTAGGTATAGGTTTTCCAGTCTTCAGTCTTGCTAGCTCCAGTGATGGTGTCTAGAAGCTCTCCATTCCAGTAGACTTCAACAGGGTTACTGGTTTCAGCCACACCCGGACGAGGAGTGTAAGCAAAGGAGATTTCGTAGGTTTTTCCGGCTTCAGTGTCTAAGTTTTGCATCATGCCACTGTTGTCATGACTGTCTAGCTCAATTCGAGCTTTGCCATCATCAGCCTTGCCAAACTGCTGAACTTCAATTCCTTTGCCTTGAGTGGTTGTCCAGCCCTCAACGGAGCCAAACACACCCCAGTTACGATTGCCGAGCTGATTCTCTTCAAAGCTACCGTTAGCGACTAAGTTGCGAGGTGCAATAATATCTTCTGCACCACCGTCAATAATGTCGTTGCCGGTGCCACCGTAAATTGTGTCGTTGCCCGTGCCACCGTTGAGGATGTCATGGCCCGCATCACCATACATGCGGTCTGCACCTTCGTTGCCGACAATAATATCTTCGCCTTCGCCACCGTAAAGTTTATCTTTACCCACACCACCGAGGACAATATCGTTGCCAGTGCCACCGTAGATTAAGTCGCGGCCTTCGTCTCCACTTAAAACGTCATGACCCGCTTCACCGTAGAGGCTATCGTTGCCTGTCCCACCAGACATCCAATAGTCGTCGCCGGCACCACCCACTAACTTGTCACGGCCTGCCTCGCCTTCAAGGATATCGTGACCGTCTTGGCCGAGGAGCGTATCATTACCTGTGCCACCTTTGAGGACATCATGGCCAGCACCACCATCTACAAAATCGCGTCCTGCACCACCTTCTGCATAATCTTCGCCGTCGCCAGCATATAAAGTATCACGACCTTCATCGCCGAAGAGGGCGTCGTTGTCGAGGCCACCTTCAATATAGTCACGGCCCTTACCGCCACTTAAGACATCATGACCGGCTTCACCGTAAAGACTATCGTTGCCTGTCCCACCAGACATCCAGTAGTCATCGCCAGCTCCACCCATCAATTCGTCGTGGCCTGCTTCACCTTCTAATACATCATTTCCGTCTTGGCCGAGCAGGGTGTCATTACCTGTGCCACCTTTGAGGACATCATGACCGGCTCCACCATCGATCAGGTCGCTGCCTTTGCCGCCTTCTGCATAATCGTCACCTTCTCCAGCGAATAGGGTGTCTTTACCCTCATCACCGAAGAGGGCGTCATTGTCGAGACCACCGTCCAAGTAGTCATGGCCCTTACCACCACTTAAAACATCATGACCCGCTTCACCATACAGACTATCGTTGCCAGTACCACCAGACATCCAGTAGTCATCACCGGCACCACCGATTAACTCATCATGGCCGGCTTCACCTTCAATAATGTCATGACCATCTTGACCCAGAAGAGTGTCATTGCCACTGCCACCTTTAATGTGGTCATGGCCTGCTCCACCATCGACAAGATCACTGCCCTTGCCGCCTTCAGCATAATCGTCACCTTCGCCTGCAAATAGGGTGTCTTTGCCTTCATCTCCAAAAAGTGCGTCATTATCAAGGCCACCTTCAAGGTAGTCATGGCCTTTGCCGCCACTTAAGACATCATGACCGACTTCACCGTAAAGACTATCGTTACCTGTCCCACCGGTCATCCAATAGTCATCACCGGCACCACCCATCAATTCGTCATGGCCTGCTTCACCTTCGAGAATGTCGTGACCGTCTTGACCCAAAAGGGTGTCATTGCCGCTGCCACCTTTGATGTGATCATGGCCTGCACCGCCATCGACTAAGTCGCGACCAGTGCCACCATCTGCATAATCTTCACCTTCACCACCAAGAAGGACATCATGCCCTTGGTTCCCCTGGAGATTGTCATTATCAGCGCCCCCGGTGAGATAGTCATTCCCTTTTCCACCCGTTAGGAAGTCATTACCAGCTTCTCCATAGAGGCTGTCATTCCCTTTTCCACCAGAGACAAAGTAGTCGTCACCCGCGCCGCCAATGAGTTTGTCATGGCCCACTTCACCTTCGATCACATCATGGCCGTCTTGCCCTAGAAGAGTATCGCTACCGCTGCCGCCTTTGATATGGTCATGGCCTGCACCGCCGTCTACCAAATCGTTGCCAGTACCGCCGTCTGCATAGTCTTCGCCTTCTCCTGCAAATAGGGTATCTTTACCTTCATTCCCGGATAGATTATCGTTGCCAGTACCGCCTTCGATATAGTCGTTGCCGGTGCCACCGGTCAGGTAGTCTTCACCGACTTCTCCGTATAAGCTATCGTTGCCAGCACCACCGGAAACCCAATAGTCATTGCCTGCACCACCGATTAACTCGTCATTTCCACCTTCACCATCGATGATGTCGTGACCATCTTGACCGAGGAGGGTATCGTTACCACTGCCACCCTTAATGTGGTCATGGCCAGCCCCACCGTCTACGAGGTCATGGCCTTGGCCGCCGTTGGCATAGTCTTCATTATCGCCACCATAGAGGCTATCGTTCCCCTGGTCACCACTGAGATTATCGTTATCTGCACCGCCTGCGAGGTAGTCATGGCCAGTGCCACCGCTCATAACATCGCTATTCCCTTCACCGTAGAGGCTGTCGTTGCCTGCCCCACCGGACATCCAGTAATCGTCGCCAGCGCCACCGACTAGTTTGTCATTCCCGGCTCCGCCTTCGAGGATATCGTGGCCGTCTTGACCAAGAAGCGTATCGTGTCCACTGCCGCCTTTAATGTGGTCATGGTTGGCACCACCGTCTACTAAGTCATTGCCTTGACCGCCATCTGCAAAGTCTTCACCTTGACCAGCAAGTAGGGTGTCATCCCCTTTTTCACCGACCAGATTATCGTTACCAAGGTCTCCTAGAATCATGTCTTCTTCTAAGGAGCCGACTAATAAATCGTCATTCTCAGTTCCGAATACCTGCATAATTTTGGCCTATCTCTCGTGTATATATTCAGGTTATTCATTGCAGTTAGCTTGAAGGTCAACAAAAACGAGCATAGGAATAACTTATGAATCACACTTTTTAGGCGCTATATTGCTTTAATAGATTGACTTTAGGTCTATTTTTATTCTCAAACAAATTTTTTTCTTTCGAGGAGTGTCATCCGTAGAATTATGGATTTTTTTTTGAGTATTGAGCAAACAAATTGCCTTGATAGCTGCTAACTTATGGAAGTAAATCAGGCTATTGAATGCGGGTGAACTGATGGGGGGCAAGAGAAAAAAAACTTGGCGACGACGCGTTTTTGAAATCTTAGAAGTGGCCGATGCCGGTGATCGAGCTAGCCAAATCTTCGATATCAGCTTGTTGGTGCTGATTTTAGCCAATTTGGTGGTGATCACCCTAGAGACCGTAGAAGGATTAACCACACAGTATCGAAGCTATTTTGAGATCTGTGAGACCGTCAGCATTACGATCTTTACGATTGAATATCTGCTACGAATCTGGTCCTGTACGGCCTCTCCAGACTTCAAACATCCCCTATTAGGGCGAGTTAAATTTCTATTTACACCGCTCGCGTTGATTGACTTGATGGCCCTGGCACCGTTTTATTTACCGTTACTGATTCCCATCGACATCCGGTTTATTCGCTTTATCCGACTGCTGAGAGTTTTACGGTTATTTAAGCTCAGTCGATATTTTCAGTCGTTTCAAGTCTTAGGCAATATCCTAAAGTCGAAACGAGATGAGTTATTAGTCACCCTGATGGGGGTTTTAGGCTTACTATGGCTGGCCTCTACGTTGATGTATTTTATTGAGCATGATGCTCAGCCTGAGGCCTTTGCCAATATTCCAGCCACCATGTGGTGGGGGGTGGCGACTCTGACCACGGTGGGATATGGAGATATCTACCCTGTAACCACCGCCGGTCGAGTGTTAGGGAGTGTGATTTCGATTTTGGGGATTGGTTTATTTGCTTTGCCAACGGGGATTTTGGCTTCTGGATTTACGGAAGAATTAGATCGGCGAAAACAATTACCTACAAATGAATCCAGCACTTGTCCACATTGTGGAAAACTTTTATAGGACCATTTTTCTCACTCTCTTCCAGACTGAGCCAGGAAACCCTAAAAAAAATGACAACAGAAATTTCAGTTGAATCCATCGATGGTGTGTTGAGTGTTAGAACAGCCAATGGACCGAGGGATTATATCTTGTGGCAATGGACTGAATCGGCACCACACGACATCTATGTTGAGTTTAATAACCCAAGCCATGGTGAATACAATTCCATTGATGAATGCACTGTCATGCTGGATGGAGTGCATATTGTTACCTCAGATCAGGACCTGATTCACTTCTACTTTGATGGCATCAGCCAAGCACTATATTCAAAGTTCAGTCATGGCTTAAAACAAATCTACGCTTTCGTACCCGATATTCTGGCAGTTCTCGATTGAGGGATCTTAACTGATCTGCCGATGGTCTCACCCTCTGAAAGATATGTTGAGCTGAATCCATACATGGTTCGGACAATGTGGGTGTGCTAGCGTGGAAGCTCCGTTTGCGGGACTTGAGTGCGACTTCCGAACTCCATCTTGAAAATGGCGCAAGTCTGTCGTACCACTACTCCCCAAGCGGGCTGATTTATATCTAAGACAATGGCTTCTACCTGGACGGAACGTCAGCAGCAGGTCGAACGAGAAGACCTGGTCATGTTTATCAATGCCTGTCTGAGCTGTACGGGGCAGCGGGAATTTTACGACGAGGCCTGGGGACAGAAGCTTTCCCTCGATTTCTTGCATGACTATATTTTGGGCAACTATCGACTGCTCTATGCCCGCACCTTAGCCGCAGGGATTAATCACTTTAATCAGGGCCAAATTATTCTCAAATTACTGGCAACGGGGAAACAAACACTCCCAGAACATCGCCAGGAAGAAGGCACTCTGATCGCTTCTACCCTAAATGCGTTGCCACCCCAGCGGGCCTGGAAAGTGCTGGAGCAAATTCGAAAGCGACGCATTAATAACCGTCGAGCTAGGGCGATTGCCCGGGACTATATTGCGCAACACCACCAGCGGCTGGACTTTGATGCAGTGAAGTATCGCTCTAAGGTCAGTGGAATCGCCACTCACAATCACCTGAAACTACCGGGTGAAGTGGGGCCGTTTTTGTTTCGAGACTGGCCCCAGCAGTTTGAAACTGAGCTGTTTGAGAAATTTCGAAAAGCGTATTACAGCCAAGACGCGATCTATGCCCTGCCCTTTACGGTGGCAGAAGGGTTGGCGGCAAAACATCAGATTCCCCGCAATCGCTTTTTGGCCCGCATCGAAGCCCAAATGACTCAGGCTGAAAAAGTGCGGATGCAGCAGAGTACGGAATGCGATCGCAACTCAAAACTCACGGTTGATCTCAAACGCACCCCGATCACGAAGCTGGCCCTCTACTGCTTATCCTTGCCGATAAAGGATCGAAAAGCACGACATACGGAATTGACTGAGGCTTTACAACAATCGGCCCAAGCAGCGCTGCATCGGGCTCCTTTACGGCTGGGAAAGGTGGCAGCAGTACTGGACTGTAGCTATTCCAGTAGCGGCTCGAATGAAAAGCGGAGACGGCCTTTGGGAGTCGCCTTAGCCATTCACTATCTGTTGCAAGCGGCATCCGATCAATATCAGGCCTTTTGGACATTACCTATCTCCGATCCAATACTGGTGCAACCTCGGGGACAGACCGATCTGGCTACACCCTTGCTGGATGCCCTCGCAACCCATCCTGATGTAGTGGTGATTTTGTCCGATGGCTGGGAGAATGATCCACCCAATGGTGCCGCAGAAGTGTTGCGGGTGTTTCGTCGTCGCCTTGATCCATCCGTTTCGATCCTGCACTGCAATCCGGTTTTCAATGCAGATGACTTTTCCGTTCGAAACCTCAGTTCCGCAGTACCCACTGTCGGACTACGAGATGCTGAGGACTTACCAACAGTGCTGGGCTTTGCTCAATTTGCTGACGGCAAATCTTCTCTAGGGGATCTGGAACAGTATTTAAAGGTCCGGGTTCAGCAGTTTCTCTCCAAATTCAATCCTCATCATGGCTCCTAAAGCGCCTCTACTGAATACCCTTTCCCTCAAGGGGATAGAGATTGCCCCCTCTCAAGTCTGGGGAGGGATTCGGATTGTGCCGTTACTGCGCCGAAATATTCGGGGCGATCTGCGTCTAGCCAAACGCGACTATAACGACGATCTGACGGTGGTCTCGCTCCAAGGCAAACCTCTAGAAGCTGGTCTCAAGTACACGTCCTACGTGCCCCACGGATTGGTGCTGTCCTGGAATGAGGAGGGTCAGCCTGTTGCAGCGAAAGGAAGCCAATTAGGGACTGACGGGCAACGGTTTAATGCCGGTCCCGTTAGCGTCAGAGTGCTATCGCGAATGGCGAAGCGGGAAGCTCGCAATCAGCTCCGATTTCTCCCTCTGCATCTAGCGATGGAAGGCTTCTTGTCTCTGTTTTTCTCCGGGCCAGATATTGCTTGGAGTGAGTATTCTAAGCAGGCTCTCTCCCAAGGGTTATCGCCTCGAACCGAATGGTCCGTGTCAGGGCAGGCGATTCAAGGACTCGCAGATGCCCTGCGGGTATTTGAGATTCATGAGCATCAGGTGGGGATGCTGCTGTTTGTGTCGGAAGCGTTGGCCTCTGCTTTTATCACCCCCACACCGGAAGATTACCGGCTGCTACACCCCAGTCTGCTGCAAGATTTCTATGGAGAACTGCTGTATCAGTACGGACTCTATGGGGGCACAGTGCCGATGCAGTCCCAGGTGGATGAGTCTAAGGTGGAGACTTTGGCGGATTTGCGGGATGCGATCTCAACCCTCAGACAAGACTGGGCTGACTTTCAAGGACTAATGGCCAGCGATCTCCTCCAACGTCCAGTCGAATCCAAGCGCATTTACACAGCGGGTCCGTTTACGCTTCAGCGCTTTATCACCGACCTCAAACTCAAATCTGAAAATCACATTGGTGAAGCGATTGTCCGCAATGATGGACAACTAGAATACCTAAAAACCTATCGTTTATCTGCAGGTCAGGCTCGAAGGGCCTATTTACTCAGCCAGCTCGCTGCCCAGGGCTGGCACTTAGAACGAACCGCCTTATCCATGGGGGAGTCGCTAGAAAACTTTATCTATCGACTAGAAAAAGCTGGCTTTGGCTATTTAATCAATAATCAAGTGCGTGAGCAGGCACAAAAAGCGAGGCGACGGGATTAGGGTAATGTCGATGATGGTTAAGATCCAATGGCCATTTCATTGAAGCGAAGTTGAGATCGCACATTCACCCGATGATTGGCCTGAATATAGTCAGCCACATACCGAACATCCCGAGCAATCCCTGAAAAGCGGCCTGACCCCCAAGTATAGAGCCAAGGCAAGCCCACAAAATACAGTCCTTTCACTCCCGTCACGCCCCGATCATGACCGGGATAGCCCTTGCCATCAAACACAGGAATTTCCACCCAGGAATAGTCCATGTCATAGCCAATAGACCAAATCACGGTGCCAATATTGGCCGTTTGTAGATCCAATGCAGTGGGTTCAGAGGGAGGTTCCCATACGGGCGAATAGGATGCATCCACTGGCGCTTCAATTTGATGTTTTTCAATATAAGCATCAATCGTTCCTTTGATACTTTCAGCCACTGCATCGGCCTGATCCAAGTTCGCTTTCAAATTGGGCTGAAACGTTAACTGAGACCCACGAATATCCGCCAGTCTCCCGTAGAGCTGCATCCCTTCCAGGGCAAAATGACGCAAATCAATTTCCCGCCCACCTCCGCGTCCCGTGACATAGTGGTTGGTTTTAGTTCTCACATTCTCTTTTTGAGGATGATCTTCAATGGTCAGGTCGTAGTAACCCAGTTGATCCAACCAATCCACCACATCTTTACCTCGGTATCGACGGGGCGATCGCGGCGCACTACCGACACATAAATGCACCTGTTTCCCTGCTAGATGAAGGTCTTCGGCAATCTGACAGCCCGACTGCCCGGTGCCCACTACAATCACAGCTCCATCGGCTAAACTCTCCGGATTTTTATACTCAGAAGAATGAAGTTGGCAAATCTCTTCAGGAAGGCCCTGGGCTATACCAGGAATGCGAGGTCGATGATAGCCTCCAGTGGCTACCACAATTTGATCAGCCGTGAATTCCCCAATCGAGGTAGAGACTTCAAACACATCGCTAATGGGATTTTTGCGCACTCGCTGCACACTAACGCCTTCTCTAACGGGAGGATTAAAGGAACGAGCGTAGGCTTCGATATAGTCGACAATTTGGTCTTTTTGCATAAATCCGTTGGAGTCATCTCCAGAATAGGAAAATCCCGGTAGCTGACATTGCCAGTTGGGGGTAACTAAACAAAAAGAATCCCAACGCTTGCTCCGCCAGGAATGGGCAATCTGATACTGCTCAAAGATAATGTGATCAATCTGACATTCACCTAAACAGTAACTAATGGATAAGCCTGCTTGTCCACCGCCCACAATAATGACGGAATAATGGCTGCCCATACTAGATTCCCCTTTGAACTGAGTACGTCGAAGACTATTGGCACCATAAAGGGGGAATGAGACGACAACGAGTAGCAAGAGATACAGATTGCTGAGGTTTGTGACTTTCCCTAGGCTTCACGACATCTCTGGTCTAATGACTCTGTGAAGAATACTCGTTTTGAACGGATGAACCTAGCAGTTTAGATAGCTTCCTGAAATATTAGAGTAATTCTTGAACTTGGACTGACTTGATAGTCAGAGATCCGTGCAAAGACTCTTAAATGAGCATGGAAGCACAAGTATTCTGTCGTTATTTCAATAAACTCTCGCAAGAAAATAGATTATAGGTCTCGCAGAAGATCAAGAGGTGGCTCAGTCAAATTGATGCTCCCAAGCAAGGGTGCCACAAACGAGTTCAAGAAAGTTGTGAAGAATGAAATGCTATCAATCGAAGGATGAAGACTGGAGAAAGAATGGCATGTTTTCTAGGTAATAGAAATCACATCTTTAATTAGAAAACCAAAGAAATAGCTTACTGAAACCCACCAAGATATACAATTAGTGATTTATATTCAATTCTTATTAAAAAGTGATTCCAGGCATGCATCACCATTCTTTTATCAAGGAAATAGGTTGAAAAAAATTATGACGAATACTTGAATAGAATCTTTCGACAACCACTGCCTAAAATAGTCCAGTTGAGACTCGAATTCTATCAAAAACTGAATAATAGTATCGGAGCTATCTGGTATTTGAGAGATAACTCTAATATGGAAATAAAAAATCATTTTAACTTCATGGATGCCTGTGAATCACTCTTAGAACCTGGAATGAAATAATATGATACTCCTCCAAGATGATTAAGAGAAATCAACCCTGTCGAGTATGCTTGACAACTTATTATGAGTGACATCCAATAAGTCGTAAAAAAAAGGAATTAAGATATTTTAATGCTGGATTGAATATTCAATTTTGTAGAGAAATCGTTGTATACTCCATGATCATTCACTCAGCAAACCTTTGGGTTATCTACGTTTCTTTAAGACAGGCCACAATAGATTCAAGGCTACGCAATTGGTGTTCTTCGCTATATGTGTTAACACATTCAATGTAATACATCCCCACAAATATGCAAGTAGTACATTTAATTTTATTCTTGCAAACTCATCGAATTCTTGTGGGCCTCTGAATGTATGATTAAAGCCTATAAAGTAAAGCCACTTAGCGCTTCACCCAATCCCCCCAATCAGTCAGATCGACAGATAAACTGGCTCCAAGCTTTTGTAGGAACTGCCTTAGTTATTGTTACTGTAGCCGCATATTACAGCTATAGCGTAATACGACATTTGGCACTGGAGAGTCTGAGGCAAAATGCCTTTGAAGAAGCGCAGCATGGTGCAGGAGAAATTGATACCTGGTTAGCTAGATTGAAGTCTCAAACCGAGACCATTGCCAATACTCCCACGGTTCTCTCTTTAGACTGGTCGACGATAGAACCCTACTTTATGGATGAACTGAAGCGAAACCAAGAATCATTCAAGCTCTCCTTGATTGGGAAAGACCGCTATTTAATTGCTAACACGTCTGTGGGACTCCAGCGGCAAGACTTACGTCACCGAAACTACCTACGAGAAGTCTTAAAAGGCAAAACGTTTGTCAGTGATGCAGTTGTCTCCCCCACCACAGGTGTTACTCAAATATTGATATCAACACCAATTTGGTCCACAGTCCCACCAGCCCCATCATCACTGGATGAGTCAGATGCTATTCAGCAGAAACCCAGCATTTTAGGCGCTGTTAATAACGCTGTCACGGTTGAACTGGTGTCAGAGGTGGTCTCAAGGTTAAAGTATGGCCCTGATAGTTATGCATTTGTCCTGAATTCTGATGGCCGGGCTATGGTTCATCCAGATACTCAGTGGATGTCGACGCAAGAAGAGCCTGCAGCTAGCTTGCTAGACGATACCAATACAGATTTAGCTGACATCGCCAAGCGAATGGTTGATCGGCAAGAAGGCATTGAACTGCGTAACATGGATGGGCGACTTCAATATATTGCTTATCTCCCCTCTAAAGAAGCAAATTGGGCGATCGCTTTTGTCATCCCCAAAAACAATATTGAACATCAACTGCAACCCCTAGATCTGATTGCGTTTGCCTTTGGAATGCTGGCTATCAGCTTAGGGATTGTGCTCTGGCGCTTACAGGCGACTCAACATCAACAGCTCCGTCAAATCCAAGCTTTGACCGAGGCGACTAACCAAGCACTGGAAAAAAGAGTACAGGAGCGTACCATTGAACTCGCACAGGCTAAAGAGCGTGCGCAAGTGACTCTTGAATCGATTGGTGATGCAGTGATTACCACTGATGCCGAGGGACGTGTCGATTATCTCAACCCAGTTGCCGAGAGATTGACGGGTTGGTCACTAGAATCTGCACAAGGAGCGCCACTCCCTGAGGTATTTCGACTCATTAATGAATACAGTCGTGAGCCAGTGACTGATCCAGTTGCTCATTGCCTGGCTGAGGGATGCATAGTCGGTCTAGCGAATCATACGGTGTTGATCAATCGGCATGGCCAAGAGTTCGCCATTGAAGATTCGGCTGCTCCGATCCGGGACACCAACAATCACTTATTAGGGGTCGTTCTGGTGTTTCACGATGTGAGTGAACAGCGCCGATTACAAGAGGAAATCTCTCATCAGGCTCAACATGATGCGCTGACAGGTTTGTTTAATCGCTATGAGTTTGAACGCCGCCTGCAGCAGGCCATCGAGATGGCCCAAGCACAAGATAGTGAACATGCACTTTGCTACCTGGACCTTGATCAGTTCAAGTTGGTCAATGATACCTGTGGACATGCTGCAGGTGACGCCTTGTTAAAACAGCTGTCCGTTTTGTTCGAGAGTAAAATCCGGCAGTGCGATACATTGGCACGATTAGGTGGCGATGAATTCGGGGTGTTGTTAGAGCATTGCTCCCTCACTAATGCCAAGTCCATTGCTAACACCTTGCGTCAAGCCGTCGAAGATTTTAGCTTTAGTTGGCAGGAGCAGCGTTTTCGCGTCGGGGTCAGCCTTGGTTTGGTTACGGTTGATGCCATGAGTACCAACGTTGCCAATATTTTACAGGCGGCCGATAGTGCCTGTTATGTCGCTAAAGACTCCGGTCGCAATCGTGTCCATGTGTACCTTGAACACGACGAGATGTTAGCTCAACGATATGGCGAGATGAAGTGGGTCTCCCGTATTCAGCAAGCATTAGAGGAAGATCTGTTTGAGTTGTATGCTCAGCCGATTGTTCCCCTCAATGAACGTTTTGCCGGCAGATTACACTGCGAATTGTTATTACGCTTGATTGAAGAAGATGGTAAAACCTCTCTCCCGGGAGCGTTTATGCCAGCTGCCGAGCGATATAACCTAGCCGTTGCAATCGATCGTTGGGTGGTAAGTCACGCTTTTCAGTGGTTGGTTGCCCACGCTGATGTATTTGATCGATTGGCATTAGTTACGCTCAATTTGTCTGGGCATTCCATTGGCGATCGATTTTTTCATGCATACGTATTGAAGCAACTGGATGATACGGGTATATCCGCTAAGAAAATCTGCTTTGAGATTACTGAAACTGCTGCTATAGCCAATCTGACTGATGCCACCCGATTTATGCAGACCCTCAGAACACGAGGCTGTCGTTTCTCATTGGATGATTTCGGTAGTGGGTTATCGTCTTTTGGATATCTAAAAACTCTACCGGTTGATTTTTTAAAAATTGATGGCTTATTTGTGAAGGATATTGTTGACGATCCAGTGGACTTGGCAATGGTGCGCTCGATTAACGAGATTGCTCAGTTGCTCAATAAGGAAACGGTTGCTGAGTGCGTTGAAAATGATCAGATACTCAATCAATTACGCACTCTGGGAGTGGATTATGGACAAGGATATGGTTGTGGGCGACCCCAACAACTGTCCACTTTTCTGCATGAAGGCTCCACACTTTAACAATCTCAAATTTTGTTTCTAAATGAATGGTGATTTCATCAAAATAGTTTTTAACAGTATAAAAAACTTGAAACTTACTTGTAGCTTTTTGCCATAGCCCACTAGAAAAGCTGCCAGGCGTTTTTGAGGTAGTCTACCTATTACTTTCGATAGGTAGCATCCAATTACGCTGTCTTTATTTCGCAAAAAGCTAGTGTACCCCTGTCACTTCAAGTAGACATTAAGAGTTTGTAGTAGTTGATACAGGGAAGGAAATTTAACCCACTTACTGTGCAGAGTTAATGATGCTTATTAACGCATCAGGCACTTCCAAAACTCTTCAAGAAGGATGCTTAACCGATGCCAGAAGTTACTACTCCCATCCACCAGACTGGCGACTTTTTTGTGGATTATGAGGAAAAAGTATTCCCCGATGTGCAGGCCGATCCAGGTGAAAAAGCCTTAGTCACTTTTCATACCGTGGCCTTTGAAGGGTCCATTGGCTTGGTCAATTTATTGCAGGCCACCCGTCTGATTCGCAAAGGATTTGAAACCTCCATTCTGCTCTATGGTCCCGGTGTGACATTGGGAGTGCAGCGAGGGTTTCCCAAACTTGGGGATGAGGCTTTCCCAGGTCATATGGCCATGAATAACCAGCTGGTCAAAATCATGGAAGAAGGCGGCAAAGTCTATGCCTGTCGGTTTGCCTTACAGGCCCTATATGGCCACGGTGAACCCTCGTTAATTCCCGGCATTCAGCCTATCAATCCTTTGGATGTCCTAGATATCGTCTTGATGCACCGGAAAGATGGTGCCTTCATTCTGGATACCTGGACGATGTAGCTCTTTGATGTGCCGTCACTTTAGTCCGCTCATACTCTGAGGGAATCATCATGGAACATCCAAAAACAGTGCGAGCTGCCGCTGTTCAGATCAGCCCAGTCTTGTTTAGTCGAGAGGGGACAACGGAGAAAGTTTTGGATGCGATCGCATCTGCAGCCCAAGAAGGGGTGCAATTGATTGTCTTCCCTGAAACCTTGGTTCCCTATTACCCCTATTTCTCCTTTGTTCAGCCGCCCGTGGCCATGGGTAAGGCCCATATGCAGCTTTACGAAGAAGCGGTGACTGTACCGGGGGCGGTGGTGGATGCCATCAGCCGAGCCGCACGTTCCTACGAGATGGTCGTGGTTCTGGGGGTGAATGAACGGGAAGGCGGTTCCCTCTACAACACCCAACTGATTTTTGATGCCGATGGCACCTTGGGGCTAAAGCGACGCAAGATCACCCCCACTTACCATGAGCGGATGGTCTGGGGGCAGGGAGATGGGGCCGGATTGACCGTCCTAGAGACGGCAGTGGGTCGAGTAGGAGCCTTGGCCTGCTGGGAGCATTACAATCCCTTGGCGCGGTATGCGCTGATGGCTCAGGAGGAGCAAATTCACTGTGGGCAGTTTCCGGGGTCGATGGTGGGACAAATCTTTGCGGACCAAATGGAGGTGACGATGCGCCACCATGCCTTGGAGTCGGGCTGTTTTGTGGTTAATGCCACGGGCTGGTTAACCCCAGAGCAAAAACTGCAAATCACCCCCGATGAAAAACTGCAAAAAGTCCTCAGTGGGGGATGCTACACCGCCATCATCAGTCCCGAGGGCGTGCCCCTCTGTGACCCCGTAACCGAGGGAGAAGGAATGGCAATTGCCGACCTCGATTTCTCTCTGATTACGAAGCGCAAACGGATGATGGATTCTGTGGGTCATTATTCGCGGCCCGATCTCCTGCAACTTCAGGTAAATCAAAAGGCTTGGGCAGTGATGCAGCCACCCCCAACGACGCTCCCGGAGCAGGACAAAGAGCCTTCTTTACCTCTCTTATCCGATGAGCCCATTCCTCGACCCGTCGATTAAAGCAAAATTATGGACAAACAACATCTGATTACGGAACTGCAATCGAATGGGTTGCAGGTGATTGACCCCAGTATTGGCGTTGCGGGGCGTCGAGGTGGAGCTGGCCCCTCGGATCATAAAGCAGTGACCGTGGATGGGACGACGGTGATGGTGCCGATCTATACGGGAACCGCCAGCCAGTCCCCCTATACCGCCCAGGTGAACCAAGGCCGTCAGGCGATGTTAAAGAAATCGGACCAGGCCGTGGCCACGGTGGAGTTTCCCCAGCAGCCCCAGTTTTACCAACTACAAACAGCAGACGGCATCCCCTATTGGAAGATTGCCCTGCTCCATAGTCATGACGTGTTAGCTACCACGGTATTGCAAACCTGTATGCGGTATCGCAATACCGATACGGCCTGTCAATTTTGTGCCATTGAAAAGTCCCTAGATGCCGACCGGACCATTGCCCGCAAAACGCCCGAACAACTAGCAGAAGTGGCGGAAGCGGCGGTGCGCCTGGATGGGGTCAAGCATATGATTATGACCACCGGAACGCCGAATACCCGCGATCGCGGTGCAGCCTATTTAGCCGAATGTGCCCAAGCCATCAAAGCTCGGGTCAACCTGCCCATCCAAGCCCAGTGCGAACCTCCAGACGATTTTGGCTGGTTTGCCCAGATGAAGGCAGCAGGGGTAGACAGTTTGGGAATGCACCTAGAAGTGGTTGATCCACAGGTGCGATCGCACATCATGCCCGGTAAAGCAGAAGTGCCCCTATCCCATTATTTTGAAGCCTTTGAGGCCGCAGTTCAGGTGTTTGGTTGGGGCCAAGTGTCTACCTATTTATTAGCAGGACTAGGGGATAGCCTAGAAACCCTGGTGGAAACCTGCCAACGGCTGATTGATTTAGGGGTTTATCCGTTTGTCGTCCCCTTTGTCCCCATTTCCGATACGCCCTTAGCCCACCATCCAGCCCCCAGTAGCGAGTTTATGTTTGCCCTCTATCAACAGGTAGGAGCGATGTTAAAGCAAGCGGGAATGTCTTCCGCAGAGATGAATGCAGGATGTGCCAAATGTGGGGCTTGTTCCGCCTTATCTACGTTTGAGTAAGTGCTATGCATTCTCAGGGCATTGATAGAAGAGAGACTGGAAACCATACAACACACTCTCTCCTACAAGTACACAAAACTCGTACTTGTTATTGCCCATCCTCATCTGTACTGATGCTAAGTATTTCAACCCGCAATCTTGACTCTCTTCCCAATGTGAATAGCCTCAAGCAGTTATTACAATCTCTCGCCATGCTGGACGCAATCTTATCGTCTGAATGGGAATACCGTTACTACTCATTCAATGCAAAATGGTCACGGGATGGACAAATGGGTTCCATGCGAGATGGCTCTGGGGATGAGTTTTTTGCGTTCTTCAATAACGCTGGATGCTTCTTGAAAGGGTTTGTCCATGACTGTTCTATGACCCCCTATCGAACTCAACCCCCTAAAATCTGGCCAGGGATGCTGGAGGGTGTTCCTGAAGCATTCTCGTCAGCCTTGTCTGAGCCTGCATTCTCAATGGATGACACAACATTTGGTCTTTGGCGACGCTACTCCGATCAATCTTGGTCTCATGGTTCCATTGAATTCCCTGAAGGTGACGACCCAGACGGTTCTGAGGCCCTGCTAGCCCTCCTTGATCGCAATCCTGCCACTTACCAACAGTTTGCTGAAGAGTATTACGAAATTGAGATCCCCTTGAACTCTATCCAACATATTTATAAGCATTTGCCGCTGACGGCAGATCTGGTTTCATCTCTGAACAATGACCTCTCGCTAACGGATTTGGCAGAAGACATCAACGAGATTGACTATCCCTACACCCACATCACTAAATCAACGACTCAACAATAAATGATCAGCAATGTTAAAGGAGCAGAATCTGATGGCATCCAGTCGATATAGTTTCAAGTTGGCGCAATCTCCCCAAGATTTGCGGGGGTATTGTGAGCTACGCCAAGCGATTTTTTGTCAGGAACAAGGACTCTTTGAAGGCAAGGATAAAGACGACATCGATACCACCGCCTATCCGATTGTGGCCATTGACCCAGAGGCCCCACCAGATCAGCAAGTGGTAGGCGTCGTCCGCATCTATGAAACGCAAGATCGACTCTGGTACGGCGGTCGCTTAGGGGTTCATGCTGACTATCGCCGAGTCGGACGCATCGGTAAAGGACTAATTTATAAAGCCGTCACCACTGCCAATACTTGGGGATGCGATCGCTTCCTCGCTACGGTCCAACTCCAGAACGTCCGATTCTTTCAACGCCAACACTGGGACTCCTTAGAAGAGATACAGATCTGCGATCGCCCCCATCATCTAATGGAAGCCGACCTAGCCTTTTATCCGCCTGGGAATGAACCTCGTCCCCAAACTTCCCAGCCTCTTCTACAAGCCTCTTAATGCTGTCGGATTTAGCAGCAGAGTTACGGCAAACCTTGGGGCTTCTGCATAAACGGGATATTCAACCCGTTGCCCGTCACTTGGGTGCTTGGGTCCCGGACAATACCACTCAAACTCCTATCTGGCTGGGGGATGACTGTGCCGCTATCCCCGATGGTGAAGGGTATCTGCTGCTGGCGGCGGAGGGGATGTGGTCCGTATTGGTGGAAACAGAACCCTGGCTTGCAGGCTGGTGTGGGATTTTAGTCAACGTTAGCGATATCTATGCCATGGGCGGTCAACCTGTAGCCGTAGTGGATGCCCTCTGGAGTCAGTCTACTGAACAGGCAGAACAACTTTGGGCCGGGATGAAGGCAGCATCTCAGGCGTTTGATGTGCCAATTGTTGGCGGTCATACCCACTGTCATAGTCCTTATGAAGCTTTGTCGGTTGCGATTTTGGGACGCGCCCAGCGGTTGATGACCAGTTTTAATGCCCAACCCGGCGATACTTTACTGCTGGTTACCGATCTCAACGGTCAGCCTCATCCAAACTATCCGTTTTGGGATGCAGCGACGATGGCAGAGCCACAGACACTACAGGCCCATCTCAACTTACTCCCCACTTTGGCTGAGTCAGGCTTATGCGATGCCGGGAAAGACATTAGTATGGGGGGCTTAGTGGGCACCTTGTTGATGCTATTGGAAACCTCTGGTTGTGGTGCCATGCTAGATCTAGAAGCGATTCCCTGTCCTTCCGGTTTAGACCTTAAACAGTGGCTGGTGAGTTTCCCTAGTTATGGGTTTTTACTTAGCGTCAGACCCGATTGCGTTGAGCCAATTCAGCAATTATTTGAACCTCATGATTTGGTCTGTGCAGCGATTGGCCAGATCACCCTGGGACATATACTCACATTCAAATCTGGAGATGAGTCAACTGACTTCTGGGACTTAAGTCAAGAAGCCCTAACTGGCTTTTCTCCGTCTCCTTCAGCAAGGGAACACAGCTCATCAAATATCTGAATTGGGGGGGCGTCGATCTTGGAATTGGGCCATTTCGCGATGGAGTTCGGCCTGGAGTTCAGCTTCAGTGGGGAGGTGGAGTTGGTAGCGGCTGGCGAAGATTTTGGTTTGTTGGTTGGGGCCAAGGGTGTATTTGACCACTGCATCGTTTTTGTCGGAACAGAGGATTAGGCCGAGGGTGGGGTTGTCGTCTGAGACACAGCGTTCGAGATCGTAGTAGTTGACGTAGAGCTGGAGCTGGCCGAGGTCGCCGTGGTTGAGTTTGCCGACTTTCAGATCGATGAGAATGTAGCATTTGAGGATGGTGTGGTAGAAAACGAGATCGATATAGAAGTGATCACCGTCGAGGCTGATCCGTTCTTGACGGGAGACAAAGGCAAATCCTTTGCCCAGTTCAAGCAGAAAGGTTTGCAGATTGCTAATCAGGGCAGTTTCAAGGTCGGATTCAACGAGGTGAGGGGATTCGGGGAGGTCGAGGAATTCGATCACCACAGGATCTTTGAAGATGTCGCTGGGGGTTTGGATAATTTGGCCTTCGGTAGCAAGCTGCATCAGTCCAGCTTTGTCGGTGCTTTTGGCGAGGCGCTCAAATAGAAGGCTGCTAATTTGGCGTTCGAGTTCGCGGGCAGACCAGTTATTTTTTAGCGCTTCGATTTCATAGAAGGCGCGAGCGTTCAGATTCTCAACACGGAGTAAGGTGCGGTAGTGGGTCCAGGAGAGGTTTGGGTGAAGTTGACCGGGTTGCCAATTGGGTTGGGATTGGCTGAGGGTAGTGAATTGGTCACTCGATAGAGATTGGTCACGCACTGTGTGACTTATTGAAGTGGCTATTAAGAGATTAGGGAAGCCCAAATAAAATTGCCGTATGTATTTGAGATTGGATAGGGAAAAGCCTTTACCAACGTCTTTGGTCAGTCTGCGGGAAAGGTCTTTGAGTAGGCTTTCGCCATATTCGGCCCGTTGTTGTCCCTGTTGTTCTTGCTCGACAATTTCGCGCCCGATTAGCCAGTAGGAGACGACTTGTGTTGTATTAACGGTCCGGGAAACACCGACTTGGGCGGCATTCAGGATGTCGCGAATACGTTGATACAGTGAATCGGGGTGATTATCGCTCATGGGAACGAGATTACAGGACAGCGTTTAGATCTGGAATCTAAACTTCTAATTGGCCTACTACCGCAGCGGCAAGAGCTGTGGCTTTATCTTGGGTTTTGCGCAGGTGAGTTTCAAGGGTGTCACAGAGAGGCATTAGTCGATCAACTTTAGCGACGATGCGTTTTTGTTCAGCAAGGGGGGGCAATGGTAATAGCAAACTAGCAATTTCTTTACTATTGATATTCTTAACTCCAGAAGTAGTGCGAATTGGATATTCAATTTGCTGTCTAGTAGTAACAGAACCAATTGCTAGATTTAGGTAGATCGCATCACAACTGCCTGGGAATGGGCGTAGGCGTACTAAATATCCTGCATATGCATAACCATTTTCTTCATCCGTAACAACTGCTGTTCTCCCAACCAATGCTTTGCTCCCATTGGAACGAATCATGAGCAGATCACCGGGTTGTACCTGTAAATCTTTTCTTTCTTTATCCGTCAGCACTGCAAACTTTAAATCTTGAATATTCAGGCAACCATCTGCTACCTGAATATTTGGAATTCGCAAAACAGGCGAACCCACAGCATCATAACCACATTTCTTAGATGTACCGTATCGAAGGCTGGTTAGAATATCCCCTAATCTGATCCACTCCCATGACACTGGCAACAAATGAGGTTGTTTATCAGGAGAAATTTTTTCAACCACAATTTTTTTGATTATTTTCTTCTGGACTAGCTCATCCATTTGAGTTCTGACTTCAGCAAGCAGCATGTTAGCCAAGCCGTCTAAGTCGTTTTGTTCTGTTAAACGACCTTGAACAGCAAGTTGTGATATAGAAAGTCTTATGTCTTCAACATCTTCAAGTTGTTGACTCAGGCATGCCCAGTTATCTTGAACGAATTCCCAGGCAGTATTTAGCGATTCATCTGTTTCAGCATTCATCAGAGCATCGATCGCACTTGCTCGCATTTTTGTTCGTAGGGTGTTGCGATCGCACTGCAATACCTCATAGCGATCGCACAATGCCATCAATTCATCCACCTTCGCCACAATCCGCTTCTGCTCTGCGAGGGGAGGAAGGGGAAAGATAAACTTCTTCAAGGAACGAATGTTAACGTGTGGAACAGTCATACCCGCAGCATCTTTTCGAGCCTGACCATATATTAAGGATGAGTTCATCGCCCAGGAGAAAAAATAAGGTTCTATCTCAGCAGCGACACGAAATTGCATCATACGCTGTGACAGACAAATTTCGCAGTTGTTAGGAACAACTGCCGCGATTCCGAAATTCCCCTCACGCGAGTAGAAAATATCTCCAGGTCGAGGCTGTAATCTTTGAGTTTGACGTTGATATTCTTCAAGCCCAACTCTTCGGGCCTGTTCAATTAGAATTTCTCCTGGACGCATATCAGATGTACGAATTGCCGGATACCCATCCTTCTGATATATCGGCGTACGATGCAAGCAATCCACTACGTGCGTACAAACCGTTTCAACACGAACCCATTGCCAATTAGAAGGCAGCTCAAATGGAATTTCCGTACTTTCAACAGACTGAGTTTCTTTTGGCTTGGAAATTGCTTTGGCCTTAAATAGTGCTAATTTCTCGCATGCTATCCGTTCTATTGAGTGTGCGGCAGTGCCGTCTTGTTCATGTATCTTTGACAACTTTCCCCGCACCGCCAAATCCAAAATCAACTCCCGCAGCCGTTGCACCCCACCCGGCGCTTCCGCAATCACCTCGAAATTCTCCCAAAACGTCTGCAAATTCATACGTTAAAGTGATCTACCACAACTGCACCAAAATCTTTCGCCGAAATGCCTTCTAGTCTCTAATTTTGAGGAAATCAATCCACTGGGATGATCTCAAAGCTCTCACCATCACCTATCCGATAAAACAAAAAATCTGAATCAATCGTCAAAATTTGTCGTTTTCCCGTCCGCTCCGCCGCCAACACCAGCGTTGCATCCGCAAAATCCATGGGTCGATCTTGGTATGTCTCTATCAACCCAAAGAGGCGTTCATAATCCTCTGTTTGAATGTCATAAATTTGTAAAACATTATTCTGGAGCATTCCGCCTAACTTACGCTGCAACCGATACCCACCACAGCGATCTGCAAAATACATCGCCTCAGTCATACAAGCCCAAGTTGTCAAAAAAGGCATCGGTAAACGGGTAAAGGCTTCAATATAAACCTTATGTAATGACTGCGATTGATCAATCACACAAAGCAAAACACCTGTATCGCAGAGAATCACAAATTCAAACCCTTACGGCGGTATTTTTCACTTAATGCCTCTTGGTACACCTGTTTATAGTTTGCTAAGTCAATGGATTCATGAATTTCAACCTGTTCTAAATCTTCGACCCATTCTGCCCAGCGTCGTTTTAGTTCAGCTTGGTCAAACTGCTCTGTTTCCTTTTCCTTGGGCTGAGTATTAGATACTTCTGCATCCGAATATTGCTTGGCCAATAAAAGGACTTCATCTAAACTCCTGACATCCCCTGCCGCAATCTCCGCCTCGACCTTAGTAATAAATGCATTCAACCGACCACTCTCGACATCAGCCTTGATTTTTGCATCCCACATATCCTCTAAATAATCCACCAACCATGCTGACAATTGCCGCGCCTCCGATTCCGGCAACTGCCGAATCACCGCCTCAATTTCAGTTACTGTTGTCATCTCATCATCTCCTCGCTCAAGGGATTTTCCTATTCTAAACAATCTCGCAAAGCCGCCTTCAAAGCTGATCTCGCCTCATCCGCCTGCTGCATTGCAAACCGATATTTATCCAGTAATACCGCCGCATCCTCATGCACCTCCCCCGCCGCATTCGGATTCTTCACATCCAGATTGTAGTTATTCGCCTGAATCTCCTGCAGCGATACCTTCCAAGCAAGTTAGGGTCGAGTGACAGGTCACCCTGTCACCCTCCCATTCAGAACGGTGCATGAGACTTTCGAACTCACACCGCTCCTCAACAATACGGCTGTTGTCATCAGTACCATTTGCCCTATATTTTGATGACGCTTTCGATTGACTCTAATTCAGTTTCCTGTACCAAAGCCTTACGGTTAGCGTTATCACGGGCGGTTTTTACATCGTGGCAATGGCGATGAAGCGGTTGCAGATTGTCGAATCTATCTGTCCCACCATCCAATTTCGGAATTTTGTGGTCAACCTCAACTAAATCGCCTTCCATAAACAGTAGTCCACATGCTGGGCATTTCCCTTTGTACCTTTTAAGTAGTAAGGCTACTTGGTTAGGTAATTCAGGGTGTTTGCCTCTTCTTGTACTCCAGTACAGTACATCCCCATCAAAGAAGCTCCTGTTCCCCTTTACTTTTATATGGCGCACGATTGGGATAGAAGAATGAGAGATTAATTTCATTCCTTTCTGCGTTGAGAAAGTAAGCCTATCCTCAATGTAATGCCAGTATTTGAGCAGGGTTTTGGGATTAAATTTTCCGGTTCTGTACCTTGCCCATGCTCTTAGTTGTGAAAACAGAACTTTGTCACAACTTGCGAAGGTTTGTTTACTGCATACCCGTGAGTAGTAGTTACACCGGGAGCATGTCACCTTTGCAGATTTATCTGAAACCGTTCAGGATATGAAGTGTTGCCCAGCAATCTTCAGCAATGAACTCAGATAAAACCGCTCAACTCAAAATCCATCTCGATGCGATAGCACAATTACTCTATGAGGAGAGCGACCCAGAAAACATGAAGACGCTAGAAGGCATTGAGATGACGGTGCGTCAGCAAATCCAGACCCATGTCAGTCCTGAACTCGGTCATTTTTTTATCCGCACAGTTACTGGCACAGCAGCAGGGCGCAACCGACAACTGAAAAGCACCTTGGGCGCTCTAAGGGTTACAACTCAACAGGCAAGTCGTCTAGCCGTTTCCTCCTACCGTCAAATCAGTCCTCATTTAGAGAATTGTTGCTTGCGCATCAGTGCCAATGTCTCCTACGCCCAAGCTGCTAAAGATGTGGCTTATTTAACGGGTATTCAGGTTGCAGCCAAAACCCAGCAACGCTTGGTCCATCAGCAACGGTTTCCTACGCCCCAGGCCCACGAAGCTTTAACTGAAGTGAGTGTCGATGGTGGCAAAGTACGCATCCGCACACCTGCAGGCCAACCTTGTCAGTGGAAAGACTATAAAACCTTAGCAACAGACGTGGGACTCATTGCGGATTATCACAATAATGCCCGGCTCATTGGCTGGACTCACCAGCAACCGTTAGCCTCTCCAGTGACCTGCTTAGGGGATGGTCATGATGGCATTTGGAACATCATTCGTCAGCTGAGCATACCTGAGCAACGACGGGAGATTCTGGACTGGTACCATCTGGTGGAAAATCTTTATAAGGTCGGTGGATCTCTCAAGCGTCTGCACCAGGCTGAACAACTCTTATGGCAGGGGAAGGTGGATGAAACCTTGACTCTGTTTGAATCGTTGAAGAAAAAGCAAGCCCAAGTCTTTTGCAACTATATCCGCAAACATCGGCATCGGATCGTCAATTATGACTATTACCAGAGTGAGCAAATTTGTTCTATTGGGTCTGGAGCTGTTGAATCTGCTATCAAACAGATTAGTCGCAGAGTCAAAATTTCAGGGGCGCAGTGGAATGAAAGCAATGTTCCGCAAGTGCTTGCACATCGGTGTGCTTATCTCAATGGTTTAATTGGCATGCAAAGGTGACATGCTCCCAGTTACACCATCCCCTAACTATCGGGTTGAGCTTGTTAATCAGTGCCGCTTGGGACGCTGTTTTATAAGCATCGATGGTATCTCTAAGTTTCTGAATATGCAGGGCTACCTTCTTTTTGCTGGGCTTGATGATTGTTTTGAAACCTAGTTTTTTACCGTGTGGGCTTTTACCAGATTGGTGTTTCCCAACCGGATACTGACGGATATTGAAGCCGAGAAAATCGAATCCAACCTTTCCTTCATACGGAATAAGTGTATGGGAAATACAGGTTTTGCTAGGTTTCAATTCTAGAGACATCTCCTTTAACCAGGCTTCCACTACTGATTTACACCGTAAAATGACATCTAGCGATTTATGGAGAATGACGAAGTCATCGGCATAAAAACAGACACATAATTCCTGTTGTGCCGTCTTACTTGGATGTATGCATTCTCTAATCGCTGTTTCCAATCCATAAAGGGCTACTAAAGCTAATAATGGGGAAATCGTCCCCCCTTGGGGTACCCCTTCATTGGTTGGAAAGAGTTGGCCATCTAGTACCACTCCCGACTTCAACCAGGCTTTAATTTGCCTGTTTAAGCTGGGAAAGGTGTTCAGCTTAGTCAATAGCTTTTTCTGGTTTATCCTGTCGAAACATTTCGAAATATCAGCGTCCAAAACATATTTTTCTTTGGACTTGATACCGTTGAAAATTGTCTCGATTGCATCATGAGCACCCCGTCCAGTTCTAAAGCCGTGGGTGTTGGTTTCAAAAACCGCTTCCCATTCGGCTTCAAGTGCTAGTTTCACTAGCATTTGCCTTGCCCTTTCCATCATGCAAGGGATTCCTAACGGTCTTTCCTCCGTCGTTCCGGGTTTTGGGATCATCACCCGTCGCGTCGGTTTAGATTTTCCGGTTAGGTACAGGTTATTCACGAGGTCAAGCCGTTCTTCCGGTGTCAGGGATTTTACCCCATCCACTCCTGCTGTTTTCTTGCCTTGATTATCCTGCGTGATCCGTCTGACTGCTAGAAGCTTGGCAGATCTGGACTTCATCAATAGTTTCTGGAGTCTGTGAACCTGCTTAGTATCACCACGATGTTTGGCTTTGAAGATTCTGGTTTGGAGTCGATAGACATTCTTCTGGACTTGTTTCCAGTTGATGTCTGTCCATTCATCACTACCCATAATTGAGTGTGTCATCGTCTTTACTCTGACTAAAGGCTCTTCATTCCGTACTATCGGGTCTACGTCTGCGTATCCTGGGCATTACCCCAGGCATTGGCTTCTTAGACCATCCCTCCTGCCAGTCCATTCGGTTTAGTACCTGCTCTAGATATTCGACCTTCTAGAGTGAAAAACTGGTCAGGTTACTTCGTTCCTGATGTTCTTTGTTTGTGTGTTTAGAGTTGTACTTTCCACCGGATTTCGTTATGGGTATAAAACCTTCTTTCCAAGCATGAGAAGGTTCGAGAAATCAGTAACTTTTGTTTCCAGTGTTGTGATTGTCAAGCATTGCTGGATAATCATTTCAGCCTTTTCACTGGTTGAGGATCACGATGGTTCAGTCATACATTCAGGCTCATTGAGCTTTACTCATGCACACGTGCTAGCCGGGTTTCCAGATTAGGCTTCCAGATACCGACATTTATCCCCGCTTCATCCCATTGGCACTAAACCGTTGAGATGGGGGTTATGCTTTCACACCTTATACCGGGTGGGTAGGACTAGCTTCTGTTTCTTAGATTCATAGGCATCACCTACAAGTACATCAAGTTATCATCTGAGAGAGATTAAAGTGCGAACTCAACCCAGAAGGGGTTATCTCTCAGAAGCCCTACCTTATTAGCTTTTTAGCCTTTCGTGTAGGAACGAATCGCACACTCAGTCTCCTCGCGATTCTCCCACCAAGCCTTCTCCGGCCCAAACTCCTCAATCCGCATCGGCTTCGTCTTCGAATACGACTTATACCCCTTCGGATAAGGATGCTCGTAATACCAAATCTCCTGCGTCGGCTCCCCCTTCGCAAAAAACAGCAAATTCGTCTTAATGCTCGTGTAGGGTGCAAACACCCCATTCGGCAGCCGCACAATCGTATGCAAATTACAGTCCCGTAGCAGCTTCTCCTTAATCCGCGTCTTAATCCCTTCCCCAAACAACGTTCCGTCTGGCAACACAATCGCCGCTCGACCGCCCTCCTTCAGCAGCTCCATCACCAACACCAGAAACAGATCCGCCGTCTCCCGCGTCCGAAACTCCGTCGGGAACCCTCGTTCAATGCCATCTTCTTCCATGCCCCCAAAGGGCGGATTCGTCACCACCACATCCACCTGATCCGCCCGTGCATAATCTCGTAATGGCTTCCGCAACGTATTGTCATGGCGCACATTCGTCGGCACTTCCAGCCCATGCACCAGCATATTGGTTACACAAAGCAAATGGGGCAACGGCTTTTTCTCCACCCCCAACACCCCTCGCTTTGCCTGTTCCAGCTCCTTCGGTCCCGCCGCCTGCTGTTTCAAATGCTCAAACGCACAGGTCAAAAATCCCCCGGTGCCACAGGCCGGATCCAGCACCTGCTCCCCTAACTGTGGATTCACAATATCGATCGCAAACTGCGTCACCGCTCGCGGCGTATAAAACTCGCCCGCATTGCCTGCCCCTTGGAGATCCTTGAGCAACTGCTCATACATATCCCCAAACATATCTCGCTGCTTGGACTCATTAAAATCAATAGTGTCGTTGATTTTATTCACCACTTGCCGCAGCAGCGTCCCTGACTTCATATAGTTATAGGCATCCTCAAACACCGACCGCAGCAAGGCCCCCCGCTCCTGGGCGACTCCCTCCAGTTCTTCCAGGTCCAATTCTTTCAGGGCAGGGAACAGGCGATTATCCACTAGATCCAGTAGCGCCTCTCCCGTCTGGGCCTGCTTGCCCAATTGCTCACTATCCGCCCAGGCAGACCACTGCAAATCTGCCGGGATCGGTGACTCATAGTCATCTACCAAAGCTTCCAGTTCCAAGTCCTGGTCACTAAAAATCTTAAAAAACAGCATCCAGCCTAGCTGCCCGATCCGCTGGGCATCCCCGTCTACGCCCACATCTTTGCGCATGATGTCCTGAATCGACTTAATCGTGGCAGACAAAGACATAGCAACTCCTCAAAACCAATGCCAAAGCGTGATTACAAGGCGTCTCTTACGCCCCTGAATCAACTGATTCATCATCGTACAGCATCCGAGCCAACTCACTCACCGCCGCCCGATACTGCTTCTTGCCTCCAAACTGTTTCAACAATTCCACAGGGGTGCCTAACTGAGCAAAGGGTTCCAGCTGCAATACCTTGGCATTCTCAATCGAGACCACCCCCTGATCGGCATACTTTTCCAACAGACCCTCCAACACCGCTCGCGCCGTCTCCCCATAGTTCGTAAACACATCCCGCTTCCGCACCTGATTGGCCCGTTCTTGCCGAGTTCTGGGGGGCTGGTCAAAGGCCACATGGCAAATTAAATCAAATAGGTCGTACTCTGCCCCCACCTGCTTGGCTAATGCTTCTACCATCACCCCATGAGACTGGAGTTCTTCCAAGATTGCCGACTTGCGATCCGCCTCATTCCATTTCCCCAAAAAGCGATCCAGGGACTGATAGGCGTCATTGATGGCCCGACGGTTGTAATCCTTCAGGGATTCCGTGGTCAGTTTCCCTTCCTTGTCGTAGTAGCTGACCCGCTCCCTCGCCACCATAAACTCCTGACGCCCTACTTGGTATTTCACCCGTTCAGAGGGAACATCATCAACGTCTAAATCGGGCGATACGGCCTTGGGTTCAGCCTCAGAAGGAGACTGCCCGACCCCAAACTGATCATCCTGAATGGGAGGTCCGTCCCAATCCTCATCGTTAAACAACGCCGTAGCATTGCGAAAATCAATAATCGTGAAAAAGTTCTTGCCAAAATCAGGGCGCAGTCGCGTTCCTCGTCCCACAATTTGCTTAAACTCCGTCATCGATTGAATTCGTCGATCCAACACAATCACATGACAGGTTTGGGCATCCACCCCCGTCGTCATCAACTTCGAAGTGGTTGTAATCACCGGATAGTCTTCTTTCGGATTAATAAAGTGATCCAGTTGGGCTTTCCCTTCTTTTTCATCCCCCGTAATCCGCATTACATAGCGCCGATCCTGCTCTACCAGCTGCCGATTAGCCGCAACATTCACAAAGGCCTGCCGCATCCGCTCCGCATGGTCAATATCCTCACAAAAGACGATCGTCTTCCGCATCGGATCGCCCTGATGCAAAAAATCACTCACATACTGTGCCACCGCCTGGGTTCGCTGATCAAACACAATAGTGCGGTCAAAGTCTCGCAAGTTATACTCCCGCTGCTCGATCAGTTGCCCCTGATCGTCTACCTCATTAGCATCTGGCGTCCATCCCTCCAAGTCCTTATCCAGATGTACCTGAATCCGGCGAAAAGGGGCCAAGAAACCATCCTCAATCCCCTGTCGCAGGGAATAGGTATAAATCGGTTCGCCAAAATAATCAATATTCGAGACGTATTGGGTCTCTTTGGGGGTTGCGGTTAAACCCAACTGCGTGGCGCTCGTAAAATAATCCAACACCTGCCGCCAATTGGAATCATCCGCCGCACTCCCCCGATGACACTCATCAATCACAATCAAATCAAAGAAATCTGCCGGAAACTTGCTGTACAGATTCTCCTGGCCTTCCTGGCCAATAATGGCCTGATAAATCCCCAGATAGACTTCATAGGAGGTATCAATCTTGCCGTTGTTATCCACCAGTTTTCGGGTCAGCTTCGTCATCACCTGACCAAAGGGACGAAAATCATTCGTAATCGTCTGATCGATCAAGGCATTGCGATCAGCTAAAAACAGAACCCGATTGACAACCCGCGTTTTCCACAACCGCCAAATAACATTGAAAACCGTGTAAGTCTTGCCAGCTCCCGTGGCCATCACCAGCAAGCAGCGCTTCTGGCCCTTGGCAATCGCCGCAATTGTCTGATTAACCGCCAACTGCTGATAATAGCGAGGCTTCTTCCCACCGATCTCAAAATAATAGGGTGACCTTAACAGCTCTTCATCCGTTTCTAGCAGTCCTTGGCTCTGACGATACCGTTGCCACAGCTCCTCCGGTGACGGGAACGCGTCTAGCGTTAGCGTTTGCTCCACCTGAGGATAAGTACCACTGCGATCATGGAGCAAAAAGCCATCCCCATTCGAAGAAAACACAAATGGAACGTGTAAAGTCTCGGCATATCCGAGAGCCTGCTGCATCCCCGCCCCCCAAGCTATGTTTGTTGTCCTTGGCTTCAATCACGGCAATCGGCTGATTCTGAGGGTAAAACAGCAAATAATCCGCTCGCTTGCGCTTCCCCCTCGTCGTCAATTGTCCCCGCACAATCATCTGACCGTCCGTAAAGCTATACTCCCGCCGGACTTGGCTTTTCTTCCAACCCGCCCCATCAATCGCCGGAGTAATATAGCGATCGCAAATATCCGCTTCACTCAGAGATTTTTTGGTCATCAAACAAAAATAAAGGTATTTTAAGCGTGAACAGCATCCAGCTCACTCCTACTCATCATACCCAGGCCAATTACATATAATTCTGCAGTTTGATAGGACTTTTTCTGTCAATCTAGACATCTATCAATCTCTGATTACACTCCATTCTCTTGATTTTCTACCTATCAATCAACAGAGCAATGCGACCCAATAATTCACCCAATAACACCCAATTTAAGCAAGGTATATTATCCTACTGGGCATGGCTTTAGGCTATTTGTATTGAATCCGTCTGCCAAAAACGCCAAGGTTCACTCCATGTCCGATTCACCCCTCTCCATCGCATTGCTGACCTATGCCACCAAGCCACGGGGCAGCGTCATCCATACCCTAGAGCTGGCAGCAGCGCTTACTGCTTTGGGCCATCAAGTTTGCATCTATGCCCTCGATAAAGATGGCCAAGGATTTGAGCGAGCCCTACCTCATCCCGTGCAGCTTATCCCCGCTCAGGCGGCACCTGCCGACATTGATGCCTTAATCCAGCAACGCATTCAAGAATTTGTAGAGTTCTTAGGGGATCATCCTCATCACCACGATATCTATCATGCTCAGGATTGCATTAGCGCCAATGCGTTAATCCAACTGCGCCAAAAGCAGCATCTCCCCCACGTGGTTCGCACGGTGCACCATATTGAAGACTTCCAGAGTCCTTATTTGCAGCAGTGCCAAGATCGCTCGATTCGAGACCCAGATTTATGTTTATGCGTCAGTGATCACTGGCAAGAGAGACTCGCCGCTGAGTATCAGATCACAGCTCCCCGCGTGACTAATGGCGTTAATTTAGAGCGGTTTTCTCCTACAACCACTGGACAGGAATTTGCTCTTAAACAGACATTGGGCTTAACTGGATCTCCCATTTATCTGACGGTGGGCGGGATCGAACCACGCAAAAACTCCATCCGTTTACTCACTGCCTTTGCACAAGTATTGCAGCAATGCCCCCAAGCTCAGCTTGTCATTGTGGGAGGTGCAACCCTGTTTGACTACCAAGATTATCGAGACCAATTTTTCCAACAAGTTCAGGCCTTACAGATCGAGATTGGACGTTCTCTGATTTTGCCGGGGGTCGTGTCTGATATCGATCTTGCAGTTCTGTATCGTTGTGCGGATGCCTTTTGTTTTCCATCTTTGAAAGAAGGATGGGGGTTGGTCGTGCTAGAAGCGATCTCATCTATGCTACCGATTCTCCTCTCAGACCAGCCGCCGTTTACAGAATTCTTGGGCAGAGATCAAGCCGTTTGGGTCAACCCCCAAGACCCCAACCAGATTGCCCAAGGAATGCTAAGCCTTGATCCGTCTACGGACCAGCCTTCCATCCATAAAGCAACGGACATTTTAGACCAATATTCCTGGCATCAGTCGGCGCTTAGCCATATTGAGCAGTATCAAAATCTAATGCAGTCTAATCTTTAGCTGTCAGGAATAAACTGAATCATTTGCACCTTAGGGTCAGCCAGATCTTGATAGGTCTGGGCACGGGTTTCGAGAGATTGGAGCTGTCCTAAAGCTAAGCCACAAGGCATACCATACTTAGCCTTCACCCGATCGCTACCAATCGTCAAAGCCGTGCGAGATCGAGAGATAAAGTCATCCAGGTCATAGGTGCTTCCAGGTTCTAGATATTCTTTCACCACCAAGGAAGGGGAATAGCAGATTTCATGGCTGCCGTCGGGCCATTGAATTTGAAAGCGAGTTTCTGGCATGGATCCGTTGTGATGCTCCCGTGAATGGATGTGGAAAGACTTTTTCCGTTCTTTACTTTAGCGGAGCCATGGGAGGGGTCAGCTGTACCTATCGATACAAAGTGAAGCGTTCTTTTTCTATTCAATAGGGAGGTGAACGCATCTATGTTCTCCTCAGCTCAGCAAGCTTCAAGCAGCACTTTGCTAAATTCTGTTCAATTACTCTTCGATCTTCAGGATGTTAATGCCATTGGCCAGAGTATTTCTGGTTGTCTAGATCCAGAAGACATTGCCCATCGCGTCACCGAGGCGTTGGTGGAGCGCTTTCAATGCGCCTTTGCTCGCATCTGGTTAACGGATAATGATCAGCAAGCCCTGACGTTAGTTGCCTCTTCTGGGCTATATACCCATACCAATGGCTCCTTTGCCCATGTACCGATGGGGGCCTATAAGGTGGGCAAAATTGCCCAAAATCGGGTGCCATTTTTAAGTAATTATTTGCCTGATGAAACCTGGGTAAAAGATCGAGACTGGGCGATTGCTAAGCAGATTCAAGGGTTTGCCGGGTATCCCCTGACGGCTGGAGATCGAGTGTTAGGCGTCCTCGCAGCCTTTAGCCATGAAGCTCTGGCCCCAGAATTCCTGGAAGTTCTGCAGATGCTGTGTCTCACCACAACCATTGCCTTAGATGCAGCACTCCAGTCGCGAAAAACGATTCCCCAAGTTGTGCTTCAGAACGAGGCGAGGGTTCTCTCCGATCAGCTCGCAAAAGTTCTCACCTCAACTCAGTTGATGCTAGTGGGAACAGAACGAGATCTCCCAGCTTCAACGGCCTATGCTTTGCTGCGAGGGGTAGAGGTGTTAACCCAGCTGGACTGTAGCTATTGCCGCTTGACCTATGACGATATAGCCGTATCTTTGGATGCGATCGCAATCTCCCCACCTAATACCCGAGATACCCCACCCGCTTCGTTCTTCTCAGAGTTGCAACTCATGACCTTATGGCTGGGAGGGGCTTTGAGCGTACAACCTGACCCCAAGGATCGCGTTTTTGAACTGACTTTGACCTTGCCTTATGTACCTGAACCTGAACATTTATCAGTCTCTGTGCAGTGCCAACAGTCTGTCTTGCAAATGGCCTTTACCCACCTGTGTTTAAAAGCAGGGCTGAGCCTGAGCAATACTCCACCCCCCTCCAAAGATGACTCCAGGACGAAGGCAGTCCTTTTGACCGATCGTCTGAATATGCCCACTTCTTCCTCGCCGATCATTTGGATTCAGCATTCCCATCGAGGTCAGGTGCCTATTGCTGCTCAAGCCGTGGTGACCCTAGATATCCTGCCCCAGCAACTGTATGCCGTCGTTGCCCAAGTCGCTAAAGGCCAAGCGGCCCAAACCTTGCCTTCGCTGGCGCCCGTTTTATCAGAGCGAGAACAAGAAATTATGCAGTTGCTCTCTCAAGGATTTAGAGATCGCGATATTGCTAAACAGTTGCATATCAGCGAAAGTACCGTTCGGTTTCATGTCAACAATACCCTGACAAAATTAAAGGCCAAAAACCGATATCAAGCGGTCTATGAAGCCACCAGTCGAGAGTGGATCTAGTGATTAATCGCAACTCTACGATGAGACTGAGCAGGCATCCAAGGGCCAACACTAATCCATCATCAAGTTCATGTTCAGTCTCAGATAGCAAAGGCGAAGTTAAGCCGAGGATCCGGCATGGTGTTCTATCCAAGTTTTTAGCTCTCTGAGAGCCTGAGCCTCACCCACCGTTTTGCCCTGTTGCAAAAAGTGGTAGAAAACCTCTTTCGGTACCCACGGAAAAGTAGGACTAAGATCCACTTCTTGGTACTGATCCTGCTCTAACTGGTAGATGGTCAAGACTGAGCCGTTAAATCTCCAAAACTCGGGCACGCCTAGACTGGCGTAGAGGTTGTTTTTATCGATATCTGCATGGGTAATATCGACTTCTACCACTAAGTCAGGGGGTGGATCTTTTTCTAAATCAACGGTTCTGCCTCGAACGCAGGGCTCGTTTTGGATGTAATAGCATTTGTCTGGTTCGGCTCCTTTCTGCAAGGTTTGGCGACGGAGGGTGGTGGAAGCCATGCTTTTAATATTGAGGCCGCTTTCAATCACCAATGCTTTGATAAAGTCACCAATCACATCGCTGGGATTTTCATGGGCTTCTAAAGGGACCATAAACTCTAGTAGACCTTGGTCATAGTGCAACCGAACGGCTCGATGTTCGCCAAAGGTATCCAGTAATTTTTCATAAGTGTCCCAAGACACGTTGGTCAATGTGAGGCGCTGCTCAGCAGGTTTTGTTTCAATTGTTTCAGGTACAGGTAGCTGAGTTTGCATGATCTCTAGACTCCTGAGTCTTCACCTCTTCTAGCATAAGCGGTGAAATTTATGTTGAAAAAAAATCACTCATCTATGACAGATGAGCGAGAGGAGAGTGCTATTACCCAATGAAAGATTTGAAATCTTTAGCAAGGTTCTGGAATCGAATGCTGCATTGAGTTTGGATTACTGCTAGATAAATTAAAACCAAAGCTTTTGGTTGTCTGCAAAGGTGTTGAACCCGCCTGTTGAGTGTAAGCAGCCATCTGCTCCACTGGAGAATATCCCTCGGTTCTTAGGACTGAACCGAGTACTTTGCCTGCGATCGCAAATGAAATAAGGACAAGCATGGGATAACTCTCAACTGGCTGTAGAAAACGATTAGGGCAACAAGACGGCAAACAAAATGTATCTTTATGTAAATCAATATAACAGCTATGTAAACAAAACGCAACATAAGTTGACATAGTATTTTTTTCTTGCTAAGCAGTTTTACTCAGTCACCCAAAAACTATGGG
This sequence comes from Acaryochloris sp. 'Moss Beach', assembly GCF_021497025.1. NCBI lineage: Bacteria > Bacillati > Cyanobacteriota > Cyanophyceae > Acaryochloridales > Acaryochloridaceae > Acaryochloris > Acaryochloris sp. 'Moss Beach'. The sequence continues at coordinate 1,976,159 of NZ_CP071717.1, forward strand.
CCTTGACATCTACCTACTAGATGGTAGATACTCAAAATATGGAAAAGAACACTGCCACTCAAATCCTAGATGTTGCTCAAGAGATGGTGCGGAATCGAGGCTATAGCGCCTTTAGTTACGCCGATATCTCTAAGCAAGTTGGGATTCGCAAAGCCAGTATTCACTATCACTTTCCTTCCAAGGATGAGTTGGTGAAAGAACTGGTGAAGCGATATCGGGAGGGCATGATGCGGGCCTGCGATCGCATCGCCCAATCCAACACCAATCCCGATCAGCAGATATTCCAGTTTGTCGATCTCTATCGCAATGGTCTGAAGGATAAACAAATCTGCCTTTGTGCCATGCTGGCAGCAGATTATGCAGTCCTTCCCCAATCCGTTCGAGAAGAGATTCAAACCTTCTTTCAGGAAACCGAAGCTTGGTTAACTAAACTCCTCCAGCAGGGATGTGACACCCAAAAGTGGACCTGCCAGCCTGAACAAGAAGCCAAAGGTTTGATTGCCATGCTTCAAGGCGCACAGTTGCTAGCCCGTTGCGCAACGGACAGTACCACCACCTTCGAACAAGTGGTTTATCCCCTCTTAGCAGCCAAATTTCCCAGTAGCTAAATTTTTTTACTCTGTCATCTACCTACTAGTAGGTATTTAAATTGATTCATTCATCCATCTATAGGAGTTCATCATGTCTCAATCCTTTGTAGGTCAAAAACTAATCGTTGTCGGTGGTAGTAGCGGCATGGGTAAAGCAGTTGCCCGGATTATCCTTGAAAATGGAGGGTCTGCAGTCCTAATTGGCCGTCGATCCGAAAAACTACATGCAGCCATTGAGGAATTGCAGATCTATGGGCCTGTATCAGGCGAGCTAGCCGATATTGCCAAACCAGAAGAACGGCAAGCTCTAATCACCCGCCTCAATCAATCCCATGGAGATGCCACCTTATTGGTGAACGCTGCTGGTGTCTTTTTGCCCAAGCCTTTTCTAGAGTATGGAGAAGCAGACTACGACCTCTACCATGACCTCAACAAAGCCACCTTCTTTATTACCCAAGCCGTTGCCCAGAACATCATCAACCGCAATCAAAAAGGAGCCATCGTCAATGTTGGTTCCATGTGGGCCAAGCAAGCCGTACAGGCTACCCCTTCCTCCGCCTACTCCATGGCCAAAGCCGGACTGCATTCCCTCACCCAGCACCTAGCCATGGAACTGGCCGATCACAAGATTCGAGTCAATGCCGTCTCCCCCGCAGTCGTCGCCACACCCATCTATGAAGGGTTTATTCCCAAAGAAGAGGTCCATGGAGCCTTACAAAGCTTCAATAGCTTCCATCCCATTGGTCGCATCGGCACCCCTGAAGATATCGCTGAAACCATCGCCTTTTTACTATCCGATAAAACCAGCTGGGCGACGGGTGCCATCTGGGATATTGATGGAGGGGTGATGGCCGGTCGAAACCATTACAGCTAGCGTTTCTACGCTCCGCTGACAACACACACGAGAGGTAGACACTATGAAAATTCACGCGGATCTAACTCAACGGGCTGTCGTCCATAGCGATGCCTTACCCTGGGTGGAGTCTCCTATGCCAGGGGTACAACGTCGGATGTTGGAGCGGGATGGCCAAGAAGTGGCTCGGGCGACCTCTATTGTTCGCTATGCCCCCGGCAGTGCCTTCTCTGCTCACACCCACGGGGGTGGCGAAGAATATATTGTCCTAGATGGAGTATTCTCCGATGAGCAGGGCGACTTTGGACCAGGCACCTATGTGCGTAATCCCGTTGGGTCCAGCCACACCCCCCATAGCCAGGAAGGGGCCACAATTCTGGTCAAACTCTGGCAAATGGACCCAGCCGATCAACAGCAGGTGATGATTGATACCACTCAAGCTGAGTGGGTGCCGGGTTTAGTGCCTGGGCTACAGGTGCTGCCGCTGCATACCCACGGTACTGAGCAGGTAGCCTTCGTTAAGTGGGCACCGGAAACAAAGTTCCAAACCCATCAGCACTGGGGTGGCGAAGAAATCTTTGTCCTAGAAGGTACCTTTGCCGATGACCAGGGCATTTATCCTCAGGGGACTTGGCTACGTAATCCATCCGGCAGCATTCATACCCCCTTTAGTGAAGAAGGCTGTCTAATTTACGTGAAAACGGGACATTTAGATCACGTCTATCACCCAGGAGAATCATCATGATTTCGGTCCAAGTTGCCTCCAATCATTCCCGGTATGGTCAAGACATTTCCATTCGCCATCTGCACCTGGCTGCAGATGAACCTCCTGCCCTAGGAGGTGATGATGTTGGCCCCACCCCCACGGAATTGATTTTGGCAGGATTAGGTTCATGTAAGGCAATCACCCTGCAAATGTATGCTGAGCGCAAAGGGTGGAAGCTAGAGTCTGTGGCAGTGGAGTTGAGTTACGACCCTGATGTTCAACAGCCCACCCTCCAGGCCAAGCTCATCCTCGAAGGTGACCTTGATGAACAGCAACGCCAGCGGCTTCGGGACATTAGTGATCGTTGCCCAGTTCATAAACTCCTGACTCATCCAGTCGCTATCCAGACACAACTTGCCTAATACTTTAATCGTCTGCCCCATCCACTGAAGGAGACTGTTATGGATGCCTATCGTCTAGTTGCCTGTAGCTTTCATGATGAATTAGAAGCCTGGGCCACACTCCGGCAAACTTGCCAGATCATCTATCGCGATGCAGAAGGACAAGAACAAACCGTAACCAGCAAAATTATCGATGTCTATGCAGCCAATCGGGCTGACTTTATCAAGCTCCAAGATGGAACCATCATTCGTCTGGACCACTTAATGTCAGTGAATGATAAACCGATTCAATTTGCCCATTCACCCTTCTCTTGTTCATGAGGCCTGGCAAGTTCTGGCATCACTCAAATCTTTGAACTCGATACTGAGAAATCATTTAGGAGAATATCATCATGGCTAATGTCGAAATTTACACTTGGAGTACTTGTCCTTTCTGTCGTCGTGCCAAGTATTTCCTCGACCAAAAAGGGGTGACCTATACGGAACATGTGCTCGATGGTGATGAAGCTGCCCGAGATGCCATGGTTGCCCGGGGCACCCAGGGTCGTCGTTCGGTACCGCAGATTTTTATTAATGACCAACATATTGGCGGGAGTGATACCCTATATGACCTCGAACAGCAGGGCAAATTGGATACCTTACTCCACTCATCGGTAGCTCAGGTAAGCAGATAATTGGCATCCTCAATTCAGACCCATCAACGAGGTCGAAATATTTCTGGCACTTGATGAGATGGAGAAGACAGGGGGAAATAATAAGCTATAGACGAGAAGGAAAATGCGACACTAAGGATTAAGAGAATTCCTCGTATGATTTTGAGCATCAAATAACCCTTCTGTCGTGCAGTCCGGCGCTTTTTCAAAATGATTCGGAAGAGATCATTCCGGGTATGTTCTACTTCTATCCAGAAGGAGATCCAGAAAATTACGAGGATGATGAGCGGTAACACCAATCGATCTTGAGCCAAGCTGTAATCCATTTCCCCCGAAGACAACATCAACAGGTGAAGGCCATACCAAAAAATAGACCAACACCCAAAAAAGATAGGCCCTGAGGGATGTGAGGTGAGGGTGAAATGAATAACGGTGCCCCCTGAAAATGATTCAAACCGTCCCTTAATGTAAGGTTCGCTGGCATTTGGACGACCGACAGGAATGCGGTTCATCTTAAAACCAGACTGTGTCACTGATCCTTCATAGGGAGCATGGTTAAGGTCATATGTTGAGCGAAATGTTTTGGGAGGCTCTATTTGGGCTTCCAATCTCTCCATCACTGTTTGCAACGGGTCGGAAGTTTGAATTACAAAGCGATCGCGAGGTAAAAGGTGAACCATAGATGATCCCTCACTCTTTAAACTTTTAGAAACAACAAATGAATGCCAGTGGGACTGAGCAGATGCGAAATCGCATGGCATGATTTTCCAGAAACAGGTCAGTCAAATCGGAGAGCTAACTGAGAGACTGGCCATCTGTCTTGAACGTTTTCGCCAGATGTCATACTGCTCAATCCGTTGGCTTTCAAATCTCTTCAACAATTTGATGTTGGCCTGCTTGCAGCTTTCTTGTAGGGACTGAAGATACCTGCAAGCATGACTTATTCCGTTTATCGATAGCTCGGATACATAGATAACTGGCGGACCTTATCCATCTCCATTACTGAGACCGGAATGATTCGGGCACTTCTCGGGCTGGAGGAGACTCAGAGGCATGATGGACCATAAAGATGAAGGGAAATATACCAGCGATAACGAAGGCAGCTCCTCGAAGGAGGAAGAAATTTTGCAGCCGATGCTGCCGTGACTTAGGAACTTGTCCGACTATGATTTTCAGCAAATCATTATGGCTGCGCTCCACCTCAAACCAGAAACTAATCCAGAAGACAAATAACACGAACAAGGGTAGTCCCAAGATATGTAGAGCTTCAATAGCAGCCACACTCCCTGAAAGGCAGATTGCTAAAGCACCGCTGTAAAACAAGAGAAACCATATCACCAGAAAGTTCATGACGAAAGGGTGAAGCTCCATGGTTATGTGCACTACAGTGCCCCCTGCAGGTGTCTCAAAACGACCTTTGATTTGGGGAATAAAGGAGTTGCGCCCCTCAGGAATTCGGTGCATTGTAAAGCCCGACTCTGAAATAGATCCTTCATAAGGAGCGTGGTTACGATTAAAGGACCACCGTAATGCCTTAGGAGGTTCTACATTGGTTTCCAGTCTCGCGATAACAGCTTGCAATGCATCGGGAGTCTGGATAATAAAGCGATCGTGCGGTAAAAGATTAACCATAGTTGATCACTCACTTTTAAGTTTTTTGAAACGACAAATTAATGCCAGTGGTGCTGTGCAGGTAGGATTTCAGATGGAATGATTGTCTAGAAACAGATCAGTCAAATCAGAGAGCAGACTGAGAAACTGGGCATCTGACCTTAGATTTCGCGTCAGAAGCAATACTTTATTACTCAGTCACCCTCATCCGAAGGGTCTCTTCTTAGATTTGATACTGGTTATATCCTGCCAGCCACTGCCTTTCAGTTCTGATAGCGGTTGAATATGCTTGCTATCGTCTGAACAGATTTTTGATAAGCAGCTTCTTCACTGACACACAAAGAAGTAATCTTTTTTCCCTCAGATTGCTTCCTCAAAATCTATGATCTAACATCCATTACTTAAATTCAGTGATCGGCATCATAGTGCGGATGTCATCTCACCTAAAACTGTCTAAAAAGACGCTACCGTTACCCATAACCCTCAAAATATTGCCATTTGACTCACTTACACTATTGCGTCTCAATAATGGCTTATACGATGTGAGCAAAGCTTCTTCAAAGCAGATAGCATAAGCCAAAAAGTTAAACCATCGAGCCGCTATTCCTCCTGTCAAGAGGATTGTTAAACCGTTGATAATGGCGAAAAAACCGTTAATCCCTTGGGAATACAGGTGAATTCAATCGGATTAGCTTCCAATATTTCACCATCTACAACCAGTGTTTGGGGTGGATCAGTGGTCACTTTCAGTCGATGAGTCCTCAAGCAGACTAAGTTCTTGTCCTCCAATTGCGTCTTCACCAGAGCAGAGACCAACAGAGTTGCTGAGGTATTGAGATCCTGTAGCAGAGTGTTAGATACAGGAATCGTGACCTCTAACAGCCCATCATCCGGAATGACTTTACCAAAGCCCTGCGCACTGACTGAGCTTGGAGGGGCGGCATTAGCCACGGTCACAGCGCCAGTCTTAAACTCCAAAACCTGGCCCTCTATCTCAATAGTGGCATTGAAATCTTCTTGGGTGAAAAATTGTTGTGCAGCTGAAAAAACGTAAGCTAGGGTGCCCAGGCGGTTTTTTAATTCTCGGCTGGCATTATTGACCATCCCAGCTTCAAATCCAACCCCAGCCAGTAACACCATGGGGACATCATTACAATAAGCGGCATCAACCATACGCGTGTTACCTCCTGCAATGGTTTCACAAGACCGCTTGAGGTTAGTAGGTAATCCCAAAGCGACTGCAAATGCGTTAGCAGTTCCTCGGGGAATGACACCGAAGGGGATGCCCGTTTCTAGGGTGGCACCTGCAATGGCAGAGACAGTGCCATCTCCTCCAGAGGCGATAATGCAACCGGATGCCCCCTCATCTTGGAGAGCACGAATAGCGGCAATGGCTTCTTTGGCTTGTTCTATCGGATCAATATCAGACTGAGTGAAAATAGTGTGGAGATTGACCTGGGGTTCCAATATTTGACGAATCAGGGCTAAGTCGCGATCAGGGTTGCCTTGGCCTGCCACAGGATTGAAAATTAGATACGCCTCTCGTTGTTTAGCAACGCTCTGAATACATAATTCAGCAGTGGTTACATTGGTTGCAATGGGAACATCATAAAGATTGCAGATCCGCAGAAGGGCTTGGTGATCGGGGTCTTGAGGGTGTGGGGTCAACCCATCCATCAGGAAGATGACGCCCGTAACTTCACCTGAGACAACACGAGCGGCAATTTGGATGTCACCGCCTTGGTGACCAGAAGCAAGATGTTCAACAGTCAGACCAGTAACGGCTTCAATTTGCTGTCCCGTATCGTCAGGGGCAATGAGGTGGTAGCGAGACAGGATAGAACGATATTTTTTGGCGAGGGCGACGATGTCGTCTTTTTTGCTGTTGTGGGCAATTAGGGCAACACAAATCGACATTGGGTTTGTTCTCAATCCAGATTTCTAAAGTGTATTGAACTGCTGACCTTATCGCCAATCCTAGAGCATGGCCAGGAGGGTTAGATGAACACACCTAATGTTCATGACAATTAGCCAGGAGCCTCGTCATAAAGAATCTATCTTTCGAGCCTTCTCAGGATATGACTCCCTATATCTCCCGCTGCAATTCGTTAACCATGATTACTGATAGAGCGGTCTGCAAATGGAGCATTAACTGCAAGTCTCATGGCCAAAAGTCGAGTATCAGTTAGGATCATGCGCTTTATTTTAAAAGCTGCAGCTGAGACTGAATGACAGCGATAATATTGAGAAAGCCATATCCAAACCGCCCTACAACGGAGATCGATCATGAGCAGTCCCAATCACTACACTCCCCCCAAAGTTTGGCAATGGGATTCAGAAAGTGGCGGTACTTGGGCCAAGATCAACCGGCCGATTGCAGGGCCAACCCATGATCAAGACTTGCCCATTGGCAAACATCCCTTACAGCTCTATTCCATGGGCACCCCCAACGGCCAAAAAGTCACCATCATGCTGGAGGAACTCTTGGCTTTGGGTGAGACTGGAGCTGAATACGATGCCCACTTAATCAAAATTGGAGACGGCGACCAGTTCGGTAGTGGGTTTGTCGAGGCCAATCCCAACTCCAAAATTCCGGCCTTAATCGATCACTCAATCTCAACACCAGCCCGTGTCTTCGAATCAGGGGCTATCTTGCTCTATTTAGCGGAAAAATTCGGTCAACTGATGCCCACAGAACACACAGCCCGCACAGAATGTTTATCGTGGTTGTTTTGGCAGATGGGGTCAGCCCCTTATTTGGGGGGTGGATTTGGCCATTTCTATAGCTATGCGCCCACCAAAATTGAATATTGCATCAACCGTTTCACCATGGAAGTGAAACGCCAGCTCGACGTTCTCAATCGCCACCTAGAAACCCGCTCATATATGGCCGGGGATGATTACTCGATTGCTGATATTGCCATCTGGCCTTGGTATGGTGGCGTCATCCGCAATACCCTATACGATGCGGCAGAGTTTCTCGATGCTCCCTCCTATACCCATGTGGTGCGTTGGGCACAAGGCATCGCAGACCGTCCAGCAGTCCAACGAGGTCGCATGGTTAATCGCACCTGGGGAGCATTGGCAGACCAACTTCACGAGCGCCATAATGCCAACGATTTCAATACTCGCACGCAGGATAAACTTGGTCAGGCTTAAACCATAGCCCCCAAAGTTAAGGAGAGAGTAATGGCTGGAACGGATATTAAAACTCACCCCATTCATCTGGGCCTGGGAGCAACCGCAGAGACTGAGCCCTTATTCACGGGTTCTATGGACTGGTACGTCAACTACGTTGAACGCCATGGTTCAGATGGTACTGAAGGACGATTGGTGAGTATGCACTCCTTCTCAGAACCTTGGGACATCTGGGAGATGCACCCTCAGGGCAGTGAGGTAGTGGTTTGTGTTGCCGGAACTGTGACACTTCATCAAGAAGAGAGCAAGGGTTCTGTAACGACTACAACGCTCAATCCTAGTGAATATGCCATTAATCAACCCGGTGTTTGGCATACGGCTGATGTTGAGGAGGAGGCGACGGTGCTATTTATTACCGCCGGAATCGGTACCCAACATCGGCCTCGGCAAATCGACGCTTACAACACCTGACTAGCAATCAGACCCATCCCCATAAGCGAGCCCCCAAAGGAAAAGCTCCGTACAACAGGCACACCAAAAACATACAGGGGCAAATAGATTACTCGACTCCAGAAATATAACCAAGCCCCTACGGCACTGACGCCATTGGTATGGCCTGTTGCCTGTACCAGCAGCAATAAACCCAAAGCCCAGGGCAAGGTCTCTTTGAAATTGTGATTGGCTCGCTCACCTCGAATGCCATAGGGATTTTGACGAGGGGGTAAATTGTCACGGGGACCAAGAAGGGCCATTGGCCCAACCTCAAAAATTCTTGTCATTGCACCAATGCCAAGATGAACCATGGCCAAGATCAGTGTGAGCAGAAAAACGGTTGTTTCAGGGGTCATAGTTGTCGGAGGTATAGGGTTGAATCAGAGGTCATTGCTATATGACTTAGGCAGCATTGACTAATTGACCTTGAGTGACAAAGGCATCATTTCCTGCCAAGAGGGCATTGAGCATTTCCTCAAATTTGGGTTTCATCATGGGAAGCATCAGTTTGCCTAGCCACCCCATCTTGGGTTCAAAATCCATGCTCATACTAATTTCAGTGCGGTTGGCCAATACTTTACGGAAGCGTAGGGTGGCCTTGGCACTTTTCAGAGGCATGGTTCCCTCATAAATATTGAGGGTCAGCTGCTGGTAGGGAATATATTCGATGACTTCTTCACGAATCCAGTTTTTGCCGTCCTTGAGATCACATTGGCGCTTGGCCCCCTGCCCGGTTGGGCGAGAGTCTTCAAGCAGATGGGAATGGGTGAGATTGGGATTGAACTTATAGATAGCGCCAAAATCATCCCAGCTCTCCCAAACCTTTTCTAGAGATGAATAAATGGTTCGATATACGGTCACGTTAGCCATGATCATGCTCCTGTAAATATAGGAAAATAGGGAAAAATCCCTTCCATCAGTCTTTTGAGATGAATGGTGTCCACTGGCTTTCTCTCGATAGTATGTAATTATTTCTGCATTGAGAACCCAAAAAATAGCACCCTAACGGTGCATAAATGCGCCAGAGGAGTCCATTATGAATTGGGATGATTTGAGAATTTTTTTAGCCATTGCCCGCGAAGGTTCCGCTCGGGCCACTGCTTTCAAGTTAGGGGTTCACCACTCCACCATCACTCGTCGGATTGATGCCTTTGAATCCAGTCAAAAAACGCGACTCTTCGACCGTCTCCCCAGCGGGTATGCTCTGACCTTAGCGGGTGAGGAGTTGCTGGAAGCAGCCACTCGGGTAGAAGACGAAATGAATGGGATTGAACGACATATCCTTGGGCAAGATATTCAGCTTCGAGGCCATCTGCGAGTCACTCTGCCAGATGCTTTGGCCGTTCACCTGCTGATGCCTGATCTGGTGCGTTTTATGGAGGTTTATCCCGAGGTGAACTTAGAAGTCCTGATTTCCTATGAGGTCTATAGCTTGACCAAGCGGGAAACAGATGTTGCTATTCGAGTGACAGAAAACCCACCAGAACATTTGGTAGGGCGGAAAGTGGGATGTTACCACTGTGCCAATTATGCATCTGTAAACTACTTGGCCACCCATGCACTGCCTGAAAATACTGAAGGGGCGTATTGGATTGGTTGGGATTCACCCACTCCCTATCCAGACTGGGTGCGCAAGAGTGACTTTCCCAATATTCCGGTGCGGGGGCGATTCAATAATGCGATCGCACAGCTAGCAGCAGCCAAAGCCGGTCTAGGACTCGCCCGTATCCCCTGTTTTCTAGGCGACCCAGAACCCACCTTAAAACGAGTCTCCCCGGGGCAGAGCGCCCCCTGCCATGACGTCTGGATTTTGACCCATAAGGATCTAATCTCAACGGTACGCATTCAAACTTTTATGGACTGTATGTCCAAAGCCTTTCAACAAAAACAGGATTTATTAGAAGGGCGTTGCCCTGAACCCTTTGCTTAACTCCAAGCAATTGTGCGCGTCACCAATCCACAAAACAGTACCTGATCGAGGACTGGTCGTCATGGGCTGCGACTCATAAGCTGAGTTTGAAGAACCATCCGTCTTGGTGTGATGCCCTGAGACAATTCAGCTCAATTTATTTCTGAGTTTTTCAAAAATTTATTTAAGCCTGATACCCCCAATATCAAATACTCATTGATGCCCCGTTCGCTGATGGAGACCATAAACCATGAATCAACAGGCAATTTTTGCCCCCATTTTGGCGATGTTCTTACTAACGTTGACGGTCTGGATCTACATGTATGCCCGTCGTATTCACTTCATCACCCAAAACAACTTTCTACCTGAAAAAATGCAGCCCTTAGAATTGGCCCGCATATCTCCGCCCGCCGTCTCCAACCCCTCCGACAATCTCAAAAACCTCTTTGAGCTACCCGTGCTGTTTTATGCCCTCGGTCACTACCTATTTATCACTAGCCAAGTCGATAGGTTCTATATGCTCCTATCTTGGATATTTGTGGGTTTTCGCATCCTGCATAGCCTGGTTCATTGCACGATTAACCGAGTTTTGCTGCGGTTCTATCTCTATCTGACGGCTGCCGTCGCCCTATGGCTGATGATTTTGCGAGCAAGCTGGCACTATCTCGGTCGTATCTGACGCCTAAACCCAAAACGACTGATGATTCTCAGCCAAATGCGTCAAAATTGAGAAAAGACAATACACCTAAAATTGCAGAGTAGGGTTGGTATCGATATGACTGTATTACCCCAAGGCAAGCTTCGCAAGACCCATCACTTTGCCCTGAATGTGAAAGACCTGCAGGCCTCCCGGCATTTTTATGGCACTATTTTAGGCCTGCATGAGTTGACGGGTTCTGAAGTCCCAGCAACCTTAGTAGAACTGGTCAAACAGGGGCGCATCAGTAACTTTGTCACCCCCGACGGATGGGTATTGGACCTCTTCTGGGAACCAGATTTATCCCCCCCGAGCCCAGATCCAGGCCAGCAGTTTACCCGCGCCAATCATCTGGCCTTTGATATTGACCCCGACGCTTTCGACCAGGCCGTCCAGGTTTTGCAGGCGAATCAAGTTGCGATCGCACAAGGTCCCGTCAATCGGCCTACCGGGCGCGGCATCTACTTCTATGACCCTGATGGGTTTCTCCTCGAAATCCGCTGCGACCCAGAAAATTAGCGATTCAAAGTGTACTTAAAGGCATCCAAAACCATATGGACATTCTCAGGGCGGCTATTAAAACCCATCAGTCCAACGCGCCAAGCTTTGCCAGCCAGTTCACCTAAGCCATTGCCAATTTCGATATTAAAGTTCTTGAGGAACTGCGAAGTGATAGCTTTTCCATCCACCCCGTCAGGAATTCGCACTGTAATTAACGAAGGCAATCGGTGCTGGCGTTCCACGTAGCACTCCATGTCTAGGGAAGCGAGGCCTTCCCACATTAATTCGGCATTGGCTTGATGTCGCGCCCAGCGTTCAGCCAATCCCTCTTCAGCAATCAGACGGAGGGCTTCTCGAAAGCCATAGATCATATTAATCGGAGCCGTATGGTGATAGGTTCGTTCCGACCCCCAATATTTGCCCACCATCGACATATCCAAATACCAGTTAGGCACTTTACTCTGGCGATTATTGAGCTTCTCTACCGCACGAGCCCCCAACGTGAAAGGGCTAATGCCGGGTGGGCAGCTCAGGCATTTCTGGCTACCGCTGTAGGCCATATCCACCCCCCACTCATCCAAGAATAGAGGTGCCCCTCCTAAGCTGGTCACCGTATCTGCCAACAGCAAACAATCATATTCTCGGCATAAGTCACCCACCCCTTCTAAGGGTTGGCAGGCTCCCGTAGACGTTTCGGCATGAACCAGACCCAAGATTTTGGGGCGATGCTCTTCTAGTCCAGCTTTCAACTCATCAAGGGAAAAGACCTCTCCCCAGGGTTTGTCTATACGGCGCACATCCGCTCCATAACGCCCAGCCATATCCATCAGCCGATGACCGAAATAGCCATTGACGCCGACTAGAACCACGTCTCCCGGCTCAACGGTATTGGCGAGGGTCGCTTCCATGGCCGCACTTCCCGTCGCACTCACCGGAATCGTAGTCGGACTCTCCGTTTGCCAAGCATATTTGAGCAGAGACTGGACTTCGTTCATCAGCTCAATAAAGCAGGGATCTAAGTGTCCCACTTGGCGCATTCCCAAAGCTTGCAGAACTCGGGGATGGGCATTAGACGGCCCCGGCCCCATTAATAATCGGGGTGGAACGTTTAGCTGAGCGGTTTGCTGACGATGGGTCTCGTTGATAGCGACGTTGGTCATAGGAATGGGCCGGAATAGTAGAAGAGAGTCAAGCGATCAAGCTGATCCAGTGATAGTTGGAGATGACCCCATCGGGCTACATCTCGATTGGTCAGTGATCATGCATATCAGACGCTGCAGCCAAGGAATAACAAACAGAATCTTAAACATGCTTTGCATATCCTACAATCAATCAGTCCTTGTACTATCAGAGTTTCTGGCCAACTCCATCTCTAGGCGAGAGCATTGTTGCTAGACTAGTAAGCAGTCCATTCCAGAGAAACTTTATGTCTAAGCGCCTCACCATCGACACAACACATATTATGCGGCGAGCTGAAGAATTGATTGGCGCTTCTTCCAATCGTTACCGCATTACTGTGCAAGTTGCGAATCGGGCCAAGAAGCGTCGTCGACGTGAGAATTTAGAAGACTTTGAAGATGCAGGCATGAAATCCGTTCTGCAAGCCATTATTGAAATGTCTGATGAACTGACGCAACCGGAGATTATTGGCGAGTGAACCCTACCCTCACTCTAATGGCGCGATCCAAGCGGGCACTGCTTTGTGCCTCCTTGGTTGCCAGTGGATGGATCGTTGCACAGCCTGCCATCGCCCAGAGAATTAATCCCAAGCTGGCAGCGGATGCGGTCTACTCTCAATTACCGGAGCTACCGCAAGAAAACCAGTATTTTCGCAGAAAAGGCAATAAACCGGCGACGAACAGCACTTTAGTGAGTCGGCTTATTCAGTATCACACCCTGGTCAAAGGCCGATCCCCCCAGTATCGGTTTGACTGGAAAATCACCTTGGCAGACTTCCTAGGGCTATACGAAAATCTGCGAGAAGAAGAGTATCCAGGGCAGTCGTACTTGAAGACGAATCCCATGGAGAGCGATCGCAAGTTGATACGACAGTTAACCCGCAAACAGCGCCTTGCGTTGACTCAAATCCTCAGCGATCTATATACGAGTCAAGCACCACGGCGGGCAGCCCCTCCGACGGAGAAACAACAGCCAGAACCACCCAAGCCTGCGGCGGCTCCAGACCCAGAACCGATCTCTCGCCCGAAACTCATTCCATTACCCGGTTCAGGCAGTGCCGATCTCTTACGACCTCAAACAACACCCAAATCCAGCTCGCCTCAACCTCAGTCAACCACACCTACTCGCAAGCCCACCGGTGAGTCGCAAAAGCTCACTTTTTAATGGATCGACAGCTCAAAGAGGGTAACGGTTGGCGATTAGGATTGCAGCCTAATGCCGCTTTTTCCACCCTATTGGGTACCAATGAATGGGCAGTAGAGTTGACTGCTGCAGAATTTGCTGATTTTCGCCGCCTGCTCTTGCAACTAGTCGATTCCATCACCCAATTACAAGATCAACTGATGGCTGAGGAGACTATTGCTTGTGAGGCGAGCAGTGATTTGGTTTGGCTAGAAGTACAAGGATATCCCCAGCAGTTTGCTCTGAGTTTTATCCTCCTGAATGGCCGCCGTGCGGAAGGTTCGTGGTCTGCACAGAGCACTGCTGAATTGGTGGGCGCTATCCAAACAATTGAGGTCTTTTAATTCAGGGTTTTATGTTAGGCTTGTAAAGCAAAACGGGGCGTAGCGCAGCTTGGTAGCGCACCACTTTGGGGTAGTGGGGGTCGCAGGTTCAAATCCTGTCGCTCCGATTGACTTAGAACCTCCTCTAGTAGGGGGTTTTGTTATTTTAAAAATGCGACTCATCGTTACAAGATGGAAGATTAAAGGATCAACCTGCTGTTCCGGCTACAGACACAGGGGTTGACCCTCTATTCCCAGTCATCACTCTGACTAAGACAATCTCATCACGATCTGTTAAATTTCAGTGCCATCAGGAATGATGGCATTCTTCAGAATAACAACAATCCCACTCCGGATATAGAAGCCTTCATCCTCATGATTAGCCTCCTCCACCTGGGCTTTATTGACTATTTTGACGTTCTTGCCAATACGGGCATTTTTATCCACGATCGCTTTACGAATGACCGTGTTTTCCCCAATTCCTAAGGGAACTCTACCTTGGTCAAGATCAGCTTGCCGCTTAGACAGAGACTGATAATAATCTGACCCTAGCCACAGCACATTGTCCAGGGTGCAATGATCGTCGACATAAGAGCGAACCCCTAGAACAGAGTGGTGAATTTGACTTTTTTTAACAATACAGCCTTCACCAATAATGGATTCCGTGACCCGGCAGTCGAGGATTTTACTAGGGGGTAAATATCGGGCTCGGGTATAGATGGGGGCTTGCTCATCGTAAAAACTAAACTTGGGTTTGGGCTGTTGAGCTAAAGCGAGATTGGCCTCATAGAAGGCTTCAATCGTTCCAATATCTTCCCAATAGTCATCAAATAGGAATGCCTGAATATTATGATTCGCAGCAGCAGTAGGAATCACTTCTTTACCAAAGTCAGTATGCTCAAGATTAGATTCCAATAAATCGATCAGAACCTCTTTTTTGAACACATAAATCCCCATGGAGGCAATATAAGGTTGCTCACGAGCCTGGTCTGCATTCAACCCGAGCAAAGTGGTATCCACCTGCATTTGGGTTAATTCATCTCCAGTGGGCTTTTCACAAAAATCTCCCACACGCCCTGATTCATCCAGTTTCATTAAGCCAAAAGCAGAGGCCCGTCGCTCATCCATGGGCACCACGGAAATCGTGATATCGGCATTGGTATCGCGATGTCGTTGAACAAATTGGCTGTAGTCCATGCGATACAGGTGGTCTCCAGAAAGAATGAGATATTCATCCACATCCCATTCCTTGAGCAACTGCAAATATTGACGAACGGCATCCGCAGTTCCTTCAAACCAACCTGAGTTATCAGGAGTCTGCTGAGCAGCCAAGACCTCGACAAATCCTTCTGTAAAATTTGAGAAATTATAGCCTCGGCTCAAATGTCGATTGAGAGACGCTGAGTTGAATTGAGTCAGGACATAGATTTTATTGATGTCTGAGTTAATGCAATTACTCACAGGTATATCAATCAGACGATACTTACCTGCTAAAGGCACAGCAGGTTTAGCCCTCATTTTTGTCAAGGGATAGAGTCGGGTGCCAGCACCGCCGCCGAGAATAATGGATAGTACGCGTTTCATATTTCCTCGCTAAATATAATGTTTAATCACAAAGGCATATTGAAAAAGCCCTGAGTCTATTGCTCAGGGCCTGGGAGATTAGTGTAGTTGCAGGGCTCGGTGTTTGTCGTCCAGTTTGTGGATGGTATCGACAAATCGGGCCGTTTTGGATTGCGTAGAGATAATGAGAGATTCAGTTCTCACGCCTCCTGGGAAAAAACGAGCCCCTTTCATCAGGGTTCCGGGGGTTATTCCGCAGGCGGCAAATAAAACGGTTTCGCCACAGGCTAGCTCCTCAGCTTCATAGATGCGATCCGGATCGTCAATCCCCATTTCCTTTAATCGAGCTAGGTTGCTTTCTTTACTCTCACCAATCAATCCAGTCTGGACAATTTCTGGGTCATAGATCAGTTGGCCTTGGAAATGTCCCCCTAATGCCCGCATGGCAGCCGCAGAAATCACGCCTTCTGGTGCGGCACCAATCCCCATCAACGCATGAATATTAGTCCCTGAAAATGCACAAGACAACGCAGCGGAGACATCGCCATCATCAATCAAGCGGACTCTAGCCCCTACATCGCGAATTTCTTTAATCAGTGCACCATGTCGAGATCGATCCATCACCACAACAACCAATTCGGCGATTGAGCGATCTAAGCATTCAGCAATGATTTTCAAGTTTTCAGTCGCGGATTTACGAATATCAACTTTTCCCTTCGCGGCAGGAGGAGCAGCTAACTTCTTCATATAGAAGTCAGGAGCAGCAAACAACCCTCCTTTCTCAGAAATGGCGAGAACAGCCATTGAACCATTCTGACCATAGGCCACTAAGTTCGTGCCTTCACACGGATCAACAGCAATATCGATCTCAACTAACTCATCAATCGTACAGAAGTCGGCGGCATCTTCCTGGGTACAGATACCAACTTGCTCACCAATGTAAAGCATGGGGGCATCATCCCGTTCTCCCTCACCAATCACAATCCGGCCTCGCATATGGATTTGATTCATGCGACTCCGCATCGCGTCAACAGCCACGGCATCGGCTGTATCTTTCTCGCCTTTACCCATCCATCGAGCAGATGCGATCGCAGCTTGCTCAACCACTTCTATAATTTCTAAACCAATCACATTGTCCATTTCGTTTTCCTCAAAGTCCGTTATTAATGGTTCGTGCAAGACAGTGTGGGTAAAACTCAAAGCTAGTTCTTCCAAATGAAACTGTCGTCATTTGGATTTTTTCTGATACAGGTGAATCGCAGGGCTTTGAAGCGAAATCACCTGGCAAGCAGCCATAGTTTCTGGGGTGTCTTGTTCCCAATAAATCAACAAAAACTCGGCATGGGGTTTATATCGCCTATAACTATCTAAAACAGTGGGATAGGCTAATCCAGCGTCTCGGATTTCCTCCATATTCATATAATCAGTGGGGATAATTTCAGGATCCTCAGATTGCCAGGGCGCAGCGACGACTGCGCCTTTCTGCTTCGATTCCAGATATCGGCGCAGGGCCATACGCCCTAGACTTTTTGCATTATTCTCCCATCCCAAGAAGTCATACATTTTGAACAACACCCGCTCAGTATCCTCAGGATTGAGCGTACTGAGTACGGGTTTCATCTTCGGCTTCTTAGGGAGTCTTGACCAAAACCTTTACCCATCTTTAATTCCCTCGCTGACCAAATGGGTGTTTATCTTCCTCGTGATTAACGGATTAATGAAATAAATCAGGCATCAATTAAGTGATTTATGACTAGAGGTCACGAACAGAGCCTAGTTTATGAAACAGGGCCTACTAGCTAGGCCATAACCTTAAGAATGTAGGCACCGTACACAAAGACGACTCATTCACCTTTCCGTGCTGATAACTGGATATCATTCAATGAACGGTAGCTCGGTCTGTATTGTCTAAGTGACGTGAGACTCAGCGAAAAAAAATAGGGAATCAAACTGAATCATACAATCTTGTACTTTTGTAAACTTAATTAATAAATTGAAATCATTTTAGATGAGTAATTTTACCTAGTCAACCCTAATTTCAAATTTTCTATTGCTCTTCCCTCGACTTAATTCCCAGAAGTAGACATCCTATAAGCAGACCAAAAAATCTATAAAACACAATTCATATAAGGGTTTTCAGAATTTAGTTTTAATACCTTTTCAAGCTGCAGGCAAGGACCCTCACCGGAATGATAAGTGAGTAAAAGATTCTGAGATCTTTCTCAACAGCCAAAGACTCATTAATATAACTTCATGTTTTTCTAACAAATATGAAGTTATGCAAAGTCAGCACAAGTTTAAATCGAGCTTGTTGAAACAGTGAATTGAGCTAATTCCGCCCATCAAGTAGTACAAGCAGAGCAAGAACGCCAAACAAAACCACAAGCGGCACGGCCACCCCTACAGACACATAACCAAAACCGTTATAGCCATCGGACTTGCATTGGTGTCAGCCACCTTCGTTAGCATCCGATTCAAGCTACACTGTCGCTTGGCCTGACCAAACCTGCCCTCAACCTGAACTCACACCTTTTCATCATCACGAGCTTGTTGTTTCAGTCGGGCCTGCACCTGGATCGTCCTTAAGGCAGACCACTCAAGTGAATGCCGCACACTTTACACCATCGTCAATTGGCTCAGGTTCATGTTGAAGAGGGTAAATATTGAAATGAACAAAGTGGCTAATAATCAGTCAAAGCAATTCATATCATTATGAAGATATGGCGTCTGATTGCTCTGCTATAGATGAGTGAAAATATGATTTTAAAATTTGCTTCTGAAACAGATCAGTAGTGCTTGGACGGTAATGCTTTAAGCTCTCTAAGACTGAAATTTTTTGCCTAATCATTAGATGTTTAATATCCACCTGGTGAAGTAATCCCAGCTCTAATTCCTTTTGGATAGACATTAACGGCACAAAGGCCGCACCTAAGCCAAACTGAACAGCATTTTTAATCGCTTCTAGAGAACCAAAACTCATTTCTGGCTGTAATCGTTTCAGATCAACATCACCTATAACCAAATCTTGATCAATCACTGAATGGGGCGGTTGTTGAGAGTCAAGGACAATAAACTTTAATTGATATAGATCTTGGAACTCAATGGCGCTAATTGAGGTGAAAGGATGAGATGAAGGCACAATCAGGACGATGGGCTCTTCTGATTCCATCGTCACTTGAGTGAGTTCTCGCAGTTTAAAGGGAATAGGCCCTTCTACAATGGCGATATCTGTTTGGCCATCTGCAATACCTTGGCAAATTTGAGAAGTAGTGCTGATTTGTAATTGCACTGGTGTCTGGGGGTAAAGTTGCCGGTAATGTCCTATTAATCTGGGCAATAAGTAACTCCCCAGCGTGGTACTGGCACCAATGACTAAGTTGCCTGCCTCAAGATTCTTTTGTTCAAGGAGAGCTTGTTGGGCATCTTGGCAAAGCCCCAAAATACGATGACAATACCCGAGCAAAATTTCACCCGAATGTGTCAACTGTACTTTTTGGTGAGAACGATGAAATAAAGTTACGTCCAAATCACGCTCAAGGTGATGAACTCTCTGGCTGGCTGTGGGTTGTGAAATGAACAGCTGATCTGCGGCTTTTGTGAAGTTACCAGTCCTAGCAATCGCATCCATTAACTGCAACTGGTTCAATGTAAAAGGTAAATTCAAAGGAACTTCAATATCTTCTAGAAGAGTCGTTGGCCCATTCGTCGTTAGCATTAATTTCCCTCTGATTTAGCACTATCTCCTTACTGACTTAGGCTGATGTTGGCTCAATTCAGAAACCAATTAAAAAAAGCATTTATACCTAGGGCAGGACCTGTTACGATTCTTAATTATAATTTTGTCTTCGTCAACAGTTGATAGATGAAAGGTTCTGTCCTTTCTAGTAAGGGCTACTTATGAATAGTCCAAAGCTGTCCTTGACAATGAAGATTATGGATTAAAGTTTTGGGCTTCTATCTCTCTGGTCCTATGACTTATCCTCTACTAGTGAGTTATGACTAACTTAGGAAAGACAGATATAAAAATCAGGCCGATTGACTGAGCTTCAGGGAGCAGCTTGTAAAGATGTTTATACTTTGTCCTCAGCTCTTGTCCCTAGAGGTAGGATCTAATTACGCATAAATCTAAAGAAAAACTTAAAGAATCATCGAACCGACAAATTTATGCCTAACTAGCGTTTATGGTAATGTCTCGTGTTATCTCCTTCCTTGCTCCACGACCTATGGCAATTAATTGAAGAGCTGCCTAGTCATCCAGTCATGCGATTGAATGATAGTCGCTTGGTCTCCTGGCTGTTGGCCCAAGTAGAGCGTCGGTTAATCCTGAAGGAAGAAGACGTCAATAATGTTGAGAGATATCTCGGCTCCCATGTTCTGCTCATTCGAGAAATGACTGAATCCAGACAGTATCACTCTTGTCCCTTGGTAATGTGACAAGTGAGGCTCTCCTGTGAAGTTTTTCCCAAAAATCTTGGGAATGCACCTAAAAAATCTCCCATCCATAAAATCGTTTCGTAATACAACGGGGTCATCAACCCATATGTATCAGCCCCAAATATAGGGAGCTGGAATATTGGCAGCAAGAATGTAAGTGAATTGAAAGCAGTACCTTCAAATTCGTTCAGGCTCTGCTCAAAACCTTAGCCTTAGCAAGACAGTGAATCACTACGCGCTCCAGCAGATTGTTGACATAGGAAATGATGACCGAGTCGGTGTCAAATGCAATCAGGTGCATCTTTACCAATATCTGCAGACAGATGAGTCAAACTGAGAGCTAAGTAAACTCATGCCTGCAAAGGGCGAGCCCATGGCTTTAATATCTATTTCTCATCAGGTGTTGGCCAATACATACCTGAGTGGATTCTTGTGTTGATTCACAGAGAGATATCTAAGCATGAGAAAGGTAGAAGTTGTCCCTCACAATCCTGAATGGATAGCGATTTTTCAGGCTGAAGCCACGCGAATCAAGGATGCTTTAGGTGAGAATATCGTTGCAGTCCACCATATTGGCAGCACGGCCATTACTGGCATACAGGCAAAACCGATCATCGATCTGTTAGTTGAGGTGCAGTGCCTTACCCAAGTTGATGAGCAAAATTCACCAATGGAGCAACTTGGCTACGAAGTAATGGGAGAATTTGGTATCCCAGGTCGCCGGTTTTTTCGGAAAAATAACCAAGACGGTATTCGGACGCACCATATCCATATTTTTAACCACAGCTCAACCCAGGTAAAACGTCATCTGGCATTTCGAGATTATATGATTGCCCACCCGACAGATGCTAAACAATACAGCGAATTGAAATGCCAGTTAGCTAAACACACGAATATCGATGGCTATGTAGACGGCAAAGATAGCTTTATTAAAGCCATAGATGTAAAAGCAGCTCAGTGCAAAGCATTACAGGCAGATCAGCAGTCAGGGAGCTGATTCCTCCAAGCAATGCAAGTGGATGCATGATGAAGAGCTTGCCGGGAGCGCTATTCTTGGCTTTCTGCAATCAACGCCAGGCCAGCTTAAATATTGCATCCCTCTCAAAAAGCATCATCAAAAAAAGTTTTCCTTCACTGCTTCTTCTCAGAAGACCGATAACTTGAGAAGCGTGGTTTCATCCCACTCCATACAGATAACTGTTTACCCCAATGCCCCAACCATTGGGGTGTTCTCCATTCAAGAATGAACCCCTCTGAAATTTTTATAGACTGTCAATACCCAGTGATAGGCTTCTTCAAGTCCATCGGTGGTATCAACGTCTATCCCTACCTTTTTCCACTCCTCTACCCGTTGAGGAGAAAGTAGATTTCTGAATTCATCGATGGATGGTATTTCAATAATTTTAGGAGCCTTCAGACCATGGTTATCAATATACCTAGGCGGTTTACCTTTGCGGTTCATGCTTTGGTTTAGATAATGCCATCACTTCAAGAATACCCAAAAAGAAACTTATTTTTAATAGCAGGTGAATGGGGCAGATTGTATAGTTTTATCAAATATCAGAAGTCGCCTGATACTCGTCAGCCCATTCTATAGAGGGCCTCACTTTCAGCAACCCAATCATTATCCAGGCAGTCGTACAGAACCCTATACAAATCTTACTCACTAAAAATAAAGAAAACTGGAAGAATAGTATATTTTCTATCCAACATACCGACCTGCATTGCAATCAATAAGCGTACTAGGATATGGCCCATATTCACATCCAGAACCTTACAAGTTCCGACTATTCCAAAGTTTAGGATCAGCAGATTGTCCAGATTCCCCCAGTCTTTCTGGCCCCTAGTGATCAACAACGGAGTGAATCAACGATTTGCTGCCGCATGGCCTGATTAGAACTGATCACCCTGTCACCAAATAGCTCTCATTATTTCTGAGGCCTTGCTTGAGAAGCGTTAAAAGCTTAGCGCCATTCGGAGGCTCATCCACTAGAGTAGAGGTGGACGCCTTTGCTAATGGATTCGGGCAAGCTGTGGCATACGAACCGCTGCATCATAAATATCGTCCCCAAGTATTTGCGGACTTAGTGGGACAAGATGCGATCGCAACCACGTTGACCAATGCGATCGAGTCCGAACGGATTGCCCCTGCCTACCTATTTACTGGTCCCCGAGGCACGGGGAAAACATCCAGTGCCAGGATCCTAGCCAAATCTCTTAACTGTCTAAATAGCCAGCAACCCACACCCAGCCCCTGTGGTACCTGTTCCGTTTGCCAGGAAGTGGCCCTCGGTTCATCTCTCGATGTCATCGAAATTGATGCGGCCAGCAATACGGGTGTAGATAATATTCGCGACTTAATCGAACGGGCACAATTCGCACCTGTTCAGTGCCGGTTTAAAATCTATTGCCTCGACGAAGTCCATATGCTCAGCACGGCAGCGTTTAATGCCCTGCTAAAGACCTTAGAAGAACCCCCAGATCGGGTGGTTTTTATCCTAGCGACGACGGATCCACAGCGGGTTTTACCGACGATTATTTCTCGCTGCCAACGATTTGACTTTCGACGCATTGCCCTAGATCCGATGATTCAGCATCTGACCTATATTGCTGAACAAGAATCGATTGCCATTACCTCCACGGCTGTAGAGCTAATTGCTCAAGTCGCTCAAGGCGGGTTACGAGATGCGGAAAGTTTACTGGATCAGCTCAGCTTACTCGCGGGTGAAATTGATAACTCTCAAGTCTGGGATTTAGTCGGTTCCGTCCCCGAACAGGCTCTCTTAGCCTTATTGCAAGCCATTATTGCGCAACAGCCTGCTTTGATGGTCGAGCGCACCCATGCCTTGCTCGATCGTGGTCGAGAGCCCTTAACAGTCCTCCAAAATTTGGCTGGATTTTATCGGGATTTATTAATTGCCAAAACAGCTCCCGACCGTCGAGATTTAGTGGCCATCACGGCCCCGACTTGGACGGAACTCTGCCAAGTGGCCCAACAGTTTGAAGTCGAAGACATTCTGGCGAACCAACAGCATCTGAGAAGTTGTGAAGGACAGATTAAAAATTCGACTCAACCTCGACTCTGGCTGGAAGTCTCTCTCCTCGGACTCCTACCGAGAAAGGCATTACCCGAGGAGTCTCCACCCGTACAGCGTCCCCAGCTTGAGATCGGAACTGCACCTGCGATCGCAAGTTCTCCGGTCCCCATTGCTGCCCCAGTTTCAACTCCTAATCCTCTTCCAGGTCCGTCTCTACCGGAACCTGCGATCGCAACGACTCCAGTCCCCACTGCTGAAACCGTTTCAGCCTCTCATCCTCCTTCAGTTTCAGGAGAGACGGAATCTGCGATCGCAAATTCACTCCTCCCCGCGCCTCTCCCCACCCCAGATCCGCCTCCTTCTGTCATTCCGTCAGCACCTGCCGCTGCTGTCCCCCCCCCCAACTCCTGCCACCTCCTATCCAGACATTGAGTTTGACACGCTCCAAGAACTAGAAAGCGCTATCCCCACCGTAGATGAAGAAAAAGAGGCTGAGGAGAGTCGATCAGCACTGGATAATATTGCACCAGAGCCTCCCAGTAATCGTTCTGAGTCCTCCAAACTATCGATTACGCCTAGCGTACGAGAGCAACCTGGGCCAACACCTATTCCTCAGCCCCCCTTCACAAAAACCTACTGAGGCAGCCCCTCAAAGAGACCTCACAGACACTTGGCAGCAAGTATTACAGAACCTCAACTTACCGAGTCGGGCCTTATTAAAAGAACATGGTCAACTGTTGTATTGGCAGGGGCGAGAAGTTCGGGTCGGCATCCGCAAAACGCTACTGCGCTTGGCCCAAGGCAAAGTAACAGAACTGGAAGAAACCTTTGAGAAATGCTTTAATCTCAAAGTTAAAGTCACCTTGAAAGTACTCACAGAAGAGCAAATACGGACTCAGCCACAGGTCTCTGTATCTTTCAAATCCAATGCCCCCGTAACGTCACCCAAGCCTCCATCCACACCTCCTCCCCATAACCGAGAATCCCCAGTCGTAGCCCCCCCCCCAGCCGAGAGGTGACAGAGGCTCCCTCTGCGACCGAACCACCCAGCTGGCAAACAACAACAGAAGATGATATGACATCAGCAGCCCGAAGCTTTGCCCAGTTTTTTAACGGTGCCTTTGTCGACCCAGAGCCGAAAGCCGTTGAAACCAAGGAGACCTCTGCCCCCCTTGAGAAAGACTCATAAATGGGTCAAGGTTGCGGCACCCATACAGAAACAGATCCAGCCTTGCAACAAAACTCCGCCCATCCCTCTTCATTCGTAGTCACAGGCTCTGGAATATGTTCCGTTACATCGACATAAGTTTGCAGTGGATTGCCCACCTCCATCCATTTGCGGCCAGCATCACCATTACTGATCACCACTGCCATGCCCCCCGGATGGTCCTGATCACCTAAGCGACTCCAACCTATACAGTTAGCATGATCAAAATAATCATATTGATCGCCATAGGCATAGGTTCGACGGGCAGCCAAAAACTTATCAATTAACCATTGATGGCTATCCAACCAAATTTCATAGTCATTGCCATCTCGACCTTTATCCTGGTAGTGGGCTCCATAATAATCCGCATAAAAAATGCAGGGATAGCCATCCCGACGCAACAAAATTAGCGCATAAGCAAGGGGCTTGAACCAAGGCTCAACCACAGATTCTAGAGCTTGGAGAGGTTGAGAATCATGATTGTCGACAAGGGTGACAGCTAGGGCAGGCTGTTGTTTAACCAGGGTATCGTCAAAGATTTGGCGGAGGTCATAGTCACACCCCCGATTACTCGCAACAGTGAAGTTGTAATGCAAAGGGGCATCAAAGAGCATGACATCACCCCCCGTCACTTTGACAAAGTGATGGAGCGCTTCAATTTCATCTGACCAATATTCACCGACGGCGAAGATCCGTTTCTCCGAATGTTGACGACAATGCTGGAGCCATTCCGGGAAAAAGTCCGCTTTCACATGCTTAACGGCATCAAAACGAAACCCATCAATATGGGTTTCGTTAATCACCCATTCTCCCCAATGCTTGAGGGCATCCTTTACTTCAGGATGTTGCATATCTAGGTCACACCCCATTAGATAATCAAAGACCCCTTTTTCTAAGTCCACATTGTTGTCAAATTTTTTATCTTTAAACAGATAAACCGCTTGCTGGTCATTGTTATAAGCGTTATAGTCCACTGCATCAAAGTGCCACCAATGCCACTCGAGGTCCGAGTACTTGCCTTGCCGACCTGGAAAGGTGAAATGGGTCCAGACTTTGACCGTTTGCATGTCGCCAATGGGCTGGTACCGATTATCAGGATTCATGGGTCGAGCCTGGGCTTCTTCTTCACCGTCAGCCCCCATCATGTGATTGAACACAACATCGGCATAGACATGAATTCCGGCTGCCTGGGCAGCCTCAATGGCTGCAATATATTCCTCTTTTGTCCCGTACTTAGTCCGAACAGACCCTTTTTGATCAAATTCACCCAAATCATAGACATCGTAAACGCCATAGCCCACGTCATACCCTCCTGATTGGCCCTTATAAGCAGGCGGCAGCCACACCGATGTGACGCCCACATGGGCAAGATCGCAGGCTTTAGTCTTCAACTCATTCCACAGACTGCCATCAGCAGGGTTATACCAGTGAAAAAATTGCATCATTACGCCGTTGGGGTCGGACATAAGCGGTTAAATCCTCATTCAGAAGGCAATTTGCAGATTTTCATCCCTAGATCCCAGGGAAAAATGTATCTGCATCCTAGCGTCAAAAATATTGTGAAGAGAGTAATGACATCAAAGCTCCGTCCGATCTCATGGTTGGCCGCTTATTTCCCAACTAAAAACCACCAAAGAAAAGCGGCTGCTTTGGTGGTTTTTGAAAGGATTTCAGGCTAGAGAAAACTACTGCACTCTAGCGAATAGTGCCTTCTAGCTGTTCGGTAGGAATGGGCTTCATCAAATACAAACGTAAGAAGTTGAATCCGTTGGAGAGGAAGATAGGAAGCTTACGCAGAGTCTTGATGGCGTTAGGTTGCTCAGTAGCATCAATGGCTCGCAACTTCACACAGTTGTCCACACACTCTTCCAGGTGACCATAGAAGCTAGGATGCTGGACATTCAGTACCAAAGGAAAGACACGACCTGCGCTATCATTGGTTTTCTCAATCACATGCTTGTCGTACTCACGGGCATCTAGACCAATCGTGGCGTAGAACCCAGAACGCTGCAAGTCATTGAGGTACATGGTCACGAAGACAGAAAGCAAGAAGAATCTTGCCCAAAGTCTGGCTTTCCAATCGTTGAGCAGTTGAGGCTGAGACCGCATCAAAGCATCAAAGAAGTCACCATGACGGTTCTCGTCTTGGCACCAATTCTCGAAAAATTCGAAAATGGGATAGACGCAATCGTCTGGATTCGCAGCCAAGTGGCGATAAATAGTGATGTAGCGCCAGTAGCCAATCTTTTCAGAGAGGTAGGTGGCGTAAAAGATAAATTTAGGCTTGAAGAAGGTATAGCTACGGCTCTTAGTCAAAAAGCCCAAGTCTAAGGACAATTTGAAGTCGGTCATGGCCTTGTTGAGGAAACCAGCATGACGGGCTTCATCCCGAGACATGAGGTTAAACCCTTCAGCCAACAGAGGATTAATGGTCTTGAGACGACGGCCTAATTCTTTGTAGAGGAGGAAGCCGGAGAACTCCGCAGTACAAGACCGCTCTAGAAATTCGATAAACAAGCGTCGGGTTTCACCATCAATATGATCCCAAGACTTGTCAAAGCGCTCATCACGAGTAAAGTGCTTTTGATTATAGTCAGCCTTAAATTCGGCAATAATGGCTCGAATCTCATCTTCATTGACGGTGAGATCCATCTTGGCCATCTCGTCAAAATCAGTGGTGTAGAAACGAGGGGTAAGAACCGTTTCTTTGGCAGGAACTTTAATCCCGTCACGCAGTTCTTGGGGTTCTGGCTTTTTGAGGGTATCTACCATGGGTGCCTCAATGACTATAATTTGAACAAATTTATCCCACAACAGAAGGGGGGAAACCCTTTAAGCAAAAGAGCTGGAATTGTTAAGAAACCACTATCCTAGCAGTTATTACTCTCAACTTAAATGCTAGCTCTGTAAGCAATATTACCTGAATGCCCGGTTGATGCAGGGCGCGAAGGCACCAAGCGTTACATTTCGCAAAAAGACTCGTTACATTTTGAAAAACATTACGAAGGACCACTCCTAATGTTGAACAACCTATTTCCAGAGGAGCTGTAATGGCTCCTTACGATTGGATTGATTCGGCGTTAGCCACGATTCATAAAGCCCATTGGTATCGCTCTGTCAAAACCATGAGCAGTCCAGGTCCAACGGCTGTACTGAACGGCCAGGAGGTGATCAATTTTGCCAGTAATGATTATCTCGGTTTAGCTGGAGATTCCAGGCTAGCTGAGGCTGCAATCGCAGCCATCAATACCTATGGAACCGGCAGTACGGGGTCACGGTTGCTCAGCGGTCATCGGGTGATTCATGATCAGTTGGAGGTTGCGATCGCAACTTGGAAACAGACGGAAGCGGCGATTGTCTATAGCTCTGGCTATCTCGCCAATATCGGCACCATTACGGCTTTAGTCAGTGGACGAGATTTGGTCCTGGCGGATGCCTACAACCATGCCAGCCTCAGAAATGGCGCACGTCTAAGTGGGGCCACCATCCATGAATTTGGCCATGCCAATGTAGCAGAGTTGCGATCGCTCCTAGAAACCCATCGCTCCCACCATCGTCGCTGCCTTTTGGTGACCGATAGCGTCTTTAGTATGGATGGCGATTTATGCCCATTGCCGGAACTGATTGCCCTGGCTGAAGCCTATGACTGTATGCTCCTGATTGATGAAGCCCATGGGACTGGCGTTCTAGGGGCAACAGGGGCAGGCTGTGTAGAGCATTTTGGTTGTCGTGATACTGAACTCATCCAAATGGGGACGCTGAGTAAGGCCCTAGGCAGCTTAGGGGGCTATGTGGCAGGTTCCGCCAAGCTGATTGATTACCTGCGCAATCGATCTACAAGCTGGATTTATACGACGGGA
The DNA here is from genome assembly GCF_021497025.1 of Acaryochloris sp. 'Moss Beach'. Taxonomy (NCBI): domain Bacteria; kingdom Bacillati; phylum Cyanobacteriota; class Cyanophyceae; order Acaryochloridales; family Acaryochloridaceae; genus Acaryochloris; species Acaryochloris sp. 'Moss Beach'. The sequence goes on from NZ_CP071717.1 coordinate 2,004,496, forward strand.
CTCTCACCCGCAGATACGGCAGCAGCGTTGGCGGCGGTAGAGATTATTCGAGAGGGGAATGAGTTGCGATCGCAACTGTGGCAACGGGTCAATCAACTCAAGCAAGCCTTAACCACCCAGCTGGCCTCTGAAGATGAACATCAAACCATGCAGCTCTTACCCTCAGAGTCACCGATTCTCTGTGTACAAATGGCCACACCCGCAGCCGTTTTGACCGCCAGCCAGCAACTCCTTGCCCAAGGAATTTTTGCCCCAGCCATCCGTCCACCCACCGTTCCAACTAGTCGGATTCGGATTTCAGTAATGGCCACCCACCAACCCGAGCAGATTGACCAGCTTATCGTTGCCTTAGATGAGATAGCTCAGGGCAGCTAAATCAGGTTAAGCAATAACTCTTGTCCTCAAGTAATGGAAAGTATTTTTCCGGCTAGAGCTGGCTTAAGAGTTCAGTAGGGGAGTAAATGGGAAGCTGGCTGCCAATGAAATCTTTTGAATCACGGGTAACAATGCCATCCAGTTGATTGAGGAGTGCGCAGGCAAGTTGAATACTGTCTTCAAAGTCTTTTAGCCCAAGACTGAGAGCAGTTTCGACTGTCTGGCGATCAACAGCACAAAATTGGAGACCGATCAGGAGTCGATTAACAGCAGAGATGGCGGCTTCACGACTTTCCGCTTTACGGATGATGTAGAAAATATTGGTAAGGGTGGTTGCAGCGATAGCACCTGCTATATTACCAAGTTCAATTTGCTCAAAGAGAGCAATTGCATTCTCGACAAAGGGTTGGCGTTCCAGGAGTACATCTAGAACAACATTAGTATCGATGAGAACTTTCACAGGAAGGCTTACTGATATTTTTGAGTTAGGTAATCTGTGTATTCTGCTTGCAATTCATGATCGCTAGGAGCTGCTTCAGAACGCTTGGCGATGCCTCGCAGTCCGGTCAGCATTCCAGGTGGGATAGCCTGCGATTGAGAGATATTGAGCTGCTTTTGATGGAGGAATTCGGCGAAGTTGAGAACTTCGTTGACTTGGCTTTCTGGGAGAGATTGAATAAGCTCATAGAGCTTTTCAGCAGCTGTCATGATCTCAGAAGGTAGATGGGTTTGTACTCGTATTATGGCTAAATTCTACGAATGACAGACTTCTATAGGGGAGTTGATCATGTCAGCATTTAGCTCGCAGTGTTGATCAAGTTAATCAATATGATGACAGCGACAGCCGACATGCAATCGAATGAAGCTAGCCAGATAACGTCATCATTTGAAATAGAAGTTCTGCCTCTTAAAAAGATAGCTCTCAAGACCATGGCGAATCTAGAACAATATTCGTATCAATCTAGATCTCCCGTGAAGATCCAATTTCATCCGCCTATCTTCTAATAGAACAGGCACTTCTTAGACAGTTTGTACCAATGATTGCGGCAAATTTTTACGGGCGTTTTTTGATAAATTTCATCTCTCCTTTGAAATCTCCATCTGACTCAACGCCGACTGGAATCCAGTTGAGATGCAAATAGAAACCATAGGCTTTGAGGCTAGGGTCATTGCCTGTCAGTAACCAAATCTCTTCAATCTTCTTTGACCAGAACCAAGTTTCAGCCGCTTGCATTAGGGCACGTCCAGCCCCCTGGCCTTCAAATGCAGGGAGAACGAACATGCCAACCATCGTTTTTTCTGTAGCATTGGCAATTGAGAAGCCAATCGCTCGATCATCAATCTCAGCGATCCATGCACAACAGTCCGTCTCTAACATTTTGGCAACTGACTCTGGCGTAATGCCAAGTTCAGCAATCTCTTCGCGGGATTGATAATTTTCAATGACGCTAGTGCGGATCTCAAACAGAGTCTCGACATCATCCGGTTGAGCCATTCGGATATTCATCTTGTCCTTCCTGGCTTTTGCCCTAGCCTAGGTCTAGCAGTATAGCGATTGAGTTCAGTGTCGATTAACAGCTGTACCATGCAATCAATCTCGCTGATGCTGCTTCAATCTGGCATCAGCGAGATTGAAGAGCAAATCTAGGCTTTAGCATCACCCATATGGTCTGAGATTACAACCAAGTAGCCATCAGGATCGCGGAACCAAATTTCATGCTGCTGGGCATTTGGGTTGATATGGGGTTCCGTGACAATTTCTGGACTGAGTGCCCGAACCTTAGCGACACTCGCATCAAAATTATCTGTGCGGAACCACAAAATCACCCCATTCCCAGTTGGTATCTCAGGACTCCACATCCCTGGATGCTCATGAACATCTTGACGATGCAGTTGCAGCAGCAGCTTCCCTTCAACCGTCAGCATTTCATATTCATCACCACCATGGACGCTTTCACAACCCAAGAGTTTTTGGTAAAACTGACTACTCGCTACCACATCTTTAACGGTGATGAGTGGCTCTATTTTCATGGCTGTTAACCTTCTTGTAAACGAGTTAGTAAGGGGGCGGCTCCGAGCAGGGTTTGTGTATAGAGGTGTTGAGGATTCGTGAAGATCTCTTCTGTGGGACCGATTTCGACGATTTTGCCCTTGTTCATGACGGCAATGCGATCGCAAAAGAATCGCGCCACCCACAAATCATGGGTAATAAATAGGTACGTTAAGTTGAAATCATCTTTCAAAGACTGCATCAACTCCAGCACCTGAGTTTGAATACTGGCATCGAGCATACTCACGGGTTCGTCACAGATCACCAGTTTGGGTTGGGTAATGAGTGCTCTGGCGATGGCAACTCGCTGCTGCTGTCCTCCCGAAATATCGCTGGGGAACCGTTGGGCATAGTCCGTGGTGGGAGTCAGGCCGACCCGCTCCAACATGGCATGCATTTGTGATTGGGCCTCAGCCGGGGTTGCCAACTCATGAATCAGGAGCGGTTCAGCCACACTCTGGCCAATTTTCATCCGGGGATTCAGACAGGCTCGTGGATCCTGGAAGATCATTTGAATTTGGCGGCGACATTGCCGCAGTGCCCGTCCCTCTAGCGTGGTCAACTCCTGCTTATCAAACTGAACGCTCCCCGCCGTCGGCCGCACAAGCTGCAAAATACTACGAGATAAAGTGCTCTTGCCACAGCCGGATTCTCCCACCAAGCCCAGGGTTTCGCCTGCATGAATATTTAAGGTAATCCCGTCTACGGCTTTGATGGCATCCGCAGGTTTAGAGAGGAGACGGGCAATAAAATTGGTTTCTAAGGAGTAATGTTGCTGCACATCTTGAAGCTGCAGCAGCACTGATTGTTCAGATGGACTTTCTTCTATTTCAGGAGCTTCAGCGGCACTGGTTTGTAGATGGAGAGCCGCCTGCAGCAATGATTGGGTATAAGAATGTTGTGGGTTGGTGAGGATTTCTTGAGCTGGGCCTAACTCGACCATTTTGCCCTGGTACATGACAGCAACGCGATCGCAATATTCACTCACCAATGCCAAATCATGGGAAATCAGCAGCAGTCCCATCTGACGCTCTTCACAGAGACGTGTCACCTCTTTCAGAATTTGGGCCGCAACCGTAACATCCAAGCTGGTGGTAGGTTCATCGGCAATCAGCATTTTGGGGTCGAGGAGGAGCGCTAATGCAATCGCTACCCGCTGTCGCATGCCACCACTAAACTCATGGGGATATTGCGTCCATCGTTCTGCAGGGATATTGACAGCACTCAGGGTATCTAAGACCTTAGTTTTGGCTTCTTCAGCCGAAAGCTTGGGTTGATGGACTTTCAGAGTCTCCAGACAATGCTTTTTTACCGTCAACAACGGATTTAAGCGAGTCATGGGGTCCTGAAAGACCAGGGCAATTTCCTCACCTCGGAATCGCTGCAAATCTTTGCCCGTCAAGGTTAAAACCGATCGACCCGCAAAGTTAATCTCGCCTTCTAGTTGAGTTCCGGGGGGCAGCAACTGCATCAAGCCTCGCCCTATGGTGGACTTGCCGCAACCCGACTCTCCCACTAATCCCAGCCGTTCCCCAGCTCCCAGGGCAAAGGAGACTTGATTGACGGCCCAACTCTGGGTCTCGGCTCCCCGCTGCTGAGCATAGGCAATCTTCAGATCGTTAACATGCAGCAAGCCTGCGGAAGAACTCATATCCTGTGGGCGCATAACGTTTACGTCAAGGCTGTTTACGTCGGCAGAGACTCTAAAATCACCAGTATAGCCAGCAACCCTCAACCGGGTCTGATTTTTGCACGCAGGGTCAAATACTGTCTATGATGAGGGTATATTGAAAAGTTTTGTGAAGACCTTTGTTAGCAAACGCTGATACCAATAATCAAGTTCCCCTCACCTCCACCTGGCATCATTTAGATGTCTTATGGCAAGCCGATCAGGCTCGCATTCAGCCCGGCCTTCCTTACTATCAACTCTCTCCCACCTGGCAAATGTTGATTTTGGGAGACGGTTCTCCCACCCGCCATTTGCAGCTCCTCACGGGTGAGCCGACGGAAGTTGACGTGATTGATATGTCCTTTGTCGGGGCTGAGCAAGACAATGCCCCTGACTTAATCAAAGCGGTTCCTGGTCCTCGATTGCGTCGTCAGGTCTGGCTACGGACTCCTTCTGGTCAGCGATTGGCCTATGCCACCTCTTGGTGGGAAGCCAGCCATGTAGATGAGTATTTACAAAACCGCTCTCTACCGATTTGGGCTAGTTTGTCCCAGTCTCGCACTGAATTGTTCAGAGATATTCGCCAAGTTTTGTGTGGTCAATCCGAGGCGTTATCTAAAGCTTTCGATCATCCAGGACCGTTTTGGGGCCGTTACTATCTATTTTGGCATGATGGTCAGCCCTTGACCTTGATTTATGAGGTTTTCTCTCCCCATCTCAATCAGTATTTGGGGCCTGTATCCAGCAATCTCCAGTCGACTCAGGTGTCATAGGCTTGGCTGGATGAATGTTTTAGCAACACTGTTATGCATGCCAGAAGGAAGATCATATTGCGTTTCTGGTTTGCGGTTGCTAGAGATTGTAAAGCACCGTAGTGCCATGACTCTTATAACGTTAAACGTTTTCAATCAACTGTCGAACTGCATTGACGACTAGCTCAGGCTGATCGAGTGGGATAAGATGCCCACTGTTTTCTGCAACGATACGTTGGCTATTGGATGATAATTTTGTTAGGTCTAATTGGAGTGCTTCCCATCTCTGGAATCTTTCATCACTCATTTGTGAATCTTGAGACCCTTGGCTCAACACAGTCAAAGGCAGACTACCCAGTGATGTAACTGATTGAAGTCCCTCAAAGCTTTTGTTGATATTGGCGAATTCACTGGATGCGGTTGCCCAATAGTCGGGACGGTAACAGAAAGATTTAAAGGTATCAAATAAGGTTTGTACTGCTAGGGGATATTTTTGAATGTCTCGTTTAAGGTCTTTAAGCATAGGTAACAAATTCATCTCCCCGATTAATCGCACCACTCCAACGTGGCTGACAATCCTCAAAACCTGATAAAACCAAGACATCCTTTTTACGCGTCTCCATAGTTCAGAGGTCATCTGATTTTCATGGGAAGAATCAACTAGCACTAATCCAACTACTTCTTCTGGATATTGACTCGCATACAGTCGCATATTGACGCCACCCAATGAGTGTCCAACTAAAAGGTAGGGAGGATTAATCTCTGCTTGAGTCAACAGTAAATGTAATTCATCAACGTTCTGCTGACTGGTGCGAGGGTTACTGGGATTGGGATCGCTCCAACCGAACCCTGCTCGATCATAGGTACAAACACGAGTGAATTTCGAAATTTCAGATGGAACTAAACCCCATGAAATGGAAGGAGCACCACCACCAGCATCCATAACAACCGTTGGTGTACCCTGCCCAATACAGTTGAGATGCAGACAAAATCCTCCTATATCGACCAGTTGGCCTTGTGGAGGATATTTGCGTCGATCAGCCGCTTGGCTTATTCTTTGATAAACCATTCCCAACAATAATCCGATGGTGGTAATACCTAGGGAAAACACGAACCATTTTTCCATGATTTCTGCAGCAAAGTTTGAAGGCTGACGACTATCTACAAGTATGTCTTGCTGACCAATCTATTGGCAGCATAAGGTTTGGGATCAGTGGCCATCGCGTATCTTAAAATGTCCAAATAAGGAGTTTCATTCCGTATGGGATAGGTTTAGCTAAATTACGATAGTTAGTTACTGCCCAGGCTGAAGCATTGGCACAACAGGAGTACCAACAAAAATACTTCTAAGTGAATCAAGTACAGGGATATCTTGCTTTCTCAAAGTCGAAATATAACCGCGAATGCGGCAGAATTGCTGGGCACCAGTCAACGAGCGGAAGCAGCCTGAGATCTTCTGCTTCAATTTCATCATGCGAATATCCCGTTCAGCCTGATTGTTATCAAAGGGAACCTGGAAATCATACATAAAGGCCAGGACAGCAGATTGGTACTTCTCCAGTCGGTCGAGAAGATGAGACTGATCAGAGTTTTGTGTAAGCGGTCTAGAATCCAAACACACCAGGAGACCGCATCATGTCTAGAAAGAAACAAGTACCCAATCGAGTTGATGAGCTATTGGATGAACTCATTGGAGAGAATCCACAGCCAGAGGATATTCTGGGCGAATCAGGACTGCTCAAACAACTCAGCAAACGCCTAGTGGAACGAGCCTTGGCAGGTGAATTGACTCATCACCTGCATCAATCCTCCGTCGATGAGCGTTCTCATGGCCCTAGAAACAGTCGCAATGGTTACTCGAAAAAGACCGTCCAGACTGAACAAGGAGAGATGGACCTATCGATTCCTCGCGACCGTTGCAGTGAGTTTGAGCCTGTCCTCGTGCCCAAAGGCCAGCGACGTATCGCGGGACTCGACGAGAAAATCATCGCCTTATATGCTCGTGGCATGACCACTCGTGATATTCGAGTCTCAATTGGTGGAGCTGTATGGGGCCAATATCTCTGAGGGTCTGATTAGTGACGTCACCAATAGTGTCATGGAGGAGGTTAAAGACTGGCGCTCAAGACCATTGGATGAGGTGTATCCGATTGTCTATCTCGATGCCCTGTATGTGAACATCAAAGTCAATGGCCAAGTCAGCAAGCGAGCCGTCTATGTCGCGCTAGCGGTAACTGTGGAGGGAAACAAAGAGCTGTTGGGATTATGGATAGGGGCTGCCGAGCGGGAGGGAGCAAAATTCTGGCTTTCAGTGCTCACAGACCTTAAAAACCGAGGCGCTCAGGATATCTTGATTGCTTGCTGTGATGGTCTCAAAGGCTTTCCCCAGGCGATTGAATCGGTTTATCCCGATACTCAAGTTCAAGTTTGTATCGTTCATCTCATTCGCAATAGTTTGCGCCATGTGCCTTGGAAGGAAAGTCGAGCCGTAGCTGCAGACCTCAAGCCCATTTATCAAGCGGCCACTTTGGAGGAATCTGAGGCTGCCTTGGATGCGTTTGCCAACAAATGGGACCAGACGTATCCTGGCATCAGCCAAATCTGGATACGGCATTGGGATAATATTGCTCCGTTGTTTAAGTACCCAATGGCCATCCGAAAGGTTATCTACACCACTAATGCCATTGAGTCGCTCAATCGCTCACTGCGAAAGGTGATTAAGACCAAAGCTGTCTTCCCGAATGAAGAGTCTGTCTACAAATTGATGTTTCTGGCGATGAGGAATATCTCGAAGAGATGGACCAGACCGATTTTGAATTGGAAGGCGGCGCTGTCCCATTTTGCTATTCTGTTCCCAACACGATTCAACTATTGAATACGTTACGGCTTACACAAAAATCTAAACACTCTCTAATCGTTCCGTGCTTTGGTTCAACCAATGGACTCGCATTGACGCAGTGGCTCAACAACTTCGTAGCACCTCTGGCCAGTCGTTTCGGCACTACCGCATTCATCAACGCAATGGCGAAGTGAAGGAGATTTGGGCCTTTAGCAAAGTCGTACGCCTCAAAAAAATCGGACGCAAACGGATTGTCATTGTTCATGAAACGGAGGATTTGAATGATACCCCTCGCTTTTTAGTGACTGACGCGCTGCACTGGGATGTCTCGCGCATTGCCATCACCTGGAGCTATCGCTGGCCCTGTGAAGTTTTTCATGAGTTTACCAAAGGCATCTGTGGCCTGGAATCGGCTCAGCTACGCAACGAGGATGCGGTCAAACGCCACATCGCTTTAAGTTGTCTGGCGCAGTCGTTGCTCCAGGATGCGCCTGTCGCTGGGGAACATCTGAAAAATTTAGCTTTGCAAGTAAAACGCCAAGCATTGGCCAGAAGCTCTACGGATTGACTCGTGAGGTTTTGCATCCGCTCGTACAGTTTTGTCAATCACTCTTTGAACAAGGCCAATCTGTCGAGCAAGTTGTGGAGGTAATAATGCCAGCCTAGACCTAATTATCCCTCTATAAAAATAAAGAAGTTTGCCAAGTCGTGTGTAATGACAAAGGGGGTAATTCATGAACCTGCCTAAGGTCATAGTTGTGGGCTGCTACTTCGGTTAAAGAGGCACCACATTCTTGACACTGAGTCACCGGATGTAACACCACGGCATCGACGGTATCACGCCATTCCAATGTGCGACCAGGATGACCTTTTTGCCCGCCACTTTTGCGTTTACTCTTACCCCGTAGACTTTTTGTCCGCTTCCCAAAGCCATCGCCTGAGGGTGGTTTACTACTGTTACGACTATCCTTGTCAAGACGTTCTTCTAGTCGCTCTATCCGCTCGATAAGACGGGTGACTAGCTCAACAACTGCATCCTCACCTTGATGGTAGATTGCTCGAATATCAGATTCACTAATGTTCTGATCAGAGACTTTCTTGTTCAACGGAAGATCATGGATTGACTGCTGTTGTGCTTAAAACATAGCGCCAGAGAGAGTTATAACTTCATTCTCAACACAATGATTTAAGCCTGAGCAGTAACGATAGTTATACGACACTTGACTGATAACACCTCTGTAGAAGGATATTAAAAAGTCACTGCCAGATAACTTCTCTCCAAAAAGATTAGATATCATTTGTCGGACAATGCGCCTTAACTGAATAGATATACGACACATAGGAAGTAAACCCCCTTACAAATCACAACATTGAAGTAATCATCCCGTGAACAACAGTTTTATCAACAACTGAGTTGGGTTATCTAGGTGAAGTTAAAAAACGGCAATTATTTCTGTAAAGATCTGAAATGTTCCGGGTAGACAAGACATTTTTGACTAGCGATGATTAACCCAAGATCGGAACATGCGCTTAAATGGGTGAGAATTCCATACGTCATTTAAGCATTCGTGACCAATGCACCTTCTAAACCTGGCCGCTCTCTAGCAAGAATTGCCACTATTGTTGCGATCGCAACCCTGATCAGCAAGGTGATTGGCGCTGCTCGTCAGATGACAACCGCCGCAGTCTTTGGAGTGGGTCCAGCGGTAGGCGCTTACGGCTTTGCCTATGCGATTCCCAGCTTTTTTTTGATTCTGCTAGGTGGGATTAATGGTCCGTTTCACAGTGCCATCGTCGGTGTGCTCGCCAAAAAAGAGCGCAGCGACGTCAAACCCGTCATTGAAACCATCACCACTCTGCTAATCGGGGTATTGCTGCTGGTGACCATTGGCTTAATTATTTTTGCTGAACCGATTTTGCGGTTAATGGCTAGCGGCCTGTTTATCTCTCCAGAAGATGCTCTGCGCCAAGGCATTGATCCAGCTACCTACGCCATCACCCAACAAACTCGGCTGATTGCGATTTCCCAGTTCAAAATCATGGCTCCCATCGCCCTTTTCTCTGGCCTGATTGGCATTGGGTTTGGAGCCTTGAACGCTGCCGATATTTACTGGATGCCCTCCATCAGCCCGATTTTTTCGAGCTTGGCGATGATGATGGGTCTTGGAATCTTCGCACTCCATCTGGAACCAGAAGCTTCTTCGTCTGCCAATGCTTTGCTGGGGGGACAAGTCTTAGCTTGGGCAACCTTAGCGGGTGCAGTCGCCCAGTGGCTGATTCAATTGCCTGTCCAGTGGCGTGCTGGCTTAGGAACGTTAAAGCCTCGCTGGCAATGGCATCATCCCGATGTCCGTGCAGTGTTGAAGGTATTGGGGCCTGCCACCTTTGCCTCTGGGATGCTGCAGATTAATGTTCAGGTTGATATTTTCTTTTCTTCTCTGATTCCTAACGCCACTGCTGCTGTGTCCGCCTGGAGCTATGCCAATTTCTTGGTGATGGCTCCCCTGGGTATTCTCTCTAATACAATTTTGGTGCCCTTTTTTCCTGTGTTCTCTCACCTAGCAACATCGGGCCAATGGGACGACCTTAAAAGCCGCATTCGTCAGGGAATTGTGATGACAGCGGTGGCAATGTTGCCTTTAGGGGCTTTTATGATTGCGCTGGCTTTGCCCATTGTACGACTCGTCTATGAGCGATCAGCCTTTAATGCTGAGGCATCACAACTCACTGCCAGCATCCTCGTTGCCTATGGGTTGGGGATGTTTGTGTACTTGGCACGGGATCTGCTGGTGCGAGTGTTTTATGCCTTGGGAGATGGCAATACCCCTTTTCGAATTAGCCTGGTCAGCATCTTGTTTAACATCCTGTTTGACTTCCTCTTCGTTAAACCATTGGGTGCTCCAGGTCTGGTTCTGGCCACGATTGGGGTAAATATATTCTCGATGGTGGCCATGCTGTGGTGTTTAAACAAACGCTTAAAGGGATTAAACCTAAAATCTTGGATACAGCCCCTAATGGGTCTTACAGGGGCTAGCGCTCTGTCTGGGCTAGTGGCGTGGGGACTTTGGGCCGGAGCAGACACGGTATGGGGCAGCCAAGGTTTTCTCTTACTGTTGATCAATGTGAGTATCGCTGCTCTGGGCAGTTTTACAGTTTATGGGATTGCAGCCAAGCAGTTAGGCATCCCAGAAGTACAAGTATTCCTAAGTCGTATTAGAGCCAAAATCCCATTCATTTGAAGGTTGAATTATGAATCAATGCGCATCAATCTTACTCCCTTCCCGCCATAAGATCGTGCATCTAAATATCATTGAAATTCTTATTTATCAAGAATCTGAATACCCAATCTTATGCTGGGATGGGAGTAAGTCCTTTCCAAAAGCCCATTTTCACTAAAAATTACCCACATCAAAACGGACCAATTCATAGCAGTTCCAATGCCCAAGAGAGCCATTCTCACAGTGGTGACTCAACAAGGGTGGCTGCCCAATACAACCTGCATTAAAAGGCATTCCAGTTGCCTATGATCTGGTATCAAACTCATCATTCATCGATAAAAGCTCTCAAGCAATATCTAGCCCCCAGGCAAAGATTAGCCAATTCCTCTTACGAACTCATGCTGGTGAACTGGATATAGCCGTGATTCTAAGTCGCTTTTGATTTACGCCAAGAAGCGACAATCACTTTAATCATGAAGTACCCAAGACATATGATTAGGATGGCGGATACAGCAGATCCCCAAACACCTGGCGCATTAATATATGTGCTTTGCCTGAATTGAAGCAAACCCAATACACCTCCTAGTACATAGGCAATGCCAAGGAGAAGGCCAAGCTTTGAGTGAGTCCTGCGCCCCGCAGCGAGTACCCCCCACCCTAAACAGCAATAACTGACTTCCAGATTCATCACGGTTACGGGTATAACTGGAGCAATAACGAAGAACTGCCCCGAAAAAGCCAATTTTATGCCAGACAAAATTGTAAAACTAGCGATGATTAAGCCGTAGCCTTTGCATAAAAAGGGGAAAGCCAAAAACGTTAATACCACCAGTAGATAGAAGATTGGAGCCCCGACAGATACCATCCACCCCAGAATGCACAATCCAGATATATTTCTAAATAAATCTACGAGCACCCAATACGGCTTGTCATTTATCTGTAAGTTTGTTTCCTGCATCCTCTTTTCTAGTTCTAATTCTGCTAGTTTAACTCTCTTGTAATGCTCGATTTTTTCTAGTCATATTTTTTTATACTAGCTTGAGTATTATTAATCGATATTTAGCCTGCCATAAGTGTCAGACTAGCCTGCTAGAAAGGCTTCTGTAACTATTTTAGAATTCATACCCTTATTATTAAAATGTTATATAAGTGAACAGAACTAGAAAATCTTTAGAAGCTTAAAAAAACGAAATTTTTATCTAGTTTATGGATGCTATCTTTGTTCTCTTGATTCCCATCCGATAGAGCCACTAAAAGGAGGCACGTTTGTATCCAGAGTTAGCAAGAGTGAATCTAACACATATAGAGATATACTCTCCCCAAAGGCTTACTAGAGGTCCCCAGTTAAAGTTAATCTCTTGACTTGTAGGAGGGACTAAAAAAGTACATTCTTTTTCAACAGGAAGCTTATCTATCTCTTTAGATGTAACCGTGAGCAACTGAAAATTTACATTAACTACTATCCACTCAGACTTATGCAATCTAGAATAGACTTTTACATCTACTCGGTAAATATCTCTAAAATATACAGAAGAAATACTTGAAGACAAAAAGCCCTGATTCATCTTTAAGTATTCTTCAACTTCAAATACTTCACAGGCTTCTATATCTACATAGACAGGCAAGTTTTCCCAATCCCAAGATTCGATAAATATTTTGCCAGCTAGTTTATTTGACATTAAAATACTTCCTGATTTAAGAATTCTTATTTATAAAAATTCTTGAACTCCAGATATATCAAGCATTAGATATTGAATTCAAGAATTAAAATAATTATTAGAAATATTTATTGCATATTAATATTGTTGACTACAATATCTTTCTAAACATAATCAATTGGATGATTAGTTAGCTCATCAAGCTGAACACTCTTCTTTCGAGTTAGGCTCATTGCTACCTTTTTTTCGTAATACGCAACTTCATTAACAAAAACAGGATAAACAGTCAATCTTCCTTGATAAGTGATGATCTCACCATCAAAGGTCATAAAGATAGGATCACCAGAATTCAGTGCCTTATAATCTTGACCCTCAAGCTGAGGATGAATCATAGCAATCATCACACCTTCATTGCTCCTGGGATAATCGATGGAGTTTACATATTCATAAACAGTGAGTAATGTGTTTTCAATTTCAATAGCATTGCGATTATGTAGAACAACATAATCGAGAATTTCATACACTAGTATTTCAGTTTTTTGGAGCAGATCTGCCTGTAGTGATCCATGACAAATTGGACCGACCTCGATACCAAATCTATACTTAGCAATCGATCGGAGTGAATCCTGAGCGCGGCCTGAAATAGCAGAACTATAGATTTTAAGATCAGGTATTCTAGCAACCAAATAGGCCGATAAATTCAAAATAAATGGATCAAGATGATCCAGGATTAGCATCAGCCCGACATTAGAAGTGGTGGAATGTTGATCAACAACTAGATCTATAGGTGTATTCTCAGACAGCCCAAATTGATTACTGATTTCTTGGGCTCGTTGATTTTCATAAAAGCTATTATTCTTTTCATAATCCAGTGCTTGAAAGTTAAAACAACGATTCAAATCTTTATCGATATAGCGTACACATTTATCTATTGCCTTCGGATTACCTAATAGTGTCAATGTTTCAAAACTAGATCTATTAATAAGCTGAGGAGATTGCTCAAATTTTTTTAATAAGATATACCCCAATCAGTTCATTCCCGTGAGTCCCACCCACCAGCAAAACACGTTGGATATTCATATCTTTCTCTTTATCGTTTAGCTTGCATCACTAAGCTTTTTGCTTTGATGACAACAGCATATAGAAAAACACTATGATAGAATCACTGTTATTGACATTGTTATATGACTAATTCGTCATAATAAGAGATGAAGCCTCCAAGATGGCATGAACTAGAATTTCGACATCTTGAATATGCGATCGCACTCAAGCAACACAAAGGATTTGTTCAAGCCGCCATTGCCCTGGAGTTAGACCAAGGCTTTTTAAGTAAGCAGATTCAACGACTAGAAAGAAGGCTGGGCTTTACCCTCTTTGATCGCACAACCCGTCCCCTAGGACTCACCCATGAGGGAGAGGCTTTCTTAACGCGAGCGGAGCAAATCATTGAACAAGCCCAAAGTGCCGTTGAATTGGCTCAGGATATTCAGGCAGGGAACCGTGGGCGATTAGATGTAGGAATCAATACATCCATTGCCAATAGCCAATTACCCCGCATTATTAAAACTTTTCGTCAGCAGTTCCCATTTGTAAATCTAGCCCTTCATGAATTAGCGTCCTATGACCAGATTGAACAATTACGAAATCATCAAATCGATGTAGGTTTCTTCCATCAACACAATTTACAAAGTTTGAGCCCAGAGGATAACGAGATTTTTGCAGATACCTTAGTCCTCCAGGAGTCTCTCGTTCTTGTTCTACCTGAACAACATCCCTGTGCTAAAAAGTTAACTGTTGCTCTTGCAGAGCTTAACGGCCAAGATTTTGTACTCCCCCCACAGGCTTTGCTCTATAGTTTGCGAGATCAGATTGATCAGCTTTGTCTAAGAGCAAACTGTAAGCCCATCATTGTCCAAGAAGCAAGCTGGATTACAACTGTGCTGAGTTTGGTGGCTGGTGGTATGGGGGTGTCACTCTTACCCGCAAATGTCAGAAACCTGCAGCGTTCTGGGGTAGTTTATCGCAATATCCAAGAGCCCTCTCCCCTATTGGACATTGTTGCCGTTCGGCGCACAAACAATCCATCAACGACGCTGGGAAATTTCCTCAAAGTGATTGAAGGTTTATTGAAGATCGAGTGAGAATATCGAAGCTGGACAGACAAAAGACCCCAGTCATCGGCTTAGTCTCCGTCTCATCATGATGCTTTTTGAGATTGTCTACATACCAGGTTATCGATCCCATATCCCAGACTATTGCTTTTCGGGGTTTGATCGTTCTGGGCCAAGATTGGCACTCGTAAAATATTATTTGCGTTTCAAGGTGCTGATATGCGCTTAAATAAGTGAGGATTCTTTACGTTACTTAAAATTTGTGGCCGACTCAGCTCCCAAACGCCGTCGCTCCCTAGCGAGTATTGCAACCATTGTTGCGATCGCAACCCTGATCAGCAAGGTCGTCGGTCTAGTGCGACAGCAATCAATTGCGGCTGAATTTGGGGTCGGTCCCGAAGTAGATGCCTATAACTTTGCCTACGTTATCCCTAGCTTTCTGTTTATTCTGCTGGGAGGAGTGAATGGTCCCTTTCACAGTTCCGTCGTCAGCGTCCTTGCCAAACATCCCAAAAAGGATGCCGCAGCCTTAATTGAAACTGTCAATACCTTAGTTGGAATCTTGCTGTTGCTGCTGACCGCAGGGTTAATGCTAACTGCTGATCCACTGATCACCAGGCTAGCGCCAGGGGTCTCCACCGATGTCCACACCATGGCGGTGGAACAGCTCAGAATTATGGCTCCCCTAGCCTTCTTATCAGGACTGATTGGTATCGGCTTCGGCACCCTAGTAGCGTCCGATCAATATTGGCTCCCATCCATTAGTCCTTTGCTATCTAGCGTCACCGTCATCATTGGTGTGTTGTTTCTCACGGATCATGTGGGGGCCTCCGTTATGGCCTGGGGAACGCTAGCGGGTGGGTTACTGCAATGGTTAGTCCAAATCCCTGCTCAGTGGGGATCCGGCATGGGAACTCTGAGGCTTCGCTTCGATTTCAACCGACCGGGTGTGAAAGAAATCGGTAAGCTCATGGGGCCGGCCACCCTCTCCTCTGGGATGCTGCTGATTAGCGTCGCTATTAGCTTATTCTTTGCCTCTCAATTAAAGGAAGGCTCCGCCTCTGCCTTAACCTACGCTCAGCTCTTATTCCTAACGCCTTTGGGCATTCTTTCCAACGTCATCCTGGTTCCCTACATGCCAATTTTTTCCCAATTGGCAGCCCCAGAAAGTTGGACTGATCTAAAAGACCGGATTCGCCAAAGCCTAGTGCTCACCGCCATGAGTATGATGCCTACAGGTGCGCTGATGTCCGTCTTAGCATTGCCTGCTGTACGAATTGTCTATCAAAGGGGAGCCTTCGATGATTCCGCCTCCCAACTGGTGGCCTCTCTCTTAGTGGTTTATGCCTTTGGCATGTTCTTTTACCTAGGCCGAGATATTTTCGTCCGGGTGTTCTACGCCCTAGGAGATGGCAATGTTCCCCTGCTGATTAGTTTATTGGGCTTATTCTTTAATGCCATTTTTTGTTTCTTCTTCACCAAAACCTTTGGTACACCGGGGTTAGCTATGGCCACCGTCGGAGTCCAGGTCTTCTCCATGGCCGCTCTCGTCTGGATTCTGAATAAACGCTTGCATGGGCTACCTTGGGCGACCACAGGAGGTCCAATTTTAGCCTTGGCTGTCAGCAGCCTGATCTGTGGCTTCACAGCCTGGATAGCCTTATATGGCTGTCAGCTAATCCTGGGAACAGAAGGAATCATCAGACAGCTCGTGACCCTAAGTGTATCGGCAGGTGCAGGGTTATTGGTCTTTGCCGGACTCGTGATTCAACTCAAGTTACCGGAGATGGATTTCTTTGTGGATCGGTTGCGTCAAAAGCTTCCCTTTCTAGCCCGTAAGTCTTAGTACAGTCTGCCTCCGCCCAGATACAGGGTGGAAACCATCATTAGGCTATAGGATAATGCTGAGTACTGTCTTCCTAGCAAGCCCTATGGATAATTCCTATAACCCATGGAACTACAAACCTTGGTGGTGTCAGCCTTGGTCCATTTTGGTAACGGGAATCACGCTAATTGCAGGGACCTGGTTAGTGACCAAAATTATTTGGCTGACCATACTCGTGGCTCTACCGGTTTTGGCCTGGATGGGGCTATTTTTGATACTTTGGCCTCAGGCCATGAAACAAGCCCAGACTGAACAGCCATTGACCGATGAACCAGAAGCATGATGAACCTTGGCTTACCCAGCTTGAACACTGTTGAAAAGGCTGCAGGGGCAATCTCATTCCTCGCCCCTGCAGCCTTTAAGTTTCAATTTATATTGATAAATTTGCTGCCCTAAATATCTTGCCTCTTACCCATTACGCTAGTAATAGTTCGCTCAAATATTTATGCTTTTAGCATGAGAGAAATAAAATATTTATCTCCATAAAAAAATAAATATTTCACACGTCACTTGTATTAGAGATTACATTTTGGGGCTGTTCTTTTTTCTATCTTGTCTAAGGAATAGAGGAATGTCCCAGGTAAAACCAGCGGACAACCTCCCAGCCAAACCTCATTTACGAAAAAGCGTAAAGTTATTGCACGCCAAGGCTTTGTCATGGATTGACGCCCACGATGCTGATGGCATCTTAGCGAAGATGTAATCTCAATATAAGATTTGTCCCAAACATCGAATAGTAGAATGTAGCCATAGCCCTAAAAGATTACTTAAAGCCATCATTCAAATTTTTGAATGTGACTGTCCTGAGTCTAAAAATGCCAAAAATTTTAATCATTGAGGATGAACCTCAAATCCGCGACATCATTCAAGAAATTTTAGAGTGTGAAGGGTATCGAACTCTGGAAGCAGACAATGGCCTAACGGGGTTACAACTGGCCCAGCAAAACCCTCCAGACCTCATTGTTTGTGATGTCATGATGCCGGAGTTAGACGGTTTTGATGTTTTAAAGGGGTTGAGAGAAAACCCAGGCATTGGCAGCATTCCGATGATCTTTTTAACAGCTAAAACAGATCGGGCCAGTGTGCGGAAGGGGATGAATTTAGGGGCAGATGACTACATCACCAAGCCATTTACCCATTTAGAACTGTTAAGCGCGATTGACGCACGACTCAAGAAACAAGCGCTAGTCACTCAACAGTACACGCAAACCATTCAAGGGCTAGAAGCAGGGCTAAATGCTCTAACCTACTACGACCATTTAACCCAGTTACCCAATCGTCGCTTACTCGAAGAGCAGTTCCACCATATTCAGGCAGAGAAACAAATAGCTGATACCTTAGATGCTCTAGTTTTAGTCGGTATCGATCGATTTGAGTGGCTTAAAAGTACCCTGGGTAACTCTTTCAGTGATCAACTCGTTCAAGCGATCACCCAGCAATTGTCCGCCCATCGCTATATGGGCAACTATGCCATGGCGATGGTGGCTCGTATTGAGGCGGATCAGTTCGCCATCATTCCCCGAAACATTAAGTCTCGCCAAGATCTCGACCAGTTTGCGAAACAAATTTTGGACATCTTAGCCACACCTTTCTATGTGGTGGATCAGGAGTTATGTATTACACCTAGCATTGGCATGACCTGCTATCCCAAAGGCAGCAGTGATATTGGCACCTTGATTAGCAATGCCGAAATAGCGATGTATCAGTCCAAACAACAAACCGGACCGAGTGCAGCGTTTTATCTACCGACGATGCGATCGCAATGTTCTCAAGCCCTCACCATGGCAGCGCGATTACGTCATGCCCTAGACAAAAACGAATTGCGCCTTTACTACCAACCCCATATTGACTTGCAGACGAGCCAAGTCATAGGAGCCGAAGCCCTACTGCGCTGGCATCATCCGGAGTGGGGAGTATTATCCCCTAATGTCTTTATCCCCATTGCCGAAGAAACAGACTTAATTTTGGCCATTGGCGAGTGGGTGCTGCGAACCTCCTGCCAGCAAGTCAAGCGGTGGCAGAAAACCTGTGGGCGGCCGTTGCAAATACTAGTCAATTTGTCTCCTCGACAGCTGATGCAGCCCGCTTTACCTCAGATGCTCCATGAACTACTGTCAGAGGCTGCTTTAGACCCAAGCAGTTTAGTTTTAGAGTTAACGGAAAGCACATTGATGCAAGATCCAGATCTTGCCCTCAAAGTGATGCATCAAATTAAGGCAGCAGGGATACGTCTATCCGTCGATGATTTTGGCACCGGCTACTCTTCCTTAAGCTATTTACAGCGTTTTCCCTTGGATACCCTGAAAATTGATCGAGGCTTTATCCATGAAATTGATCGTCAACCTGCCAATGCAGCGATCACGACGGCCATTATCCAAATGGGCCATAACCTGGGATTATCATTGATTGGCGAAGGGGTAGAAACCCTGGCTGAACGAAAATTTTTACTAGACCACCAATGTGATGGCATCCAAGGCTATTTGATCAGTCCTCCCTTACCGGCAGCTGAACTCTTAAGGTACTTCCCAGAATAAAATCAGGATGTCAGTCAAGACTGTCGATGGACTAGGGTTGCTCCAGATTGGGCCGTGGGCAAGACCAAGAGTTCACTGATATTGACGTGGGGCGGGCGAGTCGCACAAAACACCACCACATCAGCAATATCTTCTGGAGTCAGGGGAGCAGTATCGGCATAAACAGCCTTGGCTCGCTCTGTATCGCCATGAAAGCGGACATCACTAAACTCCGTTTCCACCAGACCTGGATCCACAGAACTGACGCGAACAGGGGTTCCCAGTAAATCTTGCTTTAACCCTTCAGAAATAGCCCTTACCGCCGCTTTAGACCCACAGTAGACATTTCCCTTGGGATAAGTCTGATGTCCAGCAATAGAGCCAATATTAATCACATGACCCTGGTGACGGTGCACCATACCGGGAACAATCGCCCGCGTCATGTACAGCAAGCCCTTGATATTAGTATCAATCATTTCTTCCCAGTCTTGAATACTACCCTCATAGAGCTTGTCCAGACCTCGACTAAGACCAGCATTATTCACCAAGACATCAATGGCCGACCATTCTTCAGGGAGCCCTTGCAGTTGAGATTCGACTTGAGTGGGATCGCGAACATCCAGTTGAAAAGTATGGGTATGAACGCCAAATTCATCCTTTAGCTGAGTCCCTAAGGTTTGCAAGCGTGAAAGCCGTCGAGCGGTTAGCAACAACTTCACCCCCAACGGGGCAAAGGCTCGCGCACAGGCTGCTCCGATGCCGCTACTCGCCCCTGTGATCAATACAACTTGGTTTTGAATCGATACCATCACGGCTTTCCTTTTTTAGCTAAGGGGCAGACTCTCGTATCGACTGATACGAGAGCAGGAGAGATACAAGGCTCGTATCTCGGGCGTTTTATTACACCTAAAAAAAGGTTATATTACACCTAAAAAAACAAGCCTTGGAATTCTTTCAACCTACTTTTGGCCCGCTTTAATGCATTCGGCAACCAAAGGATTGACCTTTTCCACATCTTGCCACCCTAAAATTTCAGTGACCTTTTTCTCCAGATTTTTATAGGTGCGGAAAAACTCAGCGATTTCATCTAGACGATGGGAGGACACATCCGCCAGGGATTTGACATCCACATAGCGAGGATCTTCTTCAGGGACACAGAGAATTTTCTCATCGCGATCACCACCGTCGATCATCTCCAACATGCCAATTGGGCGGGCGGTAATCACACAGCCAGGGAAGGTCGGCTGATCCATAATCACCATGCCATCAAGGGGATCACCATCATCCGCCAGGGTGTTGGGAATAAATCCATAGTCATAGGGATACTGCACAGAGGCAAACAGCACACGATCTAGGGCAAATGCCTGCAAATCTTTATCAAATTCGTATTTGTTCTTGCTGCCTGCAGGAATTTCAATCAAGACATTGATTAAACCTGGCTTAGGCTGAGCGGGAATTAAGGATAAATCCACAATTGTTCTCCAGATGTAAGGGTGGGATGGCCTGCAAGACCTTTGTTTCCGGCGCAGATTTCCTAAAATATCGTTCGTAATAGAAAACGACAACGCCGTATGTTGAAAACAATAGTGATTGAGACCCCGAAACACACTCTAGGAAATTGCGAGTTGTGCCGTCAATATCCTCTTGAAAAACAGATGCCTTTGCAGGCACGTTCCCCTAACTATGGGAGCAGCCTCCCTGTTTTAAGTCACCAGAAGTTTAGGCCCAACACCACACTCTACGCGGGGTTGCCCACTGAGTGATGGTGGCCCCCAAGTATGAGGGCTGATTCTGACCTTATGGGAGGGTTGATCGATGCCCATTTCAAAGCAGCCTTTAGAATTTCTGGTGCGGTCGATATCTACTGCTGACTGCCACTGGGCTATGCAGTGAGTCAAAACCTATGGAGTGAGATAGGCCAGGTTATTTGCAGCACGGCAAACAGCCCTCATTCACGCGCCATCGACCTCACAAACAACTAGACCTCACAAGGGGGCTGAAGAGGGCGCACTCTCAGACGGCAAAATCTCTAAATCAGGTCGCTGCTGCTCAAAACCTTGCAAACTGAGGTTAACAGCAACAGACAAGGCTAATCCAAATCCAAGGGTCAGCAAAATACAGGCTACTGTGACCCACAATAATTGTTTTTTAAGAGAAGGTTGCATTGGATTGCTCATCGTCTACTGACATTGTAGAAGCGATCCAGGCTGCAGCCAATCCCTCTAAACGCGATAGGATGGCGATTGGCTGTTCCTCGGGATTGTAAAGTCTATGCCTACTGATGTGTTGACCGTCTGCCCTTCCCCTACAGAAACGACCTGGGTGATCCAGTCTCAAGGTCGTCTTCAGGGTAAAACTACGATCCCTGGCGATAAATCCATTTCCCACCGCGCCCT
Organism: Acaryochloris sp. 'Moss Beach'; assembly: GCF_021497025.1. NCBI lineage: Bacteria > Bacillati > Cyanobacteriota > Cyanophyceae > Acaryochloridales > Acaryochloridaceae > Acaryochloris > Acaryochloris sp. 'Moss Beach'. The sequence continues at coordinate 2,025,962 of NZ_CP071717.1, forward strand.
AATGCTGGGAGCCTTGGCCTCGGGAGAAACAACCATTCAAGGGCTACTGCTAGGTGAAGATCCCCGCAGCACAGCCCATTGCTTCCGGGCCATGGGGGCTGAAATCTCGGAATTGAATACAGAACATGTCCGGGTACAGGGGATTGGCCTAGGCCAGTTACAAGAACCCACCGTGGTTTTAGATGCCGGGAATTCAGGTACAACCCTCCGGCTAATGTTAGGAATTCTAGCCTCCCACCCCGATCGCTTATTTACAGTCACTGGGGATACTTCTCTCTGCAGCCGTCCCATGGGCCGTGTCATTAAACCGCTACAGCAAATGGGCGCTCATATTTGGGGCCGTCAAAGCGATACCCTAGCCCCGTTAGCCATTCGAGGACAGCAGTTAAAGCCCATCCACTACCACTCACCCATCGCCTCGGCTCAGGTAAAATCTTGCATCATGTTTGCCGGATTAATGGCTGAGGGTCAAACGACCATTACTGAACCTGCCTTATCCCGCGATCATTCGGAGCGGATGTTTGCCGCGTTTGGGGCTGATATCGCCATTGATCCTGAGACCTGTAGCGTTACGGTCACAGGTCCTGCTCAACTCCAAGGTCAAGCCATCATCGTACCGGGAGATATCAGCTCCGCTGCTTTCTGGCTGGTGGCAGCGGCAATTGTGCCGGGTTCAGATGTCTGGATTGAGAATGTCGGGGTTAACCCCACTCGAACCGGCATCCTCGAAGTATTAGGGCAGATGGGAGCCAAGATGACCCTTGCGAATCAACGGACGGTAGCAGGGGAGCCTGTGGCCGATATCCATATCCAGCATAGCCAGCTTCACGGCACCGTCATTGAGGGAGCCGTGATTCCTCGATTAGTGGATGAAGTCCCGATTCTAGCGGTTGCAGCATTGTTTGCCCAAGGGCCTACCACCATCCGAGATGCTGCAGAATTACGAGTAAAGGAAAGCGATCGCTTAACCGCAATGGCGACGCAACTCCAAAAAATGGGAGCCAATTTAACCGAGCAACCCGATGGCCTGGAGATCCAAGGCGGAGCCAGTTTACAGGGAGCGGAAGTGGAGAGTTTTGGTGATCACCGCGTGGGTATGAGCCTTGCGATCGCAGCCCTAAACGCAACGGGATCAACCACCATTCATCGAGCTGAAGCCGCCGCTATTTCTTATCCCAATTTTGTCGCTACCCTGCAGCAGTTGTGGCAATCCTAATCCGGTCTTCCCCCTCCCAAAGGGAGACCGACAGCAGCCATTCAGTATCAGTAAAGCGTTAGGACAAGTCGGCTAAGAGTGAGTCCAGCTCCGACATTCTATCCTGCATACCGACCTCATCAGCCTGGGGAACAGTCTGTTCCCGCAGTTCACCTACTCGGTTCTGAACCTGCTCATCCACCATATTGGGAAGGTTCGCCATCTCTGTTGAGAATTGACTAGAAATCGTCTCCAAGCGATTGCTTAAGTCTTGAAGATGATGTTGCAAACCTTGGAGCTGTTCTTCTTGACCTTGGGTGACGTTGGCATCAATGGTGGGTAGCGCCGTGATCCGGCTTTCTAATTGGCCAATTTGGTCTTGCAAGGGGCCCATCGCTGCCTGTACTTGTTGGTGGAGATCATCTGGGTTGATACCAGAGGGCGTATTCGCTGTTTCTTCTCGCACCACAGTCAGTTGATGTTGGACTTCATTCACTTGATGCTGGGTATTTTCCATGGCCCCTCGGGCAATTTCCATCTCCTCGGAGATGTTCGACAACATCGCGTCCATCTTGACTTTGACTTCTTCAATCTGGCCAAAGACAGGCGCTAATTGCTCTTCCGAGGCCGTTGCCGGGGCTGACTGTTGGCTCTGCTCTGACAGATCAACCACTTGCTGTTGCACGGGGGCTAGCATAGCCTGCAGTTCGGCTCGTAAGGACTCTAGGTCAGCAGATCCAGATCCCTGCTGGGAGAGTTGGGATACGGCATCTTGGAGGGCAGAAAGTTCTTGCTGATAGCTATCAGCCACATTGGCAGATTCAGCATCGCTGGGAATCTGGCCTTGTAAGGCTTCAATGGAATGGGTCAGATCAATTTGATGTTCTCGCAGTTGGTTCAGTTCCGCCTCAATGGCGCTAATCGCTTCAATCGGCTGGCCCCCTGATGTTTCCATCATTTGTTGCTCTAAGGTGGCTACACTGGCAGATAAAGAGGTAATAGAGACCTTAACGTCATTGTAATCAGCCCGATCTTGGAAAGCAGGTAAGTCTTCGACTTGCGATCGCACCCTTTGAATTTCTGCTCGCAAATCCCGCTTGACTAATGCCATATCTCCGTCAGCATGCTGACGGGTCAGCTGATCGAGTTTCCGGCGATTGAACAAATTGAGACAAACGGACAAGGTAAGAGGAGCTGCTGCAAAAGTAGCCTCTTTCAAGATAAAGGTTGCCACCGTTCCGGCAATGGATAAGCCTGCCACCCCATATTCAACTGCCTGGAGCATTACATTTTGTTTGATGGAATTCTCCAGGGTGTTATCTGAAATGCTATTCAACTCTTGCATACAACCTCCTATCTCAGGATGCTCAACATACCGTTCCCTACACTTAACCGCTTAGCATCAATATTGATCATCCCAAACTGAGATGCAATATTAATAGGCTGGGTAGAAAATTGTTTTTTTATTGTAATTGAGGTAAAACCCTTCTTCCGAGAAAAACTGCCCACCCTTTATCCAAAATCCCCCCTCCATAGCCGACTGAATACCTTACCGCTGCATCCAGTCCTGCCCCTGCCAAGTGGATGGATGCCAATTCTCATCAGGATTTGACGTACAAACCATCTACTACACTCCCATCAGCCTCCTGGACGTCAATTCGTCAAACTTGATGATCCATCAGTCCCAGACTTACTTTCACAAAAATTCATTATTTAAGCACAATACAACTACTGCCCCTTGATACCTGCGGTGAGAGAAACCATGTTGCAACTGTTCAGTACGGGTCTGATCCCCTTGTGGTTAAACACGGTAGGAGTGTTATCAAATCAACCAGCATCTCCTCTTACTCCGTTCGATCTGCTCCACATCAACTCTCCTGACGTTGACATTGCAGAGATTTGGCATGATTCTTTGAATCGCTTTTCATCTCAAGGGTTTGCTCCCGCTGCCCAGGGATTTTGGTTACAGACCCAAGATCAGTTATTAGTCAACCACAATGCCCAACAACCCCTTCCTGCCGCTTCTTTAACCAAAGTGGCCACCACTCTAGCTGCTTTAAAAACCTGGGGACCACACCATACTTTTCTGACCGAAGTTAGAGCAACCGGGCCTGTGGTGAATGGCGTGTTGCAGGGAGATTTAGTCATGGTAGGAGGTGGAGATCCCCTATTTGTAGGTCCTGAAGCCACGAGTCTGGGCTATAGCCTCAATCAGATGGGTATTCAAACCGTCTCCGGCAACTTGATTATCTCCGGCAACTTCTGGATGGACTTTCTGACCGCCCCCATGCAAGCGGGAGAGCGATTGCGCCAAGGATTGAACGGGAAAGTTTATCAGACCACCGAAGAGAGTCGCTATACGCCACCTAAAACAACTCAACTAACGACCCAGTTAGCTATTTCTGGAACAGTACAATGGCGTCCATCCCCCCCTCAATCCAGACTGCTATTGCGGCATCAGTCTCTCCCTATCTTTGCCTTACTCAAACAGATGAACGTTAATAGTAATAATGCCTTGGCAGAATCCCTTGCCTCTGGCATCGGTAATGGCCCCACCCTAATGGCCCAAGTAACGGCAGCCACTGGTGTGTCTACGAATGAGATCCGTTTACAGAACGGTTCAGGACTAGGGCAGGATAATCGTCTCTCTCCTCGGGCTGTGGTAGCCTTACTCCAAGGAATTCAACGGGAATTAAAGCCCCATAAGCTCACCCTTGCCGATGTCTTTCCGGTTGCCAAACGTGACCTGGGTACCATTAAAGACCGTCAACTCCCCACTGCAACGATTGTTAAAACTGGAACTCTTTGGAATGTCAGTGCCCTAGCCGGCGTCATTCCGACTCAAAAATTGGGGCCTGTGTGGTTTGCGATTATCAATCGAGGTGAGAATATTGACGGCTTTCGGCAAGATCAAGACCGTATTCTCCAACAACTCACTCAACGCTTAGGCACGGATGCTAAAAGTATGGGGGAACTACGGCCGAGCCGCCCTATGCCTGCCTTGGGTGATCCCCAGCGCAACCAAGTCGCTGCTCGCCGCCAGTAATATAGCGTTGCCTTAGGGAACGATTTCAACTACAGCTTCTCCCCCTTCAACTTCTAAGGTTTGCTCCCGTAAATTACCAGCAGCCTTCGTACCCGTCATGCGCATCCAAGGTTGCAGCTGTTGGTACACAAGCTGGCCTCGGGCCTGGACCGTCTGAGTTGCCATATTCCAGGTAAGCGCCTGGGCTCGCAACTGAGCTTGCTGAGGTAACCCTTGAACCTGGACCTGATCTTGTAGATGGAGCGTTTGAGACGCCTCTAACCTGCCCTGTTTAGCTTGAGCAGAAATACCTTGATATTGAACGTGCAGACCTCGGGGACTATGCCACTTATCTTCTATCAGACTCATCACTAATCGGGGACTCTTGATGTGCATCTTAGACTCTGAGGAGCGGATCTCGACGGCTTCATCGAACACAAGCTGTTGAGACGGCAAAAGCCAATTAACGCGTTGAGCTTGGACATGCTGCCACTTGTTCGATGTGAGGGGCTGATCCGCACTGGGCTGCACCGTCACCCTGGCGGGGATCATGCTGTGAGCAAACAGGGTCTTTTGGCGCGGAAGCCAATTAATTTCCTGAGCTTGCAACTGTAGATTTCGATTGAGCCAAGTGACAGTAACAGCGCCTGACAAACGAGACTGCTGGGTCTGGGTAGACGCCTGAAACCGCTGCCCCTTCATTTCAAACTGGGGATGCTGCAGGAGAACCTGCTGTTGAGCCATAAGCTGCCCCGTTTTCGGGTGCCACTGAATACGTTGGCTTCGCAGAGTTGTGCGATCTCGCACATTCTTGACAACGATAGGTCCCTGAAGCTGGATAAAGTGAGAGTATTGATGAACCTGACCATGGGGCGCCTGCAGCGAATAGATCGGTTCTTGCTTGTGATAGAAGGTTCCCTGAATCTGCTTGAGTTGACCTACCTCACCAGCGACCTCAACTTCTTCGGCCCGTAACTGCCATAAGAGCTGCCCAGCAGGATCAGTGCGCTTGAAGATAGCCTGATGCAGAGACGTTTGAGGTTGCTTGGGGACAGGACGCCTAAATATTACAGGTGCACAGCCTGAAAGGATAAGACCAAGCAGGCCAACAAGATAAATATAGGCTCCATATCCAGCGTTAGCACTGACAAAAAAGAGTCTTGTCAAAACACTCAGAGCACATGAGTATTAGTCAAAAGCGGGATCAGCAACTTCTTCCGTCTCGGGCTCTGAAATTGCAATCCCTGATAAAGGACGATACGTATAGCCGGAGCGAGAGGCTTTTTGAATATCGCCTTTAATTCCTTCTAAATCGATGTAGCGATCGGCAACGTTGATCAAACTATCGCTGGTCATAGAGCGTAAGCTAACAACTTCTACTCGAATCCCGCGATAGCTGACGGCATCCACAGCATAAGCTAGGTCGCCATCTCCACTCACTAGGATCGCTGTATCGTAGCAACCCACTAACGACATCATGTCTACGGCGATTTCAACATCCAAATTAGCTTTCTTAGAGCCATCTGGAAGTTGAACCAGTTCTTTCGTAATAACGCGATAACCATTGCGTCGCATCCACAGCAAAAAACCTTGCTGTTTTTCATTCGTCGGATCCACTCCGGTATAAAAGAAGGACCGCAACAAGCGTGAGCCACAGGTCAAACGACACAACAATTTGGTGTAGTCAATCTCAATGCCTAACTGCAGAGCAGCATAAAAAAGGTTAGACCCATCAATAAAAATAGCAATACGCCCACGGTTTTCGAGCACTTGCTCTGCCGAGAACACAGGGTTCTGATCCATATTTGGATTGATAATCATGGAAATTAAAGCCTCGGATATCTAAATAATGCAGGTTTCTAAAATAGATTGACTAAAGTGATGCAGCACCCTTAAAAAAATTTCAAGTGTGAAGAGTAAGTCTAGATAGCAAAACGCTAGGGTGCTGCAGCTTGTAAAGGCTCTAATTTTTGGAACACAGGTTGAGGAGTGCCTAACACTTGATTGGTGGGTAACCCCCCCCATCTGCTATGAATAGCATGTAAGGCTGCCCCATCCTCACCATGGTTAACATTCAAATCAAGCTTGAACCCTAGCTGTTGATAAATCTGTGTACTCAAGTTAGGGGTAACTGGAGTAAGCAGATATGCTGACAGTCTAACTGATTCTAAAACTGTGTAAAGGATCTCATTCACCAAACCCTGCTCACCTTGTTTATAGAGAGACCAAGGCGCTTGCTCGTCTATGAACTGGTTTCCAGCTTTGACAAGACTCAGAGAAATATTACAGGCTTGACTAAAACTTAAGCTTTGGTATGCTTTTGCAACTTGATCTGCCGCATCCCGACCCAGTTGAGCTAAAGGATGATCATCAGGTAAATGTTGAATATTAATCTCGGGAACCCGGCCATCACAATATTTAACTGCCATTTTGAGGGTGCGATTGAGTAGATTGCCTAAGCTGTTGGCGAGATCAGCATTGACTACATCAATAAATCGAGTTTCATTAAAATCACCATCACGACCGAACTCTAGCGCTTTCAGAAAATAGTAGCGAACTGCATCAGCACTATAGCGATCGACCAAGTCGACTGGATCGAGGGTATTTCCCAGACTTTTCCCCATTTTTTGACCATCTTTGGTTAAGAAACCATGACCGAAGACACGATCAGGTAAGGGAAGATCCGCTGACATCAACATGGCCGGCCAATACACCGCATGAAACCGAAGGATATCTTTGCCGATTAAGTGGAGATTGATCGGCCACCATTGACTGAATGCGTTCTCTAAAGTAGCTTCTGCATCTTCTTCGAGCAACGCCGTGACATAACCGAGTAAGGCATCGAACCAGACATATAAAGTATGCTGATCATCAGTCGGGACAGGAAATCCCCAATCTAGGTTGACCCGAGAGATGGAAAAGTCTTGTAGTCCTCGCTCAACAAAGCTGAGGACTTCGTTGCGGCGGCTGGTGGGTTGAATAAAATCAGGATGATCGGCAAAAAATTTAATTAGGTCATCTTGATACTTCGATAGACGGAAGAAATAATTCTGCTCGTCTCGCCACTCCACTGGACGCTTATGGATGGGACAATGCTTTTCTTCTAGAAGATCTCGTTCTTCTTTAAATTCTTCACAACCGACGCAATACCAGCCCTGCTGATGCCCTTGATAAATATCCCCTTTATCCCATACGCGCTGGAAAAACTCGTTGACAATCTGAGCATGGCGAGAACTGGTGGTGCGACTGAAACGATCGTATTGAATATTGAGGCGTTGCCATAGATCTTCGAATCCAGCAACGATTTCGTCACAGTGGTCTTGTGGTGCTTTATCCCTCTGTTCGGCAGTCCGCTGAATCTTTTGGCCATGCTCATCCGTACCCGTGATCAGCAATACCTCATGCCCTTGTAAGCGATGAAATCTTGCGATCGCATCTGCCGCCATCGTGGTGTAGGCACTACCAATATGGGGTAAATCATTAACGTAATAGAGCGGTGTAGTCAGCGCAAAACGCTGGGTTTGGCCGGAAGTCATAGGCTAAGAATAAAAGCATTGTGGTTGCCGACCTCCATCATACATGAGCTATTTATGAACGGAGTTTATACCTAATTATGACGGTTTTAATAGGTATAAGCACATCCTCACCAAGGCAGAGGATCGCCAAACCACCTTCAGGACTCAAGCGTCTTGAGAGAAAGGCTCAATTTTGCCATGCGAGCTGTTTATCAGCCTCAGATTTTATTGCTTTGAACAACCTAAGCTCCGTCCCATCGCCGTTCCAATACACCTGATCAAAAATCTGGTGGAGAATGTATAAACCTCGTCCACATTCGCAGCCTGCATCAGGAATATTTTGTGGGGGCGGGGGCATCTTGCACTGATCCGGGGGAGTAAACCCTGCACCTTGATCAGAAATAATCCACCAACCCTGAGAACGGCTGATTGAAAAATGCACAAAGATGGTCTTGTAAGGATCCAACTTATTACCATGCTTCGCCGCGTTAACTAACGCCTCTTGCAGGCCTAACCTGAGTTCTGCCTCTTCGGCAACAGGAATATCCGCAAGGAGGCAGTCTAAGATTGGACAAAGATATAGAGTTGATGCGAAGCTGACTTGCTGCCATCGATGGGCACTGGGCGGAAGCGAAGAAGCAATCACTCAATTAATCCCATAGCTATGTTCTAGATTGTCTAATGGGGGGATACGCCACTGCACAAATTAGATAGATTGAAAAATCGGATTAATGAAGTTAAAAAGCTGCTAATTAATTATTTAGAGATATCTCACCTACTACTAATATAGCTAATAGCCTTAGGATTTACAATATCCGGCCGCTACTACCCCAGCAAGAAATCCAGTGAGAACAAGCATCCCAGCCCAGCTGAAGCGTACTAATCGGGGCTGGCAACATCTCCCCCCGAGAATCTAGCACCTGGACCAATACCAGATAGCCAATTCCTAACAGCAGTGCGATCGCACCGGTAATAACGGCAGTCCACTGGGAGCGATCAAAAGACATAGAAATAGGTTGCCTGCAACTGAGAGGAATCGTTTACCCCCTTCACCGTAACATTCGCAGGCTGGCAGGAAACAGTCAATTCTGAGGGAGCGTCGATTGAGGTTCCGATCGAGGAAAAGCAGACGTGAGCGGAGCCTTCTGAGCCCCTTGCATTTGTTGTTCCAAGTCCTGGCTAGAAGATAGCAGCTTGCCCAACCCGTTAATTAAGCGAATTAAATTTTGCCTCACCTCTTCATTGCCGGTAATGTCTTTAAGATCCGAGGTGATTTGGCTGGCATTATCCAAAGTCTCTCGAGCCGATTTCAATGTTTGGCGCAACTCCGACACAGTGGCAGGATTATTCACATCCGTCGTCAAAAGTTTGAGAGTTTCAGAGGCTTGAGCACCATTAGCCGCCAAGGTTTCTAGGTTATCTAACAGCTTGCCTTGTTCAACCCGGCTGAGCAAAGGACTCAAACGAGTCACCACAACCTTCAGCTCTTGGCTCGTCTCTTGCAAGTTCTGCAGGGAGGTAACTAAGGTGCCTTTATTCCCCTTCACCAGGGTATTCACTTCACCCCCTAATTGATTGAATTGTTGCGCTGCTGCCGTCACCGATTCAGCAGCAACACCAAACTGTCGCAGCTGTTTACGGGTATCCAAACTGAGCTGGGTCACACTGCGGGCAGCACGAGACACATCCGTTAGGGCAACCTTCGTATCTTTACTGAGTTGGCTAATATCTTTGGACGCCTGAGATAAATTATTGAGGGTAGCCTTTAAATCTGTACCTCCTAATTGCGTCGCGATTTGCATCGTGGCACGAATGAGTTCCTCCAAGTTATTACCGGAATCCCCTGTCAGACGATCCCCTTGACATAGAATCATTCGAGGATCACAGTCTGGCTCAAATGGACTTAAATCTTCTAAAGAGGCATCACTGAACTCAACTTCAATCGGTCGAAACTCTAAGGCAGCCTGTCCCACAAACCCTGACTGGCTCGTCTCAACTTTTGTTTGCCGAGGAATCAATACGGTACTAGACGTGATTTCTACTTCAACCACCACCCGATTTGCCTGGGGCCGCATTCGCGTAATATGCCCTACCTTTACCCCTCTAAACTTAGCCGGACTACCAATGCTTAACCCTAAAGCATCCGCTAACTCCACTTGCAAAGTGTAAGCTTTACCGCCAAAGTTAAAACCACGCACCCAAAAAATTAAACTCGTTACGAGCCCTAGGCCAAAGATTACTAGCAATCCCACTGTCCCTTCTCGTACCGCTCGCGTTCTCATACTGCCCCTCATCGGTGACGTTAGCTAACTATTATTCGGTGTTCTCGTGCTACAAGTAATCTCCCACCAAGTCCATGGGGCCTTGCACACTTCCACTCATAAATTGCTGTAGATAGGGATTATCCGACGTCTCGATTTCATCCCAAATCCCTTGCCATTGCACTTGACCTTGATAAAGCAATACCAATCGTTTGCCATTACGGCGAATCGTACTGTTTTGATGGGTAACAATGGCATAGGTCTCACAGCCAGAAGAGCGTTGTAGTTCTAAGATCAAATCTTCGATCATCGTGGAGGCAATGGGATCAAGACCCGCTGTGGGTTCATCGTAGAGCAAAATTTTAGGATCATCTAAATCATCATCTGGATTATCCAAAATAGCTCTGGCAAAGCTCACCCGTTTCCGCATACCTCCAGACAATTCTGCAGGATAGAGGTGCCCAATACCAGGTAAACCCACCACCTCTAATTTTTTATCGACTAAATCTCGAATACGTTGCCTCGGCAAAGCAGAATTCTGGTACAGGAAAAACCCCACATTCTCTTCAACCGTCAGGGAGTCAAACAACGCTGCCTGCTGGAACACCATGCTCATACGAATAGGGTTATCGAAATTATCTAAAGACCCACAGCGGCGTTTTCCATTGATATAGACTTCTCCTTTATCAGGCGCAAGCAAACCCGCAATGATTCTGAGAATCGTTGATTTGCCAGTCCCTGAAGGACCTAAAATCGCCAGTGCATCACCTGGATAAACCGTGAGGTCCGCCCCATTCAACACCACATGTTTACCAAAGGCTTTAGAAATTCCTTTGAGTTCAATTAAGGGCTCAGCCATAAAAAAACAATCAGAGATGCCCAAAGAAACTGCGTCTTGAAGCTATTACCACTGTAATCTACCTTCCTTACCGTAGCCTAGAGAGAAGCTTAAAGAGAGATGAAAAGTGATTTATAGGGGAATGCTAGCAAAGTTTCACATATTGACCGAGTGCTAAGCGCTGAATTCAAGGCTCTATGCCTGAAACCTGAATGAAAAAATATAAAAAATAGGGCAAAATAGACTTGTGATCTATATTACATAGAGATACTAGCTAAACCTAATTTAGAGGTTTTAAAAGGATAGTTAGTATTGAGGTAAAACTATTTTGAAGACTGTGGTTCACCGGGGGGATGACAACGAGTCAATCCACAGACTCAAAATATAGAGGTTAAAGACACTGATGACTATTCATTTGCTTATCCCCCGCTATGGCCAATACTAACCATGTCCGTATGATTAAACGTGGTGTTAATCATTGGAACCAGTGGCGTAAACAAAATCCTAGGGTCAAACCAGATTTGAGTGGTGTAGACCTGAGTGAACAGGATTTAAAAGACATTAATTTAATCAATGCTAATTTGAGTCGAGCCAATCTCAGCTTGGCCAATCTCAGTGGTGCTTTTTTAGCCGGTAGTGATCTAAGTGATGCCTTCTTGAGCGAGGCCAATCTCAGTCGAGTTAATTTCAGCCGAGCAGATTTAACGAAAGCAGATTTGAGTTTTGCCCGGTTACAGGGGGCAACGCTGATCGAAGCAACCCTGTACCAAGCCATTCTCATTGAGGCTTGTATGGTACAGGTTATCTTTCCCTACGCTGATTTAAGACAGGTGAATCTGAGTAAAGCAGACTTATCAGAAGCCAATGGGATTAAGGCTAATTTGACCCAGGCTAAGCTAGATTCAGCCCAATTACAGCAGATCAATTTAAGTCGAGCTTTTATGAGTGAAGCCAGCTTAAAAGGCGCTAACTTAAAAGGCGCTAATTTGAGCAAAACAGACTTGAGTTTTTCTAACTTAAGCGCTGCCCTATTACGAGATGCCAATTTAAGTAAAAGTATTGCGATTGAGGTGAATTTTAGAGGCGCTGATTTACGCAACACTAATCTCAAGAACGGACAATGTGTAAAAGCGAACTTTAGTCGAGTCGATGGTTGTGAAGTAGACCTGTCCTTTGCTAATTTAACAGGTGCCGATCTGAGTGAGGCCGATCTGCAACAAGCGTCACTCAAGGAAGCAAATCTACGGGACGCCAACTTAACTCGCTGCCGCCTGTTTGGTACCAATTTTTCCGCGGCTACCCTGACTGGGGTTTGCTTGGAAGATATAAGCCCTAATGCCACCACAACCTTAGTAGATGTTGTCTGTGACTATGCCTATCAACGCAACAATCAGCAGGAACGCGTCCCCCAAACAGGTTGTTTTGAGCCCGGAGAAGTGAAATACTTTTTTGCTGAAGCTCAAGCCACGCTTACCCTGGGGCTACCTAAGGATGTCCATTGGGCCGCGTTAACTTACAGTCTCCAATGGTTACAAACCCAACCAAGCTGCCAGCCCGTCAAAATTCAGCGGTTAGAACATAATCCAGATGGCACCATTCTGCTGCGATTGACTACCGCAGCAAGCATTGATAAAGAACGACTACAACTTGATCTTTGGCGAGTCTATGAAGAAACATACATGATGCTTGAGCCCGAGGATGGTCAGCCCTTGGCAAAGCCTTTACCCAGCATTGATCCGCAACAATATGGTCATCACGAATCGATTAACCGCTTATTTGATTTCCTAACGCTGATGATGGAGGCTATCACCCCCAACGGAGCGGTGATTAATAACCATGACCTTACGGTCCCTAGCAATGGAACCAATATCAGTCATAGGCCAACATTCCAGGAACTCTCCGCCACTAATCCTCTACTGCAGGGAGAGATGGCGGATACCTTACAACAACCCCATACTCTCTAATTCTTCTATCGCCTGTAGTCCTGTTGGATCTCCAAGCTTGAGTAAGGAACTCTTGGCATCCTCTTGAACACCCAGATCGCCATCACTGAGGGCTTTGATCATGGCTGCAATCGCTTGATCATAGAGATTGCCTGTTACCAGCACTTTGCTCAATTGTCCTAGAGACCAAGCACAGTTACTGCGGACGGGAGCCATGGATTCAGTTTGTAGGGCATGCATCACAGCAGGGATAGCAGCAGCAGCGACATCAGCATCGATTTCGGAGAGTTGTCCCAGGGAACTGGCAGCCCAGAGGCGAACAGCTGAGATGTCATTCTCAAGAGCATCCACTAAAGGGGCAAGGACTCGCTGATCTCGACAATTGCCTAAAGCCCACACAACCCCTTTACGAACATAGCCATTCCAATCTTGATTGAATTGATGGATCAGGGGAAGAACAGCTGTATCACTGGGGTTTCGCCCCAAAGCGTAAGCTGCACTGACCCGAACTAGAGGACAGGCATCAGCTAACAATTGAATCAAATAAGGAATTGCTCTACAGTCTTGCAACTCACAAAATGCTCTCGCTGCGATCATGCGTTGCGTCACATCAGACGATGCTAAGAATTGCAGCATCTCTTCGACATCTGGCTTTGCCGCTTCTGCCGCAGGATCATCGACTGCGGCCATGTGATCCAGCGGACTTTCTAAATTGTCCTCGTTGTCTAGGAGGCTGAGGTCTTCTTCGTTATACATAACTGTAACTGTACAACACTGATATACCCCTGTTTTAGACAAAACTGGGATTGATTGCAGGACAAGATTAAAGTCATAGTCTAATCGTCTAGACTGATAAGGCAAAACTGAAGCTTAAGAGGACACCATGCGGCTATCTCAAATGCTGTTTGTGACGCTGCGAGAAGACCCAGCGGAAGCAGAAATCCCCAGCCATAAATTACTCTTGCGGGCCGGGTATATTCGCCGAATAGGCAGTGGGATTTATGCCTATTTACCGTTGATGTGGCGCGTGTTGCAAAAGGTGTCTCAGATTGTCCGGGAGGAAATGGATGCGACTGGGGCTCAAGAATGTTTGTTGCCTCAGATCCAACCCGCTGAGCTATGGCAAGAATCAGGTCGATGGGAGACGTATACGCAAGCAGAAGGCATCATGTTTGCCTTCCAGGATCGCCAGGACCGGGAGTTGGGGTTAGGACCAACCCACGAAGAGGTGATTACTGCGGTCGCTAGAGATATGATTCGATCCTACCGTCAGTTACCTTTAAACCTTTATCAAATTCAAACCAAATTCCGCGATGAGATTCGCCCTCGGTTTGGCCTGATGCGGGGACGGGAGTTCATTATGAAGGATGCATATTCCTTCTCGACGGACGAGGCCGATCTCAAAGCTATTTACAGTAAGATGCATGACGCTTATTGCAATATCCTACGGCGATCTGGCTTAGCTTATCGGGCCGTAGATGCAGATTCTGGAGCCATTGGCGGCTCTGGATCCCAAGAGTTTATGGTATTGGCTGAAGCTGGAGAAGATGAGGTTCTCTACACGGAAGATGGCAATTATGCCGCCAATGTCGAGAAAGCAAGTTCTCTGCCCACAGATGCTCAGCCTTCTCCATTTAAAACCTTTGAAAAACGAGAAACACCCGGAACCGATACCATTATCAAACTCTGTGAGTGCTTACAATGTTCCCCCACTCAGGTGGTGAAAACAGTTCTTTATGAAGCGGTGTACGACAACGGTCAGACGATCTTAGCTTTAGTGAGCCTTCGCGGCGACCAGGCGGTCAATGAAGTAAAGTTGCAAAATGAGCTGGTCAAATTAGGGGAATTGGTGAAAGGCAAAGCCTTAATTGCTTTGAATGTTGCGGAAGGAGCGACCAAATGGGCTAGCCAACCGCTACCTCTAGGCTATATCGCTCCTGATTTAGCAGATAGCTATATTCAAAAATCCAAACAGGTGCATGGTAAGTTTGTCCGCTTAGTAGATCAAACTGCTGTAGAACTCAAGGATTTCGTTACGGGTGCCAATGAAATTGGGTTCCACACCGTCGGGAGCAACTGGAAAACTGATATTCCTTTACCGGAACAGGTGGTAGACATCCGCACTGCTCAGGTGGGAGATCGAGCCGTACATGATGCTAAACAAACCCTGCAAACAGCTCGTGGCATTGAAATTGGTCATATTTTCCAGTTAGGTACCAAATATTCCCAAGCATTAGGCGCAACCTATACCAATGAAGCAGGAAAAGAACAGCCGTTAGTGATGGGCTGCTATGGTGTCGGAGTTTCTCGCCTGGCCCAAGCAGCAGTGGAACAGTCCTATGACAAAGATGGGATTGTCTGGCCGGTTGCGATCGCACCGTATCACGCCATTATTATTATTCCCAATGGCAAAGATAGCAACCAGGTTGAAGCTGCTGAGAAACTCTACAGCGAGCTCAATGCCGCAGGTATAGAAACCTTGCTAGACGATCGGACTGAACGAGCGGGTGTTAAATTCAAAGATGCCGATTTAATCGGCATTCCCTATCGAATTGTGACGGGACGATCCTTGAAAGAAGGCAAAGTTGAGATAGTTGAACGAGCCACCCATGACGCGCATCAAATCCCGTTAGATCAGGTTTTATCCACCCTTAAAGAATATTTCGCGAAAGCCATTTCTACTTAAGGATTCTGTCCTGATTAGCCCCTACTAGAAGTCCCAACCTTTGGAACTTCATCATCTGTAAATCCGTCATTATATGGGCTAATTCTGGGACAATAGTTTTGACATTTGCTGTTATCTAAACTCAAGAGCAGTTATACCAGTTTCTTTAATCGAATAACGTAAGTTAAGGGGTACTATACGGTGTCATTTTGCTAGAGTGTCCACCGGCAAACCCAGATTAAATTCCTTGAGTTAGGCTAGACTTGATGGCCCCCTGTTCTCCCGAACTAGATCGATGTATTCATAGAGGATGAAGTCCAAAAATGGCACAACTACGGTACCAAAGTAGGCGGTTCTGGGGAGGGCTGGTTGGCATCACCTTAGTGTTGGGAGGGTTTGGCTGCCAGCCACAACAGACATCAACAGAAACGAGTCCCTCGCCTACGGTTTCTCCTCAACCGGAACAAACCGATCCTGAACCTGCCGTTGCCAAACCTGAACTGGCGGTTTATTGGATTGCCTATAAAGATCAAGAGCAACTGGTATTAGAACCCACCAAGCTACCACTAGATAATTTAGAGAACGCCACGTCTGAGGAACAACTGACCGCCGCTTTCAAACGGCTGTTGGAGGGACCGGCAAATGCCGACAAAACTAATGCGATTCCTGAAAAGACTCAGCTGAATAGCCTGAAATTAAAAGATGATGGTGTTCGCATTGATTTGTCTAGGGAATTCACCACCGGCGGTGGGACCAAATCGATGCAGGCTCGCCTAGGCCAGATTGTCTACACCGCCAGTAGTCTTGATCCAAAGGAAGCCATTTGGATCTCCATTGATGGAGAGCCCTTAGAGGTTTTATCCGGTGATGGACTCATCGTTTCACAACCGATGACCCGCAAGGAATTTGAAGACAATTTTTCTCTTTAAACAAATCGGTCTTTAGCTGACATCCATGAGTTTATCGGGCCTCTGGGAATCCTATATATAAGCGCTTGGTCTGGGTCTAGATGACTTGACCTTGGGTGAGCAGCATTCTCTACCGTGGGATCAGTTTACGGATCACTCTTGTGCCGCTCATAATAACGATATCCCCATTCTCCATTCCAGAACCAAGTCTATGATGGTGTCTAAAAGCCCCGAAGAAAAAAAGCGGGAGCAGCAGCGCATGCAGGATGTATTAGTCCTGCTACAACATTTAACTGAAAATGAAGAAACCACGATCAAGCTGATTATTGAGTGCCTTTACGATGTGGGGGCCGTTAATTTCATTAATAAAAAGGTTCAAAACGATTCTATAAACCAATTCACTAAGACCCTGGCAGGAATGTCAAAGCCTATCGCTAAACGCTATGGCTACTACTGGTTTAAGAAAAATTGTCCTGAATTAATTGTGAATTGGCTAACGCGGAAAGTCGCTTTCCCTACCCCAAAAGCCAAAACCGTTCAGCCGCAAGAGACGGCCCCCAAGGTTGACCCCGCTCCGATCTCGACAGACAAAGCATTCCCAGCTGATCAAACACCTCCAAGCCAGTTAGACGAGACTTCCATCCCAGAGGAATCGACCACATCTGCAGGAACGGCTATCCTCCAAGGGAAAGCACCTGACATATCAATCGATCCCATGAACGGTGCAACAGATAAGCAAGAAAACCAACCCCAGGTAATAGTCTCTTCTGCTGATGGTTTACAAGCTGAGCCACAATTCTCAGGCAGCGAGAATGCCGTTGATCAGCATCCTCCAAACTCACCCACCTACGGAACAGATACAACACCAAACAAAGCAGCGGAGCCTGAAGTAGAAAGCATCTCTATAAATCCGCTTATATCAGCCGAGTCTGCTGCTCCAAGCGAACCCGAGTTCCCTATAGAGAATCAACCATCATCTGATACTTTGCCAACACCGATGGAGAAAAACACCACCCAAACTCGTCCATTAAAAACTCAAAACAAGGTATTGATGGAGTCGTTTAAGGTTACGGCTTTGCCAACACCAATGGAGCAAAAAACGACTCAAATTCGTCGATTAAAAACTCAAAACAAGGTATTGCTGGGGTCGTTAGCAGGAACAATTTTGGCGGGTGGATTAGCGATTTGGCAATTACATGCCACTCAGCAAAGTGCTTTACAGCTCCACCAATCCACACCGTCATCCATTGTGCCTGCTAGCCAATCCGTAAAGTAAGCGTTACTGATAGCTGTCCAACCAAGGCTGAACATCGATGGCTAGCTTGCGGCCCAACTGGAGAAGTTGGCGCATTTGATCCATCGACAATGGATCATCCTGAGATAGATCCTGCCCCGATCTAGAATCGTTGTTCTGCGCCAACAATTGAGCTTGAGTGATGGCTTGACTGTGATTCAAGAGGGTCATCTGCTCTTGCAGACAACGTAAGTAAAGTTCTTGAGCCCGGTCAAGATGGATATCGAGCTGAAGTTGATGGACCAAATTGAGCAAGGTTTGTAGACGCTGAATCCGATGGGGAGATAAGTCCACCTCAACATGATGGAACAGTTGCCATAACAGACGAAGAATTAAATCTTCGAGTAAGGGGTAGACGGCATCCAGCTTGAGACGACAACCCGCTTGCTCCGCTTCGGTTGCGATCGCAGCGAGTTCTGCCAAATAACTGGCTCCCACCTGGGAGGTTTCTAGCTCTGGATCACTCATCTCCTTTTCTAGCCCTTTAAGGGTATTTAAGGCACGATGGTTAAGGGCAACTTGAGCGGCCGTTAGCAATTCAGGAGGCACTTCCAGGTCATCGTATTGGAAGGCCATCAATACCCCATAGTTATCTCGATAAACTTGGGTATAGAGCTGATTGAGGCGACTTAAGGTCTCTTGGGAGAGGAGAGAGATAATCCGATGACGCTCTTCGGGGAGAAGGTCATGGAGGCCATAGTGCTGATGACCAAAGGTATCGGATATGGCCAACACAATATTAGTGGCACTGGCCTGTTGCAGGGTATTAAACAACTTGGCCTTCATCTCACCATAGTGCTTGCGGCCACTAAAGAGCTGCACGCCACAATGAAAGTCCCAGCCACCTAAATGGAGAACGCAAAACACCAGATGTTCTGATTCAGACGTGACATTGGAGGTGAGCTGCAGTTGGCCAATAGCTAAGGAAAGGGAGCCTAAGCGCTGAATCTGATAATCAACCTGCTCCGCTTGGTAGGAGAAATAGGGGTGCTGTGGGGGATAGGGATTGAACAGCGAGGTGATGGCATAGTGGGCAGCAACGGCCTGTACATCAATTTGAGATGGAATCACCAGCTGCTGGTATACACCTGCTCCCGTCTCAAATAGATCGACATTGCTGGGGGCTAAAGCCAAGCGCTTTATGAACTCTGGCTCTAGGCTGATCCCAGCGACATCCGCTGCTAAGTCAACCGCACGAGCTGCATATCGAAGAATTTGCACCCCTTCGGGTCGTGAGAGTTCGGCAAAGAACCAACCACAACTGGTATACATCAGCAGGCTATGGCGCTGCATCTCCAATAACCGCAAGGCATCTACCCGCTCTTCTAGAGAGAGTTCATGATTTTGGTGGGTATTGAGGAAGGCTTGAAGGGGATCAGTCCCTGAAGATGGATCGAGCTGCGCCTGTTGAGGGAACTGTCCCATAATCTCGATATAGCGATTCCGGGTTTCCCAGGGATCTTCAAACAGGAGCGTACCCAGTTCTTGATAGATATCGCTGAGCTGATCCCGTAGCCAATCTAAGGCATCTCTTAAAGGACGGCGCCATTTTTGATGCCAAAGGCTGCCTTCTCCACCACACCCACAGTCATCTTGCCAACGATCGACCCCATGACCACAGCTCCAGGCGGTCACAGGTTTGAGCTGAACTTCCCAAGTGGGAGGATGCAGACTCAAGTAATGGGCATAGTTGGTGACGGTCCATCCCAATTGGGGGAAGGTATCGTGAAACGCATAGGCGATCGCTTTTTCCGTATCGCGTTTGTGGTGCCCAAAGGTTTCACCATCTGTGGCAATAGAAATCAGTTGAGACGGCTTGCGATCAGACCGTACCGCCTGCCCCAATCGATTGGCCAAATTCTGAGAACTACTGAGTACCGCATTAAAGCCAATGTCCCGAGAGATAGGGCCATCGTAAAAGAAAATATCGATGTAGCGATCTCGATCTCCTGGAAGGTAACAGCGATAGGGGCGCGTCGGGTCAATCTGCCCCCCACCCACTTCTTCCCAGTCAGGCGTATCGTTGGTATCGCTAGCAATACCAGGTATCGCACGGCAGCGTTGTGCTTGGGAGGGGGCCAAAATAATAAACCGAATCCCTTCCTCAATCAGCACCTCAATGGTGGCCTGATCGACGGCGGCCTCTGCTAGCCACATGCCCTCGGGGTCCCGGCCAAACCGGGCTTGAAAATCTGCTTTCCCCCATCGCACCTGGGTCACCTTATCCTGGTGGTTGGCCAAAGGCATGATGATGTGGTTATATACCTGTGCGATCCCATTGCCGTGGCCTTGCAGTCGTTCACAGCTCTTGCGATCTGCCTCAATGATGCGCTGGTAAACCTCTGTATCGTAGGTTTCCAACCAGCTCATCAAAGTGGGACCAATATTGAAGCTGAGATATTCAAAATTATTGACGATGTTGACGACTTCGCCTTGGTCGTTAAAAATGCGAGCAAACGCATTGGGGCGATAGCACTCGTGATAAATGCGCTCATTCCAATCATGGAAAGGCGCAGCACTCGATTGCCGTTCGATAGTGCCTAAATAAGGATTCTCTCGAGGAGGCTGATAAAAATGACCATGTAAGGTCACATAAACGCCCTCAGCTTTCTCTAATGGATTAGCTTGAGATCGTAACGGAGTAGGGACATCAAAGGTCGCCTTTTCCTGTCCCGTATTCTCAGGAATATAAGAAGTTGTATTCATATCAAAAAAACCGCCGTGGATGAAGAGATTTAGCGTTGATGCGGAATGATTAAGCGCTCGCTTGAAGCTGGATTCCAAACCTGAACATCCAGATCAGTTTGAATAGTGAGGATGCAGCGAAGCCAAAAGAAAAATAATGGATGGGTCCTTTATGTAGTGAAGCCGGACGTAGTATTGATTAGATTCTATGGAGGCAAAGAAACTGCTAACCTGTCTGTGGCTATAACCTAGGCGATCCCATTTGGGAATAGGGGAATTTGCAAGATATCTTAAGAGTTTATTCGGGCATTATGGGTAAAGTCTTTATATTTACTATGGGATCAGCTCGATTCCCACCAAAATGCTCCTGATGACCCCAAACAAATCACCAGGAAACCCAATTTTTCCAAATTGATTTTGATGTACTTGTAAACCCAAATCATCTGCAATTGTGACTCTCAAAAATCGAATTTTTATTGTCTTACTGCTGTTTATCCCTGTCTCCATTGCAGCAGACCTTTTAGAGTGGGGACCGCTCCCGCTGTTTGCGACTTCAGCGCTAGCCATTGTGCCTTTAGCAGCATGGATGGGAGCAGCGACGGAAGAAATTGCTGTAGTTATTGGTCCTTCAGCAGGTGGCCTGCTTAATGCAACCTTTGGCAATGCAACTGAACTGATCATTGCTTTTATTGCACTGCAGGCCGGATTGGTTGATGTGGTCAAAGCCAGTATTACCGGTTCTATTCTGGGCAACTTGCTATTGGTGATGGGGCTGTCCATGTTGCTGGGTGGACTCCGCTACAAAGAACAGACCTTTCAGCCCGTTGTTGCTCGTGTCAATGCATCATCAATGAACTTAGCCGTCATTGCGATTCTGTTGCCAACGGCCATTAAGTTCTCGGCAGAAGGCATCGAGAGTCAGGTTCTTCAGAATCTTTCCATTGCCGTCGCCATCGTGCTGATTGGTGTCTATGGCTTAACCCTCCTGTTCTCCATGAAAACCCACACCTACTTGTTTGATGTCGGGGTTGCGGGAATGGAGTCAGAAGAAGAAGAGGCCCATGAAGAAGGTTCTAGTAACCTACGACTATGGATTGGTGTGTTGCTAGCAGCCACCCTAGCGGTTGCCGTTGAATCCGAATTTTTAGTGGGTAGCTTAGAAGCAGCCACCGAGCAACTGGGATTGACCCCCCTATTCACCGGGGTGATTTTACTGCCCATTATTGGCAACGCCGCTGAGCATGCCACCGCCGTCACCGTGGCCATGAAAGACAAGATGGATTTGTCTGTGTCCGTCGCCGTCGGCTCCAGTATGCAAATTGCTCTATTTGTGGCACCTGCTTTAGTTTTAGCGGGCTGGGTGATTGGTCAACCTATGGACTTGGACTTTAATCCTTTTGAATTAGTCGCGGTTGCCGTATCGGTATTGATTGCCAATTCCATTAGCTCAGACGGTCAGTCCAACTGGTTGGAAGGAACATTGCTCCTAGCCACCTATGCGGTGTTAGGATTAGCCTTTTATTTTCATCCCATAACCTGATCATCCCTTAAGAATCTGGCGTCACCACATACTCAGACTCAATCGGTTCTAGCCGCCCTGATTGCACCAGCGCTTGGTAAATCATGGCGGCGACTTCTGCCCGAGTCGCATTCGCTTCTGGTGTGAGGAGCCCTGGATCAGGATGACTAACCACAATGCTTTCTTGGGTTGAGGCCGCAATTTTGCCTTTTGACCAATCAGGGAGTTGGCCCTGATCTTGAAAACGCTGCAGGCTAGAGTCTGGAGATGTGGGAATCTCTAGTTCTAGGCCACTCACTAAAGCGACTAGCACCTCATAACGAGGCACAAGCTTATCCGGTTGGAAATCTCCTTCCGGATATCCGCTCATAAATTTCTTATCCACAGCTCCTTCAATGGCGTCTGCAGCCCAATAATCCGTCGCGATATCAGAGAAACTCAAAGAGCGCTGCCCAGGTTCATCAACAAAAGCCCGTTGAATTTGGGCCGCTAATTCTGCCCGAGTTACCGGCTTGTCCGGCTGAAACTTGCCATCAGGGTAATCCGGAATAATCCCTTGAGCATGGAGCTTCGCAATAAAAGGATAGGCCCAATGATCCTCAGGAACATCAGAAATATCAAGCTGTGAGGGAATCACCTCAGGCGCACCAATACCGCCGATTGCCTCTGTAGGACTAGGAACGACTGCTGTTTGATTGGTGGGCGGCTGTCCAGGCGTATTCGCACCGGCAGGAGCATCCTCGCTAGCAGTAGGAGCACTGGCAATAGGCGAGTTGCCTGGGCTATTGCCAGATTGATTAGGGTTCAGAGGCGAAGAAGATACCAATGGATCAGAAGTCGGTGTTTGAGAAGGTTCCTGCTGATTGCCAGTCACTCCAAAATAAGTAATGGTGCCTAAAGTTGACATGGCGACCAATAAACCAACGGCCTGAACGCGGTTAAGGGGTAACTTATCGCTTAACGCGCCTAAATCACCTGCATTTGCTCCAGAAGAAGAACGGGTTGAAGAGGCTGCGCCTACAGCCACAGGAGCTGGTGCTGGCACAGGAGCTGGTGCTGGTGCAGAGGCAACCTCAGGTTCACCATCACTTTCTAAGGCGGGTACGGACTCCAGCCCATCCGCTTCAGGCATAGCAGCGCTATCGCCTGTTACCCCTCCTAACGGAGGTATGACAGCAGGGATATCAGCTGCGGAGCTATCTGGTTCAACAGGATCACTGGGATCAGAGTCTGCTTCACTCGTAGGAACTTCTGCCATATCAGAACTGATAAACCCTGCACTGGGCGCTAAAGGCGTTGCCTCACTGTCTAGGGGAGTTCCTGGATCGATGGAGAATGATGAATCCGCTACAGGTAAGTCATCACTCGTAGGAGAATCTTCACCCACTGTTAAGGGTTGATCTTCTGGCGTTGATAGTTCTTCTATCTCAGGTTCCACCACTGGTATTTCAGCACCAGCAGACACATCGGCCGCAAAATCAGCCACGGGAGGACTATCGGATCCTGAGAAATCTGTCGTTTCTGGGGTCGAAATTTCTGGTATCACCTCTTCAGGGTGAGCAGGCTCGACTTCATCCATCCAAGGATCAGGCAGTGGACTCTCGTCTGGCGTGGAATCTAGAGATATGAACTCTTCAACAGGCTCACTGATAGTTGGAACGTCAGGTGGCTGAATTAGGGTTGGTTCTTCAATCTCTGCACTCAGTGGGGTAATGGGAATTTGTTCAGCCCAAGGATCGGAGGGAGTATCTGCTGCACTGGTCGATGCTGCTATGTCTGGAAGGCCGGAGTCTGATGGCTCATCGACTTCAGGAGTTAAATCGACAGGCGGCTCGCCTGAAGAAGCAGCAAAAGGATCAGACAAAATATCGGCCGACTCTGCTGATGCCGAAGCAGCTATGTCTGGAAGGCCAGGGTATGACGGCTCACCAACTTCAGGGGTTAAATCGACGGGTGGCTCAACTGAAGGGGTAGCAAAAGGATCGGACAGAATATCAGCTGAATCGGTTGATGCCGCGGCAGCTATATCAGGAAGGCTAGGATCTGATAGGTCACCGACCTCAGGGGTGAGATCTCCAGGCACATCCAAGCTATCTAGGACAGGAGAACTAAAGTCTGAGGGCGTCTCTGACCAGGCATCGAGAGGCTGAGTTCCTTCATCCTCTCCAACTAGTGGCAGTTCAGACGAATCAGCCGATTCCAAACTATCGCCAATGGCACTCAGCTCCTCTAGGGGAGGCGTTTCTACATCTGGCCCCATCTGAATCATTGTTGTATCGCCGAGAATGGATCCCAGCTCTTCTGGGGCAGATGGGGATTCAGTGGATTCCTCAGACCAGGAGTCTAAATCCGGTAGAGAGGCAGGCTCATCGGTGGCAGGGGTATCTCCTAACAGTTCTGACAACGAGTCAAATAACTCGTCAGAAATAGGGCCTGAATCGGCACTCTGAGCACTACTAGGATCCGAGCCTGGTTCTGAAGAAGGGATTCCACCTGATTCAGAGTTCGGATCGTTAGGATTAACCATAATATTGAGCCGTTTTTAGGGTTTAATCTTTGGCAACCATCCTACAGGGGGACTGAAGATGC
The DNA here is from genome assembly GCF_021497025.1 of Acaryochloris sp. 'Moss Beach'. Taxonomy (NCBI): domain Bacteria; kingdom Bacillati; phylum Cyanobacteriota; class Cyanophyceae; order Acaryochloridales; family Acaryochloridaceae; genus Acaryochloris; species Acaryochloris sp. 'Moss Beach'. The sequence goes on from NZ_CP071717.1 coordinate 2,050,399, forward strand.
GATCGCACCTTCGCACATTCTTTTTAGAATTCATGGACACAAATTGTCAGTTTGTAAAGTCATTTGTGAACATTAAAAACGAACGTTAGATTAGGTAATTTGCCCATTACTCTTGACGATTCAGCTCAGTCACTCATTTAATAATCATCATTGCGAGAATAATCCTTAAGGATTGACCGAAGTATGCGTTTGTTTCTGCCCCTCAAAGTACAGCTTCATCTTTTAGTCTTACCCCTCTTTTTATCGGTGCTGAGTAGCTGTGCTGAACGCGAAACGCAGACTCAAACGTCCGCTCCACCTTCACAATCCACGACCGAAAAAACGAAACCTGCCCTATCGAATCAGGACGCAGCCAGTTGGTCAGTCATCCTGACCGATCCAGAAGCTCCGCCTCAAACGTCTTCTCCTGCACCTCTTGGCGCACCGGATGCACCTCCTCAGACTCCGGCATCCCCGAAGCCTAGGGGCGCAGATAAGCCTCCAAAACCGAATCCCAAAAATCAGGCAACCCCTAAACCCAAGGCTCCAAAGCAGAAAGTTGCGTTTTCTCGCACTCCCTATGCGGTTATTGATGAGGCCAAAAAGGATCAATTCAATGTCACAGGGGAGCAAATTTTTAGCAACAGCTATCTCCCCAACCATCAGGTTGATTTCAACGAAGCCGATTTATTAGCGGTCCTGATCAATGTCAAAACTTACTTTGAATCCCATAGTCAAAATGATTCAACGGCATTGCGGGAAGGGATTTTAGGAACGGGTGGCGTCACGATTCAGGATATCCAAGACACCTTGGCCTTTATGATCACTACCCTGGAACAAGATATTGCCCTCCAGCGCCCGTCTCGCTTAAAAGATCCTAATTTCATCAACACCCATTTCCAGGTGGTGAAATGGCAACCCTATAACCCGCAACAACCCGACCAAAATCAGTTGCGAATTACCAAGTATGCCGTTTTTGCCCATCAAGGCTCGCGAACGAAAACCGCAGAATTTAATACTCCTCTTTACCAACTCAAACCAGAGTATGCGGTGGATAAATTCTTCCAAAACTATTCGAAGCAGGAAGTTCTCACAGGTATCTATGAAACTGGAGGCAAGGAACAAGGGAAAGTCGCTCCTCTGGCTTACCTAACTCGGCAAGGATTGGAAGATGCCTTGTTACAGGGCACAATCTTGATCCGGTTTGGCGATGGCTCTTCAGCCTACTTCAATGTGGATCGCAACAATGGGGTTGCCTATGTGCGTGGACAGCCTCAACGAGAACAGAAACGCTACTGGTACTTCAAGCAAGTAGATGCCATTAAGGGGTATGGCCCCAAGACTGCCAAAATCGCGGTGCGGCCCGGTGTAACGTTTGCCGGAGATGTTCTTAATATTGGCCTAGGCAAAATCATCATGCTAGAGCATGATACCGGGGGAACAAAGCAGCTCAATATGGGAGTTCTTGCGGATACGGGTGGGGCATTTTTGCCTAATTTATATCAGCTTGATTTTCTAGCGGGGGTCTTTCCCAGCCATGATCAGTTCAAGCAGCATATCAGTACCCTACCGGCCTATGCGAATGCTTATATCCTAATCAGGAAGAAGAGTTAGCCTGCTAGTTTTTCTCAGTCGCACCTAATGCTTGCAGCTTTTTTTGCACCTTGTTGTAATCCTCTATTTGGTCTTGAGCCAGATAGAGAGATGCTGCTTTCTGGTAATCAGCGATCGCACCTTTAATATCCTTTAGTTCAACCTTGGCCAAGCCTCGATTGTCATAGAGAAGGCCCACTTGGGGAGCTAGTTGTATACCTTGGTTGTAGTCTGCGATCGCACCCATGTATTCTTTGAGCCTGTACTTCGACCAGCCCCGATTATTGTAGGCCTCTGCATAATTGGGATCAAACCCCAGGGCGGCTGTGAAATCTAAGATGGCACCTTGATAATCTTGCAGATCATCTTTCGCATTGCCGCGATTGTAATGGGCTTGGACATACTTTGGATTAAGACGGATGGCTTCGGTATAGTCTAGAATCGCGCCTTGGTAGTCTTGTTTTAGATCCGCCTTGGCGGCACCTCGGCTGTTATAAGCACTAGCATACTCAGGATTGATTGCAAGGGCTTGATTAAAGTCACGAATCGCACTGTCATAATCTTGGAGACGATACTTGGCAACTCCACGATTATCGTAGGCTCTCACATATTTAGGCTTGAGCTTTAGGGCTTGATCGTAATCTGAGATCGCACCGTCGTAATCGGCTTGATTATATTTAGTCCAGCCCCGGTCATGATAGGCCACTTCATCCTTGGGATTAAGTTCTAGCGCCCGATCATAATCTGCGATCGCACCGTCATAATCTTGCAAATCATCTTTGGCATAGCCTCGATTGTAGTAACCCGCTGCATCTTTGGGGTTGAGACGAATGGCTTCGCTAAAGTCTGCGATCGCACCGTCGTAATCTTGCTGTTTGTATTTGGCCCAGCCTCGATCGTTGACTATTTTCTCTTCCTTGGGTGCTACGTTGTATACCTTCTGATCTTTGGGCGCTAGGCGAAGCGCTTCGGTATAGTCTGCAACTGCACCCTGGTAATCTTCCAGCTCAGCTTTAGCTAAACCTCGGTTATGATAAGTCTCCGAATTGCTACCGTCTTCTTGGGTATAGTCGCCCCTATCTTTATGGGTATAGACTTCTGAATTATTTGGATTGAGGCGAAGGCTCTCTGTATAGTCTGAGATCGCCCCACTAAAGTCTTGTTGAGTCTTTTTGACATTCCCCCGGCGAAAGTACGCCAGGGATAGCTTCGGATCTAAACGGATCGCTTGATCAAAATCTGCAATGGCACCAGAGTAGTCTTCTAAACCAGCCTTAGCCAATCCTCTGTTGTTATAGGCGACCGCATCATGAGATTTCAGTTGAATGGCCTGAGTTAAATCTGCGATGGCCCCCGGAAAGTCTTTTTGGATAGACTTTACATATCCTCGGTTGCCATAGGCATCACCATACTTGGGATCGAGTTGAATCGCTTTGGTATTGTCCGCAATTGCGTCCCCGTAATCTTTCAACAAAGCTTTGCTTCTGGCTCGGTTGTAGTAAGCAAGAGCATTTTGGGGATTCAAGCGAATCATTTCAGTGAAGTCGGGAATCGCTTTCTGATATTGTTTGAGTTTATTCAGCGTATAGCCACGGAGATTATAAGCGTCTGCATAGTTAGGATTGAGCTTAATCGCTTCCGTAAGATCTTCGATGGCTCCCTTGTAGTCTCTCAAATCATCCTTGGCATAGCCACGACTGTAGTAGTTTTCAGCTTCTTTTGGATTAAGTTGAATCGCCTGGGTAAAGTCTGAGATCGCACCCTGAAAATCCTTTTGCCTGTATCTAGCCCATCCTCGGTTGTAGTAGGCCCACTCAAATTTTGGGTCGAGTTGGATGGCTTGATTAAAATCTGCGATCGCATCTTCGTATTGCTGTAATTCAGACTTTGCCCAACCACGACTGTTATAGGCTTTTGCATCTTTAGGGGTGAGCAGAATCGTTTGGGAGTAATCTGCAATCGCCCCCTTATGCTCCTTTAACTTAACCTTGGCCTTACCGCGCCGATAGTAAGCCTGGGCATGTTTGGGATCTAGGCGAATCGCTTGTGTGTAGTTTGCGATCGCCTTTTTGTATTCTTTTTTCTTCTGCTTCGCTTCCCCCTGCTGGAAATAGACGTCCGCATCCTGACTCTGAGCAATCGTAGTAGGCACGGTCTGGGCCGATACAGGCTCAACAGCAGGTGTTGCAACCAATATCCCCAAACTTAAAAGCAGAGAATTATTCATAGACCCCCCAAACCAATTTTTTTTATTTTATCGATGAATATATCTTCAACTCTTTCCCAGCTTCGCATCCCCGTACAGTTCGCATACTAAGAAATCACCGTCAGACATTTCGCTCTAAAAAGCGATGGTGTTCTATCGAAAGGTTTCCCCACATTGCCAAACATACTCACTGAACAGCAGTGCGAATTCAGCACATTCTTCGAGAAATATACAGTTCCATCTAAAAAAGGAGGAGGCTTACAGCCCATATTCCATATACAATCCGAGGATAAAATATGGGCTGTAAGTCCCCATAAACCAAAGCTGGCAGCCCCAATACGAGAGACTACCAGACTTAATAAATAGGTTGTAAAAGCAAGACTGTTAGGCAGGCTTTTCTTCAATCACTTGGTCAATGAGACCATATTCCAAAGCCTCATGGGCAGACATGAAGAAATCCCGATCCATGTCTTTTTCAATTTTTTCTAGGGGTTGTTTCGTTCTCGCGGAGTAGATGCCATTCAACTGCTGACGCACGCGAATGATTTCCTTAGCTTCAATTTCAATATCAGAAGCCTGACCACGAGCACCACCAGAGGGCTGGTGAATCATGATGCGGGAGTGGGGAAGCGCTAAACGCTTACCTGGAGAACCCGCAGCAAGTAGGAATGATCCCATTGAGGCCGCTAAGCCCACACAGATCGTCGCAACTTCTGACTTAATGTGCTGCATGGTGTCATAGATGGCCAATCCCGCTGTCACTGAGCCACCCGGTGAGTTGATATAGATGGAGATCGGCTTACTAGGATCTTCAGAATCCAAGTAAAGGAGAAAAGCCACAATTTGATTGGCTAGACCATCGGTTACTTCCTGGCCTAGAAAAATGATTCTTTCCTGGCTCAGGCGGGTATAAATATCCACCCAACGTTCATAGGGACTGCCAGGGATACGGTAGGGAACGCTAGGAACACCAATAGGCATAGTCGATAACTCTCTTTTTGCTACTACTCAGGTTGACTCATTTTTTAAACTGCAGAGGGCATTGGCGTGGGTAATTCTTTTTGGCTAGCCAACACGCGATCAATCAACCCATAGTCTTTAGCTTCTTCTGGGGACAGATAAAACATCCGGTCCATATCTTTGGAAATCTTTTCGGACGTTTGCCCGGTATTTTTCTCCAGGATGTCTAACATCGTGGTTTTATTGGCAATGACTTCCTGGGCTCGAATTTGGATGTCAGAGGCTTGCCCTTGGGCACCACTGCGGGCTTGGTTGAGAACAATAGTGGCATGTCCCAAACTCGCTCGAAACCCCTTCGTCCCCGCTGACAAGATCATTGCCGCAGTTCCCATCGCTTGACCAATACAGATGGTATGAACAGGAGGTTTGATATATGACATGGTGTCGCAAATGGCAAAGGCTTCCGTTTCAAAGCCAATGGCATCGCCGCCATACCAAGAGGTACCTGTGGAGTTGATGTAAAAGAAAATAGGTTTATCAGGATCGTCGAATTGCAAGAACAACAGTTGAGCAATAATCAACTCTGTGACATCAAAGCCAACCTGGCGTTTGATATCATCTGAGGAAAATAGGGGCATCCCTAAATAAACAATTCGCTCTTTTAGCAATAGAGACTGTAAATCAGGGGGCGGTGTGCGGTAATAGGCATCGCCGCCGCCACCATAAGGGGCTTGAACTGCTTGAATCCTTGACTCCATTGCCTGACAATTACCTAAAGGTGACAATACTGTTACACTGTAGCAATTTTCTGGCGTTTGAATGGGGGGAAATACCGTACTCCCAGATTGCTGCTGGATGGCTCTAGTAACGATGAAAGCGCAATAGATTATTTTGAAGCATCGTAATACAATCTATTTCGAAAAAACTGAATAAAGAACAGCATTGAGACATTGCAGATCTTACAGAGTGCTTAGAAACATTGATATATCAGTATTTCAGCACCCCTTCTTTCTTGAATATCCTTGCATTTACAAAAGACGTTTGAACACTCAGGTTTTTTGTAGCATAATACTACAGAATAATCTATTATGCTTCCAGTGACGATTGTCGCTCCCCACATCGTTTCCGTTTAATGAGTGCATCATGTCTAATCAATGGACCTCGGCAGAACATGCTCTAGGGTATCTAGCTAGGGCAGATCAGTTTCCGCACCGTACAGAAGGAGAAGCAGTCTTGTTGGAACATGTTCCGCAGTCTGCCCAGCGAATCCTGGACTTAGGAACGGGAGATGGCCGCTTGTTAGCACTCCTAAAACTTGACCGTTCTGATGTGAACGGTGTGGCGATGGATTTTTCTCCAACCATGCTAGAGGCAGTGCGGCAGCGATTTGCGGATGATGCCAAGGTTACGATTGTTGACCACAACATGGAGCAGCCCTTACCTCACTTGGAACACTTTGATGGAATTGTCTCTAGTTTTGCAATTCATCATCTGGCAGATGCACGCAAGCGTAATCTCTATCAGGAAGTATTTGAGTTACTGAAGCCTGGAGGCATTTTCTGCAACTTAGAGCATGTTGCATCCCCCACGGCCAAACTACATGAGCAGTTTTTGCAAGCGCTTGACATCGCCCTAGAAGACGATGATCCTTCTAATCAGCTTTTAGATATAGAAACACAACTCAGCTGGTTGAGAGAAATCGGCTTTGAAGATGTGGACTGTTATTGGAAGTGGCTAGAGATGGCCCTACTCATTGGAGTGAAACCGCTATGAAACAGCCGATTCAACGGGTGAGTTCTGGGGCTCCGTGGGAAGCCCAGGTAGGCTACTGTCGGGCCATTCGAGTGGGTGATCAGATCCATATTTCAGGGACAGCCCCTGTGGATGCTCAAGGACAGGTAGTTTCTGCCGATGGTTATACGCAAGCGCATCGCTGTCTAGAGATTATCCAGGCCGCCCTACAAGAGTTGGGAACAGATACCCATGCCGTTGTGCGAACTCGGATGTTTGTCACCGATATTACGCAATGGCAAAAATTCTCCCAGGCTCACCAGGAATTCTTTGGGGCCAACCCACCTGTAACCACGATGGTGCAGGTCAGTGCTTTGATTGATCCAGCCATGCTGATTGAAATTGAAGCAGATGCAGTGTTTCTAGAAGATAGCGCTCATCCAGGAATACTAAAAGCTCATGACTGTCGGGACATGACTGATATTCGCGTTGCAATTGACCACCTTGATGCCCAAGTCATTGAGTTACTCGGTCAGCGATTTGACTACGTTAAAGCAGCAGCAAAATTCAAAACAGATGCCCAAAGCGTCAAAGCCCCTGAACGGCTCAAGAGAATGTTAGAGCAGCGACGGCAATGGGCTGAAACAGCTGGTTTAGAGCCTGACATCATCGAACAACTTTATCGAGACTTAGTGCAATATTTCATTAACGCTGAACTCGATCATTGGCGTTCCTCCCAATAGCACTTAGGTTTCTGCTCGGAGAGTTATCCAGTGACCGGTTGAGCTTGAGAATGGGATAGATTTCGAAGATGATTTTGAAATTGCCATACTAACAGCACAATCACACAAAGCTGAGCAACTAAACCCACCAGGGCACTACTGATCAACATAGGCATCTCAAAATCGCTGAAAGGGTAGCCCAAGAAAGTCCAAATCATCATGGAGGCTGGCATCTGATCAGGCACGATGCGCAAAATCGCCAACATAATCGGTGGAACCAGCATCCAAAGCCCCAGCCCTCCCATAGTCCAGGTATAGGGGTTGCGAATTTTGAGGGCGAAAATCTGTTGGACGACGGCTGTATAAATTAGCAATACCCCGGTCATGGATAAAACAATGATGGCAGCAACGGTAGGATTATCTTTGCCAAACCCCACTAAGAACATCCAAGGGACATAGAGGGCGTTGATGATTAAAAGATTGATTGCGATCGCAACGATTGCCGGACTTTTATCGGCCCAAACTAAATCTCGCAAAATACCTTGAGGCTTCTGTTGAACCCGCAGCCAATCTAGGAGAGATGCCCGTTGAGGACAGAGGGCCAGCATAATGACCAAAATCATACCGAAATTAAACGCATATAGAATCCATGTTCCAGCCATCCCAGTAAAAGTATTGATTCCAGTCGTTCTAGAAGATATGACGAAAAAGCCAATGGCTAATGGTTCTAGGAAGGCCACAATGGCATAACTCTGCCATTTACTCATGACGGTGGTGCCTGGATTACGAAATAAGCGGACTAGCATCGACCAAATAAGCATCGTAGCAATAGCTAATGCCACTAAAGTAAAGCCATGGGACAACCATACAGACTGGTTAATTTCTTGCCCAAACCAGCGAATAATAACAGTCTGATCTCTTTGTGCATATTGGTAAGTATCCCCTTGGGCAGACCATTCGCTAATCCCTAAAGGCCGCCAAGTCACTGCCATATTCCAGGCAAAGTAGAGCGGAGATAAGAAGAAAAGGGTTAGTCCTGCGAAAGCTACAGCCACTACAGATTGCTGCCCAACGGCGATAGTCCGAGAGCTACTGAGAAGGCCATACAAAATCGCCAGGCTAAACAAAGCAAAACACCCGGCTGCCAGCATCACATAGTAACTGATCAAGAAAAATACCGGCATACCTGAATTAAGCCCGGCAATGATATGCAAAGGAATTGCAAGCCCAATGGCGATGTAAGGCAAGATCGGCACCCCCAACATTTTGCCCAACAAAATACCTCGGCTGGGACGGGGGCTAAGCCGAATAAAATTGAGCGTGCCGCGTTTTTCTTCTTGATTCAGATCGCTAACCAGGTAGTAGCTCCCTGAAGTGAACAGAGCATAGGGCAAAATCCAAAGCATGGCTTCGGCTAAACCCGCCCAACGTTCAATTATGGGGTTAGAGATCTGCTGGGAAAATACCAGGCCTAGGAGTGTTTGGCCAACTATAGAGATCACAATCGTTGCCGCAATGCTACGGGGCTTTAAGCGGCCTCGAAATTCTCGCAGCAGCTGGGGATTCCAATTGCCGACTCGATTCATTAAGGTGGATGTCATGACGCGACCAGAGAGTTATGAGGTTTGCCGATAGCCCATTTTGATAAAGATATCTTCAAGGCTCTCTTGAGTACGGTGGAAATCGATAATTGGGAAGTTGTGGGAGATTAGCGATCGCAACAACGCAACGATGTCATCATCCGTGCCCGTAAAGGTGACGGCAATTTGATGTTTATCTCGTAAGACTTTGCATTCATGGACGAATGCATGGTCCTGTAGAAAGGTTTCGACAGGCGCTAAATCAGCCACAGTAGAAATAATCAATTGCTGGGTCTGATCTCGGTTGTATAAAGCCCGCAGCTCTGAACTCTCCACCAGTTGTCCCATCTGCATAATGCCGATGGAGGTACAGAAATCTTCCAAATCGCTGAGAATATGGGAAGAGATAAAGATAGTTAATCCTTGCTGTTGTAGGGTCTTTAAGGTTTGACGGAACTGTACCCTAGCCACTGGATCTAACCCGGAAACAGGTTCATCCAACAGCAATAAGGTGGGTTTATGAATAATCGTTCGAGCTAAGCTGAGGCGCTGCTTCATACCCCGAGATAAGGTACTAATCGGGCTATGGCGCTTACTGTCCAGATCGACCAACGCCAACACTTCATTCAATCTGTGGCTGAGGTCTGGTTCTTGCAGATAATACAAGCGAGCAAAATATTCTAGATAATCCCAAACCAACAAATCATCGTATAGAGGAAAATCATCCGGCAGGAAACCGATGCGCCGCTTGATATCAGGATTAGGCTGATTTTGAATGAGGGTCTGTCCGCCAATCGAAATATTGCCCAAGGTAGGTTCTTCGGCTGTCGCCAGCATGCGAATCAGAGTGGTTTTGCCTGCTCCATTGGGACCAATCAAGCCATAAATTTCGCCTTGTTGAACTTGCAGATCCACTCGACTAACAGCAATACTATCGCCAAACTGTTTGGTCAATTGCTGAGTGGCAATGACTGGAATATTCCTCATTAATTAGGCTCGCCATCAATAGCTGAGCGAAAGTTGGTGATCATGAGACTATCCTCGCTGAGGTCGTACCAAAGACCGGTGACATACATCACCAGAGTTCAATACAAGTATTGTAGATAAGTCTTTGCATATTAAGTTCAATAGACAAAGTGAGAAAGCATGGCAGTCAAAAGTATTTATAAAATAACCCGTCTCAGCATTGGTCTCGGATTGCTAGCTATTATCACAGCTGAAATATTCTTAAGATTGATTTTTTGGGGCGGTGTTTCAACACAAAGAAGTGGTCGTTTAAGCAACGGTTTCTATCAAGATAGAAACGGAAATAAATATAACAATCAGCGTGGACTCCATTACACAAACCCTATAAACAAAAATCAACTTAGAGTACTAGTGCAAGGTGACTCAATCACATGGGGGCAAGGTATTAAGAATTCAAAGGATAGTTATCCTTCCGTTTTGAAAGAAAGATTGCTTAATTACAACAACCAGGTAGAAATCGCAGTCATTGCCAAACAAGGATATGAAACACTTGATCATCTAGACAACTTAGAAAAATGGGGAGAGGCTCTCCAGCCCAATATAATTATTTATCAGTGGCATATCACTGATCTTGAAGTTGATCGGCAAAGAAGACCAAAAAAGACCAAAGCCCCTTGGACCTATATTCCTCTACATAATAAATTGCGACAAAAAATCTTACTTGTGGCATTTTCTTGACATCCAATTATCCCATCTCCTTCCTAAACCAAGAGAAAACTATGAAGACTATCTCTTAAAAACCTATGCAAGCAACACATCAAACTGGAAAAAGTTCAGAACACAATTCATCAATTGGTTATCAGCAGCGAAGAAACTAACCAGTAATATTATCTTAGTAATCCCTTTAGATGATGTTGCTTCTTCTCTACAAAAATGAAGTAATCGATCTAGCTAAAGAAAATAATATTAAAGTCTTAGTGTTAAGCCATAAAATCAATGGCATGGCTACATCTGAATTTGATAGTCATCCTAATAAAGCTGCACATAAAATCATGGCCCAAGAAATTGCACAAGACATCAATCTTAAATTTCCATACTTAAACGAATAAATATATTAGTCGAAAAAATGATATTCAATTCTATCGAATTTCTCTATTTCATGATAGCGATTTATGCGGTTTACTATTTTATGGATCGCCGCATACAAAATATTTTTTTTACTCGCCACTAGTTATTTTTTTCTATAGTGTATGGGATTGGCGTTTTCTAAGCCTGATATGGTTTTCAACAATAATCGACTACTTCGCAGCTAGAAAACTAGAGCAAGAACATCAGGAACACAGACGTAAGATACTATTGTCTATATCTGTTATTAGCAATTTATCTATTCTTGGTTTCTTTAAGTACTTTAATTTCTTCGTAGATTCCTTGGTCGATCTTGTAAAAGTATTTGGCATTTCCACAAATTCTGGAAATTTAAATATCATTTTACCCGTTGGAATTTCTTTCTACACATTCCAGACCTTAAGCTATAGTATTGACGTTTATAGAAAAAGATTAAAGCCTGCATCTAGCTTTCTAGATTTCGCACTATTTGTTGCATTTTTCCCTCAGCTAGTCGCTGGGCCAATTGAACGAGCATCCCATCTTTTACCGCAAATCTACAATACACGAGTAATCAACTGGAACCGCTTCTCTCAAGGCATCTATCTTATTCTCTTAGGTCTATTTAAGAAAGTTGTCATTGCGGATGGAGCTGCACCGCTCGTGGATAGCGTATTCAATTCATCTGAATCACAAACGGGGATAAATATCGCTGTAAGCTGCTGTTTATTTGCGATTCAAATTTATGGTGACTTTGCTGGTTACTCAGACGTAGCTAGAGGTGTTGCTAAAACTCTTGGTTTTGATTTCATGGTTAATTTTAATACACCATATTTCTCATGTAATCCTCAAGAATTTTGGAAGCGCTGGCATATCAGTTTGTCTACTTGGCTACGGGATTATCTATATATAAGTTTAGGAGGGAATAAGGGCAGTCAAATTAGTCTGTATCGCAATCTCATGCTGACCATGATTCTAGGTGGTCTATGGCATGGTGCCTCTTTTAATTTTTTACTTTGGGGGTTTTATCAAGGGATCTGTCTTTGCACTCATCGCATCATGACAGCTCAAAAGAATGCTCACCATACTATCCTTCGCCTGAAGATCTTGACTCCAGTGAAAATTGGAATTTTCTTTGTTGTTACCTGTTACGGATGGCTATTATTTAGAGCACAAAGCTTTCAGCAAATCAGCCAATTTACATTTGCTCTATGCCGAAACTGGCAATTAGCATCTTTAAATATAGAGATGCCCGCTCGATCGTTTATCTGGGGACTCCCTATACTCATGCTCCTCGATACAGTTCAATATTTGAGAGTTGGAGATGAGCAGTTTCAATTTAGCTGGCCTCTACCCTCAAGAGTCATCTTATACACAGTTATGTTTTTACTAATCTTAATTGGAGCAAGCAATGCCCCTGTCGAGTTTATTTACTTCCAGTTTTAAGAAGGGATAGGCCATAGAAGCTTACATACTCTATTGAGATGGCTCCCAGTTCACTTCATAAATCTCAGAAAAGTCAACCTGCTGGCTGCTCTATGCTGAGGTAGATGTTTACAGGGCTCAGATTAGCTTGATGTTGTAAGCGGTTGAATAACTTAACGAAGTCAGCAGGCAAAGGGGCTTGAATATTGAGTTTTTCTTGAGTGATGGGATGTTGAAGACTTAAGCGCCATGCATGCAAAACTTGTCCTGACAAATTAACCTTCAAGGATCGACCTCGACTATAGAGGGGGTCGCCGACAATGGGCCAACCCATCTGAGCACAATGGACCCGAATTTGATGGGTGCGTCCGGTTTCTAGCTGAAACTTGACCAAGGCATAATTATTCAGGGGTTGGAGCATCTGCCATTGGGTCACGGCAGCTTTGCCTCCTTGTTCTTCAGGCACCACCGCCATTTTGATTCGATCCGATCGATGACGACCAATGGGAAAATCCATCCGTCCCGTTGTGGCTTGTGGACGACCATAGACAATCCCCACATATTCCCGTAGGGCTGTTTTGGCTGCAATCTGGGCCTGGAGATGTTGATGGGCCTGGTCAGTTTTAGCCACCATGATGGCTCCAGTGGTGTCTTTATCAAGACGGTGAACGATACCCGGTCGCTCTACCCCACCAATGCCCGAGAGGGTTGAGCCCTGATCATCTTGGCAATGGGCTAGGAGGCCATGTACGAGAGTACCTGTGGCATGGCCAGGGGCTGGATGGACTACTAGACCTGCAGGCTTGTTGACAATTAGGAGATGGTCATCCTCAAAGAGGATCTCCAAATCCATGGGTTCGGGCTCTAGGGCTAAGGATTTGGGCGCAGGAATTTGAACTTCGACCTGGTCGCCCATGTGTAGAGCATCTTTCTTGGAGGTGCAAATCTCATGATTGATTTGCACATGGCCTTGTTCAATCAGTTTCTGAATATGCGATCGCGACAGTGAATCCACTTGATCAGCCAGCCAGCGGTCAATCCTAGGTGCATCTCCCCCAACAGAAAATTCCAGTTTCTTCATGAGTGGTAAACCTCAGCTAGAGGCGGCGGCAAATATCTAAACCATGGGTATCAGTCCCACAGGTTTGCAGTAAATTGTGCTGGTTAGCCAGTCGCATTAGCGTATTGGTTTGAGATGGACTCGGTTCCCAAGGATCTTTATTCCCATAGCAATAGAAGGTTTCTATCCCATCCATTCCAGCCTGGGCAGCCGCACTGACCAATTCCTTCACCGATCGTCGATATCGGGCGGGATGGGCCAGCACCGCCAGTCCACCTGCTTCATGCAGAGCAGTAATCACGTGGTTGGCCTGAGCCTGATGCCCTGCAGGTGCTGAGCCTAATAGATAAGACTGCAATGCAGCATGATGCGGATCGAAGCCATAGCCCAGGATGTGCACTTGCGTCTCAAGGAGTTTAGATGTAATTTCGATGCCGGTCCACAGCTGAGGCAAGGATTGTGAAGGCTGAGCTTGCAATAGTTCTAACGCGCTCCAATAGCCATCAACACTATGGTGGTCCGTAATCGCTAAGCTCGTTAGGCCCGCTTTAATCGCTTGTTGAACTAATTGCTGTGGTTCCAAGCGCCCATCCGAATGGAGGGTATGCAAATGAAAATTATAGGCATGGGGACAACTTTCAGCAGTAATGGACTGAAAGATTTCTTTCAATCGGCCTACGTCAGTTTGAAGTGTCTTCGTAACAATCACTAAGCAATTACTAAATGCGATGCTTCCAGATTCCAACTATATCTCAATAATTTTGAGCTGTTCAGAACCAAAACTAGCCAAAGTCATACAGCATATAGATCTGTGCCAAAAACAAAAAAGTCAGGCACCCCCTTACACTTCAGAGGTAGGTGGCGCTTTATAGATAGGCGTCAAGAAGGCAATTAAGAACCCAACCGAGAAGCCAGCCACATTTCTCAAGATAGGCAACCATTCCGAAGTCCGAGCCAGAACAGGGCCCAGTCCAAAGGAAAAGAAACAAATCCCCCAAAGAGGAGAGAAAATCAACATCCACTGCCAAGCGAAAGTTTGATCAGCCGTGCGAGGGTGAGCCGAGAAACCACAGATAATTCCACCCATCACAGACGTGATCAGCGTAAAAATCCATTGTTCTTGAGGTAATCCGGGTACGACTCGGCAGCCTCCTTGGTTCAAGCAAGTCTTGACGGAGTCGATGGCTTGAATAATCGATTCATCCTCCCCATTCTCTTGTACAAAGTACTGGTTACCGAACCGAGTCTGCAGTTCAACCCAGAAGGTGCGGGGAAGTAATTGATAAACCGAATCACCGACATTGAAATTGAGAATGTTGCCACCCCGGGAGTCAGCCACCAACAGCACGCTATTTTCATCCAAATTCCAAAAATCTTTGATGGCACGACCAGGAGTCCGATCGTACTGGGTCAAAATTCTCAATTTCCAGCCTGTATCTTGCTCAAAAACGTCTAGATCTTTATCTAGCTTGCTTTTCTGAGTGCTAGTTAGAGCCTGAGCGAGATCCACAATGGAGGTGGGTTCTGCAGGTAATAGTTCAGGTGCTTCAAAGGCTTGTGCGGGTGATGCCCTAACCCATATGCCAAAACCCAGTATTAGACCGAGACAGGCTGTGAACACTCGACGAACAAGATTATGATTCATTAGAACTATTGCGTTGGATGTCAAAAGGTGTTAATTGGCAACTAATTAAGTCAATTTTTTAACACTTATTTAAGTTACTTATCATAATAATACGAATCCCTGGTCTTTGTCATAGCCATCAATCGTTGGGGATGACACAGCCAAACACTTAATTGGCAAGAATCAAGGATTACAAAGACTCTTGGGTCAAAATGTTGAAATTAGTATCTAACCCTAGAAAACAGTGAAAATTTGGATGGGTCCTGGGTATTCTATGGCGTATATCCTTACCTAGGCTTTTTAGGTGGTCCCTTGACCGTCAGATCCAAAATTAACAGCTGTTACTCAGGGTTTTTTCAGGTCTATCGGCGAGGATGTAGTGACCTTGAAACTTTTTAGGCTACAGCACAGTCTATAGGTGAGGATGCTTATACAACTTGTTGCTTATTACAAGAACGGCCAGAAAAGTGGCTTGTGAGGTCACAATAGCCTTAGTGAATACGGTTTACCGAATATTCGAATCTCACCAAGCCTAGAAAAATGGCCTAGTATAGAAGGACAAACTCATACTGACTTCGTTTTTAAGCGGCCTATATCAACACTCACTGATTGCATCATTCACTATTAAATTTGAAATTTGATAGTCTTCATGCCAACATCACCTTCTTAAAGGGGGTAGCTCAAGTCCATGTCCAAAACCAAAACTAAGCAACAAGCTATCTCTGTGTCTCCGACAACAGATATGGTTCGTACCTATCTCCATGAGATTGGTCGAGTGCCTTTGTTGACCCATGAGCAAGAAATCGTTTTTGGTAAGCAAGTACAGGCCATGATGGCGCTTTTAGACTTGCAGAAAACTTTATTGGATGAATTGGGGCGTGAACCTTCCTTAGAAGAGTGGGCAGAGAAAGCCAATCTTAGTCCCTCTCAATTGGAACTGTCCCTGCACCAAGGACAGCAAGCCAAGCAAAAGATGATTGAAGCCAATCTCAGGCTGGTCGTTTCTGTTGCTAAAAAGTACCAAAAGCGAAACCTAGAACTCCTAGACCTGATCCAAGAAGGAACCTTGGGATTAGAACGCGGGGTTGAGAAGTTTGATCCAACCCGAGGGTATAAGTTTTCAACCTATGCCTACTGGTGGATTCGCCAGGCGATCACCCGTGCGATCGCACAACAGGCTCGCACCATTCGACTGCCCATTCACATCACCGAAAAGCTCAACAAAATCAAAAAAGCCCAGCGTGAGTTATCCCAGAAGCTGGGTCGCAGTGCCACCCCCGCTGAAATTGCGGAAGCATTGGAACTAGAGCCCAGCCAAATCCGAGATTATCTCACCATTGCTCGTCAGCCTATTTCGTTAGATCTGAGAGTCGGTGACAATCAGGATACCGAGTTGCGAGACTTGCTGGAAGACGACGGGCAATCTCCGGAGCAATTCACGACCACCCAAGCCCTGCGGGATGACGTGAATCAATTGCTGACGGAGTTAACCCCTCAGCAACGAGATGTCTTAATGCTGCGGTTTGGTCTCGACAACGGTAAGGAGTTATCCCTTGCCAAAGTTGGACAACAATTAAGCCTTAGCAGAGAGCGAGTCCGTCAATTAGAACGGCAAGCCCTAGACTATCTGCGCCGTCGCAAAGGCGAAGTGCGAGAGTATATCGCTAGCTAGTCCTTTAATTAGCTAGTCCTTCAATTTCTTTCCATAAACCTCCAGCGCATTATCTGCACTGGAGGTTTATGATGTGGGGCCTTCAATGGAGACAATGCTGGAGAGACGCGGTAGATTAGTGCAGCCCATGATCCTGGAGAGTTAAAACGAATGGCGGACTGGCTATATCAATATCCCCCCCTACTTGCAGGCAAGCTGATCAAACGATACAAACGTTTTCTGGCCGATATTGAATTAGAGACAGGTGAAGTCGTCACCGCCCATTGCCCTAACACAGGTCCGATGACAGGCATGTCTGCCCCCAATAGCCGAGTGCAAATTTCTAGAAGTAATAACCCCAAACGCAAATTAGCCTATACCTGGGAACTGATTGAAGTCTGCGACACCCAACCCACCTGGGTAGGGGTGAATACTCAAATCCCTAATATTGTTGTCAAGAAACTACTACAAGACCGGCTCTTACCCGCTTTAGGTGACTACGATCAGGTCAAATCTGAAGTTCGCTATGGTCAAGAAAAAAGTCGAATTGATTTTTTGCTTACAGGCACCACTCAACCCACTTATATTGAAGTTAAAAGTACGACCTGGGCCATCGGACAGCAAGCTTTATTTCCAGACACCGTCACGACCCGTGGCCAAAAGCATATTCGGGAGTTAATGTCGGTTTTATCCGAAGCCCGAGCTTACTTACTCTTCTTTATTAATCGAGCCGATTGCACAACCTTTGCCCCCGGAGATCAGGCCGATCCAGAGTATGGAAAACTCCTTAGAGAAGCCGTTTCAGTAGGGGTAAAGCTCTTGCCCTGTCGCTTTGAGATTACACCCGAAGGAATTCGCTATTTAGGGTTGGCAACCGTCGAAGAGAAGTCTTTAACAAGATGAACAGTAGTTTTAAATTAGTATGATTGTATTTCGCTGTTTTTTCTCTCAACATCGAATTGATTTTTAGAGGGAAAAGCGAGATCCTCGCCTGAGGATGTTAGGGTAAATACGATTTAGTTGTGGGGTAGACATTTACGATGGTCGATCGCGATCGTCTATTTAGGGACTTACTCAAAAACTTTTTTCTGGAATTTGTCGATCTCTTCTTTCCAAAAATTGCGGTCGCTATCGACCCCAAATCGATTCGATTCCTAGAAGATGAAGAATCCCCTAAACCTCAAGAGCAGGGAGATAATCCTCCTGCCCCTACTGTGCAAGGGGCTAGCTCTAATGTATTAGTGCAAGTGCGATTACGAGGACAAGAATCATGCTTCTGGGTGCATCTAGAGAATTCATCTGAGACCAATATCAAGCTAGAGCGGCGCATTTTTCATACCTTTGCTCGCCTGGACGAAAAATATAATTTACCGATCTATCCCATTATTTTGCAATCTTCAGATACATCTCAACGTCTGGAAACAAATGGGTATCGGGTTGAATTTGTCGATCGCAGGGTTTTGGATTTTAGCTTTGTTGCCATTCAACTTCATCGCTTAAACTGGCGTGACTTTTTGCAACGTCGCAACCCTGTAGCGGCAGCCCTCATGCCCACGATGAACGTTCAAACCTTTGATCGCCCCGTCGTCAAAGCAGAGTGTCTGAGATTGCTGACCAATTTGCGTTTAGACGCTAAGAAGGTCAAGGTCATCTCTCAATTTATTGAAGCCTTCCTCCATCTCAATGCTGCCGAAGAACAGGTCTTGCAAACAGAGATGGAGCGCATGGGCCTATTAGAGCGAGAGCGGATCACTAATCTGCTGACCAGTACGACTCAAGCCAATCAACAGCAAGGGGCCAAACGAGAAGCCCTAAGCCTAGTTTTTCGACTCTTAAAGCGGCGAGTTGGGGATCTGAATCCGGATCTTGAAGGTCAGGTCCGAAGCTTGCCGGTCAATCAGGTAGAGGACTTGGGGGAAGCCCTGTTAGATTTCAACAATGCAGAAGACCTGAAAAACTGGTTACGCGAAAAAACGGCTTAGAGCTGCCCCAAAAACTTATGGGTTTGGGGTACAACCCTAATCTGACGACAAATCTGTTTGAGCTTTCCTTGCCACGTCAACACTTGATTGGGCGTTGGTGGCTGGACTGGGTGTTGCGCAGACAAAGGCGTCACAGGCTGCAAGAAAATCGTCACAGTAGGATTAATCTCGGCAACCAGCTGGGCAGCTTTGACCAACTCTGTCCAATCGGTTTGTTCGCTAATAATGAGCTTACAAAACACATCTATGTTGGCTTGATGACACAACTCCAAGCTTTGATGATGTTGAGGCCAATGGGTTTCACCACTGACGCTCGGTAACTTCAAATCCATGCCCACACTATCCAGGTAAGGCAACAGGGGGACAAGGGCTTCAGGATGATGCCCGCCCGTTTCTAAATAGATTGGCAATAAAGTCTGTTGCCTGAGTAAAGGCAACAAATCCTGTAGGAATGCCACCTGTAATAGAGGTTCTCCGCCAGTCAGGCTGATGCTGTCATGAATCCCAGGCTGATCCTGCTCTTGAACCCACTCTAGGATTTGGGAAAGGGTGACTGGATTTTGATACTGGGCAAAATCTCGGCAGCCCGGCGTTTTTTCAATTTGACAGCTACTTTTTGGCGTCCATGTTTGGGCACTGTCACAGAAATGACATCGTAGATCACAGCCCCCAAAGCGGATAAAAATTTGACGGGTGCCGACATTCAGTCCTTCCCCTTGAATGGCAGAGAAAATTTCAACTAAGTTGACAGTGGTTGCAGTCTTCATAAAAGCAAATTCTAGGGAAGTAGAGGCCAGCCCAATCGAGTGAAAACACAGGGACGCTCTAAAGTTAGGTCACATAGGATAGCGGATCGGATAAACCGAGTTGGGCAAATGCCGCTAATCGCAATTGGCAGGAATCACATTGGCCACAGGCTTGTGGAGGCGAACCACCGCCATCACTGTAGCAAGACCAGGTCCGCTCCCACGGCACCCCCAGATCGTTGCCCAATTCGATAATGGCAGACTTATGCAAATTGATTAGAGGGGTACAAATTTCGATGGCCTGACCTTCTCGACCGAGTTTGGTCCCTAACCGAAACACCTCTTGCATCGATTGAATAAAGTCAGGGCGACAGTCGGGATATCCCGAATAATCCAATTGGTTGACCCCGATATACACCTGCTCTGCTGAAATAGTCTCGGCATAAGCTAGGGCAAAGCTGAGGAAGATCGTATTGCGAGCTGGAACGTAAGTCACGGGGATATGATCTGCCATCTCTTCAATCGAACGAGACGGTAAGTCAATTTGGGTATCGGTTAAGGCAGATCCACCCCAGAGGGTGAGGTCAAAGGCCACAATTTGATGTTGAGTAACTTGGGCTGAGTTTGCGATCGCAACGGCCGCATCCAATTCCTGACGATGACGCTGCTGATAATCAAAGGAAATGGCATAACAGTCAGCCCCATCAGCCTTAGCCTTGTATAAAACAGTGGATGAGTCCAAGCCACCTGACAAGAGGACAACAGCTTTCATATCCCATCCCCCTGAATTTTGTAGTGATTGATCGTAGGTTGGGTACCTGCCATGGAGAAGTCAGTGAAAAACAAGAGGTGACTATTGGTTGCTCAGGACAGCCCGCCACAGCCACAAGTCCCAGTGACTTATTGTATCGACTTCAGGGATGAGATGGAGCCTACCTACGGCCGCAAGCTCCCACGACAGAACTATAAGATATTGTTAAGCACACTTAACAATAGTAAGCCTCACAAAAGCAGAACAAATCTCTTTTCACAACCATGATGGCGATAAATGCTTAGGTATAAATACTGCCCAATTCCCGTCTAGGAAACGCTTATAGACCGTTCATTTAATATCAACCGTGATCAAATGAGTGATAAAGCATGAGTTTGGGCATACTAGCAATAAGAATTAAAATATGTTAAGTTAACTTTAGTTAACAACCTCAACATCTTAGGGAGCTAAATTCATGTCTTCTGACTTCAACAAAGGCATCATGAAGTTCGACAACGCTGACAACCCCGTCACTGTCGCTCTATCAGCAATCATTATTTTTGGCAGCATCGGCCTCTTGATTGGTTGGAGTCTCGAAACTGCATACCTCGTGGGTCAGCTCGGTTAAGCCTTAGCCACCACCGCAATTCCTGACACTTTGAAGCCTGCTTGGCTTAATGCCTCGACAGCTGAGTGAATGGTTGCACCCGTCGTATAGATATCATCCAGCAGCACAATATTTTTTCCACATTCCTTCTTTGCTAACTCAGACCCTAGTTGAAAGGCTTGGGAAACGTTAATAAGACGGTCTTGTGGCGACAAATTAAATTGAGCAGCTGTAGCTTTTACTCTCACCAAACCATTGAGAGTCAGATTCAATCCTGTAACTTGGCAAAAGCTTTTGGCGATTAACGCCGATTGATTATATCCTCGCTCCTGCTGTCTTCCTTCGTGGAGTGGAATAGGGATAACGATAGATTGCCGATTGTAAGACTGATTTTCTAGCCAAGCGATTCCCAAGAGTTGACCTAAGAGATGAGCAATTTGAGCTTGTTGGTCATACTTGAGACGCCCTAATAATTGCTTCAGCAGACCTTGATAATGCCCCCATGCAATCAGAGGGTGATTGTCTGCAAATGTGAGAGAAACTGTTGCTTGGCAAGTTTCTAATTTGTGGCGACAGTCTGGGCATAAAACGCCAGATGAAAATCGCTTGCACATCGTACAGCGCGGCTTCAGGACAAGCTGTTGTAAGGACTTGAGTAAAGCGCTTTTCACCTCAAACACGCCATTTTTGCAGAATGGCAAGCAATTGAGTTATACAGCATTGTTTGGGAAGATACCGAGTAGAGTGTCTCTTATCTTACGATCTGGAACTAAAAAGTATCGATATATTGCTTTATAGGTTTAGTGATATCTCCAAGACCTGCAGGTCTTGGGACTAAGATGAGATCGTCTGTTCAAGACCATTTTGTGGAAAGCCTGTACTGGTTAGATAAACAAGAAACTGCTCACTCCCTGCGGGTGGGTGATTCTGCATTAGGACTAGCTGAACTCTACAAGGCCCAAATACCAATTTTGCCCAGTGCAGTCATTGGTACAGTGTCTCTCCAGCAGTTTTGTCAATCGATTGCTTGGTCTTCCCCTTTCTTAGGTGATTTTCCCCATGTGAGTCTGCGCATACAAGCAGAACAACCTTTTCAGCTACAAGCAGTCGCAGAAGAAATCGCCCAAGGATTCGAGCAGACTGCCTTACCCGCGCTGTGGCTACAGACTGTTTCGGTAGAATTGCAGAGTCTATCCAACTGCTGGCGTCTATGCCCATCCTTGACCTTACCGAAACCTTGGGCTCAATTTACTCCCCTCTTGACGGAGATGTTGCCGGTTCAATACTGTTCCGTGACCAACCTTGGCAAAGCTATCAAACAAGCTTGGAACAGTGTTTTTACAGCTCAGACACTCCTGCTAATGCAGAAACAGGCGATTCCGATTGATCAGTTACGATTAGCTCTGTTATTACAGCCAGTCGATTCAGCCCAGGCATCCGGATTTTTAACCGCCACAGAAACCCACATCCAGATTCAAGCAACTCATGGTCTCAGCAACAGCCTGATGACCGGCGAAATCTTACCTGACACCTATATCTATGACCGCCAGGTGAAGCAGTGGCATCGCTATTCTGGACATATCACTAGTGCCTACCAGGCTCCTTTTGAAACGTCTTTAGGGGAGCAAGATTTAGGACAACAGATCCTGGAGCCAACTTCAGGATCTTGGGTTCTTGATCAACCTCAGTTAGAAAAATTACTAGTTTTAGCTCAAGATCTGCCTCCTTTCAATCCTTTGTTACAGGCTGTGGAATGGATATTCCCTGGGAAAGAATCCGAGGCACTCAAAGTTGCAGGTTTATGGCCAGCCATGCCCTTGTCGACCTTAAATCACTCTCTTAAGTCGCAGGAAGACCAAGCCCCATCTTCTATAATCGCAACAGGAGTAGCGGCAGCGGTAGGGCAAGCAACGGCTCCGATTCTCGTCTGTCAAGATCCTAGTCAACTTCAGCCTCAAAACGTGGCCAATCGGATTGTTGTGCTGACACAGGTCATGCCCTCTGATTGGGTTTGGTTGCAAAAGGTTGCTGGCTTAATTTGTACGACAGGCGGACATACCTCTCATGGGGCAATTATGGCTCGTGAACTGGGGTTACCTGCTGTTGTCGGCGTCGCTGCTGCATTGGATACATTCCAGTCAGGGCAAATGGTGTTGCTAGACGGGAATCAAGGCAAGGTCTTTGCTGCACCCTCCTCTAGTTCGCCGGCAAGTTCAGCATTATCTACTCATGCCGAACCTGCGCCCGAGATCAAACTGCAGACCACCCAATTGTGGGTGAACCTCAGTCAGTCCCAACGAGTAGAACGGGCGTTACAGCTACCCGTCCATGGCGTGGGCTTATTACGATCTGAATGGTTTCTGCTAGATATTTGCCAAGGACAATTACCTGGGATTTGGATACAACAACAGGGGGCTGACGCATTTGTCAGCCATTTAAGCCATCATTTACAGTCCTTTGTACAGGCCTGGCACCCTCGGCCTGTGTCGTATCGGTCCCTAGACTACAAACAGGATGCTGCCCATCCGTTACAACCGGCCCACTCAATTTTAGAATTGCGGGGGGGAGCACAATATATGTATGACTCCACCCTCTTCGATCTGGAATTGCAGGCTCTGGCACGTCTTTGCCACCGAGGATATCGCAATATACGCTTGATCTTGCCGTTTATCCGTTCTGTTGAAGAATTTATATTTTGTCGAAATCGGATTCAAGCCGCTCATCTATTGGAGCATCTGCAGGTTTGGATCATGGCGGAAGTGCCTTCAGTGCTGTTTCAACTGCCTGAATATGTCGCAGCAGGGGTGCAGGGCATTGCGATTGGCACTAATGATTTAACCCAGCTGCTCTTAGGCGTTAATCGAGAGAATACCTATTTGACGGAGCGATATGGGGCTGACCATCCCGCCGTCGTTACAGCCCTCTCCCAACTGGTCAAGACTGCCAAAGCGCTGGAAATCCCCTGTTCGATTTGTGGCCAAGCCCCCGTCCAACATCCGCAACTCATTCACCAGTTTGTTGAATGGGGAGTGACGGCAATTTCTGTGGATATGTCTGCAGTACCCGCAACTCAGATTGCGATCGCAAACGCCGAAGCACAACTCAAATCCAAATCTTCCCCATCTTCAGTTATCCAAAAAGGTTGATGGACTGAGATAATGGCAATGGGCGTCCCTCAATACGTCTTCGTTCATTTGTCTTTTCTAAGCCATGCAAACTTACCACTACGCCCTTGCCAGTCAGCGCTATCTCTTTGAAGAAGAGCCCTTTGAAGAAGTTCTCAAAGAACGTCATCGTTACTACAAAGAAAAAAATAAAGAGATTGATTTTTGGGTGGTCATGCAGCCTGCATTTCTAGACCTGCCAGAAATGCAAGCCATCAAAGCCAAGTGTCCTCAGCCTGCTGTGGCGATTGTGTCTACCAATCCGACCTTTGTGACTTGGTTGAAGTTGCGGTTGGAATATGTTTACATCGGCGAGTTTCAGGCCCCTTCAGAAAGCATCCCTGATCCCCTAGCATCTTTAGCTTCCGTATAGTTTTTGGGCTTAAGGCTGCTGATTCAGGTCAAGGGTGGCCCTATGCCGCCTCATAAATCCCCGTAAATACTTTTTCTGCTGGACCCGTCATCAAAACGGACTGCCCTTCGCCGTCCCAGCGAATCTGCAAAGGCCCCCCTGGCAGTTCAATCGTCGCTTGAGAGTGACTCTTACCCGTGAGTACTCCTGCCACTAGAACGGCACAGGCTCCCGTTCCGCAAGCTAGGGTTGGACCTGCGCCCCGCTCCCACACCAACATTTTTAGATAGTCAGGGCGCATCACCTGTATGAATTCGGTGTTAATGCGTTGAGGAAATGCAGGGTGATGCTCAAACTGAGGACCAAGGGTCTGGAAATCAATTGCCTCTAAGTCTCCAACAAAGGTGATGCAGTGGGGATTGCCCATACTGACGCAGGTCACTGACCAGGACTGTCCTCCCACCTCCAAGGGCTGATTCACGACCGGATCGGTGCCTTGTCCCAAAGTCGTCGGAATCTCTTGGGGCACCAGAAAGGGAGGTCCCATATCCACCTTTACCAGGCCATCGGCCTGCAAGCTAGGGGTAATGGTGCCTGCCAAGGTATGAATTCGATAGGTTATTTCGGTTTGGGGGGGCTTGCCTTCTAAATGGGCTAGGAAGCGGGCTAAACAGCGAATACCATTGCCACACATCTCCGGTTCGGAACCGTCGGAGTTATAGATGCGCATGGTGTAGTCCGTGTCCCCTTCTGGAGGTAAGGCAAAGATAACGCCATCTCCGCCGATACCGAAGTTGCGATCGCACATCCGCACCGCTTGTTCGGGAGTCAAACAGGGTTGAGCTTGGTGGCGATTATCGATCAGGATAAAATCATTTCCCAATCCTTGATATTTTGTAAACTCAACCCGCATCGGTATTCCTTAGGCAAAAACAACGTCTTTCTATACTACTCTGGCAATCAGAGAAGTCTATGCCAAGATTTTTATGGGTATCATGGCAGGATAAACCATCTCTATAATGGCTTCACGGATCACCTCCGCAACGCCTAATCTGTTCTTTTATCCCTCTCGCAGCGAAAATAATGTCAACTGAACTTGATGTCAAACTGCCTAGTTTTCGGCAACTTCAGACTCTGATTCAAGAAGAATCTGAAGTGGAGATCAAATTAATCACCAACGATTTACTCGTCGGCAAAGTGCGTTGGCAAGATAATTTCTGTATCTGCTTACTCGATCATTATGATCAGCCGACCATCGTCTGGAAGCAGGCTATCGTCTTTCTCAAACCCAAGCCTTAGGCAATCTTCAGGTGTAAAATTGTGAGATTAAGACGGTAGCTCAGTATAGAATCCACAACATTTAATGGCAAAATAGCCGATTGGTTTGCAGTAAAAGGAAACGAACCATGACCCAGGGGGTTGACAGTCGAAGTTCCCAGTCTTATCAGCCGATAGGGGCATATCTAGTGGAAGCGGGGCTAATCACAGACGCCCAAGTAGGGGTAGCCCTCGCGGATCAGAATGTCACGGCTATGCCATTTGGTGAGATTGTCGTGGCTCGAGGTTGGGTCAAAGAGCAAACTGTTGAATTTATTATGCATCGGGTAGTACTCCCCGAGCGGAGCAGCCAAGCAGCACCCGACGGCATGCAAGATTGCTTAACCCATCGCCAGCGACCAGCACCTGGTCAAATCGATCCCCACTCAACAACACCCCAAGCAGGGGTGTCCTGGCTCGGCTAGCGGAACCTAGTTCATCGCCATCTAGACTATGTACTTGTAGACTGCATCCGTTTATCTCTGCATGACTTATAAGAATCTTCGTAGGCTGAGCTTTCTCCTCTTCGCTACAGTAGGAAGCACCCTATCTACCGCCTTATCTGCCCAAGCGTTAGACGTCACTATAACCCCGAAAAAGCCCAGATTGGGCGACACTCTGGCCATTACCGTCAAGCCGGATCCAGGCGAACAACTCACTCAAGCCCCCGTCGTCAAAGTGGCGGGCAAAAAACTTCCCGTCTATCCCATCGCGACCAACCGCTGGCGGGCTTTTTTACCCACCATTCCCTTAGAAAAACATGGTCGTCGCAGCCTGGTTGTGACGGGGAATCAACAAGCACGCAACATGGTGCTGTGGATTGGTAAAAAATGGTACCGGACCCAGAGCATTTGGTTACCCCCTGGTAAAGGTTCAGGCACAGACTTTGAATTCGATCGCGTGGATGCCTTTAAAGCCATTGTCTCTCCTAAAAAACTTTGGAGCGGAAAGTTCCTCCGTCCTAATAATGGCCCTCTCACTGCTGGGTATGGAATCAAACGAATTTACAATGGCGATTACTCCGATCCCGATTATCATCGAGGCTTAGATTATGCAGGCTGGGGTGGATCTCCCGTCAAAGCTTCAGCTGCTGGCCAGGTGCGCCTCGTGGGTCGAGAATCTCAAGGGTTCCGGATTCATGGCAATGTCATTGGCATTGATCATGGCCAAGGGGTGAATACGGTATATCTACATTTACGAAATATTAAAGTCAAAGAAGGCCAAATGGTTCGTGCCGGCCAAATCATCGGCACGGTCGGTTCAACCGGTGCGTCGACGGGGCCTCACCTCCACTTTGGGTTAAATGTGAATGGCCAAGCTGTTGATCCAACCCCATGGCTGAAATGGGGTTTGCAATAACAGCGTCCGTTTTTCTCTCTGCGTTCTGATTCAGGGCCGTGATCTGAGAGGATAGGTCTCAGACGGATTGTGGAGGCCCCTAGAAGATTGCAAAAGCTGTTGCGACTATCTCAGCTCATCGATCGTATTAACGAAGGCGTGGGCAAATTTGCCGTCCTCCTAATTCCGTTGATGATTGCCATTGGGGTTTGGAATACCTTAGGGCGAAAAATAGGCAATTTGATCGGCCAAAATCTGAGTTCCAATTCCTTGATTGAGGGACAAGCCTATCTATTCGCCCTCACATTTTTATTGGGGGCAGCCTATACCTTCAAACACAATGGCCATGTGCGAGTCGATGCGTTTTATGATCGCTGGCCGCCCCAGCGACAGGCTTGGGTCAACTTCTTAGGGGCATTACTCTTTGTCATCCCCTTTTGTAGTCTGATGATCTTTTACGTCTGGTCCCCCATCATCAATTCTTGGGAGGTTTGGGAAGTCTCACCGGATGCAGGGGGCTTACCCCGTTATCCCATTAAATCTGTGGTCTGCGTCTTCTTTGTACTGCTCTTGCTACAAGGCATTTCAGAAGCCATCAAAAATGGGATCAAACTGAGACGGTTCAGCCTCGGCCAAGACGGAGAAACCGACCATGGACTATAACTGGCTGAGCCTGGCCATGTTTGGGGTCGCCTTAGTCCTGCTGTCGGCAGGTTATCCGGTGGCCTTCACCTTGAGTGGCGTGGCTCTGTTATTCAGCATGTTACCCACAGCCATCAGTTGGGTCGATCCAGAAATTTTGGTAGATCCCAATCTGTTGGCTATGCCTCAGGAAATTTTCGCCACCATGCTGAGCAATACGCTCCTGGCGATTCCCTACTTTATTTTTATGGGGGCCATGCTGGAGAAATCAGGCTTAGCCGAGAAGCTGCTCGAAACCATCGGTATTCTCTTCGGTCCAATTCGCGGCGGACTGGCTTTAGCTGTGGTGTTTGTGGGGGCTTTGCTAGCCGCGACAACAGGCGTTGTAGCCGCCTCGGTCGTAGCCATGGGCCTAATCTCGCTGCCGATCATGCTCCGCTACAACTACAGTAAGGAGCTAACTGCCGGGGTAATTGTCGCCTCTGGAACCTTGGGGCAAATTATCCCCCCCAGCGTGGTGCTAGTGGTGTTAGGGGATCAACTCGGTGTGCCGGTGGGAGATTTATTCCTAGGGGCCTTGATTCCAGGTTTAATGATTGCCGGGATGTTTGCCCTGCATATTATTATTGTTGCCATCTTTAAACCCGAGGCTGCCCCCGCTTTGCCCCTCTCCGTCAGGGAAATCCAAGGGAAAGAGCTAGCGCTTCGAGTCATCAAAGTCTTAATTCCACCCCTAGCCCTGATTTTTTTGGTTTTGGGCAGTATCTTTTGGGGAATTGCAACGCCCACAGAAGCAGGAGCCTTGGGGGCATTAGGCGCCATTCTGCTAGCCTGGGCCAATGGTGAATTTTCCTTAAAGCGGCTGTTTGAAGTATCAGAGTCTACCCTTCGCATCACCAGTATGGTGATGCTAATTCTGATCGGCTCTCGGGCCTTTAGCCTAATCTTTATTGGTTTAGGCGGAAATATCCTGGTCTCTGATGCATTGCAAAACCTACCGGGCGGTGAACTTAGCTTCTTAATCGTCAGTATGCTGACGGTATTTTTGCTAGGTTTCTTTATCGACTTTTTTCAAATCGCCTTTATTGTGGTGCCCATTTTTCGGCCCATCGCCCAATCCTTGGACATGGACTTGCTGTGGTATGGCATTTTGCTTGGGGTCAACTTACAAACGTCGTTTTTAACCCCTCCCTTCGGCTTTGCCTTGTTCTACTTAAGGGGGGTCGCTCCACCCGAAATCAAAACGTCAGACATTTATCGCGGGGCCATCCCTTTTATCGTCCTGCAGCTGATTGTGTTGGTGCTTTTGGTACAGTTCCCGGAGCTTGTAACGTTTTTACCTTCCTTAAAGTCAGCACCAACGGGTGGCGTATAGCTATATTTTTTGCAGGGAAATAAAATTTTAGACCCAGTGATGGCCCATTGCAGGTAATTGGGAATACTAAGGGGTAATCGGCAAATCGGTTAAAGTACGTTGCGTATTTATGACCTCAAGCTGCGATAACTTCTAGGACACTCCTGAGTCGATCTGTGAAACAGAATACATATTTTGTAATAAATAGAGCTATGATGGCCCTGACTGTTATTTCTCCACTAGGAGTTTAACCGGTATGTCCCATCGCGATCCTGTTATGAGTGTTCCCGCTGCAGCGGTTGATCCAACTCACGCTCTCCTCTCTCCTCAGCAAATGGTTGATCTATTGCAAGGTAAAATCCTCTTGGATGTCCGGTCCCACACCCATTGGGGAGGTGCAGTAACAGCGACCATGTACTTACCTCGGGTGCGATCGCATATTTGGTCTCAGCTCACAACCTACAGTCGCTGGGTGCGATTCTTTCCTGATATTGTCAAAAGCGAAGTGCTGGAGCATGCCTCCCAAACGGCAGGACAAACCCATCGTCTTTATCAGGCTGCCCGAAAAACTTTTTTCTTACTGTCCGTCGATGTAGAAATCTTCCTGAAAGTCTCAGAAAGATTTCAGGAAAATATCAAATTTTCCTTAGAGCGGGGCAGCTTTAGTGACTTTTCCGCTGACCTGACGCTGCAGGACTGTGGTGAGGGCACAATCCTCACCTATTCTGTTGCAGCTACACCACTGATTCCCATGCCGTCTATCTTCATTCAAGAGGCCATTCGCGCAGATCTGCCTGGGAATATGAAGCATATGCGTCAAGCACTCTGTAGCTAAACACTGAGCCAAATTAGCTAGCTTGTTTGACCTTATTAATCCACCCTTGATGGATATCGAGAACCTCTGAGTAGGGAAGATCCGAGTCGAAAACGAGGTCAAATAAAAAGGGGGGAAATTGTTTGGGAAACCAACGATTTAAGAGTCGGCTGACTTGTAATCGCAGAATAAACTCAAACACCAACCATCTATTGCGGGGAAAGGAATAGTCTGATAGCTCTCTTAAGGCATGGACTTCGGGAATTCTCTGGGTTGAAAACTCCGGTAAGGTTTGTGACCAGTTATCTTGGTGTTGATCTAGGAGTTGATTCAAGATCCCCACATCTTGAAGCGCAGAGTTACAGCCCTGGCCAATGGAGGCAGACACTGCATGAACTGCATCTCCAATTAAGAGAATATTTGAGCCTTCATGAAACCGTTGGCACCGGACCGTAGTAATTTTTGCTACGGGCCGCGACAGCAATGCTGCCGCTTCATCCAGGGTCATCAGTGCTCCAAACCGGGGGAAATTCTCCTGCACAAAAGCCAGTACCTCTTCTTTTGTAGTGTATTGGGCGATGGGGCTCTGATCACGCTTAAAGATCAGAACACCATTGAGCTGTGAGTTCCCTTGAGGGACCAACATCATGCGGACGTTGTTGGATAAATTCCAGGTATGCACTTTGTCCGCAGCTAGCTGAATTCCATCTTCTGGCTGGTTGAGAAAGACCGATTTGTAGGCGTCGGGAATTAAGGTCTGCTCGCAGGGGAAGTTAACCTGTTCAGTCAAGGCCTCTCTCACCTTTGAGCCCGCTCCATCTGCCCCCACAACGACATCATAGGTATGGGAGACGACTTCACCAGCTTGCTCAAATAGAAGGGTTTGCGCGGATGGATTAAGGCCCGTACATCGACAGTCAAACTGCACTACAAACTGATCAGATGAGTACTGGTCTGATAAAAATTTCAGCAAGACTACCACGAGCTGCAGGCGATCAATCATCAAGCTAGGAGTCTTGCGAGGAATGACTCGATTTTTTTTTGAGACTTGATGCATGATCGTGCCATTACAAACCGTGCTTCGATCTGTAACGGCCTTTTCTAGACCGGGTATTCCTCGGAGGGCCTGTCGTCCCCGCTCCTGCAATGAAATCGGAAAGGTTCGATTCTGTACTTGTTGAGTCAGCCTCGGGTCAGAACGCTGCTCAAACACACTGACCCGATATCCGGGTCGTTTTAACAGGTACCCTGCCAACAACAGACCTGCAGGGCCTGCTCCTACAATCACAACATGCTGATCCGCCACTATGCACCTGCTCTAAGCATTCAGAACATGCATCAATTATCTCATTTCACCGAAAATCATTGCGCTATCAGTGAAAAAATGTCCAATGCATTTACGTCAAACACAATTCCGGAGTTGACGAATTCACAACAGGTTGACCCTCGATCACACGATTATCTTGATCCACCAACACTACCTGCGGTTCAAAGCCTGCTATTTCTTCGGACGTCAGCTGGGCATAGGTCATAATAATCACCCGATCGCCACGGATACCGAGTCGCGCTGCGGCACCATTTAACTCCACAGCACCCGAATCGGCAGGAGCTGGAATGGCATAAGTGACCAATCGTTCACCGTTGTTCATATTCACGACTTGAACTTGCTCGTAGGGAACAATCCCAGCCGCATCCAATAACGTTTGGTCGATACTGATACTGCCCACATACTCGAGGTTCGTTTCTGTGAGTGTGCAGTGATGAATCTTGGAAAATAAAAAGGTGCGATGCATATAGACCATTCTACAGTCAGTCTTTATAGTCCGACTGTAGGTCAGAACACCGATCCTCACCTACGTACTCTAAGATAGGGGGCGGAACCTTGTGTTCGAACCAACGCCTACTTGGGATTCAGGACTATGGCTTCTACCATACCCTTAATCAGTGCTGTGAGCCAGTTTGATCAAGCGATCTGGCAAGCTGAAAATTCCGTTCGACAAACCAGAGAATGGGTTGAGTTTCAATGGCAACGTTTAGGACACTGGGTGTTGGGCAACGAAGCAGCTAACCTGAATACACCGCCTTGGTGGGGCGATATTCTGCTATGGATTGCCCGGGGACTGGCAGTGTTAATTGTCCTCTGGGTTTTACGAACCCTCTATCAGCAACTCAAAGGCTGGCGACGCTGGTTTTCTAAAAAAATTGCCCTGAGCGATGCCATTCAACAGCCTCTTATTTCAGACCTAACTACCGTTCAAGATTGGCTGCAGCAAGCAGTCCAGGCTCAAACTGAAGGGGATTATGCCAACGGCTGCCGTGCCCTTTATATGGCCTTACTGCTGAGGTTAGAAGAAACTGGCTGGATCTACCGCGATCGTGCCTTTACAAACCAGGAATATTTGCGACGATTAGAATCTCAATGGGTTTTGAAGGCTAAACCTACTCGTTTACAGGCAACTTGGCGGCAGATTTTTCAAGTCCATGATGCGTCCTACTATGGAGCTGCATCTGTTACTCCTAAGACTTTCCAGTCTTGTCAGCAGGCCTATGAGACGTTAGACGGAGAGTTGGACCAGCCCCATGAGGTCAGTTCATGACCCAAACGGCCCAATCTTCCCCCACCCGCATTACCCCCAGCAAAGGGCCTGGGAAACGATGGTTATGGGCCATCTTAGCCGCAGCGGCTTTGCTCACTCTGCTCTTTATCAATGCACCCAATCAGCAAGACGGATCAACCTACAGTCGGTCCAATAAAGGCTACCGAGGGTGGTATGACTTTATGGTCGAACAAGGCTACTCCATCGAGCGCTGGCAAAAACCTTATTCTGAGCTACAAGGCCAGAATCAAACCTTGATTCGCATTACCCCCAGCCTAGAGAAAGCCAGGGAGCAAGACCCTTCATGGGACAGTTTTGACTCATGGGTGGAGCAAGGAAATACGGCCATTCTCTTAACCTGGGATGGCTCCGTGACTGCTGCCTCATTTAGTAGTGATCTCACCAGTGAAGCCGGTCCAGTTCGCATTGACACAGCTCGACGTAGAAAAAAGCTGGGTTCTGTATATCAAAGCAGGCTGGATGATGACTATGGCAGTGTGGTGTGGTCACAGTCATTGGGTAAAGGTCAGGTAATTTTTGCCACCTACCCTTGGATTGGGGCCAATATTTATGCGGATCAGCCTGGAAATTATCCCTTTCTGCAACAGTTGGTGCCTGAGTCAGGGACGATTTGGATGGATGAACGGTTACATGGCTATCGAGACAACCCAAATCAGGATGCAGAAGATGCTCGCAAGGCTGAGAATCTCTGGCAGTTTTTTGCCCAAACCCCTGTCGCCGCCATGGCAGCTCAATTGGTCTTGCTGATCTTGATTTGGATTTGGGGACATAATCATCGCTTTGGCTTACCCTTGCGTCTTCCTCAAGAGTCCAAAGACAATAGCCAGCAATATATTCAAGCGCTAGCGGGCACCCTAAATCATGCCCATCAACGAGAACTCGTCCTCACCCAGCTCAGTCAGTATCTGCGACAATCCTTATGCCAACGTTTAGGTCTTACCAATGGGCCGAAAGGGCAATTACCTCCTGATATAGCTCTAGCCAATCAGTGGGCAACATCTACTGGACGGAACGACCAAGAATTATTAGAGTTATTACAACAATCCGGCCAGCAATCCATAACCGATCGGACACTGCTAGCTTGGGTCAATAAAGCCGACGCTATTTTGCAGGATCTCCCTTGAATCAATCCTTTAAACAACTGCAACAGCAGCTTAGCCAAATCGTCATCGGTCAAGACTCTATCGTCGAAGGACTGCTGATTGCTCTGCTGGCAGAGGGACATGTCATCCTTGAAGGGGTCCCAGGGACAGCCAAGACCCTAATTGTTAAACTGCTGGCTACGCTGATCAGTGCAGATTTTCGACGTATTCAACTCACCCCAGATGTCTTGCCAGCGGATATTTTGGGGACTAATATTTTTGATTTCAATAGCAAAAGCTTTACCCTCAGCAAGGGCCCGATTTTTACCCAAATCCTGCTGGCAGATGAAATCAACCGTACGCCACCCAAAACCCAGGCGGCCTTGCTCGAAGCAATGGAAGAGCGGCAAGTCACTTTGGATGGTAAGACCATTGCCCTGTCCAAGCTATTTTGGACGATTGCCACCCAGAACCCCCTAGAGTTCGAAGGAACTTATCCATTACCCGAAGCCCAGTTAGACCGATTTTTGCTAAAGCTAGTGGTCTCCTATCCGGGCAAAGCCGCCGAACAACAGATGCTCCATAATGTCCTCAGTGGCTTTGAAGCGCGAGAGTTAAAGCACATGCCCCTTGAGCCTGTGATTACCGTTGATCAAGTCCTAGAGGCACGGCAACAGGTGCGTCGGATCCGGGTAGAAGGCCAAGTACTCGATTATTTGCTAGAGCTGGTGATGGCAAGCCGACAACAAACTGAACTGATCTTAGGGGCCTCACCCCGGGCGGCAGTGGGGTGGCTACGGGCTGCCCAAGCTCATGCTTGGCTGGCGGCTCGGGATTTTGTGACGCCGGATGATGTGAAAACGATGGCGGCATCTCTCCTACAACATCGCTTGATCCTGAAACCCGAAGCCCAACTAGATGGTGTATCCATGGATCAAGTGATTCAGACTCTGCTGACCCGCGTCCCTGTACCCCGATGACTAACGCTCCTCAGTCCGAGTTTAAGTCTCCCTTTCATCGGCAATCCAATCCGGTGGTACAGCCGTCGCCGACAAAACCCGGTCCCCCTCAACCTACTATTCCCCATTTATTGCCAACATCTCGTCTGTATTTGGTGTTAGGGCTAGGGCTACTCATCCCCTTAGGGTTAGCCTGGATCCCAGGAGAGGGCATCGAGTTAGGCTGGGCGGCCATGCTCTTATTCAACATTGTGGTGTTGATTGCGACCTGGATCGATTATCAGCGATCCCAACGGTGGGATATTCAAGTCACTCGCCATTGTGACCCCCGTCTATCTATTGGCCGGAATAACCCCATTCACTTAACCGTGACCGTTGGATCTGGCCCTGGCAAAGCCAGACAAGCCCAACTGCACCTGAGAGATAGCTATCCTCCCGACTTTCAGGCCGACCAGGAGCGACTGATTCTTCAAATCGCTCCCCACACCGAAACCGACGTTACTTATCATGTGTTTCCCCTACAACGGGGAGCCTTTCGATGGCAAGGCTTGACCTTACGGCTACTTAGCCCTCAAGGGTTAGCCTGGACAGCTTGGCAAATCCCCATTGAGACTGAGGTGGATGTCTACCCTGACTTAATGGGGCTGCGATTACTGTCTGTGCGCTTAAGTCTGGAGGCAGCCGGCGGCTTGCGTCGCCGTCTGCGCACCTTAGGGGGAACCGAATTTGCCGAATTACAGGAATACAATCGGGGCGATGATCTGCGACTCATTGATTGGAAAGCTACGGCCCGTCGAGGGCACCCCCTGGTGCGAGTCTGTGAACCTGAGCGAGACCAGCCCCTACTGATTTTGCTAGATCGGGGCCGACTGATGACAGCCCAGGTCGCAGGTCTGAAGCGGTTTGATTGGGCTTTAAATGCCACCTTATCTTTGGCAATGGCGGGTCTACGGCGGGGCGATCGCGTCGGCGTCTGTGTGTTCGACAATGACATTCACACCTGGATCCCCCCACAATCGGGAAATTCCTATCTATCTCGGATTCTGGAACAGGTGTATAACCTGGAACCAGTGATGACGGAATCGGACTATGTGGCCGTTGCCAGTCGGGTGCTCAGCCAGTATACTCGGCGGGCTTTGGTGGTTTTGCTAACGGATATTGTAGATGCGATCGCATCTAGCGAACTCCTAACGGCCATGGCTCGTCTATCCCCGAGATTTTTACCCTTCTGCGTTGCCCTCCGGGATCCTCAAGTTGATAGTCAAGCCCATCAGTCTTTGGCGCTGACCCAAACAGCCAACGATTTACAAGTTCAGCGATTATACGAACAAGCCGTTGCCTTAGACTTACTGCATCAGCGATCCGTTGCCTTTGCCCAACTTCAACAGCAGGGCGTCTTAGTCTTAGATGCCCCTGCCCCTAGCATTAGCGAGCAATTGGTGGATCGGTATCTCTTGCTAAAAGCCCGTAATCGTTTGTAGAATGCAGGGCCTAACCGATCTGAATTAACCGTCTATCTACCGTGTCTTCCGAAGTCGATACTCACCTCCAAATGATGAGCGCCTACACCAAAGGTCGTGAAGCCTTTGAACATGGTTATTATCGAGAATCTGTAGAATCCCTAGTACAAGCCATTGCCTTGGTCAATCGAAACTCCCCCTTGGACGGCGAAATGCAAATGTGGCTGGTGACCGCCTATCAAGCTGCGGGGCAACAGCAAGAGGCCATCAGTCTATGCCGAAAACTACAGATACATGGTCACTGGGAAACTCGCAAGCAAAGCAAGCGGTTGCTTTACATCTTGGAAGCACCGCAGCTGGAGAAGAAGTCAGAATGGCTGACCCAAATTCCTGATTTAAGCGAGGTGAACGAAGAAGATGTCAAAGAACGGATGGGAGTAGGCAACTTCTCACCATCAGTGACTAAACTTCGCCCAACTGAGCCAGAGCCGATTGATTGGAGTCAAGTCGACACCAAAGAAAGCAATATCGTTTGGGTTGCCCTGATTGCACTACTTTTGGTACTAGGGGGCTTGGTGTGGCTGAGGTAAATAACCAACCTATGTCCCTCGCATCAGCTTGGGCACAGCACCGCGTAAAATCATAAAAAATGACGGCAAGATAATATTCAGGCAAAAAATGGGAATGTTAGAGTGACAATAGACTCATCCCAACAACAAGCACGCCCTAGGCGTAAATTCTGACTTGAGTGGGGTGAACGACAAACTGAGTCCCAGATAGCAAACTAGTATTTATCACCAGTGGAGTTGCTAAGGCGTGGATTATTCCCAACCCCATATCTCTTCCAGAGATGTTCAATCTGAAGTCCTACAGTTGAACCAACAATTACAAATGCGCGATCAGTTAGTGGATCAGCTTTCAACTGAGCTGTACCGACTCATTAAGGCCAATCCTGCAGCACTCCCACCAGCCCAGGGGCTAACCCCAGCCGCCCCAGCACTGCCGATGCAAACCTCCCCAGCCCGCCAGAACAGTACAGGGGACTTGACCGCATTGGAATCCCAAATCGAGTTTTATCAAACACAAATTGATAAACGAGATACCCAAATTGCGCATCTACAAAGCTCTTGTCAAAGTCTGAGTGAGCGCAACCAAATGCTGGAGCATGTCATTCAAGAATTACCTGAAGTCTATCGCCAGAAATTTTCCAATCGACTCAATCATGTCAAAACTAAAGTGAAATCTCTGCAGCTGGAAAATCGCAGATTATACTCCGCCTTACAGGATTCTAACTCCCCCTCAACAACCGATAGAATGTCCTTACCTGCTCGCAGCAAAGCCGCCCGAGAACGGACACCCTAATCCCTAGAGTGAATGAAACAAACAGGGGGCGAGATCGGTCAATCCAACTCCCACCTTAGATTCAATCCTAGATAATGTTGTCCTTTCAGTCCTGGATAGAGATTTATTTTCGTGCCAAGACATAGCGCTTTCCTCAATTGTCAGGCAAACTTAGGAAGCAGTAGCCATATTGTTACCTTCCAGTCCAATTTTTGTTGTGAAAAGCCCTAATTATGAGAATATTGGTCACCGGTGGTGCTGGTTTTATTGGATCTCACTTAATTGACCGCTTAATGGCAGACGATCACGAAGTGATTTGTTTGGATAACTTTTATACAGGACGCAAACATAACGTTCTCAAATGGTTAAACAATCCCAAGTTTGAAATTATTCGCCATGATGTAACAGAGCCGATCCGCCTGGAAGTGGACCAAATTTATCATTTAGCATGCCCTGCATCTCCCGTTCACTATCAATATAATCCCGTCAAAACGATTAAAACGAACGTGATGGGGACATTGATCATGCTAGGGCTAGCTAAACGGATTAAAGCTCGATTTCTCTTGGCTTCTACATCAGAAGTCTATGGGGATCCAGAAGTACACCCTCAAACTGAAGAATATCGGGGAAATGTTAATCCCATCGGCATCCGGAGCTGCTATGACGAAGGTAAACGAGTCGCTGAGACCCTAGCCTTTGATTATCATCGTCAAAATAATGTGGATATCCGGGTCGCTCGTATTTTCAACACCTACGGCCCCCGGATGCTGGAGCAAGATGGGCGAGTCGTGAGTAATTTTGTCGTCCAAGCGTTAAAAGGTATCCCTTTAACCGTCTATGGCTCCGGCAAACAAACCCGTAGCTTCTGCTATGTCTCCGATTTAGTTGATGGACTGATGCGATTAATGAATGGGAACAGTATTGGTCCCATCAATTTGGGTAACCCCGATGAATATACGGTGTTAGAGTTGGCCCAGACGGTTCAATCCATGGTCAATCCTGATGCAGCCATTGAATATAAACCTTTACCAGAAGACGATCCACAACAACGTCAGCCGGATATTACCAAAGCTCGAACAGAATTAGGATGGCAACCCACCATTCCGTTAAAAGATGGTTTAGAACGCACCATTGAACATTTTCGAGCTCGGCTTTAGGTAACACTAAAAATTAGAGAATCAACTGCCCTGGGCAGAACATGGCTCTATTTTCCCCTTGACGATGCGCCCTTAAATACATTGCTGGTTATATAGGAGTTTTATATGAAAGTCTGTGTGATTGGAACAGGTTATGTCGGTCTGGTGACTGGCGCTTGTTTAGCTCGCATTGGTCATCACGTCATTTGTGTTGATAACAACGAAGAAAAAGTCAAAGTCATGCAGGCTGGCCAGTCTCCTATTTTTGAGCCTGGTTTATCGGAAATTCTGCGTGAGTCCATTGATGCTGGCAATATTGAGTTCACAACGGACTTAAAGGCTGGCGTTGAGCATGGCGACATCTTATTTATTGCTGTGGGCACCCCTGCACTGCC
This sequence comes from Acaryochloris sp. 'Moss Beach', assembly GCF_021497025.1. NCBI lineage: Bacteria > Bacillati > Cyanobacteriota > Cyanophyceae > Acaryochloridales > Acaryochloridaceae > Acaryochloris > Acaryochloris sp. 'Moss Beach'. The sequence goes on from NZ_CP071717.1 coordinate 2,089,058, forward strand.
CACGGGCGAAAGTGACACTCGCTATGTTGAGGCGGTCGCCAGAGGCATTGGCTCCCACTTAACAGGCGACTATAAAGTCATTGTCAATAAATCAACGGTCCCCATTGGATCGGGTGACTGGGTCAAGATGATTGTGCTAGAAGGCTTAGCCGAAGCTAAAAAACAGGCTGGAGGTGCCGTCGATACGTCTAATTTAGACAGCAAAGGCTTGTTTGATGTCGTCAGCAATCCCGAATTCCTCCGGGAAGGCTCTGCCGTCTTTGACACCTTTAACCCCGATCGCATCGTCTTAGGGGGGGCCGATCCCAATGCGATCGCAAAAATGCAGCAACTCTACGAACCGATCGTCAAACGACAGTTCGCCGAAGATCAGTCCCTCCCGCCCGTACCCGTAGTTGTCACTGATCTCAGCTCTGCTGAAATGGTGAAGTATGCTGCGAACGCCTTTTTGGCCACCAAAATCAGCTTTATCAATGAGGTCGCTAATATTTGCGATCGCGTGGGTGCTGATGTCGTCCAAGTCGGTAAAGGTATTGGTTTAGACTCCCGAATTGGCAGTAAATTTCTCCAAGCTGGCCTCGGCTGGGGAGGCTCCTGCTTCCCGAAAGATGTTTCAGCCTTGGTGCATACTGCCACGGACTATGGCTATGAAGCCATCTTGCTAGAGTCCACTATCAAAGTGAACCGGCATCAGCGGGTGATCGTGATTGAGAAACTGCAGCAAACCCTGAAGATTCTGAAGGGTAAAACCGTGGGTCTGTTGGGTTTAACCTTTAAGCCCGATACAGATGACATGCGGGATGCGCCAGCCCTCACCCTGATTGATGAACTCAATCGCCTAGGAGCCAAAGTGAAGGCCTATGACCCCCTGCTATCCCAAAGTGGATCGAGTCATGGTCTATCCAACGTCAGTGTAGAGACTGATGTGGAACGTTTGGCCGATCATTGCGATGCACTAGTGCTGGTCACTGATTGGGAAGTCTTTGAAACGCTGAACTATAAGCGAATGGCAGAACTGATGACCCACCCTGTGCTCATCGATGGCCGTAACTTCCTCAATCGCAAGATGCTGGAAGAAGCTGGCTTTCAATATGTTGGCATAGGTCACTAATCCTCAGCCGCATCGAGCTTAAGATCCAACTGGCTCGATGCGGCCATAGCGCGCCTTAAAGGTGAGATGGGGCTGTTCAAGTTGATTGAGCCAGGCCCACATTTGATCGCCTAAGGAAAAATGCCACCACTCTTGTTGATGGCGCTGAAAGCCTTCCTTTTGCATGGCTTCACACATAATCCTACGGTTTTGATCGGCTTGCTCGGCAAGCCGTTTTTCGTGGGGTGGGGTTTGAGGATTAGTGGCGAGATTCGCGAAGTAGTGGGGATGCGATCGCACCGACAATTCATCAATCTCTGACCCCATAAATACAGGTTCGTTAGTTGTCCAATCAAACAGGGTGATATCTACCGCAGCACCCGTACTGTGAGGGGGAGGTGATTTAGGATCCACATTAGGAGGCGCCCATAACCCATATACCTCCTGCCATGCTTCTTCTTTCTGACTGGGCGATAAGGTTTCTGGTTGCCAGCCTTTCTCTTGGAGAACTTGAGCATAGGTGAAATTCACCATAAAGGCCTGCACCGCAATGGGGCGGTAGGCATCAAAGATCATAATTTGCCAGTGGGGCTGAAGCTGCTGGAGATAGCCTTGGGCAGATTGGAGAGCTTCTAACACACTCTCCCGGAGAAAATAGGGAGAGGCCTGCTCATAGGGGGCACCTAAAACTTGATAAGGGTGAGGAGTTTCAAAGGCAAAGCGATCCTGGGGAATGGGTAGTAGGGTCTCCCCCGATTCAACAATCGGCATTTGCAAATAAGGCTTGCTGATTGGCATACCAAAAACTCAAGCTAGAGGGAATACGCGGATATCAGAACATTGGTGGTGTCTTTAATAAAGGAAATCCGTGCTGAATTTCCCCCATCCAACAATACCCATGGGCTGACAACTCCAACAACAATAGCGAACTCTCCCAATAGATTACTACCCCGATGACGTAGAGTTTGCAGGCTCTCTAGTTCTCGCCCGTTCACTGGGTAATCCATACCGATTTCTTTTGTAGCTGTCTAACTGGATGTCACCTAAATTGACATCTGATAAATCTGCTCCTCGCCATGAAGTGTGGGCAAAGTCTTTCAGTTCGAGTAAAAGATTGGCAATCACTTGGAGCGTTATCCCCAAAAAGACGAGACAGAGTACACTCCAACCAACCCCTGCCACGAGTTGTTGGACATTCAACAGGCTACTAGCTCGGGTACCACTAAAAAAGCAAAACCCATAAGCCGCACAACCACCGACGGTATAAATTGCTAGGGTAACCAGCCGAGTCCTGGTAAAAGCACTCATTACAACTGTGAAGGCTCCCGCAATACAGGCAGTCATAACTGCAGCCTGAGGATCATTCTTCAGCATGACCCCACCATAGAAAAAGCCTAATAGCGCCCCTGTGGTCAGAGCTGCGATAGGCTTTACTCGTCGTCTACGGGGACAAATCGCACTACTGATACCTGCACTAGCTAGAAACCCTAGCAAGGCCATGAGGTAAGGATAGGTTGACACCTCAGCAGTGACTCCCAATCCCCCAAAGAGCATCTGACTCATGGCATAAAAGGCCAGCCCTACAAAATCGATCACGACCAATAGACCGATTAAGATAGATTCAGGACCATAACCTACCCTGGCTCGATCAAAATTGGCCCCTTTTAATTGAGCCAAATCGAAACTACATCCTCGAAGATCAGAACCACTAAAATTGGCCTGCTGTAAATTCTGACCTCGAAAGGAACGATTCCGGAGGTTCCGGTTAGACCACTTGTGTACTTCAGTCATGCAACGATTAAAAATTTGGGGATGGGCAGCCATCTGTTTTAGTTTACTAACCCCTTTGTACTGTTATGGCAGATCACAATGGCAACGTCCGGCCCAAACCCCTCAGATCCAGCAATTGTTTGCCGGTATTACTTACCAACGGCAAATTCATAGTTCTCCTCGCCCCTATATCGTTCATATTGCCAAAATTAATCTCACCCATCCTGGTATTAGATTAATCGCAACCCCAGGGCAGCTTGCAGACGATAACAATGAATTCCATGCCGAACCCACCTCAGCCTTTCTCACCCAATTTCGCCTGCAGTTGGCCATGAATGCAGGCTATTTCTACCATTTCACCGAAAAAACCCCTTGGGATTATGCACCGCATGTTGGCGGTCGGGTGAATGTATTAGGGCAGTCCATCAGCATGGGACAACAATATTCTCCTCCTCAGAAAACGTGGCCTGTCCTCTGCTTTGATCAAAACCAGCAGGGCACAATTGTGGAAACAGGAAGTTGTCCACCTGGCACCCTCCATGCTGTAGCTGGCAACTATATCCTTCGCCCTGAACAACCACTAAAGTTAGACTCAGATAAACCCTATGCCCGTTCCATCGCGGCATTAGACCAAGCTGGGACAACCCTCTGGCTGATAGTAGTGGATGGCAAACAGCCCGACTACAGTGAAGGAGCAACCCTTGCTGATATTGAGCAACTGATCAAAAAACTTGGAGCTGATGTTGCAATCAACCTTGATGGTGGCGGATCCGCCACCTTAGTAACATCTACCAGATCCGGAGCAAAACTTTTGAATGCGCCGATCCATGGCAAATGGCCCATGAATGAACGGCCCGTTGCTACCCATTTAGGTATCTATGCCTCACCCATAGGGGAAATGGCTGATGCCAAACTAGATTCTGGACAGCCCTGAGTAAACCATCAACTCGAAGTTAGGGAGTATGCCGAAAAACATTCTCCTGTCCAACCTCTAGCTGGGTTTGTAGCCCTGATCGGGATATAGTCTGCTTCAGAATCTGTTTTGCTGGATCAGATTTGAGAACCGTTTGATAGGGTTTTTGGCCTCGATAGTTGCCAGGTGGGTTGTAATTGCACACCCAAATTTCTTGAGAACCAGAGCGAATATTGGCACAACCCACTTCCGTCGTTTTCTGCCAAACCAGCTGAGTATAGTGACCACAGACCCCCGAGCAGCGATTGGTCTCGTAATCATAGTGCTTGATTTCATCGCCCCACATATTCACCACTTGGGTCGGTGACAGTTGTTGGTGAGCCGCCCACGTTAAGTTCTCACCGTAGGGATTATTAGGACGGTGGTAGAGCCGAAAATTATCGTTAGCTAAATGATTAGCCCAGGCTTGGGCATGGGTTGCCAAATCATCCGACCAAGTGAGCGGGGGAATACCCGTTCGCTGACGCCATTGATTATGAGCCTCCAGCATCTCATGTGACCACGTTGGGCGATGAGAACTATGACTGGTAGAGGCTTGGATATTAGATGGGTTGACTGGCTGAGAAGAATGGTCTGTACAAGCTAGCGCAATCGATGTTGCGACACTACCAACACCCACCAAACTAAAAACAAGAAAGAATGAAGAATATAGCTTACGCAGCATAGTAAAACATAAACAAATTAATCGACATAGATGAATTACCTAGCCTAGAGATACTTCAAGACATAAAAAAATGCCCATATAGAAATAAATAGGCACTAAAAAAACATGGCCTATTCTTAAGTTTCATGCATTTAATCACTCCAGCAGGATATGGAGTGACCGAACAGAATAGACAATTATTTTTTCTAAAAGAACAAAAGATTGGCATCGTTTCCTGGAATGGACTCCACCAACGACTGATCAACCCTATTTCTGTGCTCTAAATCCACCAAAAACCAACAGCGGCTATATCCTATATAACTGACGAAGGAAGGAAAATAGTCCAGTAGAAATACCGAATTCTCTAATATAGCTACTTTAAATCCTAAATATTTCCCGGAATTAAAACCATTTCAAAACTATTAAAAAAACGGAAAGTACCGCCACAGATCGATCAGCTTCATAGAGAAGAGCAGGAATTTGAGCAACTAATGCCATAAATTATTTGGTTCTATAATTCACATAAAATCTGTGGCATTGAGTAAATGTTTTTCTAATGTGGATTGTGGCAGAGGACCTTGCAAGTGAGACCAAGGTAAAATTTGATCCGTTGACCATTCTTGAAAAACGTAAAAGTCTAAAGGAGGGATTTGCCCTCGAAGTTGCTTAAATGCTCGACGATAGCTCCCTAGGGAATCACCAAAGTGTCGAGTCAGTTCTAATAGATGGGAAACTCGTCTATCACCGCGGGCAAGTAAAGCCTGAATAATTGACCATTTATAGCTTTCAGGCCTAAAGTCAATCCCTTGCGATCGCAACTTCTTCTGCATCAATTGCAGGGACTTTTTGGCTGTGGGATTCACGCCAAACCACTGAAAGGGCGTATGAGCTTTGGGGACAAAGGTGCTGCATCCTAAGGTTAATCGCAGCCCAGGCACCTCTTTCTTTAACTGCAGCATTAGCTCAATCGTCGCTTCGACATCAGAGTCTATTTCCCCTGGAATACCCACCATCCCATACAGTTTTATACCTTTCAGTTGACCTTCATAAGCATTGGCAGCCGCTTGGTAAATCTCATCATTTTGTAATTTCTTATTGATAATCTGCCGCAATCGCTCAGAGCCACTTTCAATGGCAATGGTAATAGAGCGAGTATCACGCTGAGCAAGCACCTGAGCCAACTTAACCGTCACAGTATTGGTCCGCACGGATGCAATACTCAAACGCACCTGATCTCGGTCTGCATGGGCAAAGTAGTCGATCAGCTGATCAAACTCTGGATGTTGGGTTACAGAGGCCCCTAAAAGGCCAATGCGTTTGGTAACAGCAAGTCCTTTTTCGATTTGGGGGAGTAACGTTTGGGTCGCATCTGGGGTCCGAAAGGGCAGCGTTAAATAGCTGGCTAGGCAAAAACGGCACATTTCTGGACAGCTGCGCACCACCTCTACCATATAGATACTTTCCCAAGCCGCCTTGGGGGTGACGACCGTTGAGGCTGACAAGGTATTGCCGCGATAGGTCTGTTTTTGGACTTGGGCTGGCACGTCTGCAGAGTTGGGTTTGATAGTTGCGATCGCACCCTCCGATGCCTGGTATTGCACCTCATACAAACTGGGAATATACACCCCCGGCACTTGTGCCAAAGTCAGCAGCTGGGTAGAACGATCAGCTTGATAAACCGTCTGAAACGTATCCACAAACTGCCCCAGCAACTCTTCGCCATCCCCCAGCAGAATCACATCAAAGAAATCAGCAAAGGGTTCGGGATTCGCAGTGAGCACTGGCCCGCCCCCAAAGACTAAGGGATGGGCCGCAGTCCGGTGCTCACTACGCAACGGAATATCCAAATCCTCCAACATCTGCAAAATATTGGCATAATCCAATTCCCAGGACAGAGAAAAACCCAATAGTTGGGGCTGTTGGGGTAAGGGTTCATGGACATCTGTGAAAAGTCGGCTAACCTGTAGATCAGAGCGTGCACACAGCATGGCCCAAACGACCTGGAAGCCCAAACTAGTAATTCCTACACAGTACGTGTTTGGAAATGCGAAAATAAGCGGAAGCCTATTGGGTGTTGGCGTTCCTGGTGTAAACAATAATTGCTCTGATTGAAAGATTGAGGTTGACACTTAAACTAGAGACACTTTGAGGTCTAGAAGAGGCTAATGTAACAGTATTTAGGTTTAAACATCTTTACATATGTGTTAGCTCTCCAACACTCTCAGGTAAAAATAGCTTTAATACTATCGTCCAGGTGATGTATCTCTATTAGTCTCATGAATATGGGCAATATTTAGATACTGACTGACAAGGACCCCATCCGTTAATTACGCACATGCCACAATCCCAACCCCAATTGCATTGTCCCAATCTCAGATGTCGAGCAGCCAACTCTGATCGAGATCAGTTTTGCCAAAAATGTGGGACATACTTACCGAAACGCTTCCTTTGGGTTGTGGGCGCTCGTGCAGATAAATTTCAAGTCGGTGACCTGCTAGAAGATCGTTTTTTGTTTCGGGGTCCCAGAGTTGTCTTTGATACGCAACCGGGCATCCCCCTCAAAATGAGTGTTGAGTTACCGGAGACCTTAGTCCCTTACCTAAAACTATTTCCCTATCGCCTCCATCTACCTCAAATTTATACGCTCCTTTCTCTAGGAGATTCAGAACCTTCTCTCATCCTTTTACTAGAGCAAGCTCCCCTGGGCAATGCCGATCTAGATCCGAGTAACCAGGGTGGACTAGCCCTAGGAGCTGGCATGCCATTATTTGACGCTTGGGCAAATGCCCAACCCCTGCGTCAGCTTCATTGGCTCTGGCAGATGGCTCAACTATGGCAACCCCTCCGGATTCAGGGTGTGGCATCGAGCTTATTGCAGCCTGACTTCTTGCGGGTCGAAGGACCGCTGTTTCGATTATTAGAATTAGAAAATGATTTTCGCTTAGAACCCAGCCTGGCTGACCTAGGTTTAGTGTGGCAACAGCTCATCCCGAAAACCGGCGGCAAACTAGCCGACTCCCTAGATGGCCTCTGTGACCAATTAGCCAGCGGTGACATTGAATCAGCAGAAGAACTGCTCGCACAATTAGAAAGCTGGATTGAGAATGTCCACAAAGCCTATCGAGTCAAAATAGATATTGCCACTCGCACGGATACCGGCATGGTTCGCGAGCATAACGAAGATGCTTGCTATCCTGCCGACGGTGCAGTCACCCAAAACTCGTTAGAGCGGATGGCTATTGTTTGCGATGGAGTGGGGGGACATGCCGGTGGCGAAGTCGCATCCGGAATTGCCATAGAAGCCCTACGGGATCACCTCACTCAGTTGCCGATTGATGATCTCTCCCCTGCTGATGTCATCACAGAATTAGAAAATGCCTCCTTTAAGGCCAATGACCTCATTTGTCAGCGGAACGACCAAGAACAGCGCCAAGACCGGCAACGCATGGGAACTACGTTGGTAACTGCGTTATCCCAAACTCACCAAATTTATGTGTCTCATATTGGGGATAGTCGGGCTTACCTGATCACAACCCAAGGCTGTTACCAAATCATGGTGGACGACGACATTGCGTCCCGTGAAGTGCGATTGGGGTATGTCCCTTACCGGGAAGCCCTACTCCAACCCGCTTCCGGATCTTTGGTTCAGGCCCTAGGAATGGCCTCTTCTTCAGTCCTGCGTCCGACGGTCCAGCGATTCCTATTAGACGAAGACTGTTTATTTCTGCTGTGCTCAGACGGTCTCAGTGATTACGATCGCATCGAGATGATTTGGCGAGAAGAGCTACTGCCACTCCTCCAAGGGGGCACAGACTTAGCCAGCACGAGCAAACGCCTAATCGAATTGGCCAATCAGCTCAATGGTCATGACAATGTTACCGTTGGCCTGGTGCATTGCCATGTAACCCGTCAACGCCAAGGCACCGGTACCACTGGCTTAAACAGTGCGCCAACGGAAGCACCTGCCCCAGCAAATAGCACGGTCGATAACACTCCGCCGACGGTCATACCCAAAACTCAAGTCGCCAGCGAAGCACCACAACCCCTGGCCCAGAAAGGTCGGGGAGGTGGATTCGGTTTATGGCTTTTGTTGGGATTGCTTTTAGTAGGCGTTGGCGGTGCCGTTGCCTACCAGCTGGGCTTGCTCAAGCTCCCTTTTCTGAATTCACCGGTCGCTGACTCTACTTCATCACCCACGCCCACTACCAACTCACCGGACATTCCCCCACCTCCCCCAGATTTAGCTCAAGCCAAAAAGTTGGATGTCCTCCGATTAGTAGGCATAAATGACAATCCCATTGAGATCTCTATCGTTAAAGATCCGAAAGCACTCTTACAGGGCATTGGCGGAGTGGCCGATGCAGGAGAAGGTGAAGACGCAACGACTGAGTCTTCAGCCCAGCCAATCGCTTTAGGCTCTAAGATTTCCATTCCAAGTGACAGTTTGGTGGTTATTGATGGCATCTTTCCTCCATCCATCCCTACTGCCCCTGATAAGACTGCACCAGAAGCCCCGATCCAGGCCCTGCGAATTCGAACGTGCCAACCGGTAACAGACCAGTCAGAACAAGAAGGGGCAGGTATTCTGACGCCAGAGAAGTTAGATGAAAAACTGGAAAAAGAAGGGGCAGATCCCAGTGCTGATTCAGTCGCGCAACTCATCGATGAAAAGCTGAGTGATGAGAATCCAGACAGTGCATCAACAGCCACAGCATCCTCTCCCCAGATTGGCTGGGTGGATCGATCCCAGCTGGAATCGTTAGTCACAGAAATCATTCCTGCTGGCCAGCTCAATCCGGAACAGCAAAAGGCTTGTACGCCTGCTCCCTTGGAAGGCAAGGATATTCCGGCGGGCGCTCCTATTGGCTCAGATCCAGCCCCATGAGTTATCAGTCTGATGTGCTGAAACAACCCCAAGTTCTACGCACACTTATTCACACCTATCAGCACCATAAAGTTTGGTCTCTCTTAGCTGCATATCCCCAGAGATCTATCCTCCTCACAGGTATGGGGGCTTCCTACAATGCCCTCTATCCCGCTTGGTTTTACTTAAATCAGCAGGGTAAGACCGCCTTACATCTCGAAACATCCGCCTTAATTCACTACCTCCCTACCTTGCTAGAGGGCCCTAGTATTATCGTGGCCGTCTCTCAATCGGGGGAGAGTATTGAAATCCAGAAATTAGTGGAGCAAATTGAATCTCATCGTCATCACAATGCACAGTCCCCTGTGCTGATTAGCGTTACGAACTCCGCCCAAAATACGTTGGCAGACCATAGCGATGTTGCTTTGCCCACTGCAGCCGGCCCAGAAGTGGGTATTGCGACAAAAACCTATACCAGTTCGATGTTAGTGCTTCACTTTATCGCCAGGGCATTAGTCGGTCAGCTGCAACCTCAAGATTTTGAGTACGGGGATGCGATCGCATCCCATACCCAAACCTTTCTGAAAGAAAGTCAAACCGACATTTCCACAGCGTTTAATACCCTAAAAGCGAGTACCTATATCAGCATTATTGGCCGTGGTCCGGCCTTGGCAACCGCAAACAATGCCGCCTTGATGCTCAAAGAAGGGGTTCGCTTACCTGCTGAGGGCTATTCAGGGGGGCAGTTTCGCCATGGCCCCAGAGAAATGATCGTTCCTCAGATTGGCTCGATCGTCTTAACCAGTCCTGATACCACTCTGGGCATCAATCAACGTCTTGCATCCGATATTTTAGATTATGGGGGGCAAGTGGTTTGTATCGGCCAGCCCACCGTAGGTACAACCCATATTTCACTGCCCGAGATTGAGGACGTTTTCCTTCATCCCCTGTTAGAAATTTTGCCCATTCAGCTATTGGTTGCCCAGTTGGCGAATCAACAGAATATGACACCTGGAGAATTTCGCTGGTCTGGAAAAGTCGTTGATCAGGAATAGTCCTTAAAAAATAAACGCCCCCAAATGTTTGGAGGCGCTTATTAAATCTCAAGTCGTTCAGCAATTAAATCTGCAAAGCTTAGCTCAAGCCTGCACAGAGATGCTCAAAATAGGGGCTCATCTCACGTCCTGCTGCAGGACCCACTACTTCACTGGCAACCTCATTCATGGCCCGAATGGCCTTGATAGTCGCAGTGAGAGACACGCCCAAAGCTAGGTATGTTTCTTTGAGACCATTCAGCACTCGCTCATCCAAGATGGCCGTATCACCAGCAACCATTGCGTAGGTTGCATAGCGAAGATAAAAATCTAGATCCCGTACACATGCCGCATAACGACGGGTCGTTGGCAAAGCATCGCTACCCGATACATCCAAGGATTTAGCAACCGCCTCTTTGACAATTTCTGCTGCGTTGTCGCGGATGATAGCAGCGGCCTCAACTCTCGGTTCATCAATTTGGAAGCTATGCTTGAGCTGCTGTAAAGCACCACCATCAATGTATTTGCCTTGAAGGTCAAATGAGGTAATCACAGAGGTGATTGTGTTTTCCATCATTATTTAACTTCCTTACCTGCTTCCTTGTTAAATGTCGATAAAATCTAAAAAAAATTAAAAGCTTTATAGCTCTACATTGACCAGAAGCCAGAGCTAACATTGCTACTGGTTAAACATTCGCAGTAAACCAATGCTGCTGTGATAAACGGATGCAGATACTATCAAATCTATAAACCACACCTTCTATAGTAACCTGAGACCGAGCAGAACGCTTTAGATTGGATCTATTTTGTTCATGGCTTAAAAGTCTTCAAAGACCATTTTCAGATAAGACGGTCACCATCACAGGCTAGCTGTAACAGTTTTTAATATTCTATTAAACATCCCTTCACTCAGTATTATTGGCAGCTCAAGACAGTTCTCTAGGGGCAAATTCTATGGTCCAAGTCTACAGGACTCAGCTGTGACAGCTGGTGATCTCGATTCAACTCAATCGATTTCTCTAGAGTGAGAAGGCCAGTGGTATTTGAGCGTTAGTCATCCATCACACCCTCTCCCAACCCAGCATGAAAACAGCTATAGTTCTTGTGGCTGTATTGGGGCATATGCTCCTTCTTAAGACCTCTAGCTATGACTCACTCCACTAGTTCAAATGGTCCCCACCCTCTGTTGAAAGCAGCTCTGGGGACGTTGGATATGACTGTTGAATCTGAAATGTCTCTGTTTCGCCAGCATCAGACTCTGGCGGAGTTGCCTCACAATATAGAGGAAGAGGCCAGTAAACCACAGATGCTACCTGAGACGTCACAGTCAGAGGCGAGAGCCGCCGAGGAACCCCTGGCTGACAATGCATCACAAGACGCTATCCCTGCTGCATTAGAGCTAGAAGATGTTGCAGAGGATCTCACCCCCATCTGAACTCGCACTATTCCAGGTTGAAACCGAATCCGCTGTTGATTCAGAGAACAGTGAGACAAACCTGGAACAACAAGAAGCAGTATTAGAACCTTCACCCAGATTTAAGCGTTCTGCTGACGTTGCTGGAGCACCGTTGCCCTCTGAGACAGCCGAGAATGATCCTCATGTTTCTAAACTAGACCCAGCCATTGAAGACTATCTCGATTCTTCTACAGCCCTACGTCAGCATCTTGAAGATGCTGTTGCTGAACCTGAGACGCCACCAGAAACCAATAACAATCCTTTTACCCCCAAAAAAATTGTGTTCCTCCTGGGGGGTAGCATTGTGGGAGCATTTATCGTGGTGCTGTTTCTCAATGTCACGGGCTTACGCAATAAACTATGGCCACCCAAACAGCCTCGGCCATCTGCACAAGTTCCAGATTCCAGTCCATCTCAAGCGTCCAGTCCTCCAACCGTTAAGCCCAGAGAGTCGCCTACTGCGACCACGTCACCACCAGGGCCCGACTTATCTGAAAAAGAGTTTTCTGATGTCAACTTGGAGAGCTTGAGTCGCCTTGAGCCTAAGCCTAGTGCATCCCCCTCTCCAGCATCTCCTGCCGCCAGCCCAACCCCTAAGTCTCCAAAACCGACTAGCGAAACTCCAAAACCGGCTAGTGAAACTCCAAAACCATCAGCGACACTATCCCAGGAGCCTGCTCCCATTTTGAAGAATCAGACATCAGAGACAGGCTTGTTTTATGTGGTGATTCCTTATAACAATGCAGCCTCTCTCCAGAAAACCCAAAAACTAGTCCCCACTGCTTTCCTGACGAATGGTACAGGGGGGTCAGCAGGTGCAAGCAGGGGCCCTAGAGTCCATAGAAGCAGCAAAGCGGTTAGCGAAACGACTCCGATCCAAGGGGCTGTCTGCCGCTATTATTGCCCCAAATTAAATTAATCACCGAAGAGCCTAACTTGCCTTAGCTAAGGGAGAAAGGGGCGCGGGTGGCATAGACCTGGCTCCATTGGCAGAGTCACTCGATTCAGGCAATAGAAATTCTCGAATAATCCTGGCCAGTGCTTTTTGTAGAAGACCTGTAGCAATTTGTTGGCCTAGGGCTTGGGTTTCAGGCTTAATCAACAAAGGAGGAACCACGCTGGCGAGCTTGACAGGGTCAAAACCAGGTGTCTCTTGCAATAGTCCAAAAATACGTTGGATATGACCAAAATTAGCTTCTAAGTCCGCCACCGATGCTTCATCGACCTCCCATCCCATTTGCTCTCGGAATTTAGCCGTCAACCCATGCCAAGTGGTCTGTCCAAAGGCATCGATACCATTGACAAGTTCTTGAGCCATCCGATCGCGGATCAGTTCCCCCCGTTCCGAGAACAGGTAATCGAGTGCTTGGTCTAGAGAGCCACTGAGATCATAATCAAAGTTGCTACGGGCATTTTTCATCAAGTTTTCGAGGCGGTTCCAACGAAAACTGTTTTCCTTAAACAGTAAGTCTTTCAAACTTTCCCGGAGTTCAGGAGCGGGATCCGTCAGAATACGCTTGGCAACGTAGGGATAGGCTGCGCTCAAGACCTTAAATTCTTTATCAACCCCAATAGCAATCCCTTCCATGGTGAGTAAGGAGCGCACAATCAGGGCGTAGTAGGAAGGCACCCGAAACGGGTACTCGTACATAATTTCAGACAGCTGATCAAAAATGCTCTGAATATTGAGTTCTGCAACGCTAGCCCCTAGAGCGTTGTTAAAGACCACTCCCAAAGCTGGAATAATAGGCTCTAAATTCGTTTCTGGAGTTAGGAAGCCTAGGTGCACATAGTCATGGGCTAGGGCTTCAAATTCACGATTAATGATGTGGACGATGGCGTTAATGAGGCCATAGCGTTGTTCAAGCTTGATTTCGCTCATCATGCCGAAATCGAGATAGGCCAACTTGCCATCAGGCGTGGCTAGCAAGTTACCCGGATGAGGATCGGCATGGAAAAAGCCATGCTCTAGAAGCTGGCGCAAGGAGCAGTTGACGCCGACATCGATCAGGTGACGAGCATCAATGCCCTGGGCCTGGATTTTCTCGGGCTGATTAAGCTTGGTCCCCGTGATCCACTCCATGGTTAGGACCCGACGATTGGTATATTCCCAATAAATTTTGGGGATATAGATCTCAGGAAGATACTCATACAGATGGGCAAATCGCTCAGCATTGCGACCTTCCTGGGTATAGTCAACTTCTTCGAAGAGGCGCCCTGCAAATTCATCGAGGATGCCGACTAAATCGCTGCGGATAGATTTATTATTCTTTTGCACCCAGGCGGCTAAGCCCCTCAAGATATAGATGTCGAGGGTCACCTGCTCCGCTAGATCAGGGCGTTGGACTTTGACTGCCACCCATTCTCCAGAGTGCAATTGCCCCTTGTAGACTTGCCCCAGGGAGGCAGCCGCAATGGGGTCTGGGGTTAATTGGGCATACAGGTCTTGGGGGCGGACGACCGAGTTCTTCTTCGATAAATCGATAGGCAATATCGTTTGAAAAAGCCGGCAGCTGGTCCTGAAGTTTGGATAATTCTTCTAAAAATGGTCCAGTCAGAATATCAGGGCGTGTCGATAAGGCTTGGCCAATTTTGATAAAGGCTGGACCTAAGGCTGTTAGCGTTTCCCTCAACTGCACAGCCCGTCGTTTTTGCCGTTTTGGAGAAGTCGGTGTTCGCTTATCCCACCAACGCCGGACAAAAAGCAAGAGAAAAGGCCATAGGATGGTAATCCATCGCTGGAGAACTCGAAAAATCTGACCTTGGAATTTTTGCTGAATTTTAGCTGGATCGTAGGCCTCAAATTCTATGGCGGAGGTGAGGTTCAAGGGGGTTTCAGTGGCCACGGCTACCCCAGGAAAATCTGCCGTCGATGGGGCAGCGGGCAGAGATGGGGACTGCTGGGATGTTGGGTCAGCCAAGGTCATGGGTGCGAAGATCTAGGACGATATTGCTTAGACGTATCGACTGGTCATGGCATTGGCCAGGGTAAGATACTGCCTCTTGTAAAGCATTGTAACAATTAAGCTGTCCTTCTGTTGGAATCAGACACTTTGCAGAGGGTTGGCAGCATCGACTTGCGATCGCAAACCGGCATTAAACCCAAACGTCTTGACCGGCAACCCCAATCAACCAAGGATTGTTATCGAGCATTATGTTGCTCAACTAAAAAAACAATTAAGAAATGATCTTGTCCACCAGGATTAGGCACTCAGGCCATTGATCAATAGTGTAAGCTAGGCGGGCTTTACAGCCTTATTTTTGACAACTGAATGGCCTTAGCTAAAAATGTTTGCACTGAAGTGTCAGAAGAGCAAATAAGCATATATAGTGTTTATCTATGGTCAATGACCACACATATAGTGCTTATAGAAGATTATTTTGAACACGGCTAGCTAGCTACCCTGGATAAGCTGGATAGCCATGCAATACTTGGAAAACTAAATTCTATATAGTGCGAATTCATTCCGTCCTACTGACCTCAACGCTAGATCTGCTATGGTTGCCACTCAATTTTCAACAACTGAACTCAGTGAATCCCAAAAAGCGGTTTTACAGAAATACCTAATCGAAGACGAAGTGTCTTGGGAAGATGTAGTTCACCGAGTAGCAGCCTATGTTGCCAGCGCGGAATCTACCCCTGAGCAGCAACGCTATTGGCAAGAGAAATTCCTGTCGATTTTGCAACCCATGAAGTTTGTGCCCGGTGGGTCTATCTTGGCCAACAGTAACCATGGCACTCGCGGATTGTTGAATTGCTTTGTCCTTTCTACCGAAGATCATATTCACGACATCACCAAATTGGTCTCAGATGCAGTGTTAACCACCAAATTCAGAGGTGGGGTCGGAATCAATATCGGTGTAGAAGGGACAAAGGGATACATTCGACACAAAGGCGCACCCTTCCAAGATGGGAAAGCACTGGGTCCTTGCGCTGTCTTAGATATGGTGTCAGAGAATTCCAAAAAAATTACGACAGGCAATAAGGCTCGTAGGGGTGCATTTCTATTTTCCATGAACTGGAAACACCCTGATATTTGGGAATTCATTCAAGCTAAAACCCAGTCGACCATTGATGCCAATTTTGCCAAGTCAATGATTGAGCAATTAGCCCAAATTGCTCAACAGGATGGACTCTCTCAAAAAAATCAAGAGAAGCTCAAAGCCTTGCATAATGAGGTCGGCACGGCTTGGGTAGAAACCCATTTAAATCCAGAAGGGAAACGCGATCGCAGATGGCATAACGCCAATATTTCTGTCCAGCTTGACGATGAGTTCTTTACCAAGCTCGATCAAGGCGATGAAGAAGCCAACAAGCTCTGGCAGACCATGGCCGAAAATGCTCATGCAACAGCAGACCCCGGCTTACTGCTGATTGACAATGCCAAACGTCGGAGTCCCATCAAGGATTTTGTCACCTGTACCAATCCTTGCGGAGAAATCTTCCTACCCCCCAACTCGGCTTGTAACCTCGGCTCCCTAGTACTCACAAAGTTTGTCAGTCGCAATCAGGAGGGCAAGGTTGAGATTAATTGGGATGACTTAGCCGAAACGGTTAGAATCGCGATTCGCTTCCTCGACAACGTTCTGGATGTATCTGAATTTGCGACCCCAGATCAAAAGCATAATGTCCGTGATGTCTTTCGCCAGTTGGGCTTAGGCATTATGGGGTGGGCCGATTACTTGAAATTAGCTCGGATCCCCTATGATTCAGCCCAGCACCTCGCAGAAATTGATCGCTGGGGCAGTTTGATTGCGGATCATGCCTATCGAGCCTCGGAAGCAATCGCAGCCGAAAAAGGAGCTTGTGGTGTCTGGGATCAAATTAAAGACATCCCAACGGGTAATCCTTTCGAGCGGTGGGTGGATAGTGAAGGTAACTACCATAACGGCACAGAAGCCCACAATAGCAATCGCCAAGATTTGACCCAGGTGCCTCGCCGAAATTCTACGGTGCTATCGATCGCACCAACGGG
Source organism: Acaryochloris sp. 'Moss Beach' (assembly GCF_021497025.1). Lineage (NCBI taxonomy): Bacteria > Bacillati > Cyanobacteriota > Cyanophyceae > Acaryochloridales > Acaryochloridaceae > Acaryochloris > Acaryochloris sp. 'Moss Beach'. The sequence continues at coordinate 2,105,864 of NZ_CP071717.1, forward strand.
AAGTATTGCTCAATTGGCAGCCTGTTCCTGGGCATTTGAACCTGACTTTGGATTGACCCTATGGAAGCAAGTGTTTGTTGATGCCTCTCAGAGCAAACAAAATTGGGTGCAAATTCTCAATCCTTATTTAGATGAGTTGGACCTACCGGAAGCAGATGCTGAAATTGTCAAACAAACAGGATCCCTTAACGATACCGACTATGGTAAACAGCATCCAGAGATTGCCCTTAGCTTCAAGATTGCCCGGGAAATTCCACCGGGCTGGCACATCCTAGTTCAGTCCAAATGGCAAAGCTGGATTGATTCTTCAATTTCTAAGACAATCAATCTCCCAGCCCATGCCACGGTAGATGAAATTAAGCAGATCTATCGGTTAGCAGCAAAAGCAGGGCTAAAAGGTGTCACCATCTATCGGTCCGGCACCTTAGATTCTGAACCCATTAAGGTCGGCAATAGCGAGAAAGACTCCTAGTTCCCATAATCTAGACCAGCAAGGCGCAGACGAAGGAAAAAGTATGACTCAAACAGATGATTTATTAGGCTTAATGGATAGCTTTCCAGATGCCTTTGAACAGGTGCAGTCTGCTACAGGAATGGCTGACATTGCAGCTATAACTCCTGATGTTGACCCCGCATTGGCCCCTCAATTACAACAGCTAATTGCTGAATTTCCCAGTGCTTTTATGGATCCCGTGACCAATCTAGGTGGGGAAGATAGCCAGTCTGAACTGGTAAATGAAGATTCAGCCCTTGCAGAAACTGCCATTGAAGAAGCGGTGACTATTGCTGTGGATACCCCACCAACGGCTACATCCGTTAATCCTCTGCCGTTGGCTCAGCCAGGAACCTATTCCAATGCACTCACACGGCAAATATCTACGATGACCTGGGGGCAGGTGGAGCTATACCTGACCTATGGGGATAGCGGATTACAATCGATGTGGGTCACTGTGGGCAAGTCAGGGACCGAGGTGCAGTCGCTTTGCGAAGCGATTGTACGTTTGATCAACCTATTACTTGCAAACCAAATCCCTATTCCTGACATTGCTCGCCAGATTCGCGGCATTCGAGGAGCAGATTCAGAAGGATTAGGTCCCAATCGCATCCTAGGATTAGCAGATTTAATCGGTAAGGTATTGCAGGAAGCTCCCGAAAGCTTAGCACCTACACAGCCCACAGACAGGCAAGAAGAAGCTGTACAAACCCTTGCCAATAATGGTAACGGCAGTAGCAATGGCACCCAAGTGGTTACCTTAATGCCCACAGACACGTGGACCACAATTGCCGACCATGATCATGAGGCTTCTATTTGCCCTGAGTGTGGAGCAGAACTCCATCAAGTAAATGGGTGTTCTGGAGGTGCCTGTGTTGTCTGTGGATACAGTAGCTGTAGCTAAGATTGAGATGCTACTGCCAGATTACAAATCAATTGAGTTGCAGTCGGCAAATTACTCTGGATGCTAGTCGGTCTCAGACTGCTTAGGAAGGCATAGTTACGCATCCCACAGGTCAACGCAACCGTTTTAATCTTCATGGCTTGGGCTGCCAACACATCTGCTTCCGTATCACCAATCATCCAGATTTGTTGGTGATTGGTGAGTCCCATGGCATTAATTGCATCTTGGATTAAAGCTTGTTTGCAGACGGCATAGTTCTTGTAGGCAGCCTGAGCATCATCAGTCCCTCGGATCAACCGGAAGTAGCGTGTTAAATGGTGCTGATGCAATACTTGGTCGACTTGAGATTGACAGCGGAGAGTGACGACAGCCAGCTGTGCACCTTGATTCAGAAGCTGCTCTAGAGCTTCATGAACACCAGGCTGCAAGCGGTCCTCGTGCAGCAACAAAGGCTGATTCACGATAGCTTGAACCTGCTGCATAAAGAAATCGATATAGTTATCGGAAAGCCCAGACAAGTGGGCAATCTCGATATCCGGTCGCTTCGATTGCTTCATGCTCCAAAACTGATCAAGACTCAGGGGTATAAGCGATAAAGCTTCTCCTTGAGCCTGAATATACGCTTGGGTCTCTGCGAGGGCAAGCTGATAGGTTTTGTAATATCGTTGAGAAACATCAATCAGAGGGCCATCTAGATCACAAAAGATGGTGAGTTGTGATGTTCTTTGAGATCCAGGCCAGTCATCTTGCACTACAGTTTGTGTGGCATCTAATGTTGATCTAGGAAGGGTAAAGGGTGGCACACCTGTCATGAGCAGGACTGACTAGGAATCAGTAACATATCTTTACTCGAATTTAACATTTTTTCACGGATGCGGTATAGGCAAATTGATCTTGTTTTTTTGTCAAGGTAAACTTACTCATAATCGTGCCCAGTCCCATAGGTCCATCCATCAAATCGACGTTGCCAATAGTATTGTTGTTTCGGACTGAGGGTTTGACTCCACTGCTTCAAGGCAGGGATCAGGCGATGCAGCTCGTTATATAGTCCCAAGCTCATGTAATGGGGCATCCACTTGAATAAAGCTCCTAAACCCACATGCCCCAAAATTTTAGGGGTCAGTTGCGGATGACGCAGTGAGATTTGTAACAAAGTTTGGGATAAAGCAGGGAACTGGACAATATCTTGGAGAAAAGGCTTGAGGACAGGGTCTCCGAGTTTCTCCATTTCCTGGAAAACGACCTTGAGAAGCTGATTGATTTGGTGGGGATTCAGATCTCGATCGGCGGGAGCCCGCATGGATTGCTGAAACAGCCAGGTTACAGATAGGTTCGGCTGATAGGGTTGCAATAGGTTGAGATCCTTTGTCCCTAGAGCATCGGCACTGAGGGCTTCATGGATGCCTGCATCGAGACGACGTAGATGCCGAATCATGGCTCCAAATCCACCAAAGCTAAGGGGCGATTGACTGCCGCTACTGTCCCCCATTGGCATAATTCGGTCCCACGGGTACTGGAGCGGACTTTGTTCATAGCTGGGAAACATGCCAAATAAGGCCCGCAGGATTTTGACCTCTACCAGATCAGTATCTTGGTACTCGGGAAGCCGTTCCAGGTAATGGTGAAACACATGCTCTAAACTGGGGCGCTGGGGATGGAGATCGGCATAGGTAAACATATAGGTCGTGCGGCCATCTCGAGCTGGAAAGGCTTCCCAAAAATACTGACACCGATCTTCAATGGGGGTAAAAGATACCAACAAATCTCCGGTTTCTCGGGCCGGTAATCCTTCAGCACAAGTGCCGACCACCAAGCAGACACCGGCAGGGGTTTGCCCTTGACGAGCCTGAGCTGCAACGGGAGAGAAATGCCCCATCACATCCAGCATTAGTCGGGCCGTTAGGGTCGTGTCTGTTTGAATCGCAACCCCATCAGGATGAACCACAACATGGGAGAAGGCGGTCTGTTCTTGTAGATGACCTCCAGCTTCTAGAAATCGGGCTTTCAGTGTGTCCAATAAAAAGACGGGGTCAATCCCAACGTTGAGGACATCTTGAACCCAAACAGCAGGTCCCCCCATAAACTGAATACGATTGGGATTAAATTCACTGGCGATAGCGACTTCCAGTTGCGCTTCGGTCAGCAGCTCTAGCTCCACTAAAACCGACAGCTCAGCTCTGGAAATATTCCATTCCTGTTCGCGTCCCTTGAGAATGCCTCGCTCTAGAATTAAGACTCGCCAACCTCGTAAAGCCAGGGTGGTGCCAATCATGACGCCTAAGGTGCCGCCACAAATCACGACATCCCAGTCCACAGCGCCTAGACGGTCAGGACTTTCTTGGACGACAGTGGGAACCTGGGCAGGAGGACCTTGGCGCAGTTGACTCCAGCGACGATCGGCCTGTTGCAAACTGGCCAAAAATGGCGCGGGTAGGGTTGCTAGTAAATCAGCAGTCGAGGGCATTCAGAAAACACCAAGAGACATCTATTTTGAAGATACCTAATTGGCGCCGGTAGCGGGAGGGAGAGACGATTTGTAGGGTAACTTGACGATAAAGGTGGTGGTTCCCTGACGACTAGACACAGAAATTTCACCTTCGAGCTGTTCAATCAGCTTTTGGACGAGGGCTAGTCCTAAGCCTGTTCCCCCTTGTTTCCAGGGGTCAGCGTTGGGGACTCGATAAAACTTATCGAAAATCCGCGGTAGCTCCTGCTCCGGAATTTCAGCTTCATTGGTCACCTGCAGACGCAACATCGGCTTAGGGAATTCCAGATACTGCAGGGTAAGGGACACTTCACCGCTTTGTGGAGTGTATTTGCAGGCATTATTTAATAGCTCTGCCAAAATTCGATCCAGGCTGATGCGATCGGAATGGAAGGTGGGGATGCTTTGGTCGCAGTTTATCCGCAGGTTGAGTTCCCGATCTTTAATCCGTGATTGAAAAGGTTCTAGGGCACGGGGCAGCCACACCTGAATTTTGATCGGTTCGGACTTATATTGATTGCCACCTGCTTCGAGGCGCTGTAGATCTAGTAAGTCGTTGATGAGTTCTGTTTCTCGACTACATTCGGCATCCAGAATTTTGATGTAGCGGCGCTGCCGAGGCTCGAGGGGAAACTGGCTGAGCATGTGAATCGCCATTTTGATATTGGACATAGGCGTCCGCAATTCATGGGAAACGGTACTCAAGAAATCGTCTTTGAGGCTGTTTAAGCGTTCTAACTCTCGCATTTTCTGCTGGAGTTGAGCGGTGCGCTCTTCGACTTGATGGGCCAGATTGGTGTTCAGATCTTGGACATGTTGGTGGAGTTGGGCTTGATGAATTGCGATCGCACATTGATCCGCAATCGTTTTCACCAATCCACGTTCATCGGCATTCCACGTTCGAGTGTCTAGAGGAAGACCATCCTCAGTGGCCTCCTGGCAATGGTAAAGACTAATACTACCTAAATAGTTTTGTAAGTATTGCAGAGGAGAAATGAGCAGGGTCTGAATATTGCATTGCTCACAAATAGCAATCAGTTCTAGATCGAGGTCATTGGTATCTGCGAAAACAACCTGTTGTCCTTGAGCTAAGGTCTCTTGGGAATGTCGCAAAAACAGCTCATTGGCTTGAATGAGCTCCTGATGCCCAATAGCAGTATCACTCACATAATGATCCGCTAATTCGCCATCTGAATTCATCTGAACAATCAGACAGTGGCTAGCTCCCAGTGCCTCCGTCAACAGGCCCACGGTAATTTGCAATACTTCAGCGGTGACCATCGTCCCCCGCATCGCTTGGACAATGCGATTAATAATGGATTCTCGCTGAGCCGTATGTCGAAGTTTCTCCTCTGCCCGCTTACGCTCAGTGATATCAGTGACGTAACTGCGGACAAGGTCGCTTTCGACAATGTAGTGGATGGATTGTTCATAAATATTTTGATCCATTTCCACTTCCCGGACAAAGAAGTTACTTCTGGAAGAATGCTCCGTTTGCAACATCTTCAACAGTCCCTGCAACATGGGGTGTGCGACCCCTTCTTTAGAAATATCAGGAAACTGCATGACTGCAGCAGGATTGAGATAGGTGACGGTCCCCTGCAGGTCCATTTCTAGAATGGGACTAGGCGTTAACTCGGGGAAAGAGGCCATCCGCACTAAAGAGGCTTCGCTCATGTTCTGTAAGTCAGCGTCATCCGGGACCAAAGTTTGGAAAGGATTGACAGACTGAGACAGAATCATCGATAGATCTGTGGCCTCACAGAACTTATCGAAATCGGCATCTGACAGATTGGAAACGACAAAGTATTTAGTTTTGACATCACCCCCAAAAATGACCACATCACCATGTTTGAGGTCATGGGAGAACAGGCGACGACCGTTCACTATCAAGCCGTTTGTACTGCGCTTCCCTTGCAAGTCACCGTCAATAATTCGGAAGAGAAAATTAGAGGTTTCAGGGGCGGTTACCCGCAGCAAAATCGCATGTTGGCGAGACACCATTTTGGAGTGCAACACAATCGAATTGGTAACATCTCGACCAATCGAGTAGGTGGCAGCTTCTAAGGAAATGGTTCGACGCCCTTCGGCATCATCAATGATGAATAGATGTCTGAAACGTTGTCTTTGATCCTGCTCAAGGTTACTCACGATTCGGGCTGTCAGTCGCGGTAGGGTGAATGGTTAAAAGAGAGATGACTGTAGTATGCCTCTATTGCTTGCTGAATTACACCTGTTGACTATTGTGTCATGGAGGTCAAACATTTCTCTCTGAAGGGATAGTTTGGTTATTCTGCTATTATTTGCCTCTTTACCTTAGCTTCGCAATAGTACAGCGATTTTTCCAAGCATACCCCGACTCTAACCTAACCCCAATAGGAATAATGTCTGTATCTCAGTGAATCTGATGCAACAACACGCCCCTCACCTGCATTGTTGATGACAAGACCAAGGTATTGATGTTTCCAAGTCGTCCAAACGACTGATCGGTTCCTTGATATTTTTTATAAAAAATCCTACGTTCCATCAAAGCGACAGGGATTATGCCATTAGCTGCAGAACTAGTTATCCGAATATCTGGTGAAGAAAGCGACTATCAAAATCAGATGGGTCAACGGCAATTGCAATATGGCCACCGCAAACAAAGAACCAGTCGTTACGTGTGTACAGCTGGTTCTCTTCTCTATCCCCGCCCCCTCAGGGCTGCAATAGGCTTTAAGTGGCAGCTGAGGCTGTTTCATGGGCTCCAACAGCAAGAACTAGGCAAAGTGCAGCAACCGTTTTTTGCCATTCGAGACGTACGTTATCTTCTTCCACGCCATCAAAAGCTGACACCAAACGGGGAATGGAGCGTTGCAACGCTTTCTCTGGGATGGGGCTATGAAGTTCCACGAGGTGTGTCAGACTTTCCTGATTATTTAGAAATGCCACAACCCACTTGGTTGCATGATCAGGACTATCAGGCACCTTATCAACCCCTAACTCTTGCTTGAGCCAGTCGTAAAAAGGAGGGAGCTGCTTGGCTAAGACCTGTCCAGCCGTTGGCAAGGTCTCACGAAGCAATCCTGCATTTAGGCTTCCCAATAATTCAGTTACAGCGGGTAGGGCCAAAAAGTCTGTCAGTTCTAGCGGGAGAAGACTATCGATGGTTGGAGCATCAAGCTGAAGGTATTGTTGAAAAGTGGCTTGCATTATATTTAGGACTCCTAAATTTAGGACTCCTAAATATTAACTATGGACGATAATTCTGTCAAAGAAATCTCATCGCAGTTCTCTCGCAAGCGTTTTAGAATTTAAGAGTGTTCGATTGCTGCAAGGAGGTGAAGGTATCTATGTCAAAGGCTTCACATGATGCAACAGATCCCCCCCTACGCCAACGGTTGGGCATAGGGCTAGAGAAAATTAGTATGGTGCTCAAGAGTCAGGCATGGCATGATGCGAACCTGCAAGGACTAACGCCTACACAAGGCAAGATCCTGACACTATTGCGAGATCGTCAACCGGTTGGCATTCGGCTGTCGGAGGTTGCTGATGTCTTAGAGGTTACTTCTCCCACTGCAAGTGATGCAGTAGCGGTTTTAAGCAAAAAGGGCTTGGTCGATAAACAACGCTCGAAAGAAGATGCCAGAGCCATCTCGATTACTTTATCCGCCAAGGGCATTCAGCAAGCAGAACAAGTGATGGGGTGGTCTGATTTTTTGCTTTCTGCTATTGATGACCTGACTGAGTTTGAACAAGAGATCTTTCTCAAAGGGCTAATCAAGATTATCCGTAGGTTGCAAGCGGAAGGCTATATCACTGTTTCACGGATGTGCTTGACCTGTCAGTTCTTCCATCCCAATCAGTATCCAGACAGTCAACATCCCCATCACTGCGGTTTTGTAGATGCTCCCTTTGGTGATAAAGATTTACGCATTGATTGTCCTGACCAGTTACCGGAAGATATAGAAATTTGAAGGTCAGGTTTTAGGGTTTATTCAGTTGGGGAATTAAGATAGGCAGAACCAGTAGGGATTGACCTGCATTCTCTCTGCAGGAGTAAGCACAGCCTGGGTAACGGCTGGTGAGTAATCTAGATAGTCTCCTGGTAAAATCAGGGCATTACTCTCAAGCAGATAAATAATGTGTATTGGCTGTTATTCCGTGCCGCTGATGGCATTGGTGTTGCCTGAGCTGGAAGACTGCTCAGGAACAACCGTTCCTTTGAGAGGCCCATCTCAAACAACGCCGATTCAGTCCAAATTAAGTACATCCCAGGTCCGCGCTGAAATTGCCCAGATCACTCAGGTCCTACCAGACTCCCCATACCTCGGCGTGCTCCGAGAAGCATTTAATGCCATGCATCAACGACTAGAGAGAGTAACTAGTATGGGTGAGGCCAATATGATTGTGGGTGAAGGAATACTGAATATTTCGAAGCAGTTGGAAATTAATCCTAATATTGATCGTGCTATCAAAATTTTAGACCCGAATCAGGCTCCTGAATCAGAAAAACCAGCAGATCAGCCTGCACTGCTAGAACCAAATGCCTGGGGTTGGCTCTAGATAGACACTGATGGGGGCAGCCTGCTCTAAACCACTGGTCTATTGGACCGTCTCCGCAAATTGATAGGGCTATCCGTTCTTTGCCACGGATTGAGCGGAAAATCTTGTGGGCATAAAAACAGTATTTTATTTCGGTAAAGTGTAGCGCTTCATATCAATGGGAATCCTAAAAAAATCGTTGTCAATTCACCTCTAGAATTAGCAATTTTTTAGGCTGCATCACCCATGGATATGACTTCTTCTCAGTCTGATCGGCTGGATAATTATTACCGACAACTCAATGCCATGATTTTATCGCGGCAGCATCCGGTTAGTGGTTTGTTGCCTGCGAGCACGGCTGTCAACATTCATGGAGACTATACGGATGCCTGGGTGCGCGACAACGTCTATAGCATTCTGGCGGTTTGGGGATTGGCCTTGGCCTACCGTAAGGATCAGTCAGATCCAGCCCGGACATTGTTGCTAGAGCAAAGCGTCGTCCGGCTGATGCGGGGGTTGCTGCGAGCGATGATGCGGCAGGCCCATAAAGTGGAGACTTTTAAACATACTCAAGCGCCCCTGGATGCCCTCCATGCTAAGTACGATACCCCGACGGGTGATGTCGTTGTGGATGATGATGCCTGGGGACATTTACAAATTGATGCCACCTCGTTATTTTTGTTGATGATGGCTCAGATGACTGCTTCGGGTCTTCTGAGTGTCTACAGTTTGGATGAAGTTAATTTTGTTCAAAATCTGGTTTATTACATTTCCCGCGCTTACCGGACGCCAGACTATGGGATTTGGGAACGGGGCAACAAAATTAATACAGGCACTGCGGAGATTAATGCTAGTTCTGTGGGCATGGCTAAAGCTGCCCTAGAGGCCATGAATGGCCTGAATATTATGGGGGAGCGGGGTGGACCGACTGCGGTCATCCATGTGATGGCGGATGAGATTGCTCGCACGGAAATGAAGTTGGCGGCTCTATTACCAAGAGAATCTAAATCGAAAGAGGTGGATGCTGCGGTTTTGAGTGTGATTGGGTTTCCAGCGTTTGCGGTGTGCGATCGCACCCTCGTAGACCGCACCCGAGCCAAAATTATCGATAAATTGCAAGGACGATACGGCTGTAAACGCTTTTTGCGAGATGGTCATCAAACCGTTCTCGAAGACCATATCCGTCTGCACTATGAAACCTGGGAACTGAAGCAGTTTGAAGATATTGAAAGCGAATGGCCACTATTTTTCACCTATTTATTTTTAGATAGCCTGTTCCAAGGGGATGCCACTCAAGCGACCTTCTACAGAACACGACTGCAAGATTTAGGCGTAGAGCAAGAGGGTTGGTCACTGCTGCCTGAGCTGTACATTGTGCCGGAAGACCGGATAGAAGCCGAAAAAGCTGAGCCCCATAGTCAAGATCGAGTACCCAATCAAAATATCCCTCTAGTCTGGGCGCAGAGTTTATACCTATTGGGACAACTCGTCGATGAAGGGTTGATTACTTTGGATGATATCGACCCTCTGGGCCGTCATCATCAGCCCCAAGCCCTAAAGATGGGAACTGAAACCCTGCAAGTGGCTTTACTAGCTGAAGACCCAGCTTTGCAGGCAACATTGACTGCAGCAGGGATAACCACGGAAACCTTAAAAGAGATTGCCCCGCTACAAGTTCGACCAGCCCATGATTTGACCGATATTTACCATCAGTTGGGTCAGAATCCTAAGCTAGGGCTCTCGGGAAGACCGCATAAACGGATGCGGACTTTAATGACCTCCCATCTCTATCGGATTGCAGGGGAAAACATTGTCTTTTTACCTTCTTTTATTGATAACCGGGAATTTTATCTGACGTTAGACATTCACTTCCTGATCTCGCAACTTCACAGTGAATTGGCTTATTTACAGCGCTATTGGATCGCTGACCAACCGCCAACGCTGACGCTTTTACTCACTCATCGCATGATCAAAATGGGGCAGGCCCCATTGATTGAACTGTTGCAATCTTTGTCGTCAGGGGAGTCACAGATTTCGGCACAGGTTCAGGTGGGAGTATTAAGCGACTTTATAAACCGTAGTGCTGTCATTGATGTTGTGGGACTAGAACAGACGACACCTTCTCCCTCAAAGGATTATGGCGATCAGGCTCCCACCCATTATTTATCCTTTAACACAGAGCACTGTCATCCCCTGACTCATCTGCAGGAACAGACCTTGGAATGGAATCAGGACATTGATACATTACTGAGTACCCTCAAACAGTCAGAGAATTTATATGAGCAGGTAGAAGTGCTGCATCTCCTGATTCATCAGCGTTCGCTAGATGACGAGATGGGTTGGGAGCAGGAACAATCGGTAACATTGCGCATTCTGTTGACCGAGGTCTATCTCAATGCCGCCCAAGCAGAGCATTGGTCAATTGTTCGGCGAGCAGCAGGTCTATTACACATGGTGGACATTAGCTTGTCCGATGCTGTGACTAATCTACTGGCCCATCAGAAACAGATCCTGGTAGGACGGTCCTACACTGAGCATTCTTTAATCAACACGCCTATACCCGCACAAGCAATTGTGGCCCGAATCAATGAATTTTGTCGGGAAGATGAACGCGATCGCGTGCTCACACAAGAGATTTTGATCTATCTCGATCTGTTGATTAAATCAGAACCGCTGTTGGTGAAAGGTTTACTGACCCTTAGAATTGGCTATCTGATTTTGCTCCTCACCAGTGAGATTGCTCGGGAGCAGCAGGTTACCCACGATGAGGCCTATGAGCGGCTGACCCAACTGAGCCCCTACGATTTGAAATCTCGCTTACGCCAGGTTCTATCTGCCTATGATCAGGTGCATAAGAGTTTGCATCAACAAGAATCGTTGCACATTGTCTGCTGTGGGGGTGAGGTGAATTGGGGACTGACTCAGCCTGCACCACAGGTGGATGCTGCCGAACCTGAAGATTGGCTGGTGAAGCGCCAGGTTGAAGGGTCTCTTAATCGGGTGCCCCGAGAGTTTTACATCAAAGTCTGGCGACTCTTGAAACATACCCACGGTATTGTGATTGGCGAAAAATTAGATCGTCGGAACCGTCTGGATAGCGAGCATCTACTGGCAGAGATGACGGAAGGGGAAACCAATTTTGCCCTAATGATTGAGCATCTACTCAATAAGATTCCAGCTCCAGAATATCGACAGCTCAATGTGGAAGCGTTGCTGGAGCTAGCCGATGTGGTGGAGGCAAATCCCGATCTGCAGTTTGATGATCATGTGGTTTTGGATGTGATTATTGGTCATGCGGTGCGGCTAGCCTGGTGGGATGCCCATCCTGAGCGGGTAGCTTCCTATGATGAGGATAAAGCGAAGGCTTGGCAAGCGTTCTACAAAATGCCTTCCCAACTAAGTGGCCCCTATGTGGTGATGGCTCTTCGTTTCTTAGTGGAAGTGAGCAAGCCTGCAATGGCAGTGTAGGGAGTGACTGACTCTCATCTAATGGTGGTCATGAAGCTCAAGAAAGCTCATTCTTATGAGGATTCCACCTTGGCTCCTGTTTGACGTAGTTTCTGGAAGCGGCGAATCAAATATGCGGCAAGGACAAAGAACGGTGCCCAGGAAATGAAAAAGAGAAAAAATGCTGGCGAAAATGGACCTGGCTGATTGCCCATATATGCTGTGGTCGAGAGATCATCGCCATTAACCAGGATGGCGATGGCGGGTCCAAATCCCTGCAAAGCCCCCCACCAACTATATCCTGCCAAGCAGCTCATCCCAAAACGATGTCGTGCCACATCTGCCTCACGGTTATTCATCGAGGGAGAAGGGGGTTGTGCCATGACGAACACAATCAGGATAAATGTCCAGATCATCCACAAGGCACCTGTCCACGGATTGAGTCGCAAGGTGATGATGGCGGTGAGGGATAGTCCGGTGCCGACCAACAAACTAGGGACTACTGAAGCGGCTTGCTCCCTTGACTGCCGACCAAATATACGAGGTGGGGTCACCTCTCGGAGCATGTAAAGAACACAGACCCCCACAAACATGAAACCCAAACGAGCGGGATAAGTCGCAGGCATGGTATACCCCGCATATTTCATATGGTTTTCTTCCACGAAAAAACCGAGTCGGACAATATCAAGGGCAATACCTGTTAACGCTATGGTAGCCATCGACCAGGCAAAAAATCGTCCAGAGCGCAGGTGTAATTTACTGCCTTTGCGAGCTAGGAAAGCCACCATGGCAGAGATAGGGGCCATCACTGCAGGAATGATGTGAAGTAGCAGAACGATCAAGAACAGCGAGTTGGCTAAGGCACTCCCGTAAATGACAGGCTTATGCAGCAAAAACGTTGATCCCACCTTTTAACTCCACGCTATTTGGGAATGAAGCATTCTTGGCAATTTTACTTGCCCATAATCCCAGATGCCCCCTGTCCAACAGCTATTAAGTGGTCGGTATATAGACTCTTTTTAGGCTGTACTTTCAACTGTATACAATGCCTGAAATCTTTGGACAGGAGGATTTTAATTATCGAGAAAATCCTCAAAGGACTGACTACTCAGCCCCAAATCTTCAAATGTTGCTAATTCCCTCCGAGTCAGGGGATAAGGCATTTGACCCGGTGGATCTGTTTCTTCACGACCTCTCGCAATCACTAAGAGTTGGCCCAGTGGGGCTATTAAGGTACTGATTTTTGAGATGGCAACAGAGCGTAACGCTGGGGGAAAGACTTGTAAGGTATAGGATTCTAAAACAAAGTCAAGTCCTTGAGACCCAATAGCTGGAGGGTTTAGCACATCTGCAACTTGGTAGGATGCCGGTGAATTGGGGAAGCGTTGGTTACACTGTGCGATCGCAGTTGGCGAAACATCAAAAGCCATAACCTCAAACCCCAACTCCGCCAAAAACTCAGCATCATCCCCATAACCACAGCCTATGACCAAAGCCGTTTTGCCTACCCCCTTTAATTCCTGGGCAATGCTCCACTCAACTAAGTTTGGATTGGGGGCCAAATCAGCCCAAGGCACGGCAGCATAATCATTCCCAGCTTCAGCATAGAGGGCTTCAAACCATCCTTTGGCATCGGCACGGGCCAGAAACTCTGACGCTAATTGTTGGGCACGGTGACGAGACATGATGGGCAACAAGAAGCTTAGAATACGGCGAAGTCACCCCGTTCGGCTGCTTCGCTACCGTCCACGAGGCGCTGATAATACTCAAATAGAGTATCTGTGCCTGTTTCAGGGGTTGCATCAGCATCGTAAAGCCCCGTCTCGGTATCTAGCACCAACATCGATTCTGTCGCATAGTAATGTCCGATGCGTGCTAACTCAGCTTTGGCAGCCAAACTCGGCACAATCTTGGCAACCCCGCCCATCAACGTCGCCGCTCCTTTCAAAATTCCAGGCGGTACGCTTTTGAAGCGGGGTGGGCAGTCCAGCAGTTTAAACAGATATTCTCCCTGTTCCAAGGGGGTAAGAGCAGGTCCAGGCCCGCCGATCGGCAGAATTTTGTTTTGCAGTGAAGCGTCTTCTAGACAATCCACAATGTAGGCTGCTAAATCTGGATCACTGATCGGTTTGCAAGCGGTCAATTTACCATCACCAAACAGATAAAACGGCTTCCCGTTCTGAATCTTGGCCACCTGCCCAGCTAGGGATTTGAAGTAGGCGGTGGGTCGGACAATGGAATAGATTAGCCCGGATTCTCTCAGGGCTTTTTCAAAGGCAAGCTTGGCATGTTGAAACGCAAGGCGCGGCTTTTGCACACAGATGGCTGACAACAGCACTATCTGCTTCACCTCAGATTCTTTCGCCAAGGAGAGAACGTCCATATGGGCTTGATAGTCAATGGCCCAGGTGTCATCTGGCTCTCCTGTCCGTGAGGCCAAGCAGGATACCACTCCATAGAACGGTTGATTACGGAAAACTTGCTCAGCAAGGAACTTAGGATCTTTGACATCGCCGAAGCATACCTCAGCACCTTGTAGAAGCTGGGCAGTTTTTTCTTGGGTTAATTGCCCGCCAACCCCCGCCTGTTGTCGAGAAATACAAACAACTTTGTAACCGCGCTTCACCAACGCGGCAACGGTGGCTCGCCCAATCGTACCTGTGCCGCCTAATACCAAAATGCGACGTGTCTCTGAAGTGCTAGCGTCAGTCATAGGTAATCAATGCTGTTTTGCAGGACTATATTCGTAGCCTACCAGTTACTAGCTTCTAACCAATAGTTTCACTGATGAGGACAGAAAACTAAAACACAAAACGAATAGATTTTGGTTAAGTCTGCGATCGGTCAATTAATTATGAAGGGGAATGTTGAGAAGGAAGTGCCTGAGCTGCTTGATAGACGCTATCACTAGAGCTATTATTCCCAACTAGAAGAAGGCAATCGCAAAGGCATTTGTTATCCAACACCACCCGCAATGATCATCTCTTTCACACGACCTTGATCCATCCAAATGAAAAAGCCCCCGTAGTACTTAATCAAACCACCGACATGATGATCTTCAGATACATATATGGGTGACTGGCCATTGTACACTTCATCTCTAGCCCCCTCTTCACATATCCCATGACTTGAGAGTTCAGTTATCCTTGGACCACACATCCTACCGTCACCATAGAGTTCAAGAAACGTTTGTTTTGAATCACCAATCTTAAGCCCAAGCTTCGTTTGCAGTTGTGAAGGTGACTTTATAGAAATGTCATAAACACGTTGGGGACTGTCTTGAGTATCAGAGACCATGAGTAAGGCAATACCCTGTTGAGGGTATTCCCAATATTGTGCATAGCGAAAAGTAGGCCCTCCCCCCCAGAACTGCTTTTTGCCTTTACTTTTTGGGGGACCTAGAAATGCAACAACATCAGCTGCAGAAGAACCTTTTTCGAGCTTGCCAAAAGCCTCAGAGAAGTTTGGGGTAACAATACCCAAAGACTCGGTGTCTCCAAGTGCCCTGTCATCGTCCGCAACCAAAGGTGATTGGATAGTGTTTGTCAACGCTGGCTGGTCTGGTGTACTCGTATGTTCAACTGATTGAGCAATGCCATCAGATAGCAAACTAGTATTTGCACAAACAACAACCCCGACATAAGCAAGTTTTACCCAGATCTTATGGAGACAACCCAACTGAAACAATAAATTTTTCATCGTGTTCTCTCACAGTTATGCTTTCCCCCAACGTGTTGTGTAGATAAGCAGATGGACAAAATTAATTACATAGAATTTCCAGGTTGTAAACTACCTGAGTCCTCTTTTTTACATCCATTGATTTGATGTCAATTGTCCGTCCTATCTCCACCGAAAGCTTACGCTTATTGCATCGGATTTATCGCTGTAGTCGCCATCATCAGGTCAGACAACGCGCCCATTGCCTGATTTTGTCTGCCCAGGGTGGGAGTCCCTACACCTTAGCCTCCCTTTTTAGTGTGAGTCCTAAAACCGTGTACAACTGGCTTAAGGCTTGGAATAACCGTGGTTTTGCAGGACTCTATAATCGCCCAGGCCGAGGTCGAAAACCGATGTTTAATCCCGACCAACAACAGCAGATTTATGAGTGGACTCAGGCATCTCCCATCCAACTCAATCGGGTGCTAGCTCAGATTGAACAGCAGTGGTCAGTGCGCGTGTCAAAGGCCACCGTTAAACGCGTCTTGAAGCAGATGGATATGAGCTGGCATCGCTTTCGCCAAGGGACATCAGGCCAGCCTTTATATGCCGACTACCTCGAAAAAAACAGCAGTTAGAACATCTCAAGAAACAAGAAGAGAAGGGAGACATCCACCTATTCTTTATGGATGAGAGTGGTTTTTCGTTAGTCCCCTGTATTCCCTATGGATGGCAACCCATAGGGACTTATCTGGAAATACCGACTCGTTCAAGTAAACGCTTGAATGTTCTGGGGTTTTTGAGTCGACGACAAGGGCTACATGCTTATACATCAGAACAGACCATCACCAGTGAGGTTGTCAGTCATTGCATTGATACCTTCTTTACTGACGTGGAGTTGCCCACCGTCATTGTGATGGATCAAGCCCCTATCCATACGAGCCAAGCAATCTATGAGATGAAGGCAGAGTGGGCCGAACGGGGAATTACCTTGTTTGAGTTACCAAGCTATTCTCCCCATCTAAATTTGATTGAGCGTCTGTGGCAATTCATGAAATATCAGTGGATTGAAATGAGTGCCTACTGGGGGTGGTCATCTTTGGTCGAATATGTGGAAAGAGTTTTGAAAAACTATGGCGATGATTATGTAATTAATTTTAGCTAAGTGCTTATACAGATTGATTAGAACATAAGTGTTTGAAACCCGTTCATGGTAGAGATGAGCCATTCACACTCAGCTAGATATCTACATTTACAAGGATAGATGGTAACTACTCAGGCGGCAGTCTTGACATCGCAGGAGCACCAGTAAAAACGCTTCTAGGCACATCAAGGACAGCAATTTTTTGCTGTCTCAAAATCAAGATATAAATGTGAACATGGCAAAACTACTAGGCACCTGCCAACGAAAGATTGCTGTAATCTATGGCTAAATCCTCCAAACAGGAGTTGGACATTGGTTAAACCCAGAGTCTTCTTTACAATGAGGTGGCTGTCACAGATCTCCCACGGCTATGAGCACCAAGGCAACATCAGGCAACTTTGTCGCCATTGATTTTGAAACAGCAGATTATCAAAGAGATAGTGCTTGTGCTATTGGCGTAATTCGCGTGGAAGATGACCAGATTATTGATCGCTCCCACTTCTTAATTCGCCCCCCACGTCAGAAATTTCAATTCACTCATATTCACGGCATTACCTGGTCAGATGTAAAACATCATCCAACCTTTGCCGAGCTGTGGCCAAATCTTCAACCTAAATTTGCTGGTAGTGACTTTGTTGCTGCCCACAATGCTAATTTTGATCGGTCAGTTCTCAATGCATGTTGCCAGATAGCAGAGTTAGATCCCTTGCCGCTCCCCTTTCTCTGCACCGTCCAGCTTGCTCGGGACGTATGGAACATTCGGCCGACAAAATTGCCCAACGTTTGTGACTTCTTGGATATCCCTTTGCAGCATCACCAAGCCCTTTCAGATGCCGAAGCTTGCGCCAAAATTGTGATTGCAGCCCGACAACAGTGAATGCTTTTACCTTTGAGCTGCTTGGCCTAATGCCAATTGATATTGTTCAACCTCATTCCTGAAGCGAAGAAAGTCGGTTCTTGACCCTTGCCATGATCTGAATCGAGAGTCCAACATAACGGTTGAGGGATTAAACCTCGTCAAGAGTCAGCATTCAGTTCCAAAGTCATCAAGTACTCATCATAGAACCGACATTCAGCAGGTACTAACCATCAAGGGATAATTTTGAGGTTGTCCCTCAACGCAAGTCCATGTATTCACCTCAAGAGATAGACGTTCAGGATATTGACCATCTCGGTATTATCGCCGGTATCGTCGATGAGATCGGCATTGTCGAAATAGTGGATCGATTATTAGGTACTCACGAGCAAGAGAATGTTAGTTGTGGTCAAGTTGTCAAAGCCCTGATTCTAAATGGTATGGGCTTTTTGAGTGCTCCATTGTACTTATTTAGTGAGTTTTTCGAAAGCAAAGCAACCGAGCACTTACTCGGTCAAGGTGTACTGCCAGAGCACCTCAACGATACCCGTATCGGTCGAGTCCTCGACAAGCTCTATGCCTATGGTGTGACCCAGATATTTATCCATGTGGCAATGGCAGTCGTTCAGAAATTCGATGTAGCTCTAAGGTGTGCGCATCTAGATGCGACAAGCCTTAGTGTTGAGGGGCAATACTTAGATAAACCACAGGTTGAGGCGTCAGACGAATCCCCCTCTGCACCTGAGTCCCCCTCCCCTGCACTGGCTGAGTCAGAGGAGCCGATACCCGTGAAAATCACCTACGGCTACTCACGGGACAATCGTCGTGATCTCAAGCAGTTTGTATTGAACCTACTGGTGAGTGGGGACGGGGGTATTCCTTTATTTTTACAAGTGGGCAACGGTAATGATGCGGACAAAAGTACGTTTGTGCCTATCATCCATGAATTTAAGCAACAGTGGAGTCAGCAACAGCCAGAGGTGATTGTTGCTGATAGTGCCCTCTACAGTGCCGACAATCTGCAAGCATTAGGAAGTACATCTTGGATTAGCCGAGTTCCAGCAAGTTCAACGGCAGCCCAAGACTTACTACAAGGGCTGCCGGGTTCACAGTTTCACCCTAGTGCTCTCAACGGCTATAGCTTTGTCGAAGTATGTAGTACCTATGGAGAGATTCAACAACGGTGGCTGGTGGTTGAAAGTAAAGCTCGCAGAGACTCTGGACTCAAACAAGTGCAAAAGCGGATTGATCAGGCGTTTAGCCAAAAAACTACTGCACTTAAAACCCTCTGCAAACAGACCTTCTTGTGCCCTGCAGATGCTTTAGCTGCAGCCCAAGATTTTGGCAAAATCCTCAGGTATCACACCCTTGACGATCTCAAAATCCATAAAAAAACCTCATTATTCAAAGGCTGGACGACCGACAAAAGCAACGGTTGTGACTCACTACACCTATTCTATTGAGGCTACCTTAACCCTCAATGAGCCAGTCATCGAACGCTATCGGCGGCAAGCAGGTCGTTTCATCTTAGCCACCAATCTCTTGGAACAAGAGCAATGGAGCAATGATGATATTCTGCGCGAGTACAAGAACCAGCAGGCGTGTGAAGGAGGCTTTCGCTTTATCAAAGATCCACTCTTCTTTGCCTCTAGTGTTTTCCTGAAGACACCTCGGCGTATCGCTGCCTTAGCCATGATCATGGCCTTGTGTTTGATGGTCTACAGCTTAGGACAACGACAGTTAAGAAATGCACTAGAACAAGTACAAACAACTCTCCCTAATCAGAAGGGGAAACAAACTACGAAACCTACGTTACGTTGGATTCTCCAATGCTTTCAGGCCGTCCATTTAGTTTGGCTTGATGGTGCCAAGCATCTCATCAAGCTCAACAGCAGGCAGCAACTTATCTTGCCGTTCCTTGGGAAGGGCTGTAAAAAATATTATCTGCTCTGCTAGCTAGCCTGCTGAATGTAGGATAGAATTGTCCATCTTTGATAAAGGTTTCCGGCTCTGTACCGTAGATATGGAAGTCAAAAGATTGGTAAAGGCGAATGGCACTTTTTTGTTGGGTGACAACCGTTAAGTTGACCCGCCTGATGCCAGCAATCATCGCTGCTCGATGTAAGGCTTGACTCACCAGCGCTCTGCCACAGCCACGTCTACGAAATTCGGGTAGGACATAAAGGCCCGCCAGATAAGCACGATGTTTTTCGTTAGCGGCTTCATAGCGAGACAATCGGACAATGCCGAGAAGCTGTTTGTCTTGAAAGGCACCAAAGAAGCAACGATCTTCACTCTCGGCCAGTCGAACTGTAGTTTCAGCGAGATTGGGTTCTGTTTCAGGGAGCGAACCAAAAGCGGGAGGCCGTTCATGCAGGCCATGCAGGCGTACTGAACGATATGCCTCAGCATCAGCAGACGTAAGCACCCGTGTACTGATACTGGATTCTATGATTGGGTAATCGTCCATATAATGGGCAGCATATTGCCTACTCTGCAATGACTAAGAGATTGAGTCTCACTGTTCCAAACAGATACTTTCATTGTTGTGGCGTTAGATTGAACTTATCAGAATTCAGTAAGAGTTAGAGAATGGTAGCCGTTGATATGGAGCAATATATCGCAGCTAGTGAGATCATTGACTAGCATCATCCTGACATTGTTGCCCTGACCAATCACTTAGCTTCAATCTGTGAATCATTGAGTGCGATGGCCGTTAGCGAAGCTCCTTCTCTGGAGGCAGGCCGGTCAAAGACCATCGCATACAACACCTGCCAACGAGTCGGCGATCAGATTCACCATCAATCTCGATACCAGGCACATCCTGTAATACACACACGGTAGATCAGTGAGAGGACTCATCGATTACTTCAAGATGGGGTAGAGTCATCCTACTTTTTATCCAGGTTATTAAAACAGGCCTAGATTCTTTAGGTAATAGAGAGCTGATCTAATACTTGCAATCAACATTTGATCTTTGTATGTAAAATCTACAAAAGAAAAAAAGCAAAGAAATATTTCTTCATTCTAGGCCTAGTCTATCAAGACAATATATATGAGTTCTGACAAAGATAGATATAGCTCACTTTTATGTTGTAAATACTGGCCCGAGTATATCAAAAAGATAGAAGCATACTATAGAAGCAGGGAAAAAATACAGCTGCAAGCCTATATCTGAAAGCTTTCCAGAAATCCCTTAGAACCTTTTAGACTCATATCGCTGTTAAAGATCACGTTTAAAAACAAGAAGTATCACGTTGTTGATGTGATCCAGGTTAGATAAACAGAAAGACTTTACCGATACCTTGTAAGAAGAGAGACAAACAGATTGAAAGCAAGTTTCTCGGTTATCTATTACTAATAAACAGAGAACTCAAAATGGCTTCATCTGGAGAATCTCTGATCAATCAGTCAACGTTCTAAATTTGATTTCTGTTGGAGGAATCCATCATGCTAAAGCCAATAAAAGTTACCCTGCTAGGTGTAATGGCAGCAACCACAACTACACTCGCTATCCCTCAAGCGAATGCCTTCTCTCCATCGGTTGGACAACAGCCTGAAACTTCGGAGCAAGTTGAAAGCACATTAGTGGCTTCCCGATGGCGATCTCGGTGGCGAAAAAGACATAGAATTCGTCGAGTACGCTGGCGCAAAAAGTGGGTCTGCTTCAAGCGCCCAGTCGTCTTCTATCACCATGGCCGTAAAATCGTGAAGTTCAAGCGGCATTGTCACTGGAAAAGGTTCCGCGTCCATCATGGCGGACATCATTTCTAAATTGTGATGCTAATTGATAGCAAACTCAGGCCTAAGATTTATTAATAATGTCATTGATTAGAATGAACTTCAGCGACTCTAGGGGATTTAGTTCTTCTGGAGTTGCTTGGGCGAAGAATAAACAGTCAACGAATTCTCTAACGGTTGGAGCAGCCTCAAAAAATCGAGCCTAGCAGTTCAGTACCATCGGAACTGGCACTATCCCGTAAGTGTTAGATGTTGGTCAATAGGAGTTGTTTGCCTTGCCATGGGACCAATCATTACTTTCGGCTAGCCGAACAGCAGGTTCAGCGAGATTAGGTCTTATTTAAGTATCACTCTTCTAAACAGGTACTATTTTGATTATGACTTTAGATTGAACCTATCAGAACACAGTGAGAGGTCAAGCATGGTAACCGATGAGATGGAGCAATATCTCAAAGCCAGTGAGGTTATTGACTGGCACCATCCTGACATTGTTGCACTGGCTCATCAGTTGGCATCAGGCTGTGAATCATCAACTGCAATGACCAATAGCCGGTCAAAGACCATCGCCAAACAATCCTTCGAATGGGTCCGCGATCAGATTCGCCATAGTTCTGACTATCAGATGAATCCTGTCACCTGCCGCGCCTCTGAAGTCCTCAAACACAAAACAGGCTACTGCTTTGCCAAAAGTCATCTATTAGCCGCACTCCTCCGAGCCAACCATATCCCAGCGGGATTTTGTTACCAGCGACTCAGCATTGATGACCAAGGTGCACCCTATAGTTTGCATGGGTTTAATGCCATTTATTTGCCAGAAACAGGTTGGTATCGCGTAGATGCGAGGGGCAATAAACCAGGTATCGATGCTCAATTTACGCCACCCCAGGAAAAGCTCGCCTTTAGTCTACAGTTGGCAGAAGAGGCAGACTTTCCTGCCGTACTGGCTGAGCCGTTGCCTATTGTTGTATCGGCGTTGCGATGGTCTTTGACCGGCCATCGGCCATCGCACCCCACTTGGGATGACATGCTCCGCAATCTTCCAGACATTTCCTTGGAGTCTGCAAAGCAGCATGGACTAGAGACAAAAAATGATAACTGACGTAGTTTGGGAGCCGTAAATGCTGTTTTTACGGCTCTTCTTAGCCTTATTTCCTCTAATTTACTGAGGAAAGCACTGGTACAGGAAGTTAGCTATGCGCCCCACTGATATCCAGATATTGCTCATAACCAGAAGTATTAGCCGTTATTATCAACATCTAGTGCCATTTTCCAATCACCCTCTTCATCACGACGATAACCAATCACTAAACGGCCCGCACCTCCTCCTTGCTCTCCAGTTTCTTTATGAGTCGTCTTGACGTCAAAGTGAGTGACCATAATTGCAAAATCACCCAATATTTTGATTTCGTCAATTTCAACCTCAGACTTAAACGTGAACGCTTTTATACGCGGTGCATACTTATCACGCAGAGCCTGGAGACCCATCGATGTTGGAGAATTTTCGTTACAAATGATGAGGTCTGGGTCACAAATTGCCACCAATCTTTCAATATCACCACTATCTAGGGCTGCATTCCATTCGTCGAGGGCAGCTTTGAGCTTTTCAATGTCATTCATCGTTCTATGCCTCAGTAGGTAAGTATTCAGTAAAATATTGTCCGACTAGCGTCTCTTCAATTTCGGCCAGAAACGCTTGGGTCCGCTCACGTTCGGCAAATTGTGGCGTTACTCGTTTTGCGGTTTCTTCATTGGGGAACGTATATATTTCCGCAAAGAGTGTGGGCCGATCAGGGGATATGGTCACATAGGTTTTCCATGAGGTAACTCCTTCCAAGGAGGTGAAATCTGCCCGCGCCCGCTCTCTGATGGCAGCAGCACGCTGAGGATCTTTCATCTTCAACACAAAAATCTCTGTTATTTCAGCCATAGTCGCCTCTCTGTATATGGGGAAACGTTAAATCCGGCCTTATTTAATTGTTTGGAGTCGCTCGTGACTAGCTGCCCCAAAAAATCAAATAAAGCTCGCGAATCTCTGAAGGCCGGAGTAATATCTGCGTACTTTTGAACCCCGACCACTCAAATATAGGCAAGTTTATTGTTACTGTAAATAGAACTATAAAAAAACAGATTGCTCTGTTAAATGAACAATGAAAAATGCAAGTCTGAATGATATCTGGGTATTTGCGGAAGTCGCACGGGCGCAAGGGTTTCGTGCTGCTGCAGCCAATCTGAATCTTGGGGTTGGGTCGGTCAGTGAAACGATCCAACGTCTTGAAAGACGTTTGGGGGTTCGCTTGATTGAGCGCACCACCCGAAAAATATCTTTGACCTATGCAGGCGAACAACTGTTTGAAAGAAGCCTGCCTGCTCTAACTGATTTAGCCAGTGCGCTGGATGATTTGAACGACGATCAAAACACAATTGCTGGCACATTGCGTCTGTCAGCGCCCCGAAGCAGCTCTCCATTTTTTCTCGATGAGGTGATCGTGAAATACTGTGCGACCTATCCAGCCGTCAATCTTGAAATCATGTATGACGATCAAAAAGTCGATCTAGTCGCGTCTGGTGTTGACGCAACAATTCGCTCACAAACGTTGGTGCAGAAAGGCTCCTTCTCCGTTGAAATTGGTCCGAAACTAGACATGGCTCTGGTCGCCTCTCCCACCTATCTAGAGCACAACGTCAGCCCCAAAAAGCCGACGGATCTCACAGACTATGACGGCATACGCTTTGGCTTTGGGGGTACAGATCGACTGGCCCCGTGGTCATTTGTGGAAGGTAAAAGTAAAAAAAATTACACCGTCTCGCCCAAATCGCGCATGGTCGTCAACGATTTGGTGTCGATGATCAATTTTGCTAAGGCTGGACTAGGGCTGGCTTATGTTTATCGAAAGCCAGCCGAACCGTTCATTGATTCAGGTGAGTTAGTCACGCTGTTTGATAAATATATTCCGTCGTTACCCCGTTACACCCTTAACTATCTGACGAAGCGCCATGTGCCCGCGCGATTAAAAGCATTTATTGATCTGGCGAAGGAGATAGGGTAAAGCGATTGAACTATGGCATGTTCAGATTAACCATTACTCAGGGAGCATGTCACCTTTGCAGATGCACAAAATTTGTAATCAGAAATTTGATGTCTGAAAGCAAGATTAGCAAGGATTTCTGGGATAAGTATAAATACTAGATTGCAAAGGTGACATGCTCCCCATTACTCATTGCTTATGTCGGCAAGGGAAAAAAAATATCTCCCCAACATCAGTCAGGGAGATATTCCAAGATTGAATCTAATTGAGATTAGCTAGCGAGAGACTTAACTGTCTTCATAATGCCAGCGGGGTCAATTCCCTGATGAGGGAACTGTTCCCAAAGACCACCGCAACCTTCTTCATGGGTACCCAAGTAAGCAAACTTAGGAGATAACCCACGCTCTAGCAACCAAGATCCAAAGCGGCTACCTAGACCAGTCCGACGGTTGAAAGACTCAACCACAACCACAAATGAGGTTGCCCCAATCTTCTTCATCATGTCTTCATCCACCACATTGAGGGTGGACTTGTTGATTAGACCGACATCAATGCCTTCTTTCTTCAGGCGCTCAACGGCATCCAAAGACCGATAGAGGGCTTCACCAAAGCTGACAATATAGCCCGCAGTCCCTTCGCGAACCACTTCGTCTTTGCCAGGGGTAAAGGTGTAGTTCCCTGCATACAGCTCACCACCCTTGGTATCTGTAAGGAGGGGCACCTTAGACCGAGTGGAGAAGATAAACCGGAGTCCAGCATTGTTAAACACCGACTTCACACAGGCCTTCATTTGGTTAGCATCGGCAGGGAAATAGAGCCGAGTCTCATAACCATCATCTAGACCATTATCGGCAAACATATTGTTGATACCGAAGTGGCAGGTATTATCCGCCATGTCGTCAATTCCCGCATGGGAGAAGTGACAGAGCAAGTTGGACTTGTTCAAGCGAGCCATGGTGATTTCAGAGATACACATCTCCAAAAAGGCACTGAAAGTAGCGAAGATGCCCTGCTTGCCTTTAGCCATACCGAAACCAGCCGCCGCAGAGAGGTTACCCCGCTCTTGAATACCACCACTGATAAAGATTTCAGGATTAGCAGCCCGAATCTTGTGGAGACCACAGGAGCCTTCCAAGTCGCTATCGACGACGAGCACCTTAGCTTTACGGTCGGCGTCGCTCATGCCGCTGAGGACGTCCACCACCGCATCACCGAAAACATTCCGGTTGGAGTCGTACTTCTCAGAGGCCCCAAGGAAGGTATAGTCCTGACTGGGTTTGACAACGCTCTTCAGATTGGCAACCGCATCAGAATGGCCCCGAGTCTCTAGATACTTGAGGGCGGCATCCACAGAAATCACGTCATGACCGTGGTTAGACCCTTCCAGGCCATCGATACCCACGCACATGGCCCGCTTGTTGATGACAGCCACGGGACCGGGGGTGTTTATGGCTTCACAAATGCGAGCGTAGAGCCCGTCAACATCTTCGCCATCGCCTTCTAGAACCTTGAGGCCGTGACCTTCTAAAGTCTTTTTGACGCTAAAACCAGGCAGATAGTCGGAAGGGCTACCGGCAATAGTGATGTCGTTATCATCAATTAGGAGTTTGACATTAATCTGCTGAGCAACGGCTAAACGAGCGGCTTCAGCGTCATTGCCTTCTTGCTGAGATCCATCTGACCCCAAACAGAAAGCCGTTTTGCCAGGATTCGCGAGAGCAACACCATTCACATAGGGCCACATATGTCCCAAACGGCCCGAGCTGAATTTAACGCCAGGGGTAAGACCCAGTTCAGGGTGTCCCGGTAAGGTGGAGTTGGCACCCCGATAGTTCATCAACTGCTCAGCAGGCAAGGAGCCTTCTAAAGTAGACATCAAGTATTGCGTAGCGACTCGGTGTCCAGCTTCGTCAAAAAAGATAGGAACATACTTGTCAGAACTCCCCCGAAAGAGAGCATCCAAAATCATGACTTCGGGGACAGTATCGTAGGGTCCACCCGTATGTCCGCCCACGCCTCTGGCTGCACCAGTAGCGGTAAAAAATACAATGGCATCACGGCAAAGCTGAATATTCGCTTTGAGAGCATCCCGTTGCTCTGGGGTGAGTTTGGGATTGCTAGCGTCCAGGGTAAGCGGTTTATAAGCTTTTAAATTAATAGGGAATGTTGACATAGAAGCTGTTCCTTAAATGGGTCAATGTGAAGAGTTATAACGGGCTAGCCTGGCTATCGTACCATTTTGTCTTTATTGCTCTAGGAGTTTTTCAATCCTTAGACCTGAGGTCATCTCAGGCTAATCTCAACCGAAGACACATGAGCTGACAAGGCTGAATGGTGATATTGCCGCCAAGCTGCAATTTCTTAAGTATTTTTACCTATTATACTGGCTTGTTGTCTAAACGATGGCCAAGGGCTTAATCACAGATGAAATCGCATCCGTAATCTCTTGGGGAGACAGACTGCCATCAATTTCCACCAAACATTGCCGACGCCGATAAAAGTCAATTAACGGGACAGTCTGTTCGTTATAAACCTGCAAACGCTGTCGGATCAGGTCTTTGCTATCATTCTGTCGACCTCGCTTTAGCATCCGATCCACGAGTTTATTTTCGGGAACATCAAAGTACACCACCTGCCCATAGGGTTGTCCCATAATTTGCAGTAAGGTATCCAGAGCCTGGGACTGAGCCAGATTACGAGGAAACCCATCCAAAATCCAGCCATGCTGGGTGGCGGGCGCGCCAAAGCTTTCCCGCATCAGGTCAACCATCAGCTGATCGGGCACGAGTTCTCCCGCTTCCATTTGGGCTTGGGCTTGTTTACCTAAGTCAGATTGGGATGCGATGGTTTCCAACCGGCCTTTGGCCATCGCATCTCGCAACAGATCCCCCGTAGACAGGCTGGGAATCCGCCAGCGGGCAGCCAAAGATGCTGCTTGGGTACTTTTGCCAGAACCCGGTGGGCCAAGAAAAACAAGTCGCATAAGGGTAGGGAGGAATGACAGGACAACCAAAAATGTTCTGAAAAACGCTGTGAATTAGAGGAGAAAACCCACTAACCCAGCTCAATATGTAATTGGAACAAGAAGCTTATCTTTTGATGTCAACGTTGCTCTAGATGGTGAGTATAAGAAGATCCAAAGGAACTCATAACCTTCACTTAATCAAGAGAATGAAGCTTTTTCTGTAACATCCCCTTTACTATACACTGAATCGGATCCACCCCAATCTCAGGAGCGCTGAACAGAAGCAACGGCCATTTTAAGGTTCTTAAGGTCTATTCCTCCAGGGAAATGGGCTAGGCAGAGGGACCGCTTTGGGTCATGCTAGAAATCGTGAGTTTTTCACAAACAGCTTTTTTTGGAGGTTCAGATATGAGCGCAGTTGATCCCGTTAAGTTAATGAAACAACAGGTGGGCAAAGCCGCAGCAGATCGGGTTCAGTCTGGCTCAGTAATCGGGTTGGGAACCGGGTCCACCACGGCTTTCGCGATTCAGTTTTTGGGTGATCGGATTAAGTCAGGTGAATTAACCGATATCAAAGGCATTCCCACCTCCTTTCAAGCCTCCGTATTGGCCAAGCAATATGGCATCCCCTTAACTACTCTGGATGAAGTCGATCGGATTCATATCGGCATTGATGGGGCCGATGAAGTCGATCCTCAGAAAAATTTGATTAAAGGCGGAGGCGCTGCCCATACCCGCGAGAAGGTGGTGGATTCCCTGGCCGAGCAATTTATTGTGGTGGTGGATCAATCCAAAATTGTCGATAAATTGGGATCGACTTTCCCCGTGCCTGTAGAGGTATTACCCATGGCGATCGCACCGGTCGTCAAAGCCTTAGAAAAGCTCGGCGGCAAGCCTGAACTCCGCATGGGCATCAAAAAAGATGGTCCCGTGATTACCGACCAGGGCAACATGGTATTGGATGTCACCTTCAGCGCCATTCCCAATCCTCCTGAGCTGGAGAAAATCATCAACAATATTCCAGGCGTGCTGGAAAACGGCATCTTTGTGGGCATGACCGATATTGTTTTAATCGGTGAGATTAAAGATGGAACTCCCATCGTTCGCGAGATGTAATTGATCTGCAGGATAAGAACTACAAGCTCTTATCCTGCTCACCGCTGACTCACACTAGCGGCACGCACAAATTCAAACCGCTAATGAGATTCGGCATCGTGGAACAGGGGTGTACTGAGATAGCGCTCACCAAAGCTAGGCTGAATCATCACAATCAATTTGTCTTTATTTTCAGGTCGTTTCGCCACTTGGATCGCCGCGCATAGGGCTGCCCCGGATGAGATGCCCGAGAGCAACCCTTCTTCCCGCGCTAACCGCCGACCATAAGCGATGGCATCGTCATCATTGACCAGAATCACTTCGTCAATCAGATCCACTTTTAAAACGGGAGGTATAAATCCCGCCCCGATCCCTTGAATTTTGTGGGGACCAGGTGATCCACCGGATAAGATCGGGCTGCCTTCCGGCTCCACTGCGATCGCCTGAAACGATTTCTTCCGAGCTTTTAAAACTTCTGCCACCCCGGTCAAGGTACCCCCCGTTCCCACTCCGGCAATTAAGAAATCTACTTTGCCATCGGTATCGGCCCAAATCTCCTCTGCTGTGGTTTGGCGATGAATTTGGGGATTAGCTGGATTACGAAACTGCTGCAGCATATAGGCATTGGGGAGAGTATCCACTAGCTCCTGGGCCCGTTCGATACAGCCCCGCATCCCTTCTGTTCCAGGGGTCAGTTCTAGCTCAGCTCCATAGGCCCGCAGCATCGCCCGTCGCTCGGCACTCATGGTTTCCGG
Organism: Acaryochloris sp. 'Moss Beach'; assembly: GCF_021497025.1. Taxonomy (NCBI): domain Bacteria; kingdom Bacillati; phylum Cyanobacteriota; class Cyanophyceae; order Acaryochloridales; family Acaryochloridaceae; genus Acaryochloris; species Acaryochloris sp. 'Moss Beach'. The sequence continues at coordinate 2,134,956 of NZ_CP071717.1, forward strand.
CATCGTTAAAATCAGGCGATAGCCTTTGGCCGCCGCCACCATTGCTAAGGCAATCCCCGTATTACCAGAGGTGGGTTCCACCAATACCGTGATGCCAGGATGAATCAGTCCTTGCTTTTCAGCAATAGCAATCATATTGCTACCAATCCGATCTTTCACTGAAGAGGACGGATTGAGGCTCTCCAGCTTGATAATAATTTTGGCAAGGCACCCTTCCATCTTGGGAATGCGATTGAGTTGAATGAGCGGCGTTTTACCAATCAGTTCAGTAATATCGTGGGCAATACGCATAGTGAAAGTCTCTGCTTATCAGTTCGGTCAAGGGGGGAAGCGCAGCTCAGGCATCTGAGGCCTGCCCTTAGTTTAGATGTAATACATTAAGTCAATTTGTTTTTTAGCATCTCTGCGATCGCAAAGATCTTGCAACGTACAATTCTTGAGGATCTGACTCGCCGCCTGATCTGCTTCTTGCCACAGTTCCTGGACCACGGCTTTCTCCGTCGTCAGTCCCGGTTGAGGCAGGGCGTTCGGTTGTGCGTCTCTCCCTTCTATACAGTTAATGATTTCTAGAAGGGTAATTTTCCAGGGTTCACGGGCCAATAAATATCCGCCGCGAGCCCCCCGCTGCGAACAGACTAAACCTGAACGACGCAGGATTGCCAGGAGCTGTTCTAAATATCGATCGGGAATATGTTGTTGGGCTGCAATTTGGCGGATTCGTAGCGGCTCCCCTTGAGGGTAGTGATCCACCAGAGACAGTAATGCCAACACCGCATATTCACATTTACATGACAATTCCACAGGGCAAGCCCCCCTGAGGCAACGACAGCCTTGGACCTAGTATACTCCGGTTCTCCATCGGAGTTTAGGGATTATCATGTCTGGCCCCAACCTCAGGGGGCAAGAGACCAAAACTCACCCTAATTCAATTCCCATCCAGCCATACAGCCACAAAATCCCCTGCTGATAGCCCGTCCAAATGTGAGCCCCCCACATCATGCAAAGCAATGCTCCCAGCACAAGGAATGGGCCAAAAGGAATGTACTGAAATCGGCCGATCTTGCCAAAAGTTCGACCTCCTAGCCCCACAATTGAACCGACTAGACAGGAGAGAAATAGGGTTAGCAAGACATATCGCCATCCTAACCAAGCACCAATCATCGCCATCAGTTTGCTATCGCCGCCGCCCATGGCGACACGGCCAAAAGCCAGGTGGGCCAGGAAACCAATCACATCAATCAGCCAGATCCCAACAATTACTCCTAAAGCACCGAAGGTAAACCCTTGGGCCGCCCCCACAAGACCATTTTGATGCCAACCGACTAGAGTCTGAAACGTAATGCCTGAGATCACACCTAACTGGGTCAGGGGATTAGGCAGTAACATCACATCTAAATCAATCAGAGCCAGGGAAATGAGCACGCTGGCAAACAGCCAATAGCCCAAGGTCTGTAGTTGATAGCCAAAAACCAAGAAGATCCCCAGAAACATACAGGCTGTGGCTGCTTCAACTAAGGGATACCGACTAGCTATCGGGGTTTTACAATAGCGACATTTGCCTTGAAGCCACAGCCAACCTAGAACAGGGATATTGTCATAAGGCTTCAGTGGGGTGTGACATTTAGGGCAGCGAGAGGGGGGATGGAGTAAAGATAAGCCCTCGGGTAGCCGATAAATTACGACATTCAAAAAGCTACCGACCGAAGCCCCCAGGCTAATCACCAGTCCATAGATAAAGATTTCTGCCCAACTCATACCTTTATGCGCACAGATATCCAGATCCCAGGGTGGATCACGGCTATCTTTTGAGTGCTTCTCCTTGATGTTTGAAGGGAGAAAACCTCTGCCAGAGAAGTTCCACTCCTATAGGCAGGATACCCACTCTCTAATTGAGTTCGATATCTTCGGGTTGAGATGACTCGTCGATTTCGATTTGTTCAGCAGAGATAAAACATTCATGGGGCAGCAAGATGGGTTGCTCCGAAAAAATCAGTTGTCCGCGCCCTGTATTCCGATCCATTGCCACCCCAACAGGAGGCTGTGCATCGATATGGATCTGGCAATAGGATTGATATGCCTCACGAGCAGTTGCCAACATCATGTCTGGAGATGGCAATTGAATCGCTTCAGAATGTCGATTTTGATCAGGGGGATTATGAACGAAAGTCACTCGAATATCCCTGTTTTACTAGGTTGAATTACCTGTAATTTGTAGCAAGAAACCTCTATTTCAGCAAGGGCAAAGATAGAATTTACCGATAAAAAGTTGTACTTATTCTCATTTTTTGAGGCCAATAATCCACAAAAGGAGTGATGAATTGAGAGTCAACATCTCTTGAATCAGCCTGACCATCCCCCTAGCCAGGTATTCTCATTCGCAGTGTCCGGTGATTTTAGGGGCAATAAAACGAAACTATTCTAAAATGCGATGGACATCTTCTGGTTATTGCCGTCTGCATAGATGAATAATGACCGATCAATCATGGGGACACCTAGGGATTTGGCTGATTCCTAATTGCGATCGCAGGCTTTACCTAAGTTAGTGAAGTTGTGCATACTGACCTCTACACCTTGGATTTAACTCAACCATGAGCGAACGACCCACTCGACCGACCCGACCCAACCGATCTAAGCTGGCCAAGCGGAAGCCGCAAAAAAACCAGTCACGGACTTTGATGTTGACATTGGGTGGCGCAGCGTTGCTGGTGGTAGGCGGTACCCTCGCGTTCTTTCTGCTTCAAGGTGAAGAGAAAGCGGGGCCTTTACCCCTGGGTTCCAAAGTAGTGCCCAGAGATGTGATGTTGAGCGTCACCCTCAATACCGGGGGTAACCAATGGCAACAAATCGCCCAGTTCGGCACCCCTGACACTCAAAAGACGTTGCAAGACCGGCTCCAGCAACTAGAGACGGACGTATTGAAACCCAATGGCCTGTCCTATAAAGCCAATATCCAGCCCTGGGCCGCCAATCAACTGACCATGGCTCTGTTGCCCCCCACGGTGGAATCGGTGGAGGAGCAAAGCCAACAAGCCACCATTTGGATAGTGCCCATTCGAGATCAAGGCCAATTTGAAAAAGTCTTTCAAAATAAGCTGACTGCTGCTAATTCGACAGATACGCGCACCTATAAAGAAACAAAGGTGTATGAATTTGATGCAGAGGATGGCAAACGCTATGGTTTTGCCACGTTAGATAATCGCTGGTTAGTGTTTACGTCCGCCGATGCCCCCATCAACGCCGTTATCGATACCCATAAAGGGAAGCCCGCCTTAGCCGATGTGCCCCGCTATCAAGAGGCCCTCAAAGAAATCGAAAACGATGCTGCGATCGCAAAGGTCTATATTAATGTCCCCATTGCCGCGGCTCAGATGAGTCGAGTGCCCTTATCCCCAGCCAGCCAGGAACGCATTCAGAGTGTCCAGGGAATTGGCTCAACCCTGATGGTAGTCAATGATGGCATCCAATTTAAGGCGATCTCTTGGCTAAAGCCCGATGCCAAAGACACCTTAGAGACCAAAAACGAGGCTAAAGATATTGCCAAACATTTACCCGACGATACGTTATTGATGACCTCGGGAGGGAATTTCCAACAGGTCTGGCGGGACTATGCCCAGGGAAATTTAGCCAAACTGGTGTTTCCCCTCAATCCCAAAGCTTGGAATGATGACCTGAGCAAACGCACGGGCATTGACTTCAATAACCAGTTTGTTAGCTGGATGGATGGAGAGTTCTCTACCGCCATCATCCCTGCCCAAACCAAGGATAAAAAAGGGGTCGGGATCGTTTTCTTAGCGAAGGCCAAAGATCGGACCACCGCCAATCAGGCCTTTCGAGCCCTCGATGAGGCCATGCGCGATCGCTTTAATTTTCTAGTGACTGAATCCAAAGTGGGGAAGAAAACCGTAACGAACTGGAAGGTGCCTCCCGGACTCCCCATTGCCAGTCATGGCTGGTTAGATAATGATGTGGCCTTTTTTACCCTTGGGGCTCCCATCGCCAACCGCTTGCTCCCGGCTCCGAAGACAAATTTAACCCAAGCCGCGAGCTTTAAAGGGGCCACTACTTCAGACTTGGACCCCAATAACGGCAATTTCTATATTGATATGCCGCGCATGCTGGGATTGCTAGACACCAATCCCCTACTGCCAAAACTGACGCCAGACACCACAAAATTTATGCAAGGGATTGAAACAATTGGCGTGACGACAGCCATTAACAATGAGTGGAGTACCCGCTACGACATTCATGTCAAACTAAAGAAGAAGAAAGAATCCTAGTCGCCCTGGCGCGGCAGACCCACAACATTCAGATTGGAGGTTTCTCATGGCTGCAAGGTTAGATGATGCGACCATTCGTGAACGGGCACAGTCCCTCGCCGGTTGGACCGTAGACGGCCAATCCCTCAAAATCACCCGCAAGTTCAAGGATTTTTTGGCGGCTATGGCTTTTGTCAATCGCCTGGTAGACCCTGCTGAAGCCGCAGGCCATCACCCCGATATTTATATCAGCTATAACCGGGTCGATATTACCCTCACTACCCATGATGCGGGGGGACTGACGGAAATGGATTTCCAAATGGCCCAAACGATTTCTAATCTATAGAACTAGATCCAGACGGACAACCTATGAGCGACCGCACATTACCCAATCGATCTGACGTGTGGCTGCAAACCTTGGGCTGGCAACCGACCTCGGAGCAGGAACAGCAGTTTGAACGCTTGTTTCAGCAAATTCTGCAGGCCAATCAGCAGCTTAATCTCACTCGAATTACGGATCCCCAAGACTTCTGGGAAAAACACCTGTGGGATTCTCTCGTGGGTATTGCGCCTTGGTTGCCGCCTGGCTCTCCTATACCTACTTGGCTCCAAGACCTAGCGAGCTTATCTACAGACCTCAACCAAGCCATGCGGGTGATCGATATTGGTACAGGGGGTGGGTTTCCGGGTTTACCGATCGCAATCATCAAACCGACCTGGCCCATTACTCTACTCGACTCTACCCAAAAGAAGCTGACCTTTCTAGAACAGGCAACGGCTGACCTGGGGTTGGAGAATGTGGAGGGGTGTTGCGATCGTGCTGAAAATCTAGGCCAACAGTCTCCCTATAGAGAATCCTTTGATCTGGCCCTCGTTAGAGCCGTGGGTCCAGCCTCAGTCTGCGCTGAATATGCACTCCCTTTATTAGCCTTGCAAGGCTATGCCGTGCTGTATCGCGGCCAATGGACAACGGAAGAGCAGGAGGGATTAAAGGCTGTAGCATCCAAACTTGGAGGAGAGGTCGTGGCGGTATTGCCTGTGACAATGCCCCATTCTCCAGGCATCCGGCACTGTATCTATCTCCGCAAAACCCAACCCACCGATCCCAAATTTCCGCGACGAGTGGGTGTGCCGGCCCGAAAGCCGCTGTAAGTTCACACCTATTTATTGTTTTTGCACCTAAGTTATTGCACCTAAAATTAGCGCTATCGATAGGCTTCTAATCCACCAATCCAGGTGACGAGGGCACGGCGCATTCCTGCGGTCATAGCGGTAACACGATGCAAGGTATAGCTAGGGAAAATGACGAGGGTGCCCCGGGAGCGAGGCATCAGGACGGGCTTTTGGGTGGCATGGAGTTCTAGTCCACCGCCTACGTAGGTATCAGGGGCTGAGAGCTGCACTGAGACAGACAGCTTCCGCAAGCCACTCCGCCGAGAGCCAATATCTTGATGCCAGGTGTAATGGCCACCGGGTTCATATTCCGTGAGTTGAATAGAGCTTTCAAATCCATCTAGCCGAAACTGCCAGTTGTCAGCATTAACCTGAGCAACGTGGTTCATGATTTTTTCGTAGATCCACACGCTATCTGGGTATTCATTTAACCGCAACCAGCGTAGGGTGCTGTCGCGGGTTGCTTTGTGGACCGCTTTACCGCCCACTTCTCCGGTCATGGTTTTGACTTTGGAAAAGTAAGTTTCGATGGCATCACATTCTTGATCGCTAAAGCAATGCTCTAGAGCGACATATTTGCTAATGGTGGCGTCGTTGGGGTTTTCGGAAACAAATTGAATTTTGGTCTCAACCTGCCGATCCATCAACTGGATGTTATAGACCTGTTGGTTGATGACTTTATATTCAACATTGGATTGGGCAGGGTCAGGCATAGTGGCTTGGGCACAAGGACTGCGGCATATTATCGAGATTGTATCTTTATCTACGGCTTGGCTAGGGAGGGTGCAGCTTTTCTTTAGCTTAGGGTTTGACAAAAAATGAACGACTAATCATCACCATTGATGGCCAAATTTTAGATAGATTTTGGGGTTTTTATTCGTCACTTTTTGGCTTGAAGCTATCTTAAAAATATCCTGACAAAAGATACTTTACCCATGATTTCAGGATTAAATAAGGTAATCTTGCCAAATCCACTTAAATTATGGGTTCTGAAACTCCTCCCCCCTCCACCAGAGCATTTTTTGAAGTCTGCAACGGAGTCAATGGCTCAGTTGCTTCGCTGGATCGCGGAGTTAGTCCGACAGCGCAATTGGTACATGCTGTTGGTTTTAGTAGGAGTAGGGCTAGCACTATTAACTCATTTCGGTCGAGATCAGCTCAATCAATTCATCAAGCCAGAATATCAAACTGCCTTCTCATTTTTTGCTATGGGGTGGGGTGGGGTTGATCATTTTAGTGGCTTTGGGGTTTGCCCTCAAAACCCTGCCTCGAACTCAGCCCCCTAACCTCGAAGATTTAGCAGAGCGCAAAGCGATTAAGGGACTGCGACCCTTTAGCCAAGACGATGCAGAAATTTTTGCCCGATTGCAGCGAGAACGATTGCTCCAAACTTGTGTAGAAGTGATCACTAGCTCTGACTTCCGATTTGGAATTTTAGTAGGAGAGTCGGGGTGTGGGAAGACCTCTGTTTTACAAGCTGGAATTTTACCTCAGTTTCTGAGACCCGAATGTGAATTCTGCGGTGTGTATGTGCGGTTTTCGGACCAAGAACCGTTGGCTGCCATTCGGCAGGCATTAGCTGAGCAGCTCGAAATTCCGATGGAGTGGCTGACCACTAAACCGGATGCACATCCCTTCTTAGTGCTTTTAACTCAAGCGGTGGCTGCTGCGGACAAGCCTGTGGTCCTGTTTTTGGACCAGTTTGAGCAATGGTATGTCCATGCCAAGCAGCCCGAGGATCGTCAGCCCTTTTTGCAAGGGTTAATGGCATGGTACAAACAGCCCACTCCGCCAGTGAAGATTCTGGTTTCGATTCGTTCAGATTTGTTTTTCCATATTGTAGAAATCCAGAAGGCACTCCACTTTGACCTCGGTCCCCAGGATGTGTTTCAGTTAGCCAAGTTTACGCCTGCTGAAGCGACCCAGGTATTGGCGGTGATTGCTCAAACAGAAAATCTCTGGTTTGAGGAATCTTTTGTGATGGAGCTGGCAGAGCAAGAGTTGGCAGGTCGGGAAGATGGGCTGATTTCTCCGGTGGATGTGCAGATTTTGGCTTGGATGATTGAACGCCAAAATGCCTCGGAGTTGCGGGCCTTTAATCGTCAAGCTTTCCAGAAGTTTGGGGGGGTGGAAGGGCTGTTGATGCGGTTCTTGGATAAAGCCTTGATGGCTCGGGTCTCGGAGGGACAGCGACAGGCTGCCTTGAAAGTATTGTTGGCCCTAACGGATTTGGAACGGCAGGTGCGGGCAGGGGTTTTAACGGTCAGTGAATTACAGCAAAAATTAACGGGGTCTCTCTCTTCTCAAGAGGTGCGCGAAGCGGTGAGATGGTTGGAACGGGGAGATGTACGGCTGATTACCCCAATCAACCGACAGCAGCAAGAAGTGGGGTATGAGCTGGCCCATGAACGCTTAATTCCATCCTTACTCAAACAGGCGGGTCGTGAGCTATCGGCGGCAGATCAGGCGAATCAGCTTTTGGATCGACGAGTCAATGAATGGTTGGGAAATAAACGCAGTGGGCATTATCTCTTTGGTCCACGGGAGTTGTGGTCGATTAAACAGCAAAAGCCCTATTTAACCTGGGGCCCCAAACGGCCCCAAAAAGAAAAACTGTTGGCTTTAAGCTGGCGGCGAGTGCAGGGATTTACGGGGGCATTGATGGCAGTTTGTTTAGGGATTTCTGTGTTTTTAGGTTGGCTATGGTATATCCCGGCAGGACAAATGCAGCAGGTGCGGTGGGCCTTGGTGAATCCAATGGGTGGCCCCTTAGATAGAGTTAGCGATGAAGATGCAGTCAGTGCAGCGATTGCTTTTGCCAAAGATGGCAAAAAACAAAAAGCGATGGATATGGTGACCCAATATGTTGATCTTCCAGGGAGTCAGGCTCAATTTTTTAGTCAATTTACATCTGTGTTGATTCATGAGACTGACCATCAATCCATCAAAAAAGATTTAAATCTAATGCAAGTAAGGGCCGAAAAAATTGATGACCCATATTCCAAATCCATTGCCCTGATAGCGATTGCAGCCGCCTATGGTCAAATCAATGACCCCAAACTCGCCCAGGAAGGATTAAAGAAGATTCTAAAAGCTGCAGAAGCAGCTAATGCCGAACGTGTTATGGAAGCAATTTCTGTAAAATATGCCTATCTAAACGACTGGGGGCAGTCATTAAAGGCCCTGAGATATTGCCCAGAATCTTGGAAAGTGAAAGCCCAGATCAAACTTTTGACTCTTTGGGCTGAGCAAAAAAAACCTAGATTAATCAATGGCGCAGTGATTGTAGAGCAGCCTGAAGCATCTGAAGAACGGGGTAAATATACCTTCAAGGCCAATCTTTATGGTCCTACAGAAGGTTGTAATCAGTATGTGGATTGGTGGGAAATCCTAAGTGAAGATCAGGAGCTATTAGATCGCCCCCATTTTGACATTAGTCATGATGATCAACAGCCTTTCTCTAGTACAAGTAAGCCCATCCAAGCGTCAGACAATCAAACACTTCTAATTCGGGCTCACCTCCATCTAGAAGATAAAGATAAAAGTGGCTATGAGGCCAGACAGGCTTGGAAAGGAACGATCAAAGATGGCTTCGAAATGATTCGCCTACCTGAGAAATATGCCACCGATCTTGCCAAAGCGGACCCACAACCCAAACCTTGCCAAGATAAGTCCCTAACTTAAACTTCAGTAATCCAAGCAGATTAAGCAAACAATGGGCTTTCTATCGATTCACTACTCGGTTATAAATCTGTTCATTCACCTTCGCCGATTGCCACAAATCCACCATCGGCTCTGGATAATCCTTGCCAATCGTCAACCCAAACATCTCTTGCTCCAACGCCGTTAACTGCCAAGGCGTCTGTACCTGTCCCCCCGGCACAGTCTTTAACTCCGGTAACCAATGGCGCACATAATCCCCCTGGGGGTCATAATCCTTCGCCTGTTTCACAATATTAAAAAATCGGAATCCACGGGCATCATTCCCCACCCCCGCCGCATAATTCCAATTGCCCCAATTGCTGCACACATCGTAATCAATCAGGCAGGATTCAAACCATTCAGCCCCCATTTGCCAATTCAGCCCCAAATTCTTGGTTAAAAAGCTGGCCACATTCTGCCGTCCCCGATTGGACATAAACCCCGTTGCTGCTAACTCCCGCATATTGGCATCAATTAACGGGAATCCTGTTTGGCCTGTTTGCCATTTCTCGAAGGTTTCTCGATTGTCTTGCCACGGCAACGCCAGCCCCTGCAACCCCGACAGGCGAAAGACTCCCTTGCCATGCTTGGCACAAATAAACCGAAAATAATCTCGCCAGATCAGCTCAAAAATCAGCCAATACGTAGAATTATTTTTGACTCGCTCTTGCTCATAGGCCTGCACCTGCTGGTGAATATAGCGCGGCGATACACAGCCCAAGGCTAACCAAGGCGAGAACTTCGTGGAATCATTGGGCTGCAGCATCCCGTTACGGGTTTCCTTATACTGCTTTAGACAATCTTGCTCCCAGAGATAGTCCTGCAATCGCTCCAGTGCTGCCGTTTCTCCACCTGAGAACCGAATCATCGCCCTGGAGTCTGGCTGAGCAGTGGATAATCCCCAGTTTTCCAGTTGGGGCAGCTCACCTGGCTCAGAATCTGGCAGTGCCGATAAAGTCTGTGGTGTCGGGAACGGGGGTTTAGGCTTAGCTGATTTTTCTACCTGCTTACGAAACTGGGTAAACACCTCCGGCAGCTCTCGAATCGGAAAGGGCAGCTGTTCTGGGTGATAGAGGGTACTGCTCCAAAACCTTAGGCAATCAATCCCTAGGTCGGCTAAAGCTTTGCGCAGATGGTTTTCGACCTCCACCTCTTCAGAGGTAACCTCACGGTTGAAATACACTGCATCGACATTCAACGCTTGCGCTAGCTCAGGCAGAATCGTTTCAGGATGGCCCTGGCGCAGGATCAGATCGCTCTGCTTAGCCCGCAAGGATTGACGCAAATCCGCCAGACTCTCCAGCAAAAACTGGGCTCTAAACGGTCCTGTTTTGGGAAAGCCAAAAGGCGTTTGACCGAACTGGCGTGGATCGAAGCAGTAGCAGGGAATCACATCCGCATTAGAACGCACCGCCTGATGCAGCGGGGCATGGTCATGGAGCCGCAAGTCATTGCGAAACCAAATGAGAACGCGCACCCTTAACCTCCTGGAGGTGTCACCCCACTGACGGGTTGCGCATAGCTAGTGGCCCGCTGGAGGGAAATTAAAGCTCGGTTATAGTTCAAAATAGCGGAAATTAAGTTACCTTTTGCCTGAGTCAACGAGTTTTCAGCACTGGTCACATCTAGCTGAGTGCCAATCCCGGCGCTCGATCTCAACCGCGCTAAGGCCAAACTTTCCTCTGCCAACTGAACACTGCTCTGGGCCGTATTAATATTGCGTAAATTCGACTGCAGATCGGAATAGGCTTGCTCTACTTCAAACCGCAGATCATTTTTGGTATCGGCAAATTGGGTTTCTGCGATCGCAATACTTTCTTCCTGCTGTGCCGCCCTAGATTTAGCCGCTTTTCCATCAAAAAAGTTGATGGACACTTGCAAGCCGACCGCATAGCCAAACGCACCGGACACACCATCATCCAGCCCTTCTACCACTTCCGCACTGGCAAAGGCCTGCAGTTGGGGCTTATTTGCTGCCAGAGCAACGCGACGCTGCTGCTGAGCCAACTGACGTTGACTGAGGAGCTGCGCCAGTTCCACCCGATTTTGGAGGGCCAACACAATACTTTCTTCTAAGGTCAACAGCCAGCCGCCAGCAATATTGACCTGATCCGCAGCCGACAGGTTGACGGTTTCTTTCACATTGAGCCGCTGGGCCAGTTGGCGTTGGGCAATCTTCTGTAAATTCTCGGCCTGGGTGGCATTTTGGATCGTATCGGCTAACTGAACTTCCGACTGCAGCACATCAAATTTGGTACCAAGCCCAGCCTGTTCCCTAACCCTAGCGACCTCAAGGCTAGCCTCCGCATTCCGCACCGCATCCTTCGACACAGTAATCAGGGCTGACGATTGTTGAAGATTGTAGTAGTCATTAGCCACATCCAAGCGCAATTGCTCAAGCTGTCGCTTCAGCTCTAACTCAGAAATTTTGACCTGGGCCTTAGCTGCCCCAATTTGCCCCGACCGAAACCCGGAAGTATAGATATTGTAGGTAGCCGATACCGTCCCTTGAATTCGATTCGAAATGCCTCCACTGTTCCCTTGACTAATCGGCACTGCAGCAATGGGCTGCAAAGGTGCCACATTCGTAATCGCAAAGGGCGTCGCGCTAGTATTGGCACGCAACTGCAGCTGCTGAATTTGCTGATCAAAAATTTGCTGTTGACTCTGGTTTTGATCCTGCTGTAGCCGGGACTGCAGTTGCTGAATATCGATAGACAGTTCCTGTTGGGACTGAAACTGCTGGGTTTGCAAACTTTGCAACGTTCGCTGCTGAGCTTGAAGTTGAGCCGCCGCATCCACCTGAATTGGCGTTTGGTTGAGCAGAAAATTAGCAGAATCCGTCCGGGTCAAGGCTGACTGCACACTCACGGTGGGCCAGTTGGCGGCTTTAGCCTGGGTCAAAAAACTCTGGTTTTGCTGCAGCTGTAGCTCGGTCACTTGTAGGGTCAGATTATTGCGCAGGGCTAACTCATAAGCCTGTTGGAGAGCGAGGGGCTGATTGAGATTAATCTCTACATCTGACTCTTGAGTGGGCAAACTCAACAAGGAGGAGTCGCGGTTCAGTTTAGGTTCTGGCACAGCTGTTTCAGGGGTCTGCCCCAAAGACGGCTGTCCCCCAAGGCCAATCAGGGCTATCCCTAAACCAGCCGCCACAAGATACAGTCGGATCACCATATTGCTGGACCTATCAATTCTTTGCTCATATGCTATGGGGATCGGTCTAATTCCACCTTAAAACCACTTAGAGTCGCAAATCTCAGTGTAAACCATTGTCTGTGACTGCCTCTGTAACTTAGAGATGGCGTACAGGTGGGCTAGATAAACAGCGTTCTAAGTCGCAACCAGTCCCCAAGGCGCAGAATCCAAGGGTTGAGAAGCAGCCTCTTCCGCAATCCATGCCGTCTGCCAAGGTCTTCCTCCTACCTCCAACCCACAGAGATGACTATGGGCTTTCAAGAGCAGGGTCGTTCCTTGCTGATGATAGCGCTTTAAAGTGAGGGTGACACGGCCATGCATGGTGTCCTTACAGATAAAAATCAGGCCATTCTGAGTGGGGGCACGGAGGGGAGTGCCGTTGCGATCGCAACTCGCCCAAATCTCCACCGCATATTCCGAATTACGGGCCGTCATCGTCCATTCGCCCCAGGGGGTCACCGACCAAGAGATCTCAGAATTCCAGGGGGCAAACTCATAAAACTGACCCTGATGATGAATCCCAATCAACCCCACAGATTCCATCCACCACAGCACCCCCTCGACGTCCAGCCGCCGCTGTTAACGCCAAATCGGGCTGATCCTCGAAACAATTGCAATTGATCCAAAACCATTTCTGGGGAAAGGCACCACCCCAATTTTTCTCCGCATAGGCCGGGGCATTTTCAAATACATATCGCTGGCCTTGCCAGTCAATCCACCCCGTCGCCCATCCATGGGCCATCATCACCTGCCAACCCGGCTCAAAAATCGGCAAAAAAGACAGCAGTCCTGCCGTTGATCGCGAAGTCTTACCCACCTCTCCCCAGCCATAAACCGGCTGAATCCGATAGGCCCAATGGGCGGCTTGCCCCGTCCCCGGATCTCGCAGATGGCCTTGATGCCAAGTATGAGTGCCCTGATAGCCTTGGGTGATTTGTCGATCAAACTCGTCTGGCTCTAGCAACTGAGGCTGTAAGCCCGGAATCCCACGACTCCAATGGCCCAGCCCTAAGGGTCCCATACCAACAGGAGCCCCCCAAGACCAAAACTGGCTAACATCTGCAAAAGTCCGGCAAAAGTAAGTATCCTCAGGGCCTAAAATCTGGGCTGCCCCACCGCTATAGGGTTGGCCCCCTATCGGATCCTCAATGGAATACATAAAGGCGAAGGTCTGATCCAGCTCCGGCAAAGTCACCCGGTAATACCAGCCTTCAAAAAATCGTCGCTGACTACCATCCCAGTGATAACCACTGTGGGGAGTAATCAAGGTGGTGGGCAGCGTATCCATAACCCAATCATGTAGAACAATTCATTGTCCTACAACACTTAGGAACTTTTCATCACTTACATCTCTTCTTTCATCATAGGATCTGGCCGAGAAGAAGACAGGATGTAACGTAATCAAAACAAAGTTAGCCCCAGGAGGGCTCGCGAGGAGCCAGGGAGCAGAACCCCTGAGGCAAACGCCATCCTAACAAGCTCATTCGTTTATCCACCTGAGTGGATTTACGGAAACTATTTTTTTCTGAGAACCAGTATTAGTGAGGTGCTCAGTCATGGGTGCCCCGTCAGACCTTTGAGAACTAACAGTCTTTAACAGACCCAAAATACCTCCTAAAGAAAACGACTCAGCCCTGACAAAAAGTTGAGGCTGAGCCGTTTTTATACCTTCCCATGGGATACAGCACTCTACGAAGGAAGCATTGCTCTATCAGTAGAGACGACATTCGAGATTGTGAGTCGGAGTCCTAAGGCTTAGGAACGGATGGCATCGGCACAGTTGGAGCGATATTGGAATCCGCAGGAGGAACCGTGGGCGCATCCGGTACAGACGGAGTAGTCGGTACTGATGGCTTGGGAACCGATGGTAACGGCACAGTTGGGGCAACCGATGGTTCCGATGGTGCTCCAGCTGGAGCAGGCGATGCACCCGTCGATGCATCTGCTTTCACGCAGTTGAGGGTACGCAAGGTGGCTGCTGCTGCATAGTTTCGCTGAGCCGATTGATTCGGGGTAAAGGCCAAACCCTTTTCATTTAGGGGAGAGGCAACTCCACAATAGCTAGACATTTCCGTAATCACGTCAACTGCCCAATGACCACTGGTATCCGTGAAATTAGTAGGGGGTTGCTTCACGGCCAGTTGCGTATCAAGTCCGCCTAAGGATTTAGCATAAATGGCGGCGTTCTTAAGGACTGCCATCATTTCTGCTCGGGTGACTTTACGAGTCGGCTGGAAGGTCCCATCGGGATAACCCTTGACGATATCGTTTTGCTGAGCAAACGCAATCTTGGCTGCGCTCCAACGACCTGCTTCCACATCAGGATAGGGATTACTGCTGGCCTGACTAGGCACGGTAAAGCTCACCCCAGGAATATTCTTCAGGGACTCCAGAATCATAGACACCAATTGCTCACGGGTCAGGGATTCTAGCGGACGGAAGGTATTATCCTCAAATCCGGCAATAAACTTGAGGGCAACGGCCTGACTAATATCTTTGAGGTAAATGTCATTTTCAACATCGGGAAACGGCACAGCGCTAATCCCCTTAGAGATATAGACATGACCTAGGGTTTTCTTTTTGAATGCTCGCTTGGTCAACCGCCAGTCAGGATTGAGGGCAATTTTGGCAAATCCTGTTGTTTTGCCGTTGGTCCGACCCAATTCAATCTCCTGATCACCTCCGGCTTTAGAATCAGGAATTCCCATCAGCACCATATCCGTGTCAGTCTTACGGATTTGGACCAAATATCGGCCTCCCAAATCGTCACCGTCCACACGAATCGAGTAACCATTTTGATCGACGCTGCGGCTACACAAACCGGTGAAGTCAAAGTTCAGCAAAAGCGGATCAATGACGACGGGATTGCTGCCACTTTCACTCCAACATTCTTTTTCAGTAGAAATTTGTTCCAGGATCAGGAGTTGGTGAATATTGCCATTGCCGATGGGGGCGGCGACTAAAACAAACTTAGACTGATTGATTTCTTTCTCACTAAAAGTAGCGGCTCGGGCCTCTGGGACAGTAGCTCCCACTGCAAACGTGGCAGAGGCCGCAACAGCGAGTAATTGAACAATGGGGCGTAATGATAGTTTCATGGGTTTGGCTCTACAACGTGATGGTGAATTATGTTGAGCGACATGGGTCAGCCTTTGTGACGACAAGCATCGTCTGGCTTGTTCCAGGGGTTCGTTTTAAGTCGAGAGTGTATCACGCCAAACCATTTGTTTTTCTTTATCCCCCAAAAATATAACTAATTTTTAAGCCCAGATTTTGGCAGAGAAGGGGGTCTATACCAGCGCCATAAACGATGAGGGCTGACTCCCAAGGTGTAAAGCCCCAACAACATCCAATTCCGCAGGGTACAGCGAAGAATGCCTTCTTGTTCCCAACGCCGAGGCGAAACCAAAACGCGATCGCGCACAATTTGAATCGGAATCCGCTGCCGTTTGAGCTGCTGCATCAGAGCCACATCTTCCATAATCGGGATATTGGGAAAGCCACCCACTCGCATAAACGTGGCTCGATCAACAAAAATAGCCTGGTCACCATAGGGAATGCGCGTGAAACGCGATCGCAAAGAGGCAACCCGACTGATCCACTGCAGACTCGCTTTAGGACTATCAATCCCCAGATCAAACGCCCCCGCAGTCGCTTGCTCCCGAGTCCTGCAGATTTGGGATAGGGCCGTCTGGGGCAGTCTGGTATCCGCATGTAAAAACAGCAGGGTTGAAGCTTGAGCTAGTTTAGCCCCGGCATTCATCTGCGTTCCTCGACCCGCTGCAGCCGTTATCCCTTGGATGTCGGGGGGCAGATATTGCAGGGTTGAGCCCTCTGGATCACCATCCACCACAATGACTTCATAAACCCTATCCCCGGCAATGGCCTTGAGATGATCAGCCAGGAGCAAAATATTCGCCCCTTCATACAACACAGGAATAACAATAGAAAGTTCAGGTTTCATCGTGGCCCAAAAGGTCAAGATGTTGCTGAAGAAAAGCCATACTCTCTGTTTGGACGCCAGCTGGGGATAGTCTTTGGTGGAAGTGGCGTAAATCTTCTAATGTATCGACATCATACCAAGTCGGCAGTTGGTGGACTGGACGAGGTTGGAGGCGCTGGAGGGTCTGCTCAAAGACCGTCTCTGTACTCCAGGGCATATCTGAAAAAACGTCAGGGGTAAAAGTCTCAGGGGTAAACCCCAGGGTATAGTATCCACCATCATTACTAGGACCAATCACGATGTGCTGCCGCTTCAGGGCATTGAGTCCATTCTGCAAATAGGACAGGGGCAAATCAGGACTATCACTGCCCGTAATTAAAGCGCCGCCATATCCCCTCTCAAAACAGGTGGTAAAGGCATGGGCCATCCGCTCGCCTAAATCATCCCCTTGCTGAGAAAGATAAGTATATTCAGAACCTAACCAATCCTGAACCACCATTTCCGCTTCTGCCGGGGCATAGAAAATAAGTTGGTCTATCCCCAGTTGTTGAGTGGTGAGGAGTAAATCCCTAGCAAAGCAGCGATAGAGCGCAGCAGCCGCTTCAAACCCAATCCTTCGTCCTAATCGAGATTTAACAGTGCCAGGGATAGGGTTTTTGACAAATAACAGCAGGCAAAACGGGGCATCGGAGGAGGACCTATCCTGGTCGTTCATAAAAACTGTGGCAAACCGAACGTCCCTATCATATCGGCTCTAAGCCGCTTTGAAATTAGGGGATAAGGCTCGACAATGTCCTAATGCATAGCAGAGGCGACGCTCTAACGTGCGATGGTTACAGCGCACTACCCGATTTTGATCAGTATTGGTAAAAAACCAATCACAACGCCAAAAATGACGCTGACAGGTCAATACCCACTGTTGTCCCTCAAATTCAAATTGAGCCATGAAATGGGCCTGATGTTCCGCTTGCTCACTAAGGCAAATTTTTAACCCCAAGCCTTTTTGCAGTTTGGCACTTAAGGCCCGATCTAGCTCGTTCTGGAAGGCTGCTCGCAAAAGTACTAACCGCCGTCGATACCGAATTGCCATACGGAGTTTGCGCTTTTGATACCGCTGGCGTTGGTTGCAATAGGCTTGATCCACTTTGGTTGCCACAAACGTTGGGGGAGGAGTGGTAAGACCGATGGACATTGCTTGAGTCTCCAGAGGGGCTGAGTTAGTACAAATGTACTTTATCTGCATTTTTTGCCCCTGTCAATCCCTAAACAGGTGAAGTGAGGATTTCATGAATATTCGATCACTACGCCATATGTAGTT
Source organism: Acaryochloris sp. 'Moss Beach' (assembly GCF_021497025.1). Lineage (NCBI taxonomy): Bacteria > Bacillati > Cyanobacteriota > Cyanophyceae > Acaryochloridales > Acaryochloridaceae > Acaryochloris > Acaryochloris sp. 'Moss Beach'. The sequence continues at coordinate 2,152,546 of NZ_CP071717.1, forward strand.
AAAAAATACAATCTAATGTCTATATATAGCGTCTTTATCCCATAGCCCAAAAAAAGAGGCTCTGTTCCCAGAGCCTCTTGAGATAGTCAATGATTAATGCAGGATGTGAAACCACCAGAGATAAGTCTCTGGTGATGCAGCGTTATGCGATCGCAGCCATTTTCACTTCATTCGTATTCAGAATTTCCTGAAGTTCATCAGAATCTACCGTTTCTTTCTCAACCAATCGTTCAGCGATTTTATCGAGTACTAAACGGTTAGAAGTCAACACATCCTTAGCCCGACGGTAGGCTTGATCCACTAGGTTACGCACCTCATCATCAATCGTAGAGGCAGTCTCTTCAGAGAAGTCCCGCTCACTCATGATGTCGCGTCCCATGAATGGATTGCCTTGCTGACGGCCTAGGGCCACAGGCCCTAAACGGTCGCTCATACCAAAACGAGTAATCATCTGGCGGGCAACACGAGCCACTTGCTGTAAGTCGTTAGAAGCACCTGTTGTCACTTCTTCCTCACCAAAGATGATTTCTTCAGCAATTCGACCGCCTAAAGCAACAGCCATTTGGTTCTGTAAGTAGCTGCGGCTGTAGAGACCAGAATCCATTTGGTCTTCGTTCGGTGTAAACCAAGTTAGACCCCCTGCACCACCTCGAGGAATAATGCTAATTTTTTGAACTGGATCATAATCCGGCATCAACGCACCCACAAGAGCATGACCTGCCTCGTGGTATGCCACTAAGCGCTTGCGGCGCTCGCTCATGACGCGGTCTTTCTTCTCAGGTCCAGCCAAGACCCGATCGATGGCATCGTTGATTTCATCCATCGAAATCTCAGTCAGATTTCGCCGGGCTGCTAGAATCGCAGCTTCATTTAAGAGATTCGACAAGTCAGCACCCGTAAATCCAGGAGTCCGACGAGCCATCTTCTCTAAATCAACATCCTTAGAGAGGGTTTTGCCTCGGGCATGGACATTAAGGATTTCACGACGTCCTTTATAATCTGGACGATCCACCACCACTTGACGGTCAAAACGACCGGGACGCATCAGAGCAGAATCCAGTACGTCAGGACGGTTGGTGGCTGCAATGATAATGATGCCGGTATTGCCTTCAAAACCATCCATTTCCGTTAGGAGTTGGTTAAGGGTTTGCTCCCGCTCATCATTACCGCCGCCTAGACCAGCACCTCGCTGACGGCCAACAGCATCGATTTCATCGATAAAGACGATACAAGGGGCATTGGTTTTAGCTTGCTCAAACAAGTCTCTGACTCGAGAAGCACCCACACCCACAAACATTTCCACAAACTCTGAACCAGAGATGGAGAAAAAGGGAACGCCCGCTTCTCCAGCTACAGCCTTCGCTAGAAGGGTTTTACCCGTTCCAGGAGGACCCACCAACAGTACGCCTTTAGGAATCTTGGCACCCACGGCAGTAAAGCGGTCTGCGTTCTTTAGAAAGTCAACGACTTCCGTCAGCTCCAATTTTGCCTGCTCAATACCCGCCACATCATTAAAGGTGACTTGGGTCTGAGGTTCCATCTGGACTCTGGCTTTGGACTTACCAAAGTTCATGGCCTGGTTACCAGGTCCGGACTGAGCCCGACGGAACAAAAAGAAAAGTCCCACGAGTAAGAGGACGGGCACCAAAAATGTGCTCAACGCCTTAAACCAAACCCCTTCTTCTCTTTGAGGAAGAACAGCAATATCAACATCTTGCTTAGTTAAGATATCGATAAAGTCTGGATCCGGTGGCAAGTTGACGGTAATTATACCCTCGCCAGATTTCACCTCAGCCATCGTTCGATCGGCACTGATGCGAATTTTTTCAACGTTGTTATTTTCAACTTCTTCGATTAGCTTGCTGTAACGCCAAGTTGGGTTGTCAGCAGGCTGGCGCTCTAGTAAAGCTGTCCCTAATGCCAAGACAACAATGGCTAACAGCGCATACAATCCTGCATTTCTCCACCGCTTATTCACGGACTTCAATCCTCCAGGTTCAGAATGGGGCGATGCGATCGCTACATTAACTAATGTTAACCCATTCTTTCAGAGGTGGGGCTAGCTACTGGGAATTACGCTATTTTCTGGGTTCACCAAACGCAAGAGCTTTTGCTTAATTTGGGTATCGTAGACACTCCACTTCAGCTTAGCGAAATCCGAATTCTCATTTAAGCCCGACAAAAAGCCCATGGGGATTTCAAATCCCCCTGCAAGGGAGCGACCACCCCCAAAAAAGCGGCCATGGGTATCTTGGCCAAAGGCCTCTTTGATAAATTCATCCGGGTCAAGGGTAATTTTCGTGGTGCGCAAGGACCCAACCACCAGTTCTAGGTCTTCATCTTCATCATGGACAATGCCATATACCACAGCTGTATGGACATTATCTTCCGTGACTAAAAAATCTGCGGCTTGAGGAATCGCATCACGATTGTCATAGCGGAGAAACCCCACCCCCGCAATCGTCACATTGTTATAAACGCTGCGATTTTTGAGAGCACTCTCAATCACATCCATCACCTGCTTTGACCGCGAGGACTGGAGAACCGTATTCAGTAACTGGCTGTCATAGAAGCGGCTCAGGTAGGCAGCTGCCAGAAAATCTTCTTCCTGGGCTTGCCTAAGGAAATTAGTGTCGGAGCGTAGCCCATGCATCAGTGCAGTTGCACAATGCACATGTTCACTAACGCTGCTATCAAACTCTAGTAAACCGGCTCGGAGATATTGGGTGAGGATAGTTGCTGTGGCTCGGGTATTCGGCCGCACATCCGTAAATTCAGCTTCAACCCCTTCTTGCAAACTATGGTGATCGATGATGATAGTGATCGGAATATTCGCTGCCTGCAAAGTCGGCAGCAATTGGCTGGTGGTGCCTTGATTATCAATCAAGACACAGCCCTGGTAAGCCGATAAATCTTTTCCTTTCGTTTTAGGAGACTGACAAGCCCATCGTTGCACGGGCAGGTTAGTCAACTTTACAAGGGCAATGTTTTCTTGATGACTGAGGGTACCAGCGTAGAGAATCTCACATTGGATATCAAACTGTTCCGCAATGAGCTTATAGGCCCATGCAGAAGAAAGGGCGTCTGGATCTGGAAAATCTTGTAAAACGACGAGTTGCGAGTCGCCCCGATGACTTTCGAGAATCTTGGCAAATGCGTCAGCGCGCTGTTCCTGGGCTCGCCCATTCAGGCTCGTGAGATTACTGGAAGACCGAGAGCCAAGTTTTTCAGACGAATTGAGATTGGCTGAACGGGCTTCTGGTTTAGGGTCAACTGACTTCAAAGAAGTTGAAACCATAGTAAAAACCTAATGTTAGGTAGGAGTAATATTCAGATGGAACAATAGACACGGACAGAACCGCTTTATCAAGACAAAGCCAGTTCTGAAGATTATCATGAATCGCTAGGATTGGGATCGGTGCTAACAACCCTGCAGGGAAGCACCTTCTGTTCATATACCTTTTATTTTCAGCGATCTTATTCGAAAAAACCATCACTCTATTGTGAGGATACCCCTAAAGTTATGGGGAGGAATACTCGCCTTCTTGGCCTAGACATGAAGGCATCACAGCAAATCACATCCCAATCACATACTTACGCCATTCTTGATGAACCCCATTTCGTAGATGCTTGGTGACCTCAAAGTACAAGCTACTGTAGGGACGACGAGGCGTTTGTTTCAGGCTCATCCGAGCTTCTTTGGGGGTACGATTGCCTTTTTTGACATTACAGCGCACACAGGCAGTCACGATGTTGTCCCAGGTATCTCCTCCCTTTCGTGATCGAGGCATCACATGATCAAGGGTTAAATCATCGCCAGAATGCCCACAATATTGACAGGTATGGCTATCGCGATGCAGTAGGTTTCGGCGAGTTAAGGGAATTTCTTTGTAAGGAACACGCACGTATTGGCGCAGCCGAATGACTGTTGGCAAGGGAAAGTCTCGATACACAAACTTACCGTTGTGTTCTACTTGCTCAGCCTTCTCTTTCAGGACTAAAACAACCGCACGACGCCAACTGGTGATATTCAGCGGTTCATAGGAGGCATTCAGAACGAGAACTTTGCCCATGAATCCTTGCCCAAGCAGATCTGATACAGATAGTAGCACATACCCCATGAAACCCATGATTGGGAAGTACTTAGGCCTATTTTTAGGCGCTGACGGTAAATACCCCCAAAACGTTACGGTTGTCCCAACGACAGTCTGTAGCGGTGCTGTCTATAGTGATGAATGTATTGATTCAGCAAACCAAGTCCTGGAAATTGTGATGGGGTAACCCTAACCCTTTCCGGCTGACGGCTCCCCACTGGTGCTGCCCTACCGCAAAGTCCTTTGATGACAGTTCGGTGGACCCCACAGCACTAAAACCGTCTACACCAGGTTCGGTAAATACGCCTTCAAGATCTGGCTGGGAAAGCCAAGTATAGAGGTAAGTTAACCATCCCACGACGCTCGCCATTAGTACATAAAAACTATTGCTCCGTCAATGGGTGTTCTAGAACCCGGTCAGTGACCTGTTTGCTTAACAGACAATTTTTTAGAAGGAGCCTGTAAAAACCTATGGCAAAAGTTGTTGGAATAGATTTAGGAACCACTAACTCTTGCGTAGCAGTGATGGAAGGGGGCAAACCCACGGTCATTGCCAACGCAGAAGGATTCCGGACAACCCCCTCCGTCGTTGCTTTTGCAAAAAATGGTGATCGTCTCGTCGGTCAGATTGCAAAGCGTCAGTCGGTCATGAACCCCGAAAACACGTTTTACTCGGTTAAGCGATTCATTGGCCGTCGTCAAGACGAAGTCACCCATGAAACAACTGAGGTCTCCTACCAAGTCCTCACTGAGGGTGGCAGCATTAAAGTAGACTGCCCTGCAGCAGGCAAGAAGTTTGCCCCTGAAGAAATTTCAGCCCAGGTGCTCCGCAAATTAGTCGATGACGCCAGTAAGTATTTAGGCGAAAAAGTGACTCAGGCGGTCATTACTGTTCCCGCCTATTTCAATGATTCCCAGCGCCAAGCCACGAAAGATGCAGGCAAGATTGCCGGTGTGGAAGTGCTGCGGATTATCAACGAGCCGACCGCTGCTTCTCTCGCCTATGGATTAGACAAGAAAAGCAACGAAACCATTTTGGTCTTTGACTTAGGGGGAGGAACCTTCGACGTCTCCGTCCTCGAAGTGGGTGATGGTGTATTTGAAGTACTCTCTACCTCTGGTGATACTCACTTGGGTGGGGATGACTTCGATAAGCAGATTGTGGATTACTTGGCAGCAGAGTTTCAGAAAGCCGAAGGCATTGACCTGCGCAAAGATAAGCAGGCCCTGCAAAGACTGACTGAGGCAGCAGAAAAAGCCAAGATTGAGCTGTCTAATGTCACTCAAGCGGATATCAACCTTCCCTTTATCACTGCGACTCAGGATGGTCCTAAGCATTTAGACACCACCTTGACCCGTGCCAAGTTTGAAGAGCTTTGCGCTGATTTGATCGATCGCTGTCGGATTCCTGTTGAGAATGCCGTTCGTGACGCCAAAATCGATAAGAGCGCTCTCGATGAAGTGGTGATGGTGGGTGGTTCCACCCGAATTCCTGCAGTACTGGAAGTCGTTAAGAAAGTCCTCGATAAAACCCCCAACCAATCCGTTAACCCGGATGAAGTGGTTGCTGTGGGTGCCGCGATTCAGGCGGGTGTCCTGGCCGGTGAAGTCAAGGATATTCTCTTGCTGGACGTCACTCCCCTCTCCTTGGGTGTTGAAACCCTGGGTGGCGTGATGACCAAGCTGATTCCTAGAAACACTACGATTCCGACCAAGAAATCGGAAGTGTTTTCAACGGCGGTCGATGGCCAAACCAATGTGGAGATCCATGTGCTCCAGGGTGAGCGGGAAATGTCCACGGACAACAAAAGTCTGGGAACCTTCCGCCTAGATGGTATTCCTCCAGCTCCCCGAGGCGTTCCTCAAATTGAAGTCATCTTCGATATTGACGCCAACGGTATTCTCAATGTCACTGCCAAGGAAAAAGGCACTGGCAAAGAGCAATCCATTAGTATCACTGGCGCTTCGACCCTGTCTGATTCCGAAGTCGACAAGATGGTTCAAGATGCAGAGCAAAATGCCTCTGTAGACAAAGAACGTCGCGAAAAGATCGAGACCAAGAACCAGGCCGATACGTTGGTCTACCAATCCGAGAAGCAATTGTCTGAACTAGGCGATAAGGTTTCCGGTGAGGATAAAGAGAAGGCTGAAGGTCTTATCAAAGATCTGAAAGAAGCTGTCGCCAGTGAAAATCATGAGCAAATGCAAGCTCTAACGACTGAGTTACAGCAAGCCCTATACAGCATCAGCACTCAGCTTTATCAACAAGAGGGGGATGCAGCGGCCGCAGGAGCACCTGAAGGGGCAGCACCTGATGAGCCCAGCGACTCTGCTGGTGGCGAAGATGATGTCATTGATGCTGATTTCACTGAAACCAACTAGGTTCCTCGATCCATCGACTCTAGCGAACCGATGGATCAGCTTTAAAGCTTAGGTTCTTATTACTCCTTCTAAACTCTGCTCTTGTTGTAAGGGCAGAGTTTTTGTCATTTAAGTCTTTTCCCCATGAACTTCTTCAGGCGTAATGCGCAGGCAAGTTGTATGGCGGATAACTCAGCTCATGCTCTAGTAATGTGGGTTTACCTAATCCCCACTGTTATCCTGTTGAAGACTTGGTTGTGCTGGGATAACTATCGCCAGTTGGGTGGGTTTCTGGGACCTGCTAAGTTTGCGATCGCAAACCATAACTAGAGACTGATCAGAGTTTTGTGTAAGCGGTCTAGAATCCAAACACACCAGGAGACCGCATCATGTCTAGAAAGAAACAAGTACCCAATCGAGTTGATGAGCTATTGGATGAACTCATTGGAGAGAATCCACAGCCAGAGGATATTCTGGGCGAATCAGGACTGCCCAAACAACTCAGCAAACGCCTAGTGGAACGAGCCTTGGCAGGTGAATTGACTCATCACCTGCATCAATCCTCCGTCGATGAGCGTTCTCATGGCCCTAGAAACAGTCGCAATGGTTACTCGAAAAAGACCGTCCAGACTGAACAAGGAGAGATGGACCTATCGATTCCTCGCGACCGTTGCAGTGAGTTTGAGCCTGTCCTCGTGCCCAAAGGCCAGCGACGTATCGCGGGACTCGACGAGAAAATCATCGCCTTATATGCTCGTGGCATGACCACTCGTGATATTCGAGCTCAATTGGTGGAGCTGTATGGGGCCAATATCTCTGAGGGTCTGATTAGTGACGTCACCAATAGTGTCATGGAGGAGGTTAAAGACTGGCGCTCAAGACCATTGGATGAGGTGTATCCGATTGTCTATCTCGATGCCCTGTATGTGAACATCAAAGTCAATGGCCAAGTCAGCAAGCGAGCCGTCTATGTCGCGCTAGCGGTAACTGTGGAGGGAAACAAAGAGCTGTTGGGATTATGGATAGGGGCTGCCGAGCGGGAGGGAGCAAAATTCTGGCTTTCAGTGCTCACAGACCTTAAAAACCGAGGCGCTCAGGATATCTTGATTGCTTGCTGTGATGGTCTCAAAGGCTTTCCCCAGGCGATTGAATCGGTCTATCCCGATACTCAAGTTCAAGTTTGTATCGTTCATCTCATTCGCAATAGTTTGCGCCATGTGCCTTGGAAGGAAAGTCGAGCCGTAGCTGCAGACCTCAAGCCCATTTATCAAGCGGCCACTTTGGAGGAATCTGAGGCTGCCTTGGATGCGTTTGCCAACAAATGGGACCAGACGTATCCTGGCATCAGCCAAATCTGGATACGGCATTGGGATAATATTGCTCCGTTGTTTAAGTACCCAATGGCCATCCGAAAGGTTATCTACACCACTAATGCCATTGAGTCGCTCAATCGCTCACTGCGAAAGGTGATTAAGACCAAAGCTGTCTTCCCGAATGAAGAGTCTGTCTACAAATTGATGTTTCTGGCGATGAGGAATATCTCGAAGAGATGGACCAGACCGATTTTGAATTGGAAGGCGGCGCTGTCCCATTTTGCTATTCTGTTCCCAACACGATTCAACTATTGAATACGTTACGGCTTACACAAAAATCTAAACACTCTCATCATCTCCTTCACCTGAGATTGGATTGGGTGAATCAACGCTTTGATACCTTATTCCCCCATGTCCCAACGAGGTAAATTCAGGTCTCCCACGACTGCCGAAAGCGCCCCGGTTGATACGTTCCTTGCTTGATTGCCCAATGATAGTGACGAATGGGTTTGCTACTGTCATCAAAGCCAATACGCACACAACGCCCCACTAGCTTCCACTCACGACAAGCCACAAAATATTCTCTGGCATGTTTTGAAGTTGGCTCCGGCAAAGATTCATTAAAAAGCTGATTGAAAATGCGAACAAATTTCGTTGCCCTTTGTTCAATTAACGGGTCCACTTGCCAAAGATACTCCGGTTCTTCAGATATATAGGCACTACCAGCTACTGCAAAGGCATACAACACCACTGATTCACGACAAGCAGCCAGTACAACAGGGTCTTTTGACAAAGCAGCAATGGCCACCAAAGAATAGTCGTCAGAATCGATGGCAATATGAAATGTTTCAGCCGTTAAATTGGCAATCGTCCATGCCGGGAAAGTTTGCTTCATTGCGATAGACAGTGCATCTTTACTGGCAGGTAACAAGTAGGGCTGCTTCGCCGGAGTTCCAAATATTGGTGATTGGGTCACCTGTTGCAGTCGTTGAAAACTCTTGACTCCTGATACTTCCACTTTCCGTTCCTGTGGAACAGTCTGTAACATCCGAACCAACTGAAAATACCGAGTCAGCTCTGGCGACTCTGTGTAATATCCCTCAACCGGCCCCTTGCCTGGAACAATCGACAATATCGAGGCCACCTCTTCCGCACATCGCAATAGCTCAGTGCTTTCATGGCGTTTCATAGCCTGGCGATAGAATTCATCTAGCCCCCAGCACAAAGACTCGATTCGTCACAATTCGTTGTTCAGGCATGGGCTCAGGGTAGGATTTCAGACGCTATTAACGAAGAAAATCACTCAAACCAATGATTTCAATCAAAAAAAATAGTTTATTCTTCTATTTTCCCCATCTTAATAAGGTTATTAGACATCCTTAGCCATATCAAATAGGTATAGTTCTTTTAACAGCATGAAATAGGCCTAAAGTGAGCTGGATCTGACGAATGACCAGATCATGAGTAAAGATAGAAAGAGTCAACTCACACCGCTCCCAACCAAGGAAAACGATAGTGGCCGAACAGATAGACATCCTGGCGAGTTACGTCCCAGATATTGTCGTGCGACGGTTACTCCAAGATCCGACTCCCATCGCCAAACCCCAGATTGATCGTTTTCCCGCTGCCGTTATTTTTATCGATATCTCTGGATTCACCATCCTCACAGAGACCTTAGTCAAATCTGGACCTGATGGTTTAGAAACCCTCACCGCCATTTTGAACGCCTATTTTGGCCAAATCGTAGATTTGATTTTGAAGTATGGCGGTGACGTCCTCAAATTTGCGGGAGATGCACTGCTTGCAGTTTGGCCAGTGCAGGAAGCCGACCAGACTCTCCAAAACCAAACTCTCCAAGCCTGCCAATGCGCCCTTGTTATTCAACAGTTTTCCCAGTCCTATACTGCGACGAGTGATGTATCTCTCGCTCTACGGATTGGCATTGGGGCAGGCGATGTTGCGATCGCACATGTGGGCGGTGTCTATAAACGCTGGGAACATGCGATCACAGGTGCTCCCTTGGGGCAAATTCGCTTAACCCAAAGTCTGGCCAAACCCGGACAAGTCATCCTCTCTCCTGAAGTTTTACCCCTAGTCCAATATCAATGTATCGGCTCCACGATAGATAACCGTTGCTGGCATCTAACCGCTTTGTCAAAAGTAGACCTGCCTGCCAAGGTTAGTCCAACAGAACTGCCCGCTGATTTAGCCGCAGGCCTAAAAGCCTATATTCCCGGCGCAATTCTAGATCGGTTAGAAGCAGGCCAACGGGAATGGTTATCGGAATATCGACTGCTTACCTTACTCTTTATTAACCTGCCCGACTTAAATGCCAATACCGTTCTAGAGCAGTCCCAGCGGATTATGCAGACGCTACAAAGTAGCCTCTATCGGTTTGAGGGTAGCATCAACAAAATTAGTGTCGATGACAAAGGAGCAACCCTGGTTGCTGCGTTAGGAATGCCCCCCTTCGCCCATGAAGATGACGCCGACCGAGGGGTGCGAGCCGCCCTAGAAATGCAGACCAAATTAAAGGGCTTGGGCTGGCGCTGTAGCATTGGCATCACTACAGGGAATGTATTCTGCGGCATCGTTGGCAGTTCCCGGCGGCGAGAATATACCGTGATTGGCGACATCGTTAATTTAGCAGCCCGCTTGATGCAGTCTGCTCAGGACAATATTCTCTGCGACCCCACCACCTATACAGCTGCCCGCCGTCGGCTAGCCTTCACCGCTTTACCTCCTTTAAACCTCAAAGGCATTAAACAACCCATCGTTGTCTACCAACCCTTGGGAGCTCTGAAGCAACAGCAGCATTCCACGCGAACGCTAGTCGGTTGCCAACGAGAACGCCAGCACTTACTGGAATTAGCCCAGATTTTGCAGTTTGATCAACAGGGGGGCACAGCCATTCTGGAGGGCGAAGCAGGTATTGGTAAATCTCAGGTTGTCCTCAATTTCCTAGAGTGGTGCCAAACCCAGGAGCTACCGTTTGTCGTCGGTGCCGGCGATGCCATTGAGAAATTCACCCCCTATTTTGCTTGGCGGCCCATCTTCACTCAAATTCTCCAGCTTGAACAGTTGCTTGCAGCAGATAGGCGTCAACGCATTCTAGACCTGCTGGCGGATCGAGCCGATCTGATTGCTTTAACGCCCCTGCTCAATTTCATTTCTGGTCTCGACTTCCCCGAAACCCCGATCACCCAGCAAATGAAAGGCCAAGTTCGGGCCGACAATACCCGCACTGTGCTGCTGTATTTGCTGCAAAAGGGCGTGGATCAAGCCCCCCATATCCTGGTTCTCGAAGATGCCCACTGGCTCGACTCTGCATCTTGGGCCTTGGCCTTGGCCGTCCATCAACAGGCATTGCCTCTGCTCTGTATCATGGCCACCCGACCGTTGGCAGAACCCTGGCCGGAGGACTATACCCAACTTTTAGAAACGGAGCAAACCAAATATCTGCGGTTGCGAGGACTGACTCGCCGCGAAACCCAACAGTTTGTCAGTCAGCAGCTCGAAGTAGCGCATTTGCCTCAGCCTGTCTCAGAATTTGTATATGCCAAAGCAGAAGGCCATCCCCTCTTTAGCGAAGAGTTGGCCTATAGTCTTCGAGATAATGGGTTCATCCACATCGAGCAGGAACACTGTCAACTCACAGTCCCCGATCAACGCCTGGAAGGTCTGGATCTACCTAACACCCTACAAGGGTTAATCACCAGCCGGATTGATCGACTCCTGCCCCCCCAACAGTTAATGCTCAAAGTGGCCAGTGTGATTGGCCGTAATTTTCGGGGTGACTTACTGGAAGCCATTTATCCCCTAGCCGCAGACAAGGAACGTTTACCCGAACATCTGGACAGTTTGCAGCGGTTAGAGCTGATTGTCCTCGATACCCCATCTCCCAATTTGGGATATCTATTTCGCCACATCATGACCCAGGAAGTGGCCTATCATCTGCTGGTGTTTTCCCAACGACGAGAATTACATCGTGCGATCGCAACTTGGTATGAACAAACCTACACCGATGATTTAGCCACCGTCTATACCCTCCTGGCCTACCACTGGCAACAAGCCGAAATCACAGAAAAAGCCACCCATTATTTAGAACAAGCCGGTGAACAAGCCCTCCAAGGGGGTGCCTACCAAGAAGCCGTCGCCTTCTTCTCTCAAGTACTGGCATTACATACTCCTAAGGCCCAGGTCCCACGGATGCAGCTCGCCCGGTGGTATCGCCAATTAGGAGAGGCCCATTACGGCCTGGGCCAATTGCCAGAGAGTCAACACCAGCTGATGCAGGCCATTACTACCCTCGGTCATCCCATCCCCAAAAATGAGCACATCATTGCGATTAAACTGGCCTTCCAGGGGTTGAAGCAGCTCTGGCACCGCCTACAGCCGCACCGTCGAATTACCCCATCCCCTATGCGCCAAGCCCATATTTTGGAGCTGACGCGATCGCAAATTTGCCTGGGGGAAGTCTGCTACTACACCAACGCCAAAACCCTAGGCACCTATGCCACCCTCGTCGGTCTCAACCTGGCGGAAACCGTCCCTCCTTCTTCTGAGCTATCCCGCATCTATGCCAACATGTGTTTTGCAACGGGGGTTTATCAAGTCCATGTTTTAGCCCGGCAATACGGCGACTTAGCAGAACAAATCATCCAAAAAATAGACGTCCAGTTACCCTGCATTAGCTGGATTTGTTTGGTGGTAGGGGCCTATAAAAGCGGCGTAGGCAAATGGCAATCCGCCCGGCACAATATTCAGCGCTCGATTGATGCCTGTCGCCAACTGCAAGATTGGCATGTCCTGGCCCAAGCAGTTGCTGGCATTGCCTTAATCGATCATTTTCAGGGCCGATTCTCAGATGCGATCTCACTTTGGGAAGAGACCCAAGAGTTGGGAGCGCAGCATGACGATATTCAATCCTATGCCTGGGGACTGATGGGCCAGGCAGAAGAATGGGCCTGCCTCGGCAACTGGACTACCGCCACCACCTGCGTTGAGGAAGTCCAAGCCATCTTTGCCGAACAACCAGGCCTGATCGCCGACCAAATTCGGTTTGCGGGTATTGCCAGTCGTGTTTATCTCCATAACCAAGACTTGCACCAAGCCCAGCAGGTTATCGAAACGGCCATCCAACTACTCAAAGAATCAGACCCCATTGCCGTCCATACCCACGAAGGCTACGTTGGTATTGCCGAAAGCTGCATCCATCTATGGACCCATAATCTGCAAGATGCCAAACAGGTGCGTCAAGCCTGCACATCTCTGCAGCAATTCGCCCAGTCTTTTCCCATAACCCAACCTCGGGCCTTGCTCTGGCAAGGGGTATGGCTCTGGCACCAGGGCAAAACCGCTCCAGCTCAAAAGCATTGGCGTCAAGCCCTGCAGCTCGCAACAGCCATGGCCATGCCCTATGAGCAAGCCCGCATTCATCAGCAATGGGGACAATGCCTCGACCCTCAAGATCCCGGACATCGGCACCATCTAGATCAGGCTCGACGGTTGCTGAAGCAACTCGGCCATTCACCCGTGAGTGATACGGCCCCTGCGATCGCATAACCCCTACTCCTGATCAAACACCATCCGGTAATAGGCTCCTTCTGGAGATTGGCCCGTGGAGGCAATGCGCCATCCTTGGGATACATAGAATGCGATCGCACTCGCATTGCGCTGCACACATTTCAAAGACACTGGCCGACCCACCTGAGCCAAACAACTTTTGAGCAGAGCACTGCCAATGCCCCGGCGAGTGAAGTGTGGATCAATAAACAGATGATGAACAAAATTTTGCGGTGGCCACCAGGCAATAAAGCCCACCGGTCGGTCTCCCACCGTTGCCACCCAAATCACTTCATCCTCGGTTACCTGATCAAAATCCTCCAGTTGATAGCCTTGGGGAGACTCCCAGGTAAAGGCAACGGTCCGGGAAGCCAGATAAATTTCCCGCAGAGTCAGCAGATCACCAGGTTGATAGGGACGTGTATCAAATTTCATCTGGGTGCCGACTGACAATCGCCCTTTCACAACCCATACAGCCTAGATTCCAAAGTCATGATGTTACGAATGGGCCGCTTCAATCTTCACAACATCATAGATCTTCAGCAGTCCCAATCCTCAAGATTTACGCCCAGCCTCGCAGTCGGTAAATCGAAAATCCAATCCATTCCTTGAGGGCCTTGGTGGTGTATTCTAACGCTTCAACATCTGGCAGCAGCCGCAAGACAAATCCCAAAAATCCAGCATTCTCATTTACTTCCGTCACCTGAAAATCTGTTGGTGCAGCAATAACAGACAACCCTAATTTTTCAAAGATTGCCATCGACCGGGGCATATGAAACGCAGAGGTCACCAGTAATAAAGGACCCTCAATTTCATTTTGCGCTAGCACCCGCTTGACATTCGTAGCATTTTCAAAAGTATTGAGGGAGTCAGGCTCTAACAGAAGAGCTGACTCCGGCACTCCCATATTCTGAATCAGCTCAGCCATATCCAAGGCTTCGGCTTGGCCTCCCCCTTTCCAAAAAATGCGCCCACCGGCAAGGACAACTTTTGGTGCTTTGCCCTCTCGATAAAGTTTGGCCGCATACAGCACCCGATCGCCTGCCTCAGAGACTTCAACCCAGGGTCGAGGAGAGTGGGCTGTTCGAGTACATCCCCCCAGCACAACAATTGCCTCCCCGGTAGAGTCCTGTTTCAACGGAGGATACTGATGTTCCAAGGCATACATCATGCCATCGCCCACCCAACCATTCGCAGAAAAGAAGAGAATGCCTAAGGCGAGGCCAACGGAGATAGCAGCGACTTTGGGACGTTTCCAAAAGGTTGCGATCGCAACCAATAACAGCACCGTACTCAACCCCACTGGATAGATCAGTTGAGGGAGCAACTTGGATAGAAATAGAAACATACACCTTTAGCTCAAACCATCATCAGCGTCTCACCCTCAGCACACTCGAAGGATCTCTAGGAGTGAACACAGCATCCTTCAAGCCTCTCCCAGTATTACGCTTTTAAATTAGAAATTGAGGAATTCTCTATCTCAGCTATTCGGATCTCACTTATGGACTAGGAGCCGGATTTACTGGTGTCGGTGCAGGGGGAATACTCGTCGTCTTACCAGGGAAAAAACGACGATAGTAATCGCCGGGGTCAAACACCTGAGGTTCTGACTTCTGCACTTGAGCCTTGGGTAGAGCTTCAACCGGCTTTTTGACACTCTGGCTAGAACTAGAGACTTTGGACTGACTCGATGATGACGCAGAAGGAGTCGTTACATTAGGTCTCTGTGTCTTGGGCTGACTCGGCGAAACTTTTGAAGAAGTCTGGGCCGGGCTAGATGGCTTTTGGCTATTAGTCGGTGCTGGTACAGCTTTCTTTTGATTAGCAGGAGGCTGAAACCACTGCCGTCTCTTTCCTTGAGTTCGAGAAGACTCCGCAGGCTTAGCTTGTTCAGATACTTTCTGGGTAGCAATATTGGGCTTGATGGTCGAAGACTGACTTGCCTTGGGCTGCGTTGGTTTCGGAGTTGCAGGAGTCGTTTTGAGTTCAGTCTTCTTGATTTGCTGCTGTTGTTGCTGCCACCTACTTCGTAGGGATGAAAAGACCGAATCGGCTTGCTTCTGCTGGCCTGATTGAGCTGCTGACTTGGGTTCAATAGACTTTATAGGCTCCTTAGCTGTAGGTTGTGATGGCTTCTGAGGAGATTTAGCGGGTATGCGTTGAGAAACGGGCTTCTTCTGTTCGGTTTTCAGAGTTGCAGACGGCGTCGCCGGAGAGACCTTATTTTGGCTAGGAGGCTTAGGCGTAGCAGTAGTCGCACCCGTCGCTTTCTTGGGGGCAGTTTTTACCAGAATGGGGCTGGCCTGCTCTGCAGGAGACATCAGTTGTTTTTGCTGCTGCCATTTATCTCGCAAAGAAGAAAAGACTGAATCTGTTTGCTTCGATTTAGCTGGCTGATCTGTGGCTGGCTTAGGCTCAACAGGCTTAGCTTTTACGGTTTCCTTAGCAGTAGATTTCAATGATTTCTGGGCTGCGCTTTGAGAAGTGGGTTTCTTCTGTGTCGCTGGAGTTGAAAACGGCCTCGCAGGAACGACTTTATTTTGACTTGGAGATTGAGGCGCAGCAGTGGTCGTACTAGGTGCTTTTGGAGAAGCAGGTTTCACTGGTGCTGGTTTAGCCTCCTGTCCAGATGTCATCAGCTGCTTCTGCTGCTGCCATTTACCTCGCAAAGACGAAAAGACTGAATCTGCTTGCTTCGATTTAGCTGATTTAGCTGCGGCTGGCTTGGACTCAACAGACTTAGCTTTTACAGGCTCCTTGGCTGTAGGCTTGGCAACCGACGATTTAGGTGTTGAACTTTGAGAAGTAGATTTCTTGGGTTCAGCCTTCACAGGTGAAGACGGTCTAACAGGAGAGACCTTAGTCTGGCTAGGAGGCGTTGGCACAGCCCGTGTCGTAGATGCTTTATTAGGAGCAGACTTGGCTGGAAGTTGAGCTTTCTCTTCAGGAGACATCAGCTGCTTCTGTTTCTGCCATCGATCGCGAAAAGTAGATAAAGCTGAAGGTTTGGACTTCTCCTTAAACTCCACAGAAGATTTGGCCGCCTCCTTCCGAGTCTGCTTATCAATACTTGGACTGGTCGTAGACTTGGCCTTTGTCGTTGTCTTAGCAGGGGCTGTTGCCTTTTCTGGTGTTGCGCTGGACTTAACTGAACTGGGAGGGGTGGCGGAGTTAGGTGAAGGACTCGATGGGCTAGGCTTCTGAACGGCTGGTGCTGCACTTTTTTGCAACTGCTGCAATCGGTCACGGAACCCAGAAAATACAGAAGTATTGGACTCTCCAGACTTTTGAACGGGAGCTTTGGGTTGTGGTTTCTCTGGACTGATAACTACAGGTTTTGGACTCGATTCAGCAGTCTTCGGTTTCACCGCAGAGGATTTAGGCTGTTGGGTAATTGGGAGCCGGGAGGAAGATGACTTTGATGGAGGGGCGACTTGTGGCTTAGCTGGTGCTTTTTGAGATGGAGGAGTGGTTGAGTTCTTAGCTTTGGTAGGTGTTCCTCGTTGATTCGTTGAGCGAGGACTAGGCTGCACTTTTTTAGGGGATGTAGTGGGCCGCTTATTGGATGGTGCACTAAGATTTGGAGTCGGCTTGGACTCTACAGACTCAGGAGCTATTGGCTTAGGAGCTGTAGACTTAGGTGCTGGCTTGGACTCTTCTTTCTTAGGAGTTATAGAACTGGGTGCGGGCTTCGGCTCTGCTCCTTTGGCTGGTGATTTCTCCCCAATAGTTGATGTTGAGGGTTTAGCCGATTCCTGAGCAGGTCGCACCTGTTGCCAAAACTTGGTAAAGGTCGTTGTCAGCGTAGACTCTTCATCTTTCTGAGCAGATTTAAGTTGCTCAGATCGGTTCGGACGTACTTTTGACTTCTCTTTAACAGGTTCTGGAGCCGGAGCTTTCGCTGCTGGCGTCGGAGAGACTTTAGAGGTTTCTTGTCTGGGAACCGCAGTTTTAGCTGTTGACTTAGAAGAGGCGTCTACTTTCGACGATACGGATTTCTCTGAAGATTTTGGTGCGGTTTTCTTAATAACTGGAGACTTTTCAGCTGGCTTGGGTTGAGGCTGCTTTGGAACAGATGGAGGTGTAGCTTTCTGTTTCGGCTCTGGTGTTAAAGGCTTCTTCTCCGCTTTGACACCAGAGTCCCGTGGCTTCGTCAGAGCAGGTGCAGATTTACCAGGCTCTGTTTCTTTAGCTTTAACCGATGCATCTTCTTTAATAGGTATGCGGACAGAAGAAGGAGCCGAGGAACTTGCTTTTCCTTTAGTTTGATCGGCAGACTTCTGAACTTTCTGTGCTGGAGCAGTGGGTTTAGCGGGTTTATCAGGCTGCTTCTGAGTCTCTGGTGATTTTGTTTCTGCTGACTTCGTTGGAGCAACCGATTTCGCGGGAGTAGGCTTGGGTGCAGGTGCTGTCGTTACCTTAGGCTTTGGGGTAGCTGCAGGCTGTTTTAGCACTGGTGCTGGCACTGGCTCAGATTTGGGTGTTTCTGTCTTTGAAGGTTTAGCTGCTTTAGGCGCAGGGGTTAAGACTGGAGCAGGACTAGGCGCTGGCTTAACAGGAGGTTGAGGTCGTTTGTAGTTAGAATCAACAATCCCCCCTGCATCCAGCGCGGATAAATCACCTCTGATGATCTGGGAGAGGGTATCGTTACCGTTTTCTGTGAGCTCAACAATTCGAATGGTGTCATTAAAGGCATTCTCTATTTTGCGACCCTGCCGATCCATTAATTGCATCTGCACCCAGTTCTTACCAGGCTTTAGACCTTGAACATAAAAAGGTTGCCATTCATCAATATGAAACTTAGAACCATTCACAGATATCTGAGCTTGCCAATTCCTTGAATTAGAGTCTTTTTCAAGCACGTTACTCAAGAAAAAATCAATCAGTACAGTATCTGTGCCAAAAACACCTTGGGGTTGCCCGTAAGTGAGCAACGGCTCATCGGTTGAAGGATTATTCTCTTCAGTCTTGGTAAACACATGAAAAGTCGTTTGGGCAAAGGCACTAGAATTTTTGAAGCTTTCAGACCAAGGGCGAGTGGCCACTGCCCGAATCGTATGAGTTCCCGGTGCTAAGTCTTTAAAAACTAAGGGCTGATTCAGGTCATAAACTTCTTGAGCAGGCTGATTATCTAGGAGCACATTGAGATGAGGTCCCAGATCTAGCTTTGCATCCTTAAATAGAGGTAAATCTTTAACATCGAAACGGACCGAAACAGAATCATCTTTAAGCAGCTGATCAGCAGCAGGGCTGAGGATTTTCACCTGAGGCTGATACCGATCCATCTTGGATCGCAACTTTTGAATCGTTTCAGGCGGCGACACTTCAACAATATCGGTGACTTGTGAGAATTGGCGGGAAGGCGCTGACAAGACAGGGGGAGCAATAGATAAGCTGAGCCCCGCGATGAAACATATAAGCGTGAAACTACCCAGCCACCCGACTATTGTCTGCCGACATCGCATACTAAATACCTAGAAATACTTATTTATAGTGATTGTGAAAATCTTTCTCTAGGGGAACTATACCGGAAAAGCCTCGCACTAATTGATGAAATGTGAAGCTTGCCCCCCCCCCGTCAACAATCCATAAGAATCTACAAATAGAAACATAAGAATTTCTTATAAATAACACGCATTAACCTCTAAAGATAGATATCTTTTGGGTCCATGTATCGACTTCTTTCAATGGCGTGTTTCAAGTCGCAAAAAACCGACAAAAGACTTGAAAACAAAGGAATTCAGAGTTCATAGAGCGATTCACCACTACCTTTAAATCAGTGATTTAACAGCAGAAAAAGGCAAAAGAGTAAATTTTTATCACGCATTTTGAATATTTATAACCATATAAGTTTTTTTTACTCATCTTTGATCGTGTGATTCCTACCCATCCTAGGCACCTTAATTATTGTTAATTACCGGAAAAAGTCCTGTCAGCCTTCTATAATTCACAATTGAGAACTCCATTCCAGATGGCTTTCCACTGCTGCTTCAGCACTCTGTCATTTAAAGAGATTTGTCTGTTGCTAGCGAAATGTAAACCTAAGGTGGCGGTTTTATTAAAAAGCTTTGAAGTCTTTATACTTAAAGCGATTTTGCTGATTTATATGTATTTTTTGCATAGCATCAGCGCCATTCTCTAGGAATGACACTGCTATCTGGTGAGGATGCTCATTCCTTGCTTGTCCAAAGAGAGGAGAGTCTCAATGACAAATAGCCCAGGTGGGCCAGAGACGAAAGGCAGAACAGCTGAAGTTGACATCAACCCCGTCAAAGCTTCTTTAGAAGTCGCGGGTAAACCAGGTCACTTTAACAAGAGTCTGTCGAAGGGTCCCCAAACCACAACTTGGATTTGGAACCTTCACGCTCTAGCTCATGACTTCGATACACAAACTAACGACCTGGAAGAAATTTCCCGCAAAATCTTTAGTGCCCATTTCGGACACTTAGCAATTGTTTTTGTGTGGATCAGCGGGATGATCTTCCACGCTGCTCGTTTTTCTAACTACTACGCTTGGTTAGCCGATCCACTTGGCAACAAACCCAGTGCTCACGTAGTTTGGCCCATTGTTGGTCAAGATATTTTAAATGCAGATGTAGGTAATGGATTCCACGGAATCCAGATTACCTCTGGCCTTTTCCATATATTGCGTGGAGCTGGAATGACAGCTCCCATCGAACTTTACTCCACCTCTATTGGTGCCTTGGTAGCAGCTGCAGTAACCATGTATGCCGGTTACTTCCACTACCACAAGAAGGCTCCAAAGTTGGAGTGGTTCCAAAATGCTGAAGCAACCATTGGTGGTCACCTCATCAATTTGCTCGGCTTAGGTAACTTAGCTTGGACCGGTCACCTGATCCACGTTGCTTTGCCTATCAACAAAATGTTGGATTCTGGCATGGCGCCAGAAGATATTCCGATTCCGCATGAATATCTTCTGGATAAAGCCTTTATGGCCGATTTGTATCCAAGTTTTGCCCAAGGGCTAACGCCTTTCTTTACGCTGAATTGGGGTGTGTACTCTGATTTCTTAACCTTCAAAGGTGGACTTGATCCACAAACTGGTGGGTTATGGATGACGGATATCGCTCACCACCACTTGGCTCTAGCTGTGATGTACATCATTGCTGGTCACATGTACCGGACTAACTGGGGCATTGGCCATCACATGAGAGAAATCATGGATGCCCATAAAGGACCCTTCACAGGTGAAGGCCATAAAGGTCTCTATGATGTCTTAACCACTTCTTGGCATGCTCAGCTAGCCATTAACCTCGCATGTTGGGGTTCTTTCAGCATTGTTTGTGCCCATCACATGTACGCAATGCCTCCTTATCCATATTTGGCAACAGATTATGCAACTCAGTTGAATCTGTTTGTTCATCACATGTGGTTAGGCGGTTTCTACATTGTGGGTGGTGCAGCTCACGCTGCTATCTTCATGGTGCGAGATTATGATCCCGCCATGAACCAGAACAATGTTCTGGATCGCATGCTTCGTCACAGAGATACGATCATTGCTCATCTCAACTGGGTCTGTTTGTTCTTAGGATTCCATTCCTTCGACCTATACATCCACAACGATGAAATGCGTTCTTTGGGACGTCCTCAGGACATGTTCTCTGATACAGCAATTCAGCTTCAGCCTATCTTTGCTCAATGGGTTCAAAACCTGCAGGCAAACGTAGCTGGAACGATTCGAGCTCCCCTTGCTGAAGGCGCAACTAGCTTAGCTTGGGGTGGCGATCCCATGTTTGTCGGTGGCAAAGTTGCCATGCAGCATGTTTCCTTGGGAACTGCTGACTTCATGATTCACCACATTCACGCATTCCAGATTCACGTTACCGTTCTCATCCTCCTCAAAGGGGTTCTCTACGCTCGTAGCTCTCGTCTGATTCCAGACAAAGCTAGCTTGGGCTTCAGATTCCCTTGCGACGGACCAGGTCGTGGTGGTACTTGCCAATCTTCAGGTTGGGACCATGTGTTCTTGGGTCTGTTCTGGATGTACAACTGTATTTCGATTGTCAACTTCCACTTCTTCTGGAAAATGCAATCGGATGTCTGGGGTACCGCCAATGCAAGCGGTGGAATAAATTACCTGACAGCAGGCAACTGGGCACAGTCTTCAATCACCATTAATGGTTGGTTGCGAGATTTCTTGTGGGCCCAATCGGTTCAGGTGATTAACTCCTATGGTTCTGCCCTATCTGCCTACGGAATTCTCTTCCTAGGTGCCCACTTTATCTGGGCTTTCAGCCTGATGTTCTTGTTCAGTGGTCGTGGCTATTGGCAAGAGCTGATTGAGTCTATTGTTTGGGCTCACAGCAAATTAAAGATTGCCCCAGCTATCCAACCTCGCGCCATGAGTATTACTCAAGGTCGTGCAGTTGGGCTTGGCCATTACCTCTTAGGTGGAATTGTGACCTCTTGGTCCTTCTATCTAGCTCGAATTCTCGCATTAGGATAGGCAAGGAGGACTTTGAAAACTCATGGCTACTAAATTTCCAAGTTTTAGCCAAGACCTTGCCCAAGATCCAACAACTCGTCGGATCTGGTACGGAATTGCTACGGTTCATGACTTTGAAACTCATGACGGAATGACGGAAGAAAATCTTTACCAAAAGATTTTCGCAACTCACTTCGGTCATCTTTCTATCATTTTCCTCTGGACTGCAGGTCTGCTTTTCCACGTCGCCTGGCAAGGCAACTTTGAACAGTGGATCCAAGATCCACTAACCGTTCGTCCCATCGCCCACGCGATTTGGGACCCTCATCTGGGTGATGCTGCAACTCAGGCTTTCACTCAAGCTGGTGCTTCTGGCCCAGTTGATCTTTGTTACTCCGGTGTTTACCACTGGTGGTACACCATTGGTATGCGTACCAATGGAGATCTCTACAGTGGCTCCATCTTCTTGATGGTTGTCGCTGCAGTCATGCTATTTGCAGGTTGGCTTCACCTACAACCCAAATTTCGACCTAGCTTAGCTTGGTTTAGAGATGCTGAATCCCAAATGAACCACCACTTGGCAGTTCTTTTTGGTGCTAGCTCTTTGGGTTGGACAGGTCACTTGATTCACGTTGCTATTCCCGAAGCTCGGGGTCAGCACGTGGGTTGGGATAACTTCCTGTCAACCATGCCTCACCCTGCTGGTTTAGCGCCTTTCTTCACCGGTCGTTGGGCAGTATATGCTCAAAACCCTGATACAACTGGTCATCTTTTTGGTACCAGTGAAGGTGCAGGAACCGCTATTCTCACATTTGTGGGTGGCTTCCATCCTCAAACTGAAGCTCTGTGGCTAACAGATATTGCCCACCATCATTTGGCAATCGCTGTTCTCTACATTGTTGCGGGTCATATGTACCGAACTCAGTTTGGTATCGGCCACAGCATGAAAGAGATCATGGATGCTCATAGAGATCCTTGGTATGGTGCAACTCTTGAAGGTCTGTATGACACTTACAACGAGTCACTCCACTTCCAGCTAGCCTTCCACTTGGCTGCGTTAGGAGTCATCACTGAGGTTGTTGCTCAGCACATGTACTCGTTGCCGTCTTATGCGTTTATCTCGCAAGACTATGTGACTCAGGCTGCGCTATACACTCACCACCAATACATCGGTGGATTCCTAGCTCTAGGTGCTTATGCACACGGTGGCATCTTCTTCGTTCGGGATTATGATCCTGAGCGCAACAAAGGAAATGCTCTTTCCAGACTGCTTGAGCACAAAGAAGCCATTATTTCCCACTTGTCTTGGGTATCAATGTTCTTGGGTTTCCATACTCTAGACTTGTATGTCCATAACGACGTGGTTGTTGCTTTCGGCACACCTGAGAAGCAAATTCTACCTGAGCCTATTTTTGCTGAATGGGTACAAGCATGTCACGGCAAGCTTCTATTGGGTCTAGACAATTTATTGTCTAATCCTCAGAGTATTGCTTCTACTGCCTGGCCTAATTACGGAGATGTATGGCTCCCCGGCTGGCTGGATGCTGTGAATGGTTCTGGTACGCCGTTCTTGAATATCGGCCCTGGAGACTTTCTAGTCCACCATGGTATTGCTTTCAGTATTCATGTAACCGTCTTGATTTGTGTTAAAGGCTGCTTAGATGCCCGTGGCTCTAAGCTTATGCCCGACAAGAAAGACTTTGGATACAGCTTCCCTTGTGATGGTCCTGGTAGAGGCGGCACTTGCGATATTTCCGCTTGGGACTCCTTCTACTTGGCTACATTCTGGATGCTCAACACCATTGGTTGGGTGACCTTCTACTTCAACTGGAAACAGTTAAGTGTTTGGTCCGGCAACCTAGCTCAGTTCAATAATGACTCAACCTACCTAATGGGATGGCTGAGAGATTATCTCTGGGGTTATTCTGCTCAATTGATTAATGGTTATACACCTTTCGGTGTGAATAGCCTGTCGGTCTGGGCATGGATCTTCCTCTTAGGTCACCTTTGCTGGGCTACTGGCTTCTTGTTCTTGATCTCCTGGAGAGGTTACTGGCAAGAGCTGATTGAGACTCTCGTTTGGGCTCACCAGCGTACTCCTCTCGCCAACTTGGTGATGTGGAAAGACAAGCCTGTTGCTCTATCTATTGTTCAAGGTCGTTTAGTTGGCTTAGTTCACTTTGCGGTCGGCTATTTTGTTACCTACGGTGCTTTTGTGATTGGTGCGACAGCTCCTCTCGGCTAAAGACTAGCTAGCATAGCTACGATAAATAGATTAATCCCCCCTCAACCTAGCGTTGAGGGGGGATTTTAATTGAGAGAAAATTCACAATACTAACTGGGGCTGACATTAGCCCCACTGAGGGCAACTGTTTGAATTGTTAATAACAGCAGATGCCAGCTACAAAATTTGGTAGAAAAGAAACCGGGCGAATTCCCTAAACGCACGAATATCCACAGCATTGAAAGAGCCAGCTGGACTACTAGGTAGATTGAGCCGAATCTTTTGACACACCAAAACTAGCAATGGCTAACCCAGCAATCAGAAAGTCGAGAACTGCTGAGCCCAATAAACCAACGATTGATTGTAAGGCTGTATATTTTTCTGTGTAAATATAAAGGCCAATGTTGGCGACTCCAAATAGGAACCAAGTCAACCAACTCACGCCTTGCGTTGACCGATCTTTAAAGATGGTGGTCAATTGAATGATAGTAGCAGCGGGAATAATAACGGCGGGTAGCCATCCAGCTAATTTGATAAGGGTGGGTGACATAAAGGTTATCCCTGGCTTTGCTGATCGGTTAATGGGGCATAGCCAAACGTAACATTAAATTTCTTACACCAAATCGCAACAGACTGATACTTGGCGAGATCTACATCTGCAGGGATCTCATACTGTTGTAGGCCTTGAGTATTCTGTAGTTTACTGATCACCTTATAGTCGTTTGGATTATAAGTTTCTGGCTTCGCATCCTGGTGTAACAATACAAATAAATCAGGACCTTGATCAGTTTTAAAGGCTTGATCAAATTCTAGCAAAGTCTTGCCATCACTGGAGATGAGGGTAGCGCTTCCCTTGGTATCATGATCCGATCCAACAAAGTCTCCTTGGGCCAAAGTTTTGCCCGTTTCAGATTTGCTTAAAGCAGGCTGAGAGGCTGTTTGATCTGCTGATGGCTCAGAGTCTGGACTGCCTGAGCATGACATCAGCAGTAGACCAACCCATAGAACCTGGCCCAAATATTTCAATCTCATCCGCTACTTTCCCACAACACTTTGTCGTGCCTATAGTCTCATAGGAAGCAGGGCAAAGAAAGAGCTTAAGCCATGGGCTACGAAAGCACACATCAATGCTCAGAAGATTGAGACCCATCTGATTTCTTCTCAGCAGCCCGAGGGATTGGGACATCATTGGTCGCATATGGCTTGGGAACTACAGATAATTGAGGTTTGCTTTTCTTAGGTTGCCGACGACGCGCAGTATTTTCTTCACTGGTATTCTCCGCAATCACCTCATACAGTAAAGCCAATTTATCTGGATCTTTGCCTTTGCGTAGCACTCGCCCCAAGCGCTGCACATATTCTCGGGTTGAACCTGTTCCTGATAGGACAATGGCAATACTCGCTTCTGGAACGTCTACCCCTTCATTGAGGACGCGAGAAGCAATTAGAGTGGGGTAATCACCGGAGCGAAACCGTTGCAAAATATCATGGCGCTCTTTGACAGGGGTTTTATGGGTAATGGCTGGGATTAAAAAATCTTGAGAAACTCGATAGACCGTAGCATTATCGTCGGTAAAAATCAGCGTTTGTTCAGGATGGTGTTGAGCAAGGAGATCAGCGAGGATGCGGAGTTTACCTTCAGTACCGAATGCGATCGCACGGGCCTGACGATGGGCTAACATAGCTCTCCGCCCTGCTTTGGACCGAGCACTCTCCCGCACAAACTGCTGCCAACCTTTTAAGCTTCCCAGAAAAATATGGGCAGATTGAAGAAACTGATTGCGGGTTTGAATCAGCTCATCGTATCGTTCTCGTTCTTGGGCGGAGAGCTTGACTTGAATTTGGACCGTTCTATGTTTGGCTAAGGCGACACCAGACAGCTCTTCTGCAGATCTACGATAGACCGTGGGGCCAATCAGGCTATCTAAATCTTCATGCTTACCATCACTCCGTTCTGGGGTCGCCGTGAGTCCCAACCGATAAGGGGCAATGGCATATTCAGCAATCACCCGATTAAAGCTACTAGGTAAATGGTGGCATTCATCGAAAACGAGTAGACCATAGCGATTGCCCAAATTTTCAGCTTGGATAGCGGCACTATCGTAAGTGGAAATGAGTATTGGGGTACGATCTCGTGAACCACCGCCTAACAAGCCGATCTCCGCATCGGGGAAAGCGGCAACCAAATGGGCATACCACTGATGCATTAAATCCAGCGTCGGGACGGTGATTAAAGTACTGCGTTGAGTAGCCTGAATCACAAGCTGAGCTAAATAGGTTTTACCCGCTGCTGTTGGTAAGACAACGACCCCTCGACGTTCCTGCTGCCAAGCATCTAGAGCCTCCTGCTGATGACGATAGGGCTCCATTTGTAGACTAGGAGTCAGCTCCAAAGTCTCGTAGGATTTGGCTTGATCTACCAGACGTGGATCGGTGCTTTGTGTAGCCGTCAGTAAGGATCGGTACTCAATTGCTGGCACCCGAAACCGTTCCACGCGATCATCCCAGGTCGCAAAATCCAGCCAATCTTTGCCCTTCGGCGGGGGATGCAAAATTAACGTGCCGCGATCGTAGGTTAAGGTTGGCTTACGCGCCATTGAAAAATGCCTAAGTGAGCTGTTCTAAGATCTAGTGCCCCCATTCAAACTTACCAGGAGAGCATCAGGAACAGCGAGCATCCTTTGTGCGCAAAGGTTACAATCAGTGAGCAGCAGCACTTTCCACTGAATCATTTGGTGACCTACTTCTGGGAAACGTTATGACAACTAGCTCACAATCTACTTTCACAGCGGATCAAACCTCTACTTGGCTCCGAGGCCTGATGACCATTGCCTGGTCTGATGGCAAGTTTGATCCTCAGGAACAGTCCCTGATTGAGGAAGTAGTGGCGAATGAACTGACGCCGGACCTAGATAACGATTCCTTTAAACCCATTTCCCCAGAAGAGCTGGCCGATGGCTTAGGCGACAATCCCAAAGTTGCAGAAAACTTTTTGCGGACTGCAGTGATGGTGGCCCTTGCCGATGGGGTGTATTCCAGTTCTGAAGACCAAGTCCTGGAAACCTTTGCCCAGGCTCTACGAGTCCAGCTCACGGCCGTTGACTCTCTACGCCTCACCTTAGATGGCGAAGCCATAGGTGGCGCACCGAAACCCACTGAAAAGCAACCTCGCGATCCCCTCAAGCCTGTTCGCCAATGGCTGGATGGTTTGGATATTCAAGACCCCGAAGTGGCCCGGTTCCTGTGCAAAATGATTCCTTCCCAATGCCCATTTGAACGGGATATCACCTTATTTGGCAAGAAGGTGGTCCATATTCCCCCCATGTGCAAACTCAACCCCCTCTATGAGCAGCTCGTAGGCTTGCGGTTTAAAGCCCTGTCTTATCTTGCTGATGACTGTAAAGAGGATGTCTCGTCCTACATCTAATCGGTCTTGGTAAAACTTGTAAACCTGTTGATCGACTGAATCTGAGAGCGCGTATAGTAAAAAGCGCGTACCCCTTAGGAGATCTGAGATGAAGGTCAAAGCAGCGGTGGCCCAAGCAGCCGGACAGCCCCTCAGCATTGAGACAGTTGATTTAGAAGGCCCCAAAGCTGGGGAAGTCTTGGTAGAGATAAAGGCTACAGGGGTTTGCCATACAGATGCTTATACCTTGTCTGGTGCCGATCCAGAAGGCTTGTTCCCTGCCATCTTGGGCCATGAAGGAGCAGGAATCGTCGCAGAAGTCGGACCTGACGTTAAATCCCTTAAGCCTGGTGATCATGTCATTCCGCTGTATGTGCCGGAGTGCCGAGCTTGCGAATATTGCTTGAGCGGCAAGACCAACTTATGTCAGGCCATTCGTTCAACCCAAGGCAAAGGGGTAATGCCGAATGGCTCTAGCCGCTTTTCCCTGGGTAGTGACAAGTTATTTCACTATATGGGTACCTCCACCTTTGCCAACTATACGGTGGTGCCTGAAATTTCTCTGGCCAAAATTCGTGAAGATGCCCCCTTTGATAAGGTCTGTTTGATTGGTTGTGGGGTAACAACAGGCATTGGAGCAGTCATCAATACAGCCAAAGTGGAGCCGGGGGCCAACGTGGTTGTCTTTGGTTTAGGGGGCATTGGTCTGAACGTGATTCAAGCTGCTCGTCTAGTGGGAGCCAATATGATTGTTGGGGTCGATCTCAATCCCGCCAAGCGGCCCCTAGCGGAAAAATTGGGCATGACCCATTTCGTTAATCCCAAAGAGGTGGAAGGAGATTTAGTCCCCTATCTCGTCGAGCTAACGAAAGGCGGGGCTGACTATAGCTTTGAATGTATTGGCAACATCGAGGTAATGCGCCAAGCTCTGGAATGCTGCCATAAGGGTTGGGGAGAAAGCATCATTATTGGGGTTGCAGGTGCGGGCCAAGAAATTAGCACCCGTCCCTTTCAACTTGTGACGGGACGGGTCTGGAAAGGTACGGCCTTTGGGGGCGCAAAAGGACGCACCGATGTCCCTAAGATTGTCGATTGGTATATGGATGGCAAAATCGATATTGATTCCCTGGTCACCCACACTATGCCTCTAGACCAAATCAACACTGCTTTTGACTTGATGCATAAAGGGGAATCAATTCGGAGCGTGATTAGTTTTTAACTGCCTATTCACCTGTAATAGATAACTCATCCACCCAGATTCTGGGGCAGATGCCACCAGGTGTGAGTTCTGCCTCAGATTCGATATAAATAATCGATTTGAGCAGTTCTCGGAAGTCTCCGGCAACAGTGGCAGATTCAACACTGACCCGCTTCCCATTGGTAACCAGCCAGCCATCAAAAGGCAGAGAGAAAGAGCCTTGAAGCGCTTTTACCCCAGCATGAAGGGCTTGAACATCATCAATAAAGACTACATTTTCGGCGGTTTCTAAGCTGTAGGTTTGCTCAGGTGTACTGGTAGAAAACACATGGTAGAAATGAGGTCCCACAGAGACCTTTGCCCCTAGATTGGCATGACCCGTGGGCTGAGCATCGAGACGTTTAGCCGTGCCTGAACTATGGAGGAAATTCGTGAGCACCCCTTGATCGATAATGGGAATTCGTCGGGTGGGGGTTCCTTCATCATCAAAGGTGGTTGTACCCACGTTGTCAGCGTGGAGGGCATCATCGGCAACGGAGAGCAGCGGTGACGCAATTTCTGTGCCTAAGGAGTCAACCGTGGATAGGCTGCGATTGTCGAGCACGCTTTGAGCATTGAACAGGTTAGAGAAAGCACCCAGCAAACTGAGAAAAGCTTCAGCAGATAAGACAACGCGATATTTCCCAGAGGTAATCGGCTGATAGTTGAGGTGACTGATAGTCTTTTCTGCGGTTTCTTGCAGACAACCTTCAATGTCGAGCTGCTTGAGGCCTTGACTCACCCGGTAAGCACCCGCGCTACGGGGACGTCTGCCTTCCTGTTCAGTTTTGCTATAGAGATAAATCGAACTGGAAGACCGAGCTTCTTGCCGCATGGCACCCTCACTGTTGAGGTAGAAGCGTTGGACATCTCGCTGGGCTAAGCCATTGTAAGGAACGCCTGCGATCGCATCATGGGCTGCCATCAACTTCGCTTCCGTCTGTACCAGGTTATCAATCAGAGTAGCGATTTCCGCCTGGGGCACCAGTTTAGATTGAGGTGCCTCTAGGTCTGAAGTCGCTTCTGGGCTGAAATCAGGCACATGCTCTTTCGCACCAAAGGCACTGGCTTCTTGGGCTGTTTTGAGCGCCAATTCTAGTCCCAGTTCATCGACTTCGCTTGTGGTGGTGACCCCCACGGTATTGGCTTCATTCCAAACTCGAACCATGACGCTAGAACGCTTGGAGGCTTTGACCTGTTTGGGTTCGCCTTGGTCAACTTGAACGCTGGCTTCATCCACCGTAGACCCACAGACATCAAATTTTTGGATGCCTAGGGATTGGGCTTTTTCTTTTGCGATCGCAGCGATGGTAGCAACATCAGACACGCTAACGGGTTCTCCTATTTTTTAGGTGTATTATTTCTTGAATTTTTAGGTGCAATCTCTTAAGAGGTCTGTAGTGATGCTTTAGCGACCACCCACCGTAATCTCATCCACCTTGATATGGGGTTGTCCCACCGTGACGTAAATACTGCCACTAATGGAACCGCAGAATCCTGCCGCTAAGCCCAAATCCTGGGAAGACATGGAAATTCGCTTCATAATTTCCTTGGCTTCCCCAATCAAAGTTGCGCCCTTGAGCGGCTTGGTGATTTTGCCATTCTCAATCAGATAGGCTTCATCCACACCAAAGTTAAACTCTCCAGTTGGACCGACGCTGCCGCCGCCCATCTTTTTGCAATAAATGCCCTTTTCTACCGAGTTAAATAAATCATCATTGGTGAAATTACCGGGGGCAATATAGGTATTTCGCATGCGGCTCGCTGCAGCATGGGTATAGCTCTGCCGACGACCACTGCCGGTGCGAGGGTGGCCCGTACGGATACAGCCCGCTCGGTCAGATAGGAAGTTTTTGAGGATGCCATTCTCAATCAGTAGAGTGCGCTGCACTGGCATACCTTCATCGTCCATATCAATGGAACCAAAGGCATTGGGAGATAAACCTTCATCCCAGGCCGTCAGGTTCTCATGGGCGATTTTTTGACCTTTCATATCCGAGAAAGGGCTCGTCTGGCGCTCAATTTGGGTTGTCTCTAACAAATGACCACAAGCTTCATGGAAGATCACCCCGCCAAACTCATTAGCCATAATGATCGGGTAATTACCAGACTCCACATAATCTGCATGAAGCATTTGGCCTGCAGATTCTGAAACTTCTGCTGAATCTCCTGCATATTGCCAAGAACGGAGAAAGTTGGGATTATTGGTGGCACCGACTCGCTTATTAATGGAAGCGCGGTCACTCCCTTCGGCACAGAGCAAACTATAGCCCACAGATTGGGTCAAACGAATATCACGAGCAAACACCCCATCACTGGCGGCAACTAGCACCTCTTGCCAATCTCGGAAGTAGGTGGCTCGGCGAGATTGGACATGCTTCGCATCTTTGTCCAATTGGGCATTGGCAGTCAGCAAAATATCGCCCATTTCCTGCATGGAGCTACAGTTGGCAAGCCAAGCCTCTTTGCCATTAGTAGAGGCATAGTCCCGCAGCAGATCTAAATTAATTTCAGGGACAAACGCCTGAGGACTGGGTAGGTTTAACCCCAAAATGGAGAGGGCTTTTTCTAAGGCCGATTTCAGGCCCTTAAAACTCATATCATTGGTGCTGACGTAGCAATCCCCCTTGCCCAAAAATACGCGAACGCCCGCTCCCGCAACCAGTCGAGGAGAGATGCTAGTGATGGCATCTTCTTCTGCGAGACAACTAATGTAGTTGACCCGCTCTAGGAAAAACTCCACAAAGTCGGCTCCAGCAGCTCGGCCTAACCCCAATAGCGTAGACAAAGGCGATCGCCAGGTATCGTCAAAGCGATCGCGCGTTGCAGAATAATCTAGGGTCGGCAGTTCTCGGGAAAGCAGCGCAGTTGGAGACATAAATGGAGTGATCCAAATTGATTGCAAATGGGCAAAAATGACTCAGCTAATCTGATGGGAAGGGCTGATGTAGTAAGTGTAACAAAATCAGCTAATGCCTTCAGACCCAGCTCAAATCCGTGTAGATATATTTCCTGAGCTCAAAAATTATTCTTTCAATCCCACTCGATTGAAACAAGGATAAAATCCATCCATACCAACAAAAATCATCAAAATTTTGTAAATGCTGCTGATTTACCCAAGAACAGTGCGAGGAGAGGTATTGATTGTCCTGGGAGCAAAATTTCTACGATTGTTTCGGCCAGTATATATATGGTATTGATAGGTCACGACTGATTCAGTCTGCATTAGCCTTGGATTTTCCCCATAACCCAAAGTATTTGGGAATACACCGTTTTTTTTATCTGCACATTTAATTAACTTTATAGATTTTTTTATAGTCATGGAGAATAACTCATCCAAGCGGGAACTGCTCGTTAGAAACAATTTTTCTCCTTCAAACGAAAAATTAATTAAGAGTGGCTATGTAGATCAAGCACGCTTGCGAGAAGCGATTTATGAAAGTCGGCGAAAGGGACGCTCGCTACTAGCGATTCTCCAGAAGATGACGGGGAAACCTTTGCCTCCCCGGCTTCTCCGTCAGATTAAGCGTCAGCAGCTATTTGAACTCAAAATTCTCTATGGGCTGGATTGCCTCGATCCTGAGCTCACCCAGGTTGACTTTGACGAAATTGATCGACTGATTCGCACGGTCATCCCCCTCGACTATTGTCGTCGCTATCAGATTTTGCCCCTAGCCTGCAATGATGATGTCGATCCACCTGTTGTCCGGCTGGGGATGGTCAACCCAGATCACCTCAGTGCCATTGATGATGTTGACTATTTGCTGCGCTCCAATGGAATGACCTTTCAGCGGGTTGTTCTGGATTTGGATACCTTTCAAATGCTGATTGCCAAATTCTTAGACGCTCAAGCCAAACGTCAGGCAACCATCCAAGAAAATCTGCCCGTCGAATACGGACTGGAAGATGATCTAGATCGCCTAGGAGGAATTGAAGATCTATCTACCAATGATGCAGATATCAATCTAGATGAGGCCCTTCTAGATGAAAATGCGGCACCCGTCATTTCTTTAGTCAATAAGATATTGGCAAAAGCGTTGCAAAACGACATTTCTGATATTCATATTGAGCCGCAAGAAGACAATTTGCGCGTTCGCTTTCGTAAAGACGGCCTACTGCACAATGCCTTTGCACCCCTACCACGTCGCATTGCCCCCGCGTTAGTCTCTCGTTTCAAGATCATCGCTAACCTAGATATTGCGGAACGGCGTTTACCCCAAGATGGCCGGATTCTTCGGTTATTTCAAGGCCGCAAAGTTGACTTTCGAGTCAGCACCTTACCCAGCCGCTATGGCGAGAAGGTGGTTTTGCGGATTTTAGACAACTCTGCCATGCAGTTGGGTCTCAACAACCTAATTGACGATGAAGCCAGCCTTGAGATTGTACGGGAAATGGTAGCTCGCCCGTTTGGGTTGATTTTGGTTACAGGCCCCACCGGTTCTGGTAAAACGACGACTCTATATTCAGCCTTAACTGAGCGTAATACGCCTGAGGTGAATATCAGTACCGTTGAAGATCCCATTGAATATACCCTGCAGGGGATTACCCAGGTTCAAGTCCTGCGGGAAAAAGGCATGGACTTCGCATCCATTCTGCGGGCCTTTCTGCGACAAGACCCGGATGTCCTACTTGTGGGTGAGACTCGGGACAAGGAAACTGCAAAAACGGCGATTGAGGCAGCGTTAACTGGTCACTTGGTGTTAACGACCTTGCACACCAACGATGCAGCCAGCGCCATTGTGCGTTTGGCAGAGATGGATGTGGAACCGTTTATGGTCTCGGCGTCCTTATTGGGTGTGGTTGCCCAGCGACTGGTTCGTCGCCTTTGTCCAGACTGTCGGATTCCCTATCGTCCTTCCCCAGAAAAGCTGGCTCAGTTCGGGTTAATGGCTTCCGCCAAAACGGAGGTCACCTTTTACAAAGCAAATACCTCCACGTCAGACGATATTTTGGCAACGGCAAACACCGAAGACGCTTGCCCCACCTGTGCTGGCATCGGTTACTCCGGGCGATGCGGGGTCTATGAAGTCATGCAGGTAACTGAAAAGTTAAAGGGACTAATTACCGAAGGAGCCCCGACAGAGCACATCAAAGAAGTAGCTGTCGAAGAAGGGATGCAAACCTTGCTAGCCTACAGCCTGAATCTGGTTGAAAAAGGCGCAACATCCCTAGAAGAGGTAGAACGAGTCACCTTCTCCGATAGTGGATTGAAAACAGAGCTAAAAGCGAAGCGCAAGACCGCACTGAACTGTCTGGTTTGCAATGCAGGGCTCTTACCGGAGTGGTTGGACTGTCCTTACTGCCTGACGCCCAGATTTGCAGAGCATAATCCTGCCAATCAACTCTAAACCGTCTTGCTCTAAAGGGATCGGGTTATGGCAAGCTGTGAACTATGAGCTTGCCCCATTTGCTATTCCTAACTGAACGTTTCCCCCCAGATATAGGAGGTGTATCCCGCAGTGCAGGACGGATTGTTGCATCTCTGCAAAGCTTAGGCATCACCGTAGATGTGGTGACCTGGAGTCGTTATCTCCAGCCGGGTGAGGTGAGTGCAGAGCAGATGGGTTTGGGCAAGGTCTATCGGCTGGGGTTATATCGCCATTGGGATGCCACGATGCCCCATACTCTCAATATTTTGGAGGGTCTGCACCAGGCTTCCCCGTTTCAGGCCGTATGGGGACATTATTTATTCCCTGCCGGTTTTTTAGGGGTGTGGTTTGGCCGACAACATCAAATACCAACGATTGTCAGTGCGCGGGGGGAATGACATTGATCGAGAATTGTTTCCTCCCGGAGACTTTGCTCGCTTGCAGTGGACGCTCACCCATGCCTCGACTCTCACCGCAGTCAGCCAAGATATGGCCCACAAGATGCAGCTGGTTTGCGATGGCCTGCGACCGGCCTGCGGCAATCGCACTAACATAACCGTTCTTCCCAACACCCTCGATTGCGAGGTTTTTCATCCCCTGCCCGGTGGCGAACTGAAAGACCTGCGCCACACCTTAGGCATTGCCGACCAGGAAATCGTTTTGGGTTTTTCGGGAGAGCTGAGAGAGAAAAAAGGTCAGCGATTTTTATTGCAGGCGCTCACTCAGATTCGAGCACAGCGTCCAGCCTGTCTATTGATTATTGGCGAGCTGCGTTCTGCTGCCCAGTCGTTGCTACAAACTTTTGCCATCGATCATCCCGATCATGCAGCTCGGGTGATTGTCACAGGCCAGATATCAGAACCTGAGCGAATCGTTCAGCACTTGAATCTCTGTGATGTCTATCTACAGCCCTCTTTATGGGAAGGAATGCCCAATGCTTTACTAGAAGCAATGGCTTGTGAACGCTGCTGCATTGCTAGCGATGCGGGCGGCATCCCAGAGGTAATTGAGTCAGGGCAAACGGGATGGTTGTTGCCGCGATCTCAGCTGCATCGTTTGGGCGATGCTATTTTGGACTGTTTGTCATTATCTGCAGAAGAGCGTCAGCAGATGGGACAACGAGCCCGTCAGTTTGTCCAAACGCGCCATGCCTTGATACAAGAAAGAACTCAGTTAGAACAATTGATGCGAGCGCTCTAATGCCTGACTCTTTTTTTTGAAATCTCACCTTACTAGTGGTGGCAGCCCTGTTTTGTGGATAGTCAAACAGGGCTGCCACCACTAGTTTCTAAAGGGAGTTATTACTCGTCTGTAGTGGTAGGTTCGTCTGCAGCACTTGTCTCTTCATCGGAACTAGAAGGACCAGCAGGGGGCAAGATAGACACCACAATGCGATTTTCTTCCCCACTGGAAACGACGCCTTTAGGCAAACTTAGATCCTTGACATGAATTGCATCTCCCACCTTCAGCGCACTAATATCCACTTCAATAAATTCGGGAATGCTCTTTGGATCACATTGCAACTCTAATGAAGTGAGCACTGTATCCAATGAGCCATTTTCGTTCTTAACACCAACAGGCTCGCCATTGAAATGCAATGGGGCTGTAATCGTTACACTATCTTGTCCCGAAATGGCAAAAAAGCTTAGATGGTAGAGATTTCCTTTCCACGGATGAGTTTGAACATCACGAAGAAGAGAGAGGCAGTTGAGAGAGAGCTCAGGAACGTTGACCTTGACTAAGGTATTATTGACCTCCACTGCAGTCAACATTTTTTCTGCCAGCACAGCTGACAGACTCAAGGAGACTGATTCCGCTTTTTTGTGACCATAGAGAACCACGGGAATTTGCCCTTCCCTGCGTAGCTGCCTGGGGTTTATACCACTCTTTCGGGGTTCACACTCAATTGTGAAATCCATAAAAAATCCTTTAGAAGAAACATCTTTGCTGATCGCCTAGCTAACCAAAAGCTAAAGCGCTGGCCCCAGAAACAGGTCTGAAAACTTGGCCATTAAGTGCAAGAGTGTATTAATGAGGACAATAAAGACTCACCAAACTACTAATGAGAGAACAAAATAGCGAACACTGCCTGTGCATAGAAAAGTCTACAACATAGGCTTGCAGTTATTCCATGGCACTGTACTGCTCTCAGGAGTACGTCTTACCCCATCACTATAGCCTCAACAGATACTAAATAGAATGACAAATTATTGTGTTTTGGGCGGCCTAGATTGGCCTACGACAGCACGAATGTTCAATAGAAATCTACTAACACTTCTCCATTGCATCAGGGACAGGCTCCGTCTAGACGTTGATAACAATCAATGAGTTTTTGGGTGGAATGCTGCCAAGTGTAGTGGTTCTCAATGTGTAATCGCGCAGCCTGAGACAGCCTCAACCCTAGTTCTGGACTGGCTCTGAGTCGAAGCAAGCCATCTTTAATCGCTTTGGCAGCTCCGGGACGAACCGCCAGAAAATGGATATCAGGCATTCCTAATTCTTGAACAACCGGGAGATCACTGGTGATGACAGGCGTTCCAGACGCCATTCCCTCCAGAACTTTTAATGGACAACAGCCTTGGATGCAATTGCGATCATTCGGTTTCAAAGGAGCGAGAATCACATCCGCTGCATGCATCTGCTGACAAAGATCTGCCTGGGAGAGCGGTTCTAGAATGTGCAGACGCTGGTCTACGCCTAACTTAACTGCAAGTTTAGTCAGGGATCTTACCTGCTTTGGCTTTGCTGGCCCCACAATCGTCAGAGTAGCTGGAAAGTTTCGACAGTAGAGTCCTAAGGCTTCAATGGCCAAATCCACCCCTTGCCAAGCAGATAAAGTGCCAAAGTACATTAGACGCAAGCTTTCAGAATCTCGCTGTGGGGCTTGATAGGAAAAGAGTTCTAGATTGACGCCATTGGCAATTACCTGAATTTTGTCTGGGGAGACACCACGCTGAATTAAATAGTCACGATTGACGGTACTAACGGTAATCACTCGATCGGCTTGCTCTAGACAAATCTCTTCTTGAGCCATCAGCTTATGCATCAGTTCGCGATCATCAGCCACCCGTGGATAGCGATATTTCAACTCAATGGAAGGTAAGCCATTCACTTCCAGAATCAGGGTCTGACAATACTTTGACTTTTGCTGGGCAATAGGGAATCCTTCATACATCGACCGCACATGAATGACATCAAACCGTTGGCCGACCAACCACTGCTTAAGCTGCTGCCGAAACGTGATCACTCGGTCAATCAAGGTCTTACCATGGGCGGGGAGAGCAGTATGAATGACCCCTGGCCATCGTTCTACGGTGGGAGCTATCTCTGAAGTAGGTGAAACGCTGACTAACTGCACAGAACCATGGCATTCGGCTAGGGCTTGGGTAAAGACAGCAATATGAATCGCCGCCCCTTTAGGTGCAGGAATCACATCGAAACAAACATAAGCCAACTTTGGCATGAACGAGAAAATAGCAATCAGTGCAGCTATATTTTATGCTAGGGCTTGATTAGGAGCCATCCAGCCTGGAGAAAAGTCTTAAATGTCTCTCAATCTTGCAAAATTTAGGCTAAAGCCGAAGTACAAACACATTGGTTTTGCTAGCGAAATCCAGGCTGACTTAGCGAAACTAGCAGCTCGAATCCAGCAAGCACAAGCGCGCAATCGTCGATACAACTCCATTGCTCAATTTGCTTGGCTAGGATTATTTTGCTTCTTTGTGGGGGGGCTATTCTTACGACCGTTGTTTTGGTTTTTTGCTATTGCTATTGGGGTGCTGCTGGTCCTGTGGATTCTGAAATCAGCAGAGCGGCCATGGCTGATACCTGAAGAACGCTACCAGCTGGCATTAGGGCTAATCAAAAAAACCATGCGTGACATGGAGGGAGAGCCCTCACTAAATCTGCATCTGGATTGTTATCCCACTAAGGTTAAACATAAGCGGATTGACACGATGCCTGATCCAAGTCGAGCTAAGTGGAAAATCGATCGCTATGCGGATCCTTGGTTATTACTAGAAGGTCAGTTTCTGGACCAGACTGAATTTACGTTAACTTTGACAGAATTATATATTGAAAAATATGGTTGGAAACGCAGTCGTAGCGGCAAGTCCAAGCATAAGCGAAAGGGTAAACCCAAAGGATTATCGCTCACCTTAACGTTACGATTTCAACGGAAGAAATATGGGGCAGTAACCGTATTGAGAGACTCCCTAAAAGAGGCAATACAACTGCCCCCTACCGTACAGATCAAACGATTAAAAGTGAGTGATCGCACGTTGTCAATCACTCTGAAGGTGCCTCCCTATCCACCTCCAAGCCATTTGGGTTTTGATCGAAATGTCGATGTCAAACAAGTTGAAGAGTTGATCACACAGATGTTCTTGAGTCTGTACCATGTGCTCAATTTGGCCCAAAAGTTATCAAAAGTGACATTATGAGCAGCCCCCATCACTTCACTGACAACAGTTTTGCTGATTAATGCCTGACTCATTTACGGGTGATGAGTTCACGGTATTAGAGAATTCCTTGGCTAAAGCGTTGAGCGAATCTGATCAGCTACCTGTTGAAACGGTTCAAAATGAATCGCTTTGCCAAGGGATTCAGCCTGAGCCAATGATTCTTCTACACCATCTAAGTCGCCTAGCTGTTGTTGGGCAGAAACAATAAACATTAACAAGTTACGACCTTGACTGTATTGATCACCAATTTGCTGAAAAATAGCTTGAGCAGACCGATAGTAATCCATTGCTTGTGCTGGACGGTCCTGCAAACTTCCTAACCCCAATAAGGTATTGGCTTCACCCAGCCGAGCACCCACCTCGCGATACAGGCGCAACGCTTCGTCATAGCGCTCTAAGGCCTCTTGACTTTGCTTGAGAAATTGGAGGACATCACCCAGGGCTTTTAACGTATTGGCTTCACCCAGCCGAGCACCCACCTCGCGATACAGGCGCAACGCTTCGTCATAGCGCTCTAAGGCCTCTTGGCGTTGGTCCAGAAATTGGAGGACATCACCCAGGGCTTTTAACGTATTGGCTTCACCCAGCCGATCACCCACCTCGCGATACAGGCGCAACGCTTCGTCATAGCGCTCTAAGGCCTCTTGGCGTTGGTCCAGAAATTGGAGGACATCACCCAGGGCTTTTAACGTATTGGCTTCACCCAGCCGAGCACCCACCTCGCGATACAGGCGCAACGCTTCGTCATAGCGCTCTAAGGCCTCTTGACTTTGCTTGAGAAATTGGAGGACATCACCCAGGGCTTTTAAGGTATTGGCTTCACCCAGCCGAGCACCCACCTCGCGATACAGGCGCAACGCTTCGTCATAGCGCTCTAAGGCCTCTTGGCGTTGGTCCAGAAATTGGAGGACATCACCCAGGGCTTTTAACGTATTGGCTTCACCCAGCCGAGCACCCACCTCGCGATACAGGCGCAACGCTTCGTCATAGCAAACATCTGCCTCGCGAGCGTTATATCTGCGTTCAAAATAGAGATTACCCAGCTGCTCTAAACTGGTTGCCAGTTCTTTTGGTAAATCTAGAGCCTCCAACAATTGAACCGCTCGTTTATAGACCTGGATGGCAAACTCACGATTTTGTCTGCTTTTACTCCGTTTCGTATAAACTTGCCCCAGTTGAGAATAAAGCTCTGCCAATTTTGCTGTATCTCTTTCAGTCTGATGCTCCAGGGTTTCAATCAGGCCCATCAATTTCTCATCAGAGGGATCTAAACCCTTGGCACTAGATTCTGACGCACTGTGAGTTGTTGAAGGTAAGACTGCCGAATCACTAGGGTGAACGCCAAACCAAAAAACACCACTTCGCCAACTCCAAAAATCCGGCGATTGCTCTGCTAATAAACGCACCACCTTGCGATTTACCCAGAGCACAACAGGAAACCGAAATTGCCGTAGGGCTTCTCGGGTCCATTGCAGGTACCCTAAAAATCGGGCTTGCTGAGACTCTGGAATGGCCAACATTGGCGGCAGTAGATCCCCAATACCCAGAACCGTGACCACCGCAGGCTGATGATCCTGTAAGACAGGCTGTTGATCGACTAACTGTTCTAATCCCGTTCGCAGGCTAGGGTCTTTGCGGTTAATAAAAAGTCGAAAGGCATGTACCCCCTGCTCTCCCAACGATTGCTCATAGTCCTCAATAACGGCAGTTTGCAAGTTACGGTTTTCTGCCACGGCAATCAGTAACCCCAATTGCTCCTGATTCGCCTCTAGGGCAACTAGCAACCGCAGGTACTGCCTCTGTTCTTCAGCAGACCGCTCAATGGTAGGCATCCTCAGCACTCCCAGATTCTTCCGTCGGCAGCAATTGCTCTAGCTGGAGATGTTTTTTCACAATCGGATGCACATCGTACCAGACCTGATTATTGCGATATTCCAGGATATATAACCCATGTAACAGCAGGGCAAAATCTTCATCATCAACTTCTTCTGGCTTAGCATCTTCATAGGTTTTGACTAAAATCTCAGACCGTCGCTTGCCTAAAGACAGGGAAAATTCATTCCGCAGTTCCCGCACAGCCAGGTCCAGCACCTGATCATCAATTTTCATCTCAGTCAGTTCGGGATCGAGCCGCAACAACAGCGAACATTGACTGCAACATTCCCGAGCAATCCGCACCATTTCCCGCAATACCCCTCCACTCAGCAACACAATCTGCTGAGCCGTTTGCGGAGACATCAAGTCCACCCAGTGCTCACCAAAGCGACGTTCTAATACTTTTAGAAAAATATCGACCTTTCGTTGATTCGGCTGCTGTTGACGATGACGATCGGCCTTAGTAAAAAATTAGCGACTCCCATTTGCAAAATGGGACGACCACAAGCCGACTGCAAAATAGTGCGGAGTTCAATATCTCGGACTACGGCAATGGGAATAGTAAACACCATCCGCATTTTGGGTTGAAAGAGAGCAAGGATATTGTTCTTATAAATTTCCTCCACTAATTTCCAGTCCAATTTATCCAAGTCATCAATGATGACAAGCAGTGGGCGTATTGAGTTCTGCTGAATAAGACCAGCGATTTCTTCTATCTTGGCAACGAGTTCAGAAATACGCCGCTCATAGGTGCGTTTAATTTCTTCTCGAAAAGTGGATTCCGTTTGTAGCTTAGCAGTCAAGACTTTCAGAACATCCCCGCCAATCCCAATTTGAGATTTGAGATCCTTTATTTCAGTAGTGGAGTGAGTGGTAATGAACCAATTTAAAATTTCTTCTTGAGTGGTCGTAGGAATATCCACCTCAGAGTCACTCGCCTTGCTCAGGAGCTGTAACGCAATAGCATAGAGAATATTGACATGGTCTACCGCCGACATCTCTACCATGTCCGAGATGGAGAAGCGCACCACAAAATAACGGGGCTCTCGCTCTGGATCACTCATGAGGTGGCCAAAATGGGCTAATAGCGTTGACTTACCACACCCCCGATGTCCCGCAAAAATAATCTTGCCGTCTTCGGGTGCATCGTCCACAGCCTGCTCTAGGCGCACCAAGGCATCTCGACCATAATCGACGCGAAACGCCTCAACTTCTTCGTCAGACAACAGCGGAAATAAATCTAAATCCCGATACGCCTGACGAAAGGTTGCTAGAAGGGGACTACTCATAAGAAATAAATATTGCTGGCCTTCATCATACCCAACCTCAGTGATTCAAAAGACAAAAAATCTGACTACTCTATTGGTATAGATGCTTGTGAATCATCAATGACTGGATGCTGTTTTCTCAGCCAAGCCGTTGCGTAATGAGAATCATGGTTTATCTTAGTTGAGGCAGTGATTCGACTCCCAGGTGCCGAAGGTGCAAATTCAATTAACTTGGACTGATCCAAAGTTCGGTAAAACCTATCAGCCCCAATTGCAGCCTCCTGTCGCTCTAGGACACAGCTTTAATCTAATGCCTGGAACCCATGCGAGCCAGGCAGTGAGTCGGATTGTGCTTGATGCTGATGCTGTCCAAGCATTTCACGCTTTGCTGGAAATCCGACAGGGTAGCGTTTGGTTATGCAGTCAAGCAGACAGCCAAATTAACGGAGTAACGGTTACCGAAGGAGTGCTCACCCATGGTGATCGGATTCAGGTGGGACCATTTGAGCTAACTTTTACCGTTGTCTTAGACGTCATCGAAGAAGAAGAGATTCAGGATGCAGTGCCTGCTGCCAGGGTGGACCAGGGTAAAACTCCATTAGCAGGTTTGGCACAAGTCGCGGCAGAACGCCCTGGACAGACTGCAAAAGCACTCGGCCGTTCTTCTGGGGAATGGGTTTGCGATCGCACCATCGGTTTCCTGTTCAAACGGCGATGCGATCGCACCACCGCACTAGGGTGTCCTTACTGTAACAACGGCCAAAGTAAGCTCGACCAAGACCCTTATTGGCTTGACTATGACCTCTATCCCAACTTTGGCTCCTATCGTCCCGGTAATTGGGGATATGAATACTATCGAGATCGCGCCTACTACTGCTACAACCGTCAATCTCGAAATGTCGACTTTACGGAAGCCGATGCGGCCAGCTTTGAAGAAGAATTGGATACAGATTACGAGATGAATTTTGGGGCTAGTTAATGGCCACCTGGTTAATTTATGCCCTGGGCGGAGGCTGGGGGCATCTCAATCGGGCCATCGCCCTGGGGCGACAAGCCGCGACTCATCATCAAGTTCGCATCCTCACCAATTCCCCCTATGCCCCTTGGGTTGAAACGCAACTCCCTCAAATAGACTTCAGCCCATCTGTTTTGCAGAATCTATCACTACAGATTCTACCCATTGCTTCTGCTGCAGAAACGCGACATCAGGTGCAAGCCATTGTCCAAGCCCAAAACTATGATTGCTTGATCGTGGATACTTTTCCCCGTGGCCTCGGCGGCGAGCTAGTCGATTGCTTCCCGCACCTATCCGCCATTCCCAAGGTTCTTATTCATCGGGATATCGATCCAGCTTATGTTCAAGCCAAACAGGTGGAGAAATTTGTTGCGCACTACTACGACGCTATCGTTATTCCAGGTGAGGGAGACGATGTCCCGTTCGCTTATTTCCCCCAAGCGGTTCATACCTTGCCTTGGTTAATGCTGAATGCCCAAGCGTTACCCTCTGTTTCACCAACAGAGCAGCCCACTATCGTCGTCGTGGCAGCGGGTAATCAGGAAGAAATGGCCTTTTGGGGACAGTTTATGGCGCAATTACTGACCACCTTTCCTGCAGTCACCTGTCGATGTCTGGCTTATACTTGTCCTCCCCATTGTCCACCACACCTTTGGGTTCAAAAGTGGCCGGGCATGCCCGTTTTAAACCAGGCAGATGTGGTTATCGGTGGGGCAGGCTACAATACCGTGTTTGAATGTCAGGCTCTGGGCAAACCACTGATTTCCTTTGCCTGGCCCCGGCAATATGATCGACAACAGCACCGCGGCCAGCGGTGGGCAAGACTCGTGGAGACGCCTCAAGCCGCAATAGATATAGTGAAAAGTTTATTGCAGGCTCCTCATGACCAGCGGGAGAGTCAGAACTATGGGAACGGTATTGGGGATGCGATCTCAATCATTGAAACCCAATATTCACAACGATAGATCTGCTGGATGATTTGCCTCTTATCATCATCAGCGATCAGCCCACTGCTCGTTCAGTAACCTTGATTAAGCAAGCCCCTCAGCTTGAGCCATCTCCCATGGCTTGTTCTCACGGATACAACAAGGATTACCAGTCAGCTATACCCTTCAGTAATCATGGCCATGCGGGTGGATGAATCGTTTTATCCGGTTGGGTCATCCATCATCTCGCCCTATAACCCCAGGTGAATGCATAATCTTTGTTTAGATCGCTTCTGTAATGCATAAAAGTTCTCGTAAAGTAATAGCTAAGAGCTTTATCACATAAGCTTTGTAGGCTCAACCAGCGGCACAATCCTATCAGCGTGGGAACAGAACACATGAAAACGGATGAACGTATGCCCAGAGAAGCGGGAGATCTAGCGGATAGCCCTTCTCAACTAGAACTTGATATCCAAGTCCCTGGAGACAAGCAGCCCAAACACTCCAGACCTTCAGTTTTTGGTAAAAAGTCTCCCTGGCCCATTGCCATTCTCGTGATGTTGGTGATTGCAGGACTGTTTGGCTGGCGGCTCTACAACAAGAGCCAGTCCCCTTCAGTATCTGAACCTGAAACCGCTTCTACCGCCAAATTACCCGTGCGGGCGGTGCGGGCTCAATTAGCCCCCATTCGCCGCTGGGTCACCAATCCCGATGGAGATGTAAGGGCAGAGCGATATAAACAACTAATTTTTGAATCCAGTGGGGAAGTCACTCAGCTCGCCAAAATTAATGGCCGCTTCCTGCGAGAAGGCGATCGAGTGGGGAAAGGTCAGTTGCTGGCAACCCTGGATGACCGCAAATATCGCTCTGATATTCGAGCTGCAGCAGCCGATCGCGAAGTTGCTAAACGTACTGAAGAGCAGTCGATTGCTAGCTTACGTCAGACGGAAGCCAATCTCAGGCAGGCCAAAGCTGACCTAGAACTCGCCAAGATAGAAGCCAAACGACGACAAACCCTATACAAACAAGGAGTGATTCCAGCGACG
Organism: Acaryochloris sp. 'Moss Beach'; assembly: GCF_021497025.1. Taxonomy (NCBI): domain Bacteria; kingdom Bacillati; phylum Cyanobacteriota; class Cyanophyceae; order Acaryochloridales; family Acaryochloridaceae; genus Acaryochloris; species Acaryochloris sp. 'Moss Beach'. Next base: position 2,197,154 of record NZ_CP071717.1, read on the forward strand.
GAACGGGATACCTACAATAATCGCGTCATTCAAGCCCAAGTGGGGGTCAAGGTAGCCCAAGAAAATGTCAACACGGCCCAAGACCAAATTGCTGTATCCAAGGCAGGAGTCGTTTCCAACCAGGCGCGATTATTGAACACGGTGATTGCGAGAGAAGATACCCAGCTCGTATCTCCCATCAATGGGATTGTCGCTTATATGAATATTCGGGAAGGGGAATATTGGAGTCCTTCCAGAGTGCAATCTGCCACCAGTTATCAATCTGCTATCGAGTCCGTGCCCATTGTAGTGGTAGACCCCAATAGTTTCGAGGTTGCCTTTGAAATCCCGGCCTCAGAAGGGAGCTTGTTGCGCCCCAATCAGCCAGCCTATATTGCCTTGGATGACGATATTAGCCAAGCCTTTGTCCAGGGCCTGAATCAAAGAAATCTAGTCAGCGTGGCGAAAGCCCGAGGCAAGGTATTTTCCGTCACCCCAGCCGTCACCCCTGGAGGCAGGGCCGTTCAAGTGCGGGTTCGGATTACGGAAGGGCGCGAAAATTTACGCCTAGGTGCGCGGGTACAAACCTGGATTGCAGCTCAATCTAGAAGCCAGGCCATTACATTGCCTTTTGGGTCCGTCATCACCCGCGATCGCAAATCCTATGTGTTTGTTGTTGATGAGGAGACGGGCCGAGTGGAGCAGCGTCCCGTGGTTTTAGATATTGAAGGATTGGATCGAATTTCGATTGCTCAGGGCTTGAAACCAGATGAATTAGTTGTGACTGAAGGCAGTAACCGACTAGTGAATAATTCCCCCGTCGATGTTGTCGATGTCGAGGATCCAGCCTAAGTCAGCAGATTGAATCACAGCACTACACCGCAAGGATAAGACCCATGCAAACAGAGGATCGGCCAACTACCCTGGAAGCTCCAGATAAACTCGTGCATGGTGCTTCCGAGCTAGAGAAAGCTTCGCCTTTGGCCCAGTTTTTCTTCACCCGCCAAGTGTTTGGGATTCTACTCTGTTTTCTGCTGGTGATGGGTGGCCTGATGGGGTACGTTTCCATGGTCAAAGAATCTGACCCCGACATCAAAATTGCCCGGGCTAATATCACTACTGCCTGGCCCGGCACCGATGCCGAAACGATTGAAAACCGCGTTACGGACAAACTAGAAAAGGAAATTAAGTCTCTGCAAGGGTTGAAGGATGTTAAAAGTGCCACCTTCAATTCCTATTCGATCATTGATGTTGAATTTCGCGCGGAAGCTCCTGTGGCCGCATCCATACAAGAGCTGCGGGGTAAAGTCGATGATGCAGTACCAGAGCTGCCTGCAGAATCTGAAGGACGCGAACAACCCGATTTTGTCCAAGTCTCCCAACAAGATGCACCGATTTTGACGGTGGGGTTGTTTGGCCCCAACTTAGATGCTGCCACCTTAAGTCAAACCACAGAAGATCTCAAAGATATTTTGGAATCGGTTAAAAACCTGCGAGAAGTCAATCTATCGGGCAATCGGGATGAAGTCATTCATGTGCAGCTGATTCCCAGCCGTCTGACCAGCTTAGGAATTTCCTCGACCCAGGTGCGAAACGCCATTCAAGGGGGCAATCAAGATGCCTCCTGGGACCGGGTTCGGGATGATGCGATTGGGGCGCAAGTGCGTCTATTTGGCCGGTTTCGCAGTATCCAGGATTTGAAATCCCTGCCCGTGACTCGACTGACGGATAACCGGATTGTCCGCTTAGAAGAAGTCGCGGATGTGCGGCGGGATTTGGAACGGGAAACCAATCGAGCTTTTCTCAGTTGGGAAAATCAGCCCTTTCAATCCACCATTACCTTAGACATCGTTAAGGTTGCTGGCAGCGACACCATCCAAGTGATTACTGATGCCCTCCAAACCCTAGACGAGGCCAGCCAAAACCCGAAAGTTTGGCCAGCAGGGATGGAGTATCGGGTTCTGAACAACGATGCGATCACCATTAATGATGAACTCGCCAATCTGCTGAGTAACGTCGGTCAGGCCTCTTTTTTCGTCTTTATTATTCTTCTCGTAGCCTTAACCTGGCGAGAAGCCCTGATTGCCGGACTAGCCATTCCCCTCACCTTTATTGGTGCTATCTTCTTCCTCTGGTTAGGAGGGCAAACCCTCAACTCCATGGTGCTGATCGGCATGATCCTAGCCCTCGGGCTGCTGGTGGATGTGTTTATTCTGATGTTGGAAGGGATGCATGATGGGATTTTTGTCGAGGGCTTGGGATTTTCTGAATCCGCCCTGCGGACCGTTAAAGCCTATGCCGGGCCTGCTTTTGCCGGACAACTCACCACCATCTTGGCCCTTGCCCCCCTGATGGCCATTTCCGGCACCATGGGCAAGTTTATTCGCCTCATTCCCATTAGTGCCATTACCTGCTTGGTGATCAGCTATTTTCTGTCCCTACTGGTGGTGATTCCCCTGTCCAAGTTTCTGCTGGGAAATGTGAAGGGCAGAACCCAAAAAACCTTTGTGGATCGGATGACTGAAGTGGCCTCGGCCCGCTTTACAAACTGGAGCCTGCAAATGACCGTTCCCAATAAGGCCGTGGCTCGGCTATGGTCCTTGGGGGCAGTGGGGCTATTCGTCTTTGCCTGCGTCTTATTTACCTCGTTACCGTCGAACTTATTCCCCCAAAATGACGGCACTAAACTTAGCCTGAATGTGGAGCTGGCCCCTAGCACAACTCTAGAGAGTTCTCAAACCGTCGCTGATCAAATGGGAGACCTGCTGCTAGACTATCGCGATCCAGATGGGCAGCCCGTGTTCAAAAGCGTGGTCAAGCTGGTGGGCAAACGCAGCAGCTTAGTCTCTTCCGGGGAGCTGAAGCCCGGCAACGCCGACTATTTTGTGGGCTTCTCCGTCATCTTTGTTGAGTCTAACCAACGACAACGTCAGTCCTTTGAATATGCGCGGGAATTGCGATCGCAACTCCAAAACGAAATCCTCCGCAACTATCCCGGCTCCACCCTCGCCGTCCAGTATGAGCGAGCAGGCGGCGGGGTAGACCCCATTCAAGTGGCCATTAGTGGCGAAGACATGCAGGTGCTGCGAGAAATCTCGGTGCAGGTGCAGCAGGTCTTGCGGGAGATTCCCGGCACGATGGATGTGCGAGATGACCTAGGCAACCTACGGGAAGACTACAAACTGATTCCGAAGCGGGAAGCCCTAGATTTCTATGGTCTGAGCCAAAGCGAACTGGCATCTCAGGGCCGCTATTTGATGATTGACAACGATATTGGTGACTTTCCCGTTGGCAGTGGCGAAGAAGATCTAGAAATTCATATGAGTACCCTCTGGCCCTCCCGTCAGGGAGAAGTCGGGGGTCCCTCCCGTCAAGATGAATTTCAAACCATTCGGTTTGTCACGGCTGACGGCAAAACCATTCCTGCTGAAGCGGTTTTAGAACCTGCCCCTGGAGCCGTGCCTTTGTCTATTACCCACCGAAAAAGCCAACGCACGGTAACGGTTCTAGCCAAGAATGTTCCTGGCATTGGAGTGTACGATGCCGATATTTTGGCAAACTTAACACCCAAACTCCAGGAGATGCAAAAAACCTGGCCCCAGGGCTATCAATATCGTTTCGGCGGCGATGCTGAGACCAGTGGCGAAACCTTTGGGTCCGCAGGTCAGATGTTAGTGGTGGCCATCTTTCTGGTCTTTGCGGTGTTAGTCCTGCAATTTGGATCTTATAGCCAACCACTGATCATTATCCTGACGATTCCCTTTGCCTTAACCGGGACTTTTATTGGCTTTTACTTCTTGAATTTACCCTTTTCATTTCCAGCAGCCATTGGCGTCATTTCCTTAACAGGGATTGTGGTCAATGATGCAATTGTGATGGTAGAAACCATGAACGAGCGGCGTAAACAGGGCTTGGAAGTGCGGCAGGCTGCGGCCTTGGGCGCTAGCGATCGCCTTCGTCCTATTTTGACCACCTCTATCACCACGGTGATTGGGCTACTTCCGTTGGCCTTCAGTGAAGCAGAATGGTTCCCTCTCTGTATGGCCATTATTTTTGGCCTGATCGCCGCTACTTTAATTGCCCTATTAGTGGTGCCAGGGCTGTATTTACAGCTCACCCCAAATAAGGTGCCCGTAGAGCATTAGGCGGTTCAAACCAGTACAGAAGATTAACCCAGTCTCAAGTCAGGTAATAAAATTTGGGGATGGAATAGGGCTTTGGGTGGCTTCACCATATGAATGACTTCCCAAAACGTTCGATAGATATAGGACCGATCCAAAGAAGCTTGAACAACGCGATCTAGATATTGATGCATCAGGCGTGTTTGCCAATTGGGCGTTGGACCTACCGTACTCGGCCATCGTAGATCTTCACTCGTCGCCATCAGCCAAGGCACGACCAACATTTGAGCCAACTGTTGATGGAAGATAGGTGTAAAGCCTTGTAATGGAAACTTGCCAGCTGTTTGGTCCAAACACTGATCCAGGGTTAAGGCGCCCAATGCAGCTACAGTCATACCTTGACCATAAATAGGATTAAACGCACACACCGCATCCCCCACTGCTACCAGATGTTCGGGCAATCGAGGTAATGCTTCATAGTGCTGCCAACAATTTTCGGTCCGCCGATAGCTATAGATATCGCTTAAGGGTTGCGCCTGGTGAATCGCATCATAGACTTCATGACTCCGAACTGTCTGGGCAAATGGGAGAAAGTCTGTTTCATGGGTTGGGGGATAGTCATGGCCAACCCCTACGAGGGTAACTATCCAGCGATTGCCTTCTACGGGATACATCACCACCCCCCGCGGATGATCTGGCGGCTTCGTTTGAATAAGCATCACCTTCCAAGGTGCTTGCCAATGGTCAGGAATTTGATACCAACGGCTGCTGTACCCCCAAGAAAGAGTTGATTTCTGTTTGGGGAGGCGACCCATACCCCAGCTGATTGAGCCATTTAGGCAAGGCAGAATTCCGGCCACTGGCATCCACTACTAAATCGGCACTGAGGGTTTCCGTACTTTGATTTGTTTTGATCTGAACCCCCGTAATCACCGTTTTCTGAGCATTGGCGACCAGGCCGGTCACTCGGGTGGACGGTAGAAAGGTGAGGTTGGCTTCTTGCGCTAATCGTTGATAAATCAACCACTCCAACAATGCTCGACTACAGGGTCGAGTGCAGAGATCTGATGGCACGGCTTGAGACCAGCCCCACATACTGAGCCAGCTTAAATCCTTCGTCCAATTGACCTGAGGGGCACCAGCGACTTCCAGTTCTGCTTCCAAACCAGGAAAGAGTTGTTCTAAAATGCGTTGACCTTGGGTCAGAAGAATATGAACATGATGGGCTTGGGGCACTCCTGAACGGGGACTGGGTTGATCGGGGATGCGATCTCGTTCCAATACTGTGACTCGCCCAAAGTGGTTCAGCAACACCCGAGCAGCCAAAAGCCCGGCCATACTGCCGCCAATCACCACAGCATGTTGTTCTGAAAGGGAGGTGGAGGCAACCATTAATCGCGTTTAATCCACTGCTATAAACCCTGAATGCGATCAGCATAGCACTGGGATTTCTTGGAGTAGGGTAGAGATTAACCCACCTCTAAAGTCACAACCTGCAGTGAACCCACTACGCTGGCAAACCTTAATGCATCAACTGGGCGCTAAGCCCTCTCTGGATACCTACCAGCAGTTAGTTCGCGCCTATACCGAGCCTCACCGCTACTATCACACCGCAGCCCATATTGATGCCTGCTTAGATCATTTTGACGGTGTGAAAGCTTCGGCCCAAGCCCCTGCAACCTTAGAAATGGCCCTCTGGTTTCACGATGCCGTCTATCAAACTCAGTCCAACCAAAACGAGCAAGATAGCGCCGACTGGGCCATGCATTTTTTACAGCAAGCAAGAGTCAAGGCAGACCCATGCCATCAAGTTCACCATTTGATTATGGCCACTGCAGCTCATACCCCCCATGACGATCCAGATACGGCGTTGATGGTAGATATTGATTTGGCGATCCTCGGCCAGGACACCCAAACCTTTACCAACTTTGAAACTCAGATTCGTCAGGAATACGCTTGGGTACCCATTGCCAAATACTGTCGACGACGCAGTCAGATATTAGAGACTTTTGCGCAGCGTCCCCATCTTTATCAAACCGCTTATTTCCAAGAACGCTATGAGGCCCTTGCCCGGTCCAATCTACAAAACGCTATCCAGCGTTTACAAGCTGGCGTCCTGCCCAACAATGGGGATAATGAATAAGTTAAACCAGAGGAAGTCTGTGTGACCATTCACCTACATTGTGATAGTTCAGATACCTGGCTACAAACGGTGCTGGCAGATTTTGATACTTTCCTGCTCGATCATGCCGCCAACGAGAAAAAAGCCTCTGGGGTCGCTCTCAACCTTGCTGCCCACTGCCCCGACAAGCCAGACTTAGTGGCAGCCATGATTGACTTAGCCATTGAAGAGTTAAGCCATTATCGCGATGTCTTCAAATTAATCCGAGAGCGCCACTTAACCATTCCTCCTGATGCCAAAGACCCCTATGTCAATCAACTGCGAGGTCTAATTCGCAAAGGCTCGGAAAATTACTTTCTCGATCGGCTACTGGTTGCTGGGATTATCGAGGCCCGTGGACTGGAACGCTTTACCAAAATTGCTCTGGCTTTACCCAATGGTCCGTTACAAGGTTTCTATCAAGCCATTGCTCATTCCGAAGCTAGACATGCCCATCTCTTCCTCAACCTAGCCGAACAATATTGTCCGAGCACAGCCCTAAACTCTCGTCTGGATGAGCTATTAGCGACTGAAGCTAAAATTCTGAACCAATTACCTGATCGAGCCATGCTGCATTAGGAGTCAATGTAGTGGCGACCCTGCACTCCATGATCACTTGTGATGGCGAAAGCAGACACGGTATCGTGCGGTGGTCTATGATCCTAATCTTCGCTGCTGCCCGCTCATGATCTCTAAGGCAATCAGTCGTTATTTAGACCGCTATGCCGAACCTATTGTCAGCATTATTCAAGATGAGTGGCTATCCACCCTCGACAAAACCTATCAATTTGTCCTCGTCCTTCCCCTCTTTGATGAAGCCCTCAATTGTCTAGAGAGCATCTTGCCCCAAGACACTCACAACACCCTGGTTATTGCGGTGGTGAATGCTTCAGTGGATGCAGATATAGCTGCGATTCAACGGACCCAGGCATTCCTGGCCCAATTTTATCCTCACCCCCAGCTCCCCTTTACAGCTGTGGATCAACCCTCGGGGAATACCCTGCTGCTGGTAGATTACTGCACTCCCCCTCGACAACTTCCTCACAAACAGGGGGTAGGGCTAGCCCGCAAAATTGGGGGTGACATTGCTCTAGCCTGTATTGCAGCCAAGACCATCAAAACACCTTGGATTTACTGTAGCGATGGGGATGTGCAGCTACCGGAAGATTACCTTGACACGCCCAACTTTGGCCCGGACGTGGCTGCCGCCATTTATCCATTCAGGCACCACCCCCACCATTCAGATATTCTGCAATATGAAATTTCGCTCCGCTATTACGTTTTAGGATTAGCCCAGGCCGGTTCGCCCTATGCTTTTCACACTATTGGTAGTTTGCTGAAAATCAATGCTGAGCACTATGCCAAAGTCCGAGGTTTTCCCAAACGTCAGGCAGCGGAAGACTTCTACATGCTCAACAAGCTGGCTAAAACAGGTCAGGTCATTCGATTAAAACAACCTACTGTAACCCTGTCTTCCCGGTCATCCCATCGAGTCCCCTTTGGCACGGGAGCAGCCATGGTTAAACTGTCCCAGAAACCAGGCCTTTACTTATACCATCCCCAAATTTTTAGAGAATTGCAGGGTTGGCTAGAGCTGGATCAATGCTTATGGCAAGAGCTGCGACCCCATACACTACCTGACGCAAAGATGCATTTACAAGCATGGTGGGAACAAAAAAACCTAAAGCCGTCTTTATTAGAGACCTTGCTACACCTCAAAGTTGATCAAGCCCTCCAGCAAGCCTTCCAGCAGTGTCAAGATTTTCCTCATTTTCAGTTTTACCTGAGGGTTTGGTTTGATGCCTTTCGAACCCTCAAATTTTTGCATTATCAAAGAGATCACTATTGGCCATCTCTACCGCTTCCAGAAGCGATCACTTTGCTCAGGCATTCCAATCCACTCAATCTATCTCAGAGTAAATCGCATCAATCTACTGAAAATAGGCCAAATCTGCTGCTGTCTTCTCCAAAAATTCTCGATATTATGCAAGACTTATGCACGCTAGAGTTGCGACTACCCACTCATGTAGGTCCTACTCAAAGTCTCAATCCATAGTGAGAACAATACCTATATCAGCCCACTCATTTCAACAACGTTTTCAATAGATGTTGATAGGATAAATCGGAATCTATAGAGACCTTACAAATCAGGGTGATATGACTGCCAACCTAGTGGTCGCTCAGGTACGCACAAATCGGTAAAACTTTAGCAATACCAATCCAGGCTACCGCCTGACCTATGTCTGAAAGACTTTGTCCAGTGAGTTGTTGGAAGTGTGGCAATAGAAATGATTCGAGGACGGGAATTAATCGCTCACTAAGGCAATACGTGCAAGTGATATATCTGTATAAATCTTAAGGGGGTTCGCAATAATGAAAGATCAGGAATATACACTTAGCATTCTCAAGATGGTTATCATCAATGATTTAGAGAACCATCACATAGAAACAAGACAAGATTTAGAACGACTTGAATCCAAGCGAGATCAGTTGGTTTGGGAGATAGCCACTAAAATCTATACTTACAGTGGCCATAAAGTTGAGCTATCTACGGTTCGCGACTTGGTTACGATTCATCTGAAACAGAAAAGACGCCAAGTTTCTGCAGCCCAACATCTGGACAGACATCCTCAGCCAAAAACGCCTATACGTTCCAATGTAGACTCCGTAAGATGGATATTTCTGAAGACGTGTTCAATCATTTGTAACTATACAGATGTCAATGCCCATCGAGTCAGTATGGCTAGCCGGATTGCCGATTTCGCTGATGAGAAGGAATTGACTCAGATTATCCGGGATCTAGAAGAAGTTTTTGATATTAAACTCCCCCATCAAGCGACGACCCAGATGAAAACGGTTCAACATCTAGTGGACGTGATTGGCTGCCAAATCAAACTCCAGTCTGACTATACAGCCGCTAACTATGAATCAGCCATAGCAATATAAAATCACGCAGAAATTACATCAGAGTCATGCAAAAACCAAGTTTAGGGCGATAGATCCGTCCCCCTAATAGGGCATAACTAGAATCAGATGTATTTCTGCCAAGAAAACATCACCACAATTTCAGAAAGCCCCATGACTAGAGTTGCGGGGCTTTTTATCTTGATATTAGTTTTTAGATAAAGGCTGTGAGAGTTCAGAGGAGTCTGGCTGCCGCGCCAGCTGTTGCTGGGCCAGCCAGTATCCCATCAAAATCCCTAAACCGCTACACACTAGATCTAGCGCATCTAGGGAGCGAGTCGGTGCAAAAAACTGAGCCCCTTCTTCTGCTAAAGTCCATCCACTAAACGCGAGTACCCATAGGGGCAAACGATAACGGCCTAATCGTAGGGTAAAGGGATGTAATAGACGATGACCTAGATAAGCGGCCACGCCATAGAGAATGACATGGCCCAACTTGTCATAGTAGGGAATGACAGCCAGTTGAGACGGTAAATTTCCGGTATAGGCTAAAACCAATATCCAGCCAAACAGGGCGGCATAGAGAAGGGCTAGCCCTTTTAATCGCGGTTGCGATCGCAGTTTCGAGGACATCAGCAAGCGGAAGTAGATTTAGAGGAGACTCCAATCTAGCCTCCGCTCTTGTTGAGTGCCCAGTATGAGGCGAAGCGAGGCCACCTTAAACGTCGTAGACGCGGCACTCCTCAGCATTAGGGTTATCATCACAAAAGTCTTCGAACTGAGAAGGCTGTTCTTGCACTTTCTGATGAGAATATTCGGCTTGCAGCTCTTCAACAATATCCCAGGCCACTGCGCAGGCTTTGGAAGTCGCGCCTTCGCTAGCGCAAGTTTCACGAGCTTGGCTTAAAGCATCTTCCATGCGCTTTTCCATGGCTACGGGCTGCTCAAGGGTAGGAGTAGCCGTTTTTTCTAAGGTAAGGGGCATTTTTAATCACATTCCTATCATTGCGGTCAGAGTTGAGTCTTATTGAAGTAAAATCATCACTCTGAAAACTTCTCCTCTAACCTAGCTAGGCCGTCCTCCCACCGACAGCGGTAGAAACCCGTAACTCCTCGATCGGTTTATTCGGTAAACATGACCCTAGCTAAGTAATAGTACCGACCGATTTCCCCCTAAACCATCGCTAAAATCTGCTCAATCATTCCCTGGGCTTGTGATGCATATCCGCCGCCAAACAAGTTGAAGTGATTGAGAATGTGATACAGGTTGTAGAGGTTTTTACGCTGTTGATAGCCATCATCTAAAGGCCACGCGGCTTGATAGCCGTTATAAAACGCAGGCGGGAATCCCCCAAACAGCTCGGTCATGGCAATATCCACTTCTCGATCGCCATAGTAGGTGGCCGGGTCGAGGATAATCGGTTCGCCCCCATGGCTGAAAGCCGCATTCCCTGACCACAGATCGCCATGTACCAAAGATGACTCGACAGGGTGGGTGAGCAATGCGGGAATTTTATCCACCAAGGCATCCCCCTGGCGAAACTGTCCCCCGTGTCGTTGGGCCAGCTGGAGCTGGTAGCCAATCCGATGTTCAGCAAAAAATTCTCCCCAATGCTCAGTCCAGGGATTGCGCTGAGGGGTATCGCCAATCGTGTTGTTCTGATGCCAGCCAAAGCCTTGATCATGGGCTTGGCGATGCATCGCAGCCAGTTGTTGTCCCATGGCGAACCAAGTCTGGGCATCGCCATGGCCTAAAGGAATCCATTCTAGGATGATGTAACTTTGTCCTTCAGCAGCACCCCATCCTAAAGGCTTCGGCACCCGAATACTTTGGGAAGCCTGCATGTCTTTGAGACCCTCCGCTTCTGCTTCAAACATCGCCACTTTGCTGGCCTGATTGAGCTTGACGAAATAGTGTTCCTGGCCATCACTCACCTGATACGCCTGATTGATACTGCCACCGCCGACGGAATTGCGAGTTGCGATCGCAAATTCCTGCCCTTGCACCTGACTAATCTGGTGCTGAATCTCAGTCCATACAGACATACCCATCTCCTAGACCCTGACAGAAAAAAGACAACCTCAATGAGGTTGTCTTTTCGAAGAAGCTAATGAATCAATACCTTAAGCTGGAATGCTTAGTCATCATAAATCCGGCACTCAGCAGCATCGGGATTATCATCACAATATTTCTCGAGGGAGTTCTTGTCTTCATTATTGTCTTTGCGCTGGTGGGACGCTTCTGCTTGCAGCTCTTCCACGGCATCCCAGGCTGCTGCACACTCACCAGAAGTAGCGCCACTCGTATCACAAGTCTCTCGGGCTTGTGTTAGTTCATTTTCAATTTTTTCTTGAATATTGCTCATAGGTCAATTCTCAACCACTCTTATCTATGTGTTTATCTGAGCGAACGACAGTATTTGTTACTGCAGTTAGGTCATGCAAAGGAGCTTCTGGCTTAATGCATTTAGTGTAACTATATCTCACAGTAATTGACCGAACCGAGAAATGAGGTCCCCTTTAACACTGTTTTAGGAATGTCTTAGCAATGGGCTAGATCAAGCTCTCAGCAGAGCAAAGCGGTTATTGCTGCATTATTGTAAATAGGGTTACACAATTTTTTACGAAGCTGTAGCGCAGCCTACAACCTATTTATGGCAAGCATAGATATACTTCATGAGTATCGAAGCTAGCGGAGTCTGACATGACTACTATCTGCGACAATACCGACCAAACAGAGCTCTTGCGATTCTGGGTTCGAGAACTGACTCACTTCTCTCCCCATGAAGTGGATGCAGTGGTAACAGCCCTAAGTCAAGAAAAGGCCACTCTCAATCCTGCTTCTTAAGCAGGATAGTGCCAAATCATGACTCGTCATAAACCGATGGTTTGAGCCTCTCACCCATCGGTTCGTTTTTTCTCAAACCCCCATTTCCGTGGTTGTTCAACTCTGTTAGACTGCTGGGGTTATACACTCGGTCTTTCTCGTTGGTTTCTGCGGGTCAATCCTATCGATTACTCTTTGTCTCTACACCATTAGGCCCTTTAGGATCCGGGGTAGGGGGAGGTGTAGAACTCACTCTACTGAATATGCTGGATGCGTTAACCCAGCAGGGTCACCAAGTCCAAGTGCTTGCCCCTCAGCAGTCTCGGCTGCCCCAAACTGAGGTAATCACCGTAGCTGGATCTCCCCAAATTCCAGCCCAAACCCAAACCCGGCAGACTCCAATTCATCTTCCTGAAAACTCAGTTCTAGGCAATATGTGGTTGCAGGTTTTGGCCCTGCAATCCCAGTTTGATCTGATCATCAATTTTGCCTATGATTGGCTCCCCCTCTACTTAACGCCTTTTTTAGAAACTCCTGTTGCTCATCTGATCAGCATGGGGTCCCTCTCCGATGCGATGGATCAAATGATTGGTCAGATTGCTGACCAATTTCCCCAGTCCATTGGTGTCCATACCCGAGCCCAAGCGAATACTTTTCCCTTCGCCCAGCATTGCTATCCTGTGGGCAATGGTTTCAATTTAGATCTCTACACATTCACCCCTGATCCAAAAGACTATTTATGCTGGCTGGGACGCATCGCCCCTGAAAAAGCCTTGGAAGATGCGGTAGCCGCAGTCGATCAAACAGGCCAGACCCTCAAAATTATGGGCCATATTCAAGATCAAGCCTATTTTGATCAAATTCAGGCTCAATTTCCCCAGGCCAACATCGACTATCTAGGGTTTCTCGATACCACTGCAATGCAAGAGGTCTTGCGCCATAGTCAAGGCTTGTTAGTGACACCACGCTGGGTGGAAGCTTTTGGCAATGTCGTCATTGAAGCTCTAGCCTGCGGTGTTCCAGTGCTTGCCTATAATCGAGGCGGTCCGGCGGAAATCATCCAGTCCGGCAAAACAGGCTGGTTAGTGGAACCTGATAGCGTCGATGGCTTAGTAGCAGCCATTCACAAGCTGCCCAAGATTGATCGACAAGTCTGTCGCCAGCAGGCCGAGCAGGAGTATTCTCTGACGGCCTTTGCCCAGCGCCTTGAGCAGTGGTTTGACCGAATTCTGTCTCAACCGGGTCAATAAATGAAAGCCTGTCAGATCCCTCCTTTTTTGCAGCCGGGCGATGACCTCTGGGTAACAATGCCCAGTGGCACCCTCAGAGAACGGCAGGATTTTGATCAAGGGGTATCGGTGTTGCGATCGCAACACTACATCGTCCACCTTTCCCCAAACGTCACCGCCCAGTGGGGCTATCTCGCAGGAACTGATACTCAGCGAAGACAATCCCTCACTGCAGGTCTTAAAGGCGACTATACAGGCATCTTTTGCGGCCGGGGCGGCTATGGCGGAGCTAGGCTTTTAGAAGAGTGGGAATGGCCCCCTTCCCCTCCCAAATGGCTGGTGGGTTTTTCCGATGTTACGGCTCTGCTTTGGGGACTTGCCACCCAAGGAGTCGCTAGTGTTCACGGTCCCGTCATGACCACCTTGGCCCAGGAACCAGACTGGTCCCAGCAGCGACTTTTTGATTGGCTTGCCGGTCGCCCCATTCCAGCCCTGACGGGCAAAGGCTGGGGGCAAGGCAAAGCAACCGGTATTTTATTGCCCGGAAATTTGACGGTGGCGACCCATATCTTGGGCACGCCTCGCTGCCCCCATCTAGACCAGGTGATCTTGGCCTTAGAAGATGTGGGGGAAGCTCCCTATCGGCTGGATCGAATGCTGACCCAATGGCGCATGAGTGGGGTATTTAAGCAGGTAAAGGGCATTGCCTTAGGACGCTTTAGTGATTGCAACGTCCCTGCCGGGATTCCCAGCTTAACGGTGGAAGAAGTCCTCCGAGATCGCTTGGGGGATTTAGATATCCCGATTGTGTCAGATTTACCCTTTGGCCATGGCGCTCCCAACGCGGCCCTACCTGTGGGCATACCCGCCCAGTTAGATGGAGATCAGGGCCTGTTGACCGTTGGCACTCCCTAGGAATCTTGCCTAAGTCTCCAAACCAGTACGCTATCGTAACAGGTAGAGACCATAGGGAACCTAGGCATGAACGAGCTGAGGCAGGCACTCGAATTAGCGACCGAGGAAGAATTACAAGACTTGACAGATTTGCTGTTTCGTCGCAAATATAACCCCCTAGATTATTTGCGAGAACCCACTCCTGGGCAAGTTCAAGCGACCAATCGCCAAGAGTGGTTAGCGGCCATCGAAAACCGCTTTCGCTTTGTGGCTGCCGATGGGTTTACGGTTCTGAAAGGGCAAACGGAAACTTTGAACTATCGCCAGATTTTGGTGCAAGTCAGCCGCCATTTGAAGATTCAGTATTCACCCACCCTATCCACCACAGATTTAGAAGCTGAGATCTACTTGCATTTGATCAAAGAAGCTTGGCAAAAATTACCCAAAAATCAGCAGGAGCAGCTCCGACAGCGGATCCAAACGGCGCTGGCTGATACTCCTGGGACTCCCTTGCCCGTCAACTGTCAAACGGATCCCCGGCGATGGCTGCTGGAAGGAAGCAGCGCTTTAGCCGTATCATCAGTGTTGCGCCCTTTACTGTTAAAGCAACTGGCGCGGCAATTTGCGGCTCAGATGGCAGTGTATCAAGTGGCTCGACAAGCAGCCCCCCAAATCGAAGGACAGTTAGCGGTGCAAGCAGCCCGACGCGGTATGGCTTGGAATGCAGCTCGATATGGCATCATGCGTGGGGCGTTGACGGTGGTGAGTTCAGCCCTGTGGGTTGGCTTATTTGCAGACCTGGGTTGGCGTGCGATCGCAACCAACTACGGGCGCGTCATTCCGGTGATCTTTACTCTGGCTCAAATTCGCTTAATTAGGGGGGAAACCTCTTGGCAATCTGTTTGAGTATGATTCGAAATGTCCACTGATCCCCATTCCTGGTTGGCTCCCTCTCACTTCATCATGTTGGCCCTATTAGGGGGCTTTGGGTTAATCCACAGTGGTTTAGCTTCCCTACGGATGGCAGCAGAGAAGAAATTAGGGGCGCGGCTCTATCGCGTTATCTTTGCCTTAGCAAGCATCACCGCTGCGGTGATTGTGATCGGTTATTTTCTGAAGCATCGCTACGATGGGGTTCAGCTTTGGCAACTTCAGGGCACCCCAGGTCTGCCAGGCTTTATTTGGGCCTTGTCAGCGATTTCTTTTATTTTTCTCTATCCCGCCACCTTCAACCTGCTAGAAATTGCAGCGATTCAGAAGCCCCAGGTCTATCTCTACGAAACCGGCATCATTCGGATCAGCCGCCATCCCCAAATGGTGGGCCAGGTGATTTGGTGCATAGCCCATTTACTTTGGGTCGGGACTTCCTTTAATTTAGCGACCTGCTTGGGATTGATTGGTTATCACTTGTTTGGGGTTTGGCATGGCGATCAGCGATTAGCCAAACGCTATGATGACGCATTCGAGGCGGTCAAGGCACGCACCTCCATCGTGCCCTTTCTAGCCATTGCTCAGGGCAAGCAAACCTTCAAGCTCCAGGAATTTTTAAAGCCTGCCTATGTTGGGGTGGCTGGCTTTATTTGGCTATTTTGGATTGCCCATCCCCTGATGATGCGTGCAGCATTCAGCGTTCGCTGGTAGCATAATTTCAGCCTTTCCCATCGTCTTTCCTAATCTCCCTTGAGCATGCTGCCTGCGATTCAAACCCGTACCTTTGCCCCCGAAGTGTTGCAGTCCGAGACTCCCGTTTTAGTCAACTTTTGGGCTCCTTGGTGTGGCGTCTGTCGTTGGGTGGAACCGTTACTGATTCAGGTCCAGGCGGATTACGATTCGGAACTCAAGGTTGTCGCTGTCAATGCCGACGAAAATTTTGCCATCGCCAGCCAATATCGCCTCACTAATATTCCCAGTCTGCTGCTATTCCACCAGGGGCGTCTGGTCCATCGAATGGACCACTTTTGCGATCGCACCGAAGCATTGCGATTGTTAGAGGCAGCGCTAGATCAGATTGTTCCATCGCTATTGTCTGCGGGGTAACCTAACTTTACATCTCTAAGTATTTAAAAATCGAATTTGACAGGGTACCTCAAACAGTGTTTGGGTATAAGGTTCGATTGGTTAATCTTAAGGATTGCGGGTCGAGAAAGGGCCTGATATTGTGTAACAATGTAAATTGTTTTACAAACTGTAAAGTTTTTTGTATCGACAACAGCGTCAACGATGGATTCGTTATATCAATTTGCTTGGCTTATCCCTGTATTGCCACTCGGCGGTGCATTTCTCGTAGGTTTAGGGTTAATCTCCTACAACAAACAAACGAACGCCCTCCGTCAACTCAATGCGGCCTTTATTGTGTCCTTGATGGGAGCGGCAATGGTCCTCTCCTTTTCGATTCTATGGAGTCAGATTCAGGGTCATGCGCCCTATCTGATGACCTTCGAATGGGCTTCAGCGGGTGACTTTCATTTGACGATGGGCTATACCATCGATCACTTGACCTCTCTCATGCTGGTGGTGGTGACCACGGTTGCCTTCCTAGTAATGATTTATACCGATGGGTACATGGCTCATGACCCCGGTTATGTAAGGTTTTATGCGTATTTAAGTCTATTTAGCTTCTCCATGTTGGGGTTAGTCCTTAGCCCGAACTTGGTGCAAATTTATATTTTCTGGGAATTGGTGGGGATGTGTTCCTACCTGCTGGTGGGATTCTGGTATGACCGGAAACCTGCTGCCAATGCCTGCCAAAAAGCATTTGTAACGAACCGAGTGGGGGACTTTGGGTTACTCCTCGGCATCTTGGGCCTGTATTGGGCTACTAATAGTTTTGAGTTCGACATCATGGGAGAGCGTTTGCAATCCCTGGTGGCGACGGGCGAGTTGAGCGGTGTGGTTGCGGCCATCTTCGCCATCTTGGTGTTTCTGGGACCCATGGCGAAGTCAGCCCAGTTCCCCCTCCATGTCTGGTTACCCGAAGCCATGGAAGGTCCTACCCCCATTTCTGCCCTGATTCACGCTGCAACCATGGTTGCAGCCGGGGTATTTTTGGTGGCTCGGATGTTCCCCGTGTTTTCGGACATTCCCACCGCCATGCAGTTTATTGCCTGGACCGGAGCGATTACCGCCTTTATGGGGGCCACCATTGCGGTGACCCAAAACGATATTAAGAAGGGTCTGGCCTACTCCACCATCTCCCAATTGGGCTATATGGTCATGGCCATGGGAATTGGTGCCTACTCTGCGGGCCTCTTCCACCTGATGACCCATGCCTACTTCAAGGCTATGCTGTTCCTAGGATCCGGTTCTGTCATTCATGGCATGGAAGCTGTAGTCGGTCATAACCCAGTCCTAGCGCAAGATATGCGTCTGATGGGCGGCCTGCGCAAGTACATGCCCTATACCGGCATCACCTTTTTAATCGGCTGCTTAGCCATTTGCGGTATTCCTCCCTTTGCGGGTTTCTGGTCCAAGGATGAGATTCTCAGTTTGGCCTTCGAAGCCAACCCAGCCTTGTGGCTAGTAGGTTGGCTGACGGCAGGTCTGACGGCCTTCTATATGTTCCGAATGTATTTCTCCACCTTTGAAGGAGACTTCCGGGGCAATATCAATGCCTTGCGTGAACAGATTGATGGCAAGTCTCCGGCTCTCAACTTTGGTCCTGGTGCCATGGATCCTCGCGAGTTGACCATGGTGGCTGAGCCTGAGTCGGATCACCATGACGATCACCACCATGCGGATGAACCCCATGAATCACCGATTACCATGACCTTGCCGTTAATGGTGTTGGCGATTCCCTCTATTGCCATTGGCCTATTGGGAATGCCCTTTAACAATCGGTTTGAAGCCTTTATTTATGCCCCTGGAGAAGCCAATGCAGCCCTAGAGGCAGCAGCTGAGTTTGAATGGTCCGAGTTTCTGTTGATGGCCGGCAATTCTGTGGGTATCGCCTTAATCGGGATTACCTTGGCGTCTTTGATGTACCGAACTCGGCAAGTGGATCCGGCTGCGATCTCAAATCGGTTCCCCACGCTGTATGAGTTCTCCCTCAATAAGTGGTTTATTGATGACCTTTACGAACGCACTATCATCAAGGGCTGTCGCCGGATTGCCCGCCTGGTTCTAGAGGTGGACTTCAAAGTCGTGGATGGCATCGTTAACTTTGCTGGATTCCTAGCGGTATTGACCGGTGAAGGTCTCAAATACTTAGAAAGTGGCCGCCTCCAGTTCTACCTTTTCATCCTCTTTATGGCAGTCTTGGGGATCTCGATTGCCACGGTCATCTAGCGTCCATTCCTGCCTCGTCGTTGCTCAATCCGTCGAATAGAGATAGCGGTTCATGAATCCAGATACATTCCCTTGGCTGTCAACACTGATTTTCTTCCCCATTGTGGCCACTGTTGCCCTGCCCTTCATCCCTGATCCAAAGGGTAAAGGTGATCCCATTCGCTGGTATGCGTTGGTGATTGGCCTCATTGATTTTGTCCTCCTGGTTTACGCCTTTTACACCCAGTACGACTTTGCTGAGTCTGGGTTACAAATGGTGGAACGCTATGACTGGCTCCCTCAATTAGGCGTGCAATGGTCTGTTGGGGCCGACGGCTTATCCATGCCCCTGATTTTGCTAACGGGATTTATCACCTCCTTGGCAATCCTGGCCTCCTGGCCCGTCACCTATAAACCACGACTCTTCTATTTCTTGATTCTGGCGATGTACGGTGGCCAAATCGCGGTGTTCGCCGTTCAAGATCTACTGGTCTTTTTCCTGGTCTGGGAATTGGAATTGGTTCCGGTGTATCTGTTGCTCTCAATTTGGGGGGGCTACAAACGGCTGTATGCAGCGACGAAATTTATTCTGTATACCGCCATCAGCTCTCTATTTATCCTGGTTGCCGCCTTGGCGATGGCCTTCTTTGGTCCCGATCTAACTTTTGACCTGCAATCCTTAGCGGCCAAAGACTATCCGTTAACGTTTCAATTGCTCTGCTACACAGGCTTCCTGGTGGCCTTTGCCGTCAAGTTGCCGATTGTGCCTCTGCATACCTGGTTACCGGATGCTCACGGGGAAGCCACGGCTCCTGTCCACATGCTGCTGGCCGGAATTCTCCTCAAGATGGGGGGCTATGCGTTAATTCGCATGAATGTGGAGCTACTCCCTGACGCCCATGCCTATTTTGCCCCCGTTCTGATTATTCTGGGGGTGGTCAATATTATTTACGCTGCCCTCACCTCCTTTGCCCAGCGAAATCTCAAACGCAAGATTGCCTATTCGTCCATTTCCCATATGGGCTTTGTCCTGATCGGAATTGCCTCCTTTACAGACTTAGGAATGAGCGGTGCTGTGCTGCAAATGGTCTCTCACGGATTGATTGGTGCCAGTCTCTTCTTCTTAGTTGGAGCGACCTACGATCGCACCCACACTTTGATTCTGGAAGAGATGGGAGGTGTGGCCCAGAGCATGCCTAAAATCTTTGCCATGTTCACGACCTGTTCCATGGCGTCTTTAGCCCTACCTGGGATGAGCGGTTTTGTTGCTGAACTGATGATCTTTGTTGGCTTAGCCACAAGCGATGCCTATAGTCTGGCCTTTCGCATACCCATGGTTATTTTGGCGGGTATTGGGGTCATTCTCACCCCGATTTACCTGCTGTCCATGCTGCGGGAAATCTTCTACGGACCTGAAAACAAGGAACTCACGTCTCATGAGAAGCTGGTCGACGCAGAACCCCGGGAAATCTTTGTGATTGTCTGCCTACTCGTCCCTATTATTGGTATTGGTCTCTATCCCAAAATCATTACCCAGATTTACGATGCCAAGACCACACAGCTGGTCGCCTATATTCGTCCCTCTGTGCCTTCTATTGCTATGCGAGAAGCAGCTACAGTCGCATCTGTATCCGATGTTGAGATGGAAAGCCCTTACCAAGCTCCCGCGATTAAGTAGGCTACTCTCCACTTCATACCTAAAATTAATTTATTTAATAGGTATACTAACCCCCCACATTGAATGTCAGCGTGGGGGTTCTCTGATCATGACAACCATCTGGAACGTCGATACAAGCTTTTGGGCAGATTTGCAGCCTTTCACTCTAAAACCTAAATCTATAGGTGAGAGAGACTTTTAGGCCAGGTCCATCAGCTTCAAAATGGGTTCCGGTGAAGTCCATCGAATGAAGTTTACTTCAGCTACTCGTTCAACCTCAAGCCTATAACTTGCAGAAGAGCTTTGCAGCATCAGCAGTCAAAATACCTGATAATTGCCATGGTCTCTGATATTTTGCAATGCGCTATGGCTGCTAAGACAAAAAAACAGTCCTCGAAAACAGTCGAGCCTCAAACTGCCGTTCTGCGACAACATGCCGAGCAACAGTTTGCAGCAGAACTCGAAGAACTTCGCAAATCTGATACGCGCCAACGTCCAGCAAACTGGCAGCTTTCTCCATGGGCCGTTTCCACCTATTTATTGGGGGGCACCTTAGAGAATGGCTTTGAAGTCTCAGCAAAATATATTGGCAATCGGCGACTGATGGAAATCGCTATTGCCACACTGACAACGGATCGAGCCCTTTTGCTGTATGGGGTTCCCGGTACGGCCAAGTCTTGGGTATCGGAACATTTAGCGGCTGCGATCGCAGGAGATTCCACTCTACTGATTCAAGGGACTGCAGGCACTAGCGAAGATGCCATTCGCTATGGCTGGAACTATGCAAAGCTCTTAGCAGAAGGGCCATCCCTAGATGCGATTGTGCCTAGCCCGTTAATGCAATCCATGGATCAGGGCAAAATCACCCGCATTGAAGAACTGACACGCATTCCTGCTGACGTTCAAGACACCTTGATTACCGTTCTCTCTGAGAAGACCCTGCCCATTGCCGAACTTAGAGAAGAGATTCAAGCCACCCAGGGGTTCAATGTGATTGCCACCGCTAACAACCGAGACAAAGGGGTAAATGATCTCTCTAGCGCCCTGAAACGTCGCTTTAACACTGTTATTCTCCCCTTACCCGATGACGCCGATTCTGAAGTCAGAATTGTCCAAGAGCGAGTTAAAAGCTTAAAAACAGCCCTAGAGCTACCTGCTGAAGCCCCTGCCTTAGCTGAAATTCGACGCGTTGTCACCATTTTCCGGGAATTACGCAGCGGCATGACGGAAGATGGCAAAACCAAGCTCAAATCTCCCAGCAGCACCCTAAGCACCGCAGAAGCCATTTCTGTCGTCAATAGCGGCTTATCTTTGGCCGCCCATTTCGGTGATGGTTCCCTCCAGGCCCATGATTTAGTCTCTAGCTTGGTTGGAGCCGTGGTTAAAGATCCAGTTCAAGATCAAGTGGTGTGGAAAGAATATCTTGAAACCGTGGTTAAAGAGCGAGACAACTGGAGTGACTTATATCGAGCCAGCCGCGAGGTTCTCTAGCATTCAGGCTGGCATTGAGGGCAAAAATGAGTGGAGCGACCGACGAGCTTGATCCGTTCAATAGGTTGACCACAAGTCCGACAAGGCTGACCTTGGCGTCCATAGACCCAGGCCATGCCACCATAATTCCCATTCACCCCTTTGAGATCTCTAAAATCACTGAAGGTGGTACCGCCTGCCCCAATGCTGGTCGATAAGACGTCCACAATCGCAGTTCGCAACCGCTGCACCTGTTCCATCTGCAGCTGTTGACATGGCATCGTCGGACAAATCCCACTCATAAACAAGGCTTCATCCGCATAAATATTGCCCACTCCTGCCACCAAGGCCTGATCTAACAGAGCGCTTTTAATAGAACGCTTACGGCCTTGCAGGGATTTACCCAAATAATCGATGGAAAAATCTTTTGAGAAGGGTTCTGGCCCAAGCTTCTGCAGACCACTAATAATTTGCTTAGGATCTTCAGTGGGGGCCACCCACCACATTTGTCCAAAGGTTCGCTGATCAACAAATCGGAGTTCGCGATTATTCGCAAAAAATAGACGCACCCGAGTATGCTTCTGCACTGGCTCATCTTGGGCCAACCAGAGCAATTGCCCTGTCATGCGTAAATGCACACCCAGCCAGCTCGGCTGATGATGAGTAGCTAAAGACAACTGGCTTAGTAAATATTTGCCACGTCGCATCCATGCCAAAAAGGTTGCAGTTTGCAACCCTTGGATAAATGCTTGCGGAGACTGAGGATGGGCAATGGTTCGCGGATAGAGAACCTCGCCACCCATAATTTGCATCCCAACAGTCACCTTTTCTAGGCCAAGCCGCACTGTTTCTACTTCAGGTAGCTCAGGCATTAAAGCAGACTGTTGGGACGAATAGTAGACACGAAGGTAAGTTAGCCTTCTGCTTTGGGAGCTGCAGCAGGCTTCTTAGCTTTTGCCTTGGGTGCCTCAACCTCTTCGAGTTCGTGAACCCCGAAGTTATTGGTGTTGATACCAGCAGCAGTACCACTAATCCCGTTGTAATTACAGGTATCGAAACGAACGATCACAGGATATTTAATACCACTTTTATCAACGGAGGCAACGGTGCCGATTTCACGAAACCAGTAAGACTCCGGGCGGAGAATTCTAACCTTAGAACCGCGTTGAACCATGAATCTTTTACCTTATTGAAATTGCAAACGAAGCATTGATCTCAGACTACTATGGTCTCGGTGCAGTCCTAACCCAAAATCTATAAAATTTTATAACTGTCATAAAAATTGATGACTTTATCGTTCACTTAGATGCTTTTTGGGGATCCTAATTACCGATAAACCGGCAACGTAAAGTGAAAACCACTGCCATGATCGGGAGCAGAATCCACCCAAATCTCACCGAAATGGTTCCCTACAATCCGTTTACAGTGAGCAAGCCCCATGCCATACCCAGACTGGCCTTGATCTCGATCCAAACGATACTGGTTATCAAAAATATATTGTTGCTTTTCCTGGGGAATCCCTAAGCCATTGTCGCAAATACTGACCTGCACCTTTTGGGTCGTCCGATGCACAACCAATAGTTTAATCTCGCCCCCCTCCGGCGTATATTTCATCGCATTATCCAGCAAGTTGAGAATCACCTGCTGCACCTGATCAGCATCAGCATGGACGTTGGGGATATCGGGTGGAATATCGCTTTCTAAAACCTGTGACTTAGTTTTGAGGGTATTCTGTACCCTTAAGATAATCTCTTGGCAAAGTCCACCTAAATCCAGTTGCTTAGGATGAATTTTAAGGTCGGGCTCACTTCCTTGGGAGGCTTCCAGTAAATTGGTGATCATACGCTCAATGATTTGGGTTTGGGTATGAGCATGCTTAACCAATCGTTTCAGCAGAGCCGGAGATAAATTGCGGATGATCTCATTATCCTCATCCCATTGTCCTGCTAAGGTCTCTAAAGCAATGATCGCTGCCGTTAACGGGTTGCGGAGGTCATGGGCCAACATGGTAATCATGCGATCCTTGAACTTGAGCTGATCCTGCAACGCTGCATTCTCTTGTTGCAGTCGAAACATTTGATCCGATAGCTGCATCAGTTGGGCAGCATCAGCAAAAGAGGTTGTGTCGTCGTCTAAGGTAACCTGATCTTTCAGCAATTCATTCTCAGATAAAGCATGTTGCCAATAGGGCCAAGACTCTTCCAACTGAGCGACCAAGTTGCTGCCTGCCAAAATATGCCGAGGCTCAGGCCGAATTTTGACTAACGCTGGCGTTGCCACCAGTTTGTAATACTCCACCAAGTAGGGTTGTTCAGAGACTTCAACCACATGCAGGTCGAAATCACAATCTGGTTTCAGAGTATCTAAATATTGCGATATTTGATGAATCTGTTCTTTAGCCGTTGTGCGTTTATCCACGAACAACAGCAGCTGTAGTGAAGCATCAGACTTAACTACAGATTGTAGATGTTCAGTGTGGGTCTCGGAAGATGATCTCATTCCGGTAGGTAGCTCAGGACAGAATAGACATGGGAGTTAAAAAAAACACAATCCTCAGAAGTAAGTCACATATGCTGACTTAACTTCATATTAATTGACAACGCCCCATACCGGATCAGGCCAACCATAGATATCGAGGTTTAAACTCTTAAACACTACTTTTTTTAATGCCTTGCATCCGCCCATTCTAGCGCCGAGTACAGGGATTTGTTACATCAGGGTGTCGCTGTTGGTAAGTCTGTAACCATTGGCATCCTTGCTGTAAGAGTTGAGGGAGGGTTCCAGTTTGCCAGATCCGAATGGCGTCATCTTTGCCCACTGTCATCAAAGACTTGCCATCCGCTGCAAATTGCAGACTATACACGGCCCCTTGATGTCCCATCAATTCTGCTAATTGTTGCCCTTTAGAGGTCCAAATTTTGACAATCCCATCTTGCCCAGCCGTTGCCAGACGCTGTCCATCGGCACTGAGCACCAAGCGAAGAATATCGTTGGGATGACTCTGAAATTGCTGCTGCAGCTGGCCTTTACCCGACCAAAATTTAACAGAACCATCTTTCCCCACCGTCACAATCTGCTTGCCATCAGGGCTAAAGCGGACATCACTAAGCCACCCTTGCTGGGCATCAAATTGCCTCAGCTTTTTACCAGAAGGTGTCCAGACCTTGACTTGCCCTTCTCTACCAGCCGTCACCAGTCGCTTGCCATCAGGGCTAAATCGGATCGCCCATAGGGGCTGGGTAGAGGCTTCAAATTGTTGATGGTCTTGGGACTGAAAATCCCATAGATGGACGGTCCCATCATTGGCCGCCGCCGCTAGCATCTCACCCTTGGGAGCATAGCTGAGGGAATACACTCCTTTTTTATCAACGAGATGGTCCTCTAATTTACGGCCCTGTAAATCCCACATGCGGACATAGCCATCTTCACCCGCTGTCGCTAACCGCTTTTGATCAGGACTGAACACAACATCGTTGCCTTTATTGTGGGCTTGTTTTTCCCACAACAAGGTTCCATTTTTCTGCCACAGCCGCAACATGCCATCCTTGCCCGTTGTCGCCACGGTGTCTTGTTGGGGGTGAAGCGCGATACTCCAAATACTCTTATGCTGGCCTGCCCATTGTTGCTGGCCAGCTAGGTTCCATAAGTGGAGGCTGCCATTTCTGCCTGTGGTCAGCAGACTTTGACCATCTGGGCTAAAGCTAGCGCTACTCACCAATCCAGAATGTCCTTTTAGCTCTGCCAATTTTCTCCCAGCAAAGTCCCAAACTCGAATCGTACTATCTTCCCCTAGGGTCACCAATTTTTGTCCTGTGGGGCTGGCATCAATCAGATATAGAGACGTTTGACTGCCTCGCCAGACATTCAAAGGTTGGGTACTAGACGCACTCCACAGACGAATCAGGCCATCGGTGCCGACCATAGCAAACCGTTGATTTTGCTGGCTTGAAGAAGAGGTCCCAGGCGCTGTATCGGGGAGAAAGCTCACACTGTTTAACTTGAGGTTGGGATTGATTCGGCTTTTCCATTCCCTCAGTTTCTGTCCCGATAGCGTCCAAGCCTGCATCGTACCGTCTGTCCCAACGGTCACCACGGTCTGTCCATCGGGATTAAAACTCAAACTACTCACAGAGCCATTATTGGCCGTGAACTGAGCCAACTGCTGACCAGCTTGACTCCAGATATAAACCCGACCATCGGTAGCAGCGGTAGCAAATTGGTCACGATTAGGGCTAAACCGAATACTTCTAAGTCTGCCAATCTTCTGTTGGGCTGTTGACTTGAGGTCACCTTCAGCATCCCAAAACTGGAGCTGTCCCACCGGAGTGATGGTCAAAACCTGGTCATTTTTGAGGAATGCTGCAAACCGGATGCCTTTAGGATTGGCTTGAAACGCTTGTAGCTGCTCACCCGTTGGGGACCAAATTCGGACATAGCCATCTTTTCCTGCGGTAATCAGTTGATCGCCGCCAGGACTAAAGGAACCACTATAAATGCGTCCCTTATGCCCCTGCCAGGTATTCGTTTCATACATATTGTCCAGAATGCTCTGGAGGACAAACAGGGGTTTGACGGTGGGATAGTCTTGCAGCTGGCGTTTAGTAGGGACTAAGTCTTGCAGTTTTTGGCCTAGCTCAATCGCGGACTGCAGGGCCTGTAGCTGATTCGTGGGGAATTGCCGGAGAGTAATCACCCCTTCCTGTTCCAAGGACAGACTTTGCTGAGATTCTTGGAGATCTCGCCCCGTACGAATGCCAACTGCAATCGCCAAAACGGAGATACCGGAGACCAATGCCAAGGCTGCGATCGCAACTCTGACAATTCGACGGGCCTTGCCATGGGCCTCCGTCAAAATATGGTTGGCCTCTTCCATGGCTTTCTTGGACTGGCGCTCGGTGGCGAGGCTGACTTCGACTTCTTGCTTGTCAGCGTTCTGACTCGCGCTTAAAAACTGATAGTCCTGGTCACTTAAGCTTTTGGTATTGGACCAGGCCAAAGCCTCCCGCAAGGCTTGACCTCGAAGAAGCCGGGACATATCTTGTCCGTCAGACTGCAACCAAGACTGCATCACATCGGCATAGGGCCGCAATTGCGCCAATTGCTGCTCGACCCAAGTCAGATCAAAGATTTTGGCATAAATGTGATTGTGAATATAAAGCTGCCCTTGTTGCTGAATCACCAAGCCCGACAACAGGAGCTCCATTTGTTCAGAACTATTGTCTGTGGGGGTACCCACTTGCCAATCGGGTTGGTCTAGCAGCTTCTGATAACTGCCGAGCAGCCGTCCCGCTCGCTTTTCATTTTGCAGCAGGCGATTGCGAATGGTGCGGAGGTGCTCTGGTTCATCTTGGGCCTCCCAACTATGGAGAATTTGCAATTGAACCAAATCGGTCACAGCCTGGGCTTCTTCGCCTGGGGGAATGGTGGAACCCGTGGTCAGCAACTTACACAGCTTTTGGGTCAAAAAAGGTTGCCCATTCGTCCAATCTAAAACCGCCTGTACTAAACGTTCTGGATGTTCGGACACATCGCTCAGACCGGCAGTGAGAGGCCGAGCAGCTGAGGATTGAAAGCCACGCAGGTGAATCGCGCGGCCAATATTAAAAGGGGTGCGCTGCTGGTCTTGAATCAGTTGGGAAGGGGTAGCGACGCCGAACAACGCAAAGGTGAGGCGCTTAAAGTCATCACGATCGACCCGACTGTTGTAATGGGCGCGCAGCAGGGCAAAGAAATCATCGGCAGAAAAGCTGAGGCTGAGCAGGCTATCAACTTCATCAATAAAGATCACCATGTTCTGGGGGACATGGACAAACAGCACCTGTTCAATAAAGTCCGTCAGGCGTTGGGCGGGGGATAACAGGGTGCGATCTCGCCACCAAGACCGCAAATGAAACTTGTCCCCCAGCTTAAATTCGCTGACCAATGCCCCAATCAGACTGGCATACCACTGCTCTGCGGTAATATTCTGGCTGCCAATTTTAGTGACATCAATGGAGGCGCAGGCAAACCCTTCCACGGTCAAGCGCTTCATGGTATGCACACGCAAACTGGATTTGCCCATCTGACGAGCCGTGAGTACGTAGCAAAATTCCCCTGCTTTTAGGGCTTGATACAAATCACGATCGGCTTGGCGGACGACATAGGTCCGGGCATCTACGGGTAAACTTCCCCCCACTTGATAGGGATTGATCGGCGACATATCGGTCGTCCAGTCTGAGACAGAGGTATCCATAGGCAAACCATAACCAGCGATGGGCAGTCCCTAGGGGAAGCACCCATAGTCACAAAATATCACCCTCATTCCCTGGCCCCTTGCTCTGCCGCCACCGTTGCAAAATATTGACGATAGAGATCGCAACGGGGTTGTGCCCCATTCCCAACCAGTTGAATGAGACCTAAACTGTGCAGCTTAAACAACACAGAGGGTTCTAGAGAAATAGCCTGATCAGCCGTAACAGCGGCAATAAAGGATTTTGCCAATTGTTGATGCTGTTGCAAATTCCACCAATGGCCCCTTAGATGATCGCGAAATAGTCCTGCTTCCGTCGGAGCTGTTTCCAGCAGTTGGTCTAAACTCATATCTCCCTTGGCAACGTGATACAGGGCTAGTCGGATCAGATAGGGATGGCCACCTATGAGGGTTTGAAGCTGGGTAATCTGAGCTTCATCCCAATCCAAGTGATGTAGCTCTGCCAGTTGGCTAATTTGCGCTAAAGAGAATTCTGGTAAATCAATGGGTAAGCCGACATTAAAGGGGGACTGATTGGTGTTGAGGGGAATATAGACCTCAGTTGCATGAACGACGATAAGCCGCAATTTCTGCCAGATTTCTTGGTTTTTGGCTTCTTCATGCCAAGCCCGCAGCAAACCAAAAAAGTCGCTGGCAATCTCAGGATATTCAAACACTCGATCCACTTCATCGAGGGCCAAGGTCAAGGGGCCATCTAAATCAGGCAGAATATACTCTTCGAAATAAGCGGTGCAATTGTATTTACTGCCAAAAATATCGTCCCAAGTTTCAGAAATTCGATTGGGCAAACGCAATCTGCGACTGACACTCGCACAGAGCCACTGCAAGAGCTTGTCCAGATCCGTAAATACCTTGCCATCCGCCAATTGCAAATTCAACGACACCGTGTTCAACCCTTGGCTAGAGGCTTCGTGGAGAATTCTAGCCATAAGTGAAGTTTTACCCATTTGCCGAGGAGCTTTGATGCGAATTAACGACCCGGGTTGCACTACAGTTTCCGCACAGCGGATTTCAATGGGGGGACGCTCAATATAAAACGCCGATGCTACATTCACCTGTCCTTCTGGCAATTCTGGCTCAGCGACGGGTAATGGGGGCGCATCGGATTTTTGCTTGGGTGGCGGCACCGTGGGGAATGAACCCGAACTCACTTGTTCAGCGGTTCGAGTCACTGAAGCACTGGCATCCAAGGTTGCCAAAATGTCTTGGACCAGGTTGGGCGTATCGCTGGCCGATCGCCAAATGCGCTGCTGCAGCCGATGCAAATATCCTCGTAATTCGTAATTCAAGGAACCATCCATCGGCAAATCAACCCGAATGGGCACAATTTGAGGTCGCTGTTCCGAACGACTCTGATGCAATGCTTTGACCGCTCGCACTTCCTGCAGCATCAACTCGCTATGGGCCGAGGCCCGAGACAAGAGCAAGACATAAAAGTCACAAGCCTTGAGAGCGTGATCAATATGCTGCGCCCAATTCTCTTTTAGCTCCAGGCTCTGGGTAGACATAAACGGCTGATAGCCTGCCCCTTTAACCGCTTCAAATAAGTCCTTAGCAACCTGCAGCTCGGGTTCCCGATTCAACGCACTAATAAAAACCTGGCTAGTCACTTCCGCCAACGGTTGAGTCGCACTTTCCGGATCAGCGGCAAGGGAATCTGATCCTAATGAGCCCTTGGG
The DNA here is from genome assembly GCF_021497025.1 of Acaryochloris sp. 'Moss Beach'. Taxonomy (NCBI): domain Bacteria; kingdom Bacillati; phylum Cyanobacteriota; class Cyanophyceae; order Acaryochloridales; family Acaryochloridaceae; genus Acaryochloris; species Acaryochloris sp. 'Moss Beach'. The sequence goes on from NZ_CP071717.1 coordinate 2,226,588, forward strand.
GAAATCAGCCGGACGAGCCACTTGCGGGGTGGTTTGATAGCTACGTTCTACAGTGGGGTCAGCATCACCAGCCCAAAAGTTTTGTACGGGCGATCGCAAGATTTTGCCAACTTTTTGGAACCATCCTGACGAGGGTTGGGCTTGGAGTTCTTTTAAGACCTCTTCTGCAGATTGATACCGATATTGAAAGTGGTAGCGGACCATTTGCTGTAGCACATCCGCAAGGGCTGGGCTAACAGACACTTCTTCCTGCCAGTCAATCTCGCCCTGGGCTGTTTGGGTAAATTGGGTCGGGTTTTTACCAATAAAGGCCTCAATCCCAATCATGCCTAAAGCATAAAGATCGCTATTCGCTCGGGGACGGCCCTGGGCCTGTTCAGGAGCCATATAGCCAGGGGTGCCAATGGCAATCGTTCCCCCCCAACCGGCAAGGGTTGATGGGGATCACTACTCAGTTCTTTACGCAGCTGCTTAACTGCGCCAAAGTCAATCAGGACCAGCCGACCATCCTGCTGCCGACGAATAATATTTTCTGGCTTGATATCGCGGTGAATGACATTGAATTGGTTAATGAAAGCCAGAATCGACAAAATATCCTGCAGGAGTTGAGTGACTTGTTCTTCTGACCATTGACAGCCCTGGGGTAATTCTTTGCGCAGTAGGTGACCGGGGATATATTCCTGGACGAGATAAAACTCTTGTTTTTCTTCGAAATAGGCTAATAAACGAGTAATCTGATCATGGCTTCCTAATTTCTCCAGCATGACGGCTTCCCGCTCAAATAGAGACCGTGCTTTCGGTAAAAAACTCAGGATCTCGTTTCGCCGGCTTGAGATGCTTGACCACACATTGGGGGGCGATCGGGACGATGAATATCCACAGCCAGATAAGTCTGACCAAAACTACCGCCGCCTAAGGTTTCCTGAACTTGATATCGTCCACCGAGGGTTCGACCGAGCATACTCTGTAATGCTTATGTGAGAGGTGTACTGTCTTTTCTCAACCACTACAGACCATCAACACAGTTGATCAGGGATCTGTACTAGACCTATTGTCACGCGTTTGGCGAGCAAAGAGGAGGTTGGATTGTCGGCAAATACCAAAACCCAACCGTATCCTAACTGCTTGAGGATACGGTTGTAGTGATTTTGACATCGGCTTGATTAAGACTCGCAGTAGGAGGCCAGATCCTGCAGGTCTTTTAGGGACGCCGCATCATCGGTCTAACGGTTTTGATTCTGCGAAATTGACGCTTTTGGGTCGGGAAACGACGCAGGGTAGGACGAATGCGCCGCCCCGTTGACTTCATCCGCCGCCGATTCGTTTTAAGGCGCTTCCCTAAAGATTTCATGGGGCGACGATTGAACTTGATTTTTTTACGAAGTATTTTGAGGCGACGAGCACTGGGCTGAACGCGCTTGGACTTTACCCGTCGAGTTCCTGGCTTGAGGCGATACCGTTTCTTTTGCAAGGACTTATTGTTCTGAAGTCTAGTCTTGCGAACTAAGCCTTTTGGCTGTTTGGAGGGAGATTTAATGGCTTTAGTGGGAACCAATACTTTGGGACCCGCAGGGATTGCTTCTGGAACTGCGGGTAATCCTTCCTCAACAGGTTCGGCTAAACCAGGGTCTGGATGTTCACCAAAGTCATCATCGGGTGGGAATGCATTGTCATTCCCAGAAGCCCCGATCCCAATGAGGGGGCCTTCAGTACCGATATTGATATTGACATTGATGGCAGGACCGCTAGAGTCTTGCGTCTCTTCTACCAAGGCTGTGTCATCTGCGTTAGCAAATTCATCTTCTGCAAGGGAATCAACTGCCACAGGGGAACAAAGTTCAGTAGGTTCTAGGCCTTCTTGAGCATCCTCACCAGTTGCTTCAACTTTGGTTTCCTTACTTTCGCTCATCGTTGAGAGACAATCTTCTGTGAGCAATTCTTCAGTTAACTCAGATGACTCAGTCTCCAAAGAGATAGGAGTGTCTTCTGTTGGGGTGGGATTAGCCTCGGAGGCGAGACTAGCGAGGGGATTCATCCCAACCACCAGGCAAGCCATTAGAAATACTTGCAGTTTGTTAGGCGCAGGATGAGCAGAGCCAGCCGTTTGTTTCAGCATCATTACAGTTCCTTGTAGTCGTCAGCGTTGAGAAGAATTAGCTTGTACTGTTCTCTTAGGACCAACGCGGTTGGTTTATGCACGCTGCTGAACATTGGGATACATGCAACCTCGGACTGCACTGCTGGCAATCTTTTCCACCTTTCTGCAATTTGAGACCGATCACGTCCACACTTGGGCCAGTGATTCAAAGCTGCGTCGCAGTATGCAGATCCACCTTGAGCAATCTCAGAAAGCCGATCTGTCGGCGAAGTTTTGGTCCCTGTACTGGCATAAGCTGTGGCGAGTGGAATCTCAGCCCGACTCACAGAAGGTCTCAGCAGGCCATTTATCGGCCTATTTACAGGAAACTTGTTATTGGACCGCCCAGAAAACGGCGACTCGGTTTAGCAGCAGCCGCTATGGGGTGAGTGACTATTTTCAAATCGCCATGGCGCAGGTGGACAAGATCCTCAAGGGCTTCAATTCCGATCAAGGCTTTAATCTGCAAAATTATGCCAGCGCCACCTTCGCCAGCTTAATGCGGGAAACGCTACGGCAACGCCGCGAAATTGATATTTGCAGTGATTGGGCTTTGCTACGAAAGCTAAGCCAGAAGCGGCTGGTCGAAGCCTTGAAAAATAATGGTGTGCCTCAGGAAACAATTGACCGTTATGTTTTAGCCTGGGTGAGCTTCAAGGCAATTTATGTCCCTCAACAGGCAACGGGGACTCAGAAATTGGAGAAACCAGGGGCTGCGGTTTGGGTTGCGATCGCAACTCAATACAACCAAGAACGCACCACACAATTATCCCCGAATACTGATGCCATCACGGTTGAGGATCTCGAAGCCATCCTAATGACCTGTACCAAAGCAGCCAGAGCCTACCTCTACCCATCCCAAATTTCCATCAATACACCCAGACCGGGACAAGACGCGGGAGAATTTCTCGACCAATTAGCCAACATAGAACAGGCTTCGTTACTGGAAGAGATGATCGCCACAGAAGAATTGCACACCCGGCAATCCCAGCATCAACAACTCGGTGAGGTGCTAATGGCAACCATCCACCAACTGGATCAACCGTCCCAAGATCTCTTGCAGCTCTACTACTCCCAAGCCTATACCCAACAGCAAATTGCCGAGAAATTAGAGATGAAGCAATACACCATCTCTCGACGATTAACCAAACTTCGCAAGACACTATTGACCGCTCTAGCCACCTGGAGCCAAGAGAACCTGCATATTTCACCCGACTCGGACATACTCAAAGCCATGAGTTCTTCCCTGGAAGAATGGCTAACGGGACACTACGGTGAATCTCCCCCCCTGCCCCTGCATTAGAGTGATGATCATGACGTCTGATTTAGCCTTATTTGATTCCACCTATTTAGAAATTGATGCTGCGATTCAATCACGATGTTGGCAACAGAGCTTAGGGGCAGCCCGCAACCGCTGGCAGGTCTACTTGCATTTGATCTGTTTGGAAACGGTGCTGCCTTGGTTGCGGGAAGATCATAATTTATGGTCAATCCCGGCCCTGAAGTTACCTTCCTTACAGAGTATTTGGGCAGTAGTAGCGGGAACCCCTATTCAAGTCGGGTCGCAGAAACTGGTGTTGATTCCCACGGAAAGTATCGATTTAGATGAACTGCGGGTTCCCCAAGAATGGGTGGATATTCCCGACTGGATAGCAGATTACTATGTGGCAGTGCAGGTCAATCTGGATGAGGGCTGGGTGAGATTAGGGGGATTTACCAAACACTTACAGCTCAAAGGACAGGGGCAATACGATTGGCGCGATCGCACCTACTCTCTCAACGATACTGATCTCACCCCAGATCTGAATGTGCTCTGGTTAACTCAGCAATTCAATCCCCAAGAGGTCACTCAAGCAGCAGTTAATCCGTTGCCAGCACTCTCCAAGGTACAAGCTGATCAACTTATTCAACGGCTCGGCAATGCAGATATCGTTACTCCTCGCCTATCCATTCCTTTTGAACAATGGGGCAGCTTAATAGATCACGGTGGTTGGCGACAGCACTTAGCGGCACAACGATGCGGCATCACTGAACAGCTTTCAGTGGGGCAATGGCTGCAAACGGGGATGACAAATCTGGCGCAACAGATGGGCTGGCAATCTATTACGTTACAACCCCAACTCTCTGCTGCCCGAGGCGATCAACCCTCAACACCAATTGCAGCGATTGCGCGACAGTTACAGATTGAGGGTCAGCCCTATGAGTTGAATATCTATGCAGTGGAAACTGATTCAGCGTGGCGGTTTGAACTTCGACCTGTCACCCCTGGTGCCACGATTCCAACAGGTTTTGTGCTGAGATTACTCACGGAAGAACTAGCGTCTTTTGAGGGGAATGAAGATCAAGCCTCTGAACCTGTAGATCGGCTCTATATCGATGTCGCTCTAGAGTCTGGTGAAAGTCTAGTTTGGACGGTAGAACCACGGCCAGACCAGTATGACCAAGAACTTCTCAGATTTTAGGCAATACAAGCCTGTTCAAGAATGTGGATAAGATACACACCACAAAGATTCATGCAAATCGAATACTTCACTCGGGCACGTTAAGAGTACGGGCCGGTGCAACTTTCCTGCATTTTCTGCAGAAGGTAGAGTCTTATGCAGACTTGAATGAGTCACCATGTGTCTAATATTTTGTGGTACTTCGGCCATCCTATGACTTCACCCTTGCTTACCGATATTGAGTCCGCTGATGTGGACAAGGTTGATGCTGCACTTCAATTGATAGTATCTGGCCGTTTAGATGAAGCAGAAACTCTGTTGTTAAGCGTTATTGCCAATACACCATCAGACTACGCCAACGGTGAAGAGACTGACGATGCCATCTCTATTAAATTCTGGGACGAGACTAACTTTATCCACTATGTCACTTGGGAAAACCATCATGGGCGTGCGAACAAGACTATCAACTGGCTGGGTAACGCTTATCCCCGTGCCTACTTCCACATGGGATTTCTCTGCGTAAAACGTAAACAATTCGACAAAGCCATCGAGTACCTTGAGAAAGGCCAAGCACTCGAACCCAAAAATCCCAAATTCTCCTGTGAAAAGGCAAAAGCCTTGGTGAGTGAAGGTCGCAAAGAAGAAGCACTCGCCCTTTATGGGCAAATCACGGAAATCAGTGCATACGTTAGCACCCATGATCTAGCCATCGCTCTGCGCGGTCGTGGGTTTGTGTTGATTGAAATGGGTGATCTCGATAATGCAGAATTGGCATTTCAGTCTTCACTCAAGATTGAGCCAGACAATGAAGTCGCACTGAATGAATTAAGCTACATTAACCACTTACGCCAAGGCAGTGCTGCAAGCTCTACGGAAACCGTACTATCCACTAGCCTCGATCTATCAAACTGTAGGGTATGTGGTCAGCCGTTCGATGAAGGTGTTGTTGTCTCATTCCAAGGATCACCTGTTAGCATTTGCCAGCAGTGCCAACAACATCTGACAAAAAAATGGTGGCAATTCTGGAAGTGAGATACACGCCTCAACCTCAAACAATGAATGTCGTCAAGACTCTTCAGAGATTACTAGAGCGCCAGAAAAATGAAAGGGATATTGGCGAATTCGACGTTGAGCTTGTCTCACTCGGTCATTGGGCAAGCGAGATAGACTATGTCACCACTGAGCAAGAACTGCATCTGATCTTGGACTCACTCCAAGAAGAGCTATGTTCGGTACTGGGTCAGCCTATTTATAGTGGTTTAAGATCTGAACAAGAGACAGATCTTAGCCCTCAAAAATACTTCTTTGAATACCAGAGCGCATTGCGATATGTGTGGTGGGAACATGGCGATCTTGAAGTCTTGCTGATGATCACTGGGCATGATGCAGATACGTTACAACTGATTCGTATTGCCACATCCGGTATTGCTTGGTCAAACTCTATCAAGAAAGCAAACATACCCTAGGCGCACCTAAGAATATAGTGCATAGGCTTCGTTCCTAAAATATTGCCAATCTCACAAAAAGCCTCTTTTTACAAATGTAGCTCTCATCAGATCACCTATGAAGATAGGAGCAAAGATTAAGGCTAACTTGAGGCATTATCAATATTTGAAATTCAGTTCATCTCCTACAGAATTTTTTTGGAACCATTCTTCCATTGAATATTTAAATTCATGGGGACTGATAAGCTTGCTACTCGATGGATTTAGAACCAGAAATGGCTCAAGATTTTTAAGTACATCGATGATGGGGAAAAAGTCTTCCACATAGGCTCGCCGGTTTACCATAATGCAGGATACTGGATCATCCCATATGGTGAAGTGCAATACTCGACCATAAATATTATCTAGCTGATATCGATAATTAATCCATGCTAATGGAAGCTTATATCTATCTTCTGTATCTAATTCTTCCCAAATTCTTAAACTCGTTGCTTCTTCAGCAAAATTTTGGCTAAAGCCTGATATATCACAAATACGCTCAACGATATTTGTAAAACTACCAAATGGCAATACTACCTTTTCATTTAACTCCGATATTCGTTGATCAGAAGAAATTTGCAAAAAGCTATTAGCCACTCTAAAAAGGGAAAAATCTACACTCATAATTTAGTCATCACAAATAAGCTCTTCCCTCTCCTAAAAAGCTTGCACCTGTTGCCATTCCCATCTCAATAGTTGGTTTAACTAGCTTTCTGCAACCCTGTCTGCCAAGGCAATGGCAACTGCTTCAAACTCAATCCATCTTCAAAAATCTGCTGAATCGGATACATCTGTCCATCCATCGTCATAAACTGATGTTCCGCCGTCGCCTGAATCGTCGCCCCATCCGCCAGCGTATATTCAAAAACCTCTTGCTGCCCCCGATGATGCCACTGGGCAATCGGTTGGGTATACAGATGCCCTCGCTCATTAATCGAAAAGACTTGACATTCAATTTGCTCCTGTACCACCTGGCCAATGGGCAGCCAACCATACTCCAACGTCAACACAGGCGTGTCATAGCTCAGACAATATTCCGCAAATAACACCATTTGCTCGAACAAATCTTCGGAGATTTTTTTGTCAACACCTTTCTTGAAAGCCCCTTCAATGAAGATCTCCCGATGTTTCTCCATCTCCGCCACTTTCTTTTTACCCATCGCCCGTCGCAACAGGTCAGCTTCCCCCAGAGAGTAGCCCGCCATATCCTGAGCAATCTTCATGATCTGCTCCTGATAGACCATAATGCCGTAGGTCTCTTCTAGGATCGGTTTGATCAATTCATGGGGATAATCAATCTTTTCCCGCCCATGTTTACGGTTAATAAATTTGGGAATCAGCCCCGCATCCAAAGGACCCGGTCGATAGAGAGCCAGAATCGAAGAAATATCCTCTAAGTTAGACGGCTTGAGATCTTTGACGACCTGGCGCATCCCCGAAGACTCTAACTGAAAAATTCCTTCCAATTCTCCCCGTGCTAACAGTTGAAATGCTTCTGGGTCATTCATGGGTACCCGATCGATGTCTAAATCGAGCTGCCGATTCTTCTTGAGCAAGTCCGTCGTTTTCTGGATCATCGTCAGGTTTTTGAGACCCAAGAAGTCCATTTTTAGCAATCCCAAGGATTCCAAATCTTCCATGAAATACTGGGTAATCACCGCGCCCTCGTTATTGCGCTGTAAGGGCACCAGTTGATCCAACGGTTCTGAGGCAATCACAACCCCCGCTGCATGGACCCCAAAGGTTTTGTTGGTGCCCTCAATCCGAATCGCCATATCCAGCCAGCGGCGCACAATCTGATCTTTGTCGTATCTTTCCTTAAACTCAGGGGCGGGCGTTTCGTCCGAAATCATTACCTTCAGTTTTGCCGGTTTTCCTCGGGCCACCGGAATCAGCTTCGCCATTCGATCGGCATCCCCATAGGGAATATCCAGAACTCGGGCCACATCCTTGAGCACCGCTTTGGAAGTCATTCGGTTAAAGGTAATAATTTGCGCCACCCGATCTTCGCCATACTTGCGGGTAACGTAGTCAATCATTTCTTCTCGTTTTTCGATACAGAAATCCGTATCAACGTCCGGCATTGACTTCCGTTCTGGATTTAGGAATCGCTCAAATAGCAAACCATGATGAACGGGATCGATATTCGTAATCCCTAAGGCATAGGCCACCAGAGAACCTGCAGCACTGCCTCGCCCTGGTCCCACAGGAATATTATGGTCGCGGGCATATTTAATGTAATCCCACACCACCAAGAAATAAGTAGAAAAGCCCATCTGCTGGAGCATCTCTAGCTCGTATTCCAAACGTTCCTTATAGACATCCGTCACCTCTGGGCGGGCTTTGCATTCGCACCGCTCCAATAGGCCATCCCAGGTCACCTCTTCCAGGTAAGTTTCAGCAGTATAGCCTTCCGGTACTTCGTAGTCAGGACTTTGGGGGTCGCGGAAGATATCGTAGGTTTCGACCTTTTCAGCTACTTCTAGGGTGGTTGCGATCGCAGTGGCAATCACGTCATCCTCTAAGTGGTCCCGAAACATCAAAGCCATCTCATCAGCGGTTTTCAGATACTCAGTACCGCTATAGCGCAGCCGTTTGTCTTCTGTAATGAGCTTGCCCGTCTGGATACAAAGGAGGGCATCATGAGACTCCACGTCATAGCAAGAGATAAAGTGGGAGTCATTAGTGGCAATTACCTTAATATCCAGTTCCTGGGCAATGCGCACCAGCTCCACATTCACCACCCGATCTTCCTGGGAACCGTGGTCTTGAATTTCTAGGTAATAGTCATCCCCAAACAGCGCTTTGTACCATTTGGCAATCCGTCGAGCGATATCCGGCTTTTCCTTCATAATCGCCTGGGGAATCTCGCCCCCTAGGCAGGCACTGGTGACAATCAGCCCTTCATGGTGCTCTTCCAGCAGGTCTTTATTAATACAGGGTCGAGAAAAAATGCCGCGCCCTTGGACGCCATTCAGGCTAGAAATCGTGGTGAGTTTAACCAGATTTTGGTAGCCTGTCTTGTTCTTCGCCAACACCACCTGGTGATAGCGAGGCCGCCGCTCCTGCTTAGTGATATCCCCATTGATCACGTACATTTCGTTGCCGACAATGGGCTTAATCCCCTGCTTCTTGCAGGTTTTGATCAAGCCAATGGCCCCATACATCACCCCATGGTCCGTCAAGGCAATGGCGGGCATATTGAGTTCAACGGCGCGAGATACCAAATCCGGCAGCTGACTGGCCCCATCCAAAAGACTATAGTCACTGTGAATATGCAAACCCACAAAAGACATTGGCCACTTTCCTGCTAAACCTGGCTATAGGGTAACGGATTGCGATCGCAACGACTACAGTCCCGACATTATTTGTGATTGCCCACTGCATAGGGATTTCTCGACCGCCTGCAGCAGCTGACCCGGAGTTGGGTAAAATAGAGTTTATACAAATAAATTAAGATTGCACTTTTATAAAAGCTAATCCATAGAGGTCCTACCTCTGTTAAGATTTGTTTAAACTGTCTTCTCCGTATCCCGACGTAGCATGAATTTGAAAGCTACAGTCTCACCGACCGACCTCGAACTGCCCACTTGGCTACAGGAATGTATGCTGGAGGTCGATGGTGCTGAAGACAGAGATGGTGTTGCAGAACAAAACCTGATTTGTCGCGCTTTTAACTTTGGTTACCAGCTCCATGAAGGCCAGCATCGAGCTTCGGGAGAACCATATATCGCTCATCCGGTCTCTGTTGCCGAGCTCCTAAGAGATCTAGGCGGTAGCGCAGCCATGATTGCTGCAGGCTTCCTCCACGATGTCGTTGAAGACACAGACGTCACCCCAGAAACCATCGAATCTGAGTTTGGACTAGAAGTCCGACAGCTAGTTGAAGGCGTTACGAAACTCTCTAAATTTAATTTTTCGACCAAAACCGAGCGGGAAGCCGAAAACTTTCGCCGCATGTTCTTGGCCATGGCCCAAGACATTCGCGTGATTGTAGTTAAACTAGCCGACCGTCTCCACAATATGCGGACCCTAGAGCATCTGCCCCCCGTTAAGCAGAAACGTATCGCTCAGGAAACGCGAGATGTATTTGCTCCCCTGGCCAATCGCCTCGGAATCTGGCGGTTCAAATGGGAATTAGAAGATCTGGCTTTCAAATATCTTGAGCCCGACACCTATCGCAGAATGCAGCAGCTGGTTGCGGATAAGCGAGTCGATCGCGAGGAACATATTGAGCAAGCGATCACCATTTTGCATGATCGGCTTGAACCCATTTGCTCCCACCACCTAGACATTTCTGGCCGCCCTAAACATCTGTTTAGTATTAGCCAGAAAATGGAGCGGCAACAAAAGGAATTTCATGAAATTTATGATGTCGCCGCCGTGCGAGTCATCGTCAAAACGAACGAAGAATGTTATCGCGCCCTAGCCGTTGTCCATGATTGTTTTCGTCCTATCCCTGGACGATTTAAAGACTATATTGGCTTACCGAAACCCAACCGCTACCAGTCTCTCCATACTGTCGTCATTGGCTTAGGGGGACGGCCCCTGGAAGTGCAAATCCGCACCGAAGCCATGCACCATATTGCGGAGTATGGAATTGCCGCCCATTGGAAATACAAAGAGTCATCCAATCAGCTCGGTAAAGCCTCTTGGAGTCCTGATGACGAAAAGTTTACCTGGCTGCGTCAATTATTAGAATGGCAAAGCGATCTCAAAGACGCCCAAGAATATCTAGACAGCGTCAAAGACAACTTATTTGACAGCGAAGTTTATGTTTTTACCCCCAAAGGCGATCTGATTGATCTCACCCAAGGGGCAACCCCCGTGGATTTCGCCTATCGGATTCATACCGAAGTCGGTAACCACTGCTTTGGGGCTCGTGTCAATGGGCGCATGGTCACCCTCGACACCCCCCTCGATAATGGCGACATTGTCGAAATCATGACCCAAAATAGTGCCCATCCCAGTTTGGATTGGCTCAATTTTGCTGCTAGCAATGCTGCCCGCAACCGAATTCGGCAATGGTATAAACGCTCTCACCGAGAAGAAAATATCCTCCGCGGCCGAGAGATGCTGGAAAAAGCGCTGGGGAAGAAAGGTTTCGATGCCTTACTCAAATCTGAGCCGATGCTGACGGTTGCCAATCGATGCAACTACCAAACCCCAGAGGATCTACTGGCTGCCCTGGGCTATGGTGAAGTGACCCTGAATTCCGTCGCCAATCGGCTCAGAGAAACCATTCGGAGTCAGCAAGCCGAGGCCGAACCAGCGACCTCAGATCTAACAGACGTTAATTTACCCACTCAAGCCAGCCCCAGACCACTCCCCAGCTCCGGGGACTCTCCAATTACGGGAGTTGAAGGATTGGTCTACCATATGGCCGGTTGCTGTCATCCCGTTCCCGGTGAGCCCATTATCGGGGCGGTCACCCTCAGTAATCGAGGGATTTCTATTCACCGCCAAGGCTGCAAAAATGTCGGCAATATTCCAGGAGATCGGCTGATTCCCGTCAGTTGGAACCCGGCCCACCCCTCCCAACAAAGCCGCCGCTATACCTATCCCATTGAAGTTCAAATCGAAGTCATCGATCGGGTTGGTATTCTCAAAGATATTTTGACCCGTCTGACCGATAGCAGAGTCAATGTCTATAACGCCCAAGTCAAAACCTTCCCAGGGCAAACTGCGGTGATTAATCTGGGGCTACACATCGAACATTGCAATCAATTAGACCAAATTTGCGCCCAAATCCGAAAAATGAGTGATGTTCTCAAACTAAGACGTCTCAGCCAGGTTGAAGACTGAAATACAGCCATGTACGCCTCCATAATCAATGGGGTGGCGAAATCAGCAGTACCATAGGTTATGATGGAGCGAAAATCGTTAATTTTTACTAAACCTTTGCTGAGTCACCTCACTAAGATTTTAGTAAGCATTAGTGCTTAGCAAGATTATGCTAGCCTACTGAAAATGTGGGTATGGCCTGTTGATAACCGCTAAGTTGTGTGGACCTTAAATCAGGTTCTGTGGTCGGGGGGTTTATAAAAATGCAATTTATCACTCCTAATTTCGAGAAAATCTAAATGATTGGACAACCAGAATTCGTTGAAAACCCTGAGAATCGTTGCCCCGTTATTTTATTGGTGGATACCTCTAGCTCCATGAGCGGTGCCCCCATGGATGCTTTGAATAGTGGCTTAGATGCTTTCAAAGAAGCGGTCATTCAGGATGAGCAAGCCGCATTGCGGGTTGACGTCGCCATTGTCAGTTTTGGACCTGTAGAACTTGTTCAAGATTTTGTGACCATTGACCAATTTGTACCGCTACAACTGGAAGCTCACGGTCTAACGCCTATGGGTGAGGCTCTAAGTTATGCCTTGGATTTACTAGAAAATCGCAAAGCCACCTATCGCAACAATGGCATTCAATATTATCGACCTTGGGTTTTCTTGATTACTGACGGTGCCCCCAATCCTGACTCTCCTTGGCAGCAAGCTTCTGAACGCCTTAAGAGCGCTGAAGCCCAGCGAAAGTTATCTTTCTTTGCCGTGGGTGTCCAGGGTGCAGATATGGCCATCTTGAACCAAATTTCGCCCCCCGAGCGTCCACCCTTAATGCTCAATGGGCTAGATTTCCGGTCCATGTTTCTATGGTTGAGTGATTCTATGGTGCGCGTGTCTAGCAGCACCGTAGGCGGAGATATGGTTGCTTTACCCCCTGTCGGTTGGGGACAAATCGCGACTTAGACATCAGAGCCGGAGACTTGTGAGGGCCTCAGACTTTCATGTTTGATGCATCTCTAGCTTCCGCATCCTACCTATCGTTATTTTTCGCGCCCAAAAGGAGAGGTTGTGGCCTGGAGAGCAATCGTTCATTCGGCAATTGGAACCCGTCATCTACAGAAACAATTGCCTTGCCAAGATTATGGCAACTATCTGATGCAAGCAGACACCCTCATTGGTGTCGTGTCTGATGGCGCTGGCAGTGCTAAATTCTCAGATATTGGGTCTAAGCTAGCCGTCAAAACAGCGTTGGCCATGCTAGAGGAGAGAGAAGAACACTGGTCCTCGGTTGACTTAGAAACCATTAATGCTGACGCTCAAATTCTCTTCACAGAGATGGTTGAAGCGGTTGTTACTGCCTTGCGATCGCAAGCCGAGAGTGGTGAGTATCCTTTGCGAGAGCTAGGATGTACATTATTAGGCTTTATTGCGACCCCCAACTGGCTGGCCTGTATGCAGATTGGCGATGGCTTTATTGTCACCCAAGCCCAGCAAACAGCCCCCAACCTCTCTGAAACTGAACCCATACCTTCCTTTGACCTCCTCTTTGAGCCGGTTAAAGGCGAATACATTAACGAAACAGTGTTTGTCACTAGCGATAATGCGGTAGAGCATATGCAAATTGCTGTGCGTGCGGATCATCATCCCTTTGTCTGTGCAGCCACGGATGGTCTTGAAAAAGTAGCGATTCGATTTCAGGATTGGCAAGCATTCCCGCCTTTCTTCAAGCCGTTCTTTGAATGTTTACGGTCGATTTCCGATCCTGAAGAACGTCAAACCTATGTAGAAACCTTCTTAGAATCAGATCGATTAAATGCCAAGACGGACGACGATAAGACGCTGCTGCTTTGTCTATTTAGGCCAGAGGATGACGGATGACCGTTCTCAAATGCCAAGTTTCGGGTCGGACCCTATCCCTGACGAAGCAGATCGCCAGTAGCGGCGAGGGGACCGTCTGGAAAACTAGCTATCGGGGGTTTCTGGCCAAGCTCTATCACGAGCGCACGCCAGAGCGGTTTCAAAAATTACGGGTGATGATTGCCCATCCTCCCCAAGATCCGACCCTCGGGCAGAATCACATTTCTTTGGCTTGGCCGAAGGATTTGCTAGAGAGCCAGCAAGGCGAGCCCATGGGGTTCATCATGCCTGAAGTGGGGGAAAGCGTTAAATTATCCACCATCTATAACCCTCGACTCCGCAGTCGCAAAGCACCTCGGTTTAACTGGTATTACCTTCATACTGCAGCTCTCAATATCGCATCCAGTATGGATGCCGTGCATAAAGAGGGTTACGTCGTCGGAGATGTCAAACCGCAAAATATCTTGGTGAATAACCAAGCCTTGGTTTCTATTATCGATACGGATTCCTTTCAGGTACAAGACCCTCATACTCGCGAAGTGTTTCGATGTTTAGTAGGTTCAGAAGGCTTTACGCCTTCCGAATTATTAGGCAAGGATTTAGCGTCGGTTGACCAGACCGAAATGCATGATCGGTTCCGATTAGGGGTGATTGTTTTTCTCCTCCTCTTTGGCGATCAGCCGTTTAAAGGCAAGTGGATTGGCCGGGGAGAGTCGCCACAGCCCACCACATTGATTGAAAAAGGATTTTGGCCCTATGCGCCCCAAAGTTTGATTCGCCCCGGTCCCAACACGATACCGTTGTCGATTTTGCACCCGCAGCTGCAGTCCTGTTTTCATCAATGCTTTACCCAAGGCCATGGCCAACCTCATCTGCGTCCCTCTGCAGATCAATGGATGACCGCTCTGCAGAAGGCGATCGCGAGTCTCAAAACTTGCAATTTGGAGTCCAACCATCATTACAGCCAAAGTTATGGCCATTGTTACTGGTGCGATCGCAGCTCTCGCTTAGGGGTGGATATCTTTAGTCCTAACCCGGTGATTCCCAAGCCTGCCCCCAAACGTCGCCAGCAAAAAAAGAAGAAGAGCCCTTGGGCAACCCAACCTCCGAGCCAAGCCAACCCTGCTCTAGCAGCGGCCTATGCCCAACGGATGCAGCAGCTCCAGAATATGCAAATTCCTAATTCTGGAATCACCCGCTCTATTCTGCAAATGCCCTTAGTCCAGCGGACGAGTTGGCCACCGTCTATTTCCAATTCAGTCCTAGGGGTAATTTTATGTGGCTTTAGTTTTTTGGGATTAGGGTTACTCTTGGCCCCAGAACTGAACCCTCAAACCTTCAGCTATTGGTCAAAATCCCTGGAACGAGCTGTCGATCAGTGGCTAATCTCTAAACTCGGCACGACCTTTACGGGTGAAACCCTGGCTCAGCTTCCCCCTTCCGGTCAATCTACAGCTGCTCAGACCATTGTAGCCCCGGCTAACGGCCAAAAAGGCCATTGGGATACCATCACCACGTTATCGATTAGTCCCGATAGCAGCACCCTCGTCAGTGGTAGTCGGGACTTTACCCTCAAAGTCTGGAATTTAAAGACAGGGCAATTGCTCAATACCTTATCTGAGCACTACGAACCGGTGGTCTCTAGCCATATTATGAATGATGGCCAGTCCCTGATCAGCAGCAGCATTAGCGGTAAAGTCTTGCAGTGGGACTTATCCACGGCCACCTTGCGCCGCAGCTTTGTCAATTACACCGCCATGCGTCCTGAAGGCGGGATTCGCACCACCGTCACTGATCCCAAAACCCGCATTATGGCCAGCAGTGCCTGGGGTGGCTCGATTCTGCTCTACAACCTGAAAACGGATAAAGTCACCCGCATTCCCTCGCAATTAATGGCATCTGAACAAACCATGGTGCTGAGTCCGGACGCCAAAAGCCTGGTAACCAGCAACAGCGACGGCCAAATTCAACAGTGGAATGTACAGACGGGCAAATTAGTCAGACGCTTGCCCAATACCGAGGGTTGGCAGTCTTCCGAACTCACCAGTTCCATCGCCTTAGGTCAACAAGGTAAGGTTCTCATTACGGGCAGTTGGGGCGGGAATATTGGGTTATGGAATTTTCAAACCGGTAAGCTGATTAAGAACTTTAAGGCCCATGAGAAAATGGTGGCTTCATTAGCCGTGAGTACCGATAATCAATTTTTGATTAGCGGCGGAGAGGATCAGACCATCAAAATTTGGAGCCTCAAAACCGGCCAACTGCTCAAAACCCTGACGGATCACCAAGGCAGCATCTCGACCTTAGCCATTAGCCCCAATAACCGCTGGTTGGTCAGTGGGAGTAGCGACCGCAGTATCAAAGTATGGAATTTAAAGACAGGGAAACTACTGCGCACCCTGCTCAACTCATAGCCCAGACGGACTTACCGCCTATTTCCCCTGGAGATAATTTACAATTCCTTGGGCAATGGCCTCTGCCAAGCGTTTGCGATGGGCTGCCGTTCGCAATTTCGCCGCATCAGTCCTACCCGTCAAAAATCCTAGTTCTACAAGGACAGCTGGCATCGATGATTTTCTTAAGACATAGAATCGGGCTTGGCGAATGCCACGATCGCCGACAGAGACGGCTCGACGAATGCTGGTATGAATCGCACGGGCCAAGCGGTATCCCGTCACATAATAGTAAGTTTCTAAACCGTTGATATCAGGACGGCTGAGGCTAATGGCATTGGCATGAATACTGACAAACACATCAGCACGAGCCCCTTCCGCTTTGGCCACTCGCGGGGGTAAGTCTACTTCGCGATCGCCGGAGCGAGTCAAGACCGCATTAATCCCTCGTTTTCGCAGGAGGTTATGGACTTGGGTCGAGACATCTAAGACCACTCGTTTTTCCTGTATCCCGCCAATGCCTACTGCACCTGGGTCAGCGCCACCATGACCGGGGTCAATAACAACGACTTTTGCCCCTGACTTAACGGGTTTAGAAACGATGGGACCGGGTGAGGAAATAGAGGGCTTGGGGATTTTGGGGGGCGGCACTCTAACGGCAATCGTCTTGCGCGAAGACTTTTTTAGCATCCTTTAAGGGGAAAAATTTGGGGAGTTGGATATACCAACGATTGGGGGCAATACCGCGCACCAGGACGCGCCGGGGGCTTAAGGTATATTTTTTGCTCAGCTCCACGACCACGCGTGTGGTTTTACGGTTATGTTGAGCCACCCGCACTTCTCGGACATACTTGCTGATTTTGCGGCGGGCTTTCAGTTTACGAAAGGTGGTATTGGGAAGGTCAATCACCAGTCGGGTCGGGTTCATCACCACTTTTGCCCGCGGCTTAGTTGCTGAATTCGTAATCAGATCAATGCGACTTTTTTTAGAATTAAACTTCCAGTAGGTAAGCTGTCCTGCTGATGCACTGTCCGCCCAGCAGAATAGGCTTAAAGCGAGGGGCAATACCCAGCTGGCTTTCCTCATCTTGCAATTCCACAGTCGTCTCTGAGCAGGCAAATCTTTAGTCTCGAGTAGGTGGGGGGGTAGATCCCTCTTGACTGGTAGGAGCACGATCAAGTTTCCTGTGCTGATGTTTTGCCCAGAGAAAGATGATGCTCATCGCCCGCCATCATCATGGATCATTGCTGAAGACGCAAGTCTTGCGGATCAATGGCGCTGGAGATATTAGCTGAAACACTTTACGGGCAAGCATTAACACCAAATTCATTGTTTTCCTGACTGCTTTGCGTTTCTTAAATTTTCCACCGCTGATGGTCGTATTCTAGGCATCCTTAGTCTGCCCCATTCGAAAGATGAATCGGCGCGAGTTGATAGTGATGCCACTGTCGTTGAAAGCGTTCTGCAATCAGAGGACGCAGGATAAATTTAGGGGGCGTTCCGGCCTGCACATCAATCCGTAGACCAGAATAGGGGCGGTGTTTTTGGGAACCTTGCCCATGTCTGCCGATAAAGAGTTGAGATCGCGCCACGCATCGCTCGGCACCTCCATCCACCGATTCCCATAAGTCCTCTCCCTCAGGGCGTTGTCGCCGTAGACTAAATCCACTGCCCCCACAAACCACACAATTGATATGGGAATCGGCATGGCCCGTATCGCCGGTTTTCAGAACTTCTAGACAATGGGCATGACCGTTAATGATCAAATCGACGAGGGGGCGGCCAGCCGCCTGATCTCCCACGACCTGCTGGACCTGATCTAAGACCTGACGCAAATGACGGCGAATGGCAAGGGTTTGGCCCTGATACCACTTACTGGCCTCAGTAACATAGGGCGGGTGATGAAAAAATAAGACTCGTCCTCGCACCTCGGGGTTAGACCAAGACTCAATCAGCCGTTGTTTCAGCCACACTAACTGTTCGATATCTAAGCTGAGGTCGGGGCCATTGGCCAATTGCTTATCAATATCTAAAATTTGCTCGTCTAATTGCTCAACTTTGGCATAGGTATCGCTGGTCGCATCATCGTCCGAGCGAGACTCATGCTGGCGCAAAGCTGCTGCCAAGGCTCGACTTCTAGTATTGATCAGAGCTTGGCGGTCTGCCTTCAATTGTCGTCGCCGTAATCTGCCCGTCTTATCTTTAGGAATGGGCAGTGGGGTATTCAAGGTATTCGAGTCCAGAGCAAAGAAATCAATCCCACCTTTACGAAATTGATAGTAGCGGTTGGGTAAGCGAGTAAACGCTCCTGGTTGATAGCGCAAGCAACGCTGGCCATTAAAATAAGCAGTGTAATGGGCTTCTACATGCTGGCGTAATTCAGCCATTGTGAACCGATAGAGATAATCTAAAAACGCTTGGGCATAGGCATCCCCTTTGTTAGAGCCATGCCAGCCGAGATCGAGATCAAGCTGACGCTGAAAGAGATTGCGTATCGGTAAAGTGGCTTGAGCGATTAATCCCACACACCAGGGCAGATCGTAGTAATCATGGTTACCGGGCACTGCAAACAGGGGCAACTTAAAGACCATTTGGTCATAGGCAATCTGTTGAGGCCGCTCACCATTGATCAGCCACTCGCGATAAGGGTGAATAAAATGATCAAAGTATTGCTCTTGCGACCCCACGAGATACACAACATCCCCCGTATGGAGTACAAAGCTGCTGCCTTGCCCGTGGGCTAAGAGTTGCTCCATCACACGCCGCTGAGGACTATCACCGCGATATTGCCCGGTGCCACTATCCCCAATCACCAAAAAGGAAAAATCGAGGCTGTCCGACTGCTCATCGTCCACCACTAATCGGGTTTGATCAACCTCTCTAGCTTGTAGGTAGGGATGCTGCCAACACACCCGTTCCTTCATTTTGGCGATCTTGACGGCGACGGCTGGATCCGAAACAAACTTCATGAGAGGCCTAATCTTCAGAAGAGAGCAGGGCGTTGTCCGATTTGCTGAATAACCCCAGGAGTGGCCCCAGAATCGCGCCAAATATAAATCCACCGGCATGGGCCCAATAGGCAATTCCACCCGCTTCCATACCAACGGTAACGGGGGCGTCTAAACTGGCTACTCCATAAAAGGCTTGCTGCACAAACCAAAACCCCAGGTAGAGAATCGCAGGAACTCTAAAGGTGGTCAGAAAAATACCTAAGGGCACCAGGGTCAGGATTCTGACTTGAGGGAAGCGGAAGATATAAGCCCCCATCACTCCGGCGATCGCACCGCTGGCCCCTAAGGATGGCACCACTGAAAGGGGATTAAAAAACCATTGGGTCAGAACCGCCAAAGCCCCACAGGCTAAATAAAACAAGAGAAATCGCATCCGACCCAGCTGCTCTTCTACATTATTGCCAAAGATCCACAGGTAGAGCATGTTGCCTGCCACATGCAAAAAACCGCCGTGGAGAAACTGGGAGGTGATTAAGGTACCCCACTCTCCGGCATCCACGGCGGAGAAACCGCCAAAGCTCGCGGTGAGCTCAATGGGAACAACCGCCCAATGCTGCAGAAAGAGGCTCAGCTGTCCCGGAGGCAGACTTAATTCATAGCCAAATACCAATAGATTGAGAACAATCAGGCCATAGGTCACATAGGGCGTGATTTGAGTTGGATTTTCATCGCGAAGAGGAACCATTTGTACAACCTCGCTCAGGGGACTAATATGCAGCTTAGTTCATTTACCCCCAGAAGGGTCATCATGACTCAGGAGCAGGGAGTTCAATACGCAGCGTTTTGAAGAATATAAACAGGGAAATGAGGTAGAGCACCACGACAATCGCAAATCCGGCAACCGGCGGCGTACAGTCAGCCCCTTGCTTAAAGCCATAGCAATCTCTGGGGCTAGCTAGCAAGACCAAGCACTGGCAAGTCATGCCCACCCACAACCAAAGATTTCGATACCTGAGCTGGCCATGAGGATGCTTAATCGCACGGAAGATCAAGTACAGGAGACCCACACCATACCCAGGCAATACCAACATTAGGAATGCGATCGCAACCGGAATTGTAAAGGCCAACAGATTATGTGCGATAAAGCTGCCTAATGCATATAGCCCGAACCAAAGCGCAAATTTTTTGATGGAGATGACTGAAGACATTCTTCATATCCCACGGTGGCGATCTGCCCAACTGAGTAAACAGCAGGCATAGCTCAATCATAGAAGCGGCTTAGGGAGATGCCAACTGTATCTCTAAAGGACGAATTATCCATATGGGAGATGAGCCACCGCCCGTATAAGACTCAACCGTCCCCTCCACCAGGACATTCTGTTGATCAAACTGGTCGGCTTCCGAAGGTGAACGTAGGGATTGCTTATGAGTGGGAGGATAAAGTGCTACAGAGGTGCCATCGTTCAAGACTATCTTGGCTCTGATATGGGGAATAGGCGGTTGCTCGGGGTTCCAGATGCCTGCACTCGTAATATCTGGTGTTTGTTTATGGGCAACATAGCGCCCTTGTAAGGTCACCGGTTGACCCCCATATTTTTGCAGCGTTTCTTGATCCTGAATCAGGGGCATGTTGTGACTGGTTTGGCTATCCAAAACTATCGATTTTTGAGGTGGCTCACACGCTATCAATGGATGCCCTGGCAGGGTCAACCACAAGATTCCTAAGCTATACCCCACTGCTTGTCCCAGTTTCGGCATTGGATTAGCTGACCTCATTGTCTTTCAGTTTTAAAATGCCCACAGACTATCCATCAAGTTCCCTCTAGAGAAAGCGAGCATTTGCTGTTGTCCCTCTCAATTTTTATGGATAGTCTCAATACAGCCTCAAAACTCTCAGGACAATTTAAACAAAAAAAGCGACTTATTAGTCAACCGCCTTTGGCAATCTGATCAGTTTGCTATCAGAGTTCCCACATTGCTTATTTAGCAATTATTGCAGACTTAAAAAATCCTTGAAAATCATATCAAGAAAGAAAGATATTTTTATGTCATAAAACAATTTAAATCTAAATTATTTCCTGACTTTCTATGCGATTATTTGCAAGACAAGCTTTTTTCTCTATGATGACTTTTTTTTAATCGAAGGGTAATCTAAGAGATGACAAATACTGCCATGACCATTAGATAAAAAAGACACTCCTATTAACCTCTGAGAATCTAAATTTAAGTATTTCGATAAGTTGCTAGTTCTCTACACATAAATAATTATGAAAGCAATGATTTTGGCGGCGGGTAAAGGTACTCGCGTTCGCCCGATAACTTTCACGATTCCCAAACCCATGATTCCGATCATGCAGAAACCTGTGATGGAGTTTTTAGTCGATCTTCTCCGACAACATGGTTTTGATGAAATCATGGTGAACGTTAGCCACTTGGCAGATGAAATCGAAAGCTATTTTAGAGATGGTCAGGGATTTGGGGTAGATATTGCTTACTCCTTTGAAGGTCGAATTGAAGACGGCATGCTCATCGGAGATGCCGTTGGTTCAGCAGGAGGGATGCGGCGGATTCAAGATTTTTCTCCATTTTTTGACGATACATTTATTGTGCTATGTGGCGATGCCCTGATTGATTTGGACTTAAAAGCTGCAGTGGAATGGCACCGGCAAAAAGGCTCCATTGCCACTATCGTCATGAAAACAGTCGATCCAAATGATGTCTCTAGTTATGGTGTTGTAGTCACGGATGAAGAGGGCCGCGTGCAATCTTTTCAAGAAAAACCCACAATTGATGAAGCCCTTAGCAATACCATCAATACAGGTATCTATATTTTTGAGCCTGCAATTCTAGACCTTATTCCATCTGGAGAAGAGTTTGATATTGGGGGTGATCTCTTTCCCAAACTAGTGTCTATGAATTTACCTTTTTATGGCGTTGCGATGGATTTCCAATGGGTGGATATTGGCAAGGTTCCTGATTATTGGCATGCCATTCGTAGCGTATTGATGGGCGAGGTCAAGAATGTAGCTATCCCTGGTCATGAAGTGAAACCCAGTGTTTATACTGGCCTGAATGTTGATATCAACTGGGATAAGGTTGATATTCAAGGTCCGGTGTACATTGGTGGCATGACTCGCATTGATGAAGGCGTGAAAATTATTGGCCCAACCATGATTGGACCCAACTGCCATATTTGTAGTGGTGCAACAGTAGACAACAGCGTGATCTTCGAATATTCTCGTCTGGGCCCTGAAGCCAATCTAGTCGATAAGCTGGTGTTCGGTCGCTATTGTGTGGATAAAACAGGGGTGTCCTTGGATGTTCGCACAGCAGCTTTGGATTGGCTGATTACGGATGTTCGGCAAAATTCTCATGGCCCCACACCAGTGATGATCTAAGCCAGTGCTACCGCACAAAAAAGGTGGACAAGGATACTCCATGATATTGATATTCCCTGGCAGATTTTGACCGAATTGATCACTACCGAGATTATCGCTTGATCTCTCAATGTTGCTAGTCAAGATGAGGGACATTCTCACCGGAGTCGTACTCAAAGTTTCGAGAACGAGACGCATTTGACCTCGTCCATCTTTAAGAAAGAAACGGATAAAACTTCGTCAGGGTCCGATAATACTCGATATTCCCCGAAAACCTGTGCTAATCTTTTATAGTACATATGCACTATAAATATGCTCATTTGCTCAGTTCATGCTGTCTCTTGGGCAGATTCTCTCTGTCTGCCTTGTCTTGCTGCCCCCATTTCAGCCGGATTTCCTTCTCCAGCTGATGACCATTTGCAGAACAATTTGAATTTGCAAGAAGCACTCATTCCTCGTCCAGCCGCGACTTTTCTGATGCGCGTTCAAGGGGATTCGATGGAAGGCTGCGGAATCTTCTCGGGGGATTTATTGGTTGTGGATCGCTCACTGACACCAGTCGATGGGGCCGTGGTGATTGCTGTCTTAAACGGAGAGTTTACAGTCAAGCAGCTACGGTTATCGCAAAAAACAATCTTATTGGCCGCAGCCAATTCAGACTATACGCCCATCGTTGTCAAAGCCGGGATGGAATTCCAGGTGTGGGGTGTGGTTACCTATGTGGTTCATGGGTTGCAGGTTTGAAACGGCGTCTAATCGGGCTGTGTGACTGCAACTCCTTCTATGCCAGCTGTGAAATCGCTCTTAATCCTCGCTTGCAACATAAACCCGTTGTCATCGCTTCCAACAATGATGGGGTTGTGGTCACTGGCAATGCTAAAGCTAAAGGCTTGGGCTTGAAAATGGGCGTACCGCTGTTCAAGGTTCAAGACCTAATTCAGCAGCATGATGTACGAGTTTTTAGCTCCAACTATGCATTGTATGGTGACCTATCTCAGCGAGTCATGTCGGTTCTGGAGCAGCATACACCTGAACAAGAAATCTATTCCATTGATGAGTGCTTTATGCGCATACCGGAATTTGCTGAGGCCACGACCTATTCTCATAACATTCGAAAAACGGTGATGAAATGGACAGGGATTCCTGTGTCGATTGGGGTTGCCACGTCCAAGACATTAGCGAAGATTGCCAATCATGTTGCTAAACAGCAGAAGCAGTATGGCGGGGTATTTGACCTTGCCACAGCGGGCAATGCTGAGGGGATTCTGGCAACCTTTCCCGTTAAGGAAATTTGGGGAATCGGACGACAATACAATAAGTGGCTGCTCAGCCAGGGAATTGACACAGCGAAGGAACTACGAGATGCAAATGAAGGGATGATCCGCCAGAAGATGGGGGTGGTCGGTGTGCGGATGATCCATGAATTACGGGGAATTTCTTGTCTGCCACTGGAGCTAGTAGCGAAACCCAAAAAGGAAATCTGTGTATCTCGCTCCTTCGGCCAGCCTGTGACGGAGTTGGCGGATTTGCAAGATGCGATCGCAACCTACGCATCCAGAGTGGCAGAGAAGCTCCGCCATCAACAGCAAGTGGCAGAGGCTATGATCGTCTTCGCCCGCACCAGCCCCTTTAAGTCGAGGTATTTTCGCCAATCAGCAACGGTACAGTTCCCCATTGCCACTAGCTATACGCCCGCCATGGTCGAGGCTGCCCGCAAAGCAATGGCACGCATTTATGAGCCGGGGCGAGAATTTCAGAAGGCCGGTGTACTAATGGTGGGTCTCTGTCCCGAAACAACCATCCAAGGGCATCTCTGGGAAAAAGATGAGGGATGGGAGAAACGCAAGCGGCTGATGTCAATTATGGATGAGGTGAATGATCGGTTTGGCCGAGGCACGATAGGCATTGCGGCTTCAGGGGTGAAGCAGACCTGGAAAATGCAGTCCAAGTGGCGATCGCCGAGGTATACAACCTGTTGGGCAGAGTTACCTGTGGCGAGTTGTTGAGGGCACCTATCTAAGGTTGCGATCACGCCACTGACTTTAGATAGGTGCCAACCTCCAAGGCAGTTAGCAATGTTTTCGCATATTGGACTCTATAGACCTAAGCAGCCCACCAAATTTGGAAAACAACGTACACTCATGGGTAAAACGTCAATGCGTTTGGCCATTTAGTTGCAGTGACCAATGACTCAAAGTTCAGGGTTCTTTAATCAACGCTATGTGAACAACTTTGTTCCCCTGCCAGGTAAAGGAGAACCTGCTGTTGGACAGCTCGCGCCAGACTTTGAACTGCCTCAGGTAGGGGGAAACCTGGTCAAACTTTCGGACTACCGTGGACAGCAGCCTGTGTTCCTCGCCTTTACTCGTATCTTTACCGAAAAACTTTTTTGCCCTTTTTGCTATCCCCATATTCAAGATTTGAAGGAGCGCTACTCAGAGATTATGGATCGGGGGGCAGAGTTGCTCATGATCTCCAGTACGGATCAAATACAGAGTGAGCAAGTTGTTTCTGATTTAGACCTGCCTTACCCCTTTTTATATGATCCGAAATGTGAGAGTTTCCGCAATTATGGAGCAGGGCAAGCTCTAGGTGCTCCTTTACCGGCTCAATATATCGTAGATTTAGACGGCAAAATTCGCTTCCGTCATATGTTTTCTTTTGTCGATCACAATGCAGGAATAGATGAAGTGCTCACCCTGCTTGAGGGTTTACGGTAGAGAACCACCTAATCGCCCTAGCACTTAAATAATCAGCCAAGTTGCTAAGCCCCAAAAGGGAATGAATCGCAGCCAACGTTTCTGAGGACTTGTTTCTACGGCTCCTAATAGCACAATCTGAAAGAGAGTAAAGAATACCAAGTCAACGCAAAACGCCACCGAGACCCGGCTCGTCGTTAACTGAGTCCCGAAATATTGGCATCGTTCGGCTACAGTGCCAAATTCTGGTCCGACAAACCCAAACCAGAACAGTGCAATCCCACTGACCAATAGCCCTGTCCAGCCAAAGGCACGAGCCAAGAATCCTTTCGCAGGTGAGGGAACTGCTTCGGGAATCGGCATGGCAGCTCTCATAGCCATATACGGAATCATAAAAGCATTAGTCAGAAAGAGAGCCATACTCCAGATCGCCACTTTCGGTAGCTTGCGGCTGCGCATATCGGCCAGCAGTAGGGGTAAGAAAATAAAGATCCAAGCAATCGCAAAGTTAAAAAAGGCTTGGTCTACAGGATGGACAGCAGGAGCCTCCAAGTAGTGAATGCCTAAGGTATTGGTCAGAGGCAAAATGAAAAAGAAATTGAGGGACTCATTCAAGACTTCTTGCCAGGTTTCTGATTGAATCGCCCACACCGGCTCTGCGGGCATAATCTGTCCCGGTGGCGATAAAAACAAGATGTAAATGTAGGCTCCTGCCAGCAGCCATAGCAATCTCGATATCCACAACTGTTGGGCAGGCAGTTCTGTGCTGTTAGCTGAGTTCTGGGACGCTATTTGTTCTTCTGCCGTGATTGGTTTGAGCAATAAGCGCACCAAGGGAGCAATCAACCGCAGAATCACAAAGGCTCCCTTACCAGGCTTGATAACGGGTTCAACCAAATCTCGTGCAAATATCAGTTTGCCAGTTTCCTCAGATAGTCGGCAAAAGCTCACTCCGCGTCCATTGGGCAGGGGAATGCCGCCTAGCTCTACATGCCAGAGAACACCCACTGCTAGAGCGTCGCCTTCCGTAATATCGTCCACCACAAATAGCAAATCTGCGGGCATTCCCTGACAAGATTCAGTAAATAGATCCTTCACCGCTGCTTTCCCTTGAAAGGGTGTAGGAAAGTTGAGGTCTTGGTAACAACAGTCTGGATCAATATATTCCAGAGCTTGGGCGACATTACGCTCATTGATGGCCTCATACATGGCCTGAATGAGGAGATGGGCTGGGAGTGTCATGGGGTTCAGTAGATAAAGGAGGACATGGGCCGTATTAGCAGCAGACGAATTAACTGCAAAGCTAACCTTCTGAAACTGATGCCTGCTCAAACCCTTGGCAAAAAGCAACCTATGTAGACAGATATCATTTTACTCAAGGTTCGCTGATCCACTCGTGCTTCATGAATGACTTGCTTAGAAGTTTGCTAGGAACCAGTTATTTCTGGCACTAGAAGCGACGTATATCGTGCAGCAATCACTTGACCCTCTGGATTAAAGCTGATGATGATTCCATCACAATCAAGTAGATAATTACCAGGCTCAACCAGATAGAGCTTTTGTGAAATTCTGGCTTCCGTCTCTTCTTCACTAGATTTCCAGTTCTCTTCACTCGGCAAGGGAAACGAGGTACCTTCATAATTCTGTCTGACGGCAGCTCTGACCTGGGGCAGGGTCATCTCTTGCTGCAGAGAAAAGTAAAAGCTGAGAAAGGGCCTAATCGGTGACCCATAGTAAAACGCAACCAGCACAACAACAGGCTGGATCAGTAGAAAATAGTGCCATTTTTTAGATCTGCAGAAATATAGTAGCGTTACAGAAAATAGGCTAGAAGCGAACAGTAATAGAAACCAAACGTCAAATGCAGGCAGCACAATGGCTAGCTGTATAGACAAGGCATAAATGGATGAGATGATGATGAGCCATACAAAAAGAACCAGTTCTAGCCTCATAACCTCAGATTCAAATAGAGTGAAACGCCAATGTTATGGAACTATTGGAGACTGATCAGAGTTTTGTGTAAGCGGTCTAGAATCCAAACACACCAGGAGACCGCATCATGTCTAGAAAGAAACAAGTACCCAATCGAGTTGATGAGCTATTGGATGAACTCATTGGAGAGAATCCACAGCCAGAGGATATTC
The DNA here is from genome assembly GCF_021497025.1 of Acaryochloris sp. 'Moss Beach'. Lineage (NCBI taxonomy): Bacteria > Bacillati > Cyanobacteriota > Cyanophyceae > Acaryochloridales > Acaryochloridaceae > Acaryochloris > Acaryochloris sp. 'Moss Beach'. Next base: position 2,253,855 of record NZ_CP071717.1, read on the forward strand.
TGGGCGAATCAGGACTGCTCAAACAACTCAGCAAACGCCTAGTGGAACGAGCCTTGGCAGGTGAATTGACTCATCACCTGCATCAATCCTCCGTCGATGAGCGTTCTCATGGCCCTAGAAACAGTCGCAATGGTTACTCGAAAAAGACCGTCCAGACTGAACAAGGAGAGATGGACCTATCGATTCCTCGCGACCGTTGCAGTGAGTTTGAGCCTGTCCTCGTGCCCAAAGGCCAGCGACGTATCGCGGGACTCGACGAGAAAATCATCGCCTTATATGCTCGTGGCATGACCACTCGTGATATTCGAGTCTCAATTGGTGGAGCTGTATGGGGCCAATATCTCTGAGGGTCTGATTAGTGACGTCACCAATAGTGTCATGGAGGAGGTTAAAGACTGGCGCTCAAGACCATTGGATGAGGTGTATCCGATTGTCTATCTCGATGCCCTGTATGTGAACATCAAAGTCAATGGCCAAGTCAGCAAGCGAGCCGTCTATGTCGCGCTAGCGGTAACTGTGGAGGGAAACAAAGAGCTGTTGGGATTATGGATAGGGGCTGCCGAGCGGGAGGGAGCAAAATTCTGGCTTTCAGTGCTCACAGACCTTAAAAACCGAGGCGCTCAGGATATCTTGATTGCTTGCTGTGATGGTCTCAAAGGCTTTCCCCAGGCGATTGAATCGGTCTATCCCGATACTCAAGTTCAAGTTTGTATCGTTCATCTCATTCGCAATAGTTTGCGCCATGTGCCTTGGAAGGAAAGTCGAGCCGTAGCTGCAGACCTCAAGCCCATTTATCAAGCGGCCACTTTGGAGGAATCTGAGGCTGCCTTGGATGCGTTTGCCAACAAATGGGACCAGACGTATCCTGGCATCAGCCAAATCTGGATACGGCATTGGGATAATATTGCTCCGTTGTTTAAGTACCCAATGGCCATCCGAAAGGTTATCTACACCACTAATGCCATTGAGTCGCTCAATCGCTCACTGCGAAAGGTGATTAAGACCAAAGCTGTCTTCCCGAATGAAGAGTCTGTCTACAAATTGATGTTTCTGGCGATGAGGAATATCTCGAAGAGATGGACCAGACCGATTTTGAATTGGAAGGCGGCGCTGTCCCATTTTGCTATTCTGTTCCCAACACGATTCAACTATTGAATACGTTACGGCTTACACAAAAATCTAAACACTCTCACTATTGTGCGATCGCAGCTTGTATCTGCATAAGCTAATCTTCCCAACACCGCAGCAAAAACCAGCTTTGGGTTATCAGCAATCCTAGCAGTAGCAGCTTGGCTCTAGTATCCTCCTATGACTGAACTCTGTTGCTTTTATAGAAGGGACTGGGTGAGTTGCTCTTGAGTGGGAATATCGGCAGGAAGAAACGTCCTTAAATCGTCCTTAGTCGGTCTGGATAAAGCAGCCAAACGGCTACATTGCATTGCCACACAACGATCAAAGATATTTCTCACAAATCGACCATTACCCAGTTCACCGACTTGGGTTTCAAATTGCCCAATTAAATGGCACATAGACTTCAAGGTTTGATCCGAGAGTAGATAGCCATGCTGTTCACAACTCGCCTTAAAAATATCGGCTAATTCAGATGGTGCATAGTCTTCAAAATGGATTGCTCTAGAGAACCTGGACTTTAAACCCGGGTTGGAGTCAATAAAACGAGCCATCTCTATTTTGTAGCCTGCCACCACCACCACCAAATTTTCTCTGTGGTCTTCCATCAGCTTGAGGAGTGTATTGATTGCTTCTTGCCCAAAGGCATCTCCACGACCATCTGCAACAAGTGCATAAGCCTCATCAATAAAAAGCACCCCTCCCAAGGCCGATTCGATCACTTTTGTGGTTTTAGGCGCTGTTTGCCCCACATATTCAGCCACTAAAAGACTGCGATCAACTTCGACAAAGTGTCCTTTTGAAACCACACCTAGATGCTTATAAATCTCCCCCAGCAGCCTCGCGACCGTGGTTTTGCCTGTTCCAGGATTGCCTGTGAATACCAAATGTCTCGTGATCGCAGGAGACTTGATGCCGACTTTTGCCTGCATCTGAGAGACCTTGGCGATATTGACTAACTCCTGAACTGTAGATTTAACCGTATCTAAACCAGTTAGGGCATGAAGTTGTTTGAGAGCGTGTTGCAGTTCATCTTGCTGACTATGTTTTCGCTTCTGATCGGCAGCAATCTCAGCAGCCTTGCTCTTTTGACTCGGTGGATTGCGATTGGTGCGTTTGGGTGGCTTAGGGACTAAAGATTGTCCCCGAATTCTCTCCAAAGTCCGAACGGTTTCTTGATCCTTAGACCATTGGTATTCCAGTAAGTCTTTCAGACCTGGATTCCAACCTTTCTGAAACCCTAAACGTCTGGTAAGCTCTTCCAATTCATCCTGTTCAAGCGCAAACTCCTGTTTCAATTGTCCATAAACCCAGCCTTCCGAAAGACATAAGTTGAGTTTTTGACGAATCAGTACAGAAAGATATTGGTCGACGTCTTGACGCATTTGCACGAATTTCCCATAAATTGGATTTTTCATCACCTGGGATATGGCTGATTAATCCCAAATTCATGAAAAATTTAATCAGTCTAACAATAGATAATTCCCGAAAAGTTAAGGCTGTAGATTGACTGAGTAAACAGCATAATTCCTCCATAAACCCTAAGGATTTCAATCATAAAAAGAATTCATACTGATTTTTTCGATTTGGGTAGAAATATTATGCTGTGCACCCTAAAAAGACTATGTTCGCCATTTAGGCAGCAGCCCAATGCCACTAGCAAGGCACAAGATAAGAGTGTCAAGTGAATATTCTGGTCCATGAAATAGACGTTAGGTGGTCGCCATTTCTAACCCATTTATTTACATATTCAACATCTTTCTCAATGGCAGAGCCTAGGGTTCATTTCTAGATTGCCCAAACTGAGATGGAACTCTGTCAGTGTAATTTTTCAGGTCGAAGACCGAATAATAGCTTGGAGTTGCTAAGTTTTAGATCGTGCAAATTTACGGCAAAGGACCTTGCATCAGGACCTTGACATTGTTATCTACTTTATCTCCAGCACCACTGAAGATCACATCCAAGGCCATTGGATCTTCGAGAACCGTCGCTCGGAGAAATAATGCTGTCCAAGTTCCAATCGTTTGGATTGCCAGCGCTTGAGAAAGGTCTTGCACTTTAGGATCTTGGAAAATAGCTGGAACAACAGCAGGCGTATTGACTGGGTTCTTAGGTGCATTGCTATTCGTGATGCCAAAATGATTGGCCCCCGTGATAGATACCAGCACCTTCAGCGGATTCCTTAACTGCTGATAGGTTTCTTTGGTCTTCTCGGGAAACGATCGCCCATCCTTTTCACCAAAGATTAAAGCCGTGGGAATCGTGTCGTTATTTATAGGGGGAACAGAATCACCCGTATAGGGCTTAAGGTGAGTGCCATAGAAAACAGCAGCAACTAATTCTTCCGGCTGCTTGAATTCACCATAAAGGCATTTAGGAATAGAACATCCTCCCTGCACAGCGTTTAATCCTGCAGCCCCTCCTAACGAATGGCCTAGCAGTACCAATTGCTCTGGGTTGATAACCTCGGCCACAGGAGAAACCGTCGGATCTTTGATGAAAGTCCAGACCTCATTAATCAATTTCAATTCAGGGTAATACCCTGTTGTGGTTGGCGCAGGGAGTGGCAAAGGCCAAATTCTTAAGTTATTGGGAATGACCACTACAAAGCCATAGCTCGCAACCACTTTGGCATATTCGGAGTAGTGAGATTTATCTACATTGGCTCCCTGAAGCAACAGAGCCACAGGAAAAGGTTTAGCACTCGGATCAGATTTGGCCCAATGGGGAACAAAGATATCTGCGGCATCCCCACTGGGCGTAATCACCGTCTCTAACTGCTGAATCTCAGAAAAGAGGGGGGCAGGTAAGACAGGTGAAGCGTTAGCTAAAGTTCTTCGACTTTTGATCTTTTGAGCTGTGATCCCCGTGAGAGTGCTTGTTTCTCCAGGCTTAAGCACTCTCAGTGTCTCAGGACCATCTTTGAACATCCAATCACTTAAAAAATCCGGATGTTCAGCAATCTCAAAAATACTCAGCCACAGATCATTGTCAGGCTCACCTGTTAAGGATCTATTACTGATTACGTTTTTACCCTTACCCGCACTTTTATCTATAGCTGTCCCTGCCCTGACATGGTCAGAATCTCTTCTTTCAACAATGAAACTTTGATGCAACCACCCATCATTGTCTTCTTTTACATTCATGTTGGGATTCACATGAATCCTTGGCTGAGTCATATGGGAAGGTTCAAGCTGATTGGCATGCGCTTTTTGATGACGAAAATCAACGGCTAATAATGCTGATAAACCTATTCCTATTACTCCAGCACGAATAACCGTTAACGTTATCTTTTGACGCAAAATAAGGCTGTTCATATAGTAAATTAAATAATTTTCAAAAAAAATAAAAATCACAGAAAATTGTTGCTCAAGTCTTTTCAATATTGCACTTTATGACAAGAGAAGAAAGGATGCTATTTTGCTAGATGAGTTTTGGTTGAGAATTAATGCTTCTGGGAAAGTCTATGTGTCTTCTCTCGTCCGTTAATAACAGCTACTACCCTATTCAACAAGCATCATTTTTGTTAGATATGTTTCAAGGTTCAGTGTGATGGAGCTTCATCAATTTCAAGTCATAGAAAACACTCCGTCCCCTGACTGCCTGACACATCTCTGAAAGCCTTTTCTTCGTAAGGGTTTACACTGTAAGAATAGCAACGCTGCCCCTAAGGCAAGAGAGTTGGTAATACGTTTAGGTTGCGTTTGACGTGTGAACAATGCCAAAAGCTAGCCTTATACACCCTGCTATTCAGCATCCAAAAGCTACGTATCTAAAGGCTTTGAGGTACTTATGTCAGGCAGTCAGCTCCGTCCCTGTCTCAAATCGGTCAATATAAATGTCCTAGGAAAAATATTTAACGCTGCTACCAGTTCAAAGAGTGCTTGTTGAGCAAGGATTGGGTTGGTATACCGTTGAATTAGCTTATGTACTTCACAGAGCACGGGAAAAGTCGTAATCAAACTGTGCTGCTCATCAATGAGAAACTTAAGGCGATCTACACAATAATGATGCTGAGTGTCTTGTCGATGAAAAATAGCTATGAAAAGGCTCGCATCAACAATGAGACGTGACATCAATGGTAATCATCTTCGTTCATTGATACCCCTTCTGATGTATCAATGAACGAAGATGCCGACTAACTTGAATAATTGAGAGGCATCTTTGCCTCGCCACTTTTGCTTGCCCCATGCAAGCAGCAACGAAAAAGTGACTAGGCTACCGGATGCTCTAGTACCTCTGCTGAAATTACGCTACATCTTGCAACAAAAGCCAAGGCTAAAGACTAGCAGGTGGTAACTCCAGCGTAACCTTCCCCAAAAGACCTTTGCGAAAATCGTTCAGAACTTTCTGGGCCATGCGCTCTAGATCCCCTTGATGCAGTTGTTCAGCCGCTGTTTCCAAATAATCTGCAGCAGTCAAGGATGTGGGGTCAATTTGATAGCGGTTTTGCAGAATCTTGTCAGGCAAAAATCCACGCTTAGGATCACATGACTCTAGCGCTTGGATCAGCTCAATTAAAGCAGTCGCCACCAACTGATTTTCATAGGCGGCAGTGCCGATATCATCGCAAATAGCCAACTTATAGGCCGCTGCTTGATTATCCAATTTAGCGGGTAATACACCGGGGGTATCCAAAAGTTCCAAATCTGGAGACACACGTACCCAACGAAGCTGACGGGTTACCCCTGGACGGCGAGCACTTTCAACAATGCGTCGCTTCAGCAGGCGATTGATTAAAGCAGATTTACCCACATTGGGAAACCCCAGCACCACTGCTCGCACTGGGCGAGGTCGCATACCGCGGCTTCGCCGTCGTTGATTAATACTGACCCCTACTTTTTCCGCTGCTGTAATCACGGCCTTAATACCTTTACCATGCTGAGCATCTGTACAGTGAGGCACTAGACCTTCTGCCTTCAGAGCATCGAGCCAAAGCTGATGGGAAACCGGCGTAACCAAGTCAATCCGATTCAACACCAATACATGAGGCTTTTCCCCAATCCATCTCTGAATTTGAGGGTGGTGGCTAGAGTGGGGGATACGAGCATCTCGCACCTCCAGAACCACATCAACTTTTTTGAGTTGTTCAATTAGGGCTTTCTCAGCCTTGGCGATATGACCGGGATACCACTGAATGGGGGGAGTAGACATAGCCCTAGAGTCGCTCTAGGCGATCGCGCAAAATCTCAGCCTGCTTTTCGGCTTCAGCCAGGGTATCACGAGCGCCCTGAACCACTGCGGGTGGGGCTTGCTCCACAAAATTGGCATTGTTCAACCGACCACTACTGGACCGAATTTCTGCGTCTGCTTTTTTCAGATCCTTATTTAGCTTGGCTTTCAGGATCTCAACGTCCACTACACCGCTAAGAGGTAGAAGGACTTGGACCGTACCAACCACACCAATGATGGTTTGTTTAACTTCCCCTTCTACTGCTGGAGTGATGCTCAAAGACTCTACTCTCGCCAGATCCTGGAGATAGGTTTGACCGGCTGTGAGGATTTGTCGTTCGCGATCGCTTTCGCTTTGCAAAATCACTTTAATGGGCTGCTTTGGCTTAATGCTGGCTTCTGCTCGTAAGTTGCGAATGGTGCGAATGGTCTCAATGACTAGCTCGAACTGCTCTTCTAGCCCCGGATCAACCCAGGCTGTGAAATCAGCGGAATTTGGCTCTGGCTGTGAATTTTTAGGTATAAAGTCATCTTCGTCGTGGAGCTCTGGTTCGACTGCCGCAGGCTCTGCCAAAGCCAAATCCCCACCTAAGGCTTCCGCCGTTGTCTCCAAAGTCTTGGGATCACTCAGCAATGGCAAAATTTCATCTTTCTTCTTTTGCAAGGATTCGACCCAGGCTTGGCGATCGTCATACCAGAGCAGACGCCGATAGGCAAAGTTCAGAGAATAGCCTAAACCAATTAATTCAAAGGCGCTGCCTAATAGAGGGACGTGATTAATCGCACCTAATACTGCTGCCGTAACCGCAAGACTGATAATACCCAGGAAGAAGACACAGACCCACAGTAAGACCGTTTGATTCACATCTAGAAAACGGCCGAGGTACGCTGGCAACTCGCCAAAGATATGGACGGCATCTCGCCAGTTAAAGTCATGAACTTCAGGGTCTGGCTCCAAGGTCTCATCCCTCGCTTGAGCGGTCGATTCTGTCTCCGGTGCAGCAGATGGCTCAGGATCTGCCGTTGCCTCTTCTACAGGGACATCAGCACTATCTGGAGAAAGCAGCACCGTTTCTGTCACTAATTGAATATCAGCTGCTTCTGGGTAGGGCTGACTGGCTAAATATTGTTCTGAGGTCGGTTGAGTCAGGGTCTGCCAAATCTCTTCCGTAATATGGGGCATAAACGGATGAAAGAGCTTCAGCGTTCCCTCTAATACATAGGCAAGGGTTTGCTGGGCCACACGCTGGGAAGTAGTACCTTCCTGACGCAGTCGGGGCTTCACCAGTTCGATATACCAGTCACAGAAATCACCCCAAATAAATTCATACAGACCTTTAGAAGCTTCACCCAAACCATAGGCATCCACCTGATTGCGGGTTTGCTGCACCAGGCGATGATATCGGGACAAAATCCAACGATCTGCGAGTTCTAGATCAGCAATCGCAGGCTGCCCAAGCTGTTCTGGCGTTTGCCCATTCAGGTTCATCAACACAAATCGAGAAGCATTCCATAACTTATTGGCAAAGTTACGAGAAGCTTCTACAGAAGTAGATTCATCGGTCTTGCGGTTATACTCCAGGCGAATATCTTGCCCTGCACCAGCCACCTCGCGGATCAGGGTATAGCGGAGGGCATCAGTGCCATATTTGTCGATCAAGATCAACGGATCAATCCCGTTATTGGACGACTTCGACATTTTTTTATTATTTTCGTCCCGCACCAAGCCATGGATATAGACATCCTTAAAAGGCATCTTTCCAGTAAAGTGGCCCGCCATCAAAGTCATCCGGGCGACCCAGAAGAAAATAATGTCAAAACCGGTCACCAAAGTGGCGGTGGGATAGTAGGTCGAAAGATCCGCCGTTTCCTCCGGCCAGCCCAAGGTGGAAAAGGGCCATAATCCTGACGAGAACCAGGTATCTAAAACATCTGGATCCTGGAGCAATTGCACCTCAGAGCCAAACTGTTCCACCGCTTTTTGCTGCGCTGACTCTGCATTTTCGGCCACCACAAAAGGCGTATCTTCTCGAATTTCGCCCTCAGTTTCGCTGATGGCATACCAAGCTGGGATTTGGTGTCCCCACCAGAGCTGGCGGGAAATACACCAGTCTCGAAGATTCACCAGCCAATCCCGATACACCTTGGTCCAGCGCTCAGGGACAAACTCGGGCGATGTCTGATCATCTAAGAATGCCAAGGTCCGTTTAGCTAAGGGGTCCGTTTTCACAAACCATTGAGTTGAGATCAAGGGTTCAACCGGTACCTTGCCGCGATCGCTATAGGGAACGCTATGACGATACGCTTCTGTTTTCACCAAACAGCCCTCTTCTTCCAAGCGAGCAATCACCCGTTTACGGGCTTCAAACCGATCCAATCCCGCAAAAACATTGCCATTTTCATTCAGAGAACCATCTTTATTGAGGATATTAATGAAAGGCAAATTATGCCGCTGCCCCATAGAAAAGTCATTGGGATCATGGGCAGGGGTAACTTTGACGCAACCCGTTCCAAATTCTGGATCTACTAATTCATCGGCAATCACCGGAATCTCGCGCTCCGTGATCGGCAGCTTAATAGTTTTGCCAATCAGGTCTTGATAGCGTTCATCCTTAGGGTTCACCGCCACTGCCGTATCCCCCAGCATGGTCTCTGGGCGAGTGGTGGCGACTTCAACAAAGCCAGAGCCGTCGCTGAGGGGATAGCGGAAGTGCCAGAGATGGCCATCCACTTCTTTATTCTCTACTTCTTGATCGGAGACCGCAGATTGGCTAGCAGGGCACCAATTCACCATATAATTGCCACGGTAAATCAGCCCCTCTTCATGCATTTGCACAAAGGCTTTGTTAACTGCTTTAGATAGTCCTTCATCCATCGTGAACCGCTCACGGGTCCAATCGACAGAGACTCCCAACCGTCGCTGCTGATGGACAATTCTGCCGCCGGATTCAGCTTTCCAACGCTGAGCCCGTTCTAAAAATTCATCGCGGCCAATGTCGTAGCGGGTTTTGCCTTCCGCCTGCAGCTGCTTCTCTAAAATCGTGTGCACGGCAATACTGGCATGGTCCGTCCCCGGTAACCACAAGGTATTGTCACCAATCATGCGATGGTAACGAATCAGCACATCAATGAGCGCCGCTTCAAAGGCATGGCCCATATGCAGACTGCCCGTCACATTCGGTGGGGGAATAACGATGCAGTAGGGGTCACCCCCCATGGTTCGGATCAGCTTTAAATACGTCGTTCGCTTCCCAATTTTCTTGCCATTTGGCTTCTGTTGCCGCGGGATCATATTGGCTAGATAGGGACGGAGCGGTGGCAATCATAAACTTAAAATATTTTAAAGATGAGAATATAAGCCTGTACACTAAGGCATCATTAGATTAAATTCTGCCATATTTACCTCTGCCTGTCGGTCTTTCCTCACAAGGATCGATCATTTGCCTCTTTGAACTTGGCGGCAGTAACGCTAGAATAACCGGAGAGACCAAACGTCGGTAGGCCAAGTTTTGGCTAGATTCAAGAAAAGTTATCCTTTCGTCCTGAGTTAGTTGACTTACCTCCGCATCCCAATCTCGATACGTTGTTCATTTGATTTTTGAAGGTAAGGTATGACAGTTTACATCGGTAACCTATCTTATGAGGTTACAGAGGACGATTTGACCGCAGTTTTTGCGGAATATGGGGAGGTCAAACAAGTCAAGCTTCCTGTAGATCGTGAGTCAGGTCGCAAGCGTGGTTTTGGATTCGTAGAAATGCAGGACGAAGCTAACGAAGACAAAGGCATCGAAGAGTTAGATGGTGCTGAGTGGATGGGACGGACTCTAAAGGTCAACAAAGCCAAGCCTCGCACCCCCAGACCGACTAGCAGTGGCTGGGGCAGCAGCCAAAGATATTAACCCCAATATCTTCATAGGGTTGAGGTAAGCTCAAGCCTAGCAACAGTAACCGTTGCAAGTTTTATCAGATAAGGGTAGCAACCCATTCTCTCTTATCTGCTTTTATATTTGGGTATACAGTAATTCCTGGCATCCAGACGTTTAACCCTATTAGTTGGAGAATATTGAATGACCCAAGTGGTCCTTGGAGACGATGAGCAATTAGAATCCGCGCTGCGTCGATTTAAACGGAAAGTATCTAGAGCCGGCATCTTTGCCGACATGAAAAAGAACCGCCATTTTGAGACTCCCGCTCAAAAGCGACAGCGGAAAATGACTGCCAGACACCGAGAACGACGTAGAATGCGTGGTCGTAGGTAGACAAAGGTGTTCATTACGCTTGTGACCCAGTGGGCCAATAACGTGTTAGTCCACTGGTGCCGTTCATTCATCTCAGGAGCATAATCATGGCAGCAGCCAAAGTCGGAGATACCGTATCGATTCACTACACGGGAAAGCTGGATGATGGTTCCGTCTTCGATTCTTCCTTAGAGCGTGAGCCTTTGCAGTTTTCCATTGGTGGACAACAAGTCATTCCAGGGTTTGAGCAAGCTGTCATTGGTATGAATCCTGGTGATTCTAAGACTGAGACGATTGTCTACGATCAAGCCTATGGACCCCGCCATGAAGATATGGTGGTTACTGTCCTCCGAGAGCAAATTCCCAGCGATTTCGATTTAGAAGTTGGTCAACAGTTGCAGATCAAAAACCCTGAGGGACAAGTCATTCCGGTGATGGTCAGTGAGATCATTGAAGATCAAGTCACCCTAGATGGCAACCATCCCCTAGCAGGAGAAGATTTAACGTTTGAGATTGAATTGGTCAGCATTGCTTAATCAGCGGCCTTAGCGGGGAGACGTTGAGGTGACAAGGGGCACCAGTAACAAGCTGCCTTGCTCTCCACCTGAATTAAATCGCCAATATTGCTGATAGTGACGGAGAAAGTTCTGACCTAGAATACCGTCTACTTTCAGTACTTTGAGAATGCTGGAAGATAAGACGATTACATCTAGATTGCGCTGCTGATATCGATGGAGGGTGACGGAATCCAGTTGCGATCGCATCGCGTTTTCCAAGCCACAAAACCCTCGAATTTGAATTGGACTCAACGTCGCTACATCTAATTTAAGTTTTGCCGCCACCGGCTCAGAAATAAAGGTACTATCCGCAGCCGTGTCTAACAATACCCGAAATGGACCTTGACCATTGATGTGGAGCTGCGCCACCATCACCCCTAGTTTTTGCTCTAGGGGAACTGCAGCTGCGATCGCATCGACAGGCAATGGCGTGGGTGGTAATAAACTCAGGGTTGCTTTGCCGGGATGCAGATGTAGATCAAACTGACTCAGCACATCCATCCCTAATACCCCAGACAATTCTGCGGGAATGACCGTATTGGCAAACTGGAGACTATGCAGTTCTTTGACTTGGAGCTTTCCCAGTTCTAGTGGGGGTAACTGCTGAAGCGTCGCATTCATATTAGGACAGTCATTCCCCGCCACCGCAAAGGACAACCGTTGATTAGGGATAGGTTTCCCTTTGAGGCCCAGTGCTTCTACGACAGGCGTGGCCACCATCGAGGTCGATGCCCCGGTATCCACTAACCATCGGGTGGGCAGCCCCTGCAATTGGGCATTGATGGTATACACCGACGTTCCCGGCAAAGTGAACAGGGGCAGTCGAGCTGCACCCTGCACCCGAGGCTCAGGTACTTTCAGTCCTTGTAGCTGAACAATGGCAGAGACCAGGGCGGGATCCACGTGAGTCTTCGTCCTCTCCTTTTGCTGATACCCCCACCGGTTCAGCCATCTCCACTTGGGGAATAGGCTGGGCCAAACCCATGCTACAGAGATTCCCCCATAGACACAGGGCCATGCAAACCCATTTTTTCCTCAAACTCATTGCTACCTCATTCTTTACATCCTGATGGGCTACATCCATCCTGCCCAACCCGTTGCACTACCTCTGCAAAATGGGCATACAAGATATGGAGCCTAGGTCGTTTTTAGCGCTTCATCTGAAGAAAAAGTGATATTGTTGACTTTTTTTATAGTTTCTTGACGTATATGATCTTTATAAGTAGAAATTTAGAGTCTACAAATTGAAGTCATTCTCAAGGGATTTACCCGGTTCAATATGGCTGTTGGCCCCTTATTTATCCAAATTCAGGTGGGAAGACCTTATCAACCATGACTAAAAGCAACGTTTTCCTAACCCTGGTGTTATCGGTTGCAGCTGGCCTGATCACCAGTGCCTTCGGTTTCTGGAGTGTGACTGAAAGAGAGTCTGCTTCCACTTCAGCAGCCCAAAAAGGCCCTGCCCCCTCAGGGTTTCCTGCCCCAACACCTGAGAATCTGCCAGAGGTGGAGTCAGATATTGTCCTAGCTGATCCAGAGGTCGTGCCACCGACTGCACCCCTGACAACTGCCCCGACCCCTAATAATCCAGCTCCCATTGCGCCACCGCCTCCTGTTCCCCAGCGTCCCCTGACCAGCGTTTCTTCTTCCTACCCTCAACCTAGAGAAGTTAAAGCCACCGTTCATCCAACCAACTATGGACAACGGTTCGTTAACAACGCTCAAGGACAACCGGTACAAAATAACTGGCTGATCGTTCTCCATGAGACCGTTGGCTCCGGCATGAGTGCCATCCGTCACTTTCAAACCCCTCATCCTCGGGATGAAGATCAAGCCAGTTACCATGCCTTAATTTTTCTCGATGGCACCATCGTCTATCTTGTCCCCCCTGAGAATCGAGCATTTGGTGCAGGCAACTCCGTATTTGTAGGAGCTAATGGTCCTGAAGCCGTCAAAACCAATCCAGACTTACCAGCCTCCGTCAATAACTTTGCCTATCACATTGCCCTGGAGACCCCTCCAGACGGGAATCACAATGGCCCAAGCCATAGGGGCTATTCAGAGGCCCAATACCAATCCCTCGCCTGGTTGATTGCCCGCACTGGGGTTCCCAGCCAACGCGTCACCACCCATGCAGGCGTTGACCGTTCTGGCGAGCGTTCCGATCCCCGTAGCTTTGACTTCTCTAAATTCAACTCCATGCTCCAGCAGTTCTACGCACGGTCCTAATTCATCCATTCAACCCCGCGTGAAGCCCCGATATAGCAAGGCATTAAATATAGCCACCCTATTATTCTGCTAGACCCTAGACTGACGACACCGTCAACCGCCAGACGATACACTAGCTTCAAAGCCAGTCACGCCTATCATCGGTCCGCTTTGCCAAAGCACTGGCTCTGCCGTCTGCCCCTTTTTTCTAACTGCCATGGACAATGTGCCTATTATTCGAACGGTGTCAGGACTTCGTCATTTCTTGCACTGTTTTCCTAGCAACCTCAATGAAAGCGCAAGCCCCTCCAGCACAGTCATTGGTCAGATCGGCTTGGTGCCAACCATGGGGGCGTTGCATACTGGGCATCTCAGCCTGATTCAGCGGGCTCGCCAAGAAAATCAATGTGTGATTGTCAGCATTTTCGTCAATCCTCTCCAGTTTGCTGCCCATGAAGACCTGACAGAATACCCGCAAACCTTGGATCAAGATCAAGCATTGTGCCAAGAGCAGGGTGTAAATGCTATTTTTGCCCCCTCTATAGACACGATTCTCGCCGACGATCCCCTCACCCAAGTAATTCCACCGGCCTCCCTCACAGAGAACCTCTGTGGCCCCCATCGCCCCGATCATTTCACAGGGGTAGCGACCATTGTTTTGAAATTGTTGAATATTGTCCAGCCTACTCGGGCCTACTTTGGCCAAAAAGATGCCCAACAGCTGACCATTATTCAGCGTCTTGTCCAGGATTTAAATCTAGATGTCACGGTGGTCCCCTGCAGGCTCATTCGTGAAGCGACAGGCCTGGCCTTGAGTTCTCGCAATCAGTATTTGAATCCTCAAGAAGCACAACAAGCAACCATTTTGCACCATAGCCTGCAAGCGGCTCAACACACTTTTCAGGGGGGAAGTTGCGATCGCAACTCCGTCCTCACTACGGTGGCCCAAACCTTAGCCAAAGAACCCCAGGTTGAGGTGGACTATATCGATCTGGTCGATCCTTTAACTTTGCAGCCTTTAGAGCACATCACTACCCAAGGCCTGGTCGCGGTTGCCGCCCGCGTTGGCTCTGTTCGGCTGATCGACAATATACTTTTGGATGCCCGCAGGCCTATCCTCGCCATGGATGGGCCTGCAGGTGCGGGCAAATCAACGGTCACCCGCCGCTGTGCCCAAGCCTTAGGATTGCAATACCTAGACACAGGAGCTATGTATCGAGCCATAGCCTGGCTGGCCCTAGACAAGCAAGTTGAGGTCTCAAACACGTTTGCGATCGCAGAGCTTGTAGAAGATTGCAATATCGAACTCAAACCCCATCCAGACCCTCAACAACCTCCCCAAGTCTGGGTGAACCAACAGGAGGTCACCCAAGCCATTCGCACCCCAGAAGTGACATCCCAGGTGTCAGCGGTTGCCGCTCAACCCCCAGTTCGAGAAGCCCTCGTCAAACAACAGCAACGCTTAGGTCGCCAGGGTGGCCTGATTGCCGAAGGTCGAGATATTGGCACCCATGTCTTTCCTGAGGCGGGACTCAAAATCTTCTTAACGGCTTCTATTGAAGAACGCGCCCGTCGTCGCCAACAGGATTTAAAGGATCAGAACTTACCCTCCCCAACCCAATCTGAATTAGAAGACCTGATTGCCAGTCGCGATCAACAGGATAGTCAACGAGAATTTGCCCCCCTTCGCAAGGCTTACGATGCCATAGAAATCAACACGGATGGCATGACGATTGAGCAGGTCATCACCCAAATCACGACCCTTTACCAAGAGCGATTTCCAGCCCAAGCATAAATCTCTTGCTTGCATTGACACTATCCATCTCTCGCTGCCGATCCACTGCCTTTCAGGAGAAGATTAAATTCTTAAGAGGGAATTCTGATTTGCTTCTTAAGAGGGTGCGGTATGCTATTCCAAATAGTTCCCCGTCCTCAATCTCGGAGTCAGCATGAAACTGGCAGACCGCATTGGTCAGGTGTCTTCATCCTTGACCTTAGCCATCTCAGCAAAAGCAAAAGCAATGCGGGCTGACGGTATTGATGTCTTAAGCTTTAGTGCTGGCGAACCCGATTTTGACACCCCTGAGCACATCAAAGCCGCTGCCAAACAGGCATTAGATCAAGGGAAAACCAAATATGGCCCGGCCCCAGGCGAGCCTCAACTGCGAGCAGCGATTGCCCATAAATTACAGCACGAGAATCGCTTAAATTTCCAAACTGAGAATGTGCTCGTTACCAATGGGGGCAAGCAATCACTCTACAACTTGATGCAGGTACTCCTCAATCCTGGTGATGAGGTTTTAATTCCAGCGCCATATTGGCTCAGTTATCCCGAGATGGTGAAACTGGCTGGGGGAGTCCCGGTCACCTTAGCCACCGATGCCCAAACCGGATTTAAAATCACACCTGCCCAGCTCCAAGCAGCCATTACACCGCACACTCGCCTATTAGTCCTCAATTCTCCTTCCAATCCCACAGGGATGGTCTATACCCCTGCCGAGATTGCGGCACTAGCTGAGATTATTGTCGCAGCCAACATTTGGGTCGTGTCTGACGAAATCTACGAGAGAATTTTATATGATGGTGCTGAACAGCTCAGCATCGGCGCAGTTAGTGAGGCAGCATTTCAACGAACCATTATCAGCAATGGGTTTGCCAAAGCGTATTCGATGACAGGATGGCGGATTGGTTATTTAGCAGGTCCCTTGGAACTCATTCAAGCAGTGGGACGACTGCAAAGCCATAGTACGTCTAATGTTTGTACCTTCGCTCAATATGGTGCCATCGCCGCTCTGGAAGGCTCCCAAGATTGCGTAGACATTATGCGCCAAGCCTTTGATCAACGACGTCGGCTGATGTTTCAGCTCCTGACGGATATTCCTGGTGTGACCTGTCCCCAACCCCAAGGGGCATTTTATATGTTTCCAGATATTAGCTTTACGGGCTTAGGATCCATCGCTTTTTGTGAAGCCTTGCTTGAACAGTGTCATGTAGCAGCTGTTCCCGGCGTCGCCTTCGGGGCCGATCAATGTATTCGGCTGTCCTACGCAACTGATCAAACGAGTATTGAGCAAGGTATAGAACGGCTTGCCCAGTTCATTACGACCGTTAGCCCCTAGATCCTTTTCTTGTAACACCCTATCTGCCTGAAAGTGGCTCGCGCACAGCCATCAAGCCCCAATAAATGTGTCAAAGCTTAGCAATCTCAGCCGTTGTTTCCGATGAAACGGTATGCTTTGCATAAGATTCACTGAATAATGGATAACTGCTTTGCCCATTCACATCTTGGGGGTAAATGCTCGCCTTTCATCCTTTCCGCGAGCAACCTTAGAGCTGTGCTGTTTAGGGTCTTGCCCAACTCATGAAACAACTTCTTTACCTGGAAATTCCCACGTCGGATCTAGCAGCCGTTCAAACTTGGTTGCATCAGCAAACCGCAGAAACGCTGGGCTTAAGTGCTAGCGTTCTGACATCCACCCCGTCAGGGATACATATTTCAACAGGTCCCGCGAAACTCGTCGTGTTTCTGTGGCAACATCTCAACACCACCTATCTGAAAGTCATGCAATGGTCTGATCAGCCATTATCAGGACAACAAGAGTGGATCCATACCTTTGAAGCTACGCTCAAATCCGTTTTCCCCTACGCTCCCAAACCTTTCCCAGAAATTGATCTGTCCCAAACTGATATTTTTTCAGCCTTAGCCCCCTATTACCCATTAACGGCAAAATACTTCCAAAACATTCCTAATGGTGAGGCAGACTTGCAGCGCGCCTATTGGTGGGAAAAACGCTGGCGAGACACCGTAAAACTCGGCCCCCAACCGCCAAAAGTTCAGCCCATTATGCATACTGCACCACCAGCAGAACCGGATTCAACCTGGGATATTGTGATTGTGGGCGGTGCCCTAGGGGCTTTGACCGCAGCCATGATGGCTCGCTTAGGCTACAAAGTGGCCTTAGTGGAGCGCATTAAATTTGGTCGCATGAACCGGGAGTGGAATATTTCGCGCAGTGAACTACAAACCCTAGTTGATGTCGGTTTGTTGACAGCAGAAGAGCTAGAAACGTTAATTGCTCGCGAATACAAAGATAATTTTAATCAGTTTTTTAGTGGCAATAATCCACCTGCAGCTCGGTCTTCCGTTCTCTATACACCAACCGTTCTCAATGTTGCCATGGACTGTGATCGGCTGCTGCAGCTTTGTGGGGAAAAACTGTTGGCCGCTGGAGGCCAAATCTTTGAATGCACAGAATTTGAGCAAGCCTATTTAGAAGCAGACTCTGTGACGATGCAGGTGCGAGACTTAAGTACCGATCAAGTGTCTTATATGCAGTCCCGACTGCTGATCGATGCCATGGGTACTGCCTCGCAAATTGCCCAACAGATTAATGGCGGACAGGCCTTTGATAGTGTTTGTCCAACGATTGGTGGTGTGGTTAAAGATGGTTTTGCTCCGGGCGTGTGGGACCAAAATTATGGGGAGCCTCTATTTACCAACGGCGATACCAGTCGTGGTCGCCAGCTGATCTGGGAAATGTTTCCTGGCGAAGGCAACGATATCACCATTTATTTGTTCTATTACCATCAGATTTCCCCAGAGAATCCAGGGTCTTTACTAGAGCTTTTTGAAGATTTCTTTGCCTGTTTACCGGACTATCGCCGCTGCGATTTAGATCAATTGGAATGGCGAAAAGCTGCCTTTGGCTATATTCCAGGACGCTTTAGCCGCAATGCCCAAGATCGGTTACCGGGGTGCGATCGCATCCTCTCCATTGGCGATGCAGCGTCCTTAAATTCTCCCCTGATCTTCACCGGGTTCGGCTCTTTAGTTCGCAACCTACCTCGGGTCACCCATTTATTGCATACCGCCTTACAAAATAACCTCTTATCAGGCGAAGCTCTCGGACTGGTCAATGCCTACCAAGACAACCTAGCCGCCACCTGGATTTTCTCTCGTGGAATGATGGCTAAACCGCAAAGCACCTTACCGCCCTATTGGATTAACGCCATCCTCAATGCTTTCTTTGGCGTTCTCAGTACTGAACCCCCCGATCAAGTCGATGACTTCATCAAAGATCGCGGAGGCTGGCTATTTATGACCCGTACCATTCTGAAAGCGGGCGTGCGCATGCCCCAAATCCCCTGGTGGGTAGCCCGTGCTATTGGCCTGAAAGAACTGCTCAACTGGGTCCCCACTTACCTCACCTTTACCTGGACCACCATCCTCGCCTTTTTCTTTAGTGGCTGGTTACCCCAGCTTTTACAGCGTTGGCAAACTCCTTTATCTCAACGTTGGCCTCATCTCTGGCTGCAGCTCTTAAGCTGGTGTTATCGGTTAACCTATGGAATGGGTAAACCCCAACTCCTCCTACGTCTGCCGCCCCTTACTGATTCTCCATCCGATTCTGAGATCAAAGTGCCCACCAGTGAAACCGTCTCCAGTCTCTCTGGTTAAATCAGCAAAGCATTCACCGCCAGAGATTTGGAGTTGTCGGTATCCACGCCGTATAGTAAGGCTAATTCCCACGACTATCGCAACATCACTGTAGATATCCTAGGTGAGGAGTTGGTATGGGTTTACAGCATTTGAGCTTCGCCATCAATCCTGTACAAACTGCCTTAGACAGGTGGTTTCAAAGTTTAGCAGCCAGTTATCCTGCACTCTCTTGGATGGTAGGTCATCCTATCCTGGCCGTTATCAGCCTCTTAGTACTATTAGCCATTATTCAAATCCTCTTGGGGTGGATTAGCAGTGGCATCAGACATCTTCTATTTACAATCTTCAAATCTCCCTATTCTTTGGTGCGATGGCTATTAGGAAAAACTGCAGCCCCCTTAAATCCTCCTAAGTCCAACAAATGGTCTAAGGGTAAAAGCACTGAGCAAGTCTCAACCCTCTTAAAACGTCTAGATCATCATCACCGAGAACAAGAGAAGTTAATCTTAGAACTCACTACCCTGATTGCCCATAACGGTTCCGACACCCACCTCCTCGAAGGTTCTAGGGACACTTCCACCTCCTCCTCCGATACCACTCCTTCTAAAATTTCATGAAAGCTTTAGCTCCATGAGGCAATTTAGAAAGTGTTCTATAGGTCTCTTAATTTAGGGAAGATTTCGGTCTAGAATGGTAGCCCAAAGCAGCAGGTAGATGAGTATAAATGACTAGTCAAACAATTATTTCTCAACCAGCCGCAGCTCAGCAGTCTGTTCCCACCCTCTCTACGAACAGCAACGACGCTCGCCTAGTTGAGACCGTCAAGCATGTCTATAAATCTGATCACCAAGCTGAGTACTTAGAGATTAAAGCCCAAATCGAGTCGCTATTGCAGCAAATTCAGACAGAAATGCAAGCTTAATCCTCTAAAACAGAGAAAAACTCCATAAAAACTATTTATTGCAGGCTTAATACTCATAGACAGTTATATCAACTAGTTTTCACTCTAAGCGAGCAGGCAGCCTGGTAACGTTACATTCCGTATCTGATGGGGCATATGTAAATCAAGGATAGGTGTAATATTGTTGTTGGCCTTTTATTGGCATCCTGCCACCATAACAATGGCTCAAGTCTTCCCTTCAACACTTGATTATGAACAGAGCTATCCTTGTCCTGTCTGTCGTAATGGCCAATTAGATCGCCTAATTTTAATGGATGCCTTTGCCTGTAGCACATGCAATCATATCTTTTCAGCCAACCTTAACCAGCAATCCATTTGTTTAGCAGATCGTACTCCAGCGATTGGTTGGCGCTGGGCGCGCAAGCATTGGCACCCTCTTCATCACCCTGACATTGATTTTCCGTTGGGAATCTGGCTCCTTTGTAGCGGTCTTACTGTGTTACCCCCAACGATTCTGTGGATCATGCACCACATGTTTCCGCCATTAGACAACTCTGCCCATTCATTTCCGTTACTTTGGATCGGCATCGTCGGTTTAACCCATGGCTTAATCGCCTTATGGATTTTGGCAGAGTTTTACCAATTGCCGCTCTACCTATCCTGGAAGTTCCGATGGCAATCTTGAATCAAATCTTACCCTGCATAGCTTAAAGCCCCTAATACCTCTAAATCCAACCCAGAGGCCACTTCAGCAAGTACTGTTCGATTAGTCGGATCAGACAAATGAGGCACCTGCCCAATCACTGGCACCTGAGTCAGGGCTTGGATCATGTCGATCGGTGCCCATTGCTGTATTTCTTCTGTGGATAATACACCCGTGGCATTCAAAATGATGCCCTTGATATCCAGCCCAAACTGTCGTGCTAAAGCTACATGGGCAACGGCCTGTCCCATACACCCCAATCGAATTGGCACAACCAATACAATGGGAAACCGCCAATCCCTAGCAATATCAGCAACGATCAACTCATCTGTGACTGGAGAGCCTAAACTGCCTACACCTTCTACCAACACCCAATCAAACTGAGCCTGCAACTGTTGCACCGCTTGCCAAGCGGGTAATAAATCAACCACCTGACCTGCCCGCCTTGCTGCTAATGGGGGGGCTAGCGGTTGTTCGAAATACAGAGGGTTCAAGGTTTCAGGAGATTGATTTAGATCAAAAACCTCGGTATACCATTCCCGATCTCCTAGCCCAGATTGCACCGGTTTACAGACCGCAATCCTTTCATGTGGCCGATACATCTGCCAATAAGCCACCAAGGCTGATGTAACAATTGTTTTGCCAATTTCTGTATCTGTACCACTAATTAAAAGAGTCTGTGTCACAGCACTATTATCCTTACGCTGACTATTGCTTATGTTGGCGGACTAACCAATAACTGATGGATAGTGAAAAGATTGCCACCGCCAGCCCTACAAGATCTAAACCGGATGATTTTGCAAAGTCAAAAATAATCAGTTTACGTGCTACAGCGATCAAAGCCGTTGCAACCACCAACTGAACCTGCACTCCCTGATGATCGAGGTAAGCTTGAATATTTTCTAGAAGCTCTAGAGCAATCAGGATATTGAGGAATAGACCAAAAATCTCTAATACCGTTGACTGAAAGAATCCAATCGGTTCCGTTGACAACTCACGAATCACATTAAATCCCAGATCGAACAGGGAGAAGAAAATAACAATGACCAATGCAATGGATAAAATCTTGGCAACAGTTCCTTCAAACCAATGCAATAGCCGGAGAAAGGAAGCATCACTGAAAACTTTAGCAATAGATCGATTGTTTCGCTTCATGGGGAATATTGAAGGGCTGCTGGGTTATCAAAGTGAACGATGAATCATATTACAGAAACTTGATTCAGTAGCACTGGCACCAGATAATGAAAAAGCTGGAGTAATACAGTAAATTTTTGCTTAGACTCTTAGCCTATTTTTGCTAAGTTTGCTAAGTAATCTGTATTATCGTTTTGCCCATTTTCATAGGAATCTGATTATGATCAGCGACATTTTACCCGCAATTATGACGCCTCTGGTTGTTTTAATCGGTGGTGGGGCTGCTATGACAGCCTTCTTTTATTATGTTGAACGTGAAGGCTAATTGATGGCGGTTAATCCATCAACTCATTCTATGCATTTCACATAGCCGACCTTGCTTAATGGACGGCTTCGTATAGCAAGAAGTCATAACAAGCATCCTAATTAAAAAGGGGAGTCAGTTAACTGACTCCCCTTTTAGGTATCGCAAAAATGCTAGCTTACAGGGAAGAACCCAAGCCTGCATATGCTCCATAGAAAAAGAGACCTACAATTGCAATGAGGGCGGTCCCTGCGACTGTCCCTACTAGCCATAATGGAACTTTTCCATCTGCCACAGACTTTTCCTCCTAAAATTACTAGCAAAGTTTATGCATAGAATAGTTTGTTCTCAAAAACGCTTATCAAATGGATAAACGGAATTTTATGTTAGTTAAAAAAGTAGCTTGAGAACAATAAAGCTAAAACAAGAACAAGTAGCAAGCCAATAAAGAGCGATGCACGATTCAACTCTACGGGTTGCTTATTCGGATTGGGTGTTGCCATTAACGTCTCCTATCTCTGAATGAACTGCATAGCTGCGATTGCACCCAGGAAGAAGGTAACCGGGACACCTAGGGTATGAACAGCCAACCAACGCACTGTAAAAACTGGATATGTAACCGGTTCTTTTGAAAGTCTACTGGTCATTGTTATAACTATAATCCTTTTGTAAATTCATCAATTTGTTGCTTACCTTCATAACGATCAGTAACCAAAGGTAACCCTTGTCGAGCTTGGTCAAAGTACTCGTTAGGTCTTGGCGTTCCAAACACGTCATAAGCCAGACCTGTACTTACGAATAGCCATCCTGCTAAAAACAGCATTGGCACCGTAATGGTATGGATAATCCAATAACGAATGCTTGTAACGATATCACCAAAGGGTCGTTCACCAGTTCTACCAGACAATTCAAACACCTCCTATGAACACAGTCATGATACTTAATCATACGAAACCATCGGACGTCCCACAAGTAAAACCTGAAGTTTACTTCCGCTAGCCGTCCAAACAAGAGGAAAGCGGAGGACTTAGTACCCTTTAAGCTGATGCTTTAGGGGGAGCAATAAAACGCAATAGCGTCCCTGATTGCCCAATAATGAACCCTTGGTCAGAAGAAACAAAAATAATCTTGTAGAGGTTGGATGGTACATCCTCTACCGTCGTATCTTTTTGCCAAGTTTGGCCACCATCTAGGCTACATAGTAATGTGCCGCTGCCCCCTGACACCCAAACTTCTTCAGGAGTCCGGTAAGCCAAATCTAAGAGTCCAATTTTAGTATTGCCAGGAGTAAATGCTTCATCCCAGGCATAGTCTCCATCTTCAAGAAAACCGTTACTGAATTGAACCTGGCCACCTTTGTTTAAAATCCAGGGATTGCCACTCGGATCGTATCCCATGGTTTGAATTCGTCTTGCACCATTTCGATCATGGCTTTGCCAGGAGGTTTGACCTGGATCAAAAGTGTTGTAGAAACTACCCCGAGAGGAAATTGCGACATACTGACCATCTTCAGATCGGTTAATGTTACGCGTTGCTCCCGTTGCCTCTTCCACTAAAGCAGTCCAATGCTGGGCTTCATCCCGAGTTTGGTAAATGGCACCTAGATCGGTGATCATCTCCACCGACTTAGGACCTAAAGCAGTGACTTGATAGGGAGTCCCGGGTAGTTGAGTACTCAGCGACACTCGTGACCAAGACTTTCCACCATCGGTCGTATGGAGCAGAATGGAAGGCTCACCCACAATCCAACCTTCATCCCCAGAAAAGCTGATGGATGAAAAGCGATAGTCTAAGTCTCCCAGGGAAAGAGGACGTGGCTCCCAAGATTTACCCCCATCAAAGGTTTCTAAGAGCGCAGAGTTAGTTCCCACCAGCCAGCCATGCTCTGGGGAAGCAAAACTGACATCTAAGACGGCGGAGTCAGTCGGCAACGCGACAGATTCCCAAGATAGGGAATCCAACACTGGCAGACTGTTACAGGCAGTTAAGAAAAATAAGGCGGCAACGATGGATATCCATTGCCTTGAAGTCTTTAGAATTGCTTTTATCATCTTGTTTTTGAACGGGCGATAGCGTACTAGCCAATTGGTTGATTAGAAATTTTGCAATTGGCACAAAGCATCTCTTCGCGGATGGGCAAGGGAACGAATCGTTACAACTTAGCCAGAAGAATAGAAGCTGAGTAAGAACAGAAATATCGATAACAACGCGCCAAAAATCAGCAGGTTTTTCTTGCCTGGGGGCAGTGAATTAACCCCAAGGCCATAGCCTAGATTTTCAGCAAAACCCGAGGGAGCACCGACGGGTCCAATGTTGAAAAATTGCTCCGGAGGAGTTCGGCACACTGGGCATTTCCAGTCACCGGGAAGTTGATCAAACAAAGTCCCTTGCGGAATCTTACGGCGTTTATCACCTTCATCAGGCTCATAGATGTATCCGCAAGATCGACATTCAAATCGATCCACAGATACTACTTCTTCATTTGAATCCGTCTCAGTAGACATGACCTAAACTCGTGGAATTTCCACAATCCTAGAAATCTTTGTGAATTATTATGACATGGAACTTAATCACCTTGCTCAGGCTTCTATGCCTGAACCCAAAATTTAACCCTCATTCCTCAGCCCAGACCTGAGAACATGACACCTGAGTATGCTTAACTAAATATTGAGTAATGATTTTGGAACAAGTTTGTAGGATCGATTAATTATGGGCGGAGAAATTTTCACTACAGCATTTCTTTGTTTTTCGCTGATATTAGTGGGTATTGGCCTGGGATATTTACTACTGAAGGTAGCCCCCGACTAGATCTGCCACGCTTTTAATTAGAACTTTTGGATTTTGTCTTTATATCTTGCCTTTGAGCTGACAGCACAAGACATCAAAGACGCTGTATTGGTCTAGACATTAAACCGGAAGAGCATCACATCTCCTTCTTGAACGAGATAATCTTTACCCTCACTGCGGACTAATCCTTTTTCCTTAGCAGCAGTGAGGGATCCATTATCGACTAAGTCTTGATAACCAACGGTTTCAGCTCGAATAAATCCCCGCTCGAAATCCGTATGAATCACCCCAGCAGCTTGAGGAGCTTTGGTGCCGATGGGTATGGTCCAAGCTCGACTCTCTTGGGGGCCAGATGTAAAATAGGTTCGTAGCCCCAAAAGTTTATAGGTGGCATGGATAAGGGATATTAAGCCCCCTTCTTCCACCCCTAAGGCTTCAAGAAAGTCATTGCGCTCTTCATCGGTTAGTTCAACTAATTCAGACTCCACTTGGGCTGACATAATCACGGTTTCGGCTGATTCAGCAGTTGCAACCCCACGCACTTGTTCCACCCATTCATTCCCCGTGGCCAAATCATCTTCGGACACATTGGTGGCATAAATAATTGGCTTCAGAGTTAGCAAGCCCAAATACTTAATTATTTCTTGCTCTTCAGAGCTTAAATCAGCCTGACGGGCGGGTTGTCCTTCATCCAGCGTGGCTCTAAGCTTTTCTAAAATTTCTAGTTCGGCTTGCGCCTCTTTATTATTACGAGCAGTCTTTTTGGTTCGCTCCATTCGTCGCTCAATTTGGGCTAAATCTGCCAAACTCAGCTCCAAATTAATCACCTCAATATCTCGCACAGGATCAACAGAACCGGCAACGTGGATAATGTCATCACTGTCAAAACAGCGCACCACATGGACAATGGCATCGACTTCACGGATATTGGCCAGAAACTGATTGCCCAACCCTTCCCCTTGACTCGCGCCCTGGACTAGCCCGGCAATATCCACAAACTCAACCCGTGTGGGAACCGTTTTGGCAGATTTAGACAATTCAGATAAAGTTTGTAAGCGCTGATCAGGAACAGAGACAACGCCTACATTGGGCTCAATGGTACAAAAAGGGAAATTAGCGGCCTCAGCTTTGGCATTAGCGACTAAGGCATTAAACAAGGTTGATTTACCAACGTTGGGTAGCCCAACAATACCAGCTCTTAACATGGGAAGGGATGACTCAAATCATGGGCTCAAAGACATTATGAAGACAACACATTCAGATCATCTTGAGAAGCGATGCGAATGTGACTCATAATCCTTTGCCATTAAAACATGCATGAACCCTTTACATGAGCACTAATCAACAGGAAGCTCCCCTTTGGCAGGCCCTATATGACTGTGCCCAGTCTAGCCAAGTTGCATTTCATACCCCTGGTCATAAAAGAGGACGTGGGCTACCTGCTGCTATTCTTCAGCATCTCGGCTCCTTTCTAGGCTCAGTTGATCTACCTGAACTCCCCGAGTTAGATAATCTCTTTGCCCCCGAAGCGGCCATTCTAGAAGCTCAGGTACTAGCGTCACAACTCTTTGGGGCTGAGCAAACCTGGTTTCTCACCAACGGTTCGACCTGTGGGATTCTGGCAGCATTGCTAGCCATTTGCGGTCCAGGCGATCAGATCATCGTGCCGCGCAATCTTCATATATCCGTCATTTCTGGTCTGGTTCTCTGTGGCGCAGTTCCTATTTTTGTGCAACCGGCTTTGGATCAGCAGCTCAACTTAGCCCATAGTTTATCGGTGCAGGATATTCAGCTCGCGTTCGAGGTCTATCCTCAGGCCAAGGCTATCTTCTTGATCCATCCCACCTATGAAGGGATTTGCGGAGACATATCGGCCATCGCCACTTTTGCCCATGATCACGGCATCCCATTGATCGTCGATGAAGCCCATGGACCCCATTTTGCTTTTAATCCTCAATTCCCTCAATCTGCTCTCGCAGCTGGTGCAGACCTAACCATACAATCCACTCACAAAATGCTGGGAGCATTGACACAAGCAGCTATGCTCCATGTTCAAGGTCATCTCGTCAATCGGCAACGGCTCAGCCAAACCCTACAGCTTGTGCAATCCACCAGTCCTAATTATCTACTGCTGGCCTCTTTGGATGCCGCTCGCCACCAGCTAGCCTATGCTGGATTTGAGATAATGCAGCAAGTTTTAGTCCTAGCGAACAAAGCACATACTCAACTGCAGTGTTTGCCCAACTATCACCAATGGAATCCAGTTGGCAGCACCCCCGGCTGTATTGCACTCGATCAGACACGTCTCACCATTCCGACTTATCCATTTGGTGCCCAGGGATATGACCTGGATCAAATGCTGATCGACAGTTATCAGATTTCGGCTGAACTCATCACACCAGACCATCTCACCTTCTTGATCACGTTAGGCAATACGGATGCTGATATTGATCAACTACTCCTAGCATTGCAAGATCTTTACCAACCTCATTTACAGCCATATCCGCATTCCTATCCAAAGGCTAAGCCGCCTATCTCTTTACCTGTGCTATCTCCTAGAGAAGCCTATTGGCATCCATCAGAGGCCATACCGATCATGGAATCTGTCGGCCGGGTCAGTACTGAGAGTATTTGCCCCTATCCACCTGGCATCCCCACACTGCTCCCTGGAGAAAGAATCCAGCAGCAAGATTTAGACTGGCTTTTACAACTTCAACAAGAGGGGGGAGTGATTACAGGGGGGAGTGATTTGAGCTTTAATACCTTAAAGGTTGTGAGAGAGTAGTAGCGTGAGCAAACAGCGACAACCTATGCCCTCCCCTCCTTGGCCCTATACCAGTCCTGGCATCCCAGATGAACTCTTTGAGCGTTTACCTGGAATCCCCATGACGCAGCGGGATACCCGATTATTATTAATCTCACAATTGCGGCTGACGACGGATACAGTACTGTGGGACATTGGTGCAGGAACTGGCACCATTCCCATTGAAGCAGGCTTACTCTGTCCCCAGGGACAAATCATTGCCATCGAGCGGGATGAAGAAGTGGTTAATCTCATTCAAGCGAATTGTGATCGATTCGCAGTTGAGAATGTCGATATTATTCAGGGCAATGCTCCAGGCTGTTTGGATGACCTCCAACCTCAACCCACTCGAATTTGTATAGAAGGGGGGACATCCCATGCAAGAACTGTTGAGAACAGCATGGAGTCATCTGCAAACTAATGGACGATTGGTGGCATCTGCATCTAGTCTAGAAACGCTGTATATCATTTCTGAAACCTTTTCTTCCCTTCATGCTCGCAACATTGAAGTCGTTCAGTCCGTCATCAATCGTTTGGAGACACGTGGCACGCGCCAATTGTTTGCTGCTGTCGATCCTATGTTTATCTTGAGCGGTGAGAAACTTTGAATCTGACCGTACTTAAAGTATAGTTTTTCTCTTTCAAGAAGCTTGAAACTTAAAATAATTTACTTTTGGCATATAGAAATATAATTTCGGCCAAATTTATGTCAGTTTTTATCCTCTGATAATATATTCTTCAATCTAATTCTTTTAGCTCTCTTGGCTATCAATAAACTGCAATTATATCTGACCACAATGAGATATCGATAGAATCGATATAGTGCAGAATCAAGCGATGATGGCAGCTAAATATGTGCGATAGAAGGAATGTATGACCTTCTTGAGCATCTTAATATCTAAAAATTGCCCGAAATAATTATTTACAAGGATATTCAGCGATCTTAATCCTTATTATCCCTTTTTAACCACGGCTCTGCTTCAGAATGCTTCTTTATACTGACCCAATAATAGGTCACTGAAGTTTCGTCGCGAGTACCCATAGAGATGCCTATACAATCTCTTCTATCTGCATCGAAATCTATAAATGCAGAGATACGTTCTTCCTATCAATACTGAAAAAACTACTAGGATTTATAAGTAGTAAACTTATTCAAATAGGTGCTGCTGAAAATTGTTCTGAGCTATACTTGTCAAGGCAATTAAAACTTCTATGTATCCATAGAAAGAATGCCGGGATTGATGTTTCTGAGATCGTTGACGGAATGCTGCCTCTGTTTGCAACTTTATGGATCCAACAGCCGAACTTATCTTTAGAGACACCTCATTCTGTATCCCAGACGCCTGTCCAGCCTCAACTCTCTTCAGATCGGGATGGATGGGTCGCCCAAGCTTCTCGCCCCTCTTTAAAACGCCAAACGAATCGACAAGCATCACGGCAAGGGATTGAGTTTCGCACCTTGCCTGGCAGGCTCGATACAGTGCCTGTTTTCAACAGCAATAGTCCTGAAGTGGTCAGACGGTCCGGAATTTTGCTCTCTACATTTCCACCTCGGGGTAAGCGTCAAGCCAAAGCTCATCTCAATTTTGCTTTCAACGGTCGATTTGATATTTTTGCCCATCACGTTGCCAAGACCAATCGGCCGGATGATACCCCCACGTTTTATAAAGGCATCCTGTTATATAATCCCAGCCGAACCCGCAGTATTACGATTAAAGTCTTACATTCAGCGACATTTCTGGGCAATCCTGATGCGCCCTACATTGCCCTCCCCCCTCAAGTCAGCAATGATTTGGGCAAGGTTTTTTCGGGACCGGGTGGACGAGTGGTCGATCAGATTCTGAGAAGACGCCGTCAAACCCATTGGCCCCCTGTTATTTATTTACGCCCTGGACAAAGCAAAATGCTGATGAACCTACCGATTCCGGTTCCCAGCTTATCGGCTAAAAAACCCGTCCGGGGTCCCAAAGCTCAAAAATTACTGAAGCTGAGTGCAGCTAAATTACCCCTCAGAAATATTGCGCCATCCTCAAATACTCGCTCCACTCTGGCTCATTTGCAGAGTAGTGGGCCAGTATATGCCGCCAGTATGGCCATGCTAGCCCCACTCAATCGCAATGGAACCGAAAAAATTCCCACGAAGAAAGATTGGGAAAAACTTTTGATTAATGGTGAGCTGCTCTCTCCTCGGGACAAGCCTCCTTCTCCTTTAAATCAAAGAACCGATCCATTTTTCTATGGTCGGGTCGCTGGCGTCAGTCGCGGATCCCTCTGGAAAGCACAAGTCACAGATGATCTCACCAGTAAAGAACTAACGATTCCTAGGCCCGGTCGCTCGTTTGCCTATGGATTGAGCACGCTACAGCGAGGAACCTTTGGGACAGGACAGGTCCAAAGTGCTCCGATGCTAGTGAGATATCCTGATACAGCTTATTTAGCCCATGGGAATTATGGGGTTCATTACGATTTAACCTTACCCTTCCATAACCCCAGCGAAAAGCCTCGACAGGTCGATATTGCTATTCAAACGCCTCTCAAACATGACCGCAAAGGGGTAGGTCTTAATTTTTGGCGATCAAAAACAGCCCCAGTTTTTTTCCGGGGCACGGTACGGGTACGATACAAAGACGATGAAGGCAATTCCCAGTTGCGTTATTTTCACCTGGTTCAAAAACAAGGCGAAAAAAGTCAATCTCTGGTGACGTTAAAACTGAAACCAGATGAACGGCGGTTGGTTCAGGTGGACTATGTTTATCCACCCGATGCCACTCCTCCTCAAGTGCTAACGGTTAAAACGGATCTTTTCTTTGGCAGTCGGAGCTAATTGAATGAAACCTAATGTTGAAGTTTTTGCAGATCGATCACAGTTAATAGAACGCGCTCTAGAACTGACCCTCGCTGAAATCAAAGATGCGATCGCACAACGAGGATGCTGCACCATCGCCTTAGCCGGGGGAAACACACCTAAGCCCCTATATGAACAACTCGCCCAACAAAACCTACCGTGGCAAAATATCCACATTTTTTGGGGAGACGAGCGGTATGTTCCGATTTCTGACCCGCAAAGTAATGCGGGCATGGCCACCAAAGCCTGGCTCAACCATGTGGCTATTCCCCCCAGCAATATTTATCCTATGCCCACCCAAGCTGCCGATCCAACGGAGGCGGCTCAAACCTATGACCAGCAGCTACAGACTTTTTTTGGCACTGGCCCCAAGGAATTTCCCAGCTTTGACATCGTATTGCTAGGCTTGGGACCTGATGGCCATACCGCCAGCCTATTTCCCCATACCGATGCGCTACAGGTTTGCGATCGCAACGTCACCGTTGGCAACAAAGACGGTCAACCTCGACTGACCTTAACCGTCCCCGTTCTTAACCAAGCTCGATGCATTGTCTTTCTAGCAACAGGCGCGAATAAGCAAGACGCCTTGACTGAGATTTTTGCAGAGACTACTGATGCCACCCACTATCCCGCTCGCTTAATCCAGCCTATGAATGGCAAACTCTCATGGCTACTGGATGCTGCAGCAGGAGAACCTCTACAGAAGTACATATAAGTCATGGGTGATCCTAACCGCCTTGGCCCCAGAATCCGCATCCAATCAGAGGATCAGATTAAGTGCCACAAATGGGTACACTCAATGAGACAAGATCAAACCGTCTGAAATCATGGTTGCTGGGTTGCTGTAGGGGTTAACAACCCATGTTGCAGACCATAGTTGCCATGAATATCTCGTGTACTATGTGAAAAGCGGTATTTTTATATCTTAAAAAGCCTCTCTTGTATAGACATTACTGGGACGTTTTATCACCTATTGAGCTAACGATTCGATAAGTCTTATCGGCAGCCTTAATTTGACTATGATCGGGGAATTTTTTGACGGGGGAGATAACTACAACCTATGATTATTTGTCCCAATTGTCTCCACCAAAATCCTGATAGTGCTACGACTTGTGAAGCTTGCCAGAGTGCCTTGCCCTCTACAAGTAGCTGCCCCAACTGTGGAGCATCCATTCAAGTTGGGGCACAGTTTTGTGGCCAATGTGGATTCAATCTGTTGGACGCCCCCAATGAGTTAGATGAAATCATCGCTCTCACCACCGAAACACCAGAAGCTGAACCCGCTTCCAGCAACAATCCATTTATTTTTCCCGATCCTCAACCCCCAGATCCCTTAGTCATGCCGGATCTGATGCCGCCAGAACCAGCGGTAATACCCCCCTTGCCCGTTGACTTACCTTCCCTAGATAATGAGCTGCCTCCATTCGAAGCGCCTCTATCTCCCGCTCCGGCTTATCCTGAAACCGCTTCGCCGGGTACGCCCAGAACTCAACTCCAACAGCAGACGATTCAGTTAGTCCATGTTCAGACCAACGCAGTGATTGATCTATCCCCGACCCTTGATCGGATCCATATGGGGAAACCCAACGATCGAGTTCCCCCCGACATTGACGTGTCAGGGTTCCCGAATGCTGAAGTCGTTTCTCGCGTTCATGCTGATATTCGGGTCGAAGGGGGTCATTATTTTATTGAAGATGTCGGTAGCTCAAATGGGACTTACATCAACAGCATTCCTCTGTTACCCGGCAATCGGCATCGCCTACGCATCGGCGACCGCATCGCCCTTGGCAAAGGCAATCTAGTCACTTTTCTATTCCAACTTAACTGATAACGTGATTACTCTAACGCTCTTGCATCCTGTTCAATCCACTCCCGTTCAAAGTTGGAGCTTTGAGCAAGATCCAGTCATCCGCATTGGTCGAGCTGTGGACAACCATGTTGTGCTTTACAGTGCAGTTGTCTCCCGTTATCACGTCGAACTTCGACAAACGGGCGCCCAGTGGGAAGTCGTCAACATCGGTACAAATGGCACCTACTTGGACGGCAAACGCGTCCATCAAGCCCCTTTGGCAGATGGCAACATCATGCGCCTCGCCCGTTCTGGCCCTAATATTCAAATCCATATTGATGAAAGTGGGAGTAGTGGCAGCAAGTATAGTCAACCTGATGTGACGGCTGCTCCCAACTCACCCAGCATCCAGGCCCAACCCCCACAACCCCAAGGCGCTGCTCCTCCTTCAGCAGAGATGAGTCCCTCACTGCAGAATGCCGAAGAAGGCTTTCGAGTGACGGGCCAGACGCCCTTTCCTAAACACCCTCAAGATGAACAGAGTCGCTTTCAGTATCCCTGTACGAATGACGGATCAAAACCTGCTGCCAACTGTCAAAATTCACCTGCGAACAAGGGATCGTTGGTTTGTACCGATTGTGGTTTACCGCTCAAAGTCTGGCGACAAATCGGCCAATACCATATTCTTAAGCCTCTAGGGACCGGGGATAATACTTTTATTGCCTGGCGGGATGGTCACATGGTGGTGCTCAAAACCCTCCAACAGGAGTGGCTGGACCATGAAGATGCGTTGATCGCCTTCCAAGACCAAGCAGCTCAGCTCTGTCAGACCAGTCATCCCGGAATTCCTAAAATCTACGAAGCATTTGAGATAGAGGGACAACCTTATCTCGTCAGTGAGATGATCTATGGGCAAAATCTTAAGCAATGGGTGACGGAGCGAGGTCCCCTATCCCAAGAACAGACCATCTTGTGGATTTCAGATATTTGTGAAGTTTTAGATTATCTACATCAACAGTCCCCGGCTATTATTCACCGCAATCTCAAACCAGCCAATTTTTTGCGCCCTACCATTCCCCATGGTTTCAAGGAAGTGGTCTTGGTTAATTTTGGCGAGATGCAGCTTCTGAGCCCTGAAGCAGGCACATTCATTGGTTCTGTGGGCTACACGGCACCCGAGTTACAAGCCGGTAAAGCAGCGCCAGCCTCCGATCTCTATGCCTTAGGCGCGACTTTGGTTTACATTTTGACCGGGCAAGAACCCGATGCCTTTTACCGATTGGGAGATGAAGAATTTCGACTCCATGTCGAAGATGTTCCTCGACTCAGCCCAGAGATGGCAGATGTGATCCAACGCCTCACCCATCCACAACCCCAAAACCGCTATTCCTCTGCATCTCAAGTCGCTGAAGCCATGAGAGAACTGCTACCGGCACCGATTTGAGTAAGCGATAATAAAACGCTTCAATGCCTGGTGGATAGTTGTCCCATGGTAGTTTGCACTCTCATGCTAATTTGTATCGCCTGATGAATAACCTGTTGATACTCCTGGGCCTGCTCTTGCACCTCTAAGGCTTGCAGGGCTATCAGCGCTTGGTCTAAGTCTTGCCCTAAGGCTTGATGGCGGTGAAGAAGGCGGCGATGGCGGCGGATCTGAGTCTCTAGGGTTAAGGCAGTAACTAAATGGGTCCGACTCACCTGTAAGGCTGACAAAATGGATGTTAGATCTTCCACTTGAGTCGATGGATGGGCTTGGGTCAAACCCTTGAGAACCATCACAGTCTCCACAAGCTGATTGTATTGGTCGATGTCATCCAGCATATGCATCAGGATGCGTAAGGTGCGAGTCCGATGCCATAGATAGAAGTGCCAGCCAGAGAACATCAGTGTTGTTGCGGTGGCCGTCACCTGGAGAAATCGGTGGGTTTGTTGAGGGGCTGAATCCCGTAAGGTAATGAGTCCGATGGGCACAGACAGCATACCGATGAAGGCTAACATAATCATCTCTACACTGAAGATATGCAGCCAATATTGCGGTTGATGCCAGGCAGAACGGCGGTATACCCCTCCGAATAAACTCCCTACCCACCAACCATTGGTGATAAAGCCTGTTTGGGATTCAATATCTTCAGGCGTTAATTGTAAAGTTTGTAGTTTTTCAAAATCAGGGGGATGACTCATGGGCTTTATCCGGCACCCTGCATCAGATTTGCGATCGCATCAAGGACACCGGTCCAAAAGTTACCTTCCCGAGATCGAAACAGCTCAAAGGCTCCTGGCGAACCAAAAAAGGGGCGCAAGGTCCAGCCCAACTGACTACCGACAAACCCATACAGACAAAGCCAAAAACGCAGCACCGTAGAGCGGAGTTGCACATTAGTATCCGTATCGGACTGGGCCACAGGACGCATGGCCTGGTAGAGGAAAGACACCCCAAACATGCCCGTAAGGGCAAAAACCACCACATTCAGCAGCAGATAAAACGAATAATCCTGCACGGGAGAAATGGTGATCACGAAAAACAAAGTAATCGGGGCAAAGCCCACGAGCAGTAAGGCAATGACGGCAGCCGCACTCAACACATAGGTGAAATGCTGAGCAATGGTTTGGCGAGATCCAAACAAGGCATTAAACACATACAGGGCAGGCAAACAAACCAGTAAGGTGATCAGGTAAAGGGTCGGCAGTTTTAAGCCTGAAGACAGGGCTTGCAGCGGACTGTGAAAGGAGCCGACGATAGCGCCATAGGTGGCAAAACTACAAAAACTACAGATCAGCAGGGCGGAAATTTTGACCGATAATCGCTTTCCCTCATGAATTTCTTGGAGAAAGGTTTGTCGGTCTTTGAGCAGGGCAATAAAAATAGCAACAGCGTTCATAGACAAGGAAGCAAGGGCAGCGTGAAAGTAAGCTCAGCCTAGCTTTGCCACTTCTGTCCTGTCAGTCGGCTGAAGTCGGGAGTTTTTTGGGAAAAAGTCGGGTCAGGTCGGGTTGATGGCCCAGACTGGCCCTTATCTCATATGTTCTTCCAGGTTTAGAATCACGGTTTCCAAGTACCACTCTTCGGAGCGCCCGGGATATTGTGACTTCGTACTCCGCACAATCCCCCGCGCTAAATCTTGGTTGCCACCCAGTAATTCCAAGAGTCGCTGCCATAAGCGCTCATGCTGGGTTTGCGGCGGCTTAGGTGGAGTATAAGATTCTTTTTGAGCAGAGGGTTGCAGCTTATTGAGTTGGGCTAGAACCTGCTGATAGTTGAACCATTCTTCTTGGGCACAAAACAGGCTAATGGCCCGCTGATAATCGGCAATGGCTTGGGGATTTTCCTTCATCCCCGCATAGGTCAGGCCGCGCTGATAAAAAGCATCGGCATTGTTGCCATTCAGGCGTAAAGCTTCGGCATAGTCTTCGATAGCTCCCAGATTATGTCCAATTCCTCGGTAGGCATTGCCCCTAGCAACATAGGCGTCACTATCTTCAGGGGATAAGAATAAGGCCTGATTGCAGTCAGAAATCGCCCCTTGGGGATCCTTGAGATTCAGGCGGGCCTTGCTCCGTCCTCGATAGGTAATAGCATCTTCAAATTTGAGGGTGAGAGCCTGGTTGAAATCTGCAACCGCAGCTTGGTAATTGCCCTGTTTACAGTAGACCAATCCCCTGCAGCAATAAGCTTTGCCATCCTGTGGATCGGCCTGCAAGACCCAATTAATGTCCGAGAGAGCCTGACTGAGCTGGCCGATTTTGGCCCGATCGAGGATTTGCGTAAAGTAATCTTTTTCTGATAGGGCAGGGGGTGGCACTGCGGGTGCCTTTGTGATTGGAGCAGTAGGATTAGGCGTTTTTGGCCGAATTTCTTCGATCTTGTCGATGCATTGACGTGCTCCATCCGCATCTTTTTGATCGAGATAGAGTCCTGAAGCCACTTTAAAATCTGAGATCGCAGCTTGGATATCTCCTTGCTTGCGATGGACAATACCGCGCAGTTTATGGGCGGCAGCATAGGTGCGATCGCAACCAATCGCCAGCTCAACATCAGCCATCGTCCCAGGCACATTTTTCAAGGAGAGTCGTGCTAAGGCTCGGCAGTAATAGGCTTTGGCTGATTTAGAGTCAATCTCTAGGGCCTTACCATAGTCTTCAATCGCGGCATAGACATTGCCAGAATCATAGTGGGCCAACCCTCGTTGGCAGTAGGCATCTACGGAAAATGGCTCAGCTTCCAGGACTTGGGTAAAGGTTGCGATCGCATCTGCGTATTGCTTTTGCCGAAGTTGCGCTTGTCCTTGTTGAAATAACGGGGCACTCATGGGCACTCTGATGATGATGCAATGTAGACCTCAAAACAACGGGTTACACCGCTGGACGGGATTAATATCCTAACTAATAACCTCAACCCCTACCGTTGTCTTGAGTGATTTCATTTATGTTGGCAGATTTTGGGTAGCAGAAAATCTCCAATCCTTTTACGAAAATTTTCTTAACTCAACCTGAGTTCGGTTTTTACTTCTAGAGATCCTTACAACTTCGCGTCAAGATACTTTACAATCAGCAATATTGCCCTGGGCATAATTAACAAAGACTTTAGAAGTTTAATACAAAGTTTTTTGGTCGCCCGCCCTTGCTACACGGGCAATCTAACAGTCATCCATCCCCTGATGGTTTGTCAAAGCTTGTAGCACTATCCCTTAGAGAAGAAAGATGAAAGACCTCACCCGCTATCGCAACATTGGTATCTTTGCCCACGTAGATGCTGGTAAAACCACCACTACAGAAAGAATCTTGAAGTTAACCGGCAAAATCCACAAGATTGGTGAAGTGCACGAAGGTGAGGCCACCACTGACTTCATGGAGCAGGAGCAAGAGCGGGGGATTACGATTCAGTCCGCTGCCACCTCTTGTGTTTGGAACGATCACCAGCTCAACATTATTGATACCCCTGGACACGTTGATTTCACCATTGAGGTTTATCGCTCCCTCAAGGTTTTGGATGGCGGCGTCGGTGTATTTTGTGGCTCTGGTGGGGTAGAACCTCAATCCGAGACCAACTGGCGCTACGCGAACGACTCTAAAGTCGCCCGGATTATCTATGTCAATAAACTAGACCGCACCGGGGCTGACTTTTACCGCGTTGTTGACCAAGTTGAAAAAATCCTGGCCGCCAGGCCTTTAGTCATGACTCTGCCTATCGGCACCGAAAACGAATTTATCGGTGTCGTGGATGTGCTTACGGAAAAAGCCTGGGTTTGGGATGATTCCGGCGAGCCCATGAACTATGAAATCCAAGACGTCCCTGAAGATATGAAGGACGATCTTGCCACCTACCGCGAGATGCTAATCGAGACAGCGGTCGAGCAAGATGACGACCTCATGGAAAAATATTTGGAAGGCGAAGAAGTCAGCATCGAAGACTTGAAGCGCTGTATCCGCAAAGGAACCCGTGATCTGGAATTTTTCCCCACTTACTGTGGATCTGCTTTTAAAAACAAGGGTGTACAGCTCGTCCTGGATGCAGTCGTTGACTATTTGCCCAACCCCAAAGAAGTCAAACCTCAACCAGAAGTTGATCTGGAAGGTAATGAAACAGGTAACTTTGCCGTTGTCAATCCAGATAACCCCATGCGGGCCTTGGCATTCAAAATTATGGATGACCGATTTGGAGCGCTGACCTTTACCCGTATCTACTCCGGCACGATTTCTAAAGGCGATACGGTTCTCAATACTGCCACCGGTAAAACAGAACGGATTGGCCGTCTTGTGGAGATGCATGCCGACTCTCGCGAGGAAATTACTTCCGCTCAAGCGGGCGACATTATCGCTATTGTCGGTCTCAAGAATGTGCAGACAGGACATACCCTCTGCGATCCGAAAGAGCCTGCGACCCTTGAACCCATGGTCTTTCCTGCCCCCGTGATTTCAATCGCGGTTGCGCCCAAAACAAAGGGCGGAGACGAAAAGATGGGAATGGCCCTCAGCAAAATGGTGCAAGAAGATCCCTCTTTCCATGTGGTAACGGATGAAGAGAGTGGTGAAACCATCATTAAAGGGATGGGCGAGCTTCACCTTGATATTAAGGTGGATATTCTTAAGCGCACCCATGGTATCGAAGTGGAAGTCGGTAAACCCCAAGTGGCCTATCGAGAATCCATTACTAAGCGTCTTGAAGATAGCTATACCCACAAGAAACAGTCGGGTGGTTCGGGTCAGTACGGCAAGATTGATTATGTCGTCGAGCCGGGCGAACAAGGTTCAGGCTTCCAGTTTGAATCTAAGGTCACAGGGGGTAACGTTCCTCGTGAATACTGGCCTGCGGTAGAGAAAGGATTTGGCAATAGTATCGATAAAGGTGTACTGGCAGGGTTCCCTTGTGTTGATATCAAGGTAACGTTGACGGATGGCTCCTTCCACCCGGTTGACTCTTCTGCCATTGCCTTTGAAATTGCTGCCAAGTCAGCCTATCGTCAGTCCATTCCTAAGGCCGGTCCTCAATTACTGGAACCGATCATGAGTGTAGATGCCTTCACCCCTGACGATCATGTGGGGGATGTGATCGGTGACCTCAACCGTCGTCGAGGCATGATTAAGTCCCAAGACTCTAATCCCATGGGATCTCGGATCAAAGCAGATGTGCCCTTGAGTGAGATGTTTGGCTACATTGGCGACTTGCGGACCATGACCTCTGGTCGCGGTCAGTTCTCCATGGAGTTTTCCCATTACGCCCCTTGCCCCACAAATGTGGCGGAAGAGGTGATTAAGGAAGCCAAGGAACGTCAAGAAGCCAAGTAATTACAAACTAAAGTAATCCAACAAACGGCACTTTCTACTTTTGGAAGGTGCCGTTTTTGTTGGCTCTTGTTCGCGAGGTTTGCTTTGATATCCTCAATAATCTCAACGCAGATGACTCATTCCATTGACCATTTTCCGTTAGCCGCAAAACGAACTTGAACGGTTCTCCGCTGAGTTTTGAGAAAGGTTTGGCGAGACCAAGTGAGTAAGAAAGAACGTTGCTCAATGGCGGCTTGAGACGTACCGATATTGATGGGGTTACTGGCACTATCCAACTGCAGACTAACACCTGGCGCAGCTTCCAACACTTCAACCGCAGCAGAAGCAAGAAATAGATGATTGTCCTTCTCAAGATTTGTCCACGTTAAGCGCAGCTTTGCTGCCGGATCACCCAGACTAAAGGTAGCTTGATGGCGTTGTGACGAATCAACAACAGGGACCGAAGGAGAATCATTGTGCTGATCTAAACCCTCAGACAACTCCAGAGGAGTTCCTAAAGGTCCTACAGGGGTAGTCGGTCCACCGCAACCCGCAAGCAGCAATGAGCCTATCAGCGCCATACTCCCCAGCCTGAGATAAGCACTGGATTGGGACTGTTGTGAGGCTCGAGCGCCAGAAGTCATAACAATTCAGCCACTATTTAGGATTGATCGTTCTGATCGTCAAGACTTGGGGTGGCGTAGAATCAGCGGGATAGAGAAATTCAACATTCACCAATTGCTTTTTCTTGGGCGGAATCGGTAAGGTCAGTAACGCTTTGCCCCGCTCTCCCCGCCGCTGTACTAAGTGGAAAAAGCGTCTTTGGGACTTGCCCGCACCATCGGTATAGCTCAGCTTCAGCGTCCCTCGAAAAAAAGCAGGGCCACCAGGAGATTTTAAAAAGCGCAAGCCCTTGTCAGACAGCTTATCTTCCTTGATCGGTGTTTGCAGGGACAGGGTCACCTTTTGTGGATCATCGGTGTTGTTCTTGAGGGGTAAGTCCAGCTTGTACCGCAACCCATAATTGCCGTGGGATTTGTAAGCAGTATCTTCATACCGAACCAACATGGGGGCACTTTGGATTTGATCCGTGCCTAAGGTGCCGCGATCTAGGGTATTGATTGCGTAGGAAAATGCTTCACCCGGCTTAGGGATATCTAGGCTATCCGCTCCAGGCTTATTGGCAATCGTTGCTTTCCATTCCGAGCCTTTGGACACGCCCGCAACTCGCCCATAGAAGAATTTGTCGGTGTCAGAGTCGGGAGGAGTCGGGGCTTTATCCCTTGGACTAACCAAGTTTCCCTTGGCCAAGGTCTGCTTCCAGTCTTCTAAAAGCGGGGCCTGAAATTTCCATTTCGATGGAGACCGGGCATAACGGGTCATGCTGGCGGCGTAGAGCTTGCCGTTGGTCCATAACCGTAGCCAAGTGGTGCGGCTATTGCTGGGGGGAAGTTGCAAATTCACCAGCATCTTGCTTTGACCCGGCGGAATGACAAGATTGGTGGCCCAACCCGCCTGTCGTTTGCGACGAAGAACTTCACCCGCCGTTCGACTACCAGGCCCCGAATAGATTTTGCCGCCTTGATCCGCAGAGTGGGCGGGAAGATCCACAAATGGGGCCTGAGACTGACTGAGATAGCTGTTGGCCTGCAAGACCAGCACTTTTACAGGCTTACTAGAAGGATTATGCAACAAAACCCCCAAATACAAGGGTCGTTTTCCCTTTTTAGAATCAATCCGGGTGACATGATGGGCAAATACATCAAACCGACCGGTCAAGGCATAGTTCAAATGGGCTTCGGGGAACTGTTTACCAGACTCAGGAAACGTAGAGAGAAGAATCCCTTCAGATTTAACAATTTCTGGGCTGTTGCTATTAAAAACAGGAAATTGATCCAGTTTTCCCGGCAATGCCCTCACTTCCTGGGGAACAAGCACTTCGGGTGCGGCGGCAATCGTACTTGCTTGAGCGAGAAGTAGGGTAGACAGGAAAAATGACATGAATGAATCAATCAATACAATTGAGCGAATAAATTCTACCAGCCCATGATCCCCACATTGAAGACCAATGGGCCGCTTTGATAGATGACCCATCCTTAGGGAATAGCTTGCGATAGTAAGTTTTCAAAGGCCCGCCGTTCATGGGGACTGCCCACTAAAAGTAACCGATCGCCAGTTTCTAAGAGCGTAAAAGCATGGGGATAGCGAAAGATGCGCTGGCCCCGCCGCACGGCCATAATGGTTGCCCCCGTACGGCTACGAATCTGAGTCTGGGAAATCGTTTGATTGATGAAGGGAGAGTTGGGCTTCAGGGTGTACCAACGGCCTTCAAGTCCTTCGACAACTTTGCCTAATTCAGGGGGAACACGATCCCCCAACTGTTTGGGCACAATTTCACGGTAGTGGCCTGCCCGATAGGTATTGGCAATGGTCTGGACTTGCTGAATGGGGTCACCTAAATTGAGCAATACATGGGCTCCCATTTCTAGGGATGCTTCAAATTCGGGCTGCACCACCTCTTTAGCGCCAAGTTGGTAGAGTACATCAATTTCTTGGATGGCGTGGGCGCGAACAGTGACATCTAATCCGGGAACCATGCTTAAAGCCCGCTTTAGGGTCAGCCGGGTCGCCAAGGGGTCAGGAAGGGCGATGGCAAGGACGCGGGCTCGATCTAATTTGGATTTACGCAATACCAACTCACTGGAAGCATCGCCAAATAGATAGGGGATTTTCTGGTCTCGCAAGGTCTGTAAGGTTGCTTCATTATTTTCGATCACTAGGACAGGATGTTCTTGCGATCGCAACATCCGTACCAAGGTTTGGCCAACCCGACCATAACCAGCAACAACACAATGTCCCGCTAACCCATCCGGAATCGCCACTTCTTTCGGACGTTGGGTATAGATAAA
The DNA here is from genome assembly GCF_021497025.1 of Acaryochloris sp. 'Moss Beach'. NCBI lineage: Bacteria > Bacillati > Cyanobacteriota > Cyanophyceae > Acaryochloridales > Acaryochloridaceae > Acaryochloris > Acaryochloris sp. 'Moss Beach'. Next base: position 2,295,535 of record NZ_CP071717.1, read on the forward strand.
CCACCGTCCAATACCCGGTATGCGCTCAAGATAATTCGGGAGACGAGTCGAAAGCTTAAAGACAAAGGGGGTAATCAGTAAGGTAATGGCCGTTGTTCCCACCATCAAGCCATATAACCGAGGAGAGAACAGATCCAGATCCACGGCGACACCCGCGAGCACAAAGGAAAATTCACCAATCTGATTAATCCCTAGACCCACCTTGAGGGCAGTGCTAAAGCCATAGCCAAAGATCACGACTAAGGTCGTGACGATCAGGGCCTTACCCACCATCACAATCGCCACCAAACTGAGCAGAGTCCCCAAATTTTCAACCAAAAACACGGGGTCAATCAGCATACCAATGGAGGCGAAAAACAAGGTGGCGAAGACATCCCGCATGGGCAAAATACTTTGCAAGGCATGGTCTGCATATTCCACCTGAGACACCATCAAACCTGCCACAAATGCCCCCATTTCAATGCCTAAGCCCATGGAGGCTGTGGCCAAGGCAACCCCCATGCAGAGGGCAACCACGCTCAGGACAAACAGTTCTTGCGACCCCGTCTGGGCCACCTTTTTCATCAGAGTCGGGACAATTTTCAGTCCGGCAACAACCGCTAATAGAAAAAACAAGGCGGTTTTGAGTACAGCGACCAGCAAGGCTTGGCCAATAGTGGCGGCTGGTTGGGTCAATATCGGCAACACTGCCAGCATCAGTCCCAAACTCAGATCCTGGATAATCAGAATTCCCAGCATGACTTGGCCATGCATCGTCTGCATTTCATTGCGCTCAATTAGGCTTTTGAGCACTACAGCCGTTGATGATAGGGAAAGCACCGCTCCCAGAAAAATCGCTTGGGGCAAGGTGTCTACCCAGTGGGTAAAGTAGGCCAATCCACCCCCCAAAAGGGTAGTGAGTAGTACTTGCAGGGTGCCTCCTCCCAAGGCAATTTTGCGGACTTTTAAAAGATTGCTAAAGGAAAACTCTACTCCCAGGGCAAATAGCAGCAGCACCACTCCCATCTCTGCGAAAAAGTTAATCGCGCCTTCAGCTTTAACGATTTCTAAGCCAGATGGACCTACGGCTAACCCCGCTAGTAAATAGCCTAATAAGGCAGGTTGTCCAAGTCGAGTGGTGAGATAGCCACCAACAGCAGCAGTGCCTAAAACCGCTACCATATCGACAATAAGAGAAAGTTCTGCAGCCATAGGTCACTCTCTGAAGACAGGCTACTCTAACATCAATCCAGCAGTCTGCAATGTCTGTAAGATGCAAGCAACACCGTTAATATACAATTCTGCACACGCAATCGAGCTGTCTTTGCCTTGATCGGAGGTCCATGAAAATCTTAGTCGGCAATGATGATGGTATTTTTGCCCCTGGCGTGCGGGCCTTAGCCAATACTCTAGCCCTGGACCATGAGGTCACCGTCGTTTGCCCAGATCGAGAACGCTCAGCCACCGGGCATGGGCTAACGATTCATCAGCCCATTCGCGCAGAAAAAGTCCAATCCATGTTTGTGGATCAGGTGACCGCCTGGGCCTGTTCCGGCACCCCTGCTGACTGTATCAAGTTGGCTCTGGGAGCACTCCTAGAGAGTCCACCGGATTTTGTATTGTCGGGGATTAATCAAGGTCCCAACTTGGGCACAGACGTGCTGTACTCGGGTACTGTCTCAGCAGCAATGGAAGGGGTCATTGAAGGGATTACGAGTATTGCCTTTAGCTATGGCAGCTTTACTGAACAGCAGTTTCAGCCAGCAGCAAACTTCGGTAAGCAGCTATTAGATCACCTGATTCAGCATCCTTTATCTGAGCCGATGTTGCTGAATGTGAATGTCCCCGCTTTGCCTGCGAACCAGATTCAGGGGGTGGCGCTCACTCGGCAGGGCATTCGTCGTTACCATGACCTATTCGAGAAACGCATTGATCCGAGAGGGAAAACGTATTATTGGCTGGCGGGAGAAGTGATGGAAGATTTGGAAGGTGGAAGTGCCGATCTAGATATCCTCACTGATGTTCAGGCGATCCGTCAACGACTGATTGCCATCACACCTTTGCAATATAATCTCACTGCAACCCATAGCCTCAATCCTCTCCTGAACTGGCTTACACCTCTTCAGAGACGATAATTCGTGATTTGATCACACGAATTGTTCTTATTTGGGCTAAAATTCACAGAAACCCGCAGAAGTTTCACTGCTTCGATATGATTGGACTAACGGCCGATTCGGTCCAGGCCATCCGCAAGCCATTTATGCAAGAAAAGCTTACCGTTCGCTTTTGGGGCGTCAGGGGCAGTATTGCTTGTCCAGGGCTACACACCGTTCGTTACGGTGGCAATACTCCCTGTGTGGAAGTGCAAGCCGGACACCATAAGTTCATTTTTGACGGCGGTACAGGACTTAGAGTCCTCGGGCAAGAGCTACTCAAACACCTACCCATCGAAGCTCATATCCTTTTTTCCCATACCCACTGGGATCATATCCAAGGGTTTCCGTTTTTCTCTCCGGCCTTTATGCCGGGCAATCGTTTCCATATCTACGGCACCAAAGCATCTGACGGTAAGAACATCGAGAAACGCTTAACGGATCAGATGCTGCATCCCAATTTCCCCGTACCGCTGCAAATTATGGGGGGAAGTCTAAATTTTTGTGATTTAGAAGTGGGCCAGACGATAGAAGTCGAAGATATTACCATCCGCAATGCCATCCTCAACCATCCCGGCGGGTCTGTGGGCTATCGGTTGGAATGGCAGGGGTTAACCGTAAGTTATGTCACCGATACCGAGCATTTCCCCGAGGCCTTAGATCCCAATGTGTTGGCGTTGGCAGATCGCGCCCATGTGTTGATCTACGATGCTACCTATACCGATGCTGAGTATCATGAATCGGGGAATAGCAAGGTCGGCTGGGGCCACTCCACCTGGCAAGAAGCGATTAAAATTGCGCAAGCGGCGAAGGTTGATCAGCTCGTTCTATTCCACCATGATCCGCTTCACCATGATGTTTTCTTGGATGATATCGGGCGTCAAGCGGGCCATCGATTTAATAATGCCATTATTGCCCAAGAAGGCTTAAGCATCACCCTGACACCGAATGGTCAATCATCTTTGCAGTATGCCGAACTGGGTCGTGCCATTTCTTCCGTGCATGATTAAGTGGACGGTCCTAAACTGTGTCAAAATTTGACTTGTGTGGGTTACTTCATCATTAGAGACAGTTCGAACGCCAACGGTAGTCGCCCTTGGTAACTTTGATGGCATTCATCAAGGACATTGCCAGGTCATTCAATCTTTGCTGTCTGCCCGTTCAGGCCAAGCACACCCCGCTGAAGTAACGGTGGTTGCTTTTAACCCTCACCCCCAAGCTTTCTTCTCGGGTCAAGATCAGCCTCTGCTCACGCCACTGCCTGAGAAAGTAAAGTTGCTAGAGGATTTAGGGGTTAATCAGTTGGTGCTGATTCCCTTTGATCAAGCGTTAGCCAATCTCAGTCCCCAAGCCTTTGTAGAAGATATTTTAGTCGCCAAGCTCCAGGCGCAATATATTAGCGTCGGGTTTAATTTCTTTTTTGGCTATAAGCGAGCAGGGACAGCCCAAGATTTGGTTGCGATCGCAGGTCAGCATCAAATCCCCGTCTCCATCACTGAACCGCAAACGAACGGCTCAGAACCCATTAGTAGTTCGGCTATCCGCGAAGCATTACTCCAAGGGAACTTAGAAAAAGCCCACCAAATGTTGGGACGGGCCTATGACCTGACTGGGCCAGTGGTCACGGGCCAGCAGTTAGGACGGACCTTAGGCTTTCCCACGGCAAATTTGCAAGTGCCCACGAATAAATTTTGCCCCCGCACCGGGGTGTATAGCGTTAGCGTCACCAGCGAACTCTGGTCTCAACCCCAACGCGGGGTGATGAACTGGGGCTGCCGACCCACGGTAGACGGTCAGCAACCGAGCTTAGAAGTGCATCTGCTCGATTGGTCAGGGGATCTATATGGGCATACTTTGACTGTGCATTTGCAGCAATTTCTGCGATCGGAACAAAAATTCGCCTCTTTAGAGACTCTCAAAGCCCAAATTCAGGCCGATTGTGAGATAGCTCGGGCGTCCCTCGCAGCGGTTGTCTAACCCATCCAGTTAGGTAGCTATGGTGAATACCCTTACCAGTGTCAGGCCCCAAGTTAAGCGACTGCAAGATAACCTCGGGACCACCATTGTTGGTAAACATGAGGCCATTCAGTTGGTGCTAGTGGCACTACTGGCCGGAGGACATGCTCTGTTAGAAGATGTGCCTGGAGTAGGTAAAACCTTGCTGGCTAAGTCTTTAGCCCGCTCCATTGATGGTCAGTTTCATCGAATTCAATGCACGCCAGATTTGCTGCCGAGTGATTTAACCGGGACCAATATTTGGAATCCCCAAGAAGGAAAATTTGAGTTTCTAGCCGGTCCAATTTTTGCCAATGTGCTGCTCACGGATGAAATTAACCGGGCCACTCCCCGGACTCAGTCTGCTCTGCTAGAAGTGATGGAAGAGGCCCAAGTCACCATTGATGGGGTGTCTCATCCCGTCCTCGATCCGTTTTTTGTAATTGCGACCCAAAACCCTGTTGAATATCAAGGCACGTTTCCTTTACCCGAAGCCCAGCTGGATCGGTTTGCCTTGGCTTTGAGTTTGGGCTATCCCTCAGAAGCAGAAGAACTGCAAATGCTAGAGCGTTTGAAGTCTGGCAAATCTTTTCAGAAATTACAGCCCTGCATTACCTTGGCTGAGGTCAAACAGCTCCAGCAAGACTGTCTAGCCATTCAAGTAGAATCTTCAGTCCAGCGCTATATCTTGGCGTTGGTGCGCGCCACGCGGGAGCATGATGATATTACTCTAGGTATCAGTCCTAGAGGGACGGTGACTCTCCAGCGAGCTAGTCAAGCCCTAGCGCTAATAAACGGACGAGATTACGTGCTGCCAGATGATGTAAAGTTCCTGGCTCCCCACGTACTTCGCCATCGCCTCATCCCTGCTGCCGGACATTCTGCCCAAGGGATTGTCGAGCAGTTACTGAATGCGATCGCAATTCCCTAACCGTCTCCCTATTATTTCAACTTCAATCCATCGGGCACCCTTCTTGGAACCGCCCAGAATAAGTCTGCGTCAGAGAGAATAGCATCTCGATATGTGCAGTCCGATGATTCTCGCGGGTTTACCAAGCTTGATTCATCCTTAAGTCAGCGCACAATCGATCCCCCAGCATTCTATAAGTGGGGATAGATGCCTTTGCCAAAAGCTATCCATCCCATCGATTTCAGGATTGGTGGTTCGTGATTTGGTGAAATTTGGACGTTATTTTTCCTCCCTCCTCTGCTGCCCCTATGACAAAGAAATTTTCTTGGTTGCATCTTGCGCTCTGTTCCCTGGCCCTACCCCTTAGCCTCAGTGCCTCGCCTGCGCAAGCACAAGTGCCGGGGTTCTGCCATTCCCCGCCGGGTGAGGCCAAAGCCAAACTCAAACTCCTGCGGGCATCCATTGCAGGAGATGCGGCTGCTCAGCAAGCCTACAACCAACAAGTTGCTGCAGATGCTCGCCAACTCCAACAATGCCGATCCCGCAATTGGCCTCAGAATCAGGCAATTTGGCTGCGGTTACATGAGTGTGACCTAGAACCTGGTGTCCTCGACACCCTCCTGGACCGGATTGTCAGTCGAGGCTATAACCAAGTCTATGTGGAGGTGTTTTATAACGGTCGGGTACTTCTACCGTCTGCCAATAACCCGACCACTTGGGCTTCAGAGATTCGCAACCCCAAGTATGCCAAGCGTGATCTGCTGGCAGAGGCGATTAAAAAAGGGCGGGCCAGGGGGCTGAAGGTCTATGCCTGGATGTTTAGCCTCAATTACGGCCATCAATATGGACAACGGAGCGATCGCAACTCTGTATTGGCCCGAAACGGCAAAGGCAAAACGAGTCTGACCCTGTTGGACTATGCTGACCCCAATATCAATCTCGACAATGGCGATATTGATCGGGCCTTTGTCGATCCCTATAGCGCCCAAGCCCGCCAAGACTATGCCCGGATGCTGCAAGCGATATTACAGCGCAAACCCGATGGCGTCCTGTTTGACTATATTCGCTATCCTCGGCAAACCGGAGGGGCTTCAGTCAGCAGTAAACTCAGCGATCTATGGATTTTTGGTAATTCGTCCCGTCAATCCTTGATTAATCGGGCCACTAACAAAAAGGGACAGGCTGTGATTCAACATTATCTGCAGCAGGGTTCGATTTCTGCAGGCACGTTAAAAAGTTTTGACACCCAATATCCCAAGGAGAAAGCAGCTCTTTGGCAAGGGCGCAGTATTCCTAAAGGCAAACTTCCCTCAGTCGGTATCCGGACTACTCGCTTGAATCGGGATTTGTGGTTGTTGAGTGTCGCCCATGCATACCAAGGGGTTGTGGATTACCTCTCGATTTTCGCCACCACCTCTATGCGTCAAGGCGTTCCTGCCGGGGCCGCCTTTTTCCCAGATGCGAACCGTAAGGTGGGTAAAGGCTATGACTCTAGAATGCAGCCCTGGCATCGGTTCCCTAAAAATATTGAATGGCATGCCATGTCCTACGGCACCTGTGGTGATACGAGCTGTATTGTTCAACAGGTGCAGCGAGTCTTACAGCGATCATCGGGTGCCCAGGTCAAGCCTGTGATTGCAGGGCAATGGGGTCGCACCTACCGCAATCGCCCCTCCTTAGAAGCTCAGATGTCGGCCATTCGTCGGGTTGCCCCTCAAGTACGTACGGTCAGTCATTTTGACTTCTCTTGGCAAGATCCACAGTTTGCCAATGCCCGCCGTTCTTGTCGGGTGACCTTGCTGCCAGAAGAGGATAGTTTACAGTCCTCTAGGGTTCCCTAGCCAGAGGTAGAACCAAAGAAGAGAGTTGGCCAGATGTAAGGATAAGTATATCCACATTTCAGGACCAGCAATGTCGACATTGACCTGCCTAGCGGTCGTACTCAAAACATTATCAATCCATCATGGCAAGCAAAGCCACCCATGTAAAACCTGTGGCCGTCAGTTTGTGGAAGCCCCTCAGCAACAGCGACTTGACTCATCCACTAAAAACTTGATCGATCAGCTATTGAGTAGGAGCGTAAAAATCTGTTAGCAGCCCCTTAGACCAACCAGAGTCTTATGGGTTCTGATTGATTATCCTAGTATAGACAACGCATGCAGATAACCAATATGGACCATCAACAACCCATTCAAGTGATTGGGGGAGGCTTAGCAGGGACTGAAGCAGCTTGGCAAATTGCCCAAGCAGGATGGCCCGTAATTTTGCATGAGATGCGCTCTGTAGAGGAAGAACGGCTGACGCCCGCTCACCATACGGATCAGCTAGCTGAGTTAGTCTGCAGTAATTCTTTTGGTGCACAATCTAGCGATCGCGCCGCCGGATTGCTCCATGCCGAACTGCGTCAGCTTGGCTCCATCATTATTAGCAAAGCCGATGAACATCAAGTTCCTGCCGGAGGAGCCTTAGCAGTCGATCGAGGCGTTTTTAGTCGCAATCTGACCGAAACGTTAGCGGAGCATCCCTGTGTCGAATTGCGTCGGGGCGAAGTGCCCGCCTTACCCGCAGACGGCATTGTGGTGTTAACTTCTGGGCCATTGACCAGTGCGGCTTTAACGGAGAGTTTGCATCAATTTACGGGGCAAGAGTATCTCAGCTTTTTTGATGCCGCTAGCCCTATCATCGTGGGCGAATCCATTAATCGAGACGTGGCATTCCTGGCCTCTCGCTACGACCGAGGCGAAGCGGCCTATCTTAACTGCCCCATGAATCGGGAGCAATATTTAGCCTTTTTGCAGGCAATTTGTGCTGCCGAACAAGCTGAACTCAAGGATTTTGACAAAGAGACCGCTAAGTTTTTCGAGGGTTGTTTACCTATTGAAGAGATGGCACGCCGGGGGGAAGATACGATGCGCTATGGTCCTCTCAAGCCTGTGGGCTTATTCGATAACGACCGCTACGGCGATTTCCGTGCCCCTGAGAACCAGCAATACCGTCCTTATGCGGTAGCTCAACTCCGTCAGGAAGATAAAGCTGGAAAACTCTGGAATTTAGTGGGTTTTCAGACTAACTTGCGCTGGGGCGAACAAAAGCGAGTATTTCAAATGATTCCGGGGCTGGAAGCAGCAGAGTTTGTACGCATGGGCGTCATGCATCGCAATACGTTTATCAATGCACCGGAGTTACTCCATCCCACTTTGCAGTTTAAGCAACGGCCTACTTTACTGGCAGCGGGACAGTTGATCGGTACGGAAGGCTATACGGCAGCGACGGCTGGGGGGTTGGTTAGCCGGGACGAATGCAGTGCGGTTGGCCCAAGGCTTGGAACCTGTAGTGCTACCAACGACCACCATGAGTGGTTCTCTGTTTGAGTTCATTAGCTCAGCAACACCAAAGCATTTTCAGCCGATGCCACCCAACTTTGGCATTATTCCTGATCTGCCCCAGCGGGTTCGGAATAAGCGGGAACGCTATGGGGTCTATCGCGATCGTGCGCTGGCAGATTTAACGGATTGGATCACGGAACCTGCTGTTTATCATCAAATAATGGCTCAGACAACCGTTTAAGTCTGAGGATCTAAGTTGTCAGAAGTAGGGGGCATTCTTTTGGGTATCTGGCTGCGGGGGTATTCCTTGCCATGTCGGAAAATCCAAGGTTGGTGTAAACGTCAAACTTATGAACACAATTTCCAGTTTTTTAGCTCAGCATCTTTAAAATAAGAAGTTCATCGTGATTATTGATGCTTACATTGTTGGATAGCTTCTATCACATGGTGAGCTGCCTGCTCAACATCTTCTAGAGTTGTGAATCGACCTAATCCAAATCTCAGTGTTGCTTTAGACAGTTGAGAAGACATCCCTAAAGCCGTCAACACATGGGAAGGAGAGGGTTTACTAGACGCACACGCAGATCCTGAAGATAGTGCTACATAGGGCTGCACTCCCAACAACAACGTTGCACCATCCACACCAGCAAAACTCACAGATAAACACCCCGGCAATCGCTGTTGAGGATGGCCATTCAAGTGAATCCCATCTAACACCTGTAACATCTTCCAAAGATGAGTTCTAAGCTCTGTCAAACGCTCTGCCTCTGTTGCTTGCTCCGCTAATCCCAGCTCAATCGCTTTCCCTAAACCGATAATTTGAGGCGTCGGCAACGTACCCGATCTCACATTCCGTTCTTGCCCACCTCCCTGCAATTGAGCAGCAACCTGCACATGGGGATGACGGCTGCGAACATATAGCGCCCCAACCCCTTTAGGGCCATAGAGCTTATGCCCCGTGATTGACAGCAAATCAATTTGCATCGCCTCCACATCCAACGGGATTTTGCCAATCGCCTGAGCCGCATCCGTATGAAACAGAACATCATGGTGACGACACATATGACCTATTTCAGCGATGGGCTGTAATACTCCGATTTCATTATTTGCCGCCATCACCGACACCAAAATCGTATCGGCTCGTATCGCCTGTTCCAAACACTCCATATCTAGCAGCCCATCCGGTTGAGGAAGCAAATACGTCACCTCAAACCCTAGCTTTTCTAGATATTTACAGGGCTCTAAAACAGCATTATGCTCCGTCTGCATCGTAATTAGATGCCGTCCCTTACTGAGATAGACTTCTGCTATCCCCTTAATTGCGAGATTATTGGCTTCCGTTGCACCACTGGTAAACACAATCTCTTTAGGTTCCGCACCAATAGCCTGAGCAATCGTTTCACGGGCTAGGTCAACCGCTGCTTTCGCTTCCCAACCATAGAGATGATTATTGCTAGAAGGATTGCCAGGACAGTCCGTAAAGTAGGGCAGCATTGCCTCCACTACCCTCGGGTCTACTGGGGTTGTCGCTTGGCAGTCTAGATAAATTGGGCGCTCAGGCAAAGAGGGCATCATTCAAATGTCGCCAGAGAGGACTGCAAACTCTTTCTACGGGTGTATCAGTTTAGGTATACACAGTTCGAATTAATAGGTGCAATAAGGGTAATTTGTACACCTATTAATTCGAACATCTTTACTCTGGCACATCACCAACAGCCTTAGACGTTTGAGCCCAGACAGTCAGCGGATACTCTGCAGATGACCCCGCTGACCATTCCCACATGGAACCAGCATAATTTTGCACCTGAAACCCCAAGTCAGCCAAAATAACCGTCAGCCATCCTGAGCGAATCCCTCCAGTACAGTAAGCCACCACTGCAGTCTCTTGGGTAATCCCTAAATTAGCGAGTTTTGCCACAATCTGATCTCGGGGTAAAAGCTGTCCCTGGGACGTTAATAGATCCTGAAAATGTAGGGAAATAGCCCCCGGCACATGCCCTCGCCGTTTCTCTCCATAAGGAGTCGCTCCTGCATACTCTTTGGGAGTGCGTGTATCGATTAACACTAGATTGGGTTGATCAAGAGCCGCTTTTAATTCCGATTTCTGAATCTGCCAGGTGAGATTTCTTTGAACCTCAAAATCTCCCTGTTTCGGCATGTCGGGAGCAGTCAGGTTCAATGACACTAAGGCTGAATACCCACCGTCCACCATCACCGCCTGTGGATGACCGAGCGATCGCAACATCCAAACTATCCGCCCCTCCTCTCCCCAACCCTGCGGTGGATTGGCAAAAACAACCACAGGCCGCTCTTGGGAGATTCCTAACTTCCTGAGTTTCTGGTTTAAAACTGCATCGCTCTCTAGCAGCGTTCCTTTGCGGACTTTATTAGAGGGAGAAAAATCTTGCCATCGGACTGGCACACTACCTGGTAACCGATTGATACCAAACCACTGATTCCCTCGGGCATCCAGCAGGGTAGCGCCTTGATCGACTAAAGCCTTAGCTTCTAATGCACTGACCACCCAAGTTTGTTCAAGCTGAGGTAGCTGGGAACGCAGCGTGTAAGAAATTTGCGGCGAATTTGTGTGAGAAGTAATGTTTATAGTGTTTTTGAATGCGATCGCACCTAAAAACAGCACCATTCCCAGAACTGCAGCTCGTATCACCTTTGCAGGAACAGGACTACGCATCATCCTATAAGTAGGATAGAAACCAAAAAGCTGGTGACATGACTCGAACATGCGACCGGCTGATTACAAATCAGCTGCTCTACCAACTGAGCTACACCAGCGTGCTTAGACATTATATAAGCGTTATGGCCAAAACGCCCATACCCATCAAACTAGCTCATCTATGATAATTCAGATATTCCCACTTTTTCATAAATGGTGGCAAATTCTCTGTAGATTGTAGGGAAGCACCCGTTGGACAATAGCCATTGCCCTGCTCTGATCTGGTAGCAAGGTTGCCGTAATCCCTGATTTTGCCCTGCTCATGACTATGAATTGGACGGTTGAGCAAGTGATTGCTCTATCTCCGGACGATAAATCTACAAAAAACGGTAAAAGTTTAGCCACTGCCAGTAAATGGCAAACCTTAGGCACGAATCAACAGGCCATTTGGGGCGAATGTCGCGGCAGTGGCAAAAAACCTTACCGCACCCAAATTGACCTGAGTGAACCCGCCTTTCGCTGTAGTTGCCCCAGTCGCAAGTTTCCCTGCAAACATTCCCTGGCACTGTTTTTACTGCTCGCCAACCAAGTTGATTTATTTACCGCCGCCGATCCACCTGATTGGGTCCAGGAATGGTTAGAGAAGCGATCGCAAACTGCATCACGTAAGCAGGCCAAGGCCGCCACTGTCGATCCAGAGGCCCAAACCAAGCGTATCGCCCAACGAGAAACCAAAATCCTTGCAGGTCTAACGGATTTAGACCAGTGGCTCCAAGATTTTATGCGTCAGGGTTTAGCCACTGCCCAAACTCAACCCTATAGCTTTTGGGAAAAGGCCGCTGCCCGCATGGTCGATGCCCAAGCCCCCGGACTCGCCCACCGCTTGCGAGCAATGGCCAGTATTCCCCACACAGGGGGCAATTGGCCGTCTCGTCTTTTAGCTGAATTGGGCAAGCTTTATTTACTCGTGCAAGGCTATCAGCGACTGGCAACTTTACCAGAAGCCGTGCAAGCAGAATTGCGATCGCAAATCGGCTGGACCCAAAAACAAGAGGATCTGCTCACTAGCCCCTCCCCTCTAGTGGTCAAGGATACCTGGTCAGTCCTGGGCAAACGGATCACCCCCGAAGAAAACTTAAATGTTCAGCGCGTTTGGCTCTGGGGAATCACCCATCAACGACCCGCGCTCATTCTCAGTTTTGGTTATCAAAATCAGCCCCTCGACACCAGTTTGATACCCGGCACTCAGATATCGGCAGAGTTGGTGTTCTATTCAGGGCTCTATCCCCTACGGGCATTGGTCAAAGAGCGAAAACCTGGCGTTGACCTCATCCCTCCGACCGGAGGTTTAGTCAACATTGCGGAGGCCATCGCCCATTACGGAGCAGCAATGGCCACCAATCCTTGGTTAGAACAGTTTCCGTTGCTATTGGCAGAGGTCATTCCAAACTTTAGGGATCAACAATGGCAAATCGCTGATACTCATGGACATCAATTGCCACTCCGGGCAGGATTTGACGCTTGGTCTCTGCTGGCCTTAAGTGGTGGACATCCAGTCATGGTCTTTGGAGAATGGAATGGCCACAGCCTCCTCCCCCTCAGCCTCTGGTCTGACAACCGCTTTGTCCCCTGCTAAGAGATCATGATGCCAACCCCTTGGGAAACATTAGTCGCCAATGCCTTAATCGGTACTGATCGCCAAGCTCCACAGCAGCCAACGGGCGAAGGGAAACTCGAAGGATTGCTGAGCCAAGTGCCTACAGAGCCTGAGCCCATGCTCTTACAATCTGCAGGTATTTTAGCCAGCTATCAACAAGCAGGACAATGTACCTACTCTCAGGTGGAACAACTGCCTAAGCCTTGTCCAGCCGAAACCTTATCCCGCTGCAGTGACCGTACCCATCAACATCTACAAATCATTCTTAATGGTGAATACAAAGACGTTTTATTCGAACTATTGGATCTCATAGCCCAAGCTCACCAGTATGTTCCGGCAGAAACATTACCTGCCCTATTAGATCAGGGTCGTGGGCACACCCCATTACGATCCAATATCCAAGCAGTCATCGGTGAACGGGGTCGCTGGTTGGCACAATATAATTCAGCTTGGGCTTATGCAGCAGGTCAACCTTTGCCTTATACCCAGGCTGGGGAAATCGACCAAGAGGCTGTGGAAAACTTGTGGAAAACTTCTGATTACGCCCTCCGAATCGATCTGTTGAAAACTTTCAGAAGTCTTAATCCTCAAGCCGCTCGAGAGATGTTGAGCACCACATGGAAACAAGAAAAGGCGAAAGATCGAGCAACGTTTCTCGCCATCCTCACCACGCATCTCAGTGTAGAAGATGAACCCTTTCTAGAGATAGCATTACATGATCGCGCCCAGGAAGTCCGCACCTGTGCAGGTGGCCTGCTAGCCCATTTGCCCGATTCACAATATTGCCAGCGCATGACTGCCCAGGTACAAACCTATGTTCAGTTTGAGGACAATACCCTCTCCATTACACTCCCCAAAGATGATGGCTCCTGGAAAACTGAGCGTTCTTACTCCCAATCAAGTCAGTTAGGAAGGCGAGGGAGTCTGCTAATGCGAATCGTAGCAGGCGTTCCCTTAAACTTTTGGTCAGGCGATATAGATGCTCTGATCCAAACCGCCCAGACACACCAACAGGGTGCTGCTCTATTACAAGGATGGACCATCGCAGCCCAGAGACAAGCCAATCCATCGTGGATCCAACGAATGATGGGCTATTGGCTCAGCAATCCTACCGAGAAGCAAACCTATGACCCTATTGATTTTCTGATTAAACGGTTGCCCGCTGAACAGGTTGAGCCGCTATTTCTAAAATACCTAGCCGAATCCAGCTCTCCAGCAGAAAAAGCCACGAAATATATCAGATTAGCCAAGTGGGGCCCATTATTTAGTCCTAATTTCAGTCAAGTCTGGTGGGAAACCCTCGAGCCTGACCTCAACCTATTACTTGCCAACACTTCAAATTCTTCCCAGGCACGATCACCTTTTGCAACGTTGCTATCGCTGTTCGAGACCGTGTCTTTCAATCTGCATCCCATCATTGCAGATGATGTCATTGCTTACCTCAACCACTTGAATAGCGATTCATTCTCGACCTATCAACAAAACAGCTTGATGCTATGGCAAAACACCCTTGAATTTCGTAAATCTATCTGGGCAGAGTTTTAAAACTCCTTAGCTTCTAGATCAATTCAGACCAAGTGATTTTTTTCATCACTTCTACAAAAGTCTTCAGCATACAAACCGTACTCTACATTGATGTCTAGCTTGAGCTTCATTCAGGCTATCTCAATACCAAGGAAGTTAAAGCTATAAAATATAGCGATAAATAGAGATTACAGGAGTATAAGCAATTCTATAACAAAAATTTTTTTACTAATAAAGCTTAAATCAAGAGTTTTGGCTTAAAAAAACTTTAGCTTGAATAAGCTATCGAAAAGGCAAATATTTATCTCCTCCCACAAGAAAATAGCAATTATTTTTATTTGTGAAATTTTTAATTTCAACCTAAAAAGCTGTTCTCAATACCTCAAAATAAATTAATAATTCATATCTATTTTGATGCTATAAAAGAGTAAATCTTGCATCACGGAATACTGATATTCTTTATGCGTTATCAATAATATAGAAGTGCTTCACTCTATAAGGCTTGGGTATTTTACCCAACTTCATAGGGATAGTTTTAGATATTTATAAATTGTTGGGGGGAGGAGTAAAATTTTATCAACCATCTGGTGAGTGCTTTTGATGTCATCGCTTCAAAAACAAGTTGACAGCACAAAAAATTATCCGTAATAACACGCAAGCACCCTGATATTTAGATAGTTAGAATAATTGCTAGTGAGGGAAAATCATTAACCAACCTTATGGTTAATGCTCAGAGTGCTTGGAAAATTTTTGATCATTTTTTGTTACTGACTAGTGATTGTTAGCCACTTTTTCATGTTTCGATAGCTTATCTCTCTCTTCAACCTATGCTGGCCAAGTCTCAAACGATCCTGCCTTCTCCGCCACTTACCATTAATCCCCGTGGGTTTGAGTTGTGGTATCAACCGGTTTATGACGTTTCTTCAGGTAACGTTCTTCAGAATGAAGTGCTCTTACGATGGCGGGATACCCAAGGACTTATCCATCGGCCGAAAGAATTCATGCCAGCGGTTAGAAGTGCGGATGCCGAGCAATGGTTAGATCGCTATGTGACAGGGCAGGCCATTGCCCAATTGAAGCAACACGCTCACCTCAAGCTTTCCATCAACTTATCGAAGCGGATCGTTGAAGATCGCTTTATTGCCGAAGACATTTACGATCTGCTGGTCAACCATAGTGTTCAACCTCATCAGCTTCACTTCGAAGTATCTGAAGCCAGTCTGGCCAAAAATTTTCAGGATTCAGTCGCTTTAATCCGAGATCTAAAAGAACTAGGGTGCGCCGTCACCTTAGACAATTTTGCCAACCAACATCTCACCTTTCTGCAATGGGAAAAACTAGGGGTTGATGCGGTTAAAATTGACCCGTCTTTGATTCGCGACCTCAAACAAGACTCGCCCCAAACGCGACTGGCCAAAGCCATCATTGAAACCAGTAACTCATTGGCACAGCCTGCGATCGCAACTTCCGTAGACGCTTACTCTACCTCTCGTCACTTGGTCAATCTAAGCTTTCAATCTGCTCAGGGATACCACTTCCAGCCTCCTAGCGATCACCCTTGGCTCACGAGCAAAGTCGACATTTTGGGTGTCCCCATCGATAACGTGACCCAAGACGAACTGCTCCAAGAACTGAAATCGGGTATCGTCTTTACTCCCAATGTTGACCACGTGATGAACCTGAAGCAGGATGAGGAGTTTCGGGCTGCTTACAACATTGCCGACTACAAAATTTGCGATAGCCAAATTCTCTACTTTTCCTCCCATTTCCTCGGTTCACCGATTAAAGAGAAAATCTCGGGTTCAGATTTATTTCCTGCCTTTTACACCTATCACAAAGATAATCCAGACATCACGATTTTTCTGTTAGGCGCTGCTCCAGGTGTTGCCGCTCAAGCGCAACAAAATATCAATGCTCGCGTGGGTCGTGACATCGTTGTTGGCTCTTACTCCCCTTCCTATAGCTTTGAGCAAAATCCAGAGGAATGTGCAGAGATTATCGAACGGATCCATCACTCTGGAGCAACAGTTCTCGCCATCGGGGTCGGATCTCCCAAACAAGAACGGTGGATTTACCGTTATCGTCAGCAGCTAGCAGAGTCCGTGAATATTATTTTTGCCATTGGTGGGACCTTGGACTTTGAAGCTGGTACTCAACAACGGGCTCCAAAGCTTGTCAGCACCATTGGCATAGAGTGGCTCTTTCGTTTGATGGGCGAACCAAGACGCCTCTGGAAGCGCTATTTAATTAATGATCTGCCATTCTTGAAGTTAGTCTTGAATCAAAAGTTTCATCGCTAATTCTTCCGTCACCCTTTTCTAGCAGAGATCTAACCCACCCTATCCAATCTTTTAACCTGTTGAGCAGTGGGTTGTATTGTCCGGCTGCACAGGCCATGATGAAAGCAGTTGTTATGCAACCCTTATGGATACAGAACATCAACGCTTAACTCTGCAAATTTTGATCGGTTCAGCCTGGGTAGACCATACCCTCAGTGAACCTGAGGTTACCTATCTCAAAAAGGTGCTAGATCGCTACCATCTCACGCAGGATACCGAGTTACAGAGCCTCCTCCAAGAGCCTGTTCTTCCTCAACAAACTGAACGCTGGATCGTTGAGTTTTTGAGACAAACAAACCAAGAGGAACGGCTTAAGCTTTTAGCAGCCATTGGCAATTTATTAATTGCAGATGATGTAGTGTCAGAGATAGAGCATGACCTCCTAGATGAGTATCATGCCTTAATGGCTAAGATCCCTGATGACCCGAATCACATTACTAACTTAGTCAGAAATATTGGCTCTTACGTGAACAAAGCACTGCAAACCCTTGCCAGCTTACCTTAAGGTGCAGAGGTAAACGCCTGGTCCCGAAGCTGCTTAGACACCATATAGGGCTTTGGATCGACTGGCTTATCATTACGATAAATCGAGTAATGCAAATGCGTCCCTGTCGATCGCCCTGTACTTCCCATAAAGCCCAACAACTGTCCTCGCTTAATGGAAGTATTGGGCTTAACCGCTAATTTGGAAAGATGGGCATACAAAGTTTGGTATCCATACCCATGCTGAATGACGACGTGATACCCATAACCACCAGAGTATCCAGCCCGTTCAATCTTGCCATGGGCTGTTGCGTAAATGGGAGCGCCATAATCGCCCAACAAATCTATGCCGTCATGGATCTCTGCACTACCCCCAAAAGGACCGGGACGCAAACCAAAATCAGAAGAAATAGGACTATTACCTTTGGTCGGCTTACCTTGAGGTAGGGCAGCGTTGCGGGCTTCTTCTGCTTGTAACGTCTTTTCTAACGCTGGCTGTACTTGCTGCTTGAGACGTGATGCCAACGCAGGTAAGCGTGATTTCGCAAACTGGAGCTGCTGCTCCGCATCTACAACAACGGAAACACCGCCTTTTCCGCCTTTGTCTTCTACATTGACTTGCTGGCGCTCTGCAGTAGATAATCCCGCTCGCTGACGAAGTTTTTCGACTTCTTCATCTAATACTTCTAACTCTTCTAAAACCTCAGCGGCTGATTCTGACAACTGATCATGTCTTTGCTGCATCTGCTGCAATGCCTGGAAGGTCTTACCCGCCCAGACCGCAGGAACAGCAGCCATTGATAAGCCCAAAATGATCAGGATAGGGCTAACCGAGAACTTAATGGAACGTTGTCCTGTTAGGGTAATCAAGATCCGAAAGCGCTTCGGGATCGGAAGAAGAGAACGCATAGAGGCCCAACACAAAGGATTCGTGAAGAATCATATCAAATTATGAGACCAATCTTAAATATTTCTTAAAAAAAACAAGGCAGTTACTGCATTTGGGGCATAGAGAAATTTCTTGGCAGACCACCGTGTTAACCGTACTAGCAGATCTGAACGAAATTTCAGGCAATATTGAAGAATCTCTGCTCGCCAACATTTTATCTCTCAAGCAGACATTTTTACACGCTTTTACTCATACGGAAGAGGGCCAGCCGTGAATGGGTATGATGAGAATAGGGCTGATACAACAACTACCACACTCAGCTAATCCTCAGATCCACAGAATCCGTGGATTGATATATCCTAAGAACAGCTTTTCTTAGCTCAATACATCATTTTAGAATTATGGACATCAAGATAATCCTAGTTGGATTAACACCCATTTTTATCGTACTGTGCCTATTTTTCGGGACCCGGAATGGGTTTTACGATTCTGATGATTATCATGGCAATGGCTCTGCCCATTAGTATTCTTGATCCCTTGAGTTAGTTTCACGAATGACTAAGAAGTCCCCCAAGGATGCAGCATTTGACACTGCTCATCCAGAAGAGTCTGCTTTACAAAAAACAGTGAAGGCGTTGGGTTTGGCAAAAATCCAGCGTCACGTTTTTATCTGTGCCGATCAAACAGTAGATAAATGCTGTGATAAGGCGGCCAGTATAGAAGCTTGGACGTATCTAAAACAGCGATTGAAAGAGCTGGAGTTAGATCAGCCAAACGGCAGCTGCGTTTTTCGTACCAAAGCCAATTGTCTACGCGTTTGTCAGCAAGGTCCAATTATCGTGATTTATCCGGATGGCGTTTGGTACCATTCCGCCACACCAACCGTCATTGAAAGGATTATTCAAGAACATTTGCTGAAGAACCAAATCGTTTCAGAATTTTTGTTCCTTCAGCATCCTTTACCGGCAAACTCGTTAGAGACCGAATAGCGCTTTATTCACTTTGAGTCGTTGATGTGGGAGAAGGTTGTTGAGCCTCTTGTTGGCTAACCCAATACCATCCGCCTAGTCCAGCCAGAATAATCAGCACAATTGGCACACTCAGCATCCATAGCCGAGGTTGCTGGCGAACAATAAGGGTTTGTTTTTGTCGCCCATCATCTGCTCTTTGCTGCCTAGAGCCTGCTGCAGTGGACTCGGGCATGGTGTCCAGGGCAGCAGGGCCTGAATTCGCTTGAGAAAGGATAGCAGCAGGGTCTCGGGCAAGCCGGGTTTTGGCCGTAGGCGATGCAGACAATTCTGCTTCCGAAGCAACCACGGTTGCTTTAGGATTCACAGCATCAGATTTGAGGCTCTGAAAATCCGTGGATTCCAAATACCGGATAAATTCTGCTTCGCCCATAGATACCACAAGGTAGGACGCTTTAATTTTTCGTCCTAAGCCAAGACGATCACCATCGGCTAGCTCTTGAGAGCTACACCGCTTATCATTTACAAATACACCATTAGCACTGCGATTGCCTTCAGAGTCTCCATCAATTAATCGGTAACGATAGCTGCTTTTTCCAGGAGTAGGCAAGCGGAGGAGGATGGCATGCTTACGGGAAATCGTGGGAGAATCCAGCACGATAGCATTAGACTCATCCCGCCCAATGGAATAGGCTGCCGAGTCCAGGGCAATTGCACGACGTTTACCATCGTTAATAACCAGAACGTGCCGTTCAGCAGAATCGTATTTAGGGTCGTGCATGTTAGGGGAATTCCTGAGGAAACCGTAAAATCAGTCTACATAAGACATCAACGCTAACTTCCCTCATCTCGGATGGCCGAACAACCGTCTCACTAGTTAGTAGCAACAGTTACTAGACTTTATGCGAATGAGGGTGCCAGGGTTAAAATCTTGCAGCAAAGAAGTTCCCGGACTTAGGAACCGCAAGTCAAGATTTTACCTGTTCTCAAAATTGAAGTTGTCTATACCTAGGATTCCCAACCTCTACACCTTTTCAAGCGTCACTCCCTTGGTTTAGGGAAAGAATATGAAACAATAGAGGCTAATCACTCATGAGCCAATAGAAGGTTACGGTTGCTGATTCCATGTCACAGACTTATTCCGTAGAGATTCACCATCAAGACGCCGTCCATACGGTGAGCGTCCCTGAAGACACTACAATTTTGCAAGCTGCTCAGGATGCTGGAGTTGATTTACCCAGTTCTTGCTGTGCTGGCGTATGTACCACTTGTGCTTCTCTGATCTTGGAAGGTGAAGTAGAACAAGAAGATGCGATGGGCTTAGGGCCCGATTTATTGGATCAGGGATATGCACTATTGTGTGTTTCCTACCCACGGTCCGATATCAAGCTTGAATCTAACAAAGAAGAACTGGTATACAAATTGCAGTTTGGGCAAGCTCAGTAAATGGGTCCGCTGCACTACCGTCAACATTGGAGATAAACATCATGACCACTCATTTTATTGAAGCTGAAATTGAGCTAGATGCTTCAACCACAGAGTTGCAAGCCAATATTGAAGCCAAGCTCCGTGAACAAGGTGAGCCTCTACGTTGGGCCGTCACAGAGGTCCAGTCTGAGACGGCTACCGTTGAAGCGGTGGTTCTAAAGTCAGAGGAAACCGTCTCATCTCGCTAGCCTCTCGACCTTTTACCGTTGTCTTATTGGTACCAACAGGCATTGGAGCAGCGATCGGTGGTTATGCAGGGGATGCCATTCCGGTCGCTCGGACCTTGTCAGTGGTTTGCGATCGCATCATCACTCATCCCAATGTTCTCAATGGGGCCCAACTCTACTGGCCCATCCCTAATACCTGGTATGTAGAAGGCTATGGGTTAGATCAGTTTGCTGCCGGACGGTGGGGGCTACGACCTGTCCACCAAAACCGCATTGGCGTCGTTCTAGACCAAGCCATCGAACCTGATTTGCACCTGCGTCATTTGCAGGCTATTGATGCTGCCCGCGCTACTTTAGGAGTGAGCATCACGGATGTCTGTATCACTGATACGCCTTTAGGGGTAACTCTTAAAACCGCTGATTCTGGTGCTACCTGGGGCACCCTGGATCATCCAGACAGTTTGCTAAGAGCCGTTGAACACCTGATTACTGACCGTAACGCTAGTGCGATCGCAGTCGTCGCCCGGTTCCCAGATGACTTAGACAGCGATGCACTTCAAGCCTATCGTCAAGGTCAAGGGGTTGATGCTTTAGCGGGTGCTGAGGCTGTCATTAGCCATCTGGTCGTCCAGCAGTTTCGAATTCCCTGCGCCCATGCCCCTGCCCTCTCCCCCCTTACCCCCTAGATCCGCACTTGAATCCCCGGGCAGCCGCCGAAGAATTAGGCTATACCTTTCTCCCTTCCGTTTTAGTTGGGTTATCGCGAGCCCCTCAATTTATTAGTGACTCCGGCCAGTCCACGGATCTCTGGCAGGATCAAGTTGATGCAGTTGTTGTCCCAGCCAGCGCTTGCGGTAGCGGCACTATTCTGAGTTTGAACCCTACCTCAGCTCAAATCATTACAGTGACTGACAATACCACTACCATGAATGCAACGGCTCAGAGCTTGGGCATTGACAGTATCCCTGTGCAGTCCTATGCCGAAGCCGTGGGTGTACTCACAGCTCTTAAAGCAGGAGTTGATGCAAGAACGTTGCGTCCAGCTATTCTCCCCCTCGTCCCTCATAACCTGCTTTAATCTGCGGCTCTACCTACACTATGCGGCCTTTCGCAATAACTGATAGGTTATAGAGGTATTTGAAACTTTTGATATCTTTGTGGTTGATCGCCCTAATCAGCAGCCTGAACTAGAGTCCCTGACTCGCACACAAGTCTTGATTGCCATGGGAGTGACAGCATTACTGTTACTATTTTTGGCTAAGGTTATCCAATATTTTGGGTCATTTGCAACCTTACCCATGACTTGGCAACTGCAAAATGCTGTTTTGGGTATCGGCATTGGCTTAGGGATTACAGCTGCTAGTGCTGTTATTTATCAGCTATGGCCCCAGTATCGGTTATCTGCATCCTTATACTTACAGCTTGTCATTCAGCCCCTCGTCTGGACAGACTTAATCTGGTTAGGGCTGTTACCAGGCCTGAGTGAAGAATTACTATTTCGAGGTGTAATCTTCCCGTGGGTAGGCCTGAACTGGGTGGGTCTCATCTTATCTAGCATCGTTTTTGGGGTACTGCATCTCAATAGTCCCCAACAATGGTCCTATGTGGTTTGGGTCACCGTCGTTGGCTTTGTCCTCGGTTATAGCGCTTGGAGTACAGGCAATTTGCTGGTGCCCGTTATTGCCCATCTCACCACCAATATCATCACGGGAGTGTCGTGGAAAATCACGCACCCTCCCCAGCATCCCTTGGGGAAGACCTAGCCTAAGAAGAGAATAGAGATGTTTGTGACGACCCACTGAAGTAAATCTCTTGAATATCCTGGGGCAATGCGTTTTGCAGATCTTGATAGGCGTCTTGTCGATATTGGTTGATATCATCAGACGTGATGTCTTGCCCTTCTGCCTGCAAAACTGCCTCAATCCGAGGGTCTTGCCAACGGAAGGTTTGGGACAAGACTAGAATCAGCCTAGGTAAGGGTGGCACATGATCCAAAGCAATTTGGATATAGCACCATAGGGGTGGGGGAGCGGTTGACAAAGTGTATTGAATCGTTTCAACCGCCGGGAGCTGATCTTCCGTAATACAGGCAGCAACCTTATTGGTCATCCATGCCTGTAATGAAAAACTCGGTCCTCCTGTCTCCATCACCAAATGATTGAGTTCATAAAAGATATTGCGCCACACTCGGGCAAAAAGATAATCGACTTGTAGGTGGGATCTTGCCATATTGCGCAGGAGAGCATAAGACATCGCGCCAAACCGACAAAAAAGAGCGATAAAGTACTTGCCTTCATCAGGGTGTTGCTGAAACCCTTGCACTAGCTCTTGGTCACTGTAATTTTGCAACGACAGCACCAAGGGATGATTGGATTCTGGGAAGTCTGGCAGTTTCATAACGGATATTCCATATCTCCTCAGCCTGGCGTGAGAAATTGATCTCGATATTATAGAGGCTCAACTCATACCAAAGTGATTTTGATGGTGGTGGAAGTTGGCTCATTTATAAACTTCGACAAAAATATCACAATCTAGACCAGAGAACCCTGCTGTCATCAGTGAGATCTGTTATGATCAGTTTTGCTCACCCGGAGAGGTGGCTGAGTGGTCGAAAGCGGCAGATTGCTAATCTGTTGTACGGTGAATTCCGTACCGAGGGTTCGAATCCCTCCCTCTCCGTTTTTTGCAGCTTTTTGTTGGAGTTAAGTTTCATGGGCAAAAAATGCCAATTAACGGGAAAAAAAGCAAATAATGCTTTTGCTGTTTCCCATTCCCACCGCCGAACCCACAAGTTGCAAGAAGCAAACTTGCAGTGGAAAAGAATCTGGTGGCCCCAAGAGAAACGCTGGGTCAAGCTCAGAATATCGACTAAAGCGATTAAGACTCTTGAGAAAAAAGGTCTCGCTACTTTCGCTCGCGAAGCTGGGATTAACCTTAACCAGGTATAGTGACTCGATATTTTTTAGCTCTCCTTCCTCCCGAAGCTATTCAGGAGGAAGTTTGTTGTATACAAAAAAATTTGTGGAGCAGTATCAAAGCCGCAAAGCACTAAATTCTCCACCTCACATTACTCTGCAATCTCCTTTTGACTGGCCACCCGCTTCTAACACTTATCATCCAAGCATTACAGCGTTGATCCAAGGGTTAACTGCATGGACTAATGCTCTGCAACCGCTGTCAATTCGGCTCTCGGGGTTTGGAGTCTTTGAACCTCGCGTTATTTATATCCATATACAACGCACCCCAGCTCTCCTGGCCTTACAGGCTCAGCTACAAACCTATTGTGAAAAAGTTTGGGACATCGAAGACATTCGATCTCAGTCTCGCTCATTCATTCCCCATATGACAGTGGCCTTTCGCGGTTTAACACGGGCCAATTTTTATGCATCATGGCCCCATTGCCAAGATCGTCCGTTTGAGCATCACTTTATCGCTACCACATTGACCCTCCTCCAACACAATGGTCAACGCTGGGAGACATTTTCTCAAGCCATCTTTGAAGCCTAATGTTCTCCACCTCCGACTTAAAATCCCTTGGTATCCTTAAGGTATCGAGATCTTCCTTTGAAGGGTGATTGCATGACTGAACATCAGCCAACAATTTGTATTTTAGGAGGTGGTTTTGGCGGACTTTATACCGCTCTTCGCTTGAGCCAGCTCCCCTGGAATGAGCTGAAACCCCAAATTATTTTAGTGGATCAGAACGATCATTTTCTGTTTTCACCCTTACTGTATGAATTGGTTACAGGAGAACTCCAGTCTTGGGAAATTGCCCCACCCTACAGCGAACTTCTAGCCAATACAGAAGTGCGTTTTATTCAAAGCGGTGTTAAGGAGATTGATGTAGCTCAGCAGCAGGTTACCTTATCTGATCAATCCATCTCCTACGATCGCTTAGTCCTAGCCCTAGGAGGAGAAACGCCTCTACACCAAGTTCCTGGATCGGCGGAATATGCCCTGCCGTTTCGGACGGTGCAAGATGCCTATCGCCTTGAAGATCGATTACGAACCTTAGAAACATCCGAAGCGCCAAAAATTCGAGTGGCAGTGGTGGGGGCAGGTCCCAGTGGCGTGGAACTCGCCTGTAAGTTAGCGGATCGTTTAGGCGATCGCGGTCGGATACGGCTGATCGAACGGAATAATCAAATTCTCAAATCAGCCCCTGAATTCAATCAAGCAGCGGCCGAAAAAGCCTTAGAAAAACGACAAGTTTGGACGGATCTAGAGACCAATATTGAATCCCTAGAAGCCAAGCAAATGACGCTTAGGTATAAGGATAAACCCGATACGCTCCCCGTAGACTTGGTATTGTGGACGGTGGGAACTGCGATCGCACAGCCGATTCAAGCCTTACCTCTTCTCCATAATGACCTCGGCCAACTCTTAACTGACCCAACCCTGCAGGTCCAAGACTCACCTAATATTTTCGCCTTGGGTGATTTAGCAGACTGTCGTGATCC
The DNA here is from genome assembly GCF_021497025.1 of Acaryochloris sp. 'Moss Beach'. NCBI lineage: Bacteria > Bacillati > Cyanobacteriota > Cyanophyceae > Acaryochloridales > Acaryochloridaceae > Acaryochloris > Acaryochloris sp. 'Moss Beach'. Next base: position 2,320,547 of record NZ_CP071717.1, read on the forward strand.
GCAAGGAAAGCCGAATCCCAAAACGGCCCAAGTGGCTATTCAACAAGCAGATTGTGTGGGGTGGAACCTGTGGGCTTCCTTAACCCAACGGCCATTACTGCCGTTTCACTACACTCATCTGGGAGAAATGCTGACCTTAGGAGAAGACTCAGCTGCCATGTCTGGACTGGGCGTACAGCTCGATGGCCCCCTCGCATTTATGGCTCGACGTTTGATTTATCTTTACCGCATGCCCACCCTCGACCATCAGCTTAAAATTGGGTTTAACTGGATGTTCAAACCTATTTTATCCGCCCTCAACACAGCTAGATAGAAGCGGTAAAGTTAGTCCCTACAAGCAAGACAGGAAAGCAAATCAGAACGGTTCTGAGTTTGCGGTATAGTGATTGGGGTGTAACTGGATTTATGCCATAGATACACTCGTTTTTTTGCACGCAGTCGATTGACCTTTGCAGGTATCAGTATCTGCAATCAACACCCTATAGGAGTAATTTGGTTATGTCGCAACACGAAGCGCATGAATGTTTACGGGTCGGCCAGTCCGCACCTGACTTTACAGCAACGGCTGTTTACGATCAAGAATTTAGTGAAGTCAAACTCTCCAATTACCGGGGTAAATACGTTGTCATCTTTTTCTATCCCCTTGATTTCACCTTCGTGTGTCCGACGGAAATTACAGCATTTAGCGATCGCTATGATGCTTTTAAGGACTTAAATACTGAAGTTCTAGGTATTTCTGTAGACAGCGAGTTCTCCCACTTAGCTTGGACCCAGACCGACCGCAAATCTGGAGGAGTCGGCGACCTCAACTACCCCTTGGTTTCTGACATTAAAAAAGAAATTAGCACTGCTTATAACGTTCTAGATCCAGATGCTGGTGTTGCCTTAAGAGGTCTCTTTATCATTGATAAAGAAGGCGTTGTACAACATACCACCATTAACAACCTCGCCTTCGGCCGTAACGTTGATGAAACCCTGCGCACCTTGCAGGCTATTCAACATGTTCAGTCTCATCCCGATGAGGTTTGTCCAGCAGGCTGGCAGCCAGGGGATAAGACTATGAACCCTGATCCAGTGAAATCTAAGGTTTACTTCGAATCCATCTAACATATTTTAGGCAACATTTAAGTTGCAACATAGCCCTCAAATACTCACAGAGCTTGCGTATTTGAGGGCTATATCGTTGGCCCTTCATAGATCATACAAGCCTTTGCTTTACCGAGATTGCTAACCAGATTCAACAACCTGATAGATGGCAATATGCTTATCACCTGGCTTATGCCTTCAGTCTGTGGAATTTGTTTGGACAACTTCTCTTACCCGGTAGATAGGGCGACTTTGCGACTCATGGTAGGTTCGCATTAAGAGCTCTGCTAACAATCCAATTGAAAAGAGCTGAATCCCTGTCAATAAAAGCACAGCGGATAAAATCAGCAAGGGGCGGTCGGCAATCCCTTCACTCAAGCCGTACTTTAAAAACACTAAATAGCCACCCGTCAAGACCCCTAAGCTAGTAAAGGTAATCCCCAAAAGCCCAAAAACATGCATGGGACGAGTTAAAAAGGTTTTCATAAAGGATACGGTCAACAAATCCATGACCACCCGGAAAGTCCGATCTAGTCCATACTTGCTTTGACCAAATTGGCGGGCATGATGACGCACAGGCAGCTCCGCAATTCTGGCACCTTCAATAAAAGCTAACGCCGGTAAAAATCGGTGTAATTCTCCATACAGGTTCATATCAGCAATCAGCTCTGCTCGATAGGCCTTCAGGGAACAACCATAATCATGCAGCTTAACCCCTGTAATCCACCCAATCATCAAGTTGGCAATCTTAGACGGGAGCAAGCGCGTCAACGCAGCATCTTGTCGATCCTTACGCCAACCACTGACCAAATCGTATCCTTCATTCATTTTGGCCAACAGCAATGGAATATCAGCTGGCTCATTTTGCAAGTCACCATCAAGGGTGACAAAAATCTCGCCGTGGGCATGGTTAAATCCAGCAGACATGGCAGCCGTTTGTCCATAATTCCGGCGCAACACAACTCCCCGTAGCCGGGGGTATAGATCCACTTGTTTTCTTAACAACTCAGTCGTACCATCTACCGAGCCATCATCTACACAGATTATTTCATAATTGACCTGAGTATCATTTAGGGTATCTGAAATTCTACAAATGAGATGCTCCAGGCTTTCGACCTCATTATAGATGGGGATAATGACCGATATTTCGGGCTGAGTGATCTTGGCTTTTTGGTCTTGCATTAGCATTGGTAATTTCATCTCACTCGCTATTCATTAACTCACTTCAGAGGACTTCATTCAAGAAAACTGCCAAGAACGGTATTTAGAGCATTTTTCGCAACTCAACGACCCAGGCAAAGCTCAAATACCTTCTATAACTAACATTATTTAGGACCAATACTCGCCTCTTCTAGAAGGTAAACTTGGGTAAAATACTTGAGTGCTAAATTCTTAGCAATACCAAATAACGTTCATTAAAGCCTTTTTACCTGAAGGCCTAACACCTTTAGTCTTAGAGAACCACATGAGGATTCTACTCTTAGCTCCACATCCATTTTTCCAGACCCGTGGTACACCGATCGCAGTTGATCTTATGCTCAGAGTGCTATCAGAGAGGGGAGATCAGGTTGATATGCTGACTTTCCCAGAAGGGGATGATGTTGTCTATGACAACGTGCGGATCTATCGGACTCCTAAATTACCATTTATTAAAAATATCAGTCCAGGTTTTTCTGGGAAAAAACTGGTCTGTGATGGTTTTATGCTGATCCAGGCTATTAACCTCTGTTTGAAGTATAAATATGATATCGTCCATTCGGTTGAAGAATCGGCTTTTATCGCGTTGGTTCTTAAAGTCGTGTTTAGAACACCCTATATCTATGATATGGACTCATCCCTGGCACAGCAAATGATTGAGAAATTTTCATTTCTCTCGTCTTTGCGCTTTCTCTTCAATGCTTTTGAAAGACTGGCCGTCCAACAAGCCAAAGTGGTGATACCTGTTTGCGAAACCTTATCTGAAGATATTCAAGTCTACAAACCGAAGCGAGTGGTTGTTTTACCAGACATTTCGCTTTTAGATTACTCTGCCCCGAATAAAAAGGCATAACTGATGAATAGAATCATCTGCAATGACGAAATCTCACCCGTCCAATATGGATAATATCAACGAAAATATCAGAGAGCACTGTCAGCCTGATGAGCTCATTCTGATGTATGTCGGTAATTTAGAGCTTTATCAGGGGATTGATTTGCTGCTGGATGGCTTTAAAGTAGCCCAGAATCTTGCTCTTAATGTCCCTTTAAAGCTCGTCATTATCGGCGGTAAAGATGGCGACATTGCAAAATATAAGTTAAAAACGAAAAATATCGGCATTGACCACCAAGTTTTATTCTTAGGGCAACGCTCGGTAGAGAATCTAGGGTACTATCTCGCCCAAGCAGACATCCTGCTCTCTCCTCGCATTAAAGGAAGAAATACGCCAATGAAATTGTATTCTTATCTTGATAGTGGTAAGCCCGTCCTCGCCACTGATTTGCCAACGCATAATTGGGTTCTGGATAATGAGGTGGCAGTGCTCAGTGCGCCTAACCCAGAAGCGTTTGCCCAGGGAATTATCCACCTAGCCAACCATCCTCAAATTAGACAAACCCTCGCAGTCGCCGCCAAGAAAATGGTGCAACAAAGGCACTCATTTTCTGCTTATAAGCAGCAGCTCAATAGCTTATATGATTCATTACAGTTAGAGTTCAACAATGCTGCCTCAATTGATCAATAATATGCTCTATTTTCAGCCAAAGCGTTAGGATGCCACTGGTTTTATGCAACGAAATCTAGAGGAATTATCCAACACTAAATTTGACGTCTTAGTCATAGGCGGCGGCATTTATGGGGCTTGTGTTGCCTATGAAGCAATCCTAAGAGGCTTATCCGTTGCTTTGGTCGAAAAACAAGATTTTTGTGGGGCGACCTCAGCTAATAGCCTAAAAACCATCCATGGTGGCCTGCGATATCTACAGCATGCTGACTTTAAGCGGATGCGAGAGTCTATTTATGAGCGGCGCACATTAATGAAAATTGCGCCTCACCTCGTGCATCCCCTGCCTGTGTTGGTGCCGACCTATGGGCATGGATTGAAAGGCATAGAAGCGATGACGGTGGCACTAAAAATTAATGATTGGGTGAGTTGCGATCGCAACCACGGATTGCCCGATCCTCAACAACATATCCCTGCCGGTCGAACAATATCTGCGACCGAATGCCTACAGACCATGCCAGGCATTTCCGCAGATGGCCTCACTGGGGGAGCTATTTTCCACGATGCTCAAGTGTTCAATTCCGAGCGGTTAGTGCTTGCCTATTTACAGTCTGCGACTCAGCTTGGGTTACAAGCTGCCAACTATCTTAAAGTCACTGATTTTTTACAAGATGGAGATACCATCCTTGGCGCTCAAGTAACGGATGCTCTAACTCAAACCACCTTTGATATTCAAGCCAAAACAATCATTAATACCAGCGGGCCATGGATTAATGAAGTCCTGGGACTGCTAGATCAACCTCTGTCATTACCTCAGCCTTTTGCGTTGGCAATGAACATCGTTACGCGCTCTCTCTTTGATCACGACTATGCCGTCGGCATCTACAGTAAAGCCAATTACACCGATAAAGATGCCATTCTGAAGCGCAAAAACCGGCTACTCTTCATAGCACCTTGGCAAGGTTACTCTCTAGTGGGTACCACTTACTCCCACTACAATGGAGCCCCCGATCACCTATCAGTTCCTGAGCAAGATGTCCAAAGCTTTATTGATGAAATCAATCATGCCTACCCACCCGCGAAACTCACCACTCAAGACGTTTACTTCGTACATCGAGGTCTACTACCCAGTAGCCAAACAGCACCAACTGCCAATGTACAGTTAACGAAGCAATACCAAATTCAAGACTACCAGCAAGCAGGATTTAAAGGCCTCATATCAGTCACTGGAGTCAAATATACAACTGCAAGAAACGTTGCAATTCATGCAGTTGATGCAGCAGTGTCCATGTTAGGAACGATAGCTAAACCCTCTCAATCTGCTCATCAACCTTTACATGGTGGAAACATCGAGAATCTGAGTGACTTTCTAGAAGAAGGACGCCATACATTAGATGCTATAGCTGACAAACCGTCCATCAATCATTTTCTTTATAGTTACGGCACTGCCTATCCATCTGTATGCCAACATTTAGAACAAGACTCACAACCACTTTCTAGCCAAAACCTATTAAAAGCACAAGTGGCCTATGCACTTGAAGAAGAGATGGCCCAAACCCTTAGCGATGTTGTTTTTAGAAGAACTGGAATCGGCGCAGCAGGCATGCCAATGGAAGCAGAGTTACAAACCTGTGTAGAAGCAATGAAGACAAAACTCCTTTGGGAAGAATCTAAGGCCCAACAAGAGCTAAAAGAGGTGAAATCTAAATGGGTTCTGGATAGCCCATCTTTCATGGGGGGCAAAACAGCAACATTTCATGGAATGTAATTATGCCTTCTCCTATTGCTCACTCTACAACTGCATATTTCATTTTCAAGCTTACTTCTCTAAATAGTCGATCAACACTCTTAGGAAGACATCGCTGGCAGGATCTTGCTTACATCATTTTGATTGGCAATGTTGCGGATTTAGACTTTATCCCTCAACTACTCTTAGAGGGGAAATTTCATAGGGGACCTTCCCATAGCTTGAGTTTAGCTTTCCTGATAAGTTTTAGTGTTGCAATTATTTGCTATGCCTTTAACAAGCCCCAAGTAAAACAGTTATTCCTAATAACACTTGGCATCTATACTTCACATCTATTTTTAGATTATTGGACTGCAGGTGGAGCAGGTATGAAGTTATTTTGGCCATTTACCAATAGCTATTTTATGTCTTCAGTATCTTTTTTCCCAAGCGTGAGACATTCTGAAGGCTTATTTTATTCAGGTCATATTATCTTCATTGTTTTTGAGACAATCTATAGCTTCTTTTTAATGACGATACTCAATATCATTTTTAAATCTAGAAGAAATAAAATCACTTAGTTAATATATCTAATGAATAATTCTCAATCACCTCCTAATATCCTGGTTGATTCCCATGTTCATATCCATGAATGTTTCGCACTATCAGATGTCTTAGATTCATCACTGCAAAACTTTCAGACGGCTGCTCACAAAGCTAATATTAGTTCATCACAATACTTAGGAGTACTGATATTAACTGAGATTGGTAAAAATAGCTGTTTTCAGAAAATAAGTGGCCACTTCGAAAATGGGCATAGCCTTGAAGACAGCGACTGGACCTTTCAAAAGACGCATGAATCAGAGTCTTTATATGCACACCATGCATCTGGGAACAAAGTTCTCCTCTTAGCTGGACATCAAGTTGTCACCCAAGAAAATATAGAAGTATTATCAATCATTTCAGATCAATTGGGTATCAATTTAAGCCGGGAAAATAGCTTGGGTTAAAGGGTTAGGCCGTTTTGTTTTTGAAGACTGACGTGCCACTGGCAATTCCCCCATAGAGCTAATAACTGACTCAAACACATCAGGAAAAGGATGCCCAAAAAGCCGTTGTGCTGCGGTAGTGCCATCTGCTCTTTTGAGGTCAAAATTGTGGATGATGGTGAGTACCTTCAAGGATTCTTCCGAGAACCCTCGGGCTGCATGATGCAATCGGGATAGATAGCCATTCCGTCCCTCAACTGCGGAGGAAGTTCGTTGATACTTCGTACTCATCCATTGCGCCCAGTCTACCCACTCCTGGCTTTTTTGAGAGTCCATCTGTTGAGTTATGGGGTGCTTAAGCAACTGGTCATAAGCTTGTTCAGTCGCCTTTCGATAATCTGCCTTGAGTAGAGGATTCCGGGTTTTGTCCGTTTGCTGTTGCCAATAAGCCCAGGGCAATAGGCACATGAGTACCCAGTTCTGTACATCAAGATCATCTGTGACTCCCTTTAGCGCTTGAGTCACCCATAGCCACCAAGCATGAATCCCTTGAGCCATTGATGGAATCTGTTGTTGGAATGAGTCAATAGCTTTACTCCCTTTCTGAGCACCATAGGTTTTGGCTAGAGCAGACATCTGGGCGAGGGGAGCCTTCAGCTCAGCCGATAGATCATCAAACAGTTGCCATTCCAAAGTCTTGATATTAAACGGATGAATGACTTGGGTAAGGCGATGAAGAACTTGATGATAGGCCGTCTTGTCCTGCTCCAGAGACTGCTGCTGAGCAGAAATCTCCGCTATTGATTGTTGGAGTTGTTGCTGTTTAGCCTCACTTCGAACGTTGAGAAGTTGCTGTTGAAGTACAGTCGCTTTTTTGTTCAACTGACTGATTTGACGACCCATATCACTGCCGATAGGTTGGGCTAAGGCACTCAGGGCATGGAATAAATCAGAAACACTGACACAGCCTAAGCCTGATACAGCTAATTTAATCAGGGCTGGAGCACCATCACTCACCATAAAATGACAATGCCATCCACAGCGGGTCCACCACTGCTGAATCTGGGCTTGCCAGGTGGCATAAGTACGGTTGGGACGTTCCACCTCTGTGAAGATAAAGCCACTAGCCAATTCCAACATCACTAAGATAGGCAACCCAAAAAAGGTTTCGTCCCCACCGACACAGATGCCCTGACCTTCTGTGGGTTGGCAATGCTCTTGTTGCGCAACATCATAGGCGATAATCGCGTCTCGCATCTTGCGTTTCAACAGCCGAAGGGAGCTGGCTGAAACGCCCACATGAGCATCTATGTGAATCGCTGTAAAAAATTCTGATAGACTCTCAGCTCCCACCCCATGTTTGATGCCGAAATAGTACACCACTCCTAAGACCATCACCCTGAGCCATTGACTCCCTGTCTGGGTTTCCCACCATAGTGACTCTGGATATTGGTTACGCCGAGCGATAGCCTGTTGATGACGATGAACACTGCTTTTTGATAGACCTGTCGCAGCAGCAATTTTCGCAATCCCTTTTACTCCCTGTTCGAACAGACAATCAGTGACGGCTTGGCAGCGCTCTCGTATTGTCAGGCTCATCGTTTCCTCTGTTGACTTGCAAAGGTACGATACAGCTCTCTGTGACTAATCGCAGAACTCTTTCCTATTTCACCTACAAAGGAGTGCGATCCTATCTGGAAATACTCAGGTCTTTTCCCGCTTTATGCTGGGAGCCGATCAATTTATCGATAATGGTATGACTGTCTTGGATACTATTCATGCGATCCAAGCTGCGAAAGGTATTCCTGTCTTACCTTGGGGATTTGGCAAATGGTTCGGTAGCAGAGGCAAAATCATTCATCAACTGATTCAGGCTCGTGAAACACCCCCCCTATTACTAGGTGATAATAGCAATCGGCCCAACTTCTGGATCAACCCTGTTTATCTCAAACAAGCCCGTAAACAAGCCATCAAAATACTACCCGGTACAGATCCATTGCCCTTAGTAAAAGAAGCATCTCGTCCTGGGCGCTTTGGCTTCCAGATACAAGGAACTCTCGATCTCGATACACCTGGCTCTAGTCTCAAAGACATATTGTTAGACTCAACCATACAAATTCAGCCTTATGGTGCTCTGGAAAATCCATTGATATTTTTACAAAACCAGCTCAAAATTCGATTTTAAGAAGAAAACAGATCGATAAATTCTTTTATCCTTTACAAGCCCCTCTAATATAGATCTTGTACCAACAGACTATTCTATACATCTATTACCTAAAGTGAGTTTCTATGACAAAAGTATTAGTAACAGGAGGTCAAGGCTTTCTAGGAAGTCACATTGTGACCCAACTCTTAGAAGAAGGCAAAGAAGTAAGAGTATTGGCACGTCCGGGTAAAGAGTCAACCAACAATAGTGCTAAAGGCATCAATATATTTTACGGAGATATTCGGGATAGTGAGGCAGTAGAAACAGCTGTTAATGGTGTTGATGTTGTTATTCATGTCGTCTCTAACTTTAGGAAAGGCGGATCAGATAACCAAGAAGCATACTCCGTCAATGTTCAAGGCACCGAAAATATATTGAATGCAGCTGCCAAATATGATGTTCGCCACTTAATTCACTGCAGCACAATTGGCGTTCATGGCACAGTACTTGAAATACCTGCAAATGAGTCTACTCCCTTCAATCCAACAGATTTATACCAAGAGACTAAACTCATTGCTGAGCAAAAAGTTTGGAAATTTTACCAAGATCATAATCTACCTATTACTGTGATTCGACCTATCTCTTTATTTGGTCCTGATGATAGGCGCATGTTAAAGCTATTTCGCATGATTAACAAAGGTAATTTCTTTATCGTTGGCAGTGGTGAAGTTCTATTTCATCCCACCTATATAGATGATGCAGTTAAAGGGTTTTTGACCTGTATCGAAAACCCCAAAGCTTACGGCGAAGCTTTCATTGTCGGAGGAGAGCAATACATCTCTTTAAATCAGCTTTGCCAAATCATTGCAGACGAGCTGAAGGTCAAACCTCCCAGTCTTCGATTGCCAATGGCTCCTGTCTTAGCCTTAGCGACTATCTGCGAAAAAGCCTGCGAACCCTTTGGCATAGAACCACCTTTGCATCGACGGCGAGTCAGCTTTTTTCAAAATAACCGTGCTTTTTCCATTGCTAAAGCTAAACAAGTCTTAGATTTCGAACCCCAATACTCTATCCAAGACTGTATTCGTGAAACGCTAAATGGGTATGTTGCGCGGGGTTGGATATAACTTAGTAAACCAAAATTCCAAATCAAGCCCAATCAGTACCAGACTTAGCCTTCAAGGAATATTATTTTTTATCAGTGAAAGATTCTATATTATTGCATTCAACTATCATTAACTCATGATCAATCGAGAGTTAAAATCTCAGCTAAAAGCATTAGACAACTATGATGAATTCTGTCAGATTTTGCATACAATTGACATCAATCAGCTGGATGGGTCTGATTTTCACTTTCTAAGTAAATATCTGAATAAGATAGAAAAACAGCCCAAGCTAAAAGTTGCATTTTCTGCCAACTATACGGTAGAACCCCCTACCTTCCTATATCGATGTCTATTGTGCATTTCATGGAATGCCTTCCACGACTTATATAGGAGGGTACAATCAGCATTATCAAGACATTCTGAATCCAGGTTCTCAACTCCTACAATATCAACCGAATATTTGCTTTCTATTGTTGTCCTTACATGAACTGGAGCCCCTTGTATGTCAGCAATTTTCTAGCTTGAGTGACCAAGACAAGCAAAATTGTCAAGAACGCATTCTGACACATATTGAAAACTGGGTTGATCTGGCACTACAAAAAACAGATGCCACCGTTTTAGTCAGCAACTTCCAAATCCCAACTTTTCCTTCCTATGGGATTGCTGATCTACAGCAAGACTCTGGTGAATTAGAGTTCTATATAGAACTCAACTTGAAATTATGTAAAAAATTCAAGCATCACTCTAGAGCTTACATTTTTGACATAGACCGCTTAGCCTCCCGGTTTGGCAAAGATCGGGCTAGCGATCCAAAAATGTTGTACATGGCTAAAATGCTGTGGACTGATGAGTTCTTCGCGATCGTTGCCAATGAATTCATCAGATATGCAATCGGAATTTTAGGTCGATCGAAGAAATGCCTTGTTCTTGACTTAGACAATACATTATGGGGAGGTGTAATCGGTGAAGATGGTATAGAAGGCATTAAGATCGGTATTGGAGATCCCATCAGTGAAGCTTTCTTAGCCTTCCAACAAAAAATTGTTGATATCAAAAATAGAGGAGTTATACTTGCAATTTGCAGCAAGAATAATCCTGACGATGCACTCGAAGCTTTTCAAAAAAAGGCAGAAATGCCTCTAAAAATTGATGATTTTTCAGCATCAGAGATAAATTGGGATGCAAAACACTTAAATATCCAAAAAATTGCTAAAACTCTGAATATTGGTACAGATAGCCTGGTATTTATAGATGATAATCCAGCTGAATGTAGTCTAGTTCAGCAAATGCTTCCTGAAGTTACCACTATTTTATTACCTCCTGATTCAGCTTCATATATCAGCACTGTTGATCAAATTTTAGCATTAGAAAAGTTAGATGTACGAAGTGATGACTTAGTCAAAACAGAACAATATATTCAAAACAAAAAGCGGCAACAAGCCCATGATAATATTGGAGACTTAAATTCCTATTTATATAGTTTAGAATCGAAAGTAACTATCAAGACAGTATCTGAACAAGACTTAAGTCGAGTACATCAGCTTTTCTCAAAGACCAATCAGTTTAATTTAACAACTATTCGTTATTCAGTATCAGATATTGAGAAATTCTATCAAAGTGATACTTATCAACTTATTACTGTTGCAGCTCAAGATAAATTTGGCCAGTTAGGAACGATTGGTCAATGTTTACTAAAGCTAAGTAGTGAAGTAATCGAAGTGGATAGTTTTATTCTCAGTTGTAGAGCTATGGGCAGGGGGATAGAAACGGCCCTTATCAATTTCATTAAAAAGAAGTATCTGATTGGGCATACTTCTGTGAAACTGGTAGGGACTTATATCCCTAGCAAGAAGAATTTGCCAATCAAATCTTTTCTTGAGGCTCAAGGCCTTAAGTTGATCGATGAAAGTATCGATGGCAAAAAATATTATGAATTACTCTCCAAGGATGCTCAAGAGATCCCATGTCCATGGCTTGAAATTATTGTTTAAGGAAGACCAAAATCATGGCAAATCAAGAGATAGAAATTCAAGCAAAAGAAATTATTGCTGATATTCTTGATATTGATGAAGATCAGATCTCAAACAATTTTAGTCCTGAAAATTGTGATAGCTGGGATTCAATGAATAACCTCCGCATGATTACTGCTTTAGAAAAGGCATTTAAAATAAAATTCTCTATGGAAGAGATCAGTAGCATGACTAATATGGAAGCTATTTCAGCAATGATCAGTCAAAAAAGTCTATGACTTATATCAAAACCTGATCAAGAATCCTTTCCTACTTAAAGTTCTAAATTCAACAGGCCCTATTATAGGAAAAAATATTGAGGTGGACTTAGGCAAAGTTATTCGTCGTTTTCTGGTGCCCGCACCAGTCATTACTTTTTATTACTTATTCAAGTCTGGTGCAAAAGTTAGCCCAAAAGCTGAAGTAGAACTCAGTCAATACCTTGAAATTGGTGACAAGTCCGTTGTGAGTTCTTTTTACAAAGATTAAAGCCTCAGATGGGCCATTAAAGATAGGTTCACACGTATCAATTTCCACCAGTTGTTTTATTAGTTCTCATACAGGTGGAGTGGAAATTGGAGATCATTGTCTAATTGGGCCAAACGTCTCCATCGTTGGTAATAATTACAACTATGACCAGATAAAAGTGCCTTTGGAAGAACAAGGAATAGTTTCGAAAGGCATAAAAATTGGCCGAAATGTTTGGCTTGGGGCCGGTGTAAGTGTATTAGATGGAGCAGTCATCGGTGATAACACTATCATTACGCCGAATTCAGTTGTTTCCTCAAAGATTCCCTCTGGTACGATTGCGAGTGGCATACCAGCTAAGGTGATCTTTAAGCGTAGATGACAAATCTTGAACAATGAACTTATCTTTATCTCTTAGCTTCATTTAGTTCTCTAGCTCAATATGAAGCATTATTATTCAACCAAAGAATAGATATAATCTGTATTACCCTAGTGCACTCAACCACAATATTTTTTATATATCGTTGGTAGTGTCTCCAAATAATCGTTATACGTCAATCTAAGTTTTATGTCTGCTTCTAAATCAAGTCATTCTGAGCCTATATTTATCTTTGGTTCTGCCCGTTCAGGGACTTCTCTTTTAAGTCGAATCATCAACTCTCATCCTAAGATTTCAGTACCTTTTGAATCCCATTTATATGACACCTTTATTCCTTGGATAAAATACTATGGTGACTTAGCAATAGAAAAAAATAGAGAGCAGTTAATCGATGATATCTTAAACACTGAATGTATGAGAGACTGGTCCCCGAAGCCGGACCGAAACCGTATTCTAAGTGAAATATCTGATTATACTTTTGGTGGTGTGGTTGATGGCCTGATTAGATCATGGACTCTTGATCAAGGCAAACAAAGATGGGGAGAAAAAACTCCTTGGCATGCTTATTTTTGGCGTGATATCATTAGCGATTTCCCAAACTGTAAAATCATTCATATTGTTCGTGATGGACGTGACTCATCGCTATCTTGGAAGAATGCAAGATTTGGGCCTAAACATTATTATTATTTAGCCAAAAAATGGGTTCAGTACTTACAAACTATTGATGAATTAAAGGCAGAGGTTGATAGTGATTCTTTCTTTGAAATACGCTACGAAGATTTATTGCTAGATCCAGCTCAGAAGTCTCAAGAAATATGTGATTTTATTGGTGAAGAGTTTTCTGAAAGAATGCTTGATTTTCATACCAATAGCAATCCTTATCCTACTGACAAGGCAAACCTTAAAAATTTGTCTCAACCCATCATTTCTAGCAATTCAAATAAATGGAAAAGCCATTTATCCCCAAGAGATTTAAGAGTTTTTGAGGCTATTGCTGGAAATTATTTAGAATCTTATGGGTATGAAAGGGCTGTCAGTAATCCAACCATATCTCCCTCTGAAAAATTGTTCATCAAATATCTTGAACATCCTCCAAGAAAGATTCTATCTATGATCAAGAATAGGAAAGGGCATATTGATGGTTTACGTCGGTTAGCCATTTATCTTCGTCTTGTTACCAAACTATAGAGTTATATCCATTTTTGAGTCACTGTTGAGTATGAAACAATTGGCAAACTTAAATCTTGATCCTGATCAAGTGGAATGAGTAAATTTATAAAGGGTGCTGGAATTTCCTTTATTGGCCAAGTATTAAGCACCGGTTTAAAATACTTAACCCAAGCATCTCTCGCCTGGATTTTTGGTGCTGAATCTTTTGGCTTTTATACTCTTGGTCTGGTTATTTACCAATTTTGTGACTTGATAGCACGAATGGGTCTGGAATTAGGAGCAGTACGCTACGTTTCTATTCATCAAAGCTCGGCAAATCTATCCAAATTAAAAGGTGTACTCATTAGTATACTTTGCATTCCATTTATCCTAGGCTGTGTTCTAGGAATAACGCTATTTCTCTGTGCAAATACTGTCGCAATTGATATCTTTCACAAGCCTGAATTAACGATTGTTTTGCGTTTATTCTCTCTGGCTATACCTGTTGGTGCCAGTATGACAACTGGCCTATTTGCTACGACAGGCTTCCAAACTACTTTATATAGAGTGCTCGTATTTGATTTAATTGTCCCACTCACAAACTTACTACTAGCAGTTTGTTTGGGGCTAATGGGTTTCAAATTATTTGGTGCTTCTATTGCTTGGGTATTAGCGTTATCCCTCGGTCTTATACTGACCCTATTTTATATCTGGAGACTCGCTCCTTCTATTATTTCAACTAAAGTAAAACCTATTTTTCAGCTCAAAGAATTGATCAGTTTTTCTTTGCCATTATCACTAGGTACTTTTTTATGGCTTCTCTTAATTTGGACTGACATTTTGATGCTGGGTTTCTACAACACGGCATCAGAAGTAGGAATCTATAGAGCAGCTTCTCAAACTGCTTTTTTGATGATCCTATTTGATCGTTCTTTGGTTACAATCTTTGCGCCCACCATTGCCAGCCTATTCAATCAAGGAAGCTTAGAGGAAGCTAAACAGCTTTTCAAGACTTCTTCTCGCTGGAATTTTGCCCTGACGCTACCTTTGTTTATTGTACTAATTGTATCTAGCCAAAATATACTCAGAGTTTTTTGGTACAGATTTTCAGGCAGGTTGGATAGTTCTTATCATTCTTGCTGCAGGTCAATTAACTAGGGCAGGAGGAGGGAGTTTATCCATGCATATGCTCGCGATGTCTGGCCATCAATATTTAAAACTTTATGGTGATATTATCTTAGCGATCACTAATATTATTTTGAATGTTGTATTGATTCCTTTATGGGGTCCTCTTGGTGCAGCTATTGCGACAGCTGCTAGTATCGCTGGCATCAATATAGTACGGGTTCTTCAAGTTAAGTATGTTTTACATGTATATCCATATTCATTCCGTTATTTAAAGGTTCTTCTTTGCGGAGTGATTTCTGCTTTATCTGGATATTTTGTTCAATATCTTCTTAAAGATAATTTTTATATAATTTCAATGCTCATATCTACATCTATCATGATCATTGTTTATTTTTTTGATTTTCTTCTATTTTGCGATGGATGAAGACGATAAGATTTTGATCAGTCAACAAGCAAACAAGTTAAAACAAATACTGTAATTTCATTTTATGCAAGGATCAAGTTTAGACAAATCTATTATTAGTAGATATGTAACAACGATTGTAGTTGTTGCCTTTTTGATAAGTGCTTTTTCTATTGTTTTTGCAACCCTAAGCCCTTTTAAATTTAATTTTCCTTATCCCCTTAATCAATTTAATTTAAATCTTGATTTTTCAGTGTCTTCAGTTGAAGATTGCTTCAGAAATATTATTTTATTTATTCCTTTCTCTTTTACACTAAGCCTACTTTTCTTAAATAGAAATCACAAAAAACGAAGATTATTTCTGTCGATTTTTGTGTCCAGTTTTTTTGTTTTCTTTGACTGTAGAAATACTTCAGCTATTTTTTACCACAAAGAACGCCTACGCTAATTGATATTATTTCCAATAGCTTAGGGGGGGTATATTGGATGTCTTCTATTTTAAAAAAAGCTGGATCTAGGACACTAGACTGCATTAGACATTTTTCTAGAGCAATGCTGGGCTTTATATCTAAGAAAAGAAATATAATAATTTTGATGATTAGCTATTGCTTTTTTTGTATTATCTTTAACTACTCATTTAAATTTTTTTGGTTAGTTTTAAATGGATGGGATTCAAATTTTCCATTGGTAATTGGCAATGAGCTAACAGGTGATAGACCTTGGGATGGATTTATAAAAGAATTATATATTTTTAATCGAGAACTTAGTGCAGAAGAAATTGAAGACCTTATCAAGTCAGATAGAAAATCATTGGTATTTCCACCCTCTCTTCTAGTTGCAGTGGATTTTCGAGATTCCACTGATTATAAATATGCCATTCCTAATCTTCCACCATTAACTTGGTTTGATGAGAACAAAACAAGTAGCATTGACCAAGCTAACGGGGTTTCTTTGGATGGTGATCACTGGCTCAAATCTGCAGCTGCCGTGACTCCTTTAATTGATGAAATGAGAAAAAGTTCTCAGCTATCTATTATCACCAATATATCTACCAAAAATCTGGTTCAAGAAGGGCCAGCTCGGATCGTTTCAATATCCAAAAGTCCATTTTCTCGAAATATAACGTTAGGCCAAAAAGGGAGTGATCTGATCGTCAGAACCAGAACTCCTTTTACTAGAGGAAATGCAGCTAGACCTTCTATTGTTTTCCCTGACATTTTTGTAGATACTAATAGCCATTATCTTGCCTATACTTATAACTCCAAACAGGCCAAACTTTATGTTGATGATAGTCGCTCCGTTGATACTGTTGTTTTTAACTTTGCGGCCAAATTCTTTTGGAGCCTCAATGATCTGCCTCACTTCCCTGTTTTTACTCCAAACTTTATTTATCCAGAAAGCAGTTTTCTGAGTTCTCTAAATATTATTTTTTTATATTACCTTCGCTTTGCCCATCCTCATTTTAAGCCTCTGCTTTCTATATGCAGCATAAGAGTATCTCTAATAGGCTATTGAAATAGAGCACTGCTTAAATAGAGCACTGCGACAGCCAGAACGCTTGAGTATTGAGAATCAGCCTCTTCAAACTTGATTGGATGGCATTGATGCAGCCTCCTAGCAGCTCGTATACGGTAGGGTGCGGCACAAGATAGGCCAATATCGATACGATCCTGGTGCCAGTGCCTATTCAACTCCTTCGCTGGAAGCAGTCGGGATATGAAAGGAGTTTCCTACGAAGTGGATTGTGAGCTAATCTCTTTGCTGCAATCAGCGGTGATTATACCCAAAAAAGATTCAATGATGGTCGATGAGGTTTGGGTATCACACCGATATCTGAGAAGCTGGAACTGCAGCTAAGCAAGACTTAAGGAATAACGACTGATCACCATATTGAGGAACTTTAGGCCACTCAGAGCGTCTATTGGCATGTATTTTTCGATTGAAGGAAAGAAAATAGCTAGCGATTTGTACTCTCTTTAGAATGCAGTTCGATAGTTGATTTTTCTAATCTAAACTTCACGGAGTTTTCACGGAAGCCTATTACTATTCATATGAGTGTTTGTACTTGATACTATTTGTTAATTTCATTTTTTAGTGATTAGTATCACGTATCTAATACTACTTCTTGGCTCATGAACTGTAATTGCCTACATCCCTTGTTAAGACTTAAGGCAATTCTTTTCGGTGAGTCTGACGCAAAGTTTCATTCAGTCTTTCGCAGGTACGCAGCTAATGGCAGTATCAACCTCACTCACTCCGCAATCTATTTCTAATACGGTTACTTCCCTCTATGATTCTCGAAGTCTATGTCTAAGGCCGGGCCAAGCCGTTCCACAGCAGTCTGATTATCTCTGGCATATTGAGAAAGGCTTAGTGCGCACCTTAACTTGGAATGAAGAGGGTGACTTAGTTACTCTGGGGCTATGGGGCGCTGGTGACTCTGTGGGTCGCCTATTATCTGAAATCACTCCTTTCCAGATAGAGTGCTTAAGCCCTGTAGAGGTGAAGCCCTTACCTTTGGCAGGACAAGATTTGGGTGTGGTGATGCGATCGCACCTCCGCTACATGGAAGAACTCTTCAGCATCATCAGCTATAAGCGAGCACCACAGAGGTTATTGCGCTTTCTAGACTGGCTAGGCGATCGGTTTGGTCGTCATGTAGATCAGGGGCGTATTTTAGATTTGGGATTAACCCATCAGCTCATGGCTGAAATCACTGGCATTACCCGAGTGACTGCTACCCGGTTATTGAACGAATTTGAGCGGGAAGGGAAACTAATGCGGTTGCCTAAACAGCAAATGCTGCTGCAATTCAACTCGGGTCACCCTGATCGAGTCACAAGCATGGCCCGACATCGCGCCAAAGGGAAACGCAACGCCTAACTGAGTAAGGCTGTTAACTGGTTGACTTGTTCAGCAATGCCTTGATCTAGGTGTTGCAAGCGCTCGGTCTCTTGCTCTAGCTGAATATCTTGAGTCTCTTTTTGGGTAACCAAATGGGTGAGTTCCGTTTGGCGAGCCAGAATATCATCGTTCAAGCGCTGAATAATCTCGGTCTCGTAGGTATTAAAGCAGGACTCAACCGCGTCATATACCGCCTGCCACTGCTCTTGGGCAATTTGGGGCAGACATTTGGCAAATTCTTGGCGGGTGGTGGCCAGAAACGTTTGACGAACATATTCGGCTTGCCCGGCAACCAAACCAGCTCCAGCGACAATGACTAGAAACACATTCAAAGCCATCGCTGAAAACACAAGGCCAACCATTTGAACCACCAGGGTGACACAGAGGGAGGTGAACACCGCCTGCATCACCCGTCGCCAAAAAGGACTTAAGCGACCGACTACCCCATTGAGGGAGTTGGGAATGGCATCTAAGACTTCAAAGACAGTATCGGTCCAGGTTTCAGTGGCATTGTAGGAATGACCAGATGCCACATAGGACTGCCCCAGCAGTTTGGCATTGATCACGTCCACGACTTGGGTATAGGTTGCCCGATATTGATCGACCACAACCTGTACCTGAGCAAAGGCGGTTTCTAATTGCTGAGTGGCCTGAATTTCCCAGTTGGCCAATTGATCCGTGAGATAGCGCTCAAAGGCTTGCTTAAAAGATTCATGGAACTTGGCCCGGTTCTGCTTGTTGAGAAAGTCTAAAAACTCTAGATCGGGCTGGGAAGCCACAAAGTCCGTTTCAAAGGTTTTTTCTAGCTGCAGCATATAGCCCTGAAACGAATCGGCGATGGCTTGAGCTTCGCGATCACGGATTTTGCGAATTTCAGCTTGAAAGTCTGTGGAGACGCCTGCTAGTTGGTCAAACTCGGTCTGGACAGAGGCAACTTTTGCCTTGAGGTTGTCGATATCTTCGTCTAACAAAGGAATTCGCCGTGCAACGGCTTCATGCACATGGCCAGAAACAGAACGAGCCTGGTGCACCGCATGATTTAACTCGGCATTGGTCCGCTCTCGGGTTAAAAACTGGGTCAGGGAATCGAGAAAGGCGGGAATACCCGTATCGTCTAATGGGGCTTTGGGGTCGTGGAGTTGAGACCTTAACGCTGGCAACGCTGAAATTTCAAAGACCCGCTGCTGATAGCGATCTTCGCCATTGACTGAACAATAGGGGGAAAGGTGGGTTTGAAAGACTTGCCGGAGCTTTGCTTCTGCTTCTGCTAAAGCATCTTTATCGTCCAGATCAAGCAGACTAGTTTGCACCTTATCCCAAGCATTGAGGAGGAAGAAAATGGTTAGCCCTCGGTTCTGGAGAAAGTTGCGTAAGTAACGCCGCTCATCTAGGGTGCAGGGCTGGGTGGTGTTGAGGACAAATAACACCGCATGACAGTCGTTGAGATAGTTGAGTACTAGCTCGTTGCGGGCTTCTGTATCGTTTAATCCAGGGGTATCAACGAGTTCAATCCCTTTAGCTAAGAGAGGCAGGGGATATTCGATCACCGCATGGCTGACATTGGGAAAGGCTTGCTCATCTTTTTCCTGGAGCGCTTTGGATTCTGACGGGTCAATGGTGTATTTCCATTTGAAGGTGGCGACATCAATCTGCTGGGGCGGGGTGTCATCGCGAAAGTGGATGGTGACTTGCTTCTGAGGACCATATTTGAGCACGCTCAGAATGGCAGTACAGGGATTGACATCGCTAGGCAGCAGTCGCTCTCCCACAATGGCATTAATCAGGGTACTTTTTCCCCGTTTGAGATCCCCCAACACCACTAGTCGAAAGACGCCTTGCCGCAGATGGTCACTGGCTGTTTTGACCAGGGTGACCTGGCGCTCAAAACCTAACGGTCCCGAAGCCTTGGCTCCTTCCAGTTCAGATTGGATCAAACTCTGAGAAATTTGTTCTAAATGATCGGCAACCTGCTCTCGAACACGACGAACTTGGTCAAAATCATCTAAATATCCCGCAGGTTGGGAGAGGTTGACAGGATTACTCATGAATTGGAGGTTGAAAGGACTGAAGTCTGAAATAGCAGGCGCTGACCGTTCCATCATAGCGATAGCCAATGGCTGATGGCACTACTGACTCTCAGTATTCCCAGTTGAGGAGGGGTGCCGGACCGCAGTGAGCGAGAGCACTAGCAGAATCGGAGCACAGGGCTAGACTAGCGCTAGTTGAACCCATCCATATATTGCAAATGAAGCAGTCTCTGTTTTTTGTTGGTTTTTGCTTGCTGATGACCTGTACAGGGTGCGGTGGCTCTAAATATCCCAAGGTCAATGTGACTGCAGCTATTGCTGACCATCTACAAACCCAACCCGATCAACCCTTCGATTTAGGGACCCTTGGCTCGGATGAGTGGCAGAAGATTTGTGTACTAGATCCATACACAGCCAACACAGAAGGCGCGAAAATCTTGGGGTTTAACTGGGATTTCGAAAGCCAGTCGTCTATTAAAGAAAATGATGGAATTAATCTGTTGGTGTTTGTAAAGGATCAATCGGTCGTTGCCTTTGCCGAACATCTGAGACACAAAGGAGATTTCACGAGCCTAAAGCCATCTTGCCTCGATCGGGAAGATGCTGTGGTTAAGCCCAGAAAAGGCACCAAGGATTGGATCTCTTTTGTGAAGGACGAATAATTTACTGTAATGCTTTGTTGCTTCACCTGAATATCGCAACCCATCGCGGTATCGGACCGTTTATGGGTTACAACTCGGCTTAAATCAGAGAAGGAAAAACTACGAGTTTCATACTAGACGAGGTTTAAATCGCTGATACAAAATTCGGATTAGTCCCGGACAGGCATAATATCACTCCTCAATTCCTCCTATAATCCAAGCATGAGTAGTTACCGCTCCCTTCACCTCAGCGTGAACGGGGGCCTTTTTTTTACTCACTTATGAATGGGACTCAGAGGTGGATTGGCAGTAAAGTCTGAATCGAACGTTATGCCCCATCAATCTTGTCAGCGATCCGATCATTCCAATCAACGTCTAATTCCTGCCGATCCATTTGCCACGTTTTAGGGACGATTTCTTCTTCGGCAAACTCGACATCACCTGTGGGAGGGATATCTACAACATCCATGAGATTCTTACCCAAAGTCTCAGCAATGTCCCAAGCATTATCAGGATCTTCAGCTTTTATATGTCGAACAAGAGGTTTACCATTGTCCTGCTCATAAATCGCATAAAAGTCTTTATCAACAATATTTAACTGACTCATGGTTAAAGCTTCTAGACAAATATCAATAGTCCTAACCTCATGATCTCATAAAGAAGAGGATTGACTCAGAATGACCTGGGCAACGTTTTGGTGATGCCTCCATACATTCGCATAGGTACCTCAGTGTCGTAATCTTGTACCGAATGAGAAAAAGCTATGTCCTTCCAACGTCGTACATTCAGCGCTAGTTTCAAAGCTAAGGTGGTTTTACAACTATTGAGTGGCGACAAAACAGCAATGGAGTTGTGTTGGACCTACAAACTCCACCCCAGTCTACTCAACCGCTGGTATCAAGAATTTCTAGACGAAACTCGCTGTCTTTGTGAAGCCCCTGTTGCTGATGAGAGAGTTCAGCAAATCTTACAGGCCGTGCCTTCTCAAGCGTTCTCACCATCTCAGGGATCGCAACATCGCTTCTTGTCTGATGCCACGACGCGACGCGCATTTCTAGCTTTATTGGGCTTTGCAGGAGTAGGAGCAATGGGACTGCTGACCTCTTGTGAGTCCAATGAAATTGTGACAGTTGATGCTAAGGGCCGTACCGTTAACCGCCGCCGTCTCCCTCAACTACAAACTTTTACCGAAAATCTCGACAACAACACCTTATTAGAGATGGTGTTGATACCTGGAGGCACCTTCACAATGGGTTCGCCCTCAAGTGAGTCAGAAAGGAATCAGGATGAAGGGCCGCAGCATGAGGTGAGTTTACCTGATTTTTATCTGGGTAAGTATCCTGTGACTCAAGCTCAATGGCAAGCCATTATGGGTTCTAATGCCTCTCACTTCAAAAGCTTTGTACCAGTTGAGCAAGTCACCTGGTACAAAGCTTTTGAATTTTGCCAGAAACTCTCCCAGAAAAGTGGCCAAATATATCATCTTCCTAGTGAGGCAGAATGGGAATATGCCTGTCGAGCGGGAACAACTACTCCCTTCTATACGGGGGAAATAATTACCCCTAAGCTCGCGAATTACGATGGTACTTTTACCTATAATGCTGGTCCTAAAGGGCAATATCGAGAACAGACGACTAACGTCGGTAGCTTTCCTCCAAATGCTTTTGGTCTATATGACATGCATGGCAATGTCTGGGAATGGTGCCATGACACTCCCCATAAAACATACACTGGAGCACCGACAGATGGAAGTGCTTGAATAGATGAGAATGATACTGATGATCGTATTATTCGCGGTGGCTCCTGGCTCAACCCTCCAGGGAACTGTCGCTGTGCAGAGCGCTTCAGGTTCACTGCTGGCTTCCGCAACTACAATCTCGGTTTTCGAGTAGCTTGGGTTGGGTCAAGTACGCTTCCATAGCTACCCTCTTGTTTCATACACCAATGGCGATTCCTGCGGATTTCTTGAACACAACCATCATTCTAGAAGGTCGCTAATCTTAGAACTAGGGACGCTTCAAGAGGCATCTATTATT
Source organism: Acaryochloris sp. 'Moss Beach' (assembly GCF_021497025.1). Classification (NCBI taxonomy): domain Bacteria; kingdom Bacillati; phylum Cyanobacteriota; class Cyanophyceae; order Acaryochloridales; family Acaryochloridaceae; genus Acaryochloris; species Acaryochloris sp. 'Moss Beach'. Next base: position 2,343,443 of record NZ_CP071717.1, read on the forward strand.
GTGATGGCTAGACTCTTGGCAGTGAATATTTGGACATTAGATGATCGAGATTTTGGCCGTTTTCAGGACCTGAAGCTTTGGAAGCAAGTAGGATTAAGCTTTTTCCAACATCAGCTTTGTGCGTTTGAGAGGTTCAGGAATGGAGATGGGATAATCCCCTGTAAAGCAGGCTGAACAATAATTTTCAGGATTACGGCCTGTCGCGGCTAACATGCCTTCCCAACTGAGATAGTTGAGGGAGTCAACCCCAATTTTTTCAGCAATGTCAGCGGTCGAGGTTGTAGCTGCAATCAGCTGATCTTGATCATCGGTGTCAATGCCATAAAAGCAGGGATGGGTGACGGGGGGTGAAGAGACCCGCATATGGACTTCTGTGGCGCCTGCTTCTCGGAGGGCGCGGACGATTTTGTAGCTAGTCGTACCTCGGACAATCGAATCATCGACAATGATAATCCGCTTTCCTTCCAGAACATCCCGCAGCGGATTGAGCTTCATACGAATGCCAATTTCGCGCATGGCTTGGGTGGGTTGAATGAAGGTTCGGCCCACATAGCGATTTTTAATTAAGCCTTCTGCATAGGGAATGCCGCTGGCTTGGGAATATCCAATGGCTGCAGGAACACCAGAATCGGGAACCGCAATCACCATATCTGCATCGATGGGAGATTCTTTGCCGAGATGGTGACCGAGGCGCAAGCGATAGCTATAGAGACTTTCGCCTTTCATATGGCTGTCAGGGCGAGCAAAGTAAATCATCTCAAAGATGCACAACTTCCGCTCTGGTTTAGCGGCCCAAGTCTCTGAGGTTATACCGTCAGCGGTGATATGGACAATCTCACCGGGCTCAATCTCACGAACATGGGTGGCTCCGATAATATCTAGGGCACAAGTTTCGGAGGCGAGGACGTAATGGGGCTTGTCGGGGTTATCTTCATTCTCAATGGTGCCCAGAACTAAGGGGCGAATCCCTTGGGGGTCACGAATCCCGAGAATGCCTGTGGGGGTGCCGATGACTAGACTGAACGCCCCTTCACTTTGTTGACAAGCTGAGATCGCACTTTGATGCCAATCCTTACCAGTTTTGATCGCTTCACTAATGGCATAGGCAATCACCTCAGAATCTGTGGTGGTTTCTAGGGGGCAGTTTTTGGCCAGTAACTTTTCTCGAAAAGCGACGGTGTTAACCAGATTGCCATTATGGGCTAGTGCTAGGGAGCCTTGGGACGTTTCAACTACTACGGGTTGGGCATTGGCGACCCGACTCGATCCGGTGGTGGAGTAGCGGGTATGACCAACGGCAATATAACCCGGTAAGTCATTCAAAATTGGTTCTGAAAAGACTTGGGACACCAAACCCATATTTTTATAGGAGTGAATTTGGCCATCCGTTGTGTAGGTGGCAATTCCAGCTGATTCTTGACCCCGATGTTGGAGTGCATAGAGACCAAAGTAAGCGAGCTTTACGGCTTCTATGCCCGGCGCAAATACGCCAAACACCCCGCAAGCTTCTTCTGGTTTGTCGTCTGACCACGATTCAGCAGAAAGGTGGGGATCAACAGGATCGTTACCAGTTGGACTCGATGGAACAGAAGCAGCAGGAAACATATTAAGTCATTAAGTAAACGGAATAAACCAGAAAAACTGACACATTACAAACGTTTGTCCCTTCTAGCCACAAGCAGCCTAGATTTACGCTAGCTTGGACTCAATGGCTTGAGACCATCGTTGAGTGGCCTCCTCAATCCTAACCTTGATTAAGGTTTGGTGAACATTTGTTGTGAGGGTGAGCTCTGAATTGGGGGGTGGTGACTGTTCCTATCTGTTGCCAATACTGAGGCAGATGTTCTTGTAAATAGGATTCCCAGGCGGCTTGATGAGTTGTGCTCACAGAAACGATAATCCTGGCCCCCCCTTCTCCAAATAAGATCTGATCCCAGCGGTTTGGACCGGTAGGAACCTGAATTTCAGCGCCTCGTTTTCCACTGATGCAAGATTCGGCTAGAGCCACGGCGATCCCTCCCTCTGCACTGTCATGGGCAGAGTGGAGCCAGCCCTGTTGAATGCCGTGACGGCAAGTGGCTTGGACTTGGGCTTCTAGATCTAAATCAGCATGGGGGGGTTCACCCGCAACCTGATGATGAATGCTGGCTAAATATTCAGTGCCTCCTAAGGTGACGAGGTCACTTGGGGCTTCGATGGGAATCCCCAGTAAATAAATTAGATCGCCTTCTGCTTGCCAACCTTGGAGACAGGTTTTGGTGAGATCGGGGACTAAACCCACCATGCCAATCACAGGGGTGGGATAGATAGGCTGAGGTTGACCCTCGGCATCAAAGGTCTCGTTGTAGAGGGACACGTTGCCGCCAGTCACTGGAGTGCTGAGATGGCGACAGGCGTCTGAAAGTCCCCGGCAAGCTTCTGCCAATTGCCAATAGCCAACGGGTTTTTCTGGGCTACCAAAGTTGAGATTATCGGTGACGGCAATGGGTTCTGCTCCGACACAACTTAAATTTCGAGCGGCTTCTGCTACGGTCATCTTGGCCCCTTCGTAGGGATCTAAATAGACATAGCGAGAGTTGCAGTCGATGGTGGCAGCGACGGCAATTTGAGTGTCTACGTCTGGATCGGGGGTTTCTTGATTGACGACAGGACGGAGGCGCACGATGGTGGCGTCCGCATCACCGGGCAAGACGACGGTGTTATTTTGCACCTGATGATCGTATTGGCGATACACCCAGCGTTTGCTGGCAATCGTTGGTACTTGTAAGAGCTGTAGGAGAATGTCTGACCAGGAGTGTTGCTGGCCTTGAAGCTCGATGCCTTCGGCGGTGCAATTGGGGATGCGATCGCAACTCCACTCCCGTGCTTTCTGTACATACTCAGGCGGTTCTGCCAAAACCTCATGCTTATAAATCGGCGTATTGTCTGATAAGGCCGTAGCGGGAATTTCCGCTGCCACTTCTCCCTGAAATCGGATCTTCACAATCGGATCGGCGATTACCGAACCGGCGACAACCGCCTGTAGTCCCCAACGATGGAAGATATCAATCAGCTCCTGTTCCCGGCCTTTTTCCGCTACAAACAACATTCGCTCCTGGGATTCGGAGAGCAAATACTCGTAGGGCACCATCCCCGTTTCCCGATTGGGAATCAGATCTAAATCTAGATCAATGCCCACGCCACCTTTTTCCGCCATTTCGGCGGTAGAACAGGTGAGGCCAGCGGCTCCCATATCTTGAGCAGCGACGACAGCCCCTGTTTGGAAGGCTTCTAAACAGGCTTCAATTAAAGATTTTTCTAAAAAGGGGTCGCCCACCTGAACGGCAGGACGATCTTCTACTTCAGAGGTGGCATCCAGTTCTGCACTGGCAAAGCTGGCCCCACCCATGCCGTCTCTCCCAGTAGTAGAGCCAACATAAAGCACTGGATTGCCCACACCGGCGGCTCCTGCTTTAACAATCTCTGAGGTTTCCATCAACCCCATGGCCATGGCATTGACCAAAGGATTGCCGTTATAAGCGGGGTCAAAATACACTTCACCGCCAACGGTCGGCACACCGACACAGTTGCCATAGTGAGCAATCCCGGCAACTACTCCACTAAATAGGCGGCGGGTACGGGCATCATCTAGATCGCCAAATCGGAGAGAATTGAGTACGGCAATAGGGCGGGCGCCCATGGTGAAGATATCCCGTAAAATCCCCCCTACTCCAGTTGCAGCTCCTTGGAAGGGCTCAACGGCAGAGGGATGGTTGTGGGACTCTACTTTAAAAGCAAGCTGTAGGCCATTACCCAAATCCACGACTCCAGCATTTTCACCTGGCCCTACTAAGACATGCTTTCCTTCTGTGGGAAATTGCGAGAGTAAGGACCGCGAATTCTTATAGCAGCAATGCTCGGACCACATGACGCCAAACATGCCGAGTTCGGCTCGATTAGGATGACGACCCAAGCGCTGAACAATATCGTCGTATTCTTCGGGCTTCAGCCCTTCAGCAGCAATTTCTTTAGGGGAAAAAGGAGAAGATCCAGGGCTTGCCATGTACTCTATACCAATCGCACAAGTCCCCATTGTACAGGTTGATTTGAGCCATAGATTTCTACAAATTCAAGGATGAAGATTTAGGATCAGATTGCTGCCAATTAGGATGATTTAATTTTGTAGATGTGTCTGTGCCCATGCCCGAATGGCTTGGCGAAGTGCCCGTCTTCCTTGCTGACGATATTCCTCAATTAATTGTGGTAGTTCTCGAATTGGGAGCTGTGGAAACACTAAGCTATTAGCTGCTTCTACATACGCTTCTTGGCGCAGATGGTAAATCGTTATCTGTCCATCGTCATAACACCATAGTTCAGGGACACCCAGCCGAGCATAAATGGGTAAGCGGTTTAATGACTTGCTGGTTAAATCAATTTCTAACGATAAGTCAGGGGGAGGATCACGATCTAGGTCAAACGATAATTTTCCTCGAACCTTAAATTCATTTTGGAAATAAAAGCAGTTATCTGGTTCTAGCCCTGCTTCTTGGATTTGCCGCCGCCAAGTTGTCGAACCATAGCTTTCATAATCTCGTTCCAGGACATCGGCTATTTCTTTAGTGGCCTCGCTGAGAACTTCTTTGTAATATTCGTGTTCTGGTAGAGGCGTCATAATTTCTAGAGTTCCGCGATCGTAGGCTAGACGAGCGGCACGATGATCTCCTAAGTCTTGGAGAAGAGCTTCAAATTGTTGCCAACTAATGTCATATAGGAGAATGCGATCGCATCTCCGAAACGTTGTAACCATAAAATTTTAATGAACACCTATCCGTGATATTGGCAGTCAGTGCTTTTATAGAGACTTACCCCGATTATCTCGTACATCACAGACCCGGTGCCAGAGATCATGATCTTGGCGATAGATTTCCAGGGCTTGGATTGCTTCTTGGGCCGTTTTGTCACTACCGTCTGCAACCAGATCTAGCAAAAACTGAAATGCCTCATCGGTTCTGAGCATGGCAATGGCGAGGAGTCCGGTGAGGCGTAATTCAGGATCTTGGACCCCTTTCCACCAGGTTTGGAGGGGTTCTAGTGCTGTTGGTTGTCTAGACTCGCCTAATACCAGAGCCACCAACTCCTGCACTTGCTGATTGGTATCACTCAGAAAGTTTGAGACGAAAGCCATAGACTGCTGTGGGGCCAACTTTAGTAAGGCTGCCAAGTACTCGGACAAGACTTGTGGTTCATCGCCTATCTTGGCCCGTAATCGCAGGAGTGGAATGCCTTGGGGATCTTCGGTATAGGCGATGGCTTTCGCGGCTACCATCCGGGCTGCACCTTCTGGGTCAGCGAGTAAATCGGCCAGCTCTGTTATCACGTTAGGGTAATGCATCCGTACTAACCCTAGGGCACAGTTGCCGCGCAAGGTCGCTGCAGTATCGACAGCCCCACCCCAGACTGGCTCCATTTGCACATGCCGAATCCCCTGGAGAAACAAAGCGTGATTATGGGATTCTAGGCGGTAGAGGGTGTCGGCGATAGCGGCTTTGGCTAAACAATTGGGGTCGCGTTTTACGGGTTTTTGCATTAACCGGGTGAAGGTCTCTGCGAGTTCGGTATTGAGGTCAGTCAGTCCCCGTTGGCCCAGGATTTTAGCCGCTTGGGTAATGGTTGAAGCATGAGGGTCGCGCAGTACTTGACGCCATCGCTCTACCGTCTCAGGGGTTAGTTCAGACTCCCGCAGTTCAGCTAGGAGAATTTGGTTTTCTTCCAATTGACGTGAGCGGGCCATAGTCTTAAATGCCTGAATCTTGCTTCATTCTGGTTTTGGTTCAGAAAGGAGGAGGCGTTTTCTCGGAAATTTTAAGGGTAGTAGGTTTGATGCATGCGATCGCAATACAATACCAAGTTCTCTAATTGCGCAGCCTTATCTTTTAAAGGTGAGGTCAGCGTTTTATCAAGGATATTGGCAAGACAGCTATAGGCAGAAGCATCCAGGGTTGTGGGCTGATCACCCATAAAGTAGGGTTTGTCTTGCAAGAAATCCGAAAGGGCTTGGATATCCAAGGCTGCAATCTGGTAAATTTCTGATTCGGCATGCCTGCCCATGCCGTGCCCTTGCAAATTTTGGGTGACGGTATTGCGGGCAATCTTGGGCACTAAGAGGCGGAGTGGAAGGGGTAAATCGGAGAAATAGACGGCTTTAGTCTTCTGCCAATTCTCTTCGTCAATCCAGCGAGTATAGACCAATGCCCAATAGAGATTCTCTTCAATGAGTCGTCGCATGGCGAGAGCAATAGAAGCCTCAGCAGGACTCAAATGACTATCTAGTGGATCACCATAGGTGGTTTTGAGATATTCGATGATTAGATTAGAGTCGGCAATAATCTGGCCCTTGTCTTCGATGTAAGGCAGCTTACCTTTGGGTGCTTTACGCACATCAGCACTGGTATCGACCTGATAGTCCAGGTTAGCCATCCGAAAATAGGTTTCTAGCTTCATGCAAAATGGGCTGGCATTGGGCAAACCCCAGGCGGGCTCAAACTGGTAAAGCGTCAGCATGTGAGTTCCTTAAATATCGACAGCCCAATTAATGGAGTGGGCAGGAAAACAGGATATTAATTTTGCAAACGGAAGGAGGAGGGGATGATTCTAAACCCACTTAAGAGGAGTGAAAAGTGGGCGGGTACTTTGGTGAGGGATGGAAGGTGGTGAGTAGAGGGAATTGGTTATAAACCGATCCTGAATCGTATAGTACATAATTACTATCTATTAATCAAGAGATTTGTCTTTTGCAGTCACCTACGATTTTATGAATGCTTTGGCTTATGGTCATACCAATCAGCACCTAAGAGTGTAGTTTTGATTATTTGCTAAGCCAATTCAGTATTGGGTTGCACGAATTTGAGAGTTACACTTCCAGGTACAACTTGGTATCAGTCTATGCTGCTCAAGCTTAAGCCGAGAGGATGGTCAGGCTATTTGGAGGTGGTATGCAACACGCCATTGAGATGCAGCAATAGATATATTGAGGTATTGCACTGAGCTTGGTCATTGCTATGTACTTATGGGCGGGCAAGAGATACGGCTTATGGGTGCACCCAGTGGATTCATGGATTATCTAGAGCTAGATGGCTGAGCGGAGGACTAAATGTCAACGGCTAACTACATTTTCACTGAGACTCAATATGCTCAAGAACTAGAGCGGCTCCAGGCCATTGAAAAAATCTTTGATCCAACCAGCCATCAACGATTGCAGTCGACAGGCATAACGACGAACTGGAGATGCTTGGAAGTTGGGGCAGGAGCGGGGTCAATCACACAATGGATGGCGGGCGCAGTTGGAGAAAGTGGCCAGGTGGTTGCGGTTGATCTAGATACCCGATTTGTCGCTAATCTTGAATCCAGTAATGTTGAGGTCTTGGAAGGCGATATCCAGCATCTTCCCCTAGAAAAACATTCATTTGATTTGGTCCATGCCCGCTATGTTTTGGTCCATAATCCCGATGCTCATGCAGTGCTATCGAGGTTGTTGGATTTAGTAAAACCGGGTGGATGGATTGTTTTAGAGGAACCTGACTTTGCGGCTGCGAGGGCCATTGCAGGTGAAGACTCTGCTTGTCAGTCTGTGAATAATGTGAACCGGGCTATTGAGCAGATGTTTACGGCGAGGGGGATGGATTATGGCCTCGGTGCTAAGTTGCCTGCTCTATTACAACCCTATGATTTGCAGTCATTCTCTGTAGAGGTGGATACTCATCTCTCTCAAGGTGGTTCGGGCATCGCGACCATGATGGCAATGTCTACTGTACAGTTGGCGGAGAAATATATTGCAACGGGTGCAGTGACTCAGGCAGACATCGATCATTATGGCCGATTTGCAGAAGATCCAAATGCTTGGGCGATTTACTATGCGACGGTAGGCGTTATTGCTCAGAAACTGCAGGCATAGTGAAAACGACTTGGATTGTACAATCCAACATTCCTAAATCTGATTCTGTATCGCTTTTGCAAGATGCTTGCGAGCAATTGGAGCAGCCTTTCTATCCAGTGATGGTTCAACCAGGGCAGAAGCATCTACCAGAGCTGTCTGAGGTTGATCCACCCCTTGTCTTTCACGGTGTCACGACGCTGATTCTCCGAGCAAGGGAAGATGCTCAATGTCATAAAGGTGTCTTCTACGACCCTCAGAATTTTACTCATGCTGCCTACACAAAAGGCTTTGGTAATGCCTACCTCAATTACGATGCTCAGGTGCTTGACTGGTCATCATTGTTGAAAATGGCGACTGCTACGTCTGCTGCGTTCTTTATCAAACCTCCTGATGATCTCAAGGCATTTACTGGCTGCGTTGCTCGCTATGAAGACATTCGACACATGCATCAAAAACTTTTAGATGCACCTCACCACCAGTCAGAAAATGTTGTGGTTGGACAGTGGTATGAAGTGGACGCAGAATGGCGACTTTTTGTTGTAAATGGTGAGGTGGTTACAGGATCGATGTATCGCCCTACTGCAGAAGCCTTTCTACCTCAAGAGCTTGTAGATTTTGCAGCTCAGTGTATTGCGCGCTGGACCCCGGCTGATGTCTTTGTCCTGGATATTGGGCGGGTTGATCGGCAGTGGCGCATTATTGAATGCAACTGTTTTAACTGGAGTCGATTTTACTTATCTGATGTCACAAGGCTTGTAGATAGAGTTTCAAGATTTCAAGAAGACAATTGGTAGGATTTCTCGCCTATTTGCAAGAGGCCCTGTGTTGATCGCCTTTTATGATTTACCTTTCAGTAAAAGGCTACTGAAGTAGAGAAGTAAGGCAAGACAGAGAAATCCAAGGCGAAGATCGATGGGATAAGGAATTTGATCCAAAGCGGTAGGGAATAAGGTTTTGCCTAGATAGGCAGCATAAAACATATAGCCTAAAGCTACATGGCCGCAACGCTCTTGCAGGAGAGCAAATATGGTTGCAAATGTAGGGCCATAGAGAACCGCAGCAACTGGAAACAGAAAGCCGAAACTAGAGAAAAACGTGAGTGCAATGGCTACTAAGCCTATCAAAAACAACATCTGTAACCGTTGCACTGGGCGAGGGCCAACCCAAACCCCTAATGTTAAGCGGCCTAGAGTTAAACCACCCCAGTAAGCAGAGAGCAAAGCACTTTGCCAGCCCTTACTCCACCCGATACTACTGAGGTAAGAGCCACTCCAAGTGCCAATCGAGCTTTCCAAGCCGACATAAAGCAAAATCACCAGCAGAAAAGGCCAAGCGATGCTCCACTGAACTCGATCTTGGCGAGGTTGAAAATTTTGAACGGAGGGTGCTTGCCATGCCAGAGCACTTGCCGGAATAGCACCTATGGCTACTAAGCCAAATGCCCAGCGCCAGGGCAATACTGCACTAATTAATGGGGCACTGAGGGCACCGACGCCAAAAGTAGCATTGGCCCAATTTAAGACGGTGATTTTACGGCGAGGGTGTAACTCTCCGACCAAGTTATTGCAGTGGAAGTTGAGAATGCCGTCCCCCCAACCTAGGAGAAGGGCAGCACCACCAATCCACCCAAATCCAGGGGCACAAGCTGCTGCGATAAAGGCGATCCCAATGGCAGCAAAGGCTAAAGTGAACACCGGATGGCGATATTTTTGCCGAGAGACCCAGATTAACCCCCCTAAGCTGCTGATCAAAAAGAGGGTGTAAAAAAGGCCAATATTGACACCTGCGCCAAAGGTGTCGGTCCACTGCTGCAGAAAGGCACCAGGCATGGCGACCACAATACCGTGGAGATACAGGCCGATAAATCCAGCTGCTGTTAAGCGACCTCGGGGGTGGGTTGGAGAAGAGCTGGATTCGATCAAGAGTGTTGAGACAGTAAGAGGTCAGACGTCAAATACTGGGTCACTAAGTCTGAGCCAAAGTGATGCTCCAAATCCTGAATGAGAGCATAGGGCACAGGAATGCCCTGTTGAGATCGCGTTTGCTCTGTAACAACTTCCAACTCGCCGGGGAAATAGATGGGCTGTTGGGGGTCGAGGCGTGGGGTTTGTTTTAGAGTTGCGATCGCATCCCCCACACGCTCCGCAAATTCCTCTGGGTCAGACCAGACGGACGGATCGATCACCCCGAAAAAATGTCCCATACCGTTCATTTGATCATGTCTGGACTTGGTTTTAAATAGAGCAGCCGCCGTCCCTAACAAAGGACCACAAAGCAAATCTGCAATCAGAGCCATGCCTGCTCCTTTGGGAGAAGTGGCTTGATTGACGGCTACGGATTGAGCCTCCGAGGTGGTCTCACCTGCTGCTGTTAACCCCCATTCTGACGGAATAGGAAGTCCCTGATAGCCGAAATGCTTGATTTTACCGCCACTAACCGTTCCCACTGCCATATCCAACACGATAGGCGTTTCACCGTTAGGGATACCCCAGGAAAAAGGATTATTGCCCAACCGCGCCTCTTTACCGCCATAGGGGGCTAAATCCACCACATTAGTGTCACTGGTGGCAAAGCCAATCATCCCGGCTGCTGCGGCCATGCGCGTATAGTAGCCAGCCATGCCGAAGTGATTGCTATTTGAGACTCCAGCCACGGCCATGCCCATTTCACGAGCCTGTTTGATCGCCTGTTCCATGGCGACTTGGGCGGCATATTGGCCAGGAGCCCGATCGGCTTCAATACGAAGCATGGTAGGGCGATCCGTCTGAATTTGTAACTTGGGCTGAGGATTAATTCGACCACTACGAAGACTTTTGTCATACCCCATAATCTGCTGCACACCGTGGGAATCCATCCCCCATAGATTGGCTTGAACCAGATGGTCTGTGATAGCGGTGACAGTCTCTGGTTGTAGGGGATAGTTGGCTAAAACAGCGGTGAGAAAAGTGCGAAGTTGAGAGGCAGAAACCTGAATAGATGAAGGCATATAGGTTCGCTAAACAAAGGGTTGGTAGGTATCTTCGGCCTGGGAGGTGAGGGTTTCTGGTGATTCAGGTTGTTTGACCCATCGCTGAGTGCGTACCCGCCAGTCTGGAGTTCCATCTACGGGGACAGTTAACGGTTGGATCACCTCAGAGTTTAGCGAGATAGTGAAAGAAATGGGTATCCAGTACCCGCCGTCTTGATAATGTACTAGCGACCTTGGCCTAGATTCCTCACTTCTGGCAAATGCGCATCAGCACCAAGCTGCCGCCGATGCGAACTTACAGTCCTTGCAATTTACAGCCTTGAAGCTGATGAATCCTTTGCAGCTTCTGGACTATGCAGTCACTGACTTTCGCATGGATCAACAGGGGTAAGACTATTTAGTGGATGTGAAGGCTGATGCGACGATACATTTTTTGCGATCGCTAGCTCAAATCGCCCAATCACAAAATCTGACCTATGCACACTTCATTAAGCTAATTCTGACCACGACTTGTCACCGCTGGAGTCTAGGGCTCAGTGCTCATAAACCTTAGGTGATGATTCAATGATTACTAATCTGACCCGAGCTGGCCAAATATTCTGTCAAGCTTATGCTTGAAAAAATAGCGATCTCCTATGAAATATTAGAGCAACTCCAACGTATTAATTATTGATAATTATGCATAAAACCCATGAATATAAATGATGAGTAATATGTAGAACTACTGCCTCCTATCATGGTTAAGCAAACTGTTTCCGGCAAAATTTCTCGACAATTTGATCAATCACCATTTAGAGATACATTAATTGAAATTTGGGACCGAGATTTTGGGCTAGATGACCTAGTCGGTTCAGGGAGAACCAATGATAATGGTGAGTTCAACATTGAATATGATACGGATGATGCTGGTGACACCCCGGATCTAACCGTTAAGGTTATCCGCTTGGACTATCAAAGTCAGCCTCATGTGATCTACGAGGAAGATGGTCCCAGGAATGTAGAAGGAGATTATGATTTTGGGCCAATTTCGATTGCTGATTGGGGATATGATCCTGATTATGCAGTGCCACTAATACGCTCCCAAGGAGCAGGTATTTTTGCCTCTCCCCAGAACTTTGTCGCACCACAGACTCGTAAAATACTGCTCAAAGCAGTCCCATGGAGTCTGAAAAGACGAGATGCTGGACAACAGAATTCAATCAAAGCAGCACAAACCATTTTTCCGGACAATCGCACCATTCAGAATGATGCATCTAGGGGAGATAAGTTCTTTATTGATGCAACCTTAAATGGTTTTGCGCCAGGGCTATTGACCCAAGATGGCAATGGGCAATTTCATGTTCGCTACAACTTAGATCAATATAGATGGGATGAAACTCACCAAGCACCTAGTGTGCATTTAACAATGGTGAAAGATGCTAATCGTAATCTTATTCCCAAAAAAATTGAATGGAAGCTCAGAAAAATTGCGTCTTTCCCTCCTGAATTTGTTGAGGATGGTTCGGCTGAACCTGGAGAAGGGGCAAAGTGGGAACAAGCTAAGCTGTATTTCCGTATTGCTGAATTTATTGATGGACAGGTTAAGGGGCATTTAGGCAGAGGACATTTAAATGTAGGGCAGTATGCTATCTCCCTCTATCGGAATATTCAAAAAAGTCCAATCCTGAAACTACTCCATCCCCATTTAAAGGGTGTTTCCGCAATTAACACATTTGGGAAAGATATTATCTTTGGGGAGCAAGGAGTATTAGCCCTTTCCCCCCTTAACTCAGCATCTTTAATTGATGTAATGAGAGATGATCTGGGTCAATGTAATTGGAAGAGCTGGTCACCCAGAAATGAGGTGAATACTACAGGACAACACTCTTATGCAAAGATTCAGAATCTGTATTGGAATATTCTGAATGAATACGTCGATAAGTTCTTTTCACTGTATGAAGACAAAATAAAATTAGATTGGAAAGAAATTTACTATTTCTCAAAAGATCTAGTCAATCACAGTGTTCCATTTGTTCCTCCATCCATAGCAGATGGAGAACAGTATGTTGATAATAATGAAATTAGTGTTGATAGGCCTGCGAATCAAAAAAGCGATTAGTCCTATCACAGAAACGATGACTCATCCTGGTGACCAGGATATCCAGAATCTCAAACAAGCCTGTGCTTACGCGATTTATCATGCAACGATTTGGCATGATTGGCGAAATGATAATCAAGCTAATTATGGGGGAGAAATTGATTATGCTCGCTTAGCACTTGATTACTCTGTTGAAGATGCTGCTTTTCAGCTGTTTATCGTCAATATTCTAGTAGATGTCAAGCATGGATATTTAACGAAGAATGAAGAAAACGATATTCCTAGAGAATTTATTGCAATTCTGAAGAGAGAGCGTGAAAACTTTGAAGAACTTGGTTATGATTTGCGAGATTTACGATCGCGAATCAATATCTAAATCATAGGAATATCTTGGGCCTAACTCTCTAATCTATAGCCTGTCTATCGCAGACTGGAATGAGAGTTAGGCTTGAGCAGTATAGCCTTAGAGTTGGTCAATTCTCCCAAACCTAAGATATCGAAGTGGTTGAATCTAGTCGAATCAGCAATGTCACCCCTTCCGTACCCTAGAAAAGGCTTCCTGACAGTTATCCAACCATAATGTCAAGTAAAACCATCAGTTATTTCGGAATAATATGGGTGTTTGTACGTCACTACCATGTGTTTTTTATAAAATAAAATAACAAGCGTTACTTATATTCAAGAAATCAGTATTTAGATAGAATTATTCCATCAAATAAAAGCATTAAAACTACTAATAAAAATCTGATATCATTAAATATTTTTTCTTGCAAAAGTATTTTAAGCGAAATACTTTGCTAATTATACTCTTCAATAATTCATTAGATTCTATGAGTAATAGTGACCAGACTCACTGTAGATATTCTCGCTTATTTTTTATGATAAAAACAATATTTCCTGCAAGAGCTGATGGCATAATTTCCAGCTTTTGGTAGATAAATTGATTGCTCCTGAATCTTGAATGCTGTTATTAAATTCTGATTGAAAGATGTATACCAATACTGTGCCTATTGACGAGCCTGCTCAGTTATCTGAGTTCAATATGTTACTGAATCAGTATCGCATCAGCTTGCAAATCTTTGATCGCCCCAAGGCAAAATTTAAGCCCGAAGAAATTCTCAATCTTTTGACCTGTCGTGATCAGATCCAGGTCCATATGACAGAGCGATCCTTGCTGAGTTCACAGCAGTTATTGCGGCTAGCTGATTTAGATTGCTATCTCAAAAAATATGAGGTCTTGATTGCCACTCACCTTGATTTAGAAGCTTGGCAGCAGTTGGTTCATCCGCCCCGCACCTCTTGGTGGTGGTTTCTCAGGGCTCCAGAACCCAGGCATTGGTGGAACGAATATGATTGGCTGTTTAATGCTGGAACACTAGTTGTGTTGACTATCTCAGCCAGTTTAATTACCGATACTGCTACCCGTCTATTCTCGGGTGGCATCGACTTAGGCTCAACGTTAGTGATCTCGGGGCAAAGCCTATTAGCCTTGCTTGCGGGTGGAGGAGCTTTAACTCAAGCGGGGCGACAAGCCTATGAGCGTCTTCTCAGTCGGCTACGGATCAATAAGCACTATTGGCAGGAGGCGAGTTTTACCTTCGCCCTGCTCCTGGTTTTAAGTTTGGCAGGCATCCATTCTGCATTGCCTGGATTTGCGGAAATGGCCAACCAGAATGGTGAAGCTCACTATCAGAATGGCAAGTTAGACAGTGCTCGTAAAGACTTTAGTCGGGCGATTGCGCTGAAGCAAGACTTTCCCAAGGCTCATTTCAATTTGGCCTTGGTCCATGAAGATTTGCAGCAGCTTGAAGACGCGAAAGCACAGTACCAACTCGTGGTGACCCAGAAAGACCTTGTAAATTGTAATGCTGCCAATGCTGACCATTGCGATGATCTGATGATTTGGCTCCAGGCTCATAACAATCTGGCTGAGCTGGATATTGTCGATGAAGAGTATGGTAAAGCGGCTCCGCTATTGCAGGCAGGGTTACGGAAGCTAGAACAACAGGGAAATGAGGTGACGCCAAAGAGTAAACAGCTGAAATATAACCTTCTCAAGAACTTAGGGTGGGCACGGTTAAATCAAACGTTTTTCTCGGAAGCTGAGAATTATCTCAAACAGGCCGCCCGTATGGAACCCAAAGCACCTGATTCATTCTGTATGCTGGCTAAATTATCTGAAGCGAAGAATGAGAAGCAAAAAGCACTACCCGATTGGAAAAAGTGTCTGATTAAAGCCCAAAAAAATCCAATTGTCTTGGAGACACAACCAGAAGTGAATCAATGGGTCGCTGAAGCGCAAGAACGGCTCTCAGCAACTAGAGATGCCAAGCAGGAGAATGCCAAAGCCTAACGATGCCATCTACTTGCAACAGGCTGTTACTCAAGACACAAACTGATTAACGCAGAATAGGAGACAGCCGTTGCGGGTGGCAGGTTGATGAATAGTATCGGTGGCAGACACGATGCGATCGCTCTATTGTTTATCTCCCTGTCCTTGATTGAAATGTCCACTTTGGTAGGGATAAGGTCGTTAGTAAAATTTAAACTTCCGTTGCGATCAATTTCAATAAGACTGTTTCTGTCTCTTGGAATAGATCAGGTTGTTTCATAACCAGTACCAAAAGCGTTGTTCCTTGCAATGCGCCAATAATATGGCGGGCCATGGCAGCAGAACTATGGTTCTGTCCTAAGGCAATGGTTGTCCAATCCATCAAGAACGTTACAAAATGATTGACGGCTTCAGCGACTGGAGACGGCAGATCTAACGTCTCAGAGCCTAATGCACAACATAGACAGGGGACTCCATCCTCGATCAAGGCATCCTGATAGATCAGACAAAGCCGATGAATGCGGTCTTGCACGTCTTCCTGCGGATCGTCAGGGGCACCGAGGGCTGTAAGGATGCGTTCGGTATAGCGTTCTACGACTACTTTGCCCAAATTGGACTTTTTAGGGAAGTGATAATGAACACTCGATCCCTTGATGCCCACATCGGCTGCAAGATCCCGATAGCTAACGGCATCAAAGCCACCTCGACGCATTCGAATTTCAGCGGCATCAAGAATTTCGAGAGCTTTTTCAGAATAATGGGGGCGAGTCATAGATTCATTATCTAACGTCCAACCAGGGTTGACAAACCAGGCGAGTATTAGATACGGTTTGACTAACGAGCGTTAGATGGATTAGCCGAGTATTTAGGATTGACGGCGTATTCACTACTTTAGACAAGATTCCTTAAAAATTAGCAAATACAAGGTTGTCTCCAATCCCTATCGTGTCTCGAATAGATATGACGGTGATGGTAGGTCTGGCATTTGCAGAATTTGCTAGGATTCTTCTTTCTAATCGATTGAATATGCTGAGGTCTTTGGTGGGCTTGAGTTTACGGGCTTTAGTGATAAAGGCCTGTGAGCAGCTCAGATCACGGGGGAAAGAAATTCAGCTATGGCGGAACAATTACCATCTTTTGCTTGGCAGCAAGCCATTCTAGATAGTGCTGACTTCACTATTATTTCCACGGATCTGGATGGGATTATTCAGACCATTAATGGTGAGGCCCTTCGCAAACTCGGCTATGAGCCTGAAGAAGTGATTGGCAAGGTTACCCCTGCAATTATCCATGATCCTTATGAAGTAGAACAAAGAGCCCAACAGCTCTCTATAGAATTGGGGTGCCCTATTGAACCAGGCTGCGAAGTCTTTGTCGCCAAGGCTCGCTTGGGCATCGCGGATGAGAATATTTGGACCTATATCTGCAAAGATAAACGTCGTTTTTTGGTGCGTCTATCTGTTACAGCCTTGCATGATGACGCCGAAAATTTGATCGGTTTTTTGGGAATTGGTAAAAATATCTCCAGCCAACCAGAGATTGAAGAATCTTTGTTTGTCAGTGAAGCCCGATTCTCCGCAGCATTCAATTTTGCGGCCATTGGCATGGCGTTAGTCTCCCCTGATGGACAGTGCATTAGGGTCAATGACTCTCTATCAAAGCTGTTGGGTTACGCTCCCATTGAGTTACTTTCCCTGACCTTATCAACGATCGTTCATCCTAACGATCGAGAGATCGAGAGCCGTTAGCGGAAAGGGCTGATCGCTAAAGAGATAGACAACTATCCTCTAGAACTGCGTTGTATCCATAAACAAGGGAGTTATGTTTGGGTATCCCTCACGGTTTCTCGATTAGATGGACCGCAAGATCATTGCACATGCTGCATTGCCCAAATACAAGATATTTCTGAACGCAAACACGCAGTCGCTGATTTACAGCAACTCAACACTAATCTTGAGCGGCTTGTGCTGGAGCGTACGAGTCAATTACAACAAGCGATAGAAACGGCAGAAATTGCTAATCGAGCTAGGAGTCAGTTTCTAGCCAATATGAGTCATGAGTTTCGCACCCCTCTCAACGGGATTATGGGGTTTAGCCAACTCTTGCTGCAAGATAGTCGGATTGCCCCCGATCAGCAATCGAGCCTTAATGTGATTCATCGGAGTGGGGAACACCTGCTCTCTTTAGTCAATGAAGTGATCACCTTGTCCAAAATTGAGGCAGGCATCCTCACCTATGAGATTAAAGATGTGAATCTCCCCCATCTCTGTGAGGGACTACAAGACTTATTTGCCATTCAGGCGACCTCTAAGGATCTTCTGTTTCACATTCACCTGGATTCAGATATTCCCCAATTTGTGAAAACCGATGCCAAAAAACTTCGGCAAATTTTGATCAATCTGATTGGAAATGGTCTCAAGTTTACGGAGCAGGGCCGTGTTGAATGTTTGGTGCACTGGCGACCGTCTACCCCGGAAGCGGTGACCCATGATTTATGTTTCACTATCCAAGATACGGGCCCAGGCATTTCCCCACAGTTGCTGCCTAAACTATTTGATCCTTTTATCCAAGACTCTTTAACCCGTGAGGAGTTTGGCGGTTTGGGGTTAGGGTTATCCATTTGCCAAAGATTTATCAAATTGATGCAGGGAGAAATCACAATAGACAGTGTCGAAGGCCAAGGCACATGTGTCAGTTTTTATATTCAAGTTGAACCCGGCGAGACTCAACAAGCGCCCCAACAATCGCAAACTACGGTTGTGGGTTTAGTAGAAAATCAAACCCCTTATCGGATCCTCGTCGTGGAAGATCATCCTGATAATCGCCAAATCCTCGTCATGATTTTAGAAGCCGTTGGGTTTGAGGTTGCTGAAGCCGAGAATGGTCAGCAAGCTTTAGATCTGAACCAGACGTGGCAGCCTCATTTGATCTGGATGGATCTACAATTGCCCCTCTTAAATGGTCTAGAGGCGACTCAGCTCATTAAGGCTAATAATCCCAATCCACCGGTCATTATTGCTTTAACCGCTCAAGCCCTGGAATCAGATGAGGTAAAGGCCCTGAAAGCCGGATGTGATGACTATGTCCGTAAACCCTATCAAGCAGCCCAAATTTTTGAAAAAATGGCTCAGCATCTGGACATTACTTACTACTATAAAACGCAAAATCACTCTGTTCATTCCCTAGCCCCTGTTCCCCTCACTGCCAAGACCTTAGCTCTAATGTCGCCAGCATGGGTTCAGCAGCTCCATGATGCTGCAATTCGGTTGGATGAAGATAGCCTGGGTCGTTTGCTTCAAGACATTCCCCAACCTCAACAAACGTTGATATCTTCACTGGAGTATTTAATCACCACTTATCAATATGACACCATCATGGAGAAGGCCCAGGCTGCGTTGAGATCCATAACGAACTAGAATCACGGCAAGTTAAAGGGAGGGGTGAGTACCATCAAACTGATGGACCATGCATAGCGATTTTGAGGAACAGCCATAACCGATGCGCCATCTCTGATGGGTTTGCTCACCCCTCGATCAGCCTTAGAAGTCACAGGTCGGAAACAGCTAAAAGATATGCAGATGGTATCAAGATTAAATGGATAGATTTATGAGACAAACTGATTGTCCATGGATGCCATGCAAAAGAGGAGACAGCCGTTGCGGGTAGAAGGCTGATGGATAGTATCGGCGGCAGAAATAATCCGATCACCCCGTTGATACACTTGGTCATCGACCACTAGATCACCAGCCAAAACTAAGATTTCTTCTCCGGCTGCGTGATGATGTTTGGGAAATAGTCCCTCTTGGTCAGACTTCACAAAGAAAGCTAGTTCACGATGGAGGGTGTTGGTTTGGTACACCGCATGCTTAAACTTACCCGGACCCTTTAGATCCTGCCATTCCACTTGGGTGGATAACTCAATGAGTTCATCAATCGGTGTAGACATGAGCTGGTAAAGCTCAGATGCTTTGAGCGTTGTGGCGTCAATGCGCTGGAACAGCCGATCTTTGAGATTGGGTGACATGGGTATGGCTGGAACGCTGTATGGGATCGCAGATACCGCATCTTCAAACCCGGCAATTTCAGGTGCGAGTTCCTCGGCTGAATATTTTGCCACTGGCTGCTGTTCCGCATCATCCAAGGCACCCATTGCCGACAAGGCCGCCCAGTTAGAAAGCTCTTCAGAATTGGATTGTGGGGCTGGGTGATTCATAGCTACATCTTAGCCTGTGGTTGATGGAGATGCTTTATAGAGAGGGGCGAAGCGGATTCGCTGAGATGAGTTGATAAAGAGCCTATACCAGTATTACGTTGTCAATCAGACTTTGGATCTATCTATCGGTATATTTCTGGCGTTTTTGCTCCTTATCGTTGATCGAGAATGCCACGTAATTTACTTAAGCCCAACCGAATTCGGGTTTTGACGGTGCCTAAGGATAGGCCTGTTTGTTTGACAATTTCTGATTGGGATAACCCTTGAAAATAGGCCAGCTCAATGACTTGCTGTTGTTCGGGGGGGATTTGGGCCATAGCGACTTGGACGAGGGCGCGCCGCTCTTGAATCAGGACATGTTCTTCAGGCAAGGCCATTTTGGTGTCAGACTCGATGGGGGCGTTTACCGTGGACGCTTCCACGACCTTGGCCTGTCGCTGTCGTTTGCGGAGACGATCTAAAGTACGACTGCGGGCCTGCATAAATAGCCAGCTATCCACTCGACTGCGGCTGCGATCATATTTAGAGGCGGTGCGCCAGACTTGATCAAAGACATCTAAGACGACTTCTTCGGCTTCTTCGACGGACCCTAGCATTTTGTATGCGATCGCATAAACAATACCCGCATATCGGTCATACAAGGTCGAGAGTGCCCCTTGATTATGTTCAGCCACTTGGTGGATTAAAACCAAGTCCTCACTGGTGTTTTGGACGGTCATCCCCGATTTAAACTCACTTGATTCCAACAAATTTTTCGAGAAACAGATCCAATCACCAACCCCTAGCGTATACCCCTACAGATTGCTGAATAAAAGGATGTTGATGGCGAAGTCTGCCCGAGGGCGGACAAGCTTCTGTTGCCTATTATCAGTCAATTTGCAGCCTTTTCTGGTTGCTGTCAACGCATCTATGTACTCGCAGGAGATAGACATGCTATTGAACCCTCGTCAAAATCAGGCAAAAACCCGCCGTTTCTCGGCTAAATCCTTATTAAAGCTCAGTGGCGTTGTTTTAGGAATGGGCCTGACCTTGGGCAGTTTTGCGCCCGTTACCTTGGCTTCGGATCATGATGATGGTGAAACTAACACTAAAAGCCGCAATCTGAATCTGACTGACTTGTATGTGTTCCGGGAAGGCGATCAAAATCCCAACGCCTCCACCGATGATTTGGTTCTGATTATGAATACCAACCCCCGCTCAGTGGCGCGGCAGCAATACTATTTCAATAACAAGGCCCGCTACGAATTCCATATTGCTCGTACAACCGATAACGACGCTACCCCCACGGGCAAGCCAGACGTGACGCTGCGGTTTGAATTTAGTAAACCCAAGCCCAATCAGACGCAGACCATCAAAATCACCACAATTCGAGATGGCAGTTCCCATGTAGGCAAGGCGGTGACCACCCCCCTAAATAGCAAACCCCACACGGCCCAAGTCCCCATGGGTGATCAGAACTTCTCCGTTTTTGCGGGACTACGAGAAGATCCTTTCTTCTTTGATGTGGAGCAGTTTTTCCGGGTCCGGGCTGGCGCATTAGGCAAAGGTCCTGCGGTGGGCTTCCGGGACCCTGACAAGGCTGTGGACTTTACCACCGGGTATAACGTAAATGCGATCGCAGTTCGTATCCCCATCAAATTCCTTCAAAACAAGTCTGCCAACACCACCTTTGACGTTTGGCAAACCATCTCTGTTCGAGGCAAAGGCGGCAAATATCGGCAGGTGGAACGCTTGGCTCGTCCAGCAGTAAACGAAGGGCTGATTGTTTCCAATGCTTTCCTCAATGCTCTCAATAGTGTCGGTCCTGACTTTGAGGCGGCTGCCCTAGCCGGACAAAAGCCTGCTGCGAAAGTTGCAGGTCCTATCGTCAGTGAAGCCGCTCAAACTCTAAAAGCCATTGGCAACGATGACCAGCGTACTACCACCTTGCTCCAAGCCTTCTTGCCCGACGTGATGCGGATTGATACCACGGATGCCAGTGGTTATGGCAATGCTCTGAATAGTAAAGGCAGTCCTATTCGTGGTCGCTTACTCAAAGACGACGTGATAGATATCACCCTGAGTGTTTTGACCAACGGGGCCATCACCACGGATAACGTTTCCTACGACGGCACCCCTGGCAATCCCTCCCAAGGCCACAGTCCCCTCCAAACCCAGTTTCCTTACCTAGCTCTTCCCAACTAAGTCTTCCTAGAGCCGCTTGCTTTCATCCTTTGCGGATCTCTCGGCCCTCGCTCGCAAGGGATGAAAGTTTTACTTGTCCACCATGAGGTTTTGCAATGATTTTGAATATCTGGAAATGGTCCCGTACCTCCTTTCTCTCAGGAGTTACGTTGACCCTAGTTCTGGGGATGAGCGTTGACCAGCCCGCCCAAGCAGGTGAATCCCATACCCATACCGCCGAGCATTCGGTAACGGATGCCCTTCGTCGCGAGATTGCCTTTTACCAAAATCGGATTCAAGCCAATCCCAAAGATGGATTGGACCGTGCCGCTCTTGCTACCCTTTACCTGCAGCTAGCGACCTCCACTGGTAACACCCACTGGTATCACGAAGCAGAAGAAACAGCGCTTCAGTCTTTGGCTAACTTACCCTTCAATAACCTCGAAGCCCAGCTTGCTCTCGCAAAAGTGGCCCAAGCTGAGCATCAGTTTGCGGAAGCTCTACAGTTCGCCGAGGCAGTCCTGCAGGAAAATCCCAATCATCAGCAAGCCCTCTCAATTATCGTTACCAGCAAGTTGGCCCAAGGACAGCTTCCTCAAGCGCGACAAGTCGCCGATCAACTGGTGGAGCAAGCCCCGACTTTGGTCAGCTATACCCTCCGGGCTTTGGTGCTAGTCGCTCAAGGTCAAGATCAAGCAGCTCTCCAAGATTTTCAACAGGCCTTGGCGTTGGAACAACCTGATCAACCGTCTCAAGCCGCCTGGACCCGCACATTACTAGGTCGCTATCATGCCCATCGAGGTCAACTGCCAGTGGCGAAACAGTACTATCAAGAGGCCTTACATCTGCAACCCCATTCTTCCTTTGCCCAGGTCAAACTAGCAGAACTAGAAACCCGCCAAGGCAATTATGGTGCTGCAAAAACCCTCTACAAGCACTTACTCCAGCATCCAGAAGCTTCTCATGGACAAGACCATGTGGCTCTGCAGGGACTCGCCCAACTGCGAGTTTTAGAAGGGAAATTAGCTGAAGCCAATCAACTCTGGGCCGAAGCAGAACATGAGTTTCGCGATCATCAGGATCTGGATCATTTTGGTCATCGTCGGGATTTGGCGAAGCTACTGTTGGCGAGAGGTCGTCAAGCCGATTTGCAGGAAGCACTGACCCTGATGCAGACGGAAGTCAACATTCGCCGCGATTCTGAGACCTTGAAAACTTTGGCCTGGGCATTGTCGCGGTTGGAACGGTATGGTGAGGCCCGGAGCGTATTGCAAGATGCGATCGCACTCGGCACTCAAGATGCCAGTCTGTTTTATCGAGCCAGTTTAGTAGAAGCGGCCCTAGGCAATCAGCCTCAAGCCGATGTCTATACTCAAAAGGCATTAGCGATAGACCCCAATTTCGATACCCGAGCAAGATCCTTATTGGCTTTGGGAGGATAAGGTGATTTCTAGATCTAGATGAATGGCAATCAAGGTCTGGGAAAGTATGACAATGGAGACAGTGAAAATCTGCTTCAGAAAATAGTCACAACCTATCGACAACAACTACTTTTTATCCAAACGACCTATACGGTTAAATGGGAAAAATCTTTTGGTCGCTTGGCCAATAATTTCACTTCGTTTAACCAGCCCCCAGCATCGACTGTCGAGACTATTAGCCCGGTGATCTCCTAATACCAAATAGTGATCGGGAGGAATCGTTTGAGGTTGGGATAAATAGATGGGGATAGGCGGATCAATGGGCCTGCTTTCTACGTCCATCGTTACATAATTGGAACGACAAGTTTCGGGGCTTGGACTCTCTGTCGTTCCCGACATTGTGTAAGGCTCTTGCAAGGGTTGATTATTAAGCCAGACAACATTCTGTTTAATCTCAACTACATCACCTGGGATGCCAATAATCCGCTTGACAAAAGCATTCTCAAAGCCACCTTGTTTTAATGCCTGAGTGGGTTTAAACAGAATAATATCTCTTCGTTTTGGAGTTTGAAAGAGATAACTCACTTTATCTACAACGATACGATCATTAATCTTTAGAGTTGGCTCCATTCCGCCAGATGAAATATACCGAGCTTCGACAATCAATGAACGAATAGCGAGGGCGAATATGACAGATAGGGCGATCGGGGCAATAATCAGCAGTAGAAATAATTTTAATATGATATTTTTTGCTGCTTTTACGTTGATCTGAGGCAGCTTGATAAGCATGGTTAGCGACAAAGGGTAACACAAACCACAGCCCCAAGAAGACGAACCCCGGAGCATAAATCCAAGTTAGGATTTCAGCCACAATTAGAATTGAGCCTAGAATCCATTTGCCCATATAAAGATGGCCAGCGCCTAATATAAAACGGCTCAGGAAAACGGCAAGCCAAGGATCTTTGAGCGTTTTGCGATGATTTTCAAATGCTGAATCGTTGGTGCGAATTGCAGCTCGATAGGCACTGATCCAACTTCCAAACCCCAATAATAGGAATAGGATTATTGCACCAAAACCGATCAGCCCAGTCTCTTGGGCCGTAATGACTGAGACAAGGGACAGCACAAATAGGGCTAAGTACGTAACAATGATGCCCCACCCTTGTAAGGGTTTGCCAGCATAAAGATGTCCTAATCCCGGTAAAATCATCGACCAATTGACTGCGAGCCAAGGCTCTTTGGAGGATGGCTTACCGCTAGTCTCTGGTTCTTTATCAAGCATGTTCTCCTCCAAATACTGGCTAACTTAGGTCAAAGTATAAGATTCATGGGCATGCTTTCGAATGAAGAAATTGTGCAGTTAGATAAGGGGTATCCGTTATTGAACACCATCTAGGAAGTGAGTCTGCTGGAGCAGATGTTTCTGAGTGGGATGTGAAGTTTGCAGGCAGATTATCAGATTCAATATGCCATTGTTATTCGTAAACGCAAAAATGGGCATCAGTCTGAGGGCAATAGCTGACCATCTTCCATCTGGAGAATACGATCGGCCATATCTAGAATACGGTTGTCGTGAGTGACCAACATGACTGTACAGCCTTCTTCTTGAGCCAGCTTTCGCATAATTTCAACGGCATCTCGACCTGTTTTGCTATCAAGAGCCGCGGTGGGTTCATCGGCGAGGACGAGTTTGGGGTAGCTGACGAGGGCGCGAGCAATGGCGACTCTTTGTTTCTGGCCCCCGGATAGATTGGCCGGATAGTAATTGATATGTTCGCCTAAGCCGACGGATTCGAGGATTGCGATGGTTTCCAACCGGCCTGTGGCCATCGCACGCTCCTTACGTTCCTCCAAGGTCAAATGAGTATGCAGCTTCAAAGACATGCGGACATTTTCTTGGGCCGTCAGACAGTCCAGTAAATTATGGGATTGGAAGATAAAACCAATTTGCTGGCGGAGCTTGACCAGCTTTTTCTTGGGTGCTCCTAGGAGTTCTTGATCCAGGAATTTAAGGCTGCCTTCCTGTTGCGATTCGGTGCATCGGAGCGGCCGTCAACAAGGGAGGCGAAGTTAGTAGTCGTTCGTTGTCACTTGGTGGACTTATTCGTCAGGCTTTGTGAAAGCTGCACTTGTTACTATAGGCATAGTGATTGAGTGGCTACAGCCATGATTTTTGATATCCAAATTGAGCAAGAAGAAGATGGGCGTTGGATTGCAGAGATTCCAAGCCTACCTGGAGTAATGCTCTATGGCCAAACCCCAGAAGAAGCAAAAGCTAAAGTAAAGGCTTTGGCACTCAGGGTGCTTGCTGAACGTATTGAAAGTGGTGAAACTGAGCCTGAATTGGTCAGTGTTACGTTTAACGCTGCATGAGTCAGTGGGGAAGCACTAAATCCAAGAGAGTCTTGGTAGCCCTACTCAAAATTGGCTGGACCGTTAAACGTCAATCTGGTTCTCACCGTATTCTTTCCCGTGACGGCTGGCCAGACTTTGTATTCGCTTTCCATGACGGAGAAGAAATTGGTCCTCGCATGCTGGCACGGATTTCTAAGAAAACTGGACTTGAGCCTCGTGACATTTAATGGGATGTCAAATTTGCAGAAAGACTAGCAGATTCAACACTCAATCATTCTTCGTCAATGCAACAATGGGCATCAGTCAGTCTGTAATAGCTGACCATCTTCCATCTGCAGGATCCGATCTGCCATATCTAGAATACGGTTGTCGTGAGTGACCAACATGACTGTACAGCCTTCTTCTTGAGCCAGCTTTCGCATAATTTCAACGGCATCTCGACCTGTTTTGCTATCAAGGGCAGCAGTGGGTTCATCGGCGAGGACGAGTTTGGGGTAGCTGACGAGGGCGCGAGCAATGGCAACTCTTTGTTTTTGTCCCCCCGATAGACTTGCGGGATGGTAGTTGACATGTTCTCCTAAACCCACGGATTCGAGAATTGCGATCGCACGCCCCTTACGTTCCTCCACCGATAGATGAGTATGCAGCTTCAAAGACATGCGGACATTCTCTTGAGCCGTCAGACAATCCAACAAATTATGGGATTGGAAGATAAAACCAATCTGCTGACGGAGCTTGACCAGCTTTTTTGAGAGTGTTTAGATTTTTGTGTAAGCCGTAACGTATTCAATAGTTGAATCGTGTTGGAAACAGAATAGCAAAATGGGACAGTGCCGCCTTCCAATTCAAAATTGGTCTGGTCCATCTCTTCGAGATATTCCTCATCGCCAGAAACATCAATTTGTAGACAGACTCTTCATTCGGGAAGACAGCTTTGGTCTTAATCACCTTTCGCAGTGAGCGATTGAGCGACTCAATGGCATTAGTGGTGTAGATAACCTTTCGGATGGCCATTGGGTACTTAAACAACGGAGCAATATTATCCCAATGCCGTATCCAGATTTGGCTGATGCCAGGATACGTCTGGTCCCATTTGTTGGCAAACGCATCCAAGGCAGCCTCAGATTCCTCCAAAGTGGCCGCTTGATAAATGGGCTTGAGGTCTGCAGCTACGGCTCGACTTTCCTTCCAAGGCACATGGCGCAAACTATTGCGAATGAGATGAACGATACAAACTTGAACTTGAGTATCGGGATAGACCGATTCAATCGCCTGGGGAAAGCCTTTGAGACCATCACAGCAAGCAATCAAGATATCCTGAGCGCCTCGGTTTTTAAGGTCTGTGAGCACTGAAAGCCAGAATTTTGCTCCCTCCCGCTCGGCAGCCCCTATCCATAATCCCAACAGCTCTTTGTTTCCCTCCACAGTTACCGCTAGCGCGACATAGACGGCTCGCTTGCTGACTTGGCCATTGACTTTGATGTTCACATACAGGGCATCGAGATAGACAATCGGATACACCTCATCCAATGGTCTTGAGCGCCAGTCTTTAACCTCCTCCATGACACTATTGGTGACGTCACTAATCAGACCCTCAGAGATATTGGCCCCATACAGCTCCACCAATTGAGCTCGAATATCACGAGTGGTCATGCCACGAGCATATAAGGCGATGATTTTCTCGTCGAGTCCCGCGATACGTCGCTGGCCTTTGGGCACGAGGACAGGCTCAAACTCACTGCAACGGTCGCGAGGAATCGATAGGTCCATCTCTCCTTGTTCAGTCTGGACGGTCTTTTTCGAGTAACCATTGCGACTGTTTCTAGGGCCATGAGAACGCTCATCGACGGAGGATTGATGCAGGTGATGAGTCAATTCACCTGCCAAGGCTCGTTCCACTAGGCGTTTGCTGAGTTGTTTGAGCAGTCCTGATTCGCCCAGAATATCCTCTGGCTGTGGATTCTCTCCAATGAGTTCATCCAATAGCTCATCAACTCGATTGGGTACTTGTTTCTTTCTAGACATGATGCGGTCTCCTGGTGTGTTTGGATTCTAGACCGCTTACACAAAACTCTGATCAGTCTCGCTTTTTTTTGGGGGCACCCAACAGTTCTTGGCCCAGGAATTTGAGGCTGCCTTCCTGTTGCGATCGCAACGCCCCGATCAGCGTCAAAAGTGTGGTTTTTCCGCTCCCCGACGGTCCCATCAGGATCACAATCTCACCGGGATTTAAATCCAGACTAATATCCTTAAGCACAGGCTTCCGCAACTGCCCTTTGCCAAAGGCATGATTTAGATGGCGAATCGAAACAATCGGGTCCATCGGTTAAAACACATCCGCAGGGTCAGCTTGGCGCAGCTTCTGGGTCGCAATTCCCCCCGCCCCCATACACATGACGATCGTCAAAATAAACACCTGTGCCATCACATCAGGACGCAAGCTCAAGGGGATTTTCGTTAGAGAACTCAACAGGCTATACACCCCAATGGATGCCACGCATCCGGGCACAAAGCCCAACACCGCCAAAATCAATGCTTCCTGCAGAACAACACGCAGCAAAGCATTATCAGCAAACCCTATCGCTTTTAAGGTGGCATACTCGGGCAGATGTTCCAGCACGTCTGAATAGAGCACCTGATACACCACAATTACCCCCACCACAAAGCCCATCATCGCCCCAAAATTAAGGACAATACCACTCGGATCCGCTTCGTAAAAAGCCACTTCCTTCTGGATCAGTTCCTCACGGGTCAACACCTGGATAGACGACGGTAAAGCTTGTTGGAGTTGCGTTTGTACTTGCAATGGGTCAGCCCCTGCATCTAAACCTACTAACCCTAAGCTGATATTGTCTAAACTCTCGGGACCGTTGCGGGCTAAGTAGTTTAAGTCACTCATAATGACGTGACCTTTCGTGAATAGGGTGCTTCCCAACGTAAACAAGCCTGCAATTTGAGTGCGACGGTTCCCCATTACGGTTGTCAGCTGTGGTTTTTGAGTGATTAAAGCTGGAATAGGTCCCAAGCCATCCTGAGACAGCCGGTCGTAGAGAATCGTATCGGGTTCTTTTAACTTGTCCAGTTGCTGATTGATTTCAGGCAGGGTAAAGGCAGGTTGAGCGAGGTTGAAGGCCAGAATCTTGACCCTATCAGGGAAGATGTCTATCTCTTTATTGTCTGACTTGGCTTGGCCTGGGGGAGACAGCAACTCCGGGGGAATAGGATGTTCGGCGGGCAGTTGCTCAGGATTGATCCAGTCTACCCGTCCCATGATGTATAAGGGGTAGGCTGTAGCCACACCTGGAACCGCATTGGCTTGGTAGAGATAAATCTGCGCAAAGGTCTGAAACCCCAACGCCCGAGAGTAGGAAGACATCAAGAACAGATCGCCCTGGAGATTCTCATGAACCAAAGTAATGCCATCAAACAACACTGCCCGAATTCCCAGTTGGGCAAACATCAAAATATTGGCAAAGGCTACCCCCGTCAGGGCGACGGCCAAACGAGCCTTTTTATGGGAAAGCTGTGCCCAAGCCAAGGGGCGTTCAGCCGTTAAATTTCGGAGTTGTCCCCATTTCATCTAGTTGTCTCCTAGAGGTCAATCGTGACTCTGACTTGCATATTTGTAAGGCCAGCGACAATAGGGCTATCGTCCTGATCGATGCGGATGGAAACATTCACGATCCGGGCATTTTCATCCGTGGTTGGATTGTTATTTCCTGTGGACAAGGTGCGAGGGTCAATCTGGAGACCAACATCATCCACAACCCCCTGAATTTCTCCCTTAAATCCACCATATTCACTGAGAATAGTCGCTCGTTGACCTTTATTAATCTTGGTAATATCGGTTTCATACACTTCGGCCAGGACATACATTTGCTCTGTTCGGCCTAAATCAACGATGCCAAGCTGGGTATTCACCTGCTCCCCGACTTTGGTATTGATCCGGAGAATCTGTCCGGGAATTGGGGCTTGAACTTGGGTGTCGTCGTAATCTGCCCGCCGTTGCTCCACTTCAATTAAGGCCCGTTGTAGTTCGGCTTGAGCAATGGTGACATCAATCGGACGGATTTGCTGGAGTTCGGCTAACCGGGCCTTTTCTTCTTGGATTTGTGCTTTTAAAGTGGTGACGGTTTGCTCCAAAGAAGCAATTTGGGCCGCTAGGGTGGCGCGAGTGGTCTCAAATTCTTCGCGAGCGGTGTCTACTTCTGCCCGACTAATGGCCCCCTGTTGATAGAGTTGTCGTCGACGTTGGTAGGTCAGTGCTGCCTCCCGCAAAGAGGCTTGAGCACTGACAATCTCGGCTTCTTTTTGTTTAATCTCGACAGGAAGTTGAGTTTTCAGCCGTATTACAACAGCTTGCTGGGCAGCGATGCCACCGGGTTTGGCATCCCCTTGTTTAGCTTTGATGAGACGTGCTTGTGACAGTTTGACGTTAGCTAGCGCGGCTTTCAAATCCTCTCGCCGCCGATCGGCCCCTTGGAGGGTGGCAATCACTTGATCCTTGCGCACGCGGTCTCCCTCTTTGACCAAAAGCTGATTCACTCGACTGTCTTCAGCATTGGAGACCGATACCTTGATCACGCCAAATTCAGGAATAATCTTGCCCCGAGCCACCACTCGGTTGGATTTAATGGTTTTGGGAGTGGGAGTAGGGGTGGGTTGAGCTTGCAGTAATCCACAGGAACTCATCAAGAATGAGGCTCCTAGGATGACTATCATCTGTTTGCAGTCTCGTCGCTTTGCTCCTGGGACCGTCATGCATACCTCTAAGTCAATGAAGCATCAAGCAACTTGCTTCAATTGTAGACTTACATTCTCAAGTTGTTGTTTCTTTAGTTGATTGAGTATGCCAATAAGAATGCTGGAAAACTCGATGGAAACCTGGTGCTTTGCCTAGAAGAACAGCAGGTTCTTGCAAAATTGGCTAGAAAATTAACTCATATTGACGTTTGCTGCGCCCCAGGGCTGATGAGCTGTCATCTCAATTGGATCATCCTCTTTAATACAGCAAGCAGAATCTTCAGGCTGGCTGTATGCTTTGATATGAGAGGGTTTGGAGTAGGTGGAGTAGTTTAGGAGCAAGGGATAAGCCTTTGCAATAATCCTCAGCACCTCAGAAATAAACTGCTAAAATCTAAACCGAGTGCTCTAACAGGGAATCATAAAATAGTATGCTTGAACTAGTAGGTAATGTTCTTAGTTTAAAGTGTTAATCCCTGTTGATCTTGCCGTAGAAAGATCACTTTTGTTGATGTCCAACTTTTAATATCCTCACTGCCTCAACTTCCCGCTTCTGCTACGGAATGGGTGTCAAATTGCGTTCTCAACTTGAATGACTACCCCCCGCCTCCACCCCGATACGATTGAGCAGGTTCGCCAAGCCACAGACATTGTCGATGTGGTTTCCGAGCATGTCAGCTTGCGTAAGCAGGGGCGCAACATGGTGGGATGCTGTCCCTTTCACGATGAGAAAACCCCCAGCTTTAGCGTCAGCCCGGAAAAACAGTTCTATTACTGCTTTGGCTGTGGGGCTGGGGGCAATGCCATCAAGTTTTTGATGGAGATCGGGCAGCGGTCCTTTGGGGAAGTTGTTCTGGATCTGGCGCAGCGCAGCCAAGTACCGATTCAAACCCTGGCCAAGGATGAAGAGAAAAAGCTGGCCCGCAAGCTGTCCTTGCGTGAGCAGTTGTATGAAATTCTTGCGATCGCAAGTCGGTATTACGAACATTCCCTCCGCCAACCCCCAGGTCTATCTGCCCTCCGCTATACTCGTGACCAGCGTGGGCTAAGCGATGACACCATTCAAACCTTTCAACTGGGCTATGCCCCTGGGGGCTGGAGTACCCTTCATGATGTATTGGTGCAAGAGAAAGGCTTTACCCCTGATTTAGTTCAGCAGGCGGGCTTGATTTTGCCTCGCAAGTCTGGGGGTGGGTTCTATGATCGATTTCGCGATCGCTTAATGATACCGATCCACGATGCCCAAAGTCGGGTGGTGGGATTTGGTAGCCGGACTTTAACGGGGGAAGAACCCAAATACCTCAATTCCCCAGAAACGGAACTCTTTAACAAGGGCAAACTCTTATTTGGCCTTGATAAAGCCCGTCAAACCATTGTTAAAGCCGATCGGGCGGTGGTGGTCGAAGGCTATTTTGACGTGATTGCCCTCCATTCCGTGGGCATCACCAATGCCGTCGCCTCTATGGGAACAGCCCTGAGCTTGGATCAGATGCGGCAGTTGCTGCGCTATACCGAATCCAAGCAGGTCATCCTTAACTTTGATGCGGATGTTGCCGGAGGTAAAGCCGCAGAGCGAGCCATTACCGAAGTGGAAGATCAAGCCTATCGGGGGGAAGTGCAGCTCCGGGTCTTGAATTTGCCCAATGGCAAAGATGCGGATGAATATCTTCAGGAATACACCGCAGAAGACTATCTAGATCTACTCGATACCTCTCCTCTCTGGCTAGATTGGCAAATCCAGCGAGCCCTCAAGGATCGCGATTTGCAGCAAGCCGAGCAGTTCCAGGCGGCAACGGAAGCGATTGCGGCTATTTTGGGCAAGCTGCCCAATGCCACCCTGCGCACCCACTATACCCATCGCTGTGCGGGGCTCCTCAGTCAGGGGGATTCTCGCCTAGCCCTGCAGCTAGAAGAAGCCCTACGGCAGCAGGTTCGCGGCCAGCGCTGGCATGGGCGATCCCAAAAATGGCAGCGGCCTGCAGACTACACCCTGCGGGAAGCAGCTGAAGCCCAGATCCTTCGCATTTATTTGCATCGACCACAGTTTCGGCAAGATATTCACAACGCCATGAAGCAGCGGGATATTGAATTTAGTTTTTCCCACCATCGGTTTCTATGGCGGCAAATCTTAGCCATTGAAGAGGATCAAGCCAAGCTAGAGCCCGTCCATGCTGAATTTGACTCCCCTGCCTTTGATCTGATCGCCGTGGTGCAGGATCTGTGTACCGAGTATTCGCAAGAAATTCAGCAGGTTTACCACCTGATTCAGCTCAACGAAAAAACGGAACTGGATATTCTCCGACCCAACCTCTCGATTCGGGCAGCTGCAGCCAGCTTAGAGCGGATTGCTTGTGAAAAGCGCTGTCGGCATCTGCTACAAATGTGGGAATCGGCGATGAAGTCTGCGAAAAAAGAACTGGGCCAGCGGCAAATCCTCAACACCTATCTGCAACAAATGCTGATGGATGAATCGGAACAGGCCCAGAGTTTACTAGAGGAAGAATCCTTTTGCTTGCAAGAGCTGGATGAAATCAAACGGCTGTACTACCAAGAAAAGCGCTATTTGCAACAGCTGGATCAACAACGCTGTGTAGCTCTAAATGATTTCAGTGAGTTGATGGAAAATCCCCAGCTCAATTTGAACTAAAGGCAAGAGACTTTAGGGACGCTGCAAGCCTGAGATCGAGATTTGCAGCAGAATGTTTGTAAACCTGAAATGAATGACGGTATCGCTGCCGATGACTAAACTCTGGGGCTAGGATTGAGGAGATGCCTACGTAGACTCTTCCTATGGCCACGAAAAAGCAATACAAAAATTTTGCCGAGCTCTTAGCTGGATCAGATAAACCATTACTGGTCGATTTCTATGCAATTTGGTGTGGGCCTTGCCGAATGTTAGTGCCCATCCTGGATCAGGTCAGCGCTCTGTTGAAAGACAAGGTACAGGTGGTCAAAATTGACACAGAGCGTTACCCAGAGCTGGCAACGGAATATCATGTTCACGCTTTGCCGACCCTCGTTTTGTTTAAGGATGGTCAGCCCGTAGAACGGATCGAAGGGGTCTTGCCGCCAGAAGATATTGTCAGTCGAGTACAGCCCTTACTCTAGCCCAGGCTGCGGCAGCAGGGCTTAGAGATCTTTCAGTAACGAGAAAAAGTCGGTGGCTACAGTGTGTTGTTCGAGTTCTTGACTGCCGAGGAGCTTGAGAACAATGTTGACTTGGGCCACCATATCCACCACCCGAGTCAGCATATTATCTTCCCGGAACGCCGGGAGTAAATCCGTTGCTCCTTGTTCTTTGGCCCACCGCAATTCAGAGGGAAGAACTTCAGTTCGCCCCCGACAGGTGAGGACCACCTTCACTGATGGATAGGCCTCATGGCACCAGCGGCAGAACTCATAGGGATTGGGTTCTAGGGTCTCTGCTTCGATGAGCAGAAGATCCGGCAATCGGCTTTCATTGAGCGCATAGTTATCTAGACAGATTCTCAGGTCCTCACTGGTGGTCAGCTTCTCCCAAATGACGGTGACCCCCTGGTAGATAAGCAGCTCTTGCCAGAGTTTGCCTTGGGTG
Source organism: Acaryochloris sp. 'Moss Beach' (assembly GCF_021497025.1). Classification (NCBI taxonomy): domain Bacteria; kingdom Bacillati; phylum Cyanobacteriota; class Cyanophyceae; order Acaryochloridales; family Acaryochloridaceae; genus Acaryochloris; species Acaryochloris sp. 'Moss Beach'. Next base: position 2,377,201 of record NZ_CP071717.1, read on the forward strand.
GCAGAGGGCTGGATCATTAAGACGAGCTTTTGATGGATATGGGGTTGAAACGGCTCCAAACATGAGGCCAGCTGAAACTCCATACCCAGTTGGCCTAACTTCACCTGATCGCCATGCTGTAAGCAGGTGGGATGGAGAACCCGTTGTTCATTGATAAAGGAGCCATTCAAGCTGCCCAGGTCTGACAAGTAATACTCTTGCAGAGGGGTCGTGAAAATCAGGGCATGTTGGCGCGACAGGGTGACATCGTCAAAGGCGATAGAACAAGCTTTTTCTCGTCCCAGGGTCCATAAAGACTGCCCCACTAGGGTCCGGTAATATCCTTGGGGGGGATAGGGTGAAAACCGTGCCATCGAGACGGATGGAGTCCAAAAGCCACCCTCTGTTAGGGCTTGATGGGAAAGACAGGAATTGGCAGGAATAAACAGTTGGGGCTTGGGAGCTGATGACACGATGGTAAAGCACTTATTTCAATAGAAGATTACATATCTGGAACACAGTAATACTAAGAATTTTTAATTGCCCTGAGTTTAACAACAGTCAGTTTTTTTTGCGGGTGAGAATTAATTATGCCATGCTCCATTTTGATCGGGTAGTGCAACGTAGAATTGTCAAAAAAAATCACCTCCCTAGGGAAGGTGAAGAGATCAGTGATTGTTTTAGGAATGGATCCCTAAAAAGAAAAGCTGTGGAGATTAGCTGAGGGCCGCATGGGAGCGATCATAGCTCCTGCGGAAACTAGGATGGACTTTGCCTTGAATATGATTCCAGTATTGAGCCGCATCCGCACCTAACCCGACTTCAGCTGCAGAGCGACTGAGCAAGGCTTGTTGGCGATTTTTGATCCAGCGGTGGTGGGATGTCATCAAGGACCGAGCCATATTTTTGGACGGTCAAGACAGCAGGCGCAGATACAGGTGTAGTAGGTGCTGGGGTATAGGTGGGGGGTCACTTCTGACTCTGGGGTGCCTGTTTCATAGGCGACGCCTCGGTAAACCAAGTTAAGACTGGGTTGCATTACCGGGGTTTTGTGAGCATTTCTAAAGCGCCACTCCAATCCTCGATACTGACCGACTTCTTCACTAGAAGTCATATCCACTTCAGGGGGGATTGTATTCGTAGCTAACACCGCGATAGGTAAGATTCATGATTCGCCTCCGATCATAATGATGGGTATAGATTTGAGGCGCGTTCCTTCGAGCGAAGGCTCTACTTCCGTCCCTTGATTACTAAGAACAGGGTTAAAAAACGATTTAAGGGATGAACGATTTAATTTCTGTATCAACCATAACATTTTTAAGTAGAATTTGGGCCATTTCACAAAAGTAATCATTAGAATTACTTATTGAAAGTGCCGTTTAGAATGAATATATCCGTATCGTTCTTCCCCAGGTGATAATCTAAAGAGTCGTTTTCTGCTGCTCTCCTTCATGTCTTCTCCTGCAATTCCAGTAGACAAAATCCGATATGACGCTCAAGGGCTAGTGCCGGCCATCGTTCAAGACTATTTAGATGGCACGGTGTTGATGATGGCCTGGATGAATCCCGAGTCTTTGCAGAAAACCATGGATACGGGGCGGACTTGGTTTTGGAGTCGGTCCAGACAGGAATTATGGCCGAAGGGCGAAACTTCAGGCCATGTGCAGGAGGTGAAGTCCCTGCGGTATGACTGCGATAGTGATGCCCTCTTGGTCGGGGTGGAACAAATTGGCGATATTGCCTGCCATATGGGTGAGCGCAGCTGTTTCCATCAGGTGGAGGGCCAGGTTTCTGCCCCGCCTGCTGATACTTTGTCCCAGGTGTTTGATGTGATTTGCGATCGCAAACACAATCCCTCCCCCGACTCCTACACCTGCCAGCTATTTGCTGCGGGTGATAACAAGATTCTCAAGAAAATTGGCGAAGAATCCGCAGAAGTGGTGATGGCCTGTAAGGACGACAATGCTGACGAAATCGCCGGAGAAGTGGCCGATCTGATTTACCACAGCCTAGTGGCATTGGCTCATCATGATGTAGATATCAAAGACGTCTATCGCAAACTCCAAGAGCGGCGACGCTAGGCATGAAGCGCGAAGTTTGGATCGTCTCTGCCATTGCCTTAGTCAACTCCCTTAGTTTTACCGTTCTGCTGCCGACCCTATATCCCTACGGTCGGCAGTTTGGATTGAATGATTTTGAGACCAGCTTCCTATTCTCGATTTTTTCCATTGCCCAATTTTTGGCGACCCCCGTCATTGGACAGCTTTCGGACCGTTGGGGCCGACGGCCCCTATTAATTGTCAGTTTGGCAGGGACCATGCTGGCTAATTTGATGGCGGGTATGGCAACAGTGGCTTGGGTATTATTCTTAGCCCGATTTCTAGATGGGATTACCGGGGGCAATAACTCCGTGATTCAAGCCGTGATTGCGGATGTGACCGAGCCTGCGAATCGGGCTCGCGGTTTTAGTCTGTTTGGGGCTGCCTTTGGCGTTGGCTTTGTCCTCGGTCCCATTATTAGTTTGGGAGCCCAAGAGATTTCCCTCGGGGCTAGTTTTTTGGTGTCGGCTTTGATCGCCGGGATCGCCCTAGGGGTGACCTACTTTTTCTTACCGGAAACCTTAGAAGAGCGGCCACCGCAACCCCATCGGTTGGAGTTGGGGTTGGCCAAATTAATCACAGGCTTGACGATTCCCAAAGTGGGCATTCTTTTGTTTATTAACTTTTTGATCGGCACGACCTTTACGATTTTCACCTACGCGTTTCAGCCTTACTTTATCAATGTGCTTGACCAAAATCCCCAGTCTTTGGCCCTGATGTTTATCGTTTACGGGGTACTCGGGGTATTGATGCAAACTTTCGGAGTGCCCCGCCTGACGAAACGATTTAACTTGCTGTTGATCTTATTTTTGGCATTGCTGATTCGCAGTTTGGCCTTTCTGGCAATGCCCATCTGGCCCAATCTGATCTATTTTGTCTCCATCACCATTTTCTTTTCGGTCTTTAATTCCCTAGTTCAACCCATTATTAATACCCTCATTTCTCTCAATGCCAATCCTCAGCAGCAAGGTATGGTGATGGGCTTGAATTCGTCTTATCTCAGCATTTCTAATGGTATTGGCCCCGTGATTGCGGGTGTACTGATTCGCCAGTCCAACTTGGCGAGCTATGGCTATCCTCTGTATTTGGCAGGCGGGTGCACCTTATTGGTGTTACTGGTGGCAGTGCAGACCCGCACAAAATATGCCCCCAGTTGAGTTGGGGGCATTCTGTTTGCTGAAATTAATCCTTGGACGTTAGCCGGGATGGAAGATAAAGCCGACCTTATCTTCTTTGCCGAGGGAAATGCGATCGCCTGCCCGTAACCGATAGCGATCGCCTGGACGTAACGGCTGATTATTCACATAGGTGCCGTTCGCACTGCCCGTGTCTTCGATGTAGTAGCCATCTGGTTCAACCCGGATATCAGCATGGACTCGGGACACCACATCACTATCGGGAAAGCCAGACACATCAATATCGGGGGGAATCCGATCATTGGGCTTACCAATATGCACCAAGTTGAGATTGGTGGGTAAATCCAGATTCGAGTTAGACCGCTCATGCAACAGTCGTGCCACGGGTAATTGCAGTTGGGTAGCACCAACGGGCATGGGCTTGGGCTGTTCGGGAATCGGCGTTGTGGTCGGTTGCGGCGCGGCGGAAATGATGGGTTCTGGAGGAGCAGGAGGAGCTTCTGGTGCAGGAGGGGTAAACGCTATGGGCGGAGCCACAGGCGGCATGGGCGGAGCCGCAGGCGGCATCGGGGGTTGTGAAGCTTCAGGGGGCATGGGCGGAGCCGGTGCTTCGAAATCTAATTCTGGCGGTGTCGGCAGAGAAGAGGGAGGAATCACATTTTCCGTGGGCTGCTCGCTCATTTCGACGGCTAGGGGAGGGGGGAAGACTGCCCGGAGGAGTCACTTCCGTGGGGGGCATATCCCAAGTCCACATCGGGAAATTCTGTCATTTCGACTTGGTCAGGCGGTGTCATTGCTGGGGGGATCGGGCAAGGGCACCACGACGTCGGTGGCGGGAATTGCGGATGGAGTCTCAAAGCTGACTACATCGGTGGCGGGAATTCCTGCACCTGCATTGACTTGAGTCGGAGCAGTGGCCATGTCTAGACCGGGGACTTCAACACCTGGCTCCAGTGAGGTTCCACATTGAGAGCAAAAAACGGCGTCTTCTGGCACCTGAGCGTGGCAACTGGGGCAAGAAGACATTTTGGGTAGCTCCACATAGCAAGCTTCACAAGTAATGGCCCCTTCTGGGTTAGCGTGGCCGCAGTTGGTGCAGGTAATCATAGATCTCCAAACTTTGTCATCACTTCATCCAAGATACACTGCACAACCCAGCCTTAGCATGTCATTGATCACAGTCCTACCGGCTGGGGTGGATTCTGGGGTTTGAGCCCAAACTCCCTGCCTACCAAAACTCGGTAAAATTGGCGACAACGCAAAACGAACTGGCTGTTTTAACCCAAGGGAATTCGGGTGGTTTCAGAAGTTCAGAATAATTTAAACCCTGCTCAGGATGATTGCTTGCATGTCCATCGCGACGTTGATTCTACCCCTACAAGATCCGGTCTATGCCTTTAGCGTGCTGCTGGTGATTTTGCTCCTAGCCCCGCTGATCGCCAAGCCCTTAAAGCTGCCTGCTTTGGTGGTGCTGATCCTTTTAGGGTGTTTGTTGGGAAGTAATGGCCTCGGCATTATTGCCCGAGATGCTCAGCTGATCTTTTTAGAAAAGGTCGGTCTCCTCTACATTATGTTGCTGGCGGGTCTGCAAATGGATCTGAGCGACTTACAGCGTTTGGGAATGCGAGCGCTTATTTTTGGGTTGCTCACCTTTGGCCTGCCCTTCGCTGTGGGAATCGTGTCCGGTCAGGTGATGATCAGTATGGGAATCATCGCGGTTGCTGGGTCGAGTGGGTTGGCCGCTGCGCTACTGGGGATCTTGTATTCGCCTCACACTTTGTTGGCCTATCCGAGTATGACCCGTTTGGGGTTAGCCCAGCGAGAATCCATTGGGGTCGCGGTGGGAGGCACAGTGCTAACGGCAATGCTCACTTTAGTGGGCTTTGCATTGATTCAGGCGATGGCCGAGGGGCAGATTGGGTTGGCGTTATGGCTGAAATTATTGGGGGGCTTACCGTTGTTGGCGACTCTCTGTTTTTGGGGCGTTCCGCAACTGGGGCGCTGGTTTTTTAATCCCACAGCAGAGGTTCCCCTGGGGCTACAGTTTATTTTTGTGGTGGCGACGCTATTTGTGATTGCCTCTGCTACTCAGGGGTTAGGGGTGGATTCGATTGTCGGGGCCTTTATTGCCGGTTTGGCCCTAAATCGTTCGATTCCCATCGAGAGTGATCTGATGAACCGGATTGATTTCGTCGGCAATAGTCTTTTTATTCCGGCGTTTATGGTGTCGGTGGGGGTATTGGCTAATCCAAAAGTATTTGTTTCAGCACCCGGCAGTTTAGGCATTGCTGGGGTCATTATTGGGGGAGCAGTCGCGTCTAAATGGATATCGGCCTGGCTGATCGGTCGCTGGTTTGACTATGAACCGATGGAAGTATGGACCCTCTTTAGCTTGACGATTCCCCGGGCAGCCTTAGTGTTGGTGATTACGTTATTTGGCAAAGAAGCGGGGTTAGTGGATGACAATATCTTTAATGCAGTGATTGCCTATATTGTCGTCACTTGCCTATTAGGACCGATTTTGTCGGAATGGGCTGGGCAAAAATTGGCCACTCAACTCGAAGGCTAACGGGAGTTCTTGCTTACAATTAAGGCGGACCTCTCTTGGGCTGATTAGCAATTCTATGGCTGAACCTAACCGCCAATCCTGGGATGCAGGCCGCTTCCTGCAAACTCTGTCCTACTTTGAAGAAATTCCTGTTCTCAACTGGTTTCAAAAAATGATGCCTGGATTTACGCCCCCTGCCCCACCTCCTGTTCAAGCCAACCTCATTTTTGACTTTAGCCAAGCCAATGATATTAGCCAGCTCTGGGGAGCGGTGGATGATGTGGTTATGGGAGGGGTGAGCAATAGTGGTTTGCGGCAAGAGTCAGGAGTTGCTCTGTTTACGGGGAATGTCTCGACGGCTAATTCCGGTGGGTTTGCCTCGGTACGCACGCGCAATTTTGATCCGTCCCTAAACCTATCGGCCCATCAAGGTATTGAGCTACAGGTGAAAGGGGACGGCCAACGCTACAAGTTTTTGCTGCGCGATCAGGATCGATGGGATAGTATTGCCTACTCCCACTCTTTTGATACGGTGGCTCAACAATGGATTACGGTTCGTATTCCCTTTAACCAACTCACCCCTGTGTTTCGGGCCAAGACGGTGAATGATGCGCCTTTGATTGAGTCTCAACAAATTCGAGCCATGCAAATGATGTTGAGTAAGTTTGAATATGATGGGGCTTTGAATCCTCGGTTTAGTCCAGGTGAGTTTCAACTGATGATTAAAACGATTGGTGTGTATTGAGTGGGTTGTGCTCATTCACCAGCCGGTTGAGCAACAAGTATTATGACAACCATATTGGCAGTTTCTGGGAGTTTGCGATCGCAATCTTCAAACACGCGCCTAGTCCAGGCCATCGTTGGCTTAGCGCCCCCAGGTGTCAAGGTCGAAATTTATAACGGTATTGCTCAATTGCCCCACTTCAATCCTGAGTTGGAAGGCAAGCCAGATCTTGTAGCCGTGGAGCAATGGCGGACTCAGTTACAAGCCGCGGATGGTGTCCTGTTTTGCACGCCCGAATATGCCCATGGTGTGCCGGGGACCTTGAAAAATGCTCTAGATTGGATTGTGTCTTCAGGCGAATTTATGCATAAACCCACCGCCGTCATCAGTGCTTCTCCATCCCCAGATGGCGGGGATAAAGCCAATGCATCATTGGTACAAACTTTGCGGGTGATGATGGCGAATATCCAAGAGGAAGCGATTCTCTGCATTCCAGCCATATCGGCAAAGATCACGACTTGGCAAACTTCTTTATTTTTATAGAGGGATAATTAGGTCTAGGCTGGCATTATTACCTCCACAACTTGCTCGACAGATTGGCCTTGTTCAAAGAGTGATTGACAAAACTGTACGAGCGGATGCAAAACCTCACGAGTCAATCCGTAGAGCTTCTGGCCAATGCTTGGCGTTTTACTTGCAAAGCTAAATTTTTCAGATGTTCCCCCCAGCGACAGGCGCATCCTGGAGCAACGACTGCGCCAGACAACTTAAAGCGATGTGGCGTTTGACCGCATCCTCGTTGCGTAGCTGAGCCGATTCCAGGCCACAGATGCCTTTGGTAAACTCATGAAAAACTTCACAGGGCCAGCGATAGCTCCAGGTGATGGCAATGCGCGAGACATCCCAGTGCAGCGCGTCAGTCACTAAAAAGCGAGGGGTATCATTCAAATCCTCCGTTTCATGAACAATGACAATCCGTTTGCGTCCGATTTTTTTTGAGGCGTACGACTTTGCTAAAGGCCCAAATCTCCTTCACTTCGCCATTGCGTTGATGAATGCGGTAGTGCCGAAACGACTGGCCAGAGGTGCTACGAAGTTGTTGAGCCACTGCGTCAATGCGAGTCCATTGGTTGAACCAAAGCACGGAACGATTACACGCCAGCTCACTCACCCAATGCTTGCCGAATCCTTCAATGACGGTCGTTAAGTCCGCTGCGCATACGCCTGCATCAAAAGCATAATCCGCTGTCGGAAACTGCCCTTCCCCTTCAATTTGCTCAATCATGGCACTCAGCAGTTCCGTTCGCGTTTGATAGGCGTCACGATTATGCTGGTAGGCCACCAACTCACTCAATCGCTCCATCGCCGCTGCGATAGTTTCATACTCGCCTTGACGGGTCATCTTCAGATACTCCAGTTCTGCGGCTTCCCACTGGGCCGCTTGCACGGCGACGCCTATCCCATCTTGTCGCACTCGATTTGCCGCCACTGCGGTCAGAATCGTCTGATAACAGCTCATGCAATTATCAACATAATCGTACTGACGTTTGACCCCAAAAATCTGTTTGCTCCGTTCGTGATGTCCCAGTGTCCAATCTAGGCTAATCACTACACGTGCTCTGGGGGCATAATGCTGTGATACCTGTAGACGGTGGCGCACCATCAATGCCTCCTGCTCCCATGGCGATTCAAACACCCCGGCGTGCATTGCTCGACGACCTGAAAGGGGCTGCTCGGTTGTCGAGACAAACTGACTGTGAATCCCTTGCAATGTTTTGTTCTCACTGAGTAGTAAGCCACTGAGGTATCGGCTCACATGCTCAAATCCGGCTTGTCGAGGAAATAAGTCGCGGTAAGCGCTCATGCCCTGCTTAATCGTGTTGGGGATGCCGACAAAAGGAAGCATTGTTGACGTTGCTCATTACGCTACAAACCTGAAACAAGCATGACGCAACTAACACCATTAGCGACATAAATTGATGGCCTCAATGGGAAACTTTGCCAAGTCGTGAAAGATCAATGCTGAGGGTAAACTCACTGATACCTCTACAAAGATAGCCTTGCGATCGGTTCTTCAGGCTTTGATACCTGAGGAGGACTGCATCTTTTCCCTCGGCTCCTGATCTGTCAACTTGAAAGGGCCTTCAGATTGGACGAATGGCGATCAGCTACTCTAAGCCATGATCGGCCAAGGTTTAGTCTGGGGATTTATCAATCAGCTCCTGTATCATCTGAAGACTCTCAGATGACATGTTGGCTTCTCTTAGAGCTATTTGTAGGGCCTGCCAGTTTTTCCGGCTTGGATTGGCGAATGCAGTTTCTAATTGAGTCAGCCATAAGGGCACCCCTTGTGCTGCCTGCCAATCTTCTCGCCCTATGAATAGCCCCAGATCGCCATGAGGATGTTCCTTGGGCAATTTGAGAAATACTTCTAAATCGTATTTGCCGTCATCTACTTGAAACATCCACTGGTCCTTTGAATCATTTGGGAAATGATGCAATGCGCCAACGCCAGAATTCAGATCATAAACAGTTGCCGTAGAACCATAACCGATTCCCTTCAAATTTAAAGCAATGGCGATAAGACTTTCCTGTTCCGCACGAGCTTCAGTACAGGTTAAGTCATCCAAAGTATGGCGATATCCCAAATTCATCATTTTTCCAAAACTAACTCGCCCGCCGAATTGTTTTTTCAAGAGAGCTATTTCTTCTGGCGAAGCCGATTCTGATTCAGACGATAGCGTAAAAATATCATTGGGCTGTTGTCCCAAAATAATAAATACGGTTTTGCTTTTGTTGAGCAGCATCAGACTATACTCATCATCACCGTGATCGCTTATCCGTACCTCAGCATAGTCAGTGGCGGGAATAGGAACCTGTTGTTCAAACCAGTTAAGTTTCCAGCTAGTGTTGATAGCGATGTTGTCTGGGCGGGGTTGAAAGGTATTATTTATAACTGATTCTAAGGTATTATTTGTAGCTGATTCTATTGATAAACCTAGCTTTAATGCTCGGCATCGTTTTGGCCAAGTATCTAAACTCAACCCGGATGGTGGCTTTAAGGCTTGACTTTTGGCGCAACTCGTTACGGCAATCAGCCCCAAACAGACCAAGAGTTTTGAAATAGAATTATTATGGTTCATTCTCAAGCCCAGACCCATTATTGAAGTCCTGAATTTATGATGTTCTTAAAATGCCCAACAATGGTCACTTTTTTGATGTTTTCAAGAGGATTATGACATTGTTTATGGACTATTATTAAAGATGTCAAATATCCAATTTTAGAAATGTCACCTAATGGTAGTGGAGACTGTATGTGAGTATATCAATTATCATTAATGAACTAAAAATTACTCAGAACATCCTTGGTGCTGGGGTTGTCACTGAGCTAATCATCAAGTAGCTCATCGGCTCGATTAGGAACTTTTGCTGGTATCTGCTTGTAAAGTATCAATCACTTCTTGACACCAATCGATCCATTCTTGTTCATATCGAATCCCTCGTCTCAGGGTCAAGTACCGGAATTGCATAGCTGGCTCTGGAGCTTCTAACTGTTGGAAACAGATTTCCTTCTCTAGATATCGGTCCAATTTTTTCTGGTGGAGGGCTTGACGCGCTTTGACCTGTTGAATCAGCAGGGAACGGGGTACGTAGGGGCCTGCCAGTACTTTGACTAAGAGATCCTCGCGAATAGGCGTAGGTGTGGAAGGCTGAGCATACCAGTCCAGCAACTCTTGCTTACCCACATCTGTGATCTGATAGAGCTTCTTATCTGGCTTGCCTTGTTGGGGAACCAGTTCATAGGTCACCCAGCCTTGGGTTTCTATTTTGGATAACTCTCGATAAATCTGTTGCTGGCTGGCTTTCCAAAAGCAGCTCACCGATTCCTCAAAGCGTTTACTGAGGTCATAGCCGCTGTGGGGAGCCTCAGATAAAACCGTCAAAATCGTGTGGGCTAGAGTCATGAAATGGTGATGGGGTGGCGTTGACATATCCAACAAGGCGAGTATAAGTTATTGCTGAATACTCAACAAATTGTATATCAACAAGTTGGATATGAACGATAACTCAATCCTCACCTTCGTTGCCCAAACGCGCTCAATCTTCTTTTAGACTTCGCTCTTGGAAATCACCACGAACCTTGGGATGGGTGGTTTTGGGAGTGAGTGCAGTGGCGATTGGCATAAAAACTTGGTGTGCGCCTCAGACTGGACCTGCTCCTAGGCAGGCCATCTTGCCTGTGACTACTTTGGCACTGCAGCCGTCTACCTTCTATGACATTCAGCGCACCTACGCGGGGGAAGTCCAGGCAAATCGCACCAGTGAATTGGGGTTTGAGCTGACGGGGACCTTGATTGAGATTGCTGTGGATGAAGGGGATTGGGTGCAGCAAGGTATGCCCCTAGCTCGTTTGGATACTCGTAGCTTAGCCGCTCAACGCCAGCAGCTTTTGGCTCAAAAAGCCCAGGCCCAAGCCCAGTTGCGAGAGTTGAAGACGGGACCGAGAGCTGAAGAGATTGGAGCGGCTCGGGCTGCCGTTGAAGATTTAGGACAGCAGCACTTGTTGGCAGAAAAGCAAAGTAAACGCCGCCAAGAACTCTATGAAAAAGGGGCTATTTCCCGCGAGGCTTTTGAAGAACGATATTTTGCCGCTCAAGCATTGAAAAAACGCCAGGGCCAAGCTCGCAAACGGTTAGAAGAATTGCTAGCGGGGACACGGGTGGAGCAGGAAAAGTCAGCTCAAAACTCTCGTCAATATCAGCCTGAGACGGTAGTTGCGATCTCAGCTTAGGGATGAATGAGGCAGGTTGGCCAAGGCTGGGATGGGGGTCTGAACCAGCTCGACATTTATCTTGGCAACATCTCAAATCAGTAGGTTCTATTAGACCTGCGGAACACTTTGTTTTAGATTGCCAGTGAGGTGACTGTTACGTCTTTAGAGACGTTACTTAGAGATGCTCCATGCCACGTCATCCGCGAACGCTGATACCTAGCTATTGCTATCACATCACCACCCGCTGCAATAATCGTGACTTCCGGTTAGTGCGAGAGGAATGCCGTGATGTCTTGCTGTATGCCATTCATAAATGCCAGGTCAAATATGGTTTTAAGCTGTATGCCCTCTGCATTATGAGCAACCATGTCCATTACCTGTTGGAACCTGCCCAGCCCCAGGACCTGCCCAAAATCATGCACTGGCTGAACTGGTATACGGCCATGTGTTTTAACCGGATGCTCAATCGCAGTGGGCACTTCTGGGAAAAGCGATATCACAGCACGGGGTTTCCGAATACGGATAAGCGACGGGCTTTGAATACCCTGCGCTATATCCATGCCAACCCGAAAGCGGCGAAGATGCAGCAGGGCTTTTTCTATGATTACAGCAACTATGGCAGCTATGAGCGGCTAACCAATGACGGAATTAGCCAATGGCATCCAGCTTTTCTGGCGTTGGGAGCGACAATTGAAATTTGTGCTCGGGCTTATCGGCGCTTTTGCCAGCGGTACAAGCCCAAGCCCAAACCACCCAAGCGCATTTATTGGGGCACGAACCTATTGGCGAAGTTGAGGTTAAAGCGGAAAGTCCATAAACCATCCCCTGGACAAACTCGGTTGCCTTGGGATGATTGGGATGGGGTAGACCCAGAGATTCAGGCAGTGGCGATGAAGTTTGTGTTGGCAAATTGCTTAAACCCGGAGGTGGTGAAGACTCGATATGAGCCTGATTTTATACAGTTATAGATAAAAAAATTGGGTTTGCTAGGTGCCAGGTAAGAAATCGCTAAAAGGACGGGTTTTATGTTGATCTGAATGTGGAAATGAAATTTAAAAAATGCTCAGGACTGTCTCGTGCTACAGTCTACAAGTCTTTGCGCGAGAGAAGAAAGAGATACCCCAAACCACCCACCAACACCAAGCACTAACCGACCCGCACGATTGACACCATTGACACCAACGCAGGGTAATTCTCCGGTACGAGAATTTTGGAGATCGTATGTTGGCTCTTGCCGATTGCCATGGTTTATCCAGCCGATGCGATCACAAAATTTATCCACAAACTCATCATTCCTCGTCGGGCTTCCGCAGTCTTCCCAAATCCGCTTTTGAACGCTAAAGCCCCATTTTCCGTCGCTATACTTAACCCACAGACGATCCAGTATTTGTAGGTCTTCACAGGGAAAAGTCTTTAGGTCCTCGCTATTCAAAAATTGCCCATCGTCTTTTCCCACTGTGGTAATCATCAACCGATAGGTCTCCCGATCGGCTTCACGCCATTGTTGGGTTTGTAGAAGCTTCTCTAAGTTGGCATATCGAGACGTTTCCACTTGGGAAGTAGTTTTTTCAAATGCAGCCAATTCCTCTGCAGTTAAATCCAGCCGTTTAGTAGTGTCTTGCTGGATGGTATAGGCCAAATCAATGGCCTCTTGGCGCAAAGCTTCCCGAATTAATGGCGTAGGGTTGACCTGGGAGGCATAGAGCAAAATCGTCTGTTTCCACCAATCATTCTGGAGATGTTTATAAAGCAATAATTCTTGCTTATCATCAGCAATCTGAGTGGCAGCCAAATACTCTTGCAAACTGAGATGAGCAAATTCAAATTCACCCGGTTCCCGCTCCACTAGCAATTCACTAACCTGTACCACTTGCGCTAAAAAATCCTGGGGTTGAACTTTTTCCCGTTGCTGTACCAAATAGGTGCCGATGCGATCTAATAGGGCAGTGCGATCCAAACGCTCTTCATGGGCTTCCATCATCGACAAAGCCAACCGCTGCAAGATAAGCTGGGCTTCGCAATTGATGAGACAAGTCTCCAGTTTCCGCGCACCCGGTCGATCTCGAAGCTGCAATGTGCAAATTTCTCGGTAGAGTTCAACCCGACGCTTGGGTAATTCCACACCTGGGAATCGCCGATGGAACGTCACAATCATATTCAGCAACAGCGGATTTTTGGCTAAATCTTTCAGCTCTCGCCGCGCCTCAATTTGTGCCAGGAGTTCCTCTGCTGCATCTTGCGCATCTTTCTGAACATCAGGGGTTGTATCCCCACCCCTGGCATAGCGTTCTTGACACAAATACCAATGCTCTACGAACTCGCGGCGCTGGGCTGCATTAAAGTCTTGCACCCAAAGACGGGTCGAGAGTTCAAGACGGTCGGCGGGTTCCTGCTCAGTATAGGCTTTAGGGCGGGAAGTAACGATAAAGACTGATTTGCTGTAATGGCGCATCTGGTCATTAATCCATCGGGCTACTGCCGGACGTTGCCCGGAGGCCACCTCATCAAAGCCATCTAGCATTACCACCGCTTCACCTCGATTGAGCTTCTTTTGGACCCAATCCTCTGGTAAATCGGCGAGCTTGGCCGAATCCGGTAAATCTGGAATATGGTGATTTTTAATCAACTCCGGTAAGGTTGGCGGTTGCTCCTGAGCGAGTCGGTCCCGATGTTTCCGCAACACCAGTAAAAACGGTACTCGTCTCGGTACACCATACTTATCTTCTTGTTGATCCATGCCATAGGTATGGGCAATATGTTTGAGCAAAGTCGTTTTGCCATACCCACCCCAGGCCAACACCACAATTTGTCGGAAGGTTATTTCTTGCTTAGTTTTTCCCAGTAAGTCCCAAATTTTGCGCCCACAACCCCCATCACGAGCAGACTTTTCAAGAGGCTGATCAGGTAACTTCCGCCAACCTGCTGGTAAGGAGCTAGCATCCAGCTCTAGAGGGACATAAATTTCTTCCAGTAGGGGCAAGAAAATACCATCGTGTTGAATCACCCCTTCAGATTTCTGGCGACGGCAAGCCAAAGCCTGACATCGAAAATATCGCTTTTCCACTCCAATGAACTTGGCTAGTAGATGGTCAATGGCTTTATCTAAAGTTTCTCCCCAACGATTCAGACGAATATGATTGCCCTTATGAACCGGGTTAAGCAAACTGGCTCCATAGGTAATCCCTAAACCGATGACTCCAGATGCAACAGCTTTGGGGATATCACTCTCTTTGAACAAGGACCAAAACGCACCTGCTCCACCAACCGTCACCCCACCTGTCCGTACTGCTTTAACCACAACATCCGCAATCTGGTCACTGAGAGAAACCTTAGCTTTAGGTTTTGAAGTAGGTTTGTCAGTCTTGGTCATGGCTCTAGAAATATGGCACTGCCTTTAGTACAAGACAAAACTTTTGCAAGCTAGCTAGGGGTATGTTTTTTAGGAGAGCACGACTCCTCACAATTAGATCCGATGCTTTTCTAGTCAACAGTCTCAATTATGCTGCATTCGCCCCCTAAATCCCCCATTCTGGGGGACTTTGACTATCGATAATGCTTTTCTTACTCGCATGCCTGATTTTGCCAACATCTTCTGTATTAGCCCCCTAAATCCCCCATTCTGGGGGACTTTGATTGTCGATCAATGCTTTGCTCACTCGCATATCGGATTTGCTGAAGTACATGATCTAGGTGGTGCATAACGTCTGAGTTATGGAATCGGATCACTCGGTAACCTAGCTGGTTGAGCTGCTCGGTACGGGCTTGATCATACTCCACCTGCTGATTGTGGATGTCGCCGTCTAGCTCAATCACTAATCGACATTGGGGACAGTAAAAATCGACAATGAACAAACCAATGGCGTGTTGACAGCGGAATTTCAAGCCGCTGAGTTGACGTTTTTGTAGTGCTTTCCACAGCTTTTGTTCGGCTGGGGTCAGATTGAGTCTTAGTCGTCGTGCGGCGGCAACGACTGCTGGAGTCGTGCCGCGAATGCGGTGGTGTTGCGTTGGCTTCTCTCGCATCTTGTTACCCCCAACCCTATCTCTCATCTAGGATCATCATAAATCTCAAAGTCCCCCAAAATGGGGGATTTAGGGGGCAAATTCAGGGTTTAACTAGGCTTCCAAACCAACTTCTCAACCCAGCTCATGATGACGGCAGAGAGTGATAGCTTCAATTGTTGTCCTGTAACTGAGGGCACTGCCTTATTGTGTTCTAGCTATCTCCTGCATGTCTCCCATCTAGGATAATCATAAATCTCAAAGTCCCCCAAAATGGGGGATTTAGGGGGCAAATGCAGAGTTAAAGCGGGCTACCAAACCAACTTCTCAACCTGACTCATGATGACGACAGAGAGTGATGGCTTCAATTTTTATCCTGTAACTGAGGGCACTGCTCAATCGTATTGAACAACCAACTCCAATCCCTTCGCCCCCCTCAACCGAAACGCATTCAACACAATCGGATCCTTCAACTCCAACTCCGCAGTCGGATCATAGTCCTCAAAATAAGCCGCAGCAGGCGCATCCCCATCCAAAAACTGAATCACCGCATCTTCCCCAAACCTTTGCTTCGCCACCGCCAAACAATCCTTCATCAACAAAGACGGCGTAATCATCGACCCCACATAGGCCTTGGTTTCCTCATCAAACACCCGAATCCCTCGCGCCACCGACTGGGTCTCATGCAGCAAAAACGGACCACCCCGTTTATACTCCCCCCGCTCCAACACCGCCGCAATATCCTCCGGCTGGCGAATCACCCCGTGGGTATCAATCGTGACCATCGCCACATCTGGTTGGGCCTCAAGCTGCTCTAGCTCCTTACGAATTTGCCCCTTGATATCATCCAGTCGCTCATTACTGGTCTTCCCCTCCCCTTCCAGATCACTGAAATCCAGATAAGCCGACCGCCCATCGGCATAGGTCACCAGCCCCGACAACAGAATATTGGGGGCAGATTGCCCAGAAATCTTGGAAGAACGATAAACAGGTAAATCCGTTTTACCCGCATTCTTCGGCAACCGATTGGGATTGAAATAGGCATAGCTAAGGGGAATCGATTCCTTCTTTTTAGTAAAGCCCTTGAACGTCGTGCCAAAAATCCCCAGCACCTTGCCCCCCGTGCTCTCCACCTCCGCTTTAACCGTCTTATAGCTGTGATCGGGCAATAGGGGCAAAATCACCGTGCCCGGTTTAGGCTCAAACACAATCGCCGGACCCTGGCCATACCAATTCAGCGGCGTATCCGTTAGCACCGATTTACCTTCTACCTTGGTGCGACCGGGAACAGGATAGGTTACATATTCTCGACCGTTATTATCAAGGGCGAACTGGGGTTCATTGCCGCGATACTGAAGGGGCGCAACGTCAACGGTTTTGATCACCTTTTTCCAGTTAAAGTCATAGTCATAAAAAGAAAGCTGAAACACCTTGCTCAAAGGCACAGCAGGCTTAGAGGCTAAAGACTCATACTCAATAGGCATTGCTTCTAACCGAAAGGCATCGGGTTCGGCGGCTTGCTTACGCAAGAGGGTGCAATTCACCAACAGCGTTGAACAACCGATCAGCCCGATCAGTTTGACGGATTGAGCAATATTCACCATAAAAGCAGCTTCACACTCACACGTTAACGGCGGGACCGATCGTTATCAAACAGCCCCATTAATGGTCCCAGCAATGCCCCAAACACAAAGCCGCCAGCATGGGCCCAATAGGCCACGCCCCCCATATTCATGGGTGCATTCAGACTAGCGACACTATTAAAAGCCTGCTGGGCAAACCAGAACCCTAAAAAGAAGACTGCAGGCAGATTGACCGTCCAAAAGAAAAATCCTACGGGAATCAGGGTCAAGACCTGCGCCTTGGGGAAGCGAATAATATAGGCCCCCATCACCCCTGCGATCGCACCACTAGCTCCCAAGGAAGGAATATCAGAATTGACGCTAAAAAACCATTGACTGAGGGCAGCTAGCGCACCACAGCTGAGGTAAAATACCAAGTATTTTACATGGCCCAGCTGGTCCTCAATATTATTCCCGAACACCCATAAAAACAGCATATTCCCGGCAATATGCAAAATTCCCCCGTGCAGGAACTGGGAGGTAAACAGGGTAATCCAAGCCGGATGAGGCAATCCCGTGGGTTGCCCCTGAAAACTAGCGGTCAAGTCTCGGGGAACCACCGCCCATAGGCGAAAAAAGGCATCTAGCTCTGGCCCTAGGCGCAATTCATGGAGAAAAACGACCACATTAAGGGCAATCAGAACATAGGTAACAAAGGGCGTAATCCGAGTGGGGTTATTATCGCGTAGGGGTACCACAGTTTTTTTTGATCGATTCCACTAAAAGTGCACTATTCTCTACATGGGGCCAAGTCGCTCTCCTGAACTAAGCGATGGGTCTGACCAGGATTAGCGATTTCAGGAGCATAGGCTCTAAAAACCGGACAGGGCATGACAGAGCAGGCAGCAGCACAGACACAACCCCTTCAGTTCATGTTAGCGGATACCGATCCGATCTTTCGGGTCGGGTTAAAAGCGTGCCTAGAGGCCGTGCCGGATATTCAGATAGTGGCTGAAGCAGAAGATCCCGCCCAAGTTTTACAGCTGTTCTCGACTCAGCCCGAAGCAGACACCAGCCCAGACGTCGATCCACAATCCCTGGACTTACTGATTCTCGATATCAGTCGCGTTGCAGATGTCGAGGCGAATGGCCTTCTCTGTCAACAGTTGAAGAGGCGCTATCCCCATCTAGCCCTGTTTGTTTTATCGGCCACCGTCGAACCCGATCAGCTCACCAAGCTGTGGCAAGTAGGGGTGGAAGGCTTCTGCCGCAAAGGCAGTGTGGACACCCCCACCTTAATTCAGCAGCTCCGGCGAGCCAGCCAAGGACAGCGAGTTTGGGATTCAGCCCAGAAGGCCCAGGCCCAGATCGTCCAGCAGCCCGCTGCCACCCCCCAGATAGCCACCCAAAATGTGACGGCCTTTACCCTGTTGCGGCAAGTGTTTATGCAAACGGGGTTAAAGCAAATTGAACAAACCCTGGAGCAGCTCCAAAGCCGTCGCCAAGGAGAAGCCCTTACCCAATGGCAGCGAACCATTAATGAGGGACGAGAGCGGGAACTACAAACCGTGAGCTGGTTGGTGCGCCAGTATATGGAACGCCAAAGTGATGACTCTGATGAAGAGCCTCTAGAACCCGAGGAGCCTGCCTTTTCTTGGGCTAATGTCGATCCGTGGGAAACCGATGAGTTAACGGCGGTCCCCTCGCGGATTACCGAAATTAGTGACGGGGGTGACCTCGCTGCTCAGCCAGAAATCACCACCGTGCTGCTGGATGGGTTGCTGGCTAAGCTACCGACTAGCCTCTCCAATCGCACCCAAGATCCCCTAGAGATTGATATTCTCAAAGCCCAAAAGCGCCAGGATTTATTTCTGATTGTGCTCAAGCAATTTGAAACCGTGGTTGAGGATTTGAGTTATTCCCAAGTGACGCGATCGCAACTCGTATCCAAACGAGCCAAACTTCTGCAAGACCTGTGGCTCGGGTCCACTGCCGACTTTTTTGGCAAGTATTTGACCATCCCTTTATCCTCATCTGTAAATACTCAAGGCCTAGAGGATATTGAAATTGTCAGTGTGCTCCAACAAGATCAGGCCATTGTCGAAGCGGAAATTCTCGACAAAATCCCCCTGGTGACGGAACTGCTGGATCATCTCCTATTTAAAGCCCCTTTACTGGTTGACAATACCCTGTCCGCCGTCGGTTCTCCCGAAGCCATGCTCCAGGCAGAAGCCCTCTTGAGCAACCTCGTGGTGAGTGTCGCTAATGGCGTGCTGCAGCCGTTGCTCAATCGCTTTGCTACGAATGAAGCGATTAAACAAAGCTTCTACGACCGGTCTTTAATTTCTACCCGCGACATCGAGCGGTTTCGCAATGCCCTCTCCAATCACTACCGTTCTCGGCGGTTGTTTAAAGAGCCCACAGAAATTTTTGAAAGTCAGTATGGATTAATCGTGTTTAGTGAAGCTGGACTGCAGAAAATCGCCGTCTATGGCTCCCGTGATCAGGAGCTGAAACAGCTCCAAGGGACTCGATTTTTCGTCACCTTGGCTTTGGAGGGAAGGGATGCGATCGCACCCCCACTACAGGCCACCTTTACCTTCCTGGGTCGAGGGGTCGTCTATATCCTTACCCAAGTGGTTGGGCGGGGTTTAGGGTTAATTGGTCGCGGCATCTTGCAAGGGGTCGGCGGCACCTGGCAAGACATTTTCGTCAGCCGTAAAAGCCATCAAGAAAAATAGCCTCCGGTCCGTAGATTCACCATCGGGGCTCCCTAAAATTCTCTCGTGATCGGTATATTCACTCTTCTCACTTCCAGAAGCCAATGACTAAGATCAAAGCTAAGGATTTGAATAGGTTGAACCATGATGCAAGTAGCCGAGCTACTGGAGCGCTACGCCGCCGGAGAACGAGATTTTTGTGAAATAGAGTTAAAAAATGCGGACTTAAGCCAGCAGAATTTGTCCGGCTCGACCTTTATTAAGTCCAAGTTCAGCCATATGAATTTGGAGGGCGCTTACTTGTATGGGGTCAACTTCAAACATAGTTACATCGCCGATACCAACTTAGCCAGTGCTCTTTTATGTGGTGCCAATCTATGGGGCGTTAATTTTCAGGGTAGTGTCCTCGCCGAGGCCAACTTAAGTGATGCCTATATCCGAGGCACCTATCTCCTCAAAGCAGATTTGAGTAAAGTCAATTTACAACGGGCCAACTTGCAACGGTCCTATTTATGGGGAGCCACCCTCAACCATGCCGATATGCGGGATGCCAATCTCACCGGTGCTAACTTAGATTCTGCAACCTTAATGTTCGCGGATCTCAGCGAAGCGAACTGCCAAGATAGCTCCATGAAAGGGGCGAATTTGAGTGGTGCTTGCCTCATTGGTGCTTGTCTAGATCGCGCTAACCTCAGCCACGCCAACTTGAGCATGGCAGAACTCAGCGAAGCCCGGATGAAGTTTGCCCAACTGACGGACGCTATTTTCCAGCAGGCCAACTTAAGCAGCACTAATTTGGCCTATGCCCAAGTCCAGCTACAAAGATTGCAAGACGCCATCTTGTCTCGAACCATCCTGCCGGATCAGCGAGTAGTCAACAATCTCACTCCAGCGATGGCCGTTAGCGTCACCCACTAATCGCCCCCGTTTGAATCAACTGGCGAATCTCTTGGCGAACTTGCATTAAGATTTTTCCCAACTGGTTATGCCCCTTGCCATCGGCACCACAGCCCCAATAGGAATCTAAGGGCGAATTTTCGACAATCCGTTCATCCCCCGTGGACAACAGTTCGGCCTGAATCGTCGGATGAGTTAAAAATTTAACGCGCACAGCAGCATACATAATCTCAGGCTTGATCACATCCCAATTGTCCTGCTCGGCATATAGGGGATTACGCCCTATGGCTGCAGCAGCTTCAGGGGTCGATGTCTGTCGAATCTCTTCACACAAGGCTTGATGAGGCGTACCTTGGTATTTTTGGGCTTGATAGTAATGTTCTGAGGTGGGCCAGGTCTGTCCTTGCAGGTCAATACTATAAAGTGAAAAATTGGAAAAACATCCGTAAGGATCCTGGACTTTGTAGAAGAAAATGGTCATCCTCAGCTAATTTACCCGACTATCTATTTCTATGATGACAGCAAACCTGACTTAGCAAGAACGTTCTTTTTCCTACAACTGCCAAACTCCACACTGGAAAGGGTGCACTTCTAACGACTGAAATTGCACATCCATGAGTCCCTCCTGACTCTGCCCAAGGATCAGCACATCCAGACGGGCTAGACCATATTGCCAAAGGGATAGCACCCATCCCGAGCACACAGCTCATGGTCCTGCTTCAAACCGCTGGTTCCTGTTTTCAGATGATCAACCCATGCTCAACAATGGCCCTGAGCATCTTATGCCCATTTCCGGTGATGCCAGGTTTGCCATCGCTTTACTCCGTATGGCCCCAACACCAAGCGCTTCAATCCGTTCAGATCGTCATACCTGTAAATTTTTGAAAGATTTAGGTTAAAGCTTCCAAAAAAAGATATTTTTCTGAGGGGTTATACATCTTAAGCCCAATATTTTTCACGATGACGGGTTTGCGAAAAATAATGACGAAAGGATGAGTCAATGCCTACCTCCCGAAAAATTTCTAGTTCTTTTTTTGCGATTGTTCTCATTTGCTTCTTCTTGCCCTTCATCACGATTTCTTGCGATCGCACCCCGGTATTGGAGTTATCGGGCATACAGATGACAACAGGGACGACGGTGGAAACGCCATCGTTTGCCGGGCCAGCCGAGTCTAAGAAAATCCCTGCAGATGGCAAAGCAATATTCGCGTTTACCTGTTGTGCAGTGGGATTAGGCAGCAGTCTAATCAAGCAAACCCGTAACAATAAAGTTCTACCAGCTTGTGCAGGTGGATTAGGGGCGTTTTTAATTCTGTCCATCAAGTCTGGTTTAGATCAAGAGCTGACCAAACAAGGGGCAGGTTATGTGGGGTTCAATGCAGAATATGGCTTGGGTTTTTGGGGAGCTTTTATATTTTTCCTGGCCGCAGCCCTTTACAATGTCTGGCAAATCGTTAACCCCATCCCCACGGACTAGCCTCCATTTTTAGCTCTCCTATTTTCTATATCCCTGTGCTACTCAGTTATTAGATAATCATCCAAACACCAGACTTCAACCTATGGGAAAGATCAACATGTTAGTGACCACAACGGATGTCATTCAGGGCGCTGTTATCGAAAGCTATTGCGGCATTGTCACAGCTGAAGTTGTGTATGGCAGTAATGCCCTGCGAGATTTTTTTGCGGGCATTCGCGATATTATCGGCGGTCGCACCGCCAGCTATGAACGAGTGTTTGAAAAGGGACAGCAGGATGCCATTGCTGAGCTAGAAAAACGGGCAGATCGATTAGGCGCGAATGCTGTCATCGGTGTTCGGGTCAGTACCGACACCATTAATATTGATGAAACAGGAGTTTTACTGTTAATCACTGCAGCTGGGACAGCCGTAAAAATGGCCCGTTAAGACTCGTCCCATTTAGCTGAATCTGTTACAGTACGTTTTGGAGCTGTCGCGACGGAAGTAAAGAAAAACGCATGAGATTTGGTGTTTTTGCGATTGCACTCACCCTTGGGGTGACTGTAGGTAGCTCTGCTCTCGCCGCAGACCCTAAACATGTTGCTCAACTTAAACAAGTTAATTCCTGCGAAGGCTGCGATCTCAGTGGCGCTGATTTAAGTGGATTAATTCTGATCCGTGCCAATCTTCGCAATGCTAACTTGCAAGGAGCCAACCTCCGCAATACCTCTTTACTGCTGAGTAATTTAGAGAATGCCAATTTAGAAAATGCTAACTTCACCGCCGCCTATCTCTACGGCAGCAATTTAGAAAACACCCAGCTCACCAGCACTGACTTTACCCAAGCTGTTTTGCGGAGTGCCAAATTGCAAGGCGCTGATGTTTGTACTGCCACCCTTGTCGGGACGGACTTGACGGATGCTGACGTCGATTTAGACGACTGCCCAACTTCCCCACCCCCCAGCACTTCAGAAGCAGAGGTTCAACAAGAAGAGTCGCTGATCAAAGATACGCTGCCTGAGAATCCTTAACCTGAATTGGGTTGGTGACCGTCCACCTTTTCACCTACGGAACGCTCACCTTTCCTGAAGTCATGCAAGCGGTTACAGGTCAACGCTTTCCAGCAACGAACGCTTGGTTGCCTGGATATGAGCGGTTTTGTCTTGTGGAGCAACTCTACCCAGGCATCATCAAAACCGGTCAACAGTCCACCCTTGGTAGAATTTATTTCGATATCGATCCCATTTCCCTCCACCGCCTCGATTACTTCGAAGGGGATCTGTATAGCCGACAAGCCGTAACGGTCGTTCTGCCCGAGCACTCAACCATATATGCCGATACCTATGTTGTTCCCCTCAGCCAAATAAATCAGTTATCCCATCGATCGTGGAATGCAGAACAGTTTCGCACCTCACATCTACCCCAGTTTCTAGTCCAAGTCCACGCTTGGATGGATGACTACTCTCTCAGTCCATCCCCTGCAGCCGATGAACAGGATACCTGGGATCTAGAGCCTTAAAAAAATCAGTCCTCTGGGCTAGGGGGAAGCATCCAGAGGACTGAGTCAGACATGAGGATCTCTAAAAAACGCCCAATTAGGGTTATTGCTGGGTCGCAACGACCTCTGGTTGAGCCTTCTGATCAACCGCTACGGGTTGAGTTTCTTGAGCTTCAGGGGCCGAGGCTTTGAAGGTAAAGCCCAAACGAGCTTCTTCTACAGAATTATCCGGTGAATGCTTAGGAGCAGAGGTTGCGGACAGATGTCGGCAACCCGCAGGTACGACTTTGACAATAGACGCAGCACCATTGGGACCGCAGGTCACTAAAGTCCCTGCATGGGCGGTTGGTGCTAGGGCTGATGCGCTGGCTAAAGAACCAAAAATCAATGCGGTATGAAGTAAGGCTTTCGTGTTCATCTTCCTGACCTACTTATAGTCTCATTTGCTTATGGGAACAGTATGGAATTCCTAGCTGAGATCAGCCTGAAAAATGTATTAGATTATACTAATTTACTTTATCTAAGTTTACTGTTACCCCCCAAAGTAAGCGCTTAGAGAGCAGCCAGGACTGACATCATTTTATAGATAAAATCTTGAATCTGACCCATTCTCAGCAGTATTCAGCATTTTTGTCGACAAGCTGTTTTTCTCCCCTTTAGACCCTGCAATTAAGCGTCGAAAGCTGACTTTAGAGTGGGAATCATAACGATATAGAAGGCCTGATTACGGTCTACCCATAGCTGGTGGCCAAACCTCTCTTCAAACGATTGCAGTCTGTCAGTTTGGAGGGGCGAAGGATCAGCCTATCCATCATTTATCTTGTCTAGACCTTAATGAAAACATCGGTAGAACTCTCCCAGTCTGTCTTTGATCGTCTATTTGCCCTAATGGAGCAAGGGTTCTATCTCCAGGCCTATGACTTCTGCCAATCCGTTGACCTGATCTCGACCCGGCAAGACACAGCGACCCAAATTTTGGCAGGCCGACTAGTCGGGTATCTGGGGGCACCCC
The DNA here is from genome assembly GCF_021497025.1 of Acaryochloris sp. 'Moss Beach'. Classification (NCBI taxonomy): domain Bacteria; kingdom Bacillati; phylum Cyanobacteriota; class Cyanophyceae; order Acaryochloridales; family Acaryochloridaceae; genus Acaryochloris; species Acaryochloris sp. 'Moss Beach'. Next base: position 2,401,609 of record NZ_CP071717.1, read on the forward strand.
GACAGCGAGCTGCTGTATTACTTCGAGCCTGGCGACAGAATCCTACCGATCCAGACGCCTTGTATTACTACATCAGTACAAGGCTTTGGCGGCAGGGTCCCTTAGCGGCCTATCGTCTAATCCAAAAGTACCAACCGCAGTTTGAGCGCTTCACACCGGACCAACAAGCCCATTGGCTGGGGTTAAAAGCCCAGGTGGTTTTAGAATTCCGAGACTTTGATCGAACGGATGCCTATCTCCAAGAGGCAGAAACCCTAGCCCCAGACGATCCTTGGATCACCCTTCTACGATCTCGTCTGTTGGAGCAAGAAGATCAATATCCAGAGGCCTTGGCCATGACCCAACAGGCCTTGGCACAGCGCCCCTGGTATCGCCCTGCTGTATTGACAGCAGCCCATTTACATACCCTCTTAAGCCAAGATGACCAGGCGCTGCACCTACTACAGCAGGCCACTACTCAGCTCGAAAGTGGTGAGCTTTGGGCCCAATTGGCTTCACTTCAACTGGAGTTAGGGCAGTATGCCCAGGCTCAACACAGTTATCAGCAATATGAACAAGCCTGCCCACTCCTAGAGAAGGCAGGGCAAGCCCGACTGTGGTCCGCCCAAGCTGACATTGCTTATCAGATGGCGGATTTTAATCACGCCCATCACTTGGCTCAGAAATTGGCGGAGTACCCCTACTACCAGTCCTTAGCCCAACGCTTGCTGGATTTACCCGAGGGGAAACGGGTGATTTTGCCCGTCGGTTTTGTGCGCCAACACCACATGACTTGTGCCCCCGCCACATTGACCACCCTTTGTGCCTATTGGGGCATCTCGGTGGATCACCATCAGATTGTGGACAGCATCTGCTACAACGGTACGTCTAGCTATAGTGAGCGGGACTGGGCCAGTCAACAAGGATGGGCGGTCTGCGAATTTACGGTTACCTGGGACAGCATTATCCAACTGATTGATGCAGGCGTTCCTTTTACCCTCAGTACCGTTGAAGCCACATCAGCCCACTTACAGGCCGTGATTGGTTATGACAGCCGATTGCAAACCCTCATTATTCGTGACCCTTACCACCGGGGTATCGTTGAACCCTGGGCGGAGGAATTTCTAGAGCGATATCGGGCATCCGGTCCCCGAGGCATGGTCATTCTTCCTGCCGAGAAAGCGGGACTACTAGAAACCCTAGAACTTCCTGACAGCCGTCTTTACGATCAGCTCCACGATCTACAAGCAGCGCTGCTCAAACATGATCGCTCCACAGCCAGTGACTGGAGCCAACGGATGAATGGGGTCGCTCCTCACCATCGCCTTGCCCTCCAGGCTCAGTTCGAGCTGGCTTACTATGATTCTGACCAAGCCAGTGGTTTGACCGTCATAGAACAAATGCTGGAGCAGTTTCCTGCTGCCCCACAGCTAATGTTGCAGAAACTTCAATACTTACAGGAACTGGCCAGCCGCCAAGATTGCCTCGATTGGCTCGCCCATGTGATTGAGCAGGACCAGTTCCATCCCATTTTTTGGACTCGGCTAGCCAAACTCTTCAGTGACGATGCCAAGGCGAGTGAATCAGCCATCAGCCTGCTGCTGCGGTCTATCGGTGCAATGCCGACGGAAGCCTATAACTACTTTTTATTGGCTAACCTGTATTGGTCACAACGCCAGTTTGACTTAGCCCTGGACTTATATCGGTTTGCAGCCTGTCTAGAAGATAAGGAGCAAACCTATGGCCACAGCTATTTTCTGGCAGCTCGGGGCTGTCGACAAACGTCTGTGGCCTTACAGCTCTTACAACAACGGTGGCACCGGGACCAAAAGCAGTCGACCCGTCCTGTTTATGCTTTGGCTATCGCCTATGACCATTTAGATCGCCCGTCCGAAGCCATAGAGGTTTTGGAACAAACCCAAGCCTGGCACCCGGACGATGGCGATTTACTGTTATATCGGGCCAAGTACCTGGGCGAGCATGGTCAGTTTGCCCAAGCCCATACCCTGCTAGACGAGGCCAAAGCCAAAACAGCCCATAGTCATTGGTTAAGTACGGCTGCCAAACTCGCGCAGTTTGAATACAAGCCCAACAGAGCCCTCGACCTATGGCAACAGCTCGTCACAGCCGATCCTTTAGATATCGAGGCGAATCGCGCCGTCAGTCAACTGCTAGCAGAACAGGAAGGAGTCACTGCCGCCCGTGAGTTTTTAGCAGCCACCTGCAGCACCTTCCCTGACCATGCCGGGTTACATCACCTCTGGTATGAACAGGTGCAAGAGGGAGATCCGATAGTCGCAGAACAGGTGCTGCGGCGACTGGTGGAGATTAACCCTAAAGATGCTTGGTCCTGGCGACAGATTGCCTGGCAATTGGGTCGACAACAGCAGCTAGAGGCAGCATTTGAAACCTGCGAAACCGCTCAGCACCTAGATCCTCACAGCACGGCCTATTTCACCATCTATGGGTGTCTCTGCATTTTGGCAAAAGACATGCCCACCGCTAAGACCGCGTTTAAAGAGGCGATTCAACGGTCTGTAGACTCTAGCCGAGCCATCTCAGAACTGATGGATATTTGCCAGTCCATAGAAGAACAAAAAGACGTTCTCGACTTTATCTTTCAAGAGTTTCAGCAACAGGTGATTACGGGGGATAGCCTGTTTACCTTTTATCAATACGCTCGCACTGTCTTGACGCCCGCAGACTTTGATCAACGCATACAAGAAGTTCATGCCGCTCGACCCGATTTATGGCAGGCCTGGACCGTCAGGAGTCGGCAGCTCCTCAGCAGTGACCGAACAACGGAAGCCTTAGCAATTGCAGGGGAAGCAGCGGAGCGCTTTCCCCTCTTACCCAGAGTTTGGGTGGATTTAGCGATCGTGCATCGTACCCGCAAGGATGATGAGGCAGAAGAACAAGCTCTGCAAACCGCTTTACGAATTAATCCAGGGTGGGACAGCGCCATTCAACAGTTGGCGGATCTTTATGACCGCACTGATGCTCTAGACAAATGCAAAGCCCTGTTAGAAACAGCCCTGATGCATTCACCCCTGGAGGCCTATCTTCACGGCTATCTTGCAGATGCACTGTGGAAACTGGATGACCAAGAGACTGCACTGCAGCACTTACAGAAGGCCCTTCGCCTTGATTCTAACTATGACTGGGGATGGAACAAGTTAAGAGAATGGGCTCAAGCATTGGAGCGTCTGCACCTCACCGCAGATCTGGCTCGGGAGCTAACAGTCACTCGATCGGGAGAGGCCCAATCCTGGTTGCGGTTAGCTGAGCATCTGGCCGAGGAAGACACGCTGGATGAACGGCTTGCTGCTGTAGACCATGCCATTGAGCTAAATCCTTGCTATTGGGATGCCTATGATTTGAAGGCTAGGGTATTGGCAGCAGCGGAGCGATTTGAAGATGCGATCGCAACCTGTACTCCCACCCAATTAGATGATGACTTACCCGTGTCCTTGGCAGCTCGAACCGCTTGGATTAAGTACCAGCAAGGCAAGTTTGACGAGGCCATCCAAGACATGCAGGCTGTGGTTGCCAAAGACCCTGGCTATTATGCGGGATGGTATACCCTGGCAGATTGGTATCGGCAACAAAACAACCTAGAAGGATATCTAACTGCAGCGCAACAGCTGGTGCGGCTAGCTCCCAAAGATGCCATTTCGTGGGGATATCAGGGAGACGCTAAACACAAAACAGGGGATCGGTTAGGCGCGAAAGCAGATTTTCGCAAAGCCTTTGAACTAGATCCTGAATATAGCTTTGCAGGGTTGAGTCTATTTGATCTGGAATTAGAGGGCCTGGAGACTGAGGCAGCAGCAAAGACCCTAGCTCAATTAAGGGAGCAGGATAATGATGAATTTGTCTTGGCTCGTACTGTCCAGTTAGCAGCCAGACAAAATGACCTTAGTACTGCCACTCAAACCTTAGAGAAACTGTGTCTCTATCCCTGCGACTCTGAATGGTCCTTGAGCACAGCCGTTGAGACTATGATTGCGGCTAATTGGACCACTCAAGCCCAAACCATTTTATTTGACGCCTTCCCTCAGCCCAAGGTCTATCCACAGGTCGGGCATCACTGGGTCTATTGTTGTGTCAAGCTGAAGCAGCAGAAATTTTGCCAGAAGCAATTACGTAAGTTCCATCCTGAAAATCCAGTCCAAAGACAGGCACTGATCACCTATATCCGAATTTTGTCTTATCGCAATTCTTCCGCTCCCCTGATGAAGTTTCTTAGGGCGAACCGTGACGTCTTGCGATCTCACACGGAAACCTGGGGCATCGTGGGTTATGCCTTATCGGAACGGCGAGAGCACAAAATCAATCTCAAATGGTTATCTGACTGGAAACAACGAAGCGAGGTAAAGCCTTGGATGCTACTCAATCTGGTTCAATCGTTCCAAGCAACCAAGGATCCTGCTAACGCTATCCCAGTCAGTCAATATGCACTCACACTCCCAGACGATGATGGCACCCCAGTCCATCGGCTCTGGTTAGCTTATGCAGCGAGCTATGAAGGGCAGACTGCCAAAGCCAGTCAATATTTGCAGGACATTAATCCACAATATTTGGAAAAGGAATATCTGTTTCTTCAATATCTAGTGAAAGCCAATCTGGCGATTGACTGCCAAGAACTGCCCCGCCATCAGCGTATGGAGCAAGCCAAGTTACATGTCCAGCAAGCGATGGCTGTGCATCCCGAGTTTCGAAGTCGTTTTTATTGGCAGCATGTTTTTTCGAATAGCGTGTGGAGAATTGCTAAACGGCGTCAAAGTATCAGCGGTTATATCTGGGCTCTCTCCCAAAGCATTCCACCCGATATCTTCTGGGCCATTATCTATCTACTGGGAACGTTCTTTTTTCTCATCCTCAAAATTATGAATCCGTGAATTCGGCAGTTGCCTCCTACCCCTTGGCCCTGGCACAATCCCTAGGGCATACATCAGCTAGTCCGGTGGCAGGATCAATGGCAGATCAGTATCGCTGGGCAGCAGTCATAGGGATTTGCAGCTGAGCTTGTAAAGGCTGATCGGATTCAATGACTAACCCTTGGCCTCCCTGTTGGTAACCATTTGCAGTATTAGGATGCGGCCAAAATAGCCAACAACTTCCTGGCGGTAATGCTGATATACCACTCGGATCAGCCGTCAGCCAGACAACAGACTGTTGGGGAAGCGGCGCAACCGTCACTTCTCCGGCTTGCACTTGGGCGAGGGTTTCTAAGATGGCTTGTCGGCCCGTTTGCAACCCGATCTGGGCCGTCCATAGCTGCACCTGATCTTGATGCTTTTGGCCGTAAGCATAGAGAGACGCCGCCGCAATCACCGCTTGTTCAAACTGATCAGCCTGCCAGCTACCAGAACTATCCAAAGCAATGACCAAGGTTTGTCCCCCCGCAAACATTTCCAGTTCGCGAATGCGCAGTTCATTATGACGGGCACTGGTGCGCCAATGGACCAGCCGCAGAGGGTCACCCCAGCGATAGGGGCGAATTGACCGAGTTACCCCTTCATTATTGTTGTGGGGACCAATCTGTTGGGCTTGGCGCTGGCGATCTTGCTCATGACCTGAATGATCTAGCAGGGGGCATTGCTGTAAGGGCAAGATTTGGGGATAGACAATCGCCTTGGCCTTGACGGGGCGACTCCGGCGACACCAAAACAGTCCTAAGGGTGCCGCACTTCGCAACTGTACATTTTGCCAACGATAGACCCCCCTTTGTTGCGGTTGAAGGGTATAGGTCCAGGTGTGGGTCGCTTGGGAAGGAATATCAGCAATGCTGTGAGCGGTGACGGCTCCCAGATTTTTGGGTGGGTGGTCCTGGACCTGTAACAGGGACTTCGCAGATTTGGTCGAGTTAGACAGCTTTAACCCTAAATTCAGGGATTCACCCACACTAACGGGCACTAGGGGCAGTCGCTCCACCTCCAACCCTTGCAAAGACTTAATCGGTAAAACGGCAGAGACCAATAACAGCCCTAACCCCAGTCCCCCTAGAACGTATAACCATCCCGCTAGGGTATTCGCCGCAGCTAGCAAAAAAAATGTCGTGAGGCCCAAGATTACCCAACCCGCATAGGCTGGCACGGCCCAATGGGTTTCTAACCAAGAAGCGAGTTTATGGATGAGATGCATAGGGAAGGGGGCTGCAGCAATCAGGCCAGTTTAAAGGGTCCTGTCTTGAGCATTCCCTACAGCCGTTGACCAAGAAACACCCCGAATCGAGCAATCTAGCAGCTGCATAGGATGGAGCACAGGAGTCGTATGGTCCTGTTCATCTAAATGTTTGCGAATCTGCATGGTACAGCCCACATTAGCTGAGGCAATTAAGGTGGCCCCCGTTTGGGTGAGGTTCTGCACTTTTTGCTGCCCTAATTCTTCCGCGATTTCCGGTTGGAGAATGTTGTAGACCCCAGCACTGCCACAACAGAGAAAGGCATCCCGGGGTTCGCGGAGTTCTATACCGGGAATTTGCTGCAGGAGACGGCGGGGCTGCGCCTGAATTTTCTGGCCATGCAGCATATGGCAGGCATCTTGATAGACGACAGCCAGGGGGTCTGACTGCAGGGGAGACAAAGAGGTGGTTAAGCCTACTTCATCCAGGAATTCTTGGACATCTTTGACTTGGTGGGCAAAGGCTTGGGCGCGTTCGCCATAGGCGGCATCGTCCTGCAAGATTTGGCCATATTCCTTGAGGGTATGGCCACAGCCCGACGCATTGACAATCACAGCATCCAAGTCCGTATCAGCAAAACTATCTATCATCTGCCGGGCCAAATCTTGGGCCTGCTCAACTTGGCCTTGGTGGTGGGGAAGGGCAGCACAACAACCCTGACTTTTGGGAATCACCACTTCGCAGCCATTTGCCGTCAACACGCGAATGGTAGCTCGATTGACTTCAGACAAAAAGAGCCGCTGGATACAGCCCAAAATCAGGCCCACACGATAGCGGCGTTTTCCCTGGGCAGGAAAGATTTCAGGTTCTGGATCCGCAAACGCTTGGGATTCAATTTGAGGAAGCAGGGACTCCATCGCCACGAGGGATTTGGGCAAGACTCGTTCCAACAGCCCCGACTGGCGCACCATCGTTTGCAAGCCTAGTTTCTGGTAGAGCTGCAATGGTCCTAACAGTCGTCGTAATCGCTGAGGGTAGGGCAGTAACGAAAACAGCATTTTCCGCAGTAATCGCTGAGGCAAGCTACGTTGATAGTTCTGTTCAATCTGGGCTCGGGTTGAGGTAATCAGCTGGTCATACTCGACCCCAGATGGACAAGTGGTCACACAGGCCAAACAGCCTAAGCAGGTATCAAAATGGCCAACGGCAGCGTCCGTCAGGGTAAAGTCGCCCTGGTTGAGGCCATTCATTAGATAGACTCGCCCCCGAGGAGAATCAGTTTCTTTGCCAATCACCCGGTAGCTGGGACAGGTGGACAGACAAAACCCGCAATGAACACAGCTATCGATCAAAGACTGTTCAGGGGATGCAGAGGGCTTCGCTGGCTGCTCGGGCCGATCCACGTTCGCAGCAGTCACCTGCAAAGAGCTGGGTGATTCAGAAGTAGTCATTAAATTCCACCAACGAAACGATCGGGATTCAAAATATTGTGAGGGTCAAATTGCTGCTTGAGCTGTTTCATACTGGCGAGGGCGTTGCCAGGATATCCCCATACATCCAGGCTGCGCTTCAGTGCTGGCGGCGCGTCTAAAACCGTTAAAAATCCTTGGGCATTTTGACAGTGGGATCGCAACTCCCGGATCCATTCAACCCCAGGGGAGGGGTCCTTGCCGATGCCTTCCTGTTCTAATCGCAAAACGCCCGTGCCGCTCCCCGCATAAATTCGTCCCCAACCGTCAATCTTCTGTTGTTGGCAGTACCGATCAAACTGAGCCAGAAATTGGGAGGATTGAGCAGGCAGCACACCAAATTTGCACACTAGGGCTGATGATTGAGGCGTTTGCCAAAACTGCTGGGTGAGCTGTTGCCAAAAGTCTATATCTGGGTCGGCGGAGAGGGTGATACTAGATAATCCTTGGGCCTGTTGCAGGATGCGATCGCATTGGGCTACCACACTCTCTTCTAAACTTTGGAAGCGCACTGCTAAGGCCAGCTCACCGTCTACCGTCCCTGGAGGCAAGACTGCAGGAGAGAGCAAATCCACCGCCATCGGGGTCAAGGTACTTCTGAGTAAGGTTCGGGTCAGCTCGGTAATTTGGGATTCAGTGCCACCAACCACCACCGTTGATGACGCTTCCGGCAGGGGATAGAGACGCAGGGTGACTTCAGAAATCACCCCTAAGGTGCCAAAGGCCCCAGTCATTAACTTCATTAAGTCGTAACCGGCCACATTTTTGACGACTCGACCGCCTGCCTTGGCCGATTGTCCGTCCGCCCGCATAAAGGTAATGCCAATACACATATCCCTTAAACTGCCGTAGCGATGCCGTAAGCTGCCGCCATCACGGGTGGCGATCAGTCCTCCCAGAGTTGCCGTTTGAGGATAGGCCGGATCAAGGGCAACATATTGTCGGAACGTCGCTAATTCAGCCTGCAGGGTGGCCAGAGAGAGTCCGGCTTCCACGGTTACGGTTAAGTCACCCGTCGCATGGGCCACCACTCGATTGAGGCGCTGGGTACAGACCACCAAGTCAATCTGCTGGGTGAGGCCACCCCAGTGGAGTTTGCTGGCTTGACCACAGACCAATAGTCGCCAGCGCTGTTGATGGGCAACCGCCATTACGGCAGCTAATTCGGGTTGGGTTCGAGGGTAAACAATATGGGTCGGCAGGGGAGCTTGATCAAAAATCTGTTCGGAGGGAGAGAGCAAGGCGGTCTCAGATAACAGCAAGACCTGCTCAGGGCCAACAATCGGGATCAGTTGTTGGGAAAGTGCAGCAGTTGATAGAACCACAATAAACGGCGTGATAAGTCAGCGGGAGTTGAGCAGTTTAATCAAACTGTTTATCCACCATAAACGGTATCCCAGACTGCAGACAAATCAATTAACCTGCCCAATCGGATCAGCGGCCAGACTTAGCACCCAGAGATCGTCTAGGTCATCCTGTTTAGCCAGCCTTACCCACCACTAAAACGTCATTCCCCTAGACTTGAATGGTTTTCACATCCAGCCCCGTTATTCGTATTGAAAGTTGCCCACCAGGGGGAACTCATACTGAAGATCGCCACTTAACGTATATTCATAATCTGGGTTAAAGGCTTCATCATTCAGCAGGTAGTAGTGATAAAAGCCGGGGTGGGGATAACTACTGTTGAAGAAACCCGCTGAAGGAATAAAGAAGGGAATCGGCGAGACTGAATTGGTAGGGAAACCAAAAACGACCTGGGTTTGGGCAGCCGCCGCAGTGGGTAAGCACACAAGGGCTAGACTAGCCAGGGCAAGCATCGTGAATTTCATGACAGGTCCCTTCTCAGTAGGAAGTAACGATAAGCAATAAGGCCCAACACCTCAACCGAGATAATAAGGACTCATAAACCTTAAATTTTTTCTCTGACCAAAAAACTTAAGCATCTAGCCATTTCATTCATTAAATTAGATAAGAAATAGCACAGAACACTTTAGCTTTGATCGTACCTAAAGCTTATCGTCAACTGAGTTAGCCATGTAATCTAGGCAACAAATATCAGCATGGATGTAAAGAAAAGTAAATCTAAGGCAAGACATGTAAAGCGACTCTGCTCTACCTCTTTCAGAGATAGAGCCTACAAAGCTGATTTCATCAAGACTTGAGCTACTTTAGGGATAGTTAAAGTCAGCATTCACATCAGGCTGAGCTAACGGATCCCCCGGCAGAACTTGAGACAAGGCCGCAACATCATCTTCTTCAGCAGGTAAGCACACCTTAGTCGCCCAAGTCCCTACATACTGGGTCACTCGCAATGTCCGGCCTGGCTCAATTTTCATGCGGTCGATTTTGGCTTTAGACAAGCTGGTGACCAATCGTTCACCTGTGGGGGACACCAGACCCAACTTATTTTCTTCCACCACAATCACCGTCCCTTCAAAGACCCGGCGCACGCGGGCTGAGTCTAACTTAACGATCTGGTCATTGCCATTGACATCAAACCCCACCAAGCTGCCACGGCGGAAGGTTTGAGTCGCACCGTTGGCCGCCACTTTATAAGTTCGGGCCGTACCATCCATCAAGCGCACCGACAGCTGATCGCCTTTCAAGGAACGGACTAATCCATATTGACTCAAAATTTCGGTGGGTCTAACGGAGGGCGTCGTTAAGGCAGTTTGGGTGGTGTCGGGAGCGGCTTCTGGCGGATTGACCGGTATCGTCACTGGCTCAAACGGTCCCAAGACCTCGGCATCGCGAGAAAAATTGTTGGCAATGGACGCTGAGTCCTCTGTCACCAGATCCCTGGCTTGGGCATGGCTGGCTAGGGTTGCACTGATCAGTGTGAGGCAAATGATGGAAGATGAAGCGAGGAATTTTACCAGCATTTCTTTGCCGCCTTGACCAATTTAAAGGTTTACTTAAAAATTGCGATAAAACTGAATTTTGCGAGGGAGAAATTGTTAATAATTCCTCAATTTTTCGAACTTGAAGCAATTTTTTTATATCAAAAGAATACCCTATTTAATAAAATAACAGCAAGGGACTTATGCGGTCTGCAGACAGCGGAATTGGGATTGGAATTCATTTTTTACAGGTTTATCTCGAAATTTCGGGGTTCCCTGATTTTTGGAGTTTTTACAAACTGATCACAAAAGCTTAAAGAAATGGGATCGCATTTTATGGGACCTTAATTAGCAACACAGCAGTTCGAGATCTTCTCACCTCTGCTAGATTGCTCCAGACACGGGTAAACAAGGGCTATGTCACAACCCACGATTGAATCCATCCTGCAAGAACAGCGCCTCTTTCAACCACCTGCAGACTTGGCGGCCCAGGCCGAAATCAAAAGTGCTGAGGAATATGAGCAGCTTTATGCCAAGGCAGAAGCTGATCCTCAAGCATTTTGGGCTGAACTTGCAGAGAAGGAACTGGACTGGTTTGAAAAATGGGATACGGTGCTGGACTGGCAGCCCCCCCCCCTTTGCCAAATGGTTTGTCGGGGGCAAGCTCAATATCACCTATAACTGCCTGGATCGACATCTCAAAACCTGGCGACGCAACAAAGCCGCTCTAATTTGGGAAGGAGAGCCAGGGGATTCTCGCACCCTGACCTATGCCCAACTCCATCGGGAAGTCTGCCAAACCGCCAACGTTCTCAAGCAGCTGGGAGTGGGCAAGGGCGACCGGGTGGGCATTTATATGCCGATGGTACCGGAAGCTGCGATCGCAATGTTGGCTTGTGCCCGTATCGGTGCCCCCCCCCCATACGGTTGTCTTTGGGGGGTTCAGTGCGGAAGCCCTCAAAGATCGCCTCAACGATGCCGAAGCCAAGCTAGTAATTACCGCCGATGGTGGCTTCCGCAAAGATAAAGCCGTCCCTTTAAAAACAGCCGTCGACAAAGCATTAGCCGACAATGGTGTCCCCAGCGTTAAAAACGTGTTGGTGGTGCAGCGCACCAAAGCCGATGTGACGATGGCATCCAATCGCGATCATTGGTGGCATGAGTTAGTCCCAGCCGCCTCGGCAGACTGTCCTCCTGAACCCATGGACAGTGAAGATATGCTGTTCATTCTCTATACCAGCGGCACCACCGGACGCCCCAAAGGGGTGGTGCACACCACTGGCGGCTACAACCTTTACACCCACATGACCTGCAAGTGGGCTTTTGACCTCAAGGACAATGATGTCTACTGGTGTACAGCTGATGTCGGCTGGATTACTGGCCATAGCTATATTGTCTACGGTCCCTTATCCAATGGCGCTACCTCCCTCATGTATGAGGGGGCTCCTCGGGCTTCCAATCCAGGCTGTTTCTGGGATGTGGTGGAAAAATATGGGGTCAATATCTTTTATACCGCTCCCACCGCCATCCGAGCCTTTATTAAATTGGGCGATCAACATCCCCAAGCCCGCGACTTATCTTCCTTACGGATTTTAGGCACCGTCGGTGAACCCATTAACCCGGAAGCCTGGATCTGGTATCAGCAGGTGATCGGCGGCGGCAAATGCCCGATCATTGATACCTGGTGGCAAACAGAAACCGGTGGCTTTATGATTACGCCCCTACCGGGTGCAACTGCAACCAAGCCGGGGTCAGCAACTCGTCCCTTCCCAGGGATTTTGGCGGATGTTGTGGATTTGGACGGCAATCCTGTTGCAGACAATGAAGGGGGCTATTTAGTGGTGCGCCATCCCTGGCCCAGCATGATGCGCACGGTTTATGGGGATGACGATCGGTTCCGTCGCACCTACTGGGAACATATCCCTCCCAAAGACGGCAAGTATGTTTACTTTGCTGGAGATGGCGTCCGCCGAGACGAAGATGGGTACTTCTGGATCATGGGCCGCGTCGATGACGTGATCAATGTGTCCGGTCATCGCCTGGGTACAATGGAAATTGAATCGGCTCTGGTATCCCATCCAGCCGTAGCAGAAGCCGCCGTTGTCGGTCGTCCTGATGACCTCAAAGGGGAAGATGTGTTTGCCTTTGTCACTTTAGAAAATACCCATCCCCCCAGTGACGATCTCAAAGTTGAACTCAAGAAGCATGTGGTCAATGAGATTGGCGTAATTGCTCGTCCCGGCGAGATTCGCTTTGCTGATGCCTTACCCAAAACCCGCTCTGGCAAGATTATTCGGCGGTTTTTGCGGAACTTAGCTAGCGGTGAGGACATTGCTGGCGATGCGTCCACTATGGAAGACCAAAGTGTTCTAGACAAGCTCCGGCAAGGATCCTAGCGCCTGCAAGAGGAAAACCGTATACGGTCTATTCGGTGTAGTTTTACCCCATCTCTGCGGGTAATCTACACCAGATTTTTTTGGGTGGGTCTGGGAGAATGAAATCACTGAAGTACAGGACCTTCAATGAAACAACCCTCCTTGTTTAAGCTGTTTCAAGACGCCTTTCGCCAAGGCATTCGTCATCCAAAATATCGCTGGGCTCTGATCGCGGGCACCCTATTTTATCTGGTCAGCCCTTTAGATATTGCCCCTGATGTTTTACCTATCGTGGGTTGGATTGATGACGGTGTACTGGTAACCTTCCTGATTTCTGAAGTCTGTCAGCTCATGTTAGAGAACAAGAAAAACGGCACCTCAGAAGACACGTTTGAAGCCGCAATTGATATTGAAGCGAACCCCGTTGTTTAGTCGCCCCACCCTTACAAACTTGCAGCGCCGGAGATTTTTACAGATGGACAACACCACCCCCATGAACTCTACATTTGACCAAATTAAAACTGAAAGTGGGACTCGCAGCCAGCGGATTGGCAAGATCCTTAAGGATGCCTTTACTCAAACATCAGCAGAATTGAAAGAAGGGTATACCATTGTTCGCCCCCTAGCTGCTGAAATGTCTGCCACGGTCGCTGCAGACTTAAAAGACAAGCGCCATCAAGCCTCTAGTAACTTCCAAGAAGCCTGGGGTAAAGAGACGGACTCAAAGTCAACCTGGGAGCGTTTGCAAAGAGTCTTCCAGGTCATGGCAAACGCGATTCAAAAGACCTTCGCTCCTCCCCTGCAAAAACAGGCCACTCGCGTCGATACCAAATTCACTGACCAGTATGGTGGCTCCTACACATCCATAAAGCACGGACTCCAGTCTCTTAAAAACTGGTACGTCAATGCTACGGATGCTGCCACCCCTGCTGATTCATCCACCCAGCCCCTAACTGTGGTGTCCCCTGACAACGTCACGGTGGATGTGGTCGCCTCCCCCATCGAGGCTCCGGTTCAGTAAATCTGTGGGCATGGATTCAGCCCCTAAGTCGCTCACTACACTTCCCTCTTCAGATCTTGAAAGACCTGACTCTGCCGCTAGGATAGAGTTGAGACTCCCTTCAAGTCTGGAGGGATTTTCTTTGTTTGAGTGATCATAGATTATGGCTTCCCTGATCCAATCCCGTTCTTTAGAAGAGTTGTTGGTTACGGCGATTGCGATGGTTTCCAACCGGCCTGTGGCCATCGCAACCCAATCACACACAAACCAATTCGATAAAGCAGGCAAACCCTACATTGATCACCCCCTGAGAGTGATGGGAGCGGGCAATATCCTCCCCGAGAAAATTATGGGTGTCCTCCATGATGCCGTGGAAGACTCAGAGTTAACCCTGGTGGCGCTCACTGAGGCAGGATTTCCCGCAGAGATTGTGGCTGCCATTGATGCAATTACCAAACGCCAGGATGAACCCTATGACACTTACCTAGGCAGAGTCATGACGAACTCCATCGCCCTACGGGTCAAAATTGCAGATATGACAGACAACATGGATATCAGCCGCATTGCCCAGCCAACAGATCAAGACTGGGCCAGATTGAAAAAATATGAAACCATCCTGCCGCGACTACGGCTGCACGGCTGCAGCAAGAGCAGGGATTAAAACGGCGTAAAGATTAGCAAAGCAGGTTGCTTGCCTAGTCAATAGAACACAACAATAGAGTTGAACGCTGAATTAGGCGATGTTTGAGTGAAGTTATTTTCTGTTTTGATTGCTTTTAGCCGAAAAGCTGGCTTATGGATGGGTCTAATCGGGGTGTGGTTAGGGATCAATCTCTCCCCTGCCTGGGCTACTCCGCCTGAGGCCTCGGATGGAGCGATGCTCTTTGAGAACTACTGTGCAGGCTGCCATCCCAAAGGCGGCAATATTATTCGTCGCGGTAAAACCTTAAAACTAAAATCTCTCAAACGAGATAGTTATGACACCCTGGAACCCCTCACTGGTATAGTCACTGAGGGCCAAAACAATATGCCCGGATTTGCAGATAAGCTCGATAATGCTCAAGTTGAGACCGTGGCCCAGTTTGTTCTAGAACAGGCTAACCACAACTGGAAATAAGACTTTAGGAGTAGGCCCTTGACACCTTTGAATATCAAAATCGCCACTCCAGCAGAAGCAGAGGACTGTCTAACGGTTCTGACCTTAGCCTTCTGCAATGATCCAGCCATCCGGTGGATGTTTCCACAGCCCACTCAATATGCCCAAGGTTTACCGCTATTTGCCCAAGCTTTTGGCGGCGCAGCATTTCAACAGGGGACTGCGTTCTATACAGAAGGGTTTGGGGCGGTTGCCCTCTGGCTACCGCCGACTGCTCAGCCGGATGAAGCAGCTCTAATGACCTTGATTCAGCAAGGCGTTGAGGCCAGCCAACAACCCGCCCTCACCTCTATTTTGGAACAGCTCGGTGGGCACCATCCCCAAGAACCCCATTGGCATTTAGCGATTATCGGCACCGATCCGATCTGTCAGGGGCAAGGATGTGGATCTGCATTACTCACCTATACCCTTGCGATCTGCGATCAACGGCAAGAGCTGGTGTATTTAGAAGCGACGAACCCTCGTAATGTTGCCCTGTATAAAAAGCATGGCTTTGAAGTATTGGGTACAGTTCAGGCAGGGAATTCACCAACCCTCTATCCCATGCTCAGACAGCCACAATAAACCCTATAATTAATCTTCCCCTTAGCCAGGAGCGTTATCGTGCCTACCCTTGGTGTCAATATCGATCATGTAGCCACTATTCGCCAAGCTCGTCGAACCGTTGAGCCAGATCCAGTGGCAGCAGCCGTCTTAGCAGAATTAGCGGGTGCTGATGGCATTACCGTGCATCTGCGGGAAGATCGGCGGCATATTCAGGATCGGGATGTCGAGGTGTTGCGAAAAACCGTCCGCACCCACTTGAATTTGGAAATGGCGGCAACAGAGGAAATGGTTGCCATAGCACTTCGTATCCAACCCGATTATGTCACCCTGGTGCCGGAAAAGCGGGAGGAAGTGACGACAGAGGGAGGGCTAGACATTGTAGGACAGCAAGCCCATATGGCCGATGTGGTCAAGACCTTACAAGCTGCCAATATTCCCGTTAGTCTATTTATTGATGCTGACACCGCCCAAATTGAAGCATCGGCTCAAGTGCAGGCCAAGTTTATCGAACTGCATACGGGAACTTATGCGGAAGCGAAAGGTGAAGCTCAGCAGGCTCAAGAGTTGGACGTGTTGAAACAGGGTTGTGAACTCGCCCTTGCATTAGGGCTCCGAGTCAATGCGGGACACGGTCTGACCTACTGGAATACCTATCCCGTGGCCTGTCTCCCCGGCATGGAAGAACTGAATATTGGTCATACCATTATCAGTCGGTCGGTGTTGGTAGGCATAGAGCGAGCTGTGCGAGAAATGAAAGCAGTGATTGCGGGTCAGGGCTAAATTGACAACCGTTGCTGAGCCACGACGATCAACTGCTGCATTTGCTTAATATTGACTTGGCCTTGGCGGTTAAGGGGAACGGGCAAGATTTGGAGGAATCCCTCGGCAATTGAAGGGGGCTGATCCTTGAGAAACTGGGCATAGGTGAGAATGATCTTTAGGGGAACGGCATGCGATCTCAGGTGGTTACGGTGGATGCAGTCTTGGGCAGAGGCATTGAGCTGCCAGCCTAACCACTGAATACCAGGAGGGCTATAGCGTTGCAAGAAATCACGTCGCCACTGGGCTTTGACATTAGTAGCGTCGTAAATCACAGGATGCTGAGCCTTAATAGCCTGGTCAAACTGCTGGTCAATCATGATCTGAATCTCGGTCCAAGTGCCTTGAATGGATGCATCGCCATAGAGCTGTTCGCGAATATGATCGGGGCAAATCCAGACACTATGGGGATTAATCTGGATTAATACCTGGGCAAAGGTAGATTTGCCAGCACCCGGTAGCCCAATTAGAAAATGACAGAGTCGTTTATCCACAGGCTTGCTCTGGATCTAATTTAAGATAACCACCTTAACTGAAGACTGAATAGTGTGAGAACATTCATGCAATATTTTCTGCAAAGCAACCTCGCACTTCTAGTTGGACTTTCTCCGACCCAACATCAGACAAGAACTATACTGGACGTAAATACCCTCAAAACATTTGCCCATGTAGTTCTCAGTTAAAATTCCAGGCCTAGGAATATCCCTTAAAATGACCGTCCAAATTCTGCGAAAAAAATTCACGGTAGGACAGTATCACCAGATGATTGAGTCTGGCATTTTGACTGACCGAGATCATGTGGAACTCATTCAGGGAGAAATTATTGAAATGTCGCCCGTTGGCAGACACCATGCCGCCTGTATCGATCGACTCACTGAGCTATTGGTCTTAAAGCTATTCAGACAAGCGTTGATTCGAGTCCAAAGTCCCATTCTCCTGAGTGATAACTCTGAACCACAGCCAGATCTCTCTATCCTGCAACGGAGAGAAGATTTTTATCATGCAGGGCATCCCACACCTGACAATATTTTTACCCTGATAGAGGTGTCAGATAGCACGATTGCCTTTGACCGAGATGTGAAAGTCCCTATCTACGCTCAGGAACAGATTCCTGAAGTTTGGCTGGTTAATCTCAACGATACCCAGGTTGAATGTTATCGCCAACCCATAGCGAACACCTATCAACAATTCCAAATTTTTAATCTGGGAGAAACACTGAACATTCAAGCATTTCCTGATGTTCCTATAGAGGTAAACCAAATCTTTGGATAGAGCAAATAAGCCTTCCAGAGTTAAGTGGATGAGTGCCTTCCGTCCCATCACTCTCAAAACCAAGAACGGATTGCTGCATACTTCTCACCCTCGCCTCAACCTTCAGATGCATCATGTTGCAAAGCTAGTGCTAAGTCTTTTACCAATGGTTAACGCACACTATTGGATGAAAGGAGGAGACAGTCTGAGCCCTAGCGACAGACTTCGCGCAGAAACCAAAACATATTGGCACCTTTACGCACCATCCAACGATGGTCTTCAAACTTTTCATCTTCCCAATCCTTTTCTCTGGGTTCAGATGAAACTCGACCGAGATATCATCAAAGCTGCGTCACCAATGGCCATCAATAGAAAAGATGTTTTGAATGCAATCTAACCGTAAGGTGCGATTGTGCTTAATGCCAGGATCGGCATAAATCGAGTGAGTAACATATCATGAAACGAATATTGCAAGAGGTCTATTATCTTCTCAAGCAATCTGGACCTTTTATGGTGATGACGTTTCAGCAAAAAACCCATAGACCATGCCCCATATCCCTTCTCTAACCCAGGTGCAATTAGAAATTCTTCGCCTCGCGAAAGAGAATGATGGTGAAATGCTGCAACTATCCTTTGAATCCCCCGTCATGGGTCAGGGTGAACCCCCCAGCGATCATCCTCCTTTAATGCAAGAGATGATTGACCTAGGCTTACTCGAAGTACAATCCAGTCGGGTCTATTGCGATACTTCTCGATTTCAGAGAGATTGCTGGTTTGAATACTGCGCCAATTTAGAACTGCCCTCCATCTACGCCTGGGAATTATGGCGCCAAGAATTTATTGAGAAGCAGGAAGGATCAACCACACTCATCTCGCCTGGAGAAGAATTTGAAGATTTCAGCTATGTGTGGGTACAAGAAATGATATTTCGGGCTGTTCAACCCAGCTAACGCTGGGATTATGGCCTTTACTCGAAAAAGTGAACATTCCCGAAGATTCCGTCGTATTTTTGGGTAAATCTTTGAGCGAGTGAACCTTTGCCACTACTATTTGCAGCTCAGATTAGAAGCTTTCACTCACACTTAGCTATTCTAGAATTACCCTTAGTGAGATTAATGTGATGGGCCAAAAAATCTTTAGTCCTGGTGAACTTGTTGAAGAAAGTGGTTTGTATCCCGTTGTTGGCCCTAGAGGTGGAGACAAAGGATACGAAGTGACTGCCGTAAAAGGAGAACCTTTTCCACCACTCCCTGAAAAAGGATGGGGATTTGGCAAACCTCAGTTAGCCAAAACAAGTGCAAGCCACTCAAGTGCAACCCTAGTTGAGTATTCGCCACCCGAACTACCGAATCATCGTCCTATCACTACAGGGAATCTAGCGTTAGTCCCCTCTGAGACATTACCCGGTGGCCGTCCTATACTGGTCGGAACCCGTCAGGTGAGTAGCTTTGATCATTTACCTCAACATCGTCCTGTCTTTGAAAGTGATTTGAACATCGTGGCGATGGTCGGCGATCGTCCTGTGATTAGCTTAGATTCATCCCTCATTCCCTCAGACTCTTTACCAGGCAATCGCCCCATTGCCGAGAACAACTCTTCTCCAAGCGGGAATTTGATGGGTTATTTAGATTGATGGTATGTCACATCTCATGGGAGGCTAGCAGTCAATCTAGCCGCCTCGTCCCAAGCATTAGACAAACTCAGTCTTGCGGAATCAGATTCTCGCAAATCTTTAAGCAAGTATCGGATCATTCTTGTACCCAATTCTCTAAGCGTGGCATAAGTGGGCTGCAGTGAAGTGCCATATCTATGCAGTGAGTCGTCTCTTCTGGACGCATCACCCATGCTAACGGGAGAGACCATCTTCACATCTGGCCTAGCTCTGGCATTGATTCACGCCGAATAAAAATCCGTTAGACATCAGTCATTATTTTCCGCCTTCCCTTTCAGAAGACCTGCAGATCAGTAAGATAGATAGGATCTGAGTTGGCCGTTCCAGTATGTTGCTGTCCCTCCGCATCGAAAATTTTGCCCTGATCGACACCTTAGATCTGACCTTTACGGATGGATTGAACGTGCTGACGGGAGAAACCGGAGCCGGGAAGTCCATTTTACTGGATGCCATCGACTTGATCTTAGGGGGCAAAGCCCTCAGCTCCATGCTCCGTACAGGCGAATCTCGTACCTTACTAGAAGCCAGCTTTAGTCTCACTCCAGCGCTTAATACTTGGCTGACCGCCACCGATATCGATCCCTTAGATGACTTGCTGGTGTGCAGTCGCGAAATTTCGACCCAAAGCACCTTGCGCAGTCGCTTTCGGGTCAATGGCGTTGTCGTCAACAAACAGCAGATCGCTCAACTCAGGGAACAATTGATCGAAGTAACTGCCCAAGGCCAAGCCGTGCAGTTAGGCCGAGTCGATCGCCAACGACAATGCCTGGACGGATTTGGTGGGGGACCACTTCTCAAGCAGCGACAGCAGGTTGCCACTGCCTTCACCCGCTGGCAAAAACTCACCACAGAACTCAATACCTTTCGCCAAAACGAACAGCAGCGCCTCCAAAATATCGATTTACTCCGGTATCAGCTGCAGGAACTCGATGCCGCAAATCTCGCCGACCCCAACGAGCAAACGGATTTAGAACAGGAACTGCAGCGCCTCAGCCATAGTGTTGAACTAGAACAGCAAAGTTATCAGGTCTACCAGCTCCTCTACGAAAAAGACCAAGGAGAGGCCTGTGGCGATCTGTTGGGTCAGGCCGAATCCATCTTGGTGGATATGAGCCAGTACGACTCGCAGCTTGAGCCGATGCTGGAGCTGGTGCAGCAGGCCCTGACTCAGGTGCAAGAGGCCGGATCTTTAATTAATGCCTATGGCAATACTGTGGAAACAGATCCTGAACAACTGCAGTCCGTAGAAGCGCGACTGATGGAGCTGAAGCAGATTTGTCGCAAGTATGGGCCGAGTTTGGCAGATGCGATCGCACATCACCATACCATTCAATCCCAATATGCCGACCTCACGAGCGAAGGCCAATCCCTAGATGAGCTAGAGCAAGCCGCTGCCGACTGTGAAGCCAAGCTGCAGAAAGCCTGTGACAAGCTAACGGCCCTGCGCCAGAAAGCTGCCCAGCAGCTAGAAGCTCGTATCTTACAAGAGCTAAAACCCCTCGCCTTAGATAAGGTGCAGTTTCAGGTCGGATTACAGCCTCTCTCGCCCACCCAGAATGGCGCGGATCAAATTCAGTTTCTCTTTAGCGCCAACCCTGGTGAAGCCTTACAGCCCCTCTCTGAATCCGCCTCAGGGGGTGAAATGAGTCGATTCTTGCTGGCTCTCAAAGCCTGCTTTTCCCAAGGGGAAGGCGTGGGCACCCTGATCTTTGATGAAATTGACGCAGGAGTCTCGGGTCATGTCGCCCAGGCCATTGCCACCAAGCTATACCACCTCAGTCAAAACCATCAGGTTCTCTGCGTCACCCATCAACCCATGATTGCCGCCATGGCCGATGCCCATTTCCAGGTGCAAAAACAGGTTGTGATTCAGAGGGCAAACTCAGCCAGCACCCAAGCCGCCGAGCGGACAGTAGTTCAAGTCACGTCCTTGAATGACCAACAGCGACGGCAGGAATTGGCAGAAATTGCTGGGGGTCAAACCACTCAGCAAGCCCTCACCTTTGTAGATTCACTCTTGCAACAGGCGGGGCAAGTGCGGCAAAGCTATGCCAACGGCAAAACTGCAACCAAGACCAAAAAAGCCAAAAAGCGAGCCGTTAACTCTGCTTAGGTTTTGTAAAAGGTCTAGAAGCTCGTAACGAAAGCCACCCATCTGTAACGGCTATGAGTCCTGATGCCAACATTCGGGGCACTTTAAAGATACGAACCCGCTGCCCAGTTTTACGTGTGACTTTTCCCGACTCAGCCCAGAGAAAACACTCTTTTGGGTTGATGAATCGATCGATATTTTCTGCCGCTGAATATTCATGGTCTCTGAACGATTGTCACAAGCCATCCAGGCTTTGGAACATCATCCTCAACACCGTCGCATCAAAAAGTTAATTTATTTTGTCAGTCATCAGCATTGGCCTAGCGATCTCATTCCGCAAGACCTTATGCAGCTCGATGTCTTAGTTCCGATCTTGCTCGCCCAAGTGACCACCGCTCAAGATTTAGGTCATCTGTTATCCAAGCGAGCTGCCAAGCTCAATAAATCCAAAACCTATCTGCCCATTGCCGACGCCATTAGTCAAACGTTGGCTCCCCTCTGTCAGTCCACGCCTACCATGCCAGACTATGGGGTGCCTGAAGCACTCAGTCCATCTCCCATCGGGGCAGGAGCAATCTACAGTCTGTTTGACCTAAAAGCAGCCCTAATGCAGTCCACCAACCCGCTGAAAGCAAAAATCCTGATCTTTTCAGCTCTCTATCATCCCTTTAGTTTCAGACGTCAAGATTGGTTGAACCTAAAGCAACGCTCCTTAGATAAATTACTGCAAACCCTATTCACCACCTATCCCAGCTTTGCGGCCCTAGAACAGAAGTTGATGCAAACGGCCGATCAGCTAGACACCCTCGATCAGAGTCAACAAGTGGTTCATGCCCTATTACGGGCCGTCCTCCCCCAATACCGAGGTCAATCCCTCGCCACGCTAGAGAAACCAGGGCCAGAACCGTTAATCCAGACTGCAATCGACGACTTAGGAATTGAAGATGATATGCTCACTTGCCAATTAGTGACCCAGGCTTCCTGAAGGATATGAAAGCTAAAGCACTACTTAAACAATATGCTGACAATGTCTTTGACTTCAGTGGTCAAACTCTAGCAGGCGTAGATCTAGCAGGGGCTGACTTGATTGGCATCAATCTATCAGCAGCGGACCTACGCAATACAAATTTGAGTTTGGCCTACTTGAATCGAGTGGATCTGCAAACTAGCAACCTGACCCAAAGCAACTTGAGCGGGGCTACCTTGGCTCAGGCCAACTTAAGCCAAGCAAACCTCACGGATGCAGCCCTGCATGGGGCGAATCTACAACGCGCCGTCTTGTTCAAAGCCGATCTGACCTTGGCAGATCTAACAGATGCCAATCTGATGGAAGCCGATCTGCGGGAAGTCACACTCCGCAGTACCAACCTCACGGGGGCTTGTCTACGCAGTGCCAACCTGCGTGAAGAAAATCGCAACTGCGCAGATCTTAGAGGAGCTGTCCTCGATGGAGTCGATCTTCAAGGGGCCAATTTACATGGAGCCGATCTGAGCAAAGTTAGCTTACAAGGAGCAAATCTCCGCAATGCCAATTTGCGAGCAGCCAATTTGGCCGGGGCCGATCTGCAGGGCGCTAATCTTGAGCAAGCCTTGCTGATTGAGGCCAATCTCCAGCAAGCGAATCTGAGTCACGCCACCTTAGCCGATGCAAAGCTAGAGCGAGTGAATCTCCAGATGGCTCAGCTTGTCAACAGTGATTTAAGCGACTGCACCTTGGTGGAGAGTGACCTCAGTCAAGCCAATTTGCAAGGCGCAATGCTATATCGCAGTCGGCTGAATCGGGCCAATCTCAGTCGGGCAAACCTAACGGCAGCTAACCTGCAAGAAGCATTTCTGATTCAAGCATTTTTAGCCAGAACAGATCTCACGGATGCGAATCTCCAAGGTGCCAATCTAACCCGTTCAGATTGGAGTAGTGCAATTCTAACCAGAACCGTCTTAACGGGAGCGACACTACCCGACGGTACAGCCTGTGAAACTTGACCATCGTCGCCACACTCTTAACGGCTAACCCAGTGTTAGGTTTGAGGAGTTGCTTCAATATTCATCGCCTGATCAACTTGGGTATATAAGTGGGCTAGATCAGAGTTGTTATCAATCACAACTATAGCCCGGTGAACCTTGTCTATAAGAGGCATTTGGCTAGCAATCCTAGCTTCCGCCTGAGATCTAGATATAGAGTCCCGCTCCATTAACCGCTGACACTGCTGCTCAGCATCACAAACCACCACCCAAATTTCCGAGGCTAAATCTGTCATCTTTGCTTCAAACAGCAATGGCACCACCGCCACCACAATTAGATCTGTGAGCTGTCGTTGAGCAGACAGAATGTGATCGCGTACATAAGGATGAATTTGGCCTTCAAGCCAAGTTCGCTCAGACTCATCATGGAAGACAATATTGCCCAGCTGTTTCCGATCTAGGTTGCCATCTGCAAGCAGAATCTCTGCTCCATATCGTTGGGCAATATTGACTAAAGCTACCGACCCTGGTTTCACAGCATCGCGGGCGTAAATATCTGCATCCAAAATAGGCAATTTATAGCGTGTTTCTAGATAAGCAGCAACGCTAGATTTTCCCGTCGCAATCCCTCCCGTCAACCCAATGATTCGCTGTGTCATTTCCTTCCCTTTACCAACCAGACCTCTTGCTAGATTTTAAAGGGTGGCTTCAGGAATTTATCCAACTATCTCAACACGACTCGCATCTGGTCATTCACCAAACAGAGATCAAAGATTGGCTATGATATTACCTGAATACCTATTCATATATTTATGGATTGAGTGAACGGATATGACCGCCTCTCCCACCCACTGCTGTGGCCACCACCCACCCGAAACATTCAATCTGAGGCAAACTGCAACGCCGATTGCGATCGCAACCCTACTACTACTCATTGGTATCTTCGGCAACGAACCGCTGCACAATACGCCATTTGCGATCGCAGAGTATGCCATCCTTATTCCCGCCTACTTAATTAGCGGCCGTCAGGTCCTCACCACCGCAGGCCGCAACATTCTCCGGGGAGAGATGTTTGACGAGAACTTCTTGATGACGATTGCGACGTTGGGTGCGATCGCAATTCATGAGCTCCCTGAAGCCGTCACCGTGATGCTGTTTTTTCAGATAGGAGAACTGTTTCAAAGCTATTCTGTGGGGCGATCACGGCGTTCCATTCAGGCCCTCCTAGAAGTCCGGCCCGATACCGCCAACCTGCAAGTCAACGGCGAGTTTAAACAGGTTGCACCTGAAACCGTCAGCGTAGGTAAAGTGATTCAGGTGCGGCCAGGGGAAAAAGTACCGTTAGATGGCGAGATTCTATCCGGCACATCCCAAATGGATACCTCAGCTCTGACGGGGGAATCCATGCCGCGCAGCATTGCCCCAGGAGACACAGCTCTAGCAGGCATGATCAATCAGTCCGGGGTATTGACTCTCAAGGTCACCAAACCCTTTAGCGAGTCGTCGATTGCCAAGATTTTAGACCTAGTCAAAAACGCCAGTCACAAAAAAGCCCCAACTGAAAAGTTCATCACTCAGTTTGCTCGCTACTATACGCCGATGGTGGTGTTGATTGCAGTTGCGATCGCACTTTTGCCTCCCCTATTCATTGCTGGGGCAACCCATGCCCAATGGACCTATCGCGCCCTCGTTCTGCTAGTGATTTCTTGTCCCTGTGGTCTGGTGATTAGCATTCCCCTCGGCTACTTTGGTGGCGTCGGCGGGGCTGCGAAGCAAGGCATTTTGGTCAAGGGAGCTACCTATCTAGATACCCTCACCCAGATCAAAACTGTCGTCTTCGATAAAACGGGCACCCTAACCCAAGGCAATTTCCAAGTTACCGAGGTGGTTTCTGAAAATGGTCTCAGTGACCGTCAAATATTAGCCTTAGCCGCCCATGCTGAATCCCACTCCAATCACCCCATCGCCCAATCCATTCGACAGGCCTATGGGCAGCCGGTGGACGAGTCCACTGTCCAAACCCATGAAGAAATTGCCGGTCACGGCGTTCGAGCCCAGATCAACGGCTGCACCATCCTGGTAGGCAATGATCGACTCCTGCATCATGACAATATCCCCCACGATGTTTGCACAGTAGATGGCACAGTGGCCCACTTAGCCGTTGAGGGTCAATATACAGGACGGATTCTGATTGCCGATCAGGTCCGAGACGATGCTGCTGATGTGCTACAAGCACTCAAAACCCAGGGAATCAAAACTGCAATGCTAACGGGAGACAATCAGACCGTCGCCAAAAAAATTGCTCACCAATTGGGGCTAACGAACTATCGGGCTGAACTGTTACCAGAAGATAAGGTCACAGCACTAGAGGGATTCTGGCAGCAAGCCCATCAAAAGGTCGCATTTGTTGGCGATGGCATCAATGACGCTCCTGCGATCGCACGAGCAGATGTCGGTATTGCCATGGGTGGTATCGGCTCAGATGCAGCCATTGAAACAGCAGATGTGGTGATTATGGCGAACACGCTCACCAAAGTGGTGACAGCGATCCAAATTGCCCATAAAACTCGCCGTATTGTCTGGCAAAATATCGCGGTCGCGTTGGGAGTCAAAGGTCTATTTCTGCTCCTGGGCACGATGGGTATCGCCACGCTTTGGGAAGCTGTGTTTGCCGATGTCGGCGTTGCTCTACTAGCCATCTTCAATGCTGGACGTATCTTGAAGTAGTCTGCAGCAAGCCAAATCTTTTTACTTTCACTCAAGGGCTACCGGATAAGTATTAGAGGTAATTACCAAGATGAAGTGGGGCAAGCCTCGAACAGCCCAGGTGCATGTGAGCCTCTCAATGTCTGTGCTTCAGCAGAGAATAGCTTCAGGCTATTTAAATATTCTGACTCATATTTTTTGCCTTTAAAACTAGTGCAATCAATATATTGCAATTAGGAATTTGACTCATCCGAATATTTGCAAGGCTTATCAATAATGGACAGATCTTGATATGCCACGCTTTTTGCTTTGAACAGATTCTGCGGATCATCATAATGATGCAAAGATCAGAGCAATGGTTACACCTAATCCCTACACACCTCGTAAATACAAAAGCTTTGGGGTTTGTTCAAAATCTCTACAAGCAAGGGAAAGCTATGCTAAATAGCCTATTTCAGGCTCTCAGGTAAATTAGTTATGACCTTTAAATTGCTTCGAACTGTCATCTCCAACAATTTATGTTTGGGTATTTTAGCAACAGCTTTCATGCTCTTTGCAGGTTGTTCGTCAGACAGTCCATCAAAAAGTGGTGATGCGAATTCACCAGACAAGGCTATATCTGCTGCTCTTCAAGCCGCCAAAGAGAAAGAAACGATTGCTAAAAGCGCTATTGGAGCCACTAATAGAGCACAGCAAATTCATTTACTTGAAAACTCAACTTTTGCAAATTCCTTCGGTGCACTGGGTCTTAGCCCAGATTTTGGAATTGATGCATTCTATGATCTGCAGATTGTGTCAGCTGATGCGGGTCGCGCTTATTTAACAGCAAGTGCAAAGCAACCTAACTTCAAGAGCTTCAGTGGTGTAGTCATTAATGCCAACGGCACAACCACAGCTAAAATCTGTGCAACAAAATCTGCATCTCAAACTCCGCCGCCGATAGATTGCAAGTAATATCACGTTTAATCTGGCGGAAACTTTTAAGCAGGTTATTTTGGGAATATGCTGTATCGGTGCAATCTTTGAACGGTGCTGAATTATGCGGATAACATGGGCATTTTAGTGTTGCAGAGTGCTGTGGCCCTCACCGCTACAGCGAGTCACTTTGGTGTCAGTGGGTTGCGATAGCAATCTCCATACATATTCCAACTCACTCCATCCACCTGAGCCCAAATCACAACCTGGCGATTCAGTTCGGCAGCAATGCTTCAAGTGAAACGACCAGTGCAAGGTTTATCTGAATCTTTACCCATCCGTTGGCAACCCTCCCAATAGTCTTCAACCACATTACGGAAAGAGGTTTCTAACTCATCAACGGTTTCTCCATCAAAGGCAATCACATCCTCCCACCCGGCCAAAGAAGATTCGATCTTCAGCATCCAACTGAATAACAACTTCATACCCTCTATATTCCATCAGTTATTCCCGCTCTGAAAAAAAAATATTACAGATGTAACCCACCTCACCATTCTTTTACGAGTAAAAGAGTATCCTAACCATAGGTGAGGCCGTTTGCTGGAGAAATCGACTGATGAGAAAGCAATACCACCATGAATCCTTTTTATCCAGGCTATTAC
This sequence comes from Acaryochloris sp. 'Moss Beach', assembly GCF_021497025.1. Classification (NCBI taxonomy): domain Bacteria; kingdom Bacillati; phylum Cyanobacteriota; class Cyanophyceae; order Acaryochloridales; family Acaryochloridaceae; genus Acaryochloris; species Acaryochloris sp. 'Moss Beach'. The sequence goes on from NZ_CP071717.1 coordinate 2,429,180, forward strand.
ACGGAAAATGAGCTAAGAGACTTTGGTTTCAAATCCGTTGGCCAGAACGTTCAAATAGCCAAGAACTGTACCATTGTTGGCCTTGAAAATATCGCGATCGGTGACAACGTTCGCATTGATGCCTATTGTTCCATCTTTGCCCATAAGGAAGGCTGGGTCACATTAGGCTCCTTTATCCATATTGGCGGCTATTGTCTCCTATCTGCTGGAGACGGCATCCGGATGGATGATTTTAGCGGTCTCTCTCAAGGGGTCCATCTCTACAGCAGAACCGATGACTACACGGGCAAATTCTTAACTAATCCCACCGTACCCAAGAAATACACTGGCATCGTCGGGGGAACGATTACCCTGGGCCGCCATGCCATCATTGGCTCCAGCTCCGTTATTCTGCCCAAAGTTGCCATTGGCGATGGCACCGCCGTGGGGGCACTATCCTTAGTTACAAAAAGCTTAGACCCTTGGGGCGTATATTTCGGCAGTCCAGTCAAAAAGCTGAAAAACAGATCTAAACGGCTGCTGAAATTGGAAGCAGAGTTAATGGCGGAATTGGAAAGGCCCGCCGACAGCCTACCCATCTCTCTATCTGCCATTGGATAAAGGATGCAGGTGGAGAAACTCAAGTACAGCTGAGTTAAAACGCTCCGCTTCGACTAAGAATGGCCAATGGTTACCCGGCAATCGTTCGACTTGAAGCTGATTGAGATAGGTTTGGTAGGTTTTTAAGCTGCTGGCACGGCGATTAATTCCTTGCTCGGGCTGAACTAACAGAGTCGGAATATCGATTGGCGCGGTTAAACCGGAGATAGCAACGGATTCCTGAAAGATTTCATTGCGGGCAGGCACTGTAAACTTGCTGCCCCAACTGCCATCCGCTTTTTGTTCAATCCCCTCAGCAAAGACCTGTTGCTGCAGGGGACTCCAGCCTTGAAACTGATTGAGAGTTTGCGCTTTCGCTTCTGCCACTTCATAACTAGAGAACGGCCCCATGCCTTGCAAAAAGGGCAACACTTTATAGAGCAAGGGAAAGGTAAAGTTCACAAATCCAGGCATCTTATTGATGTAAAAGGGATCAACAAGAACCATGCTGGATAAACGCTGGGGGGCAGCAGTGGCCCAAATAGGGAGCAGCTTAGCCGTCCAGGAATGGGCAATTCCATGGACCTGGGACCAGCCCAAGTGATCTAAGAGAGCTTCTAAATCGCCAATCAACTCAGTAAACGTATAGCCTTGAGTCGGTTTGTCGCTCTCCCCATGTCCTCGCATATCTAAGGCCACCAGATGATAGTGATTGCCTAATGCGATCGCAAGATCAGACCAGACACGGGCATGATCCCCCAACCCATGGAGAAGCAGCACAGGCTCAGGCCCTGTAAACCATTCCAAGTAGGAGAGTTGAATATGGGGGAGCGTTAGGGTTTTCCGAATAGGTTCCATAGGCTCAATCATCCCTAAGAATGGGGGGCTTTGTCTATTGGCCAAAGACGGCGAACCCCCTACGCTACACTAAAAAGCATAAGTCAGAATATCTAGGAGCCAATGGCAGACTCTGCAAAGATCATGCGCCATAGCCAATTGTTGAACCGATTGGTGATTGACCGCGACACCACAGAAGAATTGGGTCGGATCGATGTGGTCTGGATGCATCCCCCCGCCCATCGAGTCATGGGGTTTATCTGTAAACCTGGCTTTATGACCAAGCAGCGCTATGCCTTTAACCTCAAGCAGCTTTATCGGATTGGCCCTGAGAGTATTTTGGTCTCTGCAGGGGCCGCTGAAACCAATGCCAAAGAAGTTGCCTTACTAGAGACTCTGATTGGCCTAGAGCTATGGACCGATGCCGGAGAACGGTTAGGCCGGATTATCGATTGCCTCTTTGATCAGCAAACGGGCAATATCACCCACTATTTGTTCAAGTCAGCGGGCTGGCGAGGCTTTACCAGTGGGGTCTACCAACTGCCACCTCGATCCGTAATGAGCTTTGGCCGTAAAAAAGTGCTAGTCACGGCTAAGGTCAGTGAAAACCTCAAAGTATTTCAAGAGGGACTAGAAGATCGACTGGTACAGGTAAGCGATCGCATCAAGTCTGGCTATACCCAAGAACTCGACTCCCTCACGTCTCGGGCTCAAAAGCTAACCCAACAGGCAGAAGAACGACTGCAAAAGCTAGCGGAACAGGCCAATGAACAGGTGGAAGCCTTTAGCCAAGAAACCGATGAAGACGAAGAAGACTTCAGCCAGCAGCTCCAGGAAAAATCGCAAAAGCTGATGCAGCAAGCCAAACAAAAAGGTCGAGCCCTATGGGAACGAGTTGAAGATGGTGCCTTTAACCTCACGGAAGAACTAGCCAGCCCGAATGAATCCCGTCCTCGCCCCAAGGTAGAGCCGGTTACCCAGGAAGAGGTGATTAAAAATATTCCCATTGAGGATTTAGAGGATGATGAACCTTGGATCTGACGCCAGCGCCCTGCTAACGCGGGTGCCGGAACCAGAATTAATGGATGATGATGATCAGGCTCGTGCCTATGCAGAAGCTGATTTTGCAGAACCCCACAATCATTTTGTTCAGCTTCTCCAAGAGACCTTTCCTCAGTTACCCCAATCAGGAAACGCTCTTGACTTAGGCTGCGGTCCTGGGGATATTACCCTGCGCTTTGCCCACGCGTTTCCAGCCTGGTCAGTGGAAGGATGGGATGCATCGGAGGCCATGCTGAACTATGGCTATCAGGCCGTAGAAGCAGCAGGACTGCAAGACCGCATTACCCTCAAAAAAGTATATGTACCTCAAAGTGATACGGTCAGCGATACCAAAAGTGATACGGTATCGTTTCCTCTAATTTTTTCGAATAGTTTGCTCCATCATTTGGCCGATCCGATGGCTCTTTGGACAGAGGTAAAACAGCAATCGGGGGCAGGGACGGCGGTCTTTATTATGGATTTGATGCGACCCACAAAGCGAGAGACAGCAAGGAATTTCGTCGATCTCTATGCGCAAGATGAACCAGAGGTCCTACGGAAAGATTTCTTTAATTCGTTGTTGGCAGCTTATCGAGTGGATGAGGTGAAAGATCAACTAGTACAAGCTGGGTTAGGTGGTTTGCAGATGCGTGCGGTTAGCGATCGCCATCTCATTATCTGGGGCCAACTTTAGTATCGCGACCTGAAGTTTAAATTCACATATTCATTGTTTCCAAACCAAAAACTACTGATTTCTCATTAAGGCGTGGAAAACTGATAGAGATTTTTGCACCTTCAACTTGGGTATGGGTTCTTCTCCCCAGTCCATTACCCAGTTACCTGACAAAGACCAGGGCATAAAGCGAGAAGATAGCCGAGCCACCATAAAACGCCATTGCAATCCAGTAACAGATCGGCTCTTGGCTACGGTGTTTTTTATGGGCCCACTTACCAAACTCTAACGTGCGTCGCCCCCCTCGCACCCAAACCGAGCCAGAGGTAAATCCATCCCACAGCAGATAGCCAGTCGAGAACAACAAAACGGCAAATAGAATTTTCTCCACAGTTACCTCATGCCTCTAAACAACAAAGAATGCCGTTATCAAACGAAACGGCATTCATATATTGCCCAATCAACCCTAAAAACAGGTGGGGCACTTATTCAGTTGTCAGGTATCAAACACCCGCTGTTAAGCAACGCAAAGATAGACACCCAAGCTGGTCACAAAGCCACCCATAAAGAGTTGAGCTAGGCGAGCATGGCGTTGAAACAACTGCTGGCAAAATAATCCAAGCCCAACGCCACTCAAATGCAGCAACGCTGTAGCCACTACAAAGCCCAATCCATAGGGTAGACCAGAAGCCGAGGCTGGCATTTCTGCACCATGAGCAAAACCATGAAGCAGGGCAAATGAAGCAACAATCGCAGCACTCTGACCCATGGGAAGACGGATGGCAGCTGTAATCAAGACCCCTAACATCAGCACAGAAGAAGCAATGCCTTGCTCAACAAACGGAACGGCTATCCCCGTCGTGCCAATAAAGCCACCTAAGATCATGACCGACACGAAGGTTAACGGTACGGCCCATAATGCCCGACGTTCCATCTGAGTCGCCCAAAGGCCTACCGCTACCATTGCAGCGAGGTGATCTAACCCACCTATTGGATGGGTAAATCCATGCATAAAACCGATGCCATGGCTGCCATCAAAATGGGCTTGAGCGCTGACAGGCATTAGCACAATAGCTAGCAACAGCCCTGGCAGTAAAAGTTGCGATAATCGAATGCTCTTACTCGTCCATCGCAGGGAACGAATCATCTTATTCACAATCTGTACCTCGCAGATATGTTGTAGAGAAGAATGCAATCAAGGGTATTCTGGCTTGTCGTTGAGCAATAGTCTTGCGCAGGGCATCTTGCAACTTCAAGATGGCTAAACACCTTGCACCCAACATGCACGAACAACTTACAGTTGCGGGACAGCGACGGGCTTACACCGAACTTTCCCCAGTTGTTTGACAGGTTTATAACAACCTTGACAACAACCTGATTGGCCGCAGATAGCCCTCCAATTCATTGATTGTGAGGTGAGTATATCACTATTACAAAACCCTGTAGCTAAGGATTCATAAAGAATATGTGCGATAGATTTGGAACGTATTCGAAGCTGTAAAGAAACTGCCATGTTAGAGCATGATGTTGTAATCGTTGGGGGTGGTTTGGCAGGGTGCCGTGCTGCCCTAGAAATTGCTCGAAAGGCACCCGACCTTAATCTGGCAATGATTGCCAAGACCCATCCCATTCGGTCCCATTCTGTTGCTGCCCAGGGAGGCATTGCCGCCACCCTCAAGAATGTGGATGACCAAGACAGTTGGGAAGCCCATGCCTTCGATACCGTCAAAGGCTCCGATTATCTAGCCGATCAGGACGCCGTCGCCCTCCTCACCCAAGAAGCCCCAGACGTCGTTATTGACCTAGAACATCTTGGCGTTTTGTTTTCTCGCCTGGAAGATGGTCGAATCGCCCAGCGTGCCTTTGGAGGCCATACCCATAACCGCACCTGCTACGCCGCTGACAAAACCGGCCATGCCATTCTCCACGAGCTGTACAACAATATTCGCCGCTACGGCATCACCATCTACGACGAATGGTACGTGATGAAGCTAATCCTTGAAGACAACCGGGCCAAGGGTGTGGTTATGTATCACCTTTTGGATGGTGAGTTACAGGTTCTACGGGCCAAGGCCGTGATGTTTGCCACGGGTGGCTATGGTCGAGTCTTCAACACCACCTCGAATGACTTTGCCTCTACAGGGGATGGTCTATCCATGACGGCACTAGCTGGCTTGCCCTTAGAAGATATGGAATTTGTCCAGTTCCATCCCACCGGCTTATATCCTGCTGGCGTTTTGATCTCTGAAGCCGTTCGAGGAGAAGGGGCCTATCTCATTAATAGTGAAGGGGAGCGGTTTATGGCCACCTATGCCCCCAACAAAATGGAGCTAGCCCCTCGCGATATTACGTCTAGAGCCATCACCACAGAAATTCGCCAAGGCCGTGGTCTACATCTCGATGGTAGTGCAGGGGGACCATTTGTTTACTTGGATTTGCGTCATATGGGGCGGGAAAAAATCATGAGCCGTGTCCCCTTTTGCTGGGAAGAATCCCACCGCCTAGCAGGGGTCGATGCAGTCACGGAGCCAATCCCAGTGCGACCCACCGCCCACTATTCCATGGGGGGTATTCCGGTCAATACCGATGGACGGGTTCGCAATAGTGCCGACGGCTTGGTGGATAATTTCTTTGCAGCCGGAGAATGTGCCTGTGTATCGGTTCATGGTGCTAATCGTTTAGGCAGTAATTCTTTATTAGAGTGCGTGGTGTATGGTCGGCGAACTGGTGGTGAGATCGCAACCTACGTGCAAGACCAATCCCTCCCTCATATAGATGAACAACAATATCTCCAAGAAGCCCACCAGCAGATCAAAGCATTGCTCGCTCAATCCGGTGACATCCGCATTAACGATATTCGCCAACAAGTCCAAGATTGCTTGAGTCAACATTGCGGTGTTTTTCGCACTGCAGACATTATCCAAGAAGGCTTAGAACAACTCCAAACCTATAAACAGCAGTATCCAAACATTCGCCTCGATGATAAAGACAATCTTTGGAATACCGAAATTATCGAAGCCCTGGAGTTACGTAACTTAATGGTCGTAGGTGAAGTGATCATGACCGGTGCCCTGCAACGCCAAGAAAGCCGTGGTGCTCATTCTCGTGAAGATTTTCCCACTCGAAATGACGATCAATTTCTGCAACATACCTTAGCCTATTTTTCCACAGCCGGAATCGAGCTGAAATATATGCCCGTCAATTTAAACCAATTTGAGCCTCAAGAGAGAAAATACTGATCTCTATCGACAAAAGTTTCTTTTTTATAAGCTTTATTGTCATCAATCATCATTTTTACTTGAAAATACTTCTTTTTAAGATGCTGACCTTTCACCTCATCTCTCTAGTTGTTGGCAGCAAAAAAATGGGTCACAAATTGTTGTGCTTTTGTCCGTGAATATACGGACAGTTCACCCCAATCTCAATGTTAGGTTGACCATAGCAACACTATTTTTAGAGGGTTTGAAGCTTGCGTTATCTCTTTGCTCGTCACCCAACGTAGTTAAATCGTTTTCCAGATTGTTAACAACTAACATTGAATTCATGTTGTTACCGATAGCTGTTAGCAACTGTTTTTTATCCCCATGAAGTTTGTTGTTTGCAAACTATATGGGGCTTAGTTTTTTGGCAACTTATTCTTTACTCAAAGCTTTGCTCTACCCATTTCTTGGACTATATTGCCCAGCATTGAGTTGCTTCTGATCATCACTTCTACAAGCACCATGTTTTCGTTCATCCCTAGCTATAACAGCCTCCGGCAATATCCCGAACAAGGTGTGACCCTTTTAGAGCTATTAGTCAGTGTCGTTATTGTGGGTATTCTGTCTGCTGTGGCCGTGCCATCCATGTTGCAGCAATCTTTGAAAGCTCAACAAGCTGTCGCTCAAAGCTATATTGGCTCTGTCAATCGCGCTCAGCAAACCTACCGACTAGAATTTCCAGTATTTTCCAACACCATGGCCAATTTAGAGATTGATTTGCCACTCATCTCAGATCAATACACCTTCCAATTTGGAATTACGAACTCTACTCTGGGAGAATTCCAAGCAATACCCAATAACAATGATTTAGATGCGATCACAGGCTGTGTGTTTGCCACTATTGTTGCGGGTTCATCTGCAACCACAACTAGCACGATCCTAGAACAGTCTGGGGCAGGAGCTGCTCCTGCGGTTCCACCATCCTGTTAAGATCTAGCGCTTGAATGTTGTAATGTTCCCGAATCCTAGTGATCGGCTGCTCAAGCAGTTCTGTAAAGGACCAGTAGGGACTGAACAAGTCTTGCCGCACAGTAGTTCCTTGCACAAATGCCTGGATCACTAAACTCGGGACAAAATTATTTTGACTAGGGTCCAAAACACCAAGAGTTGTGAATTCTAAACCCAGGTGGAAATCCAACACCACTTCAAGCAACAGCTCAAACCCAAATTGACTGCCGCTCATGCCCGCTTCAAAACCCGCCACCACAATTTCGCCGACGGGGCTGGTATCAATACCCGATAACAAATGAATCAGATCATGAGGCACCAGGATATCGCTAAAGCTTTTCTGCTCGCCGGGTAAGGGAAAGTTGCGATCGCGATAGTACTGATACAGCTCTTTCCCCAAGGTTCCAGCAGGTAAATCTTCTAAAACTTGATACTGACGGGCCGTTTCAGGATCACCGATATATTGGTGCATAGCACTGAAAATACACTTCAGTTTCTGCCACCATCCACCTGGCAAGAGTTTGACTAGGGATCGCACTGAGTAATCCCAAAATAACCCTTGCAACTGTCCAGAATACACCTGCTTTAGGCTCTTCAAGGTATGGGGTTCATGCAGGCAACCTTGGGCAAACTGCTGCACTAAGTTCACTTCGGCTTGCTCAACCTCCATGGACAGGTAGGGCATCAAGATCAAAAATTGCAGGGCCAGCTCTTGATACCTACCTATTAATTCACGTCCCAGCAATTCTGGACTAATAATAGGTAGGTCCTCAATCGACCCTTGCCATGGGAGCAGATGGTCTTGAATCGACTGCATCATGTCTTGGGCTAAGGGATGCATGGACCGTTGGCCTTGAAGGGTGGCAACGGTTTTCAGGCTGGATAGTAGTGTGACTGACTGGTGCTCATTCCAACTCATTCCTTGAAAATAAGGTTGACTCGGTACTTGAGTGGCAGAAGAAGTAGGGCTGACGGGCGTAGCGATAGTCGACATGGTTGAAACCCTAATGGCGATATCTTTATATTGACCGACTGGTCGGTCAAATGTCAAGGATGAAGATGAAATGCCTACAGCAACAGACACAGGAACAGCTATGATGACGCCATGAGTCCCAAAATTGTTGACCGAGAAGCCAAACGACAGGCGATTCTGGCCGCTGCGATCGCAGTCTTCGCAGAGAAAGGGTATCACTCCACTAAGATGGCCGATATTGCCCGTAAAGCTGAGATGGGCAAGGGCACCCTCTATGAGTATTTCCGCACCAAGGAAGAACTCCCCAAAAGTCTCTTTGGTCTAATGCTCCAGGAATTCGATCAACAAATTTCGCAACTAGAGGAAGCTCATTCCGATCCAGTTGAGGCCATCATGGCAGGAATTCAACTCTGTTTTCAGGATCTTGATGAGTTCGCCTATATCACCCCCTTAGTCTTCGAAATTCTGGGTAACAAGGAGCTGGATCGATCAATTGGGTTAAGTGAAGACTTTGAACAGTGGATGGAGTGCTTAAATCAGTTCTTTATTACTCACATTCAAGCCGGTCAAGCCCAAGGGCAAATCTCATCTACTCTCTCGGCTCCCATTTTTGCTCGCATGCTGGTGAGTACCTTAGATGGGATGGCCACCCACTACTGTATGTTCCACCTTCAACCGAAGTTTTTTACAGCTCAAGTCCAAGTACTAGAGGATATGGTCCGCGCTTATATCAAAACTTAAGCAGTGGTTTCAACACTGACACAATGGTGCCCACCTAAATTTTTAACGAACTCTAACTTATTTATCCTGTTCAGTATTCGCTATAGTCTCCAAGAAATTTTCCCAAACTTGCTCACTCTCAATTTTGGCTAAGAGCCCTACTGAAAAACAGGATGATTTTTTCATTGCTAGCTTGTCACGTTTTCACTCTCTCAACAAACGTTTGGTCATTTCTATAATCAAGCCAAAAGTAGGTTAACTTATCAATATGATAAGATTATCAGTGACTGCAACTAGAGCCAAACAATGAAATATATTTTTCGACAAAATCGACATGCGAATTATTTCAGACTCTCGCCTACGAGCAGCTTCCGCAAAATACCCTAATTCTCAGTCCAGTGTCAGAGCGTGGATCAAGATTACAAAATTCGCCAATTGGCAAGCCCTTGAAGATACACGTCAGACTTTTCCAAACGCTGATCTAGTAGGTAAGTTGACCGTCTTTAATATCGCCGGGAACAACTATCGACTGATCACTCTAATCAACTACCGAAAAAGTAGGATATATATCCGTCATTTTTTAACCCATGCCGAATACGACAAAGGCAAGTGGAAATATGATTCTTGGAACAAATGATGCAGCGAGCTATGAAAACTTGGTACAAGAATTTATACCCCGACCAATTCACACCGATCAGCAGCTACAAGCTGTTCAAACTAGAATTGATACCCTGATAGATTTAGAGCGTGAACTCACACCTGATGAAACGGACTATCTGGATCTTTTAGGCACTCTCGTCTGGGAATATGAGCAAACTTTAGAAGCTATTCCCGATATCTATGGGGGTGGACTTACTGAAAGTTTTAGTTGAAGACAGAGGACTCAGACAAAAAGATCTAGTACCTATTTTTAAAGCTGAATCAATCATCTCAGATATTTTTAAGGGACGTAGACAACTCACAACCAGGCATATACAGGAATTAGCGGAGTATTTTGCGGTGTCTCCTGCAGCTTTTTTCCCTCTCAAAAGTTAGCACTTATTACTATTATAGAAAGCCTAAATTCTATGGAGGCAAGGGATACCCCTAAGAGAATCTAGACTTTGGGTTGATGATTTCTATAAACGAAAACCTCACTGGCCAAAGAACGGCTTATTATGAAGGAACATTAAGATAGTATTCTTCATTATTTGCCATGACCACTCAGGTACCCACCAGCCCACCACTTGAAATTAAAACTTGGATTTGGCGAGGTAACCAGATCAAATACACCGTCAAAGGCACCGGACAACCGATGGTTTTGATTCATGGCTTTGGCGCTTGTATTGGGCACTGGCGCAAAAATATTCCTGAGCTGGCCGAAGCCGGATACCAGGTCTGGAGTTTAGATTTACTAGGCTTTGGCGACTCTGATATGCCTGCCATCGATTACTCCCTAGAAGTCTGGCAAGACCTATTCAAAGACTTTTGGGAAGAATTTATCCAAGAACCTGCAGTCTGGGTGGGGAACTCTATTGGGGGTCTTTTGGTATTGATGATGTTAGCCAATCATCCCCAAATGGGCACCAGTGGTGTTTTGCTCAACTCCGCTGGCAGTATGAATATTCGCCGAGAAGAAGCGATCTTGCCCCTGCGGATGGTCATGGGTCCCATGCGGATGATGATGCGCTCCAAGCTGTTCGGTCCGTTTTTCTTCAATCAAGTCCGAGGCAAACGCGCCATTCGCAACTCCCTGTCCCAGATTTATGGCAACAAAGAAGCCATTACCGATGAGTTAGTGGAGATGCTTCACAATCCGTCTTGCCGGGAAGAAGCCTGTCAGGTTTTTCTATCTGTTTTGACTGGACCTCCCGGACCTCGTCCCACCGAGTTGCTCCCGCGAATTAAACAACCCTTACTCCTACTATGGGGCGAAGACGATCCCTGGGCCGCTTTGCGCACAGCCAAGGTCTATCGAGATTTGAGTGAAGATCCGAATGCCGAGCCTAAAGTCACCTTTGAAATTATTGCCAAAACTGGGCATTGTCCCCATGATGAGCGTCCCGACGTCATCAATCCCATGATTATTAATTGGCTGAAAAACTTACAGGCGGCCTAAGCCAAAGTCTGACCATTACTACCGATCACTTGTTTATACCAATGAGCCGAATCTTTTAGGGTCCGCTGTTGGCTTTCGTAGTCCACGTAAATAATGCCGAACCGTTTGTCATAGCCAAAGGCCCACTCAAAGTTATCCATAACCGACCAGAGAAAATAGCCTCGGGCCTCAATGCCATCATCAATAGCTCGGCCATAGGCTTGCAGATATCGAGTCAGAAAATCGATCCGTTGTGGATCATGGACCTGGCCATCCCTATGAACCCAGTCACAGTTCGCCATGCCGTTTTCTGTAATCACAATGGGCAATTGATACCGTTCATAGATAAACCGAGGCCCCCAATACAGGGCTTCTGGAGTAACAGGCCAATCCATAGTGGTTCGGGGTCCCCCTGATGGGTGGACTATAGAGGTCGCACTCTTGTCTGAATTCGCACGAACGGTCTGACCCTGATAAATATTGAGACCATAGAAATCCAGAGGTTGGCAGATTGTTTCTAAATCACCCGATTGAATAGTGGGCATGATCTGCTGAAATCGGGCCATGCCATCTTCAGGATAGTGCCCCAAGATCAACGGATCGGCAAACCAGGTATTGTTCCAGCAGTGCTTACCGCTGACGGCCAAGGTACTGGCTCGGGCTGCAGCAATATCGTCAGGATGATCAGTAGCAGGGATGGAGACAATCCCCACTAAAGCCGTTCCGATTTGGGGAGAACGTTTGGCCTGGGTTCGAATTACCTGCACTGCTTTCCCATGAGCCAGCAAGGAATGATGAATTGCCGTCAGTACTTCACTAAAACTAAGTTTAAGGCCAGGGGCATGGTCTCCGGATTGGTGGCCCAAGCCAATAAAACATTGGGGTTCATTGTGGGGCATCCAGTGGGTGACTCGGTCTGATAGCCGATCTACTACGACTTGAGTATATTCCGCAAACCAATCAGCACTGTCCCGATTCAGCCAGCCCCCTTTTTGAAATAAGGCTTCTGGATAGTCCCAGTGAAAGAGCGTTACCCAAGGTTCTATATGGTGTTCTAACAGAGTATCGATGATGCGATCGCAATAGTCCAGCCCCTTCTCATTCACCGGCCCAATGCCCTCCGGCAAGATGCGCGGCCAGGATAAAGATAGACGATAAGCCTGCAACCCAATATCAGCCATCAACTGAATATCTTCTGCATACCGATGGTAGTGATCACAGGCAACCTCTCCCGTATGCCCCTCGGCCACTTTATGGGGTTGGCGACACATCACATCCCAAACCGAGAGGCCCTTGCCATCTGCCTCGGCCCCTCCCTCAATTTGATAACTTGCAGCAGCAGCCCCCCAGACAAACTGTTCAGGAAATGGCATCTTTGTCTCCTTGCATTGCAACAAACCTGATTCAGCATAGACCACCCTTGTTTGCGGTATGTTACAGCCCCAACATCATGGCGATCCCCTTACGATCCCCTCCACTGAGGGGGTTAGGAAAATCCTTGTGACTAGGTTCAATTATTCATGTGAGACATGTCACTGAGTCGCCTGGGTAAAGCTGGCATTGTCTAGACATAGATGTTCTGGGGAATACCCAAGATGGTTAGCACTTGTATCGCACCGACACCCACTTTACTCAATAATCGCTATCAGATTGTTCGCATCCTTGAGGACGGGCCCTGGAGTATTGCCTGGTTGGCTGAAGATACACAGCTGCCTTCTCGTCGGCAATGTATTATTCGCCAGGTCAAACCCCTCACCACAGATGCAGACATTCAAAAACAGCTTTGCGATCGCATCCAAGCCGAAATCGAAATCTGGCAAAAGCTAGGCGGCATCCATGACCAAATTCCTTGGTTATCCAGTTTTGCCGATAGTACGGGCCAAGTCTATCTCATGGAAGAATGGGTACCAGGACTGACCCTTACCCAAACCGTGCAAGAACAAGGCGCATTAGACGAAGCCACTGTTCAACAGATCATGACCAAGCTCCTGTCATTGGTCGATTATCTCCATCAAAATCAAATCGTCCACTGCACCTTGGAACCCAACAATATCGTGTTGCGGCAAGATGACAACAAGCCCGTCCTTCAGTATGGCGGCATGTTAAATCAGGTCATTGCCAACACATTTTTGGAAAACAATATTCGGCCCAACCCTTGGATGTCCACCTCTGGCTTCTTGCCCCATGAGCAGGTCATCCTCGATCAACACTATTACTCCAGCAACCTTTACAGCCTGGGTCTGATCGGTATTTATTTGTTGACCGGGAAAGATCCCTACGCTCTGTTTAACCTCAACACCGGGTCCTGTGATTGGAACACCCAGACCTTAGCCCAAGATTCAGCCTTTGCTGCCATTTTGAACAAGGCGATTGCCCGATTCCCCGGAGAGCGATTCCTGACAGCTCGGCAAATGATGAAGGCTTTGGCTGCTCCAGGGCAATTCGTTCAACAATCTCTCTCGGTGCACTCCACTCTAGTGGAGCAAATGGGAGCCTATTTAGATTCATGCCTCCTGAGTCTAAATCCCTCTGAGCCGCCCCTCAATTCCTACTCTGGGTAGTCCTCCCCTCCCAACATCTTGAGTTTGCTTTGGGTGATACCCATCACGTTCATAGCGTGATAGCTCTCAGTCATGGTCAGTGATGATTCTCATCGCTGACCTTTTTTAGATCTGGGATGCTATGCATATCCCCCAAAAAGAAGAACCCATGGTTCCGCAAAGGGTTTGCAACTCGGGTTTACTTCCCAAATGAGGGTATTGATGACTGAGAGAAAATGAAATGGTTAGCAATTTCTTAAACAAAAACACTCAACGCTCCAAAACCTGTTGGCATCTTCAACAAAGCGGCGCAGCCCTGCAAACAACATGGGTGAATTCAACCCAAACCCTGCAAGCCACCTCACCTAAACGCGATCACGGTAAAGTTGCACGTTCTACTGATGTTCGATCTTCACTGTTCCAAGCCTTAAGCACCACGCCCGACACCCCCTCTCTAGGAGAGCTGATCGCCCTCTCTTGCCACCGTCTAGTTTCATATATTCAGCTATCTAGCTTTCTACCCCTCTATGTCAAGCAAGCCTGGATTCGGCAAATTAGAGTGATTGATTTACAGCGCTGGCAAGCTGGGTTAGCCATTCTAGAAGAGCTATCTTTCGATCACCGCTGCGCTCAGACAGACTATCGCCCTGGCCATGACATCTTTGATTACAACAGCAGCCAGAACCAGGATTTCAATGCTGAGATGACTTGTATTGAGCATGAACTCAATACCATTGAAATGATCCTCAACTATGCTGAAGACTCCGCTGAAGCCAGCTAGAACATCAGCCACCCAATCAATCCAAGCATGAGAAGCCATTGATCATGGGAGCAGTCTACCTGCATAAACTTTTCTTTTTATTCGGCCTATCCATCTTATGTGCGCTGATCTTTATCCCTTTGCTCACTGCCAATTTACCGGGTTGGCTATTTCTCATCACTCTCCCTGTTGGCGCAATTATTTATATTATGTTTCAGGCAGGCTTTGATCGCCTCACCGAATCCTTCAAAGGATCAATGGGTAAGGTCGTCTGCTTCACCATATGTATGGTAGGCGGCATAGTGGGTGCAATGATGTTGGAGTTACTGAAATCTCTACTGGGTTAAGGGATTGATTTTGGTCTGACTCTGTTGCAAAATTCGTCGCGTACTATTTATCTTGCATGCACCACCAGCACGACATGTTCAACAATAGACGCCAACGATGAACTGAACTAGCTTCCGTTAGTTCCCTCCCTCATAGCCGCTAGCTTGATAGATTGCATCGGTATCCGTCATCGAGAGAACTCCCAAAGCAAGCATTATAATTTGCCTCTAGCCAACTCCAAAACACGCCTATCAGCAGCTCACAGCCTGATTGATATTGGCCGTAAATTCACTCTAGATTTTATACAGTCAAAAATAAACAAGATAGAGGACGTTATCTTGTCTATTTTCATTCTTTTTGGGGAATTCTAAGCCAATACTCAAATCCTTGTCTTCAATTGCGATTACCTTCTACGCCAACACCAGCAACGATTAATCCAAAAAATCCAGACATCATGGCTACAACCCATGCACTATCCATCTTTTAAGCGACTACGGAGTTAGTGAATGCAAACCGTAGCCAACTACCTACGGTCACTACCAACAGACTATAGAGTTATTTATAGTAAATATTTTCTAGCATTCATTACCTTAGGGTTTATTGCCTACGATTTAACTGAAATTGGCCCCAAGATCGGATCCCTATCTCGCACTGTTTTACCCGCTTTACCGATCTGTTCTTCACTGCTGATATTAGGGGCATTAAGAATTTTTCTACCCCAACGTCCACCCAAATGGATTCAAGGGCTATTCGTTTTTTTATTGTTTGTTGTGCAAGCCCGATATCTCTTGTGGCGGGCAACCCATACTCTAATTTTGAGTGGGCCAGATGGTGTATTTTGCATCGGTCTCTTTGCTTATGAACTGCTCAGCATTCTGAATAGCTGGACCAATAACTATTTAATCTTACGGTCTCCCAATCGCAGTCTCGAAGCCGATCAATATAGTCAGTGGGTGCAAAAGACCTATAAGCCCAGCGTCGATATTTTGATCCCCACTTATAATGAATCCCACAAAATGTTGGAACGGACGCTGATTGGTTGTAAATCCCTGAAATACCCTAAACAACAAAAACACATTTGGTTACTGGATGATGGACAACGACCCGATGTTAAAGCGCTGGCCCAAAAATGGGGATGCAATTACCTCACTCGGCCCATTAATGACCATGCTAAGGCAGGAAACCTCAATCATGCTTTAAAGCATGTCAGTAGCGAAATTTTGGTGGTTTTTGATGCTGACTTTGTCCCCCTCAATCACTTTTTGGAACGAACCATTGGATTTTTCAAAGCAGACGATAATTTGTCCATGGTCGTCACTCCTCAAAAGTTCTACAATCCCGACCCTCCTCAAAAAAACCTAGGCGGGCGGTTTATTACGGATGAGCAAACTGATTTTTACCAAGTGATTCAGCCCGCCCGAGATTCTGTCAATGCTGTGGTTTGTTCGGGTAGTTCTGTGCTGTATCGACGCCAGCATTTAGATGCCATTGGTGGCATTCCTCTAGATACCATTGTTGAGGACTATGCCACGGGCATCTTAATGCAATCTCGGGGTTATAAGACCGTCTATTTAAATGAACTGCTGAGTGTCGGCTGTGCCGCCAACAATATTAATGAATATCTCAAACAACGGATGCGTTGGGCGGAAGGCACCTTGAGGATGGTGATTAGCAAACGTAATCCTCTGTGGTTGCCTGGCCTCAACTTTATACAGCGGTTTACCTATGCTGCGGGCACCCTGTACTGGCTGGAAGAGATGCTGAAAACCTTGAGCTTTTTTGGCTCCTCTTTTCTACTTGCTGTTTGGATTCAAAAGCATTGACATCACGTTAGGGGAAGCCAGCACCTATACCTTCTATAACTATTCTCTTTCTATGATTGTGATGAGCTGGATGCGAGGCAGCGTCCTGTTATTGATTATCTATAATCTCTTGCAAGGGTTTCATATTTTCAAAGTTGTACTGAAAATATTTTTATATTCTCAAATCTCTGATTCCTTCCAGGTCACGAATAAACAGTTAGATAGCTTTGGTATAAAGTTCAATCTTCATAGTTTGGCGCATATTTTCATACTTTTAGGACTCACTCTATTCACGATCATATATGGCTTATTCCATCCCACAGGTGACGATCTATATATCATCAATCTCATTTGGGCCCAAGTGAATCTGATCTTTTTAGCAGCAGCCCTGATTGCGGGAGTGAGTGCCGATCATGATCGGGGACACCCTCGGGTCTTTTCGGATGAGGTCTGCCAGGTAACGACCCAAACAGGACAAAGTGCCATGGGTCAATTTATAGATATTTCGGAAGCAGGCTGTCGCTTTCGCACCCAGAATCCTACCGCACTGCAATTGAATGAGACCGTTGAATTAGCCGTACCCAGGACCAGCTTACGAATGATGGCTGAGATCCGCAATCAGCAGAAAAACGGCACGGTATATGGCTGCATGTTTAAGGATGTAGACGCGGTCACCCTCTGGAAAGTCGTTAACTTTACCTATTGCAATCCTCAAAACTGGAAACTGCCTCGAATTCCGACCGAGTGGGATACGATCCGTGCGATCGCATCTGGCTTATACGGCCTCTACCCTTTTCGCAACCTGAAAGTATCCTGTAGGATCAACCCACGCTAGCCATCGCCACAGTCACCGATAAATGCACTCCCTCATAAAATTAAATGCACCTGAACCGTCATTCTTGAGCGACACCTGTGTACTATTGAGATCGGACGGATCAACTACGATCTAAGTGTTTCCCCTGATTTGCTCAAGACACATCATGAATTATGCTGTGCCTAGGTAAACAGGAGTCTTGTTCTTACTTCGTTTAAGATAAAGATTACACCTAAAAAAGGTAGATTTAGACCATTTGAATAACTCACGTTGTCTATGATCTAGTCCAATCAAGGTAAAGATACTCTTGATCAATTTCCTGGTACTCATTATAGTTTTGGCCCGCTCAACTTAGAGCCCAAGATGATGACACCTTGTTGATTTAAAGTGAAACTCTCGTAAAAATACGGAGTATTCAGAGTTAGCTAGAGCGTCTTAATAGGGAATCCTTGTAATGAAGAGCTGTGGGTCTCATGGAGGTAAAAGGGAAGAGAGACATGACAACAGTAATGGTAGTTGATGACAGCCCCACCATGCGTGCCATGCTAACGGATATGTTACAGCGCAATGGTCTAGAGGTCATTGAAGCTGAAGACGGCTTAGCAGCTAAAACAATGCTGCAGGCCAGTAGCTATCCAGACTTGGTGATCACAGATATTGTGATGCCTCGCATGAACGGCTATGAATTGTGCCGCTGGGTCAAAAATGACCTAACCGACCGCAACTTACCCGTGATTATGTGCTCTACCAAGGGTGAAGCATTTGATCGACATTGGGGCATGAAGCAAGGGGGAGACGCTTACATTACCAAACCCTTTAACCCCTCAGAAATGCTCGATCTCATTCGTAAGCTACTCAAAACCCGGGCCGAGTCCTAGGGGTTGGGTCAGCCAATATGGGAATCGAGATAGAGCGTAAGTTTCTCGTTACAGGAGAAGCATGGCGATCCATGGGCCATAGCGTCCCTCTCATTCAAGGGTATTTAGCAGGAAGTAATCAGGCCACCGCCAGGGTTCGTATTGCCGGAGACATCGCCTTCCTCACCGTTAAAGGAAGAGTCAAAAATCTGACGAGACAGGAGTTTGAATATGAGATCCCTGTAGCTGATGCTCAAGCTATGATGGATCTTTGCCATCCGAGAGTCGTTGAAAAAACCCGCTACAAGATTCCGATAGAAGACCTCATTTGGGAGATTGATGAGTTTGCTGGCCAGAATCAAGGGTTAGTCCTGGCAGAAGTAGAGCTGACCTCTCCTGAGCAATCTGTCCCATTACCCGATTGGATCGGCCTAGAAGTCTCGGATGATCCGAGATATTTCAATTCTTACCTAGCGGTTCATCCCTATAAAACTTGGCCCCATAAGCCAAGCTCCAATCCATAATCAGGCTAGAAATTACCATTAAATTAGCCCTCATGCTTAAGGCATGAGGGCTAATCGCTTCGCAAATTAGGCCGGTCTTTATCCCTTACTATCTGCGTTGACATTAAAGAGAAATGGCACCTGTCCGTTATCTTTGCCACTGCCACTAATCAAGACACGGGGCATTTGGGAACCCCCTTTTCTCCAGGCTTCAATCGCTTCTTTTTGCAGCACTAATTTGCCCCCTTGATCCTTCAAGGTTTCTGCCAATAGACGTTGGGCTTCTGCCTTACCCTTAGCACGGTTCACTTCAGCCAGGGCTTCTTGCTCAGCTTCCCGAGCAACATAAACCGCTCTCTGAGCGCGCTGTTCGGCAATTTGTTTCTCTTCAACGGCCTGAGCAAATTCTGGGGAAAAGTCGAGATCTACAACGCTAGTATCAAGAACGATAATGCCGTATTTTTCCAGTCGCTTACTCAAAGCATCGTCAAAATCGGATTTCAAGACTTCCCGTTGGGTAATAGCTTCTTCCACTGTGCGGCGAGAGGCAGCAATCTTAAAAGACTCCTGAGTCTGGGGCGCAATGATTTTGGAAACAATATTTTGAAGAGAACCTTGCTTCCGTCTTACTTCTACCACTTCCGTTGCATCGAGCCGAAAGTTAATGGCAAAACGGGCGGTGAGGTCCTGTAAGTCTTTGGTAGAACTTTGGGCAGGAACTTCAAATTTTTGGACCGTCAAATCGTAAATATCGACTCTAGAAACAAAGGGAGCTTTGAAATGAATGCCTTCAAGGAGCGCTCCATCCCGCGCTTTTCCCAAAATACTGAGCACGCCAGCTTGACCGGGATTGATAATCACAACAGCATTGAGGCCCAACAGTACCAATAACGCAATGATAATTCCGAGATTTGCTGGATTCCAATCCTTCATGCTTAAGCCTTTTTGGTAATCTTGCCTTTCTCAGGGTAGCTGATTTATCTCTTCCAAGGGCAGGGATTTAGCTTCAATCTTTTTAGGAAGCTGCTGAGGGAGTGTCACCGTAAAGAGGGTACCTTGCTGCAACCGACTGCTGACACTCATTTGACCTTGGTGATTGTGGCAAATCCCTTGTGCGATCGCAAGCCCCAATCCCGTTCCCATCACTTTGCCAGAGGAAACGGGTTGAGCC
The DNA here is from genome assembly GCF_021497025.1 of Acaryochloris sp. 'Moss Beach'. Lineage (NCBI taxonomy): Bacteria > Bacillati > Cyanobacteriota > Cyanophyceae > Acaryochloridales > Acaryochloridaceae > Acaryochloris > Acaryochloris sp. 'Moss Beach'. Next base: position 2,449,062 of record NZ_CP071717.1, read on the forward strand.
GCCGGTATTAACGACCGCTGTCGAGCCGGATCCGCCCGATAAAACCGATCAAAGACATGGGGGATGGCTTCCGCCGGAATCCCGAGTCCCTCATCTTCAACTATCGCCTTTAGATAAGGTATACCTTGTCGAAGAGACTGTTTGAGGGTCACCCTGACCCTACCCTCCGCAGGGGTGTATTGAATACCATTACTCACCAGATTGGTAAACAACCGCACCAGCTGATCGTAGTCTCCGATCACAAAAAAGGACTCTTCACCGGGTACCGTTGCTGCCCCCGTCTCTTCTAAATTCAGGTATAGATGCACCCCCTTACTCGTCGCTAAAGCCCGTTGGTCTTCAACCACTTCCATCAAGACAGCATCCAACGGACAAGGCTGGTAGTCAATCTGGAGCATGCCACTGTCTTGGCGGGCTAAAAACAGCAGGTCATCCACCAAGCGTCCAAGGCGCTGAGTCAGCCGCTCAATCACCTCTAACTGTTGCCGTTGCTCAGGCATCTCCAGTTCAGGATCTGCTAAAGCGACTTGCACATTGGTTTGGATAAGGGCAATCGGATTCCGCAACTCATGGGAGGCATCCGCCGTAAACTGCTTCAGATGTTGATAAGAGTCTTGAATCGGTTCAATGGCTAACCCCGAGAGAAACCAACCCGTCATTGCCACTAACCCCACTAACAAACTCGTCCCCAAGCTCAGGTCAATAAACAGTTGGCGAGCGGGTTTCGTCACCTCAAACCAAGGATGGCTAACTCTTAGATAGCCCAGCACATTGCCATTCAACATGACCCGCTGGGTGAGCTGTCGCAACAAGTAATCGTCTGCAATTTCAACGGTTTCACCACGGTAGCCCAACCGAATGGGGACCTCCAAGGTTTCAGATAGAGTTGACCAGAGCAAATCACCGTCTGAATTAAACCATTCCAGATCAATCCGGTCATCATCCACCGCATCTGGCGGATCACCAAAGCTTGCTTCTAAATTAACGATAAACGGAGAGTCTAGAGGAGAGAAATCTGCATTACTCGCCTCGACGACTAACGAGCGCTGTACCACCTCCACCACATGGCTCAAGGTATCATCCACCCGCTCAATCAGCGTGCCCCGCACATACAGATAAAAACCACTGGCAAATACCAGCAGTAAAATTGCAGTGACCCCTGTATACCAGAGTGCTAATCGCCGTCGAGTTTTTTGGAACATGCCGTAGAGACTATTTATTCTGACGCCGTTTCTAAAGCCAACTTTTCCTTATCTCGTTTCCGTTTCTTGGCATAGAGCTGGATCGTCACCACCATCGCCACCACCATGGCAAAAATCACCCATACGGTTGTATCCGTCGGCAGACTATTTTTGAAGACCGCCAACAGCACAATGGCCACTAGCATCAAGGTTGGCGCTTCATTCAATGCCCGCAGTTGCTGCCCTGACCACCCACAAGTTCCTTCTTCCAGCTTTTTCATCAGCCGACGACAGTAGAAGTGGTACACCAGCAACAATGCTACAAACCCTAATTTAACCTGTAGCCATCCTTGCTTCAGCAGATCAGGCTGAGTCACGAGCATCCCAATCGCCATCGTCACAGTCACCATCATCCCAGGACTGGTAATGATGCTATAGAGACGCTTTTCCATCAGCATATACTGCTGCTTGAGAATAGCAGGTGCAGGCTCCGGCTCATCGTTGGCTTCTACGTGATAGATAAATAAGCGGACTAAATAAAAGAGTCCAGCGAACCAAACAACAACGCCAATAATATGAAATGCTTTAAACCAAAAGTAAGCCATGAACCTGCCAACACTTCAAAAGACCTAAAACCCATCCTAAACTAACCCTTGCCATGGCAAGAGAGTTACTAGGCGTTGCGTCATCTTCCTTAAAGATTGAGCATCAAAACTCAGTTCAAGTCAGCTCCAATAAGTCTGAAACAGACATCAGCAATCGCCTTCTCGCTTCAACATGGGCTCGGCTTAACCTGAGTGGCAAGATTGAAAGTGCAATCTCTCTTGCCAGGCAATAGCTCCAGACATGAGATGTCATTCATAAGAGATTGCACCGCAGATTTATGCTTCTACCAAAGGAGGGCATGTCACACTAGTCCCCCCTAATCCACAATAGCCACCCGGATTTTTAGCCAAGTATTGCTGGTGATAATCTTCCGCATAATAAAATTCGGGAGCATCCAACACTTCAGTCGTAATTTCATTTAGGCCAGCTTTTTTTAAAGCTTCCTGATAAATACCCTTGGAAGACGATGCTAGTGCCTTTTGCTGCTCCGAGTAGGTGTAAACGCCAGAACGATATTGCGTGCCCACATCATTCCCTTGCTGCATCCCTTGGGTTGGATTATGGCTTTCCCAAAAAACTTGCAGAAGACTGTCGTAACTAATTTTAGAGGGGTCAAAAATGACCATCACGACTTCGTTATGCCCCGTCATTCCTGAACAGACTTCTTGATATGTGGGGTTAGGCGTGACACCACTGGCATAGCCCACAGCAGTCACATACACCCCCTCCTGTTGCCAAAAACGTCGTTCAGCCCCCCAAAAACAACCCAAGCCAAACATGGCTTGCTCCAACCCTTCAGGAAAAGGAGGTTTGAGAGGATGACCATTGACAAAGTGCTTCTCAGGAACAGGCATCGATTTTGCCCGCCCTGCTAATGCGTCCTCTGAAGTCGGTAAGGTAAGCTTTTTCCCAAATAATCCAAAAAGAGCCATAGTGCCAAAAATTAATTGATGAAGGACAGAGAGATACTACCTTCAGGGTAACGAATCCATAAGAACGCAAGGTTACCCTGGCATACATAGAACGATATATCTAGTCTCTACGAGATTGAAAAATAAAGAACGCAATCATATAGCCATTTCCTCATTACATCTCCAAAAGCCTAATTTACAACGACAACCCACAACTAACTATATAGATAAAAACACCAAGAATAACTTTAGAAATCAGTTGAAGCAGCAGGCCATATATTAAATAATTTCTTTCACTTTCATAGATAAAGCAAAGAGTTTTACCGGAAAACACTGACTCCTCTCAGTATTAATTTATTTTCAGAGTATAAATATCAGAGTTTTTTACTGAGGTGGCCATATTTCTGAAGTAGCTACGCTAGTTATAGAATTCTCCCCAAAGAAAATATTCCGTATTTTCTCGCAATAGACAAAGTCAAAAATTCTAACAAACAATCAATAAAGCAGCTATTAATCAACAAACTAAATTCACATCTACAGTGCTTCCATCAATGGAGGCTATTTTTACAATCAATCCATTCATACAATCAGGCTAAAAATACAAGCACAAACCAAAAATCTACAGATCAAATCACATAAAGGCTCATTGTTTCACTTCTAATTAAGTTATACATTAGAAGAATTTTAATGACGTCAATTCATACATAGCAGTGCCAGCATTGATATATGACCTGATATATCAATACAAGTACATTGCGGTGCCACTCATATTCATGAAAGCCATATCATCAAACCCAAAGAATCAATCAAAAAGCTATTCCTTGATTAATTCGCAAATTAATTAGCCAAGAAAATATCTAAAAATATCGCCTAACCAATAAATATTAGAAGTAAATCCACGAGATCTCTTCACTCCTTTTTCAGATCTTAAATAACATCCAGTGCAATGACCAACCCAGCCAATTCTCAAGAATCTCGTGATGTTATAAGCTCTGATCTTGATCATGATAGAACTTCTGAAATAGAATTCTCGCTTAGCAACAATTCAACTCTCTTAAGCGACCAGAAAGAAGACGAACATCTGTTTAAAGATGAAACAAAGCCACCACAACCTTCCATTGAAGCATTAGAATCTTTATCAATTGAAGGGGCAAGTTCTCAGCAAAACGATTCCGTTGAACAATATCGTTTCGACGAGTATCTTAACAGCAAAACTTTTTCTCTTTCTCCAAATCTTACCTCTCTACTTAACCCTGCAGAGCAACAAGCAAGCTGTTTAAACTGTGGTCAAGTGGGATGCGCTTGTTCACCTAACCGGACCCAGCAACAAGACGACCCTCATTACCATGAAGGTCATACGTCACACCATCATGGCCATACGTCACACCATGCTCATGGTTTAGAGGGAGACTTCCCTGTATGGAATACAGCTAACACTTCAGCTAATATCAACCCATCTTCTTCTCTAGCTGTTAGCAATACATTTCAACTCCACAGCAATCCCAATGCGCAACACACGATTTACTTAGACTTTGACGGACATACCACATCCGGAACATGGTGGAACAATGGGGGAACCATCCGATCTTCCGCCTATAATCGAGACGGTAATAGCGCGTCTTTCAGTACAAGTGAATTATTAGAAATTCAGTCGATTTGGCAGCAGGTCGCTGAGGATTTTGCCCCTTTTAATGTCAACGTCACGACCCAAGACCCAGGCGCTGCAGCCTTAAGCAGAACAAGTAGCAGCGACAGTCAATGGGGCGTTCGTGTTTTATTCACTGATAACCGCAACGAGATAGATGGCACGGCAGTTGCTGCAGGCGCAGGAGGAATTGCCTATGTCGGTAGTTTTAATCGCAATGTTGATCAGGCCGTTTTTGTTTTTAATAAAGGGGCTAGAGCTGCTGCCGTCACTGCAAGTCATGAAGTTGGGCACAGTTTATATCTCAGGCACGATGGTATCAGTGGCCAGACCGCTTACCATCCTGGCCATGGCAGCGGTGCCACGAGTTGGGGCACTATCATGGGAGCCCCTTTTCAGGAAAATCTGACGCAATGGAGTAAAGGAGATTACTACAACGCAGATAACACTGAAGACGACCTTGCCATCATCACCACAAGAAATGGCTTTGATTATCGCTCCGACGATCATGGCAATAGCCAAGCCAATGCTTCAGCACTATCCCTAAACAATGCCGGTCAAATGAGTTCCTTCGGCATTATTGAAAGGAATACAGATGTTGACTATTTTTCCTTCACGATAGGAGCAGGCGACGTTTCATTTACAATTACTCCTACATCAAAAGCATTCGTTGGGAATGGTAGCGGTGGCTATGCCACTGAATACTTAGATGCTCAAGGCGCTAATCTCGATATCTTGGCGGGACTATACAACTCCAATGGCACATTGTTAACATCTTCCAACCCGAGCAATCTTTTAACTGCAAGTTTAGACTTGTCCCTTACTGCAGGAACTTACTTTATCCGCATTGATGGTGTGGGCAAAGATAATCCCTTAGTCAGTGGATCACAAGGCTATTCTGATTATGGCAGTTTGGGCCAGTATTCAATCCTTGGCAATGTTGAATCACTCTCCGCGAGAATAATTGAAGCATCAGGGAGTGCCTCATTACTCACTACGGTGGTTGGTTATCAACTTCAAGGGCAGGGAGCTGCTGCTCAGTTTCTTCGATTGAACGGAAATGTGGTCAGCGAAAACACTTTCTCTGGCTGGTCTGCTATTGGTGTAGAGCGGTTAGGGCAAGGGTATCAGTTACTGTGGAAAAATGTTGATGGACGCTATTTAGACTGGCGGGTGGATGCAAATGGGACTTATCAGAGCTCTCAAAGTATCAGTGAAACAGAACTCACTAGTTTAGAACCGACTTTTCAGCAAGATCTCAATGGTGATCAAGAGATTGGATGGGCATCAACGGCGATAGAAACGGTTGGGACTGCCTCCTTAACAACAACGGCAGTTGGTTATCAACTGCAAGGGCAGGGAGCTGCTGCTCAGTTTCTTCGATTGAACGGAAATGTGGTCAGCGAAAACACTTTCTCTAGCTGGTCTGCTATTGGTGTAGAGCGCGTAGGGCAAGGGTATCAGTTACTGTGGAAAAATGTTGATGGACGCTATTTAGACTGGCGGGTGGATGCAAATGGGACTTATCAGAGTTCTCAAAGTATCAGTGAAACAGAACTCACTAGTTTAGAACCGACTTTTCAGCAAGATCTCAATGGTGATCAAGAGATTGGATGGGCATCAACGGCGATAGAAACGGTTGGGACTGCCTCCTTAACAACAACGGCAGTTGGTTATCAACTGCAAGGGCAGGGAGCTGCTGCTCAGTTTCTTCGGTTGAACGGAAATGTGGTCAGCGAAAACACTTTCTCCGGCTGGTCTGCTATTGGTGTAGAGCGCGTAGGGCAAGGGTATCAGTTACTGTGGAAAAATGTTGATGGACGCTATTTAGACTGGCGGGTGGATGCAAATGGGACTTATCAGAGTTCTCAAAGTATCAGTGAAACAGAACTCACTAGTTTAGAACCGACTTTTCAGCAAGATCTCAATGGTGATCAAGAGATTGGATGGGCATCAACGGCGATAGAAACGGTTGGGACTGCCTCCTTAACAACAACGGCAGTTGGTTATCAACTGCAAGGGCAGGGAGCTGCTGCTCAGTTTCTTCGGTTGAACGGAAATGTGGTCAGCGAAAACACTTTCTCCGGCTGGTCTGCTATTGGTGTAGAGCGCGTAGGGCAAGGGTATCAGTTACTGTGGAAAAATGTTGATGGACGCTATTTAGACTGGCGGGTGGATGCAAATGGGACTTATCAGAGTTCTCAAAGTATCAGTGAAACAGAACTCACTAGTTTAGAACCGACTTTTCAGCAAGATCTCAATGGTGATCAGAGAATTGAGCAAGCTTCTCTCGCTCATAATTTAAGATATGGTGATTTATTACTAGGTGGTCCTAGTGATCAGATGCTGGTGGGGAATGCTAGGAATGATTTGCTAATAGCAGGAGATAGCTCAGATCAATTTGTTTTTTTGAATCCCACGGATGGTATTGATACGATTACTGTTCTACCTGGCAAAGATTTGATTCAGATCTCTGCTGCAGACTTTGGCAGGGATTTAGTGGGTGATGTACATTTAGCCAGTGAACAATTTGGATTAGGGATTGCGGCAACCCCTGACCAGGAAAGTTTTTTGTATGATCAGCTTTCGGGATATTTACGCTATGATGCTGACGGTATAGATGGCATCGCTTCTATCCATATTGCTACTCTTAGCTGAAGGCCTGGGCTATCTCCTTAAGATATTCAACTTGTGCTTTGATGTGAGCTATTTTTCATTGGGTTGATAATCCTCACATCATTAAGTACTAAGAAACACAAATTTCTAAAGAGTCAATCTAGCAACTTGTAACAGTCGTGCTACCCTGTTGGCAATTCTAATTATTTTGTCTTGGAATTAGCTTTCCCTAGATGAGCGCCACATTAGTTCGACCGAAGTAATTTGTGTACGTAAAACAACTCGAGCTTTCTCATTTCAAGTCTTTTGGTAGCACCACTTCGATTCCTTTGCTGCCAGGGTTTACGGTTGTTAGCGGACCGAATGGTTCCGGTAAATCTAATTTATTAGATGCCTTGTTGTTTGCCTTGGGATTAGCAGGGTCACGGGGAATGCGGGCGGAGCGTTTGCCAGACTTGGTAAATCATGCCCAAATTAAGCGGGGACATGCGATCGCAGAGACCCGAGTCACAGTCACCTTCGAACTATCCCCCCAAGAGCTGGAAGAGTTAGCAGCAGCGGAAGCGGCCGAGGCCGAAGAAGCCGAAAGACACACCGACACCACGACGGTATCAGCGATACCAAAACCGGATACGGAATCCACTCTAGCCCCCAATGAATGGCAGGTAACTCGCAAACTGCGGGTGACCAAGCAAGGCACCTATACCTCGTCCTATGCCATTAATGGCGAGTCCTGCACCCTCACCCAGCTCCACGAGCAGCTGAATCGCCGTCGGATTTATCCAGAGGGCTATAACGTCGTCCTCCAAGGGGACGTCACCAGCATTATTTCCATGAACGCCCGGCAACGCCGAGAAATTATTGATGAGCTGGCCGGGGTTGCCAACTTTGACCGACGGATTAATCAGGCCAAAGATAAGCTAGATGCCGTTAAAGATCAAGAAGAGCGTTCCCGCATCGTCGAGCAGGAACTCAATGATCAGTGCGAACGCCTAGCCCGTGATCGGATCAAAGCGGAAAAGTATCAGAAACTGCGCACTGAACTGCAATCGAAAGCGGCCTGGGAAGGGGTGCTTGCCTGGCGTGACTTACAAGCCCAGATTGACAAGAAACAAAAACAACTCGCCACGGAACAGAAAACCCAAGCCAAGCTAGAGACCGAAACAACGGTATTAGCCACGGAATTAGAAGAAATCTCCCAGAAGCTGGCAACCCTCAATGCCCAAGTCAAAGCTCTAGGAGAAGAAGAACATCTCGCCCTCCAAGCTCAAATTGCCACCCAGGAAGCTGAACTCAAGCAGCTCCAGCGCCAGCAAGGTGAACTGGAGCAATCGCAACAGCAAGTCGCCCAATCCATTCAACATACGCAACAGCAACTGCAAACCTTCCAGGCTGAGATTAAGCAGGTTAGTGAACAACACCAAATATTAACCACTACTGAAGTTGCCCGGTTAACTCAGGCTCGTGAACAGGCCCAGCAAGCCCTGGATACCACCCGGCAACAGGCTCAGGCCATTGCCCAATCTGCTGATGCCTGGATCGAGCAGCAATCCCACTTAAATCAGCAAATCAAAACGGTTCTGCAAGCTTTGGAACCCCAGCGGGCCGAACAAGCTCAACTACAAGAGCGGGTCCAGCAATTAGATCGCCAAAGCGATCTCCAGCAGCAATCGGTTCAGCAGATCGCCCAAGAGTTGACGGAGACCCAAGAACAGCTAGAGGCAGCTGAAGCTGAGGTCTTACAACGACAAGAGCAGGTGCAAGATTGTGCGGGTGCGATCTCAGAAGTGGATCACGATATCAATACCCAGCAAGAAACTCACAATCGACTGCTGCGCGAACAACAAGAGAAGCAGCGCCAGCTCGACAAACTAGAAGCCCAAGAGCAGGCCCAACAAGAAGTACAGGGCACTCATGCCACCCATATCATTCGTAAAGCCAAACTGGCAGGAGTCCATGGTTTAGTGGCTCAACTGGGGCAAGTAGACGCCCATTATCAGACCGCCTTAGAAATTGCTGCGGGCGGTCGCCTTGGCTGTTTAGTCGTCGATGATGACGCCGTCGCCTCAGCCGGAATTGACCTCTTAAAGCGAGAGCGAGGGGGACGAGCGACCTTCTTGCCCCTGAATAAAATGCGCCCCCCAAAGGGTCTGCCCTCCTTAACTGCCTCAGGTGCCATTGATTTTGCCATCGAACTGATCGATTTTGACCCGATTTATGAACCGATTTTTGCCTTTGTATTTGGCAATACTGTTGTCTTCAAAACCCTGAATGATGCCCGTCGCCATATCGGTAAATACCGGATGGTGACTCTGGATGGAGAACTTCTGGAACCCACGGGTGCCATGACGGGAGGCAGCCGCAATCGCCATAACACCCTCCATTTTGGTACGGGTGAAGCAGGAGAATCAGCTGCCATTATGGCGTTGAAGCAACGCTTGTCGGAAATTGCGACGCTGCTACAGCCCATTGAAAACAAAATTGAGCAGACCCAAGCTCGATTAACCAGTAAACATCAAGAGTTAAGCGGCCTGCGTCAACAGCATCGTGAGGCCCAGCTCAAAACGGAACAGTTGCAGAAAGAACTCAAGGTGTTGGCCGACCGACAAGCCCACCTAGAAAAGCAGCAGCAAACCTATGGCCTAGATTTAAAGGGCGCTCAGGATCGCCTCCAGACTCTGCAAACCAATTTGCCTCAACAAGAAACAGAGTTAGAACAGCTGCGAGAATCCCTAGAAGAACTGGAACAGTCCCAAACCCACGGTGAATGGAAGACCCTACAAAACCAGATTCAGGGCCAAGAGTCGATTGTGGCCGGACGAGAACAGGCTCTGCGCGAAGTCCAACAAAAGATTCAAGAGCTGACTAGCCAGCAAGAACGTCTGCACGAGAAACAAGAACAGGCCGAGGTCACCCTCCAAACCCTGCACACCCAAACCGAAACCCAGGTCACCCAAAAAACCGAAAATCAAGAACAGCAACAGAAAATCGAGGCCACCATCGCCACGTTCCGCACCGAGTTGGGTAAATTGGAAGAGCGCTTAGGGAGTGAGAAACAAGAACGCGATCGCGTCGAGACCCATCTACAAGAACGCACCGCTGCCCATCAACAATTGCTATGGCAAATCCAAAAAACTCAAGATAAGCAGCAGGAGCAACAGGAGCTGATTCAGCAGTTACAAATCCAAGTGCAGGCCAAAGCAACAGAACTCCCCGATCCTTTACCAGAAATTCCGGATGACCTCACCCTGGAGCAGCTTCGTGAGGAATTGCAAAAGCTGCAAAAGCGCCTCCAGGCCATGGAGCCGGTGAATATGCTGGCCATCGAGGAATACGAACGGACCCAAGAGCGGCTGGTTGAGTTAACGGACAAGCTGACGACCCTGGAATCCGAACGCACAGAACTCCTCCTGCGCATCGAGAATTTCCGCACCCTGCGCTATCAATCCTTTCGTGAAGCCTATGATGCCATTGACATCAATTTCCAGAGTATCTTTGCCGAACTCTCCGATGGCGATGGACATTTACAGCTGGATAACCCCGAAGATCCTTTTCAGGGTGGTCTCAATTTAGTCGCCCACCCCAAAGGCAAACCCGTCCAACGCTTAGCATCCATGTCTGGAGGAGAGAAATCTCTGACTGCCCTCAGCTTTATCTTTGCTCTACAGCTGTATCGGCCTTCTCCTTTCTATGCCTTTGATGAAGTCGATATGTTCTTGGATGGTGCTAACGTGGAACGCTTGTCCAGCATGATTCAAAAGCAGGCCAAGCAAGCGCAATTTATTGTGGTTAGTCTGCGTCGTCCCATGATTGAAGCCTCTGATCGCACCATCGGCGTCACTCAAGCTAGAGGAACACATACTCAGGTGATCGGCATCCAGCTTCGCCCTACAGCAACCGAACCCGCCACCCCTGTAGAAGCCTCATAAATTAGAGATCATCAGAGACGCCTATTGCTTTCTTTGTGGGCTCCGGCTCAATATCTCGTTCAGTTTTGAGCCATTGCGTCTGAGGTTGAACAAAAAACTTGAAGTAAATCGGCAATTTCCACAGAAGATAGACCGGAATAGATAAAAGAGTCGATACGGGCAAATCCTCTCGTCCAACCTTCATCCAGGCTGCACCTAGGGCAAGACTAAGTAGACTACCAGCAACAGCCAACACCAGAAGGGGGAGCCATGAGACGAGACCTAGCCCCCAGAACAGGCCAGAAAGACTAAACGTTAATAACCACAACAGAACTAACAGAGATAAGGGCGGCACGGATAAGTCCAAAGCCAGCATCACGAGATCCAATCGTTTCTGTCGCCATGCTTCCCCAAGCAGCTTCGGAACCTGAGTAAAAATCACCTCTAAATGGCCATGTTCCCAGCGAGACCGCTGACTTTGAGCCGCCTGGTTTTGCATCAACCGTCCGGTGACTTGGCCAGTGGTGATATAAGCGGGAGTATGACCTGCGATCGCAAGATCGATCGTCAGCTGCATATCATCCACACACTTACTGCCCGCCAACGGAGCCTGCTCCAAAATAGCCCAAGGGAAGGCCATTCCCGAGCCCGCTAAAAGACAGGGATAGCCTAGCTGAGTAATGCCAACCGACCGCACCCAATTCCGTACTTTAATGGCAAAGACAGAGATACGATCTGTGATGCCACTTTCTGCTTCCACATCCATTAGATAGATCGCCTGAACCGGGCGCTGTTGCTGCACCCCTTGCTGAGCTAATTGGGCAATCGTTCCTAGCGTCAGCCGACAATCAGCATCAAAAATAATCACCACTTCTGGGGGATTCGCCTGTATATGCTTCACTGCAAAATCTAAGGCATATCCTTTGCCCCGACAGATCAAGTCCTCCCGCTCCAAAACCTTAACCCCACAGGAGCGTGCTATCGTGGCGGTTTGATCCGAACAATTATCCGCAATGACAATAATCTGAGAGGCCTCTGCAACTTGCCCTAGCAGATCTTCCAGAGTAGACCGAATATTGTCCGCTTCATTATGAGCTGGCACGAGAATATTGAGGTCAAGTGGAGGCGGAACCTCACCCTCATCCTTATCCCCATGCTGGATTGCAGCAGCTCCGACGAAACATTCCACAGCAAAAACGATACTGGGAATGACAAGGAGTACCACACTACTCCACAGTAGAAGATGACTAAAAAGAGCAATCAGCCTGCTCAACAACACAGTAATTTCGCCTTATGAATGAAGAACAAACAGTCTCTGAGACGAGACTTCCCCCTAGTGTGCCCTTGGCGCTCAATTTACCCCTCTCTCATTTAGGTAGAGGGCACTGAACACCCGCCAAACAACGATATACCTCACTGTCGAGAACTGACTCGAAAAATATCAAACTCATCTTCCAGTTCTTCAGCATCAAAATAGTCATCATCGACATATTCTTCCTGGGAGTCACCACTCGCATCTTCGCCAGAGAAATTAGAGACCAGTCCCAGGATCGGCAACCGCGAAGCCTGTAGCTCCTTCAACATTTTGATCAGGCTAGACTGCTGTGTTTTGCCAATTCCTACTACCATCAACAACCCGTCAGCATTGATCGATAGGAAATTAGCATCTGCATGTCCCTGGAGATAAGGCGTGTCATAAATGACTAAATCAAACGTACTCTGGAGTTGCTCCATTAAATACTTCATCTGATTCGAGGCCGATGCCTTATTGGCCTTGGAAGCAGTTTGTCCCGCCGTCAGCAGCGACAGATTTTTTTGATAGGGCACCCGTTGAATCAACTGATTTGGATCCAGATTGCTGTCGATCACATCACTTAATCCCTCTGCATTGGGTACACCTAAGCGGGTATGGAGCTGGGGGAACGCTGTATTGGCATCCACCAACAACACCCGTTGTCCCATTCGGGCTGCGGATTGGGCCAGATAGAGAGCGACCGTTGTTTTGCCATCCCGAGCCGCCACAGAACTGATCACCAAGGATCGTACAGGCGGTTCCATCGGCAAAAACCGAATCTTGGTATACAAGGCCTCTGCTGCCTGCAAAAAGGTTTGGTTTTGATGATTCGCCACCGAGGCTTCCCCAAACTCACTGCCAGTCGGGTTCTTATCAATCGCCTCAATTGCTTGGTTGAACGGTAGACTTCCCAATAACGGTAACCGAGTTTGATCCGTCAAATCATCAATACTGAAAAAGGCATCTCGATGTTTTTCTCTCAGCAGCGCAGCCCCTAAACCTAACAAAAAGCCACCCATTACCCCTAAGGCAATTTTTTTAGTCCGACTTTGCTCCGGAAGGACTAAGTTCCCTTCATCATCGGTTCTCAGCTGCGGTTCAGTCGGAATTTGCCAAGGAATTTCTCTTTGAGCTGATTCAACTTTGAGGGCTTCTCGTTTTAATAACAGCTGATTCAGGGTTGTGGTATCAATTTCTAGCTGACGACTGAGTTGCTCATACTTGCGCTTAACCGCAGGAAATCGGCGCAGTTGAGCATCCACCGTAGCCGCAGCTTGAACCGATGCTTGATTGCGTATTTCTAAGACTTGAATTTCATTCAACGTATCGATCATTTGCTGACTTAAAGATCGTTGAATAGAATTTTGAAACTGAGGTAAAGAGGCGGCACCAGACGTGCTAGCCCGACTTTGGCTGACGAGCTTACGCGTTTCCTGATTCAACAAAGCCTGCAGATTTTTTTGCCGTTCCCGCAATTCTTGAACCACCGGGTTAGCATCCGTAAAACGTGCCCGTTCTTGCGCCAATTGAGTCTCAATTTGCTTCAACTGAGTAAGAAGTTCTTGATAACGAGGATCTTCGCTGAGAGACGATGCAGCAATCACTTGATTGGGCGCTAGACCGAGCTGTTTTTGCAGATTGGCATACAGTTTTTGCTGGGCTCGCAAGTTCCGCTGAGTTTCTAGGCGCTGGGTTTCTAGTTCTCTCGCCTGCTTGGCCAATTCCACGCCTTCACTTTCAAGATCGCTAATACGCTCTTGTTGTTGCAGAGTTTGCAACTGCCCTTCCAGACTATTCACCCGCTGCCTCAGTTCTGGCAACTGTTGCTCAATAAAGGCCACCCCACCCCCAATGCGGCTTTTACGATCTTCCAGACTATATTTGAGGTACCCGTTGGCTAGCTGTTCGAGCACATAGATGATTTTGATCCGATCGGCTGACTCATAACTGACTCGAATCAGCTTTGTCTTATCAAACTCGTCCTGACCAATGCGCTCAACCTTCATATCCTTCAGAAGGGCGTTATAGCTCACTGGATATTTCGGTTCAATTTGCTTCAAAATGCCCGCCAAGACTTTGGGACTTCTGAGCACTCGAATCAGGGTTGAATAATCTAATCCTTCTTCATTGGGGATATTGCCATCACGAGACAAAACAGAGGGATCTGTCAGCCTACCCGTTGCCGTCACCGGCTCCACCAAAAGCTGGAATTCCCCTTCATAGGTCAAGGGGCGACTGAGCACTAAATAAATGGTCAACCCAGCCACTAAGACATTAACCCCACCAATCAGCAAAATATTGCGACGGATCAAGCGCCACAATGGACGAACATTCAGTCCCTGTTTGCCACCAGATTGATGATTCTCTGGACTTCCTAGAGGCGTATACTCTGACTGCTCATAGGCCTGCATCAAAGATAAGGATTGTTCATCAAGTTCAGATTTCATCGTGACCTCAAAGTAGAAGGCTCAGGACCCTGCACACATCAAAATACTAACTTGCAAAGCGATGGGGAAATGAATTTACAAGCCTGAGTTAGTTCTTGCACACCATATTTTAGGATTTATCTGCTGTTTCCACGCAGCTTACATCAACACTTAGAGTCTTTCTGGAGAGAATATTTCTTTGATGGGGTTCAACATTACCCGTGTCTACCCTTGGCTCCTTACTTTCTGAGATAAAGGTGTCCCTTAATTGTTTAATGCATAGTATAACGAGGTATTTTCAAGAGAGTAAAACCACTAAAATTTCTAAAAGCCTTATGGGTTAAGACTTCTCACCTTATGCTCAGTGCAATAATCCATAATGAAAATTTTTTAATTCTTGTGAATAATATTATATTTAGACTTCTATAATTTGTCTCAACTCATTATCAGTAAACATCTCATGCCCTGGGAGTAGTTTTGTGACAAGGTATTTTATTGAGTGTGGAAGTAGGGTATAAACTATTTAGTGAATCTAACTTCTTTTTTTCCCTAAGATTCATATTAGAATTACTCCATTCGATAGAATCTTTTCATTTGATTTCCTTTTTGTTGCCACTTCTATTTTCTTTGGCTATCCTTATGGAGTGTAATTTAGATCACAGCATTTCTTGTTTTACAAAACAGAAGTGGGGGGGCATCCTAACTAAAACCTATATTTTCTACAAGCGAGAGCACTCATGGATAAATTAAGAAGAGTGGCTAAATTGTCGATTGTGGTTGGTGTTGTTTCCCTGTGCCCAGCAATTGTTACTCCTCAAGCAGCCTCTGCAGAGTCTATTTCTCCTACGACTGCAGTAGGACAAGCCCCTCAGAATTACGGTATTGTTCGATCGACAGGCCTTAACACTCTTGAAATTAGACATTTGAGTGGTGGCTATCGGACCTATTCTGTTTCTAGCGATTTAACGGCTTCTATGGCCCTGAGCCCAGGCGATTTTGTCGCTTACAATGCTGATGCCAGCGGTACGTTAACGCAACTTCAGCCCCCTAGAATTGCTCGCATCTTTGAAGGGACTATCTCTAACATTCAAGGGAATCAAATTACGGTTGTTGCTCCAGACGGTTCTTCTTTGACCACAACCGTTGCGGCTAACTCCATTAATCGACTAGAGCTATCTCCTGGAAAGGGCTTAAGTGTGACTCAATACGAGGGCCTGAGCGCTACTAAAGTATGCTGTATTTCTAAGTTTACGCAACAGCCTCCGGTGCTCCTACCCCCGGAACCCACTGCTGCACCGCCTCAACCCATCCCAGCCTTATGGTAGGCTCACTCCTCCTCAACGCCTCAAGCAACAGCTGAGGCCTGTCTGTCCATCAAGCTATAGCCCTTCTTCAGATTTACCCTGGGGGAGCAGGGAGTACAAGCAAATGAACAAAATGAGTAGACATCCATCTTCAACGATTGGCCTCGCCATTACCCTAGCAGGAGTCATGCAGACACTGCCCCTGCATGCAGCTCAGCTCAACTTTGACCAGCCAGAAACTGAGGGCAGTCTAACGACTCCTGAGGCCATTAGTAACTGTGCCCAAGAGCCGGATCCAAATTTAACGTCTCAGTCTAATCATGGGGTCTCTAATCCGTCCCAAACCCTCATCTTGGGACCGAATCTCATTGCTAATAATATTGCGACAGCGAATGATGCGGGTTTATTCACATCAGAGTCGCCCTTAGTTGCTCAATCCATCCTAGATGATTGCTGTGTGGTTGGAGACACAGCCATTGGTGGACCTTCGGCCTTTGAGGATGCTGCATTTTGCGGACTGGGTGGCGTACCTCCAGCAGGAGGCGCTGCACCGGGTGGCTTTCCTTTTCCTGTACTGGCCGCTTTAGCACCAGCAGCAGCAGTTCCTTTTATAGCAACGGGTGGAGATCCGGAACCGACTCCAACTCCAACTCCGACTCCAACTCCAACTCCGACTCCAACTCCAACTCCGACACCGACTCCGACACCCACTCCGACACCCACTCCAACACCCACGCCGACTCCCACTCCAACACCCACTCCAACGCCGCCTCCTACCAAGCCTCCAGAGAAAGTACCTGAGCCTTCTACAATGGCTGGGTTACTCATTGGCGGTGCTATATTCGGCATCTATAAACGGAGAAAGAAATCAAAAGACTAGCGATTAAGGAAGCTAGCTTTACTCCTTAAACAAATAGCGACGGCTTTTGAAAGGCCGTCGCTATTTGTTTCAATTCAGTTAGATAACAGGTAATCTATCTATTTACGCCATTTAGACGTACAGAGAATCTTGGAGTGATCACACCGATCTTTATACTTCGCTGCAATTTCAGTCACTTCTTTCATCAGGCCAACATCTAACTTAGTCGGTTGCAGGCCTAAATCCATAAAACACTTATTCTCAACATATAATTCGTTTTCTGCTGCTTCTGTTCTGGGATTCTCTAAGTGGTCAATCTTAGCCCCAGTAATATCTGCAATAATTTTGGCCAAATCTCTAACGCGGTGGGTTTCGGTCATTTGGTTAAAGATTTTGACTCGCTCTCCAGCTTCAGGGGGATTCTCAACGGCCAGTTGAATACACTTAACCGTGTCCTGAATATGAATAAACGCTCGGGTTTGGCCACCCGTACCATGCACCGTTAAAGGATGGCCAATGGCAGCCTGCATCAAGAAGCGGTTAAGAACCGTACCATAATCACCATCGTAGTCAAAGCGATTAATCAGGCGTTCATCCTGTTTGGTCTCTTCTGTGTTTGTGCCCCAGACCACACCTTGGTGTAAGTCGGTGACTCGAATCTTGTCATTCTTGTTGTAGTAGTAGAAGAAGAGCTGATCTTGGGTTTTGGTCATGTGATAGACACTGCCCGGATCTGCAGGATAGAGGATTTGCTTTTCAACAACCTCACCGGTATCAATCACCACCTGAACATCAAGATAGCCTTCAGGGATCTTCATGCCGGCAGTACCGTAGCCGTAAACACCCATGGTGCCGAGGTGAACCACATGGATATCCAGGCCAGACTCAACAATGGCGGCTAAAACATTATTGGTTGCGTTGAGGTTGTTATTAACCGTATAACGCTTTTGCCGAGACGACTTCATGGAATACGGGGCAGCCCGCTGCTCAGCGAAATGCACAACCACATCGGGACGATAGGTGCACAGCAAATTTAAGAGCCGATCATATTCCGCCGCAATATCGAAGTTATAGAACTGAATATGTTTGCCTGTTAAGTCTTGCCAGGTTTTTAGGCGAATCGAAATCGGACTAATGGGGGTCAACGAGTTGGTCTCTAACTCGTTATCAATGTTGCGCCTGGATAAATTGTCCACAATAACAACATCATGGCCAAGTTTGGATAGATGTAGCGCAGTTGGCCAGCCGCA
This sequence comes from Acaryochloris sp. 'Moss Beach', assembly GCF_021497025.1. Taxonomy (NCBI): domain Bacteria; kingdom Bacillati; phylum Cyanobacteriota; class Cyanophyceae; order Acaryochloridales; family Acaryochloridaceae; genus Acaryochloris; species Acaryochloris sp. 'Moss Beach'. Next base: position 2,467,062 of record NZ_CP071717.1, read on the forward strand.
GAACCCATCACCGCCCAATATTACAATGTTCATGCTTTGTCCCTAAACCGAATGTCTCAATTACAGACGAGAATTCGAATCTTCAGAATTGCTAGTCAGTCAACGACACACCCTTCCCAGCAATCGTTAGATACGCTACTCGTTTACAACAGCTTCATAGTCTTTAAGAATATCTCAAATCGGGGACCATCACGATTTGGGGTTGTGACAATGATCAGATCGTATTTTGGTATAGAGCTGGGACAAGATAAGTCCTGAAAATGAAGAGGTTCAGCTTCTAGTCGCCACTTCCACTTTAGGCCTTAGGGGTGACGAAATTGGCATAGCTCAGTTCGTTGACTTGATTCCACTGGTAAAGCTTCTCGCGAAAGGCTTTCCAAGGTTCGTAGATCTCTTTAAAGCTCGCTTCTTTTGCTGCGTTCTCCTCATAGATCTCAAAAGAGATTTTCTGGGCAGCTTGGAGGATATCGTCACTATAGCGGGTGAGTTCCGTGCCCCCCGCCACCAGCTGAGAGATCACGTCACGATTTAAGGCATCATAGGCGGCCAACATATTGATATTGGCTTCGTAGGCAGCGGTTTTGAAGATTTCTTGATATTCCTTAGGCAATTTATCCCAAGCTTGGCGATTGACTAGGACATCTAAGGTGGGGCCAGGCTCCCACCAGCCGGGATAGTAGTAGTATTTTGCTGCTTTTTGCAAGCCGAGTTTCTGATCGTCGTAAGGGCCCACCCATTCAGCGGCATCGATGGTGTTCCGCTCTAAAGCCAGGAAAATATCCCCCCCTGGTAAGACTTGGACATTTACCCCTAACCGCCGCATCACTTCGCCTCCAAGGCCAGGAATCCGCATTTTGAGTCCCTTCAGATCGCTAGCCGTTTTGATTTGGCGTTTGAACCAGCCTCCCATTTGGGCTCCGGTGTTACCCGCGGGGAAGTTGATCACACCAAAGTCTGCATAGACTTTTTGCATGGCTTCCAGACCACCACCGTGATAGAGCCAGGCATTTTGCTGCTGAGCGGTAAGGCCAAAGGGCACGGCAGTGGCAAAGCCCAGGGCGGGGTTTTTGCCAATGTAGTAGTAGCTGGCGGTATGGCCACATTGGACACTACCGGAGCGGACGGTGTCTAAAACTTCTAAGGGTGGGGCAATTTCGCCACCGGGTGACACCTGAATTTGAAACCGACCATCGGTCATGGCACTGACGCGATCGCTAATGGTTTTGGCACCACCATAAATGGTGTCTAAGGATTCTTGCCAACTGGTGGCCATCCGCCAGCGAACTCGGGGAAGGGAACCTGAGCTAGTGGTAGTGGAGCGTCGACAGGCCGCAAGGGTGGTGGTTGCGATCGCACCGACTGCCGAATTCCGTAATAACTTGCGTCGTTTCAACTTTTCGCTCCTGAACCCTACGTGTATCATCTCGGCAACGGTTATGCAGACGGACTTTAGGGTAATCCGTAGGGAGATGACCGCCTCCAATCCTACCGATAAATGGATTCGCTACCGGAAAACGCAACAGAATGTTGTCATTCCCGCCCAATTCCACTGATTTTTTAGGCAGAAGAGTAAATAAAGACTGTCGCTTCATTCCAGACGAAGGGCATTCTAGGGCCATAAATAGACCCATCTCTGTTAGTCAGATGTCGAAAAGTCGACGATACCGACCCTTTTTACTCTTATTTGCGATTGGCATATTTCTAGGATTCTTAACTGCCACCCATCCTAGGCTGATCGCCAATCCTCACCTGTTCCATGCCCAAGCCTACTGGACTCCAACCGTCACTCAGACGGTGGATCAAACTTCTTTGGCGGGCACCTGGGAATTTCAAGCTGACCCACAGCCCCCTGCCGACAAGCTGGTGCTGCAGCCCAGTGGCCCCAATATTCCACCTATTCCCCAGGGCCAATGGCAAGAGATTGCAGTGCCCTCCAATTGGTACTTACAAGGGCAAGATGTATCGGGGGTGGTCTGGTATCGCCATCAGTTTCGCGCCAATGAGCGATGGCGTCAGAAGCTGACTCGTCTAGTGTTTTCGGGGGTCGATTACACCGCAGACGTTTGGCTCAATGGTCAGTATTTAGGCTTTCATGAGGGCTACTTTCAGCCCTTTTCCTTTGATGTGTCTAAGGCTCTGATGTTTACGGGCCAGAATGAATTACTGGTGCGGGTCAATAGCCCTTTGGAGCCTCAAGGCCAGGATTGGTCCCTCCGCAAACGCTTAATTAAAGGCATTTTTAGTCACCACGATACTCGTCCAGGTGGAGCTTGGACCGATCGCGGCCAAGAGAAAAATACCGGAGGTATCTGGGCCCCGGTATTTTTGCAAGTCTCCGATCAGGTCGCCATTGAAACGATTCAAATCACCCCGGAGTTAGACGCCGACTACCAACAGGCCACGGCTAAGGTGGATCTAGTAGTCAATTCTCCAGGACTGGGCAAGACGAATCTTGATGCCCATGTGCAGTTGGTGCCAGAGAATTTTTCGGGGTTACCCATTGGACCTATTCGCGTGAAACGCACCCTGCATCAAGGGGCTAATCACCTGACACTCCAGATTCCAGTAGATGATCCGAAGCTATGGTGGTCCTGGGAGCATGGAGACCCTAATTTATATCGCCTCACGGTGCAGTTAGCCGATGGCAGTCGACTGCTAGATAAGGCGTCTGATGTATTTGGATTTCGCACCATTCAGTTTGACCCGGAAGAGAAGATCTGGCGACTGAATGGTCGCCGCCTATTTTTGCGAGGCACCAATTACATTGCCACCCAATGGCTGAGTGAAATGACGCCGGAGAAGTACCAGACGGATATTGACCTGATGAAAGAGGCCAATATCAATACGGTGCGGGTCCATGCCCATATTATCGGCAAGGATTTTTATAAGCTGTGCGATCGCAACGGCGTATTCATCTGGCAGGACTTTCCGTTGCAGTGGGGTTACGAAGATACCCCCCAATTCCTCAAAGAAGCCACCCGCCAAGCCAAGGACATGATTGGCTACCTTTATAACCATCCTTCAATCCTGGCCTGGAGTCTGCATAATGAGCCGCCCTGGGATGCGGACTGGATGAAGTACAAATACAAGACCTACGATCCAGAGCAAAATCGCGAGTTAGACGCCAAGCTATTGGCCAACCTGCAGGGAGAAGACCCCACCCGCCTCTTACATCCCGTGTCTACCGTCGGGGAGCATCCTTGGTTTGGTTGGTATTCCAACACCTTCTATAAATATGCAGAACCAACCACAGAAGCCATTATTTCCGAATTTGGCGCTCAAGCTTTACCGCATCTAGAGTCCCTACGGCGCATCTTTACGGAAGACGAGCTATGGCCGGATACAGAAGCGGAATGGGACAAGTGGCTGTATCACAACTTTCAGCGTCATGAAACTTTCAATATTGCCAAGGTGCCCATGGGGAATACGACCCAGGAGTTTATCGATAATACCCAGCAGTACCAATCTCAACTGATTCAGTTTGCCGCCGAAGCCTATCGCCGCCAGCGTTATCAGCCCGTCTCATCGATTTTTCAATTTATGTTTGTGGAGGATTGGCCTTCTGTAAATTGGGGCATTGTTGATTACTGGCGACAGCCCAAACCCGGTCATGAAGCCCTGAAATGGGCCTATCAGCCCGTCTTACCCAGCATTGCGTGGCCTCAACTGACCTGGACTTTGGAGGAAACGGTAGAGCTGGAACTCTGGGCCATCAACGATCTATGGAAGGACTATCCAGAGGCCACCTATACCTATACTCTCCGCCAAGGCCAAAACCGCCTTAAATCTGGCAAAAGTCGGATTGATTTAGCGGCGGATAGCAGTCAGCCCGTAGATAAGATCTTTTTCCAGCCCCAGACCTTGGGCAACTACACCGTCACAGCCACCATCAAAGATCGGTTAGGGACGGTATTAGGAGAAAACCAGTTTACGTTTGATGTGATTGATCGGGGGGATCAAGCCAATGAGTCGTCGTCGTAAGTTAAGGACCCTATTGATCTGTTTTGTCGCCTCAGTCGCCCTCACGATTGGGATTGCCAAATGGGTCTGTAGCCAGCAGCTCGCTGAAGACTTTGCACCTAAAATTGTCCTCAACCAAGTTGGATATCGCGCCAATTGGGACAAGGTGGCCTTTTTACTCAATGCGGAAGACAATGCACCTATTAAAACAAAGGTCATTAACCGCCAATCCGGGAAAACCGTGGCTACGATCCAAGCTGGGTCTGCTGAATTAGATGAACAAAGTCGCGATCGCATCCAAACTCTAGACTTCTCCAAGATCAAAAGATCCGGTGAATACTACCTGCAAACAGGGGACTTAAAATCCGTTCCCTTCCAAATTGGCAAAGATATTTATCAAGACACCTTTACCAAACTCCTGCGCACCTATTATTTACAGCGCTGCGGCACCGTTATCTTTGACCCCATTACCGGGATTTATCACCCCCCCTGCCATATCAAAGATGCCTTGTTAGCCCATGATGATGCCTTCCACAAAGCAGGCGACACCGTTCAAAGCCAGGGCGGCTGGCATGATGCAGGAGACTATGGCAAGTATGTGGCGACCACAACCGTCACCATTGGTAGCTTATTCAGCCTATACGAACAATATCCCCAGAACTTTACGGATGGTCAGCTAGATATTCCCGAAAGCGGTAACAAGGTTCCCGATTTACTAGACGAGATGAAGGTGGGTCTGGACTGGCTACTCTCCACTCAACGCCAAGATGGCGGCGTCTATCGCAAGCTCTCAGGCAAAGCATGGCCGATCGGCAAAGCTCCCCATGAAGACAAGCAGCCCCGCTATTTATATGGTGTATCTACGCCTGAAACCGGAAAATTTGCGGCGGTGATGGCCATGGCGGGTCGGATTTACGAAGAGAGCCAACCCAAACTAGCCCAAACGTATCTAGATTCAGCCCGTCTGGCTTGGGACTATTTGCAGACCCAAGACAAAATGCAAGAGAACTGGATTGATGGTGATGATAGCGGTTCCGGCAAGTATCTCCAGTCCGAGATTGACATCGAAGACAGTCTTAAAACCGATATCGACGATCGATACTGGGCTGCCGCCGAATTATTCCTCACCACCGGAGACTCACAATATGAGCAATACCTGGTGGACCATTTCGACCAAATGCCCTTTAACCTCTATGAGTGGAAGGATGCCTCAACCCTAGGGATGGTGGATTATTTGCTCTATGCCAAAGCAGACCCCAACCAGCTCAAACCCCAAATTCGCAAAAAGCTCCTCGCCCGTGCCAATCAAATTATGGAACGGGTCGAAGGAAGTGGCTATCGCCTCGCCAACCATCGCTTTATTTGGGGTTCCAACAAAATGACCGTCGAAGAAGGCATTACCTTAATCCATGCCTATCGCCTGACCCAAGACGCAAAATATAAAGCCGCCGCCCTCGATCAGCTCCACTACATGATGGGCCGCAATCATTTTGATCAAACCTTTGTCACGGATGTGGGCACCCATCCCGTAGAAAATGTGAACCATCTGTTTGCTAGGGCCAAGAAAATTAAAATTCCGGGGTTAGTCGTAGGCGGCCCTAATGATGGAGCCCAGGATAATATTGCTCCCAAAGGGTTAGGCATTCGCAGCTATCTCGATAGCGAAAAGTCCTATGCCACCAATGAATATGCCATTGACTACAACGCACCCCTAATTACCCTTTTGGGAATGTTGTTAGAAACGTCTTAGCTGACCTCGTACACCCTTTCTTTTGAGTGCCGAAGGCGACATTCTGGATAAAAATCGATAGAACCCAGCATTCTCCCCCAGAATTGGGGCCGAGCTTCGACGTGGACTTAGCTGAATGAGCGCCAAATGCGGTAAGTGAATCCTTAACCCCAGATCTTTCCTAATCCTCTACCTGAATCTCCACCCACTTTTGGCGAGAAGCATGACCTGATTTGATGCTGACGCAAGCTTTGGTCACTCCAAATTCTTGAGCGAGGTATTGAATCAGCTCAGCATTGGCTTTGCCATCTACCGGAGGAGATTTAAGATGCACGGTCAAACTGCCATCTTCTGCATAGATCAGACGCTGCTGTTTAGCATTGGGTTTAACTTTGACCCGCTTTTTCATCAGGGGCTGTGAAGCGCCAATTCACCAAATGTTATCTTGAAGCATACTCGAACCCAAAAGTACTGTGAATACGCCTAGCCACGCGATTATCAACCTTGCTCTGCTCATGAATGTGACGGAGCAGCCAGCAGTGTTGGCGGTGACGGCGGGAGCCATTGCCCCAGATCTGCCCATGTTTGTGTTTTATGTCTGGGTGAAGGGGATTCGGAAGTTACCAGAAGGTCAAATCTGGACGGAAGCTTACTATCATCCTTTTTGGCAAACCTGCATCGATTTATGCCATTCCATTCCATTGGCGGGGCTAGCGGCTTGGGGCTGCTGGCAACTGGGCTGGATGCCTGCGGCACTGTTTTTTATCAGCATGATTCTCCACTCTTTGGGAGATTTGCCCGTTCATAATGACGATGCCCATAAGCATTTTCTGCCCCTCAGTTCATATCGACTAATTAGTCCCCTATCTTATTGGGACCCAAAGCATTACGGTCGGCAAGTGGCGTTTGTAGAGATGCTGCTGGTGTTGGGGACTTCTGTGTTGACGTTTCCGATTTTGGGTAATATTTGGGGCCAAGGGTTGGTGGTGTTGGTGAATGGATTTTACTGGTTTACCTTTGGCTATACATTTTTGCGGAGACAGCTGCCTAATTTAATTTGTCGGGCACGGAATGCTTGAGGGTTAGGTTTCGTCGAAGGATAGGTTGGCGAAATGTTCTTGGAGGTAGCGATGAACGAAAACGTAGCTACCGCCTGTGCGGTAGATAAATAGGCGATCTTCCGCTTGCTTGAAAAAGGTGACGAAGTTCCAGGGGATTTGCTTGGTTTGGAAGAGGACTAAGCGCATTGAAAAGTGCTGAATACAGGCAAATCCTCCTCCTTTGGTGATGCCAAACAAGATTGGTAACCCGATGACTGAACTAATAATGGCTTTCACTAAAAATGGTTCTAGAAACAAAGGTAAAATATTTGCCAGGGGAAAATAAAGAATAATCGTAAAAGCAAGCGACACTATAACCGTTATCACCATCGTTTTTAAAGATCCCCAAATACCTTGATTAGGAAAAGTCCGATCTGGAATATCGACTTTTAGCCCTTCAATTAGCCCGAAAATTAGCCCTCCAATTAGCCAGCTTCTAAAGGAAATCAACATCTCTCGTCCTGCTTCGCGGGACATTGAAATTTCTAAAGCTTCTACTAGAACAATATTGCTCTGCCCTCCAGTTAGCCCTCCAATCAACCCGACAATTAGCCCGACAATTAGCCCGTAAATTAGCCCGACAATTAGCCCGACAATTAGCCCGTAAATTAGCCCGACAATTAGCCCGACAATTAGCCCGTAAATTAGCCGGTAAAGCCATTGATCTCTAGCAGTCTCCAGCCAATCTTTAGGTTGCATTCGTTCGATCAAAAACTCTTTCCCCGATCCTGTTTTCTTGGCTATCTCTTGCAGCCAGCGCAACATTTGTTGCTGCTCTTCCTCAGAAGACAAAGGTCGTTGAACAAACATTCGTTCGATATAGCGATCAAACAGGAGTGTTAATCGTTTGTTCTCAGGTAGATTCAGCAATTCCTGGGCTGGGCGATTGCGATAGGCCAACGTCAGAATCCAGAGAAAAAGCGGCGTATGGGTTAAGTCCCGCAGTGAAGAATCTACCTCCAAAGCAGCGGCAATACCAACTAGCGCTCCCCCTCCCTGTTTTAAGTACTCATCCACTTGCTCATCAGTCAAAGGTTGGACATACACTGCTGCCTGAAATCCTTCTAAGCGAGTGTTCAGTTTCTGATAGTCCACAATCCGGCAGCACAGTACGATTTCGATATTGCCAAATTTCTGCCGAAACTGATTCAATGCTTCTACACAAGCATCGCGATATTGGGGTTTGACTTCATCCAATCCATCCAACAGTAACGTCCACTTCTCTTTCTCCAGCCAAATTTGTCCTACTTCTTTGCGAACTTGATATTGCTGCCATAGCTCCTCCAACAGCCATTGGGTAAAAGCCAGCGTCCCATCTTCAGGAAACTGCTGAGTTCCCCAAGCTGACACATTCAACACAATCGGTATAGGCTGTTTTAGCTCTTGGAAATCAGTGGCCTCCAATAAATCTTGAGCCAGCTCCAACAGCAACGTCGTTTTCCCGGCACCCGGTTCCCCCAGTACCAACAATGTCCCACCGCCGCCCAAGTTGGCAAACCGATCTAACAGCCGCGTGCCAGGGGGCAACACCTGTTTCTCTTCTCCCATCGTTTGCCATTCCACCCCCACCATCTCAGGCCGCTCTTCCAACCCCACTGCAATTCGGGCCTGCTGGTAGAGAGACTTATTCAGCACCCCATCAATCCATTTCACCCCCGCCTTATCCATCAAGGTTTGGCGATTGTCTTGCCACCGGGCCTCATCCATTTCAGTCGCCGTCAACGTTGATGGCTTACTGAAAAGTTGAACAACATCCGCCACCATCAAGACTAATACGCCGACCAGTGCAAGGGCATACAGCAATCCAATGACCTTCGCTGTAGCTGCATCACTTTTAAAGGTAGCCATTGCATCTGGAAAGAGTTTGCCAATAAACCCCAAAACAGATGACTCGACAGCTAATTTGAATAGACGCCAGCGTTTGGCTTGCTTCTGTACAGCAGGTATCTGCCCTAGGCACCAAACTAACGCAACGGAAACCAATGCCATAAATAAAGGCACCACAACCGTCTGAAAATTTGGATCATTCAGCAGTTCTTGAAGCGTCATCGATATTTACGAGAATAAGCAGTTGTAACCGACTATAAACGAGACTGCAAGCACAATCTATATAAAAAATCCCTTCCAGCCAGAATTTTGCCGAGTTGCTCTTGTTAAGACAGAGATCGATCTAGGTGCACGATCTCATGCCCAATCAAACTCCTGGGTCAGCATAATCCAACACCACCCTTGCCCCTCCCCAGTAAGCCAGATTTATCAACCAAGGTGAGTAGGCCCAAGATACGGGAACCCTAAATATAAAGCGATGTAACGTTGGAGCTTTTTATTGGTCAGCCAACCTGTTTCGCTCAGGTTCTACCCCAAGATTTCCGCTTCTATCCCCATCCCGCATGCTCCATTGTCTCAACCCTTCTTGCACCCATCCGCAAAACCCAGACGGGCGTGACACCTGTCAACAATGCGGACAGCCCCTGATCGGCATATTGCGCAATCGATACCGCATCATCAAACCACTGGGACAAGGTGGATTCGGCATCACTTATCTGGCCGAAGATATCGAGAGATTTAACGAGACTTGCGTGGTTAAACAATTAGCCTATCAAAACCCTGATAGCCTCGCATCGCAGCAAAAAGTCCAAGACCTCTTTACCCAAGAAGCCCAACAGCTCTTTCAGCTCGGCACCCATCCTCAAATCCCCAACCTGTTAGCCTACTTTCATGAACAAGGGCATCAATATTTAGTACAAGAATTTATCGAAGGTCCCAATCTTCTGCAAGAACTGAAAAGCAACGGGGTATATAGTGAATCCAAGCTGAGACACTTTCTCCGTAGCATCTTGCCCGTTCTAGACTATATCCATACCCAAGGCGTCATTCATCGCGATCTCAAGCCCCACAACATCATGTATCGCCCCGCCGATGATCGCTATTTCATCATCGACTTTGGCGTCACCAAGCAAGTCAATACTCAAGACCTCACAGGCACTGTTTTAGGCAGCGAAGGCTACGCCGCCTTCGAGCAACTTCAATATGGTCAGGCCCATCCCGCGAGTGATTTATATAGTTTGGGGGTGAGCTGTTTTCACTTCTTGACAGGCCATGATCCAAGATCACTCCAGCTTCAGGTCGGTTATTCATGGACCCAAAACTGGCAACAACATCTCACCCAGCCCCTCAGCCCTGAACTCACCTCAGTTCTTGACACCCTGCTCCAACTGCAACTAGAGAATCGCTATACCTCTGTTGCAGCAGTGCTCAAAGATTTAGCCCTCACCCAAACTTCTCCCCCCAAAAATCAAGTCGTGGCTCACAGCCAGCCACCTGCCCATCCACAACCCAAGCTTGAGTTAGCTCCAACCACTGACCGTACCGCCGTCATCTGGGAACCAACAAGCGATATCTCGACTTCATCCGCCTCTGCCGCGTTACACCCACCCTTACAAACAACACAGTTTGAAGTAGTAACCCTCGATGTAAGGGGGCAAACTCATTTGGTTCAGACCCTTACCGCCCAACAATATCTCGAAGAACTAGGAGACGGAATTTCCCTCTCGATGCTCGTTATCCCGGCCAGAAGTTTCTTCATGGGTTCATCGTCAACTGAAATATCAAGACGCAAATTTGAAGGACCTCAACATCAAGTCTCAGTTGCCTCCTTCTACATGGGCCAATTCCTGATCACGCAAGCTCAATGGCAAGCCATCGCTACTCTTCCCGCCATCAACCATGACCTTTCCTTAGATCCATCACAGTTCAAAGGAGCCGATCATCCCGTTGAAGGCATTTCCTGGCTAGATGCTGTCGAGTTTTGCGACCGTCTCACCCACAAATTCAATCGACTCTACCGTCTACCCAGCGAAGCAGAGTGGGAATATGCCTGCCGAGCCAACACCACCACCCCCTTCCACTGTGGCGAGACCCTCATCTCTGATCATGCTAATTTTCATGGCATGAAAACCTATCGATCCGCCCCTAGAGGTCAGTATCGCAACCAAACCACTCCTGTAGGCAGTTTTCAAGCTAATGCTTTTGGCCTCCACGACATGCATGGCAATGTCTGGGAATGGTGCGCCGATGATTGGCATGCCAACTATCAAGGGGCTCCCATAGATGGCAGCATTTGGTTCACCCCAGACGACGATGCCATCGCAGGCAAGGCTCCCCATCCTTGGAGAGGTGGGTCTTGGTATGATGCCCCCGACAGCTGTCGGGCTGCCTATCGAACCTTTGCGGATGCCGACTTTAAGAGCAGTAATTTAGGCTTTCGAGTGGTCTGTCCAGTTCTATCCCCCTAAAAACCGAATTTGCTCAAGTTTTTTGCAGTGAAAAAGTCGATCGAGCAACCGTTATTAACACGAGTTCGATGGGTTTATGCCAATACTCACTATCAATACAGTAAGGTATTAGTAACAGAAATAGGGGGGGTAATTGAGTTCTGTGAGTGCCTCAATTTCTCTAGCAGACTAATGCTTCAAAACATGGTAGCTTCAATATTTCAAGTGTCTATTGGATAACACGATCAAAGTAGTACTTGAGCAATAAGCTATGTCAGTGTGCTGAGTGATTCTTTTCGATTGATTCCTATGAATATCTAAGCAATGGTTTGTTGTCTCAATCCCAAGTGTGAGAAACCCCTCAACCCAGACACCAGTAAGTTTTGTCAACAGTGTGGTACAAAACTAACCCTGTTACGGCGACGGTTTAAGATGGTTCGTCTGTTGGGTAAAGGTATGTTTGGCCATACGTATCTTGCAGAAGATCGAGATAATTTGCAAGAGCCCTGCATTGTCAAGCAGCTAATTTGTCAAGCCCAGGGAACGGATGCCAGCCAGACGGTTGTTGAACCGTTTTTACAAGAGGCAGAACAACTCAGACGGCTGAAAAAAAACCAACATATTCCCAGCATTTTAGCTTACTTCGAAGAAAATTATATTCCCTATTTAGTCCAGGAATATATCGACGGCCAAGACTTGCAACAAGTCATTGAGAATCAGGGTGCCTTCAGCGAGAATCAAGTCCGGGCCTTGTTACTAGAGCTCTTGCCGGTCTTACAGACGATCCATGATCAAGGGGTGATTCATCGGGACTTGAAACCCGCTCACATCATGCGTCAGCATTCAGATAGCAAGCTGATTCTGGTGGGGTTTTGTGTCTCCAAGCAACTCAGTTTATCTCAGTTACAGCAAACCGATAGCGTTCGAGAGAATACCAGCTACGCACCACCAGAAGTCTTTGCCGTCGATAAAGCTCGTCCCGGCAGCGATCTCTATAGTCTAGGTGCCACCTGTGTCCATCTGCTCACAGGCGTTGCACCTCATGCTTTACCCATCCAAGGTGGAGAAGTATGGGTCGAACACTGGCAACAGCATCTTCCCCAGCCCTTGAGTGCTGAATTAAAGCCTGTGCTGGAGAAGTTACTCCGCACAGACCTAGCGGAGCGATATACTTCCGCCTTAGCAGTGCTCAGAGAAGTGCGCGGTTTTGCCAAAGCAACCCCCCCGCCCCCCCTCCCCCAAAATACCCGCCGTTCGAGCAGCCCAGACCTCTGGTCAGACAGCCCCCACAAGCAGTCAGATCTCAGCCCAAGGCCCCGGCCCAGCCCACCAAACTGCAGCCTAAACCCAAATCTTCCATCCCTTCCTTCCAAGCGGAAGTCGCCCAGGTCGATGCCAAAGGCCAAGTGGTGAGTCGCCAATTTCATCCGATTGGCCACATCACCGAGGATCTCGGTAAGGATGTCACCCTGGAGTTGGCGCAGATTCCGGCAGGCCGCTTTTCCATGGGCTCACCCCCTAGCGAGCAGCATCGGCAGCAGACCGAAAGTCCCCAGCATATTGTGTCTATCCCAGAATTTTATTTAAGTCGCTATCCCATCACTCAGGTCCAATGGCGTTTGGTGGCCGCCTTACCCGCAGTCAAGCGCGAACTGGATGATTCTCCGTCTCACTTTACGGGCGATGATCGCCCTGTCGAAAGCGTCTCTTGGTTTGATGTGGTCGAATTCTGTAACCGACTCTCCTTGTTAACTGGGAAGGACTATCACCTCCCTAGTGAATCTGCTTGGGAATATTCCTGCCGCGCCGCTAGTAACACCCCCTTTGCCTTTGGCGAAACCCTCAACACAGAACTGGCCAACTATGATGGCACAGCAGCCTATGGAGCTGGACCGACAGGCAATTTTCGCCAGCAAACCACCCGAGTGGGCAAATTCCCGGCCAATCCCTATGGGTTATCCGATATGCATGGCAATGTCTGGGAATGGTGTGCAGACCATTGGCATGGCAACTATGGCAATGCCCCAGTAGACGGCAGCGTCTGGCAAGATCAATACTTCTTTGCCTGTGTACTGAGGGGAGGGGCCTGGAATACCCAAGCTGCGAGCTGTCGTTCCGCCTCTCGCATTTGGGAAGCGGCCTCTGAACAAAGCAATCATATTGGGTTTCGGGTTGCTTGTACCTTAGTGAAACCAGCCAGCTCATAAGCGCTTCAAGTCAGAGGGCAAAAAAACCGCAATAATAATGTGAATGCTCATTTTCATAAGGTGCAACATCCTGCCGGATGGAAGTTCTCTCCGTTACGCTGAAAAACTTTAAGGCCCATCGCGATCGCTACTATGAATTCCGACCGGGGGCCAATGCTATTTGTGGTGAAAATGGGTCAGGGAAGACCAGCATTCTAGAAGCAATTGCCTGGGTTTTATTTGATCACAGCGAGTACAAGCGAGCCGAACTAATCACCGTCGGGGCCAAAAGTGCCCAAGCCATCGTCAGCTTTGTCTCGCACTTGGATGGGCGGATCTACGAGGTGCGTCGCTGTACCAGTCGGGGCTATGAAGTTCACGACCCCCAGCTCAACCGCAAGCTAGAACTGAAAAAACTAGATGATGTCCGCTGCTGGCTCTGTGAACATTTGGGGGTGGGGGTCCATACGGAACTGGCCAAACTATTTGCGGAAACCATTGGCATTCCCCAGGGCACCTTTACAGTGGATTTCCTCAAATCAGCGGGCGATCGCAAAAAGGTATTCGATCCCATTCTGAAGGTGGAAGAGTATAAACAGGCTTACGATCAGGCCCAAAAATTAACCAGTTATGCCCAGGCCCAGGTCCAACAGCTAGAGCAAAAATTACAAGGCTACGACCAGCAACTCGAAGGATGGGAAGCGCTTAAGCAACAGAAGCTAGAGCTAGCTAAAACCTTGACTCAGCAGATGGCCCAGATGCAAACCCTGGCTCAGCAGTTGGGTGAGATTCGGACTGAACTCAAGGATTTAAAGACCCAAGACCAAGCCATCCAAACCCTAGACAAACAGGTCCAGCATCTCCAAACCCAATGGACCAGTAAACAGGAAATTCTCCAGCTCTTAGAGGAGAATTGGCAGCAGGCAGACCAAGCCGTCCAGATTTGTCGTCAGCATCGGCCTCAATTTCAGGCCTATCAAGCGGCCCAAGAGACCCTCAAGGCCCTCGCTCAACAACAAAAACAACGACAGCAACTGCTGCAAGAACGCGATCGCATCCAAAATACCCTCCGCGATCAGCAAGTCCTCCTCTCCCAAAACCAAGGCCAACTCTCCACCTTTGCCAAGATGGAAGCAGAACTCCAGGACTGGCAAACCAAAGTTCCGCAACAACAGCAGCTCGACCAAGAAAAGACCACTTGCCAACAGGCCTTACAAACCCTGGTCTCCGACCAAAAACATCTACAGCGACTGCAAGAGCAAATCCACAAACAGCAGCAGAGTTGGGAAACCCTCAGCCAGACCATTCGCCAACTGGTCGCCCTAGAACCACAAGTTCAGGCCATTCCTAACTTCGAAGCCCAGCAGCAGAAGATTCAAGAACGGCTGGGACGAATTGCCGCCGCCCAGCAATTTGCCACAGAATTACAGACATTACTGACCGAGGCTGAACCCCAACAACAGCACTATCAGCAGCAAGTGGACACAGCGAAAGATCTGCTCAGTCGTTCCACCCTGAACCCAGCCCAGACCACTCAACTCGCCACCATTTTGGACCAAGGGGCTGCCCTCACCCACCAGATTATTCAGCAGCTCCAAACAGCTTTTGCCGACATTATTGATCCCCAGGCCGTCACCAACCTCAAGCAACAGCTTCGGCAGATAAAAACCCAACTCAAAGCCGCCCAAAAAGCCCAAACCCAATGGTTGATGCTAGAGGCCCAACAGCAGCAGCTAACGGAGCTAGAGCAAGGGATGACGTCACTGCAGCAGGAATGCGATCGCATCCAGGTCACCCTCAACCAAGAGCCCCAGCTCCAGAGCCAACTAGCACAGCTCAATACCCAGCTAACGGCACTCAGCGACCCCCAGGGCCATGTCCGCATCTTGCAGCAGCAGCTTCAAGGAGCCACCGAGCTAGAAGCAGAGATCACTCGCCTTCAACAGGCCTGTCAAGGTCATCAGCAGTCCCTCACAACCTTTGAAACCCAGGTCGAAGCCTTGGGAGATCTAGAAGCCCAAGTCGATGCCCAACAGCAGATCCAGCAAGAGCATCAGGAGGTGTATCAGCGCTATTTACGCCATCGGAATCAGGCCAATACCTTTAAAGACCTAGATCAGCAACGCCAAGGTGCGATCGCTACCCAAACCCAACTCCAAACCCAGTTAACGGGTGCTCAAGCCCAATGGCAGGAAAAGCTCAAAGATCATAATCCTGAGCGGCTAGCTGAAGTGAGTCACACCTATGAACAATTGCAGCGACACCATGACCAGCTCCAGGGGGGACTAGCCCCCCAACAGGCTCAGCTGCAATATCTCGATCAGCAATTGGAAGCCAAGCAAGCCCTCGCCCAAGAGCGCGATCAGATCTGGGTGATTTTAGAGGATAAGCGCCAAATTTCACAGTTCGTTACCGATGCTCGCAACGTCTACAAACAAAGTGGTCCTCGAATCACCAAATTTTACCTAACAGAAATTTCTTGGGAGGCGGATCGGCTCTATCGGGAGCTGCTCGATCGACCTGATGTGGCTTTACAGTGGACTGAAGATTACGAAATTCAGGTACAAGAGCAGGGCCATTGGCGTAGCTTCAAAAGCCTGTCGGGGGGAGAGCAGATGTGTGCTGCTTTAGCCGTGCGCCTAGCCTTGCTGAAAGTCTTAGTCGATATCAATATTGCGTTTTTCGACGAGCCCACAACGAACATGGATGAACTGCGTCGTCGACAGTTGGCCGAAGCCTTGGGGCATCTCAAATCTTTCCATCAGCTGTTTGTGATCAGTCATGACGACACTTTTGAGAGCGTTACAGAAAATATTATTCGGGTAGAGAGAGCGAGTTAAAGCGTTCAGCCTCACGCCCTTAAGGGGTGGTCCACTTTGTCACAGGTGCCGCAATTTGCTGCTGTTTTTGGTAGGCCGCCACTTCCTGCTGACACATGCTCAGACTGTTCTGCTCGGTGTTACCCACAGATTTGATGTGATGCATTTTTGTGAGGGGGACTTCAACTTCTAGGGCATTTTCGTGGGGTGCGCCCAAAGATAATACTTCCAAACGCTGATTCTTGGCCGTGCCCGTAAAACAGCTGAACTCGGATTGGGGATAGAAAAACGCACCCGTTACTTTCTGACCCTGCTTTTTGAACACGACATAACCCTGACCGATTTGATTGGCTTGGTCAGAATCACCATAGAGATACGTGCCATCAGCAAGGGGCGTCGAAGGCCCAGAGGCAGCAATATTTGTGGGTTCTGCAACAGCAAGGCCCGTGCTTCCTAAAACTAGGGCACCGCTAACTGCCAAAACTGCTTTGATAGAACCAGAGAGAATTGAAGCTTGGGGAAATCTTTTCATTTT
Organism: Acaryochloris sp. 'Moss Beach'; assembly: GCF_021497025.1. Taxonomy (NCBI): domain Bacteria; kingdom Bacillati; phylum Cyanobacteriota; class Cyanophyceae; order Acaryochloridales; family Acaryochloridaceae; genus Acaryochloris; species Acaryochloris sp. 'Moss Beach'. Next base: position 2,483,665 of record NZ_CP071717.1, read on the forward strand.
TAAAGTCTCACTACCACTTGTTTAATCTTCAGTTAAAAACCTAGGAAAAACCGTGATCTTGTTGTATCTAAACCGTGCTTTAAATCAATCATGTGCGTGATCGAAATCACTCTTAATACTGCGTCACTTTGCCATTATTTTTTGGTTGCTAGATAAAATCTAAGGGACTCAATGGGGGAACACAATGGATGACGCAGTCAACTCTGTAAAATTGCTTATCTATACTGTCGCAGTTTCTTCATGGACCTCACAATGGTGTATCCACCTAGCCTATCGAGGCCAGATGAGCAGAACCTGTGAGGGGTAAAAAAATCTGATGAGACTTCCGTATATATACGGTTGTTCTGCTTTATCCTCCTGCTCCAACGATGAATTAGGAGTATAGAGGGCCAGAAAAATGTATCAGGTTGTAAACTCGAACTCTGGGTTGTTTTGTATCGATGAATAGGCGAGGAAATCCTCTTCCCATACTGAAGATTACCTATTTAAAGCACCCATTGATCCTGATCACAATTGTTATGTGTTCATGATCATTAGAAGACTTGATGTACGTTACAGCACAGAGATGGGCAAAAGAAGAATATAACCTTGTGAGTTAGATTCTTCATGAATTTAACTCTCAGTCAGGTGGTATCGACAAAAGTAAGTCCGCTGTAATTCTGCTTACATCCGTTTCATTCTCTATTTTTTGAGGAGGGTACACCCCATGACTCCAGAAGCCAAACAAATCCTGGTTCAACTTCGAGAAACTTTCTACACCCAGTTTGCAACGGCTATGAAACGGGACGTGTCTGTAACCAAAGACAACTCCCTGATTTTTAGCCCGTCTCTCGCTGCGATCGCATCTTGGGTAGATGATCATCAGCGCTTTAACTACCTCAGCGTTCAGGCCCATACCACGCCCGACTCTCTCTTCCCCAATCGACCCCTGACGTTGCGGATTACCATTAATCCCTCCAGCGGTGTTTTCACAAATACCAAGAGCGTCCACAAAAAAACAGGATTGGGCCTCAACTCTGCTTGGAGCCTCAACCTGACGGTCTTACCGGAAGAAATTGTGGATATGGCCCATTGGGTCGCCAGCTGGATTCACTCCCAGGATAATGACAGCATTACCATTGCTGCTCCTTATCGACTCAAAGTCACGTCCGCTGATAACAACGACTCTCAAGTTTGGACTCAAACGGCTTGGTATAGCCTCAATCCAGAAGAGCAGCCCGTTGCTCCTGTCGACCAGCCCCAAGCGGCTTAATGACGTCAACTCGGATCGCCCAGTCTGTCACTGCGCTTAGACTCGCAGGGTTCTACTCAGACCCACTGGGCGACCATCTCCAATGCAGGAATGGCAAAGCCTCCTCACCACGCTAAAGTGAGGACGATTCTTCCTGACAAATAGCACTTGTGAAACCGTCGAATTCTGCCCCGACTAAACCTTGGAATGCCAGGGAAACCGTAGGATTAACAATCCTAATTTTGGTGGTTTTCTTCAGTATCAGTAGTGCGATCGCACTCTTCTTCGTCATCTTGCAAATGGTGCAAGACCCCAGTCTCACCCCAGAAGCAGTCCTGGCAGAGATCGAAACAGATGGCCTGGTGCTATCCCTAGCCACCCTGATCTCGGGTACCGTTTCTAGTGGGATGATTTACGCGCTGTTAAAGGTTCGCCCGGCCTTCACCGTTAAACAGTACCTCGCCCTCCGCAAACCGCGGTGGACCGCCTGGTTCATCTGGAATGGGCTATTACTGGCCCTGATTTTGCTGTCAGAATCGATTTTGCGGTCTTTGGAGTATCAAGACACTTTTACCGCCAAACTCTATCAAACCGCTCAATTTCCCATCCTGCTCTACATTGCCATTGTGGGAATTGCGCCTGTGTTTGAGGAACTGCTTTTTCGGGGGTTCCTATTCCACGGTCTTCAATCTTCTCGGCTAGGGTCTGGCGGTGCCATTGTCATTACGGCAGTCGGCTGGGCCATCTTACATGTGCAGTATGGTCCACTAGTGATCAGCCAAATCGTTTGCTTTGGCCTGCTGTTTGGAGTCGCCCGCTGGCAAACGCATTCCTTGTTTGTGCCACTTTCTATGCATTGTCTCAACAATTTTTTAGCTTTGTTGACCACCAGCTTGCAGCACCCTTGAAATCAGCACTCCAGAGCACCGTCATACCAAGAGTTTCTCCGCCACAGGACAACACTCGATTCATCCCAAATGACTACTGCTAAACTAAAGTACGAACGCTTTAACGCGATATTTACATACGCCTGATTCAAGTCTTACAACGGTTGAAGTCATTATGCCTAGCGACAATTTTATAGATAAAGCTTTTTCAGCAATGTCCGATGTCGTCATGAAAGTCATTCCTACGGATAAAAAGTCCAAAGATGCTTTCAAGTACTATCGGTCTGGAATGGCGGCTCAGGTAGATGGCAACTATGCAAAAGCACTGGGCAACTATACCGAAGCACTCACTCTAGAAGAAGATCCCTTCGACAAAAGTTATATCCTCTACAACATGGGATTGATTTTTGCCAACAATGGCGATCATGAAAAAGCCTTGGATTACTACCATCAATCGTTAGAGTTAAATCCAAATTTAGTCCAGGCGTTATATAACACTGGGGTCATTCTCCATTACAAGGGCGAGCAAGCAGAAGAAGCCACCGAATTGGATGAAGCCGAACGCTTTTTCGCTTTAGCCGCCGACTTCTGGAAGCGCGCCATTAAAATTGCCCCCAACAACTATAGTGAAGTGCAAAATTGGCTGAAGACAACGGGACGCATCGGCGTTGGTTAGCACTAGCCCAACCTAGAGAGATTCTGCAACAAGTCTTCCACAGCTCTCTTCTCTCACTCCAGCGCTGATATCAAAATGCAAGAGTCAGTTATAGTCCCCTTGGAGATCTCCAGGGGGACTTATGGTGTAGGAGATGGCGATGCTTATCCAGTGTGAGCCAATAACAAACCCACCCCAATGACTGCAATGAAAGCTCCCAGCCATGCTCGGGAACTGATGCGCTCACCCATTAACACGGCAATGGGCAATACAAATAAGGGGCTCGTGGCATTCAAGGTTTGGGAAATCCCCGTCACCGTGTACTTGAGGGAGAGCTGCTGCAGCCAAATCCCCAAATAGGTCCCGGCAAACGAGGCCGCAAACAGTCGGAGCAGCAGATCGGTAGTGTTCATAGCCTGCCACCAGGCCTGTAACTGCTGCCGCACCACCCCCCAAACCACCACCACAATCACGCCGGCCGCCAACCGCAACAAAGCCCCCCATTGTGGGCTGACCGCCGTATTGTCCAATGCCGCCCGCGAGAGAATCGCGCCAATGGCTTGAGCTAAAGAAGCCAAGAATGCATAGAACAAACCACGTCCTTGCTGTGTCGCAGCATGGGTTTCAGCCGCCCGTTCACTAATTACCCAGACAATTCCCATAATGGTGACAGCAATCCCACCCCAGGCAAACGGAGAGAGCTGCTCCCGCAAAAACCACAGGGCCAGACAGGCCGATATGGGAGGCGCTAGGGTGCCTAATAACAGCGTCCGCCGGGCCCCCAGATACCGTAATGCTTCCAGATACACCGTATCGCCAAACCCAATGCCAATGGCCCCACTCAAGAGCAACAACAGGCTGCTTCTTCCAGCCAACGCTGGAGCATCGAGACCCTGAACAACAATGGTGATGCCCAGTAAGGCAATCGCGATCACCCCTTTGCCTAGATTCAAGGCCAGGGCAGGGGCTCGACGGCCTAAGGTCGCATAAATCATCGAAGCCACGGCCCACAGGAACGCCGCACTAACAGCCGCGATTTCTCCAATCATGGTGTCTGGTGATGACTCATCAAGGATGTCGAAGTAGCGAGTGTTGGCATTCCAAGTATTTTTGACCTTTAAATTGGGAAGACTGGCAAATATTATGCTCTTGCGGATCTATTTTGGAAAGACAAGGGCTTAGGCTTAACAATGGTATGTCCTGGGGAGTAATTTGTGGCAATACACCTTCGTAACTGGCTGGCGGATCATCTAGAGATCAGTCCTCGCCGTAAAGCAGAAATCTATCACAGCCTCCTCGATTCAGTCAGTTTAGGGGATATCAGTTACTGGCTGCAGGTGCTTTTCTCGGCAGGCATTGCCACCCTCGGGCTGGTCTTAAATAGTCCAGCCGTCATTATTGGTGCCATGCTCATTTCTCCTTTGATGGGAGGCATTTTGGCCAATGGCTTAGCCTTTGCTGTGGGTGATTTGGTCTTAGGCACCCGGGCTATCGTGAATTTAGCAGTGAGCTGTCTGGCTGCCATTGTCTTTGCCATCCTGATTATTGCCCCTATTCCTTTTAAAGAACTCACCCCTGAAATTGCGGCCCGGACACAGCCGAATGCCCTAGATCTATTTATTGCCTTGTTCTCTGGGGCTTTAGGGTCGATTGCCACAGCCAAAGAACCTAAGGGCGTGGTTACATCCATTCCCGGAGTAGCGATCGCTGTGGCCCTGATGCCACCCCTTTGTGTGGTGGGCTACGGCATTGGTATCCGTCTCAGCTCTGATGTGGTAGGCATTGGGGGCTTTCAAGTGGCCCGTGGGGGAGGGTTATTATTCTTAACTAATCTAGCCGCCATCACCTTAATGTCCATGTTGGTGTTTTTGGCCCTCAACATCGGCATGCCCGAAGTCAAATCCCAGGCCGTCGAATGGCATGAACAGGATCCCGAAAGCCGATGGGTCAAAAATTTACTGACGCGTCTGCCGGTCACCAATCAGCTCCAGAAAATTGGCAGCTTACCCAGCCGACTCGCGGTAATTTTACTCCCCATCCTGGTGTTACTGGTTCCTCTCAGTCAATCTTTTTCTCGCTTACAGACACAGTTAGCTCAGAAACAGGAAGATAACGCCCTGCGCCGACTAGCCACCACGATCTGGCAAGGTAATTTTGCCAATACGGCCACTGGAGAACCTCGGTCCTACATTAGCCAGTTGAATACAACTGCCATCGAGGACAAGCTAACGGTTCAGTTAACGGTATTTACCAGCGAACCGTATACCCTCGACGAGCGGCAGCGGTTCAGAGAGACCCTGGCCCGCCAATTAAACCGACCGGCCAATTCTCTGGATATCCAGTTGATTGAGATTTTAACGGCTTCCAATGAGCTGCTAGCTCGGCTCTCCGATGACCCGGTGGTGACAGAACCTATCACCCCAGAAGCTTCACCTATCAGCGTCTCCCAGGCTCAGGTTAATTTACTGCAAACGGTTGATACTGCCTTGGGAACGATGGTACTTCCCGCTCCTGCTCTCCCCCTCCGTCACGAAGTCAGCACGAGTGCGATTGCCCCCCTCACTCTAAAAATTTTCTATCTCAGCAATCGTGACATTGGGGGTGATGCCCAAACATTACTGCGAGAAGACCTGCGCAATCGACTCCAGTCGCCGATGACTCAGGTCATTTTGGAGCGAGTACCGACGTTCCCCACCCCCTTAACTTTTGAATTAGACCTGTCAGCCATTTCTCCCGAGAGTCAACAGACGTTGAATCAGGTGGGCACGATTCTGCAACAACAGCCTAATTTATCGGTGGATATTGTGGCTCGGGCCGAAACCTTAGAAAATCCCGTGATGAACAGTAATCGGATCAAAGCAGTCCAAACGTTTTTGACCCAAACTTGGCGCATCGATCAACAGCGCATCAACAGCCGATCAGGTCCTGAGTTGGAGCGGGGAGAACAGCCTACTATTCTGCTCAAAATTAACATGTAGTCCTGGTTGCCAATCGTCAGACAGCCGTCGTAGGGGACTTTATCAGAGCTTCCATAACGCGTTGAAGAGTGGAATCAAGGCGTCTTAAAATCCTAAGCATTCACCAAAAAAGACAGTATAGTTGGGAAATTATCAATATCTCAACTAAATGATTCTATATTCAATTCTATCTAGCCGTGGCTCATATTTTCTCTAGCTGATAAAATTAATAGCTATTATTCGGGAATGATAAGACTAGAGATGCGTGATCAAGATCACAGGTGCAAACGGCTATAGCCACTGCTAGCAAAGGCTGTAACTAACATGCTGGATAGCAAACCTGTACACCGGTTCCGCAGAGATTGTCACAGTTGGGTGTCGATCCTAAATCACACCGTAGGGAGAAACAAGCCATGTCTGTGGTTCTAGCAGAACGATTTGCACATAATCCAGATTGGTCCAAAGTTCAGCCGCATAATTGCGATCGCGCCCAAGAATTGGTGACTTTAATCCAGGCTCAAATTCATCAGGACCGCGAAGCCCTGGCCGATGACTACTACGGTTGGATTTACGAACTAAACAAGTTATTAAGTAGCCTGTAAACTCTCTTCTTGCTCTGCGAGTCACATCCAGGTCATATACGAGTAACGTTAGAGTGAGATGACATGTCAGTTAAGATTTGTCAACAATCCAGATCACAACGACCCAAAAAACTTGGAAGCCCCAAACCTTCCAACCGATGACAGATGTTGCAGGTATGGGATCTGCGATCGCAACCGACCAACACCTATTTTTTGCACTACACGTCAGGACTCTCCATTCGAGAGCCTAGCCAAGCAACCCCCACTTTCATTGATCTATCAGCGTTGAGCTATATGCGAGATCTCTTGATTGACCAGAAGGGCGATCTTTGGATAGGAGGATGGAACCAGTTAGTTCGACTACGCTGCCAAGGGAATCAGTGGAGTCAAGACCATTATCGCCTCTCTCATTCAGTCTTAATCTCTCCTTAAGTCAGTTAATTCATACCTGTTAAGACTTGTGCTTTCTAAGGTTCATTTTTTTGTATCCACCAATACAACAATCAACCGATAGACTTGATATTTCTTGTATACATACTCTATTCATCAAAAAACAATAATTCCTTAAAAAATACTTGTTTCTAGGGTTCCGATTTGAGTTCCGTCCTTACTTAAATGCCTGGTCCAAGAGAAACAGCTAGCTGCTTTCATACCTGTTTTATACCGGTTGGCAGTGAGTGACACGGAGGGATAAAAGCCCGGGAGAATGAACATTAACGCCGTATCCGTTAATGGTTGTCTCCGCGGGTTTTGTGTTTTAAATGGACAGGGCTCATCTTCCTCTAAAATGGCGAAGGAGAAACAACATCAATAAAGAAATTAGCTTGACGAAGTAAAAAACACATTTTCTCGATATTATGGCTGAAAATCCGACCTTTGGTCCTCCAAACTCTAATCCTGATTTTTCTTCCACCGAGGCCAATCGTGCCTTAGAAAAAGAAGCACAACTCCCCCTCACAGGCTGGCAACAAGAAGTCGATCGAGGATTAGAACTGGGCTTAGAAGCAGCAGCTAGCATCCGGGATCGCAGCATTCCTACCTTCTCACGAGGAGAACTGCCCCACTATGCAGGTATCAACACCTTTCTCAAAGCGCCTTACCTAGAAGATGTGCGTAAAGTCGGTGAGTACGATATTGCTGTTGTGGGCGTTCCCCATGACTCAGGCACCACCTATCGTCCCGGCACACGCTTCGGTCCTCAGGGCATTCGTCGGATTTCAGCCCTCTATACCCCCTACAATTTCGAGATGGGCATCGATTTGCGGGAGCAGATTACCCTCTGTGACGTGGGCGATATCTTCACTATCCCCGCCAACAACGAAAAATCCTTTGACCAAATCTCTAAAGGAATAGCCCATATCTTCAGTTCTGGGGCTTTTCCCATTATTTTAGGGGGCGATCACTCCATTGGCTTCCCCACCGTTCGCGGCGTCTGCCGCCATTTGGGAGATAAGAAAGTCGGTATCATCCACTTCGATCGCCATGTGGATACCCAAGAAACCGACCTAGATGAGCGCATGCACACCTGTCCTTGGTTTCATGCCACCAACATGGATAACGCTCCCGCTAAAAACCTGGTACAGCTAGGCATCGGTGGTTGGCAAGTGCCTCGCCAAGGGGTCAAAGTCTGCCGAGAGCGAGCCACTAATATCTTGACCGTCACTGACATTACCGAAATGGGGCTAGATGCTGCCGTTGACTTCGCCCTAGAAAGAGCCTTGGACGGCACAGACTGTGTGTATATCAGTTTCGACATTGACTGTATTGATGCCGGATTTGTCCCCGGTACCGGCTGGCCAGAACCCGGTGGTCTCATGCCCCGAGAAGCGCTCTATATGCTCGGTAAAATCATTCGACAAGCGCCCGTCTGTGGCCTGGAAATTGTCGAAGTTTCGCCCCCCTATGACGTCAGCGATATGACCTCTCTGATGGCCACGCGGGTGATCTGCGATACCATGGCCCATCTGGTTCTCTCTGGACAACTGCCCCGTCAGCAAACACCCGACTATATTCACCCTGAAGCCAATATGGCAGTGGGTTCTGAGTGGGTTTAGGCCATGCATGAAACGGACATGACCAAGGCCCTGATCATGACGGTCAAAGATTGGTACGACTCCCAACCCGAAGATCCAAAAATCACCAAAATTCATTTGGTTGTCGGTCGGTTTACCTGTGTTGAACCCGTCAGCTTGCAGTTCGCCTATGAAGTTCAAACCCGTGACACTTTCTTAGCCGGGACAGAACTGGTGATTCGAGAAACGCCTTTAATCGCCTTTTGTCACCCCTGCCAAAAAGAATATTCCCCAGCCATCGGCTTGCAGTATTCCTGTCCTGACTGTGGAACGCCGATGGAAGACATCCGGTCCGGTCGCGAACTCAAAATTGACCACATCGAATATTGTTCTGATTCAGCCCAAGCTTATGCACCAAACTGTTGACGCCGCCCTAGGCATTAACCTCTTACATGCCAATCAAGAAGGGGCCAATCACAACCAAGCACATTTTGATGAATGGGGGGTGACCTGTTTCAACATTATGAGCAGCCCTGGTGCAGGAAAAACGGTGCTGTTGGAGAAAACCCTAGCGGCTCTCAGCCCAGAACTCAAACTGGCCGTCATCGAAGGCGACATGACCACCGAATTGGATGCCGATCGATTACGGGCTTACGATGTCCCCGTGGTGGCCATTAACACCGGGCGATCCTGTCACCTTGACGCCAAGATGGTCGCGGGTGGCATCCACCAATTGGAGCATTGCACGAATCCTAGTGAACTGGATTTAGTGCTGGTAGAGAATGTCGGGAACCTCGTATGTCCGGCAGAGTTTGAAGTAGGAGAGCATGCCAAAGTGGCCCTACTCAGCGTGACAGAGGGGGAAGATAAGCCGCTGAAATATCCCGTGATGTTTCAAGCAGCCGATTGTTTATTGGTGACCAAGATAGATTTAGTTCCCTATCTCAATATTGACATTGAGCAAATCAGCCAGAATGTCCGTCAGCTCAATCCCCATGCCACGATTATTCCGGTATCTGCACAAACAGGAGCAGGGCTTGCTGAATGGTATGAATGGGTGCGTCAACAGGTCGCCCAGCCGAGTCGGACTGCAGTCGGTTGTCATTAGTTGTTTGTAAGCAGGTAAAAGACTTCTATGAAGCGAAGAAATTTTCTATCCTTATGTTTGGTATTTTTCTGCAGTTTGCTGCTGACCGTCAGCTGTAGCTCCTCACCCGAGACGACAACCGACTCTTCTGTCGGCTCAGGGGAGCCAGTTGTGATTGGTTACAGTAACTGGGCCGGTTGGTGGCCTTGGGCCATTGCCGAGCAAGAAGGGCTATTTGAAAAAAATAAGGCCAATATCAAACTCAAATGGTTTGATAATTACACCACTTCAATGGAAGCCCTGGCAGCGGGTCAATTAGACGGCAATTGCCAAACCCTCAACGATACGATTTCCTTTGCCGGCAGTGCCACCAAGGGAGAAGTCGCGGTCCTAGTCAATGACAACTCTGCTGGTAATGACAAGATTATCGTTACGGCCGATATTAATAGTATTCAAGACTTGAAAGGTAAGAAAGTTGCCGTTGAAGAAGGAGTAGTGGACGACTTTTTGTTGACCTTAGCCCTGGAAGAAAACGGCATGAAGCGAGACGATGTGGAGATCGTGGGCTTGGAAACGGGTAAGGCCGTGACTGCTTTTGTGGCAGGTAAAGTGGATGCAGTCGGGGCATTTCCCCCGTTCTGGGCAACAGCGTTAAAGCGGGAAGGCAGTAAAGAGCTGATCTCGTCCAAAGAGTTTCCGGGTGCCATTCCAGACTTGCTCGTGGTGACCCAAGATTTAGTGGATAATCGCCCCGATCAAGTGCAGGCCCTGGTAGATACTTGGTTTGATATCTTAGCCTTCATAGATAAAAATCCCCAAAAGGCTGATGAAATTATGGCGAAGCGGGCCGGGGTCTCTCTGGAAGAGATGAAGCAATTCAAAGAAGGAACGCGCTTCTTCTCCCTAGAAGATAATCTGGAAGCATTTTCGGATGGTGAAGACATGAAGCATATGCCCTTTGCTGCCAAACGGATGGCTAAGTTTATGGTGGATGTCGAATTCATTAAAGAAGCACCGGATTTAACCCAAGTGCTGGATGACCAGTTTGTTAAGGCCTATCAAGCCAAGCAAGCATAGTTCCCTTCTATTCCTGGAGCTAGTTCGCTCCAGGAATACCAGATTAGTCATGTGTCTCTGCAGCGATTATGACCTCCAACTCGTCAGTTCCCCCACCCCAACCGAACCATCAGTCTGGTGGATTAAAACCCACTATTTTTTGGCGTATTGCTGAGGACATTCCAGGGAATCTCAAGTGGGCCTTAATGGTGACTTCCATCGTTCTTCCCTTCGGACTTTGGTGGGGAATCGCTAGCACTGGAGTCGTTAATTCCGACTTCTTGCCATCTCCTACCCAAGTGGGTCAAGCCTTACGCGATCTCTACTCTGATGGCTTGCTCGTCCATGATACGTTGATGAGCTGCTTTAGGGTTGGGGTAGGTTTTCTACTCGCTGCAATTGTTTCTGCGCCTGTTGGCATAGCGATGGGGACATTTACCAGTATTCGGTCCTTATTGGAACCGATTATGGGCATTGTTCGTTATATGCCAGCGCCCGCCTTTACGCCCCTGTTACTGATCTATTTAGGGGTAGATGAACGACCCAAAATCGCCCTCATTTTTATCGGTACGGTGTTTTTCAACATCTTGATGGTGATGGATGCCGTCAAGTTTATTCCCAAGGAATTGTTGGAAACAACTTATACCCTAGGGGGAAGACGTCACCAAGTACTCTTCCAGGTGATTACTCCCTATGTGATTCCCAATATTCTGGATGCCTTTCGTGTCAATATGGCAGCCTCTTGGAATTTAGTCGTGGTTGCTGAATTAATTGCTGCAGAAGAAGGCTTAGGGAAACGCATTGCCATAGCTGAACAGTTTTTCAGGACTGATGATATTTTTGCCTGCCTCATTGTGTTGGGACTGATTGGGTTTGGTCTAGATTTATTATTCCGCTGGCTACAACGTGCTGTCTCTCCCTGGGCAATCGACTAACTCATCACTATGCACTTAGAAGTTTCCCATCTGTATAAGCATTTCTCGACTCGTCAGGGGAAACTGCTCGTTCTCAAAGATATTAATCTGCACGTGGAGACGGGAGAGTTTGTCTGTGCTGTAGGGGCATCAGGATCTGGCAAAACCACACTTCTACGTATGATAGCGGGGCTAGACGCCTCTACCTCAGGCAAAATCATGGTCGATGGTCAGCCCGTGATTGGTCCGGGTGCCGATCGCGGCATGGTGTTTCAAAGTTACACCCTCTATCCCTGGTTGACAGTTGCCAAAAATGTGGGATTTGGCTTAAAACTGCAGGGGGTTGCTAAGCCCCTGCGCGCTAAGCGGGTGGCTGAATATCTAGATGTGGTGGGATTGACCCAGTTTGCCGATGCTTATCCCAGAGAGTTGTCAGGGGGGATGAAGCAGCGAGTTGCCATTGCCCGAGCATTGGCCTCACAACCCAAAGTATTACTGATGGATGAGCCGTTCGGAGCATTGGATGTGCAAACGAAAGAAACCATGCAGCAGTTTTTGCTGAATTTATGGCGACGAACCGGCACCAGCATCTTAATGATTACCCATGACGTAGACGAAGCTATTTTCCTGTCACAGCGCATTTACGTGCTCACGGCTCGCCCTGGTTCGGTCCAGCGAGAGATCTCGATTAACCTACCGACGGAACGGACTTACGCCGTCAAACGTCAGCCCTTATTTCAAGACTATCGAGATGAAATCATGGATCTGTTGCGGGAAACCCCAGAACTCCATCCAGTGATAGAGTAAGGCTCAACTATCCAGGTTGCCGCTCTAGGGTGGCTTCCATCGTATTGAGAAGATAATGCTCGCTCATCATGCCGCTCGATAAACGATAGCTATTATCGGCAATGCGATGAATCGTTTCAAAACCACTACGGCGATCGCGATCGCCTAATACCCAAAACCGCTGGACAATAGATTCGGGACCAATCCAGCCTTCCCCTTCTACTTGGCCCAATTGGCTATGTTTGAGGACGTAAGTATACCGCTGGTCGTTACTGCCTAAACGTCCCCGATACTGCATGATAATTTCTGAGGTACCTTGACGGGCCACCGCCGACTCTTCAGGAAACAAAAGCTTGGTCGCCATGGTAAACCAGCTATCACAGTTCCATGCCACCAGGGTGCGGCCATGGATGGCAACGGGATCTTGGTTACGTTCCATCCAAGTCCCTTTGAAAGTCCATCGGCCCGCATCTAATAAGAAGGTGTGAGCCGCAGTGCCTTTGTTCTCTGGCATTTCGTTAATGTAGGTAAATCCTTGTCCTTCCCTTAGGATGCCCATTGGGTCAATCGTCTGGATCAGACGAGGTGTAATTCTCCCAGGAGAACAGGGCCTTTTGCCCCGGTCACTGTGGGGACATTGCCAGGGATTTTCAGCTGTCGCCAATAGGCCAATACTGCAAATGCGATCGCTTCTTTGGCATCAGCACTCAACCCTAAATCATCCGCTGTCAGCACGGGGCTACTCCCCACACGCTGTTGCAGGCACTGCCGTAAATACCCATTACGACTACCGCCCCCACACAGAACCACCTGATCAGGCGGATGGGGTAAAAACTGGTCGTAGTTATAAACGATGGTTGCTGCCGTAAAGTCCGTCAGGGTAGCGAGCATATCGGCTGGACTGAGCTGATAGGGTACCGCTGTTTGTAAACAGGTCTGCAAATAATCGGGGCTAAACAACTCTCGCCCCGTAGATTTAGGAGGTGGCTCTAGGAAAAAAGGATGCCGCAGCCATTCCTCAATCAGGGGCTGACAAGGTGTCCCCTGGGCAGCCCAGGCCCCATCGGCATCGTAGGTCAGTTCTCCTTTAGAAAAGTGAGCAACAGCCAAATCCATCAAAACATTGGCAGGGCCTGTGTCCCAGCCTTTGACGCCGACCCCCAGTTGGTTCCCATCCGCTAAGGGGGGCAGATAGGTAACGTTGCCAATACCACCCACATTTTGCACACAGCGGTAGAACTCGGGATGGCTGAGCAAACAGATATCTAGTTTGGAGACGAGGGGAGCACCCTGCCCCCCTGCCGCCATATCGGCGACACGAAAATTACTGACCGTATTGATGCTGGTTTGATAGGCAATCACAGCTCCCCGCCCTAGTTGGAGGGTATAGCCCAGATTGTCTTGCGGGGGACGATGGAAAACGGTCTGACCGTGGGACCCAATCAGTTCGGCGGTCGGCGTTGCATCTGCCTGAATGGCTTGGGCCGCTTGAGCAAATTGAGTTGCGATCCCATCATCCAATATCGCCAATGCCTCGATACTCAAAGGCTCCCCCGCACAGACCGCTAGAATTTGATCTCGGAGGGCATCGGGATAGGGATAGGTCTGGGACGCAATCAGATCGACCTGTAAATCGAGTTCCTGGCCAGAAATATCCACGAGGGCGGCATCAATGCCATCGACGGAGGTACCGCTCATCAAACCAATTACACGCATGCTTACCCTTCTCCCAAAGAACGTAGAACACTGAGAACGTCGTTGTAACTCCCCGTTCGGCCTTGTGCAGCATAGAGATCGGCTGCTTTTTTTAGATCCGCAATGGCTTCCTTGCGTTTGTTTTGCACCGAATAAAGCAAGCCCCGTTTATAGTAATCTTCAGCCGCATCTGGCTTAATTCGCAGGGCATCACTGAGATCGCTTAAAGCCCCATCTAAATCTTTGAGCTGGATCTTGGCACTGGCACGGTTAGAGTAAGCCGCTTGACTCCGCACCTCACTGTTGCGAGTGTCATTAATTTTGATCGTGCGCCCATAGTCTTGGATCGCCTTTTCATACTGCTTTAATCGCAGATAAATATTGCCCCGCACCGTATGTAGGGCAGCGCTGCTGGGGTTAATCTCTAAACCTTTGTTGCAGTCTTCGAGGGCGCGCTGTAGTTCATTAAGAGAAAATAAGGCACCACAACGATTATTGAGGACAAAGGGATCCTGGGGATTAATGGCAATGGCGCGATCATAATCTTTGAGAGCACCTTCAAAATCCGCTGGCTGACCTTGATAGGCCCGCAGCTCGCCTCTCAACAAGTAGGCATTGGTAGAGTTGGGATTAATCTTTAGAGCCTGATCAAAGGATTTACGGGCTTGCTCGATTTCACCCTGTTCATAGAAGACACCTCCCAGATTGGTATGGGCACGGGTGAGCTGAGGGTTAATGGTCAAAGCCTGATTGTAATCTGCGATCGCATCTTGTTTTTGATTCAACCTAGAGTTGGCATAGCCCCGACTCGTATAGTCTTTCGCCGTACGTACTGACAGTTCTAGGGCGCGTTCCCAGTCTTGTTCTGCTCCATCTTGGTCCCCCAGAACCGAACGATAGCTACCTCGGTTCACATGGGCTGATAAATGATTCGACTCGGCTTGGATTGCCTTATCCAGTTCTTTAACCGCCGCTTCCAGCTTCCCCTGGACAAAAAAGACAGAGCCTAAATTGATATAGCCTTGAGCCTGGTTAGATTGGAGACGAATGGCCTGACGATAATCGGCAATGGCCTCCTCATACTTACCCATTTCTACCTGGGCATCTCCCCGATGGTTATAGGTTTCCGCATCCTTGGAGTCGAGAGAAAGAGCTTCGTTATAGTCTGCGATCGCAGTTTGGTATTCCCCAGTGGCAAAGTGAATTTCGCCTCGTTCTCGATAGGCCGCTGCGGTTTCTGGCTGCTGCTTTAACAAGGTATCGAACTGGGCGATGGCGTCCGGGTATTTTCCAATTTCACCATAGGTTTCGCCTAATTTAAGCGCCGCTTCGGTGTAATCATCTTTTAGCACTAAGGCCTGTTCAAAATTTTCCGTGGCAGACTGCCAGTTCCCCGATTGGGCCGCCTGCTGCCCCCAGAAATAATGCCATTGGGGACGGAAGAGAAAAAAGAGACTTGTGGATGCGATCGCAACGCCACCCACCCCTAATCCGATCCACTTCAATCGACGTTTAGGCTGCTGGGTCTGGAGCGCAGGCTCAGCAGGAGAGGGCTCAGGGACTGCTGGCGGAGGTGAAGGGGCTGCAGGAGCAACTTCATCTTCAGCCGAGGGATGGGAGAGCACCGTGCTGGCTTGAGCCACAGACTGTAATGCCGTTCGCATAGCTGCCACCGTGGCAAACCGATGTTTCGGATGGGGTTTAACCAGTTGATCCAGCAAACTTCTAAAGGGGGAGCTCAGATGCTGACAATCCTGCTTCCACAGCAATCGTCCCGTCGCACTATCCGTTTCAAACTGATCGGGGAACTTGCCCGTCAGCAAATAAATCGCCGTTAAACCCAAACTATATAGATCGCTGGCAAACGTAGGTCGCCCCGCTGCCTGCTCTCTGGGCATAAAGCCAAGGGTGCCAATCACAATCGAGCGACTGGGCTGTCCTTGAGCATTGATTTGGGTAGCCATCACTTCCTTGACGGCACCAAAATCAATCAGACAAGGCTGTTGATCAGCATTACGGACAATAATATTGTCGGGTTTAATATCTCGGTGAATAATGTTGTGGCCATGAATGTAATTGAGCACATTGATAATCTGATAAAGCAGCTTGATCACCTCTGCTTCATTCAGTGAGCCTTGGGCGGTGACAATTTCCGTGAGGGTCTGGCCTTCAATCCATTCCTGCACCAAATTAAATTGCCCAGTTTCTTCAAAGTAAGCAAATAGATCGGGAATTTGAGGATGCCCTTGGCCAATTCGTTCTAAGATGGCCGCTTCTCGCTGAAATCGTTCTAAAACAATTTTCTGCACCCGATCATTGTTAAGCACAGGTTTGAGCTGTTTAATCACACAAAATCGCCGAGATGGCATTTGCTCATCTTCAGCTAAGAAGGTTTTACCGAATCCCCCTTCATTTAATGCCTTGAGGATACGATATCGGCCATTAACAAGTCCTACCATTTATTCTGTGATGTGCTGTATTCGCCTGAACAAGCGAGATAAACCCTTTACCCTCATGCCGATAGGGTAACCTGCATTCGCTTCTGTTGCCGTAAATAGCCATGCAAGATTTCAGCATCCATACCGTGGAGCATCAGCCGAAAGCCAGCATGCAGCGTAATTAACGGAATACAGGGATGACGATTGTTGACTAAGCTCAAGGCCATCGGATCTTGTAACAACTTGCTAATGTAAATGGCAATGGTTTCATCTAGCTGCAACGAATTGGTGGCCCGCCAAAAATCATGATCGGATAAAAACAAAGCATAGACTGGTGTATACGCCTCAATGGCAGATTGCAAATCCACAAAATTAGTCCATCGTTGGCATCCAGGATTGATCTCAAATTCTCCATCCGTAATCGCGTCAAAGTTGAGGCTTTGAGGGGCCTCTAGCGTCCGATTCTCAGCCTTGAGCTTTTGATTCAACTCAATAATAAAGTTGTAAATATTCAAATCGTGAATCAGGAAGGTATTGGCCTTCAAATCTTCTAAGCAGGTGGGGCGCAAGGATTGGGTAGACGTAATCTCGACCCCAGCATTATCGGCAATAAACTTGAGAATCTCCGTCCCAATCACGAAATGCCGCAAAATCAGATAATTACTATCGGGGGTCACAAAGTACTTCAACCCCCAATAAATAAGCTGATGCAGCAGCCGAGACGAGCTTAACCATTCGGGGATCACGATTCGTAGTAGCTTCACCACCACAATCATCAGCTTGGCCAACGGGCGCACAAAGGGCAAAAAGATCCGGCGGGAGCGGCTGTTGTGGCCCCTCAGCAATGCCCGCTTAGATTCATCGTGAAGGGGCAAACTGGCATCCAAATAGAGCGCCAGCCAAGGATTGGGGTCTTTGATATTAATGATTTGTTGATCAAACTCTGTCTGCCAACTCATCAATAATGTCCTAGTTCTTCTAGCTGTAAGAGATATAACCGAGCGGTAACTTTGGCGGTGCGGACAATCGCCTCATCCATTCCTGTTATATCCAAAATTGAGCTAGCCAGCAGATCTTCGAGTTCTTGCAGATGATCTTCATCATGGGCTGCATGATAGCGATAGAACTCTAGCTGATCTGGATCGGTGATTAAGGGGTTTTCGTCTAAGGCATTGGCAAAGGTTTGGGCGAACCGCTTTCCTAAGCCCTCGATCACAAACATGGCCCCCAACAGATCGAAGGGGTTGGGCTGAGATGCCCGTTGATACATCCAGGCTGAAAGCGCTTCGGACCCAATATTTTTGTGCGCCCCTATCAATTCGGCTTTTTGGCCCCCGGAGGCCAGATAGCTTTTCTCCAACATTTGATAGTCGAGATGTTCTGTGGCCGCATGGCGGATAAAGACAGAACGCTGGTCCAAATAGGGGGCTGTAATCGAAGAGGCTGCTCGGCTAATCCAGCCGCTGCCTTCCACCACCTGCTGGTAATGATCGCTAATTAAGGTGAGATAATCCGCAAGCCTGAGCTGCTGATGCATTGCGCGGGCGACAATCGGTACTTTTAACAACCGACTTTCAAAATCGGCCCATACCATCGTTAACTGGCGCAGCACTCGCTGGGACTGGGTGACGTTGCTATGAAGTCGAGGTTGGGTTTGCATGGAATTACACCACCGTTAAATGCATAAAGGCCGCAATACAGCGCCCACTTTCGGGCACAAAGCAAAGGATCCGTTGTCCAGGCTGCAAAGACTGTTGCTGAACCAGCTCCTCTAGCATGATAAAGATGGAGGCCGTCCCGGTATTGCCATAGCGTTCTAGGTTATTGAACCATTTTTCTTCCGCAATCATGGCTCCTGTGCGAAGCAGCAATCGCTTCATCTCTTCGCCTAGGGAGTGGGAAGAATAATGGGGTAAAAAATAATCGATGGCATTGGGATCCAGATCGTATTTCTCTAGCAGCTCCAGATAGTAGCCAACCCACACCGGAAACATGGCGTAGAGAATATCGAAGTCTTGCTTGAGGGCAATAGCACCCGCTTCATAGGCCGCTTGGGGCGATTCGTATAATCCCCATCCCATATCCTCAGGCCCAGTATTACTTTTGGTCCCGGCATACATACAGGGCGGGAACCGGTCGGCAAAGGATTTAAACTGAATCCAATCAATCCGCAAGGATACTCCATCGGGCTTAGGATTGGGCTCTAAGACTACAGCTCCTGCCCCATCGGAGAGGGTCCATCGCAAGAACTCGATTTGTGGATCGGGCCTGGCATCTTGATCGTAAAAAGGCTGATAGACCTTAGGGCGAAACCAGCGGCTCGCAAATTCACTCCCGCTCGCGACTGCCAGCTGAGACTCGCTCACTTTGACATTGAGCCAGGCATTTTTAACCGCCATCAGACTGCTGGCACAAACACTCTGAAATGAAAAAATTGCTAGCGGTGGAATACCTAGCTCACCATGGACTGCACTCGCAAACCCTGGCACCAGATAATCCCCTTGGGTGGTACTCGTTGCTAGCAGATCCACCTGTTCGGGCTGGCAACGAGCTTGTTTAAGAGCATCATGAATGGCATTCGCCGCCATCCCTGCGTTGGTATATCGGTAGCCACCTGCTGTATCTAGGGCGTAGAAGCGCTGCTTAATCCCATTTTTGCGCAAGATAGCGGCTCCTAGGGTTGAGCTACGCTTACTAATACTGCCGATGTACGCCGCCATATCCGCGTTGGCAACGGGCTCTCCTGGCAAAAATTTGCCGACTCCAGTGATGTAAACCTCTTGGCAAGGAGACATGGGCAACGCTGACTCAGGAGTCAGTCACAGGTGACCGGTTCATCGTCGATGCGTTCGCAGCATCTACAGCTGAATCATAGCGCTTCTCTGGTTGACTATAAGCCAAAGAATTGAATACATTGGCTCTAGACCTTGCATGTGCCTGAGAGCAGTAAACTAAAGATATTAAGACATTGCCTCTACCAGACTTTAGGCAAGTCATTGGTACTACTCGCTACATTTATGACCTCATGGGCTGTTGTATTGTCAAAAGATGGTGAAATACAGTCAATCGGCTAATTTCTCTAGCAAACGGTCAAATCCATACTTGTTAACAGATTTACCGATTAAAGCCTATAAGTTTTAGATCAAAATGGGCACACTACAGTCATCGGTGTTGATGGAGATTTGATATCCAGGCTATTTGCAGCAATTGTCTGTCTTAGTCGTGTCCCAGCATACAGTGAATAGCAAGTTTAGCTTGCGATCTCAGCGGTCGGGGGAGCCTGCATTGAGTTGCAGTAGGCCATCGCTTTTTTCAGCAATAGAGTCACGTCCTCTTTCGAGATGTAAGTTTTGCAGTGGTGTTTTTTCAAAGATTATTTCGTCAGCCTCAGCCACCTAACCATGCCACACCTTCTGAAAACCTGGAAGCGAGTTTAGCTGAGTTTGATCAGGCTATCGCCCATGGAAAAGATAATAACGAAGTATGGTTTGGGCGAGGTTGCGTCCAAGTTGAACTAAAACGGTATCAAGAAGCGATTCGTAGCTTCGATCGGGCCTTGGCCCATCGCCCTAATCATTTAGATAGTTGGCACAATCGGTCTTTAGCCTTTTGCCAATTGGGTCTATACGAAGAAGCGGTGAGTAGCTATGAGCAGGCTCTTCATTTGGGCAGCGCCCCCTCCCAAGATTGGTATTTCTATGGCACATTGCTCGCCCAGCTCGATCGCTATGAAGAAGCCATCAACAGCTATGAACAAGCCCTAAAGAAGGATCCCGATCGGGCACTGATTTGGTACGACCGTGGCATTGCCCTGTCTTGGTTAGGACAATACGAAGATGCGATCGCAAGTTACGATCAAGCCCTCAATCTAGACTCAAGCCTTCATCAAGCTTGGTTCCGACGCGGCTTAGCCTTCAATCAATGTCAAAACTATGCCCAAGCCTTGAAATCTTTTGATAAGGCCTTATCGATTGATGAAAAGGAGGCCGAAGTATGGGCTGCTAAGGGGTTAGCCCTGCTCCAACTTCAGCAATATGAAGAAGCCATTGCTACCCATGAAAAAGCGATCAAACTGAATGCGAAGGATGATCAAGTTTGGTACAACAAAGCTTGCTGCCACGCCCATCATCAACAGCTAGATCAAGCAATTTCTAGCCTTGAACAAGCCATGAACCTCAATCCAGAGGCCATTCGTGAATTGGCTAGCAATGATCCCGACTTACAAGTCTTGCATCAACAACCCACCTTTCAAAAGCTGATTTCGATTTAATCCTCAGTTCTCATAATTCTTATAAAACTTTCATGGACTATTCAGTAAATCAGATGAATTTACCCAGATAGTCATCATTCCAGCTTCAGATACCTCTCGTACATTAGAGGCAATGAAGTTGGAACACAGACATGAAACGTACTACTCGCACCGCATTATCGGTATTAACCAGTCTTACTCTCCACAGCATTGGCTTTACTTCACCAACGCTGGCCGAAACAACCCTCACCCGTGGCCCTAATTTTGCTGCCCATCAAGTCAAAGTGGAAAACGCTTCGAGACATTCGAACGCTCCCAGTTTCTCAGTGACGACTAAGGGGCCGAATGGTGCAGCCCACATTGCCCAAACTAAATCAGTGCGCGACACCACTACCCGGTCTTCCGAAAGTCCAAAAATCATCACTCGTGGTCCAAATGGTGCAGCCCATCTTTCGAACTAATGCTTATGACATTGAGGATGAAAGGTTGATATACCTGACGATACTGAAGGGTCGCTTTCTATAACGGCCCATTTTGGAGTGCAAGTGATTTTCCATAGTGAAAGTCACTGAATCCATCTTCATTAACTCCCTACTACTAAGACATGTCTTGGTAGTAGGTTTTATTCTCCTCAATCAGTGACCATCTTTTGAGATCCCATTCAGAATCTCACTCTTTAAACGTTCTATATTTGCTAGCATCCCGACTCATCAAGCATTTGAGGCTGCAGACTGCTTCAGATAATTCAAGAACCAGTTCACTGCAGTTGCCCGTCGGGTACGGCGAGGGTTTAGCTCATCGATGGTGTACCCACCAAAGCCAAGCTCTTCTTTCAACAACTGCTTGTTCTCTTTGGGAATGGAGCGAGTGATTTTAATGGTGGCAGGACGACTCCCAATAAAATCTGGGGGATCTGGGTAGGCTTCGGTCCACACTTCATCGACTTGTGAGATATCCCATGTCTGAGAGGCTTGATCATAGCGATAGCCCAAGTGATACCAGAGCATCTGATTGACTGTTTCATCAGGAATCTTATCTTCCAAGATGGCCCAGAAGATCTCTGATGTTAATCCCGGCAAGTCAGGTTCTGTCACAGCCATAGATTATCCTGTTGGGCGCTGTTGTGTTGTGCGCTGAAGCAGCCACAGAGACGCAACCACACCTGCAAACTGCCCAGCAATCGTATTAATACAAGCTTGAATCACAAATAGATCGATCGGTTCCACCAGTTGGTTGGGGTTCAGGCTAAACACTGCGACCCCCTGAGAAATGGCCTTGCCAATAATCGCACCGACAAACCATTCACCCCCAATCACCGTCACTAAAATGCCAATGAGATCCGTCAGCAGGACCATTTTCAGCAATCTCAGGGTAGCGGCTTTAGAGGGGGCATTTTCACTAGAAGGCGCTAAAAAACGACGGCCCCAGCGGGTATAGCGAAAACTCCAGAAAACGCTCACACCCAAGAGCAAAATTCCGGTCACCGTAAATAACAGTCCTAATCCGCTGATCGTATTGCCCGCCTGATTCGGATTACTAGCACGACTGAAAAAGGCAAACAGAACCGTTACTCCCGAGATGATGCCTAACACCGCCTTGATCCAGAAACTAATCCAGCCCACAATGCGGAATGCACCACCCAAATTCTTAAGATTGGGCGACCGGGATAGAGCGTCAGGCGGTCGGGTCATGCAGATTTAGTCCGGTAAGTCATATTGACTGACAATGCGCTTTGCGTATTCAGGCACATGGGCATCTACCTTATCAGGATAGTTACGCTTCACATACAGGTAGTTACGGGTAAAGTGCGAATCAATCGAGAACCGCGCATATTCTAAACCTCGGGGACCAATCTTGTCGATCACAACGCCCATCAGTTTCGCCGCCCACATGGGCAAGGTCACCCCCTTATCATAGGCAGGGATGCTGTTTTGCACCGCCGCATGGCGATCGCCTTCAGAAATTACAGGCTGGGTTTCCAGCTGATCCATCACCAGATCCAGCATTTCCTGGCCCGTCTCGTTGCGCACCACAATCCACTGCCAGCCGTAGGGAGAACCCATATAACCCACCACAAGATCCGCCAGGGAATTCGTGTAGTCAAAACAGCTCATGCAGGAAGGGGCAAAAATGTCTTTGAGTTTATTGGTCTTCAAACCAAAAAAGGGCACCATCTCAATCGACCCATCTTCATGCTTGAAGTGGATACGGAAGTCCTGCATAAATTCATAATGGACAACCGTTTCTGGGGAACGACTCGTGGTGTCTAAGAAGGTCTGCAACCCTGCTCGATTCACGTTGTCTACGCAGGGCGTCCCCAGCACATAGAGTTTCTCAAGCCCTAAGCTATCCTGAACCGACCGTAAAGCTTGGGTTTGGCACCCTACTCCAATCACACAGAGGCGCTTCATGCCCGACTGTTCAATCTGCTCTAGCACCGAGAGATTGGGAGATAGCGTGGGCTTATTCACCCGAGCCGCCAACACTTCTTCTGGGGTACGGGCAATAATCGGCTTGGGTTGAAATCGATCTTCATCCGTATTTTGGATACAGACAACGCCCTCAACTTTGCCCTGCTTCAGCAGTTCCATGCCGATGGTGCTGACAATCCCCGTCCATTGCGCCCCCGGAATGGGATCGACCTTGCGGGCCGTCATCATTTGGTTGCTGACCCCGAAGTACCAATCATCTTCGTTATCCAAGTCACGGCTGCGGCCATGGGCTTTTTCTTCCAGCTCAGCCACCTGCTGATTTAAGAAGGCACAGGCTTCCTTAACGTAGTGAATGTAGTAGGTATCGCAAAGACCACATTCACTACAGAGTTCTTTAGCCGGTCGGCGACTCGTGGATTTGAGGGCTTTGGCTTTTTTATGGGGTTGTACCGCAGTCATAGTTAAATTAGGGTTTCAGTACTCCGAAGCAAGCGCAAAGTACCGAATTGAATGGTTATCTCGCATTCCGATTGTAAACAGTTTCGGGACCGCACCCCAAGTCCCCCCAGTTTTTCCTTTGATGACTGATTTTTAGAGGTCAATCATTATGGGCATGATCAAATTCATAGACATAAAACATGCGGCTAAAGCGCTGGAGTAAATAGCCCCCTGTCGCTAACACCACACTGCAAAGCGCTAACTCCCAAAACTCAGGCGGGGGAGTCATTAAGAATAAAGAAGTATCAGAATGAGTGATGGCGTATAGGGCTTGCGATCGCGCATCCAGCATCACCCCCAATCCAAAACAAACCACTGCGCTAATCAACATCACGACTTTCAGTTGTTGAATCCGTTTCAAGGCTTGGCGGCAAACTTGGCAATCTTTAGTGTGGGTATGCCAAACATCAAAGAGCTGTTCTTTATCTCGCTGAGGGGGAGGGAGCTGGGGGTCACATTGCCAGGGAATCCCTCCGCCTGCTCGGGTTTTGATCCACTGCCGCAGGGCAATCACCATTTTGTCTTGGGGATTAGGGGTATAGACCGTCTCTAGCCAATTTCCCTGCTCCTGATGCCCAATTCGTTTTTCCTGATAGTGGAGAAACACTAAATCTTGATGGAGGAATAGGGGGGCCAATACATGGCCTAACCATTTCGGCATCGGCCAAGCAAAAAAGCCCAACCCAGGGGGCGCTTTCCCATCCTTATCTTTAATCAAGACTTGGCAGCCAATGTGGCGACACCAACCGGGACGAGTGGGACTGGCATAGAGTGCCAAAATCATTTGCCCCTCTCTCGCAAAAGTGGTTTCAATCCGCATATGACAAGGAGGCTGAAAATTGTGGACTGCCTTTCTTAAAATCGTATTGGAGACGGGTGTGATGTTAAAGGCAAAGCCTTCTTGAGTCGAGACTTCTCGCACCGCACTCATATCGTAATAATTGGCATCCCGATAGCGATTACCCATAATGCCGTGATGGGAGACAGGGACATGGGCCGGGTCCGCAATATTTTCCATAAAAAAGTCCCAGCCATAGGGCAAGTCTCGCACATACCAAAACAGCTTAATGGCCCGATCGGGCAACTCTTCTAGCTCCGGGATAATCCGAGGAGAACGCTCCTGGCTGAGGGACTGGGAGGCCTCACTATTATCTGGCCACACCCAAATTAAACCCTGCTGAACTTGGGTCGGATAGGCGATGGCACAAGATCGCGGATTGGCTCGATGCTGTTTAGCCGTCTCTAAATCCAGACTTTGAGGAATATCTAAGCAGTGGCCCTCACCATCAAATCGCCAGGCATGATACGCACACATCAAAGTGCCATCTACTTCGATCCGTCCTTCTGATAGCGTTGCGAGGCGATGAGGACAGCGATCTTCAAAACAATGCCATTCTCCCTGCTGATCATGCCAAATCACCAGATCTTTTCCCAATAGCTGAATGGCATGAGGGCTTTTCGGATCCAAAAACTCAACCACTGCCACTGGATACCATTGCTGTGTCCATTGAAATTGTTCAGGTGTAGCGGTTTCAGCTTCTGCAACGGAGGGGGCGGTCTCTACCTGCTGAGATGAATCGTGAGTGGGATCAAGGGACAAGCGGTTTTGAGTCGTCACTGTCTTAACAATTGCGCTCACAGCTAGGGTTTATCCTCCCCAATATAATCCTCAACGTTCAACGGGTTAATCGATTCACACCTAGCTCACCAACCCACCCATGCCTTTTGGCCCTGCCCCCTGTCCCTCATCTGGATTAAAATCGAGGAACCGCTTACCTCGCTTCACCATCAGTAAACCCAGAAGGATGGGAATGAAGGGCCTAGGTTTGACAAATGGCCAAAGAATGCGAATCATAATCCCCAGAAGCTTTGACAAGTATCCGAGGAATACTGAGCTCGATTTGTCTCCGGCTTGTTTAGCTGACCTCCGTCAGCCCCGCTTTTGACCGCTTCGTTCCACTCACAGTCAAAAGCAGAATATAAGGAGCGTGACCGCAGGAAACATATTCTAGGGAGTAAAGCTACATTCCCTAAATTTGTTAAAATCAACTTATGCTCGTAATGAACTACCGATACAGGATCTACCCAAATTTTGAGCAAGAACAGCAAATGCTGAGCTGGCTTGAGACGTGCCGCAGGGTTTTTAACTATGCCCTGCGAGAACGTAAAGACTGGATAAATTCTCGGAAGTGTCCAGCAGATCGATGCTCTTTGCAGTCCGAATATATCGTTGCGGCTGATGCCCTTTACCCTAGCTATTACGCTCAGAAAAAAGGACTGGCAGTCGCAAAGAAAGAGAATAACTGGCTTAAAGCTGTCCATTCTCAAGTATTGCAAGAGGTCATTGGACAACTGGATGGAGCATTTACATCTATGAAGGAAAGAGGTCACGGCTTCCCACGCTTTAAGAAGTTTGGGCAGTACCGATCCTTTCTCTTTCCTCAGTTCAAAAGCAGCCCCATCCAAGGTAGACAAATTAAGCTGCCCAAAATTGGGCTGATGCCCATTGTCTTCCATCGGCAAATACCAGATGGTTTTGCGATTAAGACAGTGCGAGTCATTCGTAAACATTCTGGGTGGTATATCTCCCTGTGCTTGGTGGCAGATGTGTCTATCCCAGAGGTGCCGCCTCACGGTCGGTCCATAGGTATAAACGTAGGGCTGAGCTATTTCCTGAGTACCAGTGATGGCGAACAGGTTGATAGACCTCGCTTTTTCGACAAACTTCACCGCAAGCTGGAATTGCTGCAACGATGTTTGAAGCGGAAGCAAAAACGGTCTAATAATCGTGCCAAGCTGATTCAGAGAATAGGGCGAGTCCATGAACAAATTGCGGCATCTCGGCTGGACTGGCAATTTAAGCTGGCTCATCACTTGTGTGACCAAGCTCAGATGATCTTTGCTGAGGATTTAGACTTCCGAATCATGGCAAAAGGCTTGTTGGGCAAACATACTCTTGATGCAGGGCTTGGGCAATTCCTGAATGTGGTTTTGCCTTGGGTTTGCTTCAAGCGTGGAGTTTACTATGCCAAGGTTGACCCTAATGGTACGTCTCAAGAATGCCCTGACTGTGGAGCCAGGGTAAAGAAAGACCTAAGTATGAGGATTCATGAGTGTCATGAGTGTGGGTCTGTAAAGCCTAGAGATGTTGCCAGTGGTCAAGTTATCAATGCCCGTGGTCTATCGGGTATTCAAACTGCAAGTGGACGGGATCTATCGGGGTATCAGGGGACTGATGCTAGACAAGACCGAACGAAGCTTGAAGAACTCAAGAGTAATCTTGAGAAGCCCGCGCTCTATGCGTCAGCATGAGCGTCAGGAGAAGTCACACTCGCTTATTCTCTATTTCGTTGTCCACCCTCAACCTAAAGTGACTCATGACCGTCTCTGAGAACCGCCCTAACTTGCCGCCCTCATCCCGGGTTCTGACCTTGGTGGGTCTGATTCTAATCTTGACCTTCTTTCTAGATTTTTTGGTCCGCTTGACTTCGCCCCAGTTAGGCAATGCAGAAGTCCAACTGACCCTACTCAATGACTTAATCGATCGCGGCGTGATTCCACTGATCGGTTTATCCCTGATTTATGCAGGCTTCTGGTTTCATTTATATACCAAGCCACCCCTCGTTGCTGACACTCAAGACGACAAAGAACTGAGGGCTGCTTGGCAAGACCCCAAGTTCTGGACCTTTGTCTTTGCCAGTCTCCTAGGGCTGATGTTTCTGCTGATTATTCCGTTTCACTATGCCAAAACGGGAGATGTGATTCAGAAGGCCCTCGATCAAGTTGACGCCGAATGGACTCGTAACAAAACCACCATTGATCAGCAGCTCAATCAGGTCAAGTTAGAAGAGCAACAATGGCAAGCCATCGGTAAAGACCCCACCCAGCTTGATCAGCTCCTGAATAATCCCCAGATGCCGCCCCAGCAGAAGGCCGCCCTCACCCAGCTCAAGAAAGACCCCCAGGTGCTGAAACAAAATGTGGATGCCCGGGTCAAGCAGCTCCAACAACAGCAAACCCAAGTCGCAGGACAGTTGGCCGATGCTGAAAAACGTAAAGCTGATGTGATCAAGCGGGCTGAAGGAGAACGCTCCATGACCCGTCTCCGAGCAGGGATTCGGGGTATCTTACTTGCGATCGCATTTGCCAGTATCGGCTGGACCGGACTACGAGACTCCTCCAACTAGGGCCATCAGAAGACGGCCCGCAAGGTTTAGGGGATAATGACTAGCAGTCTTTAGAACGCATCCTCTCCCATGACCTTGCAGGCTCACCTTGCCCAACTGATCGAGATTCTGTCCGCAGAGCCCCTTCATGTCTCTGATGCTTTAACCTCCCAGCAGGTTCAAGGCGTTAATACCGATACCCGCAGCCTGAAACCTAATGAAATTTTTCTCGCCTTCTCGGGAGAGAACTTTGATGGTCATCGGTTTGTAGAATCCGCAGTGCAGCAGGGGGCCATCGCCGCCATTGTCGATCACCCCATCGACGCAGCCATTCCCCAGTTAGTGGTTCCAGATACCCTCGTGGCCTATCAACGCTTAGGCCAGTGGTGGCGGCAGCAGTTTCAAATCCCGATTATTGCTATCACGGGGTCCGTCGGCAAAACTACCACCAAAGAGCTGATTTCCGCTGTCCTCGGCACTGCAGGATCCGTCCTCAAAACAGAAGCCAACTACAACAACGAAATTGGCGTTCCTAAAACCTTGTTAGGGTTAACGCCCAATCATGACTATGCCGTTGTGGAAATGGGGATGCGAGGACCCGGAGAAATCGCAGAACTATCTCAGATTGCCCAACCCACCATTGGCGTCATTACCAACGTCGGCACTGCTCATATCGGTCGTTTAGGGTCCAGGGAAGCGATCGCGATCGCTAAATGTGAGCTATTGGCCCAGATGCCCTCAGACAGTCTCGCGGTTCTCAATGCCGATAATCCCTTGCTGGTTGAAACCGCCAAAACTGTTTGGTCGGGGGCTCAAGTCACCTATGGCCTGGAGTCTGGTGATTTACGAGGACAGTTAGAGACTCAAACCCTACAGGTAGCGGGCCATTCCTTCCCATTGCCCCTACCGGGGGCTCATAATGCGTTGAACTATTTAGCCGCCCTAGCCATCGCCCAGCATCTCAACCTTGATTTAATGCCCCTACAGCAAGGTATATCGCTAGAACTCCCCTCCGGTCGCGCTCGCAAACTCACCCTGCCCAACAATGTGGTGGTTTTAGATGAAACCTATAATGCTGGCCTGGAATCAATGCAGGCAGCCCTCCACTTACTCGCTCAAACGCCGGGTGAGCGGCGCATTGCCGTCCTGGGACCCATGAAGGAATTAGGGGACTATGCCGCCGAACTCCATCAGCAGGTAGGTCACCTCGTACAAGAATTGAATATCGATCAGCTCTTGATCTTAGATGAAGGCCCCGAAGGGACCGCTCTTGCAGAGGGAGCCACATCTATTCCCACCCAGCAGTTTGCCGAACATCAAGCCTTAATGGACTATCTCGATCAACATATTCAGTCGGGCGATCGCCTACTGTGCAAAGCCTCTCACTCCGTCGGGCTAGACCGAATTGTTGACCATCTCACCCAAAGCCTAGTTCGTTAGGAAGCTAAAGCCTGACGTTGGGCTTCAATTAACTGTTGAATACCAAGTTCAGCGAGGTCCAACATTTGATTGAGCTGAGGCCGAGGCAAGGTACCTTCCTCGGCAGTCCCCTGCACTTCTAGCAGCTCTAACTGCTCCGTTGCCACTACATTCAAATCCACAGCAGCACCCACATCTTCGGGGTAATTAAGGTCTAGAAAGGACTGACCTTCTAGCAAACCCACGGAAACTGCTGCCACATGATGACGAATCGGAGATTGAGACAGCTCCCCTTTGTTCACCAACTGATTGACGGCATCCACTAGAGCGACAAATCCACCGGTAATTGCCGTTGTACGGGTGCCTGCATCTGCCTGTAAGACATCGGCGTCTACCACTAGAGTGCGCTCTCCTAAGGCCTGTAAATCGAGGGCTGCTCGTAAGCTCCGACCGATCAACCGCTGAATTTCTTGGGTTCGTCCCGATAATTTCATCAGTTCTCGGCGCTGCCGTTCTGGGGTCGCCCCCGGCAACATCCGATATTCTGCGGTTAACCAACCCTGGCCTGTGTCTTCTAAAAACCTAGGTACGCCAGGCTGCACAGAGACCGTGCACAGAACTTTCGTCTGCCCGCATTCTGCAAGTACCGATCCAGCGGCAAAGTGGGTATACTCTCGGTGAAACCGAATCGGTCGGAGCTGATCCGGTTGACGGCCATCAGGACGTTGCCAAGTCATGTATGCTAATTCTCAACTACACAGGAACTGGCATTTTCCACCTGCAAATACACAGTATGGGATAGCCAATTTAAGCCCCAATCAGCATACTCTAGTCATCGCCCAAAAGAAATCCAGGCTTAAGTAAAAGATTCTTTCAAAACTTAATACTTCCTATAAAAGTGTTGACGAATCCTATAGATATGGTGTTGACTATGGAGGAAAGTTACAGATGAACGCTACATCTGTTGTTAGCATCTAAACTATGGTAGCCCAGCTAGATACGCCGCCTCGCGCCTTCGACGCCCCATCACGCCACATCATCGAAGGCTTAGTCAAAATCTTTACCGCACCTCATCGCAGCTTTTTCACCTCGGTGATGGCACAAGCACTCCGGGAGGCTGGGCAAGGAACACGGGTACTCGTTGTCCAATTTCTGAAAGGGGGCATCAATATGGGCCACCACCACCCCATGCACCTTTGCCAAAACTTGGACTGGTATCGCTGCAATCTACCTCGCTGTATTGATACACCAGAGCTAGAGACCGATGAAATGCAGGCCATGGAAGATCTGTGGCAACATACGAAAACTGCGATCGCAGAGGGGGATTACTCCCTCGTCATTTTGGATGAACTCAGTTTGGCTCTCCACCTGAATCTCATCCCCGAATCAGAAGTCCTTTCGTTGATTGAGCAGCGTCCTCGGCATATTGATATGATTTTGACAGGGCCCAATATGCCCTCATCACTCATGGATGTCGCCGACCAAATTACTGAAATGCGACGCAACGTTTGCCCTTAGTCCGCAAGAGGTTTCTGTGATCAAAAATGATGCCTGGATCACCAGGATGGCTGCTCAAGGCATGATTAGCCCTTTTGAGCCCCATCTGGTCAGGGAAGTTGAAGAAAATCCAGGGGTATCTCAGCAAGTCATTAGCTATGGCTTGTCATCCTATGGCTATGATTTGCGGCTCAGCTCGAATGAATTTCGAGTTTTCCGCCATGTTCCTGGCACCATCGTTGATCCCAAACACTTTAATCCCGCTAATTTAGAGCCTGCGGACCTACATACCGATGAGAATGGCAGCTATTTTATTTTGCCCGCTCATTCCTATGGTCTAGGGGTAGCCCTAGAGCGTTTAGCAGTGCCTGAAAATGTTACCGTCATCTGTATCGGCAAAAGCACCTATGCTCGTATCGGTCTAATCGCCAATTTGACCCCAGCCGAAGCCGGCTGGCGTGGCCATTTAACCCTAGAGTTTTCTAACTCATCCAGCGCAGACTGCCGGATTTATGCCAATGAAGGGATTGTCCAATTACTATTTTTTGAAGGCGAGCCCTGTACCGTCAGTTATGAAACCCGTCAGGGTAAATATCAAGACCAAGATGAGCAGGTCACCCTGGCCAGGTTGTGACTCCCAGTTGATTAACGCCGAATCCAACCATTAATCGTAAAGCGGCTGTCAGCGAACGTGCGCGAGGGGCAATGAACCGGCAAGACTTCATGCATATAACGGCTGAGAAAAAAGACGATGCTGTTATTGCGAGGATCAACGGTTTGAAAGGAATCGGCTTCAACGTAAAAGTTGTTCTCAATTTTACTGTCGTACACCCGTAGCTCTCCCCCTGAGAAAGGTTTGGGATCCTTGTAGAAGTAGTAAACGTAAGTCAGCTCGCGAGTAGCTGTATCTGGACTACCGCTGTCGTTGTGCAGCTTGTAAAAGTTGCCATCATTATGGGACGTAAGCTGCGTTTCAATCTCAGAGGCTGTAAACACCGGCAGATTGAGTTCTTGCAACACCCCTGGCAAGACTTGTTCAATTCGTTTCATGATGTGATTGGCCAATCCGTCCACATTCGGCAGAATCATGGACTGTCGATAGTCAGGGGTATCCGTTGTAGTTTGGGTCGGTATAAAGGCAGATTCTCGCTGAATGGCTGTTTGGAGTAAGACCTGATGTTCAACGGTTGTTAAGAACTCATCCATCTGCACATAGGGAGATGGGATCACCTCCGCCGGGGCTGGATTGAGGTCTGACTGAATATACATGGGGGGTTCAGTCACCAAACCCACTAAATGTTGGCTAGAAAAGCAGAGCCCAGCATGACCAGCCTGTAACGGAATTTGGAACAATTCTGGGGGCCGTTCAGGGTGAGCCGCGGCCGAAACAGCCTGGAACAGACGCTGTAGCAGTGGGTCTGTAGACTGCAGATAAACCGTTTGATGGTGGCCCCCCTGGAGGAGCAATTCGACTTTAACAATGGAAGGTGTGGTCATAGCTGAGCGTATTTCAGATCATGGCAGCCCACATCAGCTGTCTGGCCTCCAATATTTTAGACTGGTTTCTGATGTAAGGCAGCCTGGCAAAATTGCACCGCTGTTTCCATATCGCTCGTCTGCTGAGGATAGGTCAATAGGGGACGCTTGATGATGATCAAGGTTACTCCCAACGCTTGCGCCACGCGACGCTTAATATCCTCGCCCCCCGGTTGACCGGATGCTTTAGTGACGACAACAGAGATTTGCCATTGCTGCCAGAGGGCTTTTTCCAGATCAAAGGAAATAGGAGGGCGCAAAGCAATGATGCGATCGCAACTAAATCCCGCCTCATCTGCCACCTGAAACGCCCGAGCACGAGGCAAAATTCTCGCAAATAATGTGCTGGTGGACTGGCATTCCTTAAATTGCGGGAGCCATTTACTGCCAATCGTTAGTAAAACCCTCTGTCCCTTCAGCGATAGCCCATTCACTAGTTGCGAAACGGTATCAACCTCCACCACCCAGGGATTTTGTGCAGCCGTATTATCAACCCCAGAGGACCGCTCAAATCGTAAGTAAGGAATCTGAAGCTGGGTTGATGCCTGTATGGCCAATTTCGAAATTTCCGTGGCATAGGGATGAGACGCATCCAAAATCACGCCAATTTCTTGATCTTGGCAAAATGTTTGCCAGGTGTGATCCGTCAAAGCGCCCGTACAAATTCTTAGGCTCAACGACGGAGGATACAGATCCTGAGCCGAGTCAGCCAGGGCCGTAACCACGCCAGGGAGGCCAGCACCATCTAACGCAGATGCTAACTGCACACTTTCGGTCGTCCCTCCAACTAGCCAAATTCGAGCAGGCATCTTCAGTCAATTGAGAGTAATTAGCTTTAACATAAATGAACACTGAGTCTATGAACAGACTGCTAAATCAATGCCTAAAGAAAAATGCACTTTAAATAGACTTTTCTGGGCATCCTAGAGATCAAGAACCAATTCGTTCTACCTCAAGGGGGAAACCTAGCAATAGGTTATGAGGTTGTCGATATCAATGCAGAAACTTAAAAAGAAGGCGCTGCTGTTACCAGCCTTTTTACAACTCTCAATAGACTTGAGTACGACTTGGTTGTGGAAATCAATCAGAAAAAACAGGCCCGACATTTGCTCCTTTTTGAGGACAAAGAAGGGCTAAGGTTGGTGCCTCTCGAGGCATCTTCACATTCTTTGGGGCGTGATCCAACCAATTCCATCGTGCTGCACTCAAAAGCAGTCTCCCGTCAGCATGCTTTATTACTGCGGGTGACCAGCTCTGATCCGAATAACTATGGCTTCTTACTTATTGATGGAGACTTACAAGGCCAACGCAGTACCAATGGCATTAAAATCAATGGGGTTAAATGCCGTTCACGCCGCCTCCAAGATCAAGATCTGCTCACCTTTGGCAACCACATTAAAGCCCGATACATTGCCGTAGTTCCTCAATCCGACGCAGAATTTGAGGAATATTGTCGTACCGCTGATCACGAAGCCCTCTTCACCCCTCCCGCCTCTCAATCTACCGTCGTCCCAGAACAACCTTCAGCCCTAGAAGAAGAAGGCCTGGATGAAGCTCCCCTGATCCGACTGGCCTCCTTCCCCGAAATTTCTCCCAGCCCCATGCTAGAGATTAATCTCGATGGGGAACTCACCTATCTCAATCCAGCCGCCGTCAGCGCCTTTCCAGAACTCCCTCTCCTGGGGATGCAACATCCAGCCTTAAACGGCCTGCTCAATTTCATTCACACCTCTGATACCAACATCCTGGTCCGGGAAATTACCGTTGCCGACAAGATGTATGAGCAATCCATTCACTTTATTTCCGAAAGTGATCTGATTCGCTGCTGCGTCTTTGATATTACGGAGCGCAAGCTGGCCGAAGCTGAACTTCGTAAACGCGATCGCTTGCTACAGAGTGTGGCTCAAGCCACCACCCATCTCCTTGAAAATGTCGGATACGACGCCATCGATACTGCTTTGGCGATTTTAGGAGAAGCCGCTGGTGTCGATCGCATTTGTATTTGCAAAAACCACACGCTACCAGACACTGGTGAAAGCGGTACCAGTATGCGATTTGAGTGGATTCGTTCATCCATAGAGTCCGTACGCCACCGTCCCCATAGACAGGAGCAAAGCTATCACTCGCCCCATCTCAGACGTTGGTATCACGCCTTAACGGATGAGGTCACTATTCGCAGCCTGGTCCAAGACCTGCCAGAAATCGAACAACAGGTCTTAGCTCAAGACAGTATTTTGTCGATTTTAGTAGTTCCAATTATTGTCAATCACCGATTTTGGGGATTTATTGAACTGCATAATTGCACCCGCGAATATCACTGGTCTCTGCAAGAAGAGTCCATTCTATTTGCCATGTCAGCCAGTATTAGCGCAGCATTACAACGACAGGACAAAGAAGAAATTATCCGCCATCAGGCCTTTCATGATGCCCTCACTGATCTGCCCAACCGCGTCCTCTTCAACGACCGCCTGAATATCGCCTTAGCAGCCGCCCAACGGAACAATGGCAGTGTTGCGGTCATGTTTATGGACTTAGACCGCTTCAAGTTAATCAACGACACGTTAGGGCACTCCATCGGTGATGAGCTTCTCCAAGAAGTGGCACTCCGCCTCCAAGATTGTTTGCGAGATGGAGACACGGTCGCGCGGTGGGGTGGGGATGAATTTACCGTTCTCTTACCTAAAATTGAGTCCGTTAACGACGCCATTAACACGGCCTATCGAATTTTGGATGCCCTAAAAGCTGCATTTGTCATCCGCAGACATGAATTGTTTGTCACCACCAGCATTGGCATTGCCATCTATCCCGAAGATGGCCAAGAAGCAGAAATTTTGCTGCAAAATGCGGACGTTGCCTTATATCGCAGTAAAGAGCAGGGCCGGGGCACTTGCCAGCTGTATAACCCAACGATGAATGCCAAAGAGCAATTCATTCTAGAAAACAGTTTGCGTCACGCCTTAGATCGGGATGAATTTATTCTTCACTACCAGCCCAAGGTCAATATCTGTACCGGTGAGATTGTCGGCCTAGAAGCCCTTGTGCGCTGGGAACATCCAGAAATGGGCTTAGTCTCACCCGCCACTTTTATTCCAATTGCGGAAGAAACCGGCTTAATTGTGGAGTTGGGAGAATGGGTATTAAGAACAGCCTGTCAACAAGCCGTGCTCTGGCACCAAATGGGATTAGCGCCTTTATCCGTTGCCATCAACCTATCTGCTCGCCAGTTTTATCAACCGAATTTAGTTGAAATTGTGGCTCAGGTCCTAGAAAGTACTGGCTTAGATCCACAACAACTCGAACTGGAAATTACAGAAACCATTGCGGTTAAAAATATGGACTTTGCAAAGTCCATTCTCTGTAATTTGCAAGCGCTGGGTGTCTACATCGCCATGGATGATTTTGGCACCGGCTACTCTTCCCTCAATTATCTCAAGCAACTCCCCTTCAATACCTTGAAGATTGATCAGTCCTTTATTCAAGATTTAAAGCCTGCATCTAAGGATATAGAAATTATCAATGCAGTCATTGCCTTAGGCAAAGGCCTCGATCTGAAAGTGGTTGCCGAGGGTGTCGATAATGAAGAACAGCTAGAACTGCTCAGGTCCCTAAATTGTGAAATTGTCCAAGGCTATTTATTCAGTCGCCCCCTGAGTGTGGATAGCACAACAGATATTTTGCAAGCGAATTGGCTCCAACGCAATCAGCCTCAATCCATGTTGCGAACCTTAGTATCTGGTCCAGAGTTAAGTCAATCCACTTCTATGCAGACCTAGACCCACTTTATCGCTGACCAGCATAAATCTATTATCACAAAAACCGTCATAAATGATGGACGATTAGTCGGGAAATAGAGTATCCTTAGATCTTGTGACTTTTTGTGAAAAATTATGCACGCTGAGGAGATCATTCGCTCAATTGAAGCGGAGCATTTCAAAGAAACATTACCAACCATCTATGTTGGCGATACTGTCCGAGTCGGAGTTCAAATCCGAGAAGGCAATAAAGAGCGCACCCAACCCTATGAAGGGACCGTCATTGCTAAGCGTCATGGTGGGATCAATGAGACCATCACCGTTCGGAAAATTTTTCAGGGTGTCGGTGTAGAGCGAGTTTTTCTAATTCACTCTCCTCGCATCACCACTATCAAAGTGGTTCGTCGAGGTAAAGTGCGCCGAGCTAAGCTGTATTATTTACGCGATCGCGTCGGCAAGGCAACTCGTGTCAAGCAACGGTTTGATCGAGAGCTGTAGATGGAGTTTAGGGTTATCCACACATTATCCAGCCCGCCTCAATCGTCCATGAGTGCTACCGTAGCAAGGTAAACTTGAGAAAGTAGAGAGGTCCCTTAGACCCCAAACCTACTCAGTCCATCTAGGTAGCCCTATGCGCCTTTAGTTCAGTTGGTAGAACGCAGGTCTCCAAAACCTGATGTCGGGGGTTCGAGTCCTCCAAGGCGCGCTCAATTCAGATCAGTTTAGATGGACTGTGTCGTGGGCTGAGTCAATCAGATTGCTCTTAGACTCATGCCCTAGGTTCGCTTGATCATGCAATTGCCTAATCTGCACAAGCGATCAGCCCATTGAGTGGGCAAGCTCAATTTACATTCGATAGTGGGCAAGCTCGGAGTATAAATACCCAGCAGTTGGCATCCAAGGATTAGCAAAAGTGGCTAAAAGAAGAAAGAAAAAAAATAACGCAGCAAATAGTCAGCCGTCACCCCCATCCAACATTGATGCGACGTCTGAACCGATAGCTGCCACTACTGCTGATACTGGAGAGTCTTTAGAGAGTTCTAGCTCTACTCCAGAGCGAGCTGCTGTGGCAGCAACTTCTAGTGCCGCTGGCTCTACTAGTTTTTTCCAAAGCACTAAGGAAGAATTTGAGAAAGTGGTATGGCCCGATCGGCAACAGCTGATTAGTGAGTCGATTGCAGTGTTTTTGATGGTCTCTCTCTCTGCGATTATTTTCTCATTCATCGATAACTTGTTTAGGTGGGTTTCCACACTCGTATTTGGATAAGTACCCATGACTGATGACCCCCTAAGTACAACCCCGGCTGTTAGTTCAGTCCCTGAAGGTTCTCTCGAAATTCGGCATTGGTATGCCGTCCAAGTTGCCTCCGGGTGCGAGAAAAAGGTCAAGCATAACCTTGAACAACGTTTGCAAACCCTAGATGTTGCAGACCGCATTGTTCAAATTGAAATCCCGCAAACGCCCACCATCAAAGTTCGGAAAGATGGCAGCCGTTTAACGGGCGAAGAAAAAGTATTTCCAGGCTATGTGCTAGTCCGCATGATTTTAGATGACGAAACCTGGCAGGTGGTCAAAAACACCCCCAACGTCATCAACTTTGTCGGTGCCGAACAACAACGTCGGTACGGTCGTGGCCGTGGCCATGTCAAACCGATGCCTCTCAGCCCTTCAGAAGTCGAGCGAATTTTCCGCCAGGCCCAAGAACAAGAGCCTGTAGTCAAAGTCGATATGTCTGTTGGCGATAAGATTCAAGTTCTCAATGGTCCATTCAAAGACTTTGAGGGTGAAGTAATTGAAGTTAGCCTTGAGCGGAACAAGCTCAAAGCGCTACTTTCGATTTTTGGGCGGGATACCCCCGTAGAATTGGAATTTAATCAGGTGAAAAAAGAGTAATTCATCCATGGCAAAAAAAGTAGTAGCAATCATTAAATTGGCAATCGCAGCTGGCAAAGCCAACCCTGCTCCCCCAATTGGACCCGCCTTAGGACAACATGGTGTCAACATCATGATGTTCTGTAAGGAATACAACGCCAAAACGTCTGATCAAGCTGGGCTCGTCGTACCTGTTGAAATTTCAGTTTACGAAGATCGCAGTTTTACCTTTATCCTCAAAACACCCCCAGCGTCTGTTCTGATCAAGAAAGCCGCTGGCATTGAGAAAGGATCAGGTGAACCCAACCAGACCCAAGTCGGCCAAATCACTAAGGCTCAATTGCAGGAAATTGCCCAAACCAAAATGCCTGACCTCAATGCCAATGACATTGAAGCAGCCATGAATATTGTGGCTGGAACCGCCCGCAACATGGGCGTTGCTGTCGTTGATTAAGCCCAGGCATCGGAGTATGATTTAGTACCCGTCTTTGTTAACCCATTTGGGGAAGAGGCCATTGCTTCGCTAATACCCCAGGAGTAAATTATGACTAAGAAAGAATCTCGCCGAATGCGCGAGTTAAGACAGCAAGTTGCAGAACGCGCTTATGAGCCGCTAGAAGCACTAGAGTTACTGTGTAAAACGGCCACGGCTAAGTTTTCAGAATCTGCTGAAGCACATATTCGTCTCGGTATTGACCCCAAGTATACGGATCAACAACTACGGACAACAGTTGCCTTACCCAAAGGCACCGGTCAGGAAGTTCGCATTGCTGTAGTCGCCCGTGGAGAAAAGGTCAAAGAAGCTACGGATGCCGGTGCCAATATCGTTGGCTCTGAAGAGCTGATCACTGAAATTCAGCAAGGTCGGATGGATTTTGACCTACTGATCGCGACCCCAGATATGATGCCCCAGGTCGCCAAAGTAGGTCGAATTCTTGGTCCTCGCGGATTAATGCCCTCTCCTAAAGCAGGAACTGTGACCTTCGATCTGCCTCAAGCCATTGAAGAATTCAAAGCTGGTAAGCTTGAGTTCCGCGCAGACCGCACCGGCATTGTTCACGTGATGTTTGGCAAAGCAACATTCTCTGCAGAAGATTTGTTAGAGAACCTCAAAGCATTGCAAGACACCATTGATCGGAATCGTCCTTCAGGTGCCAAGGGAAAGTACTGGCGAAGTCTTTATGTATCGGCCACTATGGGACCATCCATCGAAGTCGATATTTCGTCTCTGCGAGACCTAACCCTGGCTGAATAAGTCTGGAAACACCCAAATTTTTTCAAGGATAGAGCCTTTGAATTAATCCCTCAACTGAATATCGAAAGACCGTAGATGGTAGGGGCTAAATGCTTAATGGCCTACTGAGGTTTTGAATGATTGCCCTTAAAACACTCTGTTAACGTTTTGAGTCAGCACTCTCAAAAGACCTTGGCCCTACCCATAACCAAGGTCTTTTGTTATGGGGATAAGTTTCATTTTTATGTACCGATTAAGGAGGTGAACAGAAGGATGGGTAGAACCCTAGAAGATAAACAGCAAATTGTAGCAGGACTGCAAGAGAACCTAAGTGATGTCGTCATGACGATTGTCATCGACTACAAAGGGTTAACTGTTGCTGAAATCACGGAGCTGCGAAATAAGCTGCGGCCTGCAGGGGCTCAGTGCAAAATCACCAAAAACACCTTGATGCGTCGAGCCATCAAAGGTGATGAAAAATGGGAGCCTTTATCAGACTGGTTATCCGATTCCTCTGCTTTTTTGTTGATTAAGGATGACTTAGGTGGTGCCATTAAGGCCTACCAAGCCTTTCAAAAAGAAACCAAGAAAACGGAGCTTCGGGGCGGCATCATGGATGGCCAACTCCTCTCCAAAGAGGATATCAAGGCTATCGGTGACCTCCCGTCACAAGAAGTCTTGATGGCTCAAATTGCTGGTGCTATCAATTCTGTAACTGCCAAAGTTGCTGTGGGTATCAATGAGGTTCCCGCTTCACTGGCCCGGGCGTTACACGCTCATGCAGACTCTGATAAATCTGCCTGACCGCATTCTCGATCAAACCATTGAATACATATAAGGAAGTGAACCATGTCTGCAACTGAAGAAATTCTAGAAAAGCTAAAATCCCTAACCCTCCTAGAAGCTGCTGATCTAGTCAAGCAAATTGAGGAAACCTTTGGTGTGAGCGCTGCTCCTGCCGCTGGTGTGATGATGGCAGCACCTGGTGCACCAGGTGCTACTGAAGAAGCTGAAGAGCAAACTGAATTTGATGTCGTCTTGGAAGAAGTCCCTGCCGACAAGAAGATTGCCGTTCTCAAGGTCGTCCGTACTCTAACCGGCTTAGGTTTGAAAGAAGCCAAAGAAATGGTGGAATCTACACCCAAATCTATTAAAGAAGGGGTTTCCAAAGAGGACGCCGAAGAAGCCAAGAAGAGCCTGGAAGATGCAGGCGGAAAAGTTGCTCTCAAGTAAGCAGTTCTCGCAGTTACCCATTAGCCTGGTTCACCAGGCTGGATAAACTGTATCTTGCACCATTCAAATCACAATTAAAGGCTTGCCGAGACAAACACTCTCTCAGCAAGTCTTTAATTGTGTGATGATGTCAACGGTGGGGGGCGTAAACAAATAGATTTGATGCCCCAGTTGTTGTTGATGTCCTGAGATCGCACATGTACTGCCAGCAGCAAAATCGGCAAATCGTTGAGCCAGTTCAGTCCCCAAGCTGGCAAAGTTTAATAAGATAACGGTTCCCCCCTTGAGGGCATCGACCGCCTGGGCGGTTTCTTCAAAAGTTTGGGGGGTAAGAACAGCAATTGTATAATTAGATAGCCCGGGAAGTGGCAGTAAGTTAGCCATACTTGCTCACCTGAATCCATTGATCGTTACCGTCTAAACTAGCGCAACTTGTCAATATGCAGAAGCCTTTACTGCCAAAAGATTGCCAATTGCGCCCTGCCATAGCCACAGATATCGGCTCAATTCGGCGATTAGTCTGGTCTGCCAGACTGGATCCGACGCAAATCCGATGGGCTCAGTTTTGGGTGATTGAACAGAATTTAACGATTGTTGCTTGTGGCCAACTACGGGTCTTTCCAGGCGCTCAAGAACTCGGTAGTTTAGTCGTTAAATCCACCCATCAAGGTCAAGGACTGGGAACAATTTTGGCTCAACACTTAATCGAAAATGCATCCCACCCCCTCTATCTCGAATGTCTTGGGCAACGACTATGCCAGTATTATCAACGAATGGGATTCCAGATCGTTGAGTGGCAAGAACTTCCCCAGGGCTTAAAACGAAAATTTGGACTCTCCAAAATCGCTAAAACCTTATTCCGTATTCCTGTCGAGTTTATGTACTATTCTTGAACCCTTGATGACGTTGAAAGGGTAGTATACTTATCAGCCTAATGAACGAAATTAGGGAGTTCTGGCTGAGGAGAAGACGGATAGGATGATTGGAGCTCTACATCTACCGTTGGAGGTTGTTTCTTCTCCTCAGGAGACTGAGGAATAGGTAAAGCCAAAGCCTGGGGGCTAGTCTGCCGAACGTCGGATGTATTCTGTAAACCTAAGGCAGCAAGCTTACGACAGCAAATCGCAAATGCATCGGAAACGCTACTCACAGAATCAGTTGCTGACCAAGGAGAGACTGCGGAAGAAGAGACCATCAGAGAATCGTCCACAGCTACGGTGGCATACCCAAAGGAGACCATTTGGCGAGGGGTTACTTTGGCATTCGGTGCAAATGTGTTGGAATTATTTTTCAGCACCGTCTTATATTCATAAATGCGGGCCTGTTGGCGACGAAGTTGCGATCGCAAGTCCTGACAAATCGACTGAAACTCTTGCAGCTTCTCTGCTTCTCGCCGAGAATCACGCTCGGCATTTTCTAAATCTTGTTCGAGTTGGACCTGATGGGATTCATGCCCCACTAATTGCTCAGTGAGAGAATCGATCAAGCATTGCTGATATTGCAGCAAATCATGGGCGGTTTCCAATTCTTGCCGCAAGACTGCCACATCTGCTTCTCCCAACATTGTATCGACTGGCAGTAGCTTGTCTTGCCACCGATGGCTATTAAGCTCAGAACCCACCAAGGTTTTGAGCCTAGGAACAGAAGGTGGAATGATACTTTCGTCGTGCATGGGAGTGCCCTATGAATTGAGCTATGGTGGAATTGGACTCAAAGCAATTTATCTACGTACGCTTTGAACCGTATAACATTCCATATCTGCAGACCTAGGATTAGAGAAAAATATTTAAGCTAAAACTGAAGCCTAGAATTGATAGCTGCTCGAACGGTTCACAACCGACAGATACAGAA
Organism: Acaryochloris sp. 'Moss Beach'; assembly: GCF_021497025.1. Taxonomy (NCBI): domain Bacteria; kingdom Bacillati; phylum Cyanobacteriota; class Cyanophyceae; order Acaryochloridales; family Acaryochloridaceae; genus Acaryochloris; species Acaryochloris sp. 'Moss Beach'. The sequence goes on from NZ_CP071717.1 coordinate 2,525,704, forward strand.
CGCGACCTTAAAAACGTCAGTATGGGACCACCTCATACAAGATAGCTTTTTTCTTCAGGGGAAGCAGGGCAATATCAGTGGTTTGAAACCTAAATTTACATATATTTATCAAAATTAGATGACATCTTGACGATGCTGGATAAAAACCACCAGACTCAGCATTCCCACCATGATTAGTCCTAATTTCAGCCAATGTTTACCGACATTGACGGCAAATGCAGTGCCAGCCTTGTCATGAAAACGACCGACTAACAGTTCTGCAGCTGCAATCGCAGTCCCACGTTTCTCTCGCCAGTCGCTAAACTGATCTTGCCAAGTGTCCAATTGGTCACGATAATCCTTGACCTTATCGTTATAGTCTTCTATCTCATCTTCATAGGTAGACCGATTATCAGCCGTTAATTTAGGAGGATCACCCGGATCCTCAGGTTTAGCAGGCTGAGGCTGATCCACTGCTGGATCATATTCTTGGCGTAGGGCAGGAAAGGTACATTGAGTAAATATTTGCGGCCCCAGACACTGGCATTTTTCTTGGTCCTTGTCACTCAACTTTTCGCGCTCGTCTGACGACAGTTGCCAACAAGAATCTCCGGCAATATCCTTACCCACATCAGACAATGTAATTAAACTCTCATAGGGCCAACGCGTGACCGTGATTTGGCTAAGAACTTGTCCTGGCGTCCCTAAAGAATCAAGGGAGATAATGGCTCCAGAAAAGGTAATTTGGGGGAGCAGAAATAGAATGGTTAGCAAAGGGGCCACACTCTGATTAGGGGCCAATGCGGAGACAAATAGACCCATGACCATGCCGCCCAAAGTGGCTAAGAAAAGAGTGAAATACATGCCCAGCAGGTTGTGCCAGTCAATCGGCAAGTCCACGGCCAATACCTTCGTCAGCAAAAAGATCGCCGCTTGATACAGGGCTAGCAGCAAACTGAGCCATACCTTAGAGAGCACATAGGGCAAAATTTTCAGCCCAATCATCCGTTCACGTCGGTAGATCTCCCGTTCTTTGACAATCTCCCGCATCATCGCCAAGCTACCGACCATCACAGCAGTCAAGACCGTAATGAATAAAAGCGTGAAGACCTGACCCGGATCGCCATTCGTGACATCAAACATGGGGCGCTGCCACATGACAAAATCCAGCAATCCCAAGATGGGGGCTAATGCCAGCATCAAAATCAGGCTGGCACGATCCTGACGCAAGATAGTCCAATTGCGCTGGGCCAGAATAGAAAATTGTCGCCAGCCCGAAATAGCGGTCGTTCGGGGCTGAGGGGGCTTAGATTTCGCTTTTTGGGGCGTCGTCGGGACAGATAAAGTTGCCTGACGCTGAGTGATGTAGGTCTGATAGAGGGTGGACTGACGGTATTGCTGTTCCCATGCTTCTGGGGTTTGCTCCCCTTCTATTTTTAGGTAGATTTCATCGAAATCCTCCACCCCAAAATAGGTAAGGGCTTCGGCAGGAGGGCCAAAATAGGCAATCCGCCCCCCCTTAGCCAAAAACACAACCAGGTCACAAACCATCACATTTTTGGTGGCATGGGTAATCAAGAGAATAGTTCGCCCTTGATCCGCTAGCCGCCTCAGTAAGCGCATCATCAAGGTTTCAGTACCAGGGTCCAAACCCGAGGTAGCTTCATCCAAGAAAAACAAACTGGGTTGGGTCAATAGTTCAACCCCAATAGAGACCCGTTTACGCTGACCTCCACTTAAGGAACGCACACGCAGATGCTCCCGTTCCCGCAGCTCTAAATCTTGGAGAACGGATTGAATCTGCTGTTTGCGCTCGGCGCGCGTTACATCAGCCGGGAGGCGTAAGCGGGCAGCATAATCCAGGGCCTGACTCACCGTTAATTCGCGGTGGATAATATCGTCCTGGGGAACATAGCCCAGGTCCGTGCGAAAGAGGTTGAAGTTCTTATATAGATCCTGCTCATTCACTAAGACCGAGCCACTGGTAGCGGGGCGGAGTCCATTTAAAGCGTCGAGGAGAGTCGACTTCCCTGCTCCACTCACACCCACTACAGCGACAAACTCCTGGGGCAGAATAGACAAGGAAATGTCGTTTAAAAGAATATTATTCTTACTGGTCACCTTACTCAGATGGACTGCATCTAGACGCAGATTTCCCGAGTCATTCTGCTGAATCAGAGTTTCATCAAAGTTAAAGACAAAGTGATACGGACCGATACGAATGGTATCGCCAGGACGGAGGGGTTGAGGATTACGGAGCTGCCGACCATTAACATAGGTGCCATTCGACGAATGGAGATCTTCGATCACCCAGGTGCCGCTTTTGAGATCAATTTGGGCGTGAAACCGGGAGACTACAGGATGATCAATCACCGTAGTATTGCGTGGATCGCGGCCAAAGCTCAGGCTTTTCAACTCTCGCAACACAAGGGTTTCGACCTGTTCGATGACATCCGTTTGCGGAATGACCTGATAGGTCAACGTGACCTGATCATCAATGGAGAAAAAATCTCCATCCTGGAGGGCTTTCTCCTGAATCCGGTCTCCCGCAAAGGTGAGCCCATGGGCACTCCCTAGATCACTAATGGTGTAGGTCTCATTCTCCCAACTCAAGCGGGCATGACGGTCAGAGACCACAGGTAAATCGATGACAATATCACACTGGGGATGTCGGCCTAGGGTCAGGATTTCTTGGTTGAGGGGAAAGTCCTGGGTCCATTTAGAAGTGGTGACTTGTAGAACGCGATCGCAATGGGTTTGACTAACGACCGTTCCTGGCAAAATTGACTCTTGGGGAAACACCCCTGTTCCCAGGGTTTCTCGGAAATGAATGGCCGTATCGCCAATCTGAATCTCATCTCCAGGATGGAGATTGATAGGTTCGTTCGATAGCAGCGGTTTCTTGTTGACTTGGAGGATAGCTTGGTTACTCAACAGCTTCAGAACATAATGATCGGTTTGCCACAAAATTTCGGCATGGTGCGGCAGTATCGATCCACTTTCCAAGACAAGGGAGTTATCTGGATCAGACCCAATACTAAAGGTGGCTTGCGTTAACCGAAATTCTCGATTGATCTCTTCGCCATCAGTAATGACATGAAGCTGAGCAGATGCAGTAAGCATAGTGGGGCAAGGATAGGATGGAAGCTAAGAGTTTAAAGGCAGTCATACAAAAGCCTAGGCTATTTTTCGCCCGAAATGGAGATAATTTTCACAGTAGATTGGAGCACATAGACGATAACGGTCACCCTTTGTGAATCAGGGCCATGACATCACTGACACGCTCTTGTTGACCACCGATCGACCAGCATTCCCAAAGTCCTTTCACCTGACAGAATTTCTCTATCACCAGTTTTTACCCACCGAATTAACAGACATAAGACCTGCCTTATCGCCCCTTCCAACCGAGATAAACCAGCGATTTGGACAGGTGTTGCTTACCCCTGGATCAACAAGGATAAGAATGGCTAAACTCGCAGAATATAAAGGTATTCTGTAGTTCACCTAAAGACTCAGGCCATTTTCAGAATGCCTTCTTAAGATGGGAGGTATAAAGACAGAGCCACCCGCAACAGGGCCGTCTGTCACCCATTACGGGGCATTAATAATGAATAGTTCTGACAGCACTTCACTTGAACTGAGTTACGATTTTGCACTGGATCGGGACTGCACAACCCTGTCTCGTCACGTTCTAGAACATCTCCAAAGTTTTGGTCCAGAAGCCCAAGATATGAGTGCTCTGATGACTCGGATTGGGTTAGCAGGGAAAATAATTGCTCGCCGCCTAAGCCGGGCGGGTCTGGTGGAAGGCGCTTTAGGCTTCACGGGCGACGTCAATGTCCAGGGCGAAGAAGTCAAAAAAATGGACATCTATGCCAATGAAGTATTTATTGCTGCCTTTAAGCAAAGTGGCCTCGTCTGCCGACTAGCTTCCGAAGAAATGGAGAAGCCCTACTATATTCCTGAGAACTGTCCCATTGGTCGTTATACCCTGCTGTATGACCCCATTGATGGGTCCTCCAACGTTGATGTGAACTTGAATGTTGGCTCTATTTTTTCTATCCGTCAACAAGTCGGCAACGATCCCGACCATACGGGACAAGATCTCCTACAAGATGGGCATCAGCAAATTGCCGCAGGCTATATTCTGTACGGTCCCAGTACCGTTCTGGTATATTCCATCGGCAAAGGGGTCCATGTTTTTATCCTAGACCCAAGTATAGGAGAGTTTATTCTCGCCGCTGAAAACCTCACCATCCCCAAACATGGTCCGGTGTACAGCGTCAATGAGGGGAATTTTTGGCAGTGGGAGGAGGCCCTCCGTGACTTTACTCGCTATGTTCACCGTCATGAAGGCCATACTGCCCGCTACAGTGGGGCCTTAGTGGGAGATTTCCATCGCATTTTGTTCCAAGGGGGCGTATTTATCTACCCAGGAACGCTGAAGAATCCTGAAGGTAAGCTGCGACTCCTCTACGAATCTGCACCTTTGGCCTATCTGATGGAGCAGGCTGGAGGGCGAGCGAGTATTGGCCAGTCCCCTTTAATGGACGTTATTCCCGATCATCTCCATGCCCGCACACCTTTGATTATTGGGAGTACAGAGGATGTGGCCTTAGTTGAGTCCTTTATTGAAGACAGAGAAAGACAGGCAGAAGAAGAACTCGCGCTGAAGCCTTAATGGCAACATCTGCAACTGTTTTCCCGATCGATTACAGAGTTTCCTATGACGAATCATCTCCTAGAAATCAGTACCTTCGATCAAAGCTTTGGGATAGATAATCTCAGTCGTGATCTAACTGAATCGGGTAAGCTGCAGCAGATGCCCCAAGATCAAGGCATTCATGGAATCACCCCCAATCCAGCCATCTTTGAGAAGACCAGGCAATGCCATCTATGACACCAACTATTGAAGTGATTGAAGTAAGGATCAACGTTGTGCAGCCCTTTAGCTCATTGCTGAAGTCTTTAGAAGCAAAAGATAAACGGTTAGTTACCGATGAGACCATTTGATCCTTAGTGTTGGGTCTAGAGTATTTGGCATTGCCAAGACATCATATTGCTCTAGTTCCTAATACTCATTCCCACAGTTTCCAAGTTCACCTATTCCCCTTTGTTTGCCCAGCCTATGGTTACGCTTGCTGAAAATCCTCTCCGTGCCGGTCTACGTCAAGAACGTACACCAGAACCTCTGATCATGGTGATCTTTGGTGCCTCTGGCGACCTCACCCAAAGGAAACTGGTTCCTGCCCTCTACCATCTCAAACAACAGCGTCGACTTCCGGCTGAACTGACTATTGTCGGGGTTGCTCGACGCGAGTGGAGTGATGATTTCTTCCGTCAACAGATGCGAGAAGGCATTGAAGAATTCTCAGATGGCATACAGTCCGAAGAGGTCTGGAACAGCTTTGCTGAAGGGTTATTTTATTGCCCTGGCAATATGGACGATCCCGAAGCCTATCAAAAGCTAAAAACCCGTCTGGAAGAGCTGGATGGCCGTCGCGGCACGATGGGCAACCGGGTATTCTATCTAGCCGTGTCTCCCAAGTTTTTTGCGGAGGCCATTCAACAGTTGGGGGCAGCCCAGATGTTGGCAGATCCGGTCAAAACACGGCTGGTAATTGAAAAACCCTTTGGTCACGATTTGGGCTCTGCCCAATCATTGAATAAAGTCGTCCAAGAAGTCTGCGCCGAAAATCAGGTCTATCGGATCGACCATTACCTGGGCAAGGAAACCGTTCAGAATTTGCTGATCTTCCGGTTTGCTAACGCCATTTTTGAGCCGCTTTGGAATCGACAATTTGTTGATCATGTTCAAATTACCGTAGCTGAAACCGTCGGGGTGGAGGAGCGGGCAGGCTATTACGAAACCTCTGGTGCTTTGCGAGATATGGTGCAAAACCATATTATGCAGTTGCTTTGCCTAACGGCGATGGAGCCTCCTAACTCTCTGGATGCAGATGCGATTCGCACGGAGAAAGTCAAGGTGGTCCAAGCGATGCGCTTGGCAGATATCCATAACTTAGAAAACTCCGCCATTCGCGGCCAATATACCCAGGGCTGGATGAAAGGCGAGCAGGTGCCCGGCTATCACCAAGAACCCGGTGTTAATCCCAAATCCACCACGCCCACTTATGTAGCCTTAAAGCTACTGATTGACAATTGGCGTTGGCAAGGAGTGCCCTTTTATCTGCGCACTGGCAAACGCTTGCCCAAAAAAGTGTCAGAAATTTCCATCCATTTTCGCCAAGTGCCATTCTTAATCTTTCAATCCGCTGCCCAGCAGGCGAATCCAAATGTATTAGTCATGCGCATTCAGCCTAATGAAGGGATCTCATTACGATTTGAAGCCAAGATGCCCGGACCAGACTTACGGACCCGCTCTGTAGACATGAACTTTAGCTATGGCTCTTTCTTTGGCCAATCCACGGGGGATGCCTATGATCGCTTACTCTTGGACGCCATGCTGGGGGATCAAACCCTCTTTACCCGGGGGGATGAAGTTGAAGAGTCTTGGCGGGTTTTAACCCCTGCGTTAACGGCCTGGGAAGTGCCCACAGATCCTGCCCTAGTGCCCACCTATGAGGCCGGGACCTGGGAACCGGAAGCGGCTGAACTATTGCTTAATCGCGATGGTCGGCGCTGGCGTCGGCTGTAATCCCTGAACACTCATATTTGTGATTCCTTCTCCATTCCCTTTGTCTTCATCAGGTCTATGACTACTAAATCTGCTCCCATCGTCTCTTTACAAGCCCCAAAAGACGTTTCCCTGAATGACATCAATGCTGAGTTAAGCAAGATTTGGACCAGCTATAATTCTTCGGGCAATGGCGGTATGTTTCCCACCGCCACCCGAGCAGCGACCTTTAGCTTAATCGTCTATGAACCGGAAGAAACCCAACAGCTTCTGGCTGCGTTGGGATTTTATACCGGCCCCGTGGATGGCATTTATGGCCCACGCATGGGGGCAGCGCTGCGATCAGCCCAAACGAAGTTCGGATTGACAGAAACAGGCAAGCCAAATCCTGAAACTCTCGCCCAACTACGTCAGGCAATGAAGGAACAGCAACTCAGCCAGGCTCAGAATGATGGCTATGTATTGGATGCTGGGGGGGCCGGTATTGCAGATGCGATCGCAAGCCAAAGCCCCTGTCGAGTCATCTCCCTCTTCCCCATGGCCGGTGAAGACGAAGGGGTATCGGCCCAGCTTTCTGCCTACTGCCCTGTCAAAAAGCAGAACCGCAGCTCACTGATTTGCTGTGAGTATATTTCTCTCAAGGGCACCGAAACTGCCCTTGACCGCGTAGGCGGACTGGTCCAGTCCCTCATGATTGGTGGCCTCCCCAAATTTTTGTGGTGGAAGGCTTTGCCTGCCGCCAATATGGAGCTATTCCAGCGGTTAGCCACTTCCTGCACTGCTGTGATTGTCGATTCCAGCCAATATCAAGATGCTCAATCAGAGCTGATTCATTTGCAAGAACTCATGTCCCAAGGGACCAACATCGTTGACCTCAACTGGCGACGGTTAGCAGCTTGGCAAGAATTAACGGCAGAAGCTTTTGATCCACCGACCAGAAGAGCCGCCCTCAGCGAAGTCGATCGCGTCACATTAGATTATGAGAAAGGAAATCCGGCCCAAGCACTGATGTTTTTGGGTTGGTTAGCCAGTCGCCTGCAATGGCAACCGGTTGCCTTCACCTCCGAAGGTGGAGACTATGACCTCAAACGGATTCAATTTGTCAATTCCGAACAGCGAACGATTCAAGCAGAACTAGCAGCCATACCCACCCAACCTGGGGAAGTCGCCGGAGACATGATTGATCTGAAACTAGCCTCCACCAATTTACAGGCGGATTGTTGCACGGTACTTTGTTCAGAAACAAAAGGCTGTATGCGCATGGAAGCCGGCGGCGGAGCCCAATCCTGCCGCATTCAGCATGTCACTCCACTGCAGGATCAATCCTCTGAGACTTTGCTCAGCCAACAATTACAACGCTGGGACCAAGACGTTTTATATTCCGAAAGTCTTGCCGTAACCGCACAAATGGTACAGCTGGCATCGAGCTAAAGCACCTCAAAGGCGAGAAGACTCGCAGTACTCCCTTAGCAGCGTGTCATGCTGCTAAGGGGTAAAGCTGAGCCATCCACATATCCGCTGGATCGCTGTAATATTCAATTTCATCAACCTGAAATTTGAGGTGTCCGTCTGGACTTGCAATGTCAATATAGTCACCTGGACGGACCACAGGGCCTTGCGCGGTCATATAGCTGACCGAAGTATCGGCACTCGTTTCCAGAAAAAACTCGGTTCCTAGCTGCCCCTGATTATACCGGTGGGTTCTCTGCTTGCGTGCTCGCCGTTTTTGATTAAAAGATGCTCGACCCAGTTGCCAGTCAGGATAAATGGATATTCCCATGGTTCCCCCCGTTGGAAATAAATGTTTTAGTAACCAAGGCTCCCAGGATTGCCAATCACCCGTAACGGAGCCTTAACAGTGATAAAAAATTCAACCTCTAAATTTGACAATAGTGGGTTTACTAGGGACCCAAAACCGTAGGATTACGGATTTCTTTATTTTCCCTCAAGGCTAATTCCCCGTGAACCTACGGAGACTCCGCGAAGACACCGACTATCAGAGGTTTTGAGGGAGAAGAGTTCACTTTCTGAACATAGATGTTGTACGCTAGCACAGCATCTTTGAGGTGTAGCAATACCGTATTGAAGAGGACCATCCATGTCACTAGTGATAGCAGCTGATCGAAGTGGTGTGGGCAAAACCACTGTGACTGCTGCTATCCTAGCGAGCTTGCAAGGTCGACCGGAAACCGTGCAATCTTTCAAGGTGGGGCCTGACTATATTGATCCGATGTTTCACACGGTGGTCACCCATCGACCTTGCCGAAATTTAGATCCCATTCTCACGTCTGACACCTATACCCAGAGACTATTTCAAACCCATACCCAGCAGACCCACTATGCTCTAATTGAAGGGGTTATGGGCTTATTTGATGGCGCCAGAGGGCAAAAAGGAAGAGGCAGTACTGCTCATATTGCTCGGCTTTTAAATTTACCCATCGCTTTAGTTCTAGACTGTAGTCGCTTATCCGACTCTATCGCGGCCTTAGTGCATGGCTATATCTCATTCGATCCACAGATTCAGATTGCAGGGGTCATTCTCAATCGTGTGGGCAGCGATCGTCATCTTCAAAGTTTAAAGTCAGCGTTACAACCCCTCTCCGTTAGGATTTTGGGGGTCTTGCAGCGACAGCCTTCCATCCACATCCCTAATCGTCATTTAGGTCTAGTCCCGATCGAGGAGTTAGAAGGGACTGCAGGTCTTTTACAGCAGTTAGCAGCAGTGGGGAATCGTTGTTTTGATTGGTCAGCCTTATTGCCTTTATTAGCAACGCAAGCGCCCGCCCCTGCCATCGCTCACACTTCTCCAGCGCCACAGGCAGTACATATCCCGCCTCAATCTAGTCCTTTGACTGCTCCCATACCGTCCGGTGCAATCCGAATTGCGATCGCAAAAGACGTAGCCTTTAGTTTTTACTATGCCGACAATCTGGATCAGCTCCGGCAGCTCGGTGCAGAGCTGGTGTTTTGGAGCCCCATCCACGACAAAACCTTCCCCGATAATATCCATGGACTCTATCTCGGTGGCGGCTTTCCTGAAATGTTTGCCGCTGACTTATCCCAGAATGTCACCGTTCGACAGACCCTCAAAACCGCGATTCTTGCTGGGTTACCCACCTATGCCGAATGTGGCGGGCTGATGTATCTCTGTGAATCCTTACAAACTTTACAGGGGAAAACGTTGCCGATGGTCGGCGTGTTACCGACAAACGTCAAAATGGCGAAGCGATTAACCCTTGGGTATCGATGTGCGATCGCAACCCAAGACACGCCCCTAATCACCGCAGGAACAACCGTTTGGGGGCATGAATTCCACCACTCCGAACTCGATCATGACAGAGATAGCCCAATCTACACATTTTCTAGGGAGACCGCCTCCCACCCATCCGAGATTTCCGAAGGCTGGCATCGGTATAACGTTCACGCCTCGTACCTGCACCTCCACTGGGGAGAGCAGCCCGAGATACCCCAACGTTTTATCCAGCAGTGCCAAAACTTCAAAGCAGCAAAAGTCTAGCAAGCTTTCGGTCTGACTAATGCATTCCTAGCCATCGCACAGCGCCTCAACCGGGGCAAACATTCTTGGTGATAAAAACGACTGATCACCTTCACAGAGAGTCCTAAATCGGCTGAAATATCTTCCCAGCTTTGTTCGGGTGGCAATCGTCTCTCAATCAAGGTTTGGCAGTTCACGGCTGGATAATTGGTCAGATGAGTCGCTTTTAAATCGCCCTTAATGTCACTTCTGACCCATTCATAGATCTGAATTGTTAAGGACGACACGGCTTTGACTGAGTCTTTCATGGACGAAAAATCTTCTCGATCTAGCCGATTTGAGTCCTGAGTAGCTTGCAACTGCCGAAATCGCTGCTGCAAGTCTCGATTAAAGGATTGGACGAGCTTGAACCACTCTCCATAGTCTTGAACATCCAAAGTAGATGTATTGAAGTCCTGACAAAATTGGCTTAAGGTTTGCTGCAATGCCTCTTCGTACAAAGGGCTATCTGCTGACCAAAGCTGATCAGACTGGGTCAGAAGAGACAGTATTCGTGTTAAGTAAATTTGGCGTTCTTTATCTTCTAGGTAGCTTTGAAAAGCTTTTTGTTATCCATTGATTAACAAGGTGATTGGGTATCTTTTTTCATTATTAAAGGAATAGAGATAAGCATAAATATCTATATTCAATTCAATAAAATAATTTAGTGACCTTGTCAGTACCTAAAGGTGACAAAAAGTGACCTCATTCGCAACGGGCTTGTTAAGAATTGTATTGCTATATCGCCCCCAGATCCACCCTGTCTGACACAAGATATGCCCCATAACCACTCCAGAAAGCCATCCCCATCCATTCAAGCCTGCAAGCTATTGACTTAGCCAGGCAATAGCTTCTCGAATCCAGGCCTCAGTATCTGCATTTTTGGCCAGCGCCGTGTTTTGCCCCACAGCCTGTAACGCCCGCATCACTTCTTGACTGGTATACCCCAAGGCCAAGAGCGTCATCTCTACGTCTTCTTGCACACTATCAATGGGCCCTGCACTCGGTAAGGTTTTTAAACCCGCCTGATCCCGCCATTCAGCCAATTTTGATCGCAGTTCTAAGGCAATACGTTCAGCCGTCTTAGCCCCAACACCGGGGGTCTTAGCCAACATCTTCGTATTGCTATTAACAATGGCTTGAACCAGGTCCTGTAAACCTAAGGTATCGATTAAGGCCAAGGCCAACTGAGGGCCAATCCCACTTACCGCAATCAGCTGACGAAACAGATCGCGCTCCGCCACCACCGCAAATCCAAACAACACCATTTGATCCTCTCGAACTTGCAAATGGGTAAACACTCGCAGGGGTTCATTATCTGGGGGCAAGTGTTGACGAATCCGACCGGGAACATAGAGGTCATATCCCACCTGATTCACATCCAAGGTCAACAAGGTTCGATGGGTACTGGTTTGCTGGAGGCTAACTACATATCCCTGAAGAAAACCAATCATTTGACATAACTAAAATGACGGAGCCCTTCTAAAATACCGCCCGCACACTTGGCTTTGGCGAGGTATATCTCATCCCTATGATGCTCTTGATGCCATTGCAGCAGCTCTGAGCGGGCATTACCAACAATAATGCCTCGTTCTGGTCCCGTACTAAATAAAGCCTGATCGTTACCAGAATCACCACAAGCAACGGTTTTCTCAGCAGGGATACCAAATTGCCCCCGCAGGTATTGCATGGCTTGTCCTTTATCCCCATGGAGGGGCAGGATATCTAGATCTTTGCCACCGCTATACACCAGCTTGACGTCTAAGCCTCGAATATGGAGGGCCACCTCTAAACGAGGTAATAGATCCGCCGCTAAGGTGGGTTCGAGAATAAAGCTCACTTTATAGGGACCTTGGTCAGCTTCAGGCTGCAGTACTAAATCATTAAAGTGAGCCGTAATCGACAAAACATCTTGACGCTGCCACCCTTGATTGAGTTTTTCAGACCAATCTGGATCAGGGGTGGTGCTACCGCCATAGTAAATTTCAGTGCCTACAGACGTCACCAGAGCATCTGGAAGCAGCATCGGTTCTTGGGACCGCAATTGATTGAATGAGGTTAAGGAACGTCCTGTGGAATAGACTAGCAACAGTCCTTGCTCTTGCCGGACTTGCATGAGGGTCTGGTTGAGCTGTTCGAGGGCGGGTCGATCGCCAACGAGCGTATTGTCTAAATCAGTTATTAAGAGAAATTTCGCCACAATAGTTCCTAAAACGCTCCCTATATTCAGTCTATTATTCTGAGAAAGCTTAACATAATGAAATTTTTCAGTTGGCAGGGGTGGACCCGTTGGATTCCAGTCCTAGACCCGCAAGTATGGATTTTAGCGGCAGGACGGTTGCTTTCACAAATGGGCACGGGCTTCACACTGTATTTCTTGCAAATTTTCTTTGTGAATAAAGTCGGACTCACTGCCACCTCTGTCGGATTTGCCATTGGCAGTGCCTCCATCTCGGGAATTGTGGGCAGAGTATTGAGCGGCTCCATGACAGATTCTCGATGGTGGGGTCGACGGCGAACCTTACTGTTGTCTTTGTTGATTGCTGCGATCGCAGCCGGTATCATCGCCATTGCCCAATCGTTTTGGATGCTGGTCCTCGGGAATATAGTGATGGGATTCGGTGTGGGCCTCTATTGGCCAGCCACAGAGGCGATCATTGCCGATCTCAGTGCAGGCGAACAACGCCAGGAAGCGTTTACCATTACTCGATTCGCCGACAGCGCCGGCTTAGGATTAGGGGTGATCTTGGGAGGTGGCTGGATTGCCTTCACTCAAGCCTATCGAGCCCTTTTTATCATTGATGCCGTCTCCTTTGTGATGTTTTTTGGGGTTGTTTATTTCACAATCTCCGAAACCTCAAATCCTCACACTCGGGGTCGTCATGGTTGGCAAGGCTGGATGATTGCTAGCAAAGATCGACGATTACGCACCTACATTGTTGCCAATATCGTGATTACCACCTATCTTGCTCAGATTTATAGCACTATGCCGTTATATTTCAAAAACTTTGCTCAGCAGGGTGTTGGACTTTCAGAAGTGGTCATTACGGGATTATTCTCTTGGCATTTGGGGGCAAGCGTGGCGAGTCAACTGCCGGTGGCCCGCTTTCTACGGCGGTGGCCCTATCCTCAAGGTCTGATGACCTCTGTGGGTTGCTGGGGCCTCGGATTTTTGTTGATTGGGATGACCGGTCTAGCAAGCCAAGGCGCGCTGATATGGGCAATTTTGGGATTGGGCGTACTTGCGATCGCAACCGTCGCTTACATGCCCATTGCCTCCTCTTTAGTCGCTGATTTAGCCCCCATCGAGTTCCGAGGAGTGTATCTATCCATCAATTCTCTCTGTTGGGCAGTCGGCTATTTTATAGGGCCTGCTCTAGGCGGGCTGGCTTTGGATCGACAGCAACCCTTCACAGATCTGTACTGGGGACTGCTTGCCCTCAGTATTGGTTTAGCCCTTATGGTTTTAAAGCATTTGGATGATCTGCTAGGGATATCCTCGACTAATGCCCTAACATCAGACCATTCACACTGACTGCTTGAGCTAAAGAGAGAATTATCGTAAATGTGGAGATAAACAACCCAGCAAAACCAACTACTCAACTACTCTAAAAGGTAGATGGTTTAAAGATCATCGGGTCGCAATCCAGTTACTAACAATCTGGTTAACTTGATGTGGATCCTCATCCTGAGGACAGTGACCCACCCCATCCAACACAATAAAATCTTCAACCATGGGGAACTGGGTTAACTCACGCGCCAGGTCTACAGGTTCCCAAGGATCATCAGCCCCCCAAACGCACAACACAGGGCACGCAATTTCAGCCAATAAATCTTCGGGTAGCGGTCCTTGGGAATAGTTAATAAAAGCCAGGAAAACATCTGCAGCCCCTGGTTCGGAAGCAGGCTGAATCAACATATCCACGAGTTCATCAGTCACAGCCTCCGTTATGCCATAGGCTTGCTCTAAAATCTGGCGTACTGTTCGAGGACGGGCTAAGCGATGGAAAAAGAAATGACCAATTGGTTTCACAGAAAGCACGGATTGAAACAAAGGCGCTGAGAACTTTCTGTACCAGGGCAAACCTGTCCGTTTGCGATCGTGCAGTAACCGTAACGAGCAATCCAGCATCACCACACTGGTCGCGAGTTGAGGCGCTAATACTGCAGCCTGCAGGGCCACAATACTGCCAATCGAATTACCCACTAGACATGCGGCTCCACCCACAACCTCCTGACAAAAATCAGCAATTTGTTGGCCCCAAGTCTCAAATTCATAGGCAATACTTTGCCCAGGTGTGAGAGTGCCCGGTGTTGGCTTTGATGATTGCCCAAAGCCAATTAGGTCTACAGCATAAACGCGATGGTCTTGGGCTAATTCAGCAATATTCTTGCGCCAATGGCCACTAGAAGCCCCAAACCCATGAATCAGAATGACTGCTGGACCAGTTGTCCCTGCAGATTGATACTGAATCGAAAAACCTTGCCATTCCCAGGTGGCCGATTGAGGTTGACTCGCTCGCGAAGTGACCATATTCGTTTCTCTATGCTTCTCAATAATTCTAAACATTTGCTAGGATAGCGGGTACATTTCTAATCCATATTGACCACCATGAGAATGAAATCTTGGGAGTCTCCCCGCCGCGGTCGGCGGCGCAATGACAAATCCAAACGGTCTGCCGCCCGCCTGAGACAACTCAAAAAACAACGTAAACAACTCCGTAAACGACTCCAACAAAATAAGCCAGCTAAAAACCCCTCAGATATAAAATCTGAGGGGTTTTTAGTAAAGATCTGGATAACACCAGATCTGGCAAATTCCCAAAAGCAAGCGGTGTAGACCCGAAGGTTACACCGCTTGCTTATTAGATTAAATGATTAGAAACTCTAACCAAATTAACCGTTGATGACAGGAGCAGTAAGAGCAACAGGAGCAGACTCACCAGCAGCCAAGTCTAAGGGGAAGTTATGAGCATTGCGCTCGTGCATAACTTCGAAACCTAGGTTTGCGCGGTTAAGAACGTCAGCCCATGTGTTCACAACGTTACCTTGTGAATCAACGATGGAGTGGTTGAAGTTGAATCCGTTCAAGTTGAAGGCCATGGTGCTGATGCCCATTGCAGTCAACCAGATGCAGACAACGGGCCAGGCACCCAAGAAGAAGTGCAAGGAACGGCTGTTGCTGAAGGATGCATATTGGAAGATCAAACGACCGAAGTAGCCGTGGGCTGCAACGATGTTATAGGTCTCTTCCTCTTGGCCGAACTTGTAACCGTAGTTGGCGGACTCACCTTCGGTGGTCTCACGAACTAGGGTGGAGCTAACCAAGGAACCGTGCATGGCGGCGAATAAGGAACCACCCAAGACTCCGGCCACACCAAACATGTGGAAGGGGTGCATCAAGATGTTGTGCTCAGCTTGGAACACGAACATGAAGTTGAAGGTTCCGCTGATGCCTAGAGGCATGCCGTCGGAGAAGCTGCCCTGACCTAGTGGGTAGATCAAGAAGACGGAGTAGGTAGCAGCCAAAGGTGCAGAGTAAGCTACGCAAATCCAAGGACGCATCCCTAGGCGATAGCTATATTCCCACTGACGGCCTAGGTAGCAAATACAACCAATCATGTAATGGAAGATGATTAGCTGGTAAGGGCCACCGTTGTACAACCACTCGTCTAGAGAAGCTGCTTCCCAAATGGGATACAGGTGAAGACCAATAGCGTTAGAGGAAGGAACAACGGCACCAGTGATGATGTTGTTGCCATATAAAAGTGAACCAGCTACGGGCTCACGGATTCCATCGATGTCGACGGGAGGGGCGCCAATAAAGGCGATTACGAAACAAGTTACAGCGGTGAGAAGGGTAGGAATCATCAATACGCCGAACCAACCGATGTATAAACGGTTGTTGGTGCTGGTGATGAAGCTACAGAATCTTTCCCATGCGCTGGCGCTTTCGCGTCTTTGCAAGACTGTTGTCATGGTTATGATTGCGGTTAAGTAAATTAACTACGGGACAGAACATAAAAGCTGTGTCCACGTTACTAATGATAATGATTTTATTTTTTTTTGTAAACTTAGATTCAGTTTTTTTTGACGTGGCTGTCCAGTCAAAATGAGCTTAATCACCAACAGGAAAAGGATTCAAAGATTCTGGCGAGGTTAAACAATTACTTTTTTTCACACGTCACCTGAAGCCTTAATCTTTTACAACTGTATCGATTCTGAGAAACGAGACCTTAGCTTGCAAATTTATGGATTACAACTGCGACGGCAAACCCTAGCCCAAAGTATCGAATAAATTGCCAGAAAGGCTCTTTTAAATCATGCCACTTCCAGAGTTGGCTTTCTAGGGTCATACCCAGGGTATGGATCTGGTCTTGAATTTGTTCCAGCTCCGTTTGCAGCGCTGCTAGATTCTGCTCTGTTTGGGCTTTGGCAGACATATCAGTCTGCACATCTGCTAGCTTTTTCTGCAACTGAGCTTGCTCAGCCTGAGCCGTTTTGATCTCTAGATAACGATCTCTAATTTGTTGGAGAGTATTTTCAGCCTCCGTTAAGGCTGTCGGGAATTCTGTATCGAAGTCTACGGCAGTGCGCTCTGACTGTCCTGCCATCTTCTCTAGGATTGGTTGTTCCGATGATTCCATTCTAATTCGTCAAATGTAGGGATTATTAATTTATTGATCTCGGATTGGGGGGTGGAGCCCCACTATGACCGATGGTGGAAGTGGCCTAACGCAATTTTTCCTGTGCCGAAACCATCCTTTCCGCAGCAACGCTGGCAAATTGCTGATCCAGAACAAACTCTAGTAGACAGGATTGCGATCGCAACCCGATTATCGCCTCTTTTGGCTGCAGTATTAGCCAATCAAGGAATAGAGTCTGTCGAAGCCGCGCAACAGTTTTTGGCACCAGAGTCACAGAGCTTACCCTCTCCTCTTGAAGCATTCCCGGATTTGGCCTCTAGCTTAACGTTGTTACAGGATGCGATCGCATCTCGACACAAAATTGCCATCTGTGGTGACTACGATGCAGACGGCATGACCAGCACTGCTTTATTGCTGCGCGTCCTGCGAGCGTTAGATGCTGAAGTGGACTATGCAATCCCGAGCCGAATGCAGGAAGGCTATGGCATTAACCAACGCATCGTCGAAGAATTCGCAGCAGATGACGTGAAGCTGGTGTTAACCGTAGACAACGGTATTGCCGCCTATGACCCCATTGCTAGAGCCCGAGAGCTGGGATTGACTGTGATCATCACAGATCACCATGATCTGCCCCCTCAACTGCCCCCTGCCAATGCCATTCTTAATCCCAAGTTAGTACCAGAAGACTCCCCTTATCGAGGGTTAGCAGGGGTAGGAGTTGCTTATGTCTTAGCCACCTTACTTGCGCAAGAGCAAGGCAATGCCACCCTGATTACCCCACTGCTAGAGCTTTTTACCCTAGGCACCATTGCTGATTTAGCACCATTAGTGGGGGTCAACCGCCGCTGGCTCCAGCGAGGCTTAGCCCTCTTGCCTCACTCTCGGTTAGCCGGGGTGCAGTCTTTGATGCAAGTATCTGGCTGTGTATCTGCAGATCAAGCCCTTAAACCCGATGCCATTGGGTTTCGGCTAGGCCCCCGCATCAATGCCGTGGGCCGGATTGCCGATCCACAAACGGTTATTGAGTTACTAACAACAGATGATCCAGATGTAGCGTTTGCCCGAGCCATGCAGTGTGAGCAGGCCAACCAGCATCGACGTCAGCTCTGTGCAGACATTGAGATAGAGGCCATCGAATTAGTTGAGACCCTAGTCCGCCAGGGGAAAGCGCCGTGGCAACCAGAAGGCGAGTGGGTGATTGTGCTGGTTCATCCCGGTTGGCATCATGGCGTGATTGGGATTGTGGCGTCCCGGTTAGTAGAACGCTATGGATTGCCCGTGTTTATTGCTACCTATGAAGAGGAAGACCATACCCATATCCGTGGGTCAGCTCGGGGGATTCCTGAATTTGATGTGTTTGCGGCACTACAGGCTTGTCATGAGTCTCTAGGACGTTATGGAGGGCACCGGGCAGCAGGAGGCTTTTCCTTAGCAACAGACCAGTTGGATGAGATGAGATCGCACCTTCGTAACTACGCCCACCAAACCTTACAGACTGATCAGCTCAAGCCCCTAGTGACAGTCGATGCCCAAGCCCATTTCTCTCAGCTTAATTGGGAACTATACGAGCAAATTAACCAGCTGCATCCCTGCGGCATTGGCAATCCTGAACCCATTTTTTGGACTGCAAATGTTGAGGTGGTGGAGCAGCGGCCTGTCGGCAAAGACAAAACCCATCTCAAGCTCACCCTCTCCCAATCTGAGTCAGACGACGAGCAGACCCAATTAATCAAAGGTATGGCATGGCGGTGGGGGCACCTATCATCCTTTACCCCAGCACCTCGACATTGCCTATCGCCTAAGAGAAAACACTTGGAACCAGCAAACCAATCTGGAGCTGGAGATTTTAGGTATTCGGCTACCCGTTGAAGCCCAACCCAACCCACAGAAAAATACCCCCATTGTGGTGGCCCAAGCAGATAAAGGGGCACCCGTCGTCCGACAGCAAGTAGCCTTACACTGTCCTGAACCAACCGTGTCTTCTGCACTACTACAAGCCATAAAGTGGTCAAGCTTGGGAGACTGGCCCCAAGTCCTCAAAGGCATCGACGGGCATATATTGATGTACGGCTACCAGCGTCCCTACGTATCGACAACAACCCTGCCTGGAACCGTAGAATATGATCGGCCTAGCCGTCCCTGTGACTGCCTGATTCTATGGTCTTTACCGCCCTCTTGGACCCATTTACGCTGGTTACTATCCTTGGCAAGGCCTCAGCAGATTTATATCCGCAACCATAGTCCAGCGATTTTGCCAGCCGAGGAATTGAAGGCAAAACTAAAGTTTGAAATAGCAAAAAACGGTGACGAACCTCTCAACTTACTGAACTTAGGACAGCAATGGTGGGTTGCACCGAGTACAATTGTTTCTGCTTTTAGAGAAATAGGTTACCCCTGCTCTGATTTCCCGGAGACGGGATTATTAGAGCAGGAGTTAAAACGCTTGCAGCGTTGGTATCATTGTTCAGCCAACAGATTGGCAAAGTTACCCTAGGTTGCGTTACTCCGAAGAGCAACCAACAGAACAACAATTGGGCCTGCAATGACGACAGCGCCAAGCATAGTTAGTTGAAGTACAACTTGTAAATTGATTGCAGCTAGTAAGTCCATCCTTGTCTCCCAGATTAACTCAAATATTGTTAGCGAACGCGCCCTCTATTCTACCTGGTTAAGGGATCACGTGGAAGGGAGATTTTGATAGGATTAGCTTATTAGCTCTGATCAAGGTGAAAGTTTTAAGCTATTCAATCTTGATCCTGCAATCTGTAATTAGCTGTTTAGGATAAGGTCGTCCAAAGGTATGGCAAATTGGTGTTGCATCGAGCAATGTGGGGCCTGTTGCCATCTCGATCCAACGGAGCGCCCTGATGTTCAAGAGTATTTAACCCCAGAAGAATGGAAGCATTACTTAAGTTTGGTGGGCTCCGACGGCTGGTGCATTCACTTTGATACAGACCATCGAAAATGCAAAATCTATGCGGATCGACCTCAGTTTTGCCGGGTAGAGCCGAAATCCTTTCAACGCATGTATGGCGTCGATCCTGAGGATTTGAGTGACTTTGCGATCGCATGTTGTCGCCAACAAATCGATGCCATTTACGGTGACCGCAGCTTAGAAAGCATCCGGTTTGAACGTGAGATCGGGTTCTAGCTCCCCCTTCCAGGCATAATGGGGCTAGTCAACTGCGATGTGAAGGTAGTCGCAGGTCCATTTTTGTTTAGGCTTACCGTGAGTGATATCAATTCAGTCCCTGCTAATCATCAGGCTTCAAAACCAACGAATACTCAACAACCTGACCCCAGCAAAGGGTTCAGCAAGGAATTTGGGCTAGCCTTTGTCACGGTCTTCCTAGCAGAACTAGGAGATAAAACTCAGTTGAGTACGCTATTGATGACTGCAGAGTCTCAATCGCCCTGGATTATTTTTTTGGGTGCTGCTGCTGCCTTGATCACAACTAGCCTATTCGGGGTGATCATTGGCCAGTGGCTCGCTCGTCGGGTGTCAGCAGCGACACTCAATACCGTGACCGGTGCCAGCTTGTTGTTCATTGCGGTCTTGCTGATTTGGGATACGGTACACCTCTAGAACTCAGGAGCCAAGGCGAATGGATTGGAAGTTATTAGGGATCACTTTTGTCGTCGTGTTTCTAGCGGAACTGGGCGATAAAAGTCAGTTGGCAGCCATTACTCTCAGCGGAAATTGCCAACATCCTCGGGCCATTTTTTTAGGCACATCCTCGGCACTTATCTTTGCCAGTTTGTTAGGTGTGTTGTTAGGAGAAGGGGTTGGCCAGTTGCTGCCCACACAGCTTATGAAAGCAATTGCAGCCATTGGCTTTGCTCTCTTAGGCATCTCGTTTTTATGGTCTCCGGCTGAAGCTGAAGCGGAATAATATCAACTCTCTGGTGGTTTGAAAGAAATGGCACCTTCAAAAACCAATCTCACCACACTCAAACAACATTTCAAACAAGCCTCAAAAGAGGAACTCATCGATGAGATTAGTGAGCTGTTTAAAACGTTTAAGTCCGTCAAAGAATATTATCAACTCAAACTCAGCCCCGAAACTGAGCAGTATGTAGGGGAAAACTACAAACAAACCATCGAGCATGAATTTTTCTCGGCGCGGGGCTTTGGCAAAGCCCGACTGTCAGTGGCCCGCAAAGCGGTGAATGACTATAAGAAAGTCTGCCGTGATCCCGCTGCTTTAGTGGACATGATGCTGTTCTACGTGGAACAGGGGGTTAAGTTTACCGATGCCTATGGCGATATTGATGAGCCCTTTTATAACAGCATGGAGAGCATGTTTGAGTCGGCCACTAAAGCCATTGCTAAATATGGCTTACAGGGTGTGGCAGAACGGCGATGTCGCACAATTGTGCAAGACACCTCACAAACGGGTTGGGGGTTTCACGATGCGCTTCGTGAGATATATCAAGCAACTTTTAGCAAATAGAAGCCCAAACGTGGCTCATTCCTTGTTTGTTAGTTCTGAGAACTATGCCGACTGCTCAAAGTATTCTTCTGTCGTTTCTACTTGGAGAACCTCGCAGGCAATTTTATCGACCAGCAGGGCTGTAGAAAACTCACTGGAATAGACCTCTAAAATTGCTTGAGCCTGACAATCAAATAGAATTCGCTGCTGCTGAAAAACCACCTTTTCAAAATACCAATTCTGAATATTGGAGATGCGAATGATCTCAAGAAAAGGGGTTTGGTTGACATAGCTACACAGCATTGAATCAACAGCCTTATTTCAAATGGGTTTTAACTACTCAAACAGAAGCGCTTTGGGGACATTCTTCAACGATTAGGTATAGATCTATGAAAAGTGCAATAGATCTCACAGCAGACATCAGACTTCTCACTCGCCATCACTTTTGGCAGTAAAAACAGATTGTCAAGGTTCCTATCATATTCAGCCCCCATATACTTTTGATTAACGGCTAAAGGTACTTTTGTAGACTCCTTTAAGCTGCTCATAATCTTGATTAAAACCAGATTTACGCAAAACTGCTAATCGTTTTTCTAGAGCAACTCTTGCATCATCTCGGCTGATACTATCGATTTCTAAACTCAAATTAGACGAAGTCACAAGAAAAAAAAGTCTTTTGGCATACAAACTCGCAAATAGTGCACTTTGCGCATCAATAACGCATAAATTTACCAGTAGGCCAAACACTGGATGAGATAAATAAGTTTCACCAACAACAGAGCTTGTGTCAGTAGGAAATACATTTTGGGAATGCTCTTGACTCACATTTTCCAAATGGTCCGAATAGCTAGACATAGCGGTGTACCTAATAAGAGGTAAATGCCTAAGGCTTGTAGCCCATTGACATTGTGTACATTGAGTTCGGGCAAATGAAAAATTTGGATTATTAGTGTGGTGGCATCCTAAGCTTTTGGGCACCACACTTCTGCATCTAAAGTTACGGATATATCGAAGACTGAAGTTAGAGGCATCATGATACCGTGACAAACTCACCCTAGCCCCAAGACAACTGCTACGGAAATCCGTACCTCTTCTCAACTGACGGCCTGATACGGGCAAAATCCTTGTTTACCAAACCCACAATAGGACTCACAGCGTTTATTCTGCCCCGGACGTTGTTCGACCCACTCGCCTTTTTTATGGGTTGTCATCCAGTCCTGAGCTGTGGCTTCCGAGTGGCATACTTTGAGGGCTGATTGGCGGCCTTTTTTCATCACGGCATAGGTGGTTGGGGTTGCCCAACGTTCTTCCGGTGAGCACATTGGAGGTGGCGTATCACCTTGAGCCGCTTGGTGGAGCTGGATGCGAGATCGCATATAATCCAAAGACTCAGCCTCAGACCATAAGGGCACCTCAATCACTTCCACAGGTTTTAAGCCATCCCTTTCATGGCGTGGCCCCCAATCGCGAAGCAGGGCCACAATTTGCAGCTTCTTTATTGTTGAAAGATGGGGAATCCCTGAGCCATCAATGGCGTTTTCCAACAAAAATCGATAGACATTCAGCTGTCGATCCCATTCCACTTTGCCCTCGGTCTTGGCAGATTTCACGGCCCATGAACTGGTGAATTTGTAATCCTGCAACAGGCCATCAGCGGTCACCACCAAATCTATATGACCCGAAATCCGAAAGCCATCCACCTCAGCAATAGCCTCCGTTTCTACATGCTCTCCCTCTGCTGCAAACTCTTCCAAAATCGAATGCATCAGGGTGCCATACAGGGGCCACAGTCGTTCTGATATATCTTCTTCTAGCTGATCACTGTATTGACGTCTCAACCAGGCAATTAGCGGCGCATCGATCAACTGGGTACAAGATAGATCTGCCTTCCCCACAGAATGATGAGCATTTTGCCATTCCACAGCCCGATATAAGGGCATGGGCAAATTCAACTTGTTGGTGAGTTTCATTTAATAGGTATAAGAATGTTAGGTGTATTGCGTGAAGGCAAATCGCCACTATTGTAAGGTTGAAAGTTGGATAGACGAATCGGTCAACGACGACCGAACCAAAGCCTGAGCATCTCAGCAAGGTAAGTGATGACGATGAAAATTAGTGAACTGATTGAGTGGTTTGAAAGCTGGGCTAACCCGTCCTGGCAGGAGAAGTGGGATAACTGTGGTTGGCAGATTGAACCGGGGATTTTGGATCAACCAGCTCGGGTACTGGTCTGCTTAACGCCAACCTTAGCGGTGATGGAAGAAGCGATCGCACTTCAGCAGCAGAACACACCTATTAATTTAATTTTTGCCCATCATCCCTTAATTTTTGGCCCTCTGAAGTCAGTACAAAAGGGCGATTCCATTGGCGATATGGTTCGCCTCTCCATCACTCATCAGATTGGGGTTTACAGTGCCCATACCAATTTTGATCAAGTCGCAGATGGCACAGCAGATGTATTGTCTCAACTCTTAGAGCTGCAAAATGCCGAACCCGTAGAACCAACCCAAGATGGCCTGGGATACGGTCGCGTCGGCAATCTTAAACCCGCTCTAACACTGCAACAGCTCCTCGCCAACATTCAAGCTACTCTGAAGCCTACCGATTTATTGGTATCACCCACAGCAGATCGACAGCAGTCTATTGAACGGGTAGCGGTATTGGGTGGTTCTGGGGCTAGCTATATCTCTGCCGTGAGCCAAACAGGTGCCCAGGCATATCTGACTTCGGACTGTAAGTTTCATCAATTTCAAGAAAGTCGCGATCGCAACCTGATTCTGATTGATGCCGGACACTATGCAACAGAACAACCTGCATGTAAGCGGCTAGCCGAAAAATTTGTAGACAAAGGCGTTGAATGGGCACAACTTAGCCATGCTGATGAAGATTTTCGTAATTTCTGGCAAAAACTTAGATAAATTGCGGTTTTGCGAGACAAAGGCTTGGACAATTAGGAATCTTATCCTATTTCTCCAGTCGTGTGCATAAGATTATAGGGCTTACATTTCAGCAGATTGATGAAGCAGATTTGTCAACTTTATAGACAACTTCCCCAATCACTCACCAACAGCATTGAGATAGTCGGTATCGTCATTGGACTTCTGTTGATGGTGATATTGGCAAACATTGCCGCAGATGGCTCAGTATTGGTCCTCATTTTGTTCTCGCTCATTACTATGGTGGTTGTAGGCATCCAGCCTCTCAAGCAATGGCGTCAAAGTCGCCAAGCTAATCAACAGTTAAAGATGCGTCAGCAAAAAGTTGAACAGCTGTTGGCAGGACGTTCTCGGAGATCGATTTTGCAATCATCACCCTTCAGATATGGTCGTTGGCCAGATGGTGACGACAATTATGTGATTGAGGATCGGAGAGTGGGTGAGATTGTCCACCAAGTCTTGAGTCCCAAAGCAGCAGAACTGTGGATTTTAGAGCAAACATTAGGTGAAGAAGACAACAGATAAAGACAAGAAGGTTTAGCAATATTTGCCCCTTTCATTAGCTTTTACACGCTCACTCAGGGTTCCAGATTCTAAAAAATCACTACCAACCGTCATCAAGGATTGCTCAAATCAACCTTACTCATATATTCAATTTTGTTGCCCCCGCTTCTGAGCTAAGCTAGTAATGCTTACACACCGCTCGACGACATATATCGGTCGTCGATTATTGATTTAAAGGAGACAGCACGTGGTCAGGATTCTCCGGTTGTCAGAGATGACATCTGAAGAACTCGCTTCCATCAAACGACGGGCCGAGTTAGATATTGAACAGGCGCTAGCTGTCGCCAAAGAAGTGATCGACGAGATTCGCGCTGACGGTGATCAGGGTGTGATCAAATACGTCCGCAAATTTGATTTTCCCGGTGCCACAACCGAAAATCTGAAAGTGACCGAAGCCGAATTTGCCGTTGCCCGCGAGCAAGTCGAGCCCGAAATCAAAGCCGCGATTGAGCAAGCCTATCGCAACATCAAAGAAGTGCACGAACGGCAAATGCCAGAAGAAGTGCAGCTTGCCGAAATCGATGGCGGCGTCTTTGCTGGGGAAAAAGTCACCCCTATTGCCAGTGCTGGACTATATGTGCCTCGGGGTAAAGGCTCCTTTCCCTCAGTGATGCTGATGCTCAGCGTGCCAGCGGTCGTAGCCGGAGTGGAAAGAATTGTTGTCTGTACACCACCGGACAAAAACGGCACCGTAGAGCCTGCCTCTCTGGTCGCTGCTGAACTCGCTGGTGTAAAAGACGTTTATAAATTAGGGGGCATCCAAGCGATTGCAGGTATGGCGATCGGTACGGAAACAGTACCCAAAGTCGATAAAATCACTGGACCTTGTAATGTCTATGGCTCCGCTGCTAAGCGATTGCTCTACGGCACCGTTGACGTTGGCTTACCGGCTGGCCCCAGCGAATCGATTATTCTTACGGACGAAACCACTGACCCCCGGATTGCAGCCTTAGATCTGCTGGTAGAAGCAGAGCATGGTCCCGATTCGGCAGGCTTACTGGTTACCCACAGCGAAGACTTAGCCAAGGCCGCGTCCAAACATGCGGACGACTATATGCAGCAATTGCCTGAATGGCGCAAAAACTTCTGTCAGAAGGGCCTATCTTCCTATGGCGGTATTATTCTCACCTCCAGCCTAGAAGAATCGATTGATTTCCTCAACGATTATGCCCCTGAGCATTTAGAAGTCTTAGTTCAAGATCCCCTGAGCGTTCTTGGCAAAATCAAAAATGCTGGTGAAATTCTCCTCGGCCCCTACACTCCGATTCCAACGGCCAACTACTGCATTGGCGTCAACGCTATTCTGCCTACGGGCGGCTTTGCTCGCTCCTACTCAGCAGTTTCCGTATACGACTTTCTCAAGCGCACTGGAATTGGCTATTTGACGAAGGAAGGCTTTGATCGCTTAGGTCATACCGCTCAAACCTTGGCGGAGCATGAAGACTTCCCAGCCCATGCCATGGCCATTCGTGAGCGTAAGAACCTGCTCCCGTAAGGGGCGGTGGAGGGTTACCGTGTCCGATCAACTCCTGTATCAGATTCAGACGTTACAGTTTTCTGATCAGGCAGCGGCGAATGCCCTGCTGAAGGACTTCGTCAATGACAATTTCCCTTTCAATGTGGAGCAGGTACAGGTACGTCCTTCGGCGGTATCCCTTAACTCCATTAATGGATTTCTGCATACCGTGGAAGGAGACAAACTGTTCTTCAAAACCCACGTTGAACCCCAAAGCCTGATTCATGAGTATTACAACTCCACGATCATGGCAGAGGCAGGCTATCCCATTATTCAGCCCATTTTTAGCTCAACAGAATGGGGTAAGCAGCTGCTGGTCTATGAGTTTTTTGAATCCCCATCTCTGTTTGATGTGGCTCGTCAGATTGAAACGGGACAGCGAGGCGGAGCTGACCAGATTATTGCCCTGCAGGAAAAAGCAGACCAAGACCTGTGGGCCATCTATCAGCAAACCCTGCAGCCTTTATCAGCCGAAGACCATGCCGAAGTCCCCATTCACCAACTGTTTGTCCATCGCCTAGTCGGAGGACGATATCACGAGTTTTACGCAGGCAAAGAAGTCAAGCTACCAGAACACACCCTGAACTTTGACCCACTCGCTCAACTAACCTGGCAGATTAATGGCATACCTTACCAAGACACCCTAGCTGACATTATTCAAACAGCCAGTCAAAAGCTTGTCCCAACCTCTACTCCCTCTGTTGTCGGTCATGGTGATGCTCATAATGGCAATGTGTTCGTAGATGAAGACGCAGAAACCCTGATCTATTTTGATCCTGCCTTTGCCGGACGGCATTCACCCTTTTTAGATCTAACGAAGCCGATCTTCCATAACGTATTTGCGATTTGGCTGTATTTCCCCCAAGAGATCGCCAAAGACCTATCCATTAACTTAGAGATCTCAGCAGACCAGATCCAAGTGGATCATGATTTTCGACCATCAGCTATACGTCTAAGATTCCTGCAATCAAAGCTCATGCATGTACTCCAGCCCTTGCTTGAGCGCCTAAAAGCTTCTGGTCAACTCCCTGAAACCTGGCGACAGGAACTCAAGTTGGCACTGTTTTGCTGTCCTTTTTTAACCATGAACCTCTGCGATACCCAACGCTTTCCGCCAGAAATTACGCTACTGGGCTTATCCCTAGCAGTAGAAATGGGCAGTTCTAGCACCTCCCAGAACCAGAGCATTTTAGATACTGCCCTGGACCAACTCAACATATAAGCCCTAAGTTAGGCTTCAATTGGCCGTCAATTCGGAATCAACCCATGCCGAAGTTTCCCAAGTTGCAGTGTAAGCGCGGCATTCTACGAATGGCAACAGAAGATGATATTGATGCCATCCTGAGGTATTTCATCGTTAATCAAGACCATTTAGCCCCCTTTGAGCCGATTAAACCGGTGGAGTTTTATACACCCAACTTTTGGCGGGTATTGATTCGCGATCGCACCCATGCATTCCTCAACGATCAAGGCATCAAGTTCTTCCTGTTTGATCGGCACAATCCCCAGCAGATTATTGCGGCTATCAACTTCTCAAATGTAGTGCGAGGGGCATTTCAGTCCTGCACCTTAGGCTTTAGTATTGCCGACCAATATCAAGGTCAAGGCTATATGGCCGAGTCGATACCTGTTGCGATCGCATACCTCTTCTCTGACCTCAACTTGCACCGGATTATGGCAGCCTATATGCCCCATAACCAACGTAGCGGCAGACTCCTACGACGATTAGGCTTTCAACTGGAAGGATATGCCCCTAGATACCTCTGCATTAACGGGATATGGCAAGACCATATGCTCACTAGCCTCATCAACACTAATATTTAGATTTTATTTAGATCCGGCAGTCACCAAACCGAAAAGGACGTGGGCACAATAAAGGTAGCTATTGTCATGGAAGTTCGACGGGGGGCGCAAGCCCCCTTTTTTTTATAGAATTAGACCATAAACACAACTGAAAATCTTGTGAAGTTATTTTTGAAGCGTCAAGCTCTCTACAACAAATTTTATTCTTTTGAAAGTTAAAAATAACTTCAACTATCTCTCACGTAATTGAGATATTAGCCTTCACAAAATCCTGAGATTTTTTCCTATCATTTTGCTACACATGCGATAGAAACTACAGTTAGAAATCTTGGGATCTTTATCCTCAAAGTTTTTAAACAATAGTTATTTAATATTTACTACAGAAAAGATGTCTGTTTCCATAAGAAATGGGGCATTATCTAATCAATTAGTCTCCAAATAAAAACCCAGCACGGGGGGGTGCTGGGTCGATATGGGAGGTATTGGAACCCTCTGGATGAGTGAATGCATCGCATCCGAGGGTTTTTTATGGCATGAATTAACTAGTTGTTTATACTCTAACCAATCTTCCAAACCCAGACCTGAGAAGAACTACGGAATTATTATTTCTGTTACCAAAAAACCTCCAGTAAATACACCCACATTTACTTTCGCTCTATTGAATAGAAGTCATAACAGCCATAACAGAAACGGAACTTTAGACAGACATTTATAATATTCACAACAAATTCATAGGGCAATAAGTGCACGCCCCTCCTGATACGCTGAAATGAATCCATTCAAAGTTTTTATGGCAGAGCAGATATGGAAACGCAAACCGATTCCAATCCGAGCAACTTAGATATTCAATTCAATTTTTGGCAACAGTGGTATCCAGTCGCTCCCTTAGAAGACTTAGATCCACAGCGCCCCACTGCCATTACGTTATTAGGGCAACATTTTGTTATTTGGCAACCCAAGCATTCTGACCAATATCTAGTATTTCAAGATCTGTGCCCCCACCGCTTAGCTCCCCTCAGTGAAGGTCGCATTGACGAGCAAACCGGTCAGCTCATGTGTAGCTATCACGGTTGGCAGTTTGATCAAGAGGGTCTTTGCACCCACATTCCTCAAGCTGAAGCAGTCACCCCTAAGCAGGGACAGCTGTACTGCGTTACTGCTGTCCCCACTCAAGCGCAAAGTGGACTGTTGTGGGTATGGCCAGATCCAGACACCCGAGAAATTGCTGCCACACAACCTTTGCCTCTCTCCCCCCTCATTAATGCTGACCAAAACTTTGTCTGGTCCTCTGTCATGAGAGATTTGGCCTATGATTGGCAAACGTTAGTTGAAAACGTCTCTGACCCGAGTCACGTTCCCTTTGCCCATCATGGTGTCCAAGGCAATCGCAACCAAGCCGCTCCTATCCCTATGGAGGTTCTGACCTCCACCCCAGAGCTAATTGAAGTCTTGACCACGGGGAAGTTCGCCACCACAATCACCTTTCAACCGCCCTGCCGCCTGGAATATCAATTTTCTATCGGTGAAGGGAAACAAGCAGCTATGGTCACCTACTGTATTCCCATTGCCCCAGGTCGATCTCGCATCGTAGCCCTGTTTGCACGCAATTTTGCCACAGGTCTCATGAAAGTGCTTCCTCGCTGGGTAGAGCATATGAAAAACCGCAATCCAGTGCTGGATGGCGACATGATTTTGTTACGTGCCCAAGAAAAACAGCTTCTTCAGCACACCCAAACCCAAAATTGGCAAACAGCCTACAAGCTCCCCACCAGTGCGGATCGTCTCGTGATTGAATATCGGCGATGGTTTGAAAAGTATGGTCACGGACAAATTCCTTGGGGATCTGCCCATGAGCAGATGCCGGTTGCTCCCAACAACTATGACTATTTACAGCCTCTAGGAGAGAAGCGACCTCAAATTCTAGATCGATATCATCAACACACCTTGATCTGTAGTAGCTGTCGACGAGCATTGAGCAGAATCAAGCTATTACAAAAGATTTTGGTAGCTGTCTTTGCGATCGCAATCAGCGGAACAGCAATCTTGCCTGATTCTTTAAGAGTGACGTGGGGGATTCCCATGGTTCTCTTAGGGCTTCTAGGGTTAGGGATCTGTTATGGGTTGAAATATTGGCTTGAACCCAAATTTTATTTTGTGGATTATATCCATGCACACCACTGATTAACCGATTTTTATATAAAAGCCTTGGAAACACTCTGTCCATAAGTTTTTTCAAAGCTATTTTGTGCGATGTTACATCAACCGCTAGAGGTCAATGAACGATAGAACCTGCCTACCCGTGAACTGAATTCCATCGACCTAACAACCAAAAGATACAAGTTTATGGCCAAGAGTTACTACCACAAAAAGTTTTACAAGATAAGAACCTTTATAGTTATTTCATTGATTCATATTAATTTATATGAAATATTACCGATTTCTTCGTGCAGATTTAATTTGGTAGTCTATTGACAACCAAAGCTTTCAAAACTGGGTCTATTGTAACTTCCACAACATTTATGAGGAGGAAATTTCAGCCCTTTCATAAATATATTCTTTAGATTAAAATCTTGGCTAAAACACAGAGTATTGCGAATGCGATTCGCATGATCAGCTCAGCTGCCATAACGGGGATCAAATCCTTACAATCTTTACAAGGAAAAGCTTACAAGGATTATTATCAGTATTACAATTTATATGTAAAGAACTGTATTGAGTCCTAGCTATGTAAACCATGAGTATTAAGTATTTTTTCTTAGCCTGTTTGAGCTGAGTGGAAGGATATACTTCTAGAACAGAAACGCTTGATGTTGTTGAGGTCGCGTATGGATTCGCCCCCTCCTATGTTGTTTGCGTCAGTCACAGCCTTTTCGATGACGCTAGCTGTATTCCTTTACATAGGGCTTGGTGTACTAGGGATTACCCTACGAAGATTGCGACTCCGTCACGGTGAAGCTTCTTGGGGATGGTTACGTTATATCCACTATGGATTGGGTATCACACTAGTACTGACAATTTTAGAATTAATGACCATCGGTATTTTAGGTGCCTCCACTTATGAAGGAACCTCCGGTCATTCATCTCACTTACCTGCTGGCCTATTGGTCGCTGGTTTAACCCTTGCTTCTGCTTGGGCCGCCAGTCGTGTGCATCCCAAGCGTCCTTGGGCTCGTCCACTCCACGTCAGCATTAATGGCATGCTTTTTCTAGCCTTAACCGCCGTGTCTTGGACAGGCTGGTCCGTGCTTCAGAACTATTTGCCTCAGTAACCTCTGATTCATAATCGAGTCGACAGTACGCAGCAAATGCTGCGTACTCTGTTTTCTTATGCAAGCACTAAGTGGTCGCTGTCTCTGCGAAGGGATAGCTTATGAGATTTCAGGCGAACTGGGTCCCATTTTTAACTGTCATTGCTCAAAATGCAGGCGCTGGCATGGAGCTGCTTTTCGCACCCGAGCCACCATTACCACTCAGCAATTTAAGTGGATTAAAGGTGAAGACTTACTGTCTCGCTACCATTCTTCCGAGTTTGTAGTGAAGCATTTTTGTTCTGTCTGTGGCTCCAATCTCATCAGCACCTATGACAATGCGCCTGATAAGATCGGTATTCCATTAGGGGGGCTAGATCAAGCGCCTCACAATGCACCAGAAGGACACATTTACGTGGGGTCTAAATCTCCTTGGTTCACCATTACAGATGACCTCCCCCAGCACGATATCTGGCCAGGCAGCCATGCCAAAGTCCGTGAGACCCGATAAGCGCTCTCTCACGAAAATCTCACAGGCTAGGCAGTCGGTTCAGTGCCCTGCCAACGCTGAAGTGGCACACAATCTATCCCAAGTTGATCTAAAGCCCGAGCTACCACAAAGTCTGCTAGGTCTTCGATAGTTTGGGGGTTGTGGTACCAAGCAGGGATAGCAGGCACAATTCGGGCTCCAGCTTCTGCCAACGTAGTCAGATTGCGCAGGTGAATCAGGCTAAAGGGGGTTTCTCTGGGCACGATCACTAAAGGACGTCGTTCCTTCAGGTGAACATCTGCAGTTCGTTCTAAGAGGCTAGAACTGAGACCCGCAGCAATTTTAGCCACTGTACTCATACTGCAAGGAATCACCAGCATCCCCAGGGTGCGAAAGGAGCCGCTGGCAATGCCTGCACCGACATTAGTAGCAGCATGACAGGTTAACGTCCCACCCCATTCATCGGCTTGCTGACGCCAAAATTGCTCTTGCTTAACGGGATCAGCGGGCATACGAATATTTTGCTCAGCTTGCCAAACCTGGTATGTGGCCTTAGACGCCACCAGCTCAATCGAATAATTTGCTCGGAGCAAAAACTTAATGGTGCGCACGGCATAGAGTAATCCTGATGCACCAGAAACGCCTAAAGTAACGGGTAGCGGTGAGTTAGAGTGAGACACAAGCGTAGGTTATAAAAGAGTGGTATTTCGCCTTAGCGAAACGTTTTATTATAACGTTGATACTCTGTATTCCTCACAGAGAGAGCGATCCCCAACCTAGACCCTATTCCGTTTGCAGAATCAGTACCATAGGATTACCAGAGAATAGAGCAAGCCTTCCATAAACGCAGCTTGGCACGAAGGATCCCAGAGTGAACAAAACTCTTTTTTCATCCAAAGGCTTAACCCTTCTAAGTTGGCTATTTTGGATGGCGATAATGGTTCAATTTTCTACCCAGCGATGGGGGGGTGAACAAACCCAATCCATTCTGACAGCGCTTCTAAATTTGAGTGTGCCAGCTCTGCTCAATGGGCTTAGCCCAGAGCAATTGCACACCTTGAACTTTATCGTTCGCAAGGGTGCTCATTTGACGGAATATGCCATTCTCACCACCCTTTGCTTCACAATGGGGACATTCGGGTTCCAAAAGCCTTGGAAATCAGTCTTACCCTTTGCAGTCCTAGGTTCAGCACTCTTTGCGATCACTGATGAAATCCATCAGAATTTTGTCCCGAATCGCGGTGCTTCTCCTATAGATGTGCTGATTGATATTACCGGTGCATTGATTGCAGTCAGCTTGATTAGTCTTTGGAAGACTCGTTTTCAACCCAATCCCCCACAAAACCTATGACGGTTACTCAGTTATTACATACAGCCTTGCTCGTGCAGGATTTAGAGCGATCTCGGCAGTTTTATGGCGAGGTGTTGGGATTAACGGAATGTCCCCGTCCATTTGATTTTCCAGGGGCTTGGTATCAAATCGGCCCTCAGCAACTGCACGTCATGGTGTCCCCCGATTATGTCGCCCGACAGGCCAATCAAGAACGATGGGGACGCAATTGCCATGTGGCCCTGGCAGTCTCTGATCTAAAAGACTGTCAAACCCAGTTAACGGCAGCTGGAGTAACTTATCAATTAAGCCATTCGGGCCGGGCTGCTTTATTTGTGCACGATCCAGATGGCAATATTATTGAGCTGAGTCAAGTCGATGCCCCACCTAGCCAGGATTGATCTCTATCCCTTTAAGTCGTTGGATGGCATTACGGTCCAATCCGCTAATATTTTGGCGAGTGGTGCCCTAGAACACGATCGAGAATATGCCTGCTTCGATCGCCAGGGAAAGGTAGTGAATGGCAAGCGATACGCCCAGATACATCAGTTGAGATCGCAAGTCTCCAACAACTACCAAACCCTAACCCTACAAGCCCCCCATACCGATCCTCAAACCTTTCACATTGACCAAGAACGCGACGCTTTAAAAGCATGGCTCAGTGACTTTTTTCAGCTGGATATCCAGATTCACCAAAATTCAGCAGCAGGCTTTCCCGACGATACTGACTCTCCCGGCCCGACTCTAATTAGTACAGCTACCCTCGAAACTGTCGCTGCTTGGTATGACGATTTGACGGTTACAGAGCTACGCCGCCGCCTGCGCACTAACCTAGAAATAGGCGGCGTACCTGCTTTTTGGGAAGATCAGCTCTTTACTGACGCTGACCATCTAGTTCAATTTCAAATTGGATCCGTGATTCTAAAAGGCGTCAATCCCTGCCAAAGATGCATCGTCCCCACCCGTGACTCCCAATCGGGTGTTGCAACTCCCAAATTCCAAAAGACTTTCCTCCAAAACCGGAAGCAGGCGCTGCCCGAGTGGGTAAATCCCGCCCGTTTCAATCATTTCTATCGTTTGGCAGTCAATACGCGCATTCCGCAGGGTCAAGATTCTGTCTTAACTCAGGGAGATCAAGTCATCCTTAAAGGCATTGTAGAAGTTTAACAATCCTCCCTAGGAACCTATGGCAAAATGGGTCGAATGGACGAAAGAGAGTAAAGCTGCACATGACTAAGTTTGTATTTGTAACGGGCGGTGTAGTTTCCAGTATTGGTAAGGGAATTGTGGCTGCTAGCTTGGGACGCCTACTGAAATCCCGCAATTACTCCGTCTCCATTTTGAAATTGGATCCCTACATCAACGTGGATCCAGGCACCATGAGTCCGTTCCAGCATGGAGAAGTATTCGTCACAGATGATGGCGCTGAAACGGATTTAGACTTAGGTCACTATGAGCGCTTTACTGATACAGCCATGTCGCGCCTCAATAGTGTCACCACAGGTTCTATTTACCAATCCGTCTTAAACAAAGAGCGGCGGGGTGACTATAAAGGGGGCACCGTGCAAGTGATCCCCCATATCACCAATGAGATTAAAGATCGCATTAAGCGAGTAGCCAAACAGGCGACGCCGGACGTCTTAATTATCGAGATTGGCGGGACCGTCGGTGATATTGAGTCTTTGCCCTTCTTAGAAGCCATTCGTCAGTTCCGAAAAGATGTGGGTCGGGACAATATTCTCTATACCCACGTCACCTTAATGCCCTGGATTCCCGCTGCGGGAGAAATGAAAACTAAACCCACCCAGCACTCCGTTAAAGAGCTGCGCTCCATCGGCATCCAACCCGATATTCTCGTCTGTCGCTGCGATCGTCCTTTATCTAAAGGGATTAAAGAGAAGGTCTCAGAGTTTTGTGATGTCCCTGTCGAAGCTGTGATCACCTGTGAAGATGCCAGCAGTATCTATGCCGTCCCCCTCATTCTCGAACAAGAAGGCTTAGCCCAACAGGTCCTCAAGTTTATGCACCTAGAGCAGCGGCAGCCCGAATTAACCCAATGGCAAGCTCTCGTCAATCAGCTTGATCATCCCTCACAAACCATTGAAATTGCGCTGGTGGGTAAATATGTGCAGCTTAGTGATGCCTATTTATCAGTCGTAGAGTCCCTGCAACATGCCGCTGTTGCCCAAGGGATTGCCGTTCACCTTCGCTGGGTAGATTCAGAAGAAATCGAAGCCCACGGCGCGGATCGATATCTGGCAGGTGCGGCTGGCATTATTGTTCCTGGTGGCTTTGGCATTCGGGGCGTCGATGGCAAAATTGCAGCCATTCAATACGCTCGCGACCATCAGGTTCCCTTTTTAGGGCTCTGCTTAGGCATGCAATGTGCGGTAATTGAATGGGCTCGCCATCAGGCTGGGTTAGAGGATGCCAATAGTGCTGAGTTTAATCCCGAAACCCGTAATCCTGTCATTAACTTATTACCTGAACAGCAGGATGTCGTGGATCTCGGAGGCACGATGCGCTTGGGTCTATATCCCTGCCGCTTATTACCTGACACCCTGGCAGCTCGCCTGTATCCCCAGGAGACCATTGTGTATGAGCGCCATCGGCATCGCTATGAATTTAACAACGCCTATCGGCCTTTATTTTTAGAGTCCGGCTATGTGATTAGTGGTACCTCCCCCGATGGTCGCCTGGTGGAGATGATTGAGCTGCCCTCTCATCCTTTCTTCATTGCCACCCAATTCCATCCTGAGTTTCGCTCCCGGCCCAATGTGCCCCATCCACTGTTTGCAGGCTTAGTGGGAGCTTGTCTACAAGCTAATGGCACGTCTAATCACCATGAGAGCCTGCCGACGGAATCGCTAGTATCCGAATCGCTGTCGAGCTAGTTGGGCAGCACCAATCATCCCTGCCTGGTTGCCCAATGCAGCTGGTAAAATCACCAGATTTTCTCGGGACGTCGGCATCACCCGGCGCTCGATTTCTGCTTGCACCCAAGGTAGAAACAATTCAGTGCTGGCCGCAATCCCACCCCCTAAAATCACAGCTTCAGGGGTAAGCACATAGATCAGACTCGCCAAGCCAGCGCCTAGGTTACGGCCATAATCTTGCCAAAATGAGTTAGCAGCTTCGTCTTCTCGTCCTGCTAGCTCATGGGGTTCACACTGGTGGTCTCGGCGAATCGCCTGCACCGATACAAATTGTTCCAAAGACCCATTATTGCCGCTATTGCAGGGGGGACCATCGGGCCATAGGGTAATCAGTCCCAATTCTCCTGCCGCCCCATCTCGTCCTGTATACAGCTCGCCATTCATAATGATGGCACCTCCCACCCCTGTACCTAAGGTGAGCATAATCAAATTCTGAAATGGCTGTCCGGCCCCATAAAGAGCTTCACCAAGCCCTGCACAGTTGGCGTCATTAGCAATGGTGGTGGGTCGTCCCGTTTTATCCTCTACCCACTCGGCTAAGGGCACATCTAACCAATCATCTAAGTTGATTGAGACCCTAGCAATACGGCCTGTATTATCAGCCGGTCCGGGCATACCCAGACCAATCACTGGCATGGTTTTCTCTGGATCTAAAGCGTGAACTGCAGTTGCGATCGCATCCACCACTGGCTCCGGTGTAGAGGGTTGCGGTGTCGGCACTGTAATCGAGCGGACACAGGTTCCTTGGGGACTGCAACAGCCTAACTTAATGGCCGTTCCCCCTAAATCAATCCCTAGCACCAGGTTTTCGGTCATCGCAGATCCAACTCAAACCCTATCTACGAACCAGAGGTCAATAATGCTACCGCATAAGCGCAAATTCCCTGCTCTTGTCCTACAGGCCCCAGTTTTTCATTCGTTGTGGCTTTTATACCTATTAAATCAGGACTGAGATTCAAGGTTTTGCTAATGCGATCGCGCATTGCATTGATATGAGGTTTCAGCTTGGGACGCTCTGCCACCACCACCGAGTCAATATTGCCGATCTGCCAGCCTCGATCCAGAATCAACTGATGTACCTGTTCCAGCAATTTCAGACTATCTGCCCCTGCCCATTGAGGATCCGTTGGCGGAAAATAATGGCCAATATCGCCTAAACTCAAGGCTCCTAACAGGGCATCCATAATTGCATGGGTCAACACATCCGCATCACTATGGCCTTTCAAGCCTAGAGAATGCTCAATTTGAACTCCCCCAAGAATCAACGGGCGATCTTCAACCAGTTGATGGATATCGTAACCATTACCAATACGGATGGATGTCATAGTCTCGCTACAGGAATGAATTGAAAAACGGCCCAGTGCTCTCGTACCATACTATGACGGCACCTCCTTATTGATAGAAATAGTCGTTGGGCTGCAAAGACATCCTTTTGGGAGGGAAGAACCATCGATCGTCCACCCTCCATAACCGTTACACCAGCCTAGGTCACTCTTTAGGATTGGAACAGGTTCCCAGAGTCACCGTCTAAACAATCAACACGTTATGCCCAAAAAGCATACCCACTCAGTTCCCCTACAGTTACTGTTATTGTTTTTCAAATCACAACTTATGCAAAAATTTCTGCTTTTTTCATCCATACTTCTAGCCCCCTTAGCAGCTACCCCAGCGCTGAACGCTCAGGAAACGGTTTCTCACCTTCCCCTTCCCTATGCTCAACCCCTAGTCATCGCTCAAGACGCAGTAAAAGCCGACCCCTTCTTTTTGACCCGTGCCAAGAATCTGGCACGGCAAGCAGCCGAACGAGAAAACGGTGGCCTTAGTCAGTACCGGGCTGAAACATCGATGTATGGCCCTGCCATCGATTCCCCTCATGTCGAGAATGAAGATGGCAGTGTCACCTTCTCCTTCAAAGGGGGTGCTCCTGGGTTTGTTTCCCCGACTCTAGAAACAGTAGCCACCGTTGCTCCTGCAGGCATCGTTACGATCGGTTACAACGGTCCCATTCGTCCCGCAGCCGCTCAGCCCTCCGAGCCTGACCCTACCCCCGGCAGCCCCAGCTTCCATTCCCCAGGTTCCATCTCAAATTATTGACCAAATCAAAGATTTAGTTGAATAGACGCCTTATCCATCGGATCTAGCGAAAGAACGCAGAACAACGCGTTTCTATCACCAGCCATCTGAATTCATCGCCCCCACAGATAGGCATCCCAGACGATAGCCTATGGGTGTTTTCTGCCTTTACTATGGGCAGATGGTTTTGTTTATCTCTCTTTAGGGTTGTGTCTATGCGCCAGTTTGTTGCTTTTTCAAAGGTTTTATTGCTTCCCCTTTGTTTGGGAATAGGGCAGGTAGCGGTCTATGCCCAATCCTCACCCTCCGTCACTCCTCCTCCTCAAGCCACAGATCCCTTTTTCCTGACCCGGGCAAAGAATCTAGCCAGACAAGCAGCCGAACGACAAAATGGGGGTCTCAGACTTTATCGTGCAGAAGCTGCTATGTATGGGCCTGCCATAGATGCACCCAGTCAACAGAATTCCGACGGCAGCGTCACCTTTACCTTCAAAGGCGGATCACCTGGCTTCGTCACGCCTACAGTAGAGACTATCGCGACCGTTACCCCCCAAGGATTAGTCAGTCTCCAATACAACGGTCCTTTACGCTCCGTTGCCCTTGCCAAGGTCAAGCCCACCCCCCTCTCAAACTCAAGAGCCAACACAACCCCCTAATCAATTGCCCAACTCTTTAGAAAAGCCTGTTTTAATCCCCAGCTCTCAACCCTTACCGCCCAATTCTTCTCCACCCTTACCCGCTCAGCCAAAGGCACCAAGCACTCGCCCTCCCAGCTCTGGCCTACCCACTCTACAGCCAGCACCCGTCATCCCCCCCCCCAGGCAAACATTGCCACCTATCGCGACACAGCCAACACCTGCTATTGCTATTACCCCCCCCCCAGAGCACTCCCAGCCGCCCAGTTCAGACCTCACCAGCATCTATCCAAAACACATCTATCCAAAACGCTGATTTCTTTCTCTCTCGCGCCAAAAACTTGGCTAGGCAAGCCGCTATCAATGCGAACGGGGGTTTAGCCCAGTATCGACCTGAAACTTCAATGTTTGGTCCTGCTGCTGGCACCCCACATCAAAAAAATCAAGATGGCAGTATCACCTTTAGATTCCAAGGAGGAGTCCCTGGCTATCGCAATCCCACTGTAGAATCTGTGGTCACAGTGACCCAAAATAGCACTGTCACTGTTACGTATAATGGCCCCATTCGACCATAGGCGCTGCCATTCTGACAAACCTAGGGCAAGCAGCTGCACAAACATCAGCAACGGGGTAAGTTCTCCTAGTAAATGGGTAAACTAGGACATATCAGACAAAAAATTTATTGTTAAGGATAAGTAGCATGGGTTTGAGCTTCAAGCACTGGAGTGGGGGTATAGCACTAGCCACCTTGATTCTGACAGGGAATGGCGTTGCACTAGCTCAAGAAGTTGATCCTCTCGATCGGCCATTACGTCAACCCACCATATCTGAAACGCTGGATCGGCAGTCCAACCTCGATAGTTACTGGGAAGATGAGTCCCTCGGAGGAGATGCTAAGTTTCTTTTCAGTGTGGGTACACCAGAAGGAGCCATTCGAAGCGCTGCTGAGCGTGTTGAAGTGATCTACAAAGATTTACTACAGCAGCAAGATGATGATTTTCCCACCGTTCGCACCCGCGATTTAGCCAATCCTTACGCAACATCATTGCTAGAACTGCAAAGCCTATCAGGCATTGGTAACTCTGAACCCGAATCTGCTCCCCAATATATTCCTGCTGTAGCCCCTGCTGTTCCTGCGCTTTGGTAGAAAGTAAAGCCAAACTAATTCTCAAAATCCAGAATAGCTAAAGCGCCCAACTTGCATCTCACAAGTTGGGCGCTTTAGCTATTGAAATCAATCCAGGGTGCAGGAGTTGAACCTGCCTAGGGCGAATTATGAGTTCGCTGCCTCAACCGCTCGGCCAACCCTGGCTAAATAGCAGTTCTTATATCGTTTGGGATATGACTGTGCAATGCAGTTGAACAGTTTATCTACTTTCAACCACAGAATCCAGTGAAAATACCAGAATGACTATAGCACTATCCCCTAAGTTATATTATTACTGAATCTGGAAGTCATTTTTATATGCACGTCCTGGTATTGCGCTCAGATAAAGCGTCTAAAGACATAGCTCTACTTTTTAACTTGATTCAAACGTGTGATCTTGGCAAAAGCGAATAAGGCCTCAACCAACAAACCCCGAAATCGATTCAAGATTGATCCATCTATCAAACGCACAGTATTACTCCTACTGTTTATGTTGATAGTCGGATCCATCTGTGGTGCCGTAGGTTATGTGTTCGCCCGTCAATCTTTAAAAGGCATTACACAACCTGCCACAAACCCATTTCTGAAGGAGTCTGACGATTTAGATCGTCGCCCACGCCAAGGGGCCGATTTTCTTAACGAGAAAGACCTAATTGCCAAAGTTAAGTCTCAGACTAACGGTGCCAATATCGCCAAAGAGAAACAAAAAACAGCACCCAAACCGAAGAAACCCAAATCTTCTGACACCAAAAAGGATCAAAAATCACAGCCGAAGTCTCTCCCGATCAAAGTCAACAATCAGGGAATGAACTTTGAGGTCAAGTCTTTAGCCCGTGAGGATGATACGCTCATCCTTAACGTTGCTTTACAGAACAGTAGCGATGACACAATTCAGTTTGTCTATACTTTTTTAGATATTACTGACGATCAAGGGCAAGCCTTGTTCTCAGAAATTCGAGGGTTACCAACTGAGTTTAAACCCAAAGGAGAAATCTTCTTTGGCACAATCAAAATTTTGGATGTTCCGCCGGAAACCGTTGAAAAAGTCTCGATTTCCTTAAACGACTATCCTGACCAGAACGTCAAACTAGACATTCAAAATATCCCAGTCGCTGATGAGTAAGCGCCGATGGCACATGTCTCATAGGGGGCTGGCAAAATCGCGGCTGGTATGACTCCACTCCCACTGCTTTTCTACTGGGCACAGCTCAGTACTCCCCGATTTTCTGATCAATTTCCAGTACTGAGTGTGCCTGAAATTGGATCGCGGTTGTTAGCCATTGCAGCCTTGATTATCATCAATGGTTTTTTTGTCACAGCTGAGTTTTCGATCGTTGCTGTTCGTCGCTCCCGCATCAATCAGTTAGTCCAAGAGGGAGATACTCAAGCCAAGTTAGTTCAGCAACTACAGCAGGATATTGCTCGGTTGCTTTCAACGACTCAAATTGGGATTACCTTGTCTAGCTTAGCCTTAGGCTGGATAGGCGAACATACTGTCGCCGTGCTGATTATCTCGTGGTTACGACAGAGTGCTCTCTCCAACTCAACTCAAGTATTTATCGCCCATACCCTAGCCGTTCCCACAGCCTTTTTGGTCATTGCTTATCTGCAAATTGTGCTAGGGGAGTTATGCCCAAAAGCCCTCGCCTTACTCTATTCAGAAGAACTCGCTCGATTTTTAGGTCCAACTAGCCTAACGATTGCGAAGCTGTTTAACCCATTAATCTGGATTCTCAACCAATCTACTCGGTGCTTGCTCGGCATGGCTGGCATTGAATACTCAGATCGAGATTGGTATCACCAAGTCACCCCAGAGGAGCTGCAGTTAATGATTGCAACCTCCACGGAATCCACTGGATTAGAAGCTGACGAAAGAGAGTTACTCACCAATGTCTTCGAGTTTGCAGATGTCTTGGTGGAAGAAGTGATGATTCCTCGCACCCGGATTGACGCGTTGGAAGAATCTGTGACCTTTCAAATGCTGCTAGAAGAGGTAGCCCGGTCTGGCCATAACTATTATCCAGTTATCGGAGAGTCTTTGGACGATATTCGCGGCATTGTTCGCTTCAAAGAGCTAGCCGTTGCTTTTGCTAAAGGAGACCTCCAAAATGACACCTCCATCAAAGCATGGGTACAAACAGCTTGGTTCGTTCCTGAAGGCACATTAATTAATGAGGTGCTGCAACTCATGCAGAAATATCACCTCGATATTGTCATGGTGAGGGAAGAAGAGGTCAATGGGACCGCGGGTTTAGTAACCCTGAATGATCTCGTTCATGAAATCATCGGTGGCGATGATGCAGCTGGCCATGATTCCACTCCTCCCATTCAAGAGTTAGATAATCATACGTTCATCGTCCAGGCTCAAACAGACTTAGATGAAGTAAATGAGAATTTAGGGCTAGAGTTGCCTATTGTTGATGATTATCAAACCTTGGGCGGGTTTTTACTGTTTCAGCTGCAAAAGCTACCTCTCCCAGGAGAAGTTCACCACTTGTATAACCTAGAGTTCACGATCATCTCTACAGATGGTCCTCGTCTTGACCAAATCCAAATCCATAAATTAGAACTCGGAATCCGCTCAGATCTACCGACCCATTTGGGCACAACGACTGATAGTACTCCCAACAATTAGGGGGACATCCTAGCCTATTGGCCCATAAAAATGGTCGAAAAAAAGTTCTCGATAACGACTTGTAAATACAGCGCTATCGAGGAAATGAAGGTGGCTTAAAGCCTTATGGCAATATCAATTAGAGCCAGTCGCTCTAACTAAGCTGTACCAGTAAAAACTACTTCAGGAAAG
Source organism: Acaryochloris sp. 'Moss Beach' (assembly GCF_021497025.1). NCBI lineage: Bacteria > Bacillati > Cyanobacteriota > Cyanophyceae > Acaryochloridales > Acaryochloridaceae > Acaryochloris > Acaryochloris sp. 'Moss Beach'. The sequence continues at coordinate 2,568,419 of NZ_CP071717.1, forward strand.
CGCGCTTTTGCCTCAGTGAGTGGGCGTCGACGTCCTTCTTCTTGCCAGTAGTTAATGACTTCTGTGGCTTTGTTGAGGATAGAGATTCGCTCAACTTCATCAATCCAGGTTTTTTTCTCTAATTCAGTTTTGAGATTTTCCCAGGCATCGTTTCGAGGCCAAAAGAAGTAAGAAGTTAGGGGACTACTCCCGTTGCCAACCACTTGATCCACTGCTAAGGCAACGTTTTCATCAAGCCAGAGCACTTTAAGAATAAACTTTGACAATCTGCCTCCTAAAACTGAAAAAAAATTATCACTACAGCCCTCCATTATAGTTGATAACTCTTTATCTCCATCAAAAGCTTTGAGATTTCCTTTGTTCAGTCCCCCAGAGATATTGGAGACTTTTAGATTCCACCCGCTGGCATACCGCCATGACTCCGCGGATCGTCTTGATTCCCCCTGACTGCAGGTTGGAATATAGATGTTTGACCCATTGCTTTCGACGTTGGCAAAGTATCCTCAGCAACTAGCGCAGCTAAATTATCTGCCAAAATCTGTCGAGGCTGTTGTCCCACTGAGCTTGCTAAGGCTTCACCGCTACCATCCAGATACACAAAATGGGGAATGCCATCAACGTCAAATTTGAGCACTTCAGGCAGCCACTTGCTGTTGTCAACGTTCAACATCACAAAATTAACTTGATCAGAAAATTCTTGTTTGAGGCTGTGCATATCATCAGCCATGGCCTGACAACTCGTACACCAATTCGCATAGAACTCCATCAGGGTGGGTTTTTGATTCGTTAATGCGATTTCTATGGGGGTTGAATCAGCTGCTAGAGCTGATAAGGAAGGTTGTTCAGTTTGCTGGCGAGAACCGAAAAAGAGAGCGATACTGAGTGCAATCGCAACCATAGCAACCAAAAAATTTCTTAATCGTTGACTGGTCGTTGCTGTATCAGCCTCAGGATTGGACGGCATATCTGATGGATCTAAAGTCATGAGGTATCCAAGGTTGTGACTAATCATTCCCATTCTCAGTTTAGTCATCCACTGGCTGAGTACACACATCTTTACCAATAAAATCGAACCTTTGGCACTTTTGTCTTCATTTCCCTAGATATCAGAGGTTGAGACGGATCTCATACATTTTTCCGTACCCTAGCCAGTGATTTACCTCACAACTATCTATCTTCTAATCTTGTAATCTGCTAGATAATTTCCACAACAGCACTCACTCAATTCGATGTGGAATCAATAGCGACCGGACAATGGTCAGTCAGAAGATCTCAGCATTTTCTCTCAAGCTAATTAATCAGCGTTTAGCAACTCTCAGAAAACATTTATAAGGGGATTTAGGTGGGGGGCCTATGAAACTTAAAAATCAGCAGATGCTACCGCTCGACGAGCAACTCCGTCAACTGGTCATAGAAGCCCGCCAATATCCCTCAGGCCATTTGAAACGAAAGCAATGTTTGGTCGTGCCTCAAATAATTGTGGGGTAGCAAAGAATGTCATTCCAGTTCCATGGGCAATCAGCTAATCCTGCTCGTTGGGCCGCAGTCGTTTTGAATCGGCTGTGAGTCCAAATCCAATTAAAATAGCTCACCCCTAACCGAGCCGTAACCTTCGTTTGCTCCCAAACTTTGCCAAACTTATTTTGGCGGCGATGCCATCGACCTGTTTGCTGCCGAACAATCCCATTGGTACGCTCCAATCGTTGAGTTCGGTCTTTACCAATGTAGTGGATAATGTCTGGCCCTAAGATGCGCTCATAACCGCCCCAATCATCACTATTCCAAAACTTGCAATCGGTCTTGCCTTCAGTGCTGGTCATCAGTTCATCCAACAATGAGTCGGTATGCTTGCCCACCCGACAGGTCAATATCAAACCACTGGTGTTGGCCAACGTAATCGCCATCCAACAATCGCCCACCTCTAGCTCTGATGGTCGGCAATGTTTTTGCTTTTTTTTCACAAAGGACCACATCTCATCGGCACTGACATCATCGGTGCTGACTGCTTGAACGTTGCCATTATGAAGTTGCTGAGAGCGTTGGCTAGCAGAACGCACGAGGGAGACAACCGTGTTGTAGGAAAGCCCAGTGATTCGGGCAATGCCTCTGAGACTCGTGCCTTCTGCATGAGATTGGAGAACTTGATGGATCGTCTCTCGGCAGGTCTGTCGACGATAGTAAAGGGTATCAAAGGTTTCAGTGAAAGTTCGTTTACAAATAGGACAGTGATACCGTTGTTTCTCATTGGCCATCTTGCCATGCTTATAGGCTTTGGGATGACCGCACAATGGGCATTGCATGGTTACTCTAATAGCAGAAGGAATGTATTATTCTATCTGACCCACATTTGATTGAATCACAACCCAATGTTTGACGCAGATTGTGCGACTGATTGAACAATCTCGTAAGCTCTGGCATGAACATACTCCTTACTATGAAGATGCCCTGCAGCAAACCTGGGTTTATTTTTGCCAAAATATTTGTGAAGCCGGTACTGGCGAACAATATGATCCCGACCGTAGTAGTGTCGTTACCTGGTTAAACCGATATCTGAAATGGCGCTTACAAGACTTTCGCATTAACAAACAAAAGCACCTCGCAAGATATACCTCTAAAGCTCCTAGCGCCATCAACAAAAACCAAGACGTCACGGATAATCTCGCTGCTCCTCCAGATACTCCCCCAATTTTGGAAACAACCCGTCATTGGGTGGAAACTGACCCCTCAGGTGAGTTAAGAAACGTTCATATTCAAAACCGACCGGATGTCACCTGCCAAGTTTTACTATTAAGGCGTCTGCCACCGGAACAAGGATGGGAAAAGGTTTCTGAAGAATTTGGCTTACCCATTTCTACCCTGAGTAGTTTTTACCAACGACAATGTATGACCCGCTTGCGTAATTTTGGTCTGTCACAAGGATATCTATAATAGAAGTTCCTGATTTTGACTCCATGCTTCCCTTGATGAGCGATTCTTTAGCCTTACCCATTACCCTAACCGCGAGGCAAATAGCCCAAGGCTTTGGGCAACAGCAATCCACACCTGAGAAATGCCAGCAAGTCTATCTCAACACCCTAGCGGTCCTTGCTGTTAAAGAGTATCTGGCATTGATGGAAATCCCCTGCAATCTGGAAGCTAGCGATAGCTGGAATCCAGTAGTGCGACTCTGTGCAGACGTTGCCGATCTCCTCATTCCGGGTATGGGCAGTTTAGAATGTCGCCCAATTTTGCCTGGCACGCCTACCTGTCTCTTGCCCCCTGAAGTCTGGTCGGATCGCGTCGGTTATCTAGTTGTCGTCATCGATGATCAACAGCGGAGGGCTCGCATCCTAGGATTTACGCCCACTGCTCAAGCCGGTCAAATCGCCATAGAGCACTTACAACCCCTCGAATCCCTATTGGCTCATATTAGTGAATTCATGTTGGTAGACACCAAACCACCAACATTTGTTCAGACTGATCTGGGTCAATGGCTACAAGGTATCTTTAATCAAAGTTGGCAAGTAGTTGAAGATCTATTACAACCCTCAACCCGAGAGCCAGCATTTCACTTTAGAAGTGCAGCCACAACGTCAACCGTTGAGCTAGATGACGATGCCGTTCAAATTAAGCGGGCCAAATTAGTCAAATTCAAAAATGATGCAGAAGAAATTCCCCTCGTCTTGATCATGAATCTTCTGCAAACTGAAACAGATAGCCAGCGGATGCTCTGTGTTCAGCTCCGACCCGCAGGTCAATGCACATCATTACCCGCTAATTTAGTGCTTAGGGTGCTGGACAACCAGCACAATACGTTTTTAGAAGCCCAATCACGACAAGCGGACAACTACTTACAGCTTGAGTTCAGCGGATTACCAGGAGAACAGTTCCATCTCGATCTAGAGCAAGGCAACCACATCCTAACTGAAACATTTATTATTTAGAAATTTTTGCCCTGGCTGCATAGAAAGGAGATGCCTCTATAAAGAGAACAAGCCGTGGATAAATTAGTCGTATTGCGCATGGGAGAAGGTAGCTTTACACAGGGTTTTCCTGTGACCCTTCAAGTTGGCAAAGAAAACGACAGACCCTCGACTGAAATTGTTGGTTTTCTTCCTCCCAATCCTAATATTCCTCAGTATTATCAAGGGTGGCAAACGGCTTATCTCAACTTGGGACTAACCACCCGTTTAGATGCTCCCACAGAACAATTAACCAACATCGATTGGCAAGAACTCCAAATCAACTGCGAACAGGCAGCCCAAACCCTTCATCATGCATTAGATCAATGGCTTCTAGCAGACACCTTTCGACCTGTTCGGGATAAATGGCTGGAGCAACTGTCTCTACAAGATCATATCCGCATTATTTTACAAACAGATAACCCGCAACTACAGCGCTTACCCTGGCACCAGTGGGAACTGTTAACACGCTACCCTTTTGCAGAACTGGTCTTAAGCGCGCCTACCTATGAAGGCATTCAACGCCAATCAAGCTCCACTACTGGCATCAAGATTCTTGCCATTCTGGGGAGCAGCCAAGGCATCAATACTCAAGCAGATCAAGGGTTGCTGAATCAGCTTCCTAATGCAAATGTGACGTTTCTAGTAGAACCACAGCGGCAAGAACTCACCGATCAGCTATGGGATCAAAACTGGGATATTTTATTTTTCGCAGGCCATAGCCATAGCTCTAATCCCTGTGACACAGGCCATATTTGCCTCAATGCTCATGAAACACTGAATATCAATCAGCTAAAGTATGCTCTGCAGCAAGCCATTAGCAAAGGGTTACAGCTTGCTATTTTCAACTCTTGTGACGGTTTAGGACTCGCCCATCAACTGGCTGACATCCATCTGCCAGCCATGGTGATCATGCGCGAACCCATCCCTGATCAAGTAGCCCAGTATTTTCTCAAGTACTTCTTAACTGCTTTTTCCAAAGGCAAACCTTTTCATTTAGCCGTCCGCGAAGCTCGGGAACGACTCCATGATCTTGAGCCTCATTTTCCATGTGCCACGTGGCTGCCGATTATTTGCCAAAATCCAGCCGAGATTCCACCCACATGGCAAAAGCTGAGTAAAAGTGATGGAGACGACTATTCTTTATGGCGCCATGACAATGACTCAGCAGCTCAAATCGTCACGATTGTCTTCACCGATTTAGTCAGCTCTACTGCCATTAAACAGGCTATGCCTGGCCTGGATGTCACAACCCGTAACCACCAGTATTACGACACAATTCTCCAACCCCACCGCCAACGCGTCACAGCTAGCTTAACGGCCTTTGGTGGTCGCTTGGTCAAAACAGAAGGGGATGGCTTTCTTATAAGCTTTCCAGGTGCCATGCAGGCTGCACAATGGTCCATCGCCCTGCAACAGCACCATGAACAAGATCCGATTACGACACCGTTTGGCCCCTTACAAGTCAGAATCGGTATGCATACAGGCAGCCCCTTATTGAAGGCTGAAGATCATGACTACATTGGCCAAGAAGTAGACTATGCCTATCGCATTTCTGACTTAGCTGATGGTGGACAAATCCTACTGTCAGAAGTCTCAGCCGTGTTGCTGCGCAATGCAGGCCTAACAGATATTACGGTGTATGACCATGACCATTGCTCCCTCAAAGGAATCGGCTGTGTACCTGTTTTCGAAATTCTCTGGGACAATCGGCAACCCCGTCCGGTGCGAGATACACCATCCACGGTCTCGAATTCTCGCCATCAAGACCGACAGTCACCGGAAGTAGAACAAACTTTGCCAACTGCTGTGGCACCCATTGTTGCGGAACTGCCTCTAGAAAAAGTATCTCTCTTTTCTAAAGTTCACCGTTTTTGTCACCGTCCCCTTTTATCCGCCTTGCCTACCAGTCTATGTTTGACAGCTGCCATTATTGGCATTCGAGGGCTAGGCATTCTACAGCCCATAGAGTTTTGGGCATTTGATCAGCTCCTGCGCCTCAGACCAAATGAAGGTCCCGATCCCAGGCTATTAATTGTATTGGTCACGGATAAAGATATTAAGGCCCAAGGGGATCAGACGAAGCGGAGTTCTTTAAATGATCCAACCCTGACTCGACTCCTGACTCAGTTAAACAAGGCTAAACCCCAGGCCATCGGCTTAGACATTTACAGAGATTTTACCGTTGATCCGAACTACCCCCAACTCGCGACCCAACTCAAGAACAATGAGCGCTTAGTGGTTCCCTGTAAAGGGAGTGATTCATCCAGTAATACAGATGGCATCGCGCCTCCAACTGAAGTACAAGCACCCAATCGCATCGGTTTTACAGATTTTATCGAAGATGGAGATGGGGTGTTACGCCGCCATATCCTTCATATGAACCATGAGCCTGCCTCTCCCTGTCAAGCGTCTTTCTCCTTCGGTTCTCTGTTAGCCTTCCATTACTTGGAACAGCAGTCACCCCAGACATTTTCCCTCAAGTTTGCTGAACCCGAGGGCCACCCCTTGGAGTTGCAGGTTCAAACGGATCAACCTGGTACCGGAACAACACGAACCACAATCTTTAAGCAACTACAGCCCCATGGCGGCTATCAAGGTATTAACGATGACCGCATGAGAGGCTTGCAATTAATGCTAAATTATCGAGCCTTAAAGAGACCGACAGACATCGCCAAAACGGTAACTTTGGAGCAAGTACTGGCGGGACAAGTTAATGCCAATGCGATTAAAGACAAGGTTGTTTTAGTGGGAGTCCAAGCGAGTGGATCTGGAGATTTTTGGTCTACTCCCTACGGTGCTGGCCCCACTCAGAAGGTGGCAGGTGTTTTTGTCCAGGCTCATATGGCCAGTCAGATCATCAGTGCCGTTGAAGATCAACGTTCCTGCTTCAAAATATGGCCTCAATGGGCTGATGGTCTTTGGATCTGGGGCTGGGCAATGATGGGCGGCATCGTTGCTATTGTCTTCAAACTCACAACTCGCACCGGTGTGATCAGCACTGTTTTAGTGAGTGGATTGTTCAGCCTCTGTTTATGGGGCCTGATACAGGCCATCTGGATGCCGCTCATACCGTCCCTGATAGCTTTTGTCATCACGACCGTTGCGGTGCTGTTAGTGCGCACCAAAAAAATTGATCATGATCATCCAGCTTCTTAAATCCTCATCCCCAGTAAAGGAGATTTCGTTTATGCTGACTGCCCAACCTTTTTCTCGATCAATGCTGCTAACCTTAGCGGTTTGTACCATGGCAAGTGCAGGACTTTCTGGGCACACACCCCATGCAATGGCCATGCATCAGCACCACCATCTGACCTTTACCATGCCAACTCCCCCCAGCGACCCCGGAGCACCGACCGGTCGGCGTGAAGGTGGAAGCAGTCGTGGCGATAAAATTTACACTTTGTGTAAGACGGAAGCAGAAGCAGCCAACAAACAATGCGCAACGTCCCGATTAACCGCTCTAGTACCTGAAATTGATGCAGAAAAACAGATCTGGGGGCTGACAACAGCTGATCACCCGGAATTCCTCTTCTACTTATCGAAGTTCAGAACCCCAGAACAACCCCAAACCACACGCCTGAACATTGAATTCGTCTTGCAAGACGAGAACGATCAATACGTCCACAAAACCCGTTTTGCTTTACCGTTGACGGAAGGTGGCATCATTCGTATTCCTATTCCTGCAAACCGAGATCCTTTACAGGTGGGCAAGCGATATACCTGGACGCTTTTGACAAAATTCGGACCGAACGAGACCAATTATGTACACGGCAGAATCTACCGTGTACAGATGGACACCCAACGCCAGCAGCAATTGCCAACAGCTTCCCCCTTGAAGCGTTTGGAAATCTATTTGGAAGAAGGCTTATGGTTTGATGCAATTTCGATGTTGGTTGATTTAAAGCAAGATGCTCCCCAAGATCTAACGCTGATCTCAAAATGGAACAGTTTGTTAGACAATATCAATCTCAAAGAACTGGCCACTGAACCCATGCTGTCCTGTTGTACCCCTGAACCCCATTTATCCCTCAAATAATCAGGTCTTTGATGATGCCTGATTATGGCTGTTGATAAACCGTTAGGAATAAGACAGGGTTTGAGTCTTTTGATTCCATTGCCAGCAAGGCTGGTTGGGCTGAATCTGTACGCCTCCTAACCAGCGATCGCACGTTTGTAGCGATCGCCAATGTTGCTGTTTATGGAGGAGAGCCAGTCCGAGGGGGGTAATGTCGAATAGGCGTTGCGGCCACGGTAAGTCTAGGGTTCCCGGCTGGACGGTGAGGGGCGAATTAGGAGCATCGAGGAGTTGTTGCAGCACAAACCAATACATGGTGTCTCCCAAATAGGGGAGGGGATCTCGCTCATGGATCAAAGCCTGAAACAGATCCTGGCCAAGACAGGCCCCTTCAGCCAAAATCGTCAAAGTCAAACGCTCCGTTAGGCTGAGACCATCTTCTACCCAAGGGAATTCTTGTAAATGGCGCATGAGAGCAGGGGCGAGAGCAGACAATTTAGAGGTATCACTGGTCGCAATTGACCATAGATCTTTGGGAGAAGGAGCCGTCACCGCCTGCCAAGTGCGATCGCATAAGTGCATCTGTTCAGTGGTAATGGACTGACGCTGGGACCACAGCAACGGCAAGGCTTCTACGGGTAACTGCCCTAACCCCCGAAAACATTGAATACCCGGAAAGGAATCAATGCAGATCAATTCTAGCTTTTGGGCATCTCCCAATTCATACCTAAAATAATGCAATAGGTAGGAAAGACTGAGCTGGTCATAACTATCAGCCTCAAACCACAACACAATGCGAGGATAGCGATGGCTGCCCTGCAGTTGATGGTATTCCAGACGAAGGCGATTGCGGACGGCTTCCAGTTCCATTTGATAGGCCGAGGCCATAAATCCAGCCCGTCGTTCAATATACTCTGACCGACTGGTAAGTGACTGCACCGGCCCTTGGCAAAACGGATCGGTAAACGCTAAATAATCCCCCACAAACCCTGCCTGTTGTAGACTCTGCTCCAGATCAGAACCACAGCGGATATGGAGCGTGGGACAATCTGCATCCTGAGGCACGAGTTGTGGAGCCTTTAGCTTGTTCCGAATCCGCTCCATTTGGTCAATGTGCGCTTTCATTTGCGACCAGCTGGAAAACCGATTTTCTCGAGCAATCACCAGCTGAGCATCTGCTAACTGCAGCAGATTCATAAACATGACTTGTCCTGGCCGACAGTCAGGATGATACTTCTGAAAGCGATCAATCGATACAGGATCTCCCGCTTTTGCCTTTTTCAAAATATCTTTAGCACGCTTGCGTTGTTGCTCAAGATTCAAGTGGCTATCATTTTTTGAATCAGGGTGTTGGGGCATTTAGTTAAGAAAGTCACCTGCGTTCGCTCCTCAGGAAAAGGTTTTTAGCGTAACTAATGATGGGCGCAGCCCTTTCCGCGAACGTGGTGGTGCTCACAACACTCTATTGAGTAAATATACCAGCAATATTTTTATTTGCACAAGAAGTTTTTACGTTGAGCAATAGCAAGAAACTAGCGTTAATCCAATGCCCGAAAACGTCTTAGATTCATCATTTTTTGGGAAAAAGTGAATGTTTGCTCTTCTCATAAAGATTATGAGGTATAAGTTATAGCAATATTTAGACGATACTGAGAACAACCCATTTAAATACCCAAATCATTGGCCAATGAGGCTAACTTCCACATCATTCTCAAATCAAAAAGACAATGTTTGCTACAGGAAATATAGAAAACATTATCTACAAAAAAGAAAACTATAACTACTTAAGTAAGATAGATAACATACACAAAATTCAAGACTGCACACCAGCCATTTCCAGGACTCACTAGTCTTGAGCTATAGAGAATACCTCTATTAATGTGGTTACTCCGTCGTGTCAGAGTAATGCAAGTTTCAACGGCTATGCCTGACACAATACACTTCAGACAATAGCTTTTTCAGCACGGCGATACAGCGGAGCAAGCTCCCGTGCATCGCTTGTTTATCAAAGGCGGCACCCAGATTCGAACTGGGGATAAAGGCTTTGCAGGCCCCTGCCTTACCACTTGGCTATGCCGCCATTGGAGAACTTTTAGTTACTAACCTTGAGGTTAGCAATTTTACAAAAAGCTCAGCAATCATTAACCATATCATGGTTTAGAGAAGAATGGCTGCATAGACGCTAGTACTTGAGTTATCACTCCAGCAGGCTCAGCCCAGCAGCCCATTTATTCATGAATTACAAGCCCTCTTTGGGAACCAGAGCCCACCACCCAAAGGACGGCCCCACAAATCGAACGACTATCCAGGAGAGCAGGACAATAAACACTCCAACCCAACTCCCTTTCATTACCAGGTTATAGATTTTCTCCAGCTGGCTCTTAGTCACAGGGAACCAAGACACCATTCTAGATTCTTTACCATAGTCGTTGCCTAAGGCTTCTTGACGACGTTTTGCTTCACCCATTTCTTTTCCCTAATCTAGACAACTAAAGTAGCAAGCAGTGCTGCTTAAATCTTATCGACAAAATGGGGTTGGACTACAGTGGGATCATTCTGATTTAAGATACGGTTCAATTATCTAGAGCCGCCGGTGACCAGATGTTGATGATGTCGCGAATAAGCTGTCATCCAGATAGTTAATGCGCGAATAGGGACTCATTGCCGTTAAGACTTGTTGGCCATAGCTGCGATGTAAGACCCGATTATCGAATAGAGCCACGATGCCTTGATGACGTCTGATGGGTGCGATCGCAGCCTGTAGCGTTCGCAAAGCCGTGGGTAATAAATAGAGACGGAACCAGTCTTGGCGATGCTGCTTATAGTAAGCCACCCGACCCGCGACCCGCGGATCTTCCAAGGAAGGGATAGGTAGAGTCGCCACAACCAGCAGGGCAGGAATGGGCAGGGTGGCCTGATGCTGTAACCAATAGTCCCAACCTGTAATCAGAATTGTTTCTGCGTCCAGATCTGACGTTTCCATCTGCACCCGAGAGCCAAATTCAGATGCCATCGCTGTTGCCATTTGACGCTGCATCGGCGTGTCTTCGATAATAATGACCGTCGGTCCACCGGGCTGAGCATTAGCCACCATGAGTAGATGCAGCTGCTTAAGTAAGGCCCCTTGAAAAGCAGGGGTATTGGGCATGGGTAAGCCATCTGGCAGATACAGCTGCACCGCTTCTGCTTCCCGGTTGGCTCCAAATTGGACATAGGTCATGTCTTCGAGGCCCAATTGCTGGCGAAACAGCTTCGCCTCGGGTTCGAGATCAAAACTACTGCCCATCAGCACCACCGGCTGTCGCGACCATAGCCCCTGCAAACTGCGATTCACTTCATTGGGGGCACAGTGCAAAATAAAAGCACCGTTGGCGCGGTTCAGACCACTCCAAAGTAAATGATGGTCGGACCGATAGGCTTGCCAGAACTGCTGCCAATTCGGTGGACTAAGGGTCATATCATGAGCCAGAACCGCCAGATGCAGCTGGGCTAGGACATGACGCTCTTTCTGCTCAATCAGGGTGTGGCCATAGGGATTTTCAGGATGCTGAAAGAGAGCACGGGTCAGCTTGACACGAGTCTCTCGAATCAGCTCTAACAGCGGCGGATAACACCAAGTGAGTTGCTCCCAGTCTGGTGGGTGTAAGGACAGGGTGAGCTGCTGCTGAGCCCAACCTTCGATTTGGTCGGCATTATCAATCAGAGTGGGGATATCGGTGGGAAACTGATAGGTCTGGGTGAGATAGTCTCGGAACCACGCCTCGGGGGTCACTAGTAACACCCCTTTAAAGTGATCGCCGGGCCAGTGGTCAGAGGCCAAAATTGGCTTCTTAATCTGCATCCATTCGTGGAGATGGGGCATTTCAGCCCGGAGCAGTTGCTGTTGTGCAGCCAAAGGGGCCACTAAAATCACGGCTTCTCGCCAGATCATCAGAGGCGCCAAATAGCTGAGACGGTGGAGCCCCTGATGTTTAGCGGCAGCACTAATTTGGATGAGGGCACTCCGTCGCAATCGGAAGGCTCGGGCAACGAGGCGAGCAATGGTGAGGTGATGAGGCCATTGATCAGATCCCTGATCCCGCAAAAAAGCATGGAGTTGGCGGTGGACTTCGACCTCAATCACAATCAAAAATGAAATGACAATGCATGACTTTCATTCTGGCACAGTCTCTAGATTGTGCCGAACACCCGCCTTAAGCCTGCTGTAAAAAGGCCACTAATGCTTGCAGCTTCTCCCAAGCAGCACCGCTAGCCAGAATGGCTTTGGCTTGGGTCACCCCCTCACCATAGGTCTCTACAGCATGACCGACAAATAAGGCTAATGCTGTATTCAAGGCCACAACATCCGTTTGGGCGGCTGTGCCTTTGCCTTGGAGCACCGCCTGCAAAATTTCGGCATTTTCGTCCACGCCACCCCCTTGTAGGGCTGTCAGGGGCGCTGCCGTCAGCCCTAATTCCGCAGGCTCCAAAATATCTTGACTCACCTGCTGATCATCAACAACCGCGATATCAGTCAGATCGCCCAATCCGGCTTCATCCAAATTTTCTCGCCCATGCAAAACGACGGCTCTTTGCACACCCAAAGTCTTGAGCGCTGAAGCGAGGGGGTAAAGCAAGGCTGGATCGTAGACCCCTAGGACTTGTCCTGTGGGTCGGAGGGGATTGACTAATGGTCCTAAAAGATTAAAGATGGTGCGCACTTTCAGGGTTTTGCGCAGGGGCACCACTGCTTTCATGGCGGGGTGCCAGCCGGGGGCAAACAAAAACGTAATCCCCACCTCTGCCACAGCAGCCTGAATTTTCTCCGGTGGAGCAGCCAGATTGATACCCAAGGCTTCTAAAACATCAGCGGATCCCACCCGGCTAGAGGCAGAACGATTGCCATGTTTAGCAACAGGGATTCCAGCAGCAGCAGCCGTAAAGGCCACGGCAGTGGAGATATTAAAGGTTGAAGCGCCATCTCCCCCAGTCCCACAGGTATCAATCAGGGGAGAAGGCATAACCACCTGTGACTCTACAGATTGCTGCAGCAGTACGGTCGCCATCCCCGATAACTCGTCCGCCGATACTCCTTTCGCCTGCAGTGCTGCCAAAATCGCCCCTGACACCACCGGAGGCACGGCATCTTGCAGCCAGCCTTCCATCAATTGAGAGGCTTCAATTTGGGTCAAGGACTGACCCTCTAGGAGTTGTTGTAGGAGTTGAGACCCATCCAGGGTCTCTGGCGCTAACGTCATAAAACTATCCTGAGGCGAGAGTGGTGAGAGCAGACCCCGTGACCCGGCAAATTCGCCAGTCGGGGAGAACGGTTGCTCCTAGTGTTTCATAGAATGCGATCGCAGATTCGTTCCAATCCAACACACTCCATTCCAAGCGACCATAATCCCGCTCTGTCACTAAGTTTGCTAAGCGCTGCAGCAATGCTTTACCAATCCCTTGCCCCCGATGGCGCTCTTGCACATACAGATCTTCCAAGTACAAACCGGGCTGAGTTAAAAAAGTCGAGTAGCTTGTAAAGAACAGGGCATAGCCGATGATCTGCTGATCCCTTTCAGCCACTAGCGCTTCTATGTAAGGTCTATCACCAAATAAGTGATTCTCTAAAGCGTCTACACTGCCAGTGACCGCATCTTCTAAATGCTCATACTGGGCAAGTTCTAGAATCAGCCCAAACAATGCTGAGACATCCCTCTTCTCAACGGCACGAATTGAAATAGTTACATTCGCCATTTCTATTCCTCAGCCGCCGTAACGGTATTGGTAGACGAAAAACGCTCCGAGATCGCAGCCGTCATAATATGCGAGAGCAGGCCAATGGGACCCACCAACACACATAGAACTAACGAGTGGCTCGTCCAGATGCCCGTACGCTGACCTTCCCAGTAAATCCAGCGTCCCACAAACAAATCCATCACCAAAAAATGAACCCAAGCCGCCGCCGCTATCTGCTCTTGGCCAAACAACTGGGCAACATCAGCCAGGGTAGGATTCGCTAAGACCTTTGCTGATTCGGGGGTTAGGGCGACAGCAAATAGAGTAGTGTACACAATCGCCAAGCCCACAAAGGGCAAATAAGACGTAAGAAGGCGACGGGTCCAATCCCACTGGGGCAGAATAATCATTAATGCCCAGAAGGGCAGCACAAATACGTTGGCAATCGTAAACCATTGAGAGATCGTCATCATCAAGACCGTTACTGCGACCATTTCCCCTATTGTCAACTGATTGGGGACTATCTGAGCAAGAAGTTCCTAGGGTTATGATCTAAGATGAATGAGTCTTGCGTCTATCACTATTGAACTTAGGGAACACCTATGCCACGCCGTCGTACGAAGACTTCTGGGTTACATCGTTGGTCACGACCACTGATTGGAGCCCTTGCTGTGTTGGGGGCTACGAATACAGGATATTTGACGGCCACCAAACTAGCAGGTGGAGAAGCAGCCTGCCCCACAAAAGGATGCGATCTCGTTCTGTCTAGCCAATATGCCACCGTCTTAGGTCAGCCCTTAGCGTTGTTTGGCCTGCTGGCGTATATTGCAATGGCTGTTTTTGCCCTGGCTCCGCTGGCCATCGGTGGCGACAACAAAGAGTTGCGAGCAACCGCTGAAAACATCACTTGGTTCCTTTTATTTATGGGATCCACAGCCATGATGTTTTTCAGTTGGTACCTGATGTACATCATGTACTCTAAGTTCGTGGTGCCCTTTGGCGCTGGCGCTATTTGCATCTATTGCATTGCCTCAGCGACTCTGGCCACCTTGATGTTCCTCCTCACCATTCTGGGACGGTCATGGGAGGATGTCGGTCAGCTTGTCTTTACAGGCATTATTGTTTCAGTGGTGACGTTAGTTGGCACTTTAGGCATCTACTCGCATATTGATAAGCCTGCAGCAGCCAATTCAGACACAGAGTACAAGATCACATCTGCAACGGGCCAGGTATTCTTTACCGTCACCGATTCCTCTGGAAAAGCTGAGCTAGAGTTAGCTAAACATCTCAAACAAACCGATGCCAAAATGTTTGGTGCCTTTTGGTGTCAACATTGTGCAGCTCAGAAAAAGCTGTTTGGTGTCCAAGCCATTTCTGAAATGCCATATGTTGAATGTGCACCGGAAGGTCCTAGCCCTCAAGTAGAGGTATGTAGTGAGGAATTAGGCAAAGCTAGCGAGAAGCTGCGACCCATTATTGGTCGAGATGCGGGGTTCCCAACATGGAAGATTGGCGATAACTACTATTCTGGACAGCAATCTTTAACAGACTTGGCAGAATATTCCGGTTACACCGGTCCCAAAGATTTCAAGAATGCACTGAAGTAATTTTCGTCGACTAGCTGTAGCGTTCTTCAGCCTAAGGCTCTCCGCGTCGGTGGTACCCGTTTTCTTCCCAAAATCCGAGCTGTTCGTGATCTAGAAACTCTAAACCGTTCAGCCACTTGCCACTCTTCCAGGCATAAAGGTGGGGAACAACCAATCGTAGCGGCCCACGTCGAGGGTTAGATTTGTGGTGTAGCCTCCATAACAATGCTGCATAACATGGGTAACGCCTGGCTGCAGCTCTATCCGCTGCATAAAATCAGATACAGAAAAACCAGCCCAGCTTACATTTAGCTTGGACCAGTGAGTCACACAATGAAAATCAGCGGTGAAGGTGGATTGAGGTAAGGCTAAGATATCGGACCAGACAAAGGTTTGTTCTTTAACAAGGCCCCAAACCTTAAACTGCCAATCTTCGAGGGTAATTTGCGGTGTTTCACCATAGGTCAGAACTGGAAACCGATTGGCTAAATGCTGACCTGGGGGAACGCGTTGCTTTTCGCTAGTGTTGGGTTTGCGAAAATATTTACCCACGCTCCTTACTCATCTTCGTCTTCGTCATCATCCTTAGTGGGATATTCAAAGCCTTTAGCTCGGCCTGTGAGAACAGATTTACCCGTAGACAGGGCTCTTTGAGCAGCTAAATTTGCTTTGCGGTTCCAATGGGCTCGACGAGAATCGCGCTTAGAATTGGATGTCTTTTTCTTGGGGACAGCCATGGGTATCGATTAGGAATAAAAATACAGCTTTGCTATCTTAGCACTGAACTCTTGAGTAAGAGCCAACCATGCTAGGAGACACAGGATAGAGATCGCCTCAAACAATCTCCAGAGTCAAATTTAGCGACTAGATGCCGAGAGTGGATATATGGTTGCTGAAGACCTTCGCCATTTAATTGGAACCCAGCCATTCCTCCCCGATCATTCAGTGACGGTCAGCATTGGTGTAGCCACCCTTCACCCAAAAGAAGATTGGATGACCTGGATGCAACGAAGCGATGATTATCTCTACCGTGCCAAATCAGCAGGGCGCAATCAAGTGATGTGCATGTGATCTCTTTTTCCAGGTATAACCAAAATATGAAACCGCTACGTCATCATCTAACCCGCATCAGTCTGGTTCTGGGACTGATTTTTTCCCTAGCTGTGGCTGCCCCTGCAGCCTTTGCCATGGGGGGTGACCCACCTCCTCTGGATCAACCTGCACCAACTTTCACATTACCCAGCAATACAGGGGATGGTGAGGTGTCGTTGTCAGACTATCGAGGTCAATGGGTCGTTTTATACTTCTACCCCCAAGACTTTACGCCGGGATGCACGGTCGAAGCCCAGCGTTTCCAGCAAGACCTACCCAAATATATAGAGCGCAACACGCAGGTCATTGGCGTTAGCGTTGATTCTGTAGACAGCCACGCTGAATTTTGTGATTCTGAAGGATTAAAATTTCCGTTATTAGCCGATGAAGATGGCAGTGTGAGTAAAGCCTATGGCTCCTGGATGAGCTACTTTTCCCTGCGGCACACGTATTTGATTGACCCGGAAGGGATCCTACGGCAACAGTACGTTAAGGTACGTCCCATCATTCATAGCGAAGAAGTGTTAGCTCGCTTAGACGAACTATAGGCTGCTAGCTAACACAAACCCCAGATAAGCAAAAAAAATGCCCCCGAAAGGGGGCATGTTTGTTGGAATGCACGTATTGGGTTGATGACGACCCAACGCGCTAATGAGGTTTAAAGGGTTTGCTTATCTCTGAAATAAAGATATCAACCAAAAGTGAAGATATCGCGAATGCCAAAGAAATAATTAATAGCCCTTCAATTTAGTAGGTCTCAACATGCCATCGTCCGGCTTTTTTGAGGGATTTGCGATACTCGATCCAGTCAATACCATGCTTCTCGGCAGCAACGGACATACCTTCATCAATGCCCCCTTCCATGCCTTTCAGGCCACAGATATAGGTATGGGTCTTCTCGTCCTGGATTAGCTCCCATAGGGTATCTGCCTGTTCAGCAATGCGATGTTGGATATACATCTTGCCGCCTTGAGCATTTTGCTGCTCACGACTAATGGCATAGGTGAGCTGGAATTGATCCGAGAATTGATTGGATAAGGCTTCTAGCTGCTCTTTATAGAGGATATTGGCTGTGTAGGGTACACCAAAAAACAGCCAGGCATTGCCTTTGTACTGATAGTCAGGATGCTTTTCCTGGAACAACCGCCACAGATAGGCCCGAAATGGGGCGATGCCTGTGCCTGTAGCAATCATAATCACATTGGCTTCAGGATCATCCGGCAAGAGCATTTCTTTGCCCACTGGGCCTGTGATTTTAACAGGAGCACCAGGCTGGAGCTGGTTTAAATAGCTGGAGCAAACGCCGTATACTCGCTCGCCTGTCTCGGTATGATTATATTCCAATTGCCGAACGCACAAGGAGACGGTCTGATCATCTCCCTGATCACCATGGCGAGTGGAGGCAATGGAATAGAGCCGGAGCTTATGAGGACGACCATTATCATCAGTACCTTCCGGAATAATCCCCAAGCTTTGACCTTCAAGGTAATGAAAATCACTGCCTTTGAGATCAAATGTGATGTGGCGAACAGACCCCTCACCATCGGTTTGGACTAACTCATCATTGGCAATGCAAGTGCTAACCAGAGGTTCTTTGGGACGATAGATATTGACGGGGATTTTAGCTTTTAACTGCATAGATATTGAATCTTAGATTAGCGAATTTACACTTTAACGAGAAGTGCAAGATACATTTAGACTCCAATCACCCTAGGGGTATTCGTTGGATCCCATTGTCGCCATAAGTACAATTTCCAAGAGTCTTTAGATTTCTCATAACAGCATCCAATCTTTCAGTTTGAATGATGCAAAATTGGGAAGCTCTCTGTTTCAACGTTGCAACGAACCTGACCCCTGATCTTGCAGATAGCGTTTTTTACGGGTAAAGCTGCATATATAACTGTATTGGCTACACGCCCACATTCAACCAGAGCAAACTTATGAACATCAGGCAACTTCAGAACAAGTATTGGCTTAGAACAGGCTTGGTGTGCTTAATACTCTCGATGTCTAGTGCTTGTCATTTAACGACTAGTCAAGGTGCAGAACCAGTTACGACCCCTGCTTTTGCAGCACCATCCACGCCAGCACCGCTTACAGCCTCAAAAGTCGATAGACAAGGCTATCTCAAAGCTCAGCAACGGATTCAAGCTGCCCGTGAGACACAAGCGACTACCCTAGATCTTCAGGGATTAGGTTTGGTTAAACTCCCACCAGAAATCGGTCAATTGCAACATGTTCAAACCATTCACCTTGTGAGCAATAGCTTACAAACGCTACCACCGGAGATCGGGCAGCTCAAACAGCTTAAAACCCTCAATCTGTCCGGGGGCAGAATCAATCGCCTGCCCCCAGAAATTGGTCAGTTGTCGAATTTGCGATGGCTGAACCTCTATCAGAATCAGCTCAGTGCTCTTCCACCCGAGATAGGACAGCTCAAACAACTCCAAAGGCTGGATATTCGCAATAATCGGTTGAGCGCTCTACCCCCAGAGATTGGCGGCTTAAAGAACCTAAAAAGACTCACGCTGCACCACAACCAACTCAAGACTCTTCCACCAGAGATAGGTCAGCTCAATAACTTACAAAAGCTAGCGGTTGATTACAACCAATTAAACTATCTGCCTGCGGAAATCGGTCAACTTGAGAATTTAGTGTCCTTAGACCTGCCATACAATAAACTCCAGCATCTACCGGAAAGCATCGGTCAACTGAACAGTCTTCAAGAGTTGAGGTTAAATTTCAATCAGTTAACGCATCTGCCAAAAGAAATTTCTCAGCTACACCGTTTAGAGTTACTGCTTTTAACGAGCAATAAACTGCAGCGTTTCCCCACTGAGATTATCCAACTGACCGATCTGAAGTTCCTTCATCTGGGTAATTCGCTATTAGTATTGGCATTTAGCGTGCAATCGCACCTGAAGGAAGAATACGCAACAACCTTTAACAAAATTGATCCACTCCCTCCCGAGATTGGCCAACTCACTCAGTTGCAGGATCTTAACCTTGGATCTTGTATGCTGCTCAATTTACCCCCTGAGATCGGCACACTCACTAACCTACAGAAGCTAGGGCTAAGTAATAACAGGCTGATGAGCGTACCTCCTGAAATTGGCAAACTCGCTAGCCTACAGGGGCTACAGCTAAGTTATAACCAACTGACGAGCCTACCTTCCGAGCTGAAAGCACTTACACACCTAGAGTATCTAGATTTATCTAACAATCCTTTACCCGCTGAAGTGATGGAACAATATCAGCGCTAACTACTCTTGGCGTTATAAGAATTTAGGTCGTTCTGTCTGAGTTTGACTCAACCAGCTTTCTAATGCTGACCAGTCTGAACGTTCAATCACATCTGTGAGCTGGTCGATACTTTGGCGGTATTGCTGGAGCGATCGCAACAGTTCTTCCCGGTTATATTGGGCCATCATGCAGCCGAGTTCGGGGTTGCCTCCCCCCACACGACTGGTATCTCGAAAGCCAGAACTAGCAAAGGATTGAGCAAGCTTCAAGATCTCAGGATCCGCTTCACTTAAGCAAGCCGCAATTAAGGCTGCGCTCGTCATTTTAGGCAAGTGGGAAATCCAAGCCACCGCGCGATCATGGACGGTGGGAGAGCATTCATAGAGGTTGCAATCCAGCTTACCCACCAGATCTTTCAGCGTCTGGATCACATCGGCTGGCGTCTCAGGGGTTGGCGTAAGAATGTAAGGATTGCCAGCAAACAACTGGGACTGGGCCGCATGAATTCCAGTTTCCTCACTGCCTGCCATCGGGTGACCGCCAATAAAGCGAGGCCATAAGGGGGTTAAGCGCTTCACCACCGACCCTTTGACAGAGCCCACATCCGTGAGAATGGCGTCTGAAGACAGATGGGGAATCAAACGAGTTGCGATCCCATCAATTACACTCACTGGGGTGCAAATAAACACCACATCCACAGGGGCAAGGGAGGCGAGGTCGGCACTGGCTGCATCGACTGCCCCGAGCTTGACTGCATCTTCACAGGTTTGGGGTTGGCGGCTGACGCCCAAAACGGGATATCCCAAGGCCCGAAAATCATAGGCCAAGGAACCGCCAATTAAGCCGAGACCAACGATACCAATTTTCATCCTGCCAAACTCATAAATTCTATACGGGGAATCAGAGGATCTTGGACCATGCCAATGCCCTGATATTGCCAGCGGTCCAGAATGCCACGAATTTGACTCTTACCGATGGACTCGACGCTAAACTTAGATGCTGCCGCTTGGGCATGGGTATTGAGGTAGCTGAGGGCATCATAATTTTCCGCAAACAGCAGCAGGTAGCGCTGGGGTGCCTCGGGGTCGGGCTGGGCTGCTAGATAATTGCCATCGGCCCGAGAACGGAGCGTGTAGTAGAGAACGGTGTTCATAGGCCTAGTTGAGGTTACTGAGCTTAATGCGTGGATCGACGACGGCTAAGAGAATATCCGCCAGTAAATTGCCCACAATCAACATCACCGCTCCCATCATCAAACCCGCCATTACCAGATACAGGTCTTGGGCCTGCACGGCTTTCAGCAAGAGCTGCCCTAACCCCGGCCAGTTAAAGAAGAATTCAGCGATAAAGGCACCCCCCAAAAGACTCGAAAATTCAAACCCTAACAGGGTAATTAGAGGATTAACGGCATTGCGGAGGGCATGGGTATAGAGCACCTTATTTTCCGGTAAGCCCTTAGCGCGGGCAGTTTGAATATAGTTTTGGCGCAGGACATCCAGCATATTGCCCCGAGTAATCCGCTGTAAGCCCGCAAATCCAGTGACGCTGAGGGCCAAAGTGGGGAGAATCATATGCCAGCCCACATCCAAAATTTTACCCAACCCGTTGAGATCCGCATGATCGATGCTGGTCATATCCCCCACGGGAAATAGGGGCGTACTCTGGGCCAGAAACAGCAGCAGTAAGGCAGTAATAAAGCTGGGAAAGCCCTGACCGATATAGCTGAAGATACGGAGAATGCGATCGCTCCACTGATTCTGATTAACGGCTCCAATAATGCCCAAGGGAATGGCAATGCTCCAGTTAATCACCAGGGAGGCAAGGGCCAAAAGCAGGGTATTGGGAATGCGCTCCCAAATTAACGCCGTGACGGGACGCTGATAGCTAAAGCTTTCACCAAAATCCCCTTGATAAATCTGTCCCCAGTGGCCTTTCCAAATTTGGGAAAAATCAAAGGTAAAAATATTTTTCAGCCAGAGACCATACTGCTTGAGTAAGACCCGATCCTTCTGCCACACCTGCACGGATTGATCGGCATTGATCAGGACTAATCGTTCTCCGTTATCCGCAAACTGTAAACCTTTAAGAGGCCCTTGCTTGCCCTCCAAACTGCCCAAAGGCTGGTTATCTTTTTGGGACCAGAGGCGCACGGTTTTGCCGGCGTTGGTGACGAAGGTGGTCCGATCAGGGCTAAAAGCGGATGCAGTGATGGATTGGGAGCTCAGTTTATTTAAATCTTGAGTGTTCAGAGATTTGCCGTCTAGATTCCATTGTTGCCAGGTCTGATGATTAACGATGGTATTGAGTACCGGACCCTCTGGATTTTGATTAAATTGTAGGGCCGTAATGGCCCCTTTATGGGTCAGGGTTTGCTGGAGAGTGCCATTAGTTTTCCACAGGCGCGCCGTTTTATCCCCACTGCCGCTCGCCAAAAGACTGCCGTCTGGACTATAAGCAAGCAGTGAGATTGAGCCTTTATGGCCTGCTAGGGTCTGGAGTAAATCCCCCTCCGTTTTCCACAGGCGTACCGTTTTATCCCCACTGCCGGAAGCGAAGGTTTTCCCATCGCTACTAAAGGCTAAGCTGGTCACCGCATCTTTATGACCTTTTAGGGTCTTCACCAGGGTGCCATCGGTGTTCCAAAGCTTAATGGTTTGGTCAGCACTGCCAGAAGCAATCATCTCGCCATCGGCGCTAAAGGCTAAGGCGGTAATGGCTCCTTGATGCCCCTGCAGCGTTTGGAGGACTGTGCCCTGGTCATCCCAAAGGGTAACGGTATTGGCTCCGCCTGTAATGATCTGGCTACCATCAGGCTGGATGGCTAGGGCTGTAATATCTTTTGTCGCAAATGTGGTTACGGCACTGCGATCGCCCCAGGTATTGCCTAACCCAAATTCTTGGCGCAGTTCTTCTAGGCGCTCTTGGGACATTTGGGGATTATTTTTGAACTGATCGAGGTAGTCGCCAGGGGCTAGATCGACAATATAAAAGGTCAATAGCGATGCCAAAAGCAGGGTGATCAGACCTTGAAACACCCGCTTGATGGTGTACCCGAGGAGTTCGCTACCGATAATTAGTACTCCACTAAAACATTGATCAGACAGTCAGGGAGCTTCTGTCGCCCTGCCAAGCCCGTCAGCTCGATAATAAACCCAAATCCGACGAGGGTGCAGTTCAGGGGCTCCAGGAGTTGAGCGGTTGCTGCAGCCGTGCCGCCGGTTGCGAGTAAGTCATCCACCACTAATACTCGACTGCCTTGGGGACAGGCATCTTGGTGAATTTCGAGGCGATCGGTGCCGTACTCCAACTCATATTCCTGGGCATGGATGGCCGCAGGGAGTTTTCCGGGCTTGCGCACAGGCACAAAGCCAGCCCCCAACTGATAGGCCAAGGGCGCACCGAAAATAAAGCCTCGGGACTCAATCCCCACCACATAATCAATGGATTGATCCTTAAAATCCTCCGTCAGCCGATCGATGACATAACGAAGGCCCTCGGGATTTTGCAATAAGGTCGTAATGTCCCGAAACAAAATGCCAGGCTTGGGAAAATCGGGAATATCGCGAATCAGTGATTTGAGATCCATAGGGGTTGTGATTTTGCGCAAGGTGAACAGGGAGGACGACCTTTTATCCTGATTAAAGGACAGGGGAC
The DNA here is from genome assembly GCF_021497025.1 of Acaryochloris sp. 'Moss Beach'. Taxonomy (NCBI): domain Bacteria; kingdom Bacillati; phylum Cyanobacteriota; class Cyanophyceae; order Acaryochloridales; family Acaryochloridaceae; genus Acaryochloris; species Acaryochloris sp. 'Moss Beach'. The sequence continues at coordinate 2,591,665 of NZ_CP071717.1, forward strand.
GGTACGTCAGAAATCGTACACTAATGTGGTTGACAATCTGGATGGCTCCCGCTTATTCCCCCAATACCCTGGCAAATTAGGCTGGGTTGGGTGTGAACTTTTCGAGAAACGCATCGTCGAGGGGCTTTTTCGGGCAGTCTAGATCTGGATGCCAATGCTAAGGTTTCTTCAGCCGTTGATTAAAAATCTCTTCCGTATTCTTGTCGTAATGGAATCGTAATGCAAGCCGATAGCCCCACTGAACAATTCACTTCCCCTATTCTGAAGACGTTGCCAGACCCAGATGTGCCTGCCCAGGTCTGTCCGCGACGAACCCGGATTCAGCTCGATTTTGTATTGCTGGCCATCGAAGCATTGGACTTATATGCCTCGGAATTGATGTTGATGAGCTTGGAAGAACTTCAACTCCAAGATGTGATCGAAAATCGGGTGGACTTTTGGCAGTCTCGAAATACCAATCCCTTGCGGCGATCTCATCAGCGAGACTCCCTCAGCTTAGATAAGGCCAAAGCCTTAGTAGCCGTGGGGTGTCACATCGCTCGTCGCCAAACCGCCCAGGTGCGACAGCTCCTCAATGTACAGCGACAGCTGGCAGCCAAACAGCTCACTCCTGACCACAGCGTACCCTTAGCCAATTATTTAGAGCGATTTCGCCGTCATTTTCGCAGTCGCATGAACCCCAATCGTACGGCTATTGCGGCTTACAAAGAAAATGAGCGATTGGATGAGCTAGCCCTGAGCCTGCTGGAACAGGTGCTGTTTTGTACCGGGACAGCCGGAATGGAACGATTTTGGTCTAGTCTGTTTGATGGAGAAGTGGCTTAACCCCAATGACCATCCAACGCCCATTTATTCTGCCCAACTGTACCCTCAACCTCGAAGGTATCAGTAACTCAATCTCGGATGCTGCTTTAGGAGAATCTTTAGATGTGCTCCTGCGGCTGGAGTGCCAGTTTGGGGATCTAAAAAAACCCCTGATCGGCGGCCTGGATCTGCTCAATAGTCTGATTCAAGCAACGAATCAATGTACTCAGTCCTGGATGAGTGGCATCCCCCACCGTCGCCTCACCCAGCTCAACCAAGATGAGTCTGCAGTTCACCTGTTACCCAAGGAAGAAGATGGGTTTGAACTGACGATTCCCACTGAGTTACTGAACGAAACGCCGAGCGATACCGACGGTCCCGTTCGAGTCGGCTTAACCACGCTACAGCTTTTTGATCTAGTGGAAGCCTTAGATCAACTCTTAGCTGATCAGCAAACCCTGCCCAATCTATCCCTGGCCGTGCGGCCTTTGTCTCGCGCAGAAGCGGCTTCAGGCCAAGGTCTGCAAAAATCAGCATCTGCCGTTGTGGGCGCAGCGAGTGTTGCGATCGCAGCTTCGATCTTCTATCTCCTGCCGGTCCCCCAAGCCAGCGCTCCGCCGAAGGATCTCCCCAAAGCCGAACCCACCAGCACGGAAACTCCGGCTCCAGGCACTCTTCCTGGCGTCCCGCCCATCCAGGTCTCGCCCTCTCCAGGAGAATCTCCTGGTGAATCTCCTAACCCAGAAAGTACGGAGGAATCGCCGAGTCCAGGCGCTTCTCCAGAGCCAGAAGTATCCCCTTAACTTCTTTTCCTACCTATTAATTCAAATTGCACCTAAAAATTCGCGAGCGTCATGAATCGATCTGTCTGGGCAATCGTTACGGCTCTGTGGAGTATGGGGGGTCTCTCTGTTGCAGCCGCACCCCGCCCGGTTGATCGCACGGTGAACTGCGACATTTTAGTCGTGGGAGGTGGTCTAGCAGGGGTGGCGACCACCTATGAAGCCTTACTGGCAGGGCGTCAGGTGTGCATGACGGAGCTGACAGACTGGTGGGGCGGTCAAATTTCTTCTCAGGGTACTTCGGCCTTAGATGAAACTGTAGGCCAGCGAACTCGCGGGATTTTTCCCAGGGGTTATGCCCAGTTTCGCGAAAAACTGATTCAGGTATCAGGACGCGATCGCCCCGGTGATTGCTGGGTCAGCCTCGTCTGCTTTTTACCCCAGCAGGGACATACCCTCCTGCTGGACATGCTGAAGGACGCAGAGTCAGAAGGCAAAGGCAAGCTCCATCTGTTTCCCAATACAGTGGTCAAGTCCCTAGCAACAAATCCTGACGGTCGTTTAATTACCTCAGTCCGAGGCATTCAGCATCAGCCTGCACCAGAGGCACCCCCTCTTAATACCTATCCCCTTTCTCAAACCCTGGCCGACAGATACACGGAGGCAGATTCGGACCGCTTCACCAAAACGATTCTCCAATTCCAGCCACCCGATACAGGGAACTGGGTCGTAGTGGAAGCCACAGAAACGGGAGAACTGCTGGCATTAGCCGACCTTCCCTATCGCCTAGGCATCGATCCACGGTCCCATCTAGAACCGTCGTCTTCCAGTGACCAAGCCAATCCTTACTGCACCCAGGCCAGCACCTATACCTTTGCTATACAGGCCACCGCAACCCCGCCTGCCCATCAGCTACCGGCGTTTTACCCCGAATATGAACCCTTCTACAGTTTTGATAAGCCTCGCTTTGCCAAAACCCCAAATCTAGTCTTTAGCTATCGCCGCATTTTCAGCGTCAAACCCGGCACTGCAGATGAAGTGGTGAATATAGGCGATATCTCCATGCAGAACTGGGGTGGAGGGAATGACTACGGACCCGGCACCGCCCAAGACAACCTAATTTTGACCCGAGACCAACTTCTGGCAGAAGGGCAGCTACAAGATTGGCAAGGGGGCTTACGGATTGACAGTTTGCAGGGGGGCGAAGAACTCGCTCAGGGCTATTTCCATTGGCTGGTAGCGGGAACAACAGATTCTAAAGTGGCAGACCATCCCAAGCAGCCTTGGCCCAATCTGAAATATCTCCAGGGGCTAGATTCACCCATGGGCACCGCCCACGGTTTGTCCAAGTTTCCCTATATGCGGGAGAGTCGGCGCTTAATTGGCCGCTATAGCTATGGCTATCCTCAAGGCTTTGTGATTACGGAAACAGATGTCTCTAAGCAGGATTTTCGACTGCCCTATTACCGCGACACCCTATCGGGACCGGACTATCGGAATTTAATCACTCGGATGGCGGGGTTAAAAACCCTGGACGTAATTTTGGATCGGGTGCCACTGGCAGAAGTGGAACTGCGAACCAGATCCCGCATTTACCCAGACAGTGTGGGCATCGGTCACTATCCCATTGATTTTCATCCCTGTATGCAGCTCAGTCCTCCCCAAACTCCAGGGAACCAAGAACGGGCAGGGGAACGTCAGGGAGCGACGCAAACCTACCCCTACCAAATTCCCCTGCGGGCCATGATTCCACCTCGGATCAATAATTTGCTGGTGACGGGGAAGAGTATTGCCACCAGCCACATCAGTGCAGCGACCTATCGGGTCCATAGTTTTGAATGGTCGTCGGGGGGCGGCGGCGGGAACGACGGCGGCGTTTGTGCTGGATCAGGGGATATTGCCCTATCAATTGGTGGAGAATTTGCCGCGACGGAGTCCGCAGTTGGAGAAGCTGCAGGCGATTTTGAATCGGCATCAAAATCCAACGGCGTTTCCAGATATGTCGATTTTTAATTTGAACTGGAAGAACTGGTGAGGCTTAGAATGATCGGAGTTGGGCTTAGGTAACGTTCAGCTCTCACCTCTTGATTGATAAATTATAGACATAGAAAATTGGCAATGCTGAATTCTATTGAGTATTTGGAGTATTTGAAGACAGTGCAAGGAATTCTAGAAGGGCTGAAAGAATTTGACCAAGGCCAGGGACAGCCTGCAACTGAGGCACTGGCAGTATTACGAACTAGGCTCGATACCGAGCTGAATCAATAATTAGCTGTCAAAGATCAAGACCGCTCTTGGGAGATTGTTGACCATGACCACTTTCATACCATCGCCAGCTGTCACGGAAGATCAGCGCGTGATTTTGCCAAGTGTGTCTTGGCAGCAGTATGAAGGGTTGTTATCAACGTTGGGAGATTATCCTGGGCTACGTTTACTGTATTTTCAAGGCAATTTAGAAATTTTTTTGCCTTCACTAGAACATGAAATGCTGAAAAAGGTGATTGCACGATTGCTAGAACGGTATGCAGAGGAGGTGGATATTCCGCTACATGGGTATGGATCGACGACGTTTCGGCTGGAGGCGAAGGCAAGAGGGCTAGAGTTATTGCGTGCAAACGTTGAAGGATTTGCCTGATTTGGCGATTGAGGTGAATTTGACCAGTGGAGGAGTAGATAAGCTAGCGATTTATCAGGGGTTGGGAATACCAGAAGTTTTGATTTGGCAGAATGATCGACTTCAGCTTTTTGATTTACGTGAAGGGATGGAAGTCGTGACTCACAGTCAGTTTTTTCCTGAGCTGGATTTTGCGTTGTTGGCCCAGTTTGTGCGCCCCCAAGACCAACCACAAGCCATGAAAGATTTTTTGGTAGCAATTCGCACTCAGGTTCAATAAAATCTTGTCCTAAACTAAGTCAAACTCTGCTCCAAGATTGGCATAGAAAAGATAGCTAATAATGTTATTTCATGAGATCAATAAATCATCTAAGATGATTTGAAGGAATTTCTCTGGACAAATATTCTATGTCTTAGAATGGAATGCATTGAATCATTTTTCTCATGATTGATGCCCTATCCTTATGCCTCTAAACCCTACATTTCTCGACCGCAAGCGGAGAAGTTAGTAGATTTCTTTGGTGTTGCTTTAACTCAACCGCAAGACCATCCTTTGGTATTTAACATTTCAGGGATGGCGGGCACGGGAAAAACCACTTTACTGAAGCATCTAATCAAAAAATTCGGTGGCCAAGCGGAAATTATAGATTTTTCATTCCGTGAAACGATTCAGGGCTTAACCACGGAAGTTTATCTAGATTTGATGCACCATCTATATGAACAAATTCCTGATTCGTTGCGCAAGAAAACGGATCGCCAGCCCAATTCATTTATGCGGTTATATGACCAATATTGCTCAACTGCCCAAAAACTGATAAATCAATCACCTGACAATAAAACACAAACTTCTGAAGCAAATGCGAAAGAGGCTAAACAGCGGCTCTTGTCCTCTTTTGGTGATGCAAGGAAAATAAGGCTTAAAAGCATGACTAGAAGATGTTTTAGCTTGTTAGCACTAAGCGTTTATTCAAGAGATCTAGGCCAGCTCTCCCATACATTTGGCGCTTGACCATTTTCAATCGGTTATTTTGTCCCTCAACCTGGCCATTGCTCACCTCTAGTTTCAGGGCAGCTTTGACCGCTTCGTAGTCATCTGCCAATCCTTTTGCAAAACTCTTAAAAGGTCTCAGTGTGCTATTTTTAGCTCTGTCCAACCAAAAGTCTAGATGTTGGGGTAAACGCTTCCTGACGATGAAGAGAAAACTTTGAGCTAGGCCAATCGCTTCTGATAGCTCAGATTGTTGACTCAATTGATCGAGCATCTCTTCATCCTCTTCAGTGAGCCGCTCTATCTTACGCATCACTAACCAAGCAGCACTGCTGACCGTCAAAGGCTTTTGGGGCTTCAATTCGGGCGGAGGAGCAGGTCCAAGCCCAGGTAGTTCATTGAGTGAGTCTCGTTTTGGCCGTGGTGGTAGAGACTCACGAAATTGGTGAGTATAGCGGGCAACAGTAGCATAACTACCCTTGTAACCCTGCTGTTGAATCGCTTCAAACAGTTGTTTGGTATTTTGATGTCCGTTGTTCCATTGCTCAAGAAGATAGGGTGTGTATAGATCTAGGCCACTTCGTCTACATCGTGAATGACTCTTATATTCGGGAAACGTATCAGCCGCTAAATAGGTCTGAACTGTGCGCTTCCCCATGCCAAGGTGATGGGCAATATCTTTAATCTTGTATCCTTGCTGCCTTAAAGCATGGGTCTGTTCATAATTTGCCAATCGCCGAGCCCGATTTTGGGCCTTGCGTGAATTCGGATCAACGGGTGGATCTGAAGGTAGCGATATCGACTCTGTTTCCTGATGCTCAGCCATTTTGGATCTAAAAAGCGTGTACTCTGCGGTCTTGATAGCTTGTGAATCAGAGCTGAAAACTTTTTCTAACGTTTCTTCTAAATTTTTGAGTAGGTGAAAGCGATCTGCGACCTGAATCGCATCGGGTGCACCTGCTGTTATGGCTGATTTATATGTCTTCGAACGATCACGAGAAACGACCTCGATACCGGGGTGATCGCGTAACCAACCTGCTAAAGTGTCTGCCTCGCGATCTGGTAATAGGACAAGGGGTTGATGTTTCTCGAGGTCCACCAGAATGGTGCCGTATTGATGGCCTCTACGGAATGCAAAATCATCCACCCCTAATATTTTAGGAGTTGAAATTGGCGGAAGGGGTAGCTTAAAGACAGCTCGTAATAAGGTATTGCGACTACTGCCATAATTGATCCGATAACTCAAACGAGCTGCAGCTGCACCCCCAAGAGCTAAGCCAATCTCACCTAGGTGCTCAGCAAAACGAACTGTCCGTCGAGCCCAAGGGACAGCCACCTGAGGTAATCGCTCAGTGAAGATCCGACGCTTACAGGCCTCATTAAGGCAGAAAAACTTGCAAACTTGAAGCAAGATGGTTAAGCAGAAATCCACACAGGGTAAGTCTCTTAGGGTTCGCTCATAACGACTGTGGACACGATGTGCTGTCTGATTACAGACTGGGCAACAGGTCACAACTTGGGTTGAAGAAACATGGAAGGTCATCTGATGGTTCATAGCATCAAGATCCCAACTTTCCAAATGGAGGGTGCTTTGGCACGGAAGGAATTGTCGGAGGAGTTCCATAACCTTACCTGGCAAGGGTTGATCTCTCTATTCTCTAACTCTTATTTCAGCATCACCAAAAGAGGACAAGAGCCTAAACAGCTTCTAAAAGTCGCTGCAAGGTTGTTACCAATGGCGGGTCCTTTGCCTGGGATAGGTACTATCGCGACCGGAGTAGGTGCGGTGGCAACTGATAAAAATATTGATGTCGCTGTTGATGCTGTTGCCGCATCAAAGGAGCGGCTACAGCCGTTGCTGCAACAACACCACGTGACTAAAAAAGATCAATCTTTGCAGCAGTTGATGCGAGCACCCGCACAGAGACTGACAAAAGCTTTTGTAGAAGATTTAATTGCTCAAGCTTCTGATAAGCCAATCATCATTTGTTTCGATACGTTTGAAAAGGCACCTCTAGAAATTAATCGATGGTTGTGTCAATATCTTTTGGGCCAATCACAACTGCGAAAACACCGTATTCGCATTGTCGTAGCAGGACAGCAATGCTTAACTCAGAAAGAAGAGTGGCGAAAATTAGAACAAGATTGCGATCTTATTTTTGAGAAAACGCTTGAGAGGTTTAGTGATAAAGAAACTCAAGCTTATCTTCAAGAGATTCACTGGACTGAAACTGATGATATCCAGAAGATTCTCCAAATTACTGGGGGATTACCTTACTATCTCAACTGGATTAGAAAAAAAGTCCAAAAAGGAGAGAAAATCGAATTATCTCAGGGCAATAAGGCGGTTTCAGATCTATTGTTGCAAGGAAAAACCCAAGAGCAACGTATGGTTGTACAAATCGTTGCTTGTTGCCGCTGGTTTGATCGTACTCTTGTTCAAGAGTTATTAAGGCAAGGGGAACTGTCCTCTGGAACGGATATTGCTCAAGATTTCGATTGGTTTGATTGGCTCAAATCACAACATTATGTTGCACCAGGGAAATCTCAGTTTGATGACGTTGCTCGTGATGTATTCCAAAAACTATTGCGACAAGAGGATAGGAGCCGTTTTCGCAACGTTCATTTAGTCCTAGCACAGCATTATCAAAATCGAGCTGACCAGATTATGGCACCGGATTGTTCTGAGCCTGCCCGATACGATAACCCCGACTGGTGCCAGGCAATAACTGAATATCTATATCATTTGCTTCTATCTGAACAAAATGATCGCCATGTCCAATTTTTAAACCATTTGTTTGCATCGCATTATCTGAATGCTTTTGATGTTGTGACAAATGTCTTTGTTGCCTTAACATCCGACCAAGTATTGCTGTCAGACGCAACTCAACAATGGATCCAAGAGATCAATATTCTTTCAAGTGGAATTTTGGGCGTGAGAGTTTCTCAAGTTTTGTCTTGGTTAAGAGAAAAAGAAAACTTACAGACAGAAGATCAAGCACATACTGAGGAGATTGAATCAGCTATCGAGGCCCTAGGAACTCAACTACAATCAGGCTTAAGCGATGCATTCGATCATTGTCGGCAATATGTAGAACCATTGGAAGGGGTCGGGAAATATGTTTTCTTGTTGTACCAATCTAAGATGTGTTCGATGCCAACACAACGGAGTTGGTTAAAGAAAGCTGAAGTTGAGGCGAATAAGCTTGCGGATGATGCCACTACAGATTTTAGTAGTAGTTTATTTCTTTGGGATTTAGGGAAAGACTACTTTGAACTCGAACTCTTTGAAGAGGCGATCGCAAGCTATGACAAAGCCCTCGAATTTAAGCCGGATAAAGATCAAGCCTGGTACAACCGAGGCGTTGCTCTAGGGAATTTAGGTCGATACGAAGATGAGATCGCAAGCTATGACAAAGCCCTCCAATTCAAGCCGGATAAAGATGAAGCCTGGTACAACCGAGGCGTTGCTCTAGGGAATTTAGGGCGTTTCGAGGATGCGATCGCTAGCTATGACAAAGCTCTCGAATTTAAGCCGGATAAAGATGAAGCCTGGTACAACCGAGGCGTTGCTCTAGGGAATTTAGGTCGATATGAAGATGAGATCGCAAGCTATGACAAAGCCCTCCAATTCAAGCCGGATTTAGATCAAGCCTGGTACAACCGAGGCATTGCTCTACGTCAATTAGGGCGTTTCGAGGATGCGATCGCAAGCTATGACAAAGCCCTCGAATTTAAGCTGGATAAAGATGAAGCCTGGTACAACCGAGGCGTTGCTCTACGTCAATTAGGTCGATACGAAGATGCGATCTCAAGCTATGACAAAGCTCTCGAATTTAAGCCGGATAAAGATGAAGCCTGGTACAACCGAGGCGTTGCTCTACGTCAATTAGGTCGATACGAAGATGCGATCTCAAGCTATGACAAAGCTCTCGAATTTAAGCCGGATAAAGATGAAGCCTGGACCAACCGAGGCGTTGCTCTGGGGAATTTAGGGCGTTTCGAAGATGCGATCTCAAGCTATGACAAAGCTCTCGAATTTAAGCCGGATGGCGATCAAGCCTGGACCAACCGAGGCGTTGCTCTGGGGAATTTAGGGCGTTTCGAAGATGCGATCTCAAGCTATGACAAAGCCCTCCAATTTAAGCCGGATAAAGATGAAGCCTGGTACAACCGAGGCGTTGCTCTAGGGAATTTAGGGCGTTTCGAGGATGCGATCGCTAGCTATGACAAAGCTCTCGAATTTAAGCCGGATGACGATCAAGCCTGGAACAACCGAGGCGTTGCTCTAGGGAATTTAGGACGTTTCGAGGATGCGATCGCAAGCTATGACAAAGCCCTCGAATTTAAGCCGGATGACGATCAAGCCTGGAACAACCGAGGCGTTGCTCTAGGGAATTTAGGACGTTTCGAGGATGCGATCGCTAGCTATGACAAAGCCCTACAATTTAAGCCGGATAAAGATGAAGCCTGGTACAACCGAGGCATTGCACTCAGGAATTTAGGACGTTTCGAGGATGCGATCGCTAGCTATGACAAAGCCCTCCAATTTAAGCCGGATAAAGATGAAGCCTGGAACAACCGGGGTTGGGCGCTAGATGAGTTAGGCCGATACGATGATGCGATCGCTAGCTATGACAAGGCCCTACAATTTAAGCCGGAGGACGATCAAGCCTTTCATAACCGAGGATTTGCGCTGGAGAAATTAGGCCGATACGAAGATGCGATCTCTAGCTATGACAAGGCCCTACAATTTAAGCCGGATAAAGATCAAGCCTGGACCAACCGAGGCGTTGCTCTAGGGAATTTAGGACGTTTCAATGATGCGATCGCTAGCTATGACAAAGCCCTACAATTTAAGCCGGAGGACGATCAAGCCTTTCATAACCGAGGATTTGCGCTGGAGAAATTAGGCCGATACGAAGATGCGATCTCTAGCTATGACAAGGCCCTACAATTTAAGCCGGAGGACGATCAAGCCTTTTATAACAAAGCCTGTTGCTATGCTCTACAAGCCAAACCTGAAGCCGCAATAGAAAACTTAAAGATTGCCCTTTCTTTAGCACCAGATAAATATCGAGAAATGGCAAAAACAGACTCCGATTTTGACTCTATTCGGCACAACGAAGCCTTTCAAGCCCTATTAACGTTCTAACCCCAAGTACCCCCTCAGCCCAATCTAGACTCTCGTCTATGATTGAAACAGGTCATTCATCAGGGCTACCATGCAAACCGCAGCAGCCAAAACCCGATATACCTCAGAAGAATACCTGGCTTTAGAAGACCAAGCTGAGTTCAAAAGCGAATATCACAATGGCGAGATTATTCCCATGACGGGAGCATCCTTCAACCACAATCGGATCATCACCCGCCTATGTGCCTACCTGCTGCAAGCCCTCCAAGGCAAAAACTACGAACCCTTCAGTAGCGATGTGCGGCTATGGATCGCCAAATATCGCAAATTTACCTATCCCGACCTGATGGTAATTGAGGGCCAACCCCAACCCTATCAAGATCGCACCGACACCCTCACCAACCCCAAACTCATCATTGAAGTTCTGTCCAAATCAACCCAAGACTATGACCAAGGCGATAAATTCAAGTACTATCGCTCAATCCCAGACCTACAGGAATATCTGCTGATTAATCAATACGAACTAGACGTCCAGCAATATACCAAAACCGACAGTGATTTCTGGATGTTTCGCGCCTATGAAACCGCTGCCGATACCATCGCCCTCACTTCCATTGACGTCGAACTCACAGTTGCCAGCCTCTACGAAGGCATCACCTTTGGCTCCGCAAAGTCTTGACTGACCCCAGCAAAACCAGCCTTACCCCCCAAGAGGGGTAAATAGCACCCGTTACTCAGTTACTCGCCTCACTGCTCTGGTTGCAAAACCTTCGAGTAAATCAAATCGCAGCGTTCTGTCTCAATACCCGTCGCAGGCAAATACCCACTGCTCTCATACAGCTTCACCGCCTCCTTCAACACCGAGGCTGTCTCAATCCAAACTTCTCGAAATCCTTGAGCTGCAATCTCCTGCTCCAACCGCTGCAAAAGCCAGCGTCCTAACCCCTTCCCTCGCACCTGGGGCAACAAATACATCTTGCGAATCTCTACCGTGCCTACCCCGCGATTCACCGGATAAAATGCTGCTGTTCCCACCACCTGCCCCTGCTGCTCCACCACCCAGAAGGCACCCCTGACCTGCAAATAGGCCGTCTCCACTTCATAAACATCACGATCTGCCCCGTCTGGCTCCCAGCCAATTCCATACTCCGCCAGCACCGACCGAATCACCTCCGCCGCCACCTGCCGATCTGTGGGCTGCCAGGCGCGAATCACAAAATCACGAAATTGGTCCTGCATTAGCTGTGAATCCGGGGGTGAGGGTGGAGACTCGCTAGCAGCTCACTTTCCACCGTGGCCAACTCCTGCAGGCGAGCCGTCACCTCATCCACCTCAAAATAAGTCGTTGCCAAGACCCAATAAGCCCCATAGTGACGGGCTTCTGAGGCCATTAAACTGCGATAAAACTTGGCCAACTCCGGGTCTGGAAGATGCTGGGCCAGCAATCCCAACCGCTCATGACTGCGGGCTTCAATCAATCCCGATACCAGCAGCATATCCAGCAATCGCTCCGGTTCATCTCGGCGGACTTGGGCACTGAGCTTTGAACCATAGGGAGGGGCAGGCAAAGGAGCCATCGGAATGTCTCGCCGATCCAACCATTGATTCACCAGCTCAAAATGCTCCAACTCTTCCCTGGCAATCGCTGTCAGCGTTCGCACTAGCTTGGTATAGGACGGATAGCGAAACATCATATTGACCGCCACTCCCGCCGCCTTGCGCTCGCAGTGGGAGTGATCCAGCAAAATCGTGTCTAGATTTTGGAGAGCCTGGTCAATCCATTCTGGGCACGTTGGTTGCTGCAGAAATTTGATTGTGGGTTGTACCCGCTCATTTGCAGGCGTATCAGTTGGCAGCGTCGCATCAATCATGGTGTTGGCATCGGATTTACCCTTCTTTACCTTAATCGCTCCTAGACAGCTTGCCTACCAGAGGATTTTGATTTTTACCCACAGGGGATCTAGAGTGTTGAGAACGCCTGCTGAGGGACTCATCAACATGAAGTGGATAATGCGATCGCAACTCTGGCACGCCCAAAATCCGTTCCATCGCCTATCGAAACGACTGCGCTTTATAGTGCTGAGTCTGCTGGTCTGCTTAAGCATCATCGGTGGCTATGTAGTCTGGGCACAACAGCCCGTCCGTTTATCGATGATGCTACAAGGGCAAGAAATTCCTAACTGGCAGCTGATTGTTGATGATTTCGAGGCCCAAAACCCCGATATCAAAATTGACCTGATTGAAGGCCCTAACGCCACTAATCTACGAGAGGACCTCTACACCACATCTTTTCTGCTGGGCGATTCCCCCTACGACTTGATCTACATGGATATCGTCTGGGCACCCAAATTTGCGGCGGCAGGATGGCTGCTCGACCTCTCTGATCGGATTACCGATGCAGAACTGGCTGAGTTTATGCAGGGAGACGTAGACGGGGGACGCTATGAAGAGGGCCTCTATCGCATGCCTTTCCGCTCCGATGGCGGCATGCTCTACTATCGCCAGGATTTACTCGATGCAGCGGGCTTTGATCCACCCAACTCCACCGCCGAACTGATTAAAATCTCCAAAGAACTGCAATCCCAGGGCAAAGCCCAATGGGGCTATGTCTGGCAGGGCAAGCAGTATGAAGGGGCTGCCGCTATGTTTGTGGAAATGTTAGAAGGCTTTGGCGGCTATTGGGTCAATCCCGAAACCAAAGAGGTGGGACTCGATAGTCCAGAAGCCATTGAATCCCTGAAATTTCTGCAAACCACCGTTGCCGACAAGATTTCTCCTCCAGGGACGACCGCCACCGACGAAGAAGTGGCTCGCCTGCAGTTCCAAAGTGGCAACGCAGTGTTTATGCGCAACTGGCCCTATGCTTGGAAGCTGGGCAACACCGAACCCAGCTCCAAAATTCAAGGCAAGTTTGGCATTAAGCCCATGGTCCATGCAGCAGGCCTCGGAAGTGGCGCTTGTCAGGGGGGCTGGGGCGTTGGTATCTCGAAAACGACACGTCATGCCGATGAAGCCTGGCGAGCCGTCGAATACTTCAGCAGCACGGAAGCCCAGCGCAAGTTTATTTTGGCTTCTGGGTTTGTGCCGAGCCGTAAAGCGCTCTTTACCGACCCCACTCTAGTCAAAGAGTATGAGTACTTACCGGATTTGCAAAAAGTGATTGAAAGCTCTGTGTTGCGTCCTCCGATTGCCCAATATGCTCAGGCATCGGATATTTTGCAGCGATATCTCAGTGCCGCCTTAACCGGGCGACAAACACCGAGCGAAGCCATGCAAGCTGCTGCCCAAGAAACCCGACAGCTTTTGAAAACCTGATTCCCGCCTACTACAGGGTCAAGGCAACGCGAAACCCAATATCATTGACGCGATTGTTGGGAGTATAGCGGCTGCGATTGGCGGCGCGACAATACCGGGGTTTGTTATACCAAGATCCGCCCCGGAGAACCCTTGGATCGTTTTCTTTAGTGGTTATCCAGGGGCTGCCGTCGATAGGGGCCCCATCATAGTTTTTATGCCAGCAGTCTAAGCACCATTCATAGACATTGCCATGCATGTCATACAACCCAAAGTTATTGGGAGAGAACCGTCCTACAGGCGTTGTCGATTCTCGATAGACGCCTTTGGGGCCCTGGCCATACACAAATTGCCCCTGATAGTTGGCCTGCTGAGAAGAGAGAGTAGGGCCATAGGAAAACGGGGTCGCTGTACCTGCCCGACAGGCATATTCCCATTCAGCTTCGCTGGGTAATCGATACTCACGACCGGCTTTTTGAGACAGGCGAGCACAAAACTCGATGGCTTCTCGCCAGGAGATTTGCTCGACGGGGTAGGTGGCTCCCTTAAATTTGGAGGGGTCGTAATGGATATCTTGGGACACTTTCGGTAAAGCTGCAATCGCCCGCCACTGCAGTTGGGTAATTACAAACTTACCCATAAAAAACGGGGCAATCTTGACGGAATGGTACGGCCCTTCATGGGTATCCCGCTTCAGTTCATGGTTCGGGGAGCCCATCATAAACTGTCCCCCTGGAAGTGCCACCATTTCCAGCTTGACGCCATTACCCAGAGTTTCTTGAAAAAACTCTGCATCTCGCTGCCGACGTTGGGCGACTTCGCCCTTAGTGTTAACGGTCACCACTTCAAACTGAAACGTTTTCAGCAATGGATGCTCTGCTGAGAGGATCGTTTGGGGGGGAATTGGGACTGGCTTGTTATGGGGCTGGCTAGTCACCAGCTTAGTGGGAGCGACGGACAGCTGGGAGAAAGTCTTAGTGGGGGCTGACGATGGCACTTGGATCACATGTTGCGCTTGCAGGTCCGCGAGGACAGCGGCGGCAGAACCGTAGCGCTGGCGCAAATCATTTTGCAAAAGTTTATCCAAAATCGTCCGAAATCGCGAACTCAGAGGAATCTGCACATACTGCTGCCACTGACTGATCCAGCTATAGCCGTACTGCAAGAAAAAGGTATAGGGAACCTTATTGGTCATCAACTGAAAGCAAGACACCCCCAGACTAAACAGATCGCTGGCGGGGATGGACTTCCCTTCCTGCATTTGTTCTAAGGCTGCATAACCTTGGGAACCCAAAGTCGTGCCCGTTTTCATCAGCATCGACTCTGTAAAGCGTCGAGAAACCCCAAAATCGATTAGGACGAGTTTGCCATCATCATCCCGTCGCATGATGTTTTCGGGCTTCAGATCTCGGTGAATCACCCCCTGAACATGAATATCTCGCAAGACGGGCAAAATATTCAGGAGCAATTCACGAATTTTAGGTTCGCCAAACACGCCAGTGGTTTGGAGTTCTTTGAGCAGCGTATGGCCTTTGACAAATTCCTGAGCCAGGTAGAGATTGACTCCTTCTGTAAAGTAGGCATATAAGGTTGGAATCTGAGGATTTTGGCCTAGTTGCTGCAGTTGTTGGGCTTCTTGAGCAAATAGCTCCTCTGCACGCTGAACGGCCCAGGTACCTTGGGACTGATAAGCCAGCTGCTTGACCACACAGGGCTGATGGTGGTTGTGGGTATCTTCTGCCAAATAGATTTTGCCAAATCCGCCCCGGTCCAAGGGATGAAGGATCTTAAATCGATCGCTTAATAATGAAACTAAGCGCAGACCACACTGCTGACAATGCTTATGCGTGTCAGGGTTTAGCGGCTTTTCACAATCTGGATTGAGGCAGCAGAGCATTATGGGATCAGCAAGGAAGGAGAAAAAGCCTTCTCTAGCCCACTTTAGCCTTGAATCATAAAAATTGAGAGGAGGGTCTTAATGTTTTTTATCTGACGACAAAAACAAATGACGAGGGGGCATCACGGGCGCAGACAATGCTGACTCGTAGTGGGTGGGGCAATGTCTACTATTCTAGAGGGAAGTCTGACCCACTAAACTGATTGCCGAGTATGCCTATGTCCAACCTCAAAACGGTTCGAGATCGGGAGAAACTGACGGGTTGGTTGCTGATTACCCCCGCTTTGCTCCTATTGCTGCTGGTCTTTGCCTATCCAATTGGTCGGGCTTTTTGGTTGAGTTTATTTACCAAAAACCTAGGCACAAACTTACAGCCTGTATTTACGGGCATCGGCAACTATAGCCGCATGATGGGCGACGGACGCTTTTGGCAAAGTATTGGCAATACCACGATCTTTACTGCGATCGCAGTCAGTATCGAACTGATTCTGGGCATGGGGGTTGCCCTGGTCCTCAACCAGAGCTTTCGCGGTCGGGGACTGGCCAGAACCATTGCTATCTTGCCCTGGGCCTTACCCACTGCCCTAATTGGTTTGACCTGGACCTGGATTTTTAACGACCAGTACGGGGTGTTGAACGATATATTGCTGCGGCTACATCTCATCCCAGAGGCCATTAACTGGTTAGGGGATCCAACCCTAGCCCTGTTTGCCACCATCGCCGCCGACATTTGGAAAACCACCTCTTTCGTTGCCATTTTGCTGCTGGCGGGATTACAGTCCATTTCTGAAGATCTGTACGAAGCCCATGCCATTGATGGGGCATCGCCTTGGCAGAGCTTTCGTCAAATCACCCTGCCCCTGTTGATGCCGCAAATCTTGATTGCCGTCTTGTTCCGGTTTGCCCAGTCCTTTGGGGTCTTTGACCTGATTAAGGTAATGACGGAAGGGGGACCCGCTGGGGCTACGGAAATGGTGTCTATTTACATCTATGCCACGGTGATGCGCTACCTCGACTTTGGCTATGGAGCGGCGCTCGTAGTCGTCACCTTTTTAGTCTTGATTGTGGCCGTTGCCATCTCCACCTTTATCCTCTCCAAACTCCGCACCAGTATCTCGGGAGCCCAATAACCCATGACGACCGACTCACCTTCCAAGCCATCCGGCTCTCTCAAAGGGCTACTGTTAACGGGCTCCGTTATTTTGGTGGTCCTGTTTAGTTTGGCCCCAGTGCTGTGGCAGCTCTTGACCTCAATAAAGGTGAATGAGGATATTTCACAAGTTCCCAATATCTATATCCCTCTGCGGTATACCTTGGAGCACTATATAGAACTGCTTAGTCGTCGCCCCTTTGCCAGCTATCTGTTTAACAGCAGTTTAGTTGCGATTACCTCAACCTTTTTATGTTTAGGCATTGGCTCTCCCGCCGCCTATGCCCTAGCCCGCTTGCGATTGCCCGGAGAGCAGATCCTCCTCTCCGCCGTCTTAATTGTCACCCTATTTCCCTACATTCTGCTGTTTCTCGGGCTCTTAGAGATTGTCCAAGTCTTGCACTTGGCGAATAACTATTTAGCCCTGATTATTCCTTACACCGCCATCAATTTACCCTTGACGATTCTGGTGATGCGTAGCTTCTTCCAACAGTTGCCCAGGGACCTAGAAGATGCCGCCAAAGTCGATGGCTACAATACGGTGCAAATGCTCTGGCAAATTGTTCTCCCTACTACATTGCCAGCCCTCGTGACGACTGGCATTCTGACCTTTATTTTTGCCTGGAATGAGTTCATTTTCGCCCTGACCTTTATTACCCGGGAAAGTATGAAAACCATTCCTGTAGCGGCAGCTCAAATTGGCGGATCATCTATCTTTGAGATCCCCTATGGTCCTATTGCTGCCGCCACCGTGTTAGGAACCATTCCCTTAGTACTGCTGGTTCTATTTTTCCAACGCAAGATTATTCAAGGGCTCACAGCCGGAGCCGTCAAAGGGTAATGGACTTAAAAGATTCGCAGCCTCCAATGACGGCAATATTTTTTTCATTTTACATAAGAAAATCTGATCGTAATTTCCGCTGAGATACTGCTAAAAAAAGGAGTAGTCCCCGGCTACCGCTATCTGATTTAATGCAAGAATTGAGGACTTTTTTGGGTGAACGTTTATGCGGTTTCGATTCTCCAATACGCTTCTGGTTATTGCCATGTTTGTCAGCGTGGTGACATGGAATGTCATTCAACCCGCCCAAGCGGTTACAGACATTCCACCTAGCACTCTCATTGCCCAAGCTGATGCCGGTGAAGGATTTACAGTGCCACCGCTCCCCTATAGCTACTTTGCACTGGAAAAGTACATCGACACCAAAACCATGAAAATCCATCATGATAAGCATCATGCTGGGTATGTAAACAATTTGAATGCTGCCATCGCCAAGCACCCCAACTTAGCGGGTAAATCTGTAGAAGATCTATTAAACAATCTCAATGCCGTGCCCGAAGATATTCGCACTGCGGTCCGCAATAATGGTGGTGGCCATGCTAATCACACCCTATTTTGGGCCAGCATGACCCCGAATGCTGAAGGCAAACCAACAGGCCAGCTCGCAGACGCCATTGAAGACAGCTTCGGCAGTTTTGTAGCCTTCCAATCTGAATTCAAAAAAGCGGGCTTAACTCGATTTGGTAGCGGCTGGGCTTGGCTGGTGCTAACAAAAGATGGCAAGTTAGCCGTCACTAGTACTCCCAACCAAGACAGCCCTCTGTTAGAAGGCAATATCCCTCTGCTCGGCAATGATGTCTGGGAACATGCCTACTATCTGAAATATCAAAACCGCCGTGGTGACTATCTAGATGCTTGGTGGAATGTCGTTAATTGGGCAGAAGTAGACGCTCGCTATCAGGCGGCAACCTAAACCGTCTCTGGGCCATCTAGTTCATTGGGGTCCGTCGAAAAATGAATATGTCGAATTTTCCAGTCCTGTTGATCTCGCTCTAGGAAAAAAGTCGATCGCACTCCGGGTTGCGGCTGATTGCTATATCTGACTTTGGCAATGACACAAGCCGCATCCTGGGTTTGAAAAACGTGAATTCCTTCTATCAATAACTCGACAAGAGTACCCGTTGCAAAAAATTGGTGAACCTGCTGGAGGTGATGGTCTAAATCCGTTGAGTCACAACCTGCATGGTTATCGAAATAGGTGATTTTGCCGTCATCAACATACAGATTTCTCAGTGCTACCAGGTTGCGATCGCAAAAGCACTGGTTATACCGCTGTAGGAACTGCTCAAATTCTTCTAAGTTGGCAGGGGTCATAGGTCTAGATTACGGAGATGCGATGGCCGTTGCTTGCTGTCCATAGGACATAGGCCGGTCGGAGACCCTCGCAAATTTCACCCTATTGCACATCCAACAGATGAGCCATTGAATCCACTCATTGGGAGGCGAATATGCCCCAGCTCACTCAGTATGACAGTTCTCAGAACTATGACGTAATTGTAGTGGGTTCAGGGAATGGAGCTTGTGCTTTCCTGAGGCAATATCTCGCTGCTTCAACGACCGAAAAAATTTTGGTGCTGGAGGAGGGAGACAACTTCTTCGAAACCAGCGATATTACCCACCAGCGGAACTGGACTCAATCCTTTGCGGAAGGGAATATCTTTAAGCTGCACAATGCTCACACGCCAGACAATCGACCTATTTTATCGGGCAGAGCCTGCACGATGGGTGGAGGCAGCTCCATCAACTACTCCATGATCTTTGAGTCTTCAGCTTGGTTGGTGCAGCACTTCGGCCATGATCAAGGTTACTGGGATACCCAAAAAGAAAAACTCGCAGTCTCATTTCAGCGCAGTGATCCAAAGCAAAGCCTCACTCCAGTTGCTATCCATGTGCGAACAGCTTTAGAAAGACGAGGGTTTGTCGTCAACGAAAAGACGGAAGGTAATATTCCCGTCTATTCAGATACCCAATCCAACCAAATTCATATTTTTCCCACACAGTTCAACGAATTTGGCCAGAGAATAGCCAGTGGCGTGTCCTTGCTGGATTGGCATACCCATGATCATCTAGATTTCATGTCTCGACATCGGGTGCTCAAACTCCACTTGACTGATGGTGATGGAGAGAAACAACGATGTCATGCAATTACAGTGCTGAATTTAGAAACTAAAGAAGCTATAACCCATGGTGTCGGAGCACAAACGAAGATCATCCTCTGTGCTGGAGCAGCCACACCCCAATTGCTATACGAACATCGGGCCAAGCTCCAGAATATGGAGATTGGCCAGCACGTCAACGATCACATTCTGCTGCCGTTTGGTATTTATTTACTGCATCAATCCTTGCAACCCACCCTGAAAGATCAATATATCTCGCTATTTGCAACGACAAAAATCAACCCTGATACAAAAGGGGAAGCAACGGTTTGTACCTTTGATTTCTTTGCAGGGAAGTTAGAGGTACTGCTGTATTTAATCTCTCATTTATTTTTGGCATTTTGGGTGCCCAATGGCATCAAGCGCTGGATGATTCAGAGTCCAAATGTGTTTAGTTTTCTCAAGTGGTTCAGCCGATTGCTAGTCAGTATCTGGAACGCGGTGGATGATGTGCTGTGGTCCATTCTCAATCCCAAAAATATGGGAAAAAATGAGTGGAAGTTGATTTCTGCAATCGTGAAGTTCAATATTGCGCGGGAAGGATACTACACGCCTTCTGCTAGCCCACTGTTGTCTACACAGACAAACCATTCATCCTATGACATCATTCTTCGATGTTTTGAACAGAGCACTCCAGAGAAGGATCGAGACTTTAAAGTTGCAGAGAAGGCTATTACAGACCAACTCTGTCTGATGGAGAGATTGGGGACACCACCTCACCCGATCTTCCAATTTCTCATTCGGTTATTAACTCGTATGCCTTACAACAAAGACCAAGTGGAGCAATATATTCGCCATTACAGTCGTAATGATCTATTGACAGAGCAGCATTTGTCAGGAGGCTGTATTTTCGGCAAGGCAATTGATATGGGACTAGAATCTCCCCAAGATACAGGTAAAGTCCTGGGGAGTCAGAATATCTATGTGGCCGATCTGTCTGCGGCCCCCCTCCCGAGGGTCAGTCCACAAATGACGGCCTATTTGATTGGGCATCATGTGGCTACACAGCTTTGCCGAGAACTTTAGGCGATTCAAGCTGCTTTAGCCATCATTTGATTGAAGATTGCGATCGCATCCTGGGGCGGAACTTCTTTCACTTGAGTGGCAAGGGTCCAAGCATAGCCAAAGGGGTCTGCGACAGTTGCCGTGCGATCCCCCCAGAACATATCTTCTGGCTCACTAACACTCGTCAGTCCAGCATCTATCGCCTGCTGATAGCTAGCATCTACATCGGGTAAGTAGAGGTAAAAGGCTACGGGTGACTGAGGATCAGGGGCTTGTCGGGGCGAGCCTTCAAATTCATCACTCATAAACAAATGGGAATCTCCAATGGTTGCGGATACATGCATCACTGTGCCATCCGGCGTTTCCAGCAAAGCATCCACTGCTAATCCAAAGGCCTGTTTATACAATTCAATGGCTGCTTTGGTATCGCGATACGTAGCGTTAGGCGTCATCGTATGAAAACCAGCAGGCTTGTAATCCATGAGACATTTCTCCAGCACAAAGGTGAATATTTTATAGTACAAATGTACTTTTATAATATCAGGTCTTTTGCTCAGTGCATGTCATCTGAACAACAATCAAAAGGCCATTGGACGGCCAATATTGCTGCGTGCCTTGCAACACTAATCAGGCAAGATGATCAAGGTACAGTCTTTTGGAGCAGTTAGCTGCATTCATATGCCGACCGACAACCCTCTTTTGGTGGTCCAGAAATGACAGCCACTGCCTCCAAGCAAAAATGACCACACACCTCAAATCAGCCCAAATTATCTGCAGTAGCACACTGTTTAAGTTTGATGGTCTTAGTGCTGCTCCATAGATCTTTAGCCACAGATCTTACTGAGGCACTTGTGGGGGTGATAGAGGAATCGAGGGTCCAGGATCAATAGAAGGTGGAGGAGGCGAAGCTGGAGCTGTAGGTTGCTTAGGTTTAGTTTGGGCCTGCCATTCCGTTAATGGTCGATCGATCGCACCCACAAAAGCAGTCGGGACAAGAATAACTTGTAAATTCTTACCCGAGTCTACTTCAGGATCTACCTGAGCATAAATAAAACTTTCCGTTGGATCTTGACCACCCAAAACTAGAGTGTGAGTTTGCTCATTTTTGAGAACGACCTTGACATTACCTGGAGATTTCTCAAAACCAAATTCTTTCTGGCGCGTAGGTTCTACAGATAAGGTTCTAGGACTCTTGGCCGTGGCCAGGAGGTTGAGCAAAAAGGCAATCGCTGCTTCATCAGCCGGCTTATCTTGGGGCTTCTTCATTCGCCACGTATGGGGGAAACTCTGTTTCGACCGCTCAAACACCAGCGTTAGTTTAGGCGTCTTGACCGTTAAAGCGGCAACCTGATCTTCATTGAACTGAAATAGTTTGAGGACCTGCTCTTGCTGCTCTGTAATTTCTTCTGGGGTATCTTGAGAGCTGATCCACAGAAATACACCCGCTCCGCCGACAATAGCAGTACTGAGCAAAATCATCGTTGTAGATTTAAGCTTCATCCCTTTATTCACAGTCAAAATTGGTTCGTTTTCCTCTTTTTCTTATCTTCGTTGCCACCATAGAGCTGCCGCTGTCGCCAAGGCAGTCAATGGCAATAGCACAATCCCAAACACACTCAGCAACATCCTCATTTGGTCAGAAATGTCTAGGGTTCTTTGAATCACGCGCTTAGGACGAATAGACAATGTCGGATCATCGCCATCCATAATCAGCCAGGACACCGCATTCACGAAAATATCGCGATTCACAGTCTGCTCAAAGTAGGGGTCATCTTTGGCAAAATCAGAGTCTCCGATAATCACAACCCGAGCAGCCTCACCTTGAATTTCAGGTTGAAGAGATTCACCCGTTGGGGGGGGTACCGATTCCGTCGATAGGGGAGGGGTCGGTGCTAAGGACGGACTAGGAACAGATTCAGAATTAGGCACAGTTGGAGAAGCGCTAGGAACAGCCTCACCAGTAGGAGATGCTGTCGGGCTAGGGGAAGAGTTCGGACTAGACGGAGAAAGGGCGGGTTTTGGTGGAGGCGAAGGCTTTGCTTTGGGAGCGGGTGGAGGGGCAGAAATAGACCGTTTAATCGCCACCCCCAATGGTTAATGGACCTTTGCGATCGCGTCCTTGATCCAGCTGAATTTGCTGGCCCGTCAGATCCGTTTCCGCCCATGACGCTTCACTCGTTTGCAAGAGTGGCGTCACTTGTTGACCGGGCTGTTCTTGTACATCCACCGCTTGGGCAAAGGGAAAGAAGGACAGCTTTTGGCTAAAGCTCTCGGTAATGGGATGCTCACCATAGGTCAAGGCAGCGGGCCAAGCCAAGCGGGCATGTTTTGGATCCACAATCAGCCGACCATCCAATTTGGCACTCATGGCTTCCAGAATGGGCTTTAAGCCTACATCCACCTCAGGATCCAGCATCAAGAATAAATTGCCGCCCTTTTTGAGGAAATCACGAATTAAGGTCACTTCAGCTTCTAGCAACGGTAACTTTGGCCCAGCAATCACCAACACATCCGCATCATCTGGAATCTGTTGCTGTAGAGATAGATTCAAGGGTTCAACGGTAATTCCTTCCATTTTCAGCTGATTAACCGCCCCCGCCAAACTCTCTGTAAACCCCGATAAGGGTACTTCATTATGGCCTTGAATCATGTAAGCCGTGGCTTTTCGCTCATTCGTCAATAGTGCGATCGCAGGGGTTAACGTTACTTCTGATAACCCCGAAGACAGCAGCTTCATGCGCTGGTCATATACCAAGCTAATATCACCCAAATTACGAATGTTATGCTTGCGGGCTAAGCCGGGTTCCGCCTGGGGATCGATAAAGCGGAATTTGAATTTATTGGGCTGCTGTCGTTGGTATTCCTTCAGCAATAACTGATTCTGCAACACAATCTGACTTTGAGAATCCGAAGCAGACGGATCATTGCCAATAAAAACCAACACTTCCACGGGGTTGGGGAGGGCCGACAACACATTCAGAGTTTGGGGAGCGAGGGAGTAGGTTTTCTGTTCCGTGAAATCTGCCCGATAGGGGTACCGCACGACAATAAAGTTCACCAAACCCAAAATCACCAGCACCGCTAGGGTTGCCACTAAGGCATTGGTACCAGATTGGGTCGATCGCCACTGCCACCATGGGTTGGAGGGCGATAGTCTTTGCCACCGCCACACCAAAGAGATACCCAACAGCACCACCCCACTCAGCATCACGCCCAGGGGTAGCGAAAACCACTGACCAGATACAAACCCAGCCGAGAAGCCAGCAACCATTAAGGCCACACTAAACCAGCTCAGGAAATTGATGACTTTAGAACCCACCCTTGTCACGTCTGCCCTTCCATTCTCAAACTTCAACTCCCATTAGCCGCGATCTAGCGTCGCTGGAAACGTAATAAATCAATTGACTGGGCCGTGAGAAATAAGCCCAAGACAATGTAACTGACAAACAGAATCACACTGCTCATATCCAAAACCCCTTGGGTTAAGGTGACGTAGTGTTTCACCAAAGACAACTGATCAAAAATAGCCACCCAAGGTTCTCCCCAGCGCTCTCCCAGCAAAAACAGCAGCGATAAGATCAAAATCAGGGCATAGGTGAGGATAATGGCCAAAATAGAGCTATCAGCCAGGGACGAAATAAACAGTCCCAGGGACAAAATGGCCGCCGCCAACAAAAAGAGTCCCAGATGGCCCACAACAAAAACTCCTGCGGTAATGGGCGGATCAGCATGGCTCAAAAACAAAATCTCCAGCACCCCCACCGGCAGCATCAAGGTCACAAATAGGGTCCACACGGCTAGGAGTTTTCCCAACGCCACAGCCCAATTCGTAATAGGAGAGGTAGCCAACAGCTCTAACGTCCGATGACGACGTTCTTCGGCATAGAGGCCCATGGATAAACTGGGCATCAGGAACATCACCAACCACCACATGCCGGACAAAAAGGATTTAAGGCTTTCTTGGGGCACATCCACCACCTGGCCAGCTGTTTTTTGGGCGGTCCATAGCTGGACTTCACTCACAAATAAACTACAGGCCAACAGCCAAAAGACTCCAGCAATCACATAGGCCAAGGAGGATTTAAAGTACCCCTGCAGTTCCTTGCGAAAGATAGCCATGACATTGTTAAAAATCAAAATCATGGCTTGTCCTCAGCATTAGATGGATCGGTCTCTTGATCAGATGAATCAGGGCTATTCTCACTAACATCAGCCTCAGGCAGAGGCGGTTCAGACACATCTACCTCAGTTTCAACAGAAGTATCTAATTCTTCCTGTGTCGTGAGCTCTAAATAAATTTCTTCCAAACTAGTTCCTAACCGTCGCATCTCATACATGGCCACCCCGGCATGCACTAGGTTATGGGTCAGTTGCTGTCCCACTTGGGGATCCGGGTTACAGGTAACTCGGACTTTACGACGTTCTGAGGACTGAACTGGCGGTAACCATCGCCAAGTCAGTGCCCCCTCTAAGGACTGTAAACAGTGCTCAACACTATCTATGGTCCCCTGTACATCCAATTCGTAGATTAACTGGTCTGTTTGTTGAGCCTTCAGATCAGCCAGGGTACTCGTCGCCACTACTTTACCGTTGTTGATGATTGCCACTCGCTGGCAGGTCATATTGACTTCTGGCAAAATATGGGTCGATAAAATGACGGTTTTATCGGCGGCCAAGGATTTAATCAAATTACGCACGTCAATAATTTGGCGAGGATCCAGACCAATGGTAGGCTCATCCAAAATAATGGCTGGAGGATTATGGACAATCGCTTGGGCAATCCCCACCCGCTGACGAAAGCCCTTGGAGAGTTTATGAATGAGGGTCTTTTGTACTTCTTGCAGATTGCACTGTTCAATGGCCCACTGCACCCGCTGGGGGCGATCGCCTGCAGATAGTCCTTTCAGACGTCCCACAAAATGTAGATAGCCCTCCACTGTCATATTGGGATAGAGGGGTGGCACTTCTGGCAAGTAGCCAATCCGCTGGCGGACGGCCATGGGATGCTCATGAACTTCAAACCCCGCAACAGAAGCTGTGCCTTTGGTTGCGGGTAAATAACCTGCCAGAATACGCATGGTGGTGGTTTTCCCTGCACCATTGGGTCCCAGTAGCCCTAGAATCTCTCCAGGCTGGGCGACGAAGCTGACATCTTGCAGGGCTGTTGTTGAGCCGTACACTTTACTGAGGTGTTCAACCTCAATCATGGCGTTTTTGCACTGAGTTACGATAATCGAAATTCCCCCACCAAACTAGCTTATCGCCCGTTTGCATTCCCTGACACTCCTCAGTGTGACCCAGGCAATATTCTTTCGTTCCCAGATTATGCAAAATACCCATCAGCCCATCTGGCAACTTTCTCAAGGTCATCTCAATCTGTTGGAATCTTGTCCCCGTAAGTTTCAGCATCGCTATCTGGATCGGCTTGACACGTCCGTGGGCATCGATGCCCATCCCCACCAACAGCTCGGCTCCCAATTTCACCAACTGATGCAACAGCAGTCCTTGGGGCTCCCCATTGAACCCTTGCTAGCCACAGATGATCGCTTGCAGGCTTGGTTCGAGGCTTTTCTACAGCATCCACCCCAGATGATCGAGGGAGCACAAGACAGTGAGCATCAGCGCTTCTACTGGCTAGATGGGTTTGTGCTGGTAGCTATTTACGATTTACTGATCCAAAATCCTAATCAGGCTCAAATCGTAGATTGGAAAACCTACGCCCTCCCCAAACAGGCCGATCGCCTGCGCAACCATTGGCAAACCCAGCTTTATCTTTATGTATTGGCAGAAACCAGTGAATATCAGCCTGACCAACTTTCTATGACCTACTGGTTTGCTGAAGCCTCGGCGCAATCCGATGGCAAAACCAATTTTCTAACCTTCCCCTACTCAGAAGCCCAGCATCAAAAAACCCAGCAATCTTTGACTGATCTACTGGCTAAGTTACGGCAGGAATTGACGGATTACGAAACGGGTGAGGCGATGCCACAAGTCGCTTTAAACGATGGCAAATGCGTTTCCCCTAAGCACCAATGCGAGTTTGCAGAGCGATGCCAAAGACGACTGGCAGAAGAGGCAGCTATTGCGTTGCAGGAGTCATTAGCGGATATTGAGGCGATGCCAGAGCTTCCTGTCGCGGATACTCTATCGGATTAAAGTCTTGCCAGTTGTGGATGGCGGGTTTACTCCGGCCTAAACCCATGCAAGGACATTCATTGGCAACCAGTTCTGAATTTGGGGCAGGTAATAGGCACAGAGGCCACCGGTAAGGACACCAAATAAATGGCCCTGCCAAGAGACACCTCGTTGTAATGGCAACACACCCCAGAGGGTGCTGCCGTACAGTAAGCCAACTAGGATTGTGGTTGCGATCGCAACCAAGCTTTGCTCCACATAACCATTCATCAGCAAGAACCCCAGATAGCCAAACACCAATCCACTCGCCCCAATGTGATTCGATTTAGCCCCCGCAAACAGCCAGACGCCTAGCCCTCCGATTAGCCACACTGCAGCGGTGACTATCACAAACACTTGGGTCGAGCGCACCAAGATCAGCCAGCCCAGCACCACGAGGGGCACGGTATTCATTGACAGATGACGAAGATTGCCATGGAGCAGCGGGGCCAGCAAAATTCCTCGCAAGCCCAGCCATCGGCGAGGCAAAATGCCAAATCGATTCAGCCAGCCTTTAAATATCAAAGTATCTGCAATCTCTAGAACCCAGAGCACGCTTATAAAACCGCCCAAAATGCGAACATGTAGTGCCCATTCTGGATAAGTCACGAAGGCATCAAAGTGCATAAACGTTTCAACCCAACCCTATTGATTCAGTGAGGGGGTTCAACAGACCCTCCAACAACCTAGCAATCCTTAGGAGAAACATCATGAAAAAGCAACTTCTACTAGCCTTA
The DNA here is from genome assembly GCF_021497025.1 of Acaryochloris sp. 'Moss Beach'. Lineage (NCBI taxonomy): Bacteria > Bacillati > Cyanobacteriota > Cyanophyceae > Acaryochloridales > Acaryochloridaceae > Acaryochloris > Acaryochloris sp. 'Moss Beach'. The sequence continues at coordinate 2,619,241 of NZ_CP071717.1, forward strand.
GCCCTTAGCGGTACTGTGACCGGAGCCATCACCACCCTGCAAGCACCCGCCAAAGCCCAATCCCTCAATTGTGCTCAAGTTCAGAATCTAGGCACTCGCTACAACGATCAGTTACTGAATGCCGTCAATGGCAAAGTGGCCGGTAAAACCCATCGCATTAATAGACGCAAAAAGCTGCGGATTAATCGAGTAGATGCTGTGCAGTTTAATGGCTGTCGCATGAAAGTCAGAGCCAATGTCACCCTCAAACGCAAGATTCGCCGGGATGCCCATGGCACCGTTAAAATGCAGGCGAAAGTGACTTCTTTAGACTTGGCCCAACGGAAAATCTGTTATGACAGTGCCCGCGTGACTGATGTGAACCTCAGCCGCACCTTGGGGATTGGGGAACGAGTTTACAAGTGGGTTGCCAATATCGTCCTCCCCAACCGTGGCTGTTACACCCTCCGTTAAGGAGAACACTATGCCGCAGAATAACTTCTCAAGAGTTAGCTCATTATCGAACAGGGCTAACTCTTGAAAGAAGGGGGTGACCAACGGTAACAGAGTATCTTTGACTCACTCAACTCTTCAGGCAGCACTTCTCTATAAATTAGAGTCAGATTTCAGTCGCTAGGGTAAAAGAAACTCAGGAATCTCCAAAACATGCCAATAGACCAGGCCAACAATGACGATGGTATAGAGGGTTGAACTGCCCAGTCCTATCCAGAGTTCTCGTTGCCAGGATCGGGGTTGTTCAGCCATCACCATATCCAAAGCGCCGGATTGCATCATCAATATCCCCAAAACATTAGAGAGCCAATATCCTGCAATGGTTGCTGGCAAAAAGGCGTCAGGATAAGCCCAGCCCACGGCATAACCCAAGACATACGCAATGGGCAAATTGAAAAATAGATCGTTCCACCAAGACAGAGGCGAGAGCATATAGCCCACACCAATCAGCAGAGTATTTTTGACCGTCTTACCGTTGAACAGTTGGGTGAGAAAAGGCATAAAACAGATGAAACGCCGCTCAAATACGATATCAAATCAACTCAGACTGAGCTGAAACTTCACAGCCTGCCCCGTAGATGGGCTCACCCTAGATCCTGAGTTATGTGCGGAAGTCTCTTCAGTCCGCTCTAGACCTATAAAATCTTCTCTAGCAGTGAAAGCTAAATAATATGCAAAATCTGCGTCGTATCGATGCCAAAATCGGATATTAATGAGCAGAATGTTCACATAGAACAGCTACAGTAAGGCTCGGCATGGGATTTTAACCCCTGCAATAGGTATCGCACAGCACTTTCGGTTCAAAACTCCTGCCCAACGTCATATCTATTGCTCATGACTCTGACGCAATTTTTCTTACCGCACTAGAGCGTCGAGTTCATTCCATCTAGAGGATTCTAGGACAACTCATGAGCTATATCCATGTTCTACTAGAGTATTTAATCGGCCAGTTCCCCTGCTTGCAAGGGTGTCGATTAGTATACGATCCTGGCTCCAAAACACTCTACGTAGACTGTCAGCATCTCAACATTCACGAATTTATGGTGAAGGAAATAGAAACGATTTCCCTACTCGATATTGGGGTTGCCCATTTCATCATCACCGTCCCTAACGCAACCGATATTGTTCGAGACTAAAATTTCAACGTCTTTGCCAAAGCGTTTCAATCCAGCACCCCCCTAGGGGAAATGATCTACAGAAGATACCCCCAGAGGGTTTGGGCTGGATATTATGCGAGTGATTCAGTGTTTTGCTCCGCCAGGAAGCATAAGGCTTGAAATCTTAAAAATGTGAGCTGCTCATAGAACGGATTCAGCTTACACAGGGGCGGAATGCGCATCACCGGATGTCCAAACACTGCAATGGTTCGCGCAAACGGGCACTGGGCAGGTATAAATCGACAAAGCCAATTGGCTTGGCGACGATCATCAACATGAATCGTTTCCAGCCAGTGGCGTATGCCATCTAGAAGGTGGATATTGAATTTGATCACGACTGTAGGCTCCTGGTCACAGAGCAACAATGGTTACTTCTGTGAAAATTGAGAATAAATAATGAGGCTTGGTATTGGCCTGAAGCGTTTTGCTCGGAGAATAGCGTGACTGACTAATCGCTATCATCACGTTCGTTTGTTGCCACAGGAAATATTGCCACTCTTCATCCTATAATTAAGCCCAAAAAATTCAGTATTCGTCACTACAGAGTGCAAAAGAATTTTTTGTGACAGCATTTTTATACAGCTCAGTTTTCTCTAGCCATGCTCAGGTGTACTGCCTTATGAGGGTATGACCACCTGTCTTGTACATGTAGATTCTGCATGAAATGCATGTAGCGCTTGCTAGCACGCCGCCGTCTTGGTGTGTATAGATACGAAAGTCAAGGGAAATTCTCCGTAATCTGCCTAAATACCCTTCAAATGCAAGGCAATTGTTTTGGCAGTCGATGACCGCCAATCGGTAGATGGAGATTGAGCATTGATGACACAGACCCTAGCCAGTGGCCCAGACGAACAACATCCACTTTCGGTCCCGTCCACATCCCCTGAAGCGGTAGAAAAACGCGAACTGACCTACTCTCAATTGGTCATGTGTGCCGCTCTCATTGGTGTATTTGGGGGACTGGTTGCCACAGCGTATTACTTTGTTTTAGAAACCCTGATGCATGGCGTTTGGCATACCATACCCGATCGGGTAGTGCCCTATTTTCCCAGTTGGCTCCCTCAAAAACACTACGTTTGGATTGCCTCTACCATCGGTGGCTTCTGCGTCGGGCTTGTTCTGTTCTTTATGGGCCTGCCAGGAGAGATGGCCCAGGTCGTCGATAAAATCCATAGTCCTGGCAAAATTGATATCCGCAAAACCCCAGCCATGATTATTGCGTCTTTGGTGGCGATTACCTCAGGGGGTAGTGCCGGGCCAGAAGCACCTTTGGTTCAGGTGAATGGCAGCTTTGGCAGCTGGTTGGGAGAGAAATTGCAGCTCACCACCACATCAGTGCGTGTGCTGACTTTTTGTGGCATGAGTGCAGCCTTGGGTGCTTTTTTTGGAGCGCCCATTGGTGCAGCCCTATTCGCTTTAGAAATTCCCCATCGCAAGGGTCTGGAATATTACGAAGCGATTGCCCCAGCCGTCGTTTCCGCGATTTTTTCCTTTGCTGTCTTTCGCATCAATACGGGCATGACCATTGGCGGTTTCTATCATTTCGAAACAGTGCCGCCTTTAACCCCCATCAACTTACTGGAAGGATTAGTGCTGGGAGTGATTGGTGCTGGGGTTGCAGTGATGTTTATCGGCATATTTCGCTTGGTGGGCCATTTGCTCGCTCCCCTAGAACATTCTCGAATTCTCTTAGCCACCCTGGGGGGGCTAACCATTGGTTTAATTGCCTTGGCCTTTCCCCAAACACTATTTTTCAGCGAAGAGCAGATTCATACAGTAATCGAAACGGGCGCAACCCTGGGGATTAGCTTTTTGCTGATGATCGCGGTGGCCAAGATGTTTGCCATTAGCGTGACGCTTCATTCTGGCTTTTTAGGGGGATTTATTTTTCCGCTCTTCTTTATTGGCGCAAATGTTGGTCTGGCGATTTCCCTGATGGTGCCTCAGGTTCATCCCACCTTAGGTATGGTCTGCTTAATGGCTGCCGTGAATGTGGCGGTGACGAAAACTCCCGTCAGCACCAGCATTATTTTGAGTGTGTTGTCTGGAACAGCGATGCTGCCTGTCATTGTAATTTCGAGCTTTGTAAGCTTTTTGCTAACGAGTCAAATTGCCATGATCAAAACCCAGCGGTCCCGAGAGTTAGAAGGATTTCCAAATCCTGCTCTCTTAACCTCTGAACCGACTCCTAGCTTGGCGTCTAGTCCCGCATCTCTAGCAATCGAGTAGGGCTGCTCAAGCCTGCCGTCCTATCGATCTGACAAAATTTGGGAGTTCCAACCATTGCGTTAAGCAATATCCATTTCTGAACGACTCAGTCAAGCTTGGTCATAATGGTTGTATTCTCTCAAGTGGTTTACAACTAACCATTAGACACATAATGTCGGATTCCATTTTTGCGCTGTTTCTGGGATTTGGATTTATCTGGATCATGATGGGTGTGGGAGGTATGGTTTTGCTGATGAAGTCTCAAAACCAACCTCTCCGCTTTAACCGGGATGGCATACTCGTCTTCCTGCCCATTGTTTTAGTATTTCTGATTGCCCTCAGCTTTGGGGCAGTAGTATTAGCCAAAAGTGGCTAGAAAGTAGCATTCTTCCTGAAGGCATGACCTTGGTGTTACTCATGAAACGTCATATAGATGCTGTGATCTTTGACCTCGATCAAACGCTGCTGGATCGTGAACGGTCTTTACGAGACTTCATCAGTTGGCAATGTCACGGCATGCTGAGTCCATACCTTGAGAATAAATTGGATTTCATTGCTCGCTTTATCGAGCTAGATGCAAATGGCACCCTTTGGAAAGATAAAGTCTACGCTGCTCTCATTGATGAGTTCACTTTGACAGAGTGGTCTGTTAATGAGTTGCTGGGCGTCTATGAAACCTGTTTTTGTGCTTTTGCTGTTCCAAGAGAGGGGGGAATTGAGGCTATTCAACAACTCTCGAAGAAATACAAACTTGGTGTAATCTCCAATGGGATGTCACCCTTTCAGGAACGCAATTTCACAGCGTTGGGAATAGCATCATTATTCAAGAGCGTCATCATTTCCCAAGCAGTTGGCCTCCGCAAGCCAGACCCTAAAATCTTTCTGCTTGGGTGCCAAGAACTCGGGGTATCTCCGCAAAGAACGATTTACGTTGGAGACAATCCGATCTCGGATATCAACGGTGCAATCAACGCGGGCTTGCATACCATTTTTGTGACAACCGACTTATACCCTGAGTGTAGAAGTGCCCATGGGATTTGTTCAGATCTAAGAAGCCTGCCATCTATTGTGGAAACGCTTGCCGGTTGAAGAATCGGGTAGAACGGTTACCAATACAGGTGTGGGTATGAGTTCTGTGCCAACTTAGAAGGTAGATTTCAACATGAAGTCAGCATTGATCTCAAGTTTGGCATCTGGTTTACTGCCGTCATAGAAATTGACATCTTGTGTACGGGCCATCCAACAAATTTTGAAGATATTGCTGGATTGAGACAATATCGACACGAGATTATCACGCAAAGGTTGATGTTCGTAATAGTAGAACAGCGCAGAGCATGCATCTTCGTCATCGTTTGATGTTCCAGGATGCTTGAACTTTTGTCCTACAAGCTTTGAGGCATCAAATTGGGCCAATTTGATGCCAAGCTCAGCACTGGGCCGGGCCGGGTATACCGATGTATCTGCATTGAAGTGAGCCCCCTCTTCTGTCGCTTCAATTTCAAACCAGAGTGTGAGATTGTCACTTTCTCTAACCGTGAATAAATGGGCAGATTCAATCGGAAATACTTCAGTACCGTTAAAACGAGTGATGGTTAACTGATTCATGTTCGTTCTGTAATCTTGACGACCTACTGAAAAGCCCAACTAAACCTGGGTAGAAAGAACACTCTAATCAAATAGATGTCTTGCTTCATCAAAAATTGGCAGTTCATTGAACCACTTCAAATTTGCGGCCAAACTATGAGGAACTTCAATATCGATACTTTTACTGTCCTGGCCAATTTCACATCTAATTCCCCAAAAAGATTTTCTTCTCGGTTTTATCCTTCTTTTGTCACTTTAGATAACTGAAAAATAGAATATTCTTAGTTTTCATGTTTCTGATGAGTGATGTCAAATTCAAGCTGTACTGGCTATATCCAGTCTATTCAGCAAACATCTCAGCCAAGATCGATAAGAGCATTTGCTGCTCATCTTGATTGATCTGACCTAGCTTTTTGACTAATCGTTTTTTATCAACTGTGCGAATTTGATCCAAAACAATTTGTCCATCCTTTCCCTGAAATTGGCAAGCAACACGCGTTGGATATTGCCTTCCTTTTGTGGTCATGGGAGCGATGATCCCTGTGGCAATGTATTGGTTCATCTCGTTAGGAGAGATCACAATACACGGTCGCGTCTTCTGAATTTCACTCTCTACTGTCGGATCGAGGTTAACTAGAAACACATCAAAACGCTTGACTACCACTCCCATTCAGTATCATCCCAGTCGGTAGTGTTGACTTCATCTAAAAACACATCGTCATGATGTTGGGCCATGGAAGCAAAAGCTGCATCCCACCCAGCACGAGAACATTCAGCAGTACGAATGGTTAAGCAGTCTCCTTGCACGGTAATCTCAACCTCTCCATTGAGACCACTTTGCTCTAATAAAAGCTTGGGAATGCGAATACCCTGGGAGTTGCCAATTTTAACGATGCGGGTCCTAATAGCTGTATTCATCTTAGAATGCTTACAAGCGTCAATGTAATTACACTGTAGCTACCAAGAATTTTGGTGTCAAGTGCAGTGAAAAACGGGCTAAAACGATAGGCAGCTGTATCATTACTCCGTCATCAATGGTTTAAAAACTTAAACTGTGTGAGACATTGGCTAAAATCATTCCACACATCCATCGACACTCAACACTCCAGAGATTCTGCTTCATCCAAGGTTTTCATTTCATTGAACCACTTCAAATTTGCGGCCAAGTGATGAGGAACTTCAATATCGATACTTTTGCTATCTTTACCCACCTCACATCTAATTCCTAAGAATATTTTCTGCTCAGTTTTACCCCCCATTGAACCCTTCCAGAAATATCGATATTTCAGCCCTGGCATGGTATCTAGTGGACGAGATCCCAGAATTTTTCGAATGGCTTTGTAAGCGGTATGCGTAACTGCAAAACGATAATTTTTGATTAGGTCATTTTTAGGCACAGCAATAATTGCGAAGTAGCCCTCATCTGTTTCAAGGGCATCAATAAATTCAATCATTCCCTTGCTAGAATCACGCATCGATCAGAAAGCCGCTGGGGTTGAATATTTCTATGGTGCCACTGGGTATCGGTTCAGTGCTGCTAGCTATTTTGACTCACCATTCTTGGAGTGCGATCGCAACTCCGTCTCGCACATCTTTTTCCACCGTATCGTCTTCTGCTAAAGCCTGGAGCTTAGTGTAGGCAAGCTCTGACGAGATTTGTTTGAGGGCTGCGATCGCATGGAGTCTCACCCCCATATCCGCAATCCCTAATAGCCGTATCAATTCTGGTATCGCTGTCGTATCACCTAATTGTCCCAGGGCACTGGCAATCGTTTTATTTAAGGTCAGATCCACACCGGGGTGATGATGCAGGCAATAAATCAACGCCTGAGTAGACACCCCTTGCAATTCTGGTTGGCGATGGAGGGTTAACGCTTTAATAATCGCTTCTGCTAGGTTTAAGTCCTCATCATCAATCACCTGCAGGGCAGACGTTGTATGGGGCCAAAGCTTCTGTAAAAACCGCACAGACTGGTCATTACCAATCTGGCCCAGGGCCTGAATAATCGTTAGCTTGAAGGGGGCAGGGATATTGTCAGCACTAGCCGTCATCCGTAACGCCTGAGCAGCCGTATCAGTACCCAACCGTCCCAGGGCCAATGCCGCCCCTTGGCAGACTTGGACATCCACATCAGTGAGAAACGGCTGAATCAACGCCACCGGATCATGATCATGCTCATAGAAGAGGTGAGCACGATAACTAATACTTGCGATCGCAACTTGGCGAACCTGGGCACTTAAATCAGCTAATCCCTGGAGTAAGACTGGGATAATTTGTGGATCATGAAATCGGCCAAGCGTTTCGATCACCTGCAGGCGAACCGATGCATCTTCGTCAGCAACCGCCTTGATTAAGATCGGCACAATCACTGCATCTTGCATTTGCGACAACGCAGAGACCACCAGCCCCCGAGCAGGGGATGATTCCAGTAATGTGGCTAATGCATCTATAGATTGTGGGCCAATTTGGGCCAGCATTTGGGCGGCGATTTCAGCAACATCATCATCATCCGCTTCTTGCAATAGCTGCGTTAATGCCATCACGGCATCCGCATGATTAAACTCGCCTAAGATTCGGGCCACAAACCATTGCAGCTCAGGATCATCGGCGTTGTTCTGGAGAAGATCAACCAAAAACGTGATTGCTGGTTCTCCAAAGTCAGGAATTTGCTTAGCCGTTTCCCAACGAGATGCGAAATCTCCTTGTTCTAGCTTCGTTAAAACGGATATGAGTTCACTCACAGCGGTTGGTGATTGCATGCCACTGCTATTCTCTCCAAACTGATTAAACAATTTGTCGATAGATATGCAATTTCAGCATATCTGATTTGCAGAAACTACATATAGGCTATCACTTTCGTAACGACGGATACGAACGATCGCCATTGGAGTCGCTAAGTTAGTATCCCAATCGCAGAAATTGATGATGTTCAATTTTTGATTGGTAATGACGCGAGTTCAAAAGGATCAAACGTGAGTAATACCGCCCCAGCCGCGCCCAAAATGAATAAATTTGAGCGCTTCAAAGCGGAAAAAGATGGTTTGGCAATTCTGCCTGAACTGTCCCACTTTGCCCAGATCGGTTGGGAAGCCATGGATGACACCGACCTCACCCAACGCCTCAAATGGGTTGGATTATTCTTCCGCCCCGTCACCCCTGGCAAGTTCATGCTGCGGATGCGGATGCCCAACGGTATTCTCAGCGGCGGCCAAATGCGCGTCTTGGCTGAAGTGATTCAGCAGTATGGCGAAGATGGCTATGCCGATATTACCACTCGCCAAAATATCCAGTTGCGCGGTATTCACATCGAAGATATCCCCGATATTTTTAATCGATTCCAGCAGGCGGGTTTGACCAGCATGCAATCGGGAATGGACAACGTCCGCAACATTACCGGATCCCCCGTCGCTGGCCTGGATGCCAATGAACTGATTGATACCCGCGGTCTGGTCCGCAAAGTCCAGGACATGATCACCAATAACAGTCAGGGCAACCCCGCCTTCACCAATCTGCCTCGGAAATTCAACATTGCGATCGCAGGTGGTCGCGACAACTCCGTCCATGCCGAAATCAATGATATTGCCTTTGTTCCGGCTTATAAAGACGAAAAACTAGGCTTTAATGTCGTCGTCGGTGGCTTCTTTTCGGCTAAGCGCTGTGCCCCCGCTATCTCAATGAATGTTTGGGTCGATCACACCCAAGTGGTCGATATCAGCGAAGCCATTCTGATTGTTTACCGCGACAATGGTTCACGGGCCAATCGCCACCAATCTCGGATGATGTGGCTCATCGAAGAATGGGGCGTCGAACGCTTTCGAGCGGCTGTAGAAACCCAGATGGGTGTCACCCTCCAATCCGAAGCCGACAAAGATGAATTTGACTGGGACAAACGGGACCATATTGGCGTCCATGTCCAGCAACAACCTGGCTTGAACTTTGTGGGCATGCACGTCCCCGTGGGTCGTCTCTATGCCAACGATATGTTCGAGTTTGCCCGGATGGCCGAAGTCTACGGCAGTGGTGAAATTCGGCTCACCGTTGAGCAAAATGTCCTCATTCCCAATATTCCCGATTCTCGTCTTGACTCCTTTTTACAAGAGCCTTTGTTAGAGGTCTTCTCCATCAACCCCGATCCCCTCACACGGGCCTTGGTGTCCTGTACCGGCAGCCAGTTTTGTAAGTTTGCTCTGATAGAAACCAAAAACCAAGCCGTAGCGGTGATTAATGATCTAGCAGATGAGCTAGAAGTCCCTAAACCCGTGCGTTTTCACTGGACTGGATGCCCGAATTCCTGTGGTCAACCCCAAGTCGCAGATATTGGCTTAATGGGCACCAAAACCCGCAAGGATGGCAAGACCGTCGAAGCCGTGGACTTATTCATGGGAGGCAAAGTCGGTAAAGATGCCGTACTCGGCGAAAAAGTCCAGAAAGCCATTCCCTGTGACGAACTCAGAGGCGTCTTAAAAGATATTCTCATTCAACAGTTTGACGCTCAACCCCGATCCACTCCCCGCCCATCCCAAGGGACGGCCGGACTTTCACGTCAACGCAGTTTGCACGGCACGGTGAGCCAAAACGGTTCTGCGCCCCCTGCTGCTGTCGTTCCGGCAGTAGCGCCTCCTGCACCAGTGGCTACACCCGCTCCGGCGGCCCAGCCCGCTGTGGTTCAGTTTGCAGCATCTGGCAAGGAGGTCAACTGTGATGACAGCCAATCCATATTAGAAATTGCGGAGGCTGCCGGCGTTGAGATTGAAAGCAGTTGCCAGTCTGGCAGTTGTGGCACCTGCGTCGCCAAGCTCGTTGAGGGTGAATTCCGATACGAAGCCGATCCAGACGGCTTAGGAGAAGATGATGCCGCATCAGGGCATATCTTGACCTGTATTGCCTACCCAGTCGGCAAAGTAGTCTTGGATGCCTAGTTTAAGTTTGTTTTTGGCTTATCGCGTCGTTTTTAGCTGATTTAGTTTTTTCATTCCTGTTTTGGAGAAGAATGCATGTTGACAGAAATGTGGTCGTTTAAGGGCCGCTACAAAATCCTACACATGACTTGGTTTGCGTTTTTCCTGTCCTTCGTGGTCTGGTTTAACTTCCCACCTTTTGCTACCACGATTGGCCAAGAATTTGGGCTCACAAAGCCACAGCTTGGAACCATTGGTCTATGTAATGTTGCCCTCACGGTCCCTGCCCGCATCATCATTGGCATGGTGTTAGACCGTTATGGACCGCGTTTGACCTACTCTCTGCTGTTAATGTATGCAGCCATTCCTTGTTTAATTTTTGCTACCGCCCAAGGCTTTACTCAATTGGTGATTGGCCGATTGCTCATGGGTATTGTGGGGGCAGGATTTGTGATTGGCATCCGCATGACTGCCGAGTGGTTTCCCCCCAAAGAAGTGGGAACAGCAGAAGGCATTTATGGAGGATGGGGTAACTTTGGTTCTGCCTTCTCCGCCTTTACCATGGTTCTGGTTGCAACTGCCTTAAGCTTCATTCCAGGTGCTTTCAACTTTGGCGAAGCTCAAACCTTTACTGTTTTGGGTTTATCTTTCTCTAGCTCAGTGTTGAACTGGAGAGCAGCCATTGGCGGCTCGGGTATCATCGCTGCGATTTATGGCTTCATCTACTATGCCAATGTCCAAAATACCCCTCCTGGAAAAGTTTATCAACGTCCTAAAAGTGCTCGAGGTCTAGAAGTCACTTCTGTCAGAGACTTCTACTTCCTGATGGTGATGAACATTCCTTTAACTGCCATTTTGATGGTGCTGGCTTGGCGATTAAATAAAGTCAATTTCTTGACCCCATCCGCCATGTACATTACCTGGGTAGCTCTCTTTGGTCTCTATGCTTTCCAGTCTTACAACTGCTGGAGTGCCAATAAAGACTTGCTCTCAGGCCGGAAGCGCTATGCTCCTGAAGACCGCTATAAGTTTAAGCAAGTTGCCATCTTAGAACTGACTTACATTGTTAATTTTGGTTCTGAACTAGCTGTTGTAACTATGCTCCCTGCTTTCTTTGAAGGAACCTTTGGCCTCGACAAAGCCATGGCCGGTATTATTGCTTCTAGCTATGCCTTTATGAACTTGGTTTCCCGACCTGGTGGCGGTATTATCTCTGACAAAATGGGTAGCCGAAAGTGGACGATGGTTATTCTCACGGGCGGCATGGGCATTGGTTATCTACTCATGAGCCAAGTCACCAGCAATTGGTGGCTACCCGCAGCCGTACTATTGACAATGGCCTGTTCCTTCTTCGTCCAAGCCTCCGAAGGATCTACCTTCGCGATTGTGCCTTTAGTTAAGCGCAGAGTCACGGGTCAAATCGCTGGCAACGTCGGCGCTTACGGTAATGTTGGCGCTGTTGCCTACCTCACCACTCGCCTGCTGTTCGTAGATGGAGCTGGTGCAACTCCCAATATGGCTGCTGTGAACTCTAGCTTTTTCCAGGTTCTAGGAACTACCGGTTTGATTGTCGCTTTCCTCTGTATCTTTTTCCTAGAAGAGCCTCAAGGCTCTTTTGCTGAAAGTCATGAAGGGGAAGAAACATCAACTAATAGCCCTGTAGGGATCAAATATCCAACTACTCCATAGATAGATATCCATCTTTAACGGATATCAAAATTTAGGTTACTCTTGGCAAAAACGAGAGATTTGTACAATCTACAAATCTCTCGTTTTTTGTTGGCAAAAATCATGTTCATTCATTGAACTAAAGGCTGATAGTAACTCAATAGACTCATAATTTAGACATCAATTATTTTTAGAGAAAGATTGTTATCTTTACCTCAAGATTTATAAATATGTCCATTTTTTATATGCGAAAAATGCATATAATTTGTGCGAATTATTCATATCTTTATCCTTATTTGTTCGAAGAGATACAAATCGGGATAGAGGTATTCATTACACTTAGCGGACGCTGAACTTAATTAATATTCTTCAAGTTCCGCTCAATAATTCGGTGTGAGGTTACTGAAACAACATGTCAAAACGTTTGTCCTGGTATCGGCTACTTTTTAATACCAGCGTTTTAGGAATTGCAATGGTCAATTGCATTCCTGCCCAAGCAGCACCCGAGACATCTAATCTTGATGTTACGGCTAAACAATTGGACATCACTCCCAGTGAGGAGGTCATCCCTACAGCACTACCGTCTGTAGATGAGGCCCTGGAACTCGCGCAAGCAGTGGAAACACCCACTCTAGCCAGTCCCCCTACTTCTATTGCAGACATCGCTGGCAATCAAAACGATCCGTATTTTCCTTCGGATCCGAGTTTGCATGCCTCTGACGCCTCTCTTGGTCAGGTAACGTCTGTCTCCCAACTGTCTGATGTACAGCCTGATGACTGGGCTTTCCAAGCCATTCAGTCTTTGGTGGAACGCTATGGATGTGTGGCTGGTTACCCCAACGGTACATTTCGTCCCAGTCGAGCCATGTCGCGACGTGAAGCTGCGGCGTTGGTCAATGCTTGCTTAGATAACTTGAGCAATCGGTTTGCCACGAAAGAAGATTTGGATGCCCTCAAAGCGTTGCAAGATGAATTTGCCGCTGAACTCGCTACCCTTAGAGGCCGCGTCGATGGTTTAGAAGCGAGAGTCGCAACCGTAGAATCCCAACAATTCTCTACCACCACTAAATTAAACGGGGAAGCTATTTTTGCTTTCAGTGGTGTTGCTGGCGATAACGCCACTACTGGTGCTGATATTAGTGGGCGAGTCTCTCTAAACCAGAGAACCCGTTTAAATTTCATCACCAGCTTTACCGGTAAAGATCGGTTATATACCCGACTACAAACTTCTAATCGTCCTGTCAACTTTAGCGACGGTGCTATCCCTGGAATTATTGACAATACAGGGACTCTGCAAACTCGGGTTGCCTTTGACACCGGCAACACCAACAACAGCGTTATCCTCGATCGCTTAGACTACAAATTCCCCATTGGTGACAAACTCAATGTTACGGTCTTTGCCAATGCGGCCTTCCACCATTACTACGCCACCACCGTCAACCCTTACTTTGAAGGATTTGGTGGCGGTAAAGGTGCCCTCTCATTCTTTGGTGAGCGCAACCCCATCTATCGAATTGGTACGGTTGCTATTCCCAATGTTGCGGGCGTCGGCACCTCTTACATGTTCAACAAGGAAAATGATTTTCGCCTTGACTTAGGCTACTTAGCGGGTCGTGCTAACCAAGCAACAACCACGGCCTTGGCCAATGGCGAAAATGAAGGTGGGTTATTTGGTGGGACCTATAGCGCTTTAGCTCAACTCAGCATTAAACCCACAGAAGGATCTCAGGTTGGCTTAACCTATGTCCGTAATGAAGCCCCTGATGGCTTAATGAGGTTTGGCACAGGAACCGTCTTTTCCAATAATCCTTTTGGCGGTGCTAATAATATTACTGGTGATTCCTTCGGCTTTGAAGGAACCCTCAAATTAGCAGATTGGGTCGCTGTCGGCGGTTGGTTTGGCTATACGATTGCCCGCGAAGACAATACCACCAATAAAGCAGACATTATCAATGCTGCCATTAACTTTGCCTTTCCTGATCTCGGGATGGAAGGAGCCACCGGTGGCTTAATTGTTGGAGTACCGCCAACAGTAATTAATAATGATGTCGCTGCTAGGGAGAACCCCGATCAAACCTTCCATTTGGAAGCTTTATATTCCTTCCCTGTTAATGACTTCATCACCATTACGCCTGGCGTGATTTATCTCATTAATCCTGAAGGTAACTCCGCCAACAGTGACATCTTAGTCGGTGTTATTCGGACGACATTTAAGTTCTAAACGCCTCCTCAGAATAGATAGAAGTTGATGACCTAGGGAACGAAAAATTTTCGTTCCCTAATTTTTTTACCTGCTCTAATCTTTGGGATAGTTTTTCTAACTCCACAACACGGTCTCCAGGCTTGAAGACCGATCACATGGGCTTTATTGCAAAATTAGTGCATTTACAGGGGCATGATTAAAGTGCATACAAACAATGTTGAGAACGCATTACTCAGATCAGGAACCGTAGCTAATCTTACAATTTTTGCCTGAAATGTTGATGATAATGATGTTGGATTGCTATTTCGATTTTTTTCTCTGATCCTTGATTAATACAAAACAGTTATGACTGAACCTGTCAAAACTTTATGTCCTTACTGTGGTGTCGGCTGTGGATTAGAAGTACTGCCTCCGGCTTTGCCAGGTAAGCCTGTCAATCGAGATAGCGCGGGAACCCCCATCTGGCGAGTGCGAGGCGATCAAGCCCACCCTTCCAGCAAGGGCCAAGTTTGTGTCAAAGGAGCAACGGTTGCCGGCGCATTAGATAAAGATCGGCTGCGCTACCCGATGATGCGGGATTCTCTAGACCAACCGTTTCGGCAGGTCACATGGGACGAAGCTTTAGAGCGGGTGGTGAGTGAACTGAAAACCGTTCATACCAACCAAGGTCCAGACGCCATCTGCATGTACGGCTCCGGGCAGTTTCAAACTGAAGATTATTACATCGCTCAAAAGTTATTGAAAGGTTGTCTAGGCACTAATAATTTTGATGCCAATTCTCGTCTTTGCATGTCTTCTGCAGTGGCAGGGTATATCCAAAGTTTTGGCTCTGATGGCCCACCTCCTTGCTATGACGACTTGGAGCTGACGGACTGTGCTTTTTTAATCGGGACTAATACAGCAGAATGTCATCCTATCGTTTTTAATCGGTTGCTCAAGCATCACAAGAAAAACCGCCACGTCAAAATGATTGTGGTTGACCCTAGACGTACCAAAACAGCAGAGAAAGCCGATCTGCATCTGGCCATTAAGCCTGGCACAGATATTAATTTGCTCAACGGCATTGCCCACTTGCTGATGCGTTGGGGGAAGTTTGACTCCCTATTTATTGATGAATGTACTTCTGGTTTCGCCAGTTTTGCTAGTGTTATCAGTCAATATCCACCGGAATTAGTTGCCCGAGACTGTGGCATTCGTGTTGATGAACTCGAAAAAGCAGCCCAATACTGGAGCGAATCCCAGCGGGTACTATCCCTGTGGTCCATGGGAGTCAATCAATCAACGGAAGGAACGGCCAAGTGCCGCACCATCATTAATTTGCATTTGATGACGGGCACCATCGGTAAACCTGGTTCAGGCCCTTTTTCTTTAACCGGGCAGCCGAATGCCATGGGAGGCCGTGAAGCCGGTGGATTATCTCATATTCTGCCCGGGTACCGGGTCGTCAAGAATCCTCAGCATCGTCAGGATGTAGAAAAAGCCTGGCAACTACCAGAAGGTAGTATTTCTCCTCAGCCCGGTTTAACAGCTTGGGATATGATTCTAGGTCTAGAAAACCAAAGCGTCGGTTTTTTCTGGGTAGCTGCAACCAATCCCGCTGTTAGTATGCCAGATATTAAACGCACCAAAGCGGCGTTATTGAAATCTCGGTTTACGATCTGTCAGGATGCTTACTATCCCACAGAAATGGCCGATTATGCCCATGTGTTGCTACCGGCAGCCCAGTGGAGCGAGAAAACGGGCATCATGACGAATTCCGAACGCGTAGTCACCTATTGTCCTACTTTTCGAGAGCCCGTAGGAGAAGCCCGAGCTGATTGGGACATTTTTGCTGAAGTCGGACGTCGCTTAGGGTTTGAGCGGGAGTTTGCCTTTGCCAATTCTGCAGAGGTGTATACCGAGTTTGTGAAACTAACCCGCGATCGCATCTGCGATATGAGCGGCCTCAGCCATGATCTCCTGAAAAATGGCCCCATTCAATGGCCCTTTCCCGCCTGTGCCCTAGGCGATACCATCGATGCCACCGCAACCGGCAAACGACTCTATACCAATCATCGATTTCCCACAGAAGATGGCCGGGCCCGGTTCTCATCCTTTCATGCCAAAGGATTGGCTGAACCCCCCGACCCTGATTATCCTTTTGTACTAACGACGGGCCGCCTCTACGGTCATTGGCATACCCAAAGCCGCACGGGACGGATTGAGAAGGTGGCGGGGATGTATCCCAATCCCTTCGTTGAGATCCATCCTCGGGATGCCGCCCGTATTGGCATTCAGGAGGGGGAAGTATTGGAAGTGCGATCGCGTCGTGGCTTTGCTCGCGTTCCCACCAAAATTACCAAAGCCATTGCCCCTGGCACCGTCTTCATTCCCATGCATTGGGGAGCTTTATGGGCCAAACATGCTGAGGTGAATGCCTTAACCCATCCTGAAGCCTGTCCCATCTCTCTAGAACCAGAGCTGAAGGCCTGTGCCGTTCAGCTTATCCCCGCTAGCGCTTTACCTGCAGATTCTGAAGAAAATGCTGTGGAACGACCTGCTGCATCCCTCGTCGCTCCTTCCCATTCTTAAAGCGATCTATAGCAATGGCCTGTATCTCGGCGACTAGAAGTCTGCCAGGAGAATTCCCTAAAATGACTGCCCTCAAAAAATCTTAGGGCAGTCTTCTCAGCCCAGTCAGGCTTGGGGGAACCCAAAACTCCAATCAATTCAGACGGGTGATGCAACATCCTTCCGAGCTGCTTATCTATCTAGCCAGACAGACATGTGTTCTCGACGGAACTGATTGCTATGATCAGAACTACGGCTTGGCTTTTGGGAGGAAAATCTCGCAAAGTCAACCACTTACGGTTTGAACATTCAGCGTTGAAGGATATGGGTTGAGGATGAAGATTCAGGCAATTGATACAGTAGCTGCAGACTGGTCAGGCGATTATTTAGGCATTGGTTTTTTTGAAGATTCCACAACAATAGAGGCTTATTTAACTCAGCTAAACCAACCCCTCAGGGACGTCCTACAAGATCTAGTGAGTGAAACTGAATTTCAAGGCAAGGCTGGGGAACAGCCCTGGACCCGAATTGCAGGAAAAGGCTCTATCCGCAAAGTCATGCTCATTGGCCTTGGCTCCCAAGAAACGTTCACATTAGATAGTCTTCGCCAAGCCGCCGCCACCTTTGCCAAAGCAGCCCAAAAGCAAAAAGCGGCCTCTGCAGGCTTGCAGTTACCCCTTTGGAACGACGATGCTGCAGCCTCGACCCAAGCCACGGCAGAAGGCATTGAACTTGCGTTGCATCAAGATATTCGCTTTAAGTCTGATCCAGAAGCCCAAAAGTCTGGGGAATACCCTCACGACATCAACCTGTTAGGTTTGGCCAATCAAGCTGCCGCCATTGAGACAGCCCAGCAGATTTGTACAGGGGTCCTGCTGACCCGTGAACTCGTGGCAGCCCCAGCCAATGTCGTCACCCCCAGTGCTTTAGCAGAAACCGCAGCCCAAATCGCCGCCGACCACGGCCTGACCCTAGAGGTTTTAGAACGAGAAGAATGCGAAGCTCAGGGCATGGGAGCTTTTCTGGGTGTTTCTCTCGCTTCTGACTTGCCGCCCAAATTCATCCACCTGACCTACAAGCCCAGTGGTACCCCTCGCCGCAAGCTGGCAATTGTGGGTAAAGGCGTCACCTTTGACTCCGGCGGCCTCAATCTCAAGGTCGGGGGCAGCGGCATTGAAACTATGAAAATGGATATGGCGGGTTCTGGTGCTACGTTGGGAGCTGCCAAAGCGATTGGCCAACTAAAACCCGATGTTGAAGTTCATTTCATCGTCGCAGCTGCCGAAAACATGATTAGTGGTCATGCCCTCCGTCCCGGCGATATTTTGACGGCATCCAATGGCAAAACCATCGAGATCAACAATACAGATGCTGAAGGACGGCTCACCCTAGCCGATGCCTTGGTCTTTGCCGAAAAACAAGGCGTCGATGCCATCGTTGACTTGGCCACCTTGACCGGAGCCTGTATCGTCGCCTTAGGCCATGACATTGCCGGCATGTGGACCCCAGAAGACAGCTTGGCAGAAGAGCTGACCCAAGCATCTGACCAGGCAGGAGAGAAGTTTTGGCGAATGCCCCTAGAGGAAAAGTACTTTGAGGGACTAAAATCTCCCATCGCCGATATGAAAAACACGGGTCCTCGTCCCGGTGGCTCAATTACAGCGGCTCTATTCCTCAAACAATATATTGAGAACACCCCTTGGGCGCACTTAGATGTAGCAGGCCCAGTCTGGACTGAGAAAGAAAATGGCTATCTCAATGTGGGTGCTACGGGTTTTGCCGTGCGAACCCTGGTCAATTGGGTAATGGGGTAATCAGTGGATTGTCCTATGGATTGATGCCTACTAAGGCAACATCAATACCCGCCTGAAGCAGCATCCTGGACAGGTTTCATCAGCTGACGCATCCTAGATCTAAAATATCGACTGATGAGGGTTAGCGAATGCAACCTGTCCAGCGTAAAAATCACGATACAGCTTGTGCCTGTCAGGCGCCATAACGCCCTGTATAGAAGGAGTGTTGACATGAGATACATTCAAACATAGCCTAGATATTTCTCGCCTGTAAAGGCTCTCAGCGCGCTCTGAATGATGAGCAAACTTTTCACAGCGTACAACTATGTAATGCTCTTGGCGTCTACCCATCTCTAACCTATTTTTTTATGAGTGATTCCATCCTTACCCCAGAACAGCTCCTTCACCAACTGAAATGGCGCTACGCCACCAAACAATTTGACCCAGCCCAACAAATACCCGCAGCCACTTGGGATGCCCTCGAGCAAAGTTTGGTCCTCACCCCTTCTTCATTTGGACTACAACCCTGGAAATTTTTTGTGGTCCACAACCCGCAAATCCGCCAGCAGCTAGTGGAATATTCTTTTGGCCAGACTCAAGTGGTTGATGCGTCCCACCTAGTTGTGCTCGCCATTAAAAAATCAGCCAATGCAGACGATGTGGATCGCTACATCCACAGAACAGCGGAAGTTCGCCAAGTTGAGGCGGAAACCTTAACAGGATTTGCCAACGTCATCAAAAACTTTTTAGCCAATCCCAATAACCCTGACTTCGATGCGGATAATTGGGCAACCCGGCAAGTCTATATTGCTTTAGGCCAATTAATGACCAGCGCCGCAGTACTGGGTATTGATACTTGCCCCATGGAAGGCATTATTCCTGCCAAATATGATGAAGCCCTAGGCCTTACTGAGACTGAATACCGCACAGTCCTAGCCTGTCCTGTGGGATATCGTCATGCTGAAGATAAATATACCGCTCTCCCTAAAGTCAGGTACAAGCAAGAAGAGATCGTGGCCCATATTTCTTAAGGCATAGCTTGTTTAGAGGCAAGATTTGATCTAGAGATCTCATCGTTCCAGTCTATTCAACCCGCAAATCTGTCTAGACTAAGATGAGAAAAACATCTATGGGTGTTTCGCCATGGCCTTAGAACCCTGTCAAGTTTGTGGTGCTTTAAATAGTACTGAAGCAGAAATTTGCCTCAGTTGCGAATTTCCAACCAAAGGTCGTCGTCGTCCTGCTATTTTCCAATGGGCTGCGATTGGCTTATTTGTGCTGTTCACGATTCCCTTAATCATGACCGTGATGCATCAGTTTAAATCCAAGCCCCAGACGCCATCCCCCCAGCCTGTCTCTCTTCACCTCCCTCGATAACGTTTGATGATGACCCACCTGAAATTACCCCGTCGCCGCCTGTTACAAATGGCAGGTGGCATAGCATTGACACTACTGTGGCCGCACCAGGCCTATGGCCAAACTGGACGACAGGTACGAGATATTGCCAAAGCCGTAACGGTCTTGGTTTCCCCCCAAAGCAGTTCCGGGTCAGGGGTCTTGATCAAGCAGGAAGGCAGCAGCTACTACGTACTCACGGCTAAGCATGTCATAGAGTCTACTGGTGCGGGGGAAGAGGCGGATGTGATCACTGCCGATGGCCAATCTCATGCCGTTAATACTCAGGCTATCTTGTACCTATCAGGGGTCGATTTAGCCCTGATTCGATTCGATAGTGATCGCAACTATCCGGTCGCCACCCTGGGTAACTCGGAATCCATCACCGAAACGGATACGATTTACATCGCTGGATTCCCATTACCCGGCCAAGCCATTACTTCACCTACTTTCACCATTACTAAGGGGGCAATCACTGGCAAGGGTCAATACCAACGGGGATACGGTCTAATTTACGACAACGTCACCCAACCGGGCATGAGTGGTGGCCCTATTCTTAGTGAAACTGGACAAGTGATTGGCATTCACGGCTTAGCAGAGGGTGAACGCGTGCAAGGAGTAGCTGTCAAGGCAGGCTTGAACTTAGGCGTACCCATCAATACGATTCTGGACCTTACACCCCTGGCCCTTAAACCAACTCCTCTGGCGGCTTCATCTCCCCCATCTTCAGCCCCTGTAGCCTCCGCAAGTGGAGCAGAACAAACCTTTCGCGCTTTTCTAGATCAGCATTATGCAGCGATGGCCCCTTTAATCGAAACGCGGGATGCCGCTCGGCTATTTAACTATATGCCGATCGATAAGGAACGCTTTCGCTACAGGCAGCATACTGGATTGGTCCAAAACTACAACGATCGGGTTGCTGGAGCTTCAGCGTTTTTCTCCAAAAAACCAGCCAGACAAAAATGGAAACTCTCTTACGAAATTACTGATTTACAAATGCCCACGGCGGATCAAGCCATTGTCTCTCACATCGAAACGGTAAAATGGTCCAATTGGCCAGGCTTACTACGAGGGGTATTCCGCCGCCGTGAAACCACCTCTTGGGAGCGTATCAATGGCCAATGGAAAATTGTCTCGGTGGAAGAAGGTGAAAGGCTATAGATTGAGCCATTTTTCAAACTTTCCCAACATCTTCCGCAATGACTTCATCTCAACCAATTTATACGCTTTAGCGACAGAGACCACCCGCCTTTCCCGCTCATGGTCTTCTTGCCATCGGCCATGAAGCTGGGTCACCACCAAAGGAAACACCTGCACAGTACAGGTACTTCCCCATTTTTGATGAGCATAGGTGCCGAGCGGTTCTGTGGCAATCAAACCTTCAATCCCCGCTTCTTCCCATGCCTCTTTTGCTGCCGAATCCCAGGCCGTTAGATCCGGTTCAATTTCTCCTTTAGGAATAATCCATCGACCTCGCTTACGGGATGTAATTAAGACCACCTTCAAACCATCCGGCTGAATGAGGTAAGGCAAGGCAGCAGAGTGCTGATAGAGCCCATCAACTGGTTTCATAACAGGTCACTCAAACGTTATAGGGGCGATCAACCGCTGTCTAAGAGAGTAGCGAGATCTATCCCCTTTGCCAACTCTTTCACCAATCTTTCAGACCGTTAGTCATCTTTTCTTGCAGCAGCTCCACTGCCACTTGACCATCGACCGGTTTAGAGAATAAATGCCCCTGAGCTTCTTGGCATCCCATATCCAGTAAAAAGCGTCGCTGTACAGGGGTTTCAACTCCTTCAGCCGTCACATTTAACCCCAGGTCATGGGCTAACTCAATAATGGAGCGCACCAGATCGAGATTATCCACATCCATCCGTTTAATAAAGGACCGATCAATCTTCAAAGTATCCACCGGCAATCGCTGCAAATACTGCAGCGACGCATAGCCTGTTCCAAAATCATCAATACAGAGGCTGACGCCCATATTTTTAAGCTGATGGAGGGTATCGATCGCCGCT
Source organism: Acaryochloris sp. 'Moss Beach' (assembly GCF_021497025.1). Lineage (NCBI taxonomy): Bacteria > Bacillati > Cyanobacteriota > Cyanophyceae > Acaryochloridales > Acaryochloridaceae > Acaryochloris > Acaryochloris sp. 'Moss Beach'. The sequence goes on from NZ_CP071717.1 coordinate 2,641,211, forward strand.
TGGTCCCGACTAAACAGCACACTCTCAGTAATTTCAATCATGAGTTGTTGCGGAGAAATACGAGTTTCCAGCAACACTTGCCTGACTTGAGATGCTAAATCCGGCTGATCGAATTGCTTAGCCGAAAAATTGACACTAATCGATAGAGGTTCTTCGGTAAATCTGCGCCACTGCTGAATGCGGAAACAGGCCTCTTTTAACATCCACTGATCGATCTCAAAAATCAGGCCCGTTTCTTCGGCAATCGGAATAAACTCTAAAGGAGGAACCATGCCCATCTTGGGATGCATCCATCGGACTAAGGCCTCAAATCCAATAATTCTTTGATCGGCTAAACACACAATCGGCTGAAAAAACAAGTTCAGTTCTTGCTCACGCAGTGCCCGCTTCAGATCATTTTCCAGCTGCAACAGTCGAACCGCTCGCGCATGCATGGTGGGATCAAACACCACATAATTAGCTCGCCCCAGCCCTTTGGCAGAACTGACCGCTGTATTAGCATCGCGCAGTAAATCTTCAGCCCGGTCATACTCCATCAGAGTTAAGGCAATCCCGACACTGGCCGTAATAAATAACTCTTGCCCACTCAACCGAAAAGGGGTTTGAAACTCTGCCGAAATTTGGTTGGCAGCCAATATTGCTGTGCTCGTCGCATCAATTTCATCCAACAGAATAATGAATTCATCGCCACTCAACCGGGCAAAGACATCAAATTCACCCAAGCAATTTTTCAGGCGCCAAGCAATGGAAATAAGGAGCTGATCACCGGCCAAACGGCCAAAACTGTCATTAATACTTTGAAAACGGTCAATATTGACGATTAAGAGCGCAAAATGATAGCTTTTTTTGCGCTTAGATCGTTCAAAAGCATGGGCCAACTGAATCAGAAAATAGGTTTGATTCGGCAGTCCCGTCAAGGCATCATAAAACGTCGTTTTGAGAATGCTTTCGCTGGTTTGTTTGCGCTCTTCAATAAAATCTAAAGTGCTTTCCCGTGCTTTTTGAATAAAGGATAGGAGTTCAATATATTCTCCCTCTGCAGCCTTAACGAGGAGAATTTTCTGAGATCCCAAATTTAGGGCTGCCGCCTCCAAATGAATCTCCTGATCTTGGCGATCGGCTTCACACCACATGCCCGACTTATACTGCCCTGGCTGATTGTCATGCCAAAACTCCACCGCATCTACTAGAAAATTAGCTAGAAAAGGCAAGGTCTTTTCAATCCAAGCCATATCTACGGTGAGTTGAACTTGAGGATAGAGCTGGGTAAACCAAGAAGGCGCCGTTCCTACAATTGTTAAGGAATGCTCATCAACCCGCTCTAAAATCAAAATATCTAAAGCAGAGAGTACATTTGCAGGAAGCGATGCCGTCATTGCATTGGGTGATAAGAATATAAGCTAGGGGCGTCAGTCATAGAATTCCCAGCAAGAGATGCCGGTCGAAAAGACTTCTGCCTTTTATCTAGCCCATCAAAGGTCAGTTTGTCGATGATCAAGGTCTTACTTTCAGAATTTTCATTTAAATTCACAGCAACATCCATAGGCTGTCCCATCACCGTTAAGGTTTTGCCAAATCCGACTTGCAGCAGGCCGATCGTGACAATCCCTGTCGTCACCACTAGGGCACATTGGGCCGATGGGCCAATGGGGGGTTGACGATCTTCAAATAATTGGAGGATACGCACACTCGCGTCTATCGCCTGCATCGAGGAGCTACGGGTAGACGGCAACACTCCAAACACAGCCACAATAGAATTACCAATACTTTGATGAATCAAACCGCCTTCATCCAGAATGGAGGGTGAAATTGCTGACAAGTATGCATCCAATATTTTCAGCGGGTTCGAAGCAGCAATATTATCATCAAGACCCTCAATATTACAACATTTCACAACTAGAATACTGAGAGATTTTTGCTCCCCTGCAGGCCGAATATCAAGGAAGTTTTCGGCCACGATCTCTGACTGTATTAAGTGGCCTAGAGAGCGAGCATGTTTTCGCCTCAATAGACTAAGGTCATTGACTTTTTGTTGAATGAGAACATGCTCTTCATTTTCAGAAGTCGCATCAAATAGGATGACCCAATCATGCTGGTTGTCGACAAAGAGATGCACTTCAGCAATAACATCTTCGTCTAGCTGCATAAATGGAATATGCATGGCCGCTTCTTGCAACGGCAATAAGCCTGCCAAAAAGAAAATTTGATCATCAATAGACTGGTTTAGCTCTAAAAGAGCCAAACCATACCGCTCGCAAGCACCACCAAAAGCCAGTAATTTGCCAGTTTTAGTGACTTGTAGATAAGCTGGAAAGCGATCTCGAACGACTGTAGAACAAAGAAATGTCACAATCGGTTGTGGGAGATTTAACATGGGTAACTAAATCATCATTTGCGCCAATTTTATAAAGCACTCTTCTACCCCCAATCCAGTCCTTGCACTCCCCAAACAGTATGTCCATTGCCGCTGGGATAATTCTTCGAGATCTTCCTCTCCGATTTCCCAGTCTTGGCTTAGATCATACTTATTGAAAATCGTAATAAATGGCACTTTGCCAATGGTGTCTTCCACTTTGGTTTGTAATTGGAAGACTGTTCCTAATGTATCTCGCCGAGTACCATCCACCACCAAAATATAGGCGGCGGATCCTCGCAAGTAAGACATTCTAATTTTTTGGAATTCATCTTCACCATGAATGTCCCATAGGATTAAATTTAAGTCTTGATCCGCAACGGTTACGCTTTTTTTATCGATTTTGACGCCAACAGTCGTTTGATATTTATCAGAATAAATGCCTTGAACATATCGAGCGACAAGGCTCGTTTTCCCAGTCGCAAACGCACCGACCATACAAATCTTTTTTTGGAGCATAAGCTATTAATCAGCGTCCGATGGATTAACAAAAATAACTTTAAACGTGACCTTGCGATTGGATTTAGAGATCTTAGCCGATTCTGAATTTGCGACTTCAGGAGGCTCAATACTCACTGCCTGTAACTGACTTTTCTCAATTCCCTGCTTGGATAGCAAAGAAATGATGGCTTTAGCACGGGTCTCCCGTACATAAAGATTAATCAATTCAGACCCACTGGTATCGGTATGTCCTTCAACCAAAACAGCAACGGTTTGGTTAATGGTTTTTGCTGTTTTAGTCAATTTTTTAATTTCTGCCACCAGAATTTTCAATTTGGCATCTTGCTTAGGCACCAACTGAGCATTTTGGGTAAATAAGAGGGTTTGAGCCTCAATTTTGGTCTTAATACTGGTCAGTACTCCCGCTTCAACTGGAATGACCTCTTGGGTATTGAAGCGGGTGACATTAGGCAGTCGCACGGCTAACTGATTCGCCTGGGTTATCCAGGCTTGAGGGGCTGTCCCCGTCGCTTCAACAGCGCCATTGGCATCGACGTCTAGGGCAACTGTTTCAGGAGGCTGCAGCAGCGATTTCACTCTGGATTTCACAAATGCAGTATCGAAGGATAGATAGGGCTCCCAATGAAAATCAATCTTGTCTGGATCGAGTTCGGTGGTTGAGATCAGGTCGGTTGGCTCAGATGCTAGAGGATCTTTCAAGCCGGATATCACATATTTGCCGTCTTTTTTGGCAGTTTGCATCACGACGATGCCAGACTCTTGATTCAGTTGATCGACAAAGCTCCGTACTTGATTACGCTCATGGTTAGACCACATGCCCCATGCCCCTAATCCCAGAATGAGAATCCCTGCTGCTCCACCAATCCACTTCAAGGGAGACGATTTTTTCTGTTTCGTTTGATATTGGGACTGCAAACATTCTTCTAGATAAGGCTGGCTGGGTTCAAAGGCACTGCTATCTCCTTGAAACTCGTGCAGCTGGCTTTCTTGGACTAGATGAATTCGTTCTAAGGCATTTTCCATCGTTTGCCGCAGTTTTCCAGGAGGATTTCCCCGAATAACGCAGGCAATAATAGCTTGGGGACCTTCATTGACCCAAATCGTTAACTCTCCTACCTGCAGACTGCCTAAGGTATCGTCACTCACACTAAAAGAGTCACGAACAAAGTCTTGAATCGCCGTAAACATAGCAGAGACCAAGTCTGCATCTTGAGCTGCAGCCGTTGGTGCTGCCAGATGCTGCAGCACCAAGCCCGAGTTTTTGTGAATCAGAAAAACCTGTTCGACCTGATAGACCAGGGTGCGCAACAATAGCACTTCCGCAAAAGATTTGCCTGTACGCCAGGCCTCAAACCGCCAACCTAAGCTTTGGGGAGAAAGGCTATGTTCGAGCCCCTGGTTCAGGGAGTCGGTTAAATTCTGTATGGCCACTGCGATCGCTTTTCGTATCGCCGGACCCATGATGGGAAAAAGGGCCTCAGACAAAATATTTTGATCGGTATTAACCGAAGATTTAATCGCCTGTTCTACCGTAGGCACCACCGCTTTAGAGACCGTTTTGTCCCCTGTCTCTAGGGTCAGTTGAATCGCTTGGGGCAACACTCGACTGACATCTTCCGAGCGGAGTTTGGTGTTCTCAAACTGATCTTTTAGATCAGGGCCAATCAGTAAGTTTCTGAGCTCATTCAACTCACTAGCCTGGGATATCTCTTTAGGGTGAGAGTTCCCACGATTTACGTTAGAAGATAAGTCACTCATGAAACATCAGGCTGCAATGATTTGATCCGGCAATATCTCAAGCAATCTACTATCGCTGTAGATATTGCCATAGTAAAGGTCATGATGGTAATCGGCTTGAAGTTTTATTGCGCATAGCCCAATCCAATGTGACTCGCTAATGATGCAAATTTTGCCACGAGTGAACACTGGTATGCATTGAAGCCTAGGAGTTAGCGCGAATATTCAGCGCTAGCTCGCTAAAGAGATTAGCTAAGTTAGCTCGATCACTATCATCAGCCGAATTGAGTGCTTGCACTTCACGTTCCAACAAGGCTCTAAGCTCGGCATGCTTATCATCAAAGTTGCCGCTTAAGGATGTCAGTTTTTCTTCTAGGGTAGCAATCATTGTGGAGTGTCCCTGCTCTACATCTTCCCCTAGCTGCTCAAGCTGAGCTTCGACAGCAGATATCCCTTGTTGATACTTTTTATTAAGGTCAGATACCGCTGCAGTTTGGGAATCATGATTGTCTTGCAGCGTTTGGGTTAGAGCCTGTAAATCTTGGCGGATAGACGTTTCTAAAGATTGAAGATTCTGATGGAACTGCTCGCGAATATCTGCGCATTCGCGATTGAGCTGATTTTCTAGCTGTTGCAAGCGCTGTTCTTGTCTTTGCACCTGCTGACCGAACAGCAAATCTCTGATCTTGTTCAGAGTGTCGAAATCGACTGCTTCATTCGCAGAGGCAGCGACTAACGCATCCGTATTCACAGGCTGTTCTATTGTCGCCTGATCTTCAGAAGAAGACGTTGCCAGCGCTGTCGTTGTTTTTTCTTCAGAAATTGTCATGGCCACATTGCGGTAGTTTACGACTTAATTGAGCCAGTCATGTTCACGGCCTGAGCGGCGTTACTGCACTATGCACTAGACATAGATTTCCCTACATTAGCTTAGATCCTAGCATTGCTTTACAGAACATGACTGGATCCACTCACTATCTCCGCCACCACTCTTTTATCAGCGTCGATTAGACCCTCACAATGGGGCTGGATTACTCGGCTACCAGCACTAGATGATAGCGATAGAGAGCAACCGGTTGATTCAAAGCTTGAAAATAGTTTGGATCCTGAGGGGATAAGTAGATAGCCGTGACTTGATCCGCATCAATTTGGGCCGGACTCGTGTTGATGTAGCGATAGGAAGTCGTATTTTCGACTTGGTTGAGATAAATTTGGGAGCTGCTGCGAAACTCTTGCTGAAAAAGTTCGCTAGCAACCCAGGTGTCGTTCTTAGCATCGAATTCAGTGGTGCGATCGCTAATGGTCGACACTAACTGTCGCCCCTGATCGAGCACCGTCGTTTGGCGATTGGGAAAGCGAGGATCAACCTTCACCGTTTGCACAGCCCCCTCTCCTAGGTAAGCAGCGGCTAAACTCCGACCATTGAACGCTAAATCAGCAATGACCGCAGGTTTACGAGATAACAATTCCCACGGAGAAGCATTGGCTAGCACTTTTGCCTTTAAGGGCGTCCGTTCTTCTACAAAACGCACCGCAAAGGTCACAGGCTGATCTACCAAATTCTCGTTATCGGCATAACCAGGGGTAACTAATTTGGGCGCGAGGGGAGCCGCCAGATCCACTAGGGTACTGGTGACTTGCCAATCGCCTAAAAACCAGTCGGGATAGACCAAGTCCCCAGATGCAGGCTTAAGTACCGGTTTCCCTTGCCATTCTGGAAAGGCCGCTAGCCGTTCCGTTAACGGACTAGCCAGCCCTGGTAAAGACCAGCAGCAGAGCAATAGTGCAAGACAGATACCCCACCCTTTCACTCTGTAAGGCCGCCAATCTTTACCGTTCACATCCTTTTCTCCTAACGCGCAGAGCCGACCTGATCCTTAGCCAAGAACTTCTCCAGCTCCGTTAAGGCATCGGCATCGACTTTAGTTTGCATAGGACAGAACTTCGGTCCACACATAGAGCAGAACTCAGCCGTTTTGTAGATATCGGCGGGTAGCGTCTCATCATGGTACTCCCGGGCCCGCTCAGGATCGAGGGACAGGTCAAACTGGCGATTCCAGTCAAAGTTGTAGCGAGCTTCAGAGAGCTGATCATCCCGATCGCGAGCGCCAGGACGATGGCGAGCAATATCTGCTGCATGGGCTGCAATCTTGTAGGCAATCAAGCCATTACGCACATCTTCTGCATCCGGCAATCCTAGATGCTCTTTAGGCGTCACATAGCAGAGCATGGCAGTGCCATACCAACCCGCCATAGCGGCCCCAATCGCAGACGTGATGTGGTCATACCCCGGTGCAATATCGGTCACCAACGGTCCCAGCACATAGAAAGGAGCTTCAGAGCATTCCTCCATTTGCTTGCGGACGTTGAATTCAATTTGGTCCATGGGCACATGACCTGGACCTTCCACCATTACCTGGACATCATGTTCCCAAGCTCGACGGGTGAGCTGGCCTAGGGTTTTTAGCTCTGCAAGTTGAGCATCATCAGAGGCATCATGGGTACAGCCCGGTCGTAGGGAATCACCCAGGCTAAAGGACACATCATGCTTTTTGAAGATTTCGATGATGTCGTCGAAGTGGGTATAGAGAGGGTTTTGCTTGTGATGATGGAGCATCCACCGAGCCAGAATCCCACCGCCCCGAGAGACGATACCGGTGATGCGATCGCGCACCAAGGGCAAATGCTCAATCAAGATGCCTGCATGAATCGTTTGGTAGTCCACACCTTGGTGGGCATGCTTGTCAATGATATTCAGAAAGTCATCGGCTGTTAGATTCTCAATATTGCCATGGACGCTTTCTAAGGCTTGATAAATGGGGACCGTGCCAATGGGGACAGAAGATTCATTGATAATGGCGGTGCGAATTTCATCTAAGTTACCGCCCCCCGTCGACAAATCCATCACGGTATCGGCGCCGTACTTGACCGCTAAACGCAGCTTGTCGAGTTCTTCTTCCATATTGGAAGAATTGGGAGAAGCCCCAATATTGGCGTTCACCTTACATTTGGAGGCAATGCCAATGGCCATCGGTTCCAAATTGACGTGATTGACGTTGGCGGGGATGATCATTCGTCCCCGAGCCACTTCTTCCCGAATCAAATCAGCCGGAAGATTCTCACGTTTGGCAACATGGTCCATTTCTTCAGTGATTTGGCCCTGTCGCGCATAGTGCATCTGACTGACATTGCTCTGCCCATGACGGTTAGCAACCCATTGATGACGCATATTAAGTTCCTCGGATGAACAGCTTCCCTCCGCCGGTGCTAGCCGGTCTCAGGTTCTAAGGGTTTGATCTCAGCCGTTATACAGCACCCCTAGCTGACACAGATCCTAGCATTGACGGGCAAGACCCATCTCTGCAATTTTGTTTAAGTTTTCCAAGAATTTGTGGAGTTTTGTCTGACTTTTACAACGAGTCGGTTAGGGACATCAGAATTTTCTTGTCTTTGGTAGCAATATGAGAATAGTCGATGTATATCATGGCTTAATCTCCAAAATCTTCTATTAAACTTACCAGAAGCTCTTTTTTGAGAAAAAAGACTCAATTCCAAAAAAAGAGTGGCAACTCCCCAGAGAAACACAGTAGGCTGGCAAACGTAGGGCTATGCTGCCATTGCAGCGATTCCCTACCGATGGGTGACCGTTGCCCGTCAATCGGGTTGAGCCAATATTCAAAACGTTCGGAAAACAGTGATGAGACGACCGTACTTCAATTTCCGTCGATATAGCCGCTTGCTGAGTGTGGCGTTGTCCGTGGCTTTGCTGCAAGCTGGGCCAATGCTAGCGGCTGAGCGTATCTTTTTATCCTTTCTATTCTTAGAGCGTTCTATTCCCATTCGTGATCTGGAACTCTATGCCAAGGAAGGTCGTAAGAGCAAAGCGTTGGCCCCTTATTTAGGCTACTTTAAACCAGAGCAACAAACTCAACTGCGAGCCAGCTTACAAGAGCGTCTCCCCCTCAACGCAGTAGCCGTTGCCCAGTTTCTATACACTCCCGTTGGCGAAGCCTTACTCAACCGCATCCAACAGGTAGTGCGGACCAAGTCTGGACAAGGCAGTTTTTTTGCCCTCCGCTCTGCTTTAATTTTGGCCGCTAAAGATCCTGAAGGATTAACGGCCCTGAGCGTTTTGCGCCATTTCCCCAATGCTGGCGTCCAAGTAGATGTCAATACGGCCCTTGAACTACTCAATCAAGTGCAAACGGCAGTCAAAACCACTAATGCCACCGTTAACGCAGTGATTCAGCAATCTAAAGCGGATCCTCAAGCCGATAGCCTAGCAGGCTGGTCTTTATCTCAGTCGGGTCTTTACGATTGGGAGCGCATCACCTTAGAGAACTTAAAGGATGATAGTGAAAAGCGCTTGAAGTACACTGGCACGGCCCGTGACTTTGCTGCTGATCTGTATTTTCCAACCACAGCTTCAGACACCCCCTATCCGGTGCTGGTGATTTCTCATGGATTTAACTCCGACCGCACCACCTATGCTTACCTAGCACAGCATTTAGCCTCCCATGGGTATGTCATCGTCATGCCGGAACATTCTGGCAGTAACGGTCAGCAAATCGTTGACCTCCTGCAAGGGCGAGCGCAAGACGTCACCGATCCCACTGAATTCATTGATCGCCCTTTAGATGTCAGCTATCTCCTCGATCAACTGGCCCAGACATCCATTCCAGATCCACGATTCAAAGGCAGCCTCAATTTAGAGCAGGTTGGCATTCTAGGTCATTCCTATGGGGGATATACGGGTTTCGCCCTAGCGGGAGCTACGCCTAATTACAAACAATTACAGCAGGCTTGCCAAACCGGCTTAGAGTCATCCCTCAACATTTCCCTCGCCTTGCAGTGTCAAGCCCTGCAAACAGCAGATAAAACCGTGGATTTGAAGGATTCGAGAATTCAATCCGTAGTGGCCATTAGCCCCATTGGCAGCAGTTTATTTGGAAAATCCGGCTATCAAACGATCCAGGTTCCTGTGATGATAGTGGCCGGAAGTGCAGATACAATCGCACCGGTACTACCGGAACAAATCCAACCCTTTCAGTGGTTAACGACCCCTGAAAAACAGTTGGTCTTGATTAATAATGGCTCCCATTACTCTACGGGTAATACATCTGCCAGTTCCCCTGATGTCTTGTCTGCCTTAGGGACGGGAGATGGTCCGAGTCCATTAGGCCGCTACTATACCAAAGCTCTGAGTACGGCGTTCTTTGGCCGCTATGTTCAGGGTCAGGAACAGTTCGCCCCGTTTCTAACTTCCAGCTATGCTGCCAATCTCAGTCGTGAACCTTTAACCTTGCATCTGACACCGACCCTGACTTTCCCCGCAGCCCCAGCCAAGCAGGACTCTTGATGCTCGGTTTTTTGAATTTGCATAAGCCCACCGGCATGACCTCTCATGACTGTGTGGGGAAAGTTCGGCGGATCTGTGGCCTTAAGCGAGTGGGTCATGGCGGCACCCTTGATCCATTAGCAACAGGGGTTTTACCGATTGCTCTTGGCCCCGTAACCCGTCTTCTGCCCTATCTGCCAGAACAGAAAGCCTATCAAGCAACGATTCGCTTTGGTATCACCACCACAACCGATGACTTAGCAGGAGATATTCTGTCCCAACAGGCTGCTGAACATCTCACAACAGAAGCAATTGAGGCAGAATTACCGAAGTTTCTAGGCTCCATTGAACAACGGCCACCGGCCTACAGTGCCATTCAAGTGCAGGGTCAGCGTTTATATGATTTGGCTCGCCAAGGGAAAGATGTGACGGCTCCGCTGCGCACGGTGGAGGTGTTCGACATTCAGGTACTGGATTGGCAGGTGGGTGAACATGCGGAATTGGAGGTTGCGATCGCATGTGGTCCCGGCACCTATATTCGCTCTATTGCCAGGGATTTAGGTGAAGTTCTGGGAACCGGAGCAACCTTGTCCCAACTGACGCGAACCCTCAGTTGTGGCTTCGCCCTCCCGGACAGTTTGACCTTCGAGACGCTAGAAGATCAGGTCCAGGCAGGAACATTTACTCCCCTTGAGCCATCTTTTTCCCTACAACAACCGATTCTTCATTTGCCTCTGCTGGAGGCTCAGCGTTTTTGCTGGGGGCAAAAACTTCCTCAAGATCGGGGCAATGGCATGATGCAGGTGCATGATACTTGCGATCATTTTTTAGGGATGGGTGAAATCATCGACGGGCTGCTCAAGCCCAAGGTCGTTTTACCCCCAGCATCATAAAAAAATATGCTGATGGAATCACTCTAAAAAGCAGCAATGCTATACTCTGGCCAAAATTATCGTTTCCTCCTCTCCCACCCCCACTATGCGTAGGTTCACGTCGAAATCCTCTCTCCTTAAAGGTCTAGTCTTATTTATTGGCGCCTTTTTCTGCATCCTTGCCCTTCATGTCAATGCCGTTAATAGTCAAACCGTTCACTCGGAGTTAGCCAACTTCCGACCCGTAACGGTCTGGCGGCCCGCCCATAAGACCAATTTTGGCAAACGGTACCCCAAGGATATTTATGGGCGGCCCGTGAATAATCAGCCTATTGTGGTCCTCCACGAAACGGTCAGTTCAGGAGCCTCTACCATCCGCTTCTTTCAGACGCCCCATTACAATGAATCCGAGCAAGCGAGCTACCATGACTTAGTCATTCGCAATGGCACGATTGTGCATCTCGTTTCTAGGGAGAATCGTGCATTTGGTGCAGGCAATTCTACATTTAGAGGCCCCAACGGCCCCGAAAGTGTCAAAACCCATAAGATCTATTCCGCGTCGGTCAATAATTTTGCCTATCACATTTCCCTAGAATCCCCACCGGATGGCCGGCATAATGGCAACCGTCATAGCGGCTATACCCAAGCCCAATACAAATCCCTGGCCTATCTAGTGGCGAATAGTCAGATTCCTACATCTCGGGTTACCACTCACAAAGGGGTCGATCGCTCCGGCAGTCGTCGAGATCCTCGAAGTTTTAATAATCGCTACTTTACAAGCCTGGTCCAACGGTTTAGCCAAATCAATCAGGCAAAATCAGTCAGTCCAAATGCTCCGGCTTTTGTGGAAGCAGAGCCACCCATGCCGGGTCTAGAAGATCGCTAGAGCATGATTAAAAAACTAGAAACGCCTCTACCAGGACCATACAGAGGCTTTCTATTGTTTAGCTGACATCAGTGTCAGCTGAGGATTCTGTTTCTGTTGTCCTCTCAGAATTCTCATTGTTCCTTTATCCACCATTCAGCAAATTATAGGGACTCACCCAGATCGCCATCATTCCAGCTTCAGGTACTCCTCGTACATTGAAGACATTGAAGTTGGAGAACAAACATGACACGCATTCATCAAGTCGCTTTTTCAGTCGTCACAAGCTTTACCGTTCTCAGCGTTGGTGTAGCTTCCTCAGCTCTAGCTGAAACCATTACCGTCACTCGCGGTCCCAATGGCGCTTCCCACCCAGTCAAAATAGACCGCATTCCTCAAGATGCTCAGGTCCAGCCCAACACCCCCGCGACTTCCGTGCCAGAGGTGAGTAAGAAAGGGCCTAATGGTGCTCCTCAGATTTCTAAAACCGAGACCAGCCCAGTCGCTGCTCAATCTTCTGGCAACCTGCAAGTAGTTCAGCGCGGACCGAATGGTGCGGCCCATATTGCGAATTAGGCCAATTGATCCAAGCTGATACGGAAGTATTCACCACATACTGGAGCTGATTTTACCCCCCTATCATCAGCTCTTTTCTCCGTATCAGCCTTTCGTTTTTCTCCAACAGATCCCTTACGGCTAAGGGAAATACTCCTTAGTCGTAGGCTTTTATTCTGATGGAAATGACACAGGTTTATTTTTGGAAACTTTGTAGCCATCTATGAAAGGGCAGCAGCAAGTACATTCTGTAGAACGCCCACCGCAACTCAGGGGGCTAAGAGATGGGGTTAGAGGTTGCTCAAGATAAGTTGCTCTACTTACGGTAACCAGAGGGGGTGAATACCTGAGAGTAGTTTCTGCGGTTTGCCATCCCTTGAAGACACCGTGTTCTCTAGCGGCAAGGGATATAACCATACAGAACTATCGCTGACCGTTTGGCCCACAGTATCTCGAACAACACTCTGACTGGGTTTATCTGTAATCGTCACTTCTTCATAAAGCAATGCCGAACCATCCGGGGCCAGGCTAAGGCTACCGCTCGACTGTTTGGGGATAGTGATCAAGCGCTGTTTTTTGCCCGTGTCTAAATCAATAGCGGTGATGTGTAGATCAAAGCTGGCCGTTTGGCTCTGATTAAAGGTCGTGTATAGACAATAGACGGTTTGCGTACTGGGATTAATCTCTGCATCCAAGAGATACCCTCCTACCGTGAGTAATTTTTGTTCTTGGCCCTGATTGGACAATAGATAAAGCGAACGAGTAGAGTCGGGATTGTTTTGGGCCATGAGGGCTGCAGAACCATCTCTGGCAAAACTCAAAATTTGGTCAAACTTGGGCCAAAAATCAACGGGTTTGCTGTTGGCATCCCCATAGAGTGGCACCATCGCAACGCCTTGATTCTGAGAAATAACCAAGGTTTGGCCATCTGGCGTAATTAAAAATTGACCATCTGCATTATGTTGAAGCTGACGAGGGGGCTCTGAGTCGGTTAATTCCCAAAGGCTAACGGGTTCATTTTCTTGGCGGCTAAACTGCTGAACGATGAGCACTTCTCCATTGGGAGTGATCTCAAAATCTAGGAGTTGATAGTCTTGATTTTCCAATAGGAGTTGATAGCTCGGTTGAGCTGCCGGGGATGATAAAGGGACGGTATATAGCTTTTGCTCAAATAAATCTTGGTTCGATTCATCGCGTTCGACAGCGGTAAACAAAATGCGATCGCGTTTAAGATCCGCCTTAAAATCCTGCACGGTCAAAGTCTCTGGCGTTAGGATCTGATGGGTGTTTTGGGTGAGATTATGCAGCACCAATCGGCCATTTTCTTGGCCATCAATCCCGAGATACATCAAGGCACGATCGCGACTCCGAAACTGTCCCGTAAAGGGCTGCATTTTCACCGACTCCTCTGCAGAGCCGGGAGTCGCATCTGTCGCTTGGTCGAGGGTCACTTGAAACGATTGACCGTAAGGAGCAGGCTGGTTGAGAGTATAGGCTAATCGACGGCCAGACCAGCTGAGTTTGCCAGGAATGGAGGGCTGAATCTTCAGATTATCAGTGACCGATTGCCAATCCATCGCTCGATTAAAGGAGAGAATAAAAGCCGTATCTTCTACCCCAATCTGCTGATCTTGCCAGCTAAACCCTCGGACCTTGGGAAAAGTATGGTCTCCGCTCCAGATAATTCCTCCAATCAACAGGCTCAACAACAGGATAGCTACAATCGCCACTCGATCTAAGGGATGCGATTTGGACCAAACGGCTAACCCCATCAACGGCTGTTTCAAATTATCCTCACCTGCCATAGGTTTCTCCATCCCTATCTCTACGGACTGGTTTTGGCCAGAAGGCTTTGCCAGACTAGGGTATGTCATAACATTGACATCTACGCTTCTGCAAGGGAGGCAACAGCAATGACCTGATGTTTCTGATAAGCTAGGGGCAACTTTTGGGATATATCTGCCGTCTGTAGTGAAGACCCATGAGTACACTTATTATCACTGGATTAAGGGGATAGATTATGTGTGTTGGATGCTATGCCATGCCAATTATGACGTTGATATCGCCGGGGCCTGAAGCGCCACCTGCTACAGCGGTTCCCTTAATTGATTCCCCAGCAGCCAAAGTCATGCAGGTTCAACCTCAAGTTAGTGCCACTCAGGTACGAGCTGACCTTGCAACTATGATCGAGCGGTTGCCCGATTCTGCGGATGCAGCCATTCTGCGAGAAGAATTTACGGCTGTTTATCAACGGTTAGAAGGCGTCACCAATGTGGATGAAGCCAATACGATTGTGGGCGAGGGAATGCTGAATATTGCCGATCGCTTAGGAACGAATCCCAATGCAGATCGGGTGATCAAGATTTTGTATGAGATCCAAGAACCTGAAGCTCAAAAGCAAGCAGCCCATCCTTTACTCAAACAGTCCGCTTGGGGCTGGATCTCCTAAACCACTCGCTAGTTTGGATATCCAAGGCTGAAAAGCCATGCCATCCCTGGGGCATACTGATTACAACCTGAGCGGATGCCTGCCAACTCTCTTTGGAATAGCAAGCGCACCAGGGTTATGCCGTTTACATACTGGCTATACTGGATTAAACCTTCATCACCAGGCTTCAAGAATGATCGATCAAAAAAATATTCTGACTACATTAGGGTGCTCAGGCTCTCTATTGCTAGCTTTAGCGTTGCCCCACCCTGCCTCGGCAACTACCAATCTCCAAGATCAGATCGAGGCTGAGCAGAGTTTTCCCACTGCAGCAATCTCCCAAAGCGATTCCATAGAGGATGCCACGGGTTGTGGTTGTGCCATCTGCCAAAGAGCGCCTATCGAAACAGGGCTGTAAATCCAGCTATATTAGACTTTAGTTTTCCTAGGGTCACCCATTAGGTTAGTGCAGTGTTTCCCTGTAGAAAGGGGAAGATTGCTGGCGCAATTGCATCGCCAAACTCTTCTGCCATGCCCAGACTTCCAGGTAAGTAAGCAGCCTGGACATTCGGTAATTCGGCCATCGCTTCCATTTCAGCTTTAGAGCCAGGTGGGGCCTGCTCCGCCACGATCACCATTACTGGCCCAGGTTGTCGCGCTAAACCCGCTAAGAATTCTTCTCGCTCATCCACTGGATCTAAGCCACCTGTAACAAAGGCTACCGGTGCATACCGAGCACCCGGTTTCTGAGCATTTTGATAACGTTGGGAAATATATTCATCCGTCAACTGGGTTTCATCGACAAAGACATGGCGACGATACATCCATTTCAAAAACCCAGGACGAGTATTCAGCCCATATAGTGCTGGGCCGATCACAGGTGAGCGCACGAGCTGGCGAATCCCCCGACGCAGTGCCACTGGCGCACCCATCACCGCCAGTGGACCGCGCCAGGTCGGTGCAATTAATACCATGCGCGACCAAGATTGGAGGTCAAGCGCATACCCAGCAGCATGGCCTGCCGCCACAACAGCCACCTCTTGCGGCAAGGTGTCCCGAACAAATGCCCGCAGAAATTGACGATAGACATCTGGCTGGTACGGGAGTGAAGGACGGTCGGAATCGCCGAACCCCGGCCAGTCTAGAAGCGTAACTTGAAAGTAAGGCGCTAAAGCCTGAGCCAAGGTTGACAGTTCTGCTCGAGTGGAAACCGTACTCAAGGCTGGCAATAGTAATACAGAGGGACCGGAGCCGAAGGTTTCAGTGGCAACCTTTAGGGTGTAATTCTGCCATTGCCAGGTGTAGGTGTGCTGTTGAAGATGTGCTGATGACATCCAATCCTCCATCGCCGATCAAGATTTTATGGGCTGGTCAGTCTTGGAACGCATATTATAAAATGATAATCATTATCACAATACCAAACCTCATCCTTCTCATTATTTGTGAACCATCAGATTGATATTGCCATTATTGGGGCAGGTCCCCAGGCACTGACGCTAGTCACCCACTTACTGCAGAAAAAGCCTGCTCTCAGGAATCGCCTCCAGATCTTTGACCCCAGCGGCACCTGGATGGTCCAGTGGCGGCAACAATTTGCAGCTCAGGAAATTCCTTATTTGCGATCGCCTGGTGTCCATCACCCCGATACAAAGGAAACCCTTTTCAACTTTGCGGACCATCGCCAGGAGGAGTTGTATTACCCTTACAATCGCCCTGGGACAAAACTGTTTCAGGATTTCTGTGAAACCGTCATTGATCGATGGCAGTTGCGCAAGCAGGTGACCGCCGCCCAGGTGGTTCAGCTGGCGCCATTGACTAGTGGCTTTCAACTTCAGCTCGATACGGGGGAGCAGGTTGTAGCGCGGCGAGTGGTGTTGGCAACGGGTGGGGGAGCTGCCCAGATACCTGACTGGACTGCCGAGGTGAATCCACATCCACCCGGACGGTTGTGCCATAGCCAGGACATTAATCTGCCCGATTTGCCGGATCTGAGCGGTGAGACAGTTCTGATTATTGGCAGTGGTCAGACCAGCGCCCATTTGGCCTTGGGGGCAATTAAGCGCGGAGCCAAAGTCTTGATGATGGCCCGACGGAACCTCAATGAAAAAATATTTGATGCAGAACCAGGATGGTTGGGGCCCAAGTATCTGAAGGGGTTTCAGGTCGAACCCGATTGGCAGGTGCGGTGGCAAATGATTCAAGCAGCCCGCAATGGTGGATCCATCGCCCCCGAATTGCTGACCCAGTTACGGCGGCTAGTCAGCTTGTATGAACAGTGCCAGGTGTCTCGTGCCCTTTGGCAACATGAAACCTGGCAGGTGCAGTGTAATGTGGCTAGCACTCATGATTGTCTGGCACATCAGCAGATTAATCGAATCTGGTTAGCCACGGGCACCGCCACGGATATCACGACTCATCCCTTAATGGAAGAAGTATTGGCACGCTATCCCAATCAGATTGTTAACGGCTTGCCGGTGCTAGATGAGCATTTGCGCTGGCCAGGATGTGACCTGTTTTTGATGGGGCCATGGGCTGCATTACAAGTGGGTCCCGTCGCCCGGAATTTGCACGGCGGCAAAATGGCCTGCGATCGCATTGTCCCAGCATTAACCAAAGCCAGTCTGGCCCGGACTGTGATTCATTCCCCCAGATAATCATCTCCGCTTATTCTTATGGTTGATGTCGCCTTTTCACAGTCCTCCATTATGTCTACTGATCTATCCCTACCTCCTGCCCTTGCCAAAATTGTCCAGCGCTTCCAGACCATTACGGATACCAAGCGTCGGTATGAGTATTTACTGTGGTTTGCCAAACAACTCCCTCCCTTTCCAGAGGCGGATAAGCAGCCTGCCAATAAAGTAGTGGGCTGCGTGTCCCAGGTCTATGTCACAGCAACTTTGGAGGATGGCATCGTTCATTTCCAGGGTGACTCTGATGCCCAAATGACTAAAGGGTTAGTGGGATTGCTGATTAAAGGGTTGGATGGGCTCTCCCCAGAACAAATCGCTCGGGTCACGCCTGATTTTATCCAACAAACAGGACTCAATGTGAGCTTGACGCCGTCTCGAGCCAATGGGTTTTATAACATCTTCACCACCTTGCAGCGACTGGCGCTCACCCTCTCAACTGCATCGTCATCATCTTCAGACCCTTTCCACACACAGTAATTGGAGGATACTTTTGACTAATTTATCTGCAAGCGTTCAAACATCCCAATCCGTCGATATAACACTGCCTAAAAAAGGCATGCCGGTTACGATTATCACGGGGTTTCTGGGAAGTGGTAAAACCACACTCCTCAACCATATTCTCAATACCTGCCAAGACCTGAAGGTAGCTGTACTGGTCAATGAATTTGGAGATATCGATATTGACAGTCAGTTGTTGACCACCATTGATGAAAATATGGTTCAGCTGACCAATGGCTGCATCTGCTGCACCATCAATGACGACTTGGTAGAGGCAGTCTATTCAGTCCTCGAACAAGAGGAAAAAATTGATCATGTCGTCATCGAAACCACGGGTGTAGCCGATCCGCTGCCGATTATTCTCACTTTCGTCGGTTCCCAACTGCGGGATGTCACCCAGTTAGATTCGATCATCACTTTGGTGGATTCAGAAACCTTTACCCCGGAATGTTTTCAGAGTGAGGCAGCCCTGAATCAAATCACCTTTGGCGATATTGTCGTTCTCAACAAAACCGATCTGGCAACCGATCAAAAGGTTGAGGAACTAGAGCATTGGATTCGCGATCACAAATGGGGGGCACGGTTATTGCGATCGCAACAGGGCCAAGTCCCCCTCCCGTTGATTCTAGATACAGCCCTCTTTGATCCAAAGGCTTATGAAGCGGAAGCCAAAGCCTTTGCAGAGCAGGAGGCGCATCATCACCATGACGATCATGATCATCACCATCATGGCGATCACGATCATGACCCTCACGATCATGACCACCACGATCATGACCACCACCATTCAGATCACCTCACCGTAGATGGCTTCTCATCGATGGTCTTTGAAAGCGATCGGCCCTTTATCTTAGAAAAAATGCAGGATTTCGTCACCGATCAGCTACCGGAAGAAGTTTTCAGAGCAAAAGGCTTCATGTGGTTTGAAAAAAATACATCCCGCTATATTTTTCAGCTCAGTGGCAAGCGATATACGATGGATACCGATCAGTGGCCTGATGCCCCGAAAAATCAGTTGGTCTTTATTGGCCGCAATATTGACACAGCACAGCTACAGCAACTGCTAAAAAATTGTTTGGCCCCCTAGGCCCTGACTTCGCCCAAACTTGCCCGGATTCTATGACGCAGTGAATACAGCGATTAGGCTTGTTGCATCTGTCGCCAAGCTTGCGACAAGACTTTTGCAGCTGACTGGGTAAAAACGACCGTTAGCAGCAAACCCACCGCTAAATCCGGCAGGATAGAACGGGTCAGCGAGACTAATCCGGCTGCCACTAAAACGGAGGTATTGGCGATAATGTCGTTGCGAGAGCATAACCACACGGAAGACATATTCAGGTTATCTTGCCGATGCCGGGTCAGGAGTAAGAGACAGAGCAAATTGGCTAACAAGGCCACCATACCCACGATGCCCATCGTTGAAGCTGCTGGACTCGCGCCGCTAAACAGTTGATAGCTTGCCCTGGCAAAGACACCAATTGCCAACAGGAACATAATTAGACCCTTGAGAAAAGCGGCTCCGGCCTGGGCTTTAATGCTCTTGTTAAGGACATACAGACTGCTGGCATAGACCAATGCATCCCCGAGCATATCCAAGGAATCTCCTGTGAGGGAGAGGGACTCTGCCCGAATCCCCGCTCCAAATTCAACGAAAAACATCAATAGATTGATCAGCAGAACGATCCAAAGCACTTTTGCCTGCTGCTTTCTCAGCTTTGACAATGCCTTGGCTTTAGCTTGGCAGCAATGATCGCTCATAGCAACTCTCCACGTTCTAACATTCAAAGCAGTATTAGAATGTTACTGCACCCAAATCAAACATTCAAGCCAACATTAGAATGACTTATTCAACCAGTTGATTCAGTGCATGATGAAGAATTTCGGCGACGCGCTGATCCTTGAGGGAGTAGTAAGCTAATTTGCCATCATTTCGATACTTAAGAATTTTAAGATCTCGTAGCTTTCGTAGATGATGGGACGCTGTTGCGATCTTCATTTCTAGCAAAGATGCCACATCACAAACACAGAGTTCTGTCCCCCTGCTCAGGGCACACAAAATCTTTAACCGGGACCGATCAGCTAAGGCACTGAACAACACTTGAGCCTCCACCAGTAAATCTTCTCCCGGTAGTGCTTCATTCGCTTGGGTAACCAAGTCCTCATTAAAACAACGAACTTGGCAAATATCCTTGGGCTTGGTCACAGCTCTGAGGGGGGCAAAACCTTACATACACCTTAATTCTAACGGTTCTTTGTGATGGAAGCTCACTCAATGTCTCAGCCTAGTGTCTTCTTAAGAGTTGAGATCACAGATTGCAATCGCATTGTCCCTGCATTAACCAAGGCCAGCATTGTCCGAACCGTCGCCTAGAGCTTCACATCTAGTATCTGGTGCACGCCGTTTATAGCACAAGGCTTTGCAAACTTAAGATTCCCAGATTTGGTCTTCTGAACACGGTGAACTACAGGAGAATAGCCGACTGCCATTAAAATCGTATTTACATCGTACATACGTTCTGCGTAATAATGAAGAATATGAACGTGTACTTTGTCCTGCATGGCATTACCTTTTCTTGGAATGATGAAAAAGCGCGAATCAATCCACTCAATCACGATGGCATTACCTTTCAATAAGCGGCTGAGGCTTTTTTTGACCCCTTCCTTGTGCTTGTTGATGCAAGTCGTAATGATGAAGCGCGAGATGCTGTAATTGGGCTAGATACTCGATGGAATCTGCTGTATGTCGTCCACATCGAGCAAGAAGCAAAAGGTATACGAATTATCTCAGCACGCAAAGCAACTCACCAGGAGAGAGCCGACTATGAAAATTGAAGCCCTAAAGAAGCGCCTCGATCGCAACCGTCCTATGACCAGTGTGACCATTCGGATGCCTGAAGATGTCATAGAAGACCTGAAGAGAGTTGCGCCATTATTGGGATTTTCAGGCTATCAGCCTCTGATTCGCGCCTATGTTGGTCAAGGGTTGCGAGTTGATTTAGAGCGGCTTGAAAGTGAGACAGTGACCGCATTAGTGAACAGTTTGAAACGTCGCGGTGTGAGCGATGCGGTAATTGAGGAAGCATTAGGTGAAGTCGCTCATGCTACATCTGATTGACATTCTTTTGCCAGCGGTAGAACAACTGCACTGCACCCGGAACTAGTCAGCGGCTAGTTGCAAAGGTTATCTGTATCCGGTGAGTGCGAACGTTAAAGCGATTCGTCCAAGCCGAGGGTAAATCCTGTAACCCATCCTCGCTGAACCCAGAGAGGGAGCAGAGCGGTGACGTCAATATCTGGGTTGTCCTCAAGCTGGGCGCAAATCTCTCCAAATGGGTCACCGGAAGCAAAGGCTTGTAGGAGCTGCCACTCAGCAGCACTGGGTAAGTCAATCCGGGTTTCATACTGGTCTCGCCAGAGAAACAGATTCACATCGCCCTCGTTCAGATCGATGGTCTCGGTACTAGAGGCATCGGCCTGATTCACTTGCCAAATTCGGTGAACGGGATAGGGGGAGGTCATTAACACACTATTGTCGGGAAGCTGGAGCACCAGTTCAGGCCAACGGTCAGGTGGCACTTGACCCAAGGCGGCCAAATCTAATCCCGGTTGGTCTGCACTGTTAAAGATGCGGTGCCAATACCACTCTAAACGGGCCACATCAGATAGGTAGGGTAACGATGCTGCCGGTTCAAACTGGGCTATAAATACAGGGAGCTGTTCCCCATACTCTCCGAGGTCGGGGGATTGGGAGGGATGTCGACGGATATATTGCCGAGCCATGGCGGTGAAAAATTGGACACCCACCAACCGACAACAGACAGGATAAATATCTTCGAGGGCGCGGCTTAATTTACCGACGACGCTGCCTTGGTAAGCGGATAAGCCTCGTTCAAAAGAGAGGTGTTCTGTGCTGCACATTTGGGGTTGGAGCTGCTGGATGCTGTCGGCGTCTTTTGTTGCGATCGCATCGTAAAACAACCGCTGCAACTCCCTTAGTTCTGGGGGTGGTGTTGACATAGGTAGGTGTCAGCCTGCTGGGCTTCGGTCATCAAAACATCAAAGCTAGGAATATCCGTATCCCATTCAATCAGCGTCGGCACCGGACCAAACCGCTGAAGGGCCTGCTGATAAAGCGTCCAGACTCCAGGCTGGACCGGATAGCCATGGGTATCAAATAAAAAGTGGTCCTGCTCTTCGTAACCTGCCAGATGGATCTCTTTAATCCGATCAATAGGAAGCGCGTCCAGATAGTCCAAGGGGTCAAAGCCATGATTAGTCGCATTGACATAGACATTGTTGATATCTAAGAGCAGATGACAATCGGCTTCAACTAAGAGGGCGGCCAGAAACTGCCATTCAGTCAAGCTATTGTGGCGAAACTGGAGATAGGGCGATAGATTTTCAATCAGAATCTGGCGACCGAGGAAGTCCTGCACCTGCGAAATCCGATCGGCAACGTAATGGAGAACCGATTCTGTATAGGGCAGCGGTGCTAAGTCATTGAAATAATGGCCGTTGACGGACACCCAGGCCAAATGATCAGAGACATGAACTGGCTCAATTCGATCCGCAAGCTGTTTGAGCTGGGTTAAGTAATCCTGATTGAGGGGATCCGCTGACCCTAGAGACAGACTGACGCCATGCAATGCGATCGGATACTGTGCTCGAATTTGTTCGAGGTGATACAAAGGCAAACCACCCCCCAAATAATTGTCGGAGAGGGCTTCTAGCCAGGGTATGGCGGGTTGATGAGTAAGGATGTGGTTGTAGTGTTGCGATCGCAACCCAATCCCAACTCCTTGAATCGTTGTCATAGCAACCATAAATACTCCAAAACGTAAGGGTGCCTGCCGATTCACAGCAGGCACTCAAACTTCGTTGGGTCAATTAACTTAACCCTTCTCCTTGCCTTCTTCAGCAGGAGGTGCAGCCTCTTTCAAGGTTGATCCGACAATCTTTTCGCAGGTACCAGCAGGCACATAAATCCACTCTTCTGGATCATTATCGACGGTGGCTTTACCAGAGCAGTCATGCTTGCTAGTACCACAGTCATTGAGGCCAGTCTTGACGATACCGGCACATTTTTCAAAACCGGGCTTACCGGCGACTGCATCATCCGATCGCGTTGCCACTAGGCCGAGGGCAAGCACACCTGATAAAGCGGTGGTAACAGCAATGGCTTTGGTCGTCGTTTTCATGATGGTGAATTTCCTTTAGCAGTTTGCATTCGTTGAGCAGAGTAGGCTGGCTGCTGCTTCCATTTAAATACGAACCAATCCTTCCTTTGGATGTGGAGTTTTCGATTTTGTCATCGTTTGCACCTAAGTGCATTGCCTATAGAGAATTTGGAGAATTGCAATAGTCTCCGACCGGCCTATGTTCTGTGGACAGAAAGCAACGGCCATCGCAACCTTACCGTCAGCAGCTACGACAACGGGTTTAAGAATAAAAAATCTGTTTTCCTGCCGATGACACCATAGGTTAAATATAAAATTTTCCTTAAATCTTATAAAATTGGTTACGTTCATATATTTAAAGTCTGTCTAAAAAAAATCGGCACAGGCTTTGTTTTTTTTATTTATTTGGAGATAAAAGTGAAGAAACAAGCATTAACTCTCGCATTAGCTAGTACCCTTCTTGCTACGAGCGCTTACGCTTCCGACATCACCACTGAAGAAGTTGAAGCAGCACAAGACGCATGGGGAAATGGCATTGTAGAAATAGGCAAAGCTGAAGATCCTAAACAAGCAGCCATCGCCCATATTGATAAGTTTTATGGGTTTGATATGGGTTCTGTTTTGTTCAAACCGACCTTAGCATCTGAGGATCAATTTCGAGGGACCAAACAAGAAGCCTTATCTTATTTCATTGGCCAAAATTTGAAAGAAGACAAGGGATTTGCCCTTGCACCCTACACTAAAGTTCGTTGGGAAAATGAAGGCATCATCGTTGACGATGACTCAGCCGTAGCAATGGGGAATTACTTCTTCACTAAAACAGATGGTGAAGAAATAAAAGTGGAGTTTACCCTTGGTTACGTTAAAGACGACAATGGCAACTTAAAGATTAATCTGCACCATTCATCACTACCCTTTAGTGCCAACTAATCTCAGTTCAGCCCCCTGACTTGAAGTCATTGAAGCCATAAATACTCCAAAACGCAAAGTGCCTGCTATTGACAAGCAGGCACTCCAACTTTGCAGGGTGAAGTGACTTACCCCTGCTTCTTGTCTTCTTCAACAGCTTCCGCAGGGGGAGCAGCCTCCTTCAAGGTTGATCCAACAATCTTTTCACAGGTTCCAGCAGGCACATAAATCCACTCTTCTGGGTCATTATCGACTGTCGCTTTACCAGAGCAGTCATGCTTGCTCGTGCCACAGTCATTGAGGCCAGTCTTGACGATACCCGCACATTTTTCAAACCCAGGCTTACCGGCAACTGCATTGTCAGATCGAGTCGCAACTAGACCGAGGGCAAGCACACTGGATAAAGCGGTGGTAACGGCAACGGCTTTGGTCGTTGTCTTCATAATGGTAAATAGCCTTCAAGAGATTTAGTTCGTTGAGGTAGACAATCTAATACATGAAAATTTGCCCACATTAATAGTACGAACAACTCAGGCTAGCGGATGTAGACCTGCAAATATAATCAGGAGCGCCACAGAGGGTAGCTTCAGGGTAAATGATTGGAATTAAGACAAGCCATTGTTTCCATTGTTTATCTAATGCCTAACCCTTAGCCCCTAACGAAGAGATTCACAGAGTGCATCAATATCTTGCTTGGCAATCTCACTGGCGGCTCGATGGAGCTTATATTGCTGAGGGGGGATGGGTCATGATCGCAATCACCGTTTCTATGGGTGGGCAACAAGGCTCATGACAGGCCAACTGACTAATTGACACCGGGATATCAGCAGGAATGGTAAAGGCTTCATAAACCCAGGCTTTCAGTTGTTCAATCTGTTCTGGATCCGCTTTAGGCGTAGATGTTTTAAACAAATCCATTGGAAATACTCTCCACTAAATAACTAGCGAAATCCTTGCCCCCGTGAACTTTGGGTCCAAAGCTGCCATTCTCCTTGCTGACCCCCTAGGGCTAAGGTCTGGCCATCTGGACTCCAAGCCAGCGCTGAACCGCTGATGCCTTTTTGCGCTTGTATTAGCTTGTATCCACCTTGCCACAGACAGAGATAGTCATCCGCCGCTGCAGATACCAAAAGGGTGCTATTGGGCTGAAAGGCAATGGCATTGACCGCCTGCGTATGCTTATCTAACAGTTCGGCTTCCCAGCCATCCCCTTCACGTTGCCAGGTAGTGACGCAGCTACCACTGGCTGCAGACAGAAGATGAGTAGCATCCACCACGGACCAGGCCAACTGCCGAACTTTGCCTGGGAAACCCGTCATGCGCCAGGGGGTTGTTTTATCCGAAGGCCAGACCACTAAGGTGGGATCTAAATTTCCTGAGGCTAAATATTGCCCGTCGGGTGACCAAGAGACACAGAGACTCGATCCTGAAATCTCTCGAATTTCCGGATCTTGGTCCCAATCCTGCCAAATTTTGACCCCTTGATGGCCCCCCACCGCCAGCCAATCCTGCTGAGGATGCCAGGCTAAATCTAAAACGGAAGAGCTTTCAAAAGCGAGAGTGGTCAGGACTTGTTGAGTCTCAGCTTCCCAGACCTGGGCATAGCGCCCCAAACTAAACACCAATTCTTGACGCCGGGGATGCCAGGCTAGTTGATCCACCCAGGCGCGAGGATTCTCTAGACAAGTAACTAGGGTTGGTGGGTCTCCGCTCATCTCCCAAATAAAAACACGGCCATCTTGCCCCCCTGCTGCCAGAAAATGGCCATCAGCAGAGTAAGCCAAGGCATCCACGGACTGTCCGGTGCCCGTTTGCAGGCAATGGGTTTGCTGGGTCATCCGATTCAGACACTGAACCGTGCCCGCTCCATCACAGGCAGCCACCTGCTGGCTATTGGGTGACCAGGCAATGGCCGTCACGTAATCATCTAAACGCCCACGCCATTGACGTCCGAGGTGAGGCTGAGCTACACGAGGCAAGCTTGGAACTCCTGTTTTAACTGAGTTTCATCTAAATTACGGCCAATAAACACCAGCTCATTCTTGCGGGTTTCATTAGCTTTCCAAGGGCGATCTGCACGGCCATCAAACAGCATGTGGACGCCCTGAAATACAAAACGCTGATCTGCCCCCGCAATGTTCAAAATCCCTTTCATGCGAAAGATATCTGGCCCTCTGGTTTGCAACAGATTTCCTAGCCAACTATTGAGTCGTTCGCCATCGATTTCCCCCGATTCTGTTAAGGCCACCGACCCCACGGTTTCGTCATGTTCATGGGCATCTTCTCCTAAAAACTCAGGGTCGATCTCCAAAGCTCGGTCCAGATCAAAGGCACTCACCCCCAAAATAGAGTCCATCTCCACTGATGCATCCTGAGTGCGGTAAATTTTGGCCATGGCATTCATGGAGCGGATTCGATTTTCTAGATCCACTAAATCGGCTTCACTGACTAAATCGGTTTTATTCAGTAAAACCACATCCGCAAAAGCGATTTGCTCTTGGGCTTCATCTGCATCCCAATGTTGGTGAATATGCTTAGCGTCTACAACCGTCACCACTGCATCCAGATTGAGCTGGGTTTGCATATCTTCATCCACAAAGAAGGTCTGGATCACCGGGGCCGGATCCGCTAGCCCTGTGGTCTCAATCACCATATGGTCGAACTTATCTCGTCGTCGCATCAGGTTGCCAATAATCCGAATCAGATCGCCACGCACCGTGCAACAGATACAGCCATTGTTCATTTCAAAGATTTCTTCATCGGCGTCGATCACCAGCTGATTATCAATACCTACCTCACCAAATTCATTCACAATCACGGCCACTTTCTTGCCATGTTCGTGGGTGAGAATGCGGTTGAGTAATGTTGTTTTCCCCGCTCCCAGATAGCCAGTTAGAACGGTGACGGGGACAGTACCTGTTGCAGCGGTAACCATGATGATAACCTCATCGGAGAATGGTTTAGATAATGATAATCATTCTATAAGTATTTCGACATCAGTTGGGTGACTTTACCTTAGCTTTAGCTTTTCAGGGCGATGGGGTTGATCCTGGATTTCTCACCAACCGATGCCAACAAACTGAATGAGTGAGCAACATCAGCTAATTTAATCGCAAAGCGGTAGCCGTTTTTGACTCACCCACTCAATCTGTTCTGTGTTGATGATCCTCAACCTTGATTCAGTGAGTTATCGCAATTGAGGCAGCAAGGAGGGTGTTATACGACACAGTCTCGCAATAAATCATTGTTTCGGTATGTTATCCAGCACCTGATGTCTAATCCACTAAAATACGGTGTTATATGATAGGTGGCGTCTAATATTATTTATAGGTGTGTTATGCAACAGCCTGACGTATAACCATAGTTAGATACCCTGAATGGTAATGGAGTTAGATATCCTTGATGACAAATGTTCCTTCCGAGAACTACAAGGAGCAAATTGATGCACTAAACAATGTCGTACACCATTGCATTGAAGTATCGCAGCGATTTGCAGGGATACCTTCTCCGACGGGGTCACATTTCTATGCTTCTGTCTTATTTACGTCCTTGTGTTCGCGTAGCGTAAGTCTTGCAATTCTCGCTCCATATAGTTCATGGTCAGAAAAAATTGTAGAGCATTGGGATTATGCTTCAATTGCAGGAATGGTGAGGTCAATACTTGAAATTCGTCTAACGTTCTTCTATTTGTGCATCGACGAGTGTTCTCGTGAGGAATGGGAATGTCGCTGGAATATTTTCAATCTTCATGACTGCAAAAGTCGAATTCGTTTATTCGAGGAAATGACTCATGAAAAACAAGACATTGAAGGCTTTGAAGAACAGGCAGGTGAACTCCGTTCACGCCTCAAGGCAAATACATACTTTATGAATATGCCTGAGAAACAGATAAAAAAGTTTCTTAAAGGTGGCGATGCTTACCTCTTCCCACTTGAAGAAATTGGGCAAAGAGCCGGGGTTGATCGGCAAACTTTCCGTTGGCTTTATAAGCTACTTTCAAGCCATGTTCATGGACTTCCAATGTCTTTCTACCGCATGGCTAGTCAAACAAGAGGTCGGGGAGTTTACAGCGAAGTAGAAGAGGGCTACACATCACTTTGTCTTTCGTTTGCGATCAGCCTTCTCGTTACTGCAAGAGATGAGATGAAGAAGCTTTTTGCTGAGGCAAAAAAGTCTTAATTTCATACTATAAAATCTAACAAGCGCTTGCAACGGAACGGAAGCTTAAGAGATCAGCTTTAACACAAACATAATCACCGTCCGCGGAACTCCAACGTTAGATTTTAACGGTATCGAAGCTCAACCAAAATACAGAGTGTTGTTTGAAAGAATTCCCTGTAAGCTACGCAGAAAGAAGGCTAAAGGCATTCTAATCTAGGGCGGGTGAAAAATCTCAGTGATAGGTTACCTTGCTCTAGGGACATAGTCGCGATCGCTGACGTTTCTCAATTAGAGTCAGGACACAAGCGACGTTGTGAACTGCTGAGTCGGCTGGATATATATCTCTCGATCAGAAGCATCTCGTCTTAACACTTGCACCATGAGACTTCAGCCATTCGCCGAGGCTGACAGAAAGCAATGTCTCTGAGCATCAGCTAAAATCGATAAACGATGTGCGATTGTGGTTTTTGCCACGACAAAATCATGACTGAACTCCTTCAACAGGCGATCTCCCAAATCCAAAAACTCCCACCCCACCAGCAAGATGCGATCGCATCTCGATTTTTGGCAGAGTTGCAAGACGAGCAACAATGGGAAACCCGTTTTGCTGCTACAACAGACGATCAATGGGATCAGATGGCAGCAATGGTGCGGCAAGAGATCGCAGCAGGAGAAACAGTTCCACTGGGTGAGGTATTCCCAACACAACAGTGAAATCGAGTGTCACCAAGTCATTTCGAAAGCGGTTGAACAATCTTCCTGTATCCGTTCAGGAGCAAGCCGATAAAGCCTATGCCCTTTGGCAGGAAGACCCCTATCATCCAAGTCTTCAGTTCAAACGTGTTAGTCAGAAGCAACTGATTTATTCTGCTCGTGTCAGCCTCAACTACCGTGTCTTGGGTTTGTTGGAATCTGATCATATCTACTGGTACTGGATTGGCACGCATGATGAGTACGATGAATTACTGAAACGGATGTAGTTTGAAGCGATCGGTGAAGCCCCTAAATGCAATGGGGGGATGGGTTACTTTGCTCACGAGGCACAGTCGCGATCTCCAACACTTCTCAATTAGAATCAGGACACGAGCAACTTTGTAAACTGCCGATTAGGTTAGGTAACGGTTATGGAAACGCTAACCATCAATGCTTCAAAAGCAGCATTAACTGAAGCGCAGTTTTACAATATTTGTCGTCAAAATGAAGAATTGCGCTTTGAGATGACCGCACAGGGGGATCTAATCGTTATGCCTCCAGTTGGCGGTTTAAGTGGCGATCGCGAAATGTCGCTGGGTGCAAAGGTATGGAACTGGAATGATGCCTCTGGCTGAGGTCAGGTATTTAGTTCTTCAACAGTGTTTCAATTGCCCAACGGTGCGAAACGATCACCAGATGTTGCCTGGGTCGAACAAAGTCGCTGGGATACCCTCACAAGAGAAGCGCAAGAACGATTCCCACCCCTAGCTCCCGATTTTGTGATTGAGTTAAGGTCTCGGACCGATGACCTAGCTGTGCTGCAAGCGAAAATGCAGGAATATGCAGACAATGGCGTGCGGCTCGGTTGGCTGATCAATTCCCAAGACCAGCAAGTAGAAATTTATCAACCAGAGCAAGATACAGAAGTGCGCTCGCTGCCGACTCAATTATCAGGGGAAGAGATATTGCCAGGTTTTACCCTGGATTTACCGCAGTTTTAGGGGTTAGAATCTTACACCCAGCTCTTTTAGCGCCTATGCCCACCTAAGTCCTTCGATTCAGGCTAAAATCTCCACTTCAACGCAGTTCTGACATAGACCAAAGAATTCTAGAGTGTGGTAAAAGACTTGAAATTTCTGTGTTTGTGAGAGTTCTTGTTCTAACTCGTGGACTGGGCAGTTCATTAATGGCATGGACCTGCCACAGTTTACACAGGTCAGATGATGTCGATGAGCGGAGGCAATACTATAAACCGCTTCACCATTGGGTAAAGAACGTGTTTGCACTTTGCCACGCTGCTGGAGAACCTTAAGGGCACGGTAAATCGTTGCCAACCCCACTCTTTGTTGCTGCTTTTTAAATTCTTGATGCAGATCTTGAGCAGAAAATTCTTGGGGAGTGGAAAAGAGGACTTCCAACACGCGCCGCTGATGAGGGGTTAGTTTCTCTGGCATACTCAACTCCTTACTGCACCTGGAACGAGAACCTTTTTTTGACAAATCAAAAGACTATCGGACATGATTATCATTCTCATTTTATGATAACAGCCCTGCCTAATAGACCGTCAATATTACGATTCAACCCTAACCTCTGGGAAGTCTCTTCGGGTTAACAACCTTGGGAACGCATTTACTACAGGCGATGACAGAGGATCAATGGTGACCCAAACGTGATGTGATCGCATCCTCCAGCTTCTTCCCAGAGAAAATAGGATGGAGTATGTTTACTCTCTTCTAGTGCATACATTGCTCAAGCATCCTGATTTTTCATCTATCAAACGTGACAAAAGAGGGGTAGAGAGATGTTGCCTTTGGGGGAACCAGCAGATAGATCTTGATACGGTGTTGAACGAGTAAGCGTGATTTACGGTAACCATTGTGGATCGATACCAGAGCCAACGGAATAAGGCTGCTGCTTACTACTTTCTAAGGGTAAAATCCAGAGATTACTGGTGGTTACTGAACCGCCCTGATCCGTCTGCACAATCTCTGGATTGTCAGGACTCGCTTCAATCGCTTGGTCAAATAGCAACGCTGAACCATCTGGAGCGAGGGCCATATTCGTATCACGCTGATTGGTTAGATTCAAGAGCCTCGTTTCTGTTTGGGTGGCTAAGTCAATCGTTGCAAAGTAAGGAATTTCTACATATTCTTCGCCAGAGCCTACCTGAGTGAGCAAACAGTAAAGTAACTGTTTTTTGGGGTCAAAGGTCGCTCTGAGAATTGAGCCGCTTGTTTTGAGCAGTTCAGTTTGCTGGCCCTGAGTCGTGACTAAAAACAAAGACTTGGTGAAATCGGGATTGAACTTGAGCATCGTAGCGGCTGATCCATCTCGTGCGAAGCTTAAAACCATCCCAAATTTAGGGAGAAACTCCAAGGGCTGATCATTCTCACTGCCTTCTAGGGGTAAGATTGCCAATCCTTGTCCTTGGGCAATCACTAACGATCGACTATCAGGGGCAATCAAGAAATTCCCTCCTTCGACCTTCTCTAGTAATTGGATCGATTTGCCTGGGGGGAGTTGCCAAAGACTGACCTGACCTAGGCCTGTTCCTTCTTTAAGTGCCCGTTGGACAACTATTCGACTGCCGTCCGCAGCGAGGTCGAATTTGAGAATTTGATATTGCCGGTTATCCAAGACCTGTTCCATTTCGCCTGCGAGTTTTTGAGAGCCGCTATCTTGATCAGGAGGATTGGCCTGTAACCCTGTCGTGACGGTGTAGAGTTTGGGGTCAAAATTTCCTGCAGAGACACTTTTACGTTCTGTGGCAGAGAATAAAATGCGATCGCCATAGGGATACAGCTTAAATTCAGTGACAACTAGGTCGGCAGGTGTAAGAACAGTTTTTTGGTCTTGGGTTAAGTTATTGAGAATTAACCGCCCTGATTCTTCCCCATTTACACCTATGTATACATAAGCGCGATCGCGACTCCGAAACGTCCCCGAAAACGGCTGCATCACCTTGGGTTGGACATTGGGACTCAGGCCAACTTCCTCCACTTGGCTCAGCTGGACTTTGAATTCAGTCCCGTAAGGGATAGGCTCAGTCAACGTATAGGCCAGTCGTCGGCCTGACCAACTCAGTTTTCCCGGCAACTCAGGGGTTAAAGTCAGGTTTTCTTCAACCTTGGGCCAATCCATCGTCCGATTGAACGACAAGATAAAGGCCGTATCTTCCATGCCAACTCGTTTCTCTTGCCAATTAAAGTTGCGGACAATCGGCACCGTATGGTCTCCCCCCATGATGATAAAGCCGATCAGGAATGTGAGAGCGGCCATCATCGTGATGGCAATACGATCCAGGGGGTAAATCCGGTGCTTCATAGGGCTGTATATGGAAACGCTGACAATTAAGGCTTCAAAAACATGTCGTTTGGGTGGTTAGGGGCATTTTCAGACCAGGCAGAAACCGCTTAATCACCTGCCTTCAGGCCGACCAACCCACTGCAATGCAGTTCTGGCGCAGACCCAAGAATTTGTGCGGTAAAAAACTTGCAATTTCTGTATTTGCGTCAGTTTCCGTTCTACCTCGTAGACGAGACAGTTCAGTCCTGGCATGGAGTTGACTCAGGTCAGAGGATGCTGTTGAAGGGAACACCTCACTGGCGAATGCACCCGAGCACCAGTACCCTCCCCAGGCCAAGATCAAGGAGAAGCAAGTTGCCGCTATTGCCTGACGACCCATTAACGCCAGCGCAAATCGGAGAGACTGTTCTTGGGCAATCGTCAGTGCCGTGACCAAACAAGGCAACAAGACACCTGCCAGGTAGACCCCTGTGAGAATCTGCAGCGGTGTGAGAGTGGAGAGAGTCTCAGTTTCAGCAAAGAGCAGCAAACCATCTTTGCGAATAGAAGCCAGGATCATGGGCAAAGCTGCTTCTGGAGGGAGGCGAAAGATCCGCATCAGGGGATGAATAATGGATGCAGCAGCAGTCAGAAGACTCAGCTCGTCTAAAATCGATGCGATCAAGGTAATAGCCACAAAAATGGGAATGGCATTGGTCAAAAACTGATGAAGCGTACCCTGAGTTTCTCGCCAGATGGTAGCCAAGCGGGGTCTTTCCAAAAACGTGCGGTGTTCAATCATCAACGGGTTGTGGAGAGAACGAGCCGACTTAGGGGCAATCAAGCGAGTGTAGATCAGCGTTGTTAAAGTTAGATAACCCAAGTAGGGAATCACCAAGCTAGGCCAATGGGCTGCACTAAACACCGCCAGCGTGGCACCGAATTGGTATGAACAGGCGGAACCAAAGGCAATCGCCGAAATACAAGTTTTTCGAGCGCAACTAGAACAGGCACGGGTACTGATCACTGCTGGCACATTACAGCCAAATCCCATCACGACCCGCACCAGATCCCGTCCAGATAAACCAAAAGGACGCAACAGTGGATGTAGGGCAACCGTGATCCGCTCTACCAAACCGCTAGCCTTGTAAGTTCCCAGACATAGAGCATAGAGAATAACGGTTGGCACAGCCCAGACCCATAGCAAGGGTCCCATCGTCAGCAAGCCATAACGCCCAATCAGCATTGCTTTGGGCAGAGACAGGGGTATATCAGCCAGAACATCTATCAGGGGTTTGATCAGCGTTTGCACAAGGGGATCAGCAACGGCCGCAAAGCTATTGGCAAACCAAACCGCAAGTAGGGTAGGCAGTAGTAGGAGAATGAGCGCCACCAGCCATCCAAACTGTGGATGTTCTAACACCGTTGGTCGAGGTTCAATCCGCCATCCAGCCGGAATGGGTTGCCGTTGTGGAAATACAGCCGGATCTTGCAAAGCTGCCCGAATTTCGTGATGCTGTCCTAGGGTCAGATGTCTCGCATCAATGGGGATAAACGCCAGATTAGAGGTTTGTTCCCAGCATTGGACAATCTGCTGGGTAAACCCAGCGTGAGACACTTTGTCCCAAAACGTGACCACAACAATACCCCGCTTCCCCACTACCAAGGGCCATAAATCCGCTAGATCTTCATCAACATGGGTTGCTTTGATCACCAACAACACAGTGTCATGGGTTTTTAATTGCGCCAGTGCAGCTTGCGTGGTGACCCGATCCGATCGGTACAAAATACCGGGGATATCCACAACAGTCAGTCCGTCTCCGACATAGGTGTCACAGGCAATCGTAGAGCCACGGAAGTTAATGCTGTAAGGCAAACATCCCGTGAGCGAAGCAACCAGTTGAGATTTGCCCGTATTTTCTTTACCGATCACGACGATAGAGCGCTGGGCTGGTGGGATAAGTAGGGGCATAGCGGATCATTAACAGAATCGGACAAGATAACGTTGCTCTCTCCCCAGTAGTAGAGCCACTGGCGAAATCAGCATTTGTTTACATGACAAAGCTTTTTGCAGCCCCCTAAATCCCCCATTCTGGGGGACTTTAAGCCTATAGCTAAGCTGGATAATAGGACCGAAAATCTCAAGCATTGTTCTCTCCAATCTGATTTGCAGAAATAGGTAAAGTCCCCCACTGGTGGGGGATTTAGGGGGCGAGTGCAAGGGTGAAATCCATCGACATAATCGCCCCATATAACTGGACGTGAATTTCGCCAGCAGTATCAGAATTAGGGGACTGAGAGGGGCTAGTGCAATCCATAAAGGGTAAGAGCAGCTTCAGGTAAGATTCATGCAAGAGGTCTAGTGGCTAACAGATACAGTCGTTGTCGCAACAAGACAGGTCATCTAGAAACATGCCTTGCTGGCGGTAGGTTTCTAAAGGCGCAGGGTCAAGGTCTAAACGGCGTGCGATCGCATCAGCCACAACTGCAAACCGCTGCCGAAATTTATAGATAAAGCAAAAAATAAGACCGTGATGACGGACGGAGGGGCCAACCACAAACAGCCCTGGCGTCAGAGTAGACTCATCTTGATCATTCAAAATGGCATGCCCCTCTGTCCAAAAGAACAACGACGCAATCTGCTGCAAGCTGGTCTCAAAACCAGTACAGAGAATCGGGGGATGAACCGTCAGCCATTTCTGGTATTCGCTGAAGACGGCATAGCCCCCCGACACTTTTTTGACTTCCTCAATGGAGACATTGCCGATCAGTTCGAGACGACCCGTTTGATGGGCCAACATCACGCGCTGAAGCGTATAGGGTGACAAGGAAATACTCGGATCCGTCTCCTGGTTCCCCCACACCCCAGTCCGATCTAAAACCCTGACGCTCTTCCCTAAGGCGACTAAGTGGGTGGCGGCATCCATACCACTTTCATAGCCGCCGATGATCGTAAATTCATCCCCTGGCAAATTGTTCCACGAGCGAATCTGAGAATTGTGAATGCAATGGTCTGCCCCCAAAAATGGATTTAACCTTGGGTATTGGAATTCTCCAGCAGCCCAGATCACAAACTGGGTTTTGACGTCTCCGCCAGACGTCTTGAGGATAAAGCCACGACACTGAGAAAGGGGCTCAATTGCCAAAACATCCGTTTCTGTCTTCACAGGCAAATGGAAGTGATCGACCACCGTTTTCAAATAGAGTGCATACTGCTGGCCATTGATATGTTCTCGTCGAAAGGCGATCGCTGGAGACGTTTTCAAGGTAATGGCATTGAGATCGAGTAGGCCAAAACCATGACTCGGAAACGAGGGGGTAATCAAGTTCATCTCTGCTGGCCAGCGGAGAAAAGACGCCCCCACCTGCAGCCGATCCAGCAGGATAAAGTTTTCCATGCCTAGCTCCTGAAGCGCGACCGCACAACCCACCCCAGCAGGGCCAGCACCGACTATCACTACGTCATAGGAAGAATTTGTCTGTTTCATGGATAGACTTGCTGCCAGCAGGATTTTAATAGAATGATGGTCATAGTTTTTAGAATCAGCCAACGCTGCATCAACGGACTCGATACCCGTCCCACCGCCCCTTATATTGACTTGCCAACGCCCTCATCCCATCGGGTGCAGAACGGGTAAGCATAAGCTGGTGGGCCAAATTCTGTAGAGAATTCAAAATTGATGACCTGCCAGCGAGAGTCAGCATCGATGGCGAAGCTAAATTCTAAGGGCAGTCCATAGAGCCGGGGTTTGGCATAGTAAATCTGTCGCCACCAGTCAGATTGGGATTCTAAATGGGGCTGGACTAGCGCTTCATATCGGTGAGCAAGGGTAAGTCTAATCGCTCGACGGCCCTGGTAATGCAAGTGATCAAGTGCTTGGCTAACTTCTATCTTTAGCCCTTCCGGGTCGCGATGCTGCTGATACCAGTTGCCCTGCCAGTGATGCCAACATCGCTCCGAAGCTGGGTGGACGAGACCGCCCGTTACGGGATCAGCTTCAAAGACCCCATGACGAGGGCAAAGATACGCCTCGGTTAGCAAAAGGGCCGGACTCTGTTGGCAACAAATCGGACAGCGAATATTGATGCCAAAAATGGGCCAATCTAACACAGAGAGGGTCACGCTCAGTCATGCCCCCCTTCGTCGTTTTCATTCTCTAAACCAACAGACCAAACTAAAACTTCACCCTGTTGACCACCTGCAGCTAGATACTTTCCAGTGGAGTGCCAAGCCAAACACGAAAATCCGTCCTTCGCGCCATTGAGCATCTGAGCAGCTTCAATAGCTGCCTGCCACAAAATGACCCAACCATCTTCAGATAGAGAGGCGAGCAAACCCGTTTGGTGCTGAAACGCAATATCTAAAACACTTGCAGTGTGACTCTCTAAAATCCAACTTTGCCAGTCTGCGTTGGGTAATAGCGTCGACATCGCCACATATTCACGGGTTGCAGCCGCTAATATGGGGGAGCGCTCCGAATCGGGTACATCGGCCCAAGCCAGTTGGCGAATCTTACCAGGAAAACCTCGGATGAGGGTCGGTAAGTCATCTTCTGCAGTGGGCACCTGATTGACAAGAGATACTTTTGACCACGTTAGAATACTGACGCTTTGGTCTTGATTTGCTGTAGCTAGATAAGCCCCGCCCGGCGACCAGGATAGAGACATTGCTGGAGCTATCAGTTCCCATTGATAGAGGGATTGATGCCACTGGGGGATCTGCCAGATGTGGATTAGGGTATTGGCTACCACCGCAATATGTTGCCCATCGGGCGACCAGCCAATATCTTGAACTTGATGCCCAAGTTCAAGAGAGGTCAGCATTTCGGCCCTATCAACATCCCAGATTTGCACCTTCTTCCCTCGGTTGAAGGCGAGTAAGTTGCGGTGGGGATGCCACTGGAGCCGGTCAATCCAGGCAGAGTCGCCCATTAGGGTCTTTGGAGCTAGGGCTTTCTCTGTCGCCATGAGCCAGAGGTGGATCTGCCCTGCTTGACCACCGGCTGCTAACCACTGGCCATCAGCGGAGAAGGCAATGCTATCGATGGATGAACTACTGCCATCTTGAAGCAATAGATCACTATCGTTGTGCAGCAAAAGAACCTCTCCTGCCCCCGAAGTTACGGCCAGAGTATTGCCAACGGGCGACCAGGAGATCGCAGTAATGTAATCCGATAGCTGATGATGGCGACTCAGTTCTGCCAGGGGCTTAAGAAGGGGCATCGAAGATGGCTAAGTAGTGAGGGTGAATGGGTGGACAGCGGTAACTGCATAAAACATTCCATCGTCAGTGACGACGACTTCTAAAGTGATGCTCGGCAAGCTTTGTTTTGGAGCCAGAATGATGACGTAAGACGCAGCCCTTCCTAGACCAGGACAGCGTATTTTCTCTCTCAAATTCCCCGATTAATCGCGTAACCGTGACTCGGCTGGAACCAATCACCTCAGCAATATCTTGATGGGTGAGGGGAAGCGGAATAAAGTATTCGTCTCCAGACCGTTGGCCAAATCTGTCAGCTAGCCAGTTGAGAAACGTACTAAAGCGCGTTTGAACTGAACCATGATGCATGGTGAGCAAGGCTTGACTTTGTTGAATGTGACACCACATGGCCTCCTCCAATGCCTGGTAGTCATCGATCTGTAGTCGATGGACTCGAACATTGCTCAGGCATTCAGCATGGAAAGGTTCAATGCCAGCGAACGGATGCCCAATAATATCTCCCGCTCCCCAAAGTCCCAGGGTAGTAATATCACCGTCTTCATGTAGAGTAATGCTGCGAACCATACCCGTCTCAATTTTCCAGAGAAGGTTTTGGTTTTGAATCATGGGCAAACATTCCCGCCGCTTAAACGTCCGAACGACAGGGCTAGTCTCTTGTTGATGAGTCGTGGCGTATGTGGGTGTAATCAGTGAGGACATGAGCATGATGCATAAAGACCTAGATTTAAGGCTGTGCTGAAGAAACAACTCGGAGCTGAGGACACCAGATTCGCTCAGCTAACAATGCGCTATTTCGGGGGTATCAATCTCTAGATAGGTGTCTGGATCGGCGCTCAATATTAGAAAATCGACCGGAAACAGAGCTTTCTCAATGTCATTTCCAGAATGATTAGTTCAGACGAGGGATCTGCGCAGAGCAAGTTAACTTGACATATCTACATAAAATAATCTCCTGTGGGATGCAAGGTAGAGGGTCAACCCATTGAGTCATGGAACATAGTTCGGATGCGGTTACAGGCTAGGGTAGGGAATCCTTGCTAGAATCCCTTTTTGTAGCGACTTTGGACGACGCTGACGGGGAACGATGCCATCTGAACTGGAATAATATTGGCGGGCCAATTGAAAAACTGCGGCGGCACTATCTAGGGGCAATTGGTCACCAAACATTAGTGTGTTTTTCCCTGCCGCTGCTAAGGCAATGGTGCAGGGACGATTGCAGGCGCTAAAACAGTCCACCGCTTCGATCTTGAACTCAGGAGGGAGGGGCGATTGCTCCTGAAGCCGCGATAAATGGCTAAGTAGGTGATGGCCGCCGCGTTGACCCCTGTAATCCCGTTGGGTCGGCGAGAAGGCACAGGACCGACAGACGAATAGAGCATGTTGAGTCATGATGGGCGATGCCATACCAAAACGTCATGAGTAATCGTTAGTGAGATGAGCTACCCAGAATAGATTGAACGGCTTGCATAAGACAATAGTAAGAATGATAATCATTATCATTGCTTTGTGCAACCTGACATTCTGGCTTTCGTAACTTGATGGCAAAAGGATTGGTCTCTAAGTTTGAAAGCGAAGCGGGTACCCAGCTTGTCTCCTCATTGAAGATGCAAGAGTTTGAGATTTGCGATGGTCTCCGACCGGCCTTCGGCCATCGCGCTTAGCTTGGCTCTTCTACTGAGAAACGCACTAAGAAGGCATAGGCCTTTGCAAGAGCCACTCCATCACCCGTTGCTTATGGGAGTCGATGCTGAAGACTCGCACTGCGTTACCTTGATATTCCGTCATTCTGCGATTGAGACTGTTCAGAACTTGCTGTGGGTTTGTCCCCTCAAGGGGTGGACAGCTTTGCCAAGACCCCACTTTGAAATGTCTGGCATCGGCCTGTTCAATGCCAATTTGATTCCCCAACCGAAGTTGCCCCAGAATCTGTTCCAGCACTTCAGCGCTCAGCTGTTCTTGAAGCTTTTCATTCTGAGGTCGAGCTATCTCAGAGCGATGGCCATTGTTCAACGGTGCAGCACAGGCAATATCGTCTGCACAGCGATAGCCCGCCAGTAAAGCTCGATTGATCTCCACCACATGATGAGAAAAACGATGATCAGTTGTCTTGGCATCCGGTAGTCGGTCGGCCTCGCTTTGGTGGGTAATCACAACCCCTGATCCAACATATTTTCCAGGTGGAATTTCCACATCCTGGATCAGCGCATGCATCATCACAATACAGCGGTGCCCTACCTTGGAATTAAACACCGTTGATCGAAAGCCGATGAAACAATCATCGCCAATATAAGCAGGTCCGTGAATCAAAGCCATATGGGTAATGCAGGTATGTTCACCAATCCAGACCGAGTAAGACTCACCATCATCTCCGGTGACTCGGCCTCGTTCTAAGCCATGTATGACCACACCATCCTGAATATTAGTATTTGCACCAATGTAAAAGGGCATACCCTCATCTGCTCGAATGGACGTGCCAGGTGCGATTAAGACCTGGTGTCCCAGACGAACATCTCCGATCAAGCTCGTTGAGGAATGCACATAGGCCGACTCGCTAATTTGAGGTTGATCCAACCCTTGATCCCAAGGGGTCGGAGGTGAAGGTTGCTGACGTAGAGGCATCTTTAATACTCCATTGGTTTAAAGTCGACTGAGCCCATCAAAGCTGCGTCGGATTGGGGTAATCCCCATAGACCCGTTGAGGGTCAAAGGTTTTGGCCGCTTCGGTGAAAGTCAAGGCAATGGGAGAGGGGCCGTCCACTGCTTCCGTCCCCAAGGGAATTTGACGATAAAAACATGAACGATAGCCCACATGGCAACTGGCTCCAGACCCCGCAACGGTCACCCGCATCCACAGGCAGTCTTGATCATCATCAATCAGTAATTGTTGGACATATTGGATCAAGCCACTGGTTGCACCTTTGTGCCAGAGGGTCTGACGGCTACGACTGTAATAATGGGCCTCTCCAGTTTCAATTGTTTTCATCAAAGCTGTCTGATTCATATAGGCATGCATAAGCAGTTCGCCTGTCTGGGCATCAGTGGTTACCACAGGCATTAAACCGTCTTGATCAAACTTGGGGGAAAGCAACGATCCTTCTTCGACTGCTTCGACAGA
The DNA here is from genome assembly GCF_021497025.1 of Acaryochloris sp. 'Moss Beach'. NCBI lineage: Bacteria > Bacillati > Cyanobacteriota > Cyanophyceae > Acaryochloridales > Acaryochloridaceae > Acaryochloris > Acaryochloris sp. 'Moss Beach'. Next base: position 2,681,630 of record NZ_CP071717.1, read on the forward strand.
GGTACGCTGAGCGAATGAGAGGGTCATGGTAAACCTCAGAGACAACGATGGGTAAAACAGCTAATAGCTATTCCTAGATGTTTTGTTCGGGCATACCCGAAGAGTGGTGATCGACAATCAGCCAGCGATCGCCAATTTTGCGATAGACAAAGGTAAATCTCGCCATCAGCTCTGAAGGTCGCCCCTCTTTGACCACTGCAAAGGCATAGAGGCCAGAATTAACAGCCAGATCACAAAAAACCTGGATATTTTGCTCGACGATACGACCATCCGGCTTCAAGGCCAGGAAGCCTTGGAAGTAATCTTCAATTTCAGCAGGGGTATGTCGAACTCGGTTGGAAACCGTGGGCACCAGAATGGCATCAGGGGCATAGGTTTTGACGACTTCACTGGGTTGACCCGTTTGCAGGGATTGATCCCATTGCTCAAACAAATCGGCAATCTCTGCGGGGGCCACGGTTGGGCAGCGAGTTTCAGCGAGAACGGGTGTACAAACAAGACTCAATAGTAAGCAGCAGCCCAAAAGCATTCCCATCGCATTCTTGATTCTGAGAAACGTTCTCTGCTGAGGCTGATCTGAGCTGCAGGGCTGAGCGGGTTGATAGGCAGCGTTCATCATTTTTCCTAATCTAAATTTGTTGTTTGGCATCAATGGCGGTCTGCATTTTGTCGCACAGTTCGGGGAGCTTCAATAGCTCCTGCTCTTCTGAATGCCGAGTGCGAATAGTGAGGGTCTGGGTTTCAACTTCTTTTTTTCCCACCACAGCAACCACCGGAATTTTGTCCAGGGCGGACTGACGAATTTGTTTTCCTAAACGCTCTCCCGTCTGATCGACTTCAGCCCGAAAACCTCTCTGCTGAAGCTGCTCTAAGACTTCAAGAGCATAGGGTCGTTGGGCATCACTGACGACGAGTAGCCGCATCTGTACAGGGGCTAGCCACAGGGGGAAATCCCCCGCATAATTCTCGATCAAAATGCCGAAGAATCGCTCCAAAGACCCGAAAATGGCCCGATGAATCATAATCGGGCGCTGCCGCGATCCATCTGCGGCGACATATTCCATCTTGAAGCGCTCAGGCAAATTAAAGTCCACCTGAATCGTGGAGCATTGCCACAGCCGTCCAATGGCATCCCGTATCTTCAGATCGATCTTGGGTCCATAAAAGGCACCACCACCTTCATCCGTGAGGTAATCCCAACCTTTACGTTCTAGGGCTGTGCGCAAGGCCTGGGTAGCCAAATCCCAAATATCATCGCTGCCCACTGATTTACCAGGCCGGGTTGAGAGATTCACTTCATACTCTCGAAAGCCAAAGTCTGACAAAATCGTCTCGGTCAAATCCAGAACCGCCAAAATCTCGTCGGCCACCTGATCCGGTAGACAGAAAATATGGGCATCGTCTTGGGTAAAGCCCCGAACCCGCATCAGTCCATGCAGGGTCCCAGAGCGTTCGTACCGATAGACTGTCCCCAGCTCAGCCCACCGCAGAGGAAACTCTCGATAGGAATGAAGATCGTGCTGATAGGTGAGCACATGAAAGGGACAGTTCATGGGTTTGATCTGATAGGCCTGGGTCTCCACCTCCATTTGATCAAACATGCTGTCCCGATAAAATTCGAAATGACCCGAGGTTTTCCACAGCTCCAGATTGGCCATATGGGGGGTGTAGAGTAACTCATATCCCCCCTGTATGTGCGCTTGTCGCCAGTACGCTTCAATGACCTGGCGAATTCGAGCCCCCCGTGGATGCCAAAAGACCAGTCCTCCCCCCGCATTGTCTTCAATGCTAAAAAGCTTTAGTTTTTTTCCCAACAGGCGGTGGTCTCGACGTTGGGCTTCTTCTTTTTGGTGCAGGTACACTTTTAACTGCTTCGGTGTTTCCCAGGCGGTTCCATAGATCCGCTGCAGTTGCGCTTGGGTTTCATCGCCGCGCCAGTAGGCTCCAGCGACGCTTTCGAGCCTAAAGGCTTTGGGGTTTAGCTCACCCGTACTGTTGAGATGGGGACCCGAGCACAGATCCCACCAAAATTCATTGGGGGCCACTGGCAAGGGCTCAATCAGTGAGGCTTCCGCTTCGGGATGTTGAGTGCGCCCCGTGTCAGGACTGCCAATAAAATAACGGGTAATGGTTTCCCCCATAGGGATCTGGGCCAATATTTCTAATTTGTAGGGTTCTTGCAACTGCTCCAGTTCGGCCTGCATCTGATCGCGATCCACTTGTTCGCAGATGATGGGCAACTTGGCTTTGATAATCCGCCGCATCTGAGTGGATATGGCATCTAAATCGTCTGGTGTAAATGCCTGGGCACGGTCAAAGTCATAGTAGAAACCTGTCTCAGTCGTGGGACCAATCGTCACCTTTGTTTCAGGAAACAGATGCTGCACCGCCATGGCCATCACATGGGCACAGGTGTGGCGGAGTCGCTGCAATTGTTCGGCGGAATTGGGCGCTGATAGCGTAGAAGAAGCAGTAGACATAGAGGCTTGCAGAGAAGGGCGAAGGGTTGCTTAACCATATGATAATGATTATCATTATATTTGTTAAGACCTAGTTTGCTTTTGGATTGAAGCCGACTGGATCTCGAAGTGACCCTTATCCCTTTCCGCGTTAGGAGTTTCTATGACCTTGCCTTCCATAACGACCTTCAATCCTGAAGAGATCGTCACCGAATCTCAGCCCATTGTCTCGGAGGCCGAAATGCAGGCTGCCGTCCGTACGTTGTTGCTGGGTATGGGTGAAGATCCCGATCGAGAAGGACTCCGAGATACCCCTAAGCGAGTGGTGAAATCCTTGAAATTTCTGTCCTCGGGTTATCAACAGTCCCTCGATGAATTGCTAAATGGGGCCATCTTTTCTGAAGACCTGGATGAAATGGTCTTGGTGCGCGATATTGACCTCTTTAGTTCCTGCGAACATCACATCCTCCCCATCATTGGCAAAGCCCATGTGGCCTATGTTCCCAACGGCAAAGTGATTGGCCTATCGAAAATTGCCCGCATCTGCAATATGTATGCTCGCCGACTCCAGGTACAAGAACGGTTAACAGCTCAAATTGCTGATGCATTGCAGGGCCTCCTTAAGCCTCAAGGCGTGGCTGTGGTGGTAGAGGCAAGCCATATGTGCATGGTGATGCGTGGGGTACAAAAACCTGGATCCTGGACCTCAACCAGCGCCATGCGAGGCGTATTTTCCAGTGATGCTCGCACCCGCCAAGAATTTTTTAACCTGATCGCCCATTCACCAGCAATGCGCTAGACAAACACCTCCGGTAAAACCGGAGGCTTAAGAAGGATAGTTACGGTTGAGGTCGATTTGCACTATGCTCCCTGTCCCTGGACTATTTGAATATCGCTTGCCTGTTACTCTGATTACGGGCTTTTTGGGAAGTGGTAAAACCACTCTGCTGAACCATCTCATGCGCAATCTGGGGGATCGACGAGCGGCCGTTTTTGTCAATGAATTTGGAGCGATTGACATTGATAGCCAAATTCTAGTGACCGTGGATGAAGATCTAGTGGCTTTGTCTAACGGCTGTATCTGTTGCCAAATCAGGGATGATTTTCTCATGGCCTTCCGACGGGTCTTGGCCTATAACCAAATGCAAACGTCCGCCGGGAAACGGGGGCTAGATGCCATTTTCTTGGAAACATCCGGAGTAGCCGATCCCTATCCTCTAATGCTCACCTTTAGAGCCACCGAACTCTGGAGCCTGACCCGTTTGGATGCAATCCTGACCGTTGTGGATGCTGAGACCTTTACCGCTGAACATTTCCAAAGTCAGACCGCCCTTGCCCAAATTCAACATGGCGACATTATCCTGCTGAATAAAACCGATCTAATCAATCAAGAACAGCTCAAGTCCGTTGAGACTGAGATTCAGCGCCTCAAGCCCCAGGCCAAGATCCTACCGATGACCTATGGCCAAGTTCCTCTATCCAGCGTTTTAGATGTGGATCTCTATGCCGAGGAAATGGCAACCGGCCTACCCTCAGAAACCCAGCATCTCAAGGATGATGGGTTTGTAGCGGTACCCTTTGAAAGTGATCGCCCCTTTAATCTGAGAAAATTCCAGCAATTTCTGGACTATCATCTGCCCTCAGAAGTCTTTCGGGCCAAAGGGGTTCTCTGGTTTGACGAAAGTCCCCGCAGGCATCTGTTTCAACTGAGTGGTAAACGGAGCCAACTGCAGGATGAGTCGTGGTTGGACTCCCCTAAGAACCAACTGGTGTGCATTGGCCGCAACTTAGATTCAGAACAATTACAACATCAGCTCCATCAGTGTCTTGCCCCATGAGTAGTCCTGCTGTTATTGCCGTCGCTGGCCCCTGTGGCAGTGGTAAAACCACCTGGATCAACCAGTCTTTAAAAGATGCAACGGCTCCACTCTCGTATTTCTATTCGGGACTAGGCAGGAACCCCGTTGACCTAATGCGGATTGGTTATTGTTTCCCCTCGGTACAGGTCATGTCTGATCTCCCGGCTCCCCAGGTGTTCTCCTCTCTACCAGATGGAGCAATTATCTATGTGGAGCTAGACTTTCCTGAACTCTTCAAACCTCTTCTACCGAAGGTGCGTTTCTGTCATCAAGTGGCTGTAATTCCGCCTCATCTGCAAGATTCTGCCTGGCATCAATGGGCAGATCAGATTATTCCGGGGAACGATATTGCCATTCCAGATGCGGCCAAGCCACCTGAGCGATGGCACGCCCCTTTGCAAGGTCAAGTCTTTGATCCTGCCAGCTTAGAAGTGGTGCTGACGGAACTGATGGAAGGCGCCTATGGTGATATCCATCGAGTAAAGGGCATCTTTGAGATGCCCGATGGCCAAGCCCTTTACATTGATTTTGTGGCAGGGCTGGAGGGGGTTGAATATACCGAACTTAGTATTCCCCGTTGGCTAGAGGGACGCCCCGATCGCTGGAGTGGCATGGAAGTGATGGGCAACAACCTCCAGCCCAAAATCATCTCCCAAACCCTATTGGATGGATGCCTAGCCGATGAAGTCATTGCCTATTATCAGCAGCAATACCAAGCCTTAAGCCCCGTTTAAAAGGTTAGTTCAGTATGAAACTTGCGGTGATTTCCTGTATTCATGGCAATTATGAGGCCCTGAATGCCGTGCTCTCTGATATTGATCGCCATAAAGCCGACCAGATTTACTGTTTGGGTGATCTGGTGGGTTACGGTCCCCATCCTAATGCTGTGGTCGAGATGATTCGTTCCCTCGATATTCCGACCTGTCAGGGCTGCTGGGATGAAGATATTGTCGAAGGTCTCAATGCCTGTGAATGTAGCTATCCTTCTCTGATAGCAGAGAAACGGGGCAAACAGGCCCATGAATGGACAAACCAAGTCATCCATCCAGAGGTGAGGGACTATCTGGCCCAACTCCCCATGACCCTACAGACTGAGAATCTGGCCTTTGTCCACGGTAGCCCCAACAGTCAGCATGAATATCTACTGCCCAGCATGGATGGATTTGCCGCCCTAGAGCGAGTGGTCTCCACCGGAGCAGATGTTTTATTCTGTGGCCATACCCATGTTCCCTATGTGCGGGAGTTAGAAGATGGCAAACTCTCCGTGCGCGTTCACCAAACGGGACAAGACGACCAGCAGCACCAGTTCACGGCGTCCCTGAAGCGAATTATCAATGCCGGATCCGTGGGAGAACCCCGCCACGGACGTCCCCATGCAACCTACGTTCTCTATGACACGGATACGGCCCAGGTGACGCTCCAGGAGGTGCCCTATGACTACGAGAAGACTTGTACAGCCATTATTGATAAGGGTTTGCCGCCCATTTTTGCCTGGCGCTTGGCCCGGGGGATGGAATTTGCAGAGCGAGCCGATGATCCCAGTCATGTATGTCAGCGGTAGCTGGCCTCGATTTAGGAGGTGAAGAATGGAACAGTGGGCTATTTTAAGCGGAATAGAAGGTAATCTCAGTGCTTATGAAGCGGTACTGGCAGATATCCGCCGACAGCGCTTTCCGGTGTCAGATCTGTATGTCTTAGGCGATTTTGTTGGACTCAAGGGAGACAATGAAGCTGTGATCCGGCGGCTACAGTCTCCTAGTACTGGGGAATTAGAGCCCCAAATTTGTATCGGCTGGTGGGAGGAGCAGTGCTTTAATCTATATGGCTGGGGCGGCTTGCCTGATGCCCCAGAGTTAATAGAACAAGAAGGGGCCGATGCTGTGCAGCATCTCTGGGAATCGGTATCTCGGAAGTCAGCGCAGTGGATGCGATCCCTCCACTTCGGGTTTCACGAATTGGACTGCCTGCTGATCCACGGGAGTTCAGTGGGCTATGCGGATGAACTCACACCGGATACGCCCGCGATACAACTGTGCGATCGCATGATTCAAGCAGATGCCAACCATCTCTTCTGCGGTCGCTCAGGACTCGCGTTTGAATGTTGGATTGAACCAAAAGAACTACGCTCCACGGTCATGACCCTGGATGACACTCAGACGACCACAGCGCCAAGCTACACGCCTCGGCGCATCATCGGTGTGGGCAATGTTGGACGCCAGCCCGGACAGGCGACCTATACCCTTTATAATCCCGCCAACAATCAAATCACCTTCAAAACTGTGAAATACAGCAAGGCCAAAGGCTTTGCCTTGCAACGTCCATAGGGGCGCTATGGGCAATTGATGTATGTGCTCTTATTGCGGTGGACATTCACTCACTAGGACAACTACTTCCTTATTCAGTCGCTCCCCTACTTCATCCTCAGCCACATCCAAGTCGTAATCCATTTGCAACCCCAACCAAAACCGTGGCGACATATTGAAATAACGGGCTAAACGAAGGGCTGTATCCGCTGTAATACGTCGCTTTCCATGAACAATTTCGTTAATCCGTCGTGCAGGAACTCGAAGTGCCAAAGCCATCTGATTTTGACTGAGATTCATTGGCTTTAGAAACTCTTCTAAAAGAACCTCACCAGGATGCACTGGCATCAGCCTATCTTCATTCATACTTCCACCTCAATGATAATCAACGATCTCTACGTCTAAAGCATCACCGTCTTGCCATACAAAGCAAATTCGCCATTGATCATTAATCCGAATGCTGTACTGACCTTTTCTATCACCGACGAGGCGCTCCAATCGATTAGCTGGTGGGACACGAAGATCTTGAAGGGTTTCTGCTCGATTTAGCATCCGAAGTTTCCGTAATGCCACTTGCTGAATGTCTGAAGGTAATTTGCGAGAACGCTTACGTTCAAAGACTTTTTGAGTTTCCTTCTCCTTAAAGGTTTGGATCATCCACTAACAGGCCCATGCTGTGCATTTATTTTATGACGCACCACGTTAAACGGCAAGAGACATATAACTGAACTACGCGATATTAAATTTTCAGTATTTGTAGGAGGCCCAATTGGTTGCAGTCACAGGCGCGAGTAGAGATAAAAATGATTACGCCGAAGTATTGACCGAGAATCTGAGTGCATCGCATCATTCGAGCCGATGCCAACCATCTCTTCTGTGGTCGCTCAGGACTAGCGTTTGAATGTTGGGTTGAGCCAGGAGATCTACGCTCCACGATCATGACCCTGGATAGCACTCAGACGACCCCAACGCAAAGTTACACGCCCCGACGCATCATCGGTGTAGGCAATGTTGGACGTCAGCCCGGACAGGCGACCTATACCCTTTATAGTCCTGCCAACAATTAAATCACCTTCAAAACCGTGAAATATAGCAAAGCTAAGGGTTTTGCTTTGCAGCACCCCTAAAAGCGTTATGGGAAAGCAATGTATGTACGATTGCTTACTGCTTTGAACGCTTACAGATAAAGTGTGCGATAACCGAGTTATGTATCGCTACTCGGGGTCATCTGGTCCTAGCATTCGCAGGTTATGTATTGTACGAAATGCTTGGAGGCGGCGGTGAGTCATTGTTTCAATCTGTTGATACAAATTGTAGTAGCCGTTCTCTGAATTGTAGTAGATATCGATGTTCGATGACTTCTGAGCGCCTTCGGGACCAAAAAATGGTAAAAACTGCGTGTGATCGGATTCCCCAAGCGAGTGGCCGAAAATTGTGACAGTCTTTCTTGCATTGTTCATTATTGTCCCAACTAGACAATCAACGAAAAATCCTTTTGCCACAGCCTTGCGGAGAAATACATGTTCAGAGCGGATTTTGGCGCTATCCTGGACGCCGAAAACTATATTTCCGTTTTTTGCTGATTGCTGACCCGTGAACTTGAATATGTTTAACATCGTAATCTTCCGACGCAAGCAAATGAGAGATTGTTTCAGAGTAGTTGAAATTTACAACGCAGAGATTGTTTGTTTTTGCTAACCGTCTGAGCAGTTTTGCTGTTCTGCTAGAATGGCTCAAATCAGAATAGTCGAGTTGATTTATGTAATTTGTTAACGCATTACAAAGGGCAAAGTACTCACCCCGAAACTCGTTTGATTTACCAGTCACTTTTTGTGACCAACTCGCCATTTCTTGTTCTATATCAACCCATCTGTTTTTGTTTTGTGTAGTTATGAGATGTGCAGCGAGTTGATTGCTGTCGTCTAGGTCACGAAAAAAGGCCGATTCAGAGACTGATCAGAGTTTTGTGTAAGCGGTCTAGAATCCAAACACACCAGGAGACCGCATCATGTCTAGAAAGAAACAAGTACCCAATCGAGTTGATGAGCTATTGGATGAACTCATTGGAGAGAATCCACAGCCAGAGGATATTCTGGGCGAATCAGGACTGCTCAAACAACTCAGCAAACGCCTAGTGGAACGAGCCTTGGCAGGTGAATTGACTCATCACCTGCATCAATCCTCCGTCGATGAGCGTTCTCATGGCCCTAGAAACAGTCGCAATGGTTACTCGAAAAAGACCGTCCAGACTGAACAAGGAGAGATGGACCTATCGATTCCTCGCGACCGTTGCAGTGAGTTTGAGCCTGTCCTCGTGCCCAAAGGCCAGCGACGTATCGCGGGACTCGACGAGAAAATCATCGCCTTATATGCTCGTGGCATGACCACTCGTGATATTCGAGCTCAATTGGTGGAGCTGTATGGGGCCAATATCTCTGAGGGTCTGATTAGTGACGTCACCAATAGTGTCATGGAGGAGGTTAAAGACTGGCGCTCAAGACCATTGGATGAGGTGTATCCGATTGTCTATCTCGATGCCCTGTATGTGAACATCAAAGTCAATGGCCAAGTCAGCAAGCGAGCCGTCTATGTCGCGCTAGCGGTAACTGTGGAGGGAAACAAAGAGCTGTTGGGATTATGGATAGGGGCTGCCGAGCGGGAGGGAGCAAAATTCTGGCTTTCAGTGCTCACAGACCTTAAAAACCGAGGCGCTCAGGATATCTTGATTGCTTGCTGTGATGGTCTCAAAGGCTTTCCCCAGGCGATTGAATCGGTCTATCCCGATACTCAAGTTCAAGTTTGTATCGTTCATCTCATTCGCAATAGTTTGCGCCATGTGCCTTGGAAGGAAAGTCGAGCCGTAGCTGCAGACCTCAAGCCCATTTATCAAGCGGCCACTTTGGAGGAATCTGAGGCTGCCTTGGATGCGTTTGCCAACAAATGGGACCAGACGTATCCTGGCATCAGCCAAATCTGGATACGGCATTGGGATAATATTGCTCCGTTGTTTAAGTACCCAATGGCCATCCGAAAGGTTATCTACACCACTAATGCCATTGAGTCGCTCAATCGCTCACTGCGAAAGGTGATTAAGACCAAAGCTGTCTTCCCGAATGAAGAGTCTGTCTACAAATTGATGTTTCTGGCGATGAGGAATATCTCGAAGAGATGGACCAGACCGATTTTGAATTGGAAGGCGGCGCTGTCCCATTTTGCTATTCTGTTCCCAACACGATTCAACTATTGAATACGTTACGGCTTACACAAAAATCTAAACACTCTCCGATTCAAGAAAGCTGCCGTAGTCCGTGGCAAGTCCCAAGTCGAGATCAAATCCGTTACCGATTACGAGTACATGGTCAAAGTGATATGCTCTCTTTTTCGCCAAGCCATCTCCTCAGAAAGACACATAACTATTAGCTATATGATAGTTGGCTGATAATTCCGACGTTGAGGGTATTATCAGCCAACTACCATATAAATCCGAGATAGGGACATTATCAAGTCAGCACTGGATAACTCCACCATGTCAGACTTAGAGTAGCTGGGCATACACATCATTCTCAGTGTTATCCCACACAGCATCTAATGACGTTTGACTGGCTTGTAGCCAAAACCCAGTTTCATCATCAGGAAGCAGCATGACTAGCACCTTGGTTCCTTCGGGAAGCTCTGTTGATTCCAGAAGTTCAATTTTTCCTTCGCGAATCGTAGCCCAAAGTGTTTGCAGCATATCTCTTCATTATTAATAGTCTTGCTTTAAGTTTATGCATCAATAACTGATTCTGGAGATCGTTATGATGACACCGCTTGATGTAGCCAATGATAATGATTATCATTCTAATTACGATCCTTCTCTCCCTATGCACCTATGTCGACGGTGACGCCAGAGCCAACTCACCTCAGCCGGAGTTCACTCATGATTCAATCCCCTGTTCAACAAGCCGTACCTCAAACCGGACTAAAACTCCCCAAACGGGGGTTGCCCGTGACGATCATTACGGGCTTTCTCGGTAGTGGGAAGACCACATTGCTCAATCATATTCTCCAAGACTGCCAGGATCTGAAAGTGGCGGTGTTGGTCAATGAGTTTGGCGATATCGATATTGATAGTCAGCTCTTGGTTTCTGTTGAAGAAGATATGGTGCAGCTCAGCAATGGCTGTATCTGCTGCACGATCAACGACGATTTGGTGGAAGCGGTCTACAGCATTTTAGAGCGGAATGAGAAGGTGGATCACTTGGTGATCGAAACAACGGGGGTGGCCGATCCATTGCCCATCGCACTCACCTTTGCGATGCCGCCCCTGCGGAATTTAACCCAACTGGATTCCATCGTCACGCTAGTGGATGCAGAAGCCTTTTCTCCCCAGCATTTTGAGAGTGAAGCCGCCCTCAACCAAGTGTCCTATGCCGACATCATTATGCTCAATAAAACGGACTTAGCCGCCCCTCAACAGGTAGACGCCTTGGAGGCATGGGTTCGAGAGCAAAAATGGGGGGCACGGATTTTGCGATCGCAAAACAGCAACATCCCCCTCCCCTTGATTTTAGATACAAATCTCTTTCAGCCAGAGCGCTATGCCGCAGAAGCCAAGACAATGACTAAGGCGACGCATGATCACCACCATCACTCCAACCATCTCGTCAATGATGGGTTTATATCGGTGGCATTTGAGAGTGATCGTCCGTTTGATTTGGACAAATTTCAAGATTGGCTCGCCGATGATCTTTCAGAAAACGTCTTCCGAGCAAAGGGATTCCTATGGTTTGGTACAGTTGCGCCACGCTATATCTTCCAGCTCAGCGGCAAACGCTACACCTTAGACACGGACCAGTGGCCTGCAGCACCCAAGACACAGCTCGTCCTGATTGGTCGCGAGTTAGATGCCCCAAAACTACAGCACCAGCTTCGAGGCTGTTTAACGTCCTAGCCGATCTCGTTCACATCTATAGCCCAAGGAGAGCTTAGGCTCAAAACAACTGCAGCCAAAGAGGCCAGACAGTTGAGCATCGTCAGAACCCAAGAACGACCCAGCTCTCAGTGCCAAAATAGCCTCACCAAAGAAAAATATTTTCTGAAGTCTCTCCGTTGTCCACTTTCCTGAGATATGATAATGATTATCATTCTGTTGGATGCTCATGGTCCTTTCTCAACCTAAGTCTCAGGAGCCTACAGGCGATTCGTCCGTTAGCTCCACTGCTATCCGCTTTCGACCTCGGCGGTTACGGCGCACTGAAGCCATGCGGCGATTGGTGCGCGAAACTCAGCTAACCCTCGACGATCTGATCTATCCGGTGTTTGTACGAGAGGGAACGGAGCTTGAAGAGGAAATTCCATCCATGCCCGGGATTTATCGATACTCCCTGGATGTGTTGCTCAAGGAATTGGCAGAGGTGTCACAGCTAGGGATTAAAGCCATTGCCCTATTCCCCCTCATTCCTCCTGAGCAGAAAGATAATGCTGGCACAGAAAGTTATAACCCCGATGGTTTAGTGCCGCGCACCGTGAAAGCGATCAAGACCCAATTCCCTGAGCTGCTGGTTTTGACTGACGTGGCCCTTGACCCCTACAGCAGCGCCGGCCATGACGGGATTGTGCAAGATGGCATCATTCTCAACGATGAAACCGTAGACGTACTGGTTCAACAAGCCCTCTGTCAGGCAGAAGCGGGTGCTGATTTTGTCTGCCCTTCAGACATGATGGATGGTCGAGTGGGCGCGATGCGCCAAGCTTTGGATGCTGCCGGGTGGGACCAGGTGGGAATTTTAGCCTATTCCGCTAAGTATGCCTCGGCCTATTATGGTCCCTTTCGCGATGCCCTGGACTCCGCCCCCCAGTTTGGGGACAAGAAAACCTATCAAATGGACCCCGCTAATACCCGCGAAGCTCTCAAGGAAGTGGCTTTAGACGTGAGGGAAGGCGCAGATCTAGTGATGGTAAAACCCGCCCTCGCCTACCTGGATATTATTAGCCAGATTAAGCAAACCACCACGCTGCCTGTGGTCGCCTACAACGTCAGTGGTGAATACGCCATGATTAAAGCCGCCGCAGAACGAGGTTGGATTGATGAGTCATCCATGGTGCTGGAAACGTTGACCAGCATGAAACGAGCGGGAGCCGATTTAATTTTGACCTATTTTGCCAAGCAGCTTGCCTTGGCCTGGCAGTCATAATTGCCCTGCCTTTGTCTTTTTCTCAATCAATAGGAATGTTGACATGACCCCTAACCCTTCTCGTCTCTCCCGGTTACAACAGTGCCAACTCTCCATCGCTTTGCTTTCGGCACTGGCTCTTGGTAGCTGTGCCTCGTCTCCCTCAGGAGAAACCAATTCTACCCAAGATGACTCGAAGCTCCAGGTAACAACGACCTTTTTGCCAATCACCAACTTTACAAAAGCTGTAGCAGGCGATCGTGCCCAAGTGACGCAGCTTTTACCCAACAATATTGGTCCCCATGACTACCAAGCGAAACCCGAGGATATCCAGAAGCTGGCCAAGGCCGACATTCTAGTCATGAATGGTCTAGAAATGGAAGCCTTTCTAGAGGACATGGTCAAAAATGCGGGCAACAGTGAGTTAGCCATGGTTGACTCCAGCGAAGGCGTTGCCGTTATCCCCAACGAAGAAGAGCATGGGGATGAACATAAAGGCGAAAAGGAGGGGGATGACCATGATCACGAGGATCATGAAGACGAAGACCATGAAGGTGAAGAGCATGCTGAGGGGGATGACCATGGAGACGAGGACCATGCTGAAGACGAGGACCATGACGAGAAGAAAGACCATGCTGAAGGTGGCCATGACCATGGCGAAAATAACCCCCACATTTGGCTAGATCCGAAGCGAGCCATTCAGCAGGTTGAAAACATTCGCGATGGTTTGATTAAAGCGGACCCAGACGGGAAGTCTACCTATGAAGCCAATGCCGCTGCCTATATTGATCAACTAAAACAACTCGATACGGAATTTACGGAGCAACTAAAACCCTATGCGGGCAAAACCTTCGTCACCTATCACGATTTTGCAGACTACTTTGCCCGCAGTTATGACTTAAAGGTGGAGTATCTAGTGGGCATTCCCGACGAGAATGCATCACCCGAAGATGTAAAGCGAGTCATTAATGCAGCGAAATCCTCGAATCTAAAGACTCTATTGTCAGAGCCCCAAGCTTCAAGTAACCCATTTACAGCACTGGCTCAAGATCTAAAGGTGCAGGTGGGTACATTTGATCCCTTAGAAACTGGCGGAACAGATGCATTAGAGGCAGACTATTACTTATCAGCCATGCGGGCCAATCTTAAAAGTTTGACCACCGCCTTTGGCAGTCAGCCCCAGACATGGATGCCAGCGCAGCCCAAACAACGGACCGTCGCGACCTTGCCTCAGTGGGTTCAGGTTAAATTTTAGGAGGGTTAAGCTTGCGAGAGTCCATTCTGCAGGTTTCAGGACTAACGGTTGTCCGCGACAAACATGTTGCGGTAGAAGAGGTATCGTTTGTCGTGCAGGCAGGGACCAATGTCGCCATCGTTGGTCCTAATGGCGCGGGGAAGAGTAGCCTGATCCAGGCAATCTTGGGGGTACTGCCACGTCAAGTGGGACAGGTGGAGGTATTGGGTCATCACCTCAGTCCCCAAGGACGATTGCCTGCGAAGATTCGGGATGCGATCGCATATCTGCCGCAAAATTTTAGCTTCGATCGCCGGATTCCCATGACCGTCGAAGAAGTAGTGGGCTTAGGCTGGCATACCCTCGGCCTCCAATGGCCTTGGGCCGGGCACAGAGCGAGGCAACTTGCGGTTCGTCAAGCCCTCGCCCAGGTAGAAGCACTCCATTTGAAACGGAAACGAATTAGCGATCTATCAGGGGGCGAAACCAAACGAGTTCTGCTGGCCTATTGTCTGGTCAGGCCGCGTCGTCTGTTGATCTTAGATGAGGCTCCTGCGGGCCTAGATCTGCGGGCAGAAGCAGAATTCTACCAATTGCTGAACCAGCTCAAACAACAGCAAGGATGGGCCATTTTACAAGTTTCCCATGATCTGAATATGGTGCAGCGCCAGTGTGATCATGTGTTGTGTATTAACCGCCAGTTACTCTGCGAAGGGGTTCCTGAGATAGCCCTCTCCAAAGAAAGCTTAAGCACGGTCTATGGCCCCGAATTTGCCCGCTATCATCATTCCTGTGCGTTGTAAGTTTAGCGGCCCCATCCCATGTCTTTGACCAGCGAAATCACTCGAATTATCGACCTGTTTCAGTTTCCGTTTATGCAGCGGGCGGTCATCAGCGGCGTCCTGACTGGACTAGCAGGCGGGATGCTTGGCAGCTTCACGATTCTGCGACAACTCTCATTTTTTAGCGATGCTCTAGGGCACTCTACCCTGTTGGGTCTCAGCTTTGGAGTGCTATTGGGCTGGAACCCTACGGCAATTGTCCTCCCGTTTGCGGTCTTGTTTGCCTTGGGCGTGACCTATCTACTCGAACGAACACACCTATGGACCGATGCACTACTAAATATTGTCTACTCGTCCTCCTTGGCCCTCGCTGTTATTGTTCTCAGCTTAACGGGGACCTATAAGGGAGGGATTCATCAACTGTTGTTTGGTGATATTTTAGCGGTGCACACGGCTGATTTAATTTTTTGTGGGGCATTACTGCTGGCCTGTGCTCTGTATATAGGGTTGACGTTTCGGACACAGATGCTGATCACCCTGAATGAACCCCTTGCGATCGCACGCGGTGTATCCATCTCATTCCATCGAACAACCTTTATTGTTCTCCTGGCTCTAGTCGTGGGAATTTCCATTAAAGCTATCGGAGTACTCTTGATTAGCGCTTTTGTCGTGATTCCAGCCTGTGCATCGCGATTACTCTGTCGCCAATTTAGCCATCATGCGATCCTCTCGGCCTGCTTGGGAGCGATCAGTGCGGTCATGGGAATGCTGTTGTCAGCAGCGTTAAATTTACCGTCGGGACCCAGCATTGTCATGGCCCAATTAGGAATTTTTATGGGGGCGATGATTTACCCTCAACTCTATAAAGCCGTGGCTTAGTGCAGTTCAGTTGCCCCGCTGGCCCTTCATCTCTCCTGGATCACCCTAGTGGGACCGAGACTGGGTTGTGTCTATGGTCGATGTCCAAACAAGGCTCACCATGACAGGGATTAACTTCAATGAGTACATGCGAGAGAGAGGGAATATGACTGAGGAGGTTCTTGTAATACTCCGGTGCTTGTGGATAGTGGGTTACTAGGGAAACAGTTGCAGACAGATGCTGTTGGCTGACACGCCAGACATGCAGATCGACCACACAATTATCCGCATCGTCTTCAATGATGTGCAAAATATCCAGCTTGATATGTTGATCAATGCCGCCATCTAGCAAGATTGAGCCTGTGTCACTCACCAAATGGTAGGCCCATTTAGTGATGACTCCGGCACCGACTAACCCCATTGCAGCATCTAGCCAGATCCAACCTAGAAACTTCCCAGCAAATAAGGCAATGATGGCCAAAACAGAGGTGAGGGCATCTGCTAAAACGTGAACATAGGCAGCCCGCAGATTGTGATCCGCATGATGAGAATGACCATGAGTCCCATGATGATGATCATGGCTGTGGCCGTGCTCACCTTGGAGTAACCAAGCACTCACTAAATTGACGATTAATCCAAGAATGGCCACTCCAATGGCCTCATTAAACGAGACTGATCAGAGTTTTGTGTAAGCGGTCTAGAATCCAAACACACCAGGAGACCGCATCATGTCTAGAAAGAAACAAGTACCCAATCGAGTTGATGAGCTATTGGATGAACTCATTGGAGAGAATCCACAGCCAGAGGATATTCTGGGCGAATCAGGACTGCTCAAACAACTCAGCAAACGCCTAGTGGAACGAGCCTTGGCAGGTGAATTGACTCATCACCTGCATCAATCCTCCGTCGATGAGCGTTCTCATGGCCCTAGAAACAGTCGCAATGGTTACTCGAAAAAGACCGTCCAGACTGAACAAGGAGAGATGGACCTATCGATTCCTCGCGACCGTTGCAGTGAGTTTGAGCCTGTCCTCGTGCCCAAAGGCCAGCGACGTATCGCGGGACTCGACGAGAAAATCATCGCCTTATATGCTCGTGGCATGACCACTCGTGATATTCGAGCTCAATTGGTGGAGCTGTATGGGGCCAATATCTCTGAGGGTCTGATTAGTGACGTCACCAATAGTGTCATGGAGGAGGTTAAAGACTGGCGCTCAAGACCATTGGATGAGGTGTATCCGATTGTCTATCTCGATGCCCTGTATGTGAACATCAAAGTCAATGGCCAAGTCAGCAAGCGAGCCGTCTATGTCGCGCTAGCGGTAACTGTGGAGGGAAACAAAGAGCTGTTGGGATTATGGATAGGGGCTGCCGAGCGGGAGGGAGCAAAATTCTGGCTTTCAGTGCTCACAGACCTTAAAAACCGAGGCGCTCAGGATATCTTGATTGCTTGCTGTGATGGTCTCAAAGGCTTTCCCCAGGCGATTGAATCGGTCTATCCCGATACTCAAGTTCAAGTTTGTATCGTTCATCTCATTCGCAATAGTTTGCGCCATGTGCCTTGGAAGGAAAGTCGAGCCGTAGCTGCAGACCTCAAGCCCATTTATCAAGCGGCCACTTTGGAGGAATCTGAGGCTGCCTTGGATGCGTTTGCCAACAAATGGGACCAGACGTATCCTGGCATCAGCCAAATCTGGATACGGCATTGGGATAATATTGCTCCGTTGTTTAAGTACCCAATGGCCATCCGAAAGGTTATCTACACCACTAATGCCATTGAGTCGCTCAATCGCTCACTGCGAAAGGTGATTAAGACCAAAGCTGTCTTCCCGAATGAAGAGTCTGTCTACAAATTGATGTTTCTGGCGATGAGGAATATCTCGAAGAGATGGACCAGACCAATTTTGAATTGGAAGGCGGCGCTGTCCCATTTTGCTATTCTGTTCCCAACACGATTCAACTATTGAATACGTTACGGCTTACACAAAAATCTAAACACTCTCCATTAAACTGAATAGCTTGGGGTTGAAAAAACCGACCGACTGATTCAAATGCCATAACAAACGCAATGACCGCCAGAGCAACAGCACTGGCAAACCCACCTAGTACACTGACTTTGCCGGTACCGAAGGTATATCTGTCATCATTTGCATGTTGGCGAGCATAGCGATACGCAAACACTGTGATACCGAATGCTGCTAGGTGAGTAGCCATATGCCAGCCATCTGCCAACAGGGCCATAGAACCCAAAATAGTACCCGCTACAATCTCTGCAATCATCGTGGCTGCAGTTATAAGCATCACGATCTTGGTATTTTTCTCCGCTTGATTCTGATTAACCGAGAAGTCGTGAGAATGTTGCCAATGATCAAGGGTTTGAATATGCATTGAATCTCTACATCCTTGAGTTGAGGACTTTACCAATCAGTATTCCTGAATTTTAAATACCCCTAAGAGATGGGGTGAGAGGAGGGAGTGATACAGCGCTCAATTGCGCTTCACAGAAGTTAGATTGTGAGTTATGAAAATGTTGAGGGTTTCTAGCAGCAACGACTAAGGAAGCATCGCCAAAGTTCATCGGTACATCTCTATATTGGGTCATGAGAGCTTCAACCTAATTCAACTATTGAGCATTGAAGGGATATAGAACCAGCACTCTCCGCTGGCAGAACATCCAAAGGCTTGCTGAACGATGCCAGCCCACTCTCCAAGCCAGTCAATGGCTTCGGTAAAACAAAGCAAGGGCTGTTCTAAATCTGAGATTGTTTCTACACAGCGGCGATAATTCCTATCTTGCTGATTAATCAGAGCCATGAGAGGAGAGGGATAACGAGATAGTCCTAGGGGATTTGACCTCGGTTTCTCACCTGTTTACAGGGACCGTTCAATTACGATAGGCAGTATATTGTCCTCCCAAGCCTTTGACGATGGTTTCGGTGTTGGCGATCAACATGGTTTGATAGGTGCTGCCCCGGCTGTTTTCTTCTCCCAACGAATCCGCAAATAACTCAGCGGATGCGATTTGAACACCCGCTTCTTTAGCAACCGTTTGCATGAGTTTGGGGGTTTCACCGGATTCTACAAAAATGACCGGAACTTTGGCCGTTTTGATATCTTCCACTACATCCTTAACTCGGGCCGCAGCCGGTTTTTCTTCTGTACTGAATCCCTGTAATGCTCCT
This sequence comes from Acaryochloris sp. 'Moss Beach', assembly GCF_021497025.1. Taxonomy (NCBI): domain Bacteria; kingdom Bacillati; phylum Cyanobacteriota; class Cyanophyceae; order Acaryochloridales; family Acaryochloridaceae; genus Acaryochloris; species Acaryochloris sp. 'Moss Beach'. The sequence goes on from NZ_CP071717.1 coordinate 2,700,462, forward strand.
TCCAAAGTGAGTCCATAGGCGTTGGCGAAGTAAGCTAAGGCTTCATGGGTGGTAAACAGTTTGCGCTGCTGCTCCGGGATAGTCTGAATTTGTGCCTGAATCCAAGTGTCTATTTCCCCTAATTCAGTGACCATTGCTTTTGAGTTTTGAGCATAGGTATCCGCTTGATCAGGGACAAGCTGAGTTAAACTTTCTTCCAACACTGTCACTATCTCAACACCTTGCTTAGGGCTATGCCACACATGAGGGTCAGGCGTTAGATCATCTTTTTGGGCATTTTCTTCATGTTTTTCATCATCATGATCTTCCTCTGCATGCCCGTGATCATCTTCTCCTGCATGGTCATCTTCTTCAGCACCATGATCATGGCTGGCACCCAATAGTGGCTGCGGAACTGCTTCTTCAGCCACTGCCACTTTAATCATGTCCGCTGAAGTCGCTTGGATCGCTTTTTCCAGATTGGGCTCTAGACCATACCCGTTATAGAGAACAAGTTGAGCCTGTTCTATGGCTTTGCGATCGCGTGATGAAAGCGCATAGGCATGGGGGTCTACTCCTGGTTTGATCAGACAGGTGAGGTCAATCGTTTGCTCAGCAATTTGTTGGGTTAGATCACACAGTACGGAACTAGTGGCGACAACTTTAGGGAGATTTGAAGAGTCTTTGGAGTCAGGGGCAGAAGAACCACAACTGTTACTCACCAAAGCCATTACCACTAAGTAAATAGGCCATTTGAAAGAAGTGATCTTGGGATGAACCATGAAATTAAAATGATAATGATACTCATTCCAATTCAGCATAGGTAGAGAGTTTCGAGTTGTCAATCACGGAACAATGTCTCTAGAAACGCACTTCGAGAGAGTCTTAAAGGGGCTACCGCATAAATACTCCAACTCATCCATTAGTCGTATGCAGTAAACACTCGAAATCAATCAAGATCCGCAGGAAACGGGTGATCAACAAAAAAAAGAGCTGACTGCAGGAAAAGATGCCCTGACAATCAGCTCTAAAGTGTGTGAGGTATGTGTGTTTAGCGTTTTGTTATCTCAGTTAGCGAATATGGGGGGCACCATTAGGCCCCCGCTTAATCACCTGTAGATTTTTTGGAGATTGAGCAGTATTTTGGCGAATTTCCCTAGGTTGAGCAATCTGAGCCGCACCATGAGAACCACGAGTGACAATATTTGGGAATCCTTTGGCAGAGCTGCTAGGTCGAACTTGAGCATCTTGAGGAATGCGATCTACTTTGACTTGGCGGGCTGCACCATGAGGGCCACGGGTAACAGTAATCGTTTCAGCAGTAGCAGGGGAAATAAAGCCCAGACCCAAGACGGTTAAACCAGCTAAGATAGCGACTTGATTATTGCGTGTCATATTTGTCTCTCCAACTTCAATGACTTCAATGTACGGGGAGTATCTGAAGCTGGAATGATGATTGTCTGGGTGAGTTCCTGTAATTTGCTGAAGAGGCGATAAGGGATTTATGAGAAATCTGAGTGGTCTACTCAATCTCCCATAGTCCTGAATCACTTCACCAGGATGTCACTAATATCTCAGTAATCTTGCCGCGCTTTTGGGGATTGGAGTTGATAGCCCGAGACGCTTGAATCGAGTAAATGTTGAACCCCTGGTAAAGATCGCGGATAAAAGGGCAATCCGAATTAGATAGCATCACCTGCACCCCTCGATTCACTAATTCAGTAAATACCTGAGCCAATTTTGTTTGATCCTCCGCCGTAAACGCACCTTTTGAATAGGCCGTGAAATCGCTCGTAGCACTGATGGGGTGATAAGGCGGATCAAAATAGACAAAATCTTGGGCCGACTGAGCAACCTTCAAAATCGATTCAAAGGGCTGTTGACGGATCTGAACAGCTTGGAGAACTTCTGAAACAGCCTTAAGCAGAACAGTGTCACAAATTTTCGGTTTTTTATATCGTCCCATCGGCACATTGAATTGCCCTTTGGAATTCTCCCGATACAGGCCATTGAAACAGGTGCGATTGAGATAAATAAATCGAGCAGCACGCTCAGCTGGCGTGGGTGGACTAAGGGCACGAATTCGGTAGTAGTAGTCGTGGCCATGCTGGCAAGCATGGGTTTCTAGAGACTTCAGTACGTCATCAATCTGATCACGAACGCAAGTATAGACATTGACCAATTCAGGATTCACATCGGATAGGACCGCCTGCTCCGGCTGTAAATGGAAAAAGATGGCGCCCCCTCCCAAGAAAGGCTCATAGTAAGAGCCAAAGTATTGAGGGAAATGAGGAGTGTACTGAGCGATTAATCGACCTTTTCCCCCTGCCCATTTGAGAAACGGACGGGCGGAAGATCGCGCTTGAGTCGGCAATGGGCTAGACATGAACAGGCAACCTCACAATATAGAAGGTTAAAGCTTTGGGTTAAGATCAGTCCTATGAATCCGAGAAATCAATAATATAGATCGACTCAATAACTATGGGTGACTTTTTTAAGAAACTCTCCTCGTATCCCAAACTCTTTTTGGCGATTGTCGTTGGGGTATTTTGGACTTTCATCAAGCCTCTGCAAGGGTTTACCAAGAATCCAGTCACTGGCATCGCTGCCCTGGGAATCATCGTCGGTGGCTTTGCTTTCCTCAGCTTCACTCTCAGTGCCATGATGGGGCTGACTCCATTAAACTAGGCGTTGGGGAGACAATATTAATCTATTAGCGGTTTCATCTCATTGAAGATGGAGGAGTAAAATCTGATGGCTACAGGACGACGGGTTTCTCGCGTTGCCGAACTGATCAAACGCGAAGTCAGCCTCATGCTGTTACATGGCATCAAGGATGATCGAGTTGGGTCCGGCATGATTAGCGTTACGGCGGTAGATCTATCGGGTGATCTTCAGCATGCCAAGATTTTTGTCAGTATTTACGGCACAGAAGAGGCCAGAGCAGAAACGATGGCTGGTTTAGAATCAGCCACGGGTTATGTTCGCAAACAACTGGGGCATCGCATCCACCTTCGCCGCACGCCAGAAGTCATTTTTTGCGAAGATCGTTCCTTTGAAGACGGCAATCAGGTGTTGTCATTGCTCCATAAACTCGATCATGAGCGCCAGAGTAAACCTGCTGACCCAACTGAAAAGCCCCCTGTGGGATCCGTCGAAGCTGATTTCTAATGGGATGAACTTTTGACTCATTTATTACCAGAGCCAGATTCCCTGTCTTTGCCAGAGCAGGTTGCTCAAATGTTGGTCGTCCGAGCCTCCGGCTACCTATTCGATCATCAAATTCAATACCCCAGTTGGGAGCCCAAAGCGGACGTACTCCGCCATTGGCTGACGGACCTGGGAATGGGTGGGGTGATTTTGCTGGGAGGCAGTGCAGGAGAGATTGCCTGTCGCTGTCAGCAACTGCAAGAATGGGCCGCAATTCCCCTATTTATAGCGGCCGATATTGAAGAAGGCGTCGGACAACGATTTTCTGGAGCAGCCTGGTTTCCCCCACCTTTAGCCCTAGCAGGCATGGTTCAATCTGGAACTGCTATAGAGCAAGTTCAGCAGTCTGCCCAGGCCATGGGGGCATGGACAGCACAAGAAGCTTTAGCCATTGGCTTAAATTGGGTTTTAGCGCCAGTAGTGGATGTCAATAACAATCCCCAAAATCCAGTCATTAATGTGCGAGCCTTTGGCGAAACACCAGAGCTGGTCAGCCAATTGGCAACAGCATTTATTCAGGGCGCTCAACCCTATCCCGTTTTGACAACAGCTAAGCATTTCCCTGGCCATGGCGATACAGCTACAGATTCTCATTTGGATTTACCGGTCATCCCCCATGATTTAAATCGGATTCGCAGTCTCGAATACCCTCCGTTTCAGGCTGCGATCGCAGCGAACGTGGATGGGGTAATGAGCGCTCATTTATTGATACCCGCTTTAGACCCGGAATATCCCGCTACCCTTTCTCCCAAAATTCTAACGGGGGAACTTCGGCAAGCTCTGGGATTTGATGGTCTGATTGTCACGGATGCTTTGGTGATGGGAGCAATTGCCAATCAATATGGAGACAATGAAGCAGCAGTGTTAGCAGTGGCTGCTGGAGCCGATATTTTAATGATGCCTGCGGATCCACCGGGTGCCATTTCTGCGGTGTGTGCAGCAGTGGAGCAGGGGCGCATTCCGTTAGAGCAAATTGAAGCATCAGTGGAGCGGATTTGGCGGGCGAAGCAGAAAATTACGAGCTATGAAGTGGAGGATACGAGCTATCAACATGCTTGGGAAACCCATACGCCTCTGCAGATCGACTTAGACCGATTGGGAACAACTGAGGCGATAGAGGCGACTGCCACAATTCTGCAAGGTTCAAAGGTGGTGCAGGGGCGGATCACTTCGGTGCCTGCTCATGCTCGCACGTTGATTATTGTGGATGATTTGTTGGATTGTGAGTTTCTGAGTCGTAAGGCTCCAGCAATTGATCTGCCTCGTAAGTTGAGCTATCAGGTACAGATTGTGGATGGTAATACGCCTGAGATACTTTTAGATAAAGAGGCTCAGCCGACGTTTTTGCAACTGTTTATCCGGGGTAATCCGTTTAGAGGCAGCGCCCAGTTAAGTCGTAAGGCCGAAGCTTGGTTTGAGTTCTTGCTGAAATCTGGGCAGTTACAGGCCTTAGCCGTTTACGGCAGTCCCTATGCCTTAACTCAATTTCAAGCACAGCTTTCTGCTGAAATTCCCTATGGGTTTAGTTATGGGCAAATGCCTTTAGCACAAGAATCGGTTCTCAAAGAGCTTTTTGGTGAAATAGGGTAACTGTAGTGAATGCTGATCAAGCTCCATTCATCACAGTTTAAGCAATATCTATGGGTGGAGAAGGCTGTTGTTGTTTGAGTGCCTTCTGAACCAACTGTTGTAATTCTTGACGAGTAATTTCTTCTCCTGTATCCAAATCACCCGCCGTCTCCAAAAAGAGAATGCTATCCACAGGCTCCAACGCCAACAGCTGAAACAGCAACGGAATCACCGGCACTGGCAATGCTACCAAATCCGCTGACCGACTCGACCGAGTCGCATCTTGCAAATTAGCAAACCCATACACCACCGTTTTCTCCAGCCCTGGCTTTTGCCGATGCTGCAACGTCGTTAACTGCCAATTCCCCTGCAAATTTTGCAGAATATAGTACTGCTCAAACTTCAAATGCTGCTCCGCCAACTCTTTAAGCAACGGGGCAATAATCCGAATCGCAGCAGGCATCCCTCCCTCTTGTGGAGCCTCATCAATCAGTGTTTGCACCTGGGGCTGCAAATCCATGCTTATAACTTCGTCCCACATTCAGGGCAAAAGCTATTCGATGACGTGTTTTTGGCTCCACAGCTACTGCAATAAATTAGCTCTGCCGCCTTTTCCAACTTCTTTTGATCCGGTAATCCTAGCATTTGAGCATTGCTCTTACCTGGAGCCACCATCGGATAGCAGTTTTCATCCCGTGTTACCTGAGCATCTAACAGGTAGGGACCATCGAACGCCAACATCTCAGCAATTGCACTTTCCAAATCGTCGCGTTCTCTCAGGATTCCACCTTTAACACCAAACGCCTCTGCCAATTTTTCAAAATTGGGCATCCCCGCTTCCATATTGGAATTGGAATAGCGCTCGCCAAAAAAGGCTTGCTGCCACTGGCGCACCATTCCCTGCCAGAAATTGTTGATAATGACCGTTTTCACCTTGATGCCATACTGGGCCAGGGTAGCCAATTCCTGCAAATTCATCTGGAAACTGGCATCGCCACTAATACAGATGACTTGATCATTGGGTAAGGCTACCTGCACCCCCATTGCCGCAGGCAAACCATAGCCCATCGTTCCTAAGCCACCACTAGTAGCCCACTGTCGAGGACCATTTTGCAAAAACTGAGCCGCCCACATTTGATGTTGGCCCACATCTGTCGTGTAGTAGGCATGGGGAGCTTGCTTCCTCAGCTCAAAAATCACTTCTTGCGGAGATAACTTCTCTGCCGGTCTGGGTACGGTGAGCGGATAATCTCGCTGCCAACGCTCTACTCGCGATCGCCATTCTTGAGTCTGGACTGGATCAGCAGGCGAAGCCTGTTTTGCCAACTTCAGCATTTCTATTAAGACTGGCTTCACACTTCCCACAATCGGGACAGTAGGGGGACGATTTTTGCCCACTTCTGCTGGGTCAATATCGATATGAACCACCTTCGCCCTAGAGGCAAATTCATCCAGTTTGCCTGTCACCCGATCATCAAAGCGGGCACCCACTGCAATCAGCAAGTCGCATTCACTCACGGCAAAATTGGCATAGGCCGTGCCATGCATTCCCAACATGCCGACAGACAATGGGTGGGTCTCATCAAAGGAGCCTTTCCCCATCAAAGTAGTCGTCACTGGAATTTGGAACCACTCTGCTAGCTCTTTCAGCTCCCCATGGGCACCTGACGAAATAGCCCCACCCCCCACGTATAAGAGAGGTGATTTAGCTGCTCGAATCAGTTCAAGGGCTTGTTTAATTTGGCGAGGGTTACCTTTGACCGTAGGGCGATAGCCTTTCAAGCTAACCGTCCCGGGCTGCACAGGGGTATAGTCAAATTCCTGCTGACCCACATCTTTGGGCACATCAATCAAGACGGGTCCCGGTCTGCCAGTTCCGGCAATATGGAAGGCTTCCGCCACAATCCGAGCCATATCAGCAGGATCCCGGACCACATAAGAATGCTTAACGATGGGGAGGGTAATCCCGAAGATATCGGTCTCTTGAAAGGCATCACTGCCAATCGCGGGTCGATTCACCTGTCCCGTAATCACCACCATCGGAATTGAATCCATATGGGCCGTAGCAATTCCAGTGACCAAGTTGGTCGCCCCCGGACCGGAGGTGCCAAAACACACGCCAACCTGTCCCGTTGCTCTGGCATAACCATCGGCAGCATGGGATGCCCCTTGCTCATGGCGAACCAAAATATGCTTCAGATCGCCACGCTGTTCGGCCTTATAGACCTCATCATAAATTGGCAAAATCGCACCACCAGGATAGCCAAAAATATGTTTGACGCCGTGATTTTTTAGACTATCGAGTAAAGCAAAAGCTCCGGTCGCACGCACAGGAGAACCTCACATTCAGATCCAATTGCAAAAAGAGTATTTATCGTCCGTTGAGAAGTGACAATTGTATAGATCTATATAGTTTAAGCGGAGTGACTTCAACCTGTCGAGAGAAATTGCAGAAGAGTTTACAACAAGAGACGTTAAATCACGTCCTGCAAGACTTTCCGGGTACTACGCCAAACCAAGAAACCCGCCACTACGACGGTGATCCCCATAGCAATCAACACTCGCCGCAGCCCTAAAACATCTGCCAAAATACCGGCAACTGCCAAAGGCACGCTTAAAGCAATATTGACCACATTGTTCTGGAATCCAAACACTTTACCCCGCATATCTGGCGGTGTCTTGACCTGAATCAGAGTCTGCATTGGCACCCCAATCATCGCGGCCCCTATCCCTAAGAACATGCTCAAGCTCAGGCTCAACGCAATACTGAGGTCAACCCCCAACCAGTCTTTATGGATAAACGAAAACAGCATCAGCACCACGCCCATGCTGATAAACCCAAATAGGGGCAAGGGTAAATGGTGAAATCGGTCTCCCCATTGGCCCAAGACACCCGCTCCAATCACCAGGCCCACCCCAGCCGCTGCTAGCAAGAAGCCAAACTGGCTGGGTTTTTCAAAGCCCACTTTTTCTGCTAAACCAATCGATAGAACCGACAGAGCTGCAAAAACGCAATACAGCATCGTCAGCTGCACCATTGCATTACTAATCAACCGATTTTTACGCAGGTAGGCGAAACCTAATTTCAAGTCGCTAAAGGGATGTAAGGCCACCGCTTCGTTATGCTTTTTCTCGCGCAAGGGCAGCATGATCCCCAGGACAATCGCCGACAGCACGTACAATCCGCCCACCAACAATTCTCGACCATTCACACCGCCCCAATTTTGTGACCAGCTTAGCAGGGGATCTCCGACGGCAAAGCCAACGACTAAAGAGCCCATCATCGTCGTCGTAAATAGCGCATTCGCGGGCATTAGGTTACGGGGCTTAACCAACACGGGGATGGCCGCCTGCTCAGCTGGAGCAAAGAACTGGGTCAAGATCGATTCCAAAAACGCGACCGTTAGCAGCAGTGGAAAGAAAGGTAGAGACTTGGGCAACACGATAATGACTAAGGTCAACAAGCCCCGCATCAAGGTTGTGGTCCATAAAATCTGCTTCTTCGACCATCGATCGACAAAAATGCCCGCTGCAGATCCAAAGAACACTGCTGGCAATGTATTGGCAATCATCACCGATGACCGCATGGAGTTCTCAATATTTTCTGGGGGTTGGTAGTCGCCTACCAAGGTAATTAGCAGTACAAAAAAAAACTTGTCCGCTAACTGTGAAATAATCTGTCCCGCCCACAGGACCACAAAGGCCCGATTATCCATCAGGGAACGAAATCCACCGTTAGAGGGTTGGGGGTCAGAAGTCTGCATAAATCCGCATGGTGATGTAATCGGTTGGACTGCGAGGGAAGGTACTCATAGACTGCCCAGTCCCAGGGCAAGACACAACTCAAGCAACCGCAATATTGTACTCAACTAGGGGGCTTTGCCGAAATTATCCTCTCAATCAAGGCCCTCAAGATAGTCCATAAATAGCACTAAACCCCTGACAAAGCAGGGGTTTATATTGTCAGACTTAGCAAACGTTATACGGTTTGAAAATCAGTTTGTTTCGCTTGACCGTTGGTGCTGGGATTACCCTGGCGAGGCTGAATCACCCCATATCCACCATGATTCCGTTCGTAAATTACATTCAGCTGACCCGTGTCTGCATTTTCAAACACGTAGAAATCATGGTCAACCAAGTCCAACTGTTCAAGGGCGTCATGAATCGACATGGGCGCAATAGCAAAGTATTTGCACCGCACCACTTCTTCGGGTAATTCCGGAGCGCGATCGCTGGTCAAATCCCCAATCAGTGGCTGCTCTTCTGTAATTTGGAGAGCAACAGCTTTTGAACGATTAGAACCTTTATTAGGCCCTTTCGTCTGCCGCTTCTCTTTGTACTTACGGAGCTGGCGAGCAATTTTGTCAGCGACCAGGTCAATGCTGGCGTATAGATTTTCTGAACTCTCTTCTGCCCGAATGACAGAACCATTTACAAATAGGGTAACTTCCGCTGTTTGCTTGGTCGTTATTCTAGGATTACGAGCAACCGACAAATGTACATCGATTTCTGTAGTTAAATTCTGATAATGACTGGCAGCCTTTTCGATCTTTTGGTGGACGTACTCACGAATTGCATCGGTGATCTCAATATTCTTGCCATGAATAACAAGCTTCATAGGGTTGCCTCCCCTAATGGTCAGTGTTAACCTCACCCTAACATTTTGTATTCTGCAAGGGGGGACTGTTCTGCTCTGTCTTCAACTTGCTTCGCATCCCGTGATAATTCTTAAATGCTGCCAACCTAGGATTACTGGAAAACACCCTTGATTTCATCACATCCATCGGTTATGGCGTCTGACTCATCTCTCCGTCCTTGTTGGCTGTACCAACTGGGTCTGGTGGACTACCAACAAGCTTGGGATTGGCAGCGGCAACTGGTGTGCGATCGCATTCACAATCCTCAACTTCCCGATACACTGATCCTGCTAGAGCATCCCCCCGTCTATACTCTCGGGCAAGGAGCCAGCCTAGACTTTCTCAAATTCAATCCTGATCAATCGGATCATGCTCTCCACCGCATCGAACGGGGCGGAGAAGTGACCTACCATTGTCCCGGACAGCTTGTGGGCTATCCCATCCTCAACCTCAAGCACCATCAACCCGATTTGCATTGGTATCTGCGGCAGCTAGAAGAAGTGATTATCCGCACTCTAGATATCTATGGATTGGCAGCAGAGCGAATTCCTGGGTTGACTGGGGTGTGGCTAAACAATTGCAAAGTCGCAGCCATCGGCATTAAAGTCAGTCGCTGGATTACCATGCATGGCTTTTCCCTCAATATCAACCCTGATTTGTCTGGCTTTGACCAAATTGTTCCTTGCGGCATCCAAAATCGGGCCGTCGGCAGCTTAACTCAATTTATTCCCAATCTCGACAGTGTAGAGGTTACTGCAACCTTACTCCATCAGTTTGCCCAAGTGTTTGATCTTGCTCTAGTACCAGAGGGTCCTGTGCCCTTCTCTAGTCATGCTCCATCCTCCAATTAATCAGTCATGATAGAAAGGCAGCTTCCTTCTCCAGCAATGCCCTTATCTATGGCCCCTAGCTCCACTTCTCAAACTGACGATCACTTTTTGATTACCTTTGCCCCTCTCAGCCTCGAAGACCTCTATCGCCACGCCGATCACCCTCATAACGGAGCCATTGTAGTGATGAGCGGTACTGTCCGTGATCAAACAGACGGCCAAGAGGTTCTCTCCCTTGAGTATCAAGCCTATGAACCCATGGCTCTCAAAGTCTTCCAAACCATCGCTACTGAGATTCGCCAGCGCTGGCCAGAGGTCAACCGGATTGCCATCCACCACCGCACTGGCCATCTAAAAATTAGCGAGATTAGTGTCCTCGTAGCAATTGGCTGTCCTCACCGATCTGAAGCCTTTTCCGCCTGTCAGTACGCCATTGATACCCTCAAACACAATGCTCCCATTTGGAAAAAAGAACACTGGGCCGATGGCTCTAGCAGTTGGGTCAATATTGGGGCCTGTGAACAAGAAAAGCCTTAGTTCCCTTGCATTTGCTCTTTTAAAGACTCTAATGCAGCCCAACGTCGGTCAATAGGCTGCTCAATTTTCTCTGCCTCTTCTAGCAAGCCTTCACAATTCTGATCGCAAAGCTGTCGATGGGGAAGTTGCAGACTGAGCTGCTGATACAGCCAGTCTTCAGGACTAAAATCTCCCTGGGGAAATAGAATTTCCACGGGGTCATCGAGGGTAACTTCAATTTCTAAGCCAGGCTCAGCTTCTGGCACTTCTGCTGAAAGCCAAATCATCTCTGAGGCATCCACAGCCAACCGATGATTATATTGCTGCAAACAGCGATCGCAGTTCAGGGTCACAATCGTTTTCGCTTGCGTGCTCACCTGCAGGTAATTTCCCTGGTGAACTAAGGTGACATGCCCCTGCACAGCCGTTAAGGAAGTGAGTTCTGATAAAAACTCATCAACCTCTAAAACAATCGTCTGCCGGAGAGCATTTTCTATATCTGGGATGTAAACCTTGTCCATCGCGAGAAACCTTTCTCCATCCCTTGTCTACTTAATCTTCTTCAGCAGACTCACCTGTCGCCAACATCACCACCAAACGGCGATCTGGCTCTTGACCACGACTAACCGTCTCTAAGTCTGACTCATCAAACAACATCGTATGGACTAATCGCCGTTCCGCTGAATTAATGGGAGGCAGAACGTACTCTTGCTCTGTTTCTCGAACAGATTGAGCAGCCTGAATAGCTAATTGACTCAACTCTTCATAGCGCTTAACCCGAACATCCGCCATCTCAATCGTATAGGCAGTCCGATCTTCCTTATCCTTACCCAGATTGAGCGTGGAGTTGATCAAATATTGAATCGCATCTAACATCCGACCATCATGACCAATCAGTAAGTCAACCTGTTCAGGGGACAAGCCACTATCATCAATGGTGAGCCAGAAACCACCAAAATCCTTAAATTTGGTTTGGGCAATATCCGGCTTATCACTACTGACAGGGGTCTCAATTCCCAAATGGCCTAGCAAATGGGACAACCATTCTTGTCCTTGCTGAACATTCGACTCACTCATGGGCATTAACTCGATGCTTTCTTTTTAGAATACTCAGGTTCAAAGGGAAGTGCACCCCGCTCACCATCTTCAGCCACCACTTTCGATGCTCGCTCTTCTTTAGCCTTTTTTCTCTCCTGCTCATCCACAATTTTTTGGAGGTTCTCAGGCAAAGGCTCTTTTGACAAGAAATAGCTTTGAACGGTCTGAAAAATGTTGGCTAGCAGCATGTACAACAGTACACCTGCGGGCAGGGGAAAGAATAAAAACATGCCCGAAAACATCACCGGCATGTACTTAGTCATCGCCTGTTGCTGGGACCCAGAATCATCATTCCCTCCCTGTCCTGACAATAACTGGTTGACGTATAAAGACACGCCAAAGCCGATCACCATCAGTAAAATATCCCAATGGATCGCATTCGCATTAAACTGAGCCCCGTCGTCTGTAGTGGTAAAGATTTCGCCTTCGACTGCACCCACGCGGCCTAGAGCTTTAATAAATAAGAATCCTTTTTCTGCAGCAATGCCGGTCAAGGTACCTTGAATAGTGACATCACCAGGCTGTAGGGCAATAATATGGCCGTTTTCGTCAATACTTACTCGATCCTCACCCTTTGTCACGGTCCAGGTGGGAACGATATTGCCAGCTTCAGACTCAGGAATAATATCTTGAAGCGGCTTACCGCCAATCGTCTGAAATTGAAAATCAGTGGACTGCCCAACCCCTAACTCTTTACCGGAAGGCAGAATACCAACCACTGGATAGTGAGTTTGCTCAGCGACAAAAATATTCTGCGACTTTGTGGTGAACGTCTCAGGCTGAACTTCTGCAATCTTATCTTGGGGGAGAATTTTTAAGTTCGCAGTGTAGTTAACGTTGGCAAAGGGCGATCCTCTCAGGGTTGCAAACAACGCAAATAGAATCGGCATTTGGATTAACAGCGGAAAACATCCGGCCAGGGGATTACCAAACTCTTTAAACAGCTTGGTTTGCTCCTCTTGCAGCTTAGCTGGATCGTCTTTGTATCGTTCTTGTAGCTCTTTTTGGCGCTTTTGCATCACAGGCTGTGAGACCTTCATTCGCCGCATGTTGCGAATTTGGCCCGCACTTACCGGATACAAAACAGAACGAATCACCAACGTTAGGGCAACGATGGCTAATCCATAACTAGGCACGACCCCGTAGAAAAAATCCAGGATCGGCAACATAATGTTGTCCGAGATAAATCCAATAAAGTTCATTCGTGTATAGCTGACCTAAGGGCGGAAATTAGCAAAATACAGAGTTGACTGAGCCTCTCACTGTTTTCAGAACATTGAAGAGCATCTACTCTTTAACAAGCATGATTTTACGGGTAACGCATACTGTGAGCAAATAGCCAGCCAATCCCAACATTATTTTAAGATTGAACACAAACTGAGACAATCCTTTCCATCATACTCATCTGAGCAACAAATGTTGAATTCTCAGGTTGCCCAACCCAAATTCTTAAGATGCAGAACCACTCACAACAGTGGATTTTGCCTGAGACTTCGCTTCCACTTTTTCTTCAATATAAGCAGCAATATCTCTGAATTTCGGCAAAGATTTCAACTCGATGCGGCTACCATCGTTTAAAATAATCAGCATGTCTCCCCAAAAGCCTAACCCTCTGGGGATCACAGACACTTCAGAAATTTCTGAATAGACCACATCTGTCCGGGTACGACCAAACCAGCCACCATTGACTGTTACACGCCGACTGGTAATCCGAAATCGTAGCCAAAGCGCTCTGACCAGAGCACCAATTGTCAGCGGAATAAAAAAATATAGTTAAAGCTAAAACAGAATTTAAAAGTAAATCACCAATATGAGGTCCTCCTTCGTAGTAGACCTCTTCTTTAATACCCATTTAGGATCTCCGCGTCTGCAAATAACTGTCTTAATTGTTGCAGAAATTGAAAGTAATCGCACTGAACGGCAGCTGTCCGAACAACGATTACCACATCCCAACCTGGCTGTAATTCAGGCAGAAGCTGGTGACACGCCGCTCTTAGCTGCCGCTTGATTCGATTACGAACAACGGCTCGTTTACTCACTTTTTGGCTAATCGAAAACCCAATTCGAATCGGGATTTTTGTTGCATTCACTCCAGATCGATGGGTTCTTAAAACCAAGTATTTAGTGCTTTGGCGGCTACCTTTACGGTACACAGCACCAAAATCTCGGTTTTTTTTCAAGCGATGCGGGGTTGCTAACATTCAGCCTGAGTCATCAGCATGGGTTTAAAACGTTTAGGCGGCCTTAAACTCACTGACTTTGCTCTACACGGATAAACGCTTACGGCCTTTGCGTCGTCGAGATCCAATTACATTTTGGCCACTCTGAGAGCGCATCCGAGCTCTAAATCCAGACGTTCTTTTGCGCTTGCGGCAGGTTCCGCCCAAGGTTCGTTTAGTCATAATTTATTCAGTCAAAAGATTTTACAAGGTCAAGGCATTTAGGTCGAGCGTTTGACCCAGAATCCATAGTTTACAATCTTATCACCCACTCTTGCCAGACCCGATGAAACCCCTTACGCTCAATGTTGCTCAGCTTGCTGTCGAGGTAATCCATGGAAACTTCTCTTGAAACTCTTTGGAGCCAAGTTTTGGAGCGTTTGCAGCTGCAGCTCAGCCGCCCCACTTTCGAAACCTGGATTAAAACCGCCAGTGCTGAACAGCTAGACGAGCATCGCCTGGTGATTCGCACTCCCAACCCGTTTGCCCGGAATTGGTTGCAAAAGTACTATGTCAAAACCATTCGAGATGTAGTCCATGAGATTTTAGGTCATCCCGTCGAAATTCAAATTGAAATTGCCCAGGGGGATTCCAGCGCCACGATTTCTGCTCCTGAGGTTGCCTCTCCACTCCCCGCCTCTAGCCCTGCTGAAAAAACCAACAGCTCCCAACGAAAACAAGCCAGTCTCAATCCAAAATATGTGTTTTCTCGCTATGTGGTAGGCCCCAATAATCGCATGGCCCATGCGGCCTGTTTAGCAGTTGCCGAATCTCCAGGGCGAGAATTTAACCCCCTGTTTCTCTGTGGTGGCGTTGGCTTGGGAAAAACTCACCTGATGCAAGCGATCGGCCACTACCGACTGGAGATTTCTCCCAACTCACGCATTTTCTACATCTCCACTGAACAATTTACGAATGACTTGATTGCCGCCATTCGCAAAGATGGCATGCAAAAGTTTCGAGAACATTACCGTGCTGTGGATGTGATGTTAGTCGATGACATTCAATTTATTGAAGGCAAAGAATACACCCAAGAAGAGTTTTTTCATACCTTCAATACCCTGCATGAAGCGGGTAAACAAGTCGTTTTGGCCTCTGATCGTCCCCCAAGTCAAATTCCAAGATTACAAGAGCGACTCTGCTCACGATTTTCGATGGGCTTGATTGCGGATATTCAGCCCCCTGACTTAGAAACTCGAATGGCAATTCTGCAGAAGAAAGCAGAATATGAAAATATCCGCCTCCCTAGAGAAGTCATTGAATATATTGCCTCTAGCTACACTTCCAACATTCGAGAATTAGAAGGTGCTCTGATCAGAGCGGTAGCCTACATTTCTATTTCTGGACTTCCCATGAATGTGGAAAACATCGCTCCAGTTCTAAACCCACCCACTGCAAAAATCTCAGCTTCGCCAGAAAGCATCATTAATGCTGTCGCTGATACTTATGGGATCTCTATTGATGATCTCAAAGGCAATTCCCGCCGCCGAGAAATTAGCCTGGCTCGACAAATTGGGATGTACTTAATGCGTCAACATACAGACCTCAGCCTGCCTAAAATTGGCGATGAATTCGGTGGCAAAGACCACACCACCGTCATGTATAGCTGTGACAAAATTTCAGACCTACAAAAAAAGAATCCAGAACTCTCACAGTCACTACGGCAGTTAGGCGATCGGATTAAGCTTGCCAATCAACCCTAAGGCTAGCCCATCAAGATGATGGCTTCTGCCATAGGGAAAGGTCAGAGTGCGTCGATCCAGATATGTTGAACTCTGGCAACATCTTGTTATGTGTAAGAAAACCGCACTATAGATTTTGCACAATATCTATGGATTATTAACGTACTCCTAACCCCTTGATATCCAATTTTCTTCAGTGCCCCCCAATCATTCCATCAAAGCTTTACTGAATAAGGATTATAGAAAAAATAAACACAAAATATTAAATCTTTTATTAAGAATTCTAAACCTCCAATTCACCCCTGTGGAAAACTGCCATTTTTCTGTGGAAAACACTGGTGAAACTTTTGTGGAAAACTAGGGTATCTTGTGGAGAAAAAAATATTAATTCACACCCTGTGGAAAACCCCCCGATCTTTTCCACAAGTTTTCCACAGGTAAGTGATCCACTAAAGCCTTGTTATCAATAAAGTTTTCTACTTTTTCCACATTTTCCACAGGCCCTACTATTACTACTATTATTTAAATTTAAAAAGAGGAGAATATAGATAGGCTCAATTTTTGAGCAATATTCCTTTCAACTTTGTGGGACAGGGCAATGATGTTACGATGTTGCTCCCAGAGTTTAGAAAGTGTTGAAGTCCTTAGAAGCGTTATGAAGTTGGTCTGTCAGCAAAGTGATCTAAATTCCAAACTGTCACTCCTCAGCCGAGTCGTACCCTCGAATCCGACGCACCCAGTTCTGGCTAATGTTTTATTAACAGCTCAAACTGAACGCCTTGGCTTGACCGTGTTTGACTTGAGTTTAGGAATTCAAGTTTGGATTGCTGCAGAAGTAGAAGAAACAGGCGCTTTGACTTTGCCAGCAAGGTTTCTCAACGATATTGTGTCTCGCTTACCCAATTGCGATATTGAAGTTGAAACCGATGACACAGCTGTGACGTTGACCTGTGATTCGGGTCATTACCAAATGCAGGGGTTAGTGGCAGAGGAATTTCCTGGACTTCCCAGCTTGGATGATATACCAGCACTAGATCTCCCTACAGATGTTTTTTTAGAGGGATTGCAAGCCACGCTGTTTGCAGCCAGTACCGATGAAAGTAAACAAATTCTAACGGGGCTGCATCTCAACACCTCAGAGTCAGGGTTTGAATTTGCCACAACGGATGGGCATCGACTTGCGATCGCAAATTTCCCCGATCTAGTAACCCCTGAACCCATGACCATGACCATGCCTGCTAAAGCCTTGCGGGAACTAGAGCGGATGTTAGGTCGGGTGAATGCCGATGTCGCTCTCAGGTTTGATACCAATCAGGCTATTTTTGAGCTAACTGGAGAGCAAGGAACAGAGCAGCTCAGCTGCCGATTGCTGGAAGGTCAATATCCAGCCTATCCTCAACTCGTTCCTAAGCAATTTGAGCGGCAAGTGACGGTTGAGCGGCAACTGCTGCTCAGTAGTGTTGAGCGCATTGCGGTGTTAGCTGCTCGTAAAAACAATATTATTCGCTTGAAGGTAGATAGCACTGAGCAGCAAGTGGCTCTGTCTGCAGAAGCTCCTGAGTTGGGTATGGGAGAAGAACGTTTGCCAGCACAAATCTCAGGTGAGGATTTAGACATCGCGTTTAATGTGAAATATTTGAGTGACGGATTAAAAGCCCTTGATAGTCAGGAAGTTCAGCTGCAAATGAATTCAGCGACGATGCCAGCAGTTTTATCTCCCATCTCGGGACGTCAAATCACATATTTAATTATGCCCATTCAAATTCGGGGTTAGCATAGCCGATCAATAACGGGTATCTTAAGTAATATGGGGAACTATTTAAATTGACCTACGGTCTACAGCATTAGTGAGTAGACTATCAACTGTTAATATTGCTGATGGAGAATCTGGGTTAAGTTTGTAGATAGATTGAATTCTTTAAGAGAAGATCTTCAGAATTTGAGTATCCAGACCATACAAGCCCATCCTTCAGCCAACTGTCTAAAGGGTTAAGAGAATGAAAGAAATCGTAATTTTGGTGTTGTCCGTGAGCTTGGTGAGTGTCTTTGCCAGCACTGCCAACGCTATGCGTTCATTTCTCGCTGCTACAGATACGGCTGAGCCTGCTCTGATCGATTCAGAAAATGATTGTGCGTTAACACCCATCGTTGCTGACCAGCCTCCCGAAGATGAAGAACATTGGCCTGGTTGCCGCGATTAAGCTCAAAAATTACCTCTTAATCAATTCCCCCTGAACACGACTGTTCAGGGGGAAATTTTGTGGATACCTTATTGGGGATAGGCAATATAGGCATCGGCATTCTTTAAATCATCAGTCGTCTGGGTTTTCCCCTTGCGGGTTTCCCTGGCGATGATGGAGAAGCCTTTACCGTAAATACCGGCTACTGAAAAAGATGAGTCTTCCGTGATGAACCGGGGATTATCAGGATTCGAGACACCACTCCCTACATGAGCCGCACCAAACAATTCCGTTTTGCCACCGTTGATCGTTTTGATGGTTGTGCCCTCATCTTCTGTTTTATAGCCCAGAATCCACACCCGGGCATTGTCATTCAGCACTTTGGCGGTAATGTTGGGTTGAGATTGGGTATTACTTTCTAGATTGAGCTGTCGCGCCCAGACATTTTGATTTTTAAAGATGACTGAAGAGCCTACACAGTCATTAATAAAAACATCTCCAGGTGTTGGGGTTTTAGGGACATAGTGGAATCCTAGTAAATTGTTCAGCACCAACGTGCGCTGAGAGGTATGTTCAATGGTTTCTACCTTCTCTAGTCGCTCAATCGTGATACTGGGAGCCTTACCGGGGCCCACTCGAATCACCGCATTCTTCGCCATTTTGACTTTGGCTTCTGTGCCCATCAACCGGCGGACATTATTCCGAAGTTCTAGAGATTGATTGATGGTCCATGTGCCTCTAGGGAGGTAAACGGTCGTTGCCCCAGAGTCGATGGCTGCCTGAATAGAAGGTGTGTCATCTAAATCATCATCTGGAAGACCGCTGGTGCCGAGAAGATGTTTATGGGGACCATCCCATTTGCTCAGATCGGTTTCCCAAGGAATGTCTGGTGTTTCTTTAATCGGAAGTCCTAACATTTGGTTGGCAGAGGGAAAAAGAGTGACAGGTCCTCCTTTTCTGTTTTTACCAAAGCCATTGGCTAGATAATTTGTAATTTTGCCGTTAGGAATATTGCCATTGCCACGGCCCCAATTGACGTTACTTTTGACCGCTAGCTTATATCCTGTGGTCTGGGTCCGATCAATATACATGGATTTCTGATTGCTAATGGCAGGCTCAGAGGCTGCAGCGCCAGATCCGGTTAAGGTGGAATCCAGTAGAACAAAGCCTGCTTCTCCATCGTTGATAATGGCCGATACTGTATTTTGGCTGCGAACTTTCCGGGCAAACACTTTCTGAGAATTGGTGTTCCGCCATCCACAGATGTTTTGGTTGAGCAAAGTAATATTTTCAAAGGTTTGGCTAGCGGTGGGCCAACGGGTTTTTATGCCATAGTCAAAGCCGTTAACGGTGACTGTTTTGATCAATAACGGGCCAATTTCGTCCGTATAGCTCATGTCGAGACCAATATTTCCTTTTCTGTCTTCAGAGAGGATGGTCACATTCTGAGCTGTGCCCTGATTGCTGGCATTAAATTGAACGCCAATACTTGTGGGATGATTGCGACCGACATTGACAGTCATGTCACGGATGGCGTTCCGAAAGCGCTGGGCTGGGGCTGGGCCAAAATTGAGAATTGCTTTGGCATAGGTGGAAGGTACATTGTCCATCAGGCGCAGAACGGTCCCTTGCTCACTCTCCCCTTGAAAAATATTCCGCTTTTGGCTGCCTGCCAAAGTCAGCATGTCGCTGATGTCGTAGGTTCCGTTGGGAAAGTAAAAAATATGATTTTTAGTCGGATGAGCTGAAATGGCAGCTTGGATGGCAGCGGTATCATCTTGGCCATCGTTAGGAATAGCCCCAAAGCCGGTGATATTAATAATGCCTGCATCGTTAGGGAAAACAATTGCTGGGCGATTGATGGGAGTGGCCGCTAGGGTCGGAGGGGGGGCTGCGACATTTGGATTGTCCGGTGGTGCAGACCGATTAGATGCTGCTGGTGTGCAGGCTAAGGACAGCAAGAAAGACAAGCATAATAAGCCTAAAAACTGCCGTAGTGGATGGGGGGAAAATTTTTTCCCCCATAACCAGATTTTTTTGAACCTTAGAGGATGATTGAACAGACATATGGCTCGGCTCCCAACGCAGGAATACGATTGGTCTTCTTGTCCAAGCCTATCAAATCCAAGAAATGCTCTTGTGTGGAGATTGAAGAGCCATGGGGCGCGAATATGTAGGAGCAAACTCAGTGGGCGTGAGGTATTGATGATGACTGAGAGTAGGCGGTTTGCGGGGTGGGGATGTTGCCTATTTCTTTGACTGTATAGAGGGGACGACCTTTAATTTCTTCGTAAATTTGGCCGACATACTCCCCTAAAATACCGAGGCAAATGAGCTGGACAGCCCCGAGGAAAAAGATCGCCATGGTAATCATGGTGTAGCCGATCAACTGGCTGGAAGGATTGAAAAATCGCCAGTAGAGGGTTAAGAACATCATAAAGACAGCGAGGGCGGATGCAAATAACCCCAGGTATGTGGCTAAGCGTAAAGGCACTTTGGAGAAAGCCATAATGCTGCTGAGGGCCAGGGTGAGAGATTTGCGGAAGGTATATTTGACGTCTCCAGCAAATCGAGGGGGGCGATGGAGGGTAATGGCAGTTTGCCGGAAGCCCACCCAAGCTCGAAGACCTCGGATATAGCGGTTGCGCTCGGGCATTTTATTGAGTAAATCCACGACTTGCCGATCCATGAGGCAAAAGTCACCGGTGTCGGTGGGAATGTGGATATTGGAGAGCTGCTGGAGAAATCGATAAAACAGGTAGGCGGTACAGCGTTTGATGAGGCCTTCTCGCTGTCGTGAGATTCGCTGAGCGTAAACGACCTGGTAGCCTTGCTGCCATTGTTGAATCAGATCCGGAACGACTTCGGGTGGATCTTGGAGGTCGGCATCCATGACGATAATGGCTTGGCCAGCGGCAAACTGTAGACCGGCAGTCAAGGCGATTTGATGGCCGAAGTTGCGGGCTAAGCTGATATAACGAACGGACGGATCATCTTGGTGCAGTTGGCGTAGTAAAGCGAGGGTGCGATCGCAACTGCCATCATCCACCAAAATCAGTTCTGAAGGACCATCCAGGGTTGTGATTAAGGCCTGCAAGCGTCGATACAGTTCAGCAATATTGTCTTCTTCGTTGTAAATCGGAATAACGAAAGAATACGTTACATTACCTGTTTGATCCGAATTGCTTGCAATTGATGAAGGGAGACTGAATGGCGTCAAGGGATTGTTATAACTAAACAAAAGAGACTATACCTGCAAAGCGCACTCGATATTCTATGCCTTTAACCGTGTTGATCGTGGATGATGAACCGGGTATTCGATTAGCGGTCACTGACTATCTGGAAGCAGTGGGATATACCGTAATTGCAGCCGCAACGGGCAAACAAGCGTGGCAGCTAGTCCAACAGTACCGCCCCCATCTGCTAGTGACTGATATTAGAATGCCACAGATGGATGGCTATGAGTTAGTGAAACTGGTGCGGCAACAACCCGCATTTCGATTGCTCCCCGTCATCTATTTAACGGAATGCTTCCAAACTCAAGAGCGGATTCGAGGGTATAAATTGGGCTGTGATGCCTTCTTGGCCAAGCCGTTTAACTTGGAAGAATTGGCAGTCGTGATTCGTAGCCTTTTAGACCGAGTGCAAATTGTACAAACGGAGATCCAGGCGGTTTCTCAGGCTACTCCCAGCCGTGATTCGGTGGATACCGCGTTTGTTAATGCTCTAAATCTGACCCAGCGAGAACAGCAAGTTTTGCTATTGCTGACGGAGGGGCTATCCAATGCCCAAATTGGCGAACAACTCCATCTCAGCCCTCGCACTGTGGAAAAGTATGTCAGTAAACTGCTGCAAAAAACAGAAACGAGTAACCGAGCAGAGATCGTGCGGTTTGCGATGGAACATCATTTGCTAGGAGCCATCGACGACGATCACTAACCGGTCTTTTGCAGATCCTCTAATAAACCACTGCAGGCATCTAGCAGTAGATCAATTACATAATCAAATCCTGAAGGTCCCCCGTAATAGGGATCGGGTACTTCTTTATCGGCAAAGTTAGTACAAAAATCACACATCATGTGGATTTTGCTGGCATATTGCTCGTCTGGATTCATCTCCATCAAATCGCGATAATTTTGGCGATCCATAGCCAGAATGATGTCAAAGTCGGCAAAATCTTCGAGCTGTACTTGCCGACTGTTGCCGGTCAGCACAATGTTTTGCCGCAAGCCAGCCGCTGCCATTCTCCGGTCTGGGGAAGCACCAATATGATAGCTACTGGTACCCGCCGAGTCACATTGATAGGCATGGGTGAGCTGTTCTTGTTGCAGCAGGTGATTCATAATCCCTTCTGCGGAAGGTGAACGGCAAATATTGCCTAGGCACACAAATAATAGCTTTTGGGGCATTGGGGTTGGGGTGCGGATGGTGGGTTAGAACAGCGTTGACGTAAAACTGCCATGTAAACCGTAGGGGATATGGTGCTTTAAGTGCAAGCGGGCAATGGGTCCCTGCTTCACCTGCTCAGCATCTAGAATCACCACATCGGATCGATCCTGAACACCATCGTAGACGAGGGCCACTAACCAGCCTTGATCTTCTTGAGTGGCGTTGGGTTTGGGGATAAATACGGGTTCACCCATAAAGCCTTGGGGGGCCGCACTCCAGACTTGTTCGTCTCCCGTTTTGACGTCCTGTTTGAGAATGGCTTGCAGGGGAGCATTGCCAGTGCTGGCATCGGTAGCGCCAATATAAACATAACGATAGTCATGGCCTGCATTAGCTGGGTTCAGGGTGGGAAACTCGCAGCTCCGTTTGATTAACGGTGTTTTCTCGACGGTGGCGGTCTCAGGGTTCATCTGGAATCGCCAGAGGGTGCCGGGAGGAACCGAGTCAAAATCAATATTGCGGAAATCAATCCCCGATTCTAAGCCAGGAAAAGTGTCGTAGCAGATGGAGTCCACAATCACCTGACCATCTGCCTCATAGGCGTTGGCATGATGGAAGACAAAGCAGGCCTCGGTGTCTAACTGCTGGGGGATTGTATTATTATCGCCGCGCCGCACGAGCCAGATTTTAGTGGGATTGCCAGGCTTAAAGGAGATGCATTCCCCGGCTCCCTTGAGGCCAAATAGGAAGGGAATGGGGTTGAGGATAACGGGATTTTGGAAAAAGATGTAGTAGTTGGGGGTAACGGCAAAATCGTGGATAAAGGCAAATCCTGGAATGACAAACTGCTGCTGATGAACCACTTCGCCTGCCTGGTCAAATTCGAAGAGTTTTACTTGGCTAGATAGACCAGGCTTAATGGCAAAGTTGACGAGACGATCGTCGTCAGCATGGGGCAAAATTCGGGGATGGGCAGAAAATGGATCCCCCGGATTGAGGAGACCGGAAAAGTCTTCTAAACCTAGAGTGTCTAAGGTAGCTGGATCGAGACGATAGGGCTGATCGGCTTCCCAGAGGGCTAAGAGTTTACCTGCCCAATAGATGATGTGAGTGTTGGCAATATTTTTGAAGTTGATATCAAAGGCATTGGCCAGTAGACCGCCAGGTTTAGGGGTGCCAAATACTCCACGGTAAAGAATCTTGCCCGCTTTTTGTTCTGCCAGGTAGCCTTCCGTGCGGACGAAGCGATTGCGGAAATGGGCTTTACCTTGATCGAACTGAATCGAACAAATCATCCCGTCCCCGTCAAAAGGATGTTGGAGTGGCGTACCGTTGACATCCAATAGTCCCGGACCGTTGCGAAATAGGGTGCCCCTTAAGTCGGCAGGTATTTCACCGTCTATGTCTGCGATCTCATAGTCGTATTCATCCTTGAGAGATTGGTGACCTCCCTGCCAGTTATGGTCGAGGTAGGTGTTGCGGGTGGAGGCAGAAACGGTCATAGGGATTCAATTACGAGGTTCGGTAATAAGTTCAACAGCGAGAGACTCAGATAAAAGAGGCTCGACGGATGGAGTGATATCTAAAGCCAGGTCTTGATGCAGGACATCGGTACCTTGGGCAGGCAGCCAGTTGAGGAGTGGCAGGGGTAAGAGAGTGCTGAGATTGGCGATCGTGACCAGCAGCCACAATTGCTGGAAATTCGTTTCAGTAATGCCCAGCCAATGCATGATCAGCGCTCCTGATTCGTGGGAGAGCAGGCCTGCTAGGTTACTTACAGACATCAACAGGGCAAACATGGTGGCCTCGATGCCAGGAGGACAGAGGCGAGCGGCCAATACCAACACGGGCATATAGGCAATTTGTCCCATCACCGTCAGAATCAGACTGTCGCCCAAGCTAAACCATTGGTCATTGATGCCTAAGGCTCGATTGGCATGGGTCACTAAAAGTAAGGTGGTCATGCCGAGGGCTGCAGCAATTAAAGTGCTCCATAAAAAGATGCGGCGTACAGGAACGGCTTTGAGATAGCGCTGAAATACCCAGATGCCTAGCAATGCGGCCAGACTAGTCACCAGGCGCACCCGACCTAGGAATTCCGGGTCAAAGCCTAAATCATTAGTGGTAAAGAAGAAAAAGGCGGCTTCAGAGCTGGGGGTAGCTTGCCAGAGAAAGACGAAGATAACGGGCAGCAAAATTTGTTTTTGGGTGATGGCTTGCCAGAGTTGCCTCACCTGATGCTTGGTTGAATCTAAGTTGATTTGGGTCTTAACTTTAGGGTCGGCAATCAGTCCGGCAACGGCAGAAACGAGCAACGGGAAGGTGGCCGTAATCAGGAAAACCCTTTGGGTACTCATGTGGGACAACAGCCAACCGCTAAAGTAGGCAGTCATAATCCCGCCCAGAGCGGT
This sequence comes from Acaryochloris sp. 'Moss Beach', assembly GCF_021497025.1. Lineage (NCBI taxonomy): Bacteria > Bacillati > Cyanobacteriota > Cyanophyceae > Acaryochloridales > Acaryochloridaceae > Acaryochloris > Acaryochloris sp. 'Moss Beach'. The sequence goes on from NZ_CP071717.1 coordinate 2,725,182, forward strand.
GGCAGACCAGCAGAGAGATTGGAGGGAACCCGCATCACTTTGAGATTCTTGCCGAACGCGCTCAACGACGAGGGAATCAACGATTACATCGCTGATGGCCACGGAAAAGGAACTGAGAACAATGGCAATGGTAGCTGCTAGGGAAGTGTGGACGATGCTGGCCATTCCCACCCAGGCTAGACATCCTAGTATCCCTGATAAGACGAGATAAGACCGGCGACGATAGCCAAAGATAGGCACGCTATCGGAAATAAACCCAAAGACTGGCTTAATCACCCAAGGGAGAGCGGCAATTCCCATCATGGCGGCTACTTGAGCCGGGGTTAAACCGAGGTCATCCTTCAGGAAAAAACTGACGGCTAACCGAGCTAATCCCAAAATTCCCTGAACAAAATAGACCATCAATATGGCCAGCAGCTCAGGTGTGGGATCTTGACCGTAAAAGACGTTTTCTTTTAGGAAATCGCGCACTGAGTCGAGTCTCGACTGAGATACAAACATTGATAATAATTTACAAATATCAATGTTTGTATCATACCCTGATTTCCTAGGTTGATTCCTCTGTCAGGATCTTTGGTAATTCTCAACTAGGTTGAATCAAGTCACTCAAAAAGCTTGCTTCAATTTTGTGGGACTTTATGTTGATGGTGCTGACTTGATGTGCCAGATTGAGGAAAGAGTATTCTGCACTTTTGGTATTAATGACAACAGTAGTGGGCTATCCAGAGCAGTTGCTGAATGGTTTGCAGTCAGACGATGATCCTGAATTTTGGAAGATTGAGATCGCAACCCTATTGCAAGACTTGGAAGCAGAGTTAGACTCTTGTCTGACTAAGAGACCTGTTTATGCTCAGCTGGGTGCTTGTTCTCACTGGTTACGCCCTCACCAAACACGCTGGAAAGCTGCTGGAGGATTTGCTAGGCCAACCGGTTATGGAAGCAGTGGATATTCAAGGTTAGGGTTACCAGAGTTTGATTGGTCTATCTTGATGTTGTGGAAGGTGGAACAACGAATTTGGTTACCTGCAGAAAAATTTCAAGAAAAGCGAAGATTTTTATTCAGGGCTGCTCTGCCTACGCGAACCAAAAGACATCTACAAGCTGCAGTGCATACTTTATGGGTGCCGGGTAAACCCTCTCAAGCAGACCAAAAATCGACAAAGTTCTATGGGTTTAGAAAAGCGGATGAACAGTGGGCCTGCGTGACTCATAACTAATTTCGTAATTACGTTACTGAGTGTTGCGTTTGTAGCTGAGAAAAAATTTGCCAGAAGCTATCAGTATGACAATGTGTTGACTCCGCTACGTTAGGGTATAAGTGAATCACAACCGAAAAGCATGATGAAAGCCAAAGTTACTCAGCAAGGTGTTCTTATTCCTAAGCAGTTGTTAGGAGATGTTGATGAAGTTGAAATTCGCAAAGAACAAAATCACATAGTCGTTGCGCCAGTCAGTTCAACAGACCCCATTCTAGAGCTGGGGCAACATCCAATTGATGATGATATTAGTGACGCTTCCATCAATCATGATCGATATCTTCATCGTTGATGACAACTGTATTTATCGATACGAGCTATTTGCTGGCTCTAGAATTGACAAAAGACCAAAACCATTTGATTGCGTCTCGCCACTGGAAAGAACTGCAGCCCAATGTACCTCGATTAGTGACAACTTCATACGTCTTTGATGAAACAGTCACTTTTTTCAATAGTCGGGGATACCATGCAAGAGCCAAGAAAATTGGTAATAGTCTCTTACACAGTTCGCTTGTTCAGTTTATCCATGTTGATCAAGAGTTATTTGAGCAGGGATGGCAATATTTTCAACAGTTCCAGGATAAAGCTTACTCATTAACCGACTGTATCTCCTTTATTGTGATGGAGCAGCTTGATCTAAGCATTGCGTTCACGTTTGATAAACATTTTTCTCAAGCTGGTTTTATCCAACAGCCACTATGACTTATGGTTGGGATCGCATTAAGCTCCTGTGCCTGTGAAATAGATCTGATTGTTTTGGCGATCTATGAGTAAATAGTGAGTGCCAAAACCAGTCCATGAGTTACTGACTGGGTTTGCAGTCCAGCATTCGTTTTTAGAACTTACTTGAGGTTGCCAGGGTGGATCGAATCGGTCATAGCTTGGATCAGGGAGGCGAAAATTGGATGCGATCGCATCACAATCCACCGATTTATATCCTGACTGCAGAAGAGATTGGATATTAGCCTCCGCAGCCTGAAACCGTAAAAATAACTGATAGCCTTGCCAGGTATCTCCTACACCTTGTAATTGGGTGATGCTGGCTGGAATGGGCTTTTGGAGAACTGCAGCAAACATTTCTTCTGGGGTATTCGCAGATGTCGGACTGCTGCCGCAGCCGGATACTAAGAGCGCGGTTAGCAATACGCTCCACTTTTTATAGGTATGAAAAGAGAATTTATAGGTGTAATAACCTTTTCGATGGCTGGCAATGAGATTAAGCATTTCCATATACGGGAATCGCAGCGCCGCGAAGATCCTGTGCAGCATCGGAGGCTAGAAAGCAGATCACGTCTGCCAAGGATTTGGGTTTAACCCATTGGTCGGCGTTGGCTTCACCCATGGCTTCTCGATTTGTGGGGGTATCAATAATGCTAGGCAATACGGTGTTGGCAGTGATGTTGGTGCCTTTGGTTTCATCTGCGATCGCTTTCGTCAATGCCACCACCCCTGCTTTAGCAGCACAGTAGGCGGCTAATTGTCCTCCCGGATCTACTGCTCCTCTGGATCCCACAGTAACAATCCGGCCATAGCTATGCTGCAACATCCGTTTAAGGCTATGTTTGCAAACCAAAAATGTGGTATTCAGGTTCAGATTCAAATCTCGCTGCCAGTCTTCAAAGGCATATTCATGGGTTTTACCCATGGAAAATCCCCCAACTAGGTGAATGAGGGCATCCACTCGATCCATGCCTTCCACAAGTTCTGCGACCGAGGCTTCTTGTCCTAGATCTGTGGGCACAAAATGAGTTCTGACTAATTCTGCGGGAGAGAGGATATGTTTCAAGCGCTCTACTTCTGATTCAGCAATGTAAGGTAGCGTCACTTCTGCCCCTGTGGCTAAAACTTTGGGCGTCACGCCTAGTCCTAATCCGCCTGTACCACCTGTGATCAATACTTGCCTGTTTCGCATATCGTTACAGCCTATATCTTGTGAGATGGATGAGCAATCTTGTTAAAAAGCATTTGATATCAAAGTTACAAGCTTCATGAGCGAAAGGATAGTTCTAAACAACAAAGTGGAACAGTTAGTTAGAGAGTCCCTTGAAATTCCTATCCTTCAGCTTGAATAACATTTCTTATGACCGTAAAGGTTAGTCTGCAATGTGAGTGGAAATGCTAGAAACGTTTGTCGACACCATCAATACGCAAGACTTTGATGAAACAGGATTTATAGAGATCTTGTCTGTGAAACAGCGAAAAAATCGAGGGCATCTGAGCATAGTGCTGAGGCTACAAATGGCTATTCTGTCAGAGCCAGGGGTAGAAATGACTGAGTATTGGCGCTTGGATTTAGAACAAGTTCAAGCTAATTCAATCTCATTGGGATATTCACGAAAGATCCATCTTTCGCAAGAGCATTGTCTTTTGTGGCGTTATCAGCAACCCATAAAGTCTGTGGTGATTCCTAATCCTCTAGAAGAGGCTGAAGTAAACGGCCTGCTTGGTCGTTGGTATTGCATCCATCAAGAACGAGTAGGGACTTGGATGCCTTTCAATATCAGTAGATATGAGTTGTTGAGAGGTGGTGATGTCATTACCCAAGCTTCAGAAACTCTGATCTTGGACTATCAAACAATTTTGGATGAAATGGAGATAGGCTACTCTACTTACGTCTCTGCCTTACCACAATGGTATGACAGTCATAGAGGATGGGTTGAAGAGAAAAAAGACTTTCAGATACTGACTTTTGATTGTTCTTATGTCATTGCTGCTGACATATCAGCCAAGTGTTTTTCGACACGTTATGGAAGTGTCGAAAATTAACATCTTATTTTTTCCTGAGACATCAGCATGCCAATCGTCATAAAACCTCTGTGCGATTCCTGTGCTCTCTGTAATTCTCTAGGGAGAGCTTGGAAGATGTCTAAGGCTTGGCTGTATGTGCTATCACTTGGGCAAAATTGTTGAAGCCGTTCAGATAAAACTGAAACATTAACAGTCTCCAGCGTTCGATTAACGGTCTGGATGCTTGCAGTTATCTCATCATGGGTTAAAAGATGTTTCCCATAAAGCCCGGAAGTTGGGCAAAGCCTTGGGGACCTAAGCCATAGGCAAGAATTGCGCCAATTGAGCATCTGTTGACACTGAGAATGTCAGTACAGTTGTCAGGACTAAAGTGGAAGCCATTTTTACCTTCTGGGGTAGCCAGAGAATGCCATAATTTTTGGATACTCTCGATCACGAAGGCTAAGACGAAGTGATTGTAAGTGTCACAACCTGTTTCTGTTTTCCAGTCTTGGAAAAGGTGATCGGGATTCTGTTGCCACTGTTGGAGAACAGCTTGTGATTGAGGAAGTAGAATCGCTGATTTTACAGCTTCCTCAAATAAGGGTTGCAAAATTTTCTCATCTCGTTTGGATGGATGGCATATAAGCCAAGAATAATCAGTACTCATACAGACTAAAGATTAGAGCGCGTTTCCTACAGAAGTCCGTTCTATTACAGGTCAAAAGTTTTTGGTCTTGCTTGCAGTCTAGAAATTGACTTCTCAGTACAGTTAAGAGTAGTGTCTCAAAACTAATCTCCACCTATGCCTCAAGTTATAGCTCAAGGGAAAACGTTTTCTTGCCCAGTTGGTGCGAATTTGCGCCAGGTTCTACTGGAGAACGGCGTGGATCTCTACAATGGTCAAGCTCGGTTGATCAACTGTCATGGTATTGGTACCTGCGGAACTTGTGCCGTGGCAATTTCTGGAGAAGTGTCAGAAGTGAACCGACGCGATCTCATCCGTCGATCATTACCCCCTCATGTTCCCCAGCGTGATCTGCGACTGGCTTGTCAAACCAAAGTTTTAGGCGATATAACCGTTACCAAATTTGATGGATTTTGGGGCCAAGGCACAGCACCTGCATGGACGGCTTAACTGAAAAACCTCAGTAAAGAGTAATAAAACTGATTATCCTGAAGATGGACGCCCTTCATTGGAGACCCAATCCATGACTGCTCAACTCACCACCTCTCCCATCCAGAAACTGGTTGCAGCTCAAAGAGTCTATTTTGAGAGTGGGCAGACTCAATCCTATGAATTTCGGTTAGCCCAACTCCAAAAGCTGAGGCAGGTAATCATCGAGCGCCAAGATGACATTGTTGCTGCTGCGAAAGCTGATTTGGGACGACCAGCTTTTGAGGCTTACTTTGAAATTGCGGCCTTAGGAGAAATCAAGATCGCCATCAAAAAGCTGAAAACTTGGATGAAGCCGCAGCGCGTTGCAACAGGGATGGATGTCTTTCCTGGGTCAGCTTGGATTCAGCCTGACCCTCTAGGTGTGGTGCTGGTGATTGCGCCGTGGAACTATCCCTTTTCTCTACTGATTAATCCGTTAGTGGGTGCGATCGCAGCCGGGAACTGCTCTATTCTCAAACCCTCAGAACATGCTCCTCATACAGCTCAGGTCGTGTCTAACTTAATTGGCGACACCTTTCCTGAGAACTATATCGCGGTTGTAGAAGGGGAAGCAGAAACCAGCAAACAGTTATTAGCCGAGAAGTTTGACCATATTTTCTTCACCGGAGGCACCGCCATTGGTCGAGAAGTCATGAAAGCAGCGGCGGAAAACCTCACCCCAGTTACCTTAGAACTAGGGGGTAAAAGCCCTTGTATTGTCGACTCAGAGATTCACTTTGAGCATGCCGCGAAGCGGATCATCTGGGGCAAGTTTATTAACGCGGGTCAAACCTGTGTAGCCCCCGATTATTTGCTAATTGACCGCACCATCAAAGATGAGTTTGTCACCTATCTTAAGCAAGCGGTGCACAACTTCTATGGTGAAAATCCGGCCAATAGCCCTGACTTTGGCCGGTTAATCCATCAGCGTCATTTCAATCGACTCACTCAGTTTTTGGACAACGGTGAAATCATTGTTGGCGGCCAAACCGACCCAGAAGCTCGCTATATCGCACCGACGCTGATCGATCAGATCACTTGGGAAGATCCGATTATGCAAGAAGAGATTTTCGGTCCTATTTTGCCGATTTTGGCCTACAACAACTTAGATGAAGCGATTGCTCAAGTGAATGCCCGCCCTAAACCCTTGGCTCTCTATTTCTTCTCAAAAAATGAGGAAAAACAGCAGAAAGTGCTGACCTCAACTTCATCAGGAGGGGTTTGTATCAATGAAACGGTTTTGCATGTCGGGGTAGGCACCTTACCGTTTGGAGGAGTAGGTCCAAGTGGTATGGGTAGCTATCATGGCAAAGCCAGCTTCGACACGTTTTCCCACCAGAAAAGCGTTTTAAAACGGGCCTTCTGGTTAGATCTAGGTTGGCGTTATGCGCCCTATACGATCAAAGGCTTAAATCAAATTAAGCGGATTGTGACGGGTTAGGCCATTAGTTAATCTAATCTCCCCCAGCCCCAATCGCGTTTTGGCGAGTAATGGCATAGGGCCAGCTAATCAAGTCTGGAGGATGCCAGAAATTTTTATAGGCAAGAGCCATTTGTTTGGCAGCCCGTTCAAAAGGCACTTGCCCCGTTGCAGTTCCTAAGCCTGGACAGGCAACACTGCGAATAGGTTGAAGGTGTGATTGATTGTGATGCCAGATTGCTAACAGCATTGCCCACATGGCTTGGTACACGTTATCCGTGGTGGCAATGACATGGGTACACGCATCGTCGGTGTATGGGCCAGGAACGGATGCTGGGGATGATGAGTCTCGATAATAACCGAAGTACCGACGGGCTGCTCACCCCGAAACTGCTGAAGGATATGGGTTTGTACCCGGTCCATTAGATCCAACCCAAAGTAACGAGTAATCGCTCCATCGACACCACCATCCATCAGGCCAAATGAGTTGCCAGCGCTGACCATGCAATCATAATTTGGTAAATCCTCAAACTGACCATTGACGATTTCAATATTGGATTGCCCTTCAAATTTGAGCTGCCATTGCTCACATAGGTCAGGAATGGGATCGACAAGTATGAGTTGCAAGTCTGTAGACTGCAATGATTTTTTCATTGAGAGCTAGCTACTCTAACTCAGTTTCAGCTTCATCATCATCAGAAAGATCCTCTGGCGGCACTAAAGCTACTGCAGCGATATAGTCATCTTCATCCAATCTTTGGACTCTGACTCCTGTTGCTGCCCGTGATTGGGATGAAATATCTGTCACTGATTGTCGGATAACAATGCCTCGGCTAGTCACCAACATCAACTCATCTTCGACATTGACGATTCGCAGTGCGGCTAACTGATCGGGAGTCTTGAGCTTTTTGAACTTAGTTGCGGTTACCCCTTTACCTGCTCGATTTTGGAGTCTAAATTGGGCTACAGGAACTCGCTTACCATACCCATAGGTCGTGATCACTAAGACCCAAGGACCTGGCTGTTCAATGGTTTCGGACTCTTCTTCGTTACCATCATCTTCAACTAAAACATCTGGATCATCCGTTTCATCTTCTTCCATGTCCGTTGCATTCCCTAAGGTTTCAACAACGCTGCTGGGTAAGATATCCATACCGATAAATTCATCCCCTTCTCGTAAGCGCATAGCCCGCACACCCCGTGTGGCTCGACCCAAAGGACGCAGCTGTTTATGATTGGCCCGAAAATGAATGGACATGCCGCGGCGAGATCCAATCACAATACTGTCTTCGGCCCGAGTCAATCTCACCCACCGCAGCAGATCGCCTTCTTCTAGAGAGATGGCAATTAAGCCATTAGCACGGATACTGCTGAAAGCAGCTAAGGCCGTTTTTTTGATGAATCCACCCACGGTCATCATCACCAGGTATTCGTCTTCGCTAAACTCGCTGACGGGAATGACAGAAGTGATTTTTTCTTCTCGGGGAATTGGTAAGAGCTGGACTAAAGGCACGCCCCGAGCTGTGCGGGAACTGACGGGGATTTGATAGGCACGCAGGCAGTATACGACGCCGCGATCGCTAAAAAATAACACGCTGTCATGGTCACAGCAGCCAAAGAAATGCTCAACTGCATCATTTTCTTTTATTTTTGCTCCTGCTCTGCCCCGGGTGGCTCGGCTTTGGGCGTTGAAAGTATCAACAGGCATTCGCTTCACGTAGCCCTGCTCTGTCACCAAAATCACGGCTTGATCATTGGCAATCAGATCAATATCGTCTAGATCTGCGAGATTAGCTTCAATCAAGGTCCGACGAGGACTAGCAAATTTGGCTTTAAGTTCAGCCACTTCCGTTTCGATAATTTCTAGCACCCGTTCACGACGGGCCAGAATATCCTCTAGATCTGCAATTCGCTCTTGTAAATCCTGGTGCTCTCGCTCAATCTTTTCAGCTTCTAAAGCGGTGAGTCGGCGCAGCTGCATCTGTAGAATGGCATCGGCTTGGGTGTCGGATAATCCATAGCCATCCATTAACTCTTGGCGAGCAATAGCAGCATCCGCAGCTTGGCGAATCAGCTGAATCACCGCGTCCAGATTTTCTAAAGCAATCAGTAATCCCTGCAAGAGATGATCACGCTCTTGGGCTTTTCGGAGCTGGAAGCGGGTGCGACGCAAGATCGCGTCTTCCCGGAATTCCAAAAAGACGCTCAGGAACTGTCTCAGGGTGAGAAGTTGAGGATCGCCTCCCACTAACGCCAACATATTGGCCCCAAAATTGGTTTGGATGGGGGTTTGTTTGTAGAGATTGTTGAGAACGACCTGAGGATAGGCATCCCGCTTGAGTTCGATTACAATCCGCATCCCGTCGCGATCACTCTCATCGCGAATATCAGAAATACCTTCTAGGCGCTTGTCATTGACGTTTTCAGCAATGCGCTCAATCAGGGCAGCTTTATTGGTTTGGAACGGCAACTCTGTGATGATAATGGCTTCACGATCAGGACGCCCTGATTGTTCTAGGGTTTCGATCTCGGCAACCCCGCGCATAGTAATAGAGCCACGGCCCGTTGTAAAAGCTTCACGAATGCCAGCCGTTCCCAAAATCCGTCCCCCTGTGGGAAAATCGGGACCTGGAATTAACTTCATCAACTCCAGATCGGTAATCTCAGGATTATGAATAAGGGCAACTAGACCATCAATCACTTCCCCCAGATTATGGGGAGGAATATTGGTCGCCATCCCCACTGCAATCCCTGAGGAGCCATTGATCAATAGCTGGGGAACGCGAGCAGGCAGAACGAGGGGTTCTTGCTGTGACCCATCAAAGTTATCGCCAAAATCAACGGTTTCTTGCTCAATATCGGGTAGAAGCGAATCCGTACTGAGTGCTTGTAAGCGACATTCTGTATATCGCATCGCAGCAGGTGGATCGTTATCAATCGACCCAAAGTTGCCATGGCCGTTGATGAGAGGCATGCGCATGGAGAAGTCCTGCGCCATCCGCACTAAGGCGTCATATACCGCTGTATCACCGTGGGGATGATATTTACCTAATACTTCCCCAACCACACGAGCACATTTTCGAAAGGGGCGATCGGGGGTTAAACCCAACTCATACATGGCGTATAAGATGCGTCGATGCACGGGTTTGAGGCCATCTCTAGCATCTGGCAAGGCCCGACCAACAATGACGCTCATGGCGTATTCCAGGTAGGAGCGCGACATCTCATCCCGTAGATCTGTGAGAATAATGCGTTCCTGTGCTGGATCAGAGGAGAAGGTCATATGGTTTGAAAAACTCCTAAAAAGATGCTTAGTTGAGAAATAGCTTGATCAATAACGACTTACAATTAATATCATTAAAAAATTAAGCTATTTACCCCCCGATTACAGCAGTTATTCTATCATATTTTGATGCTTGACGGCTGTATTCGCAGCGTTGGCGATAGTTCATAAAGTTTGCTCCTAGTCACGCTTTCAAAGATCGCTGCCATAATCAATTCTGACAAATAAAGTAATTTACTAGAAATCTGTAAATACTGAATGGTCTTGTCTGTAGATTTTGCTAACTACAACTATTTTTTTGAGGCTAGGTAGAGTAATGACATCGTTATAGAAAAAATAATCTTTTTTCAGATTTTGCGGTGAATTATGACCAGTATTGAGTGACGGACCCTGTTCTCACCATCGATCAGCGATTGCCTGGTTTGCCCCCATATCCATATGGAGATATTGGGGTTGATAAAGAATGTGATGTGAGACAGCTCATCAGCCGAGAGTTTAAGGTGTCTTCGATGTCTGTCTTGGAGAGTTTGGTCCAGAGTATGCTGGCGGAGCATTTCATGCGCGATTTCATTTTCAGCAATTAGGAAAGCTCTACATTACTTGCAAGCAGCAGTCTAAGTTTGCAGACTTTCCGCTCCGGTTGGTAGCTGATGAGGCCACAATCTACCTGCAAACTGAACCAGTGCTGTTAGATAACCTCAAAGCACATATGGGGAATTGTGCTGAAGCCTATCTGGAAGCCATACTTTGAGGGCTTATCTGTGTGGTCTAACGAATGTATCCCTTTAATCTGATCGATCTCTGAAGGCTGTATTATCTGACTCTGAATTACTAGATTTGGGCATGCAATACTGTCATGCACAGACTTCTGCTGCAAGGGTTACATCCTTTTTAGGAATGCTGCTGGCTTTCTGAAAGACTATCTTCCGTTTTGTCAGAGTAATTTTGATAGTCCTGAAGATATGAACTTCTAAACGGCTGCAGGTTGTAACAGCTTGACATTGGAGAACTGGATATCTGTGAGGGATGTTTCGCCTTGTTCATGGGTACGGACGATTTGTCGTGTCATTACGTAGTAGCTACCCACAGGCTCATAGGTATCCACGAATTCCATTTGCCGAATGATCTCGTTGGTTTTGGGATTACGGAAAACGGCTGAATAGTCAGAAGAGATATAACCTGCTCCAGTCTCAAGGCTTTGTTTATGATGAATGATAAAAGCCATGCGCCCCATTACTCGGCTAACCAAAGCGATCTGCTTGTTGCGAACGCTGTAGTTAGACCCCATTGCATCCCCTTCAACAATGATTTCTTGGGAGCCAGATGGATCGAGTTTTCCTAGGGTAAAGGTGCTAGAACCGTGGGCTTTGTCAAAAGGAGTGTGTTTGCGATGGGTAATCACATCTCGCATTTGTGTATATAGAGATTCCTGGATCGTTTCGTCTGCAATATCCATAATCTCGACTTTCAGGTCGGAAGCGACTCGGATTTTACCGGTGTGAACTTCATCCCCTTGTCTCAGTTCAACGTCAGCGACATAGCCGGGGAAATCACTATCCCAGGTATAGCGATTCTCATAAGCTGCACGAAATAAATCACGAGCTTGGGTCTGAGCGGCCATACATGAAGTCTCCTTAACTTGTTTCGCGCGTTAGACTTTTTTCAGTCTAGACTAATCTTTTGCTCAACCATTGTCATCATTATGGCATTTGGGGTGGTTATCTCTCTAGGGTTGGAGGGCTCTTTACCTAAATGCATTGATGAAGAACGTATTGAAATCTAGAATTCCTGAAATTAAAGCTGCAAAAAATCTTGAATAGCAGCCACGATTCGTTCGGAAGCTTGTCCATCTCCAAAGGGGTTAATCGCTTTGGCCATAGTGTTGTAGGCTTCTTTATTTTCTAAGAGAAGGCTGGCTTCGGCCAAGATCTTTTGGGTACTGGTGCCAATTAGTTTGGCGGTACCGGCTGTTACGGCTTCAGGTCTTTCGGTGGTTTCTCTTAACACCAATACAGGTTTGCCAAGACTGGGGGCTTCTTCTTGTAATCCTCCAGAGTCTGTCAGTAAAAGATGACAGCGTTGAATCGCTCCAACTAAATCGGTATAGTCTAGGGGCTCCGTCAAGAAAATGCGAGGATGTTGACCCAAGATTGCGGTTAAGGGCTCTCTGACTGTAGGGTTGCGGTGCAGCGGCAGGATTAATGCGGTATCGGGAAATTTGTCTAAAACTTGAAGGAAACCCTGAGCAATATCTTGTAAGGGTTCTCCCCAATTTTCCCGGCGGTGAACGGTTGCCAGAATGGTTCGGTATTGGCTCCAATCTAGGTTGGGAATATTGCAGGATGGTTTTTTGTCGGCGACGGTCAGGAGGGCATCAATAACGGTGTTGCCGGTGTGGTGGATCGTTCCCGTGACTCCAGAAGCTTCTAGATTTTCTACTGCTTTAGTAGTCGGTGCAAAGTGGAGTTGGGTGATTTGGGAGATCAATCGACGGTTGGCTTCTTCTGGATAAGGGTTGTAGATATTATCGGTGCGTAAGCCTGCTTCGACATGTCCTACAGGAATTTGCTGGTAAAACGCGGCTAGGGCTGCAGCAAAGGCTGTGGTTGTATCTCCTTGTACCAGAACGGCTTTGGGCTGCAGTTCTTGCAAGAGTGTCTGTAATCCTTGCAAACTCCGGCAAGTGATGTCAGCCAGAGTTTGTTTGGCCTTCATGATGTCTAAGTTATGGTCAGCTTCGAGATCGAAGATCTGCATCACTTGGTCGACCATTTCTTTATGTTGCCCTGTCAGTAAGACTTGGGTGGCGAATCGAGCATCAGACCGGAAGGCTTGAATCACAGGTGCAAGTTTAATGGCTTCTGGACGCGTCCCTAAGACGATACAGATCGGATGGGGAGAATTTGGCATGCTGGCGCTAGAAATGCATAAAGACCATACTACTGAAAAACCCGGTTGAAAAACCCGGTTCATAACCGGGCTCAAGCTTCAAGATAACTCATGTTTACCGCAAAAGAGAGGCGCAGTAATCAATCACTGCACCTCTTTTTTTATATTTTGTTTTTTAGTATTGATGAGGCAACTAGTTGCGATCGCAAGTCAAAGGACAAGCAGCATAGATGGTGCTGCTGATGGGATTGGCTTTGCCATTGAGCCAACGTAACCAACGCACTTCATGGGGGTGAATGCCTTTGAAGGTCAGCATTGCAGCGCCCACTATAATTGCCAAGGCGTTAGCAGCCAAAATACCGCCTGCTACCAAAGCAACAGCGCTCATGGGCAATACTGCCTGGAGTGCAACGGCAGCTAATGCTCCGCCAGTAGCCATCAAGACTACCAGGGGGAAACCCACCACGAGCCAACAAACGGTCAATGTAAAAGTCCAGATCAAAAAACTCTTAGCGATAAACACAAAGCTAGGTTGCTTTAAGTGAGAAGCTTCAGCCAATGTCATTTTTAATTCCTCCCGCCAACCAACAGCGACTAAAAAAATATATTGTCGTCAAAGTCTTAATTCAAGTTTTCTTAGTATAAAGAATGAAAGTAGCAAAACTGGTTGATTGTTCAACATTATTTACATTAAAGCGAAAATGTTAAGACAATATTAATCTCTAATATCCTGAAATCTGATGCTGATTAGCGTGTTTTTGAATCTGTGAAATCCTTTTGAATAAAAGGTCTCAGGTGAATATGCAGGTTCGAATTAAGACAAGATAAGTTGATGTATGAAAACTGCCCCATTGATCCCCATCATTAACTTAGTTTATATATCCCTCTCTTTCTCTCAGTTTTCTCCTATGAATTCTTGGTATAGCTGGCTTCAAGCAACAAGATTTTTTATCCTTCTGAATGGTGATGAATGCTGAGTTTTTGCTTCAAAGACCTCAAACCCTTGGTAATCGGTGATGTCTATTTTGAAGTAGAAGAAAGATTAGATGAGTATAAATACATGCGTATAAATAACTACTAACCCATCAAGAATTTTTGAACATTCTGATGGGTTGTTTGGATAGCTATCGTTTATTCGCCAACGCTATAAGTCACGGACAACAGCATTGAACGACTCTGAACGGCCCTGCATTGAAGGATGAGAGGGCTACTCGGTAGCTGATTCTATGTGCTATGTAGATGTGAAAAATCAGACTCCATCCATCAGGTGGGAGCATTTATATGAGCTGCTCTATGATGATGGAGTCTGATTTTTCCTCCCATTACCCATGATATTCAGTCAGTGATTGAGACCTACGTCTTGGCAATTCCAGACAAAACGTTAAATTTTTGGCGTTGATGGTGAACACTCTTTAACAAACCATCAGTTGCAAATCAAGCAAGATCGCCCTTTTTGGCTTCATCGTTGAGCACTGAAGAGTATTTAAACCAGTATGTCCATCGCTTGAGATAAGTATTGCTATGACAGATTATCAGCGTCCACCCTTTCCACCCCCCACCCGCACCATTGCCCGCAGTTCCACCTCCCCCTCATCGCGATCACCGCTCGGAAGGAGACGCGATGGATACAGAAATGATTGCCACCCCCCACAAAAGTGGTGCCGACACAAGTGGTGAGTACACCGCCTCCAGCTCCTGAGGAACCCACAGCTTTTCCTCAAACGCAGCCCTATGCTGGGTATGGGCAGACAGCAGTTGATAATGGTGAGCCGACTCAATCGACCTTACAGATGCGAGGTCGACCGCCTGGAACTGGCGTTACCTTGGAGCAACTGGTTCGTGAAGCCTTTGAGAATAATTTTTCGGATATTCACCTGGGTGTAGGTGAAGCGCCTCGTTTCCGAGATCGCGGTCGCCTAGAACTGTCTCGTCATCCTGTGACGGATGATACGACCTTTGAATATTGGTTAGAAGAAATTTTGACCCCTGAAGAAATTCAGCGGTTTCATGCCAATCAAGAATATGATGGCGCCACCCAATATGACGGCATGGCCCGGGTTCGAATCAATATTTTTGTCAGTCTGAAAGGGCCATCGATGGTCATGCGACTGATCCCCTTAAAAATTCTGACTTTAGAAGATCTCAATCTACCTCTTGTCTTTCAGGATTTGTGTCACTACCACAAGGGCTTGGTTTTGGTAACAGGACCCACCGGATCTGGTAAATCGACAACGATGGCGGCAATGGTTGATTACATCAACACAGAAATGCCGAAACATATTATCTCGATTGAAGATCCAATTGAATTTGTGCACCAAAGTCGCAAGGCGATGATTCGCCAGCGAGAAGTAGGGATTCACACCCAAAAATTTGATAACGCCCTGAAAGCGTCCTTGCGAGAAGACCCTGATGTGATTCTAATTGGGGAAATGCGGGATCGCGAAACGGTGAATACAGCCCTCAAAGCCGCCCAGACCGGTCACTTGGTCTTTGGAACCCTACACACCAACAGTGCTGTCAAAACGATTGAGAGAATTCTCAACCTGTATAAGCCGGAAGAACAAGAACCCATGCGGGTTCAGGTGGCAGAATCCTTGGTGGCTGTGATTGCACAGTCTCTCGTGCGAACCACCGATGGCAAGCGAGCTGCGATTCATGAAATCATGATTAACACCGACGCCATTAAGGACTACATTCTCCGAGGGGCGATCGAAGAAGTCGAGGCGATGATTCCACAATGTAGTTATGACGGCATGGTGACGATGAACCAGTGTCTGCATAACCTCTACGAGGAAGGCCGCATTGATGAAGAAACGGCTCTAGAAATGTCTCCCAAGCCCAATGAAATGGCTCAAATCCTAAGGGGACGGATCTAGTCAGCCCTGGAGAGGTCTGTTATAAGGTATCTGATAGGTCTCTGGTCTAACATTGACTGCTGAATCAACTTTGTGACTACCTTGCGATCGCAACCTCTTCCCTTCTTATATAAAGGTCTCGCCCTATTTACACCGGGGGGAGACCTTATTTATTGTGTCGATCCAAGCAAGCAAGACCACTGGCACTTCCAGCTCTGTCAAGCACTGCAAACGTTGCTGCATTTGCCAGAACCGCCCCTTTTTCTCGTCCCTTGCTATACGGCAACCTTAGATCGGTGGTTACATCCTCAGACCCAACAGCTGCAAATTTCAGCTGAAGCTTATCCTCGTGTCTGGCGGTATCGCAGTTTGCTGAATGTGCTATTTGGGTTGTCGGCAGAGCATTGGCGCATGATGTCTACCCCAGTCGACACTTGTGATGCAGTGGTCCTCAATAGCTATAAACAGCAGTTTCCACAGCTGTGGAAAAATCACAATTTAGTGATTCGTTTAGATCAAGTGTCTATGAGTTCTAGCCCTACCCCTGATTCTCTGGATGCTTTACCAGCAGATAAAGTCGAGCCGAATCCGGTGGAGGCTCAAGCCCATGGCTCTGATGCGGATATGTCTCAAGGTTATGTATTGCGTCTGTTTGTCGCTAGCCATAATATCCGTACGAAAAGTATTTTAGAAAACCTACATCAGCTGCTCGATCAAGTGTTAGATGTGCCTTATACGTTAAAGGTGATTGATGTGGCGAAACATCCTGAGCGCGCAGAAGCAGATCAAATTGCAGCGACTCCGACGTTGGTAAAAGTTTGGCCCGAGCCAGTCCGACGACTGGTGGGTGATCAATTAGAAACGGATAACGTGATGCAATTGCTGGATGCCTTAGAAACTAGCTAGAAAAACTGAGTTTTGGATGGCTTTTCAAGAAGTTTGAATCCCTATGATCTGGATATGAGTCATTCCTCACAAATAGAGGGAATCTTGGGGAATTCAAATTTGTAGATTGATTGGATTCAGATAGTTGACAAATACGCTTTATTCACAATGGGTCTTCTGATACACTGGCTCGGCAGGGATAGGGATTCGCGCAGCTGTGACCTTTGATTGGATCTTTTTTGATTGCTTTAATACCCTCATTGATGATTTTGATCAAACGGGGGAAGAGTTAGCACTGCTTCCAGTCTATTCATTGCCTGCTGAGGTCGGTTTATATGCTTCTGCAGCTGAATTTCGGCGAGATTATCATGCTTGGCGAAATCGCCAATGGCAGTCTGAACATCGTGAAATTGAGATGGGCGATCGTTATCAGGCTGTTCTGCAAGAAAAATTTCCATCTATACCCGTGCCAGAGCTGGAAAAGATGGCATCAGAAATGGTGGATCGGTTTCGGGTGGGGTATCAACAGTCTTTGCGTTTACCGGATGGCGTCCAAGAAATGCTGCAGTTTTGGCATGGACGGGTGCGGTTGGGTGTGGTTTCCAATTTTTATATTCAAGGTTGGCCCACAGAGCTATTAGAGAGTTTTGGGTTACGGTCTTATTTTGATTTTGTGGTGGATAGTGCAGCCTGTGGTTGGCGAAAACCGGGACCACATATCTATGAACTGGCCTGCGATGTAGCAAAAGTCACTCAGGCGGATCGCCACAAGATTTTGTTTGTGGGTGATCATCTACTGAATGATGTGTTGGCACCTCAAGAATTAGGAATGCAGGGCCTCTTTTTTGATCGCTCTCAGGTACGGTCTACCTATGCGCCTTCGACCGAAGGCGTGAATTCTATTACGGAGTGGAATCAATTTCGGGCTGATTGTTTGCCAACCTAAGCGGCTTGTATTCTGAACAATTTCCCCCTCGTCATCAGAACTGATGATTGCTAGAGCAGTAGCGGTGTCTACTGAACTGACGGTGCCGTAATCTCGATGCTGTTGTGATAGTCTATCTGGATTGACGTGTGCCTGGGAGTTAACTGTGGAGAAATTGCGAGTCGGTTTAGTGTTTGGGGGATGTTCGGGAGAACATGAAGTATCAATCACCTCAGCGAAAGCCGTTCGCGGTGCGCTCCTAACGGCACCTAACCCTGATAAATATGAGGTTGTTCCTTTTTACATCCATAAAAATGGGTGTTGGCAAGCCGGTGAAGTGGCGAATCACGTTTTAGAAACGGGAAAACCTCAAGATCAAGCAGAAGAAGGCAATCGATGGCAGTTTCCCGATGCCGCAGCCTCTGTTGATGTATGGTTTCCAATCCTGCATGGCCCGAATGGAGAAGATGGGACCATTCAAGGGCTGTTACAGTTGATGCAAGTGCCTTATGTCGGTTCTGGAGTGTTGGGCTCGGCGGCTGGCATGGACAAGATCGCCATGAAAACTGTGTTTGCAGCGGCGGGATTGCCTCAAGTGAAGTATGTGCCCGTAACCCGAGAACAGGTTTGGTCCGATCCTTGTGTGTTTAAGCAGGTGTGCGATCGCATTGATGAAACCATTGGCTATCCCAACTTTGTCAAACCCGCCAATCTAGGATCTTCCGTCGGTATTTCTAAGGTCAGATCTCGGCTGGAACTAGAAGCAGCGTTAGATAGTGCCGCTTCCTTTGATCGCCGTATTGTTGTAGAGGCAGGTGTGGTAGCTCGGGAAGTGGAATGTGCTGTTCTCGGCAATGGCAAACCTCGGGCATCGGTGGTAGGAGAAATTAGCTTCGATAGCGATTTCTACGACTACGAAACGAAATATACGGAAGGACGGGCGAGTCTCCAAATTCCGGCCCCCTTGCCAGTGGACATCACCGAAAAAATTCAAGAGATGGCGATTAACGCTTTTATTGCGGTTGATGCAGCGGGCTTATCGCGGGTAGATTTCTTTTATGTGGAATCTACGAGAGAAGTATTGATCAATGAAATCAATACCTTACCTGGGTTTACGTCAACTAGTATGTATCCCATGCTCTGGGGAGCTTCCGGGGTGGAATTCCCCGAATTAGTGGATCGGCTGATTCAATTGGCTGTGGAATATCATGCTGTTTCAAATTGACTTAGTCTTTTGATCGCTGCTCACTTAAAAAGCGATTGCTAGAATATGTTTGCAGCATTAGTACTTATAGCAAATAATTAAAGACTTGTTTGTAGCGCTTTTTTTCCAATAGCTGAGTACAAACGTGAGTGCTCTACGAAATCATGAAAGTTCCAAACAGCATAGGCTATGTGGGAAATTGACTTCAACCAATTTTTAAGGGAGCTAAAAATTGGCAAAATATTGTGGAGACTTACCGATAAAGGGTAGGGTGCCACCTCTATCAACGCCAGGGCAAACGCATACACAACTAAATTGTTTAATCAAATATCTGACAGAGCTTTCAGCATTACAGATTTATTGATAACGGTTTGAGAGATGTGCTAGAAAAACTAATCATAAAGAATTTAACGATTATTTATTGAAACTACAGTCTGTAATCAATATGAGACAAGCATCATAGCCTTTTTTGAATGAGTACGCGTTTGCCCTGGTCAACGCTTAAGTTCTTGATTATCTTAGTTTTTTTGAGATACGGTAATGCTTGAAAAAGTATTGAAATCTTAATTATTTATGAATACAAAAAGAATTAAGTCGATTGATGGCTTAAGAGGAATTTCAGTTATTTTTTGTTATTCTTTTCCATGCATTTCCTGAGAAATTCTCAAATGGTTTCTTAGGTGTTGATATATTTTTTTGTTGTCAGTGGTTTTTCTGTAACGCTTAGTTGCTTAAATCGTTATAAAAAAGGATTATTTAGTATACGAAGCTTCTTTGTTAAGAGAATACTTAGAATATATCCTCCTTTGATAATATGTATTTCACTTTGCAGCATAGCTGCTGTGTGTATTTTTCAACCCGATCATTTAGAAAACTTTTTCCAGTCTTCTGTAGCTAGTTTAGTAGGGCTAAATAATATTTTGCTTTACATTACTGGAGGCTATTGGAATTTTGCAAATGATTTAAAACCTCTATTTCATACTTGGTATTTAGGTGTAGATGGACAATTTTATCTTTTTTATCCTCTTATTTTCAGTTTGTTAATTGTTGCAAATAGATCAATCACTGATTTCAAT
This sequence comes from Acaryochloris sp. 'Moss Beach', assembly GCF_021497025.1. Lineage (NCBI taxonomy): Bacteria > Bacillati > Cyanobacteriota > Cyanophyceae > Acaryochloridales > Acaryochloridaceae > Acaryochloris > Acaryochloris sp. 'Moss Beach'. The sequence goes on from NZ_CP071717.1 coordinate 2,744,861, forward strand.
AGAAATACATGGCAGTTTTTTTTTAGTTTTGATAAGTATTTTTTATAGTCAGTTATTCATTGTCTATATTTTGGTATTACAAAGAATTTGGCGGTAACTATTTATTGCCTTTCTCAAGAGCTTGGGAGTTTGTTATTGGCATAATAGCTGCACTTCTATCAGAGAAAAAATATTTAATCAGAAAAAAAACTAAGATCAAAACAATTATTTTTGATCTTAGTTTTTTTTCTGATTATAGTTTTTTTATTAGGGATTGTAAGTATCAAGTCTCAGTTTTCGCCTGCGCCTATAATGCTAATACCTTTATTAGCAGTATCAGTTATTTGTTTATCTAAATCTAGAGGTATATCTGCATATATTCTGGAGAATAAAATTATTGCATATATTGGATTAGCTAGCTATTCTATATATCTATATCATCAACCAATATTGGCTTTTTTATAGAAGTACTTCTGAATATGAAATTAGTACCAATAAGTATTTGTTTCTTATAGCTATTTCATTTTTTAATAGGAATAATCTCGTATGAGATGATAGAAAAAAAGACTTACTTCTTCAATAATAAAAAATTTATCCTATGATGGCAACTACTCTTATAACAGTCAGTTCTGCATGTCTTTTTTAGCTTTTCTCTCTATGCTTCACAACAGGGTGGTTGGTATGAATTTCGCTTTCCACATTTACTCATTAATGGAAAACCTCAAGAAGGAATACAAGGTGGAAGTAAGTACGTAGATCGAGCAAGAAGTCTATACAAAAAATATATTTTTTAAGACAAATAAAAAATCGAGTTGTAGTAATTGGTAATAGTCAAGCTAGAGACTTTATTAACATAATTCATGAATCAGGCTATTTAGATAATTTAGAAATTTCTTATCTTGAGAAAATCGAAACAGAAGTAAGCCTTGCAAGAAAAAATAATTAAAGATGCTAATATCGTTATTAGCATGCAAAGAAAAAAAAGAGTTAGAGAAAAATATTGGTCTCACTATTGAATCATCTTTTATATGGTTAACACCACGTCCACGACTTGGTTATAACTTAACGCCAATAATGCATATAAAAGATGACTCTAAAAGAGCAAAAAAAATACTATCAGTTTTTTACTGATATAGATAATAAACTAGCTTCAGAAAAGACAATTAAAATGAAAAAATAATAATTATATGTTCTTAAATATTACAGGACTTCTCCGTGATAATCAAGGTAGAATTCCTTACACTGATGATCGCGGAGACTTAATTAGTTTTGATACAGTTCATCTAACAAAAAGCGGAGCAAAGTTAATTGCTAAGAAGCTTTTCTCTAGTCAAGAATTTAAAGCATTTATTAAACTTCAGTGAGTTTCAACAAGATGAAAAAATAAATGTATCTATATCCAAGCTTAATCGAAGGGTATAGCCTGACTAATAGCACTCAAGTCTTGCCGAGATGGGTTGGCGGTAATTAGAACAAACCTTTTAGTGGTGGTACCCCAGAATTGCATCAAGGTTTGCAGTAAAGTTTCTTGTCTAGCTCTAAAGTGATTCACATCGTCTTCACTGTTAATAACTGCAAACCAGATTATTCCTTGATTTTCGGTTGGTAAGGCTCCTGCTAAGGAACTGACACTGTTCAAAGTTCCTGACTTAATCACTGATTTTTGCGGGAGGGGTCGCTCGTTATGGACCCCTGGGTCAGTCCCGATGACGGCAAAAATATCTGCAATCGTCATTTCTTTTGGATGCAGTAGGCGAGCAATGGCTTGAAACATGCCACAGGCTGCTCGGGGTGAAATGCGGTTATCGACCCCTAACCCCGAACCATTGATCAATTGAATTTCTTGAGCAGGAACCCCGGCTTCCTGGGCGGCAATTTGGGCCACCTGTGGAGCGCCACCCACGTACTCTGCCAGCATCTCGGACATGGCGTTATTGCTGTATTGGTTCATTTTTTTGAGCAGTTCAGCTACGGGGAGGGAGCGGTGCTGAATGATTGGCTTGACTAGATCTGGGCGTGTGGCTGTGGTTTGAATACTCCCTGCGATCGCAACTTCAGGCTTTGGCGTATCACCTGGCAAAGTTTGGTATTGCGTTTGGGCTTCTGCAGGCCAGCGGGTGTGATCGAGTCCCTGCTGTAATAGCGTTCCTGACGTAACAGGGTCGGACTCATAGTTCATATAAAACGGACCGACCACGATTAAATTGCCGCTGACGCTGCGAATACCGTTTTGGTTGAGGAGGTTACCGAGTGCGATCGCATCTTCCCACACAAAAAACGGATCAGCCCCTCCCTCAATGACTAAATCTCCTTGCAGTTCACCGTTCTGAATCGTGCCAACATAGCCAATTTTGGTTTCAAATCGATGGTCAGGTCCTAGTTTCTTTAACACTGCTAAGGAAGTAGCAACTTTAGTCACAGAAGCAGCTGGTAAAGGAATGGTGCCTTGATGATTGGCGAGTAAGGTATCTTGAGTTTGAATCCATACTCCTTGACTAACAATAGGTGCTCCTAATTGGGATAAGTATTCCTCGATCTGAGGATTAGCAATAGTTGTCGGATCCGCAAGTCCTAGCTTCAGAGGTGGAAGTGCTGCAGGGGTACTGGTGGTTGGCTTGGGTAAAGGTGTTGCAGATGGCTTGACGTCTGAGTTGCTGCACCCGCTGAAGAACAGGCTGAGAGCAATAGGAATAGAAACGGTAGTTTTGATAGAGGGCATGGTGAGATATACATGCAATTGGCAATTCTTCCACATCATATGCTCTAGTGATCGAGTCAGAGTAGGATGAATATTTCTCTGCTTTTTAGGCGAGCCATCATCCACTATAAAAAATATTTTTGTATGATTGTATAAAATTAGATTTGTTAACTCAAAATAGTATGAGATTGTTGATCAGGTGCTTAAGTATTTTTCAGAATAAAAAATATTGGCTTAGATAGAGATCTAGAATGATGCAGTCAAGTACTCTCTGTATTCTGGAGTTTAAAGTTACGCTTTTTAATTTAGCCGCTTTTAATAACAGCTTATGAAGTCTCAAACTAAGACTCTCTCCTCATTCATGGCTATGCTGACGGCTACGCTAATGGGAACAACAGCCTCACTGATTCTGAGGAATTGGAGGGTGATGGCAAATGCTCAGCCAATTTCCAACACTTCTACCTCGACCACTATTTTTACGGAAGATGGTGTTGCGATTCGAGGTACGGATCCAGTGGCATATTTTACGGTAGGCAAGCCAGTCCCAGGACGTCAAGAGTTTGCTTATGAATGGAAAGGCGCAACGTGGCTATTTGCCAGTGCTGAACATCGAGACTTGTTTGCCAATGATCCAACAGCCTATGCGCCTCAATATGGAGGGTTTTGTGCTTATGGATTGAGTTATGGTGCGTTGGTGTCGACGATGCCAGATGCTTGGTCTATTGTTGATGGCAAGCTTTATTTGAATTACAGTATCGCTATTCAAAAACAGTGGCAAGAAGACACCGCTGGTAATATTGACCGAGCCAATCTAAATTGGCTGAATTTGCAGTCTAAATAGTCTCACAAGCCTGAATGAGACATCTTTCGGGTCATTTCGTGGATTTTTTGCTCGTACCTTGTTGTAAAATCCAACCGCTTTAATAGCTGCATCAGTCGCTGCGTGAGTTGAGAATTATCGATGCAGGTGCCAAGTATCTCAACCGCTTCGTCAAGATTAACGACATCATAGGTTGCCTGCTCATTGTCCAAAGCCTCGATTTCATCAAACAAGTTTTCAAGCCGCTGAGTTGATTCTTGCGTGTTACCCAGTTTGGCAGCGCAAAGGGCTAATTGTTCATCGCGTTTGAGCTTTCGCCATAACCATGCAGGGTGTTGTGACAAGAGGCTGTCCATATCAACGGCGAGATAAGCCTGATAGGCCGATTGCCAAACCCCCAGGTCATGATAGCAATGGGCTTGATATAGAATTGCCATCTGATGTTCAGGTTGTAGAGCATGGGCATGTTCAAAGCATCTTAATGCTTTCCTTTGGTATGGAGATTGAGGCTCATGCCGAGCAGGGTGGTTGTAGTACAGTAGCCCTTGCCTGAAGAAAATGTCTGCATCATCAGGGGCTATGACTGCTGCCCTGTTCAAAGCTTGTTCCGCATCAAGTGCAATCTGAAGCCGTGTTTGATGTTTGGGAGTGTGCCATTCTTCAACCCAATCCAAGGCAGATATGGCTAAAGATATCAAGACCTCGATGTTGTTAGGATCTGCCTGTTCAGCAGCCGTATAAATTCGTTTTAATCCGGACCAGCCATCTTCAAACCTCTTGTGTTCGAGAGAGATTGCTAGACGCCGGAGTAATTCTGACCGATCTGGATCAAAATCCTCAGCTGTGGAAATAAATTGGGCAATTTTATCGTTTGTGACCCTAATAAGCGATGCGTTTTCCGTAAAGACTTCAACTAATTCGGAAGGAAGAGGCAACAGGTCCATCGACAAGCAAGACTGTTATGGAGCTTAATGCTCTCAGTGTAGTCAACAAACCTGAACATTAGCTGGCAACTGACATAAAAGTTGGATCCTTAGGTATCAAGGCGGATATCGTCCCATTCATCACGACTATGCAGCCACTCAAAAGCATAATGACGTTGGACTAGCACGTCATAGATTAAGTCGTCTGGAACAGTGTTGCTTTTGAACGCTTGCCGAGCGTAGCAGTGCAAATTGTAGACCCGATTATCTTCGACCCATAGGGCACCCGATGACCTTAGCTTAGCTGAAGCGATAAAGGTGGCAATCGGATCACCCAGTTTGGGCATAATGTCATCTACTAGGGTTGCTGTATGACAGGTTTGGGTAGGCAATCCCAGAGATTGGACTTTAGAGATAGCCCACAGCAAGGTCCATTCTGCTTCTACGCGCCAACATAAACGCCTGCGTTCTTCATTGGTTATTTCCGTGGTGGTGAACCAAGTTTTTTCTAGGGGTGAGACATCATCCCAGATCTGCTGATCTTTGAGCCAGTCCACTAAGCATTTAGAATCCACGCTGTATCCAACAGCTGCAACGGTATGCAGAATGATGGATCGAATTGCAATTTCTTCGACTGAACGTGGGCATGGCTCCCCCACCTGCTTCTTGAAGGGAACGGTTGCTTCGATGCATACGCCATGAGCTTGAGCCCATTCTATGGTGGTAGTCATGATGTGAATATGGGGGTGGTTTACCGCTTGGCGAGACCTCAACTGCCTTGATTGGGGTAAGGTCTACCGTCCTTATGGGTGAATTGCCAGCCCGTGTCAACCCATTGAGCGACTAAATCCTCATCGGGATATTCCACCCGATCATCAGGGATGCGATCGCCAATTTCTAGATACACTGCATCCGCATCAGACTCATTGCATAAATGGTGACCATCCGCTTCCCCAGCGGGAAAACCTGCTGCCATCCCTACTGTGAGATTTTCCTTGCCTGCATTGGTTTCCAGAACGAGTTCACCTTCGACTACATAGATCAATTCATCTTGGCAGCTATGCCAATGGCGGAGTGCAGAACGACTGCCGGGTGCTAGCCGGACTAAGTTGACGCCAAAGTTCTTGAGATTTGCTGCATCGCCCAGCCGCTGTTTACTGCGACCCGCCACTTGAGCCTTAAAAATTGAAGGGTAGTTAGAGCCAGTGCGGATGGGAATTTGAGAGAGATTGAGTCGCATGGGGGATCCTGATGAAGAAGGCTATGATTATTGTGGTGGGTTTCCTCGCCATGTAGAGATTTTGTGGTGAGGATTTTAAGGTATGAAGTGGGTTAGAGCCATTGGCGGTATTGCCGTAGCAGTGGGGTTGGTTGTGGGTTGGAAGTTCTATAACAAGTTCAGTACGGCGGCAACTGTCAGAGCAATCTTTCTATCAGCCTGTGCCGAAGAGAGTCAATGTATAGGCGCGGTTGAACAGCATTTTCAGTCTTGTTTTGATGCTAACTATCATTGGGGGGGGCGTCGCAAAGCCGGTCATTTAAATGGGAATACATTTACAGATTGTCTAAGGGAGAAGGCTGGTGCGCCTGTGCTCCCCCATCCATGAGACTGATCAGAGTTTTGTGTAAGCGGTCTAGAATCCAAACACACCAGGAGACCGCATCATGTCTAGAAAGAAACAAGTACCCAATCGAGTTGATGAGCTATTGGATGAACTCATTGGAGAGAATCCACAGCCAGAGGATATTCTGGGCGAATCAGGACTGCTCAAACAACTCAGCAAACGCCTAGTGGAACGAGCCTTGGCAGGTGAATTGACTCATCACCTGCATCAATCCTCCGTCGATGAGCGTTCTCATGGCCCTAGAAACAGTCGCAATGGTTACTCGAAAAAGACCGTCCAGACTGAACAAGGAGAGATGGACCTATCGATTCCTCGCGACCGTTGCAGTGAGTTTGAGCCTGTCCTCGTGCCCAAAGGCCAGCGACGTATCGCGGGACTCGACGAGAAAATCATCGCCTTATATGCTCGTGGCATGACCACTCGTGATATTCGAGCTCAATTGGTGGAGCTGTATGGGGCCAATATCTCTGAGGGTCTGATTAGTGACGTCACCAATAGTGCCATGGAGGAGGTTAAAGACTGGCGCTCAAGACCATTGGATGAGGTGTATCCGATTGTCTATCTCGATGCCCTGTATGTGAACATCAAAGTCAATGGCCAAGTCAGCAAGCGAGCCGTCTATGTCGCGCTAGCGGTAACTGTGGAGGGAAACAAAGAGCTGTTGGGATTATGGATAGGGGCTGCCGAGCGGGAGGGAGCAAAATTCTGGCTTTCAGTGCTCACAGACCTTAAAAACCGAGGCGCTCAGGATATCTTGATTGCTTGCTGTGATGGTCTCAAAGGCTTTCCCCAGGCGATTGAATCGGTCTATCCCGATACTCAAGTTCAAGTTTGTATCGTTCATCTCATTCGCAATAGTTTGCGCCATGTGCCTTGGAAGGAAAGTCGAGCCGTAGCTGCAGACCTCAAGCCCATTTATCAAGCGGCCACTTTGGAGGAATCTGAGGCTGCCTTGGATGCGTTTGCCAACAAATGGGACCAGACGTATCCTGGCATCAGCCAAATCTGGATACGGCATTGGGATAATATTGCTCCGTTGTTTAAGTACCCAATGGCCATCCGAAAGGTTATCTACACCACTAATGCCATTGAGTCGCTCAATCGCTCACTGCGAAAGGTGATTAAGACCAAAGCTGTCTTCCCGAATGAAGAGTCTGTCTACAAATTGATGTTTCTGGCGATGAGGAATATCTCGAAGAGATGGACCAGACCGATTTTGAATTGGAAGGCGGCGCTGTCCCATTTTGCTATTCTGTTTCCAACACGATTCAACTATTGAATACGTTACGGCTTACACAAAAATCTAAACACTCTCGATCCATCAAAATAAACGGATCCTGTCCTACCCTGTTTTCTTGTGGCTGTCTACAATGCTTATGGGTGGTCTTACTTAAAGGACGGGCTCACCCCCTTTTCAAGTTTTGAGGAACTTCCTAAAAAATATGCTGCATCGATTGACTGCCTTAGCTTGGGCAAGCTTGGTTTCTATTGCCCTTCTCATTGGTCCTTCGGCTTCTGCTCATGCTACGACCTTAGGGGCTTTGCCTGGGGCTTCGAGCTTGCTTGCAGGCAACGCTCCTGAGCTGGGAGTGCGTGAGGGGCAACTTTCGCCCTGTCCTGATTCACCCAATTGCGTGGTCAGTCAAAACGCAGATGCGGATCATGAAATTCCACCCCTGTCTTACACCAGTGATCGCAACACGGCTCGCGAAACCCTGTTGAAAGTGTTGACGGTTGTGCCTCGCACCCGAGTGGTGGAGCAGACCAACGAGTACATTCGATTTGAATCCAGCAGTCGGTTGTTGGGATTTGTCGATGATGGTGAATTTTATTTTCCCGCCGAAGACAACATTATTCAGATGCGTTCCGCCTCCCGGGTTGGCGAGTCGGATCTCAGCGTTAACCGCCGACGGATGGAGCAAATTCGCCTCGCTCTCCAGGACTTAGGTGTGTAGACGTGACCAAATTCCTGCGGTATTGCTTGCCGCTGTTGTGCTGTGTGTTGCTGCTGACGGGCTGTGATCTGCCCCAGGTGACCGCAGAGGCCCGCATCTTTTTAAATCTATCTGTGGATTATTTGGATGGGTATCAGCTCGCTGACACGGAGTTTGACGGGACTCGTGTGGGTGGAATTTCTGCGATTACTTATGATCGCAATCGCAATCGCTTCTATGCTTTGTCCGATGATCGGGCGCAACCTCGCTTCTACACCCTGAACTTGCAATTGGATCAAGAGAAACCCAATCGCCCCCAGATTAAAACTTTGGAAATAGAAGATGTCACCTTCTTCCAAAACGAAGAAGCACAACCCTATAAAATCGATCGGATTGATCCAGAAGGAATAGCCCTGACCCCTCAAGATACGTTGTGGGTGAGTAGTGAAGGCGTATCCCGTTTGCAGAGTCCCCCTGCCCTGATCGAATTTGATCTGCAAGGTCAGTGGCAACAACAGCTAACCTTGCCTCAACAGTTTTTTCCTATCCCCGCCACGGACGAGAATCCTGACCCACCGCCCCACGGTATTGACGATAATCGCGGATTTGAAGCGTTGACTCTGAATCCAGAAGGCGATCGCATCTTCGTAGCCATTGAAGCCCCCTTACAGCAAGATTATCCAGACGCCGATGCTGAAGGAGAAACCCAGCATTACAATCGCCTCCTCCACTACTGGATTGGCGAACCTCAGCCCGAATTCTTAGCCAACTATCTCTACCCCCTGAAGTCAGCTGATCTACTCAAAGGGCTAAACGGTCTTACAGAACTCTTGACCGTGGACAGCGCCGGACATTTTCTCAGCCTTGAGCGATCCTACAGTCCATTTACAGGGTTCAGTGCCGAAATCTTTCAAATCACGACTGCCGTCGCTCGGGATACCTCCAAAATCGATTCTTTACCGAGCGACCTCACAGGCATTACGCCAATTCAAAAACAGCCTCTGCTGGATTTGAAACAGCTCAAAATTCCCGGCAGAAATTTAGAAGGCATGATGTGGGGACCTCTATTGGCCGATGGCAGCCAATCTCTCGTCGTCGTTAGCGACAACAATTTTGAGCCGGATGAATCGACTCAGTTCTTACTGTTTCGCCTACGCCAAGATAGTCAGCTTGTGTCCTAACTCTTATTCAGCAGCGGTCACTTCAGCCGGAGGTAAAGTGCCAATGCGATCAAAGGGGAGAAAACGAAAAACAGCTCGTCCCACGAGATCCGCATGGGCAACTAATCCCCAACAGCGGCCATCGTAGCTATTGCCTCGGTTATCGCCCAAAACGAGGTAATGCTTGTCTGGGATGGTTTGAGGCTTTTCTAAAAAGATGGGAACGGGAGGTTCGATGGGCTGGCTATCTATATCTGAAGTGACATAATTATTGCGACAATGATCCGCACTCGGCCCAGTAGTGACGCCTTCGGCGGTGTAATTTTCTTTAATCGGCTGATTGTTGACCCAAACAACCCCATTTTTGATCTCAATGCGGTCACCCGGCACCCCAACCACCCGTTTAATAAACGCTTCTTTGAAATTGGCGCGCTTTAAAGATTCGGTGGGATTAAACACCACCACATCGCCCTGCTCGGGATCGCGAAAGCGGAATGTCACTTTATCAATAATCAAACGATCATGAATTTGCAACGTTGGCTCCATCGACCCGGATGGAATAAAGCGGGCTTCCGCCACAAAAGTGCGAATTCCAAAGGCCAAAAGTAAACTTAACCCGACCGTCTTGGCTGCTTCCACCCACCAAGATTCTTCTGGTTGTTCCGTTGGTTTCAGATCAGGGGGTTGGGGTTGCGTCATATATAAATTGAACGGTACAGGCTGTGAACGATAGGGATGGGTTACACCTTACAAATCAGTTTTCCCAGTAAGTTGATTTATAACACAATCCTGTCTGGTCAGCGTTTGTGCCTGATCACAGCCGTCCTACTCTAAATTTCCGATTCGGTGAACCGGCCAATAGCGAAAAACCGCTCGACCCAACAAATCCGATCGAGACACCAATCCCCAACAGCGGCCATCGTAGCTGTTGAGACGATTATCACCTAAGACAAGATAGTGATCTGCAGGCACCACCTGGGGTAAGGCAAGGAAGGATTGAGATAGGGAAGCTGGACAGACTTGAACAGATGTTTTGGCCTTATGAGCGACGTATTGTTCCTGAATTTTGACCTGATTGCGATAAACAGCCCCATCTTTAAGCTCTAATTGATCTCCCGGTATACCAATCAATCGTTTAATAATCGTATCCATGGGCAGTGGGTCATTCTGTTGATCTACTTGCTGTCGCAAGGATTGGGGAGGATGGAAGACAATAATATCTCCTCGTTGAGGGGGATTAAATTGGTAAGTGACCTTATCGATAATCAAGCGATCGTGAATCTGTAAGGTTGGCTCCATCGACCCTGAAGGGATGAAGCGGGCTTCTGCCACAAAGGACCGAATGCCAAATGCCAACAACAAGCTGAGTCCCACCGTTTTGGCTGCTTCTCGCCATCCCACTTGTATAGAGAAAAAAAATGACTTTTTCGGCATAGCTGGAGGCGTGGGCATTGGCATGACTCAGGCTTAGCACTTACCCTATCGTTCCCAAGGAGGAATGAGAATGGATAGGTTAGCACCTGTTTAGAAAAGCACCAATTGAGTTGCCGTTCAGCTTCCCACTCGGTCATTGATTCTGGGACAATAGACAGTTGAGTAAGGTCATTGGTTCCAAACTGAGTTCTGCCACTCATGGGTTGTAACCCTAGCCTGCTTTTGCCTTTGCGTCGTGAACAGAAAAAAGTCGTATGTCTGACAATCGAAATAGCCAAGTCGTCACTCAAGGTGTTCAACGAGCCCCTAACCGAGCCATGTTAAGGGCTGTGGGCTTTGGAGATGACGATTTTAAGAAGCCGATTGTCGGGTTAGCGAATGGCTTCAGCACGATTACCCCCTGCAATATGGGCATAGACTCTCTAGCCACACGGGCAGAGGCCAGTCTGAAAACTGCAGGAGCCATGCCCCAAAAATTTGGCACCATCACCATCAGTGACGGCATTTCCATGGGCACCGAAGGGATGAAATATTCCTTGGTTTCCCGCGAAGTGATTGCTGACTCCATCGAAACGGCTTGCATGGGCCAAAGCATGGATGGGGTATTAGCCATTGGCGGTTGTGATAAAAATATGCCCGGGGCCATGCTAGCCATGGCCCGGATGAATATTCCTGCCATCTTTGTTTACGGCGGTACGATTAAACCCGGTCATCTAAATGGTGAAGACTTAACCGTTGTCAGTGCCTTTGAAGCCGTGGGCCAGCATAGTGCCGGACGGATTAGTGAAGCCGAGTTAACCGAAGTAGAGAAACATGCTTGTCCTGGTGCTGGATCCTGTGGGGGCATGTTTACAGCCAACACGATGTCATCTGCCTTTGAAGCCATGGGCATGAGCCTGATGTATTCCTCGACGATGGCGGCGGAAGATGAGGAAAAAGCCGTCAGTGCGGAACAGTCTGCTGCAGTTTTAGTGGAAGCGATTCGCCAGCAAATCTTGCCTCGTGATATTCTGACCCGCAAAGCCTTTGAAAATGCCATTTCTGTGATTATGGCTGTCGGTGGATCCACTAATGCTGTTCTGCATCTGTTGGCTATTTCCCGCGCAGCCGGAGATCCCCTCACCCTAGATGACTTTGAAACCATCCGAGCCAAAGTTCCCGTAATCTGCGATCTCAAACCCTCGGGTCGCTACGTTGCCACGGATCTCCACAAAGCAGGTGGAATCCCATTGGTGATGAAAATGCTGTTGGAACATGGTCTGCTCCATGGTGATGCTCTGACTATTACGGGTAAAACCATTGCTGAGCAGTTGGCCGATATCCCGTCTGAACCTTCCCCCGATCAAGATGTAATCCGGCCTTGGGATAATCCTATGTATAAACAAGGCCATCTCGCCATCCTCCGAGGCAACCTGGCGACTGAAGGAGCGGTTGCCAAAATAACGGGAATTAAAAATCCTCAAATTACGGGTCCAGCTCGGGTGTTCGAATCGGAAGAAGCTTGCTTAAAGGCAATTTTAGCGGGCAAGATTCAGCCGAATGATGTGATTGTAGTTCGCTATGAAGGCCCGAAAGGTGGACCTGGGATGCGAGAGATGTTGGCTCCCACGTCTGCAATTATTGGGGCAGGTTTGGGTGACTCAGTAGGGTTAATTACGGATGGTCGATTTTCGGGGGGGACTTACGGCATGGTGGTGGGACATGTAGCCCCGGAAGCTGCCGTGGGTGGCACGATTGCTCTAGTGCAAGAGGGCGATCAGATTACGATTGATGCCCACGCTCGGAAGTTAGAGGTACATGTGTCAGATCAAGAATTACAGGCACGGAAAGCCCAGTGGGAAAAACCGAAGCCCAGATATGCCAAAGGGGTATTGGCGAAGTATGCCAAGTTAGTTTCTTCTAGTAGCGTTGGAGCTGTGACTGATTAGAGTTGAGTTTGAATGTTAATCTATCTGGTCGTCCTAGTTCAATGAAAATGAATTGTAGTGGTGAACAAACATCCAAATCGTTCCGATATGGGAGACTGATCAGAGTTTTGTGTAAGCGGTCTAGAATCCAAACACACCAGGAGACCGCATCATGTCTAGAAAGAAACAAGTACCCAATCGAGAAGATGAGACTGATCAGAGTTTTGTGTAAGCGGTCTAGAATCCAAACACACCAGGAGACCGCATCATGTCTAGAAAGAAACAAGTACCCAATCGAGTTGATGAGCTATTGGATGAACTCATTGGAGAGAATCCACAGCCAGAGGATATTCTGGGCGAATCAGGACTGCTCAAACAACTCAGCAAACGCCTAGTGGAACGAGCCTTGGCAGGTGAATTGACTCATCACCTGCATCAATCCTCCGTCGATGAGCGTTCTCATGGCCCTAGAAACAGTCGCAATGGTTACTCGAAAAAGACCGTCCAGACTGAACAAGGAGAGATGGACCTATCGATTCCTCGCGACCGTTGCAGTGAGTTTGAGCCTGTCCTCGTGCCCAAAGGCCAGCGACGTATCGCGGGACTCGACGAGAAAATCATCGCCTTATATGCTCGTGGCATGACCACTCGTGATATTCGAGTTCTCAATTGGTGGAGCTGTATGGGGCCAATATCTCTGAGGGTCTGATTAGTGACGTCACCAATAGTGTCATGGAGGAGGTTAAAGACTGGCGCTCAAGACCATTGGATGAGGTGTATCCGATTGTCTATCTCGATGCCCTGTATGTGAACATCAAAGTCAATGGCCAAGTCAGCAAGCGAGCCGTCTATGTCGCGCTAGCGGTAACTGTGGAGGGAAACAAAGAGCTGTTGGGATTATGGATAGGGGCTGCCGAGCGGGAGGGAGCAAAATTCTGGCTTTCAGTGCTCACAGACCTTAAAAACCGAGGCGCTCAGGATATCTTGATTGCTTGCTGTGATGGTCTCAAAGGCTTTCCCCAGGCGATTGAATCGGTCTATCCCGATACTCAAGTTCAAGTTTGTATCGTTCATCTCATTCGCAATAGTTTGCGCCATGTGCCTTGGAAGGAAAGTCGAGCCGTAGCTGCAGACCTCAAGCCCATTTATCAAGCGGCCACTTTGGAGGAATCTGAGGCTGCCTTGGATGCGTTTGCCAACAAATGGGACCAGACGTATCCTGGCATCAGCCAAATCTGGATACGGCATTGGGATAATATTGCTCCGTTGTTTAAGTACCCAATGGCCATCCGAAAGGTTATCTACACCACTAATGCCATTGAGTCGCTCAATCGCTCACTGCGAAAGGTGATTAAGACCAAAGCTGTCTTCCCGAATGAAGAGTCTGTCTACAAATTGATGTTTCTGGCGATGAGGAATATCTCGAAGAGATGGACCAGACCGATTTTGAATTGGAAGGCGGCGCTGTCCCATTTTGCTATTCTGTTCCCAACACGATTCAACTATTGAATACGTTACGGCTTACACAAAAATCTAAACACTCTCGATATGGTTATCGAGCTTTTTGGAAAACGGCAACGCCTTACGGACTAGACAAGACACTCTCTGACACAGAGTACAGTTGAACCGCTCAATATGTGAGGTTTTACCTGTTTCCTTCTCCACTGGTCCGTGATGCTTCTTAGGCAATACACAGCCATAAGACCCCAGAAATCGGTATAAGCTGGCATATCCCGGGTAATGATTGCCATAACTGGCAGGCTCCGTACTTAGAGCGTGCTTCAACGCATACTCCGACAATCTCACGCGTGGCGACATCCAGTGCTAGCCAGATCCACTGTTTATTTCCTTTACCATTCACAAACGACCACATTTCATCACATTGAAGGGTGAATCGGCCTTGTGTTTGAAGAGACCGTCACGGTTTGAAGCACTGTTGCATATTTGTAGTTCATGTATTCTCATAGCCAGCTTTCTGAAACATCACATACTCTGGCAATACATGCCAAAGGTATTTTCTTCAGCAACAGCTTATCAATGAGGGCTTGAGTGTTTTGGTCAATCAGCTTTTGCTGAGGGTCTTCAAACAACTGGCGACCACAGTCTTAGCACTTATGGCTTTGCTTACCATTCTAAATGCGACCATTTTTGACAACTGTCAGGGAACCACAGCTAGGGCAGGGAGGGGTTGGCATTGTAGATTCTGATTGACTCAAACACCTCTGTCCCTCCATGTGGTGGACAATGAGAAAGTTTTACATCCAACTACGTAAATCTTGTAAAACCTCTCTGTTTATGCGGGTCGCTGAATTTAGTGTAAAACCTCCCCTGATCCCATAAGTGTGTATACCTACGACAAACCTACCAGAAGAGGTTTCTAGCCATACTGGTGCACCACTGGTACCTCTGTATGTATCTGCACTATAAAAGAAACGTGTTGGTGTAATGCTGCTATTTTCTACTCTGTCCTTACCAAATAGCTGATATTTCCCACTCCCCCCTTTTGTGTCTCCTGGATACCCAGACATATGCACAATGGAACCTGCAATATTGTCATTGGTTTCTGCTGCTACGGCAAACCAACCCGTTTCATTCCCAGCGTTCTGATCTAATACGATGCCGCCATAATCGAAATCAGGATTTTCACCTTTACTATCTACCCAAGGCCTGACAACCCGGAATTGGCTAGACCTTATAGGTTTATTAAAGCTAGTACCTTGAGGGTATGGTATGTGACTTCCATCACGCCCAGGATAAACTGTAATTGTTTCCGCCCACCCTCCTAAGCGTCTCTCATGATAGATATTATGACCTGCAGTTACAACTAAATTTGGAGCAATAAACCAACCAGTTCCCATCCCAAAACCTCGGGGACCTTGGATCTCTAGTGAGCATATTGCTCTCCAAGGATAATTGTGGGTATCAAGTATGCGAACTCTATCATCATTCCCGATTACACTTTCTGGTAAAAGGCTATCAGCATATTCAGGCCTGATCCCTGTGAAACTTCGTGAATTATTGATTAGGTCAGGAAGTTGACTCTGATTAGGAACAAGTAGCTTTTCAGAAGATAAATAAGGCTGTGAACTAACACTTCCAGGGTTTGCAGTAATGCTTGGAATATCTAGCTCATGAAGAGAAGAGGGAATCGCTGGATTTGGATTACAAATAGTTTCTGACATCAGTATTTATCCCCTATATAATTTTGTTTGCGAGATAGGATCTTGAAGATTTTTTCAAAAACAGCAACCTTCATCAATTTTGATTAGAGACTTACTATCGTTAGTAGTACGATGAATCTAACTTTCTGGAGAACGTACTGAAGTCGTTCTTCCCCTATCTAGCTTTTTAAATCCAGTATGATGTTGTGGAGCATCAGAAAATATGATTGACGAGTCGTCATCAAAAAAGAAGAAACTAACAGATGCTCCTCCCGAATAACGTACTTTGGTTCCGAATATATTGCTTGTCGTACGAACAGATCCTCCCGTTGTCATCTGAAAAAAGCATTAGATAACCCCCTGAAGTAGCAAGCATCTGCTTAATCTTAAGACCAGTTTTCAATAAAGATAGATTACTTGTTCCTTGAGAATTTAATACATAAATACTACTCAGTAATTCATTAAACTTTTCATCTAGCATAGATAAATTGGTTAGCTTTTTTTTTATCTTCTTCATCTAAATCAGAACCATCTTTTTTGAGTTCTTTTTGCTTAGACTCAAGTTCTTGAATAATTAATTTTCCTTGTAAAGCTCTGTTAGATATATTTTCAAGCTTTTTGGTAATGATTTTTTCACATTGATCTTGCCCCTCGCCCTGAGATAAATAGATAGGGAATAAGTTTGGGTAGAAGATACGAGTTTTACCTGTTTTAGGGGGTATACAACTAGGATTAGATGCTGTACGATCAGAGGTCTCAGGATTCGATATTCCAGGATTAGAAATTGTACGATTAGAGGTCTCAGGATTGGGTATTCCAGGATCAATGGTTACCATCTTATTTTGATCCTTTTCAAATAAAGCTGCTAGTTGTGCAACAAGTATAGAATCATCTAATTCGACATCTATACTTCGTAACGTAACGTCAGTTCTAAATGCTGAAATAGCTTGAAGAACACCCTGTAATACTAGGGGAGCTGCTGCTGCAGTGAAGACTTCGGGTTCAAGGTTTTGAGGATTAGGGGTATCTGTTTGGTCAGGACCTAAAACAAAGTTATATGCTTGCTCAAACAAAGCAATTTGCCCATTAAAATCATTGTAATACTTAAGTGATTGGATGGATATATCATCTTGGCCTGCCATGATGAGGTAGTCAATAGTCGTTAAAGATTGACTAGACTTGAGTGATTGATATAAATCAGTGACTAATTCACCTAATGCTTCAGCTGCAAGAGTTTGTCCTTCAATCTCAAATTTGCTGTCTTCTGGTATTGTAATCGTTGGATTTTTTTATTTTATCTAAATCCAAAAGATTTTCTCTTATTGTTTTTAATTCATCACTTCTATTAGTAATTCTACCACTATCGTTGTCAATCTTTCCTTTTTCAATATCTACTTTTAATTTTTCAATATCAATTTTTTAATTTCTCATTGTCTAGTCTACTCTTTTCAACTTTCAGTTCCTCTTCTTGCTGCTTTAACTCTTCGTTGCTCTGTGCAAGCAATCCATTTGGACATACAAATAGTATCAAGAAAAACATTAAATTAAGTGACAAGAAAAAAATGAGGGATATATTTTTTCTTTTAGTATTTTTTTTTCTGAGACGATTTTTTCATTTCGATTACATGAATTAGTTGATCAATAAGTCTAAAGTGAGAATATATATTGTTTTTGGTGCAGAGCTGTTAAAAATTTTTAAGAGAAAATATTGAAATTAGATTATTACATCATTAGATCCTACATAATGCTTTAGAGATTTAGAAACTTTAAGTTCTTTTGAATTACCTCTTACAAACTCGAAACAGCCCTATAGTGTCATTCTAATTACTTGACTTTTTTATCTTAATCACCGATTAATAAGTTTGCTTAGCCAAGAATTTTTTAACTTAAGTAGCTGATTGTGGGAGATTGCCTAATGCAAAAAATAGTTATTCTAATAAATTCAAAATCAGTAGATATACAACTCATCATAAAATTTCTAAACATTTTTTACTTTCAAAAGTATCTAGTAGTAGAGATTCACACTATCGGTAGTGCTTTTGAAGTATCGTATGTTGTGACTATATAGATAGCTTTGTATTTAAGTCAGTGTTAAAAGGCTGACTGCCTGACACATCTCTGAAAGCCTTTTCTTCGTAAGGGTTTGCACTGTAAGAATAGCAACGCTGCCCCTAAGGCAAGAGAGTTGGTAATACGTTTAGGTTGCGTTTGACGTGTGAACAATGCCAAAAGCTAGCCTTATACACCCTGCTATTCAGCATCCAAAAGCTACGTATCTAAAGGCTTTGAGGTACTTATGTCAGGCAGTCAGGTTAAAAGGTGCTCAATAGTGACTCTTCTAATATGAAGAATTATTTAGAAGTGCTTTTCTGAAAAATGGCTGAATGCTTTGCAAGCCTAGCTATCAACTGTGAGGTTGAAATTTCAATTGACCATCAAAAATACTGTCAAGCTTGCATAATTCATACCCGAAAAACTGACAGTTAGTACAGAAGGATGTGATTTACATTACATTCTGTTTTGTTGGAATACTCTACTGAGTGCAGATAATCATAATGACCATTGAGGATGCCTTAGCCTTAATAGATACAGCCCTTGATCCTTCTTGCTTCAAGAACCTCCACCAAGATATCTTTCGCTTATCCTGGCAAGGCAAATCCTATCAAGAAATAGCTGAAACCTGTGGCTATGATACCGATTACGTCAGACATGTTGGCTATCAACTTTGGCAAAACCTCTCTCAAGCCTTGGCACAAAAAGTGACTAAAAGGAACTTACAAGTTGTCTTCCGTCGCTTAGAACAACAAAGCCGAATCTTAAGTAATGACGTAAAAGAGATTGCCAGTCTTGTTCTCACTCCTCAATATGCTAAAAGCAATATCAATGCATATCCCACTAAAGTTGAACTCGTCTCAGATCAAACAATCTACCCACTTCTATGGTCTGATTCACCCAACCGTCTCTATCCCAACCATAGTCAGCTTTTTGTAGGCCGCCAACAAGAACAGCAAACTCTATGTCAGTGGCTAACTCGTTCGGGACAAGACCAAACGCGTCCTGTTCAACTCATTAGTCTTCTAGGCATGGCAGGAATTGGCAAAACCTCCCTAGTTCAAAAAGTTATTCACCAGGTACAAGATCGATTTCAAAGGATCATTTGGTGTTCCCTTCGCAATGCTCCAACCTTCACTGAAACCTTTGCCAATATAGTTAATACTGATGAGCAAGCAACCTCACAATGGCCCACATCCATCGATGCCCAAATTGAAATTTTGATGCACTATTTCCTTCAGCATCGGTGCTTATTGGTTTTAGATAACTTTGAAACCATCTTGCAACCAGGGCAAATGGGAGGAAGCTATCGACTGAATCATCAAGCATATGGTCAACTCCTTCGCCACATGATGGATTCCCCTCACCAAAGTTGTGTTCTACTCACTAGTCGAGAACAACCTGTTGGCGTTAACTTGCGTAATCAACCCACCGTTCAAACCCTGTATTTACAAGGACTGTCATTGTCAGAAACCTATACTCTCTTAAACCATCAGGAGGTAGAGGCAACCCAAACCGATGCTGAAACCTTATATGCCTACTATGGGGGCAATCCCTATGCACTTAAAGTTGCAGCAACTAATGTCACATCTTTGTTTCACTGCCAAGTTGCTGAATGGATAAAACAAGGCAACTTTGTATTTGGAACCATTCAGCAACTCTTAAAACAGCAGCTCCAACGGCTAGCACCTACCGAGCAGCAGATTGTTAACTTTATTGCTTCAGAAACAGGCAGCATCACCTTAGATCAACTGCATGAAGCATTAGTTCTAAAAGATCTCGTTTCAACTACCGATCTTTTACCTGCATTGCAATCTCTTCAGAGTCGCTCCTTACTCTGTAACCAGGAGGATGGTTTTCGACTTTTGCCTTATCTCCGTGAATATGTGTGTGGTTACCAGACCCCTGTTGGTGCAAACAATAGAGCCAGTACACCCGCAGTATTGACGAGTTTTCAGCCTGCGACGCTGACCTTCTCTACTGCTCTGCCCTTAGCTCATCGCTAAACTCCACCGCTGAATCCAGGTCACCAATTCTTCGGGTAGGGGTTGGCGCTGGCGATTAATAGGATTAATGCACACATGCCGAATCGTAGCCTTGGCAATCAGGCGTTCCCCTTTATTCACTGCCGTAATGTTGTAGCGAACCTCAAATTCATCCTCTGCTATTTGATGAGTACTCAATTGAAGCGTTAACTGATCGCCACAAAAACTGGGTTTAAGGAAATCAATATCTGCATGGATGATCGGTGTTGCCGTATCCGGGTTGCTAAAGAATGTGCGGATATCAACTCCTGATCCCATGAGTGAATCTTCAAAGGCCTCATGGCAGATATCAAGTGCACTGGTGAAATAGACTACCCCCGCAGCATCGGTATCTTGGAGACGAACGGTACGTGTGTACATGGGCCACTGTATAAAACTGAATATTAAGAGGATAGACACAGATGGTCCCTTCTCGATCAGTCAATGTTTTTTTGCTGAAAGAGAGAAATTCGACATTAGCCTTCCTTCAACAAATAGGCACACCCTGCACCCATCATCTCAGCCCCAACATTGACAAATCGATAAATGGCGACTGCTGCTAACAACAGCCCAGGAGACAGATATGGATGCAAGATATCAATGGCTGACGCTTCAAATACTCCCATACCTGCTGGAGTGGGAATGACTAAACTCAGTAGCCAAGCCATACTAAAACCACTCATCAATGGACTGAGGGCTGACCAATTAATAGGTGTGAAGGCTAAGACAATCAGGATAAACATGAGCCCTCGTAACACCATGAAAAAGATTGCGCCTAGTAAAACTCGCAGCGGGTAGTATTGCATCTTGACGCTACTCGCTTGCTTGCCTTTGAGCTTACGGACGTGCTGCCACAAAAAATTG
Source organism: Acaryochloris sp. 'Moss Beach' (assembly GCF_021497025.1). NCBI lineage: Bacteria > Bacillati > Cyanobacteriota > Cyanophyceae > Acaryochloridales > Acaryochloridaceae > Acaryochloris > Acaryochloris sp. 'Moss Beach'. Next base: position 2,765,442 of record NZ_CP071717.1, read on the forward strand.
AGAACTCGGGGATGGAGGACTAGCAAAATAACGCCTAGCAATGCCCCAAGCAAAAGACCATAGGACGTGTTCCATAACGCCAGCCCTATGGCAGCAGCAATGACGAAGAGTGGCTCCAGTAAAACACTCAAGGTTGCTAACTCTAGCCCTAATCCTTTTTTCTGAGCGGCTTTGACCTGACCGTATAAGTGCCATACACTGCCTGGAATATATTTAGCGGGTGTATGTCTTAAGAAGGTGATGATGGCCCATCGTTTGGGGAGTGGATGCTTAAAGGCGGCTAAAATCCAGCACCATAATATGCCTAACCAGAGTTGTGCTAGGAATGCGATCGCAAATGCCATACCCCCATATAACCAAGCCTGTTGCTGTAATTCCAGGGCTTTGACATCCTGCCAATGACTCAGCAGAGTCTTAGTCAAAAAAATGAGGGTTGCCCCTAATATTCCCCAGCGAATAAAAAATTTGAAGTACCGATGCATGAACCTATTCCTAACTGCCCCCGGCTCTGCCCATAAGGTACCCAGTTCAACGGTGGGTCTGTAGTGTAGACAAAAGACTTAACCCTTTGCATGTGCCCATCATGTGCGATCTGTCCCAGTTGATGTTGTATGGTGAGTCACATGAGCATTTCAAAGGAAAGGGTTGTAGTCCACTCAAGTTGTTGAAGCAACCCTCATCGGACTATTCGTCTTCAAACATCATGAAAGACATCGGACTCACCCATATTGCCCTCCCGGTGGCAGATATTCATCGCAGTATTGAGTTTTATGCCACCTATGCTCAGATGCAGGTGGTTCACAAACGCCTAGACGGAGCATCAGGTATTCCAGTGGTGTGGTTATCGGATGGTATCCGACCTTTTGTAATTGTGTTAATTCAAAAAGAAGTGGTGCATCCGGTGTTGTCTCCATTGGCCCATTTGGGAGTTGGTTGCTCAAGTCGAGAAGAATTGGATCAACTCTGTGATCAAGCTAAACAAAAAGGAATTCTTTTAGATGGTCCCCAAGATGCCGGCTATCCCGTTGGTTATTGGGCCTTTCTACAGGATCCCGATGGTCACACCTTAGAATTATCCTATGGTCAGGAAGTCGGCTTAACTGTACAGGAAGCCATCCAACAAGCCTAAAGACCCTCTCAAATAACATAAGCTCATCGGCAAAATCCTCGTAAGCCTTGGCAAATCGACTTCAGCTATCCCACCCTCCTCCAGCAAGATCGGTATACTGATAAACGGTTGGTTGAACAAGCGGTAAGGCACAAATTCCATATGCAAGATAGTCGCAATAATAATTTGATCACGTTTGCTAGCGTTGCCTTAATTTTAGTCGTCGTCGTCTTCAGTAGTTTTTTTGTGATTAACCCTGGCCAAGCGGGGGTCGTCAGCATTTTAGGAAAAGCTAGAGATACTGCTTTCTTAGAAGGAATTCACCTCAAGCCCCCTGTCATTTCAGCTGTCGATGTCTATGACCTCACAGTTCAGAAATTTGAAGTTCCAGCTCAAAGTTCGACCAAAGATCTGCAAGATCTCAATGCTCGCTTTGCCATTAATTTCCGTCTTGACCCGATGCAAGTCGTTGAAATTCGCCGTACTCAAGGCACCCTCGCGAACATCGTCTCTAAAATCATTGCCCCTCAAACTCAAGAATCCTTTAAGATCACAGCTGCAAGAAGAACAGTTGAAGAATCCATTACCCAAAGAGCAGAACTCAAGCGAGATTTTGATGATGTATTGGAGAAGCGTTTAGAGAAATACGGCATTATGGTGCTCGATACCAGCGTCATTGACTTAGAATTTTCACCTGAATTTGCCAAGTCTGTGGAAGATAAGCAGGTCGCAGAACAACGGTCGAAAAGAGCAGTTTTCGTTGCCCAAGAAGCTGAGCAACAAGCCCAGGCAGATATTAATCGCGCCAAAGGCAAGGCTGAAGCCCAAAGATTATTAGCCGAAACCCTCAAAGCCCAAGGTGGCAATCTAGTCCTGCAAAAAGAAGCAATCTCAGCTTGGCAAGAAGGAGGGTCTCAAATGCCAGAAGTTCTAGTAACAGGTAGTGCTGAACAAGCGAATGCACCATTCCTGTTCAATTTTAATGACTCGTCTAAATAAGCGACTTTGATGGGTCAATAGCTATACGCATTAGGAAGTAGCAGTCAAAGTGCCACCCTAGAAATTCTCTTTTCGGTAAGAAAATTTATGGTGATAGCATTTGCGTCTTAAGGTCCCAGATAATCCTCTGGGGCCGCAATAGTAAACATCGACAGGTTCGGTTGGATATTTCTCCTTTAATTGGGTAAAAATTTGATCCCAATTGGGTCGACCCGCTTGAGTTTGATTCTTTAAACCCGTAATTAAATCAACCTGATGCTCTTGATGGAGTAAGTCAAAGGCGGCGTATGCAGTTATAAACTGCATATTGGTGTCTTTGGGTGCACCGGTTAAATACAAATTGAGATCAAATAAATCAAAACTATCTTCGGCTTCCAGTCTTTGCAGCATCTCCAATAACCATTCAAACGAATCTTGAGTGCGATTAAACCAATAGAAGTGGACCTTCTTGAGCTGAAGAAGAGATGACTCAGCCTGACGCTGATGCAAGATACTTTGTAGTAAAGAGGCATAGGGAGTCACTCCAATACCTCCAGCAATTAAAACAGCATATTCTGATTGATAGATATGGCTACTAGGACTGTGATAAGGGCCATCTAAATAGACTGGGATTTTTGGCAAAGTAGTCTGGCCATTCCGTTTTTCTGTGAAATCTCGAAATTGACTATACTCCGAACGAGTTGAAAGTTTACTTTTTTCATGAGCTTCAAATCCCTTGTTAGAAAGAGTTGTAGCTCAATCTAAAATGTTAAACCCTCAGCCGTTGGCAGTATATATAGAGTACCTGTCCAGCTCCCTAGGGCTCGTATATGTAAAGATAATGCGTCTTCTCGTTCAGGTGGACTGCTAATCGTAAAAGGATGCCATTCATCGGTTGAAATCTGGGGACATCGTAAATAGAGATAGTCAGACGCTTTGAACGTGAAGTCGTGGGGGCGGGCAATTTCTAACCCTAAGACTTGACTAGGTAAAACTTGAGCATTCACGACATGGGTTTGTTGTGTGCTCCGACGATACCGAATAACTTGCTCAACCAGAAAAGCGCCAATGGATACAGCCGCCCACTTATAAAAATGAGGGCCATGTAGGAACATCAGCACTATCCAAGGGATATACGCTAAATGCATGGTGAAAAAGAGATTAAATTTTCCTTTCTCTCGAATGAAGGGTAGGGCAGTAAACCACATTAACAACAGCAATAGCATCAGCAATAAGCCGGTCCATCCTGAACCGTAGAATAAGAAGAGATGAACAGGATAATCAATCTGAAAGGCTGCTGTGTCTATAGAGTGATTATTGAGATGAGCCACGGTATGGACAAGACCTAAAGCAAAAATCATTTGGCCAACCAGCTTATGGAAGGCCAGATGTTCATCAATAGGCAAATAGTCATTAAGCTTAGTTTTTCTGAGCCATGTCATCCAACGCCGCATGATGGGGACTAGGATCAATGCACCATTAAAATTAAGTGCTAATCCACAGCCCCGAGCAATTCGATACCAAACAGTATTGAGCCTATACTGGGTCAAATGGTAGGCGTGAAAAAATAGAGCAATATTGATACCAAAATACAGCGTTAGAAATAGAATCTTAATCCAATTATTTTGAATATAATGCCATCGTTGTAGCCAATATTCTGGATGACTTTGTGGATTGGAGCTGTCAGAAGTGGGCTGTAACCATTGTGCTGGACTCACAGATAAAATGTCTTTCAGTCGCGGAGATTGACTTAGTAAGTCCTGAAATTCTGGTAACGATATTTCTTGGTTTTGATTAGTATCTGCTTTCTCAAATAGAATATCTCTGACTTGCTGCAATTTCGCAGTTGAGAGATCAAAGTTTCCCTCTCTCAAGCTACTTCGAATAAATTTTGTGAGTTCTGGCTTATCGATGCAGCCATCATCATTTCCATCATGGAGTTGAAAGGCAAATTCGAGTGGGTTTTCCTGAGCTTTATGGATGCCTTTCTGGAATTCTTGAAAAGTAATACCTTGAGTTTGATCAATGTCAAAAATATGAAAGAGACGCTCGCATAAATACTTATTTGTCAACTCAAACGCGATTTGGAACTCTTCAATCGTGAGTCTAAGATCATCACCAGCATACTCTTGAAACTTCTGTTCTAAGTTTTCGAGATTATTCATGGTTTGGCTGAAAAGAACGTTTGATTTATGGCAACCATTGTGGATTGATGCCAGATCCAACGGAGTAGGGCTGCTGACTGCCACCAGTCATTAACGGTAAAATCCAGAGATTACTTGTGTTGACTGAATTGGTCTGATCAATCTTGGCACTGTCAGGGCTGGCTTCAATGGCTTGGTCGAATAGCAATGCTGAACTATCTGGAGCAAGATCCATACTGGTATCACGCTTGGGTAGATTTAAAAGCCTAGTTTCTTTTTGGGTGGCTAAGTCGATCGTTGCAAGATATGGGGTTTCTACATACTCCTCGCCATTGCCAACCTGAGTGAGCAAGCAGTAAAGCAACTGTTTTTTAGGGCTAAAGATGGCTCTAATAACTGAGCCGGTTGTCTTGAGCAGTTCGGTTTGCTGGCCCTGAGTCGTGACTAAAAACAAAGACTTCGTGAAATCGGGGTTGAATTTGAGCATCGTAGCGGCTGATCCGTCGCTAGCAAAACTTAAAACCATCCCAAATTTAGGCAGAAACTCCAAGGGCTGATCATTTACACTGCCCTCTAGGGGTAAAATTGCCAGTCCTTGTCCTTGGGCAATCACTAGCGAGCGACTATCAGGGGCAATCATGAAATCGCCCCCTTGGACATTCTCTAATAGTTGGATTGATTTGCCTGTGGGAAGCTGCCAAAGACTGACCTGGCCTGGAGTTGCTCCATTTTTTGGAACTCGTTGGACAACAATTCGACTGCCGTCTGCAGCAAGGTCAAATTTGAGGATTTGATATTGCTGGTTGTCCAAGACTTGTTCAATTTCGCCTGCAGGTTTTTGAGGACCGCTGTCTAGATCGGGAGGATTGGCATATAACCCTGTAGTGACAGTGTAGAGTTTGGGGTCAAACTCTCCTCCGGATGCAATACTTTTGGCAGTGGCGGAGAATAAAATGCGATCGCCATAGGGATACGGCTTAAATTCTGTGACGACTAGGTCGGCAGGCGTAAGAATAGCTTTTTGGTCTTGGGTTAAATTATTGAGAATCAACCGCCCTGACTCTTCCCCATTAACACCGATGTATACATAGGCGCGATCTCGACTTCGAAACGTCCCCGAAAACGGCTGCATCACTTTGGGTTGGGCATTGGGGCTCCGGCGAGCTTCTTCCACTTGGTTCAGCTGCACTTGGAATTTAGTGCCATAGGGGATGGGCTCGGTCAGGGTATAGGCGAGTCGTCGACCGGACCAGCTCACTTTTCCCGGTAGATTGGGCGTTAAGGTGAGGTGTTCTTCAACACTCGACCAATCCATGGTGCGATTAAACGACAAGATAAAGGCTGTATCTTCAATACCAACCTGTTTATCTTGCCAATTAAAGTCTCGAACCATTGGCACAGTATGGTCACCCCCCAGGATGATGAAACTGATTAGGGCTGTGAGAATTACCATCACGGCAATGGCAACACGATCAAGGGGGTGAGGCCGGTGCTTCATAGGGTTGAGATCAGACGGCTAGCCAGCTCTGGGTAGAGTTCTAGTCTAGTCCAGGCTTGTAAGAAGTGACGTATCAAATGGATGCCCCAGACCTTACATGCCCATGATCGAATAGCCTGAATCGACGTAGAGAATCTGTCCGGTCATGCCCGTCGATAAATCACTACAGAGGAAGGCCGCAGTGTTGCCGACTTCTGTTTGGGTAACGGTTCGCTTGAGGGGGGCGATTTCTTCCACATGGTGAATCATATCTAAAATTCCACCCACAGCAGAGGAGGCTAAGGTTCTGATCGGTCCTGCTGAAATCCCATTGACGCGGATATTTTGGGGGCCCATTTCTGCAGCTAAATAGCGAACATTCATTTCTAACGCTGCTTTGGCAATTCCCATAACGTTGTAATTGGGAACGACTCTAGCTCCTCCCAAGTAAGTCAACGTGACAATGCTGCCGCCGTCTGTCATTAGAGGTTTGGCGGCTGCGCTCAATTGCACAAGAGAGTAGGCGCTGACATCCAATGCCAGATTGAAATTGTCTTGTTGGACAGCACTAAAATCACCTCCTAAATCGTCTCGGTTGGCAAAGGCCAAACAGTGAATCAGGATATCTAACTTGCCCCACTGTTGCTGAATGGAATTAAACGTGGCGTCTACTTGAGCTTGATCTTGGACATTACAAGGTAAAAACAAGCTAGGGGAAAGGGGGGCAACCAGTTTTTTAACTTTTGACTCGTTCCGTCCCTTCTCATCGGGTAGATAAGTAATCCCCAGATTGGCCCCCGCACTGTGGAGTTGTTGGGCAATGCCCCAAGCAATGGACCGGTTATTGGCAATTCCAGTGACCAGGGCGTTTTTTCCAGTTAAATCAAGCATGAAGATCAGTTGAATAGAAGTATGACAAGCCAGGGGAAGGATGCGGTCAACAAAAGCCTGAACCTTGACTCCAGTTCTAGCTTAGAACGAGTTGTGAGCAAAACTGATATCTTTGCAATTGAGGGCTTTTTATGAAGGCAGTTTTTATATATGTATATTTTGATACATAAAGAAACCCATCAGTCCGCTTAATTTATGTAAACCACACTTTTTGATAAATCTGACTTTGATAAAAAATCCTAAGGTTGTAGGAGTGACTTTAATTTCATCATTTTATTTCAAAATCAAACATTGATTTTTTTTGCTTGTCTCTTCCTAAACATCTTTTGTATCTAGTCAGGGTATGAGTATGTTAATGGCCTCGCCTCCAGCTAATCGATTAACTCCCGAAAATCCCCTTGCAGCCGTTTTTCGGCAGATGGGAAGTGGACTATTCCCCCCCGTCACTGAAACCTTTGATCGAGGGAAAACGATTTTTTTCCCAGGTGATCCAGCCGAGCGCGTTTATTTTTTAATTAAAGGAGCGGTTAAGCTTTCCCGCGTGTATGAAGCTGGTGAAGAAATCACCGTAGCGCTGCTCCGAGAAAATAGTGTTTTTGGCGTGTTATCGCTACTGACGAAGCAGCGTTCTGATCGCTTCTACCATGCAGTTGCCTTTACCCCCGTTGAACTCCTCTCTGTTCCTATTGAGCAGGTGGAAAAAGCGCTGCAAAGTGATCCCGATTTACCCATGGTGTTGCTGCGGGGTTTGTCCTCTCGGATTATTCAAACTGAGATGATGATTGAAACCTTGGCCCACCGGGATATGGAATCTCGGTTAATCAGTTTTCTGCTGATTCTCTGCCGTGATTTTGGAATTCCCAATGGTAGTGGGATTACAGTAGACCTAAAATTGTCTCACCAAGCGATCGCAGAAGCGATTGGCTCCACCCGAGTGACGGTGACCCGCTTATTAGGGGATCTTCGAGATCAGGAAAAAATTTCCATTCACAAGAAAAAGATCACGGTTCACGATCCGGTGATGCTCGGCCAGAGCTTTGCCTAGAGTTCTCTGTCTAAACAGCTAGGGTTTGTAAGGACGATTGGATAAACCGAGGATTTGTCTATCCTTCTGGGCAGCTACTGCGGTGGTCTGAACGGGGTTGAAGGTGAGGGTTGGTGATTGACCCCTGGCTTCTAGTAAGGCCGTTTCTGACTGCAATGCTTTTAAGATGGCGGTTTGATGCTCTTTCAGCCATTTATATTGACTCCACTCCTTGTCGTCCGTGGCGGCGGCAATAGCATCTGCGTAATGATATAGATCTGCCAGCTGCTGAACTTTGGGTTGGGCTTGTGAATTGGCTGTTTGCCAGCGCTTTAGATACTCGGCGATCACGTTCTGATAGTCTTCTGTTTGCTTATACCGTTTTTTCCACCCCTTGAAGTTTTGGGCGGTCTCTGTGAGGTCTATTGCTTTTTTGGGATCGGTTTCTTCTGTTGGAGACGTTTGAGTCATAAAAGGTTGGCCAAGGCTGGCCATCTGCGTGGGCTGGGTGGGTAGCGAGAAACTTTGACTGCTGGTCTTCTGCATTAAGGTCCAGCCCATTTTGGCGAGGGTGACCTTTTCTGGAGGGGATGTTTTGGAGGTCGTCCGGATAAAGCGAATTTCTGAAAACGCATAGCCAACGAGAGTGGGATCATCGGGAATGGCTAAGGGGGTGGCGGTATCGTCGTAATCCGTTTCAATACGGTTGCCTGCGGTATCTGCGATCGCAACAATGCGACCCATGGTATCGCGCTTCACCTGATATTTTTCTGGGACGGCAATCTGGATCTCGGTGCGGCTATAGCCGGAGGGTAAATACCGAATAAAAAATCCATTGGGGTGATAGGACCATCGCCCTTGGGGCACTTTTCGATCTTTGGCATCCGCCTTAGGGTTGCCGGATTGAACCGCAATTTTTGCTAGATCGCCATAGCTTTTCTTTTGGGCGAGGGCTGCTCGCATGCTAGCTTCGGCCTCTACAGTGGTGAGGGCGTCTGCGGGCACATTGGTAAAAATCGCTTCTTTTTGATCGGCTGGAATCAGGCCCAAGGCTTGCTGATTCAGGGTTTTAATCTCTTCAGCAGTAAGGAGTTGTTTTGCAGTGGCCTGCAATTCTTTAGACAGGCCTTTGATTTCTGCACGCGAGAGGATGGCCCAAATTAACGTCTGGATTTGGGATTGAGGGATATCGGGCAACGTTGCAGCCTGTTGTAGCATGCGACCAATGAGTGCTTGATTATTCTCCACCAAGGAGGCCGATAGATACCCATTGCGTTTACCAGGGCTATAGGAGCCCACCTGGAGGCTGTAACTTTCGACTTCTAGGGTATAAAGGCCGGGCTTGAGCTGGAAATTACCGTTGGCATCTTGCGAAAGATCTGTCAGGGGCTGCATGTCCTTAGGCTGCCAATCATCGAACAGCACGACTTCAGGATAGGCTTTGGCTAAGGATGTTGTAATCGGGGGGGATGGGTTAATTAAATCGTCAGCAGTGGGAACGGGTAAGCCGCGAGGCTTGAACTGATTGGCCTCTGGTGCCTTAGGAACCTCTACAGGTAAGCCAAATTGAGCAATTGCCCCCGTCGGTATTAACGCCAATGTCGGTAAGGCGAAGAGTCCTAATGTTAACAATGCTTTCATCAATTTTGAATCCCCCAACAAACTCTTAATTAGCAAGCATAGGAAATAACCTCATGCAGTCTGCATGAGGTTGTCATAACTAACTATTTAGGTTAGTTTGCCCATCTATCGTCGAGATTGAGCAACTTTAATTAAAGAATTCGCTTATTTTTTCGTGAATAAAGGCTAAATTAGCCTATTTTTCTGCTTAGAGAATTAAATAGACAGCCTTGAGTCTTCAACCAGGCTTAAGTAAAACAGGCCAGCAGTGCCTCTCGCATAATGTCTACGGGAGCCGGTTGGTCGATCCACAGGGATAGGGCGGCAGCTCCCTGCTGAACCAGCATTTCTACGCCTGTAATGGCGATGCGGCCACTGGATTGAGTCTTTTCCAGCAATAAAGTGGGATTGGGGGTGTAAATCAAATCATAGACAATGGCATCCTGGGGCAGCTGATCTATATCTGCTGTGGAGAGGGGAGATGCTTGGGTATGGGGAGACATCCCTACAGGGGTGGTGTTGATCAGCAAAGCTGCTAGGGGCAATAGACGGGGCAGATTCTCCCAAAGATGAATTTGAATATCAATAGACAGGGTCGCGGCACAGGTGGTCCGCAGTTGTTCTAATTTGGCACTTTGGCGACCAATGATATGAACTTGTGGGCAGCCCAGCTGAGCACAACCCGCTAACACCGCTCGGGCAGCGCCACCACACCCTAGGATGCAGGGGGTGACAGTAGACCAATCTCGATCTAGCGGCTGTAAAGGTGATAAGAATCCTTCCACATCCGTGTTGGTGCCTGCCCAACCTGTATCGGTGGGCCAAACGGTATTGACGGCACCTACGGCTTTGGCGATGGCTGTTGTTTCCGTCAGCAAGGGCATAATCGCTTGCTTGTGGGGGATGGTGATATTAAAACCACAGCATCCCAGCTCCCTTAAGCTTGAGACCACAGCAGGGAGGGCATTGGCGGTAACCGGAAAAGGGATGTAGACATACTCCAGAAAATGGTGATGCTGGGTCGCTAATGCTTTGAGAGCAGCATTGTGAATCACTGGGGATAAAGAATGTTCCACGGGATGACCCATGACGCCCAGCAATTTTGTGGCACCCGTAATCTGAACCATGTCTTGGCAACCGCTATGAATTGGATCTTGAATTGAAGGCGCTTTAAGGGCGCTTCTAGGAGGCTAGACGGCTTCGAAATCCTTTTCGCCAGTACGAATTCGTACAATCTGATCTACAGGGCTGATAAAGATTTTGCCGTCGCCAATTTCACCCGTGCGGGCAGCATTGACAATCTTGTCGACTACCATGTCTGCTTGGTGATCTTCGACCACGATTTCTACTTTCAGCTTTTGGAGAAACTCAACGGTGTATTCAGACCCCCGATAGCGCTCAGTTTGTCCCTTCTGTCGACCAAAGCCTCGGACTTCGGAGACGGTCATGCCGACTACGCCTGCATTGACCAATGCAATTTTGACTTCATCGAGTTTAAATGGGCGAATAATGGCTTCAACTTTTTTCAACGTCTTTGCTCCAAACTGTTAGCACAAGATTAATGTAATGAATAATCTGAGATTAACGAACGAACTTTATGGAAATATCATCATTTTCACAAAAGAAAATTTGTATGCCAGGCTACTAAAGTAAATTATGGCTCCCAGAAGCCTGGGGCCTGAACTGTGCACAGTATGGCCAGTAGGATGATGCTTGAAATTTTAGAATGCTGATGACCGATCCGGCAATTTTCCTTGGCGGCAGGTTTGTGCAGGCGAGATCAAAGGCGAATAGATTTCTGGCAAATACTGTCAAATCAGTAGACATATGATGACAATGGTTAAAGTTACCCCATGAACGTCTATGTCATTCTGTGACTAGCTTTAGCGATTTAGATTTTGGGTTTCTATCGGCCACTTAATAAGAATATGTTGCAGAAACTATCCCACTGCAGAGACAATGAAAAGAATTAACATGACCTATCTTTCCTAGAAGCTGTGAAGGTGAGCTGAACCATTCTTCCATTTTTGGATTGATCATTAGGGTCTGTGTCCATACCTTTTCCCGTGTTGTGTCTTTCATGGTTAATCCCGTTATTTTGCAGCTAGATAACATCATCAAGTGTTATACCGCTCACGCGCCTGCTGCAGTCAATCAAATTTCTCTACAACTGAAGCAAGGAGAGATCTTAGGGTTGTTAGGACCATCGGGTTGTGGAAAAACAACGTTATTGCGATTAATTGCTGGATTTGAGCAGGCAGACGCCGGGCAATTGTTATTGAATGGTCAAGTGGTTGCTGGGGTCCGGCAATGGACGTCTCCTGAACAGCGCATGATTGGTATGGTGTTTCAAGATTTTGCCTTGTTCCCTCATCTAACGGTTGCGGATAATGTCACCTTTGGCTTGAAGCAAACAAAGAAGATCTCGACTGAGGTGCAACAACAGCGCCAGACGGATGTATTGCGATTAGTGGGATTGTTGGGCATGGAAAACCGATACCCCCATGAACTGTCTGGAGGTCAGCAGCAACGGGTGGCCTTGGCTCGTGCTCTAGCCCCCCAACCTCAATTGGTGCTTTTGGATGAACCCCTGAGTAATTTAGACGTACAAGTTAGACTGCGCTTAAGACAGGAGCTGCGAGATATTCTCAAAACGGCTGGTATGACGGCGGTGTTTGTGACCCATGACCAGGAAGAAGCCCTTGCGATCGCAGATCAAGTAGCGGTGATGCGTCAGGGTTGTTTGGAGCAAATCGGTACCCCAGAAGAGATTTACCAACGTCCCCAGTCTCAATTTGTGGCGGAATTTGTCACCCAAGCCAACTTTTTGGAAGCTCAACGATACGGCAATGCGTGGCAAACAGAAGTCGGGGCTTTTACACCGAGCGAGGGGGGTGATCTGACTGCTGAAGATAATCAAGCCGTGGTAATGATTCGCCAGGAAGACTTAATTCTTCAGCCCGATCAGGCCGCCTCAACCATCATTCGCGATCGCCAATTTTTAGGTCGGGAATATCGGTATTGCCTTAAAACCCAGTCGGGCCGAGAGCTACATGCCCGCTCAAATTTTGTAGATGCTTTACCCATTGGCACTTCAGTCAGCTTATCGGTGGTGCCTCAAAACCTTAGGATTTTTCTTCAGAATTCAAGTCAGCCTGCCCAAATAGCTGCTTGATAAACGTATTGGCACTGGGGAACAGCCATTTTTGGGTAAAGGCACCATAGGCTAACCCAACCCCTAACATGCCAACTCCCCAGGATGCTGCGGTTTGCAGCATTTGACGCCGTTCAATAGAGGGCACTTCTGTAATCAGCTCGTTGACCTCTGCTAAAGCTTCAATGGCAGAGGGATAGCGTTGGCGGAAATCATACCGGACCATCTTATCGATAATGTCCCCTAGTACAGGGTTAATGGAGATATATCGTCGCCAAGCAATCTCACCGGTTTTCGGATCAAATGTGATCTTGCCTTTGGTCGGATCCATGCCTGTTAAAGCTTGAATGGCAATAATACCGACGGCATAGACATCACTACTAAAGTTGGGGCGACCAATAGACTGTTCGCTAGGCATATAGCCATCAGTGCCGATGACGACGGTTTGAGCAATCCGGCGCTTATTTTTAACGGAGCCAAAATCAATTAAGACAATTTTCTTATCTTTCTTGCGCCGAATGAGATTGGCAGGCTTGATATCCCGATGAATGACTCGGCGCTGATGGACATAGGTAAGGGTCGTCAGTACATCTTGCAGGAAATCAATCACCTTCGCTTCTGACCAGCGTCGCCAGCCAAACTCTTGCTTAAGGTTTTTCCCTTCGATGTATTGCTCGATTAGAAAAAAGTCTTCATCTTCTTCAAAGTCATCAAAAAACTGAGGAATTTGGTCATAGTCACCCAGGCGCTTCAGAACTTTAACCTCAGTCGCAAATAGGCGGCGAGACGTTTTTACCGTGAATAAGTCATCGGACTCGGTCTGCAGTTTTTTGACGATACAGCGACGTTTATCAGAGCGCTGTGTATCCGTCGCTAAATAGGTTTTACTAAATCCACCACTTCCGAGCGCTTTGATCACTTTGTAGCGGTCGGCTAATGTGGTTCCCAACATAAATGTACTCGGCCCTGCAGTAAATCATCATACTGTAGAGCCGAGCAAGGTCGCATAAAATCGCGAAAAAGCCGATTTTTTAAATAGAAATATTACAATTCGTGATCCCAACTTTAGGGATCATGGCTCAGATGGGGATGAATCGGTCACAGGCTTGCGCCTTAAAATTCATCTTCATAGGTGTTGACTGCACTGGGGTCACTATCTCGCTTTGATCCCAATAGGTCTAAGCGATCGACGCGAATGACGGGGCGTGAGCGCTCCGCACCTGTATTGCGGTCCTGCCAACGGTCAAATTTGAGCGCTCCAGAGACACCAATTAGACTGCCTTTACGGACATAACTTGCAGCGATTTCTGCTGTTTTGCCCCAAATTTCTAAACTAAACCAGTCAGGCTGATCATCCCGAGAGCGTCGATTGACAGCTAGGGTGACATTGCAGACAACGCTGCCGGACTCAAAATATTTAACGTCTGGGTCCATGCCTGCACGACCCACTAGGCTAACTAAATTTAAACTCATGGTTGGATTTCCTAGACGTAACTTAGCCAAGATGGCCATAATGCTGATCGATTCTAGCTGGATTCTTCCTCATCCCGCATTACAGTTGGTAAATCAGAGGGGCCATCAGCCAAGGCGACGATATCTGGTGTAAAGCTTGGATAGGGATCGGAGCGATTGTCTTCTCCCCAGCGATCCAAAATATCTTTGACCAGTACTTCTTTCACCCAAATTTGGCCGATCACCATGAGCGGCAGGGCCAAAAGCAGCCCCAAAAAGCCAAAGAAAATGGCAAACACAATTTGAGACAGTAAGGTGACAGCGGGCGCTAGGGAGAGCTGTTTGGCCATCACTGCAGGCACCAGCAAATATTGCTCCAACTGCTGAATCAGAATATAAAGGAGTAGTACTGCAACGGCTTTCCAGGGGGCATCTAGCAGAGCAATGGCCATGGGTGGCATCAAACTTAGGGTCGGACCAATGTTGGGAATCGCTTCTAGCAGTCCGGCAATCAGGGCATTGGCCAGCACTAGATCAACCCCTAACACCCACAGCCCCAGACCGCTAAAGACGGCAATCACCGTCATATTGAACAAAATGCCTACAATCCAGCTATCTAGGGCAGAATCACATAACCCCAGAATGTAATCGACGCGTCGCCGATAAAAGGAAGGAAACAAACGGATAAAAATGCGGCGATATTGGTCGGGATCGACCAAGAACATAATGGTTAACACCAGAACCAGCAGAATATTCAGGGCTACCAAAAGAGAGTTGGAAAATAAGGCAAAAAAGTTATTGACGACGCTTTCGGCAACGGCAGGAATCTTTTCCCGGAGATTGTCGATCAGTGAATCAATCGGAATTTCTATGCCAGCGCTGGGCATGCCAAAGGCTAAGCCGGTTTCTTGCGCTTCCCCAATCAGTTCTTCGATTCGGGTGAGGCTATCGGGTACGCGGTCCAGTAATTCTTGGGCTTGGGTCACAAAAGGTGGGATCACTAAAAGGCCAATCAAACCGGCCACACCCATAATGGAAAAAATCGCTAAGGCGACGGCTAGCCCCCGGCTTAGTCCCCGCTTTGTCAGCTGGCGAACTAGGCCATTCAGAGCAGAGGCGAGCACTACCGCCGTAAACCCTAACAGCAAGACTTGGCGAATTTCCCACAGAATGTAGAGAGACACCAAGAAGACGACTAAGCCAATCCATTTCCCTAGACTCAAAATCTGCCTCCAATATCGATATCACTAATTGGCAGGGAAGACTCCCCTCACGCTTACCGAATTTTAGGAGACGGATTGCGTTTTCAGTAAAGGGAATCCTAATTCTTCACGTTGCTGGAGGTAGAGTTGGGCGACTTGGCGGGCCATTTGCCGAATGCGGCCAATATAACGGGTCCGCTCCGTCACGGAAATAACGCCCCTGGCATCTAAAAGGTTAAAGGTATGGGAGCATTTGAGTACGTAGTCTAACCCTGGTAATACCAATTTTCTCTCTATAAGTTGCAAGGCTTCTTGCTCGTACAAACTAAAGAGCTGAAACAGTAGTTCTGGGTTAGAGGCTTCGAAGTTATAGGTGGATTGCTCAATTTCCCCTTGCAGATGGACATCACCATAGGTGAGGGTGCCGTTCCAATCAATTTTGGCAATGGCATCGGTTTCCTGCAAATACATGGTCAGTCGTTCGAGGCCATAGGTCAGCTCAATGGAAACGGGACGGCAATCTAGCCCGCCGCACTGTTGGAAGTAGGTAAACTGGGTGACTTCCATTCCGTCGAGCCAGACTTCCCAGCCGACACCCCAAGCACCAACGGCGGCATCTTCCCAGTTATCTTCAACAAAGCGAATGTCGTGATCTTCGGGCTGAATGCCTAGGACTCGCAGGGAGTCGAGATAAATATCTTGGATATCATCGGGGGAGGGTTTGACCAGGACTTGGTATTGATAGTAGTACTGATAGCGATTGGGGTTTTCGCCATAGCGACCATCGGCGGGGCGACGGCAGGGTTCGACGTAGGCCACGGCCCAGGGTTCTGGCCCCAAGGATCGCAAAAAAGTATGGGGGCTTTTGGTGCCTGCCCCTTTTTCTATGTCATAGGGCTGGACGATTAGACAACCGCGATCGCTCCAAAATTCGTGGAGTTTGGCAATAACGGATTGAAAATTCACAGCGCTTGACCTGTTTGTAGATGGGTGTCAGTTACCTAGTCTACGAGGCTCGTTTACATTTTGGTCGCTTTTTTCACAACTCCTCTCGTAGAACATGAAGGGTTAATGAGAAGTGGAGGGTTACAACTGACTCAGCTCCAGCGCAATTGTTCTAATTTACGTTTGGCTTCTGGGTCCAGAGAGTGAGCGAGTAAGCGGCTGGGTGAGCGTTTCTTCGCATTTTGCTTAGAGCGAATTTTGGTGGTGGTGGCCGCCATTTCCTTGACGAGCTGTAGGGCTGACATCCACTCCGCACCATATCCCATCACCGTCAGCTGTTGCGCTCGATCAGATGTTGCCACAATGATCCGAGCCAGTCGAGAGCGAGCTTTGGCACAGTACATCTCAATATAGGTATCTGCTGTTTGGCCATAGTCGGTGTAGTAGAGATCCAGGGATTCCGTAAAAGGTTCGCAGATTCCTTTCTCTTGCCGATTCTGGGCATCAAAAACCAGTCGTGCCTGATATCCTTGAAACGCGCTGTAGTTGGCAAGGGCATCCGCAAGGTGAAGTCTGGCGGTTTCCAGTTCTGGGATATTTTCAAAGATCTCAGCAGAAGCGTGACCGTTCTGGTGTTGTGACCAAACACCAAGGATGTTGTAACCGTCTACTAATAAGATCGGTTGCTCAGAAGACGCCGCCATGCCAATTCGTAAATTTTTTTTAATATTGCTTAATCATTCCTTTATTGTGACATTTCTACTGCACTTCCGCAGGTTTATCTGATGGCCGAAGTCTTGGCCGATCTTGTCATTCTCACCAATGGCCCTGGTGAACTTTCTACTTGGGTTCGACCCGTACTGCAAGGGTTAATGATGCGACCTCAGTTTAGTCGAGTGTCTATCTTGCTCTCTCCCTGTCCTCATGCTGGAGGCAATGAGCAGATTGTTGCAGCAACTTTCCCAGGGGTTGATCGGGTGTTAGGACCAGAACAGTTCTTTCCTTTTCTACTCTGGGGAAAAACGCCCGATGCATGGAAGTGGCATCGACAAGGAGTGGTGGTTTTCTTGGGAGGCGATCAGTTCTATGCCGTGGCGATTGGCAAGCGGTTAGGCTATCGAATCGTTACCTATGCTGAATGGACTCCTCGCTGGTTACCTTGGATTGACCACTGTGGGGTGGCTCAGTCTCAAATTCTAAAAAAGGTCCCGCGTCGGTATTGCTCCAAGGTAACGGTGGTGGGTAATTTGATGACCGATATTCAACCGAGGGCCGATTCTGCCTCTTTTTTAGATCAGTTAGGGTGGTCTCTAGGAACGGAAATAGTCGGGCTATTGCCAGGCTCAAAGCCTGCCAAATTACGGGTAGGGGTGCCTTTCTGCCTGGGAGTTGCAGATCATCTTCAGCAACATCGACCCCAAGCACAATTCATTATTCCCGTTGCTCCCGGTCTTTCCTTGGCGACTCTAGCTCGCTATGCCGACTCCAGCGATAACCCTTGGATTTCGAACTATTTAGGAAACTCTGCCACCTTCGTTCAACCAGACCAGGGGCTTCCCTATCTCTCCACGCCTCAGGGCACTAAAGTCTGGCTGTGGCTGCCCAATCCTGCCTATGATTTGCTAGTGCATTGCCAAATTTGCCTGACCACTGTGGGTGCCAACACAGCTGAACTAACGGCTTTAATGGTGCCGATGATGGTGATTCTGCCAACCCAGCATCTGGCTGGGGCACCTATTGGGGATGGTTTGCTGGGTCTAATGGCTCGCCTACCATTTGTCGGAGAAGTGATTAACCGCTATATTCTGCTGCCAGGGTTTAAGGCTTGGCCTAATATTTGGGCAGATCAAGAGATTGTGCCGGAGTGGGTTGGGCCTTTATCTCCTAAATCCGTTGCTCAATACTTGCAAACTGTATTAGCTTCTCCATCCCGTCTGCAAGCCATCCAATTGTCTCTGAGAGCTGTTCGGGGTGAAGTGGGTGCTGTTTCTCGCTTTGCCCAACTAGTATCAGCAACCTTGGCAAAAGAGATGCTTTCTGAAGATCGTATGACCTAGAATTCACCTTAATAATCTTGGGATTGGCTATCGCGACGGCCCAATTCGTAGACGCCACCGATCAGCAAGCAAATCATTCCTAAACTGACACCCCAGCTACGGCCTCCAAAACCCCAGGTACTCGCGCAATAACAGAGGCTACCTACTATTAAAAACGGCAAAATACTAATAAGGGATGCACAGACTAAATTGCGGGCTTCACGAGCAGGGCGAGATTTCTCAAATTCTTCTGCCGATAGATATAAGGAGCGGTCAACGAAGTTAAGCCATCGGCAGAGCTGAGTTGTGATCCACTGACTCAATGGATTAAATCCGATGTATAGACCTGTGGCCCATAGACTCCCCCCGGCAATGGGTAGAGCTTCGATCTGAAACTGAAATGGAAAAACGTCAATGACCATAGGTGATGGAGATGCCGAAATCGCAGACTTTAGGGCTGCAATCTTTGGAGGTAGCAGTAAACGTGAAGGTTCATATCACTATGACATCAAATCCTTAATAAACCCACAAAAATCTTAACTCTTATGCGGTTCAATAGGCTGAAATATCAAATTTAGGTCGTGAATTAGCTGATTTAGATGTCTAAGACTTTGAATGAGACTGTTCAAGCTGACATGGTGTGCAAATACCGAAAAATTCTAGCGTATGGTAGAAAATCTCGAACTTTGATGATTTTCTGAGCTGATTTTCCAATTCATGAACAGGGCATTCTTCCTCTTGGATGGGAATAGAAACGCCACATTGTAGACAAGTGACATGATGTTTATCTTGTTGAGCAGCGGTATAAAGGGTTTCGCCATTGTTCAGCAGTCTGGCCTGAATAATACCACTGAGTTTGAGGGTATCTAATGCCCGATAGACCGTGGCTAGCCCCAGGGTTAATTGAGCTTTACGTAACTCAAGATAGAGTTCTTGAGCAGAAATCTCCCGGTTCAACTTTTTTAAAAGTTTGAGAACGGTATTTTGGCTGCGAGTAAGGTGTGATTTCATGAAAAGGGCATCAATAGTAATGATGCAGTGGCCAAGTGCTTACAAATAGGGTGCCTCAAAATCTCGATTGCATATCGTATAGAAATGATCTAATGCGCTCCCATCCTAGAATAGACCAACATATCTGACTTGAGTTTGTTACCTTAAGGACGATGTTTGCTGCCTACACCCATTAGATTGGAGATCACTCTGGCAGAGCACGATCAATGTTCAACCCACAACATACTAGGATATGGGGGGGAAACGCTTCTCCATTATTTCTCACTCATAGTGTTGATGACCTCGCCCTAGAACCAATTTTATGACGCGTAGCAAGCTCTCAGATTCCGATAAGCAAACCATTACTCAACTCTTTCGCGAGTCTGAAGAGACCATTGCCCAACTGGCAACTCGCTTTGAGGTCAGTAGTTCAACGATTCGGCGCATTATTAAAAATCAGCTACCTGATCAAGAATACGATGCGCTAATTGCTACGAAGCAAGAGAAGCGAGGCCCTAAATCTTCTCGAAAGCAGTCTCCTGTCCTTGCTGCAAAGGCAGAGGTAGCTGAAGAGCCTAAGCCTGTGAAGGTCATCGACGCACCAGTACGGCCAGCGCCTATTAAAAAGCGTAAGCAAACAGAAGAATCAGCTGTTGTAGCAGAGGTAGAAACACCGTCGAAGTTGGCCGTTGCACAGCTCGATGGCCAGGAAGATCTTGCCGAAATCATTGCTGACATTGAGCATGATCTGCATGATCTACCTGCAGTTGATGCAGAGGAAGATACCGATATAGATGATTTTGATACAGATGATGCTGATCTAGAAGATGGCTTAGATGCAGATGATGGGTTGGGGATCAACCTAGAAGCCGTTGAACTCATTCAAGTGTTGCCCTTTTCAGAAGCAAAGTTTCCCAAAACCTGTTACTTAGTGGTGGATCGGTCGTCGGAACTGATTACGCGTCCGCTACAAGCGTTTGGAGAATTAGGCACGATTCCAGAACAAGAAGTGGACGCAAAAACCTTACCCATTTTTGACAATCATCGGATTGCGCGTCGTTTTTCCCATCGCACCCAAAGAATTGTGAAAGTTCCCAACAGTAATGTCTTGAAAAAGACATGCCCTCAATTACTAGCGAAAGGAATCACACGCTTGCTAATCAATGGCCATGTTTATTCTCTATGACGCTTTTTTTAAGGCCTAGGGCAATCTAAGTTATGAGCTATGATGCCTAGACAGGTAGCGTGATATACACCTACATAAACTCTGAGAGTCAGAATATAAGTACTACAGTTAGTTGCTAATTCTTTATAAGCAAGAAATTTGATATGAAAGCGATGATTTTGGCGGCGGGTAAAGGCACCCGCGTTCGCCCAATAACATTCACTATCCCTAAGCCCATGATTCCTATCATGCAGAAGCCTGTGATGGAGTTCTTAGTGGAGCTCCTTCGTCAGCATGGCTTTGACGAAATTATGGTGAATGTCAGTCATTTAGCAGACGAGATCGAGAACTACTTCCGAGATGGGCAGCGTTTTGGTGTAGATATTGCTTACTCTTTTGAAGGTCGGATTGAAGATGGCAACCTGATTGGAGATGCAGTAGGTTCTGCAGGTGGCATGCGCCGCATTCAAGATTTTTCACCTTTCTTTGACGATACGTTTATTGTCTTATGTGGGGATGCTCTGATTGACCTGGACCTGACGGCAGCAGTGGAATGGCATCGGCAAAAAGGCTCGATTGCCACTATTGTCATGAAAACAGTCGATCCGAACGATGTCTCTAGCTATGGTGTTGTTGTTACGGATGAAGAAGGGCGAGTAAAGTCTTTCCAAGAAAAACCCAGTGTCGATGAAGCACTTAGCAACACTATTAATACTGGCATCTATATTTTTGAACCTGAAGTTCTCGATCTGATTCCCTCGGGTCAAGAGTTTGATATTGGTGGTGACCTCTTTCCCAAACTGGTGTCGATGAACATGCCTTTTTATGGCATTGCCATGGATTTCCAATGGGTAGACATTGGTAAAGTCCCTGATTATTGGCATGCCATTCGTAGTGTATTGATGGGCGATGTCAAAAATGTGGCGATTCCAGGTCATGAAGTGAAACCCGGTGTCTATACTGGGCTGAACGTTGATATCGACTGGGATAAGGTTGATGTTCAAGGTCCCGTTTATATCGGTGGTATGACACGCATTGATGAAGGGGTTAAGATTATTGGCCCCACTATGATTGGTCCCAACTGTCATATTTGTACTGGCGCAACCGTAGATAACAGCGTTATTTTTGAATATTCACGCTTAGGGTCTGAAGTGCGCCTTGTCGATAAGCTGGTTTTTGGACGCTATTGTGTGGATAAAACCGGTGCTTCGTTGGATGTCCGAGCTGCATCTTTGGATTGGCTCATTACGGATGCCCGTCAAGATGCCCAGGCTCCGTCACCGATGGTGAGCTAGGTTCGTCGAATTTTTATTTTAGCGAAGACGATTATGGCATTGCTCCTAAGTTTTGGGTATTGCTTAACTATGACGTGGCTGTGGGGGAATCGTCCTAAAAAAATCAACCCCATTTTTGATGCCGAGTTTTTGAGTTTCGTCCCACAACCGCTCAGTGCAGCGATAGTGAGTGAGATGAGGGATGGCTGGATATCAATTACGTAATCGCCGAACGCTGATCGCAGACTATTGCCGAGCCAGTGATGGGGATGCTACTTACTGTCCCCACATGGTACCTACCAATACGCGAATCAGGACGCCCTAAAATAGGCCAATTCCAAAAAAACATAACTTTGTCGGGCTTGATAATTAGCATTAGGCTGGCTGTGATAAGAGTGAATGAATCGGTAGGTCGAGATTAAAATAAAGACGAACTGCAATAATCAGCGCTAAACACCCTAGTAACAGGAATGTTGCTAGTAAATCTTGCATCAAGCCATTCAGGCCTTCTCTCAGCAGACCGTAATTGACAGCCAGATAATAAAACAGATCATTGAGGGCGACTCCCATAATTGCTCCTGCATTGCCAAAATATTGGAAGCCCATCCAAATACCAATGATGGTGCAGGCAAGGCGCAAGATGTTGCCGCAGGTGGTGTATTGAAATTTGCCCATGGCGAATAAATAGGGTTCATTCGTTTGGGAGAGTAAGCGAGGCCAAATGCCTAAAGCCAATATGGGGAGCATCCAGGAGGCATCGAGGTAGCGGGGGTCATACAGAGTTGTGATCAGCAAATCACCAAACCCTGCTAAAACGACCACTAAGAGCAGAGAGGCCAAGAGGAACGGGCGACGGTTTTTGAGAATCTTGGGGACAAGGATGTCTCGGGGCTGGTCAATGCTTTTGCTGATGGCAGGAAAAATCACTTTATTGCTGATGCTCATCACCACTTTGTAGGGCATATCGCTGAGGGTAAAGGCAATTCCGTACACACCCAATAAACTGAGTGAAAAAAGGTCCCCAAGTATCAGCCGATCAGCTTGTTCTGCTAAAAAGGTTAGAGCTGTATTGATAAAAATCCATTGGCCTAGGGTAAGCAAGTCTTTTAAAGCATCCTTTTCCCAAGCAAATTGGTTGCTGGAACCGGGAAAAAGAAAGTGACTCCAAACCATTTTCAAAAATGTAGAGGCCAACCCCCCAGCGACTAAGGCCCAGATGCTAGGCGCAATTGCTGCCCATATAATCATGATGATTATGCCTACAGCTTGAGTCGATAACTCGAACACCACTTGTTTCTGCACATCAAGATGTCGTTCAAGCTGGGCAATTGCGGTGGATTCAAACCCCGAAAAAATCGTGGTGATGCCGACTATAGGAATCAGCCAGAGCAACTCAGGATGCTGGTACAGGGTGGCAATGGGCCAGGCAATCACCAGGCAGCCGAACCAGAGAACGAACCCACGAATGACGTCAACGGTCCAGGCTGTATTGAGAAAGACCGGATCGTCGCCTCGCTTATTTTGGACTACACTCCAGCTGGTTCCCAGATCTGAAAAGAGTTGGAGACCAATAATAAAAATATTGGTGAGGGCCATCAACCCAAATAGTTCTGGGTATAGCAACCGGGTCAGAATAAGATTGCCACCGAATCGCAGACCTTGACTGCCGCCATACCCGATTAGAGTCCAGAGGGTGCCACGAATGACCAACTTTTTGAGGGATGCCATAGATTGGGGTTGAATGAGGGCAATATATGGGCCACCCTTATCCCTGTCTATGATGCTCTCAATGGAGAAGGCTATTGTCTTGTGGTTAGAGACAAAAGCCACAGCATCATGGATTGAGATATAGGAGACCTATGTCAAGATGACGGTTAAAGCTGGAAAACTGGAAGTTGTAGAAAGTTTAAACAATTATGGATGGACAGCGGTGGCTGGCACGTCAAGAACCCCAGTGGCGGCGATATGAAAGCTTGCTACAAAAGGCTGAAAAAAGAGGCCTGAAGAAATTGACTGGTCGAGAAGTGCAAGATCTGAGTGGGCTTTACCGGATGGTGGCTGCAGATTTAGCACGGGCACGAGCTCGACAATTAGGAACAGGGGTAACGGATAAGCTGAAGCAACTGACCTTGCGTGGGTATTCCCAAATTTATCAAGGGGGGCGCCGGTCGGCTTGGCGCTCGGTGTGGGAGTTTGTTTGTTGGGACTTTCCGGCTGTGGTGCAAGAAACCTGGGTGTTTACGGTGCTGGCTACGGCGGTATTTTTAGTGGGAGGCTTGATTGGCTGGTGGTTTACCTGGCGTGATCCAGTGTTTATGAATTTGGTGATTCCTCAACGGATTATCGATATTGTCCAAGAAGACGGGCAACTATGGATGGGGTCGATTGTGGGTAGTGAACCCCTAGCTTCGAGCGATATTATGCAAAATAATATCAGTGTCACCTTCTCGACGTTTGCCGGAGGGATGCTGGCGGGGTTGGGGACCCTCTATATTCTGTGGATTAATGGGCTAAGCATTGCTGCGATCGCAACTCTAGTCGGTCAGAATAAATTAGCCTATCCTTTTTGGGCTTTTGTTTTTCCCCACGGTGCTTTGGAACTGCCCGCGATTTTTTTGGCCGGAGGAGCTGGGTTGTTACTGGCGAGGGCAGTGGTTTTCCCAGGACGATACAAACGGCTAGTCGCCTTAAAGTTGTACGGTGCCCAAGCGATACAGCTGATGTTTGGAGTAGTGCCGATGCTGATTATTGCTGGGGGCATTGAAGGATTTTTCTCACCTTCTCCGGGAGTCCCTGCGCCTGTTAAGTATGTTGCAGGTCTGAGTTTGTTATGGGGATTATTGCTATATTTGCGCCGTCGCCCGGCGTGAAGGCAGCTTATGTAAAAGCCCTGAGATAGAATAAACGTTAGAAGCAGTTGTTTATATTGATTTGCAGAAGGAATAGGTGAACCCATGGTACAAGCAACTCAGTCTCAACAACGTGGCATTATGATGACTGACAATGCCCTGAAGCACGTTCTGGAATTGCGAGAGAAGCAGGGAACAGATCTGTGCTTACGAGTAGGTGTTCGGGGCGGTGGCTGTTCTGGTATGTCTTACACCATGGACTTTGAGGATCCTAAGAATATTCAGGGCTCGGATGAAGTATTTGATTATGACAGTTTTAAAGTCGTGTCCGATCCCAAGAGTATGCTGTATATTTATGGTTTGGTTCTCGACTACAGCGATGCCTTGATTGGGGGTGGGTTTCAATTCACTAACCCTAATGCGACGCAGACCTGCGGTTGTGGAACGTCTTTCTCTGCCTAGGATTATTTGGGAATGACTGACACTACCCTTGACGATGTCTTTAAGGAAGCTTTAGATCGCTATCAAGCAGGTGAGCCTGCTGAAGATTTGATTCCAGTATTTAAAGACATTTGCGATCATGCCCGTAAGAGCAGTCCCGCTTGGACTTGCTTAGCCTGGCTCTATTTGCTAGCGGACAAGCATAACTCAGCTTATAAAGCAGCCCAAAAAGCGGTCAAGCTGAATCCTCAAGATCCGCAAGCGCGAGTTAATCTAGTGGTTGCCATGCTGGAAACAGGACAAAAAGGCGTTCGCAAGCATATCGAAATTGTTCAGCAAATTGCAATGGCAGTGCCTGAATTGCGAGATGAGCTGCAAGAAAGTTTTGACGATGGCTTGAAGCGCAAGCCAGATTGGGCCAGCTTAGAGCGGGTGCAGGCTTGGGTTTTTGAGGGATAGTTGCTCTCAATATGAAAAAATGAGAAAGACATCAGTTCGCCAACTGATGTCTTTTGTAGTTGAAGCCAGAAAAGTAGGAGAGAGTTATGTTTGAAAAACTCATCAATGGCATTAACACTGTCCTGATGCTCGACGTATTTTTCGTAATCTTCTGTTTTATCTGGTTTTTAGTAGGGCTCCTAGGACGACAGCTAGGAATCCCTCTGGGATTTGATGTGTGGTATTCCCTTTGGCCCAACGTTATCCAACCTGCAATTGGGTTGGTGATGGCAGGTTCCATATTGACAGGCATCGTTGGCCAGATTCGCAAACGCATGCCTTCTTCTCAAGAGTGGTGATGGATGGTTGTCAGCTGGCTAAAGACGCTCAAATCTGTCTGGCGACAGTTCATCTAGATCGTCTTCATCATCCCAGTCATCGTATTCGATTACAGGATCTGTAAGAACAGCTTGTTGGACTTCATATAGGGTTAACCATTTTCCTGCTTCATGGATCCGTCTGGGAGGATTCTGATAGCGGGCGAAGAACCAGGGTGGA
Organism: Acaryochloris sp. 'Moss Beach'; assembly: GCF_021497025.1. Classification (NCBI taxonomy): domain Bacteria; kingdom Bacillati; phylum Cyanobacteriota; class Cyanophyceae; order Acaryochloridales; family Acaryochloridaceae; genus Acaryochloris; species Acaryochloris sp. 'Moss Beach'. The sequence goes on from NZ_CP071717.1 coordinate 2,791,188, forward strand.
GTGGTGGGTTGAGTGATTTCAGCTTGAACACGATAGGGATCAAGATCAGGATAATTAGGATCCCGCTCAACCTTCACCCATACTTTTTGGCCAATTAATTCGTCTGGAGACAGCATGATGATGGTTCGAACTTGAGCGCTAACATTCTCTTAAACACTTCTATTGTACAAAAATGAGGAATCTCAGAGTTGTACTTAAATGGATTCTCAAGGATTGGTTTTTAATAATCTAATCATTCCCAGCTTAAATGGCAACTTGACTTTCCGTATGGGATCAGTTCGGGGATCAAAGATGCAGCCTCTGATACCAAGGACGAGATCACTTATTTTTTGAGGTCTATAAAACCACAAGACTAAAAATTTAGTGTATTCATAAAAAAAGGGGGATTCATATCAATATTGCTACGATCATGGACCGCTATGTCCAAAATGTTCGGTCTGCTTGTGCAATAGCGAATCCCCTATTCACTCAGCATTTTTCAAGGACCTAATTGTGACAGTTGCATTAGAACAGACTCCAACCGCCCAGTATTGGCAGTGGCAGGGATGGCGGATTCATTATGTACAGAAAGGTGAGCAAGGTCCCTGTGTGGTCCTGCTCCATGGCTTTGGTGCTTCTACAGACCACTGGCGCAAAAATATTGAAGAGCTCTCCCAGTATTACCGGGTATGGGCAGTCGATATGTTGGGATTTGGCCGCTCTGAGAAACCGGATATGGACTATACCGGGGATTTATGGCGGACTCAAATGCAGGCTTTTTGTGAAGAGGTGATTCAAGAGCCTGTGTTTATTGCTGGAAATTCTCTGGGTGGCTATGCCAGTCTCTGTTTCGCGGTAGATTGTCCACGATGGACGCGAGGGGTCATATTGCTCAACTGTGCTGGATCTTTTGCAGAAGTTGAGCCTAAACCTGAGCTGTCGGCTTGGCGACAACAGTTGCAAGAGCGGCGCAAAACCGTGATGCGATCGCGTCCTGTGATCAACGTCATGAGCTACTTCTTGTTTAACCGCATGCGGAAGCCAGAAAATATCCGCAAAGCTTTGTCCCAGGTGTATAAAGATCAATCGGCCGTAACGGATCGCTTAGTTGAAGAAATCTATCAGCCCTCCCTAGATAAGGGAGCGCGGGGCGTTTTTGCAGGTGTGTTTAAGTCACCGCCTGGCCGCAAGCTCGATGACTTGCTACAAAGCTTGGGCTGCCCTCTTTTCCTACTCTGGGGATCAGCAGATCCATGGATGACGCCCCAGAAAGCAGAGAAATTTCAACAGTTCTACCCTGCGGCTGATTTAGTCTTAGTCGATGCAGGACACTGTCCCCATGATGAGCGTCCAGAAGTCATCAATGCTGAGCTGCATCGCTGGATCCAGCAGCAGTTATAGATGGCAGGCCCGATTATTTGACCCCAGCGATGGTGATCGTCCTGAAAATCAGAGACTTTTCAGCGCAGGTGCGTCTTAGAGCAAAGGGGAGGAGTCCCACTCCCTTTTCAAGGGCAAGGATGAACAGAGAGATCGGGAAAACAATGGGTAAAGACAGTATTCGATTTTTGAAGACCTTATACATCCGAATTTTGGAGAACCCTGCCCGTTTAAAGAGCTGGGCTAGTTCAACAATCGAATATTCCTTGAGATGGAACCCTGTGGCAACTTCATCAAAATACTTGGAGATGTCGTGGGGGCCAGATAATCGATGGGGCGTGACGCAGACATAAGTGCCGCCTGGTTTGAGGGCAGTGCAAATATTCTTAAGCTGGTCGTAGGCATCTTCGGGATGCAAATGCTCCATCAGCTGGTGGCTATAGGCTAAATCGATACTGCTAGGTTCCGTGGGAATACTACAGCCATCGGAAATAATTAAGTCAACGTTTTTGGGTAAGGCCAAGTCTTTGGTAATTTCGGTGGCGACATCCACGGCATAGACTTGCTGGACATGGGGGGCAATTTCGCGGCAGAGGTGACAGTTGCCAGGTCCGATTTCCAGAAATGTTGAGTCGTCTGACATAAAGTGCTGCAAAAAGTCGATGCGTTGCTGAATGAGTTTGTTAGCACTGGTATCGGCTGGGCGAGAGTGATGGGAATGATGAGTCACTTTCGTGAATAGGGCATCGTAGAGTTGGGTGTAAAGTGACCCTTCTATGCGCTCGGATTGGGTGGAGTGCCGGAGCTGATCAGCGAGCTGTTTTTCGATGTGGTAATGCTCGGTAATTTGCTCAACGGTTCTGTCATCTGAATCTTTTATCTTTAGCTGTGTACTCATAGTTCTATTTATAGGTATAAGAAATCTGGCTTGGCCAGCGCACCTGGAGGTCTGGAAGACCATGGTTAAGGGCGCTGTTCAGGGGAGAGAACACATGCTTACCACTATAGCCTTGCCCTCAGATACTGACGAATAAGGGCATTTTTGAGGAGAGTAAAGGTAGCGCAGAAGGCTGAAATATTCTCAGGGAAAGGATTGTATAAGAATGTCTTCTCGATATCAAATCAGCGACTTAGATTTCTGGAACAACTGAGGCAAAAAGTGAGGCATTTTCACTTTAGGTTTGGAGTAAAAACATCTAAATAAGTGTCCGTTAGTATTTTAATTTAAACAAATAAAATTTTAGCTGATTCATTTCTGAATAGGGCTGAAGGAAACCTAAAGCTGGCATGAAAGAAATCTGAGAAAGCTGAAAGCTATATGAGAAGAATTTTTCAGGACATCTACTCTTTGATTGCTGGAGAAAAAGTGAGGCAAAAAGTGAGGCTTTTTTGCTGTGCAGATCTTTTATTGTCAAAACAGTAAGGTCATTGAAATCAATTGGGTTTGCATAACGCTCCAAGTCTGACCTCATGGCTTGTGAGTTGACATCTTTCTCAAATCTGGGGAGTGCTCCTCCTATTTGTTGAGTTCTCCAAAATAGCTTTGACACGTACCGCAGGCATTTCTTGCCTTGCGGCCGGTGAATCGTGCTGTTTGTGCAGTTCATCTGTTGATCTTGCTTCCCCTGTTGACGATGGGCAATAGCCCGAGTTACGACCACATGCAAACAATTTGTCTAGAAAAAATCTGGAGATGCAACTATGCCTAATTTCAATTCACTCAATGATGGCGATCTAGAAAATGGTCCTGTTGTGCTAGATGAATTCCGCGAATCTTTGCGCGTCCGCTCGGGTCAAAACTTACAAACGGGCGATCAAAATAGCGTGGTGACGGAAGACGTCCTCAACACAGTTGTAGTAGAAGACAATGCTGCGATTGAGAGCAATGACACGGCTGTGGAAGCCAATGGTTTAGCCAGCATCATCTTTAACCAGGGCACCATTGCTGGAGGTGTGAATGGTGTCAGTGCGACGGGCAATCGTTTCCGCTTGTTTAACCGGGGCACTATTGCGTCTGACAGCCGAGCGGTGGATATCAGCGATGGGGATGGCAGCATTGTCATCAATTCTGGTTCGATTATTGGCACAGACGATCAGCGAAACGGGACTTTATATGTCGATGGCACCGTCGATAACTTCCGGCTTCTCAATCAACGCTCGGGCGTTATTGATGCGGGAGATGGCAATCTTGGAGATGCCGTTTCGGTACAGGTGGGTGCTACAGATGATCCCACCAGCGAGGGTATCAATATTGTCAACAATGGTTTATTCCAAGGCCGGGGCGATGGCCCAGAGGTTTTTGCCAACGGTGCCCGAGTCGCCCCTAATGGGTCAAGCGGCCTTCGATTCTTTAATGGCTCAGGTCAGCCCGAGACTGCTGTCAGTGGATCTGTGATTAATAACGGTACGATTACCGCCGAAGTGAATGTGGGCTTTCTCGGCGGCTTGGTCGTGGAAGATGGCGTGGGTTTTGATGGGCAGATTGTCAATGGCCGTAATGGTCTGATTGAAGGGCCTCGGAATGGTCTTTATATTGGTAATGCAGACCATGATCTAACGATTCGCAACTTTGGTCGCATCGAGTCTGGGAGTCGGGCGGTCAATATCGACGGCACAGGTGTAGATTTACTGAACTATGGCACCATCACGGGTACCGGCAATCAGCGTAATGGCACTGTTTACTCAGATGCCACAGCAGATAACTACCGAATTTTTAATGGCCGTTCGGGCGTCATTGATGCAGGAGTTGGTAACCAAGGAGCAGGAATTGCCCTGCAGACGGGTGATATTGCAGGAGATGTTGTTAATTCGACGTTAACTAACTTTGGCACGATACAGGGTCGAGGTCAGGCTGCTGCTAACTTAGGTTTAGCAGGTGATGGTCTACGAATTTTTTCTGGTGTCGATGGTGGAGGAACCGTCTATCGTGGCAACATTTTTAACCAGGGTCGAATTCTTTCCGAAAGTTTGCAAGGTCCGACTGCTGCAGTTCGATTTTCCAATGGCCTGGCCTATGAAGGGACATTGACCAACGCCAGAGGAGGACTCATTGATGGTGCTCAAAATGGCTTGTATTTTGGCGATGCTGACCATGATGCAACGGTGATTAATCGTGGCACCATTCAAAGCGGCAGCCGAGCTGTCAACATTGATGGTTCTGGTGTTGATTTGCGTAACTTTGGTCAAATTTTGGGGACAGATGATCAACGTAACGGTACAGTTTATGCCGACTCAACTGCAGAAGACTACTTCATTTTCAATGGACGTTCAGGGTTGATTGACGCCGGTGAAGGCAATAACGGTGCTGGTGTTTCCTTGCAGACAGGCGATGAAGATGGTGATATCGTCGAAGCCTCACTCCGCAATGACGGTTTAATCCGAGGCCGTGGAGATGGCGTAGGTAATCAGGCTGGCGACGGTGTTCGTCTGTTTACGAGTGTGGCTGGATCCACAACCTTTGCGGGGGATTTGGATAATCGAGGTCAAATCTTTGGTACGGATGATGGCATCGATATTCAAACCGGGGTAACGCTAGATGGCGACATTAATAACTCAGGTTTGATTGCCGCAGATGAGATTGGGGTCAATATTAGTGGAGCGCTTAATGGTGAATTGAATAACCAAGGCACCATTACCGGTGGAGTCGCTGCTATTGATGCGAGTGCAGCCACTGCTGGCGTTACCGTTAATAACCAAGGGGAGATCAATGGCGATGTCATCCTGAGCAATTTTGACGATATCTTTAACGGTGCTGAAGGCACGGTGAATGGGGCAATTAATGGCGGTGGAGGCAACGACCGTTTGATTGGGAGCCGTCAAGACGATTTCCTAACCGGCGGTTTGGGCCAGGATACATTTGTATTTGCAGCAAATTCAGGGATTGATGTCGTCACAGACTTTGCAACGTCTGGCGAGATTGATGTGCTTGATGTCAGTGCTGTCTTTAGTGATATCAGTGAGATTTTGGGTGTTGACGGTGCTGCCACTCAGGTGGGCGCTAATACCTTGATTGATTTAGGAAATGATGATTCGGTACTCCTATCAAATGTCAGTGTGAATGACCTAACAGTGGATAACTTTATCGTTTAAGCCAGATAGCGGCAGGCTCCAAGCCTGCCGCTTTGGTCGTCCGTGGTTGCGTCAAATTGCCATCGGTTTGGGCAGGATTACTCTGATGGGTTCCCATTCAACAGCAAGGCTATGACTCAACCCATTTGCTAATAGGTCGGTCACTGCTAATTGGATAGCTGTAGCAAAGCAAAATTCCCAGCCCTATTCCGCTATATCTACTCGCCGAGCTTGCCTAGCTAATGAGCTAACGATTCTGCCTTTATGGCCTGGGAAGTGGATGCATAAATATTCACTCACTAACTGATAAATAGTTGGCTGCCTCAACCACTGGTATCAAGCAACATTAGTTCTGATTAGAAAAGGTAGTTTATGACTGAGTGTAAATCTTGGATAACTAATATCACTTAAATTATTTAGCCAAGATAGTAATAATTCTAGAAAGAATAACGAGAAGGCTGTGGTTTCTTTCAGTTGCTTATTATGAAGAGTCAGGAATATAGCTATAGCAGTCTAAAACTGATGGTCATTGATAATACAATTTTACGTAGATTGCAAAACATGAAAGAATTATTTGCCTTGGAAAAATAATTTTACTAGATGTTAACGTTTCTAGTTGGTGCTGATCTATCAGTTGTAAATATATGGGTTAAGATTCCGAGGGATGATGACACAGCGAGATCCTATTGCTGACTGAAACGACGCCATGAGAGTTACATCTTCCTAGTCAGCAGGGTATGGTAACAATACTTTCCTTTCACCCTTACCTTCATCTGTTTTATTCATGTTGTCTCTAAATTGATCTTTAGACTTGAATAACCCTCTCTATTAAGAGTATTTTTGATATGATCTCTGCCCTACCGATTGTGGATAAAACTGTTCAACCCTCTGATTTAATTCCTTTGCTTGGGCAATATCAGCTGCTTCCTCAGTTGCTGAAAGAACTGATTATTGACCAAGCTATTCAAGACGTTCAATTAGGCCCAGAAGAAGTTGTACAAGCAGTAGAGCAGTTCTATCGTCAGCATCAAATCGGTGAGGAAGCTAGACGTGAGGCTTGGCTAAAGCATTATCGGATGACGCCTCAGCAGTTGGCTGCGCAAGCCCAACGGCAGTTGAAACTGCATAAATTTAAACTCCAAACCTGGAATAACCAGGTAGAGTCTGATTTTCTCCAGCAAAAAGGGCAGTTTGATCAATATGTTTATTCTTTGATCCGAGTGGCCAGTGCCGAAGTGGCTCAAGAATTATATTTCCGACTGCAGGCCGGTGAACAAGCGTTTGCAGATTTGGCAACCAAATATTCTCAAGGTCCTGAAGCACAAACAGGGGGATTGATTGGTCCTGTTACTGCAGCCAATCTACATCCCACGTTAGTGCAAATTCTGACGAGTGCTCAACCTGGGCAAGTACGCCCTCCTATTCGCTTAGGTGAATGGTTTGTGATTGTCAGTTTGCAAAAATTGATCTCGGCTCAACTCGATGCCCCGCTGCGACAACAATTGCTGGAGCAGCGTTTTAATGAGTGGCTTCAATTGCAGCTGAAATCGGCTGCAATTTCTGATGACTCTATTGCTGTTTCGGCGCGAACACCATGACTTCAGCCATCCTTGCCCTGGAATCCTTTTTGAAGGATCTACCCGGTTTTAACCAGCTTTCAGAAGCGGTTTTATCTTCGGTGGCGAAAGAATTTCAACCATTGCGCTATCCCATGGGCCGCCCCCTTGTGTCTAATCGGGCCATGCCCCAAGACTTTACCCTGATCTATCAAGGGCAGGTGCGCCTATTAGGTTACGATCCTCGCACCGATACTCCAGTGACCCTCAGTCTGTTGGGACCGGGTGCTGCAGTCGGGTGGATTAGCCTGGTGCGCCAAATTCCCTGTGAGACGGCCATTGCTTCGGTGGAAACAGTGGGATTAAAGTTGCCTGCTGCGACTTTTTTAGAGCTGCTGGAACATGAATCGAGCCTGGCTCAAGTGTATGAGCAGCAGGCTAATATTCTCGAAGCGTTTGATGTTCTGGGCCAACAGTTATTGATCCGGGCAGATGGCTCGACTGACCTGAAATTTTTGGCAGAAAGAGCTTTACCAGCAAGTCTGATTCAAAAGTGCCCCATCCGAGATATCTCTATTGATCAATTACAGCCCAATTTGGAATGGTTTGTGAGTGGAGGGTCCATTCCTGACTTGGAAATTGGTCAACCCTTGGAAACCTGTCTAGAGCAGCTCAATGGCACGGTCTCTCGTTCAGAAACACTCCGGTTGATTGGGTTATCACCGATCAAGGCCCAGCAGCTATCGATTGAGCCAGTGGCTTCTATTCCCCAAGCAGATACTTGGGAGGATATCCCCGAAGCACCAACTTTGCTGCCTGCGGTCGATGATGCCCCGGTGAAACATGGCAAATATCCCTTTAAGTCTGGTCGGGGCCCTATTGATGCCCCGCTGGCTTGTTTCCAAATGCTGGCGCTGTATCTCAATTTGCCGTTTCGCAAGGATGTTCTGCGGCGCATTCTCAAAAACCAAGCGGAGCGCAATGGTCCAGGAATTTCCCTGCCGGTGTATGGTGCGATCTCAGAGTCGATGGGATTACGAGCCCAGTTAGTGGAAACCCCTGCTTCTGCGTTTTCTCGTCTTCCTGCTCCTGCCTTAATCAATTGGCAAGATCGTATTGCACTGGTGTATGAAACCAGTGCTAAAGAAATCGTATTTGCGGTGCCTGAGCAAACCTTGCTGCGTCAGCACCCCGATGAATTTTTGGAAGCCTTTGATGACAAGGTGCAAGTGCTGCTGCTAGAGCGCACCCATGATACGCCCCAAAGTCGATTTAACCTGAGCTGGTTTTGGCCTTCGATTAAGAAGCACCGTAAGGTTTTGATTGAGGTGCTGATTGCCTCTTTCTTTGTGCAGTTATTTGGTTTAGCGAATCCGCTTATTACCCAGGTCATTATTGATAAAGTTTTATCCCAAGGGGCTTTGGGGACCCTGAATGTCCTCGGTATGTTGTTGGTTGGTGTGGCTGTTTTTGAAGCCTTGCTCACCAGTTTTCGGACCTATCTGTTTGTGGATACCACGAATCGGATTGATATGTCCCTAGGAGCGGAGGTGATCGATCACTTAGTCCGATTACCCCTACGCTATTTTGATAAGCGGCCTGTGGGTGAACTCGCCACCCGAGTGAATGAACTCGAAAACATCCGTAAGTTTTTGACGGGAACGGCTTTGACGGTGGTGTTGGATGCGGTTTTCTCCGTGGTGTACATCGTCGTCATGGTGTTCTACAGCTGGCTGCTGACGATTATTGCCCTGGGTACGGTACCGTTATTTGCCTTGCTAACCTTTATTTTTGCGCCGATTATTCGCCGCCTTGCCCGGACTAAGGCTGAGGAGAACGCCAAGACCCAGTCGTACTTGGTGGAGGTGGTATCGGGAATACAAACGGTCAAAGCTCAAAATATTGAGCTGAAATCCCGATGGCAATGGCAAGATCGCTATGCCCGGTATGTCAGCGCTGGATTTAAGGCGGTTGTGGCATCTACAACAGCTGGCTCCATGAGTGGCTTTTTGAATAAGTTATCTAGTCTGCTCTTGCTGTGGGTGGGAGCCTATCTATTTATTGAAGGGCAGTTGACCGTGGGTGAATTGATTGCCTTTCGTATTATTGCTGGTTATACCACTGGCCCCTTGCTCCGGTTAGTGCAGCTATGGCAGAACTTCCAAGAAACAGCACTGTCCCTAGAACGATTGAGCGATATTCTCGACTATCCCCAAGAAGTGACTGAAGCAGATCGAGATTTAATCCCCATGCCGCTAATGGAGGGGGCCGTCAAGTTTGAGGATCTGTCTTTCCGGTTTAAGGATAGTGGACCGATGCAGCTTCAGCAGGTGTCTCTCGAAGTGCCAGCTCAAACCTTTGTGGGGATTGTCGGTCAGAGTGGTTCCGGTAAGAGTACCTTGATGAAGCTGCTGATGCGACTTTACAACGCGAATGGAGGACGAATCGTAGTCGACCAGTACGACATTAGCAAGGTCGAGCTATACTCTCTCCGGCGTCAAATTGGCATGGTGCTGCAGGACAGTTTGCTGTTTGATGGCACGGTGCAAGAGAATATTGCTCTTTCGGCACCAGATGCAACGGCGGAAGAAATTGTGGAGGCCGCCAGAATAGCCTATGCCCATGATTTCATTATGGAGCTGCCCCAAGGCTATAACTCCCGAGTCGGTGAGCGGGGCTCGTCTTTGTCTGGGGGACAACGGCAACGGATTGCGATCGCAAGAATGGTACTGCAAAATCCCCAGCTCATCATTCTCGATGAAGCCACGAGTGCACTAGATTACAACGCCGAACGGCAAGTCTGTCTTAATCTGGCAGAAGCCTTTGGTGATCGCACCGTTTTCTTTGTTACCCACCGCCTCAAAACTTTGGAATCAGCAGATATGATTCTGATGATGGATCAGGGCAATCTAGTAGAACAAGGCACCCATGCAGAATTGATGCAGCAAAAAGGTCGATATTACTGGCTTTACCAGCAACAGGAGACTCAATCATGACCATTACTCAAGATTTCGCTGGCGACCCCCAAAGACCTTCGACTGAACCAGAGCAAAATGTATTACCTCTAACAAAGGGCCGTCCCACAAAAGAGAAGCCGTTTGATCGGCCAGTCATTCTCCAGCAATCTCCGATTTGGTCTAGAGCGATCATTTGGGGGATTGTGGGCGCTGCTTCGGCAGCATTGGCATGGGCCTGTTTGTTTCAAATTGAAGAAGCGATTCCTGCAACTGGCCAGCTAGAACCCCAGGGAGCAGTCAAACCCATCCAATCTCCGGTTACAGGTGTTGTGACAGAGATCAAAGTTGACGAAGGACAGTTGGTTAAAGCCGGCGATCCATTGATTTTTCTGAACGCAAAAGGCACGAACTCTGAGATCAAGTCCCTAGAAGATCAACTTGACCAACTCCGTGAAGTCAACAAATATTACCGCCAGCAGCTAGAAGGAAATAGTGCTGCCCCGCTTCCAGATGTGATTAATGTCGAGTTGATTAATGCGACGCGTGATCGGCGGGCCCTCGTCGCTGAGAATAAACTATTCAGAGCCCAACTGAATGGAGCGAAAAACGCTAAAGCCTTTTCACCGGAAGAGCAACAGCGCTTGAAGTCTGGGTTGTTGCAAGGCTCGTCTAGTGTAGCGGCTGCTCAAGCCCGAGTGATGCAAGGTGAAAAACAGCTGCGCCAAATTGAAGTGCAGCTAGAGCAGACCAAAATTCAATTAGCTAGTGCTCAACAGACCTTGTCTCTGAATCAAGAGATTGTTAAAGATATTGAAGAGGCCCACAAGAAAGGGGCAATTGCCCGGGTCCAATTTAAACGTCAAGAAGATGAAGTGCAGTCTGGTCAAGCAGAAGTCTCTCGTCTGCAGCAAGAGCAAATTCGCTTGTTACGTCAAATGGAGCAAATTGGTCAAGAGAAGGTACAGTCTCAAGCACAAGCTCTCAATACAGTAGCCACCAACCAGCGAGATTTGTTGGATCGGATTGCCGCAAATGAAAAACAGATCACGGAAATCGATAGCCAGCTCACCAAAGCGGTCGTTGATAATAAAAGAGCAATTGCAGATTTAAACAGTCGTTTGACACAAGCCCAACTAACTCGCGAGTATCAAGTGTTGAAAGCACCTGTGGATGGGTTGGTGTTTGATCTCCAGCCTAGTGGACCTGGCTTTGTGGTGAATGCGAGTGAGCCGATTTTGAAAATTGTGCCGTCTGATAGTCTAAAGGCCAAAGTCTACATCACCAATAAAGATATTGGCTTTATTCAAACAGGAATGCCTGTCGATGTACGAGTCGATTCGTTTAACTTTAGTGAATTTGGCGATATTGAAGGAACCATTGAGTCCATTGGCTCTGATGCTTTACCGCCAACGGAGGTGCGCCAGTTTTACAGCTTTCCAGCCATGGTGCAGTTAGATTCACAAACATTAGAGGCTAAGGGGCGTAATCTAGATTTGCAGTCTGGGATGTCTGTCAGTGTCAATATCAAAGTACGCAAGCGACCTATCATTAGTTTGATTACCGATCGCTTTTCCAAGGAAGCCGATGGCATTAAGCATTTACGCTAAGTCGTAAAAGCCCTGACTTAGTGGCATGTGCTTTCAGCTCAGCAGCTTGGTTCAAAAAAGCCCTGACGAAATGTCGTCAGGGCAGCATCATCAGGTATGTGACATGAGCGCTGGATCATTCGCCTAGAGATGTGCTATTTCTTCGGAATCACTCTGACTCGTTCATACTTTCTACATCTAAATCGAGCAGCATAAAACTTTTAATCTCTGTATCAGATAAAAAGAGAGACTGCTCAATAGGGGAGATAGTTGTGCTTAAAGTGTTGTGGAGAGTCATGGTTGTAAGCGTCTGGGGGAGTGCTGTCTGAAAGGCAAAGGGATCAATATTGGATATGTGGTGTAAGGCTAGGTCATTCGCCTAGAGATGTGCCAACTCTCCTTCAATTCCAAGCCCTTCATTCATACTTTCTACATCTAAATCGATCAGCATGAAACTTTTAATTTCTGCGTCAGATAAAAAGAGAGACTGCTCAGTATAGGAGGCAGTTGTGCTTAAGGTGTTGAGAAGAGTCATGGTTTGAATGTTTTGGAGAAGTGCTATCTGAGAGGTCTGAGTCATTGGGGTAGTCGGGGTTGGTTGCTTATAGATATAGACTAACCATTACAGTAAGCTTGAGAGTCAAGAGAAATTTGTATAAGAATAAATTATACTTGGCGTTTCTTCCATATACCTGATGGCTTAAAAGCCATATATAGAAAGACTTTACGTATGACTAATGTTTTTTTGTGGATATACATTTTGCAGACAAAAAAACGAGAGTGTTTAGATTTTTGTGTAAGCCGTAACGTATTCAATAGTTGAATCGTGTTGGGAACAGAATAGCAAAATGGGACAGCGCCGCCTTCCAATTCAAAATTGGTCTGGTCCATCTCTTCGAGATATTCCTCATCGCCAGAAACATCAATTTGTAGACAGACTCTTCATTCGGGAAGACAGCTTTGGTCTTAATCACCTTTCGCAGTGAGCGATTGAGCGACTCAATGGCATTAGTGGTGTAGATAACCTTTCGGATGGCCATTGGGTACTTAAACAACGGAGCAATATTATCCCAATGCCGTATCCAGATTTGGCTGATGCCAGGATACGTCTGGTCCCATTTGTTGGCAAACGCATCCAAGGCAGCCTCAGATTCCTCCAAAGTGGCCGCTTGATAAATGGGCTTGAGGTCTGCAGCTACGGCTCGACTTTCCTTCCAAGGCACATGGCGCAAACTATTGCGAATGAGATGAACGATACAAACTTGAACTTGAGTATCGGGATAGACCGATTCAATCGCCTGGGGAAAGCCTTTGAGACCATCACAGCAAGCAATCAAGATATCCTGAGCGCCTCGGTTTTTAAGGTCTGTGAGCACTGAAAGCCAGAATTTTGCTCCCTCCCGCTCGGCAGCCCCTATCCATAATCCCAACAGCTCTTTGTTTCCCTCCACAGTTACCGCTAGCGCGACATAGACGGCTCGCTTGCTGACTTGGCCATTGACTTTGATGTTCACATACAGGGCATCGAGATAGACAATCGGATACACCTCATCCAATGGTCTTGAGCGCCAGTCTTTAACCTCCTCCATGACACTATTGGTGACGTCACTAATCAGACCCTCAGAGATATTGGCCCCATACAGCTCCACCAATTGAGACTCGAATATCACGAGTGGTCATGCCACGAGCATATAAGGCGATGATTTTCTCGTCGAGTCCCGCGATACGTCGCTGGCCTTTGGGCACGAGGACAGGCTCAAACTCACTGCAACGGTCGCGAGGAATCGATAGGTCCATCTCTCCTTGTTCAGTCTGGACGGTCTTTTTCGAGTAACCATTGCGACTGTTTCTAGGGCCATGAGAACGCTCATCGACGGAGGATTGATGCAGGTGATGAGTCAATTCACCTGCCAAGGCTCGTTCCACTAGGCGTTTGCTGAGTTGTTTGAGCAGTCCTGATTCGCCCAGAATATCCTCTGGCTGTGGATTCTCTCCAATGAGTTCATCCAATAGCTCATCAACTCGATTGGGTACTTGTTTCTTTCTAGACATGATGCGGTCTCCTGGTGTGTTTGGATTCTAGACCGCTTACACAAAACTCTGATCAGTCTCAAAAAAACTGCTCTGGCAGCACCAGAGCAGTTTTCGCTTTAAAGTCTAAGGAGTTTTACGGGGTCTTGGCCGCTTTACGACTTCAGAATTAGGAGCCCCTAGATATAGATGAAAGAGCTGTCTTCCAAGCTGAAAACAGAGTCACTCATAACATTAGCAATCAGCTCATCAGCACCACCATTAGAATCCAAATAGATTCCGGTGCCGCCCATGCCAGGTGCTGAAGCGCCTAAGACATAGTCGGATGCGGAGCCACTGAGTTGGATCATATCCTCACCTCCATTGAAGTCGGTAATGACAGCAAAGTCATTCAGACCTGCAGATGTATCATCGCCGTCGTTGTAGTAGGCAACATCACCACCGAGGACGAAATAGTCTGCACCTTCATCTCCAGTCAGATAGTCAATGGAACCACTGCCTTTGAGGGTGTCGCTGTTGGCACCGACTAAGACATCAGCACCACTCCCACCCAGAAGGGTGTCATTACCTTCGTGGCCGATTAAGGTGTCGTTGTTAGCACCGCCTTCCAGCATATCGTTGCCAGCGCCAGCATAGAGGGCATCGGTCCCGTCACCACCTAGCAGTTGGTTATTTCCAGTGCTGCCAAACAGAACATCATTGCCAACGCCACCATCTAATAAGTCATTGCCCGTATCGGCATAAAGGGAATCATTTCCTTCTCCTCCTAGAAGTGTGTCAATACCAGACCCACCGAAGAGCTGGTCATTGCCACTGCCCCCTTCGAGCACATCATTACCGCTACCACCTTTGAGGTGGTCTGCACCCGCACCCGCACTAAGGATATCGTCATTACTGCCGCCGTCTAGGGTGTCTTTACCGTCGCCACTGGTGAGGGTGTCATTGCCTGATCCACCTTTGAGGTTGTTGTTGCCACCCGTCGTGGTCAAGACATCATCCCCGGCACCTCCATCTAAACGGTCACTGCCGCTGCCACTAGAGAGGGTGTCATTTCCACCCTGGCCATAGAGCTTCACTTTGGCACCATTAGTGGATGTAATTTGGTCATTACCACTGTTGGCAGAAAGGGTTTCGATACCAACGGCATCGATATTCATGTTCAGGTCAGAGGTGCTTTGGAAGTAAGCCGTATCTGTACCTGTACCACCTTCAACAACGGTATCGTCAACATCGAAGTAGAGTTTATCGTTGCCCGCGCCCCCGATGAGTTGGTCTGCACCTGCATCCCCTTTCAGGATGTCGTTTCCAGACCCGGCATCTAAGAGGTCATCGCCACTGCCGCCAAGCAGACTGTCGTTTCCACTATCAGCGCTGAGGGTATCATTTCCAGACCCACCGTCTAAGGTGTCTTTGCCCCCGGCGGTAGTCAAGCTATCGTTGCCGTCGCCACCGAATAGGGCATTGTTACCACCGCTAGAAGATAAGACATCGTTACCACTGCCACCGTCTAAACGATCGTTGCCGCTGCTGCTAGTGAGGGTGTCATCGCCAGCCAGACCATACATTTTAATGTTGGTGCCATTGCTAGAGGTGAACTGGTCGTTCCCAGCATTACCGTGAATTTCTTCAATGCTGACATCATCAATATTGAGAGTTAGACCATCGCTACTTTGGAGTTTGGCAACATCTGTACCGTCGCCACCGTCAAAGGTATCGTCACCATCGAAGTTAATGGTATCGTTACCTGCGCCGCCCAATAAAGTATCGGCCCCAGCATTGCCTGAGAGAACATCGTTGCCCTCTTG
The DNA here is from genome assembly GCF_021497025.1 of Acaryochloris sp. 'Moss Beach'. Lineage (NCBI taxonomy): Bacteria > Bacillati > Cyanobacteriota > Cyanophyceae > Acaryochloridales > Acaryochloridaceae > Acaryochloris > Acaryochloris sp. 'Moss Beach'. The sequence goes on from NZ_CP071717.1 coordinate 2,806,550, forward strand.
ACCTTCTAGGAGGTCATCTCCCGTACCACCCGAGAGAATGTCATTGCCTGCCCCAGCAAGAATGGTGTCATTACCGATTCCCCCATCGAGATTGTCATGGCCGGTGCCTCCAGTGATGCTGTCATCTCCAGCTTCACCATGAATTTCAACATTCTCGGTCCCGGAATTGGTAAAGACATCATCGCCGCCAGAACCGTAGGCCAATTCAATTTGGCTAGCGCCTAGATCTAGGGTGACGGGCTGATTGCCTTGAGCACGAGCGATGTCGTAACCGTCGCCACCATCGACTACGGTATCATCCGCATCGAACAGCAATGTGTCAGAGCCTTCGCCCCCATACAGTTCATCTGCTCCGTCGCCACCGACCAACATGTCATTCTCAGTGCCACCTTCGAGGATGTCATCCCCAGCATTACCTTCAAGGTAGTCATGGCCTGCCCCACCGGAAATCAGGTCGTTGCCTTCACCTGCGATCGCAGCATCTTCACCCGCTCCACCAGCTAGGGTATCGTCGCCAGTGCCGCCTTCTAGATAGTCATTAGCTGAGCCACCGGATAACTGGTCATTACCACCGTTACCGAACAAAGCAACCGTCGTAGAAGCTGGAGTACCAGCACCATTCGTATTAGTGAAAATATCATCCCCACTATTGCCGTGGGCTTCATTAAAGCTGTTAGCACCTGCATCAAAGACGACACCTTCAGCCGATTCCACCATGGCGATGTCATAGCCTTCACCACCCAGGATTTGGGTGTCAGCAGCATCAATGAACACAACGTCATTGCCATCGCCACCTAAGAGAGTATCTGCGCCTGCACCGCCACTAATGGCATCATTGCCGCTGCCCCCATCGATAAAATCATCTCCAGCATTACCGGAGAGCCATTCGTCATTACCTGCATTACCCGAAATGACGTCAGCGCCTTCGCCCCCTTCAATGACATCTTGGCCGTCGCCACCACTGAGTTGGTCAGCGCCTTCACCGCCGCTCAAGTAGTCGTTGCCTGCATCACCTGAGAGGACATCATCTCCGGCATCACCCATAAGGACGTCTTTTTCTTCTCCACCGAAGAGGGTATCGTTGCCAGCGCCCCCTTCCAGAATGTCTAAGCCAGCTTCTCCTTTCAGGAGATCGGCATTATCGCCGCCACCCAAGGAGTCGTTGCCAGCACCGCCGTATAGCGTATCAAGTCCAGCATCGCCTTGGAGAATGTCATTGCCAGCGTCACCGGTCAGTAGGTCATCACCGGCACCGCCGAGGACTGTATCATCGGCTTCACCCCCAGAAACGGTATCATTTCCTTCGCCCCCAGAAACGATGTCGCTGCCGAGACCGCCTTCTACGAGGTCATTGCCAGCACCACCGTCGACCCAAAAGTCATCTCCTTCGCCCCCTTTAAGAATGTCATCGCCAGCATCGCCTTTGAGGACATCGTTTCCGGCATCTCCTTCTAAGACATCATTGCCGAGACCACCGCTGAGAGTGTCACTGCCGAGACCACCACTGAGCTGGTCCTGGCCTTCGCCCCCATCGACGATGTCATTGCCGGCATCACCTGTGAGAACGTCATCGCCTGCATTACCGAGGACGGTGTCATTGCCGTCGCCACCACTAACAGTATCTTGGTCTGCCCCACCCGCAACGACATCATTGCCGAGGCCGCCTTCAACGAGGTCATTGCCTGCACCACCGTCAACCCAGTAGTCGTTGCCTTCTCCAGCATTCAGGTAATCATTACCCGCATCGCCCATTAGGACATCATTACCCGTGTTGCCGAGGAGGATATCTGCACCTTCACCACCGGACATCACATCTTCGCCAGCCCCGCCATCGATTAAATCAGCGCCTTCGCCACCGGAGAGCCAACCATCGTTACCCGCGCCACCGTCTATGGTGTCATTGCCCTGGCCACCTTCGATGGCATCCATACCCTCATCTCCAGAGAGCAGGTCATCGCCTAATCCACCACTAACAAAGTCATGACCAGCACCACCGCTGATGGTGTCTTGTCCCGCATCTCCGTAAAGAACGTCTTGGTCACCTTCGCCAGTAATAAGGTCGTCGCCTTCGCCACCGTGAATATTGTCATCGCCTTGACCCCCGGATAAGGTATCTGTACCAGTACCCCCATCCATATGGTCCACCTGTTCGCCGCCGAACAGGGCATCGTCGCCTGCTCCCCCGGTGAGGGTGTCATCATTGGCACCGCCATAGAGGGTATCGTTGCCTTCACCCCCATCCATGATGTCGTTACCTTCCTCGCCGTAGAGGGCATCGTTGCCTTCGCCGCCAGACATCCAATAGTCGTCACCCGCACCCCCTATCAGCTCATCGTTGCCGGCTTCTCCCATGAGGATGTCGTTGCCGGATTGCCCTAGGATTTTGTCATCTCCCAGACCGCCCTTAAGGGTGTCGGCACCCGCACCGCCATCTAGTAAGTCAGCGCCAGTACCGCCGTCGATATAATCTGTACCAGAACCCGCTAATAAAGTATCTTGGCCTTCATTGCCAAGGAGGTTGTCATTGCCTGTGCCACCGGTGACAAAATCATTGCCTTCGCCGCCACTGAGAATATCGTTGCCTGCGTCTCCATGCAGGGTGTCGTCGCCAGCTTCACCGGCTAGCCAGTAGTCATCTCCTTGACCACCAATGATCATGTCTGCGCCTTGATCGCCCATGATGGCGTCTTTACCTAAGCCACCGATGAGGACATCATTACCAACGCCACCTAGTAAGAGGTCGTCGTTTTGGGTGCCGCTAATAGCATTGGGATCAGCGAAACCCGCACCACTCTCATCTACTGGACCGCTATAGATATAGTTGCCATTGGCATCTTGTTGCCAGTTTTGGGTACCGCCTTCATCACCATGCATCCAGTCGTTGCCTTGGCTGCCAGAGAGCGTATCGTTGCCCGTGCCACCTTTAACGACATCATCACCTTCGTTACCCGAAAGCCACATATCATCGCCTTCGCCACCGATAATGGTATCGTCGCCTTCATTGCCGACGACGATGTCATCTGCTTCTGAGCCAAATAGTGCTTCGCTGTTTTCAGTACCAAATACTTGCATGGTTTCCCCCTGGTTTGTAATTCTTCTTAACGCTAATTGTTCAAGTTAACTGGAGTGTCAATAGATCAAGCTATAAAAAAAACTTATGTAATTGACACGAATAGATAGGACAGTTTGTGGACTCCATGAATAGGTGAAGTCCGGTAGATCAGAAACGATGGTTGAGATATGGATTAAGGAACAGGTTGTGGATAGCTAACGGTTGAGTTATCAACCACGATGGGTTCATCCACAATTACGTCTTCAAGATTGGCATCGATTAAATTGCTGCCAAAGAGGTTAACCCCTCGTAAATCTGCTCCCTGCAAATTGGCTCCCATGAGAATGGCTTCGCTGAGGTTGGCACCTCGCAGGTCGGCTTCACATAGACAGGCACCACCCAAGTTGCTGCCAATTAAACTGGTTTCGGTGAGGGTGGCTTCACTTAAATCTGTGCCAATGAGAACTGCATGGGATAAGTCAGCTTGTTTGAGATAGGCTCCGATCATATCGGCTCCGCTGAGATAGGCTTCTCGAAATGTGCATTGCTCTAGGGCGGCTTCATTCAAACTCGCTAGCATCAGCTCAGCCCGATTGAAATTGGCATGGCTGAGTAGGGTGCCGCTTAATTTAGCACCAATCAACTTCAGGCCCGCAAAATGGCGTTCGCCTGCGGCATATTTTGCCAGCATGCCTCTGCTGATATCTTCGTCTCCCTCAAGGACTGTCAGACTTTGGTCTTCAATCGTTTGCAGCAGTTTTAAGAGAGATTGGGATTGGGGGCCGACGGTGCTAAGCTGCTGTAATTGTTCAAACCGGCGTCCGAGCTGCTGTCGGGTTTGGTTGAGTTCTGTGAGTTGTTGATCTAAGTCTTCGATATGGCAGGCCACCATCTGCTGCATGCGCTGTTGAGCATCTTTGGACTGTTCGCCGATGTCCAGCAGTTCTTTAATTTCATGGAGGGAAAGGCCAAAGTTTTGGGCACTGCGAATAATTTGTAATCTCTCTTGGGCTGCTATGGTGTAGAGTCGATAACCGGATCGATTCCGTTCAGGTTGTTTGAGTAGCCCGAGTTGCTCATAATAGCGAATCGCTTGGGGAGAGACACCAAATTTACTGGCTAATTGGCCAATGAGCAGTCCAGTCGTCATTTTGTTATCAGGGATTGAAAATCCAGCTTTTTTATCAGTTATTCTTAGGATGCCCAAATAAAAAGGCAATTGAGCGGAGTAAAGACGACAAACTCCAGCAAAAATTGCCTCAGATAGATGTAAGGTTTATTGAAAATAGTTTAGATTTGACTATTAATTAAGCCATAGCAGCAACTAAATGATTCGTAGTTTTTGGTCCAACCTTTTCTTTGAGGATATCTTGGATTTGACGCAGATAATCTTCGGCAACTTCTTGAGGAAAGTTGAGATGGATGGTGAGATTAGGATTGCTGCTATAGATGTGTAATGAGCCATAGGTGGGTAACCAGCCTGAGAAGCCAGCCACCTGTGTATAGGCGATAAATTGAAAAGCCCGAGTGCTGGGGTTAGAGTATTCAATTCCGCTTTCTGTAAGGGTTATAGTGACATCACTGTTTGCATCTTTGGGATGAAAACCTTTGAATTCCATTCTCATGACAGACTCCTAGACATTGGTCAATTTGATGTGCTCAATCTGGTGTTTGCGGAGTATTCTTTTATAGAATATCTTTGCTAAGAAAGAGTAAGTTTTCTATTTGTCGTGAGTACGAAAGCAGAAAAAGAATGACTCTTCATTCAGATTGGATATTCCAATATTGCCCAAAAAGGAATGCTATCTAACTTGAAAATCATGGAGTATTTATGTCATAAGCTGATAGTTGGATTTAATTTCTATCGGAGATATATAAAACTCAAGCAATATGTTTTTTTTGCCTATACAAATTAGACAGAAAGATATACATCTCAAACGATGTTTGTGAATGCTTAATAGATAAGTGGGAGTCGTACTGGTAGCCGTGGGATGGCTAGTGCTAGGACTGCACCAGAAGATTTTAAGGCTTGCTAGCCATTACAGCTTGCCCTTGGGCAGGAGGGTTTTTCTGGTTCCAGAGCAGACGATACAGTTGAATGGGGTCTTGGATGCCTTTAACTTGAACTGGAGTCAACTGTTGGAGAGGTGCGTCACATTGATGCAGCTCATTTAAAGTGCTTTGGGAGATCAGGATTTCACCGGCGCGGGCCACGTCACAAATACGGCTACTGATGTTGGTGGTATTGCCAATGGTGCCGTACTGGAAGAGTTGTTCAGAACCAATATTGCCGGCAGCAACGACGCCGGTGTTAACACCAATATGAATCTGAATGTTAAAGTTCCACCGTTTAGCCCAACGTTGATTGAGTTTGGAGACGGCGTTTTGCATGGCGATGGCGGCTTTGACTGCCCGCTCCGCGTCGTTGGGATGTTGATAGGGGGCTCCCCAGACGGCCAAGAGGGCATCTCCGATATATTGTTCTAAGGTGCCTTCGAATCGAAAGACGATGCCCTCAACCATGACGCTAAAGTATTCATTTAGCATGGTGATGACTTGGCGGGGTTCGAGGCGAGAGGATAGCTCTGTAAACCGACTGATGTCAGCAAAGACGACGGTGACTTTGGTGTCAATCACCTCTAATTGGCTTTCCTCACTCAATTTTCGCCAGACGTTTTGCGGGAAAAAGCGTTCTAGTTTGGTGCGTAGAACGGCTTCCGTTTGAATTTTTTTGTAGAGATGGGCATTGTCGATTGCGATCGCAGCCTGATTCGCTAATCCAGCCAAAAATTCCAAATCCTCTCCAGAGTAGAGGGCACGGACGGAGAGATTGTCCGTGTATAAGACTCCAATCACTTCATCTCTGGGTTTGAGGGGGACGCACATGGCGGCATGAATCGCCTGCTGGACGATGGATCGCGATTCATGGAACCTGCGATCGCGGGCGGCATCATCCGTTAGGATCCCTTCTCCCGACTCATAGACAAAATTCGTGATGGTAGTGCTGTAAAAGCGGAGTCCGGTGGGAATGCCACTGCGGAATTTGATCGCTTTTTGTTCTAGCTCTTGGGTTTGAGGATTGACCAAGAGAATTAAACCGCGATCGACGGTCATAATCTCGAACAGCAAATCCAGAATTTTATCGAGCAGTTCTTCCAGCTCTTTGGGAGACGATAGCTGTTGACTGACTTCTAGCAAAATTTTGAGCTTATCAACCGAGCGGGTTTGATCGTCCTGTTGTTTGAGCTTCAAACCCACGCCGGATTCGCCGGGGGCTTCGGGTTCTAGTAAATCTTGCAGTTCAATTCGAGTATTTTCAGGGGCAAAGCGACTAATGATGGACAGGGACTGATCCGGTGGTGGATTGGGGGAAGTCGGCTCAGGAATGGTAGCCGTCAAGTTCCAGGTGATTTGCATATCAATGGTCCCAAACCGGACCCGATCACCATCTTTGAGCTGGCATTGCTGAATCGGCTGATCGTTGACATAGGTATGGTTGAGGCTATCTAGATCCTTGAGAACGGCTTGACCATTTTCTTGGACCTTGAGCTCAGCATGGTGACGCGATAAGCTCGGGTGCATCAACACAATATGATTATCTAATCCCCGGCCAATCGAATTGGATCCTGTAACCAAAGTGTAGGATTTGGGATTTGGTGCATTAGGGGGAGCCACTAAGTACGGCACATGCACTCCTGTCGTGGGTAACGAGTCTTGATCACAACTTTAGAGATAGTTTAACGGTTGCCAATCGCTAAATAAGGGGAAGTTAAACACTATATTAATGTCTAAATTCAAGAACTCCCAATAATGGGTGAGTTTTGGGTCGGCTCCTGCCCTGGGTGTCGTCTGAGTTATTTACACAATAAGTAAGCTCAATCACAATAAAAGGAGGGTTACCGTTTTGGCAACGGGTGATTCTCTGGGCAAGCCACGAACTCGCAAGTTTTTGCGGTGATGGGGGCAGACTGACACATATACAAATGGCGCTTGAGGTCAGACTCAAGTTATGACTGAGAGACGGGTTGAGACTGAGCTGTTATGACCAAACTCTTAAATAACCGTTATCAAGTTCTGGATGTTTTGGGGGGCGGTGGTTTTAGCACCACATTTTTGGTGGAAGACACCCATATGCCTTCCCGGCGTCGTTGTGTCTTGAAGCAGCTCAAGCCCGTGAGTGTTGACCCATCGATTCAAACCCTGGTTCAAGAGCGGTTTCAGCGAGAAGCAGCCATCCTGGAAACTTTGGGAGATGTGTCAGATCAAATTCCCCGGCTGTATGCCTACTTTACGGAAGCCCATCAATACTATTTAGTCCAAGAGCTGATTGAAGGCCGCACGCTAGCAGAAGTGATTCAGACCCAAAGTGCCCTGAGTGAGGCGACTGTACTCGATATTTTGATGCGGTTGCTGCCGATTATTGATCTCATTCATCAGCGGGGCATTATTCATCGGGATATTAAGCCAGAAAATATTATTTTGCGCAGCCAGGATGGTAAACCCGTCTTGATTGACTTTGGGGCGGTGAAAGAAACCCTCGGGACAGTGGTAAATGCCCAGGGGCAGCCGACAAGTTCGGTGGTAATTGGTACTCCTGGATTTATGTCTACGGAGCAATCCCGAGGATTTCCCACCTATGCGAGCGATCTCTATAGTTTGGGGTTGACTGCGATTTATTTGCTCACGGGTAAATTTCCCCATGAGCTGAATATCGATCCCCAGACCAGCCAGTTACGCTGGCATCAATCGGTGCTGAACGTGTCACCGGGGCTTGCCACAGTTCTTGATCGCTCCATCAACTTGGCTGCCCGTGATCGTTACGCCTCAGCGCCTGACTTTTTACAAGCACTGCGAGATAGCAGTATGAAGACGGTGGCTGATGCGGCCGTTCCGCCTCCTCCACCCGCGCCCGTCTATTCCACACCTCAACCTACTCCTCCGCCGGATGTGCAGCCGACGGATATCGCAGCTCCAACTCAGTCTCTTCTAGAGCCATCGCCCGGATTTACCCCGAAAAAAGTAGGGATACTGAGTGCGATCGCACTCGCGTCTGCTGTGGTGAGTTTTGTAGCAGTTCAACAGCTATGGCCAGTAATGGCTGGACTTTTGGCGGGTCGTACTGAGGAGCCTGATCCCACCGAAATTAGCCCTGGCGTATCGCCTAGTGAAACGCCTGAGATATCGCCGACGCCAGACATCACACCTAGTCCGACGCCAGAAACTTCTCCACCTGTTGAGTCGCAATTTGCTGCCATCGCCTATTCCATCCCCACAGGTACCTATGGATATGGGTTGCGTTATCCATCACAAGCTGAAGCTGAAAAACGGGCCTTACAAGAATGTAACCAGCGTGCCCCTGCCAAAGATTGCCAAGCCTTGTTTTGGTTTAAAAATGCCTGTGGGAGCGTAGTTCGCGCCACATCTGGAGCCTATGGTTGGGCGTGGAGTGAAGACATTCAGGTGGCTGAGCAAGAAGCTCGCAAGCAGTGTTCTAGCTTTGGTGGTACCGACTGCAAAATTCTGCTGAACCTTTGCAGCGATCGCGTTATCCAGTCTAGCTAAGGGGTCGTTTTTTCTAGATATCGGCGAACCCCTATCCCCATTTGGGTGAGATTAGGGCCAATCTTCTGACTCAGCAACTCTTCCACAAACCCCGCTACTTGACTCCGTAAAAAGTCGGGAATGCCATCAATTTTCTGGGGGTAGATGATTAGCTCTCCCCTGTTTTCGACAATGGTGGTGTCTCCCTGCTCTCGAAACAGATTTTTGCCGGAACAAGACACCGCCTCGGTGAAAGCATGGGTGGTAATCCGCCACTCCAATGAAAAATCTGCTTCATTCCAAATATTATGTTCGGTCCAAGACAGCATTTGCTCGTCGATAAACGCCTTAGCAATGGTGGGAATATCACCGCCCCCATGCCACTCATTAGTACAAATCACCCGTTGATCTTCCTGGCGATAGGTCTTGGGCTCAATATGATGCACATTGTCCATATAGGGCAAGAGTTCTTGTAGCTTGTCCCGGTAAGTTGCAAATACAAGGGATCTGGGGAATGGGATTTGGGCATCTACAGAGATGTTCATATTGAGCTGACCGGTAACAAACACATATAAGCAACCGAAGGGGAGTAGGTGGATGATGGATTTACAAGCTTCTATGTAGATATCGCATTTATATGGCTTCTGCGTTTAGATGTAGCAAAAATCAATGAAATTAAAGTGTTTGTTGAATAGTTTTTTTATCGGTTTACATCATTTTAGTGTAGGGTGCCGTAAACCTCTAAACCCTTGATTGGCAAGCTTTATCCCTAACCACCTGCCTTATAACCTGGCGTGATCTCCCCTGACGCTGGCTGCATCTTACCTTGAATGCTCAAATCGAAATTTTTAAGGCTGCAAGAGGGTGAGACAATTGTAAGCAAATAGGGCGATTAATGCTCTAGCCAAAGTATTTTTTAGATTCGTTAGCGTTTTAACTCGCTTCTCATCAAAAATATCCCTAAAACAATTTAGGGAGTCTCAGTTTGTGCGTTGAAGCAAAGGTGCACCCTATGACACCCAAACTATTGCAGATCAAGCAGCCTTGGAGATTCTCAGCAGAACTGTTCCCGTTGTTAGCCATGCTAGGGGCGATTGTGGCCTTATCCTTGGCCGCTATTTTTATCAAATTAAGCGAACGAGAACTGGGACCCTTCGCGACCATCTTTAATCGCTTTTGGGTGGCCTATATTGTCCTTTGGGTTTGGCATGAATGGGAGAGTCTCCGAGGACCTACAGACGCCATAGAAGAGATCGAATATACCCGACGGGATCAAGGATTACTCGTCGCTGCTGCCCTGATGTTTTGGGGGTGCATTGCCTTGTGGGCTTGGTCTCTGACTCGTACAGAAGTGGCCAACTCAACGCTGCTGCATAATCTCACCCCTTTATTCACCACCCTGGGCGGATGGTTACTGTTACAGCAGCGGTTCGATCGCCGCTTTGTTTTAGGGCTAGTGGTGGCTATGACAGGGGCTGTTGCTTTGGGAGTGGGCGATCTCCAGGTTTCCACCTCCCATTTAACAGGCGATCTGGCCTCCCTCTTATCAGCAGTCTTTTCTGCCGCCAATTTGATGATTATTGAGCGACTGAGGACTAAGTTTTCGGTCAATACCATCCTCCAGTGGTGCTGTCTGTTGGGGGCAATCTGGACCTTACCGGTGGTGTTACTCACCGAAGACCGCTTATTTCCGATCTCAGCTTCGGGTTGGCTATCAGTGATTGGTCTCGCCATTGTTTGCCAAGTGTTAGGTCAAGGACTACAAGCCTTTAGTTTGAAGCGGCTGTCATCAGGACTTGTTGGCATCTTGCTGCTCCTTGATCCAGTCTTAGCAGCCCTGACGGCTTGGGTGCTGTTTGCAGAGAGCTTGACGCTATTTAAATGGACAGCCTTTTTCGTTGTCTTATTGGGGGTCTACTTGGCTCAGTCGAGTGACGTGGGGACACAGCCTGCTGAGGCTGAACGACTGACTGAGGTTTAGATACCGCATTGGGAACCGCATTGCGACAGAATCGTTGCTCCAAGAATTTGATCAAACTGGGAATCAGGTATGTGTAAAAGCAAATTTACATATGCCGTTACAAACATCTCAATATAAAGCTACTTGGGGATGGATAGCAGAAGGATGGATTTCTGATGGAGACGGTGAGGCTTGAGATCTGAAGTTTAGATTGAAACTCATACTTTCCTTAGAGAAAGGATTTGAGCACACTTATGTCTGATTTCGTAGCTATCGATACATAGAGAATATAAATGATCAACATTGTCAAATAAACATTGTTATTTCTTTGTATTGTCGTTACAATCGTATCCATCAGGCAAAACGCCTAGCAATTACGGAGTCACATGTCATGAGCACACAGAATGAAACTTTTGGATTCACCAGCTTTGCAGAGACCCTAAGTGGTCGTCTTGCAATGGTTGGTTTTTCCTTGGCCGTGGTCACTGAAGTCCTAACTGGACAAGGGATTGTAGGTCAAATTGCAGCTTTGATGAGCTTCTAGTCTGAGGCTGCTGACTAAGCCCCATAGTTTGAGTAGAATAGTTCGCGCTTTAAGACCCCAGCATTGCTGGGGTCTTTTTTAGGATCATTCAAGTAGATGCCTGTTCATTAGACAAAGGCAAATCCTTGACTAAAGTCACTGAGAGTAACATCGGCAACCACTGCAACCAACTCATCTGTTGATTGCTTATGCCAGATTTCTGTGGAGACTCCATCTTGAGCCATTCCCAGCACATAATCTGTGGCATTCCCTTGCAATTGGATTACATCATCACTGAGGGCAAAATCGAGGATATTGGCATAGTCCGCCATACCGCTGATGTTGACATCGCCATCGTCATAGAACAAACTGCTGGCATCTCCCAAGATGAATTGATCCAGACCGAGACCACCCATCATGGTGTCTAGACCTTCACTGCCCCAGAGCGTATCGTCCCCGATGCCACCATCTAGGTGATTGTCCCCCGTTCCACCGGTCAAGATGTCATCTCCTGCTTCTCCGGCCAGGTCGCCTAAATCCTTACTCAAAATATCATCGGCTACTCCACCATGGAGAATGCCAGAGGCATCTTGGTAGACCCGCACATAGTCAATATTGAGAGCACTTTGGTCGGGGGTGTTGGCAGTGGGTTGCCCAGGCCAATCTCCACCAATCGCCAGATTGGATATCAGGTACATGGGCACATCGGGAATATCATGGGTGATTTCATACAGGGCTTGCCCATCTACAAACCAGGTGATCTTATCGGCATCCCACTGGGCACCAAAGGTGTGAAAGTCAGCACTGAAGTCAATATTGCTAAATACCTGCTCCCCACTTTCCGAGGAAATATTGGACTGACCATCGACGTAGTGCAGGGAGGTGAAGATGCGATCCGTTTGGTCACCGAGGACTTCCATCACATCAATTTCAGGAGGCCAGCCGCCATCGGTGGGCAGCATCCAAAAGGCGGGCCATAAAGCTTCACCACTGGGAACTTGAGCCCGAATCTCCATATAGCCGTGGGTAAAGGCTTGCTTGTTGTGGCTGGAGATCATCCCGGAGGTGTAGTCGAAGGTTTGAGTATTGGCGTAACCGGCGAGGGGGTCGATGATGTCAGCGGCAATGCCTTGGTCCAGTTTTTGGCCGAGGAGTTTGAGAGTACCGTTCTCGATGTCCATACCGTCATAGGTGACGCCATCAATGACTTCGTTGTCCCCTACATAGTATTGGGCTTCGTTGTTCCAGAGGTTGGTCCGACCATTGTAGTGATTATGGTGGGTATAGCGAGTATTCCAGAAAGAATCATCTAAGGATGTACCATCAAACTCATCTTGAAAGACCAGTTCCCAATTGGAATCATTAGCCGGATGCCAGTCAGTGGCATTAGGGTTATCGGTATAGTCAAAGTAGTTGGCAGAGAGTACGAGGCTGTCGGCTTTGACGTTTTCGACGACGGCGATCAGTTCGTCGGTGTTATCCCAGGTGCCGTTGCTATTGGTGTCTAGATAGATGCCGGCATTGTCGCCAGAAAATTGAGATTGCAGGCTGGTGGGAATATCGGAGACTACATAGTCACTGGCACTGCCATGGAGTTGAATGCTGTCTTGAAGACGATTGAGGTCTTGAATAACGGCATAATCGCTGTCGCCAGCTGTGGTGGCATTCCCATCATCGTAATAGGCCGAGATGGAATCTCCGAGGACAAAGGTGTCGGCTCCTTCACCGCCTAATAAGGTATCGATGGTGTTGACGCCTGTGTGGCTGTTGTTGGATGATCGCACACCGTCGAGCACATCATCTTGAGCACCTCCATTCAGGGAGTCGTTGCCTTTTCCACCCCAAAGTTTGTCGTTGCTAATGCCGCCATCGAGGGTGTCATGGCCATTGCCTCCTTCTAGGGTGTCCTCACCCGTGTATCCATAGAGAACATCTTTACCGCCATTACCGTAGAGAACATCATCTCCTGCACCGCCATCCAGAAGGTCGGCTCCCCCCCGGCCATAGAGGGTATCGTTATCGTTTTCGCCATAGAGAGAGTCTTTGCCTGCGCCGCCATCTAGGAAATCGATGCCTTCGAACCCGTAGATGAGGTCATTACCGTCATTGCCATAGAGGAAATCGTCACTGACGTCTCCAAAGATGAGGTCATTGCCGCCTTGGCCGCTGATGGTATCGTCTCCAGCACCGCCATTTAGGGTGTCATCGCCATCGCCACCATCCAGGGAATCGTCTCCTAAGCTGCCGTATATCTCATCATTACCTTCGTCACCAAAGAGGGTATCGTTGCCGTTATAACCGTAGAGTTTATCGTTACCTTTTTTGCCGTAAACAATATAGTCGACTAGATCTTCCCAGCCACCCCAAATATCATCTCCATCACTCAAAAAAAACGATTTTATAGTTCTCATTAACAAATACCTTTTGTGTGTTCTATGTGTCTTGAAAGATGTACTTTTGTGTCTTATTCTCCTAGCTTATTCTCTCTGCTTAGTTGTAATGTCAAGAGATTAATTGATTAGTATTTCTTATGTTTTTTAATAGAAATGAGTTGCATAAAATTTTATGCAACTCATTGATTCTGAAGCTTAAATTTTTGGATCTATAAAATTAGAAAATAGATTAAGTTCAGATTGAATCTATTAGTTTAAAATGAAGCTAATGGAGAATAGCCAGTAATAGAATGACGGCACTCCAGTTGAGTTGACAAATGGATGTAACCTAGTCCAACTGTGAAGTTGTAGGCTGTTTGAAAGAGTTCTGCAAGCACTTGTGCGCCATAGCTATCGATCAAGCGAGTGTTCTTAAAATCTAGAACAATATATTTATTGGAAGTGATCGCTTCACAAATAACTTGAAACAAATTTTCCATGTATTGTTGTTGGCTTTGTGTCACATACTCAGGCATCACTAATATGTAAGGCTGATAGCTTTGGCGAGCAACAGAACTAGTTTTAATAGAAGTGGAAACATGTTCTTTGAGTAATGTGGCGTAAGACATGGCTAATCGGTCCAGTGAATCGTATTTGGCGCTCAGTAAAAAATACTTACTGTAGGCCAACTCATCTACTATGGCAGTCCCATGTTTGCAAACATGTTTTCGTCAGATAAAAATAGGTATAACTTTTGTATAACAATTGCTAAGAGGCAAAAAAACGGGTGTTTATCGCTTCAACCGCAATCGGTTTAGGTTGTGATTGATAAAATATGCTGTTGGTAGAGTTGACTTAACTGTTGTGCCACACCTTGCCAGCTAAAGGTCGTTTCTACGCGTTTGCGGGCGTCTAGTCCCCATTGTTTACTCAGGGCTGGATCTGCCAAAATTTGGTCAATGGCTTGGGCAAATCCAGCATTATCTTTGGCGGGGACTAGTAAGCCGGTTTCATTAGGTAGAACGGTGAACTGGAGCCCGCCTACATCACTGGCAATGACAGGTGTTCGACTCGCCATTGATTCAATGGCTACTAGGCCAAAGGGTTCATAGTGACTCGGCACTACGCTGACATCGGCTGCAGCATAGTAGTAGGGCAATTCGTCATTGCTAATTCGCCCAGGGAATTGTGTATGGTTTGCCAGATCGAGGTCCTGAGCGATACCCTCGATGCGATCGCGTTCTAAACCATCTTTTTCTCCGGGTCGACTCCCGCCCCCAATAATCAGGTGTAAGGTGTCATTCTCTCTAAATTGGGATTGCGCCACGGCTCGGACGAGGGTTTCAATGCCTTTGCGGGGGTCAAAACGACCAATGTAGAACACGACTTTCGCATCGGGAGGAATACCCAACTTCTGGCGTGCTTCTGCTCGCGTCATCGCTCCATAGCGATCAATGTCGGTGCCGCAGGGAATAACCTGGATATTGCCCAGGGATGAAAGATGCGATCGCATATGCGCTTTTTCCTGGGGACTGGTAGCCACAATACAGTCCGCTGCTTCTAAGCACTTCTTTTCAATGTCGAGCCGAGTTGTCGCGATGGCAGGAATATTGGGAACATTGGCATACTTGATGGCTCCCAAGGAATGGTAAGTATGCATTTGGGCTAGTGGTTGGTGCTTTTTCAGCTCCATACCGACCCAGCTAGAAAGCCAATAATTGGTGTGTACCAAAGGATATTGAATGGCTTCTTGCCGTTGGAATCCTAAAACCTCATCAACAAATTGGGGTAAATAGCCAAAGATGTCATCTCGACTGACAAATTCCGTAGGACCTGCAGTTAGGCGAATGGTGCGACAACCGGAACAATGTTGGACCTGCTCAGCTTGTTGGGCATGTGCTTTCCGGGTGAACATATCCACCTGCCAGCCTAAGTGGGCTAGCGCTTCACCCACTTGGCGGACATAAACGTTTTGGCCTCCTGCTTCTTCAGCACCGATCTCAACTGCAGGATCACCATGGACAGAAATCAGTGCAACTCTAGTTGACTGTCCATGGGTTGAAGTTGGATGGGGTGAACTCATGGCCCTGTGCAGAACTAAGTAACACTTAGCAAGAACATTTCCAAAATTTGCAAAAAAAATCAACAAATTTTCATACAAAGCATAGCCTACAACCATCCCTTCACCGATGAATTGCTGCGTTTCTCAACAATCTGCAAGGGAGTGATGCCTTATTCAGAAATGATCCCCAGTATGCTCCCTATTCATAAGCTGGAGTTTTAGTTTCCATTAGGCATCAAAAACTGAGATGTTCTGCAGACGTTTTAGTATAGACTTAATACAATGCACTATTTAATTAGCATTGATTAAAATCAACTATAAATTCTGAGCTATGCAGATAACGAACCGAATTAACTTCCGAAATTTAAGCGGTGACCTGTTTGGGGGGATCACCGCTGCTGTTATTGCCTTACCCATGGCCCTTACCTTTGGTGTTGCGTCTGGCGCAGGTCCTGCGGCGGGCCTCTACGGTGCCATACTGGTGGGCTTCTTTGCGGCTTTGTTCGGTGGTACCCCTACCCTCATCTCTGAACCCACGGGTCCCATGACCGTGATTATGACAGCGGTGATTACGAACCTCACTGCAGCAACGGATGATCCCGAAAAAGGCTTAGCCATGGCCTTTACAGTGGTGATGATGGCGGGGATTTTTCAAATTCTGTTTGGTCTTCTGCGCTTAGGGAAATATGTCACCCTGATGCCCTATACCGTTGTGTCGGGTTTTATGTCAGGGATTGGCATCATTTTGGTGATCCTGCAGTTGGGACCCTTTTTAGGTGAAAAAGCACCGAAGGGTGGCGTTCTCGGTACTCTCGGAGAGTTACCGAATCTTTTATCTGGGATTAATAGCTCAGCGTTGTTTCTGAGTCTGTTAACTGTTGCCACCATTGTCTTGATTCCCATCATTGTGCCGACTCAACTCAAGAAGTGGTTCCCCCCTCAATTGGTTGCATTATTAGTGGGTACCTTCGTTGCCATGTGGTTGTTCCCAGGTGCCATCGTTGATCGGATTGCACCGTTTGAGGCCGGGTTGCCAACCCTACGAATGCCTGTTTTTACCCAAAGTGAATTACAACTGATGGTTGTTGATGCAATCATATTGGCTGTTTTGGGTTGTATTGATGCTTTGCTAACCTCTGTTGTTGCCGATAGTTTGACCCGCACGGAGCATAACTCTAATAAGGAACTGATTGGTCAAGGAATTGGCAACCTAGTTTCTGGATTATGTGGGGGTATTGCCGGAGCTGGAGCGACGATGGGCACCGTGGTCAATATTCAAGCAGGGGGTCGCACAGCCCTCTCTGGTTTGACTCGCGCTTTTATCTTGTTGATTGTTGTCCTCTGGGCTGCACCTTTAACCCAAAATATTCCCCTAGCCGTATTGGCGGGGATTGCCCTCAAGGTCGGAATTGACATTATTGACTGGGATTTCCTAAAGCGGGCCCATCAAGTGTCTTGGAAAGGCACTGCCATTATGTATGGCGTCATTGCTCTGACGGTCTTTGTTGACCTGATGGTGGCCGTTGGTATTGGGGTGTTTATTGCTAACATCGTCACGATTGATCGCTTAAGTACCCTGCAATCTAAGTCAGTGAAAGCCATTACCGATGCTGATGATGAAATCCAGCTAACGGCGGAAGAAAAGCAGCTCTTAGATCAAGGACAAGGACGTATGTTGCTCTTTCATTTAAGTGGTCCCATGATTTTCGGTGTAGCTAAAGCCATCTCTCGTGAACAAAAAGCGCTGAAATACTGTGAGGCTTTGGTTCTAGACTTGAGTGATGTACCTCATATGGGGGTGACCTCTTCCTTGACCATTGAAAATGCCATTGAAGAGGCCCTCGACAAAGGCTGTTCTGTGTTTGTGGTTGGGGCTGCTGGCCAAACTAAACGCCGTCTAGGCAAATTAGGGATTTGGGAACGCATCCCCCCTGAGAATTTATTGGCAGATCGAGTTGAAGCGTTGCGCAAAAGCGTAGCGGGTCTTGATCACTATGCCACCTCTAGTTGAGGGTAGTTCACCCTTAATATCTGGGTGCTTTATCAAGGATGTCTTTCGAATTTGACAGATTAGTTCTAACTCAATTTTGGCTATGAATACATTCATCGATGCTTTATCAATGTCACCGCTCCTCCAAGGGGGCATCTCTCAGCCCTGGCTAATCGCAACGGCTAATGCAGATGAAGCTCCCCTGATTCTCTCAGGTGTCCTGCTCACTCTGGTGGTCATTTATCTGGCCAGTAAGCTGGGCGGTGAGCTATCTCAGCTTTTAAATCTACCTCCTGTTTTAGGAGAACTAGTCGGAGGCGTGGCCATTGGGGCCTCGGCTCTTCACCTGTTGGTCTTTGCTGAAAATGGAACCGTTGCCGCTGATTCGGCCTTGATGCCCATTCTGCAGTTTATCGGTGGCAATCTCAGTGCTGAATCGATTACCTCAATTTTTGAAAGCCAGAGCGAAATCATTGAGATTTTATCTGAGCTGGGGGTGATTATTCTATTATTTGAGATTGGCTTGGAGTCTGATCTTAGAGAGTTAACAGAAGTAGGGTATCAGGCCGTTTTGGTGGCGATTGTGGGCGTTGTTGCCCCCTTTACTGCCGGGACAGCCGGATTGATTTTCCTGTTTCATATGCCGACGATTCCAGCGATCTTTGCCGGGGCAGCGTTAACGGCAACCAGCATTGGGATTACCTCTAAAGTCTTGTCTGAATTAGGTTATCTCAAGTCTAAGGAAGGCCAAATCATTGTTGGGGCTGCCATTATTGATGATGTGTTAGGCATTATCGTCCTGGCTGTGGTCGCCAGCTTGGCTAAAACAGGCGAAGTGGATGTTGTTAATGTTCTGTATTTGATTGGTAGTGCCACCCTGTTTCTCGTGGGTTCCATCTTCTTAGGCCGATTCTTCAATCAAGCCTTTGTGACCATTGCCGATCAGCTGCAGACCCGCGGAAAGCTAGTGATTCCTGCCCTGAGTTTTGCTTTTATCATGGCTTTCCTTGCCAATGCGATTCATCTAGAAGCGATTCTGGGTGCCTTTGCCGCTGGCTTGGTGCTAGATGAAACCGATAAGCGCAAAGAGCTAGATCAACAGGTGATTCCCATTGCCGATATTTTCGTCCCGATTTTCTTTGTCACCGTGGGGGCAAAAGCAGACTTAAGCGTTTTGAATCCTGCCATTCCTGAGAATCGAGAAGGTCTCGTGATTGCCGCCTTCTTAATTGTGGTGGCAATGATCGGTAAGCTCATCACTGGCTGGACCGTTGTGGGGCAACCTGGCATTAATCGATTTGCAATTGGCGTCGGCATGATTCCCCGAGGAGAAGTGGGCTTGGTCTTTGCTGGCATTGGTTCAGCGAGTGGTGTTTTGGATAAGCCCTTGGAAGCTGCGATTATTACCATGGTAATTCTGACCACCTTTGTGGCCCCACCGTTGTTACGGGTGGCGTTTAAAAGCGGTGCCATTGCCATTGAGTCTCCGGCAACGAACAACTAATTGATGAGGATGGCTGCGATGGTCTCCGACCGGCCTGTGGCCATCGCAACTCTCTCTCATAAATCCTCGGACCCTCTTTTTTACTAATCCTTTTTAAATCACCATGTTAGAAGCGTTTATATTTGCGACGATTCTCTGTGGCTTTTTTGGCATCATCCTCAAAGAAAATCTGATGATGAAAATTATTGCCATGGATGTGATGAGTACAGGCGTGATCGCCTATTACGTCAAGATCTCCGCTCGTCAAGGGTTATTCACCCCGATCATCACAGATACCCATCAGGGAGCCTATGCCGATCCCGTTCCCCAAGCCGTGATTTTGACAGCAATTGTGATTGGCTTTTCAGTGCAGGCCTTGATGTTGGTGGGAGTGATGAAGCTCTCGCGCGACAATCCCACCTTGGAAAGCCGCGAGATTGAAAAGACTTACACACCATGAATACCCTTACGATCGTTTGGATTGCCCTGCCGTTTTTTGTCGGGTTTGTAGGATATCTGATCCCTAAACTGGATCGATACTTAGCATTGGCTATGACCTTGGTGTCTGCCAGTTATGCGGCTCGGGTGTTGATGGAGCCAGACCCGCTGACCATTCAGCTGATGGACAGCTTTGGGGTCACCCTCAGGATTGATAGTCTCAGTGGCTACTTTATCTTGACCAATGCCTTGGTGACAGCTGCCGTCATTTGCTATTGCTGGGGTACGGGAAAATCCGCTTTTTTTCTATACCCAAACCATCATTTTGCATGGCAGCGTCAATGCTGTCTTTATCTGTGCTGACTTCATTAGCTTATATGTGGCCTTAGAGGTCATTGGGATTGCCGCTTTCTTGCTGGTGTCTTACCCGCGTACGAATCGGGCGATTTGGGTGGCCTTGCGCTACTTATTTATCAGCAACACGGCCATGCTGTTTTATTTGGTGGGCGCTGTGTTGGTGTATCAGGCCAACCACTCCTTTGCCTATACCGGCTTAAAAGGAGCACCGCCAGAAGCCCTCGCCTTGATTTTTATGGGTCTGCTGACCAAAGGAGGCGTCTTTGTTTCCGGTTTGTGGTTACCCTTAACCCACTCTGAGTCTGAGACTCCGGTTTCGGCCTTACTCTCAGGCGTTGTTGTCAAAACGGGAGTTTTCCCCCTGGCTCGCATGGCCTTAATGGTGGAGGAAGTCGCTCCCATCATCACCCTATTTGGGGTGGGTACAGCCTTTTTGGGTATTAGTCTGGCCCTCTTCGAGCAAGATACAAAGCGGCTTTTGGCCCAGAGTACCATTTCACAGCTTGGGTTTATCTTGGCTGCCCCTGCCGTCGGTGGGTTCTATGCCTTGACCCATGGTCTAGTCAAAGCCACCCTATTTTTAACCGCTGGGACATTGCCTAGCCGAGATTTTCAGGAGCTGCATAAGCAGCCTATACCGCGGTCTTTATGGCTGGTATTGGTGATGGCCAGTTGCTCCATCTCCGGTATTCCTCTATGGTCTGGGTTTGCGTCCAAAGCGTTAACGCTGAAAAGTGTATTGCCCTGGCAAATGATTGCCCTCAATATCGCCACAGTGGGTACCATTGCTACCTTTGCCAAATTTATCTTTGTACCTCATCAGAGCGAAGCGAAGCCAGTTCGAACTGGGTTTTGGGTAGCTGTTCTCTTACTTTTAGGGGTCTTGCTAGCGGCCAATGGTATTTATTACCAGGCCTATACCGTTGCCAATATCGGCAAAGCCTTGGCCAAGGTAGGGTTGGGCTGGTTGGTCTATTGGCTGGTCATCCGCCGCGTGGTGCTGAAATTGCCTCGGGTCCAAGAGCAACTCGAACATTTAATTGGGGGCATGAGCTTAATGTTGGTTCTATTGTTCTGGATGGTGTTGGCATGACTGGATATCTGAATATTCTGCTGCGCTTAGCCATCTGGTTTTTGCTGACCGCTGATTTTGGCATTGCCAATATCATTATTGGCGTCTGTGTGGCCTTGCTCTTGCCGCGCCGCGCCAGTCTGGGGTCCTTAAAAGATTGGCTGCATGCGATCGGGGAAATTATCATTGCCATTCCCCAGGCCTTTTTTGAGGCGATTGAAATTATGGTCCGTCCTCACCGCTATGAAGCGATCACGATGGAACATGTCAAACCGCAACGCACCCCTGGTCTGATTTTTCTCGATATTTTTGTGATTACCTTTACCCCCAAAACCATTGTGCTGAAGTACCACGAGGAAGGGTTGTACGAAGTCCACCGTATCGAACGAAGGAAAAAGTCATGAATATCATCCTAATTGCCATGATTTTGGCCCTGGCGATTCCCATTTATGAAGCCTGCCAGGATGAGGATGTGTGGCAGAAAATGCTGGCCTTTGCCAGTATCGCCAGCAAAACATCGATTATGATTCTGGTGATTTCTGTCCTACGGGATGACTGGATGATTGGCGTCGTGGGGGTGCTAATCCTCAGTGTTGGCAATGCGGCCTTAATGCTTTTGGCCCAGATTATTAAACGGATCAGTGACGGATGATTAACGCGATTAGTTATGTCTTGATGGGCATTGGGATTTTCTTTTGGTTTTGGGGGACTTGGCCCTTAGTTGGTCACCGCTCGGTGCTCTACAAACTTCATAGCCTCTCTGTGGCCGATACTTTGGGGTCGATGTTAATTGTTGTTGGTTTGCTTCTGAAAATTCCACGGGAATGGCCCCTGCTGGTTCTGGCCATTCTCTCCCTAGCGATCTGGAATACCGTGCTGGGATATGTGTTGGCCTATTGTTCTAGTGATACTAAGGAAACGGGGACGTGATGACTGATAGCTATGTGTATATCATTACTGCCCTGCTGCCCTTAACCGCAGCGATGGTGGTGTTTCAGGTCAATCCTTACCATGCCCTGATTATTCGCGGAATTTTGGGGGCAGTGGCGGCCCTTGTCTATGCCGTTTTGGGAGCGGCAGACGTGGCCTTAACTGAAGCACTGGTGGGCACTATGCTGGCGATTACCCTCTATGCAGTAGCGGTCCGATCCTCCCTGGTGGTGCGCTTGGGTGTGCTCCAGGCAGCAGAACCTCAGGGGTTTCAAGCTTGGGTCGAAGGCTGTCGGGCCATATTTTCTAAGCACTATATGCGCTTAGAACTGGTTGATTATCCTAATGACCAAGATCTCCATCAAGCTCTGAATGAAAAAGAAGTGCATGCGATTTACCTGACCCCAGCACCATGCCGCAGAAACAGTGCAGGATCAGGCTCTGATCCGTATCCCCCGACTATATGAAATCATGCAGGCAGAATTAACGTCACCGGAAACAACCCTCACCTATGTGGCGGTGGCTGATTTAGCGGAGGCAAAGGTATGAAGTGGCTTTATATCATTGCGGGCCTTGCCCTGTATGTCAAAATTTTGGTCATGCCCAATCCAGAATTGGATGTGGCTGATTTGTCCATCGTCCAGGCTGTCGTTGATGATAGCGGTGTTCCCAATGCCTTAGCGGGCATTATTTTCAGAAATCGTCTCTACGACACCATTTTCGAGGTGGTGGTGTTTACCATCGCAATTATGGGTGTCCGGTTTCTACTCTCGGATGAGCAGCCCTCAAAAAAGGTACATCGATTTACGGACAAACCTTCTATTGTCCTAGCCAGACTAGGGGCAACCATTGCCTCGTTGGTGAGTATCGAGTTAGCGATTCGCGGCCATTTGAGTCCGGGCGGTGGGTTTGCGGCAGGTGTGGCAGGCGGTACAGCGATTGGCCTAATCGCGATTACCTCTTCGTCTAAGTGGATGCAGGGTATCTATCAGCGCTGGCGAGCAGCCATGTGGGAGAAAATCTCAGTTCTGGTGTTTTTGGTTTTGGCCGCGATAACATTAGCCGGTTTTGAATTACCTCATGGTGAACTCGGTGCTTTGGTTAGTGGGGGTGTGATTCCTATTCTCAATGTGTTGGTAGCGATTAAGGTTGCCTTGGGTTCGTGGGCCGTCATCTTAGTATTTATACGGTATCGGGGATTATTGTAGGCGTCGTGCTGGATTGTTTCCAGATGATCAACGGCATGTGTGTATATCGAAAAATCTCCGTAAAGCTGCTCTAGAATTCAGAGATGCTAATGTAGCCCTAGATTAGTGTTGAGAGGTAGAAAAGCTACAAGTTTTTTCGTGTTAGGAAGCAATTTCCTCCTCAGCCTAATCATGCATCAATCGATGAAAATAGTTGCTGCCACACCTGACGAAATCAACACGATGGTCTGCTACCGTGATGAGCAGAAGCAAAGCCTGAAACAAACGTCATTTTTTTCTTTTGCCAACAAACGCTGGTACCGAGACAAAATTGCTGAAATTGACTGCTACATCAATGCAGCAAAAGTCACGGAACGTATTTTCTCGGTTCCAGGCTTCAAACGCAGAACATCGTGGTGGGATGAGTCCAAAAGCTGCTACTACACTGAAATAAACGGCCTCATCTGTGAAATCGACGAATATGTGCATGGTGATTGTCTTCGCATTCAGCAAAGTGTCACTCCGCAGGTAACCGTACGCGAATGCCCAGACGGTGAGGTATGTACTTCGATCATTATTGCCGCAGATATCAACAGAATTGAAGACATATCCGATGCTGTCTCTAGCGAATTACCAGCGCGCAGCGTATTTCCCGGTAACTATGAATCCATTGTGGCCGACATCAACGCGTGTGTGGAAACCTGGTCGCTGTACGAACGTCCTGAATATGTCAATGACGATGTTTATTGGTTTTACTTTCACAGTTTTCGCGTAGTCTAGGGTGCTCAAGAAGATGCATAACTATGCATTGAATCGGAGCCGTTACAACTGATCGTTTGGAGTCTCATCAATACGTGGCGACGGCTCGGTCAATGTAACCGTTTGCATTTATCTATCCAATATTTGGCAAGGAATTCTAGGCTAACTCTCTCAAGCTTGCTAAAACCGTCGGCTAAAATGAGTTAAGACTCATGGGTCACCAGGATGGTTAGAACAGTCGTACCAGTTGAGCATCAAGCCCTTGGAGAAAAACGCGTCAGTGTTAGCGGCTTGACGTGGGCAGCTTATCAGCAGATTTTGCATGCTTTACCCGAAGGGCGCTCGACTCGCTTAACCTATGACCACGGCACCCTCGAAATTACTATGCCTCTGGAAGAACATGAATATGCTAGTGAATTAATTGGTTTATTCATCCGAATTCTGGTGGGGGCAATGGGGCTAAAGCTAAAATCTTTGCGGTCAACGACTTTGGACCGTCCTGATTTAGATCGCAGTGCTGAACCTGACAATGCCTATTACATTCAACACCAAGCCCAAGTAGCTGGCCGAAAAGTCGATTTATCCCAAGATCCACCCCCCGATCTAGTAGTAGAAGTAGATATCACCCATACGGATATTGCCAAAGATCGGCTGTATGCATCAATGGGAGTACCAGAGTTTTGGCGCTACAACGGTCAAGTGTGGCGCATCTTTCAATTGCAGGGTGAAGCGTATCAGGAATTAGATCGCAGCCCCACCTTCGATTGGGTCAAAAAAGAAGACCTATACCAGTTTCTAGAACAAGCCCAGCAGGATGAGATTGAGGCTGAACAAAATTTTCGAACATTGGTAAACCAAAAACTGCAGCAGCAGTAACCTGATTAGGGCAAGCAATTGGTATTAAGACACTCCAAATTCGAATCTGCAATTTTGAAACCGTCTATGGATCAAAGACACAAGATCAATCTGAACACTCCAAACTCCTGCTCCTGTAAAATCCTCGCCAATTTGGAGTAACAGAACATCTGCTTCCTGAGTGATAGCTCTAATAGTTTCTTCATGCTTTTGGCAATGGGTGTAGATGCCATAGATTTTGGATTTCTTATTTCCAGCATAGGGATCCCACAGCATGTCTCCTTCGTCATATCCATCTAAGTCTTCCCCTGCCTCACAGTAACGATATCTAGAACTGAAATCTTCTTTTTCATTAAAAATATCGTTTACTAGACAACCATAAAAAAACCAGCGGCCATGTTCCTGAATAATGCGAGTCAATTGGTTCGCTTCAACATTTGCATACAGAACCTTTCCATGATCGCCACTGTTACTGATAAAAAAAATATAAGAATCCTGTTTTGGGTAGAAAATCTAAGGGATCAAAAGCAGAAAATTTCTTCAGGTCTAATTGAGCCGTGAAAAACATATTCTTTGGATAATCCAATGATTCTGGTAGGTCCACAATTGGGCCACCAATACGAGAGGCACCCAGAGCAAAATCAACAGAGGTGTGATCTATATCGTCTTCCTTCATGTAACTACTACAGTTCAAGGATTTTGGATAATACCGTTGTGAGGCAGGTGTAAATCGGATAATTTTGTACATCAAAAAGCCTATAAATCAATTACCTACTCAGACTTTAGGGTGAAGTGATATACCCCCTCTCTATCATCAGTTTTCCCTGCTTGAGCAGGAGATTCACTTTAGTTTCGCTAACACTATATGGTTGCAGTGCAAGAATCTGGGTTAGGGGGATACTGCATGACTGATAGCTGGTAGACGATACCAGGCTGTTCTAAGATAACCAGCATCAAGACCAGCAACATCTTTATTCCCTGATGTCTTGCGGTCTGAGTAAATCCTTGGTAACCAAATTCATGACTGCTGACCATCCTTTATCAGCTCAACAACAAGAGCTAAGCTGCCTCGACTTTCGTATTCTGGAAGTGACGCCAGACTCGATCATTGCGGCTCGGCGGACCTTTAATTGGGAATGCCTGTTGACGTGGGTCAACTACACCGTCTTTGTTCGTCGTGTTCCCCTCCTCAATGCTCAGGTCATGGAAGCCGATCAACAGACCTTAATGCAGAAGGCTCAGCAGGCCAATCAGTCGCCCTTGCCTAGAGGATTTCAATCCGGCAATGCGGTTTTAGTGGCCTACATTGCCGACCAAGTGGATTTGGAAGCCCGCCAACTGTGTCAGCGAAAAACTAAAATTCGCTTTGCCCAGTTTTATGTGCCCGCTGCCTCAGATCAGGACGGACAAGCCTATCTGATCACAAAGACGCCTCTATGGGGATTTATCTACTATGTCAAATTTCGCTACATCCTCAACCGCCTCTTAAAGCCCATAGGAACGCCGAATCAGGAACCCCGGTCAACCGCTGGTCTGATTCTCACAGGAGTATTTGTCCTATATATGCTGTTTTTGGTAGTGATTCTGGCGACGATCTTTAATTAGTCATGGATTCTTAGACCTAGATGGTGACCCATCGGTTGGGCTGGCGTTCTGCTCTCAGCAAATCCTCAAGTTTATTTATGAACCTCTCAGGAGCAGATCAAATCCCTCTCAAAATGTCCAGGCATTATTAGAGATAAGTTCAGTCTTACAGGGAAATAGTTATGAAACGTCTTGCTTTTGGAACCTTATCCGCTTTTCTGCTAGCTACTAGCGTCATTCAACCCAGCTTAGCCTTAGAGTCTGTTGTTCAAGGTAATGCGAATGGATCGTCTTTTCTCGTTGCTAAGAAATCGGTCATCTCATCTGGACAGTTTGTCACCGTTAAAAAACAGTCCACGGGTTCTGCTCAAATTATTTCTAAAGGCGGTAAGCGCTATTTGGAATTGAGCACTGATTTTAGTACGGGTAAAGGCCCTGATGTAAAAGTAGTCTTGTCCCGCCAATCCCAGGTTCCCGGCTCCATTGAGGAAGGAACTTATATAACCCTGGCTCCTCTACAACAGTTTCAGGGTAAGCAACTCTATGAAATTCCTAGCGACATTGATTTAGCGGATTATGCATCAGTTGCTCTATGGTGCAAACAGTTTAACGTCACTTTTGGGTATGCTCCCCTCAGTTAATGACAGGATGGGGGATGACTGTTCTAAAAATCTGGACTGCAACAGCTTATCCCAAATTCTTTCTCAATCCTTTTCATGTGAATAGTGTTCGCCCGAGTCTCTTGTACCTAGATGGGGTAATCTTCTAAGCGCTTCCAGGAGATTGCCCCATTTTCATGGAAACAGACGTGTGCGGCTAATCGCTGGTCCTGAAATCAAAAAATGTGTCTGATTATGGCTGAAATGTAAGCTTAATCGAGCATTTTCAAGTATTAAAAGGGTTGGTCGATAATTTTCAGGACTGATTTTATGATATACACTTCCCGAAAGAATATTGCTCTAGATTTGGAGGAGTGACTGATTCCCTCGATTGAACTATTAATTTGCATGGCTCCAGACATCATTGCAGGTCAAAATCCATTGTGAGTTATTGATCTTCAGGGTTGGATTTGCCTATCTAGAGAAGTTCGGTTATCTGGACAATAACCCGATATTTTAGTTCGGGCCTTGGGGCTACAATAGATTAGCTTTGGCACTCTCCTCTTGAGAGTGCTAGTTTACTGACAAACATGAAACGTTGTCTGTAATTCACTGAGAAAGCGCAAACGAGAGGACGCTTGTAATGGCCAAACATGTAGTATTTGATGAAGAATCTCGGCGCGCTCTTGAGCGCGGTGTGAATTCTCTGGCAGATGCCGTACGCATCACCTTGGGGCCTAAAGGTCGCAATGTGGTTCTAGAAAAGAAATTCGGAGCACCTCAAATTGTTAATGATGGGGTGACCATTGCGAAGGAAGTTGAGCTGGAAGATCCGTTAGAAAATGCGGGTGCCCAGCTTATGCGTGAAGTGGCTTCCAAAACCAATGATGTGGCTGGTGACGGGACCACGACCGCCACGGTTTTGGCCCAAGCGTTGATTCGCGAAGGTTTGAAGAATGTGGCTGCTGGGGCCAACCCAGTTGCGATTCGCAAGGGTATTGATAAGACGATTGATGCCTTGGTCAAAGAAATTGAAGCCAAGTCGAAGCCTGTTACCGGAGATGCGATCGCACAAGTCGCAACCATCTCTGCAGGGAACGATACAGAAGTCGGCCAAATGATTGCCCAAGCCATGGACAAAGTGGGCAAAGATGGCGTCATCACCGTAGAAGAATCCAAGTCCCTCGCCACGGAAATGGAAACTGTGGAAGGGATGCAAATCGATCGGGGTTATATTTCCCCCTACTTTGTAACCGATGCTGAGCGCATGGTTGCTGAGATCGAAAATGCCCGCTTGTTGATTGTCAACAAAAAAATCAATTCTCTTCAGGACCTCGTCGGTATCCTTGAGCAAGTTGCCCGAGCTGGACAGCCTCTCCTGATTATTGCTGAAGATCTTGAAGGTGAAGCCCTAGCCACATTGGTGGTGAATAAGCTTCGGGGTGTCCTCAATGTGGTCGCCATCAAAGCCCCTGGTTTTGGAGAGCGTCGTCAATCCATGCTTCAAGACATTGCCGTCCTCACAGGTGGACAGGTGATCTCTGAAGATGTGGGCCTAACCCTCGACAAAGTTGATTTAGACATGCTGGGGACTGCCCGCAAGGTCACCATCAGCAAAGACAACACCACGATTGTGTCGGAAGCTGCAAATGCAGGTGATGTTGGCAAGCGAGTAGATCAACTTCGTCGTCAGCTAGATGAAACTGATTCTGAATACGACAAAGAAAAGCTCCAAGAGCGGATCGCTAAGCTTGCAGGTGGCGTTGCCGTCATCAAAGTGGGTGCTGCAACAGAGACCGAGCTTAAGGATCGTAAATTGCGCATCGAAGACGCTCTGAATGCGACTAAAGCAGCCGTGGCCGAGGGCATTGTTCCTGGTGGTGGCACTACTCTGATTCATCTCACCAAAACCATTGAGAGTGTCAAAGCTCAACTTAAGAATGAAGAAAAAGTCGGTGCTGACATCGTCCGCATTGCTTTAGAAGCCCCCCTTACTCAAATTGCAGATAATGCAGGTAAGGAAGGTGCTGTCGTCGTGGAGAAAGTCCGTGATGCAGACTTCAGCTATGGCTATAACGCCATGACTGATACCTACGAAGATATGATTGCTGCTGGAGTAATTGATCCTGCCAAGGTAGTCCGTTCGGGCCTCCAGAATGCGGGTTCGATTGCCGGTATGGTGCTCACGACCGAAGCCCTAGTGGTTGATAAGCCTGAGCCTGCAGGTGCTGCTGCGCCCGACATGGGCGGCATGGGCGGCATGGGTGGCATGGGTGGCATGGGTGGCATGGGCGGCATGGGCGGCATGGGCATGATGTAGAATCTTGCCGACCTAATACCGGTCTAAGTCTTCCAAAACAGCCTGTAGTGATGCAGGCTGTTTTTTTGATGTGTTGATGTTGGATTCCCAGAGAGCCTGGGGCGAAGGATATATACGATCAGGTCGCTTTGGGGCAACAGTCATGAGTCGGGTCATGCACAATGAAGAGTGCAAAGGTTTTTTATATTCCTAGGCCAAAAAAGTATCAAACACTACAGAAAAGTTGTACTTAAGTAAATTTTAAGCTTTTAATAGGGTTTCGTTAGTGGATCTTTAATTTGAAAAGGGTATTATTAGATACAGAAATGAATCGTTCATCTTGCATTACTGATCTGTTTGATTCCTGATCAAGGGTAAGTCAGCAAGACGGAAGTAAGGCATTTACCTGAAGGAACGCGCCTCATCCCATATATTCGGTCGGAGGCCAACCGTGAAATATTCCTATCGTGGTGTCGAGTACACCCGTGTTTCTCCCTCAGTAGAAGTCACAGAAACTGAAATTATCGGCCACTATCGTGGCACTCCCTGCCGCCGCCGGCAGTATGCAACTACGGATCTTCATCAACCCACTCACGTTATGACTTATCGTGGTGTTGAGTATGGTCAAGAAGTGAACAACTCTACGACCCGTCGAGAGCCCGTCTTTTCTCCAACACCCCAAATCCCCGATGTTGTCCCTCAATCCATTGCTGTGGGTGCAGCCATGAATTATGCCAGACCATCAGGACGTCTGGGTCTTCGGGATGTCTCTGACTTAGAGAAGGTTCATAACACCTTTATTCGCCAGACCTTAGAGCATCGTCTTGCTGTTGCCAAACGCAAGGGTGATCAGGGGTTAGTTCAAATGCTAGAGCAAGAGCAGCATCAGTTGAATTAACGCTGATCCGCTAGTACAAGTTACTAAAAGCAATGCCCTCGATTGAGCTAATCGAGGGCATTTTTGTGATTGATAGGCTAGCAGACATTAGCGAACAAAATATAATCCTCTGAACAGATCCTCAAGCAAACTAATGGCTTATGGGGGACTGACGCTAATCAGGCTAATCTAATCTATCGCTTTCAATAATTGTGAACGCTCTAAGGTCGCTTGCCCAAAGCCAGGAATCCATGCAATCCAGCGGTCTTGAACACCAGGGCAAAGCAGTAAAGCGGTATCTTCGCTGTATTCAGACAGGGAATTGCGGAGCTGTACCCATTGATGTGCCTTAGGAACGAAAACCTCTGATGAGGGTGATGCTGCTATGGGTTGTTGAGGCTTTTTCGTAGGAATATTCATCACTAAGCTAAAATCCGTATCTTTTGATACAGAAATTTTATAGCTCTTTCAGGCTATTTTGGCTGTCTATGGTGAAACTTAACCTGTTACCCAGAGACATGATACGTACTCCAATCCTTTGCCTAGAAGCGATCTGCAGGAACAATAAAGGTGGGGGATGTTACATAAAAGGCACAAAACCACATATTTGTATGGGTTTCTATAAGATTTGAGGCTTGTTCAATCACTTTTTTTATGGTCTAATCTGGCAAAATTCGCATTTGCGTTTTCCATGATTACCCTCAATCCTTCGCTGCTTATTCTGACGATTGCTTCGGGATATTTATTCACTATCTATATGGTCTTAGGGCTTATAAAACAGATTGATCAGCTCCATTAAATATCCCCCCAAAAGGCTGGCCTTTTGGGGGGATGGGTGACTGGATCTGTAATGCGCCTGAGAAGTAATTGCTAAAACTGCCCTAGATGGTAGAAAGCTGTAGATCTATTCAACGGCTTTAGCTACGTCTCCAACCTTAAAACCTGTGCCGGTCAGAATCTTGCCGACAGAGGATTGAGCATCGACTTCTGTCAACTGAATGCGGCCCATGGATTCCGTTTGGCGTTTAAGTAGTTTGCCAGTGGTGGGGTCCTTAATATCTTTGATCACGCGTTCCACAGACATCACCATGCCGGGTCGAAATCCATGGGCACCCCCTTTATTCAGAGTAATTTGGTTACCAGTGATGTCGGCGACCACCATCTCTTCTACGGGTAGTACCGATGGTAGTGCAGATAATTGGGGGGCAACAGCGGTGAGTTGGGTCACGATATTATTGACGGCTTGACTAGACGCTTCACCCAGGAGTCTGTCACTGCTATCAGAGTCAGTATCGACGCCAATACCAAAAACACGACCCGTTCCTTCACTTTTATCGGCTTGGCCTTTCCCTTCTGCTGCCGTGAGAATTTCTCCGGTAGCGGTGCTCACTAACCGGGTAGAAAGTTGAACAGTGGCCAACTGTTTCTTTTTCTTTCCGCCGATGCCGAAAAAGCCGCCAACAGAGCCACCTTTGGATTGCTCTTCAACATTGAACTGGGTAATTGAACCGACGAGCACTGCATCTACACCTAATACTCGGCCAATTTGAACTGCAGTTGTGGGTTCAATACGACCAGACTGTCCAAAATTCTGCTCTGCTAGGATAGCCTCAATTTTGCTGCGCTCAACCATGACATAGGTGCCATCTTTCACTAGTTCATTAGTGAGCAAGTTGCTGATGCCTTTAGATGCCCCATTGTTGCCATATAACCCGTAACTGAGACCTGTTTTGCTAACGCTGGCCATGTCGAAGTCTAAAACAGCAATACGTCGGCTTTCTTTAGGTTTAATGGTCTCGACACCAATGCCTGGTGTTGCTGAGGGGTTGGCATAGACGGAACCCGGAACGCAAAAAGCCGTGAGGACTGTGAGGGCAATAGAAAGTTTAGCAATAGGTAAAACGGTGTGTTTCATGAAAGTAGCGTC
The DNA here is from genome assembly GCF_021497025.1 of Acaryochloris sp. 'Moss Beach'. Taxonomy (NCBI): domain Bacteria; kingdom Bacillati; phylum Cyanobacteriota; class Cyanophyceae; order Acaryochloridales; family Acaryochloridaceae; genus Acaryochloris; species Acaryochloris sp. 'Moss Beach'. Next base: position 2,838,417 of record NZ_CP071717.1, read on the forward strand.
CAGTAAATCCTTAAAGGTTGTGACGGTAGTGAGGAAGATTCAGTTTCCTGATCTTGCTAGATAGAATCTAAACGAAGAAAAAAGTTTAGCGATCGCAGATGGTCCGAATAGACTGTCGACAATTTTTAGAGGCAATATTGATCGCTTCTAAAGCCCGTTGGTAGTCGGCTTGGTTGTTGTTCTTGAGAGCGAGATCGGCGGCGGTGCGTAAATCAGTGAGGGCTTCTCCTTGTTGACCTTGGTTGAGGTAAACAATCCCCCGATTGTAGTAGAGAATGGCATGGTCTCCTTGGAGCTGGATGGCTTGGGAGTAATCTGCGATCGCACCACCGGCATCACCCAAAGACGATTGCACCAAAGCCCGACCAATATAGGCTTGCAGCAGGTTTTGGTCCAACTGAATCGCCTGATTGAAATCCTGTAAGGCGCCAGTCTGATCCTGTTTGACAAGGCGGATACTGCCTCGTAAGGCATAAGCTGGGGCAAATTTTGAATTTTGGCCGATGGCTTGGGTGGTATTGCGCAATGCTCCTGCCATATTCCCCAGACGATATTGATCTAAGGCTTGCAGGTAAAAATCAGAAGCACTAGACGGCGCTGAAGGAACAGAGGCAATGGGTTTAATTGGAGTGGTGACGGTATTGGCTGGGGCCATTTTCAGGAAAGTATGAATCGGAATCCCGAGGTTAAACCCCGTTTTGATAAAGATATCGGGGTTGATATTTTGATTCTGAACGGTGGTGGTGGTGTCGGCGCGGCCATGAATGCCGAGCAGTTTGCCGTCTTTGTCTAGCACCGGGCCACCGCTCATGCCGGGTAGGGTGTTGTTGGTATAGACCAGAGCATAGCCATCTGTCAGGGGACGGGTGGCATTGGCCGTAATTGTTCCGGTCGTGAAGTTATAGATAATATCTGTGAGGGCTTGAGTTCGACTGGGAAAACCAGCAACGTAGCTCTCACTCCCTTCTGAGAGTTTTTGAGAGTTACCAATTTTGACCACGGTATAGGCACGGTCACTGGTGAACTCCAGCATGGCTAAATCAACACCCGGAAATTTGGTGATTGTCTGTACATTGACCGGATATTCTTGGCCATCATCGGTAATGACGATATATTCATCGACGGTGGCGACAACATGAGCGGCAGTCAACACCGTGTAACGATTGCCATTGCGTTTGATGATCACGCCGGATCCGGGGGCTTGGCTGTCGACCCGCACGGTGATCTGTTTGGCCACTTTGTTGATTTCGGCGGGACTGAGGGCGAGGGCAATTTGTGGTGCCAAAACGATGGCGGCAACCGTTCCCAAGAGCAGGGTGGAAAATTTTTGGGGAATGTTCATGCAGTGTCCTATAAATATGCCAATGGCATATAAATCGATGCTTGAAGGGTGTACTCAGTTGGCGTATGACTCTGAATCGAGGATACCCCAACCCGGATTTGGGTTAGACAAGGTTTTATTCTGATGAATAAAAACAAGCATCTGTTTTAATCTTAGCGACTTAATTTTACGGGACTAAGACTTGGATCACTTCCCACTCGTGATCTTTGAGCTTGTCTGTTCGGGTTGAAGCTGGTTTGTGAATGTCCGTTATAGTCTGAAGAGAAGTCTAAGCTGACCCGCTAGAATTTGCCGTTATGAGTTAGAGCACGATGCCCCGCTTTCTTCATGTTGCTGATGTGCATTTGGGCTATACCAAATACGATTCACCTGAGCGCACCAAAGATTTTTATCGAGCTTTTAGCGATGCCTTAGAACGCTATGCTATCGAACCCCAAGTCGATTTTGTGCTGATTGTCGGGGATTTATTTGAGCATCGCCAGGTACTGCCTGCGGTCCTCAATCAAGCTCAACTCTGTTTGGATCGGCTGCAAGCAGCGGGTATTCCTGTGTTAGCGATTGAAGGGAATCACGACTATAGACTCTATGGCACCAGTACGAGCTGGTTGCGGTATCTATCTGATTGGGGACGCCTGATGCTATTGGAACCCAATGCCGAAGAAGAATTAGAACCATGGGATCCTGAAGTCAGACGGGGAGGCTATATCGATCTCGACTGTGGTGTGCGGGTGATTGGGTCTCGTTGGTATGGCGCTGCTGCACCGCAAGCGATTCAGTCCTTAGCCCCTCTCATAGAACAACTCCCCCCTGGCCCTGACCATACGGTGATGATGTTCCACCATGGTTTAGAAGGTCATGTCTCTCGCTACAGTGGTGCCTTGCGCTATCAAGATTTTGCCCCCTTGCTAACGGCAGGCGTAGATTATCTAGCCCTCGGCCATATTCACCGCAGCTACACCGCCGAAAGCTGGATTTTTAACCCCGGCTCTACCGAAGCCAATAGCGTGATTGAAAACCAGGATCAGAATCCTCGGGGGGTTTTCCTGGTTAATCTCACTAACCAAGGCATCAAAGCCGAACTTAAATCTGATTACGATCAACGCCATATTGAGCGGTTGAACCTCAAAGCGGATCCAAAACAAACGGCTGCAGAGTTGGAAGAGGCGGCGATTACTACGATTAAAATGGCCTATAAAAAAGGTAAAACGGAAGACGCTATTGTAGAGCTAAAAATTCAGGGCACGATTGGGTTTGAGCGTTCTGACTTGAATGTGAAGGAGTTGCGATCGCAACTCCATACCCTCAGCAAAGCCTTAATCATGCTGATTAAATATGAAGTCACTGGTGTCGAGTACCACAGCTATATCAGCGACCAAGAAGAACTGCCTTCTCGCCATGACATTGAGCGGCTAGTCTTTACCGATCTTTTGGCCGCCAATGCCCATTACCGTGATCAAGCAGAATCACTCTCCTCGGGGCTAATGGATTTAAAAGATCGCCTGCTTAAACAACAGACTGAACCCGAACTCTATCAATACGCTCAGGAACTTCTGTCAGCGAAGTCTCCAGAACCGGATGCTTCGCCACAGGATTAATGCTCTTCAGCAGGCACTTGGCACCGATCCGTTGTGCAGGTTTCGATTTGCTGTTGCCTTTCCGCCAGGATGGTCGCTAAATCCGCTCTTCCGGTTAATTTCAACCGCCAATCGGCCCAAAGGTCATAGATAAAATCGGCAATGGGGCCGACAATCGGCAGTTTCGTGATGGCATAAACCCATCCCATTCCCAAAACTTCATACACTTTCCGAAACACGCGCACACCAACCATCGCTGTGCCATCGGGTAATACAGCATGAATGCTTCCCATAGCGGTTTCAAAGTCGATATTGCCATTATCTTCCGGTGCATAATCCAATGCTGCAATATCCACAAACGCCACTAAGCCCTGGCCTGCATCCCGTTTCTGTAAAAAATTCACTTCTCTGAGACAGAGGGGGCAAGCGCCATCGTAGAGCAGCTTTATTTGCCAGGATGAAGCCGACGAGGATGCGTTTAAATTCGACGTGTTGGCGGTAGGTGTTGTGGCGTTAGAGGTCATGTCTATGGATGAGAAAGGCTTTTTTTTGACTATAACCTTATCTTTACGAGCTATGGGGCATCACCCATTCCCCGCTAGCCTGTCGCCCTAAGTTGAGACGGTGGGTTCAAGGCTTTCTCGTTCTCTTGCAGGAAGGGGTTGATTTCTGAAATTAGGATGCTGAGCGTCAACTTGATGTGCTTTTTGGCTAATCGAGTCAAAGTGACGGTCCGTCGATTCTAATTCCTTAAACATCTGCTGTGGATCGACCAAATGGGTATTTGGGAGTTTTTTACCCAGTTCTTTGAGCACTAAACCTACAGGCACATTGATATCTGCTTGCAGCTTGAGATAGCGAGCCAAGACTGGGGCAAATGCACTAATGACCGACCCAATCCCTCCCCGAGGTTGATACCACCCTATAAAATAGAGACCCTTATAGTCTTCTAGAAAAGCACCGTCATAGCATTTGACAACTGAACCTTGCACGCGCTGAAGCTCTGGTGCTAAGAACGGGTACGCCACATAGAAGCCCGTGGCACAAACGATGAGGTCGAAGTCTTCTCGGCTACCATCCTCAAAGATGACTGACTCTCCATCTAAAGCTTGAACGCCGGGTTTGGAAATAATACGGCCATGCTTGATGTAGTAAGGGACTTCACTATTGATGGTGGGATGTTTCTCAAAAATTCGATGCTTTGGTTTAGGCAGACCATAACTTTCATGTTTGCCAAATGTCAGCCGGATCAACAGGTAAACCATCAGCCGTTGATACCAGAGGGGGCTGGGGCTTGTGCTGTTCTTGCTGAGGTCAGCAACCGGAATGCCTGCAAAGGTTTTGGGAATAAACCAAGGCGTATCCCGCATACTCAAAACACATTTAGCTCCCACACGAGCGGCTTCGGCAGCTAAATCACAGGCTGAATTGCCAGAACCGATGACTAAAACGCGTTTGCCAATGAGCTGTTGAGGACGCTTGTAGTCTTTGGAGTGAATGATTTCTCCGTTAAAGCTTCCCTCAAATTGAGGCATCCGCTTGCACCAGTGATGGCCATTGCAGAGTAGTACCCCTTGATACAGTCGCTGTTCTTGATTGGCGAAGCTGACTTCCCAGAGATTATCTTCGACGGGGCGGACAAATGTGATTTCGCGGTTCAGCTCAATGGCGTCTCGTAAGTCGAAATGATCGGTAAACGCGTTAATGTAATCCCGCATGTTTTGGGCGCTGGGAAAATCAGGATACGTTTCCGGCATGGGGAAGTTTGTAAACTGAGTAATTCTGCGGGAAGAAATAATATGTGCGGTTTCGTAAACGCCATGATACCAATTTCCGCCAATATTATCGCTGGCATCCACCTGGTCGTAGGGAATCCCTGCCTCTTTGAGGGCTTGAGCCATTCCCAAGCCTGCGTAGCCAGCACCAATAATCAGATATTTCTCAGAGGTTTTTTGCACGACTTGCCTAGTGAATGAACTGCGTTAAGACGGTTTTTGGTATTGCTGTTTGATTTGAGTCGTGGTCCATTGGAGTAGGCCAGGAAAATACCGTTTGATTCGGGTCAGGACTCGGGAGGGCAGATCAGGAAAGACCTCTGGTTTGTTCTGCTGAATGCCCTGAAGGGTGGCTTGCATGATTTTATGGGGATCCGTGGTCATCCAGTGAGGCAGATCCGCTTTCCCTTCAGCGAGGGATCCAAAGCTATCTGAGTTGAGAATCGGTGTCCGACTAAAAAAGGGATAGACAGTGGTGACCTGGACGTTGAAGTCCTTGACCTCGTTGCGAACGCCATCACTATACCCCCGTAACCCAAATTTACTGGCGGCGTAGCCGGTTAACCCGGTTGGGGCGATCCAGCCAGCAACGGACGAAATATTAACGATATGGCCCTGGCGACGGGTAATCATATCTGCCACAAACCGGTTACTCAAGCGCATGGGGGCAAGGAGATTGAGCTGCATCATTAACTCCCACCGTTCAGTGGGGGTCTCATCCATGCGCCCATAGAGGGCAATGCCAGCATTGTTGATTAAAATGTCGACGGGATGATTGAGGGCTTGAACGTTCTGATAGAGAGACTCACACCCGTCCACGGTGCCCAAGTTGGTGACAAAGCTAGGCAGTAGTTCTCCTGGGTGGCTGTCTGGGTTGAGTTGCTCGGCCTGTTGTTCCAGCAAGGCGGCATTGATGTCCGTGCGGATTACTCGACTGCCTGCCTCCAATAAAAGCTGAGTGAGTTCATGGCCAAATCCTCCGGTTGCTCCGGTTAAGAGCACAACGGCATTATTTAACTCGGTCATGGATAGACCTTCAGTTACTGTGATCAAATTGTAAAAGATGTGGGGATGTCAGGGATCTATTGCATATTCACTTTTATGATCGGGAAGCCTACCCCTAATCATCTCTGAGGCAATGAATGGACTTCCAAATCCGACCGGCTCAAAAAACAGATCTCTCTAATATTTGGGCTTGGGCTGCACAAGAGTCCTGGAATCCTGGCCGGTATGACTTGGAGGTGTATTGGCAACAAAATAGTTTGCTGGTGGGGTGGTTGGCGGATCAACCCGTTGGCTGTATTTCTGCGGCCTCGTATGATGCAGACTTTGGATTTTTAGGCTGTTATTTGGTGGATCATCGTCATCGAGGCCATGGTTATGGTCGATTCCTGTGGGAAAAGGCGATTTCTTCACTTCCAGCCCGCTGTATTGGCTTAGAAGGGGCGGTGGCGCTGCAGGATACCTATCTCCGTCATGGGTTTATCAAATCCTGTTTGCATGTTCGCCATCAACTTCAGTCTGGCACGGGTGATCCGGTATCAGCGTCGCTGCAGGCGATTCATTCCGTCCCGTTTGAGCAGGTGCTGGACTACGATACGCGTCATTTTGTGGGGATGCGATCGCATTTCCTGCATCATTGGCTAGCAAGCCCTGAAATGAAGGGCTGGGCAGTTGTTCAGGGAGATCAACTCCTGGGATATGGTCTGATTCGTCCTGCGGATATAGGGTATCGCATCGGACCACTCTTTGCCGATACGGCTGATGTCGCTCAGCATCTCTTGGGCGCTTTGTTACAGGTTCCGCCTGCCGATCAGCCCGTTTATATGGATGTGCCCCATAGTAATGAACAGGCAAATCAGCTGATGAAGCAATTTCAGGCTATTCCCCTGTTTAGTAATTGCCGCATGTATAAAGGGGTATTTCCTGAGCTGCCGTTAAATGAAATTTATGGGGTGACCACCCTGGAAATGGGATAGCTCTATAACTGCGTTCGCAGGATGGTGCCTGAGAGGGGATGGGCTGTGGGGGTATAGGACTTAAGGCCATACTCAGCGCCGTAATCGGTGCCTAAGCCGAAATACCACTGTCCTTGGTATTGGGTGAGGGATCGCGCAAACGTATCGGATTCAAACCGGAGAATTTCACACCAGTGCCGTGGGTTCGTCGCTTGTCTAACGCGATTAATAAACCGGAGTTTGCCAGCGATCCACTGGCGCTCACTGGTCAGGATAAACAGACCTTTGGGGGTAGTCAACACATCCCAAGGAACTTCCTGGGGCTTGAGCTGGATGCGCTGCACCTGGGTGTTGTTGGGGGCTAAGGAGTTGGCGACAAATAATCCAGGGGGTTGGATATGGGGATCTTCACTGTTGAGAACTTTGGTTCCTTGAGCGGTGTGAGAGATATAGCGTGATCCTTGACTCACATAGGCCAGCTGGGATTGGAAAACCGCCGTTTTTTTTACCTGGGTGGCTTGAGGGTGATTGGGGAATAGGGTGGTTCGATCTAAATCTTGCCGCTGAATCGGTTGGAGGGTTTTCCCAAGCTGCCAAGGACGCCCGCCTGCAAAGATGTAGAGGGAATCTTCAAACCGTGCCAGATGGGCAGGACTCGTGTTTAGGGTTTGGATATCCTGCCAGGTTTGTCCTTTATCCCCAGAGGCGATTAAATAGCCCTGGTTATCGGGTCTGCGAATCACCGACCATAATTGGCCTGCGAATCCTTCAATGGACCAGACATGCACTCCCCCTGGCAAAGTGCGAATTTTTTGCCAATCCTGCTGGAGACGGTAGATATTGCCCAAGTCCCAGCTTTCTCGGGCATCAATTCCAGGTGTATACAAAGCCGAGTCAATGGTGTGAAAGCTGCGAATTTCTTCTTCTGGAGCGACGAAGTTGAACTGAAACTGTTGGGAGCTGGGGTCGAAAAACCATAAGGGAATCGGTCCTTGATTGGCATTGCTATCACCATGGCCCAGATAGATCTGGTTCTCAAATGGCACCATTACCCACACATTGCGGGCATAGGGTTGAGCCTTGGCATACTGGCCTGTGGTAAAAGGTGAGCCCAAATTTTCTAGGCGCTGGGTGACATCAGTGGCCGGGATCTGAGCACAGACTTGGGCGGCCGAAGAAGACCCTAAAGGCCACTGCAAAAATTGGGAGGCGATCACGCCTGTACCGGCTATGACGCTGACGAGGATAAGTGCTAAGCGCCCATAGTGAGGTTGTTTAGGGAAGGAGGATCGGGTGTTCACAAGCGGGAAGTAAGACGTTTTTAAGCAAGAAAGCTGGGGCAGGTCTTAGTCCCCAGAATATAGCGGATGTATGAGCTGGCTCAACCGGATAATGGCCCGTGACCTTCAAGGGCGATCAGAGTATCGCAATGTTTCTTTACAAACCCATTTACTTGTGTTACATTTATTTACATAGTCAATTACGGAACTAACACACATGACATCTAGCGGATATACCTCTGACGATCGCGGTCGCATCAACCGTTTTGCAGTAGAGCCTAAAACTACAGCTAAAGCAGAGCCAGTATTTGGTTTCAACAAAGATGCTGAAAGATATAGTGGCCGTCTAGCCATGATCGGCTTCTTCGGAATTTTGTTGATTGAACTCGCCACCAATCTCACCTTTGTGCAGATTGTGACCGGCGCATAGTTGCCAACAACAGTATTAATAAAAAGCTGAGGCAGTACCTCAGCTTTTTGCTTTTAAAATGTCGGGCTATATCTTGCCTTATTCACCCCGTTGGATGGCATAGCCTACGCCCCGTACTGAAAGAATCAAGTCGGGTTCCTCAGTATCCTCTTTGAGCTTGTTTCGTAGGCGAGACATATGAACATCGACGACACGGGTATCAATTTTGCCGTCGGGACTATAGCCCCAAACCTTTTGTAAAAATTCAACTCTAGAGATGGGTTCTCCAGGGCGGCTAACCAGCAGCTCTAGTAAATTAAATTCGAGATGAGTGAGCTGAATTCGCTCTTGATCTTTGTAGACTTGCCGTTTATTGGTATCAATCTCGAGATGGCCCACTTGAATGACACCGGCTGATGTTTGGTGGGAAGCGTGGGATTTGGTGATTCGCCGCAGAATACAGCGAATGCGCGACTCTAGCTCTTTGGGTGAAAAAGGCTTGACCATATAGTCATCCGCCCCCATTTCCAGGCCCGTAATCCGATCGGCCACGTCTGAGAGGGCAGTCAACATAATGATGGGGACATCTGATTCTTGCCGAAGAGATTGACAGACCTGATACCCGTTTAGTTTGGGCATCATCACGTCCAAAATAATCAAATCGGGTTCTTGATGCTGAAAAACTTGCAGGGCTTCCTCGCCATCAGCGGCAGTGATGACGACAAACCCCATCATGGAGAGACGGGTTTCTAGGATCCGACGAATGCTAGCTTCATCATCAGCGACTAGGATTGTTTGCTGCTGATCTTTCAAACTGCTTTAGTATTCCAGAGACAGACAACGTTTAAGAGATAAGTACTCTTTGAACCTTAAATAACAAGCCCAAAAAAAGTATGAATATGAAGTTTTTTTTACATATTCTCAGAGGCTTCTAGAACTTGAGTTTAGCAGTTGGTAGTCGGTTCATTCGCATTGTTGTGCCAAAGTTTGAGCTTTCGGGGCAAGAGACCCCACTTGAGGCAGACGACGACCCCCTTTCCTTTGGCATGGGATAGGTGCTGTCCACTCAATGATTACAGTGGGTTGGACAAATATCGGTCTGGATATCGACACGGTTAAATCCTACAAAACCCTAGATACTCCATAGTTTGGACAACAAATTATTAATTGCTTGACATGCTGTTACATTTGCGTTACATTTATTTACATAAGGCAACAACACACATGAATTAATCGGAGTCTAATCCCATGAACACCTCTAACAACTTTTTTGGATTCAACCCCTTTGCTGAAGCTTGGAGTGGTCGCCTGGCTATGGTGGGTTTCTACGCCGCCATCGTTATTGAATTGGTGACTGGCAAAGGTGTATTGCATTTCTGGGGCTTGATGTAAGCGCTCCTAATGGTTGATGGGATGGGCTAATCATCCCAAGCTCACCCTGAAAGAGATGAAATGGCTAAAAATATTCAACCCTCATTCCCAGGCTTCAATTCATTGATAGAGATCTAGAATAGCCATCTAGCAATGCTCGTGAAGCCTGAAGCTTGGGACATCTGACGGGTTCAGCATCGAAAAGCTTAATACTCCTCTGGGGGTGGCCAGTTAAACGAACTGCAAAAAAGTCTTTAGTCCTCGCCAGATACGGGCTTGCCGTTTACCCAGTCAAAAATCCTACTAAATCATTATCAAATTGACCTCAGCTGCATGGCTGAGGTTTTCTTTTGGCGGTTATGTAACAAATAGTTAGCTGAATATGAGAAGTCGAAACCCTTATAAAACAGGCTTTTGAGACATATGTAAGGTGCTATCCTTTCATATTCTTGACAAAACGTTACACAGTAAGTTACATTTATTTACATAAGATTCATTCCTCGTTTACGGAGTCCAACGCTATGAGTACACAAAATCCAATTTGGGGTTTCACCGATTTTGCAGAAACCTTTGGTGGTCGCTTGGCAATGATGGGATTCTTTCTCGCCCTTGTGACTGAAGTTTTGACTGGTCAAGGAATTGTTGGTCAGGTTGCTACATTACTAAACTTCTAAACCGGTGTTTCGGGTTTAGAACGACTCTATTTCATCTTTAATATTTTTTCCCCGGCCTAGGCCGGGGAGCTTTATTCCTCAGTTATCTGTGTTTACCCAAACATCGCCATTATGAAAAATTCATTTGTTAGTAAAGATTCAATCACGACCTATCTGCGTGAGATTAGCCGCTTTCCTCTGTTGAATCACGAACAAGAAGTCATCTTTGGCAAGCAGGTACAGCGGTTAACAACTTTGCAGGAGTTGAAGCAAGAACTGCAGGACCACCTCGATCGAGAGCCGACCCAGAAAGAGTGGGCGAAGAAGGCTCAGGTGTCTGTCGCACAACTGCAGAAAGAACTGAAAGTCGGCAACAAAGCCAATCGCAAGATGGTGGAATCCAATTTGCGTCTGGTCGTCTCAATTGCCAAGAAGTACAACAAAGCCAAAGTTGAATTTTTAGATTTGATCCAAGAAGGCACGATTGGCCTGCAGCGGGGTGTCGAGAAATTTGACCCTATGAAAGGCTATCGCTTCTCTACCTATGCGTACTGGTGGATTCGCCAAGCCATGACCCGTGCGATCGCAGAACAAGAACGAACGATTCGCCTCCCCATCCATATCAATGAAAAGCTTAGTAAGATGCGCAAAGTGAAGCGCCAACTGTCTCAGACCCTGCACCGCGACCCTACCGTGGCGGAGCTGGCAGCAGAGATGGAGCTTACCCCTAAAAAAATTGAAGATTATCTCAACTATGCTCGTCGCTCCATTTCTTTGGATATGCAGATTGGTGACCAGAAAAATACGGAACTGTGGGAGTTACTAGAAGACCCCAACGAATCCCCCGATACCTATGCCACGGCATCTTCTTTACGGTCCGATTTGGCAAAACTACTCCAGGATCTCAGCCCTCAGCAGCGAGAAGTGATTACGTTGCGATACGGCCTGATTGACCAGAACCCCTTGACCTTAGCGAAGGTGGGAGAGCGTCTAAACGTCAGCCGGGAATGGGTCCGCCGAGTGGAGCGAGAAGCCTTTAAGGTTTTGCGATCGCAAAAAGTGATGCTGCAAGAATATATGGCTTGCTAAACCCCTTGTTCCAGTCTCAATCTGTGCATCAGCTACTCTTCGGTCTAAAAGAGTAGCTTTTTTTTGTGACCGGTTATGTAACAGAAATTTACATATCGGCAGTCTATGGTGTTAGTCGGGAACCTTAGGTTTTTGGTTTTACCAGGGAGATTGAGTGTTAAACAGAGCCGACTATATTATGCTGATTCATCCTTTTATTGATTTTTTTCCATATAAATATGTCTTTATCTCGAAATAGATTAGATTTACAGCTTTATAAGCCTATTTAATTTCTTTTTTGAGATCTATTAAGCCTGGGTGAATTCAGTACCACCAGTTTTAAATACTCGCAACTTTTGTTGACATTCTGTTACAAAACAATTAATATGGTTAACATAACGTTACGCAAAAGAATTCACCATGTTTGCTCCCCTCGTCGTGCTAGCCCGCAACATTGTCGGTCAACCCAGATTTATCAAACTCCGGGGGAAAGCCATTGCCCTGCATTCAAAAGCGATTACCAATGTCTGTAATCAGATTGGTATTGATCGGAGTCGTCGTCAGGGTTGGATTCGACTAGCACGCGATAACGGTAAACGTCTTGGCTTGCTGGCCTAAAGGATGAGTCAGCGTGATGCCCATCTCCCTCCTAGAGCAGAGGCGCAATCACCAGACTGGCTTCATTCTTGCAAAGAGCTGCATCCCTTTCTGTAACTCAGCTCTACAACCGTTCAAACTTCTACTTTTGGGTGGCTCATCTTCCGGGTAATTCAAGATTTCTCACTTGCTTGAACCATCCTGCTCATTCTTTAACTAAGGACATTCTCATGCCTGTAAACGATAAACCTCGACGCCCACGGCCAAGCCTTCTCAGCTCGATCTTGCTGGTGCTGCCTTTGGTGTTAATAGTGGTCAATTTAGTCTTGACCTTTGGTAATGGTCCGCGCGTCTCTAAAGTGCCCTACAGCTTTTTCATCGAGCAAGTTCAGGATGAGCAGGTGGCTCGGGTCTCCGTTGGCCAAGACATCATTCGTTATCAGATGAAAGATATGGATGGAAACTCCGGGCAAGTTCAAGAAACTACTCCTATCTTCGACTTAGAACTCCCCAAACTCCTCGAATCGAAAGGCGTGGAATTCGCCGCTACCCCTCCTGCTGGCAATCGCTGGTTCACAACTCTACTGAGCTGGGTCATTCCTCCCGTCATCTTCGTCGCCATCTTCCAATTCTTTAGTCGTGGTGGCATGGGTGGCGGTGGTCCCCAAGGTGCTCTGTCTGTGACTAAGAACAAAGCCAAGGTCTATGTCGAAGGCGATGACAATAAAGTCACCTTTGATGATGTCGCTGGTGTGGAAGAATCTAAAGCCGAACTCGAAGAAATTGTTGAGTTCCTCCAGTCTCCCAAGCGCTTTACTGATATTGGTGCCAAGATTCCCAAGGGTGTTCTTCTAGTGGGTCCTCCGGGAACGGGTAAAACATTGATGGCTAAGGCTGTCGCTGGTGAAGCTGGGGTTGCGTTCTTTAGTATCTCGGGTTCAGAATTTGTTGAACTGTTTGTCGGGACGGGTGCGGCTCGGGTTCGTGACTTGTTTGAACAAGCTAAAAAGAAAGCTCCTTGCATTATCTTTATTGACGAATTGGATGCCATTGGTAAATCTCGTTCAGGTGGAAATGGTTTCGTCGGTGGTAATGACGAACGGGAACAAACCCTTAACCAGCTATTGACTGAAATGGATGGCTTTGGTGCAGGAGATGCCACGGTTATCGTCCTAGCAGCCACCAACCGTCCTGAGACTTTAGACCCAGCCCTGTTACGTCCCGGTCGATTTGACCGCCAAGTTCTTGTAGACCGTCCTGACCTGACCGGTCGTCTAGCTATCTTGGAAATCTACGCCAAGAAAGTGAAGCTCGGTGAGAATGTTGACCTCAAAGCCATGGCCACACGTACTCCTGGATTTGCAGGCGCTGACTTAGCCAACTTGGTTAATGAAGCGGCACTACTCGCTGCCCGACGAGGGAACAAGGTAGTGGAGACCCAAGACTTTGCGGAAGCAATTGAGCGAGTAGTAGCGGGTCTAGAGAAGAAGAGCCGCGTGCTCAACGAGAAAGAGAAGAAGATTGTGGCTTACCACGAGGTCGGTCATGCCCTTGTCGGAGCCAAGATGTCAGGTTCGGATCAAGTGGAGAAGATTTCCATTGTTCCTCGCGGTATGGCTGCCTTGGGTTACACGTTGCAAGTGCCTACTGAAGACCGGTTCTTGTTGAATGAGGCTGAACTTCGAGGTCAGATTGCGACTCTACTGGGTGGACGAGCGGCTGAGGAAGTCATCTTCGGTAGTATCACGACGGGTGCTTCTAATGACTTGCAGAGAGCGACGGATCTTGCAGAACAGATGGTGACCTCTTACGGCATGAGCGAGGTGTTAGGTCCCCTAGCTTATGACAAGGGTCAGCAGAATAATTTCCTCGGTGGGGGAATGAATGCTCGTCGTGCAGTCAGTGATGAGACGGCTAAGGAGATAGATAAGGAGGTTAAGGGTATTGTGGAGACGGCTCATCAGGAAGCTCTTACTATCCTGAAGGGAAATAAGGAGCTGTTGGAGATGATTTCTGAGCAGTTGCTGGAGAAGGAAGTGATTGAGGGAGATGGTCTCAGAGAAATGCTGGCTAAGGTGCATCCTGAAACCCATGTGCAGTCTGAGCAGCATGTTCAAGAGACTGAAGAGCCTCTAGCTGTCTAAAACGTTCCACTGATAAATTCCTTTGATTGCCCTCTGCACAGCAGAGGGCATTTTTTTTGCGCTTGAGCTGCTCAAGTTCTAGCTAAAATGGCATCGACTGCAGCTGCATTGAAGGGGAGCTGAAGAATTTGACCATTGAGGGCAAAGAAAGGTGTCCCGGTGATACCAAGTTGTTGGGCAAGGGCTAAGTCAGCATCGATTGCTTTTGTGGCGGCAACACTGTTGCGATCGCGATCAAACTGCACCAGATCCAACTGCAGCTGCTGAGCAATGTCGGTGTAGAGTTTTTCCCCCAATTCGTCTTGGCGAGCAAAGAGGGCATCATGATAAGGCCAAAACTTTCCCTGTTGCTGAGCAGCCCAAGCAGCCTGAGCGGCAGGCAAGGCTTGATCATGAATGGCCTGAAGGGGAAGGAATTTATAAGTAAAGGTGAACTGGTCAGGATTTTGTTGCAAAAAGGCCTGAACATCACTTGCCGCTTGGGCACAAAACGGGCATTGAAAATCGGAGAATTCTACTAGAAAGTTCGAGCTATTCTGAGCACCCGTGGTGGGTGAAGTCCCCACTAAAGCATTGGGCTTAAGCTTTTGGAGCGCTGCTTGCTGGGCTTGTTGCTGGGCCTGTTTTTGGTTCTGTTGATAGGTCTGTACCGAGAGAGTGTTTAGATTTTTGTGTAAGCCGTAACGTATTCAATAGTTGAATCGTGTTGGGAACAGAATAGCAAAATGGGACAGCGCCGCCTTCCAATTCAAAATCGGTCTGGTCCATCTCTTCGAGATATTCCTCATCGCCAGAAACATCAATTTGTAGACAGACTCTTCATTCGGGAAGACAGCTTTGGTCTTAATCACCTTTCGCAGTGAGCGATTGAGCGACTCAATGGCATTAGTGGTGTAGATAACCTTTCGGATGGCCATTGGGTACTTAAACAACGGAGCAATATTATCCCAATGCCGTATCCAGATTTGGCTGATGCCAGGATACGTCTGGTCCCATTTGTTGGCAAACGCATCCAAGGCAGCCTCAGATTCCTCCAAAGTGGCCGCTTGATAAATGGGCTTGAGGTCTGCAGCTACGGCTCGACTTTCCTTCCAAGGCACATGGCGCAAACTATTGCGAATGAGATGAACGATACAAACTTGAACTTGAGTATCGGGATAGACCGATTCAATCGCCTGGGGAAAGCCTTTGAGACCATCACAGCAAGCAATCAAGATATCCTGAGCGCCTCGGTTTTTAAGGTCTGTGAGCACTGAAAGCCAGAATTTTGCTCCCTCCCGCTCGGCAGCCCCTATCCATAATCCCAACAGCTCTTTGTTTCCCTCCACAGTTACCGCTAGCGCGACATAGACGGCTCGCTTGCTGACTTGGCCATTGACTTTGATGTTCACATACAGGGCATCGAGATAGACAATCGGATACACCTCATCCAATGGTCTTGAGCGCCAGTCTTTAACCTCCTCCATGACACTATTGGTGACGTCACTAATCAGACCCTCAGAGATATTGGCCCCATACAGCTCCACCAATTGAGCTCGAATATCACGAGTGGTCATGCCACGAGCATATAAGGCGATGATTTTCTCGTCGAGTCCCGCGATACGTCGCTGGCCTTTGGGCACGAGGACAGGCTCAAACTCACTGCAACGGTCGCGAGGAATCGATAGGTCCATCTCTCCTTGTTCAGTCTGGACGGTCTTTTTCGAGTAACCATTGCGACTGTTTCTAGGGCCATGAGAACGCTCATCGACGGAGGATTGATGCAGGTGATGAGTCAATTCACCTGCCAAGGCTCGTTCCACTAGGCGTTTGCTGAGTTGTTTGAGCAGTCCTGATTCGCCCAGAATATCCTCTGGCTGTGGATTCTCTCCAATGAGTTCATCCAATAGCTCATCAACTCGATTGGGTACTTGTTTCTTTCTAGACATGATGCGGTCTCCTGGTGTGTTTGGATTCTAGACCGCTTACACAAAACTCTGATCAGTCTCGTACCGATTCAATAATGACTTCAGGATGATTACGAAGGATCTGTAAAACCTGCTCTTCTAAGTTGTCTACGGCCCAGACTGGATTGCCCCAACCAAACCATAGCCATAAACTCAGCAGTCCCATTGCCACAAATCGGAGTGATTGCATTCGTCCCCCTTCCATTGGTTTTAGAGAATAATAGCGTGTTTTATTCTCTCTCCTGGCCCTTGGCCTCGAAGCAGCTAATTTTTGCGTTTCGTTATGTTTGTTGAATCAACACTGCGATCGCAATCGCAAACCCAACGTCGGGAGTAGGCTGGAATTAGCCTTTCACAGCAGGATGTTCTCGTGGGTACGGACAATCAACTCTTTAGCGATGCCACTCACCGTTTAACCACTGCCTTAGAGCATGTGGACTTGCCCGAAGATGTTTTAGAAACTTTGAAATATCCCAAGGCTCAACTCGGGGTTTCTATTCCGGTGCGCATGGATAATGGCGAACTGAAAATCTTTCAAGGCTATCGCGTCCGCTATGACGATACTCGCGGTCCAGCTAAGGGTGGAGTTAGGTATCATCCAGGTGTTTCCATTGATGAAGTCCAGTCCCTAGCTTTTTGGATGACCTTTAAATGTGCTGCCCTAAACTTACCCTTTGGAGGTGGCAAGGGGGGCATTACGGTAGATCCCAAAGCTCTCTCGCGGATGGAACTAGAGCGTTTAAGCCGGGGCTATATTGATGCCATTGCCGATTTTATTGGGCCTGATGTTGATATTCTGGCGCCTGATGTCTATACCAACCCGATGATAATGGGCTGGATGATGGATCAGTACAGCATTATCAAACGCCAGATTTGCCGAGGGGTAGTGACGGGGAAACCCCTGGCGATTGGTGGCAGCGTCGGCAGAAATACGGCCACGGGAATGGGAGCCTTTTTCGTGATTGAGGCGATGGGACCCAAGTTGGGCTTGATTCCTGGGCAAACCACAGTCGCAGTCCAAGGGTTTGGAAATGCTGGTGCTGTTGTGGCTGAACTGCTAAATCAAGTGGGTTATAAAGTCGTTGCTGTTAGCGATTCACAAGGGGGGATTTATGCGCCTCAAGGTTTGGATATTGCCAGTATCCGCAAGCATAAAGAAGCCAGCCGCTCCATGAAGGCGGTCTATTGTGATGGCAGTGTCTGCAGCATTATTGAGCATGACACGATCACCAATGAAGAGCTGCTGGCTTTAGAGGTAGATGTGCTGATTCCCGCAGCGTTGGAGAATCAAATTACGGCTGATAATGCCAAGCAGATCAAGGCGAAATATATTTTCGAGGTGGCCAATGGTCCCGTCACTTCAGCCGCAGATGCAATTTTGGTGGAGGCGGGTACGACGGTTTTCCCAGATATTTTGGTGAATGCGGGGGGAGTCACGGTCAGCTATTTTGAATGGGTACAAAATCGGAGTGGCCTGTACTGGACGGAGCCAGATGTGCAGAAGCAGCTGCAGCAAAAGATGGTGGAGGAAACAGAGACGATTTGGCAAGTTTCCCAAACTAAAGAGATTTCAGTAAGAACAGCAGCCTATGTGCATGCCCTAAACCGAATTGGTGAAGCCGTCACAGCTAAAGGGACTCGAGATTATTATGCAAATCACCAATCTTGACTGGTGGCATATAAATACCCTGAAACAACTAGTATTATTAACGTTCAGGTGCCTTTCAGGGCATCCTTAATAGTAGAGAGTGCTGGATAAATCCCTACTGCTATGAAGTCTTTTAATAAAGGACAGGCCATTGAATATACTGCCAACCTTGGATGGACGAAGGCTGATGCAAAAAGAGCTGTTGATAACCTTCCATTTCCTATAGATGAAATTGCTATTCTAAATGCATTAGTTCGATTTGCTGGACCAGAATTACTAGAAAGACAGAGAAAGCAAGCAGCCCAGAAGGCTCTAGTAACTAAAAAAGCCAAAATGGTGAAGGATCTATCTCAGCAGTTTGAACATATGGTTGATGATTATGAAGCACAAATTCAAGATGACCGTAGTGCCTTCGTAACGTTACTCAAAACGCTTTACGGTATTGCTCAAAGATTTGGATACCAAGATAACTGGATAGACAGCCTTCTAGCAACTTATGCCCAATACACTAAAAATGGGCAGGACGAAGCCGCATGAATATTACTCGTCATCAGCTCATTGGCTTAGGCGCAACTCGTTATTTAACCATTTTGCTTACCCGAGAATTACAACCAGTCGGTAAAGAAAAATGTTCATACCTTTATCAAATGGTTGATGTGATTAAATCGATTCAGACTAAGCAGAAGCAACCTAGAACTCGCAAAAAGACGAAGGCTACGCTCGCAAAATTGTTGCAATCTCTGCAAACCTTCTCCTTGAATGTTGTTTCAATCCCTTTTGGTACATCGAAGACCAGCACATCGAAAGCGGTAAAGCATTTACTGAAATCAGCAACCAATTCCAAAACAACTCAGCACAAACTGAAGGCAGCTGAGCTAAAAGGGAAGAGGCTTTCTCATGTCCAGTGAAATCGAGAGACAGGCCGCAAAGCTGATTCAAGATCTCAATCCCAGAAGGCTACGTCCTCACCGAAAAAAAGCTGCTCGCATCAAAAAATACTATAGCCCTAGGGCTCAATTTAATCGATGGCGCGATTCTGACGAAGGGCAAGCCTGGAAGCAGCAGCAGTATGAACAACTGATTAATAGTCAGTGCCCAGAATGTGGACTGAAGCTACCTAGTATTGAGTATTTTCAGATTGATCACATCAAGCCAATTAGTACTCATCCAAAGTGCGCCATCGAGCTTGATAACCTGCAGTTGTTGTGTAGTCCTTGCAATCTCAAAAAATCTGCAAAGTAGACAGAAGAAACGATATGGTGCCACTCGCAAAGTTAGACCAATTTGTGTATGCACAAAAATCTGTGAGGGGAGAATTACCGTGGAAAGTTCAGGTATTCTGTGCAAACTACCAGACGTGCATCAAAGCTTCTCATAGTCGTAAAGGAAGCCGTACAGGAGAGTACACCCTCAATCAAAAGACCTTGATCCTCGAATATCAGAGAGATATAAAAACCGTTCTAGGATTGCTGAATCGCCTCTTAGAAAGACATGGCGCGGAGAAAACTATTGATCAATCAACAAATACGATTCGTATTTCTCAAGAATATAGGGATCATCATTAAGAATACAAAAACCGCAAGAATCGGGAAAGTGATTTACTCTAAACGCGGACCATGTGTTGAACAAACATGGTTTTTATAGAATCCATTTAGGATCTTCTAAGTAGAGAGCAATAGCCTGATAAAGCATCAGTGCATTTAAGGCATTGCATCAGGTCATACTCAATGGGGCACTGCCATGAATATTAGTCTGGGCCTTCTAGTAAGAAAAATTTAAGGCATTAGATCACTGGCTTCTGCTCTAAACCGTAAATACTGCATTGAGGGAATGTCAGCGCAAAACCATACCAGCGGAGGAAGTATTGTAGGGGGCGAGTTCCGTCTGTCCAGGCTGCACGGGGAACGCGATCTATTGGGTTGAGCGATACCTGTAACGTTTGCCCATTCCATTCATCGGTGACCTGCTGTTCAATCCCGACGTGGGGATAGAAACGAGCTATCCCATCTACTACAACCCCCAAACCCATCGTCATTCTGGGTAATCGTGGATCTTCGGCAGCCATAGTTTGGGTAAACAGCTTCGGTAAATAGCCTGTTTGCCCGAAGGTCCACTGGCCGAAGCGCATCACTCGTCGAAAAATGGGACGCTGATGCGATCGCAAAATCCGTAACTCGGGTTCTTGCCGACGGGCCGCCGCCACAGTGGTCATTTCCAGACTCCAAGCATCCAGCTGAGTCCCTTCTAAGGGACCATAGACCGCTTGCCCGGTAATGTGGTCCCAGTAGGTGCCCGTCTCATCATCCGTGAGAATAGCAACCCCGTTGTACAGTCCCCCCACCTGGAAATGATAGCGTTGCCCCTCCACTACAGGCGTTAGCCCAACACCGCTATGACAAACCCCACAAAATGAAACGATGTAAGGCTGATCCGCCAACGTTCCTTGAGCCAGATGGTGATACGCCATTTCTTGCAATAACAGAGCGCGTCGTTGACCTTGCCGTTCAAATACAATTAGCTCAGCAGTGTCCGGTAGTCGGGTGGATGCAATGGATATCCCTGCATCAATGACCTCAAAACGCTGAAATAGGTCGGGCTGCTTTTGCAAGCGACTAGGATCGAAGTGAGACATGCTCTAACTCCTTAGCAAGAAGATGATGACTTAATTAAACACTTGTTTAGTTAGGCTATCGCTGCTGAATGGAGCTGTCAAGTTTTACGCTAGTGCTCATGACTGTGACGAAGGATATGTGAATGGCGCGTCTTGATCCAAAGCCGAACTCTGCTCAAAAGGGGAAGCAGAAACGGGATGCTGCAGCCACAAAAGCTCGGATTTTGGAAGCGGCAACGGAAGAGTTTGCTAAGTATGGATTAGCAGGGGCGCGCACGGCTGCGATCGCAACCCAAAGCCAAGTCACAAAAGCCCTGCTATGCTACTACTTCACCAATAAGGAAACCCTCTATCGGTCAGTATTACAGCGGCTAGTCAGTGACATTAATGCAGCCTTTCAACCCACAGATTGGGATATGCAAACCCCAGCACAAGCATTGGCGTCGATGATCCGGGCCTACATTGCCTTTGAGGCTCAAAACCGATGGCATGGCATGTTGTGGTTTCAGGAAGCGATCCAGAATCAAGGTCGGTATGGAGAAGAGACGGGGTGGCAGGCAGGCTTTCAATCGATGGTGAGTGTCTTAGAACAAGGGATGGCAATAGGTCAGTTTCGCCCGCTCGATCCGTTTTTGACGGCGATCAATATCTTGGGAGTCTGTTCGTTTTATTTTGACGCCCACGAGAACTTGAAATATCTGGACTCCCAACAACAGCTGTTAAGTCCCGAAATGGTGGAGCGGCAGACGGAAGAAGTGGTGCGTTTGGTTCTAGCTGGAGTTTCCGCAGGCCCCGAGGTATAAAGCCTTAGGGGGGCATGTAGGTGACGATGATGCAGGGATTACGGGGATAGTTTTGCAGTTACGGTGGCAAGCTTAGTTGCGATCGCACCTACGGCATCTACTTGTTTCTCATCGACTAAATTGCCCTGATCATCAAAGGCTTGATACGCACGCGGAATCGCCTTTTGTTCAGGAATCACTAGCACTCCAATCCCTTCTAAAATGGCACGCACATGGACTAGCCCCCGCATACCTCCTAAGGCTCCCGGTGAGGTTGCTAAAAGTGCGGCGACTTTACCCTTAAAGCAATTGAGGCCCATGGGTGTATCCTTCGGCTCAGGGCGGGAAGCCCAATCGATGGCATTTTTGAGCAGGGGTGTGATGGAACCGTTGTATTCAGGACAGGAGATTAGAAAACCCTGGTGACTTTTGAGGAGTGCCTTAAACTGCAGCACTGACTCTGGAAGACCGTCTTTGGCTTCCAAATCCTCATTAAATAAGGGCATGGGATAATCCAGCAGATCGATCAGGGTGACCTCAACGCCAGCACCCGTCGCCCCCGCAGCAGCAATCTTGACCAGTTTTTTATTGAAAGATTCAAGACGGGCACTACCGGCAAAAGCCAGAATTTTAATGGGGGATGACATCATTTCTCTTCCACAAACTAAAAAGTTTCAAGAGTGCCACTCCTTAATGTGAATTTGATTCAGAAGTAGCGAGGCGCTCGTAATGTAACAGACCTCAAATCTACCTGTCTTCTAATTCCTTGGCAAAATTGTTGAAATCTTGCGATTGAGAACCCACAACTGGTCGACTTCAATAAAGCCTAGCTTGCGAGCTAAGTTCTGCGATGCGGTATTACTTTGGACTGCCCCCCAAACTGCTGTCTGGGAACGTTGAGCCATGATTTGCATCATGCTTAAGACTGCTGCTGATGCAAACCCCCGGCGACGATGAGTTGCGACTGTATCAATGGATATATCCCAGAGTGTCTCAGTTTCTGAGGCAACATAGGCAAAAGAAACTGGGAGGTCACCGTCGAGAGCTGCCAAAATTTCCTGACCCTCTGTTTCTACATCAGCTAGCTCATCTCTTAATTCAGACTGTAGGTGCGATAAGGCAACCACTTCTCCTCTGGTTAATACACGACAAGGGTGACCAGGCTCGGGTATAGATCCAGTTGGTGCTTTGAAAAGCGTTGCTAATTCTGCGTCAAAATGTTGTAGATGTTTTCTCGCATAATGAATATGCTCTGGAAATGCTAGCAGTTCCTCACACGCTTTGGCAGCTGCATGTATCGCTGTGGGGGCAGGTTCACCGACGATAGCACCCAAGTCATCTTCTCCACTCCAGACGACGAAGTTCCTGCAATCGTCGCCAATACATGAAGAATCGGACCAGGCCAAAAGGTCCCGAGTTTCGACCCATCGTGGTTTATCCGGTAGTGCGTTTCGGTATCTGAGCTTCAGCTCGTTGTGCATGATCAAGGTGTTGGATGGAGAGGTGTTAGGTTGCGATGGCCACAGGCCGGTTGGAAACCATCGCAACTATGCTCCAGTTTAATCTTGACGAGCTATGGATCACCCTCCAGCTCCAGCGTCTAAGCAAGAGCAGGTTCCATTTGGACTTCACAATATTCAGTCCCTTCTCGTGCAGGGCGGATGGCGTACAGCATATCGGATGATTTATTCGACCCTAATCCTCAAGACTCGACGGGCCTTATCTCTTATCTTTTGGCGGCGATCTTTATGTACCGCAAAATAGTTGGTTGTGCGGCGTGGGTAGAGATGACTCTCAAGGAAGCCCGTTTTAGTCAGTCCATTGTCGTTGTGGGCTAGACGGTTGGGCACAAGGATAGCGTAGTGGCGCTGATCGAAATAGTCAAAAAGGTCTTTCTTGGCATCACTGGCATCCGATGGGGCACTTTCAAACATGACCGTCGGCCTGCTTCTCGATAGAATGTCCACGGCTCCACGAAGCGCTCCCAGCTCGGCCCCTTCGATGTCGATCTTGATCACGTCAACTTCAGTATCCCTGGAGATTAGATTATCTAGTCGCTGGATCGGCACCTGGATTTCTCGGATCTGGGATAGGTTGGTAGGGCGGTTGATAGAGCTATAGCCTGTTTGCTGCAGGTCGATAAAAAACGCAATTTCACCTTCTTCTTCTCCCACTGCACAGGCATATATCGGGATGTGTGGGAACTTGTGTCGAAGCTTTTCTGCTTTCTCTGGGATGGCTTCTACGGCAATGATATTTACCGTTGCATCGTATCTTTGAACGGCTGAGGTGACGCTGCCAATATGGGCACCAATATCGAGAAATGTTTTGTTGGGGTCGCAGATTGAGCAAACCAACCGCCCGGCCAGCTGATCATTGGCAATGGTGCCTACCGCTTCTGACTGGGAAATCGCTGCCCGTAATAAATCGATTTTCTCCCTGGAGAACATTGCCAGGTCGCCGAACCAGTTGCCAAGAAGTACCTGCTTAATATTCATAGGGGCTGTCCCGTTATGCTCGGTTGCTACCTAGGGATAATTATACGGATGGTGGCTGATACTTCGGGTGAGAAAGCTTAGTTTGCCATATATGACGAGGTTGATTGGGGGGATTCTGAACGTCGGCCCCGTGCCCTTGCGCTATGGTGCCTAGAATGCCTTTTGCATGATGCATCATTGGAGTTTGGTGCTGATGAGATGTTTTAAGTTGCGATGGCCACAGGCCGGTTGGAAACCATCGCAACTCTGTTCCAGTTCCAGCATGGCGATATAGGGATCGCCCTCTAAGCCAAGGATTTGGGCAAAAGCAGGTTCCGTTTTGATGCCCTTTTGTTTGAGCTGCTGTACTGCAATTCTAAGTCTTGGCTCCAGTTCAAGCAGGCGTTGCTCTATTCTGAAATGGCGGACGCCCCACTGCTGTTCGGTCGGGATGGTTTGACAGAATAATTCGAGTTCCCATCCCATGGAATGGAATTGGACAATCACTGCAGGTAAATTTTGAGCGATAGAGTCGTAGCATCGATAGTCCTTCAGTTTGCCAAAATTCTGGTGAGAACAGCAGCGGAAGTGAGATAGATCCTTGGCCGAGCAAGCGATATCAATATCACTAGTAGAAATGTCGATACCTAAAGGCGGTGTTCCAATAATGCAAGGATTAAAGTCATGCAGAATGTTCAGTAAACCGAGACTCTCTATGACAAATTCAAAATCTGGATTCATTATTGAATCGCCTCATTGCGCGAATCATCGGAGTACTCTCAGTGCCCTAAATAGGGTTGTGGTTCATTACTGACTAAGAGAAGCAACAGATGTCTTGAGTATGGATTTTTGTTCGATTAGACCTTCCAATATTCACCTAGTGCCCTACGAATCACTGGGTATTCAAATTCATATTCTTCTTGCTCAAGACACCATTCCAGATACATAACAATGGCTTGCCTTTGCACAGTATTGAGTGCCGTTAACTTAGATTTTGCGTACTCATCTAGCTGCGTTAAATGAAACAGTGGATCATCTACATTATTTTCAAGACTGGCCACGATATAGGCTGGCAAATGAAATTTCATCCCCTCCGCATCAAAGAATGAAAGGCTGCTGTGACATCTCTGCAAATCCTCGCAGTTCAGTCGATTCCACGCTTCCTTTTCGTCCTTATCGCGATTTCTCTTCTGCTCTTCCTCTGTCGCGTAATCATCGATGGCTTGGGCTTCCCAGAGGCCAATACCAGCACCAAGCATCACTTCAGCAAATGCAAGCTTTATATTGTTCACGACGATTTCTTTATCCATGAAGCTTTGGGGTCATCAGAATTGCATGCAAGCTATACCTTGTACCAGCGTAAGGGCTTCGTCTGTTCGCGAACGACACTGCCTTTCGCCTCCAGATCCAACTGCACCGTTTTAGCCCACCATCCTGACGTTTGACCCTGGGGAAACAGATCATCAGGGAGATGCGGTTTCACCTGCTGCTGAATTTCTTTTTGGGTCAGCCCCGGTGACTGATTGGGGAGGATTTTTAGAAATGCCCCTTTCATCGCCCCATACTTGGCGGCATTGACCCGAGTCACTTGTCCTGGAACATTGATATTTTCGACTTCTATTTTCTCGTCTTGGTTAGCCATGTAGTTAACCCTAAGCAAACCCTCTTTGCCCAACAATTTGCCACCACTATAGGTGAAGTCTACGACTGTTATGACTCATAGCTGAGTTACCACAAATCTATCAAACTTTAGCAAGTCAAATCGCAAGGGAAAAATAAAGGTCAGGAATCACCTAACACTTAACGATTGTGGCTGACAGAATAAGAACGATAGAAATAGTTGAGGCTTTTCCTATGACAATAGTTTGTCAGATTGATGAATGGCCTCTGTCATTGGAGTAAGCTGGTTTATAGGATCGGCTAACGTCAGAAATGCTCAGTAATGAGAACCTTTTCGCCCTTAGAAAATGAAGAACAGACTACCGGAACATTGAGCTATGACCGGATTAATGGCTGGTCGAAACCTTTCCCAAGCTTAGATTCTAAAAATACGCTGGTTGTTGTGTTCGCTGCCCATGAATACTGTGATGCACCAGAACCATTATTAGAAATCTGCAATTATTTTCCAGAATCGAAGATTATCGGCTGTAGTTCGCCAGTTGTGATCTGTGATGGCTTGTTGCTCGAAGGTGCGATCGCAGTCGGTATCATCCGTTTTGAGAACACCCAAATCCGACTTTTTTCTGCATCAGTCAATGCTTTTGAGGAGTCTCATGCAGCGGGCCAACAGCTTGGCGAACAATTGACGGATCCTGACCTGAAAGGCGTTCTGATGTTTGCCGATGGCGTTACTACAGAAGCAACAGAGTTAGTGCGAGGTTTGCAGGAACGATTGCCGCCAGATGTGACTATTGCTGGCGGTTTGGCCAGCGGTCATACCCTTGACGATACCTGGATGCTTTGTGACGGAGAACTCAAACGCTTTCATGCCTGTGCCGTGGGCTTTATTGGCAACAGGGTGGAACTGACGCGAGCAACCGGAGGGGGGTGGCGCTTGATCGGCACAGAATGTCAGGCGACGCGGACCGCAGGTCGGACCTTATTCGAACTAGATGGTGAACCCGCCCATGATGTTTACCAGCGACAGGTGGGCAGGGAAATGGGGTTCGGGTTGCACGAGTCGTCTACGCGCTACCCTTTAACCCTTCGGCTACCGAACCTGGAAATGCAGATTGTTCGCGACGTCAACACCGTGGATGAAGTCTCTGGTGCGATTGAATTGGCAGGTGATATTCCGGAAGGTGTGACTGTGCAAGTGATGACCACGACGGCAGACGAAATTCTGGATGGTGTCGACGAAGCGATCGAGCGCATGCGGAGCAAAACAATCCTGCCCCACAACAACGCTCTCGCCATTTGTGTGAGCTGTGCGGGCCGACGCACGGTACTGCTAGATAAAACAAGGGAAGAAGCGGCCCTTGCCTACGATGGTTTGGGGCATGGGATTCATCAAATCGGCATGTATGCCTTCGGAGAAATCTCAACGACATCATCGGGGCCGCCCCAGGTTCACAATGAGACCCTGACCATGGGGCTAATACGAGAGTATTAGGGACTGACCATGCCAACCCAACCCTTATCTGATAAAAGCTCTAACCTACTCAACCGTATGCTTCAGCGACTAATGCGTCGTCAAGGTGTAGCGGTTGATAAAATTCCTGATTTTGCCGGCTGGACCAATTTTGTCTTAGCGGTCGATCAAACCATCAAAGAGTTCAGTGCCAATCGCGAACTTTTAGAACAGTCGGTGCAGTCAACGTCACTCAAGCTCAAGCAAGCCTACGAAGATCTAAAAACTGAATCCAGCTTACGGCTGGCCCAAGCAGACTTACACCAGCGGGAACTAGAGCATTTGGTGCAGGAAAGAACTGCTGAGCTACAAACAGCCCAGCTCCACCTAGAACAAATCAATCAGAGACTGGAGTATGATGCCACCCACGACGACTTAACGGGGTTGGCCAATCGCAACCAACTCATGCGGGAATTGAATCGGTATGTGGCTAAGCTTGCTACGGATGCAGATCTGGGGCTGTGCTTTTTCTTTATCGACTTCGACCGTTTCAAGCAAATTAATGACCGGTTCGGCCACCTGATGGGTGACAAAGTGTTGATTCAGGTGGCCAATCGTTTATCAACATTGGTGGGCGATACAGCCTGCTTTGCTCGTTTGGGGGGTGACGAATTTGTGTTGCTGATGGGGCAACTTCAGGAAGCTGAAGCGATTAAACTCGCCCAGAAAATGACCGCTGCGTTTGCTCAACCCATTCGAATTCGCGATACCGAGATTCCTCTGTCTGCGAGCGTGGGTATCGTCTTAGCGGATGCATCTTACCAGTCTGCGGACGACGTCGTTCGTGATGCCGATATTGCCATGTATCGCGCGAAGGCAACCGGTAATTGCTATCAACTCTTTGACGAAGAGATGCGAACAGAGTACTTGGAACGACTTGAGCTAGAACGAGAATTAGAAATCGCTGTGCGTGAGCAACAGTTCTGCATCAATTTTGAGCCGATTGTGGACACCACCAAGTCCGGCATTTTCTCGATGGAGTCTTTGGTGCGATGGATTCATCCTGAAAAAGGCATGATTGCGCCCGGTCGCTTTATTCCCCTTGCAGAAGAGTTGGGGCTGGTCATAGACATTGACCGAATTGTGTTTGAGCAAACCTGTCAGCAGTTTCACCAGTGGCGAGAGAATGGCATTGCCAGCCCCCATCAAAAGTTTAATGTGAACCTTGCCTGTGGTCAGCTAGAACGATCCGATCTCATCCCCTTTCTCCTGAGCACCATTGATATATCCGATCTCAGTCCCCATGACATTGTGTTGGAAATTACTGAGAGTTACTTGCTCGCAGACTCGGGGCTGGTGATGAAGAATCTGAATGATATGAACAAGCTAGGATTCCGCATTTTTGTTGATGATTTTGGGACAGGCTATTCGTCCCTGAGCTATCTCGCTAAGTATCCCATCCACGGCATTAAAATCGATCAGAGTTTTGTCAAAGATTTGGCAGACAGCCCGGAGAGCAAAGAGTTGATTCGCTCGATGATCGCTATGGCCGATGCCTTGAATCTGCAAGTGGTGACTGAAGGGGTAGAAACCCTAGAGCAATTGCATGTGATTACAGAGCTGGGATGCTGCTATATTCAAGGCTTCTTATTTACGCGTCCCATGACTGTCCTGCAGGCAGAAGCATTTTTAGTGGATCAGCCGTATCGTGAGTTAGGTGCGATCGCAACTGAGTAACCCCAGAAACCAGAATATACGTGAACCATCTCACCGTAATTCCCAAGTCTGTAATCTACTCTTCGACACCAAAGATCGATAGATTTAGCGGAACAGCCTCCCCTAGCCAAGATGCATGGATGGTGTGATCTGCTAGATCATTCCCCGTGAGGGCATGGACAAAGACCGTCAACTCATTCTGATTGGCTTCCAGCCAGGGGATGAGTTGATCAAACTGATCTTTGGTAAAGGAAAGCTGACAGCTCCATCGAGGATGTGGCCCCACCAACTTTTGATGAACGCGCCCCACTTGGATTCCCCATAGCTCGCCTGCTTTATGACAAATGGACGATGCCACCGCCACCGAGTCTTGATCGAAGTAGACATGGGCGTGGTAGTGATCGTATGTGTTGGTGGGCCGTTTCGTCATGGGTGTTGTGGGCATCTAACGGGAGAACTTGCTCAACAAAATAGGATAAGTAGGTCTAATCTGTTTCCTATGGCCTAAACAGCATTCATCAGATCATCATATTCTTGAGAACTCAGTATTTTGGGAGTAACGATGGGTAGGCCAGAGTCAACCCTAAAGAAGGGGGTCTGTTTATAGCTGCCATCCAGGCGCGCCTTCAGGATCATCAGCAGATTACGCAGAATCGCTTTTAGCTGCCCAGTGGGTTTAGGTTTAGGGTCTTCTTTGGCACCCTTTGTATTCACGTAGGCGGGTTTGGTGTCGCAGATCTCATCCAGCTTGACATCAGCAGATTCCAAGCAATTATGAACCATACCCAGAAAAGACAGCGTATGGCTCGGTAATGTATTGCCAATGGGCGTGTTGCAACAAGTCGTATACCAGCGAAGTAGACCTGCTTCCGTCAGGCGCATACAGCCTAAATACTCAGTTCCTTGCGCAAAAGAGATATGCTTCGGGAGCATCTGCACGATCTCTGTACCCCCCTGATGATCGAGGATTTCATGGCTTCTGCCTAAGAAGTGAGCAAAAGCCTGACAATCCCGACAATAACAAATCAACCGATTGATCGATTCAGGTTTATTGATACTGCCTTGAACGTTCCCACACTTACATTGGATTGAATAGGTCATTGTCTACTTCTCCTAGTCAATGGGTTGATTATGGCCCTACAGCCTCAATCAGCAATATTGTCCTTGAATCTAACATGAGTTTTTCTAGCCCTTACGCTGTCTTGAATACAGTTAGGGTTTAGTCTTTTTTGACGAAGGGGGCCAAGTGCATCATGTAATCTCGTTTGCCAATGGGTACCCCCGCCATGCGGAGAATGTCGTAAGCCGTAACCAGATGGAAGTAGAAGTTTGGCATGAGAAATTCGTTGATATAGTCAATTCCCGACAGTTCGAGATAGAGACTGTCGCCTAGGTCAATGCGCGTGATTTCAGCTAGTTTTTGATCTTCAACGCTAATGTCCACCAGCATGGTTTGAGTCTTGGCGATGTGCTCGTAAGCCTGGGTGAGAGCGGTAACCTCTGGATCGAGATTATTGGCAGGTTTCCCTTCACTCCACAGGACAAAGTTGCGGGGTTGATTGCAGGTGAAGGCAATCTGGGTGCCGAAGGGCAGCATATCAGCCGCAATCTGCTTCTGCAGGAATGATTCGTCATCACTGAAATGCGTTTGCGCCGTCTTCAAAAGATGTTCGAGCGTTGCTAAGCGGCTTTGAAAGATGGTCTGAATTGAATCTATCGTCTGATTTGGCAAAGCGTGCTCCCTCCCAATTGATCCTGTGAACTGATGGGTTGGTGAAACCGTTTTTAGCCTAACGAAAATGCTAATAGGAGTGCTCGAAATAATTTCAAGGCCCCACTGAATACAAGGCTGAATGGTCTATTGTTGGGGCGTTATCGGCTTTGATCAATCTGTATTTTTGAGCGCTGTAAGACCTGGTTCATGTAGTTGCGCCACAAGAATTTCGCAATGATCCACAGCAGAGGATAAGCCAAGGGAGAGCGAGCGATGAAAGTGTAGCGCCATTGGATATCCGTGCCTGCTGATGGGGTTGGGCTAAACCACCATTCCCCCTCGGCAGAATGGATCAAAAATCTTAGGGAACTCGTAAATTGGCTAACGGTGTAGCTGAAGTAAGACGGATATTCATAGGTCGTCAGCTGTTCTTGAACAGAGCTGTGATCTGATAAATAAACGGTACGTGTTTCACCTGCTGTATTCCAGTCGCCCAGTTGTTTCTGAATGCTGACAACTGCAGGTAATGGTCCATAGCCAGTGAAAATGGAGGTCAGGTCGATAGGGACGATATGCTCAAAAGTCGACGTTAGATTTGCATGAACGGTTGTTTTTACTGTGGCTGAAAGTAGACTCATTCATTACTCCACAGCAGGGTGTGCTGTTCTCCGAGCGCTATTGGCCATTGCAACTTATGACATTTAACGTAACTCGCGGAGGGTATGGAAAAGGCAGACATGCTTAGTCTAAAACGTTGAGCATGGCCCATTCAGAGAGATTCAGTATTCTACCCTGGTTGTCCAAGGTATTAACTCGCCACTGCAAGGCAGAACCAGTATCCTGTATTACCCCTACGTTAGATTGAGCCCGCCATCGGCTAGCAAAATCTCGCCTGTGATGTAGTGACTGGCAATCAGCATCGAAGTGACTTGGGCGATCTCTTCGGGTTCTGCACCGCGACCCATTGGCGCTCTTTCTTGCCACAGTTCCCTGGCTGCCGTCCATTGCTGGCTCATGGGCGTGTTGACAAGACCGGGGGCAATGGCATTGACCCGAATCAATGGTGCCAAGCTCACTGCTAACAGCTTGGTCATGTGACTCAAGGCGGCTTTACTGGTGGCATAGGGAATGGAGGCTCCCTTGGGGCGAATCCCTGCATGGGAGCTAATATTGACAATGCAGCTCGGACAGTCCTGACTGGCAGACTGGCGCAATGCTGCTTCAGCTTCTGTAATTAAGATCCAGGGAGCAATCACGTTGACCTCGTTCAGCTCCCGCCAGATGTCTGGGGAGGCTTGTTTTAAGTCAGCATGGGGAATCGTAGCGGTTATACCAGCGTTGTTCACTAAGACATCTAGCCGACCGTAATGGGACAGCACCTCAGTAATTAACTGACGAGTTTGATCTTGATCCGAGAGATCGGCTTGAACATAGGTCGCACCTGAATGTTCTGCTGCTAATGCTCGGCCCACCGTCACGGAAGACTTGGAATGGAATGCGACGGCGAAGTTGTCTTGGGCGAGACGAGTTGCGATCGCTTTACCAATACCTGACGTAGAACCCGTCACCAGAGCAACTCTTCGGTTATGGGTTTGTTTTGGAGTCATCCTTACTGCCTCTGCATTTTACGATTCAGGATAGAAACTGTTACTCGATTACTCAGTTGGCCTAGGGAGTAGTGTTCTAGCAAAATGTGGGATTGGTAATCTATCCCTGTCGCTTTGGAATCGGTGCTGTTAGGTTAGGGCTTGGTCAATCGCCTGTACGAGCTGCTCTAATTCGGATTCCAAAGTCAAATAATGGACACAAGCTCTGACGCAGTTAGGATCTGCAATCAGACGCACCATAATTTTTTGGCTTTCAAGCTGTTGGACAAAAGGACGATGATTATTATTGAAGCCTTCAATTTGGAAAGCGACTAAACCGGACTCCGGTGCTGTAGTGCGTAAACAAGTAATTTTCGGCAGGGTGCTGAGCATCTCCCATAAAATTCGACTGAGATGCACAATGCGTTGATAGCGATCTGTCGGTGTTCCCCACTGTTCTTGTAGTGCAATGGCGGCGGTCAATCCCGGAAATAGCGGAAAGGCAGACGTTGCCACTTCATACCGACGGCCATCGGGTTTCCAGCCCGTGGGCTTACCCTGGGCATCCATATCAATCCCGCGCCAGCCGATAAAAGTGGGTTCCAACTGTGCTAATGAGGCAGGTCGAACATACAGCCCCCCTAAACCATCGGGACCGCAGAACCACTTATGACCGGTAAAGGCATAGAAATCTACATCTAACTCATCCACACTCAAGGGCAACACCCCGACAGATTGGGCGGCGTCCACTAAAATGGCCACGGTGGGTACGGCTTGTCGACAGGCGGCTGCCATTGCTTGGAGGGGTAAGACCTGACCCGTATTCCAAAGAATATGGCTCACCACAGCTAAACGGGTATTGGGCCGCAAATGCTTCACCATCACCGCAATTGGATCACCCTCATTCAAGGTCGCCATCAAGGGGAACGTTGACACTTCAACGCCATAGCGATGCTTGAGCTGTTGGGCGGTAGCGATGATACCAGGATGTTCACAGTCGGACAATAAAATGTGATCGCCAGGCTGCCAGTTAAACCCCCACATGGCGATATTGCAGCCGCTGGAAACAGATTCCGTCAGGGTAATCGTGCTGGGAGAGACATTGAGTTGAGATGCGATCGCACATCTAGTACCCTCAACTTTCTCGGTCATCCAAGTTAGTGCCCCCCCGGTAAACGGGCCAAGCTCTTGCATTTGGGTATAGGCAGACTGAATGGCAGTGAAGGCAGGAGTTGGTAGGGGGCCTTGACCACCGTGGTTGAAGTACAGCTTGTTCGCTAAAGCGGGAAATTGCTGTCGATGTACTTCTAGAGAATGCTGCTGATCGGAGGTCATACCTATCCTTAGGGTTCAGGTCACAAGGCCAGCTTACTAGCCTTTGCTATTCTGCCTGATTTTGTCATCCCAGTAGGCTTGCTTTCTGAGAAAAGTCTGACCGTGCTAAACAATTGTCACAAATGAATCCTTAACTTAGAAACAAAGCAAGCTGGGATAGCAGCATAGTTCCTATTCTGATAAGTGAATTAAACTTTCTTACACTATTTCAATAACACGAGAATATAGATTAACAGTCTGATATTTATTGGAAGGTATTGATGTTTGAACTGAAACAATACCTAACAAACTTGAAAACTTTGAAATCATTATGTAGCAATTGTTGATATTGCTGTAGTGAAATGGGCAAGATAAAGCAGATATTCCCTGAAATATAGACAATGAAATTTAAAATAAATAGATGGAAGAATTTCTTTTCATTGATTGGGATAAGTTCACTTACCCTTTTGACTATCGGATGTGGGCCTGATCTAAAAGCAATCGAGTGTCAAGTACTACGTGAGGCTCACCAAAAAGGTTTTGATAAAGCAATTTTCATTAGACCTTTTGGAATCTTGACCTATGATCACAGCATTGAAAAACAGATGGCATCAAGTTGGATAAGTTCAGCCCAAAACATAGCTAAACTTGAAATTTCAGATACAAAACTCAAAAAAATCCAGGGAGAGCTTATAGCTGCCTATCAGCATGCAGGAGAACAAACAAGCCAAGCTGCTGCTCTTATCCCTACCAATAATCAAGTTGATGAAGTCTTGAGTAACCAAATCGAAAAGTTTCGCCGCGGCTCCATAGGACAGATGGATCGACTCTCTCAGGATATTCACTTGTACTGTAAAAACTGATAAAGCATCAATTTGTCCGAAAGATATATTGCAAAAGCTGTATGACTAAACCAAACAACAAAAGAAATGGGACACAACCAGTTCAATGGATGAGTCTAATATTGCTGTTGTCAGTGCTGATAACAGGCTGTGGCCCTGACTTCAAAAGTCAATGTAACACGGTCAGCGAGACACTTTGGGAAACAATAAATAAACGCCGATTAATGGATAAAAATCGAACAGAAATACTAGATGAAGCTGAGAATTCTGTAAAGTTATCTGCAAAATTAAGGACTCTTGATATAAGAGACAGCAAACTTAAGAAATTAGTCAAAAGCACAGCTACTGCTTTTGATGAAGTAGCAGAAGCAAACCGTAAGCTTGCACAATATTCTGATGAAGATGGAACATTGAGCTACTATACAGAACGGCAACAGAAGCAGAAACAGAACGCTATAGTTACCCAACACAAACAAGCTAATGGGAAAATCCGAGAATCAGTGGATCAAATGGGTAATCATTGCGATTTCTACATTAGTTTCTAGAATACTAAAGAATATTAAGTTGAGTTTCTATTTAGAGTTCAATGTCACTGACATTGAACTCTAAATAGGATGCTATACGGCATCAGCAGTGTTGACGATTTAAGCCAGACATCCCCTCAACCATCGACACCCTTGTTGGGGGTATCGCCAAAACTTACCTTCAAGATTATGTGTCTCGATCATCATCAACCCGCCAGTCCATGAAGAGCAGGTTCTAGAAGTAGTACGCAATATCTTACGCAATCGTGCATTCGCTCCAGCGCTAGCGGAATATACCGGGGTAACCTCAGGCTTGCCTGTTGCCAAACTAGAGTATTGGGAAAGAACCTTCCGTTATGAAATTGAGCTAGCATCCTACTCACAACGGTTCTCGTTGAATAGCCGCCGTTTGCTCCCTTGGTTAGACTGTTGCAGTGGCGATGGATATCAGCGTGAAAAAGCATTGCGTGCCATCAAAGAAGGGGCACCTAATGTGTTCTTTTGTGCGCCGGTTCTGCGCCGGTTAGAATTTGACACCCTCAACAAAGGCCTCATGTTCTTAACCTTCCAAGCCGTATATTGGTAAATCTCCCGGATCAACTGTTTACCGCAATATCAAGAGTTAGATGAAGGTTACCGTTAGGAATCTTGAAAGACAGCTAAGTATGGTGCATAAGAAAATGCTCGATTGCGTTTTTGTCCAGTAATTTCTTGCAAAAGACCTATATTACTAAGATCTTTAACTAAAGTATTGGCATTAGGATATGAAAGATTGGTAACTGTCGTGGCATGTTCTACAGTAAAAATCGGTCTAAAATAAAGGCTCTCAAGCAAGGCAATCGCATTCCCTGATCTACGTCCCATCTCGCTCAGCACTAATTGGCGATGTTCTTCTTTTAAGCTGACTATTGTGCGAGCAGTCTTGGTCGCTTCCTGGGCGGCCTCATACACACCTTGTAAAAAGAATTTGAGCCAATTTTCCCAGCTGCCATTATCTCGAACAGCCTGGAGACAATCATAATATTCGGCACGATATTTCTTGAAATAGTATGAAATATAAAGCAAAGGACGTTGTAGGATATCCTGCTCACATAGCAATAAGGTAATGAGTAGTCGCCCTGTTCTGCCATTACCGTCAAGAAAAGGATGAATCGTTTCAAACTGAGCGTGGGCCAATCCAACCTTGATTAAGGTAGGCATGGGCAGTGTGCTATGTAAAAATTTCTCTAAATTATTTAGAGACTGGAGCATTTCATAGGGTGGTGGAGGGACATAGGTTGCTTCAGCTAAAGAACATCCTCCTGCACCAATCCAGTTCTGACTACGGCGAAACTCTCCAGGGTTCCGTTCAGCACCTCTCACTCCTTTCATTAACTCTTGGTGAATTTCTCGAACTAATCGCAAAGAGATGGGTAGTTCTTGAAGTCTCGCAAGACCATAATTAATTGCAGAGATATAATTTACGACCTCTTCTACCTCTTGAGGATTATCGGGCTCTAGAGCCTGAGATTCAAATTCTAAAACATCGATCAGTGATGCCTGGGTACCCTCAATTTGACTCGACAAAACGGCTTCTTTACGAACGTACATAAATACGAATAAATCTGGGTTTGGGAGCGCATCAGTTGCTCCGTCTAAGCGACCCAGCGCGCGATCTGCCTGAGATAGCAAATTCCACATATCCTGATCCATCATAATTTCAGGCACGGGTGGCAGAGGATTGGGTATGAATGCTCTATAACCCTCCAATTGTCTAATATATTGCCCTGCTCTGGAAGCTTCAATCATTGTTATCGGTTTCGATAATACTGAATCAATTATTGTGCTATATTATCGAAAATTATACTTTTCCGTTAATAAGATCGCTTTAATGAAAAGCCTTACGCTATATCTAGTGGCTTGTAAAAGAACCTGACACTACGTTGAGGCAGGTCGAGTGAAAACGGGCAATAGCTGTCTGCTGGCTGTCGAAAGCTATCTTGAATGGCAGGGTATTAATGTACTGAGCTGTTTGCCATCGCAATAGAGAATAAACTGATGTGGGTCTAACAGAGACTTGCAAGCAGAGCAGACAAGAGCATGCCATTCCATCGCTTCCTACGATAGCCTGTAAGCAATGCCACTCAAATAAAGGAGATTCTTCCGTGATTGAGTATCGTAATAACCCCACGAGTAACGTTGTTGAACTTATTGTTGAAGGCAAGATTACCGAGGCTGACTTAGATCAAACTATATCTCGGATGAAACTCGATATTTCCAGGCATGGCAAGCTCAAACTCCTGGAAGAAATTCGGAGCTTTGAGGGCATAGATCCTATTGCCTTGTGGAAAGATGCTCAGTTTGGCCTCAGCCATGTCAACGACTTTTCCCACGTTGCCGTTGTGGCAGAAGCAGAATGGGTGCGGACCATTGCTGCGGCGTCTGATAATATTCTGTCGGCTCAGGTCAAAGCTTTTTCTCCTTCTCAACATGAAGCAGCCCGAACCTGGTTACTGACAGCCCCTGAGCCGAGCCAAGCCTCCGGTATGACCTACCGCAGCAGCAGTGAGAGCAATGTCGTTGAAATCATTATCGAGGGCACCATTACCGCTGCCGACTTTGATCGAATTGTGCCTCAAGTTAAAGCGGATCTGGCCAAGCATGGAAAAGTGAAAGTTCTAGAAGAGATTCGTAGCTTTGAAGGCATGGACCCCATGGCCTTATGGAAAGATTTGCAGCAGGCCTATATGGTCAAAGATATTACCCATGTGGCCTTGGTGGCCGATGCCCAATGGATGCGAACAGTTGCAGAAGCGGTCAGCGCAATTTTTCCAGCGGAAATTAAAGCGTTTGAGCGATCGCAAATTGATTTAGCCCGAGTTTGGCTAGCAGCTGCGTAATATTAAAGAGAGTGTTTAGATTTTTGTGTAAGCCGTAACGTATTCAATAGTTGAATCGTGTTGGGAACAGAATAGCAAAATGGGACAGCGCCGCCTTCCAATTCAAAATCGGTCTGGTCCATCTCTTCGAGATATTCCTCATCGCCAGAAACATCAATTTGTAGACAGACTCTTCATTCGGGAAGACAGCTTTGGTCTTAATCACCTTTCGCAGTGAGCGATTGAGCGACTCAATGGCATTAGTGGTGTAGATAACCTTTCGGATGGCCATTGGGTACTTAAACAACGGAGCAATATTATCCCAATGCCGTATCCAGATTTGGCTGATGCCAGGATACGTCTGGTCCCATTTGTTGGCAAACGCATCCAAGGCAGCCTCAGATTCCTCCAAAGTGGCCGCTTGATAAATGGGCTTGAGGTCTGCAGCTACGGCTCGACTTTCCTTCCAAGGCACATGGCGCAAACTATTGCGAATGAGATGAACGATACAAACTTGAACTTGAGTATCGGGATAGACCGATTCAATCGCCTGGGGAAAGCCTTTGAGACCATCACAGCAAGCAATCAAGATATCCTGAGCGCCTCGGTTTTTAAGGTCTGTGAGCACTGAAAGCCAGAATTTTGCTCCCTCCCGCTCGGCAGCCCCTATCCATAATCCCAACAGCTCTTTGTTTCCCTCCACAGTTACCGCTAGCGCGACATAGACGGCTCGCTTGCTGACTTGGCCATTGACTTTGATGTTCACATACAGGGCATCGAGATAGACAATCGGATACACCTCATCCAATGGTCTTGAGCGCCAGTCTTTAACCTCCTCCATGACACTATTGGTGACGTCACTAATCAGACCCTCAGAGATATTGGCCCCATACAGCTCCACCAATTGAGACTCGAATATCACGAGTGGTCATGCCACGAGCATATAAGGCGATGATTTTCTCGTCGAGTCCCGCGATACGTCGCTGGCCTTTGGGCACGAGGACAGGCTCAAACTCACTGCAACGGTCGCGAGGAATCGATAGGTCCATCTCTCCTTGTTCAGTCTGGACGGTCTTTTTCGAGTAACCATTGCGACTGTTTCTAGGGCCATGAGAACGCTCATCGACGGAGGATTGATGCAGGTGATGAGTCAATTCACCTGCCAAGGCTCGTTCCACTAGGCGTTTGCTGAGTTGTTTGAGCAGTCCTGATTCGCCCAGAATATCCTCTGGCTGTGGATTCTCTCCAATGAGTTCATCCAATAGCTCATCAACTCGATTGGGTACTTGTTTCTTTCTAGACATGATGCGGTCTCCTGGTGTGTTTGGATTCTAGACCGCTTACACAAAACTCTGATCAGTCTCTATTAAAAGTCGCAAACCCTCACCCACTCAAGATTTGCTGAAACGAGAGTGCTAGGCTAGCATCGAGTCAATCCATCCGATCATTGGCTGGATCTATCGTTCGCTTCACTAGGAAAGATAAACCAGTGGCTATGCTTTTGATGCAGCCTAAAAGACTCAGTCGGCAATATTGGCAGTCGAGTCTCCTCCTGCTTTTAATGCTGCTAGGTCTTGTAGCTGATCAGGCAGATGCTCTGCAGCCCAATAAAGATCGTTATTCGACTCAAGGTTGTGGTGATTTTCTAGCCAGGTGGAATAAGAAACCATCAGCATTGAAGTTTATTCAATGTGAAACATGGGAACGTGCACAGGTTAGTACTCTCACATCTTCTTATACCGTCCAGGGAGCTGACGCTATAGAAATAGAGAAATTTCTGCAAAGACAATTTGGCATGACTCCCCTCCGCTTCCTCTGTTGTGGTTGGGAAGTTAGCCCTGCAAAAGGTGGAGTGTCTCCTCATTATGGACGTTATATAGATCCAGAGGGTGCTAAGTTTGAGGTCTCTATGTCTTCTGGAGAGACCCTATTAAACGGCCGTAGGGCTTGGCATAAGATTCCTGAATTTCATATTCAGATCACGACATACTTGGGGGAGTTTTAAGTCAGGCTGTTACGGCTTGATTTTGTCTTGCTTAAGAAGATCTTGATCTCAGTTGGAGAAGAGCGATGGAACCTGAAAGAGAACAAGAAATTGCGAATTTGCGGGCTTTGAATTTGACGCCAAAGCAGATTGCGCGCAAGTTAGGATTGCGGGTGTCTGAAGTCTCAGCCGTGATCCGGGCTCAGGCAGAAGAAAATGCTCTTGCTCATGGCAAAACGACTACCCTTGATCCATTGTTCGAGTGCTGGGCCAATGGAGACGCAGTAGAACACTTTTTCAATGCCCCAACGCCCTCGACTGCAACAGTAGAAGATGAATCCCAGGGAATGGCGATTGTGACGGTTACCCGGAAAGCGGGCCACAACCGTTTTGTGATTTGTACTTACCTGCTGGACTATTGGTGCTTAGGTCTCAAAGATACGATAGGGCCTCGCAAGTTCAGCACCCAAGACTATGAATATTTTATTGACCAGGCTTATCAAGGATTTGATGAACCGCCTCAAAAGATCTCCTTAGATCAAGCGCAAGCCATGGTTTATAGCGTGATTGACTATGCAGAGGGGCTAGGGTTTAAGCCCCATAGAGATTTTCAGAATTCTAAAGTTCATTTAGGAGAATGGAGTGGCCAAGGCAAACTGGACTGTGGCCGTGATGGCAAACCCTGTTATTTCTGTGGCCCCTACGATGATCCGAAGAAAATTTTGAAAACCCTCACCGAAAATGTGGGTGAAGGTAATTTTGACTATGTGATCGAGGGCGAGTGAGTCCTATCGGTAAATGGTTGTGAGTGGCAGCCTCGCATGAACCGTTTCTAAAAATTGGGGCGGATACCAGAAAATTGAGAGGGTTTGTCCATTATCTGGAGTGGCCCTGTTCAATCGTTTGAGCCGTAACCGTCATGAGTGGTGATGGGGCGGCCAAAAAGATGGGCTGCTTCATTGAAACTGAATTCAAGACCATTAGCTATCAGTTGACGACGATTCCACAACCAGGCAGGATCGTCGCAAGTGTTTATTTGGCTGTGCCCTATGTCCCATGATGTGATTCGTACCGACCATGCTCCTGCCCCCGTCGGTCCTTATAACCAAGCCATTCGTGCCCAGGGAGCGATGGTATTTGCATCGGGACAAATTGCCTTAGATCCTGCTTCTGGTGCCTTGGTGGGTGGCGATGATGTGGCCCAGCAGACGGAGCAAGTGATGAAAAATTTGGAGGCCGTACTGACTGCAGCAGGAGTGGGCTGGTCTCAGGTGGTTAAAACAACGGTTTTCCTGGCAGACATGAATGATTTCGCTACGGTCAATGGCATTTATGCCCGCTATTTTGACGAAGCCACCGCCCCTGCTCGCGCTTGCGTGGAAGTGGCTCGGTTACCTAAGGATGTCTTGGTAGAAATCGACTGTATTGCTGTGGCCTAGGGCTATTGGCCTGGAACCTAAATGTATCATCAGCAGTCGTAGGAAATTACGGCAACGCCAACCCGCCTTGATTTTTTAAATGAACCAGCAGCCTTGGGTTTTAAGTTGGCCAGTTCCCCTCAATCTGTCCTCTTTATTCCTAATATCAGCATGCGGTTTTTGAAGCGGAAACTCTATTGGGTGCTGGGTCTGTGTGCCTGTACCTTGGCTCTTCTATGGGGTCACTTTTCTCCGGTTAGTGCTGCCTATTCTTCCTCACCTGCTTCGCCGACTTCGCTGACTTTGCAACCCCTGATTGCGTGGGGGGACTCAAGTCTTTGGGGGGGGATGGACGTCATGGCCGCAATGGAGCGAACGGTCAGTCAGGGACTTCTGGGCAAGCAACCCAAATTCGCCTAACAGGTTCACCGATGACGGTGGATGTGGCTGGAAGTTCGGGCATATCAGGACAGGATGGCCGATTAGGGGAGAATGCCTATGGTTGTGACCATTCTTCCCAGCCGACCCATGATCTCAAGGGGGGCGGATGGTGGTCGGGGTGGCCGGGGTGGTGATGGCGGTCGGGGTGGCGATGGCGGCAAAGCCTGGATTTACTACACGCAACCTGCTCAACTCAACGCCTTAACCCTCAATAATTCGGGTGGTCAAGGGGGGCAAGCAGGACTAGGGGCACCTGGAGGGTATGGGTGTCGCTGTATCGATACATCTTGGCAGGTGAACTATTGCGAGTGGCAGCGCTATCGCAAACAGCGTAATGTAGCCGATGCTGCCTGGATTAAAGATAAAACCAAGACCTATCCCTGTACGGGGAGTCAGAGGACCGATCACAAACATCATCACCCGACTTTAGACAAGGGCAATTCTCAATGGGCCTATCGCTGGGAATATGGCGGTGTTTATAAGACTGAACATTTCCACTGTACGGGAGGGACAGCGGGTACGGACGGCCAGGATGGTCAGTTGGGTAAAGAGGGACGCTATGGCCAGGTGGTGATGGTTCAGCGCCAGGATATCCCCCAGGAAAAGGTGCAGTACTATGCCCCACTGGAACAATTGATGGGGCAGCAGGTGGATTTAGTGAAAAATATTTGGACTGAGAAAAGTGGATTGAGATCGCAACTCCATCCCAATTCCAAAGTCCCCGATACCTATACCTATCTGGATTCCACAGCTCGACTTAACTACCGCATCGATTGGAACGCACCTAAGTCACCTACTGAACTAGAGGTGAACGATACTAAAATAGGTGCAAACATTCAGGTGCAAAAGAACCAAGGTCAACTCGATTTCGATCTGCCGGGAACCCTGGAATATCAGCTCAAGCAACAGGATCAACTGACGGTAATGACCATTACGGGCGGGTTCTCACCCAATCGAGTCCAGTCCTTCCGTATCGATGAGAGTGCCAGTCAACAGCAGGTTGGGCAATTGGTATTGGTGGATGATGGGGATGTGCGATCGCTTCTCCAAAACACGAAGCTGAAAGTAACCTGTCTGAGTAAACAATCTGCCAGTGGCCTTAAAGCGGATGACTATCAAGTCCGTCATAGCATTGAGTTGCGAGTACCTCCAATAGGTCGGTCTAGTGATGGCGTGAGAGTAGATAACAATGTCTACACTTTGAATGTGCAACCTTTTTTCAGTGCTTGGTTAAAACCGAGTTATGAAGTTCAATATCAAGTAGACATTGAACAAACTACTAAAAGTAATGCGGTCTATACCCAAACGCAAACAGCTAATTTACTCGTTCCAGCCTCTTGAAATAGTCGCTACAACTAGATTGGTAGTGGTTTTTGCATAATGGATAGTGCAGAACAGCTCACCCCTAAACTGACAGGGGATGGGTCCTTTACCTTTTATTCAACTGAGTTTGGAGAAACCTTCCATAGCCATCACGGGGCACATCAGGAAGCCATGGGGAAATTTGTTTATCCCACCTTGCTGCCGGAAAAAGCGAAGCAGGGACAGGTCAAGCTTTTAGATGTTTGCTATGGGTTGGGGTATAACACTGCGGCGGCTTTGGAGACGATTTGGCAGATTAACCCGGACTGCCAAGTGCAAGTCTATGCCTTGGAACTCAATCCGGTTGTGCCGAGAGCTGCGATCGCAAATGCTGTATTGCAAATCGGGTCGCCTCAAGTTCAGACCTATTTAAACACCTTGGCTCACGATCTAGAGCTTCAATCCCCTGATTGTCAGGCACAATTGCTGATTGGTGATGCTCGGCAAACCCTGCAGGCGGTACAGAAACAGCAGTTTCTTGCGGATGCGATTTTCCTTGATCCGTTTTCTCCACCGAACTGTCCACAGCTGTGGACCGTAGAGTTTTTTCAGGTGTTAAGTCAATGTCTTCACCCTCAAGGGCACTTAGCCACCTACTCTTGCGCGGCGGCGGTGCGGACGGGATTGATTGAAGCAGGATTTGCGATCGCAGCGAGTCCCCCTGTCGGTCGGCGAACGACGGGAACAATTGCCGGACTCACCCTGACAGATGTTCTTACCTTGACCCCTCAAGAGCAAGAACATCTGCAAACGGTGGCTGCGATACCCTATCGTGATCCTCAGTTGATCGATCCTGCCACCACCATTCAGGCTCGACGCCAGCAAGAGCAAAAAACATCACCTTTAGAGCCCACCAAAGCTTGGAAAAAACGGTGGCTACAGGTTAAAGCGCATTAAAGCAAAAAATAGACTGCCATACCTCACCGAAGACCTATCCGATGGGAAAGAGCAGGTCAGCGATTCAAGCTGGCTGGGTTGAGGAGGTTGTTATTGAGTGAAATAGAGGGCAAACTTGTATAAAGTTGGAATTAAATTGGGAAATAAGCTTATATATCGATGTATTTCTTCTGAAAAAGAGAATTTATGAGTAAAACTCAGATCGAGATTAGTTTAAGCCATGGTGATTTACTGCAGCTTTTATTGGGTGGTACTGACGTTTGGAATCAGTGGCGCCATGAAAATTCCCATGAGGCGATCAACCTACCTCTGGCTGATCTCAGCAATGCCAGCCTTAGCAAGGCCAATCTCAGCAATATCAACCTCATCTTTGCCATCCTGGAAGATGCTGATCTCAGTGGGGCTGATCTAAGGGGTACGGATCTCAGTGAGGCCAACCTCAATAATGCCAACCTCCCCCGTGCCAACTTCAGAGGTGCCATTCTTTCGGATGAAACGCAGATCGATCCGAAATGGAGACTGGTTCACGAATTGGTGACGGAAGGTGGAGAACGGAAAGATC
The DNA here is from genome assembly GCF_021497025.1 of Acaryochloris sp. 'Moss Beach'. NCBI lineage: Bacteria > Bacillati > Cyanobacteriota > Cyanophyceae > Acaryochloridales > Acaryochloridaceae > Acaryochloris > Acaryochloris sp. 'Moss Beach'. Next base: position 2,882,340 of record NZ_CP071717.1, read on the forward strand.
TGCGCAATGCTAACCTCCGCGCTGCCAACCTGAGTGAGTCCCCTCTCAACGGTGCTGACCTGAGCGGTGCCAATCTGAGTTGGGCTGACCTGCGCCATGCTAACCTCAGTGATGCCATTCTTAGGGATGCAAATCTTATCCTGTCAATCCTGGAAAGTACCAACCTCAATGGTGCCGACCTGAGTAATGCCAATCTTCGCAGTGCCAACCTCAGCAATGCCAATCTCAGCAGCGCTGACCTCTTCGGTGCTGATCTGTTTGTGGCTAATCTGAGCAGTGCCACCCTAATTAGTGCAGATCTCAATGGTGCCAACCTCAGCAACACTAACTTGGATAGCGCCAATCTCTGCAGTGCTAACCTCAGCAATGCCAACCTGATCGGTGCCGATCTCAGTCATGTGAATCTTAGCAACGCCAACCTTCGTGGCTCTAACTTCAACAATGCCAACCTCAACAATGCCAACCTAGATGGTGCCGATCTGAGCAATGCCAATTTCCGAGGGACTAACCTCAGTGATGCGAATCTCAGCAATGCCAATCTGATCGATGCGGATCTTTTAGATGCCAACCTGTACAATGCCAATCTGGATGGTATCGACCTGTTTGGGGCTCCTCTCACAGCACCGGTCTGAGCAAACCTATGGCTTGAATAACAGGTCCAGTGTCTTATTGAGCTTCTAGAAACTTGTGGTAATCCTTTGCAATCGACTCCACCGCTGCTTCATAGAGACGCTGACCATGCTCTGGTGTGGCTAAAGACGGATCAGAACCCATGCGTCCATCGGGATAATGTTGGCGGAAGTTCGCAGCGCTATAAATGGGATGTCCAGAGGCGACTTCAGGACTAAGGGGAGCATCTTTAATCGCTTCAGGATAGACAAACTGGGTAACCGCTACTTCGCTGGGAGTAGCGTGGGAACCTTCGCGACTGCCATAGAGTTCTTTCGCCAACTGATAGACCTGGGAATTCATATACCAATTATTGAGGCGACAGCGGGTTTGATCCGCTTCCGGTAGGTTTAAGTCCGCAATCGTCGCGTAGGTTTCTGAAAAGGCAGCCTTTAATGTGGCGACATTACCGCCATGACCATTGATAAAGAAAAACTGGCGAAATCCTGCTCGCGACAAACTAATCAAATAGTCCCGAATCACCAGAAGTAGAGTAGAGGGACGCAGGCTCATGCTGCCAGGGAATTCTGTGTGGTGCAGGGCCATGCCAACATTGATGGTCGGACCCACTAGTGCTTGGGTTGCTTCTCCCACCCCTTTGGCAATCACCTCAGCACAAATAGCATCCGTACCAATCAACCCCGTGGGACCATGTTGTTCTGTCGATCCAATCGGCATAATAATGCCTTTGGAACTTTGCAGATAGGTTTCAACTTCTAACCAGGTACAGAGATGAAGCTGCATAGGATTTCCTTCGGGGGACATGTCATTCTATTGTGCCAGGTCTGCTTAAACCTGGAGGCGAACCTCGGTCACGCCCTGTCGCAGCTGTTGTTGTCGTCGTAGCCAGGAAGCCCGAATAATCGGACTACTAAAGGGTAACGTCGATTTAACGAGGGTTCGTAAGAAGGGGCTATGGCGGAGGCGATCGCCTTGGGCGAGTTCTTCATTTTGCAAGGTCTGAGCCCGGATAATTTCCGGTTCTCGCTCCGTTTGGATTTGGGGTAAGACTTGATCCAGAATTTCAATATTCACAGCATCTTGGAGCAGGGGTACAAGATGATTAGCCGCTACAATCACATCCCGGAGGGCCATATTAATCCCCTGGGCCCGAATGGGCGACATGGGATGAGCTGCATCTCCTAAAATCAGCAATCCTGGAACCGACCACTGGGGACAGCGACCCACAACCACAGACAGCAAAAGCGGGCGTTCTAGATCTTGGGCATGTTTTTGCAGGTGCTGGGCCAGCCAGGTGGGTGAGGCGGCGGCAATCTTTTTTGGCCAGTCCGTGTTCTTCCAGTCCGTTGGATTATCGTCATACAAGGCCCAGGCCAACTGTAAGCTGCCTTCCGCACTGCGAAATAAGCCCATCGTCTGGTGGCCATGAACGATGGCATAAAAGATATTCTCGGGAGGAAGGCAGGAGCTATCTGCCAGTTTGAACCACAGTAAATCAATGGAATGGGACAGAGGCTCCATCTCTAAGTTGGCCTGCTGGCGGACGAGGGAATTGCGTCCATCTGCTCCGATCACCAAATCCGCTTCTAAGGTGCGACCATCCCCTAGCTGGACTCCACTAATGCGATGCTCCTCGTGCAGCAATGCTTTGACAGCAGTTCCTGGAATCCATTCAAATGAAGGATGCTGCTGAGCTTTTTCGACTAACGCTTCTAGTAAAGCGGGTTGTGATACTAAGGTACAGGCCAGGGCATTGGCCTGGAATGGTTCGGGGGCTTGGAACATCCTGCGCCCTTCTAGGATATATTCCCAAGCTGTTAGGGCTTGGTGGGGCACTGTTTCAATCAGCCCCAATAATCCCATTTGGTCTAAAGCTGCTAAGCCGCTAGGCATCAGCCCTTCACCCCGAAACGTTCGCCGAAAGCTATGGGCTGCTTCAACCAATGTGACATCAATTCCACGCTGAACTAGTAACAGTGCTAAAGAGGCACCCGTGGGGCCTGCGCCGACAATGACAACCTTTGCCATGATCCGAAGTTCGATAGGGTCTCTTTCAACCTACCGGAATTGGCAGAAAGACAGGAAAGTATTGCGGGATTGATAGAGGTAGCGGCATTTTAGTCGCATCGTTTGGAGGGATGCTTGAAGCCGAAAGCGAAGAATTTAGGCTAGATTCATGGTCTTCTCAGACACATAAATTAAATTTGAGAGATAGTATTATCGAACTAAATTAAGAAATTCTTGATTGTGCGCTCTCTTTTGTGGATTTTGCTCTATAAAACTACTAGATTACTCAACTAAGCTCTTCTAATCTGGGAGCTGTGATCTGTGTCATATCGAAAACTGCAATTTATCACAGCTCCTCTCTGAATTAATGGTGACGATAGAAAAATAATCCCTCGTTTGCATTGATAAGGACGCCAGTTCATGGACACGCTTAAAATTAATCCAAAAATCCTGGCTGCTGTCTTTGCAAGTGTAGTTGTGATTGCTGATTTGGTTCCTGCCCCCAATCTTGGACCGGGGATGATCGTGTCGTCCTATAACTGGGCTGCTTCCCAGGTTCAGCCCCCCACAGACACTCAGCAAGCGAATCAAAAGATACGGGCAAAGCGATCGCAATCCCGTAACTCTTCCTACAACCAGTAATAGGTCTATAGGGTCTCAAAATTTTGGGTAGTCAAGCCCAAAAACCTTGCTATGCTTGACCACCGTAAGGGGATTGATCTATTTCATCACGACAAGCTTGACCACTGAGTCCTGGATGAAATGCAAAAGAAGATTGCGTCCCACTGATTACCGCAAAATCTTTGCCTCCGAAGCATTGTCATATCTAGCGTTTATGCTCGGGATTCTTAAAGTCCGTTTTACACCCAGCTTCCCAAGCATCCGGTAAATTCCCGTGGGCTGGAATCCCGCCACTGTCCTTCAATAGCCGAGCCATATGCATACAGTTCCAAGCTAAGAAGGTGGTATTGCGGTTCGTAAAATCATTCTCGGGTCCACCCGAGCCTGGATCTAGATAAGAGGGGCCAGGACCCACTTCCCCTAACCACCCGGCATCCACTTGGGGTGGAATCGTATAGCCAATATGAGAGAGGGAGAACAAAATATTCATGGCACAATGTTTGACGCCATCTTCATTGCCCGTAATTAAGGTCGCGCCTACTTTTCCGTAATCTCGATATTGACCTTTGTCGTTGAGTAAATGGGTATAACCATACATGCGCTCTAGGACTCGGTTACAAACGGAGCTTTTCTCCCCCAGCCACACAGAGGTACATAGAACCAAAATGTCGGTAGCATCCACCTCTTTTTGAATCTGGGGCCAATCATCCTTATCCCATTCATCCGTTTGGGACATGTCCAAGCCCAAGCCAGCCGGGATATCGTAATCCACGGGGCGAATGACCTTGGTTTGGATGCCATTGGCTTCAAAAATGTTTTTGGCGATCTGAATGACCCCTTCCGTATGAGACAAAATAGGGGTTCGGTTGAGAGTACAGTTCAGGAATAGGGCCTTGAGATCGTCATATTTAGCAGGGGCATTCTCGCATTGGTGCTGAGTGAGTTTAGTCAGTTGTTCAGACATAATTCCTCTGGATTGATGGATAAATGTTTGATTAGATCAGGAGGAGTGGCAAAGGTGAAGCGTTTAAATCAACTCTGGATCAGACATGATTTCTACTAGGGCAGGACCATCGTAAGCCAAGGCTTGAGCGATGGCGTCATCCAGTTCCTCCTGTTGGGTGACGCGGATGCCGAACCCACCGCAATTCTGAGCGTATTTAGAAAAATCAGGATTGTGTAATGAAGTTTGCCAGACATCCCATTCCCCTGCTCTCTGCTCTTTAGAGATTTTGCCTAACTGATCGTTATGGAGCAGGATATGGGTGATATTCATCTGGTATTTCACGGCGGTTGTAAATTCCGCCAAATATTGGCCAAACCCACCATCGCCTGAAACGGAAACAATCGGGCGCTCCTGGCCTGCTGCAGCCCAGGCTCCCATAGCAGCCGGGAAGGCAAACCCGATGGACCCGAGATACCCCGACATTAAAACGGACTGGGCCTGACATTCAAAATAGCGACCAAAGGAATAGGTGTTGTTGCCCACATCCACTGCTATGACTGCATTGGCGGATACTTGTCGGGTCATGGCGGCAAAAATAGTAGCAGAGTTGAGTCCTTGCCCGCGGTCATCTAATTCTCGACGGGCTTTTTCAGCCCGCCAGATCCCCCAACGTTCTGAGATCTCAGATCTGACATTTTCTGTATTCACCTGCCCTACTAGTGCGCTCTTGAGCTGCTCCACCACAATGCTAATTTCACCCCAAACGGGCACCTCTATGGGATGAAATTTACCTAACGCCAGCGGATCAAAATCCACTTGAATGATCGGTTTACCCGGATAGATACCGGTATGGTTGGAGAAGGAGGCCCCCAGCACCAGCAGCACATCCGCTTCATTCATAAACCAGCTGGCAATCGGTGTACCGCTGCGTCCCAATACGCCGCATCCCAGGGGATGATCGTCAGGAATCTGCCCTTTCCCTTTAAATGTCGTCAGGATGGGGGCGTTCAGCAGTTCAGCCAATTCCGTAATGGCAGACATATGAAAACGGGCCCCATGGCCGACGATGATGACGGGACGGCGAGACGGTTTGAGTTTTTCAATTGCCTGCTGTAAGGACTCAGGAGGGGGAGCGATTTGCAGTGGGGTGATGCGTCCGGTGGGCGTTGCAGCAGGCACATCAATGGCAGACTGAACTTGAATTTCATCGGGAAAAATCAGGTGAGAGACATTGCGCTCTAAAAGAGCATGTTTAACGGCCAAGGTCATCAACTCAGCATGTTTGCTGTGACTGAGGACCGTTTGACTCCATGCGACGACCCCACTAAAGGCGGCTGATAAATCACATTCTTGAAAGTTGCCGGTGCCCAAAACTTGAGAATTGACCTGTCCCGTTAAGGCCAAAATAGGAGCGCGATCGACTTTGGCGTCCCACATCCCGGTCAGAAGATTTGTGGCACCGGGGCCAGCAATGGTTAAACAGGCAGCCGGTTTGCCCGTGAGCTTGGCATAGGCGGAGGCGGCAAAGGCAGCGGCTCCCTCATGGCGAATGCCAACATAGGTGAGCTTGCCCTGTTCTTCCTGGCGGCGCAGGGCATCTGCCAGCCCTAAATTAGAATGACCCACCATGCCAAATACATGGGTGACGCCCCAATTCACCATGGTTTCAGCCATCACATCGCTGACTGTGCGAGTGTGAGGTGCCTCAACAGGTAAGCCAACATAAACTCCATCGGTTCGCACTTCTACCGTAAAAGTGTCGAGGGAATCATCCACTTCTAACTCCCCTGGAGGCTTGCCCGTTAGGGGGCAATAATCCCACCCATGCCAGGGACAGCGGAGTAGGCCATTCTCAATAGAACCTTCGCCTAGGGGACCGCCTTGATGGGGACAGCGATTATCAAGGGCACCATATTGGCCTTGGTGATGGGTTAAGGCCAGACTTTTATGACCTGCAACTACGGTTTTGACGCGACCTTCGGGTAGTTCGTCTAGGTCTAAGACCCGAAACCACTCAGTGATTATCTCAGGCATAGTCTTTGCTCCTTGATTGAGTATTCACTTCCATAACAGCAGCCCAGCATAGAGGGTGCTTCCCCCAATAAACGACCAGAAACAGCTTTTGTTCTCATCCGGTAATTCCCGTTTCAATATATTGAGGATGATGCTCCCAGCCAAAAATGCCCAGACCGTCGAAAGGGCGGCTTTGTCTAAATGGATGGCTTGACCTGCGACCGCACCCCCCATAATCGCAGCTGTTAAAAACCAGCGTCCATAGCGGTCATAGGGGTGTTTATGATGCTCTCTTAAGTTGTGATCGATGATGAAAAAGTGCAGAGCTACGGCGATAAAAAATAAGATGCACTCCATAAGGGTGTGGTCTTTCAACTCCTGGAGCAGATAGCCAAAAATGATATTCAAGACAGCAAATGCTGCTACATGAATCCAAAATACAACCGGAGTGGCCCGATCAATATTGTTCGTAGCCTGATTTAAGGTTCTAGATGTGGAGGCCCAGATATCCAGTCCATAGAAAACAAGCAGTCCTAAAAGCGCCAAGATATAGACGTGATTTTCTAGATAGGCGACCAAGGGAATAGCCGAATGCTCTAATTCTTTTTGGGCATGGCTCAGTTCTGGGAATATTTCTAGAAAGACATAGCCAATGGAAACACCTCCGGCAAAAGAGATCCATCGATGTTCAGGAATGATTTTGGAGACATTCAGCTTGGAGACAAAGGCATGAATAAACGCTAAACCTATGGCTAAGAGTAGACCGATCCCGTTCATGCTGCCCTCAATAGTGATCGAATTTGGGTAGAGAGTGATTCATCATGGCTGGACTAGAGCCGATGGTGGGGTCAGCCCTTTTCCTAACAAAACTGATGGTTGCTCATCTGCTTCAGCCTGAGTATGAACGCCTGGTGTCGCACCTAGATGATAATTCGCTGAAGCCAGGTGATGAAGTGAGAAAGATTTGCCTGAACGTATGCTGAGTCTTGCTATCCCCACATCATTGCTTTGATAGATAAACAAAGATAATGATGTTTTCATATCAGGAGTGTGGATGGGGGCAGCAACAGGTAGCTTGTGAAACGTAAGGCGGGTAGATTTAGGAGCATCCTACTGGGCCTTACAATTAGCCTGCAATGTGGTTTTGGTCTGTATCCTATAGGTAGTGTTTATGGCAAGATGGAACTTTCTCAGCTCAAGTATTTTGTTGCGATCGCAAACTATGGCAGTTTCACGAAGGCTGCGGAAACCCTTTATGTGACCTAACCCTCCCTGTTGGTGGGAATTAAAAAGCTAGAGCAAGAATTAGGGGTGTGTTTACTAGAGCGGCGCTGGCGCAGAGTATGGTTTGATGAACAATTCCAAACGGTATAGGTCCGAACTGGCTCCGAAAGCAGCTTAAGAGAGATGCAGAGGTCATTGGGAAGCGGTGACAATTTCTTCCTTCGCAGCCCATTGACCAATATCTTGGCGTTGGATTGCGGCGGCCATTAAATCGGCAAATTTATCAGGTGTACAGGCAAATGCAGGAATGCCTAGACTGGCAAACTTAGCGGCATTGCTATGGTCAAAATAAGGGGCACCGTCATCACTGAGAGCCAATAGCGTCACCATCTGCACCCCTGAGTTGACCAGGGAGGCAACCCGCTTGAGCATGGCTTCGCGATTCCCCCCTTCATATAGGTCGCTAATCAGCACCAAAATCGTTTCTTCTGGTTTGCGAATTAACCCCTGGCAGTAGCTTAAGGCTCGGTTGATATCTGTGCCGCCGCCCAGTTGGGTGCCAAACAACACATCCACCGGATCTTGCAGCAGATCGGTTAAGTCGACAATGGCGGTGTCGAACACTACGAGCTGGGTTTTGACTGCGGGGAGGGAAGCCAGGACCGCTGCAAAAATACTGGCATAGACCACAGAAGTGGCCATCGAGCCGCTTTGATCGACACAGAGGACAATATCGCGGAGGGCTGAGCGCTTGCGACCAAAGCCAATCCGAGTTTCAGGAATAATCGTGCGATACTCCGGTTGGTAATGGCGCAGGTTAGCCCGAATGGTCCGGTGCCAGTCAATCTCGTGGTGTCGAGGGCGGCGATTGCGAATCGACCGATTTAGACTGCCCTGAACAGCCTGCTGCATGGGGTTAGAAAGCTGGTGTAGTAAGTCTTCGACCACTCGCTGCACTACTAGCCGAGCTGTCTCTTTGGTCTTACTGGGCATCACCTGACTGAGGGACAGCAGATTGGCCACCAGATGAACATCCGGCTCCACAGCGGCGAGCATTTCTGGCTCTAACAGCATCTGCTGCAAGTTCAACCGTTCGAGGGCATCTTGCTGCATCACCCGGACAATAGAACTGGGAAAGTAGCTGCGAATATCCCCCAGCCAGCGAGCGACTTTGGGGGATGAGCCCCCTAATCCGCCTGATCGTTTGTCTTGGGCCTCGTATAGGGTAGCTAAGGTCTGATCCATCGCCGTATCCTGGGAGTCGAGGGTTAACCCACCCTCTGCACCGATACCATCGGCCTCGCCGCCCCCGAGGATTAGCCGCCAGCGTCGATTGCGTTCGGAACTATTCTGAGACTCTGCCATGACTGTCTATTTCAGAACGATACGACCCGGTCTATTCGGAAGAAGACGGTACCAATGTAGGGATGATATCAGCGGGGGGAGCGGTGTTGGAGTATAGGGTTTCTGAGGAAGCAATGTCATAGGCGGCATCCACCCAGACGAGCTGTACATCCGTGACTTGGTGATCTTGCAACGTCACTAGAGAGAAATTGCGCTGAAGCCCTTGCTCCGTTTTGATAATTCGCGGCACACAGGCGGCATTGAGATAGACGGTGCCGGCTTCATCCACACAGAGTCGCTTGCGCTGGACGGCTTTGGTATGGCGCAAGTTGTGGTGCATATGGCCGAAGGTAACGAGGGGGACTCGTTTGCCGGTGGTTCTGGTGTTTGCGATCGCATCTCGCAAATCCGGGTCGCCAAAATCTCCACCCAACTGCTTCCAGTCCTTTCCACAGGGATCTTCCGCCTGATCCCCTAACCCAGAGGGACCATTATGTCCCAAAAAAATAATCGTTTCCGAAGGAGCTGTGGCGGCAGCGTTCGCAATTTGAGCGGTGGAGTCTTCAAAATTCTTGACGCCAAAGCGATCTCGATAAAATCCGGCACAGCGCCAGTCGGGTCCACCCCAGCTAAAAGGTCGCCCCCCCACTACGCTGAGGTCGAGTTGGGGAAAAGTCCGGTGGGCATAGCCCACATGGGCCTCTGCTAATAGATCTAATTGCTGCTGGACCCAGTCTTCCTTGCTGCGATCGTAGGGACAATTTTTAGTGCCCCAGGGCGTGGCGGTATACCAGGCATCATGGTTGCCAAAGGATGCGGCATAGGGCAGTTCTAGAGTGGAGACGGCCTGCACCACTTCCACCGCCTCATTGCCAAAATCCCCTACAAACAGGACTAAATCGACGCCGAGTTGTGCCAATGCCTTTGGATCCTCTTCATCCCAAGCGTCGTGAATATCCCCAATCACAGCAATTTTGATGGATGGAGAACTAGCGAGAGAAGTAGAGAGTGGCTCAGTCATTCATGGGAGGTTAGTCTTGGATATATTCTTGGTCTTGGGCCAGGGCAATTTCGGCCCGGATAAACTCGCGACCTAAATAAGCAGCGTGATCCAGCTGGGTCACCAGGCAAGTTTGTGGCTCTTCAAAGATAGCAATACAGAGTTCTTTAGCCGTTTTAGCGCGGAACTTAGCATCGGGTTTGCGTTCCACTTTTCCTCGGCAAGATAAGGGTTCCCCCGTATCAGGGTCGACGGCTAAGCCTTTGTCGTTAATGTCATTGGCATAGTGATCCGCACAAATGGCTGGGGCTTGCCGATCGAGATAGATCAAAAAGTAGCCACCCGGATCTAAAGCAATAAAGCGTTGGGATAACTGGTTATTAATGGCAGCTTGATCGCTAACAATGGTGTTCATGAACTAAAAATGCCGAATGGGTAGGATGCGACTCCAAGATCCAGTCTAGTACGTGAACTCCCATTAGGTGTAACGGTGTGCCTAGCTGTTGGCACTTGGGGCCATCGTGCCAGAATAGACCAACCCTTTTTTCATATCTAAGGTGAGGTGGGTGCCGTCCCGAATCATGCGGGTAGCATTCTCGACGCCAACGATCACCGGAATTCTCAAGCGCAGACCCAATACGGCGGCGTGACTGTCCATTCCTCCCACTTCAGTGATGATACCGGCAGCTTTGCGAATGGCATCGACATGGCTAGCATCGGTTGCCTTCGCCACTAAAATGTCGCCCCGGTGGAAGCCTTTAATACCGTTGGGAGTGGTAATGACGCGGGCTAAGCCACTGACAGAGCCATTGCCAATGCCAATGCCCTGGCCCATAACGGCAGTGACAATCTCGACTTTGATAAAGTCCGTGGACCCCGCGACCCCCTGTAAGGTGCCTGCAGTCACCACCACTAAGTCGCCTTCTTCCACTAAGCCTTTTTCCTGGGCCACATTGAGAGAAGCTTGTAGCGTTTCATCAATAGAGGGCAAATTGAGGACCAGCAACGGCTGTACGCCCCAGACCATTTGTAATTGGCGAGCAACCTCTACGTGGGGCGTCACGGCTAAAATGGGGATATTTGGCCGATATTTGGAGACATTGCGTCCAGTTGATCCAGTTTTTGTAAAGGTGAGAATAGCTTTGGCTTTGAGCTGAGCAGCGATATGGCCCACAGCTTGGCTAATCGCACTAGGGATGGCTGTTACGGATGTGTCTAGAGCAGTGCTAGTGTGAATGTTTTTCTCGTGATCAATCCGCTCTGCGATTTTGGCCATAGTGGCCACAGCTTCCACAGGATAGTTGCCAACAGCGGCCTCATTGGAGAGCATGACTGCATCAGTGCCATCTAGAATGGCGTTGGCCACATCAGAGACTTCTGCCCGCGTCGGCCTGGGAGAGTTGACCATGCTGTCCAACATTTGCGTGGCCGTAATCACAGGGATACCCAAACGGTTAGCCGTAGCAATTAACCGCTTTTGCAGAATTGGGACATCCTCTGCAGGCAGCTCAACTCCCAAGTCGCCCCGAGCAATCATCACCCCATCACAGAGACTGAGAATCTCTTCCATTTGGGTGATGGCTTCATGTTTTTCGATTTTGGCAATGATGGGGATGGATTTACCCGCATTGGCGATGATTTCTTTGATTTCGATGACGTCTGCTGGGTTGCGGACAAAGCTGAGGGCAATCCAATCAACGCCATGAGTCAGGCCAAATTGTAGATCCTCTCGATCTTTATCGGTCAGAGCTTTGACGGATAAATAAACCCCTGGGAAATTAACGCCTTTGGAGTCAGACAGCTTTCCTCCCACAACCACACGGCAATGCAGGGTTCTGGAAGAAGTATCTACGGACTCAACGACCATCTCGACTCGGCCATCGTCGAGGAGAATGGTGGCTCCCACAGATACTTCATCCGCCAGCTTGGAATAAGTAACCATGCTGCTGGTTTGAGTACCTGGAACGGTCTGGCTGGTGAGAGCAAAAGGATCCCCATTCTTGAGGGTGATGGGGCCGTCAGCGAACTTACCGAGGCGGATTTTGGGCCCTTGCAGGTCTTGCAAGATGGCAACGGGCTGGTTCATCTCATAAGAGAGTTGCCGAATCAGGCGAATGGAGCGCAGATGATCGTCATGGGTGCCGTGGGAAAAGTTGAGTCGGAGAGTGGTGGCTCCTGCTTCTATGACCGCCCGCAGCATATCTGGCTTGGAGATGGCTGGCCCTACGGTGGCCACAATTTTGGTACGACGGTCGGACTCAGGCAAGGACATGTATGATTTCAAAAAAGTTTAGGCAGTAGAATGAACAATCAACAGGGTTGTCCATCAACTTAACAGTTTAGGCTGAGACGTTACCCCAAGCGAATTTTTGGCGAAATTCCTACAGATAGATCTAAGAAACGGAGACTAGGGTGAAGTTAACCACACGGGGACACTATAGTGTGAAGGCGTTGCTGGATTTGAGTCTGCAGCCCAATTTCGGACCGGCATCGGTGAATGCGATTGCAAAACGCCAGTCTCTCCCGGCTCCCTATTTGGAGAAGTTGCTGATGGAGTTACGACAAGCGGGGCTGGTTCGGTCTGTTCGGGGTTCTAAGGGAGGCTATCAGTTAGCCCGTCCTCCAGTGCAAATTTCTCTGGGGCATATTTTGGAGGCGGTGGGAGAAACGGTTGAACCGTTTACAGAACAATCAGCAGCAACCCAGCAAGCAGAAGATTGGGTGACCCTCACTCTCTGGAAACGCCTGCACCAAAAACTTAAGGAATCTCTCTACAGTATTTCTCTAGAAGATCTTTATTTTGATGCTCGCAGTTGGCAGGCAGCACAAGGGGCAGAGACTAGCTTTGTTGTTTAGATTTTGATGATGTGGCTAATCCCTATTAGATAGGACTAATTTCAGCTTCTACAACGACATCTTGCATATCAAAGGCAGAGTTATTGGTGTAATTGGAGTCATACTCAACTCCTAATTCATACAAGAAGACGACCTGATTGTCATTGAGTTGTAAGGTTGTGTCGTCAGGGCCTTCTAATACTTCAGCGTCTTCTAAGAATGATGTAATAGACGCTTGTCCTCCGTAAGGCTGGAAAGAGGGTGAAGTATCACCATTGAAAAGTGTAATCACCTGTTTCAATGCAGCACTATTCCACTCATTTAAGTTAGAAAAATAGCTGAGTGTTGTGTCACCACAACTGTCCGATGCATTATCCAACAGATTTCCTGTAATGGTAAGAGTTGTATTTCGAGGTACTGAGCGAGTATAGGTTGGATCACCTGGATTAATGGTCATGCTCTCAGGTGTGCTGCTAGGAAAGACAAAATTAACTGTGGCGTTTGTGGGAATAGCAGGACCGCTCACTCCACAAGTGACCTGACCTCCAACAACATTGATGCTGATATTAGCATCGTTTGTAAAGGTTACTGTCCCATCAGTAACACTAAAAATTCGGTCGGAAGTTGCGCCGGAAGATGTTGAAGGAGCAGGGACCGTTGCATAGGTTGGTCGGGTAGCAACGGTCGCATCAGCTGCATAAATTTCATTGGGACCCAAGGCTTTAACCACGCTGCCTTGCTTGTAAAGTTTGGCAAGGCTGCCTGTGTCGTTAACACATGACAAAAAACTAGATGTGCCCGTACCTGTCCAGCCTGGAGGACAACTGGGTAATGTTCCTGTGTCTTCTATGCGATCGATGAGTGGTTCATGTTCCCAATTGGCGGGGACATTTGCATCAATATACTCTCCATCACTATCTATGCTAGGACCCCAACGGTAAACAACTTTAGGACCTCGCCAAGTGTTATTTGTTGAGGAAGCCAGGTAATAAATGACTGGTACTCCACCTATTTTGGGGTACAACATGAGTACAGGTGCGGCTCCTGTTGGTAGCCCCGTATTAAAGTCACTCGGCTTAGTGGCAGTCGCTACGTTTTTCTCTAATTTTTCAGCCTGGCGGACTTCTGTGGCAATGAAGTCTAAAGAACGATCCAGCTCTGTGCGCCTTTCATTCTGAGCATTGGCCGTTTGACTAGATGTCAAAATCGCAACTAGGCCGAATCCACCTAACGAAACAACTCCCAAGCTAATAGCAGCAGCAACTAGCAATTCAGGGAGAGTAAATCCTTGTATTTGTGCTGAAGGTTTCACAGTTGTATGAAAGCGAGGAAGTCTATACATATGTTCAGTGTAAATAGCAAAAAATGAACGTTTTATAGTGCTTGAAAGTAAAATGTCTAATAAATTGAGTTGATTTAGCTAGAAACTTTGATTTCTGGATAGTGAGAGAGTTGTATATATTAGTTTAGAGGAAAAATATTAGTTTATTTTATCAACTTTAGACATTACATTTCAGTAAATTAGCTTGCCAATTTACAATCAGTTTTTTTAATTTCGACAAAGCGGTCTGCAACACACTTAAGATGACGTATGGCAGTTAGTGGGTGTTGCTTGCCCTGAAGAAGGAGGAAATGAGCCTTTAAATTCTCCTACTCGAATGATGCCAATACCTGCAGAAATGGCTAAGCAGCGCATTCCTCCTGATTGGTCAGGATGGTAAAACACAAAGACGTTACTCGAAGAAGTAGATCCTTTGGGAGAAAACTCTATTGTGTCTGGGTTTTGAGCAACTAGTGTTACTCCTGATATTTGGTTTCTGCCGCTGACTTGAGTTAGATCTCGGCTCCCTGTTGGTAAGCAATTAGAGGGGTTAGCTGCAACCGATGAAGATGTGATGGTCAAACTGCAGCGTTGGCTTGTTCGAATTGCTGAAGCTTGACCTTCTTTTAAAGCACCTTCAACTTGCGCAAGAACATCTTCTACCCTTTTTTTATTGACCCAACTTAAAAAACTAGGAGTTCCTAGAGCGGCAAAAATTCCTATGATTAAAACAATAGCTAAGACTTCAGGTAAAGAAAAACCTTGATGTCTTCTGATAGATTTTAGTCGTTGCATGTCATTAAGTAGTTGATAGAAACTTCAACTATGGACATGCCAAGGAAGCATCTGGAATAACTTTAGCTTGAGTAATAGCGATAGGAGGAGGGGGAGGCTCATTCGCAGCAAGAGCGGCAGCGAGGGCATCAGCAGATTCGACCTCGTACTTTACTGCTAGAAAATTGAAAGGGGCTGTACTAGGGAGACTAGATGTGCGAGTAAAGATGTACGGACGATTGCCAATGGTACTGGTTTTGTTTGTATCTACTGGAGCATTGCTATTAATTCTATCTTGCAGCCGGGCAGCATAGCCTTCCTCTTTGGAAGTTGCCTGACAGCTCTTGAGAGCAATAAGACCTAAAATATAGCTAGAACCGTCAAAATCTAATTTATTGGCTTCATATTTTACTCTTTCAAGGTCTTCTTGAATCCATGTGGTTGCTTCACTTAGTTCTTGACCTTTCACTTTAAACGCAGTTGCTGCTACAAAAGCTTGCATGGCGGTAGTAATAAAGCCTGTGATCACTACTAAACCAACCAATACTTCAACAAGAGTAAAGCCAGCTTCTTTGGTGCTATAAACTTTCGGCTGCATAGGCATGAAATAGACTCACTGTCACTAGAGGTCACAATTCAGTTTTTATTCTTTTACAGATATTATCCCAAAAGTTTTTTGAGGTAATGTCAGCAATAGTCATGTATTTATCAAGCTAATCGTACTTAGATAATCTTTGTGAAATGCAGTCATTCTTTGTAGGAGTTTCAAGGTTGAATAGATTGAGTAGTCCAAGATTGAATAGGACCAAGTTGGGGAGGATAGGGTTGATTAGGATTATCCCACGCAACATTCAGATTAGAATCATTCAGTACAGCTGCCCAAGTCTCTCTAGGAGGATCTAGGACAGGAGTTCTGATGGAGCCAGAGTTAGCCCAACTATCAACCCAAAAAATACCTGTATTCTTTATGCCACTACTACACTCATTAGAATTTATGGAACCTGTGTCGGTATTGCTGACTTGATATGCTGGAGCAAGGATGAAAGTATCACAGACAACTGTACCTTTATCTAGAGTTATCGTTTTGCTGGTACCGAGGCCATATATTTTGACTGTTAATGCATTACAGTCAGAGCGAGTACCACACAAATTTTGGATTCTTTGTCCTTGGAGGTTGATATCTCCATCAATCCATAATTCGACACGAACTAGAGATTTGCTGCTGTCATTGTTGTAGATTCTCAGTCCATGGTTGAGATTGTTGATACGATACCGATAAACACCATCATCATCAGGTAGCTCAAGCGGATTAAGAGGTAAAGTTGTGAAATCATATCCAGTTGGAGGAGGAGGTAGATCCTTTACTCCATCGGGTTCGGATGGAACTGATGGCATACTGATACCTGCAGCACTAAGATCTAGCTGTCTAGCTTGATAACCGGGGGTGGGTACAGCCGTGATTCTTTGTGTTGTGATTGAATTATTACATTCAGCTAAAATATCAGCCTTAATCTCATCTGTGTTAGCAGAAGTTTGTACCCATAAGCCTGGAGTAGCAGAAGGTTCAGTAGGTTTATGGACTGGAAATCTTACTTCTAACTGCGACATGGACTCGCTTGGCTCACCTGTATTGACTCTTCCTTGCACTGTCAAGGTACCAGTAGCAGTTAAGGCATTTGTTGCTGGATTATATGCAAAATTTGAAACGTTGTAATCCAATAGTCGATACTCGCCTTGAGAAGAAACACTAGAGCCTACATTGTGCCAAACAGTTCGTTTAGCGATATTGGTGATTTTAGTATTATCATCCAGAGCACATCCTAAAAAAGGATTAGCGATATTATTAGGATTTTTCCAGCTTTTGATTGAGCTGTTATCAAGGCAGAGGTTATTGCTGTCCCAGCTCCCTTCACAAGCAGGAAATGCAGCAAGTTCACGATAATCATTGATGAGGTTACGGATTTCGTTGACCCCGGTTTCTGCGGCGTTGAGGCTTTTTGCGGTATCTTTTTGTGCGATCGCACTCACCTGACTATCTTGCGATCGCAAAAGCATCGTCAACCCGACTAACAGGATAATCAGTCCCATCCCAATGGCGACAGGCAAAGCAAAGCCTGCTTGTCCCTTTCGGTATTTCAGAGAGTATACAATCCATTTATTCATGGTTGAGAGTTTTCGCCAACACAGATGTACAGCATTCTATCTAATACAGATCTTGCAGATTGTTATACAAACTATACCGAATATCTCTATAAAAAATTAAGTATTTCTCCTCACGTCAATCAATGATTTCGAGTATAGCCATTCTAGCAGTTGGCTTCAGTACTGGCAGACAATAATGTGATTTAGATCAGGCCTTAGCTGTAGTTTTTTGAGATAACAAAATATTTTGTCAACACTCAAATAAAAATAACTTTCAGTGATCTAGAATCACACAAGCTAGTGATTTCGATTTCTAAACTAGACTCTCAGGAAAATAATTCATTCACCTTGATATGTCTAGGTTGAAAGGGTTGTGCCTGATTCTGTAAATACCTGATTCAGCCACATTCTACACACCAATATAAGTTTCTCTATCTACTAATTAACCAATATCAATCAGCAGTTTATAAAGATTGCTCGATTCTATAGTTCATGAATGATCTATTGCTAGGGTAAGAAATCTAGCAATATTTTTTTCTGATATTGGTCTTTAGTTTACTTATTCTGTTGTTTCATATCTCTTAGTCGAGATCATTGTTTTCACTGAGATAATATATTTCTTGATTGTATATTTAAGTGTCTGAAAAGTATGACTTATAGGATTTCCGGGATATCACTGAGGTGACGAAGGAAGATTTTATATAAAGTTATTGTCAGGGATTGCGAAATCGTAAGGCAATATCTACCGAACCTATTTCTGGAATTGGTGCTTGGGAGCTACTGAAACCAGCATGGAGACTAATCAAGAGTCACTTGTTTGTGAGATCTTGGTGTGCTTTTGCATGGCGATTTTCTTGACGTGCAAAATATCGATCGACGCCTCAATTAGATGGTGATCAGTTTTGTTTAAGTTGAGTCCATCCTAGGAATTAAGAATAGAGTTTATCTCATGGGTCAGTACAAGTTGTCTTTGGTACTTTACAACCACTTAATTAAATATTTGCAACCATCAGATCCTGATGCAGGATTCTCACTTATCGAAGTCATGGTTGTTATTGCACTTACGGCATTTCTAGCTGCTTTTGCCGTACCTGCGATCACTTTTGGTAACAATCCACTGCGAGATTCATCTAACCGAATTGCCGCGAGTATGAAGTGGGCTAGGGCTCAAGCAATGGCTTCGACTTCTGCAGTGCGGATTCGCCCGATCTCAAATACACAATTTGTGATGGAGCGAGCGAATAGGTGTACTGAACCGAATGCTGCTAATTGGACCATTATTAGTGACCAAGTCGAAAAAGATGGGCAAATGGTCTACGAAGATTTAAGTCTAGATACACCGGCACAGTTGACTACCGTTACGGAAGATGGAGTGGCTGCGACGCCTACAACTTGGGATATCTGTTTTAACACTCGAGGAATAGCGGATAAAACCCTGGCTCTAACGATGCAGCATACGGGAAATAGTGACCAACGAACCATGACTATTTTTCGCGGAGGCACAGTTGATCTTACTGATATCAGTTAACGGTAACTCCCTAGAAATGAGAAATGTATCGTAGATCGAGAAATTCATGAAAACTCATAGACCTCACTCCCCCAATCCATTGTTGCTCAGAATGTTGCGGACTTCACATACTGACGACAAAGGTCTCACCCTGGTAGAAGCGCTGGTTTCATTGCTGATCTTTTTTGTGGCTGCAGCATCTATTGTGCCGGTTTTTTTGAACTACACAATTTCTACGATTAACAACGAAAGACGCACTGGAGGTATTGCTGTTGCTCAGCAAGTGCTAGATGGACTGCGCCAGGTAGATACCACGACTCTACAAGCTACTGGCTCCGACACCCTAACAGATGTTTCTTACTTGGGTAAGACTTATACCCCTATCGTTACTTACTGCCAGAATCCAGCATTCTGCACCAACCCAGACTCCCGGCACATCACACTTCAGGTATTCCACAATGGCGACGAAATTTACCAAGCTGAAACTGTTTTCACCAACCTCCAATAAAGGTTTTACGCTGGTTGAATTATTGGTTACAACCCTTATTGCTTCGGTAGTGCTGGTCTCTTCTCTGGGACTGATTACCAACCAACGTAGGCGCTTTGTCTCCGATCAGGTTCGTGCAGAATCTAATCAAACCTTGCGGGTGGGTTTGGATCTCATAGGTGCTGATATTAAAAATACGGGAGACTTTTTAGAGACGGATATTAATTTGCCTGTGGTGTCTGTTATAGATGGTGCAGCAGGAGCACCAGACGAAGTTATTCTGCAGCGCAAACTCATCTCTGACACATTGACCGTTTGTGAAGATGTTAATGCTGGTGTCCAAGCAACCATAACCGTTGCTGTGAGACCTGGTGCTGGTGACTGTCCGATCTATTCGGATGGTAATAATGATGATTTGAACGATCCACTGACCCTGGCAAGCAGAGAACGCTGTGAACAAGACAATGTTGCGGGATGTGATCGAGTAGCTGCCCTTGCCTCAACTACTTGTGATGACGAATGCGTAACGGCCTATATATATGACCCTGTAGACCGTGAGGGTGAATTTTTTAGTTACTCATTTGAGGCACCTGATGCGACGCCTAATCCGACCCTGAATCGGATATTTGTTGGGGATGGTGCTGCTTTCGCCAATACCTATCAAGTGGCCAATAGACCCGTGATTTATCTCCTTGAGCAGCGACACTACCGGCTGAATAACAATGTATTACAGCTAAGTGTGAATCGGGGTAATTTCGTATCGATAGTCAACCAGGTTGCAGATTTTCAGGTACAAGCACAGTTGACGACCAATCCCAACCCTCTAGATGCATTTAATTCTACGCCAGGTGGTGATCCACAAACTTACCAGCAGACTAACCCCTTTACATCCTTGCAATTTCTACAGGTAGATTTGCAGTCTGTCGATCCATCTGAATCTGATTTAACTGCATTGGATGCCGATCAGCGCCAGATTTCTTCTAGATTCTATCCACGTAATGCTAAGTCCGACGATTAACGGTCTGTAGCTTTTTTGCCTTCCTATACAAGATTCTTTGCCTTACTTAGAGACTTATTACAGCTATGAAGTACAATTCCAGCCGCTTTCACCACTCCTTATTTCAACTGTTGGTACGTCTTCAGCAGACTCGGCAAAAAGAGGGAGGATATAGCTTAGTCGTTACAGTGGCGATGCTGTTGATTTTGTCTACCCTGCTCATTAGTGCTGCGGTAGTCAGCAAAGTGGATACAGCGAGTACCAATGCTTCTGCTAGAAGTAGTAATGGCTTTTATGCTGCAGAAGCTGGGCTGAACTTGCGTGCTTCACAAATCCAAACCCAGTTTCGAGGGTTTCAGCGCCCTACAGGCACGGCTCCCCTAGATGACAATAATGACGGCGAAGTGTGGGATAACTGCGCAGATGGTAGCAGTGTTGGCACGGGTGATTTTGATTGTCGTCCATTTACGTTTCAAGGCCAAGATGTCTTTACCTACATTCAAGAGGTAGGGCAAGATGACAATTTGGATGGTGTCCCCGATGATGTGGATGGGGATGGTGTGGCCGATCCAATCTCTATTGTGGTGCCACCTGGAGAGAGGTTTGCAGGCTTAAGTGCTCAAGAATATCGGTATGATTTATGGTCTGTTGCCCAACGAAATGATCTCCCTTCTGCTGTATTGGGTATGACCTTCAAGAGTCGGGTAATTCCCTTATTTCAATTTGCTGTATTTTATGAAAATGATGCTGATTTTAGTATTCCGCCTGATATGACCATTAATGGTCGGGTGCATACCAATGGCGATCTATATTTAAATTCAGCTTTTAATCCTCTGAGACTGACTATCAACGGTGATGTGACAACTGCCGGCACCCTTTACAGAGGGAACAAAGATGCTAGAGGTGGACAACAGTGCAGCGGCAACGTCACGATTCGTAGACAAGATGGTAATCCTCAAGATTTACTGTGCCAGGGCAACGCCATTACATCCTATACCAACACCACAGCGACCCCCTCTAATATCAGTACTTGGGGAACTGCTATTGATACTGGGATTGATGTATTAGAAGTACCATCACCAGATGCCTATAACCCCACTCCTGGTAGTAGTTATTGGGATGCAGCAGATCTGCGGATTGTTCTGGAAGTTGATACGAATGGCAACCCTAGCGATCGCAACGGTAATGGTTATGTACTCGAAGTTCGCAATCAGGATGGCACCCCTAACGACAATTTATCTGAACGACTGTTGAGAAGTTGCCCAGTGCCAGAAGCAGTATTACAGCCTGATTCAGATGCAAGTCCAACTCAATACCAACAAGGGAAAACACGTCTGCAATTACTCGATAACAGCAATTTAGGTACAAATGATTCCAACAGAATTGTGACGATTGGTGATCATGTTACTGATTCAGTCAACGTCGATGTTGATAGTAATGTCATTAGTAGTCGACCTGCCACTGATGTGCGCCTTAGGAAGAGACTAAACCAAGAAATTAACTTTGACCCTGCGAACCCTCTTAACCTACCTGCCCTTCCAGGGACAATAACAGTACGCAAGGCTGTTGTCTCTACTTCCAACACCTTCTACAACTATCGGGAAAAACATGGTGTAGCGGGTGGTGATGAGGGTCGTTTTATTCGAATGGTAGATGTTGATGTGCAGGCACTGCTCGATTGTTCTCATGATCAGCAATTAATGGGAGCCACACAGCTGAATGATCGTACTGATGGGGGTTTAGTGTGGTTTGTCACAGTAGATACCCCTGACCCTAAACCCAATCTCAGTGATGATCCAGATGCTGATAGCGATAATAACTCTCAAGTTGGCAGTATCTATGGCGTGCGTCTTTATAATGGCGCTTCTCTCAATACTAGTGCTGCAGTTACTGGTGCGCCGACCATTGAGGGATTAACGGTTATCTCTGATGAAGCAGTCTACGTTCGTGGTGACTATAACCTTCACACAGATCCTGATCCAGCTGTTGATACTTGGAGACCAGCAGCTATTATGGCTGACTCCATCAATGTTTTATCGAATTCATCTTTGCTCGATGACTCTGATCGCCGGATATTTGATACTACTGGTGGCAATGGGCATCCCAACAACATCCAATATCCTCGAGGAGATAATCGAGGAACGATTAACTGGAATGCCGGTCCTCGCAATTCTACTGAAACTACTATCAATGCTGCCTTTCTCTCAGGAACTGAAATTACTGGGGGGGCCAACGGTTCAGCAACGCAGCTAAATACTATCCAAAGTGGTGGGGTCAACAACTTCCCGCGATTTCATGAAAATTGGTCTGGTATTCCTTTGAATTATCGAGGGTCTTTGGTAAGCCTCAGTGAACCTCGGCGGATCAATTCTGATTTTTGTGGCAGTAGAAATGAAACTACTTGCAATATTTACAGCCCTCCGATCAGAAATTGGGATTTCGATCAGCGGTTTAATGATGCGGGTGACTTACCCCCACTCACGCCCCGAACGGTTTATTTGCGTCAGGAATTGTTCCAGCGTGATTTTGACCGCAACTCAAGTCGATCCGTGCAGTTGTTTGCTTCTGCACCTATTCTTCCTTCCATTCAGCCCAATTTTTCTCTGTAACCTATTAGACGGAAGTCGATTTGACGCTTGAAATCCCATAGTACAAAAACAGGAGCTAAGCTTGGCTCCTGTTTTTGTACTATGGGCAGTGGGCTGAAAACAGCCTGATCAACTCCCGAGTCACCTGATAGCTCTCCATCAAAGGAGTAGGATCAGTTAGTTTAGACTATGGCTATGTTTTCCATACCTACTGTCTACCCCTTAGGACAGCAAGTCCTCAAGCCAGATTCAATATGGCTACTCTTGTCGTCACTTATCGATTTATCTCAATACTTATGTGTGTTTGTAGTCAGTGATCACTTCTGATTCTGCACTGGCCTTCGACCGGCTCTTACCTATTGTGGTCCTGATCAGTGCTGCAATCCTTGATTTTGCGATTGGTGACCCTTGGGGGTGCCCCCATCCTGTTCAAATGATGGGTTGGATCATTCAACGCTATACCAAGGGAGCACTTCGGTGGTGGAATGAACCCTGGCAACTGCGGATAGCGGGTATACATCTGACGATCGCACTGGTTTGTAGCGTGAGTTTGGGGAGCTGGCTGCTGTTCTATGGGTTGGACCGGTGGGCTTGGCCGATTAGCTTGGGAGTAGAAGTTGTTTTGCTCGCCAGTTGTTTTGCCGGTCGTAGTTTACGTGATGCAACGGTTGACGTTCTTAAACCTCTAGCGAAAGCGGATCTAACCGTGGCGAGATCTCGGCTTCGTCGCTATGTCGGTAGAGACACCGATACCTTGGCAGAGCAAGATATCTTAAGGGCGTTACTAGAGACCGTTGCCGAGAATACCACGGACGGTGTGATGGCTCCTTTGTTTTATGCTTTAGTGGGTCTGGCCATTCCTGGGGTAGGCCCCGTACCGATGGCGTTGTTCTATAAGGCGGTCAGTACATTAGATTCGATGATTGGGTATCGTACGGCCCCTTACACGGATCTGGGTTGGTTTAGTGCTCGTCTGGATGATGCGCTGACCTGGTTGCCCTGCCGATTGATAGTACTCACCGTTGGATTGTTATCGGGCAAACTCAAATCTGTCTGGGTGATTGGTTGGCGAGATGCCCGCAAGGATCCTAGCCCTAACTCGGGCTGGAGTGAATGCGCTTATGCTGCCATCTTGGGCGTGCAGTTGGGAGGACAAAATTGGTATCGTGGCGTTGCTAAACTAAAGCCGCTGCTGGGCAATCCCCTACAACGGATTACAGCGAAGCATATCGAAGTAGCGATTCGCCTCACCCGCAACTGCTTTTTGCTGTGGTTGGGATTGGCAGTGGCCTTCACTTGGTTAACGTTGCCAACCCCTGGGTCTTTGGGTTAACGGTATCAGTTGTCTTTGAGCAGCAAATAATAGAGCTGCCCGGATCCCGTCATCACCCCTGCTCGTTCCTTCGCTTTTGCCCCAGTCCCCATAAAAACATCCACCCGACCTGGGCCTTTGATTGCACTGCCCGTATCGTGATCTAGCACAAACCGACTGACATCTTTGAATTCTAGCTTTTGGCTGGCATTGTAGTAGGGTAAGTTGGTTTGGATCAGCGCTAATGCACCAGGGGGCATGAGCGATTTATCGGTTGCAATGGAGCGCTCATCGGTGACGGGGACATTCAGATTCCCCATGGGAGGCGAACCAAAGGTTTCTTGAAAAAAGACAAAGCTTTTGTTTTTGGGAATGTATAAATCTAAATCTTGAGGATTCTCGTCAAAGTACTGCAGTACAAGAGGTAGACTCAATTCCTCAAGGGTGAATTTGCCATCGGCAATTAAAGCTTTACCGATACTGGTATAGGGATGTGCGGTCTTTCCGGCATAACCGACTGTCATTTCTGTGCCATCAGTGATACCCAGACGGGCCGATCCTTGCACTTGGACTAGGAATGCCTGGATGCGATCGCGCAGCCATACCAACTCTAATCCCTGCAATTGACCTTGAGATCCTTGCAAGCCATCTGCGCCCTCTAGCTCTGCTCGGGTGGGATGGGGCTTCGGCCATTCCTTCAAATCTGCGGGAGCCTGATACAGGGGGTAGCGAAACTCTGCGGTGGGTTTGCGGCTAGCGGGATAGGTCGCCTCGTAATATCCCGTAAAATCGACATTGCCCTTTTGGTCATTGCCAATAGATTGGTAAAACTGAAATTCACGCTTGACCGCCTTTTCTAGGGCTTTTGGCGACTTGGCCTGCACCACCAACTGCCGAAAACGGCGGAGGCTACGGGAGACACGATCGCGGGTGATACCCGGAACTTTATAGTCTTGGTAATCTTTTTGGGCTTTTTCAGTTCCTAAATACTCCAAGCTGTGATCAATCGCCGTCAGCAGCGCTTTATAGTCTCCTTTCTGGCCATTTATTTTTTTCCATAGCTGTTTATCCTTTGCTAAACCCCTGGGCAGTTGGTCTGTAGAAATGACCTGTAAGGGAAGAGGTTCCATGGGGGGTGTTGCAGCCGTCAGAGAAGTGGTGGCAGCAGTACACCCCAAAAGCAAAGGCAGAGTTAGAAAAAACATGCAGTCAAACGATTAGAACTTAATAACGGTCGACGCTAGATAAGAAAACAGGTTCCACTCGAATGGCAGTAATGCTAGAAGGACGGATCACCATATACTCGCCCTGGATATTTTTAATGGGGACGTTAATGAATTCCTTGGAGTCTGACTTGGGTACCAGCTCGTTGCTGTACCACTGCTGAAATTCTTGAATAGTTGCAAACCGAACCTCTTCTTTGTGGCCCCCTTCGATAAACAGGTGGACCGCATATTCATTGGCAGTTTTTGGCATTGTTGGATGTTGTGATGTACTCCGAGCTAATTATGGACAAAAACTAGCGCAAACATAACGAATGGATTGATATTCTTGTCTAACCCCCATACCGATAGCAGCGGGTAAACCTCTCTCCTACCACAGCAGAGGATGGCTGTGAGCCATGGACTGGTTGATTCAGAATTCAGGATAAATCAAGGTTGACTGGGTGACCAGTGCGGTCAAGCGTTTCTCAAGTCTGGCACTGTTCATCTATCGATAAAGGAGGGAACACTAAGAAGTTATGGGGCTAATATCTAATAAGATTCTCATAGGTTTTTAATATATTTATGAATCAAAAACAAACGAAAAAGTTTTCTAGTTGATAGTTAACAATACACTGATACCTACGCCCTTGAGGTCAATGCCTGAGCTGTCACCATAGATTTATTCACCTCAGTGAGACTAATGCTATATCGGCAACGTAAATATAAATATATTTGTTAAAATAAAAAAATGATCCCCGTGCTGAAAATAAGTTTAAGCCTATGGTGAGAACTGATCTAAACCTGAGAACGTTAGACATCTCAGTTGCCAGTTTTAACCAGTCCAATGCAGATCAGCTAAGAAAGATGAGCCAGAAGAGATATGGCTGGCTGTGGAAGATAGCAATTTTGCCATCCCTTGCCATTGGATTAGTCACGGGGACACCGGATGTTAAAGCAGAAGAGAATATTCTAGTTATTCATTCTTACCATCCAGAACTGTCTTGGACTGACCAAGTTAAACAGGGCATTGACCAATCTTTTCAAAAACGTCGGCCCGAGGCCAAAATTTTCCATGAATATCTAGATGGCAAACGTCTACCTGCCCTAGAACATTCTCAAAGTTTTCTAGAGTTGATTCAGGAAAAATATCAAAAGATACCCCTGGATGCCTTAATGGTTTCGGATGATCCGGGTTTACAGTTAATCTTGCAAGTTCGCGATCAGTATTTTCCCAAAGTGCCCATTGTGTTTTTGGGCATTAATCATGTTCAACCCGAACTCTACAATGTTCCTGGATTAACAGGAGTATTTGAAAAACATAGCGTCGCTCAGACTGTTCAAGTTGCTAAGCAACTGACGGGGGCAGATGGCTTGATTGTGATTAATGATTCCACGGAAACGGGACAAGCCAATATCAAACGGATCAATGAGATCAAACAGCTCCCTAACGTGCCTCAATCCATTGCGATTATCCATGATGTGACACCTGAAGATTTACCTCAAAGGTTATCTGCCTTTCCTTCGACATGGCCGGTATTGCCTATGGGGCAGCTCCGTCAAGGTCATGCCAAAGGCAAGTTGATTAACTTTGAGATGGATACCCAAATCCTCAGAGACAAGTTGCCGAATCCCCTGTTTACTGCCACAGTGATGCGGGTAGGGCCAGGAGCCGTAGGCGGCAAAGTTCTTGAAGGGGGGGTTCATGCTGACCAGGCAGTCCGTTTGGTTGAACAAATTTTGGATGGGGCTAATCCGACTGATCTGGAGCCGATTGCTGAGTCCAAAAATCTGTGGATGTTCGATGCTAGAGAGCTAAAGCGTTTTCGGATCAATCCTCGAGATTTACCCGTAGGTAGCATGGTGCTCTATAGTGAGCCCTCCTTTTATGACCAGCATCAGGGTTTGGTATGGGTCGTCTTCGGCGCTTTTTCCAGTTCTTTAGTGATGATTGCTTTGCTGATAGAGGTATTGCGTCGGCGAGCACAGGTTGAGAAAACCTTGCGAGACAATGAAAAACGCTATAAAGACCTGGCAGAAGTGGGTGCCAATACCTTCTGGGAATTGGATATAAATCTGAATTTGTCCTATGTCTCTGATCGGAAGGGGTATCAAACATCAGCCATTTCTTCTCAGGCCATTGGTTTGTCTTTAACGGATGTGTTTGCAGATGAAGAGATGTTTGAGTTTAATACCAAACGTCTAGACACTATTCTGCATTGGCGTCGACCGATTCAAGACTTTATCTTTTTTGCCAAAGAAGATAATCAAGAGATGCGAATCTTTAAGCTGAATGGTAAGCCTATTGTTGATGATGCCCAGCTATTTCAGGGGTATCGAGGGATTCAGCGAGATATTACCGAAGAGTATTTCTTAACCAAAAAGATTGCCTATCAGGCGGCCTACGATAGTTTAACGAATCTGTTGAATCGTTCAGAGTTTGATAATCGGTTACAAGAATCCGTCGATCAGGCTAGAGAAGACAAGACTAAGTTTGTATTGTGCTATCTCGATTTGGACCAATTCAAGTTGGTCAACGATACCGCTGGCCATATGGTTGGCGATCAGTTGCTCACCGAATTAGCACAACTCCTCAAACAAAAGATTCGCCCCGATGATGTTCTGGGACGTTTGGGGGGGGATGAATTTGGATTGCTGATGCAAGACTGCTCTTTGTCAGAAGCCCAAGCCTGTTGTGAAATGTTGGTGACTACAGTCCAGACCTTCCGCTTTCAGTGGCAAGACAGTCAATTTAGAGTGGGGGTGAGTGTTGGTATTGTGGCCTTCGCAGATGCCAGCTATACCTCAGAAGAACTTTTAAGTCGGGCAGACCTGGCTTGCTATAAAGCCAAGGATGCTGGCCGGGGACGAGTCTACGTTGCCAATCAAAATGATCGTGAGCTAGACCATTATCAATTGCAAATGGCTCATATTGCGGATATTCCCCAAGCCATTGAAGAAGACCGATTATTCTTAGTGAAACAGCCTATCCTGAATATTAATCAGCCTTCTGCTCTATTTCGCCATTATGAAATTCTTTTACGGTTGAGAGATGGCAAAAACAATATTATTGGGCCTGGATTGTTTATTCCGGCGGCAGAACGCTATGGCGTGATTGGTCTGATTGACAAGTGGGTGTTAGAAAATACCCTCCGCCAGTACTATCAATGTGGCTTAAAAGATGTGGTTGTTTCCATTAATCTGTCAGGGGCCAGCATTAATGATGAGCGAGCGATGGCGGACGTCATTGCCTTGATCACCCAGTCCAATGTGCCCCCCAGCAATATTTGTATCGAGATTACTGAAACGGCCACCATTGCTCAATTGGATCAGGCCCTGCGGTTTATTGAATCCCTCAAGAAGATTGGGGTAAAGTTTGCTTTGGATGATTTTGGCAGTGGTGTGTCTTCCCTGAGCTATTTGAAGAGCTTACCAGTGGACTACCTCAAGATCGATGGCAGTTTGGTGAAGAATATTGCTGTTGTAGAGAGCGATCGCGAAATCATCTACCTCATTAATGAGTTAGCCCATAAGCGAGGGATGAAAACGATTGCTGAATTTGTGGAAAATGAGCAGATTCTAGAGCAGTTACGGATTATTGGTGTGGACTATGCCCAAGGCTATGGCATTGGTAAGCCAGAGCCGTTAGCGGTCACTCAATTAATGGTTAGCTGACCGATTTTCCCCCCAGGGATGTCAGGAACGCCATATCTATATATTCAATGTTTGCAGTTGCCCCAGCTAATCGAGACAAGGGGTGGTCTGGATCCCCCAAACCATTGATGACGAGTAATGCCCCAGTAAAGTCTTGGGTTTGGGTATAGTCGTTGACTGTGATGATGGGCTGACAGCCAGCGGTACAGGCGGCTTGACAGCCCGCCTGGGAATCTTCAAACACCAGACAGTCAGAGGGTGCTAAGGCCAGTTGGTTCAGTGCATAGCGGTAAATGTCGGGAGCAGGCTTTTTGGCCGGGACTATGTCTCCGGCGGCAATGGTCTCGAACCAATGCAGGCTGTCTGTACCTAAGGTGTGCTCTAGGAGGACGATCACATTGGGAAGATCGCTGGTGGTTGCGATCGCAAGTCGTATCCCTTCATCCCTCGCTTCTTGTAGCAAGCGCTCCACCCCAGGCCGCAGCGGAATCGTACCCTGCCTGAGTAATGCTTGGTAATGTGTGTTTTTAGCCCCATGCAGGTCTGCAATAAAGCCCTGCAAATCTTGGGGGGGCTGCCACTGGGGACAATACTGCTGGATATAATGGCGAATTCGCTCCTTGCCCCCTGCGACCTGGAGGAGCTGCCCATATTGTTCGACGGACCAGTGCCACTCTAATCCAGCATCCGTAAAGGCTTGGTTAAAGGCGACTCGGTGACCATCACGCTCTGTGTCCGCCAAAGTGCCGTCTACATCAAATATTAGAGCTTGGAGAGACAAGGGTGCGATCGCAAAACATCATCTTCAACCTATCAAATAATAGGTAGGATATCGCTGAATAAATAGGTATGAAAAGAGTGACCGCTCGCCTTTATTTAGGTTCCATATAGATTTGAGTGACATAGTAGGTTTGTCCATCGCGCCAAATTCCGACGCCTGTCTCTTGCATCTCTGGTAGCAGAATATTTTTACGATGGCCGGGGCTTCTCATCCAGCTGGTAACGGATAGACTCACGGGATCAGGCGAACGATTACATTTCATCAGGTTTTCCCCAATAAGATATGCCCTGAGGCCCAACGCCTCGACTCGGCGGCGGTGGTTGCGGCCCTGATGATCAATATGGCTGTAAAAATTATGGTGTGCCATCTGCTGGCTATGGGAGCGGGCCGCTAGAGACAGAGTGGGATTGAGGCGTAGGTCCGGTAGGCCACGGCCTTGACGTTTGAGATTAATCCGTCGCAAAACATCTGCTTCCATCTGAGCGATGTTGCTGGATTGAACCGGTAAGGTAAAAGTACTTGTCCCTAGAGAGGACGGTTGCAGAGATTGGGATAAACTCGGCGTTGCGACGAGGCTAAGGCCCAAGGCCAAACTTAGAGGCCAGCCCCAACGTCTAAAAATAGATAAATGAGACGCCTGATGCTCCTGACTGATGTGCATGAATTGATTCCCCCCGGAATAGACAAAAACAGGCAACGATCTGGCTAATGAAATGAGTATGGCAAGTCCATGTTTGCGATCGCGTCTTTGTAAGCAAGCCCTTTGTCCAACATGCGTATAACTTTGGCACAGAGAAGTGAAGAACTCGGTAATTCTGACTACGAAAAATGGATAAATCTCCATAGCAAATGGCGCCCTGATTCGAGAAGTGATCAGTAAGCAATTGCTATACTCAAAAATTGGTCGATAAAAGCCTGTCTTATCCTTAGGGTAGACACTTTAGCTTTCTATTCGAACATAGAAAAATAATTTAATTCCCAAAACTAAAATAAATAAGCTAATTACTGCTGGGCTAGCTCTAACTAAGCCTTAATTGACCAGACAAAAAGTTTGGATTTTATAGGAGGACTGCTGTTAAAACGATAAATTTAGATGTCTTGAAATAATATAATAATGTCCTAATCGTTGCTAAAAAAGATGTGATCTTGAGGGGCGATTCACTGTGCGCTCTGAAGGATTGAGACAATAGGGCTGCTTTTGAACCCTGCAGATGTATCTGTATATGCAGTGGACGTGGATGGGGTTTGATATCACCTATATTCACGTCAAGCTAAGATTAAGTGAGTGAACTGCCATTTGCTGTGGGACACTCTAGAAAAGTCACAGCTAGCATTACATAGGAGATGCTCTCATGCTGGAGCGTGCAGAAGTCGATAAAGTTGCCCATCTGGCCCGCCTATCCCTCACGGATACTGAATCAGAACAGTTCACCACTCAGTTGGGGGATATCCTCGACTATTTTGAGCAATTGAGCGAGCTTGATGTTGCAGAGGTAGAGCCCACCACCCGAGCCATTGACGTTAGCAATGTCACTCGTACCGATGATCTAACGCCCTATGATGATCGAGAGGCCATTGTGGCTTGTGCGCCGGACCAGGAAGATGAGTATTTCAAAGTGCCCAAAATCATGGGTGAAAGTTGATTGAGCAGCGGGTTAACCCAGAGTTGTTGCTCTCTCCTATAAAAATATTTGAATTCCTGGATTAGAGATCTGTACCATAGGTAAGGACATACTTCTCCTAGACCATGTCTAGTGAGTGATGTCGGTGATAAACTAGCAGGCTCCACCATTCTTGGGTTGTAGTCGTTTTCTCGGAAGGAACCGTTACGCAATATGCCAACCATTGAAACCCGCACCGAACCCATGGTCCTTAACATGGGACCTCAACACCCTTCTATGCACGGGGTGCTGAGACTCATGGTGACCCTAGATGGTGAGAATGTCGTCGATTGTGAGCCGGTGATTGGCTACCTGCATCGCGGCATGGAAAAAATTGCCGAGAGTCGGTCCAACATCATGTTCGTCCCCTATGTCAGCCGCTGGGATTATGCGGCAGGCATGTTCAACGAAGCCATCACGGTCAACGCACCAGAACGCTTAGCAGATATCAAGGTGCCGAAGCGGGCCAGCTATATCCGAGTGATTATGCTGGAGCTGAATCGAATTGCAAATCACCTGCTTTGGCTTGGCCCCTTCCTCGCAGATGTGGGAGCCCAAACCCCCTTCTTCTACATTTTCCGGGAACGGGAAATGATTTACGATTTGTTTGAAGCCGTGAGTGGCATGCGCTTCATTAATAACAACTACTTCCGGATGGGCGGGGTCGCAGCTGACCTCACCTATGGTTGGGTCTCCAAGTGCTTAGACTTTTGTGATTACTTTCTCCCCAAAGTCGATGAGTATGAGCGTCTGATCACCAATAACCCCATCTTTATTCGACGCCTAGATGGTGTGGGTACCATTAGCCGCGAGGATGCGATTAATTGGGGCTTGTCGGGTCCCATGCTGCGAGGATCTGGCGTTCAATGGGATCTCCGTCGAGTGGATCACTATGAATGCTATGACGACTTCGATTGGGAAGTGCAGTGGGAAACCAAAGGAGACTGCCTCGCCCGCTATTATCTGCGGATTCGTGAAATGCGGGAGTCCGTCAAAATTATTAAGCAAGCTCTAGAACATCTACCCGGTGGCCCTTACGAAAACTTAGAAGCCAAGCGGATGATGGAAGGCCGCAAATCGGAGTGGAATTCCTTTGAATATCAGTTCTTGGGTAAGAAGCTCGCCCCCACCTTCAAAATTCCTGAAGGTGAACTTTATGCCAGAGTCGAAACAGGTAAAGGTGAGCTAGGCATCTATCTGATTGGTGATGAGAATGTCTTCCCTTGGCGATGGAAGATTCGCGCCCCTGATTTCAATAATTTGCAGGTCTTACCCCAGTTACTCAAAGGCATGAAGGTCGCCGATATTGTGGCGATTCTAGGGAGCATTGATGTGATTATGGGATCCGTCGATCGCTAATCTCAGCTGCTCAACTGACGAGAGTAGTGGACTGATATCTGTGCGCGGGGTGAACGTATGTCTAACGCCTCTGAACTCATTCAAGAGATGCAGACGTACTATCACCATCGTGCTGCTGATTATGATGTCTCAATGGGCTATGACCAGCCTGAAGTGGTTGCTCAACTAGCCGATGTCATTGAGCATCTCAGACAGTTGGTAACGGGTAAACGGGTGTTAGAGATAGCCTGTGGCCCTTGTTTCTGGACGGAACAAATTTATGATTGCACTCATTCTTTTCTAGCAACCGATTACAACCAAAGTACCTTAGAGCAGGCAGCCCTTAAGCAACTCCCCGCTCACAAAGTCCAGCTCCAGCAGGCTAATGCCTATCAGCTCTCCGATCTTCCTCACGATTTTGATGTTGTCCTAGCGATAGATTGGTTGGCTCATGTTCCAATGTCAAGAATGCGTGATTTTCTGCATGACCTGCATCTGCATATGAAGGGACAAGTGGTGTTTTGTGATCAGCTCCCTGGATCCAAATCTTGGACAGGAAAATTTGATTCTGAAGGAAATCATTTACAATCACGCCATTTGAAGAATGATGCATCCTATACCGTGATCAAGCATTTCTTCTCAGATACAGAAATCGCAAATATTTTTTCTGATTTTCCAGTGAATGTTGAGATAGATCGTTATCCTGATGTACAAAGAATAGTGTTGTCTTATTCGTTAAACCCTACGACTATTGAGTAATAAGTCTAGTAGACGCTAAGAGAATAATGATCATCGGGAGTAGAGCTTGGCAGTCGCCATTGCTAAAATTCTTAGATTGTTTACAGCCTGATTTGGATATTGGCTATCTTCGATTTCACCCTGATTAAGAGGGAGAGTAGGAATAGTGTGTGTAGATTACTTATGCGATCGCACTACTATGCCTTACATGATGGATATCAATCTTGAATGATTTATATTTTTAGAATATTTTTTATTCTTAAATATAAAAAAACTGAATCTTGCACTCTATGATCCCAAAAATTCAATGGATTAGGCTACTCTAGCAAACTAAGTCAATAATTTAACTCATAAAAAAAATATAAAATAATGTTTATTAAATTAACCAGATACTTTTAAAAGTATTAATAGATACAAAAAAAATAGTAATTAGAGTTACAAACTTTTTGAGCTGTTAGTCTTACTATATTCAAAGGCATAGTTTTCTCGCTAACTGTAATTCAATGCTGGCCTGCATAATCTTGTAAAACTGGAGATTAACGTATTTTTGATCCTGTTTTTAGGAAATATTTTTTGCATGAAAATTAGTTAACTATATTTAGTTTAATTGAATAGCTAATCTTGAGTTTTATAGCAATTTTGTTTCAATGAAATCTTAGCCAAGCAGCTAATAAATTATTTTTTTCGATTCAAACGCCATGAAAATCAAACATATACTGAATACAATTGATCGAAATTTTCATCCCTCTCATATCTATGCACTTCAGCCAGATCATGATCTTCTGAGAGAGAATCGACCCTATAGAGAAGCCAATGATATTGTTCTTTTGTCTTATCCAAGATCTGGGAATACATGGCTGAGGCGGCTGCTGGCTAACTCGATTTTAGAAGCTCAACAATACCCATCTTCTATCCAATCCGATATCCCTTTTGAAACCGTTGTCCCATCAATTTATACGCAAAGTATCAAACCACCCTGTCTGCATCATTATGATGATATCTGTCACCGCATTGTTAAAAGCCATGAGCATAGGGATGCAAAGAAACATAAGACGGTTTATGCATTTCGTAACCCTGTAGATACATTGGTCTCTTGGCATCACTTCGTCGCCAATTCTCCAAGCCTCTTACAACAATTTCCTTGGGTGTCCGATCTTTCCATCGATGAGTTTTGCTTGAATGCAGTAGAGGGCTGGGCCAAACATATTCAACAGACTCGTCACTATAAGGACATCTTGTTAGTGGAATACGAAAACTTATTTCAGCATCCTCATCAGATGCTGGCCAATATTTTGGATTTTTGCAGTATTCCCCGCAGCAATATTGATCTAGATCAGATCATTGAGAACCAATCGATCTGTAAGCTAAAGCCGGTGACTCAATCCCAAGAACTCAGAAAAGGCGGGGTTGGACATGGCGAAAATGAATTACGGCCTGACACCGTGACTGAGCTACGTCAGTATCAACAAATGCTCAACATGACCTGGAAATCTGACATGGAACGTAGTCTGACGACTGCAATGTAAATTCAGTATAGAACTCGACTCTCCTCTCATCTGACTCATCAGAGCTATCGAGGTTAACCCCAGTCACAGTATTGCAAAAGAACTTCCAATAGTGATCGATCTGGCTGGCACCCCTATCAATGCAAGTATTCTTAACTACGTGGCAACCGGCAAATATGCTCCGCGAGGGTATTTGCAGCGGTAAGCTCGTGACTTTAGTTTTATGATGCATTGGATTATTTGCCAAAATATTCCCTTGCATTTTTCAGATGCCTGCCGTAAACTACATACATGTAGACAAGTTGTAAAAGCGTTGTGGGCAATACGAGGACAAAAATCTTAGATGTGGCGGAGCGCTTGACCCAAACAAAAGGGTTCAATGGCTTTAGTTATCTTGATTTAGCTGATGAAATTGGCATTAAAAACTCAAGCATACACTACCACTTCAAAGCTAAGGCCGACCTAGCTTTGGCTTTGGTAGAACGCCTGCATGAAGGCCATAGTGCTGTCTTTGAAGATCTCAATAAAAACCTCGATACACCACAACAACGGTTGCAAGCAGTGGTCGACTATTTTCAAACCTACATCCAAGACGAGAAGTTTTGTATGTGTGGAATGATGGCGGCAGAGTTGCAATCGGTTAGTCCAGCAGTGAGAAGTCGTCTGATTGCGTACTTTAAGGACCTTCAAATCTGGCTTACTGAGCAGTTTGCGGCAATGGGAGAACCCGATGCCCAAAACAAAGCACTCAGGTTTGTCAGTACAGCAGAAGGTTCATTGTTGCTGGCGAGACTTGAGAATGATCCTAAAATTGTTGGCCAAGCATTGAAAACGTTTATCCACAGCTGACATATTTTTTGGACCATATTTTTTTTCGCTTATTTATCTACATATATATAGGTCAGTTTTGATGTATATTTTGTTAAGACGTGATCTCAACCCCTACCAAAACCCAAGGAGATTAGAACAATGTCACACGTAGCT
Organism: Acaryochloris sp. 'Moss Beach'; assembly: GCF_021497025.1. NCBI lineage: Bacteria > Bacillati > Cyanobacteriota > Cyanophyceae > Acaryochloridales > Acaryochloridaceae > Acaryochloris > Acaryochloris sp. 'Moss Beach'. Next base: position 2,917,951 of record NZ_CP071717.1, read on the forward strand.
ACACTCGACGTAACATCACATCGCTGGGATTAATATTTCTGGCTCGCAACTCGTTGATTAACTACGAGATAACGCATTTCACTGGAAAACAATAGTACTCAACTCAACGAAAAAATTATGCTAGCAACTTACTATCACGAGCGTTCAGACATTCGCGTTGGCAATCTACCCGACCCAACAATACTCTCGGATACAGACGCCATCGTTCGCGTTACCCTCGCAGGGATTTGTGGTGCCGACTTCGACTTTATTAACAACGGTCCCGAAATGGGTGTTCCACAGGGCATGCGGATGGGGCATGAGTTTGTCGGAATCGTGGAAGCCGTCGGGAAGGCCGTTCATACCGTTAAAGTCGGAGACCGTGTAGTTGCCTCAGCCATGTTTGTTGACGGTGTATGCCACCATTGCAAACGCGATCTCCCCTCAGCCTGCGAACATGGCGGTCTGTTTGGTTCTCCCCTCTTCGTACAGCACGGCGGCAGTGATATTCAAGGTGGCCAATCCGAATTTGTGCGCGTGCCCTATGCCAATGGAACCCTATTCAAACTGCCTGACAGCTTTACGTCGGGTTCAGAAGACCACAAAGCGCTACCGCTGGCAGATAATTTTGCAACTGGATATCATGGCGCCCTTAACTCAAATATTCTCCCTGGCGAAACCGTTGTTGTTATCGGTGACGGAGCGGTGGGCCAGAGTGCTGTGATGGCAGCCGCAAAGCTCTTTAATCCTGAGCAGGTTATCCATGTGGGCCGTTACGATAGCCGACTGGCGTTTTCCAAACAAAAAAGTGGTGCGACCCATACTGTCAATGGCAAGACCCAAGACCCCATCGAGTATGTGAAGAGCGTGACTAATGGTTACGGCGCGATGTCGATTATTGACACCGTTGGTAATAAGGGATCTATCGGGCAAGCCATGGCGATGGCCCATGCAGGCGGTAAATTGAGTGTGCTTGGGTTTGGGCACCTTTATGAACCTGTAGATGCACCCTACTCTGATGCTCTATTTAGAAACCTGACCATCCATACCGGTGTCGTGAATGTCGCCGCCTATATGCGGACGCTACTTCCGCTCGTTGAAAGTGAGCAGATTGATCCGAGTGTTATCTTTACCGATACCTTGCCACTGGCGGAGGCTAAGAAAGGCTATGACTTAATGATGAGTCGGACGGCTGGTACCGTCAAAGTTGCGCTTAAGCCCTAATTCGCAACCAACAATTATCGAAAGCTGACATAACTTTTGGGTCATATTTTTTTGACTCAGCTATTTACATACATGTAGGTCAGTTTTAATCCTTCTTCTGTTAAACGTTGAACTCAAAATCTAATCCAACCCCAAAGGAGACTAAAACAATGTCAACTACAACCACACTAAACGTAACCCCTAAAACAGCCGCTGACGAAGCACAGAGCTTTGCAGAATACAAAGCTGTTGAAGCTGCTTTGCAGCCTTATATTGAGTCCGCCAAAACAGGTGACGGCGCACTTTGCCGGACGGCCTTTTATGACCATGCTCATATTGTTGGCTCAGTACACGGCACTTTCTATGACTTGGATGCTGACACGTTCAAAGGCGCGGTCAATGAAGCTGGTGCATCTCCAGACGTTCAGTCCCACATTGCCTGGATTGATATTTCTGGACCTGCCGCCGGCGCAAAGGTTGAATTTATCAACTGGGCTGGTTTCCGCTACACCGATTTCTTTGTTCTCTATAAGCAAGATGGTCAGTGGAAAATCAGCGGCAAGGTCTACGACTCTCACGCCCAAAACTAATCTTCAACCCTAACGCTAAAAAAACAACGCTAAAAAAAGGAGAAACACGATGACGAACTTTATTTTGCACACTGAAGAAACTGCGCCCGAAGGAAGCAAAGCGATTCTGCAAGGCGCTAAGAAAGCCTACGGATTTGTGCCGAACCTGATGGCTACTTTGGCGGAATCCCCTGCGGCAGTGGAAGCATACGGTACGCTTTCTGGAATCTTTGACAAAAGCGACTTTACCTCAGCAGAGCGTCAAGTTGTTTTGATGACCAACAACCGCCTGAACGGTTGCACGTACTGCATGGCCGCACATTCAACCATTGCCAAAATGCAGAAAGTTCCAGCTGATGTCATTGAGACATTACGTAAAGGCACATCATTTACCGATCCGAAGCTTGAAGCGCTGCGCGTATTCTCGGCTAAAGTCAATGAGAATCGTGGTGTTGTCAGTGATGCTGATATCGCTGCGTTCATTGTGGCAGGTTACAGCAAGGCCAATGTCCTCGAAGTTATTGTGGGAACGGGCTTAAAGGTCCTGTCCAATTACACGAATCACGTTGCCCAATCCCCTATTGATGACGCATTCCAGTCAAATAAATGGTCTGCAGATATGTCTGAGGCTGCATAGCAAGCAGGGGTATTGATCTGTGCATAGGACAATACCCTTTACCTTAGCCCGCAACTAAAAGCTTGAAAAATGATATGCCCCTGCTACCCTAAGTCCCTGAGGTAGATGGAGGGAGATTGTCAACTTAATCTTACATTACCGAAATTTAAATACATTGTTCCTGTCTTTACAGTTGCCTTGAACTAGTATTGATAAATACCTTAAGAACAAACCAAATAACTACTCAAGAATGAACTCATCTTCTCGATTGGCTTGACGGATTGTTCTAACTGCATTCTTAACAAAGCGCCTTCATAGGCATTAACCAGGAAATCAGCTAGTTCCTCGGCAGAGATATCATCACGAATGACGTTTCGACTCTGCCCGCGTTTAAGGGTTTGGGAAAACTGCTGTTTCATACCTTCTAGGCCTTCAATCATGGCCTGCCGACACAGCTCACTACTCCCTCCCAGCTCTGCCCCCAAGTTGCCTATGAGGCATCCAGTTTTCGAGTCCTGATGCCGCTGCACTTCTCTCTCAAAAAAATCCTTGAGCGCCATGAATGCGTTGTCTTCAGGTTCCTTAAGCTGATCAGACATACAGGCAATCAACTGCCGAGAGTAGTGCCGAATCACCTCAGCTGCAAAATGCTCCTTGCTTTCAAAGTAGTTATAGAAAGACCCTTTAGGAACGTTGACCTGATCGACAACTTCTTTGATCCCAGTACCGTGATAACCCTGACTAATAAACAATTTTAGTCCTTCATCTAGAAGTCTTTCACGGGTGTTGTCATTGCGTCTTGGCCTGGCCATGTAGACAGTATATGACCAGGAACGCTACATAGCTATTGAGGAACCTAAACTATGCTAGAGAGAATCAATACCAAACACCGTCGGGTTAATAATTTTAACCCGTTAAAGGCTGTCACCAACCAGACAGGGATTTTTGTATCAGAGGGAAATTATCATCCTCCCACCTCTGATTAATGTACTGCTTCAACGACAGAATTAACGGTTCAGGTCGATGGTGGATATATTCCGATCCAAGAGAAAGGTAAACGGAGTTTTGAAGCGTTGGCAGAAATGTACTATCGACCAGAAAATATTCAATTTATCGATCGCCATCATCGTGAGATTGTCGATAAAAAAGGAAAAAGGCAATAGACAAGAGAAGGCGCTCATAATGTCTTACAGAATTAGGGCAGCCATGATCAGTGATGAATAGAATCAGTGATGAATGGAAAAGTAGATGGAAAGGCCCCGTGATCAAGAGTCCAACTATCACTGCTTAAAGAAACTTTTTGATTACGCTCCCATTGAGTGAACCTAAAATAGAGAAAGTTAGAGTCTGTATTCCATTCGCCGCGAGGGTTATAGCACTAACGCTGTTTTATATTCTGATGCTTATTTAACCCCTATAAACATATCAATCAAGACATTTGACGTTTAAAGATGACTGGTCATATAATTCTAGACGACCGGTCATATAGTTGTTTTATGACAAGACCAAAGCGTAGCGAAAACATCTGAGAAAAACTTCTGTAAAAAGGGCTTCAGTTGTTGTCTGGTCAAGGCTATCACGGCACTGGCACCAAGGAAGTTGTTGCTCAAGTCGACGTTCCAAAAGGTTCTTTACCCAAAAAAATTATGCTAGCAACTTACTATCACGAGCGTTCAGACATTCGCGTTGGCAATCTACCCGACCCAACAATACTCTCGGATACAGACGCCATCGTTCGCGTTACCCTCGCAGGGATTTGTGGTGCCGACTTCGACTTTATTAACAACGGTCCCGAAATGGGTGTTCCACAGGGCATGCGGATGGGGCATGAGTTTGTCGGAATCGTGGAAGCCGTCGGGAAGGCCGTTCATACCGTTAAAGTCGGAGACCGTGTAGTTGCCTCAGCCATGTTTGTTGACGGTGTATGCCACCATTGCAAACGCGATCTCCCCTCAGCCTGCGAACATGGCGGTCTGTTTGGTTCTCCCCTCTTCGTACAGCACGGCGGCAGTGATATTCAAGGTGGCCAATCCGAATTTGTGCGCGTGCCCTATGCCAATGGAACCCTATTCAAACTGCCTGACAGCTTTACGTCGGGTTCAGAAGACCACAAAGCGCTACCGCTGGCAGATAATTTTGCAACTGGATATCATGGCGCCCTTAACTCAAATATTCTCCCTGGCGAAACCGTTGTTGTTATCGGTGACGGAGCGGTGGGCCAGAGTGCTGTGATGGCAGCCGCAAAGCTCTTTAATCCTGAGCAGGTTATCCATGTGGGCCGTTACGATAGCCGACTGGCGTTTTCCAAACAAAAAAAGTGGTGCGACCCATACTGTCAATGGCAAGACCCAAGACCCCATCGAGTATGTGAAGAGCGTGACTAATGGTTACGGCGCGATGTCGATTATTGACACCGTTGGTAATAAGGGATCTATCGGGCAAGCCATGGCGATGGCCCATGCAGGCGGTAAATTGAGTGTGCTTGGGTTTGGGCACCTTTATGAACCTGTAGATGCACCCTACTCTGATGCTCTATTTAGAAACCTGACCATCCATACCGGTGTCGTGAATGTCGCCGCCTATATGCGGACGCTACTTCCGCTCGTTGAAAGTGAGCAGATTGATCCGAGTGTTATCTTTACCGATACCTTGCCACTGGCGGAGGCTAAGAAAGGCTATGACTTAATGATGAGTCGGACGGCTGGTACCGTCAAAGTTGCGCTTAAGCCCTAATTCGCAACCAACAATTATCGAAAGCTGACATAACTTTTGGGTCAGCTATTTACATATATGTAGATCAGTTTTGAGCTACTCGTTGCAGGTTTTTCTGTGAGGTGAATTTTCTGAAAAGTCAGCTCACAGTTTTCATCACCACTTCTCTGCAAGAGAGCAGAAACCAGACAGAAACCGGATTCGCACCTATTTACTTAGACTTGAGGTTACATCATGAAGAAACTGCTTTACATCAAGTGTTCACCGCGAGGCACTCGCTCCAAGACAGCCCAAATTGCTGAGGCATTTTTACCTGCTTACAAAGAGAAGTATCCCGACGCAGAGATTGAGGAAATCGACCTTTTTAAGGTCAAGCTGCCTGAATTTGACGGTGATGCCGCTGCTGCGAAGATGTCTTTCTTCGGTGGACCTGATATGGACAGCAAGCAGCAGACTCTCTACGATGAATTGGTTCGGCTTTTCAACCAGTTCAACTCCGCTGACGATTATTTGTTCAGCGTTCCAATGTGGAACTTTGGTGTGCCCTGGAAGTTGAAGCTCTACATCGACCTGTTGAGCATGCCCGGCACCCTTTTCGGCTTCGATCCAGCAGTTGGCTATAGCGGGCTGCTTAAGAATAAGCGTGCAACTGCAGTGTATTCGGCAGCCATTTACAGTTCTGACGCATCAAAGCAATTTGGGACTGACCACGTATCAACCCATTTCACCGACTGGTTAAACTTCGCTGGCATCGATGATGTTGCTACGGTATGGTATCAACGCTACAAGATGGTCAGTGACGACGAGGCGAGTGCAGCCTTGGAGAAGGCGCGGGAAGAGACTAGGGTCGCGGCACGGCGCTAAGTACAGCACTCACTCAAAAGCCATTAACCAGAGTCGGAAACCATTAACTGGAACATTATCAGAACCTGGATTGCTCCATCAGGCGCTAACCCAGTCATTTACTTACTTTCCAGTAAGTAAATGACTGGGTTAGCGAATTCAATATGCAACTTGATATACTGGCAATTCTCATAATGATGGACGGCCGGCCGGTACCATCAAAGTTGCGCTTAAGCCCTAATTCGCAAACAGCAGGTTGTTGATGAGTCCAGAAGCAAGAAGTCTTTTCATGGTTTACTCTAGGACTTTTGGCTCTGACAGTTGTGTCACAAACATTTTTCAAGGCGACTGGGTTTAAGCAACAAGGATGATTTCCTCAAGTCTAGTTATGCCAATACTGGGAACATTTGACTTCATTTTAAGACGACCAGTCGTATTTTTGTTTATTTAGGAGTTGCACATGAAAAATACACTGCAATGGCGAATTCACGGTGATGAATTTGAGGATGGTAGCAAGATGGCGGACTGGAAAAAGATTGAAAGTAGCGCTTGGCATTTTCAAGTTGAAAGTAGCTATGAGATGACATTCGATATCTACGAACATGATGGTCAGTTCTGGAAGCTATATCAGGGGCGCTGGGTTGTAGAAGGGATCGCCGAATATACTTATCGATACGGTGGTCAAGCCTGCCGGATGACCCAGGTGGCTTACACAAAAAAGGCGAGATCCCCCCACTCTGGCCGGCTTAAACAGCGCGGAGATTTGGAGTGGGTGCGGGTTTACGAAGTAAATGAACGCATTCATAACGTTGTGAAGACTGGCCTGCCGAATCCAAAGTACAACGGCAAAACTGTCGCGGCCTAAATGGAATTGAAGGCAGTGTTTGGCAAAATCGAGGAGGTGCGCTGTGACAAAACCCATTTGTTTGATTACTGGGGTAGGAGACGGGACGGGAAGTGAGATCGCTCGCAAATTTTCCCAAGAAGGATACCGGGTAGCAATGATAGCCCGTAATCGCGATCGCCTCCAAGCGCTCGAACGAGAACTGCCGCAATCCAAAGCTTATGCTTGTGATATTGGCGATTTAGAAGCATTACTCTCCACCCTAAAGAAAATTTGCTCAGAGATGGGACATCCTTCTGTCTTGATCCATAATGCTGTTAGCGCTACCTTCGGAAGGTTTCTAGAAGCCGATCCTGAAGATTTAGAACGCAACTTTCGAGTGAATACAACATCATTGCTTTACCTGGCTCGGGAACTCTCACCATCTATGATTGCAGCCGGCAATGGTGCAATTGTGGTCACGGGAAATACCGCTGCCTTCAGAGGCATTCCCAGCTATGCCCTATTCGCACCGACCAAGGCTGCACAGCGGGTACTATCGCAAGCGCTTGCCCGTGATTTGGGGCTAAGGGGTGTTCATGTCGCCTATGTGACCATTGATGCCGCGATCGCTACTCCCTGGTCCAAAAACTTGCCCATTGAAGGGCTCAACATTGGACTATTGAATCAACAAGAGCGACCCGAAGATTTTTTCTGTCAACCCATTGATATTGCAGAAGAGGTGTTTCATGTGGCCCATCAACCAAGATCAGCTTGGTCTTTTGATGTGGAAATTCGACCGTTTGGGGAAAAGTGGTAGTTGCCGAGATACTAACAATCTTCCCTTTTGGATCACTTTTCAAATCATTGGCTTGCATTTTTTGGAAACTTGCCTTAGGCTACATACATGTAGATAAGCCATGAAGGTGTTGCGAACAACACAGTAAGCGACACAAAAACAAAGATCTTAGATGTATTGGAGCGCTTGACCCAAGCCAAAGGGTTCAATAGCTGACAAATTTTAGAGTTACATTTTTTTTGATTTGTTTATCTACATACATATAGGTCAGTTTTGGCGTATACTTTATTAGACCGTGATTTTGACCCCCTACCCAAACTCAAGGAGACTAAAACAATGTCAACTGAAACTACACTTCACGTAACCCCCAAAACAGCTGCTGACGAAGCGCACAGCTTTGCGGAATACAAAGCTATTGAAGCTGCTTTACAGCCTTATATTGAGTCAGCTAAAACAGGCGATGGCGAGCTTTGCCGGACAGCCTTTTATGACCATGCTCATATCGTGGGTTCTGTGAACGGCACTTTTTATAATTTGGATGCTGATACGTTCAAAGGTGCGGTCAATGAAACAGGCGCATCCCCAGACGTTCAGTCCCACATTTCCTGGATTGATATTTCTGGACCTGCCGCATCAGCAAAGGTTGAATTTATCAATTGGGCTGGTTTCCGTTATACCGATTTCTTCGTCCTCTATAAGCAGGATGGTCAGTGGAAAATCAGCGGCAAGGTCTACGACTCTCACGCCCAAAATTAATCATGATATACAGGCACTGGTAAGTGACTGCAAGCTTTGCCTGTATAGGTTTCGTCTTAAATAGAATTTCAAAAACAGGAGGAAAATATGTCAGCGTCTGTACCGTCCTCAATTGCACCCAAAAGAATTCTCTATACAATGCTTCGGGTCAGCGATCTGGATAGATCGATTGCGTTCTATCACAATATGTTAGGTATGTCCGAGCTTGGGCGTGAAACCTTTCCCGATGCCGACTTTACCGCTGTCTTTATGGGATACGGAAATCGAAAAACCGATGCGGTCATAGAGATAACCTATAACTGGGACAAGCGTAGCTATGAGCATGGTACAGCCTACGGAAATCTCTCTCTTGCCGTAGACGATGTCTATGCATTGACAGCTTATCTCGAAGAGAACGGTGTAAAGGTCTTGCGCCCCGCAGGAGAAGTACCAATGGTTTCAACCGAAACAGGTGAGAAGCACACGTTAGCATTTATTGCTGACCCCGATGGTTACCGCATTGAACTCATGCAAACGGCTTGACTTTTACCCAGATTTTCAACCATTCAAAAGATAAAAATTACCCAATCTAAAGAGGAAAAAGAACATGACTTCTTTGACCAGAACAGTGACTGCTGCAGCCTTTGAATCAGTGGCATCTGGACAACTCGGTTTTACGAATATGGTCGATTACGGCATTACATTGCCAGAGCTGGCTTCCGGCACAACGCCTCCGCCGCAGGGTGCCCGTTTTGACTTAAGCCTTGAGGGGCAACTTACAGGCCCGATTACAGGCAAGATGCTGGCTACGGACTATATTAATGTGCGTGCTGACGGCCGCTTTGAACTCAACATGTTCGGGCAAATCACCACCACAGATGGTGCACTGATTTCATTTGAAGGCCATGGGGTATCGGTTCATAAATCTGACGGGACTGAAGGAGTACGTATGTCTGTAAAGCTAGTGACTCAGTCCAGTGAGTATGCATGGGTAAACAGCGTTACTTTTATCGCTGAAGGGATTGTTGACTCGGCAGCTAACACGTTAGCAATGTCTCTACTCAGATAAGAAAGCGTACTGCTGAACGGTGGAGAGACCTCTCACGCCAGCTAACTTTTTTTTGATTTAGTTGCTGACATACATATAGGTCAGTCAAGGCTGTTGTCAAGCCGCGACCTCAAACTGCCCCATTCTCGAAGCAGGGGTAGACAACCATCAATTGTTCGATTCCCTTTTTCAATTTACTGCGCTGATTTTTTATCAGCACTTGACCACACTATTTATCAATTTGGAGACATCACAATGACTGTAACGACAACTACACCAGCAACAACTTCCGCTATTCGTTTAGTTCCTGGCAACAACGTCCCTGCGTTGACCGTTGATACCCTATCCGGCAATGCTTGGAATCTTGCGGCTCAAACCCCTCGCAACTACACGATGGTGGTCTTCTATCGGGGATTGCACTGCCCCCTCTGTGCTGAGTACTTAAAGCAGCTAAACAGTAAGCTCAGTCAGTTTAACGATCTCGGTATTGAAGTGATTGCCATTAGTGGTGACACTCGTGAGAAAGCTGCGAATTCAGCTGAAACCTGGGGCGTAAAAGATTTGACACTGGGCTATGGCCTCACCCGTGAAGCAATGCAGCAGTGGGGGCTTTATGTCTCCAAGGGTGCATTTGACTATGAGCCAGCCTATTTCAATGAGCCAGGACTCTTTTTGATTGGCCCTGACGGTGTGCTCTTCTTCGCTAGTGTCAATAACGCGCCCTATGGTCGTACTGACCTAGATGCACTGCTCGGCGGTATGGACTTTGTCTTGAACAACAACTACCCCGTGCGTGGTACTGAAGTCTAAAAGAAAGAAAGCTCTTCCCCTATTCCAACAATACAACGGAGAAAAATCATGCCTTTTGTAAATGTTCGCACAACTAAAGGAATGCTGACTAAGGATCAGAAACAAGAGCTTCAAGAGCGTCTGAACGCCTTAATGGTTGAGATTGAAGGGGGTGGTGACCCAACATTCAAAGACAAGGTCTGGATCATGATTGAGGAGACCGAGCCTGAGGACTGGAATATCGGAGGGGTCACACTGACACCTGACATCATCCAAGAACTCAAACGCCAACAGGCTCCCAAAAGTAAAGAAAAATCCTAGACCGCACGCTTAAGGATGTGCGATCGCAAAGTATGGGGTAGCGCTTCTACCCCATGTGATTAATTTTGAAATTTCTGGACCTGCCGCTGTTGCAAAGGTTGAATTTATTAACTGGAGCGGCTTCCGCTTTACAGACTTCTCTGTCCTCTACAAGCACAACGGAGAATGGAAAATCAGCGGCCAGGTCTTCGATGCTCATACCCAAAACTAAGTTTTCTCCATCCACTGCCTCTAAGTCGCGCAGTCTAAACCGTAGATAACATTGACTTTGCATTGGTACCAGACGCGTAAATGAGCATTCCGAATAGTCAAGCGCACTCGCGACAACAACCTAACCAGGAAAAAAAGATGACTTACGACAACGTATTTAAAAAATGGCCTGCACAGCACCCTGAAAGAATTCAGCTGTATTCTCTTGGAACGCCCAACGGTCAAAAAGTTTCCATTGCGCTAGAAGAAATGGCCCTGCCCTATGAGGTCCATCGCATTGAGATTATGAAAGATGACCAGTTCACCGATGAGTTCATTGCCATTAACCCCAATTCCAAAATCCCAGCCATCATCGATCCGAATGGGCCCAACAATGAACCTTTTGCTGTCTTCGAGTCCGGTGCCATTTTGATGTATCTCGCAGAGAAGTCAGGGAAATTTCTCCCCACCGATCCGGCAGCCCGCAGTGAGTGTTTGCAATGGTTGTTTTTCCAAATGGGAGGTATCGGCCCCATGTTTGGACAGTTTGGACATTTCCACACGTTTGCCAAGGAAAAAGTCCCCTATGCTATTGAGCGCTATCGCAACGAAGCTCGACGGTTGTTAACCGTCCTGGATAAGCAACTATCAGAAAAATCTTTTCTCATAGGAGACGCGTATTCCATTGCAGATATGGCGACATTTCCTTGGGTCGGCACATTGGATTGGGCTTACAAAGCAGCTGAATCGTTGCAGCTCCACCAAGACTTTCCGAATGTTATGACCTGGTATGAGCGCTGTCGGCAACGGCCCGCGGCGGTTCGTGGACTAGCCGTAACTCAATTAACAACGAACTGATTGAGCACGCTGTAAATTCGCTCTAATCAATCATCGGATGACACCCCTAATCCTTTTAGAGCTTTGACTCTAACCTCAAGCTCGAATCAATCACTTGTTCCTTTATTTACCCCACGGACTCCCATGACTCAAACTAACGTTCCTAATCTTCTTAGTTCTCTAGAAACAAAAGATCTAACATTTCGAAATCGGGTTGTGATGGCCCCACTGACTCGTTCTCGATCTGGCGCTGAAAGAGTGCCAAACGTGCTGATGGCTGAGTACTATGCTCAGCGTGCTAGAGCGGGCCTCATCATTACAGAAGGCACTACCATCTCACCCCAGGCAAATGGTTGGCTCAATTCTCCCGGTATCTATACAGAAGCACAAACCCAAGCCTGGAAACAGGTTGTAGATGCGGTACATGCCCAAAATGGGTTGATCTTTTTGCAGCTTTGGCATACTGGTCGAGCGTCTCATCGTGACTTTCAGGAGAATAATCAACTTCCAGTTGGGCCATCAGCAATCGGATTAGAAGGCTCAGAGGTACATACTCCCAAGGGGACAAAACCCTATGAGACCCCGAGGGCATTAGAGACTGCCGAAATCCCTAACGTGATCGAGGACTACCGACAAGCAGCTGCTAACGCTAAGCAAGCGGGCTTTGATGGCGTAGAGATCCATGGGGCCAATGGCTATTTGATTGACGAATTTCTACAGTCTAAAACCAATCACCGCACAGATCTGTATGGCGGTAGTTTAGAGAATCGCTTTCGGTTCTTAAAAGAGATCACTGAAGCGGTTCTGACCGTTTGGCCTGCTAGTCGTGTCGGAGTCAGGCTCTCGCCCAATGGCGTCTTCAACGATATGGGATCACCCGATTATCGGGAGACCTTTACTTATGTTGCTGAGCAGCTTAATACTTACAACCTAGGCTATTTGCATATCCTTGACGGTTTAGCGTTTGGCTTTCATGAGCTTGGGGAGCCAATGACACTGGCTGAAATTAGAAAGGTTTACAGCAATACGCTGATGGGGAACTGTGGGTACGATCGCAATTCAGCAGAGTCTGCAATTGTATCTGGCGATGCGGCTCTGATTGCCTTTGGCCGCTCTTATATCAGCAATCCAGATCTGGTGGATCGTTTTGCCCATAACTGGGAGCTGAATGCTGACTCCGATCCATCTGGCTGGTACTCCTTTGAGGCTGAAGGATATACCGACTTCCCGACCTATCAAGTCTCTCAGGTTGTTTGACTTGAGCCATAGCATTTTTTGGATGTGCTTTAGCAACGTGTTGGGTAGCCCTTCTACCTAACGTGATTAATTCTGAAATAAAGAGATTAGCAATGGCAAATATGCAAGCAGCTGTGTTGACGGCATTGGGTGGTCCCGAAGGGTTTGAGATCCAGCAGATCCCCAAACCTGTACCAAAAGCCAATCAGATCTTAGTCCGCGTCTATGCAACGTCTATCAATCCTGTTGATTATCAAACCCGTCGGGGTGACTATCAAGACTATGTGCAACTCCCAGCAGTTATTGGTCTGGATGTGTCTGGGGTTGTTGAGGCCGTGGGAGAAACCGTAACCGCCTTTAAGCCAGGGGATGAAGTCTATTACGCGCCTAGAATTTTTGAAGATGCGGGTAGCTATGCTCAATACAATGTTGTTGATGAGAGCCTGGTTGCGATTAAGCCCAAAAATCTATCCCATACTGAAGCAGCGTGTTTTCCCATAGCAGGTGGAACCGCTTGGGAGTCCCTGTTTACTAGAGCAAATCTCCAGGTGGGTGAATCTGTTTTAATTCATGCGGGTGCAGGTGGCGTTGGGTCTTTAGCCATCCAATTAGCGAAAGCGATGGGTGCCTATGTGTTCACAACCTGCAGCCCTAGAAATCATGATTTGGTTAAGAAGCTAGGCGCAGACTGCGTGATTGACTATGCAACTGAAGACTATGTAGAAGTCATTCAGCGAGAAACAGACAATCAAGGCGTTGATGTCGTGTTTGATACGATTGGCGGCAAGACGATTCAACGAAGTTTAGATATTCTTCGCCCTTTTGGTCGCCTTGTTAGCATCGTCGACATTGAAACGCCCCAATCTTTGCTCGCCGCTTGGGACCGAAATCTATCTGTCCATTTTGTTTTTAACCCAGTTAATTCAGCGAAGCTAGATGCCCTAAGGCAGCTTATTGAACGCGAACAGCTAAAACCGGTTATTGACTCTGTCATGCCGTGGCAACAGGTGAGTCAAGCAATCCAAGGATTAGAACAAGGCGGAACAACAGGAAAGATTGTGCTGGATTTTGCGGATAATGATTAGCTTAACAATGCCTGCTGCAACCCTGCCTGAACTTATACGAGCACGGCATTTTCTATATTGGTCAAAATGGAAGGTACAAAAGCTATGAAAATCAGGCTACTCGTCCTAGCAGGCCTATTGTTTGCAGCTATGCTTTTGCCCATCACTGCGAGCAATGCCCATACTGTAAAGAGGTTGAAAGATCGCGACGCTGTAGCGATTGAAACAGTAATTTTCGATTATTTTGAAGGAAACGGTACAGCCGATCGAGATCGGCTTGGCGCTGCCTTCCATGAAGACCTCGCCGTAATGGTAGGCATCATTAAATCAGAGAATGGAACTCTCGAACGTCGTGCCTGGCACGATATGCCTGCTCTGCTAGATGCATGGGCAGCGGTCGAGAATCCTCCTGGTGCGGGACGAGACGGCGAAGTTCTGCACATTCAAACAGTCGATGGACGGATCGCAACTGCCCTCTTTCGCTACACAGATGAATTTTATGATGCCTTTACGTTGCTAAAGCACGATGGCAAATGGAAGATCGCTAGCAAGGCATTCATCGAACAATAAATTTCAATCGAATAGAAGATGTAATTGGAGAATGATCATGTCTCAAAATATTGATGGGAAAGTCGTTGTTATTACTGGTGCCAGCAGTGGCCTAGGAGAATCAACAGCTCGTCATTTAGCCTCGTTAGGCGCGAAGGTCGTATTGGGAGCACGGCGCACAGAGAAATTAGAACGCATCACCCAAGATATTCGTGACCAGGGTGGCAAGGCTGAGTTTTTGACTACAGATGTAACGGTTGCTAGCGATTTAAACGCACTCGTTGAGAAAGCGATCGCAGCTTTCGGTCAAGTCGATGTCATTATCAACAATGCTGGATTGATGGCGATCGCTCCCATGTCAGAGACGAAAATTGACGAATGGGATCGCATGATTGATATCAACATTAAGGGCGTTCTATACGGTATCGCAGCGGCCTTACCCATCTTTGAAAGACAGGGCAGTGGACACTTTATCAATATTTCTTCTGTTGCCGGAGTGAAGGTATTTAGTCCCGGTGGTACGGTCTACAGTGGCACCAAATTTGCTGTGAGAGCAATTTCTGAAGGATTAAGGCATGAGGTGGGCGGCAAGATCAGAACAACCACTATTGAGCCAGGCGCTGTAGATTCTGATCTAAAACACGGTAGTTCACATCAGGAAAGCTCGGACTTTGTAAAAGATTTTTATCAAATTGCAATTCCTGCTGACTCTGTTGCACGTGCTATTGCCTATGCCATTGAACAACCTGCAGATGTAGATATCAATGAGCTTGTCTTACGGCCAACAGTACAAGATTTCTAAACCGGTTCTAGTTTGAGAACTAGAAGTAGATGACAGTTTGCATTTTTTAGCGAATTTATCTACATCTGCAGGTCGGCTTAGTATGTGCTTTCTCAAAAGCCGACCTAAAAAAACTAACTGGGGTAGCGTCCACTTCATAGACTTCTTTGTCCTCTACAAGCACAGCAGCCAGCGAGAAATCAGCGGTAAGGCCTACGATTTTCACGCCCAAAACTAAGACTATTTCTAATAGGAGAACCCATGACGACAGCATCCATGATTAGAGCTTATGCGGCTGCCGAAGTCGGCGGTAATCTCACGCCATTTGAGTACAAGCCAGATCCACTAAAGGATACAGATGTTGAGATCGATGTTGAGTATTGTGGCCTTTGCCACAGCGATCTGAGTATGTTGGACAACGAATGGGGAATTACCCAATATCCCTTTGTTCCTGGACATGAAGTGATTGGACGAGTGGCTAAGATTGGTTCTGCGGTGAAATCTCTTCAAGTTGGCCAGCAAGTGGGCTTGGGATGGTTTTCCAGTTCTTGTATGACGTGTGAATGGTGTCTCTCTGGGAATCACAATCTTTGCCCCAGTCGAGAAGAAACCATCGTTAATCGACATGGCGGTTTTGCGGATAAGGTGCGCGCCCATGAAGTATGGACTGTTCCTCTCCCTGAAGGGATTGATGCGGTCAAAGCAGGTCCCCTATTCTGTGGCGGCATTACTGTTTTTAATCCCCTTATTCAGTTGGGAATACAGCCAACAGACAAAGTTGGGGTCATTGGCATTGGTGGATTGGGGCATATGGCACTAAAGTTCTTGCGTGCTTGGGGCTGTGAAGTCACCGCTTTTTCATCGAGTCCTGAAAAAACGGCTGAAGCAAAAGCGATGGGGGCGCATTATGTTGTTAACTCACGTGAGCCTGACGCACTGAAAGCGGTCGCCAATTCCTTTGATGTGATTCTTTCTACCGTCAGTGCCGATTTAGACTGGAGCATTTATATCGAGGCCCTGCGTCCTCAAGGCAAGATCCACTTTGTTGGCATTCCACCCTCCCCTTTGAGTACCTCCTTATTTTCGATTATTGATGCACAGCGGTCGGTGTCAGGATCGCCGTTAGGCAGTCCGGCAACCGTGAAGAAAATGCTCAATTTTTCTCAACGCCACAGCATTGAACCCGTTATTGAAACGTTTCCCTTTAGCCAAGTCAATGAAGCCATAGACCGGCTCCGTCACGGGAAGCCACGTTATCGGATTGTATTAGTACCAGACTCATAGCGTTGGATGGAGTACAGGACTAGGACGACCCAAAAAATGCTATTTCTATGGACTATCGTCGCTAGGAGTCGGGGCGGTAGGGGTAGGCGGCGGCACCGGAATCACAACGGGAGATTGTATCGGCGATGGCTCTGGACTAGGGCTGAGAGTTGGTTCTTCTGGCTGTGTGGGGTCTGGGCTGGGACTGGGGGGCCGGCTCTAATGTGGGTTCAGGTGGTTCCGTGGGGGGTGGGGGGTGGGAGTGGGTGCAGGGCGCTCCAAGTCTGCAATTTTGCGTTTGGCTGCGAAGTAGATGGGATCGGCTCGCCTATCCCAGTAAGGATTTTGGGGCAATTTAAACGCTAAGTCTCGGGCAACATACCAGCGTTTACCATCAAAGGCTGTTTTGGCACGATTGAATAGGTCTTGTTGTTGTTGCCAGGTCGTTTGCCAGGTCTGGACTTGGATTTGGGCGGCTTCAGCACTGTCGCTGTTGCTGGGAATCTGGTTTGCGATCGCAATCGCTGCATCCAGATCTCCAGACTGCCGAGCTTCTTGCTGAGCCTGCTCTAGGAGCGTTGTGCCATTGTCTACATTAGCGACCGGCTGGAGAAATGGGAAGAGTTCGTCCGTCACTCCCCAGTAGGTGAGGCCGACTATGCCTAAACCCATGACCAGGGCCATCGCGCCAAAGCCAAACACCCAAGGGGCACAGCCTGAAGATTTGGAGATAGGGGGGAGGGGGCGCTGCTGTGGTCGGGCTGGAGCTGGAGCAGGTGAGGCAACGACTTGGGTGGGTTCTATGGCCGATATAGCTGGCTCTACGGGAGGTGTAAAGGGTTGGGGAGAGGGCTGGACAGAGGTTTGACCGGGGGGTCTGAGGAAGGGCTTGTAAAGCATCCGTTGCAGTTTGGTAGCGCAACTTAAAATAGGGGCGCACCATTTGGGTGAGGACCTGGGCTAATGCATCACTCACCACCGCCTGATCTCGCCAAATCAGCTCGCCGTCTACATCTTCTTGAAATTGGGAGGGAGGTCTGCCCGTCAGGGCCTGAATACCGATAATCCCGAGAGAATACAGGTCGCTACTGGGACGCGGCTTCCCTTGGCTTTGTTCGCTAGCCATATATCCGGGAGTACCCACGACCACGGTGATATTGGTTTGTGGATTGGTGACTAGGCCTTGGTTGCGCACCTGTTTAACCGATCCAAAGTCAACCAAGACCAGCTTCTGATCGGCTCGGCGACGGATAATATTCTCAGGTTTAATATCGCGATGAATCACCCCTTGGCTATGGATAAATTCCAAGACTTCGAGCACTTCGGACAGCAGCGATTGCACCTGCGACTCTGGCCATTGTTCTCCCGCCGCCAGTTCATCCGTGAGGGGAGCCCCATCAATCAGTTCTTGGACGAGGAAAAAGTCTTGATCTTGCTCAAAGAAGGCGAGTAGCCGGGGAATTTGATGGTGGTGGCCTAACTGTTCTAAGGTTTCCGCTTCACTGCGGAATAGGCGACGAGCCACTTCCAAAAACTCTGGATCGCTGCTAGCGGGCTGTAGCAACTTAACGACACAAGACGGATTGCCGGGGCGTCTTGTATCCTCAGCAATATAGGTTTGTCCAAAGCCTCCTTCCCCGAGAGACTGTACGATGCGATAACGCCCATCCAACGTTTGCCCAATCATGTTGTTAGTAAAACTTTAGCCATCCATGCCCAGCATAGCGGGGAGGAAAGATATGGGGATGAAATATCTCGGCTAAAAGTTCCATGGAATCCACTAAACGGGGGCCAGGGCGATTGAAATATTGGTTGCCATCCGTGAGATACACTTGCTGGTTCTGCACGGCTTTCAACTGTTGCCATTGGGGCTTTTGGGCCAGTTCTTGGGTGGCCTGGGCCGTTTGCTCCAGATTAAAACCACAGGGCATACAAACAATGATGTCTGGATTGGCTACGAGCAGTTGCTCCCAGGTTAACCAACTGGAATGTTGACCAACGGTTCCTAAACACGGGACTCCTCCCGCTAGATCCACCAGCTCTGGCACCCAATTGCCCGCAATCATCAGTGGATCGGTCCATTCAATGCAGGCTACGATGGGTCGATGCTCAAGGTCTTGAAGCTGCTGCTGACAGTTTTTGATGCGGGTTTGGAGCTGCTGAACGATGGATTGGCTGTCGTATCCGAGTGCGATCGCAACGCGTTCCATATCTTGCCAAACATGGGCCAACAGGCTGGGTTGCAGTGAAATCACTTGAGTCGTTTGATCCGTGATCTGAGTGAGAGCCTGCTCAACATCGGCTAGGCTCACCGCACAGACTTCACATTGGGCTTGGGTGACAATATGCGTGGGTTGTAGATCTTTGAGCTGATCTAAATCCAGACGATAGATACCTAGTGCCGACTGCAGCAGCTCCGTCACCTGATCATGGATAACGCGACTGGGCCGATTGGAATTCAGATTGGCTGCGGTGCAAACCGGTAGATCTTGCACCCGCTCTGGATAGTCACATTCATGGGAGCGGCCCACCAAATAGTCACCGCATCCCAAAGCTGCCACGATTTCCGTCGCACTCGGAATTAAAGAAATAATCCGCAGGTCTGACCGGGACATTCAGGGTCCCTTACTCAATCGTGATGGACTGAGGTCCGCCACCATTTTGATTGGAAGAGTGGTCGGTAGATGAAGAATAATCGTGGGGTCCGCCCTTTTTATCTAACCAACTTTTGACGGGATCGTCATTGAGGTCTAGACGGAAGAGACCTGAAGCAAACCCTCCCATAAAGGCGACGGGTTTACTCACAAATTCTTGAAATAGGGGCGTTAATTCGTCCAAAAACATCTACGTGTCTCATGCAGGTTACTACTGTAATGGTAACGCGACACCCCAGATCCATTGCCGCTAATTTGTAGTCCTTGATTTAAGCGGCCTGCTGGTGTTGAGCGCGATAGACCTGTGAGTAGGTATTAATTAAAGGCATGCCGTAAGCAGACACTACATGAAAGGCCTGATTGTGCGTATAGAGTTGAGACTGCACATAGGGACTTTGGGCAATGAGGGCACAGGCTCGTTCAGGAGACTCGCCTTGAATTAAAGCTTCTGCTAAGACACCCCTGTCGAGAGTTTCTCCCATATCTGGATACAAAGACACAATGGAATAATACTCGTCATAGGTAGACCCTAGGCAAAGACACCCAAGATCTTGATGTGCTGCATGGGCGAGTTCAACGTAGCGATTCCGAATGGTTGAGCAGGATGGTGTCTGGGTATCAAGCACGGAAGCCTCCTCAAGGGTGCAGGTGATCATTAGGGCTTATTGATTTGAAGCAAAATTAGGGAAGGATAGTTATCCCCAGTGAAGAACAACTATCCCTGAGTGCAAGTGAGACTATCTCTGAGTGCAAGTGAGGTTTAATCACTTAAGATAGCCATGGGTCTAATGTCGCAGTTCTGACTCAGGCTTGGCATCGTAAAAATACCGAAGTCTACGGGGAAAAAATAGAGTTCAAAACTGTGTCAATGGTCCGCGATTAGAGGCCTTGCGTAATCTCCGTATATATACGGTTGTTTTGATCAGATTTTGCTTCAAGAGCTACTGCTCATCCATGACATCCATTTGAGGTGGAGCATGATCGGCAGAAGTCTCTAATCCCAAGCGTTTTTCTCGTAATTTCAACAAGATCTCGGCATGCACTTCCCGTGAAATGGGATAGAAATAGGCCAGCAGCAAGCCAATCAATAAAATTAAAGTGGGGAGGGGGCCAATGGCAATCCGAATCGCTAGTAGGGCTGAATCGGGCTGTACCGGCAGTGCTTGCCCCGGCGTTGAGGAAATAAATCCGGTATTTTCCAAGGCGATTCCGACGACAAATAGGCCCAATGCCAGACCCATTTTTTGGAGTAGCACCATAAACGCATAAAAGATGCCTTCCCGGCGCTCGCCTGTTTTCAGCTCATCTAGCTCAATCACATCAGGCAGCATGGACCAAGGAATCAGATAGGCGGTGGCTACCCCTACACCGGCCATCATACTCAGTAAATATAGACCGACAATCTGGCCGGGTTGGAGAAAGAATAACCCGCTTTGGGCAATAATCCACAGGGACATGCCCATGAAATAAACCATTCGCTTGCCGATTCTCTCACTGACATTGCTCCATACAAACAACATGACGATGGCGACGACTTGAACGAGCAGGGCGACCTGAAAATAGGCATCCTGCTTCATCCAACTCGTGACGTAATAAGGAATAATGGCAGCCGTAAGTTGAAAGGCTAGCCAGGAACACATATAAATGCCAATGACGAATAAAAATGGGCGGTTAGATAACGCTATTTTTACCTGTTCCAGAACGGGCATGGCTTCAGGTATTTCAGCGGTATAGCGTTCTTCCGTTCCCCACACGCACCAATAGATGGGTAAGACCGATAAAATTGCACATCCTAGACCAATGACAAAATATTGCTGGCTGGGATCTTCGACCCATTGAGAGATGAGTATACCTAGTACCAAAGCTAGGATACTCCCACCGATGGAGAAGGCAAATCGAAAGCTGTTTAGACTGGTCCGTTCGTTATAATCCTGGGTTAATTCAGGTGTGAGGGCTGTATAGGGTAAATTCACCGCAGTGAATGCGATGTTAAAAAACACAGCAATCAGCGTGTAGTAAATAAATAAACCCCATTGATTGATCTCCGCATTGGCGGAAAAGTGAGGCACAACCCACTGCAAGACAAAAAATAAACCGAAGGGAATGGATCCAAATAGCATCCAAGAATGACGGCGTCCCCACCGAGATTTTGTCCGATCGCTTAAGACCCCAATGATGGGATCGTTAATGGCATCACTGATTTTGCCAATTAAGAGGACGGTGCCTGCTAAGCCTGGATTGAGACCAGCCACATTGGTGAGAAAGATGAGTAGCGAAAAAACCAGGAGTGTAGCCGTAATTCCTGGCCCCATATCTCCTGCACCATAGGCCAACTTGGTCTTGAAACTTAATTTTCCAGAATCGGGAGATATGGGGTCATTCATGGCGTTGCAAGATCATCTATGACCTCCAATTGTGCCCTACTCCTTGTCCATTGCCATAACTTCTCATCAAAATCTCATCCAAGCTCTTCTGGAGAGTGGCCTACTGTACCTATTGGCAGGAGTGTTAAGCCTTAAAACTCTGTTTCATCTCCCAGTTCTTCGATTAGGAGTTCCATTTGGCCTTGTCGATCGGCTAAGAAGGCCTCACATTGGCGTAGATAAGTAATGGCAGCTGCAAAGCGCTCAAAGACATCGGCCAAATCCAACTGCCCCGTCTCAATTTCAGTGATAATCGTTTCGACTTCGCGGATGGTCTCTTCATACCGCCAGTCAGCGGGGAGTTCAGCCCCGCTTGGAGTAGTCGATGTATCGCTGTTACCTTGCATCATCCGATTCCTGGGGTGAGGACTGCAACGCCGTGACACGAGCAGTAAAGTGGCCTTCTGCTAACTCTACCTTGAGTTCTTGATCGACCTGTAAATGTTCTGTACTCCGGACAATTTGATGGTTCGTGGTTTGGACGAGGGCATATCCCCGTTTAAGAACTTGGGTTGGGTCTAGAGAAGTGAGCTGTTGCTGTAACAGCTGTTGATGTTGCTGAGCCTGTCCCAACCGCTGTTTGATGGTGTGGAGGAGATGGTTTTGTAATCGCGATCGCAATACCTGTTCCCGTTCCAGCTGACGATCCATCTGCAGACGCCGTAAGCGCGTTTTTTGATACAGCAAGTGCTCATGGGCCACATCGAGCTGGCGAGTGAGAGTGATATATAGGCGAGCAATAGAATTGCGATAGTCCTTTTGCCAGTCCGTTAAGCGCGGAATACACTCAGCTGCTGCTGTCGGAGTATGGGCGCAAACATCTGCCACCAGGTCGGCCAGGGTCTCATCTCGCTGATGGCCAATGCCAGAAATAACGGGAATGGGGCATTCTGCAATCGCCCGCACCACCCGCTCATCATTAAAACAGACTAAGTCTTCTGTTGCGCCTCCACCTCTGGCCACAATCAAGACATCGGCTCTACCGTCCTTAATTACCCGTTCAATGGCCAGCACGATCGCTTCTGGTGCTTGTTTGCCCTGGACTTTAGTTGGTGAGAACAGCACCTTCAACCCGGGATGCTGGGCCTTCAGAGTGCGTTTGATATCACCCCAAGCCGCAGCTTGATGGGAGGTTACCACCCCGACCGTTTGGGGATAAGCAGGGAGGGCTTGCTTTTGAAGCGGATCAAATAGGCCTTCAAGGGTTAAGCGTTCCCGGAGTTGCTGGTACCGCAGGGAACGTAACCCTTCTCCAGCGGGAAATAATTGCCAGGCCATCAGCTGATACTGGCCCCGTTGGGGGTACAAGCGAATACGGCCTAAGGCCAGAATCTGCTCACCCACCTCCGGTTCAATGACGAGTTGCTCACAGTAGCTATTCCAAATCACACAGTGAATGGAGACGGATTCCTGCTGATCCTGGAGGGTAAAAAAGAAGCCACTGCGATGTCGGACGGCGCTGGATACCTCTCCTTCCACCCAAACCTGGACTAAGGTTTGATCTTCTTCGAGTAGTGCTTGAATATAATCCGTTAACCCTTTAACGGACAATACCTCAGGTGGAACTAATAAATTGGGCTGATAGGATGTCATCGCAGGTTTCTCGTTCAATCGATAGAACTATAGAGCAGACCATCCAGCCTTCTGTCCCCCATGACATCTGGTTTGAATTAACCGCCAGGCTTGGGAAACTTGCTGGGTGACTTAAAGTATTCCACTCGTTTATCCGCAAGAGCTTTACTCATGAAATCTCGCCAGACCGGTGCCGCATAGCTGCCTCCCGAGGCCCCTCTTCCCATGGGAGAATAGTTATCATTTCCGGCCCATACTGCTGTGGCTAATTGGGGTACATATCCCACAAACCAAACATCTCGTTCAGAAGATGTGGTTCCCGTTTTACCTGCCGCTGGTCGGCCAATTTGGGCAGAGGTTCCTGTGCCGCCATTAATAACGGCCTGGAGGGACTGGGTTAAAGAGGCAGATGCCCATGGATCTAGGACTAATTTGGGCTGGGGGGTATTATCCAACAGCAACCGCCCACTGCTATCGGTGACTTGGGCAATGGCGGTGGTTTCGGATTGCCAGCCGTTATTGGCAAACGTCGCATAGGCTGAAGCCATTTCTAGAGGGGTTAAGTCTACAGATCCTAAGGGGAGTGAAATCACCGGGGGGATGGGGCTTTTAATGCCCAATACCCGACAAATATCAATGACTTTCTCCACCCCGACCTTTTGGCCCAGAACAACGGCCGGAATATTCCGGGATGTGGCTAGGGCTTGTCGTAGAGACATGGACCCTCCGTAGGTTTTGTCGTAGTTCAGGGGCGTATAGCCTCGTGCGGTCCCGTCATTAAAGGTGACCTTTTTGTCATTGATGATGCTGCTGGGGGTAAATTTTCCGGATGCAAAGGCGGCATAGAAGACAAAAGGCTTAAAGGCAGATCCCGGTTGGCGAATGGATTGGGTCGCTCGATTAAATTCACTTTTTTTGCTATCGACCCCCCCGACAATTGCCTTGATAAAGTGGGTGCGTGGATCAACCGCCACCAAAGCCATCTGATCGGCTGCATAGGAGATTCGCTGTTGTCCCCATTTCACCGAATCTTCAGCAATTTCCTGCATCTTGATATCGATGGTGGTTTGAATCCGCATTCCCCCTTTACTCAGGGCATCTCGGCCAAACCGACGGGTCAATTCCTTAATCACTGTATTGGTGATGTAGGGAGAGCGGCTGACTTGGAAGGACGTTACCTTACCAAACTTCAGAGGGGTGTCTAACGCAGCTTGCTCTTCTTCTTCGGTAATCCAGGTCAGCTTTTTCATCCGATTGAGAACAACTGCCTGCCGCTGCTTGGCAATTTCTAAGGTTTCATCGGTTACGGAGTCAAAATCGAAGGGGCTAAAGCTTTCAGGGGCCTGAATAATGCCCGCCATCATGGACGATTCTGCTAAGTTCAGATCGGATGACGATTTATTGAAATAGCTGCGGGCTGCGGTTTCAACGCCGTAGGTGTTATGTCCCCAATACACCTGATTGAGGTACATTTCTAAAATTTCATCTTTTTTGAACAGCTTCTCCAACCGCATGGCCAGAACGGCCTCTGCGACTTTCCGACCTAGCTCTCGCCTAGGGGTCAAAAACAAGTTTTTGACGAGCTGCATGGTTAAGGTGGAGGCACCCTGGACGGTTTCTCCGGCCTGGATGTTAGTGACCGTAGCCCGGAGGATACCGTAGGGATTAATCCCATCATGTTTATAGAAGTTGCTGTCTTCAATGGCTAACACGGCTAACTTCAGATGGGGAGAAATATTGTCTAAGGGAACGACTTCACGGTTTTCTTCATCGTGAAGGCTCGCTAGAATTTTGCCGTTAATATCGTAAATATGGGTGGTTTCGTTGGGAATATACCCCTTTAAGGACCGTACATCCGGTAAATTGCGAAAGCTAATCGCGACCCCCATTAAGCTACCAGCCACGGCAGCACTGGCCAGCATAGTCGTGATCAGAATAGTGGAACCCGCTGCTTTGCCAATTCCCCCAATAAAACTGGTGCCTTTGGAAAAGCGGTTGGGGTTGTTGGGGCTGGCAGTTTGCGATAAAGACACAGCAGATTCACATCCTCTTTTGGAAAGTTTGAAACAATGACCACTCAGGGATCATACTAGCAATTTTGACCCTGAAGACTAGACAGTCCATGGGAATAGCTAGTGCAAAAGCAATCAGACGACGTTAAGGGAATAAACGCTTAAACTTGAGTTAGAGCATAGCTTACCATCCCTATTTAAGGACCGACTACCATTTCCTTCGATGCAAAAAAATTAATGTTATTTTGCATTTTGCGAAGGAAAGATGGTTCCTAGGCATTTCTGAAGATGAGTTACGCTGCAATGGCATACTAGAAGTTGCTTTTGAGTCGCTGGATCGATGTGCGGCTATTGCCTTTTGTTCATCCTTACTTTTCCCTAACCTATGGCAGATGCAGTGTCTTCGTTGCTCCAGCGGGGCGTTAGCGATATTTTCCCTAATAATGATGGCTCACAGCAGGCGGATGATAATTTAGTCTATCGCTTGAAAACAGCGGATCAACCGTTGCGCATCAAGTTGGGGATTGACCCCACAGGCACTGATCTCCATTTAGGCCATAGCCTTCCTATTCGTAAACTGCGAGCGTTTCAGGATTTAGGCCATAAAGCCGTTTTGATTATTGGGGATTTTACCGCTCGTGTGGGTGATCCGACGGGTAAGTCAGAGGTCCGCCGTCAGCTCACAGAAGCAGAGGTGCAGCACAATATTCAGACGTATCTAGATCAAATTAAACCGATTTTAGATTTTGATACTCCCGATCGGTTAGAGGTTCGCTATAACTCTGAGTGGTTGTCCAAAATTGATTTGGCGAAGACCTTAGAACTACTAACCACCATGACCGTGGGGCAAATGCTGGCGAAGGAAGGATTCGCCGAACGCTATCAGCAGGGTACCCCGGTTTATTTGCATGAATTTTTATATCCTCTACTCCAGGGCTATGACTCGGTGGCTGTTGAAGCGGATGTGGAACTCGGGGGAACGGATCAGAAGTTCAATATTGCCATTGGTCGTGATTTACAGCGGCATTTTGGTTTGCGCCCGCAGTTTGGTTTACTCACTCCCATTTTGTTGGGGACGGATGGGGGGCAAAAAATGTCTAAGTCTTTGAATAACTATGTAGGTTTGGCCGAAGATGCGGTCAGTATGTACTCCAAGTTGGAGAAGACCCCTGATGCTTTGCTGTCCGAGTATTTCGAGCACCTAACAGACTTGCCCCTCAAAGAGCTACCCGAGAATCCTCGGGAGCAGCAGAAGCTGTTGGCCCATACCTTGGTGAGCCAGTATCACAGTGTTGCGATCGCAAATGAAACACAACAATCCCTAGCGGCGATGGTGACCCAGGGAGATATGAGCCAAACCGATGTTATTCCTGAATATTCATTGGCAGAGGTTACCTTTCCTGCCAAGCTGTTCTATTTGCTGAGTGCCAGCGGCTTGTGTTCCAGCAGTAGTGATGCCCGTCGCCAAATTAAGGGTGGAGCTGTGAAATTAGATGGCACTAAAATCACCGTGGTTGATCAAACCTACGACCAGCCAGACGATCTGATCGGGACTGTTTTACAGGTGGGCAAAAAGAAGTTTATTCGGTTTATCGCCTGAGTAGGCACGGAAGTTTAGAGTCTTTGGTGCAGACGTGGAGACCTCTTGCGATTCGAGCCAGACGATAAACTAGAGACATCCACTACGGGCGGTATCATGCTGGCCATTGAATTAGACTTGCAACCGGCTGATTTAGAACTCAGTGATGAACAGTTTTACCACCTTTGCCAAGGCAATCGAGATCTGCGCCTAGAACGAACCGCAACAGGAAAGTTAATCATTATGCCACCCACGGGGTGGGGGACTGGAAACCGGAATTTAAGGCTCGGGCAACGGCTGGGCAACTGGGCAGATGAAGACGGAACCGGAATGGTGTTTGACTCCTCAACCGGGTTTCGGTTGCCTAACGGTGCGATTCGCTCGCCGGATGTGGCTTGGGTGCGCCAAGCTCGGTTAACAGCACTCAATCCTGATCCCAATCAGTTCTTGCCCCTCTGTCCTGATTTCGTGATTGAACTGCGTTCTGCTAATGACTCTCTCAGTAGTTTGCAAATCAAGATGCAAGAATATCTTGCTCAGGGGTTGCAATTAGGCTAGTTGATTAACCCCCAAGACCAGCAGGTTGAAATTTATCGGCCAGAGCAAGAGGTTGAAGTTCTACAAACTCCAGAATTTTTAAGTGGAGAAACCGTCTTGCCAAACTTGTGCTTATCATTAGCAGGCATTCTTTAGAGAGTCATGCCTTAGATCATCTAGATCGTTCATTAGCATGTGTGAAAAAGCTGCTATATGCAACGCCATGTATAGACCTGGACTTGTTCGCTGCTTGACTGTAGAACACGGCACTTAGGCAATATTGCTTGAACAGCTAGAACTGTGAGGCCAGACAGGGCTCCCATGATTTCAATAATTAGAAATATTGAGAACCAACTCTTCGAAGTTTTAGAAACACACGGCTTTGCAAGGGTGATTTCCCATGTCAACCAACAAAGGCGGCAATCACTCGGCTAGTAATTTTTCTCTCCTTAATGATAGTATTTCTCAATAAGTTTTTAGATCCTAGCCGTAAAAGGTTTGTTCCTTTTCCATGTCACTATTGCTCTCCGTTCCAGACTTTATCAGTCAGCAAGACAATCAGGACCTTTTTGAAGAGATACGACAGCCATGGATCATTCCCTTAGAAGATCCAACTGGGCGTAGTTTTGGCTCTCGCTGGGGCGTTAACCTCCGTCCCGGTCTTGATATTTTGATTGATGATTACACGCTGCAAGAAGATTTGACTGTTGAGATTGGGGCAGATGTCCCAGATGAACTGGCATGGCTAGAAATGAGCTTTATGCTCTCAGGACACAACCGTAGCGAAGGGGTCCAGGCCCACCATAGTTTTTTTGATGCCGGTTGGGAAGAGGATACTGCAGAAGAACTCGCGTTGTGGCAGGCGGGGGATCGAGTCTTCAAATTTGATTTTCATATTGAGAAGACTCTATTTCAAACACTGGTGGGTGAGCAGATACAAACTTTTCCACAATCTTTACAGCAAATTCTCCAAAGTTCACAGCCTATCTCTGAACAGTTTTGGCAGGTTTATACCATCACTGCACCGATGCAATCCGCGATTCACCAGCTCTTACATTGTCCCTACGAGGGATTAACTCGGTGGCTTTACTGGGAAAGTCGAATCACTGAACTGATTGCTCTGGGTTTAGACCAGATCAGTCAATCTCGGTCATGTTCTGTACCAGGGTTACCGGTTGAAGATTTAGATCGCATTTATTACGCCAGCGACATCATGCGCCAGCGCTACGTTGATCCACCCTCATTATTTGAACTGGCGCGGTTAGTGGGACTGAACGATCGCAAACTCAAAGAAGGGTTTCGGCAGGTGTTTGGAACCACTGTCTTTGGCTATTTGAGTCAGCATCGGATGGAGACAGCCTGTCAATTGTTGCAGCAACAGCAGTCCGTTGCCGCAGTGGCTGCCGCCGTTCACCGCATTTAGCGGTTCATTTCGACGGCAATTTGGAGTCTCTCCCAAGGGATATCAGTTAGGGAAGCGGCCTTGAGGTGCGGTCTGCAGCAAATAGTCCGGCTGGAAGAGAAAAAAAGTCCGACTGGAAGAGAAAAGGATCGCCTCCACTTTGTAACTTAATAAGGACTTAGTTGCTAACAACTCTTATCTAGAGGGTCTCAGTACCTGGTGAGTTATGCATCTGTTCGAGCAAAGTGGTGTGGTCAATGAATGTTATCAGAACTTGGAAGCTAGGATTATTGGTTTTGGGTGGATGGGCGATCGCACCCAATGCCTGGGCTAACCCAACCGAAATAACCGCCCCATGGATTGACATTGCTCCTCAGACTGAAGAGGTAGAGAAACAGCTGGCCCCCGAACCACTCCCTGCAACCACCGTCAAAGACTGGATGGCGCAAATAGAGGCAGTACAGGTGCAAATTACTGGTGTGCAGTGGGAAGAGACTGCGTCAGGCTTACAAGTGATCCTAGAGACAAATGGTCAGACCCTGGCAACACCCATAACAACGGTAGAAGGAACTGTTTTGACAGCCCAGATTCCTAACGCAGTGTTAGCCTTGCCGGACAGTGAAGCTTTTGAAGTAGCTGATCCAGCCAGCGGGATTGCACAGGTGCAGGTCACCAATATGCCTGGGGATCAGGTGCAGATTGTGATCACAGGTACCGAGGCCCCACCTATGGCTGATATTCAAACTGAAAAAGGGAGTGTGGTTGTTAGGGTTACTCCAGAAAAGACCAGTTCTGAAGACCTGGAAGAAGCGCTGGAAATTACGGTCACGGCCACCCGCACTGAGACCGCTGCCCAAGATGTTCCCCAAGCCATTCAAGTGATTCCCCAAGAAGTGATTAAAAAGCGTCAGGTCAATGACCTGACTGATGCGTTAAGGGTCATTCCTGGAATTAATTCTTCCTTGTCTACTTCTCTATTCAACAATGTTAATATTCGGGGATTTTCAGCAGATTTTCGACGCAATGGATTGAGAGATTCCACAGTGGGTAGTTCTGCAATACAAACTGCTAATATTGAGCGAATTGAAGTCCTTAAAGGGCCTGCATCGGTGCTTTATGGTTCAGGGTCATTCGGGGGTACCGTGAATATCCTCACGAAACAACCCACTGACGAGCCACTGTATCGATTTGATGCTGCGATTGGCAATTTTGATCTTTACCGTGGGGCTGTTGATTTGTCGGGGCCGATTAATAAAAGTGGCACCGTTAAATATCGCTTGAACGTGGCAGGAGAAACGGAAGGGAGCTTTATTGATGCAGTGGGGCGAAAGCGATTATTAGTCGCTCCAGTCCTGTCATGGGAAATTGATCAAAATACCGATATTACCTTTGAGCTGGAATATACGAATCTGACGGCTGACAATAATTTTGGGTTACCCGCCCGAGGTACTGTTCTGGAGAATATCAATGGTGACATCGATCGCAGTCTAAATATTGGGGCTCCCGGCCGAGAAAAACGGGAGATTGACACCATTACAGTGGGTTATAACTTTGAACATCGTTTTAGTGATAATTGGCGCATTCGCAATTCCTTTCAGTTTGCGCGCCGTTCAGCGCCAGAATTCACAGTATCTGGCATCAATTTACTGGATGATCAGCGCACTTTAGAACGAGATTATGTGGATGTGCCCAGGTTTGATAGTAATGCCTATCTTCTGGATACGTATCTTATTGGTAACTTCAATACCGGGCCTGTTAAACATGAAATGCTAGTGGGGGTCGAATTATTTCAAGGAGATGGGGGAGGTCCATTCTCATTTGGAATAGCCAATTCCATCGACTTATTTACCCCTGATAACAATACCCTCATTCTTGAAGAAGAAGATTCTCTGGAAGATAAAACAACGAATAAGAATTTAGGCATTTATCTGCAAGATAAGATTGAAGTATTAGATAATTTGATTCTCCTGCTAGGCGGCAGGTTTGATATCGCTGGCACCCAGTTTGAAGATATAACATTCGGGACATCTGATTCTCAAACAGAAAGTGAATTTAGTCCGCGTTTAGGGATAGTCTATAAGCCCATCTCTGATCTGTCTCTATATGCCAGCTATAGTCGATCATTTATTCCCAACTTTTTCGATAGGAACATTGATGGAGAGATCTTTCCACCTCAAAGAGGCACTCAATTTGAGGTGGGTACTAAAGTGGCACTCACTGATAAATTCTCAGTCAATGTCGCCTATTTTGATATTTCAATTGCCAATGTACCCACCTCAGATCTAGATAATCCTGCATTCTCTATCATTACTGGAGAGCAGAGCAGTAAGGGGATTGAGTTATTTGCTTCAGGGGAAATTTTGCCAGGATGGAATCTGATTGGTGGCTATACCTACAATGATGCCAAAATTACCCAAGACAATGATATTCCAGTAGGAAATCGTATCCCCAATAATCCTAAACATGCCTTGAGTCTGTCAACGACATATGAACTCCAAAAAGGAGACTTGAAAGGTTTAGGTTTTGGCTTAGGCATTTTCTTTGTGGGCAAGCGGCAGGGTGATTTTGACAACAGCTTTGAAGGGGCGCTTTTGAAGGATGTAGGAGGGGTACTCTTCAAGAAAAAGGGACGAGATAATGATCCCGACCCCATTCAAAAAAGCACCATGACTTTACCCCAATTAGAGGCTCTATATCCAGAACATGCAGACTGGTCATCCTACTGCCAGCAATTGCACCAAGCCAGTAATCTGTCTGCGATGGTTCTCATTGCTCTGCAATTAGGACTCCTGTTTGCCCGCCTGACCTTAGAGAAAGCACTCAATACTCGTGCGCAATTTCCCACGATTTGGCCAGATTGTTCAGTCTGTGGACGACATATTCGCTCCAAAGGATTTCGGTCTCGCCAGATGAAGACGCTGGTGGGTCAGATCGCCTGAAAGCGAAGAGTCGGGCGTTGCCCCAATCAAACCTGTAAGGTGAGTCTCAGTGTGCCCTTAGATCAAGCGTTGGGTATTGCTCCTTATCAATCGAGTAGTGAAGAACTGATACGTTTGGGATGCTTGATGAGTATTGTCATGCCCTATGAACTATCGAGTTGGATGCTGCATCAATGTACCGGAATAGCGGTGAGTGCGAGTACCTTGTGGTCTTGGGTTGCGCATTATGGACAACAGTCTCAATCCCGATTAAGGCAACAACTAGAGCAGTTCCTCCGAGGAGTATGTCTGTCACCAGACACCTTGGAGGAGATGACCGCCATGCTCCGTCTTGCTATTGCTGCTGATGGGGTGATGGTGCCTTTTCGACCGAAGCCTAAAACCGCTAAAGGTAAAACTCGATGGCGGGAAGTGAAGGTCGGTCTATTTGCTCGCTTAGGACAGCATCTAACCCGGTCTGGAAAACAAGTGACTCGATTATGTCATCGTCGATTAGTAGCTGTTTTGGGGGATATTGATACCTTTATTCCTCTCATGCAGATGGAGGCTCAACGACAATCCATTGACACTGCTCCCCAAGTCATTTGGTTGAGTGATGGCGGACGGGGGATTCTGGCGGGTCTACCGTCAGTGCTTTGCCCATTGTGCGATGGGTATTCTCGATTTCTATCATGCCGCTGGACATCTGTGGCGAGCGACTGCAGCCTTATTCGATTGTCGGTCCCCTGAGGCTAAAAAATTGGTTCAAGAACTGGCGGTCTCTACTCAGACATGGGCAACATCACGCTGTACTTAAATCCTTGACTGCCCTGGTCACTACAGATATTCCGCAGGGCAAAGATTTAGAGACACTTATCCAGGTGCACACTTATTTCCAAACCCATCATCGACATATCCGCTATCAGGATTTTGAGAAGGACCAATGTCCACTTGGCAGTGGCATGATTGAGAGTGCTTGCAAGTGGCTGATTCAACAGCGCTTTAAGGGAGTGAGGATGCGATGGAGTGAGGATGGATTCAATCATCTCCTTCACCTGAGATTGGATTGGGTGAATCAACGCTTTGATACCTTATTCCCCCATGTCCCAACGAGGTAAATTCAGGTCTCCCACGACTGCCGAAAGCGCCCGCTTTGAAGTTCCTAGCTATACCAGAACGGATGCGTCAATCTTCTATAACCGGGGTAAATTTCGTGCAGCCCTGAATTTCAAAAATTTATTTGATGTGAATTACTTTGAGAATGTTGAAAGTGATTTGCGAGTGAGATTTGGTGCACCTTTTACCGTCATTGGATCAATATCCTTTGAACTCTAGTTCTATCCGTCAAACGGAGATGAGCTGTGTTTAGAAATCTCGGTTTTCTCTAGGATCTAGCTATATATCTAGTCTGAATACACATATTAGAAAATCAATATAGGTTATGAAGAAATAATGTTCAACACTAGAATTAACAGAATTCTTGTTGGGCTGCTAACCGTCTTATTAGGGCTCTTCCCAGCTTTTGGTGATGCGATGAAAAATCTGTGAAACCATTGAAGCTAGAGTCTTTGCAATATTCTGGCCATGGAATTACTCCAAGCTTTATTACCTAGCCCCAACGGGCTCCAATTGAACGACTATGAAATGGATGTAGAACACCAGCATTTGGAATTGAGTGTTATGTCCACCCAAACGGTGGCTCCATGCCCCCTTGTGCGGTAGCGTGGCTCATCGAGTGCACAGTCGATATCAACGAACCCTTGCCGACTTACCCTGCTTGCACTTCAGCTTAAGCTTGCTCGTGCTAGTCTGCAAATTCTTTTGTCCGAATTCAGAGTGTCGCCGTCGTATTTTTTACCGAACGCATTCCAGAGGTGGCGGCACCTTGGGCCAGGAAAACCGTACGCCAGGTTCAGCATCTCCAGGAGATTGGGTTAGCCTTAGGCGGTGCTGCTGGTTCTCGTCTAGGCAAGTGTCTGGGCTATTTTAGCTGTGGCAGTACACTACTCAACCACTTAGAGCGCCTTCCCCTCCCTGAGTTCGAGGTTCCAAAAGTGTTAGGGGTAGACGACTTTGCGTTCCGAAAAGGCCATAATTACGGCACAATTTTAGTCAACTTAGAGACTCATCAACCTATTGCCCTGCTAGCAGATCGCAAAGCAGACACATTGGTCGATTGGCTACGAGAGCATCCAGGTATAGAAGTATTATCCCGTGACCGTTCCAAGACCTACAAAAGTGCCATGGATAAGGCTGCGCCAGACGCCAGACAAGTTGCAGATCGCTTTCATCTAGTCAAAAATTTGAGTGAAGCGCTTGAGCTTTCATTGGAAAACTACCATGCTGAGCTTAAAGCCGCTTCACGGGAGCAATACCCAGTCACTAGCTCAAATCTAGGGCATACTGCAACGGTTGTTGTAATTCCTCAATCGACTGCCACTGCAACCTTTCAAGAACGGGCACAGGCAAACCATCAAATTCGGGTACAACAGCAGCAAGAAATTAAAGCTCTCCGCGAACAACAATGGTCGACTGCAGCTATTGCAGACAAAGTCGGAGTGAGTGAATGTACTGTTCGCAAATATGGTACCCGACCTGATTTTCCAGAAACTTATAACCGACGTCCGACCTTGGGTAGGAGCCTACTCGACCCCTACAAACAGGAGGTTGTGGCTTGGTGGAATTCTGGAATAACGAACTCCAAAGTCTTGATGGTATTGCTCCGACAGAATGGCTATGAAGGCTCCCAACGCACTCTCCAGCGTTACCTTCGTGGGTTCCGCGAAGCTCAGAGCCTTCCTTCATATCGTGCTCCAGTGACAAAGTCCTTACCCACTGTCATTGATCCTCAAGCTCCTCCTTTTACACCTCGTCAAGCAGCCTATCTAATTGTGCTCAAAGAAGAGAATCGAGAACCCGAAAATAAAGAGTTGTTGGAATACCTGGTCAAACAACACCCGGACTTAGCAACCCTTGTTGATTTAGCTCATACGTTCCTTGAGTTGCTCAGACAACGACAGGCCGATGCTTTTGATTGTTGGTTGATGAAGGCATTGACCTGTCCAATTCAACCGTTGAAAAAGTTTGCTGCGGGTCTCATGGATGACTATGCTGCAGTCAAAGCCAGCATGATGATGGAGGTCAGTAATGGTCCGGTGGAGGGACTCAACAACAAACTAAAAATGCTTAAGCGTCAGATGTTTGGCAGGGCAGGATTAACACTACTCGCCAAGCGACTAATTATGGCTTCATGAGAAAGAAGCAAATCTCTTTCTGAGTAAGGGTTTAAACCGAATCACCAAAAGCTGGGAAGAACCCTTATTAGTTGTCGCCTGCCAGAGTGATCCCAATCGTCCGCCTTCTAACTCTAAAGCTCCTACAAGCTGCCACCCTATCCAGCATGGTTTGGGGAAGACCTGCGTCCCTCAACCTCCGAAACGGTTGATTAGTCTAGATGATTCAACATTAGCTAATGCGTTGATCCTTGGCGTGCCTTCTGTTGGCTGTGCTCTACCGGATGCAGCCCCCCTAGATTATTTGAATCAGTATATGGAGAAGAAAGGCTATGGGACTGAATCCCTGGGTCAAAGTACTCAGCCTAATGTTGAGAAAATTTTAATGCTGAAGCCTGACTTAATTCTGGGAGTCGTTCCCTTTGGTGAACCGATTTATAAGCAGCTTGCCGAAATTGCACCGACGGCAATGGGTGAGTGGCAGGGATCTCCGTCCTGGCGAGAGCACTTTGATTTTGTGGCCCAGACCTTAGGGAAAGAACCGGAAGCCAAATCGACTTGGAGTCATTACTACCAACGGATTGATGCGTTGCAGCAGGCCCTAGGTGACCGGTTGGACAATCTAGAAATATCAACGATCTATGCCTATGGTGACCAAATGACGGTTGACGTCAGGAATTCATTTGCTGGCAGCATTTTTTCTGATATTGGCATTCAGCAACCTCGCAATCATAGTCCTAATACGAATGGTGTTCTCGTTTTGTCAGAAGAAAGAATTCCTGAAATTGACGCTGATATTTTATTCGTGAATATCTATGATGCTGAGTCCAAACATCTGCTAGATGAATGGCAGAAGAAGCCACTTTGGAAACAACTGAAGGCAGTTCAATCAGGACAAGTCTACGTCGTTGATGCAAATTTTTGGCGAGGTGGTAATCCAATCGCTGCCAATCTTATGATTGATGATCTTTTTAAATATTTAGTTAATCGTCCTTCAGCTTAAAAAATTCAGTTTTGAACCTAGTTTTTTTGTTCAAATGTCGGTCATCATCCTGCCTTACGACATTTGAACTATGCACACATGCCCTTATTGTTAGGAGAACATTTCCATGGCAGCAATTCTCATTTTAAGAAAAAGCTTTTCATATAAGGATTCTGAGTCTTGATAGGGTAACTGTAATCTTCGTCATTGTGCTATCTATGACCGTATCAGCCACCATCGGACCTCAAGCCCTCATCAGTGCAATGCTGGCGGGCTTTTCAGATCTGCGAGACCTGCGTAAGGGAAGGAATAAACAGTATCGAGTTGAAGATGCCTTGATGAGCGCCTTCAGCTTGTTTTTTATGCAATCAAGCTCTTTTTTGCAATATCAGCGCCAGATGGCTACCAAAAAGGGCCGCAGCAACGCCAAAAGTCTGTTTGGGATTGAGCAGATTCCCTGTGACAATCAAATCCGAAGCCTGTTAGATCCAGTCGCTGCATCTGCAGTATGTTCGGGGTTTGAGTCTCTCCATCAGTGCCTGGAGTCCAATGGCAAGCGTCACCCCTATAAATGCTTTGAACAGGGCTATTTGGTGGCCTTAGATGGCACGGAATACTTTTCATCGCAGGAGGTTCATTGCCCTCAGTGTAGTCAGCGCCACCATCGTAATGGTCGGGTGAGTTATTTTCACCAAGTCGTTACCCCTGTAATGGTCAAGCCAGGGTGTAACCAAGTGCTGAACCTAGCCCCAGAATTTATCCGTCCCCAGGATGGTCATGATAAACAGGACTGTGAAACAACAGCAGCCAAGCGCTGGATTGAAGCCCATCCGATTGCAGACACTGACGTTGGTGTCACTCTCCTGGGCGATGACCTCTACAGTCGTCAACCGATGTGTCAAACAGCCCTTGAACATGGCTATGGCTTTATCTTTGTGTGTCTTCCGACCTCTCATGAAGAACTCTATGAGTGGCTTGAGTATCTTGAAAAAGCTGGAGAAATGAACCGCCATCAGGTCTGTCGCTATCAAGGGGCTAAACCGCTGCTCTACCAATTTCGCTATGTCAATCGGGTGCCCCTCAACGCCCAGCAGCCTGCTCTAGAAGTCAATTGGTGTGAGGTTACGGTGATTGACAAACGCAAGAATAAGCAGGTGTATTTCAATACTTTTGTTACTCAACATCTCATCACTCATGAGACGATTGAGGCCATTGTCGAGGCAGGACGGTCACGGTGGAAGGTCGAGAATGAAAACAATAATGTGCTCAAAACCAAGGGCTATCATTTGGAACACAACTTTGGCCATGGCCAAGAGCATCTGGCTGAATTACTGGTGACGCTCAACTTGCTAGCATTTTTGATGCATACAATTTTAGAGTTGCTTGGCGGCACCTATGGGCAACTGCGAGAACTGCTGGTAACTAGAAAGGACTTTTTCCGTGACTTATTTACCCTGACTCGCTATTTTTGGTTCGCTAGTTGGGATGCGTTGTTTGATTTCATGCTCACCGAAGGGGCTAACTCTACTTGAATTCCAAAATGAGAATTGCTGTTTCCATGGCCAGTAAAATTTCGGAACTCACTGACGCGAGTGGATTTATAGAATCTAATCTTTATGATTACCTGCTCTCGGTTTCCTTGCGTGAACCCCAGGTGTTAACGCAACTACGGGAAGAAACTGCTCAGTTACCCGATGGTGAAATGCAGATTGCACCGGACCAAGGGCAGTTTATGGCGTTGCTGATTAAGCTCATGGGGGTTAAAAGGATTCTCGAAATTGGCACGTTCACAGGCTATAGCAGCCTATGGATGGCCTTATCACTCCCTGCTGATGGTTTGATCTTGACCTGCGATATCAGTAAAGAGGATACCGCGATCGCACAACGGTATTGGCAGGCAGCAGGCATGGAAAACAAAGTGGATCTTCACCTTGCCCCAGCACTGGATACCTTAAATGATCTGTTGAGTACAGGAGCGGCTGGCACCTTTGATTTTGCGTTTATTGACGCTGATAAAGTCAACTATCACCACTATTATGAAAAGTCCCTCGCACTCCTTCGGCCAGGAGGATTGATGGCAATTGATAATGTTCTATGGTCTGGTGAAGTCGCAGATCCCACCGCAGATGATCCGGAGACAAATGCTCTGAGGGCTTTGAATCTAGCCCTCTGCCAAGATGAACGTATTGACTTGAGTATGTTAGGGATTGCCGATGGCTTAACCCTTGCACTTAAAAAGTCTTAGGTAATCCAGAGTATTGACGTATCGTTGCTGCCTGGATGGCATTCATCTGGGCTGACGTCTGATGTCTATTGATTTCTGAGAGGGAATCGTCAGTCACGATTG
Organism: Acaryochloris sp. 'Moss Beach'; assembly: GCF_021497025.1. Lineage (NCBI taxonomy): Bacteria > Bacillati > Cyanobacteriota > Cyanophyceae > Acaryochloridales > Acaryochloridaceae > Acaryochloris > Acaryochloris sp. 'Moss Beach'. The sequence goes on from NZ_CP071717.1 coordinate 2,955,966, forward strand.
GCTGTATTGAAACGAATCACATCGTTCTTTTTCTTGTGCGTACATTCACCATCATTTGGTTGGGCCAACTGGTTTCCAATATCGGTAGCTATATGACTGGTTTTGCCCTGACAATCTGGGCATGGCAGTTAACAGAATCTACAACCGCTCTTGTTTTAGTCGATTTCTTTTATGATTTTCCCCAGATTCCGGTTGCTTTGGTTGCGGGCATTATTGTCGATCGCTTCAATCGAAAATATTTGATGATGTATGGAGATGCGATCGCAGCATTCTCCACTCTGATTTTGCTGGTGCTCCTCTTCTCTCACCAGCTTCTGCTCTGGCATCTATACCTGGCTTCTGCCGTCATGGGGGGCTTTGGTCAAATTCAAGGGTTGGCCTATTCCACTTCCATTACGACCTTGGTTCCAGCCCAACACTATACTCGTGCCAACAGTATGAACTCTATGATTCATTATGGTTCGATTATCATTGCCCCCGCTGTGGCAGGTCTGCTCTATCCCATCATTGGTCTAAAAGGTATTTTGGGGATTGATTTGGTCACTTTTGGAGTGGCGATCTTGACTCTTTTACCCTCCCATATTCCTCAGCCCCCGCCAGAAATTAAATCAGAATCTTGGCAGCAAGCAGGGAAATTTTCGCGTTGGCGACAAGAGGCCACTTTTGGTCTACGTTATATCTGGAAAAGCCCTCACCTTCTGCGATTGCTGATGATTACTGCGTTGTTTTGGTTTTTTCATGATCTTGGCAGTGCCATTGACGATCCGATGATTCTGGCACGCTCTGGCGGCAACACTCAGACCTTAGGGCTGATTGGAGCTGCTGCTGGTATTGGGGGCATCACCGGAGCGATTCTATTAACGGTTTGGGGTGGCCCTAAAAAGCGCATTCATGGACTGCTTATGGGATTTATGGGGGCCGGAATCGCTAAAACGTTGTTTGGATTTGGCCAAAATCTTAAGGTCTGGATGCCAGCTCAATTTTGTTCCTCTCTCAATTTTCCTCTGTTAGATAGCTCAGAAACAGCACTGTGGATGGAAAACGTTGCTCCAGAGCTTCAATGTCGAGTATTTGCTGCCAACTCACTGGTACTACAGGGGGTGAGTACATTAGCGACTTTGCTGGCCGGTCCCCTTGCCGAGGGTATTTTTGAACCCTTTGTACGTTCCAGTAGAGTCGCTGGGTTGATGGGACCGATATTTGGCACTCAATCTGGTGCCGGTACGGCGTTGCTGTATGTCTTAACTTCTTTGGGGCTGATTACAGTGAGTATTGGCGGCTATTGTTGTTCCCCGCTGTTTGGGGTAAAGAATAGTCAGACTAAAGAACCTTGAAAACTAACTCACATGAATTTAAGGTAGACCCCCGTTAGAGGTACGAGCTAGGACTCATGCCCTGCCTTGACTTTCCCCGATGACTTACGACTGATGGGGATACAAAGAGGCGTATTGGCGACTGGATCATTGATAATTCGACTTTCTAAGCCAAACACGTTTTGAACCATTGTTTCAGTCATTACCTGTTCTGGATGGCCCTGATCGTAGACGGCTCCCCCCTTGATGGCTACTAAATAATCACCGAAACGACAGGCTTGGTTGAGATCGTGCAACACCATCACAATCGTTTTGCCTTGCTGCTCGTTGAGATCATGCAATAAATCTAAGACTTCGATCTGGTGGGCTAGATCAAGATAGGTGGTGGGTTCATCCAGCAACACAATGTCTGTATCTTGAGCCAAAGTCATAGCAATCCAGGCCCGCTGGCGCTGTCCACCGGACAAGTTATCCAGAGCACAATGGGCAAAGTCGAGCATTTGCGTAATCGATAAGGCCCAGTTCACCTGCTTCTCATCTTCTTGAGACCATTGTTGTAACCAGCCTTGGTGGGGGTAGCGACCTTGAGCCACTAGATCTCTGACGGTTAACCCTTCTGGGGCCGTTGGTCCTTGGGGGAGCAACCCTAATCGTTTGGCAATGGCTTTGGTGGAGAGTTTGGCAATGGATTCACTCCCTAGATAGACGATGCCCTGTTTGGGTTTGAGTAAACGCCCTAAGCCCTTCAGCAAGGTAGATTTACCACAGCCGTTCGGTCCCACTAAAATCGTGATTTTGCCTGTGGGAATCGCTAGATCGAGGGACTCAATCACCACTTTGCCTTCATAGGCTAGGGTGAGTTTGCGGGTTGTGAGGGCGTAGGCAGGTGTTGCAGGGATCATGAGTTGCGATCGCGAATCAATACATACAGAAAATAAGGCGCTCCCACGATAGCCGTAATAATTCCACAGGGCAGTTCAATGGGAGCAAATAGTAATCGACCCAGTAGATCAGCCACCACTACCACCAATCCTCCGGTTAAGGCGGCCACGGGGAGTAATCCCTCATGGGAGGGGCCTACCATTTGTCGTCCCAAGTGAGGGGCCATTAAACCGACAAAACCAATGCTGCCTGCGGTCGCAACTGCAGAGCCAGCTAGGGCTACGCTGCTCAGTAATAGTAGACTGCGCTGGAGTTCTAAACGACTGCCTAAACTGCGAGCTACTTCATCGCCGAGTTGGAGTGCATTCAATTCCCGACTCATTAACAGGCTCAGTAATCCAAACCCAGTGAGCCAGGGTAGAAATACCGTCAACTGCTCCCAACTGCAGCCATAGACACTACCAGCTAGCCAAACTAGGGCTTGGCTGACGTTGTAGATATTGCCAAAGGTCACCATCAAACTGGTTAAAGATCCAGCAATCAGGCTGAATCCTACTCCCACTAAAATCAGCCGCACGGGAGAACTGCCGTCCTTCCAAGCCAGCAGGTAAATCAGCAGAGCCACCAGGAGCGCTCCACCAAAAGCTGCCAGAGGAATGAGGGCAATGGGTAATTCAGGATAGAGAACAATTAAGGTTACGGCAGCTAAAGAGGCCCCAGCGTTGACGCCAATAATGCCAGGGGATGCTAAGGGATTGCGGGTGATGCCTTGGGTGATTGTGCCTGCGATCGCAAGTCCCATCCCAACCCCCCAGGCCACTAGCGTTCGTGGCAGACGCAGGGTCATAATGATAAAGCCAAAGTCTGGGTTACCCGTTTCCAACCCTAAGACGGTTTTGATTACATCTAGGGGAGGGACCGGATATTCCCCTTGTCCCACACTCAAGACCATAGCGACCAGAGTTGATAGAATCAGTCCCAATAAAATACTGGGAACCCGACGGTCGAGATGAAACGAGATCGGGATCTGCGGAGGACGAACCACTAGCCACTGCTTCATCGCCGCACCTGCCAGCGGGTGAGGTAGATAAAGAAGGGTGCTCCCAACAGGGGCATGACTAATCCTACTGGCAGCTCTTGAGGCTGAATCACTAACCGTGCCCCAATATCAGCGATTAATAATAAGATAGCTCCGACAATGGCGGCATAGGGCAAAATCCAGCGATAATCGACCCCTACCCAAAACCGCACAATATGGGGAACAATCAGGCCCACAAACCCGATCGGACCTGCGATCGCAACGGAGCCACCTGCCAACAAAATAATGCTCACCGCCGCAGTCACTTTGATCCAGGCAGTGTTCTGACCTAAGCCTTGGGCAATATCCTCACCCAAGCTTAGGGTCGTGAGCTGTTTCCCCAGGGATAGGGCAATCACCATTCCCACGGCTAGATAGGGTAAAACTTGGACCACTAAGTTTAAATCGCGGCCTGCGATCGACCCTGCTAACCAAAACCGGATCTCTTCCAAGGTTCGCTGACTCAGAATGAGAACACCAGTGGTTATGGATGACACCAAGGCCGTAAACGCAGCCCCAGCAATCGTTAGATTTAGAGGGGTCAATCCACCTCGTCCTAGGGAACCCAGAGCATAAACTGTGATGGCTGCGATTGCAGCCCCCAGCAGGGCAAATCCCGCATAAACCTTAAGGGAAGTCGTGCCTAACCAAAACACTGATCCGACGACAGCCAATGCCGCTCCGGAATTAATCCCTAAAATGCCCGGATCAGCGAGGGGATTGCGCGTAAGCCCTTGCATCATGGCCCCCCGCTACAGCAATGGAACTGCCTACCAGTAATGCAGTAATTGAGCGAGGAATTCGAACCGTTCGAATAATCAGTTGATCCGTCGACCCATCAAAAGCCGTTAGGGCTTGATACACGGTTTTGGGGCTGATATCAGCGACCCCCAGCCCTATACTGGCCATCAAACAAACCCCTAGCAGTCCGATGCCCAGCACCAAGCCCAATCCTAGTGGAAGAGGGGACTGGATCAACTGACGCCGAGCAGGAACAGTAGACACTTCAATACTTATTGATAATACTTCTTAATAATACTACATGGATATGCCTAGGATTTCTATCTATAAATCATGAGAAAAGCTTGCCTTACATGACCTATAGGTTTATCTGTGACTTCATAGCTGTATATTACAAAAGCAATAATTTGGATCTATCTTCAACATACTATAGGAATAATTCTAATTAAGCTAAAGAGAGAATTTGTTGTCAGAGTCCCTCCAGCTGTGTTTCATACTTATTTGGGTTGTGTTGCAAAAATAGGGTCATGGCTGAAAGTCAGGGGGCAATCGAGAGGCTGTGCTCTATTTCTTTCCTGTAGATGAAAACTGCTGATCTTTGCAAATGGCGTCATTTTTAATCTGAGATTATCCTGCTCAATGTTCCTTGGTACTGCCGCTATCCCCTCAGCTATCGCGATTTGGAGGAGATGATGTTAGAGCGTAGTTTGGAGGTAGATCACAGCACCATTAATCGGTGGATTCTGAAATATTCTCCTAAACTAGTGCTTGCCCACAGCGATTTCGAAAGCTTTGTTGCAAATAGAACACTTGCTAGGAAAGAATCTTGGGCTCATGCAACCTGTTATGATCGCTGTGGCCAAGCACTAGACACATGCTGGCGTTGGCATCTCAAATCAACCAATGATGCTTGGAGAGTAGACGAACCCTACGTCAAAATCCGAGGCGGTACTTAATATCGAGCCGTTGACTTTTGGGACAGATCTCTTTCCTCAATCAAAGTTTCGGATTATCTGCATAGTCTTGGAGGACACCCAGAGGAGTTGTGTGACCACTATTTGCGACACAATCTGGCGCATTACTCTGTCTCTTAATTTGACAGAATAGTACGCCACTCTTCTGTGAGCAAACGGAGGTGAACTGCTATAGGTGAGCAGTGTTAGGAATGATCCCAATCTGGCTTAAACAGCTTACGACTATTGAGATAACGATCAATAGACATGGCTGCCACACATCCATCGCCAGCTGCCACAACCGCTTGCTTAAAAGGGGTATTACGGATATCTCCAATCGCCCATACACCATCCGTACTGGTTGCCATCAGTTCATCAACCTTTACCCCGCCGTCTTCATTGAACTCAACCTGATCGCCGACAAAATCAGTGACGGGTTTGGACCCATTCTGATAGACAAACACCCCATCAACTTCTAAAGACAGCGGATCTTCTTGATCTCTGACTTTGACTTGAACCCCTGTGACCCCCATATCGCTCCCCTGAATGGACAGCAGTCTGGATCGGCTCCAATGTTTCACATTGGGTAAACTCAGCAAATCCTGAGCATGTGCATCCTCAGCCGGAGGAGTCTTCACGGTCAGCCAGTGAACCATAGATGAAAATTTAGTGAGCACTTGGGCTTCTTCTATGGCTTCTCGGTTCAGTCCTACCACTGCAACAGGGCGATCTTGATAAAAAGCAGCATCACAGGTGGCGCAGTAGCTCACCCCCCGACCTAAAAAGTCAGCCTCTCCGTCAAAAGATGCCTTACGTCCCATTGCTCCTGTGGCTAGGACAATTGATCGCCCCACAAATGTCCCTTCTGGGGTGTAAACCTTTTTCTGGGCACCACTAATGTCAAGACCAAAAACTTGGGCTTGTTGATAGTGAGTGCCGAATTCAATCGCTTGCTCTCTCATTACAGCCAGTAGTTCTTCACCACTGACATCACCAGCAACGCCAGGGTAATTGGCAATTTTGTGGGTAATTGCCAGAGCGCCAACTGCAGGGTTTTTGTCTAAAATAACGGTCTTGAAATTTGCTCGCGATGTATAGAGAGCACAGGTACAGCCTGCAGGGCCACCACCAATAATTACAACATCAAACTCGTAGGTATCCAAGGTCTTTAGTCTCCAGGCAGTAGGACAGAATTGTTCATTCCCTTACATAACAGCGTCGTTATGAGCTGTTCCTTGTCGGAGGGTAGGAATGCAGAGGGCATTGATGCGACCTGTTGCCAAAATTCTAAAATGATTTGGCTCGTCCGACTGGGATGATCATAATGGAAAAAATGCCGTCCTTGGGGGCAGCTCCATAAACGATCGCCAGTTTTAAGCCAGGTTTGCCATTGTGCATGAGCGTGCGGGTCAACCACAGCATCATGTTCGCCATGACACACGAGTAATGAAGGCTCTACTCCTCCAGGTGCTAACTCATTGCGATGGGCCAAGGAGTGCGGAGCCAATTCAGTATCTAGGATGGTGGCTAAGAGTGATGCCAATGCCATCGTTCGGTCAGTACTCATAGCGCCGAATAGCATGGTCACCATTTGGAATAAAATTGCCTCTCGACTACAGGGTAAAAGCTCCCTCATCTTGTAGTAGTGGGCATGCCAACCTACAGATGGATTCGCCCCAACGGATAGTAAAGTTAACGATTTGACAGCTTGGGGATTGTAGCGAGCATACAGCAACCCCAATGTACCGCTGAGCCCATGCCCTAACAGATGAATGGGCTGTGATTGATGTTGGATATCCTGGTGGAGTAATGCTAAGGCAGTTTGTATAGAGCAAGGTTCATCCGCCGTTTGATGGTAGCTCCAAAATTTCACATGGGCATATTGCTTGAGCTGTTGGCATAAACTCCAGTCAAATTTTTTGAGGCGGGGGTTAACACATAACCAGAGTGCATCAAAAGTACTCACAAGCTCGGGGTCCATAGACTTAAATCAACAAAAGCATTCTGATGTCAGTAATAATGCCTGTCACACCTGCACCTATCTGAGATCTAGAGTATTGTCAGCGTTTATAAAAAAGGTAGTCTAGAGTTTAGCTTTTACGCTGATGAACAAAGGTTATTGATTAATATTCTCAACTACAGTACAACATTTCGGCTGTGAAGGATATTTTGCACCAAAGTTTGGATGGACGGATGAATGCAGGATCTAGATCGTCTAAGCAATGAAAGTCACCATAGGCAATATTCCAGCATTCAGTCATGCCCAGCTGGCTTTGAGTGATATTCCATAAGTAAGCTGACCTTGCCCTTGTAGAGTAGGCTCCATGAGAACCACACCTACTACCTCCAACATAGGTGGTTAATTATCTTTGCCAGCAGCTAAAATGTCCCTCAACCAAAATGGGGTCTAGCAGCTTTGCGGATGAAAAATGACCGCCTTCCAGATTCACATAAGTTTGAAGTGACTAACGTCTGCTGATCTCCAGTCTTTCTAAGGTATTCATGTTAGCTGGGTGGTTTCCTTCAGGCCGAAGACAGAATTATGGAGAGCACTCACAGGTAGGAGAAGCAGAATTGAGTAGTTTGCTTGGAAGATTGCTCGACCTGGTTTTAGGGGTCAAGTTTTAGTTCGGCTGTAAAAAAACGAAAGCAGTTGTGAATGATTCATTGATCCGTAGACTGATTGAATGTTTTCAGGGCTTGATATACCGTCTGAAGACTCACACTGGCGAACAATCCTACAGCCAACATCAATCCATCTCAGTGGCACAGGGGACTAGAGCAACTGATGCCCAGCAGGAACAACCGATATTAAAATTATTGATAACGATTATTAGTAATAATGCATAGATGTGCTTATGATTTCTATCTACGAATTAAGAGAAAAGCTTGTTGCAAAAGAATTTTAGGCTTGCCTATGGCTTCATATCTGTATATTACAAAATCAATAACTTATGTCTAATTTCAACGTAATATAAGAAAAAATTGTAATTAATTTAGCAAGAGAATGAGTTTTAATACCTCCTGCACGCCCTGGCCATACTTATACAGGTGGCGATGCTAAGACCAACATTAGGAGGATTCAAATTTGACTGCTCTAGCTCTCCACAGTCACAGATTGTCTTTGAATTGTTTCAACAATGTTTTAGCGATGAATCGACTACTTTGAAAGATATAGCTCAGTTTTATTAGAGTAGACTGGCTTATGATAGAGATTAGTGGCTATATATAAGCACTTTTGGGGCAAAATCTTGCTTCAAGAGACTATATCTACAAAATATGCTGAATATTGCCGATACTCTTCCCTCATTGTTGAAGACTCAATGTAGGGGAATACCAAATTAGTAATCCACTCGCTAACGATTCGAAATAATGTAAAACAACAACGATGTCAAATATCTATCGTGGAATTGTTATTCCTGGGGAGACGGGCCTTGCTGGATGTTCTAGCCAATGGTGCTTTGAATCTTTGCAAACTTATTTCCGATGGGGACAACGAGAATTTGGACTTCGGGTTTACTATCCCCATTGGCTTCAGGGGCGACAATACCAAATTGATGTTGTGGACTGGGTGAATCAGTTCTATCCCGTCTATACCTACCAGTATTGTTGCCAAGATGGCAGTGCCCTCACTGACCCTTCTTCATGGACGGGTGATTATCCTGATGTCGATGAAGATGAAAAACTTAAACTCGTCCAGCTCAGGACCTTTACTAAAACCAAACACGGCTTTTACCTGGGAACTGTGAAGGATGCCTATGAACTGCTACAACAAGGCATTACCCACTGTGAACCCTATGACTACGACACTAAGCTATTCCCCCAATCCCGACAGATGAGCAAAGTCTGTTCTATTGGTTCTGATGGAGAAAGATGGGCCGCGTTCACTGATCATGGCTTTCAATGGGTTGATATTGGGCACGTCGTCCAAGCCGGCGATCCTGGTACCGACGTTCAAGAATTTCCTACCGTTCTTCAGAAATATACGGAGAAAAACTCTCCCTCTCTCCCCGTTGGCTTTAAGGTGAAAAATGTTTTAGATTCCAAGCGGGTCGCTATCATCATTGCTCAAAGTATGAGTTAATCAACCTGAAAAATAGCATTAATCACAGATGACTATTGGGCAATGTCTATAGAAAATATTTGAGCAATGTCGTCTAAGATCTGGTTTGCCGCCAGAACATTACGGCCTGCTGTCCACACTTCGCTGTTGACTTCATAGATGCTCTTGTTCCTCACAGCCTTCAACTTTGACCATAGTGGATCAGTCACAAAGCTTTGATAGTCAAAGCTGCCTGATATCTGAGGATTATGGATTAAAAAGAGTAGATCGCCATTCATACTAGCCAAATCTTCCCGAGCAATTTGTACGACATACCCATTCGCGTTCTTTTGTTTTGAGGGCCGACCAAACCCTATATCTTTCATTACAGATCCTGAAAAGCTGTTTGAAGTATATAGGCCAATTCGACCTTGACCTGTGGCAACGATTGAAACAAGGGTTTGGTCAATGTCCTCTACCTGCTGTCGGAGGGCTTTGACCCGCCGCTGATAACCTGCCAGGACCTGCTGCCCTTCCGCCTCTTTATTGAGGGCTTGAGCAAACAAACGGAAATTGTCTTGCCATTCTCCGTCTCGGCCGCTCCCTTGGGTTAAAACCGTTGGGGCGATCCGATCTAAGTGTTGGTATATTTTTCCAGAGCTGATCTTACTTCCTAATATCAAATCAGGTTTCAGGCTGAGAATCGTTTCTAAGTTTGGTTGAGTGCCTTCTCCCACGGATGTAATGCCTTGGGTTTGGTCTCCCAAATAGGTGGGGAATTGATTGTAAATCACTGAACCAATCGGTTTGATCCCGAGTGCTAAAGCGGCATCTAAGGCCGCCGTATCCACTGTAATCACGCGCTGAGCTTGTTGGGGAACTTGGCTGATTCCCATGGCATGTTCTACAGATAGAGAGGTGCTTGTAGTCAGGGGAGAGCGCTGTTGGGGAAGATTGGATAACGGATCGGAGGCACAGCTCATTAACAGACTGAGGAGCAAGCAGGCAGTAACACTGATCCATAGCATCCGTTGGGGTTTGGGTAAGCGTAACCGACGAATTTCTATGGCAAGACTTGCCGCTAGCACTAGCCATATCAGCAACATGATCATGAACTCCCAATACACTGAAGATCTAAAAAACGGGGTGCGGGCTCACCTTTACCTAAAACTCAAAACTATAGCGAATGCTATAAGTCCGACCTTGGCCGGGAAAGCGTCTTAATTCCTGAATACCCAGACGTTCTTGGGAACTCACGGGCACATATTGGGTATCAAATAAGTTTTGGATGGCGAGCTGTAGCTTTCCAGGTCCTAAGTTCACAGTACTGAAGACATCGAAAACCGTGTAACCCTCTACTTGAAACTGATCGATCGTGTCATTAAAGGCTCGATCTCGTCCCCCCACAAATAAAGCTTGAATCCGGTTGCGCCAGCCGGGTAGGGTCTCATTCTCAACATAGACCGTTGCGTGAATGGGCTGGACGTCCAGGGAGCTAAGGGCTGTAAAGATACCATCATCGTCTGGATCTGATTCGCCCTCATTCCAGGTAAAAACGGTCCCTAGGGTCCATGTGTCGCTGGGCTGCCAATCTGCGGTGAATTCAATGCCATAGTTCCGTTGAGGTGCCCGCACAATAGAAGTCAGCCCTACATTGTCAACCACTAGCGAAGAACCTAGAGAAGAGGTACTCAAAAAGCCAGCCAGACTAAGCTTAACCGTATCAAAGTTGGCTTTAACACCCAGCTCATAGCTGTTAACTTTTTGAGGTTCTAGATTGAGGCTGTTAGCCACACTATTGCCAAATCGGGCGAGCCCTAGCGTTACCCCAACACCAGGAATCGAAAATCCTTGGGCAAAGTTTGCATAGATGTTCACTTCCTCCGTTGCTTTAAATACCGCCCCCGCATTGAAGACCACATCATCGGTATTGATCACTCCTCCTTGGATTTGGGCAGGTGGAGCAACTCCAAAATTTGCAAAGGGGCTGGCAGCATAGTCATCGACGGACAAGCGAATATTTTCGTATCGAATTCCGCCAGTGAGGGATAGCTGATCCACAACATCCCAGGTTAGTTGGCTAAAAGCACCGATACTGCGTACGGTATAAAACGGGGATTGGGTTGCCGTACCGATCACTCGGGCCCGGCGATTGAGGTCAAAATCTACTGGATCTAGAGAATTGAAAAACTGCTCATTCTCTTCATAGGACAGATCAGCACCCCAGAGGATTTTGAAGCGATCTGTAATGGGTGTATCGAGCTGAAACCGTCCCCCTACTTCTAGGGAATCTAAATTGGTTTGCGTAATGGCAGGCAAGAACGGGGGTGTACCAACGGGAAAGAGATTGCGAATATCACCTGGGATTTGGGTCAAATCAGTTTTGCGAAGGTAAGCCTGGGTCCGTAATTCAGCTCCAAATAAATTTTGATGGCGGTAGGTCAAATTGAGATTTTGAATAGTTTGGGACGGGCTATCATCAAACGTGATCGGCCCTACTCGCAATGCCTCAGCATCTTGCTCTCCTGGGGTTGCCAGAACAATTGGATTGGAAATAAAATCGCTGGCAAAATCGTTCTGAAAGAAGTTGTAGGAGACTTGCAGGCGTTGATCATCTGTAATATCAATACCTGCTTTTGTGAACACGTTAATAGTGTTGTTATCCGAGGTTAAGCCGTCGGGTGGAATACGATCGCCTTCACCATCAAAGATAGCGCCATCTAAATCAAATGCCGCCCCGACTAGAAAATCGAATTTTCCTTGCTTACCTGACAGGCTAGTATCCACTTTGAAGCCAAACCCATTCTCCGATAAGTGTTCAAAATCAGGGCGAAGTGTGAGTCCTAATTGTCCCTGAATGCCTTCCTCTACTGGGGCGCGAGTCAGAATATTGATGACCCCACCCGTTGCACCATCGCCAAAAACAGCGCTGGGTCCTCTAACCACTTCAATCCGCTCAATGACGGATGGATCAATCGCGGATAACTCTGTGTCAAAGGACGCATTCCCTGTTTGGGGGATGCCATCAATCAGGATTTGAGCAGGGCGACCTCTTAAATCCTGTACCCGAGTCCGACCATCCGCTGTTGGCGGTCCAAAGCCAGGTACAAACTTGCCCAGGGTTGAAGTCAGGTCATTGCTCAACAGGGCTTCTTGCTCTAACTGTTCACGGCTAATGATGGTGACGGCACGGGGAACATCTGCCAGGGCCTCCTCCGTTCGAGTAGCTGTGACGACAATTTCTAAATCATCCTCTTCGCTGGAGGGATTCTCCGCAGGTGAAGTTTCGGTAGAGTTTGAAGTCTCGGCTGTTTCCTGGGTGTTGATACTCAATATGAGAGTCTGAGAGTCTGGTTGAATTTGGTGACTTAATTCTGTCTGATCACCAATAACGGTCACCCGTACACGATTGACGTCTATGGGCATAACAGACACTGAGCGTATGCCTGCAATAGGGTTGTTTTCTTCGAAGGTTTGCCCAGTGGATAAATTGAGCTGGGCCGCTTCAATATCTGCGATAAATGTTGACCCGCTCCCAGAAGGCGTCACCTGCAAGGCATCACCGTTGGCAACATTTAACACAATATTGACCCCACCTTCAGTTGGGACGAGGGTAATCTGCGTAATCACGGAAATGGGTACGGACTCAGTTTGGGCGATATGGTGATCAGACTTATTTGGGGACGGAGCTATTTGTTCAACCTTATAGCTCCTGCTTGTCCATTGACCCGAGTTTAATTGGGATGAGTCAAGGGTAGTTGATGGAGACTGAGATGCATGGGTAGTAGTAGCCAGAGTCCCTAGAGATGTCCCTATAACACCCACAAAAATATAAATGATATTCAAAGATGGTTTAATACTCATTCCCCCACACGGCTGCAGACGACAGATGACAAAGGTGATCCAGGCCCCACGTTCAAGGTTGGGTTCTACTGGGCAGTTATTAAGAATACTTCTCAATATAAATTACTAGAGTGGGATGCCACTTTTGGCAGGATGCTGTCTTGTAAACGGACTTTTTCTGTCTTATAGCAGGACTATTTTGTAGAAAGCAGAAAATAAGAGCGTTGCAGCAGGCGTTGGTATCGGCCCCCTCCAGCTGAGGTGGCCAGCAATTTTCCCTAAGGGCGATAGGTGTTGGGGTTCACCTTAAACTGCTTCGTAAAGGCGGCTACAAAGGCGGTTCGACTGGCATAACCCACAGCATGGGCCGTTTCCGTCACAGTCCATTGACCGGAGGTGAGCAGTTGGCGGGCTTTATCCATGCGGTACTGGTACAAGTAGTTAAAGACAGAGGTGCCAAAGACGTAGCGAAACCCCTGCTTGAGTTTGCGATCGTTGATACCCACTTGACGGGCTAATTCGAGCAGAGATGGAGGATGCAAGTAGTTCTGAATTAAGATGTGACGGGCTTTGTGGATCTGTTCAACATCGGTGGGATGAAGAGAGCTAGGAAGTGCAGACGTGCTGAGGGCTTCCAATTGCAACCCCAGAAGCTCAAGGGCTTTGCCTGCAAGATAAACATTTCTGGCCATTCCTTGAAAGGGACAAGTCACCAGTTGTTCAAGCACTAAGTGCATTCTAGGTGTCGTTGGATTTTTGCAATACAGGGGATAGGGGGTGTGAATGGGCTGGCTTAAATTCGATGATTGGGCAGCGAGGTGTTGGAGATTGAGTTGTGGAAAATGGTCCAACTCAAAATAGAGCTTTAAGCAATAGATCCGCTGATTTGCATGATATTCCTCAATTTCAGCAGTTTGAGGTAAATGGTATAAATAGTTGTTGCCAGCCTGTTCTGTTTGAGGAGTGGGTAAAGCTTCATTGGTTACAACTGCCTGCCCTGATAGATAAAAACTAGCGGTCAGAGGCATCTGGGGAGAATGGACCTGAATGCGATTGACATGGTTATAGTTCAGTTCAACATCAGCAATATCTAAGATTAGGCCTGGCTGTAAGAGGTGTCGCCGTATATATCCACTGCCAAACTGGACCGGAAGTGCAATACATTGTTCATCCTGAGTGATATGGGGCAGGGTATCGGAGTCACGATTGCTCTGTAGAAAAGCAATAATATCTGCGTTGGTGAGGGTTTTAGGCATACCCATGGTGGCGACATCCATCACTAGGTCTACCCTCCAGTCTAATCTAATAAGAATAATTCCTATCTATCAAAATAAATTTAGAAGGTAGTGCTGCAAATGGAGGCGTTAAGGGTCGCACTGCACGACTTGTGTGACTTCGTATTGCCATTGCTCTTGGAGGGGCATGGATTCATTCGCTTTTGCTGCTGATTTCACTGCCGTTTTGACCCTGCCTTTGGCTGCCAATCGGACCTGATAGCGACTGATTTGTGTGGTCTTGGGCAAGGCAAATTGGAGGTGCACCTCGACCCAATCGGCTTCTTGGGGCCATTGTTCTAACCACATCTGCAACAGTTGAAACGGAATCAACCGCAGTAAAGGATATAAAAACTGCTTTATCCCTTTCAAGCCTTTTTGGGTGGTCCGTCCTGATTTGGGGTAGTCCAACCAAGCCCATCCTTCTCGCTTCCAGATTTCTCCTTCTGCCATCTGTTCAAATTTCTGTAAGCCAGACCAACCCCGATAATAAGGGCGCAGACTAGACACGTCTCCTTGGCGCTCAATGAGAGAGGGCAAAATTGCTGGATCAAGATGTCCCCAAAATTGTCCTGTTGGCAAATCTAGCAAGGTCGGTGCAAACTGATGGCCGCCAAAATGAGTGGCTTGCCAGACTCTGAGAGACTGAGGATGATGACCATAGTCTCGCTTAAGTTGGCGATAAATAGGGGTTCCATACCGGCCACAAGCCAAGTCTACTTGGGTATGGGTACAGACCAATAGCTCCCGAATATCGGTAGTGTCCTGCTGATATTGGTGATAGTGCTTCAAGTTATTAGGTTGTTTCAATAAGGACTTCAGCAACGCCATCGTGAAGTTGAGCCCTTCGGTTTCTGGGATTAAAAATTCCTGCTTGGCATACTGGGCAAACTGAGAACTAGGACGATGGTAGTAGAGCACCCGTGTCCAGCCTGTTTGGGAATAGTCGTGATCAGTTGCGATCGCAATCGGTCTGATCAAAATTCCTCTACGGAAAATCAGTTTCTTGAATAGGGGAATCAAGGGTTTAACTTGAGGATTCTCAACTAAAGAACCGGACCAGGGCTGTTTCATCTCAGTAATCAGCCAATGATCCGTTTTTGCTGCTGTACCCAGAGGATCTACACCATTCGCTTTAGCAATATCCGCACAATAGCGACAGTTCATGAGTGGTTGATCCATAGAAGTATTGTCTAGCAGAGAAAAACGATATCTATTCTCAATAATCTCAGTTTAAGGCGATATATGATTTCTATATTGAGAATCTTTTTAGAAAAATTCGACTGATTTTTTTAACGAAAGATATTGAACTGAGGCAAAGTAGAGTTTGATATTTCTATTCTCGATCAATTTTTTTCACCCATCACTGATCCATACATTTGCCAGTTACTGCGGGATGTAGTTATCTATCAATAGATTGTCTGAGATAGCCTAATTTAAAGACTTTTAGGCGTTTGAAGGCTGCTTTTGATCTTTGATGAACTGTACGACGAATATGTTTAGTCCAGTATTTATTTGCATGAAAATATAAATAAATATTGAGATGTTGCAGTTTTTCTTTGACTTTCACAACTCATATTTCCACAAAACGCAAGTCCTGATAAATTGAGAATTAGTCTCAATAGAATATGCAAGATTAGTCTGGAGAATAATCTTTATGCAAACCTATGGACAGCCCACAGTTAACTATCCTTGGTATGCGGGAAATGCTCGTTATACAGGGTTTAGTGCCCAGTTCCTAGCTGCGCATATCGGCCAAATTGCGTCGATGTGTTTCTTCGCTGGGACTTTTACTATCTATGAACTGTCTCGCTACGATCCCGATTTGCCGTTATATAGCCAAAACTTTGTTTGTCTACCACAATTAGCTCGCGAAGGGTTTGGGGTAGGGGCTGGCGGGGTAATCGTAGACACTTACATCTACTTCGCCATTGGCATGATTCACCTGTTTGCAGCGGCCGTGTTTGCGTCAGGGGCTTTGTACCATATTGTGACCGGACCTAAGAACTTTGCGGATAGCGAGTTTCCTGGGGTCAAACGGTTTCATTTCGAGTGGGATGATTTTGAAACCCAGGGCAGAATTCTGGGGCATCATCTCATTTTCTTGGGGTTAGGAACCTTTTTGTTTACGGGTTGGGGAGCCACTCATGGCTTCTATGATCCCAGTATTGGAGAGGTCAGAGCAGTCGTACCTGAATTTAATATCGTCAGACTGTTCAAATATGGATGGGCTGTTCCGGGTTTCAATCCGTTCTTTGTCGATAACCTAGAAGATGTGCAGATGGGCCACCTCTTTGTTGGCTTTCTCTATACTCTGGGCGGTGTTTTCCACATTTTGGTCAAACCCTGGCCCTATACGGATCGGCTATATCGCAAAAATGCTGATGCTATCTTGGCCTATGCCTTGGGTGGACTCGCCTTTTTAGGCTTTATTGCCTGTTACTTTACTGCTGTTAACGAAATCACATTTCCGCCGGAGTTCTTTGGTCCTGTCCTAGAGCTAAGGTTTGTATTTGCCCCGTATTTTGCTGACATCATTGATACAGCAAACGGTATGCATACCTCCCGTTTCTGGATTTGCAATTTCCATTTCTATTGGGCTTTCTTTTGCCTTCAAGGCCATCTCTTTCACGCCTTGCGTGGGATGGGCTTCGATTTCCGAGATGTCCCCAAATATTTTGAGCAATTCGCTTCCGAAGTTTAGGCGCGGGGGAATATTTCCCAACACCTAGCTAGTGCTGCTATAGGAGTCCGTCTTTGCTGGACTCATCGTTGGTTCAGCGTTAGTCAGTCGTTCCAGCTTATCCATCCTGGCGAATTTTTGAGGTGGATAGATCCCTTGCTTGATGGAGATCTTAGGCTATCTATTGCTTTCATTGCCGGGTGAGCGATATTGGCTGGAACTTTTAGGACAAATTGTTCGAAACACACCAAGGTTTTGATTTTTAGTAACTATTCCCTATCGAGGATTTTATTTATGACAGCATCTTTAACAAGACGCGACAAAATGGACAGGTCCCAGCTCACTGCGGGGACGGCAAGCCTGAGCGGTTATGAAGCGGAATGGTGGGCAGGCAATGTCCGCAACACTGATTTTTCTGGTACGCTTCTGGGTGCTCATTTATGCCATGCAGCTCTAATGAGCTGTGTTCCCGGCGCTTTTATTATTCAAGAGGCTGCTCGCTTTCAACCCGGCATTCCATTGTCGGAGCAAGGTATGGTCTTTATGCCTCACCTGGCGGGTTTAGGTATAGCCGTGGGCTCAGGTGGAGAGGTTCTGAGTACGTATCCCTATTTTGTGATTGGCGTTCTGCACTTCTTTGTGGCGGCATTCTGTTGTGCGGGTGGGCTATTTCACACCATTGCTGGAGAGGCGAATCTAGGAGATTACCCTGAAGGTAGCTGGGCCGCTCAATTCGATTATGATTGGGACGATTTTGAGTCCACCTCCTCTATTTTGGGCCATCACCTGCTTTGCTTAGGGGTTGCTTGTCTATTGTTTGCAGGCAATGCTGCTTATGGGAATGGCTTATATGATCCCTTGGTCGGTGAAGTTCGTCAGATTACTCCCAACCTGAATCCGATTACCTTGCTCGGTTACTTATTCGGATTTGCGAATGGAGAATGGACGATTTTGGGAATGGCGGCGGTTAACAATATGGAAGACCTAGTCGGGGGACATTTCCTGGTTGCCATTGTTGATATTGCAGGGGCTGCCTTTCATATCATTAATAAGAAACCTACGGCTTTTTTCAAAAATCGGCTAATCTTTTCCTTCCCTAATGGAGGTTTGGTGCGCGCTGGTATTTGCAATAGCGAAGCTATTCTGTCTTATAGTGTGGCTTCAGTGGGTTTTATTGCCATCAGTTCTGCCATTTTTACCCAGTATTGCGATATCGCTTTTGCTCCTGAGTTCTACGGCGTTGATCGGTCTGGGGCCGCTTCCATCCAGCTCATTCTGGGAGTGAACTGGATGGTCGTCGGGGGGCTATGGCATAGCCTGCGTGGCGAAAGGCTTCATGCCCTTAAGAATAAATAGTCCTATGGGCCAGCATTGAGATGTGGCGTTGTTCGAGTAAGGAATAACCATATCTGATGCTGGTCTATGCATTTTGTCAGTGACTCTTTTCTCTCGTTCGTGCAGCCTTACTCACAATCTGTGCGAACGAGAGAAGATCTATAGATTTCCACTTTTATTTGTAGCAAGGAGTGCTGTGACTCAGTCAGTTCCTGCTACAAAGTTTCCGTTGAATCGTTATTAATCATTTTTTTGAATAGAACAATGCAACTCGATACCCCTTATTTTAAGGACACGGCTGACTTGGCCGATGGTGTATTTAGTTCTCGTGCTTGGTTAGCCAATATTACTTACTATTTGGGCTTTTACTGCCTATAAGGGCACTTATTCCATAGCTTACGAGCGATGGGCGTAAAGTTTGAAAAGATCCCTGAGGCGTGCGCTCTCACCTTTGTCCAACATCCGTCAATCATTACGGGAGCGGCTCCAACGATTGACGCTGCTTTAGACATAAAAGCAACTCTCCAAGAGGTACCTGAAGAAGAAGATTATGCAGGGCTGTTTTTGCGCCACCACAGGATGCCATTGAACATTGCTCCAGCGATAAAGAGCATAAATGCCGGAATATTGTAGAAAGGGATGTGCTGTGCTGCAGTCCCAAAGCCAAATGCCAAGGTAAAAATGAGCCAAATATACCAGAGCCCTAGGGTATACAAAATGCTCAGTCTTTTAGGAACATGGGCTTGATATAGATAATCAAAAATTTCGGGTTTTACCAATTCTGTGACTGAGAACAGCACCATAATGACCCAGAGTGGAGCGGTCACTAGCCATGTTGTCCAAGAGCAAGTTTCCCCTAGTTGGTAGTACAGAACAATTTGGTAGAGATGGATGAGGTGGGATAGGGTCAGGGCTAGCCATAGATAGCTGCGATTGCTTTTGAGCCATTTCCCTAGTTCATCCGTTGTGGCTGTGAGGGGCTGGGTTACAAACACTAGCAAAAATGGAATAGCGGTTGTTAATGAACTCAACCTTAGAGCAGTGAGAATGTTTTCGCTGGTTATCTTGGGATAAAGGGCCAAACCTGATGCAAGCAGCATAAATACTGTCGAGATTAAAACACCAGTCCAGCCTAAGAATGACTGTTTGTGGGTTCTCATAGCCTTGAATTTAGATAAAATCGACCGATAGTTTTGTTTAAGTGATGATATTTGCTTTTGAAAGCTCTATTGTATCGTTTTTTCTCTTTTTATATCTAAAAATCTGCTGATTAAGTTCTAGTCAACGGGTTGAGAGTATGGGAGATCTGTGGTGGGTTGCGAGGGTCTCCGACTTGCCTTTGGCCATCGCACAATTGATACCCTCCAGTTGCTATCGTTCTGCAGCAGTCGCAAATTTAGCTATAAATCATCGAATTCGCGGTTGAAAAGAATACCCGCAGAATCTTACTGAGAAGATTCTGCGGGTACAAGCTTTTGAATAGGGAAAGAGCTTTGAAACCGTTGAAATGATTCAATAATCACCTGCACGGATGTGAATTTAGCCTTGAACTGTAATAGTGCCAGTCATTCCTGCGCCCCTGTGGGGTTCACAGTAGAAAGAATAGCTGCCTGGAGTGGCATCGGCAGGGAAAGTTACATCAAATCCACCGGACATAGCAAAGGCCTGATGAGACAAAGGACCGACATCACCAGCAGAATTACCCGGATCAAACACCACATTATGGGGAGGTACACCTGCCACTTCGTAATGCACCGTATCTCCTGGAGCAATCGTCACTTCAGTCGGTTCAAACACTAGCATGCCTGTAGAAGAACCCATTTGAATCGTGGATGTTGCAGCAAGAGCAGTTGAGCCTGGCCAAAACCCACCGATTACCAGCAGTACTGCCATTAAGGTGGTCGTTAGACCCAGACGTAAGGGGTTAAGGTAGCGCATTGGTTTTCTCCAAAGCTGAAATAAACAAGTACGACAAGTTGTCATACTTCACAATACCATTGCTGCAGATAATTGAGAATTAGTCTTAATTACTTAAATGGCTGGAGTAGAAAATAGTGATCGAATGCCTGATATAGGCCTGAATTTTTTAACCTGGGTGCCTCCAATGCGGGCGAGGAGCAGGCCACTGGTTGGCAAAGTCAGCCTGGGTCTGGCATAGAAGGGCTGATGAACATTCCATTGTCTTGTGGTGAAGGGGCTGTCAGCAGGCATAATTTGAGCCAACGATCAGGGCGACTCATGAGCGTTATCTGACTGTCCAAATAAGGCGTAAACATCTTGAAAAAACTGCTCTAGCTTTTTTCTAGCCAGTAATGTCGGAGGCGATTTACCATCAAAGTCCCAATCATTCGTTGTAGAACAGCATCGCCAATAGGGTTCGGTATGGGTATAGCCCATTGATTCAATACCAATGATGCGAGCGTCGGCAGATTTAGGACTCTCAGAAAAGCGGATTTGGGTCAGGACACAGTGACTATGGCAAGTGGGATGCCAACCTGGAAAATGAAAGCACAGATCAATCGAGTGAGGATCGATCAAGTATCGGAGGGCAGGGTCATGGATCCAGGGACTCAAATCTGGGTGGGCATCCAGAAATTGCTCTTTGAATAGGGAGACAATGCGAGAGATTTTGCTGAGCATCTCATAGGTCTCTGTATGGTCAGTAGCATTCACAGCTCATTTCTCCAGCCAACTAATTTATGAGATTAATTCTCAAGAAATAAAGATCTTTGCCGACAATTTTCACTTCAATTTCATACTGTTAGATTTATATTTTTCGTGTTTTTACAGATATTTCAGCAATATATCAAGGCTTTAGACTACTTCCTGATGGACTCAATGCCTGAAAAGAACCCTTGACAATTCAAATTATTATTGACATTATATATCAATAAGAAAGAGATTTTTTTATTTCATCTCAGCCCAATCTAGGAGGTTCGATATGAGTACCTATACCCAAGAATTAAGGGCCACTGCAAAAGCTTTGGTGGCAAGAGGTAAGGGCATTTTGGCAATTGATGAGAGTAATGGCACTTGTAATAAGCGATTTGCTCAGCTAAGCATTCCTACGACCGAAGAAAATCGGAGAGCTTATCGGGAGTTAATCCTAACAACACCTCGACTTTCTACTTACATCAGTGGTCCCATTCTGTTTGATGAGACCATTCGACAGACGACTAGAAACGGTAAATCATTTGTACAAGTGATTACTGAAGCTGGCATGATTCCTGGGATTAAAGTAGATACCGGGGCCAAAGATTTAGCAGCTCGCCCTGGTGAAAAAGTAACGGAAGGATTAGATGGCCTGCGAGATCGCATTGCTGAGTACTACGGTATGGGGGCTCGTTTTGCTAAATGGCGGGGTGTGATCACTATTGGTAATGGCATTCCCAGTCAAGCCTGCATTGATGTGAATGCGCAGGCTTTGGCCCGATATGCTGCCCTCTGTCAAGAAGGGGGTTTAGTTCCCATCGTCGAGCCAGAAGTCTTAATTGACGGTGACCATACCTTAGAACAGTGTTATCAGGTCACCGATCGCACCCTCCATACCGTGTTTGGTCAGCTCTATGATCAAGGGATTGCTTTTGATCAAATGATTCTGAAGCCCAGCATGGTGGTTGTGGGCAAAGATTGTCCCCAACAGCCCAGTGTGGACGAGGTTGCAGAGGCAACGATTAATTGTCTTCGTAAAAATGTGCCTGCTTCGGTTGCAGGAGTGGCCTTTTTGTCGGGTGGCCAAAGTGCTGAACGATCTGCTGCCCATCTCAATGTTATGAATGCCCGGTATGCAGAGATTTGTCCATGGCCGGTCACGTTTTCCTATGCGAGAGCGATCCAGCAGCCGGCATTGGAACATTGGCGAGGTGAGAGTCAGCGCGTAACCGAAGCTCAACAGCGGCTGTTGCATCGTGCCAAATGTAATAGTGCTGCCCGATTGGGTGAATATAGCTCTGAAGTTGAGCGAGAGCTGGCTCTCGTCTAAATCGTCCTCTTTTTGCGCAGATCAGATTCTGAACACAGTCTACGTTCCCTGGGGAGTTACCGCATTTCCCAGGGATTTTCTTCTATATCAATGACCTGCGAAAGACTCAATACACCGTTTCACCTTTTATGTTGAGAAGTTACCATGACCCATATTATCAATACGATTTTTGGATTTCTGGGGGGCACCATTTTAGCGGTTGAAGGTGGCTATAAAGTATTGCCCCAAACGGCATCTGCAAGAATCTTTGGTCGCCTTGCAGATGCGAAATGGTTTTTGGCACTTCAGTGGTGTGACAAATGGTCAACTCCAGCCGGGATTTTGACGAATGTCAGCCAAATTCCATTTCATAATGAACAAGCCCTAACCTTGGGGGCAGATGTGTTTATTCCACTGGACTATCGATCGGCTATTTTTAAACTCTGTTTGCCTTTGGCCCCGTTAGAAACTGCTCGGTACAATCTGCCAGTAGAGTATAGTACGGCCTGTCGTACCCTCGAAATTCAAGGCATTGAAATTGACCCTCGTTATGGCAAGGTGGCCTTGGTCCGAGAATGTAGTGGGAAAGGTTCTGCAGTTGCGATGGCCGAAGGCCGGTCGGAGACCATCGCAGTTTAGTCTACACACCCCTAAAGTCATGTGTCGGCAGAATCAGGCTTCTGGAATTTCTCTGATGTAGAGATACGTGAGTGCGATCGCAACCGCACTTTTTGGCATCATCATCTTCAGTCAGGTGAAGCATGGAGAAATAAGTCAGAATCAGTGTCCATACATTCCGAATTCAGCTTCAAATGTCTGAGCATTTATTTGAAAAGCGGTCATAGAAGCGGAAAAATCAACAGTTTTTCATCACGAATTTAGCAGCTTTAGAGCATTGCCCATCAGGGTATAGGTCAGCCGTCTACTACTTTCTTCAATACCTTTTCTCGTTTCTTTCCATGGACTAGAGGCACCCAAACTGGAGGTTCATATGCCATCTACCCAGTCTATTAGAGCAACACAACTCAGAGGCGTTCCTGAGACTTTAATGATTACTCTTTATGCTCGCGCTATTGAAAATCAGCAGACAAACTCTATCCTTCACGATGCCAAGGCAGTAGAAATTATCCAGCAGCTCGATTACGACTTTTCCAAGTTTAAGCAAGGATGGTCTTCGCAGTTAGCATGTGTGATCCGAGCAGGACAGATGGATCGAATGGTTCAGAATTTTATCAAGACTCATCCCTATGCAGTGATTGTCAATCTGGGGGCTGGCTTATGCACCCGGTTCTCACGGTTGCAAACGGCCCATGTCCATTGGTATGACGTTGATTTTCCCGATGTTATTGATCTGCGACGACAGGTATTTGAAGCTTGTGATAGCTGTAGCCAAGACGGAAGTGATAACAACTATTTAATCGCTAAATCAATCTTGGACTGTTCCTGGATGGATGAGGTTGATCGTGAGTCTAAACAGCCGATGATGATTATTTATGAAGGGGTAGCCATGTATCTCACAGCAGCGGAAAATCAAGCTCTCTTACAGCACATTCAAACCCGATTCGGCTCCATTGAAGTTTTATTCGATGTCATTAGTCAACGGGTTGCCCGCAGTACTTCAACCCATGACACAGTGTCCAAAACCAGTGCTGGATTTAAATGGGGAATCAACCAATCCCTAGATCTAGAACGTTGGGGTCCAGGCTTTATCCTCAAGCGGGAAGAGTTTTATCTGCAGCACTTTTTGGATGATCTACAGCGATTGCCAACGGTTTGGCGATTGATTAGCCAAATATTGCCATCATTGCCAATCATGCTGTTCAAGAATTCAGGACGAATAGTCGGTCTCCAAGTTGGGCTTTAGGAACCCCATTAGACGGGCAACAACATACTGTCCCAAGACTTCAATATTTTTGGCATCCGTCCTGCAGTGATCACACAGCACTACGGCCCAGAGTTCTTTTGAAGGAACAAGAGCACAATGGAGTATCAATCAGTCCATCGCCGTAATAAGTTGGTGTAGCTTTTGGTAATCCAGTTAAATTCTGTGTTTTTACTATCCTTCGCGAAAATAGATCGTCGAGCTTGATCCAGGTCAAACAATATTTCTCGTTTTGCGGGATCACGCACTAAACTTTGAACCCAGGCCACAGCAACCAACCTGACTCCGCTTTTGACTGGATTAATTCGATGCAGCGTAGAGGAAGGATAGATGATGACTGAACCCGCTTCCAATTTGATTAAACGGTTTTGACTAACCTCTTCAATCACCAGTTCACCCCCTTCGTAGTCTGAAGGTGAGTTTAAAAATAGGGTTAAAGAGACATCAGAACGGAGAGAATTCCCACTCATTAACGCGTTATCTACATGGGCCCCATAAGACATACCAGCCTCATATCGGCTAATCAGAATGGAATGTATCGCTTTAGGCTTAACTGCTGACTGAAAGGTCAGGTTATCTTTTAACGTTACTTTGATCTTCTCTTTAATGTCCTGCGCATACTCTGCTTTTGTACTGAGCTGCGTGTTTTGCTTAACGTGCTTTGCCGCCCAGCCAGCCGTCTTCTTGCCGTCGATAAAATCTTCTGGCTTCAAGGGGGAGACGATTGTATCTAACTCCTCTGATGAGAGCAGGTTGGGAATAGATAAGAGCATTCAAGGATTCAAAAATGATGGGTTGTCTAAATAGCTTTATTGCTGATGAGCGCTTTAGCACTACTCATTCGCCATAGAGCTTGTGGGCACATGACTTTATATCTGTAGACCTGCAGAAAATTATATACAGAAATCTGACCTAGATGAAAATCACTTTCAATAAATTTAAAGTGCAGGTAGTAACCCTTGAAAACTACTTAGATCAGTACGTTAAGCAATCATGGACAGCATCATTTTTGCGTAAGGGTGAAGAAAATACTCTTGATATACCTGATATAAGTATTATTTTTGATTAATGAGAATATTATTATTTATTCAAACTTAGCTTAACTCCAGCTCAATATAAGTCTGCACCCTGAAACTATTGTTAAATATGAATTACAAGCTATTAGGCCTAAATATATGCTCTATTTTATTTGAGAAGAAGGTTCTTTAAAGATATATATAAAGACTCCAGCTGAATATTATTCTCAATAAGCTTGAATGGCTTATGCGATTTCATTGGTATTTCAGCATTATCGATTGGCTATTGAATATTAAATTTGGAGTGTTATAACGATGTCTACCCAGAACCCTGCAGAAATCGCTGAAAAACTTTTTGAGGAACTTGTTTCCAGCCTAAATCTAGAGAATTTGATTGAAGGCACCTCTGATGATGATATTTTGCCGGGTTCATTTGGTGATGACATCATTGTCGGATTGAGTGGTGATGATAGGATCCTTGGCCGTGCAGGTAATGACCTTCTAATTGGGGATAAACCACCTGGTGAATCCGGCGAGTCTAGTGAATCTGGCGAATCTGGCGAATCCGGTGAATCTGGTGAGTCTGGAGAATCTGGTGAAGGTACTACTAACGACTTTATCGATGGTGGTTCTGGGAACGACACTATTTTGGGTGGAGATGGAGATGACACCCTAAAAGGCGGTTCTGGTGATGACTTCATCATTGGAGGGAATGGCATTGATGAAATCTACGGTGGTGCAGGGAACGACACCATTGTGGGTGGAATCCCTGGTGAAAGTAGCTCAGCCGGAGAATCTGGAGAATCTGGAGAATCTGGAGAATCTGGCGAATCTGGCGAGTCCGGAGAATCTGGCGAGTCCGGAGAATCTGGCGAGTCCGGTGAATCTGGAGAGTCTGGAGAAATAGGCTTTGCTGACATCATTGATGCTGGAGCCGGAGACGATGTGATTGATGCCGGAGAAGGAGCTAATACCATCGATGGTGGTAGTGGCGATGACATTATTGATGCAGGTCATCAGGGTGATTTAGTCTTCGCAGGCAGTGGCAATGACTTCGTTAATGGTGGCGAAGGCGGTGAAGATGGTGCTGATACGATTTCTGGTGGTCAAGGAGATGACACCGTTTTCGGTGGTCAAGACGATGATGTCATTCGTGGTGGTAGTGGTAATGATGTTCTGACAGGCGGAGAATCTGGCGAATCTGGAGAATCTGGAGAGTCCGGTGAGTCTGGCGAGTCTGGTGAGTCTGGAGAATCTGGCGAGTCTGGTGAGTCTGGCGAATCTGGCGAGTCCGGCGAATCTGGAGAATCTGGAGAGTCCGGTGAGTCTGGCGAGTCCGGTGAGTCTGGAGAAGGTACTGCTGATGGAAATGACTTCATTGATGGTGGTTCTGGGAACGACACTATTTTGGGTGGAGATGGAGATGACACCCTAAAAGGCGGTTCTGGTGATGACTTCATCATTGGAGGGAATGGCATTGATGAAATCTACGGTGGTGCAGGGAACGACACCATTGTGGGTGGAATACCTGGTGAAAGTAGCTCAGCCGGAGAATCTGGCGAATCTGGCGAGTCTGGCGAATCTGGCGAGTCCGGTGAATCTGGCGAGTCCGGTGAATCTGGCGAGTCCGGTGAATCTGGAGAGTCTGGAGAAATAGGCTTTGCTGACATCATTGATGCTGGAGCTGGTGATGATGTGATTGATGCCGGAGAAGGAGCTAATATAGCATTCGCCACTCTAATTAGGACGCTAGGTACAACACATGTTCCATTGCTTCTCTAAGTGAACCGAAGTGCTCTAATTGGTGTCTAATTCGACTTTTAATCCAAGCCCACGACCGTTCAATCTTATTCAAATCAGGAGAATAGGGTGGCAAGTACCACACTTCACATCCTGCGGCTTCTACCAGTTGCTCAATTCGCCCTCCCTTATGGAAGGTGGCATTATCAATGACTAACTTCTGCCCCGGTTTGAGCATCGGTATCAAACAAGTCTCAAGCCAAATTTCAAATACGGTGCGATTGCAAGCCCCTTCAATCGTGAACGGGGCCATGAGCTGCTTTCCTCTCAAAGCTGCAATCATATTGACTCGTCCACTTCTGCTACCAGACTTTAAAGCATAGACCCGCTCACCTTTGGGACCATAGCCATAGTCATACTCATCTCGATTGTCCATCCCTGACTCGTCAGCATAGACGATATCGTCTGGGTCTACTGTTGTTAACTTTTGGACGAACTCAGCCCGTTTGTGCTCATCACGTTGGCGGTAGCCATAGGTCTTTTTTTTCGAGTAAATCCAATATTCTTCAGCGCTCTTGAAATAGTACGCTCACTGATTTGCCCCCTCCCACAACTCGGCCATCTGAGCTTGGGTTTTATAGCGATGTTCTTGAGCAAAAGCTCGAAACTTGTCCCAGTCTGTGATTTTGTGGCTATGGCCAAGGTGTTGTCTAGGGATGGGATGAAGATCACCTGTTTCTGCTTTGAGACGTTGCCATAGATTAATGGTGTTACGACTGATATGAAAGGTGTCACTCGCTTCTGAGGGAGGCATGCCATCAAGTTCAATAGCATCGATCACTTTGCAACGTAAATCGTAGCTGTAGATTTTAGGCCTCCATTGAAAGACATAACAGTATCTCTAGTTTATTATGTCCTGAATAAAATGGCGCTTGCTATACCATCGATGGTGGTAGTGGCGATGACATTATTGATGCAGGTCATCAAGGTGATTTAGTCTTCGCAGGCAGTGGCAATGACTTCGTCAATGGTGGCGAAGGCGGCGAAGATGGTGCTGATACGATTTCTGGTGGTCAAGGAGATGACACTGTTTTCGGTGGTCAAGACGATGATGTCATTCGTGGTGGTAGTGGTAATGATGTTCTGACAGGCGGAGAATCTGGCGAATCTGGCGAATCTGGTGAGTCTGGCGAATCTGGCGAGTCCGGTGAATCTGGAGAGTCCGGTGAATCTGGAGAGTCCGGTGAGTCTGGTGAGTCCGGTGAGTCTGGTGAGTCCGGTGAGTCTGGCGAGTCCGGTGAGTCTGGAGAAGGTACTGCTGATGGAAATGACTTCATTGATGGTGGTTCTGGGAACGACACTATTTCGGGTGGTGATGGAGATGACACCCTAAAAGGCGGTTCTGGTGATGACTTCATCATTGGCGGTAATGGAATTGATGAAATCTACGGTGGTGCAGGGAATGACACCATTGTGGGTGGAATACCTGGTGAAAGTAGCTCAGCTGGTGAGTCTGGCGAATCCGGTGAGTCTGGCGAATCTGGTGAGTCTGGCGAATCGGGCGAGTCTGGCGAAGGTGGTGAAGTAGGCTTTGCTGACATCATTGATGCTGGAGCCGGTGATGATGTGATTGATGCTGGTGAAGGGGCCAATACCATTTATGGCGGTAGTGGCAATGACATTATTGATGCAGGTCATCAAGGTGATTTGGTCTTCGCAGGTACTGGCAATGACTTCGTCAACGGTGGTGAAGGTGGCGAAGATGGAGCTGACACAATTTTTGGCGGTCGAGGAGATGACACCATTTTGGGTGGCATTGGAGACGACTCCCTGAATGGTGGTCGAGGCAGCGATATCCTCACAGGACAAGCAGGAGATGACATTTTGGTTGGTGGGCGTGGGCCTGATACCTTTGTTTTCGATACAGGTGATGCATTTGCGATTGAAGACCTAGGGACTGATACCATTATGGATTTCTCAGGCTCAGACAAGCTTGCACTGGGGCTTAGCACTTTTACAGCGTTAACTAGTGAAGCAGGAGCAGGCTTTAGTGTGGGTACTGAATTTGAGATTGTTGACAGCGATAGTGATGCTGCCTTAAGCGCTGCCATCATCGTTTATAGTTCTCAGTCTGGGAGCTTGTTCTATAACGAGAACGGTAATGCTGAAGGTCTCGGTTCTGGTGATGCGTTTGCCACTCTTAGTGGTACTCCATCTCTGTCCACAGACAACTTTGAACTGATATAAGCAACCTCTCATTTATGGGTGAGTTAACTCACTCAGTTTCTTCAGCACCTTTCCGTCAAGGGAAAGGTGCTGAAGACTACTAAGACCTGTTGATAGCAAACGTTAAGTTAATGATGAAACCATCAGACATTACCCATGTCATTATTTCGGATTTATCAGATTTTTAGCGGATAATACTCCAATAAATGGGTTTATAATCCACTATCCGTCTTATTAATAGTTCTGTGGGCAGAATGCATGAACAAGAATTCTGACGAAACACAGTTGTTTTGGAATCGTGTTGCCGCCGACTGGGACAAGCAAGTCGGTGATGATGGAGATAGCAATCGCATCCTCAATTCCGACCCTGTTCTCTGGCAGTTTGCAGGCGATGTGTCTGGTGCCTCGATCCTCGACGCGGGTTGTGGAACGGGTTATCTTTCACGCAAACTGCATGAATGTGGTGCCCGTGTTGTGGGTATCGACTTTTCAGAAGAGATGATCCGGATTGCCCGTTCGAAGGCGGCCCACATCGACTTCCGCATGGACTCCTGTTCGACACTACATACAGTGGCTGATGGATCGTTTGATATCGTCATTTCGAACTATGTCTTGATGGATACCCCGGACCTTACCGAAACTGTGGAAGCTTTTTTCCGAGTGCTGCAGCCCGGAGGGCATGTGGTGGTTGTTTTCTCCCATCCCTGCTTTCCTCAAGAGTACGTCACAGCGACAGATAATGACGTCGCCGTTACCTACCAGTGGAATTTTCCATATTTCCAGCAGCAGAAGTGTATTGAACCGCCTTGGGGGCACTTCACGTCAGAATTCATCTGGTTTCATCGGCCACTTTCCGATTACTGGAAAGCATTCCGTAAAGCGGGGTTTGAAGTCGTGGATTTCGAAGAGCCTAGGTTATCAGAGGAGCGATACCATCTGGCCAAAAATCAGAGGCAACTGAACAATGGCAAGCACCGGCCTTATTCTGTGGCGTTCAAACTGAAGAAGAGAAGGTAGCAGAACAAATCACTGCAGCAAATATCCTGGCGTTGGCCGCTGAGCTTAAGCATTTTTCGTACCTTGAAACTTATAAGCGGTCTTCATTCATCAGTTTTTTTTAATTTAAATGATAATATCTCTCATTAAGTGGAGATAAGAATTTCTTGTAAAAATAACCAAACCTATGACACAACCAAACCAAGCCATTAAGCTAATGATGGCCCTTGGGCTAACTGCTACGTTGGCTGCCTGTGGAGGTGAGACTGCAACGAATGGAGATACTACCAGCCCTAACGCCGAGAATTCACCGACCATAGAATCTCCAGAGGGAGGGGAAGAGGGGAAAGAGTATAGCGAAGGCGAACAAGCGAATGCAGATTTTAAGGATAAATTGAGCGGCCCTGAACTCTTGAGTGCGTTGCAAGAGGGGGGACATGTGATCTACTTCCGCCATGCCCAGACTGAGAAAGACTATGCTGACCAAGCGGATCCGAAGATGAAGCTTGATGACTGTGAAACCCAGCGGAAGCTCAATGACGTGGGCATTCAACAGTCCAAAGATATTGGTGCTGCCTTTACTGAGAAGAAGATTCCAGTGGATAAGGTTATTACGAGCGAGTATTGCCGAGCCTGGAAAACGGCAGATCTGGCATTTGGACAGCATGAGAAGAACCCTAAGCTGAACTTCTTGCCCTTTGAAGATTATACGGATGAGCAAGTTGAGGAAATGAAGGCCAATGTGATGCCGTTACTGACGGTTGCTCCAGCAAGCGGCAAAAAATACGGTGCTTGTCGGCCATGATGATATTTTTGAGGCTGCGACGGGCATTTATCCTGATCCGCAGGGTATGGCCTATGTGTTGACGCCAGATGGGAATGGCGGTTTTACGCTACAAGCCAACCTATTACCTGATGAGTGGGCAAAACTCTAAACCCATCGGTATGAGGACCACTGTTTTTAGGGACGATGGTGGTTCTCACGGGTTACTGGATATGCGATCGCACAAATGTCTCGCCCCTCATACCAATTTGTGTTTTGAGATGTAATTTAGATAGGATCTAATCCTATGTTCATTCCGCAAGTATATGAGTCGAGTTAGTACAGTTAAACCGCATCTAACAGTGGATGAGGTGAAAGACAAAATTGCCACGGCTCCGACTGCCCGCTGTCAGCAAAAATGGATGATTATTTATAACGCCCTGGTAGATCCTCGCCCAGCTATCGAAATAGCCACGCATACTGCAACTAGTCTTCGAACGGTCCATCAGGTGATTGCCGCTTACAATCGCCTAGGAGCAGCAGCAATTGCTCCTAGGGCTAAACGGAAGAAGAATCCCGGTGCTTATCTGAGTATCGAAGAAGAGATTGAATTTTTAGAATCGTTTATTGAACGTGCTCAACAAGGTCATTTAACAACGGTTCAAGAGATCCAAACGGCCTTTGAGACTCAAGTGGAGACGTCAGTGGCACCCAGTACTATCTATCGTTTGCTAGACCGACACGGATGGCGCAAACTCATGCCTCGTCCGTCCCATCCCAATGGGAACAAAGCGGCACGAGAGGCTTTTAAAAAAACTTTCGGGGGCTGGTCCAAACCGCTGTAGCAGATCGCTCAGCCGAAGACCAACGTCCCATTGTGATCATGGCAGCAGACGAAGGGCGCTTTGGTCGTCTAGGGCAAGTAAGAAGAGCTTGGTGTGCGCCTGGAATTCGACCCGAAAGTGGGCAGCAGCTTGTCCGTGAATATCTCTATGGCTATGTTGCTGTTGCTCCTGCGTTAGGAAAGATGAGTGCTTTAGTCTTACCCTTTTCCAATACTCAGATGATGAACTTATTCCTAGCACAAGTGGCGGATGAATTTTCAGACTATTTTGTGGTGATGCAGGTCGATGGAGCGTCTTACCATACCGGAAAGAAGCTCGTCATTCCAGACAATATACGCTTGATTGTTCAGCCTCCTCGAAGTCCACAACTCAATGCTGTAGAGCATATCTGGGAGGAGGTGAAAGAAAAGCACTTCTACAATCAGGTTTTTGATTCTTTAGATGAGGTATCCGATACCTTGTGCAAGGGACTCAAAGAACTCATGGATTTACCCGATAGGCTGACTTCTATGACCAATTTTCCTCATATGAGAATTACGATTTAAAACGCAAATTGGTATCAGTATCGGATTACGCTCAATCTGATGGGGGTATGGATGCCCAATCTTCGCTTCATTTTTCCCTCACCCCCAGCTATGCGACACCTTAAGTCTCAACCTCTGACTCTCTCGGTTTTACAAGCCCATCCGCCTTGAAATAGGGAAGATAGACTGTATCAAGTTTAGTGGCGTATCAGACGGAAATAATAGTTTAGATAAGTGAGAATGAATATCAATTATTATAGGCCCATTCTCCCAGCCGATCACTGACGCCATGCTAACCACCATCAGGGACATAGAGCTACAAACCCTATTTGCAGAAGCCCAACATAACGGGGAATCTATCTTTGAGCAAACAGGCTCTGATCTGCTGATCTGCCCGCCGAGTCAGGTCGGCAGTGGACGGCATCAGCTCATCACCCTCCGAGACGGGGTAACCCTAAAAATTGCAGATGGACGTTTCCACCAAACCACGACCATAGAAAGCCACAGAGGACCTGACGAACCCCTAGTCTCTAAATTTTGTTTGTCCAGCCGCTTTCGAGTGCAGACCCCCGGTGCCAGTGACATCCCAGAAGACTATACAGAATCAGCAGGGCATCACTATTTATGTTCTCTATCTGATGTTGTTGAGTTTGAAACCTTCCAGGGAGAAGAACGATTTCAGGTTGTGGCATTCGAATGGAGTCAAGACTATGTACGGTCTTTTGCCTCCACCTCAGACTACCTGCCTCAACCCTTCCAGATGCTGGCTGAGCAGCAAACCCTACACAGGTTCCACCAGCCCCTGGGCAAAACAACGCCCGCTATGGCCCAGATTATTCAGCAAGTCTTGAGCTGTCCCTATCAGGGCATGGTCAAGAAAATGTATCTGGAGAGTAAGGCATTAGAACTATTAACCTTGCAGTTGACAATGTGGAGTGAAAACCAGCATCAAACCAAAATAAATCACCTGCTGCCAGATGATCTAGAGCGGATTCAACAGGCCTCCCATGTACTGAACCAGAACCTGAATGCACCCCCTTCACTGATGGCTTTAGCCCGGCAGGTGGGACTCAATGATTACAAGCTCAAACTGGGGTTTAGACAACAGTTTGGCACCACTGTTTTTGGGTATTCTCAAGCCAAACGACTCCAACATGCTCGGCAACTGCTGGCCGCACAGGATCTAAGCATTCCGGGAGTGGCTCAATCTGTGGGATATGCTAGCCCCACCTCCTTTACGGCAGCTTTTAAACGACGCTTTGGCCTGAGTCCCAAAGCCTTCCAAATGGCCTGTCGGGGAAAAAATCCTGTTTGAAGAGAAAAGAATCCTGTTTGAAGAGAAAAAGCTGACGATCCGCTCATATCATGCCCACAGACTCATTTATTAAGATCAGTTCTTAATAAATACTGACTGAGATGACGGTGTGAGGGTATTGAATGCAAGGCAGAAGCTATCAAAGATCTCTGATGGGGAGCAGTTTGGTCGTACTGCTTATGGGGCCGTCTGTTTGGGCTGTGCCAGCAGCAGAGCCAGAAGGAAGAATGGACAGTGCAAAGTCCGTTTCTACTTTGCGATGGCCAAAGGCCGGTCGGAGACCATCGCAACCCAGCACGACCGTTAAAGACTGGCTGGCCCAGGCCCTCGCTCAAATTACGGACCTTCAGATTAACGAAACAGTAGAGGAGATTGAACTGGTTTTAGTCGCCACGAATGCTGACCTTGCTGAGGTTTCAACCACTCGGTCTAGCGATAGCCTGATCATCACCATTGATAATGCACAGTTGGTAGAGAACACCCTGCAAGCAAATCCTGCCGAGGGGATGGATGAGATTACCCTGCAATCCCTAGATAATAATCGCGTCCAACTCACCATTGTCACCACGGCTGAAACAGCCCAAGTTTCTACCAATCCTGACGGTTTAACCGTGTTGGTTAATACGGTAGCCGAGCAACCGACAGATTCTGCACCAGCCCGTGAACCAGCAGCTAGCGCTGAAGAGGACGAGCTAGAAATTGTGGTCACGGCGGAAAAGACCCCCGAAAATGTTCAAAACGTGCCCCTAAGCCTAACGGTATTGACCGAAAAAGAAATTGAAGATGCGGACATTACCTCCTTTGAAGACATTGCCGACAATACCCCCAACTTCAGTCTTTTTAGTGGCGATGGTGCCAATAGCCCCTTCTATTCCATCCGAGGCTTAGGCAACTCTAACTTTCTCTCTCGGGATGCAGTCGCCTTTTATATTGACGATGTCCCTTATGATCGCATTGGCTTTATTACCACCGATCTACCGGATATTGCCCAGGTTGAAGTGCTACGAGGACCGCAAAGCACCCTCTATGGCCGGAATTCCCTCTCTGGTGTAGTCAATATCAAAACTCGCCAACCGACGAACGAGGTTGAAGTGAATGGGACTGCCAGTTACGGGAATTTTGATGCCGTCAACCTCCGAGCAGGTGTCAGTGGCCCTCTCGTCAAAGATGAACTGTTCTTTCGCCTATCAGGTAACTTTCTGTCACGAGACGGATATATCAAAAACACTTTTCTAGATAATGATGTCGATGAGCAAAGAAATCTCAATGGTCGGGCCAAACTGCTGTGGACACCTGCAGATGAATGGGAGATCTCATTCAATGCCTCGATTGAAGATCTCGATAGCGGCACAAACTTAGTTGCCATTAATGACTTCAATCCTGCCAATGCCTTTGAGATTGAATCAGATGTCAATAATTCCTTTAAACGGAACACCAATACCCAAGCCCTCAAAATTGCCTATACCCATCCTCAGTTCAGGGCCACTTCCATCACCAGCCGTCGATTTTCTAAGAGCCAACAACGATCGGATGCAGATGGTAGCCCACTCAACTTGATTGTGAATACCAATGACTTTGCAGCAACGGTTTGGAGTCAGGAAATTCGTTTCCAATCCCCTGAAGAAGCTGAGACATTTGAATGGTTGGTGGGGGGATATTTTGAAGCCAGCCAGTTCTCCAATCAAAATGATGGTTTTACCTTTGGTGCCGATGCAGGTGCGGTTGGGTTTCCAGTGGGGACAAACCTCAGGAGCGGAGAATTAGATGAAACTATCTTAGCGGCCTTTGCCCAAGTCAGCTATCGTCCCGCTCCACCGTTAACCCTGACTGCAGGATTACGATTTGAATCCTTTAACAGCACCCTCCAAAACCTAGACACCGTTTTCACCCCTCCCGGCGGTCCTAGCTTCACCACGTTTTCCGCCCGTGATGTCCAGCAAGATACCGATATCTTGCTCCCTCGCCTTGTGGCCGAATATCGTTTCAATCCTGATCTGATGATCTATGGCAGCATTACCCGAGGATACCGACCGGGGGGCGTCAACTTTCGCGGCGATGCCACAACCCTAACCTTTAATGCTGAAAAATCCTGGAATTATGAAATCGGACTGAAATCATCTTGGCTGGACGATCGCTTAAAGGTGAATTTAGCGCTCTTCCATAATGACGTGAATGACTATCAAGTGCTGGTAACCGATAATTTGGCGGTAGGCCGGATCGACAATGCAGAAGTGAATATCACAGGCGGTGAGCTAGAACTGAGAGCTACGCCTATGGATGGCTTGGATATTATTGCGGGCTTGGGTATTTCGGATGCGAAATTCACCGAATTTGGCAATTTTGATGGCAATCGCGTGCCCTTTGCACCGAGTTTCACCTACAATATCGCCCTCCAATATCGGGCACCTATGGGCCTCTTTGCCCGTATAGCGTTACAAGGTTTAGGAACAACCAATTTCACTGAGGATAACACCCTCAAACAAAATCCCTATGCAACGGTCAATCTGCGACTGGGGTATGAGTTTGATCAAACCGGTATTTATGTATTTGCCAACAATATTTTTGATACGGGGTACTTTGCCCAAGGCTTTGATTTTGCCCCCATCGGCTTTCTGGTTACTCCTGGTGCGCCCGCAACTTTTGGAGTTCAAGTGACCACTCGATTTTGAACCTGAGATTGATTTCATTTGTAAGGGATAGGGAAAAACAATGAAGCTAAAACAATGGTTTGCCACTGGGTCTCGCAAAATCCACCGCTGGGTGGGTCTGTACTTTGCCCTGATTGTTGTCCTGTACATCGCTGAAGCAGTGGCGTTGCCAGCCATCTATAGCGAAGGCTTACCGAAGGTCGATGGTAGCCCTCCGACTTATGCCGTAACTAGTACAGCACCGTTACTCTCACAACAAGAAGCCCGTCAGCGATTAGCAGAACAACATCCTCCAGGCATTCACTCCCTGGAAGATATCAACGAAATTACCTACTTACCCCAGGCAGATCTTTATCGGTTGGCCAATAGCGATCGCTACTTTGAGTGGTATCTCGATAGCCATACCGGAGACTTGCTCAAGTATGGTTTCAAGCTGACGCCATACCTGGAGGAGCAAACCCTGCTCGGCTGGTGGAGTCCCTGGGCCCATGCCATTTTGGAAGTACCGGGCCTGTTATTGATGGTGGTGTTGGCCGTTAGTGGCGTGTATATGTTTATGCTTCCGTTCTTGCCTAAATTGGAGGCTATGGGATCTGAATCTATTGATATTGCCGAAGTAGCGGTATCGAAAGGAGATCGCTAAAGGGCATTAGGAAGACAATGCTCCAAGGCATTCAGGTTTTCAACTGCACACTCCATTTATCCATATCTAATGAGTGATCAGAATATCGTCCTAGGTGACCCAAAAGTTGAAGCGGTCCTGGAACGCCTACACCATGCAGCCGATCGACAAATCCTGCAGCTGGTTCTGCATTATCTGCCTCAGCTCCCCAGACTATTACTGGGGCAAGGCATTCACTGGAATCCTGCTCGGACCCATTTTTATCGAGATAAATACATTCCGATAGAGCGTGATCAAGGCCAATTACTCTATTTGTTAGCTCGGGCCATCAATGCCCAAACAATTGTGGAATTTGGCACCTCTTATGGTGTTTCCACCCTCTATTTAGCTGCAGCGATCCGAGATAATGGCCAGGGCAAAGTGATTGGTACTGAAATCATCCCGGAGAAAGTGATCCAAGCCCGAAAGTATATTGCAGAGGCGGGTCTTGCAGAGTTTGTAGATTTGCGGGAAGGGGATGCATTAAAAACCTTGCAGGATATCGACGGCCCCATAGATTTGGTGTTGATGGATGGGTATCCACATCTGGCTTTGGATATTTTAAGGTTGTTGCACCCTCAGATTCGTCAAGGCGGCCTGGTTATTTCCGATAATGTGGGGACTTTCAAAACGGCTCTAAACCCCTATGTCGAGTTTTTACAAGCTCCCATCAATGGCTATCGTTCTTCAACCTTGGCGTTAAAGGGGGGAACTGAGTTGTCGATCAAGGTTGGTTAGAGATATCCGAACAAGCACTATTTTGCTGGAGATAGGTTGTGGTCAGCCTTACTGACTCATAATTTTGAACCTAACTCCCCTCGAGAAAACAAGCCAGTTCAAAACTAGGCTAGGTTTAATTCGCATGTATCACGACAAATGAGATCTGCCACAACAGCACTTTTTAGCATCATGATGTTCAGTATTTTTTTCTATTTTTTATAAATCTTAATTATTTAATCTTACTGAATGAGAAACATATTTTTTTGATATTTAAAAATAAGGTTTTTGCCATAAACTATTGACAGTTTGACTAAATAATATGCTGTAAAACAAAAAAGAGTGAGAGTTGAGATAAAAGTATGGTAAATTCTCCATCGGCACAGCCTCTCCCCTCTGACAAGAAAAGGAAAGCAGTAGTAGTGGGGGGGTGGGCCAACCGGAACGCTGATTGCTTTGTATCTGGCTCAGGCAGACTGGAATGTATCGGTCTATGAACGGAGAAGTGTTGATGCTAAAGCGTCTAGCAATCGTCGTTCATTCAATATTGTACTGAACAGGCGTGGACTCAAAGCGCTGGAAGATGCTGGTGTTCAGCTACCACCAGAACAGCACGTATGTATCAAAGGTAATATTCGGCACACCGAGAAAGATTCAATCTTGAGAAAAGGATCTAGAAATTCGGTTTCAGTAGATCGACATACCCTAGCTCAGTCATTAATTACGGAAGGAAAGAATCGCTTTCCTGACAACATTCAATATTATTTTGATCAAACTTTATTGCAGCTCAATATTCAAGATAAGTCTGCATTGTTTCAGAAAGCATCCGGACAACATGAAGAGAAATTTGATTTATTGGTTGGAGCAGATGGTAT
Source organism: Acaryochloris sp. 'Moss Beach' (assembly GCF_021497025.1). NCBI lineage: Bacteria > Bacillati > Cyanobacteriota > Cyanophyceae > Acaryochloridales > Acaryochloridaceae > Acaryochloris > Acaryochloris sp. 'Moss Beach'. Next base: position 2,994,279 of record NZ_CP071717.1, read on the forward strand.
CTCTAGCACAGTCAGGCATTCCATAAGTTCCCAGCTGGAAGGATTTGAAGTCCGACAGCATGCTGACAACATGATGTACAAAATATGTAACTTAGGATTAGCCAAAAATTTGCCTGGTGCAACGGCAGGATGGGCAGATGCTTTTCATGTATGGCCTGGTGCTGAACCTGTAACGATGGCCGCTCCACCGAGTGCTGATGGCTTCATCAGAGCCGTGTTGATTTTGCCCCAAGAAGGAGAGATAACGTTCGATACCATTCAAACCGAAGCAGACATATCTGCCTTGTTTAAAGCAAAGCTTCCGGTTGTATTTCCTAATTTAGAACAGACCGGGCTTCCCCCTGACTTCGCTCAAGATCTGCTATCACAAAAAGCCGCCCATGGAGGGTTTACCACTCTGTGTAATCGGTTTGAAGACGGAGATAGCGTTGTGCTGTTGGGAGATGCAGCCCACTCAATTTGGCCATCCTTAGGACAAGGGTGTAATGCAGCCCTTGAGAGTTGTCGCATTTTTGCTGAGAGGCTGGCACAAGCACAAGGAGACTTATCTTTGGCTTTACCGGCTTACACTAGGGTCCGTAAACCCGATACGGATGCCGTGGCTAGGCTATCTGAAATTGGGTTTGGCGGCAATAAACGCGCATCGAATTCCCTATTTATGGCTAAAGTATCGACACTCATGCTGATGCATAAGCTATTGCCCAAGTGGTTTAAGGGATATGCTCTTTTTCAAATGGGGGATGCTGACGTCCCGTATGCTGACATTTGGCGACAAGCGCAAACCCAAGAGAAACAATTACTAGGTTTATTCGCTATTGTTGTGGGCATTGTTCCCACGCTCTGGATAGCTTTTCAGATCATCCACAAGGTCTGGCTGTGAGGTTAGACCAATAGGTTATTGATGCATGAACAACCGTGGCAGATAAAGATGCTCAAAGCTCATTGATCCTCTGCCAAGAATGGAGCAAGTATCGTTGGGATGGGGCATTTATGGTGCGATCGCACCAGCAATACGTAACTTCAGACCATCTACATAGGCAGCAACTATAGATTAAGCCTGCCACCAGCAAGAATCAGGTGTGAATTCCTGATTCTTACTCACACTGATCACTGATCAAATTGCCGATCAAAATACTCTAAAAAGAACAATGTAGAATAGGTCGCTAACGCCAGCGGTGCTAAAACAACTGAAAAACGGGGATCTAATAGTAAGTCAATAAAGATATGCATGAGATTTACTCCTGTGTATTGAGTGAACCTACTTGAGCCTTTTTTGAAAAAGAGAAATGAAATCTGGATGGTCTAAATACAGAATGGACAACCCTGCCTTGCATCCTGCCAATAAGATGGCTAGAACAAGAGAACTGCAGTAGAGCAGTGAGAAACCATCAGCCTTTAAGTACTTAATGAGTGAGGTTGCATCTGACTGAAAAACGTTTGGGCCTGTTCTGCGGCCAGCTCAAAAACAGCCTGGGCTTTATCAGATTGTCCTAAATTCTGATAAAGCTCATAGGCTTTCAGGCTGACCATCTTTAAGGCTTTCGCCGCTTCAAATCGTAGACACTTAGAATATTGGGTGGCATACATCAAGTCAATTACTTGATCCAACGCCTGTTGCATGGTGGTTTCTGCCGCTTGGACCTCATCAGACTTCAGCAAATTATCGGCTAAATTATGACAAGAAATAACATAGGCATGAATCGCCTCAGGATGATGATGTTCTTTTTTAGCCGTCATCAACATTAGTTCTGCTAGGGAAATGGCTTTCCGATAAGCTTGCCGAGCTTCTGCATACATGCCCGCCTGAAAACTTTGATTGCCAGCTTTGCTATGTAGCTGCCAGCCCAGTTCATAGGATGAATAGGTCTGAGAATCGTAGGTCATTGTTTCAAAGGATGGTCTTGAGCTGTAATAAGTTAGTGGTTCATCAATAATCAGAAATATTATCAATTGAATGTATATTCACTAGATTCTGAATCCAAATATGATTGATGGTACTTATCCGTAAGCCAGCGCTGGAACAGCAGTCTTCAATTCACGGGTAAAAGAATCTAGCTAGATCGCTTTGTATAAAGAGTTTCATATGGAGTGCTGTTGATTATTAAATTTACGATGAAGTCACTAGAATCATATTGTTACATAATTGATAAATATTCTCAATAATTTTGTAGCAAGCATATATCGAGGATTGGCCCGTTGTTGCCAGGCTTAGATAAGTGAGAGCTTGTCGGTAGTCTCATTTTTGACTGCTCAATTAGCAGTTCTGGTCCATTGAAGGTACCTCTACCGATCGCAGTTGCCGAACACTATATCCACCCACAGCAAGCAACATCCCACAGGTGGAAAAGATAGAAATCTGTAGTGCCATACCCGCTCCTAATCCTGTACCAAAAATTGGGCCAAAGAAGCCTGCTAATGCCCCACCGGGTTGCATGGCTGGCTCAAAGAATTGATCGGCTAACGGACCTGCGATCGCATATCCGATCGGACTACTCAACTGGGTCAAGAAAAATTGCGTTGCAAACACTCGCCCTTGCACTTCCGGCTCCACCTTCGACATCCAAATCGCTTGACTCGCACTCTCGGGAAAAGGAGAACAAAACCCACAAACCAGCGCTGTGCCAATTTTGGTCACTGTTTGCTGGGCGAGAGCCAACACAATGATGCCGAACTTCCACAGGGCACTAGCCAGTAAAACACCATGAATACGGCGCTTCGGTCCGCCGCTAATACTAATGGTCAGTCCGCCTAAGAGACCGCCCATGCCAAAGAAGGCTAGGAGCGTTCCCCAAATCAGCGGGTTATTATTGCTCCGAGCTAAAACCATAGCTGGCAAAATTGCGAATATCGTACTGCCAATCAGGCTATTCACCATCCAAAAACTCAGTAAAGCCATCAGGCTAGGCCGAACCCAGAGATACTGCAGACCAAAGGTCAAGGTCGACCAAGACATCTGTTGTGCAGTCGGCTGTTCTGGAGGCTGAGGGATTTTGACCAGAGCTAGACTGGTCATCGCCATGGCGAAGGTAGCAAGATCGACACTGAGAACCCCCGTTAACCCGGTGGCAGCATAGAGAGCACCCGCTAAAGCCGGAGCGAGCACATAGCTCCCTGACATTTGGACAGAACCCAAAGCCGTAGCGCGAGCATAATGTTCTTCAGTCACCATTAGGGTCAGAGAAGCCGAATACGCTAACCCTTGGATGTAGCCGAATAAGCCGTTAATGGCCCCAGAAATATAGAGATGCCACACCTGCAATTGGTCAGTGAGAAATAGCATTAGCAGGGCAATGGTGGACAGTCCGGCAACCAAATCCCCCAGCAGCATCAAATGCTTGCGAGAGTAGCGATCTACCCAGAGTCCGGCAAAGGGGGAAACCAGTAGCTTAGGAATCTGAGTAAACACCATAATCAAAGACAAGGGGGTAGCTTGTCCGGTGATTTCCCAGGCCCATAGAGTAATCGCAAAGTTCGTCAGCTCTGAACCCAACAGTGATGCAAATTGCCCGATCCAGATAATAAGAAAGGTGCGCATAGGTCCTGGCATTCAAAAATAGGAACGACGAGTAGATCAGAATTTGGATCGGACTAACCTTCAGGGAGGTGAGAGATATATCAAGGTAAACCGATCAGCCAGACCCCCTCAGGTGGAGTCAGGATTGAAGTTAAGGGTCTTAAAAAGAGGTCAGAAGTATTGGGAATCGTTCTTTAAGCGTTGAAGATGGTCGGACATAAAATATTCGTTGATGTCTCGCAGATCAAATTCAATACTTAAAGCGCGTAGGCATATGGCTGGTTTTGATTTCTGAGGGTGACAGCTGTTGGTAGAGGTCACTGAGGAAGATTTCAGTGCCAATAGGCCCCAGTAGGGCATGGCATAGGTATACAGGGGTGAAATAGACCTTGCCTGCTTTGCTCGCAGGTAGTGATTGTGCGATCGCATTCTCATTCCACTCTTTCTTAATGGCTTTGACCTGCTGTGCTTCCGGGTTTGGGGTCTTCGCAATGTTTTGACTAGAGAAGCCTTCAATCAGAATCCAATCCATATCCAGATTGGTCAAAGATTCCAACGAAATCACATGGCTCGGTTCTGGGGATTGGTTCAAAGCAGCAGGGACCACCACTTGAAACCCAACGTCTTCCAGCAAGGTACCACAGGCACTGTTCGCGGTTTCTAGGCGCACGCCCTGGCTCAGTTGCTCAGACAACAGCAGCAAGACTTTGGGATCTTTAGCCACAATGGGCTGAAACTTAGCCTTCAGTTTGGCAACCTGTTGCTGAGCGTCCGCTACCACTGCGGTGGCTTTGTCAGCTTTCTGCAGCGCTTGGCCGAGAGCTTGCAGATCAGGCTGCCAGGCAGAACCTGCACCACTGTAGTCGAACAGTAAGGTGGGAGCAATTTTGGACAACAACTTATACTCGTCTTTATTTTTAATGCTGTCTGCCAAGATCAGGTCTGGTTTCAATTTTGCGATCGCTTCTAAAGACGGGCTCTCGGCGGTCCCCACATTTTTCGGCTGTCCCGTCAGCAACTTTCCCAAATAGGGAATTTGCTGCTCAGGGTGATCGAATTGAGGTGTAGGAAATGGGAAATACTCCGCATGGGCAATCGGCTGTACCTCAAGAGCTAGTAAGAGTTCTAATAGATTAGGACCAATGGTTACTACTTTTTGCGGTTGGCCACAAACCTCTGTTTTACCCAGATCATGGGCAATGGCTCGACAGTCAGGGTCCGTTGAGGTGGGAGGAGAGGGACGATTACAGGCTCCACCCGCTATCGCCAAGGCCATCACCAGGCCCATCGTTTTCAGTCTTAGTCGTGCCATACGCTAGCTTTCCTAAAGGGGATGAGACAGATGAGGCTTATGGAGTGGGATCAGACACTGGAGGCAGTAAATCAGCTTGTAATTGTTTGAGCAATAGCTCTGTGCCAATGGGACCCGGTAGGGCGCGACAAACATAGGCACTGTGGAAGTACACTTGGTTCGATTTGCTGGCCGGTAACGATTGTGCGATCGCATTTTCCTGCCACTGCTGTTGAACGGCTGAGATCTGCTGCTGTTCTAGATCCGGCCCCGCATCACTAAAATCGGTATTCCAGGCTAGAAAAAAGATCCAGTCAGATTTCAGCTCTGGCAATAGCTCTAGAGAAATATTGTTACGCCCTGGTCCTTCTGTACCGATATTTTTAGGGGCTAGCAACTGAAATCCCAGATTTTCTAGAAGTCCACCACAGCGACTGTCACTATTTTCAACCGCTAGCTCCTGCTCGAGTTGCTCAGAAGCCAACAACAAGACTTGCGGATATTTCAGGACAGCAGGCTGTAAGTTTTTACGAGCCTCAGCCACCAATTGGGTATGGGCAGCAATCACCTGCTCCGCCTTCTCACCACGGCCTAATACTTTAGCCAGCCTGCGAAGCTGAGTCTGCCAGTTCTCTTTGACCCCATAGGAGAACAGCAATGTGGGAGCGGCCTGGGATAAAAGTGAATACTGCCCCTGATTCGCCAGAGTGCTGCCCACAATCAGGTCTGGCTTCAGTTTCAAAATAGCTTCCAAGGAAGGAGTATTCCAAGAACCCACTTTTTTGACTGGGCCTGTTAGCCGTTCTCCCAGGTAAGGAATTTGGGATTGCGGTTGGTCAAAATCTGTAAACGGCAGAGTATAGTAATCTGCATAGCCAATCGGCTGTACCTCTAGGGCTAATAACAACTCCAGGACATTGGGGCCGATGGCGACGATGGTTTGGGGCTGACCACAAATCTCGGTTTTACCACCTTCATAGTCCACCATTTCACAGTCTCCAGGTGGAGCAGATACATCGGGGCGGTTACCTGCCGAGCCGCAGGCTAAGGTTAAAGTACCGACTAGTAATCCAAGCCATAGAGACTGAACAACGGTAGCCATTACAACTCCACAGAAATAGAGCCACGAATGGTGAATGGCTCCCCTGGGTAGATACCTCTGGCTCTCGTACCCCCCACCGAACGGATAAAATCAACATCGAATAGATTGTCAACATTGACGGCAAATTTCCAGCGATCACGCCGATAGAAAATAGCGGCATTCGTAAGGAAATAGCTATCAGCCCTAAAGCTGTTATCCAGATCGCCAGCCCGATCCCCTACAAAGTTAAAGCCCAAGCCAAACCCCAAGCCTTTAACATCCCCAGATTGGATTTCGTAAGTAGTCCAGAGACTGGCACTATGCTCCGGGATGCCGATTAAGTCGTTGCCGACGGGAAAGGTATTGTCTTGGGTGATTTTGGCATCAATATAGGCATAGGATGCAATCACATTCCAACCCGGCACAATTTCACCTGAGATATCAAAATCAATCCCCCGGCTGTTTTGCTCACCTGAAGTAACGAAAGCAAAAGGGTTAATCGGATCGGCGGTGGCTACGTTTGATTTGGTGATATCAAAGAAGGCCAGGGTGGCTGACAATCGGTCTTTGATCAACTCCGCCTTAATACCGACTTCAAACCCCTCTCCTCGCTCTGCATCCAAGAGTGCTCCCAAGTCATCCGTTTCAAAGGTGGGATTAAAGGATCGGGAATAGTTGGCATAAAGGGCCAGATAATCCGTCGGCTGAAAGACCAGACCCACCCGAGGGCTCAATGCTTCGTCTACCTGTGTATCTTCAATTCCTGTGACAATACCGATATTCGAGCGGTCGACGATATCGTAGCGAATACCTCCCACTAGGATCAGGTTATCCAGCAGGTAGATTTGATCTTGTAGGTACACTCCCAACCGATTGACCGAATTGTCATTGCCAAAGGCAATTGGCACAGTATCAAATGCAGGTTTTGGATCGTATACAGGATTAAAAATATCCAGAAAACTGAGGAAATCAGGGGTGGGGGAAAACCGGGTTGCCCCATTATTGTCTGCACGGGATAGATCGACCCCGGCGACGACATTGTGCTTAATGGAGCCTGTCTCAAATTCACCTTGCAGGCTGGTATTCAGATTGAAAAAGGTATTCTCATTAAACTGAGCTGCAAAAACCCGTGTCAATGTTCCAGTGGGTTCATCTAGGTCAAAAGGTAGCGCCAACACTCCATAGTCATATTTATCGTAGATATAGCTAAACTCATTGCGGAGTTTCCATTTGTCATTAAACCGATGCTCCAGGTTATACCCCACCTTCAAAAAGGTGTTATCCACCGTATCATCAGGGTTATTCGTGACCCGCGATGCCGGGATATTCGCAATACCATTGCCAGAAGCCAACGTTCCAAAGTCCGCTGGATTGTCTTCCTTGATGTATTCCAGGCTAAAGGTCACATCCGTTTGATCACTAATTTTCCAGGTTAAAGAAGGTCCTACGAAAAAACGATCAAAACTGGTCGTATAGTCCCGAAAACTATCTTCGCGGCGATACAGCGCATTGAGACGGTACAACAAGTTGCCTTCTTTATCCAAGGGACCTGATAGATCGACACTTGGACTCACAAAACCTCGATTCCCTCCTTGAATTTGCAGCTTATAGTACGGTTCCGATAAAGGTTTTTTCCGGACCAAATTAATCAGTCCACCGGGTTCTGACTGTCCAAATAAAACCGAGGCAGGCCCTTTCAAAACTTCTACCCGTTCTAAATTGGCAATTTCAGGTTCAACGGCATTTTCGCCAAACAGTCGAAACCCATTTTGCAAGACAGGCACATTATCAAAACCACGAATGGAAAAATTGAGTCCCCGACCATCGTTATTGCCTAAAAAGGTGACACCGCCAACATTTTCCACCACCTCTTCGACACCAATAGCCTGCTGATCTTCAATGATCTGCTTGGGGATGACCTGAATGGATTGGGGAACATCCCGAATGGGTGAATCGGTACGTGTACCGATGCTGGCAGTGGATGGGGCATAGCCTTCTTCCGGATTGGCCGTCACCGTAATTTCTACCTCTGCATCATCGGCCAGGGTATCAGGTGCCGCTTCCGAGACAATAGAGAAGGTTAGTCTTTGGGCGGCATTGCTCACCGTAGCGGTGGGAGCAGCCTTGGCCCCCGTAATCACGACTTGCACCTGATCATCGGTCTGGTTTGTGATGCTAATTTGCGTAATCTCAGGCGTTGGGTTGGCTTGTTCAAAGCTAGGACCTTCCGGCAGTGCTAAGACCGCATTGGGAATAACCGCACTGAGACGATTGCTCTCTGTGGTGGGGGGTGGGAATACTGAGCTGTCCAGTCGCCGTTTCCAGAATGATATTGAGACCTTCTGGGCTGGGTTCTACTCGCACAGCCGTAATCTCAATGATGGATGCCTCAATCTGGGCCTGCCATTCTTTCACGCTCGTGGCGGGTTGAGGGGAAGATGACTCAGGTATGGATAGTGTTGCTAGATCTATGTCTGGTGATGAAGGTACTGCGGCAGCAGTCTCAGCTCGAACAGGAAGCGAAACTAAAAGGCCAAAGGTCGCGATCACAGACGGTAGACCATAGGCTATTGACCCTGGAAACTCAGAATATATCGCTTTCTGAATCAATCTTTTACACCACTTCGACATCATTGCTTCGCCCACAGAGTCATTATTAACTAGGAATAATAGGGGAGCTGTCCTCTCAACATCTTTGTGATACGGACTTTTTTCTTTGCGATACGGACTTTTTAAAATCGGAACCGTTTCATAAAGATGAATGACACAATCACTCTTGGCTAACTCAGTTCTCGAGAATGCCTGGAAGGCAGAAATTGCTTTATGGGCATAGACTAAAATTGTGATTTATACTTCTGGTCATATAACTCCCATGACATTAAAGGAAATACAGCAAGCCATTGACCAATTGTCGGCTGAAGAGCAATTTGTATTGCTAGAAAATCTCATTCAAACTCTGAAAGTAAAACAAAAATCTCCCATTGACCGTCATGCACTAGTTAACCAGCTACAAGGTTGTCTCAATCGGCCTGGTCAGTCGATACTTTCAGATACTGAGCTTGAGTCAATGCGAGAAGAACGACTGGTGGAGAAATATCTTGCGTGAGAGTGTTATTGGATACAAACATCATTCTCGACTTCTTTCTGGAGCGAAAGCCATTTTTTGAGGATGTATTCAAGCTATTTGATGCGATTGCCGATCAAAAAGTTGAAGGTTTCGTTACAGCATCTAGCATTACCGACATTTTCTACATCTGTAGACGACAAACGCAGAATCTTGAAGAAGCTAGACAAATCCTCATCACCACCCTTTCTCTTTTAGATATTTGCCCAGTTGATTTCTCTATTCTTGAAACAGCTCTCAAATCTGGTTTAGCTGATTTTGAAGATGCCGTCTAAATTCTGTACTTCAGCACAGAATTTAGACGCGATCATTACTCGCAATCCCAAAGACTTCCGATTAGCCCGCATCTCTGTACTTTCTACTCATCAAGTCCTAGAACAGCTTGATGCTGAATTTTAGAGAGTAAACAGACGGTTTTTTGCCAATAGAAGATACGATTTATCAATAATGTTCTAGCCTCGAATATTTAGTTGATATGCTTTGGGACTAACAGAAAATTTACGACGAAATGCTGTGCTAAAAGCTTCAGGATTGCGGTAGCCCACAGACATGGCCACTGCAGCAATGGAGAGACTGGCATCTGCCAAAAGTTGCTTAGCTTGTCCCAGCCGATAGTCCTGTAAATAACCAAAAACAGTAGTGCCAAATAGTTGGCGAAACCCCTGTTTTAATTTGCGGTCGTTCAACCCCACTTGATGGGCCAACTCAATTAAGAGAGGTGGATTCTCCGATTGTTGAATCAACAGATCCCGCGCGTGATGCAAACGTTCAATGTCATCTTTTCGTAGGGTAGGTGCCTGTAGATACTGCTGTTTCCAAGTTTCTAGCTGCAGCGTCAGCAACTCCAATGCTTTACTCTCGACATATAAGGCCTGGGTTGCCCCTGTATAAGGACAGTCCACGAGCTGTTGCAGCAGCTGCTCCATATTGGGAGAGATAGGGCCTAAGGATTGGTGAAAGCGTTGCTGTGACTTTGTACCTTGAAAAATGCTGCGCAAAGGGTTGGGTAGTGCCGGGTCATCGCGTAGAAAGTGAAAGTAATCTGTGTTGGCATAAATCATGACCAGATGGATCACTTCTCCCCCATGCCATTCTTCAATCTCTTCCAAGTCTGGCAGGTGATACAGGTAGTTAAACCCTTTTCGCTCAATATAGTCTGGTTGAATTCCTCTAATCCCTGGTGTCTCCACCCTTGCAGATCCAGACAGAAAAAAATTTAGAGGTTAACGGAAATATAGACTCATGAATTTGTTCAATCCGGAGGGTTTGTTGCAAAACTCCCTCCCGGATTTCAATGGTTAATCCACCGCGCAGGTGCAACTGGCGATAGGTGCCTTGGCCTAAACTTTTGGGCAGCAGGGTTGAACGATCTAATCCAGTCTGATCAGACGAGGACTCCATTTGACCTTGCTGACAAAGCTGGGTGAACTCTGCTGCCTTCAGAAAAAGTGCCATATCCCTAAAATTCAAACGTCAAGCCAAGTCCGAAATTAATCCCAGGTTGGGTAATGCGAGCCCGCCGTTGACCAAATCTAGGATCGGCGGTCGTGTTGTTCGTTGAATCATTGAGGCGTCGAGCATCCGCATAGCGAACATATTCCGCATCGAAAATATTGTAGATTCCCCCCTCTAAGGCTGAGATTGGAGCCGATTTTGACAAAGCCTGTCATATCTACAAAGGCAAAGCCCCCAGGAATAAAATCATTCGGTTCTTCATCTACCCGAGCAGTGCCGACAAAGGTACCTATCAACTCAGCTCCCCAACGGTCTTCTGGGGCACGGTACCCTAAACCTACGACGGCTTCAAAGGGATTAACGGTGGCTAAGGGCTGATTATTTTGATCATCATCGCCAATAATCCAGGCTAGACCCCCAAAAACACGGAACCCGTGAGGTTCAGAGCTAAACCGATATTCACCTTGGGCCTCCAGTCCGTAGATGCGGACCTGATCAAGGTTTTGAGACTGAAATACCTGCACACAGCCTGGGGTAAACGGTGGGAAACAGCCCGCGGGTTCTGTGCCTGCGGTGCTACCGTCAGAAGCCCCAAAAATAAAGTTGTCATAAATGCTGTAGAACCCGGTGACCCCAAAAGTTCCTCGCGGGAAAGCCCCCTTAACCCCCAACTCAAAGGTATGGCTCTTTTCCGGATCCAAATTGGGGTTGGCAATGGTGCGATACCCACCTCCAGGATTGGAAAAACCGCTATTGATTTCAATATAGTTTGGCCCTCGGAATCCACGGGCATATCGACCGACCAAGGCAATTTCAGGGCTCACCTTGTAGACCAAGCCTAAGCTGGGAGACAGGGCCGAGTCATTCAAATCAGCCGCTTGAGCACCGGGATTATTAAAGAAGAGGGCATCTGGCTGAGTTTTCAGGCTGTAATAGTCAAAGCGCAGCCCCGGAATGATGGTAAATCGCCCTTCTCCAAATTCAATCTCATCTTGCAGATAGACTCCGATGCGTAATGTATCGGAGTCCGGGAAATCTTTGACTGGAAAAGCATCGGGTCCAACGCGATTGGAGACAACGCCCGTGTCTAAGTTGATGCGCTGTCCATCGCGAATCCGCTGGTTGAAGGTGCTAGAAATATCTAAGCCATAGGTGAGTTTGTGGGCAACACTACCAGTGCGAAAATCGCTGCGCAACTGAATATCGCCACCGATAATATCTTCAACGAAGAGGTTATTTAACTCCCGAAAGCGGCGGGCTGGAGGAGGGGCAAAAGGCGGTGGAACAAAGGGATTGGCGAAGATATCATTTCTAGTGCGAGTTTCTTGATAATCGGATTCCTGATAGTAAAACTGAACTCGGCCAAATTGAAGAAAACTCTCGCTTTCAGGATTATCAAATTTATAGGCGATACTGAAGCGCGATCGCGTCGTTTCCGTATCGGTATCATCTCTCAAAATCGTCGTGCCCGGGAAGGCTAAGACCAGGTTAAGGTTATCCACCGCCGTATTAAAGTCACCGGCCTCGTTAAAATATTCGCCGGTGAGCAGAACAGAATTATAGTCATCGATCTGAAATTCCAGCTTGCCCAAAACATTGTTGGTCACCCCGAAAAAAGGATCTTCGAATCGATCCTCTGCTTTGTTATCCCGCTCTGTATTTTCTCGATGGGTAAAGCGGACTAAACCAGACAGATTATCCGTTGCCCGAAAGGCGACTGTCCCTGTCCCGGAGAAACCTGAATTCGAGCTTCGGAATTGAGTAGACCCGCTAATGTAGTAATCGCGATCCGTCAATGCCAATAGGTCACTGGGGTCTGGGGTAAAGTAGCTAACCACCCCCCCCAATGCATCACTTCCATAGAGAGCAGAAGCAGGTCCACGAATAATTTCCGTGGTCTGCACCGAGCCCACATCCACAAAATCGCGCCCCAAAATCGAGCTGCCAAATTCAAAAAAGGTGGGGAGCCGAATCCCATCCACTTGCAGCAAAATCCGGTTGCGTTCTAAACCGCGGATATTGTAGTCCGTCGCCCCATAGGTCCCATCTTCATTGACACTCACCCCAGGCTCATAACGGATTAAATCTCGGATGTCTTGCCCTAACTGACGTTGTAACTCTTCCGCTTTAATCACCGTGACGTTGGTTGGAGAGAGTTGAATAGCTCGCGGTGTCCGAGTTCCAGTAACGGTGATTTCCAGCTCTACCTCTTCATCGATGGTTTTACTAGGGGCAGTATCCTCTTCTTTGAGAGGTATATCGGTCTCATCCAGTACCTCTTGAGTTAAGAGTTGGGCATCCGATATCGGCAGATCTATTTCTGTAATATCAGGAATTTTCTCAGAAGTAATGATGGATAAGACCCTCTGTTCTGAGTCTGTTTGAGTGATATCCGGGGTACAGTTATTGGCTTCCAACAAACAGCGTTCTTTATTTGACAGTTTTGTAATGTCTGAACGTTTATCTTGAACTTGGGAGAAGGCAGGCTGAGCATTGAGCATGCCTACCCCCGTAATGATTACGGCTAGAGAAAAAGCCGGGGAATTAATTCGAGTCATAGTCATCCAAGGAGGTTAAGAGATAGCAGATTTAAACCTTTTGAAAACGGAAAAAGTTACCTTTAAGTCAACACTTGAAACCGAAAGAACACAGACATCTTCCTGCCAATCCCCCTGGAACTAAGATGTCCGCCCAAACTTGCCATTTTCTGAGAGAGGATCTTTATGTCTACTGCTGTTGTGCAAACTTTTGGCCAGATATCTGATAACCCTGTATTGATTGATCGGTCCGCCACCGAACCTATCTGCGAAGGCATGAATACTGCCCTGGCTAGCTTTCAGGCGTTGTATTTGCAATATCAGAAACATCATTTTGTCGTTGAAGGCGCAGAGTTTTATCAACTCCACAACTTTTTCCAAGAATGTGGAGATGCCACCAAAAGCCATGTCCATGATCTAGGCGAACGTCTCAATGGCTTGGGAGGTGTGCCAGTCGCTAGTTTTAGCAAGCTGGCTGAGTTATGCTGCTTTGAACCTGAAGCAGACGGTATTTACAATGGTCGAACGATGCTTGAGCATGACCTAGTTGCCGAACAATCTGTCATTAAATTGCTCCGTAGCCAAGCTTCTCAGGCAGAGAGTTTGGGTGATCGGGGTACCCGCTATCTCTACGAGCAAATGCTGTTAGAGACAGAAGAGCGAGCTTACCATTTGGCACATTTCTTGGCCTCAGACACGCTGGTGGTGTCGTAACGCTCATGGTTTCTTCGTGGCGGCAATGGCCAGTTTCGCGCCTTCAATATCTCGGATGCGATCCATCACCGTCACGACGCGGCCATGGCCTACTTGCTCATCGGCATGGATCACCACGACAACCTTTTCAGTGGTGTCTGTTAAGTCTTTGACTTCTGCCTCCAAAGCATTGAGCTGAATCGGTTCTCGATTGAGGGCCAAATCTCCCTTGGCGTTAATCGTCACCGTCACCTTCGTTGAGAGCTGCGGTTTTACCGTCTTTGCCTGGGGCAAGTTGACCGGCAGGGCATCGCTGCGATTTAGAAATAGGGTGGCAATGATGAAAAAAGACAAGATTGCAAAGATGACATCAATCATCGGCACAATATTGATTTGAGCCGGTGGATTTGGATCATCGGGTAAGCGCATGGGTTACCCCTCCTCGTTCATAGCGATGGCGATAGAGCAACTCCAACTGGCCTCCATACTCTTGAATAAAAGCCAACTGGCGCTGATATAAACTGCGAAACGCATTGGCAAAAATGAGGGTTGAGATCGCCACAATTAATCCTGCAGCTGTTGAGATTAAAGCCGTACTAATGCCTCCCGTCACTCCTGCGGTTTCACTCCCGCCGATATTGCCCATATCTAGGGATGAGAAGGAGTTGATTAATCCCAACACCGTTCCTAATAGTCCGAGCAACGGTGAAATACTGATAATCGTGTCGAAAACCGTCGTAAATCGCTTCAACGTCGGCAACTCAGCTTGCGCCTCACTTTCCAGTGCTAGTCGAAATTCTTCTGGCGTGGGATCTTCTAAGGACAGAGCTGCCAAAAAGATGCGAGCAATCGGGAACTTTGCCTGCTCTTGCAAATACCCCAATGCATCGTAAATATTGTCCTGACGATAGAGTCTCAGAGCCTGTTTGACAATCCGTACTTGGTTGCGATTTAGCCTCGTCCAGAAGGTGAGGCGCTCGATGATCAGGGCAATCGCAATTAACGAAAATACCATGAGAGGGAGCATCACCACTCCCCCCGCAGTTATCACTTGACCAAACTGCATTTATTTATACCGTTCCACACACTACTGCGATAGAGAAGACCGATTGCTCTGACCGAAACCGCAGCAAACTGCACTGGCACTGAAAACATCAAACCGCGAATGTACATCAATAGAGGCACTGCTACAGCAATCACCCTTGCTGGGCTTTGAGTCATCTAAATGATGTTGATGTTTCGGCACAATCGGCCATAGATGAGACTGTAGAGTTAATGATATCTATTGTCAAGTAATAATGGATATACTGTCAAGTAATAATGGATATACTGTCGAAATATGAAAATTTCTCGATGATAAAAAACCAAGATATAAATTTGTAAAAAGCTTTGTATGAAAAGGTTGTAGAAGATTTTGTGAATGTCCCCTTACTCCCAGGATGTTCACAGGTAACTTTCATTTATTGAAAATATTGTGTATCGTTTAAAACAATCTATTCTCAGTTATCTAAATGAGTCTCAATCCGCTCTCTAGCACTAACAGAGAGAGCGAAGAGCGCTTAGTACGAACCATTCTGGCATTTACCCTGCCAGGATCCTTGGTATTGCACTCTTTGTTCTTCGGAATTAGTGTCGGTTTACCTTCCTCTGACGAGATTGATCTAGCTGAGGAAGATGCAATTGAAATTGCAGTCGTAGATGCTCTAGAAGAAGAAATTGAAGAAGAAGATCCAATTCTGGAGGAACTCGAAGAACCAGAATCGTTAGAAGAGTTGGAAGACCCAGATGCTGCAGAGTTAGTCGCAGATCTGCCGGAACCCATGGCCTTGAATTCAGTGCCTGAGCCGCCCATTCCGCAGCCAGAAGAACTCCCAGAGCCTCTGGAAGAACCAGAGACGTCTGAAGAAACTGAGCCATCTGAAACGCCGACTGAAGAACCTGAAACGAGTAAAACAACAGAGGAATCACCTGCGACTGCCGAAACAACTGAGCAGTCCGAGCCAACGTCCTCTAGTTCAGAAGAAGAGGCTCCATCCCCTGTAAAGACCGGGCAAGATAAACCAACTGAGCCTAGCTCATCAACGCAGAAAACAGCGGCAAAGTCGACCTCTAAAAAATCAGGAACTTCGACAGGCAAGACATCTAAGGGTAAACCTTCTCGATCTAAGCCTAGACGGGGCAAAGCAAAACCGTCTAAGGGACCGAAAAAAACGGCAGCGAATACTCAACAGAAAGCCCCTATCAAGCCCAAAAAGGCGAAGAAAAAAGGGCGATTTAAGTTAGGAATCGGATATAAGAAGGATGCGAAGTCAAAAACGACTGCGGGCCTAGCTGAACGGTTTCTCCCCGTGTATGAAAATGGCAAGCTGGTTGATTTGAAGCTAGAGCGCTCGACCGGAGATCCGGCTCTAGATAAAGCCATTCATAAGGATAAGAAGAAATTCTTCAAACAGGTAAAGAAGCAGCTGAAGTCTGTGCCTGAAGGGAGACGGAGTAAACCAATTAAAATTCGGTTTGAATCGAATGATTTGACGGCAAAAGAGCGAGAACAAGCTCGTAGAAATCGAGCTTTATCCCAGCAGCGAGCTCAGGAACGGGCAGCAGCGAAGGCTCGCCGAGCGAGGCAGCAAGCTCCAGTTCCGGCAACAGCGCCAGCTCCAGTGTCGGCTCCGGCCCCTGTTAGGCAAACAGATACGCCGGTAACTGCCCCGAGTGCTCCGGCTCCAGCAGCAGTTTCAGCTCCAGCTCCGACTCCAGCTCCAGCATCAGTTTCAGCCCCGATTCCAGCAGCAGTTTCAGCTCCAGCTCCGGCCCCAGTTTCAGCCCCCAGCTTCAGCCCCAGTTTCAGCCCCGCCACCCGCTCCGGCCACAGTTTCAGCTCCGGCTCCAGTGGCTCCGGCCCCGGCTTATGTACCGCCACCTGCTCCAGCTCCAGTCCCGGCTTATGTACCGCCACCTGCTCCAGCTCCGGCCCCCGGCTTACGTACCGCCACCCGCTCCAGCTTACGTACCGCCGCCCGCTCCAGCCCCGGCTCCGGCTGCTCCGCCTACTTTAGAGTAAGGGGAAACCTTATGTTCAACTCACCCTTAACCCCTTAGCGTCTTAGGTGGAATCAAAAGCTGTGCAACGTGCTTCAATGATCGGCATCTTAGGTGCTGGACTCGTCATTACAATTTTGCTGTCCTTAGCACAGGGCTCTGTGGCTATGAGTCTGCAAGAAGTCTGGCAAGCTCTTTGGCATCAAGGGCCAGAACTGAATCAAACGATTCTATGGGATCTGAGACTACCCCGGATTGCTGCCGCACTTTTTGTTGGATCTGCTTTGGGTATGTCGGGAGCCTTATTGCAAGGAATGCTACGAAATGGTCTGGCCGATCCGTTTATTCTGGGAATTTCGGCAGGGGCTGGTTTGGTTGCGATCGCACTTCTGACACTGAATATCTTCCTCAGTTGGTTACCCGTAGCCGCCTGGGTGGGGGCCGTTCTCACATCGGCGTTGGTTTATCGTTTGGGCCATACCGCCAACGGTATTGCAGTGGAACATCTAATTTTAGGTGGAGTAGCCGTTAGCTCTTTATTGGGAGCAGTCCAGACCACCTTACTATTGCTGTCCGATGATGGCCGTATCCAAGCGGCCCTCAATTGGCTGATTGGCAGTTTGAATGGACGGGGCTGGACAGAAGTCATCAATGCGGGGCCTTATATTACTGCTGCGCTGATTGCGGGCTGCTTGTTGTCTCGCAATATCAACATCCTCAATTTGGGAGACGATCTAGCGGTGGGACTGGGGGTATCCCTGACGCGATCGCGCCTCTTAATCGGGGGAGTCGCCACCCTTTTAGCTGCCAGCGCCGTCAGCATGGCAGGCTTAATTGGCTTTGTTGGCCTAGTGGTGCCCCACGGTGTTCGCCTCTTAGTAGGCACCGACTATCGCTGGGTGGTGCCCTTGTCTGCTCTAGGCGGAGCCTGGGTCTTGATCTTGGCCGATCTACTAGCTCGGTTGGGATCTGTTGAACTGCCGGTTGGTGCTGTCACTGCCCTCTTAGGATCTCCGCTATTTATTTGGCTACTGTATCGTCGCGTGTCTCCATTAGGGGTATGACTATGCTCCTAGACCTCCAGCAGATTAGTGGTGGCTATGACCAAACCAGCATTGTTAAAGAGGTTGCTTTTACCCTGCAGGAGGGAGAGTGGCTAAGTTTACTGGGAGCCAATGGCTCAGGTAAATCGACCTTATTAAAACTCATCAGTCGGATGTTGCCCTTACAAGCGGGCACGATTCTCCTGGATGGCAAAGCGATTCACCACCAATCGACCCAGGCCGTTGCCCAACAGATGGCCGTATTGCCCCAGCACCAAACTCTACCGACAGGCATTACGGTTCACCAACTGGTTTGCTTAGGCCGGACACCTTATCAGTCTTGGTGGCAATGGTCTCTGACACCAGCGGATCACCAGCATATTAAGCGGGCTCTGGCCCAGACGGGGATGCTGCCATTTCGTAATCGGCCTTTGGAACACTTGTCAGGGGGTGAACGCCAGCGGGCATTTTTAGCCCTGGCCTTGGCCCAAAACCCTAAAGTTTTGCTGTTAGATGAGCCCACCACGTTTTTAGATTTGCACCATCAATTAGAACTACTGGAGCTACTAAAATCCCTAAATCGAGACCGGGGCCTGACCATTCTGACGGTTCTCCATGATGTCAATCTCGCAGTTCGCTATAGTGCTCGCTTAGCGCTTCTCAAGCAGGGACAACTGTTTGATTTAGGGCCTCCCCAACAAGTGCTCACCCCCCATAATCTGGCTCATGTCTTTGGCATCACCGCTGCCTTGATTGATAGTCCCGTGGGCCTGCAAATCTGTGCCATTGCTGCCAGCACTGACACCCTCGATCCTCCTATTCCTTCAACCGTTTCTGCCCATGATCTTGCTTAACCGCTCTCGGCTGCTGATTGCAGCGCTGCTTCTGAGCAGTCAACTGTTTGCCTGTTCCAACCCACCCCCATCGTCCACGAGTGAGACGCCAGTTACAGACGCTACTCCAACGGATGAGCCTGTGAAGGTGGTGGCCTTAACCTCCCTGACTGCTGATATCATTCATCATCTGGATTCGTCTAAACTGGTGGGCATTCCTGGGAGTCGATTAATCAGTCAGGATCCGCGATTTCAAGAGCTGCCCCAAGTAAGTCAAGGACGCACGCAGCCTGATTTAGAAAAAGTCGTCGCCCTCAAGCCAACCTTGGTCATTGGTGCTCAAGGCTTTCATGATCAATCCCTCAGTAAAGTGAAGGACTTGGGGATTGCCACCCTGACGACAGAGGTCAAGGGCTGGCAGAATTTAATTGATTTGACCCAAGAGATTGCGGAGAAAATTGGAGCGGATCCAGCCCCTTTATTGGCCCGCTATCAAAAATGCCTCAGTAAACTTCCGACTGACTCGGCCTCAACGTTAGTTTTAGTCAGTCGACAGCCCATCTTAGCTCCCAATAAAAATAGTTGGGCGGGTGATCTGCTCCAACAATTCAAGGCTCGAAATTTAGCAGCAGATCTCCAAGGCCAAAGCCCGGTGGAAGGCTATGTAACCCTCTCTGCCGAAAAGGTGTTGGAGGCGGATCCAGACATTGTGCTAGTGGTAGACCCGGAGCAAGATCCCGTGGTGGCTTTTGAATCAGAACCCTTTTGGAGCAAGCTCAAGGCGACTCAAAATAAGCGGGTTTATGCCTTTGATTATTACGGTCTTGTTAACCCAGGCAGTATTAGCAAAATTGAAGCGGCATGTACGCAACTTCAACAGGTTTTGCAATGAAGAAAAGCTGCAGTGCCTGTTTAGGGGCGTATTGAGAGATGAGATCGCACCTCGATCTGGCCCACTATCTGTTCCATTAATGCCTCTATCCAAGGCCTGTTTTCATGGAAACTTATTGCAGTTTATTGATTTTATTTCTCAATAAATGATATGGTATCGATCGAAATTTATAACCACCTAGGTCTTTCAAGATCAAACACTCTGGGGGGATGTAACAGGTAAGTTTGATTTAATTTCTTCTTAGCTATCTTAAAAGAATTTCACTTATATATACTGAGCTGTTGCAAGTATATAGAGTTGTTTTGCCTATTTCCTGCAATCCAATTTGTATTGTCGTACCCATTACAGAGCCCATGATGATTTCTCCAAGACTGTCTAAAACATTGAGTTGTGTACTGCTTTGTGCCGTTACTTGTTCGACGGTTGCTGTCGCGAATGCTCACCACCACGCCACGACTCGCCGTCAGCAAATCGCCGTTAAAGATGTTGACCTTAAGCCTTATGTAGAGAACTATGCAGAGGTCGTCTATCGGAATTATCAAGACGCTCATACTCAGGCTGCCATGATGAAAGTGGCGATCACAGCCTTTTTGAATAATCCCAATGAAACCTCTCACAAAGCCGCTCAAGACGCTTGGGTGCAAGCTCGCAAAAGCTATTTACAAACCGAGGCTTTTCGCTTCTATGAAGGCCCCATTGACTTCGTGGATGCCAAAACTGGGGAAGAAGGCCCCGAAGGCCGGATTAACGCTTGGCCTATGAACGAAGCTTTTATTGATTACGTCAAAGAAAAGCCTGACAGTGGCCTGATCAACAACCCCAAATTTGAGATTTCGATTGCCTCAATTTTGGAAAGTGATCAAGTGACCGATGAAGCAGATGTCAGTACAGGATGGCATGCCATCGAGTTCTTACTCTGGGGGCAAGACTTTAATAATGAGGGGCCAGGACAACGCAACTTTGAAGACTTTATCCCCAACCAAAACAACAATGATCGTCGCCGCCAATATTTAACCCTAGTGACTCAACAGTTGGTGAGTGATTTAACCTTCCTGGAAGCAGAATGGAAGCCCAATACTGAGAATTATCGGGCTAAGTTTTTGCAGAGCGATCCCAAAGCTACCGTCGGCAAAATTTTCACGGCACTGGCCACCTTAAGCGCTTTTGAAATGGCTTCAGAACGGATGACGGTTGCTTTAGATAGTGGTAATCAAGAAGACGAACACTCTTGTTTTAGTGACACCACCCACCAAGACTTTGTCTTTAATGCTAAAGGCATTAGTAATGTCTATTTTGGTGATTATGCAGGGTATCAAGGTAAAGGATTTGATGAGCTGCTTGCTCAAATGAATCCTGATCTGAACCAAAAAATAACTGCAGCCCTCACCACAACCCAAGAGTCCGCGTCTCAAATCGATCAGCCCTTTGATCAAGTTCTGGCATCAGCTCAAGGCAGCCCTCCAAGAGCTGAAGTTGAAGCAGTGGTTACTGCTTTAGAGAACCAGGGAGAAGCATTTAAGGAACTAGGGCCTGTACTCGGTACCTCTGTAGAAATATTGGCAGAATGAAGTTTAAACGCCTATTCCTGATCCTCTGGGCTGTCTTCACAGCCCTGATGGTTTTGATGATTCAGGGAGGAGTCACTTCTCTAGAAGCCTTCTCCCCTGACAATCGCACTGAACTCTCCGGTGGCTCGGCTGCAACGGTGAGTAAAGCCACCAAAACAGCCTTTGCCCAACCGATTAAAAATCTAGATCGGAAGCGCAGGCGGGTGTTTGTATTTGGGGATCACCTGTTCAATACCCAATGGGTTCAGGCCCCTAGTTCCGTCGCGACCTTGGATGGTTTAGGACCCCTGTTTAACCGTAATTCTTGTGCAGGGTGCCATGTACGGGATGGCAGAGGTCGGCCGCCCTTGCCCCATGAAGATCGAATGTTATCCAAACTCATTCGGCTGAGTATCCCGGGGCAAACAGAAGAAGGTGGTCCTCTTCCCCATCCTTTGTATGGGGGACAACTCCAAGAACAAGGAATACTAGGAGTCCCATCCGAAGGCCGCACTCAGGTATCCTGGGAAGAAGAACCTGGCACCTTCGCAGATGGCAAGCCATTTAGTGTGCGACAGCCTAGCTATAGGTTCACGGATTTGGCCTATGGACCCCTAGGAGATGAGGTCTTGTTCTCGCCACGGGTCGCTCCGGCAGTATTCGGACTAGGCTTGCTAGAGACGGTTCCCCAAGCAGATATTGTGAAACAAGCTGATCCTGAAGATCGAGACGGAGACGGTATCTCCGGCCGCCCCAACTATGTTTGGGATTTTGCCAAAAAAGACAAACAATTGGGGATTTTAGGCTGGAAAGCCAATCAACCCAATTTAAAACAGCAAATTGCTGGGGCTTTTAATGGTGATATTGGTCTCACCACCTCTCTGTTTCCTAAGCCCAGCTGTAATGATGGCCAACCGGATTGCTTGAAAGAAATTAAATTTGGCGAGCAGCCCGAGGTCAGTGACGAATTCTTGGATAAAATCACCACCTATATGAGTTTGCTGGCGGTTCCAGCCAGACGCAATATTGAGGGTGTTGCAGAGAAGCGGGGCGAAAAGCTTTTCTACCAAGCGCAATGTGCCAGTTGTCATACACCTAAGATGGTGACGGGCAAGACCTCTGAGCATCCAGAATTCAATAATCAAGTCATTCACCCTTATACGGACTTGCTGCTCCATGATATGGGAGCAGGTCTGGCAGATAATCGCCCAGATTTCGAAGCTGAGGGGCAAGAATGGCGTACACCACCTTTATGGGGAGTTGGCTTAGTTAAAAATGTGAATAAGCATACATTTTTCCTCCATGATGGCCGGGCTCGCGACTTGATGGAGGCTGTCCTCTGGCATGGAGGGGAAGCCCAAGCCTCGAAGGAGGCTGTCCTCCAGCTATCTGAAACTGAGCGGACCGAACTGATTGCCTTTTTGCAATCTCTCTAGGCCCGTTTAATCCATCTCTAGCTCTCAAGCGTGATCCATGCTTGAGAGCTACTTGTTTAGGCTGCTTTCTCGGCTAGGAGAGTTTGGCTAAGAAAGCGATAGGGGCGATGTGATACCTGGACAGGCCGAAAGGATTGCTATTGCAGTGATTGAGGGTAGATTATTCCATTTTTTTTCTACTTTATAGGGGGCAAAATTCTCCTTAAGTCGACCTTGTTTGAGGCTGGTATTAGACTGACATGCTTATCATCATGTTGAACACTAGCCTTGGGGGAATTGCAGGTCTAATTTGCCTGAATATGACTGCTAAAGCCCCAAAAGGCTTGCTTATCTCAGTTAGTTTATTAGATATAAGCCTATGACTGCTTTGCATGCTACTTCGCCCAGCCCTTCACCAGATTTTTTACAATTCAAGCCCAGACAAGTGATTCCGGATGAATCAGCAGGATATTTATGGTGCATTGAGCAGGGAGTTGTTCGTACGGTCACCTGGGATGATGAAGGTGATCTAGTCACCTTAGGACTGTGGGGGGTCGGAGATTGTCTTGGACAACGGTTTACCAGCATGGCCCCCTTTCAAATGGAAAGTGTGAACGATGTGCAAGTTCGAGCCGTTCCAGTTGCAAGCCAAGACTTGGGATTAGTGTTGCGATCGCATATTCGCTTCATGGAAGATCTCTTCCGCATCAATAGCTATAAACCCGCTCCCCAGCGACTGCTCCATTTTTTAAGTTGGTTGAGCCATCGGTTTGGGCAACCCGTGGAGCAAGGGCAACTCCTGGATATTGGACTAACCCATCAACTGATTGCTGAGCTCACCGGGATTAATCGAATTACGGCCACGCGCTTACTGAACGAATTAGAACGAGAGGGACAGTTGATCCGACTTCCTAAGCAACGGCTCATTTTATCGTCCACTGCTATGGGCAAAGCCCTGGGTTGAATAAAAGTCTGACGAATCTTGAGCCTCTATAACCGTCCTGGCCAGCAGTTTGCTTATCCCAGTCTTTGCATCATTCTTGAATCTGTGCTTTGACGCCCAACTGTTCATTCCGTATGTCAATTCTCCAGTTTTTCCAATGCCCCTACAAAACCTATCACTATCACTTGTATGACAGTCACCAGAACTTTGTGATTAACGCGATTGAGCATAGAACGGACTACTACTCTATGACCGCTCAAGGCTCTCATATTCAACCCGGTGACTATATTGAAATTACGCAGCCTGATCAATGTGCAACCTACCAAGTCGATGACATTGAGTATTACAGTGACCCAGCCGATATGTGGATTGCCGTCTTGCATCGTTTGTCCAACGCCTTATTCTAGGGGCAAGCCCTCATCTACAACTGCTCTCGCTTTACCTTGCGGGCTGTGGGGATAAACTGCAAAAATCGTTCTGCAGGAATAGCCCAACTAGACTGTCGCATGATTTGATGGTCGACGGGATGGGGTTTGGAACCATCTACAAAAATATAAGGATCACCCCAAAGGGGATAGGCATGCATCCCATTAATCGCAATCACCTGCCCCCAACGATTTAAGACAGGGCCACCACTCATTCCTTTCTGAATCGGATTGGTATAGCCGATCTGATAGCCACCCTGCAATACCCGATCAGAGATCAAAGAAACTTGTCCTGACGTAAAGTGAAATTGAGGTTGGCTGGTTTTAGCAATAGGAAATCCGGCAGCAAAGACAGGGACACCGGGTACTAGGGATAGAGAGGAGGCGAACCTAGCGACGGCATAGGAAACGTCAGGACTTTGAAATTCAAGTACCGCCAAATCGTTCTGCTCCTTGTCCGTAGAAGATCTCAGATCGGCATCATAACGCTGCCCATCCGCCAGCTCCACTTGATAGCGTTTACCAAAGGCAACGACATGCTGATTAGTGATCACCGTGTAGGTCTGCCCTTGACGATGCACTAAAATCCCAGAACTCCATCGATCATCAACCCACACCGTCACCGTAATGGTTCGGGCATAACGGCGTACCCGTTCAACCGAGACGGGGTCTGGATCAGTCTTCGCTGGATCAGTCTTCGCTGGGGCTGCGAGCAAAGGCCCCCCAAGAACTGGAGCACAGAGTTCCGCACTAGGCGGTATGCCTGGCAACCATAGCGCTATGGTGCATAGGGAATACAGGCTTAACGTGGGGACCATACCATCTGTTACTTGACGTCTTGATCCATAAACCCAGATTGACAGCCATCAGGGGCTAGCTGCCATCGTCCAGGGGTTGATGGTTTAAGACGATGTCGTAACATCGGATGCATCAAGATTTAGCCTCAGAAAAATCGCTCGTAACAGTCTGGTGGCTCTGATTTATAACTTCTCTCACCAGAGGTGCGCTTTAGCATTAACGGAACTGGATAAGGGAAAATGCAGGTTAACGCTCAGCGAGAGAAGCTCTCTTGCCCAGATTCACCTGCATTTATAGCCCAAAGTTCCCAGATTTGTTGTTATCTAAACTATTCGTGGCCAACCAGCATGGGTCACGAACTTAAGGATTTACCACAATCCCAAAGGCTTAGTCGCAGCAGGGGTGGTTGTAGATTTTGGAGTCGTTGATTCAATCTTGGGTTGAGGGGTGCTCTTCGTTGCCCCCGCTTCTTTCTCCACAGGTGCCTTACTCAAGAAATCTTCCATGTCAATATACACCCGAGCCGTAGACTCATTGAGAGGGCCTGATGCACCGACTCGAACACTGAGAAGCTGTTGCAAGGTTCGTCCAGGATTGCTGCCAGGCTTAAGGGTAAATAATAAACCACTGCAAGGACCGCCCTTATAGTTGGCGACACAAACGACAGATTGGCGATTCATTCGCCCTGTGGTCAGGAAGTTGAGGGTGTCCTTTTGATAAAAGGAGTCGAAGCGATCCGAAACCTCAGCACAACGAGCTTCTGGAGACCAGCCGGAAGCGCCAAAATATTCAGAGGTCCAGCGAATGACGGGCACATAACCTCGCTTGGTTTTGGCCATGGTCGTTGGGGTGCCACTGCCTAGGGCGCAACTGAATCGTGCCTCACCGGCTTGTGCAGGTTGAGTTCCCATAACCAAGGTTGCACCAGCCACGACGGACAACGCAATCATAGATGTGATCTGGTGGCGCTTCATAATGCCTTCAAAGCCTCATTGAACGTAAGAGTTACAATTCAGGTATATCACTCCTATCCTTAGTATGGCAAAACCTAGATCACAGCTGACTTCCCTCTGAGATCACACCGTCTGGTTTCAAGGCTTATGCCAACCGCTCTCTGCCCTTTAATTTACTACGCCAAACCTTTAAATAAGTTATAGAACTATCAAATTCAAACCCAATCCGTTAAAACAATGCCTGATACATTGCTTTAACCACCCTCAAAGAAAACGGCTTGTCATTTCTGGATTAGATAACTGTGGAGAAGACTATGCAAGGGCTTTGGTTAGAAGACAATCAGCTTCAGCATCGCACTGACCTGCCGCTGCCTCAACCTCAAGCTGATGAAGTCTTGGTCCGGGTTCGACAAGCAGGCATTTGCAATACCGATCTGGAGTTAATTAAGGGCTATTACCCCTATACCGGTATTCTGGGGCATGAATTTGTGGGGCAGGTTGACCAAGGACCGGCCCATTTGCAAGGCAAGCGGGTGGTTGGTGAAATCAATGCAGCTTGTGGCAACTGCGACTATTGCCGTCGTCATTTATCGACCCACTGCGAACAACGGTCTGTTTTAGGTATCGTCAACCGTCATGGGGCATTTGCAGAATATTTAACCTTACCCATTGCGAATCTCCATCCCGTTCCCGATCATCTCCCGGATCAAGTGGTCACGTTTACCGAACCCCTAGCGGCGGCCTTAGAGATTCAGGAGCAAATAGCCATCTCCCCCTCCCACCGGGTGCTGGTGGTCGGTGATGGCAAGCTGGGTCAGCTGGTTGCTCAAACCCTTGCTCTTACAGGATGTCAACTTTTTGTAGTGGGTCGCCATGCCGAGAAATTAGACAATCTCTCGGTCCGCAACATTGCAACTGGATTTGAACCCGATCTCAATCAACAGCTTCGTTCTTTTGATATCGCCGTTGAATGTACAGGTAACCCTCAAGGATTTGACTTGGCGCGTAAGGCCCTGCGCCCCCGAGGAACGTTAGTGCTCAAAAGTACCTATGCCGAGCATTTAACTATTGACGCTGCTGCTATTGTGGTCGATGAGTTGACGGTGTTGGGGTCTCGCTGTGGTCCCTTTGCGAAGGCTTTAGATCTATTAGACCAGTCGGCGGTGGACGTAACCTCCTTGATCCAAACCACCTTTCCCCTCTCTCAAGGGATTAAGGCATTTGAAGTGGCACAACAGCGGGGTACGCAAAAGGTTCTGTTATCGATCAACGATTAGAGGCTGCTGTTCTTCTCGCTGCCCTTTTGCTATAACGATCACAGTAAACCGCTTATAGCTGCAACCGAACATTCTCACCTTTGACCCAACCTTGAGCGGTCGGTTTATCCTGCACTTTGAGTGAATACCAGGCATAGCCATTGTTTCCTTTGGCCTGCTTCAGCACCTCTACGGCTTGGCCTGAGACACCGCGAATGGGCAACGCTGTCTCCTCGGTGGGCTTGGCATAAAAGGGAATGATTTGCCCTGGGGAGGCACTCAGCTTAGCCAGTTTGGGCTGGGTATAGCTCACAAGCCATCTCACCTGATCACCACGGACCCACCCTTTGGCCTCGGCATTATCTATAAACTGGACGTTGTACCAGGCAAACCCATCTTCGCCCTTGACCATTTTAAGAAGTTCGACGTTCTGGCCAGAACTGGCCCGATATTGAGTTGCAGTTTGTTGAGCTGGGGTCGTTTGGAGGGCGACAAACACACCAGGGGGTGATGTGATGGCTCCTGGATTCTTAAGGGGAGCTGCAGAGCTTTGAGGCTGAGGCTTCTTTTGAGCATGGACTTTGACAAAGTCACCTCGCATCCATCCTTCTGCCCCCAATTGGGTGAATTTCAGTTTGTACCAGGTATAAGAATCTTCTCCTAAGGTCTGCTTTAAAATCTCAGCTTGTTCCCCCGACTTAACAGCTAGCAAAGATTTAGAGTCAGTATTAGGTTCCTCACGGACATTAATTGCAACGTCTGCGTCCTTCGCAATCACCTCTGCAGTTCGTGGGGTTTTAATGGCCGGAGCAGCGAGGGGTTTCCCTTTTGGCGTTGATGGTTTAGGGGGCGCAGATGGTGACTTAGCGGTAGGTGGAGGTGAAGACGTGGGTGGGGCAGGAGATGCGGTTGGAGCAGGAGACTTTGCTGGGGAAGGGGATGGAACAGCACCTTCTACCACACGTAATGAGGCTTCAGGAATCCAATGGTCGCCTACTTTTAACCAAATTTGCCCTTCATTACTGAAAACGCGCAGGGTTGGATTTAGAATCACACCGGCTTTGTATTCGCCAATGACTTCACCAGAGTTTTTGGGCTGGGCAAAAATGCTGGCACCCCCCGGTTTCACTTGGACCGTCTTGGGATAGGTCAGGGTTTCAGCTTGGCTATGTCTGTGGGGAAGTATTCCCGCTAGAACTATTACTGTTCCACTTAACAGTGCGATGGACACCGATTTGAAACGCATCATCAGAGCCGCTCCTTACGCTTGCAAACCTGACACAAAAGCCAGTCTGTCAAACTTTTGGGAGAGTTGCTAGAGAAGCACTAGAACTATTTATCTTTCTGATCGATTTTGTTGAAACTAAAGGTGCCCCGCTTATTCGTTGACTTCTGCTGGGAACCAACTGGCTCGCCAGGCTGCTGTGGCCTCAGCGACTGTCTTTTCTCGCTGTTTTTTGTGAAAAGACTCTCGTATGGTTTTGAGCTGTTGCCAAAGCTGGCGGAGTTGATGCCGCTCATTCATGACTTCTATATCGGTAAATTCTAAATCGGATAATTGCAGGAAAATCGCGACCACTGGATCTGAACTGTCCTCAGATGAGTCGTCGTTTTGATCATCCATCAGCGCTTTGATTAAATGGGGGGCACTTGTGATCGGTCGCCCTTGCTCAGCTGCTTTGCTGGCAATATCAAACAGTAGATCCATGGAGCTGATGTTGACAATGTCATATTCTTGCAAGCATTCATTGGCCTGCTGAGAAATTTGACGCAAGGCATCTAGAATTGCCTGCTCCATATCTTGCAAGAGGTTGGATAAGTGCTCAGGATCCACGCTCTCTTCCTGAGTTAACTCTGCTAAGGGCTGAGTGACGGCTTTTAGAGCTTCCTGCAACTGGGTGCCTAGTCGTTGTACCTCTTGTTGCAGGGTTTGTTGTTGATTCAAAGACAACTTCAAAAAGCTATCTGGATTCACCTGTGTACAGAGATGATAGCTAGCTTGAACCAGTTTCTGAGAGACTGCAGGGCCAAGTAGTGCCAAATACTGTCCATACTGCTCATGAACTTTTTGAGTGAGTTCAACGGTTTTTTGAGCCAGCTGATCAAGGCTTTGCTGAATTTGTGTAATTTCTGGGACCATCATTACCAATCGGCGCGTAGCCACTAAGATAACGAGAATCGCAGGTTGCGATCGCATCGTTATGCAATTGTACCCAGCTTCAATTTGGACCAGATATCAATCGCTGGATTATTTCAAGTTTAGGAGCCAGATAACACCATTTTTACAACGGTAGCAGCCTGAAACATGAGGCGGTGAGCTGAACACTACAGTTGATAAAACTAAAAAGGTAGACACTGGTCTACCTTTTTAGCTGTTTACTTTTTCTTGCCTTTTTTCTTCTTAGAAGAAGTCTTTTTCTCCGTAGGTTTTTCTTCCGCAGGTTTAGCCTCAGCCTGTGGCTTGGTTTGGGCTGCCACTTCTTCGGCTAAGTTGGACTCCACTTTGTCAATGCCTTCGCCTAGGACAAAGCGAGTAAAGCGACGAACCTTCATGTTCTCGCCCAGCTTAGAAATCGCTTGCTGAAGTAGCTCTTGGACCGTAATGCTTTGGTCTTTGATATAGGGTTGATGCAAGAGACAAAGTTCTCTTAAGGTCTTGTCTAACTTGCCTTGGACAATTTTTTCTTTAATATTGTCTGGCTTACCCTTGAGGGCATCAGATCCCATGGCCACTGCTTTCTCTTTTTCCACAAAATCCTGAGGAATTTCATCGGTATCAACATACTGGACATTCGGGCAAGCTGCGATTTGCTTGGCAATGTCTTGTACGAGCTCTTTGAAAGCTTCATTGCGGGCTACAAAATCTGTTTCACAGTTGACTTCGACCAATACACCAATTTGACCACCAAAGTGAATATAACTATCCACTAGCCCTTCTGCTGTCACGCGACCGGACTTCTTGCCAGCTTGGGAGAGGCCTTTTTTCCGCAGATAGGCAATGGCCTTTTCCTGATCGCCATCGTTTTCTTGCAAGGCTTTCTTGCAGTCCATCATCCCTGCGCCAGTTTTATCACGCAGTTCTTTAACATCTTTTGCTGATATTGCTGCCATGGTCTTTTCTCGGTGTATCTATGATGGTGTTTATCTTGAAGCTAAAACGTTAAGGGACATCTAAGGGAACACAGTAGGCTCCCCTTAGATGTTCAGCAAGGCTCTATTCAGCTGCAGGCTCTTCTGCCTCAGCAGTAGGAGCTTCAGCAGGAGCTTCTTCAGCAGTAGGAGCTTCAGCAGGAGCTTCTTCAGCGGGCGCTTCAACTTCAGCTGTTGGAACGGCTTCAACCTCAGGCTCTGCTGCCGCGACTTCAGTGTCTGCTACTTCAGCAACGGGTTCTGCTGGTGCCTCATCTTCAAAGTCAATGGCAGATGGAATGTCTGCATCTTCAAAGGTTTCAGCACTGACTTGACCATGCTTGCCTTCATAGATAGCATCGGCAAGCTTCCCGATGATGAGCTTAATGGAACGAATTGCATCATCATTGGCGGGAATGGGAATATCCACCCAATCTGGGTCGCAGTTGGTGTCTAACAAGGAGACAATGGGTAAGCCCAGCTTCTGGCACTCTTGCACTGCGTTGTATTCTCGGCGGATATCGATAATCACCACCACATCGGGGATCTTATGCATTTGCTTAAGACCACCGAGATACTTCTGCAATTTATCCAGTTCACGGCGCAGC
This sequence comes from Acaryochloris sp. 'Moss Beach', assembly GCF_021497025.1. Classification (NCBI taxonomy): domain Bacteria; kingdom Bacillati; phylum Cyanobacteriota; class Cyanophyceae; order Acaryochloridales; family Acaryochloridaceae; genus Acaryochloris; species Acaryochloris sp. 'Moss Beach'. The sequence goes on from NZ_CP071717.1 coordinate 3,024,855, forward strand.
ATTGAGGCTTCTTGCTTGGGCAAGAGGTCAAAAATACCGCTCTCGTATCGTCTTTCTAGATCCTTGAGACGCTCAATTCGAGTTTTAATGGTGGTCCAGTTGGTGAGCATCCCCCCCAACCAGCGCTGGTTGACATAGTAGCCGCCGCAGCGAGCTGCTTCTTGAGCAATAATTCCAGCTGCTTGTCGCTTGGTGCCTACAAACAAAAACTTCTTGCCAGATTCAGATGCAGACCGAACGTAGTGGTAAGCTTCATCCATCAACTGGGCAGTTTGCACCAAGTCAATGATGTGAACCCCGTTGCGCTCTGTAAAGATATAAGGGTCCATTTTGGGGTTCCAACGGCGGGCTTGGTGGCCGAAGTGAACTCCTGACTCAAGCATTTGAGCCAAACTAATAACGGGCATATTTTTCTCCTATTCGGGTTTCAACCTCCATCTGAGTGCATTTCTAGCTAGCAATTGCTGACGAGAAACACCCGAATTCCCAGATGTGTGAAGTGTTATACAGCTTTTACAAAATAGCACAACTCTTGAGGTCCCACATGGCTTTTTGTCGGGACTTTGCTGAATGTACGAGTGACTCCAGATCTTTTCATTCTTAAGGCTGTTGGTCCCCTTGTTCTGACTTAGAAATTTGTAGCTTTGAGTTGACTAGAATGTCAGTGTTGGGATTGAGCAAGATCGCTACCTCCCTTTTTTTGGGTTTAATAGTTTTTATATACCCGTAGCGATAGCTGCCATAGCGATATCTCTCATATCTTAGGCAAACCTAAACTTGTGGACCATAGCGCGGCCCAATTACAGCGGTTAGCAATAGCCCCTGAACAACTCCAAGATCATCAGATTCATTTGACGGGTGATCAACAACATTATCTTTACGATGTGTTGCGGCTTGGTCATGGCGATCGCTTTATTGCCATGAATGGACAGGGACAACTGTGGTTGGCTGAGTTGCTACCCAATGCTACAGAAGCAATGATGCTGAAAGCTTTAAGTGAACAGACTGAGTTGGCGATGCCAATGATGCTATTGGCGGCCCCTCCAAAAGGCAATCATTTTGACCAAGTGGTTCGAAGTGTGACGGAATTGGGCGTCAGCCACATTGTGCCCCTCATCAGTCAGCGAACTCTGCTGAAACCGAGCCCTAATCGGATTCAACGTTGGCGGCGAATTGCCACAGAAGCAGCAGAGCAGTCCCATCGACAGATCATTCCTAAAGTGTTGGATCCGGTCTCCTTTCAGGAAGGGGTTACGCAAGATAATAATGATGGCTGGCAACGATATATTTGTACCATTGAGCCATCAGCACCTAATTTCTTGCACTGTCTCAGCCAAACTTTAGGGAGGGAGAATCAAACGGGTATCGCTGTTATGGTAGGTCCCGAAGGTGGATGGACCCATACCGAAACGCAGCAGGCCCAAATGGCTGGATGCCAGGCGGTATCTTTAGGCCAAAGAACCTTAAGAGCGGTCACCGCAAATTATATGGCGGTATCCATTGCGATCGCACAAATAGAACTACACACTGCGTACCCAGGGGGAAAAGTATGCACCAAGACATCGCTATAGCGTTGGACCGTCAAGATTATCAGATGGCGTCTCAATTGATTCAAGCCATCCCTACGAGCGATCCATGGGGCAAGCTCTATTTGGGGCAATTGCAAGCGGCTCAATCTGACCATGAACAGGCAGAGCATACCTTTCGCGCTTTACTACAGGAAGATTACGGCCCCAAAATTGCCCGAGCGGCTCGTGAAGGCCTCAAACAACTGCAAGATCATGCTCAGGCTGTTCGGCAGGAAAAACTGAGCCAAGCCACAGTCAATCCAGAACAAACCCAAACAGGGGCATTGATTTTAGAAGCCTTACCGGCTGATGCCAAAACCGAGGCAGCCCTTAAATTTGCCAAAATCATGCAGGTTGAACCCTATACAGCCCGTATGCTAATCCCTAGCCGAGGGTGGCGTCTCTATCGAATTGGCCCGATTGGAGAGCTACAGATGTATGGCCAAGACTTGCAAGCAGCAGGAATTCCTAATTTTGCGGTCACCATGGCCCAGGTGCAACAGCTCAAAGTTCATCAGGTCTGCTATTTTGAAGCTGCACAACCTTCACCTGAAGTATGGGTTTCAGATCACCACTCGCAACAAACGAGTTCGTTTCGATTTCAGTGGTCTGATGTGACCCAACGGGTTGAAGGCTTAGTCCCTATTTTTGAAAAAGTCGTGGATCGAGATCCTCGGGGTAAATTACAGCGCAAAGAAAAGACGCAGGATCATGCCCAATTCTGCGATCTGCACTTGCCTAAAAAAGGTTGTATTTTGCGATTCTATGATGCGGCCTATCAATTCAATCAAGGCATCAAACTCACAGAAGTGGATCAGGAAACCTCTTGGGCTAATTGGCGTGGCTTGACCACCTTGCTGACCCAAAACTTGCCCCATGCAAACACTTGGGCAGACTTCACCTCTTTTGCCGATACTGCGGTTGAACAGCTTGAGCTATTGGGTGCGTTTGAGTCCTACATCAATTTATTACGCCGAGAAGATAGCAAATGGGATCAGGCCTTCCACCTGTACAGCAGTTTAGCCATGCTTAAGCCTGCAGCCTAATGGGAAACTAACCAAGGTAGGTATAGAGATCTGAATTTCACATTGCACCTATTTTTTGTGTCTTTACACCTAATATTTCAGTTAGTAAAGTTGGTATCAATCTCCTAATCACTTCAATCCCTTCGAGTGTTGAAATGACTAGGCTAACTTCTCATTCCCCATAAGAGACATGGGCAGCCTATCGTATGTGCCCATGTTTGCAAGCTCTGGATAGCTCTTGTGAGTTTCTCTAGGAAGTTGATCTAGGATGAATAGGTGACTTGAAGGATGGATCCTTAGCGAGATATAGATTTTAGTGGTCTCAGGTTCACACTTCCCCCATTTGAGTTGAGTGAATGATGAACGCTCCCATTTCTAATTGCCCTGTACCCCTTGAGCAGCAGCCTCTTAATGAGTACCAAAGTCTACAAGAATCCTGTTTTTTTCGATGGGCAACTTTAGAAGACTCAGCATATCTCAACAGAGGCTTTCAGTTAGGCAGTATTGCGAGTGTTATGGCGGCTCCCTTTGCTGCGAGTAGCTTTGCCTTAGCCGAGTCCCTGAGCCAGTTTATTTTGACCCTTACGGTTGTCGCCACAGGCTTACTCATATTGCTGGTCTTACGGCTCTATCTGGGATGGTCTTATGTTTGCGATCGCCTCCTGCGCGAAAAAATCTTTTATGAAGAAACTGGCTGGTACGACGGTCAATATTGGACCAAGCCTGCAGATGTGCTGGATCGAGAACGGTTAATTGGCACCTATGAAGTCCAGCCCATCCTAGAGCGTTTGCGTCGAAGTCTCTTACGACTAGGCCTTACTTTGGCAGGAGAATTTAGCCTTTGGTGGCTGATCCTTTCCCACGCTTAACCCCCCCAGTTACAAATATATTTACCCAATAGGCATCTGATGCTAGAGTCTTACGCATGACCATGGGAAAACGCAATCATAGCCCTGCACTTGAGATCCATCTACTGCGGGAAGGGATTATTGAATCCAAGCACCAAGCTGAAGCCGTTGTCTGTGATGCTAGGGGCAGAATGCTCTCTATCGCTGGGCAGACAGATACCTCTTGCTTTATTCGCTCCGCCTTAAAACCTGTACAGGCTCTGTCGGTGGTGACGAGTGGAGCAATGGAGCATTTCGATCTCAACGATCGGGATCTCGCAGTCATGTGTGGGTCCCACCACCATACCGTTGAGCAAGTTCGACAAGTCTTCAATATTCTCTGGCATTGTGATATCGATCCGACGGCATTGCAATGTCCAATTCCCCAGGATCTAGAGAGCCCCTTAGAACATAATTGTTCGGGCAAACATGCAGGTATGTTGGCTGTTTGCCAGCAATGCCAGTGGTCTTTACACACCTATATGGATGCCCGGCATCAGGTTCAGCAACTGATTCTCAACCAAATGGCTGAATTGTTGAAAATGCCAGCGGCAGAATTTATGCGAACCCATGATGACTGCGGTGTGCCGACTTACTATATGCAGTTAGAGCAAATCGCAACCCTCTACGCCCATCTCAGTGCTGGCAATAATTTAAATATTGAGCGGGTCATGCGGGCAATGATTCATCACCCTACTTTGGTGGCAGGGCAAGGTCAATTTGATACGGACTTAATGACCTTATCCGCTGGAGAATTGGTGAGTAAGTCTGGGGCTGAAGGTGTGCAATGTGTGGGCCGCATCGGTGAAGGCTTGGGCTTGGCCATCAAAGTCAAGGATGGTGCTAAGCGTGCCAAATATGCCGTCGCCATCCATTTGCTACGAGAGCTAGGCTGGCTGGAACCGAGTCATGCCGATACCTTGGCCGACCGCTATTTATGCCTGAGCAACTATAAACGCCTAGAAGTCAATGGCGAACTGGTGATGCTTTAGGCCATAGTCTAGGCTAGATGAGTTTCAACTGCGCCGACTAATCGGTCCGTCCAATGGGTGACCATTCCCATATCACGGGCTTCCACCATGACGCGAATCAGGGGTTCTGTGCCGGAGGCTCGGACTAAAATTCGACCTTGATCACCCATATCATCTGTGGCTTGATCAATCAGGGTTTGGAGTGGTTGGCACTCCTGCCAATTCCGCCTGCGATCCCTATCTTCTACCCGCACATTTTTGAGGATCTGGGGGTAAGTTTGAAAGCTATCATCCACCAAGCAAGATAGACGCGTTTTGTTTTGGCAAATAATCGTTGCTAGATGCAAGGCTGTTAACAGACCATCGCCACTGACACCATAGTGAGGGCACAAAATATGACCGGACTGTTCGCCCCCTAGCATGGAGCCATGATTCAGCATCTCGGCATGGACATTTTGGTCGCCGACATCTGCACGAATTAAGGTTCCCCCTTGCTGTTGCCAAGCGAGTTCAAACCCTAGGTTGGACATCACGGTTGCCACAATCAGATCATTGGGCAGCTGTTTTTGCTCCTGCAGTGCCTTACCCCAAAGGTAAAGAATATAGTCGCCATCTACCGTTCGGCCCTGGCAGTCAATCGCCAACACGCGATCGGCATCACCATCAAAGGCAAATCCTACATCGGCATCATGCAAGTCAACGGCGGCTTTCAAAGGTTCTAAATGAGTTGAACCACAATTGACATTGATTCGATCACCATCAGGCTGATCGTGCAGACAAATGACCTCTGCACCTAAAGCTTGAAAGACCTTGGGAGCGAGCTGAGTGGCAGCCCCCCAGGCTAAATCTAAGACAACTTTTAATCCTTGAAAACTTACTTGAGACTGAAGTGGACCTTGAATCGCATCCGTATAAGCTTGTGCAAGTTCAGGTCGGTAATAGTGACGTCCCCATGCAGCACTGGTTGGTGATGGACTAGAGGCTTTAATACGTCTTTCAATATTGCTTTGAACGGATGGAGGTAGCTTGGTACCATCCGTTTGAAAAAATTTAATGCCGTTATCTGCAGGTGGATTATGGCTAGCAGAAACCATTACCCCTCCGACTGCATCGGTTTGATGGGTTAAGTAAGCAACGGTGGGGGTTGGGCATAAACCTAAGTACCAAACATCCAAACCCGCTGCGGTCAGACCTGCAGAGAGAGCCATGGCCAGCATATCGCTGGAATTGCGAGAGTCTTGTCCCAAAATAAATGGCTGATGAGGAGCGGAGCTTTTTCCCAACTCTAATCCTGCACAAAATCCAACCTGGAGCGCTAACTGAGGAGTTAGGTGCTGCCCGACTTGGCCCCGAATCCCATCGGTCCCAAATAAGTTGATATCTTTCGCTGCATCTGCCACTTTTCGCGCCAATTTGTCAGGTTGAATGATGCGATCGCTTTTAGTGACGCTTTTTATGTTTAAATTCAGATATAAAAGACATTGGACAATACACTCCACACCGAGGCTGTACGAGTCCATAGGCGATCCAGCAGAGTCATGCATTACCGTTCTTGATGGGGCTGCACTGGTATGGCCTGCTTGGACGTTCGTAAGCTTAACACTTAGGATAGAAAATAGCATGTTGACGGAAAGAGTCGCTGTACGCTTCTGGGGTTTAATGGGCTAGAATGTCGCGGTAGCCTTAGCTAGAGCTTTTTTTGAAGATTAGGCGCTTCTTACCGATTCAATGCGGTTGATGCGAGTATGCCCTATCCTGCAGGATCAATGTCGCTTTCTAACCAATCCTTTTCTTTACCACGACGTCAGCGTTCTCAGCGCAGCGTCGGATCGGGGCCTCGTAAGTTTGTTTTTGGTGGCTTCATCAGTCTTTTATTGTTTGGAGCCATTGTTCCTCGTCTCAGTTTTTTACAAATTACGGAAGGGTCTCTGAATCTGCAGCGAGCGGAGGAAAATCGGGTTCGTTTGATTCCCAAGCGCCCTGAACGGGGAAAAATATTAGACCGCAAAGGTCGGATTCTCGCGAACAGCACCTATACCTATTCCGTCTTCGTCTGGCCGATTGCTCAAAAAGATGAGAAGTGGTCTCAAACGGTAGATGTTCTATCTTCTATTCTCAAAATTCCAGAAACGGAGATTCAAGAACGAGTTGAAGTAGAAGGCCATAACTCCACCTCCTTAGTCCGTGTTGCTCAAGGACTGAGCTTTCCGCAAGTGGTAGCGTTGTCCGAGCGGATGAGCGATATTGTGGGGGTCGAAATCGACAAGGAAGCCATTCGCTACTACCCGCATGGTGAATTGGCTTCCCAGGTGATTGGCTATATCGGTGAGATTAACGAAGAAGAACTAGCCCGCAAACAGGACCAGCCGTACCGCCTAGGAGATGTGGTGGGTCAATTAGGGATTGAATCCTCCTACGAACAAAAGTTACGGGGAACCTGGGGCGGTAACCAAATTGAGGTAGATGGTGCTGGCCGGATTGTCCAAATTCTGGGCCAAAAATTGCCCATCGCTGGGGAGGATGTGAAGCTCACCCTGGATCTAGATGTGCAAAAGGCAGCAGAAAAAGCCTTAGGGAAACGGCAAGGCGCTGTGGTTGCCATCAACCCTAAGAATGGCTCCATTATTGCCATGGTGAGCTATCCGGGATTTAATCCCAACTGGTTTGCTAAACGGGTGACGGAAAAGCAATGGCAGGAACTACAAAATCGTAAATTCCCCTTTGTCAATCGGGCTATGCAGGCCTTTCCACCTGCTAGTACCTTCAAGATTGCAACTGCGATCGCAGGGATAGAATCCGGAAAATATTCACCTAATGCTCTAGTGGCAACCTCAGCATCCGTGCATGGTGTGGGGGATTGGAATGGAGCAGGATTTGGCGTCATCGGTTTCCAAACGGCACTGCAGTGGAGTAGCAATACCTTTTTTGGTCGCGTAGGAGTAGGGACCAGTCCCAAAATTTTGATTGAATGGGCTAAACGTTTAGGGGTTGGTGAGAAAACTGGCATTGATATCCCAGGAGAATCTTCTGGGTTTATTCCAGATCCGGCTTGGAAAAAAGAGGTGTTTAAAGACGCCTGGTATCCAGCCGATACCGTTATGGTCTCCATCGGTCAGGGTGCTGTGCAACTCAGTCCCCTCCAGGTCTCCCTCATTTTTGCTGCCATTGCTAATGGGGGATATAAAGTCAAACCTCACTTATTTCAGTCCGATCAACCCGATGACAAATGGCAGACCTCGCTGAATTTACAACCTAAGACTTTAAACATCATCAGATCGGGTTTACGAGCAGTGGTCACCAGCGGTACAGGACAGGCGTTGAATGTGCCTAGTATCCCTCCTGCTGCAGGTAAAAGTGGGACCGCTGAAGATCCACCTCGCTCATCTCACACCTGGTTTGGAGCCTATGCTCCCTTTAATAACCCAGAAATTGTGGTGGTTGCATTTGGCGAAAATACAGGCGGGGGGCGGGGGGATCCACGGCAGGTCCCATTGCCTTAAAAGTTCTAGAAGCCTACTTTAAGTCCCAGAAAAAAATAATCCTCATTAAGGATCGTTGACGGCCATTGCCAGTTTTTTTTCGGCAACTCTACAATTGAGGAGCAATGATGTCGCCTTGCTTTCGCAAGGCAGGTAGGGCTTATCGAAACGATTTACGGCAATCTCAAAGGCTTAAAGTCTAGTCAAATCAAGCAGCTGCGGCGCCTCTACCACCAGCGGCTTCCAAGTGATCGGATCACGACGTCTGACTTTGCCCAGCGATTGGCTGCCATCAGTACGGATATTCATCAACCCATTAGCACTTATCTCAACCGTCGTGGCCAGGTGATTCGGGTGGGGGTCGGGTCGCCCCGTCAAACCCAAATCCCCCCCTTAGAATTGCCTCGATATGGTGCAGACCGCTTGAGTGGTATACGCTGTGTCGCTACGACTCTCAAGCAAGATGTTCCCAAGGAATCTGCGTTAACAGCGATGGCCTTACAGCGCTTAGATGCGTTGGCGGTGCTCACGATGACTGGATCGGGCTTTGAGCGTCGAGGCGGTGGGGCTACGGGATATGTGAGATCGACCTACCTTGCCCATTTGGTTCCCGATCCAACGACTCCTTGGACCATTTCTTCTCCCTTGAGTCTTGAACAACTGGCTCAACAGGATTTGATGGATCTGGTTGAAGCCTTAGAGTCTGAGTTTGGGCGGTCTCTTCCCACAGGTTCCTCCGATTCATCAGCAACATCTGAACAGGTTTTGATGGTTGGGGTGACGCCTCAAAATATCTCTCAGCAAGAGATGAAGGCGAATTTGGCAGAAGTAGCACTATTGGTCGAAAGTGCTGGAGGCGTGGTGGTAGAGACGATTCACCAGAAGCGATCGCATCCCCATCCTCAAACCGTAGTGGGTGCAGGTAAAGTCAAGGAAATAGCTCTCAGGGCCCAGACTTTAGGTATAACCCTGATTGTCTTCAATCGGGATCTCTCTCCTTCCCAGGTGCGCAATCTAGAGACCCAAATTGGCATTCGTGTCGTCGATCGTACTGAAGTTATTTTAGATATTTTTGCTCAGCGGGCTCAGTCCCAGGCTGGAAAATTGCAGGTGGAACTTGCGCAGTTGGAGTATATGCTGCCTCGATTGGCGGGGCGAGGGCAGGCCATGTCTCGCCTGGGAGGCGGAATTGGTACCCGAGGACCGGGAGAAACCAAGCTAGAAACGGAACGCCGAGCGATTCAGCGCCGAATCAATACGTTGCAACAGGCAGTTAATCAGTTACAGGCCCATCGCTCTCGTCTGCGTCAACGTCGTCAGCATCAGCGGGTACCCTCGGTGGCGGTGGTGGGCTATACCAATGCAGGTAAATCGACCTTACTGAACGTGTTGACCAATGCCGAAGCCTATACAGCAGATCAACTGTTCGCCACCTTAGATCCCACGACCCGTCGCCTCAGCATTCCAGATCCTGAAACTCACCAGATTCGCAGTCTGGTCTTAACGGATACTGTGGGATTTATCCATAATCTACCTCCACCGTTGATGGATGCTTTTCGAGCGACTTTGGAAGAGGTGACGGATGCCGATGCTTTACTGCATGTCGTTGATCTGTCCCATCCCGATTGGGAAAATCATCTGCGTTCGGTGATAGATCTGCTAGCAACCATGCCCATTACACCGGGGCCAGGAGTGATTGCCTTTAACAAAATGGATCAAGTTAGTAGTGAAGCCCTGGCCCTGGCCCGAGATCAGTTTCCACAGGCGGTCTTTATTTCGGCACAGGAACGTTTGGGCTTGAATACGCTCCGACAGAAAGTGTTGGAATTAATTGACTATGCAGCCATGCCAATGGCTTAGTATAGGCCTCTGCTCCAATGATTCAACTTGCGTGATCCGCATCACTCTCCTCATGATCTGAGATCACTGAATTATGACTATGTTGACTGGAAACTAAGTTCAGTAATCACAAATGTCAGGGAGCAGACTATGTGGATGCAACGTGCCCGTTTTCAGGAAGACCCAGAGCAACCTCAAGTTCAGGCAGAGTGGACCCTTGTTGATGGGCAGCTCGTTTGTCAATGGCAGCCTCTTACGGCTGTTGCAGAAGTGGAGCAGATTCGTGCCTTGCCGAAACGACACAAAGCCGCTTAACTCACGTAGGATTTGAATGATGAGGAGTGCCTAACATCTGCTCATCGTTCAATCTCAAGTTGGAGTCTAGATAGATGATTCAGCTGACTATTTCTGATATGGCCTGTGGGGCTTGCGTTGAGAGAATCGAAGCTGCGATCGCAGCGTTAGATACACAAGCTACGATTAAAACTAACCTGGATAATAAGCAAGTTCAAGTAACATCCCAGCATTCAGATGCAGAAATTCGGCAGGCGATTTCCGCTGCAGGCTACACCCCCACCTAGTCTGTCTAGTCTTTATCTTGCCCGATGGGTTGTTTAGATAAAGATGTTGAGGCAGGCGGTTGCCAAATCACCGATAAATTATTGGCGGGCATCGCCACAGTTTTTTTCAGGCTCAGACCATTTTGAGCTGCAAGATGGTTGACCTCTTCCAGTGTCCGAATCCCCCACTTGGGATTACGGTTTCTCAGAGACTGATCAAAGGCTAGATTGCTGGGAGCTGTAGGCTGGTCTGCTTGGATAAATGGTCCATAGAGATACAACAGTCCTTGGGGAGAAAGGAGGCGAGCAGATCCTGCCATTAATCCCTCTGTGGCTTGCCAAGGAGCAATATGAATCATATTGATATTGATGATGGCTACTATCTCAGACCGCTCTAACCCATAGTGATCCAACGCCTGGACGACTATCTCAGACCAATTGGGTTGGCAGATGTCTACGGCAATCGGCTGATAAAGATTGGCAGCATCAGTTTGGTGTCGCCAAGCCGAAATACTGGTGAGTTGGGGATGAGTCTGATCGCTAGGCAACCATCCTAGATGGGGCAACTGTAAGGCAAAAAAAGCAGCATGTTCCCCTGTTCCACTCGCAATTTCTAGAACAATCCCTTGTTGGGGTAACTCTTGTTTAAGAACGGTCAAGATGGGCTGACAGTTGCGCTGGAAAGCAGCAGCGTATTGTCGTTGATCAACATTGGACATAGCTTTGGGCTGCCTTGGGCACTTTAGATCAATTCTCTACGTCTTCAGTTTTACATCCAGGCTGCAATACTACTTGTGTATCGCCCCTGCATTAACCCAGCTCTTAAATTGTCACAATTTCAACCAAGCCACATGATGTTGGCTGTTACGATATGCTAAAAGACAAGATTTTGTTAAGTATTATTTACTAGTCTTCTTTTTGTTCACCCTCAAGTCTTGGTTTAAACTACCCATGTCAAACCTAAAAAACTCCATTAGGCGTTTCGCCAGTATCGCCCTTTGTGCAGGTTCTCTAGCAGTTGGAGTTCCTTTAATCAGTGAGGCACAAACAAACCCTGGATTTAGTTTTGTATGGGGTGATGGCCCTTCCCAAAAACAGCAGTTGGGCTATGTTTTGAGCTATGGCACCCCAAAACATTTGAGCGATCGATGGCGGCTCAAAATCAAGCGCCAGAGTGTGGCGATTGATCGAATCAACATTACCTATCCAGACTACTTTGATGGCAAATTCAAAGAAAAAAAGATTGAACTTCGCCATGCCCCTAAGAGTCGATTGTTTAACCTCAAGAAGGGCAAAAATATTCCTGTGGATTCTGTCACTGTCGATCCAGATAGTGGTGTCATTGAAATCATTCCTACGGAAGTCATTCCAGCTGATACTGCCATAGAAGTTGTCGCTTCAAATGTCAGGAATCCTAAATCCGGTGGAACCTACTTTTTCAACTGCCGGATTTCCTCCCCTGGAGATGTCGGTTTAATGAAGCCAGTGGGTACCTGGATTATCTCTATTTATCGCAATTAATTTCAGGTATTAGTTAACCTAGCTGAGCTATCTCTCTCCCCTTTCCATTGCAATGTAGATATTGTGAGGAAAGGGGTTATTTATGCTTTCAAAAATTGTGACGATTCTTTAACTGTCCTTGCCTATCGTCACAGGCCTACAATCTCTATATACAGTTATGAAATACCAAGAAAATCCGTTTTGTGGTCAAATGAGTTTTCTTGCTAAGTATTTAGCGTTTTTTAGTTAGATTCTGGCCTGAGATACTGCTGTGTCACCATCAGCAAATATTGCATCCATAACATCTTCCATTTCGCATCCCTTTACTTCATTTATCTATTTCTTTGGCCGTTCGGTTGTTTTGCCTGCTTATTTCAGCAGCGTCAAAGTCTCGGGTTTAGAAAATTTTCCTCAAGAAGGACCTGTTGTCATTGCACCTACGCATCGTTCTCGATGGGATGGCATCATGGTTGGTTATACTTTTGGTCGACCCGTGATTGGCCGAGACCCCCGCTTCATGGTCACAGTCAATGAAATGAACGGTTTTCAGGGGTGGTTTATTCGTCAGTTTGGTGGATTTCCCATTGATCCAGATCAACCTTCCATTGCTGCACTGCGGCATGGGATTGACTTATTACAATCCCATCAAGTGCTCGTCATTTTCCCTGAGGGAGACGTCATGCGGGATCGCTACGTCCAATACCTCAAGCCTGGGTTTGCTCGCCTGGCCATTCAAGCTCAAAAAAAACAAAAAACTGGCCCAGTTATTAAAATCTTGCCTGTAGCCCTTGACTACGGATGTTCAATTCCTAAACAAGGCTGCGAGGTCCATGTCAAAATTGGCTTTCCCCTCAATGCTACTGACTACCCAGGGCCAACTAAAAAAGCGGCAGCAAGCCTTAGCAGCGACTTAAAAGTTGCCCTTAATGGCCTAATTGAAAATTCCGTTCTCAACCCAGAGGTTACAACGTCTGTATCGTTATAAATAACTGGCCTAGGCAAAGTATATATATGACTCAGCCTAGGCCAGGCTATCTGAAACTTAACGTGCAACCGTTACTTTACGTCTCTCTGCATAATCTGCTTTCAAGCCGGCTGGCTGTTGTGGATGTTGTAAAAGCATTAGCAAAGTAGCATTGGTTTGGAGTTCCCGCCTTAATAAGCCTTGTAGCTCCCGTTCAATATAGCTTTTAAGACCATCCCAGTCTATTGAATGATCATCTGCCTGATTATACTGGTCCCAGCGGTTTCTCAACGCTAATTCAACAGCACTTTGTACCCATGCCTGCCATTTATCAATGGCGATGGTAGTGACTACCCCTCGCAAATGAACTTCAGGTGCTGTCAAGAGTTGACCATCCAGCCCGATTGTGGCAGCGACCGTCACCAGCCCATCTTCTGCTAGGCGTTGACGTTCTTCCAGCACATGAGCTTTCAAGATACCTGCTCGGTCCATGAGCTCAATCCCAGAAGGAACCTTCCCATCAATCTGAATGGAGTCTGGAGTCAACGCCACCATATCTCCATTATTGATGATCACCATGTTTTCTTCAGGAATCCCCATACTCTGGGCGGTTTGGGAATGCTTAATTAACATGCGATGCTCACCATGGACTGGCAAGAAGAATTTGGGGCGAGTTAAGTTCAACATCAGCTTTTGATCCTCTTGGCAACCATGCCCCGAGACATGAATGCCATGATGTCGACCATAAATAACGTTGGCACCCTGCATCATCAATTGATCAATGGTGTTGACGACCGAAATGGTATTCCCTGGAATGGGGTTTGCCGAAAAGACCACGGTATCGCCTTTGCGAATTTGAATTTGACGGTGCTCCTTACGAGCAATCCGAGATAGGGCCGCCATTGATTCCCCTTGGGAACCTGTGGTTAAGATTAAAATCTTATGATCTGGAAGATTCCGAATTGCTTTTAAGGGCTCAAACAGACTATCGGGGCATTTGATGTAACCCAGATTTCGAGCATGGGCAATCACATTCAACATAGAGCGGCCGACAACAGACACTGTTCTACCCTGTTTTTGGGCAATGTCTAAAATCATGTTGATGCGATGTACGGACGAAGCAAAGGTTGTCACCAACAAGCGCCCTTTTGCCTGGGAAAACACCCGCTCCAAATTGGGATACACTGAGCGTTCAGAGGGCGTAAAACCTGGCACTTCTGAATTGGTTGAATCACTAATCAGGCATAATACGCCTTGCTCTCCATGTTCCGCTAACTTTTGTAAGTCGAAGTTCTCGCCATCTACTGGGGTGTGATCGATTTTGAAATCCCCTGTAAAAATCACTACCCCAATAGGGGTATGAATAGCGACGGTGAAACTATCCGCCATGGAGTGAGTATTGCGAATAAACTCCACAAAGAAGTGAGAGCCTAAGCGCACAATATCTCGGGGGGCAACTGTTTTTAGCTCTGTCTTGCCAGCAACACCTGCTTCTTCTAGCTTCCGTTGCAACAAGGCCATTGCCAGTCGGGGGCCATGAATGACTGGAATGTCAATTTGCTTTAAGTGAAAAGCAATGCCTCCAATATGATCCTCATGACCATGGGTCACAATCATGCCCTTGATTTTGTGGCGATTTTCACGCAAATAGGTCATATCTGGCAGCACAATATTGACACCGTGCATGCCATCAGTGGGAAATGCTAGCCCAGCATCTACTAGGATAATTTCGTCTTCAAATTCAAAAACACAGGTATTTTTGCCAATTTCATGAAGGCCACCCAAAGGAATAATCTTGAGGGCTTGTTGCGTTTCAGTTTCCGTCATATGGTTCCTTAGCTATAAAGTCTTTTGTTATGTAATGGGCAGACGCTGTAATGCCTGCATTTAATTGCGATTGATCTTGTTGTGGAGCATTTGGGTGTGGAGGTGCTCTATTCCTACAGCAATGCCAAATCCGTTAAGGTTTCTTGCAATTTTTGAATGATTTGATCAGGAGCTTTAGGGAGAGGCAAGCGTGTGGACCCAACTTGCCATCCTTGTAATTGAAGCGCCGCTTTGACTGGAATGGGATTAGTGGTTGCGAACAATGCTTTACATAGAGGGAGTAATTTAAGGTGAATCTCTTTTGCGACTTGCGGTTCCCCTGCCGCAAAAGCAATAACCATCTTTTTAAGCAATTCCCCCACCAAATGACTGGCTACGCTGACTACGCCTGTAGCACCAACGGATAGATAAGGTAAGGTCAGAGAGTCATCTCCAGAGTAAATTGAAAACTCAGGTGGTGTTAAACGACGAATTTGACTGACTTGATCAAGGTTGCCACTGGCTTCTTTAATAGCCACAATATTGCCAATTTCTGCCAATCGAGCGACTGTCTCAGCTTCCAAATTCTGTCCTGTACGGCCCGGAATGTTGTATAACATCAACGGGAAATCAGGAACCGCCTCCGCGATGGCACGAAAATGTTGGTATAAGCCGTCTTGTGGTGGCTTGTTATAGTATGGCACAACCAGCAATGCACCATCTAGTCCTAATTTTGCAGCTTGTTTTGTTGCTTCAATGGCCTCTTGGGTGGAATTAGAACCAGTTCCCGCCATAACTTTAGCTTTATGGGCAACTGCTTTATGAACCACTTGAAACAGTTCATATTCTTCTTGCCACGTTAAGGTGGGTGACTCACCTGTTGTGCCGCAGACTAAAAGGGTGTCTGTGCCGTGATCGGCAAGATGTATGGCTAGCGCTTCGGCCACAGAAAAATTCATCTCCCCAGTATCAGTAAAAGGGGTGACCATGGCTGTCAGAATCTGTCCGAAGAAGGTCACGCGCTGTCCGCTCCGATATTAATGTTCAATGTGCTCATGCGAAAAATGGCAAACTCCAGTTTTCATGGTTGATTAAGCTTAACAAGCTGTATTGATGCTTTTAGAATGCTGGGTGAGATGATCCTCACTCTTGCTCCTTCCACAGAGATGGTGTGCAGGTATAGTTTGACTATGAATTGGCGTTTACCTCTGCACAACACAGTGGTCTAGCACGGGTACGCTTAGGCAGATGCCACAGCAGCTGGTTTCAACAGTTGTCGTTCTACCAGCAATTCTGCAATTTGCACCGCATTTAACGCTGCGCCTTTCCGGATTTGGTCGCCGCTTAACCACAACTCTAGGCCGTTGGCATGGGAAATATCTTGACGGATGCGACCCACGAGAACTTCATCACGTCCACTTGCATCAATCGGCATAGGAAAATAATTCGCTTGCCAATCTTCTACCAACTTTACCCCTGGGGAATCCTGTAGGATCGACCGGGCTTTCTCAACTGAAAAAGGCTGAGAAAACTCTAGATTAATGGCTTCTGAATGGGCTCTAAGGACTGGAACACGGATACATGTGACAGATACTCTTAAATCAGAAACATTAAAAATCTTGCGGGTTTCTTGCACCATTTTCATCTCTTCAGTGCAATAGCCATTCGCATTCAAGTCAGAATTATGGGGGAATAAGTTGAATGCTAAGGGATAAGGAAAGATCTCTGTGGGCGGCGCATCACCATTCAACATTGCTTGGGCTTGAACTTTCACCTCTTCCATTGCTCGCGCTCCTGCACCACTCGCAGACTGGTAGGTTGAAGCAATAATTCGTTGTACAGGCTGTAACTGGTGTAATGGCCACACCACGACATTCATCAGAATAGTGGTGCAATTGGGATTGGCAATAATTCCTTGATGTTGAGTCACGGCATCAGGATTGACTTCAGGCACAATCAAGGGAACCTGAGGATCCATCCGATAGGCGCTAGAGTTATCAACCACGACTGCTCCAGCCTTCACTGCTTTAGGCGCCCAGGTTTTGGAAACGCTACCACCTGCTGATGCTAGAACTAAATCTATATTCTGAAAGGCTGCTTCACTAACCTCCTCAACCTTAATGGTTTCTCCTTTAAACGTAAGGGTTTGCCCAGCTGAACGAGGAGACGCTAGTAGTTTGAGAGAAGATAGCGGAAAATCCCGTTCTTCTAGTAGGGTAATAAGCTCTGCACCTACTGCTCCAGTTGCCCCTAATATGGCTACTCTATATGCTTGACCCAAATTTGATTCCTCCAGCGTCTGTAATTAAAGGGCTAAATAAATAGTTCAATGTGTAAGTTCAGGATAGTTATCAAAGAAAGTTCAGTTTGGAAAGTCTTGGTTGCACAAATGCTAGCTGGGCCGCTTTGAAGTATGGCTCGAAGCTTGTGGGAAATCGAAGGGCTACTGTTGATGTTGCGTCTTGCCTTAAGTAACCTTTCCCTCTAGTTTAGGGCATCAACCTCCGGTCTTTGAAATTTTTGATGTATTTTATGCCCTTAGGTGAGTCACTTTGGACGAAGTGGTTAGAAGATCGTGTGAGGAAAGGTCAGACGCTTATACTTCACTAGGGTTCCCAGTTAGAACTAATTATATCGTTTGCTAGCAACGCATTAAGAACATGAACTGAGGCAAAATTGGTTAATCTAGGTTTAGCTGCACTCACAACTTGAATTAGAATAGCTCTACCAATATCAAACAACCCTGTTTGATTAGTTATATTATTCACACATTATTTTTGGTCCGCTGGGAGAGGGAATCGATTTGTCTAAAACTAAAGAGCTACTTAAAGTAACACAGGAAAAGCTCCCTGGCAGTCAAATCAGTCTGGAAATAGAAATTTCTCCTGAGCAATCGCGTCAAGCGTATGAACAAGTGATTACGAAGTTCATGCGATCTGCTAATATCCCTGGTTTTCGCAAAGGTAAAGTACCTAAGCAGGTTATTCTCCAGCGGTTTGGCACAGATCAATTAAAAGCTTCTGCGTTGGAAGATTTAGTACAAAAGAATTTTGAAGCTGCGGTCAAGCAAGAAGATATTGAAGCGTTAGGTAACGTTCAGTTCCGCTCGTCCTTTGATGAACTCGCCGCTCAGTTTGAGCCGGGCAAGTCGATTGTGTTTGCCGTTAGTGTTGATGTTCCTCCTGAAGTCACCCTCAAGACGTATCAAGACTTTAAAGTTACGGCTGAAAAGATAGAGTATGAGGCCGCTAAGGTTGATGAAGTGCTAGAAGAGCATCGATCGTCCAATGCGACCTTGGTTCCCATCGAGGATCGAGCTGCAGCTGCTAACGATGTCACCCTCGTCGATTTTGAAAGCCGCTTTTTGCCTAGTGAGTCAGACGCTGATGAAGAAGGTGAGACTCCCGAAGGGGAGTCTGTCCAAGATTTTCAACTGGAACTCGTGAAAGGGAAGTTTATCGACGATTTGATTGACGGCATCATCGGCATGCAAATTGGGGAAACCAAGGATATTGCAGTTACGCTCCCTCCAGAATATTTCCAAGATGAATTGGCCGGTCGCTCAGCCGAATTTACCGTCAATCTCAAGGATATCAAGGCGAAAGAGTTGCCACCTTTAGACGATGATTTTGCCCAAGATGTGAGCGAGTTTGCGACTTTAGCAGAATTGCGTCAGTTTTTAGAGGATCAATATCAGCAAGAGGCCCAAGACAGTACGGATGCCAATGTAGAAGCAGCCCTGCTAGAAGCCTTGATTGAAGAGCTAGATGTTGATCTGCCTGAAAGCATGATCGATGATGAGCTGAATGTCATGATTCGAGAGACCCTCAGTCGCTTGCAGTCTAATGGTTTAGACATCAATAAGCTGGTGACTAAAGAGATGTTGGGGGAGATGAAGGAGCGAATGCGGTCTGATACGATTCCTCGCTTGAAGCGAACATTGGCTTTGGCTGAAGTGGCTAAAGCGGAATCGATAAAGATTGAAGCGGATGCTATTGAACAGCGATGTCAAGAGATTTTAAAAGATCTGCAAGGACAAGAGATTGATCGGGATCGCTTGGAAGCTGTTGTTGAAGATGAGTTGCTACATAAGCAGGTGGTTTCCTGGTTAACTGAGCATTCTGATGTGGAATTGGTTGAGCCAAAACCTGAGGAGGATGCTGAGGAGTCAGCAGCTAAAGTAGAGGAAGACGCTCCTATTGCTGAAGAAGAATCATCTGAAGCTAAAAAAACTGCTAAATCGGTAGCAAAAAAGACATCTACAAAAAAAGCTAAGTCAGCTAAAGAAGCTGAGGAAGCGGTCGATGAGACCAAGGATGAATCAGCCGCCAAGAAGACAAGTACAAAAGCTAAGCGTTCAACTGCAAAAACAACTAAAAAAACGTCTACTAAGGCGAAAAAAACATCTGCCAAGCCCAAAGAAGATGATTCAAACTCTGATGCTGAATAACGGGTTGCCAGGCAGTTTAACTACGAGGGCAGCTTTTTCCAAAAGAGTTAAGGCATAATATAACTGGTTGATATGGTGAGCGGGTAGTTACTGTAGAGCCCGACACCTAGATATCCCTAACACTACCCATTGATACGATTAACGTTGAGGTCCATGAACTTGTCTCATTCTTCTGATCACTTCTATCCTGGTCTGTCTGGTGAGTCCAGTCCTACCTATATGCCGCCTCGCAATATTGTACCGATGGTTGTTGAGCAGTCTGGCAGAGGGGAGCGGGCTTTTGATATTTACTCTCGCTTATTGCGTGAGCGGATTGTCTTTTTGGGTGGAGGAGGCTCTGCCAACGGAGGCGGCATTGATGATGCTGTTGCCGATGCAATTGTGGCCCAACTCCTCTTCCTGGAATCAGAAAATCCTGAGCAAGATATTTACCTTTACATTAATTCACCTGGCGGTTCGATCACGGCAGGAATGGCTATTTACGACACAATTCAGCATATTCGCCCCGATGTTTGTACCATTTGTTTTGGTTTAGCAGCTAGTATGGGTGCGTTCCTTTTATGTGCAGGTACTGCTGGCAAACGCATGGCGTTACCAAATGCACGAATTATGATTCATCAGCCTTTGGGCGGTGCTCAAGGTCAAGCTGTAGATATTGAAATTCGAGCTAAAGAAATTTTGTATCTTAAGAGCAACCTCAACCATCTCATGGCAGGCCATACAGGTCAGCCTTTTGAGCGGATTGAGGCAGATACAGAGAGAGATTTCTTTATGTCCGCAGAAGAAGCACAAAAATATGGTTTGATTGATCAAGTCCTCACTAGACAAAATCTTCCTAACCACTCTGAAGCCGTCAGTGAAGTCCACTAAGAGAAAGCCATGTCTAAATATGACTCCCATCTCAAATGTTCATTTTGTGGTAAATCTCAAGAACAGGTTCGTAAGTTAATTGCTGGGCCGGGGGTCTATATCTGCGACGAATGCGTGGATTTATGCAACGAAATTCTAGATGAAGAGCTATTTGATACTGCAAGCACCATGCCTGCTGCGAGTAGAGCACCTGTGGCAGAGCGTAAACGGTCTCAATCTGCTCCACTGTCGCTCAACCAGCTCCCTAAGCCACGAGATATTAAATCATATTTAGACGAACATGTCATCGGACAAGACGAAGCTAAGAAAGTCTTGTCCGTTGCCGTATATAACCATTACAAGCGTTTGAGCATTAGCCAGGCATCGGCAGACTCTGTTGCTGAGTTGGATGATGCGATTGAATTACAAAAATCTAACATTCTGTTGATTGGCCCCACAGGATGTGGCAAAACTCTGTTGGCTCAGACCTTGGCCCAAATGCTCGATGTTCCGTTTGCGGTGGCAGATGCCACGACTTTGACGGAAGCTGGCTATGTCGGCGAAGACGTTGAAAATATTTTGTTACGGCTTTTGCAGGTCGCTGATCTGGATGTAGATGAAGCCCAAAGAGGGATCATCTACATCGATGAAATTGATAAGGTGGCGCGCAAGAGCGAGAATCCTTCTATTACCCGAGATGTTTCCGGTGAAGGGGTTCAGCAAGCTCTATTAAAAATGTTGGAAGGAACGGTAGCCAATGTTCCTCCCCAAGGGGGGCGGAAGCACCCATACCAAGATTGCATTCAAATTGATACCACCAATATTCTGTTCATCTGCGGTGGGGCGTTTGTAGGTCTTGACAAAATTATTGAGCAGCGGACTGGTAAAAAAGCCATGGGGTTCATCCAAGGTGAACCAAAAGCAAAAGAGCAGCGCACTGCCGATATGCTGCGGGATTTAGAAGCTGAAGACTTGGTCAAGTTTGGGATGATTCCTGAATTTACAGGTCGAATCCCGGTGATGTCTGTAATTGAAGCCCTAGATGAAGATGTGCTGTGTCAGATTTTGACTGAGCCGCGCAATGCCTTGGTAAAGCAATATCAAAAACTATTGCGGATGGATCGTGTAGAGCTGGAATTTCAGCCCGATGCGATTCGTGCCATCGCCCAAGAGGCCTATCGACGCAAAACGGGAGCTCGAGCGCTGCGAGCCATTGTCGAAGAGATTATGCTGGACGTGATGTATGAGCTGCCGTCTCAATCTCGCAAAGAGCTAACCCAGTGTTTGATCACCCGTTCTATGGTGGAACAGCGGTCGACGGCTGAGCTGTTAGTGCATCCTGCCGCAATTTCGACCCCAGAATCTGCATAAGTTCGTTTCGGTCAAACTCCATGCCTCAGGTTCTCATTCGCGGTCATGATCACTACTATGAGTGGGTGAGTCAGGAACCTCGTCAGTTGGGATCTGAGAAGCCTGTAATGGTTTTTCTGCATGGCTGGGGAGGCTCAAGTCGCTATTGGCGGCCAGTTGCTCAAGCACTGGCTACCAATTTTGATTGTTTACTCTATGACCTTCGTGGATTTGGGCAGTCTCAAGATTTGATTCGGGCTTCTAGAGCAGTTGAGACTTATACGATTCAATCCTATGTTGAGGATTTAGCAGCCCTGTTGGATGCTTTGGATGTTCCACAGGTGTTTCTCCAAGCTCATTCCATGGGATCGACGATTGGTGCCTTGTTCCTTAACCAATATCCTCAGCGAGTTCAGCAAGCGATTCTCGCCTGTAGTGGGTTGTTTGAATATGATGAGGAAGAATTCCGTCAGTTTCATCAGGTGGGCGAGTGGGTGGTGCGGTTACGGCCTCGCTGGCTGGCCCAAGTGCCCCTGTTAGATCGACTATTTATGGCTCGCTTCCTCCATCGGTCCATCGCTGCTGACCAACGTCGAGGGTTTGTATCAGACTATGTCAGTGCAGATGCGGTTGCTGCTTTGGGCACCTTATTGTCTGCTGTGAGTGAGGCGGTGGCAATGGCGATGGCTACAGAGTTTGCCCAGCTCCAAATACGAACCTTAATTGTGTCAGGGGATAAGGATCAGATTGTCCCAGCTGACTCGGGGGAAGAGGCTGCAGCTTTGAATCCTAATATTGACTATGTGAGGATGGCCCAAACAGGGCATTTTCCCATGCTGGAAGACACCGCCACCTATCTACAGCATATCCACCACTTTCTAACGCCAGTACCCTGTTGAGATGGTAGAGTGCGCCCCCGATCTTCAGATTCAACCCCTGGGAACTGATTTAGTTCACCGGATTGCGGCAGGAGAGGTGATTGATTCTCTGGGGGCTGTGGTGCGAGAGCTGTTGGATAATGCCCTGGATGCTGGAGCCGATCGTATCAGCATTTCCCTTTGGCCCCAAGACTGGCGGGTTCAGGTGGTTGATAATGGCCAAGGCTTGACTGCTGCAGATTTAGCGCAAGCTGCCACTCCCCACACCACCAGTAAACTGCAGCGAGAAGAAGATCTGTGGGATATCCATACCCTCGGTTTTCGAGGTGAAGCCCTCCATAGTTTGGCTCAAATGGGGCGGTTAGAGATTTGCAGCCGACCGATGGGAACGGCCCAGGGATGCCGAGTTCGGTATGATCACCAGGGCCATGTGGTGGCCCAAGAGACGGTTGCGATCGCAACCGGTACCGTCGTCACCGTTGCCGATTTATTTCAGGACTGGCCCACCCGCAAACAAGCCCTCCCCGATCCAGCGCGACAAATGCGGGGGGGGTGCAAACCATCATCCATAACCATGCCCTCTGCCACCCCCCAGGTCACCTGGCAGGTTCAGCAAAATAATCGCTTGTGGTTTAGTATTGCCCCCAGCCGAGGTGGCTCAGGATATTCTTCCCCAGTTACTAGCGACCCTGCGACCCGGGGATTTATGCCATCATCGCTTCCAAATTCCCGATCTACCGGGAGACAATGCTGTAGAAGTTGTGTTGGGCTTGCCCGATCGCTGCCATCGCCATCGCCCGGATTGGGTGAAGGTGGCGGTCAATGGTCGCTGTGTCCAAGTCAGTGGTGAAGATGCGGGCCAGTCTCATCCCTTGGAGCAAACTATTCTAGCGGCGTTTCGCCAAACCCTACCCCGCCATCGCCATCCCCTATGCTTTATTCACCTCCATGCCGACCCCCAGCATGTGGATTGGCATCGACATCCCGCTAAAACAGAGATTTATCTTCAGCACTTAGACCAGTGGCGACCTGCTATTACGACGACGATTCAGGAGGCGCTGCAAATTCCTGCTGATATGAGGGATTCGGGCCATACCCAGAAAATTCGCCAGTTGATGAAAGTGGCGGAGGCCAAAGGGGTCTACCACTTACAGCAGCCATCGATACTGTCTCCCCAGCCTGAACAAGCGGCGAGCGACTCCGGCTTTAATATCCTCAAGGCCATTGCCCAATTGCACTGTACCTATATTGTGGCTGAACATCCGACGGGGGTTTGGCTGGTGGAGCAGCATATCGCCCATGAGCGGGTGCTCTACGAACAGCTGGGACAGGACTGGCATTTAGTGCCCTTGACTCCACCCCTGATGCTGCGGGATTTAACCGAGGGACAGGTGGAGCAACTCACGGATATCGGCATTGATATTGCTGAGTTTGGCCATCAGCTATGGGTCATTCGCTCGGCTCCTCAACGTCTGGTAGAACGCTCTGATTGCGAAGCGGCACTGATTGAACTCAGTCAATGTGAGAGTATTGAAGCAGCCTTAGCTGCCACCGCTTGCCGGAGTGCCATTCGCAATGGCATGGCCCTCAATCTGTTGGAGATGCAAAACTTGTTGGATCAATGGCAACAAACCCGCCATCCACGTACTTGCCCCCATGGACGACCGATTTATTTATCGATGGAAGAAGCGGACTTATCTCGGTTTTTCCGTCGGCACTGGGTGATTGGTAAAAGTCATGGAATCTAGATATCAATGGTTCAACTTAGTAAACAAGGATTGATTCTAGGATTAGGTCCTTTGGCCTTTGCGATCGCATTTGGGGTTACCTATCTATCAGACCGTGATACTCGGCGGGCCTCCGTTACAGGGTTGGCAGCCCTTTCTGCAACCTATGCCACAGGACTGATCGCCACTGAAGATCGCCGCCGTGCAGCCCTGGCAAGTGCTAGCCACCTTCAGATTCAGATGCCGCTTCAGACGAGTTCACCGCCTGTACCCTCAACCCCTGTGTCCAAATCGGCACCCAGTGAGGTCGCTGTTTTTTGGGATTATGAAAATGTCAAAATTGCTGCCCAAGGGATTCAGGCTCCCCTGGCTGAATCTTTAGTGGATTATTCTCAATCCCAAGGCCATACGCGGCTGAAAATCGTCTACTCCAACTGGCGACGGGAAAAAGAATCTTTAGTTCAGGCCCTGTATAGCTTAGGGTTTGAGCCCATCCATGTTTCAACGGGCAAAGAAAATGCAGTTGATGTCAAATTGACCGTTGATTGTTTAAATACGGCTTATCAATATCCCGATGTTGGACATTTTATTATCGTTACAGGCGATCGTGATTTTGTACCCTTGGTGAATGCCTTAAAAACCCTAAAAAAACGGGTGACCCTGATTGGACGAGCTGAAGTGGCTAGTAATCAGCTGTTACTCAGTGCCGATGAATTTATTGATTTAGAGAAGCTGGATACTGAAGAGACCGAAGAGACCACTCCCACCAAACGACTCACCCAATCTATTAGCTATGAGGATGCCGTCGCCTGCTTACTCGCAGCCATTAACCTGGCACGGGATCAAGGTAAAAGTACCCGGTTTGGGGCGGTTGATCGATTGATGCGGGCTAATGTCAAATACGCCTATGCCGGGGTGGCGTCGATTACCCGTCCGGATGCTGCTTCGTTTACCAACTTCAGTGCCTTTGTTGATGCGGCAGCTACGGCTGGACAAGTCCAAATTAAAACCCTAGCAGGATTTAAAGAACTGTTTTTGCCGGAAGAAGATCCGGAAGCGGAGTCTGAATTTAGCTCTCAAGATTCTGGCCCTCTCACCCGTGAACAGTGGAAAATTATCCTCGATCAGGTGCAAAGTGCTTTTAAGGAAACTGATCCAGAGCATAATTCCTATGGTCGTTTTATGTCCTTGTTCTTTTATGTTCGGTTGGCTAAGAAAGATGGTCGCCTGCCCCATAGCAATGAGCGGCTCAAGCAATCCCTCAGCCGCTTGGTGGATCAAGGGATTTTGATGGAACAAGCCAATCGCAGTTTTCGCGTCGGAGAGAATTGGGAAGACAAAGTTGAGGGTTGGCTAGACCAATTGGTGCAAACGGAAGGAGACTCTTAAACCCTGAGTCTGGCCTGAGCTATGAGGCATAGGTAAGGGAACAGGGCAAGGCAATGCCATATCCCTGGACATAGTCTATGCCCATGGTCTGTAGCTTTTTCCGGGTTGAGAGATCGCCGACAGATTCTGCAATCGTTTGTAAGCCCATCACATGGCCAATGTGGTTGATCGATTCCACAATGGCCTGAGTGGCAGGATCGTTGGCCATATCTTCAATAAAGTGACCATCGATTTTCAGATAATCTACCGGTAAGGTCTTCAAATAGGCAAACGACGATAATCCACTGCCAAAATCATCCAGGGCAAATTTGCAGCCCAACTGTTTGAGTTCATTAATAAACGTAATGGCTTGATTGAGATTAGAAATAGCTGCTGTTTCCGTAATTTCGAAACAAATTTGAGGGGCAGCATGGGGATAACGCTGGAACTGCTCTTGTAGAAACTGCAAAAATTGCTCATCCCCAATACTGGCTCCAGAGAGGTTGATCATATAGGGTAAAGGCTGATCCGCTCCGGTTTTGGCCATTTGGGGAGGGTTAAAGTGATCCACTAAAAACTGGCTAATTACCCAGCGATCAATTTCCGGCATGAGATTGTAGCGTTCAGCAGCAGGAATAAAGGTGGCGGCACTGACTACCTGATCTTGCTCATCCACCATGCGGAGGAGTACCTCACAGCACTGGTGGATCTCAGATTGATTGGGATCGGTGGGGACAATGGCCTGACCATAGAGGCGAAACCGATTTTCTTCTAAAGCCTGCTTGATGCGACGACTCCACCGCTGGGTTCCCCGCTGTTGGACGAGTTCTAAATCATCGAGCTGATAGACGTGAATGCGATTACGGCCTCGGGCCTTGGCCGCATAGCAGGCGGCATCGGCTGCGCTAATGAGGCTAGACAGATTGTGGCTATCGTAATTAATGGCCACTAGACCAATGCTGAGGCCAATGCTAAAGGTTTGTTCATTCCAGCTAAAGCGGAACGCTTGTAAGCGCTGCCGGAGCTGTTCTGCAATCACTTGGGCCCGTTCCATTGAGCATTGGTGCAGCAGCAACCCAAATTCATCCCCTCCTAAACGAGCGATAACATCGGTGCTGCGAATGGTGTGTTTGAAGAGTTCTGCCACCTGCTGGAGGAGTTCATCCCCTGCGGCATGACCACAGGTATCGTTGACAATCTTGAACTGATCTAGATCGAGATAGCAAAGGACATGCTGTAGCTGATCGCGATGGGCAGAGTGTAGGGCTTTCTGGAGCAGCTGTTCAAATTGATAGCGATTGACTAACCCGGTGAGGGAGTCATGGCTGGCTTGCCAGGTCATTTGCTGGGAGAGCTGACGAGATTGACTGACATCTCGAAAGACTACGACGATACCGAGAATATGGGTGTTGCGATCGCGAATCGGTGCCGCCGAATGATCGATGGCATATTCTTGGTCATCCTGGGCAATCAAGAGGGCTTGATGCTCAGAGATGGCAATTTCTCCCGTCATCAATACGGAATCAATCAGCTGAATATCAGGGCGGCGTGTCGTTTCATCGACCACCTGAAAGACATCATGAATAGGATGTCCTTGAGCCTCAAAACAGGACCACCCCGTTAGTTTTTCAGCCACGGCGTTGAGGTGACGAATTTGGCCCTGGGCATCCGTCGTAATCACCGCATCACCAATCGATTGCAGGGTCACTTGGGCAAGTTCTTTCTCTTGGAACAGTTCTTGTTCCATATACTTGCGGTCTGTGATGTTATGGGCCACCCAAATGACAGACGTGGGAGACAGGGGCGTAATACTGGCCACATACCAAGTCGGTACTGAGGTCGAGGGCAATTGATACTCGAAGGTAACGGTTTCTTGGTCGTTGATCGCTTGCTGAATATGGTCGTGAAAGGCTTGAGCTTGCTCATTTTCGAGCAGCAATACTTCTGCCGTTTGATTGATCATCTCTACCATATCTGGCGAGACGAGGGAGGGGGGAATCGCATTAATTTGCTGAGTCTCGGTATCAAACACGAACACAATATCCGTCATGCCATCAAAGACGGCCCGAATCTGAGCTTCGCTGGAGCGGACCTTATCCTCTAAGACTTTTCGTTCGGTGATGTCTACACAGGAACCGATATAGCCGACAAAGTCACCATTGGGTAAAAAGCGAGGGGTACCCATATCGATCAGCCATCGATAGGCTCCATCATGCCGCCGGAGCCGATATTCCATACAAAAGGGTTCACGGGCATCAAAGGAAGCCGTACAGATGTCTAGAGATGTTTGTCGATCCTCAGGATGTATCCCTTCAGCCCAACCCTTGCCCAGCTCGTGGGCCATGGTCTGTCCTGTAAATTCAAGCCATTGTTGATTAAAAAACGTGCACTGTTTGTCTATCCCTGATATCCATAACAGCACAGGAGCACAGTCCGCCATTTGTTGAAACCGTTGCTCACTTTCCCGCAAGGCAGTTGCTGCCTGGACACGATCGCTAACGTCCCGCTGGACCATCAGGATATAGGGATCTTGACTGGTGGGATCCGTTACCACAGTACAGGAGCAATCAATGACTAAAGTCGTATCGTTTTTACAGATAAATTCAAGGGTTTGACGATAACTACCCTGATCAATCAACTGAGCTAAATAGGTCTCATACTCGACTTGGCTGCTGTCGTTAAAGTAGGTCTTGATTAAACTACCTAATAGTTCCGAGACTTTATACCCTGATTGTTGGATAGCCGCTTGATTGACTCGGCGAATCACACCATGGAAATCAACCACAAATAACGCATCAGGGGCAGCATTAAACAACATTCGAAAGCGTTTCTCACTCGCTCGGAAGGCAGATATACCCAGGGAAACCCGGGCTTCTAGTTCTCGATTGAGCTGTTGACGTTCCAGTTCAGCCTGTTTGCGATCGCTAATATCTTGCACCATCACAATGAAGTAATCGGGAGCCCCTGTGGCAGTTATGGCTAAGGATATGGTCAAATCCAGCCAGGCTGAATGTCCTTGAGGATGCCGATAGTGATGTTCCAGCTGAATAGAGTCTTGCTGTTGGGATTGTAGTTTCTCCTGCCAGTTCTCTGCTCCCTGGGGCATCTGAAGCACATCATGTACGAGATGATGGCAGACTTGGGTTTGTATTTGGTGTAATATCTCGCAGAATTTTTGGTTGGCCAACATCACTTGCCCTTGCAGATTGACATGGGCAATGCCAATCACGGCTTGCTCGAACATGACTCGAAAGCGTTCTTGGCAGAAATATAAGGTGGCAGCATCGGCCTCGACTTGTTTTTCGAGATTTGTTTTTTGATGTTGTAACGATAAGATCCGCTCATCTTGAATTTGTTCTACCTGCTGATGCAAAACCTCGGCGGTGTGATGCGCTTCGGGTACATTGAGGGCAGCCAAAATGCTGGCTTGAGTTAAAACGCCGGCTAAGTCTCCCTGCTGTCCCATCACCACGAGGCGGCGAACCTGTATTTTCTGCATGGTTTGATGGGCATCCCAAAGCTTGTCATCTAAGTTGAGGCAAACTAAGGGCTGACTCATAACCGTTTCCGCCAGGGTTGTGCGGAGGTCGAGGCTGAGGGCTTGGAATTTAACGATATCTCGCTCGGTGACAATGCCCAAGGGCTTAATTCTGCTGCCTTGAGACTGCTGTTGGACAATCA
This sequence comes from Acaryochloris sp. 'Moss Beach', assembly GCF_021497025.1. NCBI lineage: Bacteria > Bacillati > Cyanobacteriota > Cyanophyceae > Acaryochloridales > Acaryochloridaceae > Acaryochloris > Acaryochloris sp. 'Moss Beach'. Next base: position 3,053,757 of record NZ_CP071717.1, read on the forward strand.
CCACACAACTCATTTTGTACATCGCCATTCTTTGGGCCACTTGCTGGATGCTGGCTGTGGGAGGGGCCGTCACTACGGTTGGCGTCATCACCTCACTCACATGCCGCAACTTCAGCAACATGGTTGGTTCTAAGACTTTACGAATGCTCTCTGTGGTGATAACCCCTACCAATCCACCCGTTGCGTTCAGGATCGGTAAATGACGGATATTTTGGGTTTGGAGTATAGAAAGAGGGGTCAGAATATCCTGTAGCTCAGTGTCCAGGAGGGTCAATGGCTCCGGACTCATGACCTTTGAGGCGCTGATCTGGCTAAAGTCTGTCTCTGTTGTACTGAGCTTAACGATATCTCGCTCCGTCAAAATGCCCACTAATTTCTGCTGCTGTTGGACTAAGACATAGCTGAAGCGTTGGCGGTTATCGCCTTTGGCTTGACCTTCCCGCCCCAGACTCATCAGCAAGACCACTTCCTTGAGACTGGCTTGAGGGGGAACAACCAGAGGATGGTGATCCATACTGGCTTGCACAGCAGTAGGGTTCAACCATGGTTGTTTCACCTGGGTGCTAGGTTGGCTGGTCATAGATAGCAATCCTCAGCAGGGGCCAATCAAGTCCGGGAATCAGGTTAAAGGCTTAATTTTCACACAAAACACCCAGAAAATGCTTTCCTAGGTTGCCCTAAATCCTTGTGAGGTCTAACATCTTATTACAAAAGATGACAGCCTCTTGTTTGAGTCGCTAGAGAGCAGCCCTCTTAAACACCACAATGGGCAATAGTTACACCTTTCCCCCCATCGGCTTGTTCCGCGAATTCGTAACGAGAAACCAGGGGATGTTGCTTAAGATAAGCTTGCACACCTAGACGAAGTTTACCGGTTCCATGCCCGTGAATGATCCATAGGGGGCCTTGAGCTTTTGCGATCGCATCTTCAATCACCACTTCCGCATCGGCCACTCTAGACCCCCTGATATCTAAGGTGTTCTGGGAGGTGCGAACCATGGGGGCAGAATTTTTAGGTGTATTGTCTTCTTTTTTAGGTGCACTATCAGTTTGCTTGGGTGGTGGCGCGACCTTCTCGCCCGTTAAGGACTCCACCTCAGTGGGCTTGACGGTCATTTTCATCATCCCAAACTGGACTATCAGTTCCTGGGTAGGCGTCACCTTAATTACGTCTGCCTTCTGGCCAATACTGGGAATGCGAACCCGATCCCCCACCTGGGGGTGAAACCCTTTGGGGGGGGTGGCGCTTTGGGTTGGGTGCGAGAGGGGAGCCGCTGGTTAGCGATTTTCTCTAGGCGTTGGGTGGCGTCCTGGGCAGCGGGGGCTGATTTGGGCTGTTGTTGGAGGTCGCGAATCACTTGTGCGATCGCTTGCTTAGCTCGCCGAATTTCTTCTTGCACCGCCTGTTCCTGCTGTTGCCGCAGTTTTTGTTCACGGACTTTCAAGTCAGATGCTTTTTTAGACACTTGTTGATGCAGCTGTTCGGTACTTTGCAATAGCTTGGCAGCCGCTTGAGCTTTGGTTTCCTGTTGGCGACGTTCGGTTTCTAAACCTGCAATCACCTGATTGACATCATCCGTCTCGCCATCCATCTGGGCTTGGGCTTGAGCAATTACCTGCTCGTTCAATCCCAATCGTTGGGCAATAATTAAGGCATTCGAGCGCCCCGGAATCCCCCAGAGCAACCGATAGGTAGGCTGCAAGGTGGCATCATCAAATTCTACGGAAGCATTTTCAAACCGGGCATCGGTATATTTGAGCGCTTTGAGTTCACCAAAATGGGTGGTCGCTATGGTGAGCTGAGCATGATCTGCCAAATAGCGGAGGAGGGAAATGGCTAGGGCACTCCCTTCTAGTGGATCTGTGCCCGCTCCTACTTCATCTAATAGGACCAAAGATTGATCGCTTAAGGCCGAAATAATATCCTGAATTCGGCGAATATGACCGGAGAAGGTGGATAGGCTCTGTTGCAAGGATTGTTCATCCCCAATATCCGCCAAGACCTGATCGAACCAGGGGAGTTCTACAGGCTCTTGGGCCGGGACAAATAACCCCACCTTGGCCATGATCGTGGCTAACCCTAGAGTCTTTAAAGTGACGGTTTTGCCCCCTGTATTGGGGCCAGTGATCGCCACGACCTGAATATGGGGTTGAATGGTGACATCAATGGCCACCACCTCTGGCCCTTGTTCATGTTGCTGTTGCCAGATCAACAGGGGGTGACGCAACCGACGTAGGGTCAAGGTTTCGCTATTATTGCGGTCTACAAACCGAGGTCGATTTGCCCCTAGCCAATAGCTATATCGCGCCCGAGCCGTGGCTAAATCAACGGCAGTGACAATGAGAATTAGGGTTTCTAGATCGACATGAACCTCTGCAATTTTTGCCGTTAGGGCTTGGCGAATGGCTTCGGCTTCGACCTGCTCTTGGCGGGTCAGTTGCCGCAGACGATTATTCAACTCCACTGTCGCTCTAGGTTCAATGTAGAGGGTGGCACCACTGGTGGAGGTATCGTGGACAATCCCTGGTACGGCATCTTTCTGGGGGGCCTTGACGGGCACCACAAATCGATCGCTGCGTTGGGTAATCAGCCGTTCTTGTAAGGCTGCTCCCTTACGCTGCAACAGCCGTTGCAAGATGGTTTGCACCTCATTACGGACCTGATGCTGTCGTTGACGGATGCCCAGCAATTTTTCGCTGGCCCGGTCGGCAACTTCGCCTTGTTCATCAATACAGTGGCGAATCTCTTGCTCCAGCTCTGGGTAGGTCCGCAGGTCGGCCACCAGCTGATTGAGGCTGGCTAATTCTGGATAACGATTAATGATTCGGCGTAAGTTACGGCTACCGAATAGGGTCGTGGCGACTTGCAGAAGTTCTTCACCACTGAGGATGCCTTGGCGTTGCGATCGCGCCAAAGCTGCGCTGACATCATGAATCCCTTCAAAGGTGAGGGACGTGAGCAATTGGGTTTCTAAATCGTAAACTTCTTGGGTCTGCTGTAATAAGGTTTGACTGGTCTCAACCGCTGCAGGAATCGTCAATTGGACCGCTGCTGCAACCCCTAACTTGGTCGCAGCAAAGGTTGACAGGTGCTGGCATAATCGCTCCCACTCCAGCAGCTCTAGGGTTTTTTCAACAATCACAATGTCTTAATGCGAACCGGTTATTCTCCACTTCTGTCATCGTAACAAGCAACTCTATAGAAAAGGGGAGCACAAGCATAGCTGGGGAGCAGCTACTTAGCAGTCCTGTCATTCTCTGTAAGCATTTGGAGAGCTAGATTTGTTAAAGTTGAAGCCTAAATTTTGTGTTTCATGTCCTTGTCAATATGGATTATGTTGAGTTAGCTGCAGGATTATCAACGCCAGTTCTTGCTGTGATTGCAGCATATATCGCATGGCAACAATTGCAAACTAACCGTTTGAAGGTCAAACTCGATTTGTATGAGCGCCGACTCGCAATCTACACAGCACTGATCCAATTCTTAAGTGTAATTCTGCGAGAAGCGAAAGCAAGCGATGATGATGCATTGATCTTCTTGCAAAAGACAAGAGAAAGTTATTTCCTTTTTGGTGTAGATATATCTGAATATCTCAATACTGTCTATCGGAATTGGGTACAGTTACGTCGGCAAAACGTTATGCTAAATGACTCGCAATCTAGCCTACCCATCGGCCAGGAAAGACAAAAGCTTGTGGCTGAAAAGCAAGAACTTCTCAAGTGGTTTGAGGTTCAGTTTGAGACAGGTCGAGAGAAATTTTCACCTTATATGACTCTTGTATAAAACTTCTAGCAGAGTGATACTCAGTGCCTCTTATGTTGATGGCTGATCAAGGTGCAAGATTTCTGCTCTCTGTATGAACTTCCCACTGTTGAATGGATTCTACTGCAGACAATTGGTACGTAAATCAGGAGATAATATCTCTGTGAAAAAACACCAAATTGACATGAAGATTATAGATGGGATAAGAATAGTCCAAAATCTGTGAGTGCTCTGCTGCATTTATTGCAGTGACTTTTCCATAAAGATGCGACATAAACTGTCGTTATATTTGGCAATGGGATAAAAGTCGAGCCGTTGGTAAAAGGCGAGAGCTTGCCTTTGTCGTTCTTCGTCGGCCAGGTCTAATCGCACGGCTTGATACCCGACTTGTCTGGCAAACTCAAATAGATAGTTGACCATTTTCTGCCCCCAGCCTTGACCGCGATAGGCGTTGAGAAACCACATACGCTTCAGTTCACAGATATGATCATCGAGCTTTCTGATGGCCCCAGTACCGACAATCTGGTCATGATCCACCAGTACTAGAAAGAGGCCGGAATGATCAAAATAGTGCTGTCTAACCTGCTCAATATCCAACATCGGATCGTAGCGGTCTAAATCTGCCTCAGTCAGCAGATCCTGCAGCACGTCAAGCATAATCGTTTTAACGATTTGCTTGGCTTCTTGGGTCTGATGGTCTTGGATAGGCCGGATGGTGATCATTGAGGCTCAAGATTTACAGGCCATCGATATGACGCTACACCTGGCACCCATTATCGAACACCAATCAGAATCATAAATTGATAAGGATCCAGCATTAGCTTTTGGGTCGCGGTAATCGTGGTGCCTGACACAATATCCGTAAAGGTTTTGCGCATGCCGAGTAGACGTAACCGTCTCCCCACAATGGCCTGCTCATTCTCAGTAAAGTTGCCGAGCACCAACACACTTTGATCATCATGATGGCGGAAATAGCCAAACACATGATCATTCCCTGGATCCATTAAAACCGTTTCTGACCCCGTAAAAGCCCGGTTTTGCTGACGAATATTAATGAGCCGCAGCAGTCCCAAATAGATTTGCCCCCAGACTTCTTCTGAGTTACGGCGCGAGTCAGCCCTTGCCCAATCGAACGCAAGTCGATGGGCCCATCGACTATCTCCATCCTTCTCCGGTGACTGACCATAGTCATAGTCGTTGAGGATGCCTAGCTCATCTCCTAAATACAGAAGGGGAATGCCCCCAATGGTTAATAAAATGCCGTGCAGCAGCAAAATTCGCCGAACTGCTAGCTCTACCTGAGCTGAATCCTGTTCATAGAGACCTTTCTCTAGACCACAAAGAGAAGCCGTGGTCCCTGAAATACGGGCGAGTTGGGTGTCTGGATTTTCCTGAAAAGGTAGGCCACGGGCAAAACTATTTTCAAAACGATTGGTGTAAAACGCCGTCAAGAACTGGCGATGGTGCAACGGATTGATATTGAGTTCCCAGGCATCATTGTCCGAAAAGGTCCAGCCGATGTCGTCATGGCACCGAATATAGTTGACCCAAGCACAGCCTTCTGGCAAGTCAAACCGCTTCTGCATCGCGTGGCGCAACACTTGGGTATTCCGAGTTGCCAGAGCTTCCCACAACAGAGCCATCAACTGTGGATTGTAGGAAAGGGGACATTCTTCTTCACCGATATAGCGACTCACTTCATCGGGATGAACAATCGCTTCCGATTTAAAGACCATCGCGGGAGCCGCAATTTGTAGCACTGCATTAAAGGCTTGAATCAGGAGATGGGCTTCCGGTAGATTCTCACAAGAACTCCCTAGCCGCTTCCATAAAAAGGCTACGGCATCCAGCCGCAACACTTCGACCCCCACATTGGCTAGAAACAGCATTTCCTCAGCCATATGACTAAACACCGTGGGGTTTTCGTAATTCAGATCCCACTGGTAATTACAAAAGGTTGTCCAAATCCATTTGCGAATTTTGGTGCGGTAGGTAAAACACCCCGGATGCTCATCGGGAAAAACTGAATTAACCGTTTGTTCAAACTCATCGGGTAGCTCGCGATCGCAATACATCCGGTAGTATTCCTGATGCTCGCGATCTCCTGCCATCGCTTGCTTCGCCCATTGATGCTCATCAGACGTGTGATTAAACACGAAGTCTAGGACCAGACTAATGCCATGTTGCCGCAGTTCGGTGGCGAGATTTGCCAGTTCCTCCATGGTGCCTAAAGAAAGATCCACTTCGCGATAACTACTCACGGCATAGCCGCCATCGTTGTCGCCCTCTAGGGTTTTGAATAAAGGCATCAGATGCAAGTAGGTGATACCGAGTTCCGTGAGATACGGGATGCGATCGCGGATGCCACTCAAGTCACCTGCAAATAGATCGACGTAACACATTGCCCCCACCATCCGATGGGACTGATACCAGTGGGGGTCTGCTTCTCGCATCACGTCCAAGGCCTTCAGTTCATCGGGCCGTTTTATCCACATTTGGGTTGTGGAGTCTAAAATCTGTTCTAGATGATAGAAAAAGTCATACTGATGGCCATATAGCTGGTAAAGCAAGCCAAATAAACGGGGAAAGTGGGTTTTAATGCGCTGAACATAGCTTTGCCAAGCACCTTGATCAATTTGGTCCGCATAGCGAACTTCTAAACGAGGCATTAACCGGGACAGGGACTTGATACTGTGTCGTTTCAGGGCTACAGCATCCATGGCTTCTTGCATCGGCATTAGTAAAGGAATGATATTGCAATAGTGTATCTGTATCCATGCTTTGGCAGGAGGATGGGCCCAGGCAGTCTATCGGTCTAGCTGACCCCTTTCACATAGTGCCCAAAGATGAATCATCAGATAGTGATCTCACGATTTTCGAGGTTATGTTTACACCGGGCGTATTTAGCGGATCGGGGATGCCTTAGTTTTCGGAATGGTCACCTCTGGGAATAAGGAGTCAAACCGTTCATTGACCCAGGCAATTCTCAAGATCAGTAAATGGTTGAAACCATCCTCACTCCAGCGCATGCCAACTCCCTTAAAGCGCTGCTGAATCAACCACTTGCATGCACTTTCAACCATTCCTGACCCGAGAGGAATCTGTTGCTGTTCAAAGTGCCGATAACGGATGTGGTGATGATGGCGTTGGAAATAAGCCTGCACCTGGAGCAACGTTGAAAAAGACTTTCCCGTTAACAGTTGTGAGTGAATCAATATCGTCAAGGACCGTAATACAAGTAGGTGTTGCCCGTGTCGCAATTGGTGTCGCCAGTGCCGGAACCAGGCTTGGGCTTGAGCAGAGCGGGCATCTCCAAACATCGCTTTAGTTGCTCGTGCCAGATGGCCTGCTGAATGAAAAAAGTCGAGGACTGCCACAGCACAATGAGAGAACAAGGTGCGATAGACTCGCCAGAAGCCTCGTCCCCCATCACTGAGCCAGATGACTTTTGGAGCAGATTCAAAGTCTTGTTTGTGAGCTTCGAGTTGAAGTAAAGGGATGAACTGGTCGATATCGCCCAATACTGCCACCAGTCTTCGACGCAGTAATTGGGGGACCTCCTTTTTAGCTCGGGTAACCCGTGTTCCCAGGCGAGCTAAGATGGCGACTTTGACTTCTCGCCACTGGATTTTTCCCTTGGGTGAGTTCGGGGTGGGGCGAAAGGGGACCATCACACCATCGGCGGCAATGGCCAAAGGTAGAGCAGATAACATCTCTGAAATCGCTTCACAAGGGGCCTGAGTCCCTGATGATTGAGCGTTGAGTTGAGCTTCTAATTCCTGCTGAGCTTTGTTACCCACGGATTGCACCCAGTTCCACAAACTGGATGGACTCACGGATAGACCACTCCACTGACCCAGCATCCAACTGGCCAGTTCATAGGGCATGAACAGACTCAACAAGCAGCCCAGACGCACCAGTTCTTCGCTGCTGTGCTGATAGGGGGGAATCCCAATGGCTTGATCCAGGGGAGTCAACAGACTGCCTGGACATCCTTTGGGACAACGGCCCACCCGTCGCTTTCAAGAGATAGTGCCTACCAGTGTCTGCATCTGACGAGATTCCCATCCCTTCGAATGTAAGCGGGTTCCGCAGGTAGTACATACAGGCCATACAAATACTGCTTTCGCGCGCCTTGAGAGTTCATCCTCCAGAAGACAGCGAGCTAGAAACAAGCCCATTTGCAGAACGATATAAACCATCTGACTCAGGCTGGTTGATACTTTGAGTGCTTCAGTTTGTTCTAGAAATTCGTCATGGGCTAGCACGGTTAGCAATTGCGATGGTAGGGGCATGATAGTTTTTTGGTTCGGGTACAGGATCTATTGTCCTTGACCCGTTTTTCTTTGAGCCATGCATCCCCGATCCTTTGCTTACGCCCGTTTACACCTATGTCGATGGCAAGAATGCAGCCTGGTGTGCAATCCAAGGGAGAAGGACATTTCCCTCTTACCATCGACAAGCAGCCCCTATCAAAATCGTCAGCCGGTCTATAATCTCGCCCAAATCAGCAGGAGAAAGCTTGGCCTGAAACGTTTCAACACAACATCTCTCTGCGGGGACTTAAACCCTCAAGAGACCATCAGCTAAAATCGCGAAGCATCTTCTTGATTTCAAGATTATGCATTTCTTCTTGCCCAATTTTAGTGCGGGTATATTCTTCCAGGTAAATGCTGGCGTTTTCTACGATATCTAAGAGCTGTTTGTAGAGATTCAAGGCCATTTGCTCATGGTTCAAACTTTCTTGCAGCAAGTTTCTGACCGCATGCTGATTGGTCTCTTCAATGGGAGCAATCTTTTGGCTCGGATGCCCTTCTAATCCAGTGATGATCTCTCCTGCTTCCTGAGCATGGATCAGGGATTCGCTAGCTTGTGACTTAAAGAAATCCACAATGGGTAAGCGATTCGGCCCCGTTACCATCAACCCATAGTGGGTATAGCGAACAACCCCTGCCAATTCAAATTCCATAATCCGATTGAGAAGGGCAATAGTCCCTGCGGTATCGAGGTCTCTCATAGGGGCAAGAAATTTAACTCATAATGATGTCACTACACCACGCTGAATGCCTTACTGCAGAGACATTGAGGTGAAATAGAAGAAGTCCAAGTGTAACACTTGTTTCTAGGAAGACCCGTTATATGAGCGAAAAAGCTTTACAGGCAAATTATTGAAAATCACCGGTATGATTGTTGGTCGCCATGAGTAGAGATAATCGCCAAGAACTATCCCATTTGCCGGAGCCATACCGGAATTTGTTCTGAGAATTGATGGTGGTAATTCTGGGCTTCACTGGCGCTCATGCCTTCATGGCGGGCATCTTCTAGGAGTCTGCTCATGGACCGCATGCGGTCTTCTACGTCGACCCAGGAATCCGGCGACGCTTTCAAGAGCGCATTGAGCTGAGAACGAATGCGATCTGCCGCAGGAGTGCCATTGACGGGCGAAGCAGCTGGAGCCGAAGACGCAGACTGTAGACGAGGTGCAGGCACTTCACAGGCCACAGGCGGCGCATGGGTACTAATCAGGTATTGCTCTAGTCGAGAAGGCAAGCTGGGAGGAGGGTCTAAAAGCTGGCTTTGAGGGGGGATGTAAGTATGGGTTTCCTCATCATAGGCAAGGACTTCACCGGTTTCGATGTGATAGATCCAGCCATAAATCTGGAGTTTGCCCTGCAGCATCCGCGATCGCACAATCGGATACGTCTTCAGATTATCAATCTGTACCAGGACATTTTCGGCGACTAAAATTTCAACCCGCTCTTCCCCCGCGGATTCAGGATAGTTTTCGGTCACGAGTCGCCGGGTGGTTTCGGCATGCTGCAGCCAGTCGTACACCAAGGGCATATCTGCTTGCAGCTTATTCAGCTTCATCAGCCCTTTCATGGCTCCACAGTGGGAATGGCCGCAGATCACCACTTGATCGATCTCCAGTGCGGCAATGGCATATTCAATGGTGCCACCTTCGCCTCCATTGGCTGCGCCGTAGGGAGGCACAATATTACCGGCATTACGGATAACAAAAAGCTCGCCCACATCTGTCTGGGTAATGAGGTTGGGATCTACCCGTGAATCAGAGCAAGAAATGAATAAGACGCGAGGTTTTTGACCGTGAGAGAGTTCTTCTAAGAGGCCTTGATTCTCAGCAACGTAGCTTTGCTTAAACTCTTGTAGACCACGAACTAGCTTTTTCACGATTGAACTTCCTCGTCACGACGTTGCGCGAATAATGTCATCGGGCTAAGTCCACGCAAGTTTTGGAATGGTAATCTTCTCAAGACCTCAGTTTAAACTATATTCAAGCAGTCAAAATATAAAAAAAAGTTTATCGTTGCTATCATGCCGTTATGAGTGGGTTGTTAGGAGTTCCTAGGCTCCCATGACAGGATGATTGAGCAGCAGGACTCAGTATGGAAGATAGACGTCACTCCTATCAATCGTTTGATCCTGAATTAATCAGCCCATTTCTGCAGTCCGTCGGTGCTCATCTCACGATCCATACTGTCGAGCTATGCACCACTGGCAGAAGCAATACCCATTACAAATTAACTCTGAGTGATGACAGTATTTATATCCTCAGACTGTACGCACAAAGCAAGCCTGAGCAAGACACCTATATTTTTAATTTAGTGAAGGATGTGGTCCCTGTTCCTGAGCTGTTGGCCCAAGGGCCACGATGGGCAATATTATCGTTTTTGCCCGGCAAGCTATTGTCTGATTGCCCAGAAGATGTGGACAAGGCCGCCACTGCGCTTGCCCATATTGCTGCGATCCAATTCAAAGCTCCTGGCCAGCTACAGACTGATGGTTTGATCACTCCCTTTGGTTTTGGAGGACTCTCAGGCTATATTGCGCGACAGCTTGATCGTTCTGAGGTTCAGAGCTGGTTGAGTCTCAAGACTCTAAAACAATTGCAACAACTCCAGGGCCAAGATGCCAGCCTCCTCCAAGAATTAGACGCAGAAACTTACCTGGTTCATGGAGACTTCAATCCCACCAATATTTTGATCCAGAACGGCCAAGTCAGCGGCATTTTAGACTGGGACTATTGCCATTCGGGAACGCCCTATATGGATATTGGCAATCTGCTCCGACATACCCCCAGCCACCAATATCAGCAGATTAAGGTCGGGTTGGAACATGGAGGCATGGCTTTACCAGAAGATTGGCAACAACGGGCGGAGTGGGCTGATCTCGCCAGCCAGCTAGAATTTTTAACCTCTAGTCGATCGGATGTCTTCAAACAACAATGTGTGGACAGAGTGAACCTGTTTCTGCGTATGTATTTTGAAAGAAGTAGAGGCGCTTAAGTTTAGCCATCGTCCCCAATTCTACAAGATGCTATTTGTATTTCTGAGAGTTATTCGAGCCGGGCCTGGGCATAGACGGTATCTTGATCGGGTTTCGATGCAGTAATCCCATGGCTATACAACCTATCCCTATCATGGTTGCACCGTAGAGTAACGGTCCACAAAGTATGGCTATGAAGCCTAGCAATATAAGCCTGACTGCCCATGTCTGGTAAAGCACTCTTCTGTAACGGACGGGGGAAAACCTCCGATGTTTTGGAGCACTGAGACCATTCCTTATACCGGGACGTCCTTGACTCATAGCCTGAGGCCTAAACGGTGACTAACCAATGGTCGTAAGCTTACCAGCAACACTACATCTGGAAATTATTTTTTAAAGGCTATTCAATGAAACATAAATTTCCTTATATAGGGACATTCTAGAGAACTGAGGATGATAGGCTATGAAAATTGTTTTTGCAGATAATGATTTATGAGTCCAATCGATTGGGTTATCGTTGTCGCTTATGCCGTAATCGTTTTTGGGATTGGACTCTCAGCTAGTCGAAAACAAAAAAATACTGATGAGTATTTTCGAGGCTCAAAGCAACTGCCTTGGTGGGCGATTGGTATCTCGATTATTGCTACTTCCTTCTCGGCTGCATCACTTCTAGGCGGTCCGGGTGAAGGATACAAACATGGATTTCTCTACCTTCAGCTTCAGATTGGAGACCTGTTGGGATTTAGTCTAGTTATTCTGCTGTTTTTGCCGTTTTTCATTCGACTGAATTTAACGACGGCCTATGAATATCTAGAGCGTCGTTTTGATGCTAAAACTCGGTCTTTGGGCTCCCTGTGCTTCATCTTGTTTGTCGTGGCTCGCCTTGGGGCCTTGTTATATGGTGCTTCCATTGTTGTCGCAACCGTCACGGCGATGCCACTGCCCCTCGCTATTATCATGGTGGGTTTAGCTTCCGTTATTTATACTGTCACTGGCGGCATCACAGCGGTTGTTTGGACTGATTTTCTGCAGTTTGTCATGATTTTTGTGGGGCTCATTGCAGGCTTATGGGCTGCTTCCATTAGTGTCCCTGGTGGCTTAGGTGCCCTATGGGCAGCGGCGGGAGAAGGGGGAAAGCTGCAGGTGATCGATTTGTCTTGGGATCCTGCTTCAGTCCGATCTCTACCCACTGCTCTCTTTGCTTATGGTATTCTCGCCTTTGCGGTGGCTGGCACGAATCAACAATCAGTGCAAAGATACGTGTCCTGTGCAGATGTCCCATCCGGCAGAAAGGCTATCCTGCTGGGTTGGTTTACTGGGTTTATAGGTGTTGCGGTCACGTTACTCCTAGGTGTATTGCTCTTTGGCTTCTACTCCCTCAACACAGGGGCGCTTCCAGAAGGAGTAGCAGGCGATCAAATTCTGCCTCACTTTATTGTCAATCAAGTGCCTCCAGTCGCGGCAGGGCTTTTGGTCGCATCCATTTTTGCAGCGGCAATGTCGTCTATTGATTCTGCTCTTCATTCCCTTGCAACGTGCATTGTTGTAGATTTTTATCAACGTTATTCCACAGTGAAAAGAACGGATGCCCATTATTTAAAAGCTGCAAAATCGTGGATTGTTGTTTGTGGCATTCTGGGTATTCTTTCCGCTTTCTATGTGGCCTCTACAAAAGAATCGTTATTAGAATTTTTAGTTGAATATACAGCCTTATTTTTAGGGCCTTTGCTAGGTCTATTTTTAATGGGCATTCTGATTCCCCGTATTAATGCAACAGGGGCATTTTTTGGTGTCCTTTTAGCTGCTGCGTTGCTGGCTATTGACAGTCAGCTACAACTCCTGCAATTCCCAGGCATTTGGCGTTCAGCCATCTCGGCTCCTTTAGCCGTTATCCTTGGCTATGGCATATCCCTCCTGGGTAAACCTCCATTGCCATCTTCAATCAAAGAACTAACCTTCTGGCAGTAGCATGTTGAGGGATGGACTCGCAAAGCACCATTGTTGAGGGCTGCTATTACAGGGGTTACTCAGTGCCCGGCCTGGCCATGGGTGGAGATGTAGACTTATTGAGTTGACGCAACCACATCCAACCGATAACTGCTATCACCAAGGAGATCCAGCCTGTCAAGGTCTGCAGTAGCAGGAAGCCGCCTACTGTAAACATTGAACCAAACAGAATTAAGCTGGACGCGAACACTCGCAGGATATCTTTGCCTAAGTCTTGTAAGGGAGCTAGTCCCGTTTGAGATTGCTGCCGCGCCCACCCTGGTCCACCGGGACGAATCTTGACATAAAACTTGTTCAATGTCGCCTCAGATTCGGGTGGGGTAAGTAACATTGCGGCAACCCAAATCACGGTTGTGATTGCGGTTGTGACGAGCAATTGCAAACCAAAATCATTAATTTTGATCACTGGAAGGGTAGTAGTGAGTAGGCCGATGATGAATCCTCCTAGCATGGAGGCTAATTCAGCCGTTGCATTGATTCGCCACCAATACCATCGCAAGATGAGGACGAGTCCTGGTCCTGTCCCGATGGCTATTACCAGCTCAAGGACCTCTACCACGCTTTTAGAGTAGAAAGCTACAACAGCACCCACCACGGTGACTAAAACAGAAGCTACTCGTCCTGCCGAGATGAGTTCTGCTTGAGATGCCTGGGGCTTCATAAACCGCAGATAAACGTCATTGGTTAAATAAGATGCGCCCCAATTAATTGACGTGGATACCGTACTCATAAATGCAGCGACTAGAGAGGCAAACACTAGGCCCAGCAACCCTTGAGGTAAATAGTCTTTCATCAGTAGAAAATAGCCTAATTCCTGATCTTGAGCATCGGGATACAGCACTACTGCCGCTAGGCCCACTAAAATCCAGGGCCAGGTGCGCACCACATAATGCATGATGTTGAATAACCAAGCTGCCTTTTCCGCTTCTTGTTCATCTTTGGCTGCGGCTAGTCGTTGGACAAATTCACCGCCCCCGTCACTGCGTCGGAAAGACCACCATTGCAGAAAGATGTAGGCGAAAAAGACGTTAATAGTAATCCCGGCAGATTCACTCCATTGCAGCCAGCCTCCTTCTCCACCGAAGCTCAAGGGCACGAAAGACAAGACATCATGATTTGTGGCTTGCTGAGCCTGATCGACCAATAATTGGATACCTCCAATTTGTCGCACCGCTGCAACAGCAACGATCAAGGCCCCAATTAAAGCTAAGAAAAATTGGAAGAAATCAGTGGCGACTACGCCCCATAAGCCGGAGAGTCCGGCATAAATTAAGACAAATATGCTGACAGCGACGACTGTCCAGAGTTTGAGATTGCTATCGGCCTCAATTCCTATACTCTGCCAAACCCCTAGGGTGTCAACCATTTTCACCATGGCCAACATGGCATTCCCAATACCCAGACAGTTGATTGGAACTGCAAAGAGAAAGGCTTTCGTGCCTCGTAGTACTGCTGCAGTGTTACCGCCATACCGTATTTCTGTAAGCTCTGCGTCGGTAATGACTTCTGAGCGTCGCCATAATCTCGCAAAAATATAGATCATGATGATATGGGCAAAGCCAAAACTCCACCACAGCCAATTGCCTGCAATGCCTTTTGTGGCGACTAAACCTGCCACTGCCAGAGGTGTGTCGAGGGATAAGGTTGTTGCGGCCATGCTGGTTCCAGCTAGCCACCAAGGGAAAGAACGACCTGATATAAAAAAATCAGCTAGGCTATCTGATGCTTTTTGAGATAAATAGATGCCAATGAAAAACGTAAATACCAAGTAAGCCGCGACAATAATCCAATCAAAGAGCTGCATAAGTGATGGTATATACAATTTTGCCTGCCGTCATCATGCCATAGACTGTCTGAATTACAGGGTGTTCTGCTTGACACTTACTTGCGACGAGATATCCCTGCTGAGCATTAGAATCAACCCTTTAAAGGGCCGGGATGTGGCAACACGTTAGGAGGCTGACTTTTACATCCCTTACATCTTAAATACGAGATAAAGATGTGGGCTGCATAAACTCATCTGTTCAACCCTATTGAGTGAATGAAGAGAGTTAGTTCTCTCGAAAACATTCCACAGGAAGGAACAGCACTATGCAACGTACTCCATCTCAATTGGCTCAGTTAGCAACCCAGCGACTACTTGCTCTAGGAGCTTTAGTCACTCTCTCGGCAAGCAGCGTGGTGGCGGCACCCCTCCCAGCCCAAGATCAATGTCCTGATGGTTGGGAACTGTCTCCGAGTCCTGCAGTTGAATGCCAACCGGGCAGCTTTACCCAACAAGCCCCTAAACTGCGTCATTTTCGCAGAGCAGATTTGAAAGTTCGGCAGTATCGTTTCAGTCGCATGGGAACAAAACGCATCAAAATTCAGGTAGCAAATTTAGGGAGAAGGGCTGCACGGCCCACGGTCTTACGACTGACGGTTCGTCGAATTGATGGAACACCAGTGGGGCGGATGATCCGAATCAAAGTGCCTGTAATTAAAGGCCAGCAAACCCAATGGGTAAGACTGAACACAGCCAAGATTTTGCCCAAAACAGTGGCTCTCAAAGACACGACATTTCGCATTGATGTGGACTCTACGAATTTTGTGAAGGAAGCCAACGAGACGAATAATACGACTTGGCACAATCTTTAAGGGGTGTGAGGAAGGAGAGAGCATCGATATCTATTGCTCTCTCCAAGTGGCCTCTTATCGAAAAGCTTTTCTATTCAGTGATGACTATCACATCCCTTGGCTTCAACTATCACTGCTTATGCAGACCGGCATCACGGCTATCAGCATGATCAATGACTAATAATTTGGTCATTCAAGCTTTGATTTGTGGCAATGTGGTCTGACTCAATTCGCCACTGAATCAAAAGAGTAAATCTTGAGCTTCAAACTTCTGTATTCCTTGTTGACGTTGAGAGGTCAATCATGACTCATCCCCAAGACTTTGAGCATAGCTCTCAGTTCGATCGCTATGGTGCTGGATCTACACCGAACCTGACGGTTGAGATTTCTAGTCGTCCGCTCTATCGCCAAATCCGTAGACAGCGATCGGGGATGACGCCCATGGACTCTATCGAGTTTGAAGGGACAGCATTAGATCATTTATCCCACGGCAACGTTGCTTGGTGGGTTGCGATCGCAAGTTGGTTTGTCTATGGCATACCCATGGGAATATTAGTTTTTCCCATTCTGGGGGAGCAAGTGCGGGCCATCGGTACCCATCTGATCAAACTCATTCATTCCCCTCTATCGGGTGCACTCTGGTTTCAATTCTTGACGCTAGTGTTTGCCATTTCCTTCACATTAATGGTGTGTCTTTGTACCCTGACGATTCTGGCTAAAGGAACGATACGTAAACTTCAGCAGCATCGTCGAAGCCGCTAGACCTATGGTTGATATGAGTTTTAAGGGACGGATCCATCCCCGGCTGTTCCGACTTTTCTTCTGCTAGAGACTCACAAGTTCCTCAACATTCATCCATAAGCTATTGGAAGAGGCTATGGAACAGGAGTCTGAGGATGAGAACACAACAGTATCGTGGGGATTATCGTCTGAAAATCATTGCTTTATGGACCGCATTTCTTTTAGGGATGCTTTTCCATACCCCATTGGCTTTAATGCCTTTGTTTCACGGTTTGAGTGTTGCCCACTCTCATACCCATGATTATTTACCCCTCAACACCCTCTTTGGGTTGATGTTAGGACTGTTTGGTATTGCCATGGCTGCCATCGTCACTACGGCCTTGGTGAATGGACAAAGATACAAAACGCTACATTTTGGCTTGACCTTGTTATACACCGCCATTAACGGCAGCCATCTGATCTTCGATGTCCTGGTAGGCGTTCCCAGCTATCTGCTTTGCCGGATGGGCTATCTGCTGATTATGGGTCTCCTGCTTAACGTTGTGGCTTTTCAATGGTTTGACTCAGAGTCGAATAAACAACCGGTCTTGAGGTCAGTCCATTGACTGTTAAGACCGGTTTTCCTGACCGTTCGATAGACGTCTCCCTGGTGCGATCGCAAAAATTTGCCCATAATTGGAGTGGCGATTCCTTCAGAGATTCAATCGGACCCAACGTCAGGAGGCCGATGATGAAAATACTTGTTGTTGAGGATGATCAGGCCACGTCTGAAACCTTAACTACACTCCTCAACCAGTGCAGCTATGCGGTGGAAACTGCGACTGATGGTGAAACGGCTGCTGATCTGGTGGCTGCTTTTGAGTATGATTTACTCTTGCTCGATGTCATGTTGCCGAAGATAGACGGTGTCACCCTCTGTCGGCAGCTGCGCAATCAAGGCCATACCATGCCGATTTTGCTGCTGACGGGGAAGGGTGATAGCCATGACAAGGCAGTCGGCCTCGATGCGGGTGCTGATGATTATGTGGTCAAACCCTTTGACCTGGAAGAATTAGAAGCCCGCATTCGGGCCTTACTGCGGCGGGGTCATCTCTATACAACACCTATCTTAGAATGGGGCCAGATCCAGCTCGATCCCAGTTCCACCCAGGTGAGCTACCGTCAGCAACTCCTAGCCCTTACCCCCAAAGAATATGCTCTTTTAGAATTGCTCATGCGTAACCCTCGGCGGGTCTATAGCTGCGGTATGTTGCTAGAACATCTATGGACCTATGAGGATATGCCAGGGGAAGAGGCCGTTAGAACTCATATTAAAGGTCTCCGCCACAAGCTGCGTGACGCCGATGCTCCCGCCGATATGATCACAACCGTCTATGGCATTGGCTATCGCCTCAAACCTTTAGCAGAATTAGAGAAGGAGGCACCGTCGTTTCAGGAAGAGAATCAAGCAGCCATTGCTAATATTTGGCAGCGGTATCAAGCCCGTATTAGTCGTCAGGTGCAGGTTTTGGAACAAGCCAGTGCCGCCTTCCAAACCCACCAAGGCCAGCTGAACTCTGAACAGCAGCAGCGGGCCGAACAAGAGGCCCATACCTTGGCTGGTGCCCTGGGGATGTTTGGTATTCATGCCGGTACTGACCTTGCCCGTCAGATTGAGCAGCTACTGCGGCTGCCTCAACCCCTAGGGATAGAGCATATCAAGCAATTCCAGGCTCAGGTGGAGACCCTCAGACAGACGATTGAGGCCTATGGACCTTTCACCCCCCGCCGATGTGAGCGAGTCGCTGCCTCCCCTCCCCCTCCTTACTGGTGATTGATGCGGATCGAGGCTGGATTAAGGATTTAACGGAGCAAGCTAGCCATTGGGACTGGACGGTGCGAGCCGTGATGGATTTAGACGCTGCCCAAACAGCACTGACCCAGGATCTGCCCCAGGTGGTTTTGCTCGATCCAGCAGTGGCTGACCATAAAAATCAAACGATTGCTTTCCTAGAAAAGGTTACACATTTTACGCCTCCGATTCCGGTGCTCTTTTATGGATCCCCGAATGGATTGCACTCCCGTTTAGAAGTGGCTCGCCTCGGTGGCAAAGCTTATTTAGAAAAGCCCATTGTTCCCAAGCAGGTGTTGCATGAAGTTGATCGGGTCCTGCACCAGTCCCAAGCCATTACCGCCAAAGTAATGATTGTGGATGATGATCCGCATTTACTGCAATTTCTGCCACCGTTACTGGAGCCTTGGGGGTTTAAAGTGAGTACTCTCGCCGATTCCAGGCTGTTTTGGCAAACCTTGGTCGCGGCTGCCCCTGATTTACTAATCCTCGATGTCGAAATGCCCCATGTCAGCGGCATGGAACTCTGCCAAATCGTTCGCAATGATCCGTACTGGCAGAATCTGCCGATTATCTTTTTAACGGCCCATACGGAAGCTGAAATAGTGAATCAGATTTTCGTCCTGGGTGCGGATGATTTTGTCAGTAAACCCGTCGTCGGCCCCGAACTCGTCGTTCGCCTGGTCAATCGCCTCGAGCGGATGCAGCTATCGCAACAGTTATGGCAGGTGGATACCCTCACAAAAGCCTATAAGCGGCAACCCGCTATTCCTCGCCTAGAGCAGATGATGAAACGGGCCCAAGAGTCACAGCAACCCTTGAGTTTGGGTTTAGTGAAGGTGACGAATCTGCGGAACATTAATGCTGAGTTTGACTTGGAAACCGGAGACTCTGTTTTGCGTCAGGTGGGCTATGCCCTATGTCAAGGCTGTGGGCAAGAAGATGTGGTTGCTCGCTGGAGTAGCAATGAATTCTTGATGGGGCTCCAGGGGATCCGGAGCGATGATGCAGAGCATCATATTCAGCATCTATGTCAGGACTATCTCCAGACTCACCAACAGACGGATGATGCTGTTCCGATTCAGCTTGACTTAGGGGTTGTACAATATCCCGAGGCTGGGAAAACCTTATCTGCGCTATACAAAGCAGCAGATCAGCGCCGGCAACGTGAGGCAGACTGATGATGATTGAGCAAGTCCACCTTCTTCCTGAACAACAGAGCTGGATGACTTCGCTGTTGAATACTTTGCCAGCGCTGGTGGTGATTTTGGATGCGAAAGGTCGGATTGTCGGCTTCAATCAGGCTTGTGAGCAGGTTTCTGGGTATACCTTTGCTGAGGTGAAAGAGCGATTTCTTTGGCAGGATTTGCTGTTGCCAGAGGAACGAGTAGGGGTACAAGCCGTTTTTGAACAATTGCTCTCCCATCAAGGCCCCAAACAATATCAAAATCACTGGCAGACGAAAACAGGCGAGCGCCATTTGATTGCCTGGTCCAATTCAGTGATTCAGCAGGGACAGGCGGTCCAATTTGTGATTGGGACAGGGATTGATATTACCGAGCAGCAGCAGTCGGCGTTGGCCTTGCAGCAGCAAATTGAGCATGAGCAGCTTTTGAGTGGGATCGCAGCTCGGATTCGCCAATCTCTAGATCTCCACACTATCCTCAACACCACCGTTGATGAAGTCCGGCAAGTGTTAGAGACGGATCGCGTTTTGATCTTCCGCCTTGAACGAAATTGGGACGGTATTGTCTTGGTGGAATCCGTGGATACGGACCAATGGCCTTCCATTCTGGGGGTTAAAATTCACGATCCGTGTTTTCCCGATATCTATAGTGGGGCACCTGAGCAAATCCGTGCCAGCGCTGTTGATAATATCTATACCGCTAACCTTTCACCCTGCCATCAAGAGCTACTGAAGGAATTTCAGATTCAAGCCAATTTAGTGGTCCCCATTATTTTGGAGAATCGAGTCTGGGGACTGCTGATGGCCCATCATTGTCGTGAACCGCGCCATTGGAAATCTCTAGAGATCAAGTTGCTGAGTCGGCTGGCGATTCAACTTGCGATCGCAATTCAGCAATCGGAACTGTACTGCCAGCTGCAGGCGGAATTGACCGAACGCGAGCAAGTAGAAGTCGTTCTGCAAGAAGCCAAACATAATCTAGAACAGCGGGTTGCCGAACGAACAGCAGCCCTACGCCAGGCCAACCAACAATTACGGTCTGAACTGCTGACACGCCAGCAGGCAGAAGCTGCCTTACAACATTCTCAAAAACGGATCTCCGGCATTTTGGAAATTGCCGATGACGCCATCATTTCCGTGGATGCATCGCATATCATCACGCTGTTTAATCAAGGGGCAGAGAAAATGTTTGGGTATCGCCGTCAAGATATCCTCGGCCAACCTTTGAATCTCCTATTGCCTGATGATTTGGTGAATTATGCTCAGACTCCGACAGACGGCATTTCAACGACAACCTACCAGATGGGGGCACGACGACGTCCGATTACAGCGCAGCGCCGAGATGGCACCTACTTTACGGCAGAGGCCTCTATCTCTAAACTACAGCTGGGGGATGAACAGGTCTTTACCGCCATTCTGCGAGATATTACAGATCGCTTAGAAGCCCAAGCCTCCCTAACTAAGCTCACCCGCCAAAACGAATTAATCCTCAATTCCATGGGTGAAGGACTTTGTGGGGTGGATCTGCAATATCACATCACCTTTGTTAATCCCGCTGCGGCTGACATGCTAGGCTATGCGATTCCTGAGCTGATTGGTCAACCCGTAGAGACCATCTTGGGGACGAATCCTCAGCACCTTGATGGGGATCTAGATGCCCTGTATCCCTTTGAGGATTCGTTGATTTCTGGCACAATCCATCGGTTTATTACCGATGAATTTCAACGATGGGACGGCACGATGTTTCCAGTGGAATATGTGAGTACCCCCATTCGTGAAAACGACATCATTATGGGGGCAGTGATCACCTTCAAAGATGTGAGTGATCGTCAGGTGGTTGAACGCATGAAGGATGAATTTATTTCCGTGGTTAGCCATGAACTGCGCACTCCCCTCACCTCGATTCACGGGTCCCTGCGGATGCTCACCAGTGGACTATTAACCGCTCACCCGGACAAGAGTCAACGACTCCTCCAAATTGCCGTGGATAGTACGGATCGCCTGGTACGCCTGATCAATGACATTCTAGATGTAGAACGGATTGAGTCGGGTGAGGTCGGTATGACAACATACCCGTATAATATTGCCGATTTAATGACCCAAGCTACCAATACCATGCAGGGCATGGCTGCTCAGATGAAAGTCGAATTGGCGGTGACGCCTTTAGCCGTATTGACAGATGTGGCTGGCGATCGGATTGTCCAAACCCTCACTAATCTCCTGAGCAACGCCATCAAATTTTCCCGTCCAGGGGGCACCGTTGCCATGAGTGCACACCTCATGCCCCAACAGCCCCCTAGCTGTTCTTTGACCTCAACCACCACTGAGCTATCTCTTTCCCCGGCAGATGCGCCTCAGGTTTGTATATGGGTCCGGGATCAAGGCAGAGGGATTCCTCCAGATAAAATTGACACCATCTTTGAACGGTTTCAACAAGCTGATTCTTCAGATGCTCGTGATCATGAAGGTACGGGGTTAGGCCTAGCCATTTGCCAAAGTATTGTGCACCAACATGGCGGCCACATTTGGGTAGAAAGTCAACTGGGTAAAGGCAGTACCTTTTCCTTCACATTACCCATTCAACGAGACGATATTGCAAACAAAGGTAGACCGGTTACATGACAGCAAAGTGCATCCTCGTAGTGGATAACGAGCTATACATTCAAGAAGTGGTCCAGATTGCGTTAGAGACCATCAAAAACTGGCGCGTTGTCACCGCCAGTTCAGGTGCTGAAGGTCTGCTGAAGGCGGAGAAAGTCCGTCCCGATGCCATTCTTCTGGATATGATGATGCCGGATATGGATGGGGCCACCACCTTTCAGAAACTCCAGGCCAATCCCCTGACTCAAGCCATTCCGGTGCTGTTACTGACCGCTAAAATTCAAACAGCGGATCAAAAACGTTATCAGGAGATGGGGGTGCATTCCACCATTGCCAAACCCTTCGATCCTTTACAGCTTCCCGCTCAGATTGCAGATGTATTAGGCTGGCAGTTATAGCCTCTTAAAGGCCTGATCCTTACTCTCTTTCCGCATGAAGCCATCTGAATCTTCTCTCACTTTTTCGATTGCCAGTTTGCTGCGTTTGGGAGTCATCAGTTTAGGGCTGCTGTTACTGTGGCAACTCCAAAATCTAGTGGTGGTGTTGATGATTTCTATCGTCTTGGCATCCACCCTCGCTCCCATTATTCAACAGGTAGAATCGTTGCGAGCCCCTCGGTGGCTGGCAGTTTTGGGGGTGTATGTCAGCCTGATTGGTGCGGCCATTACGGCAACCTTGGTGATTGGTCCCACGATTACAGAGCAAATTCAGCGAATTTTCATTGCCCTACCCGGATACCTAGATACCCTCACTACGCTGATTGAGGAATCGATCATGCAGATGGGCATTAGTAAGCCAGAAGATTTGGGCATGATCAATCAATTGTTCGATCTACAAGCCCTAACCGCCTGGACCTTTCGATCCAGTCAAAAGCTGATTCTTCAGTCTGTAGATATCACCAAAGGTTTATTGGGAGGCGTCTTTAATTTACTCTTGGCCTTGATTTTGTCAGCCTATATGTTGTCAGATTCCCAACGATTACTGAATGGCCTCGTATCGCTTTTTCCTCAACCCTGGGAGCAGCGACTGGCTGACCAAGTGCATCCGGTGAGTCAACGCATGGGGGCTTATATCCAAGGAAGATTGTTGGTCTCGCTGATCTTGGGGACAACGGTCAGCATTGGCTTGAAGCTGATTGGGATTGCCGAAGTGGCTTTGGGACTAGGTGCGATTGCAGGACTAACGAACCTGATTCCCTTTTTTGGACCGGTGCTGGGTGCTATTCCTGCCTTACTGGTGGCTGTTGCCCAGGGGGGGTGGACAGTGGCGTGGGTGTTTTTACTGTTTGTGTTGATCCAAAATCTGGAAACCTATGTTCTCGATCCGTTAGTGGTGAGTCCGTCGGTGAATGTGCCGCCACTTTACCAACTGCTAGCAGTCTTGGGTGGCACCCAAGTCTTAGGGATTATTGGGGCGTTAATTGCTCCACCTTGGGTAGCTGCAGGGGGAGTCTTGATCGAGAATTTATATCTGCACCCCAAACGTGAAGCAGAGCAAAATACTCAGCCTGCTGTGGAAACCGTCAGTTGACTATGGTTCAGGCGATCTGATCCCTGATTGCCAGGCTTGCCCAGCTATCCTCACAGTTTCCCCAAGTTTAGAGAGTATTCTCCACATAAAGGATACTAGCCAGCTTTGGCATGGCAGTAGGTCCTAATCTGAATAACTGCGTTCGACCCCCCAAAACACTAATGACTACAACACTGATTAATCTCACCCTTGCCATTGTGCATGAAGAGGCGGAGTTACTCGCAGAGTATTGTCCCAATCCTATTTACCAGGATGTGCTCGGGAATCCCATTGCTAAACAGGAACTGATGACCTATGTTCTGAGTCGAATTCCCAATACCTATGTGCTTACAGCGGCACCCAAGACGATGAATGCTCGCGGACAAACCACTGCTTACCGTCTCCAAATCGAGACCCTGCTTAAACAAGGGATAGATTCAGTTTGCTGCTATCGTCCCATGAAGGCTGATTTTAGGGAGACTCAGAAGGTTTGAGTCGCGGTTATACAATACTTTTTTTTCTCTAGATAGAATAAAATGCTGAATACTATCCTGACTATTTTTGTTTATAGATACGATTTTTTTAACCTAACCAAGCATTAAGCCTGCTGGGGTGCTGGAGATGCCTACTAACCGATATCAACAACTGATTAACTTTTTGACCCAAGAGGTAGGGATTTCGACGGAGTCGATCAATATTGCCCTCAAGTCTTGCCAGCAACAGCAGGGGCCATTGCCCATAATCCTTTGGCAGTACGGTTTGATTACCTTAGAGCAGCTCAATGATGTCTTCCATTGGATCGAGACATCGTTTAGTCCAGATGAGACCTACAACATTACAATCACTTGTGAAAAATGAGGTTTTTATGTTCTCTTTAACAACCAAACATCAACCGTGGTGGGTGCATATTCAAACCACGATTCCTGATTGTCAATATTATTTTGGTCCGTTTGACAGTATTGAAGAGGCGGAAGCCCATCAGTCAGGTTATGTGGAAGATTTAGTTCAAGAGCAGGCCTTGGAAATTGTGGTCAAAGTCAGCCGCTGCCAACCTGAAATGTTGACCCTATGTGATGAAGAAGAGGTCTATCCCATCAGCCTGCGGGATCTGTCCCCTTACGACCGACCGACGGTTTTATGCTACAGCTAGCCCTTAATCGGCGGTAATCCAGAAAAAGCCTGGATCTGTACGCCGTTGATCATCTAATAATTCAGATTCCCAAATATCAGGATTGGCTGTGGCTTCTAAGGGGCGCTTGCCCGACATTTGCAGATTTAGGTCGGGGGTCTTGGAGGAGGTCTCGCTGTTTTCAGAGAATAGGGTAATGGAGGGCTTCACTTCACCCCCTAGGGCTTTAGCAGACTCTCGCTGCGGGTTGGGGTTGCTAGAGGCGGTTGTTCCTGCCCAGGCTGGGCTGGCGAACGTGGTGAGCAAACTGGCAAACAGGATGAGTTTGAGGGAAGTCATGGTGGTTGTGAGGATTTCAGATACTGGCAGTCTAGAAACTCGCTGCAGAAATTGGGGTGTCTCAGCCCAGCCCGTTATAGCGATCTAGATCATTGCTAGGATGCCCACTCTCTCGGGAGAGAGATCTTGGAGGATTGATTTGCGATCTCATCCCCCAACCATCAGAACTTCAGGACAATAGCCAGAATCTTTAGCCCCGGCGACCACTAACATAGGCTGCGGTTAGGGGATCTTGAGGGTTGGCAAAAATATCTTTGGCTGGGCCAAATTCAACCAATTGACCCACATCATGTTGCACCCAGAAAAAGGCCACATCGTCGGCAATGCGGGAAGCTTGGCCCAGATTGTGAGTGACGATCAGAATAGTATAGGTGCCTTTTAACCGCAGAATTAAATCTTCAATCACTTCGCTGGAGAGGGGGTCGAGGGCGCTACAGGGCTCGTCCATCAGTAAGACTTGAGGTTTGAGTGCCAAGGCCCGCGCTAGACAGAGGCGTTGCTGCTGTCCTCCAGACAGAGATAGAGCAGGAGCTTTGAGGCGATCTTTGACTTCTGTCCACAGGCCCACATCCGTGAGGGTGGTTTCGATGATGTGGTGGATATGGTTGCGATCGCAAATCCCATGCTCTTTCAAGGGAAATGCCAAATTGCGATAAATCGATAGGGGAAAGGGATTGGGCTTTTGGAACAGCATCCCAACTTGGCGACGTAGGGGCGTTAAGGGGATCGTCGCCGTATCGCAATTATTTAAATAGACCTGGCCTGAAAGTTGAGCTTTTGGCGTCAGTTCATGGAGGCGATTTAAACAGCTCAAGAAGCTGGTTTTGCCACAGCCCGAGGGACCAATTAAGGCTGTGATTTGTCCCGCCCGGAACTGAGCATCTACATTGGCAAAGGCCACCTTGCGACCGTAGCGCAAGCTGAGTTGCTCCACCCGAATGCTGGGTGGATGGTGATGATCCGTATTTAACGATTGGGAACTCAAGGTGGGAGAGGTCATAAAATTTGCAGCTTGGATTGGCGAAAGCGTTCAGCTAACCCAGAGATTAAGGTATTGATCAAGATTAAAAGAATGACGAGGACTAGAGCGGTGGCATAGGCGTTTGGTTCACCCCCAGGAATATTCATCGCTAAGTCGAAAATATGAATCGATAGGACCCGCCCGGAATCCAATAGTGACGTGGGCATCCGGTCTACATAACCACTGGTGAAAATTAAGGCTGCAGTTTCTGCGATTGCCCGCCCCATCCCCAGCAAAATCCCCCACGGCAATTCCTGGCAAAGCCGCTGGTAAAATCAGCGTTTTTAGGGTGCCTAAGCGAGATAACCCCCAACGCTGCTGCTGCTTGGCGATACTCACGAGGCACATTGACAAGCCCCACCTGAATGGAGCGAATTAGGATCGGTAACACCATACAGGCGAGGGTTAGTCCCCCGGATAGGATGGAGAAGCCCAGACCTAAGACCTTGGAGAAAAAGGCATTCCCAAACAGTCCAAATACAATAGACGGCACGCCAGCCAAAATATCTAAGCTGAGCCGAATAGCACGGTGGGAGTGCTGGGGACTGAATTCGGTCAGGAACAGAGCCGTGCCTAGTCCCAAGGGTAGGGAGACTCCCATGCAAACCCCTAACACCAAACCAGTGGACACCAAAATGGGAGCAATGCCGCCCTCTCGTCCGGCCTTAGCGGGTGCTTGGGTTAAAAAAGCACCATTGATGGCTTGTCCCCCTTGCCAAATCACATCACTGAGCAGCCAGATAAACAGAGCGGTAATGCCCAAGGCTACGAGCCATACCATCAGGGTTGCGACTTGCTCCTTGCCAACAGGGCGGAGATGACGATTAGACCAAGGACGGACCATTTTAAACCTCCGGGGCATCCGTCCACCAATCGGTGAACATCACGAGTCCGGTCACCACCAGCATCAGGACTAGGCCACTGGCAAATAGGGCTGACCGATGAAGGTCCAGAGCATAGGCCATTTCTAGGGCAATATTGGCAGGCAGGGTGCGGACAGGGGCGAAGATGGAATTGGGCACTTGCACGACATTGCCACAGACCATCAGTACAGCCATAGTTTCCCCTAGGGCACGAGCAGTGGCGAGCATGATAGCCGTCAAAATACCGGAACGAATCGCTGGTAAACAGACCCCTTGCACCGTTGCCCAAGTGCCCAGTCCCAAGGCAGCTGATCCTTGCCAGT
This sequence comes from Acaryochloris sp. 'Moss Beach', assembly GCF_021497025.1. Classification (NCBI taxonomy): domain Bacteria; kingdom Bacillati; phylum Cyanobacteriota; class Cyanophyceae; order Acaryochloridales; family Acaryochloridaceae; genus Acaryochloris; species Acaryochloris sp. 'Moss Beach'. Next base: position 3,080,973 of record NZ_CP071717.1, read on the forward strand.
AGGTCGGAGGGATACTCGCCAAGCTGGCATCAGTGACCAGGGCAATGGTGGGCAAAATCATCAGGGCCAAAATCAGAATTCCGGCGAGGAGGCTAGGGCCAGGAGGCTGAACTTTGGCAATCAAAGGCACAAGGACGACCAATCCCCACAAGCCATAGACTACAGAAGGAATGCCAGCCAGCAGCTCGATCAAGCGTCGATAGAGTTGTGCTAATCCCTTCGGAGCATAGTATTGGCAAAACACAGCCGATAAGATGCCTAGAGGCGTGGCTATAGATACCGCTCCGACAGTGACTCCCAGGGTTCCCATAATCATGGGGGTGAGATTGTAGGACTGTTCGCTAGGATGCCAGCCTGGATCACGCCAAAATTGATCGAGGGAAATGGTGCGTAGAATTGGCAGGGTTTCCCAAACAAGAAAGCCCAAAATCAACAGTAAGATAGCCCCTGACCCCAAGGCCAGGAGTTGCAAGAGGACGGCCCCTGGTCCTTCACTCTTGAACCGGAACAAGGGACTGCTCTTGGACAATATCCTTGACCTGGGACGATTGGGCAAAGTCGATAAATTTTTGCTGTTGAGGATTGAGAGACCCTTGGGTTACCAAGTTAAGGGGACGTGATAAGGGAAAAGACCCATCCCGAACGGTTTGGGCCGTCGCCTGAATCCCTTCTAAGGGCAGAACTTTAATGGGGGTGCCCTGTTCGACATTGACTTTCGCTGCGCCAACAGAGACGTAGCCAATGGCGAGGGGATTGCCTGCTACGGTTTTAATGCCCTGCTCGTTATCGCCAATCACTACATCGGCTTTGATTTGTGAGGATTTGAGCTGGAAATGCTGGGTAAAGACTTCTAGGGTGGAGCGACCTTCAGCTTTATTGACGACGGTAATCGCCTGGGATTTCCCCCCAGCGTCCTGCCAGTTGTTGAGCTGGTCTGTGTAGATATCGGTAATTTGCTGGCGGGTGAGCCGCTGAATCGGGTTATCCCGATGGACAATCACCACGACGCCATCTTTAGCGATGGTGTGGAAGTTTAGGCCCTGGTCTTCTGACTTGGCAGCTCGGGACACCATGCCAATATCAGCCACCTGTTGGCGCACATCAGCAATCCCCCGCGAAGACCCACCTGTTTGCACATCAATCCGCACCTGGGGATTTTGGGCTTCATAGCGTTTGGCAATTTCGGAAGCGACGGGGGCAACGGTACTGGATCCCGTAATCACTAGTTTTTGCGGGGCGTTACCGGAGCTGGACGCTTGTAATGTACTACAGGCTTGCAATCCCAGAGATAAACCCAAAAAAACGCCTGCAATGACTCGACCAGACATAATTGTTCCTGCTAATGACTCCATAAAAATTCGGTGACCCCTGGGTTCAAGGGCCGCTTAAAAGTTTGAATTGGTCGTGGGGTAACGACCTAGGATAACGAGCTTAATAACACCGGTAAATATAGTTGAACACGTCTCTACTTCCTATCCTCTACAGCCTTAACGCTACTGATGGCCCCCTAAATCCCCCACTAGTGGGGGACTTGTCTGCTCGATCCAAACAGGATCTGTGACAGCGTTGAACCTCAGCAGCTCTAGAGGTCTTACTGTCTAGATTTATCAGCCTAGACATAGGCTCGAAGTCCCCCAGAATGGGGGATTTAGGGGGCGAGTGCAAAAGCTGATGTTGCCAAAAGAGACGGCAGAAATCTCGGTATCGATCACTTTTCATTCCCTAAATAGAAAAGGAGGTAAATGAGAATTCGCAACAACCCAAATCTAATCCGTCTTGTGATGCCTGACTTTGGACGTCGGGAACCAGGGCATAGAGCACGGCTTTGCCATCACGGGTGGCTTGTACAAATCCGGCCTGCCGCAACACCTTTAAATGGTGGGACAGTAGACTTTGCTCGACGTTCAACACGGCATTGATTTCATTGACGTGTTGAGGGCCATTCATCAATAGTTTGAGAATCGAGAGCCGAGTGGCGTCTGCTAAGGTTTTGAGCTTGTTGGCACAAGATTGAGATGTGTTCATGCTCACCTTGTTTTAATAGAACCTAGGATGTTGCTATTTATATTAGTTTTTATCTGTGTTGAATATATCTTGATATCAATTGTGATTCATTAATCATAGATTAAATTTTCCTGAATCCTGCCTATGACTGATATGCAACAGGTGAGTTAGGCTATCGTGGACAGGTTTGCGTGGATGCAGTGCATCCTGGAAAGGTTATGAGTTTTGTGATGGTCGATGTGGAGTCTGATGGCTCTATTCCTGGTGACTATTCGATGGTTTGTTTTGGGGCCATTATTGTAGAGCCGACGTTGTCAAAGACGTTTTATGGGCAGTTAAAGCCAATTTCTGAGCAGTGGGTTCCAGAAGCGTTAGCAGTCAGTGGTTTCAGTCGAGAAGATACCCTTGGATTTGAGGAGCCGACGACTGTGATGCAGGGGTTTGCAGACTGGATTGCAGCCAATAGTAAAGGTCGTCGAGAGTGTTTAGATTTTTGTGTAAGCCGTAACGTATTCAATAGTTGAATCGTGTTGGGAACAGAATAGCAAAATGGGACAGCGCCGCCTTCCAATTCAAAATCGGTCTGGTCCATCTCTTCGAGATATTCCTCATCGCCAGAAACATCAATTTGTAGACAGACTCTTCATTCGGGAAGACAGCTTTGGTCTTAATCACCTTTCGCAGTGAGCGATTGAGCGACTCAATGGCATTAGTGGTGTAGATAACCTTTCGGATGGCCATTGGGTACTTAAACAACGGAGCAATATTATCCCAATGCCGTATCCAGATTTGGCTGATGCCAGGATACGTCTGGTCCCATTTGTTGGCAAACGCATCCAAGGCAGCCTCAGATTCCTCCAAAGTGGCCGCTTGATAAATGGGCTTGAGGTCTGCAGCTACGGCTCGACTTTCCTTCCAAGGCACATGGCGCAAACTATTGCGAATGAGATGAACGATACAAACTTGAACTTGAGTATCGGGATAGACCGATTCAATCGCCTGGGGGAAAGCCTTTGAGACCATCACAGCAAGCAATCAAGATATCCTGAGCGCCTCGGTTTTTAAGGTCTGTGAGCACTGAAAGCCAGAATTTTGCTCCCTCCCGCTCGGCAGCCCCTATCCATAATCCCAACAGCTCTTTGTTTCCCTCCACAGTTACCGCTAGCGCGACATAGACGGCTCGCTTGCTGACTTGGCCATTGACTTTGATGTTCACATACAGGGCATCGAGATAGACAATCGGATACACCTCATCCAATGGTCTTGAGCGCCAGTCTTTAACCTCCTCCATGACACTATTGGTGACGTCACTAATCAGACCCTCAGAGATATTGGCCCCATACAGCTCCACCAATTGAGACTCGAATATCACGAGTGGTCATGCCACGAGCATATAAGGCGATGATTTTCTCGTCGAGTCCCGCGATACGTCGCTGGCCTTTGGGCACGAGGACAGGCTCAAACTCACTGCAACGGTCGCGAGGAATCGATAGGTCCATCTCTCCTTGTTCAGTCTGGACGGTCTTTTTCGAGTAACCATTGCGACTGTTTCTAGGGCCATGAGAACGCTCATCGACGGAGGATTGATGCAGGTGATGAGTCAATTCACCTGCCAAGGCTCGTTCCACTAGGCGTTTGCTGAGTTGTTTGAGCAGTCCTGATTCGCCCAGAATATCCTCTGGCTGTGGATTCTCTCCAATGAGTTCATCCAATAGCTCATCAACTCGATTGGGTACTTGTTTCTTTCTAGACATGATGCGGTCTCCTGGTGTGTTTGGATTCTAGACCGCTTACACAAAACTCTGATCAGTCTCGGTCGTCCGTTCTTTATCTCTGACAACAATGGGTTCGACTGGCAATTTATCAATTGGTACTTCCACCATTTCATGGGCAGTAATCCGTTTGGCCATACGTCTGCCAATCTTGGCTCTTTGTACAAGGGACTGGTAAAGGACACGTTTACGAATTTCAAGCATTTACGGAAAACTGCCCATACTCACCACCCTGTGGATGATGCACGGGGTAATGCAGAAGCGCTATTAATGATGAAGGAACAGGGCTTGAACATTAGCCTGAAGTAAACGGCTCACTCATTTAGACACTCTCAAACAAACACTATGCCTCTCGATCTTCATGTCAACCTGGTCAATTTTTTGATCGTGATGGCTGTAGAGCTGGGTATTGGACTGCTGAGTGGCCTAATCAGAAAAGTATTAGCGAAGCAACAAGCCCATCATCATCCAGAATGCTATCAAGTGGTGCAATGTAATGACTACAAATCAGTAGGATATGGAATCCAAACGCCTGACAATTCTTTCAATGCCTTCGGCATGGATTACAGCTTTGTCATTGTTGAATTTAAGGAAAGAGAGGTTATTCGAGAACGATTCTTCACCTCTTTAGGAGACTCTATTAAAGTTGAATATATCGATGGTCGGCTAACAGCTAGAACATCATTTTTATCAGCGCCGATATATACGGTGACAGTTGTTGTCCCTATTGTGATCGGTATTGTGGCAGTCCTGGGTATTGCCGAGCTGGGAGACGATAGCTCTGATAACGCTTAGGAAGTAGCCTCCATTATTGGCAATTACGCTATATATTTTGTGGCGTCTGGCCTATTGTGGTCTACGGTGTTGACCGCTATCTCTAGCAAGATGGCGATGGACAACATCGGAAGAAGAGACTCTACGAGCAATACTGAGGGTCACATTTCTCCGCAGATTCAAGCAATACCAATCTCCACAGAGCATCAGAACAGCGAACCTCATGGGCTTGGGCGCTACTTTTGGGCGTTATTAATCGCTGTCACAGTTGTCAACGGATTAACGCTGTATTTCCAAGGATGGAGTGATATGGCGACCCTTGACCTGAAGTTGAGTTATGCAAAACTGACGCTCTATATACTGTTTTGGGCAACGGTTCCGTGGATGGTTGTGGGTATCAGTTGTATGCGGAATCAATTGTCTTTAAATGATTATCTGGAACCCCCGACGTTGCACCCTGATCTCATTGCTTTTTTTGCCTCGCTGATTGGTGTATTTGCGATGGGCAGTTATTGGATATTTGCTGCTGGCGGTGCTGAACAGCTTTTGCATTACCCCGGTCTTGATATTCAAGCCTGGAGTGTAGAGCAAGTCCAACAGACGTGGAGCTTGGGGGTGATATCAGGAATCGTGACGATGGCCGTTATCGTTGCTCGAACGCATCGTACCTCCGGTGATTGAGTTTATGGTTCTTGACTAGTTATTTGATCATAGTGATCACGAGAATTCACTACTTCTGGGAAATGGGTGCGAGACCAAGTTGAAGACTGATCAGAGTTTTGTGTAAGCGGTCTAGAATCCAAACACACCAGGAGACCGCATCATGTCTAGAAAGAAACAAGTACCCAATCGAGTTGATGAGCTATTGGATGAACTCATTGGAGAGAATCCACAGCCAGAGGATATTCTGGGCGAATCAGGACTGCTCAAACAACTCAGCAAACGCCTAGTGGAACGAGCCTTGGCAGGTGAATTGACTCATCACCTGCATCAATCCTCCGTCGATGAGCGTTCTCATGGCCCTAGAAACAGTCGCAATGGTTACTCGAAAAAGACCGTCCAGACTGAACAAGGAGAGATGGACCTATCGATTCCTCGCGACCGTTGCAGTGAGTTTGAGCCTGTCCTCGTGCCCAAAGGCCAGCGACGTATCGCGGGACTCGACGAGAAAATCATCGCCTTATATGCTCGTGGCATGACCACTCGTGATATTCGAGCTCAATTGGTGGAGCTGTATGGGGCCAATATCTCTGAGGGTCTGATTAGTGACGTCACCAATAGTGTCATGGAGGAGGTTAAAGACTGGCGCTCAAGACCATTGGATGAGGTGTATCCGATTGTCTATCTCGATGCCCTGTATGTGAACATCAAAGTCAATGGCCAAGTCAGCAAGCGAGCCGTCTATGTCGCGCTAGCGGTAACTGTGGAGGGAAACAAAGAGCTGTTGGGATTATGGATAGGGGCTGCCGAGCGGGAGGGAGCAAAATTCTGGCTTTCAGTGCTCACAGACCTTAAAAACCGAGGCGCTCAGGATATCTTGATTGCTTGCTGTGATGGTCTCAAAGGCTTTCCCCAGGCGATTGAATCGGTCTATCCCGATACTCAAGTTCAAGTTTGTATCGTTCATCTCATTCGCAATAGTTTGCGCCATGTGCCTTGGAAGGAAAGTCGAGCCGTAGCTGCAGACCTCAAGCCCATTTATCAAGCGGCCACTTTGGAGGAATCTGAGGCTGCCTTGGATGCGTTTGCCAACAAATGGGACCAGACGTATCCTGGCATCAGCCAAATCTGGATACGGCATTGGGATAATATTGCTCCGTTGTTTAAGTACCCAATGGCCATCCGAAAGGTTATCTACACCACTAATGCCATTGAGTCGCTCAATCGCTCACTGCGAAAGGTGATTAAGACCAAAGCTGTCTTCCCGAATGAAGAGTCTGTCTACAAATTGATGTTTCTGGCGATGAGGAATATCTCGAAGAGATGGACCAGACCAATTTTGAATTGGAAGGCGGCACTGTCCCATTTTGCTATTCTGTTTCCAACACGATTCAACTATTGAATACGTTACGGCTTACACAAAAATCTAAACACTCTCCAAGTTGCGATCGCAAGCAACGGATCCATCAACGTTTCTCCTAACTCCGTCAATGAATACTCCACACTCAGTGGCATTTCCGACAAAACCGTCCGCCGCACCAAACCATGCCGCTCCAATCGACGGAGAGACTGGGTGAGTACCTTTTGAGAAATCCCTTCAATGCGCCGCTGAATATCGTTATAGCGGCGCGGTTGAAACGCCAAACAATACAGCACAATCACACTCCACTTATCCGAAATCACATCCAGAATTTGCTGGGTGGGACAATTCAACGTGAAAATTTCTGGCTCTGGAAATTGATGTACCATCCACGCACCTTTTGGTACCTAATTGTTTTTACAAAGCAGCTATTTTAGCGTGTAGAGGCGCATCACCCTTGTCGTCTCCGATCAACCCCTATGAGTACTCCCGTCAATTTGTTTTCGCCCCTGGAGTTAGGCAATCATACCTTGCCTAATCGCATTGTCATGGCTCCCATGACTCGTCTCCGGGCCGTGAATGGCATCCCCACACCCCTGATGGCAGACTATTATGCCCAGCGAGCTTCTGCTGGGTTAATCGTCACCGAATGCACCATGGTGTCCCCCATGAGTCAAGGCTACATCAACTGCCCAGGCATCTATACCCAGGAACAAGTAGCCGCTTGGCGACAGGTTACCGATGCAGTTCATGCTCAAGGAGGCCGGATCTTTCTGCAGCTCTGGCATAGCGGTCGGGTGTCCCATCCCGCGTTACTCCAGGGAGAATTACCCGTAGCACCCAGTGCACTGCCAGCGACGGGCACACTCCATACTCCTGTAGGGAAAGTCACCCTAGACTCTCCTCGTGCCTTAGAGACAGACGAAATTCCTGTGATTGTGGAGCAGTTTGTCCAGGGGACCAAGAATGCTAAGCGTGCTGGGTTTGATGGCGTAGAACTCCATGGTGCCTTTGGCTATTTAATCGATCAATTTCTGCAAGACGGCTCCAACCAAAGAACCGATCAATATGGGGGTTCCATCGAAAACCGGAGCCGATTTCTCTTGGAAGTGGTGGCAGCGGTTTGTCAGGCTTGGCAAGACAACCAGGGCGTGGGCATCAAGCTGTCTCCGAGTAACACGTTTTATGGCATGCAAGACTCTAACCCCAAAGCCCTCTTCAGCTATGTGTTAGCACAACTAAATCCATTCCCCCTGGCCTATATCCATCTGATGGAGCCCAATGAAAAAGATTTAGCCCAGCGGGCCGTGATCAATCCAGTACTACCCACCTTTCGTTCTGCGTATCAAGGGGTCATGATCACGAATGGAGGCTATACCAAATCGAAAGGCAATCAAGTTCTAGAGAGTGGACAGGCAGAATTGGTCTCCTTTGGTCAATTGTTTATTGCTAATCCTGATCTGCCGGACCGTCTGGCCAGGGATGCCTCTTTAAATGCGCCCGACTTTGCTACTGTTTATGGCAAAGGCGATCAAAATCTCGCTCAAGGCTATACCGACTACTCAAGACTAGGGTCGGAGCCATAAGATTAGTCGTTGGGTCGTTTCTCTATTGGTTCATGATGTCTGCACCAGATTTAATCCATACCCTAGAACAAACAACCCAGAAACGACTCAAGCAAATCTCTGTTGAAGACTTGAGTAAAAGTCTGGATGACATCTATAACCTTTTGCAGATTCAGCCCAATGCTTATGCCCTGAATGATGAAAATCAAATCGTTGGGCTGAGTTTGCAAGGGGTGGATGGCCATGAATTATTGGCAGCATCAATCGAGCAATATCACCATCTCTCCGCCTTGTATTTATTCGATATTGTCTCGCCAGCAATCGTCCCGTTTGACAGTCTTCAAAGACTCTCAGCCATTGCGCTTTCGGGACAAGATGTGAAGACTGCCTCCTATCTGCAAAAAGCAGCAAATCTCACCACGGTTTATTTGAATGCCACCCATATTTCTGATTACTCCTGCTTGTCGGCACTCAAGAACCTGACCCAACTCGACTTAAGCAATAATCTGATTGCTGATATTTCCTTTGTCCAGGATCTCAAGCAACTTACCCATCTGGGATTAGGGTCTAACAAAATTGTTGATATCTCAGAACTCAAACACCTGACGAAACTGATCAACCTAAATTTACGCTCTAATGCAACAGCGGATTATTCAGTGTTGCGAGATCTCCAAGACCTCACCCACCTAGCGATTAGCGTTAGCGAGGAAACGGGGATTTCCTTCCTACAAAACCTCAAAGGCCTCACCCATCTGGATCTCAGTTACAACCACTGGATTTCGGATATTTCTGTGTTACGAGATCTGCAAGGGCTCACCCACCTGGATTTAGGGTCTAACCAGATTTCAGATATTGCAGTTTTGCAAGATCTACAGCAACTCACCTATCTGTCTTTAAGTTGCAATCAGCTTGCAGATATTTCAGTCTTACCAACCCTCCAAGGACTTGAAAGTCTGGATGTTAGTGCTAATGAGATTGCTGATATTGCAATCCTACAAAACCTCACAGAGTTGACCCATCTGGATATCAGCTCCAACGAAGTGTCTGATATTTCAGCTTTGCAGGATCTCACGACACTCACTCATCTGAACATCAGTTCAAACGAGATGATTGATTATGCCGTGTTACAAGGTCTGACAGAACTCACTAGCCTAGATGTCAGTGACAATCAGATGGCTGAGATCTCAGACTTACAGGGACTCCAAGCACTGACCAGTCTGAACTTAAGCTATAACCAGCTGTCTGATATTTCAGTCCTAAAGGATTTCAAGCAACTGGCTAATCTGAATTTAAGCTACAACCCCATATCAGATATTGCGGTTCTGCAAAACTGCACGAACCTCACCACCCTGAATTTAAGTTTCACCCAGATTACCGACCTTTCCGCCCTGCCAGATCTGAAGGGGCTAATCAGTTTAGATTTACATAGCAATCAGATTACGGATATCTCAGCGTTGCAAGACCTTGAGGGCCTATATAGGCTGAATGTCAGTGACAATCAGCTGTCTGACATTTCAGCTATCAAGAGACTCACGGGACTCTTCAGCCTGAATTTAAGTATTAACCAGCTTTCTGATATTTCAGTTCTGCACGATCTCACAAGACTGACCAGTTTGAATGTCAGTCATAATCAGCTGTCTGATATTTCAGTTTTGCAGGAGCTTACAAAACTGTTCAGTCTAGATTTAGGGGCCAACCAGGTTGCTGATGTCTCAGCTTTGCAAAATATCCCAGGGCTCTTTAGTCTAGATTTGCGATTTTCTGATGTTTCCGTGTTTCAGGACTTCAAGGGACTCACCAGCCTGAATTTAAGTTCTAATCAGATTTCAAGCGTTCCTGGATGGTTGAGTGAGCAAGGCCTTCCTATTCAAACAGAGGATGAAGAGGCCTTATTCTGCATTAACTTATGTGATAATCCCATCCCACCTGTGTAGTGATCGAACACTGTCCAGATAGCCGTTGTAAGGATTTTGATGTTGCGTCCTGTGCCTAAACCTAAACGTTGGGCCAGCAATCAACATCATTCGGAACACTGCCGTTGCGAGGGCAGCAGATTAGCAGTGGTTATGAGATAGCTGGAGAGGTGACGACACCCCTTCTCTAATAAAACGTCCAGATCGATATTTGCCTTCTGGAGTGTCGCTCCTGTGCCCACCCATATTTGCTTATCCTTTACATTGACCCGCGTCACAGGACCCAATCCATCCAGCGTCTTGAGCAGCGTTCCCTGATCTACCTGCCAAGCCTTAACAGACTGATCCGGACTGCCCGAGATTAAAATCGGCTGATCAGGGAGAAATGCTAGACTCATCACCCCATTTTGATGTCCCGTCAAGGTTTGTACTAACGTCCCGTCTTGCCACAGCTTGATCGTATTATCCCAACTGGCAGACGCTAAAATATCGCCTTCAGAATTGAACTGGACTTGAGCGATCGCCAAGCCATGGCCCGTCAACGTTTTGACTGGAGTACCGTCCAGCTGCCACAGCTTCACCGTCTCGTCATCACTACCCGACGCTAGATAGCGAGGTCCAAAATCAACACTCGTCACGGGGCCATCGTGGGCCTGAATCGTTTTGACGGTTTTTCCTGTTGCCGCATCCCATAGGCGAATGGTTTGGTCATCACTGCCCGATACTAGGGTTTTGCCATTCGGACTGAAATCGAGACTATTGATTTTGCCCCTATGGCCGGAGAGAGTGCGTTGCACCGTCCCCTCATGGATATCCCACACCCTAATCGCTTTGTCATGTCCTGATACCAGCTGTTGGCTATCGGCACTAAACCGGAGGGCATAAACGGGCTTTAGATCACCGTTGAAGCTTTTGAACGGTAGCTTACCCACTTGTGGATCGGACCGCCAGAGCTGAATCTTGCCGTCTAGACTGGCTATCGCTAAGGTCTGCTGGTCTGGACTAACGGCCATTGCCAGGATGATTGATACAGCCTCAAAAATAGAGGGTATGGACCAAACTCGGACCTGTTTATCGACACTGGCAGAGACTAAGGTTGTGCCGTTGGGATAAAAGGCGGCATCTAGGGTTGCAGCACCATGCCCTTGCAGCACTGACAAGGGCTTACCTGTTTCCACTTGCCAAAGTCGGAGACTGTGATCGGCATGGGTCGAGACTAAGGTGCTGCCATCCGGGCTAAAGGCCACGCTAGTTACAACAACATTCTCTGTTTGAAACGTACGCAGTCGCTTGCCTGTTAGGGTCCATAACTGAATTGTGCCGTCTTCCGTAGAAGAGGCGATGGTTTGACCATCTGCACTGATGGCAATATCTGTGACTGCGGTGGCCTGTTTGGGCAATGTGTGGAGCGTTTGCCCCTGAGCCACATCCCAAATCCGTACGGTTTTATCTTCACTGGCAGACACCAGCACAGTACCAGTCGCGTTGAAGGCTACTGCATTGACCCAGCCTTGATGTCCAGACAAGGTTTTCACGAGCTTGCCTGTACTGCCAGCCCAGATTTTAATCTCGGATTCTCGCCCTGCGGTTGCCAACTGTTGGCCATCGGGATGAAAGGCTAAGCCTGTTCCATGAGATGAGGCAGTAAAGCTGGAAAGCTGCTTTCCTGTTTTGGGAGACCAGCGTTGCACCATTCCCTGAGTGGTGATCACGGCAATGGATTGATCGTCAGGACTAAAAGCAACATCATTGACTTTCTCGCTAATTTCCAGAGTATGGAGTTGCTTGCCGTTTGCCTGCCAAACCCTCACAGTTTGATCATCACTGCCCGACGCAATCCACTGACCTGATGAGCTAATGCTGACGGAGGTGACTCTTTGGGTATGGTCTTCCAGGCGATTTCGTTCTTGGGTTTTTGCGATCGCATCTCCTAACGTCAGGGCAGTTTGGGTGCGTATCGCTCCTAAGGTGTTGCCATCAATGCCCCAACCCCAAAGGCTTTGGAACTGTCTTGCAGCTTGGGTACTGGTGAGGAGAGCTTCGAGTTGCTGATGCGATCGCAACTGGGATTCCGACAAGGCATTTAAGGCCCGAATCTCACTCAGCTGGGTTTGCTGACGTTGAAGAAAAGCCATTCCTGCCAGCCCGGTCGCTGCTGCTCCCAACAAGCTAATAACGCCGACTGCAATCCGCGCTCGTCGCAGTCGTTGCTGGGCCTGTTTCTGCTCCTGCGCTTGGGCCGACAAACCCGCTTGCACAAAGGCTTGCACCTCCGCCGATAGCTCGTCCGTATACTTCACATACAGCTCTGCTGCCGCATCCAGCCGCACCCCTCGCAACAGGAAATCTGGTGACTGCTGACTCTGCTGCCAATCTTCAGCAGCTTGCTCAATTTGACGCTGCGTTTGTAGCCGAACCCGGTTTTCTTCTAGCCACCAGCGCAAGGTGGACCAATGGCGAATCAAAATTTCATGGACCACTTCCACAGTCACATCCTGCTTGATCCATTCCAGCCAATCCTCTGGCTCAGGGGGAGGGTTATCGGATGCATCCTCTCCCTTACTGCTTGAGATTTTTTCTGGGACTAGGTCCTGCTCCAGGCTGACAATCACTAACTTGGCATCCGTTAGTGCTTTTAAGGTGCCCTCTACTAATGCAGCCGGATATTTAGGCACCACCAAATCGGATTTTTTGATTCGGCGGCGGGTATCTTCCGTTCCATCTCCCAATTGAGTCAAAGCCAGGAAAATCCACTGGGCACAGGCTTGACCCTCCGCATCAAAACCATCGTAAATGTCTTGGGCTTTCCGTTCTAAAGCGCCTTTTAGGCCACCGATTTGCTGCTGATAAATGGCTAGGGTCAAGACCCCAGGCTGCCGCTGTTCCCAAAGCTGTTCTAGGACAAATTCCAGCAGCGGTAAATCACCCGCTAGATTGCTGAGTTCTTCCAGCAATACCTCCACGAGTTCCGGGTCAACCGCGAGTCCCACCTGCTCTGCTGGATTCAAAATGACGTGGCGATAACTGTCCGTCGTCAGGGCGGGGGGCACCAGAATATTCGCTTCGGGCAACCGCTGAGCTAAGGCTGGATATTCCAGACAAGGCGCAATAAAATCGCTGCGCAGGGTGATGATGAGCTTGAAGCGGTCACCTGCATGATCTATGGCTCCAAAAATCAGGTCTAAAAATTGCTGACGATCTTCAGGAGCCGCCAGGGTAAACAATTCCTCAAACTGATCGATAACCAGGACGATGGTGGATTGAGGTTGCGATCGCAACCAGTAGACAAACCCTTCAGTGCCCTGATAGAGCATCCCTTCCAGCTGCAGCCGCTGATACTGCTGTTCTTTGGCGGTCCCACTTTCGATTAACCGTTCCACTAATACTTGTACTGGTTTGGCCCCTGGCCGCAAGCTCCGCATCCACCATTGGTCGCTGCTAGGAATATGCTGTCCCTGCTGGAGTTGGGCCATCAACCCCGCCTGCACCACTGAAGATTTACCGCTCCCCGAAGCTCCCACAACAGCCAGAAAAGACTGCTCTCGCACCGCCTCAATCAGTTGCTGAGTCAAGACTTCTCGACCAAAGAAAAACGGGGCATCATCGGCTCCAAAAGCCCGCAAACCCATATAAGGGCAAATTCCTAAGTCAAAATCTGCTGTAGTACTGCGAGCCCCCCATCCCACCGGGCAACACTTCAATGACACCCTGTACCCCGGACAGCCAGGTATGCAACTGCATCTCACTCCCTGCAAGTTGGGTCTGTAACCGAGCAATCCAGCTCGCCACCGGCATGCCTTCCTGGGCATTGGCCTGGGTCAGGGTCTCATGCAATATCTCTGCAAACTGTTCTGGCTGATCGGCTGGAGCGGCTGCCGCTAACAAACATTGCCCCTGATAATGGGTCTGCAAATCTTCAACCCAATCTGGGAGATCCGTTGCTCCAGGACAGTCCAGCACGACCACCTGCTGGGCTAAAGGCGACCGTCGCAGCATTTGACGCAACCAGGACCGACTAATCGCTACCCCTTCTGGCAAGACCAGATTGGCTTCGCCCGTTTCCGTTAACTCCGTTTTGCCCCGCAAGTAGAGGAGTGCAGTTGTCACAGTCGTGGGGGCAGGCTGAGTTGGATCCGCCACTTGCAAACAGGCTTGAATCGTTTCTCGCACTTCCGGCCATGTTTGCTCAGATTGGGGGAAGTAGGTCAGCTCAAAAGCTCCAGCCCCTCGCAAGACTTTCCCTAATGCCAGAGCCGTCGGATTATCTGCTAGTCCCGCGACCATCAGCGCCTGCCGAGGATAGGCATGGACGGGCAATTCCGGCTGCAAGCCCAACACCAATTCCCCTACCCCTTCTACAATCCGCTTCGGCGTTTGTTGGGGATATTCGGCATCCAGTTGGGTTTCGCCTCGGCCTCGCTTCTGCTGATTGATCAGGCGGAGCTGCTGGTTGACCTTATCGATATAGCGCAGGGTCTGGTAGTAGACGTATTTATAAAGAGCATCAGCTTCAATCACCCCGTCGTCATCTGCAGCTTCTCCTAACAGTCCCTGAATCAGGTAATAGGTAAACACCCCATGTTCTAGCTCTGGGAACTCCCAAGACTGTTGGTTTTGGTCACAGGACAGCAGGGCATAAAACCCCTTGCTCTGGGCCGCCCGCTGCCGCAGCAGAGCCATCAATTGGGGGGTAGGATTGGGCAATATTTCTGGGGTTTCATCTTTACTCCCCAACTGCATGCTCATACCACCGCTATGGCAAGCATCTAGCCATACCAATTGCTGATGAGCTGCGCTATCCGCCAAGGTGGCCAGCAATTCTTGCACGGGAAGCCCCGTCTGCAGTAGCTGTTCTTTACGGGTATTGGCTAGACATAAAAAGGTCTGCTGCGTCGGCTGATCAACGACGCCATGTCCTGAGAAATAAACAAGAATGGTGTCTTGAGGTTTGGCCTGATTGATAATCTGCTGCAGACTGGTGCGAACGCTCGCTAAGTCTGGTGATGAGTTGCTTGGTGCTTGCGGATGATCGTGATGCAAGACAATGGATTTTTGCGGAAATGCCTCAGTCGCAGTCGCAAGGGCATCTCCCAACCCCTGGCAGTCTAAAGCCGGATAGGCCAGATTTGACAGTTGTGAATCAGCATAATGATTGACCCCCACCAACACGACCCATAGCTTGGCTTCTCCCGATTCTAAAGCTCGGGTGGATCGACTCGTGTTAACGCTAACTGGTGACATAACGATGGGTAGATTTTACGCTTTTCCCTGGCTGGAGTGGCTGAGGGGCATGTAGTTCTGTTCTACAGTCAGCCCAGGACGGACAAGCGCCTTCTCCAACTTATAGGGTTCAGTCTCCAGATTTATGCCATCAGATCAGATTTTGATGGATCAGGACTGGTGATGAGCGTGAGCGGTCTAGAAAGGAGGGGCCAGCTTGCCCATGAGCAGATAGCGAATAAGGTTGGCATAGGCTAGATTTGGAACTCAGACCTCTATTTAGAAGTCAGCGAGAGGAGTGGTTCCTCAACATAGAAGTCTACCAATAGGCTGATAGATCAATCAGTGGCTGATATTTTTAGCTGCACATCATTTGTTGTTGGAATTTTGAGGATTAAGAATGAGCTTACAAGGGAAGAGATGGTTGTCTGGCATTGCAGTAGGCAGCATTCTCAGTGGGCTGTTCATTCAACCTGTCTTAGCAGGAACGAATTTAACCAGTGCCAAAGTCTATGACTTTGACTCCCAAGTGCAACTAGAGTCAGTTAAGCAAAAGTCTCGTCTTGCCAAAATCGGTGACGTGATGGTGCCGATGGATATTCTCAAAACGGGGTCTAGTGCTTGGGCCAAGCTGCTGTTTAATGAAGGCACCTTATTTAGGATTCATGCCAACGCCAAGTTCTTTTTTGTCCCGAATACTCGGAGCTTTCAGCTCAAGCATGGATTAGTCTTATCGATGATTCAGCCGGGACAGGGAATCACGACGGTGATTACACCGACGGCCAAAATCGTGGCTTTTGGCACAGCCCTAACGGTTCGCCATGACTCCACCCAAAATACAACGATAGTCAGTGCCCTAACGGAGAAACCCGGTCGGCCTATTTTCGTCTCCAACGATAATGGCGCAGGACAAATTCGGCTGAAAGCCGGTGAGCAGGTAGAAATTAAAGATAACGTGGTTGGCCCCGTCAAATCTTTTAGCCTGCCAGGGTTCTATCAAGCCTGTCCGATGAGTCGAGTCTTAGCCCCTGGGCAAGAGCAGCTAGTCACCTTAGAACCGACGGAAGTGCAAACCCCCTTGTTAGTTATTCGGGAGGAAACAGCGGAGGCTGTGGCGAGACAATCTGCTGTCTCCTCTTCCACTGAACTGACTAAACTGTGCGCACCGGTTGCAGAATTACCGGAAGAGAAGAACAAGAGACCTAACGGTGGTCCTAGGATTGGCATTGGTGGTTGTATTCCTTTCCTCACCTGCGGAACAGGTAGACCTAACCCAGGCCGCATACCCGGACAAAGGCCCTAATTGGGGGTCCCTGCTGGTTTCTCTTTGGGTTTGGACTTGAGGCTGTCGATTAAGCCGCTATATAGCGCCGTAAACTTAGCTTCTTTAAGGGGTTGGTTGTTGTTCCAAGTGGCAGAGACACAGTAGGTCTTGCCATCCTTGCTTTGCATTTGGGTGGTGAAATTCAGCACTCCAGGCTCAGATCCACCTTTGAAGGAAATGGTCTGCCAATCTTGGGGACGGGCTAAACCGGGATTAATTTGCGTGACGGGCAAGTCGGCAACGCTTGCCATGAGTTGACAGAGTTCTGTCGTGGTATAGAACCACTCAATCTCTGGGGAAAGAACTCCTGAGGTTAGATCTGAAACGGAGGGGAGTGGAGCCGAGTCAGTGAGCAGGGCTTGACGCTGTTTGGTGTCGGTAGCAAGATAGCGATCGCGCAGTGATACATTGCTAGGATTCTTGAGCACAAACGCTTCTCGCGTCATCAGAAACGGCGTATTGCGAGGAGAAAGTTTTTCCAAGGCGGGTTTGCCCACCAGTTTAATCAAATGGTCCGTGGCGGTGTTATCACTTTGGGAAATCATCAAAGCCGCCAGACTATAAACCGTTAAGGCTGAATTGTCGGGCCAGGTGTGTAAGAACCCAGATGGCAAGCTTTTTAGCTTTGGCTGTAGCTTCACCACAGCATCCCAAGACTGTTGCTTGGCGGCAATTTGCGTCTTCAGCACATTCAGCACAGCCAGCTTAAAAGTAGAGCCAACAGCGAGGGGCTGATCGGGGTTGTGGGACAGTTTGGACTGTCCATTCTCAAGCACCAATAGGCTGACTTTGCCGGGGAGTGCCTTAAAAGCAGAAGTTAGATCCTGAGAGGGCTTAGGATGCGCTCGCGGTGCTTGAAACAGTAATCCAGAAATCAACCCTTGCTGATTGAGCACCAAGCGGGTGGGGACGATGCCTTTTTCAAACACCACTACAAACCCAGTACCGTTCTCTCGCACCCCTTGGTAAGGACCGAGTTGCTGCTTCATATTGTTAATAATGGTCTGGACCTGGGGAGCCGCCACTTGTGACAAAAAAGTGGGCGTAAACCAATTGGCCAACACCACGGAACTGGTAAATAAGCGGGTGAGCATTTTGCCTTGCGGCGTTTGGGGAGCGGTCTGGGGAGCAGAAGTTTGAGGGTTGGCATATCCCCTGGGGCTCACCAACATCCCTGATGTCGTGATCAAAAGACTGAGCAATACAACCAACCGAGTGTGATGTTTCATGGATTAAACCTCTGGGTCCAGAACAAATGTCTGATGACAGCAACGGATTCCAACTCCTGAAGTATAATCTTGCCCAAATGGTAGTTGAGAGTATCAATCGTTATGGGTGTTGGGATTATTCTGGTGTGTGCACTCTTCATCCTTGTGATCTGGTTGGCCTTTCAACCCAAGCAGGGAGAAACCGCAGCCAACTCGCCAGACCAGCCCGACCCACCCTATATCCCTCCTCCACCAAAGACCGGGAATTTCTCTGAAGACTTGTCCAAGCTGCCTCCAGACCCACCGAATGTAGATCATCTCTCTGATTCGCCAGCAGACAAGACCCACCCAGACGATGAATTCTCACCTCTTATCGTTGATTCCTCTGTTTTGGACCTCAACGTGATAAGCGACGACAAAGACGATTCCTCTGAGCAAGGCCCCATCGTCATTAGCGATGATTTCCGCCAGCAGGTCCAACAACTTGTGGCAGAAGGACGTGAGATTACGGCTGTCAAACAGTTGCGACAACAGGGCATGGAGCTGGACGAAGCTCGACGATATCTTGATACCTTGCCTACCCCTCCTCCCATCGATGTAGTGGACGACTCATCCAAACAGCAGAATTACGCGCAGGTTGAAGCTGAAGTCCGGCGATTCCTGGCCAAAGACCAAAAAATCAATGCTATCAACTATGTTCTTGAGCAATGGGGATATGGCCTCAAAGCGGCAAAAGCCTATATTGAATCACTAGAAGAAACAAGCAACCCATCACCCAGTCGAGCTGAGCTAGACGCTGAGGTTCGTCTGCTGTTGTCTCAAGACCGCAAAATCTCGGCAGTTAAATTGGTGCGGTTGCACTTAGGCTATGACCTGAAAGACGCTAAACAGTATGTGGAATCGCTCGAAGACTAAGCGAACAACATCTTAAGTTCTAATCCAGAATCAACTCTCTTTGAGCAATCTGTTGCCTGAGTAGTTCTTGGTTCCCTTGGGTCACCACTAAACGGGCATCTCGCAGGGATTGGGGATTCGTCTCAATTTTATAGGTGACATCTCCGTTGGCGGCTTCATAGGACAAGGCATAGTATTCACCGGAGGTTTTGGCTGGCAAGACAATTTTCGACCCCGTTTTTTTCTCAATGCCCACATAGCGATATTTTTTAACGGTCTGGCTGGGTTGATTCAAACAGATAAAAATCTGATAGTCAGGGGTATTCATGCTCTCAAATAGATGATCATTGCCACAGAACTGGCGTGGATTTTGGGAGTTTGCGGCAACAGTTGGTGCTGGGGCAACTACGCTGTCTTCAGGGTCGAGATTGGGTGGAGGCTGACTCGAAGGATTGGCGACGGGGGGCAGTTGAGCGGGTAAGGGTTGGCTCGGGTTCGCTGCTGGAGGCTGTTGTTCCAGTCGTGGGGTATCGGCAGGCGGCTCCCCATTTAGTTCTGGAATTCCGGGAGGTGCGGGGGGTTGAGCTATTTTGGCTTACCGATTCACTTGGCGTTTCTGGAGGCAGATCGGGTTCTTCGGTGAGTTGAGAACAGGCCGTAATCAGTCCCAGACTCAGGACACATAAGCTAGAGAGCCAAACTCTTTTCATAATTCTAAATCGCGCGCAGTCTTCCTTTAAAGCTAACCGATCGAGTTCGATATTTTGATCTGGGTTCAGGGGCTGCCTGGAATAATGGCCAGCCAAACTTGAAGATGTTTTACAACCAGAGTTGCGATATGTTTCTATCTCCAACTTGGCTGAACTGATCCAGTTTAAAAAGGGCCACGGTGCCCGATAATATTTGAGGTTGTTACGGATAGTCTGACAGACGAGGTAAAGCACGTGACCAATATAGCCAATCCACTGCAAACATCAGACCAGCCGATTCCCGTTGGTGTGTTAGGGTTTGGCGGGCTCGGACAGGCCGCAGCTAGGGTTTTAGCGCCCAAACAGCAAATGAAGCTGGTCGCAGCTGCAGACCAAAAAGGCTTTGCCCTCAATCCCGAAGGCTTGGATTTGCAAAGTGCGATCGCAACCTATCAAACCCAAGGATCTCTCGGTTACCTCGATCCGGGTGGCACCCTCAGTACCCAAAGCATTGCCGATCTGATTCAGCAAAGTCAGAACGTTGCCGGTTTTTTCCTGGCTCTGCCGAACTTACCCAATACCTTTATGGCCTCGGTAGCTAAACAGTTTATTGACCTAGGTTGGAAAGGCGTTTTAATCGATGCCATCAAGCGAACCAGCGCTGTGGAGCAGCTCGTTGACCTCCGGGCCGAATTAGCCAACGCGGGCATTACCTATGTCACAGGCTGTGGCGCGACCCCCGGTTTACTCACCGCTGCCGCTGCCCTAGCCGCCCAAAGCTATGCGGAAATTCATCAAGTCAAAATCACCTTTGGGGTCGGTATTGCCAACTGGGAAGCCTATCGGGCTACCATTCGCGAAGACATTGGCCATTTACCGGGTTATACCGTCGAAACGGCTAAAGCCATGACCGATGCTGAGGTGGAGACTCTGTTGGAGACAACCAACGGCATCCTCAGCTTGGAAAATATGGAACATGCCGATGACATCATCCTAGAAATGGCTGGGATTTGTGGTCGCGATCGCGTCACTGTTGGTGGTGTTGTAGATACTCGTAATCCCAAGAAACCCCTCAGCACAAATGTCCAGCTCACGGGTCGCACCTTTGAAGGTAAAATCTCCACCCATACCTTCACCCTAGGGGATGAAACTAGCATGGCCGCTAATGTTTGTGGACCTGCCTTTGGTTACCTCAAAGCAGGAATTGCACTCCACCAACAAGGGATGTGTGGTCTTCTCACTTCCGCTCAGGTCATGCCACATTTTGTGTCTTAACCTGCCACAGTAAAATTTATTTCCATCTAGAAACCTAGCCATAGAACTGTTGCTTTATGGCTAGGTATTTGCGTGATCATGGACTGTGACTAGATTGCCTTGCGGTTATCGTAAAAAGTATCCAATTGTTAGGTCGGCTACGGCATACGAATGTGGATCCTAATGTAGTGGATGTAATTGCCTAACACGTTTGCCAGTTTGCTTCCTAGCCCTTTCAGTTTGGCCATCATTCTCCATGCTGAGTCCATTTGTGCCAGCAGAGAGGAAAGAACGTCAATGCCAAGAGTAGATGCTTATGGGCTAATAGGTTTGGGCTGGTAGATCGATATTTCTGGGAATTACTGGCACTCTATAGAAAATTACTTCTAGAAATATTGTCAAAATCTTTAGATGTGTTTACAAATACCATTTTGGTCTTCAGAATATGGTAGCGAGGATGGGTTTGTTTATGACGATTCTGAATTGTTGATGCTCTTTATTTATCTCTATCCTGAGATTCACTGACCTTTGCTCATTGCACACACTCGTGAACCTGAGAAGAGTGGCAGAGCTAAGGGGGGTATGAAAGTTACGTTCCTCATTTCTTGAAGATGGAGTTCATCTATGTCAATTACAAAAAAAGTTTTTGCTGAGTTTTTTGGCACGTTCTGGCTCACCTTTGGAGGCTGTGGCAGTGCTATTTTTGCTGCTGTATACACCACCAGCTTAGAAGTTGGTGAAGCCAAAGAAGCCTTTCCTTTTTCTTTGGGCATTGGCTTTACCGGGGTGTCCCTGGCCTTTGGTTTAACCGTTTTGACGATGGCCTATGCCGTAGGTCACATTTCTGGCGGGCATTTCAACCCAGCCGTCTCTTTTGGACTTTGGGCTGGCAAACGTTTTCCTAGCTCAGAATTGTTGCCTTACATCATTGCTCAAGTGGTGGGTGCGATTGTTGCAGCTGGACTGTTATTCGTGATTGCTAGTGGAAACGGAACTGATTTAATCGGTGATCCCGCAGTCAATCTAAATCCCCTAGCCACAAATGGTTATGGCAATCATTCTCCGGGGCAATATAGTCTTGTTGCTTGCTTGATTGCAGAATTCTTGTTAACTATGATGTTCTTGCTGATCATCTTAGGTGCAACAGATAAACGTGCGCCCCAAGGGTTTGCTCCCGTTGCCATTGGTTTAGGCCTCACTCTGATTCATTTAATCAGTAT
Source organism: Acaryochloris sp. 'Moss Beach' (assembly GCF_021497025.1). NCBI lineage: Bacteria > Bacillati > Cyanobacteriota > Cyanophyceae > Acaryochloridales > Acaryochloridaceae > Acaryochloris > Acaryochloris sp. 'Moss Beach'. Next base: position 3,102,830 of record NZ_CP071717.1, read on the forward strand.
TCCGATTACCAATACATCCGTTAACCCTGCTCGTAGTACCGGCCCCGCCTTGATTGTGGCTTTAGCTGGCAACATGCAGTTATTTCAGCAAGTTTGGCTTTTTTGGGTCGCGCCGATTGCAGGCGCGATCGCAGCTGGTTTCATCTACAACGTCTTTTTCGAAGCAGATACCACTGCAACCTCAAATGCAGATCGGAGTTTCGCAGAGCGATAATGAGAGAGAACATGGATTGTTCCGGTTCTTCTCAAATACTTTGCTGACTTTTCAATAACGATCAATGTTTGTATTGCGAGGCTATCTCGCGGCTTTAATAGATCCCATCTATCGGACCAATGCCTTAAAAGTTGCGGCCATAGTGGGGTCTATTTTATTTGCCATCAACCATGGCACAGCCCTAACCCAAAACAAAATGACCCGTACGCGCTGGATCTCAGCGATGCTCACCTATTGCGTGCCTTATATGGTGAGTGTTCATGGTCAATATGTCAGCCGCTCTCAACAGCGGTAATCGAGTTATTCCAAATCTAGGGTGAGCTGGTAAATTTGGCGACGAGACATGTCGTGTTTCTCTGCCAATTGCCGACTGGCCCGCGACTTAGACCATCCTTGAGCTAATAACGCTTGCAATTCTGCACGTAAATCTGTGTCCGTTGGTAAGGTCTTGCTCACTACTTCCCCCGCTAATACCAACGTAAATTCACCTTTTGGTTCATGGCTTTGATAGTGGGTGATGGCAGCTTGCACCGACCCTCGCCAAAACTCTTCAAACCGTTTTGTTAATTCCCGCGCTAATACAATCTGTCGATCATCTTCCACCTGCTCTGCTAAATCTTGTAAGGTCTGGCGTAAGCGATGAGGGGCTTCATATAGGACAACGGTGCGCGATTCCGTCGCTATATCCTGTAACCGCTGTTGACGTGCTTTCCCCTTCGCGGGCAGAAACCCTTCAAAACAAAAGCGATCGCAGGGTAATCCCGATGCTACCAACGCTGCGATCGCAGCGTTGGCACCAGGAATCGGTATCACTTCTATCCCAGCCTCGACACAAGCTTGTACAAGCTCCACTCCCGGATCGGAAATTCCTGGCATCCCGGCATCGCTAACCAGGGCCAAATCTTGTCCGGTCTGTAATCGTTCAATCAGTTCAGGAGTCCGGGTTTGAGTGTTGTGTTGGTGATAGCTAATTTGCGGGGTTTTGACCTGAAAGTGATGGAGCAGTTTGCCCGTGTGGCGCGTATCTTCAGCTGCGATCGCAGCCACGGTTTGCAAAATCCGTACCGCTCGAAAACTCATATCTTCTAAATTCCCAATTGGCGTTGCCACAATGTACAAGCTGCCATTTTGGGACGCATTGGTTTTAGAAGATGTCATGTGTTCATTCATCTATTGCATTGGGGGACTGACTTAATTCCTAAGCAATAGCCAAGGACGATCGATCACTAGCCATCTTCTACGGAAAGTTATACACCACTCTGAAACTGCACCAAAAGCGAGCGCTATCTGCTGGATAACAATTGTGCCATCTTCTGAGAGTGTCTCAACCTGCTTATTGAGTTACCCATGCTTAACGGTTGCGGTTAGCGATTGTCATCGATATTACATGCAAATTTAAGTCGTCGTAATGATTATATGGCTGTCAAACTTTAAGCCTTTTTACGCTGCTTTCCAAATCTGGAAGCAATGATCAAATTTCTGAAATAACTTATTAGACCCTGCAAAGCTAATGTCTTGCGCCCAGCTTTCGATAGAAAATAGAAACGCTTGCAGCTCTCGCTCCACACATATCAATGCTTTCTCAAAATCAGGTCGTGAAACCTCAACATAAAACGCATCTCGAGTTGGTTCAGTATAACCATCTGACCAAATACGAATAATATTGCCTTGATGCTCAACCCATGGACTTGGATCATGCCCTAACCAAGGAGAATGGCCTGTTTGTAGAAAATCAATCCATTCGCGCCATGTTTCCAGCCCACAACAACAACTTGGAGGAATAACTTTATCTTCAGATACGATTTGTATACCACCTGGTAACACTAAACTTTCTATTTCCAGGATCTGTTCCAAAACAGTTTGTTTCTTCTTTTCGAGTTCTATTTGGTTGTATTTCGCCAATTGAGCAAACACCAAACCGATTTCTGGATATGTCATTTCTCCGCATAAATGGATCATCGACAAAGGCTTGAATTTTGGAATCGGCCAAGGACAAAGAAATTCACCTTCGTAATAAGGTGACTCTACGACCGCCTGCATCTGAATCAACGAATTCATAGGTGCTTACAGTTCTAAAAAACCGACATATCTGCACGTTATTTGCAGAATGTACCCATATCAAAACCCTAAACCAGATAATAACTCTGGCCATCTGCCATTAACCTGAATGATTTATGAAACGGGCTAAATCTTTCACTCCCCGCAAAAGCCTTCTTCTACTAACTGTAGTGTGTGTGATCGCAACAGGCATTGCTCTATTGGTAATGGGTAAGCTCGATACCACTCAAATTAAAACACTGGTTCATGGTGCAGGGATTTGGGGGCCGATTTATTACATCTTGGCCTATGTGATTGCTACCCTATTGGTTCTTCCTTCTACTGCTCTAAACCTTACAGGAGGTGGTTTGTTCGGCCCTTGGCTAGGAACCCTTTGGACAAGTCTTGCCGCCATTATTGCCGCCGTTGTGGCCTTTTACTTTAGCCGCACCATCGGTCGCGAACCCATTGCCAAACGGTTGGCAGGACGCTGGCAAAAAATGGATGCTGAGGTCAAATGGGGCGGCCTCTTCTATATGTTTGCGATTCGGTTAGTGCCGATTATGCCCTACGGCCTGGTTAACTTTGCGGCGGGTCTCACCTCTATCCGCTTTCGTGATTTTTTGATCGGTACAATCTTAGGCACGGTTCCTAGCGTTTTGCCCTTTGTTCTCTTGGGTAGTTCTAGCGTTCAAGCTCTTAATTCCGGCAACCTTGCTCCTTTAATAGGTGCTTTAGCATTGACTGGAATACTGGTCGCAGGATCAACCTATTGGCGTCAAAAACGGTTCAAACGGAGTTGATGCCCCGAAAAATTGTCATGAACGCTACCGTTCAGTGCAAGACTGGAAGGTGGAGCTGACACAATAATCAGAAGATATGACCAAAACAGCATGGGTATTTCCTGGGCAAGGGTCCCAGGCGCTTGGAATGGGCCTAGACCTACTCGATACCGAAATCGGTAAACAGCGGTTTGCAGCCGCAGAAAGCATCTTGGGATGGTCTGTCCCCGAGGTATGCCGAGAAGATGAAAGCCGCCTTTCCCAAACCAATTACACCCAGCCCTGCTTATATGTAGTAGCTGCTATTTTTTCCGATCTACTGACTGAGAAAGGACTGAAACCCGATTTGGTTGCTGGTCATAGCTTAGGAGAATATGTTGCTCTATACTCAGCCCAGGTTTTTGACTTTGAATCGGGCTTAAAGCTGGTGCAAAAACGTTCAACCCTCATGTCTCAATCTTCGGACGGCAAAATGGCGGCTCTAATGGGGTTCGATCGTGATCAGCTCAATCAAACTGTTGAAAGTACAGAGGGTGTTGTTTTAGCCAATGATAACCATGCTGGCCAAGTCGTCATTTCGGGGACGCCAGCCGCCGTTGATACCGTCTTAGGCAGTATTAAAGTCAAGCGAGCGGTCGAACTGAATGTGAGCGGTGCGTTCCATTCTCCCTTGATGGCAGATGCTGCGGCTGACTATGAATCAGTTCTAAATTCCATCGACTTTCAATCGGCACAGGTTCCGGTTGTCTCTAATGTGGAACCGACACCTTCTACAGATCCAGCTACCCTCCAAACTCGCCTGATCCAGCAAATGACGGGTCCTGTGCGCTGGCGGGAAACGGCTCTTGTTTTCGCCGATCAAGGGATTGAATCCGTTATGGAAGTCGGACCGGGTAAAGTCTTAACGGGTTTGGTCAAGCGTACCTGTAAAGAGATGACCCTAACGAATATCAATAGCTTGGAGAGCTTACCCGTTTGAGTTTAGATCAGGTTTAACCGACCAATCTCACACCAATTTGATATTGTCAGTCTAATTGAGTTCTCTGCCGAGGTTCGCTCCATGCCACAACAGCGTGAGCCCACAATTAGCTTAGCCCTCTACCACCTGTTCAAATGGACGGTGGTGAGTCCCTCTTTGCATGTTTATTTCCAGGGGCGGATTCATAATGCTGAACGGGTTCCGCAACAAGGGCCTTTAATTGTGGTTAGCAATCATGCGAGTGACTTTGATCCGCCACTGTTGTCCAACTGTATGCGCCGCCCTGTCGCATTTATGGCCAAACAGGAACTCTTTGAGGTACCTGTCCTATCCACTTTGATTCGGTGGTATGGTGCCTATCCTGTGAATCGCGGATCCGCAGATCGCAGTGCGATTCGAGCTGCGTTAGCATCTTTGGACCAAGGATGGGCCGTGGGGTTATTCTTACAAGGCACCCGTACCGCAGATGGGCGAATTAACAATCCCAAGCAAGGGGCGGCACTTATTGCCAGTAAAATTCAGGCTCCCATCCTGCCTGTCTCTTTATGGGGGACTGAAAAGATTTTGCCGAAGGGGCAAAAATTGCCGCGCAGTGTGCCGTTAACCATTCGGATTGGCGAGCCCATTCCACCCCCTCCTAGCCGAGATCGGACTGCACTAGCCGATGTCACTCAGCAATGTGCTGATGTCATTAATTCCATGCATGATTTAGGTCGTTAACCCTATGGGACAGATTTCCACCCACCCACTGTCGCAAATTGTCTTACTGCTGGGTCTGACCGTCGGTATAGGAGCCTGTGGGTTACCAGAAGCCTTTAATCAGTTCTCGCAAGAAGCCGATAACCAGTTTGGCGATCAACACTTTAAAACAGCCATTACTTTAATTGAATTGCATCATGTGCGTTATGGAGACTATCCCCAATCCTTGGCGGATTTGAAATATACCGGAGATTGGGATCAGCTTGCAATTCAGTCAGTCAGTTATCAGAAGGCAGATAAAGGTTACATTCTTAATCTAGAAAGAGGCTGGGTTGGCAAAGCAGACCTGGAATATCCGCCCGATTTTTGGCAAAACTTAGGGATTATTGAGTCCAATGTCAAAGGCCAGCCGAATCCGATCAAGACTCCAAAGAAGTGAACATTACTGTTGTGCTTTACGGCAACAGAATCAAATCGACAGCGTTAAAATTGAACCACTCTTAAGCAGAGGGGATAGCCATTTATGTCAGCGATGCAACTAGAAGTTCTTCAACTCGGTAACCCTAAACTTCGCCGGACTGCTCGCCCTGTTGAAGATCCTACCTCTCGGGAGATTCAGTCTCTCATTGATGACTTAATTGGGACTATGGGGCAGGCCAATGGTGTCGGCATTGCCGCCCCTCAAGTGGGCATTGATTGGCAAGTTGTGATTGTGGCCTCCCGCCCCACCCTCAGATATCCTCATGCGCCTCATATGGATCCAATTGCAATGATTAATCCTCAACTCACCGATATCAGTGCAGAGCAGGTGAAGGACTGGGAAGGCTGTTTGAGTGTACCGGGTATTCGGGGATTAGTCCCTCGTGCATCTACTATTTCTGTTGAATACCAAGATCGCAAGGGTCATGCTCAGCAAGAAATTTTCCATGACTTTGTTGCACGCATTATTCAGCATGAATGCGACCATTTACAGGGCTATGTATTTCTTGACCGAGTTGAATCAACTCGGGAACTTATTACCGAAAATGAGTATCACAAACTAGTACTTTCCTAGTTGTGGAGGCTCAAAGGTCATAAATAGTGTGCAATTTTATTTCAAAGTATAATTTTGAGTGACCATACGCTATACTCGTCCAATCTTTGTTTTTCCTGGAATTCTCTTCAATTTTGAAGCATAGCACTGCTGGATTAAGCGCTTTGATCGAGTGATTTGTAACTCGCAATATCCAGGGTGATCACTATCACTTCTCTTTTGTCAGGAAAAATCAACAATGAAGTTGACAAAGCTACAAGTGTAGTTTTAATAGCAGCATTCATCGCGCTGAGCTTTTAGAATTAGGCCATATTTGGCCAAGTTAACAAGTATTTGTTCTCCCCAAGATGATTTATGAGCCATAACTCCCACTGGACACTCCGAGCCAATACGTCAATCGTGACATTGGTGCAGCGCCTTCTGGATCCTACATTGGCAGTCTTGTTACTAGTGATTTTGGCTCATTTTTATGCCATTCCTTTTACCACCAGTCTGCAACTCTTTGCCCTGACAGTCTTTCTACTAATTTTGCCTGTCTTTAAGGCAACCGGTATGTATCGTCCCTACCGCAGTCTGGCTGCAAGATTGCTAGCCATTAGGTTTGTTCTGGGATGGTCAATTGTAATGGGGCTGATGCTTTTCATCGGCTTTGCGACCAAGACCTCGATGATTTTTTCGAGAGCGCTGATCTTGACCTGGTCTTGCAGTGTGCCGATGGTGTTGCTCGTGGTTCACTTTTTGGTTTGGGCAATGCTCCGCCAAATTCGCATCTCTGGACGCAATTCTAAGTCTGCTGTGATTGCTGGGGTGAATCAAGTCAGCCTGGATCTAGCAGAGCAGATTCGGGAGTGTAAGGACTTAGGGATTCGGCTCAGTGGCTTTTTTGATGATCAGTCGCCATCGGAATTACCAGATGTTCCGATGGTGGGTAAGTTATCTGAAGTTCCCGACTATGTTCGTCAACATCATATTGATGTGGTGTATCTGGCCTGTGCCGCGGATGATGAACCGCGATTTGCAGAACTGATTGAGGCACTACAAGATACGACTGCCTGTGTTTATTTCGTGCCTAGTCTGTTGATGTACAGCCTGATGCATGGTCGGTCTTACGAAATCAATGGTGTACCTTTGATTTCGATCTGGGAGATTCCTTTTTCTGACTTGCAGTATGTCTTTAAGCGGGCCATTGATGTGGTGTTATCTGGGTTAGCCCTGGTGGTGCTGTCTCCAGTGATGACGGTGATTGCCATGGCCGTGAAGCTATCTTCACCCGGTCCTATTTTGTTTAAGCAGCGTCGGTATGGCTTAAATGGCCAAGAAATCATTGTTTACAAGTTTCGTTCCATGACGGTAATGGAAGATGGTGGAGCAGTGATTCAGGCGACTCGCGGTGATCGTCGTATTACCCCTTTGGGTGGCTTCTTACGCAAAACGTCTTTGGATGAACTCCCTCAATTTTTGAATGTGTGGCAAGGTCGCATGAGTCTGGTCGGACCTCGTCCCCATGCGGTGGCTCACAATGAAATGTACCGCAAGCTAATCAGTGGCTATATGCTTCGCCATAAGGTTAAGCCTGGCATTACCGGGTGGGCTCAGGTGAATGGTTGCCGGGGTGAAACGGAAACCTTGGACAAGATGAAGCGACGCATTGATTATGATTTGGAATACCTCAAAAACTGGTCTCTCAGTCTAGATATTCAAATTCTTTTGAAGACAGCTTTTGTTTTCCTCAAAGACCAAAATGCTTATTAAGCGTAGCCTAGCCCGCTAGATTCGGTTGTTTTTGGGAAACTCCTAGGGGCATTCAGCGTCATAATTAGCACATAGGAGTCGTATATCTCCTTGCTCAAAACTGGTTGATGATGTCGGTGTCAGTCCATCCATGTTCAATATGGGTTGGGACGCCTTGATTAACTAGCAAGATTAAGCGAGCAACGAGATAGACCTATGATGCTGTTTCATCGTCTGGTGACTTTATGAAGGATGCAGTCTCTCAGCTGCCCATTTCTAAGCGTGTTGTTGCGGCAACTGCTTTAGCAACGAGTCTTGCGATCGCAACCCCAAATCCTGCCCAAGCTATTCCTTTGAGAGACTTGATCTTTCGGGGGATTCAAGTCATCCAACTCTCCAATCTTTCTAATAAGCAGGAACGAGAGCTAGGCGAGCAAATTCATCGCAACCTCCAAAGCCAAGGAATGCGCTTGCATCAAGGGCGGTCCCTCAATCGCTATGTGAGCCGCATTGGTCAGCGTTTAGTAGATGCCGGGGCGAGACGCCGGAAAGTAGCCTACCGTTTTCAGGTCGTCGATGATAAGCGGGTAAATGCCTTTGCCACGATGGGAGGGCGGGTTTATGTCACTACAGGTCTGATTAATACCGCAGATAACGAAGCCCAGCTCGCTAGCGTCATTGGCCATGAAATTGGCCATATTGACCGCAAACACCTAGTCAAGCAAATTCGCAAGACGATGGTGGCTCAAGGACTAACAACCGCTATTACGGGCTCCAATCGCAGTCAAGTCGCCAATATTGGGGTCAACTTATTAGTCAGTCGTCCCCAAAGCCGCAGTGACGAATATGATGCCGATCGAGAAGGACTCCGCATGTTGAGAGCAGCAGGGTATGCCACCTCAGCGATGCCTGAATTTATGCGCAAACTCGTTTCGAGTCGATCAACCCCCACCTTTTTAAGTACCCACCCAGCCGCTCCAGATCGAGTGGTTCGCCTGGAGAGTGAGATTCAATCAGGCTCTCAAAATGAATGCGATAGCAACCCCGATCTGCAAAGTTGTGGTCTAAATCAAAGCCGCTATCGGCAGGTCGTGGGCAGCCGTTAAGCAGCCCCTTTACGCTGCAGAATCAGTCCAGTACTGCCCAGCAGATGAAAGGGTTGCGTTAAGACTGGACCCTGCTCGGTTTCAATGGCTCCTTCTAAGAGGCTGATTGTCACTGACTTATAAAGGCTGGATGATCAGATCTACTCTTTGAATTTGGTGCTGATAGTCTTCGGAGACGAATGCCTTGGATCGACTCTCGTCTAGGGTCAGCTCAACCGTTTGGATCCCTAAGGATTGAAAAAATTTCTCGTAGCTATCAATAATGGTGCTGGGTTGAGGAGATACACCTGCTGCTTCTAATTCTTCAGCCATTTCCTCATAAATTTCTGCTTCCTCTTCAAAGTCTTCGGTGGTTTGGTAGCGGGTTTTGGTATTTTCGGGTGAAAATAGTTCGCAATCTACAGTGCCTGAGGTATCTTCTCCTGAAAATACGAGTACTTTGGCCTTCAGTTTTTGAGAGAAGTCTGATGCCGAATCCAGCGGTATATATCTGCCGACATGATGGAAGATAATCACCCAGTCACTATCTATGACTTGGACAACCGCACCCGTAGGGCCATATTGATCCGCTTGTTTGGGGAAGGATGTCGTGATGGGTAAATGGTGACCCATTTCACGCTGTAAGGTCTCACCATAGACTTTGGAAACCACATCTATGGGAGCGTTCACAAACAATACAACCCATGAATAATTGCCAAAATCGCCTACATAGTCTTGAAAAGTTTCTGATTGATCCATAATGGTTGAGAACTAGGGGTTGATTTCAAAAGCAGCTAGATCATTGAGATTCCAGCGTTCCAGGGTTTGCCAAGTTTCTACTGCGGTCCACTCTCCGGGTTGTTGTGGACAGACGACTGCCAGGGTATCGAAAATAAACGTTTCCTTGATCCGCAATGCTTGAATAATGATCTGGCGTTCGAGGGGGGCTAATTCTTTGTAGATCAAACTGATATGGGGCATAAAAGGCTTGATTGCATTCTCAAGCCACAATTCATAAACCCTTTGCCGCAAGGCCACCAGAGGATCGGCTAAAGAGGTACGGATATAAACGGTGCGAAATAATGCTGCGCTATGGTCTAACCCTTGATTATCCAGTTGCAAGACAGGTGTAGCCGCTGCCAGAGCCGCTAGTGAAGATTGATAGTGATCAGAGACTTGGAGACGACCTGCAACGGTTACATGGGGGCTAAATCTAGGGGCTTGGTATTTGTCGGCAAGCGGATCGATGATTGCTTGCAGATAGGCAGAATCTTTGGGTGTGGGAACGAGCCAGAGTGAAACGTCTTGCATTAGGGTTGTTGCGTCTTGCCTGCAGCTCCCTTTTTAATGGTGAAGTCTCGGCAGAGAGCATGATATCTCTAGGCGAGGCCGACCCTTTTTGGCAGGAGTGGCTATGACCGATCATACCCGTCTAGCAGAGCAGTTATGGCAACTGGATGGCAAAGGCTATAAAGCCTACAAATCCATCCGAGGTGAGTACTATTTTCCCCAATTCACGCTCAAAATTGATCGGGTACAGGGCGATCCCTTCGCCAAGCCCAGCCAGTGCCGAGTCCTGATTCCACAGCAAATTGCAGGCTTTCCACCAGAGTCATACGCTAATCACAGTCGAGAAGTGGGACTACGGGATTTCTTAACGCGACAGTTTCACCAGCTGACCCAGCAGAGACAGCGTCGTTCGGGAACCGGAAATAGCGGATTGCTTGCCATTACTCCGCCGGGGCCAGAAATTCTAGAGCGTACGACAGCTGTTATTGATGACGAGCAGGTAGAACTACGTTTTTGGGTTGGTTTACCGGCTCAGGGACGCCGCATTGATGGTTGGCAGGCTGCTGATTTGCTCTGTGAACAGATTTCTGAGCTGGTTGAGGGCATGCTGTATCCTCAATTGCCCACTCAAAATCTCCAGCACCACATTGATACCCATGAAGATGCCGACTGGTTGAGACAGCAACTGTCTACTCAAAAATTAGTGGCTTTTGTCGCTGATGGGGCCATTTTGCCCCGTGGCAGTGGGATTGATATCCGGCCTTTAGAATCCGCCACCCCCTTTCAATCACCGGCATCCTTACGGGTTGAATTTCACTGTCCCCATCGTGGTTTGATCACGGGCATGGGGATTCCTGCAGGGATTACACTGATTGTTGGTGGGGGCTATCATGGCAAGTCGACGCTGCTGAAAGCGTTAGAGCTAGGAATTTACAACCATATTCCGGGAGATGGTCGCGAGTATGTGGTGACCGATGTGGATGCGGTCAAAATTCGAGCGGAAGAGGGACGTCCGGTGACGGGATTAGATCTGTCTCCGTTTATTAACCATCTGCCCCATCAACAGACCACGACGCAGTTTTATACGACGAATGCCAGTGGCAGTACCTCTCAGGCAGCCAATATCATCGAAGCTTTGGAGCTAGAGGCCCAAGTCTTATTGATTGACGAAGATACTACCGCTACCAATTTGATGATTCGCGATCGCAGAATGCAATCCCTAATTGCCAAAGACCAAGAACCGATCACCCCGTTAATCGATCAAATTCGCCCCCTATATGAGGATCACGGGGTTTCCAGTATTTTGGTGATGGGGGGCAGTGGAGATTACTTTGAAGTGGCTGATACGGTGATTGCCCTATCTGCGTATCGCCCTGAAAACGTGACGGAGCAAGCGCTTGCGATCGCAGCTCAGTATCCAAGCGATCGCATCTGCGAAGCGGCCCAACTTATCGGTAATCGCCAGCCTCGAAGGCTGCAGCTCAAACCTAGCTCCCTAGAGTGGAAAGGCCGACCCGCCAAGGTTAAAGTCCATGAATTACGGGAAATTATTGTAGGTCGCGAAGCCATTGATCTGAGCCAAGTTGAACAGCTTGTGGAGTCCGGGCAACTGCGTGGGATCGCAGCCGCTATTCTGTATTTGCATGACTCTCCACCGACTGATCTAAATTTTGCGGCTGCGATCCAAGCAATCTTGTCACAACTCTCTACAGAAGGTTTATCTACCCTCAGTTCCTTTCCAGAAGGAGATTTTGTCGCGTTTCGCAGGTTTGAACTGGCCGCAGCCCTGAACCGTTGGCGTGACCTTAGTCTAGAAGATTAGGCCACCAGACAAATTGCCATCTCTACCCAAAGCTCTGTCTCCCCTTCATGACAAAATGGAGCAGAATCAGGATGTTTTCTAAAGCAGGAGCATGGCAATGCTTCAGTGCTGATCAGGGAAGCAGCCCTGCCACAGATGGGGAGGAGCTAAATTCGGTGATACGACAGTCCAGCTATTTTTGTTCAGGATTCAATTGAAGAGAGCATGGGCATACTTTGAGCAATCCTAGTGCTCAAAGTATGCTCTAAGACTGTGATGGAAATGCTTTTGATGGGAGATTGCTGCCCGTTGAGGCCCAGGGAGCGTTTGTTCGCTGTCCACTGATGCTTAAATATTCTCTCCACTCTCTTCAAACCTTATGAATTCACTTGGAAGACATATCTTAGTTGAGTTTTACGGGGGTTCTGCCGAAGTCCTAAACGATGTTCTCCTGATCGAAACCAACATGTTGAGCGCGGCCAAGGAGTCGGGAGCCACGATTATTACCTCCCAATTTCATCGGTTTCCGCCCATTGGAGTGTCTGGGTTTATCGTCCTCCAAGAAAGCCATTTTGCCATTCATACCTGGCCGGAGTATGGCTACGCTGCCCTGGACTTATTTACCTGTGGCATGTCCGTTAACCCTTGGATCGCCTATGAAATCCTCAAAGAAGCCTTTCAAGCCGATCATGGGTCTGCTTTAGAGTTGAACCGAGGCCAACTCCATTTACTGGAAACAGAAAATGTAGATTTTAAGCGTCCCGAAGAGGTGGCTGCCTACGAATATTCTGATCCACAGGAAAAACGCACCGTTTGGTTCACAGATCGCAATGACAATATTGCTTTATCCATTCGACATCGAGGCGGCTGGATCTTCCGGGAAAAGTCTCCTTACCAAACTGTAGAAGTTCTCGACACCTTTGAATACGGCAAAATGCTGGTGATCGACAATATGGTCATGTGCAGTGAAGGCGATGAAAAAGCCTATCACGAGATGATTGTCCATGTGCCGATGCTCACTCATCCCGCTCGAAAAGTGCTGGTGATTGGCGGTGGCGATGGCGGTAGTGTGCGAGAAATTCTTCGCCATCCCCAAGTAGAAGAAGTCACCCTAGTTGAGATTGATCAGGTGGTGATTAAAGCTGCCAGAGAGCATCTCCCCACCCTGTCTTCAGCCTTAGATCATCCCAAACTGAACCTGCTGATTGGCGATGGTATCGAGTATCTAGCAGCGGCAGCCGATGAATCCTATGACCTGATTATTATTGATTCCTCCGACCCAGTCGGATGCTCTGCGCCCCTATTCACCAAGGAGTTTTATCTGCAGGTACACCGGGTTTTAAGATCAGGGGGTGTCTTGGTGGCCCAAAGCGAGTCTCCCCGGTTTAATCAGCCCAAATTTGTAGAACTCTATCAAGACTTAGGTGCAATTTTTGGGGCTGCTCAAGTGCACTGTTATCTAGCCTTTATCTCCACCTATCCCACAGGGATGTGGAGTTTTGCCTACTGCTCTAAAAATGGGCCGCATCCGATTCAGGACTTCGACCCACAAAAAGCACAGCAGTTTTCCCAAGACTATCAATTGGCCTACTACAATCCCGGAATCCACCAAGCCGCTTTCTGCTTACCGACCTTCGTCAAAGACATGATTACGGTGGAGCAGCCGACACTGGTCTAATCATGATGACTTTTGACCCCAATGGTGTGGGCCTAGAGAATGGCAATCTGTTTGGCCTCCCCTTCGATTTTGACAGTGCCCAAATTATTGTCTGGGGCATTCCCTGGGAAGTGACTGTCTCCTACGGTGCTGGAACGGCTCAAGGGCCAGCAGCGATTCTGCGAGAATCTCCTCAATTGGATTTGTACGATTTTGACAATCCTGGCGGCTGGCAGCAAGGTATTTACCTGGCAGGCATTCCCGAATTTATCCAAACCAAAAATGATGAACTAAAAGACACGGCTCAAGCCATTATTGAGCACACCAGTCAAGGCCATTCTGTCGCAGACTCACCAACCTTGATGGCAGCGCTCACGGAAGTGAATCAGGAATGTCGCCATCTTAATCAGTGGATTTATAAGCAAGCCCAAACGGTTTTGGCCCAAGGAAAACAGCTGGTGCTATTGGGCGGGGACCATAGTATTCCCTTGGGCTACTTGCAGGCTTTGGCTGAGCACTATGACGAATTTGGCATTCTCCAAATCGATGCCCATTCTGACTTACGCCAAGCCTATCAAGGGTTTGAATTTTCCCATGCGTCAATCATGACCAATGTGTTGAAACTGCCCCAGGCCACGAAGCTGGTTCAGGTTGGCGTTCGAGATGTTTGTGCTGCTGAAGTCGAAACCGTAGCCCAGTCCCAGGGACGAATTGTGACCTACTACGATTCAGACCTGAAGACACAACTTTATCAAGGTGAGACGTGGCATTCCCTCTGCCAAAAGATGGTGAAGCATCTCCCGCAGCAGGTCTACATTAGCTTTGATGTCGATGGTTTAGATCCTAAGTTATGCCCACACACGGGTACGCCAGTACCTGGTGGTTTGGAGTTAGAAGCAGCTTTTCATTTGTGTCGAACGATTGTTCACAGTGGGCGATCGCTGATTGGCTGTGATATCTGTGAAGTGGGTGATGGGGTGTGGGATGGCAATGTAGGAGCGCGAATTCTCTACAAGCTCTGTAATTTGATGGGGCTATCTCAATCTTGAAACCTTCGCTTGTTTCCATAGTCAAAAAGACAGGTGGTTTCAAATATTGCAATCTTCCATGACTCGATTGAATCGTCGCCAATTTCTACTTGTAACTGGGACAGCTCTGCTAGCAGACCCTTCCAAAACTTTAAGTCAAACCCCTGCTGCACCTCCTCTTTCTAACCAAACTCAAACTGTCATTTCTCGAATCCAAAATATTCGATTTTCGACCTTGGGGAAGATTTATCATGCTGCCAATGACCAGGATCGAACCGGGATGGGGATTTGGCCTTGTCGAACTTGCAAAGGCCCTATTAAAGATTGCCAAGAAGAGGATCAGCGGTCTGAGAAGATTTATCTTCCCTTTGTGATGGCTCCTCGTCGTCAGACAGACATGATGGTCCGACAAGCCTATCACCTACTGCCAGAAACCATACGTCGCCAAACTGCCTTTGTGCTGACAGATCGCCTGGTGCAATATCCCGAGGATTATCTTCCCTATCTTCAACAAAAACAGCAGGTTGTTTTAGTCGGCAGTTTTGTGGGTATCGATAATGCTCGCAGTGTTGCAGAGTTTCCTCAGTGGCTCATTCAGCTACATCACCTGGAACTATTGCAAGTAGAAATCTGCATTGATTTGATCCATAGCTTGGGTAAACCCATTGTCGATATTGTCTATGCTCTGGGAGATTCTCCCTCTGAGTTTGCTCCTACCTTTCGACAACAGATGGAAGCCAAACTTCATAGGATTTTGGACAGTAAAGAGCTGAAACAGCTACAGCGACCCTTGGCATGGGGCGCAGATGAGGTGATGCTGAAAGCCTTTGCTCGACGTTTACCACCGCTCAGACTCAAAGCCCATATAGCCAGCCCAAATGCGCGGCACCATTATGATGGCCAAGCAACCACGGCAGCCATTTTGCAGTTAGCTATGACGGAAGTAGGCCTGACCGCAACTGAGGACGACTCTTTTGATATCCAAGCCTTAATCTTTGGTCGTCATCCACAAGCATCGGCCTTTGCCTATCAGCCCAATGATGAACAACAACAAGCCTTGGATCAACAATTTGCCCAGCGACTCCAGAATGTACCCACCGATCTGTACTCCAAGACCCTGATTATTGATGCCAGAATTCCCAATGGCGCATGGGATACCCAGTGTATTCCGCCCTCTGCTGATTTTCTGGCGTTTGGCTCTTGGGGAACCTTTACCAATTCCTGTGCTCAAACCCTTGCGATCGCAAAACTACTACACTATGCCCAACGTCCCACCATCCAGCGTCAGCTCCTCTTAGAAGCCATTGCCCATGATGTTTTTACGATTGGCTACGCCGAAGCCCGTCATCACAATTCTCCCTTACGAAAACAGCTTCAATCCGTAGGGTTACGCTATGACGATACCTGTTACACCACGGCAATAGAGGTAGAACAAGTTTTTGAGGTGATCAATACTTCTGTAAATAAGCGTATCGTGATGGTTGCACCGCAGTTGGGGCCTGCGACTTTTAAGGTTATTCCTCAACTATGGCGAACTTTTGAAAGTCAGGTGTGTCTGGAAGGTAGCGAAGGTGCGATCGCAGGTGTCTATCGCACCGATCTAAACCCAGCTACTTTCAACCCCTTTCAATCTATATCTAACGTCCAGAAATTTACGTTAACAGAATTAAATCAGGAGTTCTGACAGTAGATCTGTTGTCTAGAGTTTGGGAGCTTCCTTATGCCATTCTGTCGATTGCTCATAAGCATAGGCAGCTTGTAGCACCTGATCTTCCCGTAAGACATTACCAACAATTTGTAATCCGATTGGTAATCCTTGGTCATCAAAGCCACAGGGAAGACTTAGACCCGGTAAGCCTGCCAGATTCACTGGAATGGTCATTAAGTCAGAGAGATACATGCTTAAAGGATCAGCCGTTTTCTCTCCTGCTTTAAATGCTGTTGTTGGGGTTGTAGGACAGACCAAAACATCCACGCTCTCAAACGCCTTCTCAAAGTCTTCCTTGATTAACGTGCGGACCTTTTGAGCTTTTAAGTAGTAAGCATCGTAATATCCTGCAGATAGGGCGTAGGTGCCGATCATAATTCGACGCTTCACCTCAGCCCCAAATCCTTCTGCCCGAGTATGGGTGTACATGGACATCAGATCCTCTGGATCTTCGGTGCGGTAGCCGTATTTAACGCCATCGTAGCGGGCTAGGTTAGCAGAGGCTTCCGAAGGAGCAATCACATAGTAAGTGGGCAACCCATAGCGGAAGCGCGGACAAGAAATTTCTTGTACCTCAGCACCCAATTCAGCTAACTGCTCTACCGCCTTGCGAACGGCCTCTTCGACCACCGGATCGAGTCCTTCCCCAAAGGTTTCAGTAATGACACCTACTTTTTTCCCTTTCAGGTCAGGAATCAAAGACTTGGAATAATCGGGGACTTCTACCTTAAGACTGGTCGAGTCTTGGGAGTCATAGCCCGCGATTTCTTGTAAGAGAATAGCCGCATCTTCGACGGTGCGACCAAAAGGGCCAATTTGATCTAAGGACGACGCATAAGCTACGAGGCCAAAACGAGATACTAATCCATAGGTGGGCTTTAGGCCGACTACTCCACAGAGGGCTGCGGGCTGTCGAATAGAGCCGCCCGTATCTGATCCGATAGACACTACACATTCAGAAGCAGCCACTGCTGCAGCGGAACCACCCGAGGAACCACCAGGCACTCGGGACACATCCCAAGGATTGCCAGTGACTTGGTAGGCAGAGTTTTCCGTCGAGCTGCCCATGGCGAATTCATCCAGGTTGGTTTTACCCACCATGACTGCCCCCGCAGCCGCCAACTTTTGGGTTACTGTAGACTCGTAAGGGGGGATAAAGTTTTGAAGGATTTTTGATCCACAAGTGGTAGCAATTCCTTTGGTACACATATTATCTTTGATACCAATGGGAATTCCCGCTAGTAAACCAATCTCTTCCCCCGCAGCTAACTTAGCATCGACCTGTTTAGCTTGGGCGAGTGCTTGGTCAGCAGTAATGGCCAAAAAACTATGGAGTTTGGGTTCTAATTGATGAATGGTTTCCAGGGCTGCTTCGGTAATTTCGTGGGCTGATCGTTCTTTAGCGATCAACTCTTGATGCAACGCTCGGATGGATGCCATGCAGCAAATCCTTTTGTTCAAAATGTGCCAGTCCTCAGTATACGGTGACCTATGACTCACCCGCTTTATATCGCCTTTATTTGGCATCAGCATCAGCCTCTCTATAAAAGCCGAGTCACCGGCAAATACCGACTTCCTTGGGTTCGGTTGCATGGGACTAAGGATTATTTAGATTTAGTTCTGTTGCTGAGTCGCTATCCCAAATTGCACCAAACCGTTAACTTGGTGCCATCGCTGCTCATGCAGATCGAAGATTATGTGGCGGGGACCGCCGTTGACCCTTATTTAGAAGTGGCGACTCTTCCCACAGAACAGCTGACGCCAGAGCAACATCAATTTATTGCCCAGCATTTCTTTGATGCCCATCACCAAACCTTGGTTGATCCCCATCCTCGCTATGCAGAACTGTTTGGTCAAAAGCAGGACAAAGGGGAAGCCTGGTGTCTAGAAAACTGGACGGCCCAAGACTATGGGGATTTATTGGCCTGGCATAATCTAGCCTGGATTGATCCTCTCTTTTGGGATGACCCGGATATTGCCCGATGGTTGAAACAAGATCGCAATTTTAGCCTGCAAGATCGCAAAGATATTATCGAAAAGCAGCGCCAGATCCTGAGTCGCATTGTGCCCCAACATCGGCAGATGCAAGACGACGGCCAGCTAGAGGTGATGACGACTCCTTACACCCACCCCATTTTGCCCCTGTTAGCTGATACCGATGCGGGACGCGTGGCAGTTCCTCATATGGATTTACCGGAAGCCCAATTCCAATGGCCAGACGATATCCCTCGCCACTTGAAAAAGGGATGGGAGATGTATGAGGAACGATTCGGACGATCTCCCCGAGGACTGTGGCCCTCTGAGCAGTCCGTGAGTCCTAGTATTTTGCCCCATGTCGCTAAGCAGGGCTTCAACTGGCTTTGTTCTGATGAGGCTGTTTTGGGATGGACCACTCATCATTTCTTCCATCGGGATGAACAGGGCAATGTCTATGAACCCGAGATTCTATATCAGCCTTATCGCTTAAGTACCTATGAAGGCGATCTGTCGATTGTCTTCCGGGATCACCGATTGTCCGATCTGGTGGGCTTCACCTACAGCGCCATGCAGCCGGAAGAAGCGGCCTCGGATTTAGTGGGGCATCTGCATGCGATCGCAAACACCCTCATCGACCGCCAACCCGAAGAAGGAACCGCTCTGGCCAAGCCCTGGCTGGTGACTATTGCCCTTGATGGCGAAAACTGCTGGGAGTACTACGAACGAGACGGCATCCCTTTTCTAGAAAGCCTCTATCAAAAGCTCAGTGAGATTGATGACCTCAAACTCGTCACCGTCTCTGAATACCTAGAACAGTTTCCGCCCCAAGAGACCCTACCGACGACTAAGCTCCATAGTGGATCTTGGGTAGATGGCAGTTTCACCACTTGGATTGGTGATCCTGTCAAAAATCGAGCCTGGGATTTATTGACAGAGGCCAGAAAAACTTTAGAAAAGCATCCCGAAGCCACCGAAGAGCAAAACCCAGATGCCTGGGAAGCTTTATATGCAGCAGAAGGCTCCGATTGGTTTTGGTGGTTTGGTGAAGGACATTCCTCGAATCAAGATGAGATTTTTGATCAGCTTTTTCGGGAGCATTTAGTCGCCCTCTATCAAGCCTTAGAGGAGCCCGTTCCTGAAGTCCTTCAGTATCCCCTGGAAGAACATCAATCAACGGCAGATCATCGTCCCCAAAGCTTTATCCATCCAGTGATCAACGGGGTTGTGGATGAACAAGATTGGGACCATGCGGGGCGAATTACCATCGCTGGTTCTAGGGGGACGATGCATCGTAGCAGCACCATCCAACGCCTTTGGTATGGGCTGGATCACCTGAATTTCTATATGCGATTTGATTTTCAGGTGGGTAAAAAACCGGGGGTTGATTCTCCCCCAGAACTACACTTGTTGTGGTTCTATCCGGGACAAACCATGAATAATAGCCTGATTCCTCTAGGCCAAGTTCCCGATCAAAGCCCTCTCAACTACCGATATCATCATCATCTGGGCATTAATCTCACCAATCATGATATTTGGCTAGAAGAAGCCGCTGACCATGACCAGTGGCACGGTCGGTCCCATCATGTACAACTTGGCCTCGATCAATGTCTAGAAATTGCAGTGCCTTGGAGCGATTTACATCTAGAGCCTGATTGGCCTGTAGAGCTGGTTGTGGTTTTATCCAAGCAGGGTGAGTTTGTGGAGCACCTCCCTGAGAACATGTTGGTGCCACTACAGGTGCCCTAAGGGCTGGCTAAGCTTCTAGCACAGCAGATTGAAAAGCCCCCAGCACTGTTTCAGTGCTGGGGGCTTTTCATGATGAATGATCAGATTCAGTAAACCCAGTTTATAGGTTTAGCACAAGAGAGTTTTATGACTCTTTGAGGAATCCACTGTAGGCTTCCATGCCATGTTCGCTGATATCGAGACCCTTGATTTCTTCTTCTTCAGGAACGCGTAGGCCAGCAACCGCCTTGATGATGGCCCAAGTAACCGCTGCAGTGACCAAAGTGAACGCACCGACTGCAAAGATGCCAACGATTTGAGGAATCACTTGCTCAAACCCACCCCCGAGGATTAACCCCTTCGCAGGACCGCCGCCTTCGCCATAGATGAGACCATCCGGTCCTTGGGAGAAGAGGCCGACTGCCAGAGTACCCCAAACACCGCAAACGCAGTGAACAGAGATAGCACCAACCGGGTCATCAATCTTCAAGCCATCAATGATAGTGACTGCAAACACAACAATCACCCCAGCAATCAGACCAATCACTGCCGCCCAAGGCACAGTCACCCAAGCACAAGGAGCTGTAATACCAACCAGACCAGCCAAGATACCGTTGATGATCATCGATAAATCAGGCTTTCCCAGGTAGAACCAAGCAGTGAACGTCGCAGCAACGCCACCAAAAGCAGCCGCAATATTAGTCGTCAACGCCACATGAGCAATGGCAGAACCATCACCGACACCCATAGTGGATCCTGGATTAAAGCCAAACCAGCCCAACCAGAGAATCAAACAACCCAAAGTCGCAATACTCATATTGTGACCAGGCATGGCAGTTGCCCCAGTTTGGGAATAGCGGCCTAACCGAGGTCCGAGGAAAGCTGCGCCGACAAAAGCTGCCCAGCCGCCGACCGAGTGAACCACAGTAGAACCGGCAAAGTCCCAAAAGCCCATGCCAGCTAACCAACCGCCACCCCAGATCCAGTGACCAGTGATAGGATAAAGCACCCCAGTGAGGACCAAGCTAAAGATCAAGAAAGAAACAAACTTGATTCGCTCAGCTACAGCACCAGAAACAATCGTGGCCGCTGTACCGGCAAACACGAGTTGAAAGAGGAACTTAGCAAAGAGGGGAACCCCTGTCCAGTTCAAGGCGCTAAACACACCTTCATAATTGTCGATAGCTGGGCTATTATCAGCCCCACTGACAAACCAACCTGTCGTTCCTAAGATAGGATTGCCGTCACCAAACATTAAGCCAAAGCCAATGGCCCAGTAAGCAATGGTGGCTAGGGCAAATACAACTAAGTTCTTCGCTAGGATGTTGACGGCATTTTTTTGCCGACAGAATCCAGTTTCAAGCATGCCGAATCCAGCATTCATGAAAAAGACGAGAAAGGCACAGAGCAGAACCCAGACCGTGTCCAAGCCAACGGTGAGGGTTGCTGTGGGGTCAGGGGGTGTTGCTTCTTGAGCAACGGCCGCCACGGACCAGAATAATAAAACTATTGCTGTCATTGGCAAGCATACTTGCCAAGCAGGAGATAAGCGTTTTTTGCGCTTGAGGTTTTTTGACCTCGATTTAATAGGCTTAGACATCACCACAATACGTTTCCTAGATAAACGATGGACAACCAATTGCTCTAGTAGTTGATTTAGATGGGGACATCGAAACCATGACTAAATAACAAATTAAGGGCCATCTTTGAATGATTACTTAAGTGATAGTTGGGGCTTGAATGGACCGAACTCTCTTCGGGGTTCTAATCTAATCGATTCAACAGTGCTAGGTAATGTAGTTCTGTATTTTTGGATACATTTTTTCTTCCGTGAGAGAACTTATGGCTTAGCTAGGCCAGTCCATTGAAGCCTCAATCATAAAATATTCTCTACCCTAGCCTTAGATGCAAAAGTGGGCATTTATAGTTTGGATATATTCACAAAAGGCCCTGGTTAATACCAGGGCCTTTTGTGAATATATGCTTTTCAACCTCTAATGTCAGAAATGCACTAAATAGGTCTTAGAGAATCGTTAACGCATCATTGAGGGAGCGCGGCTACCTTGAACCTGAGCATCTTTGAGGAATCCACTGTAGGCTTCCATGCCATGTTCGCTGATATCGAGACCCTTGATTTCTTCTTCTTCAGGAACGCGCAGGCCAGCAACCGCCTTGATGATGGCCCAAGTAACCGCTGCAGTGACCAAAGTGAACGCACCGACCGCAAAGATGCCAACGATTTGAGGAATCACTTGCTCAAACCCACCCCCGAGGATTAACCCCTTCGCAGGACCGCCGCCTTCGCCATAGATGAGACCATCCGGTCCTTGGGAGAAGAGGCCGACTGCCAAAGTACCCCAAACACCGCAAACGCAGTGAACAGAGATAGCACCAACCGGGTCATCAATCTTCAAGCCATCAATGATAGTGACTGCAAACACAACAATCACCCCAGCAATCAGACCAATCACTGCCGCCCAAGGCACAGTCACCCAAGCACAAGGAGCTGTAATACCAACCAGACCAGCCAAGATACCGTTGATGATCATCGATAAATCAGGCTTTCCCAGGTAGAACCAAGCAGTGAACGTCGCAGCAACGCCACCAAAAGCAGCCGCAATATTAGTCGTCAACGCCACATGAGCAATGGCAGAACCATCACCGACACCCATAGTGGATCCTGGATTAAAGCCAAACCAGCCCAACCAGAGAATCAAACAACCCAAAGTCGCAATACTCATATTGTGACCAGGCATGGCAGTTGCCCCAGTTTGGGAATAGCGGCCTAACCGAGGTCCGAGGAAAGCTGCGCCGACAAAAGCTGCCCAGCCGCCGACCGAGTGAACCACAGTAGAACCGGCAAAGTCCCAAAAGCCCATGCCAGCTAACCAACCGCCACCCCCAGATCCAGTGACCAGTGATGGGATAAAGCACCCCAGTGAGGACCAAGCTAAAGATCAAGAAAGAAACAAACTTGATTCGCTCAGCTACAGCACCAGAAACAATCGTGGCCGCTGTACCGGCAAACACGAGTTGAAAGAGGAACTTAGCAAAGAGGGGAACCCCTGTCCAGTTCAAGGCGCTAAACACACCTTCATAATTGTCGATAGCTGGGCTATTATCAGCCCCACTGACAAACCAACCTGTCGTTCCTAAGATAGGATTGCCGTCACCAAACATTAAGCCAAAGCCAATGGCCCAGTAAGCAATGGTGGCTAGGGCAAATACAACTAAGTTCTTCGCTAGGATGTTGACGGCATTTTTTTGCCGACAGAATCCAGTTTCAAGCATGCCGAATCCAGCATTCATGAAAAAGACGAGAAAGGCACAGAGCAGAACCCAGACCGTGTCCAAGCCAACGGTGAGGGTTGCTGTGGGGGGCAGGGGGTGTTGCTTCTTGAGCAACGGCCGCCACGGACCAGAATAATAAAACTATTGCTGTCATTGGCAAGCATACTTGCCAAGCAGGAGATAAGCGTTTTTTTGCGCTTGAGGTTTTTTGACCTCGATTTAATAGGCTTAGACATCACCACAATACGTTTCCTAGATAAACGATGGACAACCAATTGCTCTAGTAGTTGATTTAGATGTAGAGACTTCAGCCATTCCTAAACGTTGGATACTAAAGCAATTAAACGATCTAAAGAAGATAAGCCCGATCGGTAAAGCAAATTGGATAGGGGTTCACCCAACCCACTGATTTAATCGATTCAACAGTGGTAGAGGTCGCAGTTCTGTATAGAGTGATACATTTCTTTCTGGGTAGAGAACAGAGTAACCTGAAAGAAGTTGATCAATAACATCTTGGGGTTTCTCACCTAATTCCCCAAAACTTTACACTGATAAAGCATCTAGGGTTTGACATTAATATGAGTAAGGTTTGGGAAATCGATTTTTATTCGCGCCCTATTTTAGACGAGCAACAAAAAAAAATTTGGGAACTACTGGTTTGTGATTCTCAACGAAACTTTGAATTCACCAAAGTCTGCTCTGGTTCCCAGGCTAATGCTCGCTGGTTACAAGAATCATTAGCCGAAGCTTTACCCCTATGGCGGCAACAAGGGAATTATGGTGAGCAAGACTTTCCAGAAAGAATCCGCTTTTTTCGGCGTTCGATGAAGAGTATTATTCCGCGGGCCTGTGAAGCCTTGGAAATTCCGGCTCAGCCGAGTCGGAGAACTTTTGCCGTGTATCAGTGGCTTTGCGAACGGGAGCAGACCGTCTACCCTCAGCATCCAGGATATCAACCGATGATGGCTGCGCCCATGGTATTTGAGCCCACTTTGCCTAAGCCTTTACCGGATGCTTTACAAGGAGAGGGGTGGCGTCTAGTAACGCTTCAACTCAGTGCCTTTGCCGACATGGACGAGTGGGATATTGCTTTTGGGGATAAAATTCCTTTGGCACAGTTGAATCTACCACCAGAGACCGAAATTCCTGGACTGCTGATTTTCTCGGAACGCTCTACCCCACTTTCTGGCTGGATGTCTGGTTTAGAACTGTCCTGCCTGAAGCTGGAAATGGATCCTAAACCTCAGTTGCTTTTAGAAACAGGACTCAGCGATCGCTGGGTGATTGCCTATCTGAATGACGACAAATTAGTGGCCGAAATTCAGGGATTTGAAAAGACGAAGCAGGCGGCTCAACAGGTTCATTTTGTGGCAGTGCAATCTTCTCCTGATTCTGAGCAATTTGCTGGGTTCTGGTTAATGCAAGAAATGACGGCTGCTTAATAACGTGTTTTCCCCTGGTGTTGCCAAAGATGCAGGAATTTCTAAAGTTGCGCTTTAGGCACCTAGGGCTAACCAACGTTTCTGCAGGGTGTTCAGGCGAAGATACGCTAGCTTGGCCGAAAAATCTGATTTGAGTAGCCCACCATGGGGCCAGAAACCGCCATCTGCGAGATCCCACCAAGTTATGGCTTGGATGTAGGATTTGCTGTAGCACAAGGTATAAAACTGTTCTACCCAATCAGCTTGGATATTTTCATTCCAAGGTCCATGCCAGAGTCCAGGAGGATCGGGAAAGGGGGTATTCTCAGCCCGAGTGGTGTTAGAGGAGACCCCTAGCTCTGTGATGTGAATGGGTTTGCCAAGCTGGCTAAACCGCTCTAAGAGTCGGTTAATCTCAAACATGTCTTGATTGGGGTAATACAGCTGCATACCGATAATTTCGAAGGGAATATTGGTTTTAAGACAGGTTTGGAGGTATTGGTAGGCACTCTGTAACGGGGGTTGGTGAGGCCCCCTGGCAATATACTCAGCCCACTGGCAGCAGGTATTGATGATGCGTTGTGCATTGGGATGGCCTTCGATTGTGGCAAGCGCTGCAAGCTGAGTCATCTCTCGCTGCTGTTCGGCTGAGAAATTGAGGGTGTTGGCCCAGTCAATATCGTGGGCCTCGTTGATGATGTCGTAGTAGGGAATACGATCGCAATATCGTCCCGTAATCTCCCCCACGCGCTGACGCAGCAAATCTTGGAGTTCTGCATAGGGTTTGTCTTTGGCCCAGACAGGGAGTCCAGCCTCATGAAACCAGACCAGGGGGTGCCCTTTAGGGGTAATGCCTTCGGATTCCAGCCAATTCACCATCTCATCGGTTTTAGCAAAATTGGGTTTTCCAGCTTCTGGCTCAAAGAAACGCCAGTAAAAGGGCAGGGTGGCAAAGTTAAACAGCTGTTTGAATCGGCGATCATAATCGGCCCCCGCTGTAGGGTGGCGAAAGAAATTGCAGCCAAACAGAAAATCAGGTCGATGACCTCGCTGATTAATTTGATGCTGGGCGTGGGCAAAGACGGCCGATTCTCCTGCCCATAAACCTTCTCGTAGAGACTCATTAGCCAAGGCAGCCATGGCTTTGGGGCTGTCAGCGGCTTGGGCTTGCTGGAGGTAAGCCTCGGCTTGCTGAAGCTGCTCTGTGATGGCAGGGGGACATTGAAAGCCTTGTTGTTGCCACGCTGCGATCGCAGTCCGAACCCGATGTATCCGCGACTCGGCACAAGCCAAATTTAAGTTCAGGGGAAAATCCGCTGGAGTATAGCCTCGACCTTTGTTATCGGCATAGAGGGCAACATTACCAAACCCTTTCACCGCCAGATAAAAAACAATTGCAAACGGAACAGATGGGGGTGTGGTCCACAGAACACCTGAGTTCACTTGACGGGGAGGATTGGGCATGGGTTCATCCTCTAAGGTGAGGAAAAACGTTTGGTTGAAGACCTTTGCAGGCATGGGTTTACCCGCAGATGTCCAAGCCTGCAGCTTGATTTGATCAGTACCGGTAGGGACCTCTGCTCTAGAGGTATCGGGTCGCGAAGAGCCCAGGGCGAGTAGTGCTGCCGTTCCTCCTGTTAACGTTAAAAACTGCCGTCGATCGATTGCTGTCATTTATTGCCCCCCATTGTGAGTTGTCAGCTAAAGTTAGCGATCCGGGTAATCTGACTGCAAGGTACCCAATATTTGTAATGGCCATATCCTCAGACTCACAATTTGATGATCTGATCCCCTCTTCTGCGGATACAGAAGCGGCTACCCAGTCGCGATCGCTCCTCGGTATTCTCTGTCTAGGGTTGTATTTTCTATTCACCCTCATGCCGGACAGCCACAGCATTATGGTGGCGTGGCCCTGGGTGTTTGTATGGCAATTGGCCTGGCTTTGTCCCGTCCTTTGGTTAGTGGGACAGCTCTGGCAACGTTCCCCCATCCCTCGTTTACAGCAAGGGCTAGATTGGCTCGCTGCTTTGGCCGTGATTGGCCTGCTTCTATCGACAATTTTGGCCGTATTTCCCAACCAAGCGCGTTGGTACACGGGAGCTGCCCTGGGTGGGATAGCTGCCCTTTACTGCATCAATGCCTGGGCACAAACACCCTTGCGCCGTCAGCGATTGCTGGTGACCCAAGGGATAGTGAGTGTTGGTTTCATTGTCACTAGTCTGTTTCTGTGGGTGAGCCAGACATTATTGCCAGAGTTGAATCGACTCCAATCTCTTCAACAAGTAGGAGTGCAAGCCAGCTATAACTTCTCAACCTTAGAACTGCGCAATTGGGCTCCCTTTGGTCATCAAAACTATGTGGCTGGCTATTTAGTTCTGGCCCTGCCACTTTTATTTGGACTGGGGTGGACCCATCCTCGTTGGCGATGGTGGTGGTTTGGCAGCTTTGGGTTAGGCCTGATCGATCTCTACACCACTAGTTCTAGAGGAGGTTGGTTAGGGCTTTTGGTGGCCGGTGTCTATTTGGGACTTGCACTCTTTCGCCAACAGGGACTGAACCGTCGCTGGTTAATGGGTGGAACCTTTGCCAGCCTGGGAATTGTTTTCGTTTTAGTCCTTGCTAACAATCGCCTCAGCAGTCAAATCAGCAATTTCTTGCAAGGCCGTTCCGGTGGAGATATGGCCTATCGACTGATTACCCATGTGGCAGGTTGGAAGATGGGGCTGCAACAACCTGTGACGGGTATGGGACCAGGAAGTGTGCCCTTGGCCTATCAGGCCTATCGACCTTATTGGGCGGGCTTAGAAGCAGAACATGTCTATCAGCTCCATGGAACTTTGCCGCAACTCTGGGCCGAGCTAGGTTTAGGGGGGATTGTCCCTTTTGTTCTCTTGGTGGCGTGGCTGGTTTGGCAAGGTGGGCGATACATTACCCGAGCAGCAACACATCAATCTAATTTATTGCCCCAAAGTTTGCTCGCTGGGCTTTTAGGCTACAGTTTTGTTTCCCTCACGGACTACCAGTTAGACAATATTGGCATTAGTGGTTTCATTATCATTAGTCTGGGTTGCCTCGCTGGCTTTATAGGTACTACTAGCGAGATAAGTCCTGCTCAAACCAATGCGTCTGGTAGGCCTATAAGATCAATGGCAGGTGTTCTTCTAGGGATTGTCTTGGCCTTTGGAATATCGGTCATGCCCATCCATGCTGCTTGGCAGTTGTCTAACCAAGGATTTGCCGCTTTAGATCAGCAAGAGATCGACCAATTTCGCCAGCGCCTGGGAGATGCCCAAGCTAAGGTCTCATGGGATCCTTATTATTCCTACCAGTTAGGATGGAACTTGGGAGAAATGGGATTTAAAACAAAGGATCCCAAGTTACGAAATTATCTGATTCAAACGGCTACTCAGCATTTTATCCAAGGCAATCAGGCGACTCCTGATCAAGAATTTGGCCATACCAATTTAGGGTGGCTTTACCTACAGATTGATCCACAGAAAGCGACCCAAGAATTTGCCCAGTCTGCAGAATTAGTGCCTGCAAAACGAGGGGTCTTTTTTGGTTTGGGTCTGAGTTTATTAGGTCAGGGCCAAACGGATCTCGCCGTGCAAGCCATGACCTTAGAATGCCTGCGCAATCCCATTTGGATCACGAGTCCCGCTTGGAAGTCACCCCCCTTGCAGTCTATTTATGCTCCGGTCCTTGCTAACTTAGAGCAGAGCTATGACCAATTGCTCCAAGGGCATCAGCATTTGGATGATTTGAATACCCATCTCCATAAAGGTCGAGGCAGTTTGCAGTGGTGGAGCGGCGACTTCGAGGGGGCTCAGGCCGATCTCGACACCTATGGTAGTCCCCTCAGTCGAGCTTTGGTAGAGGTGGCTCAGAGTAAGTCAGGGGATCCCATTGAGATTTCTCCAGAATTATCGAAGGCCTCTCGCAATATCATCCAAGCTTGGGCCACGCCGGATCAACGAGCATCATTGTTGACTCAGGCCTGGCAGAGGGGAACTGGTACGAAAGAGACGAAGCAACTAGTGCAAATTACTTTAGACAGTATGCAGAAGGCTCGAATCTTCCAAGAATGGTTACAAGACTATCCCATCGTGCGCAAATACCATCGACAACGATCTGGTTTTGGGGTTTTGAGTCGTCATACTGATGGTCCTAATCCGACAGACTTTTTTCTGGTCATTGATAATGTAGTTATGACCGAAATTTTTAATGACATGATGCCTGTGCCTGAATATTTCCCTGATTTAGATCGGGCCTTGCAAGAGCGCCGTAATGCTTTGTTGTCAGAGGTTGAAGCCATATCAGAGAATGCTATGCTGACCTCATCGCTGATTCAAAGTGGTGCAATGGATTAGAACCATCTCATCCTCTGTTGCAATCTGTAAACCTAATTTTTAATTGCGCTATTCTTCGGAGAATAACCCCATGAGTGAACCCAGCGATCAGGTCCCTATGAAAGATGCCACCCCTAGCGATCCTAATCGGGTTGAAGAATTCAAACTCAGCAGTGGCTCAGTGATGGATAAGGTAAAAGAGCTTGTCAAAAAAGGTAATGTCCGCAAAATTATCATTAAAACCGATGCCGGACGTTCCTTAATGGAGATTCCCCTTTCCGTAGGCATGGGGGTTGGCGCTGTCGGCATCATCACCGCTCCCTTATTGACCGTGTTGGGAGTCGTGGGTGTTTTCGCAGCACGCCTTACTATTGTTATAGAGAAATCGCTGGAATAGTTAAGGACTGGAATGGAATTTCAAACGCAAGCTCAGCAAGAGTGCCACACCAAAGTTGCCGGTTGGATGGACAAACTCTTTGAGCAAATCCCTTGGGAGAAACTAGATGAGCCTGGTTTTGGCCTGTTTATGGGCTCAGCATGGGTGGAGGTGCGCGTTTATCCCTGGCAAGAAGATAGTGTCATCAATATTCGCTCTACCGTTGTCTCAGGTGCGAAGATGGCTGCTGATTTGCAGGCTCATCTATTGCGTGAAAACGCAGCAATGCGGTTTGGTGCTTTTTCTGTGAATGATGCAGGTGACATCCTGTTTGAGCATACGATTGTGGGTTCAACTTGTGACCCCAATGAGTTAGAAGCCTCTGTGCATGCGGTCTTGGCTGCTGCCGATAATTACGATGATCAGATTGTTGAGCGTTGGGGCGGGGAGCGAGCTTTGGACCGGAATCCTTGAAGATGGCTCACAAAGACTGTTCGGCCAGTGTCTAACGGCGTGAAGGAGCCAGACATTGGCCGAAAACACTAATATTGATGGAATTGGAACATGAAGCTATCCACTAAGAGACTCCTATTCGCTGGGATTTTCTTGCTAGCTTGTGTGGGCTTATATGGTGTGTTTAGCAAGCTGGGATTAGTTTTTTCCCTCACTCATTTTCCTGAGGTTTTATGTGGTGAAAAGTGTGCTCCTAAGGGATTACATCAGCCTCCCGTGGGCGATGGCCTGATCAATGGAGATCAGGCCATCGCAACCCTCATGAATCTCTCTACCCTAGACTCTGAAAAAATCACCCTTCTGATCGAAAAATCTAAATTTAGACTGACCGTTTACTACGATCAAAAACCCCTCAAGTCCTATCCTGTGGTGTTGGGTAGTGCACCGACAGGAGACAAGTTACGAGAAGGAGATCGCAAAACACCCGAAGGTCTGTTTCAAATCCAAGACAAATATCCCCATCCCAGCTGGTCAAAATTTCTCTGGATTAATTATCCAACCGCCGACTCTTGGCGCAAACACCTGGACGCCAAACGTCAGGGCAAAATCAAGGTTAGCGATACCGTTGGTAGCGAAATTGGTATTCATGGGGTGCCAGTCGGATCGAATCATTTAGTGGATCAGCGTCAGAACTGGACTTGGGGCTGTATTTCTCTCAAAAATCAAGATGTGGATGAGCTATATGGAGTTGTGAGCAAAGGGACTTGGATTGAGATTTTGCCTTAGCTGTATAGAAGGCATCTCTGTCCCTACCAATCTGTTGGCTGAGAAATCTTGAATCCGCTAGCCGTGCTTGATGAATTAGGGGGACAGCGATATTTGTAGGCTGTTTTTGAAGTCAGAATTTGTCGGTTCTTAGACGGACATTTGATGCTTATGGTTAGGTGGTGAAAGTATAGATATATATTTTGTTCGTTTTAGCATCGATACCAATCCAGCCGTGAATCCGTTGGGTGTAAGGACGCAGCTTAAATAATTCCAAGGAAGAATATTCAGCAACATTTACCCACCAATCTGGTGACGCTTGGGGGGCAACATAGTCAGGCTGAACTTTAAGGGGCAACAGCTTACCTCGCCAAGCAGACAAATCGTCGGGTTTGATCTCCAACATGCCAAATGACACATAATCGCTGGGTCCTAACTGGTTGTCCCCAATTTGTTCTTCAAGAAAGTAGGCATTTTGCAATGGGCTGGGGAGCGGCTCTTGCGTGACTAACAGCTTAGTGACGGTTGCAATCCGTTCAGATTTTGGACCTTCTATTTCGCTAACTGTGACAGGAGCAGACTTTGTGGATAACCCCGGCTGGCAGGCTGTGATTAGAATAGAGCCTAAAATCGTTAGTATTTTTTGCCACATCCATCCTGTTCTCCTGGCTGGATTGAGTCACGGGGTATTTGGCCAGCTCAGCACAACCCATCACTCATCCTGTTCTCTCCACGATAACAACAGGAAATTTAATTTTAGGTATAAAGTGCGGTTTTATTAGGTGTCTTAGCTGAAATGATAGGTATGAAATGGGCTTATATTGGCTGTCTAAGTCACTTGCCCAATTCCGCTAGCCGCTTATCGAGCAGCATCAAAAAGGGTTTAATGTGATCTTGATCGGGGGTGTAGTAGAGGTTGGCATTGCCCCGGTCCGTATCCTCCCAAAATTTAGGTTGGGATGCCCGTAAGCGATCGCAGGTTTTCTTAATCCGCTTTCGAAAGGCCTTGTCCCCCAGAACGGCTATATCATCCAGGATGTCGGCGATGATACAGTCCACAAAATCATACTTTTGCTCTTTGAGATAAAACAGAGCTAAACAAATTTGCAGCGTGCGGACGCCACTATTGAGGTGGGGGTGGTTGAGGCTATCTGTTTCAATCGCTGGTGGCCGATCGACGAGTAGCATCTCTCCCAGCAGCTGTTTTTGAATCTCTTCAGACCATTGTTGTTGATGGACTAGCACCAAAATTTTTTTCATCTCGGCTGCCACCACATCCACAATGAAATACATGGCAGAACTGGTCCGACCATAGCCATAGGCTTCATTGCCATAGAGACGCAGGTAATAGAAGCTCTGCCAGGAATGATGGAGGCGATGGTGGGTGACTAGGTTTTCAATAAAAGCCCGATAGTGAAAGGCCAAATTATAGAGATTGCGAGCTTCATTATGTTTGACCCCATGTTTAAGGGCAAACCGGAACATGGTGTTAAAGCGAACAATAATCACCTCTAAGAGCTGGTCATCTTTCAGTTCAATCGCTTTCAGGCCAATATTGCTCATTTCCGAGGCACAGAGCGAGGCTAAATCAAACTCTGAATCATCCAAGAGATGGACATAGATATTCCCCAGGAGGCGAAAGCATTTCTGCTCATAAAACGTTTTGCTCCGTTCTACATCCTCGAATTGATCAATCAGAGTTTTGAAGGAAATATCAGAGCAAACCGTATGCCCCACCTGGAAAAACTTGGGGTTAATGTTGGGCTTTGTGGTGATGAACGTCTGAATCATCAGACTAATATTTTGAATGGCTTGGGCTTTGGGCTCCTTAAAGGTCAGATATTCCAGCAAATTGCCTAATTGATTCAAAGACTCTAGCAGGCGGCGCTGGCATTCTTCTCGATAGGCATTGTTGTGAAGGAGTCGGTTGACGGAAGACCGCCTCAGTTTGTGGATATTGGCAATATGGGTATCTACAATCTTGCGAATCACCGTAATCGGCTGAATGCTTTTCAGGACATAGAAAATATAGGGAAAAGCAATGATGATCGACGCTGGCAAAAAGATATAGAGGTTTAGCATCAGGCTGGCAGGTCTGATGCTGGCTGTGTCTTGGTAATACTTGATCAAGAGAGCATGACTCCCCCCGATCATCAGGAACCAAATGTAGGTCAAGCTCACCCAATCCCGCATGTAGAGTTCTGCAATTTTGGGAATGGTTTGGGCGGCGACGGAGATGGCAATCACCAATGTCCCTAGGGTCAGGGCGATCAGAGATAGCCACACTTCAGGGGCAAAGCCAATATCAAGCGTCTCTAAAAAATTCGGATAAACCAGCCAGATTTGCGTAAGGGTTTGCGTTGAAATAGCAAATAGGCGGGTGCAAATGATATCGATGGAGATAAATCCCGCCAGCACCGTTAGAAAAGACAATAGGGAACGGTGCTTAGAACCGAGGGCAATGATTCGATGCAGCAGATAAAGGATTTGTAGATCCACGGGTCAGCGGAGTCTCCTTTAAACGACTATCCGCTCCCAATCGGAACAAACTGTTTAGCAAAGCTAGGGCAGTCTGAAAAATTGGGAGCGGTCTAGCGGATCATTCAAGTTAAAGTCTGACTGCCGAAAGAACTCCGACATTAACTACTAGGTAGTTGATCAGAGAACAGTCTCGGCGCACAGCCGACCTAGCTTAACTTGATGACCCTGCATTATACTACTATCTTGCATGGGCATCACCTCCTTAATCCCTGGACGGTTTATTCTTAAACACATCAAGTGTGGAATGGTTTTAAGATAGCACATCTGGCTGTGGGTGCAACTGTGAAAGCTTAAGATACATCTAGGTATCAGAATGGCTACAGAATTCCAAGCGGGAATGCCTGGATGGGAGTGAGGAAGACATCAAACTAGAGAATGGCTTAAATCATTCATTTGGCTCTATCAGCTCGTCT
Organism: Acaryochloris sp. 'Moss Beach'; assembly: GCF_021497025.1. Taxonomy (NCBI): domain Bacteria; kingdom Bacillati; phylum Cyanobacteriota; class Cyanophyceae; order Acaryochloridales; family Acaryochloridaceae; genus Acaryochloris; species Acaryochloris sp. 'Moss Beach'. The sequence continues at coordinate 3,136,185 of NZ_CP071717.1, forward strand.
TTATTAAATGCCTGCGGGATTGAATCTTCTAGCGCTTTCAGCATCGACTCTTCCAGATCTGATAATGACCCATCATGACTCGTTGATAGCAATTGCTGTTTTAATTTAGCTTGCATTTCTGCGGGATTATCCGCATACCGTGTGATGAACCTAGCAAGCTGACGTTCATTCTCTTTGTCTGGGCTCTGAAGTTCCTCAAGCTCAGAAAGAGTAATCAAGCCATACTCGGTGGAGAATGTATAAGCACCTGCATTTAACTGATCTGCAAAGCTAGCTAATAAATCTTTGAATGAGGGAGCAAGAACCTCTTCAGCACCGATCTCGTGCCACATCGTAATCATCTGCCCCAACTGACCTTCTGGTGGCGGATCAAGATCGAGACAGCAGTGATCTCCACCTCTATTGCCCCACAGTGGAATCCATTTGATATTCCACCAATCTGTTTTAATGGGACCCTTTGGCGTACTTTCCTCTTCAAAAAACTCGCCTGACTCAAGTAGATTCTTCCAGCAATCCCACTGGATAACTATTTCCCTCAAAGAATAGAATTCAGGCCAGTCATACCTAAAGCTTTGCAAGCGGCTCATCCCATTGTGAATTTGGTAGGATTCCCGTACATCTTGAGGAAAAGCGACGCCTAAGATCGCTTCTGTATTTCGAATCTCTTCTACTAACGCACCTGGTTGTAAAAGAGACACGATTTCAGGAGCATGAACTAATAAACCTTGGTGAATTCGATCCCAAATGTCTCGCATAAATTTTCATTCTGAAATGAATCAGAAACCTTCTCAATGTCAGAATCAAACCTCATCACTCATTGAAGATGCTCATGAGTAGTTTAGTAGATCAATTTCTCAGTTCACAGATGTAAGACTGAAGATCCTCTAGGAAGAAAACTGCAGCCAAGCTAAGCGAGTGCCGGGATAAAAGTGAGCCAGAATTTGCTGGTAATTATATTGTTGTTGGGCCAACTGATTAGCTCCATTTTGGCTCATACCAAACCCTTTATGAACTTCTCTCACAATTTGATCCGAGGCTGCGTAGAGAGATTCCACCACTGCGCCGTTGTGGGAGAGGACAATGCCTGCGGTTTCTTCGACCGCTGCTAAGGTAGAACCCGTTTCAGTCTCTATGCCTTTATAGGCTTGCCATCGCGGAGTATCCCCCCAGATCAAACAATGGGTTAGCCGGACGTGCAATATGGGCGAGAGCGTAGGAACGGGCGGCAATCGCTTGGGATTTAAGAGCTTCAAGAGGCCATGACGCAGGCATTTCCGAACCTACAACACTATAGAGGTAGGACTCCATATCGAGATGGTTGACGCCTGTGAGTTTGCCGTTATTGGCAATCACCTGGACAGCTCCTCGATACCAACGGCCTGATACATAGACCAAACCCGTTGCCGATTCAGGTTTAATCCACACCACATTGGGGGCACTCTGAGTACCAATCTGAAGCTGCCCACCTTGAGCCATAAAGTTTTCGGCAGCGGCAGGTACTAGTTTTTTGACGGCCTGACCTTGCTGATCAACCACTGCAGCGGGGGGTGGAAGAGCCAATGACTAAGTAGGGGGGATTGCTGTGCGATCGCAACTCGAATCGGAACTCGGGGGGGGACGCTTGAGTGGGTTTTGGAGGTAACGCCAGCACCTTCACCTGATTGGCCTGATATGAAGAGGCCTTGCTCGTAGATTTTGGGAAAGGCGCAGCTGGCTTGGTCTTCGTAGGAGGTGCGGAAACAGGGCTCTTTATCGCTGCACTTGGAGGCGGTTGCGTCGGCACCAAAGTGGTTAACTCTGGTGTTGGAATGACTGGTGCTGAAGGTCTGACGGGTTGAACGCTTGATGTTGATCGGACTGTAGTTTGACGATCACAGCTACCCGCGATGAGCCCTCCAAGACTGATGGTCAGCAATAGAACAGCACTGGGAACAGAGCTGAACCCAAAAATCTTAAATTGAGAGCAAATCATATCAATAGAGATTAAAGATATTCAAAATAAGTCTTTTATCTTCTTTATTCTATCGTTTGAAGCCTTTATCATGATTTTATACGGAGAATTAGAAAAAGAAGAGGTATAGACTTATTCCTAAAGTGCCCGGTCATATTCAAGAACAGGTCAATCGCATCCACTCGATGTATCGAAATACAAGTTCATTATTTCTTGGATGCAAATATTAAAAAAAATAAGTATATATTGCAAGATATTTTCTTCAAAAAACAGAGGAAAAGCGTTATACAGCATCAATCTGCAAAGCTTTATATAGAGATCTCATCAATTGTTAAGAAACGCACCAAAAATGAGACTTACAAGAGGACAATGAGAGTAATAAAAGACTTTTAGTTAAATTCCTTTGTGTTTTAGCTCAGTTTTTAACTGATCCCCTGTGTGTTTTTCGATTAAGCCTCATGAATAAGTATTGGTTTAATATCTCTAGATCCTCATCTCAGAGGGGAAAACGGTATAAAAGGTTACCGATTTATCTACTGAGTGTCTTGGCTTTTGTCAAGGTTGGAGTTGTTACATCCCTCTGTGCCCAGGCTCAATCAACGTTCAAGGGCGTGAAGCAGAATTCCAATAATGCTGTCGCTGTTTCACTTCCTCAATCTCCCCTCAAAGATGGCGTTCACCTATTTGGACAAGCGCGGGAACCTGGAAAGTTTCAAACTGAGTACTTGATCTTTAAGACGAAGCGTAATCGGGTCATTGGAGCCTTTTTTATGCCGTCTTCTTCCTTTGATTGCTTTGCGGGTAATTTGCAGGGTGGGCAGTTGACCCTATCGATTTTAGAAAGTTATGAGCAGCAGACCTATGAGCATAGTGTCAACTTAAATCAGTACTATGCCATCCAGCAGATCAACAATAACGACATGCGCATTCTTGATGTTTGTGCGGTTCACTCCGGCCATACTGCCCAAGAACCATAAGGGACTAACGCAGCGCTAAAGTTGCATCTAAGGTTAAATCGAGATCTTGTTTGGCATCGATGACAACCACTTCCACTTTTTCGCGTCGACCGAGCAACCAGCCTCCTAAAGCACCGGCACCTGCTCCACCTAGAACTTCTAGAACGCCGACATCGCCAAAGATCTCAGACAAGACCCCCGCCGCTGCACCACCCACTAGTGCGCCCTGCCAAATGCGATCGTTATTGCCTTTACGAATTTCTTCTTTGCGAGTGATCACATCAGAAGTGGCATCGATATCCTGCCGATCGCGGTTAGTCAAGATTAAGGTATTGGCAATAAACTGAGTCCCCTCTCCACTGGGCTCCAGTTGACCCGCAATGCGACTGCCTCGGGGAATCAAGATCGTGCCTCTGGAGTTACGGACATTCTCGACCACCGTCAACGTCACAGGCAACGTTTCATCGGGCTTGAGAATGATTCGCTCAGCGCCTTGGTAGGCAGCAGGAATCACCGTGCCGGAGCTTAGGGCCACTCGGTTGGACCGGGGAAAGCTTTGGGCTTGGACTGGCAGAGCTTCCATCAGAGGTGCAACACCAGCACTACAAATCCCCAACGCCAATAGCGCTGCTAACCCGGCTTGAGAAGTTGGTCGATGAATAGTCATGGGATTGTCCTCGCATGAAATACGTTGCACTTTGTCCTTGCATACTTTGAAGACAAAGAGTTGACGAGGAATGTTCCTGACGGTTAAGGCGAATTACGATGACTCTGACTGGACATAATACTGCTCTGCTACCTGTTTAAGCCGCTGTAACTGACTCTGCATGTCTCGACGAGTCAGTTTCGCCGCAAAGGTCTGAAAACCGAAGGCAACAATCGGATTCTCCATCCGAAACTCAAACCGATTAATCAAACGAGTGCCCCCAATCTCGGGTTGGCATTGCCAGCGATCCCGTCCTTGGAAAAAACCGTCAAAAGCCCAAACCACAAGCCCCTCCTGCCGTTCAATCACACGACTCTGTAATGTAGGATTGAGCAGCGGGATGCGAATCATAAAGCGGGTCTGGCTATCTAGCTGTGAACTCCATTCCCCTACCGGTTCACACTTTAGAAGAGGGTTGAGCCAACGATGCATCAGCTCTTGGTCGGTAATCGTTTGATCGACGATGGCAATCGGGGCATCGATGTAGACAGATTGTTCAAATGTGGTTGTGTCTGCCATATTCAGTAGAAAAACGGTTGGCAATTGCTGAATCAAACACGATGTTAAAACAAGCAAACGTTGTGCGGCGCTGCATCGTGCAATAGCCTTGGCAATCTTACTTTAGGGTATGTAGGGGCGCTTGGGTACTGAATTCTCTTGGGTTCGATGAATCTGAGGTCTTCAGATCAAGAATGATTGCCGACACATTGGCTGTAGATTTGCCATAATCATCCAAACTATCGTTCAGCCGTGGAATAGCGATTCACCATAGGAGACAGTTTTGAATTTTTCACGACGCCATTTCCTCTCTATTGCGGGAGCAAGCTTAACGGGAACTCTCATCAGTGCTCCCCTATCGCGCCTATTTACCCGAGTAGCAAACGGTTTATCCATTCACACTGAAGGATATGGTCCGCTGATTCCCGACCCCAACAGACTCCTAGATTTACCTCGTGGCTTTCAATATCGAGCGTTTTCCCATACTGGAGAACGGATGAGCGATGGTTTTCCAGTGCCTGCGAAACATGATGGAATGGCAGCCTTTCCTGGCCCCAACAATACGACTATTCTGATTCGTAATCATGAATTAAGTCCGAACCAGACCCCATCTGTACAGGGGGGCAATGCTTATGATTCGCAATGTACTGGAGGGACAACCACCCTGGTGCTGAATGCCCAGCGTCAGTTAATCCGGCACTATGCCTCTCTGACCGGTACCTATCGCAACTGTGCCGGTGGACCCACCCCTTGGGGATCGTGGATTAGTTGCGAAGAGAATACGTCCACGCCAGAGAGCGACCCGGCGGTTAGCAAGCGGCATGGCTATAACTTCGAAGTGCCGATTCAAGCCACGGGACCAGTTGAACCCAAACCACTAGTGGCAATGGGGCGCTTTAATCATGAAGCGGTTGCCGTCGACCCTGATAGCAATATTGTCTACCAAACAGAAGATCGTGGAGATGGGCTGTTCTATCGTTTTCGTCCCCAGAAACCGCAAAATTTGCAGGCTGGGGGAGTGCTCGAAGCTTTGAAAATTAAAGGGCAACCTCAACTCAATACCCAACAGGATATTCCTGTTGGTCAACCGCTGCCTGTGGAATGGGTGCGAATTGAAAATCCTGATCCATTAACCGATACCGTGCGAGCGGAGGGATATGCCAAAGGTGCTGCTCTGTTTAGCCGTGGGGAAGGCATTTGTCTGGGTAAAGGCGAGGTGTTGTTCTGTTGTACGAGCGGGGGGTGTTGCTAGCCTCGGCCAAATCTGGCGGTATACCCCAGATGCCGACGGGGGTACCTTGACCTTATTTGTTGAGCCCAATAATCCAGGAGTCTTGGACTATCCTGATAACTTAACGATGGCTCCTTTTGGCGATCTGTTCCTGTGTGAGGATGGGCGAGGTGAACAATTTATTCGAGGTATCAATCAACAGGGACAACTCTATTCATTTGCCCGGAATGCCTTAAATGATAAAGAGCTAGCAGGCGCCTGTTTTTCAACTAATCCCTTGACGCTATTTGTGAATATCCAGACCCCTGGGATAACCTTTGCTATTTGGGGACCTTTTGCTCAGGCTTAGATTTAAAACTTTGGATGTGATCAAAACAATTTGGCTGAATAAATATAAACTGGTGAAGAAAAAAAGATCACATCGAGTGTCAAAATTCGGCAATATTGGGTCAAGATTATGCGAAAAGCATGTCTTTTGGATCTGAAAGTAGAACAGCTTTATATCTGTGGCCTAGCTGTCTTGATATCGATCACCATGGTTACCAGAGCCTTATGTTTTAAATAGTTATAAACAGCTGATGTTATCTCTAAGGTATGGATACCAATAAGTCTGTATAACTACTCACTTTATGCGCCTAAGTTTGAGATGACGAGATGCATTAACGCTTCTTGTTTTGCCCTAGTCCCATTGACTGCATGGATTCAGAAACCAATCTTTCTTCGCTACAACTGACCTGCCCTATTTGCGACCAAAGCAGTGTGCGCTTATTTCGCAAGAATAGCTATTGGATACGGGAATGCGATCGCTGTCATCACCAATTTGCAGAAGAACAACCCACTGCCAAAGGTGTTAGTCAAATATATGACGGCCAGTATTTTCAGGGGGATGGCCCCGGCTATATCGATTACTTAGCAGAAGCCGAATTATTGCAACAACTCGGCCAATATTACGCAGATAGATTGGCGTATTATGTGTTGCCTGGCACCGTTTTGGATGTGGGGGCTGCTGCTGGATTTATTCTCAAAGGGCTGATGGATTCGGGATGGCGGGGAGAAGGGCTAGAGCCGAATCCCCGCATTGCTGAATTTGGTCAGCAGCAGTTGGGATTAAAAATGACCGTGGGCACCCTCGAAAACTATCCCACATCCGATCGGTTTGAGCTGGTGATGATGGTGCAAGTGATCCAACATTTCTACAATTTGAAACTAGCACTGCATACCGCCAGTATGGTCACCAAGCCCGGAGGGTACTGGCTGATTGAAACGTGGGATCGCTCCAGTCTACTGGCTCGGATGCGAGGCCAAAATTGGCACGCCTATACGCCCCCGAGTCGTTCCCATTGGTTTTCGCCCCCCGAGTTAGAACGCCTCGTTGCCCAATATGGGTTTCGGGAAGTGGCGCGGGGCAGCCCTAGCAAGTGGATGAATGGTCAGTATCGGAAATCGGTATTGCGATACCAACTGATGGATAAGGCTTGGGGAAAGGCCGTTGCCCAAGGCTTGAATTTGATGCCTGACCAAATAAAAACCCCCTATATAGGCGGCGATATCTTTTGGGGTCTCTATCAAAAAGCCGTTTAGGGTGAGCTGCACCGCTACCGTTTCTGCGGGATTTTTAAAGTGACGACTGGGGTCAAACTGCACTTTGGTATGGTGCACAATAAAGTGATGCTTGCCCAATTTACTTTCATTTGAGGTGTTCATGGCCACTGATAATCCCACTAACTCTGAGAAAGACAAAGCCCTAGGCGTCGTGCTGAATCAAATCGAGCGCACCTTTGGTAAGGGATCGATCATGCGCCTGGGAGATGCCGCCCAGATGAAAGTGGAGACGATTTCTAGTGGTGCCTTAACCCTTGATTTAGCTTTAGGCGGCGGCCTGCCCAAAGGCCGAGTGATTGAGATTTATGGCCCTGAAAGTTCCGGTAAAACGACCTTGGCTTTGCATGCGATCGCAGAAGTGCAGCGATCCGGCGGTATTGCCGCGTTCGTCGATGCTGAGCATGCCCTTGATCCCACCTATGCCTCAGCTCTTGGGGTAGATACAGAGAACTTACTCGTCGCCCAACCTGATACTGGAGAATCTGCTTTAGAAATTGTCGATCAGCTGGTTCGCTCTACAGCAGTGGATATTGTCGTCATTGACTCTGTAGCGGCCCTAGTTCCCCGAGCTGAAATTGAGGGGGATATGGGCGATTCCCACATGGGACTGCAGGCCCGCCTGATGAGCCAGGCCCTACGAAAAATTACCGGCAACATTGGTCGTACTGGTTGTACAGTGGTATTTCTCAACCAGCTTCGCCAAAAAATTGGTGTCACCTATGGCAACCCTGAAGTCACCACGGGGGGTAATGCCCTTAAGTTCTATGCTTCCGTACGTCTAGATATTCGCCGCATCCAGACCTTGAAAAAAGGAACAGAAGAGTTTGGGATTCGAGCCAAGGTCAAAGTGGTTAAAAATAAGGTGGCTCCTCCTTTTCGGATTGGAGAGTTTGACATTATTTTTGGTCAAGGCATTTCTACCCTCGGTTGCCTATTAGATATGGCTGAAGAAACTGAGATCCTGATTCGCAAAGGGGCTTGGTATAGCTATAACGGCGAAAATATTGGCCAAGGTCGAGACAATACCGTTCGTTATATGCAAGATAATCCCGAGTTCACAGAATCTTTAACGCAGCAGGTGAGAGCCAAACTAGACACAGGGGCAGAAGTCTCAGCGAATACCGTTGCCTCCACCAAAAAAGGCAAAAAAGCGAAATCCGAGTAGGCCAGGTTCTATCCGTTCCCAGGCAACGCCTTGACTTTCTGACATTATCCGTCAATCTTCTGTGCGCCCGGCTGACCATTCTTGATTTGAAAGGACGCCAATGTGCGCACGGGTGCTCCTGGCTTTTCCACCTGATCCACCACTCGCAACTGTGCGGTCCACTGTTCGGGGGTTACCTCACACACTACATAGCCTCGATACCGGCTCTCAAAGAACTTAATGTGGGGGTTCACTTTTAAGGCCAAGGTAAATAAGTCAGGGTTGGGGCCACGGGAGCTGATCGACGTGCCCACAATCTCCGTTGCAACCACGGGGGATTGCGGATCTTGAAAATCTGATTTCAAGTCGGTGACCCAAAATGAGTGGATATCGCCACCAATGACCACAGGGTTTTTGGGTTGATATTGGGTGATGCCCTTGAAGATGCGATCGCGGGTAGCAGCATAGCCATCCCAGCCATCGGTCCAATGCCCAGCCAGTGGGCCTATCCCTTGGTTCAATTCAGCCATCAACATTTGCTGAGCAATGACTGTCCAACCCGTAGACGAATTTTTTAACCCATCCAACAGCCAGTCTTCTTGCTCAAACCCTAATAATGAGCGCTTTGGATCCAAGCGCTCGGCACAATTGAAAACGACCTGCCCCCCTCCTTTTCCGTTCTGATCACAGGCTTGATCATCACGATATTGGCGAGTGTCTAGGCAGTGGAATTCAGCTAAATCACCAAAGCGAAAGCGTCGATAGAGCTGTAAGTGATTGCTTTGGGGTTGGGCGGTGGGGCGTAAGGGTAGATGTTCATAATAAGCTTGATATGCTGCTTGCCGACGACGTCGAAAAACAGCTGGATCTGCAAAGTCCTGAGACTCGTTATTGGCATAATCATTTTCAACTTCATGATCATCCCAAATGCAGATAAAAGGGAATGCTGCATGGGCCGCTTGTAAGTGCGGATCACTTTTATATAGGGCATAGCGCCAACGATAGCTCTTGAGATCGACTGGATTGGGACCGACATGTTGGCGGGGACGACCAGATCGTGGCTTCCCTTCATAGATGTAGTCCCCCAAATGCAGCACTAAATCCAACTCCTCTTGGGCCAAGTGCTGATAGGCCGTGTAATGGCCATATTCATAGTGCTGACAAGAAACGTAGGCAAACTTGAGTTGTTTGGCCTGAGACTCTAGGGCTGGCATGGTACGGGTCCGACCAATGGGACTGATTTCATCTCCTGCTTGGAACTGATACCAATACCACTGACCTGGAGATAAATTCTCCACCACTACATGAACCGAATGCCCCCACTGTGGCACGGCTTGGACTGTTCCCTGTTGAATGACCTGCGTCATCTGGGCATCCGTCGCAATTTTCCATTGAACGGGAATTGCAACGGCAGGTATGGGTTGCCCAGATAACGGATTGGGGGCTAGCCGAGTCCATAACACGACACTATTCGACTCTGGGTCACCCGAAGCCACCCCTAAGCTAAAGGGATAAGCCGAAAACTTGGGCTGTGCTAGCAGAGGTAGCCGTTGGTCAGACCAGAGGACCCATCCCATGGCACCACCAGCAGTCAACAAAAATTGCCTACGGTTGAACATGCTTACGTCTCTAAAAGTGCAAAATTTGGCTATCAATACTTTGATGCAAATTTGAGGCTGAGGTTGCTTGGATTGAAGTTGTCACCTGTAATGCAATCACTATTCTGATGGAGATTCATCTTGATAGATCGGCAATTGATGTTGCATCAGGAAACCCTCCCCAAGGCTAGCCGCTTCGGATCCAGAGTTGTTTAACTTCAATAGGTTGAGGTGGCCAAAGGGTGGAGCTGAAACAAGGTGGTGAGAGACATGCAGCAGGCTGATGGTTCGGATTCTAGCTGTATTGAAGTCAGTACCAATTTCTGGTTCAGAGAGAATCATGACATTACGGCGTATACCCATTGCAATTCAGTTAGATAGCGTCTGTCCTGCACGAAAAATTGGGCGATGTCTGCGTTCCTGTACATCGTGAAAGATAGCCTTGATCGTGATTTCCAGAATTCATAACTAAACGTTATGACAACCTAAACACGAATTAATATTCCGAATCGAACGTTCTCAATTATGATCAAAGGAGTTACTGTTCTTAATCAAATCTTTAGATCACCCCTTTAAGAAACATTTTTATACCGTTGTCTAGGGAGTCAACTCATGGCTACATCCGAGAAAAAACCTGCAGAAGGTGCAATTGAACTCTATCAAACCCCTCCTCTACCCCAAAATCGTCCGATTGCGGCAAGAACATTAGAAGTGGTAGATACCTCGAGCTTGCCTGGCAACCGTCCCATCACTGCGGTTCATCTAGAAGTGGTCGATACTGACACCTTGCCTAACCATCGTCCCATTATCCGTTCTGGGTTAGATATTGTGGATGAAGAAAGTCTTGTCGGTCATCGCCCTATTGTCAATATGGGCTTACCCTTGGTTCCCTCCCCTAATCTCCCCAATAATCGTCCCGTCGCAACTGAACCCATCTACGATCCAGCTGATTTGATGGGCTATATCGACTAATCGTTCATTAACCTTAATAATGAGTGCAATCGTCTAGGGCAGGGGAGTATTCCTTGTCCTGTTCTGTCCTATACCCTTTTCAAAAAAGACCTGGCAAAATAAAGTAAGGTGACTTCCGCTTAAACTTTGTCTAAATCAAAGTATTGCCTAAGCCCATCTTTCTGTAATTGAGTATGCCAAACCTCAATGAATGCTATCGCACCTTAGAGTTGAGGACTGGCGCGTCTTTAGAAGAGGTCAGTCAAGCCTATAAAGATTTAGTTTTTATCTGGCATCCTGATCGAATTCCTCAAAGCCGCGAGCGTTTGCAGCAAAAAGCCATCGCTAAGCTTCAAGACCTCAACGAAGCTCGTGACTATCTGCAATCCTATCTACAGCGACGTCAAAATTTGCGTTCAGCCCGTCGTCCTGCCCAGAAAGCGGCTGCAGCAGGCCAGGCTCGAGCAGCGAGTTCACCTGCGGCTGCAGCAGGCCAGGCCCGAGCAGCGAGTTCGCCTGCCCCTGCAAAAACGACAAGACGCACGGCGCCACCCCGCACATCCCAACCGTCTCAAGAACGCCAATCTCCAGCGGCCAAAAAGTTTCGGCAGCGAACCAAAGCAACTCAACCCCCCGCAAGTTCTGTTCCTAAAGCTCCAAAGGCTGCTCCGGCACAGCCTAAGCCTTCTCAACCCCCTGCTGCGACTTCTTCTCCTCCCGATTCTGCTGCTAAACGAGCTGCCAAACGATGGCGAACAGGTCGAGGTACAGCTCCTGCCAAAACAGCTCCTGCAGCAACCAAGTCTTCCTCTCGCCCCCTCACTCCAGACCATAGTGGCGTTGATTGGCAGGGTGCTGATTTACAAGAGCGGGATTTTTCGGGACGGAATTTGAGTCAGGCCAATTTAGCGAATACCAATCTCAAGGATGCTTTTCTCCATAAGGTGAATTTGTCAGGTGCTAATTTGACGAATGCTAACTTGACCCGAGCGAATCTGCTGCAGGCCAATCTCACCCAGGCAAACTTGCGAGCTGCGAATCTAACGGGGGCGGATTTGAGTGGTGCTGATCTGCGAGGCGCAGATTTTACAGGGGCCAGTATGGGTATTGGCAAAAAGGTGATGGTAAAGCTAACGGGTGCTCGTCTATCTGGAGCGATTATGCCCAACGGTACAATCCATACCTAGACTGGTTTGGTGGTGAAGATTTAGAAGGTGAGACACTTTAGAGCAAGGCTGCTATTCTCAATTCTGTTGACCACTGTTGTTTTAACACCACGATCCAAAGCAAATTAGTCACAATAAGTGAAGTGCCCTTAAGGGACATGCTGGATGGGGCTGTTCCCTGGTAGTTGTGGAAAACGGTCATTCAACTATCGGAATAGAGCATAGAGTTGAGGGAATCGCTGATATTCTCAGTGCCCGTTCGCTGACATCATTCAGCATGGTTGAGTATGAAAGGATGATTGGTCTTCATCTACGCATTCTATCTGCTTGGCCCAGCATGGAGTTCAACACTACAATCCACACATTTTAGGTATCAATACAATGGCGTTTGATTTGGAAAATATCCCTTCTCAGCAAGGCAAAGTTGCCATTGTGACTGGGGCCAACACGGGCTTGGGCTATGAAACGGTGAGTTATCTAGCTCGAAAGAAGTGCAAGGTGATTATGGCTTGCCGTAACGCTGATAAAGCTGCTCAAGCTAAAGCTGAAATCGAGGCTAAAGTGCCGGTCGCGGATTTAGAGATTCTCCTGATCGATTTATCTGATTTATCGTCTGTGAGAGCCTTTGCCCAAGCCTTTCGACAGCAATACGACAGACTCGACCTTCTCATTAACAATGCTGGCATTATGTGGCCACCCTATTCCCTGACGGTGGATGGGTTTGAGAGCCAGATGGGGACTAACTACTTGGGCCATTTTCTCCTGACCGCATTGCTGTTGGATCTGATGCCGAATACGTCAGACTCTCGTGTGGTGTCCCTGAGTAGTAATGCTCATCGGCTGGGATCCGGAGAAATCAATTTTGGCGATCTGCAATCGGAACAGAACTATTCCAAAACAGGGGCCTATTCCCAGAGCAAGTTGGCCTGTTTGATGTTTGGGAATGAATTACAACGGCTGTTAGAGCAAGCAGGCAAAAAAATCTTGTCTGTCACTGCTCATCCTGGCGTCTCCAACACGGACTTAGCCAGACATATGCCCCAGTATCAGATTGCACTGGTTCAATATACGATTGGTCCGCTGCTCTGTCATGCTCCAGATAAGGCTGCCATGCCGACGGTGATGGCTGCTCTGGCCCCAGATGCCCAAGGAGGAGAATATTTTGGTCCTCAAGGGTTTTTGGAAATGAAAGGGAAACCTGGACGAGCAACCCAGTCTGACTATGCTCAAAATCAAGCTGCTGCAGAAAAGCTCTGGCAGGTCTCCGAACAGTTAACGGAATGTAGGTTTGCAATTGCTAGAGATCAAGAGGTGACTACGCCATAGTCAATCAATTGCTGAAACATATCTGAGAGAGAAGTAGCAAGGGAACGATAGGTGAGGCCTAACTCGCGAATGCTCTTGCTGTTGTCTACGCCAAAGGGGACGCCGACATTTCTAGCAATGATTTTCCGCGTCATACTGCTATCCAACAAAGGCCCCACCAGCCAAATGAGTGCTTTGGGCAGAATACTTTTGGGAAATGGATAGGTATCGCCAAAGTGGGCGCGTAGGATGTCGGCCAGCTGAGGGAAATTTGTGTTGTACCCAGAGGTGATATGGCGACCTTGGGCAGAGGAGGTAAATCCTGCCGCCATATGAGCTTCTGCCACATCCCGCACGTCCACAGCCCCAATCTGATAGTCTGGTACCCCCATTTTCATGGTGCCATCCCCCAGCTGTTTGATCAGGGCGAAAGACTCGGATGTGGCAAAGGGGTTTATCCCCGGTCCCAAGACGAGGGACGGATTGATGGTGACTAAGTCCCAGCGGTCTTGAGCCTGGGCAATGTCCCATGCTTCTTTCTCAGCTAAAGTTTTGGAATAACAATAGGGCTGGTGGGTGAGGGTAGAGGTAGTATTCCAGTCTGCTTCGGTAAATAGTTCGCCCTCGACTTGCTCTAGGTCAGCGCTGTCTCCATAAATAGCTGCACAACTGCTGGTTACCACAACCCGCTGCACCGATTCAGTTTGGTTGGCTTGTTCTAGAACATTGCGGGTGCCGAGTTGGGCCGGTTCAATCAGATCTGTTTGTGGATCATCGACGGCAATGGTGAAGGGAGAGGCGGTATGAAACACCACTGTACATCCCTCCATGGCCTCGGCATAGGAACCGGGGGCCAATAAGTCTGACTGGAAATATTGGAGTTGGCCTGACGCGTTCTCCGCTAAAGCATTGAGATATTTAAGCTTTTCGGTATTGCTAGGATCACGAACGGCGGCGTGAACGGTAAAGCCTTCTTCGAGTAAACGCTTGACGAGCCATCCGGCGACGTAACCTGTGGCTCCAGTGACGAGCACGGGGGCTGAGGTATCGTAGGTGGGGTTGGACATGCTACTTCCCTATTGCTGCAGGATTAGGCGGAACACCGTTATCCCGTAGAGTAGCGCATTCATTGAGCGGCTGCTGTAGCAAGTTTCTAAGGGTGTATAGGGTTTAAATCGCAACCCCATACAGGGATTTCAACCTAAACCTGGCAGGATGGGTTTGATAATATGGATTTCACCTGTGAGAAGACTGACCGCGTTGAAAATCTAGAATCGATCTAACCGCAGCACTTCGAACAAAATGCACTTTTACCATGGCTGAGATCTACATCCTGACATCTGATGGTGTGCCGTTGGCGCAGTTTGAGAATGAAGAATCAGATATGTGGTATCTCATGGGGAAAATTTCACCCATCCAATCGAGTCTGGTGACTCTAAATGAGATTTTTCAGGCGACCCAGGATCTGGATTTCAAAGCTGTGATGTGTGATTGGTCTCAAGGGTATCGGTGTGAGTTGAAGGCTGAAGCCAACATAATTCCATGTGTACTGATGGAATGCAATCCACAACAAGCCATTCTCAGAATGCTCACTGCCCAAGAAACGATAGCCTGGTCACAACAAAATCTTCAGCCATTGCCTATTGCTGGGATTTGAATTCCTCCCAGAAGCACCTCGATTCCAGCATTTTGGGTTGCCAATATTCATCGTTACTCTTGAGGGGATGTTGTTTTCGCGGTTATCAAATACAGTAAGGGGCCGAACGAGCCCGTGAACACCGTGACTAATACCCAAGGCCAAGGATTCCGATTACTTTTCCTCGCCTCTGGAATGAGCCAGCTCAATACCAGGACCAGAGCGATCCCTAAATCAGTGAAGACTTGCCAACCGGCTGGGCTATAGCGGTGATAATCTAAAATGCCGAGATAGCCCACCTGGGTCATGGCATACCCTGACAGAAGAGTAAAAGGCATCAGAATGATGAGTGCTATTTGCTTGTTGACCATAACAAACTCCTTGCATGTGATTTGCATCCATCCTCACCTCTCTTTTGAATGGCAGCAATAACCTCACAGGTCATTGAATTCATGATGGGTCTTGGTTGAGAATAGAGGGCAGAGTGGAGAAATGTATGGCCTCTCCCAGCACGCTAAACTTTCAACATATTTGCCGCCATTGGCGTAAGTTCAGAAAGCTATCGCAACTGGATTTAGCTTTGGCGGCTAATGTGTCGCAGCGCCATGTCAGTTGGCTAGAGACTGGGCGTAGTCATCCCAGCCGAGAAATGATTGGGCGTCTCTCTGATGCCATGAATATTCCCTTACGGGAAAGGAATATCTTGTTACAAGCTGCTGGCTATGCCGCAGACTATCGTGAAACGCAATTGGATGCGCCCATAATGGCCCCAGTGCTTGATGCGCTGAATCATATATTGCAACACCATGCCCCGTTGCCTGCCTTCATTGTGGATCGCTACTGGAATGTGAAAAAGGCCAATCAGGCAGCAGAACTATTGCTCAATATAGGGGGAAACCCCCAAGCGCTTCAGGAAACAATGGGGACGGATGGGGGACTTAATTTAGCCTTGCTGACCGTTCATCCCGAGGGGCTCAGGCAATATATTACCAATTGGGCGCAGATCTTACCGTCTATCATCCGTCGTCTTAGGAGTGAATCTCTGGCATCGGGCAATCGAGCCATTCAGGATCAATTCGCCCAATATATCGAATTAGCTGCCCCAGAAGGTTATAGCGAGCCAGATAGTGCCAGTTTGCTGCCTGTTTTGCCCTTAGAACTGAATATTAAGGGTTTAGAACTGAGTCTATTCTCAATTATTGCCACCTTTGGTACGCCCCAGGACATCACGACGGATGAACTCCGGATTGAAACCTTCTATCCCACTGACACTAAAACCGAACAATTCTTTCGGAACTATAATTTTGAGAATTCCGTTTAAGGTAAAATGCCCTACTCCTAGCCCCAAAACGCATTGCCCAATGCTCAGCCAAGTGTTTAATGCAACTATCGAGTCTAGATGAGTTCCCTCAGCAGGGCTATCATTGCACTCCCTGCGATGTGAGTGCCGACCTTAACATTGCAGCGTTTCTATTCCCCAACGATAGTGAGCTTTGCCCACTGTTGATGATCATTGTTTGTAAATAGCTGTAGAGCATCCCCAGCAAAATCTGGATGGGGGGTGCCCAGTTCGTAGATGGAATTTTTGGTGGTTACATACACCCGTCCTGCTTTAGTTAGACACCCCTTAATGGGCGAAGATTTCAGCTTTTTTCCAGCAGGATACTTGGAATGGTTAAATATTTGCCCCTGAATAACCACTTGATCGCCGATGTTAACGCAAAGCCAAGATTCGATAATCGGTAAGCTGAGAGTTGCGGTATTGGATGTAGTTAAAGTGGGCTGAGAATTCTCTAAATAATAGTCTGTGATGTCATCAGCAATCATGATCAAGCTCGGTAGGAGTGATGCTCGGGGATGAGTGTTGTGATCAAACGACAACACAACATTTATGGGGCTAGCTATATCTAGTCTAAGCAGAATGTCTCTCAGAAAGTACAGTAAGAATGCGGAAATCTACGCTAGCTAATATGTTTTGTTGGAGTAGACTGGCTCGTTAAATATTCGGATCTTTTGCAACAGCCTTGTGGTAAATTTTCTGCCGCTAGAGGTGTTGCTTAACTTGAGCTAGCTATGTTTGCCTGGATGAGTGCTTTGATATCAATTTTTTGTATCGTACAGGGTCTTCCATTCTGGAAAGGTCATGCCCAGTAAATTGCTAAGCTCTTCAGTTTGCTTGAGTAGGATGGGCCGGAGGAATTGAGTTGCTTCCTGTAGGTCTTCGGCATCCTTATCTCGATCCACTTCTCGAATCGCTAATTTGAGTCCAGAAGAGCGAATCTTTTTTGGGAGTAAAGAGGCTAGCTGGTTAAAAGGCCAGGTATATCTCAAGCGAAATAACGCGCTCTTTTGGTAGAACTGCTTTGGGGTTGCATGAAATTTTTCCGTAAGATTAGCAGGGGCAAAAGATGCATCGACACCCAGCCAGTCAAACGTTTTGATCATACACGCTTCAGCATCATTACAGAGTTGTTCAAAGGTTAAAAATAAAAATTGATCGGGCGAAAAATACTGGAAGTAATGTTTGAGCTGTTGGGGATAATTACTAACATCTTGATAAAGAGGATTTTTCTGCACTGCTGTTAGCAAACTTTGGTTTTCGTTCCCTTGACGAGTCTCATGCCAATAGTGACTCACCGTGCGTTCAATGGGGTCCCTCATAATATAAATGAAACGGGCTTCAGGGTTGAACTGGGCTAGTCGTTCAGCAACATCCGTAACATGGGGTTCTTTGGCATAAAGCGTACTGGATTCACCCAAAATGGTTGCATCACCGGCATCCTGAAAGAGGCTGAGATATTTCTCTTCATTTTCCCAAAGGCCGAGCTTTTTGATATTGGGCCAGTTCAACTGTTGGGGATGCACAAAGTAGCAAGGCTCTTTGGGCTCACACATGAAGATAGACGGGTGATTATTGAGATATTGGTGCAAGGATGAGGTGCCAGATTTCATCGCCCCAATAATAAATAGATTCGGTTTTCTTAAATTGCTCATAGTATTAATGTGGAGGCCGTCTCAGCTTCACTTCTTTCTAGCGTAGCAGTGGGCTCTAGTCAATCTGCACTGTGAGCAATGGGGGTTTTATGATCGCAAGACAAATCTCGCTTTTAACTGTCTGGGCACAGAGACCCCAAAGTAAAATTCTTGATCATGGGGCTGATCGCCAAATTGGATCTCTACTTTTGCCAGCAGGGTGGCTATCGTTAAGCGCATAAAGAACTTAGCAAAATCTTGACCAATGCAAGCCCGATCGCCTCGACCAAATGGGAAAAAGTAATCGCTGCCATAGTCATTTTCTGCCAAAGTTTTTGCATCCCAGCGTTCTGGCTTAAAAGATTCTGAATCTTGCCAATGGGGAGAGAGACGCTGGAGAAACCAGTTGTTGATGAAGATTTGGGTTTTGGCGGGGATGTCGTGGCCTGCAAGACTGATGGTGCGAACCGTATTGCGCGTAAAAAAGGGCACGGGGGGCCATAACCGTAGAGACTCTCGCAATACTTGCTCCACTGGGACACAGTTTTCCAGTCGTTCCAAGGTGAGGGGTTCACGGAATAACCCTGCCAGATCTTGGTGAAGAGCAGATAAGGCTTGAGGATGCTGAAACAGCAAATGAAGCGTAGACGTAATACCACTGGGAGCCGACACCGCTCCGCCTGGGTAGACTCCAGCACAGAAGTTCCGCATTTGTTCAGGGGTAAAGGCAGACCCCCCTCGTTGCAGAACCCAGTCCAGTAGCGATCCACCGGCAGGATTAGCTTGAGTGGTTTCCATCACTTCGCCAAAGCGTTGAAACCATTGGCGACTCGCTTCTTTGTAATGTTTACCTTTGGGTTCTTCCGGAATCATCCAGCTGGCGATGGACGATCGGTTCATGCGATCGGTCCCCGTTGCACAGAGGGTATTGAACTGTTCGAACACCTGATCGGGGAACACTTGGCCGACTGTAGCCAGGGAAAAACCATCGAAGACTAGCTTTTGAATGGCATCATAAGCCGGGAGCATGTCGGTCTCTGACTGCTGGACCAGTTCCTCCGCCCGACCTTCGATAAAGGCTTGCAAGGGCTGGACTTGAGTCTCCATCCACTCGTGGAAGTAAGTCATATTGAAGGGATTATTTTGAACCAGGTGCTGCCATTTCGGTCCAGCATTTTTGGCAACAAAAGGATGACTCTCTGTCAGAATCGGGCGGAGGGCTTTGCGGGGGATATCTTTATAAAAATCAGCTTGGGTGGCCCGATGTCCATGGGAAGGGTGGCCGGTTTGCTGCTGGGCGGTGAGCAAGACTTGCTGGATTAAATCAGGGTCGTTGAGAACCAAGGATGGCCGAGCCAAAATCCAGAATAAGGATAAGCCACCATAGTGCTGTCCCTGTTCCCCGAGCACCTGCCAAATGGGTTTCCCTTGCTGCAGGGCCCAGATATTACCGATGGGAAAAAGCGGTTGAGGACCTGGAATTCTGCCGAACGCTTGGGTTTGTTTGCGAAAGATCAGCTGAAAAAGCATCTGTGAAGAGGACTGTACTTTTGACTCCACCCACTGTCGTGGTTTGGCCTCCATCTGTTTGAGGGTATTGTGTAGTCCTGTGGTGAGTGATCCGGCTGATCGTCCTGTCATAGCTGTATGTCCTCTGATGCTGAAGTGTGGTGAGTGATACCCTGCCAATGCCCATGGCATGGGCAAATGAGTTCTAATAAACGTTAGATATTGATGCTCTGGGGAATGTTAGAGGGCTGTAGGTAGCGGTAGGGGTAGGGACGATGACGGTTTCGTTCTGCGATCGCATCTTCGATATCCGATAAGTTGGCTTGAAAACGATGCAGAGGGGCTTGCACCCGCTCATCAGAAAACCAGGATTTTTCGTACTGGCCGAGTTGTGTATGGTAAATCTGCCCCAGCAAATACGTTAACTCCATCTGATTCAAGGCTTGATGTAAGGGGGGCAGCTGGTCTAGCCGATCCTGGGAAGATAGGGCTGTAGCAGTGGGAGCTGGCCGATAGCCTGCTAACGGCATCCCTGGGGTATAGACCATGATGTCGCCCTGGGGAAAATTCACGGCGGCATGTTGAGCACTGGCCGTAAAAATGATGAGCGTGATCGCTTGAATCAAATAGGCCTGGGTCCGCAATTGTCCCTCCTCGCCAAAGTCTGGAACTCGACCGCCATCTTCAGCCTGTAGCTCCTTGGCCCAAGCCTGGAGGGCCGCATCCTTTTGTACTGAGTCATCGGTGGGGTAGTACAAGTTCACATAATCAGTGACCCAAGTTTCGATCGCCTGCCAAATCAATAATGCATCGTCCCGATAGGGATTAATAGGTAACGCCTCAGCATTATCCAGACCCTGTTGCTGCAATTGTTGGGGCAGCATGGCCTGATTAAAGGAATAGCTTTGTAATCCCGTTACCGCTAAGACCCTGGCACAGTCAATGGTGGCGGCTAAGACCGTATCCACTCCACCTTCTGGAGCCATCAACATACTTTGAGCCCCGTTGTTGATACTTAAGGTGCCTTCAAAGTGAGGCCGCAAGAGAATACTCACGGGATGAGTCGGGAGTAGCTGGCGATGGGTGGCAATCACAAACGGGCTAATAAACAGATGGGTTCGACCCAAATGGGTTACAGCCTCGTGGTAGTTGCTATCTGCAATTTGCACGCAGGTCTTTGCCATTTCCCAGGCATGTTGTTGTTTGGTAGCCTCACCCGTAGGTGGCGTCAGAATCGGTGTTTCAGGCCCCGGAGATTGACGGCATTGAATGGCAACGGGCTGGAGATTGCGGGAGGGCGCATCATCAGGAGGGACTGCAAACAGAGCGATGGGGGCTGAGATATATTTTTGCTGGTCTGGGTAGTTACCATTAATCGCCCCGGCCAAGATAGCGTAATCGGCGATGTATAAACGCCCTTCGGTAACGGCAGTTTGGAGGGAATCGTCCTCTCCCATCACTGCCTGATAGTGCCCATTTGTGACGGGGAAATTAGAGCGAACAGTGTCTCTAGACAAATGGCGCACTTGTTGTAGCAAAACAGGATTAGGACCTGCTACTCGCAGATAAGCAAAGAACTCATCTTCCTGAAAGTATTGGGCACATTCCGGCAAAGGGATAGTTACAAATTGCTGATTAAAGTCTTCTATAGAGGTGGGGCGATCTTGAGCGCATTCATGGGCAAGATGTTCTTTTAAGTTCAAGTGCAGAATCCGTAATAGATCATGCTCTAAATTGGAGGCAAGGCTGTGCAGAAAGCTTTCTGAATCAGCAAAAGATAACCGTAGGCCGTTCAAAAAAGTGGTTGGCACCGTTGTCAGCAGATGCCAGATTAGACGCCACCGCACCTCTGGCCGTTGAGTCAAGATATCCACCAAGGTTTTTCGAATCAGGCGTGAAGCATGTTGCTCCGCTTCATGCTCATGGTGATGATTGTGGGCTCCCACAATTGCATTAGTAAGGATCTTGAACATGGCGCGGATCAACTTTGACCACCAATCTCCGGATGGGAGCTCTTCTTTGGGTAAGCGATCCACCATTGCCACGGGTGCAAGGTGACTGTAGTTGTATTGATATTTGCGCCGAGCTGCTTTTAGCGCGGTAGGGATAGGCTCAGGCTGTGTCGGACGAGCTAGAGCCAAACTTTGTGGATGTTCTTCTTGTTGAATTTCAACAGGTGCGAGTTGGGTAGGCAGGCCAGTGAGAGAGTACTGATGCGTCATTGTTGATCCGGTTTATGGGTGTTCTGACGTAAATGGCAACTGCCTGTGATCAAGGGTGTAGAGAGAGTCCGTAGCAGCTACCGATTCAGTCCTAGTGTTCCCAAGACGGATTTGGACTTTACTTTTTAAATAGCCTTGAGTTTGGGTAAGCTGGTACTATCTGGATTGAAAACTATTGAGTATGTAAATGAAAGATTCTGTAGTTAAAACTAGCGTTGATTTAAGTACGGTAAATCGAGGCAGATAATCATTAAGACTGATTAGCTGAAGGTGAGGCTAATCAGAGCTTCTGACATGTTGTTAACCTTGGTGTTAGGACGTTTTTATTGTTTAATGCTGATATTGATTCGTCAACCTAGAGGGATGCAAATGAGTAAGCAATAAAAAGCAAAATATCTAGTTTATGGTTATTTATAAGGTTTTTCAGGGTTATGTCGAATCTATTTAAAATAATTCTTGGGCAGGCTCATACGAATATTGCAGTCACAATTATGCCCAATTGATTTGGAATAAATTAGGAGTAATCCTTGTTTGAGTAATAGTCTTGAGACCATAACAAATAAATTACTTAGATCTTGCAAGTTTTATGTAAGTTTGGGGAACATCTAGATTGAGGTAATTGCTAGTATTTTTCTTTTTGGAAAAGTTAGTGCTCCTATTTTCTGGCTTGGAGAAATAATTGATGTTGGGGACAATCGCGGACTGTCGTCTGGTTGAGCATCTATATGAGAGTGAGAATTCCATTGTTTATCGGGGTCAACGACAGGCTGAGCCGTATCAGGTCATTCTGAAAGTTCTGAAAGAGGATTACCCAACTGCCTCGGAACTGACTCGGTATCGCCAAGAATATGAGATTACCCGCAGCCTAGAACTTGAAGGGGTGATCAAAGTGCTGGGGTTAGAACCCTATCAACGAACCCTAGCCATTATTTTGGAAGATGTGGAAGGAGTGTCCCTCAAGACTTATTACCAGGGAAAGGCCGTTCCGCTGGTTGAGTTTTTACCCCTAGCCATCAGTATTACCGAGGTATTAGGCCGGATCCACAGCCAAAATGTCATCCATAAGGATCTGAATCCTAGCAACATCATTTTTAATCCAGATACCCATCAATTACGGATCATCGATTTTGGCATTTCTACTCAGCTGAGCCGAGAAACAACGATTCTCAAAAACCCTCGCATCCTCGAAGGAACGCTGCCCTATATCGCTCCTGAACAAACGGGGCGCATGAATCGTTCCTTGGATTATCGGACAGACTTCTATGCCTTGGGGGTGATGTTTTATGAGCTGCTAACAGGACAGTTACCCTTTATCGCCAAGGATCCGCTGAAATTAGTCCATTGCCACCTCGCCCAACAGCCCATCCCTCCCAGTCAAGTCAATTTCGATATTCCTGGGGTGATGTCTGACTTGGTGATGATCTTAATGGCGAAAACCGCCGAGGAACGATATCAGAGTGCCTTTGGAATTCAAGCTGATTTGGCTGCCTGTTGGCAACAACTTAAGCAAACTGGGGAAATTCGCGCCTTTCCGCTCCGTACTCAGGATCATTCAGATAAGTTTCATATTCCCCAAAAGCTCTATGGGCGGTCCCAAGAAATTGCAGCCTTATTAACAGCATTTGAGCGGGTCAATCACCCTCAAGATCCGACCAAGAGTAGTGAAATGATGCTGGTGGCAGGTTACTCCGGAATTGGTAAATCGGCTTTAGTTGCAGAAGTCCATAAGCCGATTACCGAAAAGCAAGGGTACTTTATCTCTGGGAAGTATGACCAATTTCAGCGAGATGTGCCCTACTCGGCTGTCATCAGTGCGTTTCAAGATTTAGTCAAGCAACTTTTGACTGAAAGTGAAACCCAGCTAGACCAATGGCGACAAAGATTACTGGCGGCCTTGGGACCTAATGGTCAGGTTATCATTGACGTCATCCCTGAAATTGAGCTGATTACGGGGCCTCAGCCTCCGGTGCCTGAACTAGGGCCTGCAGAAGCCTTGAATCGGTTCAATCTGGCATTTCAAAATTTTATTCGGGTGTTTTGCACCCCAGCTCACCCCTTGGTGGTGTTTTTAGATGATTTGCAATGGGCGGATTCCGCCAGCTTGAAGTTGATCAAGCTGATGATGATGGATCGGCAAATGCGATCGCTGCTGTTAATCGGCGCTTACCGTGACAACGAAGTCGATGCCACCCATCCGTTGATGACCTTGGTGAAGCAGCTTTGGCAAGAAAAAGTCAACATCCATACGATTACTCTCCAGCCCCTCTCTCAACTGCATCTGTGTCAGCTGATTGCGGATACGGTTCACCATAATTTAGAGACTACCCTGTCCTTGGCAGAGCTGGTCCTGAATAAAACCGAAGGGAATCCTTTTTTTGTCAATGAATTTCTGAAAAATCTTTATACGGAAGCGCTGTTGCAGTTTAATTCTCGTGCTCAACAGTGGGAATGGGATATCGCCCAAATTCAGTCTCAAGATCTCACGGATAACGTGATCGAACTACTGATTAGTAAGCTGAAAAAATTACCCTCTGCTACCCAAGATGCCCTGCGGCTGGCTGCTTGTGTGGGAGCTGAATTTGATCTGCATACCCTCAGCTTGATTCGTCAGCAATCCCACACGGAGGTGTTTGCAGATTTGAAAGTCGCGATTCAGCTCGGGTTGATCTTTCCCCAGTCTGAGCTGAATGATGCATTAGTGATTACAGATTTTCGCTTTGGTCATGACCGGATTCAACAAGCCGCTTATGCCCTAATCGATCCTGACAGGCGCTCTACAGTGCACTTGAGCATTGGCCGGTTGCTGTGGCATAACGTGGAACCGGATCAACTGGCAGAGCGTATTTTTGAGGTGGTGGATCATCTCAATCAGGCGCTCCCCCTGATTACGGATCTAGAAGAACAAGATCAGGTCGCCCAACTCAACCTCAAAGCCGGCCAGAAAGCGAAATCAGCTACGGCTTATAGTGCTGCTGTGCGGTATCTACAAACAGGATTGAGTTTGGTGGGGGAGACGGGATGGCAAAAAGCCTATCCCCTAACTCTTTGGCTTCACCAAGAAGCAGTTGAAGCTGCTTATCTCCACCAAGATTATCCCCAGCAAGAACAGCTGACAACCGTGGTGCAGCAGCAGGCCAGAACCGTGTTGGATATGGTGAAAGTCTACCGGGTCAAGATTTTGGCTCGCTCTGCTCAGAATCGTCATCTAGAAGCAACAGATATTGGCTTTGAGATTTTGGAGCGCCTGGGAATCACGTTTGTAGACCCCACCCCCGAGAATTTACAGCAGGAATTGGATCAAACCAAGCAGCTCTGTGCGGATCGCTCGATTCAAGATTTGATCCGGTTGTCTCCTATGGCGGCTGAGGATAAACTCGCCGCGATGCAGATCCTCTCGGATATTTTGTCCTCTGGGTATCAAGCTTCTTTTGAACGCTTTATTCTCAGTAATCTGAAGCAAATTCACTTATCCCTTACCTATGGCAATACGGCTCCCTCCGCGTTTGCTTACGATTGTTATGGCATTACCCTCTGTGGGGTGGTGGGAGATATTGAAGCAGGCTACCAGTTTGGACGGTTAGCCCTAGCGGTGGTCGATCAGTTTCAGGCGAAAAAGACCAAGAGTCGGGTGGTCTTTGTGTTCAATGCGTTTGTGCGCCACTGGACTGACCCCCTGAATTTGACGATTCCTGATTTGCATGAAGGGTATCAGATTGGGTTAGAAACCGGGGATTTAGAATATGCCAGCTATTCCCTTTGTTGGGAGGCGATGCATTCTTTGCTGACGGGGGAGAAACTGCCAGATTTAGCATTGCGCATGCTGGAGTTTCAGCAAGCCATTGCTGGGTTTCAACAGGCGGCTTGCCTGCTCTATTTGCAAATTTTTCAACAGGTGACGTCCCACTTAACGGAGCCCAACTTGGATCCGACCTGCTTATCCGGGACTTACCTGCAAGAACGACAGGTCATTGTGGACAGTGCGGATAATAAGTTAGCTCTGGCCTTCTTTTATACCCTCAAAGCTCAGGTGGCTTACCTGTTGGGACAGCCGGCGACGGCCTTAGAGAGTACCCAAAAAGCGGTTGATTATGTGGATGGCATGACGGCTGCGGCGACGGTGGCGAGCCTCAATTTTTACGATTCTCTTGCTCGCCTGGCCCTTTACGAGGCTCTGCCTCCTGTTGAGCAAGAGCAGATGCTAGCAAGGGTGGCGACCAATCAAGACCAGCTGCAGAAATGGGCTGTCCATGCCCCGGCCAACCACCAGCATAAATATTGTCTGGTAGAAGCGGAGCGTTTTCGGGTATTGAGACAACTTCAACAGGCGGGGGAGGCCTATGATCGGGCGATTGCCCTGGCCCAGTCTCATCATTATCCGAATGAAGCAGCCTTAGCTAATGAGCTGGCGGCGAAGTGTTTTCTGCAGCAAGAACGGGATAATTTTGCCCGGGTGTATCTGAATGAAGCCTATTACGGGTACTACTGTTGGGGGGCAACGGCTAAATTACGACAACTGGAAGCGTCCTATCCTTATCTGCTGGCCCAGCAAGTGATCCATTCCCAACAGGGCACCATCCCGACTACCCCCTTGGTGGCAGCAGCAGCGACGAGTACTATTCGCACTGGTCAAGCGCTGGATCTCTCCACGGTCTTGCAGGCATCACAAGCGATTGCGGGGGAAATTGTCCTCGATAAGCTGTTGATGACCCTGATCAAAATTCTGGTCCGCAATGCGGGTGCCCAAGTGGGTCATTTAATCCTGAATGTGGAAGGTCGGCTAGTGATTGAGGCATCTTTTAACTCCCAGTCTGGCCAGAGCCAGGTGTTGCAGTCTCAATCGTTTGCTGGACAGCTTCCCGACAGTATCGTCAACTACGTGCTCCGTACTCAGGAGAGTGTTGTTCTTCAGCAGGCTACCCAAGACAGTAACTTTGGTCTGGACGCTTATATCACGACCCATCAGCCGAAATCGATTCTCTGTGCTCCGCTGATGAATCAAGGACAATTGAGCGGGATTCTCTATTTAGAAAACAACCTGACGACGGGGGCCTTTACGGCAGACCGTTTAGAGATTTTGCAGCTGCTGTCGGGACAGGCTGCGATCGCAATCGACAATGCGCGCCTTTATACCAACCTGGAAGAGAAAGTCGATGAACGGACCCAGGAACTCTCCCAAGCCCTAGAAGACCTGCAGTTGGCCCAAGACGGCCTGATTCAGTCAGAAAAAATGGCGGCCTTGGGCCAACTGATCGCTGGCGTCGCCCATGAAATTAATACCCCCTTGGGTGCGATTCGATCTTCGATTGAATATATTGCTAATTTCCTCGATCAGCATCTGACGACCCTGCCACAATTCTTTCGGGAGCTAACCCCCCAGCAGGCAGAGCAGTTTAAATCGTTACTCCTGCGTGCCTTAACCCCTTCACCGACTTTGTCGGGGCGCGAACGACGCCATACCCGTAAGGCTTTGGCCAAGCAACTATCTGAACAAGGAATTGCCTCAGCGGAGTCCCTGGCCAGTTTATTGCTGGATCTAGGGATTTGTGATGGCATCCATGACCTCCTTCCCCTTCTATCTGAACCCGAGAGCGAACCCTTATTAAAGATGGTGCGCCAGTTTACGCGGGTGCGAGAAAGTACGCGGGATATTTCTACCGCGAGCGATCGTTCTGCCAAAATTGTGTTTGCCCTGAAAACCTATGCTCGCTACGACCATAGCGGTGAAAAGATTGAAGCCAATATCACGGACGGCATCGAGGCCGTATTAACCCTGTATCACAACCAAATCAAACATGGGGTGACGGTTCATCGCTCCTTCGCCGAACTCCCCCCTATCGCCTGCTATTTTGATGAACTTAATCAGGTGTGGACCAACCTGCTACACAATGCTCTGCAGGCCATGGACCATCAAGGCACCCTTGACATTGATGTCAGCCAACAGGCGGATCAAGTCTGCGTCAAGATTACCGACAACGGTCCTGGCGTTCCCCCTGAGCTGCAAGGCAAAATTTTTGAGCCCTTTTTCACCACCAAACCCCCCGGTGAAGGCAGTGGTTTAGGTCTTGACATTGTCCACAAAATAATTGACAAGCATCAGGGTACCCTAAGCTTGGACTCCGTTCCTGGCCGTACAACCTTTAGTGTGACCTTGCCCATATCTGTCATTCCAACCCCTCAACCGACTCCTGCCCTATGACAAAACTGGCCATTCTTTGTGTTGATGACGAAGTCATTATTCTCAATAGCCTCCTGCGACAGCTGCAAACTGCGTTTGACGATAACTACATCTATGAAACTGCCGAAAATGCTAGCGAAGCCTTGGAGCTGATTGAAGAATTGCAGGAAGAAAATACAGATCTGTTAGTGATCGTGTCTGATTGGTTAATGCCTGGGGCTAAAGGAGATGAATTTCTGATTCAAGTCCATCAGAAGTTCCCCGGGGTGGTCAAGATTTTGCTGACCGGTCAAGCCGATGAAGCGGCGGTAGAAAGAGCACAATCCCAGGCCAATCTGTTTAACTGTTTACGTAAACCTTGGAGTGAGAGTGATCTCATTCAATGTATTCAATCAGCCTTAGGGACGGTGTAAAGACTAATCAGGACGATGCCTAAACCCGTAATTGTTTGTGTAGATGATGAAGTCGCAGTATTAGATAGCCTCCGGCGTGAGCTATCTGAAGTCTTTGAAGATAGCTGCGAAATAGAAACCGCTATGGGGGGCAAGGATGCCATTGCCCTGGTGCATGACCTGATCGAGGATGAATGCGATTTATCGGTGATCATTGCCGATTATCTGATGCCGGATATCAAAGGGGATGAGGTTTTACAACAAGTCCATCAGCTCTCCCCCCAAACCTTAAAAATCATGTTGACGGGGCAGGCTAATGTGGATGGCATTTCTAATGCGATTAATACCGCCCAGCTATATCACTATATTGCCAAGCCCTGGCAACCCGAAAATTTACAGTTAACGGTGCGAGAAGCCCTCAATAGCTACCAGCTCGCTAAAAAAATTAAAGACTATCAGCAAACTCTAGAACGCAAAGTTGAAGAGCGCACTCAGGAATTATCCGCAATTCTGCATACCCTTCAAACCACCCAAGCCGAACTGATTCAGGCGGAAAAAATGGCTGCCCTAGGCCAGTTAGTGGCTGGTGTGGCCCATGAAATTAACACGCCAGTGGGAAATGCCCTATTAGCTGCCTCTGTTCTGAACAACGAGACCGGTTCCTTAACACAAGCCTTCGACCAGGGGGGGCTAAAACGGTCTGCTTTGGTCAGCTATTTACAGACAGCCCAAGAGAGTAGTGGTCTGATCTTGCAAAATCTCCATGGGGCGGCGGCCCTCATTCAAAACTTCAAGCAAGTTGCAGTCGATCAAACCAGTCATGAACAACGAGAGTTTCAGATCATCCCGTATATTGAGAGTGTATTGACTAATTTGGAGCCGAAATTAAAACAGACTCGCCATAGGGTGACGGTCTCAGGGGATGCTGCTCTAAAAACTACTAGTTATCCAGGAGCACTGTCGCAAGTGGCGACCAATTTTGTCATGAATTCCCTTTTGCATGCCTACCAACCTGGAGAGGCAGGGCAATTAAAATTTAATGTGACTCAACAACAGGATCAGATCATTCTGGAATATACCGATGATGGTTGCGGCATTCCTGCAGAAGATCAGCCTAAGATTTTTGAGCCATTCTTTACAACGGGACGAGATCGCGGGGGAAGTGGCTTAGGTTTACATATTGTTCATAATCTAGTCACCCAAACCCTAGGAGGAACCGTATCTTGTCAGAGTGAGGTTGCCGTGGGAACCCAGTTTAAGCTGCAGTTACCCTTGACCTTAGCAAAAGGGGGGTCTCATGCCCGAGGATAAGCCCTTGACCGGAACCTTAGAAGCCGATGATGAGACTCCAATTTTTAGAGGAGTTATCCTATCATTCCCCCGAAGG
Organism: Acaryochloris sp. 'Moss Beach'; assembly: GCF_021497025.1. Lineage (NCBI taxonomy): Bacteria > Bacillati > Cyanobacteriota > Cyanophyceae > Acaryochloridales > Acaryochloridaceae > Acaryochloris > Acaryochloris sp. 'Moss Beach'. The sequence goes on from NZ_CP071717.1 coordinate 3,165,587, forward strand.
AGGCTATGCCAGGGGGGTGGAAAGTCATTGTGGTGGATGATGAAGAACAGGTGCATGAGGTGACTCGTCTCGCCCTGAAAAACTTCAAGTTTGCCGATAAGCCTCTGGAAATTATCTCTGCTTATTCCAGTGAAGAAGCCCAACAGTTGTTGGACCAAAACCCAGATACAGCCGTATTGCTGTTAGATGTGGTGATGGAGACGGATAAGGCTGGCCTAGAGCTGGTCAAGCATATTCGTGATCATTTGCACAACATCTTTGTACGGATTATTTTACGCACCGGTCAGCCGGGCAGCGCTCCAGAAAAAGCGGTGATTGAAGGGTATGACATCAATGACTACAAAACCAAAACCGAACTCACCCAACAAAAACTCTTTTCCACTTTAATCACTGCCATTCGGTCTTACCGAGATTTACTGACGGTTGAAGAAAGTCGTCAACAGATTGCGTCCTTAAACCAACAGTTAGAAGACGCCAAACTCAGTTTGGAGAACAAGGTCAAAGAACGTACCCAGGCCCTACAGCAGCAAACTTTAGCCTTGGCAGCCAAAAACAAGCAGCTGGAAGAAGAGATTCAAGCCAAGCTCTATGCCCAGCAAGCTTTAGAAGCGACCAATAAAAAGCTGGATGAAGCCAATAAGCAGCTGTCTCTGATTGCCAATCATGATGCCCTCACAGGATTGGCGAACCGTCGTCGTTTTGATGAGTATTTACAGCAAATTTGGAAACAGACTCAGCGCGAACAACAGCCTTTAAGTCTCTTGATTTGCGATATTGATTTTTTCAAGCAGTATAACGATACCTATGGTCATTTAGAAGGAGATATTTGCCTCCGAACCGTGGCCCAAAAAATTCATCAAACCATTGTTCGCCCCCTGGATTTGGTGGCCCGCTTTGGGGGTGAGGAGTTTGCGATTGTTTTGCCCAGTACCGACCTAGAAGGCGGTCAGGTTGTGGCCGAACGACTGAGGACGATCATCCATAAGTCTCAACTTCCCCATCGTGGATCCTCGGTGAGCGAATTTGTGACCGTTAGCATTGGGGTAGCGACGGTGCGATCGCACATCCATACCTCGGTTTCAAGCTTAATCAGCCGAGCAGATCAGGCCCTCTACCAGGCGAAACAATCTGGGCGGGACCAGGTGATCGCTCTATCTTTAACAGGGTAGGTCTTTCAGATTTAGCAGAGTGTGATTTATAGACAGCCTGGGAACACTGGATGTAATGTGCGAGATCAGCTGAACGGCCATGCAAGACGTCAATGCTCCCTCATTCCCCTTTATGGAGGCTCCCAGGACATCAACCCATCGGGGAGCTGATCAGGACCGACCCGTCATTCTGATTGCGGAAGATGATCGGATGACGCGAGCCATGATCAGTCATATCCTGGCTAATGATGGGTATCGAGTTGTGGAAGCAGAGGATGGTGAAACCTGTTTGGCTGCTTACCAAAAGAGCCCGCCTAACCTAGTATTGCTAGACGCCATGATGCCGGGAATGAATGGCTTTGAATGCTGTGGCGAAATTATGAAGCTGCCTGAGAGTGCTTACACCCCCATTTTGATGATTACGGGATTAGAAGACCAGACCTCCGTAGACTGGGCCTTCGATGTGGGGGCCTCAGACTATATTACGAAACCCATTCATTGGCCAGTGTTGCGGCAGCGAGTGCGGATTCAGTTAGAGAGAACCCAACTCTATAAGCAACTGGAAGAAGCCAATCGAAAACTGACCCATTTAGCCTCTATTGATGAACTCACCCAGCTCCCGAATCGCCGAGTCTTTTCCGAAACCCTGCAACGAGAATGGCGACGCATGGCTCGTGAGAAATGTCATCTTTCTTTGATTTTGGGGGATATTGATTGTTTTAAGGCCTATAACGATACCTATGGCCATCTGTTTGGAGATAACTGCTTGTTCCAAGTGGCGAGTGTCATTGGCCAATGTGTCAAACGGCCGGGGGATATCCCAGCCCGTTATGGCGGAGAAGAATTTGCCGTTATTCTCCCGAATACACCCCTTGAAGGAGCGGCCCATGTGGCAGAAGAAATTGGTCAAGCCGTAAGGGCCCTCGCGATTCCCCATAAAAATTCTGTTGCCAGTCCTCATGTCACCCTCAGCATGGGGGTTGCTAGTGTGGTCCCTGATTTACAATCCATGGGATCTGAAACCCTCTTGATTTTGGCAGCTGATAAGGTTTTGTATCAAGCGAAGTCAGAAGGACGCGATCGCGTCCAGGTCGACCATACCTTACGAAATACAGGATCTGCGATCCCTTGCCCAGAGGAAGTTTAACCTCTTAGCTTGCAACCGGTTCCTAGATAACCCCTGACTGATGCAGCCTGTCGATTTTAGTCGAGGTTAACTACTAGGAGCGCAGTGCACTGCGCTCAATACAGCTCGTACTTCAAGAACTGACAGGGAATCGATCCATTGTTGACTGCTGTGCGTTGGCAAGATTTGAGGCCAATCGATTGGGACAAGGCTTTGTTCCCACTTAAGATAAATGCTGTCCAGCCTTTGAAGCGTTGTTTGAAAATTTGCCCCAATTGACGATAGAAATCCCCCAGCTCCCGAGGATCTCCCAAACGCTCGCCATAGGGCGGGTTGCAGATCAGGATGCCGCTATCGGTGGGAGGTTCAACATTCTGTAAGTCGATGGATTCAAACCAGATATGGTCTACGACGTTGCAATTCTGGGCGTTGAGGTGGGCTTGTTCAATCACCTCTGCATCCTGATCACTGCCCCAAATGGGCATGGGTAGTCGTGAGAGCTGCTGCTCTCTCGCCTCAGCTTGCAACGAGTGCCACAGCGATTCATCAAAATCTGGCCAGGTTTGAAAGCCAAACTGCTGTCGAAATACGCCTGGTGCAATTTGTAGACCCTGTAAGCAGGCTTCCAAGGGCAAGGTGCCGGATCCACAGAGGGGGTCCATAAACGCTAAATCGGATTGCCAGCCTGACAGGCGGATCAGAGCAGCGGCCAAAGACTCTTTCAAGGGAGCGGCCCCGACAGCCAGACGATAGCCCCGTCGATGGAGACTGCTGCCAGAACTATCCAAACTGACGACACAGCCATCCTGATGGAGGTGGACGTTGATTCGCACGTCTGGAGTTTGGGTATCGATGTGCGATCGCGCCCCGAATTGCTGCCGCTGTTGATCGACAATGGCATTTTTGACCTGTAGGGCTGTGAAGTGACTATGGTTGAGCTGCGGCGTTTTTCCGGTAGCATCGACAGCCAATGTGTAGTCTGGGGTCAAATACTCCTGCCAAGGCAACGTTTGAATACCTTGATAGAGATCCTCCGCATCTTGGCAAGGGAATGTGTCTAGGCGCAAGAGAATCCGAAACGGCAGTCTGGCCCAGAGATTCACGTGGTATAGCAATTTGCGATCGCCCTGAAAAGCCACCCCGCAGAATCCAGGCTCAACGGATTCCGCCCCTAGTTCTGCCAGTTCTTCAGCTGCTAAGGACTCTAATCCTCGGGCAACGGTTGCAAAATATTGTCTGGGCATCACAGGGACCTCTCTAGAGTGGGCGGGATAATCCCCAGCCACGACATCGCTTTGCCTATTGAAGCATTTTGGTTCGCCAACTTTATGGATGCCGTTATTTTCTCGAGAAAGGAGATAGTATGGATAGCCCTGAACAGGATAAAATTCAAACTGGATAGGCTTTGGTTTATCTTGCTATTCGTTTCGGAAAACTAACCCATGATTCATGAAGTGTTTATGCCTGCCCTCAGCTCCACGATGGAGGAGGGAAAAATTGTCTCTTGGTCTAAGGAGCCCGGTGACAAGGTAGAAAAGGGTGAAACGGTTCTGGTTGTTGAATCTGACAAGGCAGATATGGATGTGGAATCCTTCTATGGGGGATATCTAGCAGCCATTGCAGTGCCTGCAGGTGGTGTTGCTAAAGTGGGTGCGGCCATTGGCTATGTTGCTGAAACGGAAGCAGAAATTTCTGAAGCGCAAAAGAAAGCGGCTGCGGCTGAGTCTGCTGCCCCGGCTCCAGCAGTTGCCCCGGCCCCGGCTCCAGCTCCCGCCGCTCCAGTAGCTGCCCCGGCCCCGGCTCCAGCTCCCGCCGCTCCAGTAGCTGCCCCGGCCCCAGCTCCCATCGCTACTGCTCCAGTGGCCCCCAGCAGCAACCCTGAATGGGGGGAAGTGCACCCGCTGCTCCTGCCAACGGTAGAGTTGTGGTTTCACCTCGGGCCCGGAAGCTCGCCAAACAATTTAAAGTAGATCTCAATACCCTAACGGGCAGTGGTCCTCATGGTCGCATTGTGGCTGCAGATATAGAAGCAGCCTCAGGCCAAACGACGACCGCCACAACTACGGCCCCAGCGGCCGCGCCTCAACCATCGCTACCTGCCCCTGCGCCTTTACCTGCAGCAGCGGCAGCAGGCGAAGTGATTCCTTTCAATACCTTGCAGCAGGCTGTCGTCAACAATATGGTGGCGAGTCTGGCCGTGCCCACATTCCATGTGGAATATTCCATCGTTACAGATGCTCTAGACCAGCTTTATAAGCAGGTGAAGAGCAAAGGCGTCACTATGACGGCACTATTAGCCAAAGCCGTAGCCGTGACCCTGCGCCAACATCCCCTCGTGAATGCCAGCTGTGCCCCTCAAGGAATCCAGTACAGCAGTGCTATCAATATTGCCGTGGCGGTGGCGATGCCGGGTGGCGGTTTGATTACGCCAGTTTTGCAGCAGGCCGATCAGATGGATTTATATTCTCTCTCTCGGACTTGGAAAGATTTGGTGGCTCGCGCTCGCAGCAAACAGCTACAGCCGGATGAGTATAGTACCGGCACTTTTACCCTCTCTAATCTAGGCATGTTTGGGGTAAATAGCTTTGATGCCATTTTGCCTCCAGGACAAGGATCGATTCTGGCGATTGGTGGGTCTAAGCCTCAAGTGGTGGCGGATGCTCAGGGCATGATGGGTGTGAAGCGATTGATGAATGTCAACATCACCTGCGATCACCGGGTGATCTATGGTGCTGATGCAGCGGCCTTCTTAAAAGATTTAGCTGAGTTGATTGAAACTAATCCTCAATCTCTGACTCTGTAGGCAATAGACGGCAGCTTAACAATGAGGCTCCTCCTCTTATTAAGCTGCTGTCTACAGCGCATCGCAATTGCACACCTAAAAATTGATCCGTTTATTTTAGGTGTGATTTAGTCGTCCTGGCTGCGAAAGATGCCAAAGGCGGCGGTGTAGCCATGGAGAAACGTCGTGCCCGCAATGGGACCAATTTCACCATTACAGAAAAAACCGCTGATAGGAATGTCTTGAAAATAGCGTCTAAACAGTTGAGAGTCGAAGTCCGACTCCCCATAGAACCGCTCTCCCCGTCCTAAGCAATCAAACATCAAGGCTGCTGTCGGTTGAGACTGATCTTGAGGAGATTTCTGAAAATAGTTTTGGAGCAGTTCTTCCAGTTCATCGGCAGAGGCTTGGGCATCTCGTAGGTGGAATTGAATTCGTTGTCCAGGGCGGATGCGATCGCCAATGGCAATGGCACCAATCCGAGGGTCCACCCCAATCAAGTTGCGAATCAAAAAATCGCCCGGTTCCAGGTTTTGCTTAAACTCATTACAGACAATGCCGACAGAGAGGGAATGCTGGGCTAATTCTCGTTCGTCCTCGTCCAAATCCTGCACCAAAGTTTGCAGGGCTTCCAAGGGAGTTTGCAACTCCACCTCATCCGTATTAAACGTGGCCTCCACCGGGACGGTTTGCTCTTCTACCTGCAGCACGACATTACGCTCAGCTTCAGCGACCCGATAGGGTTGACCAATGGGCCGACAGCCTTGGGCCACAATCGTTTCGACCATGATATTCCCACTCAGGGCAACGCCTACCGTACCCTCGCGATAAAGCTGATCGTCGCAGAACAAACCACTGCCGCTCCATGAAGATCGGCCACTGGCGAGACCGCCAATTTTGACTGCACCCGGATAGGCATAATCTAGCCCTTGCAGCAGATCACTGATTTTTGAGCTAGAGGGATCGGCAAACAGAATGAAATGGGGCTGATGGGCAGGATCCACTTCTAGTAACTCGGTCCAGGTCAAAGGCGCACTATCCGGATCGGGCAGCTCATCCTCATAAATATGAAAGGTCTGAATCTCGACACCGGGTAAGGAGGCCAGGGTAAGGGTGATACCAGGTTCTTCTTCAATTTCTGCTGTAGACCCGCCTGGGGTCGGGCCGATCACACCATTCCCTCCACAGCCAATAAAATGCTGAACGGGCAATTTATCTTCCAGCAGGGGCTGTAACCGAGGGAATTCGCTAGCAAAGGTAGTCGAGATGAACAGAATGGCCAAATCTGCAGGGGCATCTAAGGATTGCAATGCCTTTGCAATCACTTCATCCAGTGCAGCTTCTAGAGAGGGTTGTGTCGATAGTGCACTAGCCCACTTCATCTTTTCTCCTTAGGAGGGTTCCCTGACATCATGTCTGCTTTATTCCAGAACATTGACTGGCCTGATCGACGGAAGAGCGGTAACCCCGAAAGGAGTAATCCCAAGAACACTCTAATATGTCTGTTGATGCTTTGACAGTGATCCACTAGGGATAGCTGCCTTTCGTTAAGATCGAAGGGGCAACAGCCAGTATCCTAGATACATTCCTTCGATTCATCCTCTAGTGTGAGGAGTCTCTCCTCACTGTCTTAAGATTATGGCCCTGGACAATTTACGAAAACTGTATCAACAAGTTATCTTAGAACATTACAAAAAGCCGCGTCATCGTGGGATAACGGATCCAGTCCATCGTCACCAAAGGGGACATAATCCTTCCTGTGGCGATACGATTGAACTGACGGTTCAGTTGGAAGAGTCGGAAAGACAGATTGCTGCCGTCAAATTTGAAGGAGAGGGATGTGCGATCGCAATGGCGTCTGCCGACTTAATGGCGGATGCGATGCGGGGCAAAACAATACCTGAAGCGTTGCAAATGGTCCAATCTTTCCAAAATATGATGAAAGGTGAAGGGGAATTTCCCCGAGAGCATCGTAAGCTCAATGTGATGCAGGGGGTCGCTCAATTCCCCGTACGAATTAAATGTGCCACCTTGACTTGGCACACCCTCAAGGCCGCCTTAGAACATCAGAGTGTAGAATCAGCGGATGAGTTTATCAGCAATGAGGAGAATAATTAATGCCCACTCCTACCCCTGAATTTTTTCAGCAAGCTTGTCAGTGGTGCGCAATTTTCATGCTGGTGAGCGGTGCGTTTACAGGACTAGCTTTTATTTTTAAGTGGGGCATCCGCTTCCGCTTTGTCGGTATCACCAGCCTATTAGGGGTGCTGACGGGCAGTTTACTGGCCCTAAGCTTTTTCCCTTTGACTAAAGCCGTGATTCCAGGAGCTGCCAAGTACAACCTGGTTTACGATTTAGCAGGTCCTGAGGTCGTGATTTCAGTCTCCCCGATGATTACCTCTACAGAACTAGAAGCTACTCTACTACAAGCCTCAGAGAATCTGTTTTCGCCGGGGCGAGTAGGCCGAGGGACGGCTGATCTGACCATCAAAGTCCGCACCATTCTGCATCAGAAGTCAGGGATGTCCCAACTCATTCCCCTGGGCCAAATTCAGCGCTCATTGACCGTTCGCGATGACCCTAACGCTAAAATCACTTTAAATCAGGATAATTTAGCAGCTCTCGCGACCACGACTTTTGATCCCTCCTCTAGTTAAAATCAATATTGGAAGTCAGCTTCCCTAGCCCACTGGGGATCATGGGAGGACTGACTCATTGCTACGTACCGTCCCGCCTATGTCTACGTTCTCATCACCCTCTGTATCCTCATCTGTTGAGTGCTCCAGTCAAGCCATTGCACCCCAATGTGTCATTCGAGCTGAGCAAAGTCTGGCTCAATTAGAATCCTTGATTCAGCCCTATGGCCAACGGCCTCTAATGGTGGGGGGAGAGCAGAGTTTAGAGGTCTTGCAGCCTTATGTTGCTACGTTCTCAACAGTACAGTTGGCAACTGCCAACTATGGCCAAGATTGCAGTGAAGCTAGCTTAAAGGCATTAGGAGAGAGGGTGGCCCGTCATCGCGCGGATGTCATTGTCGGCGTGGGCGGTGGAAAAGCATTAGATGCAGCCAAACTCTTGGCCCATCAAACTTGCTGTCCTGTGATCACCATTCCCACCTCTGGGGCGACGTGTGCTGCTTGGACAGCTTTATCTAATTTGTACTCGGAGGGCGGGGCGTTTCAGTATGATGTCGGTCTACCCCGATGCCCTGATTTACTCATCCTTGATTATGAAGTCATCAGAACAGCTCCCCAACGAACCTTAGTTGCTGGGGTTGGCGATGCTTTAGCCAAGTGGTACGAGGCCTCAGTGAGTAGCGGTCATTCCCAAGAAACTTTAACGATCGCTGCGGTGCAACAGGCCCGGGTGCTCAGAGATATTCTGTTTCAGAAGTCAGGGACGGCGATCGCCCAACCCGACAGTGACGAATGGCGACAAGTCGTTGATGCCACGGTGTTAATGGCCGGGGTTGTGGGTGGTTTGGGTGGAGCCCAATGCCGGACTGTTGCTGCCCATGCGGTTCATAATGGTTTGACCCATCTCTCTCCGACCCGCGCTAGCTTACATGGGGAAAAAGTGGCCTATGGCATTTTGGTGCAGTTGCGTCTCGAAGAACTGATTCAGCATAACCACTTAGCGACAACGGCTCGTCACCAGCTGCTCAAGTTCTATGGAGAGATTGGTTTACCCATGACTCTTGCCGATTTAGGGATGGAGGATGTGTCTCTGAAAGACTTACAAACCGCAGCGCAAGTGGCTTGCCAGCCAGAGTCGGATCTCCACCATTTGCCTTTTATGGTGATGCCGGATCAGTTGATGGCCGCGATGGTCTCTACTGCCAGTCCCATTGCTGAAAGTGGCATACATTCAGGGTCTCCATCGGCAGAGGTTTGCCCATGAGTTTGGATTGGATCAAACCGGCTGAACGACTGAGTGCCCTGCCGCCTTATGTGTTTGCCCGTTTAGATGAACTTAAAACCTCGGCTCGCCAGCAAGGTCTAGATCTGATTGATCTGGGCATGGGGAATCCGGATGGTCCGCCGCCAGAGCCTGTGATTGCAGCTGCGATCGCAGCCCTCAAATCCCCTAATAATCATGGCTATCCTCCTTTTGAAGGTCATGCGGACTTTCGCCATACCATCACCGATTGGTATCACCGCCGATACGACGTATTGCTCGATCCTGAAATTGAGGCTCTGCCGTTACTCGGCTCGAAAGAAGGCTTAACCCACTTAGCCTTGGCCTATATCAACCCTGGGGATGTAGTGTTAGTCCCTAATCCGGCCTATCCCCCTCACTTCCGAGGACCAGCCTTGGCAGGAGCTGAAATCTATGGCTTGCCCTTAAAAGCAGAGAATGACTGGCTGATTGATTTGGGGAGCATTCCTGATCATGTAGCGGAACGAGCCAAAATCCTTTACTTCAATTACCCCAGTAATCCGACGACTGCCGTTGCCCCCCGAGAGCTGTTTACGGAAATTGTCGCCTTTGCTCGTAAGCATCAAATCTTGCTGGTCCATGATCTCTGCTATGCCGAGCTCGCTTTTGATGGCTATCAGCCCGTGAGCCTGCTGGAAATCCCAGGGGCGAAAGAGATTGGGGTTGAATTTCATACCCTGTCCAAAACCTACAATATGGCGGGTTGGCGGGTTGGCTTTGTGGTGGGGAATCCCCAAATTATTCAGGGACTGCGAACCCTTAAAACCAACTTAGACTATGGCATCTTTGCTGTGGTGCAGGCTGCTGCTCAAACCGCTCTGCAACTTCCCGATAGCCATTTGCAAGTGGTTCAGCAGCGCTACCGAGAGCGACGAGATTTTGTGATTTCAGGACTGGGCGATCTGGGCTGGCAGATCCCCAAAACGAAAGCAACCATGTATTTATGGGCACCCTGTCCTGTAGAGATGTCTTCCGCAGACTTTGCCTTAAAGCTGATCCAAGAAACCGGAATTGTGATGACTCCAGGGAGTGCCTTTGGTCATCATGGCGAAGGGTATTTGCGGATTAGCTTGATCGCAGAATGCGATCGCCTCGGTGAAGCGATTCATCGTATTCGTCAATCTCAGATTTGTGGTACGCCTACCAGCAACGTTATCAGCCCATCATGAAGGGAAGGTTTCTAACATCTGTGATCATTTGTTGTTTCTCAAGTCAGAGCGGCTTCCCCCTGCTATTTGGGAGGAGCTATGACCGTTTCTAGAAGCATTTGTTTAGGATTTTTAGTCGCCATCTTAGTCGGAGCAGGCTTGCTTCTGTTGCCCATCTCAACGGCGAGTGGAGACTGGAATAGTCCTGTCGTGGCCCTCTTTACCGCCACATCTGCCGTCTGTGTCACGGGGCATGTAGTGGTGGATACGGGCTCCTATTTTTCCCCGGTGGGACAGGTCTTTATTCTCACTCTGATCCAGTTGGGTGGCTTAGGCTACATGGTCTCCACCACTTTGTTGCTGGTGTTACTGGGGCGTAAATTTGGCCTGAGGGATAAGATTGCCCTGCAACAAGCTTTAGATCGCTCTAAATTACAAGGATCAAATCAGGTGGTGGTGTCTATTATTGCCACCATCCTGGTATTTGAATTGATGGGTATTATCTTGTTGTTTGGAGTGTTCAGCCAGCAGTATGCTACCCCTCTTGCCCTCTGGTATGCCGTGTTTCACAGCGTCAGTGCCTGGAATAATGCGGGGTTTAGCTTATTCCCTGATAGCCTGAGCAGCTATCAGTTTTCCTGGATCGTCAACCTCACTATCTCTGGTCTTGTCGTTGTTGGTGGCATTGGGTATGAAGCGATTTTTGAAGTGTATCTATGGCTGCGTGACCGCCTAGCAGGGAAGCAAAAAAGAACCCTATTCTCCCTCAATTTTCGAGTGGTGACCAGCACTACGGTGATGCTATTAATCCTAGGTACCATTGCCTTTTATCTGACAGAATCTCGCAATCCAGACACCTTACAGCCTCTCAGTTGGAATAATCAGTTGATATCGGCTTGGTTTCAGTCCATGACGACGCGTACCGCTGGGTTTAACACCATCGATATTGGCAGTATGACCAATGCGGGGCTATTCCTTACTATTGCCTTTATGTATGTGGGAGGCAGTCCTGGCGGAACGGGGGGTGGGGTGAAAACCACCACCATCAGAGTCTTGAGTAGCTGTACCCAAGCGATTCTCCGGGGCAAGGAATCCGTCACGATGTATGAACGCCAAATCCCCGTATCCTTGATTTTGAAAGCGATAGGGGTAGTGGTGGGTTCAATTACTACGATTGTGTCGGCCACAACCCTAATGTCGATCGCCGATCCAGGGGTTGAGTTCATCAATATTTTGTTTGAAGTGGTGTCTGCTTACGCCACGGTTGGTTTATCGACTGGGATTACAGCTGCGTTAACCGGGAGTTCGAAACTCATTTTGGCTGCCACCATGTATATGGGTCGAGTCGGTGTCTTACTCTTGATGGCGGCCTTACTGGGCGATCCTCGTCCCAGTACCGTTCGGTATCCAGAAGAGTCTTTATTGGTCGGATGATCCGATTTTGGGAAAAATACTAGCATTATGGACTTATACCCGTGAACTTATCATCCTTGAGCTTATTCCCTGGCCTGAACAAAAAAAAGCAGCAATTTGCTGTGATTGGCTTAGGTCGTTTTGGTCGAGCTGCTTGTCAGGCATTACACCAAGCTGGCCAGGAAGTATTAGGAACAGATATTGATGAAAAACGAGTGGCGGAGGTGGTGAATAACCAATGGGCCGCCCATGCCCTGCAGCTCGATTCCACCGATCCCTTAGCTCTTAAGGAAGCAGGGATTTACGAGTTTGATACGGTCATTATTGCCATTGGTAACTATCTGCAAGAAAGTATTATTACGACCCTCAATGTCAAAGAAGCAGGTGTCGCCAAGGTGGTGGCTAAAGCCTCCTCAGAAATTCATGGCAAGCTGCTCAAACGAGTCGGTGCTGACCAAGTGGTCTTTCCTGAAAATGAAGCGGGATATGCCTTGGCTCGGACCCTTACCAAGCCTTCTATCCTGGACCACTTTGAGCTGGATCCTCAACATAGCATCGTTGAAATTGTGGTGCCTGAAGAGTTTCACAATAAATCGATTGGTGAACTGCAGCTCCGTAGCCGTTATGGTCTAAATGTTCTAGCGATTTGTCGCGATCAGAAATTTAATATCAACCCCAGTCCCGACCTCAATTTGCAAAAAGGATCGGTGATGGTGGTGATTGGGGAAACTAAAGCGATTGATGAGCTTCCTCTCTAACAGGTGATAATGTTAATAGCCTGCAGCTTGAGGAACGTATTGTAACCTTGTCCGATCTCCAGTCTTTAACCTCCATTCCCCAGGCTCCTCCTGAGTTCAAGTCAGGCTTTGTCGCGATTGTCGGTCGGCCTAACGTGGGCAAGTCCACGTTGATGAATCAGTTGATTGGGCAAAAAATCGCGATTACCTCTCCGGTTGCCCAAACGACCCGCAATCGTCTTCGGGGTATTTTAACCACCCCCACCGCCCAAATGATTTTTGTGGATACTCCGGGTATCCATAAACCCCACCACCAATTGGGCGAAATCTTAGTCAAGAATGCGCGCATGGCCATTCATGCGGTGGATGTCGTGTTGTTTGTGGTGGACTGCTCAGAACCTTTAGGGGGGGGAGACCGGTTCATTGCTCAGCTGTTGACCCAAACCAACACCCCCGTTATTTTGGGACTGAATAAGCTTGATTTACAGCGAAAAACAGCACAGCAATCTTTGACCTTAGACCAAACCTATAAAGCCCTGGCAAAAGAACACCATTGGCCTGTTTGCAAGTTTTCGGCATTGACCACCGCCAAATTAAAGTCGTTGCAACGCCAGCTTATTGATCAGCTGGCCCCTGGGCCGTACTATTACCCTCCCGACCTGGTCACTGATCAACCGGAACGGTTCATTATGGGAGAGTTAATTCGAGAACAAGTTTTGCTATTGACCCGGCAAGAAGTTCCCCATTCTGTGGCAATTGTGATCGAACGCGTAGATGAATCGCCTAAAATCACCCGAATTTTAGCCACTGTTCATGTGGAACGGCCCTCTCAGAAACAAATTCTGATTGGTAAAAAAGGCAGTATGCTCAAAGCGATTGGGACCGAAGCCCGCCAACAAATTCAAAAACTGATTGCTGGCAAAGTTTATTTGGAGCTGTTCGTTAAAGTGCAACCCAAATGGCGTCAATCCAGAATGCAGTTGGCGGAGCTGGGATATCAGGTGGAATCTAATTAGGAGTACCTGATCAACTTCTGGGGCAAGGAATTGATTCCCTTTGAGCGGTTTTTGGCGTTAGGTCGGTACTAATTCTCCCGGCCTGAGACGCGCCCATTTACCTGCTTCTTCTGAAAAGCTGGCACATCCTACGACATCCCATTCCATTTCAATCTCTTCTGTACTACTCCGAATATTGACGTTAATCGTCGGTTGCTCGGGTTCAAAGGTAGGGTGATCGGTCAGGTGAGGCTGCTGATGCTGTGTTTCTACGGCATGATAGGTGATGCATTGATCAACGAATTGGCAATTGATACAAATACACATGTTCTTCGTCCTCCTCGAATGCCAAAGGCCCGAAGCGACAAGACAATCTCCAAGCCCCTTACAGACACTCTAGCGGATTTGCCTAAGATTGGGGATGCCAGGTCTGTATCACCCTGCCTGTTAAGGACTGCCCATACCAAGGCGTATTCTGGCTGAGGGATTTTAGGGTTTGGGCGTTAGCGGACCAGGACTGTTGAGGATCAAAGAGTATCATTTCTGCTGGCTGATCCACTTGCACCCTAGGAGGTGTTTGCCCTAAGCAGTGGCTAGGAGAGGTACTTAACCGTTGCCATAGGGTGAGGGGTGACCAGCGCTCAGTTGTCACAAAGGCTTGCCATAGTAAGGGTAATGCGAGTTCTAAGCCAATCGCCCCAGGTGGTGCCGCACTAAAGGCAACGGTTTTCTCTTCATAGGTATAGGCATGGTGATCAATTGCGATCGCATCGATGACTCCCGTTTCTAACCCCTGAATCAGGGCTTCCTGGTCTTCGATATTGCCAACGGGTGGGTCCAACCGCCAATTGACATCATAGGTATACAAAGACTGGCTATTGCCCAACACATGCATCCAGGTGGTACTGGCCGTGATCGGTAACCCACGTGCTTTAGCCCCTTGAATCAGTTCTACACTGCGAGCGGTGGACACCCGCATGATGTGGACAGGAACCTGCGTCTCAGAGACGATTTCCAGCAGGGCTGCCAAGACTGATGTTTCAGCTGTGGTCGGCGACTCTGACAGTCCTAATCGCAAGGCATCTATACCTTCGCGAATGACACCACTGCCGGCTAAGGCTGGATCGCAAGGCCAAAGAGCAATGGGATAGGACTCAGCTTCTAGATACTCACAGAGTCGTCGTAGCAAGATGGAATTTTGAATAGATTGGCCATCACTAAATCCGACGACCCCAGCTTGAATCAAATCTGCATATTCCACCAGCTGTTTGCCTTCCAGTTTTTGGGTCATGGCACCCCAAGCCTGGACTTGCAGAGGTAAATCAGGGGGAAGCTGGGCTTTGATTCGGGCTAGGCCATCGGCGTTATCTAACGGCGGATGGGTATCGGGGAGAAGGGTCAGACGGGTGAAACCCCCTGCGATCGCAGATGCGGTCAAAGAAGCCAAGGTCTCTCGAGTTTCAAACCCTGGATCATCTGAGTGACTATATAAATCGACCAGGCCTGGAGCCAAAACCAGCCCTGAACAATCCCGTTCTTCACCCCCAGCGCTGACCCCTGGCTCTGTGATGTCTATAATTTTGCCATCGTCAATCAGGACATCAGCCACCCGATCAACTTGCGACGGTGGATCTAACACTCGCACCTGTTTGAGCTGTTCTTGTGTCATACCCAATCCGTCGTATATCCTCCTTGATCAAGACCAAGATTGATGCAGGTTATAACGCCCCTGCTGCTGTTTGGTCTAGTACCCCACCTGCTAAATGGGTGGTGATATTCATAGCCTGCAAAATGGGGTGACCGTCTGCATCATAATCGATGACGCTCACAGCTCCATTGCCCTGTTTGAAACACCAAAAGTGTTCCGGTCCCAATCCGGCGACATGGCAAAGCACCACTTTGTTAATGGCATCATGGGCCACGACTAAGCCCGTTTGTTCTGTCTTGCCTGTGGCTAAGGCCTGAGCAACAATATCATCCCAAGCGGCAATGGCTCGATCCCAAACCTGTTGTAAGTTCTCGCCTTCCGGCATTTGCACCGCTTCTGGGGCGGTGCGCCACCGATCGAGTTCACCCGGATAGCGTTCCTCAATCTCAGATTCTAAGCACCCTTCCCAGGTCCCGTGGCTGATTTCCCACAGGGGTTCTGAGAGATCGAGCTGCACCTGATCATGATTCTGGAGAATCAATTCTGCAGTCTCTTTGGGACGGGCAAGGGAGCTGCTGATGGCAAAGTCAATGGGAATCTCTTTGAGGAAGTCGGCGGCCTGCTGACCTTGTACACGACCATTGTCATTTAAGGGAACATCAATTTGTCCCTGGAATTGGCCACGACGATTCCACTCTGTTTCGCCGTGACGAACTAGAATAAGCCGCAATCCTCGATAATGTCGCCATGGTTTGGGCAACGGTAATCCCAAATGATTAGTTAAATTTAGGGCTTCTAGCTGAGGCTTCTGGTTCAAGCCATCGGGGAAATTGAGGACACTAATATTGCAGTTGGCTTGCTGGAGCCGCTGATAGCGATCTGGCGTTAATCCGAGGGCGGTGCTGAGTAAGGCCCGATTAATGCCGCTATGGCCCACCAGCAAAATCGTCTGACCCTCATGTTGGGGAAGGAGCTTTTGCCAAAGGGCTGTTGCCTGTTCGTAGAGGGCGGGGACTGGATAAAAAGATTGAGAACCATCTGGGCCAGATAGCTCCATACAGAGTTTTTCCGGGGCCGAATTCCAACATTGATATTGTTCAGGAAACTCTGTTTTGACCTGGTCAAACAGCATCCCTTCCCAAAGGGGCAGGCCAATCTCAATCAGCCCCTCTTCTACCTGAATGGCAGGGGCTGCAGCCAAGGCGTTATGAATCGTGCCAGCCGTTTGCCCCGCTCGCTGCAACGGGCTGCAATAGATGGCATCAAAAGCAATTCCGTTTAAAGCCTCACCCACTCGATGGGCATCGGCTAATCCTTGTTCGGTTAAGGATGATTCATCGAGATGACCTTGAACTCGGCCTTCTACATTAAAGGTGCTTTCACCATGCCGAACTAATATTACGCGAGTAGCCAGGGACTTGACCTCCAAAGGGATAACGGCTGAATTAGGATGGCGCCCACTTGATATTCAGAGTGGTCTAAGCTGAGGCCAGAAAGATTTTAACCTGTGGTGAGGGTTGTTGGTTAGTGAATCCTCAATTAGGGTTCTTTATCGGTGGTACAGATCAAAGAGACAACAAAGATTAGGATAATAAAGCTGTCGATTGCAGAGACTCCATATCCAGACTGGCGAGGGCAAAGACTTAAATATGGCAAACGATCAAAAAATCCAGCAGCAACGCTATCGCTTAGTCTTAATTATTTTGACTGCGATTGTGACCTTTCTAATTAGCGTGGAACTGATTAGCAGCTGGAGTCAGCCTAAAGCCCAAAGTCAGCTCAATCTCTATCAAAGTGATTTGTTGTTGCAAGCCTCAGAATGGCAGCCTGTGCTGGAAGAAGATCAGGCTAAATCCCTCTCTAATCCTCTGCTAGACGCTGATCCCGTTACCTCTGCCCTGAAAACCTACCGCCAAGTCCGCACGTCGGTTCAAACGGACTTGGAGCGAATAGAACAAACGATGGCGAATGCCTCGGATGACCCTGCAACTCTGGCTCAACAGCAAAATCGTAGTCAGTTCAGGGATAACTTGGATCTCAGGATTGGTTTACTGCTGGCTCAGTCGGATCAGGTGGAAGATGCGATCGCAACCTGGTCTCCCCTGACCACTTCCCCAACTTTAGTGAGTAATGAGTCCGCCGCAGCCTCCATTCTAATCGGCCTATGGAGTGATCCCCCTCAACTCTTACCCAATGCTCAACAATCTCTTAAATCTCAGCTATCAGGCTGGTTTGAAGGCCAAGCATTAGAACGCCTGTTTACCCTATCCCAACGTCAAGACGATCTCACCACTTTACAGATTGACCAGCAGGTCACTGCCAGCAATGCACTTGCTCGGGTCGTAACCATCAACGGCCTCACATTGGTGGGGAACGGTGTAGGGGTGATTATTTTGCTGGTTTGGCTCGTCCGTTCTTGGCGGCAGCGAGCCGGGAATTCTAGTGCGCCTCCCTCCCCACATCCCTTACAGGATTTTCAAACGCCACCTGCTGATGCAGAGGGTGAACCCACCTCTGATACCCCAGCCATCGATGAATCAAAAGCCTACTTAGCTCAAACTAGTCTGGCTAATTCGGTCCTGTGGCCTCCCGATCTGATCTGGCAAGTAATGGTGCTATGGTTTATCGCCTTCTTTGGCGTTAGCTTATCGATTCCTTTACTGATCTATGTGTTAGGTATTCAACCCACGGCTTTGGGTGCTCGCCCCCAAGTGTATTTAGCCTTTTCCAACTATGCCATTCTCGTGGTGGTGGGTCTGACTATCTTGATCTGGTCTTTGAAAGGGTTTCTCTCAACTCCTTTCAAATGGTTTAGGATTCGTTGGCAGGGAAATTGGCTGGTCTGGGGAATGAGCGGCTATTTTGCTGCCCTACCCCTCGTAATTTTAATTGCCCTGTTGAATCAAAAAGTATTAGGTGATCAAGGTGGTGGAAACCCCTTGTTAGAGCTGATTATCCAAAGTCATGATCCCTTGACTGCCAGTCTCCTATTCATCATGGTGGCAGGACTGGCTCCTTTCTTTGAAGAGATTCTATTTCGCGGGTTTTTCCTAACGTCTTTGACCCGATATCTTCCCATGTGGGGGGCAATTGGCGTAAGTGGGATTGTATTTGCGATCGCCCATCTCAACTTGGCTGATATCCTGCCGCTGTCTGTATTGGGCTGTGTTTTGGGGTTTGTATATTCTCGGTCTCGGAACTTGCTGGCTTCGATGTTACTGCACAGCTTATGGAATAGTGGTTCGTTCTTGAGTTTACTGATTCTAGGCAGTAGTGCTCGTTAAAGCTTTGCGACTGTCCACTAGTCAGCACTTGTATCTATTAGCAGTGATCTATTAGCAGTATTGAGTGACATCTTCACCACATTCGTCTGCCAAAAATACTAAAGCCCGAAACCGCAGTTCAACAAACTCATCGTAGGCAGGGTTTAGCTTACACATCGGGGGAATATGAAACAATTGATGCCCAAAAAAAACGACATCTCGTTCAAAGGGACATTGAGCAGGAATCAGGTGACAAATTCTATGGGCGACTTGAGGATTTTTAAGGTCTAAGGTAGAAAAATACCAACGGACGACCTTCTTGCAGATAGCTTGAATAGGATTAATCGGTGAAGGGCTAGGTGGAGCATTCAGGGCGGAGGATTGCATCGTTTTATCCGATTTTAATAAGATAGATATGTCTAGGACGGGTGAAATAAAAGACTTAATAGTTGTTGTTTTGAGCTTCAATAGTGAAATAGCAGCCGAAGGCGCAAAAAATAACCCAGATGCTTAAAATTTGAGTAATGATAGCTTCTAACATCAGAACGGACTCCTTGCTCTGGGCAGTAGTGGTAAAAGATGGATACGAACTGCTTGGGGAATTAGCGGTTGGACTCTTTCGATACTGTTATTATGTTCAACTTGCCTCGAAAATCCTTGAGGATAATCACGGAACTTTCAAGGAAATAAACAGTATTTTTTTGCCATGAATTGCGTAGATGTTCGCAGATAGCTTTGAAGCCTCCGTATATTTATGGAACCTTGGTTCTAGAGCTTCATGCTTAATTACGTACAGATGGAGAAAAATAAGGAGACCACATAAATTAATCACCGATTGTGATGGGTCAGTGAGTGCTTTATTCTATTGGATATATCGCAATATTGTTGGGATGTTATGCCAGTCTTTTAGTAGATTTTTGTAGGCCCGCAGATCGAGTCACTTCAATATAGAACCCATCCAAGGGATGTATCTGTACAATTTTGAGCTAGGGCTCAGCTTCAGATTATTTTTTTGCTGATTGAACCTTCTCTTTTTTTATAAAAGAGGCGTGAATATGACTAGCCTTAACGGGCTGTCTTGGAAGAGGGTATAGCTCGAACTGTAGCCAATGTGGACCCAGTTGAGAGAGCTATTGCTTAGCTGTATATGTTAGGCCTGCAAATGCTCATGGAATTGATCAGGTGTATAGAGAATAGGCCTAAAGAATGTGAGTCTATTGGGCTATAGATAACGGACTTGCTCGCTATCTGTCTGCTACATAACTTGAGTATTGATCAAAAAACAGCATAAACATTAGGAAATAATCAAGAACTTAACTTCATGCTTTCATCCTAGTGACAGTCCCCATTCAAAATGTAGTAAAACGGGACTAATTCTTCCACTCCTCTCGAAGGAGTGAGGTTTTCATGGTTGCTTCTGACTAGGATGTTATTTGGTAGGTCAGTAAATGACGGTCTGGAGAGAGTCTTCGATTGAGAAAAGATTAAATAAAGTTAAAAAAACATTGGTAATATGTTTTTAAAAAAGAATCAAATATTTATTTTTTAATCAATAAAAAAATATAGTTCGATGATAAATCCATACTTGCCTGAACCAGATCTGTTCTCGGTCCGCTTAGGGCCATTATTGGGAGACTATCACTATTGGCTCAGCCGCTCTCGCTCCCTATTAGAGTTCGAAGAAATTGATTTTCTAGATACTCAACAGCAATCTGATTTACTAGGACGGGTTCACCAAACCTTGTCAGAAGTGATTGCCGCTCGCAGTCTATTCAAAGCAACATATGGACAAATTGGGATTGAGATAAATTTGCTGGAAGCCTGGCATGATCTGGTGTCTGAGTGTTGGCAGATCATGATCCAGCTTCGTCTAGGGCAGTCAAAATGAGCAAAATGGTTTAAATTTCAAAGGAGACTAGATCAATATTAAAGATAATTTCAGCTTGCACAAAATGTCAGGCTACAGGTGATCCCTGAAATAATCTTGGCTTGGGAGGGCTATGGATGATGCTTCAGATTCTATATATGATTGCCTTTATCGTGTTAGCGGTATTGGCAGTAGGCAACTTAATCCGTAATGTGTATTCGGTGGGCTTTCTATCCCAGCGCGACTACCACTTGCCTCTTCCTCCCCCTGCTTATTCGGAGGACACGCCTCAACTTGTTCCTCACCCAGAGCTTTTGGATGAGTCTGGAAATGTGATTGATGAGCCGCTACTGGTCATGCGTTCCATGAGCGTGGAGGACGCCCGCGAGCAGTTAGATGCTCTTTATAACCAATCTCCGGGCTCTAAAGAAGACGTTTAGACTGCCGAGCCCTACTTCCGGCTTGCCCATGATGACTATTTTTGGGTGACGGCCGTTTATTACTATTTCTTTGTAACCATCGATGTTCAATGGTGGAAAATCCTACACCGCCAGAGCCCTCCTATTCCCCTAAGTCGAACCCTCTGAAGTTTTGGCAACCTTCAGTACAAGCCAAGAGATTCTTCAAAACTGCTCGACATTTATTGCAACCGATCCGGCAAGGTAGCCAATCCTTAAAGCGTTACTTCCAGATCGATGAGCAAGAGGTTGCGGCCATTTTAGAGCGGGTCAAAGCAACCTTGCCGACCACAGAAGTCATTTTGATTGGTAAACCCCAGTCTGGAAAAAGCTCCATTATTCGGAGTCTAACCGGGGCAACTCAAGATATTATTGGCCAAGGGTTTCGTCCCCATACGGCTCACACCCAGCAGTATGCGTATCCTACTGAAGATTTACCGCTTCTCTATTTCACCGACACGATGGGATTGGGAGAAGCCCAGCAAGATACCCCCGATCCAATGACGGAGCTATCGCAGCTCCTCACCCCTCCCCATCGTCTGACTGCCAATACACCGTCAGCAAAGGTCATCATTCTCACCGTTAAGCTGAATGACTTTGCGACGGATTTTTTGCAAAATGTGATTTCACTCCTTCGGGAGCAACATCCTGAAGTTCCCTGCTTGCTAGCGATCACTTGTGTGCATGACCTCTATACATCTCAGATAGAGAATCATCCTGTTTATCCCCCTGCTGAGGCAGAAGTATTGCGGGCGTTTACTGCCATCCAAACTCAGTTCGAAGGGATCTGCGATCGCAGCGTCTTGATTGACTTCACCCTAGAAGAAGACGGGTTTACCCCCCTGTTCTATGGTTTGGATACCTTTGTAGACCAATTGGCGGAGCTACTTCCGGAGGCAGAATCGAGACTCCTTCACCAACTCCTGGATGATGCGGGTATAGGAACTGAAATTGGCTCCCTTTATCGGGAAACTAGCCGACGATACTTGACAACCTTTTCCGCAATGGCAGCGACCTTAGCGGCAGTCCCTCTACCGTTTGCAACCATGCCGGCCTTAACGGCCCTTCAAGTCACATTAGTGAGTCTCCTAGGTCGGTTATATGGCCAATCCCTCAGCCTTTCCCAGGCCGGTGGTGTAATTAGTGCGATCGCCGGTGGCTTTATTGCTCAAGTCGTAGGCCGGGAACTCATCAAGTTTGTGCCGGGCTTTGGTAGTGTGGTCGCTGCGACTTGGGCCGCTGCTTATACCTGGGCTTTGGGAGAAGGGGCGTGTGTCTATTTTGGTGATCTACTGGGGGGTAAAACGCCTGATCCTGAGAAAATCCAGCAGACGATGCAGCAATCGTTTCAAGAAGCCAAAACTCGCTTTAAGGGAGGGGTCTGGTCGGCAGCCCCTAAATCTCCTCCGACAGAATGACCCTCATCCGTCTAGATCATTGATAACCCCTGATTCAGGTTTTGTGGATTGGATTCGAAGGGATAGGGATTGTGCTGCTCCCCCTTCTAGCTGAACGAGGGTATCTAATTGCTGAGCAGAGTGGGATAAGGCTTGTGCAGAATACTGGATTAAATGAGTTTGCTTCATAAAAGTCTCAACTCCAGGACCAGAACTAAAACGGGCCGTTCCTTCTGTCGGCAGATTGGGGTTGGCACCTGCGATGATCTGACCCACTGAGGGGACGGTGTGAGAACCCATGAGAATGGAGCCAGCATGGCGAATATGTTCCACCAAGCTCCAAGGATCATGAATGGCTAGGGAGACTTGAGCCGGTGCCATGGTATTGACTAGGGCAGTGGCGTTTTGTAAGTCGTCCACAATCACGACTAGGCCATAATGGGCCATCGCTTTTTCCGTCAATATCCCGTAGCTGGACAATTCCTGATTCACTTCCAAGACGACCTTGGTGGCCAGGGTGGTATCCGATGTCATTAAGATGGCTGCTGCTAGGGGGTCGGATTCGGCTTGAGCCAATAAGTCAGCGGCAATATACGAGGGATTGGCGGTGTGATCCGCAAGAATGACCAGTTCTGAGGGGCCAGTTAAGGCATCAATGCCGACGAAGCCATAGACTAATTTTTTAGCTAGGGTGACATAGATATTGCCACTACCGGCAATGACATCTACAGCAGGAATGGTTGCAGTTCCATAGGCCAAGGCTGCAATCGCTTGAGCTCCCCCCACGCGATAAATCGCTTCGACGCCGGCTTCTTGAGCCGCGACTAATACGGCAGGATGTATCTGTAGTTCAGGGCCAGGTGGGGTCACCATGACAATTTCTGGTACGCCGGCGACCACTGCAGGAATCGCATTCATTAAGACTTGGCTAGGAGAAACTTTTTGGGTCCCTCGAATATAGAGGCCAACCCGATCGACGGGGGTATAACGTTTACCCACCACCTCTTGATAATCGCCAAAGTGAACTTGGCTCTGACGACGTTGCCGTAGGTGAAAGGCTTCAACTCGCTGATAACAAGACCGAATGGCGGTCAACATATCCTGAGAAATCTGCTGATATGCAGCATCTAGTTCAGCGCCACTCACTTTGAGCTGTTCTAGGCTTAGGGGGTGTTGGTCGAACTCAGTTGTATATTGAACCAGGGCTAAGTCACCTTGGCGTTGGACCGATGCCAGTATTTCTCGAACGGTCGATTCTTTGTGAAGAAGAGAGTTATCCTGAGTGCGATCGCAAATCCGTCGCAGTTCTGTAAGTGTCTCCGCTTGCTGGGTAATGGTTCGGAGCATGACTCTGAAATGCCTATCTGCAACCGCCAGAGAAAAGATGCCATTCCCTGCAAATGTAACGCATTTACTGAGGAGGCGGGGGAAGATTTGTTGCCCATACAATCGGGTTGAAGTCGCCCTAGGAGTTGGCTAACGGCATGCTTCACTCCTGCCCTCAGCTTAACTCGAAAATTTATAAAGGGCCGATTAACAATTGGTGCTACAATATCCCTTTGGGTAATTCATCGGTCCATCTTGGAAGTCTGCTGAGCAATTAAACGTGGCCAATATCAAATCTGCAAAAAAACGAATCCTGATCGCTGAACGGAATCGTTTGCAAAACAAAGCTTACAAATCAGCGATTAAAACTTTTACTAAGCGGTTTCAATCAGCAGTGGACGACTATAAAAGTAGTCCCTCTGACGATCAGCTTGCTGCGATACAGAAAGAGATGTCCGTAACCTACAGCAAAATTGATAAAGCTGTTAAGGTGGGAGTCTTTCATCGAAACACAGGCGCTCGGAAGAAAGCAGGTTTAGCTCGGATCCTTAAAGCAGCGACTTGAGGTTGGGCACTGTTATTTCTGAAATCTAGATTGAATTTATCTAGATTCCTTCTCCACCGCTTTGGACATTGCTTCTTCATGCAACTCATAGACACTCATGTTCATTTGAACTTTGATGTTTTTCAGCCTGATCTCGACCAGATTGCTCGGCGTTGGCGTGATCATCACATTGTGAGGTTAGTCCATTCCTGCGTTGAGCCATCTGAATTTGAACAAATCCAAAGCCTGTCCCAGCGATTTTCTGAACTCTACTATGCAGTAGGTGTCCATCCTTTGGATGTTGATAAATGGACTGCAGAAGCGGAGGTTCAGATGCGGTCGATGGCGGCATCTGACTCTAAAGTAGTGGCTATCGGTGAAACTGGTTTAGATTTTTTCAAAGCCGACAACGGTGATCGGCAAGAGCAGGTCTTTTGGGCCCATCTTCAGATTGCTCAACAACTGCAGCTCCCTGTGATTATTCATTGTCGAGAAGCGGCATCGGCGATGGTGCAGCTGCTCGAAAAATTCTGGGAAATGCACGGGCCAGTGAGTGGCGTTATGCATTGTTGGAGTGGCACCCCAGAAGAGACGCAACAGTTTCTAGAGCTGGGATTCTATGTCAGTTTCAGCGGTATCGTCACTTTTAAAAATGCGGCCCAAGTCCATGAGTCAGCCCGTCTTGTGCCTTGCGATCGCATTCTCGTGGAGACCGATTGTCCTTTTCTGGCTCCTGTCCCTGTGCGGGGTGAACGTCGCAACGAGCCTGCAAACGTGAGATATGTAGCCCAAAAGGTAGCGGATTTGCGAGGCGTTGCTTTAGAGGAATTAGCAGCTATAACCACTCAAAATGCCTGCCAATTGTTTCAGTTGTCCTTACCCGTTCAATCTTAAGAAGATTGATTTTCGATACAAACGTAACTTAAAATTGTTGATTCTATTCGCGCTGGGCGTGATTCTTAGAGGAGCTGTATGACTAACTCGATCTACACTCAACCTGCCTTCACTTTACCTGACTTAGTTGAAATTCAGCGGGAAAGTTTTCGTTCATTTTTGAGAGAAGGATTGATCGAGGAACTAGAAAGTTTCTCCCCCATATCGGACTATACCGGCAAAATAGAGCTCCACTTTTTAGCCAAAAACTACAAGCTCAAACGCCCGAAATATGATGTTGATGAAGCCAAACGCCGGGATAGCACCTACGGTGTGCAGATGTATGTCCCTACTCGTTTAATCAACAAAGAAACGGGTGAAATTAAAGAACAAGAGGTCTTTATTGGTGACCTGCCCCTAATGACAGAGCGGGGCACCTTTATTATTAATGGTGCTGAGCGGGTTATTGTTAACCAGATCGTTCGGAGTCCTGGGGTTTACTACAAGTCTGAAACCGATAAAAATGGCCGCCGGACTTACAATGCTAGCCTGATTCCTAACCGGGGTGCCTGGTTAAAATTTGAGACGGATAAAAATAGTCTGGTTTGGGTCCGAATTGATAAAACTCGTAAGCTATCGGCTCAAGTTTTACTCAAAGCGTTAGGTCTCAGCGATGGTGAAATTTTTGACCGCCTCCGTCACCCTGAATATTATCAAAAGACCATTGATAAGGAAGGCCAGTTTGGAGAAGAAGAAGCTCTCTTAGAACTCTACCGCAAACTACGTCCGGGTGAACCTCCCACCGTCAGTGGAGGTACCCAGCTGCTAGAGTCTCGGTTCTTTGATCCTAAACGGTACGACTTAGGTCGAGTCGGTCGCTACAAATTAAATAAGAAACTTCGTCTGAATACCCCTGAGCCGACACGGGTACTAACGCCAGATGATATCTTGGCCGCCATTGATTATTTAATCAATTTGGAATTTGATATCGGTTCTGTGGATGACATCGACCACTTGGGCAATCGTCGGGTCCGCTCTGTGGGCGAACTGTTGCAAAACCAAGTTCGAGTCGGTCTCAACCGCCTAGAGCGCATTATCAAAGAGCGGATGACGGTCTCTGATGTGGAATCTTTGACCCCTGCTTCTTTAGTCAATCCGAAACCTTTGGTCGCTGCGATTAAAGAGTTCTTTGGGTCCAGCCAATTGTCTCAGTTCATGGACCAGACCAACCCTCTAGCAGAGCTAACCCACAAACGCCGTCTTAGTGCACTTGGCCCAGGTGGTTTAACTCGGGAGCGCGCAGGCTTTGCGGTTCGTGATATTCACCCCAGTCACTACGGTCGTATTTGCCCCATTGAAACACCAGAAGGTCCGAATGCAGGCTTGATTGGTTCGTTGGCGACTCATGCTCGAGTGAATCCCTATGGATTTATTGAAACCCCCTTCTACCAGGTTGAGCATGGGCGGGTTCTCAAAGAAAAGTCTCCGCAATATATGACCGCCGATGAAGAAGATGATCTGCGGGTTGCACCAGGGGATATTCCCATGGATGCAGAAGGATATATCCAAGGTGAGATTGTGCCTGTGCGTTATCGTCAGGACTTCACCACCACATCTCCTGAAGAAGTGGACTATGTGGCTGTATCGCCAGTTCAGATCATTTCTGTGGCTACCTCTTTGATCCCATTCCTGGAGCATGATGATGCTAACCGGGCTTTGATGGGATCGAACATGCAACGACAAGCGGTTCCTTTGTTACAACCGGAGCGCCCCTTAGTGGGAACAGGGTTAGAAGCTCAGGCAGCTCGCGACTCTGGGATGGTGATTATCAACCGTACCGATGGGGAAGTCACCTATGTCTCAGCAGATTCCATTCGCATTCGGGACAATGAAGGCGATGAACATGAGTACCTAATCCAAAAATATCAACGCTCTAACCAAGATACCTGCTTAAACCAACGCCCTATCGTATTTGTGGGCGATCAGGTTCGGGAAGGTCAAATCATTGCCGATGGCTCGGCAACGGAAGGTGGAGAGCTGGCTCTGGGCCAAAATATTCTTGTAGTCTATATGCCTTGGGAAGGTTATAACTACGAAGACGCCATACTAGTCAGTGAGCGGTTGGTTCGAGATGATGTGTATACCTCGATTCACATTGAGAAATTTGAAATTGAAGCTCGACAAACCAAATTAGGCCCAGAAGAAATTACCCGAGAGATTCCTAACGTGGGTGAAGATTCTCTGCGTCAGCTGGATGAGAATGGCATCATTCGCATCGGTGCTTGGGTAGTAGCAGGCGATATTTTGGTGGGTAAAGTCACTCCTAAGGGAGAGTCTGATCAGCCCCCAGAAGAAAAATTACTGCGGGCCATCTTCGGCGAAAAAGCTAGAGATGTGCGAGACAACTCCTTGAGAGTCCCCAATGGTGAAAAAGGCCGGGTAGTCGATGTGCGGGTGTTTACCCGGGAGCAAGGAGACGAACTTCCTCCGGGTGCCAATATGGTGGTTCGGGTTTATGTTGCCCAAAAACGCAAGCTACAGGTGGGTGACAAGATGGCGGGGCGTCACGGCAATAAAGGGATCATCTCCCGTATCTTGCCGATTGAAGATATGCCTTACCTCGCAGACGGTACCCCAGTCGATCTGGTTTTGAATCCTTTGGGTGTACCCTCCCGGATGAATGTGGGGCAGGTCTTTGAGTGTCTCCTCGGTTGGGCAGGGCAAAATCTGAATACCCGCTTCAAACTCACTCCCTTTGATGAAATGCATGGAGAGGAAGCTTCCCGAAGTACCGTTCACGGCAAGCTAGAGGAAGCTCAACAAAAAACGGGTAAAGATTGGCTCTATGACCCGGAAAAGCCAGGCAAACTCCAGATATTTGATGGGCGAACAGGGGAACCCTTTGACCAGCCGGTCACGGTAGGTAAAGCCTATATGCTGAAGCTGGTTCACTTGGTGGATGACAAGATTCACGCTCGGTCTACCGGTCCTTACTCCTTGGTGACTCAACAGCCTTTGGGGGGTAAAGCCCAGCAGGGTGGACAGCGATTTGGAGAAATGGAAGTGTGGGCATTGGAAGCCTTTGGGGCAGCCTATACCTTGCAAGAACTCCTCACTGTAAAGTCCGACGATATGCAAGGGCGTAATGAAGCCCTGAATGCCATTGTGAAAGGTCAAGCCATTCCTCGGCCAGGTACGCCTGAGTCCTTCAAGGTGTTGATGCGAGAGCTGCAATCCCTGTGTTTGGATATTGCTGTTCACAAAATTGAAACAGAAGATGATGGCGGCAGTCGAGATATGGAAGTTGATTTGATGGCTGATGTTGGCCACAAACGCACCCCTTCTCGTCCAACCTATGAGTCATTCTCCCGCATTGATATGGAAGAAGGGGAAAGTTAATTGTCTCCTGGACAAAGGTGTTGAACGGATGACTCCTTCAACCTAATTAATCTCGAAGCATATTTAGCAAGGAAACAGAGGAAGCTAATCGCGATGCCAAAGCTCGAACAACGATTTGACTACGTCAAAATTGGGCTAGCCTCTCCGGAACGGATCCGGCAGTGGGGGGAGCGCACCTTACCCAATAACCAAGTGGTGGGTGAAGTCACCAAACCAGAAACCATCAACTACCGGACCTTAAAACCGGAGATGGATGGTTTGTTCTGTGAGCGAATCTTCGGCCCCGCCAAGGATTGGGAATGTCACTGTGGCAAATATAAGCGAGTGCGGCACCGGGGAATCGTGTGTGAGCGATGTGGTGTGGAGGTTACAGAATCGCGAGTCCGTCGTCATCGCATGGGCTATATCAAATTAGCTGCTCCTGTGACCCATGTTTGGTACTTGAAAGGCATTCCTAGCTATATGGCCACCCTGTTAGACATGCCCCTGCGGGATGTTGAACAGATTGTTTATTTCAATGCCTATGTGGTTTTGGATCCAGGCAATGCCGATACGCTTTCTTATAAGCAACTATTAACAGAAGATCAGTGGATCGAAATTGAAGATCAAATCTACAGCGAAGATTCCCAACTGGAAGGAATTGAGGTAGGAATTGGTGCTGAGGCTGTGCAACGGTTATTGCAAGATATCCAGCTAGAAACAGAAGCGGAGACTTTAAGAGAAACCATTGGCACTGCTAAGGGCCAGAAAAGAGCAAAGCTCATTAAGCGTTTGCGAGTGATCGACAACTTTGTCGGCACAGGCTCCCAAACAGACTGGATGGTTCTGAGCGTCATTCCTGTTATTCCACCGGATTTGAGGCCGATGGTGCAATTGGATGGTGGACGATTTGCTACATCTGACCTCAACGATTTGTACCGCCGGGTGATTAACCGCAATAATCGGCTGGCTCGATTACAAGAGATTTTAGCCCCAGAGATTATTGTCCGTAATGAAAAACGGATGTTGCAAGAGGCGGTTGATGCCTTGATCGACAATGGCCGTCGGGGCCGCACCGTGGTAGGAGCCAATAATCGTCCCCTGAAATCTCTCTCTGACATCATTGAAGGAAAGCAAGGCCGTTTCCGCCAGAACTTACTGGGTAAGCGGGTTGACTATTCCGGTCGTTCTGTCATTGTGGTGGGTCCCAAGCTGAAAATGCACCAGTGCGGATTGCCGAAAGAGATGGCGATTGAACTCTTTCAGCCTTTTGTTATCCATCGCTTGATCGGCCAAGGCTTGGTGAACAATATCAAGGCTGCTAAGCGTTTGATCCAACGGAATGATCCCGTCATTTGGGATGTATTGGAAGAAGTCATCGAGGGGCATCCGGTGATGCTAAACCGGGCACCGACCCTTCACCGATTAGGAATTCAAGCTTTTGAACCCATCCTGGTGGATGGTCGAGCAATTCAGCTCCATCCTCTGGTCTGTCCGGCCTTTAACGCTGACTTTGATGGGGACCAAATGGCTGTTCACGTTCCCCTCTCGATTGAAGCCCAGTCGGAAGCCCGTCTTCTAATGTTGGCATCGAATAATATTCTGTCTCCAGCAACAGGACGTCCCATTGTTACCCCTAGTCAGGACATGGTGTTGGGTGCTTACTACCTGACCGCAGAGAATCCGGATCGGCAAAACGGGGCGGGTAAGTATTTCGCCCATTTGGACGACGCCATTATGGCCTATGAGCAGCAGCAAATTGACTTGCATGCGTACGTTTGGGTTCGATTTGATGGTTCTGTCGATGACGGAGAGGATGACGTTGAACCTGAAGTAGAAACCTCTGCTGACGGGACGGTTATCCAAACTTACCCCTCTCGCCGAATTCGTAAGGATGCAGACGGGAACTTGATTTCGCAATATATTCGCACGACCCCTGGTCGAATGATTTACAACAAAACCATCCAAGATTCATTGGCTAGCTAAGTTGGAGAAGCAGATTATGGCAGAGCGTTCAACCCATTCCCCTCGCGAGGCGACTCCACCAGCCTTTTGTAATAAAATCGTCAACAAAGGGCAGTTAAAGTCGCTAGTGCATTGGGCTTTTACCCATTATGGAACCGCCCGCACCGCCGAGATGGCGGATCATTTGAAGGATTTAGGATTTAAATACGCCACTAAGGCCGGGGTCTCCATTAGTGTCGATGACCTTCAAGTCCCTCCCCGTAAACGCCAACTCTTAGAAACTGCTGAAGAAGAAATTCGAGTAACAGAGGATCGTTACACTCGTGGTGAAATTACTGAAGTTGAGCGGTTTCAGAAGGTAATTGATACCTGGAACGGCACGAGTGAAGAACTCAAAGATGAGGTGGTTCGCAACTTTCGCTCCAATAACCCCCTGAACTCGGTCTACATGATGGCGTTCTCAGGAGCAAGGGGTAACCTATCCCAGGTCCGCCAATTGGTGGGTATGCGGGGTTTGATGGCAGATCCTCAAGGAGAGATCATCGACTTACCGATTAAGACCAACTTCCGTGAAGGCTTAACGGTTACGGAATATATTATTTCTTCTTACGGTGCTCGTAAAGGACTGGTGGACACCGCTCTGAGAACAGCTGACTCGGGGTATTTGACCCGTCGTTTGGTGGATGTTTCCCAAGATGTGATCATCCGAGAGCTAGATTGTGGGACCAAACGCGGAATTCCGGTCCGTAGTATGACCGATGGCGATCGCGTTTTGATTCCCTTAGCCAATCGATTGTTAGGGCGTGTTGTTCTGGAAGAAGTCGTTCACCCCGAAACGGGAGAAGTGGTTCTGCCCAAGAATGAGGCTGTTTCAGAATCCATTGCGAAAGAGATTGCTAAGGCTGGAGTGGAAGAAGTTATTGTTCGCTCTCCCCTAACTTGTGAAGCAGCTCGCTCCGTTTGTCAGCATTGTTATGGCTGGAGCCTGGCCCATGCTCACCTCGTAGATACTGGGGAAGCGGTTGGTATTATTGCAGCCCAATCTATTGGTGAACCAGGAACACAGCTCACCATGCGGACCTTTCACACAGGTGGAGTGTTTACCGGTGAAGTGGCTCGCCAAATCCGGGCACCTTTCAACGGCAAAATCAAGTTCCCCAAAAAGATGCGGAGCCGTCCCTTCAGAACTCGTCATGGGGAAGATGCCCTGACCGCTGAAGTGAGCACCAGTTTGACCTTAGAAGGGGAAGGGAAAAACGAAACCTTTGAAATTACCCAAAACTCAACGCTTTTAGTCAAAGATGGCCAAGCTGTGAAAGTGGGGCAGATGTTAGCAGAAGTGGCAGCTGCCGGACGAAATGTTCGCAAAACCACTGAAAAAGCGACGAAGGATGTGGCCTCTGATCTGGCTGGAGAGGTGCAATTTTCGAATCTCGTCCCTGAAGAAAAGCATGATCGACAAGGCAATACGACGCGCATTGCCCCTCGTGGCGGCTTGATTTGGGTTCTTTCTGGTGAAGTATATAACTTACCGCCTGGTGCTGAGCCTATCGTTAAAAACGAAGACTACATCAACGGTGAAGATGTTTTAGCAGAGACCAAGCTTGTCACTGAGCATGGAGGTGTCGTTCGTCTTCCGGTACAGGAAGAAGGCAAAGGGGGCCGAGAAGTTGAAATTATTACGGCTTCTGTTTTGCTGGACCAAGCTAAAGTCTGTCTGGAGAGTCTGCAAGGCCGAGACCAGTATGTAATTGAAGCCCAGAAGAAGCAGCGTTTTCTGCTGAAAGCGGCTCCAGGGACTAAGGTCATCAATGGTCAAGTGGTTGCTGAACTCATCGATGATCACTACCGCACCAAAACTGGTGGCATCCTCAAATATGCTGGCGTTGAAGTTACTAAAAAAGGTAAGGCGAAGCAAGGGTTCGAAGTGACCCAGGGTGGAACGTTGCTCTGGATTGCGGAAGAATCCCATGAGGTTAATAAAGATATTTCTTTACTGTTGGTCGAAGATGGCCAATATGTTGAAGCTGGCACAGAAGTGGTCAAAGATATCTTTTGTCAAAGTAATGGAGTGGTCGAAGTTACCCAGAAAAACGACATCTTACGAGAGGTGTTGGTCAAACCTGGGGATCTGCATTTAGTCGATGACCCAGAAGCAGTCAAGAGTAAGGATCAGACCCTATTAAATCCAGGAGAAGAACTTTTACCTGGATTAGGGACAGATGAACTGCGATACATCGAATGTGTCACGACCCCAGAAGGGGATGCGGTTCTCCTCCGGCCCGTTACTGAGTTTCCTGTACCGGATAAACCTGCTGTTCCGTCTCAAGAATCGATTAATGAGGCTGGGCGCTCAATTTGTCTAAAGGCAGTGCAGCGTCTTCCTTATAAAGATGGCGAGCGGGTGAAGTCAGTTGAAGGAGTTGATTTACTGCGGACTCAATTGGTACTGGAAATTGATACCGATGCGCCGCAAATTGCTGCTGATATTGAAATTTTGTCAGATGACAAGGATGAGGAAATCTCTCGTCTACAGCTGGTGATTTTAGAAACTTTAGTCATTCGCCGGGATGTTTCTGCGGATCAAACCCAAGGAAGTACCAAAACACGGCTGTTAGTTGAAGAAGGACAGCAAATTGATCCGGGGGCTGTGGTGGCTCGTACCGAGATCAAGGCTAAGCAAGGCGGTAAGATTCGAGGTATCCGGAGTGGGAATGAGGCAACTCGCCGAATTCTGCTGATGACGAATGATGATCTCATCACGATTGAGACTTCAGGGAAAACGACTTCTGCCTCTGAGGGAGAACTCCTCAGGGCAGGAGATGAAGTAGCTGCTGGCGTGACAGTTGAAGAGTCTTGCCAAGTCATGAAAGTTGAAGATGGCAAGGTTACTTTGCGCATTGCCCGTCCTTACTTGGTTTCTCCAGGAGCGGTCTTACAAATTGATGACCAGGATCTGGTCCAACGGGGCGACAACTTAGCACTGCTGGTGTTTGAGCGCACCAAGACGGGAGATATTATTCAGGGCCTACCTCGAATTGAAGAGTTGCTAGAAGCCCGTAAACCCAAGGAGATGTGCACTCTCGCACAACGCTCTGGAACTTGCCAAGTTATTTACAACGATGATGACAGTATTGAAGTCAAAATTGTTGAACAGGATGGGACGATTACCGATTATCCTATCGGACCTGGACAAAACCCCATTGTCCTAGACGGTCAGACAGTCGAGGCGGGCGAAGCGGTTACAGATGGTCCGCTGAACCCCCATGACATTCTGGAAATTTATTTCCGGTTCCACCGGGAGACGAAGGGGGTTTATGAATCTGCATTGCTTAGCTTGCAGAAAGTCCAGAAGTTTCTCGTGAATGGTGTGCAGTCGGTGTATCAGTCTCAAGGGATTGATATTTCAGATAAGCATATCGAAGTAGTGGTTCGGCAGATGAGTTCTAAGGTCCGAATTGACGATGGGGGTGATACCACGATGCTGCCAGGAGAGCTAATTGATCTGTATCAAGTGGAACAGGTGAATGCGGCTATGTCGATTACGGGTGGAGCCCCGGCGGAATATACGCCCGTGTTATTGGGGATTACCAAGGCATCCTTGAATACCGATAGCTTTATTTCGGCTGCTAGTTTCCAAGAAACGACTCGAGTTCTGACGGAAGCTGCGATTCAGGGTAAATCTGATTGGCTGCGAGGCTTGAAAGAGAATGTGATCATTGGACGCCTCATTCCTGCGGGTACAGGCTTTAATTCCTATGATGATGGTGGTTTAGGAGAACCTGATCCCTCATTTGAAGGAATGCCTTTTACGGATTCTGACGATGTGATTGACGATCGCACCGCTCGGAATTACAACATCAATGATGTCAAACCTTTCTCTGGCGGCGAGCGGCCTGCTTATGATCCCAACAAGCCTGGTGAGCAACAACGGTCCATGCTAGGTATTGATCCTGCGGCAGTAGGGGATGATACCCTGATTGACGATCAAGTGGCTGAGAAGCTGAATGCCAATCTGGAAGGGAATCAGTAATCGGTGAAAGTAGGGGCTCAAATCGAGTCCCTGCTTTTTGAGGTTGGCTTTTAGATTTTAGGTATACTGCCAACGGCTGAGGGCTTAACATTTTAGATTAAGCTAAAACTCTCTCTAGCAAGGGATTTGAAGCTCATGAAAAAAGTAAACTTTCAACTCGTTCGGAGTATACCCAACTTTTGTGCCTATCTTCTGGGAGTTGAAAAGGCATGAGGTCGTCACCATGCGGGCTAGAATTCGGGATACTGAACTTTACTTTGATGTTGAAGGCTGTGAACTTGCGATCGCAACCTCCCATATCCAGCAAAAACCCGTATTTTTCGTCATCCATGGTGGACCAGGGGTAGACCATACGACCTGCCGCCCCGTCTTATCGCCATTGAGTGAAATCGCTCAACTCGTCTATTTTGATCATCGGGGTCATGGTCGCTCAGCACGAGGTAATTCTGAGACCTATACCCTGGATAACAATGTTGAAGATATGGAGGCTCTACGCCAGTATTTGGGGCTAGAGCGTATAGGTTTACTTGGGTTTTCCTATGAATGGTCGCACTTACCTATGCCAGCCGCTACCCCAACCATGTTTCTCAGTTAATTCCCGTGGTCACGGCTGCGGATTCTCGATTTTTAACCTTAGCCCAAGCGAAGCTTGCCAGGGAAGGAACACCCGAACAGCAAGTCATTGCTCAATTGCTGTGGGATGGCCAGTTCGCATCTGAACAGCAGTTGCAAGAGTATTTTCAGCTTTTAGGCCCTCTCTATTCTTTAACGTTCGATCTAGACAAATCGATGGATGCTTGGCGTCGAGTAATTTTTAATCCTGAGGCGATCAACCAAGCCTTTGGTGGATTCTTAAGAACCTATGATATTCGAGCGGCACTGCCTCAAATCAGTGTGCCAACGCTGGTTATCGGGGCTGAAAAAGATTGGATTTGTCCACCCCAATTTTCGAGAGAGATTGCTCAGGCGATTCCAAATGCCAGATTAGAAATCGTGCCCAACTCTGGTCATTCGATTCGAGCTGATGCACCAAAGATATTGCTGGAATTGGTTTCAAATTTTATGCAATAAATGCAGCGTATTGGGTTGCTGCTGAGCCTTTAAACATGAGAATTGGAATCATAATGCAGACTCTAGAGGTACGGTCTGTCGAAGATTGCATGTTCTTTGATTCCAAAGATAGGCTCCAACCCCGGTTAGAAGGTTAGACAATCCCGTTGCTACAAAAATGCCTTGAATACCAAAAAAGTGAGACCCAAAATAAGCCAAAGGAATATAAAGGACAAACATTCTGATGGCTGTCATCACAACGGAGGGGATGGGTTTGCCCAACGCATTAAACGTGGCGCTAGAAACTTGGATAATCCCTGCTGGAGCGTAGGTAATAGGGACGATGAGGAGATATAGAGCTGAGATCGCAACCACCTCAGGATTGCCATTAAACGAACTGACCAATTGTCTGCCAGTCGCTGCGAGTAACACAGCCATCAACATGCCCCAAAACAAACAAAATTGAAAGCTGATCTTGAGAGATCGCTGCACCCTCGTGTAAGCTTTCGCTCCCCAATTCTGGCCGACAAAAGGACCCATGCTAGCCGCCAGAGCAAATAGCGTGATTAAGGCAAAGGACTCCACTCGCGACGCCACTCCAAAGGCTGCTACGGCTTCTTCACCATAGAAGGCGAGGAGACTCGTAATCATCCCCACAGAAATCGGCGTAATCATGCTGGTCATCGCCGCTGGGAGACCAATGCGGAGGATATCCAGCCAACATCGCAGCATCTCGGACAGCTTAGGGCGTTGGAAGCAGAGCAGGTGTTCTTTAAAGTGCAGAACGATCAGGGAGGCAGCAAAAGTAAGGGCTCGTGCAATCACCGTTGCTATGGCTGCGCCCTGTAATTCTAAACGCGGTAATCCCCCTAGACCCAATATAAACAGCGGATCTAGGGCAATATTAATTCCAGCTGCGACGGTCATAATAACGCTGGGGGTTGCAGTATTTCCGGCTGCCCGGATAGCGCTGTTCCCCACCATTGGTACCACCAAGAAAATCATGCCTAGATACCAGATCTGCATATAGTCCCGAACCAAAGGGAGAACATCTGGCGTTGCTCCCAGGGCCGTGAAGAGTGGATCAATCGTTAATAGTCCCACTACGATAAAGACCCCAACGATGGCCAGCGCTAGGGTCAAACTATTGGTGGTAAAGCGCTTTACTCTGGTTTGATCCCCTTCACCGATCGCTCGGGCAATGATTGAAGCAGCGCCTGTTCCCAATCCCATGGCTAAGCTGCCAAACGTGCTGACCACCGGAAAAGTAAAACTCATGGCTGCTAGTTCTTTCGTGCCGAGCTGGCCGACAAAATAGGTGTCTGCCAAATTAAAGGCAACAATCGCAAAAATTCCCCACACCAGCGGCAAGGTAAGTTTGATCAATTGGGCACTAACATTGCCTTCTGTTAATCGCTGTCTCACAGTTTTTAGGGGGAGTAGGGTGGGGTGTTTAGACTCAACAATGCCCAGTTTTGGGTCAAATTTTACTCAACACCGTTGCATTTCTTTACAAATCTTAAAGCATTTTGACCACTAATCGCACGGGAAATGCAACCGATATCTACTGCATATTGATTAACGCACCTATTAATTAATAGGTGCGTTAATCAATGTATAGGTATGAACGGACTACTTTTAGGCAGGGCTGTCTGTTGTTAGCTCCGGTGATGCTGTACGCCGCTGCAGCACAATGATGTTTGATCCAACCACGGGCTCTCGCGCTAGGAGCTGGTCGGTCTGGTCCCGCATTTCTAGCTTGGGAAAGTTCAGTTTACGGCTTCGTTCAAGAGCGTCCGTTCCTAATTGATTTTGTTCAGATCGGGACAAGTCAAACCAGCGATCGCTTACCTTAATCACTAGCCGCTCAGCCTGGAAATTGGCTTGAACGGACTGGACAATATCCTGAGAATACTGATCAAAAACTTGGGCGACCTGAGACTGCACCTCGATAATCTGCTTCCGCTCTGGCTCTGGAGGAGGCAGTGGCTCTTCTGCTGGAGCCTCAGCGACAGGTGTCGAGGGTGGCGAGACAGGAGTGGGTTGAGCAACGGGGGCGGTTGCCGGAGATTTAGCGACCGGGGCGGGCTGTTGCTGAACTGCTGGTTGACTAGGCAGGATCAGGGAGGAAAATAACCAGTAGATTAAGGTTGCGAAGCTGAGAATAACAATGGTTAAAAACCGATCAGAGAATGACTTTAAACCTTCTGGAAAGCGACCTCGCAGAATCTTCAGTCCCAAGCCCCAGATTGGCTTAATCACCACATTGCCAATGAGAACAATGACATTATTCCATAGCCAACTAATGGCTTTAACAACGGGTTCTACCTTGCTGTAAAAGGATGCCTTCTTTACCTGATTGCCGATGGTAGAGAGGATTGAGCCTAGGACTTTACCCACCCCCCCCTACTAATTGGGTTAAAACAACTTCAATCTTGGAATCGCCGATTGTTGAATTCTGAGCAGAGTCAGCTTTAGACTTAGGCCCTTTTTTAGGTGTAGATTTTGGCCCTTTCCCAGATTTAGGTCTTGCTGATTTGGGTTTTACGTCATTAGGCTTTTCAGCATTAGGCTTTTCAGCCTGATCTGGCGTAGAAGAGGCTGATTCAGGTTCTTCAGCCTGGGGGGGAGGCTTTGGAGCCGCTTTAGGTGAATCTGAGGGGGTATCAATGGGCTCCGCTTTTGCAGACGAGTCAGGAACTGTAGCGGTTGACTCTGCCTTAGCAGGAACATCAATGGTCGGGGATTTATCAGAATCAGGAGCGTTGGGTGTTTCAAGGTTAGCTTTGGGTTCCTTGATATCTGCTTCTGATTCCGAGGGGGTGGGTTGCTCTGCTGACATAGGTTTAGAACAAAAAACAGAACTGGGCTGATTCTCAAAACGTAAGCAGGCTACCGCTGCTCAGCCCTAATCTATCATCAAATCGGGATGCCAAGTGCCGCATTCAAGTAACGAATAACGAATGAATGAGCTATACCCAGAGCCGAAGAAAAAAGGATTCTAGTTTGTTGGACTTAAGCTGTGCCTAAGACAAGGTGGCAGCAAAAGCGCAAAGACCGACTACTAGTAGAACACCACCGACGGTCAACGCCATATTCATGGTTTTCTTCTGATCGGATGCAGGCTCGGCTGCGTAGGATTTGGGCTCGACAGCGAAATTATTGACGAGACCTCGATCTTCAGTGGTGTAGGGCATAGTTAAAGAAAATTCATTAAGTTTCACGAATTATAACAGACCGCCTCTAACACCAAATGTTTATGGTGACAGCATTTTCATTCGTTCTGATCACGAAATTGACTGTAACAAGAGCTGTATGATCCCCGGAGCAATTCCACGATGTGAGAGGGGACTTTAGATATTCTTAGTGGACTAGCCGCTAATAGGCTCGTACCTTAGCTAGAGACTCGCCCCATCAAAGGAGAACTGGCACTAGCATAAGCTTTGATCGGAATACGTCCAGACTGATAGGCCAATCGCCCAGCTTGGGTGGCCATTCCCATGGCAGTGGCCATCATCACTGGATCTTGAGCTTTTGCGATTGCAGTATTGATCAGCACCGCATCAGCCCCCATCTCCATGGCTTGGGCTGCTTCGCTGGGGGAACCAAGCCCGGCGTCTACCACAACGGGCACGGTTGCATTCTCAATAATGATCTGAATATTGGCGGCATTGTTGATCCCTTGCCCTGATCCAATGGGAGATCCCAAAGGCATGACGGTAGCACAGCCGACTTCTTCTAAACGTTTGGCTAACAAGGGATCGGCATTGATATAGGGAAGGACCGCGAACCCTTCTTTGACCAGTTGCTCAGCAGCCTCCAAGGTGCCAATGGGATCGGGTAGCAAATACTTAGAGTCTGGGATCACCTCTAGTTTGATAAAGTTATTGTCTTCTTGCCCCAACAGCTTGGCCATTTCTCGTCCTAATCGGGCGACCCGGATAGCCTCCTCTGCCGTTTGACACCCAGCGGTATTGGGAAGCATCCATACCTTATGCCAATCCACGGCTTCGGCTAAGCCTTGATGTCCAGGGGCATTGCTTTGCACCCGACGGACGGCAACTGTCAAAATCTCGCAGCCACTGGCAGCAATACTTTGCCGCATCATTTCAAAATCGTCATATTTACCCGTGCCGGTCATTAACCTTGACTGGAACTGTCGATGACCGATTTGTAGGGGTTCAGTTGCCGCAGCCGAGGAGGAAGAATCAATGGTTTGCATAGCCAAGGATGAAAGTCCAAGAAAAGTTCAGCAATGAAGGGAAACTGCCGCTAGGCTAGTGAAGTATCTCACATTATAAGAAACCAACTTGCGGTCATGGGAACCCCCCATTTATCTCCTGCGTCAAAAGAGGCAGGTGTAATTATGGTCAATTCCATTCATGACAGCCAGTCTTCAGGTATCTTGGTCAAGGGTTAGGGTTGAGGATTCAGAACCTCACGTGCAAATACCAGCAGCAAAACTTGGTAACTCTGAGCTGGTGCAACTTTGTCAAGCTGGGTTGCGCCCCGATCGTGTTGCTTTTACAGAACTCCTTAGACGCTATCAGTCTCATGTTGATCGGGTGCTCTATCATCTCGCTCCCGATTGGGATGATCGTGCTGATTTGGCCCAGGAAGTGTGGATCCGGGTCTATCGAAATATCAGCCGCCTTAAGGAGCCCCCTAAGTTCCGAGGATGGTTGAGTCGGATTACCACCAATTTGTTCTACGACGAACTTCGCAAGCGCAAGCGCCACCGTAGTCCCCTGTCTTTGGATGCGCGGCTGACTATGGCAGATGGTGATATTGCCTGGGAGATTGCTTCGGGGGAACCCGGTCCTAATGAAAGCTTAGCTACCCATGAGTTTTACGGGCAACTCAATGATGCGATCGCAGAACTCCCAGAAGCGTTTCGTACCACAATTGTCTTGCGAGAAATTGAAGGCTTAGCCTACGAAGAAATTGCTGAAATTACGGGGGTTTCCTTAGGAACCGTCAAATCTCGGATTGCTCGAGCTCGTTTGCGGCTGCAAGGGCAATTGCAAAATTATCTTAAAGGTTGACGTTAAATTCTTCATCAAAGTTGATCATTCTAAGAATATAGAAGTAAAACCTTTAACACTTCTTTGTTGGTCCCCTAAACATACGTTAGATTTAAACTAGGCTTTCATTCATGAAACGCTTGCTTGAGATACCGACCTGGTATCAGCTTTTTGTCTCAGGTAGATGACCGTACTGATCACCTTCTGTACTAAATCAAGGTGAGACATTAATTTATTTCATCTAAACCTCCCAATCGGGCAAGTGAGATACTGCTATGGATGACATTAAAACAATAGAATTTGATCGGTTTGAGCTACTGAGTGCCTATCTGGACGAAGAAGCCTCTGCTGCTGAGCGGAAGCAAGTAGAAGCTTGGTTAGCTACGGACCCTGAATTTAATCAGTGCTATCAGCAACTTCTGCAACTCCAGCGTGGCTTTCAGGCTACCCCCGTGCCTGCCTCTACATCAGTTGAAGAAACGGTAGAAGCGGTGTTTGCTCAAGTAGAGCGCAAGCCAAAATTAGCCCTGTGGGCAACGGTAGGGGCTGCAGCGGCTGTGGCAGTCGCGGCCATCTCAAGTATCTTCTCTGGAGGCGGGTCTTTGGTCCCTCAAACCGCTCAAAATCCTGATCGCCCAGAGAGTTCCACTGTGGCTATTAATTCGCCATCAGACAACTTGAAGCCTTCGGATTTACTGATTGCCATTGAGCAATCTCCGGTAGATATTCCAGTGGCGATTAACGTCTCGGATACAGATGCTCGGTAGCTATTAGCGCAGTAAAGATCCGGTAATCATTCCAACCAATAGGAGTAATCCTATCCAAACGTTTTGGCGAAACAGCTGACCATAGGCGCTAGGAATTAAGTTCTTGCGTCTAAGTCGGTAAATTTGACGCCACCAGAGATAGGTACTGAGCCCTAGGGATGTCCAATACCCAAAGTGAAGATTGAGGCTGTACCCAAGCACGCCTAAGCAGACGACCGTACCCACTAAAAAGAAGGCAATGGCTGCTTCAGCATAGTTGCCAAAGAATAACGCACTGGAATTAATGCCCAGCCGCCGATCATCGGGGCGGTCAGGCATGGCATAGATGGTGTCAAACCCCAAGGTCCACAGTACTGTCGCGGCCCATAATAGCCAGGCTCCCATACTGAGATTACCAACGGCGGCACTCCAGCTGATCAGCACTGAAAAGCCCCATGCAATCGCCAAAACCAATTGTGGGACTGGAAACACTCGTTTGGCTAATGGATAGCAAATGATCACGGGAACCGCAGCGACACACAACCCAAAACTTAAGGGGTTGAGGAACCGAGATAGTCCAAAAGCACAGGCAAATGCAATAAAGGCAACAGCTAAACCCACCCGAATGGTCAAAGACCGATCGGCTAAAGGTCGCTTCTGAGTACGTTGAACTT
The DNA here is from genome assembly GCF_021497025.1 of Acaryochloris sp. 'Moss Beach'. Lineage (NCBI taxonomy): Bacteria > Bacillati > Cyanobacteriota > Cyanophyceae > Acaryochloridales > Acaryochloridaceae > Acaryochloris > Acaryochloris sp. 'Moss Beach'. The sequence continues at coordinate 3,207,121 of NZ_CP071717.1, forward strand.
GGGGATCAATATTCCGATCCCACAAATCGTTAACAACACAACCGGCAGCACTAGTCGCTAGGCTGCCGGTAATAATGATAGTTAGAAGTCCCAAAGAGGGTTTACCTTGGGCCGCCAGGACAATAGCCCATAAGGCTGGAATCATCAGGATTAAGCGGCCTTCGGGCTTATCCCATCGCAATAGTTTGATAATTGCGAACCAAGTGGGAGTAGACGGTTTGGACTGAAGGCGGGCCATGCTGTTTCATCGTGAATTCCATTACTAATCATGCCAAAGATTGAAAAGCATGGGAGCAAGAAATGGAAATGATGAGACTAGGCCTGTTGAGACTGCTTCCATACCCAAGATAAAAGCACTCCACTGGCTGCTAGCTTGAGAACTTCAAAACTCCAGTACACATAGTGCAGTTGATCCATGGTGTCGGGGACAACAACCGATTCAAATAAGGACAGTTGAATTCCTAAACCACTCATTTGTGGGGTGAGGCCATAGGTATAGATAAATGGGATGGCGAGAAGAATGGTTGCGAGAAGAATGGCTGCTCTACTCAAAGGCAACTGAGGAGTGGTGGCTCGCCAAAATAACGTGCCCGATAGCACCACAGCTCCGGCCACTAATTCAACGCGATTAAACATGGAGAAAATCATATCCCCGGCTGATGCAAATCCAGGGTCTGACATCATGCCAGAAAAATAGAGCCCTGGCATGATAATAAAGTCCATCAAGACGCTGGCCCCGATCCAGGCCATTACCGTCACAATCATGGTTGTTTGAACGACGGACGGATTGAGTGGACTAGTCTGGGCTAGAGAATTGGGTTGATTGTTTGCAGCGATGGTCATAATCTTGCGATCCAAGTTCCGTCTAGTGAAGGTCGTATAACCTTCGTACTGCTAGCCTAACGAGAACTTTTAGAATTCTCAGGTCCTCGAAACAAAACGCAAGTCTATTGCAATAAAACGACAAATTACGATGTTTATAGAGCCTGAGATTCTAGGATGATGCGAGTCGATCCCAGGGCTTTTAAAACCGGGTTGGTTTGCCAATCTTCAATGAGTAAGCGTTGCAGTAACTGCTCTGCCTGCTTGCTGTCTGGTGTCTCTAGCTGGCCGAGGTAGTGCCGAGCACTGTGGAAAGAATCGTCTTGACCCAACTCAAAAATACTATCGGCTCGTTCCATTAAGGATTTGACTTGATTTTGTAGGTTTGTCCACAAATCTATACTCCGAACGAGTTGAAAGTTTACTTTTTTCATGAGCTTCAAATCCCTTGTTAGAAAGAGTTGTAGCTCAATCTAAAATGTTAAACCCTCAGCCGTTGGCAGTATACATGTCTGAGATTACTAAAGGCTTCGGCCACTAGGTCTTGGCGATGCTGAATCAGAATGGTTTGAGGTCTGAGTAAGGGCGGTAAATCATCCACCATGACGGCAGGGCCATAGAAAATGCAGTGTAGGGCTTCAATCCACTTGGTATAGGGTCGGAAGAATCGCTGCAGGATATGGAGGGCTTGAGCGGCAATAATACTGCCCTGACTATGGGCCAAAATGATCACCTCTGACCCTGACCGAATACTTTGAACAACTTCATAGGCCAGACGCAGGATCGATCGTGGGGCTCCGGCTGGGTAACTGCCGTATAAATATGCCTCGAAATCATCCCAATTCATGTTTTGAATAAAGGGGAGTCGCCGCATAATATCTAGGTCAAAGGGCAACTTTTGAGCTGCTTCTCCTAGGGTAATGGCTAGGTCTTGACGCTGTTGCTGCAGCTCTGCGAGGATGTCGGCTTCTGGGGGGAGGGTGCGATCGCACAGAAGCTTCAGCATGTCGGCATACTTTTGCAGTCGTTTGTCATTATCTGCAGAGAGCCGCTCCGGCCAAAATTGGGCGAGTTCAGCCTTGCCCATCATGGATTCCAGTAAGTCACCTCGATAACCAGAGGTACTGTTATGGATGCCGACAATGTCAAGAGGGCGATCTAGGGTCAACCAGACCAAGGTTTCTAAGTCTTGTAGCTGTCTTTCAGCTGAACTAGTCACACCGTTAACGTGGAGTAGGCGTTTGGCACGACCAATGGGTTGTGCAGGTGGATAAACCAGTAAATGACCGTCTTGTTGCGGTTCGCTCAGCATAGACAAATAAACTGCGTATTACCAATAGTATCGATGGTGATAAGGATCACGAAGTCTGCGTGATCTACATCCTGTCTGGACCTATCTTCAATTGCCATACTACAAGAGACTCGGTGCTATCTGAGTCGTCAATGGGGAACACACAGTACGCCGGCAGACTTGGTTCAGTTTGTCGGTTTTTTATGGCTTATTTTTAGAGCGGCTTGTCTGGGATAACGAACCTATTTCATCAGGCCCATCGTATGTTTCCAAGACAATTCCTTGCGCAGGATATCGAGAGCTCTACGGTCGCTGCCATCAAATAAGGGACTAATTTGCCCAAGAACTTGTTCGACAAGCTGTGAGGCAAAAGCTCCCCCAGACCGTAATAGATGACTGTAGTAGCCAAATTGGGGTTGATGTTTGCGGTCTAAATGGAAGGCATGGATATCTTCAGAGGCCATTGTCCAAACGGGTGTATTGACAGGGACCACCAAGCTGGGAATCCCTTGATCGCCGTACGTTTCTGACTGATCGTTTACCAGTACACCAATCAGAACACACCAGAGCAAGGTCCGAGTTTCTCGAATTAAATCTGGCGTAAAGAAGGGATCAGGCTGACTGACCAAGCGTGGCCCTGAACTTAGATAGGCGGGATTAAATAATTGAGAGTTGTAGACTAGTCCTACAGCCCAATGTCGTTCTTCAGTTTCTAGTTTGACGAAGCAGCCAAACCCATAGTCATCCGGTCGAGGAGGGGTCAATACTTCCATGTCATCATCCACTTGAATGACGTAGTCGCAGTGCGAATCGGACTTAACAACTTTTCCGAGTTTCATACTCAAGAGCTAGGCTATCTTTGCTTGAATTCTAGACGCCTTCATCCATTATTGGTATCAGCTTAGAAAGACTTAAGGCCTTTGACCGTCGCTTAGGAGTCAAATCAATGCTAATGCCTAAGATTGGGGGGCTTTGGGGTTGCCCTGTGAGTTATGTCCGTGGGTGGGGCAAGGCGGCGCACTAATGGATCGATCCAGCCAACCCACGGCTTGCTGTAAGCGAAGCAGTCCTTCTTCGGATTGATCATTAAGTAGAAATACAATCGCTGTAGCGGCCTGTTCTAATGCTCTAGCTCGACGGTTGGCTTTGAGGCGGTGCCAGTCTCCAGAAGTAATGGTTAATTGTTCTACGAGTTTGCGGGCTGTTTCGCGGGTGACTTCTGGTGAGGTGGATGGCTCAGAAGTCTGAGTAGGGGGGTGGGATGACATATTGGTTTCCTAATGTGCTTGAAGCTGATTGTAACGGGGGTATCCTAATTGTGTCAGGCTCAGGTATTTACCGAAATCCTGACTTTCACTGGGCTGATACAGAAATCCCTGTTACAATGCCCACTAGCGATTCCTGCGACGTTGGTGACTGCCAATATTGTTTTTTGATCTATAACTTTAACGATAGGGAGCCATTTGCTCGATGGCAGTATACCAAGCTTGTACTTGGAAACTTTAAATCGATGTTTTCAACTCCCACCTGGATGATTCCAGGTCAAAAACTGAGGTAAGACGGCGTTGCGGGAATAGCACCTCAATTTTTTAAAGGACAGAACCCCAGACGATCGTCTGGGGTTCTGTCCTTCTTTAGTAATGGGGGCGGAGGGACTTGAACCCTCACGACCTTACCGGTCAACGGATTTTCATTCTCCTACTGCTTTCGCAGCTACCAGATCTGGTTTTGAGAATTGGACTCTCCCTTTACCCGTGCTATGTTCCAAGTTAAAACTTGAAAGAGCGTGAGGGTAGCTCCCGTCGAGTCTCTGCACCTTCAAAGCAATCCAGCGGACTACTAGGCTTGGCTCAGGATTGCCTTGTCTGAAAGTTCAGATTTAGGTTTCCCTGAATTTGAGAGCATTCACTTACAAGATTTCTCCTGTAAGGCTCAGCTTTCTAAGTCCGTAGCGTCTACCATTCCGCCACGCCCCCTTATTGCTTGGACTACAATAGCACGGGATTATGACAAGTTTGCAAGTCGATATCTTTGAGCACCTAAAAACCTATCAATATATGCTCACATATTTAAAAAGCTAAAGTTGGTTCAAGTTTGCTAGAGGCTAAGTCAAAAGCGCTGAAAATCTGCTAGTTGTAAAAGTACGGGTGAGGATTGATATATTCAAAAGGGGCGCTTTCGGCAGTCGTGGGAGACCTGAATTTACCTCGTTGGGACATGGGGGAATAAGGTATCAAAGCGTTGATTCACCCAATCCAATCTCAGGTGAAGGAGATGATTGAATCCATCCTCACTCCATCGCATCCCCACTCCCTTAAAGCGCTGTTGAATCAGCCACTTGCAAGCACTCTCAATCATGCCACTGCCAAGTGGACATTGGTCCTTCTCAAAATCCTGATAGCGGATATGTCGATGATGGGTTTGGAAATAAGTGTGCACCTGGATAAGTGTCTCTAAATCTTTGCCCTGCGGAATATCTGTAGTGACCAGGGCAGTCAAGGATTTAAGTACAGCGTGATGTTGCCCATGTCTGAGTAGAGACCGCCAGTTCTTGAACCAATTTTTAGCCTCAGGGGACCGACAATCGAATAAGGCTGCAGTCGCTCGCCACAGATGTCCAGCGGCATGATAGAAATCGAGAATACCCATCGCACAATGGGCAAAGCACTGACGGTAGACCCGCCAGAATCCCCGTCCGCCATCACTCAACCAAATGACTTGGGGAGCAGTGTCAATGGATTGTCGTTGAGCCTCCATCTGCATGAGAGGAATAAAGGTATCAATATCCCCCAAAACAGCTACTAATCGACGATGACATAATCGAGTCACTTGTTTTCCAGACCGGGTTAGATGCTGTCCTAAGCGAGCAAATAGACCGACCTTCACTTCCCGCCATCGAGTTTTACCTTTAGCGGTTTTAGGCTTCGGTCGAAAAGGCACCATCACCCCATCAGCAGCAATAGCAAGACGGAGCATGGCGGTCATCTCCTCCAAGGTGTCTGGTGACAGACATACTCCTCGGAGGAACTGCTCTAGTTGTTGTTTTAATCGGGATTGAGACTGTTGTCCATAATGCGCAACCCAAGACCACAAGGTACTCGCACTCACCGCTATTCCGGTACATTGATGCAGCATCCAACTCGATAGTTCATAGGGCATGACAATACTCATCAAGCATCCCAAACGTATCAGTTCTTCACTACTCGATTGATAAGGAGCAATACCCAACGCTTGATCTAAGGGCACACTGAGACTCACCTTACAGGTTTGATTGGGGCAACGCCCGACTCTTCGCTTTCAGGCGATCTGACCCACCAGCGTCTTCATCTGGCGAGACCGAAATCCTTTGGAGCGAATATGTCGTCCACAGACTGAACAATCTGGCCAAATCGTGGGAAATTGCGCACGAGTATTGAGTGCTTTCTCTAAGGTCAGGCGGGCAAACAGGAGTCCTAATTGCAGAGCAATGAGAACCATCGCAGACAGATTACTGGCTTGGTGCAATTGCTGGCAGTAGGATGACCAGTCTGCATGTTCTGGATATAGAGCCTCTAATTGGGTAAAGTCATGGTGCTTTTTTGAATGGGGTCGGGATCATTATCTCGTCCCTTTTTCTTGAAGAGTACCCCTCCTACATCCTTCAAAAGCGCCCATTCAAAAGTGATAGCTCCACAGTTCCTTTCATGAATTTGATATAGCCCTGCAGCTATGAGCCTTCAGTAGAGTTTGAGTCAATGCCTAATTCAGTTGCTTAGTGTCTACTGGGCTAGAGATGTTGTTGTGTGGAATTAATTCTCGAAAAAGTGATTGATACTTGCTTACAGCATGTTTGAGCTGATATTTACATAGAACAGCTTGTGCTGCTTTGTGTCCCATGTCATTACATAATTCTGAATCATTCATGATCTGGGTTAAGAGCTTAACCAATTGATCATCATCTTGAGGTGACACTAGCCAGCCAATCCCTTCTTCTTGAATGACCTGTGCTAATTCTGATTCGTTATCTGCGATCGCAATCAATGGCTTGCCCGCAGCCATTTGGTTGTACATCCGGCTTGGAACGGACACTCCAGTCATACCCGGCAAGAAGGAAATGATACCAACATCACAAGAGTTAAGCACCACATTTTTTTGATCATTGGGTAAGTAAGACATCACAGTCACATTATCTAAATGTTTTTGCTGTACCGTGGTTTCCACTTCTAACTGACGGGCCCCAGCACCAATCAACAAAAAACGAATTTGAGGTTGCTTGATAGCAAGGACTTCGGCTGCTGCCAGCAGGATCTCTAAATCGTGAGTACGCCCCATATTTCCAGCATATAGAACCACAAAGTTATCAACCCACATTAAATGCTTCAACAGAGGGCTATCAGATTTCTGGATGGCATAAATTATGTCAGGTTCTGCCCAATTGGGAATGCATACAACTTTCTCAGCAGTAGACTGGGGCAATTTATTCTTGACTAATTGCTTCATATCTCGACCCAGAGTAATGATTCGACAGGCTTGTTGATAAACCCTAGTATTGATGGCTTGGACAATTCGATAAACGCCAGAGGTTGGACGGGCTAATCCAGATGCAGATAAGACTTCAGGATAAACATCATGAACCAACAGTACATAATCACACCTTTTCAATCCCTTCAATAGCCATGCCATAAGGGGCAATAGGGGAGGATTGGTCACCACTAAAATGATATCTGTAGAATGACACTGCCATAACGTCTTGAAAAATATTGAGATCGCACGTGTGCAACCATTGAGCACTCGTCCTGGTAACCAATTTTTATCAAAAGCAGTACCACGACATCGCTGAACCTCAACACCCTTCACAACTTCGTATTGGGGTAAAGATGCAGACCGAGATTCGTACATAGATGCTCCAGTCAGCACTGTAACCTCATGCTCTGCTGCCAATCCTTGAGCAATTTCAGTTAAGAAGTAGGCGGTGGAGGTGGTTTCTGGGTAGTAGAGTTCGGTTAATACAATAATGCGTTTCATCAATGAGGCTTAATCGAGTAGGGTTTGATAAACGCTGATGGTCTTTTGAGCTGCTGACGCCCAAGAAAAGATTTTTTGTTGACGAGCTTTTGCATTCTTAGCGATTAAACTCCGCTGATCTTGATCTGATAATAAGGATTCGACGGATTGCAAATAATTGGCAAACTCACCTTTCCGAATTACACTCCCCGAGTTATTAGCTAGCTGATAAGAAATACCACCAACGTCATAAGCTACAACGGGTAAACCACTAGCCATCGCTTCAATAATGGTTAACGGTAAAGTATCAGAGACACTAGGAAACAGCAGTAGAGTAGATAGGTAATATAAGGCTCTTTGCTCTTCAAGAGATAAAAAATCTGTGAATATCAAGTTGACTTTGCTGTTTGTGGGGAGCTTGACTTGCCACTGGCGGGGTTCATCTGGCGAGAGCAGCTTGCCGCCAACCACAAGTGTTGCGGGCTGAGATAATTGGCCAGCAACTTTCATGATTGTGTCTAAACCTTTATTAGCCGTATGATTGCCAATAAATAAGAGGATCGGGCGATCTTCCTTTAAATGAAACTTTTTGAAAATATGCAAATAGTCAGATTCGCTAGGAGAGGCAAGAAAGAAGGGATTAACACCATTGGGAACCAAACTAATTTTCTCTTGAGGTATACCGCAAGAGATCAACATTTCTCGTTCTTGAGGATATCCAGATAAAATTGTATCGATGTAATTTAGAGCTCGAAGTATAGGTTGTGTAATTAAGTACTTCCAGGCAATTTTTTCATGCTTTTTAAACCCGTAGTTTGGATTTAAAATCTCAAAAAAACCATGGGTTGAGGCAACTGTTTTGATTCCTAAACAAGATGCTGTATATGCAATCTCCTCAAACACCAAAGCTGGTAAGGGGTTCTGTAAATGAATGATATCAGGCTGTTCCTTCCGAATATCATCAAGTATCTTGCTAGTTAGAAAACAAGCTCCTAATTGATGGGGAAAAAATGTCTTGAGTCTGCGCAATTTAGATGTTGTTAAATAATTGCGAACTTTGAGTCCTTGAAGGTCAACATATTCATCTTTATCCCACATTCTCCAGAGTTCAACGGGGTAATCCATTGCCATATAACGGCTGTGGAATTCGGCCGCGATCGCAGCCCCACCGATGCGGCTACCAGATGACGACAAGTTGACAACAACTACTTTTTGGGAGATCAAGATAAATTAAAATTATACTTTTTGAGAATGTCGAAACCAATCTACGTACTTTTCTAAACCATCTGATAGTTCACATTGTGCTTCAATACCCATTTCCTGAGCATAACGAGTATCAGCAACAAGGGAAAATGGATTGCCAGCATGTTGCTTACCAGAAAATGTAATTTCTGATCTTGATCCCCAGATTTTACAGAGTAACTTAGCGACATCTCTCACGCATATCCCTTTACCAGTAGCACCATTTACGATAAAAGGGGAAGCTGAGGAAAGCTGACCGGCTTGAACTAGAATTTTGGCAGCATCATCAATGTAAAGCCAATCTCGTAATTCATCACCTGTTCCATGTAATTGTAAAACTTCAGGTGACAACTGCAAACGACAACATAATTCCCATAACAGTTGCTTACGTAAACCTGGGCCATACACTGAGAAAAGACGCACAATTGCAATTTTTAGGCTAAAAGCCTGTGCATAAGACTCACATAATAATTCAGTCGCACGTTTATGAAATCCGTAGGGTGAAAAAGGGGTATAGCATCCGAACTCTGGAATCTTCTCTTGATCGTTATTGCCGTATACCGCTGCGCTAGAAGTGATGACGATGCGGACATTAGGGATCTGTATTCTTGCCCACTCAAGTAAGTTAGATGTGGCAATCACTGAGCGCCGAAAATCCTCGGCAGGTACTTGCAAGGACATGCCAACTGAGCTACCGCCTGCCAGATGATAAATGCAATCAGGTTTGCCTGCTTGCTTTAATAATTGCTGCAAGTTATAAGCATCAATATCACCATTAATCCAATGAGATATTCCCTCTATCTTTGCAGTTTCTGGCGGAAGAGCACCATGCCCCAAGCCGGAAACTGTCTGATCATGATGAACTAAGTAACGAATTAAGTTCTGGCCAATAAAACCTTTTGCCCCCGTGACCCATACAACAGTCATGTCGGGACCTCTACTGCTTTATGAGCAATAAAGCTAAATGCTCTACCAGGTCGATTATCTAAAATCGCGAGAAGTTTCATGAGTATTGGGAAGACTGGCTGAGATAGTAACGGGACCTTCAAAAAAGTACCGCCTGGTAAACGACTGATTTTTTGCGTCAGCTCTTCCTTAATCGTATCAATAGTATGAGGAGCGTAGTTGATTACGCTGTCTAAAGGCTTGAGAATTTGATCGATATCTAAGCTGGCATCCTCTATAGCTTCTATATATTCCCGAAGCAGAAAGGCATTTTCACCACCGTAAATCTTATGTAGCGGATGTGAGGCCAGGAACTGTGGCAAATCGTCTTTAGATGAAATGACATGGTCTCGTACAGCAATAAAAACACCGCCAGGCTTGAGGACTCTGTATACTTCTCGACAGAGCTGTGGCAAATCTTGAGCATGGTGTAAAACTTGCCGTGCAAAAACAAGTTGAAAGTGAGTATCTGGGAAAGGTAGTTTTTCGCCAAATTCCTGAACAACATTGATTGGTAAATCCGCTGTTTGGGACAATCGTCGGATTGCACCAATTCCCACAAGATCACTAATATCTGGTTCTAATGCCTCAACAAGCCAACCATCACGGGCTAAAGCATAACTTGCTATCCCGTTACCAGCACCAATATCTAAAGCCTTTTCCACAAGATCTGGACAAAAAGCTCGAATCTCAGACCATTCAGCACTTTGCCAATAACGGTCAGCAGCTTTTTCAAGTGGAGCATCATAATAACAAGCCTTAACGATCTCTTTTTTCTCTGGCTGACTAATTAGCCAACCCACAGCCTCTTCCCAAGTTGAAAAATGGCTAACGCTCATGTTCAGGAATCTCACGAATAACTTTGGCTGGATTACCCCCAACGATTGTCCATGGAGGAACATCTCTTGTTACAACTGCTCCAGCAGCTATAATAGCGCCTTCTCCTACCGTTACACCCTTGAGGATAGACGCATTGAAACCTATCCATGCTCTATCACATATAGTGACTGTTTCACAGACAACATTTGACCAGTCTTTCTTGCCATTTTGCCAATCAATTATATCTAGTGCTCGCTCTGAATAAATGATGCTGTGGGAATTATGGTCAGCAATTGTCACTCCCCAGGAAATTAATACATTATTGCCAATCGAGATGCATTTAGAAGCAACTACATGAGATTTACCAATAAATGTTTGCTGACCAATAAGAACTCTAGCGCCAGGCCGCTCAAAAAATACATGTCCTAAAACTATTGACTTATCAGCAACATGAAAAATACAGTCTTTCCCACCTCTAACCTTCAAAAGCTTTACACTAGAAAATCGGCTGATATTGAAGTTCGAGAATTTATGTCTCAAATAAAGTCTAAGTGGTATATTTAGAAATTTGAATAGTGGCATAACAAGACATACGTGACTCCGAATTATGTAGAAATAATTCTACTCCGAAAGGCAAATATCTAGTTCATCATGTTTGTGTCTAACCTTGATCATCCAAATAGTGTAATAGATCTCAAGAAAACTTTTGCTGTTTCTTTTAACCTACATTTCGCAGGTTATGAAATGAGGTAATAGCGACAAGCTGGTGGTCTCAATAACTGTATGATGTGGTATCAGTCGTCCGTAAGATTCGTGATTTGCTCAATGCCGTTGAGTAACACTAAATGTACGCCCTGGAACTTCTGCATGATCCACCGCAAGGTAAGCCGCTGGAGTTGTTCTAGAACCGTGCCCCCCGTTTTCTCAAGGGTTTGCTGAATTAAATGTCATCGATAGACTTTCTTCGCCCAGTCTAAATTAAAAGAAATCTTACCTCCAGAAAACGTTAGCCATGGATGGATGTCTTGTCCTGTCTCAGGTTTGTTTATGTAAAAAGCAAATAAATTTTGTTGTTGAGGAAAGAACTTTATAAAGACACGATAAATTGGTTTTGCTATTGAGATTATTAATTTTTTTGAAAGAGACTTTTTTTCTCGACACTAGTGCTAAAAGGTTCATCACTCCCATACTCATAAAAGAATTTGTGTTTAGCATAAGGGGCATAAGAATTAATGGTCTTTTCAATTTCACGTTCAGTCCAGCGGTAAATATAGTTTGGTACTTCTGTATTATTAACACCTCCAAACTTACCATCGTTGTAATAAACAGCTAAATGTTCAAAAGTAGGGCTAAGTCTGGTCTTTTCTAGGATTTTCATCAATAGACTATCACGCGACTCAAAAGCAATCGCACCTTTACGTGCTACTCGGTACATCTCCAGTAATGCTCGGTGTGGCGATTCACAATGATGTAATGCAGCATGAACAACAACATAGTCAAATTGATTTGATTCAAAGGAAAGCTCTTCTGCTTTTTGGTAACTCCAAGAAAAAGGAGCAAATTCATCACTACTAAGTCGCGAATCCAAGTTAGAAATTTCAATATTTGTGAATCCTAGCCGGTGAAAAACATCGCGATCTGTTTCCCCACCACCCACTACTAAGATAGAGGCATCTAAGTTACCGATCCACTTACCAATAGTCTCTTGGTAGAATGAGATTCGTATATCCGACATACCTGATTTTCTGGACATGAAGTCTTGTAATGTCATGGCAAGTCTCTTGAACCTCTTAAGAAAATCAATCTAATTAAAGTCTCAGCTACTTGAGTTTAGATATTTATCAAAAATAGCTAATACTTCATGAGCTCGACAAACTGTATTGTGGGCAGATAAAGTCTTCTGTTGACCAGCCTGAGCAATTTCTGAGCACTCTTTAGGATGTTTTATATAGTAAGTAATCTTATCTATTAGATGACTAGTGCTAGTGTAAGTGACTATTTCTACATTAGGTTCGAATAACTCTTTAATATTGGGAGCATCTTCAGTTAAGAGTAATACACCTATGCCAGTTGCCTCAAACATTCGCATATTGCCAGCAATACCCTCAGCAATTTCTCCATGAACATTGACTGTCATTGCTGATTGTGCCAAGACGTCATACATGTTCATACCCCAAACACTGGCACTGACTCTTGATTTAACTGAACGTGCTGTGAAGTAAGCAGAGATAAAACCTTTAGACAGAAGCCCTCGTGATCGAAGGCGAGGTAGATCGCCCCAAATTTGTAATGGAGTATATTCTGTTAACTCTCTGATCACCTGAATTCGTTTGAGATGTGCCCAAGATAAATTGCCAACAAAGCTACAGGCTACATTTTTCTGCACATTATTGTTTGATCGATCCAGAATGTTAGGCTCAAATGCAGGGAGGACACGCTCACTTGCCTGCCCCTGACGCTGAAAACTGTTTTGAAAATTTGCATGTGATGTTAAAACGCAGTCTACACCACTTAAATTCAATGAATTAGGTGAAGGGCAAGCAATCCAGGCAAATATTTTTCGACATAATGGCTTTAGCCGCTGCAGATACTCGCCAAAATAAGTAAACATTGAACCTATCCACAGAATGTCTGGCTGGAAATCCTTCACTTGCTCATAAGCAATTTCATATTGCCAATTCTTTTGCTTAAAATCAACACCATTTTCCTCTGCCCATCTACGTTGCAATGGCTTGGAATTGACAATTAATATTTGAACCTCATGTCCCAAGGATTCCAATCTTTTAGCCAATGCTGGGAGCCAGCCAAAATGGTCAGATAAGAAAACACTTAACTGATCTTGATATGATTTCTGTTCCAACCCAGAATAAGCACTATATATAGATTGAATATAGCCTTGATAGTAACTCCAAAAGAGTGTAAGTCTCATAATCTAAAGGTGTTCATTGGTAGCCAAATCTACCTTGCTTACTTAGCGATTGATTCAACTAAACGCTGCTTTCGCTTAATCGAGTGAGATTTCCGTAGCATAAGATAAAAAAGAAAATTTAAACCTAACCCAAAAGAGAACAAGGTCGTCAGAAAATTTCCTTCTGACAAGAAAAAAGTAGACATAGACAAAGCAATATAAGTACCTAAGACACTAGGTGTTTTACGCGATTTCACAAACCACTGATGATAATAAGACAGTAAAAAAACAACCATGATTGATTGAACTACAACCCCAAAGTAGCCAAAATCTGCCCATGCGGTTCCAATAAATGCTGCATTCCACGATCCAGTTCCATCAGTGATGTCTCCAAATGCTATATAGCCTCGAATTACACGACCTGGGTCGAGTATTACATCTTTTCCAGTGAAGATATTGGTGAAGGAAGAACTAGCACCATATAGATGAGGAAAAATATCTGGATAGATATGAAAATGCAGCTGTAAAGTTCTCGTTACCTCTCCACCAAGTCTATTAGCTACTGCTATTAACCCATCTTGATAACTAATTCCAGGGTACTGAATCATATATTGAAAAGGAATTAAAATAAATAATAAAATAAATGAAATAAAAGCCAATCTTTTTCCTGTCTTACTGACTAATGAGATTCTTATATTTCCAGTTGAGAAAAAGCCAGCAAAAAAAATAGTCCCAATAGAATTAAGGCAACACCACCTTTTTTGTCCCGTAATTAAATTTAGCAAGAATGCCGCAGAAAAAACAGCATAAAAAAGTACCGTGTATTTTTTTGTTGGTTTTCCGAATAAAAAAATAAGATATATAGGCAAAGAGGTAACGCCGTAAATTTCAGAGTATTAGCAACTCTTAATAACAGACTATTTGCACTACTCGCACTTTGTCCATAGTCAATTCGTGCAGCTTTATAAGACTCTGCAGTAATGTCACCAGATAATAAAATTTGTAGAAATGAAGGATTCCATAATACCCAAAAAGTTAGAATAGCAACGAAAATCGCAAAAAGTGGAAAAACATCTCTTAGATCGTTTCGTCTCTGAGTAATCAACTTTAGAGCATCTTGCTTATACTCTTTTCTGCTTAGCTTCTTTTTCCCAAAAAAAAGGCGTGCGATCAATAATCCGATAATAAAACTGATATACATCAATATCACAGATGTAATCCAGCGGAGTATAACTATATCAGAAAGCTGGAGTCCCATCTGTTGATAATTAATATCAACATTAAAAGGAATCATCACACCATGTTTTAGGAAGAAAACATAGAAGAAGATAGTAAAAATACTTAGTCGAGAGAAACAGCTAGTCAGCTTTTCTAACAAGTATCCAATCACAAGCAAGAATAGATACCAGCTTATTAAAAAAACCTATATTCATATTTATTTTTTTAATGCAATACATAAGAGCCTAGAATGTTGATCTACTTTTTTTTAGTGATAGCTTAAGTTTGTAAAATCTGCTGATACAGTTCACGCTCCTTATCTGTGGTTAAACGGCTATTATGCCAGAGAAGAGTAAAGTTGCCTGAAAACTGCTGACAGACTGATTTCATTGATTTGATTGTCTTGAAAGCTTCTCCTTTTAATATATCCAGATTCATATAATTTTTTTTCTAAAACTGTCGCATCCATTACAATTAAAGGGCGTTCATATAGCCCTAAGCATTCACTTGTTAATAGGTTGAATACAGGATATTCAAAACAGGTTCCACATCGAAAACCTACATGCTCAGAAAAACATAGGGTTGTATCATAAGTTAATCCCACATCATTAAGATTTTGCCAAGTCGTAGGTGTTTCCCACCGCAAACAATGTTGCCGCCCACCCCAATCTTGTTGACAAATATCCACCTCAAGGCATGCAGACTTTAAAATATCAATTTCTTTTTGAGTTTGAACTTTATCCTTATAGGTGTTGAAACTAGAATGTAAACCGATTTCATGGTCACGCTGATAAATTTTGGACAGTAGCGCTCTCATCAATGGATGAGACAAGTCGTAATCTCCATCAATGGGGTAACAGGTGTGATCTGCAATAAAGTAGAAAGCGCTTTGAAGGCCTTGTTTCTCACTGATATGCATAATAAAATCAAAAGTGTTGCAGGGATCAGCAATCAGATTCCCCTGCTTTACTTCAAGCCAAGATTCTACACTCCTTGCTGCCGCCATCAGACTTTTCCGGCGGACTACGTCCCCTATACAGCGCCTGAACAATCGCTTTGGCCCAGAGAAGACATATCGAAAAGGCTCATCCACGTCATGACTGACGTAAGTTTGAAAATAATGCTGTCGTCTCGAAAGCCTTGGCCACAACAACAACATACAAGTCCAGAGGATTTCGACATATTCATTAACAATTGGCCGCATGAGAAAGTTCTCTTGATAGGCCAAAGATGCTGAGGCTGGAAACCGATCTAGCGAATCTCGTTCAGTTTTAACAACTTCTTCATAGCGTGTCAGCATAAAAAATGCTGAACCAAATATATCCAATCCTATATGAATCTGATCTTTTGATTGGTGCAAAAAGTTTAGAGTATGCGGATCATCCCCAAAAATGATAGGTATATCCGTGTGAACTAACTGTGGATGTAAGTTAGTGGTGCTAAGGTCCCATACTTTGAGAGGCTGCATCGGTAGGGAAGTTGGCTCTAACCACAAGAGTTTTGGTGTAGAGAAAAGCGTATCTGCTATCACTAACTTCCGATGATCCCCAGCCGTAATGATCACATCTGAGTGCGAGGTCTTTTGTATGTGGGCTGGAATCCCTAGAAACTCTTCAAAAATGACTCGAACTATATATGTTCGCTCTGCCCAATAGGAATCAGGCATCTTAATTTGCAGAGTTGGCTTGGACACGATTGACTTTAAGGATATGACTGAGTTAGGTATAGCAATTTATGCATCAGTATTGTCAACTGCTTCAATAATTGATTTTACAGACTGTAACTCAGCGATTTGTTCATCATCAAACTGAACATCAAATTCTTCTTCAATCGCTAGAACTAAGTTGATATGTTTCATGGATTCCCATTGTTCAACGGATTCTGGTGAAGAGTCTATGTTGAGCTTATCGGTTGGAACATTGAGGATGGTTGAGATGACTTGAATAACCCGAACTTGTGTTGTTGTTCCAGGCATTGACGTTAGCCTCCTTTAGCTACCTGAGAGATGATTTCACCAACAAAACGGCTTGCAGGCACGTCTTGACAATGGATAAGGTCTAAATGATACCGTCCAGCAGACTGTTCAGTGAAACTGCGATCGCAATAAAATGATTGGACCTGCATGTTCTTTTGTGTGGGCTGATACTGTCCTTCAATGGTCTGGCACTCTCGATGTGTTACGAGTTTGAGGATCTCATGCAAAAATGCATCTTCGACATGTCTGCCTAACACTCGGCAAGACAACAACAGCGAATCAATTACTGCGTGAGCATCTTGATAGATAACAATGCAGACTCCTACAATACCGTAGACGCCAAACTTATCTTTCAACTGTAGGTACAAAACATCAGATGTTGAGCAACTGATGAAACCTGCAATATCTGCTTCAGAATACCGTTGGGTAGTCAAGTTGAATTGATTTGTTTTTTGAGTCAACTGTGCAACCCGTGGCATAGAGAACTCATCTGCGAAAGAGATCTCAGCAACCATTTCTAAAGATTCATGGTATTGGGTGATGCTCATGAACTGTTTTTGAGCTTGGGCTCGCTGCTGGGCAGCAGAGTACATGGCTCCACGGTCTAAGTCTTCTTGAGTTAGGGCTAGCGTATCAAACCAACCACAGCTCGATAACATCTGACGGTATTCTGTAGACCGTTTACGAGGTAAGTGGATGGTTTCTACTTCGGGAAGCAGTTGTCGAACAAGATTCACTTCAAATTCGCTATCGTCTACAAATACTAAGCTATCAAGTCCTATGTTTAATTCCTGCACGATTTGGTGGAGATTGTGGGCTTTGTCATCCCAATTAATTTGGGCACAGGCAATATGAGATTCTTGCAAGACCATGTCAGGGTGATTATGAAATACATCCCATACCTCGGCTTCGTTATTCTTACTACACAAGGCAATCAAAATACCTCGATGGTAGAGGTTGAGAATTGCTTGCTGAAATTCGTAGAAGCAAGATCCAGGATAAGAATTGGCGCTTAATTTTATGCCAGCTAAACCATCTTCACCAATCACACCGCCCCATAGGGTGTTATCACAGTCCAGGACCAGACATTTTTTGTTTTGTCCTTTTAAGGCCCGAATATACTTAAATACTTCAGTCGCTATCTCGCCTAGTGCCTGTCTCGTATAGGGCGATCTGCCGATATGCCAGTAGCGATAGTCAAAGTAATGATGACTACCTAGCCGAGCAAGGGATAAATCTAAATCAACGAAATAACTATTCTCTTGCCCAAGCAAGAGGCTGTGAATAGCAGCATTTAATCGTTGTATAGTAGCGGTTTGCCCCGTCTGTCTTTGCAGGTCTAGGATTCCCCAGCTTGGATAAAGTGGACGTTCAAAACCCATCCATAAGATCATGGCTGTGGTTTGACGACGAAGTCCTTGGATAATAGTTTGCGCATACTCCAGAATTCGTTCGCATTCTGAATCAATCTCTTTAGCGGTCAATGTGGGGAAACATTGGGCCAAATGGGCGGATAAAACTTCCAATTTGAGAAAAACGAGAACACAATCTGTTTGACTATTGAAGAGTTGGGAATTATTTGCGATCGCATCTTGGATACTGCTGTCATATCCCCCCCACTGCACCTGGGCAGCGAAGCCCATTTGATAAGCCCAGTAGGCAAGATACGGTTCGATGGGCTCAACAGTGATGTTCCGAACAACAGAGATATTCAGCTCAGGCTGATTTTCCACCGATACCTGATTTAGAAAATTCTGAATCTCAGCAAACGTCAACATCATCTTTAAGCCGTACATTCTAGAATTTCAACCAGGCCAAATCCGTGTATCTGATAAAAAGACACATTCTGAAAATTGAATAAAATGGCAGGTTTGGGGGGTGAGATCGTAATTATGCGGTGTTCTTGACGAAGCTTATCAATCGTTTGTTCCACGTTCTCACTGACATAGCAGAGGTGGTAAATGATCTGAGCATAATCTGTTAACCACTCATCTAAGGGACCCGGAGAATCGGTGGGATAGATCAACTCTATATCAGGCATTGATGAATGCTCACCCATCCTCAAATTGACATTCTGCAACTCATCATAAGTTTCAGGACCAATTTGATAATCTAAATCTCTCAAGAAGCGAATGGCTTTTTGAGGCTTACGGACGGCCAGACCAAAATGGTGGAACTCCAAGCCAAATGGGTTAGAACTAATCATCGACTTTGCCAAGGATAAGAGCGATATTAATAGGCAGCTTGTCCTGTTCAGATTGAGCTAAGGTCGTTGATTGGTAAGGAATCAACAATTGGTGCTTGATATATAAACCACTGGCTTGAACTATGTCTGCAATTTGTTGCGCATGCCCAAATAAATAGATATGGTCAATGGCAGGAGAATTAATACAGGTCGTGACATGGATATGTGAGGTGTTGTGGGTCAACGCAGCAATCTTTTTCAAGAATTTTTGCGGTTGCTCCACATGCTCTAGTACTTCACCCATGACCACTGCATCATATTGATCATTGGGTTCCCAAGCTAGAAAATCGCATTCTTTGATACTGTAGTTTTCAAACTGACCAAAATAACGGCTAGAAAGAATTTTTTGAGTAAGAAACACACTTGTAGGACTAATATCAACGCCTAAGAACTCTTCATACTGAGAACTTTGCATGGCCTCCATCATGTGAAATCCATGTCCTGGACCAATTTCCAAATATCGCCCAGACTGTGTTTTTGGCAGCATCTCCTTGAAAAAATGTTTCATTTGAGCATGATTGGGCCATAAAAAAGTTGTTATAGCCAAGCCATACATATACATGCTCATGTACTCTTCATTTCGATACACTAAAGATTCAACTTCAGCATAAGACGAATACTTGTAATGACCATGGCGCTTAAAGTAGAGCTGCTGTGTAAAAGTATCTTTAACAATTAAGTCATAACATTCAGCTAAGTACCCTAATGTTAACTGTTGATCCAGACAATAATTGAGGTATTGAATGAAAACCTGAGTGTCGCTTTGTGAAAGAGCTTTCACTGAATCTGCTAAGAAATTGCTTTGGAGTTTGTTAATCCTCAATATTTCTTGAATAAGCTCATCAATCAAGGGAGCTGATAAACGTTTTGTTGAATGCATATAAAATTCCTTTTTTATTGCTTTTATAATGGGCAATAGATATTCGAATAACAGAATCTTTGGTTTAATTTGTCAAAGCTATAAATGCTTCATTAAGATCCATGCGCTTTTATTCAGCCTGTCTGGGTTTTATGGTTTTTCGCAATAGCTTCTTGATCGCTTTTGATATGTTAAATGTTAATGAACCTGTATCCCAAACGGTAATTCCTTTAGCTGCATAGATATTAACTGCAGCATCGAAGAAGTCTTGCATTTTAAATGTGAATAACTTGATTCCTGATTGAGTAAATGCTTGTGAGTTGGAGATGTCTAGTAAGCTGAAATAATAGATAGGGTCATAACCTCCTTTGGGAAAAGTTGCAGGGTTTCGCATATATGTACTGACTAACTGCTCACACCCATCAGATAACTTCACTGTGAATTCTTCTGGATCTTCGTAATAGATTTTATGCTTAAATTTATCTTTGAAGTGGTCTTCAATCATATGACATGGCGTAAATGCTTCAAATCCAACGCCAATTCCTAAATATTTTGCTCCATCCCCCCATGATCTGATAGTAAGGAGACAGAGGACCAAAGGGGTAAGGAGATTGATGGTGATTGCCAGAGAATAGCTGAGCTTTCTGGCCATATGAAATAGTACTAAATATAGGATTTAGACTGCGCACGGAGCCTTTTTTTTTCTTCGAAGTATTTCAGCCATCATGCCGGACTCAGTAGCTGTTTTTTTTAATATTAAAAACCTTGGTTTTTTTCTGATATTTGATCGCGATCAATAGGAAAGCATAGCGTCATTAATGTGCTGTTTTCTCCTAGATAAGTTATGAGATCTTTGAGCAGAGATTTAATAGGAACTAACTTGCCAGTCTTTAGATAGATTTGGTCTTGAGAGTACATCAAGAATAGAGAATCTCCAGGATTAATACCAATCCTCTCCAAACTTTTTTAAAAAATCACCCGAGTTATAGTTAGTATATTTCTTAGCTAAAAAAGGACGAAGAAATCTCAGGCGGAATTTTGCGATCGATTGCTTAGAAAATCTTCGGGCTAATGCTTGTATATAGCTCATCACACTACCCTGTTTTACCTACATTAACCTGCATCCAGAGTCTTGTGATTTGCACAGCTAAAGGAATAGCTCATGATGCCACTGACCAAATATAAAATACAAAACGCTATAGAAAATAGTAAAACTGATGACTCATCACTCTTAAAAATGGTATATCCTATCCAGATTGAGCCAATAGAAAGAATAAATCTGACGACCTGCCATAGCAGATCCAATTCTTGCTTCTCTGCAATAATAAACATTGAACAAAGAGGGATAGTAATAAATTGGCAAAAAAGCATTGGTGATAGCAGACGAGCATAAATACCAGCTTGAACCCACGCTTTGCCAAAAAATAAGGTAAACAAGTAAGGACTAGCAATTAGAAAAACAGCAAAAGGGATAACAGCGATTAGAAGAAGGTACTTAAATGTCTTTAAAAAAAGTTGACTGCACTCGCCTTCATTGATGTATTGCTTAGAAGCTGCCTCGCGAAAAACATCACTAATCGCATTGCCAATTAATGACATTGGTAGAGCAATTACGCGAAATGTTAGTGAGTAAAAACCAGAAAATGCAGGGCCATACAAACTTTGAAATAGCATGATTGGCATATTCCCAGATATTGCATTCATCATATGCCCTAATAATAAGAATTTTGGGAATTTAATATGCCGCCGAGCTTGTTGCTTGATGCGATCAAGGTTGATATCAACTCCCTCTGAATGCTTATGCAAGAAGGTGAGCATTTGATAGACAGCATATACAACCCCTATAAGCTGTCCAAATACATAGCCCATCACTAAACCAAAATCGGACACTTGATATAAAGCGAGTTGAGTCGTGACTACAGATAGAGATAATGCCACCTTGTTGAAGGTGATAGTTTTATATAATTTGACGCGATTAAACCAATAGTATGTCGATTGATAAGCAGCTAGTAAAAATATTGAAATTGGTAATAGGCGTAAGTAAACACTTAAGTTTTTTAGGGTAATAATGCTTGAGATTGGAGCGCTGAACCAATAAAAAAATATCCAAAGTAATGAGCAAAAAATGGCAGAAAGACTAATGCATAGTACAACAATATTTAGAGCGTCGTTATCATCTTCAGGTAAGATGATGGACTGCTCATAACGCCCAGTCGCAGGGATGGCCATGATAATTGAGAGAGACATGAAGAGGGCCAGCCCACCAAATGTCTCTGGAGAATAAACTCGGGTCAGAACTGGAGACAAAACCACTGGAATGGCTTGTGCTAAAGCAGTGCCTGTCATTAATGTGAAAACATTACGCAGGAAGGGTATGTTCGTGAGTTTCTGACTACGCTTCAGCAAAATTCTCGCCTGGTTCTGGATTGCCTACCCTAAATAAAAGTTTTGGATAGTTTTGATAATTAAGCTTTGAGTGTCAGGTTGTAGCTCTGGCCAAATGGGTAAACTTAGGACTTCTTGCGTATATTGACTACTCACTTCAAACACATCGTACTGGCCTAGATAAACAGGTAGCTGATCTTGAGGTACGGGGTAATATACCATCGACCCAATCTCATGGTCAGCTAAATACTGCTTGAGTGCATCACGCTTTTGATCTAAGACACGAATTGTATATTGATGGAAAACATGACCTTCAACAATCTGTGGTGTAATAATTGCAGGTAAATTCGCTAAGCCATCATTGTAAGTTTGAGCAACTTGACGACGCCCTTGATTCCAGTTGTCTATATGGGGCAATTTAACCCGTAGAATGGCAGCCTGGATAGAATCAAGGCGAGAGTTATATCCCAAGACCTCATTGTGGTACTTCTTCAATGCACCATGGACTCGTAGCATCCTAGCTTTTTCAGCAATGGCATCATCATTAGTGGTAATGAGACCTCCGTCACCATAAGCTCCTAAATTTTTGGATGGGAAAAATGAATATGCCCCAACATCCCCAATTGTTCCTACTGCTTTATCGCGAAGGTGGTCAATCTTCGTTGGGACACCTGATGGCTCATTCCTAACTTCACTTCCCCAATAGTGGGCTCCAAATGCCTGTGCACAATCCTCTATTACTTTCAGCTGATATTTCTTGGCAACTTCCATAATGGTTGCCATAGCTGCTGGATGGCCGTACAGATGCACTGGCAAAATTGCCTTAGTCTTTGGGGTTACTTTAGCTTCGATTTGATGAGCATTCAAATTAAAAGTGTGGGGATCAATATCAACGAAGATGGGTTTGGCGCCCACATTGCTAATTGATTCGGCGGTGGCAAAAAACGAAAAAGGGGTAGTGATAACTTCATCTTCTACTCCTATGCCAGAAGCTTTGAGACCAATGACTAAAGCATCAGTTCCCGAGTTGACACCGATTGCATGTTTGACACCAAGGTAAGTGGCAACTTCTTGTTCGAATTGTTTGACCTCCGGCCCCATAATGAAAGCGCCTGATTCCAGGACCCGATCAAGGGCAGTATGGATATCAGCTTTGATGCTGGCATATTGGGGTTTAAGATCAAGAATAGGAATTTTCATACCTGGGCACTAGAGTTTGCGGACTTCTATTTCAGAGACTTTTTGATATCGGGTACCTGCTGAGTCTACAGCATAGCCATTGTCGTCGAATTCTAAAACATCTCCATAGGCACTCATCCAACCGATAAGGCGAGCTGGAATGCCAGCAACCATGCCGTAGGCAGGAATATCTTTGGTTACCACTGCTCCAGCGGCAACGAACGCCCCTTCGTGTAAGGTCACACCACAGACAATAGTGGCATTGGCACCAATACTGACTCCTCGTTTAACTAACGTTTTGTGGTAGTCAGCACTGGTATTACGAGGAAACTCACAACGGGGTGTTTTAACGTTGGTAAACACCATGCTGGGCCCACAAAACACATAGTCTTCTAAGATGACACCTTCATATAGAGAGACATTGTTCTGAATTTTGCATTGATCACCGACGATGACATGGTTTGCTACCGTCACATTTTGACCTAATACACAGTTTTGGCCAATTTTGGTTTTGCCATAGACATGACAAAAGTGCCAAATTTTAGTGTTGGTACCAATCTGTGCACCTTCATCGATATAGGAAGATTCATGAGCGAAAAAGTCACGTTTCTCCAGAGTTGGCTCAGCCACGCATTGCCTCCTGAGCCTTTTCTAAAATCTCTACTACTGCAACACCATTCCAACCATTTGATCTCGGTTGCTGGCGTGTGTCCAGACAGTCAAGAAAATGCTCGCATTCTAACTTGAGAGGCTGAGTTGTGGCGACATCGGCGATCCAAGATCCTGTATCTACGTTTTGAAGATTTGAGCCAATAGATTTTTCGTAAACGGTGACTTGCTGTGTAACTTCGTCATAGACCAGCATTTGTCGTTCGGCGAGGATGGTGGTGCATCGCTGTAATAACGGATGATACCAAGAGGCATGAATATGAGCAGTTTGGCCATTCTCAAAGACCAAATCGACATGAACATTATCCTCAACATGGGATTGCACCATAGCATGACCACTCGCTTGTATGGATTGGAGTTTAGGATTACCCAGTAAATCCAGCACAACAGAGACATCATGGGGAGCAAAGGACCACCAAACGTTCTCTTCAGAGCGGGCTCTGCCCAGTTTGGCCCGTTGAGCCATGACATGGAGTACTTTACCTGCTTTACCGCTGGATATATAGTCTCGCATCCATGAGATCGCAGGTTGATACAGCAATAAATGTCCCACCATTAAAATGCGATCATGTTGATCGGCATATTTAGCCAACTCAATCGCATCTTGCGTATTCAGGGTCATTGGTTTTTCGATAAATACATCTTTACCGGCAGCTAAAGCCGCTTTTGCCAACGAATAATGGGTAGGGGCTGGTGTTGCAAAGACAATGGCTGAAATATCAGTATCTAAAACGTCGCGATAGTCAGTATATACCTGAAGATCCGGATAGCTATCTGCTATCGCCTGACGCAAATCTGAACTCATCTCAGCCACTCCGGCTAAGGCATTGAGCTCATGAAAATTCTTCACCAGGTTTTTACCCCAGTTTCCTGCACCGACGACAACAACTTTGTTCATAGAGAGATTGACGAATTCTAAATGGATCTAGAGCAGTGTGATTTTAGACTGATATGAAGCAGATTGTGCGTCCGGTAATTTGCGGGTAATTCCACGAGTATCTAGTATTGCCGTTGATTGATCTACTAACTGAGCATAGTCAACAGCTGAATGGTCTGTAGCAATAATCACTAGATCATACTGACTCAAGGTTGTGTTTTCTAGATCAATAGATTGCATCTGATGCCCTTCAATAGTGATCACTGGCACAAAGGGATCATGATAATCCAAGTTCACGTGATCCCGTATAAGGAGTTTAACGATGTCAATAGAAGGAGATTCACGCCAATCTCCTAAGTCTTTTTTATACGAAACTCCCATAACTAGCACCTTCGCTTTTGATGGGGCTATTCCTATATGATTTAAGGTGCGTAGGGTTTTTTCTCTGACAAATTCGGGCATCCGCCGATTGATTTCTCCAGCTAAAGCAATGAAGTGAGTTTCAAAATTAAACTCCTTTGCCTTCCACTCAAGATAATGTGGATCAATGGGAATACAGTGCCCACCAACGCCTGGCCCGGGATAGAAGGGCATAATTCCAAAAGGCTTGGTGTTAGCGGCATCCAGTACTTCCCAAACATTTAGATCCATGCGATCACATAGCATAGCCAATTCATTGACTAGGGCAATATTGACCGCCCTAAAGGTATTCTCAAAAACCTTGACTAGCTCAGCAGCTTTCGCACTACTAACGGGAACTACGTGATCAATGGTTTGCTGATAAAAAAGGGTGGCGATTTCTAGAGAAACAGGGTCAGATGCACCAACAACCTTATTGGTATTCTTAGTGGTATAACGTTGGTTGCCTGGATCAACACGTTCAGGCGAGTGGCCTAAGAAAAAATCTTGACCCTGCTTTAAACCGCTAGACTCCAATACAGGTTTAATAACTTCATCTGTCGTTCCAGGGTAAGTCGTTGATTCTAGGGTAATTAATTGACCTGAGCGCAACTCTGGCGCTATTCCCTGGGTCACACTCTCGATATAGGAGAGGTTTGGAGTCATATTTTTTGATAACGGTGTTGGCACACAAATTACTAATACATCCATGTGCGAAACCTTATCAAAGCCACAGATGGCCTTGAGCTTACCGCTGGCAACTACTGCTGCTAACTCATCAGAATCAACATCATTAATGTAATTCTTAGCTGCATTCACAGCATCGGCACGATCAGGATTCTGTTCTATCCCAATCACATGAAATCCTACTTTGGCCTTTTCGACAGCAAATGGTAACCCTACATACCCCAGACCTATTACTCCAACAACTGCTGTACGGTCAAGAATTTTTGTTTTTAAGTGATTAAATAAATTATCAGACACAATGGGGAAAAGACTCTAGAAGGAACTCATTTTAAAATTCTAGGCAGATGCTCATTCAAGTGTTTATATCACATAACGATATTGATACATTCTCTGTGGTAAGTCCTCTAGACATCACATTAGTGAGGTTTTAGCTTACTTGATAGCTAAGAACCACATGATTTCAAAGAGCTCAAAGTAGAGGGCATGGTCTACAACGTTTTCATATCGTGATGAACGCCTAATGACCTTATAAGTTCCCTGTGGCTTATGGGCCCTGAACCATTAATTACTTTCCAGTTGATCCGTCGACATCTACAGAAATAATACTAACGAGGAGAAACAGGCATTTTGGTTTGATATCCAGGTACTAACTTCTGGAGTAAAGACCGAATTTCCATTGAATCGTTAATAGATGCAGATTGTAGTAGATCAGCAACACTTTGCAATAGGTGGCTGGGAATATTTTTGCTAGCGTTTTTGACCACTAGCAACTTTTCATGTCCAGTCTTTCGATACTCTTCATCGGGCAGAAATAACTCTTCAAAAAGTTTTTCGCCTGGCCGCAAACCTGTGTAAGAGATTTCTATATCCTTTCCGACCTGGTAACCCGATAGGCAAATAAGATCCTTCGCTAAATCTACGATTTTTACAGGTTCACCCATATTCAGCATCAATATCTCCCCACCAGGGCTCATAACCACTGCTTGGAGGACTAATTGAACTGCTTCTGGGATAGTCATAAAATATCGACAGATGTCTGGGTGAGTGACTGTGACAGGTCCACCAGCCGCAATCTGTCGTTTGAATGTGGGAATCACACTCCCTCTGCTTCCCAGAACATTACCAAATCGAACTACGACAAAGGGAAGTCCGCTAGTTTGGGCTGCTTTTAGCACGATCATCTCAGCAATACGCTTGCTAGCTCCCATCACATTGGTAGGATTGACGGCTTTGTCCGTAGAAATCATGACAAAATGCTGCACACCAAATTCAACTGCCAAATCAGTTAATGCTTTGGTCCCTAAGACATTATTGGTGATAGCTTCAGGCGCATTATTTTCCATCAGAGGCACATGCTTGTGGGCTGCCGCATGAAATACGACTTCTGGCTGATACTCTTCAAAGGCAAATCGTAAGCGAGAAGGGTGTCTCAGATCTGCAATAAAAGGTCTAAGCTTAGGCATTGATACATCAGTTTCTGCAATGCCTTGATGATTTTGGTATGCAGCCTGATATTGAAGAAGTTCTTGCTGTATCTGAAACACAGAGTTTTCTCCATGTCCCAGCAAAATAAGTTCTGACGGTGCACAGCGCAAAATTTGTCGACAGAGTTCGCTGCCAATAGATCCGCCGGCTCCAGTCACTAATACTCGTCGACCCCTAAGGAGCTGGCGAACTCCTTGTATATCTGTCTGGATAGGGGCACGACGGAGAAGATCTTCAATCTGCACTTCTCGAATGCTATTTTGTAAGTCGTGCTGACCTACTAACACATCTTGTAACGCGGGTAAGGTTAAAGTCTCAACCCCAGTCATCTGACACAATGCAACGATATCTCGTAGGTTTTGGCCTGATAGAGAGGGCATGGCAATAATCACAGTCTGAATATGCCAAGATTTAATAGTATCTGGGATAACATTCCGATTCCCAACGACTGGTAATCCTCGGATCCTCAAATTTAATTTGGCAGGGTTGTCATCGACAAAAGCGATAGGCAGTAATCCAATATGGGGGCTTCGTTCCAGCTCCTGGACGAGCGCAACTCCTGCATTGCCCGCTCCTACAACTAATGCTCGCTTCCTCAAGTCTCTGCGTTCAGATGTTTCATTTTGGCGCTTTCTCCGTTCTATAGCCCGGACACTAAACCTTATACCGCCAATGATCAATAGGGTGAGCAGACCGTCAAGAAATGGCAAAGATCGTGGCAAAGATAAAATGGAAAGCGATTTTAGAACTGCAAACGCTAAAGTCTGCAAAATAACCGATGAGCCTGTAAGTACAGCAACATTACTCAGCTCATCAATGCTTGCATAACGCCAGTAATGTTTGTAAAAACCACCCGATAAAAAAACAGTTAGCTTAATCACCATAAATAACAAGGTGACCAGTAGTAAATCGGCTTGGTATCGTTCAAAAGTCAGGATAAATCCCAGTGCGCTATCTAAGCGCAAGCTCAAGGCAAAAAGTGGGATAAATGAAAAGGCAATGACATCAACAAGCAAAAAGTGGCGATTTCTGAGATGCAGGCAGTAATTTCCTAACCTATCGATCATTGAGGTAAACCTTAAGAGGGAAAGTCTCGGTGCTACTTCAGTAGACTGAATATTAAGGCGATGGGTTTCTTATAGTGCATTTTCGAGGCTACTTTGGGCAAAGAGCTATTCTCTCCTGAATATAAAAGTTCACAAAGATTATACTGGATTCTTAATTATTTTTTCTCAGGACAATACAATGGCTCGGCTGACTAAACTGAAGCTGTGATTGAAGGAGGTAGATAAGTAAATCTAGATGAAACTAAATGCATAAAATGACTCTATCAATGCAATTAGATTTAGAAATATATAGAGAATATTTTTTTCAACGAAACCACTTGAGAATGGTCAATCATATATGAGAACATAAGCCCACCAATGAGTATCAGCTTGTTGATATAAAAGAGTACCTCAGAAACTAGATTGATTTAAGAGTTGAAGGGCTTGCAACTACTGCAGTGCAATACGGGTTACCTATAACACTCATATATTTAATCAGAATTAATTTCCCGAGATAATCATAATCGCATGATGGTTATTTATGGTTTGCCAGAGTTAAGTTGAGAATAAAATGAATAGCTAGCGTATTAAAAAATATATTTTGAGCTATAGCTACATTATCCTGCATGGTTTTATCTCACCCCCAAATACGTGTCTCAGTCTATTGAAAATACCAAATCATTTTTTAATGTTATTTTAATTGCACTTACTCCTATCCCGACAAAAGAATGAATAGGGTGGCCAACTTGCATAATCTTTGCATGATGAATGTTTTTGAGCTGCTAGTCATATACAATCTTGAAACGGAAAGGGAGTAAGCAGGAATCTCTCAACTTTGGCCTATTAGTTAATCTCCAAGCCACGACTCATCTTGCTGATGAATAGTTGGGTGTTGATGAAGCAAGAAGATTTCGTCTTGCAATTTTGGAGGGATTATATCTATATCGGATGATCTACCTCTACTTAGAAGATCCCAACTCATCCTCGAATCTAAATCTGCTGCATTTGCCTGGAAGGGAAGTCTGACACTATGATTTGTTGATTTCTTGGTCTTAGAGATATTCTGGCTTTCACAATGCTTGAGCTAGTGAAAATGATATCTATAAAGATGTGCAAGAGCTAGAGATTAACAGTTAGCTGGGCAAATATCTATCAAAAAGCTTGTCAGAATGCCAGCCTGGGGTCAGTAATCAAGCCTTCTCAGAAGGGTAGGCACGTATTGACAGCCAAAGAGGCGCTAGTATTTGTCGATACTAGCGCCTCTTCATCAAATTTGAAAGAGTATTAGTTGGACAGTGTAGGGATCCATAGTCAATTTGAGAAGAATAAACACTCAAATTTTTAAGTAGGATTTTAGAGCTGTCCAACTGTTGGACTTTCGATCAAAATTTACTGCCAAGCTGTTTGAGCCGACTTGCCTGCGAGGAACACTTAGATCCGGTAAGTGATAACCAGATTACAGGACAATGCTGACTTGCAAACTGCTAGATCTTACTCAGCAGGTGAAGCTTCAGGGGAAGCTTCAGCTTCGGGAGAAGCCTCGGGGCTAGGAGACTCAGATGCGCTATCTGAGCAGGCACCCAAAAGGGTTGAAAAGCCAAGTAGAACGGCTAAAGCGGTTAGTTTGATTTTCATTTGTTTCTTAACTCCTCACAGTGGAATTGATAAAAAAGAGCCACTTACTTGTATCAAGACTACGTTGAATTTGCAACTTGTGCAGTTCAAAGCAGGATCATAGAAACATAGTAGTATGCGTCAGATGCTGGATTTGAGTGATAAAGATAGATTGTCCAGGTTTCTTCAAAATCTGTCAATCTATCTTTATGTTTTTGACTATATTGACATTTAGTGATATGTCCGGTTTGTTGATTGATTAACAGCATTCTTAGTCGCTGTTAGTTTCTAGTTGAATAGACCTTTGTTTGTTATGTAAGTACTCAAATACGCTTTTGTCACCAATATCTGGAGGAATGGGCTTCACAATTTTCCTGGATGCAAAAATCATAAAAAGTACTGCCCAAGAACCTAACAGTACTTTTTCACCCATGAGAGGTAGCCAGTTGAGCCAATGTCCCAATAGCAATATAGGAACAACACCGGTCAGCAGTTTGGTCTCTCCATGATTGAAGCAAAAGGCTTCTTTAAAGAACACTCCAGTGAGTGCAACAAATAGCCAGCCTACACCAAAGAGATGGAGTGGCTGAGTATAAATGCTAGAGATGAGGGGAGAGGCTTGTGTGATGGCAATATAGATTGCAACTGAAAAGCCAATAGCCCAAAAAATCTGTAGGGTTCGATGTAAGACACTCATGTAGATGTGAATGGTGGCTAAACTAACCCCGATTGCCATCGCAAAGCACATAAATAAACTCGTTAGCCATGACAACACATAAGGTTGAGGGCCTAAAAGTAGAAACAGGATAGAGCCGAGGGCAAAGCTAGAAGCTGCAATTAGCAGTGCTCCACGATAAATTACGACTTCTGTCCGATCGTCTTTAGAAATCGTAAATTCCCCAAAGTGGCCTTGATAAATGTCTGAGGTGGCTTCAAGGACAGAAAACATATGTTAACTCCCGACTACTGAGGTTAGTATTCAAAGTTTTTTATCAGTACGTTTGGATGACTTAATCGATCATTGTAGCGGGTGTCTGTTATTGGGGCTTTTGAGTTCAACTTAGGGAACTGTCGGTGGCAAGAATTACTGATTGAGGTGGAGCTGTACCCGATCCCCTACCTTGCTATTCAAGATTTGATGCGCGGATCCCTTGGGGAGAGCTATTTCAAGCCATCCATGGCTACCAATCAGTGCTTTTAAGGTTGGATGATCTGCAGCCGTAGTGTAAGAGGTTGCATTGTGAATGCGATGCTGACCAATCTGTAGGCTCCAAGAGGAGTTTTGAATCTCGCTTGCCGGAATGTTGGTAATTATATTGCCGAAATAGTCAATAGCTTGAATATTGCCTGTGCCCCCATTGTGAGTGGGTTCCCAGGCATAAAGATTAGGTAGAGTTGCCAGTGACGAAACGGATAGCGTGGGGCCCAGGGCTTGAAGGGATAGACCTTGAGCTACATAAGCAGCGGCTGGAGCAAAAATATCTCTGCCATGGAAGGTGTTGCTAGGTTGTTTTGAGTACCAATATTGGCTGTTCGTCAGTTCAACGACTGCGATCGCATCGTCATACATCAGTACATGGCTAAATAAGCCATTGTCCGGGCCAATGAGTATGCTTGAGGGCATTTGGATAGCAATGGCTCGTCGATGGCTACCTACGCCTGGGTCAACGACTGCAACATGGATTGTGCCTGGTGGGAAATGTTGATAGGCATTGCCGAGCTGGAAACTGCCAAAAGCAATATTGTGAGGGGGGACTTGATGGGTTAAATCAATGATATGAGCCTGAGGATGAATGCCAGTGATAACGCCTTTCATAATGCCGACATAGACGTCTTCTAGGCCAAAGTCTGTGAGGAGAGTGATTATTGGTGTTGACGACGAAATTGGCTGGCGAGGTGGATATAACATTTCCCTGGATAAGGATAGGAGAGCCTTGGATATATACAAAAACGAGCTGCTACAGAAAAGTGAACAGCTCGTTTATTAAATTCTACAAGTGTGTTAGAGAGTGCAGCTCTATGCGGGATAGACGCTGACTTTTTTGCGGGATTTACCTTTGCGCTCAAAGGTCACAACGCCATCAACTGTGGCAAATAAAGTGTCGTCACTACCGCGACCCACATTGTTGCCAGGATGAACCTTGGTGCCTCGTTGGCGAATAATGATGTTGCCTGCACGGACCACTTCACCGCCGTAGCGCTTAACTCCTAAACGCTGAGAGTTAGAGTCCCGTCCGTTACGGGTACTACCAGTTCCTTTCTTATGAGCCATAATTTCCTCGTGAATGCTTCAGGGTAAGATTTGAGATTATTGGGAATGACTAGTCTGCAACGACTTCTGCTTCAACAGCCACTGCTTCTTCACTAGTTTTAGATTTCTTGGCTTTTGTTTCGCCAATGGCTTTGCCATCTAGGTGAATTGCATCCACCATTAATCGGGTCAATTCTTGACGATGCCCACGCTTCTTTCGCGTTTTCTTCTTAGGCTGCATCTTGTAAACGATAATCTTGCGATCTCGGCGATGCTGCATCACCGTCACTTCAACGGTGGCCCCTTTGACTAAGGGTTGACCAACTGTGACCTCGTTTCCATCATGGACGAGTAACACTTGATCAAGGGATAGCTTTGTATCTGTATCGTTTGCTAAACGATCAACGTCATAAAATCGACCGGGTTCAACTTTTAACTGTTTTCCACCCGCTTCGATAATTGCAAAAGTCATTTGATTTGAGCCTCAATAAGCCGTACAGGTATCTGATCCTCTTTCTGTGCTTGAGCATCAGCGTTTAGGGCATGGACCTGATCCGAGCTGAACAAAAGTATGCCGAATATCTAGTATTCAAAATTTTAGGGTAGATTGTCAACTGCTAATCACAAAGACAACCTTAGTTACTCAGAAGGGGGGTGAAAGGATAAGGGCAGGCGTTCTGCATGTCCCCAAAATGCCTCTAAATCATAGTATTCCCGCTGTTCTGGCATGAGTACATGCGAAATCACGTCGCCATAGTCTAGCAAGACCCATGTACCTTCAGCTTTCCCTTCTTGACGAATGGGGAGCCTATTGCAACTGTCTTCCGCAGATTTCTCCATGGAGTCAGTAATCGCTCTGACCTGGGTGCGAGAAAAGCCCGTGACGATCACAAAATAATCGGCAATAAAAGAGACATCCGCAACCTGCAACACCACAATATCGCCACCTTTGCGGTCATCAGCTGATTCAGCCAAACATAAAGCTAAGGTTTGGGCTAGGTCTTGCGAATTGGATAAGGGAGTATTCAGGGTTGGTTGTCCAGAAGAATGAGAAACCAAAAGATTGAAAAGTTATAGAGCTATCTTCTACACCTTAACTTAGGAAATTTGAGTTGAATGTCAAGATTGCTGAACCTCAAGATGATGTGTCTTTAGGATTGAATTTCCAGCCAAGCCCAATTTCGAGTGAGCACCATGCGAGGGTGAATTAGGCGTTGGGTTTTCACTAAGTGTTTCAGGGTTAGATCACAGACTAGTGCTACGGCATGGTGAAGGTTCTGGTAACTCATCTCGCGGGCGACCTGTACTTTGGGCCGATCGCCTCGCCCTGGTTCTAAACTATCGGCGAGAAAGACAACGCAGCTCAAATCGCTCATCTGGGGCTGACCCAGGGTATGGTTGCTGATGGCAGCTAGAATGTCAGAATCTTTAATACCAAAGGTTTCTTGGGCTACTACAGCACTGACTTGGGCATGTAACAAGTGAGGATTGGCTTTGTCAATAGAATCAATGGGAAGCTGGTGTTTTCGGGCAAGCTCCAAGAGTTGCTTTGGAGGGAAATACTTTGCTAAATCATGCATTAGACCTGCCTTTGCAGCTTGCTCTTGATCCAGCTGATGTCGCTGAGCCAAGTCTCGGGCCATGGTTTCGACTCTCAGAATATGTTGAATTCGGATCTCTGGGACATTCTTCCTGAGCCATTGGAGAACATTATTTCTGTCCCAAGGAGCAAGATGAGGTTTCGCAGATGTCATGGTTTCAGATCAATGGCTTATATCAAACTTGATTCAGGATCATAGTCCTGACGGACCCAATCATATTGAACCTATAGAAAATTCACCTCATTTCAATCCTAATTGGAGAGTGGGGCTGTAGCGAAAAAGCCTTGGTAGTTATACCAAGGCTCGTCAAATATTTGTCTAGAGAGGTTGATGCACTCTCAAACTCAAGTCATTGTGTGGCTTAGCGGAATTGATCGGGCTGTAATTTCAATCCTTTGCTGTTGTTTCGGGTGCGATTCTGCTGTTTTGTGATGGGTACTCCTTTACGGAAGGCTTTGCCGGTGCCCCCATCTGTGGGGTCAAGATGAGGTCTGAGATTCATCCCTGCCCTAAACTGTGCGCCACTTTGGGGACGATTCCGTTTGCCAAAGAGTGAGCGACCAATATTAACAATTTGTCCTAAGGAATCATTGCCGCCATTGCCAGCGAAAGTATTGACCCCTTGAGTGGCTTCGCCACTGTTGGCAACGGTTAGATTATCAAACACGGCATTGCGAGTTGTGGTTGCATCTTGCCCCCGAGGAACAGTGAATACGATGCGGCAGCTTTGATCTGCTTCGGATGTGGCACAAACGGTGTTATAGCCATTCTCTGTTCCCGTTTGTAGCTCCAGCAAACCGTCAGGACGATATTCTTCTAATCGTCGGGCAATTTCTTGGCAACGAAGTTCGGGGGTCCAACCTCCTCCCATTTCAGCCGGCACTGCCCAAGCAAATGCTTCATTAGGACGGCTTTTGGGGTTGTACATGACGGTATAGTCACCGCCGGTATATTGGCAGAAAAAGCGAGTGCTAGAGGTAATATCTGGAGTGTCAGTCGGGATATCTGCGTCTGAGTTGTCGGGATCGACTCGCCCGCTGGTATCGGGATCAACTTCAGGGATATCGTCGACTGAGCTGTCTTGAGCCAGACTGGGATTTAACCCGGTACTGAGGAGTGCGATCGCAATCCCCAAACTAGAGTGGGCTGCGATGCGAATTGCGCGTTGATCAACCCTCAAAGTCGCCATAGGAGTGCACCTCAAAATTCCTTAAAACAAGGACATCCAGATCTTCTGGAGCCCAAAAACACGAACGTGGGTAATCTGAATCAATAGCGATGACAACATTGCTTCAGATTTTTGATGTAAAACTTGATATATCCCGTAATGACCATTGGATGGTGACAATGTTCCACCCAGCATCAGGGAATGTCACAAAACTTTATTAATTATTGTAATTGTCGTATACTTCTAACGATCGATTCCACCGGAGCAAGGATAGCCCTTACATGACAGCAAAGGTAACGCCCAAGTCGGTCCCATTCCATTTTCTTGGCCCGCCCGGATCATTCAATCCAACCCTGCTGTTGTTCTTTGGTGCATTAGCACTTTTGCTAGGGTCGACCTACGCTCACTACCAGCTGTCTTTGCCAGGTTGGTGCACTTTTGTGGCAAATACCTTAGCCCTGCATTTTGCCGGCACAGTCATTCATGATGCCTGTCATAAAGTGGCTCACCACAATCGCATTGTTAATGCTGCTTTAGGTCATGGCAGTGCATTGATCTTAGGGTTTGCGTTTCCGGTATTTACGCGAGTCCATCTTCAGCACCATGCTGCTGTCAACGATCCTGATAACGATCCCGATCACTACGTGTCAACAGGTGGCCCCCTGTGGCTGATTGCGCCCCGCTTTTTCTACCATGAGGTCTTTTTCTTTAAACGTCGCCTATGGCGTAAGTTTGAGCTTCTAGAATGGTTCTTAAGCCGCCTATATCTTGTTACCTTGATTGTCTGTGCTTGTAAATTTGGCTTTATACACTACGTGCTGAATTTCTGGTTTGTGCCAGCACTCATTGTGGGAACGACTCTAGGATTCTTTTTTGACTATTTCCCCCATCGCCCATTTCATGAACGTAATCGATGGCGCAATGCCCGAGTTTATGCCAACCCCGTCTTGAACGTGTTGATTCTGGGGCAAAACTACCATCTAATCCATCACCTATGGCCTTCTATTCCCTGGTATAAGTGTGAACCTGCTTATCATGCAGTCAGGCCCCTACTGGACGAGAAAAACTGCCATCAACGAATTGGCATTTTCCAGCGCAAAGGATTTCTAGGATTTGTTTATGACTTCTTCTTAGGGGTTCGATTTGAACATACGGTTTCGACTGAAGCATTGGAAGGAATGGTTGACGCTACACAGACAGAATCAGAACTCCAGTTAGTGGAATCTGTATAGTTCTGAGAACTTAAGAAATTTCACCAAAAAAGTCTTTATCATCATCCTCTTCACCTTCCAAGAGACTCAGTAGAACCCCAGCGATGGGGATCGACAAAAATAAACCCACTAGTCCTGCTAATCGGCTCCCGATTAACAAAGCAAAAAATAGGACAACCGGGTTCATCTGTAGTGAGTTCTGCATGACTCGGGGCATCAAAATATTCTCTTCGATTTGTTGCAGGACAATGCAAGCGATCAGGATCTGCATGGCCCTCCATAACCCTTGAGGTAAGAGAACTAGGGAAATTGCCCCAATCCCTATCGTTGCCCCAATGCCTGGAATCATATCAAAGACGCCAGCAACGACCGCCAAAATTAGGGGGACTGGGACGCCCAGACTCAAAAAAGACAAAAAAAGCTGGATACTGCGAAAAATAACGCCAATAAAAAGCGTCCCCAGAAGAAACCTAGAAAATTGCGTTTCATGGCTAGCGTGAATCGGGCACGGGAGGCTTTTGGGAGCCCTCTGAGCAACCATTTCCAAATGCGACCGCCATCTAGCAGCATAAAAAAGCTAACGACTGCGATCAGGATGAGGTCGATTAAGTTGTTAACGATGCCTTGAATCACCCCGACACTAGAGCCAATGCTTTCGATGACCTGGTCTCGGAACTTAGCTTCAATCGCGCCAAAATCAATCTGGACATCGCGAGCGGCCAATATTTGTTCGGCTTCACGACTTAACTGTTCCATTGCGTTCAAGAATTCAGTGACGCTATTGACGAGCTCTTGACCCTGGGATAGAACCGCAAATAGGACAGTAATCAAGAGCCCAAACAGCAGTAGCAATCCCACCATAAATACAACAGTGGCGGCGACTCCATGAGGTAGAAATCTTCGTAACCATTGGGTTGGATAGTTGAGCAGAAATGCCAGGATTGCGGCAAAGATAAAAATCAGTAGAATGCCCTGAAAATAGGCAAAGACTTGCAATGTGGCCCAGCTTGCAGCAAATAAGAGCAAAAAACGAACTAGAACAGAGTTCGTTAAGCGATTCAAAAAGTATTTGCGATAGGGAGCAGGCATAGAGAACAGCAGGACGATCTACTCAACTATTGCACGATAGGCTGAGAAGTCGTTAAATCCTACATAAAAGACATAGGTTGAATCTTAGAGCGCTTCCAGCAGTCGTATGGACTGCAATCCTTCTCGGTAGGAGGGGTGGAGTAACTGTATCCCTAAGTCTGTTTTGATTTTGGCATTGCTGACACGTCGGCATTCTTGCCAAAAAGACTGAGCCATTGGACTCATCTGGACATCGCCATAGGCTAAAGCAGGTGGGGGCGTAATGCCGAGTAATCGGCTGCCCTCTTCAATTAAAGTAATGGGTTCTGAAGGGAGATCATCCGCCACGTTATAGATGGAGTCGGGTTGGGGATGCTGCATTGATTTAAAGACGGTCTGAACGATGTCATCCACATGAATACGGCTGAAAACATGTCCGGGTTTGGAGATATTGCGAGCTGTGCCATTTCTAAGGCGATCTAGGATACTTCGACCTGGGCCGTAAATCCCTGGTAGACGGAAAATGTGGGTGGGGAGTGAAGACTGTAAAAATTGGGTTTCGGCGTTGACACGGTTTTGCGATCGCACCGACTTAGGATTGACGGGACTCGCTTCATCCACCCATGCTCCTTGGGAATCGCCGTAGACACCAGTAGTAGAAAGGTAACCAAACCACTGTAAGGGTAGCTTTTCTAGCATTGATAGCAGATGCATCGCGACGGGATCATGGCCTTGTTTATCAGGAGGGATGCTACTTAGGACATGTGTAATGCCCTCATAGGCAGCAGCAGGGGGTAAGACAGGACCGGTATCTGGGGAATGGGCAAAAAGAAAAGCATATTGCCCGGCAAGATCCCCCTTCCGATTGGTGACATGTACTCTAATATTGTCTTGAGTCAGTCGGTCTGCTAATCGCAGCCCTGTATAGCCACAACCTAGAATGAGTAATTTCATATCAGTCATACATGCTCTCTGATGGGGAGACGAATATCCTAAGAACGAGTGGCTTAAGAGATTAACAATTGGCCTCTTTGGAGTGGCTCGTAGTTACGTAATGTTAAACATAGACTTTTTCTCTCAAGAATCGTCTCTTAGATTTAAACATTGCTTTGTGTTTGTGTAAAAATCTGGGCAGACTAAGAGCAAGACTTCAACTAGAAATTGCACAGAAGATGACTGCAACGATGACTATTGGTGAAATTGTTGAACAGGCAATGAGAAACGGCTATCTGACTCCCACCATGGAAGCAGAGGTTGGCCGGATCTGTGATAATGCCTCCGAGCTAGCTGTTGAAGAATATCAATCCCTTGATCGCTTGATGGGGGCTCTGCTCACTGGTCAAGTGGTGGCGGTACCTCGTAAACAGTTCATCAATGTCATGGAAGAACTGGTGCTGACTGAAGCGATAACCCGTGTGTCCAAGATTGAAGCGACTAGCGATCACACCTTGGACTTGGGCGATATTGCGGCTTATGCTCTCAACCGTCTGCCGCCCCTCTATGCCACAACGGAAGAAGGGGCGAACTATCAGCGCCAACGGGCGAGACAAGAGCTTCTGGATCTGATCATTCAGCAGGTGGAAACAGCTATTTCCCGCAACCTCGATCAGCCTGACTTCTATCCTGATCGCCATGCGCTAGAGTCCGATCATCAAAAAGATTTACTGGGTCAAGTCAGCTCTTTGCTGCAAGCTTATGCCCCTGATTATGAGCAGCCTGTCAAAAGCTAAATAAAGATTGCTTTCAGGATTATGCGGCCTTTCCCTGATACGCTGAGGCTCTAGAATTAATCAATCTAATTCTAGCTTGAGCTTTGAATCAGAAGTTTTGGCCTATTTCTGCCCATGAATATTCAACACCGTTCTCCCCTATGGATTTACGACACAACGCTGCGGGACGGTGCTCAAAGAGAAGGTATTTCTCTATCCGTTGAAGATAAATTAACGATTGCTCAGCAGCTGGATAAGCTAGGCATCCCTTTTATTGAAGGGGGATGGCCGGGGGCAAATCCGAAAGATGAACAGTTTTTTCAGAAATTAAAGACTTTGCCCCTTCGCCAGGCCGAGGTCGTTGCGTTTTGTTCGACCCGTCGTCCAGGAAGCCAGGCTGCTGAAGATCCAATCCTGCGACCGATTTTAGCGGCAGAAACGCGGTGGATAACCCTATTTGGTAAATCTTGGGATTTTCACGTTACGGCGGGCCTCAAAACCACCCTGGGTGAAAACCTAGCGATGATTGCTGATTCTATTAACTATCTGTGCCAGCAGGATCGACAGGTTATTTATGATGCAGAGCATTGGTTTGACGGATATAAGCACAACCCGGAATATGCTC
The DNA here is from genome assembly GCF_021497025.1 of Acaryochloris sp. 'Moss Beach'. Lineage (NCBI taxonomy): Bacteria > Bacillati > Cyanobacteriota > Cyanophyceae > Acaryochloridales > Acaryochloridaceae > Acaryochloris > Acaryochloris sp. 'Moss Beach'. The sequence goes on from NZ_CP071717.1 coordinate 3,246,402, forward strand.
TAGAAACGATTCAAGCAGCGGTTCAGGCAGGGGCCAAGTGGGTTGTACTTTGTGATACCAATGGTGGCACACTGCCCCATGAGGTTGCTGAAAGTGTCCAAGCAGTCAGGCAGGTGATTCAAGACTTGCAGGGTGCGACCCAAATTGGGATTCATACTCATAATGATTCGGGTACGGCTGTCGCGAATGCAATAGCTGCGGTTCAGCAAGGGGCTGAAATGGTCCAAGGGACAATTAATGGCTATGGAGAACGCTGTGGAAATGCCAATCTTTGTACTCTAATACCCAACTTGCAATTGAAATTGGGCTATGGCTGTGTGGAGCCGGAGCAGTTAGCTGAACTGACGCCGAGTAGCCGCTTGATTAGTGAGCTAGTCAACCTTGCCCCTGATGATCATGCACCGTTTGTGGGTTTGTCTGCCTTTGCTCATAAAGGGGGCATTCATGTGAGTGCAGTACAGCGAGATCCCCAAACCTATGAACATATTGAGCCCCAGACGGTGGGGAATCAGCGACGGATTGTGATTTCTGAGCAGTCTGGCCTGAGTAATGTTCTGGAGAAGGCCAATCATTGTGGTATTGCCCTGGATAAGCAAAATCCGGTGAGTCGACAGCTCCTTCAACAGCTTAAGGAGCTGGAGCATGAAGGGTATCAATTTGAAGCGGCAGAAGCGAGTTTTGAATTGCTGCTCAGACAAGCGCTGGAACAACGACCTAGCTTGTTCGAACTCCATGGCTTTGATGTGCATTGCTACTGTGGTTCTCTCGAATCTCGTCAACAAGGCGGCTTTAGCAGCACTGCATTAGCAACGGTAAAAGTGGTGGTCGGTGTTCAAGAAATTTTAACGGCTGCAGAAGGGAATGGACCGGTATCCGCTTTAGATGCGGCCTTGAGGAAGGCTCTAGTGGATGTTTATCCCAGCATTGCTCAGTTTCAGCTCACGGACTATAAAGTCCGAATTTTGGATGGTAAACGAGGGACTTCGGCAAAGACCCGTGTACTGGTGGAATCGACGGATGGTCAGAATCGTTGGACTACGGTAGGGGTGTCCACCAATATTATTGGGGCTTCCTATCAAGCTGTGGCAGAAGGCATTGAATATGGACTGCTGCGCCCTTGCTTGAAGGATTCGGATGAATGTCCCATTGGCATTAGAACTATTTTGAATGATTTAAATTCAGCTCCGGTTTAACGTTTGGTCTAGGGGTTATGAGGTGGCTAGGTCTTGGAGGAGCATCTGAAGCCGATCTTGTTCAAACACTGTAAAGCCAGGCAAGAATTGAGGCTTTTGCAAGATGGCCAGACTGTCTTCAGCTTTGGTCTGAGCAGATATTTTGTCTCCTTCAGCTAGATGTATCGCGGCTTCAGTTCTGAGGAGTGTTGAAGGAGCAATCAAAATTTTTTCTTGGATTTGGTCTAGCCATTGGTTTGCTGCATCAGGATGCTGACGAATATGTGCTTCATAGTAAGCCCCTTCCAGCAGTAAAGAGGCACGAAAGAGCTCAGGATAGTAGGCATTGATTTTCAATGCCTGATCGAGATAATCTCCTGCCTGTTGGATTTGACCTTGATCTAAGGCCATGTAATAGGCCATGATCAGGCCCGAAATATGATCCATAGAGTTTTCGGGCAGTGCCAATAATCGAGTTTTTAGGTCTGGATCGATATCTTTTGGGCGAATGCCTTGGAGCAGATAAGCGTTGAATTGATAGTCAGCCAAGAACCTTTGACCAGGGATATTTTTTTTTGCCAAGTCGAGCATCCGACGACCATCGGTTGAAAAGTAACCGATTTTAATTGGAATAGTGTTGAAAATAGCCATGTGTAAGCTGATGCCAGACATAAAGGTCAAACACCAAACGATAGGAGAGTGACGGATTAAAGTGGGTGATAGTAAGGGAAGGGTGCCGAAACAAAATAATAAGAATGAGGCAGCAGGTCCACCCATAATCAGGAGAAAGAGTTGTCTGTCTAATCGATGTAGTGATGTCGGGATAGGCTCAGCAAAACCTCCTGCAAGTTGTCGACGGCATCGACGTAATTTTAGACCCTGATCTGTCTGAATAAGGATCAACCGTCCAATGGCGAAACGGTAGAGTTTAGAACCATTTGCCCATGCAAATAAGTAATGGCCCAGTTCATGGATGAAGATTGCGAAATATTGGTAGAGATAGAAAATTCCTAGAAAAATGAATAGTTTAACAATGGAAGGGAGTTCAGTTGAAGGTACAGGCGGTAATAACCACCACCACCCGCCCATAATGACTAGCAGCGGTAAGGAGATAATGACAGAGTCGACCCACGTTTTGTGATTTGGCGGATTGTCATACTTGGACGCTGGCTCTGATGGTTTTGGAGAAGTGTATTTTTGCTGAGTGATATGGCGAAGATCAAAGGCTGTAATGATTCCATAAACTAAGCCACAGGCCAAACCACCTACTAGAGCAGATAAACCAAACGTGATATTCCACCACACATGGATATAAGTGCCCAGAAAAAACCCTAGTAATCCTCCAAATATTAATCCAAAACAGCTTGTTGGCACCCAACTCCATGCAGGCTGAAACCTTTGACGCAGAACATACCACTGACTAAGGCTGATGAAGATTGGGTAAAGGCAAAGGAGAGGTATGGCACGTGAGGGAGAGAATTGGCCTGCAGCGTGAATGTATGGTTGAAAAGAGACGACAGATGCTACAAAGCTCAACCAAATCCACTTTGCAGGTATGGCAAACTTTTGACGTAGCATCAGCCATTGTGTCACTCCAACCCATAACTCCGTGAGTATTACGGCATAGCCAATATTGCTCGCATAATTTGGTGTAGATTGAACTTCCGTGAGTAATATTGGTATGCCCGCACCTAGGCCATATACCAAACAATTGCACAGAATCCATTGCACCCAGAATTGGTGATCTATGCGTAAAGTGGCTGGCATAAGAGTAGGCGTATTGGTTTTGAATATGGAGCAGGAATGAAGCTAATCAGAGCGAGAAACGCAATTAGTCCCGTTGACTGTTCAGAATTAGCCTATTGTTATAGTTCCCAAAAGCTATTCTGGACTGGCTTTTTGCTAGATGAACTCCACTCTGAATGCTTCATGAGTGAATAAATTTGGGGGACGCTAATCTGATGGTGGCAATTGAAAAAGTACGCTAGGGCTTTGGGTTGCTGCTAACTTGCTGATGACTTCTAAAGCGGTGAAGGCAAAGGTATAGCCCTCTGGACAAGGCCAGTCTTTGTAGGTATGGGGTTGTTGTTGAGGTAAATCAGCTTTTGGGGGTAGCTTCTGACTGGGTTGTAAGCTTTCGCAATAGTTTGTGACGACGATATGCGGTGCAACTTTGACGTTTGGCAACTGATTGGGTATATGGGATAAACCCAAATCATCTAGTGGGTTGCTGCTGGGTTGTGTTTTTGCAGGAGTGGCTTTGATATCAGAAGCGGTGTAAGGTCCACCCCAGGCCAGAATGATAAAACTTCGCAGCTTATCTATTGTTGGCGTACCGGATACTTGGAGGCCATGATTTCCAAGTTTGGTGATTTGCTTGGTTTTCATCGACGGAGAGAAAGGTACGGCCCAATCCTCCTTGACCGAGGAGGCAAGTGGGACGGTAGCGATCGCACAATCGTAACGAAGCCTGACAGTGCTTACACACCGTTGCAGATTCAGGATTAGTTTGATGACAGCCTGGATTCAGGCAATCGATCATTTAAGGCATACCCTTGCCACTTATGAGTAGGAACTGTTTACTCACAGAGGCCAATAGTTTATGCACCTAAAATTAATAGGTGTAAAGTCAGGATGGACTCTTTCAACCTGTTTATTACTTTTGGCAGACTAATTGAGAGGAATGGGAAAGACCCATTGCTGATATTGGGAGTCGCGGTTTTCGGTAATGGCTGTGAGCTTATCCCTGAGCTTTTCAGTAATCGGTCGGTCACTGGGTGTCGTGTAATTCTCTATCCGTTTGACCGGCGTGATTTTGGCAGCTGTTCCGCTCAAAAAGACTTCATCCGCAATCAATAATTCGGACTTGTCTACCGGACGCTCGACCACGGGAATGCCTAAGTCCCGCGCCAATTGCAAGACACTATCGCGGGTAATTCCTTCCAGAATGTCTTGTTCAAAGCCGGGGGTAATAATTTTGCCATGGCGGACGATAAAAATATTCATGCCCGACGCTTCACTTACCTTGCCTTGGGCATTCATCAAAATTGCTTCGTCAAACCCGGATTCTACAGCTTCTGTCTTGGCCAGGGATGACGTGATATAGGCCCCGCTAATTTTGCCTCGCAACGGTAAGCTGTGGTCTTCTTGTCGACACCAAGAACTAATGCGGCAGCTTACACCATCGGGAGAGAGATAGTCACCGAGCTCAATGCCGTAGACGAAAAAGTTCTTTTCGATGTTGTGGAGTCGTGGGGCAATCCCCAGGTCGGAGGTATAGACAAATGGGCGGATATAGAAAGAGGTTTGAGGACGGTTTTTTTGAACAAAGTCTTTGATAATTTGCTCAATTTTGTCGGCAGGTAAATCGAAGTGAAGTAAACGAGCGCTCTGACTGAGACGCTGGCAATGGCGATCTAGACGAAAGAGCAGAATTTGATTGGGGTTTTGTGGATCAGGGATGCCTCGCAACCCGCCAAAGGCACCCGTTCCATAGTGCAGGGCATGGGTAGCAATGGAAAGATTCGCGTCTTTGAAGGGGACAAACTGATGTTCAAAGTAGGCAGTCGGCAAAAAATTATGCATAACCCAGATCAATGCTTCAACAATTTAGGTGGGACAGCATCCATTCTTCCCTCCACCATTGGGGAATGGAACTGCCGCCATCCTAATTGAGACTAACATCGATAGGCTGACACTCCTATAGAAGCTAACAGCACTTCACTTCTGGCAGATTCTGAGACTAACCCACCTTATTTGTGATGAACGGCCTGGGGAGCTGTGACAGGCAGAGGGAGAGCTTTGACTTCAGCGGCATCTAGTATGGCTGCCTCACGGAGCTGTTCTCGCAGGTCTGGCATGACTGCTAAAGCTCTAGTCCAAGCAGGGATTTGCGAGCTTCTGGGATCCGTAACGTACGCTTCGCCACCGTCCAAGATAATTTTTTCGAAGGTTTCGATGGTGACTTCTTCTTGGTGGCGATCAAAGTGCAAATTGTTGACGCTGGCATCAATGAAATATTGATGGGCATAATCTTGGGCCGAACGACGGAATTTGACCTGTAGAGCATGGATGTGATCCTTGGTCAGCACCACCTGCTCTGTTTCCGTCAGAGTACGAAGCACTGACCCCAAGATGTCGCGGCACATTTTTTGCAGACCCGACTGATCGGATGTCCCCAGCTGTTGATGCTTATGTTCAAACACCCCTAAATCAATTTGAGAAATACGACGGTGGGCCAGATTTCGATAGACTTCCGACAACAGGCCAATTTCTAAACCCCAATTGCCAGGAATGCGGGTTTGTAAAGCCAAATCATGGGTTAAAGCAAACTCCCCAGACAAGGGATAGCGAAAGGCATGAAGGTATCGTAAATAATCCCGATTCCCTAGTAAATCTGTGAGCGAAGTCAGCAGTGGTGCCACAAAAAGACGGGTGACGCGGCCATATAAGCTGCGGGGATAGTGACCTAAGCGGGCGTAGTAAGCCTTGTTAAAGGCAATACCAAATTCCTTCTCTAGAAGGGGATAGAGCAGCTTAAGAGGGTAGGACCGATCGTAGGTGGTAATGTCGGCATCGTGAAGTGCGATCGCATGGGCTTCCAAAGAAGCGACCCCTAAACCCAACCATACAGCTCGGCCTTTGCCTTTATATTTGAGTAAATCTAAGCCTTTTTCTTTGAGATTCTCTAAGGTTTGGCTGATGGTGGGGCCATTCTCCCAAATGATATAAGTCTTTTGCGGGAGGACACTAAAAAATTGAACAGCCTGGGCATATTGCTGCAGACTATCGGCGTAGAGGCAAATAACAACCGTTTGGACAAATGCGCAGTCCTTGAGGTGATTGCAAATCTGCCCCAAAGCGGGTCGTTCTAATTCCGAGTAGAGGGCAGGAATCAAGACCGCTGTAGGGTTTGACTGAGTCAGTTCGGTGAGTCGGGTTTCTAAAAACTCCAAATCACAATCAAAATCGTGAATGGTAGTGATTAAGTCCTGCTTATAGTCCATGCAATGACCTAAATCCTTGAGCGGTTGTACTTCTAGATAAATTGTTAAATTCTTTGGGGTATGCCAATGTTACCTTCACGACAAAATTTTTGATATCCATCTCTGCAAAATAGCGTACATAACTGATGCCAGGTGTATTCAAAGATACTGGTGTCTTCAAACCAAGCTCAACAGAGAGGTAGAGTTAAAAATTGATTCATACGATACAATTATCGCTTCTCATTTGGATAAGGCTAGCTCCATAGTTCCCAGCCGTTAAAATTTGCCTATTTTGGGATACCCATGATTGATCGAGCTCAACAGCATCAAGCCTTCACCATCAAAGTGAAAGCCCTGCTGGAAAGAATTTATGGTCCAGATTCCCTAGAACAAATACTTGAACAGCTCTTCGAACTGTTACAACCCCATTTTGCAGACTCCATTTCTGAGAACTTGCACAAATGGAGTCAAGACAACATTCTGTTAATCACCTATGGAGATACCATTCGCCCGCAGAATGGTAGCCCTCCCTTAGCGACATTAGATCACTTTCTCAAAGCCCATTTGCAAGATGTGGTCACTGGGGTCCATATCTTACCGTTTTGTCCCTTCAGTTCTGATGATGGTTTTTCGGTTATCGACTACAAAGCCGTCAATCATGAACTGGGCACTTGGGAAGATATCCAGCAGATTGCTCAGTCCTTTGAACTGATGGCTGACCTGGTTCTCAACCATGTCTCTAGCCAAAGCCAATGGTTTCAGAATTATTTGCAAGGTGCTGATCCGGGGCAGGACTATTTTGTCGAAGTAGATCCCGGTGCGGATGTCTCTCAGGTTGTTCGCCCTCGAAGTTCTCCCTTGTTGGTAGAAGTCGAGACCTTAGCGGGTCCCAAGCATGTGTGGGCTACCTTTAGTGCCGATCAAATTGACCTGAATTTTGCTAATCCAGAGGTGCTGCTCGAATTTGCCAAAATTCTGCTGTTTTATGTGCAAATGGGCGCTAAGTATATCCGCTTGGACGCCATTGGTTACCTATGGAAACGGTTAGAAACCTCCTGTATTCATCTACCGGAAACCCATGCCATGGTCCGCTTGTTGCGGGAAATCCTGGAAATGGTCGATCCGTCGGTGGCATTGATCACCGAGACCAATGTGCCGAATCGCGAAAACCTCAGCTACTTTGGCAATCGGAACGAAGCGCATTTGATCTACAACTTCAGCCTGCCGCCCTTGATTTTGAATGCGTTGCTCCAGGGCAAGGCTGAACATTTAAAAACTTGGATGATGAGTATGCCCCCAGCCCCTTTGGGATGTGCTTACTTCAACTTTACGGCCTCCCATGATGGCATTGGCTTACGACCGACAGAAGGTCTCTTGACCGAAGCAGAGTACCAAACCTTACTTCACTGTATGGAAGACTTTGGTGGCACCCTGAGTATGCGCACCAATGCTGAGGGAATTGATTCACCCTATGAAATCAATATTTCCTTTTTTGATGCCCTCCGAGGCACAGCGAAAGGCAAAGACCAGTGGCAGATCGAGCGCTTTATCTGTTCCCAAACGATCATGATGTCCTTGGAAGGAATCCCAGCCTTTTATATTCACAGTTTGCTCGCTACTCATAATGATTGGGAGAATGTTCATCGTACGGAGCGCAAGCGGTCCATTAATCGTCATCAGTGGTCTCTTCCAGCCTTAGAACAGCAGTTAGCAGATGAAACGTCTCCCCATGCCATTGTCTTGAAAGGGCTCACCCGGCTGATTAAGATTCGTCGCCAACAAGATGCTTTCCATCCCAACGCCACTCAATACACCCTGCATTTGCCTAATCAAGCGTTATTTGCATTTTGGCGGCAGAGTATGGCCCGCGATCAGAGCATTTTCTCCATTCATAATCTCAGCGATTGCCAGCAGAAACTGAAGCTCTCAGACCTTAACCTGGTCACTATTGATCCATGGTATGACCTCATTAGTGGGTCTTGTATTCGAGGGATTTATGACACTTTGCTCTTGGAGCCCTATCAGTCTCTGTGGATTACCAATAAGTTTGAGGGGCTTGAAGCGGATGGGCAAACTTGCACTTTAGGAGTCGAGACAGATAATGGCTAACTCTGCCTCTTATTTGGTCTTTACGGATTTAGATGGCACTCTCTTAAACCACGATGATTATCGATATGATGCAGCCTTGCCGATGCTGGCCTGGTTGAAAGAGCATCAGATCCCAGTCATTGCCGTGACCAGTAAAACGCGGGTTGAGGTGGAGGATCTGCTTCAATCCCTCTCTTTTGAAGAACCTTTTGTGGTTGAAAACGGGAGTGGGGTGTTTATCCCTCTCACGGATCAGCGCTTTGATCCTGCCAAAATGGATATCCCTCATCAGTTATGGGAACAGCATCAGTGCCTCTATTTAGGCTGTACCTATGATCAGGCTAGACAAGGGCTAAAAGCCCTGGCCCAAAAGCTCAACCAGCCTCTCAGGGGCTTTGGAGATATGAGTATAGAGGAGTTAGTCGCATTAACCGGGCTCCGCTCAGAAGAGGTACTCAAAGCTCAAGCTCGCGAGTTTACAGAGCCTTTTGTAAATCCAGGGTTAGCCGCTACTGATTTGGAGCAGCATGTTGCTGAGATTGGGTTCCAGGTCTTGGTGGGCGATCGCTTCTGTCACCTGATTGGCTTAGGGGCGGGCAAGGGTAAAGCGGTAAAGCTATTGGTGCAGTGCTATCAAGGGTTTCAGGCCCCCATTAAGACCGTGGGGCTGGGCAATAGTCCCAATGATTTAGCGATGTTAGAAGCCGTTGATATTCCGATTGTGATTCCAGGGGCAGAAGGCCCTCATCCAGGTTTAGCCCATCAAGGTTGGCAGATCGCACCGGCTACAGGTGCTCAGGGTTGGGCTATGGCGATGTCACAGGTGCGTGATCAGTATTGGTCATAGGAATTTGGGATGTCTTTGATCTGACATCCTTGCTATTTCTGAGAGCCTTTCACGGAGTTCTTATCGTTTCCTCAGATAAGGGTTGGGATAGCCTCAGTCACTTTAGCGAAGCTAATGACTGTTAGTTCATTTCCTGCCTATCATCATGAACGGATGCTCCTTGGCCCTGAAATCTAATGTGAAACGCAGCTACTTATCTCCCTGGTTCTGGGGGGGGATGGTGATGCTCATCAGCTTGGGTGCCCTAGCCATGACCGATCACTTACCTACCCTGAATTGGCAGGTATTCACTGTGGAGGGATTTCAGGATTTGGTAAATCGCTTAGGACCCTGGGGGCCTGTGGCTTACATCGGGTTGCTGATTGTTTCGGTGGTGGCGAGTCAAATTCCGGGTGCACCTCTTGCGATCGCAGCGGGCGCATTGTGGGGACCACTGACCGCAGGGTTATACACAATCATCGGCGGATTTTTAGGCGCATTACTCGCTTATGGTTTGGGCAAGTATCTCGGACAACCCTTCTTCCAAACCCTAACGGGTAAAAGGATTACCATTTCTCCTGATTTGGCAACGAATCTGATGGGCTGGTTTATCTTTGTCAGCCGCCTACTTCCTGTACTCTCTTTCGATTTAGTCAGTTATGGTGCTGGAATGGCGGGTTTGTCATTCCCCCTTTATGCTGCTGCGACCTTGGTGGGCATGATTCCATCCACGTTACTTCTGACCTACATGGGCGGTATCGCTGATCCGTCTCAGATGCTAGGACTCACTGGCCTGCTCTTGATGAGCATCATTGTTCTTCCTATCGTTTTAATTCGTCTCACAGGTGATCGTCTCAACACACTTGTCAAAATTGAGCCAGCATAATGTTAGGGCTATGAAGCACTTACGGCGTAGGTGTTTTGCGTGAGTCTTTACGACTACTTTGCCAAGTTGCAAATAAGAGGCATGCTAGGCCTATATTGATCGAAATATCTGCAATGTTGAACACAGGGAACTGAATGAGGCGGAAGTCTAAAAAGTCAATCACCTCACCCAAAAAGATTCGATCAATCCCGTTCCCCGCAGCTCCACCTAGTAAAAAACCGTAACCTGCTTGTTCCCATTGGGGTAAGCGAGGTCCAAATAAGCCCAGTCCAATTAATCCAAGACAAACAAGTAACGATAGCCAAGGTAAAAGCGGACTATCTTTGAACAGGCTAAAAGCTGCCCCATCATTGGTCACGTAAGTGAAATGAAACACGTTCTGAATCAGAGGCCATGACTCAGGCGGCCTACGTAGTTCGAAGTTCTGAGTGACCCAAAACTTAGTGAGCTGATCAGCCCCCACACTCAACAGGGCAGATACCCAAAACAACCATTTTTTCCAGCGCATAGGTCAATAGAACAAGATTCGTCGAAGCAGAAATGCGATCAGAGCAGAGGCACACATTACAATCAACTGCCCAGGAAATGGCAAAATCGAAAACTGCCAGATCGAGGCCCCCCAACTAAAAGAGGACAACTGTAACAGGGATAAGCCAGTCAGATAAATAATTCCAAATAAGTGAATCGTTAGCAGTCCACACAGACAACTCAGTAATAAGGTCTCGATGCGACTCTTTTTGCTGCGAAAGGCTAAATATCCACACATCCATGCCCCTGGCAAAAAGCCGAGTAGATAGCCGAAAGTAGGTTCTTGTATATAACCTAGGCCACCTCCTTGAGAGAAAACTTGAACACCACTCAGCCCCAAGACTAAATAGGCAATTTGGGAGAGTGCTCCTGCATTTTTACCCCCTAAACACCCTACTAATAAGACAGCCCCTATTTGTAATGTTGCGCCTAAGGAATAAAGATCGATCTGATTCCAATCAATGGGCCATGTCGACGGGACAGGAACTGCAACCTCGATGAAAACTCCATTGATGGTTAACAAGAGTCCGATAATTGCCCATAGAAGTTCATCAAAAGTGGTCAGCACGGGATTGGAACGCAATAGAGAGTATTTGGAATCGTAGTTCACAGATGCAATGCGATCATCCATTAGAAACAGAGTAGGGGAGTGGTGGACAATCTAGTACAAATTTTTGTCGCTAAGCAATTATGCGTAAGGAAGACCACCACGCTTTCTTTATATTCTGAATCGCTAGGAATTCAATGTCAGTGACTCTCTTTCGCTCAATTTTCAAAAGCTGAGATGATCACAATAGGGCTATTCTATATCGATTTATAAACCCTAAAACCCTGGAAATTTTTGGATGAGATGGCTTTGTTTATCTCATGGCTAATGGATTGAATCTTGCTCTCTTTCGCAATCTTTCAATATATATCCACTGGCTTTATTCTGCCTTAACCACTGGCGTTGTAAGCCCAACGTTTTGGAGTATTGGATGCTGATAGACAAGCACCTAGCATCTCTAGACCTACGTATGGGTTGGCATTATAGAACTTTTATTGGATGAAAGACTTGCCAGTGTTAGGATGTAAGAAAACGATACTTCATAATTAAGCCACTAAGTATATCTGCTCTGCAGTCAAATTAACATTACTTAGCGGGCGAGGTCTGATAGTATTTTGTATTAAGTTTGATAATAAAGTTACGGTGGCACCGATAACAGAGGAGGAGATAGCTTAACAATGCAAACTTATGGTCAAAGCGACATTGAATATAAATGGTGGGCTGGTAACTCACGCTATACAGACTATAGTGCTCAGTTTTTAGCAGCTCACATCGGTCAAATTGCCTCCATGTGCTTTTTTGCCGGTTCTTTTACATTATTTGAATTATCTAGATACAACCCTGATATTCCTGTTTACGCTCAAAACTTCGTTTGCTTACCTCAACTAGCCCGTGAAGGGTTTGGGGTTGGCGAAGGTGGCGTCATTCTTGATACTTATCCTGCTTTCGCAGTTGGAATGATCCACTTAGTTGCTGCAGCAATTTTTGCCTCTGGTGCTTTGTTTCACATTTTGACAGGCCCCAAGAGCTTTTCTGATAGTGACTCCAATGCCGGTCAACGCTTCCACTTCGAATGGGACGATTTTGAAACTCAAGGACGAATCCTGGGTCACCACCTAATCTTTTTAGGCTTAGCCACTTTCCTCTTTGCAGGATGGGCCATGACTCATGGTGTCTATGATCCCAACGTTGGCGAAGTTAGAGCCATTTCTCCGACTCTAAACGTCGTCAGATTCTTCAAGTATGGTTGGGCTACACCTGGCTTTAACCCTTACTTTGTTGACAATCTTGAAGATGTAATTGGTGGTCACTTGTTTGTGGGTTCACTGTACACCTTTGGTGGCATTTTCCACATTCTTGTTAAGCCTTGGCCTTATACCGATCGTATCTACATCAAGAATGCAGAAGCCTTACTAGCTTATGCGCTAGGTGGTTTAGCTTTTGCTGGCTTCAACGCCGCTTACTTCTGCTCTGTCAATGATGTTGTTTTCCCAGTTGAGTTCTTTGGTCCTGTTCTGCAACCCAATCTAGGTTTCTTGCCTAACTTCGCTGACACCTTAGATGTTGCTGCTAGTGGACATACCACTCGATTCTGGATTTCTAACTTCCATTATTTCTGGGCTTTCTACTGCTTACAAGGACACCTATTCCATTGTTTGCGGTCTTCAGGCTTTGACTTCCGTGTTTTGACTCGATTCTTTACAACTACCCCGATCGAAATCGAGGCTGAAGTGTAAGACGACATTCACTTTAATCAAAAGTTTGAAAGCGCTCAAATTTTATGTAGCGTTTTTGAACTTTTGATGGAGCGGGAGTTTTGCATCGTTATATTTAGCGGTGTATATACTTCTTCTTCCATTAAGAAGCATTCGAATACATTAATATGTCTAGCTCAACCTAATCACTAAGCGTTGAGTCCTTCACATAAAAAATTTTGTCGTTACCGACAGTTCTTTTGTCAGCTAACCGAAATAAAAGAGGAAAACAGTTGTGACAGCATCTGTACGAGGAAGAAGAGGCGGTAAGGTAGCCGCCGTCCAGAACGAATTACCGACATCCGTATTAAGCAACTTTGAGAACCAATGGTGGGCCGGCAACGTCCGGATGACCGACCTGTCAGGGATGCTTTTGGGAGCCCATCAATGCCACGCAGCCTTGATGAGTGTTGTCCCAGGCGCCTTCATCGTTCAAGAAGTCGCCCGCTATCAGCCCGGCATTCCCCTATCAGAGCAGAGCATGGTATTCATGCCCCACCTCGCCGCCCTTGGGGTTGGCGTGGGTGCCGGTGGAGAGATCGTCGACACCTACCCCTTCTTCGTAATTGGGGTCCTGCACTTTTTCATCGCCGCCGTATGTTGTGCAGCCGGTTTGTATCACACCTTCCGAGGAGAAGCTCGTCTGAGTGACTGTCCCGAAGGCAGTACCTCCGCTGGCTTCCACTACGAGTGGGAAGACTTTGAGAGCACCTCCTACATTCTGGGTTATCACCTACTCTTCATCGGAGTTGCGTGCTTAATCTTCGCCGGCAACGCCGCCTACGGCACCGGAATGTATGACATCAACACTGAAACCGTTCATCAAATTAGCCCAAACCTGAATCCTGCTCGCCTGATTGGCTATCTGTTCGGATTCACCCCCAACGGCTGGAGCGGAGCCGGCATGGCCGCAGTCGACAACATGGAAGACGTCATTGGTGGACACTTCCTCGTTGGCGCTCTAGACGTAGCCGGTGCAATTTTCCACATCGTCTATCGTCAAGCTACCCCCATCTTCAACAAGCGTCCCGTCTTCTCACCCGCAAATGGTGGTTGGACCACCTCCGAAGGAATCCTCAATGGCGAGGTCATTCTTTCCTGGAGCGTCGCTGCAGTTGGATTCATGGGCATTAGCTCCTCCATCTTCATCAAATATTGTGATGTAGCCTACCCCCCCATCTTTCATGGAGTAGACCGTGGAGGCGCAGCCGCCCTTCAACTCATTCTTGGACTTCTTTGGATGGTTGGCGGTGGCCTTTGGCATGGCCTGCGTGGAGAGAAACTACACGCCCTTACCAAATAAAGCCCCCTGATAGTTTCTGGTTAACCTAAACTAGAGACCCTTAAATCAGTTATCAAGGGCAAGCAGGACATCCTGCTTGCCCTTTTGCATGAAAAGGTAAAAACCGTGCAGAAGTGGCAACAAAGCCCCATAAAATAGAACTCGATAGAAAATAACGATATAGGTCATCTTTATCCCGTGAAATTATTCGTTTACCATACCCCCGAAGAGATTCCCAATAATCGTCTACCCGGCTGTGCCGTTGTTATCGACGTATTGAGAGCCAGCAGCACCATCGCTGCAGCAATTAATGCCGGAGCATCCGCCGTCCAAGTTTTTAGTGATATTGAACCATTATTAGAAGCCAGCGAAACAGTAGAGGAAGACAAGCGAATTCGGGCAGGTGAACGAGGCGGTCGAAAAGTCAAATCCTGTGAATTTGGGAACTCCCCCTTAGCCTTTACCCCTGAGAATACCGAAGGCCGTCGATTATTTTTAAGTACAACAAATGGGACCCGCTGTTCCGAAAGCGTGCGGAACGCCTCCAAAGTCCTGATGGCCTCCTTGACCAACCGCCAGGCCGTCGTTAACTATCTCGCCACCAAGCGTCCCGGGACTGTTTGGCTAGTAGCTTCCGGTTGGGAAGGCAGTTATTCTCTCGAAGATACCGTATGTGCCGGTGCGATTATTGACGGCATCTTAGCCGTAGGCAAAACCCCCCTCAGTAAACTAGCGGGAAATGACGAAGCCATTGCCGCCGTCTCATTATTTCGGCAGTGGAAAGACCAGCTACCCGAATTATTAGCCAGTGCCAGTCATGGTCAGCGTCTATTAAAGATGCGGGGTAAAGCCGATGTCGCTTATTGCTCCCAGTTAGACGTATTGGATACCTTGCCGATTCAAAAAGGCCTGGGCATATTTGTTCAGCGTAAAGCAGGTGTTGTTGAAAAGACCTGTGAATTCTTAGGTCGCTTAGTGGGTCGTAAGCCCGTCAACGTGCCAGCAGTCGCCAATCCAGAAATAGAAGCTCCAGCGCCTGAGGCCAAAGAAGAAGAGCAGAAGCCATCTAAATCGAAGAAAGCAGCTTCCAAAGTAGACGAGAAAGACGGGAAGCCCAAAGCAGACGTCAAATCCAAGGGCAAAGATAAGCCAGCCTCTAAAGTCGAGACGAAGCCCAAATCGAAGGGGCCTGCAGCGAAATCTCTAACAGATGGGGCACCCAAGGTAGCTGCAAAACCTAAGGCGAAAGCGGAAGTGAAGTCTAAGACAGAGACTAAGCCTAAGGCAGAAGCTAAGCCTAAGGCAGAAGCTAAGCCTAAGGCCAAGACAGAAGAGAAGCCCAAAGCAGAGACTAAATCTACACCCATGGCAGCCGCTCCTAAGGCCAAGACAGAGGCTAAAGATACTACTGCTCCCGCTCCTAAAGTTGCGTCCTCATCAGTATCAACGGCACCGAAAGTAGCTACGAAGGATGAGAGCGAGAAGTCGACTTCTGTGGCTAAGGTAGAGCCGAAGAGTAGTGCGGATAAGCCGCAGGAGCAGTCTTCATCTGCACCCCAAGCTGATGCACCAGCAGCAAAGTCTGAGCCGAAGGTAGAGAAGGCAGCACCTAAAGCAGCAGAGAAAGTGTCAGATGCAGGTAAACCCAAGGTTGATACCAAAGAAATAGCAGAGAAGGGGGAAGCACTGCTTAAGGATGTGAAGGGGCTATGGGGCAAAATGACGAAGACTAAGCCTGGGTATGAGCGTGTCCCCAACAAAAAAGAAAAGTAAATTACCAGCTAAGAGTGTGGTTTACTAGGTCAATCCTGGCATAGTCAAAACTTTGTCTAATGCCTGATAGATGATTTCTGGGCCTGCATCCGGACGACACCCTTGCTCAGTCAATAGCCGCTTCCAAGCTCGGCTACCAGGTTGACCTGAAAACAATTGCAGCATATGGCGGGTAATGGAGTGGGGTTTCAATAACCCTTTCGTCTTCCATTCCTCTAGGTAGTTCATCATGGCTTGTGCAACTTTTAGCCTAGAAGGAGCAGCAATCTTTTCGTGGTAAAAGTCGCTATCAACCGTAGTAAAGAGGTAGGGATTATCATAGGCAGCTCGACCAATCATGACTGCGTCTACTTTGGGTAATTGATTTTGCACCTGAACTAACTGGGTAAACCCGCCGTTGATTTCAATCCAGAGATGGGAAAGTTCTTGTTTTAATCGATAAACATCTTCGTAGCGTAAAGGTGGAATATCTCGGTTTTCCTTGGGACTTAAGCCTTGCAGCCAGGCTTTACGGGCATGAACACTGAAAATTTGACAGCCTGATGCAGTCACAGTCTGGACAAAGTGGACCATATCTTCATAGCGATCGCATTCATCAATACCAATTCGATGCTTTACGGATACGGGTAGGTGGGTGGCCTGCATCATGGCTTCCAGGCAGGCTGCAACCTTCTCGGGCTGGGCCATCAAACAAGCTCCAAAATGGCCATTTTGGACTCGGCTACTGGGACAGCCTACGTTTAAATTGATTTCGTCATATCCCCAGTCTGTTGCAATACGTGCACATTCAGCTAAATCTTGGGGGTTATCTCCGCCCACTTGCAAGACCAAGGGTTTTTCAATGGGAGAAAAATCGAGTAAATGATGGCGATCGCCATTTAAAATCGCGGCACTCGTCACCATCTCTGTATAAAGTAAGGTCCGTTGGGTGATTTGCCGCATAAAGTAGCGAAAATGCCGATCGGTGCGGTCCATCATGGGCGCTACACTGACGGGATAGTGACGTTCAGAAGGGGATAAGAAGGCCATATTGATCCGTATTAGGGGGCTTTGTTGTCAGCCATACCCTCCAATATTTGCATCGTGCCATCGGGCTTGAGGATCAGCTCAACTTGGAGTGATTGGGACGGCTTTAGGGGAGCAATAAATGGCTGGTTCACCCTAGGTAAAGGAACTTTGTCTAAATATTGAGTGGCGATGTTGTCTAAGGGGGTCACTTGTTTGAGAGAGCCATTGGTATTCAAGGTGAGCTGATATCGCAAGGGCTGCGTTAGGCCTGAGGGAACTTGCCAACGCTGCTTGAAATATTGGCGAATATTTTGGGCAGGAACCGATGTAGGGGGAATGTATGCAGCTTCAGCATTTGTGGGAGCTTGCCGACCTAAGCGATTGAGGGCACGATCCGGTGCTCGACGGTTGCCATTGAGATTGTCAGCTTGATGTAAATCTGATCCTGCGGCGATTGTATCAGCGGTGCTTGCGGGTTCTGGTTCGGCTGCAGGGGCTGGTGCTGAAGCAGGAGGAGGAACAGAGAGTTTGGCCTGAGGCCGCACAGATTTTGAATCGGCTGGGGAGACCGCTACTGATTCTCGTAACCGTTTATTCGTCTTTTGATCGCCTAAGACTTCTTGCTGGGGCGGTGGAGACTGATTAGGTAACTGCTTTTTTTGGGTAGATATGGGTGGTGGATTGAGTGCTTTGGGTTTTGCAGGGGTAGGTGGAGAAAAGGGCCTTGGTCGAGGTGCACTGGCGATGATAGAAGGCGAAGGTTGTGGTCGTTGTGCTGGACTTTCAAGGTTACTTGGGTCTACACCTGTAGAAGGGGAGGTCTCCGGTAAAGGAATGCTAGACGGTGGTGACGGAACAATAGGTGGGGGTTGGGATGTTTCCGTCGTGCTGTCCTTGGGAATAGCGGCAATCCCCTCAGCTTTATCCGCAGATTTTGTGGGGCTATTGTCGTCTGGTTTGTCTGATGCAGTCACCCAATCTCGTTTGGATTCGGGCTGCTGCTGGGTCAGTTGTAAAGTCGCAGTAGAGACTCCCAACATTAAAACGATAACGGCTGCACTGCTTGCCCATACGGGTATGGCAGGTCGTTGACTAGGTGCTGAGGCAGGGAGGACTTCTAATTCGGCTGTACAGTCATCTAAGGCAGAGACTAAATCAAACAGTTGTGAGGCTTTCAGGGAAATCGTTTGATGGTTCGCATTGGTTGCAAGTGGTCCTAGAACCAGATCGTGGGTGACCAAGCTGCGAGGATATAAAGATAGTTGCGAGGCAGTGTTGGATTGAGTCTCTGCCTCTGGCTCTGGTCCAGCAATATGGGCAGGAGATGTGGCTAAGGACTGTCCAAGCCTATTCTGGACATAATGAGTCACGGTTTCCGAGAGGAGTTGTAGCTGTTCATGGTTGCCCCTAACTTCTAAGGGCTCATGATTTTGTCCAGAGAGCCCTCGAAAACTCAGCAAGAAATTGACAGATTTCAAGATCGGCCGTTTTGCCCACCGAGACAGGGGTGAGGTTTGAGCCGTAATTTCTAAGCTGCAACTTTGAGGGTGATATTGCCGAGAGATAGAAGGCATCGCTTTGCGTAAACACGGGTGGCCAATCTGGGTTGATTGATAGAAAGCAACTGCAGAGTTTATCCTTCTACATGATTTGCCCGATCGAGAAGGGCCATCCACAATCGCCGTGGACCTTGGTTGTTGCTATAGAATAACAAATCTATTAGTAACTTTAAGGCCAGATCTGTCAGGGCACCCATGGATAAGGTGTCCTCCGTCATCCGGTCTTGATAGGTGTTGGTGAAGTTATCTAAGTAATCTCCCAATAAAGCGACTTGATGAAAGGGTTGCTCCGTTTCTGCAACAGACTCTAATAATTCTACGGCTTCTCGGATTAAGCTTTGATGTTGGTGGGCGAGGTGACAGCTGATCATTACGAGGGACCGGGCTTCTTCTATATCCAGTTTTTTGCGTCCACCTGTGCCTCGGCGAAGCGGATTCGATTGTCTTAGGCGCCACAGGGATACGCGATCGCTGACGACATCCTGGAGATTGAGATCGGCAGCAGCTTGAAGAACTGCTTCAGAACCAATGCCTACTAACGCTTCTAGGGCTAGCAGTACCAGATCCAACTGGGCTTTAATATTGTCAAGTTGCGACCGATTGGGTTGGGCAGTTTCTGTGAGGGGGAAAGAGACAAGCTTGCCCTGATCTGATGCTGGGTTGTGAAGGGAAATGTCCATGTCTAACACAGGGCCTAAACCAGCTTAGGCAGGAGAGATGAGTCCTGTTTCTTGGAGGAACTGTTGGGCCACTGCTCGGGGTTCTTGGCGGTTGCCACTGACCTCATAGTTTAGACGGCGCATGGTTTCGTCCGTTAACTTGGGGGCGAGGGCGTTGAGGGTACCTTTGACTTTAGCATAGGCTTTTAAGACTGGTTGCCGAACGACAGGTGCCACTTGATAAGGGGGAAACAAATCTCGATCATCTTTTAAAACCACTAAGCCTAGGGCGTCAATCTCTCCATCGGTGCCAAAACCAACGGCAATGTCTGCCTGACCAGACTGCAATGTCTGATAGCGTAAGCCTGGATCTGTGGCGATATAGTCTTTGAGTTTGAAGGCTCCGTAAGTGGCTTGGAGTCCTGGTAGTCCGTCTGCCCGAGCTTCAAATTCCGGTGGGCCAATCATTCGCAGCTTCTTCGCCTGCTTGGCAAAGTCAGAAATGGTTTCTAGTTGATACTTTTTTGCGGTTGCGGCGGTCACCACCAAAGCCTGAGTGTTGTTCATCGGAGCCGGATTGAGCCACACTAAGTTGAAGTCTTTTTCATAGGCTTTAGCAACTGTATCAAAAACCTGTTTGGGGTTGGTGTTACTGGGTTCTTTTAAGATGGTCAATAAGGCTGTGCCCGTATACTCCGGATAGAGGTCAATATCGCCCTTGATCAATCCTGCTTGGGCAATGGGGGCACCCCCTAAGTTGAATTTCCGTTCTACTGCTAAGTCCTGGTCCTCCAGCAGTTGGGCATAGAGTTCACCTAAAATGAACTGCTCTGTAAAGTCTTTAGACCCCACCCGAATGACATTATCGGTGGCTTGGTCGCCACTGCCGACCTGGCAAGCCACGATAGTGAAGCCAGTGAGGAATGCGATCGCAACTAAGGATACGAACCGTCCCCAAGGTGTCTGAGAAAATTTAGCCAACTGCGAGATTACCCTTTACCTTCAACCAACATGTGTTGCTATTATTCCACCTTCCGAGACCGAGGCAAGATCAAGGCTGGGATCGATTGATAGTGAAGACTGAAGTCAATTAATTTCCTTTGCGGCGGATGAGCTCGTCATCCAGTTGATTCTTGAGGGACTTATTCTTACGGACTTCTTCTGTAATGGCATTGAAGTCTGTCAAAGATAGACCATGGCTACGGATAATTTCTGCAGATTCGTTGAAAAAGCGATCGCAAATATTGTTGACCGGTGCCACTAAATCAGATTGCTTACAAATGTTTTTGGGCAGAGCCCCGCCCATGAGTTGTTGCACTTGTTGGTAAGATTGCAACCGCAGAGGTTCCATTTGTAAAATAGCCTCTGCATATTTCCCTAATAGCTTCTCGTATTTGGGCTGACTTTGGGCGGCCGCATTAGATGACCATGTGAAGGTCGATAGATTCCCTGAGAGACCGGGTGCCAAACCACTCAACCAACTGCAAGATGCTAAAAGCAACACCCACCCCAAACGGGTGTTGATAAGAGGTTTGAACATGTATGTTTGCCGTGTAAATGTTGACATGAACCCTAATAATCCCAACAAACTTGGAGTAGTATCGGTATAACTATCTTGAATCATTTTTTCTGGGGAAGTTCCAGCGTTCGTTGAATTACGGATCGATAGAAGTAATCTCAAAGGTTCCGATTCCTCTGACCCTGACGGTCTTCAGGCACAACTGGAGTCGATTGGCAAATTTGACTCATTTTCACGACGGTTGTGATTAAAGTTGAGCGGGTTTCTTCACCTTGCTTTAGGGCAACTTCCAAATCTAGGAGACAGGATAGAGAGTGACGAAGTTGCTGACATGTCACGGTTTGGACGGCTTGCTTGAGAAAATAGATTCGTTTGGGATTACCGACTTCAGCGGATCGAGCAATGATCCGTTCATCCTGCTCTCCTGAGACCACCATCAGTTTGACCCATAACCAAGTCCGAAATTGCCGTGTCAGGGTCGCTACAATTTTCAAACCTGGTTCATTCAGATTTAGGAGCTCAGCCACTAATCCCAATGCCTGATCTGTTTGTCCTTGGCGAATGGTTTCAGCTAACTGCAAACTGTTCTGAGTGGTGGAAGAGACCAAATGCTGAACGATCTCTAAACCGATCCGTTTATTTTGGGCAGACGAGGATAATGAATACAGCTTTAATTTCTCTAGCTCTCCGTAGAGACGACGGGTATCATTGCCTACTGCCTCGGCGAGTTGTTCTCCAGCAGCTTGGGTTAACGGCACATCCAAATCATGGACTGCCCGTTTGACCATTTGCAAAATCTGAGCCGTTTTCCAAGGAGGAATCAGGGCAAACTCAGTGACTTGAGCCTGTTTTTGTAATAATTTCGTCAACTTGCTGCGACCGTCGGGTTTAGTGGTTTGAGTCAATAGCAAGTGGGAGGTGGGGGGGGAGTGCGGGGAGCGTGCGTTCAAATTCGGGGAGTAGATCGGCTGTTGCTCCCACTAAAGGATTGGTTAACCAGACAAGGCGTTGTCCGAAACCAAACGGTGGCGTCATGGCTTGGTTCAGACCTTGAATCACCGATGCTGTGCCATCGGATCCAGAAGAAACATCTATTTTATCCAGGTTGAAACTTTGCCAATCGGGATCTAAGACCGCTTGATGCAGGTCTTGAACCGCTTTGGACAAGCGATAAGTATCTTCTCCCCAAAATAAATAAACTGGCATAGCAATGTGGTGTGACTACCAACATTATGAATAGTGTGGAGGGACAAAGCGATCCTGTCTATGGGTTAGGATGCCCTTTTCTGGGGTGCAGGCAGGCATATGGGGCAGCGGCTGACTGGAGTATCCCTAACAATCTTTGCAGATGGACGAGTGAAGAATGGCGGAGGAATGGCAGTAGAGTAAGGTGTTGGTCTTTGATGTCGTTGTGACATGACGCTTATCCTTCATCCGATTTTGCAGCAGAGCTTTGCCACAATCGATCGGGAAATTGGCCCCCATAATTTTTCTGATGAGCAATATGCTGTCTTGCGCCGTGTCATTCACAGTACAGCGGATTTTGAGTTTCGAGAGCTGTTGCGGTTTAGCCCCGATGTGGTTGCAGTTGCCACCGCGGCATTAGCCTCCGGCACCCCCATTGTCACCGATGTGAATATGGTTTCCATTGGGATTCAAACGGTCGTTCAACAAACCTTTCAAAATCCGATTGTCACTGCAGTAGATGCCTGCCAATCTCCTCCTTTGGGACAAACTCGGACAGAAACTGGCATGCTTCAATGTCTGCAAGCTCATCCCCAGGCTATTTATGTGATTGGCAATGCGCCAACAGCCTTATTGGCCCTCTGCCAACAGCTTGCTACCGCATCGGAACTGCCACCTCTGATTATTGGTGTACCGGTGGGTTTTATTGGTGTGATTGAAGCCAAATCAACATTAGCTCAGTCTGGGATTCCCCATATTCGGACGGAAGGTCGAAAAGGGGGATCGCCTGTTGCCGCGGCAATTACGAATGCACTGTTAACCCTGGCATGGCAACAAAGGAATACCCTCTGATGACTCCCATTCACGTTATTGGGATTGGGCTGGCTGGTGGACAAGGGTTGCAACCCCATTTGCATACTTTGATTGATCAAGCCACTGTTCTAGTCGGCAGTGAACGACATCTCCACTACTTTCCGTTGCACCCCGGGAAACGCATTGCTCTTACTCACTTTGCTCAAGGGTTGGAGGCCATTCAACAGCATTTAGATCAGGCTCTAAACCCACTTGTGGTGGTGCTAACGTCTGGAGATCCGCTCTTTTTTGGGTTTGGCCGTCTGTTGCTGCAAACCTTTGCGGCTGATTTATTGTGTTTTCATCCTTACCTCAGTTCTGTCCAAATTGCCTTCAACCGCCTCAAGGTGCCGTGGCAAGATGCTGAAGTGATTAGTGTGCATGGGCGTTCCCTGGCTCCGCTGGTCACAGCCTGGCAAAAGGGAGTGAGTAAAATTGCGGTGTTGACGGATCATAATAATACGCCTGCTGCGATCGCAAAATTATTCCTGGGTTTAAACCTACCCATCCACTACGAATTTTGGGTGTGTGAAAATCTAGAAGGTGCAGACGAATGCATTCAAAAATTTGAACCCCAGAACCTGATCAATCTACAATTCTCAGCCCTAAATGTGGTCGTTTTACTACGCCATAACCGAGAAAAGCAGGATATATCTGATCTAGCCTCTTTACCCATCCTTGGACTGCCGGATCAGGCTTTTTATAGCTTTGTCGATCGACCTGGGTTAATGACCAAGCGAGAAATTCGAGTTCTGGCATTGGCGGAATTACAGCTGCAAGAACATCAAATAATTTGGGATATTGGATCGGGCACAGGCTCAGTTGCGATAGAAGCCGCTCGAATGGTTCCAAGCTCCCAAGTTTATGCCGTTGAAAAAACAGCTTTAGGAACCCAGCTTATCCACCAAAATTGTCAACATTTTCAGGTGAACAATGTTCATATCGTTTTGGGTGAAGCACCCGCTGTATTAAATAATTTGCCTGACCCTCACCGAATATTTATTGGAGGAAGTGGAGGGCATCTTCAGGAGATCTTGAATTACTGCCAAACGAGACTTGACCCATCAGGTGTGATCGTTTTAAGTTTGGCGACCTTAGAAAATTTTTATACTGCTAGCAAGTGGTTTGATACGTCTCATTGGGTAGTAGAACATCTGCAAATTCAGCTATCACGTTCTGTCCCTATTGCATCAATGACTCGATTAACCCCATTAAACCCAGTCATGTTGATCAGAGCCAGCAGAAACCCTAACTAGAGGTTAGATAGAGCTCCTGTTAAATAACGCATTTATGAGCAATGCATGAGACTCTGAATTAATCTGCTGTTTATGCCAAATTTTAGGTAAAAGAGAACAGAAGCAAACCCTAAGACTTAGTAGCGGGCCTTATATGTCTTCATCTTCATCGACTTGAATAAGATGAATATGCTTATATCCCAACTTAATTGAAAACTCATCGCCTGGTTTTAATCCCATTGCTTGAGTATAGGTAGAGCCAATTACAATTTGGCCATTCTTATGCACACTGACCCGATATGTCGGTTCCCGTCCACGCCCATCTTTGGAGCCATCAGGATTGAGATCAATCCCTCTTGCTTCAATAACGGCATTGAGAAATTCGCCGAGATTAACGCGGGTTTGCTTATTCTTTGTAATCGAATAATATCCGCATCGTTTAGCCTTTTCACGGCGAGACAAGTGCTGAAGTTCTTTAACTTTTTGCAAGAGTGCTTTGCCAGTCAAAGGCGTCGTTTCGGTATCGGTTGCCATCTACAAAAATATCCTTGCAATCAACGTGTAGAGAAACAGAAGCGTTTCTGCTTGGGGGTAGATCTTTAAAGCTGGATGATAAATTCCAACAACTAGACCTTATTTTAAACTATTGCAATTGTAGCAAAAAGAAAACGAATTGCTTTCTAAATATTATTCTAACGGTTTCTTTTTAATTAGCAACTAATTTTTTATCGATGAAAGATAGGTCGATGATATATCGTCTTCCATCTAGAGAGGAAAGATTTTGCTGCTCTTATTTAGCAAAAGGTTTTGCCAAACCTAATTTTTTAGGTTAGAGAAAGTCGGTGTCTCTCTAAGACATACTAAACTTCTTCGAACTTGTACAAAGGTAGAACAATAATATGGAGACTTCCATAGAGATTATTTACCTGTGATACATTGATCGTAATAATAATATGCCTGTAGGGATGTCCGTATACCTTTACTAAAGGCAATCTTTCTTTAGACTTTTCAGAAAACTCGACAAATATAACAGAAAAATTGATAATCACTCAAAGTTCTTAGGCATGAAATCATGCAAGTTCTGTTCAAAATAACTCGTCAACAGCGACAAGGTGAAGTCAAAGTCCAGACCTATCAGTTAGACGTAGACCCGAGTACCACCATTCTGGACTGTTTGAATTTGATTAAATGGCAGCAGGATGGGTCTCTTGCTTTTCGAAAAAACTGTCGAAATACCATTTGTGGTAGCTGCAGTATGCGGATTAATCATCGGGCGGCATTGGCTTGTCAACAGAATGTGAAAGCAGAATTAGCCCATTCTCATTCAGTCGCAAGTGAACAGAATCCAGCGGACTCAGACCTTGAGAATTCAGATTCAATTCCTGTGATTGAAATTGCTCCCATGGGGAATATGCCAGTCATTAAAGACTTAGTCGTAGACATGGATCAGTTTTGGCAAAATCTGGAACAGGTTGAACCTTATGTAAGTTCTGCGAGCCGACAAGTGCCGGAACGGGAGTTTCTCCAGTCTCCAGAAGATCGCAGCAAACTCGATCAAATGGGTAATTGTATTTTATGTGGAGCCTGTTATTCCGACTGTAATGCGCTTCCAGATAATGCTTCTTTTGTGGGGCCCCATGCTTTGGCGAAAGCCCATCGATTGTTAGCTGATACTCGTGATCAAGCGACGGAGCAGCGCCTGGAACAATATAATCAGGATATCCAAGGGGTCTGGGGCTGTACCCGTTGTTTCAATTGCAATACGGTTTGCCCTATGGGAGTTGCCCCCCTTGATCAGATTAGTAAAATCAAATCTCAGGTGCTGGCTAACCCGACGCTTCCTGATAGTCGTCCCCTTCGCCATCGGCGTGTCTTAGTGGATTTAGTCCAAGAAGGGGGCTGGATCGATGAGCGGAAATTTGGGCTAAAAGTGGTGGGCAATAACTTTAAGGATCTTCCAGGTCTTTTCAGCCTTATACCTTTAGCTGGACAGATGCTCCGGCGTCAAAAACTGCCGATTAAGTTTGATGCTTCAACCGGGACGGCTGAAGTGAGAGGGCTGATTGATGCGGTTAAGAAGCGGCAATCTAAGGTAGCTCAGTCTCAGAATGATTCAGCCGATCGCAATGAGTCGGAACAGAAGTTTGGAAAATAAAGCAGATTGCCAAGGTATCCGCGGTGCGATCGCAAGAAAATTCCGTTAAGATCCTGAAGTCCTTTTCTGCTTTGTTTATGAGTTCTTCAAACGTCCCGGAGCCGGATCAAACCCCCTCAACAGAGCTAGAGACCGCCCCTGAACCTGGGTTTGGGTGGACAGGTTATGCAGAGCGGATTAATGGCCGCTTTGCCATGGTGGGGTTTATGGCTCTACTTTTACTAGAACTAATTACCCGCCAAGACTTCTTTACTTGGGTGGGATTGCGGTAATCAAAAGAGGCGCCTTAAAGCGCCTCTTTTAACTCTAGATAAGGTAGCCTATCGAGTTATTCGATTAGGCTGCAGCAAAATTCTGGGCGGCAAAGTCCCAGTTGACCAAGCTAGATAGAAAGGTATCAATATAGCCAGGACGGCTGTTTTGGAAATCTAGATAATAGGCATGTTCCCAAACATCCATGGTGAGCAAAGGGGTTTGCCCATGGACCAAAGGATTCTCAGCATTGGGGGTTTTGGTGATTTTTAGCTTGCCATTTTCTAGGACGAGCCAAGCCCAACCGCTGCCAAACTGAGTTCCACCAGCTTCCTTAAAAGCAGCCTTAAAGTTATCGTAGTTGCCAAAATCGGTATTAATTTGGGCCGCTAATGCGCCACCGGGCAAACCACCGCCGCCGGGCTTCATGGAGTTCCAATAAAAGCTGTGATTCCAAGCTTGGGCCGCATTGTTAAAAAGGCCAGCTTTGGCAGAATCCTTGTAGGCAGACTGGATGACTTCCTCAATGGACATATCATCCATCGGAGTATCCTTGGTCATGCCATTACACTTGGTCACATAAGCTGCATGGTGTTTGTCATGGTGAAATTCTAGGGTTCGGGCAGAAATATGGGGTTCTAAAGCGCTGTAATCGTAGGGCAGATCAGGTAGTTGGTAAACCATGCAGTTCATCCTCTCTTGAAAATATGTTCAGTGGGCCTTTTCATGACCATGGCGATCATGAAACGACCCTAATGCGGTTTGGCTATACGGTTGTAACAGCTGTATAGCCTGTGTTCTCTCAAAGATCGCCAAATTATCCTATCACTCATCCCCAGTCTTCTCGGTCTATCTTGAGGTGGAGATAGGAGGTGTGGCCGTATCGCAGCTAGAAAATGTTTACTGGTTACGGATGCTTGATCTAACCATAGGTCTTAACTCAAGCGTGTTTCAATGTCTGAAATGTCCTGAGATGCTAAGCCACTTTCTTGAACGAGGTGTTCTTATTGCCCCAGAGGAAAGGTTGCTGGCGGACTTGGTCAATGAGTCGGCGGATGGTGAAGTTACTCAAGACCGTGAAGGGACCCACCATGATTAAAGACTTGACCTCAGCTCTGGAAATTTTGATATTCCCACCTGATTTGAGCATTGCGGTTGACCCGGTGATATCCCGCAGGGTTGCATAGGCAAACACCAGGGGCAAGATGCAGAATAGTCGAATAGGGATGGCAGACCGGGGGATCTCCATCAAATATTGGGCTGCTTTATCCAAGTCGGACCAAGCCAGTTCTACCAAAGATTTGATGGCTGCATGATTCTGGGTCAGAAACTCAGGATCCAACAGTTTTGCATGACTGCTGCCATGGGCCTCTAAAGCATCTTGGGGGACATAGATGGAATTTTCATGTTCGGCATCCCAAGCAATATCCTTGAGAATATTGACGGTTTGTAGCCCTTCACCAAAGGCTGCACAGGTCTGCCGCAGGGTATGGTAAGTGGCAAAATCGACGCTGGGAGAATGCTCAAACCATAAATCCGTGAGCAGATAGCCGACGGTACCCGCGACGTAGTAGCAATATTCTTGATATTCTTCCAGGGTTTTAATCCGGATGCCTTGGGCATGCAGTTTGACGAACTTTTGCATCCCCTGCACCATTTCTGTAATCCAATGTTGTAGGGTCTGTTGTGATTTGGCGGGTAAGCTGCGAAACAGTGCAAAAACAAGGTGGGTATTTTCGACGAGATGTAGATGGGCCGCTTCCCCTTCGAGGGTTCCGACCGCTTGGGGAAAAACATCTGCCCGGGCTGGATCATCGAAGCAGACTAAAAATTTGTCCAAGAGTCTGATTTTGGATTCTATGGTGGCGATGGGATCATCTTCGATGGTGTCAGCAATTCTAGCCAGTAGGTAGCCACAGAGGACGGCACGTCCTAAGTTGCCGGGTAAAAACCGAATACTTAAGGCAAAGGTGCGAGAGACTTGTGGCAAGATCTCTTGGCAAAAGCGTTCAACTTGCCGATGATCGGTGGGAGACTCCAGGGCCATTTGTACCATAATCGTTCACTCCTGCTTTAAACCAAAACTCAAAATGCAAATCACACCACGGCCACAGAGGTCTTTAGGGACAGAACCACTCATCGCCTAATGAGTATGTATACCTGTCTCCGAGTGAACATAGCATACGGACCTCTCAAATTACAGAAGTAGTGTGAGAGTTTTATATCTGTCCTTTTAATTGTGAACGGCTGAAAGCATGGCCTGTTCAGGCTTTTTTTATTCCATCGCTGGAGACTAATTCTCATGCCATCTCAGATTGATCTTGTGTTTGTGCCCCAAGGAGCAGAGTATCGGTCGGTCTGTAAGGGGTTAAAAGCTGCAGGGGTTAACTCTACAACTGTTGTGCCCATTCCCGTGGGTCCCCAGGGGGTAACCCAGTTT
The DNA here is from genome assembly GCF_021497025.1 of Acaryochloris sp. 'Moss Beach'. NCBI lineage: Bacteria > Bacillati > Cyanobacteriota > Cyanophyceae > Acaryochloridales > Acaryochloridaceae > Acaryochloris > Acaryochloris sp. 'Moss Beach'. Next base: position 3,275,107 of record NZ_CP071717.1, read on the forward strand.
CTCCAGCAATGGCTCCAGAAGTCTCTTGGGACGACCTCTCCTAATGCTCTCTTAATGGGCTTAGGCGGAAGTTTGACCCATCAGCTTTCAGTGGGTGATGTGACTACCTGCCAGACTTGTATTGACGGTACCCAGGCGATGGACGTTCCAATGACTTGTGATCCACAGATTTTCCTGAGTCTATCCCAACGGTTCTCGGGGACCGTGATACCGGTCACGGGAGTGAGTTGCGATCGCATCATTAATACCACCGCCGAAAAACGACAGCTAGCCCAGACTCATCAAGCGGATGTCGTGGATATGGAGGGGTTTGCGTTGTTGTCGGGTTTAAAGTCTACGCAGATTGCTCTGGGCATTGTGCGGGTGATCAGCGATGATATCCACCATGATTTACCGGATTTGAATGGAGCGATTAGCCCGGAAGGGCACCTGCAAACGTTTCCCTTAGCGATGGGAATGCTGCGCCAGCCCTTGCCCGCCCTGCGTCTGATTCGAGGATCTCTCAAAGGGCTTAAACAATTGGAGAAAGTTACAACTGAGATTTTTAAGCCCTGAATGCTGGATTGAGGCTTAGAGAGCAGCCAGCACCGGATCGTGGATGCTGCCATTGCTGACGACGACCCCTTGGTTATTTACCAGTTTTGCCCCTAAGGAGAAATCGAGGGACTTACCGGCGATATCCGTCACTCGACCGCCTGATTCTTCCACTAAAATCACCCCTGCAGCGTGATCCCAGATTTTCTCGCGATAGTCAGGAGTTTTCGGAGAGGGCAGTCGCAAATAGAGGGCTGCTTCCCCAGCGGCAACCGCCATATATTTGGCTTGACTATCCATGCGTAAGGAGTCTTGGGTGATACCTGCAGCTTTAGCAACGGCGGCTTGGCGAGACTGATCGCCATGACCGGATTCCACGCTTTCCACAAAGCGGAGATTGTCAGATTGCTCCGCAGAGACTACTTGGATCGATTGAGGGGTGCCACCTGCTAAAGGAGATAGGGTTGCACCTGCTCCGCGCACGGCAACGCCCATTAATCCGGTTTGACCCTCTGTAAAAGAGAGAGCCGGACAGCCCAAAACGCCCACTTTAATTTCGCCATCTTCGATTAAGGCTAATGCGATCGCATATTGGTCTCCCCGCAAAAAACCTTTGGTGCCGTCAATGGGGTCCAAGGTCCAGTAACGTGAGGCGACTTGACCATTGCCATGGTCAATCCAGTCTGTCACTTGTTCGGCAGTGGCATCGGGGACAATGGCCTGAACATATTGGGTGACCTGGGCCAAGCGCTCGGCCATCTCAGGGGTCCGCAATTCTGCAGCATCCTCTTCACCCACCACGGCATCTTGGGGGAAGGCAGTGGAGAGGGCCCGACAAATGAGCGCTTGAGCGCCAAAGTCAGCCACGGTTACCGGGCTTTTATCTTTCTTCTCAATGGCTTCTGGGACAATTTCGCGCCGAACTTGTTCGCAAAGTTGGGCTGCCGCTTGTACAGCTTGGATAGCGATTTGTTTCTCAGATTCGTAGGGCATAATCACGTAGCGTCAACAGGGCAATGTCTACCATAGCTGATTCGAAAGGGTGAAACCAGTCAATCTGAAGACAGAGGTTCGGCCCAGGTGGAGACGCTTTTCAATAAGGGGGGAATGTCGTAAAAGTCCGGTGGAAACTCTAATTGGGTTTCTCGCAATCCGAGGTAGCCAGATTCTTGAAACGCTAATAAGACCCGCTGCAGGGCTAGCCAGACTTCTGCTTCATATTCCCAATCTCCATGCCGTGGGGCATGGCCGGCAATTGCTCGCATCGCCCAAAAATAGCTGTTGCGAACTACGGACCCACCTTTCTTAAACTTGGGTAGGTCCTCGTTGTGGAGGATGATCAGATCTTGGTCGAGCCGTGCTCGCATGTTGAATCTGCTATGCTTCTGGGCGCTTGGCTTCAATCAGGCGGGAGAAATAAAAGCTGGTTTTAGTCATAGCTTTGCGCTCGATGGTCCACCCTTGGGATCGCAAAATGTCGCAAATATCAAAATCTCGGTGTAGATAAGCCCGAGTGGTTTTGCTCGGACCTGGGAAGAAGCTGCCAATTTTCTTTAGCAACATATACCCAATGGTCCAGGGGGCAAAGCTCAGGATGAGCCGAGAGTTGGCTAAGGATGCTAAATGATTGATCATTTCCGGTACTTTTTGGTCGGGATAGTGAATCAATACATCGAGACAAATAACCGTGTCATAACTACCAGATAAGGTCTCTAAATCCTGAACGCTGAAGTTGGGGTTTTGACCTTGGCCTAATATTTGTTGTGCTCTAGTCTGGGCCTCTTCCACCATTTTTTTGGAAATATCGCTAGCCGAGACCTGAATACCCTTCTCTGCGAGGGGGATGCTCAAGCTCCCCACGCCACAGCCCGCATCGCAAAAGGATTGTCCTGATAAATCTCCATCGGCCTTTAGCCAGGAGAGAACCGTATCGACGGTTTGTTGATGACCGACGCGAATGTCTTTTTGGACTTTATTCACATCACCGTCGCCATAAATCCGCCGCCAACGGTCGAAACCAACGGTATTGAAATAATCTTGGACAACGGCTTTATCGTTGGTGGTAGGCATGGGTATATTACTGACACAGGTCTCAATCCTCTATGGTTGCAGAAAATTGGACAATCAGGGATTTTTTGCACCACCCAATATTGAACCATCCTTAAAAGGAAAGGAGCATGCGCCTTTCTCTTTGGGGAGGATTAAGACAGACGTTTTAGGATGATTCGCGAGTTGTCACCTTGGTCAGTAGAGTTTGGGGTACAACACCGTGGATATTAGAGTAGGCTCCTAATCCAGGCGTTTAGCGCCTTGTTTTATATCTTTTGTTATAGAGTCGACAGACTAATGGATGTGGATCATCATCGGTAAATGGAATGGCCGTACCATCGGCTGTGATGCGAATGCGATCGCGACAGTCATAGGTCTCTCGAGGTTGTCTGGCTCCATCAATGGTGACGATGGCCCGATATTCCCAATAATTTTTGGCGGTGCGGTTCAAGGACGCTTCACAAATGCGGCGACCTTTAATATTCCGACAGATCGCTGCATGGGCAGGAGCCGGTAGACTAAACAGCACCATCCCTCCCACTAAGACAAAGAGTAAGCTCTTGCGAAGCAGCGCCTTCAACGGTAGGGCTGGAAGGGGTATCTGTGGCAACGAGAATTGTGAGGTCATCAGCAAAAACTCAACAGAAGTATTGATGTATATCTTGACTTGTATCACAGTCCATACCCAGATTGGCTTAACCTAAACCTACGCTCAATATTTTTCAACGATTGACGGTCAATTTATGATTACTGCATCGGTCTTATGGTCGTCCCCCCACCTCAAAACCCATCGAGTTCGTCGGCTAAAGTGGTGTTGATTACGGGATGTTCCTCTGGAATTGGCAAAGCTCTAGCCCTTGAGTTTCGGCAACAAGGCTATCAAGTCTACGCAACTGCTCGGAACCTGGCCGATATAGAGGCACTTGCCCAACCAGGGATTGCCACATTGAAGTTAGATGTCACCTGTCCTGCAGAGATAGCCACTGCCATCGATACCCTGGTTGCCGAGACCCAGGGAATCGATATTCTCGTGAATAATGCGGGCTATGGGGTGATGGGGCCGTTGCTAGATATTCCCAATGGCGAGTTGGTGAACCAATTTCAAACCAATGTGTTTGCACCGATCCATCTCATCCAGCAGGTGGTGCCTTTGATGGGGCATGGGGGACTGGTCCTCAATTTGGGAAGTGTGTCAGGGGTAATGAGTACGCCTTTTGCGGGTTCTTACTGTGCTTCCAAAGCGGCCCTGCATGCGTTATCCGATGCATTGCGAATGGAACTGGCCCCTTTTAAGATTCAGGTCGTGACGGTTCGAGCCGGGGCGATTCAATCCCAGTTTGGGCAAACGGCATCCCAGATGGCTGAACGGTTGTTCTCTGCCAACTCTCGCTATCAGCAGCTCGCACCTCAAATTCAGGCACGGGCGCTAGCGTCTCAGAACCAGGCGACTCCTGCGGCTGTCTTGGCCCAAAAGTTGGTACATCGTATTCAGCACTCGGATCGGCTGCCTCCTGAAATTGCCATTGGCAACAAAAGTCGCACCTTGCCATTATTAAAACGGTGGCTACCAACTCGACTATTGGATCGAATTTTGATGCGGAAATTTGGATTAGGGGATTGGCAGCCGGGTCCACCGTCAAACTAAACCTGACTTTGATTTCAGCTGGAGGGAACGTGAGTCATCAGCTAAAGCTCCAAGCGCATTTCGTTAGAGGGGATAAATCCGATCTGCTCGTAGACGGGTTTGCCCCAAGGAGAGGCATGGAGGATGGCGTGGGTACAGTGTTGCGATCGCAAATACTCCACAGCCACCTCAGTCAGTTGGCGACCAATCCCTTGGCGACGATAAGCCGCTTCCACATAGACACCCCAAATGTAGCCATAGTGACGTTGATCTGGCCTGATCAGGGATGGATATAACCCAGAAAATAATTGACAGCCCACCGACCCGACCATTGCTGCATCAAGAGAGGCGATATATCCTTGATAACCTAATTGATCACGGGCCGTTGCTAAGAACTCTAGGGTGACGGTTTGCCAGTCCGGTCGAATCTGCTCTGTAGGCACCTGGTTATCCCGCCACATTTGGTAAAAATGCTGGGCAATCAGTTCATCATCTGTGGGAGTTGCGGAGCGGATAGTAAGAGAGGCTTCTGGCATGGCGGCACATCCCGGAATTTTAGGTCAATCTTTTTGTCCAGAAGGTTAATGTATATTGCTCTGAATCACGCTACTATGGCCGACGATCACCTGCCACAAGCCTTGAGGGGAACGCTGCCATAGACGGGTAAATTGCAGATTGTCCTGGAAAGAAATTTCGCCATAGAGACCTGCCCACTGCACCCGCACGAAGACAGCCACCCCGTTTTCCAGGGGTTGAAGGCGTCGGTCTGCATACTCAATGGTCTGAAATTGACAGAGACCGGATTGATGAAAGGCCAGATCATCTTGTTTGCTGATGACCTGGCCCAAATGGTTGGTAAACACTAAATCATCAGCAATCAGTTGATCTAGGGTTGCGACATCAGAGGTCAGCATGGCTAAGCGAAGCTGTTCTTCAACCTCAATAATTTGCTTCTCTAAGTCAGACGAGAGGGGCTGAGCCATGGGCAATAGACTTGTAACCGGTTAGAACGGATTGCAATTGGGGCATCCTTGACCCAACATCAATTGGGGTGTAGGAGTCACAATAAATTCAAGCTCGACCGCCTAGGACTGGCAGCGATCGCACAAGCCACTCACGGTAACCTCATAGGTTTGGGCTTCTAAGCCAGGCCGAAGGTTGTTAAGACTAATTTCTTGGAAACAATTCCAAGAGATGTCTTCAATTTCGCCACATTGGCGACAGCGGAAATGATGGTGAGGATCGACGTTGGCGTCATATCGGGACACGCCCTCTTCTAATAAGACTTCTCGTACTAGTCCTACATCTCGTAGGGCTTGCAACGAGCTATACACCGTCGCTTGAGAAGAAATGGGAAAATCCTGATTTAGATCCTGTAGTAGATGTTCTACGGTTGGATGATCGGTCCGAGACAGCAAATTGGCATACACCGCATAACGTTGGGGTGTTACTCGGAGACCTTTCTCCTTTAAAACTTGCACGATGGTGTCGGCAGACTGCTTCATTATTTTTTTTGTAAAACAGCAAATACTATTGCGGCAATTTATTCACCAATTATAGAGGCAAAACTTGCATTGCTTCTATAAAATATAGTATTTCTTAAAAAATAAGTATATATTACTATTGAATTATTCGTAAATAAGAATTATTCTTAGATATGTGGAGGCGATTGCCGACACCTGTTCACCCCAACACATGAGGAATAACATGGCTGTATTTGCAACTGAGCGAGTACCTGACGTCGTCTTTAAGACCCGAGTTCGGGATGAGTCCGTTTCCGGTCCCAACCCCTATCGTTGGGAAGACAAAACCACCCAGGATATTTTTGGTGGTAAGCGAGTGGTTGTGTTCTCCCTACCCGGTGCATTTACCCCCCACTTGCTCATCGACACACTTACCTCGCTATGAGGAACTATACGAAGAAATTAAAGCCCAAGGGGTTGATGGTGTCATCTGCCTTTCGGTTAATGATGCATTTGTGATGTTCCAATGGGGCAAGCATCAAGGTGCTAAGAATGTTTTCTTACTTCCCGACGGCAATGGTGAGTTTACTCGCAAGATGGGCATGTTGGTGGACAAATCTAACCTAGGCTTCGGCATGCGCTCTTGGCGCTATTCGATGGTTGTCAATGATGGCAAAATCGAAAAAATGTTTATCGAAGCTGATTATGGCGATAACTGCCCTACAGACCCCTTTGAAGTATCTGATGCCGATACGATGTTGGCCTATCTCAAGGGTGTCCATGCCAATGCAGCAACTACGGCTGCTGCGGTTGGCTAAATATCTTGGGCCAACGTCCAACGATGGAGTGGGTCGGCTGACCCGCTCTGTTGTGTCTTGGATTGATTAGGCTAAAGTGAAACGCAATTAAATCTGCAAAGGAGGGAAGACGATGAGTTATGACTATGATTTGTTTGTGATTGGTGCGGGCTCGGGTGGTATTGCAACGGCCCGGCGAGCAGCTCAATATGGTGCCAAAGTAGGCATTGCAGAATATGACCGTTTGGGTGGCACCTGCGTCAATCGAGGCTGTGTACCGAAAAAGCTGATGGTCTATGCTTCTCACTTCCCTTCTCAGTTTGATGCTGCCACGGGGTATGGCTGGAGCCCAGTCGAGAGTAAATTGGACTGGCTCAAAATGATCACGGCAGTGAATGATGAAGTAACTCGACTCAATGGCATCTATCAGAAGATGCTGGATAACTCTAAAGTCGAGGTTTATCGTGGTCGAGCGGCGTTAGTGGATGCCCATACGGTGACCATTGGTGATCAAAAGGTAACCGCCGATAAAATTTTAGTAGCGGTGGGGGGTAAGCCCGTCAAGCCGGACAGTATTCCCGGCATCGAACATGCCATCACGTCAGACGATATTTTCAACCTGAAAGAGCAGCCTAAACATCTAGTTGTCCTCGGTGGTGGCTATATCGGTATTGAGTTTGCCTGCATTCTCAAGGGATTAGGGTCGGACGTGACGTTGATGATTCGGGCTGACAAAATTTTGCGCGGCTTTGACGACGATATCCGCTCAGAAATTCAAGAGGCGATGCAGAAGCATGGCATCCGAGTGCTGAATAATATGACGGATCTTGCCATTGCCAAATCTGATACGGGTCTCCAAATCACCGTTAAGCAGGCGGACAATGCCGAAGAAACCATCCTGGCGGATGCTGTAAGCCTAGCAGCAACAGGCCGTATCCCTAGCTTAGAGGGATTGGGGATTGAAAACACGGCGATAGAAGTAGACGGTGGTGCGATCTCAGTGGATGACTATAGCCAAACAGCGGAACCCAATATTTATGCTGTCGGTGATTGTACAGATCGAATCAATTTAACGCCCGTTGCAATTAATGAAGGACGTGCCTTTGCGGATACCCATTTTGGCGGAAATTCTCGCCAGATGAGCTATGACAATGTGGCGACGGCCATCTTCACCACCCCAGAAGCAGCCACCGTTGGACTCACGGAAACAGAGGCCCAAGAAAAATATGGTGAGGACAATATCAAGGTGTATCGGAGTCGCTTCCGCCCCATGTATTACACCCTCCCCAACCATGATGAGAAAACGCTGATGAAACTGATTGTTAATACCGAAACCGATCAGGTTCTGGGGGCACATATGGTAGGTGACCATGCGGGAGAAATTATTCAAGGGGTCGCGATCGCAGTCAAGATGGGAGCCACAAAAGCCCAGTTTGACGCTACTGTCGGCATTCACCCGAGTTCTGCCGAAGAATTTGTAACAATGCGCTAAGCAAAATGTCACTTTTTAGAATTGAGGGGGCACTTTAAGCTCAGGAATCTGGTATCGAGAGATTCCTCCTCAGAGGATTTGACCCCTGACTTTATGTCAGGGGTTTCTTTATTGGAATCTAGCGATTTTTAGCCCGCTTTCACCAAGACGGTATCTCCCTCTAGTTTCGCTTCATAGGTGGGAAGTGGATCTTTGGCGGGACCATTGGCAACGGTTCCATCTGCCTTAAATTTGGATCCATGACATCCACAGTCTAAGGTTCCTCCTTCAGCATTCCAGTCCACGGGACATTGACTATGGGTACATTGATTTTTGAAAGCAACGACCTTTGTTTTGTCATCAGGACTGAGAATGACGAGTAGGGGGGCACCACCAAAGTCTTCCATGACTACAGACCCACTGCTTTCTAGGTCTGCCAGCTTACCGACTTCGGTAAACCCATCCGCCGTGGTGACTGGGGCAGGGGGCTTCGGCAGTATCAGTGGATTCGGGTGAAGAAGATGCTTCTGGTGTGTCACTCGAGGTGCAAGCTGCGAGCACCACGGGTAAGCTGCTGGCTAATGTGCCAACCCCTACCCAAGAAAGAAATGTACGACGATCCATTCAGTGTTCTCCTGTATCTGAGATACGGACTTCGCTGGTTATTATGCCTGATCTAGTTTCAATTCGTTGTACTGCAGCGATATAAAACCTCAATCACATTAGTATCTAGACCCTTCTAACTCAGAAGAGGGCTTCAGGGAGAATTTGACCAGCAACTCAAATGACTGGGTTAAAAGATATGCAATAATTTGTTACATTCAAGATCTGGACTGTTCAAGAGGCAGTTCCAAACCATTGTTAGAGAAGAAAAAGCATGCGTGTTGCAATTGTAGGTGCGGGTCTGGCAGGGATGGCCACCGCAGTTGACTTAGTTGATGCGGGTCACGAAGTAGAACTATATGAAGCTCGTCCCTTTGTCGGCGGTAAAGTCAGCAGCTGGATCGATGACCAAGGCAATCATATTGAAATGGGCCTGCATGTCTTCTTCGGCAACTACCGTCGCTTGTTTGCACTCATGGCAAAGGTGGGGGCTTTAGATCACTTCCTCCTGAAAGAGCATGTCCATAACTTTGTCAATAAAGGGGGGCGTTTAGGGGCCTTAGATTTTCGCTTTCTGATTGGGGCTCCTTTCAATGGTTTGAAAGCCTTTTTCACGACTTCTCAGCTGTCGTTGCGAGACAAGATCCAGAATGCGATCGCACTCGGTACCAGCCCCATCGTGCGCGGCTTGGTCGATTATGAAGGGGCCATGCGCAACATTCGCGCCCTGGATAATGTCAGCTTTGCCGATTGGTTTCGCCGTCATGGCGGCAGTGACGGCAGCATCAAACGCATGTGGAACCCCATTGCCTATGCCCTTGGGTTTATCGACTGCGAAAATATTTCTGCCCGCTGCATGCTCACCATCTTTCAGATGTTTGCTGTCCGCCGAGAAAACTCGATGCTGCGGATGCTAGAAGGCTCGCCTCAAGAATATCTGCATCAACCGATCATCAACTATTTAGAAGAGCGGGGCGTTAAATTCCACCTCCGTCGGCGCACCTTAGAAGTGCTGTACGACAACAAGGACGATGAAACCCATATTACCGGCCTCCGAGTTGCCAAAGAAGACGGGGATGAAATCATTACGGCAGATGCCTATGTTTGTGCCTGTGATGTCCCGGGGATTAAACGGCTGATTCCTGATGATTGGCGGCATTGGTCTGAATTTGACAATATCTATAAACTCGATGCAGTCCCCGTTGCCACGGTGCAGCTGCGCTTTGATGGCTGGGTTACCGAAATGAACGACCCCCAGGCTCGTAAACAGGTGGAAAAAGCAACAGGCTTGGATAACCTCCTCTATACCGCCGATGCCGACTTCTCTTGCTTTGCCGACCTCGCTCTCACTAGCCCCAGCGATTACTACAAGGAAGGGGAAGGCTCATTGATGCAGCTGGTACTCACCCCAGGCGATCCCTTTATCAAAAAGAGCAACGAAGAAATTGCCAACCATGTCCTTCAGCAAGTCCAAGAGCTGTTCCCCTCAGCCCGCGACTTGAATATGACTTGGTACAGTGTGGTCAAGCTGGCCCAGTCTCTCTATCGGGAAGCCCCTGGCATGGAGCCTTACCGACCCCATCAAAAAACCCCCATCCCTAACTTTTTCCTGGCGGGGAGCTACACCAATCAAGACTATATCGATAGTATGGAAGGGGCTACAATTTCCGGCCACCAGGCTGCCCAAGCCATCTTAGAAAGCGCGACTACGATTCAGCAACTGAGTGAGAAATATCCATGTCAGATTGGCTAGAACATAGTGAACAAGTTGAGGTCCCCGTCAGCATTGAGGCAGCATGGGATCTCTGGTCTAATTTAGAACTGATGCCCCAGTGGATGAATTGGATCGATTCCGTTGAGATCCTCAAAGACAAACCCGAGTTATCCCAGTGGACCCTTTCGGGGGGTGGCCTAACCTTTACCTGGTTGTCTCGCATCCTGAAAGAAATTCCCAATCAAATTATTCAATGGGAATCTGTGGATGGCCTACCCAATCGAGGGGCGATTCGCTTTTATGATCGCAAACAAGATACTAGCGTTGTGAAGCTAACGGTTGCCTATAAGATTCCTGGTGTCGTAGGACAATTCATGGACAACCTGTTTCTAGGAAATGTGGTGGAATCTAATCTAAGAAGTGATTTACAGCGTTTTCGAGAGTATGCCATTCAACATCACTCATAGATGGGCACGGTTGTTGAGAAACTGGGGCTAGTCGCTGCGACAATCCTCATGCTTCCGGCTACCGCCGAGGCAGAAAATCTAGAGCACTTACAACAGTTAAAGCAGACTCACTCCTGTGAAAATTGCGATCTGAGTCATGCTGATTTACGGGCCTTAGATCTTGAAAAGGCTGACCTCAGTTATGCCAATTTGAGTAACGCAAATTTGAGTGGTATGAACTTGGACCATGCCAACCTTAGCGGGGCAAATTTAACGGCGGCAAATTTGACGGCGGCGAATCTAGCCAGGGCAAATCTTAAAGGAGCATTCAATCAAAGTCGATGTGATGATGTATTTGCAGATTTAGCTCAGTTGGGTGCATTTGCAGTTTGGAACCAATCCCGTCAATCTGATCATGCTTTTGCCTGTTCTATGACGGAACTGATCGATTTGGCACGCATCGCGGGCGTTTTACACACAGTGTCATCGGAATATAAGGATATTCCGATTAGCTTTCAATTCATGGCTGTTCAGTTCAGAACAATGGGTGTAGCGTTAGAACGCGAGCGAACAAGCTTTTATAAAGCGAATCTTCAAAATGCCAATTTAGAGGATGCTCGTTTACAAGGAGCAGATTTTCGGTTAGCCCAATTAGATCGAGCTAATCTGAGCAATGCCAACTTGAGCAATTCCCTCTTTTTTGCAACTTCACTGGGGAATATAAAGGTTGATCGTTTAAATAGTAATTATGTTGATATCGCTGTTGTTAGACAATATTTGCAAAACAGCCTCAATAAGATGATTCAGGTATGGCTAGCCCAAGCCAAGCGTGCGATTGAGCTGAATGCTCGCACTACGATTGGCATCATCATTCGGAGTCAGCAGGCTTTTCATCTTAATCATGAGCGGTTTGCGCTTGAATTAGATGAACTGCAGGTTGATGTTAGCCAACTTTCAGAAAAATATATATTTGAGCTATTTGCCCTTCAAGCTCCCGTATCAGATGCATTCCCTTCAGAGAAAAACCGAGCCGTATGGATTGTGGCACGTCCTCGTAAACCACAGTGGCAAAGCTATATCGGTTTAGTCTGGCTGGGCTTACAAGGTCCGACATTCAGCTTGAGGCAGGACCGGACAGCACAACCCTTCTCTCTATCCATAGTGTGTGGCTCTAACCAATTCGCTCAAGTCCCTTTGCCCCCTAGATTGAAAAACCAAGGCCTCAATCGTAGCGATGCCATGTGCCCACAAGGATACTCCCTAGTGAAATAATAATTTTGCATCCCCTGTACATCTCATAACGGATGTCACTTGACGATTCAAGGTGAATTTGAAATGCAAACTTTGCAAGCAAAACCCAAAACACGAGTCTATTACTTTGATGCTTTAAAAACGATCTCTATTTGTTTAGTTTGCGTCTATCACTACAATGCCTTAAATCTTGACATCATTAATAACCCTGGCTTGGGAGTGTATATAAACTACTTGTTTTATGGCCTTTCCAGTATGGCAGTTCCATTGTTTTTTTATGGTTAATGGAGCTTTGCTATTAAATAGGCCTTATCAGTTAAAAAAAGCATATTAGAAAGACTATTTATCTATACGTATTGTTGAATCTATGGAGCTTAATTTCTCTCACTCTATTTATTCCCATTGAAGGAATGACCTATTCCATTAAGGAATTTCTGAGCTCATGGTTTCTTCTGAAAGTGCATGTGAGTAATCATCTATGGTTTCTGCAAGCCTTGGTGTCTGTCTATTTATTGTTTCCTGTGATTAAGGCTGTATATGACTTGGAAGACAATAAATTAACTTTGAAAATATTGTGCTTTGTGGTTTTTATATTTTCATTTGGTAGCTTATTTCTCCATACTGTATTGAATGTAGCTGAAACCGTCTTGGGTTTTAACTATATCAACTCCAACAGTTTTAATTTCTTCCCTGGCATCAACCCCTTTAATCAGTACTCCTATGCATATATCTATTTTATTTTGGGCGGTGTCCTGGCTGATCAGTTTTCACCCGATAAGATAGGGCCTGAAAGGACGATATCTCTAAGGCGAATTAGCTTATTCTCATTCTTGTTGGCCTGGATGTCTTTGTTCTTGTATGGGGTGATGACAACCGTTTCTAGCCAATCTTTTTTACGATACTGTTTGGAATGGATACTATTCCATGATGACATTGGTCATGTCAGCCGCCTGCTTTTATTTTCTGTCTAGTTTGTCTTATGGCAATAAGATATTAAATTCTGTCTTTGTGGTGGTGGGGACCAGTACGTTTGGGATCTATCTGCTCCATCGATTTGTCGGTGCTGTATCTATTAAATATTTTCAAAATATTCCATTTTCTACTAACTTGGTGCCAAATCTGCTGTACAGCTTTTGCGTTGTAGCAGTCACATTATTAGCTGTTCAAGTCTTAAAAGCGATTCCTCTGTTCAGAAGAACGATCGATCTCTAGCATTAAGTTCACATAGGTATTGCCAGGCAGTCAGCTCTTTGGGACTGAAAGGGTCTGACTTATTGGATAAAAAAGACTTAACCCTGAGCATAGCGACATAGAACTTTGAGAGAAGACGAGATCTTGGTTGGAGACTTTAATATTTCTGGGATCTTAAAGGTCACAATCCCTTTCGCTCTAGCCTCAGAATTGGTGCACCCAGGTGAGTAGATGAACCCTAGTCCATGCTTAGATAAGCAGTGGGTTGATGATTTGTATTGCAATGGGATTGTAAAAACTTTTGGTGAAGTCCACTGCCTCTTCCAAGCCCCGACAGGGTTGGTCCCTAGACGATCGAGATCCAGCTGCGATCGCAGCTTTAATACCACGCTGGAAGTGGTTTTACGATTATTATTTTCGGGTTCAAACTAGTGGCTGGCACCATGTGCCTGCAGAGAAAGCCCTATTCGTTGGCTCCCATAATGGCGGCTTTGCAGCGCCCGACCTACATATGTTTATGTATGACTGGTTTTGTCGTTTTGGGGCTGAACGACCGATTTATGGCTTGATGCATAAAGGCATGTGGCGGGTTAATCCTAGGGTGGCAGAATTTGCCACTCTGGGGGGAGCGATTCGTGCCTATCCGACGGTAGCTAGGACTGCCTTGCAGAGTGGAGCTAGCGTTGCGGTGTTTCCAGGGGGTGCCCAGGATGTGTTTCGGCCCCATCGACTGCGGGACCGGATTTATTTTTGCGATCGCAAAGGGTTTATCAAGTTAGCCTTACAAGAAGCCGTTCCCATTATTCCCTTCATTTCCTGGGGAGCCCATGACACCTTAGTGGTGTTAGCCGACTGTTATGACTTGATGAAACAGCTGCATGATCTTGGGCTACCCTGGCTGTTAGAGACTGACCCGACTATTTTCCCCATTTATCTGGGTTTACCCTGGGGACTGAGCATCGGACCTTTGCCCAACTTTCCGTTACCCATGCAAATTCACACACGGATTTGTCCACCCATTCACTTTGAGCGATATGGCAGACAGGCAGCGAAGGATAAGGCCTATGTTCAAGACTGCTATGACCTGGTGGTTAGTACCATGCAAGATGCCTTGGATCAGCTCATCCTGAACGCCAGTGGGTTTGAATCTGGATGCCAGTAGATACTGAGTGCTGGTGATTCCTTCGCACCAAAGATATTTTTGGATTTTCGGTTGTTTGCGATCGCAACTCTGTCTCATCAGCATACCAACAGACGTTTTGTACTGATGGTAGCCAACCAACGATTCATAGAAGTTTGATCACCCGACCTCGGGCAGATAAACACCAAGGGAATTACGCATTTCGATCACCCTGAGGGGAACGATAGCTAGCGCAGCCAATCCTGGCAATGGCTACTCCATAGGTTTTATGACTCAAACTTCCCGATTTCTTCCCGAATTTTGACTGCTTTTCTTCACCTAAATTAAATACAGTCAAAATAAAGCACTAAATATACAGTGTATAAATTCTTCCAAGACTAAACTTCTATCTCGCATCTAGAGCAAGATCTGCTGTTGCAGATAAAAATTGCCTTGTTCTTTGCATTGTATAGAGAACGATGTGTTGAAGATGTGTGTTTCACAAAATATACCGTCTGCCCTTTAGAACCGACATCAAAATATAGTAATGATTGAAAAAACTGTGACCATGCACTATTTCAACAATGCTATTGTGCATCCTTCAGCCACCATGACTGAAGACATATCAATTTACGATTTTCTCAACTTAGTGAATTGCTTCAGTGGTGTGGTCAAAGTCTTTTTGGGTGCAAATGTAACCGCTAACTATTTGAGGGAGACTAAGCCGGAGTTTGCCTATTTGGCTGACTTTGAAATTGATCGAAATGCACAGTTTCAATTTCGAGGAGATGGCAATCGAAAAATTACTGCTATTATCCATCTGGGCTTCAAACTCTGGTTTAATGCGTTTTTAAAACGAGTATCGGTTCTCATTCAGAATTTACCGGAACTCATCAAGTTGGAATGTAATAAGCAAGATAAATCGACGGTTTTATCACTGCTTCCGGCTGGATACTTATGTGAAGTCGGTGATCTGCAAGAAACCAATACGGCCTTATTCTGACTTTTTACTCATATTCAACCCATGATGCAGAGTTCACAATGCTCAAGGGGTTGGTTGGTTGAGTAAAGATTACTTTGGCAAATATCCTTCGACTAGGCAATCTTCACCGACAATATGCCAGCGCACCCGTTCTAGTTGAAGGGCTTCGGTCATTTTATTGAATCCCAAATCTCCCACAGGGGAAGGAGCATTTTGGCCCCCCACAATTTTGGGCGCAATAAAGGCCAAGACTTTCTGGACGGAACCATCTGCGATCGCACGGGCAGACAAAGTCCCTCCACATTCCCATAAGACTGACAGCAGCTCCTTCTGGCCTAGATAGCTCATCACCGTTTGTGGGGTGAGCTCATCTAAGTTCACGACTTCTACGCCCTGCTGTTCCAGATAGGCCTGTCCATCAGAATTAGGATGACCTTGGGTTAACACCATCGTAGGAGCGACGTCTGTTTCCCATAAATGTGCCGTTTGCGGCAAATCAAGGGTCCGGCTCAACACCACCCGCAGAGGATTATTGGGGGGCTGGTGCGAATCGGTCTGGTGATGAGTTGTTAAATGAGGGTTATCCCTGCGGACCGTATTGCCACCGACAATGACGGCATCACAGGTTGCCCGTAGTCGATGCACATGGGAGCGGGCGATTTCTTGGGTAATCCAAGTGCTATGGCCAGCTGTCGTGGCAATTTTGCCATCTAAGGTCATGGCATATTTAAGGATGCCAAACGGGCGCTGATGGAGGACGCGATGGACAAAAGCCTCATTCACCCGTTGGCAGTCAGCTTCTTCCACCCCTGTGATCACCTGAATCCCTGCAGCCCGAAGTCGCTCAATCCCCTTGCCCGATACCCGTGGATCTGGATCGACCATCCCCACTACCACCGTGGCCACCCCCGCTTTCACCAGGGCTTCTGAACAGGGCGGGGTGCGACCAAAGTGATTACACGGTTCTAAACTGACATAGGCTGTAGCTCCCTTGGCTTTATCCCCTGCAGCTCTAAGGGCAAATACTTCGGCATGGGGTTCTCCAGCCTTGGGATGATAGCCTTCACCCACAATTTCTCCATCCCGCTCAATCACACATCCCACTAGGGGATTAGGACTCGTAAAACCAGCGGCCTGCTGAGCGAGCTGTAAACAGCGCTGCATCATTTGTTGGTGATGGGGATTACTGTTCACGCCATTTGTTGAAGGAGTGGACTGGTCTGACAAAGGATGAATCTCCATTACGGCTATTCACTTATATAGGGCTACAAAAGGGCAGGCATATCCTTACTCTAGTTGAGCGTAACGTGGAATGGTGCTGAGGCGATATCAATCAAACCCCTTTCTCCGATAATCGCAATAGATTGCCCCGGACGGCCTAGCCATCCGTGAGTACACTAGAAAGCGTGAATCAGGACTAAACGACCTATGATTACCCCAATCCTTTCATTGCTCTGTGTCGGGGTATCCTATGGACTCCTCGGTTGGCACCTCTCGGCCTACCATATTGGCTGGGCGATGGGGTCTTGGTTCGTCGCGATTTCCCTCACCATCTTGCTGTTTTGGGGGGAAGAAGTGACCAAGCGGATGTTCCGTTTGGGACCTAGAGGAGTTGTCTCTATGCTGATTCTGAGTGGCATCATCACGATGGCAGTTGCAGCTTCCACTCTGTTTGGCATGATTGTGGTGCTGTTAGCTTCCCAAACCCTGGCACGGCTCGAATTACAATCGGCGGGTCTCAGTCGCCGGCTCACCCTTTTGCTGATGGTTGTTTTGTCTATTAGCACCCTCAGCGCTGGCTGGATAGCGGGTATTGATTACCCGAGTAGTAAATATTGGCTGACCTCTTTTCTGATGTCTGGGCAATAAAATCTACAACGATCATCTATTGCCAATAAAAAAGGGAAGCAATAAATTACTCCCCTTTACAACCTCAGGAATGGTTCCTGAGGTTGATTTATAACTAAGACCTGTTAACGGTTTATTAATAAATCAACGGCTTATTAAAATGGGTGTTGTTTACTTAAAACCAACCGCTGCTTGCCAAACGAAAGCAAGCGCCAAAAAGAAGAGTGGAATAGCAGGCATAACATCCACAATCGGGGCAAAAACGGAGAAGGCTTCAGGTAGTTTCGCCAACAGCAGAACTGCTTCCATGAATAAATGTTCCTTCCAACATAGCTTTTTGAATCAATAAGTATCTTAACATGAAACCTGCTGCCAAAAAATCAATCCTTGACCTAGGGATGGAAGGGCATGTAAGGGATCTACCCGTATAGTCTCTATACTCGCCGTTCCCATGAGTCCCTGTAAATGACTCTCATTAGATGCTGGAGAAACGATTAATCTAGCTGTGTATCGGAAGAAGACAGCCATGTTCCAAAGACTTGCTGAAACTGATTATCAAGGATTGCCTGCCGAATACGCTGGGTAAAGCCAATTAGCTCCGTAATATTGTGAATACTCAAGAGGGTATAGGCGAGGAGTTCGCGTGATCGAAGCAAATGACTCACATAGGCCCGCGTAAAATTCTGGCAGGTATAGCAAGGACAGGCAGAGTCTAGAGGAGTAAAGTCTTCCCGGAATCGATTGTTCTTGAGATTCCACCGTTCTCCGGCGACTAAGGCATTCCCATGGCGGGCTAATCGAGTCGGAATCACACAGTCAAACAAATCAATCCCGGCAGCAATAGCTTGCACCATCTCTCGGTAGGTACCCACCCCCATGAGATAACGGGGTTTATTGATGGGTAATAGCGGCGTTGTTACTTTGACGATTTTTTCAATCAGTTCCGGGGGCTCCCCCACGCTAACGCCGCCAATGGCATAACCTGGCAAATCAAATTCCACCACGGATCGGGCTGCAGCTTGACGCAAGTCGGCAAAAGTCCCCCCCTGGACGATGCCAAATAGAGCCTGATCCGGTCGTTGATGTGCCTTAACGCAACGGGCTAGCCAGCGCTGGGTTCGTTCCGTGGCAGCTTGAATGGCATCTCGACTGGCAGGATAGGGAGGACATTCATCAAAGGCCATAATCACATCAGCCCCCAGGGCATTTTGAATTGCCATGGAGATTTCTGGAGAGAGATGGATCATTTGACCATCCCGGGGAGATCGGAAACTCACCCCCTCTTCGGCGATGGAACGCATGTCGCTGAGGCTAAAGACTTGAAACCCCCCTGAGTCGGTCAAAATTGGCCCTGACCAGTTCATAAATTGATGTAGGCCACCCGCTTTCTCAACGATGTGTTCACCGGGCTGCAAATGCAAATGATAGGTATTGGCCAAAACCATCTGAGCTCCCGTCTCTTGCAGTTGAGCTGGGGTCAAGGTTTTTACATTGGCTAACGTTCCCACCGGCATAAATCGGGGTGTCTCTACAGGACCATGAGGGGTATGAAAGGTCCCGACACGGGCCTGGGTTTGGGAGCAGTGTTTATGACATTCAAACTGAAACTGATTGCTCAAAACAACCTCAATATCGCGATGGCCTCTGTCAAAATATCAGGTTTATCCTGAATGCCCAGAACGTTAAGACAAAAAAACACCGACGCTCTTGCTAGAGAAGAAAGTCGGCGAATATAACTTGAAATAGAATTTGTTTAGCAGTTGGTATTGAAACAACAGCTATGTTCATTAGCAGCGTGCTTAGAGACTGCTAGAAGTGGCTTCAGTAGAGAAGAACACCTGTTGGATGGTAAACCAGCCAGAGCTCTAAAGCATGGCGGGTGAGCAGCAACAGGCTAGCGGATACGGACACGATAAACAAACCCATCATTAAGTTAGAGGTAAACAGCTCTAACCCTTGACTTTGCTGCGAGACATGGTCATTCAGATCTCTGATATCAGTATCGAGCTGCTCGAACTGATCCAGGATGCTTTGTTTGAAAGCATATGTATTTTGAGTAATCCAGGTCATAGTTCCTCCTATGAGATTACGCGAGGGAGCATCCATTGGTTAAAGATCCCAAAGGGCTGTGCTTAAGAAGATAGAAGGGTGCTGTAATAGCCACTTTCTACTGATTCTCAAGATCACTAAAGATGGCAAGCCTGAACCGATCGGAATCTGAGCTTTAGGCTATAGGTTCTTGGGTTCAAAGGCAATTTGCCCAACCTAAAATATATCAAACTTACTGAACGCTACCCGTCTCCTCTGTCCTTCAAAGCGGAGATCTACCCTAAAACTGTTTGGGTAAGGGTAGCCATAGAAGGTGACTCTGGGGTTATCTCCATGTCACACGCTATATTCAAAGACAAACCCTGTGCTCATCGTCTAGGGTAGATACTGATGTTGAGATGCAAACGTTAGCCGTTCATACTTCAACCCTTACTTCTAGCCGTTCACCCGCTCAGACACTAACTTTTTAGGAAGACTTTGGATGTCCCAATTGGGTAGTGGATTAACCCTATTTCTAAGCCTTATGGTTGAGGCCATGCCATTTTTGATTTTTGGCGTGTTGGTCTCAGGCGTGCTGCTGATATTTATCGATGAGAAGCGGTTAGTTGCCATGTTTCCCAAAAATCCACTTTTGGGAGCCCTCTCTGGCAGTCTGTTTGGCTTTCTATTTCCGGTGTGTGAATGTGGGAATGTCCCTGTTGCTCGACGCTTGTTGATTCAGGGGGCGTCTGCGCCGGTGGCCATTGGCTTTTTGCTAGCAGCACCAACCATTAATCCTGTAGTGATTTGGGCAACTTGGACGGCATTTCCCGATCAGCCCGAGATTGTGATTTTGCGAGTGGTGTTTTCCTTTGCGATCGCAACTATTATCGGTTGGGTATTTAGCTGGCAATCCGATCTCAAACCCTTTTTGCAACCCAACATCGCGGCGCTAATGCCTGTTAGCTCCTCATCGGCAGAATCGACGGAGGTTCCAGGGCTATTAAAATCGGGGACTTACATCTTAAATCAAACCGGTAAACCGATTCCTCTTGAGGCCGCCAACTTGGACGCCGTTATGGCCATCGCTTCTCCACAACCTAAATCCCTATGGGATAAGCTCCCACTTTTGCTAGACAACACCATCCAAGAATTACGAGAGATGGGTGGTGTCTTAGTGCTGGGCAGCTTATTTGCAACCATCATTCAAGTATCAGTTCCCCGCAATATCATCCTTGCCATCGGTCAAGGCCCA
Source organism: Acaryochloris sp. 'Moss Beach' (assembly GCF_021497025.1). NCBI lineage: Bacteria > Bacillati > Cyanobacteriota > Cyanophyceae > Acaryochloridales > Acaryochloridaceae > Acaryochloris > Acaryochloris sp. 'Moss Beach'. The sequence goes on from NZ_CP071717.1 coordinate 3,295,483, forward strand.
GTGACTTCGGTATTTGCCATGGTGATTTTAGGGGGCATTATTTCTATCTGTTCGACAGTAGATGCGTTTTTTGCCCTTTCTTTCGCCTCCACTTTTACCAGTGGCGCCCTCCTTGCCTTTCTGGTCTTTGGCCCCATGTTTGACCTTAAAAGTATGGGCTTACTATTAATGGTCTTTAAACCACGGGCTGTTTTTTACATCTTTGCCATGATCTTTCAACTGACCTTGGTTTTTACCCTGATCATTAATCTATGGATTAGTTAAAGACAGGCCCTATGACAGCAAAACGTATGCGAACTAAACTGCTCCCTTACCTGTCAGAAGGGTTGGCGACGTTGGCCCTCTGCCTGTGGGGGATTTTGATCCTGCAATATTGGCGGTCTGGCAAACTGGGGCTGCTGATTCATCCCAACTACTATGGCTTGACCCTCGCCGCAGGCTGTTTTCTACTGATGTTGACGAGTCTTCAGATCCTAAAACTCTGGCGACGGCGAGTTCCCATGCGTTCTCAGCACCTATCTTTACTATCGCCACCTGTGATGAGCGGTATTATGCTGACCGCTGCCTTGATTGGATTACTGGTTACTCCCCGGCCTTTTACGAGTCAAACAGCGATTCAACGGGGATTACAAGATAAAACCATGGTTACTCGGGCGAGCCCTCAAGCGTTCCGAACCACGAGTCAACCCGAAAATCGGACGCTGTTGGAGTGGATTCGCACCCTGGATGTTTATCCAGAACCCGATGCCTATGCCGGTCAAAAGGTGAATGTTGATGGTTTTGTCGTCTACCCAGAAGACTTGTCAGATAATTACTTCACATTGACGCGCTTTGTGATTAGTTGTTGTGCTGCAGATGCTTATCCTGTGGGTTTGCCAGTGAAGTTAAAGCAAAGTCGCAAAACCTATGCAGTGGATTCCTGGCTGGCCATTCAAGGCGAAATGGTGACGGAGACCTTGAATGGCCAGCGCCAGCTTGTTATTCAAGCCCAGACTCTCAAATCTATTCCTGAGCCGGATAATCCTTACTACTACTAGAGATTGCTTCGACGTTTCACACAGTTTGTTGCTTAAAGCACAGTTCGGTGGAGGATTTTATCGCTACAGTAGCGCGTGAATGTTGTTAGTGCTCTGGCAAAGCTTAATTGTGGCTACCCTTTTTTCAGGCTGGATAAAATCCCGTATTTCTACGGAGAATAAGTAATTCATCGATCAACTATATTCTTTCTAGAAAAATTAATTAAAGATTTCTTATATTACTTATGATTTATACACGGCAAGAGTTGTAACCACTTTGGTAAGGGTCTCAAAGTTGCTCTTTTTAACATTGAAGTATGATCAGTGATAATACTGAAGCCGTCTCGGGGCTTACTATGTTTGAGGGCATTAAGAAATTCTTTAGCCGTCAGCAGCATATGACCACCAATCTAGTGCTGTACATAAGCCTAAAGCTTGGGTCTTCGGCCTATAGCAGCATCTTCAACTTGTTTGACTATCAAGCAAGACTTAGTTATCGGGGGGAATGAAAGATGCTTCAAACAAATTGTCTTCACTTAGGCAAACAAGAAGCAATGACCGCTTTTGATACTGGAGTTAAAAAATCTACAGCTGAAACCCTGAGGGATCTGATTCATGCATATCCTTCTGGCCGGGTTTTGATTCGAGATCCAAGTGATCTATCGATTGGATGGCGAGTCTCTTTCAGTCAGGGGCGGGTCAATTTTGCCGAAAGCATTGTGGGTAACCAAGAGCGCTTATCTTACTTACTACAGCGCTGCATGCCTCAGTTCGAGGGGTCTCACCCTCAAGAATCCGTTTCTGATTATTCTTTTCTCTGCCACCTGTGGCAAGCCGATTATATTTCCCATGATCAGCTCCGGGATTTGCTGACGGCCATCACCCAAGAAGCTCTGATTCATGCTTTGGCTATCCCCCATGCTCAGTATCAATTTGAGGCCAATATTCAGATTGACCCTATTTTGTTATGCATGTCTTTGTGGGATCTGGTCTTACCCGTTGAGCAGACGATTAATCAATGGACATTGCTCAGCGCTGAGATTCAATCTCCGTTTTCGCGACCCTATATTACCGATGCCGATAAGTTTGCTGAATATGCAGACTATGTTAGCGAAAGCCTCCCTCATCTGGACCATTTAACCCATGCTCTAGAACAAGAACAGTGCTTGTATCAGTTGGCCCATAACCTGAGTGTCAAAGTTGGCGATTTGGCCATTTCACTCCATCCTTTGATCAAATTAGGGGCATTAGGGGTGAACCCCTACCATATGGGTGAGGTATTGACTCGACCTCGGGTGGCCTGTATCAATCAAAGCAAATTGACTCAGCGCTATGTAACTCAGGTCTTAGAGCCATCGGGCTATGATGTGATGCGTTTGAGTGATTCGATTCGGGCATTGCCTGCCTTGCTCAAGCGTCCGCCAGTCCTCGCCCTAGTCGATGCAGAACTCCCTCATCTAGATGGCTATCAGCTTTGTCGGATGGTTCATCGGCGTGACGCCCTACGGGAATTGCCGGTGATTATCATGGCTCCTCAACGAGGTATGTGTGACTTAATTCGCTCACGACTCTCGGGGGCGATGGCTTGTTTAGGGAAACCGTTTCACCATCAAGAGTTATTGGCATTAGTGCAGAAAGCAGCGGCAGCTTTACCCGTAGACCAGCAACAACAGTTACACTCTTTGCCGGTATTAGAGGCCCAATCAGACTCCAAAGCACTGATCAAAGTCTAGTTGGAGTTGTAAATACTTCTACCTTGTAGCAATCGGCAAGGACAAACAGCCTCCTGACCTATAATAAAGTGTCTAAAAACTCCTCGATTTGGTCATCTGTATGCCCACTGAATTGCAAACTGAGTTGGCTGATGCGGTAGAAGCTCGTCGCAATTTTGCGATTATTTCTCACCCTGATGCTGGTAAAACCACCTTGACGGAGAAACTGCTGCTTTATGGAGGCGCTATTCATGAAGCAGGGGCAGTAAAGGCCAGACGAGCCCAACGCCATGCCACGTCTGACTGGATGGAAATGGAGCAACAGCGGGGGATTTCGATTACCTCAACGGTATTGCAGTTTGCCTATCAAAATTGCCAAATTAATTTACTAGATACACCGGGTCACCAGGATTTTAGTGAAGATACCTACCGCACTTTAGCCGCTGCCGATAATGCGGTGATGTTGGTGGATGCAGCCAAAGGCTTAGAGCCCCAAACCCGAAAGTTATTCGAGGTTTGTAAGTTGCGATCACTGCCCATTTTTACCTTTATCAACAAACTAGACCGACCTGGGAGAGAGCCCTTAGAACTGCTGGACGAAATTGAGCAAGAGTTGGGACTGCAGACCTATGCTGTCAATTGGCCGATTGGCATGGGCGATCTCTTCCAAGGAGTGTTTGATCGACGCAGTCGAAAAATTCACCTGTTTCAGCGGAGTGATCATGGCAAACGAGAAGCCATCGACACCCAACTGGATTGGGGCGATCCACAAATTGAATCTTTGCTAGATAAGGAACTCTATTCCCAACTCAAAGAAGAGCTGGAACTCATTGAAGAATTAGGGTCTCCCTTAGATCTTGAGCAGGTCCATAACGGCCAGATGACCCCCATCTTTTTTGGCAGTGCCATGACCAACTTCGGGGTAGAGCTGTTTCTGGAAGCCTTTCTCGACTACGCCTTGAAACCAGGGGCCTATGAGAGTACCCAGGGCACGATTGAGCCGACCCATGAGGATTTCTCTGGGTTTGTGTTTAAGCTCCAGGCCAATATGGATCCGAAACACCGCGATCGAGTCGCTTTTATTCGGGTCTGTTCAGGCAAATTCGAAAAAGATATGACGGTGAGTCATACCCGTACGGGCAAAAACATTCGGCTTTCCCGCCCCCAAAAGCTATTTGCCCAAGGCCGTCACTCCTTGGAAGAAGCTTATCCAGGGGATATTATTGGATTAAATAATCCTGGTGTTTTTGCAATTGGCGACACTATTTATCAAGGCAAAAAATTAGCTTATGAAGGGATTCCCTGCTTCTCGCCAGAATTGTTTGCCTACCTAAAAAATCCTAATCCTTCTAAGTTCAAGCAGTTCCAAAAAGGAGTTTCAGAACTGCGGGAAGAAGGCGCTGTACAAATTATGTACTCCGAAGATGAAATTAAACGAGATCCGATCCTAGCAGCGGTGGGACAACTGCAATTTGAAGTGGTTCAATTCCGACTCCAAAGTGAATATGGCGTTGAAACTCGCTTAGAACTATTGCCCTATTCCGTTGCTCGGTGGGTGAAAGGGGGGATGGCCTGCCTTAGAGTCGGTGGGGCGAATCTTTAATGCCATCACCGTTAAAGATAGCTGGGGGGCGCCCTGTTTTATTGTTTAAGAATGAATGGAATTTGCATCAAATGCATGGCGATCATCCTGATTTGGAACTGAGTGCGATCGCACCTTTGGCCATTGATCAAACGATGGTTAGCTAAGGAGTGCATTTCTACCAAAATCTATCCGGCATTTGTTCTATTCCTCTAAAACTTTTAATAAAGTTGTTGTTAAATATGACAATGTGTTCCAAACATGCAGATTGTGAGGTTAATCCCTACAATGTGACAATGAGCATTTATGCAGGGGTACACGACAGAGAATGAGTAGTGGCGAGCTGCAAGGAAATCATCAGTTGTCTGAACGAGAGTTGCAAGTCATTGAACTGGTGGCTTCTGGCCTCAAAAATGAAGAAATTTCTCAGCGATTAGATATCAGCAAGCGAACAGTAGACAATCACATCAGCAATATCCTCACTAAAACCGATACTGACAATCGGGTTGCTTTAGTTCGCTGGGCTTTGCAGTGGGGTAAAGTATGTCTCGATGATGTGAATTGTTGCACCCTACCTCAGGCTGAGCCCTAAAAGATTTTGGCCCTACCCTGTTTGTTTCTAAAGACAGCATTATAGTGACCCACAAAGAATACGATATTCAATGTCCCGGTTTACCCTTAGCGATTTATCGTGAGATTGCTGCCCATTTGCTGCAAGTGGATGGTGTTGAAACTGAGCTGTTGTCCCAAGAAGCCAAACATTTTGATTATTCCCTCAGCCAAATTGGTTGGTTAAGACTTCGCTATCCCCAGGACTTGCCTGGCACTGACCAAGCGCGAATTGATCAAATTCTTGGCTTTTATGCCCAGCGTTATGGTGACTGGATTGCTCGGTCTGATGCAGAATCGACTTCCAGCTCAACCTAATCCATTGGTCTTGAGCGAGAAGTAGCAGCTCCATTTATAACAACTCATTGATCCAGGAGAAGGGATGAACCTGACGTTTGCAGAACTGGCCTCACAGTACAAACAAGCGCTGTTGGAAGATGTCCTCCCTTTTTGGCAGAACCACTCTTTAGATCGTCAGGAAGGGGGCTACTTCACCTGCTTGGATGCCCAAGGCACGGTCTACGATACGGATAAATTTATTTGGTTGCAAAACCGCCAAGTCTGGACCTTCTCTATGCTTTACAATCAGCTTTCGCCAGAATCTGATTGGCTGGAGGTAGCTAGGCTTGGTGCTGATTTCCTGGCTAACAAAGGGCGTGATCAGGAAGGCAACTGGTATTTTGCCTTGAATCGGGCAGGGGAACCCTTGGTGCAGCCCTACAATATTTTCTCTGACTGCTTTGCGGCGATGGCCTTTAGCCAATTTGCGCTTGCCTCTCAGGAAGATGCAGCTAAAGTTGTGGCTCTCCAAGCCTATAACAATGTTCTGCGACGACAACAAGATCCCAAAGGACGGTACAACAAGCTCTATCCCGGGACCCGTTCCTTAAAATCTCTAGCCGTTCCTATGATTTTGGCCAACTTAACCTTGGAAATGGCACCTCTACTCGATGCCACCCAGCTTGAGCAGGTGTTAGATCAGACGGTGCAAGAGGTGATGACAGATTTTCTCGATGCTGAGCGGGGATTATTGTTCGAATCTGTGGCCCCAGATGGCACCCATGTTGATTGCTTTGAGGGCCGCCTGATTAATCCTGGCCATGGTATTGAGGCCATGTGGTTTCTGATGGAGATTGGTCAACGCCGAGGAGATACTGCATTAATTGAACGAGCGGTTGATGTGGTGCTCAATATCTTGGACTTTAGCTGGGACAAGGACTATGGTGGCTTGTATTACTTCTTAGATGCCGAAGGATATCCTCCCCAGCAACTGGAATGGGACCAAAAACTGTGGTGGGTTCATCTGGAAACTTTAGTGGCCTTGGTGATGGGGTACCGCTTGACCGGGCGAGATGAGTGCTGGCAATGGTATCAAAAGGTGCATGACTATAGCTGGTCACATTTTGCCGATTCTGGTCGAGAATGGTTTGGGTATTTAAATCGAGCAGGGCAAGTGCATTTACAGCTCAAAGGCGGCAAGTGGAAGGGTTGCTTCCATGTGCCGAGGGCACTCTATCTTTGTTGGCAACAGTTTGAACAACTGAGTGCCAACCCGTAATGTTCGAGTTAAGGAGAATACCCTTTATACTTTGATGAGTATTTCCACTCAAGATTTGGCGATACGGAGATGGACCATCAGGATAATATAACGGGTCGAGAAACTTAGTGATTTTGTTAAGATTAGTCAGCTCAATAACCGCTCCAGCAATGGCCCAACGGGCCTCAAGACGATAGGACATGGAAGGAAATTTAGAAATTACCCTGTTAATGGTGATCACTGTTGTGGCAGGGATTTCAGCCCAGGTGATTGCTGATTTTCTCAAAGTTCCCAGTATTGTATTTCTGCTGCTGTTTGGCATTGCCATGGGACCCAGCGGCTTTGGGGTTCTTCATCCCAGTCTGCTAGGAAATGGCTTAGAGGTGATGGTCTCTCTCTGCGTGGCTCTCATTCTGTTTGAAGGGGGGCTGAATTTACAGCTGAGGGAGGTGGAAGAAGTTTCCACTAGCTTACGTAACTTGGTGACGGTGGGAGCGCTGGTTACGTTGTTTGGCGGTGGACTGGCAGCCCATTGGCTGAGTGAATTTCCCTGGCAAATTGCTTTTCTCTATGCCTCCTTAGTGGTGGTTACGGGGCCAACAGTGGTGGCTCCCTTGCTCAAACAGGTGAATGCCGACCGCCAGGTGTCTACCCTTTTGGAAGGGGAAGGGGTCTTAATCGATCCCGTCGGAGCAATTTTAGCGGTTGTCGTACTTAATATTGTCCTGCAAGGGAATGCTGATCCGTTCACTATCGTGAGTGGGTTGTTATTGCGCCTGGGGATTGGCGGCATTATCGGTATTGGTGGCGGTTGGCTGTTGGGCCTGTTCTTGAAGCGGGCTCGCTTTCTATCGGAAGACTTGAAAAATCTGTCGGTTCTAGCGGGTCTGTGGGGATTATTTGGGCTATCCCAAGCCTTGATCAGTGAGTCGGGATTAATGACGGCAGTGGCAGCAGGCATCATGCTCAAGATTGCTGATTTGCCTGAAGAGCGCTTGCTGCTTCGATTTAAGAATCAGCTGAGTATTCTGGCGATTTCAGTTTTATTTATTCTGTTGTCTGCTGATTTGTCTATTGCTAGTATTTTTGCTTTGGGCTGGGGGGGAACGTTTACGGTCGCTGCGTTAATGCTGATTGTTCGCCCTTTGAACATTTTGGTTTCGACTTGGTCAAGCGATCTGAATTGGCGGCAAAAAGCGTTTTTATCTTGGGTTGCTCCTCGAGGAATTGTGGCGGCATCGGTAGCCTCATTGTTTGCTATTTCCCTGACTAAGCAAGGTATCAATGGTGGCGACGCCATTAAAGCCCTCGTCTTCTTAACGATTATTTTGACGGTCTGTGTGCAGGGACTGTCTGCTAGATGGGTTGCTGGCTGGTTAAAGGTCCGGTCGGATGAAGCGAGAGGTGCCATGATTGTCGGCTGCAGTCCCTTTGGCAGGACGGTCGCGCATCTGATTAAGAGTCGGGGCGAAGATGTGGTGATGATTGATGCTAACCCTGAATATTGTAAGCAGGCTAAGGCCGAGAATCTTACGGTTTATCGAACCAGTGCCCTCAATATGGATGCTCTGGATAATCTGGGTCTGGCCTCCATCGGCACATTTTTAACAGCCACCAGTAATTCTGAGGTCAACTCGGTATTGGCCCAGCGGGTGATGGAAGAATTTCGGCCGCCTCGGGTATTGGCGGTCTATCCCGATCAGTCTCCAGAAACGGAAGTGGCTGAACCTGCAGAAAAATTGGCGAGTCCAGAGGTGAAGCGTGCCTTTTCTTCTCAGCTCTCCATTAAAGAATGGAATCAGTACCTGAGCACCAATGAGGTCAAAATTACCGATACGGTCTTGGATATGGATGAGCAAAAGTTCAAGCGGCAGCGAGATCATTTGCAGGCTTTAATTAATGCTGGAACGGTTATTCCGCTGCTGGTTCAGCGCCAAGACCAACTGCGTATTGCGAAGGCGGATGAAGAGTGGCAACCTTGCGATCGCATCACCTACGGTCTTCACATCCCCAAACCCAAATTCGGACTCTCTATCCCGAATGAAACCATGCAGGTCCCTTCATAAAAGGTTAGGCGAAATCGCCACAGGCGGAAATTACGCTATCTAAAATATTGGCCAATCGCTGAATATCCTCCGCTATATACCTAAAATCACAGGGAATGGACAGCATTGTAGAGGAGAATTCGAGTCCTTGATCATCATTGAGATCGGTCGGGAGATCCCAAAAAATAGCTGGGTAAACGTGTTCTTGGATCAAACCACTGCGAACATCATCTCGTTGCGTCCTATTGTTAAATCGCAAAACAATTGAAAAGGGATAGCAGCCCTGTTTTAACTGCCCTTGCTCGATATAGGCCTTAACCGAATTGGTAGCTAGTTCATTGAAGGTCTGAAAATTATCCAAACGACGTTGACTGAGTTGAGTAACAGAGAGAACGGATAAAAAATATCGAGAGAGTTCTGAAATCCCTGAAATGCCGCATGCACCACCAATCTCTTCCTCTCCAGCAATGGCTTTCTCTCTAAATTCGGCCTTGTTGATAGGGCCACCGTTTAAATAAATCTGTTTTAAGAACATGCCACTCAACTTATTTTGAACCGCTGAGAGATGACTGACGGTCAGTTCAGGTTCTTTGGGTAGCTCTTCGCCCATTGGTGACCATAAAATTGCCCCATCCGGGAGAGGATATACTTTCCTTAAAGTGGTTAAGCAATAGGTCGCTTGACTGTTTTGTGCCCATGGCCCGATTGGATCATGACAATGATCTTCGATAATGTCGCAACCGGTGTCAGCGGGGGAAAGAATGGCTTCAGTTCCCCTCCAGCCAAAGTAATTTAACCTGAAGAGTACGTCAGAAGAAGAAAGAGTACCCTCAGGTAAACCGGGAGAATTGAGCAGAGGATTATCCTGGTAATACTCAATCGCCAGACCACTATCTGCGATGGCAGCAATAACGTCAGTAATTAAATAGGTGGGGACCCATATCTTTTGCCAACTGCGTGTGTCTTGGCCGTAATTTAGAATTGTTCGAATCGCGGAGCAGCCCGTACCATGTAGCCTTGAGTGTGGGAAAATTTCCTGTATGGTGCCTGCCCCACCTAGAGACTGTAACTCTAAGGTTGATTGCCAATGTAGTTCGCTGCCATATTCCCATCGAATCTGATTAGTATTTTTATTCATGATCTACGAATTTATAGGTCGATATAGGTAAATACCGGGCCATTAGCTGCATGATTTATCACTACTCTTCAATGCATCGGTGTGCTTGCACTTGCATCGATATTTCAACAGATACGATACAGTTGGATTTCCTATAATCTTCGCGTAATGCGATAGCTGTGAATGTAAATCTTGAACAGTATATTTTTGGGGAGGATTATGGCGACTTTAAAGAAAATAGAAAAAGTAAAATTCTTAGGCGAAATACATCAGAAAGAAGATGTTAGTGCTATTGCATATTTTGAAGATTATATGCTGGTCGGGTCTGATGAAAGTCAAAATATCATTAACCTGCTGAAGAGAGAAGATCAAGACTTTAGCTTAGTGTTGGATATTCCTTTATCTCTTGATCATGCGGAAGATGGAGAAATAGATATCGAGGGAATGTCTATTGATGAAGATGGGACACTATATGTGATTGGGTCTCATTCATCGAAGCGAAAAACAATCAAGGCATCAAAAACCTATTTAGCTAACCATCAACGATTGGCAACGGTGATAGCGGAAACGAGAAAAAATACAATCTTTAAATTGAAGTTAGATCCAAAGACAGGTCAGGTTTTAAAGCGAGACGCGAATACTCAACTCAAGACAGTCTTAGAGAAAAATATTATTCTCAATCGCTTTCTCAATATCCCCAGTAAAGAGAACGGAATTGATATAGAAGGATTAGCCATTTACCAAGAAAAGCTCTATTTGGGTTTCCGAGGACCGGTTCTACGAGGCAACTATGTTCCCGTAATGGTCACTGAGTTTGATGATTTGCTGGATTATGAATTGCGGTATGTCCAATTAGATGGGAATGGTATTCGGGATATCACTAGAGTACAGGATGGTTTTCTCTTGATTGCAGGCCCGGTAGGCGATGGTCGGGGGGCTTATCAACTGTATTTTTGGAATGGCGAAGATACTATTCCTGGAGAAGACAGGCCAGATACATCTGATTATTGCCAACTCATTGGTGAGATCCCCTTGCCTAAAAAAATATCCAGAAGCCAAAGCAGAAGGCATTACTGTTCTTGAAAATAAGGGCAAAAAAGTGACTGCCATGATTGTTTATGATGGGGCACCTCAGGGAGCTCCGACTTTATTTAAGCTGGAATTGTGATACTGCAATCGAGTCGGCAGTCAAAAAAATAGGCATTGGTGAGACAGGCTAGATGAGCAATACAGAATTAAGCACATGGCAATTCTGGATTGATCGGGGAGGAACCTTTACGGATATTGTGGCCCAAAGGCCTGACGGCTGCATCGTTCTCCATAAACTACTATCAGAAAACCCAGGCTGGTATCCTGATGCTCCATTGCAAGGGATTCGAGAGCTGATGGGTATTGCTGTGGATCAACCCATTCCTGCAGACCAAATTGCCGTGGTCAAGATGGGAACGACAGTGGCTACCAATGCTCTATTGGAACGAAAAGGCGATCGCACGCTCCTAATCACCACTAAGGGATTCCGAGATGGCCTACGGATTGGCTATCAGAATCGTCCCGATATTTTCGCGCGCCAGATTCAGCTACCAGAAATGCTGTACGAGCAGGTTCTGGAAGTGGATGAGCGGGTTACGGCGGCGGGGGAGGTGTTGACAGCCATTACCCCAACGATTGAAAGTCAAGTCCGAGAAGGTTTGCAAACAGCTTATGACTTGGGGGTTCGGAGTTGTGCGATCTCATTTCTGCATGGCTACCGATATCCCGCCCATGAGCAGCAGGTAGCAGCCTTGGCACATCAGGTGGGATTTACCCAAATCTCCATGTCCCACGCGGTTAGTCCCCTAATCAAATGGGTCAGTAGAGGTGATACCACCGTTGTTGATGCCTATTTATCCCCCATTCTGCGGCGATATGTGGAGCGGATTGAGCAGGAGCTTAGACCTGCGAACTCTGCGGTTGAATCCCAACCCCAGCTTTTATTTATGCAATCGAGTGGGGGACTAACTCCTGCTCAGTTTTTCCAAGGCAAAGACAGTATTTTGTCGGGGCCAGCGGGGGGGATTGTTGGAGCGGTCCAAACCTGTCTGACTGCAGGCTTTCAAAAGCTGATTACCTTCGATATGGGAGGGACTTCTACCGATGTAGCCCACTTTAATGGCGAAGGAGAAGGCACCTATGAACGGGTGTTAGAAACTGAAGTAGCCGGAGTGCGTTTACGAGCACCGATGATGGCCATTCATACGGTGGCGGCGGGTGGTGGTTCGATTCTCAATTTTGATGGGGCTCGATACCAAGTCGGTCCTGAATCAGCGGGGGCCTATCCAGGGCCGGCCTGTTATCGTCATGGCGGTCCCTTAACTGTGACGGACTGCAACGTTATGGTGGGTAAAATTCAACCCCAGTTTTTCCCCCAGGTCTTTGGGACTGAGGGGAACCAACCCCTTGATGTAGAGATAGTTCAACAGGGATTTTCTACCCTCTCAGAAGATATTACTGTTGCGACAGGGGACCAACGCAGTGCCGCTCAAGTCGCAGCAGGGTTTTTGGCGATTGCCATCGATAATATGGCCAATGCCATTAAAAAGATTTCGGTGCAGCGGGGCTATGACGTGGGTGACTATGCTCTGTGCTGTTTTGGTGCGGCTGGGGGACAACATGCCTGTCGGCTAGCAGAAGCCTTGGGCATGAAAACAATTGTGATTCATCCCTATGCAGGTGTCCTATCGGCCTATGGAATGGGGTTGGCAGATCGGCGGGTGTTGAAGGAGCAATCTCTAGAAATTGCTTTGACTGCAGAAGGCATGACAAGGTTGACTGAAGAGATTCAGGGCTTAGGGGACTCAGTACTAACCGAGCTACAAGAGCAGGGGGCTCGTGATATCCATACCTTTGACGTGGTGAAACAAGTTCATCTCCGCTATGAAGGCACTGATTCTTCTCTGATCGTCAACTTCGGTTCCTTAGCAGAGATGCAGGCCCAGTTCGAGGGGCAGTATCAACAGCGCTTTGGTCTGATTCAAACTAATAAAGGACTGGTGGTGGCGACGATGACTGCTGAGGCTGTGGGTAAAACAGCGGCCTTTGAAAAAGTTGCCGCTTCTCAACCTCAAGCAACCCTGCCCATGCAGATCCCTAACATCTCACTCTTTTCAGAGGACCAGTGGTGGGATACGCCTGTTTTTCAGCGCCAGGATTTATCTGCAGGAACGATGATTGATGGCCCTGCTGTGATCTTGGAGCAAACCGGAACCAATGTGATTGAGCCAGGGTGGTCTGCCAGTATCGCCGAGACTGGGGTATTGGTTTTGAAATATCAGTCTAAGCAGTCCCAACAACCGGAAATTCAGGTTGATGTTTTAGACCCGTCAGCTTCTGCCGCTCCTGATCCGGTACGCCTAGAGATTTTCAATAACTTGTTCCAATCCATCGCGGAACAGATGGGATTTACGCTGCAAAATACTAGCTCGTCTGTGAATATCAAGGAACGTCTTGATTTCTCTTGCGCTATCTTTGATAGCCAAGGTTATCTTGTCGCTAATGCCCCCCATATCCCTGTGCATTTGGGGTCGATGGGAGAGAGCATTCAGGCACTGATTGCCGATCAGATGGAACCCTTTCAGCCTGGGGATGTTTTTGTGTCTAATAATCCCTATAACGGCGGTACCCATCTGCCCGATATTACAGTGATAACCCCTGTTTTTGTGGAGGGACAGCCCCTCTTCTTTGTGGCTTCACGGGGGCATCATGCGGATATTGGCGGTATTACCCCTGGATCGATGCCACCCCATAGCATCCACCTAGACCAAGAGGGAGTGTTGTTGGACAATTTTAAGCTGGTAGAGCAGGGAGTATTGCAGGCGGATTGGTTGCGCGATCGCATCTCCGAATCCCCAAATCCCGCTCGCAACCCTGACCAAAATCTGGCGGACTTGCAAGCCCAAATTGCCGCCAATACCAAGGGGGCACAGGAGCTATACCGGATGGTGGATCAGTTTGGCCTTGGTACGGTCCAAGCCTATATGCAACATGTCCAAGACAATGCTGAACAAGCCGTCCGTCGAGTGATCGCCCAACTTTGTGACCAGCGTGCTGCTGGTGAAAGTCTTGTGTCTACCTATCAGGTGCCGATGGATTGTGGCGCAATCATTCAGGTTCAAGTCACCCTCGATCTTGATGACCGCAGTGCCGTTATTGACTTTGCGGGGACCTCTCCTCAACAACCCAGTAATTTCAATGCTCCTCTAGCCGTTTGCAAGGCGGCGGTTCTCTATGTCTTTCGCACCTTGGTTAATACCCCTATTCCCCTGAATGCAGGTTGCCTAAAGCCTTTAGATATCCGTGTTCCCCCAGGCTGTTTACTCAATCCCACCTACCCAGCTGCCGTGGTGGCCGGTAATGTGGAAACGTCTCAAGCCGTGACGGATGCATTGTATGCGGCCCTGAACGTTCTGGCTGCGTCCCAGGGCACCATGAACAATTTCACTTTTGGTAATCAGCAATATCAGTACTACGAAACCATTTGCGGTGGGTCGGGGGCGGGTCCTGGCTTTGCTGGTACTGATGCGGTGCAAACCCATATGACCAACTCTCGCCTGACGGATCCAGAAGTTCTAGAACTTCGCTTTCCAGTGTTGGTCGAGGAATTTTCGATTCGTCCTGAGAGTGGCGGGAAGGGGCAGTATGGTGGGGGTAATGGCGTGATCCGGCGGATTCAGTTTCGAGAGGCAATGACAGCCAATATTTTGTCCGGTCGCCGACAGGTGGAACCCTTTGGTTTAGCTGGGGGGGAGTCGGGCCAAACAGGCCTGAATCAAATGATCCGAGTAGATGGGAGCACCGCAGAACTCGCAGCAACAGATACGGTAGAAGTGGATACGGGGGATGCGATCGCAATCTTCACCCCAGGAGGTGGTGGTTATGGTCCTTCAACAACCTCTACCTAATATCGCCGTCTTCTATTTTTAAAAGGTTCTAGTAGAAAGTTCGCAATCCAGATTGTTTTTCGAAAAATAATGTATTTACAAGACCCATAAATTTCCACAGAATGGGGGGAAAAAAAATGGGCTATTCTAAAACGATGTATACAAAATTGTAATATTTACGACATTAAATTCAATGTTCGGAAAAATCTCATCATTCATTGTGAGAAACTTCGGCGTTTAAATCTATGAAGTATGGTGCAACTTAGAGAAGAATTTTTTAATATTGACTCTGAGCTTTATACTATCTATCTTTCCAATCATCGAACTGCAGAACTACCACCGCTGCCCAGCTTTTACGATATTCCCCAACAAAGCAGAGGTTCAAACTCAGTTGTTGAAGAGTTTCAAGAGCTAATCCCTCCCCAGAAGATTGCTTATGAACGTCTGAAAGGAATGACGATTGCGAGTCAAGCGATTTGTCTTTATGTCGCCTGTGATGAGATTGACTTTCCTCTACGCCTAGAACTGTGGGATGCACCACCTGAGGATCTAGACGAGCAGAATTTATCAAACTGGTTTTATATTGCCGAAGTGAGTTTTGATTTATCGAATGGAGAACTTTATCTTCATGGACTGATGGATCACGATGTTGCCAAACCGATCTATATTGCGCCAGATATCTATCGTTTGCGGTTTTATTTGGGATTTCTAGACACTCTTGATGAGAGCTATACCCTAACGCATTGGTCAATAGCAGAAGATGAAGATGAACTAGAGGATGAAGATGACCTGGAAGATTTAGGTCCGCGTATACAGGATCCAGAACGGAATGTCTGGTGCCGTTTAGTGTTGTGGCCTAGTCCATATAGTCCACCTAGCAGGATGCTATCGCCTCCGTCTTTTAATTAAGTGGAGTTTTCGTGAATCCGTGGAGCATGGAGGATATGGCAAACCATCGATTTTTTGTGAATGGCGATGAATAGGGGTGAACAAGATGATTCCCCATGTGAACCTCGCTGAATGGTTGGATTTTTAAGGACTCATTACCGAAGGACAGACTGTAGCTAGATGGGGTGAGAAACCTTTCCCTACTTGATTTGCACCCCAAGCATTCTTATCTCATGTCGTAAAATTACCGTGCACGATTTGGATCAATATTTTGCCTCATGCGCATATTGTTAAAACCTGCGAAGACTTTACTGGTCCATTGTTTGAATGCTCAGGCAGCTTGAGTTGCTGCATTGGAGAGTGCGACTCCAGTATGTGTTTGTACGATGGAATTAGGTGATAGATACGTATCGATAGTCAAAATCATAGGGAGCACCGAAGAGGAAAGCATTGCGATAGCGATCAAATGTGATTTGCTCCCAATCACCAGAGAAATTCTCAAACTTCCATATGCCCACTTCTCCATGCTCATGGATGAGTGAGGCAATACTATTGTGTAACCGTAATTCTCCAATACCTTCTCGTTTATGAATTGGAGAACCACCCCATAAGCCGATGAATGGAATCTTATGTCCTTCTAAGAGAATAATATTTGCCTTCTCTTGCAAGTCCCATGCTTGATCAATTTCTCTCATAACGCCATTATCCAGTTGATAATAAACAAGAGCATTAAATGAAACCACGTAAAACTGACCATTTTCTGGCACTGTAAACCCCACACACCTGTCTATATAACTAGGGAATTGTATGGTGACTTGTTTCATATCAGTGGATAAATCACGAATTGGCTAACCGTGAGAGAAATAAGTTAAAGCTTAAACAGTATATTTTGAGTATCCCGTGGACTAGTTGGGGCAAGAGCAAAAATTTGTAAAGAGGTCCAAGTGATACCAATTTGTGTTTTGGGAGCGATATGCAGGGGCCATTAAGAAAATGGGGTCTGAGTCTTTTGTCTATGGCTGGAAAGCCTTGATTGATAAGCAGTGCAAGCTTCGAAACTTATGTCTCCAGTGCCAGTTGAATGTTTTCCCTATGGTGTGGATCCACAGACCGGTGTTTGCCTAGGACTCAAGCTCGGACCCTATCGAATTTTGTTGGACTGTGGATTAACAGATATATCTGGCTTACAGGCAGATGAAGGGCAGCCCGATGCCGTTGTAGAACAACCTGCTTCTCCGCAGCAACCTGCAGATTTTGTCTTATGTTCACAAGCTCATGCTGATCACATGCGTGGGTTAGGAGAGTTGCGCCAAAGCTTTCCCGAGATGCCGATCTATACGAGCATCGAAACTCAGCAGATATTGAGTCACCTTTATTCTGATCAATGGGTATCCGAGTGTGACATTATTGCTTGGAATACGCCGTTTGACTTGGCTCCAGACTTGACCTTAGAGCTGGTTCTTGCCGGTCAAATGCCCGGAGCAGCAATCTGCCTACTCACCTATACTGCGAAGGCTGATGCCGAGATAGCGGAATCCTATACCGTTGCCTATACCGGGGATTTTTATTTAACCCATACTCGGTTTGCTCCTGCTTTGTCGACTTCCAATCTCAAAGGCCGCACGATTGATTGGTTAATCCTCAAGGGGGGCTATGGCACCCTGCAACATCCCCCCCGAAAACAGCAAGAAAGTGAGTTGGTTCAAACCTTGCTCCAGGCGTTAACGGCCCAACAATCCGTCGTCATACCTGTGCCTCAATTGGGGCTGGGACAAGAGATTTTGATGTTATTACGGACGAATGCAGAGTTCATCCGCCAGAAAGTTACGATTTGGGTCGATGAGACGGTGGCGCAAGGATGTGATGCCTATAGCCAGATTCTGCCTGTGCTACCTGCCAGTATTCAGAATTTTGCCCGGCAACAGTCTTTGTTTTGGCAAGCCACTGGGCGGCTGCAGGTCCAACCGCTAGGAGCGATTGCTCAATTACCTTGTATTCTCCTCGTGCACCATCAAACAAACCTAGGGCAATATGCCCAGGTGCTGGGAGATCGAGTGCTGGTCCTAGACCCCATTCCCCCTGAATCTCCCCAAGCATTGCGAGAACACGCTGAGATCCGGTGGGACGAGGTAAGCCTCCCGGCTTCTTGGCAGACACAGACCTTTCTGCTGGCCCAAGCCTGTGATGGTTCTAGTACTACTCAGTTGATTCATAACAGTCGTCCTCACCATGTGGCGTTCTATCACCGCTCACCTTTAGTGGTTGAAGATTTAACTCAGGTCCCAGATCTACAGAATCGCTATCAGCTCCATCCCCTGATACCAGGAGAACGACTGGAAGTGGGGGTAGAGGATAATGTCCCTCTACCCCAAGAGACCTTTGCTCCGCCCCTGCAAACTTATGGAGGTGAACTCGTAGAGTCAGCGTTATCGGCCACCCTTAGCTTAGGCGCTGATATTCTCGAAGACCCGCGCTGGCAGACCTTTGCGGATACTGGATTAATTGAGGCGGTTTGGCAGGGGCATCAACTCGTCATTCGGGGCTTGTCCCAGGCAGAAACATTACGCAGTAGTGCCAGCCAACACCCTACGGATCGCAATTGCTGTGCCAACTGCCATTACTATCGAAACCAACGCTGTTGGCAGACAGAATCCGCTCTGTATGGTTTTAAGGTTTCTCCCCAGGGAACCTGTCCGGTCTATGCTCCTATGGGTGATAGGTCAGATCCCGTGCTGACAGAAGACCTTGAAGACGAAGTGATGGATTTCTAGTCTGAATTATTGTCGGGGTGTGGGTTGGGCAGTTGTTCGGCTTCGGGACAGTCATCCGAGACCATCGGTTCAACATTATGTTTGGGAACCGCTGCCAGGCGGGTTGTTACGGCACCAATACTTTCGATGCGGACCATGTCTTCCCAGGCACAAATTTCATCATCTTCTTCGGTCTCATAGCGAATAGTGACGATATCGCCATCTAGACCGGTAATGCGGGCACGATCCAACCAGCGCTGCTGGTCCCGTAAGTAGAGCCAGACTTCTTGACCGTTATTGTAGAGTTGGTAGATCTTGCGGTCTAGCATAAGTAGCCTCTCCAAAACAACGTTCAAACAGCGGACATATTAGAGGATCAAAGATAGTAAGCAGCCGAGTCATAAATTTGACTCCGTTTCCTCCATATCCGACTTTGCGTTACTGTTCAATCCAGTGTAGTCTATTAACTCGGATCACGCCTGAGTAGGCATTTAAGAAACAAGCTTGCGATCCCATTGCCTGAATCGGTTTGCTAGTACCGCGAAATTGAAACGAGTTTAGCAGCAATTGCTGCGGTTTGGTTATTGTAATTTTGATAGGCTTCCATGCCCCTAAAGGCAGTTTTATTTGATTTCAATGGTGTTGTGCTAGATGACGAGCGCATTCATCAGCAGATTATTTGGGAGATGATGGAGCAAGAAGATCTACCCCTCACCCAAGAAGAGCTGCAACTGCACTGCTTGGGACGAACGGATCGGGCCTGCTTTCAAGATCTATTTGCCAGTATGGAGCAGCCCCTCAATCAGTTTCAGCTGCGGCGGCTGTTGTCTTTTAAAGCGAAGGCTTACCGTCAATATGTAGAGTCCTTGGAAAACCTACCGATTTTTGAAGGCGTAATAGAGCTGATTGGAGAATTTCTAGACGCGGGACTGACCCTGGCGATTGTCAGTGGAGCGCTACGGGCGGAGGTGCAGATGGTTTTAAAGCACATGTCCCTGGAGGATGCATTTCCGATTACCGTCACCTCGGAAGATGTCAAAAAAAGTAAGCCCGATCCAGCTGGCTATCAATTGGCGATTAAGCGGCTCAATCGCAAGTTCCCCACCTTGGATTTAGACCCTTGTGACTGCTTGGCGATTGAGGATAGCTTTGCAGGCATTCAGGCGGCAAAACAGGCCCAAATTCCCGTTGTGGGAGTGGCTCATACCTTGCCGTTCCACATGCTGCAACGTCAGGCGAATTGGTGTGTTGATTATCTGCACCAAATTGAGCTAGACCGAATCCAGACTATTTTTGCCCGTTAAGCTCCCTGGCCTGAGGGCAGTCGAAACCCTCGATTACTCCTGAGGGGGAGGGGGTGGTTTTCCTAGGGTCGTAATGTAGAGGACGGCTTCTTCCTCGGGAATGCCTAAGACCTCGTTCACCTGATCGTCAAAGAAGCCGCCGATACCGCTGACCCCCACTCCTAGGTGAGTTGCGGCGAGATTTAAACGCTGCCCAAGATGCCCCGCATCCATATGGAGATAGCGATAGGCTCGATCACCGTAGCGTGCGATCGCACTTTGCAAATCGGCGGTATGAAACACAATGGCGGCAGCATCTCGGCCTAAATCCTGGCCTAAACACAGATAGTGGGATTCTCGTCGGAAGTTCTTAAACCGAATTTGGCGCAACTCTTGGGCCTGCACTGCATAGTAGTAACAGCCCGTATCTAAATTGGTGATATCTAAAACAGCGATAAAGGTTTGGATCAGTCCTAAATCGAAAAAGCCTGGATCGCCATCCAATCCTTGCTCTTGGTAGTTCTCTGGACAATAGGTAAAACTGAGCAGGCCACTTAAGGTGTCTAAACTCAGAGGATCCCCCGTAAATTTGCGGGTGGATCGGCGCTTGAGAATGCTTTCCTTTAAGTCAATTAAGTCTGCCCCCCAGTCTACGGGAGTATTCGATAGGGGCACTTTCAAACAAAAGGGGAAATTGTATTTATCTTCTTTGGTCGTGGCAGGTAGTAGGTTGTTATAGGTAATGTCATCGGCAGCAATACTGGTGGCTGTATGGGTATAAGAGAGTAGCTCGCCATCCGGTAACTTGGGAAAATCTTCCACTGTGGGAGAGGGCAAAAGGGTGGGTGAAGGGGGGTAAGTTTTGGTCGGCCTCCAGTAAATCTGCTAAGGCGAAAGCTGCGACCACACCTTCTTGATCTGAGTCGAGATACAGGAGCTGATTGAAGGGCTGATCGACAAAGCCGCCAATCAAGTGGGCTTTATAATCACAAATTGAAGCGGCTAACTCAATATTGCCCAGTAAATGACCACTATCCAGGCAGATCCGCCGATAGGCGCGATCTTCATACCGCCAGGCAGACCGCTGAAAAACAGCGGTTACCACTACAGCCAATTGGGTTTTAGCCAAGGCAGGATGCCAAAGACAAGCCGATTCTAGGGCCGACCACACATGGCTGTCCCAGAACCGTAATAAGGAATGGGTGCGAACCTGGTAGTTATAGAGGCCAGCAGGCAGGATAGTTCCTTCTCCCGCAATCACATAGAGTTCCGCTGGATATAAGCCCCCTGCGGATGGGGCTGTCCTCAAGTAGAGGGGGTGGTCGGGGTAGGGGATAACGGCGGTGATGCCGTAGCTACAGTACAGCAGGCGAGAGAGCCGCTGCCACTGGATTTGGGAGGCGTCGACCCCTTGCTCTAAATATTTTTTGAGCCCAATGGTGGTGCCCAACTTATAGTCCTTGAACGGACTAGGCTGTTGGCTGAAATCCAGTGAGCGTCCCTGTTTGGAGAGGGTCTCTGGATCATATTTTGTCCGTTGATGGTAATGCTGGGTAATGCTAAGGACATCTGCCATAAGGCTAGAAAAAGGGTAAACAATGCACCTTCAATCCTGGCACACCCATTTAAGCATTGCCTACCGCTTGTGAAATTCGATCTGATTTCCGCGAAAGGTGAAATCATACTTTTGGAGAAAATCTTGGCCCAGTAAACCCATGTCCATGTCAGGCCCAGCCACGGCGACTGGCACTTGGTAGCTTTTTAAGCCTCCCACTTCCATAGCCTTGACATAAACAATCGGAAATTCAGCATAGCCATTAGCCGTAGAAGCTCCGAAGGTACCCACAACATCGGAGGTGCCAATCCCAAGGGCTTTGGCCATGGGGCGAGTAATGACGGTTCTGCTAGCGCCAGAGTCCACCAACATTTCAAAGGAACGGCGACTATTAAATTTCACATCTACAATCGCTACGCCTCCGGACCGTCGCTTGATGGGGACGAGTCCTACCTTGCTCGTGGCTTTTTTGGCCGATGCAGGCTGAGGGGAGCTGCCCTTAAAACCTGTCTGCTGGAGCTGCTTGAGCTGACTGCGGTACTGCTTGAGTTGAGGGGCTTGCCCCGGTGCCAGGGGAATCAGCTGGTCGATCACCTGAATCGCTTGAGACCAGTTTTGACGATTGACTGAATCTTGTAATTGTTGATTAAGACCCGCAACACTGGATTGAGCCTTGGCTGAGAATGGCGTTAGGGTAAAAAGCAGACTGAAACAGAGAACCGGGATAGAAACCTTCATAAATGGGGGAGTGGCAGCGTTGAGAGAGGGCAGAAATGGAAACTCGATGGTTGGGAAGTACTACTATTCAGGTTACCCCAATCATTATGGGGACCTGGCAAGCGGGCAAACGATGGTGGGTCGACATTGATAATGCCGAAACCATCCGCACGATTCAAGCAGCGGTGGATGCTGGTATTACGACCCTTGATACGGCGGAGATTTATGGGGATGGGCATTCTGAGCAAATGATTGCCAAGGCGGTCTCGGGGCAGCGATCGCAACTCGTATACGCTTCCAAGGTCTTTGCTAACCTGACACGGAAGTGGTGCCCATTTTCGATACGATGGCGGCCCTCAACCACCTCCAGGAATTAGGCAAAATTTGAGCAATTGGAGTGTCTAATTTTTCCAAAGCCCAGCTGATGGAAACGGCTCAATATGGCCGCATCGACAGCATCCAACCTCCCTATTCCCTGTTTTGGCGATGGGCAGAAGCCGAGCTTCAAGCCTATTGTGTGGAGCATAAGATTTCAATTTTGGCTTACTCATCCATGGCTCAGGGATTGCTCACAGGTCGTTTTGGTCCAGGACACCAGTTCCCTGAAGGGGATAATCGAGGGGCCAATAAGCTGTTTCACGGAGAGCATTATGATCGGGCTCAACAGGCTTTGGATCAGCTACGACCTATCGCTGTGCGGAATCAGATGACCTTAGGCCAACTGGCCCTGGCATGGCTGATAGCTCAGCCCCAGACCGTTGCGATCGCTGGGGCTAGACATCCTGAGCAAGCCCAAGAAAATGCCCAGGCAGGTTATCAGACCTTATCCGCCGAGGATTTGACAGCAATGGATCAGATTGGCCGTACTGTGACGGATCATCTAGATAACAACCCAGTGATGTGGACATGGTAGCCCTGGCATCTATACTCTAGACGGCTAAGATATTAACTTTCTGGAAAGACTGAAACTTGAGTGAGAGCAGACTGGTTAGTTTCGCCTTATGCTCTGTATTGCATTGGTCAATGCACTGTTGAATGGCCCCTTTGAAAGAGTGAAAATCCGAATAATACTTCGAGTAGAGACATTCCTTGCGCACAAAGCGCCAAAGCCGTTCAATCAAATTCAAATGGGGTGAATAGGAGGGCAAATAGACTAACTCAATATCGACGATCTCAGCAAAGTCAGTCACCAGCTGGCATTTTTGATATCGGGCATTGTCTAAAATGACGCTGATGGGTATGACTGGGTCGAGTAGTGCCAGCTTGGCTAGCAACAGACACATGCTATGAGAGTTGATGTAGGTGTGGTTGGTGATACTGGTGACTTCTTTGGTGACAGCGTTGAGTGCACCCAGAACATTGAATCGTTGACGGCCAGAAGGAGACGGGATGAAGATCCGACGAAGGCACCAGAGAAACCCCAGATAAGCCCGGTGAACAAAATGAGCAGCATCCACAAAAAAGACAAGACACTCTTGGCGTTGAGCTTCCTCTAACAAGGGTTCAAGGCGAGTTTGTCGAAACTGCTCTTGCTCCTCAATTTTCTCGGGCAGACTCGACTTTCCCGGCACATACCCCACTTTTCGATAGCGACAACCAATGCGTTTGAGGAAGGCTTTGATCTGGGTTGGAGAACGCTTAATGCCTGTCAATTGTTCAATGACTGCTTGGGCTTCTGCACTGGTGCGGGGCGGGTGTTGCTCAAAATAGGCTCTCACACTATCGCTATGAGCGTTGAGTGAACTGGATTGACCTTTGTATTCCAGGGTTTTCAACCCTTCAATTCCGCCTTGTTGATACAGACGAAGGGTTTTAGCTAAGGTCGGACGACTAATCTGACAAAGCTGACAAATCTGGGCATGAGGAAGACCCTGACTTTTCAAGTAGAGCACTTCCATCCGTCGCTGCACCCGTGGGTGAGGGTGATGATAGCGTTCGTAATTGAGGTGTTGGATTTCCTCTGCGGTGAAATCAATTTTAATCATGCAACTAGGGGAGTCGGTTGAGGGATACTCCCAGTCTGCCAAATCTCTCCACTACAATGTTAAGCCGCAAGTCGTCCGCAGTATAAAGACTTCTGAGGAAGATAGCCAAAGACTTCCACCTTTCGGTTTAGCATAGCCATGGTGCAGGTGAGACGAGGGTCGTTTGATGAGACAGTCTGTATTTCACTTCAAAAGTCGGCAGGGTTCTAACCAGGGAAGCTAAGGATGGCCGATTCCCTTAAAGCCTCTGAGTGGGGACTAACGCTCATTGATCGGGCCCGACGGATTAAGCGATGGAATAAAACCTCATCGGCTTGGTGCCGCGTCTCCTATACGTCCCGATCTACTCTCAATCGCTTTTGGTCCGGGGCGGCGATCCGCAGCGAAGCCTTTGTTGCCATCTGCGAGGCGGTAGGAGTCCCTTGGCAAGACGTGGCTGAGCCGGAAGACAACCCTACAGATGAAGCAGCATCTGCGCCTTCTCTAACCCCGGCCAAACCGCCCAGCCTGACCCGGCAAGATTGGGGAGATGCCCCCGCCATCAACGACTTTTATGGTCGCTTGCCTGAGCTGCAATTGATGAGTGACTGGATGCTCCAGGATCACTGTCGCTTGATTATGGTGTTGGGGATGGGGGGAATGGGTAAAACGGCTTTAGCCGCCAACCTGTCCTATAGCCTGACCCAAGAGTTTGAGTGGGTAATCTGGCGTAGTCTTCGTAATGCCCCGTCTTTGGAGCAGCTGCTGACGGAACTGATTCAGTTTTTTAGCTGTCAGCAAGAAACGGCGCAATTTCCCGACAACGAGCAGCGCCTGCGGCATTTGATGACCTATCTACGCAATGCACGCTGTTTGATTGTCCTGGATAATGCCGAATCCATTTTGCAGGGGGGCGATCACCAGAGTCGATATTTAGCCGGGTATGAAGGCTATGGAGAATTCTTTCGGTGGATCGGAGAAACGGCCCATCCAAGCTGTTTACTATTAACCTCCCGAGAGCAACCTCAAGGACTGATTGCCCAAGAAGGCTTAAACCTTCCGGTTCGATGCTTGCGTTTAGAAGGCTTGCCTTTAGGGGAAGGACGAGAGCTGTTTCAGACCAAAGGCCAATATGTAGCTCAGGAACAGGATTGGCACGTCGTTATCCAGCGCTATGCGGGCAATCCCCTTGCCATTAAAATCGTTGCTTCGGCTATCAGAGACTATTTTGACAGCGATATTGGCCAGTTTTTAGCCTTTGTTCAGCAAGGCCCATTTATTTTTGACGATATTCGCGATCTGCTGGCTCGCCAGTTTGGACGGCTGACGGCCTGTGAGCAAGAGGTGATGTATTGGCTGGCCATTAATCGAGAGCCCCTCTCCTTTGCCGATCTCAAAGCGAATCTGGTTAAAAATGTAGCCCTCAATGACCTGATGCCTGTACTGGTGTCTTTGCAGCGTCGCTCCTTGATCGAAAAAACGAGAACTGGCTTTACTCAACAGCCCGTTGTCATGGAGTTTGTGACCCGGGAGCTGATTGAATGGGTCACCCAAGAGATGGTCGATGGGGCTCCTAATTTGCTCAGGACTCATGCATTGGTCCAAGCTCAAGCCCAGGACTATATTCGCCACGCCCAAGAGTTCCTGATTCTCCAGCCGATTACAAATAAACTGCTGGATTCACTGGGGACAAGAGCGACTATTGAATCCCATTGCCAGCAACTATTAGCGCCTTTACATGGACAGCCCTGCCAGGATACGGCCTACATCGCCGGTAATATTTTGCATGTACTGCAGCGGCTAGAGATGGATTTAAGCGGCTATGATTTTTCGTCCCTAACGGTTTGGCAGGCCAATTTGCAGGGTGAGAATCTTGCTCAAGTCAATTTTAAGAATGCCGATTTAAGTCGAACGGTCTTTACAGAGATTCTGGGCAATATTCTGGCGGCGACCTTCAGTCCTGATGGCAAGCTATTGGCCACCTGCGACAATAACTACAATATCCGGCTCTGGACAGTCAAAACGGGGCAGCAAGTCACCCTTTGCCAAGGCCATCAAAATTGGATTCGGGCCATTGCCTTCTCGCCCCAACCGTCGGAGATTCAAGGTGAAGGATATTTATTGGCTAGTGCCTGCGCCGATCACACCGTTAAGCTCTGGCAGGTGTCCACGGGTAGATGCTTACGGACTCTGGTGGACCATACCCATGAGGTCTTTTCTGTGGCCTTTAATCATGATGGTACCCTCCTCGCCAGTGGCAGTGGGGATGGTACCGCCAAACTCTGGCAAACCCATTCAGGACAATGTCTGCTGACCTGTGAAGGTCATCAAGGCTGGATTCGAGCTGTAGCAATGCCCCACCAACGTGGGTCTCAATCGGAGCAGCTCCCTCCCGCTGTAATGGTGACCGGCAGTGAAGATCAGACCATTAAAATTTGGGATCTGGCGACCGGTGCATGTCTGCAAACGGGGAAAGGCCATCATGGACGGGTTCGTTCTGTCGCCTTTAGCCATGCCGGAGACTATCTGGCGAGCGGCAGCGATGACGGCACAGTTAAGCTGTGGGACCTCCAAACCGCCCTCTGTTTGCAAACCTACGAAGGACATCGGAGTGGAGTCTATTCGGTGGCGTTTAGTCCGACGGCTCCTATTTTGGCCAGCGGTAGCGGTGATCAAACTGTAAAGCTGTGGGATTGCCAAGCCGATCAGTGCTTGCGCACCCTACAGGGGCATACCAACCAGATTTTCTCCCTGGCCTTCCATCCCGATGGACAAACTCTGGCCTGTGTTACCCTCGACCAAACCGTACGGCTGTGGAATTGGCAAACCACCCAGTGCTTGAGAACCTGGGAAGGCCATACGGATTGGGCTTTGCCCGTGGCTTTTCATCCCCAGGGAAAACTGATTGCTAGCAGCAGCGGCGATTCCGTCATTCACCTATGGGACTGGCAGCAGCAAACCACTACTGTGACCCTGCGTGATCATCGTGCCGTCGTTCGGTCCCTTGCCTTTAGCGATGATGGCCAGTATCTGATTAGTGGCGGCACGGATCAGACGGTTCGTATCTGGAACTGTCAAACGGGACGGTGTGAGCAAACCTTTTATGATCACCCAGATTGGGTATTTGCCGTTGCTTGGTCTTCTATCTCGGGACAAGAGGGCTGGTTTGCCAGTGGCGGTGGTGATCCAGATGTGCGCCTATGGTCTGTGGAAACGGGGCAATGTCAGCAGGTGCTGCAAGGGCACAGGGGGCAGGTCTGGTCGGTGGCCTTTAGTCCAGATCGTCAATCTTTAGCCAGCGGCAGTACTGATAAAACGGTGCGGCTCTGGGATGTGCAAACGGGTGAGTGTCTCAAGGTGTTGGAGGGACATGGCGATCGCATCTACTCCATCGCCTATCATCCTGATGGTCAGATCCTAGCCAGCGGCTCCCAAGACCATACCGTCAAACTTTGGCAAGTCGATACCGGAGAATGCCTGCAAACCTTGACAGACCATGAGAGCTGGATTTTTGCCGTTGTCTTTGGTCCGAGTGGTGCTGGCCAGCCCTCTATTTTGGCCTCTGGTTCGCACGATCACACGATTAAGCTGTGGGATATCCAAACAGGGGAATGCCTGAGAACCTTATGTGGCCATACTCAGTTGGTCTGTTCAGTGGCCTTCAGCCCTGATGGTCAATATCTTGTCAGTGGTTCTCAAGATCAGTCTGTGCGGGTGTGGGATATCCAGACTGGAGACTGTTTGACGGTATTGACGGCTCGGCTCTATGAAGGCATGGATATTACTGGTGCCCAAGGGTTAACCACTGCCCAGCGGATTACCTTGCAAACTTTGGGGGCGATTGATGGTCAGTTCCCATCAGCCGGATAATCTCATCTCTGAGGGTGGGGCTCCAATAGTTGCGGTCAAGATAGGGCTTTGACCTGTGCCCCGGTTAGTAAACTCAACCATGAGACGAGAGCTTGCCCTGCTCGATCTGTTGTTAATTCACAACCGTAAATCATAATTTCGGTGGTGTTGGTCAAATAGGAGCGCCATTGCCGAACTTGATCGGCGTATGCCCAAAGGTTATCTTCACCCAAGCAGGTGCTGCCGATTTGTAATCGTCCTGACTCTCCGTTGCAAATCAAATGTAGGCTGGCCCAATCTGGAGATTGACTCAATACGGATTTGATTTGAGCAATGCCATTGGTTTGTTTATTCAACACATGCACTTCCATCCCTAGAAGGGGACTGGCTAGCAAATATTGATAATTCTGAACAGCAGCATCAATAATCACTAGGGTTGATGCAGTTAGGGATAGATCAGCGCTAGGAGGAGAATTGGGTGGGGGGGATTGAACGCTAGACATAGCTGGTTCCCGGTCAATGCAGAAATAGCTAATTCTGAGAGAGTGCAGTATTAAATGCAGATATCACAATTTTTAGAATACCGAGGCTGACAGGAAAAATTGCCTCACTTTTGTCTCAGTTTTTCCCAGTTTTGCCAAATACCTCAAAAAGTTTATAAGGCAAATCTGTGAGAGATCAGGGAAATTCCGGTGTGGAATGTTGCGGTGGTATGACAGGGGAAAATTCTCCAAACTTCCATTGCAGAGAACAGGCATGGCGAATCATCCTCACCTGCTCAATCGTGAAACTGACGAGGCACTGGGCTCCATTGAAGGGCTGCTGACGAGGGTCGTCCCACAACAGCTCCGCCTTGCCGGTCAATTGCAGCGTATGACCTTGCTCAAAATCTAAGATCAGCAGTCCGACTTGAGGGTTGACAGCAATATTCCCGAAAGACTGAAACATATTATTGCCTTTGAAATCGGGGAACAGGAGGTGATTCGCATTCACTACCTGCAAGACCCCTGGTAAACCTCCTCGATGGGAGATATCAGCTCCTTTCTCTGGGTGGGCCGTAGCAATAAAAAACGTATCTGTATGGGCGATCCAATCTTGTTGATCGGAGGATAGGTTTGATGTAGATGCTGCAGGGGTAGAGGGTGGCCTGTTACTGGGGGCAGAAACCAAATAGCGGGTTTGGATGTATTTCGGGCAGTTGAAAAAGACTTGCTGGGCCTGAAGTTGTATTCCTTGTTCACTCACTTGTTGAGCGTAGCCATTGACCCGTAGACGACGGCGAGCCGCTAAATCTAGGGTCAGTAGACCCATAGTGGGATTGGTGTGCAGATTTTGGATGAGTTGTGAATCCATTGTGGAGATAGGATTCACGTTGAGAGTCTGGTCACTGGTCACGGTTAGAAAGCCGGGTGGACCTGTGATCAGAGATGCCCATAGGTTACCACTGGGGTCAATCGAACTTGCGATCGCAAACGGTCTAGGCTGCAAAAATTCAGTTGATGCCGGTTCAAATCCTTGTTTGAGAGCACCGGATACTCGTTGAGCGGCGGCCTCAACCCCTGCTTGCTTTTGAACGGCCAGTTCTCCCTCATGAAAGGGCATAGTCAGCTCCTGAACGAGATATATGGATAGCACCCGACATCCCCACCTATTCGGTTCAGATGGTTGGTGAATTCCCTCCAGCATGAGAGGAATCATCAACAGGAGCCGTCAGCCAAGGCAATGGTCTAAGGCTAGCCAGACTTTTCTGATTCCTGATAGTCAAAATTAAAGCAATGTCCCCAAGATATCTATTTTTCATATCATTTTGAAATAGCACCAAAATGAGACGTAAATAAACTCTAGGGGAAGGAAAGAAGAGGTAAGGATATAAGCTGGTGCTGAAGAGGGTTAGAGGGCTGTGATTTATATCACGCCAATCACTGGATTAGAACATTACGATCGGGCTCATGCCTAGATAGGCTGGAGAACATAACCTGAGGAATATCCTATCAAGATTGGGCATGCTCATGAGTAAGAGAAAGCAACAATCATGGGGGCAGGAGTTTTTCGATCTAGCTGATTTGTCACTATCTAATCAGTTATCCTTTAGGTATAGCTAGCAAGGATCTTTTTTGGCTTCTAACTACTAGTAACGGAATGGAAAAAACTTCACCTCTATTGATTGCTCAATTGTCGGACTTGCATTTATTTGCAAATCCCGATCGTGATCTATTGGGGTTGAATACTTTTTCTTCTTTAGAAGCGGTCTTACAGAAATTAAAACGACTTCCTGTACTCCCGGATCAGCTCTTGCTGACGGGAGATTTAGCACAGGATGAAACCCATGTCGCCTATCAACAGATCCAAGCCTTAATTGCCCCCTTGCAGATTCCGACCTACTGGCTGCCAGGGAATCACGACCATCTGCCCACCATGAAGGCTACCTTTACGGAGCCTATTTTTCAGGCCCACAAATCCTATCAAATGGGAAATTGGCACTTTTTGCTCTTAGACTCCAGCGTTCCTGGGAAAGTCTATGGAGAGTTGTCAGTAGAGAGTTTAAATTGGCTCAATCAAGAACTAGAGCAGTGCGATCCCCATCCCACGCTGATTGCCCTTCATCATCCACCTTTTTCAATTAAATCGGATTGGCTGGATCAAATTGGTCTCCAAAACTCTGGCGATTTATTTGTCATCCTCGATAGACATCCCCACGTCAAACTTGTGGTATTTGGTCATATTCATCAGCAGTTTGAACATCAGCGCCATAATATCCATTACCTCAGCACGCCATCGACCTGTATTCAATTTGCACCTCACAGTAAAACCTTTGCCCTAGATCAAGCACAGCCAGGATTTAGACTTTTTCAGTTACAGGGTGATGGCTCCTTTGAAACCGAAATTCACCGCGTTATGTTTTCTCAAACATTAGATTTTTCTGCCAAGGGATATTAAGGTTTTGTTGTTAATTTCATTCCTACACCCGTCCTTCAGTATGCTGCTTATTGGAAGAATACTGAGTCTATAACCGCTCAAATAAACTTATATGCTAGCGCTGTACATGCTTGGAGCGGGTCTGATTTTATCTGGCTTGTTTATCGGTTTGACATGGTTCGGGGGACGGATGGTTCGCCGCCAAGGACCTAGGTCGGGGTTTGTGGGTGCGGCCTTGATGGTTGTGCTAGCCCTGCTTCCGTTTGGCTATCTCACAACTTATTTTGGGCGGGCATTTCAAGCCAATGGATGGGCCGAACGAGCCTATCAACTCTGTTTTACCGCCGCAGTGGCAGTGCCGATGTTGACGGGCTTATGCTGTTCACTCCTCTTACTATGGGCATCCTTCGCAGCCCAGCGCCGTCGGCGGCAGCGGCGAATTCGCCACCGGGGTTAAGGTTGAGTGGTGGAAGCCAACACCCGTTGAATTTGGCAAGGCGCATCCATCGTCGTAAATAGCTGGGTGGCTTGGTGGAACATTGGGTCGCGATCGCCCATTTGATTCATGGTCTGATACGTCAACCCCAACTGAAAATAAGCTTCTGCCAAGTCACAGGTGGCATTGAGGGGTTTGAGCAGCAAAATCGCTTGGTCATGATCCGCCACTGCAGGGGTAAATTTACCTTGAAGCCGGTGAATTACAGCCCGTCCCGTTAAGGTTCGGGCTTGGATATGGGGATAATGGCTGGCTTCTGCCACGGTCAGGGCCTGGTCAAACAAGGCATGGGCTGAGGACAGGTCTTCAAGGGCGGTATAGGTTTGGCCGAGTAGCTGCATAAAGTAGGCCAGTCGGGCGGCTTGCTCTGTTTCTGGTAGGCGTTCTCCCCAGGTTTGGGTGGCTAGCTGTTGAGCCTGATCTGTCTTGCCGAGGTGAGTCAGCACGAGGGCTAAACAAATGGAGGCCTTCGGCACCCAACGATCCTGATCGGTGTGGGTGGCTAGCTCGATCACCTGCTGAAAGCATTGGGCGGACTGCTCTAATTCCCATAAATCTAGGTAGTACAACCCTAAACTTAAGCGAGAATCGAGGACTTGAATTTGAAAATGACGGTGGTGACGAGGGTCTAAGTCTGGTGCTGCCAGGGCCTGGGTAGACAGGCTGAGGGAGTCCTTTTGCAGGGCTATCCCTTGGCGAATCTGTCCCGTGCTCCAATAGTAGTCCGCCAGAATATTTTGGAGTTCGCAATAGCTGCGATCGCAGGGCAGATACGTCATCAATGACGGTAACTCTCCCAGCAGGGACTGGTGCAACCCCATCCGATAGAGGCTGCTGCCCAGGGACAAATATTGTTGCCATTGATTTTGGCGCACCTGGAGTAAAACGGCTGCCGCCTGGGGATAGTCTTGAATCGCTTTGTAGTGATAAAAAGCTTCTAGGGCCTGCAAGGCCTCTTGGGTGGTTGTCAGGGTGTGGACGCTTTCGGACCAGTATTGGGCGGCATGGTAGTGGGCTTGTTGCCAGTCAGGACTAGATTGCAGCCGCCCAATAGCGGCGGCTCGGGTGACGGGATGCAGCCAATATCGACCTTGACGGCATTCCACTAAAGACCGGTTTTGTAGAGACATCAGACTGGCCCGCCGTTTCGTCTCTGGTACTTCCCAGAGCAAGGCCAGGACGCCTGCTTTGGAGAGGGTCGCTAGGGTCTGATACCGATAACAGCCCAACCGACAAAATAACCGATAGGCCTGGGGGTCCAGGTTTTGGAGACGGTCAATTTGGTTATTGATGAGGTTGTGTAAATCTGCCGCTACCAGTAAATCCTGCTGTTGATCTTGCCAAAAGGCTGCCGCATCTCCACCAAAGTCGGACCGGATCGACCCGCAGAGCAGGGTCATGGCCTTAGCGTTGCCGCCATAGGCCCGATGCATTTTCTCCAGTAGCTTCAGATCGAGGGTTAGCTCCTGGAGTTGGAAATACTCCTGCCAAGCCTCTTTGTCTAAGCCCGAGAGCCGATAATGCTGCAGGTTGAGGCTGGCTTCACAGATGCGATCGCGGCTCGTAACCAAAGTCAGTCCCAGATTGCGAGGGTCCGTGAGGACTCGAAATAGCTCCACATACCGGCGATGCTCAGCAATGAGCAAGCCTTGCTGATCTAAAGCGGGCTCCAGATTATCCACCAGAACCCCAATGGGGCGCTGATGGAGATGGCGTTTTAAGCGATCCAGACTAATGCCAAATTCTAGTCCTGGATCTTCTTGTAAATCTCGCGTTAACCATTCTTCCACCACCCGCTGGGCTGAGGTGATAGTGTCGGGTTCTTTCGCCATCAACAACTCTAGGACGATTTCAAAACCCTGGCTCTGGAGATATTGTTGGGCCAATGTCGTTTTACCCAGCCCTCCTTCCCCTTGGATGGCAATGGCCGTTGCCCCTTGCTGGTTGAGGTGGTTGAGGTGGCTGATCGCCTGATGTCGCCCCACGAAGTCGGGTCGATAAGTCTCTATAGGAGGGGAAGAGGAAGCCTCACTCCTATGGTTTGTCAAAACATGGCGCAGATTCTTTTTCGTGATTTTCTTGCCCATGACCTGGGACAAGAGTTTCCACAAATCTGACCCCACATCTTTGGCATGGCCTTCCGTACAGCCATAGGTATCAGCGATGTCGAAATATTTTTGTCCCAGCCAAACCTGTTTCAGAATCGTTTGCTGTAATTCGCTCAGCCCTTCACCCGTTTGGGCAATCACAAGCTGTTCAATCTGTCTCAGGGCCTGATCTGCATCCATGCTTGAGCAAAAGGTTGTTCCTTGACCTCTAGTCTAGCCCAGCCCTAACCGGGGATAGATAGGAAAAACCCCACCGGTACTATGGCTAAAAACCGGTGGGGAAATGGTATCTGCTGTGAAAAAACGAGGGAATGACTTTAGATTCAGTTAGGTATGAACATCTTGACTCAACATCAATCGAGCGACTGGCTTTGCCTGTCTTGGGATTCACCCGCATGCCTTAATTCCGGGCATGCGGGTGAGGCTGTGGCCCACACTGCTCAAGGATCCAGCTTGAGTAGATATTCGGTCCAGTTCTCCGTGCTGGTTGGCGTAAGCGGAGAAGCAGTCGACAACATGGGGATGAAGGGAATGGCAATCAGCCGAACCCTCTTGGTGATTGATACCGAAAGAGTAATGGCTGGAGACATCTCCTTATTTATTAGTATTCCAGCCTCAAGTTTGAGAACGCGATGATGCTAGCGTTTGCCTTGTATAACCTGGGGTATAAGTTTTCTAATATTTGTAAAAAAGGCTAGAACTTCAAAAAAATCACGCCATTTACCCTGCCCATTGGCGAAGTAGGTTGGCATGGCTTTTAGAAATCAGGTCAAATTCCGGGGTTTTACCGTGGGTGGCGAACAGAGAGCGTCGAGCCGTATCCAAATCAAATAATAGCTCTCGTTGTTGGGCATTGCGAACCAGACTCTGTACCCATCCCACTGCCACTAAGCGGGTCCCAGAGGTGACCGTTTCGACCCGGTGAATGGTGGAAGAAGGATATGCGATCGCAGATCCAGCTGCCAATTTATAGGTGTGAACCCCATCGGCTAATTCCACGCAAAGTTCTCCCCCTTCATAGTCATCGGGAGAATTGAGAAAAAGGGTAAAAGAAACATCGGAGCGAGCCCCGCCCATAAAGGCATTATCCACATGGTCCCCGTAGGACATGCCTTCTTGGTAGCGACTAAACAGCAGGGTATGCAGGGACCGAGGTTGGATCGCCACCTTAAATAAGGGATGACGTAGGAGGGCTGACTTCACCCGCTCTTTCAGATCCACGGTGCAATCCGCTTTACCCGCGAGTTGGGTATTATTTTTGACCAATTTGGCATGCCAACCCGCCGTGGTTTTACCATCTACGAATTCTGCCGTTGTCAGCAAATCCGTTATTTCGGCTAATGCTTCGGCGGTCAGCACCTCGTCAATCGTCAAGATCATGAGGCGATTTGATTCTCCTGACGCAAGTACGCCTCAATAAAGTTATCCAGGGCACCATCCATAACATTCTCAATGGCAGTGGTTTCTTGGTTGGTTCTTAAGTCCTTCACCATTTGGTAGGGATGAAACACATAGTTACGAATCTGGTTGCCCCAGGCTGCTTCCACTATATCGCCCCGAATATCGGCAATCTCTTTTGCCTTTTGTTCTTGGGCAATTACCAACAGCTTGGCTTTCAGCAATGCCATCGCTTTTTCCTTGTTTTGCAGTTGCGATCGCTCTTGGGTACAGCGCACCGCTAATCCCGTTGGCACATGAACAATCCGCACCGCCGTTTCCACTTTGTTGACGTTTTGGCCTCCCTTGCCCCCAGACCGAGAGGTGGAAATTTCCAAATCGGTATCGGGAATATCGAGTTCCACTTCATGATCGAGTTGGGGCATTATTTCTACCCCGGCAAAACTGGTTTGGCGTTTGCCATTGGCATTAAACGGAGAAATGCGGACTAATCGGTGAGTGCCCTTCTCTGCTTTTAAGTAGCCATAGGCATAGCGCCCTTCCACTTCCAGGGTTGCTGATTTAATACCCGCTTCATCCCCTTCCGAGAGTTCCGCCAGGCGCACCTTATAGCCTTGACGTTCTGACCAGCGGGTATACATGCGCAGCAGCATTTCAGCCCAATCTTGGGCATCCGTCCCACCGGCCCCAGTATTGATCGTCAGGACAGCCCCCACCTTGTCATAGGGACCCGATAGGAGCTGCTGCAATTCCCATTGATCGAGCTGTTGCGTGAGCTGCTGCAGATTCCCTTCAGCTTCTTTTAAAAGGGCCGTGTCTTCTTCGAGCTGCAGCAATTCGACTAAAGCTTCGGCATCTTCTAGGGTGCCTTGCCAGTCTTGAAGTTGGGTCAGGTGGGCTTTGAGATCATTGAGATCTTGCAAAACCTTCTGGGCTTTCTCCTGTTCATCCCAGAACTCCGGCTGAGCCGCGAGTTGTTCAAGATCGTTGATTTGAGCATTGAGGGCAGGCAGGTCAAAGATACTCCTGAGTTTTACCCAGGCGCTCAGATAACTGTTCGACTTCTCGCTTTAGCTCTAACACTTCCATAGCCAAGTTGTAATCAAAATACATTCACGATTGTAGTGGATTCATCCCGACATTAACCGGAAGCTCGGCATTACAGAGACCCAGCTGATCCATGATGGATCCTTCCACTACCTTGGCAGCACAGTACGTTTAAGACATGATGGTTAAAGCTTCGGTCTCTTTGTAGGAGCGCCAGCCCTATGTCTCAATTGATGATAGCCATAACCATTGCATTGCCTTGTCATCAGGAGTTCAAGTCTCCATGAAAATCATTGGCATCATTCTGATTGTTATCAGTATTATTCTGTTTTTCGTCTACTCCAATCTCAAGCGCAAACTAGCCAGTCTGCGCCAAGCTCGACCTGCTAGCGTTGCTGAGCTAAATCATTTGGCTAGCGAGATTGCCCTAGAGATGGGTTCGGGTAGTTGGCGAGATTATGTCAAATTGAGGGGCACGATCCAATGTGACCAGCCTCTCGTATCTGAACTGAAGCAAGCACCTTGTGTGCATTACCAAATGACGGTTGTTCGGGAGTATGAAGAACAGGTCACTGAACGAGACAGTGATGACAATGAGGTCACCAAGACCCAACGTGGATCTGAAACACTCTCTCAAAATCGCCAGTCCGTACCGTTTTTCTTGCAAGATGATACCGGTGAAATTTGGGTAGAGCCTGAAGGAGCCCAAATTGAAACGGTGCGGGTGTTGGATGAATTTAGTCCAGAACAGCCTTCAGGGGGCCAGCTTTCTTTTGGAGGCTTTTCCCTGGCACTCAGCAGTGTAGAGACCGGTCGCCAGACCATTGGCTATCGCTATCAAGAGTCTGTATTACCGGTTCAGCGGCAAGTGTTTGTGGTGGCCCAGGTCAGCGATTTCAATCAAAGCCTAGTTCTAGAAAATCCAACGACTAAAGGACAGCGATTTGTTATTTCCCTGAAGTCAGAGGAAGCCTTAGCCCACACTACACAAACATCGGTTACCTATGCTTTCTATGGCATGATTTCTACTCTGGTTGTGGGAGGACTGCTCATAATCCTAGGGGTGCTCTCCGCCTAGAGAGGTGCATGGATCGGATAGCAGTTTCTCCAGCACTGAAGTTAGGCGGGTTTAGGGAAATAGCTAATAATCGATAGCATGGCGCCTTGTGGATCTTGAATAATGGCAAAGCGACCCACATTTGGAATGTCAGTTGGAGGTCTCATCACCGTCCCCCCAAGTTCTGTTGTGGTCTTGGCAGTTGCATCCACATCATCGACAGTGACATAAATGCCCCAGGTGGGTGGACAGCCAGCAGCTTCGTTCGGTATGGGCATCAGTCCTCCCCCCCACTTCTTCCCCGCCAGACTTAAGCACCGTATACATCATTTCGGGCATAGGTTGGTCCTGCATTTCCCAACCAAACAGTTGAGCATAAAAGGTCTTAGCTGCATCCGTATCCGTTGTCATCAGCTCGCACCAACTAAAGGCACCATGTTGTTCCCAAGGATTAGCCATACTGTAATGCTCCTACGGAAGTTGAAGTACATTTTGTAGTATACATGTACTAATTGGTGGAGCAAGTTAAGATCTGTTTAGTTCAGCTGTGTCCCAAATGTTGTCGTATATATCTTCGCAGAGCTAACGTCAAATGCGACCCAGAGATAACCGAAGAGCATCTGGGGAAGTACAAGCAATCATGGTTAAGCCATATGGACAAGGTCTTCTTTTTATGGGACCCACCCGTTCAATTAATCCGACTAGTAGCCAATTTAAGTAGAAGTTATGAACGGTGCCTTACTAGCGGCCTCCTTCTTGGAGGATGACGCGGTTGCCACCTGCTCTTTGGGCCTGGCGGAGGGATTGCTCAGCGGCAGCGATGAAATTGACTGGGGATAATTTAGGAGTTGGCACAATCGTCGCAATTCCCAAACTTAAGGTAATGGCTTGATCTGGTATGGGAGAAGCCGGATTCTCTTTTAAAGCTTTGACCCGGAGTCGAATTTTCTTGGCGATACAGGCTGCTTCATCAATAGAGGTTTGGGGGAGTAAGACCGCAAAGGTATCGCCATGGTAGCGGGCCAACATATCTGTAGAACGCTCAATATTGGCTTGAATGACTTTAATCACTTGTCCAATATAGGTGTTGCAGGCTGAGTCACCATATTGTCGGTGCAAGCGATCAAAGTCATCTACTTCACATAGAAACAGTGATAAAGGTTGACGTTCTTGCTCCAAGCGCTGCCAAACGCTATCTATGCGGGTATCAAAATGAGAACGAAGTGAGACTTGTACAGCACTTTTGCGAGTCCATCGCTGTTTTATTTGCCGGTACAGACCGGTGGGCTGAAGTCTCTGCCAAAATCTCAGGGTAAACGCTTTTAATTGCAAAGATTTGGGCTTTTTTAAGGGTTCAAATGAATCTGCTGGTTCTGACAAATCACCTGAATAAAAAGGAGGTTGAAAAGACACACTGGTACTCCGTAAATCTGATCGAAGCTGAATCGTCAACTTCCTCACCATCTGGATATAAGGATAACCA
The DNA here is from genome assembly GCF_021497025.1 of Acaryochloris sp. 'Moss Beach'. Taxonomy (NCBI): domain Bacteria; kingdom Bacillati; phylum Cyanobacteriota; class Cyanophyceae; order Acaryochloridales; family Acaryochloridaceae; genus Acaryochloris; species Acaryochloris sp. 'Moss Beach'. The sequence continues at coordinate 3,333,528 of NZ_CP071717.1, forward strand.
GGCATCTTTTTGCAAGGAAAGCCTAGTATCTATGACCCCTCTCCCCTAAGGTCATATCGTCAGTTGACTTGCAGTTTGCAATATCAACTTGCACTTACAGATTGAGGAAGAACCGACTCTAAGCGGTCCAAAAGCTATAGACAATGGCTATTTTGAAGCTAGGAACACACTATTATGACTGAAAATGCAAATCTATCTTAGCGCAACAATGAGTGAAGTTTGATAATTCCTGTGACAAAAGTTTTTGATGGCGAATCTTGTTCATTTTAGTAAAAAAACACGGGTCTTAGGAGGATTGAATCCCTTTGATTTCGTCTTGAAGTATTTTGTACTACAATTAATTATGATTGTCTTAATCTTTGGAAATTCAGCTTCGTTATTTACCAATATGCCCATATCATTCTCAAAAATTAAGCAAGAGGATAGGAATAGGCTGAAAAATCCTAATATTCAGGGTTAATGGCTATTCGAGGCCTTCTGGTATTACTAGTTAAAGATAGCTAGCTCATCAGATTTGGGTCACTGATCCAGAGACTGCATAGATATGCATTTATTACATGGATAGCTGTGGTGGCTCTCAACCTATAAAGCTAATAAAATGCCTTTAATATAGAAAATTCTCAATATTTTCAGCTCAAGACGCATCCATTTCAATCATTAGCCTGAGTTCGCAGGAAATAGAAGACTCAATAAGTAGAAAAAGATGGCAATTTACTTCTATTCAAATAGAGAAAAACCCTATGGCTGTTTTTCTAACTTTTCAGCCCATGGGGTGATGTTGGATGGTATTTGGTGGCCTACGAGTGAACATTATTTCCAAGCGCAAAAATTTGTCGGTACTCCCCATGCCGACCAGATACGCCAGGTGAAATTGCCGAAGGATGCGGCGCGTCTAGGACGACAACGCACACGGCCCCTACGACTGGGAACAGGTTAAAGATGATGTTATGCGTAAGGCGGTGCTCTGTAAATTTGAAACCCATGCCGATATCCGAGCCGTTTTGTTATCTACGGGAAACCAAGACTTAGTGGAAAATGCCCCTGGAGATTATTACTGGGGCAGTGGACAGGATGGTACTGGCCAAAATAAGTTAGGGAAGATTTTGATGGAAGTGCGAGACACATTGCAATTGGGCGATAGCAACTAGCTCTAGGTTGATAACATCCATGAAATTAATTCTGTTTGAAGACGCTGTAGCATTTTGCGATCGCACCCAGTCTCACCTCTTGCATCATCCTGCAGAACATAATCTGCTGCTTGGTATTCAGAGTGCTTTACTTCGGGGCTCAGGCGCTTTCCCCACTCCTCCTGATTTGCTGGTCGTTGAGTCGGCGGGGGAGATTCAGGCCGTGGGTACTCGAACTCCCCCTTATAATTTTGTGCTGTCGAAGGTCCAGGATTTAGGCGCTTTAGATCTGATGGCAGACTACTTCCACCAGGCTTCGACATCTTTATCCGGGGTCAATAGCTTTGTGAGGGAGGCTCAAGCCTTTGCTCATGTCTGGCAAACCGTGACTGGACAAGCGAGCACCTTAAAAATGCACCTGCGGATTCACCAGTTGATCCAAGTGCACCCCCAAGCAGATGTCCAGGGCTATTTGCGGATAGCGACGAAGCGAGATCGCAAACAGCTGCTGCAATGGTCAGAGGCGTTTTCTCTAGAGACCTTTGGGGATCTGGAAGCGGATATTGAACGCATTCTAGACCTGCAGATCAAGCGTCAGGATCTGTATGTTTGGTGCGATCGCAAGATTGTCTCGATGGTGGCTGGACGCCTGTCTCAACCCGGAGGCGGCCGTATCGGTCCCGTCTATACCCCTCCAGAATGTCGGCAGCGGGGGTATGCGACAGCCTGTGTGTCTGCAGTGAGCCAGATGCTGTTGGATCGAGGGGCTCAGTGCTGTTGCCTATTTACCGATATCACCAATCCCACATCTAACCATATCTATCAAACCATTGGCTATAAACCCGTTTGTGATTGGCATGACTATCGGTTTGCCTAAGGATTGATAGGGGTGAAGTTTATTGAGATTGGCCTTGCTGTCATTTTTTCCGTTAATGGATCCGGCTTTAGGGCCTAAGGGATTCGTCACCAATGTTGGATTCTATGCAGATTGGCAGCGATCGCAATATCCATGCACCGTCAGCTCATAGTGATTCACCTGAAGCCCTGGGCGTAAGCCCTGAAAATTGGGTGTTTGGAACTGTTCCCAGGCAATATCCTCAACTTCACCGCAGGACTGGCATCGAAAATGGTGGTGGGGATCAATATTGGCATCATAACGACAGACGCCTTCCTCCAAGAGGACCTCCCGCACTAGTCCCACATCTCTAAGGGCCTGAAGTGTTTTATAGATCGTGGCCTGAGACGAGGTCGGTACATCTTGGTTAAGATGGCTCGAAATTTGCTCTGCAGTCGGATGGTCAGACCGTGCTAGTAAATCGGCATAGACGGCAAAGCGCTGGGGGGTTACTCTTACCCCTTTCGACTTCAGGGTTTGGATAATTTTATCTGCCTGTTGTTGCATCAATACCTCCTCCAGCAATGGGCCAGCTCCCTACAGCCCGGGACATCTGGTTCTCAGGGGCTTTAATAATAAACCTAGCATTCCTATTCGCTAATCGTCCATATTTAGAATCTACTTTTATAACTAAGTAATTATTCTTATTGTGTTCTTCTTAATTAAGAATTACTCTGAGATAAGTTCGGAGAATGATCGACACTGCTGCAAAAATTTGCAAGCCAATAGAGAGGTCAGTATGGCTAGTATTAAACGCGTGCTAATACGGCTTTCAAGACTCAAGTCCGTGATGAGTCAAGCCCTAGGGGGGACCCTCAGCACTGGTGAAACCTATCCATCTGAGGACGGTGCTATTAGTTTGCAAGACCTGCAATCCATGCAAAAATCCACATCGCAATCTATGAGAGGAGACCCTATGAATAGTGCAACCGGGTGCCCATTTTCAGGCGGAGCTTTAAAATTTACCGCTGGTAGTGGCACATCAAATCGTGATTGGTGGCCGAATCAGTTAAACCTACAAATCCTGAGGCAGCATTCCCCCAAATCTAATCCCATGGGCAAAGGGTTTAACTACGCTGAAGCCTTTAAGAGTCTCGACTTAGCGGCCGTCAAGCAAGATATCTTCGACCTGATGAACAGTTCTCAGGACTGGTGGCCCGCCGACTATGGTCACTATGGACCGCTCTTCATCCGCATGTCTTGGCATAGTGCTGGAACATACCGCATCAGTGATGGCCGAGGGGGTGCAGGGACCGGTAACCAACGATTTGCCCCCATCAATAGCTGGCCTGACAATGCCAACCTCGATAAAGCCCGCATGTTGCTGTGGCCGATTAAGCAGAAATACGGCACAAAAATCTCTTGGGCTGACCTGATCATTCTGGCGGGTAACTGCGCTCTGGAGTCGATGGGGTTTAAAACCTTCGGTTTCGCAGGGGGGCGCGAAGATATTTGGGAGCCGGAAGAAGACATTTACTGGGGGGCTGAGCATGAATGGCTGGGGGACCAGCGCTATACCGGCGACCGTGAGCTGGAAAATCCCCTAGGTGCGGTGCAAATGGGCCTGATCTATGTCAATCCCGAAGGCCCCAATGGCCATCCTGATCCGGTGGCTTCAGGCCGAGACATTCGCGAAACCTTTGGGCGAATGGCCATGAATGATGAAGAGACGGTTGCCCTCACTGCAGGGGGACATACCTTCGGTAAATGTCACGGTGCGGGAGATGATGCCCATGTGGGGCCTGAACCGGAGGGGGCCAACATTGAAGACCAATGCCTAGGCTGGAAGAATAGCTTCGGTACGGGTAAAGGCGTCCATACGATTACTAGCGGTATTGAAGGGGCCTGGACCACCAATCCAGTGCAGTGGGACAACAACTATTTCGAGAACCTGTTTGGTTATGAGTGGGAGCTGACCAAAAGTCCCGCTGGTGCCAATCAGTGGGTTCCCCAGGGAGGGGCGGGGGCCAATACAGTGCCTGACGCCCATGATCCATCCCAGCGTCATGCGCCCATTATGACCACAGCCGATATGGCTATGCGCATGGACTCCAGCTATGGAACCATTTCTCGGCAATTTCTGGATAACCCAAACCAGTTTGCGGATGCGTTCGCTAGAGCTTGGTTTAAGTTGACCCATCGAGATATGGGACCTCGCTCGCGCTATCTGGGACCGGAGGTGCCTGAGGAGGAATTGATCTGGCAAGATCCCGTTCCTGCCGTCGATCATGAGCTGATTAATGAGCAGGATATCGCCACCCTAAAGAGCCAGATCCTAGCGACGCATCTCACGGTGTCCCAATTGGTGTCAACGGCCTGGGCCTCGGCTTCGACTTACCGTGACTCGGATAAGCGCGGTGGGGCCAATGGTGCTCGCATTCGTCTAGCCCCCCAGAAAGATTGGGAAGCGAACCAGCCCACCCAATTGGCAACGGTGCTCCAGACCTTGGAAGCTATCCAAACCACCTTTAACCATTCGCAGGTTGGCGGCAAGCGAATTTCCCTGGCAGACCTGATCGTTCTCGGGGGCTGTGCGGGGGTTGAGCAAGCCGCGAAAAATGCTGGTTGGTACGATATCAAAGTTCCCTTTAAGCCTGGACGAACGGATGCAACCCAAGCCCAAACAGATGTTGACTCCTTTGCTGTCCTAGAGCCGAGAGCAGATGGTTTTCGCAATTACCTAAAAGGGCACTATTCTGTTTCTGCAGAAGAGCTGTTGGTGGATAAGGCCCAGTTATTGGCCTTGACGGTCCCTGAAATGACGGTGCTCGTCGGTGGTCTGCGGGTGTTGAATGCCAATGTGGGCCAGGCTCAGCATGGTGTCTTTACCCAACGGCCTGAAAGTCTCACCAATGACTTTTTCTTGAACCTGCTGGATATGGGCGTGACTTGGAAAGCCGCCTCTGATGCTGAAGAGGTGTTTGAAGGATGCGATCGCAATACCGGTGCACTCAAGTGGACGGGAACTCGTGTAGACCTAATCTTCGGTTCCAACTCCCAACTCCGTGCCCTGGCGGAAGTCTATGGATGTGCGGACTCCCAGAAGCGATTTGTCCATGACTTTGTGGCGGCCTGGGATAAGGTGATGAATCTCGATCGCTTCGATCTAGCTTAGTCTCGGCTTAAATACCGCGATTTCGATTTGGTAGTCCTGTAGATTTCTCCCGGCCTGCAGGGCTACTACATGTATAGATGCTCTGGTGTATTTGCTATATATCGCTGAGATAGCAAGCTCAAAACTTCGTTGAGCATGCCAGTGAGATCTACAGGCCTTGCCATGGACTTAGACGAATCCGGCCACCATCAACAAGCAAGTCTTCTCCCATAATGTATGAAGCATCCTCACTGGCGAGAAATAGGACCACCTTGGCAATTTCTTCTGGCTGCCCCAATCGCTGCATGGGAATTTCGTTCTGGAGTGCTGAGATCATCTCCTGATCGAATTCCCCCGTCATCTCGGTATCAATCACACCCGGACTAATGGCGTTGACGCGGATATTGCGTGATATCAGTGAACTGGCTAGCGATCGTGCCAACTGGCTCACTGCTGCCTTAGTGGCGGCATACACCGTCAAATTAGCTAACCCCTGGTGCTGGGTCAGGGATGCATTGAGTACAATAGCACCCCCATCGTTCATATGTGGCAAGGCCTGCTGAGCAGTAAAGAAGACTCCCTTGAAGTTGACGCTGACAATTTGATCAAACGTCTTTTCATCCACATCACCGAACCCTGTAGGCGTCCCAATTCCAGCATTAGCGAAAACGATATCTATTTTGCCGAAACGATCCCTTACCTGTGTATAGAGCTGATCTAGGTCAGATATCTTTGAAACATCCACAGCGACTGTGAGGAGCCGATCTCCGGCATTCAGATTCTGAGCCGTTTTAATCAGTTTTTCCTGCGTGCGTCCACAGATGGCAACATTGGCTCCTTCTGCTAGGAACGCCTTTGCTGCTGCAAGTCCCATTCCACTGCCACCCCCTGTGATGACAACAGTTTTATTTTTGAATCTCATGTCATTCTCCTGGTTCTAAAGACCACCATCCACACAAATTTGCTGTCCAGTCACCCATCGACCTAAATCAGAGGCAAGGAAGAGGACCGCTCGTGAAATATCTTCAGCGGTTCCCAGTTCACCAAACGCAGCTTGACTTGCCATCCATTGCGTCTGCTCCTCTGGCGTGTCAGCCACCCAATCCGTAGCGGTGTAGCCCGGTAGTAGGCTGTTGACGGTAATTTTCTTAGGGCTAAGTTCTCTCGCCCAAGTTCTTGTAAATTGCTCTAGAGCTCCTTTGGACGCTGCATAAATACTCGACATGGGTACATAATGCTGGGTCGAACCAGATGAAAGATTAATAATTCTGCCGCCATCGGGTATTAGCTTCACCATCTTTTGCACCAGAAAAAAGGGGCCTTTGACGTTAGTAGAGAAGAGCTGCTCAAACTCATCTTCTGTCACTTCTCCAAAGGGCTTGCTCACAAACCTACCGGCATTGTTGATCAGAATATCGACCTTGCCAAACTCTGTTTCCAAGGTTTGGGTGAGCTGGTTGATATCCTCTAGGTTTGAGACATTGGATTGATAGCCTTTAATCTTTCCTAAACTTGATAATTCATCTTCTAAAGCTTTTGCTTTTTCAGCACTGCTCACGTACGTGAAGGCCACTGACACTCCTTGGCTCATGAAGTCTTTGACAATTGCTTTGCCAATTCCCCTAGACCCTCCGGTAACCAACGCAACTTTATCTTGTAGCTTCAATTTGTCTGTATTCATTGTTTGTCCTTGTGAAATGACGAATTTTTCCAGCTCAAGGGTGGGCGGATCAACTTCTCTGAGGGTGGCGTTCAATACCTTTCGCGATAATTTCTGGATGGACATTGTGAGGAATAGGCCATCCCCGCTCCCAGAAGTAAATGTTGATTTCAACGGTGTTATCGGCAACATCCCAGCGCCTAACTTTGCCGTCTTGGATAGTCAAAATCATCGTTTCAATAGACGTGCCTTCTCGCCCCGTTGGCTGCATTCCCATAAATTCTTGGGCATGCTTCCAATGCAGGCACACGGTAAAGAAGCCTCGACCATTGCCTGTTTCATCAATGGCCTCAAATTCATCGACTAAATCAATGCGAGACTGTAGCGCTTCAATAAATTGTGTGGCCCAGCTTTTGAGGGCGTCACGACCGTGGATATTACGGCCCATTGTTGAATTGACTAACACTTCCTCTGCCACGAGCGCATCCCAGCGATCAACCTCTCCGGATTGAAAGGCGTCGTATAGCTTACGCACAAATGGATACTGGATGGTCATATTCTTGCCTCACTCTTAAAAATCTAAGAACTTGGTTGTCGTCCACCCAGGCGCCGCTCTGATGCGCTCGGTAGTACATTGACGGAAAGGGTTGCATAGGGACCCAGTTTCATACCACCTATCATGAAGCGGATAAAGTCGCCCAGGGATTCCAACAAGCGGGCACTACGCAGTGGACCACAGTCAATGGGATTAAACCCAATCTCGCTAGCTAACGTCATTGCAGTTTGCCGTGCCGCAGGATGGTCACCGCAGACATAGGCCGAAACCTGATGCTCTTTGAGTGGTTGAGGTGATAGCTCAAAGACTTCTTGGGCCATGGTATTGAAGGCTTTGATGACATGGGCATTGGGAATGTCTGCCGCTAACTCTTCGGCTAAAGATTCCGCCATCAAAGGACCGTAGGCAAACCCTTCAGGAATATCGCGATTGTTGCAGTCGAGGATCACTTTGCCAGATAAGCTCTCGGTCGACGACAAAATGGCGGATGGCATCACACCTCGTACTGAGTAAAAGATCACCTCACCAAATTCAGCCGCCTCATCATTGGTGCCACTCTGAGTGTTGTGGCCTGCAAATTCAGCCACGGATTTTGCTCTGTTCGGATCCCGTGACCCCCAAAAGACTTCGTGTCCCTGCTCCGCCCAGAGAATACCGAGGGATCTCGACATGTTGCCGGTCCCAATCAATCCAATTTTCATGACGTTTCTCTCAGATCCTGATCAATCATGGGTTCACACGGATTAACTCGTGTGTCTACTGACTAGACTTCTGGTAAGCAACAAATCCTCTGCTCCAATCGGTGTATGAGTTGATCGAGGTAATATTTCCGCCATCAACGCGGTGGTTGGTACCACTAATGAAATCTGCAAAAAGACTGGCTAGATAGGCCACCCAACTTATGGAATTGGACAATGCACGTCATTGCTTTTTCTCCCGTTGATGCTTGCTCTGATCGCTGATTCGTGATGTGTCATAGCTGCTACTGGATCAATATCGCTGCAGCCGTTATGAATAAATAGGTTGATGTTCTATCGGTAGACTAAAGAGCTTCCATGAATTAGTCAAACGCATGAAATTGATATTAGACATTAATTTCATGCATGTGTTATTCCACTCCAACGGGTTTTCCCTCAATTTTGACTCGGGAATAGTAGCTCTCTGGTTTATCTCCAACCGTTGCCCCTCCGGTCAACATGGCTTGCATTCCGGGGGTAAAGAAGGAGTAAGGAAAGCTGAGATGATGTTGACTGGTTTGAGTCAGACGATCTCGTAGTTTCACTGGCAGATCAAAATCAAGGGCCTTGAGATTATCTTCAAGTTGATGCAGTTTGGTTGCTCCAACAATGACGGATGCAATCCCCGGTTGGTTAGCAGCCCAATTAACGGCAACTTGAGCCATACTACGCCCCACTTCTTTGGCCACGGATTCTAGCTCAGCCACAATTTTCCAGTTGCGGTCCGTGAATTTGTTGAAGACTGGGTTATCGGCCCCTGCCAACGTCCCTAAGCGTCCTGCACCTTCATTGCCCTGTTCACTGGGTTTGTATTTCCCGCTCAACAGACCACTGGCTAAAGGACTCCAGGCCATAACGCCCATCCCGTGCTGTGTACCGAGGGGAATAAATTCACTCTCAATATTGCGTTCAACGAGGGAGTATTCCAGCTGCAGGGAAGCAAGGGGTTCGTATCCTCGGAGTTCGGCAATGGTTTGAGCACGGGATGCATACCAAGCTGGAATATCTGATAGACCCACATAGCGAACTTTTCCAGCTCGAACGAGATCGTCTAATGTGCGCATGACTTCTTCTGCTGGGGTAAGACTGTCCCAGGTGTGGAGGATATAGAGATCGATATAGTCCGTGTCTAGGCGCTGTAGCGATCCATCTACGGCTCTAAGAATATTTTTGCGACCGTTGCCGCCAGCGTTGGGGTTACCAGGGTCGGCGTTGTAGGAGAACTTGGTTGCGATCGCAACTCTGTCTCGCAAACCCCGCTCTCGGATCAATTCCCCGATCCAAGTCTCGCTGGTGCCGTTGGTATACATGTCGGCGGTATCAATAAAATTGCCCCCAGCATCCACATAGGTATTGAAGAGCTGACTGGCAGTGTCTCGGTCGGCACCCCATCCCCACTCTGTGCCAAAAGTCATCGTGCCCAGGGCAAGACGACTGACCCGGAGGCCACTACAGCCCAAGGTGTAGTACTGATTAATAGACATCTCTATCTCCTCATGATTCTGATCACAAACCCCAGTAACGCATTCAAATGGTTGTGCTAGCTAAAGACCACCATCCACACAAATTTGCTGTCCAGTCACCCATCGGCCTAAATCAGAGGCAAGAAAGAGGACCGCTCGTGAAATGTCTGTAGCGGTTCCCAGTTCACCCAAAGCGGCTTGGCTGGCCATCCATTTTGTCTGTTCCTCTGGAGTGTCAGCGACCCAATCCGTGGCGGTGTAACCCGGTAGTAGGCTGTTGACCGTAATTTTCCTAGAGCTGAGTTCCCTCGCCCAAGCTCTTGTAAATTGCTCCAGAGCACCTTTGGAAGCTGCATAAATACTCGACAGAGGCACATAATGCCGGGTCGAACCAGATGAAAGATTAATGATTCTGCCGCCATCGGGTATCAGCTTCACCATCTTTTGCACCAGAAAAAAAGGACCTTTGACATTAGTCGAGAAGAGCTGCTCAAACTCATCTTCTGTCACTTCTTCAAAGGGTTTACTGATGAACCGTCCGGCATTGTTGATCAGAATATCGACCTTGCCAAACTCTGTTTCCATGGTTTGAGTGAGCTGGTTGATATCCCCTAGATTTGAGATATTAGACTGATAGCCTTTAATTTTGCCTAAACTGGATAATTCATCGACTAAAGCGTTTGCTTTCTCCGCATTAGTCACGTAAGTGAAGGCCACGGACACTCCTTGGTCTATGAGGTCTTTAACAATGGCTTTGCCAATGCCTCTAGACCCGCCGGTAACCAACGCAACTTTATCTTTTAGCTTCAATTTATCTGTAATTATTCTTTTTCCTTGTTTCTCATTCATTGAGACTGCTCTAACGTTGCTTCAATGCCATGACTGGTATTCGTGATCATTGGGCCAGGTTGATCCTGGACCTGGCAAGACGGATATAGCTCTAAGAACTCGGTTGTCGTCCGCCCAACCGCTGCTGCAACGCATCCGGCAGTATTTTGACCGAAATGGTTGCATAGGGGCCTAGGTTCATCCCGCCGATCATGAAGCGGATAAAGTCACCCAGCGATTCCAACAGGCGAGCACTACGGAGTGGACCACAGTCAACAGGGTTAAACCCAATTTCGCCAGCCAATACCATTGCTGTTTGTTTGGCCCCAGGGTGGTCACTACAGATATAAACCGAAACCTGATGCTCTGTGAGGGGCTGAGGCGATAGCTCAAACACTTCTTGGGCCATGGTATTGAACGCTTTGACCACATGGGCTTTGGGGATATCCGCCGCCAGTTTCTCAGCTAAAGATTCCGCCATCAGAGGACCGTAGGTGAACCCTTCAGGAATATCGCGATTGTTGCAGTCGAGGATGACCTTGCCTGTGAGGTGATCAATGGATGATAAAACAACCGACGGCTTGATGCCCCGCACTGAATAAAAGATCACATCCCCAAACTCAGCCGCCTCATCATTGGTGCCACCTTGGGTCTTATGGCCTGCCAGCTCAGCCACAGATTTTGCTTTGTTCGGATCGCGTGACCCCCAAAAGACGTTGTGCCCCCGCTCAGCCCACAGGATGCCGAGGGATCTCGACATATTCCCAGTACCAATGAAGCCAATTTTCATAACGTATCTGCCCCTGTATGTCTTGTTCAGCGCATTTGCTTAGCAAGCTTGCCCCGTTGAGTGTTGGACGCCTAGGCTGCCACTCTGTTCTCTCACTTCAAGATTGCGCCAACGCTGGGCTGCAACAGCCAGCCCAGGTTGAGATAGTATTGGCCACTGATTTCATGCCCCATCTATGGCCTCGCATTCAAATCAGAACACCACTACGCTAGATCCACGACTAGGCAGTGTATTGAACATTCTTTGGCAAAGTGTTCAGATCTTTGGGTGGATCGAATTTAATGTCAGAATTTATGGTCCAAAGACTTTGTATGAAGTGGGATTGCAGAGCACTTCAGTCCAATCTTCAGCACGGTATTTTAATGTGCTCTGTTTAGGTAAATCTAGTGGGTGTATTGAACTTACTTGCAAAAGTTTGTAGGGATCAGCAAAAATGAGCCAAAGCTATTTGCTACCAACAGCATGAACTCTCAATCTCCTCAGTTATTGGAGGCTGTTCCCCAAGAGTGGATCGTTTCTCAGCAAATCATTAAGGCTGGAGGCTTGACCATCTCGCATCATGTTGAGCCACCCTCAGATCTTGTGATCTCTGCCCTGAGTCAGCATGTATTGAACGTTACTCTCAGTCACGACAATACTCAACAATTTACCCAAATTGGGAAACAGAAGTATAGTGGCCCCCAACCGTCAGGATCATTCTGGCTAGCGGTAGCGAATGATATGCCGTGTCGTTGGCGCTGGGAGAGTGTTGACGAAACCATGGTGTTCGATATTGATCCGCTCTATTTGCAGACATTTGCAATGGAAAACGGCTATCATGCCCCCGAACGACTGGAATTGAAATCTATTTCTTTTAGTCACGATCCTCAGCTAGAGATGCTGGCTCAGCAGTACCATCGCGAAATTCAGCAAGGAGGCTTAGGGGGACGACTCTACAGTGAAGCCTTGGGCAATCTTTTTCTGCTACATATACTCAGAAATTACTGTTATCAACGCCCTAAGTTCCGCCAATATGACAAAGGCTTAGGGGATAAACGATTGAAGCGAGTCTTAGCTTATATTGAACAACATTTAGCCGAAAATATTGGCTTACAGAAATTAGCTACCGTTGCGGGCCTCAGCCAATGCCACTTCTCTGAGATGTTTAAAAAATCCCTTGGTGTTCCTCCCTATCGGTATGTTCTACTCCAACGCCTTGAGCGAGCGAAACGCTATCTCAGGCAAAGCGATCGCCCGATTATTGATGTGGCTTTAATCTGTGGATTTGCCGATCAGAGTCACCTAACCAAACACTTTCGCAAATCTGTGGGTATGACACCTAGAGCGTTTAGAGAGTCTTGAACATACAGCGAATGAATCAGGTTTCAATGTAGCCGACTATCCAGCAAACAATGGCTTTCTGTAGTTGAAGCACACCCCAGATTTCTTGTGGTAAAGCAGGTTGCGATCGCAACTTCTGCATCAGCTATTCATATGTCTGCTGCTTGAGCTATTCGATCACCAAACGTCTTATCAAAAATCAGCCTAACGGAACAGAAGCACTGGCACTTGCACACTTCTCAGGAGCTGAACCGTGGTACTACCAATCACAAGGTGGCGTATGCGTCGGTGACCATAGGCCCCCATCAGTAACAGGCTCATTTTGTTTTGCTCAATATAGTCGGCAATCACTTTCTCAGGGGCTCCTGTGGACAGGGTTGTGGTCACGGTGAGTCCTGCCTGTTGCAGAGTATCTTCGGCATTGGCTAACTCCTGGGATTTCACTGCATCCGACTCTTTTTTTGCCACTGTCAGCAGATGAATCTCAATATCCTTGAAGCCTGGAGCACTGTCCACTAGGAAGTTCAAGACCCGCTTGCCCGTGGGGCTACCGTCATAAGCCACCAGTAGACTCTCAATCGGGGCAAAGGTTTGGGGAGTGACCAGGCAGGGCTTGGCACTGCTGCGCACAATTCGATCCACGTTGGCCCCCAAATGCCCTGAGGCAAACTCCGCTGCCTCCCCCCGCTTGCCCAGCACGATCAGGTCGGATTCGGCCTCAAAATCATGGAAGCAGTCTACAAGGAAGCCCGTGGGGTTGAGCAGTTCTAGATTACTGAGTCCTTCTGCCTTGAGGACTTGCTCCGCATTGTGCAGAATCAACTTTGCCCGTTGTTTGTTGAGCTTGGCTTTTTCATGCTCCAGGTTCACCAATTCGTTTAACAGCTGCTCGGATGCCCCAAGACCAATACTGCCGCTGAGATTGCCGGTGGAAACGACCTTTTGGCGAATATCACTGACAAACAGAACCTTCATCTGAGCCTGAAGTTGGTGAGCAAACCAGGCTCCATATTTATAAATGCCGTCTGCAAAGGCAGACCCATCAGAGCAGAGAAGAATGGTTTTCATACGGGTGGTTTCCCTAAAGGATGGCGGGCAAGTGTAGGACTAAGACGGGTCGTTGGAGATCAGTTCCTCATCCGTGGCAAGGCGATTCAGCAGGGTGGTGCTGGCTTCATTCAGACCCACCACATTCACTTCGATCCCTTGACGGCGAAACTTCTGTACGGCTTTGTCGAGCATTTCCACCGCCCCTTGGTCCCATAGATGGGCATGGCTGAGGTCAATGGTCACCTGCTCGACGAGTTCAGCAAAGTTAAAGAAGGCCATAAATTCATCCCGAGACAGAAAGAAAATCTGTCCAGACACCTTATAGACGCGATGGGTTCCCTCTTCCAGCATCACCCGATCCACCAGCACCAGCTCGGCGATTTTACGGGAGAAAAACACGGTACTCATAACGATACCCGTGGCCACACCGAGGGCAAAGTTGCGGGTAAAGATAATCACAAACATCGTCGTCAGCATGACCACGACTTCACTGCGGGGAACCCGAGGAATATTGGTGAAGGATGACCAGCGGAAGGTACCAATGGACACCATGATCATCACTGCCACCAGGGCAGCCATGGGCATCTGTCTCACCCAGTCTTGCAGGAACAGAATCGCCCCCCAATAAAAAGATGCCAGCCGCCAGACTAGATAGACGACCTCGGCCTCCAGACTGGACATTGATCACGGACTGACCAATCATGCCGCACCCTGCCATACCGCCAAAGAAGGCCGTGACCATATTGGCGATGCCCTGGCCTTTGGCTTCTTGGTTCTTGTCGCTAGGGGTATCAGTCAAATCGTCCACTAGAGAGGCGGTTAGGAAAGAGGCCAACAGCCCGACAATCGCCAGAGTTAGGGAATAAGGCAGGATAATGTTTAAGGTCTCTAGATTGAAGGGAACTTGAGGTAGGGCAAATAAAGGCGGTGTCGTGGGCAGCTCCCCCCATATCGCCTACGGTGGGCACATCCAGACGCAGGGCAATGGCCGCAATGGTCATGACTGCCAAGGCGACTAGAGGCGAAGGTACCGCCTTAGTAAAGCGAGGCAAGATATAGATAATCCCCAGGGAAAGCACGGTAAGTACATAAACCATGGGGGGCACGTTTGTGAGCTGGGGCAGCTGTGCCATAAAGATGAGGACGGCCAGGGCATTGATATAGCCAATCATCACGGCTCGGGGCACAAATTTCATTTGGCGACCCAGTTGGAGCACCCCAAAGATCACCTGAAAAATGCCGGTCAAAAAGGTGGCCGCCAGCAGATATTGCAATCCATGCTCTTTGACTAAATCCACCATCAGCAGAGCCATGGCTCCGGTGGCTGCCGAGATAGAACCGGGACGTCCCCCGAGGAAAGAGGTAATCACGGCAATAATAAAGGAGGCATAGAGCCCGACCTTAGGATCCACCCCAGCAATGATCGAAAAGGCGATGGCTTCCGGAATCAGGGCTAGGCCGACCACGGCCCCGGATAGCAGGTCGGCCTTGGGATTAACCAACCACTCCCGTTTAAGAGCGCGCAAATTGAGAGAGTGGACGTTGAGATTGGGAATGTTCAAGGGGTCTCCTTAAGCCTGAAAACGTAAATCTTGGTGAGTGGGGGAGAAATTGGTCAGTCTCGGTTGTCAGTGGGACGCTAGATGAAACCTTTACAACGGAGTTATATGGGGTGAGTGAGGTGTAGTGGGCTGATTGGGGGGCAGTGCCGCATCAGCTCATTGACTCCGAGTGGTCCTCACAAATCCCCATTGCTTGAGTTGCCCAGCGTTCCTGTGATGCCTTCCCTATATTGAAGCGACCTAGCTGCTGGCCGATGTTCTTGGGAATTGAGAAAGAGCACCATCGTTTGCGAGTAGATTTGCTTAATAATTTTTTTAATATATGCCTATCTAAAGACAAATCGGTGGCAGTGTCTAGGGGGGACAAAAAAGAGAAGGCAATGATCGCGTGGCGGCGTCTTGGGTGGGGAGAAACCATTTAGCGTAACGGTATGGCGATTGCCTTCCTGCTGTACCCTTAACAAATGTTGGTTATTGACTCCTGTTCTGGGACTTCAGCGGTATGAAACGATTTTTACTCCCTAGCTTGTTAGGGTTATTGCTGGTTGCGTGTTCAGTGCCAGAAAGTACCCCACCGAAACAACAGCCTTTTGTTGCTGGTGCTATTCCTGATCAGGACCCTGAAAAGCTCCAGCGTCTTTACAGCAAGTTAGCCACTTACTTAGAAGCCGAGTTAGAGGTTCCCGTTACCTATAAACCCGTCAATAACTACGCGGCTGCGGTCACTGCTTTTCGAGTGGGGGATCTAGACATGGTTTGGTTTGGTGGCCTGACAGGGGTGCAGGCGCGTTTACAGGTTCCTAAGGCCCAGGCCATTGCCCAGCGAGAAATTGATGCCAAGTTTACCAGTGTCTTTATTGCTAATAAATCGAGTGGGATTCAACCTTTTGAAGCAGTTGAGGGATTGCAAACACTCAAAGGTCGGACCCTTACCTTTGGGAGTGAATCCTCCACCTCGGGACGGCTAATGCCCCAATACTTTATGCAGGAGGCCAACCTCACCCTCAAAGATCTCAAGGGTAATGTGGGATTCTCAGGGTCCCACGATACGACGATTAAAGTGGTAGAAGCTGGAACCTATGAAGTGGGAGCCTTAAACTCCCAAGTCTGGAAGGATCGGGTGGCTGAAGGCAAGGTGGATTTAGAGAAAGTCCAGGTGATTTGGGCAACCCCCTCTTATTTTGACTATCATTGGGTGATCAATCCCCAGGTGAGCGAACGCTACGGTCCCGACTTTATTCCTAAAGTTCAGGCGGCCCTACTTAAGCTCGACCCCGCTGTCCCGGAGCAGGCAGAAATTTTGGATCTCTTTGGGGGGAGTTCGTTTATCAAGACCGATAATAGTAACTATGCTCAAATTGAAGCGATTGGCCGCCAAATCGGCAAGATCAAATAGCGGTATTCTGTCGCTGCAACAGGTGAGTCATCGGTTTGGTGATGTGTCTGCTCTAGCCGATGTCAGTTTTGCTATCTATCCCGGCCAAATTATCGCTTTAATTGGTTCTAGCGGTGCTGGCAAAAGCACGCTGTTGCAGTTACTCAATGGCACCCTTCAGCCCACCGCAGGTGAGGTTTGGGCCATGGGACAGCCTTGGCAAGCCCGCTCGGCCCGGCGGATTCAACGACAAATTGGCACCATTTACCAGCAACTCCATTTGGTGCCCTCATTACGAGTGATCCATAACGTCAATGCGGGGCACCTAGGGCGTTGGCCTTTTTGGAAGGCGGCGGCATCCTTGGTGTGGCCGCTAGAAGTGGAGACCGCCCAAGCAGCCCTAGCCCAGGTGGGCATTCCCGATAAGCTCTATGCCCGCACGGATCGTCTTTCTGGGGGGGGCAGCAGCAGCGGGTGGCCCTTGCCAGAGTCTTAGTGCAAGATCCAGCGATTATGCTGGCTGACGAACCCATTGCCAGTCTCGATCCAGAACGCAGCCATGACATTATGCGGCTGCTCAGTCGCCTAGTGCGGGAGCGGGGCAAGACCCTGGTGGTGAGCTTGCATGGGGTGGACTATGCGCAGCGATATTGCGATCGCATCATCGGTCTCAAGCAAGGCCAAATCCAGTTTGATCTGCCCGCCCAGGACGTCACCCCCGACCAGCTCCGTCATCTCTATCAGCTCGACAACCCACCTTCTGGCTAGGTCAGTACAATCAAGATCGGCCCCTCAATCCTTGTCGCCATGTCGTCCCTTTCCGCTCCCTCTGCCCCCACCGTCACAGAAGCCGTGTATCGAATTTCACCGCTGATTCGGTATAGTCTTTGGCTGCTGTACTTTGCCCTCGTGGTTCCCCTGCCGATCTTGGCAAAAGTGAATCAGGTAGGAGCTATTACCCAAGGCAGTCTTTACGTGGGTTTAGGACTGGGGGTGGTGGCGTTAGCTGCAGCCTTAAGTGAGCAAGTCTATCTTTCCGCCACAAGGATGGAGATTCGCTATCCCCAGTGGGTTCCAACTTGGTTTCGACAGGGCTGGGCTCTGACCTGGCCAGAAATAACGGCCATTAAGCCTCGGCGTACAGGACAAGGTGGTCTGGTCTATTATCTGATTACTCCCAGCGGTTCAGCCCAACTCTTGCCCATGCGGGTGGCTGGATTTGCCCAAATGACCCGCACCATTGAAGACCAAACTGGCTTAAAAATGGTGACTGTTAAACCCCTCGCCCAAGTCTGGATGTACGGCATGTTAATGGGTTTCGGACTCCTATTAGCCCTAGCTGATGTTTGGATTCTATGGACGGGTATCAGCTATTTAGGTGGATAGAATCGCGACGTGCAGATAACTCAGGGAGCGGTGAGTTTCCGCACCACTTATGCCCCATTCTTCTGGAAGAAAGGCTGGGCTATAAAGGTAGGTTTAATCACACCCTGGTCAAAGGGCTGACCGTTGACCCCCATTCCATGGATCACGAGCTGATGGTCATAGACCGCAATTGCGGCAAAACCGAGCTGTGAACTGGAAAAAGCGGTCCAATCCGACGAGCCTGTGGGCCGTAATCGCGCTCCCACTCCGCAGGTCAGGTAGGTGGTGCCAGCAATGGGCTGGGTCCGTTCGTAATGGTGTTCATGGCCGTTGACATAGAGCTGGACCTGGTATTTAGCAAACAGGGGCGTTAACTGCTCCCCCAGGCCTGGATAAAGTTTGGGGGTGCCTAGTAATGGCCCTAAGCGCGTAGCTAGCTGCCATTTAATACTATGTAGTCCCGATGCAAAGATGGGATGATGCCCCAGAACAATCTTCCATTGGGCCATAGATTGAGCCAGCTCGGATTCCAGCCATCGCAATTGGGCAGGCCAGTGGTGACCTGGATTGGTATCTAGGGCAAAAAACTGTACCGACTCTCGGGTAAAGGTATAGTAGCGACCCGCCATATTGAAACTGGGGTAGCGAATCTGCCCCTCGCCTCCTTGGGACATCACGTCATGATTGCCTAACACCGCATGGAATTTGACGGCTTGCTGCAGCAACGGTGCATAGGGTTGCTCGAAGACGGGGCCGATACGCTCCATTTCTCCTCCATCGTAGATGTTGTCTCCAGCTAAGAGTGCTAAAGAGAACGGATGTCGCCGGTGGAATTGCACCATAGCGTGTGCAACATCATACTGAGCCTGTTCTCCCGTCCCTACATCACCCACGGCGATAAATTGCCATCGAGGTGCTTGGGCTAACAACGGGCCAGAATGGGGTACCTGGATCTGTAAAGACTGGGCTAGGCTTCTTTTGTGGCCTAAACCCACCCCTAAGGTAGACAGACTGGCTAATGTGAGAAATCTTCGACGATTTAGGGGCATCTTGGCTGGCTATGCAGAGGCGGCAATTTGAATTGAGGTGCGACTTCCACCCTTGAAAATAGTAACTAAATCAGTGCCATGATCAATGTGGTTATGACTACTCAGTACTGAATAAATGTATTGACGCTACGTATTGGCGAGCATTGCCGTTCAAAATAAGGAAAGTACATTAGCAAGATAGGACTGCTTGTGACCCCAGACGATAGCCTATCTAAATCTAGACAGCCTCAACTCCAGCTTCAACAGATTGATGTCGTGACTGAGTTGGGTAATCAATATTTACTCCAAAATATTGCTTTGGACGTTTTCACCGGTGAACGCATTGGCATTATTGGGGCTTCTGGCTCCGGTAAAACAACGCTATTGCGTCTGCTTAATCGCCTCAGTAGTCCGACGGCTGGTCAGATCCTATTTGAACAACAGCCGTTACCCGATTGGCCCGTCTTGTCTTTACGGCAGCAGCTAATGCTGGTGCCTCAAGAGCCTAAGCTTCTAGGCATGACCGTTCAAGAGGCGCTCGCCTATCCTTTGCAATTGCAAGACCTGCCAGATCAGGACATCGCTAGCCGAGTGCAGACTTGGCGGCAGCGGCTGGGCATTCCTGAAGCCTGGCTAACCTCGACAGAACTTCAGTTGTCAGTTGGACAACGACAGCTAGTGAGCTTGGCCCGTGCCTGTGTGACGGAACCCAAACTTTGCCTATTGGATGAACCTACCTCAGCGCTGGATCCAGGCACCATCGATCGTGTGATCAAAGCTTTAACAGCCAGTACGATGACTTTAGTGATTGCGAGTCACCAATATGAATTTCTGAATCAGATCTGCGATCGCATCCTCTGGCTGCACCAAGGCAAACTCATTTTAGATGCCCCCATGAGTGAGATAGATTGGGCAGACATCAAAGCTGAATTGACTGCTCAAGCGGAACAGGATGATTGGGAGTAGCCCAATTTCCCCAAGATTAAATTTGAACATAGGGCAGTGCCGCCCATTTCCTATTGCCCCTTTACTGTCGGTCTTTGGACTGTTGCTTCCAGATGGTGATGCTGAGATACACCACGCTCAACAAGCAGAGCATTTCCCAGTTCAAACTGAGATTTGCCCAAGTGGGATCGTAAACTTTGGAGACTTGGAAGAGGGATGTAGACAAACCTTTAGGGACCATGGCATTCACATCCACCAAAGCGCCGTAAGCCCCCACGGACCAGCGACTAATCATAAGCCAAGACAGAAACCGGGCGATCCCCTCCAAGTCAAACAACACCCCTGAGAACACAATTTGGGGAATCAGGATCAGGGGCAAGGCACTAGCTGCCTGAATAGAGGTATTCACAAATGCTGAAACCATCAGTCCAAAGCTCAAGCTGGCAAACAAGGTGAGATAAGTTGTGATGCCACATCCCAGGCCCCAGCCAATTAAGGAGGGTTCAGGAGCGTTAAAACTTAACTGAATTACTCCCAACACCAGGATGACTTGGACGATAGCCAGAGCTGCATGAATCAGCACCTTAGAGCCTAGGTAAGACCATAATCTTAAATTGACCAATCGTTCACGGGCGTAGATTTGGGCCTCTTGAACAATGGTCTGAGACGTACTAGAAAAGCCAACCCACATGGCTGCACAAGTAAAAATAAACAACACTCGTAAAGCGAGAGGGGCCTGCATCGGATCATTGGCATTGGCTAAGACCACCAAGGAATTACGATCTTGCAAAGCAAAGGTAATCAACCCAATTCCCACGGGCGCTGTGAATAACAGCAGGATCAAACTATAGTGCTCCCGCAAGACCAGTGTGAGATACCGTTGACTCAATACCCACCCTTGCCACCAGGGGTCTGCGCCTTGTCGGAGAGAGCTTTTCATCAAACCCATCCCACTCGGTTCTCCACCACTGAGTACCCTCTGCACATATTTTTGATAGGTGTCAGATTGCAGAAATTTACCAGACCAAAATTCAACCGCCTGATTCTGATGGGAGCCGACGTCTCCCTTACCCAGCTCGATGTAAATATCAGAAAAGTATTTGAAATCTGCAGAGGGCATCTGGAAAAACGTCAAAGCTTCCTTGGGAGGCCCAAAGAAACATAAATGCCCCCCTTGCCCCATAAAGGCAATATGGTCACAAACCTCTAGGTTAGAAGTGGCATGGGTGACCAAGATAATGGTGCGCCCTTGATCCGATAGTTCCCTCAGCAAATTCATCATGGTCTTGTCCAACCCTGGATCTAGTCCAGAGGTGGGCTCATCCAGAAAAAAGAGTTTCGGATTGGCCAATAACTCAACTGCAATACTGACCCGTTTCCGTTGACCTCCACTCAAATTTTGCACTAGCTCCTGGCTCACATGGCTGAGCTGTACCTGCTGCAGGGCTTGAGCCACAGTTTTGGCACTATCGGTGTGGGGCGGTAATCGTAATTGACAGGCATAGGTCAACACCTCCATGACGGTCAAATTCTGATGGACAATATCATCTTGAGGCACATAGCCGATTTCTGAACGATATCGGTCAAAGTGTTGCCGGATATCATCTCCATTCAGCAAGACTTGCCCGGAGGTGAGCGGTTCAATGCCCAGTAGCGTTTTCATTAACGTAGATTTGCCAGCGCCACTGCCCCCCACAAAAGCCACCAGCTGTTTAGGCTCAATGGCCAAGGACACCTGATTGAGAATCACTTTCTCCCCTTTACCTGTGGGGACTTTGCGCAAGAGCTGATGGGCGTCAATCCGGATTTGATCTCCGCTATCGACTAACTCCAGGACTCCCTGATGCCATAACAACGTGTAGGGGCCGATTTGGATGGTGTCACGCTCTTTGAGGGTATAGGCTGCGTCCAAGCGCTGATGATTAACGAACGTCCCATTGGTGCTGTGGTCTCGGAGGACAAACTGATTGGCTTCATGGCTAATGGAGGCATGATGGCGGGAAACTGTAGGAGACGGTAACGCCATGGCTGCGTAGCGTTGGCCCACATCACTTCCCAGTTCCACTGGCCATTCTTGTAAGTTGAGTAAATTCAGCTTTAATTTGCTGAAGATGGCACTGCCCCTGTCCTGACCCGGCTCTAGATAGGTCAGGACAATGAGATTGCGCGGATCTAGGCCAATTTGGAACTGCTTGGGTTGATCGAGCAAATACCCTGTTTGGGTGGTGATGCGTCTATGCTCGGTAAAAATCCCATTGGTACTGGCTTTGGTCAATCCGTCACCATCATAAATTCGATAGTGAGTACCCTGGCGACGGAATACAGCATGACGACTGGATAATGCCTCCCACCCCTCATTGGGCAAGACAAAATCGGCCCACTGGGGATCTCGACCTAATCGATGTTCTTCTTGATTTAATAAGAAACGTTTAACCTGACCTCGACTCTTAAGTTCAACAAAGGACTGCTGAAGATCTGTCATTTTAAATAACGATTAATGGAGACTCATTTTTCATCAAAAAATATCACTTCTTGAAGAAAATCTTCAGAATCTATCGCAAACTAGTTCAAATCGTAATAATAGCTATTATCCACTCGAAAAAAATTGAAAATTATCTCAGTAAATTAATATGTTTGAAAGAGGTTAACGTCTGAGATAGGTCGATAGTTTGGACCCCTAAACTATCAAGTTCGAACTGCTATTTTGATGTGTTTATACAAAGACTAAGCTATTGGTGGGATCCTTATGCTTGACTCTCCTGACCAACCATTATCACTTCTAGGAGACCGTTATCGCATTACTAGAATTCTGAGTGAGGGTGGTTTTGGAACAACCTATTTAGCCATTGATACCCTACTTCCTTCCCAGCGAAAATGTGTCGTAAAACAGCTCAAGCCCATCGAGGAAGATGCCCACATTAATACACTAGTGCAAGAACGGTTTGAGCGTGAAGCGGTCATTTTAGAATCACTCGGTGGCAGAAGTGATCAAATTCCTACCCTCTATGCACAATTTGTAGAAAAGAACGTTTTTTACCTGGTGGAGGAATGGATTGAAGGAGATACCCTCATCGCCAAAATCCAAAAAGAAGGGTTACTCAGTGAAAATGCGGTGCAGAAGATCTTGATCAGCCTCCTCAAGGTCTTGAGTGATATTCATGCCGCCAACCTTTTGCATCGCGATATTAAACCAGACAATATTATTCTGCGCTGGCAAGATGGAAAGCCGGTCTTAATCGACTTTGGTGCGGTGAAAGAAACGATGGGGGCAGATCAGGCTGAAATGTCTAGCGTTTCTGTGGTTGTGGGAACACCTGGCTTTATGCCTGCAGAGCAAATCACTGGACAGCCTGTGGATGCCAGTGATCTCTACAGTTTAGGGGTGACGGCGATTTATTTACTGACGGGCCATATGCCCCAGGAACTGGATACTGATCTGGCAACGGGGCAATATCTTTGGCACCATTTGGTTCCTGGACTCAGTCCTGGGTTTATGGCAGTGATCGATCAAGCCACGCAGACCCATGCCCATGACCGCTTCCCAACGGCTGAGGAGATGCTACAAGCGTTGCAATTCCATGCCTCTTCTGATGCCTCAGTCGCTAGCTTTCAGCCGATTCCGACGGCCATTTCGACTCTGCCGACTGATGCGGTTCAGGCATCTCAGCTTGCCGGCCAATATGCGACTCAAATCAGTCAACCTGCATCTCCTGTACCTAAGCCCAAAGAATGGTATAAACCCATTGTCACAGGGGGATTAATTGGCTTGACCGTTTTGGGCACTTCTACCTTGGCCGCTCAACATTTACCTCAGTTTTTAGCAGCCTATCAAGATACCCCTGAGGAGAGTGACCCTATGGTTTCTTCGCCACCTCAGACTCTCAGTCCTTCTATCGCCCAGCCCCCCTATCCCAGAAGATCCTCTCCGTCAGCCCGCCGTATCTATGCCAACTAATGCCACTGTCATGGGTCGACCGGGGGCCAAAAACATTCGCTTGGGTGTCGGGACTCAGCAGGGAGTCGTGGGGAAAGCCCGACCTGGAGATCGGGTTCAGGTACTCAAAAGTGCCTACAACGCAGATGGATATCTGTGGTACCAGATCTTTGCCCCCAAGACGACTACGGAAGGTTGGATTGCGTCTCATTTGGTTGATGTTGATGCTGGCGTGAATACGCTCAAAAAGGTGCGCTCCGTGCGGCCAAGGCCAATCTTCAAACTGCCTCTATACAAGCGGCCACAATATCGAAAACTGCCTGTGTTTCGACGCTCACGCCGGGGCTATTGCACCTTCCTGGCTAATGATCGGAAACATATTGTCAACGACCCATGTACGATTGCGGATAACAAAGCGGGCACCTATCAAATTCGATGGTCTGATGGCATCTCTACCACCATTACGACTGAGCCAAAAGTGGCGATCGATGGTGTGCCAGCGGTTAAAGTTCAAACCAGTGCCACTAGCCTGACGGTGAGTGGCAAGAAAGGCAAAGTTGGCTTCTGCTGGGATTGTAATCTTGACGACTGAGTTGAGGGCAGCGCGAGGGAGTGATTGTGAGGGACAAGGTTTGAGAGCCCACCGCTGTATCCTTTATGTTCTATTCACCCGAAGAACAGCAGATTGGGCAGCCTGCCACTCTCCTTAACCCGATTGGGCTCTGGGGATAGGCATGTGGCTAGTAGTGGCTCCATCTGCCACAAAACGATTGGATGAAGGGGGAATCTGAGAGGCATCAGAGCGACGCGATGGATTTGCATCCATCAGATAGCTTAGATTGAGGCGGTAACCCACATTCCGTACAGTTTGAATGAGCTGAGGTTGTTGGGGGTCTTGTTCAATCTTTTTGCGGAGGGACAAAATATGAGTATCTACTGTCCGTGGATTGTCGATACTTTCTGGCCAGGCTCTTTGCAAGAGTTCGACTCGGCTGAGGGCGGCCCCTTCTGCTTGGACTAAGACATAGAGCAAGCTAAATTCCTGGGGAGTGAGATCCACTAGCTCGTTATGGTAGTGAACGCGCCGCTGGATCAAATCAATCCTCAACGCTCCAAAAGAAATTTGTGTGGGCAGGCTGAGACGGCTGCGGCGGCTCAATGCCGAAATTCGAGCCAAAAACTCTTGCATGCCAAAAGGCTTACCCACATAATCATCTGCGCCTGCCTTTAATCCAGATACCACATCGGCTTCAGTTGTTTGAGCCGACAACATCAAAATCAGAGGATGCTTCTGGCGCTGTAGCCATCGACAGAGTTCCTGACCCAAACCATCTGGTAATTCAGAGTCAACAATAACCAGATCAGGTTGATGCTGTTGATAGGCAGCCTGGGCCTGCTTAATACTAGCGCTGAGATGAATAAAGTAGCCTACTTGCTGTAGATGCCAACCCAGAAGAGATCGCAAGTGAGGATTAGCCTCAACTATTAAGATGTGGAGTGAGTCCACGGAATTTAGGGTCCTGCATTTTGTTACCCCAACGTTAGCAGATAAATTTTAAGGTTTTGGTAACTGTAGTTACGAACATTCCGCACAATGCAATTCTGACCCATAAAAAAGCAGGTCCACCAAAGATTGGGCCTGCTTGAATGCTTGAATCGATTAAGGGTAAGAGAGGGGTTAGGGCTGGTTCTTAGTGGGTTTAATCCACACCAGATTGCGCTTGTTCTTACGAATGAGATGGCCATGTTCTTCTGACATGCGCCGGGACACTTCCGGAACTAGGCTCTGCTCATGGGAGTGCTTGAGGGCTTCAACCTGTGCAGAGGTCCGGCTCACTTCCCCTTTGATTTCCTGTAATTTGGCTTCTTGGGTGAGCTGGTGAGGCAGCATGTTACTGAGGGTGTAGAGACAGGTCCCAATCAAAAGAACGTTGACCCCCAAGATTGTTGCGGTTTCGGTGGTCCGAGCAGCAAATTTAGAACTTTTGCGAGGATGGCGTTTTCTTGCCGATCTCTGCTTCATTTTGCGGGTGGGGCGGGGGTCAGGTTTTGGCTGGGATAATGCACTCATATTTTGTTGGCCTTTATAAGGCAGTATGACGAACTGATTTACACCAATGCCAATCAATTAGCGGCGTTTTAAAAACGGCAAAGACAGAAGAAACAACCTAAATAGGCTGTTAGGTTAACGTTTGCCTTCTAAAACAGGGAACACCAAAATCAAAAACCGGACTTTCCCTTAGGTGGGGACTCGTTGGTTTTGCCAGCTCCAAAAATAACGTGATGCACGCAAAATTGGCTCAGTGTGTGGCTAGTGTAGCGAATAAAACGAAAAAATGTAAATCAATTGGATAGAAATCTTTAGTTTTTTGTAGAATTCGGCTGTTGGGGTAAATTTTCTCCCGCGACTGGTTATGTAAGTCGATGAATGGGATACGGAAAACCTCCAGCAAAATTGCCATCAGCTATTAGACGATTAAACAAAAAAATAGTGCCTTACTCAAGGTAAAGCACTTGCTTTGTATGTTGATTTTAATGATACTGGATGCCTTATTTGATCAGTGGCTAAGACCACATCATAAGGAAGCCAGACCTGTGATTGGCATGCTTACTTGGAAAGGGCAGTGCCAAGATTGAGTGCTAGCAATGCAGGTAGCAATGCCACAACAAGGGCGATCACAATTTGTAGATCTGATAGTTCCATGAATATCAAACTCCATTATTCCCATTTTTATTAGTCTACAATGTCTGCTCCTTCATGCATCAGGAAAATAGATTGTTACATCACTCAACATTCATCATTGGCCCCAATGATAGAAGGAAGCCGCTTCTCGCGAGGTTCGAGCCCTGACAAAGGTCATATCTAATATCCGTGAAAATCGGTCTTAGGTCTGGATCGCAATGCTTAATATAGTGTGCAGAAACGTTCACTTTAGCGTTACGTTGAATACCATAGAGACTGTAGGATTTGCTACTAAATCCCGCTCCCTAAACCCAGTCCCTCATTGATTGCCAGATGCTAGACCCGTTGTTTGAACTCTCTCCCCAGGTCAGTCTCGACACCGCACTCATTATTTTTATTTTGATTGCCTTAGAGGCCGTGCTGTCAGCTGATAATGCGATCGCATTAGCGGCATTGGTCAAAGGACTGGAGGATGAAGAGCTTCAGAGCCGTGCTTTAAATATTGGCTTGTTGGCAGCCTTCGCCATGCGGATGCTGCTGATTTTTACGGCAACCTGGGTGATTCGGTTTTGGCAATTTGAGCTTTTGGGCGCTTGCTACTTGTTATGGCTGGCGTTTCAGTATTTCTTCAGAGAAGATGATGAGAATCATCATCATGGCCCTAAGTTTGCCTCTCTCTGGCAGGCCATTCCAGTAATTGCCGTCACAGACCTGGCTTTTTCCCTCGATAGCGTCACCACTGCGATTGCCCTATCGGATGAGCGCTGGTTGGTGCTGACGGGCGGTATTTTTGGTATTATCACCCTCCGATTTATGGCGGGGCTCTTTATTAAGTGGCTGGAAGAGTATGTCCATCTGCAGGATGCTGGATATTTAACGGTTGTATTGGTGGGATTCCGGCTACTGCTCAAAGTTATTAATGATGATTTTGTGCCCCCCCAATGGTCGATGATTCTGGCGATTGCTTTGATCTTTGCTTGGGGATTTTCCAAAAAACGCAACCCCGACGATCCAGAATTTCACAACCCATTAGAGGTGGATGCGGATCGACCTGAATTGGCCAATGAAGTTAGCGATTTTATTCAAGAAGTCCGGGATCTATCTCAACCGGATCCTAAGCCTCAAGCTGCGAATGAGCAGATTTAGGTTTGTCGCCTGCTTCGATCTATTACAGCCCTTAGACTTTGACTGTAAATAGTCAGTGCTTCCTTGGCTGATAGCGAGAGTAGACGAGCAGATATCCCAAGATTTGTAAGCCGCCTCCAGTCAGGCCAACCCCCAGAATGACGGGAAATGAGCTGGAGAGGGTCAGCCACCAACCGTCTGAAATTAAGACATCCTCTTGGCGTTGGTTAATCTGACGATAGGTGATGCGCCTCGGCCACTCTTTTAGTCTGTAGCGATATGGGCCAATGGCAGTGGTTTGGGGTTTAGATGTCTGGCAAAACCTGGGGAGTGGTTGATCGTCAATCCAGATGAATTTCCCTTGTTGCAGTTTGTAGAACGGCTTTTTGAAATAGGGCGTGACTAAAAGCATTGGATGCTCTCCCCCACCACAAAGCGTCAGCCCTCCCTTAATGGTGGGGGTGGCAATGCTGGTTTGAAACGTGCCATTGGTATCGAAAACTTGGATGCGCCCTAACATCTGAGAGAACACATACAGCTGCTTTTGGTCGTCGGCATTGTGGAGTGCGATCGCAGATGCTCCCACCAACGGAGCAGGCTGAGTGAGGGGTATGTGCTGAATCAGAATCCCTTGGGTGATACAAAACGCCATCAGGCCGATCAACCCCCCAACTACACACCCACATCACCTTTAGATAGAAGGGCTGCTGTTTAGATGTTTGACTGAAGCGTCTCATATCAGTTTCCGGCAAGCTCAACAGCTCTAAATGAAGCGACTTGGTCGCGGAAAACTTGCATCGCACCCTTTCGTTACTGCTGCCTAACAGCAGACGATGAGCGGCGTTAGCGATAATATAAAAAGAGAAACTAGAAGATTGATTCCGTCCGCTCCATTGTTGGGTTAGACTACAGATCAGGACGTGAAGTGCCCTATTAATTTACTTATTCAAGTCTCATAAGACGGTGTGCAGCAGCAGTTAACATTTTAGTCCTGGTCTCAATAAAATTCTCATAAGACAATTTATTGAAATCAACTGGAATATAGGATTTTCTAAGAATTTCATCTCTGCGTTGTTGTGAAATTAAGTTAGAATATTCACCCGGTGCCTTAGCTAAAATTTTAATATTATCTCCTTTCGATAAGAAACAGAAATTTGAGAGGACGTTAATAAAACTACTTTCATAGCCATTATTCTCTAGATATTTTTTTTGGAAATATATGGTGAAATTCATTTTTATTTACAGATTTTAGAACTTTATCTAAATTAACAGTAGTACCACTGACTAGAGAGATTGGATTATTTTGAGCCAATAGTAAAATGAGTGCTTTTGTATGTATTGACTTTGAAAATTTATCGACATTAAAATTGATCCTAAGCTCTTGAGGTGAAACGGTTAAAATATGGTTTTCATCATTTTTTTATTGCTAATAAGTCTAAAATATCTTTCCTCTGTCGATTATTAACATCAGAAGAGTATCTTTTGCTAAATACTGAGATCCAAAACCATTGTGTTATCTTTTCTCGTTGACGATCAGTATATTTTTCACCATCAGTTTTGGTTGTTGCAAAATATGTTGCAAGAGGTATAAGTAAGGCAGGGTAAGGAAGTATTTCAAATGAATAGACTAAAAGTTCGTTTCTTAAAAAATCAATTGCTCCTTTGATTCCACTGATAACTTCTTTGAACCTTCCTCTAACCTCATTTCCAGATAAATGTAAAATTGCTGCAGGTGTTGTTTCTCCATTTATAATTGCTGAACATATCTTTAGTTGCAAATCTTTATCGCTTGACAAATTTGCATAGCCATAACTTTCTAGCTCTAGATCTAGACTTTCAAATTTTTCTTTAAGGTTAAACTCTTCCGACCAACTCCAAGCAGATAAAAGATCAAACTTATTTAACTCAGTACCTGCTCTATTAATTCTTTCAAACACGATTGCTACAGCATTTCTATCATCTGACTCAAAAAACCTCATTAGATAGAATATATTCTTTAAATCTAGTTTGAAGTTCATCAACTTTTTTGATTTTTTTCATCATTTAAATCACTTGTACATTTTCTATACTGCACAGGATCAAATAGAGTATTTATGGGGAAATGGCGGCCTTCAAGTTTTTCAGGATTTTCTAATGCTAAAAAAACAAGATTCCTGATTGGATTCATCTGCCTCCATATCAAAATATATATTTACTAAGCTAGTGTCTACTTCTTGTAATTCATTTTGAAATACTGTAAATATTGATGTGATTCTTTGTTGTCCATCAAGAACATAGTTAACTGGATAATCTCTTCTTGGCTCTGGAAGAGAAAATTGACCTAACTTTTTCTCAAATTTAAGCCTGTTATCTGTTTTCCATAGAAATATTGTTCCTATGGGAAATCCTTTATAAATACTATCAATTAGAAATGCGACTTGATCATGTTCCCAAACGTAATCTCTCTGAAATGCAGGAATTCGAATATCCCCAGAGCAGACTCTCTCTATTAATTTCCTAATTGTAAGTGGGTTGCTCATTAAAGCTTCTTATACAATACTGATTTGTTAGTATTTTAGGGCACCAATCAAAATTGATGGCACATTACCTACATAAAATGCTCTTGCCATCTAACTATATTTAGGAGGCAAATTTCCTCCTGACATGAAATAAATTGAGAAGTAGTTTATGTCTCAAAGCCAAGCTATCTCTACATTAGCATCTCTGATAACCTTCGCTTCAGGTATTTCGCTTCAGGCTTGTCCGGAATCTTGAGAGTCACCATATATAATGACATGTAAGCAGATTTGAATCACCATGCTGGAAGAAAACAATCGCTGATGTGGAAAGCAGTCCCAAACAAAGTCTGGAATATCACGTTGTCAGGGGTTCATCCCTTCACTGTCATTACACCCTGATGCTTTTTCTCAAGGTCACCCAAAGGGTTTGGCACTGCCCTACAAAAAAAGAGGTTTATGAATATGAAAAGGATACAAACTAACCAGTGAGTCCAGAAAGTTACATCAGCTGTGCAATAAAAAATGGAATGCTTCCATATTGTTCTCAAAGTCCTTTAAAACATATAGTAAACAAAATGCCATATATCCAAATGTCCATGGAAAAGGATCTGATCTTTTGATTTGCCAATGATTTATTTGTAAAAAGGCTGAGTCCCAGTTTCAGCCCTCTCTATCTCAGAAAAACACAAAGCTGCCCAGCTCAGCACCTGGCGCTCTGCCCTGAGGAGCTTGTGGTCTGAAATACACTTTATGTTTTTCCTAAGTTTAAAGCTCACAGATAGCTCAAATGATCTACGCATCAACTTATTAGACCCCGCTGAATGCACACACACAACCAAGTTGCCAAAGAAGATGCCTGCGTCTGGGTAATAGAAACCTCGTGTGACCAGCAAAAACACTAATATTATCTGTCGCTCCAGGATGTTCTTCAGATATCTCCACCAAATGTAATATTCAGTTGCAGAAATTGAAGAATGAAGTTTATTTTTGATGTTATGTTGAAACAAATCTGAAACTAAACGCAACAGTATAAAAGGAATCAAACATACAATCTGATATGGTAAAGGCCTTATTCAGGAACTCACACGCAATGTCTGGGAGCCCACCATGAGCGTTTTCATCTGAGTAGAAAACCACTCCAGCTGGCGGGAACAAGGAATGGCAAGATTGGAGTCCAGACGCTTTCAAACAAATAAATAATACCAAGGAACCAGCACACTTGCGGCTCCTCCTGATCAATGTGGCTGATAACATGAGTTTCTGTTTGAATCATGAAAGAATTGACTATGGAAAACGCAGTCTGGCAGTTATACTGGCCCTGGCTCTGGGAGGATGCCAAATCCCCCCGAATGGCAGGCGCTTGACCATTGGGCAACACCCAACCCTCGACCACGGCACAGGGAATATCTTGGGCTTTAAATAGACGAATTAAAACATCTGCAAGGGTTGCCATTCACATACCACAGTTTGTGAGCTAGACCGAGCACTCACCTCTAGATGAGATGAGTGCAAGGCGGAGTTATTCGTAAATCCAGGAGGTTAATGTGGGAGACCAATCTGCTAATTCTTCGGGCTTAAACCACAGGCTGATTTCGCGCTGAGCTGTTTCGACTGCGTCAGAACCGTGAATGATATTGCGGCCAATATCGATACCAAAATCGCCGCGAATGGTTCCTGGTTCAGAGCTGAGGGGATTGGTTGCGCCGATGACTTTGCGGGCCGCAGCAACAACGCCTTTGCCTTCCCAGACCATTGCCACAACGGGGCCAGAGGTAATGAAGTCAACTAAGCCACCAAAGAAGGGCTTTTCTTTATGCTCGCCGTAATGTTGTTCGGCTAACTCCCGGCTGACGACCATCAGCTTTAGACCCACTAACGTAAACCCTTTGGCTTCGTAACGGCCAATAATTTCCCCCACCAGACCTCGCTGGACGCCGTCTGGTTTTACAGCCAAAAATGTTCGTTCCACAGAATTAAGACTCCCTTCAGGGTTTACATCCTTATCTATGCTCAGAAAAGATGCGGCATTTGTAAAGGTAGGGAAACCCTCATCAAAGGATATCGCCTCAATGATGCTCGCGGTCAATCGGTTATGGCCTCCCTCTGCCTAGCCAATAGTAAGGATTGGGAGATGAAGCAGATGGCTAACCAGACTAAGCCTGCGGCATATCCAGCTACCACGTCTGTGGGCCAATGAACGCCAATATAAAGCCGACTAAACCCAATGGTGGCAATCAGGCTCGTGCCCACGGCCACCATCAGCAGATGGAAGGAGCGAAACTGGCGAATGAGTCCATAGATCAGTACGGCATAGAAGACTAAGGAGACCATGGCATGGCCGCTGGGAAAACTATAGAAGGGCACGTGCAAAATTTGGTCCCAGAGGGCAGGACGATGACGGGCAAATAGCTCTTTGAGCCAAATATTCAATCCCAAAGAGCCCCCAATCGCGATTACGAAGCCTAAGGCTTCCTGGCGTCGTTTTTGCCACAGCAATATCCCTCCCATGCCCAAGGTAAACGGGAATAGAATCAGGGGCTCACCTAGATAGGTCACTAGCACCATTAACCGATCCAATATCGGCGTATGGAGGTTGTGAATGGCTAGCAAAATCTGGGTGTCTAGGGCTTCTATTTGGGGGAGCAGGGTTGCGATCGCAACAAAAATACCCAAGGCTAATGCCGTCGCTACCATTCCCAAGCGCTGCCAGGGCGAACGGAACGATTGGCCTAGTTGAATCAACCACTGCCACGATTTCAACATAAAGAGATTAAAACGACGTCAATGTAGCAGACAAAAGGAATACAGCCTACAAGATCAACTGTACGTTATATACCTTAACGTCGGTTTAATGGATGTTTATGAAAGGGTGCTCCCTTTAGGTGATTTCTTGAACAGAAGTTCCGTACTAAATTGGATGAATGAGGATGTCTTCACAGATAGTGTACCGTTCCTGTTTTGCTGAAAAGTCGGAGCGACAGTTCTCCGTAACCACCAGCTCCCAATGGCTCAAGGCGTATACATCGTTAGCGTTGTTTGGGGGGATTTGACCGCAACCTCCTCTAACAACGGGGCCTCTTTTCCCTGCAAATGCCTATTAAAAAAGGCAACCAAGTAATCACTGATTAAGGTCGTCATTTGCTGCCCGTCAATCGTTCCCAGAAGCCCGAGGCCCTGCAACAAATCACTGCTAAAAATCGGCGCACTCAAGCTAAAGTCACTGAAGTTGGTATGTGTTGATTGCCTGACCTTAACGCGGTAATGAACATTGCCTAGACGGCTCAGCATAAAGTCATTCAATCCACTGCTAGAAGCACTCTCCATGACCATAAACGGCTGAGCCAATGGCTCACCCCCTAGTAACTTGCCAAATTGCAAACCATCCAGATTTACCCCTGCCTTGCAACGGGCATCAAGTTGGCAGACCTGCCCTGCCGTCGCCCCACCAAAGGACATACCCATTACGCCAATGCGATCTAAATCAAGTTTGTGCGCAAAACGTGGATCGGTTGCGTTAAGAAGAGGTAGCTCATCCAAGACAAATCGAGTGTCAGCGGTCCATAAATCTAGACTTTGCTGCCATAGGGGCATTTCATCTAAGATGTCACGGGTTAAACGCGCTTGCTCTCCCTTGTCCTCAGCAGCAAGTATCTTGTCAAACAAGGGTAAGGCAGACAACATTTCTGCCATCATCCGTTGATTCCATTTTTTGTTAAAGGTCACCACATCACGATTGGGATAAATCGTTGCCAATGTTTCGTAGGGATGGGCAATGGAGGCAACCACATAACCGTGGCTGGCTAAAGTTTCCATCTGCACCGTATTTTGATCAACAAAGCCGTTGTAGCCGTGGGAGAACAAAATAACTGGATATGGCGTTGTGCGCTCAGCGAGGGTTGCATCCGGGTAAGAGTATGTCTTAACGCGATTGAGGTGATTGAACAAAAAGGGAGGTAACCCTAGTGCACCACTCAGCAACGGCCCTTTGATCTGCGAATCCCTCCAGTAGGGCTTTGTGCGTCCGTGGTTTGTTTCTGCGGCTGGATACCAAACTTGCAATTGAAGGTTGCGTTTATCCTCAGGTGTCTGGGTGAACGTTTCAGGTCTAGATGAATCGAGCCAACTGTATTCTGTGATGCCAACCTTATACTGACCGCTGGGCTGAGGCAGAGTGAACACGGGGAGGATGGCAGGTAGAAGCGCGGCAATGGCTAGGAACAGGGCGCTGAAGATGATTCCAAGATAGTACAGGATTTTTTGAGAGTGTTTAGATTTTTGTGTAAGCCGTAACGTATTCAATAGTTGAATCGTGTTGGGAACAGAATAGCAAAATGGGACAGCGCCGCCTTCCAATTCAAAATCGGTCTGGTCCATCTCTTCGAGATATTCCTCATCGCCAGAAACATCAATTTGTAGACAGACTCTTCATTCGGGAAGACAGCTTTGGTCTTAATCACCTTTCGCAGTGAGCGATTGAGCGACTCAATGGCATTAGTGGTGTAGATAACCTTTCGGATGGCCATTGGGTACTTAAACAACGGAGCAATATTATCCCAATGCCGTATCCAGATTTGGCTGATGCCAGGATACGTCTGGTCCCATTTGTTGGCAAACGCATCCAAGGCAGCCTCAGATTCCTCCAAAGTGGCCGCTTGATAAATGGGCTTGAGGTCTGCAGCTACGGCTCGACTTTCCTTCCAAGGCACATGGCGCAAACTATTGCGAATGAGATGAACGATACAAACTTGAACTTGAGTATCGGGATAGACCGATTCAATCGCCTGGGGAAAGCCTTTGAGACCATCACAGCAAGCAATCAAGATATCCTGAGCGCCTCGGTTTTTAAGGTCTGTGAGCACTGAAAGCCAGAATTTTGCTCCCTCCCGCTCGGCAGCCCCTATCCATAATCCCAACAGCTCTTTGTTTCCCTCCACAGTTACCGCTAGCGCGACATAGACGGCTCGCTTGCTGACTTGGCCATTGACTTTGATGTTCACATACAGGGCATCGAGATAGACAATCGGATACACCTCATCCAATGGTCTTGAGCGCCAGTCTTTAACCTCCTCCATGACACTATTGGTGACGTCACTAATCAGACCCTCAGAGATATTGGCCCCATACAGCTCCACCAATTGAGCTCGAATATCACGAGTGGTCATGCCACGAGCATATAAGGCGATGATTTTCTCGTCGAGTCCCGCGATACGTCGCTGGCCTTTGGGCACGAGGACAGGCTCAAACTCACTGCAACGGTCGCGAGGAATCGATAGGTCCATCTCTCCTTGTTCAGTCTGGACGGTCTTTTTCGAGTAACCATTGCGACTGTTTCTAGGGCCATGAGAACGCTCATCGACGGAGGATTGATGCAGGTGATGAGTCAATTCACCTGCCAAGGCTCGTTCCACTAGGCGTTTGCTGAGTTGTTTGAGCAGTCCTGATTCGCCCAGAATATCCTCTGGCTGTGGATTCTCTCCAATGAGTTCATCCAATAGCTCATCAACTCGATTGGGTACTTGTTTCTTTCTAGACATGATGCGGTCTCCTGGTGTGTTTGGATTCTAGACCGCTTACACAAAACTCTGATCAGTCTCGATTTTTTTCGTGTTTCTGGCTTGAGGCTGTCTTCCATCACGCTTAGATACCGATGTGCTTCTCAATCTCGATATCAAAAAAAATACCGTGAACAAGTACGAAGGGACCATTTGCCAGCGATACCCTTCAATGGATAGATGCAGTGCTAGTACGACGAGTGTAATGAGTAGCAGGTACTTCTGCCCATGACCATGCTTGGTTCTTGATAAATCCTGAGGCTCACCCTGAACTTGACGGAAGCCCTGTCGCATCAACCAGAAACGGCTCAAGATGGTGAGAAGCAAGCAAACAAGTAGAGCTATTTCAAAAAATCTCATACAGTCACGCTGATGGTAAAGGTTCTACTGACACAAACCCACACATCATTTTGATCTTGTTTTTGGCAGAACAGTCGGCATTATCCAAGCCAGGGCAACACTGCCAAATTAATGAAATAAAATGGAACTCTTATCAGGCATAGATTTTAGGGACTTACTTAATTTTAAAATTGTTGCCCTGATCGCGTAAAAGTTGAACCGTGCCCAATTTAGTACGGAACTTCTTCTCAAGAAATCACCTTAGCCGTCTTCAGTATCAACGGCATGTTGTTTTAGATCCTTGAGGGAGACATGCTCCAAGGCCATGACATGGGTGGCGGCTAACTTCACAGGCGGCGCCACTCCTGCTTCTAGGGCCTGCTGCCAGCGTGCCGCACATAAACACCAACAGTCACCTGGTTTGAGCCCAGGAAATCCATAGATGGGAGCAGGGCTACTTAAATCATTGCCTTGGGCCTTGGTATAGGCCAAAAACTCTGGGGTGACTTGGGCACAGACAATATGGGCCCCCCATATCTCCTGCACCGGTATTGCACTTACCATCCCGATAAAATCCTGTCATGGGTGAAGTACAGCAAATCTGTAAGGGATCTCCCAATACATTTGTGGCTTCTGTCTTCATAACTTCCGTCATTCACGTCGCTCCAACGGCCCTGATAAGACAAACCATAGCAGGTCTCCTCTTCTATGGTAAAAAGTTCAACGCTTAGGCTTTAGGAAAGATTCGAAAAATGGTGAATGCATAAAAATCTTAAAATAGGCTGATAAATAAGTAACGACATTAGAAAAAAATTTAGTTATATACTCTCTTCTATCTTTGATTTATATTGAGCCGTTTCTTAATAGCTTTTGATCACTACTCTCAAGTGATGATAATATCTTTGGCTTTTAGTATCGAAGCCAGTTATTCAGTAAAAAGCTGAATGGTTTAGTAGAGGAGTATTTGATTATTTTATTTATGTAATATTTATTGAGTAAGATTTTTTCTTGAAGTCAACCTATTTGACTCATCTAAAAAAAGACGACTCAGTCTTGGTTGCGGGGGGAGATATTTGCAGGATGAGTCACGAAAGATACTTGCAGGGTGAGTGTTCCGCAAGGGTGAATCTATCAAGCCGCTTAGGGTGCTTGCCCTTACAGAAGTGATCGAGAAACAGGCATCTAGCAATCGGTATGGGAATGCAGCGCAGACAGTTTTTACTTCTTGGGGGCACCGTTTTTCTCAGCCTCGTGGTCTCCTCCAAATCCTCCGCTAAATCCGTTGATGATATCCGCAAAATTGCCCGTCAGATCACCGTTAAGGTGCTGACTCAAGGGCCGTCTGGCTCGGGGATTTTGATTCAAAAGAAAGGGCCAGTCTATACGGTACTGACGGCGGCCCATGTGATTAAAAATTCCAATCGCGGGGAAGAAGCCTATGCCATGACGAATGATGGTGAGAATCACTTGCTGGATACTCAATCGATGCGAACTGGCTCTAATTTAGATCTTGCGATCGCAACGTTCTATAGCAACAAAACCTATGGTGTGACGGATATTGGTCAATTTAAAGCCCTCGATATTTTGGATGAGATTTATGTGGGCGGGTATCCCTTTGCCGATCAGGGTATATCCATTTCTACGATTACCCTGACTCGGGGAGAAGTGGCTTCTATTGGCCCGTTTGAGGATGGCTATGGGTTTTCCTATACGGCGGTGACCAAGGCGGGGATGAGCGGCGGCCCCATCTTAAATCAGGCAGGCCAACTCGTGGGGATTCATGGCCGAGCTGCAGGACAGCGGTTAAAACAGTTTCGGCTCAAGGATGGTTTAAATCTGGGGATTCCCATCGATACGGCCATCGAGGTATTTGGTTTGGAGAAGCTTGCCCCAACGGTGGCTCCACCGCCTGAACCGGAGTCTGAACCAGAGCCTCAACCCCCTGAGACTGAACCGCCAGAGGAAGAATCTCCTTTGGTGAGCTTCACCTTTGAAGTGTTGGGGGTGAATGACAAAGGCCAGGTGCGTAAACGGAC
Source organism: Acaryochloris sp. 'Moss Beach' (assembly GCF_021497025.1). NCBI lineage: Bacteria > Bacillati > Cyanobacteriota > Cyanophyceae > Acaryochloridales > Acaryochloridaceae > Acaryochloris > Acaryochloris sp. 'Moss Beach'. The sequence continues at coordinate 3,371,490 of NZ_CP071717.1, forward strand.
CCAACAGTCGGCCCAATACTATCGCCAACCCTTGGTGGAGGGAGTGGCCCTGGAGATGGTGTCTATTCCCGGGGGACAGTTTACGATGGGCTCCCCCGTGACCGAGACCCATCGCGGGAAAAACGAAGACCCAAAACATATCGTGGATGTCCCTGGGTTTTTTATGGGGAAATATCCTATTACCCAAACCCAATGGCAGGCCATGATGGGGGACAATCCCTCTAAATTTCAGGGCGCTAATCATCCCGTCGATCAAGTGAGTTGGTTTTTAGCGGAAGAGTTCTGCCAAAAGTTATCTTTGGCGACAGGGCAGGAATATCGCTTACCCAGCGAAGCGGAATGGGAATATGCTGCCCGAGCGGGCACCAATACCCCGTTTCACTTTGGCAAGACCATCACCACCGATCTGGCCAATTACGACGGCAATTACGCCTATGACAAAGGTCCCAAGGGCACCTTCAGAAAGAAGACTGTTGCCGTAGATCAATTGGCCGGGAATGCCTTTGGGCTGTTCAATATGCATGGTCAGGTGTGGGAATGGTGTCTAGACCATTGGCATGAAACCTATGAAGGTGCGCCTACGGATGGCACGGCTTGGCTGGAAAAGGGTGATCCGAAAATGCGCCGAGTGCGGCGAGGGGGATCTTGGTATGACAGCCCCCATGCCTGCCGATCTGCGTTTCGCTACCGTTCCTATCCCTACGCCTACACGGGGTCCTTTGGTTTACGAGTTGTCTTACCAGCTTTGAAGCCAGGGGCTTAGAGGACTGAGCGATTACTTCTGACTACTATTAAATAGCTTGTATAACCCTCCTAATCCGAGACATTCCCAAATAGAGCGGATACAGTAGGAATAAGGGTTTTGCAGAGTATTGATATAGGTTGGAATGGGCATTAAGCGACGTCAGTTTTTGTGGTTCGGGGGGACTGCTGTTCTTAGTTTGGCTTCTTCCCCATGGTCTTTAGCGAAGTCGGTGCGGGATATTCGCCAAATTGCCCGCCGCATTACCGTTCGCATTATGACCCAAGGGCCTTCGGGGTCAGGAGTGTTAATCAAGCGGAATGACAATATCTACACCGTGCTGACGGCGGCCCATGTGATCAAAAACTCCAACCGGGGCGAGGAAGCTTATGTGGAAACCTATGACGGTGAAACCCATCTCCTCAACACCCAGTTGATGCAGGTGGATGCCAAAGCGGATATTGCGATCGCAACCTTCACGACCAACAACAACTATCGAGTCACAGACATCGGCAAGTTTAAAGACCTGGGCATTTTGGATGACATCTACGTCGGGGGCTATCCCCTAGCCGATCAGGCCATTTCCGTTTCCACCATGACCCTGACTCGGGGAGAAGTGGCCTCCATTGGTGAATTTGAGGATGGCTATGGGTTCTCCTATACCGCCGTTACCAAAGCAGGCATGAGCGGCGGCCCCGTATTGGATCGTGAAGGTCGCCTCATTGGTATCCATGGTCGGGCGGCGGGGCAGCGCTTACAGCAAGTGCGGATTAAGGATGGTCTGAATTTGGGGATACCGATCAATACTGCGATCGCAGCTTTTGGCCTGGGTAATAAGTACAGGCCCCTCACTGCGGAGCAACCTGAAAACCCTGAACAACCTCCTTCTGAACCCACGGAAAAAGAGACCACGGAGGAGCCACCCGAACAGAAGACCCTGCCCGGACTGTCCCGGTTTGCCTTTGAAGTGGTTGGCGTCAATGCAACAGGCCAGATCCAAAAACGAAGCCGTCAGTCTGCCCAGTATTATCGCCAAGATCTGAAAGAAGATCAGTCCCTGGATATGGTCTATATCCCTGGGGGACGGTTTAGCATGGGCTCTCCGGCGGCGGAAGCCAATCGCCAAAAAAGCGAAGGCCCCCAACATCAGGTGATAGTGCCCACCTTTTTTATGGGCAAATACCCCATTACCCAAGCCCAGTGGCAAGCGGTAATGGGTGAGAATCCATCGAAGTTTCAGGGGGCGAATCGTCCTGTCGAACGAGTGAGCTGGGAAGCCGCCACGGAATTTTGCCAGAAACTTTCGGAACTCACGGGGCAGGAATATCGCTTACCCAGCGAGGCCGAATGGGAATTTGCCGCCCGCGCCGGGACGAGTTCTCCGTTTTGCGTCGGTGCAACCTTAACCACAGAGATAGCCAACTACGACGGCAACTATACCTATGGTCGCGGCCCTCGTGGCACCTTTAGAAAGGCCACCACTCCTGTAGGCCAGTTTGCCCCTAATACATTGGGCCTCTACGACATGCATGGTCAAGTCTGGGAATGGTGCCAAGATCATTGGCATGACACCTATAAAGGAGCACCCACGGATGGATCGGCTTGGGTGAAGCAAGATGATCTGCGATCTCACCGGGTTCGACGCGGGGGATCTTGGTACGATGGCCCCCATGCCTGCCGGTCAGCGTTTCGCTATCGCTCATTGCCCAGCAATTTCCAGAACTCCTATGGCCTGAGAGTGGTGTGCCAAGACTTAAAGGATATTTAGGGGCCGATTTGAGACCCAGTTAACCGACTAATTCCGGTGTCTTCTGGTCGATAAATCCGGCTAGGGTATCTAGTAATTCCTGCTCGTTAAACGGTTTAGAGAAATAGGCTGACGCCCCTAAGTTCATGGCGACTTTGCGGTGTTTCTCATGACTACGGGAGGTGAGCATGACAATGGGTAAATCTTCAAATCGGCGCTGGCCTTTGACTTCTTCGAGGACACCGTAGCCATCCAGCCTCGGCATTTCAATGTCACAGACGACTGCCTGCACCGTTAAGCCACTTTCCAGCTTATCAACGGCTTCTTGACCATCCCTGGCCTGCTCAACTAGATAGCCTGCTTTTTCCAGGGTCATGGCTAGGAAGCGACGAACATTAACCGAGTCATCCACCACGAGGACCGTATTGCCTTGGCTGGCTTGGGACACTGGTTCCACCGATGCTGCGATTAGACCGGATTGTTCGCGCTCTAGGCACCATTTGAGCACAGGCAATGGATCAATAATCGGGACGACCCGGCCATCCCCTAATACCGTAGAGCTAACGAATCCAGGCGGCATGGGTAAGGGGCTGTCGATGTTGCGAATCGTGACTTCTTGTTCCCCCCAGAATCGCTCAATTTCCAGGCCGCCCACAGTGGATTCTTCGCCAACCACTAGAACCGTGGGTTGATTAATAACGGGTGTTCCCAACATTTCGGAGAATTTGCGGGTTTGGCTAAATGCCCAGTGCCTCGCCAAATTCATCACTGGAATGGACTGATCCTGCCAGGTCAATTTTTGAGTCTGTTCAATCGTGTGGAGTTGGTCTGCCTCTATGCGCAGCAGTTCGCGGATGTTGTCTACGGGCACTGCAAAAATTAAGCCAGAATGCTCCAAGAGCATGACTCGCAGAATCGAAAGGGTATAGGGGACCGTAATCGTAAAGGTGGTGCCGACACTGCGTTCGGTGTTTACATAAATATCGCCTCGGATGTCCCGGAGGTTGGTTCGCACCACATCCATGCCCACACCTCGACCTGAAATCTCAGTCACTTGGTCAGCAGTACTAAAGCCGGGTTCAAAGATACAGTCCAGTAAGTCCTGATCCGACATCTGCAAGACTTCTGATTCGGTGAGTCCCATGGATTGCAGGCGATTGCGCACCTTATCCAATCGGATGCCAGCTCCATCATCGCTAATGGTGATGACGGTTTGGGCTCCTCGGTTCCGGGCTTTAATCGTAATCTTGCCTTCGGGTGCTTTGCCAATGGACAGCCGACGCTCTTGACTGCCAATCCCATGGTCAAAGGCATTCCGCAACAGGTGGTTGAGGGCATCCCCTAGGGATTCAAGCACGGACCGATCAATCAGGGTGGCATCCCCTTCCATGACCAAGTTCACGGGCTTATTGAACTGAACGCTCAAATCCCGAATCACCCGTGGGAATCGCTTGACGATCTCTCTAAAGGGCACCATCTGGGTGCGGGTGACATTGGTCTGCAACGAGCGGGTGGTTTGGTTAATGTCTCGAACGGCCTGACCCATGTCTTGCAGGGTCAAGTTAATATCTGAGCCCACCTCTTGCAGTTGGACAATCGTTTCAATTTGGTCTTGGGCAATCAGGTGTAAGTCGGTATATTGGTCCATTTCTAGGGCATCAAATTGTCCTGGCCGGGGTTCGGCAATTTGTTCGGGCTGAGCGGGGGCAGCTGCTTCTGCCGGGACAATCCCTTCCAGGGAGGCTCGGTCATACCATTGCTGCAATTGGGTATTGGATGCTTCTAATTGTTGAATCCGCTGTCGAATCAGTTGGGTATAGGTTTGCAACTGCTCAAAGCGTAAATTGACGGTATTCCGTTCTAGAATCAGTTTTCCAAACAGGGCATTAAATTGCTCCAGTTGTTCCACCGGAACCCGCACGGTTTTACCACTTAACGGCTTTGCTGCCGGTGCAGCGGCAGGCTGGTTTGCCGTGGCTTGTTCCAGAATTTGAGCGGCACTCTCAAGGGTTAATGGCAGTTCAGAAGGGATAGGACTCTCTGCAGCCGGATTAATGGTGGGAACAGGATTCTCAGGACTCTCGACCGGATCAGGTAGGGGAACCCCGAGATCCGTGTCAATAGAAAATGCGTCCTGTAGATCTGCAAGCTCCATCGAGTCTTGCAAACTGACGAGAGCCTCTGCATTTAATAGGTCATCTGCAGGGATCTCCGCTGGGATGTCAAAGTCAGTTGTATTGAATAAGTCATCTGTAGGGATCTCTGTCGGGATGTCAAAGTCAGCAGCGGGTAACTCAATGGATAAGGCATCGGCTAAGTTGGCGATGGCCGGATCATTGAGAGAAAGCTCGTCCAGATTGACCGGTTCTAGCAGTTCGGGGTTAGGCAGATCCATGGCTAGAGCTTCGGCTAAATCAGCCACGGCTGGATCTTCCGCAAAGGGGATGGTCGGTAGCTCTGGGGGCATGTCAATAGCGCCAAAGTCTGCTTGTAGAGCCGACAAGTCTACTAAGTCTAGGGCATTTTCAAAGTCAATTTCAGGACTGGAAGCGATATTGGGCGTAAAGTCCGGAAGCTGGTGGGGCAGCTTCTCAAAGCTGCGTCGCAGCACCAAGGCATGGGACCGTCGCCAGGTTTTGAGGGCGGCAGTGGATAGCTCTGGAATTTGCTCGGGGATAACTTGGGGTGCCAGTTCCTGGATGGATTGGCAGAGCTGAATAAAAGGCTCTAAATTCGCCATATGACCAAAAGCCACCAGTTCTTCTGCCGTCATGGCCAGCTCTGCAGCGAGCTGAGGGGTAGGCAAGGTCTCAAAATAGCCTTCAATCCGATCGAGAACGGCTTCCACACCATCCTCAAACATCAGTAGTGCCGGATCCGTTTCATCCTCGTCGCCGTTGAGCAGCGCCGTCTCGTCCTCGTCCGTGACATCCCCTAAATGAACTTGCAGTTGGTCAAAGACGGGATAAATTTGCTCTGCTAGCCAGGCTGCATCAATTTCGGCTCCTTGCCGATAGCGATCACCCACCTGTCGCAAGCAATCTAAACCCTGCAATAGTAGGGTCTCTACCTCCGTTTCGATGGTTTTGGAGGCGTGATGCACCCGCAAGATTTTGAAGAAGTCTTCTAGACGGTGGGCCACTTTACTCAGATCCATCAGCCCCATCATGGCCGCTCCCCCCTTAACGGTGTGGGAGGCTCTGAGGGCTTCGTCCAGTTGCTCTGGTTCAGCAACGTTTGCTGCTAGACCCAGCAAAGCCCGTTCAATCCTGTCGTAACAATCTTCTGCTTCTTCGAGAAATTTGAACTGGACTTGTTGTTCTTTATCCATGGTGCTCAGGTGATATTGAGTCGCTAATATCGATGGGGTTCATCCGGCTACTAATCTCAAGTCAGGGGGATCGATAGAAGCACGATCCTAGACCTGTTAGCTAGATTCTTCGACTTTAAACTGGGCCACAGCGGCTTCCAGCTTCTGGGCAACGGCAGCCGTGTCTTGCATGGACTGGGCCATTTTGTTAGAAGATTCTGACCGCTGTTCGGACAATTCCGCCATCTGAGACATCAAAGTGGTCACTGCTTTTGAGGTTTCAGTCTGGGTCTCAGTTGCGTCAGAAATGGACCGCATGAGGTCGTTGATCTCTTGGGACCGAGTCAGTACTTGGGTCAGCTTCTCTTTGGTCGTTTCCACCAGGCGAGTACTATCCACCACCTGGGTGGTCCCTACTTCCATCGCCTCCGTCACTTCCTTGGTCTCGGCTTGAATTCCAGCCACAATTTGAGCGATTTCTTTCGTCGCCGCAGTGGACTGTTCCGCTAGGGCACCCACCTGTTCTGCAACCACGGTGAAACCTTGACCCTGTTCACCGGCACGACTGGCCTCAACACTGGCGTTAATGGCGAGTAGGTTGGTTTTGAGAGCGATTTCTTCAATCAAGGACACCACCTGAGAAATCTTTTGGGAGGATTCACCCAGTCGCTTAATTTTCTTGGAGGTCTCACCGACCGTATTTCGCAGGCCGAGGATACTGTCTACTGTCTGATCCATGGCATTACTGCCTTCTTGGACCGTCGTGTAGGCTTCATCGGAAATCACAGCGGCTCGACCGGCGTTGCTGGCTACATCCTCAATGGAGACGGACATTTTCTCAATCGAATCGAGGGTGGTTCGGGCTTGCTCAGTTTCTTGGACGGCTTGCTCCGCTAGGGTCTGAATCTCGGTTCCGTTTGCACCGAGGGAGGAACTCACCTGTACAGAGGACTCTTTTACCTGACCCGCAATCTCGTTGAGGTTGTCGATAATGGCGTTGAACAAGTCAGCAACGGTACTCATTTCCATCGAGTTTAAGCTGGCGCGTACGGTTAAGTCGCCATCTACCGCTTCTCCCACTTCGTCGAGGAGCTGGTAGATTTCCATTTCTAGTTTGTCGCGGGATTCTTTTTGTTCTTGAGCGGCTTGTTCCGTTTTGGTTAAGAGGGTCTGGACCTCGGACACTAGGTTGTTGAAGGTCCGGGCTAGGATTCGGGTTTCGCGGGTTCCTTCAATATCAGCTCGGACATTTAAGTTTCCTTCTGCCGCTTCGTCGGCGGTGCCCGTTAGCTTAGTTAGAGGATTGGACAAGCTAGTGGAGAGCCAGTAGATCAAGGCGGTGACAATACCCGCCATGAGTAAGCCCGTTAAGGCAAATACGATTAACTGCTCTCGGGCTGCTGCCGCTTCTTCAGCGGTTTCAACGGATGCGATCGCAACCAGTTTCGTGAACGGAACAATCGATAGGGTAAAGAATCGGTCTTTGTAAGTAAAGGAAGCAGTTAGTAGCTTAAATTTACCCGCATCTTTTTCTTTGATTTCTACCTCTTTAATCCCAGGAATATTCTCAATCTGAGCTTTAGTGGCATTCAGATCACCCGACTCAGCTGCCAAGTAATCTTCGATCAGCTTGGCGGTAGCTAGAACGTCCTCGCCTCCGGTCACCTCTTGGTTGGTCGTATCACTACCCGTTTTGGTGATGGTATTCACCACTGGCCTGGTTTCCAGCTTCGGGTCAACCAGCTGCACAATCTCAGACTCCGTTAGGTTGGGAGTAATCAGTGTACTAATAGCCTCATCCAGTGCCTTTGTGGGGAGGCCAATTTTGGTCACCCCAATAAAATTGCCTGAGTCATCCGTAATCTGCTTGGACAGGGCAAGCACAAAGGTCTGAGAAGAGTCGTCAAATTCAGGCTCTTCAATAAATTGCCCCTTTTCTTTGGCCTGCTGCCACCAGTTTTCATCGTTCTGAACAAAGTCAGAGGTGGGAGCACTATAGGCAACATTAAAGCCATTTTTATCTGTCACAAAGACTTCGGCCAGGTCAACGTTCTTAACGACCCGCTGCAGGTATGCATTCAGTTTGGCATTGGGCTTTAGCAGCTTGGTGCTAGCAAACTGAGCTTCGACTGCCTCAATCGGCTTTTGAGTCAGTCCCTGGGTTTCCGCCTGTTGGGCTCCAGCCTTGACCGCCTCTAGCAACAAGGGGTCACTACCGATCAGATCCGGGAACTTCAGGGTGTCTAGCAAGAAGAGGGTGCTGGCCTCACTGGTCAGGAGACTGACTTCCTCTAACTGCAGCAACGCTTTTGCTTTCAATTCTGCCTCTGTTCGGGTGTAACCAATCGCACTAGCGACCGCCAGGGGCACCAAGGCAACGGGCAGAACTGTGGTCAACAATCGTTGGCGTAGGGTTGCTGCGGGCTTAGCTGTTTCCATCTCAACAGAAGTGGCCTCGTTAGTACCATTCAGTTGGTCTTCTATGCTGTTGCCGTTGGTAGAAGCGTCAGCAGGGGAAGTGTCCTTTTGGGTAGTCATGGTCCTGGTTAAATCGGTAAAAGAATAAGTACTCTCAACTGCCAGCACGAGGTTGACAGATTAAACATCAAACGCGGCTCACACTATGCCGAGTACAATGCCGGCGATTTTGCTAAGGCTGGAGGATAAAAGATATACATGAGCTGATCTCCCTGTTGGCAAGCACCTGTAATGTAGGGAGCTAGGTTTGCCGGACAAAAGGTGGGATCCGTTTGTAATTGTTCTTCACTTAGACGGGTGACCCCTTGAATTTGGGGAACCGCTAACCCCAACAGGGCATCACCATCCCCCGCCGCCTGATACTCAGAGCGAGGCACCCGCACCACAATCACACGGTATTGCCGTTGAGTGCCCGTCACATCTGGATAGCCCAATATCTGAGGCAGGTTGACCACACAGAACACCTGCTCCCGGGAATTGATTAGACCTAGGACGGGTCTGGCCATATTCGGCATAGCCGTAATCTGTTCTGCTGCCACAATCAGGGATTCATGAACATGCTCCATCGAGAGTAAGGCACCCATGCCCTTAGTCAATAAAAACCGTAAATAGGGTTGTCCCGATAGTTGGGTAGCCTGAAATAGCTGGGGTAGAAGCTCTTGCAGTCTCGCTAGAGATGTTGTCGAAGCAGTGGGTTTTTGAGTCGTCATTTATTTCATGGCCGCTCTCAGGGCACTTACCAGTTCTTGCTTGGTGCAGGGTTTGGTGACATAGGCTTCAATGCCCTGCTTGGCTGCCCACATCCGGTCCACATCCCGATCTTTAGCAGTACAGGCTACGACTGGGATATCAGCGGTTTCAGGATTCTTGCGCAGCTTACGGGCCAGGTCCAAGCCTCCCATCTCTGGCATCATCCAGTCGGTGACAATAGCATCTGGCTTGTTCTGGTTGACCTTCTCTAAGGCTTCTGCGCCATTCGTGGCCGTGACGATGGTATAACCTTCTTCTGTGAGGTATTGACAGATTAAGTCGAGTTCAGATTGCAGGTCATCAACGACTAAGATTTTGCTGCTCATGGTGTGTCCTTGAATGGCTAGGTAAGCGTAAACGAGAAAGTAATCTGGAGAAACTGGAATCCATTCGGTACAGGAGGAATAGGCTACCTAAACCCGCAACATGGGGCAGTGCCGAGACCGCTAAGCTGGCGTAAATTGAGTCAGATACTTCTCTACCATGTCCATTAGCCCTTTCTGGGTAAAAGGTTTGGTGAAGTAATCTGTGGCACCTGCTAATTTGGCCCGAGCCTTGTCAATCAGTCCGGTATTGCCCGTCACCATAATGATCGGAGTCTCATCAAACACAGCACTGCTTCTCAGCAAGCTGCATAGGCGATAGCCATTGATCTTGGGCATGGTGATGTCTAACAAAATGAGATCGGGCTTAATCCGGAAGATCACAGAGGATGCCTGGATTGGATCGTCTACCGTTGTGACCTCGTAACGAGTGTTCCCCAAACATCGCTCAATCTCACTCAAGATCGTGGGACTATCATCAATGCAAACAATTTTGAAGGTTCTATTCGCGTCCTGGGCGGCTTGAGCCGCTTGGGCGACCGAGGGTATTTTGGGAATAGCCGGAACCCGAGGTAATTGGTCAAAAGGCGGTTGTGGATTCCGCAGAAAAATCACCTGTTGCTCCACATAAGGACCAAAGAGTTGGGCGATATGTAGCTCGTCCTGTTTCAACAAAACGGATAGCTGACGGATACTAAACCCTCGACTCATCAACTGAGCGAGTTTGGTCAGGGCTTCTGGGGATAGCTTGCCACCCGCAACGGGCTTGCTAATGTGTTGGAAATCTAAAAGATAAGGGCGTTGATAGGGAGAACAAATATCCTTACAGCAACTTTGCCAGCTCTTCATTCGATGCTTGAGGAACCGGACTGTATCGACCAATTCCATCAGTGGGGTTGCCCCTAAGACCTGGGTCACCCACTCTGGAGACGTGACGCCATTCTCCCAAACCGCTTTGGCTTGCCTGAGCCATAAAAAGGTTTCTAGGGCGTCTTGGGTAATATCTTCAATAATCTGTCGAGCTTGGATCTCATTCAACATCTGTTGCTCTTGCAGCCACAACATTGAACGCTGAATCAGTCCTTGAGCTTTGATTGCTGTACTGTCCCCATCTATCTTCTGCTGAGGAGGCATCTCTTTGAGGGCATTAAAGGCGGGCTCTAATCCTTGGCGGCACAGAAAGTAGCTCAGTTGGGCAAGGGTTTGGACGGAGCAATCTACATACTGCAGCTCACCTTCCTTCAAGTAAATATGCCAAATAGATTTACCATTACTGGCTTTGAGAACACCACTAGCTTGAGAGCTTGATAACTCAGTAAGCAGCTGATACGGATCAAACTTTGTGGTTTCCATAAGCTTTTTTGAAGGGAAGAGATAGATCTATTTTTATGTCTGAAATATGAGAAATATTGACTGTCAAACAATTAATATTCTACAGCTATTTTTTTATAATTTTGTTACAAAAATAAATATTTTTCAACAAAAAACAATCTACATTAGTTTACCCAATCTTTTCTGGGACTTAGATCCGTGATTCTGCGGATATTTGCAGCGTTCATCGTCTGATCCCAATTCATTTTTCTGAGGATTCAGCAACTAAAAGAAATGTTGAGGGTTGCAATCGTCTGGATCCGCTAAACTCACAGCAGATCAATTTTGACCCGTTCTCTCTTGGCCAATCAACGTCTGTGTTTTCTTCTGACTACTGGCAAGCACGCGATCGCTTTCGCCAAGCGGCCCAATCCCTAAACTGTGTTCTCGAAACTCATCCCATCAAAGCCCTCGGTCCTCAAGGCCGATCCTTGAGTATTGATATTGCTCGGTATGGGTCTAAATCTCCCCACACCACCCTGATTCTCTCCAGTGGTTTACATGGAGTGGAAGGCTATTGCGGATCGGCAATTCAGATGGCAACCTTGACCGATTTGCTGCCCCAGCTCACCTTGCCGAAAGGGATGGCGGTGCTGTTGATTCATGCCCTCAATCCCTATGGATTTGCGTGGAATCGTCGCTGCAACGAAGACAATATTGATCTCAATCGCAATTTTTTACTACCCGGACAATCTTTTTTCTGGCAGCCCAGCGGCCTATGGTCAACTGGATTCTTTTCTGAACCCCCGTCAACCCCCGACCCCACGAGATCCTTATACTCTCAAGCTGCTGGGTTACGCGCTGCGATATGGCGTTTCATCCCTTAAGAAAACCCTGCCCGTCGGCCAGTATGACTTTCCCCAGGGCATCTTTTTTGGCGGTCAAGCCCCTGGCCAGACCCAGCAAATTTTGGTGGCTCAACTCCCCATCTGGTTGGGCCAATCCCAGCGCATCATCCATCTAGACCTACATACGGGTCTAGGACGCTGGGCGACTCCTACATTTTTAGTCAAGCCCCAAGCCTACCAGAACGATCTGCCCTGGTTTCAACAGACCTTTACGGCTGCAGAACTGCAAATCCTGGGACAACAAGGGGCTGCCTATGTTTGCCAAGGGGATATCGGTCCCTGGTGTCAGGCGTTGATGGCAGACCGTGACTACCGATTTGCCACGGTGGAGTTTGGTACCTATCCCATGCTTCCGGTTCTCAAGGCGATTCGGGCTGAGAATCAGGCCCATGGGTGGGATGAGCCGGGTTCTCCCACCTATACATGGGCCAAGTCTTTGCTGCTAGAAGCTAATGCACCTGCGAATACTGAATGGCGTCAAGCCGTTGTTGCTGCGGGCGTTGCCATTATTCACCAAGCGCTTACAGGGATAGATGGATGACATCACACCTATTAAATCTAGTTTTTATAGGTGTGATGTATTGAAGTGGGCGCAATTATACGGAGGTTTCGGCCATCGGCTGGGGTTCACATTTTTCTAAGGCAGCGATCAATTCCTTGATATTAATGGGTTTGGTGACATAGTCATCCATGCCAGCCTGCAAACATGTTTCGCGATCGCCCTGCATGGCATTGGCGGTCATGGCAATAATTCGAGGTCGCTCTGTTGGCGCCCCAGACTGGCAAATATGAGCAGTCGCTTCTAAGCCATCCATCTCAGGCATATGCACATCCATCAGAATGGCGTCATAGGGCTGGCGTTTCAGGGCCTGCAACACCTCCAATCCGTTTCCTACTACATCAGGGCGATATCCCATTTTGCCTAAAATCAAGACCGCCAGTTTCTGATTGACAGGGTTATCTTCCGCTAGCAAAAGCCTCAAGGGATGTCGAACCGCCATCTCGGTATCTAGCTGTGGTGTTGTGGATTTTTGCGGTTGGACCTCGTTGCCGGTCAAAGATTTTACCAGGGCATTATAGAGCTGGGATTGCTTCACAGGCTTGTTGAGCCAAGCTGAAAATAGTGCCTTGTGGCTGGCTAAATTCGGCGACTGACCAATCGACGTTAACATCACTAAGGGAAAGTCTTTTCCTCGATCATGACTGCGGATTTTCTGAGCCAAGGTCAGACCATCCATTTCGGGCATTTGCATATCCAAAATGGCCAGATCAAAGGGACCTGCATGTTCCAGTAGCCCTAACGCTTCGTATCCAGAGGCTGCCACTTGGGGCCGCATTTTCCAGGCTTCTGTTTGGAGGGTGAGAACCCGCCGATTCGTATCATTGTCATCCACAATCAGCACCCGTTTATCGATTAAGGTGGCCGTGGGTAAGGTTTGGATCAACTCCGTTGTGTCTTCTGTTTCGGCGGCCTGAATGGTAAAGGCAAAGGTAGACCCTTGACCTTTCTCACTTTCGACCCAAATTCGTCCCCCCATAAGTTCGCTTAACCGCTTACAGATGGCTAGTCCCAGTCCGGTCCCTCCAAATTCGCGAGTCGTAGAAGAATCCACCTGACTAAAGGATTTAAACAGGCGGTCTTGGCGTTCTAGGGGAATACCCATGCCCGTATCCCGGACGGCAAAACACAGCTCATATTTGGGTGGATCTGCCGCAACGGATTGGGCTGTAACGGTGACCACCACTTCCCCCGATGAGGTGAACTTGATGGCATTGCCCAGGAGGTTAACCAGAATCTGACGTAGGCGGGTCACATCTCCCAAAATGGCTTGGGGCACATCGGGCTGAATCACCCCTGCCAACTCAATCTTTTTAGGACCCACCCGTGAGGCCACTAGCTCCAATGCATCCTCGACACAGACGCGGAGATTAAAAGCCTGGTTTTCTAAGTCCAGTTTGCCTGCTTCAATTTTGGAGAAATCCAGAATGTCATTGATCAGCGTGAGGAGGCTATCCCCACTTTTGCGGATGGTTTCCGTAAACTCCTGCTGTTGGGTGGTTAACGTTGTATCTAGCAGCAATCCCGTCATCCCAATCACCCCATTCATGGGAGTGCGAATTTCGTGACTCATCATGGCCAGAAAATCATCTTTTGCACGGGCGGCTGCGGTGGCTGCGGCATGCTTTTCTTGGATAATGCGATCGCCTCGATACACAATGGCAAACAATACGCCGTACAGGATAGCCAATACCCCACTGGTACCCCACAAAATATTCCGCTGGGTCGTTTCCACCTGAGCCATTAAAGGCGTGACATCGGTATATAGCTCAAATACCCCTTCGATCTTGCCCTTCGGCCCAGATGGACGCAGGGGAAGATAGCTGGAGAGGAGGTTGCGATCGCTCACTCGACCCTGCATGCCCGTAAACGTATCTCGATGGTTGAGCAAAGAGCGGGCTTGGCCCTTAATCGCAATCTGAAACCCTTTGGATTGACGTTTATCTTGGCCAATTTGCTTCGTACTAGTGGAAAAAACAGTGCGGCCCTCTGTATCAAAGACCTTAATTTTCAAGATGGGTAATGCCTGGGCCCAGGTCTCGATCTCTTCCGTCAGCTTTAAAGTTTGGGGATGGGATTTCAGCTCTTTTGTACTCAAAGACTGGGTATTGCCTAAAAAAGGCCCATAGGTCTTCCATAAGGTATTGGCAAAAGACTGGGTTAGGGCAATATTCTTGGTTTCACTAACCTTCACGAGGCTTTGGATAGCGCGATCTCGGGTGTATTGATTCAGTGCCAGAATGGCCACCACAAAAGCGATGAAACTGGTGACGGAGTAGTAGCGAAGTAGCTTAAACACACAAGTACCCTGTGGAATAATGCACCATCGTCAGCACGATATCTCATCTGAGCAGCGTGCTAGTGTCCGTAGAATGCCCATCTGGTTTGAGCAATCAACGGACGACTATTCTTTACTGATCAAAATATCTGAGACCGAGGGGATGCTTTCTTCGATCAATGTAAAACTCTGATCTTTTGTAGCCCAGGCCCTAGCATTTCTCTGCAGAGAACGTCAGGATAAAGAGAAGGAACTGGTTTCCTTATTGTCATCCCCAAAGTCATAGTTACTTCCATGCCTGAATTGCTCAGTGTTCTCGATCTTCGTTTGGTTTTAGAAAGTGTAGGTGCGCTCCTGTTGGGGACCGCTACGGTCGATACGCTGCGGCAACGTCAGCGGCAGATGCAGATCTCATCTGCATCTGAGGAACAACAACGGTCTATTGCCGATGACCAAACCCGTTTGCAGGCAAAGCTACAAACCCTTGCCACAGATAACGAGACGTTAACCACGGCCCTCGATCAGGCTAAAAAGGTAGTGGAGTCTCAGGAACAGAGCGTTGCTGAGTTAGAGCAGCGGTTCAGCCAGCAGCAACAGCAGCAACAGGCTTGGACAGACGAGAAACAGGCCCAACAGACTGCCTTACAAACCGAACTCGACACTCAAAAGGCTCAATGCCAACAGCTTCAAGCTGAATTGGATCAGCGCAGGGCCATTAGTACAGAGCTGGAATCCCTCGCCGCAGCTAAAACCCAAGCCGAGGTTGATCTTCGCCAAACCCAATCCAAAATGCGGGGCTTACAGCTCCAAGTCGATACCCTGACTCAATCGCAACAGCCATTACAGGCTAAGGTGACGGCAGCAGAGCAGACTGCCAATTCCTTAACCCAAGCCAATGCCCAACTGGAACAGCAGCTCAAAAAACTGACCCAGGCGCAGCAACAAGACCAATCTCAGGCAACGCAAGCCCAAGCAACGATTCAAACCCTCGAACAGCAGCTCAGCAAACTAACCCAGGCGCGGCAGCAAGACCAATCTCAGGTGATGCAAGCCCAGGCAACGATTCAAGCCCTCGAACAGCAGCTCAGCAACCTGACCCAGACGCAACAGCAAGACCAGTCTCAGGCGACGCAAGCCCAGGCAACGATTCAAACCCTTGAACAGCAGGTTGCCATCTTGACCGCGACGCAAGAGACATTAGAAAGCCAACTGGAACTGCAGACCCAACGGGATCTTCAGCGTCAGAACTTAGCGACGGAAGTGGCAGGGCTTCAGGATCAAATCGTGGCTCTCACGACCCAAAACCAGAGCTTAGATGAGGATCGAGCCGCTGCCCATCTGGAGAAGGACAGTCTGACCCAGCACCTAGAGACCTTAACGGTCACCAATGCCCAGTTAGCCACCACCCAAACTGAAACGGTCCAGCAGCTCTCTGCTCTCACTCAAACTCATCAGAATCTGGAGCAAGCTCATGCTCAGCTCACGGCCGAGCTAGAAGGGCTGCATCATGCTCAAACGACTCTCCCGAACCTTCGCCAAGAAAAGCAAACTCTGGAGTCCCTGGTTGCAGAGCAAAAGCAAGAAATTGATGCTTTAACCAGCCGACTGACCACGGCCAAAGATCTGCAACGGCAGTTGGCAGAAGATTATGAAACGGCCCAGACCTCCTTGTCTGCCTTAGAAACCCAAGACACAGACTTCAACACTGAATTGGCCGTAGATCTCCAAGATGCCCATGCCCAAATCAAGACCCTTCAGCAAAACCTAGAGGCCCTGACCCAAAACAATCAAGATCTGCTCAACCAGGCCGCCTCCGTTCCATCTGAGCAACCTCAAGCCCTACAAGAACTAGAACAGGCCCTGCAATCAGCTCAATCTAGGGACCAACAACAACAGCAACAGTTGCAAGACCTAGTCCAAGAAAAAGAGACCCTCACCGCTACGCTGCAAGGGACTCAATCCGACATGACTGAGTTACAGCAACAGATTGAATCCTTAACCCGACAGCAGCAGGAGTTGGAGGCCAGTCTGGAGCAGACCCAAACGGCAGATTCCAGCTTGATCACCGAACTCACCACCAATCAGCAACAGCTCACCATCGAGCTGGCCGAGGCTCAAGATCTGGTGACCCACCTGCGCCAGCAAATTTTGGATCTGGAAACAACCCAAGAGGCTCAACCCACTCACACAGATATTGAAGCCCTGACTCAAACCAACCAAACCCTATCTGCAGAACTGACAGAATCACAAACGGCATTGGCGACCCTGAGGCAGCAACTACAGACTCTAGAGCAGCAACAACAAAGCCTAGAGACTGAACAAGATGAGGTCACTAAGGGCCAGTCCACAACTATCGCCACCCTAGAATCCCAGCTGCACACCCTGCAACAAGAACGGGAGGTTCTCAATCAGCAGGTTGCGGAATATCAAGACCATCTCCCGCCTTTGCAACAGCAGATTACGGATTTAGAACAACAGCGACAAACCCTAGAGTCGGCATTACAAAGTGCTGAGGCTCAAGCCCAACAGCTGGAGCGACAGCTTAATACGCTTAATCAAGGACAGAACCAAACCCAACAAGACTTACAGGACCAGCAACAACAGGTCATCACCCTCGGACAACAGGTGCAGACCCTGGAAGCGGAGAAAATTCAATTAACGTCTGCCCTCACAGCAGCTGAAGCCGCCCCGATTCCATTGCAGGAAGCCTTACAGGTTGCTCAAGCTGAACAGGCCCAACTAGAGCAACAGCTCACAACCTTGACCCAGCAAAATCAGGATTTGCAAGTCTCTTTGGAGCAGGCCTCTGATACGTCAGTTTTGGATGCGGAGTTAGCGGAGGTGCAAGCAGAGAAGATGCAATTAACTGCGGCTTTGCAAACTGCTGAAGCCGCCCCACTGCCTTTGCAAGAAGCATTACAGGTTGCCGAAGCTGAACAGGTCCGACTAGAACAACAGCTAATAGTATTAACCAAGCAAAATCAGGATCTGCAAGTTTCTTTAGGCCAAGCCGCTGATACCTCAGCTTTGGACGCAGAGTTAGCTGAAGTGCAAGCAGAATGCGATCGCATCTCCCAATCCCAACAAACAGCAGACACCACCATTCAAACCCTGACCCAAGCCAACGCTCGACTCGAAGCCGATCTGCAACAGGCTACAACCTTGACGGCAGAAGTAGACCAATTAACTCAGGCTCAGCAGGACCTGCGGGCAGAGCTATCACAAACCGAAGGGGAGAAACGGGAGTTGCAGGCAGAGCTATCGCAAACTGAAGGGGAGAAACGAGAGTTGCAGGCAGAGCTATCGCAAACTGAAGGGGAGAAACGAGAGTTGCAGGCAGAGCTATCGCAAACTGAAGGGGAGAAACGAGAGTTGCGATCGCAACTCCAAACCTTGGAACAGCAGATAGTAGATCTGCAATCTTCGACATCATCCGTGAACCGAGAACAGCAGGAGCTGAAGGCAGCACGCGATCAGCTGCAGCAAAACTACGACACTGCGACTGCCGAAATCACGACTCTACAGCAGCAAATCCAAACCTTAGAACAACAGGCTGCAGAGCTGCCCGACTTGGGTGATGCCTTACCTGAACAGATGATGGCAGCAATGAAAGAGGCGGACCAACATATCACCACCCTGGAAACCCAAGTCAAAACCCTGAAGAAAGACAAGGCAGAGCTGGAAAAAGCGATGAGAATGGCCAGGGACGTCGTCTCTCATTTTGAGCAACAAGTTGATACCCTCACCCAAGAGAAGCAACAGTTAGAACAGCAATTTCAGTCGTCTGCCCCAGCCGATTCTGCATCGGCGTCACCAGAAGTCGTACCTGAATCTCAACTGGGTCTCCCCCTCTCAGGGCAAAGTTTTGTCATCACAGGCAAGCTGGCCCAGCTTAGTTATGAACAAGTGAAAACAATCATTCAGGAAGCAGGCGGCACCATCAATACCCACCCCAGTTCTAAAACCAGCTATGTCGTCGTGGGTAAAGACCCTGGCAACAAGCTGAAAAAGGCTGAGAAATATAGCATTCCGCAATTATCAGAGCAGCAGCTAATGGAACTGTTGGGGTTAGATCTCACTACCTAATTAATCCAGTGGCTTCCGAACACTTTGTTGCAAAATTTTGCAGTCCTCAAAGAAATATAGAATTCCATTTCTCTAGAGTTAGCAAACCTGCTGAACCCTAAGTAGGTATGGGAAAATCGTATTCGGATTTTCTGGCCGATACCCTTAGGAGTTATTTTCATGACAGTGCGCACCATCACAGATCAACAAACTACAATTCGCTTTCCCGGCTACAAGCTGGATGATGCCGATGCGTGGCTCGAAACTTTAAAAGAGAATGGACGCCCTGTTCATGGAGAGTTGGCAAAACGCTAAGCTTTTTCTCAACTCTAATTCTGCCCAACGTATGTTCCATCGTTAGGCTAGAGTTCCTCTTCTGGTGCCATACCCTCGACAAGATGCGAGGGTATTTTTTATGGCATTTCTTCTGAATAAAGCGCAGATTACCTCTAAAAGCATTTCAGGCCGTGGGATTGCCAATGATCCCTATCACTGTAGAACTCTGCTTAGGATCACCTGCTAGGACTGCTGGTGGGGGTAGGATCGTGCAAACATTCGAAATGGTGCCAATGATTATTTGACATTACCCAGTAGATTAATCAGAGAAAATCGCTAGTTTTAACGAAGACGAAGATTAAGCACATTGTGAGCGTCTCAATTGGTGAATGAGGAGACGATCTCAACCGTCTTGAATATAGGAATTTTGCGGCCATTTTTTCTGATAAGTGCTAGTTGTGGCCCAATTCAGGGAATATTAGATGCGAACTTGGTTTCAGTGAATCAGCCAGCGTTTCAAACGCAGGCATAGAATCCTCTTCAATAATTTAGTCCATAAATACCCATGTTGGCGTTCATTGACTAAACAACCCATGATGCGCTTACAATTGAGCTTTTCATCAATCATCAAAAGGTTCGATTCAAATCTTTTTTTCGGCTTCAGATAATCGGTTTTTTCTGTTTCACCCACGCGATCTAATTTTCTTTTTTGAGGAGATATTTAATGGCAACCAAATGGAAACTGATTGTTCCTGGAATTATCGCGGGTGCAGTCGCGATTGGGGGAATTGCTGCATATTTTTACCTGAAAGTCATTCCTGCCCAAGAAGGAACCAGTCCAGTCGCCAGTGCAAAAATTGTGCCCGATGAAGCCTGGATGGCAGGCTATGTTGATATTACGTCTGACTCTTGGGATAAGCTGAAAGATTTTGGTACGCCAGAAGCCCAAGATATTGTGTTCGGTGGTTTCGACACGATGACTGCTGACATCAAAAAAGAGTTAGCAAAAGATAAGCTGGATTACGATAAGGACATCAAGCCTTGGCTAGGCAGCGTCATGTTTGCAGCGGTTCCTGCGAGCGAAGACCAACCCACTCCCAGTATGTTGATGGTCATTGGCATTAAAGACAAAGTAGAAGTCTTAAACTTTGCCAATAAGATGAAAGACAAGGAAGATCTAGACGTCAAAGAGACTGACCATAAAGGCGTCAAGATTTTAGAAATTGATAATTCAGGCTCTCCTAGCTTTGTGGCGATTCTCGATAATCACCTAGCCATGTCTGACAATCAAGATGTTGTCAAAAAAGCCATTGATTCATCGAAAGGTGATCCGTCCTTGGCCTCTGATGGTGAGACCCGGAAGATCCTGGAAGAAAGCATGAAGATGGACAACCCCGTTGCTCAAATCTTCATCCCCGACTACGGGAAACTGATTACGCAGGCGGCAGCGTTCAATCCCAGTAATCCGCTTCCTCCTCAGCTAAAGGATCAACTGAATCAAATTAAATCTGTGTCGGTCGGCATGGGCATTGACAATGAAGGCGTTCGGTTCCGAGCCGTGACCAAAGTCAATCCCGATTCCTTTAAATGGGAATTCAAGCCAGTTCCCGGCAAAATTATTTCCCAGTTTCCGGCCAATACCCTGTTATCAGCTAATGCAGGAGACCTGAGCAGCCAGTGGAATTACGCCCTCGAACAGTTAGAGAGCGTGCCTGAATTTAAAGAAGGCTTAGATGAAGTCCGGCAGCAGATTCGTCAAACCACCCAGCTTGATTTGGATAAAGACATTATTGGCTGGATGGATAAAGAAGTGGGCCTAGCGCTCATTCCAGGAAATCAAGGTCTCTTACAATCCGTGGGCTTTGGTGGAACCTTGATCTTCAAAACAAGCGATCGCGCCAAAGCTGAGGCAACCTTTGCCAAACTGGATGACCTAGTCAAACAAAGCAATGTCCCTGTCAACAAGAGCAAAATTGGCAATGTTGATGTGACTCAGTGGCAGTTTCCGCCGACTAAAGAAACCCTAGCCGGCCATGGCTGGATTGATGAGGAAACAGTGTTCTTCGCCATTGGTGACCCCATCATCAAGGTCATGGCTAAACCCGAAAAAACACTGGATCAGAGCGAGACATTTAAGTCCGTCACGCGAACCTTACCCGAATCGAATTCAGGTTACTTCTTCGTCAATATGGATGAAGCGAACAAAGTCATTTTGACTAATCCGGCCATTACCAGCCAAGGTCTGATTACGCCTGAAGTCGAAGCGGTTCTCAAATCCATTCGGGGCATTGGTGTTGCCAGCACCCAAATGGATAAGTCTACCTATACAGGCGATGTCCTCTTAGCACTGAAGCCCAAATCATAAGAGTCATAGTCTGATTTTGATGAGAGCTAGTCGGGTTATTCTCGACTAGCTTTTTTGTTGCTAAAAGACGAGCAGTAAAGCATTGATCATCTACTTGATCGCCTATATCGATATGTCGAGATTAATGAAGGTGCGGGTATTCAAACGTCAATTTAGTAATACGAGAACCATCCCGTATATTGCATCCTAGCCATTGATCAATAAGCATCCGTAACTCTCAACGGAACTGGGGTAAAGTCCTGAACGACTTCCTGCAACGAAATCTGTCAGGTTGGAGTAGCCAAAATTGAGGAACCAATGCCAGTCCCATACCCTCAACACTTCCTACTGGCATCTCATAAGTGTCTCTCACTCCCACTGGAGCATCAACTCAACTCTAGCTATTCAGAGGTGAGGGCAACATTATATCCATGTGGAGAATTACTCCTGACGGTTTCGGGAGTTTGTCGGGAGCTACCCTAACCGGTTAAAGAAACGATTAGAGATTACGGGCACTAGCAAACTGTACTGCTGCCCGAGACGTGCCGATATATCGCCAATGCCAAGGCTCAAAATTAACCCCTTGGGCGTTGTTACGAGGAAATGAAAGTTCAAATCCATAGTTTCTGGCATTGTTAGTTAACCAGTCATAAGCTGTCGTGCTTTCAAAGGCCACCTTGAGATCTTTTTCCGGCTGGTTGCGATCGCCAATGTCGATTGCATATCCGGTGTGATGCTCACTAAATCCAGGAGGGGCGCTGAGTTTGGCGGCTTTTTCTTCGCTTCCTAGTTTTTGTACTTGTTTATCGAACAATTCTTTTTGGTCGTTAACGGAACGAAACCCCGAAATCGGCTGAAGTGTGAGACTTGCATCAGCAGCAGCATTAACTAATTTGGTAAAGGCTGTTGCCGCTTCTTGATCCAAAGACTCACTACGACGATACGTTCCCCGCACAAAATCCCCAACATTAATCAGTCGGTTACCTGCATTTTCTGCATAGGGAAGATGACCATAGTAGTTGTTAGGTGCTGAAGTGACCGGTGCTGCTGGAGCGTTCGCTGGGGGGGGAGCGTTAGAGATGGAGGGCAAGTTCTCATACAGTGGTGATGTGGGATTGCTCGTCGGAGGGGACGATGCTTGGGGTACTTCGACAGGGGGGGGAGCTGGCGGTGGCGGTGATTGCTCTTGTGATACGGGTGGATCAGCAGGGACCAGTTGGAGGCTAGCCGCTAGCCAGACAATAACCGCTGTGGTCAAAATGCTGATCACCACAAACTGGAACTGGCCGAAAAAATTTTTGAAACCCTTTCATAAGTCTATTTGCTGCCCCATTGATAGACAGTAACCACAATAATTGAGAATAGAAGCGTTAGGGTCTAATCTCGTTGAATAAGTTGGGCCGCAATCCAGCCCCGTACCCCTGACTGAGGAAACAATACCTCATACCAGAGGTAGCCACCGCCATCCTTACGTTGACCGACAATGCGAACGCGATCGCCAGGGTAAGCCATATGTTTAGTAGAGAATTTTGTCCCCGGCCCTGTCCGAATATTTTTACTTTCCGGGCTTCCTACTATCGCCGCATTGGTGTTCGAAGGCGTGGGCGTGGGCGTTGGTTTTGGAGAGGGTTGCGCGGCTTGATCAGCTTTAACTAACTGCGCTGCAATCCACCCCTGTGCCTGGGATTCAGGGAAGTAGACGTTATGCCAGAGGAAGCCACCCTGATCGCGATCGCTCGTAACAATCGTGATCCGATCGCCTGGGTAAGCCAGATGGGTTTGAGCATAGTTTGTCCCGGGACCAGACCGAATATTTTTGGAACCAGGGTCTCCCGTAATCCGGGCATTCGTTTGATCAGCATTAGGGGGTAATGCGATCTCAACCGGAGGAGGTGGGATGGGTCGAGTCACCTGGCTTGTACTGTCATTGGTGGGATTGGACGAGGACGTACTCACGGCTGTATCGGACGTAGAACGGTCTGTCTCCACAGGGGGTGAAGGTGAATTGCGAGTCAGTAGATCCGAAACCTGACCTCGCAAGAGGACTGCACTCACCAATACAAATACCCCAATCACACTTCCTGTAAGGATGGCTTTTTGCCATTCTGGAAATCGAGCTGGGTTGACGGTGGGGGGTACGGATGGGTGTTGCGGAACAACGGCTTGAGTCGGCTCAGATACAGCTGCTTCAGAGGAAGCTGAAACAGGAGTTTCGGCGGTAGGAATGGAGGGCTGTTGGAGGGTATGAGAGACGATATCTGTGGCTTCTACACCCACTGGAGTGGTGGCTTGATTAGCGAGAATCTCTAGATTCTGGGCACTTGCGTCCTGGGCGACATCCACCACATGGGTTGCCGGGAGCACCAAATGATTCATCATGGCTACCGCACTGAGAAACCGTTCATTGGGCTGAGGGTGAATGGCCTGACTCAGGGTGGCAGAAAATTCTGAGGTGAGATTAGGCACTAAATGCTGCCAAAGAAGCATCCCCGTTTGCGGATCGGTTTCGAGTTCTTGAGGGATTTTAAGGGTGAGGAGATAGATGGCTGTGAGACCCAAGCTATATAGATCACTGCTGTAGACCGGACGTCCTGCCAGTTGCTCCATAGGCATATATCCGGGGGTTCCCACCACAATGGAGCGATTCGTTTGTCCTTGGGAATTCACTACCGTGCTCATGGTCTCTTTAACGGCCCCAAAGTCGATTAGGTTGGGTATTCCGTCCTTTTGGCGCAAGATAATGTTGTCGGGTTTAATATCTCGATGAACAATCCGCTGTTGGTGAATATAGTCGATGACCGGCAAGAGCTTGATCAAGATATCTCGCACTTCTGCCTCACTGAGGGGGCCATGCTGCATTTTCTGGGTCAGGGTTTGACCCGCCACCCACTCTTCCACCAGGTAAAACTGGCCGGCTTCTTCTAAAAAAGCGTAAAGCATCGGAATTTGGTCATGGCTTTCTCCTAAACGCTCTAGGATGGCAGCCTCCCTCTGAAATCGATCCTTCACCAATTGGTAAATCTGAGGATTATTATCAATGGGCTTCAACTGCTTGATCACGCATTGTCGGCGGGAGGGCATTTGAGTGTCTTCTGCCAAAAAGGTGGTGCCAAATCCACCATCACCAAGGACTTTAATGACCCGGTAGCGGTTATTGAGTAAGGTTGGGGTTTGAGGGGTTTGCACATTGGGAGTATTGGTGCCGGAATTCGTCATGCATCCACCTGGCTGTCGAGAAATTATATGAGGAAGCCTTCATCCCACAATAGAGGCTACCTCTAGAATGTGCAGTGATCGGCTTCGATCTGTCATGTGATTTAAAACAATGCCGAGGCGAGTCGATCAGCTATCAAAGTCAAGACTATGCAATTTTCCTATCAAACCTATCAACGATCGTTCCAGCAGCCCTTACAAACGCGTTATGGTCGGTGGTCTGTTCGTCGGGGTTTGATCGTCACTTTAGAGGATGATGCTGGCAATATCGGCCAAGGTGAAATTGCTCCCCTATCGTGGTTTGGGTCTGAGACTTGGGAACAGGCTCAGGACTATTGCCAGCAACTGCCACCCCAGTTAACAGATACTCAAATATTGTCTATTCCAGATCACTATCCGGCTTGCCAGTTTGGATTGGGTTCAGCTTGGGAAGCGTTAACTCAAAATTCAGTATCAGCCTCTGTCCAGCCTAATATCTGTGGACTATTGCCAACCGGGAGGCAAGCCTTGTCTGCAGTTTCAAAGTTATGGGAGCAGGGCTATCGAACCCTAAAGTGGAAAATTGGGGTGGAGGCTCCCGAACAAGAACAGGCAATTTTTCAGCAGTTGATTGGATCTTTGCCTCAGCAAGCCTTGCTCCGCTTAGATGCCAATGGCGGTTTAACCGATGAGTCTGCTTGTAGTTGGCTACACCTGTGTGATCAAGTTGCAGGCCAAATTACCATTGAATATCTGGAGCAACCGCTATCCCCTGAGCAATTTTCTGCCATGTTGTCCTTAAGTCAGCAGTTTCAAACCCCCTTGGCCTTAGATGAGTCGGTGGCAACGCTATCTCAGCTACACCAGTGTGTTCAACAAGGCTGGAACGGCATTTTCGTCATTAAACCTGCCATCTGTGGTTATCCTCATCGCTTGCGCCAGTTTTGCCAATCCCATCCCATTGATGCGGTGTTCTCTTCTGTATTTGAATCAGAGGTTGGGCGGCAAGCCTGTCTAAGATTAGCGGCAGAACTCTCGAATCCCCAGCGGGCCATTGGATTTGGTGTTCGTCATTGGTTGTCACCGGATGAGTAATACATCGTTCCCGGTGGATTCAGTTAAGCCTACTAATGCTCACGTGTTGGGTTCTCCCCAAGAGATATGGCAAAGGCAGGACTGGATTATTGGCCTCAATAATCAGATTTTGTTAGAGCGAATTCAGCAAAGGCAACAGGAGCTACAAGACGTTATTGAGCGGGATAGATATCCCAGAGTCCTGTTAGTCCAGTCTGATCCCCTAGAGTTCTTGGCTGGCTTGATGGCGGCTTGTTTATGTGATTGTCCTGTGTTTCTCGGGAATCCCCATTGGCAACGCTCTGAATGGCGGCAGGTGTTGCATTTGGTCAAACCCCATGTCATTTGGGACTCCTCTCAGCTGCCACAGCTGGATATCCCCGAACCAACCCCAGCTAAGCCGGAAGAAAAGGGATGGATTTTGGTTCCTACAGGGGGCTCATCGGGACAAGTTCGATTTGCGATTCATGCTTGGGCTACTCTAGCCGCTTCGGTTGAAGGCTGCCAACGTCATTTTTTTGGTGATGAATGGGGTGCCATCCATTCCTGCTGTTGGCTACCGCTGTATCACGTCAGTGGGTTGATGCAGTTTATGCGATCGCTACTCTCATACGGCAAGCTAATCCTCCTCCCTCGCCATTGTTTTTCCCCCACTCTCTCCTTAACTCCAGACGTTGCAGCTTTTCTGGATTCTCAATCTGAGCAGCCCTATCCGTATTTTCTCTCTCTCGTTCCCACCCAACTCCAACGACTTTTGCAACAGAGCGACTCTCGCATACAGTGGCTGGCTCGATTTCGCACCATTCTGGTGGGGGGAGGTCCTGCATGGCCCGCTTTACTACAGGAGGCGCGTCAGCATCATTTACGTCTGGCCTTAACCTATGGAATGACGGAAACGGCGGCTCAAGTCGCCACCTTAGATCCAGATCAATTCCTTCTAGGTGCGGCACATAATGGCCACGTTTTGCCCCACGCTCAGATTGCCATTGAGGATGAGCAACATCAGGGCGTGCTGGCCCATCAAACTGGACAGGTGGTCATTGAAAGTACCTCTCTTTGTAAGGGATATTACCCTCAACTATTTGTCTCTGATCACAAATTTTTTACGGATGATTTGGGGTATTTCAATGACCAAAGAGAGTTGCATATTGTTGGTCGTTTAAGTCGCAAGATTATCTCTGGGGGTGAGAATGTTTTTCCTGAAGAAATAGAACGGTTAATTCTGGGTACAGGCATGGTGAAAGATGCAACCATTTTTGGCCAACCCCATCCAGATTGGGGTCAAAGTATTACAGCAGTCGTGGTCCCTGCAGTAGACTCCTTTTCCCTAGCCGCATTGCAAGTTTTGCTGAAGACTCAACTCAGCCCCTTTAAACAACCTAAGCAATGGCATGTACTACCCAGACTGCCCCGCAATCCTCAAGGTAAAATCGACCAATCCCAGCTTAGAAAAGTACTTCAGGCTCATTAGTAGGAGTTAGGAGACGCAAATTCTGGCGTTAACCCATCTAATTTTATTGATATGTTTCACTCTGTTAACCCCCGCAAATAAGAGTGAACTTTAGTAAAATAACTGAGTCAGTCCTGGGGGTTAATGTTAGATTAAACCCAGGTACAAAAAGTCAAAGTTAACAAGTAACCCCAGAGCACGTCAGTACCTCCTACCTCTGTTCTGAAGAGCAACCTTCTTCCTGAGAACTTACGATTTGTGGCCATCCTTTTCTATACGAAAAAGCTGAAGACCAGAACACTTATCTAGTAAAGATATGTAAGACTTACCTCTTAGAACTGTTGCTGTTGTTAATGTCCACTTTAGTTGTTTTTTTCTTGTACACTCTATCTATTTTTTCAACTCTGAGCAAACATACATTCTCGGTTTCTATAGGATTAAGGGTTTGGTTGCAATAAGCCAAACCCTTTAGCCGTTTTAGAGGTGTTTGTCATGCTCGAATAAAGCTTGAATTAATGTGTGAGTAGCCGTTGAGTAATTTCGATAAATCCTAACCCCTCCGCTGCTTGGGTTATCGCTTGGGGATGGTGGTCAATCTGTTCCAGATAGTGAGACAAATTGGCAACGCCGACTGACAGAGGAAAAACTTGAGGGTCAAAGAGATCTTGATCATTGGGGCTATCGCCAATCGTCAAGATTTGGTCTAACTCATATTGCTCAGGCAAGTGATGCTCGAGTACGGTTAGTAGCCCTGCTTGCTTGTTCTGGTCTTGGGGTTTGATGTGGCACTGCACTGTACTATAGGTAAAATCAAATCCTTCAGTGGCGCAGAGATTCGCCATCTGATCTAAATCGACCGGATCGAAATCAGGATTATCAAAGGTCCAATCTGTGATCCTGAAAGCGTTGTCAGCTGTAGTCCGTAGATGCGGGAAATGAGTTTGAAGCAGACGAAAGGTATTGGCTAAGTGAGCCCGGTGATCTTTGAGGCCAGGAATGTCTGAAAGTACTTTCCCGGGGGTATCGGGTTGGTGAAAGAAAAGGCCGCCATTTTCTGCGATCGCACCTTGTATCGGCAAATAATGGGCGAGTCCGCTGACCCAACCCGCCGATCGACCCGTCACAATCACAACAGCAAACCCGCTATTTTGTAAGTCCCACAATGCTTGACCAAAGATAGCTGGGAATTTACCGTCTACAGTTAAGGTGCCATCCATATCGGTTGCAATCAGTTTGATGGCATTGAGCTGCTGTGCAGGAAGATCTGCAAATGGTGTGATGGAGTGGCTCATGGACAATTCGTGCAGGGCGGTCTTATTCTACAGTGCGATTAGACCGCCTTATAAATGACGGCACCATCGGACTCGCGATTCCCAACAACCAATAGTTCGGCCAAACACAGCTCTTGGACTTTGGATTTGACCGTTTCAGGACTTGTTTCGGTCGCAATTACGCAATCACTCAGGGTGGCCCCCCTCTGATCTCGACAAATCTTTAGAATTTGCACATCCAGAGGTGGACTCGTTTGCCCATAAGTACTGACATCTCTCACAATGGTGGGTTGTGTCGTGGCATCAGCTGAACTATAGAGTAGTCTCTGCTTCAGATTTTTATGGTCAACCATCTCTGGAATTAAGAAGAGATCGACCACTTGGCCAATGCCGAGAAATCCGAAGGTACAAAAGTAGAGAATGCCGCTAACGGGTTTGCCTAGGTAGAATCGGTGAATCCCACAGATGCCAAAGGTAGAGAAAAACCAAAGGAGATAGGCGGTACCATTATTAGCCATTGGGGTGTTACGACCTTTGCTGTCTCGAACACTATTCTTCAATTCTAGCTAATGAGGAATTGCAGCAGAATCGCAATCTTTACCTTTCTACAGAAAAGCAAGGGACTGGTCCCCCCTTCACAATCTCCAACGGAAGCGTAATAGATCCCTGGTCTAAGATTATTTATTCAAAACACGACGGAAATCTACCAGAAAACAGATCATTCATCTGCATAGGCTAGGGATCTATTATGCTTCCGTTGCTACTTAAGGCTACAAAGTGCATTTGGGTTTATTCTGACGGACAAGATGTGACCATTTTCTTTTGGCGAAGATACCAAGACCGATGGTCATGATGCTGCCCAAGAAAGTACTAGGCTCAGGAACAGTCACGAACTCAGGAGAACTAGAACCGTTAAACAATCCGCACAGTGAACCAGGAGAACCATCACAGACTCGTACGCCTCCGCGAAGTTGAATGTTGCTGAAGGCACCAGGACCCGTAACGTAACGCGGGCCAAATAAGCCGGTAGTGGGCCTTAAAGTACTAATTCCTTCCCTGAACCTAGTATTGCCATCGCCCAAAGGACCACCATCTAAGTCATAGACAAGACCAAATAAGTCTCCAAATCCATAAGTTGTCGGTGGCGTTAACCGATTCCCAGAAAAAGTGACCCTGAAGTCCGAAATTTCACGGAAGTCTTGAGATCCTCTGAAATACGCAATTTGACCATCGCTATCAAGGTCATCAGCGATGAAAAAACCTTCAGCATAAGCGCCTTCATCAAAACCATCTTGTCTGAAGTTATAGGTTAGGGAGGCTGCTGTTGCTGGGGATGTAAAGCTCAGAACCAAGGTGCATGAGGCATATGCACAGGCTGCTATTGTCAAAAACTTTGAGTTCTTCATGTTTAAATCTCAGATTCTCGATCATTAAAGACTCAGGAGATCAAAAAGACTAGCAATATTATAGTTAATGCTCTATTTCTACTGTAGAGATTATTTCCTCGTATTTAGGATTAAAAGAACATAGTTCGATATCTGATGGAGGTACTGCTCTCTTAAGAAGTAATAAATCCATTAGGCTTCTTTCCAGTAGGATATGCTAGCTGTTCTCCTACAAAAACTCCTAGAAGTTTTTCTGGATTTAGGTTTGATATCCCTATCACTTTTTAAGAGAGTAGTGCTGGAAAGGTCATCACAGCTGATCCATGGATATTGTCATAGCCACTTGACATAACTGTTGTCCTCCAAAACAGTATTGATGCAGCAGTTGGATGAAAGTTTCTGATTTTGTGCTGGGCATCTGTGAAACTTGAAATCTTGAAGCCTCTGCTACAAGAGTGAGAAGAATACTCAAACCAGGATACTTCGCTCATGGGTTTGGGCAGTAAGTCTAGGAGTGTATGCAGGAGCCGTTTACTCTTCTAAGCGAGTGATCAAAACTTTTAGCTCTTCAGCTAATTCTTGACTAGTAATCTTTTGCTCAGTTTCACTAGTATCATCCATAAACATATTGCCTTTGCCTGTCAATAGCCAATCGATAGATACCTGATAATAGGTATTGAGCAAAATTAGAAAATCAATATTGAGTAAATAATCACCACACTCACAGCCTGACCACTGTCTGACCGAGATAGAAAGATTTTTGGCAATTTGAACTTGGGATAACCCCAGATGAGCACGTAGCTGCTTCATTCGTCTGCCAATTTTCTGGGCTGCAATATGAATTATTAGCTGATCTTTTTTTCCCGAGTTGCTTGCGAGGCATAGCAGAGTGGCAGATTAGTTTTTATGTTATTAGAGATATTGAAAAGGACTAAAATTATAGTCATCTAATCTAAAAGGTGATAGAAAAAAAAGATAATTAGATGACAAAAGATTGTCTAAATATTTTTCAACAAACATATTTTAGACGTAATCCTCTAACGAGTTCTATGTAGGAATACGGATTCTTTTGCAATCACAGGCACTTTAAATGGAGAAAGCGTCTCCGTGAAAACACTGAATTTTTCGGAAATGGTGCATGATTATTGAGTCATATTGCCTACTGCTAGGGGTGCCACTCCGTATATTCACGGATACAATAGAAAGAACAGTTATCAAATGGCATAGGTGGTGATTGCACAGGACGCGATCATCTATGACATAGAGAAGTCTTTAGCCCCTGTTTGGGAGAACACTCTAATCTTTAGGATTTAGCAAATCATTCGCTTAGCTTTTGCGAGCGTTTATGCTATCTCAGGGCTAGAAAAAGACATACATTAAAGAAAACATTATCTAGTTGTTGTTAGACATAGCAATGGACACAATTCAATACAAGCGATCTACAAAGGGCTGTCAAACCAGACGGATAGCAGAACAGAGACATTCAAAGCTTCAGCCTTCTTTCACGACGAGGAGTAGCCTTCTGGAATCTTCTTATAAAGCCCAACTAGATTTAGCTGTCAAAGGAGTGTTGTTTGAAAGCCTATACCCTCTCAGTCGAGATGAAATTGCAGAACGAATGACGTGGTTAATGGCAGATACCAAATATGGCAAAATCAATCGGGTCTTTGCATCTCTGCAGCGCTTGATTACTAGCAAGTTGGTTGCAGCGACTCGCGTTGTTGATCAAGGAAAGGAGGTGACTAAATATCTTCTGAATCTCCCCTATGAAGAATTGCAAAAAGAGCGGGCGGCAAGGGTGAGAATTCAGCAGTTTCAGTGTAACGAATAGAAATCTTTTCTATTGGTATCGAAAGCAAGACGATACATCTTGAATAAAAAATCAAAGAGAGAGGACTGATAACCAATCCTCTCTCTTTTGTGTCACTTACAAGTAACTAAGAAGCGTATATTAATTTCGAAGTGCGCTGTTGACGGATGTAATTTACCTCAGTCTTATTCCCTCATTTTATTTTTTGAACGAATGCTGCCTTAAGAGAGGCGAAAGAAAGGAGTGAAACTTAGGATTTGGAGTCAGATTGGTAGTAAACTTTCTCTCCATGATCAGGAACGTATCGGCAATCTCTCAAGGCAATCCATAAACTCTTCCAAATGGGATCTGGAGACTTCTGATAGTACTCACCTAAGAGCGGCTTAATGGCTTTGGTTGCCGTCAGCAAATGATAGTGAGGCATGCCTAAGAAAATATGGTGGGCGACATGAGTGCCAATATTGTGATGGATGGGATTGATAAACCCATAGTCATGGTCGATGGTAGAGAGTGCACCCTTGAGAAAATACCAATTGTCATTGGGGTACCAAGGTACACTCGGGACGGTATGGTGCAACAAAGTAACGACGTCTAGCCAAACAATGAAGACAATATAGGGAACGAGATAATACTTGACTAGGAATAACCAGCCATTGGTGTAAGTGAGAACTGCTAAAAAAGCGATCATTGCTCCCCATAAGACCGTACTGGTGATGACATCCCATTTCTCGGAAGGCTTGAATAAGGGGCTACTAGGCAGGAAATGAGATCCCTTGCGTCCAGGTGACCGCTTGAATAGATAGATGGGATAGGCCAGTAGGGTCAAATAGTAACGGACAAATTTGACATCCTTCGGCATCTCTCGATATTGGGTTTCCGTGGGAGGGTACCAACTTTCATCCGTTTCGATATTGCCTGTATTGGCATGGTGGGTACGGTGACTAATGCGCCAACCATGAAAAGGCACCAAAATTGGCGTATGGCTGAGATGTCCGATCAAATCGTTCAGCCGCCTGTGTTTGGAAAAAGAACGATGACCACAGTCGTGTCCCACAACAAATAACGCCCAAAACATTGTGCCTTGAGCTAACCAAAAGATGGGCCAGAACCATAGGGCATTAATTTGATGGGCAATGGCGTATAAACCAGCGATAATACCGATATCTAAAAAGAAATATGAAAGAGATTGCCAGGCTGAAGGCTCAAAGCAATGAGGGGGAATGGCTGCCTTTACCTCTTGAAGGGTAAAGGGTAATTCTCTAGACCTAGAGACGGCGGGGCCTTTGGTTTCAACACCAGTAGAGTTTTGCACGAAAAAATACTGCTTCCTTACGCTGTAGTGACCGAGTCTCATTCTATCTCTTAACAAGTCGTAATCAAAGTTAAGCAATGACTCCCATGAAAGTTTACAAATTGAAATAGTATTAACTTCAGAACTGAATTTCCTTATATCTATCTGGGTTAACTCTTGGGGGGGGTGATCGCGGTCAATCTATATAAAGGATTGAGACTACTAAGCTCTAGTGAGCTATATTTTTCTTGCTCTGCAGTATTGGACCCGCTGATTACATCAAGCTCCGCTGAACTAGCGGTTCCCGAACCAATCCTCTGACGTTACTTCAGAACATATCTTCTGCCATGATTACTCATCAAAATCTTTGTAAGAAAAACCATCAGTTTAAGAACAACTGCTTAAAATTCTTGAGTGTGAGCAGTGTTCTTCTGGTCCTAATCAGTGGATGCAGCTCGGAAAACTCTAGTTCTAAATCTAAATCTCAGGCGCAATCAGGAGACCCGGCAGCCAGTACTCCAGAGCCTCTCAATTCAACGCCGACAAAATTAAAGTTAACGGTTGTATCTCCCGAGTCACTGCGCGTTAAGCAGGGAGATTTAATCGTTAAGGGGCAAATTTTGGTCGATCGGACCGCTGCCCGTCAGACCATTATGGCTCGCCGTCAAAAGGTGCAACAGGAAGTTGCGCTTTTAACGGCGACGGAACAGATTCCAACTGCCCCAACGAATACAACTGCGGCAGAAGCTCAGGTGCAGCAAGCCCGAGAACGGGTTCGTTTAGCGGATGCTGCAATGCAGGATTATCTGGCTAAATCTCCTTACACTGATCTTGCTCGTCAAACCCTGCCTCTGCCATCGGAGGAGAAACAGTTAGCTCAGTTGCAATTCGCTAAAACCTCTGCTCAAGCCCAGCTAGAACAGGCCATTGCCCAGCGTAAGTCTTTACAATCTTCTCAACAAGCTCGGCAACAGGGGCAAGCTGTAGCGTCTAGTAAGAAGAATCAACTTCTCAATGAGTTGAAAACTATTGAGGCCCAATTACAGGCTTTTCAAGATATTCTGTCTCCCCATGATGCGATTGTGCAAAAGGTCGATTGGCAAAAGAAGGGAAAAAAATGGGACGACGGTAGAACTAGCCCTTGCGGTCCATTCTTTGGCAGATCCTGTTCCATCTCTACCGAATGGGACCAATAATCCTTTGCTATCGGTTCCTAGCCCAGCGCCCGGACAGCCCTTTCCCAGCCTTCCTGCGCCGTTAGCGCCTGCTCCCCAACCCGCAGCCCCTGGGCAGGTCCCGACTGCTGCTCAGCAACCTTGAATGATCAGTTTGAGTCGAAAGTGACTGGAGATGTTGCCTGAGGATCATGGCGGTTCTCAATTCAGTGTGTTAGGTTTGGCCACTGAGTCAATGGCGTGCTGTGAGGTAGCGGTTCAGGTTCTGAATATCTGACTGGTACTTTGAAGCTGAAAATTGCGGATAAGTGTACCGCCAAGCACACAAGGTTGATTCACCATTCCTCGATTAGCTCAGCGGGAGAGCACCGGGCTTATCCGGGGGGCGTAGGTTCAAATCCTACATCGAGCGAACCGAAAGCTAGCTCAGTTGGTAGAGCATCAGACTCATAATCTGACTGTCACAGGTTCAAATCCTGTACTTTCCACCACCCCGCCCTGGGTATGGGCACCTCGTTTAGGACGAGTTATGTCATCGGTACGGGAGCAATCCCAAGGTGGTTCAAATCCACTTGATAAGCATCCGGTTGTTGGTGTCTCGCGGTGAGTGTCACTCGGTGGCCGTCACTGCAACAGCCAAAGGCCAGCGCAATCGCATTGGATGATCGGTTTGAGTAGGTTCCTTTGAAGGGCAACCGCTGGGAGGAAATTCCAGGGGTTGCTGCTGCGAACGGCCTATCGGTTGAAGACAGAACCCAGGCTTAACCTGCGGGTGGGGCTGCGGTTCACCTTCAACTTAATCCAGCTGATCATGGGTGATTGCCCGCACTGTAACTGTGGAGACCAACAGCCTTGGGTGCTTTTAGATGTGGCCCCCACATCTATGCGAGAAGAAGAAGGAAATAACAATGTTTAAGTCGTTTTATATCAAGCCCCATGAACGGGGTATGTTGTTTTATCGCAGCAAGTTTGAGATGTTTTTGCTGCCGGGTACCCATCGCCGCATGGGGTGGCATTGGCAGGTGAAGACTTTTGATTTAAATCAGCCCCAAGTCCAGATTGACCATTTGGAGCTGTTGCTGCAAACCCATGCCCACAGTATGGATGAGTATTTTACGGTGGTGCGCACGGCTTATAACCAGGCTGCCTTAGTCCGGTTAGGACAACAATGGTGCACGATTGGCCCGAATCAACTGCAAGCGTTTTGGCGGGGGTTTATTGAGGTAGAAGTGCACCTATTTAACCTAGATGAGGGGCTTGAACTGCCGTCTCAGTTTGTCCAGCGATTGCGAGACGTATCGCTACCAGATTTGAATCGGGTCTCAATTCCTGAATCCCAGTTGGGGATGCTCTATGAGCAGGATAATTTTGTTCGACCTCTGGCTTCTGGAGAGTATGGGTTTTGGACCTGCGATCGCAAAATCAGTATCACCCGCTATAATCGCACCCGTCCTGAACCCGATTTCTCTTTTGAAGAGATTCTGATTGAACAGCATCCCGATTTTGTTGCCAGCTACTGTGAATCGGTACAGTTGGGCAATCAAGAAGTTGCCATTGTTCGCCATCAGGGCAAAGTGATTACGATTTTGCCCCCCTGTAGCCGCAAACTCTTTTGGCAAGGGGTGGCCGTCGAGGTGATTGATATCAGTGAAGATGCCAAGCTATCTCCGGCACTAGTAGCCGAACTGGTGGCTGGTTTACCGGAAGTTCTAGAGTTGGCCTACGAAGTCTTGCATATTTTGGAAGTTCCGGCCCAGCACTTAGGGATGCTGTATGAAGCTAGTGCTTTTGTGGATACTCTGACACCGGGTTGGCATGTCTGGTGGACCTTTGGCCGGGCTTGGAAAACCGAAGTGGTGGATTTGCGTTTGCAAACCCTAGAGGTATCGGGTCAGGAAATCTTGTCTAAGGATAAGGTGTCTCTTCGCCTTAACCTGACGGCGGGATATCGGATCACGGATCCCGTGCAGGCCAAAACTGGCTTGAGCAATATTGAGGATTATCTCTATAAAGAGCTTCAATTTTCCCTCCGTTCAGCAGTGGGCACCAAGTCTCTGGATCAACTCCTAGAAGATAAGGGGGCGATTGATGCTAGCGTCTCTGACTATATCCGCGAGAAGATGGAGATGTATGGGGTTGTCATTGCTTCCGTAGGGGTTAAAGACATCATCCTGCCCGGAGAAATGAAGGCCATTCTCTGTCAGGTGGTTGAAGCAGAGAAATCCGCCCAGGCCAACGTTATTCGTCGTCGGGAGGAGACGGCTGCGACCCGCAGTATGCTCAACACCGCCAAGGTGATGGAGAGCAATCCCGTGGCCCTGCGCTTGAAAGAGCTGGAGGTGCTGGAGCGGATTGCGGACAAAATTGAGCATATTCATGTCAATGGCGGTCTCGATAGCATCTTGACCGAGATGATCCGCATCAACGGGTCTAGAGAGTAGAGGAATAGGAGCTGATTGTGTATCGGCTCCTAAAGGCAAGATATGGAAGCGGTCATCTTTGTGGGCATTCAGGCCACAGGCAAATCGACGTTTTATCACCATCGGTTTGGTCGGACCCATCTGCGGATCAATCTGGATATGCTGAAAACGCGGCATCGTGAGCAACAGTTTTTGTCCACCTGCCTAGATACCCGTCAACGCTTTGTGGTGGACAACACCAATCCCACTCCTGCTGATCGCCAGCGGTATATCCAGCCTGCCCAAGCACAGGGCTTCTCGATTACAGGGTATTACTTTGAATCGAAGTTGGCAGATGCATTGATACGAAACTGCGATCGCAATCTCGACCAACAAATCCCAGACAAAGGAATCCGAGGGACCGCCGCACGATTAGTCTTGCCCTCCTATGAGGAGGGGTTTGACCAACTGTTCTATGTTCATATTCTCCCCCATCAACACTTTGCGGTTGAGGACTGGCAACCATGAAATTTACTGAACTCGATCAAAAACTGAGAGTCTTTGAAACTGCTCATGATTTATGCGTTTTGCCTGGGTTATACATGGTGGCTCGTTTGGATGGACGGAATTTTACCCGCTTAACCAAAGAAACCTTGGACTTAGAAGCCCCCTTTGATTCAGGCTTTCGGGATGCCATGGTGGCAACGGTTCAGCATTTGATGAACTGCGGATTTCGAGTGATGTATGGCTATACCCAAAGCGACGAAATCTCTTTACTGCTGCACCTAGAAGAGCAGACCTTTGCTCGTAAGCTGCGCAAGCTCAACTCTTTGCTGGCAGCGGAAGCCAGTGCTAAATTGTCATTGATCTTGGGCAGTATGGCTGTCTTTGACGGTCGCATCTCCCAACTGCCCACGGTTGATTTAGTCGTTGACTATTTTCGATGGCGACAGGAAGATGCCCACCGCAATGCCCTCAATGCCCATTGCTACTGGATGTTGCGTAAATCGGGTGACTCCGCGAGCATGGCAACTCAGAAGTTAGAGGGATTATCTGTAGGCGATAAGAATGAATTGCTGTTTCAACTGGGGCAAATCAACTTTAATGACTTACCCCACTGGCAAAAGCGGGGAGTGGGTTGCGCTTGGCAGTCGTATCCAACGGCAGGCATCAACCCTATGTCAGGGGAAGTCTCTCAAGGGACCCGCACGAAAATCAGCATTGAGGTCAACTTGCCCATGAAAGAAGACTACAGGGAATTTGTCCTCAATTTAATGACTCGCTGAACCTCTATTTCTGGGATAAAACTCGCAGCCAGGGCTTTTGGGCTCGGCGGCGCTCTAAACTCATTTCAAAGCCATAGGCTTTAAATTCTTGTTCACTGTAATATTCCCGAAACCGAGCCAAGGGAACGCGAGACCGACCATCTAGAGAGTGAACAATAGACGTAGGAACACGAACATCTCCTCCCAAATGGACAAAGGCTTCTTCTACCGTCATCCAGGGGCGCTTAGAATCGCTCACTTCCGTGGGAATCGCTTGCTCTAAACTGCTCAGCTTATCGGCCAATCCCTTGACCATATTGCCGGGCTTCATATTTGAATTTTGCTTTGATTTCTGCAGTTTCCCTATCCACACTTGGATCAGAGAGCTGAAATACTGGAAAATTCGCTTGAGAATTCGCCCACAGACTTGAAGGATGCTGCCAGCCCCGGCTTGACTGGACGGGCTGCCCTGAGAGGCAATGGCGGCACTGGACCAGCCGCAATTGGCACAGACTTGACGCCCGGATTTGAGAGGGGGTCCTAAGCGATTGGAGCAACGGGGACAGGTTTCCAGCATAGTCAAAGTCTCCTAAGACAGGGATGCGCGAACGAAGATAACACGTTAAGTCAAGCTCTCTAGTGCAGATGTTGAACCGAGATTATGGAGAATTTCTAACGGTAAGCCATCCGCATCCGCGGCAAAGGCCACATGATAGGTCTGCTTGCCAATCGTTTGTGGCATGGGATAAAGCAATACTTTTAAGGTGATTGAGACTGCTTTGAGCCGTTCTCGCCATTGTTCAAGCCAGGTCGATAAGGTTTGGTCTGCCGACAGGTCATCTGTGACATCTATCGATAAATGATAATAGCCTACGTAACCCTCGTCGCCAAAGGCATCCGCTGGCGGTTTAGGATCTGGGATTTGAATTAGTTCTAGTCTGCCGATAGGACCCTCCAACCAACATCCCAGAGTATACCCAGTTGTAAAGCGTTCGATAACGTCAAAGTCTAGGGTCTGGTAGAACGAGATCGCCCGGTGGATATCCCCGGTCCGAATCGACAGATGATGCCCCTTCATGGCGATACCCCGATATGCTGACCATCAGATATACCACAGCCTCCTCGTCGTTGAGCCATAGATTCAGAAGGCTTAATCAAATAGGCGAAAATGAGGAGAATTGCTGGGGATTCCAGGTTCCTTATCGAGATCGAAATTAATCACTTGCCAGCGAGGATCATCCTCAGAGTCAGGGCTGAATTCTACGGGTAGCCCATATAAGCGTGGACGCCCTGACTGGGGTTTGTCTGACCAGGGAGAATGTTCTAAATAAGTGTTGATCAAGATCTGATAGCGTTGGGCAATAATCACTTTGGTCGCGCGATACCCTTCGGTATAGAGGCGATCTAGCGCTTCATGAATTTCGAAGCGGATGCCATCAGGATGGGTATGTTGGCGGTACCATTGCCCATCCCATAATCGCCAATGACGTCCAGATTGGAGGTGGACTAAATCTTCAGTCTTGGGATCAGCTTCAAATGCCCCGTGACGTTGGCAAAGATAGGTATCCGTTAAGGTCAATGCGGTCATCATTTTCCGGCAATGGGGACAGAGTGTCTCAGGCCCAAAAATCGGATAGTGCATGCTGACATGTGTCATGAAGTCAGAGAGAGCCGAAGAACTCTGGTTGCCGCTAAGGTGGCTTCATTATAACCGTGAATCGTTTAGCGTGGCTGTTCTGAATGGTCTGGAGACCGTCTCTTTTCAGGGTAGGATCGAGACGGTGTTTTAACCCTATGATCTTGGATGTATCCAGTCCCCAATATTGGCCACCCCCGGATCTTTCCTTAGCGGCGTTTGTGGCAGATAATGCCACGGTGATCGGCAATATTCACCTTCATCGAGAGGCCAGCATTTGGTATGGTGCGGTGCTGCGGGGGGATGTCGAGCGCATTGAAATTGGCGAATATACCAACATTCAGGATGGTGCCATTCTTCATGGTGATCCGGGACAGCCGACGATTTTAGAAGATTATGTGACCGTGGGGCATCGAGCCGTGATTCACTCAGCGCATATTGAGCGAGGCACATTGATTGGTATTGGGGCCATTATTCTCAATGGAGTACACATTGGCACTGGCAGCATTATTGGGGCTGGGGCAGTGGTGTCTAAGTCGGTTCCCCCTCGTTCCCTATGGGTGGGAGTGCCTGCAAAGCCTTTGCGGGAGATGAGTGAAGCGGAATCCGAGGATTTGATGGATCATGCTCGCCACTATCAAAAACTGGCTTTAGTCCATGCCAATCGAGGGACTGATTTGGGTTTCAAAACGATTAAAAGCTAAGTCTAAGGGATTTTGATTAGAAAAATCTGACTACTTGTAGGACAATGGGTAAAAAGTGCTTTTAAAATAATTCTGAGAGGAGATTGAGCATGGATGTTCGTTTATTAATTGTTTTAGCTCCTGTCGCTGTTGCTGGTGGTTGGGCTTTATTTAGAATTTTCCCCGCTGCTATCGAGCAATGGCAAGGCATGAACAAGTAACTGGAACGTAATTGTTCAAGGTACTCCTAACTTAGTACATGAAGCAGGGGCTAGCATTAGTTAGCCCCTGCTTCGATCTTTAAACTATTCTGCAAACTGATGATGACGGTCAGATCTAGAACCATCGGTTTTTTTGTGGATGGCTTGAGAGAATATGCCGATGTAGAAAATGCCTAACATCTCAGATAGGGCAGTAATATTTGAGTGGTCTCCCCCGATAAATTCAGGCGTCGTTGTAGATCCGCCAGGTTGTGAAAGGGACCGTGGGCAATGCGATTGCGAATGATGTTGCGTGCCAAGCTCGGTATCATCTCTGGTATCGCCATCAGCTGTTCGACAGAAGCCGCATTTAAATTAAAGGCGGGGGCTAAGGCAAGGCTCTCCTGGTCGTAGTAGCAAAACTGCATCACCGCTGCTAAAGGCTGCATCCGCTGGACGGGCTGGGATAGGGCAGCTGCCACATCTTCAATGGCGTAAAATTGCACGCCATGCTGGGTTAATTGCACGAGTTGGCGGGCCTGGTGAATGGACAGCCCTGGCAAGCGCAGCCAATCGTCGACACTAGCTTGATTAACGTCAATGCTGACGCCCAGCTCAGCAGCCAAGGCAACTTCCGCCAAGGACTGAAACCGATAATAGGGGTCAGCCAAAATCTGAGCCCGTAGCGGTCCTTGCTGTTGAGTCCACTGCACGAGGCGGTTGAGCATGGCTATTTATAGGTGCACTAACCTAAGAGCTGTCGTCGCTGTTGCTCAAATTCGTAGTCTGTCACTAATCCCTCTTGGCGAAGGCTTTCGAGCTGGCGTAACGACTCTGCGATCGCATTCATCTGTGCCGGTTCCAGGGTCGGTTGAGTGGGTTGAGGCCAGGCCGGATTAAAGGCTTGGTGAAACCGATCATCCCCTTGGGTTAAATAAATCACGGCATCACATAGACTGGCTACCCGAGTCAGGGTGGCAATCGGTAAGGTGGCCCAAAAGATACCAGGCAGCAGATACACCAAGCCCCAGCGAGTTTGGCCTAAATAGAGCTTATGCAGACCTGGCAAGAGTAACCCTGCAAGGGCTAGGACAATGGCAACGATACGATTCTTTGGTCTCGGTAAGGCGAGACCCGATGGAGTCGAGTCAAGAGTCATCAGTCAAGAGAAACCACAATGGCTAGTTGAATGGATTAGTTCTAGCACATTGCTAACCCTTCCGCGCAAGGAAAGATTGCGATGAGTATCTTGTGTCAATAGATGGTCTGCTGAGCTTAGGGAGACAAGCGGTGGACGAGTTTCTCTATCCACCGGACTGCTCGTTGCCAAGTCTGACTTGGAGAGGACTTAACGCTGTAAGGCTGACGCTGTTGACACCCTTGTAAGTGCTCTAACATCCGGTGCAAATTTTGGTCTTGTTTGGCCAGTTGGTGGGTTAAGCAATTAGATTGACGCTGGCAAGTATGACAAAGCATAGTAGATATTCACTCCTACTCAAGGAAGTCACGATGGCCAAGAGAGGCTCGAACATCGCAATTGGAAACGCTTTTGAAGAGTGAGGGAAGAATAAGATTCATCAATTCTAGCCAAGACGCCATCAAACGGCAGCCTTTAGATGTTGCATTTTATGAAGGGACATTTATCACAGACTGAATATCAGTCCACAAAAGAGTTTGAGGCGTAAACCACATACTGTTGAGCATCACTAGTATCGATCAGCACCTCCATGAGGTAAGCACCATCAGAAAAATCGGCATATAGGAGCGATTGCATCTGCTTGCCTTTTTGTTGCAGGGGTGAGTCTGCAAAAATCTGACTATCCGTCTGACTCCGCCATTGCTGAATTTTGTTGAGAGGGGTTTGCTGCTGCAGTGCCAACAAGTCCTGGGGCTGAATGGTTAACTCTACCTGATAGGTCGGATTGAACCCTGAAATGCATTTTTCTTGCAGAATACGGGTACTAGCGGGCCAGTCAGTGATTTTTATGTTGGTGGCAAAGGTGTCACAAGGCACTGTGCTGCCTAACGGATCCCAACATCCTCCCAGCCCAAGGAGCAATACCCAAAACAGTGTGCTGAATCGATTCATTTGCAGGAGAGTGCTACCAAGGGTATCAGGAGATGCGATCGCAAAACCGTGCCAGAAACTCGACTGTCTTTCACGATAAAGCTGCAGTGGAGGGATTTGAGACCATACCATTATGCAGTGTGTTGAAAGCGGCAAATTAATACCCATCTCAATCATGATCAATTCAGCTTGTGTTTGTGCTTCTGAACTGAACGATTCAATGGTTCCTGTGGCCCGCTCTTGAGGCGTCTATGAGGACATAGCTGACTCATACTGTAGGAGACAACATCCCTTACAGTAGAGACAGAACAGTTCAGGTCAGAGTAGTGGTTGTTAAGCCCAATTGGTTACGA
Organism: Acaryochloris sp. 'Moss Beach'; assembly: GCF_021497025.1. NCBI lineage: Bacteria > Bacillati > Cyanobacteriota > Cyanophyceae > Acaryochloridales > Acaryochloridaceae > Acaryochloris > Acaryochloris sp. 'Moss Beach'. Next base: position 3,413,833 of record NZ_CP071717.1, read on the forward strand.
GTGAAAGCCCCGCAATGGGAGCGCGTGGGCAGTGTCAAAGATATTTTGCGGGATCTGAACCTGAATACGGTTTGTGAAGAAGCCTCTTGCCCCAATATTGGCGAGTGTTTCCACCACGGCACGGCCACATTCTTAATTATGGGACCAGCCTGTACTCGGGCTTGCCCTTACTGCGATATCGATTTTGAGAAAAAGCCTGTGGCCCTTGACCCCACAGAGCCACAACGCTTGGCAGAAGCTGTGCGTCGGATGGATCTCAATCATGTGGTGATTACCTCTGTGAATCGCGATGATTTGCCCGATGGCGGGGCCTCACAGTTTATTCGCTGCATTGAGCAGATTCGAGTCCTGTCGCCCCAGACCACCATTGAAGTGTTGATTCCTGACTTATGTGGCAACTGGGACGCCCTAGAGGCCATCCTGCAAGCAGCGCCTGAGGTGATCAACCACAATACGGAAACCATACCGCGCCTGTATAAACGGGTTCGACCCCAAGGGGAATATCAGCGGACCTTGGAATTGCTGATGAGATCGCGCCAGCTCGCCCCTTGGGTTTATACAAAATCCGGCATCATGGTGGGTCTAGGCGAAACAGATGCTGAAGTTCAGGAGGTCATGGCTGATTTACGCCAAGTCGATTGCGATATCCTCACCATCGGTCAATATTTGCAGCCCACGGCTAAACATTTAGGCGTACAGGACTTCGTCCATCCCGATCAATTTGCTAAATGGCAAGCTCTGGGTGAAGAGATGGGCTTTTTGCAGATTGTTTCCTCTCCCCTTACCCGCAGTTCGTATCATGCTGAGCAGGTCCAAGCCTTAATGGAAAAATATCCTCGTTCTAAACCTTGAGTAGAGTGACACTCTAGAAAGTGTCACCTTCTGGCAAAGGCCAGGCCCAGCCAATTTTCTATGCTAGAAGTCAGAATTTAATACACTTTGTCTCCGCTAGCGAAGATCAAAGCCCGTGTAATTTGAAGAGGTATGTCTGCAAAAGGCATGCCTCTTTGATTTTTCTAACTAGACTCATAGGAAAATGACTCCAGGGTGGTATGAATGGGGAATCCTGTTTATGCTGAACGGAGAATCTGGGCCATGCTTTCCTTAGCCTTAGTGTTGATCGTGGGTTTAGGCAGTGTTGGGCTGTATTTAACAGCCTACGTCTATCCAGAAATTCACCGCAAAACCGATGTCTGGTGGAGCGGTACGGGGCTTTTTTATGCTTTAATCCTGTTGATCTATCGCCGTCCTGTCGGCCTGTTGCTGGGGCATACGGCGAGTGTCGTCTTGTTGGTTTGGCTTAGCTACCAAGCATTACAGCGTCGATGGGCCATGGTAGAGGCGAATCCAGCGCAGCCAGACGATGGAACGTGGGGCGCTAAAGCCAGAAAGCTATCCGATCAGGCCCTTGCCAAGATTACTAGCGTGGATTGGCAAGGATTATGGGAAAAGATGGGCATGCAAGCGGATGACGGGACATCTGAAAAGTCAATTTTGCCCCCTGCCATCAAACAGCGTTTAGACCTATCAGGTCTAGGAGAAAAACTTAAAGGTATGATCAGTGGCAAGCAGACTGCTGATACACCCACTGAGACGGTCCAGCCTACTGAGATGAGTACACCTACAGTAGAGGCTCCTGCTGCAACAATAGCTGAGACCATACCAGAAGTAACGTCACAACCGGATGCAGCTACGGCTGAATCTATATCAGAAGTAACATCACCACCTGCTCCAGTGACTGAGTCCACTCCACCCGTTGCAGAGCCTGCGGTTAAGGATTCCCAACTTGAAGAACGAGTTGCTGCGACACCCGTGATGGTTGAAACACCTGCGACACCAGAAATAGAATCGCCTATCCCTGACGCCCCGACAGAGCGTTCAGCCCAGTCAGAAGAGGAGGCAGAGCCTGCTGCTCAGGTAGAGGTTGTTTCAGAAGCCCCAATAACTGTAGAACCCGATGCCAACAAATCTGAACTAGCGGCTGAGCTGGACCAAGTCATCTCTGACTTGTCTCCAGAAGGACAAGATGCTACTCCGAATCTACCTCAACCCCCTGATCCATTGGGGTAACCCTAGCCTTTCCTATCCTATGGAAGCGCTATGAATACTGACCGTTGTTGAATGGTAGGTCTCTCTAATCTAGATAAGCTTTATATCTGAATCATATTTTCTGAAGACCCTAACCGCGATGAGCTGCTCAGAATGCTGTAGCAAATTATAGAAGCAGACGGCTCGGACCTCGAACGATATGAGATGCAGGCTTTAGTTGAAAAATAGAGTCGCAACCTTAAGATTTTTGAGTAGATATTTTATGCCGTTGATAATGGCAGTCCCACAGCAGAGAATATCGTCGATCAGCCTGATCAATATAGACCTGTAGCGCCTCACCTCTCTCCACAGATGAAGTGTAATTATGTGACAGTATGTAATGAAGTAAGAGAAGTACTGCTTCAACGTATTGTTGTTTGAGAATCCCGATAATTTAAATAGCGATAGAGAAATCTAGAATCATATGACCATAGTTCTCAAAATCAAAGATGTATTGGAACGTGAAGGTAATCTATTCGCGACGGTACAAATCTGGCGATTCTTGTTGATTCTAGAGCTGGATAATGCCATGCTCACTCAGGGCTAGAAGGTGGTAAGAGTTACTGAGAATTATGCATTTATACAGCAATATGCACCGTTAAATTTAAACAGATAATCCTGAAATGAAAAAAGTTCTTGAAGCAATTTCTATATATTTTAGCTGACCAGAAAGCAATGTTATTTGTCTTGCTGGCGGCTGTTTTAGGAAATGCTGTAATAGAAACCTTAGGTATTGGCCTGATTGGCCCTTTTATTGCTTTTGCGAGTGATCCAGAGTTAGTAGAGAAAACCATCGTTATTGGCCAAATCTATGACTGGTTGAACTTTGAATCTAGGGAAAGGTTTATTGCGGTTCTGGCCTTATTTATTATTATTGTTTTTTTATATCAAGTCTTTTCTTAATTTCGTTATTCGGCGCTATATTTTTTAACTTTGTTTATCAATACCAAGGTAAGCTTCGGATTCGATTATTAAGTGCGTATATGCAAATGCCATATACATTTCACTTAAAAAAATAATTCTGCTTTTATGATTCAAAGCATTATGAATCATACGGTTAGTTTTTGTAATGGCATCTTGCTAGAGATGCTGAATTCTTTGTCAGCTTAACCATTATTACCTTTCTGAGTATATTGCTGATTTATACCAGCCCCATTGCGACAATCGTAATTGGACTGATTTTATTCGTCGTTTTTGCCATTATCTTACGATTGAAAAACACCCTTGCTCGATGGGGTAAAACGATTGCTCAGTCTCAGGCAGAGATGATTCGAGTGGTTAACCATAGCTTGGGGTCTGTGAAAGAGACGAAAGTGATTGGGTGCGAGTCCTTCTTTTTAGATCAACTTGATACTCAAGCCCAGCTCTATTCCACTTCCCTTAGCGATTTCATGTCCTTCAATCAAATTCCACGCATTACGATTGAAGCCATGATTATGACCTTTATCTTAGGTTTTATCTCTTTTTCGATCTTAACGAATCAAGATTTTCAAGGATTAATTTCCACATTAGGTATCTTTGCGGTCGTATCAATACGACTGATGCCTTTAGCAACACAACTCAGCAAGGGCTTAAGCGTTTTAAGAAGTTCAACATTTGTATTGGAAAAGCTATATCACGATCTCAAAGAACTTGAAAATTACCAGGCACTTACTGCCCCTTCTACTGATGTTGTCGCTCAACTCAAGTCGGCAGAATTGAATGGTAGTCTTGAGCTGCCTCAGTTGGAGTTTGAGAAGGAGATTTTATTTGATAAAATTTCCTTCCAGTATGAAGGTGCTAAAAACCCTTCTCTAAATCAGATTCAACTTCGCATCAAGAAAGGAGAATCCATCGCCCTGATTGGTAAATCGGGCGCAGGAAAAACGACCCTGGTCGATGTGCTTTTAGGGCTGCTGACACCCACTGGTGGAGATATTAAAGTCGATGGCCAATCGGTTTACCACGATTTGAGAGCTTGGCAAAATTTATTGGGATATATTCCCCAATCTATCTTTTTAATTGATGACACCTTAGAACGAAATATTGCCCTTGGCGTTCCCGATCACCTGATTGATGAGACTCGATTAAACCGGGCCATTGAGTTAGCACAGTTGTCGGAGCTAGTGCAGGAGCTTCCTGATGGTGTCAAAACCAATCTAGGAGAGCGTGGAGCCAATTTATCCGGAGGACAACGACAACGGGTTGGTATTGCCCGGGCCTTGTATCATGAGCGGGAAATTTTAGTGTTGGATGAAGCGACCTCTGCCCTCGACAATGAGACAGAAGCCTTAGTGTCAGAAGCGATTCGCTCCCTGAGTGACTCGAAGACGATGATTATCATTGCCCATCGTTTAACAACGGTGGAGCATTGTAATTGCATTCATCTCATGAAGAATGGTCAAATTATCCAATCTGGAACCTATGAAGAGGTGGTCTTGGCTGCTGATGATTAATCAGCTTTAGAGCTTGGCTAGCCAAGCTCTAAATGTCAGAGAACACTAACTGAGTTCTTTCTCTTGTCGTTCCAAGGCTTTGGGGGCGGTTTCTCTCCCAATTTGCCAGAGGGTAGCCGCGGCTTCATGGCGTTTGGCTGCTTGTTTGGGCTTGAAAGTCCCAATTTTGCCGAAGGCGCGTTCGATGTTACTTCCCTTGGGTCCCTTCGCGAAGAGATCGTTGTATATGTACCCCGAGTGCCGCTTATCAATGTCAGCCAGATCGCTAAATTTCCAGGCACTGCGCAACAGGGAGATTCTCACGGGTTTAATGCTTTTACCCTTATCCAAGCCAACTTTAATGCTGATCATCTCTTCGCGGGTAATGGGCTGATCGGGTTTGAAGGTTTTATCGTCATAGCCCACTGAATAGCCTGCATTGGCTAAAGCTTGAACAACTTTAAATGCGGGATGTTTGGCATCAATATCTGTAAACTCTGGGTCAAAAGTAGGGGCCAAACGGATCTTTTGGGCTGGGCGACTGATGGTGTTGTGGGCCTTGAACAGCCAGATCATATATTCACCCCGAGAAATGGGGTCGTAGGGCTGAAAGTTTTGATCGTCGGTCGCTGACAATATCTCTAGTTTGATTAAATCAGCCAGGAGCGGCTGGGTGGGTAAATCGGCGATATCGTTAAAGGCGACGGCAGCGGGCCGGTTCGTCTCTGACTGTATAGGAGAGGCACTCTCTGGGTTGTCTTCTGATGTTTTGGCTACTATCTCTGAAACGGGCTTAGCCTCTTTGAGGGGATCTGAGCCGAGGCCGATTTCATCCTGTTGTTCTTTGAGATCTTTATTTTCGGCCTCAAGGTCTTGTAATTTGGACTTTAACTCAGCGACTTCATCTGCAGATTGGGTGGATTCTTGGTTGGCCTGGTTACATCCACCTATCAATAGCCATCCACTCAGTAGGGAAAGACTTAATAAGGAACGGAATGCAGGTTTCTTGGCAACGATCTTCATGGGGAGATAAGCTTCAACGGAATACGATGGAACAAGAGTTTAATGTTGTGATTCTGGCCTCAAGGATAAGCGAATCAATCTGGACTTGGTCCTTGAAACCAACGATCAAACCTCTCCCACCGTTTTATCCCTAAAATACTTTTTTGAGCGTGATCACTCTCACCCATATCAGTGATATCTAAGCTACCAGGACAGACACTTTGACCCATCCTGATTCATTTAACCCGGTTCTCTTTCAGCGAATTGTAGACTGCATGAATACTGCTCCTCAGCAGAGAATGACCTTTGCTGAGTTTATGGAACTGGCTTTGTATGACCCTGAGCAGGGGTACTATGCGACGAACCAAGTTCAAATCGGAGTGGCAGGGGATTTCTTTACGTCTCCTCATTTATGTCCTGATTTTGGTGAATTACTCGCTGAACAATTTCTGGATATGTGGAGGGTGATGGGGCAGCCGAAGTCATTTACATTGGTCGAGATGGGGGCTGGTCAAGGCTTAGTAGCGGCTGATGTCCTTAAATATTTGGCGATCCGAAAACAATCTGCTGATTCATCGGCTGGCTATGCAGCCTTTTGGGCCGCTTTGCGTTACATGATTGTAGAAAAAGCAGAGGGCTTAATAGCGGCTCAACAGCGATTGCTACAGCCGTTTCAGTTCGCACCTGACAAAGTGCAGTGGCTGAGGTTTGAACAGCTTCCCGAGGCGGGTACGGTGGGCTGCTTCTTCTCTAATGAGCTAGTCGATGCTCTACCGGTGCACCAATTTGTTGTGCAAGATGGTGCTGTGCAAGAAGTGTTTGTGATGATTGATGGTGATTCACAGTCTTTTATGGAGGTCTTATCAACCCCTTCAACAGATCATTTAGTAGAGTATTTAGCTGGGCAAGGCATCGATATTGGTGCGGGATATGAAGATGGATATCGGAGTGAGATTAATTTAGCGGCTCTGAATTGGCTGGAGACCGTCTCACAAAAACTGGAACGAGGGTATGTGCTGACGATTGATTATGGATATTTAGCACCGCAATATTACAGCCCCCAGCGGCACCAGGGCACTTTGCAATGCTTTCGTCGGCATGGTGCTCATCAAGATCCCTATGCCTATCTGGGACATCAAGATATTACGGCTCACGTTAACTTTACGGCTTTAGAAAAGCAGGGGTTGGCCCAAGGGTTAACTTCAATGGGCTATATCCAACAAGGATTGTTTTTAATGGCGTTGGGCTTGGGCGATCGCTTAGTCGCCAATAACAACACCCGTGATATCACTCAGCTGAATGAGGTGATTCGTCGGCGTGAAACCCTGCAGTCTCTAATCAACCCTCTGGGACTGGGTGGTTTTCAAGTCCTGATCCAAGGGAAAGGGTTAAATGAGAAGGAACAAAGTCAGGTATTGAAGGGTTTACAAATGCCTTGATGCACCTGGGTGAGGCCCCTTATTGATCTGACGCAGTTTCTTGCCACCCTAATTGCACAGCTTGCTGTAACGCTAGATTCGCTGTTTCTGTCTGGTCTACTGCTTGTAAGGCTTTGCTGAGATTCACATAGGATTGAGCTGCATAGGGAGAAAGCTGGATAGCGCGACGATAGGCTGCGATCGCACCCCCGTATTGCTGCTGTTGCATCAGTACTTTACCTAGACTGGTATAGGTTTGCGCAGTTTCTGGCAAGAGCCGTAATGTTTGGTGATACGCGGCAACTGCCTCCTGCCTTTTGCCTTGCTGAGCCAGGACATCTCCCCAGGTCTGATAGATATTTAGTTCAGCGAGATGGGGCATAACGGTCTGTGTCCGTGTAACCTCGTCGTGACTGACACCGATGGCATCCTGATGAAGGGTATAGCCGATAGTATTATTTCCTAAACGATTAGCTCGATAGGCCTTTTGGATGACTTTGGGGGAGATGTCTTTGATTCTCTTTTTAAATAGTTGAGTATCGACCATAACTGGTTTAGACTCACCAGCCGCTGTCGCCCAGCAACGATGAGCCGCAAGATTCTGAGCATCAACGGCTAAAGCTTTTTGGCAGTACTGAGCGGCAGCCTCTGTTTGCTGATTAGCGATCAGTAGATTTCCCAAACGGCTATAAGCCTGGACCTCTTGGTGAGACTCTTTCCGCAAAATGTTCAAGGCTTCTTGGGGCCGTTGCAGTTTGACTAGTGTTTCTGCAATGTCAATGTAGGCATATTTGTTGAGTTGATATTCTTGCCGAAAACTGGTTAAGGCTGTTTCTAGTTGGCCCTGTCTGGCTTGAACCTGGCCTAAGCAAGACCATACATCTACCCGCTTCCGATTCACCTCAGCCTTATTGAGATGATGGGCCAGGAATTGGGTCTTGTTCAGGATTGTTTCAGCTTGACGGCAATTTTTTTCAGCCTGAGTCAATTGATTGGCCTTGACTAAATCCTTTGACTGTTCGATCAAATGCTGGACATTTGCCTTCTGGAATGGTTGGTCTGATCGAAAATACTGCTGCGATACTTCCTGGGCTTCGTTCGAGAGGTTTTGAGTAACTAATAAATGGATCAAGTCTTGGGCAATCAGTGGTTGGCCCATAGGGTCTGTCAGCTTAAGCGCCTTGCGAAATGCTGACTGTGCGGGTTCGATACGATTCAAGGAGTTGAGCCTGACTGCTAAGGCATGATGGGCATAGTCATCCTTAACACCTTGTTTGGGGTGTTTACTATCGATATCAAGCCATTGATGATAGGCGGCTAACGCATTATCTAAGCGATTCTCACGAACTAGAACATCTCCCACTAATCGGTAAGGGTAACCTGGAGAGGCTTTGGGGCGAGCTTGCTTAAAGGCAATCACAGCCTCATCTAACTGATTCTGTTTCGCTAATGCATTCCCTAGGTGTTCATAAATCAATCGATCTGGTTTTGCTGTAATAGCTTGGCGATAGGCTTTGATCGCTTCAGGTAAACGGCCTTCATGATTCAAAGACTGCCCTAACCGAAAATGGACTTCCGCTTCCTGCATTGCTTTGGGGGCATCAGGATAGTCTTGAATGATGCCTTGGCGGAAGGTTGCGATCGCATCGTCAGTCTTGCTCTGCTTGACTAAGGCTTTGCCCCAATTTTGATAGATCCGCGAAATATTGGGTGGCTTGAGGGCAATGGCTTTTTGATAGTGACTAATGGCTTTATCGACCTGATTTTCGGCCACTAAAACGAGTCCCAGCTGATGGTGAGCTTCCGCATCTTGGGGATTCAGTTGGATGGCCTGTTGCCACACCTTGGCTTGTTGAGTTTTGGCTAATAGTTGCTCCACAGAGCTGTTTTGCTCGGTAGACTTTTTTGCAGTTGCCGAAACTTGCTGAGACGATGAGGAATTAGCCGAAAAAAGATTTAGGCGGTGAATTAAACCAATGGACAATACACACAAGCAAAGCAGGGACAGTGTTGTCTTAGTTTTCATTGCAACTCAGGGGTGAAATAGGAAAGAGTTTCAGACGGCTCTTCGTGATATTGGTTTGGTCAGGATTAGCCGGTTTAGGCTATAAGCGCGCTTGGGCTTTGGCAAGGTTGGATTGAGCTTCTGTCAAATTGGGATTGAGGGAGAGCGCTTGTTGGAAAGATGCGATCGCATCTCGTATCTCTCCATGCTCCAGTAAAACTTTACCTAAACCGTTATGGAATTTAGCATTATCGGGGTTTAAGCGAATGGCGTCGTGATAGGCCTCTATGCCGATATGCAGGTGTTGATAGAGCATGTTATCTCCAGCCTGAGCATAAGACTGAGCCGCCGCCGCTAACTGACCTGCTTTTTCCTGAGCAGACGCCAAAGAATAGTAGATGCTACCCGTCAGATCGATGGCAAGTGCTGCTCGGTAAGCTTTGATAGCTTGCTGGTACTGCTCAAGGGCGACAAAATTACGTCCTACATCTCGCCAGGCTAGAGCCTTCTTATCTGTGAATGCAGCTTCAAGATCCTTGAAACCGTTCGACATCTGGTTGGCCGCAATTTGCTGTTTATAACCTTGAACATAGGCCGCCATCGCCGCTTCAGCTTCACCTTTAGCGACCCACGTTTTGCCTAACTGAAAATAAAGCTGTTCATTGCCTGGGTAGTGGTCAATCGCTTGCTTCCTATATTGCAATGCTAGGTCAACTTGCTGATTCTGGGTTAGAGCATTGGCCAGCTCTGTATGGGCTTGAGCATCGTACCAAGCTGAGCTTCTAGGGGGATGCCAAGCGGAGGGGGAAGACTGATTCTGGAGAACGATGCTTTGGCGATAGGCTTCTAATGCCTCATCTATCCGTTGAAGCTGGACGAGCGCTTCAGCCAATTTTTGGTGGACCGAAGCGTTTTTCGCATCCAACCTTAAGGATTGACGATAGGCAACCACCGCTGCTGCTAAGCGCCCCTTTTTAACTAGCCGATCTCCTTGCAGATCAAGCTGTTGAGCAGACTGCTGAGCTTGAGCGACTTGAATCTCTACGGTTGGATCTGCAACACCAGGCTGAGCAGATGTAGGTCCTGGAAGATTGATGGCTAGAACATTAAGCCCAATCAAAGTGAGAGAGAATATCGTTGTCATAAGTTGCCAAAATTTGAGAAGAGGTCTGACAGCGCTCCCAATTGCAGCCAGACCTAGGATGGGCAAAGTTTCCTGGGGGGATGTCACTTGCACCCAACGATATCTCTATTATTGATATCCTTGTCGGTCTCTGCAGTGATGTCATACTAGATTGCTGGTGATATTTGTCACAACCAGAAACAAGCCTTAAGTCCTTCTCCTGCCAGCCCTAAAGCAGTGTCTTAAGATAGCCTTTGTTTCACTTTTCGCCAGCGATTCTGCCAGCGGAGCTGCGTGATTCGCAGCTGAGTTAAGGGTGTAATGGCTTCTTGTTGCTGGGGTTGGGAATCAAAAAATGCATTGACCTCAGTCAAAATCACCTGCAGCCGCTGGAGAATATTGGCCGTCCGGTATTCTGCCAACACTGATTCTGGGAGATTGCCGACTTGACCCGATTGCAGAACTTGCTGAATACGCTGGACATCAAATGTGAGGGAATAACCCGCAATTTTGTGACAGTTAAAACCAGGATCCAAGTAGTCAGAAAGTCCACCATTAATGCTGGAAAACACTTGGCACCCACAAGCCATTGCCTCCATGGGTTGCAGTCCAAAGCCTTCGCTCACTTTTTGCTGTGCCCAATATTCCGCAGAATCGTAGAGATAGACTTTGGCTCGGTTAAAGAGTTGGGATAGATCTTCAACATAGCTATCTACGACCTCGACTGTACAGACTTGCTGCAACGCTGGAATCAAATCTTGCATTAAATAAGCAGAAGATTTCCGAGCCTGGACTAAGACATCTATATCTCGGTCTATATTCACATTGCTGAAATTGTCTGAAATTTGGTTGGGTAAATAGTAAAGCAGGGAATGAGGCGATCGCTGGCCCCAATAGCCTAGGGTATTTCGGCTCACTGTAATAATCGGCACTCGTGCTGGCAGGTCAAACCCATAGCCTGAACTATGGGCGTGGTAGACCACGTTATAAGCCTGCAATTGTTGAGCCAACTTGCCGACATCAAATCCCCAACTAATGACGAAAATGACCTGATCTAGATGGGGCTGAGTCAACAGATCCGTTAAGAAGAGGGTGTCTGGTTCCCGTTGTTTGTAGGTCACCACTTCAGCGGAGCAGATCTGCTGAGCCAATTTTAAGGTTTTCAGTTCTGCCCAGAGTCCACCACAGGCGTATTTACCCCCTAACCCCGGAACCAAGAAATATAACTTCCGCATACCTCGCGCCCATTGACTAGAGATATAGTGTAAGCCGCCAATGCTGAACTTGAACGTTGGATACTAAGATTAGAGAGTTCTGCACCAAGCCCGTATCTTCCCATGCAACCTCGCCGAATTGCCCGTGAATTGGCACTTTTAAGTATTGGTCAATTGCCTAGCAATTCCGATCGTCTCGCCAACCAAGATTTGCAAGCTGTGATGATTACAGCGGTGCGAACCCTCGTCGCTGAAGTCCAGGAGGCATTGGAAACAGCCAGTGCCGAACTGAAACGGGGAAGCGATCGCATCCTCGATAGCGAACTCAAAGCCATTGATGTGCAGAGTTCGCGGGCCATGGTTACTGAAGCCATTGACCTCACCAAAACGGCAGTCAACCGTTTGGGATTAGCCATTGACTTCCCTGAATTTATTCAGCTGGCCAACCAACAGTCCGTTCGAGACTACACCCTCGACTTAATTGCAGCCGTTCATCACCATCGCGAGGACATTGATCAAATCCTCGAGAAATCCTTGGTGGATTGGCAGCTCCATCGGTTGGCCCATATCGATGCCAATTTGTTGCGGTTAGCCGTTGCCGAAATGAAGTATTTAGATATTCCCAATCAAGTAGCGATTAACGAATCCGTAGAGCTGGCTAAGAAATATAGTGCTGAAGAGGGTCATCGCTTTATTAATGGTGTTTTGCGACGGGTAACCCGCCACATCGCGGTACCTTAATATGCGGTAGGTTGAAATCAGATCCGCCCCCATCGTTTCGCTTAGGAAAAGGTCATGGTTTTCAATTGGTTTCGTCGCCAATTTAATAAAGAAGAAGCTGAGGAGCAAGAAACAACGTCTGTCGTTGAAGCGGAGCAAGATGCCCCTAGTGACGACAGCGATGATAGCGACGATGCTGATGAAACGAGTGAAGCTGAAGACTCTCTCAGTTGGGCGGAGACAGCCTTTCAAAAAATCCAAGAGCGACAGCAAGCAACCACCTCAGAGACTGCTGCCCCAGACGTCGAAGAGAGTCCCTCAACCGATGAGGTAACCCCTGCTCCAGACGTCGAAGCAGAGAGCCTCTCAATAGATGCAGTAACACCAGAAGCTGAGTCTGCTCCCCCTGAGGTCACTCCCACCACTGCTGAAGTAGAGGAAATTGAGGCAGCAGAACCAGAGGCTGCTCCCCCTCCCGAACCGACGCCTGTAGAAACTCCTGCACCGGTCGCAAAAGCAGAAACCCCTGCGCCTGTTGCGGCAACGCCAAGCCCGACTTCACCCCCCGCCAAGCCGACCCCATCTGATCTGACATTTGATGAAGGGTTTTTGTGGTCTGCAGAAGTATTAGCAGCCCAGGGTCGCCGCCCTGAAGATGTCTCCGTTGAAGAAATTTCTTGGCTGCAGAAGCTGCGCCAAGGATTGGGGAAAACCCGGCGAGGCTTAGCCAACCAACTCAAGTCGGTAGTGGGTCAAGGCCCATTGAATGCCGATGCAGTGATGGAAATTGAGTCATTACTGCTGCAGGCCGATGTGGGTATTTCGGCGACGGATAAATTGATCGAAGCCTTGCAGATCAAGGTTAGAGAAGAAACCCTACCCCCCGATGCTGCGATCGCATATCTCAAAGAGATAATGCAAAAGATTCTCGATGCTCCTATCCAAAAGAACTACAACCCTAACTTTGCCCCCAAGCGAGAGGGGATGAATATCTGGCTGATGACAGGGGTCAATGGAGCAGGTAAAACCACCACCATCGGCAAACTAGCCCATATTTCTCAAGAGTCGGGCTATGCCTGTCTGATTGCTGCTGCCGACACTTTTAGAGCTGCAGCTGTTGAACAAGTGAGAGTGTGGGGACAGCGCAGCAATGTCGATGTGATTGCCAATCCTGGCCAGAATACAGACCCCGCTGCCGTTGTCTTCGATGCCATTACTGCTGCCCAAAAGCGAAACATTGATCTATTGCTGGTGGACACAGCAGGGCGCTTGCAGAATAAGAAGAACCTGATGGATGAACTCAACAAAGTTCGGCGGATTGTCAGCAAGAAAGCACCGGATGCCCATATTGAATCCTTGTTGGTACTGGATGCCACTTTGGGGCAAAATGGCTTGCGACAAGCTCAGGTCTTTTCAGAAGCTGCCGAACTAACCGGAGTGGTACTCACTAAACTGGATGGCTCTGCCAAAGGTGGGGTCGCCCTAGCCGTGGTTCAGGAGTTAGGTCTGCCTATTCGATTTATTGGAGCCGGTGAAGGGATTACTGACTTGCGCCCCTTCTCTAGCTATGAATTTGTAGAAGCACTCCTGAGCACCTAGTATTTTTCTGATCTAGAACTAACATGATCAATCGATTCTTTGCCTTATCAGACTGCAGAGATCAGGAAATAAATTGTGGCAATCTTATCAGAAGTGCGCTATACCAGATTGAAGGAAACAATTGATATTTGTCATATTGTTTCCCTTTTAGGAGTGGTTTCACAATTTTTTAAGTCGTTCTTGGTCAGTCTCTGATATTTGCTGCAGTTAACAGCAATTTCGTGATGATTTGGCACTCTATCTAGAGTATTCTTCCTAAGAAAAAATGTATCAGAGGATACTGTTGCATTCCTCGTACTTCTTTATTTTTCTTTAGTTAGAGTTCAGCTGCCCAAAGAGTTGACAAGAGTGCTAAGCTTACTGGGCATAACTGTCAACTAGTAACACAACACTCGTTTTCTCTACAATACTGGCTTGTATTTGCCTTTATGTCTCGAGTTCCACTTCCAAACCAACCGTCCCAATCTTTGGATTTTGACTATCCAGGGGTGGCGACAAACGTGGCAACTTTGACAGCACTCCAAGAGCTTGTTTCCCATCTCCGACGAGAACAAGCAAAAGCGCAAGACTTATTGAGTTCCTTAAGCTTTTCGTTAAGGAGCTTTAACAATCTCAATCAGTTCCTCGCCTTAATTCCTCTGATTGTTAGTCGTGTTACCGATGCGGATGCCGCTGCTTTAATTTTGTTTCGCCCCAACGGGCAAGTGTCTTTAGAGCAGTTGTATTGTCATGAAGGGCAGCAATGCCGAAATATTCGCTTAGCCCTAGAGAGTGTCACCCGTCAGTTTCCGATTAATGGTTCTCCTGCTAAACAACCGAACCTAGTTCTAGAACAACAGTTAGGTCAGCTGTTGGGAGAAAACTATCAGTGGTTCAGTACCGCTATTTTAGTGCGGAATTTTGAACTCCATGAACGGGGCCGCCTATATCTGTTTAGCAGTAATCCTGAATATGAATGGACAGAAACCCGGCAAAAGCTAGCCCAATTAGTGGCTGACCAAACCGCTGTAGCCATTGAAAACGACACGTTGACCACCCAACTTCGAAAGCAAGAACGGATCACCCGTGAGTTGGAGATTGGGGCAGAAATTCAAGCTCGTTTGTTGCCCAACTATTCCCCCACGATTGACGGGGTGGCCCTAGCAGCTACCTGTCAAACGGCCAATCAAGTGGGTGGAGATTATTACGACTTTATTCCGATTTATCGACAGCTTCCAACCTCCCGTCAATATCGCCTAAATCAGGCCGATCGCTGGGGACTCGTGATTGGAGACGTCATGGGTAAAGGGGTTCCTGCTGGTCTGATCATGACCATGACTCGCGGGATTCTGCGAGCTGATGCGTTACACCATCATTCTCCAGCAGAGATCTTAAAAAATCTCAATCAGGTCATGTATGCCGATTTAGAAAATTCTAATCGGTTTGTGACTCTGTTTTATTCAGAGTATGACCCCAAAACTCGTCAGCTTAGCTTCAGCAACGCGGCTCATAATCCGCCATTGCTCTGGCGTGCCCGTGAAGATGCGATTGAGCGCCTAGATACGGACGGTATGTTGATTGGTCTGGATGCCAATACTGAGTATCAGGAAGATAAAGTCACCCTAGCGCCTGGCGATACGATTATTTACTATACCGATGGCTTTACCGATGCGGCTGGTCCTAATGGTGATCGCTTCGATGAAGAAAACTTACTGACTGTCTTTCAAGAAGCCTGCCATACTTGCCACGGCCCGCAAGAGATTCTAGATTACCTGTTTGAGCGTTTGCAAGCCTTTATGGGAGAACGGAATCAAAGCGGTGATGATGTGACTCTGATCGTCATGCAAATCACGCCCATGTTGCTGACCTTCTAAACTGGCGTTCAAGTTTTAACATCCCTTTTAGGAATGTCAGGATTGGTTGCATAAATGGTAACTGGCTTAATAATAGTGCTTAAAACCACCATAATCAGGGCAATGTAGCATTTGTCAGGGTTATGACGCCAGAACATAAACGCCTTACTGCACCCGTTTGGGGCACAGTTGTCGGAGCCGTTCTCTTAGCGAGTTGTTCATCCCCTCTCACTGAATCGATGTCAGATTCAGGTGAGGCACCCCAAGCCGCTCAGTCGGAGCTAGCCGCCCTCCAAAATGATGTGTCGTCACCGACTGATGCCGCTCCCCCCAAGGCCAAGCCCCAGCTGATCAAGCGTGCCAATATGACCCTTCGGGTCGAAAAAATAGCGCCCACGTTACAAGCTGTCGCTAAGCTTGTCAAAACTCAGCAAGGTGACGTGGTTGGCCTTCAGGATCAAGTGCCTCCTGACGGGGCAGTGCGTCATCAGGCTTCCATGGAGCTAAGTATCCCCCAAGCCAAATTGGAGGCCACCCTGGAGCAATTAGCCCAGTTAGGCACCGTTCAAAACCGCTCGATCGAAGCGGAAGATGTGTCCACTCAGCTGGTAGATTTTCAAGCCCGCCTTAAAAATCTCCGCAAGTCGGAAGAAGTGGTGTTGAAGATTATGGATCGATCGGGATCTGTGGCTGATGTCCTCAAAGTTTCTCAAGAGCTAAAGACGATTCGTCAACAGATTGAACAAATTGATGCTCAGGTGAAACGGTTACAAGCCCAGGTGGCTTTTTCAACGGTTAACCTCAGTTTGGAATCTGCGATCGCAACCACGCCACCCCAATCTTCCCTTGGTGATCGCCTACAAGAAGCTTGGTCCCAGTCAACCCATGCGGTTGTCAATCTCACATTTGGCTTACTGGGCATTCTGGTTTGGTTTGTGGTCTTTTTGCCTTACATCATTGGTCTGGTCTTGGTGCAATTTGTCGTCAGACGGTTGATGCAGCGTCGGAGCAACACCGCGACGGCCTCCGATCACAAGTCCATCAGTGGGTAATGGAGGCGATGGATTTAGGAACAGCTGCCGTGAGCACTTCATGGCCTGTTCCCGTAAGCAGCACATCATCTTCAATGCGAATCCCAATTCCTCGCCACCGCTCCGGTACTTCTGGCTGATCTTCGACTAGTTGAATGTCAGGACCAATATAAATTCCGGGTTCAACGGTAACCACATGCCCGGCTTCAAGGGGTTGCCAGGTGTCTTTATCCTTTTTGTAGACGCCCACATCATGGACATCCAGCCCTAGCCAATGACCCGTACGGTGCATATAAAAGGGCTTATATGTTTCTTCTTCGATGAGTTTATCGACATCCCCTTGCAGTAAGCCCAGATCGACTAAACCTTGGGTCAGCACTTGGACTGCTGCTTCATGGAAGGCGTTGTAGGGGTTGCCCGGTTGTACCTGTGCGATCGCAGCTTCTTGTGCCGCTAAAACCAGCTCATACAGAGCTTTTTGCTCTGCTGTAAACGTTCCGCTCACGGGAAAAGTACGGGTAATATCGGCGTTGTAATATTGATAACTACAGCCCGCGTCAATCAACAGCAAATCCTGATCCTGAAGCTGGCAGGTATTTTCGGTATAGTGCAAAATGCAGCCATTCACCCCCGCAGCCACAATGGAGGGATAGGCGGGGCCTAAGCCACCTCGCAAGCGAAATAGCCGTTCCATCTCTGCCTGGATTTCATATTCATAGCGACCAGGCTGGGCTATCTCTCGGGCCAAGTTGTGAGCCTCGGCAGAAATATCGATGGCTTTACGCATCAAATCCAGTTCAGCCTCACTTTTGGTCAGCCGCTGGGGATGCAGCACCGTCATGGGATCTTCCAAAGCAACCGGACCAATGCCATTCTTTCGGACCATGATCAGTGATCGTTGCCAATGCTTCAGAATGGTTTGATTAAAGGGTTGATCCAGCCCGAGGTGGTAGTAAATCCGATCAGCACCCGCTAAATATTGGGGCAGATGTTCATCCAGCTCCGCAATCGGATAGACTTCATCGGCCCCATATTCTTCTTTTGCCAGCTCGACACCGACTCGATACCCTGTCCAAGTCTCCATCAACGGATCTTTGGGTTGCACAAACAGCACAAACTGATGCTCTTCATGATGGGGAGCCAGCACAGCCACCGCATTGGGTTCGTTAAACCCCGTCAAGTAGAAAAAGTCACTCTCTTGCCGAAAGTTATATTCCACATCACTATGCATCACGGCCATTGGGGCACTCCGAAAAATTCCCGTCCCCGAACCCATGGCTTTCATCAGTTTTTGACGACGCTGGCGATATTCTGCTTGCATAGGATCTTTAATCAAGATGACAATTTTCTCTACCCATTATTGTGCAGTATATCGTCCAGAGATTGCTTGATAGATAACGGTAGAGGGCAGCTAAGAGCACCAGCGTCTCAAAATTTTTGAGTACAGGATGACCAATATGGAGGTATTGAAGTGCATGGTCACCTGTGAAGGCCAATCTATAGAAATAGAGGAGCCGCCTAAAAATTTTAAGACTTTAAGGATGTCAGTCGAGTAAAGTACTGATCTCTGATTCCATCAGCTCGGGGATAAGTACTTATATTCAGTAGTATCACTGAATTCAATGTTCTAGACTCAAAATGTTTTTGTTCTTTTAAATAAAAAATAAGTGAAACTACCTAGGACACCAGTCAAACAGAATAAATAAAAGAAAAGACAATATGAGATTAAAAATTAGAAGAAATAGGTAATTGTCGCGAGTGGGACCTTTTTCTCTAAGGGCATGCTGTAGATATACACATCATATACATCCACACAATCACCTACATTCTCAGAGATGTGCTCCACGAGGTTATACCCATGAAACGCCTGATTCCACTGACTAAGCTGACACTGAGTTGTACATTACTCTTTGCTGCATTAGGTTCACCTGCTTTAGCTCAAATAGAAGTTGAAGAAGGGGCCGTTTATACCGGCGATATTGATATTTCAGGTGATGAAAATGGGGTTAATTTAGAAACCCTAGATAATGATTGTGGAACAGTCATTCGTCAACGGGATGATAACGATGATGGTACCCCTGGTCCAGATAATAACCTCGTTGTAAATGCGGGTGAGGATGCCTTTGAAGGCAACGGCACAGGTTGTGCAAATTCCTCATCCTCTTCCGTAGGTAATTCCTCCAACAACCAAAATAGCCAAACCATCAATGCCAATCCTACGAATATTTCTGAGTCGGGAGCGATTACATCTGGAGATGCAACCTCCTCAGTAGATGGGGGATATTCCCAGTCCTCTTCTGACGTCAACGGTGGCAACTCTACGTCTCAAGCAGAAGGGGCAACGGGGGGTAGCTCAACCTCCGGAGCGAATTTAGGTGATGTCAGTAGAGGTGAGACTTCTTTAGGAGATGCGATTCGCGGTGAGACTTCTCTGGGAGATGCGACTCGCGGTGAGACTTCTCTGGGAGATGCAACCCGTGGCGATACTTCCTTAGGTAATGTCAATCGAGGAAACACAGCGCTTGGCGATAATCAATTTAACACCAGCACTTCCGGTGGTACTGCGAACCAAAGCCAGTCGGCCAATACCACAGGTGGAAACGTTACCGCAGGATCCGCCACTCAGAATCAATCCGCCAATACCACGGGGGGAGATGTGACAGGAGGGGCAGCCAATACCAACGGTGGATCATCCGACACAACCGGTGGCACGGTCACCACCAATGGTGGCTCAGCCAACCAAAGCGCTAGCACCACAGGAGGGACCGCCAACCAATCCCAAATCGCCAATACGGGCAGTGGTCCGGCAAGTACCAACAGTGGTGACCTTAGCCTTGCCCCCATCACTGTCCAGACTGGTGATAATAGTGTCAATAATCGCCAAATTACCAACAATACGGCCAATTTCTCCAATACGAGCGCCTTCGCCAATAATTCAGTCTTCGGCAAAAATGCCTTCAATGGCAGCGTATCCGGTGGAATGTATGCTCGCCTGAATGCCTCTTCCAAATCTTCGAGCGCTTATAACAATAGCTTTAGCCATAATCGAGCGGAAGTCGAAGTTGGGATTTTCAAAGCGTTTCAAACAGTGGCATCCAAAAATTCTGCTCGTCGAAAGCGGGTCAAATTTGGCCAAGACATGATTGTCTACTGTGTCGATTTCCTCAAGCACTATCCCAATCTGATGGCGATTGACGTAGCCACCATTCACAACAGCCATCTCAAAAAGACGGTACAGGCTTGTCAAGAGCTAGGTCCCCTTGTTGCGCAACAGCAGCCTCGACAAGTGATCATTAACGTCCCGCCTCAAGCCCAGCCATCACCGGAAGTCTTGAACCTCCCAGGTTCAAGAGATCTTCCTTCAGAGCCTCGTCGGATTACCCGTAGCAGTGGCGGTTAAGCACCTGCCTTTACTAAGCAACTGCCTTTACGCTCTACATCGCCACTAAATATACGAGGTTATTCAAGATGAAACTCTATTCCAGATTAAATGTTCTCACTGCCAATACCCTAGGCCTAGCCTTTTTGATGACTGTGTCAGGAGCACCTGCCATAGCCCAAGTTGAAGTCGAAGAAGGTGCAATTTTTACGGGAAATATTACCGGTGGTCCCACAGAAATTCAAACCTTGGATAACGATTGTGGCACAACCATTAGCCAACGGTCAGATGACGGCACACCCAATGATGTTGACAACAACATCGAAGTCACAGCCCAAGAAGATGCATTTTCTGGGATTGGCACAGGTTGTGCAGAATCCACTTCTAGCGTGACTGGAGAATCTGTAACCAATACTAATACGGAGAATATCACTGCCAGCCCTGACAATACTTCCACCACGGAAGCCATCACTTCTGGTGATGCGACTTCTGCTGTAGATGGAGGTTTTTCAGAGTCTGATTCTGATGTCAGTGGTGGGAATTCTTTTAGCGAAGCCGAAGCTGCAACGGGTGGTAGCTCAACTTCCAATGCAACTCAAGGAGATGTGACCGAGGGCAATACAACTTTTGGTGATGTCTCCCGTGGCAACACCGTTTTTGGCGATGTTTCTCGTGGCAACACTATTTTTGGCGAAGTGACCCAAGGGAATACAACCTTCGGTGATGTCACTACAGGTGATACCGATCTAGGAGGCAACACCTTTGACGCAGAAGTCATCAGTGGCTCGGCTGACCAAGAACAGATGCTTGATACTACCGGTGGAGATGTCGTTGCTGGCAACACAGATCAGACCCAAGCTTTGGATACAATAGGCGGAGATATCACCGGTGGGACTGCCGATATGATGGGTGGGACCGCCAATCTGGTGGGTGGTGATGTGACCACAACAGGTGGTTCTTCCAATCAAACTGGCTCTGTTACAGGTGGAACAGCTGACCAAAGTCAGTTTGCTGAAACCATCAGTGGACCAGCTACTACCAACAGTGGTGACCTGACCATTGCCCCTATTACAGTGAACACGACTGATTCTTCAGTCGATAACAGTAGTGTTACGAACAGCTACGTCAACAGTGCTGTCGTCAATAGCTCCAACGTGAACACTGTTAATCCTTGAGTCTAAGTGTGTAACTTGTGTGGATAGAGATGGAATCTCGCTAATAGACTCATGATACTGCGCTAGTTTTTTCTAGCGCAGTTTTTTTGGGGATTTCTTGTCTAAATTGAGATTATCAAATATTGCTCTACTTATAACGCACCTCTAAACATTTACTTATTTAATACATACTATTTTTTGCCTGATTAGATTGAGAAGATTGAATGGTCTGGGCTTTGGATTGAGATGGCAACCTGCCAGTATTTGATCAGTATAAATACTGAGAGATTAAATCATGATTTGGCATGACTCTATATTTCACACAAAAAACTGAGAGAAATACGGATAAATCTTGCAGCTTTAAGAATAAATAAACATTTTTAATTTATTTAAGAAAAAAGATTTTTTAGGTATTCCTATTGAGGATTTCTATCTCAGATCAAGGAAAGATAAAAAATATACAAGTTATGCATATGTTCCTCAGCAACCCAGTGTTGCTCATTAGCGAGAAAAAACCATGAAGACGCATTTTGGATTAAAAACGATTGCCGGTAGCACTCTTGGCTTAATGCTGGTTTTCTCGGCTTTTGGGCAGTCAGGATTGGCGCAAACGACTGAAGTAGAAGAAGGCGCGATTTACACTGGAGATATCACCTTAGATGGCAACGAAAATGCCGTCGATATCGAAACGTTGGATAACGATTGCGGCACCAACTTTGACCAGCGCGATGATGACGGTACGGATGGGACTTCTAATAATATTGATATTCAAGCCGGTGAAGATGCTTTAGAAGGCATTGGAACTGGCTGTGCTAACGCCAGTTCATCATCAGTCGGTAACTCTTCAGATAACACCAACACCACCACCATCAATGCCAGCCCAGACAATACGTCCACCTCTGAAGCGATAACCTCTGGAGCGGCTACATCGAGTGTTGAAGGAGGCTACTCACAATCCCAATCTAACGTCAGTGGCGGCGACTCCAACTCTTTTGCTGAAGGTGCAACGGGTGGCAGCTCCACCTCCCAGGCTGATTTAGGAAATGTATCTCGCGGAGATACAACGCTAGGCAATACGACTCGTGGCGATACAACGCTAGGCAATACGACTCGTGGCGATACAACGCTAGGCAATACGACTCGTGGCAATACTGCTTTGGGTGATGTCAGCAGAGGGGATACTACGTTAGGGAATAACGATTTTAATGCTGCGACGACAGGTGGTTCAGCTAATCAAGACCAATCTGCTAACACCAATGGCGGGAATGTTACCGGTGGCTCTGCCAATCAAGACCAATCTGCTAATACCAATGGTGGAAATGTCACCGGTGGCTCTGCCAACTCTACGGGTGGATCGGCTAATACGCTAGGCGGCAATGTCAATACGACGGGTGGATCCGCCGATCAGAATGCGGTCACCAATGGTGGATCAGCGACTCAAGACCAAAATGCTGCCACGAATAGCGGTGAGGCCTTGACCAATAGCGGTAATGTCAGTGTGGCCCCCATCACCATTGATACGAGAGACAGTTCCGTGGATAACTCCGCAGTCACTAACAACCACGTCAACATAAGCAATCAAAGTTCTTTTAACCGCAATTCAGTGTTCAACGACAATTCATTTAGTGGCAGAGTTTCCGGTGGATTCTATGCCCGAGCCAATGCATCTACTCAGAACAGTTCAGCTTATGGAAATGACTTTAGTAGCACAGCTGCAGAAGTCGAAGTTGGAGTATTTAAGGTCTTCCAAACAGCTGCCCGTCGCGATGCCGCAGATCGTGCTGAGATGAAGTTTGCCCAGAATATGATTGTCTACTGCACTGATTTTCTGAAGCACTACCCCAACTTGATGACCATTGATGTGGCCACGATTACAGACGCTAGTGTCCGGGAGACTGTCCAATCTTGTCAGGATTTAGGCCCCATGGTGACCCGACCGCAGCAGGTCATTATCAATGTTCCACCCCAGGCACAGCCTTTACCCCAGTCCCAAGTTTTACCGGGATCTCGTCAAGTCCCTGATTTACCTCGCAGCATTACCCGCAGTAGTGGCGGTTAAATCCGATCTGGTATCGTTCCCGTCGATCATTACTTTGGATATAGACCCATGAAAAACTTCCACCTGACCACCCTAATTAGCTTCGTCGTACTCTCCACCATTCCAGCATCTGCGGTGGCCCTACCAATTGATTTTGATGATTCCACCAAAATTAAACTCATTGAGATGGGGATTGATGCTCTAACCTCAGACAAATCAACGTCGGAGACATCAGAAACAGAAGAAACCCATTCAGCTGCGACGACTGAACCGTCAACAACGAATACTGCTGCCCCGAAACTAGACTCAAAAGCACCAGTAACTGGAACATCTAATAGCGAGCAGAATGAACTGCTCACTCCGAAAGCAACGAAAACAACATCGGCTGTTCCAAGTCCGAATACTCAGCAGGTTCACTGTGCCCAAGTTCAACAACATTGCTTAGAAGTTTCACATGCTACGCGTAGTGTTGGTGTATATGAAGGGGGGATGTTGCAGCAAACCCTGCCCTTGAATAATGGACAAGCTGTTTACAACGTTCCTACAGGAGGCACCAGCGTCACAACCTACCCTCAACCTGTGCCTTATCAACCTGTTCAACCTCTTACCTATCCTCAAACTCAGCCGACGGTTTATCCAGTGGGCAGTTACCCAGTAGCCCCCAACGCGAATCCTTGGGGCTATGGTTACCCGACGGCTTATCCTCAGTCTGTTTATGCACCTACTGTGCCAGTTTATGGAAACCCAGCTCCTGTATTCCAGGCAGTGCCTAGAGTAAGCTCCCAACAGGATGTGATGGTGATTAATGTTGAGCCGAAAGCTGAAGCTCAAACCATCATCTTGGACAATAACTATCCTGTTCAGGGCCGTTAGTCCTAGCAATATTTGTGGAGAATGTGGACGATGAAAGGACTAGCATTAGGCGTTTTGACGAGTTTAGTGGGACTCCTATGGTCTCCAATGGCTCAAGCAGATGACTTATCGCTGCATTGTCGCCAAGTGCAGGGAGGTTGCTTGCAAATTTCTAAAGCCAAGCGGACCGTCACATACTATCAGCAAGGAAAAAGCCAAAAATCCTGGCCGATTTCCATTGGCCGGCCAGGACTGGACACACCTGCCGGAAATTTCTGGATTTATGAAAAAGGGACGATGGTGGACTGGCAGTCTCCTTCAGGGGAGGTGATTCCTTATAACAGTCCTCGTAATCCGATGGCAGGAATTTGGATGGGCTATGTGATTGCGGATGGTGTTCCCCTAGGGTTGCATGGAACCAATACACCCAATTTGATTGGTCAAGCGGTGTCTGCCGGATGTAATCGAATGCATACCCACCACGCTAAAGAGCTATATAAATTTGTAGTAGTGGGTGATCCGGTGTATGTCCGATAAGTTATCTGATTACCGACTTGTGCAAACCCAACTCACAACCTTACAGTTGGGGCCGTATTTTTGGCAGGATTGCAGGGCATAAGATTCGGCTGTTGCTCGATCGACTCCCCAACCAGATCCTGCTGAGTAATCAGAGGCGCGAGCTAGGGCACCACAGCCATTTTTAAACACAACTAATGACTTACAATCCCCAGTCTTGGCATATTTTTCACAAAAACGAATGGCTACATTGGTTGCTTCCTGCGGAGTCGTGTAGTCATAGGAATAACCATGGCTACCGGTGGAAACAGAATAGGCCATCGCACCATAGTTCGCGTTAGCTAGAGCGTTTTGAGTCCCAACTAATCCCACGGCTGGCACACTAAACATCGTTGCAATCAGCACTTGAGATATTTTCGAATGGAACATATTTCCCCCATTTCTGTTGTAGATGGAATATTTGATAGTCGTTTGGCCAAACGAATGCGTCTAGACCATGAGGACTATAGCTGTAGAGTTCCCACACGATCGTCGCAGTCAGCATCTTCAGGCCAAATTCCTCTGGCTTGGGTCTGACTCACGAAAGATTTATAGTGAACGGGTACACCTCAGGAATGGTTTAAGGGAGAACACCCTTACTCTAGTGTTTTCGGGTTTGTACCACCATTGTTCAGGTAAAGCATCACCATGGATCCATTCAGTTTAGGGCTATTTGCAGTCTTGGGTATTGCGGCGGGAACCTTAGCTGGACTCTTAGGGATTGGCGGTGGCATGTTGATTGTGCCTGGGTTGTTTTACCTCTTTGATCTGATTCAACTCCCTCAAGACTCCCTGATGCATATGGCAGCGGGTAGCTCTATGTGCATTATGATTTGTACCGCCGCATCTTCGACCTGGGCCCATCATCGACAAGAGCATATTCAATGGTCTATTTTTCGCTCTATCATTGCTGGCATTGCCGTGGGTGTAGTGAGTGGCAATCTTTTAGCCAATCGGATGCCAACCCAAATTTTAGAATTGATTTTTGGCATTTTTTTTATTGGTCGTTTCTACCAAGATATTCCTGGAGAAAAAGTCTGAGGAAGAAGAACCAACGGTGGGGGCTCCCGGCATCGTCGCTACGAGTGCTGTGGGTATGGTGATTGGGTTTAAGTCGGGTGTGTTGGGGATTGGAGGTGGAGCCCTAAGTGTGCCGTTTCTCCTCTATTGTGGCCTCCCCATGAAAAAAGCCAGTGGGACCTCTGCCTCCTTCACATTACCTATCGCCATTGTTGGGACCCTCTCGTTTTTGCTTTTGAGCGGGACTCAAACTGATATTCCCTGGTCAACGGGTTATGTCTATTGGCCTGCAGTATTGCTAGTGGCCCCGTTTACGATACTGGGGGCACCTGTGGGAGCTAAATTTGCCGGTATCGTTGCTCCTGAAAAGCTGCGAACGATCTTTGCCGGATTATTACTGGTGATTAGTATGCGGATGTTGTCTGGGACTGGCTTAATTGCCTGGGACTTCCCGCTGATCTAGCTTCGACTTATTACACCTAAAAATTAAATCGCACCTAAGCGGAAATTTTAGGTAGAAAAAAAGAGTGAATCGCAGCGATCGCATCATTCAGCATGTAACTTGCAATTGATACGCTTTAGGATCTTGGCGAGTCGCTGCGTGACACCCTTTAACAATTGGCTCAAAGATATTGATTGTCAGATTTAAGATAAACCTAGGACAGCATCAAAGGTAGACACAACGGCGTCATATTCTTTGGCAGCAGAAGTGGGATTACGCTTAGCAGCAGCAGCATCTAGCTTGTTGAGGTGATCGGCTAACAACTTGATAGTGCGACGGCCACTTTTTTGAGTTGCAGCGGGTAAAGAATCACCCAAACGACGAGAGAGGGGGCCAAGTTCGCCTAAAGGACCACGGATAAAGGTGCGAACATTATTCCAGTCACCTTCAGCAATGTAGCCATCTAGCTCAGACAAACGTCCATACAAAGGTTGTAGCCCTTCTGTATATTTAGAAGCTTGAGCAATAACAATTCCAGTATCAGACCCAGCCAAAGCAGTAGGGGCAATTGTGCTAAAACTTGTCAAAACAAGGGCGGTTGCAAAGGCAACGGCCAATAGGGATTTACAAAATCGTTTAAAATTTAAGATCATTGATTCACAGTCCTCTGCGCATCAGAAATGGGTTTGCCAAGATTTATTGTCGAATTTTCAGGGGCCTTTGTAAAGCTAATCACCTGTAAAGCCCTGCTTTCGGGCTATTGATTGTAAAGGTTTGTATTTTTTGACCTGTCTCTACCTCTCAAGATCAGTCTCCGTCCTTTGCATTGGTTTCAATTAACGCCTAGGTCCCTGAGGACTTGGATTTAGCCTCTAGATCGGCTAGCCGACTTTTCAGCTCCTGATTGGCTTGTTGGAGTTGCTGAACTTCCTCTTGTAATGTGCTTAGGGCTTGATTTGATTTCACTCGGGCCTGCACTCTTTTAACTGATTCTTCGGCCATTCGTCGCACCCGACCATCAGGGGTTTGGTTGGCTAAGGTTTTCAGGAGTGAGATCGCTTTGGGGGTTTCCATCTGTCCCAGGGATGCGGATACCGACACTTGGGTTAAAAAGAAACTCTCACCCACGAGCACCGATAGCCGATCCAAAATGCGCTGCAGCTGTTCAGGGGGTTGTCCGGTGGAAATACTTCCTAAGGCTCGAATGGCAGCGAGACGGAGCGGTTGTGGGGTTCCTGCTTCGGTATAGGTCAAAATTAAATCGAGGGCTGCAGTGGAGGTTTTCATTTGGCTCAGGGCACCAATGGCTCCAGAGCGCACCACCTCATTCCAGCCTGCCCGGTCTTTGAGAACCGATTTAAAGAGCTTGATGACCTTGGTCTCTTTGGGTTTAGTGATTAGGGTGGAGGATGCGATCGCACCCACGGCTCGTAATGCACTAGCTTCCACGTAATAACTGGGGTCACCCTTTTCCGCTAAAGGCTTGATGGCTTTGTAGCTCTCGTCCGTTTTAAAGGTCGCCATGGCTTCTACCACCGCCCGTCGGACTCTGGCATCCTTGTCCTTAAGACCTGGCTTGAGGGCGGTCAGTACCTGATCGAGCTTAATCTGAGCGAGCTGCTTTGCCACTTCGACCCGCATGCCCCAGAACCCATCACTAGTCAGGGCTTCCCCTAAACTTTTAATGACTTCTAAGCCGCCTTTTTTCGCCAAGGCCTGGGCCGCATAAATTCGAGAGAGGGGATCGGGGTCCTGTTTAAGCTGAGCCTTCAGCTCAGGCACCGGGTATTCGAGGGTGACCTGCTTGAGATAGTGATTGCCTTGATCGAAGCTGATCAGAAGTGGTTTTTCAGGGAGGCCAAAGTAAAAGCTCTGCTCCTGCTCATGGACACGAACCGTAAAGGCTTGAAACTCTATGGGTTGCTTGCCTCGGTCAAATCCAAAGGCAATGGGCAGATTCAAATCAAATAGTTCTTTTGCACTATTCTTGTCTTTTGGATCCACCTGGGCTTGGGTCACTGTTACCTTGGCCATCTTATGATCGGCATCCCAGCTATAGCCCAATTTATATTCGGGATGGCCGCCCCGATAGACATATTGATCAAACAAGAAGAGCAGATTGCGACCGGTGGCTTTTTCAATTGCCCGCAGTAAGTCAATGGTCTCAACGGTTTTGTGGGCATTGTCCTGAACAAAGGTATGGATGGCTCGCCAAAACAGCTCATCCCCTAACTCTGCCCGAATCATATGGTAGATACAGGCCCCTTTTTCGTAGAGATGGCGGTCATATAGCTCAATGGCTTCCCGGTAGACATGGGTGACCACGGGGCGACGATAGCGATTGCTATCCTCGTTGAAATAGTTACGGGCCTCGTTCAGTCGATAATAGGCAGCATCCTCAGCCCCATATTCATGGTTGGTCCACATCACTTCGGAATAGGAGGCCATGCCTTCCTTGATCCAGGCATGGGACCAATGCTTGATCACCACTAAATCCCCAAACCACTGATGGGCTAATTCATGGGCCACCAGACTTTCTGCAGAACGGTTATCAAGGGCAGCTCGCTCATCCAATAAGCAGCGATCCGTCAGCAGGGTGGTGGAGGTATTTTCCATGCCGCCGAAGATAAAGTCATCGACGCAGACCTGGGCGTACTTGGGATAAGCGTAGGGATAGCCGTAGTATTCGCTAAAAAACTCAATCATGCGGGGCGTTTTGCCCATGGTGAGCTGGGCCTGATCTTCTCGCCCTTTCTCCACATAATAGGTCACGGGTTTGCCTTGCCAGTCATCAATGATTTCTGCAAACTCGCCGACCGCTAAGGTCATTAAATAGGTGGGATGTACCTGCCGCTGGAGCCAATGGTAGATTTTCTGTTTGCCATCCACTTCGGTTTCAATCAGCTCTCCATTGGAGATGGCCATAAAGGCTTTGGGCACCCGCACCCGAATTTCTGAAGTGGCAAGCTGACCGGGGTAGTCAAAGCAGGGAAACCAAAACCGAGAGTCTTCATCTTCCCCTTGGGTCCAAACCTGGGTGGGTTTGTCAGGATAATGCTCATCGGGCTGGACAAAGTAAAGACCGCGTTGGGGCTGGTGTACGGTGTATGCGATCGCAACCGTAAATACTTTCCCCACTGTGGTTGGCTGTTTCAAATGAATCTGTAACTGTTCACCGTCATAGTCAAAGAGCTGTTTGGTGCGGCCAACCTTGACGCCTTCGATCTGCAAATCGACCGCATCCAACACCAAGGTCTCAACCCCACTGCGCACCGGGTTTAATCGAATCTGACAGGTGCCGCTAAAGGATTGTGCAGGAATGTCTAGGGCTAGATCCAGAAAAATATGCTCGACTTGGCCGGGGCGATCGGGATTGTAGTGAGGCCGTGCCCCTGCCGTTTCAAAGGACTTGTGCTTCTTAGTTTCAGAATCAAAGAAAAGATGGGACATCACATTACCTGCTGAGGACGGTGCTAGCTGAAGAGAATTGCCAGCAATGATTGGCTCTCGATCCAGCGTAGCGCTTTATCAGGAACTTAAGGGTTGAAGGCTCCATAAAAGTCCCTGTAGCATCATTTACGGGGTGCATAGATGGTCTGAAGTTAGGGTTGGTCTCTACATCCATCTTGGAAGTATTATCCCCCAACCGCCTCTGGACCCCATATAACTGGGCATCCTAGGATTAGTGCGCGATCAAAATGATTTGAACTCTCTAGATAACCGTTGTCATTCTCAGACCCTCAATCACTGTGTGGCTGTGGGGATGGCGGCTTTACTGGTCAGCTGTCAATCTACACCCCAAACCTCACCGAATCTGCTCGAAAGCCCTGCTTTTTCTCAGCCTTCTTTGGCCGCGTCCATTGCCCAAGATTCTGTATTGGTTCCAGAGCAGTATTTGCAGCGGTATCAACATATTCCTGATGCAGAGGCATGGCGGCAAGATCTCTACGAACGAAAAGATTTTGCCAAGATTGAAACACGGGTCAACGAGTATTTACGGGCCGAAAGACAGGACGAGCATAAGTCTGGCTTTTTGATACGTCTGTATAGGACCCTTGGCAAATTTCCCAATCCCAAAAATGAATATACGTCCCAAGACAAGCACGACTATCTCCATCAAACAGCTGTTTTGCAGGAATGGATGGCCGCTTACCCGACCTCCCATATTCCTTATCTGATCCAGGGAGAATTGCATGTAAACTACGCCTGGAAATTCCGAACGGGGCAAGTCGCTCGTAAGGTCACGGAAGAAGGATGGCAGTTATTTCACTACTACCTCCAAGAAGCAGCCGGTGATTTTAGCGTCGCTAGTCAACTCAATCCGAATGATCCGAATATTTGGAACGAACTCCTGCACCTGGCTGCTAGAACAAACCTAGATCCCTACACCCCAGAGTATTTCTTTGAACAAGGCCTGAACGCAAATCCCTCCCACTTAGGACTGCACACGACCTATCTGCAAACTCTATATCCCCAATGGGGTGGGAGCCAGCAAAAGATGTTGGCGTTTGCTAGAGCGGCGCAGAAGAAGGGACAAGCTACCCAAAAGCCAATGCTGGGCAATGTTCTGCTTTTGGCAGCCCGAGAAATAGATCGGGATGATGCTGTTCATCCGATCACCTGGTCAGAAATACAAACGGTCTATCAAGATATTTTTGCCCAATATCCTGATTACCTCCGCATGAGGTATTACTATGCCCATGATGCATTAGAGAGAGAAAAATTCGATGTAGCGATCCAGCAATTTGAAATCATTGGCGATCGGTGGACGACAAATACCCTTTGGGACGATCTCAATGAATTCCACCGTTCTCGTGTCTATGTCTACTTCAAAGAGGCGGTTCAACTGTATAAGCTAGCGACTCAGCAACATTATCAGGGGAATGAAAGCAAGGAGCAAGAGCTAGGCGCTGAATCTGAGAAAATGGTCTTGAAAGCGATTGAATTATGGCCTCAAGCCCCAGGATATCTATTTTTAGCTGGAATTTATGGGAATATCTACAAAGATATTCCTCAAGCCATTGATTTTGCCCATCAAGCTTTGGCTCTAAACCCCTCCCCATCTGAACGGGAGTATGCAGAAGATTTTATTCAGAAAGCGCAAGGTCTTCTGGCAACCCAGCGTCGATAGGTCACGCTGACTTGCTGAGCTATCGGTTGGTCACGAGGGGAAGGGCCAGCTCTTGCAGGTGAAGACTGAATAGAAAACGATTAGCAGGAGTGCACGAGTAAATATCACCGCGTTCTTTGGCCAAGGGAGACTAAGACATTCAGCTTCCATAAGGGAACCCCTGCTCTCTGGGCGGCGGCTTCACGACTATACCCTCGACGGAGTAGTTTAATCGCGTCTTGAGTTTTATTCCAGGTTGACCCATTGAGCACAATCTTACGGTTTTGGCGGGCCACCACTAACCCACGGGTGACCAACTGAGCTTCCTTCAGGGCAGCCTGGGAATATTTTGGCTTAGCACTACTCCTGACCGCTACGGGAGGACGAGGTTGAGAAGGACGACTGACCACAGGCTTGCTTACAGGTCGACGGGGACGAGTCGCCCTAGGTGGGGTTTGTCGGGCGGGTAGCGGAGGCAGAGGATTTTGCCGTAGCACTGCAGGTTCGGGAGAGAATGGGGGGAGGGTATGCAGCGATAAAAGGCAAGGGTGGTGCCGGTTTGACTTTTGCGGCTTGTTTGGGCTTAACCTGGGCAACGGGCGGTTTGGGTCTGTTGGTCGGCGCTTTGGCAACCGTGCCCCCAATCGCCACGGTTTGTAGCACTTGTTTGCCATTCAGGTCGGTGGCTTGCAGGGTAATTGCCCCTGGCTGTTGGGGGTTGAGCTGGTACTTCATCGAGCCTGATGCGGGTATTTTGCCGGGGCTAGGCAAAATTGCAACGCTGGGATTATTGCCACCCTCTACTTTCCAAGTTAACTTCACATGATCTTGGCCTGGCTTTAAAACAAATTGTGCAGGTGCTTTTTGACCATTGATTAGAAAGCTGGCAATTCTTAGATTTTTAGCCTGTACGTTCATCGGCCCAATAGTTTTGGACAGGGTGAAAGGTTGCTGCTCTTGTTGGTAAGACGCGGTGATCTTGAAAAAATATTGTCCGGGTTTGCGAGCAGCCGTTGGTACCTTTTGACAGGTCAACGTAGGCGTAAAGCGACAATATTTGGTCAGGGTATCAGGAAGCTTGCCATTGACTAATTGATACCGTTGTAACAAAGCCGCCTCGGCATTGTTAGCGTCGACGGTCATAATCTGTAACTCTGTCAGTTGGCTAGGGTTGGCAATTTCCCAGTTCAGCTGAATCGGGCCAGATGGAGCGGAGGCCACGGGACCTGAAGTCGATGTGTTGGCCCTAGAGGCTGGTGCATAAAAGCGGGTAATAAGCGGTACAGCATTGGGTTTGAAGGCAATTAGACTAGTGATTTGGGTTGCCATCGGCTCGCTGGCATTGTCACTCGAAAAAGCCTGTACCTTGAACTGGTATTGGCCTGGATTGGTCGTCCCTGTTGTAATGCCAGTACATTTTAAAGCGCCAGTTTCGGGCTGATCAGATTGACAGAAATTGGAGTTTTGACTGGGGGTGCTCCGCTGTAATTCTTTCGGAATCCCCTCATCAAATCGGAAAGTCTTGGCCACTTCAGATTGGCCTTGGTATTCCCGAAGAATCACTAACTTTGCAAGCTTCTGGCTATTCTTGATGGTCCAGCTGAGCTGAATATCTTTTTGTCCGGTTTGGGGGACAACCGTTTGACTGGAGCGGAGGGCTGCGATGGCAGGGTCAGTGGGTTGACGCCAGAGGAACTGCCACAACAGAGCAGAAGATGTGCCTAAAGCCAAGAGTAACAGCCCGAGAAGTTTGAGGCCGTGGGAGCGAGGATATGGCTGCCATACTACCCCTGCTTGGGCTAGTAATTGCGGTAGCGGGATGCCATTGGTATCTTGCAAATCCACTTGGAATTGGAATTTGCGGCCCTTCCCGAGCCATGGTCTGAGCCACCACCGTCGAGGCTGAACTATGAGGTCCACCTTGCCTGTCTGATCAGGACCCAGATCGAGTTGGAGAGGCTCGGCCTTGAAGGTCAGGCCATTCCGAGCAGGCAATCCTTTAGGCTGCACCGTCAAAACTCTTTCAAATCGAGACGTATTGGTAATCAATAGTTGGTATACACCAACGCCATCCTTAATAAAGGTCAGATCTGGCGTGAGCATGATGTCAATATCATCTGCCACTAGAAATTGCAGATACACTTGGTCTTCCCAGAGAATCTCCCCCTCTGAAGAGACTAGTTGCAGCTTAAGCTGATGCTGGCCAATGGCGGCAACTTCAGTGGGGTGAATTAACACCTCGATTTGATTGTGATGGCCCTGTTCGGCACTCATGGCGGGTGCACCTAGGGTGTAGCAGTCTGAGGATAATTGACTTCCCTTAAGCTGATAGTCTCGCCCCTGACTTGCAATATTTTCTACGGTGATGGTGATCAGTAGCTTGGTGCCTAACTTGAGTGCATAGGGCTGATCTACTGCCGTAACCGGTGCAATCGTAACCTTAGGGGAAGTCATGGGTGAGTCTCTTCGCAGAATTAGAAAGGGGTGTTCGTCAACCTAATAAGTTGAGCAAAGTCTATAGAAACTTTAATGACACTTGTAGAAGAAAAGCAAACTGCATTCATTGAAATCACTGGTTGAATACAGGGTAGCGTTTCGGTAAAAAAATGGTGTTTGCAGACGGGCTTAAGTAATGCCAAATTTATTGGATGGTGGTCTGCTGTGGGTCTACTTCACTCGCCTTGATATTACCGTAAGGGAGATGGACCTGTCAGCCGTAGGATCTAGTGTAGAAGGCACTTAAACTATGAACTTTAATTATGTTAATCAAGGAATAAAGCCAGAATTGATGTTCAAGACATTCCTTGCAACCTAAATGCTTGTCCTGGACCTAAGAGTCAAACTTCAAGGGATATGGGCACAAAAAACAGTGGGTAAGAAAACTCACCCACCGACATCACACAAAAGATAATCTTAAAAGAAAAGCCAATATTGGCTGGAATATAACGATTCTACTTGCTGGAAGGATTACGAGTGGTGTCACTCGAAATGAAACCAAAGAAGAACAGGGAAATAACGAAAATAATCCAAGCGTAGGTAACGAATTTGAGGATTGCCATAGGAACCTATATTACCGGTAGAATAGACAGCAATTAAAACTTAATCTTTATTATCATATCGAATTCCTGCCATCTAATCGAGTCAAAACTTTTTGAAAATAAGACTGAATAGAAGGCTGCAGCCGCTTCCATGCCCACCCCAAGGCGCTTTCAAGCCAGGCAGTGATGCGATCTAACCCAGCTAGAATTCGTTCTAAAGGGTGTTTTTCATAGCCCACCATCACGGCATCTACTTCAATTTCGATGGAGCCATCTTGGGTATAGATTGTTGCTGGAGAGGCAGTCGTTTCTAACTGCTGGGATACTTCAGTAGCCAAGATCGGAGACCCAGGGATTGATGCTGTTGTATTTGCTGGCGAAGCTGTAGGTATTTTTTCGCTATACAGGTCAGCCCAGGATAGCGTTGAGAACGCTTGGTTGGGTGAGGGGGCAGACTGTTGTGGGGCTTGAGCTGCGGGCTGGCCTTGGGTGGGTTGAGGTCGTCCCAATAAGGCCGCCATTGCTGATCGTAAGGTACTAGGAATCCAGGTTGCAGCATACCGGACTGGATGTTCAGGGGGCTGTCCGCCTAAAGTTGGGTCTTGACTGAGAATGCTAAGGCTAGGCTGAAGTTGAGACTGCTGCTGTTTCCAATGTTGAACGACATAGTCTGATAGGTCCGTGGCGGTGGGTCCCATGACTTCCCAAGAGGTGGTCTCCCAAGATGCGATCGCACCGTCTAACATCTCAATGGCATCTTGGGTCAGTTTCGGGGTCAGCTGATCTAATGTAGCCGCCAATCCTTGGGGTAAGGCTAACGGTAGGGGATAAGATGCTTCATCTCCTGGCAAGGCCAAGGCTTCCTGAAATAAATTGGCTTTGGCTGCCATGGGCCCTGTTTGCATCCAGGCCATAGCTTTGCGGAAGGCTCTAACGGGGGGCAGCATTTGCGATCGCGTTTTTGGCATCGGCAATTGCCGGAAGTCTGTTTTCACTAGGTGCTGGAAATCTTTGCTGAGTCGCTCTTGTCGTCGATAATTGGCTAACTCCCACGTCATCAGCTTGTGCAATTCCCGTTGCTGGGCAGGGGTAAGAACATCGATGGCCTCATTGTCAGGCGTCACCAGAGATACATGGGTCGATTGCAAATCACAGGCAATCCCCTGAATTTTGACCGCTGGTTCTGAGGTAATACCTAACCAACGAGTGGCTTTGTTGTGGAGAGGATTTCGCTCTGCCCAGCGCTGTATCCACTTCTGATACCGGACTCGAATCGTCGGACGTCGGTGAGAGAGGCCTTCAATCTGGACCGAGAATTGAGGTTCTTCAGCCCATTCGTCGTTTTCTGCGTTTTCCCCTATTTCAGGATCGAGGGTATCAATCTGAATGGCAGCTAGTACATTGCGAATGGGGCCATCTGCATTGCTCGCAAGGCTATCTTGACTCGGATCGGTAACAGCCTTCAACAGTCGCTGGCCCTGTACATCTCCCTGACGGAGGGCTTGTTGGGTAAAGCGGGAAACTTGAAATAATAAATAGATAGGGTACAACCCCATCTGCATCCCCCATAGGCTTGTGACTTTAGCCTGGCGTAAATTCCGTTGCCATTGCTCCGTCAACTCGCGGGACTGTTGGAGGATGAGATTAAATAATCGACTCTGGTAACGGCTTTCCGCTGTCATAATTTCAGTGAAATCCTTACTCTCGCCAGGGAGGGTTGCCCACTTATTGTAAGCTCCAATGTTTCTCTCTCTGATGTAGGCAATCTCTTAATGAATTAACGTCATATTCATGGAGATGAACCAGAGAAGACCATTGAGGTAGTATCTGTGTGGTCCCCCTAGGAATCGCTATGGCCCATTCCCAACATCTACTCAAAATCCCTACCCAAGGGAAATCTTTCCATAACATCACTCGGCAAGTGCAGTCTGTGGTGGCTGAATCCGGGATGTCCATGGGACTTTGCACCTTGTTTCTTCGCCACACTTCAGCCAGCTTGGTGATTCAAGAGAATGCGGATCCAGATGTCCTACGGGATTTAGAAACGTTTTTAGCGCGCATTGTGCCGGAAGGCCCTCACTATCGCCACAGTACCGAAGGCCCGGATGACATGCCAGCTCACATCCGTACGGCTTTGACCCATACCTCGGAATATATTCCGATTCGTCAAGGTCGTTTAGCCACAGGAATTTGGCAGGGCATCTATGTCTGGGAGCATCGTCAACATGGCTCCAACCGGGAAGTGATCGTGCATCTATCTGGGGAATAACCCTCTCCTTTGTATCTCCTTGAAAGCCAGGGCTTTCAAGGATTTGAGCCTATATCTGAGAAGGTGAACCTACATAAAACTAAATAATTCTTTACAATACAAGCGGTAACCCTATTGTTCTCGTCATCATGCCCCCTGCTTTCACTTTCTGGGCAACGGCCCACCTCTTTAGGTCTCAAGAAGAATCAACTTACGCCTTGTCCGAACACACCGAACTGTGTGTGTAGCCAAGATCCCGATCCGGGGCATCAGATCGACCCCCTCACCTTTGAAGGTGCTCCCAAAGACGCATTTACCAAGCTCAAAACCATCTTGGCTGACACGGGGAATGCAGAAATTATTCAGGAAACCCGGAACTACATCTATGCCGAATTCACTAGCGGCTTGCTGGGATTTGTGGATGATGTGGAATTTTACCTGGATAGCCGGGAAAAAGTGATTCAAGTCCGTTCTGCATCTCGTTTGGGTAAGTCAGATTTAGGAGCTAACAAATCTCGCGTTAAATCCATCCAAAAAAAGCTGAAGAAAGCTTAGATCTCTATTCCTAAGTTCCCTCGCTAGCCAGCAAACGCATCAGGAAAGGCTTGCCATACCTGCTGAATCATCTGACGCAGGGCTTGGTGGGCTTTGCGATCGCGTTCTGAAACGACCTTAGGATCTTCTTGATCCTGAGGTTTTTCCGTATGCATTTGGAGTAGAAACGGGAGGACTTCATCGTCCATTGCGGGCCGGAAGAACCGGGAAGGCCATACTAAATCTGCGCAGTTCTGGAGGCGAAAAGAAAACAGGCCCTGAGCTGGATGAGCGGGTTCTGAACTCTGGGTGGTGAGTTGTAAAAATAAGGGCCGCACCCACGATCGTTGCCGAGCTTCAATGGTCTGGATGACCTCAGCGTACAAGTAGCTGCCTTGGTGCTCTAAGCAGACAATTTCGTAAGAGGTCGCATTGGAGCTAGATCGGTCAATCATGGTTGCAGGGTTGCGATCGCATACTGTTAGTCTATCCCTGAGATAGAACTCCCGACTAGGGGGAATACCGATTAAGAACACACTATGGGACAGTAGTTGCAAGATCTCCTACCCAAGAACCGTCATGACTTCTAGCATTCTTGCCGCATTTATCTATGGTATTTTTACTCTGCTTGGCGGAATTATGGGATATGCCAAGAGTCGGAGTCAGATCTCGTTGATTTCGGGTTGTTTTTCGGGCATGTTGCTGTTATCGGGGGCCTTAGCTGCCTTAAAAGGAAATGCTTGGGGACTGACCCTGGCGATGGTGGTTACTGCTCTTTTAATTATTGTATTTATTGTTCGGTGGCTGAAAACTCGTAAAGTGATGCCTGCTGGATTGATGGTGGGGCTGGGTGGCATTGCCCTTGCCGTGATGATCCTTGGGCAATAACCCTAGGGACGACTGAACGGTTATCTCTGATACCCTTTGGCCTTAAACGAAGGCTAATTTATATTCTCTTGTAGCTGAAAGTTCTCTCCCATGGAGAGGGTGGGCAACCTATGGGCGAAGGATTGATGATGGGCTCTCAGGGTTGAACTAGTCAGTAATGGCAAACCATGGATGGTTGTGTTGCTGGTCTTGGCGTGACTGAACACTCAGAGCTCAGGGAACATACAGTTTGAAAGGATTTGCCCATGCTCTTAACTCAGCGCAAACGGAAAAAGAAAGTTTGGCTTGGTGAACTACTGGTTCAGAAAGGATTGATCAGTCCAGCTGAATTAGCTCACGCCCTAACTGAACAGCGACAGACTCATCTAAAGCTTGGTGAAATCCTGATTCAGCAGGGATTAATTAGCCATCAGCAGCTGCAACAAGTGCTCAATGAACAGCGGTGGCGTAACGTCGTTACGGCTGTATTACTCTCCGTGAGTGCATTGGTCGCTGATTTGCCCCGTCTTGTCTATAGCCAACCGATTCCTTACCACCGATCCAATTCGACGGTGATCACTCCTGATTCTGTGAGTGCAGGAAATTCTCCCAAGGCAATGGGGGGAGCACGGTTACCCAAGCAGCCGAGTCATAAGCGCTATCAGGCACCCTTGCAAGCCTATGCGACGGTAACATCTCCCCTACGGGGTTTTTGCCATCCATTGAAGGGACAAGGCCATCTAAGCCAGGGAATTAGGGGCCAAACCCATCGAGGACGAATGGAATATGCCTATGATTTAGCGGTGAATATCGGCACTCCTGTCTATGCAATGCGGTCCGGTAAAGTGATCGCGATTCGTGATTACTATCCCGATAATGGCGGTAGTCAGTCTAAATCTTCTCGTTTTAACTATGTTTGGCTCGAGCATGATAATGGCTACCGTTCTGCCTATATCCATTTGCAAAAGAAATTTAATCGGAACGTTAATCTCAAAATCGGACAGTGGGTAGACGCCCAACAATTGATTGGCTTCAGTGGTAATTCAGGCTGGAGTTCTGGTCCTCACTTACATGTCGAAGTTCAAAAACCTGAACGGGCTAAACCGTTTGCTAAGAAGTTTTCCAAGACCGTCCCTTTCGAGATTGCTGGGTATTGTCCTACTGCCCGATTTGCTCCCTAATCTCAGTCGACGATAAAATAACTTTATCCAAAGGGAAGATTACGGTTTCCCCTAATGCTCTCCCCTAGGTGCATCGAGGAGAAAGCGGTAACATTAGTACATATACCGCTACCCGTTACCTTTCGAAGGACATCACATTTAATCATGGGATTTTTTGATTCTGATATTGTGCAGCAGGAGGCAAAGCAACTGTTTGAGGATTATCAATCCCTCATGCAGTTAGGGGGCAGCTACGGCAAGTTTGATCGGGATGGCAAAGTGCTCTATATCGAGCGCATGGAAGAAATGATGGATCGTTATCGCGTTTTTATGAAGCGCTTTGAGCTGTCCGATGACTTTATGGCCCGCATGACGGTCGAGCAACTCCAAACTCAGCTAGGGCAGTTTGGTATGACTCCCCAGCAAATGTTTGACAATATGAATCGGACCTTAGAACGGATGAGGCAAGATGTTGAATCCAATCCCTATGGGTAAATAAATATGAATTGATCTCAGGATTCTTTGCCCATATAAGGGAGAGGGGCCTGTTCGGGTAGATTGTCTGTAGTACTTTGGATGGACGGGCCATGAGTCTACTGACAAATCTCAACGGTGTAATCGCTGCATCGGCGACGGTTTCCGTTTTAGATCGCGGTTTTTTGTATGGAGATAACATCTACGAAGTGGTGCGAACGTTTCAGGGTCGCCATTTCGGATTGCAAGAACATCTGGATCGTCTACGACAGTCTGCGGCTTATCTATACATCGATGTGCCGTGGAGCGATCAGCATATTCAAGCAGAAGTGGAGCGCACTCTCCAACAAGCGACCTGGCAAGAGTCCTATATTCGCATTGTGGTCAGTCGAGGGACTGAAACTAAAATCAGCCTCCAACCCAGTCCTGGGCTGCAGCCTAGTTTACTCATTGTTGCTTCCGAAATCTCACCAGAACCAGTTTTGTCAGAGAAAGGAATACATTTGGTGATTGGCAAGCGGCGTCGTAATGATCGCCAAGCTCTCTCTCCAGCCGCTAAAACAGGCAATTATCTCAACAATATTTTGGCGTTACTGGAAGCTCAGCAGCAGGGGGCTGAAGATGCGCTCATGCTCAATCAGCAGGGCGAAATCACCGAAGCTACCACTAGTAACCTCTGGGTTGTTCGAGAGGGGGTGGTTCAAACTCCACCTCCGGAAGTGGGAATTTTGAAGGGCATTACCCGTCATTTTTTGTGGCAGATTCTGCAAACCC
Organism: Acaryochloris sp. 'Moss Beach'; assembly: GCF_021497025.1. Lineage (NCBI taxonomy): Bacteria > Bacillati > Cyanobacteriota > Cyanophyceae > Acaryochloridales > Acaryochloridaceae > Acaryochloris > Acaryochloris sp. 'Moss Beach'. The sequence continues at coordinate 3,453,924 of NZ_CP071717.1, forward strand.
ATGACATTCCCTGTGAGGAAGTCATTCTCAAGCCAGAGGACTTATGGTCAGTGGAAGAAGCCTTTTTGAGCTCTTCTGTGCGTTTAATGATGCCCGTGAATCAAATTAATCAGTATCAACTCCCCCAATGTCCTGGAAAAATAACGCGATTTTTATGGGGTGAGTTTTTGCACTTAATGGCTCAAGAGGGTCATGCAGTTGCTAAGAATACTGAAAGTGTAAGGGTTTAATCGGAAGGATTTTTTGCTGTTTTAGGAGTCGCTGCTGCCCCCCAGCGCTGAAGAAATGTAGGATCTTTGTACATTCATTACATCATCGGATTAGTCCTATGTCACTGCTTTTAACTGATTTTGACCAGTGGTATGACCAGTTTGTAACTGCTTCTCCTAAACAACAGCATGAATTGTTGGTAGATGCGCTTTCAGAACCTATTCCATCGGACTATGCCGAAGAGATTGATCTAATTGCTAGTGTTCTCGATGTGTTCGATATGCTGATCCGCCAAAACTTAACGGATCAAGCAATTCAGTTGACCACTCTTTTGCAAAAACATCATTCTGAGATTTACCAGCGTGAGTTTCAATATTTTGACGGTCAACTGCTTCAATATTCTCTATTCCACCAAGCTTGGCAACAAGTCCAAGAGTATCTCTCGCGTTTTCGAGATCATCCGGTCCAGAGTATTGATCAACTCATTTCAGTTCTCGATAATTTAAGGCTGCATGGTGCTACAGATTTAGCTGTAAATTTGTGCAGAGCCACTTACAAAACGGTTGCGACTTCCTCCCAATTAATAAGTGGGGCTGAATGGGACCTGGGCGTTGTTGTCATTATGGATTTATTCGAACAGGCCCACCATCAACTGCAGCAAGGAGAAACTGTTGACTGGAGTAAGGTGGGGGCTGATGCAGCTAAATTTGGCTTTGAGAATACCCCTAAAAAATGCCAAGAAGTTGAAAAACACTTGACCGAAGATTGGCAGGTTAGCCCAGACGTAAACAAAGCGTTTAAACAAGATCGAGGTCTTATTCTGCGCCATTTGCTATTAGAGTTTTGTCGATACATGTATTGCCAACAGCAAATGAGTTTTGTCTGCAGTGAGTTGATTTGGAGTACGGTCCTTGACTGCTGCAATCATCAAGATCGTCCCAAAAAACAACTCACCCAACCTGATAGTTATTTCTCCATTTCACAACAGGCGCTTGATAAATATGTAGGCCAATTGGTGGGTGGTCTATTATCAATGCGACAAGCTCAGGGATTTGCAGTTTTATGGGGCATACCTTATGTGTATAAGTTTTTGCTAGACAAACAAATCATCCGAGAGGAGACTTATCATCAGGCATTTAAGGCAACTACTGCATTGAAGGGATTCTTAATCAAAGGATTTCAGCAATCCTTGTGGCAATACAATTTTGTACATGTCTGGCAACGACCTGCTCAAGTTTCGGCAGAAGAATTTGCTGCAGAAACTGAACAGTTTGTAAAGAGTGCTGAGCAAGTTGAACCGTTAAGTGAAGAGCCTCAAGAGCGCTCTGATTTTAGTTTTCTCCATAAAACGCCTAAGCAGGAAGTCTTTGGGAAAGCTGAGTCATCCTCTTCTGGGGGCCAAAACACTTCTCAAGCAACAAAATCTACTCAGCCGCCACAACCTATCTGGGAACCTCCTAAACCTCGCAAATCTCCTTTACAAGAAGCGGCTAAATTATCATCTAAAGGGAAGAAGGGGAAGTCTAAAAAGTCTAATAAGGGATTCAAGTCTTCCTCATAGATACGGATTGAAACCGGTCATCACCATGAAAGGCACATCAACCTAACAATGCTTGGATGGTCTGCTCGGTTGCTTGATAGGCTCCTTCACCAATGTGGTGATAGGTAATCACGCCTTCGCGCGAGGTCAAAAACAGATGGGGCCAATAGCGATTACGGTAGGCCTTCCAAGTTTGATAGTTGTTATCCAATGGCACGGGATAGGCAATTTGGTATTCTTCTAGGGCCTTTTGGACATTGCTGGCATTATGTTCATACTTAAATTCAGGGGTATGCACACCAATCACTTGTAGACCCTGATCAGCATATTGCTGGTGCCAGCGGGTGACATAGGGTAGGGTGCGCTGGCTATTGATGCAGCCAAAGGTCCAAAACTGCACAAGAACGACTTTCCCTTGCAGGTCAGCAACCCTGAGGGGATCGGAATTGAGCCATTGGGAAATGCCTTGAAACGGATGCAGGGCTTGTCCTAAATTCACATCATCTCGCTTGGCCCATAGGGATGACTTGGGAGAGGCATCTAAGGCGGCTACAGAACGATTTTGCGATCGCGGCAACAATGCAGCCCCAACAGCAGATGCTGCCCCTAACCCAAAGAGGGATAACAGTTTACGCCGCTGAGGTTGAAAGAAGCTCATAATAATCGCTCAAGTTTCAGAATAGCTAGGGCTTATTCTACTGACCAATACTGAGAATAGACTGAGCAATGAGATAGAGACAATCATGGGTGACAGTAGCGATCAAACCTAGCTCTGGTAAAGATTACAAGTAGATGTCAAATTCAGGAGCACTTTGGTCTAGACTAGCGGAGTCATAGGTTGTCACATGCGCTAGGAAAAACAGATGGGTACTCCTGCTGATGAATCTCTTTTAGTCTTATCCGTCGATATTGGCGGTAGTGGCATTAAAGCCATGGTGCTAGACGAAAGCGGTCAACCTGTCACAGAGCGGCAGCGTCTTGAAACCCCTTCCTATCCCAATCCACCTGCGGTTTTAGATGTGATTGCAGAACTTGCCAAAGAGCAAGGCAACTTCAACCGGGTCTCTGTGGGATTTCCGGGGGTGGTTCAAAATGGTGTGATCAAAACAGCCGTGAACCTCAATAAAGAATGGATTGACTACGACCTGGCGAAAAATCTGGGAGACCGTTTGGATACTCCCGTTCGTGTGGCTAATGATGCTGATATTCAAGGGTATGGGGCGATTTCAGGTCAAGGCGTTGAGCTAGTCGTTACCCTAGGAACTGGCTTTGGGTCGGCACTCTTTGTCAATGGCCACCTCGTACCCAATTTAGAAATTGCCCATCACCCTTTTATCAAAGACAAAACCTACGAACAGCAGCTAGGTCGTAAAGCCATGAAGAAAAAGGGCAAGAAAGCCTGGAACCGTCATTTAGCCCAAGCGATCAAGAACCTAGAACATCTGTTTAACTACGACAGGCTGTATATGGGAGGAGGCGAAACCAAGCGCGTCCAGATTGAACTACCCGACAATGTTGAAATTGTCAGCAATCGAGCGGGGATTCTTGGTGGGATTGCTCTCTGGCGAGATTAGAGCTGATTAGGGCTGGATTGCGGTTTTGAAGAATTTGTTGCTGTAGGGCCACAAAAATACATTAAATCGGCGACCCGCCAGTGTTTGCCGATGTTGATAGGTGTTTTGGGCAGAGAGGCTCGTGACTGCGTTTAGGCGGTCGGCTAACTTCATACAGTTGGCAAGGCTACTGGGGGTGTAACATTGCACGTCCACTTGATTGCAGCCACCGGACGGTAATTGCTTGGCTTGAAACGGCTGAATACTGCAGTAAATCGTCTTTGTGTACGCCTGGCGGAGTTTGAAAAAGTCTTTTTGAGAGTAGTGGGTAAAGTAGTGATCATCCACTTGCAGGCCATCGGTGTGGCGGGCCTCATGGACAAGCTGGGGTACCGTTAGGGAGCGCAACTGGGGGGACTGAATCCATACCACTGGCTTGAGCTGATGCTGACGGGCCGCTGCGCTGACTTTTTGCTGAACCTGATCGGAAACATTGCGAAAATCGAGAAACACCACCTTGTACTGCTGCTGCTTAATTTTCGCCATCGCCTGGTTCAGGGTATTCGACGATACGTGGTAGCGAATTTGGGGCTGAGAGAGCCAGGTCCCAGAAGGAGCGGCTTGGGCAGTTTGAGGGGCAAGGGCAAGAAAAGCAGTGCCAGCTAGAGCTGTTAGCAGAAATTTAGAGGTAGGCATTAACGGATGGGGATGAGTGAGGATGGAGGAATTCTTTTTCAGAATACCTAGAATAGATCAACTTAAGTGTGACATTGATCGCTGTGGCTAATTAATATAATACGACGAGAGAGAATATGCCGCCAAAGTTCCTCTTCTCTCTCCTGCCAAAAACTCACCTTAATCTGACTCACTGAAGCGCTGCTGGTGGGAGGACTAGGATTTGATGCAGGCTGGCGTTTTGAGAGAGGTGTTGTCAGGAACGTTTAAGCGGAATGAACCCAGTGCTGCACATGCTGCAACTGGGGGGTTGCTCCCAATCATTAGGCAAACCTGAGGTGAGTTTTAATGCCTCGATATTGAATCAGTTGCTGAGGTTGTTGTCTGGGCTCTCGCTCTTGCACCGTAGAGACGGGCTGCGTAACATTAATTGCCATTGATAGCCCCCGATAGGTACCTTGCAATACTTCGGAGGAAACAACGGTTGGGTTCGTTGTAACGGTATAAAAGTTATTCCGATATTTCAGTTGCATGATGTTCTTTCCTGGTTGTTGATTCAGATTCCAAGCCATTAAGCAAGATGGAGGATTGTGGTGACCCCTCGATATTTGATCACCTGCTCTTGCTGAGGTGCGACGGTAGGCTGAGCCGTAGGAATAGTAGTGGATAGCCCACGATATCTGCCTGTATATCCTTCGGGTGTGTTGGGTTCGGTATTGATGAAAGAGGTGTAGGGGGTATTGCGGTATTTGAGTGGCATAGCTGCTGTTCTCCAGGGTGTTGATAAGCCTGAGTGGGTCTAGGGCGTTAACCTGATTCTCTGGGGAGTGCCCCTTGGATTCAGTGATGTTGATCCAAGGCTCACGTGACCGTAGTCACTGCAGTGTATTGCGCTGAAAATCTTTCTGTGAATGGATTTCAAGGATTTTGTGCTTGTCGATATTTATCCCTAGTGGATGGGGCATTTATGTTGTTTACGGGATACCCTTGGCAGTCTGCCTCAACCCCTAAAATAAGTCTGGTGACCCTAGTGATAAACAGATTGAAAAAAGCACTAAAGATACTGGCAGGGATACTCGCTTTGATGGCGATCGGAGTGGGGGGAGTCGTTGCTTGGCAATGGACCTTTATCCAACGAATGCTGACTTATCCAGAGAATCCCATTACAGGGGTGGATTGGTACGCTCCCATGGCGACGGTTTCTGGAAGGGATAGCCTACCCGTTCCTACCGCTCAACCCCAGTTATCCCAGGCTGCCTTGGAGCAAATTGAACAGTATGCCCAAGACCATCGTTCCTCGTCGCTCCTGGTGATGCATCAAGGTCAACTGGTGCTGGAAAAGTACTGGCGGGGGCATGACCAGGCGGCCTATACCAATTCCATGTCCATGGCCAAAACGGTGCTGTCGTTGCTGATTGGCATTGCGATCGCAGACGGTAGCATCGGTTCAGAACTGGACCCGGTTGCTCAATATATTCCTGAATGGGCCAACGATGACCGAGCCAAAATCACGATTGAAGATTTGCTGAGAATGCAGTCTGGTCTCCGGGATTATGAGATCGCTAACGATCCGTTTTCCGATATTATCCAGATTTATTTAGGTACAGATGCTAAATCGGCGGCTTTAAACGTCCCTGCGGAACGCCCCTCCGGCCAGGAGTTTGCCTATATCAATGCCAATAGCCAAATTTTAGGTCTGCTTTTGGAGCGAGCGACGGGCCAGGGTTTTGGTCAATACTTGTCCACCCAGCTCTGGCAGCCCATTGGTGCCCAAGACGCGCAGTTGTGGTTAGATCGACCGGATGGCAATGCTAAACCGTTTTGCTGTTTGTTCGCGCGATCGCAAGATTGGCTACGGGTGGGTCAACTCCTACTCAATGAGGGCAAGGCGAATCAAAAACAGGTGGTTCCTGCAGACTGGATTAAAAAGATGTTGGTTTCTAGTGGTTCAGAACCTGCCTATGGCTACCACATCTGGCTGAAGGCCCGGACTACAGATGGGCTAGGGTACAAACAAAGAGCCTCACAGCCATTCTTAGCGGAGGATATGTTTTATCTAGATGGATGGGGACAACAGCGGGTTTACGTTATGCCGTCTCAGAAGTTGGTGGTGGTCCGGGTGGGAGAAAAACCCGAAACCTGGGATGATGCCGTGATTCCCAATACTTTAATTCGTGATTTGCAATCTAAAAAGTAGAGCGTTGTGGGACAAGATTTTGAGGGGATTGAAAAAGATGGTTAGTGGCCAGCGGAGCAGCTTGTGAAATATGACGATGCGAGTTGGCACTACAAGGGGGAGTTCCCAGTCGAATCTCCCTCAGAATATGGGGCAACCCATATTGCCTTGTTCTTAAAGTGGTGTTTTATGAAAGGTTGGGCCGGTGAGATTCATCTGGAAGAGGAACCAGAGGACATGGAAAGAGTGATCCAAGGAGCCATGCCAGCAACGGAGTACTTTCTCAAATATTGTGATGAGAAACTTACAGATGAAGATTTGAACGAAGAAGGTAATGTATTCGCTGAAAAATATTATGGAAAAGAGGGTCTTTATCTTCAAGATTACATCGATCATTTCAGCGATCTTGCGTATGTCGCCTCAGAAGAGGCTCATGATTTTCAGCTGTTTTCAAATATGTTAGAGGCAAGGTACCAGAGTGGTATCTTATCTGAGTCACAGGCTCAAGCAAAGCGCTCATAGTACAAACACAACATTGGTTGTATTAGCATGAGTGAAGTGTGAGTTCAGAGAATAACAGATGTCTGTACCCTAGCTTCGTTGGATAAGAATGAGTGGAAGCATCAGGATGGCAAAGCAATTTATTCCCATTAATATTGGGGTGATGACGGTGTCTGATACGCGTACGGAAGCAACGGATACCTCTGGGAAACTGTTGTGCGATCGCATCCAAGCAGCCGGACATACCCTAGGTGAGAAAGTCATCGTTCCTGACGACATCTACCAAATTCGTGCTGTTGTGTCTCGTTGGATCGCCAATGAATCCATCCAGGCCATCATCACCACTGGGGGCACGGGGGTGACTGGACGAGACGGCACTCCTGAAGCCATTCAACCTCTATTGGATAAGGAAATTCAGGGATTTGGCGAAATCTTTCGCATGATCTCCTACGACGAGATTAAGACCTCAACGATTCAGTCTCGGGCGTTATCGGGAGTGGCCAATGGCACCTACTTGTTTTGTCTACCCGGCTCATCCGGTGCTTGCCGAACAGGTTGGGATGCTCTGATCCAAGATCAATTGGATGTCCGCCACTCTCCCTGTAATTTGGCGGAACTCATGCCTCGATTGCGTGAACGGTAAAGCCGAAACTTTGTGATGCTAAACAAGAGATTAGTCGTAATGATATCGGCAAGTTAAAAAGTCAATTTTCGCATGTCCAACCCGATAAACGAGTCGATCGGCTATCGTGACTCTTCGGCTCCAAAGATTTGCCCCAAGGTGTTTGAGAGGCTCTGGCTTACCCGTTCCAGTAAAGGGATGGGCTAAGCACTCATCTACCAATTTCCAGACCTTGTCATAGGCTGTGGGGTTGATGCGAGCTAAGTCTTTTAGATCTTCTCGAAACTCCGTCTCAAAGATGGGACACCGTTGAGGGTTCTTCGCTGGCTGTGACTGTGATGGTATCCGCTGCTTCCGTTTGCTCACAGTATTGCCGTAATTCCTCTAAAGTTTGGTGAGTATTGATCTCTTCTGGGGTATCCAGATCCCTTGTCTGGGATTTTCCCAAAGCAGAAAACAACCGTTCGGCATTTTTTTGCGATCGCAACAGGTGTACTGTTTCCACCAAGCTACTCAACTCAGACTCAGCAATCATGGCAACGTTAGGTGCATCCTTGCGCTTAACGATGACCACTGAACTATCATTGGCTACTTCATCTAGAATTTTGAAAAACTCTTTGCGAGCATTGGTTGCAGATTCTGTTTTGCTGATTAGCACACCTGTACCTAAATCGCGTACATTCACAAGATAGCATCCAGTCTCTATGACTGTCCAAAACTTCACCAAAAAGAGATATAGCGAGGTCCCTCAAACGTGATCTAATACCAATTACCACCTAAGAGTGTAATTCTAATTATTTGCTAAGCCAACTCAGTATTGGGTTTCACGAGTTTGAGAGTTACACCTTCAGGCACAGCTTGGTATAAGCCCTTGGATAGATGTTTAACTATCAATCGTGGTTACTGGGTTTCATTGCTACTAAAACTCCCATTAAGCCCCCAGCAATCGGGTAGTGGGTTACCTCAGTCAAACCAGCATCTTTCGCTAGCCTTTTCTGCTCCGGTCCGGGGGGGAATCGCTCTAGGCTGGGGGTGATATAGGCATATTCATCTGTCAGGCCATAGCGTTGAGCTACAGGCACTACGACCGATTGCAAATACCAATCTTGAAACTGCTGTATCCAAGCCTGTTGGGGTTGATGAAAGTCTAGAATCGCCACATGGGCACCGGGCTTAAGCACCCGATGAATTTCCCCCAAACACCGAGGAATATCGGTGACGTTGCGAAGACCATATCCCATCGTGATGCAGTCAAACTGGTTGGTGGCGAAGGGCAATGCCAAGGCATCTCCTTCTACCCATTCCAAGGATAAATGGGGGTATTGAGTCTTGCTGCGCTGCTCGGCAACCACGAGTTGCTCTGAGGAAAAATCCACTCCGGTTACTTTTCCAGGGGATACTTTTTGAGCTAACAATCTGGCTAAGTCTCCACTGCCACAGCAAATATCTAATCCTTGATCGCCCGGTTTGGGGTTGGCCCATTTGACGGCCATCATTTTCCAAATACGGTGTTGGCCCAAGCTCAACCATTGATTAAGGTCATCATAAACAGGGGCAATGCGGTTAAAGATGTCTTGAATATCAGAGGATAGAGGAGTTGGGCTCATGGGGGGCAACAGTTGACCGATGGAGAACGCAAAAACGATGACGATCTGGCAAGTAGACTTTGATCGCCGTCCTCTTAAGAATACTGAGGACTATCCCCTCTGGGAACTCACGGTTTATGATCCGCAAACCCAAATGGCGTGTCATCGGCTATGTCCTGAACCGAACGTTAGTCCTGATTGGCTGATGGGAGAGCTACAAGAACTATTTACCTTAATGGGGCCAACTCCCACGCAATTCCAAGTCTTTAGACCCCGCAGTCTGACTTTTATGGAAGAAGTTGGGAAAACCCTCAATATTTCTGTCGTGGCCACCCGACAAACACCCGGATTGAAGCGGGTCTTGCAGGTAAGAACCCAAGCCTATGCTCAACTGCCGGAGTATACAGGGCAATCCTATGACCCATTGGCTATAGAACCGTTGCCCCCCCAGCCCATGCCTGAACATCTTTGGGGAGACCAATGGCAGTTTGTGACCTTAGCCGCATCGGAGCTAGAGTCTGTGCTGCTGCAACGGCCTATTCCCCTGCGGACCGTACCTGAGATGTTATGGCCTAGCCACTTGGGCCTGGCCGCAGACGCCAAAATACCGGGGGTGTTGATTAATGGGGGACGACGGTCGATGCAGCTGGCTCAATGGTTGCAGCAACGGCAGCCTGCTTCGATTCAAGCCATGCGGGCAGAGTTAAGTGGGTTGATTATGGCTGCAGGTTTGAATGAGCGCTATGTGTTGGTGACCTATGATGATGCTGATATTGTCTCAGCGGCCCAGGGGTTTGAACAGGGAAAGCAAGGGAGCCAAGGGTTACATTTTTTGCTGGTACAGCCCGATGATTCAGGGGTGACCTATACAGGGATGTGGTTATTGTCCTCATTGATGGAGTAGGCTACATGGTTCAGAGAGGATGGCTGAGCTGTATGGCAGTGGTCGGCAATGCCAGTGGCCGACTATGCTCAGTTCTGTAGGACATAAGAGGCATAGCGACCACCTTTCAGCTATTAACTATGGTTCAAGCACGCCACCTGTGGGAGTAAGTTTATGGCAAGACAGATTGGACGTTGCTTGAGGAAGCTCAAGCCTTAGCTCCCAATGATGAACTACTGAGACAAACACTGATCGGTCAATATATGGGTTGGTGCAATTATTACCAGCATGAATGGCTTGTGGGGATTTTGTATGGTCATGATGGTGCTTTTGTGGAGGAGTGTGAGGAAATTTTGCAAGCAGTTGAAAAGACCAGAGTTTTAGATTGCGAATTTATTTACCAAACCTTCTTAGATGAGTTTGAACGCAAAATTTATACCTATCGGAAGCGTTTGCTCAACCAGATTTCTAGCAAGTAATTCAATGAGTGAGATTGCCGAAGTTTAAAAACTTGAGCCACCACAAATTTCTGAAACTGTTTCCCAGGTGCCTTGTGGATCGAAAAACCGGGCCACATAGTTGTGATTTAATAACTCATCCGTCAAAACCCAGTCATACTTCTCGCTACGCTTATTTCGAACCACATCTGCCAGTCGTAGTGGGTTGGCAGGACCTAAATTCACCAAAGACTGTAAATACGGCATCAGCTCATCCGGTTCCACCCCTTTGACCTTAATTGCCAGTCCCTCTTGGCTAGCCTTGAGGCCACTATCTAAGAGCAGCATGTGCAATGTATTCATGATCAAACTGCCTCGCCACGGGAACAGCAGCACTTGTTCATCCTCTCCGACAATAGATTCCTGATCGAGGCCACAGTCACTGAAACTTTGCCGAGCTTCTTTTAATAGCTTTTTGGCAGTTGCATCTAAGTAAACCGGAACGTCTGTGGAGCGATAAATATCTCGCATGGTTTGCCGCACTCGGTCATGGACAAACCCGCTACTGCCACCAAAAGCTGGGGCTTGTCCTTCCCCTTCTGATGGCATCACCATCACCATCTGTTTCTCTTCATCCACGGACTGTACCTCCCAGCGTTGCCCTGCAAATAGCAAGATCATTTCTTCCACAATGGGCATTGCAGTGGGTAGCGTGCCTAAAAATCGATCTGGGGTGCTAATCCGATACTCTTCGGTTGTGGAAAAAGCTGTGTAAAACGTGTAGTGATTGACCAACCGTTCACCTTTGAGACCCAGCAGTAACAAGCCATCCTGGCTTTGCTGGATCAGATCGCGTTCCCCCAAACATCGCAAGAGCTTGATAAACAGATCCTGCTCCATTTCTTGAAAAGGACCTTGTTCACAGAAGTCATGCCAAGCCTGATCGGCACGAATACCCCCCTGTTGAGCAATGCTAGATAGCATCTGTTGAATTAGGGTGGAGATATGCAAGCGTCCGGCGATCGGCGGTTCATACCAGCCCTTTAGCAGCAAATTGATAATGGCAATCCCTTGCACTAAATCAGGATATAGAGCCTGTTCTGGAGAGGTGTAGGCACTCAGTTGAGGGACCGATACATAGACCCGCATAATCGCCGGATCGCCTGCCCGTCGGCCTGAACGCCCTAATCGCTGGCGAGTGCTCGCCACAGAGCTAGGGGGACCAATCTGGGCAATGGACTGGACGGCTCCCACATCAATCCCCATTTCTAAGGTCATCGTACAAATGACGTTGACGGGATGATCTCGCTTGAGGGCTTCTTCTGCCTCGGCTCGCAGTTCCTTCGACAGGCTGCCATGATGGGGCATAAACTCATTGGGCACCCGGTATTCTGCGGAGAAATTGCGCAAAATATCGGCGTACCGCTCCACCTGGCGGCGGCTGTTGATAAAAATTAGATTCTTTTCTCCTCGCAAAGACTGGAAGAGGTGCTGAGCAATTTCTACTGCATCTGGGGGCGGCATGGTTTCGTCCTCTTCCTCCTCGGGGTCTGGGGGTGCCGACCGATAGCCTCGGAGCTGCAGCTTGAGTTCATCTCCCTTAGCAAAGGACTGGACAAGTTGGACCCGCTCTTGCTGTCCCGGACGCAGGAATTCTGCTGCTAAAGACATATCCCCCAGAGTGGCACTTAAGCCAATGCGGGGGACGGGACGACCGACCACTTGTTCAACTCGCTGCATCAGGGATTGGAGCTGTCGACCCCGCTCAATGCTGATAAAGGAATGCATTTCGTCAATAACGATGTAAGACAGGGAAGCGAAGAGTCGACTCAGTTCCTGGCCCCGCAAGACAAATAGAGCTTCTAGGGATTCGGGGGTAATGAGCAGCATGCCTGCGGGCTGCTTGAGCAAACGTTTTTTCGGACCGGAGCCGATATCCCCATGCCAGGGACAAACGGGGATATTAAGGCAATCGCCAATGGCGGATAGACGGCGATGCTGGTCATTGATCAAGGCTTTGAGTGGCCCCAGTCCAATCACCTGAATGCCTTGGGCAGGTTGATCGACCAGTTGTGAAAAAATTGGTAGAAAAGCGGCTTCTGTTTTGCCTTGGGCGGTGGCCGCAGTAATGATCACATCCTTATCCCCGGCCAGAATGGGGGGGATGGCTAGCTCCTGGATTTCTCGCAGGGCGGGCCATTTTTTGCTGGCAATCCACTGTTGCACGCGGGGGTGGAGGCGATAAAAGTTGGAGGTGGCAGGAACAGTCACGTTGCAGACTCGGCAATGAACATTGCTAAGAGCTTAGTCGATTGCTGGCAGGGTGAAAATAAAGGTGGTGCCTTTGCCGACTTCTGTTTCAAAATGAATCTGGCCACCATAGCTCTCGACAATTTTTCGGCAAATGGAGAGGCCAATGCCTGTGCCTGGATACTGGTCGCGCTGGTGTTGACGGGCAAACATGGTGAAAACGCGATCGCAAAATTCTGGAGCGATACCAATTCCCGTATCGCTGACTGAGATCTGCCAATGAGAGCCTTGGCGTTGGGCCTTAACCGTAATGTGGGGCGGTTGATCACCATGAAACTTGAGGGCATTGCCGATCAAATTCTGGAAAAGCTGCACGCTTTCCACTTTGCCGAGGATTAAGGTGGGCAACTCATCATAAACAATCCATCCTTTTTTTTGTTCAATTTGCAGGCTATAGTCACTGGCGATCTGCTGAACAATCGTATTGAGATCAATGGGTTCAGGGGACTGCTGCTGACGACCCACCCGAGAATATTGGAGAACAGATTGCACGAGGGCATCCATCCGCTTGGCCCCATCAATAATGTAATCAAAGTAGCGACGGCCATTGTCATCGATTTGGTCGGCATAATCTTCCAGCAGTAATTCAGAAAAGCTTCTGATTTTGCGTAAGGGTTCCCTCAGATCATGGGAAGCAACATAGGCAAATTCTTCTAAATCTCGGTTCGAGCGCTTCAGCTCTAAGACGGCTTGCTCTAAGTCCACCTGACTCTGCTTCGACTCCGTAATATCTAAGCCACAGCCAATCATGCCTGCAAACTGGTTGTCGATATATCGAGGAATAACGGTATTGAGAATCCAGCGGTAGGTACCGTTGCGATCGCATCGCTGATACTCCAGTTGCAAAGATGTTTCTTCCACAAAACTAGTTTTGAGCTGGCTCACGAAACTGGCATGATCATCAGGATGAATAGTATCCAGCCAACCCCAATTAATTTCTTGCTCAAGAGATCGGCCCGTAAAGGTTTGCCATGTCTGATTGACGTAAGTACAGCGTTGATTCGTATCGCAAACCCAAATCAGTGCAGGTAAAGAATCCGCCAAAGATCGAAATCGAGACTCACTTTCCTCTAACTGGGCATTTGCACCCACCAAAGCGTCAATATTTTGGTTGATATTTTCCTGTAACTGGTAGTTAGCTTGTTCTAAAGAGTCAGCCACCTTTTTAAAGGGAGTGATGTCAATGCACGATCCGACATAGCCCACAAATTTTCCGTTGGGTAAAAAACGAGGCTGCCCAGAATCGATGAGCCAGCGATAGTCACCCGCATGATTCAGATAACGATATTCAAGTTGCAGCGATCGTCGTTCTTCAAACGCCAAGGTCAATGTAGTCAGACAATCATGAATATCTGCAGGATGGATGCCAGTCGCCCAACCCTTTTGGATTTCTTGTTTTAACGTTCTGCCTGTAAATTTCAGCCATTCTGCGTTGAAATAGGTGCGTCGATTGTGTTCATCCGCCACCCAGATCAGAGCTGATGAACAGTCAGCCATGGCCTGAAATCGTTGTTCACTCTCAATTCGTTTGACTTCGGCTAGCTTGCGAGCGCTAATATTCTGCATAAAACAGAAATGCCCCAGGAACTCGCCTTGCTCATCCCGATTCGCCACCATGGTGAGTTGCTGATAGAAGATGGCACCTTGCTTGGTGATCCCGCGCGTTTCTAAGGTGATTTTGCCGGTGTCTAACATGATGTTGTAAGCCGATTCCAAAATGGGAAGATCGCTGACAAATACCGTGGTTTGCCAAGGCAATCCCACCAATTCTTCGGGGCTATATCCAAAATGTTGTGCATAAGTATGGTTAACTTCCACAAAACATCCCTGGGGATCGAGTTGTGAAATCCCTTCCATCGCACTTTGTAAGGCCGTGTAAAAACGTTGTTGCTGAGATTGATGTTGCGTCATCTCAGCAAGCTTGTGTTTCACATCGTCTATGGATGCTGCTTCGATAGGCTGGGCAGCCACAATGGAGGGTGGGGATATGGAGGTCAGTTTCCAGGTCTGTAACGTTTCTAGGCTTAAAGTTCCGACGAGTTGTCGACCCTCCAGAACGGGCAAATATGACAGTTCACCAACCTGGAAACAACCCATTGCCTGTTCCCAAGTTCTTACCTCAGAAATTTGGGGATAGTGCTTAGCAGTGGTGATTACCTCCGTAAGCGGAGTGCTGGCAAAATCATATTGCTCAGCTACGAGCCGCATAATATCCTGATTCGTAAATAGACCTTTGATCTGGTCCTGTTCAAGAACGACAACATAACTTTGCGGATTGTTCACCGCCCCGGATTGCGGTTGATGCCACTGGGGGACTGTTCCCGCCTGCATCATCTGGACAACCTCCAGTAATGTCACCTCAGGGGACACCACAGGGGGATGACAATCCAGCATATGCTCAATAGTCAGGGTGCTTGGCATAAATAGCGTAGTCTCATCCAGACTGACAGATTCATACAGTTCAAAAATGAGCAAAATGTGAGTAAGTAGCCTTTTGACGGCAGTATGCCCAAACTGCGGTCATCCCTCACGCCCTCTTGATAATTTGTGATAGTTTCGAACAGTCTGCCGCTCTAGCATTAACCCATGGGTAGAGATGACATTAGAAATCAAACACACTGACAAAGGGGCGGTCCGTTGTCCAATGGTCTTGAAAATGGCTAGGGAGTTTGACATGGAATGTGGTCCCCTCCCCTGGCTTCGACTCAGCCCAGATTGAGCCATCATAGTGGTCAATAATTTTCTTGCAAATAGCCAATCCGATACCCGTGCCGTCGTAGTCTGTTCGCTTGTGCAATCGCTTAAACATTACAAAAATATCTTCTACAGCATCCTCTAAGATGCCGATGCCGTTGTCTTCAACGGTGATTAACCAATGCTTTTGGAGTTGACGGGCTGCAATCTGAATATGGGGAACCGCATCTCCTCGAAACTTTAAGGCATTCGACAATAGATTCTGAAAGACCCGCTGAATATCCGTCGGATTGATCATAATTTCAGGTAAGTCGCCTACTTCAATCACAGCCTCACTCTCAGCAATGGTCAGGCTTAAGTCTTGCTGGACTTGCTTTACCACCTGTCCCAAATCTGTTAAAGCTACCTCTCGTGCTTCGGAGGACAACCGAGCATAGGCTAGCAGATCAGCAATCATCGCCTGCATTCGCTCCGATCCGTCAATCACATAATCGAAATACCGTTGCCCCTTTTCATCGATGTCATCTACATAGTCTGCTTGTACCAACTCTGCGAAGGATTTGATCTTACGCAAGGGCTCGCGCATATCATGGGAGAGAGCCGAAGCCATCTGTTCTAATTCTTGGTTGGATCGTAATAGCTCTGTATTGACCATTTGACATTGAGCTTCCGCTTGTTTCATAGCGGTGATATCCATTGTGGTGCCAATGTATCCACAAAATTTTTCATCCAGGGTATATCTGGGTTTACCCATGGAAAGCATCCAGGCGTAGCTGCCATCGTTCTGGCGAAGTCGATGCTCGATCGAAAATTCTTGCTGTTGGCTAAAGCTCGACTCATAGGTTTTCTGCCACTGCTGTCGATCATTAGGATGAATACCTGACATCCATCCGTCACCGATCTCGGCATCGGTTGTACACCCTGTAACGGTTAACCAAGTCTGGTTAAAAAATGAAAACATCATGTCCGCATCCGTGACCCACATTAAGGCGGGGGACTGATGGGCCATCCTTTGAAAATATCGGTCTTGTTCACGGTTCGCGGATTGCTGCAATCTCCAAACGAAGCAACTTCCCCCGGCCCACAACAAAACTACTCCCAAAAAGGGTAGGAGTAAAAATAACCCGCTGTTGTGTTGATGAATAAAATCAGGTGTGGCCTGGGCGACCATGACCCAAGTTCTCCCTGGCACAGTAGACAAGGCAACATTGCGGGTCAAATCTGAGGGGTTTGCTTGGACTGTCCCATGAGAACCTGCATAGAGCAGTTGAGAGGCCTGAGGATTGGTCTGATCGATCAACTGCACGGAAAGCCCTGCCTGAGTAGCCCGCTCCCCAACATTTGCCAGTAAAGCATCCAGCCGATAGCTCCCCACCACAAATCCTCGCAACATTAATCGCCTCTCCTGAGGCGTTTGCGGCTGATTGCGGTAGACAGGAGAAACCTTGAAAAACAGATTGGGAGTATTCTGAGCCGGTGACAGGATTGGTGTTATCCGATCTTGGCCAGAATCTCGTGATTTTTCTAAGGTTTGACGCTGCAAAGCATCTGAAGCCCGATCAAACCCTAAATTGTGTTCATTCCCTTGATAGGGTTCTACAAAAGCGACGGGGAAATATGTATTTCGCTTTTCAGCGACTTGTCTTGTCTTGGGTTCCCTTCCCTGCGTGAGCTTGAAGTTCGAATATTCTGTTTGACGCTTAATCTCCAAGGGTTGTCGTTGGGGGTGCGAGATGTAGGGAACCCATTCCAAGGCTTGAATGTCTGGATGCTTTGCCAGGTATTGTTGCGTGACTAAACGAAACTCTTGAGATGTAACTTCTTCTGACCCCGTAAACAGAATATTGAGACCATTGAGGGGTGTAAAGTTGAGCTGCAATTCTTGATCTAAAGCGATAGAAATCTCATCGACCTCTTGGCGAAATTCTTGCTCTATTCCATTTAATTCAGCCTGCCGAATCACGATAGCTGCAGGTACGGAAGCTAGAAGACTACTTCCTCCCAAGGCCAACATCATGAATAAGTGACGTCTATCCATGCTCAGACTTTAACAGTCTTCTCCAGCTCTGAGACACATCTGTATTCATCTATAAAGTGGTATATATAGCTAAAATTGGCGCTATTTTACTAAAATCTAGCTTTTGGAAGGCAATTTGGCAATTTCCGTCCAATATGTACTAATGCTTGAAATAGTACTGATGTATTGAGATAGGCTGGCTGGCTTTTGAATAAAACAGTTGGCCCCTAGCTCGTAGGCTTTTTGGATATCTTTATCTGCATCTGAGGTCGTAAAAATGATGACTGGGATCATGCAAAAAGCGTCATTTTTCTTGATGGTCTCCAACACCTGTAACCCATGAATACCCGGCAGATTGAGGTCTAGGAGAATCATGCTGGGTAGACTTTTTTCCTGGTATTCTCCTTCCCGGAATAAATAGGATAGAGCACTTTGTCCATCCACAACCCAATCTAAATCAATAGCAGCATGAGAGCGCTGGACACCATTTTGGGTTAATTCGATATCCGCAAGATCATCTTCAACTAGTAAAAGTTTCATACTCTTATTCCGCCTAAATTGATACCACTAAAACTCTCACTTGGTAACGCTTACAGAAGATAGTCAACCGCTAAAGCTTTGTTCTAGGCTGTAGCACTATGTCCATGATTGATTGATATCAATCTTAATGGAGTCTTTATGAATCGACAATTCAATATACAACAATCTATGCTAAGTCGACAATATTAGGAACACATTAATAGAAGGGAATATATAGTTTTTGAATCTCCTCAAAAGATAGGATCTCTTTTCTCCGAAAATAGAAAAAAAATTTAGATTTCTAAAGGGCAACGAAGATTAAGTTATTCTATTTATTATCTATAAGATAATAATAATTATCAGCATATTGCAAAATCAATTTTCGGCGCTGGATCTTCCTGCAGAACCCGTATTATGCAATACATGACAGATACGGAAAAAGGTTTTTGTCTTGTCGCTAAAGCTAGTTTCTATCCTGTTGTAGCATTCAGTTTTCACTGTATATAGAGATAAGCTATATCCGTATTAATACCGAGATAATATTTTTTTGAAATATTTAATGAATTCCGTATGTTCACTGAAGCATTCTGAAGAATTAAACGGGTATAAGAGAGGTACGGTATTGGTCGTCTACATCCGCAGAAACGCGGATTCTTTATCTAAGTTCATAGATTCTGAGACCTATTGCTGGGTTGATATGGGGGGATCGAAGAGCCATTCATATGGCTCAACATCCAAAGAAAGAATGACCAAGTTCGGACAAGAACTGGGCAATATTGGGGAGATACAAGAATGATTTTTTTTCTGAATATAAAAATGATGTTTACATCATTGATTTGACCTATAACAAGGGCTGGTTATTTATGGGGGGGGACCAGTATACAAATCATCAGTCATAGCACCTTATCTTTGCTGTTGCTGATAGAGAGGCTCAGCCTCTAGGCTCATACGAGGGGATTCCAGGTACATGCACGCATTTGGCTCACAAATTATTCCAGTCAGTAATACCGAAATCTTGATCATTGAAGATGATATTCAAGATGTCGAAATAGTGACGCGGTTATTGGGGAAGGAAAAACAAAGTTCCATCATGCTCAATCATTGCCCAACGTTGCATGCTGGTTTGAATACCCTAAGAGATCAATCCACAATTGATCTGATTTTGCTGGATTTATCTCTATCTGATGCTCAAGGACTGGAGACATTTCGCAAAATCCATGATGCTTTTCCGAATATCCCTTTGATTATTCTGAGTGGTAATAGTGATGAGCGGCTTGCCTTAGAAGCAATGCAACAAGGTGCACAGGATTTTCTCGTCAAAGGACGATTTGACAGTACAGTTCTGACCCGCGCGATTCAATATGCAATGGAGCGTCAGCATCAGCGTCTGGAGCTTGAATACAAGAATTTGGCTTTAAAAGCACTATCGGATCAGCTGGCAGTGGCTAACCTAGAGCTGGAGAGGCTGGCTGCCGTAGATAGTTTGACTCGTGTCTTCAATCGGCGACGGTTTGATGAGGTGTTTCTAACGGAGTGGAATCGCTTACTCCGCGAGGAGAAACCTTTGTCTTTGATCATGTGTGATGTTGATCATTTCAAAGCTTACAACGATACCTATGGTCATCAAGCCGGTGATTTATGTTTAGAGAAAATCGCCCAAACAATTGCTAAAGTTGCCAAACGTCCGGCAGACTGTGTTGCTCGATATGGCGGGGAAGAGTTTGTCGTTGTACTTCCCAATACGGACATCAGCGGGGCCAACCATGTCGCAGAATCCATCCGGGGGGGGCATCCATAATCTCAACCTACCGCATTCCACCTCTCCGGTTAGTAACCGCATCACCCTGAGTTTGGGAGTAGCATGTCAAGTGCCGGATGAGGCGATTGCTCCCTCTTTGTTGATTGAAGCTGCTGATCGAGCCATGTATACGGCAAAAGGAGGTGGCCGGGATCGCATCCAGGTGCACTATGCTGATTGCGCCGTTAATCTTCAGTCTCGACAAACCTTGCAGTGGGTGAGTCGATTACGGGATGCCCTTGAGCACAATCACTTTGAATTATATGCCCAGCCGATTCAGGCTTTACAAGCAGAATCGGCTGAGCCTTGCTTTGAAATTTTGCTGCGCTTATGCGATCAGCCAGGTATTGTCTGTTCTCCCGGCATGTTTTTTCCCGTTGCCGAGCAGTATGATTTTATGCCCCGTATTGATCGCTGGGTGATCAAGCATTTGTTTGCAGACTTAGGAGAAATTAATTCCTTAATGTTGCAAGAAGCGATCTTTTTCGTTAATTTGTCCGGGGCAACGTTTAAAAACATGGAAATTGCCTCTTTTATTGCAGAACAGCTCGCCCGGCACAATTTAAGACCAGAGCAATTCTGCTTTGAAGTCTCAGAAACAGTTGCCCTGAAAAATATTGAAGCTGCTGCTCAACTGACAAGAGCCCTCAAGGATATGGGGTGTAAAGTTGCCTTAGATGATTTTGGCAGTGGCTTGTCTTCGTTTACCCATTTGAAAAAGATCCCTGCTGACTTTGTCAAAATCGATGGCTCTTTTATTCGAGGAGTGGTTGACGATGATATGTCTAAGGGCGTGGTGGAAGCGATTCATCATGTTTCGAAAATTATGGGTCTGCAGACCATTGCGGAGTATGTAGAATCGCGTGCCATTCTAGATCTGCTCAATGACTTTCATATTGACTTCGCCCAGGGTTATTTCTTTGGACCTGCCCGACCTTTAGTTGACACCCTCGCGACTTGGCAAACGACCGCTTATACCGAGCGCTTGTCTGCTTAAGATCATTGAAGGTGAGCGGTGGGACACACCGCTTCTGAAATATTCCTTATGACTTCTTTGTATTCCGTAGCAGAAAGTAACGGCTAGCGTCTTGCATTCTAGGTTTGAGCATCATTAAGATGTTTTTAAACTTTCGAGTGAAAGTGAGTCTGCCATGCATGTTGGCGAGGCATATCTGCAAACCTTATCCCTCAATAAAAACGCGACCTTTGATGAAGTGCGGGAAGCCTATCAGGATCTGGTAATGGTTTGGCATCCCGATCGGTTTTTGCATAATCCTCGCCTCTATAAAAAAGCGGAAGCCAAACTAAAAGAATTTAACCAAGCCTACTCCTACTTAAAATCTCATCAATCTCGGTCTCGTAAAGCTGCGCCCCATCAACCGAAGACTGCTCCACCTGCGCGATCCAAAACACCGAAAAAGCGCCATGCTATGGCTTGTCCTTGGTTAACCTTTAGCGATGCTGCCTATATTCTCAATCACTACTCTTTTGAAGCAGTAGCACCCAAAGCTGCGGGGCACCAAACTTTCCATAGTGGGCCTTTTGTTTTAGATATCTGTAATCAGCCTGCAGAGGTGATTCTTTCAGTTCCTTGTGATTCGGTCCATGCCTTTGATCGGATTTTGCTGTCTATTCCCTGCAAGTCCCAAGGTCATTTTCAGCAAGAAGAAGCAAAACAGTTGCTCCATTTGCTGCAGGATCAAGGTCGCTAACAGCTTAAGCTGGGCAATCCCCTGGCTTGCGCTAAACTCGCTAATTCCCAGTCGGCTTCCTCCAGGCAGGTTTGGTTGAACTGGGCCCGATGGAGCCGGGCTCCCCGTAAACTGGCTCGCCGCAAATTTGCTCCGGTGAAGTTCACCTTACTCAAATTACTCCAAGCTAGGTCTATCTCTTCGGCATTGATATCTGTGAAGTTAGCCCGAACTAGATAGGCTTGACTACAGTGGGCTGCCCGCAGGTTGGCACGACTGAAATCTGCCCCATACAAATAAGCTCCTGTTAAGGTCGCATAGCTTAAGTTCGCCTGACTTAAGCCGGCCTGAATCAGGTTGGCTGCTGCTAGTTCTGCAAATCTTAAATCTGCTCTGTGGAGCTGGGCTGCTTCTAGTTCTGCTCGCCGAATATCTGCATGCTTTAAACTACAACCGACTAAGTTGGCTCGACTCAGTTCAGCTTCTAGCAAGACTGCTTCGTCTAAATCACCGCCAATTAAATTTGCATCTCTAAGATCGGCCCCTTGCAACTGAGCATGGTGGAGGTTGATGGCAACGCCTTCAATTCCTGTGAGCTGGGCTTCGATTAAGTTGGCACCACATAAAAGACTGTTGCTTAAGTTGACGCCTGTTAAGTTGGCTCCGCGTAAATTAGTGGATGTCAAGTCTGTATGGCTCAGGTCGAATGCCTGTAAATCCATTTGCCCTAGGTTACAGCCTGCAAGATTAGGAGACTTCTGGCTATGGTCCTGTCGCCACCGATTCCAAACGTCGGGGCCACGATATAAAAGGGCTAGATGTTCCCCTGCCATAGCAATCTTGTATTTGCTCATCTCAGCTATTCATTGCGATTACCGCCTAGAGGCTCGCGTCCAGGGACATGCTCAAGGGCATCCACTACAGCCACCGCTGCCGTTTTGATATCTCGTTCAGCTCCTCCCAAGTATAGTCGGCCAAAACTACCCACAGAGGTGATTTGTAAAATGTTGATCAATGCTGCTTTTTCAGCTTCATTAGCGGCAAGAGAGGCATAGGCCGCGGGCTGAACCTCCATAACATAGAGGGCCTGACCTGATAGCAGCATGTTGCCTCGGCTATTACGATTAATCAGTTGGGCATGGTGGGGATCTATATTGCGAATGATCTGGCTAGAGATTATTTGGGGGCTTAATCGTTCATTTTGTTTGACCCCTAGTGCTTCTAGCATGGCTCGACCTGCGGTTTGGGTCTCGGCTTGGCTACTGGCATGCACTTCCAGAACCCCATATAAGCGTTCCACCATTTGTACACCGGGTCGGACCACAGCCGCTTTAAGGGCAACATCCATGATCCGATTGATTTCAATCCCAGGGGAAATCTCTAACCACAGGGAGGTGTCGCCGGGTAAAGGTAAAAAACCTACCGCGACCTTGCCCATATAGGCAGCATGCTGAGCTTGGAGGCTATCTAAGTAAACATAGCTGCGTAATTCAACACCCAAAATAAAAATCTCCTGTCGATGAAAAATAAGTCCCGACGGATCGCCAAGGGCGACCACATCTGCACGAGGTGTTAGAGAGAGTCTCCATTGATGTATGAAACCACAGAACCGTCCTTTGAGTGGGTTTTTCCTCTGGTGGCAGGGGGATTAATCCTGGTGCCCTATCGCTTGGGCAGCTAGCCAGGCAGTGGTCCAGGCATTTTGAAAGTTAAATCCACCGGTGATGCCATCAATATCGATGACTTCGCCGGCAAAATGGAGTCCTGGACAACAGCGGCTTTCCATGGTTTTGAAGTTGATCTGTTTGAGGTCGACCCCACCACAGGTGACAAACTCGTCTTTGAATACTCCTTTACCCAGGACCTGAAACTTTCCTTGGGTCAGCTCTTGCAGTAGCGATCGCAATTGCTGTTTCGATACATCAGCCCAGCGCTGTTGCGGAGCAATCCCAGCAGCAGTGATCAGTTTTTGCCAGAGGCGTTGGGGCAATTTGACTGGGCAGTGATTTGCGATCGCACGTTTGGCAACGGCCGTTCGAGTTTTCCCCAATAGCTGGCGCAGGTCCTCATAGGAGTGATGGGGCACCCAGTTCACCGTCAATTCCCCCTGGTATCGACTTTGATGAAAGGCCCGAGCCCCCCAAGCGGAGAGTTTTAGGACTGCAGGACCACTCAACCCCCAATGGGTGACTAAGAGCGGCCCCCGCTGATCAAACTTTTGATCTCCCACGGTTAACCGTAACTGCACTGGAGCAACAGCGATACCGGCTAAGTCTTGCAATCTGGAATCCTTGATTTTGAAGGTAAATAAGGACGGCACGGGTGATACGAGGGTATGGCCGAGTTGCTGGGCGAGGCGATAACCGAGGGGATGACTGCCCGTGGCCAGGAGAATGCGATCGCACCGAAGTTTCTCCCCAGATTTGCACTGAATTGTGAACTGAGCCTCGTGGTGGATATGGGTCACCGACACCCCTGTTCGCACCTGAATTCCCAAGGTCTTGGCTGTCCGTTGCAGGCAGGCAATAATCGTTTCCGAATCATTCGTTTTGGGAAACATGCGGCCATCGGCTTCTGTTTTTAAGGAGACGCCGTGGGATTGAAACCAACGTACCGTATCTTGAGGCTGAAACCGACTAAACGCGCCTCTCAGGGCCTTAGATCCACGGGGATAGTTGCCCACGAGTTGAGTGGGTTCAAAGCAAGCATGGGTGACATTGCAGCGCCCGCCCCCTGAGATCCGGACCTTAGAGAGCAATTGCCCACTAGCTTCCAAAATCATAACTCGGGCTTGGGGATGGGCTTCTGCACAGGCAATGGCCCCCCAGAATCCGGCAGCTCCCCCGCCAATGACGACAATATTCACCACGTCTTTACACCTAAAATTAGGTGAAATTTAGGTCTGAGATGGGTTCTGCAAATAGGCATCTATGGCGTCTGATGCAACTTCAGTTAAGGTTTTGCCTTGCTCACTGGCCGTTGTCTTCAGACGATCATAGACATCTTCCCGAAGGTTGACCCGATGGCGGACTCGAGCGTTGCTGCTAGGAATTTTGCCTGTTTGCGTCGCCGGATCATAGGTATCCATGAACTGGCGTAGGGCATCAAACCCGATGCGATCGCAAAAATCACCAAAGCTTTCCGTGGTTTTGCTCTTTTGCTTAAAGAAAACTAAGAGCGGTTCTAGAGTCGTCTCCAGCTCGTCTATCGGCATGACTTCGAGGAAAGTTCTCGCTAACCGAGTCTGATTCGGACTTCCCCCTAACCAGAGCTGATAAGCTGTCGGCTTAATCCCCACAAATCCTAGCTCGGCCATATAGGGACGAGCACAACCATTCGGGCAACCCGTCATCCGAATGACAAAATGCTGTTCATTGAGCTCTAGCTTATTCAGTAGGATTCGGATGCGATCAATAATACCGGGGATGGCGCGTTCCGATTCTGCGATCGCCAATCCGCAGGTAGGCAAAGCTGGACAAGCCATGGCATAGCGAACCAGCGGATCAATTTCCGTCTCTGCCAGCACGCCTGCATTTTTCAAAATGCCTTGAATGGCCGCTTTGTTATTGGGCTGAATATTGTAAATAATCAGATTGTGATTGGCCGTCAGCCGCATGGGCAGATTGTACTGCTGGGTAATTTGACGCAGCGCTGACTTCAGCTGTAGCTTGCCATTATCAAAGACCCGGCCATTTTCAATCGAAATGCCCAAAAAGAGCTGGCCATCCCCCTGTTCATGCCAACCTAAGTAATCTTCATACTTAAATTCAGGCAGGGGTTGGCTAGGAGCGACGGATTTACCAAAATACTGTTCAACAATACTGCGAAACTTATCAATCCCCCAATCATTGATGAGGTATTTCATGCGGGCATGGCGACGCTGTTGACGATCACCATAATCGCGTTGAGTCGCTACGATCGCTTTGACTAAATCGTAGACATCCGCTTTGGCAACATAGCCCAAAGGCTCGGCAATCCGAGCAAAGGTCTCTTCCTTATTGTGAGTGCGGCCCATACCGCCACCCACGAACACATTAAATCCCTGGAGTTGCTCTTGGTCATCCAATATGACGACTAAACCCACATCCTGGGTATAGAGGTCGATAGAGTTGTCTCCCGGCACGGTAACGGCAATTTTGAACTTCCGGGGCATGTAATGCTCCCCGTAAATGGGCTCTTCTTTGTCGTCTAAATTGGTGCCGTTGGTATTGCGCTGTCGAGCGGCTTTAACATCAGGATGTTCTTCAGCCGATACAAACTTTTCCCCATCCAACCAGATCTCATAGTAGGCTCCGGTTTGGGGCGTCAGTAGGTCTGCGATCCGGTCAGCATACTCTTGGGCATAGGTATAGGCCGGTCGGTTTGTATAGGGAGCCGGGGGAGCCATCACATTACGGTTCAAATCCCCGCAGGCCCCTAGGGTTGAGCCCATACTTCGAATGATGGCGGCCATGACCGTTTTCAGATTTTGCTTGATGATGCCATGAATCTGAAATCCCTGCCGTGT
This sequence comes from Acaryochloris sp. 'Moss Beach', assembly GCF_021497025.1. Classification (NCBI taxonomy): domain Bacteria; kingdom Bacillati; phylum Cyanobacteriota; class Cyanophyceae; order Acaryochloridales; family Acaryochloridaceae; genus Acaryochloris; species Acaryochloris sp. 'Moss Beach'. The sequence goes on from NZ_CP071717.1 coordinate 3,479,643, forward strand.
CGTTGCCCGCAGCGTGTGATTTCCGTAGGTCTCACTCAATTCTTCTAGGGTGTTATATAGTTCAGCTGGAATGAATCCACCCGGACTTCGGGTTCGCAGCATAAACTGATAGTCTTTTTCCTGCCCTTTTTTTCGATTGTCGCGATTGTCTTGCTGATATGAGCCATGAAATTTAAGGATCTGAATGGCTTCTTCTGGCAAATTTCTCGCATCCGTCTGGAGTTCTGCAATTAACGGATGGCGCAGATGATGACTTCGCTCTTTAATCCCTTCCAATTTGGAAAGTTTAGGTGGAGTCGGTTGTTTAGGGGGAGCATTGACCATGAGGAAATAGGCAGTTGATGACAGTGATTAGGTAGCGAATCGAACGATTTCTACCCTTGAAAAAACGCTAGGCTGACGTAAATATATCCGAGCAATTCCAACGCGGAGATATTTAATGCCCGGTAAGTCGGTCGGGATATCGATGAATCATCTCTTATCTTATCACTGCTTCTTTTGAGCAAACCGTGACAGACACTAACAATGCCATAAGTGATTCCCCATCATCAACACTGCTGCTTAAGCTTTTTTACTAGCCCAGCTCTTCCCAGGATTAATGCACACTAGCGTCGCTAGTGTGCATTAACTTCATCTAAAACTCAAAAATGCTTATATAGAAGACCCGTCTAATAATGTCCCAAAGATTAGCCGATGGTGGTGCTAGCGTTGGGGATCGTGATTGGGCAAACACTGTCTCATCCAACACCGGTTTAAATAATCAATGCGATGATGTTGCCAAAAACGGCCTGGATTGAGAACCAGTTTAATATCCGAATGGAATAAGGGCTGATTGAGATATTGCCAAACGGGAAACCAATTTTGATGAGACTTAGAAATCATGACAGTTTAGGGTGTTGGGTGACTCAAGCGTTTAATCCAGGCAGGCGCAGCATCGGGAAGCCCTTGTACAGGTTCCATATCCTTAAAAAGCCCAATCTTAATAACTTTCATGAAGAATGAAGAGATCTCATAGGGATCCCCAGAAGTTATGTAAAATCCAGCCCAAGCAGATGGCAAAGGTGCTTGTCCAGCTGATCGTGATTTGGAATAAAAGACGCGCTCCGTATACGCTTAGAGTGCCCATAAATGTCGTAACATTTGTCACTGAATTTCTGCGATTCTGAAAAACTTTACAAACGACAAAATATTTAAGACGCCAAGTACCAGCGACAAAGTTTATGATTAATTAATAATTTCATTACAAAGTCCACAAGCGATTCGGCCATAGTGGAGGATGGGTTATTTCCTCACAGCCAATCCTGTGAATAACGGGTAAGGCCAAACTGTATTCGTTCCTAGGCAAACCGGGGGAGACTTTGTCGTTGGATGTCTCGAATGGGAGAGGAGAACGGTAACCGAATGCCCCCATTGCTGCGGTCTTGCAGATGCTGAATTCATTTTTAAGAGGAATCGAGCGTTTCCATGTCTTTATTTGATTGGTTTGCAAATCGACGAAAATCTCATCCTGTGACCAAAGCACAGCCAGAACGAGAGATTTCTGATGGCTTATGGTCGAAGTGTGAGTCGTGTGGTGCCCTGACTTACACCAAAGATTTACGGGCCAATCAAATGGTGTGCTTAGAATGTGGACATCATACTCGTGTCACCAGTGATGAGCGGATCTCACAGCTGATTGATGCGGAGACTTGGGTGGCAATGGACAATGACTTAGTCGCTTGTGATCCGCTTCAATTTCACGATCGCAAAGCCTATTGCGATCGCATTCTGGAATACCAGAGCAAAACAGGTCTACAAGATGCCGTCCAAACTGGCATAGGCGAACTCGACGGCCTACCCCTAGCCCTTGGCGTCATGGACTTCCGGTTTATGGGAGGAAGCATGGGATCTGTCGTGGGCGAGAAACTGACCCGCTTGATTGAGCATGCCACCCAGAATCGTCTGCCATTGGTGATTGTTTGCGCCTCAGGTGGCGCCCGGATGCAAGAAGGGATGCTTAGCCTAATGCAGATGGCTAAAACCTCTGCGGCCCTAGATCAGCACCGAACGAACCGCTTACTCTACATTCCATTGCTCACCCACCCCACAACCGGTGGCGTAACAGCTAGTTTTGCGATGCTTGGGGATATGATTTTGGCTGAGCCCAAAGCGACCATTGGCTTTGCAGGTCGCCGGGTCGTCGAACAGACTTTGCGAGAAAAGCTGCCAGACGACTTCCAGACAGCAGAATATTTGCTTAGTCATGGGTTTGTGGATGCCATTGTTCCTAGGCCGGAGTTAAAAGGAACCTTAGCCCGGCTGATTCGAATTCATGCTCAAATGCCGATGGCCTCAGATATTTCACCCGCAGCGGTTCCAGTTGCTGCTGCCATTGAATAGAGGGTAGTGGCCTAAACCTTGATCCCCTTCCATTCCAGATTTGACCAATTTATAGAATCTGGATTTGGGAAAGGGACGCCTCAATGGCATGATATTAGATGGGTCAACCTTAATAAAATCAGTACGTTAATGATTATGGGGTTTGCAGACCTATCGATCTCAGAAATAGCAGAGGACTATCATCTCTCTATTGAAGAGGTTTGTACATTATGCGATCGTCTGGGTGTTGCTTATAAAGCGCCCGACACCCGTTTAGCCCTGGAGGATGTCAAAGCACTTATTTTAGAAATTTTGGCTAACAAAGAAAACACCTAAGGTCAAGCCAATAGGTCATGACTCGGGTTTTAATTCAATTAAGCCTAAAACTCTTTTACTGCTTTATTCATGCCTTTTCCTCTTCTCATTTCTGCGGACTCCATCACTGTCACCAGCAACGGGCAGGTTTAGATAGAGTACCCGGTTCTGTAGAGTGGATTTAACTGTGTTGAGAGCCTGATAATTAAACGAAATTGAAAGGAGAACTATGCTGAAAAGATACATGTTGCTGGCGGTGGCTACAGTATTTTTTGCTTTTCAAGCATTCACCAGTACTGCAACTGCTGCTGAATTAGATGATGCGACTCGAACAGTTGCGTTAAATGAGGGGAGTACCGTTACTCTATCCACGCAGCAAGCGAAAGAGGGCCAGCGCTTATTCAACTTTGCCTGTGCAAACTGCCATATTGGTGGAGATACCAAAACTAATCCCAGCATCAACCTGTCCGCCTCTAGTTTGGCTGGCGCCAATCCCAGACGTGACAACGTTGAAAGTCTTGTGGATTACATGAACGAGCCCACTACTTACGATGGTTTTGACACCATTTCTGAAGTGCATCCTAGTACTCAAAGTACTGATGTTTTCCCTCTAATGAGAAACCTGTCTGATGACGACCTATTCGACATTGCAGGTCATATTCTCATTCAGCCTTCAGTGATTGGCGATCAGTGGGGTGGCGGTAAAGCTAACCGCTAAGTGTCCATTGGTTGTTGACCAGTATGAACGACGTTATCTTTATAAAGTTCATATTTAAGGCGCGCATCAAATGCTGAAATCGTGGCTCAAATGTTGTTTTCTTGCCGTTCTTTGGGTTTGTTTGGGAAGTCTCCCAAACAGTTCAATAGCCCAAGCTGGAGATATTGACGATTATATTGTTCGGTATCTTAAGGTGACAGAACCCGTTCCTATTGCAATAGATGCTTCGGGAGAGACTCAGTTGTTTTCTCCCGAAGAGCTGTCAGATGGGAAACGGTTGTTTGACGATAACTGTAAGAATTGCCATGTAGGTGGGGCGACGTTGCCAAATCCCGTGCAATCTTTGTCAATGAAGAATTTGCAAGGGGCAACCCCTTCTCGGGATAACGTTGCCAATCTCATTGAATTCCAACGAGAGCCAACTATTTACGATGGTAGCGATGTTAGCTTTTGGTGCCGCCAGGTCCCTGATACTTGGTTGCCCGATCAAGAACTGGCAAATCTGGAAGCCTTTATTCTCAGAGCTGCTGAAGTAGCTAGGGGTTGGGGCACTGAAGATGTTGCTGATGGCATAGATTTTACTTAAGGTTATTATCCTTAAACTGCCCTGATTCAGTTGATTAGAGCAACGTCGATGCCTTTAAGGTAACCTCTGTAATCCTACGAACTCTAAGTTTAGGGTTCTAAAGTTGCAGAGACGATCCTAAAATAGTTATGCGAGTTTATCGCATTTGCCATAACTAAGCACCGTATATATTCATCATTTGGTGTCTGGCGTTAATAAATTTGGCAGCACAGCTGTCAATATGAATTGAGAGGAGAAACACATTGAAAAAACTTCTATCTATTGCTTTGACTGCACTTGCTGTCCTAGCTTTTGCAATCAGCAGCCCTGTTTTAGCCGCTGATGCGGGTGCGGGTGCGGGTGTCTTTAATGCTAACTGTGCTGCTTGCCATGCAGGCGGCAACAATGTTGTCCAAGCAGATAAAACTCTGAAAGCAGATGCTTTATCTGCTAATGGCATGGACTCTGCTGATGCCATTATCAATCAGGTCACCAATGGTAAAGGTGGCATGCCTGCATTTGGTGCTAGCCTTTCCTCTGGCGATATCGAGAACGTTGCTGCATACGTTTTAGATCAAGCTGATAAGTGGTAAGTCTACTGAAATAACTAGTTCATAGTTTTCCCCCTCTTTAAATAAAGAGGGGGTTTTGTTTTGTTGGACTATTCCTAGCTTCCGATCTGTTGCTCACCATAGTTGGGTGGGTTTATGTCATCTTGTACCTAGTACCTGTCGAGGTTTCCCCATGCGCCGACCCCGTCCGTCTTATTTGTGGTCTTTAGGATTAGGACTGTTTTTGGCCTGTGCACTCCCTACGATTGGCTGGCAAGTCATCAGTGCTTCATCGGCGGTTAGTGTTGAGCAAAAGACTCTTTTAGACCAGTTAGCCGATGCCCAAGTGGTCTATTTGGGGGAAACCCATAACAGTGTGGCTGACCACAAAGCTCAATTAGCGATTATCCGAGGGTTATTTGAACGAGAACCCAAACTTGCGATCGCCATGGAGATGTTTCAGCGTCCCTTTCAAGATCCCATCGATCGCTATCTGGCCGGAGAGATTACAGAGGCACAGTTGCAAAAAGAAACGGAGTATCGTCAACGCTGGGGATTTGACTGGGAATTCTACGCCCCCGTTTTGCGCTTTGCTAAACAGCATCAACTGCCGGTTATTGCTCTTAATACCCCTAGGGAGATCACCAAAAAAGTGGGTCGGCAAGGGTTGGAAAGCCTCACCTCAGAAGACTACACCTTTATCCCTCCTTTAGCAGAGATCGACGTTAGCAATACTGCTTATCGTCAAAAACTTAAGACCATTTATGAACAATTTCATCCCGGCCCTGCTTCTGAAGAAGGGTTTGAGCGCTTTTTTGCCGCGCAAGTTCTTTGGGATGAGACGATGGCTGAAAAAATAGCCCAGACTGTTCGCCAACAGCCTGATCGGATTGTCGTTGTCTTAGCCGGAAAAGGCCATATTGAGCAAGGCTATGGTATCCCCGATCGGGTGGCACGACGTCTCAGCCAGTCTTCTGGGAAAGACCAGCCGTTTCGCCAGTCTTCTGTTTATCTCAATCCTACGGATGATGCTCGTAAGATAGCGAATCCTCCCGCTGCTAATTATTTTTGGACTCAGCCTGGATCGGAATAATCCAAGATCTCAACGTATGATTCTAGAAGTTGCCATCCTCGATGTGATTTCAGGAAAAGAAGCTCAGGTTCAGTCAGACTTTCTCTCTGTCATGCCAGGCTATCTGGAGCATGAGCTGCAGTGTTGTCTTGAATAACAATCACGTTATTTGTTGTTAGCTCACTGGCAAACCTTAGAGGATCATGGACAGGGCTTTGTCAATCTCCCTAGTATCAATGGTGGAAGACCACGCTACACCATCGCTAGGGTTCATTCCTGACTGTGGATTCTTATGCAGCTGCACTTTGATAAACACAGCTTTGATCAAAAGTGGCCCCCCAGGTCTGACCGAGAGCGATCGACATCCGGTCGTTTTGACGTCATCAACTCTTTCGTACCTCATAGGAGAACCCCATGCTAGAAAAGAACAGCAAAATTGCCCTAGTGACGGGGGCGAACCGTGGACTGGGGTTAGAGGTCTGTCGACAATTGGCCCAGCAAGGTGTTAGCGTCATCCTCACTGCTCGTGATCGCCAAAAGGGTGAACAAGCAGCGCAACAACTGCTGGAAGAAGGGCTTGAAGTGATTGTCAAGCCTTTAGATGTTTCAGATAATCAGAGTGTGGCCCAGTTAGTAAGCGAACTAGAAAGCGATCTCCAGCACTTAGATATTTTGATTAACAATGCAGGCATAAATTTTGACTTTCAGCAGCAAACTCTAGCGGCTGATTTGGATGATGTCCAGAATACTTTGAATACGAACCTGTTTGGAGCCTGGCGCATGACTCAGGCGTGCTTGCCGCTGCTGGAGAAGAGTCAGCATGGGCGGATTGTAAATGTTTCTAGTGGTGCGGGGTCGTTTGCCGGTCCCAGAGGTCTGCAGGAACAAAGCGGGGGATTGCCAGCTTATGGAATATCTAAGACGGCCTTGAATGCTCTAACTGTCAAGCTGAGTCGATCGCTGCTAGAGACAGGTATTTTGGTGAATGCGGTATGTCCGAATTTTACTGCAACTTATCCCGGCACAGAAAAGATGGGTGCGAGACCCGTTCCTGAGGGGGCATCTGGAATTGTTTGGGCTGCAATGTTACCGGATGATGGTCCTACAGGTGGATTTTTCCGAGATGGTCAACCACTCCCTTGGTAGGGGCTATGTGACTGCAGATTAGGGAGTTGAGATGCGCTTGCCCCATCAATATGGTAAATCGCAAGATTCGCTTAATCATCAGCCTCAATGGGAATACTAGGGATAGGTATGACCATCAATATTATTACTATGAAAAAATCTATTTCATTTTTTACTGCTGCTAACGGCAACTTGGTTTGGTGGCTTGGCGCTAAATGCTGAGGCCAGATCTACTTGCGCTGTTGGACAGAGAGGTGAAGTTTTATGGAAAGGGAAATGGTATCCAGCTCAGGTTCTTGATGCTAATGGTCGACAATGCTATATCACCTATGACGGCTATAGCAGTTCTTGGGATGAGTGGGTAGGCCCCAATCGTTTTCGTCCCTATGCTCCTGCCTCCTCTAATTCTGCCTATCGAGCGGGACAATCGGTACAGATTTTGTGGAAAGGAAAGTGGTACCCCGGAAAGGTTCTGGATGTCAGCGGTAACCGTTACTTTATTACTTACGATGGCTATAGCAGTTCTTGGAATGAGTGGGTTTCTCCCGCTCGACTGAGCCGATAAGCATTGACACTATTGCTGTTCATAGATTTGCTGCAATAGCCAGACAGTCATGGAATAGCGCGTCGGTTTTAAAGGCTTGAGGATTAATGTGGGTGAGGCTAGCCTGATAGCCTTGCCCTTGGAGTTGTGCAATCATGCGATCGCGTTTGGGTATATCCATTTTTCCTCGCCGTCCAATGTCTGCAACGGAGTAGAAATAAGGCGGCATTAGTGCTTCTGCTTGCATAATCTGTAGGAGTTGAACCCGGTCTGACCAACCCCAATCTTCAGCCAGTTGCTCCATAGATGCTACCCAAGTTGGATCATGCAATGGCCCTAACCACATGGGACCGCTAAGGGTTAAGGGTGGGCCTTGGTTTGGGCAGGTGGCTCGACTGAGCTTTTCCCAAGAGACCGTTTGATAGTGACCGCAGTGGTGACAATAGCCGATAAATCCCAGACCATTCTGAGGTTGGGGGGAGGTTACCTGGACGAGCACTCGATAGATTTGACCTTGAAAGTACGAGAAAATGGGCTGAATATCCCGTCCTAGGGCTTGGGCTTGTTGCCAGCAAATGCCTAATAATAGCCGTAGTCCTTGCTCATGGGCAGCAGGATGAGATCGCACCCATGCTCCCAGTAATCGTTGACTATGTTTGGGATTATGTCCGGCTAAGGTGCGGCTATCGGTGCCCGTGATGTAAAGTAATCCGCCTAATTTGACGGTTTGCAGACAGCCTTGCAGGAAAGGGGTGGGCAAGCCAAAACTATCCAAGTCGATAAAATCAAAACTCTCGTGATGGTGGCACTCATGGAGTAGCTGTGCTGCTGAGTGATACGAAAGCTGATACCGCTCCGGGGGCAGTTGGCTCAAGTTATCGGTTAGAACCTTTGCCATGTCAGGATTGGCATCGTTGGCCCAGATCCAATCTGCATTACTTTCCAGGGTATAGCGTTGCGATCGCACCCCGCATCCAGTCATGACATCTAATAGGCGGAGGTGGCCCATTTGTTGGCGATAGACAGCGGCTGCTAATATGCCTAAATCCCGGGCGGGGCGACTGCTCGGGCGAAAAAATGCTGGCCCCACGCTAAATAGAGCTTTGCCTTCAAGGTTTGGGCTCTTTAACACAACTCGGTAATGAGTTGTGTCACCGATTCTTGGGTGAGGGTCGTGACGATAAAGACTTCTTGTACCGTTTTGCCTGAGCGGGCCAGAACTTTAAATCCGCCCCGAATGGGGACTGAAATTCGAAGTTTTAAGTGGGGAGTATGGCCCTTTACCCGGCTAATCACACCAGGCGTAACGGTTTTAATGCCTGGATAGTGAATCAATTTTCCTAAAATCGCGAGTAAGCCGGGAATATGGGTGGAGTGGTTGAGCACTAATCGGCCTTTACTCGCAGACATACTTCAGTCGGCCTCCAATGGTGCCATGGTTAAGCCCGCTCGCTGGAGCTGCATATGGTAGAGTTCTGCTTGTTCTTGAGGGCCCACCCAAACGATGGCCTGTCCTTCGAAATGAATTTGATTGGTTAATTCCCAAGCCTTATCAGACGTCATATGGGGAACATAGGTCATTAATGTCTTGGCTACGTGCTCAAATGTATTGACATCATCATTGACCACAATCACCTTGAAATTCGGATAGGGTTTCCGAACCGTCTTTTGTGCCTGTTTGTCTTCAGGGCGGGTAACAGGCGTTTGCACTGCGGTTATCGCCATGCATGGACTATCTAGCTCAGAAAGCTTAAGCATGAGCTTAATTATTAAAGGTAAGGAATTAATTAGTTTACATTAGTTTAGCTTGTTGATATTAAGTTGCCTATGCCCAATTTCCTAAGCCGCTATATCTCTAGCCTAAACCGAATATTCTTAAGGAGTAGGTCTGTTTTTTTCGACTACTCTGTTGACAACTTGACGCCCATGACCCATGCCCAGCGACTCATTCCCGGTACTCTGCAAGCACAACTGATTCATCGAACCCAACAGGCGAAGCATTGTGGTGCTTTGCACTCGATTGCCACACATTATGAGCCATTGACCGATGGAGAACTGGAGTTTATGGTGCGGATTGTCTCTAATTTGGCGCGCAAAGCGACAGTGCTCAAAACACCTAAACCCAAAGACTTTAATCCCTTTCTCCCTTACGAAGAAGATCTGTTTGTATCTGATCTGTCGGATCAGCATCTCGTCTTGTTGAATAAATTCAATGTGGTAGATCATCATTTGCTGATGGTGACGCGGGACTTTGTCAGTCAAAAAACGTGGCTCGATGCTGCCGATTGTTTGGCGTTAGCCATTGTCTTAAGTGAAATGAAAGGGCTGGCTTTCTATAACGGCGGGTGGGCGGCGGGTGCGAGTCAGCCCCATAAGCATTTGCAGATGGTGCCCTTACCGTTTTTTCCTGATCGCCCTGATTTACCGATTTCACCATTAATATCTGCAGCTGCTTTACAAGGTATTGGTCAGAGTCCAGCTTTGCCGTTTGTGCATGGGATCGCACCTCTGTCTTTAGACTGGACAGATTCTCCTCAGACCCTAGCTTCGTTATTGCTAGACACCTATTACCAACTCTTAGGGGCTATTGGTTTACCATGGCAACCTGATACTCCTGAAGCGACAGGTGCCTATAATCTTCTGGTCACCAGAGATTGGATGTTGATGGTACTACGTTCGCAACCCAGCTTTGAAGATGTTGCCATTAATGCTTTGGGGTTTGCCGGATCTTTACTGGTACGTAACCCACAGGAGTTAGAGCATTTGAAGCAGGTTGGGCCAATGACCGTCTTACAGAATGTAGGTGTTGCTCTGTAAAGTGCAGTCTGGCTTGGGTGGCTGTTTGCTCTTCTCAACTGGTCTGGCCATCAAGCGAAGAAGTTGCAATGGACTCATTGCCGATTTAAGTAAGGTTGCTTGCAAGAACTCGTTACAAAAATGATTTAATTCTTGGATCGCCAAAAAGCTTTATAGGCAAAAGACTTGAGCTGATAAAGCTTTCGTCTTTGTCGATTGGTGACGTCAATTTCTTTACATTTCATAATGCTTGTGTTACATTTATTTACATAAGCAAATAAAGCATTTACGGAGCACTTCCAATGACTAAAGGATTCACTTCAGACGACCGCGGTTACGTTAACAGTTTTGCTGTTGAGCCTAAGACCTCTGTTCAAGAAGAGCCCGTATTTGGTTTTAACAAGAATGCCGAAAGAATCAGTGGACGCCTAGCCATGGTCGGCTTTATGTCTATTCTTCTTTTAGAACTAGCCACTAACGTCAACTTCATTCAAATTGTGACTGGTGTCTAACAACTGACCCAATTCGTTTGACCCTCACTTGAGATAGCTGAGGGTCTGCTTTGGATGGGGGGATTCTATCCAAGCCTCGCTGTTAGACCTAAAAGCTATGTTAGTTGACCTTCACTCCGACTCTCTTATTGAACAATATACGAACGGTATTCGAGACTTTAGCTCTACAATTCTGATGGGTGATAGTCTCTGTGAACTGTTGCTAAATGGCATTAATTTTGAGCAGGCAAATCTAGCTCGGGTCAATATGAGCCTGACACAGTTTCGAGGTAGCAACCTCAGAGGTGCTAATTTATCCCAAGGATTACTGTGGCGAACGGACTTTATGGATGCTTGTTTGGAAGTTGCCAACTTAAGTCAATCCAAACTGATTCGGGCAACTCTAACACGAGCTAACTTAAAGCAAGCCCAACTGGCAAAAGCAGATCTAAGGGTGGCAAATTTACGCGCAGCAAGTTGTCCAGGGGCAAATCTGGCAGGGGCAGACCTTCGCTATTCCGATCTCACTGGCATTAACCTCAAAGGTGCAAATTTAACGGGTGCAGATTTAACGGGTGCAGATTTAACGGGCGCAGATTTGAGTGGAGCAATCTTGACAGGTACCATTCTTAGGCAAGTAGATTTGAGTCAGGTTATTTTAAAGGATGTGGACTGGAACCATCGCCACATAAATGTTCTAGAAAACAATCCAGTGTTGACTGCTACTGAATAGTGTTCATCTAGCAGCGACTATAATTTGAGGATGTAGCGGCTTGCGATCTCACCCCCCATGCTGACCCTCAGAGATTACGACAATTCAGATATTGAAGCTTTGTTAGCTCTGGCTAACAACAAGTTAGTATCGCGTTTTTTGGTCTATACCTTTCCTTATCCCTACACAAGAGCCGATGCAGAATGGTGGATATCTGCAGGGGTAAAGGCTGAAGGAGATGTGACGAAAGTCATCGAATATAATGGTCAGTTTGCAGGTAGTGTCGGCATAGCTCGTAAAACAGGTTGGCGCGATCACCTGGCTGAAATTGGGTACTGGCTGGGAGAACCTTATTGGGGTAATGGAATAGCGACCCAAGCAGTTCAACAGATGACTGACTATGCTTTCTCAGACCTAAAACTGCAGAAGCTCTATGCTCTTATTCTGGCTCCTAATACAGTGTCCATGAGAGTAGTCGAGAAATGTGAATATGAGCTAGAAGGGGTTCTTAAACGAGAAGTGTTTAAGGATGGACAATATTACGATGTCCATCGCTTTGCCAAGGTTTTAAAGATTTAACCCATAACCTCACCCCTGATAGAAACAGGTCTCTAGTCTGATAGGCTCCTGTAAGCATCGTCGATGCAGTACTTGTAGCTTGCACGATCATGCTTTGCGATCACAAAAACTCTGTTGCTTCCAGATAGAGATTTATCCTAGTTCATGCTAATCAGCATGAACTAAATTTCAATTTAAGGCTTTGGAAGAGAAAACATAAAATCGGTTGTTTTTGGGCTTGAACTCTACTGGTTTTGACATGCATGGCATGTGGTTTTTTCTATGTGTATTTAGATCTATAAGTCTTGTTTTGTATGGCTATTATGCTAGTAGTAACTCTGCTTGAACGCACTAAAAAATCTTAAGATAAACGGAATTTGTGCGAAGTAATAGTCTAACCTCATTCATCCTGAGACTTATGGGCACAGTAAGGTGAAGCTAAAATTATGGATCAATATAGGATAAATAGAGGTAGAAAGCTTCAAGTCATTGATTTGATGCAAAAAATGAGTGCTTTTGTGCTGAAATTAATAAAATAATGATTTTTCCCTTATTAGAGAGGCTAGATCGAAAGAGTCTAAATTATTAAGTAAAGGGCCAGAAAGAGAAATAGATTGATTTTCTTGTCCAGACTTTATAAACTCATAAAGTTGGAATTGAGTCGTGGTTGATGGACTGCTATCTCTAAGAAGAAGATTGCTATATCCAAGTTTATTGCTCTTTTATGTATATAGCTTTTGATGTAATTTAAGCTCGGACTTGACTATGAAGTGCTACCCAATTATATCTTTGATTACATTGCCATTAGTTGCTGGTGCGACCTTGTGGCTGAGTCGTTCCCCAGCGCAAGCGAGCGAACCAAGATTTAGCTGTGGCCAAAGCAACAATACGCCAACAACGTTGGCTAAAACGAAACAAGGTTTTGTTGCAGTGATCCGGTGGACATCAGAGCACTTTGCAGGTTCAGGCTGGACTCCCGAAGCCCGTTGCCAAAAAGTATCGGGATTGTTTGAGCAATACTATCGAGATGGGTCACTCAATTATGTAACCACTGGTCGAGATGTAGAGACTGAACAAAATGTTGTCTGTGTTGCGCCTGCTCCGAAGCAAAAGTGTACAGGTATTTTATTTACCCTAAAACCAGGAAGTAATCCAGGTAAAACACTTCAGAAGTTGATGGATTTGCGGGTACGAGCTTCCCATGATCCACTCAATGAAACGAATCGACGTATCTACATCGAGATGGATGAGTTCTTGAACTCCAGACCAACTATTAATTCCACCGATTCGGCTCCGTCTGAAACCTCAACGCCGTCTCAACCTCAGCCATCTGAAAATTCGACACCGTCTCAACCTCAGCCAGACGATGTTTGGTAGCTCACGGGGGTGAGTTCCAGTGCTGTGTTTTCTGGGCATGAACTTGAAGTGAAGGTTGATTGGGTAAGCATATTGAGCATGAGGAACTGGTAAATGAAATTTGGTTATGGAATTCCATCTGTACTGGTTGGGGTAGTAACTGTTGTTGTGGTGCAAGGGCAAGCTGTTCTAGCTCTCACTGCTTCACAGGTGGCTAATATTGCTGAGCAAATCAGCGTGAAGATTGATGGGCAAGCACCTGGCTCAGGGGTAATGATTGCCAAGCAAGACAAGACTTATTTTGTGCTGACAGCAGCCCATGTAGTGGCAACAGACGATGAGTATGACGTGATTACGCCAGATAATCAGCGCCACTCTTTGAGCTATGCCCAGGTTAAAAAATTGCCTGGTGTTGACCTTGCCGTGGTGCAGTTCAGTAGTGAAAAGCCCTATCAAGTGGCTAATTTGGGTAATTCCAGTCAATCGCAACGAGGAATGACCACTTATGTTGCTGGGTGGCCGTTAACAGGAACAGCGATTACTCAACCTACCCTGTTGTTTCAGCAGGGTATTGTCTCTGCTAATTCTCAGGTGAAGCAAGATGACGGTTACGGCTTAATTTATACCAACAACACCTTGCCAGGTATGTCTGGGGGGCCAGTGCTGAGTGAAGAAGGAACGTTAGTTGGTATTCATGGCCGGGGAGAAACGGATCGCCAGGCAAGCACCCGTAATCCAGATGTAGTGGTGAAGGTGGGCTATAACCTGGGAATTCCGATTAGTACGTTTTTGTCCTTAGCGCCTCAATCTGGAATAGATCTAGACTTACAGGTTGCTACTGCTCAAGCGCCCGATCCGAGTGCGACTGCAAAGCCCTCAAAGGTGGATGACTTGATTGCCCAAAGTGGCAATCAACTCTATCAAGGCAATAATGAGGCCGCTTTAGGGGCTCTAAATCAAGCGATTGAAACGGATCCTAATGCAGCGGATGCTTACCGTTTAAGGGCGGATGCTCGTATGTCTTCGATCGGCTGGAGTTTTTTGGAGGGTCGGTCTAGAAAGAATCGCGATATTGTCTTGGCTGCACAACAAGATATCAATGAGGCGATTCGCCTAAACCCTGATTTGAGTGATGCTTATACCATCAGAGCTTATCTAAAGTTTGTTTTGAAAGATGGATCGGGTGCAACATCGGATATTAACCAGGCCCTGAGGTTAGATTCTCAAGCTGCGATGCCTTATATTCTGCGTGCAAATCTATTGACCGAAAAGCAGCAGTGGCAGAATGCCATTGCGGATGCCAATGCTGCATTGAAACTGGATGCTAATTCCCCCTATGCGGCGTTTGCCTATAATGCCCGAGGTCTAGCACGGGCCAGTACTAGAGATATTTCTGGAGGACTGCAGGATTTGACCCAGGCCATCAGCCTGTCTCCTAGCAATGCGTTGTTCTATATGAATAGAGGAACGGTGCTGGCCCTTAGCGGTAAAAGAAATGAGGGACGGGCCGATCTGGAGAAAAGCGCCAGTTTGGCACAACAAAAAGGTCGTACTGAAGTTTACAAAGAGGTAACCAAACGATTGAATTTACTAAAACGTTTGCCTTAGGGGCTGGCGTATTTTGATCGCTTATTCTTGCATCGGCTAAAACCTACATTCTTCCGTAAAAGTGGTTGGAAAATGTGCTTAACCCGAATTCAGGTTAGCGAGATCAATGCCATGACATGATCCAATTCGATACTGCCATAGCTTTTCTGAACCTGAGTTCGGGATAAGCTAAAACCCTTATTCCTACGGGAGCTGCAAGCTGTGTTCTGCCGTAGAAGGATTGTAAAAATGGACTTAACCCGAACTAGGGTGACGTAACTTAAATATTGGTACTTTGTGGAATCTTGGACGGGAGCAAGATGTCGTAATAGGTGGGTCGGGTTTCGTTCCGTTCTTGAATAATCAATTCGATCTCTTTTAACCTTTGTTGGAAGTCTAGAAGAGGCTGTTTAACATGGGGGTCGTTGAAGTAAGTATGTTCGTTAATATCATCTAGATCCACATCATTGGCTTTGTAGTAACCCAGCTGAGTATAGTAGACCGAACCCAAGGTATAACCTAGATCCAACTGTTGTTCCGCCAAGCTGAGGGGAGGCAGTAGGGAGAAATAGTCCGCTTCACTGGCTGTCTTTGCATTTGGAGCTTCACTGAAACCTGCGAGAGGCATATTGGGGACAAACGTCATCAACGAAGCTTGGGGGAAATTCACAGATGCATGTTGGGCACTACAGGTGAAAATAATGAGTGTTGTCGCATTAATGAGGTAATCCAAGGTTCGAATCTTAGGCTCGGGTTCTTCCGGTGTCGCTTCACCAATTTCGGTCATCTGACCCCCATCTTCAGCTCTAAGCTCTTTCAACCAAGCTTGCAATGTTTCATCGTTGAGGACTGCAGCATCATCTTTGTAGAAGATTTGCAGATAGGCCTCAACCCAGTCATGAATTGCATGCCAAAGGAGCAATGCATCGTCACGATAAGGGTAGTCAGGTAGCTTTTGCAGATCATCCACGCCTCGGGATGCAAAGGTTTGGGGCAGCATGGAGTCATTAAAAGAGAAGGGATAGCCCTTGGCCCCTTTGACACTAAGCTGCACGGAGGACAGTATTGTTCCGAACAAGAGTTTATCTACGGTGCCATCAGGTGCAATTAAGCTACTCGCTGCGGCATTGTTGATAAATAAGGTGCCCTCAAAGTGAGGGAGGAGCAGTTTACCCAGGGGATGTTCTGTTCCTAAGCGTCGATAAGTACCTAAAGCAATCGGCTCAATCCAGAGATGGGTGCGCCCTAAATGAGAAATCAGTTCATGATAATTACCATCAGCGATTTGAACCACTGTCTTGGCCATACGCCAAGCTAGCCGCTCCTCTTCACCAGCCTCAAGGCTTGGCGGTGTAAAGATAGGGCTGTCTGCATCTTGGTGGCATTGGATAGCAATCGGTGTGAGGAGACGACCTGGACAATGACCTGATCCAATCGCAAATAATGCTAAAGGTGCATAGCTATACTTCTGAAGTGTTTCTTGACGACCTTTTATCTTGGTATTCACGGTGCCAGGAACGATTTCTTCTAGGATCTGGTAGTCCGCTAGATAGACGCGTCCATCATTTAGGGCTGTCTGGAGAGACTCGCCCTCTCCCATGACAGTCTGGAATTGTTGTTCTGTGACTTTGAAATGGTCTGGGAGTTCGGAAATGCGGTTAATCACAAGGGGGTTGGCTCCGGCAACCCGTTGAGCAGCAAATGCCCGATCTTCCAGAAAATGATTACTAATATCTGGTAGGTAAATGATCTGAAAGAGATCACGATAGTTTGCTAAGGAAGGTTTCTCTCCTGCATCCCTGAGTTCAGCTTTTTCTTGAATATCCTTGGCCATGGATGAAATCCGGGCTGAGACCTTATCAGGATTTTGCTTATCTTTAACATCATGCCTGATGTTTTGAGATTGGGATTGGTTGCCAAAAATATTGGAGAGACCTCTGACAAGATCACTCACAGCATTAAAGAGTCGCTCCAGCCATGATTGATTGAGGGGATTCTCGAGAATTCTAGACAAGCGCAGAAAAGTAATCAGACGACAGGCAGACCCTTTGCGGACGGCTATATCCTGCATTGCCTGATTGGCAATAATTCTGAGTACAACGGAAACGATATCTCTGGTCCAAGGCCACTTTGTCAACGACTGATCTGCTGGAAAAACTTCCTTAGCCATTGGATATTTCAGTTCAGAGGAAACATCTTTAAGGGCATCGTATCGATATTCATATTCTTGCGTCATAGTAGCTCCCAATTGAGGATCGATTTCAACAGAACTTAAGTGATGTTCTGAGGCTATTAGAATCATCAGATATAGCGCAGGATTTTATGCGAATTGCAAAGACTTGTGTTCTGTGAGTCACTAGTCTTTGCAATTCCTGAAAGCTTCTTCGGGAGAAGGTTAAATTTAGATAGTTAATGCTTTCTGATTGGTAAATCTTGATATTCATTTACATCTATTAGCGCTTCAGAAAGATGATCTGAAATTAGAAAGGTTACTCCTTGAATCCCTCAATTATTGTTGTTATCAGAAGAAAAAAAGAAATGGGGTTTCATACAGATGCTGTGCTATTGCTTTGATGGTGATCCATTCCCTTCTATGCAGAAGAGGAGAACACCATCGAGTTTGCTATATGCCATTACAATTGGGAGCTGTAGCTTGCAATAATTTTGACGTACGGTAGCAATCAATATGGTTCAACTGACACCTAACTCTAGCTTTAGCCTGACCATTCGTTTGAAGTTACCTAATCAGACGGGGATGCTGGCCCAGGTATTACAAGCCATTGGGTCTGCTGGGGGAAGTCTGGGACATATTGACCTTTTGGAACGCACTCATACCTCGCTGACTCGCGAAATTACTGTCAATGCCTCCAGTACGGAACATGCGGATACTATTGTGGATGCTTTAAAAGCACTGCCGCACATTACCTTGCTGGATGTTTCTGATCGCACCTTTGATTGCCACCGGGGCGGAAAAATCACCGTTCAAAGTAAGCTCCCTCTTCATAGCCAGGATGATTTATCCATGGCCTATACCCCTGGCGTAGGAAGGATTTGTACGGCCATTGCCCAAGAGAAAGATCAGGTGTATCGCTATACCATCAAAAGCAATACCGTGGCTGTCGTTACCGATGGTAGTGCAGTGTTGGGATTAGGAAATATTGGCCCCGAAGCCGCTTTACCCGTAATGGAAGGGAAGGCTCTGCTGTTTCAGGAATTTGGCAAGATTAATGCTTTTCCTGTGTGTCTAGCTACTCAGGATGTGGATGAGATTGTGGAGACGGTGAAGCGAATGGCCCCGGTCTTTGGTGGGGTCAACCTAGAAGATATTAGTGCACCTCGTTGCTTTGAAGTGGAAGAACGGCTGCGCCGAGAACTAGATATTCCGGTCTTTCATGACGATCAGCATGGAACTGCGATTGTGGTGTTGGCAGCGCTCATCAATGCTCTGAAGTTAGTGGATAAAACCTTTGAGGATATTTCCATTGTCATCAATGGAGCTGGAGCTGCAGGTGTGGCCATTGCTAAGTTATTGCAAAAAGCAGGTGTGAAAACGATTCGACTGTGCGATCGCAACGGCATTATCAGTCAAGATCGCACGGACCTAAATGAAACCAAGAAGTCCTTTGCGGTAGAACAGCCAGGAACCTTAGCCGATGCCCTCAAAGGGGCGGATGTGTTTCTTGGGGTGAGTGCGCCAGGTGTTCTAACGCCAGAAATGGTCAAAACGATGGCTTCAGATCGAATTGTGTTTGCGATGGCTAATCCCATTCCTGAAATTCAACCTGAGTTAATCCAAGGTGATGTCGCTGTGATTGCTACGGGACGCAGTGATTATCCGAATCAAATTAATAACGTATTGGCGTTTCCCGGTATTTTTCGAGGTGCCCTGAACTGCCGCGCTGCCGCTATTACAACGACAATGCACCTACAAGCTGCTTATGCGATCGCAGCTTTAGTTGGCAGTGATGAACTCCACCACGATCACATTATTCCGTCTGTGTTTGATGAGCGGGTTGCAACAGCGGTTGCTTCGGCAGTAGAACAAGCAGCTCGCCAAGAAGGGATTAGCCATTGCTAGATTTTTGTCCCAGAGCGAGGGGAGTCAACTGCAAATGCCTACCCTCTACGCCAGAGGTGTTGCTAGATTTAACTTCAATAGAGTGATCATGCCTCAGCCAGTTTCCACTCTTGAGACGGACGGGGCTAGAACATTGGGTTTTGTTGTTGAGGAATAGTCTATGTTTTTCTCAGTGCTTGCATAGAACATCTCAAAGAATAGCCGAACCATCCAATAATGCCCAGCAATTTGAATCCATCTTCAAAAAGGATGCGCCATTGTCCGGTGACTTCCTCAATCGAGGCTGAAAATGCATCAACAAAAAGTGATAGTGCAAAAAAAACAAGTGCAACCAGCAAAATAAAATAGTCCGTTTTTAAGATAGTTCTCCAAAATTTTACGCCTCCACTTACCACCAACATGCAGTAAATTAGGAGAGTAAATTCTTCTTTAATATTGAAAATTCTTGGATAAACTGACTCATGCAGCATAAATAAGTCATCTAGCCCAAGAACTAGGCTAAAAATACCTAAACATAGTAAAAAAATGGAAAATTTCTTGGTACTTCGAGTTGACTGCAGGATAGCCCAGCTAAACATGCAGATTGCGCCAGATGCAGTTAATACAAGGACCCCAAGATGTGAAGCGATACCCGCAAGTGGGTTAATATTGCCAATGACTGCCGGATCACGCATAAAGGTTGTGATTGGAATATCAAATTTTAGACTTGCAAATACCAGCGAGAATAAGAACAGTATTGGCAAGAAATAAAGTGATAGTAAAAAATGAAAGATATTTTTTTATCTGAAGACAACATTTTTAAAAAAGATAAAAAATCTTGCTGACATCAAGGATCTAATATTTTGTATCGGTTTCCTAGCTCCATCATGCTGTTGTGGAACTACAAAGAGCAAGTTTTTTTGCAAAGGAAATTCAGGGATATGACGCCAAAGCTCAGACTGCCATAAGCAATTTAGACAATCTGAGCTTTGGCAGCTCTGTGATCAAGGCTTTAGCCACAGTCATACCAATTAGCACCTAAGAGTGTAATTTTGATTATTTCCTAAGCCAACTTAGTATTGGGTTTCACAAGTTGGAGAGTTACACCTTCAGGCACAGCTTGGTATCAGTTCACGACAATGACCAGATTCCCAACTCATTGATGTGGGTTTTGAGCCAAAAATGGGTATCGTAACTCATCCACATCATTAGACCCCTTACAGATAGATTCATTGCCGTTGAAAATTCGTATCACTTTCATACAGCACGATCTTTCTAAGAAATCTTGTCTTGCTCCTGAAACAAAATCACAAATCCTTCTTGGGTAAAGTGCTTGTCGTGAGTCAAAACTGTGCTGATATCCATCTGTTTCATAACAACCATAGAAATGCAGTCAGTCAAACTATAGGCTTTATCTGATCGTTGAGCATAAAGTGAAAAGCCTACTTCTCGTAGCTCAGGTGTATAGGCAACCACAGTGATTGTAGGCTCTCTGATAATTTTGGAGCATAGAGTTAAAGCCTTTTGGCGCATGAAGGTGCCTCTGGTAGAAGCGTAGTTGAGTACTTCATCCAAGACGCCGTCCGAGACTACCAGATCACTATTGAGATTTCGCCGGGCATAGTCTAGAGCCGATTGATGCCAATCATCCGAAGGGTTGAGTAAAGCTAGCCAATAAAAGGTATCTGCAAAGATTGGCGTCATGCTTTAGGGGATGATTTCTTTGGCGTGCCATAGATGTAGTGATCATGCTCAGCCGCACCATCAGCCGGTAGTGTATCCAGTACTTGAGGAGGAATAT
This sequence comes from Acaryochloris sp. 'Moss Beach', assembly GCF_021497025.1. Lineage (NCBI taxonomy): Bacteria > Bacillati > Cyanobacteriota > Cyanophyceae > Acaryochloridales > Acaryochloridaceae > Acaryochloris > Acaryochloris sp. 'Moss Beach'. The sequence continues at coordinate 3,500,249 of NZ_CP071717.1, forward strand.
CTGCGACCAGCTCTTCGATGAAATTTGCAAACGGCTGTGCTTGCTCCTGTTGGCGGTGGTGTTTCATCCTTGCCAGGAGTAGAAAATCCAACATTTCTTCAATAACTGAATCAGGAGATTTCTCAATTTCACAAATAAGTCGCTCTTTTGGAGTCATGATCAAGAAACTACATAGGTAGGGCTAAGTCTATGTTACTTGTTACATAATTCACCTACAGTATTGGCTAATGAGCGCCCCCTACTATGACACTGATTGATAGACACCCTCTTCAGTTTGGCTGACTTGGCCTTGTGCAATTAAGTTCTCAATAATGGAGTCGCAGCGATTGCACAGCAAAGGATGTTTTTCAGACTGACCGACATAAGTCGAGTAATTCCAACAGCGATCGCATTTCTCACCATCTGCCTTCACCACTCCCACACCCAGGGTTTCAGACTGAAACTGGTACTTTAACTCACCTAAACTTTTAGGTGTATCCAGCAATTCCACCTGGGAAGCTAAAAATAGGTATCTTAACTCATCCACGTCGTTAGAACCCTTGCCAGTAGAAGGATTCATTGTTTCTAGCTGCTGACGCAAGTCCGTATCGCTCACATACAGCAATACCTTCGATTCCAAAGAAGACCCAATCTCTTTTTCCACACGAGCCTTCTCCATCACCTTATTCACCTCTTGGCGAATATCTCGCAGAGTTACCCATTGACTTGCGAGGTCAGGATTATGCCACTGATCCTCTAGCTGCATCCATCCCGCTGCAAAGACTGAAGAGTGGGATGTTGCATAGGGCAAGGATTGCCAGATATCTTCTGCCATATGGGACAGCACTGGGGCAATGGCGCGGGCTAGGTTCTCTAGGGCAATCACCAACACCGTCTGACAACTTCTTCGTCGCAGAGCATCAGGCTCACTGATATAGAGACGATCCTTGGCTGTGTCTAGGTAAAAGTTGGACAGATCCACCACACAGAAATTTTGGACTGTCTGGAAGAATCGGAAGAACTGAAAGCTCTCAAAAGCTTCTGTCACGTCAGTAAATACTTCTGTGATTCGATGCAGCATATAGCGATCAAGCTGGGGCAGATCTTTATAAGCCACCGCATCCTGAGCCGGATTAAAGTCATGGAGGTTACCCAGCAAGAATCGAGATGTATTGCGGATCTTGCGATAGACATCCGCCATTTGTTTGAGGATGTTTTTGCCCAAGGGCACATCCGAGGCATAGTCTACAGACGAGACCCAAAGGCGCAATACATCAGCACCATAGGGCGGATCTTGCTTCTGGTTTTTACCCCCAGAAATGACGATGGCAGGGTCTACGACATTGCCGATGGACTTACTCATCTTGCGACCCTGTTCATCTAGAACAAAGCCGTGGGTCAAGACGGTTTTGTAGGGAGCATGACCGTTAGTGGCCACGCTGGTGAGAATGCTGGACTGGAACCACCCCCGATGTTGGTCTGATCCTTCTAAATACATCTCAGCTGGATATTTCAACGATTCACGCTGATCGCAGACCGCCGCCCAGGACGAACCAGAATCGAACCAGACATCCATGGTGTCCGTGCCTTTGCGGTAGGTATTGCCATCGCTGCGATAGGGTTCGGGCAAAAGTTCATCGTTGTCGAGTTCCCACCAAGCATCGGAGCCCTTCTCCGCCACAATTGCTTGGATATGATTGACGGTGGCTTCATTCAGGAGAGGCTCTCCCGTGGCGTCGTTGTAAAACACGGGAATAGGCACACCCCAATTGCGCTGGCGGGAGATACACCAGTCCGATCGCTCTGACACCATTGAGGTGATGCGGTTTTGGCCTTGAGCGGGAATCCAATTAACGGTTGCGATCGCATCTAGTACTGCTTCTCTAAACCCATCAACCGATGCAAACCACTGCTCCGTCGCTCGCAAAATTACCGGCTTTTTAGTCCGCCAATCATAAGGATATTTGTGGGCATAGCTTTCTTCTTTTAACAAAGCACCCGCTGACTGCAACGCCTCAATTACGGCCTCATTGCCGCCATTCAAGACATTCAACCCGGCAAATGGACCTGCATCCTTGGTAAAAATGCCCTCGCCATCCACAGGCGACAACAAATCTAGGCCATATTGCTGACCAACCTGATAGTCTTCTTGTCCATGCCCTGGTGCGGTATGCACCAAACCCGTCCCCGACTCCGTCGTTACGTAATCTCCTAATACCAACGGTCCCTGGCGTTCAAACAGGGGATGCTGGTAAGTCGAATGCTCTAAGGCTTTACCCGGTAGAGTTGTGATGACCTTAAATGAAGACTCCAAAGTCTCCGTCAACTGCTCGATCAAGTCTTCCGCCACGATCAGATAATCGTCCCCAGACTTCACCACGGCATAGGTGAGATCGGGATTTAGACTCACGGCCAAATTACCAGGAATAGTCCAAGGCGTCGTAGTCCAGATAGCCACTTTCAGTGTCGGCAAATACTCAGCTAACAGTGGCTGTGCCGTTTCCGACAGTGACTTCACATCAAAGGTGACATAGATACTGCGGGAGGTATGGCCTTCAGGATATTCCAGTTCTGCTTCTGCTAGAGCCGTTTGGGAACTAGGACTCCAGTAAACAGGCTTAAAGCCTCGATAGATATATCCTTTGAGGGCCATTTTGCCAAAGACACCAATCTGAGCCGCCTCATATTCGGGTTTCAGGGTGAGGTAAGGATTCTCCCAATTCCCCCAGATGCCATAACGCTGAAAGCTCTTGCTTTGCTTCTCAACGGTCTTTAGGGCAAAGTCACGAGCCTTCCACCGTAGTTTTAGCGGCGTTAGCTTGGCCCGATTTTCGGGCTGGATATTTTGCAGCACCTTCAGCTCAATCGGTAAGCCGTGGCAGTCCCAACCCGGTACATAACGAACTTTGCGCCCCTGCAAAAGTTGAAACTTGTTGATGGTGTCTTTAAGAATTTTGTTGAGAGCGTGACCAATATGCAAATCCCCGTTGGCATAGGGAGGTCCATCATGGAGCACAAACACCTCGCCCGGATTATTCTGGGACAGGTCTTCGTAAATATTTTGGTCTGCCCAAAACTTTTGTAGCTCAGGTTCGCGCTTTACCGCATTGGCGCGCATATCGAACTTGGTCTTGGGAAGATTTACGGTCTTTTTATAGCGTCCGGGTTCTGTCACAATTTCTAGCCAACACAGCAGAGAACATCAACAAGTCATTCAGACATTATCAACGAGTAACCTGTATATGGGCAACGATGACCTGTATATGAGTCACGAGATCTAAACTGTGCTTCCAGCTTTCCGCCAGAAACCTGAAATCCTCAAGACACACATGTTAGATTGGTACCGAAAATGGTACCAATCAGGGAAGCTCATGGATTTGTTGACCGTTCGAGAAGCCAGAGATAATTTATATCACCTGATTGATGAGATCGCTGAACATCACAAACCCATCGTGATCTCTGGTAAACGCAACGATGCGATCTTGATTTCTAAAGAAGATTGGGATGCTATCCAGGAAACAATTTATTTAAGCAGTATTCCGGGGATGACTGACTCCATTCGGACGGCAGCCGCAGAACCTGTGGAAGAATGTATTGCCGTTGAAAATCTGGATTGGTAATGTGGACTGTTGTTCTTTCCAAGCAAGCTGCTAAAGATGCGAAAAAAGTCTCAGCATCTGATCTCAAGCCAAAAGTTCAAAAACTGATAGCAGTATTACAGAGTGATCCTTATACTCTGCCCTACGAAAAGTTAGTGGGTGATATGCAGGGGTATTATTCCCGAAGGATCAACATCCAGCACCGACTCGTTTACCAAATCTTTGATGAGCAAAAAGTGATCAAGATTTTGCGCATGTGGAGTCACTATGAATGATTCTGTAGTGCATGACTACTCCAGTAGCCAATTGAAAATTTCTTCAGTGGTCAGTTGTAAAGTGTTTGCAAATAGCGGGACAGGAAGTTGCTGCGTTGGTAGGTCAAACACTAAAGTCTGTTGCTGTGGCCGATAAACCAAGATTGCTTTTTCACTTGGATCAATTAGCCAACTCATCTTAGCCCCCTGATCGAGGCAATGTAGGATATTTTTAGTCACCTTAGTATGACTCTGATCGGGAGACAGAATTTCAATGGCCTAATTAGGTGCCAGCTGAAAAATATTAGCAATCTCTCCATGATGATCACGCACAATTCTGCCCCAACTGAAGACGGAAATATCTGGAATAGTGGATCGATCACCAAAAGTACAGCGTAATTCTGAGAAGGCCCTGGCAATTTTTTGAGGTCTTAACCGAGCATTGATCGCAGTCGATAATTCTGTCTGGATCGAGCGGTGCTTTCCTTGTGGTAGCGGTTTTTGAATAATTTGCCCGTCTATATACTCGCTAGCAGGTTTTGTCTCCGGTAATGCTAGAAACTTTTCTAACGTCAATCGTTGAACAGGAGTTTGTACCATCTGATCGTTAGCTCAACGAGAAATACATCAGTTGACTGCAAAATAAATTCACCGCGCGGAACGAATCGTTCCAACTCAGCAACCCCAGCACTCACCATTCCTCTTCAAGTGCCTCTTCGAATATTGTTCCCAGCGTTATTTCATAGGGTAGTTCTTTATCATCTCTATGATAAGCAACATAAGCTATTCCTTCTTCTTTGTCCCAGCAACTCATTTCGATAATGCTGTTCCAATACCAATCTGGAGAGCCAGTGTTGGCGTTCCCCTGAAAGTCAGCGGGGCCCCAAACCTCTTGAATTTTGGCAACCACCACCTCATATTCATGTTGAAAATCAGCTTCAATATTTTCTAAATTTGAAAAATCATCATCAAAGAACAGTTTTGAAACTTTCCAGTCAAATGTATATCCGTATGGCTGATAGTTCCCTGGAAGCATCTTCCACAAAAAGTCTTCAAGAATTTCGACGGGATGTTTCTCTTTCATGACTTGAGGTTCTTTCCATAACCTTTCTAGCCAATACAGCAGAGAACATCAACAAGCCTGCAGGTGTTATCAACTAGATCTCAACTATAGTCTTGTAGATCTGACCTTTCTCTCAAGACTTGGATTTTGGCAATGCTCGATTACCTGGGGTTTAAGATCTCATGGGTAGAGAGAGTCTGGGTTAAGTTGAGCTTGAGTTTACCTTGTCTCAAAGTCGCCACAAACTCAGGAGACAAATAAGACTGATATTCCATCTCTTCTGCAATATGCTGTTTCATAAAGGCCAGGCTCAATACGGATAGGTATGATTTAGCCGCATCAGGAGATGGTCCTGACAGTTTTTGGGACTCAGGCTGTGCTTCAGACTCACTGGATGGATCGACTGCGATCGTGGAAAAATGCGTTCCCCCCTGCATCAAAACAAAATATTTATCTGCTGTGGTGAGCCAAGTAAAGGGTGTGGCTTGTTCAAGGAGCGATGGAGACACTTTGTCCGCACTGCCTGATACCAACATCACCGGGGTTTGAATTTGGCTGAGGGTCTCGCCCAGCACACTACTATCGACTGGGTTGATGGCGATGACCCCTTTAACTCGGGGATCTGCCAGCTCATAGCGTTGTTGAGGCAACTTTAACGCTTGGCACTGAAGAATTAAGGAGATATTGATGGTGTCTTTAAGCCGCGATCCACAATCTTGCTGAAGTTGCCCAAAGTTGATCGTTGCGCCCGCTACGGCTAGGGCGGTATATCCCCCAAAAGATTGGCCAATGACCCCTACTTGCTCCAGATTTAGCTGCCCCTGAAACATTGGATCGGCGGTTGCTAATCGTTCCAATTCATCCAAGATAAACCGCACATCCAGTGGACGATCCAGAAACTCGATGGGCTGGGTTACGTCTTTCACTCGTCCTAACATCAATGCCTGGAGCTGATTGGTATTGCTGCCTATATGTTCAGGCATGACCACCACAAATCCATGAGAGGCAAGATGTTCTGCTAAATATGCATAAGAGTTGCGATTGGAATTGAGGCCATGAGAAATCACAACAATAGGCTTGGGAGCGGCCGTTTGAGGTAGATAGATATCAACGGGGAACTGCCGGGATTGCCCCGTTAGCCCTTGCCGTGTGGCACTTTGATCGGATAGGGTGAGGGTCGTTTTTTGCCAAGAATATTGCCCTTGCTGAGTCAAGGCAGACCCTGTGGAACTGGCTATGGGGCTAGCAGGGGACTGGTTCTCCAACACCTGAATTAATGTGTTTGTTTGCCGAATGAGTCCCCGGATTTGAGAGAAGACAGCTAATCCTTCACTGAGGTCAATCTTCAGCCCTTGGATGGGATAGTGCTTGAGAAAATTCAAAACTGTGAGACCTTCTGGATCCGCCGCTGCCACGATCAATGCGCCTCTCAGAGCATAGAATCCACCGTGATTAGATTTGGGTCGAATGACTCGGGCAACCCGTTGGACCATCAACTCGCCAATATCTGAATAGAGAAATTGGGATAGGGCGACTGGAGAGATGGCTAGCTTTTGTTGTAGGGCATTTTGGAGAAATGGGCGCTGCTCAGGGCTGATATAGCGAGCATAGGGAATAAAATCACCTGTGATTCGCCCCGTTTCGGCAAAGGTCTCCAAGGATTTGACTGAGACGGATTGCTCAAAGGAGAGAAACGAGGCAAAAATTCGCTCTGCACTCCTGGCTGGTTTAGTCTGACAACTGATAGACAACCAAAATGCTGAGCTAACCAATACGCCTAGTTTTACGACTCTCTTGAACATATGAGATGCTTACCCTTTAAACCGTTCCTCAATCCGTTCAAGAGCATAGCAAATTTGGCCATAGCTGTTCTCTTCCTCTCAATTCTGGTGAAAAACTATAGAGGAAATGATTCAGGCTGCTGGGGTAATGGGTTGTTTGGTCAGATTAATTCCAGTTGCCCACCATGGTGAACGAAGACCAGTAGTAGGGATGGGTAAAGTCCACTTCGCCGCGTTCAGCAAAAATAGCAGGCAGGGCAATTTGAGAGCCATCTGCTAAGACGAGTTGAGCATCATCGGTCAATCGAACTTGACCATTGAGCATAGCCATTTGGGCCTGCCGCAATGCTGCCGACTTAATGGGAGCCGTTTTCAAGTTTTGATAAAACCCTGTCATTAAGCCCAGCGTGCCTTCATCGCTGACAAACCAGAGACTACCCAGGGCCGACTTTACGCCGGATTGAATCGCTAATCCGGTGAATCCCAGTTCCGCATCTGTATTGCCTAGGGCGGTTTGACAAGCACTTAACACCAATAGCTCTACGGTGGGGGTATCACTCCATTTAGATTGGGTGGCCACCTCTCGTAAATCCTTGAGGGTCAGTTTGCCATCCCAAAGCTGGATAAAAGACTTATCGATCTTGCCAGGATTAAACTCGGCATGGGTCGCCAAGTGGATAATGTCGAACTGTTGCTGTTGGGTAAATTTCTGGAGATTGGCGAGGGTGACATCGGGGTCTAAATAGGCCGATCCTTGCCAAATATTTTCAGTGAGGGCTGGAATCTCCACTGCAACAGAGGGTAATGGCGATTGGCCCTCGACTTCTTTGGTAATTCCCATGCCCAAAACCTGCTTGCCTTGAATAGGAGAAAAGCGGGTATCCGTCAGGCTAAAACTGGGAATCAATGCCAGGTTGTACTGTTCCACCAGAAACTGTTGACCGTCGTGGAGGGCGGCTAAGGGGAGCGATCGCAACCCCGTATCCATGGAAAAGATGATGGTATCGATCTTTTTCTTTTCTAGCTCTGCGACTAGTGGCTGAACCATCCATTGATGAAGCTTTTGGGCCGAGTCCAAGTAGCTTTTGGATTTGAAATCAACTGGGTCACTGATCTGCTGTCGAAAGTCTTTAGATACCTTGGAAACTTGACCTAGGGTAGCCTCTGGTACTTTTACAAACGTCACGTTGGGATTATTGAGATCATCTGTGGACGGAGCCGCTTGTCCCAGTTGGATCGGTTGGCTGGAGGCTACTTGGATAGCTCGATCAATACGACTCAACTCAGGGTCACTAAGGTCTGCGGTGACCAAAACAAGCTGCAGTCCCTCTCTCGTTTTCAGGACATAGAGCAATGCTGGATTGGTGCCGGTGGCTTTAGCGAGTTTCTTTAACTCCTGGGAAATCACATCGGCAGAAGCTGCCTCGCCAAAGAACGGACCAAACTTAGAGGCATAAACCCCTGCAAAGCTGGTTTCAATCGTGGCGATTTCCGTGGGTACACCATCAATAAAAGGAGTATCTGCAGGCGGATCCTCAAACCCCGGGTTGACGTCCGTATTTCCATCCGATTGGCCTGTCATATTGATATCGGATTGACTGGTGGGAGGTGTGCCTGGTGTAATCGGTGGATCTAGCGGAGTTTGGGCCATATTCCGATCAGCAACGCTCAAGGTCATCGCTACCGTCAGCAACCCTAGATTAATGAGGCGAAAAGGGGTTTTAAATATCTTGATCATGGTCACAATAGATTTTTCTATTCAAGTTGGCTATCGATCAGGTCAATAAACGGACTGCTCTAAAACGTGATGGCGTAACCGATGCCAAAAATAAAGCGCACACCATCTCCGGCGGTGCCAGTAACATCCGTGAGTGCTGGGGTAATAATAAGTGGAATTTCACGAAAGGGCCGAAGAGAAAAGCCTAGGGATAAATCTTGGCCAGACCATTCTGCGATCGCATTTACCGGATCAGCAATCCGCAGGGCAACACTGCCAAAAATGCCCGGAGTATCATCATCCGTGAACACATTATTCTCCGTTCGATAGCGTCCTGTCCCCAATCCAGCGGAGACATACATTCGACTAAACAGATCCTTCGTATTTTCCTTGAGAATAAATGTCTTTGACACCACACCATAAGGACTGGGACCGTCGATATCTCCTGGTCCCCAGCTAATGGCATCGTTGACGCCGACTGCGACGGCAAATAAATCAGGTAACCGTCGATGCAGTTTGAAGCTAATGATGCCCCGCTCAAAATTATCTAAATCTGTTAGGGTGAGTCCCACATCCAGACCCACATACTTGCGGGCATCGCCTAAGCCAAAGCCAACCCCAATCGCTCCATCAGAACTATTTGTAAACCGAGTGCGATGTTGAAAGCCAATGCCAACGGAAGCTTGACGCCAGGATTTGCCATAGGCAGAAGGCGTCAGAATCGTGGTGCTAGGACTATAAATCACCTTGGGCGTTAGCAACTCTTCTCGCAGATCCAACGGGACTTCATCAGGGCTAGAGGGTTGGGTGCGAATACTGGGCCGACGACCCGCTGCATCTTCAGGGTTGGGTCCTTCTGGAATCTGAGCAATTTGATCGAGGGTTAATAAAGGTTGAACTGCTGCAGCTGTGGGTAGAAGCCTGGAGGTGAACTCACCCTCAGAGAAAGTGGGATTTTCTTGCAGTGTCTCATTGGGGGTAGACGTTGTAACTGCAGTCAATGGAGGTGTGAATTCAGGCAGGCGGTTAGTCGCAGCCTCATCTGAACCCTGAGTGATAGCCAGGACTTCCTGTTGGGAGGCTGTAGTGTTGGCGACAGAGGGTAGAGGCGAATTCAATCCTGTTGGTGCCGGAGGGCTGGTTGCTGCCGAGTCTGGGGCCAGCACAACGCCGAGAGGGGCTGGCGTCCGTCCCATCAGACTCTCTTGAAGGGCTAAATCCTGTTGGCTAAAAGGGTAAGTATTTTTCAGAGAGAGTTCCGTTGCTCCCACCTGGCTAGGAAAAGAGAGACAAACAGAAATCGAGAGGAGACTCAGATGGCAAATAGATAATGGCTTTAACGGCATAAATTTATCCACAAATTAAGCGCAATAAATAACAGTCCTCTTGTGCAGACTCAGGAAATTAGTCACCCTAGATTGAACCATACTGTCAAGGAATGGGAGCTGAAATTCAGAAAATATAAATATCTATAAGATGGATGGAGTGACCGAATCTTGATGATGCGCCATAAAAAAATCCAGAGAGTAAAAAGGATAAATACTCTCTGGATCAAAAATGAATAGTTCAGGCCTAAAAGCCTTAAATACTGATAGCTATAAAGCTGAGGTCTCTAAAAAAACCAGTAAATTCATGAGGGGCTTATAGATTAGTTGTTTAAGCCAGTATTAGGGCTGACAGGGTCTTCCGTGGTCCCGCCAATGGCACTTTCCGGCTCAGCGATGGGCGTTCTCTCGTTTAACAATCGCTCAAAGTCAATGACCTCTTTTTTAGGACCTCCCCGGCGAATACTAGTTCGATAGTTGAACAGTTGGCGCAGTACCCGTGTGGGTTTATCTTTCGGCTCAAGGGTAATTAACAATCCTTGATCTAGGCATTGCCCTGCTTTCTCAGAGATACAAATAACTTTGTAGTTATTCATACTTCCAGTAGAGACAAATCGCAGTAATCGCTGGTCAGAGAATTGCTGAAATCTTTGGGTTACTGCTTCACATCTTTTGGCAGGAGTCCAAGTTGTGCCAAAAAAATTACTTTCCCAGACAATGAGCTCAATCATGCCTCGCTCAGTGTGGGCTACGGTCGATAATTTATCCGCCTCATTTTTACATTCATAGCGAATTCTGGATTTTACCGGTTGGTCTGGTGAAATACCCGGTTTGATTTGGGGAGAGGTGGCATTTTCTCCTTCTGAGACCGTGGGGACAGCAGGGATGCCGGGTGTCGATAAACCAGGGTCGGCAGAGACTGCTAAGGGGCTGGCAATGGCCGTTAAGAGGAGAGAAGATGTGAGGAGAACTCTAGAAAAATAAGTCATTTTAATACCTTGAAGTCGTTGTCACTGGCATAAATCACCCGCATAAATTTTGGCTGGCTGAGGAATCAGCAAGAGGCCTGATAGCTAAGTTGTTGATGACATAGGCAAAGAACCTCATTCTGAACACAAAGGACCAGGGCAGATATTCACCACTTCTTTCTGGGGGGCAGGCTGTGCAGGAGGCTGATAGACAGGCGGGGGAGCCGATCGGGCAGGGGGGCGATAGACCGGGGGAGGAGCTGAACGGACTGGAGGTTGGTAAACCGGGGCTGACCGAACGGGGGGTTGGTAGACCGGAGGAGCCGACCGGGTGGCCGTTTGTGCAGGGGGCTGCCAAACGGTTTCAGGGGCTGGCCGATTGGCGATCGCAGTTTTGGCATCCTTCTGGATTTGATCGGCGATTTTCTTCCAGTATTCTGGAGCTTTGATTTGTTTGGCGGTTGCGATCGCATCTTCCTCACGCCCTTCCTTTAAGGCTTTTTTAGCTGCCGTGATCTTTTTCTCATTGGCACTATGTTTGTCTTGCCACTGCTTGGATTCTCGCTGGGCCTTTGTCTTGACGACGCTGGTGGTGGGAATTTGTTCAATCCCCGATAAAGCCAGTTTTAAATCTCCCTTGACTTCATAGTTCTGGCGAGCGTCCTGCAGGATGCGGGCGGACCAATCATCTAATTTCTGGGTGGCTTGAAAATGATAGGTACTCTGATCCGACACCTTCGTGATCAGCTGCACAGCTTCCCCAAACTTCGTTTCCTCAGCCAGTTGTTTGGCCTGGCCCAGATAGCACTTCGACAATGGATTCAGCAATTGGTTGACCGCTTCAGACTGCTGGGTCATGGCTGTTTCGCCCAGGTCAATACATTCAGAATATTTGGCTTGCCCATGCAGTTGGCCTAGGTGAGCCGCCGTTTGGCTGAGGGTTTTAGGGCCCCACAACAGAAACCCACCAATGCCTGCCCCGACTAAAACCGTAGAGGGCACGAGTACCTGGAGGAGTTTGCGGGATTTAGCGTTCGTTCCACTGGTTTCATAGATGGGGGCTGTCCCTTTCTCTGGTTGCACCAGTGGTGCCTGAATGTTGGTGGCTTGATTGGTGACCTGGTTCGTCTTATGGTCTGCGGTGACTGTGGTTTGAGGTTGATAAAGCGTTGAAGGTGGCTCTGCAGGGTCGTGTCCTTCCTCCAACTGGTCGGGTAGAGGCATGGCTTCCGTTTTGGCGGCTGCCAGGGTCATGCTACCCACAACATCAGGTACCTGGTCGAGATCTGCTAATACTTCGGTGACGGACTGATAGCGCTTGCGATAGTCTCGACGAACCATCTTGCGCAAAAGGTCAGCCATCTCTGGACTGACGTCGGCCTCATTCTGCCAGAGAATTTCGTCTTCTTCACTGCGCTCAAATTCGACGGGACGAACGCCCGTTAGGCCATAAATACCAATGGTGCCTAAAGCGTAAATGTCGCTACTGATATGGGGTTTGCCTCGAATTTGTTCGTCTGGCATATAGCCAGGGGTGCCGACGGCAATGGTGGTCTCGACCACCTGACTTTGACCGCGGTTAATTTGTTTGACGGCCCCAAAGTCCAGCAAAAAAACGGCTTGATCCGATAACCGTCGAATTAAGTTATCCGGTTTAATATCTCGGTGAATAACCCCTAGATCATGGACATATTTGAGGATTTCTAAGCATTCGACCAAGAAGGCTTTAACCTTGGCTTCTGGCCACCGTTTATCTCCACTCAATTCTTGGGCAATTGAAATGCCATCAATAAACTCTTGGACCAGGAAGAAATCTTGTTCGGACTCAAAATAAGATAACAGCTTGGGAATCCGAGGATGATTTCCTAAGTTGCCTAAAATACTGGCTTCCTGTTCAAAGAGTCGGCGGGCAATCTCCAGAAATTTAGGATCATTAGAATCTGGCTGGAGCTGCTTAATTACGCACTTTGGATAATCTGTTAAATAGGTATCTCGGGCTAGAAAAGTAGTACCAAAAGACCCTTGCGCTAAGGTTTTTAGCACATGATACCGAGAGGCTATGACTTGTCCGGACATCTCAACCATCAACCCAAACGCTCATTCCAACCAATATTTTAAGAGAGTCGACCGATAGGAATACCAAAAATTACAAGTATTTAAATGGGTATGACTCTGGATCATTTCGTTCACATCCTGCTCTGATAGACCTGAAGTGATCGATCTGATGGGCTGCATGCTCTTTCCCAGAGGCTTTCAGTCTTGAACCAGATATCCCGCATCCCACTGGTTAAAAGACAGATTGAAGCGTCTGTTTAGGATCATCGCCACTTGTCTGAAAGTCTAACTGTCCCTGGGGGTAGGTACAGTGATTTATATCAATTGTCTAGACATTGAGCTAAAGAAATGTGAGTTTTACTACACTCATTTATCTGGGGTGATGGGCTGCGTTACGCAGATATCAAGAGTGAATCCCCATCTAAAAAGGACAACAACGATTAGACACGGCTCCTAGCCACTTGGGGATGAAATTCATTAAGATTATTGACACGCCCTCTTCTCAACTTGCTTGTGAGGTTTAGCTTTGTCTGTCTCTGTGAAATTTATGCCTGACGATGTCACCATCGAGGCTGAAATTGGTGAGCCATTGTTGACGGTTGCTGAGCGCGCTGGAATTGAGATTCCCACCGGTTGCTTAATGGGATCCTGTCACGCTTGTGAGGTGGATGTTGAAGAGATTGGAGAGATGTGTTCTTGTATCTCTTCTGTTCCCCCTGGCTATGGTCAACTGACGATCAATTTATTCTCAGACCCCACCTGGTGATTAAGAAGAGTGGGTGGGGATAACCTCAGCCACTTTGGCGGAAATAAAGGGAATAACTTCTTCGTTATCGCTTGCCTGTTTGCCCTCGGTAAACACCACTAATAAATAAGGAGAGCGATTAGGCAATTCAATATAGGCGGCATCATGGCGGACGGTGCTGGTCCAGCCAGCTTTGGACCATACTTTTGTATCTAAAGGAACGCCGCTGCCGATAAATCCGGTCACTTGATTTTCTGGATCTGCGGCCAGCACGTCTGGGCTGAGATCCCGCAGCATTAGGTTTAGCATGGCTTGCGATCGCACCGCCGATACCGATACCCCACCGACAATACTGTGCAGCAGACGGGCTAAGGCTTCTGTGGTCAACCTATTGCGATTGGCTCGGGTTTCTCTTACAAATGCCTGTTCTCGTCCGTAGGGGCCATCTCCCCAGGTTTTTTGATTGGCATTGATGGTGCCCAGTTCCGGCCAGCCCAAGGATTGAAAATATCGATTGACGATATTGCGCTGGTACTGCCAGGTCTTAAAGGGTTCAGGGGATAACTCAGGACCGCTGGTGGTGCCGGTCAGCATATCCACCACCAGACCCGTGCCATCGTTACTAGAGTCAACAATCATGTCCCGCATCGCCCGTTCTAATTCGGGGGAGGGCTGCATCATTCCCGTTTCTAACCATTCATGGGCAGCGACGAGATAAAACAGTTTGACCACACTGGCTGGATAAATACATTCCACCCCGCGATAGCTATACCCCCGCACCGGATATTGCCAAAATTCCTGGGGACTGATGCTGCCCCCTGTATTCGTGATGAAAGGCGGGTCATACACAAGCCAAGTTATAGCCAGCTGATTTTGAGCTAACCAAGGAAATTTAGTCCAGACCTCTTCCACAATGGATTGGCCTTGAGATTGGAGCTGATCATCTGATTGAAAAAACGGCATGGTTCAGTAAGAATTTGGGCAAAGGGCAAGCTTTATCAACAGCAGACTAACACCATTTTCGACTCCCTAACAGGCCAAAAAAATCTGGCGAAAATGTCTAGATTGAAGGCGATAAGATTCCTAAATTCTCTTTTTTCCTCTATTGTTGAATTATTTCTTAAGGTGAAGTGACATTTCTAGGGTCAAATCAGGGCAAACTCTAGAAGAGGGTCTAATTCTATTAGGCAAGATTCTTGTTCAATCTGATGCATTATCAAGAGATTGTTTAGAACTAGACTGGTATTTTTCAGCCCTTACTCATTAGTGGATGTAGGAGTTAAGCGTGGCAGGTCACAAAATCTTAGTGATTGATGACAGCAAGGTCATTCGTATGCGTGTCCGGGATATGCTGCCGGAAGGTGACTTTCAGGTTTTAGAAGCTAAGGATGGTGCAGAAGGCTTAAACTTGATTCGGCAAGAACGCCCTACTTTAATCATGTTGGACTTTCTGTTACCCCGAGTTAGTGGTTGGGAAGTCTATCAAGAACTGCAAAATGAGAACGATCTGCAGTCCATTCCCTTGGTCATCATGTCAGGTCGAAAGGAAGAAGTCACCGATAAGCTGACAGAACCCTTCGAATTTTTTGAATTTATTGAAAAGCCTTTTGAGAAGCATCAATTGCAAAAGGCGATTAAAGGTGCCTTTACTAAGTCTCGATTACCTCGACTCCGTACGGAAGCCAGTAAGCCTGCAGAGGCTGCTCCTGCCGTTGACAATACTGAGGTGATTGAACTACGCCAGAGAGTAGAGTCGATGGAAACTGAGATTGCTAACTTGAAGCGGGCATTGACTCAACTCGTGAACTTCGTAAAGCAAAAGCTTTAGGGATTTATCTAGACATCATTTAATCCAGATCTCGTCGCCCTTCTAGTGCTCTAGCAAGGGTGACTTCGTCTGCATATTCTAAGTCACCCCCCATGGGTAGACCAAAGGCAATGCGCGTCACGCGCGTAAAGGGTTTGAGCAATTGACCGACATATAGTGTGGTAGTTTCGCCTTCCACACTGGGGTTAATGGCCAGAATCACCTCTTGGGTCTTCGCTTGGTGAACCCGGCGGATCAGGGGTTGGACATTGAGCTGATCAGGGCCGATGCCATCCATGGGGGAAATCAAACCGCCCAGCACATGATATTGACCCTTGAATTCCCGCGTTTTTTCTAGGGCAATCACGTCTCTGGAATCGGCAACCACGCAAATCACCGTCTTATCGCGACTCGGGGCACGACAAATATCGCAAACGGGGTCAGCGGACAAATGAAAGCAAACAGAACAAAAACCGACCTGTTGTTTGGCCTCGATTAAGGCATTGGCGAGGGCTTCGACTTCGGCAGTCGGTCGTTTCAGCAGATGCAGGGCTAATCGCTGAGCACTTTTAGGGCCAATGCCAGGGAGTCGCTGTAGTTGCTCAACCAGTCGGGCTAAGGGCCGGGTATAAACCGTACTCACAGTCGGGTGCCTCTCGGTAGGGATGGAGCTGAGGTCATTATTTTAGCCTTTGGTTTCCGGTTGCTTAGAAGCCCGTAAGGCGGCAATGATTTCTTGGTTGGCTTTGGGAAAGGGATATTCATCCAGCTCTGCTAAGGTGACCCAACGAATTTCATCACATTCAATAGTCTGGGGTTCACCTTGGATATGGTGGCAATGATGAACCATGAGGGTGACTTTGAAGTGGGTGTAGGCGTGATTCACTGTTATCAAATGATCGTCAACGCCAATTTCAATACCCAGTTCTTCTTTAATCTCGCGGCGAATACAGTCTTCCACGGATTCTTGGGGTTCCACTTTCCCCCCTGGAAATTCCCATAGGCCACCCAGTAATCCTTTCTGAGGGCGTTTATCGATCAGCACCTGGTTTTGGTCATTCCAGATCACGGCAACGCCAATTTGTTTATGGGGCACTGGGGCTTTCTGTTCGGTCATGGGTAAGGTGGTTTGCAGTTGATGGCGGTAGGCTTGGCAATCGGACATCCAGGGGCAGCGATGGCACTGGGGTTGCTTGGGGGTACATAGGGTTGCCCCGAGGTCCATAAATGCCTGGTTGAATTCCCTAGGATACTCTGGATCGAGGAGCGCTGTGGAGGCTTCCCACAGATCGGCCAACACTTTTTTGGGGGGTACCTTGATGGCAAGCAGCCGGACTAAGATTCGCTTGACATTGCCATCCAAAATGGGGGTGGGCTGGTTAAAGGCAGCGCTAAGAATACCTCCGGCAGTGGTTCGACCGATGCCGGGTAAACTCATCACTTGGTCAAATTGCTCTGGGAAGGTTCCATCCCAGTCAGTTACGACTTGTTGGGCGGCTTGATGTAAGTTCCGTGCCCGAGCATAGTAGCCTAGCCCTTGCCAGACTTTCAGAACATCCTGTTGGGGAGCGGCTGCTAGGCTGGCAATGGTGGGGAATTGGGCTAGCCAACGTTGATAATAAGGAATGACAGTTTTAACCTGGGTTTGCTGGAGCATGATCTCCGACACCCATATGGCATAGGGATCGCGTGTTTGCCTCCAAGGAAGATCTCGCCCTGATTCTTGATACCAAGATCGCAAGGCAGTTCTTAATTTTGCGACTGGCAACTGCTTCAGTTTCGATTCTGCCATCAACTCCGATTGACTCTAGATTTCCTTGATCAGGATAAAGGAATGTTGGGTGTTGAGTAGTATTAAAATGATGAGTACATTAGTTCAATTTATAGGGATATCCATTGAGAGAAACTGAAATGGCAACTAATGTTTCTTTAGAAGAACGGCTAGCAGCGTTAGAAATTGCTATTACTGAGTTGCAGGAGCACATCGCAATTTCTCCACAGTCGAATTGGCTGGAACAGATCACAGGGTCTTTCAAAGATGAACCTGCCTTTGAAGAAATCCTTACTTATGGACAAGAAATTCGCAAAGGGAGTGAGTCTTTGCTGCCAGCAGAGAATGAGTGATGAGATATCTGCTAGATACAGATCACTTGAGTATTCTTCAACGACAAAAAGGAGAGGATTACAGAAATCTTTCTAGACGAATGGCTCCTCACTTACCATCAGACTTTGTAATATCAATCGTGACATTACATGAGCAGATACTTGGTAGTCACACTTATATATCTCGTGCTCGTAACCAGCATGAGGTTATAAAGGGATACGAGATCATGGGGAGAATTTTGAGTGATTTTAAAGTACTTCCTACTATTGGATTCGATATGAATGCATCTACGGAATATGCTGGATTAGCATCCCAACGAATTCAATTAGCAACAATGGATGCGCGGATTGCCGCAATTGCTTTGTCTCGTCAACTGGTTCTGCTAACTCGTAATTCTCGAGATTTTAGTAAGGTTTCAGGGTTAATTATTGAAGATTGGACAGTTTCTTTTTAATAAGGGGCACTGCAATGCAAAGAGGCATTCCAAATTGAAAACCTTTTCCTTGCTTGGTGTTAGGTCAATAAAGAAGGGCAATCCTAAAGTCTTTATCACACCTAATCAAGTCTGTACCCATAAAATAGGTAGGTGTAAAATTTTAGCTGGCTAGATACTCAGAAATATCTGCTTTGCGCTTTCGCAGCTTGCTCAAAGCTTCTCGCTCAATTTGTCGAACCCGCTCCCGACTAATGCTTAAGCGATCGCCAATCTTGGCCAAAGTCAGCGGTTGACCATCATCTAAACCAAAGCGGAGATGGAGAACCTGCTGCTGCTGGTCTGTCAAATCTGACATTAGCCGCTCAAGGTCTCGTCGCAAAGAAGCTTGCAGAGTAAAGTTCTCAGGAGATTCTGAAGGATCTTCAATCAGCTCACCCAGCTCAGTATCTTGGTTATCTCCAACCTTTACATCAAGGGATAGCGGCTGGCGAGCACGTTCCAAATATTCACGGACTTGCTTACCCGTTAAATCTAATTCGGTCGCTAACTCGCTGATTGTTGCTGCTCGGCCCAACTTTTGGGAGAGCTGCCGTTGCGTCTTCTTAATTTTGTTGAGCTTTTCTGTGATGTGGATGGGGAGTCGAATCGTCCGTCCTTTTTCTGCGATCGCACGAGTGATCGCCTGCCGAATCCACCAGTAAGCATAGGTCGAGAATCGATAGCCTTTCGTTGGATCGAACTTCTCGACGCCTCGCTGCATACCAATGGTGCCCTCTTGGATCAGATCCAACAGGTCTACATTGCGCTTGATATATTTTTTAGCCACGGAAACGACCAAGCGCAGGTTGGCTTCCACCATCTTTCGCTTGGCCGCTTCTCCTGCATTTAGAGCTTTTTGCAGCTCAGCTTCCGAGAGCTTAGCGGCCATCGACCACTCCGTCTGGTTCGGTTGACGTTCTAATTGCCCCGCCAATTCTTCGTGAATAGTCTGCAGCTTAATCAGGTGTTGGACTTGCTTGCCAAACGTTACCTCTTCTTCATGGGTCAAGAGGGGGACACGCCCAATCTCTCGCAAGTAAGAGCGCACAGAATCTTTAGCAATTTCTTTGGTTCTCATGGGGCGTCTCTCAAGTTTAGACAAAGGCATCTAGGATGGCGTGTGGACTTGTAAGAAATGAATTCTCATCTATCTCACTACAAAGGCAATCCCGTTCAGCAAGTCAAACGTACAATACCGTATCCAAACACTTACAACAGTCAAAAAGATTACGCTCTGTAAACTTAGATGTCTGTATATAGGGCTCATCAGACTTGAATTGTACCTTTTATATTAAAAATCGTAACATATCTTTAATTTATCTTTGTCTTTGCTTGTCAGAGATTCCAATTAATGTTCCAGACAAATTATTGATCGGAACTGGCATACTCCCACAAATGTAGACGTTGCCAGGGTTTTTGGGTTGCAACGGCCCCGGCAAAGTTAGGATCTGGAAATAGGTTGTGCAGAAATAGTTGATGAGACTGCGATTGCTCCATCACATTGATAGTGGTGCTGGCTTGATTTAATCCCTGGGCTACATTGATTTGATTGAGGGCATGGGCAATGCTGCCGCCCATTGCCTTAACACAAGCTTCTTTCCGGGTCCACAGTTGAAAAAAAGTACGGCATTGTTTTTCTACAGGCTGTTGCAGTAGAATCTCATGTTCTGCTGCTGAAAAGAAGCGCTGGCTTATATTTATATACTTAGCCTGTGGGTTCACCTGCTCAATATCAACACCCACTGCAGTCGTCTGAGTAATGGCAATAACAGCTAATTCATGGGAATGAGAAACGTTGAATTGCAAATTCAAGGGATTGCAAGACGCTATGAGTTGAGGTTTGCCATAGTCTCCATAATCAAAGTACAAGACTTTACCCGACGTCTGTAAATACTGTCCCAACAAGCATCGCAGTGTTCCTCGAACCTGCACATATTTGCCCTGATCTTGCGATCTCACAAACCGCTGGGCTCTCTGTTGCTCATCTCTAGACAATAAATCCCATAAAGAAGGGTCTATTTCACCCCTCGCTTGTAGTGAGAGTCGCCAGATATGTAGTGCCTGGGGGACGATCGAGATCACTTTACCAGTGGGAATCCATTGCCAATTGGACATATTGATGGTTTCTATGCTCGCATTACCGCAGTTTGACCCTTGGCGGAGTCGTGTCTACATCCCTTGCTAAAGTGAGAGACATAGTTTGAGAGATGTATAAGGATACCGCAACCTTGTTAGACGAAAAAGCCAAACGCACCTTGCTTCGCAACATTCCCCATCCCCTCAACATCTGTGGTGTTAAAGAAGGGGATGAAGTCAATGGATTCACCCTTAGCTGGATGACCCAAGCGTCTTTTAAGCCCCCGATGATTGTCATTGGCGTGCGCCAAGATTCTCGTTCCCACGCCATGATCAAGGCGAGTCAAGTCTTCGCTGTTAGCTTTCTAGAGGTGTCGCAACAAGATTTAGCAGAAACCTTTTTTAAGCCCCAACAAAGAACAGGCGATAAATTTGGCGATGTAGAGTTCTACTTAGGTGAAGAGACTGGCTGTCCGATTATTGCTAGTGCTTTAGGCTTCGTAGAATGTCAGGTCAAAGGCAGCTTAGAAGAAGGCGATCATTCTATTTTTATGGGAGAAGTCATCGCTGCTGGGCAGCATCGTGAGGGACAGCCCCTATGGATGAAAGATACGCCCTGGCAATACGGCGGCTGAAGTCCCTGTCTACTTCTGATGCAGAGCAGGGCATACTAACCCCAGACAGATTCTCAAATATTCCTGAGATAGGATCTGAATCAAGCATTGACGAATTATTTCTAGAAGTTGGTTGAGAGAGTGAAATAAATAATGTTGACATCTTCTCGGCGCTGGTTAACGCGCCTTCTGGTTGGTTCTGTTATGGCGTCTACAGCGTTGGTAGCCACTCTGCCGGGGCATACACAATCAGCAGGAGACGTAATTCAAATTGGGGGTAGTGCTTCAGAGCAGTCCCGCTTCCAAAACTATTGGCAGCAATTGATGAACCTCAATGGCCCACCAGAGACTGAGGAAGCTTCTGCAAGTTCTTCTTTTGAAGAAAGTGATGTGGATCCCCAAGCCTTAGCGCAAAAACTCAGCAAGAACCTACGAGTATCGAATCTTCGTCTTGCTCCTATTATTCGTTTGAATGGTTCGTCTGAAGTTCAAGGAACCCTAACAAACGGCAACAAGAAATCTGTAACCGTATCGGGCGTGAATTTCGAAGTGGTCGATGGTAGCGGCAAGCTGATACAGACTGGAAGTGCCGTGCCCAGACCATCTAACTTATCTTCAGGCCAGTCTGTCACCTTCAAAGCTCAACTACTAACAGTGCCTCCTAACGGAAGTTATAAAGTGCGTCTGACAAAACCCGCTTTTAATATTCAGGGTGGTGTGTAGTCTTCTGTTTTCGAACTAGTTGGGACCACCTTTTGTGTTTGGCGGTACATCTATATTGCTATAAAGTTAGGGGCAATGGTGGTACCCAATTTCAAGCGTGATGTTTGAGGCGACCTAGGTACTCTGGGTCGCCTTCTCTGATCTAACGGTAAGCTCTCATTGGATTGACATAATAAAGGCGTAAGCTACTGTAAACAATTGAACATGACTTGTTTTGTTTGCCTTCTTCTCTCGTAATCACTGGGTATGGCGTTATTACTGAGTGCTAGAAGGTTTACGCTTCATGGGTGTTATGGCTGTCTGTTATTCTCTGAAGACTCATGCAATAGTGTTATACGCTTACCTTCTCCAATGCTGTTGACTCTGCACACATCTAATCTTGAACCTCTTACAATACGGTTATGAACGCGTTTGATCCAACCCCACCCAACTGGACCAATTCAGCTACCCATGCCCATCATTTTTATTGTCCAAGTTGCCGGGCGACCTGTTCAGAAGCACAGGCAGTGTGGATCAATCGTCGGGCTCCGGTCATTACCGAAACCTATCTGCGTAAGTGGCAAGAGTTTTACCAATGCCAGTGTGGACAGGCTTGGTGGGCTTGGAGTAGCGATCGTCCACCTTCAGATTTATATTCAAAAGAACATCCAGAATGAACTGGCAAGAAATAGAAAATAACTCAATCCTTATTCCTCCCCAACCCATTGCCTTAATTCATTTTCTGGGTGGTGCTTTCGTTGCTGCTGCCCCACAAGCAACCTATCGAAGGCTCCTGGAAGGACTCGCTAATCAAGGGTATGCCGTCATTGCTACTCCTTTTCTCACCTCAGTCGATCATGCAGGTATTGCGGAAGAAGCGCTCCATCAATTTGAAGATACAGTCGATTGCTTACAAAGAACAGCACGATTGCCCCAGTTCCTGCCCATTTATGGCATTGGTCATAGTATGGGGTGCAAACTCCACCTACTAATTGGCAGTTTGTTTGAGGTCAAGCGAGCTGGAAATATCTTGATTTCCTTTAATAACGCCCCGATTGATAAGGCAATTCCCTTCGCTGACTTGATTACTCCTGCGGTTCCGATTGAATTTTCGCCTAATCCTGCTCAAACCAACCGCTTAGTGGAACGACACTACCAAATTCCTAGGAATTTAATGGTCAAGTTTTCCAATGACACCCTAGATCAGACCTTAAGGTTGTCAGGGTTGTTAGAACAGCGTTTTCCGGGCATGATTTCCATTCAGCGCTTAGCAGGCAATCATCTGACGCCCTTAGGACAAGATGTCCGTTGGCAACCAGGAGATACGTTTACCCCCCTGGATGCTGTGGGGCAATGGTTTCGTCAAGAGTTATATAAAGATGTCAATCACCTTGAAAAAGCGATCTTGCGCTGGCTCGATCCGCTGAGTGTTATTTGAATCAATCATCCAAACTGTGTGTATTGCAGGTGAGTGTTGGAAAGAGGGCCAAAGGCATCGCCAGGGAATATGGAGTGCGTATTTGGGTATTGTTGTTTGCGATCGCACCCATTCCATCCAAAATCAGCATAAACTCATTCGGTTAGTCCCAACCCCTGGCACAATAAAAATATTGGTGGGAAGACGACAATTAGGCTATGACCATTGAAGAACTTTTAAAGCGCTATGCCAATGGCGAACGAGACTTTAGTAAATCGGATCTATCTAAGCAGGATTTGAGCCTAGCTCGGCTCGATCATATTGTTTTGCGAGATACCAATTTAAGCCATTCGGCACTTCATGGTATTGATCTACTGTGTGCAAACTTATCCGCTGCCAACTTATCCGCCGCCAAGCTGATCGGAGCTAATCTCACAGGGGCAGATCTAACCAAAAGTAACTTGAGTAATTCGCTATTGAGTGGCGCCATCCTAGTGGGAGCCTGTTTATCGAAGGCCAACTTACAACGAGCCTCCTTAAATTACAGCGATCTGAGTGGCGTCAATTTCCGAGATGCAGATCTACAGAACGCCAATTTCAAAGGCGCGAACCTCAGTGGTGCTGACTTTTTAGGTGCTAATTTAGAGCAAATCGATCTCACAGATGCCATTCTGCAAGATACGATTATGCCGGATGGCAGTATCGCATCTTCAGCGCTTGGGTATGAAGGTAACGTCTAACTAGAGGGGTTAATGCGCATTAGGGTTTGACCGAACTCAATAGGCTCCCCATTTTCCACGAGAATCTCAACGATTTCGCCGTTAACCTCAGCTTCCAGCTCATTCATTAACTTCATGGCTTCGATAATGCAGATGGTTTGCCCGCGTCGGGCGGTATCCCCTACTTCTACAAAAGGAGACTCATCCGGTGCGGGGGAACGGTAAAACGTACCTACCATCGGAGAGATCACATCGACCCATTTTTTGTCTGGTGCCGAAGGGGGAGAAGAGTCTGGAATAGAAGCTTCCAGAGCAGCACCATCTACAACCATTGGTTGCGCGGTCGAAGAGGAGACCGTTGCTGTCGTTTGGTTTGCCTTATGGATAGTCAGCTCAAAATCGTTGCTTTTAAGACTTAGCTCATCAATATCTGTTTGATTGAGAATCGCTAATAGTTCACGGAGTTGGTTGAGATCAAATTCCACCGTTAATGTTACTCCTTACTCTCTGCCTAGATAGGAGTCGTTGCGGGTATCCACTTTAATTCTTTCTCCTTCAGAAATAAATAAAGGAACCATCACCTGCGCTCCTGTTTCTACAATAGCTGGCTTGCTCCCCCCAGTCGCTGTGTCACCTTTCACACCTGGATCGGTTTGGGTGACTTCCAAAACGACTGATGTGGACAACTCTACTTCTAAAACTCGCTCTCCCCATTGGATGACATTGACTTCCATACCTTCTTTTAAGTATTTCACGCGAGTGCCAATTTGGTCTTGGCTTAAGCTAGCTTCTTCGTAGGTTTCCATATCCATGAACACAAATTGATCACCATCTTTATAGGTGTGTTGCATGACCCGCTTTTCCAAATTGGCTTGGGGGACTGTTTCTCCCGCGCGGAATGTCCGTTCTACGACACTGCCACTTTGGACATTCTTTAATTTTGTTCGCACAAATGCAGAGCCTTTACCAGGTTTGACATGGAGAAACTCTACAACTCGCCATACTGAGCCATCAAGCTCAATTGACACACCTGTGCGAAAGTCATTACTGGAAATCATCGATTTTCGGCATGGGAAGAACAATCGGCAATTCATTTTACCGTCCAGGGGGGCTGTCTGGACGTCTAGTTCTCCCTCGCTCTGAAATAACAAGGCAAAACTGGACTGGGATTGACCTTGAAGGACGGTTTATTGTCCAAATAGATCAGGATATCCCCAGTCTTGAAGCCTCAATAGAATCTATCTGGCTACTGAAAAACCCCTTGTTTAACAATGTTCTGCAACGGCATTAGCCCGGCAATCAATGCTTTGCGGTCTAAGGGTTGCGACTCTATTGATTGCAGCACAATATTAATTTTGGTCAAGGTATCGACTAGATTCAACAACACATTATGCTCAGAAAAGCCTGGCAATAAGTCCACAGCACCATGGTCTATTACTCTTTGGTGTTCAGAAGGGGCAACTTGGGGTTGTTCGCCATTAGTAAAAATCAACTTTAGGTGTGGATGATACTCTGCGCACCAGAGGCAGAAATCTTCTAGCTCTGCTAATACAAGGTGTTTATCAATTAAAAGCAAATCGGGTATTGCATAACCCATCTTTTGCATCTGTGTTAGGGTTTGCCTGACATCTTGTTCTGCTGTCTGCCACGTCACGGATACGCCTTGAGATGTGAGGGCTGCTTGCCAGATTTCTCCTTGAAATTGTAAGGATTGGGACATCATCACCGTCTTCTCCGACTTTGAGGTTCCAAGATGCCCCAAGGATAAATCTTCAGATTCAAAGGTGAGCGTTGTTGTCCCGATCGTGATGCGATCTCCCTCTTGTAACAGAGTAGGACGGGTAATGAGTTGACCATTCACAACTACACCAACGTGAGTTGCAAGGTTGACCAAGTAATAATTACCTGTCCCCATCAACTGAAACATGGCATGTTTGGGGGCAACATTCGGCTCAGCCAGCAAGATATCGCAACTTTGGCTCGTGCCAATCATCCAAGATGTTTTGCCAACTAAAGGCCGATAAGAGTAGGCTGCATTCACTCGCAACTTTAAACGTGCCAGTGGTAGAGAAGAAGTATCCTCGGATGACGATTGATAATGATGGGCGAGTAAGTGTTCCATTGAACTGGCATCAATCGGCTTTGAGAAAAAATACCCTTGAGCATATTGACAATTCATAGCTCTCAATTGAGCAGCTTGCTCAGCCGTCTCCACCCCTTCTGCCACAGCCCTCATGCCCAGATTCTGAGAGAGCATTGTGATGGTATGAACGATCTGTAAATTCTCATGGCTATCCATCGCACTGACAAAAGAGCGATCAATTTTGAGAATATCGACGGGAAAACGATGCAAATAGCTCAAAGACGAATAACCCGTCCCAAAATCATCAATACCCAGTTGAATGCCTAGGGCCTTAATTTCTAGCAATTGTGCAGCTGTTGCTTCAGCATTCTCCATAATGGCGCTTTCAGTAATTTCCAATTTCAAACTCTGGGGGGCCAAACCTGTGGTTTGAAGGATTGCCTCAATTTGAGAAATTAGCCCGACTTCGGAAAATTGCTTGCTAGAGAAATTAACACTGATAAACAAGGGAACATCTAATGGGAATTGCGTTTGCCAGTGGCTGAGCTGTCGACAAGCTTCCTGCAAGACCCACCAGCTAATCGGTAAAATTAACCCTGTTTCCTCTGCAACTGGAATAAACTCCACAGGCGAAATTAACCCTCGCAAAGGATGATGCCAGCGCAAAAGTGCCTCAAAGCCGACAATTGCTGCCGTTTCTAAATGAAAAATAGGTTGGTAATGGAGTTGAAATTCTTGACGCTCAATCGCCCGTCGTAGATCGACTTCTAACTGTAACTGGGCAGACGCATTACTATGCATGTCAGCTGTAAACACTTCCCACTGTGCTTTGCCTAATGCCTTGGCCCGATACATAGCCGCATCAGCATTGTGGAGAAGTTGCTCAGGATCGTCATAGCCCATCGTACTTAAGGCAACGCCCGTGCTCACTGTAATCAAGACCTCGCGTCCATTTAATTTAAATGGACAGTTTAATGACTCCTGAATGCGCCCGCAAACGATTAGGGCATCACTCAGATCTTTAATTCCTTCTAGGAGAACGGTAAATTCGTCACCCCCTAATCGTGCCAAGGTATCGGTTTCACGTACGCAAGCCGTCAATCTTTCTGCGATTTCTACCAGGAGCTGATCACCTGCTGCATGCCCTAGGCTGTCATTCACGACTTTAAATCGATCTAGATCAAGGAACAGCACAGCGAAAATTTGATCGGGGTGCCGCTTTACTCGCTTAATGCAATACTCAAGGCGATCCATAAATAGGGATCGATTAGGTAATCCGGTTAGCTTGTCATAGAACGCATCATGTCTTAACTGTGTTTCAGCTTGTTTGAGCTGAGAAATATCTGTGATAAATCCTTCTAGCCCTAATGCTTGACCTTGTTTGTTGAAAATGCCATTTCCTTGTTCTAGAAACCACTTCAACTGACCAGACTTTGTGCGAATACGATACTCCACCGTATAAACCTGCTGTGTTGCGATTGCTGTGGCAATGGCAGCCGTTAGCTGAGGTAGATTGTCTGGATCGATCAGAGTATTGTAAGTAAGATTGAAAGTCCCTAGTAATTCTTCAGGTGCATATCCTGTGAGCTTTAGGCAGCCCTGACTTAATGATCGCCGAGACCATCCCAAGTCACTATTGCAGGTAAAAACAATTCCTGGCAAAGAATCGAGTAAAGATTGTAAGTTATGGCCTGGGAAATCGAGATGATTTTTCTCTGGATTGTCCCTAGTCGCCTCTTTAGTTTTTTGGGTTTGTGCCGTGGCTGCGACAGTTGTAGAACCATGCTGTTGCATTGAACTGCCAGATGGCTCACTTTGCTGTGTTAGCAGTACTGCTTTGAAACAGTGATTGATGTCGGATAAGGGGACAATGTGAAACGGTACAAGCTGCTGATGGTTATCTGCCTTGGCCAAAAAGTTGGCTGAAGCTTCTTCCTGAATCGGTAAGTTAGAGATAATGGTCGCTAGATTACCGATATCTTCAGGTACTAAATAGTCATATAGAAAGTGGGGACATTGATTTTGCTCGTCCCCTGAATTGAAAACCAGTTGATTGTATGCGTCATTAGCGTACAGAACCTTTGGCCCCTTGGCTTCATTAACCGCAGCCTCAATGATTAAGATGGCTGTATTGGCGTCGCATACAACTTTCTCTAATAACTCATGAGTATTTAACTCATAAGCTTCAAATAGCTCACTCCCTTTCTTGATATGCTTCCCCACGGAATTACCCAACTTATAATCTGCGCCTTCTACCCTATTTCTATAGTTCCCTAATCTTGAAACAGATCCTTCTTAATCTGGTACTTTTCCCAGGACATAAGAAATACTAGAGCCTTCTGAGTATTATCGTGAATCTATTGAAGGAGTAGCATAATTTGGTTGGCAAATTACATTAAGTGTATTGATGTTTGTCAATGATTTAAGATAGGTTTGGTCTTTAGGCTAATGGTAAGAAGACTGATACTTTTGTATGTTGGCTTAGCTCACATTTGACTTGCAACTCACCACCATGCAGCTCTGCAATTAGCTTGGCAATAATCAACCCCAAGCCAACGCACTTATGTAGATAAGAAGGATGGTCAAATTGCATGTGAGATCCCAGTTTTGTCAGCTGCTCTGGACTGGGTCCCTGTCCTTCGTTCGTAATTTGGCAGAAGAATGTTTGGCCATGTACTGAACTCTTGAGGCTAACGGGGGGTTCCTACAGCTGAATATTTGAATGCATTATCAACAATTTCTTCTATTATTTTTTTGTAGTTTTGGCTGTGCTAGAAGTATGGTGGCGTCTTTTAATTCCAGTTGTAAATCAGATATTCGGCTGTAGTATTGCGCTTGGGTACGGGCAATATTAGTAATTACCGCTTTAGTGGCACAAATGCCTGTATTTTTCCTAAATATCCGTAGGCGTTGAGGATTTTGCTCTATGCTAGCTAACTCTTGATAAATAAAAATATTTTGGAGCCGTTCGTATAATAGATCTCCCGTACTCTTGATCTCATTCAAGAGATCCTTTGCAGGGGTAGTATTCTTAGGGGCCTCATTCTCTTGAGAAGACTGTGCGAGATTAAGAATGTGTTCTAGTGGCTGATGTATTTCTAAGGGAAGAGATTGAATGAGATCGCAGCAGTGATCACTCCAAGTTGGCCGATCATCAGAGTTATGAATTGATAAGGTCTCTATTTGAGCATTTACTGCTCCTAATAGCTCGTCTCGTGTAAAGGGCTTGGTTAAATAATCGTTTGCTCCTAACTCCATCCCTAGCCTCAGATCAGTTTTACTGGCTTTTGCCGTTAAAAAGATAAAAGGAACGGATTGTAAATAAGGATTTTGACGCAGTTGGGTCATGACGCTATAGCCATCAAATTCAGGCATCATGATGTCACAAATCACTAAATCTGGCATTTCTTCCTGGGCCAGCAAAACGCCGATGTGACCATCTTCTGCATCAATCACATTAAAGTTTTCAGCCATTAATATTTCGCAAATAATACTGCGAATGTCATCTTGATCTTCAATGACAAGAACTTTGGACATGGTGACAATATGCTGTGAAAATCACAAATCTCTTATGGAGAGGCTCAATAGGGCATTGCTCAAGGTGAATAGAGAGATTCACAAATGACTTTTACCCGGTGGAACCTTTTGGTGAGATGGAGCTAGATTTGGGCCTTGATGGTAAGAGGGGACTTTATCTAGAATGCCCATAAACTGGATAGCTTATACTACTCCTTGCATTAAGAAGTGATAGAGAGGGACTGCCAAAACATCAACCCCAAATTAAAGGGTGCAGTATTAGTTTAGCCTTCCATTTTCCATATTTCTGGCTATTACTAGAAGAAATAGTGAGTTAAGAAGCTGGGTAATTATAGAGAAACTCTAAATAAAGCTAAGTGATGCATTTATGAGTGGAAATTGGCTTTAAGACTATAGACTCTCTAACCATCCTTTTATTAACTCTAGTAAGCTGCTTCCTCCCCAAATAAAAGCTACTAGAATTGAGATGGTTATTGCTGCGCCAAATAAACTGATGACTAAGCCACCCAAACTAATTGCTCCATCATCTTCTAATAAACCAAAGCCAGTGACGAAAATGCCAATGGCTGGCACTGTATTGGTCCCTGGGATAGGTATCATCATCGAAATGCCCATCAGCGCCAATATACAGCCCACTACTATGCGGCCCGGTATGCTGGTGCAAATCGGTAAGAAGCGAGGTCGAGTGATGGCTTCAATGCGTTTGAGCCAAGGTAAAGCCTTTTTTAATATGCCCTGTACTGTCGAGAGGGCAATCGGATGAGTTGCAAATTTTTGAGGAAACCAGGGTTGCTTAGAGCCAGTAATCAGCTGAACTGCCAGCAGGAAAATCATAATTCCAAAGGGAATTGAGTATCCGGGGGCAGGGACTGGGAGCGCTGAAGGAAGCGCTAACAAAACAAATAAGACCCCAAAAACTCTTTCTTCTGCTAGAGCCAGCAATTCTTGCAAAGTTACATGAGGAGGATGTTCGTTGTCTATGAATGTGCGCTGGAGTTCTGATGACAGGCGTGCCATAAAAAATTGAGAGCAACCTCATGCATGGTAGGCGATTACGCAAAGAATACAGCAAAAAGACCTGCTCAGGAGGAACAATTGTCAGAGACTATGGACGCTCAATGATATCTTTGGAGACTGAATCTATGAAGTTTGCCAGAATTCACTGATAAATTATTCAAGATAGCTAATACAGCAATCATTCATTATTCCCCGCCAAATATATATAAAATGCCTCACTATAATTAACAGAGGATCAAATAAGTACACCCATTGTTGAGAAGGATCATATGAGCCCACAAGTTTTGACGCGAGATTATAAAGTTGCGGATATTTCCCTAGCAGAATGGGGACGCAAAGAGATGGCCATTGCTGAGGGTGAAATGCCTGCATTGATGGCGATCCGTGCGAAATACCGTGATAGTAAGCCTTTGCAAGGGGCCAAAATTATTGGTTGTATTCATATGACCATTCAGACGGCAGTCTTGATTGAGACGCTCTGTGAGTTAGGAGCAGAAGTTCGTTGGTCTTCCTGTAATATTTTTTCCACTCAAGATCATGCAGCAGCAGCGATTGCCGCAGCAGAGATTCCTGTATTTGCCTGGAAGGGTGAAACCGAAGACGAATACATGTGGTGCATTGAGCAGACTTGCCGCACGCCCGAAGGTGCACTTTGGGATGCAAACATGATTTTGGATGATGGTGGTGACCTAACAGGTCATATCCATGAGAAATATCCCGATATGCTTAACCATATTCATGGCGTAACGGAAGAAACCACCACAGGGGTGCATCGCTTACTAGAAATGTTGGAGAAGGGGGAACTAAAAGTTCCTGCTATCAATGTTAATGATGCGGTGACAAAGTCCAAAAATGACAACAAGTATGGTTGTCGCCATAGTCTGAATGATGCGATTAAGCGTGGCACAGATCACCTCATGTCTGGTAAGAAGGCCTTAGTGATTGGCTATGGTGATGTGGGCAAGGGGTCTGCTGCTTCTCTGCGACAAGAAGGCATGATTGTCAAAGTCACTGAAGCAGATCCCATCTGCGCGATGCAGGCCTGTATGGATGGCTTTGAAGTGGTCTCTCCCTTCAAGAATGGTCAGAATGACGGTACTCTCAACTCCATCAACAAGGACCTTTTAGCCCATACGGATCTAGTGGTAACCACCACAGGTAACTTTAATGTTTGTGATGCCAATATGCTGGCTTCCCTCAAGCAAGGGGCCGTAGTTTGCAATATTGGTCATTTCGATAATGAAATTGATACGGCCTATATGCGCAAAACCTGGCGTTGGGAAGAGGTCAAACCTCAAGTTCATCAGGTGTATCGAAGTGATGATCCGCTAGACTTTTTAATCTTGCTTTCGGAGGGTCGCTTAGTGAACTTAGGAAATGCAACGGGGCACCCCTCCCGAATTATGGATGGATCTTTTGCTAACCAAGTTTTAGCGCAAATGCTTTTGTTTGAACGTAAGTTCGCTAACTTGCCTGCAGATCAGAAAGCTTCAGCCATCACTGTAGAGTTGCTACCTAAGCAGTTAGATGAAGAAGTTGCCCGGTATATGGTGGAAGGTTTTGGCGGTGTGATTACACAGCTAACTTCTGAACAAGCTCAGTACATCAACGTTCCGGTTCAGGGACCCTTTAAATCTGAGAGTTACAAGTACTAAGTCTTTTAAGACTAGTATTCCTAATAGCCCCGAATATATGAATGGTTGGGGCTATTAGGGGCTCTTGTGTCTGTTAATAATGCAGAGTATCTGAGGTTTATAAGGATGTGTAGATATTCCTTATAGGCCTTTTGTGTATTCATGGCGGATTTATGAATGCGCTAGTGATTGGAACAAAGCGGTGCTGATTCCTATCGAGGGGAGTTAGGGTTCTTGCTTAGGATAGCTGCCATTCGGGGGATGGAGTCTGGGAGTGTCAGGCAAAAGTTTGTGTGGTATTTCAGGAGTATCTATGAAAATTTTTTCTAACTGCATCGCTCAATACAAGCAATATCTACGAGTTGCATCTTTTTCTCTACTAGTATTCGGAAGTGTTTCCATCGGTTCAGAAACCTTACGCGCACAGTCTTTGCCAGAGACGTCGTCCCCTGCTGGCAAGCAAGCACCATCCAACACGGAAAATTCCTCCAGTCCTGAGGCCCAAGCGCCTATACCATCAGTGCCTGAGACGGTGCGATTGGGAGATGATCGCTATGCTCAAGCCGATTATAAAGGAGCCGTAGAGGCTTACAGCCAGGCCTTACAAGCCTATAAGCTTAATGCCTATGCACTCTATAATCGGGCGAATGCCTATCGGCAGTTAGAAGAGTATGAGGCTGCGATCGCAGATTACACTACGGCTTTACAAATTGCCCCTGACAACCTGTTTGCCTACCTTTACCGAGGCATGGCTTTATATGAGCAAAAGCAGCCAGAAGCCGCCATTGCTGATTTTTCTAAAGTCATTGAGCTCAACCCTAAGCATGCCCTCGCCTTTCAAAAACGGGGGGAAAGCCATTTAGCGAACGACAATGCAACCGCAGCCATTCAAGATTTAGAGCAAGCAGAAAAGCTATACGAAAAAGAAGAGAAATTTCGCAAAGTCAGCCAAGTGCAGAAAAAACTCAAACAAGCTAAATCGGCTCAAGCTAAGTAGTGGGCGGATCAACCGTTTGAGTGGCAAGATGTTTTGCGTACCACCATTGTTGTAATGGAGACGGTAGTCGATAGGTGTAGAGCGTCGTGACTAAGGGGGCGGCGCCCTGATAGCCCACCAGTTCGACACAGTATGATGGGTAGCGTTTCGCCGATAAATCAGCAATCAAGCGCCGCCCAATGCGACGCCAACTGGGTTCCTTGCCTCGCCATTGTAATCGGCAGCAGGGCCAAGGCAGCTTGTCTCGATCAAATAGTCGACAACAGGGACCGATCACGCGATAGCTAAACTGATTACCAGGACTTTGAAAAATATATCCCGTGGGCCAAGGATGATTGAGTGAGATGCCAGTGATCTGGGCAGATGGTGGCGATGGAGGCATAGTCCCAGTGGTTGACATGAAAAAGTCCCCGTTTGGATGGCGCTAGGGTTGAGCTTGCAGAAAAGTGGCAACTTCATGAGCAGTGGGCTGGGCTGCGATTGCTCCTGCTTTAGTGGTTGTTAGAGCACCCACCGCACTGGCATAGGTCATCATAGCCTGAGCAGCCTGTACATCTGCAGGATGACCTTGAGTGAGCAGCTGGTGGATAAATCCAGCTACAAAGGCATCTCCTGCGCCAGTGGTATCTTGTACCTCAACAGTGAAGCCCGGACAAGTTCCATCTATATTTTGGAAGGAGTAAGCACATCCCTCTGCCCCCGCCGTAATAATAATGCCCTGAACAGTGGGTAACCTCTTCATAATTGCTGTTGGATTCGTGGTGTTCCATAACCACAGTGCTTCTTCTTCAGCCAGTTTTAAATAATTTGCATCGGGCAAGAGCTGCAAAATAATTTGGCGGGCTTCATCTGGGTCGGCCCAAAATACAGGGCGCCAATTCACATCAATTAAGATTTGCACCTGATGCTGTTGGGCTAGATGGATGGATTGATGGACAGCCGCTGCTGATTGAGGATAGGCGAGTTCTAAGGTGCCCAGGATTAAATAGTCGGTGCTGTTAAACAGGTCCACTGGCAGGTGAGCGGCCTGCAATTGGGTATCGGCAAACGCAGCAGTGTCATAGGTGCCAAACCCCGCAAACGTGCGATCTCCCTCTACCGTTCGGGTGACATATACCTGTCGAGTGGGGGCTTGGGTCGTTTGAATGCCTTGAGTATTAACGGTCGTTTGCTGCAACAGCTCAGTGAGTTGCCTGCCGGGTGCATCGTCGCCGATACAGCCGATAAAGCCAGCGGATGTACCTAATTTAACCAATGCACAGGCCACATTAGCCGGTGCCCCACCCGGATAAGGGGTCCAAGAGGTAACGGATTCTAAGGCTCGACCGGGCTGATCCGCCAGACAGTCAAACAGAACTTCTCCCAGACATAACACTTGAGGATTAGACATCCTGCAACTCCTCTCAGAACAGCCTGACTCCACTACCCTGAAGCAAAGAGATCCTCTTGCACATCATGACTATTGCCAGCGGTCTCAAAGACTAGCTTGACGGAAAAGTGGGTGCTATCAGACTATCAAAGATCTGAGGGACGGGCAGCGGCAAATATTTCCTCTAGAATCTCTTGGGCACCTTGATCTCGCACTTTTTGTGCAAGATCAACCCCTAATTGTTTTGCGCTAGCAATAGGGCCTGAAACGGTGTCTTTAATCAAGCGTTTGCCATCTAAACTGGCCACCATGCCCACGAGGGTTAGCTGTCCTTCGGTAAGGGTGGTATTGACGCCAATGGGAACTTGACAGCCGCCCTCTAATTCATGGAGAAAGGAACGTTCAGCTGTACAACGATGGGCAGAGGGTTCATGCTCTAATGCCTGAATAAAGGCCATGATTTCTTCATCCCCTTCCCGGCATTCAATCCCTAAGGCCCCTTGGCCGACGGCATGTAATGAGATTTCTGCAGGAATAACCTGATGGATGCGGTCGCCAAAGCCTAGCCGTTGCAATCCAGCCACTGCTAGGATAATTCCATCATATTCACCCGAATCTAGCTTCTGAAGGCGGGTATTTAAGTTGCCACGAATATCTTTGAATTCTAAGTGGGGATAGTGGTAACGGAGTTGGGCTAGTCGCCGTAGAGAGGATGTGCCAATTACAGCTCCTTTGGGTAAGGTATCGAGCTGATAGTCTTTAAAATTTTCATGGACGACTAGGGCATCTGCAGGATCAACCCGTTCCGTCACAACGCCGAGGCACAGGCCTTTCGGTAAGTTGGTCGGTAAATCTTTGAGAGAATGCACCGCTAAATCGGTCTCTTTGCGGAGCATAGACACTTCTAGCTCTTTAGTAAATAATCCCTTGTCTCCAATTTTGGCCAGAGCAACATCGAGGATATTGTCCCCTTGTGTGGACATGGTGCAAACTTCAAATTCGTAGTCAGGAAAATGTTTTTGCAATTCTCCTTGGACCCAGTGCGTCTGCACGAGAGCCAGTTGACTTTTACGGGAACCAATCCGTATCACACGGGTAGGGCTGGAGGCAGACATAGAATCAATTCGCTGTTAATTGCAGCGGTAAAGATGAGCGTACCTCAACAGCTTACAGAATTGCGGGAGTACTCGAAAGAGAACTGCTTGCTTTGAACGCAAAACAGTCGTGATTTTTGGTAGGCAGCGGTAAGAAGCCTCTAAGATTTATTCTTTTTTCGGTCAACTCGCTTTTTTAGCTCTTGAATCAGGGGTTGAACTCGCTCATATTCTTGAGTCGATCCTTGACCTTGGTAGATTTTAGCGGCTTGCTGATAGTCCGATAAGGCTTCTTCGTATTGTCGGAGTGCTGAATGGATGAGGCCCCGATTATTATAGGCGGTTGCATTCTCGGGATTCGTGGCGATGGCTTGAGAGTAATCCTTTAAGGCGGCTTCTCGATCGCCTTGAGAGGCATGGAGATTGCCTCGGTTGGTATAGGCCGCTGCAAATTTTGGATCGAGTTTTAGCACTTGTGAGTAATCTGCGATCGCAGATTCGTTTTGTCCTGCTGTGCTGTGGGCAATGCCTCGATTGTAGTAGGCCAAGGTATCTTCAGCATTGAAGGTAATGGCTTGGGTGAAATCTTGGATTGCAGCTTCAGTATCCCCCCGCCTTTAAATGAGCAGTGCCTCGATTCTTATAGGCGGCTGCATATTTCGCATCCATTTGAATGGATGCCGTAAAATCTGCAATGGCGTCTTGGGAGTTCCCCTGGTTTAACTGGGCTAGGCCCCGGTTATATAAGGCTGCGGCATATTTGGGATCTAATTCAATGGCTTTAGAATAGTCTGCTAGGGCTGTGGCATTATCCCCAGAATTGGTATAAGCCACGCCGCGATTAAAGTAGGCCAAAGCTGACTTGGGCTGGAATTTAATCACCTGCCCATAATCTTGGATGGCTGCCAGGTGATTGCCATTGGCGGCATGAGCGCGCCCCCGGTTGAGATAGGCTTCCGGATTCTTGGCATCTCGCTGCAATACCTGATTGTAGTCATTGAGAGCAGCTTGGTAATTTTGGGCCGCAGCAAACGCTAAGCCCCGATTTAAATAGATTTTGGTTAACTCAACTTTTTTAGGGTTGAGTTGGATGACCTTGGTATAGTCTGCGATCGCAGACTGATTATTCCCCAAGACCGTATGGGCATACCCCCGATTTACATAGGCTAGGGCATAGTTTTTATTCACCTGAATCGCTTTGTTGTAGTCCTGAATCGCCCCTTTGAAATTGCCTTTGCCATACTTCTCAACCCCTTGGCGTAAATGGACAAGTGCCTGCTGACTGCCTTGTTTGGCAGTTGCCTTGGGCTTAGTTGGCTGAGTTTTCTTGACAGCTTTCGGTGCAGCCTTTGGGGTGGGTTGGGCAACGGGCTTAGCTTTTGTGGGTGGCTTTGCCGTAGGCGCTTTGGGTGCTGTGGGTTGCGATGCCGGTTTGGTGGGGGGCGGTTTGACCCGTTGGCGGCTTAGCTTGAGTTGGCTTAGTTTCTGCTGGCTTTACTTCTGTTTTTTCTGCTGAAGTCGAAGGTGTTGGAGACGTTACGGGTGGCCCAGTAACTTTTCGGGGATCTGGGGTGCGAATTGGCCCAGGAGCCTTCTCAATAAATTCGTTGGGCAATGGCTCTAAAGAAGAGGGCTTGGCCGGAGTCTTTGAAGCGGGCGGCTGAGTTTTTGTGGGGGCTGAAGACGGTGTTGAAGTGGATGGGGCTTGTGCCTGGACTCTATCGAGAGTCACTCCGCTTACTATTGCCAACCCCCAGAGCAGTAAGGTTGGGCCTAAAAACTGTTTCTTCAGAAGGGTTGGAGTAAAGATAGAATGACGTGCCATTGCTCTAAAAATAAACTAGCCAGCGAATATTCTGGCCCTACTATAGCGATATCTGAGTGAAATTACATGAGGAAGTCTTTTTTTCGTCTCAAATGAGGTCCATGAGACTGTAGAGTGTTCAGGGGAATCAATTGAAACAATTCATTAAGCATGGGTTTCAAGGCCAAGGGTGGCTGTTCTTTGGGGCTGGTTAGCACATGCTGATATGGTTCAAAATAGAGCACCACATCACCAAAGGGATTTGCAAGCAATGCGCATATTAATGATGGGCGGAACCCGGTTTATCGGCGTTTATCTCAGCCGGACCTTGGTGGAGCAGGGGCATGAAGTTGTGTTATTCAATCGTGGGAACCACTCGCCTGCAGTGGCAGGCTTAACCCAAATTCAGGGTGATCGCACGGATGCTGACCAACTACAAGCCAAGCTAGCCCATGAGAAATTTGATGCCATTTTTGATAACAATGGTCGGAAATTATCAGATACTCAGCCCTTAGCTGCGCTCTTTAAGGATCAGGTTCAACACTTTATTTATATGAGTTCGGCGGGAGTCTATCTCAAATCGGATCAAATGCCCCATCGGGAAGACGATCCGACCGATCCGAAAAGTCGCCATTTAGGTAAAGCAGAAGCAGAGACCGATTTAGCTGCTCAAGGTTTGCCCTTCACATCGATTCGCCCTACCTATATCTATGGTCCCCAAAACTACAACGATGTAGAAGCTTGGTTTTTTGACCGGCTTGTTCGCCAGCGCCCGATTCCGATTCCTGGCAACGGCCAACATATTACCCAGCTAGGGCATGTCCAAGACTTAGCCCTAGCGATGGCTGCGGTCCTAGGCAATACTCAAGCGATTGGCCAGATTTATAACGTCAGTGGTGATCGCTATGTCACTTTTGACGGTATTGCTAAAGCTTGTGCCTTAGCCGTTGGCCAGTCTCCTGATGACTTGAAACTGGTGCATTATGATCCTGCCCAGTTTGACTTTGGCAAACGGAAAGCCTTTCCCATGCGTTTACAGAACTTCTTTGCTGATATTCATAAGGTATGTGCAGATCTCGACTGGCACCCTCAATATGATCTGGTAAGTGGCCTACAAGATTCTTTTCAAAACGATTATCTGACTAGCAAGCGGGATCAAGCGGATATTGATTTCTCGTTAGACGATCAAATCTTGGCAGCAGTGACTTGATTATATACAGCTACTTCACACCTAAAAATTGAGGTGTCATATCATCAATTTTTAGGTGTGAAGAGCGAGTCACTCTAGTCCCCTAGATAGATGCCTAGTCCTCTGGCCGTTTTTACGAGTGTCCCAGTGGGATCAACGGCTCGGTAATGTGCGATCGCATCCACAATCGGAACGCTCATAACCTGACGGTTTTGCCAAGTCACCATTTGATCAAACTGGCTTTCAGCAATCAGATCGACGGCCGCGACCCCAAAAGCCGCCCCAATTAGTCGATCAGAAGGTGACGGCATGCCGCCTCGCTGGACATGCCCCAAAACCGTCACCCGGGTTTCGGCCACATGACGACTGCAAATTTGTTCGGATAAATACTGGCCGATGCCACCCAGACGGCATTCGCCTAATCCATCCGTATGGGTTAATGGGTCTCCGCCCTCAGTCCGCACCGCCTCAGCTACGATAATCAGAGAATAGTTTTTCCCCTTACTCTGACGTTCTTTGATTTTGGCGCAGACATTCTCAATGGTGTAGGGAATTTCAGGAATCAAGATGATATCAGCGCCTCCAGCAATACCAGCACTGATGGCAATATGTCCTGCATCTCGACCCATCACCTCCAGGATAATGACACGGCTATGGCTGGCTGCAGTAAACTGCAAGCGGTCTAAGGCTTCTGTGGCAATATTTACGGCCGTATCAAACCCCACAGAGCGTTCTGTAACCCCCACATCATTGTCAATGGTTTTGGGGATGCCCACCAAGTTCCAGTTACCCTGTTGGGCTAGTTTTCGTAAGATGGCAATGCTGCCGTCTCCCCCAATACCTATCAGAGCGTCCAATCCAAGCTTGCGATATCCCGCAATCATATCTTCAGAGCGATCGATCAACGTGCCATCTGGCATTGGGAAAGCAAAAGGATTTCCCTTATTTGTGGTGCCTAACATGGTCCCTCCTGCTGTGAGCAAAGGACTCATCTGTTGAGGTTGAAGCGTCACTGCTGCGGGTGGATCTTTCAATAAACCATGAGTGGCTTGTTGAATCCCGATCACCTCCCAACCATAATGTTCAACAGCTCGAAGCACCACTGCTCGAATGGTTGGGTTGAGCCCCGCACAATCACCACCACTGGTCAGAATACCGACCCGTTTTGTATCACCCATATTTACTCACTATGACCCAGAGGATTGGTATTAAAGATAGATGTAACCTAAACCATAGAGTGCAGGATCATAGGGAAATCAAGGTTGAATTTATCTTTGTCAGGGAAAGTTCAAGCCCCTCACTCATGATCAGCGAGGAATAAGGTAACGGTTCCTAGTTCCGACCTAAATTTGTCGACTCATCCGACTTGTCTGTATACTCAAGTAGTACAGGTGTTTTATTAATTCTTCTTTATGCTGATGGGCATAAAGAATATAGAACTCTGTATCAGAAAATTTTGACTTGATGTGCGTTAGGGCTGGATCAATCGTGGAACCTTTATCAAAAGCTCAACAAGAATTATTTGATTGGTTGGTTCAATTCATTGATCAACATCAACATGCTCCATCTATTCGGCAGATGATGCAGGCCATGAAGCTCAAATCACCGGCCCCAGTTCAGAGCCGCTTGGATCATTTGCGCAAGAAAGGCTATGTAGATTGGGAAATTGGGCAAGCCCGGACGTTGCGGATTGTTCACCCGGAGCACTTACAGTCCGATATGGATCAGATTCCGATCCTGGGTGCGATCGCAGCAGGTGGACTGATTGAGCCATTTGTTGAAGTGGTGGATTCCTTAGAATTCAGCCCTAAACAATTGCCACCCAAATCCTACGCTCTTAGGGTGAATGGAGACAGCATGATTGATGCGCATATTACGGATGGAGATATCGTGATTATGCGCCCTGTTCAAGAACCGAAGACCATAAAAAATGGAACGATTGTTGCCGCTAGAGTCGAGGGAGAAGGAACAACTCTAAAGCGATTTCATTTAGAGAGGAATGAAGTCACCCTTGAAGCTGCCAACTTCAAATATCAGCCGATCAAAGTATTAGCGACACAGGTAGAAATTCAAGGCTCCTTAATCGGAGTATGGCGAAAATATTTTTGAAGTATTGGACATATAAGTGCGTCTTAAGCCAGAAAAGGATTATGACACCATCCGGAGTTTGGCAATCCACATATCTGATGGATCACTATAATAGTCGATTTCATCAATTCGATACTCTGACTGCTGACCAGTGTCGCAGATGTGAATCACATCTCCTTTACGAACATTGGCCTTACAAGAGGTCATGAAAAAACCAGATTGATCGGGGGCCGCTTCGATGCAAAAATCGCTAGACAAGGCAGAGTGTTCGTAGCGATGAACTCTGCTCTTGCGCGAGCGAACTGGTACATTCCAGCGTGGAGATGAGATGGGCTGATGGAATTGTGTAAACACCATAATGGCAAAGATCCCCCGAAAACCTAAATCGGTTCAATATGACTTACATTATCATACTTGTCAGATGATTTTATGATAAATAGTCTGTCTTACTTGACCTAACACCTCAATGAACATGCTGTGCTTGAGAAACGGTTGTAACAATCCTGTTAGCGACCTAAATGCATTTGAATCAAGACTCAGCAGTAGTTAGAGAACTCTATTTAAAAACCTGATCCTAGTAGTATTTACTTCATTTTGTCTGTCTCAGACCTATATTTTTAGTCAGATTCTGACTAAAAATCATGACTTAATATGACTTTATGAATAATATGA
Source organism: Acaryochloris sp. 'Moss Beach' (assembly GCF_021497025.1). Lineage (NCBI taxonomy): Bacteria > Bacillati > Cyanobacteriota > Cyanophyceae > Acaryochloridales > Acaryochloridaceae > Acaryochloris > Acaryochloris sp. 'Moss Beach'. Next base: position 3,541,133 of record NZ_CP071717.1, read on the forward strand.
CTTTACGGAACGCAGCAACTGTTAAGGTGCAATACCAGCAATTACAACCCCTACTGAGGGTATTGTGGGTTGCCTAACTTGAGTAGGGGAACAATTTCACGGGTAACCTTATCTAAAACTTGTGGGAATACACAGCTAATTGATCGCTTGACTGTTCCGGGGGGACTGTGATTAGCATCACAAACTCATGAACTTAGTCGTTGTAGAGTCAAATAACCAAAAGTTTGGCCTTATAAAGCCAAACGATATTGTTTTTGGATCAATTAAGAGTCGTTTTGCCACTTATCAACTGTTAGTAATCTTCTTCAACAAAGAGTGCTGCCAGCAAATCTAGTGTAGAATTGTTAAAAAAAAGTAAATAAAGTAAAATATTGCATAAATTACTAATGCAATGCAGATTACTTTATAAGTCTGTGCACTTAGTACTTATGTGGTTTTCCGGTTCTTTTCATCATCTATGAATTAATAGAAAAGGATCGATTCTCTATTTATACCTTTGGAAAAAATGGGGAAGTTTGTTAGCTTCGTTAGGATTGATGATTCTCAAGTAATGGCTTGTTCTCTCTGAATACATGTGCTAGAAACCATAGCTGATTTTTCAGGATGCTGCATCTTTAGATCCTAGATTCTGGAGATACGAAGGAATGACTGTTGATTGAGAAAAAAATAGCCTGATTAGAGTTGATGAATTAGAAAAAAATAAGTAGCATCAATATTTATTATTCGCTGACGTAATTTTGAATGGCTAACTTGGGAAAACTAATAAGGGGGGATAGACCATCTATGTTCGGTCTCAGTAAAGGTTGGGTTAGCAAGTACCCGGCCAATCATTTTTTATCTCCAACAATAGGCTATTCAGAATAGTCAAAATATTATGTATAACGGCGCTCGCAACTTTATCAATGACACAACTCCAACTCCAGCAAAAGTAGCTGATCCCCTTTATCTAGTGCCTTCTCTCCCACAAGGACAACCGGAGTCTAAGCAAGCCTACTTAATTCTGCAGCGCCTTTTTCCAAATGCGGAACTGAGTAATATCCAAACCACTGTTTTTCTGCAGGCTTGGCAGGGAAAAACCTATCAACAAATCGCTCAAAGTACGGGCTATGATGCTGACTACATCAAAGATGTTGGTCATAAATTGTGGCGAAAATTGTCAGAACTTTTGGGAGAGTCTTTATCTAAGCATAATTTTTGCTCAATTCTCAGGCGTCGATACCAGCAGTTGGAAGATACTGAACTGGCTCAGGTGTCTCATACTGGCGGAGTGAGGACGATGCAATCTCACAAGTCGAAAAGAGAATCAGGACGTTCATTACCCATGTGTGATTGGGGAGAGGCTGCGGCAGTGCCTGTGTTTGTGGGGCGGCAGTTTGTACTCACTCAGCTGAAGCGATGGATTATTGAAGATCACAATCGCCTCATTGGTATCTTCGGGTTGGGTGGTGTAGGTAAAACGGCTCTCGCAGTGAAATGTGTTGAACAGGTTCAAAGTCTTTTTGACTGCGTTATTTGGCGGTCTTTAAGAGATCAACCAGATTTTGACGCTCTGATGATGGATTTACTGCAGTCCATCACTGGCCAAGAAGATCTTGAGTTACCGGATACTGCTCAAGATAAAGTAACGCTTTTGCTTGCGTACTTGAACGAGCACCGTTGCCTTCTGGTGTTAGATGATTGGTTTTCTGTATTGCAGGGGCATGAGTTAGCGGGTAGCTATCAAGAAGGCTGTGAGACCTATGGTTTACTCCTAAGGCGGATTAGTGAAAGTCGACATAATAGCTGTGTCTTAATTACTAGCCGAGAACAACCTTCTGGCTTGGCGTTTACTGATAATGAAGCCTTCCCGAGCCGAACACTTTATCTAGATGGATTAGACCAAGAATCAGGTCAAGAAGCCTTGAAAGCTTTTGGTCTAGAGGCTTCTGATGACTGTTCTGATGTTTTACTAGAGCGTTATACCGGCAATCCTTTAGCGTTGCGCATTGCGGTGAAAACCATCGTTGACTTTTTTGCTGGGAATGTCCCTCAATTCTTGGATAGAGATGAGTTGATTTATGGGGATATCAGACGGCTATTGTTACAGCAATTTGGGCGTCTTTCTAAATTAGAGATGTCCATTATGAAAAGTCTAGCAAGCCTGGATACTCCTGGATCTTTAGCAGATATTGCTCAGGATATTTCCTTAGAGGAAAGTGATTTATTACTAGATGCATTGGAGTCTTTACATCGCCGTTCTTTTATCTGGAAGCAAAACGGTCGTATTAGCGTACCCCAGCTTCTCAAAGAATATATTCAAGCATCCAACAAATTAGGTAGAGCTTAGGAGCATTCCTCGATCGCCGCTTATAGGGTCCTCGGCAATAAGTTAATTGACGAGGACCCTTCTGGTGTCTGGGTATCAGTCTTTACTTTTAGAGTGAGTACAACTAATCTGTATATCTTCCAACGGTTAGGATTGGGATGATTCCCACACTATGTTTGAGGTGGGTCTGGGAATGTTACTCATCTCTAGTAAGGGCATGAGCAATTTTGATAATTGCGTATACAGATTCTCAAGCTTGCTTCGTTTTTGTCTGAATCTTCAACGCCTTTGCATGATTGTTGATGCAAGAATCTGAATTGTCTGAGGTTATCAAGCGTTTTTTCGAAATGCCACGTGAGACCTATTTGGTGGAAGTCACGACACACTGCTAGAGTTTTGCGAGAATTTTTTGCTTAACGGCTTGATATTTTTGTTTAAGAAGCTGTTTACTATCGATTAATGTGCCGGTGGTAGTGGTTTGCTTTGCTGTCGATAAACAGTCTTTGAGCAATTGGCACTGCCGCTCTGGAATTTTAATGGTGACAACGCTCACGGGTTGCCCCGGATTGGATGCATCAAACAACATGAGTAGGTAATACCCCATTTCACTCAGTAATTTGGTGATATGCTGACCGCCAGTATCTTTTAGATCGACATAGCATGGGAGCCATCGCGGACCTTGTTGGCGATCAAATAAAGTGGTGATCCAAAGAATGGCTGGGTGAGGGGTAAAGGTACATAGGAAATTACTATGACGCTTGCTGAGAGATCGTTGCTCAATTTCTTGTTTGGTCAGCATTACCCATAAGCCTACGGCTTCTTGATCCGAGGATTGAATGGTTTGTGCAAATACAATGTTGGCGATGGGTTTATTCTCAGGCCAGGAGGCTCGCCATGCCAAATCTTCGGTGGACCAAAAGACAACTTGTGTTTGCTCGGCAACGGTTAAGTTGGCACGCTGAGTCTGCTGTTGGGGGGGGATTGAGGCTAAGTCGATAGATGAGTTGTTGATCAAAGATGGAGCGACCCCTGGTCCTGGGTGAGAAATGCCCTTTAATGTCTTGATGATGTCTGTGACCGATTGAGGTCTTTGGGTTGGAGACTTAGCTAAACAACTCATCACTAAGTCTTCGAGGGCTCCAGGGATCTTCAGGGTCGGCGCTACATCTCGGAGTCGTTGAGGGGGAAATTGTTGATGTGCCTGGGCCCAACTTTCAATTGTGTTGGCTGTAGCCATAATTGGGAAATAGCCAGTAAGGGTTTCAAACATGGTGATTCCCAAACTGTAAATATCAGAACGAGCATCAACGACTGCACCAGAAAATTGCTCGGGGGAGCCATAGGCAACAGTTCCCACAAAGGCATGAGAGCGCAGATCCTCAGACTGGCTACTTAAAAAGTCCGCAATTCCGAAGTCTAGAAGTTTGGTAAGTTCGCCTAAGCTGGCATCTTTGATCAGAAAAATATTACTAGGTTTGATATCTCGGTGAATGACTTGATGGAGTTCACCTTCGATATTGATGCCTTGATGGGCACACTTCATGCCTGCACAGACCTGGGTCATGATGTGAATGAAGCGATTTAAGGGTAAACGACCTGCTTCAATCAAGTCATCCAAGGTTTGCCCTTGCATAAACTCCATGACATAGAACGGAATATGCTCTTCATGTAAGCCGTAGTCTAGTACTCGTACGATATTCAAGCTTTGATGGCCTAGTAAGGCACCAATCCGTGCTTCTCTCGCAAAACGAGATGCGATCGCATCATTGTTTAGGGTATGGGTTAAAAATTTTACGGCGACGGTCACGTCACCCAGCAGTTGATCTTGGGCTCGATAAACACTGCCCATGGCGCCACTGCCCACCAACTCCATCAGCTTGTAGCGATCGATTAAGAGTTGACCAACCTGAATACTAGATTTTTGGCTTTTTGTCGGTGCGGACGATTGATTGAACTTAAAATATTTGTTGAGCAGCTTCACTGACGGTGTATCCCCGGTTCTGCGAAAAAACCTAGATCGCTTTATTCTTAGTTTGCCCGGAGAACAGGCTGGACCACACAAGTTAAGTAGACGGGGATCACTACCCTATGAACGGGATTTGCCAGGACTAGCCGATATATTCGTCTGTTGGAGATAAAAACGAGGCGAGAAAGATACCTTTCTCGCCTCGCACTAGTAGAAGTTAAGTTTTAAGAAAAGGGATGATTTAGACCAACCACTCTAAAACAGCTTCTTCTTTGGTGTTGGTGCGGCGTTCGGGGGTTTCCCGAGTAAACTTCATGTGAATAGAGCGATTTTGCTCACCATCCGCGGCCACAGCCATGATTGGATAATCAATCAGACCATCTTGGAAAGACATTTGGAATCGGAAAGTTCCATCGGGATTGAGCTGGATGGGTTGACCCCCAACGGTGACGGTTGCATCTGGCTCGGTGGCACCGTAAACAATCAGCTCAGCATCAGCGACTAACCAGAACTGGCGAGGTCGAATGGGCGGTGCAGAAGCCCCGATTCCGACCCCAGACATGTTCACGCCGGAAGCCGTCGGGATGGCCCAAAGACCGACTCCAGAAGGAAAGACATAGGAACTCAGGGTAGACTCGTGAGCGGGAGCTTGGGGAGCTTGCTGCATGGACCCATAAAGAGAACCGGCAACCCGTAGCGCTTCGACGCCTTCGGCCATGCCGAAGACTTCCTCATAAATGCTGTTGTCAGAAGCAGAAGCCTGTGGCTCCTGCTCTGGGGGCACTAGGGTAGCAATCTGCTGGCCCTGTAAGTCCATCTCCCAATCGACGGTAACGAACTGATCTTCTACCCAGTCGGAAGGATAGGTGGGGGGGACATGCACTGGAACAGAGCGAGCCAAGACTAACCAGCGACCATCGGCACAGCGGTAACCAATTTCAATCACGTAATCGCGATCGCTAACAGGTAGGGGTAAGTACCATTCTTGGGCAAGCTCATCACAAGGATATTCCTGCACACTGTGGGGGACCTGGTAAGCCAAGTCAATATTCGTGGCATCGTAGAGACGTAATGCGAGTTGTTGTCCTCCCTGATTGCGCAAAATCACCTTGTGATCATGGGGAATATCCCAGTAGGTGTAAGCCCATTGGGGATCTCTCGGCATCAGAACAATCCGAGTCTCACCGTACCCTTCGGGTAAGTCGTTAATTTCGGCATCAACCGATGCTAACTCCACAGCATCTTCTTGCCCCACTTCAAATTTTGCAGCTTCTACCCGCTCTTGATCCGTCACAGTCCCGGAAAATTCAGGGCTAGCTTGGTGATTCATGGTTGCAGGAACCGATGCATTTTTCTGAGCTACGCGAATGGATGCGAGCAACTGGTCTTTGCGCATCCGGCTGTAACGTGACACCCCATAACGGCTGGCAACACGACGAAGTTGACGCAAAGTCATCTGGTCTAAAGGCAATTGTTCTGGGGACATATCAGCAGAGACCTCTAAGGGTAACGAACGATTTGAGAGCGCCATACCATAGTTAACCTTGAGTAAATATAACTAGTTGGGGATCGCTTTGTTAACAAATATGTACGAGATCTCAGAGTTCGTCAAGGCTTAAAAGCTAGTAAAAATAGCTTGTTTATGGAAAGTAGGTATTTCTGGGGATCTTATAGTCATGAATTCATGACATTTTAGAGTGTTGAGGGGATCATCTCTTTTATGGAGGGATCAGAGTGGTGTTCAGTCCTCGATGGGATCGGATTAAAACAGCAGTGGTTTTGATCCGATCCCACTCCATAACCTACCCATATCGCCCGTAGGGCCGGTACTTAAGCGCTACAGCGTGAATGCAGATTCTATATAGTCGAGCAATATGAATTGATAGCCCCCAACATGGAAAGGCTGTTTGATATCTATGGCAGTCTCTTGTAACTCATCATGAATATCGACTGTGTTGGGCGGCTGGGAGATCCAGTTGCACTGTACTAAAGCCACATCAAATTGACAGAATAGCTCCGCTAATTCGGGATGCTTCCCTAGATAAATTTGGGCTGTTTTCCATAGCTTTTGCTGTTTCGACTGCGTAATCGCTAAAAGACCATCCGCATCCCAATTTTGAGCCTGACGGGTTTTGACTTCTACGAAGGCCAGACGATTGGCATTGATATGAGGGGTAGGGGTGGAAGCGCTAGATCTGGCGATAATATCGATTTCACCCCATCGACAATGCCAGCGTCTGTCGAGAATATGCCATTGCTGTTGGGTGAGCCATTGACAGACAAGTTGTTCACCCCACTCTCCCACTTGGAGGTTGAGGGACTGACGATTGGGGCGAGGTGCAGCAGGAGGCATATTTCTTTCAAGCAGCCAAGAGTCCGATAGGATCAATACATACACTATCGGCTTCATCATCCTTGATCGCGTTGTTACTCCCCTGACTTACAGACAATAATTATGAAAATGAAAGGTTTAAACTTATCCACAGCTTTTCCACAGCTCAGACGCATAGTGTGGACTTGTGTCATGACCGGGTTTTTGGTTGGCTTCAGCCTGACCAGTTGGCTGCCCACGGCTCAGGCAGATGTCTATAACAAAGAGATATTGTTAAACGCCGATTTTTCTAATCGTGATTTAACGGACGCTAGCTTTACCAAGGCTGATCTCCGAGGGAGCGATTTTAGTAATAGTGATTTACGCGGGGTGAGCTTTTTTGCCGCCAATTTAGAAGACGTCAATTTAGAAGGGGCGAATCTTAGCGTTGCTACCTTAGATAGTGCTCGATTTGCGCGGGCTAATCTCACAAATGCCAATCTAGAAGGGGCTTTTGCCTTTAATACTGAATTTCGTCGAGCGATTATCGATGGTGCCGATTTTACCGATGTTGATGTGCGAGATGACACCCTAGAAGTGCTCTGTGCGGCTGCCCAAGGCACCAATCCCGTGACAGGACGGAACACTCGGGATACTTTGTATTGTGAGTAGACCGATTTTGATGAGCACCATGGCGAAAAGCTTCCCTTTCGGTCAACGGCTACTAGGAACTGTATTGTGAATGCGATCGCAACCCGATTCCAGCTCCATAAACTCTCTCGCAAGTGGATTGGACTTTTTTGTCTGGTGGTATTGCTGGTCTTGAGCTGTAGTCCTCGTCCTTCAGACTTATCTACCAATTCAGAAGAGGGGCGCATTACCCTGGGCAGCACAGCCAAAATTCGGACGATTGATCCGGCAGACGCTTATGAACTCTTCCCCGCGACGTTGCTCTATAACATGGGTGAAACCCTTTATACCTATGATTTAGACAACACCACACTCAATCCACAATTAGCAACCGTCTTGCCTACGGTTAGTGAAGATGGCCTGATATACAAGATTCCCTTGCGACAAGGGGTTGTCTTTCACGATGGCACCCCCTTTAATGCGGAGGCCATGGCCTTTTCCTTGCAGCGGTTTATGGACAATGGCGGCCAACCGTCTTTTTTGCTCGCTGAACCGATTGCTGAGGTCAAAGCGTCTGGAGACTATGAACTGCAAATTACCCTCAACCAGCCTTTTGCAGCCTTACCGGCCCTGTTAACCTTTTTTGGGGCTTGTGCCGTTTCGCCGCAAGCCTACACCATTGGTCCAGGTGCATTTAAACCCAAGAGCTTTGTGGGAACTGGACCTTATAAACTGGTGGACTACCGCAGCGATAATATTCGGTTGGATGTCTTCGAGCAATATTGGGGTGACAAACCTGCGAACTCAGGCATTAATCTGCAGCTTTTTTCGACACCTGCCAATCTCTTTAACCAGTTTAAAACAGGTGCCATTGACGTTGGCTATCAAGGGTTAGAAACAGACCAAATTCAAAGTCTACAGGCAGAGGCATCCTCGGCTGAGTGGCAAGTGATTGAGGCTAAGGGCAATGCCGTTACCCATATGGTGTTGAACGTCAAGCAGAAGCCTTTAGACCAGGTGACTGTTCGACGGGCTATTGCTCTGCTCGTGGATCGCCCCCTCATTAAGAAGCGGGTTTATCAGGGACAAGCAGAACCTCTATATAGTCTGATTCCTAGTACGTTCGATGCCGCTCGGCCTGTATTCCAAAGTAAATATGGCGATGGAGATGCAGCTCAAGCCCGTCAGTTGTTAACGGCTGCAGGCTATTCTGCTCAAAAGCCCCTAACGCTGGATCTGTGGTATCCATCCAATTATGTGGCACGACGTCTGATTGCGAACTTGATGAAAGCTGTTGTTGAAGAGCGATCTCAAGGGATTCTCAAGCTGAAGTTAGAAGGTGTGGAATCTACCGTTGGCAATAACAGTTTGTCCAAAGGGATTTATCCAGCCTATTTAGTCAACTGGTATCCAGACTTTTTTGACCCGGATACCTATATTCAACCGTTTCTGTCTTGCAGCAAAGGAACAGAGAGCAATGGCTGTGAAGAAGGGGCGAGTCGCTCCCTCGGGTCTTTTTACTACAACGGCAAGATCAATCGATTAATTAAGCAACAGCGTCAAACTCAAGATGATCAAGAGCGCCAGACTTTTTTGACCCAGATTCAGGAAGTCTTAGCTGAAGATATTCCCTACATCCCCCTCATTCAGCGAAAGGAATACGCGTTTAGTGGCAAAGGAATTGAGGGTGTCCAGATTACCAAAACCCAGCAGTTTCCCCTATGGACCATTCGTAAGTCTTAGGGCTGTCCTTTTGGTCAGCGATGGGTTTGACAGGGCGGGCTTTAATACAGGCCTTCTTCTTGATCGGTGGCAATGGTGCAGTCTGATAGAGCATAGGTTACACATAGCAAGGCATAACCTTCGCCAATTTGGTCATCGTCTAAGAAGGATTGGTCAGCTTGATCGATGGTGCCCTTGATCAGTTTGCCTGCACAAGATGAACATGCGCCTGCCCGACAGGAAAAGGGTAGATCGAGACCATTATCTTCAGCAACATCCAGAATATATTCATCGTCTGGAACGTCAATGGTTTCTTCAAGTCCCTTTTCTTCATTAATCAAAGTGACTTTGTAGTAGGTGGTCATCACAAATCTCCTAAACGAAAAAGCTGTATGTCATGAAAAGCTGAAGCTCAAACTATTCAGGCACTGGGCAATGTGGGGGGGAGAACCGTTAACGCGACCAAACAGACATAGACCACAGTGAAATAGGTTTCGAAACGGGCAATATGCTCAAAGCGACATTGGGTGTACCAGTCTCGCTGCCAGATGACGACTGCAAATTTCAACAGGGCTATGGTAAATGTGAGGGCGGTGAGCGGTAGTAGCCAGTGGCTATAGAACAATGCCAAGGTAATCAAAATCGCAATGCTCAAGAAAATGAAGCTGGGTTTGAGATTGCTGGTTTTGGTTTTGCGGAGCTTAATCGTAAAGATAGCGCTGGCATAAAATAACGTATTCAACATCCATAAACCCCAGGCTTGTGGGGTTAAATTGCTCGTTGTTGCCCCATAGGTCAGTAACGTAGACAGGCAAATGGCGGCAAACATGACCAGCTCATTGGCAATGGATTTTTGTTGGTGTTTGAGAACTGCGATCGCATCTAGAATCAGAGCAATAGCGCCACACAAGTACAACCACATCAATATTGGACTGTGCCTAGCCAGATAAAAGGCAATTAAGAGACTAGAACCGCCGTACATACTGGCCCAAACCAAATATCTAGGCTTCCAGCTCCGTCGCTGTTTGACTTGGACAATCAATGGATGCTCGGCTTGCAACGCACAACCTGCACAAACACAGGCCCAAGTTGTATCGCTGGTCCAGGATTGGGCTAAGGCAGCACCAGAGAGTAACGATCCGAATAAAACCAGCAAAGCGCCATGTTCTGGGGCAAAAGTGGGGCGATACCAAGAGTGCATGGGAGACAAAAGGCAAAAATAAAGGGACAAGCCAAATGAAATGACCCACATTAGGTCACAAAAAAACAAAGGGAGTCAGGATCTATGACCCCCTTTGTTAGCGCGGCTCAAGTGAATCAGGTTTCATGCCCAGTTAGGTTGTCTAATCAAAAAACTAGACACCCTAATTGGTTTTAGAAGAGTTTGGAACCTATCAGATCCAACAACACTTTAGTATTAATTGAGAATAAATGTCAATTAATACTTTGCCGATCTCCGTATGGATAGAGATTAGCTCAGCTAATCTGCTTCAGGCATGAGTACAGCAATCTCTCTTCTCCCTGGATGCTTCATAACGTCTGCTGTCTCGGAAAGCAGGATTCCTGGATTTAGTAGGACGACTCGGGCTTTTGAGTTTCATGGGGGGATAAGGCCTGAAAAGGCTCCCCTGCAAATCGTTGACTATGGCTGACGCGAACATATGCGATGGCAAATGTACCGAGAAAAGCCATCCAAAGTCCCACACCCAACATTACATACTTATGCATAGAGCGAGTGGTCAAGCTAGTTGAGGGTGTTTTTGTCTGAGTTTGCATTGTGTTGATAAGACCTCAAAGAATATTGTTAATGGGGCATTAAAGGTAAGTATGGAAAAATCGGGTGCCAATTCATGACAGTGGCAGCCACTAGAAAAAAGATCAGGCTGCCATAGAGGCTGTTGGCACGAATATTCCGCGTTTTCCAAAGCTGATGTAGAATCGCCCAGCTCAAAAGCCAGCTGACCAGCATTAAGGTTTCCTTACCGGAATAGCTGCCAATTTCTCCATAGACCTGATCGCCAGTGCGGCTGCCTGGAATCCATTCCCCTAAGGACCAAACAATGGCATTCCAGCTCTTAAACAAGACCGTTAAGTGTTGATTCACCATCAGTAAAAAGCAGCTAAATGCAGCGCTCAGAAGAGCGGCGGCGGCGGGGCCAGAGACCGTGGGAGCCTCGGGTGCTCCTTTAGCAAGGGATTGGGGGAATTGCTTGAGCCAATTCCCCACTCTGAGATAGAGCGGTTGTGACATTGATTTCATAGGTTACGGATGGCTAAACTACAAACTGTGAATTCGGGCTACATTGAGCCCACTAACAAATCCGCCCATGGCAAAGAACATCATGGCCATCATGGCGATACAGGTCGCGGACAGAACCACGCGATGCTGACGCTCCATAATTTGATCGCCGTATTGCCACAACACCCAGGTTGAGGCCACCCCTAACGGCAAAGTAAATAACACCGTAAATTCATGATATTCCATGAATAAGTAGTGAACTAACGGTGTATTCTCCAAAATCCAGCGACGAGCACCTCCTATGGGTGCCCGATATCGCATATAGGCCCAATTGCCTGAAGCAATCGCTAAAAAAGCGATAGACGAGGCCCAAAAAATGACGGTGCGAACTTGCGGCAATATTCGGTGAGACCCTCGCAATAAGGGAAATGCCAGATGCCCTGCATAGGCAATTACAACAGTAGCTAAGAGCGCGGCAACGCCATGAATCGCTCCCATCGACCGCTGCCAAGGGCTAGGACTCAAAACATTGACAACGGGCAAAAATAGAAACAAGCCTGCCGAAAGCAGTCCTAATGCGTAAACGCAGATTGTGGCAATATCTTTTGTTTTCGGAAAGGTTACAGGTTTTACATCAATCGGTTGTTGCATACAGAAATCGCCTTTAAGTTAATGTCTCCCAATAGAGGATTCGCAGCGTAATACGCTGGGTGGACTCCTGTCTCAGAACGCTAACCTTTCTATGAGGTAAGCGTTCCAACGAAATCCTGTTGGTCTGTTATGGACAGAGTTGGATTCACCCAAATGCAGTCTTTTTAAAGACTCTAGAAGAATGCACAATTGTGAATGTATTACTCACAAGATACTTTATCAATAAGTGGCATTTATATTGAGAAAGAATTTCAATAATTGTTGCAGTATTAGGAATTAGGTCGTGCGAGGCTGCGACCTAGAGCCAACAGCTTGCCAATAGACCATCTATTGGCAAGCCGTTGGCAAAACTAAAAAATCATTGTCTAATATCGCTTGAAGACAGTGCTCCAAAGCTTTTCAGGCTAGTTGACTGGCAGGGATAGCTTAAGATTTGGCGTTGCTCGACGACGGGATGATTCTAAATATCGCCCTACCTTGAAAACTTTGCCCTACAATTCTTTCAGGATATTGATGAGATTGGAATCATCCCTGAATTGAGCAATGTCTAAGACGCAGCGGGCTTAAGATTAGGTAAAAGCTCTACTTTTACGGGGGCAGGTGTCAGGGGCTTTAATCTCAAATCCACGTAAAATTCGTTTTGCTCTAGCTCCACTTTGGATTGAGCACAGAGTAATAACAATGCCCAGAAGACCCCCACCCGGTCGTTCATAAAGGATAGTAACTCTTCAAAGTCTAGCCAGATTTGGTTGGGATCTAAGCGGGCAAAAATTTCCTCTAATTGCTCTGCAACTTCTGAAAGATTTTCTTGGTGAGCCAGTTGTGTAATCGCTTTCATCGATTTGGCTTTCGACATGCGCCGGACTTTGCGGACTTTGGGGCGCTCGGCTTGGCGCTCAACGGCAACGGCCATCAGTTCTAACTGATTGATCAACTCTGTTAGGGTTACCCGTCGTCGTTGGGGAGGACGAGCCACAGGACGACGTTGCAGACAGCCTTCTAAGGGAGAGGGGAGGCCGTTGGATACGGCTTCCATATCGTCAAATAAGAGCAGCTCCATTTCATCTGGCTCTTGCGGTTCTTCAATGAAGTCACCTAGGGTTTCGGCCTTGAGAAGAACCAGCATGGATGCATAGAGAAAAGCCTGGCCTGAATCTGACAGTTCCTGGGAGTCTTGATAGGATAAGTGGCTTAAAAACCGGTCAAAGACATCAATGACTTGCACATCCCATGGATCGATTTCACCCCGTTGGGCTAAGTCGATCAGCATAGAGATGGCATTGTGGGCAAAGGAACTGCTCATATAGATTTAGTCTGGAACAAGCTCAGACGGTGGAGGAGTAAGGATAGTGGATTCAGGTTCTGAACGAGGAACAACGGTTTTTATCGTTGGTTCAGATAAGGTGGCAACAGAGACGGCATCACTGGTGACCGTTGCTTGGCTAGGAAGGAGCAGGCGTTGCTCTTCTAGTTCGGCTTTGTAGCGTTCAAGGTCTATTTGTAAGGATTCAATTTCAACTTCTCTTGCTTGCAAAGCTTCGCGGGTGACAAATAACTCTTGCACCGTCGTCCAAACGCTAAAGACCCAGGCGAGAATAGCGCCAATCCCTAAGGTAATAATCAATTCAATCGACAATGGAGCTGTGATTTGGATGCCATTCACGACTTTGATACTGACAAGTTGTGTATTTTCGATCGCAAATAAGACAACAGCCAGACAAATGACAAAAATCAGAGTAAAGTTGACCTGCCGCATTCGATAACTCCCAAGGTTATATAATTCTGCAATTTCAGCGATACTAAGCTTTTGATGGATTGAGATTGAGCTTACAAAAGGGCTAATTTTGGATATTTTTTCAAAGCTTAGCAGGTCTCGCGAGATTTAGGCAGTTTCCTTTAGAGGAATATTAAAATTCGGGCTTGTTAGGATAACAGTACCGTTTCCTTTTCCTGACAAATTTATTCTGTCCCTCTCTGGGACTTTCATTAGCACATGCTACCCAAGGCACAATTATTAAAAGGTGCAGAACATACAGACTGTATGTCTCGCCTTCTTGACCAGGCCACTCAAGCGTTGAAAACTTGGGAGGTGGTGGTCTCTGCCTTTCTCTCTCCGCCAGAGCTGGCAGAAGCCCAACAAATGTTTGCGCCTTTGACGGAAGTCTCGATTCTGGCTTGGGGGGGCTATCCCCAGGCTGAACGGCAGCGGATTGCGATCGCTCATTCGGATCTTCCCCTAGAGCAAGATCAGGTCGAGCTGTCTGCCCTCAGTATTTCCGGGAATTTCCTATTCGATCCAGCTACCCACCGTGACTTTTTAGGAGCCCTTCTGGGTACCGGGATTGTTCGCGATCAGGTGGGAGATATTTTGGTGTTGGGGGAACGAGGCGCTCAAGCGATCGCATCTCCGCAACTCGTGCCATTTCTGGAAACTCACCTGACCCAGGTGCGGACTGTGCCGGTGCAGGTGGAACCGATTCCCTTTGAGCAATTGAAGGTGCGAGAACCCCGCTGCAAGGAGATGACGACTGTCGAAGCCTCTATGCGTCTTGATGCAGTAGCCTCTGCTGGCTTTGGCCTATCCCGCAACAAAATGGTCAACCTGATCAATACGGGAGATGTCCGGGTTAACTGGAAAGACATTTCCCAATCCAGCTATACCCTCAAAACCGGAGATTTAGTCACGATCCGGGGCAAGGGTCGTCTGGAATTGGGTGAAGTGCAAATTACTAAAAAAGAGCGCTACCGGATTCAACTCAAGCGGTTTAGCTAAGAGTCTAAGGGAACCTGCTGCCAGGTCTCCTGTTCCACAACTGTATGGGCCTGCCATTGTTCTTGGGATTCGGGATAGTCGGCTCGATAATGGCCGCCCCGACTTTCGGTGCGAAAGTGAGCACTCTTGAGAATTAAGTAACCAATATCCAGCAAATTCTGGGTTTCTGCCCAAGCTCTTACCGGAATATTGGGATTAACCGTCACCGTTTGCCCTGGCGATATGTGGTTGAGTTGCTGGGATAAGGGAGAGCTTAGGAAGGCTTGTCGCCACTGATGCACTTGTGAGATCGCACGTTGCATCTGTTCCCCCGAGCGGGCAATACCAGCACTATTCCATAAAACTTCAGGAAGCTGAGCGCGAATCTCAGCCAACATTGATTCGTCTTGTGGCTCTATCTTTAGATCGGTACTCCCTAAGGCTTCAGTTTGGGGGATATCCGCAATCGGGATAGACGATATATCAAGATGGGCAAACTCAGCCGCAAACACTAAGCATTCTAAGAGAGAGTTACTGGCCAATCGATTAGCACCATGTACCCCCCGTGCTGGCAACTTCTCCGACTGCATACAGCCCGGGAATGGAGGTTTGACTTTGCAAATCGGTCCGAATTCCCCCCATCCAGTAATGGGCCGCGGGTGATACCGGAATGGGATTTTGATAAACATCCACTCCCCACTTCTGGCAAACCTGAATAATCTTGGGAAATCGTCGCTGGATTTTCTCAGGGGCGATGGGTCTCAAATCCAACCATACCTGATGGTCTTGGGACTCAGAGGCCTGTAAATGGGTAAAAATAGACCGACTGACCACATCCCTCGGTGCCAGTTCTCCCTGGGGATGATAGTCAAACATAAATCGATGACCGGAGGCATCCAAAAGATGAGCCCCTTCACCGCGCACTGCTTCACTAATTAAAAATCTGGGCGCACCCGGTAAGGTTAGAGCCGTGGGATGGAATTGAAAAAAACTCCAAATCTCGCAATTGGGCACCTGCCCGCCACCCCATCGCCACCCCCGTCGCCTGTACTTAAGGCTGGATTAGTCGTTTGTGAAAAGACTTGTCCGCCACCCCCTGTAGCTAAAATAACGGCTCCAGCAGACACCCAAGAAATCTGACCTGCCGATAGCAAACAGATACCTTGGCAACGTCCTGTATCGGCATGTTGCCATAGCTCCAGGGTGAACGTATCGGCCAGCACTTCTATATTCGATCGCTGCCACATTTGGGCGGTTAGGGTTTTGATCAGGGCTCTTCCCGTTGTATCCGCGGCATGGAGAACCCGAGGGCGAGAGTGCGCTGCCTCTAAGGTCGCAGCCAATTGCTGATCTTGACGACGGTCAAAGGCAATTCCCATCTCCAACAAGGCATGTACCTGAGATGGTGCTTGCTGCACAAGAAAATTAACTGCCTTAGTTTCACACAGCCCTACGCCTGCACTAACAGTATCTTGGGCATGCAGTTCCGGTGAGTCACCTTTATCAAAGGCGGCTGCGATACCTCCCTGAGCCCAATCGCTAGCAGATCGCGACAAACTATCTTTGGTAATCAGTCCAACCCTAACGTGTGAGGGGAGTGACAAGGCAGCATAAAGCCCGGCGGCACCACCCCCGACAACGAGGACATCAAAGTGGGAAGACACTTGAGTATGGAGATCTTGTGACAAGGTTCAAGAAAAATTGCTGTAATGCAGCATAAAAAATACTCTCCACCTTAAAGCAGTGGTCAAGTCAACGACTGCGTAGGCAGAGAGTGCAATTGTACAAACTGATGGAATAGAAGTTCGGCCACGTTCTAAACCATCAGTACATAAAGATAATTACTTCATGAAAGGCTTGTAAGAACCAGGATTATAACGGTCCTGACCACCAACCAAAGAAGGATCAGGGTCAGAAATTGTAAAGTTACCTAGGTTATCTTGTAAAGTTTTCTTTTGCTGGTCAGTTAAACCATCAATTTGTAAAACTTCGTCAACACTGCTGTATGGTGCATTCTGCACGACTTTACCAGCAACAGTGGGATAAAGGCCCTTGTATTTCATAAATGCAAGAACATTGGTGTTATTGACATCGATCTTTTGACCAAAGTCTGTTTCCAGTTTTGCGTCAATTGGGTTACGGTAGGCTTCTGCAAGCACGATGCTGGGGCCAGACTGTAAATTGAGGGCATTTACAGGTTGGGACCAACCAAAGAAGCTAAGGCATGTTGCCAGAGCTAGACCAATCAAACCAAAACGACGGACAAACGAATGCATATCCTTAAGTACCTCCCTGTCTCAGAGATTTCAACACAGCTCTTAAAAGAGCCTATCATCAACTACAGACTCCAACCCACAAAAAAAGTTTTTTAG
Organism: Acaryochloris sp. 'Moss Beach'; assembly: GCF_021497025.1. Classification (NCBI taxonomy): domain Bacteria; kingdom Bacillati; phylum Cyanobacteriota; class Cyanophyceae; order Acaryochloridales; family Acaryochloridaceae; genus Acaryochloris; species Acaryochloris sp. 'Moss Beach'. Next base: position 3,558,081 of record NZ_CP071717.1, read on the forward strand.
GGTATTGTTTTCTGAAATTTGTATTTTCAATACACCAATATTACTACTGGTTGGTCTCTAAAAAAGTTTTGAGTTCGGGAAAAGAGCAAGCATAAGCTGGTTTAGGATTCACGTACCCCTTCAATTGCACCGTAAATTGGCGTAATGGCAAATCCTCGCTCTGCCATTCCTGCATATATTGATAAGTTGTCGCTCCTACCGCAATATCAAGACCAATTTGCTTTGTGCAAGTTTCTAAACGAAACGCTGCATTGACCGTATCCCCTAAGGCGGTATAGTCTGGCCGATCGCTACTGCCTGTATTGCCTACCATTCCATAGCCCGTATTGAGGCCAGCTCCAATTTTTAGGGGAAAGGGTAAGGGATAGACCAAATGGAGTTTCTGGGTCATTTCATTGAGCTGATGGATGGCCTGGAAGGGCTGCTGTAGGTCTTGCTGGCTCACATCTTGGGTGCCACCGTGAATCCATACGGCCATCACGGCATCACCGATATATTTATCAACCCAGCTGCCGTTGGCCCGAATAATATCCCCCGCTTTGCGAAACCAGGTGCCTACGACTTCGGATAAGAGTCGTTCATCCAAATTACGAGTGAGGCCAGTAAAGTTGCGAATATCGACTACTAATACTGAGATCAGCCGTCGAACATGCAGCAAAGCAGTGACCGGTGCTTCCGATAATCCCTGAGTGGCAGTAGATAAGCGAACCGCATCGGGATTATAGAATTCAACGTTGGTTTGGCCGAAGGTGAGTTTATCGCCATGTTTCAAAGACATGGGGACACTGACTCGCCGTCCATTTACAAATGAGCCGTTGTGACTCCCTAAGTCAATTAAATAGAGTTCTCTTGCGCCCATCGACTGGAGCATGGCATGGTTGCGTGACATCCATTGATCCGGTAGCACAATCGCGTTGTCAGACCCTCGGCCAATGGTCCAGTAGGAATTGCCAACGAGGGAGAGCTTATAGCTCCCCGATTCACCGTGAACATTGAGATAAGGATGATGGGCATCGCCATCAGGATGGGGCAACAGTGGACGAGATAACACCTCTGTAGAACTGTCAAACTCGGTACTAGAGCTGTTGAGTTCCTGCTGCAGTTGGATAACCTGTTGCTGTTGCTGTAGAACAATGGCAATCAGCTGTTCCCGAGTAAGACCTGAAAGGCTTTGGGAATTAAAAACAGAGAGCAGCTCAGGAGGCTCTGAAATAGATATGGTTTTACGAGAGTCATGGGTGGCCTCGTTGCCATGACTCTCGTGCTCGCAATTACTCGGGGTGCTGTCGGTACCAATCAATGGTGTTCTGTAATCCCTGCTCTAAGGTGATGTTGGCGGTAAAGCCGAATTTTGCTTTAGCTTTAGCCGTATCCAAACAACGACGTGGCTGACCATTTGGCTTATCCGTGAGCCAAACCACGTCACCTTTGAAGTCCATCAATCGACAAATTAAGGTAACGAGATCACGAATGGAGACTTCAGAATTCGTTCCCAAATTAATGGGATCAGATTCGTTGTAATCCTCCATCGCCATTATTATTCCCCGTGCAGCATCCTCAGAGTACAAAAACTCTCGGGTCGGTGTTCCATCGCCCCAAACTTCTAGTTGAGTTGCCTCAGCTTTCTGGGCTTCGTAGACTTTGCGAATCAGTGCAGGGATGACATGGGAGCTTTGAGGATTGAAATTATCTTCTGGGCCATATAAATTCACGGGTAGTAGATAGACCCCGTTAAACCCATACTGCTGCCGATAGGCTTGGAGCTGGACGAGTAACGCTTTTTTCGCCACTCCATAAGGTGCATTGGTCTCTTCGGGATAGCCATCCCAGATGTCTTCTTCTTTGAAGGGGACGGGAGTGAATTTGGGATAGGCGCAAATGGTGCCGACACAGACAAATTTCTCAACGTCCTTTTCATAGGCCGCATGAATCAGTTGGGTGCCCATCATCAAATTGTCATAGAACAATTCAGCAGGTTTGATTTGGTTTAAACCAATGCCACCAACATGGGCTGCTAAGTGGATGACAATATCCTGTCCTGCAACAGCGTCTTGACAAGCACTCAGGGATCGCAAATCACAGGTGGAAGAGCGAGGGATGGAAATATTCTCAAGTTGTGCCCCGGCTTTTTGCAGTTGGGCAATGACTTGACGGCCCAGAAAACCTGCGCCTCCAGTGACTAGAATTTTTTTGCTGGCAAGGTTGGATATAGTCATGATTATGTTTTGTCAAATACAGTTATTGACGGACAACCGAATTAAGCTGGGAATGCTAGGCTAATAATGCTAGCTTAGACATTCTCATCTATTTTTTAAAAAACTCCTATGGAATTGCATGAACAGGCTGACGAGCCCCCTGAACGTAGCTCCGATGTTCTTTCCAAGATTGCTGGAACTGCGATCGCATGTCTGACCTTGGCTATGCCGCTCTATGTGACAACGTACTATTCTTCAACCCGTCAACTTCCACTCTCTCCTCAGTTTTCTGAGTCCGTTATGGCAAAAGAGCGGCCCCAAAGCTAGGAGTTTGTTTGAGAGTTTGAGTCTGATTCTAACTGCACTTCAAAAGACTCATCTTCGACGGTGACAATATCACCCACACCGAGCTGTCGTCCACGGCGAACTTCAAGCTCTCCGTTGACTGTTACAAATCCAGACTGGATCAGATGTTTAGCTTGTCCGCCAGTAAGGGTGATCCCTTGAAATTTTAGAAATTGATCCAGCTTCATACGGTTGTTCTGTCAGGTGTTCATGGTTCTCAACCTAGGGTAAGCAATCTAGAACTAGAATGCTACCCCTCCCTTAAGCTTGGCCTGAATCATCAATAATGGAGCGAATCCCTTCAATGGATGCAGGAACAGAGCGAGGATCCATAAACATCACCTTGCTGCTGTCGCTTTCCCCGATGGTTGTCCCCATGTCCATATAATTCTGGGCTAACAGAAACTGTAGGGCCTGCTCAGCTTTGGGATCTGTTTTGAGGGCTTGACTGACAATTTGCAATGCCTCTGAAGTGGCATGAGCTCTCAGCACTCGATCCTGACGTTCCCCCTGGGCTCTGAGAACGATAGACTGTTGCTCCGCTTCTGCTTCTAAAATGGCCGATTTTTTACGGGCTTCAGCCCCTAAGACTTGTGCCTCAGCAGAGCCGCGTGCGGAGTTGACAGCAGCTTCTTTTTCACCTTCGGACGTTAGAATCGCTGCTCTTTTTTGGCGTTCAGCAGCCATTTGCAGTTCCATGGAATCTTGGACGGCTTTAGAAGGGGTGATATCTCGTAGCTCAACCCGTGTGACTTTAACCCCCCAAGGATCGGTCGCGCTATCTAGCTCTTGCAGAAGGATTTCGCTAATTTGAGTGCGGGCGGTGAAGGTTTCATCTAGTTCGAGCTTACCCATCTCAGCCCGAATTTGAGTTTGGACCAGATTGACCATGGCGGAAGAGAGGTTCTCAACCTTGTAATAGGCCTTCTCCATGTCGATAATCTGCCAATAAACCACGGCATCAACTGTAATGGCGACATTGTCGCAAGTAATACAGGATTGAGGGTCAATATCTAATACTTTTAGTCTTAATGTGTCCTTATAGACGACTTTGTCGATTACAGGCACAATAAAGTTCAGTCCTGGATCCAATCGTTTTTTTATAGCTGCCTAGATTCTCTACTAGGGCAGCATTTCCCTGATTAATAATACGGACAGAGCTAGCAACGCCTGACCCCCCTAATGCGACACATACGAAAAATAAAAAATTGCTCCATAGTCATACCCCTAATGATTTGTATGAATGATCTTTAATATTTTTTATGATTCTGAATGAAAGGTCAGACCTTCCCCAAATTCGGCAGGGATGATAAATAAGGTTGTTCCTTTCCGGCCCACGACGTAAACTTTGGTCTTGCTTTTAATGGTCAGATTCTCATCCTCACAGCGGGCTTGCCAGGAACTTCCTTCATAGATCACCCGACCCGTTTGGCCTGCCGGGATCTGAGTGAGTGTCTCGGCTTCCACCTCGGCTTGTAAAATTCTGGCGGTTCTTTTGGGCACAAACCGGCGGACTAATCCAATCAACAGCACCGACAAGAGCAACCAAATCAAAGCCTGAAGATAGAACTGGGGAATGACCAAAGAAATAACCGCAACAGCAAGGGCACTGATGCCCATCATCAGTTCGACAAAAGCGGTTGGTGTAATGACTTCAAATACACAAAACGCTAATCCTAGTCCTAACCATAGCCAAGCCAAAATCTTGTTCCTTACCGATTGCTGGATCTGGTTTATGCTTTACCCGCAGTATACCCAGGATGTTTCAGTTCTGTGGCTGACATAGGCAGTTTATACTTGAAGGCGCTAAATTAGAGCGGAGCTGGAATCAGCCCCAGCAGAAATTTACACACGATCACTATGGGGATTGTTCACTGGTTAAAGCGAGTATTAGAGCCAAAGCGTCCTCGATCGACACCTTCTTCGCCTTCTCAGCCTTCAACTACAGCCTCAGACGAAGAAACATCAACTTCCCCAGCGGGTCTTGCTGATCCACCCCAAAGTAGTCCAGCGGAGCCAGTCGAGGACGCTCCGTCGATTGCAGTGCAGACTGCAGTTTTGGCGAAACCTCCTCCTACTGTTCGTGACGTTGTAACCTCCAATATTCAGACTGTTGCTCCCTCCCGAGCTACCTGGGTATCAGTAGATAAGACTGTACAAGTGGGTAGCTACTGTCTGCCGGGTCTCGTTTATGTGGGGGACAACCTCAAAGGAATTAGTACCCATGTCAGCACTGAACCAGCCTTAATTCGACCGCAACTGAAACTAGATGAAGCGAAGCCCGATCGCAATGGCAATTGGATTAGCGAGTGGCCGTCCTATAGCGAAATCCCCTCTGCTAGCCGAGCTGCATATTTGGAGTGGTTGGCGGATGGACGCTGTGACCCTCAGATTCCATTAGGGTATGTTTATCTTTTCTTCTATGGTCTAGAACGCCGAGTTCTCAGAGATTTTCGACGGGCTAAACGGCCTATCCTGACAGAACTATGCACCATCATGGTCGAGGTGGAACGCCTCCAAAATCTGTACGGTGATCAAGAGACATTTGGCGAAAAGACCCGTCAATTCTTAGAGATATGCCGTTTCCTTATTCTCAACGAAATTACGGCTTTACCGCCCCCCTGGACTTTTGAAGCTGTAGAGTGGCCCCTAAGTTTAGAGGTCGGCTTAGGAACGTTAGCAGCGACTCAAACACCCCTCCCCGCAGATTGGGCTTTGTCCTGGGTGATGCATAGCTTTCCCAGTAAGTTGCGAACCCCTGCATCACGCTGCTTTCTAGAATGGCGGTCTTGGTTTAAGTATGAATATCATCAGAATTTTGGTGATGGGTTATTGCTAGAGCCTGATGCAGAACAAACTCTTCCTGCCGATACAGTTATCTATCAACCGACTAGCGTGTCCTTTGGGGGGAAAATTAAGCTGGACATCCCTGAACTGCCTAAAGTGGCGAATTCAGAGAAGATCTTAGAGCGGCTCCTACCTTTATTAGAAGCAGGGATGCAAACCCTCGACTCCTATAGCCGTTGGTTAGGACGTAATCCAGACGGGCAAGGCAGCTATAGTGCTCTGTTATTGCTGCCGTCGGAACTGATGGTGGAGTGTGCGTCCTCCCAGGTTAAGGCGTTTCGGGCTTGGGTGGAAAACAGTCTCACTGAAAGAGACATCGCTGTTGTGTGGGGACAAGACCTATTGCAGCAATGGCAAGACCCACCCCCAGACAAGCTGACGAAATCAGAGGCAACGGTGTTATCGGACTACTTGACTCGTGTGGGAATTGGGATTGAGCCGGATGTCCAATTGGGGGGCAAACCTCCGACTGCTAATCAACTCTATGTCCTTTTTCGTCTACCCGAAACATCCCTCGCTGCACCTTCCGAGAAATATAAATTAGCGACGCTGTTATTACACCTGGCAGTAATGGTGGTGGTTGCTGATGGAGCTTTGACAGGGGCCGAGTTCCAGCGCTTACAGAACTATTTAGCTTCAACGCCCCATTTACAGAATGGCGAACGGGCTAGGTTGCATGCTCATTTGCACGGTTTACTGGTCGATAAGCTCTCGTTGCGAGGGCTGAAAGTTAAATTGCAGCCGTTATCTGCGGATCGCAAGCTTGCGATCGCAAAGTTTCTCATTCACTTAGCGGCAGTCGATGGTGAGATCAACCCATCAGAAATCGCTATCCTCAGCAAACTGTATCCCTTGTTGGGACTAGAATCTCAGGCTGTCTACAGTCATATTCATGAAATGACCGTAGAGGCTCTACCCACAACGGCAACTTCTTCGCCTCCCAATTCTGATTCCGGTACGACGGAGACACTGCAATTAGATCGGGCATTAATTGATGCCAAAGTGACGGAGTCTGCCACGGTTTCTGCCTTGCTAGCCGATGTGTTTATTGAAGATGAGCCGCCGGAGGAGGTCGTTGAACCTGTCTGTGTTCCAGGTATTGCGGGATTGGATCAGCAACATTCCCAATTATTACAGCACTTGGGTCAACAATCTGAATGGCAGCGGCAGGATCTTGAACCGCTGGTAGATCAGCTAGGACTGATGCTGGATGGGGCTTTAGAAGTTATCAATGAAGTGGCTTTTGAGCAATGCGATGATCCACTGACGGAGGGGGAAGATCCCATTGTTATTGATGAGGATATTCTCCAAACCCTCTTAGATTCTGCTTAGGTGCAGCTGTGATCTAAATATAGGCTCGAATATCACCATAATCGTTGAGGGCATATTGGATTTGCAGCATGAGTCGAGGACGTGAGATGGGGCGTTTGCCTTTATGGAAGCAGAAAGTATCTTCCGCAATCCCCAATCCTGCCCGTCCGCAAACCGTTAAGACCTGATCGACTCCATAGGTATCCACTAGGCTTTGATCGTTCAGACTGGCACATCGTTGCCCCATCCATTGATGTCTGAGCTTTTTGCCCCAATGAGTTCCCTGAATGCAAACATGGGGACCGTTACTCTCATCCACATCTGTTAAGTAGAAAAAGAATTTTATCGAGCGATAGTCATCAATATCGTAGTGAAAGACTTGGGCACCTTTAATCTGCTGTTTCCAAGTGGATTCTCCAGGAAAACTCCACAACAACTCACTGCCAATGGCCGTGGGCTTTGCACCTAAATATTCGGTTGCGATCGCAACCAGTCCTGGATCATGAATAAGATTCTGCACGGCGGCACAATCTTGGGTACTCACACTTCCTAATTGGAACGAATATCCTAAGGCAGTTTCTAGAGTCACTCGATCCTTGTACTGGCAGCGAATATTGGCATCTCGATCTGCTGCAAAGGGAGTTTGATGGGCAAAGCCTACCAATTCATCGACCACGATGTCTGATAATTGAAGACCCGCATAAATACCTTGTTGGCGTAAAACGGTGGAGATTGTTTGAGGATCTGGAAACGTCACTAAAGACGTTTGAGACGGTGCGGATTCGTCAAATTTCCCATTGGCTGTCATCGCTCCCCATACCTGTCTAATCAATTCGATGCGAGCCAGTTTGCGCATCAGAAATAACTTGGGGTTGTAGACCAAACAGGTTATGGATCGAGACACATAGCAAAATAGTTTATCTAGAAACAGTCGATAGACCCTTGGTCGCACGACTTGCCTCAAAGCAGTGGCAACCATAGATAGGAATGAAACCTTGAATAGTGAAGAAACAGGATGCCAAAGGGGTTCTCACAAAAAAATTTCTCCTGAATTTCAGGAGAAAGCAAAATATTTTGCTAGGGAAGAAATATAAACCTAGCATGTCATTCTAAAAATTCAAGGCTTTGGACAATATTTTATTTTTTTGAAATTAAATATTGAGCGCTCTCACTCGATGAGATTTATTTCCCTGCACCCTCAATAATTTCAGACAAAAAAAATAACCCCAGTGGGGCTATTGGTGTAAGGAGTGGTACAAGACGCAATTTGCGCTTATCTAAGTTGATTTCATTAAAACGTAAAGGGGTGAAGATGTTGTGAAGTCAGGGACTTAAAGCTTGCTTAACCCAGAGATTGCAAAATATTTAGATCGACTTCAAGTGTTGCCGGAGATATTGGCTCAGCCAGTCAACACCCAAGCTGAGAAGGATAAAACAACCTAGCGTCCACAACACCCCTGAACTATCGAAACTACTCAGTTGTTCACTGAGTAAGCGTCCCAGACCTCCAGCGCCCACGAGCCCCCACAATCACCGTTTCCCGCATGCCTACCTCCCAGCGGTAGCAGGAATAGGCCAAAAAACGGGGCAGGGTCATGGGTAAAACGCCATAGAGGAAAACAGAGGGGCTAGAGGCTCCTTGGGCTTGCAGTGCTACCAAGGGCTGCTGATCCAAATTTTCATTGACTTCGGCCATTAGACGTCCCAGAATGCCGAGATTATGGATGCCAAGTGCGATCGCACCCGGTAGCACTCCTGGAAAGACGATAAACAACATCACCAAAGCCCAAATAGGTGCGGGTACAGAGCGGCAGAGCAACAAAAATAGCCGAGTCATGCCTACGAGTAGCCGACCGATTACTTGGCGTAACGGACTCGCTTGTGGGGGAAGAAAGAGTCCGCCAGGCAGAAAAAAATTGGCAGCCGTTCCAAAGGACAACACCATGCCCCCGCAGCCGGCACCCAGAATGGCGATCAAAGCCATGCCCAGGGTTTGGAGCGAAGCATCAAAGGTTTCCAATAGGGGTAGGCTAGGTTGTAACGGCCATAATCCTACGAATATTTGCTGGCTATTGTGCCAAGTTTGGGGGGCAACCAAGGCATATAGATCAGGGTCAATATAAAACCAACTCCAAGCTACTGCCCCAACTAGGCCAACGACCATCAGTATGCAGGAGAACAGGTTATTGGAGGCTGAACGTTCAGGATAGAGATGTTTATAATGCACCTGTTTATTCTTGGGCACATATTTTAGGTGCAAACTAATCCGGTTTTGGCAGCCCAGCCGCTGGCGACACCGAGCACTACTCCAATCAATCACGCCATTCAAAATGACTAAAGCATAGATAAAGGTCCATACTTGCTGGTATTGTAAGGACTGCAAACTCAAAAAGATTTCATGGCCCAACCCTCCAACCCCAATAATGCCTAAGGTTGCAGCTGATCGTAGGGAGCATTCAAAGCGATAGAAACTATAGGACAGTAGATTCTTGCTGGCAGAGGGCAATAATCCATATAGGAAGGCATTAAAGGGACGTCCGCCACTTTGAAGGATAGCCTCAAATGATGGATGGGGCGTATCGTCAAGAATGTCACCAAAGACTTTCGCTACGATAGCGCTAAAGGGAATGGTAATGGCTGCGATCGCAGTCAGCGGATCCAGTCCCCACAGATTAATTAGTAAGAGTCCCCACAACATTTCGTGAATGGCACGAGGGACTACCAGTAGGCTTCTTAAGCCCCGGCGTAAACTGGGAGCAATGTCTAAGACTTGCCCTCCCACGTCTGAAATGAGGATACTGCCGACAAAACCGAGGCAGATACTGAATACTGTGCCGCAAATGGCATAGGCCAACGTTGTTAGCAGTCCTTGCCAGGCGGTTTCCATCAACGTAGCTGTTAGATCAGGATGGAGGCTAGCTTGCCAAAACTCTAGAAACTGGGGCCAACCATTCAGGTTCCATAGTTGGCTCGTAAAGATAGCCAGCCCACTCCCAACCATGAGCAACAAACAAACACTAGGCAGCCATAGTCGTCTGAGGGCGATAGATTTTGAGGCCATGCCACCTCACTTATGCTTCAGAAGACTGATCTTGCCAAACCGTAATGGGGCGATGCAAGACAAGAATAGTTGGCTCAAAGACTGAATTCAGTTGGGAACAAGATAAGACCACTGCTTCATGACAATCTCAAAAAAGAAGCCCTCGTGCTGATTTAAATCCGTTTTCAGGTCAGCAGTAGGGCCGTAGACGCAGTTAGGAGGTATCTTGCCTTACAAGTTAGCGACACTATTCATTAAACGTAGATCTCTTAACGAAGTCTTCAGAGTTGATAGTGCGATAACCTCCATGTTTAATATACCTTCACCCTTATTTATCTTCATCAGAGAATTGGGATTGGCAATTGCTAGAATCAGGTCATCCTGCCTTAGTGCCTGTTGATAGAAAGCGGCAGTATCTGCGTTTCTTCCCCATGAACCAACCTTTATACCCCTAACCACCCCTTACATCGTGAATCCTATTCTTCTGATTGCGGCTATCCTCGTTTCTTGGTTGGTCTTTACCTGGCTGTTACGGGTGGTTAAAACCACCCTCAAAACAGCCTTTTTGTTGGCTCTGATTGTTTTGGGCTTGCAGGTGGTCGTGGGGATTGGTCCCGATCAGGTTCTCCAAGCGGTTCTGGATCTTCCCAGAGTGATTCAAGAGCTACTGAGTGGTCAATCCTAATGAGCCAAAACATACTCTGAGAGGGAAAACCTTTCCTAATCAGGGTGGCTTCCAACCCATTCCTATCCACGAGAACTTTTTACACTGGGATTAATCGTGCACGTCTGTGGAGGCCAGCGATGAAGCAATTCAAAACGGCCAGTTTGTTGAGTTAACCAGTCCCCTTCTAACCGAGATCAAATCGGAGTGGTTTAGACCCTTTGCCACTCCGACGAGATGTCTTATTGAGGCCCCAAGCCTACTGCTCCAGCATAGGAAGCTTGATTCCCAAGTGCATCCTCGATACGTAGCAGGCGATTGTACTTCGCTACTCGTTCACTGCGGCAGAGAGATCCTGTTTTAATTTGACCTGCTCGGGTTGCAACAGCAAGATCTGCAATCGTAGTATCTTCCGTCTCACCGGATCGATGACTAATAATGGAAGTAAAGGAATTGCGTTTGGCTAGATCAATCGTTTCTAGGGTTTCTGTCAAGGTACCGATTTGATTCAGCTTAATCAAAATAGAATTGGCAGATTGTTGTTCAATTCCTTTTTGTAACCGTATGGGGTTCGTTACAAATAGGTCATCCCCTACTAGCTGTACTCGATCCCCTAGCTGGGCGGTTAAATTTCCCCAACTCTCCCAATCTTCTTCATGGAGGGGATCTTCAATGGATACAATCGGATATTTACTAGCTAAGCCATCTAAATAATCGATTAGTTCTTTGGGAGAATGAGCCGCACCGTCATAGGTATACTGTCCATCCTTATAGAATTCGCTAGCTGCGACATCTAAAGCCAAGCTAATTTGATCCCCTGGCTGATAACCAGCCTTCTCAATGGCTTCTACCAGTAACTCTAACGCTGCTTGGTTAGAGGCTAGATTGGGCGCATAGCCCCCTTCATCACCCACGCCAGTTAAGAGGTTTTGAGCTGCCAACACTTGGCTTAAAGATGTAAAGACTTCTGCACCCCAGCGCAATGCTTCCTTAAATGAAGCCGCACCGTGGGGGACAATCATAAATTCTTGAATGTCAACGTTGTTATTGGCATGAGCCCCACCGTTGATCACATTCATTAAGGGGACAGGCAATAGATTTGCTAAAGGGCCACCCAAGTAACGATAAAGCTCTAAATTCAGCACCTCAGAAGCTGCTTTAGCTGTGGCGAGGGATACGGCTAAGAGCGCATTGGCACCGAGTTTAGATTTATTAGTCGAGCCATCCAGCTCAATCATCGTTTGATCGATATCAGCTTGATCAAGCGCATTTAATCCTATGAGCTCTGGCTGAATTTCATCTTTAATGTTGGCAACGGCAGTGAGTACCCCTTTGCCGCCATAGCGCTGGGCATCTCCATCTCTCAATTCGTGGGCTTCAAAACTACCTGTGGAAGCACCACTTGGCACTTGGGCTAACCCAAAAGCCCCACAACTTAATATGACCTCGGCTTCCACCGTCGGGCGACCGCGTGAGTCTAGAATTTCACGCGCCTCAATGGCAGCGATTTCAGTTTCGTGCATGCGTTATGTTTCCAACAACCTACAAAATAATCTGGTGTGCTTGACCGTATCGTCAAGGCTATAGAATGCATCTGACTGTAACAGCGGCGTTGATGCAACGATTGTCTTCTTTAAGACATACTAGGTGCGATCGCGTCAGAATGTAACTACTGTGATGACCACCGCTCGAATTTACTAACTCTTACATAAATAGTCTTATGAGAATTCTCCATACCATGCTTAGAGTGGCAAACCTTGATGCTTCTCTAGCATTCTACTGTGATGTCCTGGGCATGAAGCTACTTCGCCGGAAAGATTACCCTAACGGAGAGTTTACCCTGGCCTTTGTGGGGTACGGAGATGAGGCAGATAATACGGTGTTGGAACTTACTTATAACTGGGGCGTATCTGAATACACCTTAGGAGATGCCTATGGCCATATTGCCATTGGTGTTGATGACATCTACGGTGCCTGCAACGAAATCACGACTCGTGGCGGCAGTGTGACTAGAGAACCTGGCCCTATGAAACATGGCTCTACAGTGATTGCCTTTGTAGAGGATCCCGACCACTATAAAGTGGAGCTGATTCAACTCAATTCTCGATCTTCTTGATGTTCTCGCTTCGATCAGTACATTTGCATAAGGGTTGAATTTTTTGAACGATGGGCTTTAATATCCTTTCGCAGCTTAGATATCGTCGTTTGCAGTATGCGAAAGTTGCAACCCTAGCGACTTTAAATATCTAATGGCTGGCTCTAAACCTAATGGGTAGATATCAGATTGGGGAAATGCTTGCTTGATTGCCAGAACTATCTCGATACCTGAGGATTAAGCACTTATCCTGAGACCAGATTTAGTGTGTTTAATTACCAGTTAAGCAGAGGAAATTGAAGTATATGCCAATACAGAAATCGACTACGATCCCTTGGCTTGCCCCTCTAAAGTAGAGTATCTTTCGTACATGAAGGAATGTATACAGTAAAGTTTATTTCAACTTTCAAAAACATTTCCCTCTAGAATAATGCGACGAAAAATTTTTCATCGTATTTGGTGTGAAGCATTACGTTATCGTGTTTGGTCTTTTTCTAGATCCAAACGCATGTGAGTGAGGAGTAAAACCATGAAAAAAGTATATCTATTAGCTGGAAGCCTGAGTCTGCTCGGTCTTTCTGCCCTACCTGCAAAGGCTGTCAGCACCAGCGAACAGCTTCCTGTAGAAGCCCAATCTGTTGAAGTAGCACCTGTTGCTGCGCAAGATGAATTGTTGCTTGCTGATCAGTCTCTCAGCGAAACAGTTTCTGTTAACGACTTGATGTCCGAGACTAAAGAAGACTCTGTGGGTCAGGTGACTTCAGTTTCTCAGCTATCTGATGTTCAGCCTGATGACTGGGCTTTCCAAGCGATTCAATCTTTGGTTGAGCGCTATGGTTGCGTCGCCGGTTACCCTAATGGCACATTCCGCCCCAGCCGAGCCATGTCTCGTCGTGAAGCCGCTGCTTTGGTTAACGCTTGTTTAGATAACCTCAGCAACCGCTTCGCCACTAAAGAAGATTTAGATGCCCTCAAGGCTCTACAAGATGAATTTGCTGCTGAACTCGCTACCCTTAGAGGGCGTGTTGACGGTTTAGAAGCTCGCGTTGCTACTGTTGAAGCCCAGCAGTTCTCCACCACCACCAAACTACAAGGTGAAGTGGTCATGGCTGCCCAGTTTGGCGACTTCGTCAACAACCCAACAGATACTGTTGTTGATCCTGCAAATGGCGTAATCAACGCAGGCGGACCTGATAGCCGCGTTTCTGCAATTTCCCGAGTACGCTTGAACTTCAACACTAGCTTCTCTGGAGATGACTTATTAGCCACCCAATTAGAAGTTGGCAATAATGGTCAAGATTTCTTCGGTAACGCTTTGGGTGCTCAAGATCCTGGTCCCGGCTTGGGAACTTTGACAGGTTCTGGTGTACCTCTAGTTGATTTGGGTGCTGCTGACTATGCAGGTGTAGGTAATACCGTCACATTGCGTCGTTTAGCTTACACCTTCAAGCCCGGCGAAAACTTAGCTGTTACCGTTGGTACCAACATCTTCCCTAGCGATTTTGTTGACTTCAACAGCTACGCCAACAACTCCGCTCAAGACTTCAGCTCTGGCTTCTTCATCAACAACCCCTTAATCATCACCAACGCAGTTGATCTAAACGGTGGTGCGGGTGCAGCCTTTGATTGGAATCCTAATGCTGGTTCAATCAGTGTTCGTGGTGTGTATGTTGCTGCTGCTGGTAACGTCGCAACTTCTGCTGCCAATGGTGGTTTAGGTGGCGATCCTCACCAAGGAACTGTTGAACTTGAATATGCCAACACCTTTGGTGCAGACGATCAAAACAACTTTGCAATTCGTTTGCAAGGTACCTACGCTGAGACTTTCAACATCGAACAGAAAGTTTTAGGTGTCAATGCTGAAGCTTCTTTCGGTAATATCGGCGTCTTTGGTCGCTACGGTATCTCCTTTGATCCCAGCAACCAGACCGTGAACCCCAGTGTTGATGTGTTTGGTGCTGCTCCTGCTATTGCACCCACAATTGGGACCGCAGGTGGTTCTAACACCATTCAGACTTGGATGGCTGGCGTTGGCTATAAGGATGCCCTCGTTCCTGGCTCCTTGTTTGCAGTTGCTGCTGGTATGCCTTACTTGGTTACCGGTACTCCTGGATCCAATGACCAGATCAACTTGGAAGCCTTCTACCGGTTCCCAGTTAATGACAACATCACCATTACTCCTGCTGTGATGTACATCATTAATCCTTTGGGTACTGTCAATGGCCTCTCCGCTGCAGGTGCTGGCAACGATAACGACATCATCCAAGGTTTAATCCGAGCAACCTTCTCGTTCTAAACCTTTCGTTAGACATAAGCCTTTTCTAGGCTGAAATAAGGCAGTGTGTTATGCACACTGCCTTATTTCTTGTCTTTTTATCTGTGATGAATATAGAGAACTTCTGCGGAGTGGCCTATCTGACCTGTTAGTTCGAGGCCTGGTCTATCATTTGCGCTGCCCTTAATTGACCACAGGCAGCATCTTTGTCTAAACCGCGGGATCGTCGAATACTGGCCGTAATATGTTGGCTTTGTAAGCTGTTCAGAAACTGTTGAAGTTGCTGTTGGGTTGGGCGTTGATAGTCAACTTCAGAGATAGGGTTGTAAGGGATTAAGTTCACATGGCTTTGAAAGCCTCGTAAATGATCGGCTAACTCTAGGGCATGCTCAGTTTGGTCGTTCACACCTGCTAATACGATGTACTCAAAGGTGACACGGCGACCGGTCTGGGTAACGTAAGTACGACAATCTTTCAGAAGCTTCTCCAGGGGATAATTCTTTGCACTTGGAACAAGCTGTGTGCGAACTCTCTGATTGGAAGCATGTAAGCTCACCGCTAAAGTAATCTGAAGCTGTTGCTGACCCAGTTTGAGAATTTGCTTCGGAATGCCGACGGTGGAAACCGTTAGGGATCGTTGACCAATCCCCACATCTTGATTGAGGGATCGTACGGCTGCGAGCACTTGGTCTAGATTAAGCAGCGGTTCCCCCATACCCATAAACACAACATTGCCAACCCGCTGTTGAAAATCTTCCTGGACGGTTAAGACTTGATCAACGATTTCATGACAGGCGAGGTTGCGTTGATATTGACCTTTGCCAGTGGCACAAAAGTCGCAGCCCATAGGACAGCCGACTTGGGAGGAAACACATACTGTTAGGCGTTTTTGGGTGGGGATGCCAACCGTTTCAATAATCTGTCCATCTGCGAGTTTGAGTAAATACTTAACGGTTCCGTCTTGTGCTGCAGAGCGATGATGAATCTGAGATCGACCCACCGGTATATCTGCAATTTCAGTCCGCCATTGTTTCGGTAGAACAGTGATTTCGCTGAGGGAGTGTACACCTTTCTGGTAAATCCATTGATGTACTTGTTGACCTCGGTAGGCTGGCTGCTGATAGGTTTGAGCCCAATCGGTTAACTGCGCTTTAGAAGCACCTAGAAGGGGTGGAATAGATTCTACAGAAAGTTGATCAAGCATGATGGTTATTGAAGGTCTGAGATAAAACGGTGAAAAATGCCCAGTTAGGGTGGCACTAGCAGGAGTTGGAAGAATGGAAAATATAATATAAAGCTTGATGTGTTACCCTTCAAAAGCTTATACTGAAAAGTCTGACAAATTTCACGTAATAAAAACTAAGAGGAAGTGATATGTCGCGATATCGAGGCCCTCGCCTCAGAGTAGTGCGTCGTTTAGGAGAATTACCGGGTTTATCCCGTAAGACTCCTCGTCGGGCCTATCCCCCTGGGCAACATGGCCAAGCACGCAAGAAGCGTTCTGAATATGCAACCCAGCTTGAAGAAAAGCAAAAATTACGATTTAATTATGGCCTTTCTGAACGGCAGTTATTGCGTTATGTGCGCAAGGCTCGTCGTGCCGGAGGTTCTACAGGTCAAACCCTGTTGCAATTGCTGGAAATGCGCTTAGATAACACGATCTTTCGCTTAGGGATGGCACCGACTATTCCTGCGGCTAGACAGTTGGTGAATCATGGTCATTTGTTGGTGAATGGCCGGGTGGTTTCGATTGCCAGTTATCAGTGTCGTCCAGGTGATGTCATTCAGGCCCGAGATCGAGATGCTTCCCGGAAGTTGATTGAAACCCATATGCAATTCCCAGGCTTAGCCAATATCCCGACTCACCTAGACTTTGATAAAAATACATTGACCGGTAAAGTCAATGGCGTCATTGAGCGAGAGTGGATTGCGCTAGAAATTAACGAACTACTTGTGGTGGAATATTACTCGCGGAAAGGCTAACTCGCGGCAACCTTCCCAGTTTTTCTACTGTGGCAATAATTTACGAATTAACTCCCAAATCCGTCAGTTTGGGAGTTTTTTTTGTAGGCGTTTTTCAAGGATCAGCTCTGCGATCGCAAGATCGGCTGGTGTAGTCACTTTTAAGTTGGTCTCTTCTCCCAAAACGATATGGACAGGGAGAGCTAACTTCTCAAACAAAGCTGCATCGTCCGTGACTTCCCATCCTTGCTGCCGACCTTGTTCATGGCACTGTTTGAGAGGGGCCACTTGAAACCCTTGAGGGGTTTGGGCTGCCCACAATTGGGATCGATCAGGGGTATCTAGAATTTGATGCGTAGCATCCACCACTTTAATGGTGTCCTTGACAGGGACAGCGGCAACAAAGCCTTGATATTTTTGGAGGGATTGAGAGCAACGGTCGAGCAACTCTGGTGTGGCCAGGCAACGGGCACCATCGTGGATGAGCACCTGCTCTGCTTCAGGAGGGAGTGCCTGGAGACCGTTATAGACTGATTCTTGACGAGTCTTGCCGCCTTCAATAAATACAGTGGGTTTACTCAACTGCAGGGACTGTAAAAGTTCTGTCCAGGTCGGTTCATCGTCTAATTGACCGACAATGCCAATCCAGGTAATGGAAGAGGCAGACTCAGCAGCAAGCAGTGTCCAAGCTAACAGGGGCTTACCCAGCAACATCAACCGCAACTTATTGCGATCGCTGCCCATGCGCCGTCCCATGCCTGCTGCTGGAATTAGTAAATGCATTGATAACCATAAACTGCCACCGTCCCCTATCCTATCTTGACCTGAGACTGTAATTTAGAAGACTTATTGAGTTCTAAGGCGGATTGATTACAAGCGTTGAGCATTCCCCTACAATGGGTGGCGGTAAACGTAGACTTCATCCATTACGGCTGTTCTAAATAATGACCCGCGTATTAGCATTAATTCCTGGCGATGTTGGTCGGCAACTATTGTTCTTCCCAACCTTAGAAACGCTTCACCGCCATTATTCTCAGGTTGAGATCGATGTCATTGTGGAACCTCGAGCCAAGCAGGCTTTTCGGCTCTGTCGAACGGTTGATAATGTCTTGACCTTTCAGTTTGAGAATCGGAATGGAGCCGCCGATTGGGGCAATCTAATCGGACAAATGCGGGACCGTCGTTATGATGCCAGCATTACCATCAGTCGCGAGTGGACTGCGGGACTGCTCTGTTGGTTAGTCGGTATTCCCCAGCGAGTTGGCTATGAAAATCTGGGGCTGCCTGCTTGGGTCCGATTTGCACGGAAACGGTTTCCCACCCTCGGTGGAACCGTAGCCGATCTATCCGGTGCCTGTTTAACTGCCGCTGTCCCCCCGAATGCCCGCCCCTATGATGCCCAACGCTACCATGACTTGCTGTTGGGATTAGGGATTGATACGCCTTGTCCAGATATCTCAATTCAGATTCCCCTAGACGATCAGAACTGGGCAAAAGCTGAGCAAGAACGATTGGGCATTGCTGGAAAATCTTACATTACCCTCCATGGTGGGACTGGAGCCGAGAACTCTGATGATGAACCCTCTCAGTTTTATCCCATTCGGAGTTGGGAATCTGTTATTGGAGGTTACTTAGAACGGCAGCCGGATACGCCTCTAATTGTGGTGCAAACGGCCGAAAATAAAGATTGGGTTGCTTCCCTGGTTGCCGTCTGTCCTCAACTTCAGATTGTGACTCCTCAGCATGTGGGTCAACTGGCTGCCTTTATCGATGCAGGGCATTTAATGATTTGTGCGGACCGGGCTCCCCTGCATTTAGGTGTTGCCGTCAAAACTCGCCTGGTTGCCCTATTTGGAGCCCTAGAACCCACCCGGCATTTACCGGCAGCCACCCATTTTGCTGGCCTCAAGTCTTTAACGAGCAAAGTGGCAGATATTCCGCCGATTCAAGTTCTTGAAAAGGTTTGGGAAGTCAGCTAGACGCTGCATGAGCACGATTCAATTTTAAAAACGGAGAGGGAGGGATTCGAACCCTCGTTAAAGTTACCCCTAAACAGCATTTCCAGTGCTGCGCCTTCAACCACTCGGCCACCTCTCCAGGTGGATTAGTTTTATCCAGTACAAGTAAGCTATGTTAACAGAATCTGAACCCGGATGAAACGGTATGGAAAAATTTACGATACATATTCGCGATCGCCATAGCGGAAACGACTATTCAGTCTTAGTTCCTGCCAACCATTACATCCTTGAGAGTGTAGAGCAACAAGGCCAGCGTTTACCCTTCGCTTGTCGGAATGGAGCTTGTACGACCTGTGCAGTGAGAGTCATCTCTGGCGACATCTATCAGCCGGAAGCTATGGGGCTGTCTCTAGAACTACAAAAGCAAGGATATGCCTTACTATGTGTGAGCTATCCCCAAAGCGATTTAGTGGTAGAAACCCAGGACGAAGACGAAGTGTATGAACTACAGTTCGGTCAGTATTTTGGTAAAGGTAAGGTCCGTGCTGGCTTGCCCTTAGATGAAGAATAAATGATGACGACAACCGACTTAAACGTCTATCTAGATATTGCGACGGAAGCCGCTTTAGCCGGTGGTGGTGTCCTACAGCAATTTTGGGGCAAGTTAGAGAATATTCAAGAAAAGCGACCGGGGGATTTGGTAACAGAGGCTGACCAAGCGGCTGAGAAAGCTGTTTTAGAAGTGATTGGCCGCCATTTCCCAGACCATCAAATCCTTGCAGAAGAGTCGGGGCAACAAGGAAATCAGGACAGTGATTATTTATGGGCGATCGATCCGTTAGATGGCACCACCAACTATGCCCACCAATATCCATTCGCCGCGACGTCCATTGCTTTAATTGTTCAGGGTGTCCCCACTGTGGGTGTGGTGTATGATCCCTTCCATCGGGAGTTGTTTCGAGCTGCAACGGGTTTAGGAGCGACTCGTAATCGTCAACCCATCCAAGTCTCTCCTACGCAAACCTTGGCTAGTAGCCTATTGGTCACAGGGTTTGCCTATGACCGTCGAGAAACGAATGATAATAACTATGCAGAATTTTGCCACTTAACTCATCTCACCCAGGGTGTTCGTCGGGGTGGTTCAGCCTCTATTGATTTGGCCTATGTTGCCTGCGGTCGGTTAGATGGATATTGGGAACGGGGTTTGTCTCCTTGGGATATTGCAGCGGGTATTGTCCTGGTGCAGGAAGCGGGCGGTACCGTCACTGCCTATGACCAAAGTCCTCAACAATTAGCCTCAGGGCGTTTACTGGCCACCAATGGTCATATTCATGCTGCCCTCAGTCACGAACTTTTAAAAATTCAACCATTGGATTGGTCTCCCCCAACAATCCCTGCTTCTAGATAAAATTTTCTATGTTGAATTAAGGTGCTGGATTGTCCCGAACCGACTAGACTAGCACTAGGGGATTACCTAACACACTCAACTTCGGAAGCACTTACATGTCATTTGAGATGAAGCATGGTCTTGCTATTTTCGATTGTCCGGATCACTATGCCAGCTTGGGTCTGAGCATTGGCGCATCTAAAGGTGAGATTCGCAAGCGCTACTTCAAAATTGCTCGCAGCTTGCATCCTGATAGCTGTCCAGCTGAAATGGATAAAGCACAAGCGAGTCGCATGCTCTCAAAGTTAGTGAATCCTGCTTATGAAGTCCTCTCCCAAGACAAAGACTTTGAAGAATATAAGGTGTTACTCCGATTAGTCGGGCAGCGGGCTAATCGTGAAGTGAATCCCAGTTCGATGCAAACACCGGGTGCCCAGGAACTATTAACTGCCAATTCTTTTGAGGAACATTACCAAGAACAGGTCAAACACTTAGCCCAAAACCAATTTGAGACTTTGGAGGGGATATTAGCGGTTGTTAGCCAACTCAGTGAGCTTAACCTAGCCTATTTAATTCGGCGGGAAGGGACCCAGCAATCAGGAGCTGCTCCCATGCAGGCTAGAGCGGCTCAGGCACAGCCGAAAGCGGCGGCAACACCAGAAACATCTGTGTCTGCTTCGCCTGCAGAGCAGCAATCTCCTCCCCAAGAAGCGGCGACCTCACAGTTTGTTAATGACTATTGCCGACGGGCGGAAGAACTGATTCAGAAAAACCGTTTGAATGACGCTATTGTAGAGCTGCGAGATGCTCTCAAACTTGAACCCAAAAACAGTCGCTGTCATACTTTAATGGGTTCTATCTACCTCCAGAAAAAATCTCTCAAAATGGCCAAAGTGCATTTTACCCAAGCTTTAAATAGTGATCCGCAGAATGCTGAAGCCATCAAAGGAAAGCAAAAATTGGAGAAGCTAGAAAAGAAATTGCAGCCCGCTACAACAAAACAGGCAGCTAAGCAGCCAGAGCGTAAGAAGGGGTTGTTTGGTTTGTTCGGTGGTAAGAAATAGTTGGTGACCATGTATCAACCTCCTGCGGGTGCCCGAGACCTACTGCCCTTAGATGTGGCTCAAAAATGTTGGATTGAGCAGCGTCTGCTGCAAGTATTCCAGCGTTGGGGATATCACCGCATTATTACTCCTACTTTAGAGCGGCTAGATACCTTGTTAGCTGGGGGAGCAGTGGACCCCCAAACTGTGATCCAAGTTTGGGATGCTGAAGAAGGGGTCTTAGGGCTTAGGCCCGAGTTAACGGCCTCCATTGCTCGTGCCGCTGTGACTCGAATGGAAGGGGAGACTCATCCTCAGCGACTCTATTACAACGACAATATTTTTCGGCAACAGCCGGGTCATGCGAGTAGTCAGCATGAGTTTTACCAAGCAGGAGTAGAGCTACTGGGGAGTAGCGGGTTATTGGCAGATGCTGAGATTCTTCTGCTCTTCGCTGACTGCCTCATAGAACTAGGTGTTCAGAACTGGCATGTCCTTTTGGGGGAAGCAGATTTAACCCGATCCCTGCTTCGTCCTTTTCCTGAAGCTGTGCGGGGAGATGTGCGCCGAGCCATTGCCCAACTCGATCGAGTGGGCCTGGCTAATTTACCCTTGAGTTCAGAACTCAAAGAACATGCTCTGTTTTTACTGGATTTACGGGGTGAACCGGCTCAGGTGCTGCAAAAGGTGTCCCAGTTACCCCTTGAACCACCCCAGCATGAGGCGGTCACCAACCTCAAGTCGTTGGTAGAAGTATTGTCGAAGCAACCCTCACTGACCTTAGATCTGAGTCTTATTCAGACCTTTGATTACTACACGGGTATCGTGTTTGAAATCATCAGTGATGTAGAATCGGGCCAACGTTTACTAGGGCAGGGTGGACGATACGATACGCTACTGGGCTTATACCATCCGCAGAATGAAATGCTCCCTGGGATTGGTTTCTCTTTTAATGTGGAACATTTGCATCAGGTATTATTGACCCTTGGCAAGTTGCCTAAGCAGACCCCTGCGTCACATTGGCTGGTGGTGGCAGAAACAGAATCTGCGATCGCAGCTGCGTTTGACCATGCCCATCAGCTGCGTCAGCAAAATGCCCAACCCCCACTCACTAGAGTTGAAGTGGAGCTGTCCCAAAAGTCTCCCGATGTCATTCGAACCACTGCTCGTCAACAGCGAATTGGGCAAATTGCTTGGGTCAATGCCCAAGGGTCTGTCACAATTGAATCGCTAGCGTAATTCCCTTAAAAATTGCGATAGTCGTTATTCCATCGAGATTTATTTCATGCTCACGGTTGCCTTACCTAAAGGAGCGTTACTGAAAGATAGTATTCGCCTCCTCAAATCTGTTGGTTTGGATTTCAGTGCCTTCTTGGATTCTGGGAATCGCCAACTGCAAATTCAGGACCCAACGCAAACGGCTCAAGGGTTATTGGTCAGGGCCCAAGATGTCCCTGTGTACGTAGAGTATGGACAGGCTCAAATCGGAATTGTCGGATTTGATGTCTTACAAGAAAAGAAACCCCAGGTTGCTCAGTTTGCAGACCTAGGATTTGGTCATTGCCGGATGTCCGTGGCCGTCCCCAGCCAAAGCTCCTACCGTTCAGCGATGGAACTCCCCCCGAATTGTCGGGTGGCGTCCAAATTTGTCCACTGTGCCCATGACTTTTTCAGCCAGATCGATTTGCCCGTGGAAATTATTCCGCTCTATGGTTCTGTAGAATTGGGGCCGATTACAGGGATGTCTGAAGCGATTGTTGACCTAGTGTCTACCGGACGAACCTTGAAAGAGAATGGGTTGATTGAGCTGGACTGTTTGTATGAAAGTACGGCCCGTCTGATTGCCCATCCCTTGAGCTATCGGCTCAATCAGTATAATCTCCAGCATTGGCTAGATGAGATCACTAAAACCAGCCAGCCCCTTGCGGCTAGCGCTTCCTAGCGAATGAAGTTAACATTTTAAGGAATCGCAACGGCAGGATCAAAACGATAGCTTTGTAAAATTTCTCGGAAGGTGGATCGGACTTGATCAAAATCGGATTGCAACACCAAAATACTGACGACAGAGATGGTATCCCCGCTCTGTTCTGTATAGGTTGCCCCCCAATACCTGATCATTGCGAGTTGAGAACTCCCACCCCAACTCCACAACACCACTGTCTTGAACTTTGGGTTGTCCTACCTTGAAACCAGTTTCTTTTCCGAAGGCATTGGTAATAAAACGACGAGATAAATCCCCCAGTTCTTCTTGGCTGAGTCGTCGGGATTTAAATAGATCGACCACAATACTGCTGTCGGTCTCGCTATCCGTCCACCGCAGGATGACTTCCCCTGCTTTACTGGTATCTTTGCGGCGCCAGGTGCGTGGGGTTTTGATCTGAAATAACCCTGATGAATGCTCGTAGGTGACCAAATCGGCCATCTTGTCACCAAAGGACTCTCCCCGTGAGCCAGGGGAGGAGTCAGTGCTATCCTGATCCGAGTTGGATTTAGTAGAATCACTCTGGGAAACGGTCGGTTCTTTGCTTAAGCCCAGAAAGTTGCTGACATAGGGCCAAGCCAGCGCTCCACCCCCAATCACTAATACACCCGCAATAATCCACACCCACACCTTGGGGCCTTGATCGCCAGCAGGGGGGTGGAGCTTGATAGTAAGGGGTTGGGCTGGGAGACGGATAAGGGGGGTGGGGCTGCCGGTGCAGGGGAGCTGACGGTGGTCGGGGGGCACGCTACCGGGTTGATTGACTTCTGTTGGAGGAATGCCGCCATCACCACTGACTCGAGCATTAAGGACAACTCGCCCTAAGGAGACGGTGCTGGCGGTCCCTAAGGGAACTTCACCAGTGGTGATGGGTTGGCCATTGACGATGGGCGGGTTGGTATCCCGAAGCGATCGCAAATAGAATACTTGGCTCCCGGCATGGTAATAAACCTCGGCCTGTAGTCCCGACACGCTGCTATCCGATAGAACGACATCGCATTTTTTGAGGATCCCGACCAATCCGGACGGTGCCAGGATTCTTGCTGGGTTGGTTTGGTTGAATTTGTTCCGAACGAGAGACGCCTCCCTCGACCCACTCCAACGTTAACTCAGTCACGGTTAGTCCTTTTTCTACTCATTGATCGATAAAAGCCGTTACGGTAGCTTTGCCTGGGATAATAGGCTTGGCAGACGTGCTCTCAGCATACCCAAGTAGGGTGAATCGTAATCGACTATTTAGCCTACACCATTATTAAAAGAATCTAGGTGTTTGTTAGCTCTCGAAGCAATTTTGTTACCGTGCTCACAGAGCCTACTAGATACATTTTCTCTCCGCTAATTCAACAGCTATGAAACTTCGCAATACAACCAGCACAAACTTCAATTGGAACGTCATCTTTACCGTAAGCCTGGCCAGTCTATTGGCTGCTTGTTCGTCCACCCTAAACACTGGCAAGCTGGAAGATGAGATCCAAAAAGGGATTGAAGAGCAAACCGACATCAATGTGTCGTCAATTTCTTGTCCCAAAGACGTTGAGCTGGAAGAAGGAGATATCTTCGATTGCGATGTAGAGGCATCAGACGATACTCAATTTACCGTAACCGTTACCCAAAAAGATGATGAAGGTAATGTGACCTGGAAGCAGAATCCAGTGTCTACCGCTAGCAATAATAATGACAATACAGGTTCCAGCAATGACTCCCCCGGTGATTTGATTCCTACGGAGGATCCTCCGAGTCCTGAACCAGAGCCAGAGCCTACCCCCGAAGCGGTTGATCCGAATGCACCTCGTATCGATGGCAGCATTGTCGAAAGCACTATCAAAGAGCAGTTTGCGGACCAAGCTGGAATTCCGGTCCGCTCGGTAGATTGTCCTCAAAATGTGGCGATTAAGGTCGGTAGTAAATTTAACTGTACCGTCAAGGCTGCTAATGGCAAGACCATTGAAGCCATAGCAACCCAAACCAATGAGCAGGGTGGATTTTCTTGGAATGCTACCAGTGGTTTGATTTCCTACGATAAAGTTGAAGGCTTAATCAAAACAGGGCTACAAAACCAAGAGAGCTTAACCGTCACCCCCAACTGTGGAACGCCTCAAACACGCTATATCATTGCCTATTCTGGAGAGAAGTTTAGCTGTTCAGCAACCGATTCTAAGGGCCGCAAGATTCCGATTAGCGTCGCGGTTCAAAGCGATGATGGTCAAGTTGTTGTCAACTGGAAGTTATAGTCAGCGTCCCTAGATTAGGGACGCATCACAAGGGCTAGATTAATTTGGCTCAGCCCAGCATTGTCCAGCGAGGGATGAGCCAAACTTCTCGTCATCGGATGCTAAGACGATGCCGCCAGCCTTACCGGGTACTAGCTCTATCGCCTCTACTTTATTGAAAGGGAATCGATAGAGCGGGGTTAGGGTAGATTTGTCTCGCTGTTGAGATGCTGCCTGGGCTTGATGAAAAGGGAAGCTTCCCATCCCATAGACAGCAGATTGAAATGGACCTTTATCACCTGGATCACTAGCAGCAGTGATGTAGAGTAATCCATCTGGCGCAATTTTTAAATCAGATATGTGGCGCACGTTTTGCTGAGGCCATGGCACCTGAAAGGCCATTGACCCATTGACCTTTATCTTGGCCTGATCAGGAAAATACTGACCCCAAAAAAGCACAGCGGGGTCGGTGTCTTGGCCTCGATGGGCCCAAACAGCAATCAACTGATCATCAATCTGTTGTAGCGCAAACCCTTCGATATTGCTTAGCTTAGTACCTGGAGGAATTTGTGCCGTATGTAATACTTTGACAGCATTGGTTTCCAGATCCAGCTGCAGATGGTAAACCACTCCCAAGCTAGTGACCGCTAAAAATTCGGTCTGGGTGTTAGGTACGAGGGTTAACGCTTCCAGGTCAAGGGGAAGGGACGATTGGGTAGGCCATGCCAGAGACTGATAGGTGATAGAACCTTGGGAGGGAACGCCTAGGATAGCTAGCCGAGGCTGATCTTTATCTCCCTTGTTATCGTGAACAGCCAAAAACTGACATAGTTGCGCCTGCTGTTGGATCAAGGCCAGGCCACTAATTCCTTTTCGCTTTCCAGGTTGAACAGGCCGCCAGGTTGGGTTTGCAGTAGCTGTCCATCCCCATAGGCTGCTCAGCCCCATCACTAGTAGACTGGCGAATACCTTTTTCCCTTTATTCATGCTTTTGTCGCTTTTACAGCGCCTTTAGGACCATAGTCATGAGGCTATTACTTGGACGTTCCGTCAGGGCTTTGTTTGGGGGCTGTAGTATCAGCAGAATCTTCTGCAGCTTCAGAGCTGGGAGTATCGGATTCAGGGGTAGGGGCACTATCAGCAGGTGCTGCGGGAGTGCCTGCCGGAGCTTCTCCTCCTGGGAATTGTCCGCCCATAAATCCTCCCAAGAGAGAGCCAGACTTCATCAGTTTCTGAACGGCAGCTAAATCAATTTTCAAGGTTTGAGTGGGATAAGCCTCTAGAAAACTGAGAATTCCTAATCCCTCTTTTGAGGAGGCGGCACCAATCAGAGCACTTCTAAGGGCCAGTTTCTCAACTCCACCGGGAAGAGAGGTTGCCCCGGCAATTTGGGAGAGCAGTTGATCGCCTTGGGGAGAGCGCAAGATCTTATCCAGTACCACTACATCTAAAGGCACTTTAAACTTGAGGCCACCTAATAAAGAAGCCTGTTCCTGTTGACCCACAACACTCAACACAGAGGCAAGATCAGGAGGAGCACTCCCAGTCTCCAATAATTGACGGAGGTCGGAGACGGCGATGGATCGGCCAAAAGGACCATAGCTGACCGTAATTTTTTCGGCTGCACGACTGGCAGCACAATTCACCCCTACTAGCATCAAAGCGCTAGAGAAGGCACAGAGTAAACGGCGAGAATAACTCATAAAGGCTGATTTCCTTTGATGGGAGAGGAGTATATCTAAATCAAGTCGTTCAGTCGATGGATTCATCCAGGACTGCCCTTTCTGCATGGTCAAGTATGCAGGAAGGAATCGATTCGGTCAACGGCTGTGATCAGCGTGTCAGGATCTTGGACTAAGGCAAAGCGCACATACCCTTCGCCGGCTGGACCAAAGCCCGCTCCTGGTGACGCGGCGACCCCCGTTTGCAGAACTAACTGCTTACAGAATTCGACTGATTGCTGCTGCCAAGGTTCCGGTAAAGGTGCCCAAATGTACATAGTGGCAGTGGGGTTGGGAACGACCCAACCCATCTTGCCCAATGCGTTGACGAAAACATCTCGACGCTGTTGAAAGATAGCCAAGGTCTTTTGCAGATCAGAATCACCGGTGTTTAAGGCTGTAATGGCACCATTTAAGATGCCCTGATATTGGTTGAAATCAACAATGGCTTTAATTTTGCGCAAGCTCGTAATAAGGTCAGCATTGCCCACGGCAAACCCAATGCGGAATCCGCCCATATTGTAAGACTTGGAAAAGGTGAAAAATTCTATAGAACAACGCCGATCAAGATCTGCTTGGAGGATCGACGGCATCTTTTGATCCGAGAAGACAAAGTCAACGTAGGGGAAGTCGTGAACCAGAACTAAGTCATGGCCTTGGCAAAATTGGACGGCCTCTTGGAAGAAAGACAGGGGTGCGATCGCAGTGGTGGGATTGTGAGGATAACTCAAGACCATCATCCGCGCTTTCTGCAGTACCTTAGCTGGAATCTCGCTAAAAACTGGAAGAAACTGATTTTCAGCCAGCAGAGGCATACCATATATTTCCCCTCCTGCTAAATAGACACCGCCTGAGTGAGAGGGATAGCCCGGATCTTGTAATAGGGCAATATCGCCGGGATTGAGGATGGCTAGGGGTAAATGAGCCGTCCCTTCTTGGGACCCAATTAAGGGCAATACTTCAGTTTCAGGATCGATGGATAGCCCAAATCGCTGCTCGTACCAGGCTGCGACCGCTTCTCGAAAGGAGCGAGTGCCATGAAAGAGCAGATATCCATGGGTAGAAGGATCCTGTAAAGATTGGCTAATCGTCTCCAAAATCGGCGCAGTAACAGGCAAGTCTGAAGACCCTAATGACAAATCGATCAAAGATTGATCTGCATCAAGGGCTTGGCGCTTGGCCTGATCCATGTCCGCAAAGACATTGGCTTGGAATCGTTGAATGCGATCGGCAAATTTCATCCGCTAAAACATTGCAGATCTAAGACAACCTTAGATCTGCCCAGAATGGGGTTAACTGATGACTAGCTTCTGGTGTGATCGGTTAGTAGGTGAAGCAAGCTCTCTAATCCAGTCGATTACGAGAACCTAAGCGCCCACTAGAAGCCGTTCGTCATTCGCTCAGTCTATTGAGTATCAGCCCAGTCTACAAGCCCTGATTTAAATTTGATCCAACTTGTTGCGTAGCTCTTCTAGTTCTGAATCCACTGGTGTTTGCTGTTGAGGGGTATCCGCTGGCTCAGTTGTGGCAGCGGGCAAGGCCTCTGGTGCAGCAGGCGTCCCTTCTAAAGCAGGAGGCTCGGCGAGTTGAGCCTTCAACATCGCCAATTCGGAATCCACATCGCTACCCGCTTCTAAACTGGCAAACTGACTATCTAAGGTATCTCCTGCTAGTTCAGCAATAGCATCAGACTGGGCTTCCATTTCCATGACTTTCTCTTCCATACGCTCAAAAGCACCAATCGCTCCCGATGTATCGACTCTACCCATGGCTTTGTTGATCTGCTCACTCGCTTTGGCCGCACGGGCACGAGCTTTGAGCATCTCTTTCTTGGTTTTTGCTTCAGCAATCTTACTTTCTAAAGCAGTCATGTTTCGCTTCAGGGTCCCCACTTGATTGGTGGATTGATCAAGCTGGGATTTGAGGCTATTGGCCGTGTCTGTAAAGGATTGCTTGCGAGATAGAGCTTCGCGAGCTAAATTCTCATCGCCTTTTTGGAGTGCAAGCTGGGCACGACGATACCATTCGGAAGACTGAGTTTGGGCCTGATTATATTGCTGTTCAACCCGCTTTTGGGCTGCGATGGACTGGGCAACAGCTTGGCGCAATTGCACTAAGTCTTCTCGCATATCCTCAACGGTTTGTTCCAGAATTTTTTCTGGATCTTCGGCAGAGCTGACAACTGCATTGAGGTTTGAACGAACAACCCGACTAACGCGGTCAAATAATCCCATGACTCGGTTTTTCCTTAAAACAATAAACTTCTATGACAATCCTTGGTTTTAGACTAGCGAAGCTTGAGATTAGTGAAGAGATCTATCCCAAGACTGTTGCCTGTTTGAGTGGATCGATCTACTTTTTACATGGTACTTGGCTTCCTTGTTCATTGAGGCGAAATCAACAGGCTTGTTATAAATCCAAACGAGTTTGCCTGGATGAATCAGTCTAAGTTTACCCACTTCAGATGCTCACCAAAGCAATATTGGATAAGAAACTCGGTCATCCCTTCACTACTACCAGTAGAAAGGCCAAATTTTTTAGATGGATCGCTATCTGCATTCTAACAATCTCATTTTGAATAACGGTTTAAGTCGAAACCAATACTACTATCGCAACGAATCGCAATCCGCATGGGCACTAACCCTGAAAAGGTTTGGAGTGCTAGGCTTGGGCTATTGAAACGCCAGAAAGATAAGCCGAGGCTTCTTCCCTTGGTGTCTTTGAACTGCCTCTGATATCTTGAATATTTTCGATACGTGACTTTGTATAGATTGATAGAGCTAAATGGATCAAGCTTTTGAAACGATTGCCCAATCAATAACTGGGCATCTAATCGCCTATGGTCAACTCCTGGACCAAGGTAAAACGCAACGGGTTACAGTCTCTCTCAATACCACTCCTCTAAACTGGCATCAGGCTATTGAACATTGGCAACAGGATGCCGAATTTCGATCGCTGATCTCTCAGATTTTACGAGACAGCCCCTACGCTGCTTTCTTTTGGGAAACGCCACCTCTAATGCCTGATAGTCTCCATCGGCCTTGGGAATTTGTTTTGGTGAATGCTCCACGTTTGGCCAAGGTATCGCCTAACCCCCAACCTTTTGCCCAGTATCTAGAAAGAGGAGATGAGCCTATTCAGGTGTTTGCCAACTTAGGAGGGGATGCGATGTTGCTTGCACCCCGTGCGCTTGGCCCTTTGTCGACTTATGCACATTTAGCAAACTTTGTTCGTCAGGCTCCACCAGTGCAAGTAGATATCTTGTGGCAAATTTTAGGGGATACCCTGCAAAAACTAATAAGTGATGAACTTAATCCTCGTACCGCTCCTCTATGGGTGAGTACGTCTGGTCTTGGTGTTTACTGGCTGCATCTGCGGCTAGATGATTTCCCCAAATACTATACCCACCGTCCCTACCGCACTACTTAAAGAAGCATGGCATCTGACTGGATTAAGGCATGCCCAAGCGATAGGTCTAGAAAAAACTGCTCAAGCCCATTGCCGGAAAAACGAATGATCTTCCCAAGTGGCTTGAGTTCGTTTTTCAATGTTGGCAAGGGTGGCAGCATCTAATTCTTGAAATGCTTGTGCGGTTTGTACATTGGCTGTCAGTTGTTCTACCGTCTCTGCCGCGATGATACAGGTATGCACGCCGGGTTGGGATAAAGAATAACCCATAGCTTCTGACATGCCTGACAGCACCCCAGGACGCAATAACTTGCCGTAGGCGGGGACTTTCATGGCAATCACCCCCACCTGCTGCTGACGAGCGACGGGTAACACGGACGAAATAAAGGGGCGTGGATGGTGAACATCGGCGGCGTTAATAGGAATTAAGGTGGTATCAAATGGGTAGCGGTTTAAACCTTCGATGATGATTTGGGGTTCATGGTGGCCTGTAATGCCCGTAAACTTGATGATGCCTTGGGCCTTGGCTTCTTCCATTGCCTTGATGGCACCATTTGAGCTAAATATGGTTTCAATCTCGTCGGTAAAGGAAACATGGTGCAGTTGCCACAGATCTAAGTAATCGGTGTTGAGACGTTTGAGGGACCGTTCTAATTCTCGCCATGCGCCATCACGATCGCGTTTAGCCGTCTTACTCGCTAAAAAAATCTGAGAACGGTATTGCGGTAGAACTTTTCCTAAATAATCCTCACTAGGACC
Source organism: Acaryochloris sp. 'Moss Beach' (assembly GCF_021497025.1). Classification (NCBI taxonomy): domain Bacteria; kingdom Bacillati; phylum Cyanobacteriota; class Cyanophyceae; order Acaryochloridales; family Acaryochloridaceae; genus Acaryochloris; species Acaryochloris sp. 'Moss Beach'. The sequence goes on from NZ_CP071717.1 coordinate 3,589,282, forward strand.
GTAACTAGCTGCCGTATCAAAATAGCGAATCCCCAAGTTCCAAGCCTGCTGAATCATTTCCACAGACTCCTTTTCAGCACCGGTTTGAGATAGCGGTGTTTGGCCTGCTCCTCCTAGACCTAAAATAGGCAAGTTTATACCTGTTTTCCCTAAAACTTTTTTAGGTAGGGATGAATTTTTAGGTGAGGATAATGGAGTGACCGAGGCGGAGCGGCGATCTTTATGCAGTAATATACTGCCCAGTAAGCCGCCTGTAGCCGCAAGGCTACTGAGTAGAAAGGTGCGTCGTTGAGATTTTGGGCTCATCGTTCTCTCCTATTGTTAGGAGCTACCGATCTACCACAGGAATATAGGGTTGATCGTGCTGTCCCATATAGATTTGGGAGGGACGGTAGATCCGGTTGGTATCGAGTTGTTCTTTCCAGTGGGCCAGCCAGCCAGCGACCCGAGCAATGGCAAAAAGAGATGTAAAGGTATCGGCAGGAAACCCCAGCTGTCTAAAGATTAACCCAGAATAGAATTCCACATTGGCATGAATTTGACGATCGCCCAGTCTTTCTAACACCGCTTTTTCTAAAGTTAGGGCAATACCGTAGTAGCGATCACATCCATAGTTCTCCGACAACTGTTCGGCCAAACCTTGCATAATTCGGGCACGCGGATCTTTGACCTTATAAATGCGATGCCCGAACCCCATAATCCGCTGACCTTGGGCTAATTTCTGATCCAGATAGGGTTTCACATTCTCCACGGAACCAATATCTGTGAGCATCTGCATCACTTCTTCGTTAGCGCCGCCATGTAGCCGCCCGCCCAAGGTACCCATGGCTGAGGCTACAACTGCATAGGGATCCGTTAGCGTTGATGCCGTGACCCGTGCCGAGAACGTCGAAGCATTCATCGTATGTTCGGCATGGAGAATCAAACATTGATCAAAAATATGTGCTTTCTGCGCATCGGGTTCTTGTTCACTCAGTAGGTATAAGAAATTCGCTGCATAGTTGAGATCATCACGGGGTCGGAGGGGATCATTGCCCTTCCGAATATGTTCAAAGGCCGCTACAGCTGTAGGGATCTTTGCCAAGAGCCTCACCACCGCCCTCCGAATATAGGCCGGATCATTGAAAGCCCGTCGAGAATGGTACAGCCCCAACGCTGCCACTGTGGCCTGTACGGCATCCAAGGGATGACCCCGTTCAGGAAAGCATTTCATCATATCCACCAGACGGTACTTGATGCGGCGATGGTGGATGACCTCATAATGAAATAGGTCAAAATCTTCAGGTGTGGGCAGATGGCCCCAAATTAACAAGAATGCTGTTTCCAGAAAATTGCTGCGTTCAGCTAGCTCAGTGATAGCAATGCCCCGATATTCGAGTTGGCCCGCTTGCCCATCCACATAGCTAATTCGAGACTGGGCGGCTGGAATTCCACCCAAGCCAGGCACATAATCGCATGTTGTCATCTGCTTTGCTCCGATGGGGATTGCTCAAGCCCACTGCCATTATCGAGATTTGCTCCCCAGACATCAATGGGTAGGTCATCTCTTAACGAATTGATCACCAAAAACCGGCCGATATCAAACCAGGGGAAGTACGGCACAATTATTACGAATATGATATTCAGGGCGGATGATGGGAATCGAACCCACGAATGGTGGAACCACAATCCACTGCCGTAACCACTTGGCTACACCCGCCATTGCGTACTTGAATATAGCATTTAGACCTGGGATTGATCTAGGTGTATGGGCAATAGATAGAAAACTTCCTAAGTAGAGGAGGGCCAAAATGGCATATCGCAAGGTTTTACTCAAGCCAATCTACCTGATGCTTTTGACGGGAGTCTTTACTTCTAGGCTCTCTATGGCTATAGCCTGTAAGCCCGTCTATAGATCTATTTACGACTGGTGCATCCATAAAAATAAATTATCAGGAACCACCCGCAATCTGATTGAGACCCTCTTGTTGAAGGCTGAGACTAATGACTGTACCCTAGCTCAGCAAAGGTTAAGTCAGATGACCTATCTCAACCTTGATGCCACACCGCTCAGCGATCCGAATCGAGTAACTGCGGGACCCATTTCAGATTTAAGGCCGTTATCAACCTTGACACAGCTCAAAGGTCTGAACCTTTATCATCAGCAATTGACAGATTTACGACCGCTGGCTTCGTTAGTGAATTTGGGCTATATCAATTTGCAAGGGACAGGAATAACGAATATAGAACTATTATCGGCCTGACTGCCTGACAGATCTTCGCCTTCCCCTGCTCATAAAGCCTTGCACTGTAAAGAGCGGATGCGAGAGAACCAGATTTTGTTGTAGTGTTTCTTTTGAGCTTTTTTAGACGCAAAACACGGTTGTGGATCATGGCAGAGCAAGGGGACTGGCATCAACAACTCCCGTCCTTTATGGACTACCCCCTTGAGCCATCGCAATCCAATTTTGAGATAACTAATGCCTCGCCGCCAATGTGGATCAACCTGTTGGCGCAGCCCTTTAATGTGAACAGCCATTCCTTGAGTCGTGCTGAATAGCAGTGCCACAGCAGCAACCAGATAAAGCCTCTCTAATGCATCAGCACAGCGAATTTTCGACTCTTCTAGCTCAAACACTCCAGACTTACTATCGAGAAATAATTCTTCGACCCGAAACCTCAAAGCGTATTGCCACAAGGTCTGTAGCGTGGGTGATTCATCTGTAATCACCGCCCATGGTTCTTTCACTCCTCGGATATTAGCCAACACCAGATTGCACCGATAGATGCCATCTTCCCAAAGACCGACATTGCGGTAGAGGAGGGCTTCGCCTTTGGATGGCCACAATTGTCGGACTTCTCTTGGACATTGACGTGGACCATGGAGAAGGACATCACAAGGGACACGCAGACAGTAATGCCAATGGCTCTGTTGTAACCAGCTCATCAGTTGATGGTTCGCAAACCCACGATCTGCTAACACCATGACATCTGGATGCTGCCGCAATAACCAACGGGCCTGGCGCAATAACGGTTGATATTCCTCAAAAGCGACAGCTGCACTCTTGTGCTCTAATACTTTCCACAACAATGGTACTGCTCTGCCACAGCAGACGACGGATAGATGAATCATGCAATATTCATTCCATAACACCGTTGTATCCATTGCCAGGTATAGACGATGAGAGTGCCAGTTCTTAAGGGCTAGCAGGACTAGAGGTACATATAGCTTGTTAATATCAATGCGTTGATTGGCTATAAATCGTTGCCACCGACGCTCGACACTTTGGGCTTTTCTGGCTCGGCAGGGAACATAGGATTCCCAGGCAGATAAGCTTAAGCGTTCACTACAGATTAAGGCGCTTACCATCCAGCCCAGAGCAATGAGATGGCGCAAATCTCGATAATGGCTGTGTTGACGTAAAAAGGAAAACAGTTGACGATAAATTTGGGTGGGGCCTGACATTTGAATAACGCTGATTTGTGATTAAATCTAGCCTCACATGTCTCTCCACTCTTTTCTCATAAACTATGTAAATAAAGGCTTTGACCTACTTCTGTCAGGCAATCAGATTATCGGCTCTTAAGAATTTAAAATCCCTTGATTTGCGTGATAACCCCATTACTGACTTTCGACCATTGGGTGATTTGCCTGAGGGGGCGACATGAAGGCTACAACCCAGCACAGACAAGCTCCATCGCTCTCATCCCCCGTTGATACTCAGGTAGCTTATTGGGAGAGAGTTTCATTAGCTCATCCACCAATCGAGCCAGAACTCCATCCCCCGTTATGGCCCACAGATGAGCAGATAGTCCGACTCGGAATGCACTATGACGCTTGTTCGGTGAAGTGGTGGATTCGGGTCTAGTAATATAGCGCTGTAGTCCTTTTTGCTTGAGATTTTGCCCTTGCAGTGCCGCACTGGTATAGGCAATGGCAATCACAATAACGATAGCCACCAACCGTTCTTGCATGGCTTGAGAGCCTTCGAGACAATAGCCTCCTTGCTTGAAGTCCCGAAACATTTCTTCGATAGAGAAGCGTTTTTTGGTAGCTGACGATAGCACTATTGAGGTCACAGAAGTTGGTGAGAATAAACCATGCTTCATCAGGTGCAAAGCCCTGATACCGTCGTTTCCACTTGGCTGCTACATTGAAAGTTCCAAAGCCTTTAGCCTGAGTGACGCGCACATCATTGAGAAATAGCTTTTGACCTGGGACAAGGCCAAACTGTTGGAGTTGTTGAGTAAACTGCTGGGCCAGAGCCACTTCGGTATTGCGCTTGAGTCGCAGACAAAAGTAGACCTTCTGTTGGCCTAACCACTGCCCCAGCTTGACGGAACAAAACTCTCGGTCACCGAGGATGACCAGACGATAGGCTGATAAATGGCGGATAACTTTGCTTAAAACAGCGGTTTGCTCGTCATAATTGCTGCTGCCCTTTTTGCAGAGGGCTTCACACCATACGGGAATAGCGCGATGTTGCCAGACCACGCTGACCATCAATAGATTAATCACTCCCCAACTCGTACGGTCGATGACGACATAAAGCTGGGAGCCTTGAGGATACTGCTGGCTCAGCCACAGCTTAACCAGCGGTAGCCAAAGCGTTTCAAGCTCAAGGGTCGGTAAGGATAAGAACCGTTGGATTTTTTTCGGCGACTGTCAAAAAGAATCGGCAGTGGCAGCCCTTCTGCTAGCGTCTCGATTTTGACGCAGCGAAGTGTTTGTAATAGATGAACGAGGATCTCTAGGAGAAGATACTGGGCAGGAGACAGTTGACGGCGTAAATGAGGTTGGTATAGTGGCAATATCATTGTCAATAAGGTGAGCTGGAGATACATCATTTGCAGCCCATCTTTTTTCTTATCTATCGGGTTATTGCACGAATAGCAAGAGGTTTACGGCGCATGTCGCCCCTTCAGGTGATTTGCCCAAGCTGAAGCAGCTCTATCTGGGAGATCTGTAAGACTCATGGGAGGTACCTGGGCGTGTATTTTCTCTGGAATGCCTGTGAGTCCAGTCTATGAGATGGTCTGAGACTCTTGAAACTGGCAGAAGCATGTGGTTTTCTTTGTGCCCTGAGACATGGAGTAAGGCTTGGAATGGGATTTTCTTTGATTGGCACCAGCGTTATATGGTGCGGCAGTGTGTGAAGGGCTGGAGGTATCGTTTGTCTTGATGAACTCTGAGGTTCTTTAAGTTGTCTTCCAGCATGCTTTTAGATGAGCTTCTAGATACAAACACATGATGGAGAATTTCTTTTTAAAATTATTTGTGCCAAATTGGCAACATGAGTTTATTCTTCTTTCTTATAGTAATTTCAGTAACGAGCTAAACAAGGTTTTTTCCCTTCAGCTGTAAGTAAGCTTGAAACCATTGATTCTATTGCTTAGATTTATTCGGTTGTATACCAGAGAAGTCTGCAGTAAGAATAGGTTTTAGCTTCTCTTTCAATCCTTTAGGAATGACCTGATAGAAGTCTAGGTTATATCTCTAGATTTTTTTATAAAAAAATAGCTCAATAAATAATAAGAGGAATAGATTGATGATTATCTCTGATCTAAATTATTTGGAAGAAGTTACCGAACAGCTTGATGAAGTTTCTGGTGGCCGCCACCCCCGTCGCCGTCCTATTGTTATTGTCCGTCCTATTATTATCCGCCCTCTCCGCAAAGCTAATGCAAATGCAACTGGCTTCGCCCTAGGGAATGGGCGTACATCTAGTGCGTATGTTAACAATGAAGCGGTAGCTGATGCCAATGCTGGTTTCTCCCAAGCTTCAGGGAGCGCTTCTGCTTCAGCCTCTAGCTGAATCTAAGCGAAATTTTGCGCAGGCTTTGACTACATGAAAGATATCATATGTGCTTATAGCACTTGAAATCTTGTCGGCAATCTAAATTCTGTGCTTTATTTCTTTTACCTAATGCCAACAAGAATAAAATTTCTTGTTGGCATAAAATCTATATTGTGAAGTTACTCTAGTAAGATCATTTTTTTAGTGCTAGTGAATTATCAAAATTATGGATAAATTATCATAATCCTAGAGGAAAATAACTATTTGCAAGCTTGGCTTTAGTTATCTATAATTCGAGAATTGATGTTAGTTGTAGATAGATGTTAAACAACTTTTAATATTAAAGTTTGAGAGTAAAAGTTTATGAGTAGATCCAGACGAATTCTAAGAATTGCGAATAATGAGGGTTGTAGCTCTAATATTTCTTCTGCTTCAGCTACATCATCTGCCAATATTGATGGTGTTAGTAGTAGTAGTAGTGCCGTTGCTTCATCTTCAGAAGAAACAGAGATCAGTTCTTCTGAAGCCTTTAGCTTGGATGGTCAATCTAGCTATGCGAGTGCGTCTGCTAACACATCAAAAAAATTACTTTCCTAAAAATTTTACTAAGACTGATACTTCAGTCTCCTAGTTATATCTACTATGTTTAATGAGTCTGGGTGCTGCCTACTTTAGCAGTCATCATAATCTTAGGATGTAGACTGGAGAATTTTCCCATTTCTGTTTGATGCTCAATACCTATATTTACAACTGATATTGTAAGGTGAATAATTCTATTGAGCTATATTGCACATTTTCTTGAGGATTGAAGGCTTTTTATATTAATTGTTATTCTATAAGATCTTGTAGTATCAAATATAGATCTATATGATATTTTTTAGATATAGCTATTGAAATTAAAAATCGATATTATTTCTAAATTTATTGCTGAAAAAATGAAAGCAAAAATGATAATTTAATAGACTAATTTAAAGGTAATTACCTCAAGAATCTTTAAGAAATTGATTGCACTCTAGAAGAATTCACTATTTTTTACTTGTATAAGATAAGACATGGAATAAGTTCTTGTGTTCTTTTATCTATGTAGATCAAAATCATATTTTATATGGCCATTAAAATTTAGCCTGAGTACTTGATTAATAACCGTATTTGAAATGATATAGATCAGTGATTTATACTGCTTTTTTTAAGAAAATATAAACTAATTTCTGGAAGCCTACGAAGCTGTTTAAAAAAGTAGTATTGCTTTCTTAAGGAGTGATAATTACGTGAGATTTCTTACCAGTAAGCTGTTCTCGCGATCTTCAGGAAGAACTCCTAGAAGCCTTTCTAGTTTTAGATTTGATATCCTTATCACACCTTAAGAAAATAGTTCTGAAAAGGGCAGCCAGAACCTGAAATAAATATTTTTCATAGAAGATTAATTTTTTAAACAGCCTCTTAAGATATCAAGCTTGGTCTTGGATACTATTTTATTTTGAATCGATGAAGGATATCTGAGCAATTAACAATAGAAATATTCTTTGTCTTTGAATCTATATTTTTCATCTGTATTGATATATTTATTGCTGAGTATAGCTCTCGATATCCATAGGTTATAAATATTTATTTGCAAGAATTCTATTTATAAAGTTTTATGATTTTATTGAGATAAGTTTAGCTAAAGCTATCTAATGGAATTCATGTCATAGAAAATTCTGTAAATATTTTATTTTTTGAAATATTCACACGTTTGAAGATTATAATTGATGAAAATGAATTTATGAAGCATCTTTGTCTCTATAAGCTTTGAGTGAGATGAAGTATTAAAAAAGCTAGCATGCACTATATTTTTGAAGGAACTTAGTGCATGTCGGCAGCAGCTATAGTCGTTCAAAATTATGATTGAATGATTTTTTTATGAAATGTGTTTCCAAATAGTAATTTATCTCATTGAAACTCATGCAAAATTTAAACAGGTTGAACTTAAGAAGAATTAGATTCACAAATCGTGCTGATGTAATTGACCAAGGCATCACAATTTTTAACCCTAAAAACTCTATTGTCAAAACCCTAAAGGGAAGAGATTCACTTATAGGTACTTCTTCTCTTAATGGTGATTTTGGATTTGGGGTTTTGGGTGGGGTAAGAGCGAAGGATTTTGGCTCGCTTGCTACTTCTACTGAATTTGTGGCTAATTTTAAACTTCGTACTCAAGGCATTAACAATAAAGGCAGGATTGAGACTAACAGAGGGCGGGATGTAGTTAAAGGGACTGCTTCAGCCAACCTATTCGTTGCCACTGGTACAGTAGCAGAGGCGATAGCCGTTGTTAAATCTGTTGATACAAGCGTCATTACCGAAGTTTTGGCATCTCTTGGTATTGAGGCTAATGTTATTGGTATCAATAACTCTAAGGCAACAATTCGAACTGGTGGTGGAAATGATGCTGTAGATGGTCAAACAGAAGGAAGTATTGCTGCTTCGGCTACAGCTTCTGTAGATGCATCAGCAATTGTAGAAGCGATCGCTGATGCCCCTCTTTCTGATGAACTGATAGCTTTTGCCAATGCGATCTCTACTAGTTTAACGACTGCTTCTATATCTGCCACGGGTATCAAGAATAGGAAAGGCTTACTTGCAACTGGTAAAGGGAAGGATGCCATTAGCGCTATTGCAAAGACTAGTTCTAGTACTTTTGCCGGTACGTCTAGTTCTGCTTTTGCTAGTGCGTCCCCCAATAGTCAAGCATTAGCTATAGCCGTTGCTGAGGCGGTCGCAGAAGCTTCTGATATTGCGATCGCAATCGATAATACAGGCGGAAAAATTACCACAGGGAATGGGGCTGATACGATTATTGCCACTGCGGAAGCGACTGGTAAAGCCTTTGGAATTATCAACACTGGTGGTGTGATTAGTACTGGACAAGGGGCTGATCAGATTATTGTTCAGGCTACAGGGGAAGAAGCCTATGGTCTTTATGGTGGAAGAGTAAGTTTGGGTGCAGGAAAAGATTCATTAACCGGTACCTTTGGTGGCGGTGTGGTTGTCAATGCAGGGAGAGGCAACGACTTTATTGATGGTAGTGCTGGTGATTTTGGGAACGCCACATTAAGAGGTGGAAGAGGTCAAGACACCCTTAGTCTTGCGAGTAGACTTGCCGATTTTTCTGATATCAGTATTGGTGCAAATACTCAAGTTACATTCAATCTTGACGGTATGACACTCGTTACTACGGGATTTGAAGAATATATTTTAGCTGGCGAAACTTATACCCTCGCTGGGCTTGCAAGCAATCTACCATAATATTTCAAGCTAAATAGAGTAAGTGAGAACGCCAAAGATGTCGTTAGAAATGTCTTAGCCCTGACTGCCTGACATAAGTACCTCAAAGCCTTTAGATACGTAGCTTTTGGATGCTGAATAGCAGGGTGTATAAGGCTAGCTTTTTGGCATTGTTCACACGTCAAACGCAACCTAAACGTATTACCAACTCTCTTGCCTTAGGGGCAGCGTTGCTATTCTTACAGTGTAAACCCTTACGAAGAAAAGGCTTTCAGAGATGTGTCAGGCAGTCAGGTCTTAGCCTCTTTTACTTATATTCTCTGCTAGTAATCTTTTAATCTATTTTGGATAATTGGGTTTCAGCGTAACTGCCTATTCCTTTCAGATGGAAATACGGCAGAGCTTCCATTGATACTGGCGATAACTTAGTCATTGAATATCCTAGGGTGCTATTATCAATGGCACCCTAAAATCTAGTTTTGGAGTTTGATGAATAACGCTTTCCAAAAATTCATATCAATCAAATAATGAGTTATTTGATTGATATGAATTTCTTAAACTGGTTACTAAATATAGATTTCAGGTGATGATGCTTTCAGTAATCCTGAGAGAACTATCTTCTGATTCTTAAGCTCAAGAAAACTGATATTTGGATAGATTGGTACATGGTATAACCATGAGTAATTTAGCCTTACGCATGTTTGATAGCTATGAACAATTCTTATAAAGAAGATATATACTAGTATTTTGCAAAAAAAATAGAAAAAAATTTCTTATTTAATATCTCTTACTGAATGATGAATATAGACTTTCACGGGATTTCAATTGAGATAGCTGAGGTGCTAGAAACACTCAGGCAAAATATGAGTCTAGTGGAGGTCTGCGAGCAAACTCTTAAACAAAAAAATCATTCTTCAAACAGCTGATTCCCAAAATATTACTATTACACCTGAGGAAATTCAAAATGAAGTAGATGAAATTCGCCGTAATAAGCATTTGGAGAAGGCATCTGATACGATGGCCTGGCTTAACGAGCAAATGGTTACTCCAGATGAGTGGGAAATTGCAATTCAGGGTCACTTGCTTACGAAAAAAGTTGGCTACATATCTATTTGAAGAGAAAGTAGAATCTTACTTTGCTGAAAGGCGACTAAATTTTGATCGTTTTGTAATTTATCAAATTAGTGTTGACTGTCAAAAATTTGCTCAAGAATTATTTTATCAAATTGAAGAAGAAGAAATTAGTTTTTATGAAGCAGCTCATCTTTATGATCTTGATGAAAGAGCCTCGCTCTCTTTGCGGTTATACAGGTGAGACAAACCGCTTAAGTTTCTCTCCAGATATTGCTGCAGCTATTTTTCAAGATCCTTTACCAATAGGAGTTTTGCTAGGGCCAATTCAAACAGAAGAAGTGCATCATCTGGTAAGGATTGAAAAATATATACCTGCAGATTTAACGCCTATTGTAAGGCAAGAAATTCTCGATAGCTTATTTGAAGAATGGATTAGTAAAGAATTAAATTATATTATTAATATGCAACAATAAAAAACATAATGAATCACATAATCTAAAATACTAGAGCATTAAATATTTTTTATAATTCTAATTGTTGCTGAGCTAAGTAGAAATAAAGTCCTTGTTGTTGAATTAACTCTTCATGAGTGCCTTTCTCAACGAGAATCCCTTTATCTAGAACAATGATACAGTCAGCGTTGCGTACTGTTGAAAGTCGATGGGCAATAATAAAAGTTGTCCGTTCTCGTGCTAAACGCTTTAAATTTTCTTGAAATCTTCGTTCTGATTCAGTGTCAAGAGAGCTGGTTGCCTCATCGAAGATTAGTATAGGTGGCTTCTCAAGTAAAGCTCTGGCAATTGCAATTCTTTGTCTTTGTCCCCCCGAAAGATTAGTACCCCATTCACCTACTTTGGTACTATATCCGAGAGGAAAAGCCTGAATAAAAGCATGCGCTTCTGCAAGCTTAGCAGTGTCAATAGCTTGCTCTAGACTAAATTTGGGCTGGTGGAGTGTAATATTTTCTAGGATTGTTCCCGAGAATAAAAAACACTCTTGTGGTACTACTCCTAGTTGGGAGCGGAGCGATTTAAGTGATAAATGGTTGAGATCGTGTCCATCAATCCAAATTTGACCACTGGTCGGTTGGTATAGACCTTGAAGTAATTTGACTAAAGTACTTTTTCCTGAGCCACTACGTCCAACTATTGCCAAAGTTTGTCCTTTCTTGACTTCAAAAGAGATGTTTTGAAGAGCATTCCTCTCTTCTTCTGATTCGTAACGAAAACTGAGATTCTCAAATCGAATATTTCCTTCTATATTTGGTAGAGCTGTAGAAGATTTTTGTGATTTCTCCTCAGGTTGGTAATCAAAGATATCATTTAACTTTTCGACGGAAATTAAAACTTCTTGCAATTCATCCCATAGCCCTACAAGTGTAATGAAAGGACTAATAACATGGCCTTTCATCATGCTAAAAGCAACATATTGACCTATGGTTAGTTGATCTTGGATGACTAAAGTAGCCCCGTACCAAAGTAAAGCTGTTCCACCAATCGTATTAATTAAGCCACTGAGCACTCCTAAGTTAATGGCAAGTTTTTGGCCTTTGAATTGTATATTGAGCTGATGGGTTAATTTATCTTCCCAACGCCAGCGGAATTCTTGTTCTACAGCGACAGATTTAACTGTGGATATACCCGATAGCATTTCGACTAACGTAGAGTTCTCATCCGCTGTAGCATTAAACTCTTCACGAGAAATCTTACGAAGTAAAGGTGTTGAAACCAAGGTTAGAATTATAATAGGAGGGATAATTGCTAATACTAAAACTGTGAGCTGCCAGTTATAGTAAAGCATCAAACATAAATAGATAATTCCAGTCACTAAATCTAGCCAAGATAGCAATACCTGCCCGATTAGAAATTGTTGAATCTTTTCATTTTCCTGAACCCGCGTAATGATGTCGCCTACTCTGCGCGATTCAAAAAATTTAATCGGTAAATTGAGAGTATGCCTAATCAAGCCGCTAATCAATGTTAGATCTAGTCGATTAGCAAAGTAGTTTAGTAAATATGTACGAACGGCACTTAATCCCATCCCTGCAATGCCAAACAGCAGAGCTCCAACAATCATGACATTGAGTGTCGTTTGGCTTTTGCTGACTACAATCTGATCCAGTATTATTTGGGTGAATAGAGGTGAAATAATACCAAAAATCTGAATCAAAATTGAAGCAAGAATAATCTGTAGCCCTAAAGTGCGATAGGGCAATAGTAGATTGAAGAATCTAACTAAAGATCGCTTTTCCCCGGGGACTGTATATAGTTGCTCTGTAGGATCAAGGAGAAGCGCAAAACCTGTCCAACTCGCTACAAATTTTCGGCGTGATATCCGGTATTTGCCTTTAGCTGGATCAGCAACTAGAACCTGATCTCCTTTAATCCAGTAAACAACAATAAAGTGATCCCCTTCCCAATGTGCAATCCAAGGATTGGTTTGATCCACTAAACGATTTAAACTTGCCCGTACGGGGCGGGCATGGTAACCAAGGGATTCTGCAGTACTAGCTAAATTCTTTAAAGAAGTACCTGATCGCCATACACCAGTTATTTCTCTCAACCAGCTAATACTAAAACGCTTGCCCCAGTACTGGCTAATCATCGCCAAACAAGCAACCCCACAGTCCGAAGAACTTTGCTGCTCGATAAACGGATAAGCTTTCCATAAAGTTCGGCGAGGTTTTAGCGGTTTAGGAAAATCAACCTGTTGTAGATTATCTACATTCTCTGCAGCGGGGAATTGCTTTGTCTGATCCTTGATTTTCCTCGGTGGGGTGGAACGAACTAGATTTCGCTTCCAGGATTTAGTTCGGTCAGTGTTGTAAATTTTTTGAGGATTAGAATTTGAGTTTGTGGTGGGTGATTGATGACTTTCTTGAACTAGCAATGTCAGTTGAGGAGCAATGGCTGTGGCAGCTTCCCAATCTTCTTGAGGAAGTTGATATATGAGTAGCTCAGTTTTGCTAAAGCTATTGATTTCAGTAGTTTCTGGATAACCCCAAGTGAAGCCAGGATGGGAGCTTTGATCTTGGATTTGACCTTGCTGTAGCCAAAAACGACCCAGTTTGGCAGGGGCTAAATTGGCAACAGCTTTACCTGGGAGAATTTTCTTCTCAACCACATATGAACAAAATTGCTCTAATTTATGGGTAGGTAGCCTATTTAAGTTTGTAAGAGTTTTAAAGAAAATTAAGCATTGTCGAGCTTGAATAGTCTCAGCTAAATGGTGTTGTAATTTTGGCAACTGCGCTAGAAAAGGGTGTAGTACTTGAAAGGAGATCTTTGCAATCTTTACTTCACTAGCAGCAAAAGCTTGGTAAGGTAAACTAGCTTCGCGATAGTTAGAGTCGCCTCCAAAAAAACTACCCTCTTGCAATAATTGAATGGATGAATTTTGATGTTCTTCAGAGTTAGTGCTTACAAGCCTAATTCTTCCCTGAATTATAATATATAGGTCTTGGTAATCATTGGCTGGAGTTGAGGCTTCGTGGATATTATGAATAATATCTCCAAGCTGCAGTTCAATTGCTTCGAATTTTTTTGCATAACTCACTGATAACAGTATTTGAGTCTGAGATGTCACATATTGTAGATAAAAAGCTAGGTAGCTTAGGCAGTTGATCTGAGGCTTGAAAATGATGGTTCTTGTCTGGGATACTTAAGTTATCCATCTTGGCTCTTATTTTTTATTATTCAGTTTTATTTGTGCTAATAATTTTGTTTTTTTGGTCATTTTGTTCCATAGGAAAAGATAGTTTTTCCCTAGCCAGTTATTGCTTCCTCCACCAGTCACTTGTGTTGATGTTTCTCGAACATCCTCTAAGTATTCGAGGTCTTGCAAGTATCTCGATGAGTTTGACTGAGATATTAGTGAACTAGGCTCAAATTCTGTACAGCTTGCTTTATCTTGAGATATTTGATAACCCAGCATGCTTTCTTTTTTGATTAATCTGTTGTAAGTGCGATAAGGAATATAGTGTAGTGGGTTATATCCCACAAACCGCAGCATTAAGACGCAGGCCCAGGAATACTTTCCCATTAGTATGGCTTCAATCACTTGATTGAATTGTTCATAAGTGATTTGCTTGTCAAAATCAGCGCCAGAGTGAGTTGATAAGTTATGGTTCATTTTTTAAATCTCATTAGTTGATAAATCGGCTTTGTAATTGAAATTTTATGATCCTACAGATACTTATTCCTAGAGAAGTAATTCAATTTTATGATGTATTTTTGATAGAGTATTGATTCTTTCATCTTATTTTTTCTGCTTAACCGATGGTTTTTTTGAAGTGTATTTATTTTTTTGTGAAAAAGTAGATTTTGAGCTAATGAAAAAAAGTTTTATTTTTGTGGTAGGTTGGAATGATTCGCTTTAATAGTTTTTACCTTAATTGATAGATTGGTTGTTTGTGTTTTATAGATTAAAACGAAATGTAATCGAGATCTATTCAGTATCAAGATATGATCGAAAAAGAAGATTTATCTTGTTCGTTATTATAGAGACTAAAGGATTTAAGCAATACTAATTTTTCGTATTGCCGTTCTTTAACTGTTTTATTGGATCTAATAAAACGTCTATAACACGACGCTGACGAATAATAATATTGGCTGTTGCTGATTGGCCAGGTCTGAATTTGATTTTCTTATTGTTGTCTACGATGTGATTCCGCTCTAATTCAACTTCAACTTGATAAACATTTCCTAGGGTCTGATCAGATTTTGAGTCTGCCGAAATTGATGTTACCTTGCCTGGAATCACTCCGTAATCTTGATATGAATAGGCATCAAATTTGACTTTTGCAGGTTGATTCTTTTTGATAAATCCTGCTTCTTTATTCGGTAATACTGCAGAAATTACTAAAGGAGTGTTGTGAGGTGCAATTTCAGCTACGGTTTGACCTGAATTTACTACCTTACCTTTATTCTTTAAATTGAAGGATAAAACAATGCCATCAATTGGTGCTTTAAGAAGTTTTTGGTCTAGGGTAGCTTTGGCTTTGAGTATTAGATTTTTTGTTTCAGATACTCTAGTTTTATTCTGAGTAGTTTCTAGTTTGAGCTGGTCAATTTTTTGGTATGCTTCTAGCTTTAATCGCGTTCTTTCTGCTTTATTCCGATTTAAATCTGCTTGTAGTTGCTCAACCCGTTGATAAGCCGAATATATCTCTCCTTGATCTTGTGTCATTTTTGCCGCGAGCGTTCGCATCGATTGCTCATTTTGAAAGATCTGCTGGCTGACACTAGTAATGTCTTGTAATTTACTTTCTGTTATCTGATTCTGAACTTGACTAAGGTTTTGATTTGCTTGGAAGACCAATTCACTAGAGATGGCACCTTGCTTTTCCAAAGATTTTAACTTCTTCACGCGACCTTGATTTGATTTGAGATCTAGCTCTAGTTGCTTAACTCGAGATTTTGATAAGTTTGACAAGAGCTTTAAGCGTTTATGCCTGGCATTGTACGCATTGAGTTCTTGCTTTTGCTGTATTAGTAACTGAAGCAAAGTTTCTGCCTTGTCTTCAGCTGATTTAATAGCAGACTCTTGACCTAAATTCTCTGATGTAGCAATTCGTTGATGAGTTTGAGCTTCTAAGTAGACTTTATTGAGAAGAGATTGTTTTTGCTTCAGTTCTTGTTGGTAGTCAGATAGCATTTGTTCCAATCGTCTGACTTCTTTTTTATCTATAGAAGTATCTAGTTCAGCGATTATCTGTCCAGCGGTAACTATTTCTCCTTCTTTAACCGCAATTCGACTGACTTTACCTATTGCAATAGACTCAACCTTATATGTCTCACCTTTCGGAACTAGCTTCCCTTTTGCTGTACCTATATCTTCTATTTTTCCCAGCCAAGCCCATCCGAGAAAAGCCAGCAAAAATACCATGCCGCCCACAATGATTCGAAGAGGCATCTCTGCTGGAGGCTGGTCTAGTAGTGATTGTAGAGATGAAGACCAATCGATGATGTCATTGTTTTTGTATTCAAAATTGTGGATATTAGGCTGATTTAAGCTTGAGCTTTGATCGATTTTGTTACCTAATTCTTGATCAGAAATAGTCAAACCTTTGCCCCCCAAAACCTTTTTTATGAAAAAATAGCTCTGCTGCCAAGCAGATATTTCATCAAAATGTACTTATTTTAGTCTGAAGATGATTTAAATCTATGAAAAAATTTAACAGTTTCTTTGGATCTTTGTTGTTGGATATTTGTTCATAGAATAGCACTCAAAAAAAATTTTAAAAACTGTAATTTAAGTAGAGTAAGTTAGAAGATTGCTGCTTCTAACTTACTCCTTAAGTGTTTGTTTAAAGACACATCGTGACTAAAGAAGAAAACCTTTATAGACTTTATTCTTTTATCACTAGTGTTTGAGAAATTGTTATCCGCTTTAGGATATAAATTGTTAGACAGCACTATCTGACAATCCTATATTTTTCCGTATAAGTCTCAGAAAATCTATAAGCACTGCCACGTTTAATGTTGAGGCTGATATCTCTATATTAGTTAGAGTTAATGCATGCTCTAGTACTCTCTAGATAATTTGTATGGATAATATCCTCTAAATGCTTAAATCTCATTCAAAAAAACGCGAATGACTTATACCCAGTTTTTACAGGCATAGAATCTAGTTTTAGTCATTTATCAAGAGCTTTGATAACTCTTAGCCTCTTTATCACTATTTGAGTGAAAAGCTAAAAAATTTGATTGTTTGAGTTTTGACTTGGGGAAGATTTTTTGGGGAGCAGTTGATTAGGGGGAATCTGTGGGCTTAAGAATATTCAAACTTAGAAAATTCTTGGTTCATATATCAAGTAGACTAAAAAAATTATTTCTAATCTGTCTGTTGTGAGCCCATAGATGAATCATATCTAGCTAGGATTGATATTTTTTTTGCTTTACCAAACACATTTTGAATTTACCTTTTGTTTGAGTAATTGAATAGTTTCTCTTTACAAAAGTTATCTAGGTAATTTTATGTTTTATTGATGTCGTATATGTCTTTATTACTTTAAATGACTATAGATTATTATTCCTTTTCCAGTGCATATTAAAAGTTTTTATTACTTTCGTATTGCAAAATAGAGATTTTGTAAAATAAAATTAATTATGTACAGTAACTTATTCTATCTTAAGTGCTTAGATCCTATAGATAGCAAGAACTTTAGAGGAATTAAAAGATTTTATACTAGTTATATATTGGAGGTTAGAGTCATTATCTAAAAATGATTTTATATATGAGGTATGTTCTGATCTGAATCTGATGCTTCTTTAGACAGAGTGTGAAAATGTAATGCTTAAGGTAATTACAAGAATAATGTGATATGAGATGATTCGCTTGATCAGATTAGGTTGATCGTTGATTTTTGAGTGAAACTATAATTTGAAAGAGAAATAAATCTCAATGGTAAATTTTGTCGATACTATCTAGCTCATGCTTGGTTTCTTTGTTGGTGATGGATGAGTTGTGTACTTCATGAAGTCGATAGGGAGATACTGTTGACGGCTGATTAATCATTGCTATCTAAATATCTAAAATTTTATATAGAAGCTTATTTCAATAAGGCTTCTATATAAAATATAAATCTTTAATCTTGGCAATTTTTAATGCTTGAATTTAAGAGAAAAATAGCTTGAATTTGATTTATATATAGTCTTGTTTATGGGTTTATTGAGTCTTGCTTTTTATTTTTTTGTAATACTTAAAGGTCAATTAGAAACTAAGAATAGACTTTGTAGGTATCTATAAAGTCCGAGTTATTTTATTGATTAAAAATAATAATATTCTTGGCTTGAGAAAACTTTATTGGAAAGCTATGTGATCACTGCTCTGTTTGTATTTTAGGATTTAATACCTGTTCTATAAAATGAGTAATGATTGATATGAAATTGTTCCGATTTTCCCAAGGTACACGATGTCCAGAATTGAGAATTATGCGATGAGTGATTGATGGACAATGATGAGCTAGCTTTTGCCCGATTTGGCAATATTTCTCGTCTTCTACTCCTGATATATACAAAACAGGAATGTTTAAATTTTTGTAAGTTAGAGAGAAGATTGAATTGATGTCCTTTGGAGAAATTCTGAAATGCTTTTGAGATTTTGAGCCGAGAATAGTCTTTTTCTAAGGCTGAATAGGAGGGCTGGCGTCCACAGAATACGGGTAGCGAATTCCACTCCTGTATTAGGTTGTCCCAATTATCATGCAGCAATTGGATGCTCCATACGTTATCTTTTTTGAGACAGTTTCTGCGATCGCACTCTGATGCCAACCCTGAATCGGCACTAATAATGATGGCTCCTTGCCATAATTCAGGTTGGTGTAGCAGGGCATGAAACCCTAACCGTCCCCCCAAGGAATAACCCAGCAAAAAACGAGACTTAAAGGGATGCGGTTGAACGCGTTGACAAAAGAGTGCTGCCCATTCCTCTAAAGACTCTCCTGGGCTAGCCCATAGATCTTCCAAGAAAATGGACAGGCTGAGTTCAGGACTGACCGCTTGATGAAGTTGTGTTGTGATCGGTTGCCATACTTTGGGGGTTTGGAGGTTACCATGAATCATCCACACCCCAACTTCAGACGGCAAAATAGATTTTGGTGACATGATGCTCAGTATATGATTTCACTAGGCCAATAGAGGTGGCTATGCCTTGGCCAAACGTGGCCCTGCTAAAGCTGTTCGTTTAAATGTCTACACTGCACCTGTTTGGAATTCGCCATCATGGACCGGGCTCAGCTCGGAGTTTACGACAGAGTTTAGAAAGCCTAGAGCCTGATTTGATTTTGGTGGAGGGGCCACCGGATGCTGCTGGAGTGATTGAGCAGATCGTTAACCCGGACATGAGTCCTCCTGTCGCTATTTTGATCTATTCTCCTGAGGAACCTCAACAAGCCGTTTATTATCCCTTTGCTGTCTTTTCGCCAGAATGGCAGGCGATGGACTATGGCCTCACAGAGCAAGTTCCTGTGCAGTGGATGGACTTGCCTCAGACCCATCAGCTTGCTTTGCGACAGCAGCTCGATCAACAGTTTGAGCCACCAGGGGCGGATAGTAGTGCCGGTGATGAGTCTCCAGAGTCTGCTCTACCCGAAATTCGTCATGACCCACTGTTTTGGCTCGCCCAAGCGGCTGGATTTAACGATAGTGAGCGCTGGTGGGAGCGGATGGTTGAGCAGCGCTCTGAAACCACCGATCTGTTTCCCGCCATTGTGGAAGCGATGACGGCGCTGCGAACAGAGATGGAAAAGGACTATCCGCCGGATCTCAACAGCAATCCAGATTATCGAGAAGCTTTGCGAGAAGCCTACATGCGGCAAACGATTCGCAAAGCTAAAAAAGCAGGGCATGAGAAAATTGCGATTGTTTGTGGAGCTTGGCATACCCCCGCTTTGGCGGAACCCTTTCCACCAGCTAAACAAGATACGGCCTTACTCAAAGGCTTACCTAAACTGAAGGTGACCTCCACCTGGATTCCCTGGACCTATGAACGGCTGGCAGATCGCAGTGGCTATGGCGCTGGGATTGCTGCTCCCGGCTGGTATCACCATTTATGGACCGCATCGGATCAGCCCACTATTCACTGGTTGACCCATGTGGCCCGGTTGCTGCGTCAGGCAGATGTGGATGCTTCCTCGGCTAGCGTGATTGAGGCGGTGCGGCTGGCGAATTCTTTAGCAGCGCTCCGGGACTGTCCCACACCGGGATTGCCAGAGCTAAATGAAGCCGCCCAGACGGTCCTCTGTTTTGGAGATGAATTACCTTTACGGTTGATTCACGAGCGATTGATTATTAGCGATCGCATGGGCCAAGTTCCCGACGATACGCCGATGGTGCCTTTGCAGGTAGATTTGCAGCGTTGGCAAAAGAAGCTGTGGCTTAAACCCCAGGTGACGTCTAAGGAGCTGGCTCTGGATTTACGGAAGCCGAATGATTTGTTGCGATCGCAACTCTTGCATCGTCTCAATTTGCTGGGAATTCCCTGGGGCCGCCCTACCTTTAGTCGTGGTAAAGGCACCTTCAAAGAAGCTTGGATGCTAGAGTGGCAGCCTGAGTTTGAGATTGCCCTCATTGAAGCAGGTCAATGGGGAAATACGATTGAAGCTGCAACGATAGCCTATGCCTGTGATGTGGCCGAAAAGGCTCCCAATTTGCCGAGATTGACTGAGCTGTTAGACCAAGTGCTATTGGCGGATCTTCCCGAGGCCATTGCCCAACTAATGCTCTGCTTGCAGGCTGAAGCTGCTGTCGCCAGTGATGTGGTGCATCTGATGTCGGCCTTACCGTCTTTAGCCCAAATCTTGCGATATCGCGATGTGCGTCAAACGGATACGGATGTTGTGACCCATGTGGTGGATGGCTTAGTCACTCGCATCTGTATTGGTTTACCGGGGGCTTGTGCGTCCCTGGATGATGACGCAGCAGCCATGATGGATCGGCAAATTATGCAAACCCATAGTGCGATTAATTTGCTGCAAAATCAGGACCACCAGCAGATGTGGTGGATGGTGTTACAACAACTGGCCCATCGAGAGAGTTTGCATGGATTGCTCGGCGGTCGGTGCTGTCGGCTACTGCTCGATGGGGGACAGTTCGAACCGGCAAGGGCGGCCCAACGGTTGGGGTTAGCGTTATCCTTGGCGACGGAACCGACTCAAGCAGCAGCCTGGATTGAAGGCTTTCTCAAGGGCAGTGGCCTGTTGTTACTCCACGATCAGGAGATTTGGCAGGTGCTCGATCAGTGGGTTTGTGAATTGGCACCGGAGACCTTTGTGACGCTGTTACCGTTGTTGCGGCGGACGTTCTCGACGTTTCCGGCAGCAGAACGGCGACAAATGGGAGAACGAGTGACGCAAGGAAGTGTGGGGACTGGATTGCAGGGTTGGGAATCGGAGGTATTGGATTGCGATCGCGCCGAACAGGTTTTACCTCTGGTTGCTCAGCTTCTCGGACTATCTGCACCCAATTTATAAGCACTGCGATGGGCTACGAGTGTTGGATAGCTTGTTGTGCCTGTTCTCGTTTTTCCACAATATCTGGCCTATTGGAATCATCCGCTAAAATATGGTTATAGGCTGAGATGGCAGCCTTATAGTGCTTGAACTGGAACAGCAGATCTCCATATTGACTCCAAGATGGGTCATCGTCTGGATCAAACTGAACTAGGTGCGGATAAGTCTGAATGAAGGTTGCATGACAGTCTTCTACCAAAGAAAGCCTCAACACTTCGAGATTGAGGTCTCTGGAAATCCATAGGTTTGTGTGTGACTCTAATCGCAAATCATCGATGTAATCTTGCAGTGTAGGCTTGACCTGCCGAAAAGACGGAACATCATCAAAATTGCCATACACATTCACACTCCCAGAACTCAAAAGATCAAGGTAGACCACAAACCATCGTCTATTCTCTGGGTGAGTTTGACTACGCCGCTCCCTGAATTCACGAATCAGCGGTTCCAATGCCTCAGCATGTTTGATCATCCTTTGACTACACCCACGATGTATTTCAAAACAAGATCCTGCAATTTGTATTTCAAAATCGCTGAGTGAAGATTCTGTGGGGAAGTATGGTGACATAACATCAGCGATCTGGTGCATAAGATCTTCTTCCCATGGAGCGACTTTTTCACGCTGCTGGATATGTTTTTGATCCAGCCAATCCCAGATGTCGGGGTGATTTTTACTTGGATCAAAGAGGAGTTCTTCACGAGTTCTAGGTATGATTTGCACAACCTCGTGTAGCCATATATCGACTTCATCAATCCAGCCATTATTCGGATCAGTCTCAAAGTCAGACCGACAACAATAATCCCAAAAAGTATCCTGTATCAGTCTTTCTAAAAACTCTTCCAGTGAGTTGGCAAGAACTAAGCATCCGCTTTCATGAATGATTACGATAGGTGCATTGTCAGGAGAACAATCTTCATAAAACCAATATCCAACCCTATCTCCTACGCTGCTAAGCATAAAAATACCGAAATGGTTAGCTAGGTCGTTGCCGTTCTTGATGTAATAGTCATCAAAGAATACTCCTTTTAAGAGTGGCTCTTCATCACAGTGGTAGTAGCGATATTTTTGGTGGAGAAGCGTCAACAACTCTATCAGCCGCTCGGGCAAGGCGATTGAGCAGGGAAAATGTTGCCGAATACTTGGTAAATCAATAAATCTATTGTTTTGCATCACTACAGTGTCATCAGTTGCAATGAAGAAATTGCCGTTACCAAAGCTGCTGTTAATGCGTCTGATAAGCTGATTATTCCCTGCAATCTAGTCTTATACCAACAGGTATTCAATGTGATGGGACCTCTAGCTTCTCTAACTCCCTGAAGCACCACCACTAGAAACTTGTTCTCAAACATTGCTATGAGAATTTTGTATCCCTGCAACCCGCTAGAGTCTCAAGAACCCGATCAACCGTTTACGGACGAATTTGTGGCAGTTCAGCAATTGGGAATCCCCATTTCCCTGTTTGCTTACGATGATTTGAGTTTTGGCGATTTTAAGCCTCGGCCCCGTATTGAGTCCGGTGAAGCGGTTTTATATCGTGGCTGGATGTTTAATCTCACTACCTATCAGAACTTTACCGCTTTGATTGGCAAGAGAGGAGGGATTCCAGTGACCTCAGCCGCAGATTATGCCCATTGCCACCATCTCAATCAGTGGTATTCAGCCTGTGCTGACCTCACTCCAGAAACCGTGTTTCTGGGAACAGGCTCCAACTATCTGGAACAAATCTCTAATTTGAACTGGGACGCTTACTTTATCAAAGACTTTGTGAAATCCAACACCGATGCCCAAGGGTCCGTTGCCAACACCCCAGAACAAGCCGTCAACATTATCCACCTAATCGAACAGTATCGGGGCGAACTGGAAGGAGGGGTTGCGGTTCGCAGAGTAGAACACTTTCAGCCCCAATCTGAACAGCGATATTTCGTCGTCAATGGCACTGCGTATTCCCCAACTTCAGGTATACCAGCCATCATTGAAACCGTAATTCAACGAATAGATGCCCCTTTCTACTCCGTTGATGTCGCCCAAACTTTAGAAGGTCAAGAGCGGATCGTAGAGTTAGGAGATGGCCAAGTCTCAGAACGTAAAATGTGGCCTCTCGACCGATTTGTCAAAATGCTTGCTCACATGGGCTAGCGCAGCACTAGACCTTGCTTTTTTGTCCTTGCTTGAGCGATTACCTGCTATTGCCCGCCCTAAAATTCAAACCCATGACTGACTCCTCACTGCACCTGCTGTCTGCTTTTACAACTGATCCAAAAGGGGGGAACCCTGCTGGAGTGTGGATTGGCGATACCCTGCCAACCCCGGAAACCATGCAGCGAATCGCGGCTGAAGTGGGTTTTTCGGAGACAGCATTTGTGGTGCCAAAAACTGGATTTGAGCGAACGGTCCGTTACTACAGTCCAGAAGTAGAAGTACCCTTTTGTGGACATGCCACCGTTGCAACTGGAGTGGTCCTCGGTGAATTAAGTGGTGAGGGAACGTATAAATTAGCAACGACTGTAGGAGAAGTCCCCGTGGCTGTTAGTGTCCAAGAGGGGCAATGGCAAGCTGCTTTGACGTCCGTAGAACCCACCTATACCCAAGCTTCGGATGCATTAGTAGCGGATATTTTATCTGCCTTGGGTTGGCAGTTGGATGAGCTAGATCTATCTATCCCACCGGCTCGGGCCTATGCCGGGGCGTGGCATTTGGTGTTGGCCGTTTCTCAGGCAGAGCGGCTGGCTCATTTAGATTACGATTTTGACCGACTCAAAGCCCTGATGCAGCAGGATGGCCTGTTAACGCTACAGTTAATCTGGCGAGAGAGTCCTAGCGTTTTTCATTCCCGTAATCCCTTCCCGGTGGGTGGTGTAGTGGAAGACCCGGCCACGGGGGCTGCTGCAGCGGCTTTAGGCGGGTATCTACGGGATGCTCAGTTAATCTCTGTTCCCCATCAGATTATGATTCGCCAAGGAGAAGCGATGGGGCGGCCTAGTCGATTGGTGGTGGATATTCCTGCTAGCGGTGGAATTGAGGTGAGCGGGATGGCAGTACGTCTCTAAGTTAGCCACGTTTGAGGAGCAGCTTTACCAAAGGCCGAATATCAACATGACTCAGTGAGGACGACTGGGTGGAGCATCTTCGCTTTATAAAGCTTGGACAGCCTGAGCTATCTGCTGTCGCAACCACTGATGTTGAGGACTATGGGTATGCCGCTGATGCCAAACCATAGATACCGTAAACCCTGTGATATCCATCGGAGGTGGCAACAATTTTAACCCCATGGCCTTGGCACATTGTTCTGCCATCCGTTTCGGCAATAGCGCCACACAATCTGTTCGGGCTAGCAAAAACGGCACTGACATAAAATGTGGCGTAGACCAAATCACTGACCGGGCTTGCTGTTTTTCTGCCAAGCGGCGATCCACAATTCCCAGAAAATCATCCCGAAGCGAGACCAGAATATGAGATCTGGCGACATAATCAGTGAAAGACATCTCCGTCAGCGGATTTTCACTACGCACTACACACACAAATTCTTCTTCGTAGAGCGCTTGTTGGTCATGCCAAGGCTTGCGATCTAATTCAGCACCGATAAACAGATCTATCCTATTGGCATCCAATGCCGCTAATACCTCATCTTTCTTGGTGCTGCATATCCTAATCTGCACTTGGGGGGCATCAACCATTAGCTTAGAGAGCACTTGTCCACCGATGGTTGCTTCTACATAGTCATTCGTCGCCATGCGAAAATCTACCTTCGTCGTGGCTGGATCAAAGGTTTCTTTCACTAGCAGGGTTGCTTGAATATCGGTCAATACCTGCCGCACTTGCCCACTGATTTCACGGGCATAGGGAGTCACTTCCATTTGGCGTTGCGAAACCCGAATCAAGATCGGATCGTTCAAGACCTTGCGGAGCCGTTTTAGGGCATGGCTCATGGCCGATTGACTCATATGTAGCCGCTCAGCTGCCTGAGTCACACTCGCTTCAGCGATCAGAATATCTAAAACCAGCAGTAGATTCAGATCTAGTTGGCGCAGATTGGCATAGTCAAGGGTCATGGGGTTGCTCCTTGGTATGTATGCAATCGATGGCAGCTATGCATAGTATTCGTTTGACTAATCTATTTTTCCTTTTTAGTCTACCGATAGAGCGTCAGTCATTCTGGCCTCTTTCAAAAAATCTGAGGTAGAACGATGACTCGTGTTGTTCGTATTCATGAATTTGGAGGTCCTGAAGGTCTCAAAATTGACAACCTAGACCTCCCTGAACCGGGGCCTGGCGAAGTGCGTATTGCAATACGGGCGATTGGTCTCAATCGTGCCGATGGCCTCCTCCGCCAAAATCAATATATTGAAACGCCGGAGCTTCCATCCAAGTTGGGCTATGACGTTGCCGGTACGGTAGAGGCCGTAGGACCTGATGTGGATAACGTTACGGTGGGCGATCGCATTCTCACCATCCCAACCTTCTCTCAAGCCGATTATGGAGTTTATGGTGAAGCCGCAATTGTCCCCGCTAATGCCCTCTGGCCCTGGCCCGATACTCTTTCCGCTGAGCAGGCTGCTTGTGTAGGTGTCCAGTACACTACCGTCTACTTTGCCCTGCAAAGGGTTGGTCATTTACAGGTCGGCGATACCGTTTTACTCACTGCAGCTACGGGGGGCGTTGGTTTTGCCGCTATTGCTGTAGCCAAACAAATGGGGGCGACGGTTATCGCGACCACTCGCAAGCAGGCCAAAGCCGATGCCCTCCGCCAAGCGGGGGCAGATCATGTCGTGGTCACTAGCGAAGAAGACCTGGCAGAGCGGATTCAGGCGATTACTTCGGGTCAGGGTGTCGCAGTGATCTTTGATGCGATCGCAGGCCGTACCATTCCCACCCTTCTTGACTGCCTAGCCATGGGAGGCTGCTGTATTTTGTATGGTCTCCTCGATTCAACGGAACCTACCTTACCCGTGATGCCATTTCTGCTCAAAAACATCAGTCTGCATGGGTATACCGTGTTTGCCTATACGGGCTATCCCAATTTTGGTCTGCCTCAACAAACAGAAGCGGTAGTAGCAGCCCGTGAATTTCTCCTTCCCCGTCTAGCAGATGGCCGTTTGCAGCCGATGGTCAGTGAAACCTTCCCCTTTGAAGAAGTCGTTGCTGCCCACCATGCTTTAGAGTCCAATCAGCAAACTGGCAAAATTGTGTTGAAAGTTCATTCGCGATAGAGCACTGGAGGCAAGGTTTGGGTCACCTGATGCAAAACCTCAGCATATCGCTCACAACCCCTGGGGCATATTGCTCCGTCCCCCAGGCCTAGGCCGCATCTGAGAGGCCGGGCAGTTTTCTCTCTAGAACATCATCAATGGCCTGGGCAAATGGGTGAGCATTGAGAGGAGCCACCTTAAATCCATTGCAACTGTCTTGCATCATATCTCGCAGCCCCTCTAAATTAGAAGCAACCACAGAGGTTCTGGCTTTATTGGCCTCCAAGATCACCACGTCAAAGCCTTCCATATCTCTTTCAAAACCACATTAGAACCGATCAGCGTTACCCTCTAAAAAGTGTATGGGTCGCTTTCAAGAGAGGAGTTTTGTTCTAATGCCCCTGAATCGTATTGAACCCGGTCCGGGTCAAGAATCTGTTTGGGATTATCCTCGTCCTCCTCGTTTAGAAGACTCTTCTAAACATCTGCAGATCATTATTAATGGGGTTACCTTAGCTGATACCCACCAGGCCAAGCGAGTCCTAGAGACCAGTCATCCGCCGGTCTACTATATTCCGCCCACTGATATTCAAATGGAATATTTACAGCTAACGCGGCGATCGACGTTTTGTGAGTGGAAAGGATCTGCAGGATATTACACGGTAACCGTGTGCGATCGCATCGAAGAAAACGTAGGTTGGTTTTACGCCAATCCCACCCCTCGCTTCGCTGATCTCAAAGATTACGTCGCCTTCTATCCTAGCCGCATGGACGTTTGCACCCTCGATGGAGAAGTGGTCCAGGCCCAGTCTGGTGATTTTTACGGTGGTTGGATTACACCTGATATTGTTGGCCCCTTTAAAGGCGGTGCCGGAACTTGGGGATGGTAAATATGCAAAGGATTCCCCAAACAACTTGAGGCGTTCTCGCTATATCTATCTACTGCACCGCAACTTCATAGACTGCTTGAACGGCAGCCATCGGCTTTAAAGACTCACTATAATCCCATTGCACATGGGTATAAGCTTCAGCCGGTGCAGGCTCCATCTTGACCGTTCCATCCGGCTGAGTCACCTCCAGCATGGGTTGTTCAGCATAAGTCTGACCATCATCAATACTGTAGGTAAGCGTGGCACCGTTGGCCCGAGCAGAATCCAATACGTAAGCTGTTTTGTTGGGAATGGGTTGGTTGATTTTTAGCTCCGAAGCGGATTTATCCCCAGCATTCTCACTTAGCAAGGTATAGCGCAAGACATCACCCGGACGGACAGTGACATTACCCTCTACAGCTTCCCAGACGATTTCTTGCTCCCCTTCTGCGTTGGTAGAAATGACTTGTTTCTCTGCAGATAGTGCTAGTTTTACCTCTAGCTGTAATATTTTTTGCACCAGCTCTGCGCCAGCCTTTTGCAAATTAGCAAAGACCGGAGTGCCGCTGGCAAAAGGAACAGCTACAGCAACCGCTAAAATACCCAGACCAATTGATAAGCGACGTTTCATTATTTGAAGACCTTTGAAATGCAACAGTAGAGGGATTGAGAAGGATTGAACCCTATCAACAGATGATCTGTTGATAGGGTTCAATCCTAACCCCCATTACTTAATACGACGACGGAAGAAGAACTGACCCCGCTGACCTGGATCAACTTGTCCGACCTCATTCTCATATTTCTGGATTTTGGTATCATCCACCGGATCCGATGTGGTCAAAGGATTGGGATCATCACTGTTCGTGAAGTATCTCACGGTCCCTTGATCTGCGCTCGTATTTTGCTGATGGTTAGAGAAGCCCGCCCAGTTATTAGTTGTGCCTCCCACAATCGCAGTGCCATCTTCTACTAAGGTCAAGTCAGGAATTGTCAAACCGATGTTGCCATTCCCCACGACAGGAGTAGAAATATTCTCGTAAGTAACCCGGTACTCCAGCTGATAATCCAGCTGGATATTAACACCATCTAAAATAGTCTGATCAGAGGTCCAGGCCTGAATGACCTCCCCATTGGCGTCCAGTACTTGGACTTCTTTGATGACTTGTAAAAAGCCAGTATACAGACGATCAATCGTCACATTATTGGTAGTTTCTCCCGTAAAACCCGGATTATTGACGGGATCATCATCCGCAAAAGCCAAGATGGGAATGGGAATCTCATCATTGAGCCCCACCCCATCCGGTAGATCCACCGTCACCGAATAGTTAATGGTCCTTCCTCCGGGTAAATCACCAACATTCACATGCTTAGGCGTACCATCAGCAACACCCCCCGTCGTACTAGCAAGCAGCTCAAAGGTATTGGTGGTACTATCCCATCGATAGGTCGCGGTTAGCTCATCACCATTCCCAGGATTACCATCCGGATCATAAGCAATAGTGACAACCGTACCGTTGGGGATATCAGCATCTGTTCCATATTGCCCCGTCAATGTACTATCATCAGCTCCCTCAGCCTGAGTTGGGGAAATCGGCTGAATCGTGACATCAGCGATAAACCCGGTGCTTGCTGGATTTTGAACGGAATTGGTGAAGGTAGATGGAGCCGGGTCAAAGGTATCAGTAGGACCTAGATTTTGCGGGATATCAGTCGATCGATTCGTAAAATCATCATCGTCATCAGAGGGCCCTCCTGCTCCAGGCACACCATCGGGACCATTGAGAATATCGTCACTAGCTGCCACTTCTCCTAAGCGGATCACATTGGCTTCACCATTAGGACCCGTTCCATTGTTGCCGTTGCCTGCATCCGTACCTTGCGTGACTGGATTTGCAACCCCTGTATCGGTTGTCGGGTTATAGTTACTTCCAGTTGGGCTGGGAGGCGTTTGATTGTCATTAAAGTTATTGGGGTGAGAATCACCCGATTCATCATAAATAACTTGGTTAGACGGATCGCCAAACGTTTCTCCAAACACCTGGGCTAAGTTGTTCACCTGTCCACCTAGGGGTGGCAAGCCAGATGTAATTACGGTAAAGCGAAATGGCGTTACGGTTGTCCCTCTACCTAGAACAGGCCCACCCACAAAAACAAATCCAAGCCGTGTCACTGAAGTCAGAGGCGGTGGCGTTGTGACCCAAGCTGCAGCTGTTGCTGGTGTACTGGTTGGTGTAGTGGTATAAACAGCTTGCCAATTGGCTGGAATGTTATCAATCGAAGACAGCTTTGTCCCCACAGGAATAGCATCAGAGACAAGAATTTGGGGAGTCGATGTGCCGTTCAAATTAATTGGCGTTCCCTCTAAATTAGTAGGAACAAAAGCAGCATTCGGTGAGGTATTCTCAACGGTTAGCTCTAAATCATAGGTAATTAAGTCATCGTTAGCTGCCGGAGTCGGTCCTGGGTTGAGATTAGATGCTGTCTTGGCTATCGTTGCCAAAGCAATCGGTCTGAGGGAGCTACCAAAAGGAATGCTATTCGTCGCACTGGCTTCCCGTTCACCATTTTCCGGTGCACCATTACTTGGATCAGCATCAATGGTACGAAGGTCATTTGAGCGAGCACCATCTGCATTATCAGGTTGGTTTTGAGTACTGGCACTATTGTTATTGGGACCTGTATTACCTAGTGTGACTCCGACATCGGCACCAGCGGGTATATTCGAGGCTGGAGTCCCTGTCACACGAATCTTTAAGACCTGATCAGGATCTAGATCTGCTAATCCAGTTATCGACAGTGCACTCAGGTTAGAACCACCTGCAGGTACCGTCGCTAGTACTGTACCTGCTGCATTTACAATCTGAACCGTACTGGGTACAAAATTCTCAGCATTCAGATTATTTGTACCAGGGATAAATAAGTCAGTCGGCGCATTACCAATATTGGTGATATCGAAGGTAAAGGTTAAAGTATCCCCAGCATCAACGGATCCACCATTTACATCAGCAAATCCAGAAGGTACAGCCGATAAACCTGCAACTTCAGCAACAGTGACTGTAATCGTATTGGATGTTGTATCAATGGTCGTTGGGGATGAAGGATCATCCTTATAGGTGCCAGTGGCGGTATTGGTGATCTGTTCCCCTGCAGCGGTTCCTAAAGCAAAGGCAGGGAAAAGGGGCTGAAGAAGACTACTGGCCAAAATGGCGGCAATGGCGAGAGGGCCAACTTTACGTGGAGAAGTATAGGACTGAGTTCTATCGTCATTCATGTCGTCTTGGAGTTCTTGGTAATGGGGAACACAGAAAATCAGGATCTGCAGCAAGGAATCACAATTCACTCGCAATCAAACAATATTGATCACTTCAAGTTCAAGCTGGACCCTTTCACTTGAGTTGTAGAGTGCCGTTTTTCCCCATTTCATAACGAAATTAGAAAGTCAGCTTACTCTCCCCGGTCTATTAGGATTCAGGGACAATATAGTTTTGCAAAGTCAGTGCTAATGATGCACATGAGTTGTCAGATCTACACAGATCTAGGGTTCCCATCGATAAAACTTAAAATGACATCTCAATCCAGACCCCTCATTGATTTAGATGTAGTTAGCTTTTTCTAGTTATTCAAGAAGGTAATAATAATATGGTTTTATCTTGAGTATTTCTCAATGTTTCGGCTCAATTAAAATGAATTTAAATTTTGTCTAGTTAATATAGATAATCTTCGATTTTATTAAAATAAATAACCGCGTTAAATGAGTATGAAATCTAGAAAGTTAATCTCAGGTAATTGCCTTGTCTAGTGAATTTCTATAGAGGAATTAGTTTGCTTATCTCTCTTGTAGATACTACTAATAAAGTAATGTTACTTAAGCCAGAAGAATCAGCCGCTTCTCCACCCAATTCCGACGTAGTCTGCATTATAATAGATCTCGTAAAATATTATGGTGACTGAGTTATAAGGTTATGGCAGAAATTAAATCAATTGCTAATCTCACCATAAAAAACGCCAAAAAAATATATGGTGTACGGTATAGATTAAATTACATTATGGTCAATATAAATCATCTAGTTTTCTGGTTGATTTATATGGGTAATTTGAATTTGATAAATACTCCCTGCTTACAGAATTCTCGATTAAAAATGATTGAAATCTTGAATCTCTATATGAAGTACAAATCTTTTGAATAAATGAGGTATTCAATCTGCCCTATAAGGAAAGAGGCTGTCAATATATTGCCTTGGACAAATGCTGAGGCAGAGTCAGAGGATTGTGTGGATTATGTCCAGGGTAACCATGCCTTCTACTCAATAAAGAAATTGCCGACTTTTCTTAATAACAAGTGAAGTATTGAAGAAAAATTATTCTTCAGAACTCGCAAACTGAGCAAAGAGTTGAGCTCCTGTCATGTCATGGGTTTTATTAGCAAAGCTGTAGAAGTCAGGTTTCTCCTCAATAAAAACTTGATGATCAAACAGAAATTCTTCGCTGTTAGTAAACAGTCCCACAGGGATAAAGTGCTGCTGTGTTTCTTTTAAGCGGTAAAACAGGTGCGTGCCGCAGGTCTGGCAAAATCCTCGTTCAGCCCAATCAGAAGAATTAAAGATCGAAATTTTCTCTTGGTTCTCAAACATCACTTCTGTGCCACACTCTGTTGCAAAAAACGGTCCTCCAGACCATTGACGACAGGTTGAACAATGGCAAGCACCCACGTTGGGATTCACCGCCTTAGCAACCACATGAACTGCTCCACAGAGGCAACTTCCTTGCGCTTCTAGCAAATTTGACATCAAAGGCTCCCATGTAAATATTCAGGCATTATAGGGGGTGTTTTATTTCCTGTGAATCCTAAATTTAAGCAAGCTTATCTTTTTTGTTGCCACCGCAGAGTTTTTCCTGGTCTCAGCAGCAAAACTACCCCAATGAATCCAGTCATAATATTGGGTAACCAAGCTCCAAGCCACGGCGAAATGATGCCTAATTGGCCCCAAGCATCAGCGATGAAAATGAGGATATATTGCCCCAACACCACAATCAGACTTATACCAAAGCCATTGCTAACGGCCAATCGATGCTGACTGATGCCTAAAGAACTTCCTACCAATCCAAAGACGATCACTGTAAATGGGAGCGAAACTTTGCGATGAATTTGGATCGCTAAGGCCCTGACTTGAGTTGGATTACCTGTTTGTCGGAGTTTGGCTAGCAGCTGTTTTGACTGGGCGAGGGTCACCCCATTGGGGTTGATGTCATGATCAGCAAAAGACAATGGAGGCGGCAGTTGTAGTTCCTGTTTTGAAAACTCAATAATATGTTTCTCAGCTCCATCAGTCCCGACGGCATAGATGGAGCCATCCTCAAAAGTCCAGAGATTTTGTTCTGCATGCCAGGTCGCTGATTTAGCAACTAAGATCTGCTGATGGTTGGGCAACGTCCAATCGATAACGGTTATTCCAGACAAGGTTTTTTCCTGGGCCGTTTGAGCATAAAAGAGGCGGCGCAGTTTTTGATTGGGACCGATATCTTGATAAACGATATGGCGGTCCTGGAGTGAAAATTGCCCTGCTTGCAAGGTTTGAAGAAGTAGATGTTGTGAGTGAGCTTGACTCATGGGAACAACGCTTTCTGTTAGTCCCAACATCAATAGACAGGCCAATAGTGAAAAACCAAGACAAGAGCCAATCAATCGATTTAAGTCCATCCCTGTGGATTGGAGTGCCATCAGCTCACCATTGCCCTGCAACCGGGATAAGGTCAGCAAACAGGCTAATAGTACTGACATGGGAATGGCGAGGCTGACAAAGTAAGGTAGCTGTAGGGCGAGGATCGATAGTGCGATCGCAAGGGGTAACCGCGCCTCTGAAACCTGACGCAACAGGTCAAACAAGACGGCAGCCGACACACCAATGGACGAAAAAGCTCCCATCCCCCACAAAAAAGGCGGCAACAATTGTCGAAACAGATAGCGATCGATCAAAGCCAATCGTTGCCGCCCTAAAACCCTGCTCACTCTAGACACCAGCTATGAGTCCAGAGTGACGATCAACGCTGAAACTGATCTCCCAAGTAATACTGACGAACATGGGGATCATCATAAAGCTCTGTAGGTGTCCCCGCAGCCAAGATACTCCCTTCCCTTAAGATATAGGCCCGATGTGTGATCGCTAGGGTTTCGCGGACATTATGGTCTGTGATTAAGATACCTAAGTTGCGATCGCACAATCGAGCAATCATAGTTTGCATCGCCGCGACAGCGATGGGATCGATCCCTGCAAAGGGTTCATCCAAAAGGAGAAATCGAGGCCCATCTTTACCCATCGCTAATACCCGTGCCAATTCAGTCCGGCGTCGCTCACCTCCAGACACTTGCATGCCCAGAGTATCGGCCACATGATCAAGCTGAAATTCTGTGAGTAAATGGGTTAACCGAGTAGACCATTGTTTGCGGGGCACCCCCGACTGTTCCATCACCATCAATAAATTATCTCGGACACTCAGATGCCGAAAAATACTTGGTTCCTGGGCCAGGTAGCCGATTCCTAGCCGGGCTCGCTGATGTAACGGTAATGCCGTGATCTCTTGACTGCCCAACCAAACGGTTCCCTGGGTCGGTCGTTCTAATCCCACCGCAATATAAAAGGTGGTGGTTTTTCCAGCTCCATTGGGCCCCAATAGTCCCACAATCTCACCTTGACCTGTAGACAGCGAGACCTTCTGCAATACGCTACGGCGGCGATAAGATTTGCTAATAGATTGTAGGAGAATACGCAAGCGGCCTCCTCTCAGATCTTCAGAAAAGTCCTCAGATGCTCAGGCTACTTAGATAGATTCACCTTAGTCTCCACCGCCTCAGAGGGATCAGACTCAGCCTCAAATCGGCCTTCATCAATCACATAGGTAATCTTATCCGCTTGGATATTATTGCCTTTATGCTCGATGAGCACATCTCCTTCCATCAGAATGCGGCGTTCTCGGCTAAAGTACTGAGCCTTAGCAGCAGTCGCTTTCAACTTATGTTGAGGATAAATAATTTGAACATTACCTGCTGCTGTCACAACACCGGTTTTAGCATTGGCTTTTTGAACATCCGCCCGCAGGGTCAAAGATCGGCGCTGATCTTGGGCTTGGATCGGATTAAAGAAAATCGCCCCTAGCCCTAAGAGGATGATGCATACTAGATTGACTCTGAGTCTAAAAATGGGCGCTCGCATTTGAAAATTGCTCATCGGTTACCTGTTTAAAGCT
This sequence comes from Acaryochloris sp. 'Moss Beach', assembly GCF_021497025.1. NCBI lineage: Bacteria > Bacillati > Cyanobacteriota > Cyanophyceae > Acaryochloridales > Acaryochloridaceae > Acaryochloris > Acaryochloris sp. 'Moss Beach'. The sequence continues at coordinate 3,623,703 of NZ_CP071717.1, forward strand.
CGATGGTTCTTTTTTCTAGTCATTCAGCCACTCTAGTTATCTGTATTTGGCTTTATTCTACCGTGGTGATTTTGGGTAATAAAGCTAAATGAGTAATAAGGCTAGCATCTTGGGGGGCAGACTCAGACTGCTGATGAGCCGGTAAAACGAGTTGACTGAATATCGCCACTTGCTCCGGTCCATGTTGCTGCAAGCATTCTAATAGGTTTGCACTGACATCAACAAATGTTCCAATATCTAGTCTCGCAAACTCTGGCTCATAGGATTGCAGGCGACCGATACCTTCACCTAAGAGGATGACGGCACCTTGCCAGTTTTTGTTGCCAAGATGATAACAAGCTACTGAAACTTGTAAAAAACCTTGGTAAAGGCTTTTGGGTGGATCAGTCGCTTCCATCCATAAGGCCTCAAGCGTGTCGTGACACGCATAATATTGGCCTTGATTAAATTCTTCAACCCCTTGCCAAAAAGCGGGAGGCAGATCTTCCATTAAAACTTGTCTGTCTCAGCTCGGATTTGTTCAGCAGTGATGGCTTGCTGATCCCCAGCAAAGGGATTATCAGAGGTCAAGAACAACATACAGTGACATTCTTTACGCTCCCGCATGGGTACACAGGGACAATTCCAATAGGCCGCTGCCACTTCCGCTTCTTTATCTTCGTAATAGCGACAAGGGCACAAAGGAGAACCCAAATCATCCTTATGCTTGGCTAGACCTTCAATGACAACAGCCGTTGTTCCAAGATCTGAGCAAAAGTAAGTTCCAGTGCGCTGAGCATAGGTTTCAGAGAACTTTCTCATCGCCTCCAGGCTTTTTTCCGTAGCTTGTTGGGCACCGCTAGCTTGTGTCATAGGATCCTTGAGGTCAAAAACTTGGGGACAGAATATTGGCTTCTTTTGGTTTAAAGCCTACCATTATTGGCTTGTGTTTATGGACTGCAATATTTCCGAGTAGAAAAATTCCAAAAAGACACCTCACTTTACTGTTGCAGCTTTGTGATCGCTCGATCCTAGCGGTCTCCAGTTGCCTACTGTTCAAAAAACAGGCAACAATGAAAGAAGTATTACGATCCTTCACATTCCATGGCTTCAGCCCAACACACCACGAAAAATACTGCTGTCGCGGAAGTTAATGCCCCGTCCCACACCAGCTTCGACTATGACATCGCTATTGTTGGGGGCGGAATTGTTGGCGCAACTCTCGCTGCGGCCCTTAAAGATACAGACCTGCGGGTGGTCGTGATTGAAGCGCAACCCCACTCGGTGGCTATTGCTAAAGGCCAAGCCTATGCGATTCACCTAAGTTCTAGCCGAATTTATCAAGGAATTGGTGTTTGGGAGGCCATTGCTCCCCAAGTCGAATATTTTTCCCAGGTTCATCTATCAGACGGCAATTGTCCCAGTGTTGTTAAATTCAAGCCGAGAGATTTAGGGACGTCTATCTTAGGCTATGTTGCAGAACATCGAGTGTTACTGAAAGAGCTACTGCAGTTTCTGAAAACTTGTGAGCATGTCGACTGGTGCTGTCCTGCTCAAGTAATAGCTACTCATTACCATGCCCATGGGGTGGAGGTTCAATTGGCACCCAGTTCCTGCGAAGCAGAAGAGGCCCATCGCCCTAATGCTGAGTCATTGCCCCAGACTTTGAACGTCAGAATGCTGGTGGCGGCAGATGGGTCGCGATCTCAAGTTCGTCAACAAGCCGGTATCACCACTCAAGGCTGGGATTATTGGCAATCCTGTCTAGTGGCCACCATTGCTCCCGAGAAATTCCATAACCATATCGCCTATGAGCGATTTTGGCCCAGTGGTCCTTTTGCCATTTTGCCGATTGCGAACCGTCAATGTCGCATTGTGTGGACTGCTCCCCATGCTCAAGCCCAAGCTTTATTGGAGCTAGAAGAAGACCAATTTCTAGACTTGCTTCAACAACGATACGGCTCGCAAATGGGCAAACTCTCTCTGGTTGGGCGCCGCTTCCTCTTTCCAGCGAAATGGATGCATTCCACACAATATATGGGTCATCGTCTCGCTCTGGTCGGTGATGCTGCCCATACCTGCCATCCGGTGGGAGGGCAAGGTCTAAATCTGGGCATTCGGGATGCGGCAGCCTTAGCCCAAGTTCTGCATACCGCCCATCAAGCCGGTCAAGATATTGGCGATGTCCAGGTATTGCGTCAATATCAGCAGTGGCGGCGTCGCCAAAATTGGCTAGCGTTGGGCTTTACCGATATTCTGAACCGAGTATTTTCCAATCGGTGGTTTTTAGTCGTTCAAGGACGGCGATTGGGGTTGCGTACACTGCAATGGATTACTCCTCTGCGGATCCTAGCTCTTCGCTTTATGGCCGGACTGAGTGGCCGCTTGCCTAACCTAGGGCAGCCTAAGTAGACTCACTAGTAATGATCAAGACTCTCAAGCGACCCAGAAGAAATTACTGCAAGGCACCATAATAGAGTCAATTATTCGGCGTTCAGGGATGTGATCTATGTTCCATCGACTTCTCATTACCACCGATTTTACCGATGGCCTTCATCGTCTCGTTAAGTTTATTCCTGAACTCGCGCAAGCTGGGTTGCAACAAATTGTCTTTTTACACTGTGTGCCCTTCGAAGACGATCGAAATATTCCCAAAATTGACGAAGAAAAATTGGCGATGGCTCAGGCCAAACTCTCTCCCGCATTGGAACATTGCCCTGACAATATTGAAGTCCAAATCGAATTGCCCACCTGCTCATCCTCAGCTGGAGCGAGGGCCAAAGCTATCTTGGCTGCCGTAGAAAAGTATCAATCAGAGTTGGTCATGGTAGGGACCTCGATTCATAGCCTCCTGAATGAGAAATTGTTTGGCAGTACCACCAGTGAATTAGCCCCCAAAACTGCTGTTCCTCTGTTGATCCTGCGACCACAGTTAGTGTCTGCCTATACGGAAGAAGAAATGGCGCTGCGCTGTCAGCATTTGTTGCGATACTTACTTATCCCTTTTGATGGCAGTCAATCTGCTCAACATGTGGTGGACTATGTCGCAGCCAAAGCAGAAAATCGGCCGCCTCAGTCTTTGGACGCCTGCATGCTGTGTTGGGTTTTGGAGAAATCAGGGCGCAAAGAAGTCTCCCTACTCCCGAAAGCCAAGGATTGCACTAAATCCTTACAGGCACTACAACAACGGCTTGAAGATCTGAAGTTACAGGTGAATATTGATGTGCGTCAGGGAAATGCGATCGCAGAAATTCAAACCGTTGCTTTAGACTTCGATATCAGCGCTATTGTCGTTTCTTCCAAGCACTTTGGTCGACTCTGGGAGTTGTCAATTCCCAGCTTCGCTGGAGAGATGGTACGCCGAAGCTGGCACCCAATTTTATTTGTGCCGCCGGCTTAAGGCTATCTTGACCCAGACCTACGTTTGAAATTTTTGTCCTTGCGCATTTTCGAGCTTAATTAAAATATTGGGCTTGATTTTTTCCAACTCAGCTTTCAGCATTTGCTTACTGGTCATTGCCGAACCCGGTACAACAGCCCCTCGACTGAGCCGCATCCAATCTTGAAAGATCTGTTTCTGATAAGGGGCAATCGGTACAGTACAAACGTTTGCAGGTTGTTCAGGATCCTCACGAGAGAAGAAAATGAGTGGATAATATCCCACCTGACTGAGCAATTGCACTGCTTTTTCGCCGCGAGCATCTTTCAAATCTAGATAGCAAGGCAACCACTTTGGCCCTGACATCGGATCATAAATCGTCGTAATCCACAGCACCATGGGATGCGGATGAATTGTACATAAAAACTGGTTATAGCGGGTATTCAGCAGCCGCTGGCTAACTTCAGATCGCGGCAACATCACCCATAAGGCCACCGCTTCTTCCTTTTCAGTTTGCAATAACTGTGGAAATACAATATCTGCAATGGGCTTATTTTTGGGCCAAGAGACATTCCAGCCTGCATCCTCAATAGACCAAAATCGTTGCTGAGGATTAGGAATAGAGGGAACGCGGGCCGTTCCAAGGGTTCGGCGTCGATCCGATACGGTGCTTTTATGGGCCTTTTTATCGACGATGACTGGCTCATCAATTTCGACTTTGCCTCCGTCTAAACCTTGCTCTATTAAGGTTTGGATGACCGCCAGGATATCAGCCATGGTCTGGGGACGAGCGTCCGGAGACTTCGCCATACAAGACATAATCAAGTCATTCAGAGAGGCAGGGATTTGTAATCCGGGGGCGACTTGAGTGAAGGTTTTAGGCACTTGAGCGCGATGGGCATGATACCAACTGCCAATCGAATTGGTTTCGGCCTGAATCGGAATATGTCCTGTGAGCACCTCAAACATAGTGATGCCAAGACTATATATATCGGAGCGATTATCTAAATCCTTGCCGGCAATCTGTTCAGGAGAACAGTAAGCCAATGTCCCCATAAACGAGCCTGTTTGATTGGATTCAGTAGTATCTGATAAGAATTGAGCAATGCCAAAATCTAAAACCTTAGCCAAGGTTCCTAAACTGGGATCAGAAATCACAAAGGCATTACTAGGCTTAATATCGCGATGAATGACTTGACAGTGTTTGCCATCAATTTTTATGCCTTGGTGTGCACATTCTAATCCCAGACACATATGCCGCATTAACCGCAAAAATTGGTTAATTCCTAAGGGCTGGGCTGCAATAACATCACTCAAATTTTTCCCTTCCATATACTCCATGACATAGAAGGGGGCTTCATTCCGATGCACACCGTAATCTAAAACACGGACGATATGGAGACTGCGCTGTCCCAGTTGTGCTCCAGTTCGAGCTTCATGGGCAAACCGCATTTTCATTTTTTCGCTCAGTAACGTTTGAGCAAGAAATTTAACGGCGACTGTGACACCACCCAAGAGCTGATCTTCTGCCCGATAAACCTTTCCCATCGAGCCTTGACCAATGAGCTCTGCTAACCGATATCGGTTGATCAGAACTTGGCCGAGGTTTGGATCAGTGTTGTCGTCAATCATTTTATGATTGTTCTCCCACACACCGAGCGAATTGACTCCAAAACAAGGTAATGATTGTCCTCATGTTGTGCGTTCTTCTCAACGGTATGCTATCAACAAGTGTCATCACTCAACAGTTTTCCCAGAAGGTTCAGAATTTGAACAGTTTCTGCAACACTTGATAATCCTCAATAGAATATTCTCTACAATACTGTTGGCTTTCCCCAGGAAAACTCAAGCATAACTGTGTAGACTGAATATTGAAGTACATCAATCTTAACTTATATTTTTCCAGCCTCTTCATCCCCCCATCAGTTTTCATCAAACAGGGACAGAGAGATGAATTAGCGGAATGAATGCTATCGTTTTTTACAATCTGAACTATAAAATTCAGATAAATTCAATTTTAAGAAACAAAATTGGGAATTATAATCTCTAGTGTTAGCTCGAATGTAATAGTAACTTCAGCCTAGCTATGTGAATACTGTCTATCGTTAGGTCACTACTCAGGATGCCAACGTTATAGATAAAGCTATGTTGTGCTGATGCACTGAACAATTGATCTAAATATCGAGTTCATTAGGTAAACCGGGGGGGGTTATCTTCAAATCATTATTTTTTAAAACAAATATCACCAGTATTGGGCGTTTTAGAGTTGCAAAGTTCTGAAGCATAGCTTTAGCCTGCTCTTATTTTGACTCCCGAAGCTGGTGCGGAACTTACGAATTCGTAACGCTTTTAGGGCTGTCATTCTTGGAGAGCAGTAACTTCTGTGCTCTTAGTGTTTGTCGTCTATAGGGCAAAGACACGGGGGGCGTATGAAGGGCTAATGGCGTCTTCCGAGCAACTTCTCTAGACAGGCTCATGGAACATGACGATTAACCATCGTCATTAGTTTCCGCATCATTATTCACCTTATTTACGAAGTGACAGCACATGAAATTCCAAGATATTTATCGATATTTTCAAGAACCACCACCTATTTATCTCAGTAAAGAAGTAGCCGTTTGCTACGTATTATCCGTGCTGATTGACCATGGTGACTCCTATGGAACAGCCTTGATCCAGCTCGTAGAGAATAACCATCCGTTGTATCGTTTGTCAGATACGGTACTGTATAGTGCCCTCAAATTCTTAGAAGATGAAGGTGTAATCAGAGGTTATTGGCAAAAAGTTGAAGGCCGCGGACGCCCACGTCGCATGTATGAAGTAGCTACAGAAAAGTCTGATGAAGCCAGGAAACTGGGGCGCTTGTGGCATAAGTTCCTCGGTGAAGAGCAGCTAGTCTCAGGGATTCAGCAGCTTCAATCTGGTTGAGTATTATTGGATCCAAGTAATACTAATCGGCATTAGACCACAATCTAATGCCGATTTTCTGCGAATAGTTGCGCTGAGGTGGTTTTGTATACCTCAATCTCAACGATTACAACTATTTTTATTAAAACGGAGAGGAGAGGATTCGAACCTCCGGAACCCTTACGGGCTCATCTGATTTCAAGTCAGACGCAATCGACCAACTCTGCCACCTCTCCTAGTCTATGTTGTTTGGATAGACATCAAAGTCCACTGTACATCTTAACCTAAGCTGCTCTGGATCTTTGGTGTCTATGACAGATTTTGTGAAGCGCTCAATTCATTCACGTCTGTCATAGCAATTGGCACTAAAGTTAGACAACAAAAGATCGTCAAAACATAACGGAATGATAGACGATATATCTCCGACCTCTGAACCAACAATCATCGTAGATTCGTCCATGATTCTGGGATTTGATCCAGGACGACAAAAATGTGGATTGGCCGTCATGGGGGGAGACCAGACTATTCACTGGCATCAGGTTGTGGCAGCTTCTCAAGTAATTGATTCTATTAATACTTTGCGCCAAACCTATCCAATCTCCTTATTAGTAATGGGGAATCAGACCACTTCAAAAGAATGGCTGCACGTTCTGGTCGAAAAATATGCACTTAATCTTGACATTATTCAGGTCGATGAACGCTATAGCACCTTAGAAGCCCGAGGCAAATATTGGCAGCTTTACCCGCCTCAAGGCATCCATCGTCTCATTCCCCAAAGTTTACGCAAGATTAATCATCCTATCGATGACATTGTGGCCATTATCTTAATTGAGAGGTATCTAGCAAAGCCTAAAGATACTGATGGTTCACAGGTATAAGGAATACCTTGGGGAAGGATTTTGCCATTTTAGTTCCCCCTTTATCTTGACGAGTCATCCATAATCCTTAGAAGGTAGACTGCCAATGACTTACCTTCTTTTACTGATTAAATTCTGAGCAAATTTACTTAGGATTAGTATAATCAGGATGACAGCATGAGACTTTTGCTCCTTGAAGTAGACTGAAAAAGATTAGAACTATATTTTTTAGAATTAGACTTTAAGGTCACGTTGTTGACGCAGTATAAACAGGAATGTATCAGGAGATTAGTTAGATATGCCCCAAACTCAGGCTATTTCAGAAATTGACTTCTATAGTGACACCTACAAAGATGCTTACAGTCGGATTGACGGTATTGTGATCGAAGGTGAGCAAGAAGCTCATGAAAACTATATTCGTCTTGGCGAAATGCTGCCTGATCACCAAGACGACTTTATCCGCCTGTCCAAGATGGAAGCTCGTCACAAAAAAGGGTTTGAAGCCTGTGGTCGCAACTTAGAAGTGACCTGCGATCTAAACTTTGCTCGCAGTTTCTTTTCCGACTTACATAAGAATTTCCAAGAGGCTGCGGCTGAGGATAAAGTTCCAACTTGCTTAGTGATCCAGTCTTTGATTATTGAGTGCTTTGCGATCGCAGCCTACAACATCTATATTCCCGTCGCTGATGATTTTGCCCGCAAGATTACAGAATCTGTGGTCAAAGATGAGTATCAGCACCTCAATTACGGTGAAGAGTGGCTCAAGGCCCACTTCGATGATGTGAAAGCAGAAATCCAAGAAGCCAATCGCAAAAACCTTCCCATCGTTTGGAGAATGCTGAACGAAGTGGACAAAGATGCAGCTGTCTTAGGAATGGAAAAAGAAGCCCTAGTTGAAGACTTCATGATCCAATATGGTGAAGCCCTCAGCAATATTGGGTTCTCTACTGGAGAAATTATGCGAATGTCCGCATACGGTCTTGTGGCTGCATAAACGTCGCACCTATGGCATGTTGCGCCATGCCATCCTCTAAATCTAAAAGAGTCAGGCTTTCTAGCCTGGCTCTTTCTATTGCAGGGGTAGCAGCTATCCCGTCTTGGCTAACTTCACGCCATGTCCATCACTTTTTCTGGTTCGAAATAACGGTTTGCTGTAATATTAAGTAACATTGTTGTGTACTATTGCAACAGTCTTTTATTTACACATTCGCAGTAAGCCTGTTTGAAACAGCAATGCTTGCTCCTTTCTAAAAATATATGTTTGGTCTAATTGGTCATCTAACCAGCTTGCAGCATGCTCAATCCGTTGCCCGAGAATTAGGATATCCAGAGTACGCTGATCAAGGCTTAGATTTTTGGTGTATGGCCCCACCTCAAATCGTTGATGACATTACGGTTACAAGTATTACGGGGCAAACCATTTACGGCAAATATGTCGAATCTTGTTTCCTACCTGAGATGCTGGCTTCCCAGAGAATCAAGGCGGCGACTCGTAAAATTGTTAATGCCATGGCCCATGCTCAGAAGAATGGGATTAATATCACTGCTTTGGGTGGTTTCTCTTCCATTATTTTTGAGAATTTCAATTTACAGCGCATTACCCGCATTCGAAATATTCAACTAGACTTACAACGCTTCACGACCGGTAATACCCATACGGCCTACATTATCTGCCGCCAAGTTGAGCAAGGAGCCCAACAACTAGGGATTGACCTGAATAAGGCAACTGTCGCTATTTGTGGTGCCACGGGCGATATTGGTAGTGCTGTATGTCGCTGGCTAGATGCTCGTACAGACACAGCTGAATTACTCTTGGTTGCCCGCCATCAGGGCCGTCTGGAAACCTTGCAGTCTGAGCTGGGTCGAGGCAAAATCATGTCGATTGAAGAAGCCCTACCCCAAGCAGATATCGTTGTGTGGGTTGCTAGTATGCCAAAAGGCATCGAGATTGATGCTGACAATTTGAAGCATCCTTGTCTCATGATTGATGGTGGCTATCCGAAAAATTTAGGCACAAAAGTTCAGCATCCTGACGTTCATATCCTCAACGGTGGTATTGTCGAACATTCTTTGGATATTGATTGGAAGATCATGCATATTGTCAACATGAATATTCCTAATCGTCAGTTGTTTGCCTGTTTTGCGGAATCTATGCTCCTAGAATTTGAGCAGTTACACACTAATTTTTCTTGGGGACGCAACGAAATTACGGTTGCAAAGATGGAAAAAATTGGTGAAATATCTCTCAAACATGGCTTTAAACCTCTATCACTCGCTATCTAAGCCAGTGATAGAAATAGATGTTTGGTTGACCCAAGATCTGTGAGACTAATCAGGGCAAAGGATATTGGCTTTACTCAGTAACTCGCTGAACGGATATTGCTGTTGTGAAGTAAGGCGCTGCCTAGGGTGATTAAAACCACGATCGGCAGCCAGCCAGCTATGCTTGCTAACCAGAGGCCTGTATCTCCTAAGGTTTGGCAGATAAACGAGAAGGTATAGTAAACAAAAATCAACAGGCTACTTAACCCAAAGCCCAGTGAACCTTGCTTTGAGGTTGACTGGCAGCCTAGTGCTGATCCTATAAGCGTAAATCCCACTCCGATCCAGGGAAAAGCCATCAGTGAATGCCAGCGCACTTGCAGGTGTTGCATCGTTTGTAAATTTCCTGACTGTTGTACATGTCGCATCAGAACCTCGGTTTCGTGCAGGTTGATGGGGTTGCTTGTGATCTCGGCTAATTCCTGCGGACTGATCCTTTGAAAAGGCTGCTGCTTAAAGGAAACAACGTGTTGGTACAACCCCGAAATCGGATCGATTGTATATCGAGTCCCCTGGGATAATGTCCACTGTTGTTGAGCGGTGTTCCAGGTGGCTTGCTGGGCTAGCCAGATGTGATGTAAGTGACGATCTTGAAACTGCAAAATAGTCAGTTGATGGAGTGCCTCACCATCAAAAGTGCGGGCATAGAACAGCTGGATTAATCGCTGATGCCGATAGGTTTTATGAACAATATTTTGGCTAGGAATCGCTGCAATCTGACTCGCGGGGTGCTGGGCCAGCAACCGATTGACTGCTGCAGTAGCCGGAGGAACGATCCACTCATTAAGGGTGAGGGTAGAAACAGCCACAATCAGGCTAAAACAAATGACTGGCCGTACAATGCGATATACACTTGTCCCACAAGCTTTAAGAGCCATTAGCTCATTCCTTTGGGCTAATTGGCTATAGGTAAGCAAAGGGGCCAGAAGCATGGACATCGGTAAAGCCAGCACCATAAAGCGAGGGAGCTGTAATACCAACACTTGTAATGCATCAGCACTCGATAAGGTTCCTTCTGTTAATCGCCGCAAGACATCAAACAGAGCGCCAATACTAAAGCTAATGGCTGTAAATGCACCAAAGGCAAAGACCCAAGGCATCCAGAAAGCTTGCAGAATAAAGATATCTAAACGAGAGATCCAGAATCTTCTGAGTCTCCTAAACAGCTTATTCTGAGCCAGAGGCATGGGGTTCGGATAAGACCTGGATACTAATCGTCTCAGAAGGCTTAGAGCCAGATGCACCTAGTTCCACTTCTAGAACATCGCCATAGAGACGCTCTAATGCCTGTAATAGGGATTGTAGATGGGGAGTACTGGCTCCAGATGCATTATGTAGTTTGTCCGTTAAGCGACGCAGTCGTCGCCAGGTGGTATAAAGCTTAGCTACCATATGTTCTAGTTGCGAGGCCTGGTTGACTAAGTCAGCTGTGATATTGAGGCAGCCTAGCCGCAGTGCTTCCTCTAGGCTGGATTCTAAATCAATAGATTGCTCGGTGAGGGCTTGGACATTGCCAAAAGCCTCTAAATATTTTGCTAATTGTTTGGCTTCTGCAGTGGCTTGTTTGAGGGTATCTAGATCAGGGCTAGCGGCAAGCTCAGATTGAATTGTATTCTGATGGGCTTCCGGTAATTTCTCTAGTTCCTTGACGAGGGGAGCTACATGGCGAATAGGAATAGTTTGGTTGGCCGCCTTGGTTTTAATTTCAGCAGGAACCAAATCTGAGGTCATTGTTGTCCACTCATCCGAGAGCTGTTGAACTTCTCGAGTGGTGATCCGCTCCCCCTGGCGGGCTGTTTCACTGACTAATTCTTGAATTTCGGGAGCAGACTGGGCTGTTTTAACGAAGGCTCGCTTACTAAAATTATTGATGGAGTCAGGTTCTAAGTGTCCGGCCTCTAAAAGTGTATCAGCACTATTGGCGAGTTCTATCCAGCTATAGGCTTGACTCTTGCTAACTTCGTTGTCTTGTAACCAGTTGAGGAAGCCACTGCCTCGACCTTCGCCCGTATTTTTTTCGCGATCGCGAATGGCGCACAAAACTCGCCCCCGCCAAATATCCGTCTGTAAGTCGAAGCGATCACAGACCTCCCATGCAGCACCAACTTGTTGTTGAAACTCAAATTCAGAGATTTCTTCATCTTCTGGATCAGGGACTTTTAAGGTAAATTCTCCACCACTGATCTGTCCAGATGTATCTTGCTCATCCTCTGATTTAGAGTGTTTGACCATAACCACCGTTACCTCGTTGCCGACCTATTATGCCATGGGTTATTCCAACGAAAGGGAAGAAATTTTTTCAGATGATCAGGCAAAAGATAGTGTGCATAGTTCTGAATGTTAGTTCAGGACCTCATGAGTGTCGTCTCTCTATCTTGGCTTGTGTTAAGAACCCCATAGAAGAATCACAGTACAGTACCAATCCTTCACAATAGAGATAACACCAGTGAAAATTTCAATCTAAATAAGGAGCCATGCAGTATGGCATATGTCGGTGAATTAGGGACGGGCTCCACTATTTATCTCGAGAATCAAGACAGTCAGACCATTATTACGGCTATTGCAGCCTCACCTGGCCAACAACAACAAACTAGCCACAGTTTTTCTACTGGGCATTGGACCACCTCTCCAGAACTCTTTCGAAGTCTGCAAGGGCATATTATCCGGCTAGAGACGGCGCAGGGAAATTATGTTCTGTTAGTGCAAAATCATCAAATCCGGCCGATTGAGGCAATGCCCCCTCGGCATACGCTCGAAAGTATTCCACTGCAGCAGATTGTACATCCCCCCACATCTCCTATACCTCCCATGCCACCGTTACAACCGCTAACGATGGGTAATATGGTCATGAGTATGCAGCCGATGCAAATGCGTATGGGCAATATGCACCTCAGCATGAGAACAACAGCAACCGCTACCCAAACAACGCAAAATAATTTTTGTAGTCAATGTGGAACGGCCGTGTCTGCGCAAGACAAATTCTGTGCAAACTGTGGTCATCGCCTTCACTAAAATAGTCTAAATATTTTCCAATTAGAGCCAACTTAGAGTTCGTTAGATCGTGGACTCTGGGTCGCTCATGCCATTTTGACAATGACAGGGAGAGCGTCCTTACAATTCCCCATCCTTGCCCCAGAATACCCCTGGAAGAGAGCCGTCTGATCTAGGACTAGTTCTACCCATGTCATTGGCACCAGAGTGCATCTTCACTCCAAAGCCAGTCGCTCGGGTCTCTTGATAATTCTGGTATTGGATACACCTGCATTCCACTTTTAAAGAGATACCAACACTAGCTGTATCCAAATTGAATTTAAGTAGACAGACTGGATTTTTGAATAACTGAGAGTAACACAGGGCCTAACAACGAATGATGACCAGTACAAGTTAGACCAGCATTCATTGCTAGCGTTTCACGTTGCTGAGGACTATAAAAATGCATAGGACCACCCAATCCAGCAATATTTTGCTGTGTGCCTACTCCAAAAAAGGCTGTGTAATCTACCAAATAGAACTGACCTCCAGGCTTTAGCACACGACCCATTTCCATAAATACCTGTTGTGGATCGGGATAATGCAAAAAACTGATGGTGCTGAATGCTGCATGAAACTGATTATCCGCAAAGGGCATCGCCTCACTTGCCCCGTGGACAAAAATCAAGCGCGGACGATGGCAGTTACCCTGACGGGCTTGCCGCAGCATTTCTGGGGATAAATCCAGTCCCGTTCCCTGCAACTGTGAATATTGAGAGGCTAAACGATTGAGGAGCTTACCTGTTCCACAACCCATATCCAAAGCAGCAGTGGGTAAATCGTTCGGTAAGTTTACATAGCTCAACAGACGTTGGTGGACTGCTTGGTAAAACACCGTGGTGAACAACCAATCGTAATTGGGAGCCCATTGATCGAAAACTCGGGTTTTGGCAGCTAGAACATTAGCAGTCATTGTGAGATTAGGCCTTATCTATGGTCATACTAGCAAGGACAATCGATAGACCGTCATTTTTTTTAGGAAAGTCTGAGATAAAGGTTGACAGTTTGGGGAAGCAAACTGTTAAGATATTCGAGCCTGAAAAAATTACTGTCGCATTGGGGCGTCGCCAAGTGGTAAGGCACCTGGTTTTGGTCCAGGCATTCGGAGGTTCGAATCCTTCCGCCCCAGTTTATTTGATAAAGCTAGCAGTTGAGGCAAAAGTAAGCACTTTGCCTGGGGAATGCTGGCGGCATGATTAATCTATAGCCATGAGCTTATCCTTACCCCAAACCATAGCCCTTGATTTTGATGGTGTTCTTTGCAATGGTTTGCGAGAATATTTTCTCACTACTTGGCGGGCCTATAGTAGAATTTGGCCTACCTCAACTTCAGAGCCTGCTCCAGAATTAGCAGAGCATTTCTACCACCTGCGCCCAGTGATTGAGACGGGTTGGGAAATGCCTGTACTTCTGCGCGCCATTTTGAAGGGGTTTTCCGAAGCTCAGGTGTTAGCAGACTGGTCCTCGATCCGTGATCGGATCGTTGTCGAGGAAGACCTGGATCGAAAAAGCTTGGTCCAACAGGTCGATGGAGTCCGCGATCACTGGATTGCCTCAGATCTAGAGAATTGGTTGGCCTTACATGAGTTCTACCCTGGGGTCGTTTCTGCACTCCAAACCCTTAGTCAGGATATTGAAGTCATTATTATCAGCACTAAGGAAAGCCGATTTATTTATACCTTGCTCAAAAACGCGGGGGTGGATTTATCCCGAGATCGCATCTATGGCAAAGATTGCCGTCGCCCCAAGTATGAGACCTTAAGATTGCTAATCCCAGAAGTGGCTGGCCCAATCTGGTTTGTGGAAGATCGAATAGCCGCACTGGAGCAGGTTAAGGAACAATCTGATTTGGCAGAGATTGGTTTGTTTTTAGGGACGTGGGGATACAATACGGCGTGCGATCGCAAACGTGCCCACCAAGATCAACGCATCCATGCCTTAGACCTAGAGCAGTTTTGCCAATCCCTAACCCAATGGGTTGTATAAATTATTTTGGGTTAAATAGCGGGACTCTCTAGGCCGGTATCAAGGCTAAGACAACGCCAACCAGCCCTGCTAAGACTAGTACTAGACTGCTTAAAGACGCAATGGCAAAGCCAGGACCTCGTTTCTCTGCAGCTTGGTAATACCCCCAAGCATAAAGAGCACGGCCACCCACCCATAGCATTCCTAGCCCCGATCCCCATAACGGATTGAGATAGAAGCAGAATATCCACAAAGCTGGCAGGAAGAAAATCAACTGCTCCAGCATATTTTGCTGGACTCGTAGAACCCGCTCAAAATCAGGATTGCCAGACATTTGGGGAGCTGGGATGCCGTATTTAGCGCGGGCACGCCCGACATTAATAGTGACTACAAAATACAGCAATAATGCAAGCAGACTAACGAGTGCTGGCCAAGGTGACATCAACAATACTCCTTTGTTTGATTAGGTTTAGCGACTTTTTAAGATCTCAGGTTCAGAATTACGATATATCCGTCTTCGGAAGAAAAGAGGCGCAATCTTGGCAAGGGCCATCAGGATTAATCGCACATCGTAATAAAGCTGAATGAGCATTGTACTTGCAATTTTCATCGCCTATGCTACCCATTGTATTCATCGCTCCAATGGCCAGCTGCACATACACCGCAATGTGGTGGAGTTGATAATGATTGGCTTGAAGTTGATAGCGATGTCGCCGTTCTAAGACCGTATACTGCCGACCCGCTACTTCCAGTTGTGCGCCAGGTTGGGGACTATCTTCTAAATAGAGATGGCCCAAGGATTGAGGCGGATGATAAAGATGAATCTCAGTGAGAATCTGCTGTGGCTTCATACTCAGCGTCAGGCTGCATATTGATGTTACGTTACACGTTCTCTAAGCTCGACTCAAGGGGAATCCCTGGTCCATAGGTTTAACCATCTTGGTTCGTAGACCAAAGGCTAGCAATTACCAAGTACATGAGTCATTAAGTGTGGCGAACGATTGTAGAACAGCATTTTCATCTGTGTAGATTGAAGCTGCATGAAATGAGCTGACTCTTGTTTGGATGCTTAGGGCTAAGGCCGCCATAGGAGCCAGGTTTAAGATATGAGGTCAGTCTCCACCATCTTGGAGTACTCGTTTAGGACTGGTCCCAAAAGGTGGAGTAAAATAACTATGGAGTCGCTTTATAGCTTGCTTCTGAGATATAGATTGCCCCCTTAAGATTCAGTGCCCTAAGAAAGCTGGTAGGTCTCCACTCTTTTTTCCGTCCACAATGGTTTATCTGAATTCTCTACACTGAAGATAGGTCATTATTGGCCATCTCATTTCCAGTAGTCCAAAAAGCTTGTTAGGGTGAAAACTCTATGGAAGAGGTCATATTAGCTATTTTGCCCCCTCTCAACGTTTGAAAGGTACTGGAAATTCAGATCCCTAATGGGCATAAAACCAAATGTTGAAGTGGCAGGATCAGTTCTCTCCTAATCTTGTACAGATGTAGGTTGCATTATTGGAGGTCATTTTCTATCATGCAGATGAAATTTAAAAATCTTTGATAAAGTAGATATTTAAGATCATTTCACAAAAAAAATTTACAATTTCTTCGATTTTTTGATTATGCTGAGGTGGACTCAAAACGCTTTTACTTCTTTTTAGAATGGGCTGTAGATTCAGACAAGTGGGTGGGAAGGATGAAATTATCCTTGTTTATAATCTTTACAAGCCTGTTTTAAACATGAAGAAGCACTTCTGATCCAATCGTTGTTAACTGATGCGCTTGCACCTCTTTAATATTGTCCACACTGAGCAGTTTGCATGAAAACCCGGATACTTGTTATTGATGATGATCCTGCGATTGCAGAGTTGGTTGCGATCAACCTGGAAATGGCAGGCTACGATGTAGCCCAAGCAACTGACGGGATTAAAGGGCAAGCGTTGGCCGTCCAGTTACTGCCAGATTTGATCATCTTGGACCTGATGCTTCCCAAGGTCGATGGTTTTACCATTTGCCAGCGGTTACGACGTGATCAGAGGACAGCCGATATCCCAATTCTGATGTTAACGGCCCTTAGTCAGACCCAAGATAAGGTCGAAGGATTTAATGCTGGGGCTGATGACTATCTCACCAAGCCCTTTGAGCTAGAAGAAATGCTGGCCCGAGTTCGCGCCTTACTGCGACGAACTGATCGCATTCCGCAAGCGGCTCGCCATAGCGAAATCCTCAGTTATGGCCCGCTTACTCTTGTGCCTGAGCGGTTTGAAGTTCTGTGGGTAGATAAAGTCATTAAGTTGACTCGTTTAGAGTTTGAGTTGCTGCACTGTCTGCTTCAACGTCATGGTCAAACCGTCTCTCCCAGCGAAATTCTCCAGGAAGTTTGGGGATACGATCCTAACGATGATATTGAAACAATTCGGGTGCATGTTCGCCATTTGCGCACCAAGCTAGAGCCCGATCCCCGACATCCTCAGTATATTAAGACGGTATATGGGGCGGGATATTGCTTAGAGCTTCCTCACGCGGCAGAAGTTGAGAATGCTGAAGCCACTAATGAGGAAAACCAGGCCTCTGTCACCTAAGGCGAAGACTCACGAACGGGTTCTTCTGGTAACAAGTCTTCATCAGACATGACTACTTCAACTGCTGTCTCGGGCAGTAAGCTAGTATCGCTAATGGGAAAACGATTCATGAGCTGCTGTGCTCGTCTGGCATTTTTTTGTAGCTCCTGAGACAGGTAGGGTACGTAAGGGATTTGCGAGAGTAAGTCTACCGTACGTCGCAGAATACGAACTAAATCACCTGCATCTAGGCTAGTGGCATCGCATAGATCGCTCCAACTAAGGCCTAATGCCCATTGTTCGACCAAGCCGACTAATTCAGTATCTAAGCACACAGGAAAGGGGACTTCATAGCGATGCTGTGTTTGAATCAGTTGCCGCCGTAGTGGACGTAAGGGTTTGATCGCTTGTTGAACTGTAGCGCTAGGATGGAATTTCATCCATACATCAGGCCGTGTATTGTCCACCACTAGGGCAGCACAAACGGCAGCAAGAATATGGGGATCGAGAGTATTGAGAGCTTGCGATTTGAATGCTAACCCTAACCAGAGTTCATTCTCCCCTCTAAAAGCTGCGGTGATTTGACCTAGCTCTGTAGGGTTCACATCGTCCAACCCACGGAATTTTTGGAGAATGTCTACCAATGCAATAAAAGCTTGCCATTGATGTTGAAATTGGCGATTAAATTTCGTTTCTCGATCGTGAAGCTGTCTTTCTAGGGTCGTGACCCGCCGCTGCCACCGTAGAAACTTACTATGATCCTGACGAGAAGTATGAGCAGGATGTTGGTGCATTTGAGACTTTACAGCTTGTAACTGCTGTTGTTGATGTGTCACTTCTGGCGCAGGCTGCCAAGTGCTGTCAGGAATCTGTTCTGCAACTTGAAGGCTAATGGCATCACCCTGTTTAGACTGTCCTTTTTTAGTCAGGGATGAAGGGACCGTGAGCTGTTGGATTTTTGCGGAGTGATCTAACTGCCCATCCAAATGCATCACATCACTCCGAGAAATAACGGACCAGTGATTGTCTTGACTCAAGCAAACCAAATACGGGAAATGGCCAGGGCTGGGAATAGTTGCGACAAAAACACTGGCAATAAGCGTTCTAGATTTAGGCTGGGCCAAGCTCAACAGTGCCCCCGATTCGATATGGTCCAGCAGCAGGGCTAATTCACTAGTACGAGTTTCCTGGGCTTGCTGATCCAAAATCTTCAGCAACCGGCGTTCTTCTTTGAGGCGCTGCTGCAATTTTTGATAACGCTTTAAAGCCTCCTCATCGATTGTTCCGAGCTTTTGTCGCAACAGGGTCAACTCTTGTTGCAGATCTGTGATCGCTTGTTTCTGAGGTGAAAGTTGCACGCTGGCAATATATTGACCGAAGCTTTTATCGATTAATCTTTTGGACTCATCCAAGGTGCGGGTTTGCAGCAGGTTCAGCACCATGCCATAGCTAGGTGTGAACTGGCTGACTAATGGATCCGGCCCAATTGTAGCCAGGTAGGCCGCTTCCTTCGCCCCCTCAAAAGGCGTCTGTACCGTGATCACATAGCCTTGATTATCCATGCCTCGTCGTCCTGCTCGACCAGCCATTTGCAGGACTTCAGAAGCGGTGAGTAAACGATGGCCTAAATCCGTTCGCTTGGATAAACTGGCAATCACGGTGGTGCGAGCAGGCATATTGATCCCTGCAGCTAGGGTTTCCGTTGCAAATACCACTTTGATTAACCCCGCCTGAAAGAGTTCCTCCACCCAGGTTTTCCACTGGGGAAGCAAGCCCGCATGATGAGCTGCAATACCATGTGCGATCGCAGCAAATTGTTCTGGCCGCCCCACATCGGGATGCTGCTGTCTAAAGGTCTCCATCTGCGCCTGCATTTGTGCTGATTCATCAGGGTTCAGAAGATTGAGGTGGGTCGTGGATTCGACGGTGCGATCGCAGCCCTTGCGACTAAAAATAAAATAAATTGCCGGCAACATCTCTCGCCCTCGCAAATGCTGCAATACAGCGATCACATCAGGACTATCAGCACGACGCTGATGACGATGGCCATGATGTTTTTTTGCCTGGGCCTTTAATCTCGGGTTGAGGGCTGTGTCTTGTTGATTCAATAGTGGGAACAGTCCCTTCGCATTCGCAAAGAAATAGGCCAAAGGAACAGGACGCCAATCCGATTCAATCAGTTGTGTTGGACCATGCACCCAGCTCATCCAATCCACTAGTTGTTGTGCATTGGCAACCGTCGCAGATAAAGCGATCAGTTGAATATCGGCAGGGCAATAAATAATAGACTCTTCCCAAACAGTCCCCCGTTGACGATCGTTCATATAGTGACATTCATCCAAGATGACTGACGTCACCCCCTCCAAAGAAGTATTGACCACATCAGTCAGCGTGCCATAGAGGATATTTCGGAAAATTTCCGTTGTCATAACCAAAATGGGGGCCGCTCGATTAACCGAAAGATCCCCCGTCAAGAGCCCAACCGCCTGGTCACCAAACATGTACTGAAAGTCTCTCAGCTTTTGGTTCGAGAGCGCTTTTAGCGGTGTGGTGTAAAAAACGCGTTGCCCGTTCTGCAATGCTCGATAGATCGCATATTCACCCACCATAGTCTTGCCTGACCCTGTGGGTGCCGACACGACTACCGATTGATTGGCATCTAAAGCAGCGATTGCTTGCTGTTGAAACTCATCAAGCTGATACGGGAATAACTGCTGAAATTCAGGTACTGAAATGGGCATGCCCGCTGACTCGCTAAGACCAACATTAGGGATAACTCCCTGAGCTTAAGCATAGTCTTTTACCCCGTCAGGAACTGTCTTATTTGACTAAAACTTCCCCATTCAACATGCGTTGAGCTGCTTCCAGCAAGACTTCTTCCAAATAAGGTTTCGTGAAATATCCTTTCGCCCCTAGCTCTGTAGCCATTTGTTTATGGCGAGCAGCTCCTCTCGATGTCAGCATCGCTACAGGCAAGTCCTGCAGATCATCATCTTGCTGTAGACGAGACAGTAACTCTAACCCATCCATCCGAGGCATTTCCACGTCACAGAAAACCAAATCACAGGGTAATCCAGATCGCAGTTTTTCCCATGCTTCCTGGCCATCACGGGCTTGTTCCACCCGATAGCCCACCTTATTGAAGGTCATGGACAGCAATTCTCGAACCGTAATCGAATCATCAACAATGAGTACCATCGGATCGGTAGCTTCTTCTACTTCCGTGTTTTCCAGAATACTCTTCCAGAGATTACTGTTCACCTCTAGGCGATCCAAGCACAGATCTACCAGTTCCATCACATCAGCAATGGCCATAATGCCACCATCACCCAGCACAGTGACGCCAGCAATGCCCATGGGTTTGGGAACCGGCCCCGCCAATTGTTTAATTACAATTTCCTGTTCGGCCAAAACCTGTTCAACTTCAATGGCCACCAGATCATCTGCACTGCGAAGAATGACCACTGATGCCATGCCATCATCCTTCGTATTACTAGCGTTATAAGATGAACTCCGCTTAAATCGACGACTATAGGCCAGCAATTCTCCTAATGGTTTGCAAGGCAACTGCTTATCTTGCCAGGTTACCAGCACTTGTCCATCTGCATCTTGCTGCAACTGTTCCTTGGGAATATCAATCACATCTTGCACTCCGTCAATCGGGAATGCAATTTGAGTCGAATTATCGATACAACACAAGGCCTTCGTGATACTGAGGGTCAGAGGGAGTCGAATTGTAAACGTGGTGCCCTTGCCAATCCCTGAATCGGTATTAATCACCCCGCGAATTTCATGAATACTATTGCGGACAACATCCATGCCCACTCCACGACCCGCCAAATCATTGGCCTGTTCCTGGGTCGAGAAACCCGATTTAAATAGCAAGGCATAGGCTTCTTGGCGAGATAGGGTGTCGGCCTCATCTTGGGTCAGTAAGTTCTTCTGGACGGCCTTCGCTTTCACACGCTCAACATCAATTCCAGCACCATCATCCATGATCGAGATAACAGCTTGATTACCCTGATAAAAGGCCCGTAGTTTGATGACTCCTTCTTCGGCTTTACCCAAAGATTGGCGAATGTCAGGTGCTTCAATGCCATGAAACAGCGCATTATTCACCAAATGTGTCAGCGGATCATATAACCGCTCCAAAATACTTTTATCAATTAGAGTGTCACGACCTTCCAATTCCAGCCTAGCTTTTTTACCACACTTCATGGAAATATCACGGACGGCTCTAGGGAGTCGTTCTGCTACTTGGGAAAAAGGCACCATCCGCGACTGGGTTAGGCCTTCCTGTACCTGAGTTGTAATTTGACGGAACATCCGTGTAACTTGTTCGGTTCCCCCAACAATAAACTCAATATCAGAGGCCGCTTCACGCACCCGAACAATGCGTTCAATCATCTCTTGGGATAAGGTGTGGAACCCCGTGAAACTATCCATTTCTAGGGCATCAAATTGCTGGCCTGTGGAATGACCGCCAGAATTACCATTTGCACCGTTTCCACTGGCAACCGCCTGCTGTTGGCGACTACTCAACAATGAATTTTCCAATAACGAACGCTCATACAGATCTTCCATATTGCGCCCTAGATCATTCAATTGCTGAACCTGCAACAACAAATTATCCAAAAACTGCCGTAAACGATTTTGGCTATCTTCTAGGGAGTTACGGCTAACCACCAACTCGCCAATTAAGTTTCCTAGATTGTCCAATTGCTTCACAGGAACTTTCATGGTTTGTGCAATGGCACTCCCCCGCCGCGATGGCTTAGTACCTGTGCGCTTTTGTGGCGCTTTGGCCTGTTCCTTAGCCTTTGTTGGACGACTTGGCTCTTCTAGAAGTTTTTCAAGATCATTGAAGTCATCATTTGATGGGGCCACAGCGGGAGCAGTGGCCCCATTTGTTGGTGTTTCAGCCAACAAGGTGTCTAAGTTAGAAAAATTATTGTCTGTAGCAGCAACGGGCTCAGGAACTTCAGCAGTCGTGGATGTGTCGAAATTTAATGCCGGTTCATTGAACAAGTCATCAAGGAAAGAAGCTCCCGTATCTGCATTTGTCGAAGCACTCGTGTCTTCTTCCGCAAATAAGCCTAACCAATCTTCAGTCTCAGTCTCGGCTGAACTCGTAACTCCTAGGTCACCAAAGTCTAGTGCAGGCATTAAATCTAACAGTGCGGCCATCGGCTTCACATCTGCTGCACGTTGCGCTAAAACTAAGTCTCTTGCTTCTTTAATATTAGGAACGATCACTCCTGCAAGAGTCGCAAAGGAGTTGCTGGAGTCAGCTACGACAACACCTGCTACTTCTAAGAGTTCAGCCCAACCTTTTAGCTGAAATTCCTGTCCGACTTGGCCCAGATCCTGACAGATCTTGGTTAATGTCTGGCGATTTTCTGGTGTATCAGGCTGTTTGAATAATCCCAGAATCTCTCGCAAATATTGCAAAATATCTGTTTGAAAAAGTTCAAGACATTGAGCATCCAACACCTCTGGCTCGGCAGTTGTTTTCTGCGGTGTAGGTGCAGGGGCATCACTTAATAGAGCGCTGATATCAACGCCTGGACCTGCTATCTCGGTCAGATGGCTGTCGATTTCAGAAAAAACCGGGTCGATTTCCGATATGGTCTTGGCTGACAACTCATCCGACAAGCCAAAGGACTGCTCTAATTCTTCCGTCAGAATATGGAGGGCATCAAAACTTTTAAATAGTAAAGACTCTAGTTTCTGATCGACCGGAAGGTCATGCTCTTTCAGTACTTTGAAGTAATCTTCCAACCGGTGAGAAATATGCTGCATGCTGTAAATACCCAGCATTGCAGCCCCCCCTTTCACTGAATGAGCGGCTCGGAATACTTCATTCAAAGATTCAGGATCGGCAACAACGGTCTGCAAATTCAGCAAACCATGCTCGATTGTATTGAGGTGCTCTTTAGCTTCCTCAATAAAGTAGACCATAATCCGCTGTTGTTCTGGCTGCATTACCATCTTCCTTAGGATGCTGTAAAACGATAAGTCAAATTGATGATTTAGAAATTAGGCTACAAAGCCCTAGAATTCAGTGCCTTCCACTCTGAATCGCTCCACTGAAGACTGAAGTTCACTAGCAACACTCACCATACCTCTCAGAGAATCAGACACTCGTTGAGCTTCTTGTGAAGTTTCTTGGGCAGTTAATTCCACCGACTGCATCACTTGAGATACATAGCGGGAGGTTTCGGTTTGCTCAGCAGTCGCTTTGGTAATCGAACCCACCAACTGATTAATTTGTGATGAGACTTGAATAATGTCGTCCAACGAACGCTTGGCTTGCTCCGCCCGTTGGGTTCCTTCGATAACTTGTTGGGTTCCTTCTTCCATGGCCATCATCACAGAGCTTGTTTCACCTTGAATTTGCAAAACAATTTGCTCAATTTCTTTGGATGATTTGGCAGCCCGATCGGCTAGTTGACGGACTTCATCCGCAACAACTGCAAAACCACGACCCGATTCACCTGCACGAGCAGCCTCAATACTAGCGTTCAAGGCCAGTAGGTTCGTGCGGGAGGCAATTTGTGAAATTAATCCAACAATTTTAGAAATTTCTTGGGAAGATTCAGCAAGACGCTTCACTTTTCGGGTACTTTCAGCCACTGTTTCTCTAATCTGGAGAATACCAGCCACTGTACTTTCTACAGATTCCCCACCCTTCAGAGCAGCTTCAGTCGCCTTTTGAGCCACCTGGTCTGCAGAACGAGCACTTTCTGCAACCTGCTGAATAGAGGAGGTCATCATTTGCACAGAATTTAGCGAGACTGCCAACTCTTCAGCTTGCCGTAATGCATCAGAAGATAAGCCCCGGGCAAATTCTTCGTTTTCAGCTGCCCCTTTATTCACTTCCTGGGCCGCTACTTTAACCTGTTTAACAATCTTTTGCAGGTTATAAATGGTGAGGTTAAAAGAGTCAGCAACCGCTCCTAAAATATCGGCAGTTACTTCTGCTTGAACCGTCAGGTCTCCACGAGCGGCCCCTTCTACATCATCCAGCAGACGAATCACTTGTCGCTGTAGGTCTTCTTTGGCCTTTTCCTGTTCTTCTGCTTTGCGCTGTACTTCAGCAGTGGTTGACTCAATAAAACGAGTCATTTGGTTAAAACTGGTGGCTAACTGACCAAATTCATCTTTAGAAAACTCAGTGGCCCGAACACTCCAATCGCCTTGGGCAACGGCAGTCAATTGAGTTTGCAAATCATTCGTTGAAGACTTGATTTGCCGGGTCATAATTTGTCCGAGGGCTAGGGTTGTCACACCACCCGCCACACCAGCTGCCAGTGCTCCCGCTCCTGTCGTGGCCATAGATTGAGAGCTGAGTTGGCCTGCCCCTACAACCGCTAACGCCGAAACGACTCCAGCAGTTGTCGACATAATAATTTGCTTTTGCTGCAATGAGGCATTAGAAAAAGGAGCTAAAATTCCCCCAGGCTTTTTGGACAGGGCAGCCCCTTGGCCATCAGGGAAGAAGGCGCTCCCATCCTGGGACTCTCCTAAAAATCCTGACTGTGATGACGCGGCCAAGTCGGACGAAGGAGGTAGATCATCAATGGCTAACGCTTGCGCATTCTCCGCTACATTGATTAATCCCGTATCTCCAATCAAATCCTGTTCATCTTCAGCCAAGTTCAGCAAACTGGGATCAAGATCAAACTCGGTTGCTGGATCAAAGGTGTCGATTTCCGCATTCCCTTCGAAACCATCCATAGATAGTTCTTCAGATAAATCAATCCCAGACATGGGGAACTCAGTTTGATCGATTGAATCTGAGAAATCTAAGTCTGCAGATTGCGTTGTATTCTCCCCTGCCAAATCAAAGGGCTCATCCCAAGCGTCAGCATCAGTATGGGAGGACTGTATGGTATTGTCTACACCACTAATATCAGTAAATTCACTTTGAATAGCATCGCTTTCGGAATCGCTGAAAATACCGGACGGCCGAGTATCGGAACTTTCTGAGTCGGATGTTGAATGGTTTTTGTTCATGAGTAACGTATCGTCTTCTCCATCAGCAAAACTATCCGAAACCAACGGCTGTCTGTTAGTGTTCCCAGAAACCAGAGGAGCGGACACATAATCATCAAAGGGGTTTGAATTGACTGCAAATGGATTGTCATCTGCAGTTGAAGACTCACCATCAGAATTTGTCTGAAGTGAGGATGAGGGTTGGGTAACTACTGGTTCACCCAATGGCGACTCATTTCCATTCGTCATGGTCAAAGCAGCACTGTTGTTATCGATAGAGGGCATCGACTCAGAATAGCCATAGCCCGATTCAAGGTATCGAGTTGAATCCGCCAAACTGTTGCGAGCACAATCAAGCAACTCTGGATCATGAGTCAACTCTAATACAGACTTATATTGTTGGTTTGCAATTTCGTATTTTTGAAGACAACTATATATATGTCCTCGGAGTAATCGCAGATTTGGATCGTCAGGATACTCTTTTACTAACTGGTCTGTCGTTTCGGCAGCTTCCTGGTAGTGACCTTTCATATAGTCACTTACTGCTTGTTGATAGTCCTGAGTATATCGAGTACTTAATGACATCTGTCTGCTCCTGCCACTGGATGAGTCGAAATGCTAACTGAAGCGAATAATCTGCGGAAATTTATGATAGAGAATGTTTAAAAACTACCTGAGATGAATTAAACCACTAAGATTGAACAAAACTAAGGAATGATGTTGAAGAATATCCTCTAGACCTGCCAAGTTTAGTCATTTCCCTTACATCTTCATGGGGTTAAGTCGCCCACCGGGCTGATCTCAAAATTGCTTCTGGATCCAACAATCGTAAATATTGTTCGGACTCATTGAGTATCCATTCTCCTTTCAAGAAAGGAGCCATATTGTCTGGCGCACTGAGAGATGGACTCAGCCTGTCAGCATCTAGCCAATCCATATCCATCACCTTGTCAACAGCCAAACCAACGGTAATTTCTTGGGATTCGATCGCAATGATCGATATTTCCTGGCAATCTGTATCTAAGGGTTTAGGATGACCTAAGAACTGACCAATATCTGTTACCCAAACAACTTGACCTCGCAGATTCAAGACGCCCATCAGCACAGGAGATACATTGGGAATCGGTGTAATCTGATCTGGCGCTAACGCCAGCACTTCCCGAATGCCTTGGGCTGGTAATGCAAATTCTTGGCCTGACTCTATGAAGAATCTTAAGAATAAGTCTCCTTCAGGATTTTGTAATTCCTGCAGATTGGAGAGCTGATTAGTATCTGTATCTGCAACAATATCTTGGTGACTGACCATAAGGACCTAACCTTCTAGTAATTGCCTAACTATGACTAGTAATTCTCGCGGTTGTATCGGCTTGGTCAGATAAGCATCTGCCCCTTGTTTCATCCCCCAGTACCGATCAAAGTCTTCTGTTTTTGAGGAACAAATTACAACTGGTACATTTTGAGTTGTTGGGTTAGACTTTATTTCGCGACAAACCTCATACCCATTTTTTCGAGGCATGACGATATCTAGGACCACAATATCAGGTTGCGTTGATTGGATTTGCTCAAGCGCTTCTACTCCGTCTGTTGCGATCAAAACCGTGAGTCCCATGTCTTCGAGAGCATTGCTCATGAGTTGTCGCTGTGTAATACTGTCATCAACTACTAAAACTTTTTGCATTTATTGCTACCTGACATCTTCGCTAGGGCTACTCACATTTAAGTATTGGCTGCTACGGTAAAGGTGAAAGTGGTCTGAGTAATTTGACAAATAGTATTAGTCATTTACCTGAGTAGACTAGTTTCAAACAGAACAGCCAAGAACGAAGTTATTGAGGGTGATTTCCCCTGCGAACTTAGGATACCCTCCCCTAACATACAATTTGCCAATCTATGAATTGTTTTGTTCTAGGGAAAGGATCAATTCCTTAGGAGTAAAAAGACTTACTCTATGCATGCAAAGAAGAGCTGCCCTTTTGGGAACTATTGACTTGGGAAGAACTGTGTTCCCTTGTATAGTTGAGCATGTCTTTTGCTGAGAGTGTTGGCTTAAATCTTGAAGTTAGCTAATCTTGAGGGGAAGTTAAGCTTAATGCTTGAAAAACCCTATTGGGTCAAAAGCGAAGCTTTTGTACTAAATAGGAGTTGAATGAAGTTCAATCGATCGCTAAATTTAGAAAGCTGAACTTTGGATATTGACTGGGCTCAGATGCAAGTAGAAATTGAGGGTGATAAGTGTGCTGTATCTCGCTGAAGTGCACAAGAAGACTGGCTTTATGGGTGCCAAAACAGAGCTGAAGCTTTTAGCCCAAAAGCAATCTGAGCATAACTGGAGTCCCATCTCTGGCGAAGAACTGCTCCAAGCAGATGCTGCGAATGACTACAACGCGGGCGTCCTTGTCTTGGTTGAGATGGATGGCAATCAGCAGCTTAAAAGTATTCAAGATGCCACAAGACAGCTAGTTGGCATCTTAAAAAGCTTTTCTCGCATGCGTGAGAAATTCAAAACCCAGGAAGAAGAGATTGAAGGGTGGAAGCAATCCTTAATCTACCAAAGTCAAGAACTCACTCGGCGTGAAGTGGATATGGAAGCCCGAGCTGAGGAAATACAAGAATGGGATGCTGAATCTCAAAAAATCGAGCAACAACGCCAAGAATTTGAAGCTACTCGCACCCAAATCCTGCAGCTAAAAGAGCAGATGGAGCTAGATCGCCAGCAGTTAGAGGAAGGCTGGGGACGGTTGCAGAATGCTCAAAATGAGGCACAGGCAGGACTGTCTGATGAACAAGTACGGCAGATAGAGCAATTGTTGGAGCAATTGGATCAATCTCTTGCTAATGGGACATCCAATCCGGATCATGTTTTAGCGAGTATCAATCAACATCCCCAGATACAGGAAGCTTGGCAAACCCTTGATCAGGATCGCTCTCATGCTCAACAACAACAAGCGACGCTTGATCAACAACAGTCTGAGTTGCAATCTGTCTGGCAGGAATGGCAGCAAACCGAAGATTCTTTGGCACAAACCAAATTAGAACTCAAGGTGCAAGAGCAGTCGTTCACCTTGAAAGAAGAACAGAAAAGTTGGTTAAGCGAACAGCTACAAGTCCAAAGCAATCTCTATGAGAATCTCACTCAGATGCAGGGGGCTGCTGGTGAGCAGGCTGATGTCCAAAGGCTCCGGGATATGCCGTTAGAGGAGCTGGAAACCACGGTAGAGAAGCTCAATACAGAATTGGTTAAACTTTCTAGTTTTGTTAATGATCAGGAAGAAGAACTGAAATACCAACAAGAAGCGATTGATGAGTTGGAAGCAAAAATTCAAAATGCCAGCGAGTATGATCAATTAAGCTTGACCGGTGAGGTGGAGGATGAGCGACAGCATTTCCGTTTACTGGATGAGACCTTAGAAGGTCAGCGCAAAACCCTGAAAGAGCGTGAAGCCATTCTCTATTTTCATCAAGACATTTTGTATCAGCGGAAGCGATCGCAACAGAACAAATTTCATCAATCAGCTACGTTAGATCTTGCACCTATCGTAGAATTAGCAAAAGCTGAGCAGGAAAAGCAACAGCAATCGCTAGAGAGATTAAACCATGAACTCAGTGACCTAGAGGCTTCTCTGCAAGTCACTCGAAATACAATAGAGACGACGTCTACAGAACAAGACAATAAGCGCAATGCTTTGAAACAACAAGAACACGAGCTAGAAAACCAAAAAACGGCCTTGGCCGAGTTGTGGGGGAAAGTCAAAACTTCTGAGAGCTTATTACAACCGATTCAAGATGTTGTAGAGAGCCTAAAGGGTCAAGCAGGAGCAGAAGGGCAGCAAGACAACCCAGTATTCTCCACCTTAAATGAACTGAAGCAAGTTTTTATGGCCATTGGTCAAGGTAGCTAGAGTGGCTGCTAATGCTGTTGTACGGCTCCTAATCCGTCGTCTAGGCAAATTCTCTAAATACTTAAGGTGACTGCAACAACTCATCTAGTTTCGCCCGAACGGCCTGGATATCTTGCCACATTAACCACTTGGGTCTGCCAGGTTCAGGGGAGGGATTTCTAAGGAGGTAGGCAGGATGCAAGATGGGCATGCACAAATAGTCTTGCCATGGTAACCATTGCCCACGGATTTTGGTAATGCCCCGTTTATCTCCTGTAAGCCCCCGGACTGCAGTTGCGCCTGTCAGCAAGATGATCTTGGGATTCACTAGGCGAATCTGCTCTAGTAGATAGGGTTTACAAGCGGCTGACTCATCTGGCGTTGGGGTTCGATTGTCTGGCGGTCGGCATTTAACAATATTGCAAATATAAACATCTTGTTGCGAGTCGAGTTTGACTGAGGCCAAGATTTTGTCTAATAATTGCCCAGCTCGGCCCACAAAAGGTAATCCAGTTTCATCTTCATGTTGACCAGGTCCTTCTCCAATGATCAGAATGGGCGCTTGTGGATTACCCCGACTCACCACGACATGGGTACGGCTGGGTGCCAAATCACACCGTTGGCACTGTTGACAATGAGTCGTTAATTCTGGCAGGTTTTGATAAAACCCTTTGGGGATAGGAACCTGTGGACTAGTAGAGATTTCTTCATGGGTCACAGTCACCGTTTCTGATTTGGTTTCGGCACCCTGCCAATCAAATAAACTGATTTGTTCTCCGTCAGGCATGAAACCTCTCAATATTAGGGGCGATATCTCTGCAAAAAATGGGGAGACTTGGGACTGTGATTAAGGCATGGGTGGGGTGGATGACCCCACACTATTTTAAATCTAATAACCCCGTCTCTTTTAACTTAGGGTTAAACCGCAGAGGCTCTTGTACGCCACGCTGGTTGAGGATCTCCATGATTTCAGCTTCTAGGCGACGGGCCGCATTTTTCAGGACTTTGAGTTGGCTGCGCTCGTCTAGGGCCGGGTCTTGATGTTGGGCCTGTTCTTCATCGGTCATGGCAGCTTTGACATCAATTGCCTGTTCCCACTTGCTTTGATCGGCTTGGTTACCAGGTACTGGTGCACCATTGCCCTGAATCCACGTACTCCGTATCTCTTCCAGTAGGGTCCGATTCGGGCGGTCAATCGATTGGACTTTCAGCCAATAGCATAAACGAGGTTGACGGATTAAATGTTGTTTGAGACTGAGAAAGGTATCCCGTGAATACCCCACATATTGGAGGGTTTTATCTTCCCCAAAGATGGCATAGACACCGATTTTGCCTGAAAATTGTTGGGGAAGCATCCCGTCGGCATCAAGATAAGGGATCGCTTCCAGGTCGGCGAGAGGGGTAACAAGATTCTCTACAGACATAACCAAATTTCGATAAGACTCACTCCATCAATGGGGGGATATCCTGCCAAACTCAGGGAAGTCTCCCAGTTCTGGAGCCATCCCTAGTATGCAGTACTATCCGTCCCTAACGGTAAAAAGATTGTCAAGACTTCACCTTGCTGTTGATTTTGACGGACGGTGAGTTTTCCACCCAAAATTTCGAAGAGTTGTTTGGTGACGGGTAAGCTCAAGCTCAAGTTGCCGGTTTCGGGTTGCAGCATTAATAAATCACCAATAGCTTTGAGCATGGGCAAATCAGCCCCTGAGCCTGGATTTGTCATGGTTTGATCAGAGCGCAGCTCTAGTTTGAGCTGATCGCCTGCTAAGGCAATTTGCAACTGCATTTGACTGCCTATTGGCAAACGATGACTGAGTTGTTCTATTAAGCCCGTTAGAACCTGCTCCAACATGTTGGGATCACTAATTGCGATCGCAGGCAGTTGCGCCGGCATGTCCAACTCAAAAGAGAGACTGCGCCGATCGGCCTGTTTTTGCCAGCGAGGGACATTCGTTGTTAAAACCTCCTGGACCGAAATAGACATGAGCTGAACCGTAGGCGTTGTCTCCGCAGTGGTAAGCTCCATCGCCCTAAAAATTAAGCTGAAGCGATCAATTTGCTCATGACATTCCCGCCGGATCGATTCTAATCGTTTCAAGACTTCTGCCGGTAAATCGGAGCGTTTCAGCAGTAGCTGTGTAAAGGTTTGAATGGTGGCCAGAGGCGTCCGCACTTCATGGGCTAATGCTTTTAATAAGTCGACTTCTGGGCATTTGTGATCCGGAGACACCTGACGCTTATCTGATTGTTCGGTAGCCTTCATCTCAGATAAGTGAGAAGAGCGTTGCGGCGAGAGTTCAGGCAAGAGCGTCGAGACTTGCCGATAATTTTGCAGCAGTTGACGACTAAATTGCAGCGGAATTCGATAGTGGGGCTCAACAACTGGCCATTGTTGCAAGAGGCCATCAAACTCTGCCAATTGATGGGGACGCGTGAGTTGGATACGCGATCGCACACTCTGCAGCACCTGCTGTACTGTTTCTGGGATAAAGGAGAATTGGAAGCATGATCCCTGATCAGTCGTAGAATCCAAAGTTGCGACCCAACAAAAGGAAGCCGTCAGCACTAAGCAAAATCGCTCTGCTAATTGAGGATCTGCAGGGAGTAATGGGATAGTCTGAGCAGACTGAGGGGGCACTTCAGAATGCGTTCGATCACAGGGGGGTAATTGTAATGCAGTGCCATTCGTTGGAATTAAAGCCCAGATATGGAAATTTGCAAATAAGCCTAAATCACTCAAAAGGGGAGTTGGCCCCGTTAAGATCAAGCCTCGCATCCTGGCAGGAACGGTCTGATGGGTACTAGATTGGCTGATGTTTTTTTCTTGAGTTGCCAGCAACATCGATAAGAGCGTGCCAATCGCAGCATGCCATTCAGTTTCTCCCTGATTGGATTGAGGTTCAGACCACCAATCCAATGCCGGTTCACTCTCCCTGAATCCCTCGCTAATTGTTGGCAAAACCCACGCGTTCACCCTTAGAATTGCCTCCCATATCAGCTCACTGGCTGAGATATTTCTAACGCTTCTTTGAAGATAGCGATTCTACCCCCACTCCCCCAGGTGTAGAACCGAACGTTTTTGGCGAAATGCCCCTGCTCTTTTGTTTCGAATTTTACTGGAATTATGACCTCCCTTCACTGCAACAACCTGAGGCCATCAATAGCGTTAAGATAGTTAAACCTAATCCCCTATGATTGGATTAGAGCCGCGATATTAAGGTGCATCCATGCCTCCCTTTGCTGGAATTTTCATCATGATCGGTATTCTAGGGCTGCTGATTGCTGTCCATGAATTGGGTCACTTCCTTGCTGCGAGACTGCAAGGAATCCATGTAAACCGCTTTTCTATTGGCTTTGGTCCGATTTTATGGAAATACCAGGGTGAGCAAACCGAGTATGCCTTGCGGAGTATTCCCCTTGGCGGTTATGTCGGATTCCCAGATGAAGATCCCGAGAGTTCTATCCCCCTGACCGATCCAGACTTGATGCGCAATCGGCCTGTTTTGGATCGGGCCATTGTCATCAGTGCTGGGGTCATTGCCAACATGATTTTGGCCTATGTGTTGCTGGTTGCAGAAGTTGGCATCGTCGGCGTTCCCGGTGGTGTTCAGTACCAACCAGGGGTGTTGATTGCTCAAGTGGCAACGGATGTGAGTTCCGCTGCTGCTAATGCAGGTATCCAATCGAGAGATATCGTCCTTGCGGTTGATGGACAGACCCTAGGCCAAGCAGAGGCCGCTCGGGATTCCCTGATGAAATCCATCCAAAATAATGAGGGCCAGCCCATTCAACTGCATATTAAACGGCAAGATCAAGAGATAGATATCAACATTATTCCTGAACGAACGGACGAGGGCCTAGCTCGCATTGGAGTTCAGCTCGCTCCTAATGGCCGTCTAGTGCGCCGTCCTATCCAACATGTAGGCGAATTATTTGGTACTGCAGCCCAAGAGTTTCAGAAAATAGTGGGCTTTATGGCTCATACCCTCGGCGAACTGGTGGGCAATTTTAGAGAGTCTGCCAGCCAAGTTGCGGGTCCTGTGGGTATTGTTGCCATTGGTGCCGATATGGCTCGTACCGATATGAGCAGCCTATTTCAATTTGCAGCGGTCATCAGCGTTAACTTGGCCTTTATCAATATCCTGCCTCTACCGGCTTTAGATGGGGGGCAATTGGCTTTCTTACTGCTGGAAGGGGTTCGAGGTAAACCGTTACCCAATAAGATTCAAGAAGGCGTTATGCAGGTTAGCCTTTTCCTCTTGCTAGGGCTTGGGGTGTTTATGATTGTGCTGGATACCGCCAAACTGATGACTTAGGCTATGCCTCGCAATTCTGCTAAAAAAATAAAGGCATTAGAATTACTCGATCGCCTCAAACAACTCTATCCGGATGCCACCTGTAGTTTGACCTATGAAACACCGGTTCAACTACTGGTAGCTACGATTCTGTCGGCTCAGTGTACGGATGAGCGGGTGAATCAGGTTACCCCAGCACTCTTTGATGCCTACCCAGATGCCCCTGCCTTCGCCGAAGCGGATCGGGAAGCATTAGAAGCGCTGATTCGCTCAACGGGGTTTTACCGCAACAAAGCCAAGCATATCCAAGGGGCTTGCCAGAAGATTGTCAGGGATTTTGATGGCCAAGTGCCGAATCAAATGGATCTATTGCTGACCCTGCCAGGGGTTGCCCGTAAAACTGCTAATGTCGTCTTAGCCCATGGTTATGGCATCAATATGGGGGTAACCGTAGATACCCATGTCAAGCGCTTAAGCAATCGCTTGGGGCTGACCCGCCATCAAGATCCCGTCAAAATTGAGCAGGATTTGATGAAGCTTTTACCTCAAGAAGACTGGGAAAACTGGTCGATTCGTCTGATTTATCATGGTCGGGCCGTTTGTAATGCGCGGAAACCCACTTGCGATCGCTGTTCCTTTACCGATCTCTGTCCGTCTGCAGGTAAGGTCACCCCAGCCCGTTCCTCCAAAAAGTAATTGAAATCTTTCGGCAAAAAGGACAAGATTCGTTAAGATAGAAAATACTGTTTAAATTTTTGATTGGACATCCCACAACTTCATGGCTAAAAAAGGCATGGTTGAGCGAGAGAAAAAGCGACAAAAGCTAGTCGCTAAATACGCTCACAAGCGCCAAGCGCTACTCGAACAAATTTCTCAAGCTGCCTCTCAGCAAGAGCGGATGGATTTGCACCGTCAGCTTCAACGTCTACCTCGGAATAGCGCGCCAACCCGCTTGCGCAATCGTTGCTGGGTAACTGGACGCTCTCGGGGCTACTATCGAGATTTCGGCTTATCTCGACATGTATTGCGAGAAATGGCCCACGAAGGTTTATTGCCAGGCGTTACCAAGTCCAGCTGGTAAAAAGCAACGCGCTACCCAGCGTTTCATTGGTAACGATTAAGCAACAGCTTCTCTGAAGTTAATAAGAGAAGCTGCTTTCGCTTGTCTAAATTTAGGATGATAGATGGCAGGCAATACCGTCTAGTCTGACTAAAGAACTCTAACGATTATGATTGTCCGCAGCAGGTATCAATGCCTAAACTATTGAGTAGCAAGTCGCTCACCGCATTGGCAACTGCAAATTCGCTATAAAAGCTTTTAGAGAAATCAAATCCTTGCATTTCAGTCAAAATCGCGATTAGCAAGGAGCCCAAATCATTTTCGCCTTCCATCCGCTGTCGTAAGTAAACAGAGGCAGCTCGCTCGGCGATTTTATTGTTAACGACTTCAGGCAAGAACTCCCGATCGAGCCATGCATGCAGTGCTTGCCGTAACCATTGGGCTTCTTGTTCGGGACTGCTACAAGGCGGTAGGGTTACAGCTGGGATAGGCTCAATCATGATGGTTGACTAATTGCTTCTTGTATTTAATATAAGCAATTTTTCCCACTATGAAGCAGAAGTGTGCAAATGGGAGCGACCATTTTGAACGACGCGGGTCATATGTCCTAATCGATCCTCTAATTCTTTGAGAACCTGCTCTGTATATCGATCAGCTTCCATTTGAATTTGCTCACATTCAGCGTGGGCCGCGTGGCGCATGGCCTCAATCTCTTGTTGAGTTTGGCGTCTAACCCGCTCTACTTCTGAAATATTACGCTGGCGCATGGTCTCAATTTCCCCTTGCACTTGCTTACGCAAATGTTGAGCTTCCATTTCAGCCTGCTGAATAATCGTGAGTTCATCCGCAATTTGGGCGGCGCGCTGTTCGGCTGACTGGATCAGTTCTTCTGCATATTGGTTAGCCCGATTGATAATATCTTCTTTATTTTGCAAGATATTTTCTGCGGATCGAATCGTATCCGGGATACTTCTCTCTACGGCTAATAGCTGTGACAAGAGTTGTTCTTCATCCACCACCGTACGACGAGTCAACGGCATTTTTAAGCCGTCCAGGACAATAATTTCTTCTAATCGCTGCAGCTGCTGCTGCAACTCTAATCCTTGAGATTGATGAGCCGCTAGTCCGTGGGTGGTGTAATCGGTGCTGTTGGCGGTGGTATCGACACTGAAGGCGGAGTCTTGGTGAAGCATTCTTCTAACTCAATGGCAACGTTTTCAGGAACAAGATGAGAAACTGATCCACCAAACTTAGCAATCTCTTTGACTAAGCTACTGCTGAGAAAACTATATTCGTTGGAGGTGGCCAGAAACACGGTTTCGATATGGGGAGATAAGGTGTGGTTGGTATGAGCCATTTGCAGCTCATACTCGAAATCGGATAACGCTCTCAGACCCCGCAATAACACCTGAGCTTTCCGCTTCTGCGTATAAGTCACTGTTAGTGTATCAAATGTGTCAAGCTCTAAATTGGTAAGGTGCTGGGTACAGGTTTGAATTTGCTGAAGGCGTTGTTGAACCGAAAACAAAGGTGCTTTGTTGGGATTGCGAGCTACGGCAACAATGACTGATCCAAACAAGTTGCATCCTCGCTCAATAATGTCGAGATGCCCTAAAGTAATGGGGTCAAAACTGCCAGGATAGACTGCAATCATATTTTGGGTGTTTGGTTGAGGCGATTATAGTCTAATCTCTCCAACTTTGAGATCCTAAAAACAAAAAAGATGCTAATGTTTTTTTTCATTTGCTTCTGATTAATCTAGAGACTTGTGGGTCTCTAGTCCTTGCTATTCTCTCTCCGTATTCTTTGAGTCTATTTTTTTAGTTAGAAAGCTTCTGGATCATGCCCCTGCAAATTTACAACACCCTGAGTCGAACCAAAGAGCCATTTACAACCCTCGAATCTGGCAAAGTGCAATTCTATTGCTGTGGTGTGACAGTCTATGACTATTGCCATTTGGGCCATGCTCGGTCTTACATTGTCTGGGATATTGTTCGGCGCTATCTACAGTGGCGGGGATATGACGTTACCTATGTCCAGAACTACACCGATATTGACGACAAAATTCTCAAGCGGGCGGCGCAAACAGATCAAGATTGGCAGGTTGTCACCCAAACTTTTATTCAAGCTTATGAAGAGGATATGGCTCGCCTCAATATCTTGGCAGCAGATGCTTATCCCAAGGCCACTGAATCGATACCGGCGATCGTTGACCTGATCCAAGAACTCGAAACCAAGGGGGTGGCTTATGCTGCTCAAGGAGATGTCTATTTTGCTGTCGAAAAGTTTCCAGGTTATGGCCAACTCTCTGGACGACTGCTAGATCAGATGGAAGCGGGGGCCAGCGGACGAGTTGAACAACCCAAGCAAGCTGAACAAAAGAAACGTCATCCCCTTGATTTCGCTCTGTGGAAAGCGGTTAAGCCTGGAGAGCCTAGTTGGGATTCTCCCTGGGGAGCGGGGCGTCCAGGATGGCATATTGAATGCTCGGCCATGGTGAATCAATGTTTGGGCACTGAAATTGACATTCATGCCGGTGGCTCAGATTTGGTCTTCCCCCACCATGAGAATGAGATTGCCCAATCGGAAGCAGCCCTGACGTCCCGACTGGCCCGCTACTGGATGCATAACGGGTTTGTGAATGTCGGGGGGGAAAAGATGTCTAAGTCCCTGGGGAACTTCACGACCATTCGTCAGCTCTTGGACACCCCCTTGCCTATTTTGTCGGGGCAAACCCTCAATCCGATGGCTTTAAGACTGTTTGTCTTGCAGGCCCAGTATCGCAAACCGATAGATTTTACGGATGATGCGATCGCAGCCGCGCAGCAAAGTTGGCAAACTCTAAAAGAAGGACTGCTCTTTGGCTATGACTATGGAGCTCAGTTGCAGTGGTCAGACTATAACGATCCAGATTTTGGCAATCCCGCTAATATGCGGATGCCAGATCCCAGCGTTGCAGTACAGCGGTTTCAATTAGCCATGGATGACGACTTTAATTCACCGAGTGGATTAGTCGTCTTATTCGAACTCGCCAAGGATTTGCGCAAAGCCGGCAATATTCTCAGCCATCAAGGAGAAACGTCTACCACGAGTGATCAGCTCAGGGAGCAGTGGCAAACCTTAGTCTGTTTATCCCAGGTATTAGGGCTAGAGGCTCAGCCTGACTCAGATGCAGACCCTTCAGGCCTTGAGGGTGGCCTTAGTGAGCAAGCCATCGAAGCCTTGATTGAGGAACGAAAAGCGGCTCGCCTAGCCAAGAATTATGCAGAAAGCGATCGTATTCGGGATCAGCTTAAAGCAGAGGGCATTACCTTGATCGATCAGGCCGGCGGGGTCACTCGGTGGCTGCGGGAATAGGTCCTTATCTCTTGGGCTTAGTGCTAATGATGGTGCGGTGGCGTGGATCGCTTGCCGTGGTGACGGTCTGTTTAAAGCCAGCTGCTTCTAACGCAGACTCCACATCAAAGGTGTAGTAGTCATCACTCCAGGGCTCTGTGCTTTTCATCAACGTGAACAGTGCAGGCGGTAAATTTTGGATCACGGGGGATTTGGGGTCGTTGTCTATGAGTGCTAGGCATCCCCCGGGTCGCAGAATTCGCAGCGCCTCTGCAAAAATTTGCTGGGTAATCTCCCGAGGCAGTTCGTGAATCACAAATTGGAGGGTCACTAGATCTAGCGCGGCATCGGGCAGACCCGTCTCTTCGGCTTTGCCATGGTGCCAATTGATCTCTTGGTTCACATCTCGCTTGTGGGCGATGGCTAGCATATAGGGGGAGAGATCAAGGCCAGTGGTGTGTACCGCATGAGCTTGAGTGGACTGGTAGTAGTGATGGAGGGCAAAAGATGAAATTCCCACGGAACAGCCGACATCTAAAATATCAGTCACTTGGGCGGGACCATGGTCGGCCAGTACTTGGTGAAAACTAGACCGTAACCGTTCTTGGGCCAGCTCCCAAGTCAGATCCTCTTGAGGCCAAACCCGTAATGCCATGGCATAGGTTGCTGATTCGGCTTCAAAGGCAGCGGGCCAGCATAAATTACCTTGTTCATAGGCATGAAAAGGGACTTGATAATAGTCGGGATAGACCAGATTCGGATTGTTCGTCCGATCAAAGAACTCTTGGGTATGTGAGGCTGCTAAAGCTTGGTAGTTTTGGCGCCAAGGCACCCCATTTTTCTCGGCAGTCTTAATGAGAACTTGTCTGGCTTGCCGTTTCATCACGGCATAAATTGGCTTGGTTTGAATCAGGAGATTGACCAATTTTGAGAGCCAATCTTCTCCGGCCCAGTCCGGCTTAAGCTTAAGAGTCATATCAAGAAGTGCAGAGGGCTTGGAATCTCATTGTAAAAGGGGAGCGTCCCCTCTTTATCAGATACCAGGGATAAAGTGCTGATTTGACGGGGCTGAGGTGACGTTAATGTATGAATATCACTGATATTTTTTTTTAAAACGAAAAAAATGATTTTTTTTGACGATGATCTGGGAATGCTCTGTATTAGCGTGTCCCCAATGTGAATGATTCAACACTCCCAAAATTATGAGGTTAGAATCATTCTTGTAAGCTTTAAGAAATTGACCTGATGACATTTTGGCACTGTCCTTATTTTCCGATTTTCATCTAGAAAATTTGGAAAATCCGCCACTGCTGTTAAGTCCGGTATTATCACGATTAGTGAAAAATCGTAAAATCAGGCATATATAGAAGAATATAAGCGTAAAATCGCTTATAGATTCTCGTAGTTCGCGACCGTCTTGCCTTGACTATCCCCATTTCATAAATTCTCGTTTTCTCACTGTTACTGATGCCTGCCAGAACGCTTGTGCAAGATACCACTCAGCTCGGCGTGAATGTGATTCCAGGAGATATCACATCACCTACGCTTAGAGAAACTCGAAGTCATCCTCCACAAACCGGACAGTCTGGTTCTAGTTCGCCCGCGACAAGAGTCAGTCGCGCTCATCATCTATTGGTGATCAAAACAGGTGACCATCAGCAAACCGTTGTATTAGAAGCTGCAACCTATTCGATTGGACGCCATCCCGCCAATTCCATTGTGTTGAATATGGGCACCGTCTCCCGCCAACATGCGCTACTGCTACGAATTCATGAACCGAAAACGGGAAATCATTTCTTTCGAGTGATTGATGGCAATATTCAGGGTCGGCGTAGCCGTAATGGTCTATGGATCAATGGGAAGCGCCGATTTTCCCATGATCTCAAGGATCAAGAAATCATCTCTTTCGGGGAGGATATTCAAGCCACTTATCACCTAGTAACGGGTTTTCCAGATGAGTATGAACTAGATGATTTACTCGCGATCAATTCTTCGGAATCTCCTACTCCTTCGTCTTCGAATACTCAGACCTTTTTCCCCTCTGATACAGAATTACGAAATTTAGGAGAAGCTGCTCTCGTTCGCCTCTCGTCGTTCCCTGAGTTAATGCCTCATCCCATCATTGAAACGGATTTTAGTGGCAGCATCACGTATATCAATCCGGCGGCGGTGGCTCAATTCCCCGATATTTTAGAGTCCAACCAGCATCCGCTGTTGCAAGGTTTCTTAGCTGAAGTCAAGAAAGCGCAAAATACCTACTTTGTTCGGGAAGTACATGTTTGCGATCGCGTCTTCGAACAATCCATTCACTGCATGCCGGAAAGTCAGGTCATTCGCAGTTATCTGGTCGATATTACCCAGCGCAAACGGGCCGAGCAAGTCCTCCGGGAAAGCGAAGAACGCTATGCTGCTGCGGCTCGGGGGGCCAATGATGGTCTCTGGGATTGGCACTTGCGATCCAATCGGGTGTATTTTTCGCCCCGCTGGAAATCGATGATTGGCTATGAAGAAGATGAAATTAGCGATCGCTGTGAAGAATGGCTTGATCGGCTTCACCCCAGCGATCGCGATCGTCTGAAGCAAGAATTATCGATGCACCTGAATGGTGAAACCAATCACTTTCAAAGTGAATTTCGCTTGCGTCATAAAAATGGGGAGTATCGCTGGTTTCGCAGCCGGGGGATGGCCTTGCGCGATGCCGAACAACAGCCCTACCGCATTGCTGGTTCCCAGACGGACATCACCGAATATCACTTGGCCCGGGAACAACTGGTCCATGATGCCCTCCATGATGCCTTAACCGGCTTACCCAACCGGGTGTTATTCATGGATCGTCTCACCCAGGCCATTAAGCAATATCAGCGCCATCCTGACGATCAGTTTGCCATCTTGTTTTTGGACTTAGATCGGTTCAAAATCATTAACGATAGTCTGGGTCATATGATTGGCGATCGGCTACTAATCGAAGTTGGTAACCGGCTGCAGTCTTGTCTGAGAGACCAAGATACCGTTGCTCGCATCGGCGGCGATGAATTCGTGATTTTGTTGAACACCATCCAGAATATGGATCAGGTTCTCCAGACGGCTGAACGAATTCAGCAACAGTTAAAGCAGGCTTTTGCCATTGAAGGCCATGAAATTTTTACGGGCACCAGTATTGGGATTGCCCTGATCAGCCCCGAATACCAACATGCGGAAGAGCTGCTGCGAGATGCCGATACCGCCATGTACCGGGCCAAAAACCTAGGTAAAAATAGGTATGAAATCTTTAGTAGCAGCATGCGATCGCAAGTGCTAGCCCTCTCTCAACTTGAGAATGATCTGCGGCGAGCGATTGATCGGCAAGAGTTTCAACTGTTCTATCAGCCGATTGTATCTTTAGGCACCCACAGCCTGGTGGGGTTAGAAGCCTTGGTGCGTTGGCATCATCCAGAACGCGGCTTGATCTTGCCTTCGGAATTTGTGCCGATGGCGGAAGAAGCAGGTCTGATTATTCCGTTGGGCTGGTGGGTACTGGCCCAAGCCTGCCGTCAAATGCAGCTATGGCAACAGCATTACAGCTTGGCCCAAGATCTACAGCTCAATGTTAATATTTCGAGTCGGCAATTTTCTCAACCCAACTTTGTCAACGATATTCATGCTGTTTTAGAAGACACGAATTTACCGTGCCATCGCCTTAAGCTGGAGATTACCGAAGGGGTACTGATGGATCATGCTTCAGATGTGGCCGATAAGCTAGATGCCATTAAGACATTAGGTATCAAGTTGGGGATTGATGACTTTGGCACTGGCTATTCTTCCTTAAACTATCTGAATGCGTTCCCAGTGGATACCCTCAAAATTGATCGCTCCTTTGTGGAGCGGATGAATTCCGAAGAAGGGTTTGAGATTGTCAAAACCATTGTCAACCTCGCTCACAATCTCCATATGGACGTGGTGGCGGAAGGGGTCGAGCTAGAGGAGCAAGCCGAGGAACTCACCCAAATGAAGTGTGAATATGCCCAAGGCTATTTATTCTCAGAACCCACAGATACAGCGGGGATGGAGAAATTTCTCCTCAACTATTGCAATTAGCGATCACTTTTGCAGGGATTGCAAATAAGACTGGGGGTCATGGGCTACCCAACCCAAGCTGGACCGATAACGCACTTCGAACCTGAGCGCGGTCTGGGGGGCAGAGGCCACCTCACCCAGCAAATGACCGGGCTGTACCGGTTGTCCCACCTTGACCTGCAAATCTGTGAGTCGACCATAGCGAGTTTGTCGACCTTGGGCATGGCGAATAAACACCACTTGGCCAGCAGACCCTCGTTCCCCGGCAAAAACGACCGTACCTGAGCTGACGGCATAGACAGGGGTACCAGACGTTGCCTGCAAATCGACCCCGCTGTAGAACTGCATTTTGCGGGTCTCTGGATTAACCCGCCAGCCATAGGTTCCCACCACCGATGCAGGCTGCGGTAACGGATAGCGATCTCGTCCCGTTACCGATCGAGGAGATTGGAAGGTGTTGCCCACAGACTGGAGCGGGGCAATCCCTGTGGGGCGGGAGTTCACCCTTGGAGACCAGGTGATACCCGGCACAAACGCGACCTTAGGTGAGGTCTGACAACCATTCACTTCAAACAAGACCTCTGGGCTGATGCGGTAGGCTTTCGCTACGGCTTGCAAGGTTTGGCCAGCCGGAATAGCGACCAAAATGCCGTTATAGGGCGGCACCACTAAGTTCATGCCTGCCCTGGCTCGTCCTTGCCTTAGTTTAGGATTCATGCCCTTGAGGGTTGCAGTGGACAGGCCATATTGCTGGGCGATGCTGGCCAAGGTTTCGCCCGACTTTACTGAATGTCGCACTAACCGAGATAGGACAGACGCAGGACATAGTCGGGAGGGGGCCGACTGGGCATGGGCCATCAGGTGACCGCCCGCCACGCTGCCTAAGGTCCAAGGTATGATTGCAAACAGATGGCGAAAGTTGAATTTGGCCATAATACCCAATTGCTCCCAGGTTAGAGTGGAGTAAAGAATCACGATAACGCTGAATGCGCCCTAGTTTTACGATAATGCAGCGATCCCTCAAACATCTAGTTTTTTCTCTTTTAGTTGGAAGTGCGCTGCTCCAGACCGGCTGTCAAAGTTGGTTTAATCGAGGGTCTGATACCGCTGAGAGCCCACAAAGTACCCCCGAAATTCCAGTCACTGAAATTGCCAATCGCTCCCAGATTAGCTCTAATTTGATCGTCAAAATGGTGGATCAAGTCGGTCCTTCTGTGGTGCGTATTAATGCGGCCCGGAGTTCAAAAGGATCACTCGGCCTATTTGAGCGCTCTGATCGCTCCCTAGAGCAGGGCACGGGGTCAGGATTTATCTTTGATGAAAAAGGATTGGTTTTAACCAATGCCCATGTCGTTGAAGATGCCGATGAGGTGACGGTGGTGCTCAAGGACGGACAGCAGTTTCCTGGCACCGTGGAAGGGGCTGATCCCCTCACCGATATTGCCGTGATTAAGATAGAGGCCAAGGAGTCTTTGCCTGCCCTTGAACTCGGGGATTCAGATACGTTACAACCCGGAGATTGGGCGATTGCCATTGGTAATCCCTTGGGGCTGAACAACACGGTAACCATGGGAATTATTAGCGCCACAGATCGGTCTAGCTCTCAACTAGGAGCCCCAGACCAGCGGGTTAACTTTATCCAAACGGATGCTGCGATTAATCCTGGGAATTCTGGAGGACCGTTGCTTAACCTCAAGGGTGAGGTGATTGGGATTAATACGGCGATTATCCGCGAGTCTCAAGAGTCGGGGGTAACGGCTCAGGGACTTGGATTTGCCATTCCTGTCAAAATTGCCGCCCGTATTAGCAAGCAATTATTAAACGAGGGAAAAGTGGCCCATCCCTACTTGGGGATTCGGATGGTGAGTCTTTCGGAAGAGACAAAAACATTGCTGAAAGATGAGATAGACTTACCCCTCCAACAAGATAAAGGGGTACTGGTGGTGGATGTATTGTCTGATTCCCCCGCTTCAGCGGCACAGTTAAAGGCTGGTGATGTGATTGTCCAAATTGGTAAAACCCCAATTGACAATACGGAGCAACTTCAGCAGCTCTTACAGTCTGTGACTCCCGGCGATCAGTTGGCATTAACCATCATGCGCAAAAATAAGAAACAGCAAGCCCAGCTGACAGTGGGAACCCTCAACCCTCAAACCTTTTCTCGACGATCTTAAGCACTGAGGCGATGGATTTATTTGAACAGCATCGTCAACAGCTTTTAGAAACGGAAGCGCCTCTAGCCGCGCGTTTACGTCCCCGTACCTTAGATGAGTTTGTAGGCCAAGATGAGATTGTCGGCCCAGGACGTCTATTGCGGCGGGCCATTCAGGCCGATCAACTCTCCTCACTGATTTTCTATGGTCCCCCTGGCACGGGCAAAACGACCCTAGCTCAGATTATTGCTAACACCACTCAAGCTCATTTTCTAGCCCTGAATGCGGTCTTAGCGGGCATCAAAGATATTCGTTCCTCTGTGGATGAAGCCCAGGACCGACGAGGCCAATATGGTCAACGCACGATTCTATTTGTGGATGAGGTGCATCGGTTTAATAAAGCCCAACAGGATGCATTGCTGCCCTGGGTGGAGAATGGCACGGTGATTTTAATCGGAGCAACCACCGAAAACCCCTATTTTGAGGTCAACAAAGCCCTAGTTAGTCGG
Organism: Acaryochloris sp. 'Moss Beach'; assembly: GCF_021497025.1. Classification (NCBI taxonomy): domain Bacteria; kingdom Bacillati; phylum Cyanobacteriota; class Cyanophyceae; order Acaryochloridales; family Acaryochloridaceae; genus Acaryochloris; species Acaryochloris sp. 'Moss Beach'. Next base: position 3,667,982 of record NZ_CP071717.1, read on the forward strand.
TCACGGATTTTTCAGTTGCGATCGCTGATGCCAGACGACCTGCGCCAGGTGGTAGAGCGGGCCTTGCAAGATAAATACTTCGGCTATGGCGATACGGCTATTGAGCTTGAGGGTGCCGCGACCGATCACCTGATTAATGTGGCGAATGGCGATGCGAGAGCGTTGCTGAATGCGTTAGAACTGGCCATTGAAACCACAGAGCCAGACGGCAATGGCGTTATTCCCATCACCTTGGCTGTCGCAGAAGCCTCTATCCAGCGGCGGGCTGTTCTCTATGACAAGGAGGGCGATGCCCATTTTGATACGATCAGCGCTTTTATCAAAAGCTTGCGGGGGTCTGACCCGGATGCGGCACTCTATTGGTTAGCCCGCATGGTTTATGCCGGAGAAGATCCCCGCTTTATCTTTCGACGGATGATCATTTTAGCCAGTGAGGATGTCGGTCTGGCGGACCCACAGGCTGTCGCTGTGGTGATGGCCTGTGCTCAATCCTTTGATCGAATTGGGTTGCCAGAGGGGCAATATCCTTTGGCCCAAGCAGCTCTTTATTTATCGACCGCTCCCAAGTCCAATAGTGCTTTGGCCTATTTTGATGCCCTGGCCTCGGTAGAGAAAGAACGGGAAGGGGACGTGCCCAATGCCCTCAGGGATAAGAGTCGTGACCAACATTCTTTTGGTCATGGCGCTAACTATAAATATCCCCATGCTTATCGCGATCACTGGGTCGCTCAACAATATTTACCAGACAGTCTCCAAGGACAGGTGTTTTACCAACCCTCCGATCAAGGGGCTGAAGCTGCGATTCAAACTCAAATTGCTCGTCAGCGGGAAGCTCAACTCTCGGGAATTTCAGATACCAGTTCCCAAGAGACGGTTAGCTATGGTCCAAAAGACTCGAAGCGGGAACGGTGGTTACAGCGCACCATGAGTCAGACTGGCGATCATGCGGCTTGGGTGCGCGATCGCATTTTCAGTTTCACTCAAATTCAGCGCCATCATGTGGTTCTGGAGGTCTGCAGCCAAACGGGGCTACTCACCTGGGAAGCGTTACGGCAGACCCCGGAAGGCAGTGTCTATACCCATGTTCCCTCAGATAAAGTCGCTCAGACTCTGGAAGCTCAGGTGAAAGCCCTGTCAGCCTTGCAACGACCTATCTTTTTAGCAGGACGGAGTGCTGACCTCAAAACTCTGATTCATGACCATACTCCCGATCTACAGTTTGATTGGATTTTAGGTCGGAATACTTTTGCTAATCAGATGAATCAAACGGATCGGTCTGTCGCTGAAAACCTTGTCCAGCAGCTTCTCAGTCTTTTGAGGCCAAAGGGTCAGATGATTCTAGCGGAAACGATTCCCAAATATGGGCAACGAATTTGTGATTTGGTGAAGGCCGATGATGTTGGTAAGGCGTTATATCAGCGTTGGCAAACGGCTGAAGCTGCCTTATATCAAGGTGATACGGGCGATACGCAACTCACCTGGGATGAATCTGATCTACAAGCTGCGTTTGCTGATCAACCGATCACGATAGATCTAGAGCAGACTCATATGAGTCTATATGTCACTCCTAAGTTAATCGAACGGTGGTTTGCCGTGGGTGGTGATCGTCCTTCCTATGGGAAGCGTCTAGGGCAGCACTGTTCCGCGAAAGATGTCAAACAGATTCAAGCGCTGTTGTCTCAAAAGTTATTACACAAAACCATTCAATGGCAAACCACGATTGCGTTTATTCATTGCCAATGTCTTAAATAAACCAAGTCTTACCAACCACACCTAAATTATCTGACTCCTTCACCACTACTCATAACAGAGGCATTAGCAGCTTCTTCCCACGATTGATCCCAAATCCATTCTTTCCAGGCAAAGTGGTGGGCAATCAGTTCAACATAACCGTCACGGCCATCAACTACATAATGCTGAAAGTTTTCTCGGAATAATGGAGCTAGTGCAGAAAGCCATTCTGACTGTTTGGCCACATAGAAGCCTGAATCAGGACAGTTACCAGTTCTTTGCCACCTAATATCATAATCTTCCAGGTCATTCCTAAAAGTTTGCTCAATAGTGTAGCCAATCGATTCTATGCCGACTGAATCGTCATTTTGACCAACGCGAGCGTAGTAGCACTGACTAAATGTGATCATAATTCTTCGTGGACTACGGCTAAGATCCTCATTCAATCCGTTCCCTCCAAATTCTACGCGGCATTCTGGCTCAACAGGTGTTTCACGATGGGTTAGTGTAACCCCACTCACTGAAGGTGAGATCGACCAAGGAACTTGGCAAGGTATGAGTATTGTTTCCACAAGTGTTTGATATGTCGTAATGTCTTCATCAGCTGCTAGATGAAGCTAGAAATTGGGCGTAAACCAACCTAGCTGTAGCCCCTGATCCAGTAAGGCTTTTACATTGGGCTGAGGTGCAAAAGGGATGTGGCCAGCTTGATGCAGTTGAGTCGCTAGAGTCTGGGCATAGCGATGGGCAAAGGCTTCTTTTTCTTGCGAGGGCTTAGAGTTAAACGCTTGGCGCAGCTGCTCATCTTCAGCATCGCTAGTGGAATTAAGACTAGGTAGAACAACGCTTTGCATCCAATCCACATAATGCCCAAATTCATGGAATAGAGTTCGAAAGAGAACAGTATTACGAACCGACTCATCAGTTCGGTGGATCGTGTAATCACGCCGTCCCTTTTCGATCTCATGGCCATCAGCTTCCAGTCGAGCCAGTTCATCACGATCGTCTGAACCTAGGGAAAGGGACCACCGCAAGGGTTTATTGAGATCATGGGCTTCGATACAGATTGCAGGTCCTGAATGTGGCCCAGGCGTTGCATAGTAAAGGAAACGACCCCAGACAGGATTGAGTTGATCTTGTTTGCGCGTCGGTTGGCGAAAGATAATCAGCTCCAAGCCCGCCAGATCAGATTGGGGAACGTATTCTAAAACAGACATCACATCCGCGACAGTACAGGGGTAAAAGCACTCGGGGCGCGGAGGCTCTATGAGAAATGTCAGCTCACATTCTCCAATGGTTTTTTGGATAGCTATAGGTTGGTGCAGCACTTCCCAAAACACCCGATCATCCGACCATGATTTTGGAATAACCAGATGATTATTTTGTCCCTGTCCTTGTGTTGAAGTCCCAATATTGCGATTGCGACGGGTAGGATTCCAGCCTTTGCGCATATCAAGTTCCTAGACGTTCGTCAATGTTAGTTCACCTGCCAAAGTTGCTAGGTGGTTGCTTTCCCATAAAGAACTCTAAGAGCGGCCATGATTTTAGGTAAGGATAGTGCTGTTGAGAATCTTAAGGACAACAAAATTGGAGCTAAGGCTTTGTCCAATAGATAGAAGGGCTTGTAAGCTATATCTCTGAGGGGTTTGTGTGGTTAGTCGTTTGCGATCGCACATACGATTCAGGACTATGGATATGTCTCCCCAGCAAAAATTAAATATCTGGAGGGCTGAACAAAGATAACTTGAAAAGTTTTTTGCACCTCGATGTTAGATCCCGATTTTTTCTGGGCAACATGAGTCTAATCAAGCTACTGCTAGAATTTTTAATATCTGGTTTTAGCTTGACTTAAATCAGAAATAATCATCAAAAAAGTCCTACCCCCTATCTCTGTATGAGTTAGGGGGTATTTGTTTAGCCAACATCTCCTACTCAATGCATTGCCCAGTTGGGTTGAAGATTTGTGGTGAATGTTTCATGGTCGGCAAGCGGACCTAAATCCATGTAAGGCATAGACCAATGGTATTTTCGCAGCCCCTTCAGCTTGAGTTTGCGGGAATGGATCAATCCTAACCACACCAAAAAAGCCCCCGGTAATCCGGGGGCTTTCAATCAAACTTTATCGTTTGAAGTTAGAGTCTACAGAGCGTTGCCGCGAGGTAGAACTTCTTCAGGGAAGATGAAGTTTTCATGGATTTGGTCTTGGGGTGCCATCCAAGCACGAAGACCTTCATTCAAGAGAATGTTCTTGGTGTAGAAGGTTTCGAACTCAGGGTCTTCAGCAGCCCGGATTTCCTGGCTAACGAAGTCATAAGCACGCATGTTGAGAGCGATACCGACGAGGCCAATGGCAGATGCCCATAGACCCGTTACAGGAACGAACAACATGAAAAAGTGCAACCAACGCTTGTTGGAAAAGGCAATCCCGAAAATCTGAGACCAGAATCGGTTTGCAGTGACCATGGAGTAGGTCTCTTCTGCTTGGGTTGGAGAGAACGCAGCAAATGTATTGGCGTCTTGACCGTCTTCAAACAAAGTGTTCTCAACAGTCGCTCCGTGAATGGCGCACAACAGCGCACCACCCAAAATACCTGCAACGCCCATCATATGGAAGGGGTTGAGGGTTAAGTTGTGGAAACCTTGAGCAAATAACAAGAATCGGAAGATACTCGTTACACCCCAGCTAGGTGCAAAGAACCAGCTGGATTGGCCCAGAGGATACATCAAAAAGACAGATACATACACGGCAATAGGACCGCTGAAAGCAACTGCGTTATAAGGACGCACGCCGATCAGACGGGCTACTTCGAATTGACGCAGCATGAAGCCGATCAAACCGAAGACACCATGTAATGTGGTGAAGTTCCACAATCCACCCAGCTGACACCAGCGGGTGAAGTCACCTTGAGCTTCGGGGCCCCACAACAAAAGTAGGGAGTGGCCGAGGCTGTCGGCGGGTGTGGATACAGCTACGGTCAAGAAGTTAGCACCTTCTAGGTAGGAGCTAGCAAGACCGTGGGTGAACCAGGAAGTTACGAAAGTTGTGCCGGTAAACCATCCCCCAACGGATAGAAATGCACAGGGGAAAAGTAGAATACCTGACCAACCAATAAAGACGAACCGATCACGCTTCAGCCAGTCGTCGAGGACGTCAAACCATCCTCGCTCCTGGGCGCGTCCGACTGCTATGGTCATGGATAGATCTCCAGTTTATTTATAAATCGCAAAATGATTGCAGGAATAATAACAGATGGTCCTGAATCGATGTAGATATGATTAACCATAAAGTAAAGTCAACAAAAATTCACGATACTTTATGATTTATTTCACATATTCTAATTATATGTAGAAGTCTAACGTGCTGCAGCTACAGCTGGAAAGTCTAGCAAAATATAAGGGTTTGACTGTTAGGCTACGAAAACGGGCAATGATAGTCAGTGCCTGAATTCTGAGAAAGCTTAAGATTTGTCGGTTTCAGTCGTCAAGAAACTTTGCGGACGGTCTAAAAGAGCCGTTACTGCGTTGACAACGGTCTGAGCATTGCCTTCGAGAAATGCAGTATCTAGCGAATCAGGCGTATCAGTCCGCCGATGATAGTGGGGATTGCGCAGATGGGCAGTATCGTTGACCATCACCGCCCCAATCCCTTCAAACCAAAATGGGGTGTGGTCACTACGCAGAATTACAGGGGTTAATAGACCTTTAAAGGGGATGGGGACTGGGACTAATGCAGGTAGGTTCGGCTGATGGTTCTCGCTAAAGGCATCCAGTAATGGTAAATGTTCGGTATCTCCTGCGATCGCAAGAAAGTTTCCCTTATCACTGGGCAGTTCCACCTTAAATTCTCCAGGCACCTGCTGGCAGCCGGCAGTGGCACAGGTGTAACCCAGCATTTCCAAAATAACGACGCCGTCTAAGTTCTTGAGGTTTTCGGGGCGTTGGGCATAGGCATAGCTGCCCACCAGTCCGGCTTCTTCTTGATCAAATAGAACAATGCGGAGGGGACGTATCGTTTTGCGATCGCCCAGCAGTCTCGCCACTTCCAAAGCCACTACCACCCCAGTGGCATTATCATCCGCCCCTGGAGAACCGCGAACCGAATCATAATGGGCTCCCACTAGCAATGCGCCAGCATTGGGGTCTGTTCCTGGACGTTCCGCAACAACGTTTATTCCTGTTTCAAAAGGCTGTTCCCCGACTGTCCATCCTGAGGCAGTGAGGGTTTGAGTCATCAACTCTCTCGCTTTTTTCAATTCGGCCCCAGTGTAGCGCTCAAAATTAAGGGCTTTGAGATCGGCCATTAACCGCTCGCCACTCACGATGGGGGTTGGTTCAGAGCTTACAGGTAGCGGAGACTCAACTGGAGGCGAAGTCATTGAAGGCGAAGCAATGGGAGAAGATGCTGGCGATGGAGAGACAGATGAGGGTTGGGCGACGGGCCGGGGAGACTGGCAAGCCGCAAAGAGCACGAACAGACATGTGATCGCACCTAGAATCCAAGCTTTCCGACTTTTGAACATCTTTCCACGACTAAACCCTAGCCATTGTCGCACACAGTCCATTCTACCTATCGAAACCTTCAATCGTCAGAGGGATGTGTTTTCAACAATGGCTAGGGTAGTCGTCTTTATACCTGTTCCCTACTCAACTTGAACTGAAGGATTGAAACCTCTATAAATAAAAGGCTTCCACTAAAGTGAGGCTCAAAATAGAAATAAATAACCAGGCCGCAGCGCCCAAATAGAGCGGTCGCAGACCCATTTCCTTAAACTTATGGAGCTTAGTTTCTAGCCCCATGGCCACCATCGACACGGTCAGCAAAAATTTATTGCCTTGAGTAATAGACTCAGTCCATGCAATCGGTAAAATCTGAAAACTGCTAACCCCAATCAGCACCACGAACCCTAGTACAAACCAAGGAATTGGCAGTGATTTAGAATTTCCTACCCGTTGTCGAAAAGATAAAACACCTAAGGTCAACATCACCGGAATCAGGAACATCACCCGCGATAGCTTCGCAATCGTGGCCAGTTCACCGCTGACTGGACTGGTCTGAAAGGCTGCAGCCACCACTTGAGCCACTTCATGAATCGATGCCCCCGTCCATACTCCAAAGGCTTCTGGCGTTAGAGCTAGCCAACCAAACAGCAGGGGATAGAGCAGCATCGATAGGGTTCCAAACACGGTCACAATCGTGACGGCATAGGCAACATCTTCATCCGACCCTTCAATCACGCTATTGGTGGCAACGACCGCAGAAGCCCCACAAATAGATGTTCCTGACGCAATCAGTTGAGACAGTTGACGACTCACGCCGAGCTGGCGACCCAGCCAGCAGGTGAATATAAAAGTGCTGCCTAGGACAACAGCTACAATCCCCAGCCCTTTGGGGCCAACTTCCAGGATCTGCGACGCGCTCAGCCTCAGTCCCAGCAACATAATGGCGAGTCGTAAAATTCGTTTGAGAGTGAACTTAATGCCTGGCTGGCAAGAGGCGGGTACCGTCAAGACATTGCGGACTGCAATACCCAAAACCACAGCCAAAATGAGTGAGCTCAGAAAATGCAAGCCCGGTACGAGATGAAGGAACGTTGCTACTAAAGCAAGTCCAAACGTAAGAAATAGACCTGTAAAAATAGAACCCGTTTGATTCGGTGCAGACGGCCGCACTCTATAGGGTTTGGTCGCGACAGAACCCAGCTGCATGGTACGAGGTAGTTTCATGTGGAACCCTGGAATGAGTTTGACATTGAAGATAGGGGGCCTAGATAAAATCTAGATCGGGGCTTTGGGCCATAATTTCTGAAATCTCTGCGTCTTCAGAGGTCTCCTGCTGCAAAACCTCTTTTAGAAACCGCTGATAAGCCGTGTAGAGGCGGGAAGATCCGTCAGGATTTTCCACAATGAAGAAGGGTGCGGAATCAACGTTGTATTGGGCTGCCAATGCATAGCCCTCACTGTCCGGATTACGTTCATCAGCAGTGACAATTTGATCGATTCGAGATCTCAACTCAAGAGTTTCTAGTTCAGAGAGTACTCTGGCGGATTTTGCACAGGGTTGACCATCGTGCTTAACCTTTTGAACCAAGGTGATTTTCATGAAAAGACGTTTTTGATAATTGGGGACAGATAGCAGCAGTTCAGGCTTTGTTGGGTGAGTGATACCTTGAAAAATTGGCACGAAAATATTTCAGGAAGTTGCAAAACAGCAGTTCATCCCTAAATTGAGCAATACCGAATTTCAGACTTCCTAGCGAAGTTCAGAAGACTTCGCTAGGAAGCAACACATTTACTTTTGGGTCGCATTACTGGCGTGTAAACCACATTCCTTGTCATCAGGGTTTTCCCACCACCAGCGACCTTGGCGTTCATGCTGGTGAGGCAAGGTGGAGCGGGTGCAAGGGGCACAACCAATACTCACAAAGCCTTGGGAGTGCAAGGGATTGAACGGCACCTCATTCTTATCGATGTATTCCCATACCTGATTTGAGGTCCAGTTGGATAGCGGGTTGAACTTAATTAAGGTGTGGTCATCGTTGGAGAAGGCGGTATCCACTTGCATGACCGGTAAATTAGAACGGGTCTGACTTTGATCCTGACGCTGCCCTGTAATCCAAGCATCAAGAGACGACAACTTCCGACGTAAAGGACGAACCTTGCGAATACTGCAGCACTCCTTATGACCGTCTTTATAGAAGCTAAACAGCCCTTTTTCACGAACGAGTGCTTCTACTTGAGCAGGGTCAGGAAACAGCAGCTCAATATGGAGTTTATAGCGCTTTCTGACCTGCTCAATAAACCGGTAAGTCTCAGGGTGTAAACGTCCAGTATCCAGACAGAACACACTCACATCTGGCCGAATCTTAGCAGCCATATCAATCAGAACCACGTCTTCTGCACCACTAAAAGCAATGGCAATGTTGTCGAACTTTTTGAGTGCAAAGTCGAGGATTTCTTGAGGATTATCCTGAGGCAGCTTCGTGAGTGCGCTAGGAATATCAACAGTGGTATCGACAGTATTGATCGCTTGAACCATAAGAGAACTCCTTAATGAGTCAGAAAACAAAAATTAAAAGGGATAGCAAACTCTGCAGGCTGATTAATCGTCCTAGTTAGCCTGCATTGAAGTGCCTAAGAAGGCAGGGGGTAAGAGTTCTAAAAAGACTCTCAAACCTTGCATTTTTCTTAGCTTTTAATAGATAGAACGGTGGATAGAGCAGCATCTTGCTGCCACCGAAATATGGGTGCCGTTATCGCCTTCTCTACATCAGTGACTGCAGAAAAAGACATCAACTTCAAGATGATGAATCTACAAGTAATTCATCTTAAGTCAATTATCGAGAGTCATAGGCATGGGGTATACCAACGCTGATATAGCTTGGGCTTATAGCGAATGGAATGCCGTTAGTATTACAACTTGCGGCTACGGAAACAAAAACTGGCATAACAAATAGTGGTACGGACGCTAGGTGCAATCAGTTTTCTGCAACAGCCTTTTCTTAACCATCTCGAAATAACACCCCGCCAGGTATTAAATACTGACAGAGATGTTGTTTTTTGGTGATGACCACTACAGAACTACTGAAATAAAGCTCGAACGGACCTCTGAGGAAATTATTATTAGTTACTCACAGTAACTATCTGCAAGACTTTGGATTGTTGAATTGCCAACCCAAATCACTGATGTCTTAATCAGATGGTGAGAACAGCAGCATGAAATATATAGATATTAAACACTGCACCGACAATTAATATAGTATCGAGACTTAAAATGACTCAGGAGTAAAGCTTAGATATATATAACCATATATAAAAAACAGATGTAAACACAAAAAAAATTTAATTTTAGTTGAACAGCCAAAAAAATGTGACTTCAGTCACAAAAAGCTAAGATAGCTCATTTTTTTTGGCAGATGTGTAGCATATCACTTAGAGTTCCAATTTTTTTTAATAATTGGTTTATTTAGCTATCCCTGTTAGAAACCGAACTATTTTTTTTACCGTTATAAAATAATAGACATTGACGGTGCACTAAGGTTTTTAGATATATTTTTATGCCTTTCGAAGTGATATCAACTCAACTCAACTCATACTGCTTCTCTATAATTCCTTCACGATAGAAATAAAAGATATAGCCTCACTGCTATTCAGTCTGAGTTGGACCATCATCCTTGAAGGTTCTACTACTGCTTGAGGTTGCTTTGGAGAGTCATAAACAATGAAACACATCCAGCAGTCAGGCAATCCGAGCCTGTGGATTGTGAATGCCTACTGAGACAATACCCAATTCAAGCGTTGATGCCATCACCCTGAAACGTGAAATGAGAGATGCTTTGTCTAGCCTAGAAAAAAGGTGGACAATTTTCCCACTCGGTCAAGACCGAGCAGCGTTGCTGATAATCCGTAAAATGATTTGTGTTCTGCTCTTTTGCTTTGAGGTAAATTTTATCCTTGCCTTTCAATCGGGGCTATTTGGGCTTTTGTGAAGATGGCACAACTTTGGCAGGGTTATTGGCAATGACCGTTTGCCCTAACTCAGCTTGACTTCCCCAAGGTTGCAGCGCTGAAGGGAGTTGCCATTGCCCCCAGTCAAACCCATCTTTAATGGCCCAGGATAAATCAACCTGCTTGGGTACTGCTAAGGAATGGCTACAGGTGAGGTCCGCTTCATAGGCTGCCAATATTTGAGTGTCTTGCTCCATTTCCGGGGATTGCAAATATAGAACAGAACAGCGATACCGCTGATACCAGCCTGCGATCGCATTCTCTAACTTATCCGCAGTCGTCCGACAGACAATCGCCGCTGTTCCCCACCACCAGGCAGCGACCAGCCATTGCCCTGGGTCACCTTCGATACTCTGAAAGCCATGGATACTATTCACCAAGGTAGAAATATGGGGGCAGGCTTCGATCGCCGAGGTATCACATTTCCAGATCGGGGCCGGAGGTTCATTTTCCGGGCGCTGCTCCCGCCAAACCTGTAGCAAGAAAGCCAGGGGATCAGATCCTTGAGCATAGGTCGGCCAGTGAGTATGCATCAGTCCCTCTGGATAATGCTGTTGGAGGGCTAATAAAGGAGCTAAATGCTCAGGACTCAAAAGTGGGGCCAAAAGTTGAAGAGGTTGAGGCAGAGTCACGGGCATTGTCCTTTGAGAATAAGCGAATTGAGGGGATGTCCCTATCAGCAGTATCCCTGTTCGCCTGGTCTACAATCAACTAGCGCTGCCACCAAACCTGTTTTAAATGGGGATAGCAGGCAAGGGCTTGCCGCCATATTTGCTCAACGACCCAAGCCGGAGGCTGAGTCGCATCAACCGTCAAAATGTCTGATTCTGTTGTCTGAATGGCTTCATAGGTATTGAGCTGGCTAGCTAGGAGCTCAGCCTGCATGTAGTGATTGTCTCGCTGAGTCAAACGTTGGCGTAGATGGGATTCCGACAGCTCTAACCACACAAGCTGCACAGCTCCCAAAGCCATCAATCGCTGGCGATGGGCTTGCTTAAGGGCTGAACAGGTGATGACGGTTTCGCGTTTCAGATCGATAGCCCGGCGTATATCATTTGCGATCGCATCTAGCCACTCCCGGCGATCACCGTCATTCAGGGGGGCTTGAGCAACCATTTTTTTGATATTAGCGGCGGTATGGCGACGATCGCCTTCTAAAAAATCACACTCTAACCGATTAGCCAATAAGCGGCCTATGGTGGTTTTACCTGAACCCGCAACTCCAATCATGATCCAAACAATAGGACTATCTATGTTTGTCATAGGTCACAACAACTTTTACTGCCAACACTGGATTGATGATTCCTTGAAGTGACGATAGCCAAATCTTTCACTGCCTTACTAGTCATCTGTCTCGAATAGTTAACCTTGCACTCTCTAGAACATTGAGAATTGGAATGGATGATAAAGAAAGTTGAGTTCTCAAAGTCAGCTGCCCAAGATACGAAGAAATTTGCAACTTATAGGGATTAAAACTGATGTACCAAGATCGGTTAACATTTTCAGACTAATCCCTAAAAGCCCCCCTATGGAAAACTAATCGGTGATATGCAGAGCAATGACTCCTGAAGAAGCAATATTGAGCATCAGTTGATTTATTCAGATCGTTGAGCAACAGAAAGTCGTCAAAATCCGACGGATGTGGGGGCATCACTCATGATGGTGATGATCTATTTTTTTGGATTGGCCGAACCGCTGGATCTGAGCCAGCAACTCTGGTCGGGTCAAAATTCCTTGAGACGGACTGAAAAGCAGCACCAAAATAAATAGAGACGAAGACACCAACACAATCGATGGGCCAGAAGGAAGCTCCGTATAGTAGCTAAAGTAAACCCCTATAGTACTCACCACAGCCCCAAGTACAGCCCCTAACATCATCATCTGGTGTAATTCACGCACCAGTAGATAAGCCGACAAGGCTGGCCCTACTAGCATAGCAATCACCAGAACTACCCCCACTGCCTGCATGCTGGCAATAATGGTCAGCGTTGTCACAGCCATCAGGCCCACATAGAGCGCATGAACAGGTAATCCCATGGCTTGGGCACCCGTGGAGTCAAAGGTATAGAGCAGCAGCTCTTTATAAGTCAATTTGATCACCGCCAAAACCAGCACGGTGATGCTTAGCGTGCGCAGAATATCTGAAGGTGTCGTAGCCAGGATATCGCCAAATAGCAAACTGTCTAAGTCAAACTTGTTTTTCAGGGTCGATAGCAGCGTAATGCCGAGGGCGAAAAACGTAGAAAACGTTAGGGCCATGGCTGAATCAGCTTTGATACGGGATTGAGATCGAATCCAGGTAATAAACAAAGCCCCAGCGATACCAGAACTAAAAGCCCCAATCATCAGGTCAATGCCCGTAAATGCGGCAATGGACAGCCCTGGCAGTACACAGTGAGCAATCACATCGCCCAATAATGCCATGCGCCGAATGATCAAATAACTGCCCACGACAGGGCATAAAATACCCACCAGAATTCCGATGGCCAAGGCATGGCGGATAAATTCATACCCTAACGGTTCGAGGAACCACTCAAACATGTTTTGATCTAGCAGACAAAAGATTGATCATTGGGATGCGAATGCCCCAACACACCCCGATAAGCCTGCTGCAAATTCTCAGGGGTCATCACCTTGGCTGGTAGACCATCTGCAATCAGCTGCCGATTCAGCAGTAATAGCCGATCGAGTTGCGACATGGACTCTCCCCAGTCATGGCTACTGACCAACAGAATTTTGCCTTGGGCTTTGAGGTTGGCAAAGACCTGGAACATGATGGTTTCCGTCGGTTGATCCACCCCATTAAAGGGTTCGTCAAACAGAAAAATATCGGCCTCTTGGGCTAAGGCCCGAGCCAAAAAGACCCGCTGTTGCTGCCCGCCAGACAATTCACCAATGCGACGATGCCGCAGATCTAGCATTTCAACTTGTTCAAGGGCCGTTTTGACAATTTCTTTAGTGGCTCGACCTGGACTGCGAAACCAGCCCAACTTACGGGTCCGGGCCATCATCACCACGTTCCACACTGTAACCGGATAGTCCCAATCAATTTGTGATCGCTGGGGGACATAGGCCACCCGCTCTAGCTGATTGCACAGGGGACAGGTACAGAAACTCACTTGGCCACTCACCGTGGGTATGAGTCCTAACATCGCTTTCATCATGGTGCTTTTACCCGCACCATTGGGACCGACAATCCCTACGAGTTGGCCGGGCTCAATTTGGAAGCTGATACCATCTAGCCCTCGTACCCCTCGGTAATCGACGGCGAGCTGTTGGACCTTGAGCATACATGCAATATGAGAATGATACTCATTACTATACCCGTTTCTTCCAAACTCAGTGCAGAACGCCGTTGCAACCTGTGTGATTTGTCATAAAAGTTGAACCACTTTCCCCCAGGGAGGGCTGTTCACTCTTGACTCAAGACAGAAGCTTGATATCCATCTGTTCAGTGGTATGATGGGGAATCTGAGTAAATTTATCTTGATTCCTTCATCAGAATCCACAAACTTTACTCAAACAACCGGAGCATTTTCGACCTCAATATGATCAAACTCAGACTTAAGCGATACGGCAAAAAGAGAGCTGCTAGCTACCGGATCGTGGCCATGAATAGCCGCGATCGCAGAGATGGTCGTCCCTTGGAAGAATTGGGCTACTATAACCCCATTACCGATGAAACCCGTCTGCATGTAGATGCGATCGCAAAGCGTCTCAAAGAAGGTGCGCAGCCTACAGACACCGTACGTCGCATTTTGGAAAAAGCCAGCCTTTTAGAACCTGCCAAGGCCAAAGCCTAATTTTTAACTTATGCCTTCAACTTCTACTGCTAAGACTGATTACTCAGTTCTTGTTCGTTTTCTCGTAGAACCTTTTCTTGAAGCCTCTGAGACTTTGAGTATAGATTGCGAGACGAATGCCAGTGGTAGAGTTTGGATCCGTCTGGCATTTTCAGGAACAGATAAAGGGCGGGTTTTTGGTCGGGGGTGGGCGGACCATCCAGGCGATGCGCACAGTGTTGGAGATGGCTGGCAAAGCAGCCAACCAAACAGTGTACCTAGAAGTGTTCAATGAAGGAGGGGCGGATAAACAGCCTTCTCGTCCCAAGAAGCCTCCTCAGAAACGACGCCGTTGAGTAAAAGTGTTACTCATCCAAAAATCTGTTTTTATCAGTAGCCTGACTTAAGAGCTACTGATGTTTCTGCTATCAGACATTCTGATGGGTTTATTTCTCCCTATTCATTCCAAGCCATTATGGGACTGACGCTTCAGTTACCCAGCCCAGAAAGTGCAATTGCCCTAGCCGGAGAGCAGCAAGGAAATTTAAAGCTGTTTGCCCAACAAACTGGGGCCCAGCTGGTTTTGCGAGGACAAGAACTCCTCATTTCTGGAACGGATAAGCAAATAAAACTGTGTCAGCAGCTCATCTATTTATTAGAAGATGCTTGGCAGGCCGGGCAATCGATCTCGCCGGTAGATATTATGGCTGCTCGCCAGGTCCTCAACACCAAGCGCCAAGAAGAATGGCAAGATCTCCAGCAAGATATTTTAGCGACGACCCGTCGAGGGGAACAGATTCGTGCTAAAACGCTACGCCAGCGACAGTATATTCAATTCATTCGTAAATACACATTGACGTTTGGGATTGGTCCTGCAGGGACCGGGAAAACCTATTTGGCTGCCGTATTAGCTGTACAAGCGCTGCTATCCAATGAATATGAACGTTTAATTCTGACTCGTCCTGCTATAGAAGCAGGAGAAAAGCTAGGATTCTTGCCGGGAGATTTACAGCAAAAAGTGAATCCCTATTTACGGCCTCTCTATGATGCCCTCTATGAGTTGATTGAGGCGGAGCGGATTACCAGCTTGATGGAGCGAGGCATTATTGAAGTTGCCCCCCTTGCCTATATGCGAGGACGGACCCTAAACCGAGCCTTTGTCATTTTGGATGAGGCGCAAAACACAACGCCTGCTCAGATGAAAATGATGCTGACTAGGCTGGGCAAAGATTCACGGATGGTTGTTACGGGTGATGTTACCCAATCCGATTTACCCGTTAGCCAGACTTCAGGCTTGGCTGTTGCCCAAAAGATTTTGCAATCAATTGAAGGCATTGGTTTTTGTCACTTAGGCAAAGGCGACATTGTTCGCCACCCCTTAGTGTCTAAAATTATTGATGCTTATGAGCATTATGAGACTAAAAAATAACCTCATAATGCTCGTCAGCAGATTTTTAGCTCGACTGCTAATCTTGCTGGGATTTTTGAGCAACGCACATTAAAGATAATGCTGCATCGGGAGAGAGTGGATCAATGCCCGATAAGCGTTGCCCTAAGCCATAGCGCCAGTGGGGAGACTTTCCTAGTACACCTTGTTGAATTTCTGCACCCACTGTTTGGTTATGAGGGAATAAACGGATCTGAAACCCTTTTGATTGAAGCGTCTGTGTAAAGAGTTCAGCTGTCACACCGTCACCGGGATGATGATGAATTTCAGTTTTCAAGGCAGTCAGTCTTTCTTCTGAGTCAATATGCAGACTTCTAAGAAAGAACCGATAAATAGGCAGCCGCATTTTGTAAAACATGAGGGCAAGACCTTGATAGTTCCAAGCTGAGCGTTGTGGATCATGGTCTACGATCAGAAGCCCACCTGGTTTAACCAGACGAGCCGCTTCAGCCAATACGGTCGGCATATCTTCACAATGATGCAGGGCCGCATTCAAAGCAACGATATCTGCAAATCCGGACACGAAGGGAAGATCGTGAGCATCGGCTAAAACGGGGGTATAGCCGATCTGAGCCGCCATCTTGAGGGCACCTTCAGCAACATCTACCCCAATCATGGTGCGAGGAGAACCTCCGATCGAGGCATATAAGTTGCCAGGTCCACACCCAATATCTACGACAACTTTATTGTCCCAGCTGCCCATGACTGATAACCATCGATCCCGAAAGACCGGATCGCGGTGGCAGGCATCGAAATAGCTCTTTGCCCATTCTGGGTGACTGAAATAAACACTGTTTGCTTGTATCGCAGGACTGGCTTCAATCGGAGCGACCCAAATTCCATCACTGTTCTTAGTAATGGCTGCATGAGCACTAGAAAAAGGAAGTGTTGGGGAGTAAGATACTGCACTCAGAACCATGACTTTACGCTATTTGCGCTCCATTAAAGTAATTTAAGATTGACAAGCCAAAGAAGAAGTAATTATTGAAAATAATGATAAGAATTGAAGTAAATGTTCTTAAATTTGTTTGCAGATATCGAAGAAATTTACATCTGATTTTAAATTTAACCGCGAGAAAAGAGTTAATTATGTGATCTATGTCACATGATTGCTGCGTTTGCAGCGCGATGGGTCAAAGCTAGTGCTTGCAATGCTTTATAGGTATATCTTTGGGAAGTTAGTCGTTGGTATTGATAACTTGACTTAGAAAAAATTTTAGCAATAGCTAAGACTTTTCTAGAGATAAATACAATTAAATTATGAGCAGCATAGGTTTTAAGCTGATCTATTGGAATTCATCAGAGAATAAATTGAATTTGTGATTTTTGATACAAAAAAAATGGGTGTAACTATTTTTCTGTGGTGAAATATTGAAGGTGAGGTTGCTCAGAGTACAACATGCTTGATGGCATCTGTTCAGTGCAGAGTTTTGGGGATGGCTAACTCAGAACTATCAGCCAATCCCCAGATGCTCTTGAGCAGACACAACAGTGATTAGTTACTAATCCATCGTTGATAAAGCTTTTGGACAGCTCGGGTGACTGATTCTCGAAATTGGGGGGTATTGCTCGGATCGAGTTGTTGCAATTGGGTTAAAAATTTTGCTTCTTCTTGGGCCACTTCGCCATCGCTATAGATCAGGCCGCTTAAATCTTCTAAAAGCTGTTGATACGCAGATGATTTGGGTTTCTTCCCTAAATAATCTTCTACCCAGGCATAGCATTCTTCTTTGGAAACAGACCGTAATCCATAGAGCCAAGGACGTAGTTCTGGATCTTCTTCCACTCCTTTATCATGGGCAATTTTGCGCAGATAGACTTGTTCTGCTTGTTGTACCGTGCCATCTAGCCAGGCGACACCAATTAAGATCTTTAGGAGTTTGACAACTTTTGCAGGTTGAGTCATGGGTGAAGTCCTCACTGATAGATCGTAATGAAGAAGGCTTAGTTTTAGAAAAGCAGTTTGTTGGAGTTATGTCCATCCATTCCCTGAACAATATTAAATCCTCAACACCCTCTGTAAATCATGGGGTCTTTGTATTGCCTCAACCCTGGTCCTAGAGCTGAGAAGCAGCTAAGCTTTGGCCCTATAGTGGGGTTATACTCGTACGCATTTGAAGTATGGATTATGCCTCTGAGCAGATTGCAGGTGTTGATGAAGTGGGGAGGGGGGCCTTGTTTGGCCCTGTTGTGGCTGCTGCTGTCATTCTCTCTGATGAGGCGATAGAACAGTTAGTTGCCCAAGGGATGACGGATAGCAAGAAACTATCGCCACGGCGTCGATTGTTATTGATGAAGCAAATCCGAGAGCTGGCAATAGGGTTTAGGGTGGGGATGGCTTCAGTGTATGAGATTGATCGCCTCAACATTCTGCAGGCTAGCTTACTCGCGATGCGGCGTGCTGTGCTGGGTCTGCCATCTACTCCTCAGTTTTGTTTAGTGGATGGGAATCAACGGATTCCTAATTTGCTTGTTCAGCAAAGAACAGTCATTAAGGGCGATCAATCTGAACCTGCGATCGCAGCTGCCAGTATCCTGGCCAAAGTCTGGCGTGATCAACTCATCGTGCGTCTAGATCAGCGTTACCCTGGATATGATTTGGCGTCTAATAAGGGCTATGGCAGCGCCAAACATCGGCAAGCCTTACAAGAACTAAGACCAACTCACCAACATCGATTGTCTTTTGCGCCTTGCCAGGCCAGTTTACTTTCAGATTAAGAGTTCTCTGTTTTTTTAAGCCATTTTTGGTAGAGATCAGGTCTGCGATCGCATGTTCGTTGGATCTGCTGTTCTTGTCGCCACTGCTCAATCAGAGCATGATTCCCAGACCGGAGTACAGGAGGGACCTGCCACCCCCTAAACTCAGCCGGTCGAGTATATTGTGGATAATCTAGCAACTCGGCTTCAAAACTTTCTTTCTTTAAAGACTCAACTTTACCGACCGTGCCGGGCCGCAAACGAATTACCCCATTTAAAAGGGTTAACGCCGGAATCTCACCACAGGTGAGAACAAAATCTCCTAGAGACAGCTCTTGGGTGACTAAATGTTCAGCGACTCGTTCATCAACCCCTTCGTAATGACCGCAAATCATCACCAGCTGGTCATAGTTCTTCGCCAGTTCATGAAATAAAGGTTGATCCATGCATTGCCCCTGAGGGGTGAACAAGATAATTTGGCGGCGGGGCAAACAAGGCAAAGACTCCACCGCCGCAAAAATAGGGTCTGGTTTCATCAACATACCGACTCCGCCCCCCATACACCTCATCATCAACCCGATGATGTTTATCCGTGGTGAAATCGCGGGGATTGGTGAGATGGACCTCTGCAACCTCATTGGCAAGAGCTTTCCCCAACAAGCTAGTTTTTAGAGGCGAGGTAAAAAACTCTGGAAATAAAGTGAGAATATCGAAACGCACGTTAGGAAGTTCCTGATTCGCTGAAGTTATGGCACTGAAAAGAATATCGCCATCGACCCCATCAATGGGACCAAAACATCAATTTATAGGTATGGATAGAGATATATAGGTATGGATAGAGATAATTTTTAGGTATGAAATGGAGAGGATGGACTAAGCGGTGATCATGGTTCCAATCCCAGCATCGGTGAAAATCTCTAGAAGTAAGGCATGGGGGGCACGACCATCAATAATATGGGCCGCTTGAATCCCTTGGGCTAAAGAGCGAATACAGCAGGTCACTTTAGGAATCATGCCCCCTGCCACAACATCCTCTTCGATGAGTTGACGAGCCTGGCGAATATCCAGTTGATGAATGAGGGAAGTAGCATCTTGATAGTCTTGGAGAATGCCGGGGGTATCCGTCAGCAGAATGAGTTTCTCTGCATCTAGAGCAGCGGCGAGTTCTCCAGCCACCGTATCAGCATTAATGTTATAGACTTGTCCCTCTTCGTCCGTCGCCACACTGGACACAATAGGAATATGGCCTCCATCTAAGAGGGTATTGATCAGTTGGGGATTCACCGTAGCCACCTCTCCGACAAAACCGATTCCAGACTCCCCTTGAGGACGAGCCGTCAGTAACTTTCCATCCTTGCCGCAGACTCCAACAGCCGACCCTCCAGCTTGATTAATTAGGGAAACTAGCTCTTTATTGACTCGTCCCACGAGTACCATCTCCACAACATCCATTGTCGGAGCATCGGTGACTCGTAAACCATTCATAAACTGAGGCTCAATCCCTAGTTTTTCTAGCCATAGGTTGATTTCAGGTCCCCCACCATGGACTAAGACAGGACGTAGACCAACACAGGCCATAAACACCACATCCCGAATCACCGTGGTTTTGAGGGTGCTATCTTTCATTGCCGCTCCACCATATTTAACAACGACCGTACGCCCAGCGAAGGATTGGATGTAGGGAAGAGCTTCACTTAATACTTGGACGCGATCGCTAGCGTTAAACATGCGGTTGGGTGGCAAAGAGAACAAAGCGCAAACCATTGAACAGTAACGGCTTGCCCATAGACAGCAGTTTAGCTCGTTATGGTAGTTGACCGTAAGCAGGTCATGCCATCAATTCCAACAGCCCGTTTGGCCGCTACTGATAAGGAAAGAGTGATATCAACACTCGGCTTAAGTCATGAACTTTTCAGGTTAGTTGAACGACTAAAAAGTATCAGGCTACGAATAATTACTTTTAGAGAATAAAACATGATTTCCTCGTCTGATTATGTCAGGTATAGTGAGGTGATAGGTCTTTTTATACTCTCTATTTTAACTTTCTTTATACAATCTTCTATTTGATAATCAACGTCTTCCCATAGCTGTTGCAGGTATTTCAGGAATCACAAGCCTGAAATAGACTATCAATTTCAATGAATGGAAGTCGTATTTTGTAAGTTGTATTACATGATCAAATATGGTTATAATTAGGTCATTAAAAGTATTTTTTACTTTAATATATTTAAGATGAAACTTATTAATATATCATTATTATTTCTGAAAACAATAAAATATAATTATCTTTTTTTATTCACTTAAGGAATGGTTAGAGAATCCTGAGAATCTTCTCAGAGTGGTTATTGTAAATACAGTGTTTAGTAGTTGCGGGCTTAATCTACTGATTGAATAGGCCAATGAGTGAGTCATAGTTACTTCTCAAAGTGTTTGTGTATTCGATCTAATATTTTTGCTCAAAACTCAACTGTGTTTCCCATCCTTTTCTAATTCACCACATTCTGATTATTTCAATGAGAATTGATATGATCAATATATGGGGGCACGTCCTTTGTGCGCTTCAAAAATATACCTTCGGTCAACCCGTAATGATGAAATTGCTAAATCAATTTAGAGAATAGTTGTGGCAAACTATCTTGAATAGATCATTATAGATCTTGATCTGTAAGTTTTATAAAAAATAAAGTATCTGAGCAGAGATTTAGAGACTTTATTTAAATTAGTCAATGAAATATAGCGGCACCAATTTGAACAATAATTTATTGTCTCAAATTAAACTTTTCTGTCTATTTTTTTACACTGATCTGAAAAAGAGTTTCAATCCAATTTAGCCAAAAACTAGATGACTTACATTCTGTAGAATATCCAGTCTATAAGAGATTCTGCCGAAGTGTGGTTTCTAGAGTCATAGCTCATGCTTTCAGAATATCTGCTAATCAGGCAAGGTATTTAAAGTTATTCAATTGCAATACGAATAGCCATGATTTGATCTCAATAGATATGCATTTATGCATGTCGCTCAAGATTTATTCCTATGCCATCTCTTTTAAGGAGATAAATATGTTCATCAGCAAAAACTATCTAAGTAGATCACCACCCACAGTATTTTTTTGACTCTGTTATTGGGAGTCTATTTAGAGAGCCACCTAGTTTACATGGAGCCAGTACTAGATATTTTAGAGGTATTTTATCTTCCTGATTTTTTCAGTGCTGATATCTAGAAATCTGAAGAGTTGCATTGATTTATAGAGCATATATTGCTTCAAGCTAATTAAGCAACTCCCTCATAATCCTTACTTTGAGTTTTATAAGTACATTCTCTTTTTCAACCCATTCAAAATTATGTGTTTCGCATGGGTTGAAGACTGTGCTGCACTCAAATTTTCATTAACTTAACCTATCTATTAAGGAACATCATCATGAAAAAAGTCCTTGGTACGCTTGCTCTTGGAGCTGTTGTTGCTGCTTCAACTGCAACTCAAGCTGTTGCTGAAACTTATGTCAGAAACACCCATACAACTTCTAACTCTGATACAACAGTAGATTTGGATACTGATGTATGGGATAACACCACCATTAACTCTTGGTTTGTGAATTACGCAGATAAGATTTACTTAGATGGTTCCTACACCAAAACAACTGACAAATATGCTGTAGGGTTTCTTGATCTTGATTTGACTGGAAAAGCTAAAGGAAATATTGACTTAAAAGTCACAGGAAAAGGCAAAGGTGAACTAGTAGATCCAGATTATGCTTACAGGAAAGGCACTACATCTAACGACGGTGCCCATCAACATGCTTATTTTGATCAAGATACGAACAATTATCGCAACTTTTCCAGTTATAGATCTACTAAGACTTCTGGTGATCACAATCATTCCTATAAAGACTATTTTGTTACTGGCGGTGACGTCAAGACAGATGTTAAAGGAAATGCTTGGGGTGAAGCTGAGCTTGACATAACTGATGCTAAAGCATCAGGGGTAGCTATCTTTAGTGGAGAAGAGAAAGAGACAGTTGCATTCGATCAGTTTACGGTCCACAAAGCAGGTGCTTTGGAGTGGGGTGATAAGGTGCAAACCATTAACTCTCATACTCATGGAACCATCGTTACTAATTCTTGGAGCGATACGGAATCTCACGAATCAGCTTCTGGCGTCCGTTAACTAAGTCTATAAGGGGGCGAAAGTCCCCTTTTTAAGCTATGAAAATTTATGTTTGGGCGACAGTTCTCAGTATGCTGACTGCGTTGCCTGCCTATGGGAATGATATCTATTCTGGTATCTATGATCCATTTGATTCTATTTACTCAGGCAGCAACTTACAACCATTGCTGGGTCAGCCTTCCGTTACCTTTAGGCAAACGCAATCGACCAATATAACCCCTCATTTTTGGGAAATTGATCAAACAAGAAAAGGGGCGACACAAACCGTTGTTAGAGAGTCCTCTTTCGATATTCAAGAATCAGGCACCCTGGAGATTTTGGACAACGGAATTGTCGCCGATAACTACTTATTAGAACGCAGGTTTTCTGAATCGGGCGCAATGATTGATCGCACTTACGAAACTCACGAACAGGGAACCAAAATCCAAATTACAACCACCACAAGGAGACAACGTGAAATACAGACAGGTTTCTAAAAAAATAGGCTGGGCTATAGCGTTAGGAATTGTGGGTTTTACATCTTCTGTTCAAGCCCAAACTGCATCCACCACCAACCAGGATCAGACCAACAATAACAATAACCAATTGGGTGCGACCTCTGTTGTTAACCAAAGTGCCCATTACGCAGTGGGACAAGCCGCAACCTATGGTTTCAAAGGCGTTGTATGTCCACGCCCTGCCTTTATTCTATCCGCTGGGTATGATCGAGCCAGTTCTGATTTCAACGCCAACATTAATGGTTCCGATTCAAACGCTATTACTGCTAGTGCTGCGATTGTCGTTCCCATTGGCGGCAGCGTCGGTAAAAGCTGTACCAGTCTAGCCAAAACAATGGCAAAATCATCAGAAATGGAAATGGCTAGAAACGCAGTTTTTTTTGAACGAGATATCGCCTTCGCTTGTCGTGAATTGATCGATGCTGGCATTGCCGTAACCCTTGAAAAATTCCCTACGTTATCCTCTAGCTGTTCCGCGATAAAGGTTCGTCGTCGCAGCCCTAATCCTTCAGCCCAGACTCCAGCCCCGCAAAGTAGTTCGTCATCACCTAAACTTGAAGAAAATCTTTCATCATCAGCTCAATCAGAACCTTCTGCTTCTGCTCTCAAGCCCAGTAGCTATAGTGCGTCTGATTTACTAAACTCCTCCACCTCTGCTGATTCAACAACTTCCAAGGTTGAAAATCAAGAATCTACGGCTTCAAAGAGCTAATACAGGGAAATATCCCCATATACAGATGATCGATATTGGGTAGATACTCCTTTCCCCTATCAGTTGTGTAACCAGAGTCAGATATTGCTTTGGTGGTATAATATTGGCTCTAGCCAACGATTGGAGAATTTGCCATGAACCGTATCTTAGTTGCTTCAATAATCGTTCTTGGCTCGCTTTCTAGTGGATCTGCGACTGCGAATTGCACAGCCACGACTCTAGGCAGTACTACATTTTACAACTGCTCCAACAACATTTCTGGTTCATCCCACACCATCGGTAACATCACTTTTACGCGCTTTAGTGATGGTTCGTCTGTTTCATCACAGACTGTTGGCGACACTACGTTTCATAGTGCAAATAACAGCAGCCTCAGTGGTTCATCACGGCGAATAGGTGATATCACTCTCCATTCCTATGACGACCAAGTAACGGGTTTATCGCAGAATATTGGCCCCACCATGTTTCATTCATTTAGTAACGGCACAAGTTCTACCTCACAGGTAATCAGCGGCACAGGGTTCTACACAATCTCTCCGCAATAACGATACTCAGTAGGTTGTTTGATCGGATAATTTGTAGAGCATAACCTGTGATACCACAAGGCTTATTCAATCGATTACTGAATTATCACCAATTTTAAGTGCTCGCACACGGCAGGCAATGAAGGGAATGTTTTTTCTTGTATGGAGCAACCCAATCCTCTGATCGTTACACTAAGGAAGGAGGCATTATCTATCTCAAATTAATGCCATAGTTTGATTGTGACGACGCAAGGATCATACGCATATGAAAGCATTTGTGGCTGGAGCAACGGGTCAAACGGGTCGCCGCATTGTTTCTCAATTGGTAGAACGGGGCATTCCTGTACGAGCTTTAGTTCGAGATATTGATAGAGCTAAAGAACTTTTACCAGAAGCTGCTGAGTTAGTGGTGGGAGATGTGTTGGATGCGAGTTCGTTAGAGGGTGCGATCGCAGATTGTAACGTCCTTCTTTGTGCCACCGGAGCAGCCCCAGGATTTAACCCTTTTGCACCTCTCCAGATTGATTACTTAGGGACCAAAAATCTAGTAGATGTTGCCAAGGCCAAAAAACTGGAGCATTTTGTTCTGGTCTCGTCCCTTTGTACCTCCAAGTTGCTGCATCCGCTGAATCTATTTTTCTTGGTGTTGGTTTGGAAGAAGCAAGCTGAACAGTATATTCAAAATAGCGGGCTTACCTACACCATCGTCCGTCCTGGTGGACTAAAAAATGAAGATAACGACAACTCTGTCGTTATGTCTGCCCCGGATACTTTATTTGAAGGCAGCATTCCTCGGACTAAAGTGGCCGAGGTTTGTATTGAAGCACTGGCGGCTTCGTCCTCTCACAATAAGATTGTTGAAATAGTAGCGCCACCGGAAGCCTTAGATCAGCCAATCCCTGACTTATTTGCTAGGGTTTAAATAAGCATATTGACTTAGTCTAGTTTCGATTGGAAACTATTTAGATCTAAGCAATATTGAATTCATCTACCTATCTAAGCGGCTTTATTGCTTAGGGAGTTCATCGTTGACCTCTAGTTCACCACCTAAACAGGCTAAACCTCTCCATCGAATGGCTTGGCGTTTCGGTGTTTCACTGATCTTGCTTTTGGGCCTAGGGGCATTGTTTGTGTTGCCTAAATTTGACCCCAAGAGTTTAACCTGGCCGACAACGGAACCGGGGAGAATCGCACCGCTTGCCATGTCTGGCGGCGATCCCCATTTACGGGCCTTAATGCGGACGATTTCTGCCAGCGAATCGAATGATGCCAGTCCCTATACCCTGCTGTACGGCGGTAGCCATATCGAACATTTACGGGAACATCCCGATCGCTGCATTCCTATTCGGTGGGGACCGAACCAAGGGCTGTGTACCACGGCAGCCGGGCGCTATCAATTCATTACGACCACTTGGTTTGAAACCGCAGAGAAGTACCATCCTGCCCCGACTGGAGAATGGATGTGGCGACGTTATAGTTTTGCCCCTGAATACCAGGACCGTGTGGTGCATGCTTGGTTAGATGACATCAATTATTGGGGAACTGATATTTCCCAGCTGTTAAAAGATGGCCAGGTGCAAACCGTGTTTCAGGAGCTTTCGGGAACTTGGACTAGTCTGGGCTATGGGATTGAGAGTAATAAGGTGACGCCCCACCTCATGCATATCTACGAACGAATGCTGGCGGAAGAAATTGCCTTAGCTAACGGGTTACCGACCAACTATCTGCCCACGGTTGCCAACCAGTCAGTGGAGACAACGCGCTAGGACTTAACCTCTAGCCGATCCCATAAGGACTGATAGAGACTGTCGGGCACCTTAGCTCGGAGCACTTTCGCTAACCGATTTTTCTTTTGGGCAGCTTTGAGGCAATCTTCCTGGGGACAGAGATAGGCAGAGCGTCCCATGCCTTGATCGAGCTGGATTTGATGATCGGGATAAACCCGGACAATCCGCCAAAACTCAGATTTGGGGGCAATGTGACGACAACTGATACATCGACGATGGTTGGGCTGCATGAACTAGAGAATAATCTTGAAAAGTAGCTATAGCTAGCTTACGCCTTAAACTATGGGGAGACCTAGGATCTGACGTTTTTCTGCCCATGTTGAATATTGTTCAAATACTCTCTCAAGAGCTATCGATTTCTCCTCAGCGCCTGCAAAATGCTTTGGAGTTGTTTGCTGAAGGGGCGACGATTCCTTTTGTAGCCCGGTATCGAAAAGAGCGGACCGGGCAAATGGACGAGATTCAACTACGGCAACTCTCGGAACGGTTTACCTATCTAACGGAACTGGAAGAGCGCAAAAAGACGATTCTGGAATCTATTGCTCAACAGAATAAGCTGACGGAGCCCCTCAAAGTCAAAATTGAAGCCTGTTTACTCAAAACTGAACTTGAAGATTTGTACTTGCCCTATCGTCCTAAACGACGAACCCGAGCCACCATTGCTAAAGAAAAAGGATTAGAACCCTTAGCCCAATGGCTTCAAGCTCTCAATAAACCCACCGCAACCCTGAATCAAGATTTGGCAACAGAAGCCGCCCGCTACATCAATCAAGACGTTGCTACTGCCGAGGATGCTTTGCAGGGTGCCTCTGATATTTTGGCAGAAGGGATTGCCGATCAGGCTGAAATCCGCTCCCATCTGAAAAATCGCTTCTTCCAAGTCGGTGAATTTGTGTCTCAGGTGAAAGCCAAATACCCGGAAGGGAGTACCAAGTTTGAGATGTACCGGAGCTACCAAGCCCGAGCCAAGAGCATTCCTGCCCATAACTTGTTGGCCCTTTATCGGGGCGAGGCAGAAGGCATTCTCAAAGTGGAGTTGGTCATTGATGAAGAGCGCATCTTGGGCGATATCGAAGAGCGAGTCATTCGCTCTAAAATTCGAGCAGTGCGAGACTTTTTTCGAGATGTGGTGAAGGATGCCTATGCTCGCTTGATTAAGCCTTCAGTGATCAAGGAAGTTCGAGCCACCTGCAAAGCCGAGGCGGATCGCGAGTCGATCCAAACCTTTGCCACCAATTTACGAGAACTACTGCTCTCCAGTCCTGCGGGAATGAAACCCACCTTGGGGATTGATCCAGGTTTTCGCACAGGCTGCAAAGTGGTTGCTCTAGATAATACGGGAAAATTTTTGGAATACCAGGCGATTTTCCCTCACCAGGCAGCGGGACAGCGAGACCAAGCAGCTAAAACCGTTGCTCGCTTAATTCGGACCTATAGTATTGACCTCATTGCCATCGGCAATGGGACAGCGGGCCGAGAAACGGATGCCTTTGTGGCTGATGTCTTAAAAACCTTGGACCGCAAGCCCATCAAGGTAATGGTGAACGAGTCGGGCGCTTCGATTTATTCGGCCAGTGAGATTGCCATTGCTGAATTTCCTGATTTAGATATCACGGTGAGAGGGGCGATCAGTATTGCCCGCCGCCTCCAAGATCCGTTGGCAGAGTTGGTGAAACTCGATCCCAAGTCCATTGGAGTGGGCCAGTATCAGCATGATGTGGATCAAAAGATGTTAAAGCAGAAGCTGGAAGAAACGGTGGAAAGCTGTGTGAACTATGTGGGGGTCGATTTGAATACGGCTTCTAAGGAACTGCTGACGTTTGTGTCGGGGATTACGGGGGCGATCGCCAACAACATCATCACCTATCGCAACCAAAATGGAGCCTTTAAAAACCGTAAGCAGATCCTGAAAGTTGCCAAGCTAGGTCCCAAAGCTTTTGAGCAAGCCGCTGGATTCTTGAGGATTCGGACGGGCGATAATCCTTTGGACAATACTGCTGTGCACCCTGAAAGCTACGGTGTGGTCAAGACGATTAGTGCAGATCTAGAGCTACCCCTGAGCCAAATTGCGGAGATTCCAGCGCATCTTAGACCGGGTGATCTCAAAACCTATGCGACTGAAACGATTGGTGAGCCTACCCTCAAGGACATCATGGCGGAGTTGGAAAAACCTGGTCGTGATCCACGGGCTGAATTTAAATATGCCACTTTCAAGGAAGGTATTACTGAGTTAACGGATCTCAAGCCTGAGATGCAGTTAGAAGGAATTGTCACGAATGTCACCAACTTTGGAGCTTTTGTGGATGTTGGGGTGCATCAAGATGGTTTGGTCCATATTTCGCAAATGGCGGACCAGTTTGTAAAAGATCCTAAGCAGATCGTGAAGGTTGGGCAAGTGGTGAAGGTGCGAGTGCTAGAGGTGAACCAAAAACTCAAACGTATTGGTCTATCGATGCGTTCTACCTCTAACAGAACATAGCGTTCGCTGCTTTTTTGGTTAGCCAGAGCTAATCGTTCAAGCAGGTCAGGATTTGTAAAAGGGGATTGGGGCCAGGTATGTCTATACCAGGTTGTTTTAAGCTTATTCATCTTCGCCATTGGCCTTATCTGACTTATTCTGGCGGTGATTTAGCCAAGTGATAAGGGCTTTGCCTCCCAATGAGGATGCAACTAGAACGAGGCTAAAAATACGATCTTGTTGTTCTGAAAGGGTTGGTTCATTGGCTAACTGAACGGCTTTACTACCTGTGCTAAGGGTAAGGACTAATAGAGTGGTGACGATGAGCTTCGAGAGAGTAGTTGATTTGTGTTGTCGCATCATGAACTCCACGATTTGTTTTTATGAGTTCATTATGTTGAGAAAATCTCTGGGGATCAGTCCCTGCACTTAGCGGATGACAACGAAGCTACAAAGCCTGTTTTATAAGGGATAGAGCAGAGAACCCTCTCTGAAAATAGAGGCGTTTATGGGGTTTAAGCGCTATCAGACTTTGCACCCAATCAGCCCACAATTCCATGCCATAAATCCATCGTTGCCCATATAATCCAAGACTAAATTCACTCTGCCGTTGAGTCTTATCTTGGTGCTCTTTAATCGCGTAAATATCCACTCCTAATTTTTTCATCCATTGCCCATGCAGCGTAGCCAAGGTATAAGCCATGGCAATCAACAAAACTAAGGCCAGAAATCGGGTGTCAGAGAGTGTTTAGATTTTTGTGTAAGCCGTAACGTATTCAATAGTTGAATCGTGTTGGGAACAGAATAGCAAAATGGGACAGCGCCGCCTTCCAATTCAAAATCGGTCTGGTCCATCTCTTCGAGATATTCCTCATCGCCAGAAACATCAATTTGTAGACAGACTCTTCATTCGGGAAGACAGCTTTGGTCTTAATCACCTTTCGCAGTGAGCGATTGAGCGACTCAATGGCATTAGTGGTGTAGATAACCTTTCGGATGGCCATTGGGTACTTAAACAACGGAGCAATATTATCCCAATGCCGTATCCAGATTTGGCTGATGCCAGGATACGTCTGGTCCCATTTGTTGGCAAACGCATCCAAGGCAGCCTCAGATTCCTCCAAAGTGGCCGCTTGATAAATGGGCTTGAGGTCTGCAGCTACGGCTCGACTTTCCTTCCAAGGCACATGGCGCAAACTATTGCGAATGAGATGAACGATACAAACTTGAACTTGAGTATCGGGATAGACCGATTCAATCGCCTGGGGAAAGCCTTTGAGACCATCACAGCAAGCAATCAAGATATCCTGAGCGCCTCGGTTTTTAAGGTCTGTGAGCACTGAAAGCCAGAATTTTGCTCCCTCCCGCTCGGCAGCCCCTATCCATAATCCCAACAGCTCTTTGTTTCCCTCCACAGTTACCGCTAGCGCGACATAGACGGCTCGCTTGCTGACTTGGCCATTGACTTTGATGTTCACATACAGGGCATCGAGATAGACAATCGGATACACCTCATCCAATGGTCTTGAGCGCCAGTCTTTAACCTCCTCCATGACACTATTGGTGACGTCACTAATCAGACCCTCAGAGATATTGGCCCCATACAGCTCCACCAATTGAGACCCTCGAATATCACGAGTGGTCATGCCACGAGCATATAAGGCGATGATTTTCTCGTCGAGTCCCGCGATACGTCGCTGGCCTTTGGGCACGAGGACAGGCTCAAACTCACTGCAACGGTCGCGAGGAATCGATAGGTCCATCTCTCCTTGTTCAGTCTGGACGGTCTTTTTCGAGTAACCATTGCGACTGTTTCTAGGGCCATGAGAACGCTCATCGACGGAGGATTGATGCAGGTGATGAGTCAATTCACCTGCCAAGGCTCGTTCCACTAGGCGTTTGCTGAGTTGTTTGAGCAGTCCTGATTCGCCCAGAATATCCTCTGGCTGTGGATTCTCTCCAATGAGTTCATCCAATAGCTCATCAACTCGATTGGGTACTTGTTTCTTTCTAGACATGATGCGGTCTCCTGGTGTGTTTGGATTCTAGACCGCTTACACAAAACTCTGATCAGTCTCGGTGTCCACTTTCGTATCTTCTAAGTTATAACCTCCTGTCTTACAATCCTTGAAAAGTTGTTCAATTCCCCAGCGACAAGAATAAATGTCCAGTGCTTGTTTGAGACTCGGCAGATTGGTCAAGATATACCAAGGCTCTTTCGGCCCCTTATTTCTATATTTGCGTTTCCAATAGACAGCCAGATTAAATGGCCCTAAGCCATCTCCTTTGTTGCACAAAACACCTGTATAGAATTTGGACATTCCAGGTTTAAAGCCCAGCTGTTTGAGCACCTGATACTCTTGATGGACTTCCTCTTGAAAATGACCGTCTTTCTTCTGTCTTAAAGCAAAAGATACACCCTCAGACTCAAGCCAGTCAGCTAGTTTAGGGCTATGGAACTCTCGATCTCCCAGGACAAGAACCGGATAATTCTTAAACAGATGTAGCACTGTTTTTAAGAGCCGTTGTTGAGTGGCTAGATTACTATTACCCACATGCTCTAAAACTTCCCAATACAGGGGAAGAGCATGGGTTCCCCAAATGATACTCACCATGAATATATTTCGACCTTTCCATTGGGTTCTATCTATCGCTATGATCCAATAGCCATATTTTCGATGTTTGAATTTCTTCAGCCGACCACGATGCTCCCGATTTAATCCTCGTCCTGTTTGCTCTTGTCGAATCCAATATTTAATCAGGGGGAACCACAAAACTTTGATGCTCAGTTGTGGCAATACTAAAAAGCGTTGCAAGTTACGTTTTCGACTGGGATATTGAATCGGTTGAGGAAAGACACTGGCCAATATGGAGAGTTTTACCTGGCGATGAGCCTGTATCAGTAACAACAGAAGTTGGAGGGTTAGATACTGACTTTCACTCAGATGAGCACGGAGAGTAGTTTGGTATGATGCAGGGAACATTTTTTGAGATGGGAGTACAATCGTACTCCCTATTTTTTTGCCCTACTATTTTCTCAATTCATTGCTACGCATAGCCTTGGATTACCTTGTCATCCGTTAAGGTCCCTGCAAAGGTTATGAAAGGTTTGACTTTAGGATGAGTTCGGTATGCTTAGCTTCTGCTAGCAACAATTAAGTTGTATGAAGTCCAAAAAAAGGCCGTTATCGCTAGTTATCACATTCGTAAAGAAGCTGTATTTGTGCTGATAAGTAAATATCAGCAAGTGATGGGCAATAAAGCATGGTATTGAGATCCCGATCGGCAACTTTAGACGGTATCGAATTAATTAATCTCGCTATCACAGAGAAAGGATGGAGCCGAGAAGATTTAGCTAAGCATTGTGACTGTAGCCGCCAACCATCTGTGAAGTTCTGTTCTGGTAAGAATGTTAGCAATAAACTATTCGTTAGCTTTTGCAAGGCGTTAGATCTGGACTGGGAAGTAATTGCTGGTATTAAAAAAGATGAAGTGAATTCTAATTCTGCTCTTATCGAGGCCGATATGAATGCCCTCCTTTCAAACATCTGCCAACAGATAGAATCTGATATTGAACATCGTTGTGGCATGATGCGAGTGCTGGATATGGAGCAGCCGATTGGGATTGATGAACTTTATACCAATGTCAATATTTTAGAGAAACTCTCAGGCAGACAACGTTTAAGCATTACTGAGCTAGGACAAAATTACAATACCGAAAACTGCCATCGTTTTGCACTAGGCCAGGTTCGCTATGAGCATGTTCCAGGGTTAGAGGTAGTCAATCGCTTCAAAAAACTAATGATTTTTGGAAAGCCAGGGTCAGGAAAAACAACCTTTCTGAAGCGTCTTGCCACATTATGTAACAAGGGCAAATTCAAAGTCGATTGTGTCCCTATTTTCGTGACACTGAAAGAATTCTCTGAAGTCAACGGGCACCCTAACTTATATGACTATATTGCAAAGCAGTGGCAAATTTGTGGTTTGCATGAAAGCGATCTTGCAAGAGTAATTAGTCAAGGAAATGCCTTGATTTTGCTGGATGGTTTAGATGAAGTTCAGGAATTAGATCGATGTCAGACTGTGCAATCAATTAAAGTTTTTACCCAGCAGTTTCGCAACTGTCAGTTTGTCGTAACTTGTCGGATTGCTGCTCGTGAATATACATTTGAACAATTTACAGAAGTGGAAATTGCTGATTTTAATGAAAAACAGATAGAAGAATTTGCTGTTAAGTGGTTTATAGCCAAGGAAGATTCTGAGAAGGTAAATAACTTCATCCAACAGTTAAAAGATAATCAACCTATTCAAGAATTAGCAACCAACCCATTATTGCTAACGCTTCTTTGCTTAGTATTTGGTGAAGCTAATAACTTCCCTTGCAATCGTTCAGAACTATATAAAGAAGGGCTTGATATCCTGTTGAAGAAATGGGATGCCAAGCGCAATATTGAACGTGATCAAGTATATAAAAAGCTCTCCCTGAAACGAAAAGAGGATTTGCTGAGCCAACTGGCTTATCAAACCTTTAAGAGAGGGGATTACTTTATTAAACAAAATATCATTGAACGACAGATTATTGAGTATATCTCTAATTTGCCTAGTGCAACTGAAGATGAGACTGTCTTACGGGAGCATGTCACCTTTGCAGATTTATCTGAAACCGTTCAGGATATGAAGTGTTGCCCAGCAATCTTCAGCAATGAACTCAGATAAAACCGCTCAACTCAAAATCCATCTCGATGCGATAGCACAATTACTCTATGAGGAGAGCGACCCAGAAAACATGAAGACGCTAGAAGGCATTGAGATGACGGTGCGTCAGCAAATCCAGACCCATGTCAGTCCTGAACTCGGTCATTTTTTATCCGCACAGTTACTGGCACAGCAGCAGGGCGCAACCGACAACTGAAAAGCACCTTGGGCGCTCTAAGGGTTACAACTCAACAGGCAAGTCGTCTAGCCGTTTCCTCCTACCGTCAAATCAGTCCTCATTTAGAGAATTGTTGCTTGCGCATCAGTGCCAATGTCTCCTACGCCCAAGCTGCTAAAGATGTGGCTTATTTAACGGGTATTCAGGTTGCAGCCAAAACCCAGCAACGCTTGGTCCATCAGCAACGGTTTCCTACGCCCCCAGGCCCACGAAGCTTTAACTGAAGTGAGTGTCGATGGTGGCAAAGTACGCATCCGCACACCTGCAGGCCAACCTTGTCAGTGGAAAGACTATAAAACCTTAGCAACAGACGTGGGACTCATTGCGGATTATCACAATAATGCCCGGCTCATTGGCTGGACTCACCAGCAACCGTTAGCCTCTCCAGTGACCTGCTTAGGGGATGGTCATGATGGCATTTGGAACATCATTCGTCAGCTGAGCATACCTGAGCAACGACGGGAGATTCTGGACTGGTACCATCTGGTGGAAAATCTTTATAAGGTCGGTGGATCTCTCAAGCGTCTGCACCAGGCTGAACAACTCTTATGGCAGGGGAAGGTGGATGAAACCTTGACTCTGTTTGAATCGTTGAAGAAAAAGCAAGCCCAAGTCTTTTGCAACTATATCCGCAAACATCGGCATCGGATCGTCAATTATGACTATTACCAGAGTGAGCAAATTTGTTCTATTGGGTCTGGAGCTGTTGAATCTGCTATCAAACAGATTAGTCGCAGAGTCAAAATTTCAGGGGCGCAGTGGAATGAAAGCAATGTTCCGCAAGTGCTTGCACATCGGTGTGCTTATCTCAATGGTTTAATTGGCATGCAAAGGTGACATGCTCCCCTGTCTTACAGCTTGATAGTGAAGCGGTTCTTAAGTCTATCGAAGCACAGCATGGCTTACTTGTAGAACGGGCTAAAGGGGCGCTTTTGAAGGATGTAGGAGGGGTACTCTTCAAGAAAAAGGGACGAGATAATGATCCCGACCCCATTCAAAAAAGCACCATGACTTTACCCCAATTAGAGGCTCTATATCCAGAACATGGAGACTGATCAGAGTTTTGTGTAAGCGGTCTAGAATCCAAACACACCAGGAGACCGCATCATGTCTAGAAAGAAACAAGTACCCAATCGAGTTGATGAGCTATTGGATGAACTCATTGGAGAGAATCCACAGCCAGAGGATATTCTGGGCGAATCAGGACTGCTCAAACAACTCAGCAAACGCCTAGTGGAACGAGCCTTGGCAGGTGAATTGACTCATCACCTGCATCAATCCTCCGTCGATGAGCGTTCTCATGGCCCTAGAAACAGTCGCAATGGTTACTCGAAAAAGACCGTCCAGACTGAACAAGGAGAGATGGACCTATCGATTCCTCGCGACCGTTGCAGTGAGTTTGAGCCTGTCCTCGTGCCCAAAGGCCAGCGACGTATCGCGGGACTCGACGAGAAAATCATCGCCTTATATGCTCGTGGCATGACCACTCGTGATATTCGAGCTCAATTGGTGGAGCTGTATGGGGCCAATATCTCTGAGGGTCTGATTAGTGACGTCACCAATAGTGTCATGGAGGAGGTTAAAGACTGGCGCTCAAGACCATTGGATGAGGTGTATCCGATTGTCTATCTCGATGCCCTGTATGTGAACATCAAAGTCAATGGCCAAGTCAGCAAGCGAGCCGTCTATGTCGCGCTAGCGGTAACTGTGGAGGGAAACAAAGAGCTGTTGGGATTATGGATAGGGGCTGCCGAGCGGGAGGGAGCAAAATTCTGGCTTTCAGTGCTCACAGACCTTAAAAACCGAGGCGCTCAGGATATCTTGATTGCTTGCTGTGATGGTCTCAAAGGCTTTCCCCAGGCGATTGAATCGGTCTATCCCGATACTCAAGTTCAAGTTTGTATCGTTCATCTCATTCGCAATAGTTTGCGCCATGTGCCTTGGAAGGAAAGTCGAGCCGTAGCTGCAGACCTCAAGCCCATTTATCAAGCGGCCACTTTGGAGGAATCTGAGGCTGCCTTGGATGCGTTTGCCAACAAATGGGACCAGACGTATCCTGGCATCAGCCAAATCTGGATACGGCATTGGGATAATATTGCTCCGTTGTTTAAGTACCCAATGGCCATCCGAAAGGTTATCTACACCACTAATGCCATTGAGTCGCTCAATCGCTCACTGCGAAAGGTGATTAAGACCAAAGCTGTCTTCCCGAATGAAGAGTCTGTCTACAAATTGATGTTTCTGGCGATGAGGAATATCTCGAAGAGATGGACCAGACCGATTTTGAATTGG
Organism: Acaryochloris sp. 'Moss Beach'; assembly: GCF_021497025.1. Classification (NCBI taxonomy): domain Bacteria; kingdom Bacillati; phylum Cyanobacteriota; class Cyanophyceae; order Acaryochloridales; family Acaryochloridaceae; genus Acaryochloris; species Acaryochloris sp. 'Moss Beach'. Next base: position 3,703,513 of record NZ_CP071717.1, read on the forward strand.
AAGGCGGCGCTGTCCCATTTTGCTATTCTGTTCCCAACACGATTCAACTATTGAATACGTTACGGCTTACACAAAAATCTAAACACTCTCGAACATGCAGACTGGTCATCCTACTGCCAGCAATTGCACCAAGCCAGTAATCTGTCTGCGATGGTTCTCATTGCTCTGCAATTAGGACTCCTGTTTGCCCGCCTGACCTTAGAGAAAGCACTCAATACTCGTGCGCAATTTCCCACGATTTGGCCAGATTGTTCAGTCTGTGGACGACATATTCGCTCCAAAGGATTTCGGTCTCGCCAGATGAAGACGCTGGTGGGTCAGATCGCCTGAAAGCGAAGAGTCGGGCGTTGCCCCAATCAAACCTGTAAGGTGAGTCTCAGTGTGCCCTTAGATCAAGCGTTGGGTATTGCTCCTTATCAATCGAGTAGTGAAGAACTGATACGTTTGGGATGCTTGATGAGTATTGTCATGCCCTATGAACTATCGAGTTGGATGCTGCATCAATGTACCGGAATAGCGGTGAGTGCGAGTACCTTGTGGTCTTGGGTTGCGCATTATGGACAACAGTCTCAATCCCGATTAAAACAACAACTAGAGCAGTTCCTCCGAGGAGTATGTCTGTCACCAGACACCTTGGAGGAGATGACCGCCATGCTCCGTCTTGCTATTGCTGCTGATGGGGTGATGGTGCCTTTTCGACCGAAGCCTAAAACCGCTAAAGGTAAAACTCGATGGCGGGAAGTGAAGGTCGGTCTATTTGCTCGCTTAGGACAGCATCTAACCCGGTCTGGAAAACAAGTGACTCGATTATGTCATCGTCGATTAGTAGCTGTTTTGGGGGATATTGATACCTTTATTCCTCTCATGCAGATGGAGGCTCAACGACAATCCATTGACACTGCTCCCCAAGTCATTTGGTTGAGTGATGGCGGACGGGGATTCTGGCGGGTCTACCGTCAGTGCTTTGCCCATTGTGCGATGGGTATTCTCGATTTCTATCATGCCGCTGGACATCTGTGGCGAGCGACTGTAGCCTTATTCGATTGTCGGTCCCCTGAGGCTAAAAAATTGGTTCAAGAACTGGCGGTCTCTACTCAGACATGGGCAACATCACGCTGTACTTAAATCCTTGACTGCCCTGGTCACTACAGATATTCCGCAGGGCAAAGATTTAGAGACACTTATCCAGGTGCACACTTATTTCCAAACCCATCATCGACATATCCGCTATCAGGATTTTGAGAAGGACCAATGTCCACTTGGCAGTGGCATGATTGAGAGTGCTTGCAAGTGGCTGATTCAACAGCGCTTTAAGGGAGTGGGGATGCGATGGAGTGAGGATGGATTCAATCATCTCCTTCACCTGAGATTGGATTGGGTGAATCAACGCTTTGATACCTTATTCCCCCATGTCCCAACGAGGTAAATTCAGGTCTCCCACGACTGCCGAAAGCGCCCGGGCTAAAGGAATTTATTCATTTTCACACTTAACTTTACAAGAGTATTTCGCTGCGAAATATATCACTAGTCCTACTTCCCCGTTTCGAGTAGATTTGGAGGATCTTGCAAGCCATTGTTTAGATAAACGTTATAGAGAAGTCTTTCTATTAGTATTGGGGATATTACCAGAGGCAGATGATTTTATAAAACTGATCAAACAACAAGTTGATCAGATTCTTACAGATGATCCTAGATTGCAAGATTTCTTGTCTTGGGTCTCAATAAAATCGAAGATGATCAACGTTGACTATAAACCTGAAGCGATTCGTGCTTTTTATCTTGCTTTAGCCCTTGCCCGCACTATTGATAGTGATTTTGTTATTGCATTTGACCTAGATGTAGAGCGTCAACAAGCTTGGGACATAGCTATTACCCGTGTTGTTGACCTCGAACTTGATAGTGGACGTGTTGTTGCCCTTGATCGAGATCTTGCCCTTGCCCGTGCTATTGATTTGGCTGTTACTCGTGCATTAGACCTTTCTCGTGATAGTACCCTTGCTTTTGACCTAGCTCTCGTTCTGGCTCTTGATCGGGCACTAGATCTTGACCTAGCCCTTGTTCTTGCTCTTGATTTAGCTCTTGTGCTCGATCTTAGCTTTGATCACAAAACTGTTCTTGAGTTAAAAAATGCTATACTGCAGACGACTTGTGACTTAACATAGTAGCGGAGAGATTTGGCACACTGGGAGTATCCCCCACCTACTCTCTTACTTGCATGATTAAAATTGATTTCACCGCAGAGGAAATCCAACACCTCAACTACGAACGCTATCATCATCCTCACCCACGGGTGCAGCGACGGATGGAAGTGCTCTACTTGAAAAGTCAGGGTCTTCCCCATGCCCAGATTTGTCAGCTTTGTCAGATTAGTCGTCCGACCTTAGCTAAAACCCTTCGTCAGTATCAACAAGGCGGAATTGAAGGACTGAAGACCCTGGAATACAAAGGTCAACCTAGTTCACTCAATGCTCATAGCGATAGTGTGAGAGCCTACTTTGAGCACCACCCGCCCCGCACCAGTGCAGAAGCCCAAGCAGTCATTGAACAATTGACAGGCATTAAGCGTTCTCCAACCCAGATCAAAGCCTTCCTCAAGCGCATTGGTTGTCGCTATCGAAAAGTGGGGTATGTGCCGGGAAAGTCGAGTCTGCCCGAGAAAATTGAGGAGCAAGAGCAGTTTCGACAAACTCGCCTTGAACCCTTATTAGAGGAAGCTCAACGCCAAGAGCGTCTTGTCTTTTTTGTGGATGCTGCTCATTTTGTTCACCGGGCTTATCTGGGGTTTCTCTGGTGCCTTCGTCGGATCTTCATCCCGTCTCCTTCTGGCCGTCAACGATTCAATGTTCTGGGTGCACTCAACGCTGTCACCAAAGAAGTCACCAGTATCACCAACCACACCTACATCAACTCTCATAGCATGTGTCTGTTGCTAGCCAAGCTGGCACTACTCGACCCAGTCATACCCATCAGCGTCATTTTAGACAATGCCCGATATCAAAAATGCCAGCTGGTGACTGACTTTGCTGAGATCGTCGATATTGAGTTAGTCTATTTGCCCTCCTATTCACCCCATTTGAATTTGATTGAGCGGCTTTGGCGCTTTGTGCGCAAGGAATGTCTCTACTCGAAGTATTATGCCGATTTTCACTCTTTCAAAGGGGCCATTCAACATTGCATTGATCAATGCAATGGAGAGCACAAGGCGAAACTAACAAGCCTTCTATCACTCAAGTTTCAGTCTTTTAAAGAAGTTAATATCTTAGCCGTCTAGAGTATAGCAATTCTGAAATTAGAAATAAATTAAAAAAAACTAAAAGCTCAAATACCTGATTTACAAGATATTCAAACTTTCAAGAATTGGTGGAGAAATGAAGGAGAATTATGGACGGAAAATTTGCGTGAAGCCATGATTACATATTGTAATCTAGGTCATGATTGGCAATTTACCTGTACTCAAGAAGAGAAGCTAAGGCAGTATTATGATGCTAATCAATTGCTAGTCGACTGTCTTAATAGTGATTGTTATATCACTAAAAAAACGAGGCAAGAGATTGAGTCTACTTTGTTGTTACCTTTGAGTGAACTAAATAGAAAAAAGAATTCAACGAATTTAATTATGTGTGAAAACTCTTATGACAGTGCTTAAATATCTGCCTTTTTAACTAATGCAAGAGACAGTGGGCATACTGAGTTGCCCGTTGCATCAACAATTCATGGGTCGATCGTTCGGGCTCATCTGGTCCCGGACGCCGTTGAACAAACGTACCATCGGGTTGCAAATCCCAAGCTTGGCGATTATCCGAAAGCATAATTTCCAATAACTCCCGCAGTTCTGCCACTAAAGCCGGATCCTCGATGGGAACCACTGCCTCCACTCGACGATCTAGATTGCGTTGACGCCAATCCGCACTACCGATCAGCACCGTAGGCTGCCCTTGGTTATGGAAATAGAAGATGCGGTCATGCTCCAGAAAGCGACCGATAATGCTGATCACATTGATCGTCTCGCTGATCCCCTTCAGTCCAGGTTTGAGGCTACAAATCCCCCGCACAATCAGATCAATCTTCACCCCTGCCTGAGACGCCCGATACAAAGCCCTAATAATTTTTGCATCCACAAGGGAATTCATCTTGGCGGTGATCCGACCCGAATTTCCCTGTCGTTGATGATCGATTTCGCGATCAATCAATTCCAAGATGCGATCGCGTAAATTGACCGGAGCCACCAACAGCTTCCGATAGCTTTGGTGCCGGGAAAACCCCGTCAGATAGTTAAACAAATCCGTCAGATCCGCCCCCAAGTCATCTCGACAGCTCAGTAACCCTAAATCCGTATAGAGTCGAGCCGTTTTCGGGTTGTAGTTACCAGTACCGATATGGACATAGCGGCGAATTTTCTTGCTTTCTCGCCGTACCACCAGGGCAATTTTGGTGTGGGTTTTCAGGCCCACCAATCCATAGACCACATGAACGCCGACTTTCTCTAGCTTCCGAGCCCAGACAATATTATTCTCTTCATCAAACCGAGCTTTTAGCTCCACCAGAGCCACCACCTGCTTGCCATTCTCCGCCGCCGCAATCAGACTACTGACAATGGGGGAACTGGTAAGCCCCCCGTCCGCTGCTGTCCGGTAGAGGGTCATTTTAATCGTCAGCACATTGGGGTCATGGGCGGCTTGGGTAATAAATTTTTGCACCGTCGCCGTAAACGAATCATAGGGATGGTGGGCCAGCAGATCGCCACCCCGAATCACCGAGAAAATATCCGTGGGTGGTTCCTTGATGCTTTTATCGGGTTGCCCATTGGCCGCGACCACCGGCATCTCTAGCTGTTCCACCTTCCGTAAGCGCGTTGGCACAATGGGGGTCCAAGGGGCTTGCTGCAATTGGGGGAAGGGCAGAAAGCCCAGCCCCATCAGATCGCTTAAGCTCAGTAGGCCCTCGATGTGATACACATCGCTCTCATCTAGCTCCAGCTCTCGCATCAGAGTCTGACAGATAAAGTCTGGGGTTCCCGTTTGGATTTCCATCCGCACCACAGATCCAAAGCGACGCTTGCGCAGTTCTTCTTCAATGGCTAGGAGTAAATCATCCGCTTCATCTTCTTCCAACTCCAGATCGGCATTTCGGGTAATCCGAAACGGGTAACAGGCCTGAATGGTCATGCCTGGAAATAGAAACTCTAGATTTTGGGCAATCACCTGCTCAATGGGCACTCCACTCCAGCGGCAGGTTGAGCAATCACAGCTGTTCTCCGGTAACTCAATAAACCGAGGCAGCATACTTGGCACTTTGACTCGGGCAAAATGCCCATCGCCGGTTTGGGTGTCTTTGACCAAAACCGCTAAATTCAGACTGAGATTGGAAATATAGGGAAAGGGATGGCCAGGGTCCACGGCCAATGGGGTTAAGACGGGAAAAATCTGATCTAGAAAATATTGATGGAGAAAGGCAACTTGCTGCGGATTGAGATTGTCATAGTCGAGCAAGCAAATATTCTCTTTCGCCAGTTCAGGCTTGAGAAATTCAGTGAAGTACTGATGTTGTTGCTGAATTTCAGGTTTCAACTCCTTATGAATGGCGTCGAGTTGAGCTTGAGCTGTTAGTCCATCTAAGGAGCGCTGGGTGACCTGAGCGGCAATTTGTTGCTTTAAGCCCGAGACCCGCACCATAAAGTACTCATCTAAGTTGGAGCTGTAAATGGCCATAAACTTGAGCCGTTCTAGCAGCAACGTGCGCTCATCAAAGGCTTCATGCAAAACCCGTTGATTAAACTTCAGCCAGCTGATCTCACGATTGAGGTAATAGGCTGGGTCGCGAAGATTAATCTCTGGCGGAGGGGGCTGCTGGGGGGCTTAGGAGGCGGAGCAGGATCTACACCATTGGCTTGAATCGCTGCCATAATCCGGTCTGCATCAGCCTGACTGATAGAGCTGCTGGGAGTGGTGGCCTCGATTTGTAAGGTGTGACTGAGGGCGAGCACTTCTTTGGAGCTTCGCTGCAGCTCCCGTGCCAAGGTATAAATTCGAATGCTATCTGAACCCATGGGTGTGTAGTTATCTGGAGTGGTCTAAGTCAGGGAATCTGGTGGCTGGAGCAGAATCGCTTAGGGTTTGATTTTGCGGGTTATAGGTAAAAAATACGTTAAGCCGGATCACTCCGTTGCAGCTATCGTTACATAGGTTTAACGCTTACCTGGTATCGATAGAGGTTGAGGCTTCGGACCATCAAGACCGATCTTGTAGGACTGAATGCCTAACTTTCGGCAATAGATACATCATTTTCAATCCTAATAGATGTTAGAGATTGTGGTCGGCGATCATGGGGCTGTTGCCGATGGAACAAGCCTTTTTGCTGCATAACACTACCAATTTTTTTTGAATATTTTTTTGACAAAGGTAAAGATTATTAGTGCGGGTCCTAAGATGCCGATGTTATATTTAAATCTCTGCTGGGGGGTATTCACTGATGACAGTGGTTTTATTTGAACGTATTGTTCATACTTTTTCGCTACGACCGACTCAACAGCAGGTGCAACATCAATCATGGTCCTTACCCAACCGAATCTAGCCATGCCCTCTCACAACTCTGATGACTCACTTTCAGATAGTGAACTTATTCAAACCTTTGTAGAAGGGTTTGTACAAGGCCGTCCTGTCTTACTGTCCAACGCCAATCTGCGCACTGAGCCGTTGTTCGACAGTATGCAGCTGATCGACAATAAAGAAGGTGTGATCTCGACGGCGAACCTCAGCCAAGCGCCCATCTCGGCTAAGATCCGTCCCGTATCAGCTTATTGGGGCGTGCTTCATGATGCCATGATGGAGCAAAGCTTTTATCCCCTCGCCAAGAGCGATATGAGCGATTGCTACATTTATCGCTACTGTGCGCCTTCCAACGATTATGAAATGCACTGCACCACTGCCCGAGAACTGTGGCGGGTGTGCTGGGGACGTGGCTATAGCGTCCGGTCTGGTATTCCTTTGGATTTGATGGTCTGGGGTCATGGCCCTACCAGTCATCGAGAAAAATGGCATGCCCTTCGCAATATGGAATGTGAGAATGGCCAATTAGCCATCAAGATTCTAGGGGGCACCATCCGAGTGGATGGCCAAGACCTCGTGGTCTGGGCCCGTAAAAACGCCAGTACCCGCTTATCTTCTGTGAATCGGCAAGAGCGCGATGGTCAGAGTCCCTTGAGATCAGGTATGCGGGGCTATCTCCGTTTGAACAACTGATCGGATTACAAGGTCTGACTGATCTGGTAACGGCATCTTCAACTTTAGCCTGTAAAGGCTGACCTATTTAGCCTGTCCTTGCATCAACTCTTGAATCTGGGGATTGTAGAGCCTGAGATAATTCCAATAGTTCTCAGAGACGGATTTGACATAGTTCTTCGTCTCCGGGAATGGAATGTCTTCGATAAAGACGTCGACATCAGTGACCGAGTTTTGCTTAACCCATCGATCCACGTTGCCCGGGCCGGCATTGTAGCTTGCGATCGCAAGCATGGAATTGTCGTTATAGTTGCGATGGGTATAGTCCAGGTACCAGGTGCCGAGATTGATATTGTCATCAATCCCATCGATCTCATAGGTTTTCAAACCCGCTTTGCCACTCACCCAGTCTGCCGTTTCTGGCAGTACCTGCATCAGGCCGACAGCCCCCGCCACCGAGCGGATTTTGGGTTGGAATCGGGATTCCTGCCGCATTAAGCTAAGCACCAGGAACGGATTAAGATTGCGCTGGTTGGACCATTTACGAATGGGAGTGAAATAGGCCAAAGGAAATAATGCCTGTTCAAAGCCCGGATGGTCTTGCCATTGTTCGACTAGTTTTTCCGGATCTTTTTCCTCCCGCGCCCGAGTTTCCAGATTGGCCAGCATATAAATGCCGTCTAGATATTCCTCGACCCCCAGACGCAGCAAGCCATCCGTGAGCTGCTCCGATAAGCTGGGCTGCTGGCGATTGCGAAACTCCCATTGCCAGCGTTCCCAAGCCGTTTTGTTTTGTCCCAGCTGGTACAGTTCTTTCAGGGCTGGAGACCCAGCAGCCAAGGGCAGTTGCGTACTGGGAAACCGAATTTGGGGTTGGAACGAGCGGATGGACGTAAAATCACCAACGTTCCAGCCAGACAGCACTGCTGCTCGCCAGGCATAGTAGGAGTCAGGATAGGTTTTCCAGAGGGTTTGAAAGGCTGTTTGCCGCTCCTCAGCCGTGGAGGCCCATTTCCCGGCCCAGAACACGGCGATTGCAGCCTGGGGACTGTTGGGATTTTGATCTTGGATTTCCAGGGCCAACTTCCGGGCACCGGCTAGATTCTCCGCTTTTCGCTGTCGCTCTGCCTGTTGCCACCGCAGGGCTGCCGCATGGTTTGAAGAGGAAAACTGTTGCAGCAAGGTTTGCTGCAGGGATTGAGAGGGCTGCTTTGCCTTCTCTAACCGCTGAATGCGCTCCCCGAGGATTTGGGCGGCTAAGTTGGGCTGCTGCTCTTGGCTGAGCTGCAAGGCGCGGTCATAGTGCTGGGCTGCTGCGCCCAGATCTGTCTCTAGACTGGCGAGCTTGCTCAAGGCTAGGGGCGTTTCCTTGGCCTCGGGGTAGGCGGCAATCATTTTTTGATAGGCGGCAATCGCTTTTTTCTTTTCCCCCCCTAACTGCAAGCCTCGTGCGCCTCGATAGGCCGTTTGGGAGGTTTGGGGAGCTTGGGCATAGGCCAGGGCTCCTTCCTTATAAATTTGTTTTTCCCAGTACCCAAAGGCGATGATTTGCCAGTCAGCAGGCTTGAGCTGGCCTTTGAACTCCTTCGTCAGCTGGGTTAAGTAATCCCCGTAGTTAGTTAAAAACAAGCCATGCTCCGCAATCAGCATTAGCAGCTTCAACTGCTTGGGCTTTTGCTTTAACTGCTCCACGGCAATCTTCACCGTCTGGGGATGGCCCGGGAAGTTGGTGATGGCTTGCTGCCACAGCTCCGGCTTTTGCTTGCCCAGTGCAAATAAAGCTTCTGCTGCTGCAGGCTCTTTTGCATAATCGGCAATAATTCGCTGCCATGTCCCTGTGGCTTCCTCAGTTTGTCCCGCTAGGGTTTGAGCCTCAGCCTGAAGGACGGCGATATGGCTAGCCAATAGGGGGTAACGCTCTTCCAATCCCTCTAACCAGCGCAGGGCTTCTGCTCCTTGCTGCAGGTCAATTAAGTCCGCAGCTAAAACATACCGGGCCTGATTCTGTTCTTGGGCTGTGCCCTGTTGAGCTAGCTGCTTAAGGGGATCTAAACGCTGCTGGGCGGGGAGGGGGCCGTAACACCACTAGGGCGGAATTGGCGGGGGAAACCTGTTGCGATCCCAGGGGCTGATCCGTAGATTCCAGCTTTGGTTTGAGAAACAGCCAGGCCAACCCCAAGACAAGGGCACTGCTGAGCCCCATGGAGATAATCCAGGGAGCTAAGCGTTTCAAAAAATTGGGAGAACTGCCCATGGGTATGAAAAAGGTTAAAAAATAGGAAAGCTCATTGCATTCTAGAAAATAATTCGAGAACCTGTAATGGGTCCGTTGCGTTTAATGACTCATCCTTCAAGGCTGAGAGTTAACCGACTACTATGTAAATGAATGCAGCTCTAGTTTAAGCTGAGGAGCCCCCTAGTGAATCTGAATCAATCCCAGCGTTTTTCCGCTGGCTTATCTGCGATTCGGTCTTGGTTGACCTTTTTGATCATCGTGGTCTTGTTAGGCTCGATTGGCCTAGGCTGGGTGCTGAAATCGTTATTGGTCTTATTTGGCTTGATCTTGGTGACGCCTGTGGTCCTATTTGTGGGGCTGCGCTGGTGGTTGAGTCGCAACTTAATTCAGGGCACCTGTCCCTCCTGTGGCAATCCCCTGACTGGGCTAAAAAATACCCAGACCACTTGCCCCTTCTGTGCCCAATCTGTAGCCGTCGAAAACGCTAACTTTCAACGTTCATCCGAGCCAGGAACGATTGATGTTCAGGCGGTGGATGTGACCAGTAAAACCCTTGAGTCGTCCCAGGACTGACTAGGGGACAAAGCGCGGGTCGCTATTTTGACAAGTTACCGTGGTGGGATCGAGGTTAATCAGGGCTTCCCTAGAAAAGTCGATGGCCCAGGCCCGTGTGGTGGTTAATGCTTGTGAGTCTTCCCGGACGATGGCAAAGATAGCCTGTCGGTCTTCATCGGTCTGATGGCAGCCTTGACTAAGGGCGAGTTCATCCTGGTGCAGTTTTGATAAGGGCTTAACTTGGACAATTTTCCAAACGGCCTTCTGTGTTTTGGTGTAGCGGACGAGCCGTTGGAGGAAAAAGTACGATCCATCTTTGCGATCGCAAACCACGCTGCCATATTCGTATCGTCCCTGCTTCCCTAACAGGGCATCGGCATAGCCTTGGCAAAATTCGTCAGGAAGTTCTGTATATTCTTTCCCTTGCCAGGCATGGGTACAAGCCTGGACCGGTGATAGTCCCAAGGTCAGTAGACTCAGGATTCCGATTTGGCAACATTGCCCCACTCTAGGCAGTGTAGGTAACCCATGGTTCGCCAATGCGTTTAGCCTAACCCTCGATTGATGAATCATGTCTCTTTTGTACAAATCACCCGTGTATGACCAACTTTCACTTTCAATGTTGAGATACCCTTGCAGTCAAAACATTACTGGTCATAGCTCCCTGAGTCAAAGTTCTTCGGGGCAAGAGATCGCTTTTTACCTAAATCGGGGAAAACTAGGTATAGGGATGATTTCAGGGTTTTAGCTTTATTCTGTCGACGAAAAATTTCGATCATACCCCTGTTCCCTTAACCCGATGACGGCTTCAGATTGTTAAGGACTCGGTTGAATGCCGGGAATGAACTCGTTTACGCCATTTCATCAGCCATTTCGTCCTCTTTCTGCAAGAATTCCCCCCTAGGAGCAATTAGTGATCATGCGGCGCCATCAAGACAAAATTAGAGTGGGTGAAGTCCTACTGCAAAAAGGGCTGATCAATTCAGCCCAATTGCACGATGCGTTAGCCACCCAACGAACCAGTCATCAAAAGCTGGGGGAAATTTTAGTTCAACAGGGGGTTGTCACTCCCAAGCAAGTCCGTCAAGCTCTGAATGAGCAGCTCTGGCGCAATGTGATTGCCACATGCGTGTTAACCGCTAGTACGCTTCTTCCTAACTTGCCCAAAGTAGCCGCTCAATTACCAGAAGTGGCCGATCAGCGTCGCCACCAGGGTCCCCTGCTTTCCCAAAATGATATCGGCGGGGGCGAGCCCGCCACGGGAGGCACTACTGCTTCCCCTGCATCCTCAGAGATTTACTATCCAGCCTTTGTGGAAGTGCCTTTGGCTAAGCGAGCTTCAGTGGACTCACCCCTCAAAGGCTTTTGTCATCCTCTCAATGGTCAAGGCTGGTTGAGTCAAGGCATTCGGGGCAGAACCCACCGAGGCCGGATGGAATATGCCTATGATTTAGCCACCAGCATTGGCACGCCTGTGTATGCTATGCGGGCAGGAAAAGTGATTGCCGTTCAGGATAAATACCCCGATATCGGCGGGGGCAAGGAAAATATTTCTCGCTTCAATTATGTTTGGATTGAGCATGATGAAGGGTATCGTTCCGTCTATGTGCATTTGCAGCAGGGATTCCGCCGCAAAGTCTCGATCAAATCTGGAGACCGCGTCAAGGCGGGGCAGTTGATTGGCTATAGCGGTAATTCGGGCTGGAGCACTGGACCGCACCTCCATGTAGAAGTGCAGAAGCCCCATAAGAAACGTAAGTTTACGAAAACTGTACCCTTTAAAATTTCAGGGGCTTGTCATAATAACCAACTTGCCCGGACGGCAAAATAGTTGGATTTATAGGGAAATCTCCCCAGTTGGGGCAGATGTGTTTATCATTGACTCTGAATTAAGTGGGAATGACTCATCCCCCAGTCTGTCACTGTCCTTATGAATCCCTTTAGTCTTTGGCAACGGTACAAACTGGCCCAACGTCTTGAACTGTGGCTGGGAGTCATTGCTGTGAGTTTGGCCCTTCTCAACTTGAGCTTGGCTTGGATTCATACCCGGAATGCGGATCTGGTCGCCATTATGAGTCTCTGCTGGGGTATTGTCGCCTATTCAATTTGGACACGACGCCAGACTTTGCCCCTAGGCAGTGAACCCTATTCAACGGCTGCCGGCTGCCTACTGTTGGCCTGGGCCGGGTATAAAAGCTGGGTGATGCCCGACTACGATTCGTTTATTCGGATTCAGCCCTTTCTCTTTTGTTTGGGTTGGGGTCTATTGGCGTCCAGGGCCAAACAGTTGGGCACCTACCGCAGAGAGCTAAGTGTTTTGTTGGTCTTAGCCTTACCCGAAGGGATTTTGGCCCAATGGACCGAGCAAGTGATTAACATCAGCGAAGTGGCGGCTCAATCCACCACGGCGATGCTCTGGTATTTAGGGATTGAGGTGAAGCGCCAAGGGGTGTTTGTTCTCCTCCCTGGAGGCGGTATTGAGGTCTATCGAGGCTGCTCGGGACTCAAGGCCATGCTAGAGCTCCTGAGACTATCCCTGATCTTCCTGGTGATGGTGCCCACCCGTGGATGGGAGAAGCTGATCGTGCCTTGTGTGGGGGTCGGCCTGGCCTATGGAGTGAATGTGATTCGCTTAGGCATCATGACCCTCTTGGCCGCGTCCGACTATCAAGATGCCTTTCACTATTGGCATGAAGGGGAAGGCTCAAATATCTTTCCTATACTGGCTATGCTGATCTTTGCTGGCTTTTGTGTCTTCCTTTTACATCGCAAAGAGACGCCAAAGACGAGTAGCCCTCCGTATCCCCCAGGGACCCTGCCTCGATGGCGGTTACTGACCTTTGCCTCAGTGCTGGCGGGAACGTTAGTGGTCCAAGCCGGAACGCTGTGGCAGGCCATGACCCTGGATCGTCAATCCTTTCGGTTTCCCCAACAGGTGCCTCTGAAACAGGCAACCCTGAATCGCAGCCAGGCTCGTCCGGGACAAAAAGGACATGCCTATTCCGAAATCCTGGCTCAGCATCAATATCAATATCAATTCCAAGGCCAGGATCTTCGAATTGACATGAGCTATGTGACGGGCACCACGGGGGATTTGCTTCGATTCCTAGAGAATTATCCCATCGCCGATCAAGCGCTGCAGCCTCTGCCTAAGCCGCAAGTGCGTCAGCAAGGCGCCAACTACTACGCCGTCTATACCCATGGTGACCGAGCTTACTTAAGTGCCTGTTTGGATCCAGGAGGATTAGCGACGGTGGAAGAAGGGCATTTTATTCACAATTGGAATAGCCATTGGTATTTGTTAGGTCGAGACTATATTGATGATCGCTGTCTGTGGACTCATCTGTCGGTGCCCTTGAATCAACAGCCCCCTCAACAAGCCTTCTCTATTTTGGAATCGAATTGGTTATCCTGGCAGGAATGGTGGCGCAATCGCATTCCTAACCTGAGTCTTTAGCAAGTGAGGCGGCCTATCTGCCCTGTACTGTACGAGAACTGACTATCCATGGCAAAACAACAACCTGCTGCATCCCCATCATCGACGTCTGCACCGCCCAGTAAGAATCAGTGGCTGTCTACCTTTGTATTGCGGATCGCAGGCTATGCTCTGCTGCTATTGACCTTAGTGGATACCCTGGCCATTCTCATTCCACCCCAGTTGCTCGATCCAGCCTGGGAATTAGAAACCATTGGCAGCTTGGTGGAGCGTTCTCCCGTTCCCCTGATTGGGTTTGCCTTGGTTGCCTCCGGGGGGCGTCGGTTTCGCCAGTCCCTGGATCGGTTTTTGCTTTCAGGGGATCCCTACTTTAGCGATTATCATTGGCCTGATTTATTGCCTGATGATTCCTTTAGGGATTTCCGATAGCCTCCGTTTAGGAAAGCAAAACCAGACCACGAGTGCAACCTTGGTGAAACAAGCGGCGGATATTAAAAGTTTGGAGCAGCGGTTGAGTGCTGCCCCGGCAGCGGAAGTGGCAGAATGGGCGCAAAAGTTTCAGCCGCAGCTGGCGGAAGGGCGGGATCAAGAAACGGTTAAGGCCGGAGTCTTAGGGCAGCTCAAATCGAATTTGATTAGCTTGCAGGCCCAGATCAATCGAGCTTCTGGGCAACCCACCCAACTCCGCAAGCAGACGATCAAGTGGTTAGTTGGTGCTTTGATTGCGGGGCTGTCTTTTCTCTATATTGGCAATACGACCCGTAAATTTCCGAATGTGAGAACGAGGTAAGGGTGTTAACCCCCATAGAACAGTCTTGTTTACGCCATAGACGCCATCAGCTAGGACAGCAGTTCGAGGGGCAGGCCCTGCTCTGGTCCGGGGTTGCTCCCTCTCGAAATTTTGCCGCCAATCATTTCCCCTTTCGAGCCAGCAGTCATTTTTTTGTACTTTGCTGGATTGCCCCTACACAATGCAGTGATTGGTTTAGAGGGAGGCCAGCTCACCTTGTTTTGGGATGAGCCCCACCCTGATGCCGCCCTCTGGCATGGTCCGAGTCTGAGTCGAGGCGAAATGGCGGATCAGATCGGGGCTGAAACTCACTTGCCTCTATCTGCAGTCCCTACTTGGGCGCAACAGGCAGCAACCTTACCTGCGCTCTCTGCCGATACCCGTCAACAACAAATAGAGGGGTTGGGGCGTCCAGTCCCTGCCATCACCTCTCAAGGGAGTCAGGATGAGGGAGGCAATCGAGATCGTCAACTCGCTGCTGCTGTGATTCAATTGCGCTTACAGCAGGATGGATTTGCCCTTGACCAGCTGCAGCAAGCTGCCGACATTACGGTTGCGGCCCATTTGCAAGGGATGAGGTCTACCCTGAACCACGCTTCAGAAGCAGCTATTCGGGCTGAAATTGAAGCGGTGATGATGGCGCATCAATGCCCGACGGCCTATGCCAGTATCGTCACAGTTCAAGGGGAAATTCTCCATAATGACGCCTATCCCCATGCCTTGGCACCCGGTGATCTACTGCTAGTGGATGCTGGGGCAGAAACGCCCTTAGGCTGGGCTGCAGATGTCACCCGCACTTGGCCGGTATCGGGGCATTTCTCGTCTACCCAGCGCGATGTGTATGACCTTGTCCTTGCGGCTCATGATGCTTGTATTACTGCCATCAGACCTGGGGTCGAATTCCGCGATCTGCATCTGTTGGCGGCCCAGACCATTGCCTCGGGCCTCGTCGATATCGGTATTCTCAAGGGCCAGCCTGAAGTGCTGGTGGAGCGGGATGCCCATGCTCTGTTCTTCCCCCATGGAATTGGTCACTTACTGGGGCTGGATGTTCACGATATGGAAGATCTAGGAGATCTGGCGGGCTATGGGGCTGAGAGACAGAGATGCGATCGCATGGGGCTACGCTACCTCCGGCTAGATCGACCCTTACGTCCTCAGATGCTGGTCACCATTGAACCGGGCTTTTACCAAATTCCGGCCCTCCTCAATCACCCGGACCTACGCCAGCAGTATCGCGATTGCGTTGATTGGGATCGTTTGGCCCACTTTGAGGATGTTCGGGGGATTCGGATTGAAGATGATGTGCTAGTCACGGCAGAAGGCTGTCAGGTCTTAACGTCCGCTTTACCCACTCAAGGGGCTGAAGTGGAAGCCTGTGTGCAAGGCTCAACGTCTTAATCGATAAGACTTTACCCTCCATTCACTTACAGCCGGGGTATG
Organism: Acaryochloris sp. 'Moss Beach'; assembly: GCF_021497025.1. NCBI lineage: Bacteria > Bacillati > Cyanobacteriota > Cyanophyceae > Acaryochloridales > Acaryochloridaceae > Acaryochloris > Acaryochloris sp. 'Moss Beach'. The sequence continues at coordinate 3,719,190 of NZ_CP071717.1, forward strand.
GGTTCTCCTAGAAAGCAGTTCTAAACATTCCGACTTCCTGGTACTTTGAGAAGAAGGCCTAAGGGCCAAACCGTATTCTGGAACACCAGACCATCTTCTGTGATGTTCCTTTGCTCCTTTCGATGCAACTGTATCCATGCGAATTGCCTTTTTTACTGAAACCTTCCTGCCTAAGGTAGATGGAATCGTCACCCGCCTCTGTCATACGGTTGCCCATTTACAACAAGACGGTCATCAAGTTTTAGTCTTTTCACCCGATGGTGGCATTACAGAATATAAGGGAGCCCAAGTTCATGGCGTTTCTGCCTTTCCGCTCCCCCTCTATCCTGAACTCAAATTAGCGTTACCTCGCCCCTCCATTGGAGATGCCCTAACTCGGTTTCAGCCTGATCTGGTTCATGTGGTCAATCCGGCGGTTCTGGGGGTGGCTGGATTATTTTTCAGTAAGATGAACCGCATCCCTTTAGTGGCGTCTTACCATACCCACTTACCCCACTATTTGAAGTACTACGGCTTAGGTATGTTTGAAGGGGTGTTGTGGGAAATGCTCAAAGCAGGGCATAATCAGGCTCTCTTAAACCTCTGTACTTCTAATGCCATGGTGGAAGAGCTGGGTGAACAGGGAATTGAACGTCTGGCCCTGTGGCAGCGAGGGGTTGATATTGACACGTTTCAACCTGAATTAGCCTCGGCAGATATGCGGATGCTGCTCAGCCAAGGGAATCCAGAAGCGCCCTTGCTACTCTATGTGGGCCGACTCTCCGCAGAGAAAGAAATTGACCGCATCAAGTTGATTTTGGATGCCATGCCGAACGCTCGCCTCGCTTTGGTGGGGGATGGTCCCTATCGGCAAGATCTGGAGAAGCATTTCGCGGGCACAAAAACCTATTTTGCTGGGTATATGTCTGGCAAAACCTTGGCCTCGGCCTTTGCCTCAGCAGATTGCTTTATGTTCCCCTCTCGAACTGAAACCTTAGGGTTGGTGCTCCTGGAAGCAATGGCAGCAGGATGTCCTGTGGTGGCCGCTCGATCCGGCGGAATTACCGATATCGTCGAAGATGAGGTAAACGGATATCTGTTTGACCCCAACAGTGACCAAGATTTTGTTCAAGTGACCCAACGCTTACTCAATAATTCGGATGAGCGGGAAACCATTCGCCACAATGCCCGAGCAGAAGCAGAGCGATGGGGCTGGGCCGCAGCAACTCGGCAACTGGAAGGCTACTACCAGGCAGTCCTAGAGAAACAGTCCACATCTAGCGTGACGAGGCCCCCCCTTCTTCTGCCACTGTCTCGTCTAAGTAGCGGCGTCTACCGCTCCTATGTCAAAATAATTATCTGCAAATAGGTAACCCGCTATGTTTGAAGCCCTATCAGATCGGCTTGAATCCGCCTGGAAAACCCTTCGGGGTCAGGCTAAAATTTCGGAGTCGAACATTCAAGACGCCCTAAAAGAAGTTCGGCGAGCGCTCTTGGAAGCGGATGTTAATTTACAAGTCGTTAAAGATTTTATTGAAGAGGTGCGGGAAGCGGCCTTAGGGGCCGAGGTGATCACGGGGGGTGCAGCCGGATCAGCAATTTATCAAAATTGTCCATGATCAGCTGGTCGAGATTATGGGGGGCGACGAATGAGCCCTTAGCAGAGTCCAATAAGCCGCCTACCGTGATTTTAATGGCGGGTTTACAGGGGACCGGTAAAACCACGGCAACGGCCAAACTCGCCCTGCATTTACGCAAACAAGAGCAGACTTCCTTGCTGGTGGCAACGGATATCTATCGACCAGCAGCCATCGACCAGTTGGTGACCCTGGGTGAGCAGATTGATGTACCGGTCTTTCAGCTGGGAACAGATGCTAACCCCGTTGAAATTGCTCGCCAAGGCCTAGCAGCGGCTCGTGAGCAAAAGGTAGATACGGTGATTGTGGATACGGCCGGTCGTCTGCAAATTGACCCAGAAATGATGTCTGAGCTGGCGGACATTAAAAAAGCCATCAAGCCGGACGAGACCTTGCTGGTCGTCGATGCCATGACCGGTCAGGAAGCGGCCAATCTGACCCAGACCTTCCATGACCAGATTGGCATTACCGGCGCCATCCTGACCAAGATGGATGGTGATACTCGCGGGGGGGCGGCCCTCTCGATTCGCCAAATTTCCGGTAAGCCGATCAAATTTGTCGGGGTTGGGGAAAAAGTTGAGGCGTTGCAGCCCTTCTATCCTGATCGAATGGCATCTCGCATTTTGGGGATGGGAGATGTCCTCACCCTGGTGGAGAAAGCTCAAGAAGAGTTTGACATCGCCGATGCGGAGAAGATGCAGAAGAAGATCATGGAGGCTCAGTTTGACTTCACTGATTTTCTCAAGCAAATGCGCTTGCTCAAAAATATGGGATCTCTGGGTGGGGTGATGAAGCTCATCCCCGGCATGAATAAAATCTCCAACTCTCAGCTCCAGGAAGGTGAAACCAAGCTGCAGCAGACGGAAGCGATGATCAACTCCATGACCAAGGAGGAACGCAAAAATCCCCAGTTACTCTCTAACTCTCCGAGTCGTCGTCGCCGGATTGCCAAGGGCTCTGGCTATACGCAAAACGATGTCGGCAAGTTAGTAACTGAGTTCCAGCGCATGCGATCCATGATGCAGCAGATGGGGCAAGGACAAATGCCCGGTATGTCTCCTGCGGGTGGTGGGAATCCGATGATGGGGGGTGGTCGCCCTAGCCCAGGCGGTTGGCGTGGCGGTATGGGTAAGAAGAAGAAGAATAAAAAGAAAAAAGGGTTTGGTGATTTGTAGGGGATGCAATGCAGGCTTGCGATCGCAAGTCCGCGTCAACTACTAACATCGCCCAAATGCCCTGGTAGAGGTTTGGTTTGGTCTTTTGGATATTTACAGGGTTAACGCAAAGTGGTTGAAGGTCTGATCTAGCTGATAGCCCAAGGATTCATACAGGGCTTGGGCTTCAGTATTGGTCTTTTCAGTGGCCAATGCTAATCGTATGGCTCCTGTTTCTCGGCCATAATCTGCGGCTGCCTGCATCAGTTGCGTAGCAATGCCTTGTTGGCGATGGGAGGGAAGCACGAATAAATCATTCAAAATCCACACTCGCCCCATAGAAGCGGAAGAAAAACTGGGGTAGAGCTGGGTGAACCCCACGCCACTGCCATTATCCAAGGCTAGAAAAATGGTGGAGTCCTGATTGCGAAATCGGTTAGCTATAAACTGTTCGGCCCCGTGGAAGTTGGAGAGCTGGTGGTAGAACACTCGGTAGTGGTCAAATAGCATGGCCACGTCAGCAAGATGGTCTATATTGGCCAACACGATATTCATGAGTAGCAACCCAGATTAGTTTTCGGTAAAGCCTTTCTCTAAGAGGATTCTAGCAATTTTAGCTTGGTGAGTTGTTTCCCATTCTTCTATGGATTGAGATGCGTCTTTGACGGTTCTTTGGTAGGCGATCTCATAGACAGAGGCTTGGTCAGCCACTGGAATAACGGCAATTCCTTCTTCATCTGCCACCACAATATCCTGGGGATGAATGTGGACTCCACCACAATGAATAGGTCCACCTAGGGTTCCCAAGGTTTTTTTGACCCCAGGGATAGGAATCACCCCTCTAGCAAAAACGGGGAATTGGGCTGCTCGAACTTCGGCAACATCTCTGATCACACCATCGACGACAAAACCTGCAATTTGTCTTTTTTGGGCAATGGCACAGACATTGCCGCCTGAAACGGCATAGTCTACGTTACCTGTTTCGACGACAATGACACTTCCGGGTGGGGCGCGGTAAATCGCTGCATGAAGCATCAGATTGTCGCCGGGTGGACAGCGGACTGTATAGGCGGGTCCTGCAATTCTCGGAATTTGAGGCCAGATTTCTGTGATGCCAATATCCATAAACTGTTCGCGGCTTAACGCATCAGCATAGGCGGTAGGCGATAATTCTCGGAATTTGGAATAGTTAGTCATTGATGTGCTGAACCTACTTAAGCCTTCTATTGGGTGGGATGACTGTGGGACTCAGTTTATTTTGTGATTCAACCGTTCTGCCAATCCCCGACCTGGCCCCTATTTCTGACAAATTTCAGGACTATCTATTAGAATAGACAGCGTGCTTGAATTGTTGCTCACCAATCTCTAGAAATTCTTCACCTTAAGGTTTTCGCAGATTTTTTGTGCCGCTGACTTTCAGCATTAGGTATGAGTGCAAAAAATTTCTGACAGCACTCCTTCACCTGCATCTAGTGACAGGTGAAATGTTTCCCATTCATTACTGTAGAATTGCATGACTTCAGTTCCCCTCTCATCTGCTGCTTCTGATGTAAAGCAGAATCAACCTGATGCGTTAATATCGCATGCTGACTATGTTAAACAGTTACGCCCTTTATTGCCTGATGAAGCATTTGCTCCCGATCTGAACAAAATTTGGTTTATTTTGATCAATTTAGCCATGCTAGCGGTTGGTTGGGCCATTGCCAGCTATATAGATCAATGGCAATGGTATTGGTTATGGCTATATTTACCTATTTCCCTAGTGATGGGTAATAGCGTTATTGTGTTGCTCTTTAGCTGTCATGACTTAATGCATGGTGGTGGTGTCAGACATTCAAGACTATTCCAACTAGTGAGTTTCTTAGGATTGGCTGTGGGGTGGATGCCGCCCACGCTCTGGCGGGCAGTCCATAACCGTGAACATCACCGCAATACCAATTCTGAGATTGATCCAGATCGCAACTATCTTTATCAACAACCCAACACATGGGGGAAATGGATTCAGGATCAGCTTGTTCCCTCTGTCAAAGTTAGTCCAGTCGGATTAATCATTGGCATGTCTCATGCTTGGGGGTTTCATGCCTTCAGGAACATGACGTCCGTGGTGTTATTTAATCGTAAAGAAGTGGATTATGTTCCAGCAGCCTTTACGGTCAGCCGTCAAGAGCGATGGGCGATTGCCAGAGAAGTTATTCTCATTTGCCTTGTCCATTTAGGTATCGTGGCTAGTCTGAATTTTGATCCGGTTAAATTGGTATTCAGTTATTTTCTACCCATTTGGATTGGCTATGCAGGAGTGATATTTTATATCTACACGAACCATATGCTGTCACCCATGACGGCAATTAATGATCCGCTAGTTAATAGTGTTTCATTGAAGGTTCCTAAGATATTTGATGTGCTGCATTTCAATTTTTCGTACCATACGGAGCACCATCTTTTTCCCGGAATGAATTCTGATTATTACCCGCTTGTGCAGGAGTTGCTACTGAAGCTCTATCCTGAGCGCTTTCATTTACTTCCTGCGGGTCAAGTGTGGAAATTAATGTTGGAAACACCTAGACATTACGAAGATGAAAAGACTTTTACTACTTGGTCCGGTGAAGAGTCTATGACCTGTCCTTTGACGCTTGATCCCTAGGATGTCAAGGTTATGGGGAAAATTAGATCAGGTACGGGTTGAGAATAGGCTTCGAGCTTTGATTGATTTAGGGCAGACCCTTGAAGATGCCTTACGGATTGTGCGAGAAGAGGAAAATATTGGGATGATGCATCTTTGGCCCGCGGTAGAAAGTGTTGCCCAAGTCAAGGCTTGTGAGGCAAAGCGCATAGTGATACGGGTTTTCCGGCCTCACTCTGATTTGGGATCACCTTAGGAGTTAGACCATCAGGGCTAACATCAAAATGAAGAAGATATTGATAGTGTGTCTTTTCGTATTGGCTGGGTGCCGACCAAGCGTGGAAAAGCGGATGAGATCTAGCGGTTCAACTGTTCCACGTAATCCAAGAGAGAAGGCTATTTTTGACTATTTCTATGCATTGCGAGAGCGGCGTTATGAGGACGCCTATCAACTTCGTGCCTTGCACCTTAGCTCGTCTCTTCCTTCCTCCCAGGATTTCTTGTATTTCAAGAAAACCCATCAGGAGAAGCATGAATCTTTGGCAACTCAAATTGCCGTTGGTGGGGAAGAAAGAGGGTATGGAGATGGTCCCTGTGAATGCGTTTATACCGTTTACGCTGTTGAGCCAGGACATACCACTTTAGTGAGTGGTATGGTCAGCACCCATTCAAAACCTGGTCAACCTGAAGTGTGCCTGATTGGCTATAATTCTGCGTTTGGCTTTTCTCCTTAGGGGCATCTCTTATAGCGATTGAGACTGATGCATCCATCTGTTCAGAAGAAAGAACTGATTACCAAACTAGCAAAGCAGTTGGTCATAGAAGCTCTGTCGATTGTGCACCAGTTTGAAGCCGTTCATCCCTGCAATCAGATGTATGCTTTTCCATTGATGACTCCTGCTGAGGGGACAGGTATTGGGGTTGCGATCGCAACTAAATAAAACTGAGCAACAGTCGCTCAATCCTATTTTCAGAAAGGCTATCAGGCATATCAGGCGATACGCTGGCTTTACTATGTCTGAGTCTACTTCCTCTTTTCTCGACTGAGCAACGCCACACTAAAAGTGACTAAAATAACGCCGAAAATTTGGAGTGGATTGAGGGTTTCTTGAATAGCGAACCAGGCCAAGACAACCGTCAACGCGGGATTGGTCGCCCCAATGATGGATGCTGTAGTAGCTCCAATCAGGCGAATGCCCATATTGTTGAGCAGGTGACCACTGGACGTGGCAATGGCAGATAACAAGCCCCCAATCCATAATGGCCCCCACTCAATGGCCTCAGGCTGTGTCCAGAACAACAAGCTGATACAGGACAAGACCAGCGTAACCGCGAAGCTAATCCAGGTATAGGGAACAGGATGGACCTGCTCAAAGCTTTTTTGAGCGAGAACCGTATAGATGGCATAGGCAACCCCTGACCCAACTCCTAAGCCAACCCCCAACGCATTAGCCGTTAATCCAGTTTGAGGAACCGTCAGAGCACTGCCGAACAGGACTAATCCCATCACCATCCAGCGAAATCGGGAAGGTGCATCGCCAAAGAAGTACCAGGAGAGGAGAGCCGTAAAAACGGGAAAGGTGAAAAATAAGGTTAAGGCAATTCCAGTGGGAATCAAGCCCACAGAGAAATAGAGGAGTGCTAGGTAGAGATACATAAACACTCCCCCTAACAGCGATCGTATGAGGTCAGGACGATGCTGCTGTTGACCCAGCTTTTTTAAATCCCACCAAAGCGCCGGATAAAACAGTGGGGTCATGGCCGATACCAACGGCACCACCAGGACCATCCGCATTGCCATTAACAAAAAAGAGTTGGGGAGAGAAGGGACAACGAATCCTCCTGTTTGTAGCAGGCCAGCAACGGTATATTCGTTAAATAGAATGCGGACGATAACGTTCTGAAAACAAAAGAAGACTGCGCCCAGTAACACGATCAGAAAACCAATCATAATCTGGGATAACTCATAAACTTGCTTTTACTAAGGTCTTATTGATTTTAGGCGAGGCATCCTGCATTTTGTGCAAACAATCAATGTGGTTATGAAATGGGTAATCAAATTGTATTCTTGAGAATACTTTAGTCAGAAGGTTTTTTTGGATATTATTCTGATAGTTTTATAGGTATAACAAATAGAAAATAAACCTATGAATTTTTTGTGAGAAGGTGATCCTAACGAAGATTTTTAGGTAAGATGAGAGCCCGAAATAATGCTGTGAGACTAAACAGTAACTTTTGAGAACTGTATGTCTCTAGAAAAACTCATAAATCCCTCAGAAAAACTCATTTAGTCTTCAGGCTATCCTTATCCAACTTCTCTTAACTGTATAAGTGTAGGGTTTTGACCGACCCATTGATCTCTGGAGTTCTGAGTATGAAAGTCAAATATTTAGCATTACTGGCCTCTACCTCTATGTTGACACTTGGGGTCGCCACAACGACTCTAATTTCTTCCCCAACCCATGCTAATCCCTGTGCTGCTGCCGTAGACAATCCCTGTGCCGCCAAGAATCCTTGCGCCGCTAAAGATCCCTGTGCGGCTAAGAATCCTTGTGCCGCCAAAGACCCCTGTGCTGCCAAGAATCCTTGTGCCGCTAAAGATCCCTGTGCTGCTAAAGACCCCTGTGCTGCCAAGAATCCCTGTGCTTCTAAAAAAACTTGGAAACGCTATTAATTAATCTGCAGTAATGAGGGAGCTGCAAGTGCAGAGTTATCCCTCGTTTGTATGAACACCCTCAAGTGTTTGAGTTGTCAGTCACAGCTATTTTTAATATTCAGTTGTGGCTGATATATTGTGTTGGAGAAAAATCTGTGAATCCAAAGACTCTGGCTAATTTTGTCTTATCTTTTGTCGTACTTTTGAGTACTGTTTCTAGAGTGTCTTCCATTACTCGCACCGGAGGAATAGCGGTTGCTAATCCAGTGTCTGAATCCACTTCCCCTGCTGCAGCAGTTTTTGCGGAAGACGGAATCGCGATTCGTGGAACAGATCCAGTGGCATACTTCACAGAAGGACGCCCTATCCCAGGGATTCAAGACTATGCCTACGAGTGGCAAGGGGGAACCTGGTTATTTGCCAATGCCAAGCATCGAGACTTATTTGCCAATAATCCAAAAGCTTATGCTCCTCAATATGGTGGATTTTGCGCCTATGGGGTGAGCCAAGGAGCGTTAGTTTCAATTGTGCCGGAAGCTTGGGCTATTGTGGATGGCAAGCTGTACCTGAACGTTAGTGCTGATGTGCAGCAGCTGTGGCAAGAGGATATTCCCAGTTATATTTCCCAAGCGAATCAAAATTGGCCGACGTTAGTCTCTAAAAATGAACAAGGAAACCTATCTAATTAGTTGGGGCTAGAGAAATCTGAATAATCTTTTTTCAGCTATAGATCTCAAGCAATCAACCTTTTGCTCAAGGTAAGTCGCTTGACTCTAACCCGCTTCCACTAAAGCTTTCTCGACTTCAGGTAAGGCCCCCTTCATCTTGCCGAGCCAGTCAATCAGGCTTTCCAATTGGCGGTCGGCTTTCATGACGCCGAGGCCCCGTACCGTCACTTTTCCGGGGAAGTATACGAAACGAGATCGCAAATGTTCAGGTAAGTTTTCCTTCAAAAGTTTAAAGGCAGGTTCTTCCATCGGCGTTTCCAGCATTACATGTTGTTTATCCTCTGGTTTGATGCGCGAGAACCCTAATGATTTCGCCACCTGTTTCAGCTCCATAATCCGCAAAAGCTGTTGGGCCGAATCGGGAATCGGACCATAGCGATCGTTCCAGTCCACAGCGGTTTGGGTAAGGTCGGCTTTTGTCTCTGCCGAGGCCACCGCTCGATAGGCACTCATCTTTTGATCTAAATCGGTGATGTAATCGGCAGGGATAAAGGCGGTTAGATTGAGATCCACCTGGGCTTCGTCCACCTGCGGAATTTCTTGGCCGCGAATTTCGTTGATGGACTCGTCCAGCATTTCCATGTACAGGTCAAAGCCGATGGCCTCCATTTGCCCGGACTGTTCCGCCCCTAGCAAATTACCGACCCCGCGAATTTCCATATCCCGAACCGCTAACTGGTAGCCGGACCCGAGCTGGCTAAATTCTTGCAAAGCCCGGAGTCGCTTGCGAGCCTTCTCCGTTAGAGAGCTTTGATTAGGATAAAACAACCAGGCATGGGCTTGAATCCCAGCGCGACCGACGCGTCCTCGAAGCTGATAGAGCTGGGAGAGGCCAAACTTTTGGGCATCTTCAATCAAAATCGTATTGACGCGGGGAATATCTAGGCCTGATTCAATAATGGTGGTACAGACTAGGATCTCAGCATCGCCATTACTAAAGGTGAGCATGGTTGCTTCCAGCTCTCCTTCCACCATTTGGCCGTGGGCAATGGCAATCCGGGCACTGGGCACCATTTCCCGCAGTTTACCCGCCACTTCTTCGATGCCTTCCACTCGGGGGACGACATAGAAGATCTGTCCCCCTCGGTCTAGTTCTTGGCGCACGGCACTGCGAATCGATTCTGAATCGTAGGGAGAAAGATGGGTTTTGATCGGACGGCGAGAAGGGGGAGGGGTGGTAATTAGGCTCATTTCCCGGACGCCAGATAGGGCCATATAGAGGGTTCGAGGGATGGGCGTGGCGCTGAGGGTAAGCACATCCACTTGGGTTTTCAGAGTTTTGATTTTTTCTTTTTGGTTGACCCCAAACCGCTGCTCTTCGTCGATGACGAGTAGGCCCAGGTCTCGGAAATTCACACTCTTGCCCAGCAGTTGATGGGTGCCAACGACAATATCTAGCTCTCCAGTTTTGAGACGATTTTGGACGTCTTTCCGTTCTTCGGCACTGCGAAATCGGTTGAGAAGGCCAATTTGAATCGGGTAGGGAGCAAATCGTTCTTTTAGAGTGTGGTAATGCTGCTGGGTCAGAATGGTCGTCGGTGCGAGGAAAGCTACCTGTTTGCCTGCAGTCACCGCTTTGAATACAGCGCGGGTGGCCACTTCGGTTTTGCCAAACCCAACATCACCACAAACGAGTCGATCCATTGGCCGGGGATTTTCCATATCCCGCTTTACGTCTTGGGCGGCTTTGAGCTGATCCGCAGTGGGCTGATAAGGGAATGAGTCTTCCATCTCTTCTTGCCAGGGCTGATCGAGGGGAAAAGTAAATCCCTCCTGTTGGGCTCGCTGGGCATAGAGTTTCAGCAGATCTACCGCCAGCTTTTTAATGGCCTTGCGAACCTTATTCTTGGTTTTCTCCCAGGCTTTCCCAGACATTTTATTGAGCTGGGGACGACCTTCTCCGGTATTGCGGAATCGAGATAAGGTGCCCAACTGATCCGCCGCGACTCGCAAAGTGCCATCGGCGTATTGCAATACCAAATATTCACGGGTTTCGTGATTTAGAGTCAGGCTCTCTAACTTGAGGAACTTGCCAATCCCGTGATTGCGATGGACGACAAAATCCCCAGGCTGGAGTTTATTGGGGTCGACCTGTTTAGATGTTGCCCGCCGTCGCTTGCGAATATAGGTGGGAGTCGCTAGGGTATGCTGACCGAAAAATTCCCGGTCTGTAATTACCACCGTGCGGAAGGTGGGCAGCACAAAGCCTTCTAGTTCAGCTAACCCGGAATACTTGAGGGCAACGGGGGTGCGCTGCTCCTGCAGTTTGTCGATGGCAAGGAAATCTTTGGGGTTAGGGACAAACTGGGCGGGGCAGTCATGCTCCTGCAACAGGGCCACGGAACGAGAGGGCTGAGCCGAGATTAGCCAGATACTGAATTTGCGATCGCGCTCCCCCCTAATCGTCTCCGCCAACTTGCCAAACTGGTGAGGCACCGCAGGTACCGTCCGACTGGACAGGTTTAAGCCCCCTTTCTCCTCTGCCAACTCCGACAGAAATATCCGCTCAAACACTTCAATTTGTTCTAGTGCGGCCTCAAAATTCTGGTGCACCTTGGGCAATGGAGTGTCTGGTAGACTGACGGACTCCCATTGCTCTTGGGCATGTTCCACCCAGCGGTTGCTGTGGGGCAGACATTGATTGGGCTCATCGACCACCACCAATGTATTCTCTGGCAGGTAATCCAATAGAGAAGCAGGTGTCTCAAAGGCCATGCCTAGAAAACGCTGACTGCCTTCTAAGGTCCCGGTTTCTAATAGAGCCAGTTCTTCTTCGGTTAAGTAGGTTTTGACTTGGGTTTGCTGGGCCTCACTTAGGTTAGCTAAGGTGATTGGCGCAAAGCTAGTGGGGGTCAGGGTGAGCTTTTCACTACTATCTAAGGAGCGCTGACTAGTGGGGTCAAACTCCCGCATTTTGTCCAGCTCGTCCCCGAACCACTCCAAACGAATGGGCAGCTCGGAGGCCACGGGAAAGATATCGACAATGTCCCCCCGCCGACTCCATTGGCCTTCGGTTTCCACCAGGGATACCCGTTCATAGCCGAGTCGAGCTAACTTATCGCTCAGGGTTTTTAGGTCTAGCTCAATCCCGGATTCCAAACTTAAGCAATAGGGTTCGAAGACCTGCACGGGCGGCAAGTGGGGTTGTAAGGCCCGTTCCGTGGTCACAATCGCTAAGGGCTTAGCCTCTGGATTGGCATTCAGTTTTAGGGTCTCGGCCAAAACCTGCAATTGTCCCCAGATCATCTCGGATTCTCGATCTAAGGATTCATAGGGGGAAGCTTCTGAGGTGGGGTAAAAATAAACGGTCTGCCAGCCCATGGCTTCTAGCTGAGTGGCCCAGCGTCCGGCTTCTTCTAGGGTGGCGGTGACTACAAACAGATGCTGCTGTTGCTGTTGGGCTAGGGCAGAGGCGACCAGTCCCTTCGGCAAGCGAGGCACACCACATAAATCCAAGAACCGCTGCTCTTTCAATTTCAGCAGCAACTCTTCCGACAGGCGGGAACGCCCTAATGCTTGCACTATGGCAGAAAAACTCATGATTGCTTATTTCCCTGCTGCGATCGTCTGCAGCACCCTTTTTTTCAACGCTTCATCACACCATAGGATAGCAAGGTCAGGCAGGCCGTGCTCGATGATTTGCTGTGGTACAGATTCTTATGACTTATCTTTAGGGGATGTCAGTTAAGGTAAACCCCTAACATTTCTAGTACTTGTGGAATATCCACTAATGGCAATCGGACCAAGAGTTGTTTGCTGCCAATATTAGGAATTGATATTTTGCTCACTCCGACTACGCCGCTTCCTGAAACAACCTTAGAAGAGATGATGGGCCATAGTGCACATAATTACCCCGAAATTAGCATTGATAGGGCCAGTCAGATGCCCAACCCTCCATGCCAACGGACAAAATTTTCAAGTTATAATCAAGCCCAACATCATCTCACCTAAATTTTGAGTTCCTCCGTTCACCACCGCAAAGCCCAAGGCGAGCAAACCCGTAGAGCCATTTTGCAATGTGCCATGAATTTGGCTTCGGTCGATGGCCTGACCGGACTCTCCATTGGCGGTCTCGCTAAAGAATTGCAGATGAGCAAAAGTGGCTTGTTTGCCCATTTTGGGTCCAAAGAAGCGCTGCAACTAGCAGTCATTGAAGGGGCTCGTAATTTAGTGTTACGAGAAGTTGTCCGGCCTGCCCTACGCGCTCCCAAAGGTTTACCGCGTTTATGGTCTCTCTGCGAAGCCTGGCTGCATTATACGGAGCAGAAACTGTTTCGAGGGGGATGTTTTTTTGCCGCCACCTCTACTGAATTTAATAGTCGCCCTGGCCCCATTCGCGATCGCTTAGCCGAAATTATGGCTGAGCGCCAACAAACTTATGCCCGTCTGATTACGAGAGCACAACAGGCTGGAGATATTCATAATAGTGTTGATCCTGATCAGCTAGCTTACGAGCTAGATATGCTGCTATTCGGGACAAATTGGGCGTATCAACTGTATGGAGATGGGGATGTGATTATGCGATCGCAAAAAGCAATACATCATCGCTTAAGGTCGGTATGTACTCATCCAGAAGACTTTGAATTTGAGGTGACGCTACCATTGCCATCTGCAGGTCCCTAAGGGTGTTGGTTAGGAATTACAACTGGACTATCAGCAAGTTGTTGAGGAGAGCAGCTTGATGAAGCTTGACTGCTGCGCTCACCTAGCCAAAAGGTGATGGGTCCCACTAAACCAAAAATTACAAACGAAGAAGCAAGGATAACCTTTTTAGAGCTTGCATTCATATTTGTTATACCCCCCATCGAACTTTAACGATTTATTATTCTTTACTTAACCAATGAAATCATAAAGGTCAGATTTTATCATATTTGTCATTTTATTTTAATATTTACTGAAAAAATTAAGTAAATGACGCTTTTAAGAGGTAGTGGTCAACAATATCCTTTATCTAAAAGAATATATTGCGACTATTCAAGTATGGATAGCCGTGCTAGCCCCCCCCATGAATACCGACAATATGCCCAATCCCATCTAGAGAAACGACACGCTGCAATGCTTCCTGTCCATGGGCTTGAAATTATTTCCTGGAAATAGCCAGGCCTTTGATCTTATCCGACACCAATTCCCATCGAATTTGCTGGGTATTGGCCTGTTCTTGCAGCTCTTCAGCTAATTCATTGAGCAGCTTATCGTCTCGCTGAATCGTCATCAGTTCAATTTCCAGCACCACTTGCTTGGGTTTACCTAAGGACTCTAAGCTTTCACTTCGCCAGGCGCTAATCATCATGTCTGCTGTATTGATGGAACCTAGGAAGACATTTCGAATTTTTTTCTCTTCATAATGCTCACAGATCAAGACAAACCGATAAATACTCGTGGATTTTCCCGGCTTATGGGGACGGAACTTCAACTGCTCCACCAAAGGTCGCATGACTAAGTTAGAGAACACTACTGCAGCTGCTCCCAGATAGGCTGGAAAGAGAAAGCCTCCCCCCACCAGGGTTCCGACTGATGCAGAGCACCATAAGGTAGCAGCTGTATTCAGCCCTCGCACACTGGTGCCTTCCCTTAAGATGACACCACCCCCCCAAAAAGCCCACCCCCGACACAATCTGAGCAGCGACCCGAGTTGGGCTGGCATCTTGGGCATGCATCAACGACATCATCACAAACATGGATGAGCCGATACAAACCAAAACATTGGTTTTAAGCACAGCACGAGTCTGTCGCCACTGCCGTTCGATGCCGATCGCACTTCCCAAAATCAGAGCAACGGTCAGCCGTAAGCTGAAATCAATCCAAGTCATGCAAAAATTGCTCGATAATGCGTTTCGATTCTGACGCAATCAGGTTAAGCCAAGGCTAAGAACCTGCACTTTATTTCCTGATTTTTATACCTTCGTCGAAGATTGAGAAATTGGGCGAATCACCAACTCAGGATATCCAGTCAAGACATCTAGTTCGCGCGTGAATTGCAAGTCTTTGAAGGTTGCAATTACCAGTTCTAGAGTGGTATGAACAGGGCACCCTGACACCAAATGGCCGCCTCTACACTCTCCTAATTCGTTCGCAACGGTCATATGTAAGTGAACACCTGCTGAGCTGATGGTGCCGGACAAAGTTAGGATTTCATGTTTTCCAGCTAGGGCTGTTGGTATTTCAGCATTGGCAAACCGCAACTGCACGCTGCTCAAGCTACCCACGGCACTCAAAATACTGCCCGCATTAATCTGCTCACGTTTGGCGATTGCTTCGATGGCTGGGCGCACATCTGTACCGGGTGATAACCTCAGGGCCAATACCTGCAGAGGACTTTGTTCTGATACATGATTGATATCCATGATTCAAGCTGTTGACTCACCGTTACTCAGAGCTGATTTCAGACTTCACCCTCTCTTCAAACCTCTATGTTCTAACGCTAACGTCTGATAACGACACCTTGAATCAGAATGGATTTGCGTTCGGTTCATGGGTAAGGGAGAATCAACGTCAATACAACGGGGGACAGTTGTTTCGTTTCAGGAAAACCATCTTGTCTTCATCTAAGTCTTTCAAAATTCCTACGGCTGTTCATTTATCCCTTGGAGCTAGCGGTCCAGACGTTCGGGAATTACAGGATTTTCTAGAACATTTTGGCTATCTTCGCTCTACCCAATCAGACCATCCCTACGCGTTTCTCCAAGACTCTACCCCTCTATCCACGGCGACACCCGATAGGTTTGATGAAGCCACCCTGACGGCCTTACATCACTACCAACAATTTCAAGGACTGCCTCTTTCCGATCAGTTAGATGAAGCGACCATCGGCCAAATGAGTTTGCCTCGCTGTGGTGTCCCAGATGCCCCGGTAGGAGAGTTTGTCGCTCAGGGCAATAAATGGTCTAAAACAGATCTGACCTATGGGTTTCAGGAGTTTACGTCTGACCTCACCCCTGCACAAATCCGGGGTGCGATCGCATCTGCGTTTCAGCTCTGGAGTCGAGTCACTCCGCTTACCTTTAGAGAGGTCAGTTTTAGCAGCAATCCCGATATTGTGATTCGGTTTACCACCGGCGACCATAACGATGACTTTCCCTTTGATGGCGTCGGTAACGTTCTCGCCCATGCTTTTTTCCCTCCCCCGAATGGCGGCAATCTAGCAGGCGATACCCATTTTGATGATGCCGAAACCTGGAGTGTGACATTACCCACATCCGGTCGAGATCTGGCCACCGTTGCTGCCCATGAATTTGGTCATGCATTGGGCTTATCCCACTCCCAAGTTCAAGGAGCATTGATGGCCCCCACCTACAGAGGTCCCCAACGGTTTCTCAGCCCAGACGATATCAACGGGATTCAGTCTCTGTATGGAGATGTGAACAACAACCGATTTGCGGATATTACCAACGATATCTATCGTTCAGAAATCCTGGCAGCCGTTGACCTGAACTTTATTGCTGGATTTAATAACAACACCTTTCAGCCTTTGGCTTTTCTGACTCGGGAACAGCTCGTGTCCATGAGTTTAGAAGCCTTAAAAAATATTCCTGACTTGAATCTACAGCTCCCCAGCCAAGTCAGTACCAGTCCATTCCCAGATGTGAATGCCTCTCGCTGGAGTGCCGCTAAAATCAGTTTTGCTAGTGCAAATCAAATCGTGGCAGGCTATCGAGATGATACGTTTCGGCCTACCGTAACCGTGACCCGAGCAGAGATGATGGCGATCCTGCGACGCACCGCTGAATTTGTGCGATCGCGTCGGGGTTTCACCCCCCAGGTACCTGCAATCCAAACACCTTTCGCCTTCAACGACATTCGGAATCACTGGGCAGAAGCCGTGATTGAGCAAATGTCTGGCTATTGTGGGGTGGCCTCCCCCTTAAACGAAAGAGGGAGGGCATTTTTTCCGACCCGGCCGGCTCGTCGCAACTATGGTGCTGCAGCGACCTTACGGATGCTCAACTGCGTGCGGGCAGTATAGTTCTACCCGCACGCCAACCCGGTTCTAGAAAGCTAGATCATCAACGACTGGGTCATAACGCTCAGACATTCCTTTATCCAGATCGCTTTGGACACGATCGCCCTGGGCAAAATTCTCATGGGCCTCAAAATCAGCGATTAGTTTTTGCTTAATGCTAGGGTCATATCCCAAGAAAAAGTTGCGCCAGTTTTCGTTAGTCGGTTGACCATGCTCCACAATTGAACAGACCCAGGATTTCTTTTCTTGTCCTTTGAGGATCGGCTGCAGCTTAACCGCAAGAATCGATAAAGCAAAAAAGCGATCGCCCCGAGGTTTGCCATAGGCCCAGTTCATTTGGGAGTGGAACTGATTAAAATGCTCGCCAAACGACCCACAGAGGGAGCCCTTAGCGGTGAATTGCAAGGGAGATTGATGGAGAAGTTGCTTTTGTCGACTGACCAAATACACCAAGTAGCGGGTCTTGAGGATGACCTCTTCAGGATTATAATTATCGCGATCAAAAGAGCCCAGGAAGGCACGGTCTTTACGCGAAAACATCAGCAAGGGAGACCGTCGCAACACGGCTAAACGGGCGGTGAGGCTACGATAGCCCACGGCCACTCCCCCCGACATGAAGTAGGCATCATGGGACTGCCACTCCGGCGTTGGTTGAAAGCCGACAGCAGCAGCATTATCAGCAGAGATAAAGAATCCAGCCTGCTGCGGATCTTCGTGATTGAGTATTTGTAAATACGGCAGGGGCTGATAGGCAGGACCATATTCATCCCCTGCAAATTCGTCAATCTGAGCAGGTTGAGTGAGGGTTGCGGACATCATTATTGAAATCTCCTTGATCGTTAGTTGAAGGTGAGGAAAGCGGTTGTTAGGCAGCCCATTGAGAGGTGTGAGACTCCAGGCTGTTATATCCCTGCATATACTCTGGATTCCTGGCGTACCGAGGAGGCAGGGATTTCAATGCATCTTCAAGCCCTTGGCAATAGGCACTCTGGCATTGAGCATCTAGAAAAATGATTTGAAAGTGAGACATATGAACACCTGCATCCAAAAAAAGTGAGGGAGTGATTATGCGTTGGCGGTTGCCAAGATTGGGCAAGACCAGTTGAGAAATAACACCCGACGGAAGGAGATGTTTCCCTCTCTCGCATAGTACAAGTGTATCAGTACAGGCGTACTATTGCAATATCCTTTTCTCCGGCTATATCCCATACTCCTAAAGCTTTTAAGGCTAAATTGATTACCCCAGGCTTTAATAATTTGTTACGAAAGGAATAGAGCCGACAAAAGAGACTACATATCTTAGAAAAGGCTCTTTTTAGCAACTCCTTTCCAGATAAGACTGATTTATCTAGAGAATTCTCAATTCTGCTCCAATAGAACCCATATATGAGGATCGGGATTCAACCGATCAGCCCATCTCAAGTTCAGTCATTCCTTTGGCAATAAGGGGTTGAGCTTGGCTAGCTCGGTCTTACCGGCGATGCCAACGCACTAGAACTGGCTGTGATAGTTGCCGAGAACGATGGGACGGATCGGGTCTGTCCATCAAGCATCAACCTTGCAAAAAAATTACGTTTATAGATCAACAGAATTTCAATCAAAAAAACTGGGAATTATAGAATAAATTACTCACTCAATTTTTCCATAATTTTATGCGAGATAAAAAAACATTAAGTCCGTGCCATGTCAAAGAACAAACGTATATTTTTTTGTTTTTAAATCAACCAGTATTTATACGTTTACCAAGTAAAAAGCCAATATCTTTTCTTCTTGTTATAAAAAGTATTTATGTTGCAATCCAATATCTTAGTACTTGCCCGTCAAGGCCAGGTAGAGGCCATCACCGATGCCCTCAATCATGTCCTGCAGACCTTAACTGTGACGGGTCGGGCAATTATTGAATCAGAGAAAATTGTTTTTTATTGTCACCAAGCCAGACGGTATTCCACCTCAAACTCTTGTTGAGAAATATATTAAAAACTTCCTAATCTATCTTCAAATTCCTTTTATTAGCCAGGCTGAAATTTATGCTAAGGATACAACCTCTCACTCTTTAGAATGGTTTAGCCAGTTTTCTATGGCATCATTAGATCCTAAAAAAGCTGATGTACATTCATCTCAGAATCTTGATGAGAATATTCCGTCCTCCAATTTTGCCCCTCACTCAGAAAGAGACGCTAACCCGGTAGCTAGTTCAAACGCGAATCAAGATGGTGCTACATCCAGGGATATCCCTTTTAGAGAGTCTGTCGAGGATCAGTCACAGGATAACAGCAACACTTGGGATACAGTCTCCGCCTCTAGCAATGGTCCAATACCCAATCCAGTCAGCTTTGAGGAATTACCTCAAAACTTAAAGCAAAGCATTAAGTCAGCAGGCTTGAGGGCAGGAGAAACTCGTTCCTGGCAAGAAGCCGAGAAAATGTACAACAAAATCCCTAAGAATGTCTGTCGTCTAGGGGCTAAGGGCATTCGTCAATATAAACAAAATCATGATTGGAGTCATAAAAAATCCCACGTCCATGGGGGATCTAGTAAGGCTAGTAATGGAGGCTGGGAAGCGCCAACCGTGAATCGAGCGCGGGGTAAAAAGAATATTACTCCCACCGAAAAACAGACTATTGCCAAAGCCAAAGCAGAGATTAACTTTCAGGCTGGCACAAAGGTGGTGGCACAGCAGGCTACCAAAGCTGGAAAGTCAGCATTTGGATTTGAATTAGCTTTTAGTGGTTTGAATAATTTTGTAGCGGTGCAGCAAGGTCAGAAATCAGTGGAAGATGCGCTGGTTGATACGTTGAAAGCTTCTGCGACGGCTGCGGCAACCACAACTGTTGTTACCGGCGGTATTGTGGCAATTTCTATTGTGTTTCCTCCGGCAGGAGCTGCGTTTGCGACGGCGGCACCGGTACTGAAAATTGTCGGCAAGGTGAACTGTCTAAAGCGGGTGATCGGTATCCTTTCGGGTAGTGACAAGGTCGAAGGGGCAGATCAAATTCAGGCGTTAATGGACTCCTACGGTTTGGATGAAAAGGAGCTGATCTACCGAGATTTGGAGATGGATGATGATCTGGCAAAACTAAAACTCGATATGGGAATGGCATAAAGCCTCTCCAGTATCCTAGTTCGCACTACTGGGTAGCCCAGCGAAGTGTAATTTTGACACGGATGATGTCCTCCTCAAAATGGCACTATGCTTTGAATAGGTCATCTTTGATGCAACTAGACTTATGCCTCAATCACACTCCACTCAATCCCCGCTTACAAACCTGCAGGGACGGATTGTTCAGATTAATGTGTCCGATGGAGGTGTGCCTAAACAGTCGGTGCCTAGCGTTCAGATTAACCAAGAAGGCTTGGTAGGCGATCGTCAGAAGAATCTCAAACATCACGGTGGTCCAGATCGAGCTGTCTGTTTATGGTCAACAGAAATCATCGACATGCTGCAAGCGGAGGGGCATCCTATTGAACCGGGTGCTGCGGGGGAAAATATAACGGTGGCAGGTTTAGATTGGCAGCAGTTAATCCCCGGAATTCAGCTGCAGTTAGGAGAGAAGGTGCTTGTAGAAATCACGGACTATGCTCAGCCTTGCCGCACGATTGCCCGCTATTTTAAACTTCGTCGCTATGGTCGTATTAGTCAAAAACGGAATCCAGGGATGAGTCGTCTTTATGCCAAGGTTCTAGAAGATGGGTGTGTGAGCGTAGGAGATAATATTCATTGCTCTAACCATGCCATGTCGTATGGTGAAAGCTAACCCTTTTCCCAAAATTAAAAAGTTACGATTCAGGCTTAAAACATGGCTGCAGATGGAGTCATGCTTGCATTCTCAACACAATGTTTGAAGTCTGAGTTTTGTATGCCAGCAGCCGTTTGACAGGCTGAAAACTCTAGAGAAAAGCCATGATAATCATTACTGGAAAGATAAAAGTTCAATCTTCTGAAGAGTTGGCTAGGGTCAAAGACGCACTGATACGTCGTGCCCAGAAAAGCCGCACAGACAAAGGCAATATCGAATATATCTTCTCGCAGAATCTCGAAGATCCAACAGAGATCATTCTCACTGAAAAATGGACTGACATCACATCCCTCCAGGAACATCTTCAAATCCCCGATGAAGAATTCTCCACAATCCTAGGTTCGGCACTGATTGAGCAGGCGGTCGTTCTCTCTCATGAAGTGACAGCAGAGCGCACGCTTCTAGAACGGTAGGCGATATCCTTTCCTGAAGACAGCCGCGATGAGATTCAAGGCATGACTAGACGAGGAACGTTCTGCTTAAAGAAGTCAATAAAGACCCTGAGCTTGAGGGGCACATAGCATCTAGAAGGATAGACGAACCACGCTGCAGTACTAAAGTCTGTACCTGTGACCTCATAGTCTGGTAAGACATCCACCAAGGTTCCTGTGCGTAAATCTTCATTGATCAGCCAGTTGGGGAGTAAGGCCAATCCCATATTTGCGATCGCACATTGTTGCAAGGCAATACCATTGGAAATCACCGTGTTGCCATGAATGGGTACTTCCGTTAAGGTTCCCTGGGCATCTTTAAACAGCCATTGGGTCTGAAACCCCGCCAAAGGAAACCGTAGACAATTATGATCCGCAACATCCTGGGGAATAGTGATCCGGGGCGACTGCTTCAAATAGTCTGGACTGGCACAAACCCGATATTGGGTGCGCATCAACTGCTGAGCAATCAGGGTGGAATCCTGGAGCAGTCCCAGGCGGATCGCCACATCAATCCGGTTCATTAACAAATCCTCAACAGCATCTGAAAATAATAAATTGACCGTCAGGTCCGGATACAGTTGCTCAAACTGAGGCAAGAGGGGCACAATACACTTCAGTCCAAATGAGGCCGAGACCGTCACCCGCAACTGACCCTTGGGTTGCCCCACCACATCTGCTGCGATATCAGACGCTTGTTGCAGTTCTTCGACTAAAAGCTCAATGCGATCAAAGTAAGTTTTTCCGGCTTCCGTCAGCGAGAGTTGGCGAGTCGTCCGCTGCAAGAGTCGGAGGTCCAGTTCCTTCTCCAGACCTGCGATTGCCCGCGATACCGACGACGGATCAATATTGCGATCGCGAGCCACTCCCGCAAAACTGCCCTGCCTAACGACATCCACAAACAGCTTCAGTACTGATATATCCATTGCACTCGCAATAATCGGTCCATGCAGGCTAACCTTAAAGACATTTTTGCATGAATTATTTTTTGATTCATGAACATCATGCATGAGTCTCATGCATCAATCCGTCTTTATTGTTCAATTTTTCGTGAGTACAGTGGAGACAAATCAGTTTGAATCACGATCTGCAGTCACCGGAGGTTGCCATGTCCCTCGCCACAGAATTACAAGCCGTTACCGAAAACGTCCGTCAAAAGGCTCCAGAAAACGTCTTTGCCACCATGGAAGCCGCAACTGCCAAACTAGCTGCAACCGGGATTACAGACCAAGCTTTACAACCCGGCCAAACCATGCCAGATTTTGAGTTGCCCGATGCCACTGGGAAGCTGGTGAGCAGCAGCGAATTACGTACCCAAGGTCTGCTGCTAATTTCCTTCTATCGGGGCAACTGGTGTCCCTACTGCAATCTTGAGTTGCAAGCCCTACAAGCTCACTTGGACAAAATCACTGCCCAAGGGGCCACCCTCGTAGCTATTTCTCCTGAAGTCCCGGATCAATCCCTGACCACTCAAGAAAAGTTTGATCTGAAGTTTCCAGTGCTCACCGATATAGGCAACAAAGTCGCTCGGCAGTTCGGGCTAGTGTTTACCCTCGACGAAAGCTTACGACCGATTTATGAAAGCTTTGGGATTGATGTCCCCACTCATAATGGCGATCAGAGCTTTGAATTACCTATCCCAGCCACTTATCTTGTCGCTGCTGACGGTATAGTTCTGAATCGCTTTATTGATGTTGACTATCGCGAGCGGTTAGCCCCAGAAACTGCTTTGACTTGGCTACAAGCAGCTCAGTAAATATCCGCGTTGTGGCAGGATCTTCTCTACCACAACGCTCATCCTTATACACCGAGATTTCCTTAGATATGTTGAGTGACGATCAAAAAAATACCGTTCTAGCAGCAACTACAGCAGCAAGTAACCAATGGCAGTCCGCTTTTAATGCTGGCAATGCAGCCCTTTGTGCAGCTCAATATGAACCCACTGCGATTATGCATGCTAGACCCTTTGGCACCTTTACGGGTACGGCTGAAATTCAAGGCTTTTGGGAAAAGCTGATGGCCGATGGGTTCTCTGAGGTTGAATATTTAGACCCCAAGATTGAGGTGATGGATCAGACCCGTGCGGTCCTCACCTCTGGCTGGCAAATGAATAATGCCAAGGGGGTGATCCATAAAGAGCTTTGGGTTTTGCAAGCGGACGGTACTGCCAAGCTACGAGAAGACGACTTCGAAGCAATCGGCTAGCAAATTGAGAACAACTCAAAATGAAAACAATTGCGGTCCTAGGCTCAGGCGCAATGGGTTCCCGCTAGGATTATCCTAGCGGGAACCCATTGCACTAGCGAGACGGAATAGATGAACAGTTACACAAGCACGATTTAGTTGTTAACGTTAAAACCGTCTAGATTGGCTCCAGGGTTTTCTGTATCTAGTGTTGCAAACTGCTGAGAATTAAAAGATAAGGCACCGTTGGTATTGTCAAAGGAAAATAGATCGTTACTCGTTGCACCAAATTCGGCTGCGTTAATTCGAATTTCATCAACTCGCACTGTGAAATTTTCGATGATATCAAGGCTCGTTAACAAAGTATTGAAGACAGATGTATCGTTTCCATCCCCACCGATTAATGATCTTTACCGTCATCAGTCAGCACTTTATCAACTGTAGACAATGTTTCACCTGTGATTGGATCTATGCCTCCTGATGGCGCAACGATAGCAGCGATCGCACTCTCAAGATTTGGGATGCAAGCTCTGGGAATTTCCAGCATACATTGAACGGATATCACCGCCAGATCTGGTCCGTGAGCTTTAGTCCTGATGGTCAGTGGGTTGCCAGCGGGAGTAGCGATCGCACGGTGAAACTTTGGAACGCAGAGACTGGCGTATGCTATGCCACTTTGGAAGGGCACCATAGTCTAATTTCATCAGTTGCTTTCCATCCCCATCTGCCTATCTTGGTATCCGGGAGGGGACGATGGACAGATCTAGCTCTGGAACAATATATAGCAACGCTGGGAGTTACCTCTGCTTGGGCATACAGCATGTATCTGGTCCATTACATTTAGTCGTGATAGCAAAATACTGTATAGCGGTTCACAAGATGGCACGACGCAGCAATGGAATATCGAAGCGAGACAGTGCAGCAATATGCTATGGCCCCCAAGATTCTATGAAGACTTAAATATTATGGATTCAACGGGCTGAAACATCGTTCAGATAGAAACACTCAAGGCTTTGGGGGCCAAAATATAAAGTCCGGCCAGTGAACGGGGCATCACCCTGGTCGCTTACCTGGACTAACAGGTAGGTCTCCCTTTGGCCATGGTTGAAGGTATTGCATTCTCAAAATCATTTATTTCAAGGGCTTCGTGAACATAGCTGTAATCTGATTACGCCTCCAAGCCATCTTGGGCGATCAAGCCAGAGGAGAAACAATAAGCCTTCAGATTACTCTGATTGCTCATGATACTGTTACCCGACGTTGAACCGCGCCAACACAACTACACACACAAAATGTGTTCACAATCACTTTAAAAATGGTCATATATCACTGAATATCTCTAAAACGAGTGTTCTAATTCAGATAGAAATCAGTTCACACCACTCTTTAGTCATAATTCACTATTTATCTTCTAAAAAGAATTTATTGCATTAGATAGAAGACTGAGAAGTATCAGACTTAACCCAATGAGTTAACGATACTTGTCTTGAGTTTTACCCAGGATATCTGCACCAATCAGAAGGTTGCTTCAACAGGCAGCAAAGCACTCAATTGATCAATATTTCAAGGAGATTAGGTATGTCCGGGATATTCCAAGATAGTAAAGGCAAGCAATCCTCAGGAAGGCTGCAGACCACCGCATCGGTATTGGTGGGACTTGGCCTCGCCATTACCCTGGCTGCTGGAGAATGGCGAGGAAAAGCTTTTTCAGAAAACCTATATATCCTAACTGGGGCCTTGACGATTGGCGGCGCAGGCATGAAGGGCTTACAAAAATTTTCAGAGCATGACAAACAGCCTCAATCCGCTGCACCACCCACAAAAGTAGCAGCCCCTCAAATCGTAGCTGTGCCATCTACCGAGGTGGTTTCCACTTCCTCTAAAGTCATCAAGATTCAAACCCCTGAAAAAGAATTAACCGCCGTTTTACAGGAGGGCTGGTAATGCCATTTATTACAGCGAAAAAGAATACTCTCCTAGCCCCCTTACCCAACCAACCCCACCTTCAGCCCTTAAATCGATTAGCAAAAGTGTATGAAGGAGGAATCCTAGGCATCATTAAAGTGTCTGCCGTAAATTCACAGTTGGCGGAGATTACCTTAGCAGGACCCTATACCTGGCATGACCATTACCCAACGATTGAAACAGGTGTCACACGATATATCAATCCAGTATCGTGGCATATTCCAGAGGATGCCTGGGAGAAACCAGAAGTCCCTGCCTTGCCCGCCCCCACTTCTAACCTCTCCCAACCAGAGACTCCAGGGATTCCCTTGCTACCACCAGAGGTCGCCCAACTCAACCACTTCTACGAAGGCTGTCAAAGGAAATTAGCGGATGGGCGAATTCAAGCTTATCCCGATCCCAGAGCCGGAAGTGGTGGGCTACCCGTAACGATTGGCTGGGGCAGTACCTATTACAAAGATGGTTCTGCCATCCAGATGGGAGACATCATTACCCAAACCGAAGCAGATGAATTATACGATTACATTTGCCACAAGGATTTTTGGATCAAGTTGCAATCGACCATCCCTTACTGGGACGACATGACCCATCAACAGCGGGCCGCTTTAACCAGCTTTGCCTATAACAATGGCGCTGATTTTTACGGTTCCCCCAACCATAGAACCATCACACGCAACTTAAAAGAAAAAGATTGGCAGGCGGTCCCTGGCACCCTGATGATGTACCGTAACCCCGGCGAAAATGTGGAAGTGGGGTTAGGTCGCCGCCGATATGCCGAAGCTAAAGTCTGGTGTGGTGAAGTGCCAACGACCGCTTGTGCCGCCGCTGCCCAGGAAATTCAGACTGCCCAGGACTGCGAACCCATTGAACAGCGGCTCAAAACCAACCCACCGGCGGTGGCAGGTTTTGAATCTATGGTGACCATCTCAACACCAATCCAACCTTCTGGTCCTCGGCAGCTCCATGTTATAGCAGGGATGAAAGGCCCAAAGTCTCATCCAGATGCCCATGGCTTTAAACCCGGAGACTATCATCTAGTGGCCAATGATGCCGTAGGGAAGATCAAGTGCTATGACTATGACGGTACTTTGATGTGGGAATTATCATGTCTCTGTCGCGGTCAGTTTGAGGACAATTACTTTGGCAAACATGGAGATACCCCGGCAGGTCTCTACAAATGTGGGCAAATCTATCGGGACTATGAGCAAGCGGGTGACCATGCTGGCTATACCCGAGATCGCATGTCCTATGGCTGGTTTAGTTTTGATCTGGTTGAACTAGAAAACCAAGAAGCTAATCTGGGTCGGGCAGGGATTATGATCCATGGCGGCGGCAGTGGATGCGGATGGCCAGGTGCATGGAAACCGAAGCAACCTATGTTCGCAACCCTAGGCTGTATCAGAATGCATAACCAAGATCTACGAGACAAAGTTGTGCCCTTGTATGATCAGCCCGGTGCCACCCTTTTTGTCAGTGTCTATCAGTAGGGACATGCTTTGGGGGATGGCAGGGGAAAGCTTCATTGGGTGATGGTGGCTTACTTCCCCAGAATCGAATGGGTATAGGGTTCAATCGCTGTTTCAGGGAGGTCTGTCCGAATCAGAGGCAGTAATGTATGGGGGGATGAGTGCTTGAGTTGATCTGCACCTCCCCGGCTAAAAATCACTACTAAAAAGGATTTCAAGCATTTTTGATCTCCAACCTCCCAGACCTAAATTTATTATTCTCTAACAACTAAGGAACTAAGATGACACAGAGCATTGCAGGTATATCTGGTCAGATCTGGGATGAGTATTATGCAGAATTTAAAGATTACTTTAGCCGTGATCTAGTCAGGGATGGCTGTCATCCTTTGATCTTTGAGCAGGCTGACCCCACTGACAAAGCAATCGTGTTGGTTCACGGTTTGTCTGACTCCCCTTATTTTATGAGCGCAATTGGGGAGTATTTCTATCAAGAACTGGGGTATAACGTCTACTTACCGCTTCTACACTTTCATGGTTTAAAAGATCCCAAGGGGATGGAAGGCGTAGAGCTAGAAGAGTGGAAAGCGAATGTTAGATTTGCCATCAATGTGGCTGAAAGCAAGGCCAAAACAGTTTCCATCGGAGGCTTATCGATGGGCGGAGCCCTGAGCTTTTATATGGCAGCAAATAGCCCTAGGATTGACGGCGCACTATACCTATTTTCTGCCACCCTTGATTTAGCAGATGGCCACTTTGGGTCTTTGGGCGAATTGAAGGAGCGAATACTGAGAACCTTTTGGCCTGATCTGGTGGACCCTATCCTAGAGAGAATATCCCCCTCTTTAGTGAGTGATGACAATCCTTATGGTTATACCCATGTTGATCTGGATGGGGCTCAAGAACTAGCGAGGCTGATTAAGGAAACCGATAGTCTACTCAAGGGATTCAGTTCTAAGGCACCGTTTGCCAAGCGAGTATTTGCTGCTCATTCTGAGTCTGACACTACAGCTGGCTTAGAGGGGATTCGGGAACTGCAATCTGTGTCAGATCCGGCTCTATTCCACCCCTATATTTTCCCCAAGGCATGGGAAATTTCCCATGCTAGCGTCGTCCTTAAAGATCCCATTATGAATACAGAGGGGCAGATCTCAAAGAACGCAAATCCCCGATTTACAGAGATGATGTCAGCGATTAAGAATTTCCTAGATGGGAATTGAGTCAAAATACGGAGCCGAAATGTTTTGCCATAGAGGGAGCCAACCAATCGACGAGATTAGGATATAGGGGCCTGAAAAGCCTGCTGTCAAAGTGTCTAGATCTATTTTGAACTCAAACCTCCCAGAAATTCCTATAGAGTCGCGATCTGACTTGAATTTTTAGTTCTCTATCATATCGGTAGCTGAATTATGCAAGAGGTCTACTCATTCACCGATGCTCCCAATTCATTTAGTAGAAAAAGATTTCTGATATATGCTGCAACCAGCAAACTTTATTGAGGTTTCGATGCCCACAGTTTCTGCCGTTCAGGGTGTGTATCAGGATGCGATCGCACCAGGATACAGTGCAGACAACATGACTGGCATCATTCAACGCTTCGCGAAGTCTTAGCACCTTGCAGCTCTTTTACTGGATACAAATTTCAATACTGTTCCCTGGGGCCAAATCAACCGTCACAACAGATCGAAAACATCAGAAACTTGTCGTCCTGCGGCCACCCAACAGCCGGGGGGATGCTCCAGCTGTTGGGGGATGCGTCACCTGGATTCAACAGCCGTCTGGCCCACAGAACTTATGGGCACTCAGTACCTCCGCATCGCAGAGATAGGCGATGCCCGAATAATTATCGAAAAACTGTGCTGCCACCTCATCCGAAATCTTCAGGGCTATCTCCCGAGTTTCGGTGAGCACCTCAATCTTGATATTCGAGTAGGTGTCAGAAATGCTGGGTTGTCCCGACGAGCGCACGTTGCGACTGCCTTTACCACCCGCATCCACCACCGTATAACCGGTCGCACCGGCTTCGTCGATGATCTTGGCGATCTTTTTCAACAACAACTTTTCCGTGACGATGACGAGCTTCTTGGCTGGCTTGGCCATGGGGGTTACCTCTTGATGTATGTACTCATTGAACGACATAGAAACTCAGAAAAGCGGCAGCAGCGCGTTATCGCGCTGATCTATCCGTCGTGTTGGTTACCAGGCCAGCGGAGTACTGGCTCAGTAACCTGTGGATCAGCTACCCATCAGTGTCTGGGCAAGTCCGATAAAGAGCGGTATTCCTATCGCAAGGGCAACCGGCGTGCCGACGGCTGTAGACGAGCCGATGTAGGCAGAGGGATTAGCCGACGGGATGCCAGCTCGTAAAGTGGGTGGCCCTGAGATGTCTGAACTAGAGGAGGCGATGACGGCCAGAATCACACAGCCGCCAGGGCTAAATCCTGTCGTGTAGTGGGCAATCATACCGAAACCGAAGGCGATAAGCCCATGCAGTAGTGGCGCGATTGCAGCATAGAGAGCGTACCACTGGCCTACCTTGCGCAGCTCGCCAATCCTTGCCGTGGCCTCCATCCCCATAACCAGCATCAGGATCGAAAGCAGGCCGCGGAAGAGGGGATTGAAGAAGCTCTCATAGACACTTTCTGGCCGGGTTAGTATGCCTA
This sequence comes from Acaryochloris sp. 'Moss Beach', assembly GCF_021497025.1. NCBI lineage: Bacteria > Bacillati > Cyanobacteriota > Cyanophyceae > Acaryochloridales > Acaryochloridaceae > Acaryochloris > Acaryochloris sp. 'Moss Beach'. Next base: position 3,748,427 of record NZ_CP071717.1, read on the forward strand.
GGGCCAGACCGAGTAGCAGGGCCGATAGGGCCGAGCCCTGCAAGCTTTCCTTGACGATGGGCCATATCTTGACCCGTTTGCTCTTGCGGCGATACTTAACTGGGCTGCCGAGAGACTCCTGCTTACTGAGAGCTTCGTCTGCGGTATCGTACTGCTTGCTGATATAAACGCTAGCCAAGACAATCGCAGTCACAAGGGCTGGAATATCCATAAAGGGATAGAGGGCAGCGGCCCAGGGTTCATATTGGATACCTTCCGTTTCCATTAGGGTCAGGGCCGCGGCGAGGGTAGAGCCACTCACAGCACCAAACAAGCCCGCGGTCGCGATCGCATCCACGGTCTTAACGTTCGGCATCTTGGCCAAGGTGTAGCGTCCGATGAACACGATTAGGATCCCCACGACCATGGCGAATACCGCGGGCAACAGCATCTCCGCTAGATTAGCGTTGCGGATCGCAATGCCACCGCTCAGGCCGACTTTTATCAGCAGCATAAAGACGATGAACTTATAGATCGCATCTGGAATTTGCAGGCGGCTATTGACGGCGGCAACGACCATCCCACCAATCAGAAAGCCAAGGGTTGGAGACTGCAACTTCGCCAGGAAGAGCGTCATGAAATCGGACAAAAAATCCACTTTGTAATTCCTCCTTCTTTCTCCTCTAGCGAGGAGTTGTGATTGTGATAAGTAAGCTTTTTTAAAGGTTGAAGAAAGTAGAAGACGAAGCGCTTCATCTCCTATTGCACAGGTGTTATCAGAAAACCTGTTGCCAGGGTATCCAGAGATGGCCGTTCTCTAAACGATGTTGGAGGGCGATGCTGCAGAACAGTATTATTAATAGAGTAAAATCTATTAAGAAAAGAATCTTTATATACTTAAGTCTATATTGAAAAGTGCGCCATTTTTTTGGCTTCCACCACGAATTAGCGAAGCAATCTTAAATCTCAACTAAAAGAAAAACTTATAACTCCAGAGATTTAATATTGCTTTGGTTATGTAAATTGTGGTGTTAATTCGATAGGGGGGAGTGTATGAGGATGCGATCGCACAAGAATACGGTGCAGACAAAATCACCGACGTGATTCAACGGTTGCCCTAACCTCATGCTCTGAGCCAGGGAGACCCTAAATTTCACTTCTGTCCCCTACAGTCAAATAAACCGTCACAATAAATGTGTGGATCAGTGATGAAGCCTGAGGATGTGATAGATGAGTGAAGTATTGGTTCTAGAGACAGAGCAAACTCCCCCTACTGGAACCCAGTCCCCCCCTCGCAAACCGAAGTGGACCGATACCCTCGCTTACATCGCCAATCCCGATCAATTTTGTCGCCACAACCTGAAGGAGCATGGTCCTATTTTTAGGACGAGCGTGTTTGGAGGCACCACCATTTTTGTCGGCTCAGCTCAGGCAGTGAAAATGGCCCTGAATGGTGACCTCCGCTATACGGAAATGGGTCTTCCCCAAACCACCATGACCATGTTTGGAGAATATAGTCTGTTTCAACGTCCAGATTTACATCGACAACGCAAAAGTTCCTTACGAGCAGGCTTAGCAGGGCAAGCCATCCAGGGCTATATTCCTCAAATCAATGATGTGATTGTTCAAGGACTCCAAGCTTGGCCAGACTCAGGAGACATTGCCCTATTCCCAGCCGTAGAGCAGATCTGTTTTGATGCTTTAGTCCCCCTATTGCTGGGCGTAGAGCTAAAGGATGCTTACTTTCAAGGACTCCCCATTTCTTCCAAAACAGAACTCAAACAAGTCTACAAAACCTTTTTTGATGGCTTCTATGGTTTAGTCCCCTGGCGTTCACCTCTAACCACGTTTGGTCGGGGTCTCCAAGCACGCGCTCGTCTGATCGAATTTATGCAGGCCGTGATTCGAAGACGGAAATCTGAGGCTAACTTGGATCCTGCCTCAGATTTCCTGTCCATGATGTTGGTGAGTCAATCAGCAGATCCAGACAGTGTATTTAGTGACACCTTCATCGAGAATCAATGCTTATTGCAGTTATGGGCATCCCACTATGAAATCAGTGGCTTAGTCTCATCCTGGATATATCAACTGGGCCTTCATCCTGAGCATTTTCCCGACCTCCAAGCTGAACAAAAAACGATACAAGACGAAGCGTCTACCCCAATCACGAGTGAGCAACTCAAAATGGCCTCATTTCTGGAAGCCACTATTCAAGAAACACTGCGCACTCTCCCCCCTTCATCTACCGCTAACCGTCGTCTTACCCAATCCGTCATTTTAGACGGCGTACTCTATGAAAAAGGGTGGACCTTAATTGCAGAGCCCAGGATTGCCCATATCCTGCCAGAGCATTTTTCCCAACCCGATGCCTATCAGCCCCATCGGTTTATGGAGGATGCCAACTCCAGAGAGAAATATGCTTATATCCCCTTTGGGGGTGGGGTTCATGCTTGTTTAGGCGCTCAGCTCGCGATGGCAGTAGCCAAAATTTTTGCTAGCCATCTGTTGCGCCAGTTTGAATGGCAGGTGCAAGATACAGCATCCTTTGTGCAATTCCCCTTGAAGAAGATCAAAGACAACTACACCATCCCCATATCTCGACTCCAACAGCAATAGAGGCTGGAGCAATCCCCGTTTCTAAATCTTAAGACGTAGACACACAGCTTTCAGCCCCATCTGCCATCTCGTTCGTTTCCATCGGTCGAGATGACTGCCGATTAAAGCTCGTCACGCAAATCCCTGCCATGATCACCAGAAATGCCAAAAATTGAGCCATCGAAGGTCGTTCACCGTTGAGCAAAAAGGCATAGGTCACCCCAAACACGGGGGACAAAGACGTCCATTTCCCTACCGTTTGTGAATTCAACTGCTCAAGAGCTGAATACCAAAGAAACTGGGCCAGAACAATAATGATCAGGGCATAGACCACCATCACCATCCAGAGTTGCCCCGCCAGCACATCTGTAAAATGTTCCGGGCCAAATACCAGATTAGCAATGATAAAAAAGATGATGGACGAAATCAAATTACGGCTAAACACCACAATGCGCAGATTCGTTTGTTGAGACAACATCAGCTTTCCCAAGGTAGAGCTGGCCGCATACACCACCGCCGACAGCAAAATCAAGAGGTCTCCCTGATTGATCTGAAAATTGCTGGTCTTCAGCACAATCGCCAACACACCGGCAATAATCAAGGAAAACCCGATCCATTCAAATCGCTTAATTTTGCGTCCTAAAATCAGGGTGCCGACCAAGGCATAGATGACTGGGCCAAGACGTCCCAACAGCACCGCATTCGTAACAGAGGTATAAGCCAATCCCACAAAGATTAAAGAAGAAAGGAGGGCGGCTAAACAACCGTTCAAGAACAGTCCAACCTTAATTCGTCGCTCCAAACTCAGCCAATCTTGAATCAGGGAACGCCAACCAAACCAGGTCCCCACCGCTAGGGCAGCACATAAATTGCCCACAAATAAGACATTGCAAAAAGAGATAGGAGTTTGGGTCCCCCCACTCAGCAACATGGCATTGGCCACCAAAAAAGCAATCAGAGAAGGCCGTAACGCCGCCAAGGCTCTGGATATGACTAAAGCAATTTTGGGGTCAATTGCAGAGAAGGACAGTTGGGGCATCTACAGCAGTTTATAGGTGGCCGGATCCGCTTTAAGAACAAACGCATCCGCATATTGAATTACTTCACCCGTAATTTGCACAGGATCTGCAACCAGGTCTAGAACCTTATCATTTACAGCCTTCCCATCCAAATCTGATAGTAGAAAATACAGCTTATCCCCCACCTGATTGTGAACCACAAATACTGGGGGCACCCCACCACTCAGGCAGCGGATAGCACAAGAGCGATGGGTTTTGGTCCGTCCAGGTTTCATCACACCGGGATAGCATTTGCCATCAACGATTTCTCCCGTTAGTGAAAACTCTCCTAAAGAGCTACTTTTAGCAGGTTGTATCGATGCTGACGTTGGGGGCTCCATCGGTTCCGCTGATTTCGTGGCAATCACCGTTAAGTGGTTGCGATGGAAGGGGGTACCTTTGAGTTTGACCCATTGGTTGACATGCTCCAGCACCTTCGGCTTTGGGGATGTTTTGCCCGTTCCTGACAGCAAATATAGGGAGAAATCACTGGCAGTGCCTACTTCTCCAGTTCTCGGTACCAATAGGTGAGGAGACGGCTCTCCTACCAGTAGTCCTTCAAATTCAGGAACTTTGGTGCGTTTACCCAAATTGAAGTGATCAAAATGTAAGGGCGGCAGAATGAAGGCAAAGGCTAAAACAGCCAAGACTAAAACAGGAATAAACCCCATTAAAAATCGTTTTAATTTGGGTGGCACCCCTAGATAGCCAATAAAAAATTCATCTTGAGGATCAAGGCTACTCATCGCTACACTTGGCCGATAACAGCAGGGACAACAGGCGTTCCAGGAAGATTAGGCTTGGCACTGACTAGAATCTGATCGCCCTGGAGTTTGACATTAAAGGTGGGAATTTTTTCTGTAAACGGCGGCGGTGAGATGCCGCTCTCCGGCAGATATTGGTAACCATGCCAAGGGCAAGTGATGCAGCCATCGACAATCTTGCCTTCTCCCAAGGGGCCATTTTGATGCTGACAAACATTGGAAATCGCCGAGATTTGGCCGTCATACTTAAAGATGGCCACGCGCTCCCCCGCAATCACTGCAATTTTGGCTCGATTCTCAGGAATGTCTTGCACACTGCCAACATGCACAAAGCCATCAGCATCCACTTGGGCTTTGGCCGGTTTTCCAAACAGCGGTGCACCATCTTTTTGGGCTTCTCGCAGGGAAGTCATCAAGTGAATACCTACAATCCACACAAACCCCACGCCAACTGCCAGGGTAAGGAAAGGATGGGTATTGGTTTCCAAAGCCCCTAGAACCACATGCCCGACCAACAAGCCATAGGCTAAGTAAACCCCCATATGCAGAGCTTTCCACACCGGAGCCGTGAGGTTGGTTAGCCAAAAATCATGGCTGGTTGCCGCCATCAAAAACAAGATAACAAGGGCTACGCCTCCCAATGCTTCAAAGGGAAAGCGGACAAAATCAGCATAGTGAGTATTGCTAACAAACAAGCTGACAATCGGCTCTAGATTGCCAAAGTCGTGATACCAGGCCAAAGCATCCCGGGCATGGAGCAGGGCCAGAATAAACATGGTGACGCCCATGTGCCGCCGATTGTAGAGAAGCGGCAAAAACTTAGCGCTAAGACGACTCAGGGGACCAATGGAAAGAATGACATGGAGCAGGATAAAAGCCGCAGAGCCAAAGGCCCGGATCCAAATACCTTTTAGATCTAGATCGCTACTGAACTGAAGGCTAATGCCTTCAAAGCAAAAAAGATAGAAAACGACCGTGGACAGCAAAATAATGTCGTAAACAAACTTTTGCCGATTCCACTGAACCGCTTTATATGCAACGCCCACAGATAACTTCCTCTCAGAATGAATTAGCGCTTAAGATTGGGTCCAAAAAGGATCTAGGGGAAATGTAGAAATGATTTCTTTAGTCGCTTGGCTGAACAACAGTAGGTGTCCCGTTTGGCCCTGCATCGCGTCTGGAACCCGAAATTGACGATTAGATGCTCCTGACAACGCCCCCTAACAAGATAGAATCCTGACTCAGTTCCTCCGGTGGCTTCCCCTGCTGCCAATACACCAACACATCCGGCAATTGGAGATCAGACTGGGGCTGAATATTGATAAAGACATCGCTGCCATCTTGAGCAAACAATGTTTCAACCCGGAGTTGAATGTTCTCTTGTTTGAGCAAAGTGGGTTTGCGCTTCGACCCCTGATTTTCCCAAGCAAAGTACGGGACAAATCCTGCTCGTTGAAATAAGGCGTCCGCGGAGGAGTCCACTGGAGCGAAGGTCGGTCGCCAGACTAAACCCGCAATAAAACAGAGGGGCAGCACAATCGCCAAAACTACAAAGGAATAGAGGTGAACCTGCCGGCGAGAAATGACCATTATTGGGCTCCTGCACTTTGCTTAGCGGCTAGTCGATGGGCATTTTTTTCGGTGGGATGACCTTTGCCTCGCAACAGCCGAATCGCGAACATCGGCCAAAATGCTACCACGCCAGGAATAATTAAAACTCGAAATCCAAGGGCCCAACCTTGAGCGCCAGAATCGACCCGCTTGACCAAAAAGGTGACGAACAAAAAAGCGAAGATCAAACCTGCGATCGCATAAGCTCGCACCAGATTAATCACCCACTCAACCACAGCAATAGCAGTGCTATCCATACGTCGTCTACCTTCTAGAATTCATAAAGGGCAGTCCTATTAGGTATGAGAATACCAGCCCATTTAGCCATCGGTAAACTACTCGTCTAGATTTGGCAAATTGCCTCAAGGTTGCCAGAATTAGAACCGTAGGAATGAACGGTACAATATGCATCGCTTTACTCAGACTCCTAAACGAAAATCGATTGCTTTAGCCCTACTTCCCCTTAGTCTTGGGTTATTGATCAGCTGCAGCACTACAGAAGCCCCCTCAGACACTGAATCGCCAGCGTCCGACACCTCGACAGAGTCTCTAGATCGCTCGGTTGCTGATCCCAGCGCTACAACGGAGGAAAGTGCGGACAGCTCCGGCACCGAAACCCTAGCCTCTTCAGCCAGTTCAGGAAAAGTCGATCTGGCGGCCATCATTGGCACTGAAGATGATGGATGGCTCCCCAAAACCCTCTCGGAATATGATTTCAAGCGGGGAATGAGTCCCGAAGAAGTGGGCAAGATTGTGCCTGGAGCTGAAAAGATCTCCAAGTTTGGTTTTAGCGAAGTCCCTGCCAATGATGTTCCAGGTGTTGATAAGTACAAATTCAGCTTCCTCAAAGACAAAAAAGATCCAGATGGAAAGCGCACTTTATACAGTGTTTCACTCTTATTCGATCCGTCTATCAAAAAAGACCATCCCTATGACAAAGTTGCTTTAGCTTTTGCTGAAAAGTATGGCGAAGTCGAGCCTGAGAAAATTGAAAAGAAAATTGTGACTTGGGTGGGGCCTAAATTTGCCACCGCCCAATTTACCAACAGCATCAATAAGTTCGAAGGGTACGAATTTAAAATCGTTGTTCCCAAATCGTAAACACTCGTTCAGACACCCTAAGATCATGAGTACAGAGATTAGGGTGCTGAGCTGAATGCAAAAACCCCATCAACCCAATCCCCCACCCCATCAGCTTTCTCTATTAACCTCTGACAGTCAGGCTCAACAGCTACAGATGCCTGATGCAGAGGTTTTGTTTTACCCCTGTCTGTTCAACGCTGCAGGCTGTGAGCAAATGTTTGCAGCCCTGGAAGCAGAAATTGCATGGCGACAAGACTCAGCCACCATCTTTGGCCGTCATCACTTTTTGCCTAGATTAACGGCCTGGCATGGCGATCCAGGTAAAACCTATAGCTATTCCGGTATTCGCATGGAGCCTTTGCCCTGGACATCGACGTTGCGCCAGATCAAGGCAGCAATTGAGCCTATTGCCCAAGTTGAATTTAATAGTGTGTTGTTGAATTTCTACCGTCACGGACAGGACAGCATGGGCTGGCATAGTGACGATGAACCGGAGTTGGGACCTAATCCGGTCATCGGTTCAGTGAGTTTGGGGGGCTGCCGACGATTTTTGCTAAGACATAAAATGGATAAATCAATCTCTAAAGTTGAACTCCATTTAACCAACGGTAGCTTGCTCCTAATGCAAGGCCCAACGCAGCATTTCTGGCAACATTATGTGCCCAAAACTAAAAGACCAGTTGATCCGAGGATTAATCTAACGTTTCGAGTGATTCATTAAATCACAAGGTTTGATGGGAGCTTCCTAATCACCCCTGTCTTCAGAAATTGGCATCAATCGCAGCAGAGTCTCCAATCGCTACCCACCAACCCAATGGAGAAGCTCCTATAAGATTGAGTGAAGTCGCGTTTTAAAATAATGGGTTGCTGATTGGATGTCTCATCCACGGGTCTTTCCCCTGACTTTACTAGCCATGCTTGCCTTTGCCGGAAATTCTATCCTGTGTAGGTTAGCGCTTAGAGCCACTCCTATCGATGCAGCAACATTCACCTCGATTCGGATCGTCTCCGGTGCGATTATGTTGGGATTGATCACGCAAATAAAGGGTGGAGGCCTTAAAGCTGAAGGTAATTGGCCCTCTGCTTTGGCACTTTTTATTTATGCGGCGGGCTTTTCATTTGCTTACATCCAGCTATCTGCAGGTACGGGGGCTTTACTACTCTTTGGGGCAGTACAGGTCACCATGATGGGATATGGATTTTGGACGGGAGAACGCTTAAAGAAACAGCAAATTGCTGGTTTTATCTTGGCGCTGGTGGGGCTGGTGATTTTTTTGTTGCCAGGTCTCTCTGCTCCCCCACTACTGAGTTCTGGACTAATGATGGCTGCGGGTGTGGCCTGGGGAATTTATTCCTTACGAGGTAAAACTGCTAGCAATCCCATGGGCATGACGGCTGGCAACTTTTTAAGAGCAGTCCCGTTTACTGTGGGGCTAAGTCTGTCGATGTTTTCTGACGCTACGTTAACCATTACAGGCTGTTTATACGCAGTCGCGGCGGGCGCAGTCACCTCAGGTCTGGGATATACCATTTGGTACACGGCCCTAAAAGATTTGACCGCAACATCTGCGGCGACGGTCCAACTCAGTGTGCCTGTCATTGCTGCTGCAGGAGGGATGCTTTTCCTCGGTGAACACCTGACCCTGCGCCTGTTCGTTTCTTCCTGTACCATTCTTGGAGGAATTGCTCTAGCAATCTTGGAGAAGCCTCAAACCGAAGTAACCTGAGTTCGGGATATGGATTTACTTTTCACAGTTCAGACATCTTGGAGTTGGTGTGGGATTCAAGCGGTAAAGATTATCGCGCAAAATGACTTTGGAAATTTGCTTGTTCTAGATGATATAGGTGCATATTGGCGAATTTGTCCTGAAGATATGTACTGTGAAATCATCGCTGCAAATGCTGAAGAGATGGACGACCTGTCTAAGGATGAAGAGTTTCATACCGATTGGGAGATGTCTAGACTGATTGAAATAGGGCAAGAACTCTATGGCAAGCTTCCACCTGAGTGCTGTTACTGCCTGAAAGTTCCTAGTATTTTGGGTGGATCATACAATCGAGAAAATATCGGCACTATAACTCGTGCAGAAGTCATCGAATTCTCAGGCGATCTTGCAAAAAAGATAAAAGACTTGCCAGACGGTACAAAGATTAAATTCACAACCACTGACTGAGCCTGTCCAGCAGCTTCGCTGAATTCTAATGTCATACCAAGCTGTGCCTGAAGGTGTAACTCTCCAACTTGTGAAACCCAATACTAAGTTGGCTTAGGAAATAATCAAAATTACACTCTTAGGTGCTAATTGGTATCAGTTGTTATCAGGCATATTGTTCACAGATGCTAAAGTCTCAAGCCCATAAATCTTGTCACTACTTATCTGTCTATGAACGCCAAGGAGACAGCTTTATTGAAGAGCACAAGCTCATAGACTTTGACCCCAGAAACTTCAGTATAGAATTTGGCCTTGATATTTCTGACGATCCAGAGATGATTTTTGTCTATCCGCTAAAAGAAGAGCACGTTAGGTATTTGAGTCGTTTGCTACTGAATCAAGTCATATTTGATTTTGGTTGTTATGAGTATTTTTTGGAACCATACGCAGACAAGAGCTGATAATTTTAATGATGTAGGTAGGTTTATAGGTGTGATGCATAGTCAAATCCTCCCTTTAGTTTCAGCCCAGCTGACTGATGCTCAATAGCCTTTGCGCGTTTGTACCTTTAACAACAAAACCAATTCAGCGAGTTTTCTCCTTCATTAAAATACGAATCCTCTTATGACGACAGAAGCTACCCCCACTTCTAACAGCTCGATTAAACTTGAGCCGAGCTGGAAAGCAGTGCTGGAAGACGTATTTGCCACGCCCTATATGCAGGAGCTGAAACAATTTCTCAAAGCAGAAAAGGCTGCTGGCAAAACGATTTATCCCCGTGGCTCGCTGATGTTTAATGCCATGGACAGCACCCCCTTTGAGCAAGTCAAAGTTGTGATTCTTGGACAAGACCCCTATCACGGCCCCAGGCAAGCCCACGGTTTATGCTTTTCCGTCCCAGAGGGCGTTGCCCCACCCCCTTCTCTAGTCAATATTTTCAAAGAAATTGAACAAGATCTAGGCACTAAACCACCCAGACATGGCTGCCTGCAAAGCTGGGCAGACCAAGGCGTACTACTACTCAATAGCGTCCTAACCGTGGAACAGCATAAGGCTGCTTCACATAGGGGTAAAGGCTGGGAGCAATTTACCGATGCTATTATCAGCGCCTTAAACCAGCAACGCGAAAATCTCGTCTTTCTGCTGTGGGGCAGCTATGCGCAACAAAAAGGGAAAATTATTGATCGCAGGCGCCATCTAGTCCTGACCTCGCCCCATCCATCACCGCTATCTGCCCATCGGGGTTTCTTTGGCAACCAGCATTTTTCCAAAGCCAATGCATATTTGCAAAAAAACGGTATTGAACCTATTTCTTGGTCCCTATAGTGGCGTCGACTAAGAATGACTGGCACTGTTCATTTTAGGGTTATAGACCTAGCCCACAGTTGAGTGACATCAAGACGTTTTGAGATCTCGGGTATGGCGATCGGGGATACTCAATCAATCTACCCATCACGAGGGCTGTTTTGCCAATATCCGAAGCACCCGCGATCACCATCAATTCTGAGGTACCCTTAGCCACTCGATCAAAGGCATTGAGCAAGGTTTGAACGCCTGTGTCACGATCATAGAGTTTCTCGTGTATCAAGATGCGATCGCATACATCGTTCCGAGTCTTAGATTAACCGAGACTTGATTAATTGGTCATTCTTGTAAGATTTTGCATCTATGGCAGCAAGAACTCGGGCAATAAGGTCTTCTGAAATTCTCGCAGCGTTTTATTCACTGAACGCGCCATTTGAATATGAGGTTCATCGGGTTCAATCGGGGCAATTACTGCAGGAGCCCCCTGCCCCAATTGGCTAATCACGTGATTGGCCGCTTCCAGACCCGTAACATAGGCTTTTTCTTGGGACCAAGATCCGTGGCGAGTCACCACCCAGTCACCACTCATATATAAGTTGTTAATGGGTGTTTGAGCGGGTAACAAATACCGATAGCTCCCCGGTGCAAAGTGAGTTACCGCTCGGGGTAAGCGAATCACGCTGGAATCTACCACTTTCGCCTCTCGAAAATCGGGTAAACAGGTGGTGAGATCCTTTTGGACCATGGAAATAATCTCATCGTCTTCCATAGTCAGGAATTGATTGGCATGGTAGAAGTCTGCCTCAATCACCGTTTCAGGCTGATCGCGATAGTCATCATGGAGGGCATTGAGATCAAAGAAGGTAGAACCTGTGGTGGGATGGAAGCCAAAACAAGCATTCGACGGTTGGGGAACATCGACTTTGCGGTCGAACCAGAGACGAGTGGCTAATATATCCACTGCACCCAGGTTCATGATGTCTCGGAACTGAGGATGTTTTTGTAGTGTAGAACTGCCGCGAACGATGTTTTTCATCCCGGAAACCCCCACAGAGAAGATCACGGCATCGGCTTCAAATATTTCATCTCCACAAATCACGGCATCCGCTTGGCCTTGATCATTGAGTCGCACATCTGTAACTCGACGTTGGGTGAGGATTTTGCCCCCTGCATTGGTGATGCGATCGCACCAGGGTTTAAAAATCTTTTCTCCCACTGTGCCCCGACACCAAACCACATCAAAATCAGCCTGATGGGCGAGGATAAAATAGTAGAGCATTCCTAAAGCTGCGGCAGCAGAACACTGCTCACCCGGAGCAAACAATCCCACCAACAGCATGGGTTCAAAGGCATCTCTGTAGAGTCGTGCTGAAACGCCATAGCTCTTGAACATTTCTCGGGCGGTCACAGAGTCGTAACGTCGCCAAGCCTCATCGGAATTATCAAAGTCGATGATTGGATACATCATCGTAAAAGCGGACAGCCGATCAACCAGCGGTAAGCGGGGAAACTGAGGGTAAGCAAAGGTTCCCAAAGGCATGGGTAAGCGCTGTTCATTCTGAAAAATAGGCGACACCGCTTCCAGTCCAGCAGGAGAATATTGAGAAGATTTCGTCCAGTTTGTAAATGGATCGAGTCCTAACTCATCGACTAGACCAAAAAATATTTTTATAAGGGTACCAAAATCCGTGAATCCCAGCTTCTACGGGCCGACCTCCAGCCGTTTTCCAGCCTGCCACGAGACCACCAGGATAGGAGCCTGCTTCTAAGAGGGTGACATCATACCCTTGGGAAACGAGATGATAGGTAGCACCGAGGCCAGCCCAGCCAGCACCCACGACGACAACACGTTTTTTGGAGTCTGAGGTCATAGCGTCTAGAGATTGAATGATTAGTAACCGATTACCGTATTTACCATGACATGAAATCTACGGTCTTTGCACGAATAAATGGGGCAGAGTTGTGTATCAGACTTGTCCTTAGCAAGCGAGAAATATACAGGCTGCAAGAGTCTATCAATTACCATTTCAGGGATCTTGAGGGAAGCAAGAAGTGTTGTAGGTAATTATTGTAGGGAATGTTAGAACTTCCATGACTTTCGTCGGTTTCGCGCCTGTATGCTGCGTCTCTTAAATTATGTTGCTTAAACGACTTTCTACTGGCTTTAGTCATTGGTTTAGGCTTCAGCCTGATGCTATCGCTATCCTGGGCTACTCCTAGTCGAGCCATTGCACCGTCTGATGTTCCCAACCCTCGCCAAGACAATGGTTGGGTGATGGATATGGCTGATTTGCTGAGTCCTGATAGCGAAGCAAAGCTGAATCAGATGATCACGGCATTAGAAGAAACCAATGGGGCAGAAATTGCAGTGGTGACCGTCCCCAATACCAAGCCGTCCGCATCGCCCGAAGCATATACGACAAAGTTATTTAACACTTGGGGCATCGGCAAGAAAGGGTTAGATAACGGCGTGTTGTTTATGGTCTCTAAGGAAGACCGACGGGTCGAAATTGAAACGGGTTATGGCCTAGAGTCTATCTTGCCGGATGCCCAAGTTGGCAATATTATTCAAACTCAGGTGACCCCTCAGTTCAAGCAAGGCAACTTTGATGGCGGTATACTGCAGGGCACTCAAACCATCATTAGAGTCCTAAAGAATCCAGCCTCATCATCCTTCAATCAGCCTGACAAGCGAGTTGAAGAGCATTTTAATTCGATGGTGGTGATTGGTTCTCTCATCGTCATGGGACTCATGGGCCTTGCCGCTAAAAATGTGATTCAAGTATGCCGGAACCTACATTCATCAAGCTCAACAGCAGGCAGCAACTTATCTTGCTGTTCCTTGGGAAGGGCTGTGAAAAATATTATCTGCTCTGCTAGCTAGCCTGCTGAATGTAGGTTGTATGGTGCGATTCCTCCTAAAAAATACTGAAAAAAACCGATTGCAGTTGCGGCACTTGTCATCCACACTTAAAGCAGCTAAGAGCAAGCCAATCCCATATTGACTTAGCCCGCTACCAGTACGAGGTCCATAGGAGTGGAAGCGCTGTGTCACAGCATGAACAGCTTATCGACGCTGCAACCAAGGCCATTTTTAAGTGCGATAACGAGTATCTAAGAACCATCGAAGTGGATGTACTAGAAGCCTGTCTTGCAGGTCTCACCTACGAAGAGATGGCTGAGAAACTCGACTACTCCAATCGCTATATTGCCGGTGATATTGCACCCGCCCTTTGGGCGAAACTCACTCGGGCTTTGGACGAAAAAGTCAGTAAGTCTAATTTGCGAGTCGCCCTGGAACGTCTGCATCAACGCCAGCCATCCCAGGAAAAACGAGCCTCCTATTGCCCCTATCCAGAGGGGCCAGTCCCTCTAAAGTCTTCGTTCTACATCCACCGATCAGAGGTTGAACATCGCTGCAGCCAAATCATTACGAATCCGGGGACTTTAATCCGCATTAAGGCGGCCAAAGGCATGGGCAAAACCTCCTTAGTCAATCGGATCTTGAAAACGGCGGAGGCCCATCCACTCCAGACCCTCTACCTGGACTTTCGGTGGGCAAGTCAAGCCTCCATCAACGACTTGGAAAGATTTCTACGCTGGTTCTGCTTCCAGATGGGGCGTCAGCTAGGGCTAGACAATCAGCTCGATGACTATTGGGACACGGAGCTACTCACCAGTATTGATAACTGCAGCCAATATTTTGAAGACTATCTGCTCCCCAATGTGAAAGCGTCCCTCGTATTGGCCCTCGATAGCGTTGAGCAAATTTTCCCTTACCCAGAGGTAGCGGGGGACGTCTTAAGGATGCTGAGAAGCTGGCATGAGAAGTCTAAAAGTTCGGCAACCTGGGAAAGAGTGCGGCTGGTGATCACCCATGCCACGGAAGACTACGTTTCTCTCGATATCAACCATTCACCCCTAACGAATGTGGGAGAACCCATTACCTTGTCCCCATTTACAGTCGAACAAGTTCAGGCATTAGCAGCACGTTATGAACTGCAGTGGCAGCAATCAGAAGTGGAGCGTCTGCAGAATAGGGTGGGTGGGCATCCCTATCTGATTCATTTAGCCCTCTATAAAGGGGCCGTTGAAGGCAAGTCTTGCCAAGAGATTCTGGAGACCTCCAATCAAGAAATCGGCATTTACTTTAACCACCTGCTGCGGTTGAGGGAAGAATTGATCCAATCCCAGGATTTAACGGCTGCCTATCTTGAGATCGCAAATTCACCCACCGGTATCGAACTCAACTCCCTGCAAATTTATCACCTGCAAAGTCTGGGCTTAGTGCAGCTCAAGGGCAATCTCGTGTTGCCCTCCTGCAGCCTCTATCAGCAATACTTCCAGCGAGAGCTAAACCGTGATGCGATCGCATAATGTAGCGGAACCGAACTATCGGTATCAGGTAGGAGGCAGCCTGCCCGCTTCGGCCCCCAGCTATGTCACCCGAAAGAGCGACAACACCTTCTATGACCATCTGCAAAACGGCGAGTTCTGCTATGTGCTTAATTCTCGCCAGATGGGTAAATCCAGTCTGCGAGTACAGACCATGCACAAGCTACGGGAAGAGGGGGTTGTCTGTGCAGCTATTGACTTGACTGGGTTTGGCACCCAGGGCATCACCCCAGAAAAATGGTATGGCGGTTTTATCAAAGCCCTCGTCAGTGACTGCCAACTAGACCTCAACTGGCGAGCCTGGTGGAAACAGCAAGATCCGGCGACTCCGGTACAGCGGCTGCATACATTTATCGAGCAGGTTTTACTCCCAGGGATTCCGCAAAGCATCGTCATTTTTATCGATGAAATCGATCTGATTCTTAGCCAGAACGTATCCGCTGATGATTTTCTGGCATTGATACGGTTCTTCTACAATCAGCGGGTGGATCGACCCGCCTATCGACGCCTCACCTTTGCTCTGCTAGGGGTAGCTACGCCTTCTGCCCTGATGAAAGACCATGAGCGGACGCCCTTCAATATTGGCCAAGCCATCTATCTAGAAGGGTTTCAGTTTCAAGAAGCTCTCCCCCTCTCTCAGGGCTTTAGAGGTAAGGTTCAAGACCCCGACCAGGTGCTCCATGAAATCCTGGACTGGACTGGAGGACAGCCCTTTCTGACCCAAAAGCTCTGTCAGCTTATGGAGTCATCCATTCGGTCAAATCCTGAAATCACAGTAGAGCAGGTGGTTCAAACTCAGATTCTGGAGAACTGGGAAGCTCATGATGAGCCAGTGCATTTGAGAACGATTTGCGATCGCATCCTCTGTAACGATCATAAATCGGTACAGCTCTTGGGGCTTTACCAAAAGATTACGAACAGCAAGGTCACCACTAAAAGCAGCCCTGAGCAAATTGAGCTGCGCCTATCAGGTCTGGTGAAAGACCAAGCTGGAACCCTACAGGTCTATAACCGCATCTATGGTCAGATCTTTAATCAACACTGGATTGAGGCAACCCTCCTAGATTTACGCCCCTATGCCTCTGCATTTAATGCTTGGGAACAATCTCACTCCCAGGCAGATAAGCTCCTGGAGGGCAAGGCCCTAAAACAAGCTCTCAACTGGGCCGTGGGCAAAAGCCTCAGCGATCAAGACTATGACTTTATTCGCCTGAGCCAGGTCAAAGCAGAGCGAGAAAAACTACAGCGCAACATTTTCCTGCGGAACTTGCTGACGGCTGTGGGCTTGGGAGGATTATTGATTGGAGGTCTTATCTGGGGTAGCGATCGCTGGCTAGCGGATCAAAACCAGCAAGCCCTAACAACGATAACGACACTCCATAAACAAGTCGCTCGGGCCAAGCGAAATCAAAATCAAACGGAAGCTCTCTTTCTCGCCATTCAAGCAGGGCAAAAACTCCGCAACCTAGTTCAGGAGCAACCAATTGCTAGCTATCCCACCACCACACCCCTACTGGATCTGCAACAACTCTTGAAAGACCAAGAACGGCCAGACTCCAAGCAGAAAAAAGAAGACCGCTGGAATCTAGAGACTCTGCAAGAAGAGGCGATCTGGGATTTAGATATTAGCCCGGATGGAAAAACCATTGCCGTCTCCGGTTGGGGCAGTTCGGTCCGCCTCTTACAAAACAGTCGCCAACAGGAACTCACCCATCCCGATTCAGAGATGGTGATCAGCACGGACTTTAATCCCAAAAAGGATCAGGTCGTCACCGCCTCTCTCAATGGCAATGTTCGCCTCTGGTTCACGTCTGGGCAAGCCCTCCAACATTGGAACACCCAACAAGATGCCATTTGGAGTACTCGCTTTAGTCCCAACGGCCAGTACCTCGCCACAGCAGGATGGGATGGCACCGTTCGCCTCTGGGATTTAGAGGGAACGCAGCGGTTTCAGACTTCACAAAAACACCAAGGCCCCGTTAAGGATATTCGCTTTAGCCCCGATGGCAAATGGTTGACCACCGCAGGGGAAGATGGCACCATCCGTCTCTGGCAACTGTGCTTAGGGGCTAACTGCTCAAAATCGGATGACGCTCAATCCCTGGACCTTCACAAAATATGGAAAGGACATAGCGGTTGGGTTTGGAGTCTGGATATCAGCCCTGATAGCAAAATCTTGGTTTCTGCTGGCGAAGATGGCATTGTTCGATTTTGGGATCTCGATCACCCCAATACCCCACCTCAACGATGGCGATACGGACAAGGACGCATCACTCAAATTCGCTTTAGCCCCGATGGCCAGTGGTTAGCGATTAGCGGCTGGGATGGAACGGTACAGATCCGCGATCGCAACGGCAGAATTTTTTCTCAATGGCAAAGCCGTCGCCCAGTCACGAGCCTGAGCTTTACCCCCGATCAACAAATGCTTTTGGTGGGAACCGTTATGGGGGATGTCCATCAATGGCCCATTAACTCTCTCGATCAGCTTCTCAAGGAAGGATGTCAAACCCTCAAAACACTTAACGCCACCCAGGCCAACAAAGTGTGTTCCTAGCAGATGTTGTAAATACCCATCACCGAAACTGCCCTACCTGCTCTTGAATCAGATTGACATTACTGCGATCGATAAAACTAGGCCCAGTGGAAATAATCGGACTGGGGGGGCTAAACCCATGGCGTTGAATCCAGGTGAGCCATTGCACCGTTAAATACCCTTCCAAATAAGGCTGCTGGTCGATGGCAAATAGTGTAGTTCCCTGCTCAATTGCGGTGAGGATAGTACGACTAAGATCAAAGGTGCCGTGGCTATAGGCACCTTTTCGATTGCGGATAACCTCATAAAAGGGAACTGCTGCTTCTGGACCTAGAGTCAAAAAGAGATCGGTCTCGGGGTTCTTTGATAGATAACGCTGCAAAATTTTTTTTGATTCCGCTGGATTGGGCGTAATGTTGACCCTCTCCGCTTCAATATCAGATTCGCTCAATGCATCGAAAAAACCTTGGCAGCGAGCCTCCAAATTTAAAGCACCGGGCTGGTGGTTAATACAGGCTCCCTTAATACCAGGCGGAGACTCGGCCAATAAGCGCTTTCCGGCTTCGTATCCACCTTGCCGTTCATCTGGTCCGATATAGGCTCGGTAGGGAATATTGTCTTGTTCTGGTCCTGAACCCGCATTGTAGGCAATCACCGGGATATTAAACTTCTGCACAGCCTTAGTTAGGGGCGCTCGGAACTGATCTGGATCAATTACGGCCACCCCAATAGCATCGGGCCGGGTCTCGACTGCTGCTTCAATTAATCGCGTTACCGCATCAGGGTCAAAGGTATGGGGACGGCGAATCGTCACCTCAACGCCTAGATCCTGGGCGGCATCATGGATACCCGTTTCTACCACACACCAAAAATAGGCCCAGGGACAGGACGCATGCTGAATCAAAGTCAGATTTAGAGTCTTAGCTTCAGTCTGCACCAGGGTTGGATTGTCTAAAGGTGCTGTTGTCGAGGGCGACAGCCGGCAAGCAACCATCATCACCAGCAATAGACAGATCACAATCGTTCGACGCACAAGACCCTCAACAGCATGAACTTCAGCACAGAAGAATTATATCGCTCTTAAAATTGCAACCTGAAAAAACCAGAAAAAGCTGATTCCAACTCCTGAAATAGCAGAAAAAACCTCATTGTTGATCACAAAAATATTACAGATAATGAGAGCAACAACTGAATTAGAGAGATTAATAAATGGCTTTTTAACTTTGGAGAAAGCAGTAAGTCAAGATTACAAATCAAAATCCAAGGCTCAAGAAACAAAGCAATTCAATACACAAATCTAGAATGAACTTAGCAATCATTAGCTACAGTTTCATTCATTGCAATCCTACTAATTGCTTATCCAGTTTTTCACTAAATGATCCACGATCATGTCATGTTCATCGTTAGAAAAGCAGAGCGGGTCATTAATAGAACATCTTCTCGATATCTTATTTTCACTGCAGAGAAACGTTTGAAAACACAGATTCTATAGCATTAATCAAATTCAATGCTTCTAATATTCATGACCACACAAACGAAGGAAAAACCCATAAAGTGAAAGTCGCAAAAGCAAGAGTTCCTTCTTTTTTAAGATATAAAAAAATATCATCGATTTCTAGGAGTAATTAAAATAATTCACCATTATTTTCTCAACAAGAAAAGCTAAGAGATTTCACAGTTTTATCTAGAGGATTACGTAAAAAAATATGAATCGCACAAAAACAGTCGTCAGAGCCACCTGGAATTGGCTATGGGGGAAGCCAATCGAGGCAGGGGGCGAAATCGCAGCCCAAGTCAGTGAAGACAGCATTGACGATCTCACCCAGGCTTTTCAAACCCTCGTAGATTCGGTGGGGCTACAAAAGGGCGCATTAGCTGAGGCACTTCGATTACATGATGAGACCGAGCAACAGGTGAAATCCCTCAGTGACCAAGCGGAGCAGCTAGTGGCTGCCGGTGAAGATGATGCCGCCCTGGCCGTATTAGCCGAACTGGATGTTCTAGAAGAGTATCGTCCACAGCTAGAAGAACAGGTGTTATTTGCCAAACAAACCTTAGCGGAAGGAACAACCCGTATGAAAGAGGCCCAGTTGGAGCTGAGAAAGATGCAGGCCCAGCAAAAAATGGGGGCTTCGACCATGCGGGTCACCCAAGCCTTAGAGCGGGCTAACCAAGCAGCTGGCATCGATAACCAATCAGCGATGCGACGGTTTGAAAAATCCCAAGAAGCTATCAAGCGGCGCAATATCCAAGCCCAGGCCACCTCAGAAGTACAGGGAGAGCTTAAGGGAACATCCAGAGCGATTAAATCCCTCCATGCCCAAGATCGCCTCGCCCAACTGAAGGCGAAACAAGCCACCAACACTGCAGAAAGCAAGGACCAATAAGAATGACAGTTAAAAGAAAAGGTTTACCCCCCATCGCCTATATCGGTGCCGCATTACTCATATGTGGGGGTGGATATATGAGCTTTAACGCCATCAAATTGGGAAAAAATTCTCCCCTAACTCAACTCGCCTATGGCAATGAAGCCAGACAGCTGACTGTACTGGGTGACACCTTCTCCGGCTACAGCACCTTGCGAGCCGATCCCTTCGCTGCCAAAATCACCCAGGCTGACCTTGGCATTCGGTATCAGGATGAATTCGATCAAGCCGCTAGAGCAAAAGCCCTCGGTCGTGAAGCTGACATTATTGTCACCACGCTGGATCAGTATCTGAAGCATCAACCTGAAGGCCGTATCGTCGGCCTCATTGATAAAACTGTGGGCGCGGATGCCGTGGTCCTCAATACCCAGCAATATCCTCAACTGAAAGGTTTGAATGATATTGCCAAGGTGCGCGCCTCCGCCTCGGCTCCCCTGAAGTTGGTTTACTCTGCAGGCACCCCGAGTGAATATCTGGCCAAGCTGCTGGATTTGAAGTTTGAAGGGTTAAGCTTGTCGGATTTTGAAGTGGTGGAAGTGGAAGAATCCACCCAGGCCTATGAGTTGTTGAAGTCTGATTCGCAGGTTGCGATCGCAATTCTCTGGGAACCCTTCGTTTCCAAAGCCCGCAAAGAGGGCAACACAGTAGTTCTCTCCAGTAGCGACGTTCCCGATGCCATTATTGACGTCATTGTTGCCAGCAATCAGCTGATTCAAAAACGTCCCGAAGATCTGAGTCAGTTTCTAACTCTCTACTACCAACATACGGATCAGCTCATTCGTGATTCAGGTGCCCTTAGCCAACAAATTGGCAAAGATAGCAATCTATCCACTCAGGATGCCACTTCAGTGTCGAAGGGTATCGACTTTTTCACTACTCTAGAAACCAATCAATGGATGAAGTCTGGCACCTTAGCCAAGCGAATTGAGGCAACTTCGGCAGTCCTTTCACTTACCGGAGAGACGGCAGGGTTGGTCAAGAATCCTCGTAACCTCTATACCCAAGACTTTATTTCCCAGGCCGTAACCAATTCGGAACAAGTGGTGGCATCTATTGCCGCCACAGATCCTGAGTTGGCAAAAGTACTACGGGGCCAGAAGTCTTCTACCCCCAAAGCTAAGGTCACTCCACAGCAGATTCAAGCAGCTCCAAAAGTGGGCAATTTCAAGGTCAGAGGCGAAGTTAAATTTGCCACAGGTTCGGCGGTGTTATCCGGGGACAGCCAATCCACCCTGAAGGCCCTCGCTCAAGAGATCAACGAATTCAACCCCAGTACCATTGCCATTAACGTGGTGGGACACACTTCGAAAACAGGGTCTGCAGTCACGAATCAATCCTTGAGTCAACAGCGAGCCAAGGTCGTGGCAAATTTCCTCCGGTCCCAAGGGGTTCAGCCAACTCTAGTAGCAGAAGGCAAGGGCTTCTCTGAACAACTCCCCGGAATTAACCCAACGAGTCCGGCCCAACAACGTACAGAGATCCAGCTCAGACGGGTAGGAGGATAGGGGGATGGCGGAGTCTTTGCGCCAAGCCTACCAGCACTTTGGCGGTATCCAGCAGTCTGAGGTGCCTTGGATCATCTGGCTCTTGGAAAATCCAGATAGTCCCCTCGCTCTGGCGGGAGCGATTCCCCTAAAGGAGCATGATTATCTACATCTGTTGCTCAATCGTGGGAAGTCTCCAGAGGATGAAGCCTTTATTATTGGCTTCACGATGGGCAATGATAGCTCCCTTCATCCGATTCATCTGGGGATATTTAAGTTTGTCTCTCGGTTTCTCTATCCCCAGGACTATCGATTCACTCAGCACCATTGCCAAATCTTTGATACCGGGGTTAAGCAGGGAAAGCAACTGCAAACCAAAAATTTGTGCCGCTTTGATTTCTCATCCGTTGAAACGTCATCGTTAGAAGAGTTAAGAGCCATCCTTACAATTGATCAAACTTTGTAAGGAACAAAGACCATTACTCTTTGCCAATAGTCTAGAACGTCGTGCATAGGGCTCCAACGAGTAGGGTAAACGGGCTTGGATAACGGTTGCACACCACCCATCAATCCTTTTGGATCTCATACTGTCCAATAACCGATGATACCTAGAGCTGTTGCCATTGGTTATTTAGATCAGATTATTGTGGTTCTTGGATGGGAGCAGACTCTGTAGAAGTTTGACTCTTTGCAAGCTGTAGATCTTCAGCAACTTGGGGATAGCGAGGGTTCAGATCATAAGCCGCTTCCAGATGGGGAATCGCGGCCGATGGTTTATTTTGCTGAAGCAACGCTTTTCCTAACCCATGCAATGCCTCAACGTTGTTGGCATTAAGTCGAGTTGCCTGTTCTAAATCGGCAATAGCCGCATCCACCTTTCCTTGTGCCAGCAACGCCAACCCCCGCCCGCTGAGGAATTGGTGAGTAAAAAATAAGTTACGAGGCTGCAGTTTAAGGGCTTTCTCATAGGCTGGAATGGCCTGATCAGGTTTGCCCTGTCTACGCAGAATCGTCCCCACTACAGAGTGGCCTACCGCAAACTCTGGATCGATCTGAATCGCTTTTTGATAATGCTTTAAGGCCGAGTCATATTGTTTGAGATCAAAGTAGAGCTGTCCGAGTAACGTTTCCAATTTCGCGTTGGGAGTTGGATCAGAACCCATAAAAGTCAAAGGAAAACCACCCTGTTTTAATCCTGCTTTCAACATTTGGCGAGCTTCTTGCGTTTGACCTGCTTGCAGTAGCACTCGACTGAGGGTCGTCACTATAAAGGGATTCTCTGTTGAGTCTTGAGCAGCTTGACGGAGAACCATCAGAGCCTCCTCTACTTGACCATTGCCTGCTAAAGCTCTACCAAGGTTGACAGCAATGATCTCAGAACCAAATGAGAGAGATTGATCCATTTGACTCGCTTTCAAGACATCTTGGGCTTTCTTCAAGACAACAACAGCCTCTTCCCAACGTTCTAGTTGAGTCAGCACAACTCCCAATTCATTTAAAGTCAAGGCACTTTTGGGTTTTAACGCTACAACGCTTTGATAAGCCTCAACCGCAGGTTCTAACCGATTGAGTATTTTGAGTGTTTTTGCTAACCACTGGTACGCCTCAGCATCCAATTGGGGATCGTTTTCTATAGATGAAGAATTCGCACCTAAAAATTGCCGATATTGGGAAAAAGCCCCCTCCAAATCTTCCTTCCGGATCAGTGCATCACCCATGAGGGTATGAGTAAACT
This sequence comes from Acaryochloris sp. 'Moss Beach', assembly GCF_021497025.1. NCBI lineage: Bacteria > Bacillati > Cyanobacteriota > Cyanophyceae > Acaryochloridales > Acaryochloridaceae > Acaryochloris > Acaryochloris sp. 'Moss Beach'. The sequence goes on from NZ_CP071717.1 coordinate 3,771,548, forward strand.
TATTTTTAGGAGACAGTTTTATCTGTTGAGTGTAATTGATAATAGCGTCGTCCCAAAGTCTCTGCTGTGCATAGTTTTGACCCAAGACTAAATAGGCATCTGAGTATTGTGGATCGAGAGCTATAGCATTTTCTAAAAACGGCACCCCCTCTTTTAACTGCTTAGTCGTAGTTAAGAACTTACCCACCTGAAGATAGGATCGAGCGTTGAGTTGCCTAGGGGACAATGATGTTGATTCTTTTAATAGAACTGCCTGGCGAAAAGACTTCAGGGCCAGTTCAAGTTTTTGGGCTTTCACTTGAGTTTGGCCCAAGTTGTTCCAAATTGCAGCATTCTTAGGCGTAAGCCGGGTCGCGTGATCGAAGGTTGCGATCGCACGATCCAATTCGCCCACCACAACCAAATTTTTACCTAGATCATTGTAAGCAAGCCCATCAATTTCCTGAGCAGAGCGCTGCTTCGATTCAGAGCGATGATATTGACGGTAAATATTGAGGGCTTGGGTGAGTTTTTTCTGTCTAACTCGGACTCTAGCAATATCGAACTGGTACTGGGCATGCCAGCTTTGCAAGGTCTTCCCCCGTTCAAAAGCAGCAATCGCTTCATCAAATTTTTGACAGTTTTCGAATGCCTGCCCCAGAGCGTGATATCCCCCCGCAATTTCATGCTTGGGGGTTTTGGCTAAAGCCTTTTCCAGATCTGCCTGCATCCCAGTCCAGTCCTGGGCACATTCTGCTTCCGTCGGTGGTGGAAACGGTGGAAACGCAAGTTGTAGTTTTAACTGAGCCCGACTGGGCATTGCCGATAAAGCCAAGACTAATGCAAGGGGCAGCGTAAATCGACGCATGCGTTAATCATCCTTCCGTCGTGTAAAAAGCCAGTAATTAAGAAGCAACAGCATTGATGAAAATCAGGAAAAAGCCTGTCTGCCCCCATGTCTATTTATTAGGTCAACCTGAATGAGGTTATGCAGATACATCTGAAATCATAGGAGTTTCCCTCACCACAAAATATGAGAGATATCACTCTCACAAGTGGACTCGATCACAGACATCCTGCTGTAGCACATTCACTACCAGCCCCTAAAGACTTAGGAGATTAATCGCATTTGTTCATCGGGCGGTTGATAACCCAAATGGGTCCAAGCCGCAGGAGTAGCCACTCGGCCTCTAGGCGTACGATTCAGATAGCCGATCTGCATCAGATATGGCTCATAGACCTCTTCAATCGTCTGGGAATCTTCCCCCGTCGCCGCAGCTAGAGTATCTACCCCCACTGGGCCACCGTTATACTGCTCAATCATCACCGTCAGTAGCCGACGATCCGTCCAGTCCAATCCGCAAGGATCGACATTAAACAGCTCTAACGCTTCCTTGGCAATAGTTGGGGTAATGTCCCCCGAATACTTCACCTCCGCATAATCTCGCACCCGTTTCAGTAAGCGGTTAGCAATACGAGGCGTGCCTCTGGATCGTCGAGCGACTTCTGCTGCCGCATCTGGGGTAATGGAGACCTTGAGAATATCCGCCGTCCGCAACACGATTTGCTCCAGCTCATCGGCTTCATAAAAGCGCAACCGTTGAACAAAGCCAAATCGGTCTCGCAGGGGTGACGTCAGCGCCCCCACCCGAGTGGTGGCCCCGACTAAAGTAAAAGGCTTTAAGGGCAAACTGCGAATTCGTGCTGACTGGCCCTTGCCAATCGTGATATCTAGCCGAAAATCTTCCATGGCTGGGTAGAGCAGCTCTTCCGTCATCCTCGACAGCCGATGGATTTCATCGATAAACAAAATATCACGGGGCTGCAGGTTGACCAGCAAACCGACAATGTCACGGGGCCGTTCTAGGGCAGGTGCACTCGTGACTTTACAATTCACCCCTAACTCAGACGCCAAGATCAGCGAAATCGTTGTTTTCCCAAGTCCCGGCGGCCCATAGAGCAATAGATGATCTAGGGCTTCTTGTCGCGACTTAGTGGCCTGGATGGCAATATCCAGAACCTCTTTCAGTTCCCGCTGACCAATATATTCATCAAATTTTTGGGGCCGCAGCTTATCATCCTGCTTGCCCACAGATTCTTCGTTTACCGCTTCAGGCTGCAATAAAGCATCCGTCTGCTCAGGCTTAGACCGTTTGGCAGACTTCGCCTGAGATGGCTTTTTCGGCTCATCGGGTTGTGGAGATTGCTTAGAGGAGACAATGGCCATAATAGCCTCCATCATAGCGGGCGAAGGCAGTGGGTGGGACATCCCCCCACATCCCCCACTACCCTTTTACACAGACCACTTGCTTCAAGGTTGCAACCACCTCTACCAAGTCAGCCTGATTTGCCATCACCTCTTCAATCGGCTTGTAGGCTCCTGGAATTTCATCCAGAATCCCCTTGTCCTTGCGGCACTCCACCCCTTGAGTCTGCTCAATCAAATCATCCAGGGTAAAGTGCTTTTTCGCCTTCGTCCGAGACATGGTCCGTCCCGCACCGTGACTACAAGAGCAATAGCTTTCCAGATTCCCTTTACCTTTGACGATGTAGGACTTCGCTCCCATGGAACCAGGGATAATCCCATAGTCTTCTTGACGAGCGCGAACGGCCCCTTTACGAGTGACATACACCTGCTCTCCATAGTGCATTTCTTGCTCCGCATAATTGTGATGGCAGTTGACGGATAACACCGGCTTGGTAGGCTTGCCCCCAGCCAAATGCTTCTCCACAATTCGCTTAAAGCGAGCCATCATCACCTCACGGTTATAGCGAGCATAGTCTTGAGCCCACTGTAAATCCCGCCAATAGGCAGCAAACTCAGAGGTACCAGCCACAAAGTAGGCCAAATCTAGATCCGGCAATTTCATCTCAGCCAGTTTGGCTAGCTCTTTCGCCGTTCTGATATGGTTTTGGGCCAGCATATTGCCAATATTGCGAGATCCCGAATGCAGCATCAGCCACACCTGATCGTCCGTATCCACACAGACTTCAATAAAATGGTTACCCCCTCCCAAGGAGCCCATCTGCCGTAGGGCTTTTTTCTCCAGGTGCTGTACTCCGGAATGGAGATGCTTAAAGTCCTGCCAACGCTGCCAATTGTAGACCGACTTATCTGCCTCATCATTTTGATTGAAACCAACTGGAATCGTTGCCTCAATATCCAGCCGGATTTGCTTGAGGACTTTGCTATCCAGTTGATTGGCGTTGAAAGAGGTTTGCACTGCTCCCATGCCACAGCCAATATCCACCCCTACAGCCGCAGGAATGACCGCATCCTTTGTGGCAACCACAGATCCCACGAGAGCCCCTTTACCGAGATGTACATCCGGCATCAAGGCTACATGCTTATAGACAAACGGCAGGGAAGCAACATTCTTCGCCATTTTGGTTTCTGCAGGTCCCAGATCATGATTGGCCCAGGACAGAACAGACTTTGGTGCTGACAACTTAAGTGGTTGGTAAGACATGGTTGCACCCCCATTCGGAGATATAAAAGATTAATAGCAACATTTCCCAGACCATCCTGTGACTGATCGCAGGAAATGTTGTAGTATATATACTACATAATATTTTGATATTCGGCAACTTTTCTTTCCCTCAGTTAGTACCTCAGCCCAATCACCCATTTCAACGCACCATCACTGGAGTATGTTGAATTACCGCCTACAGAAGGGAACGATCACCCCAGGGGAATGGTTACAGCAATATTTCTGAAGTATGGCCAGACAAGGTATATGTGGGCAGCATTTAGCTGCTAGGTTGAAGTCTATAAGTTATGGCGTTGTCCCATTCAAGTGTTGTGGTTAAATTACCTCACTCTATAGAACCCTCCACTGGCGATATTCGAGCCCCTCAAAAACTCAGATTTGCCAAAGGCTTGATGGGTCGCTGGCCAAGAATTAGCGCTCTTTTAGTGAGTGATTTCGTAGCACTAGGTATTGCTTGGGAAATTGCCGCTAAGTTTAATCAGTTTTACGCTCCCATCCCCCCCCAACTCATTGGGTGGTCTTGGCTAGGACTTCCCAGTCTATTTTGGGCGTTTTCCAGCATGATGGTCATCGTTCTTGCCTGTGGAGGACTTTACAACACCTCGGGAGCCTGGAAACACTATGTTCGGGCAGGCCAGTTAGTCAGTTTGACCTATCTATGGTCATTGGTGATCAGCTATTTTTATGACCCCAAGCTGGATGCCCCACGATCACTGTTTTTTACTGCTTGGTTCAGCAGTGTGGTGATGGTGATTGGTTTACGACTCATTACTACCCTTGTCTTAGAACAAATCGGCCTATTCCACCGCAGTAAAATTCCTGTCTTTATCATTGCACCTGCCGACCGCTTACCCATCCTTGCCCAAGTGATCCAGCAGCAGTCACAATATCGAATCGTCGGCGCTGCCCTCTCTGCTACCGCCAATGCCAATAGCATGATGCAGTTGATCTGCAAGACCTCTGCCGTCGAAGTGCTTGCAGAAGGTCTGCCCCAAACCGATTTAGCTTCCATGCTGTATTGGCAACTCAGGCGAGAAGGCATTACTCTCCGCCTGCTGCCATCTAGCGTGGAAATGCTCCATCGGCGGGGTATTCCTGAAATGTTTGCCCATATTCCCACGTTACGCACGGAAGCACCGCTATTAGGTGGACTCGATTATCAAGTCAAGCGTCTCATTGATATGGGTGCTGCTCTAGGACTCCTCATACTATTAGTTCCTGTATTTGTAGGCATTGCCCTTTCCACAAAACTCACCTCTCCTGGGCCAGTTTTCTTTTGCCAAGAGCGGGTAGGGCTGGGGGGGGCAGATATTCCAAATGTGGAAGTTTCGGACAATGGTGGTCAATGCAGAGGCCTTACAAGCCAAGCTAGAATCCCAAAATCAAAATAAAGATGGCATTCTCTTCAAGGTCAAAGATGACCCACGCCTGACTCAGCTGGGCAAATTTTTACGTCGTACTAGTCTAGATGAGCTACCGCAACTTATCAACGTCCTGTTAGGACAAATGAGCCTTGTGGGGCCTCGTCCATTGCCCATTAGAGATGTAGAACGGTTCGACTCCTGGCATCATATTCGCCACCATGTTGTCCCTGGCATGACGGGACTATGGCAGATTTCAGGTCGCTCAAAAGTTGGCAACTTCAATGAGGCGGCCCGCCTAGACCTGTATTACATCGATAACTGGTCCCTAAACCTGGACCTTGAGATATTGGTGGAAACGGCAAGAATAGTGTTGTTTGGCTATGGGGCGTACTAAATTGTAGGGAAAAGTACCCACCATAAAAATAAAGTCCCTTCGGTATTAACGACCATCATGCCTGTAAAGGGGTAGACTCGCTAATTTGCGTCTTGCTCTTTCGAGACAAGTTGCCGTTTCGAGGACTTAACTGAGCTATACGGGGGGATCGATAGCCCATCTGTATACGAGTATAAACCGATTTATTCTCCATGACTACAAATAGCCATTAAATTTCTATTTAATTTGCCCTATAGAAATGAATAAAAAAGCGTGAAAAGACTTATGGGAAAGGATTACAGTAGATTAACATTCCCTTACAAAATCAGTTCTCACATTACAGGATGCTTGATTATTCTGCCAGACCTAAAAAGTGATATAAATCACATTCGCTTATCTTCAAACCCTTCAACAAGTGCCAGTTGTCGTGCAGCAATGAACGAGCTGTTCATTGCTTAGCCTCAACATTTAGCGTTGGCACGATCCCTTCATTAAACCAATGGGTGTCTTATTCTGGGCTAATCGTCGGTCCTTTCAATTCTCAGCTATTCCAGAGCACAGACCCTGGTGATTGATCTAAAAACTCCTATCACTAAAAATGCTGAAGTGGGTGCACAAAGCGTTCCTATATCAGTGACGACCCCCTACTCGCATTTCAGAAGTAGCAACAGAGTCTGATGTTCGAACACATCTATACCAATTTGCGATCGCATCATCCGCATCAGCAGGACTACCGTTGAAGGGGGATTCAATTCATACTGCGATCTTTAAACACCTCTGGCTAAATTTAGATCGTCTTATTGGGCAAACGTTGCACATTATCAGCCGATCAAAGTGAAACTTTGGGGTCCCATATTGAAAGAGTATTGTTCTTATTCAAAATGATCACAGAGGCTGGTAAATGTTGCTGAATTCATTTCCCCTAAACCATTGTGGGGATTGGCTATAAAAGATAGGAGTGATCACAGTAGATATGTCAGCGAGAACCCGAGGTCCATGGGCACCTGCGGTGGTGAATATCATGAATACGTCTGCTATCCATAGCCGGAATCTTATTAGGAGTATGAAACAGACGATTAGCGTATGATCACTGACTGCAACTCGCGACTCATCCTCTCAGTGCACATCTATCCTGAGATGGAATAAACCCTGGTTGATCTCAAAGACCCGTTAGGTCTAAAACTTACACACGTAACTAGACTTCCATTTGCATTGCAGCAGACTTTTGCAAAAGACCGACTAACTCATCAATGCCTTTCTTAATTCGGCGAGTAACCGTAACGGGGCTAACGCCAATACGCTGAGCCACTTCTTGTCGAGAGAGTTGATGGACAAACACTGACTCGATCATTTCTCGGGTGCGATCTTCTAGCTGATCTAGTGCTTGCTGAAGTTCCAACCGATCTTCTTGGTTGGTTTGCATAATTTGGCACCGAGCATCCATCAGAGTATCCCCTAGGGTCATCATGGAGTCGGACTGTTGATGATGGCCGGAAGAGACACGAGCATTCAAGCTGAGAGGGACGCGATTAGAGGCGGCTAACTTAACCGCTCGCCATTCCTGCATTGACAGATCGAGTTCGTCGGCAATTTCTTGATCGCTGGGATGACGTCCGAGTTCCATCGTCAATGCCTGGCGAACTTTTGCACCATCGCGGCTCAGCTGCTGCCATCGACGAGGGATGCGAACAGTATTGGCACGATCCCGTAAGAAGTGAAGAATTTCGCCTCTGATATAAGGAACAGCAAAGGAGCTGAATGCATAACCTTGGGTGGGATCAAATCGCTCGATGGCAGTAATTAATCCTAGGAAACCACATTGCTCTAAATCTTCGTAAGGCTCTGCACATTGGTGAGCGAGGCGGTGAGCTACCTTGCGGACTAATCCCATATTCAAGCGGACCAAGCGGTTTCGGAGCTGAACAGAAGGTTTCTGGCGATAAGCAACCAGCATCTCCATTGTTTGGGACTGTAAGGAAGTTTGATAAGCCATAGTTTAATCGTCCTGATGTCCTGTACCTGGAAATCATTATCGAGATACTGAACTTGAAAAACCATCGTTAATATACGGGACTTTCTAAAAATAAATGGAAGAAGCCTACGCGTTATTACGTAAGTAGATTCCCGGACAGTCCATTTACATTCGGTAATAATTCGGGAGATATCAGTATTAACACGGAGCAGTAACGCTTTACCGGAGAAATAACTCCGTATATATACATTACCTAGACTATATGTAGCGCTATAGGTCTAGGCGTTCATCCCCTTGCAGCATACCCAAAAAGCCTGCAGAGTTCACCCTGTATAAATAACTCCTTGCCTTTAAGGGTTACGGATAACCCTAAACTTGCTGCCTCCTACTTTTTAGGGAGATAAGGCAAAATAAGAGGTAGCAGACCAATAACAGAGTTTGTTTAAAAGAGGAAGTCCGTGAGTAATACAAGTAATTTTCGTAACGCCATTCAAGAGGCCAAACAAAACGCCCTCGTTGGCCCCAATGTTATTCCAAATGCCCTGCCTTTCCTGGGCGCAGGCTTAGTTTTAACTGCTGTCGGCGCATGGGGTGGTCTAGGAGTTATTTCTAGCTTTGGCCCCCAAACTTACAGAGCCACTAGTCTGCCAGCAATGATTCTGTTCTTTGTACTCTTCTTCGTGTCACAAAGAGCAGCCACTAAAGTCAATAACAACGTTGCTTTGCCTCTTTTGGCAACATTCAGCTTAGTTACTGGCTATACCCTATCCTTACTTGTTGACATCGCTCTAAAAACATCAGGAGTGGGTGAAACAGGTTTAGCTATTGCTGCATTGAGTTGTGGCATTACCTTTATTGCCGCTCGCCCTATTGGAGCGAATCTATCAGATGAAGATGGGTTTGCCCTCACCAAAACAATTCAACTAGGGGTGATTGCCTTACTAGTGGTAATGTTTGCCCAAGTCATATGCATGTGGTTTGGCATTATTTCCCCTAGCTGGATGGAAATTGGAATTTCCGGCCTTGGTGTCTTATTGTTTGTTGGGGCAGCTGTTGTTGACTTCTTTGTTCTACCTAGAACCTATGAAGATGAACAATACTTATCTGCTGCTTTATCCATGTATTTGACCTACGTCAATCTGTTTATCTTTATTCTCAGATTCTTAATTGCAATCAATAGTAGAGACTAAACATTTCGGCAGAGAGTGCTTTAGTTTCAAGGGGCTGGACGATCGTCCAGCCCCTTGAAACTTTTAAATTTTGAACAGAGTCTTTATACATTAATAGGAGCAGCACTTAGGGAATATCAACCAGAGGGAAGGATGATCGGTCAAGCAATTTTGATGATGGCAGGGCTCAGTTTAGGTATGAGTTTAATGGCCAATAAACCGCCCATTTCCACCCCTCATTCGGTCCCTTCTCTCCTAGCTAGACCTCCCTATAATTGCTTGACCCGTGAGGTTTGGAGTCCGGCTAAACGGGCTTGGTGTGATCGCTTTGGTCCTCACTCTGAGCCTTGGCCTAAGGTTGCCCGACCTGAGATGCGGGATAGCGATCGCAACCGCTATACGCCCATTCGCCTCAGCACCTTACCCAGTGATACCTCTTTAACGGGCACGGCTCCTAAGTCCATTGCCCTATCCCTTGTCGATTTACCAGAAACAGCAGGGAACTCCCAAAAACAGACCTCCGTTTCCATTCAGCAAGGTCAGTCTGCCGTAGTGATGCTGTCTAATGTCGGTTTGGCAGATGATTCGGTGCAAGGCATCCGATACCGCTTTGAATTTGAACCCCAGGGCATGATAGATAACGAGGAAAAATGGCAGCTAGTGTGGATGGGGCGACAGCAAATCTGTTGGCCCGGACGAGGGCCAGAAGAATGGACCAACCAGCCTTGTAGTTAATTATTTAGGGATGGTGAGACCGATCGAGTACAGCATCTTCCCAGGACACAGGATCCTCAATGGGCTCTAAATGTGTCATTACATGGGTGCCGGGTAAAGCCGTCATAATCGCTTGTTCCAACACATCGCATAATTCATGGCCTTTTTGGACAGACCAATTTCCGGGCACCAGAACATGAAAGGAGACAAAATTACGAGCCCCAGCTACACGGGTACGGAGAGCGTGAAACTGAATCCCCTGGGCTTGGTAGGCCGTTAAGGTTGCGCGAATAACGGCTTGGTCGGATTCAGGCAATGCACTGTCCATCAGCCCAGACATAGTTTCCCGAATGAGTTTGATGGATACCCAAACAATATTAATGGCAACCAATAAGGCCATGATGGGATCGAGAATCAGCCACCCCGTCAGCTTAACAATCACCAAACCGGCCACCACCCCCACCGACGTCCAAACATCGGTTAATAGGTGATGGGCATCAGCTCGGAGGGTGATAGAGCGTAGCCGTTTCCCAGCTCGTAGTAAAACCCAAGCCACACCAGCATTGACGAGGGATGAAAGGATGGATAAGCCTAAGCCTAGTTCTAACTCTGCGATGGGTTGAGGATCCAGTATTCGGGGAATAGCAGTAATCGCAATGGTAATCGCGGCTACCAAAATCAGGAGTCCCTCTAAACCGCTGGAAAAATATTCGGCTTTAGAATGACCAAATGTATGTTCTTTATCGGGAGGCTGGGCAGCAACTGTGAGCGCCCAAAATGCTGCTAATGCGGCAATTAAGTTCACACTAGACTCAGCCATATCCGAGAATAAGCCAACGGAAGAGGTGAGCTGATAGGCACCAAATTTGAGCCCCATTGTTACCAAAGAAGCAGCAATCGATAACAGAATATAGGTGCGGGCAGCCTTACTGCTCATAACGTTCTCTATCCCTCAGCCCGTATACCAAAGGGTTTCAATTTTATGGGCCATATCTACGGCTATAGCCGGATCACCAGAGGATAATAACATTGTTGCATGCCCTAACTTCCGCCCAGGCCGATTTTCTGTCTTGCCATACCAATGGACGGACGTCTGGGGGAGGGCAGCAATAGCCTGTCGTTTTTGTAAATAATCATTGTGGCTGGTTTCAAATCCCAGCAGGTTTACCATGACGGCAGCGGAGGTCGTGAGGTGAGTTGGGCCTAAAGGCTGACCACTAATCGCCCGTAAATGCTGTTCAAATTGGGAGGTTGCACAGGCATCGATGGTGAGATGGCCAGAGTTATGGGTGCGGGGGGCAATTTCATTGACCCACACTTGGTCGTCAGCGGTTTGGAATAACTCAATCCCCACAATTCCCACCATATTAAGATGCTCTAGTATCTGGGATGTGATGTGATCAATCTGCGCCTGGGTCGTGGATGACAACTGAACTGGAGCAATAGCCCAATGGCAAACCTGATCTTGCTGATGGGTTTCCACCACTGGGAACTGGGAAATCTCTCCCGTCGTAGAGCGAGCTGCCATGACCGCCAATTCCCGCTGAAAGGGAACATAAGCTTCCACCATCAACACAGACGGATCTTGCTGGGCTTGTTGCCAACATTGGGCGAGGTCTGCCGAGGTATGACAAACAAAAGTACCCTGACCGTCATAGCCATTGCGTCGAGCCTTGATGACGACAGGGAACTCAAAAGATGGGGGCAGTGAGCCAGATGTCAGGGGTGCAAACTGGGGGACGGCTATCCCAAGGGAAGCGAAAAAGGTGCGTTGCTCATACTTATCGAGTAAGGGAGCTAGGCTGGCTAAGCTAGGGCGAAAGCAAACGCCTTGAGCTGCCAATTTCCCTAAGGCATCTAAATCAACAAACTCATTTTCGAAGGTAATGATTTGGCAGTGTTGAGCGAGGTGAGCTGTAGCCGCGACATCCGTAATAGGAGCGAGAATGGCCTGCTGGTCTAGATCAACTACACTTTGTAGGGCTGAGTCAGAAGGGTTCGGCGTTTGAAAAACGAGGTTGAGGTCTAAGGATGGGGCAGCTTGATTCAACATCCAAGCTAGTTGGCCACCGCCCAAAATACCAACGGTGTGAATGGGCCCTTGGGGTGACGTAGCGGCGGACGGGGTTGCGATCGCAAAATCAGACATAAAACCAATTGTTCTTAAAAGGCAGGTTCAGGCTCGGCTTCCGGGGGAGTTTCCGCAGCTACATCTTCTTGAACCCGTTCGGTATTGCCCATGGACACCCAACCTTCCACATCCTCGCCTTCCAGGTCAGCTTTAATCTTCTGCCATTTTTGGTCCGGTGATGCTTCAATCACAGTGACGGGCTCTTCGTATTCTAGGACTTTAATGACATCCGCATCCGAGGATCTTTCTTTTCTGAGGAATAAACCGTCAGGGTAAATAACGACTGCCGGATAGGGCTTGGGTTTAGCAGGCACTGCGGGTTTAGCGTCGTTCGGAAACTTAGGTTTTTGGGGGATTTGAGAAAATCGGTTTAGGTACAAATAGCCAGCACCGCCCACTGCTCCCCCAACAATTGCTAAACCCAAGATGACACCAATGATGATTTGAGCGATCTGAGACGGTTTCATACAGGCATCAAGATGACAAAGTTAGTCAAATTCTAAGGGTAGAGAACAAGTAAGGGTTATTCAAATAAAAATCATGGTCAGCACAGTCATATTAATCCGGCTGTTGAAGTTGCCGCTGAATGCGCAAGCTTAGTGTACTATGCTTGGACGCTAATCGTGCTTTCCCTGATGCTGCCCAATCTTGCAGAAATTCTACCTGTTCTTGAGCAGTACGAGCTAAAGGAATGATTTGGCTGGCGGCTTCTAAGATATCGTCCGTCGTAAAGTCTCGGTTCTGGCTAAATCCCAAATGCATCGCTTCAATAATGCTCTGTTCCAGCTCAGCTCCAGAGAAATCTGGGGTTTCATAAGCTAATCGCTGCAAATCATATTGGTTGAGGTTGTGGGGCCGTAGCCGGGATAAATGCACCGAAAAGATCGCTTCCCGTTCTTCTTTAGTTGGCAAGCCCACAAAAAAGATCTCATCAAACCGCCCTTTGCGCAGCATCTCCGGGGGTAAAGACTGGATATTATTGGCCGTTGCCACCACAAAGACTGGAGAGGTTTTCTCCGCCAGCCAGGTAATAAAGGTACCAAACACCCGGCTGGTCGTCCCCGAATCTCCCCGGCCATCGATGCCCGCAAAGGCTTTATCAATTTCATCAATCCAGAGAATGCAAGGGGCTAAAGCCTCAGAAAGCTGAATCATTTGCCGGGTTCGGGACTCTGACTCCCCCACTAGTCCGGCAAATAGACGTCCCACATCCAGGCGCAACAGGGGCAGATGCCAATGATGAGCAATCGCCTTTGCCGTCAGGGATTTACCCGTCCCTTGAATTCCCACTAACAAGAGGCCGCGAGGATGGGGTAAACCGTATTGTCGAGCTTTCTCAGAGAATGATCCGCCTCGTCGGAACAGCCAATCCTTGAGATTATCAAGGCCACCAATATCAGAAATATTTTCCTGGGCAGGATAAAAATCCAGAATCTGAGTCTGGCGAATGGTTTGTCGTTTTTCCTCTAGAATCAGCTCAACATCATCTGCACTGAGTTGGCCGTGGGTTGCGATCGCACGGGACAATACCCGCCGAATTCGATCCATCGTTAACCCTTGACAGGAACGGGCCAAATCATCCAAATCCTTACCCGTCAGGGGATGAGAGGTGGCAGTCAGTAAACGTTCAACCTCAGACCGAATCTCTCCTACATCAGGCAGGGGGAAATCAATCACATGGACCACTTCACCTAAATCACGAGGAATCGCCACCTCACTGGCCAGCAGAACAATATTCTTGGGCTGAGACTTCAACAGTCGAGATAAATTGCGAAGCTTCCGCGCAATCGCCACATCTTCCAGAAACCGATTGAAATCTCGAAGGATAAAAATAGCAGGGGCAGACGGGGGTAGCTGCTCAATCAGTTCTAGGGCCTGCAACGGATTGCGCTGACCAAACCCTGCATCCGTGGGGTTCCCTTGATAGCCATCCACAAAGTCCCAAGTATAGACCGCTCGATTTCCCTGACGTTGGGCCGAATCCGCAATCACCGATTCAACGCGTTCTTCCTCCTGCGTAGGGATATAAATTAATGGATATCGGGCTCTGAGGAGTAACTCAAACTCATGACTAAAGCTCATGGGACTAACCCTGAAATAGTGGATATCTTAAAAAGCAAGAATGTATGGTCACGAATTCCATCAATAGTGAGTAGATAGATCCTGCTTGCCAATTTTACCTGGGTGTTGAAAAGGATTGCATCATGCAAGGATGTGGAAAACTGTCATCTCCCTCTGGGTAAACTGAGTTAACCGCCTTATCCATAGGAGATCTTGCACCAACCCAGGCTATCCCAATATGGGACATGGATATGAGGTCGGCATTTATTGGGGGAATCGCATGTCCATTATTCAATCGACAGACCTTGAAGCGCGAGGACTGCTCAACGATCAATCGTCAGCATTGCAGATCCAGGGCAAATGGTTTAAGCCTGGCCCTGCATTTACAAAATCCTTACTGCAAACCGCCTTAGACTTCTGTAAGGATGCCCGGGAGCATGGACGACAGTATTTACTCATTGAATTCCCTACCTATTTCATGGCTTGGCAGCGAATTCGACCCAAAACATCCCCATCCCCCCTCTCAGAAGCCCTCTACTGCCAAACCAACCCTTCCCACTCAAACACCACCGCCTCCCCCCACCTAAGCAGACAGCCCAGCCCAACACACCTGCAGTAGAGCCACCGGATCTATCCACTAAAGCAACCCTTGCTAGTGTTAATCGAATCTTTATTAACCGGTGTAAAACGGAACTGGCAGTTCATGTTGGGCCCATGGCCGATTTCTTAACGGAACAAACTCTAAAACAGTCTCCTCATCTATCGCCCCAACAGCTTATTGAGGCTCTCGCCCTGCAAATACCTGACACCAAAGCAGCTCTGGCTTTTCGCCAATCATTGGAGTAAGGTCATTATTCCGCAATTGCAAATAAATATTTTTGTTTTCTGATATCACTATCCTGGAAAATACTGTTAGTCACGAACAGAAACTCCCATAGGTTTTGCCCATGATTAATGGGCAAGTAAGTGATTATTAAAGCTATAGCCGCTTGTCTCAAGATAAGTTTACACTTGCCGAGTTGACGTTCTATACTCAACAGTAATTAGCTCTGCTAACAGAGTGGTTTAAGGGGGAATTTGCTTGCTACTACTTCAGCAGGAGGATTCTCTTGAAAGTCATTCAAGTTCAAGATCTGCAAGCACAAGATATACAAAGTATTAACGACCATCAGCTCCTATTTCACGGTCAATTATTTCAATTGGGGCCTAAAATCTCCAAGAAGCTAGAGAAAGCAGTATTGGAATATTGCCAAATTTCCTGCAAATCGGGTCAAGCTTGCCTGTTGCAAGACGATGGATCTCATTGGGTGGTCTGGAAACGGGTCAAAAAACTAGCTAGACAATCAACGGCACTACTCCCTAGTCATCAAGTAAATGTCTCCCGAGAGCACTCCCTCTCTCCCCACTTTATTGATCGTTGTAAGCAAGAGCTAGCAAACTGTATTGGTCCAATTGCAGACTTAGTTTTTCAACAGACCCTGGCTGGCCTCGACATGGACACCCTGAAACCTCAGGAATTCGTTGCAGCCTTAAGCCAAAACATTCCATCTTCTTCATTAGCCTCTAGATTCCATGATCATTGCCAACAGGCATCAGAAGCAGAGGTGGTCGCATCCAAAGTTCGATCCATGAAGCGCTCTACTCAAACAAGCGGTTATTTCAGCCATAGTAAGGGGGTTCATTCCCCAGTTTCCATTTAATATTGCAACCGATACTCGGTTTTTGCTGCGCGGCAATTGGCTGTTCTGCCAGGGCAGCATCCAAAGCCCCCCGTAAATCTTCCCCAGTCACCATCAGGTTATTGCTGGGACGGCTATCATCTAGCTGTCCCCGGTAGACAAGTTTACGGTGGGCATCAAAAACAAAAAAGTCTGGCGTACAGGCCGCCGTATATTGCTTGGCAACATCTTGGCATTCATCAAAACAGATGGGAAAGTTATAACCGAGGCTGGTGGCCATTGCTGTTAAGTGCTCTGGATCATCCAAGGGGTGGCTCTGGATATCATTAGAGCTAATCGCAACCATTCCCAAACTTTGAGCAGAATAATCTTGACCAATCTGAGCGAGTTCCGATTGGACATGCTTCACAAACGGACAATGCTGGCAAATAAACATCACCAACAGAACCTTGCGGTGGGCAAATGTATCTAAGGAAATGGTTTGCCCACTGACCACATCAGGTAGCTGAAAGTTGGGGGCGGGTGTTCCCAAGTCCAACATTGTAGAAGCGGTTAACACCATAATTTCTACCCTTAAGCAATTAGCACACTTACTTTATTCTGCCGTGGTCCAGCTCAGTACACCAAGCTGTCATTCTTAACCTGCACCCGTTCATCCATTCCAGACGGATACAACGAGGCAACGATTATCTTTTCACCCCAAAGCTAACAGAATTGGTGAAAGAGATGAAGAAAACGCCTTAAATAAAAGATCTATGTCATCTTGTTGGCAGTGCCACAGCACGCAATCCTGGGTTCAAATGTAAATCACCACATAATGTGCTCACACATGAGAAATTGGCAAACGATTGAGAACACGGCCTTTGACCTCATCGTGATTGGGGGGAGGGAGTAATGGGGGCAGGGGTTGCCCGTGATGCTGCCCTGCGGGGACTCAAAACCCTGCTGATCGATAAAGATGATTTTGGCAGCGGCACAACAGGCTGGTCTAGTCGACTGATTCATGGCGGCCTGCGATACCTGGAATACTTCGAGTTCAATCTGGTCCGGGAATCCTTACGAGAGCGGGAAGTGCTATTACGGGTGGCCCCCCATTTAGTCCGGCCTCTGCAGATGTCAATCCCCGTCTATGCCAGCGGTTCGCGGGCGTTCTGGGAAATTCAGGCCGGAATGCTGCTCTATGATGTCCTCAGTTTTGATAAATCTCTACCCAATCACCGGATTCTCCCGCTGCAAAAGTGTTTACAGCTATTTCGGCACCTGAATCCTAAAGGGCTGAAAGGGGCAGCTCAATATTTTGATGCCCAAGTCGTCCATGCTGAACGCCTCTGTTTGGAGTTAGTGTTGTCGGCCCAAGCAGCAGGGGCTACGGCGCTCAACTATGCAAAAGTGTCCCAGCTGCAGGTTGAGGGGGACCGCGTCCAAGGGATCACCGTTGAAGATTTGATCTCAGAGACATCCCATACCGTCCAACTGTCACCCCAAGCCGTGGTGATTAATACGGCAGGTCCCTGGGTCGATCAGGTCTTACAAGGGATACAGTCCTCGACCCTGAAACAAGACCGAAAAATCGGTGGCACTAAAGGCAGCCACATTATTGTAGATCCGTTCCCAGGAGCACCTGATGCCGCCCTCTACGCAGAAGCCGCGGTTGATAACCGTCCGTTTTTCATTCTGCCCTGGGCGAATCAGTATCTGATTGGGACGACTGATATTCGGTATGGGGACGATTTGGATCGGGTTAAAGCCAGTGATGATGAAATTGATTATTTACTAAATGAAACCAATCGAGTCATTCCCTGTGCTCAGCTCTCTCGGGCAGATATTCGCTTTACCTACGCAGGCGTCAGACCTTTACCCTACAGCAAAGGCAAAAAGACCAGCAGTATTACCCGCAGTCATGTTCTCTACGATCACGGCAAAGACGGTATTACCAACTTGATCTCTTTAATTGGCGGTAAACTCACCACCTATCGGCAGGTAGCTGAAGAGATGGTGGATGCTGTATTGAAAAAGCAAGGTCGTGCCCTTATTCCTTGTGCAACTAAGCAAGAGCTGTTTCCGGGTGCGATCGCACTCGACGATACCTTGATCGAAACCATGATCAGCAAATACCAGGCCCTTGTTAGCCGAGAAGCAATCTTTCATCTGTTCTCCATCTATGGCAGTTTTGCAGTGAAGATTTTGGCCCTAGTCGATGAAACCCCGGAACTGGCCGAGCCGATTATCCCATCACTGCCCGATATTAAAGCCCAAGTGGTCTATGCCGTCCAAGTCGAACAAGCCTACACCCTCGTCGATATTTGTGTGCGGCGCACAATTTTGGCGATGCAAACGAATTACGGTTTTGATGTGCTTCCGGCAGTGACAGCGATTTTGAAGCAATACTGCAACTGGAGTGACGCGGATTGCGATCGCCAAGTTCAAAATTATCACCGCTTTATGGAAGCCAATAGTTTGCCTGATTTTATGATGGCTCAGACAACAGCGCCTGTCAGTTGATGTTCTCGTTAGGATCTTGCTTTCATGTCCACAACAGCCATCACTATCTTGGGCACAGGGGTTTGGGGGTCAGCTTTAGGGACCCTAGCCCAAGTCAATCACCATGAAGTGACGGTTTGGTCCCGCCGTGGACCGTTAACGTTAGCAGAAAGCCTAGCTCAAGCTCAGGTGATTGTGGTTGCCATCTCCATGAAAGGCATCCCCGGTATTGCCGCTCAGCTCCAGCAGCTAGAGCTACCCCACTCAACCATCATCGTCAGTGCCACTAAAGGGCTAGATCAGACGACGCTCCGCACTCCCTCCCAAATTTGGCAGGCCACTTTTCCAAACAACCCTGTTTTGGTTCTCTCTGGCCCCAATTTATCGAAAGAGATTGAGCAGGGTTTGCCTGCTGCCACGGTGGTTGCAGGCCTTAATCAAGCGGCCGTAGAAACGGTGCAACAGCTTTTTTCTTCGGACTGTTTGCGAGTCTATACCAATCCTGATCTACTGGGTACGGAACTGGGTGGGACCCTGAAAAACGTGATTGCGATCGCAGTCGGGGTTTGCGAAGGCCTCAAACTCGGCACCAATGCCCGGGCTGCGTTGATCACGCGGGCACTCCCAGAGATGATTCGAGTCGGCACCCATTTGGGAGGACAGGCAGAAACCTTTTTTGGACTATCCGGCTTAGGAGATTTGTTAGCCACCTGTACGAGTCCCCTCAGCCGTAACTATCAAGTGGGGTATCAACTAGCCCAAGGCAACTCCCTCACCCAAATTTTAGATCAACTCCAAGGAACTGCAGAAGGGGTAAATACCACCAATGTCCTGGTCGATTTGGCCAACCGAGAAGGCATCCCGATTCCCATTGCTCGCCAAGTTCATCGACTTCTAAAGGGACGAATTACCCCCCCCCCAGGAAGCCTTAGAAAGCCTGATGGATCGAGAATTAAAGCCTGAAGCCTGCGATTTGTAATCAATATGTTAAAACGTTGGGGAAATATCAATTTTTTTCAAAGTAAAGCTGTAGCGATACATATTTATTTTCTTTTAATCATAGATTTTATTGAGGCTGAGTGATTGATATAAAACCCTCATATTTCGCTGCAGAAAATAATTTAGGTTGCCTATCACCCCAGAGAAGATCGAAATATGCTAAGAGCATTGAGAGTGTTGACTTGTTCAAGACACATAAAATACATATTCAGTTGTAGTAAGTTGAAAGTGTCAGAACAGACATGGTCAATTTATGGCTGAAGTACCTCAAGAGCAACAGAAAAGACAAAGGCAGTCTCAGCTCCCCCCACCTGTTTATTTCTTATCTTTAGAGATAGAGAATGTGCTGTGTTTTAAGTTTCGTCAGAAGCTTAGTCTAAGTGATAGTAAAGGATTTCCTGCTCAATGGACCGTTATCCTTGGTGATAATGGGGCAGGTAAAACTACTCTCTTGCAATGTTTGGCAGGTATGGCAGAAACATCTGTTCCTGCTCCTGTTCGTAATATAGATCTAGAGTTCGCAGAGTCTCTTGTACAGCACGATAAACAAATAGAAATCCATGCTATTTTCGCATCTGGCTCTTCTCTAAGTCAGCCTACTAATCCTGAACAAAAATCTGTAATATTTTCAGTGCAACCCGATAATTCTAGGAATATCAACCACTTTCAAAAATATCTAAGGGTTTCACACTCACACGAAGTACTATCAGAAGAGTTGCCTGGACTCAACTGTTACGGTTATGGGGCAACCCGGAAAATGAGTGGGACTTCTTTATCGAAGACTTTAGGCTCTGGCAGTTCTGAAAGCTTACTAACACCGAATTCAGAATTAGTAAATGCTGAAGAATGGCTTCTTCAGGCTGATTATGCAGTTGCTCGATCTACGCCTACTAATAGACATAAATTCAAAAGGCGATTTTCTATTATCAAAGAAATACTGAAGAAACTTTTACCTGATGTTTCTGATATACGAATTACATCAGTTTCTGAGAATGTGCCTAGTCCATCGGCAGAATTTCTTACCCCTTATGGATGGGTGCCATTACAAAAACTTAGTTTGGGTTACACTACCGTAATTGCCTGGACTGTGGATTTAGCTGCAAGATTAATAGAGTGTTACCCGCAGAGCGAAGATCCATTAGCGGAGCCTGCTATTGTTTTAGTCGATGAAATTGATCTCCATCTTCATCCAAAATGGCAACGCACCATCATGAGCTTTTTAACAGAGCGCTTGCCTAATACGCAATTCATTGTGACAGCTCATAGTCCACTCGTTGTGCAGGCAGCTAAAAACGCAAATCTAGTATTGCTCCGTCGTGAAGAAGATCATGTTGTTATTGATAATGATCCTGAAGTTATTGATAATTGGCGAGTTGATCAAGTGCTGACGAGCGTTTTTGAGCTATCAACTCCCCATGCTGCTGAAATAGAGCCACTGATTGAGCAAAGAAGAAAACTTTTGGGAAAATCCAAGTTGACAGCAAAAGATAAACGAGAACTTAAGAAATTAGAAGAGAAAATTGGCAGGTTGCCCACCGCTGAATCTCCGGAAGATATTCGAGCGATGGATATTATTCGCAAAGCTGCTCAGCTCTTAGAGCAAAATTAGTCTTTTCGTATATAAACTGTGATTCGCATCGACAAACCCAAGACTGCGCCCCAAAAACTAACCACAGATGGGGAAACTAAATCAAAATCCCATATTAACGACTATAAAAAGGCTTCAGGGGATTATCAGTCGGGTACAAAGACATTTAGCTTCTCTAACAAGATTTATGGGCATAAAAGTGTCAAGGAGGCTCTGATACGTGCTCAACATAAAAAATGTTGCTTTTGCGAGCGCCTCGTTGGAGATGATGGCGATGTAGAGCATTTTCGCCCTAAGAGTGCTTATATTCAAAAAAAAGGGGAAAAGCTTAATCGCCCTGGCTATTACTGGCTAGCTTATGAGTGGGATAACCTGTATCTGAGTTGCAGTGCTTGTAACCAGCGACAGAAAAGAAACTTGTTCCCCCTCGTCGATCCAACGACCCGTGCTCACTCACATACTGATGACATCAATCTTGAAGATCCACTTTTTGTTAATCCTGGAATAGATGAACCAAGTCAGCATATCGATTTCAGGGGGGAAGTCCCTTATCCGATTAATGGAAGTATTAAAGGTAAACCTACAATTGAGAGTCTGAATCTTAATCGCAGTATATTGAATGAGGCCAGACTGAAGCATCTGCAAGTGCTTAAAAACCTCCATAAGTTTATTAAGGTAAGCACAGGATCGCAAAATCAAGAACTACAAAATTTGGCAGTGGACGCTCAACAGACTCTCATGGATGCCATTTCCGACCGTGGCGAATTTGCAGCAGCCACACGTGCAGCTTTGAAAGATGAATTTCAATTCGTACCGGAATAAGGATGGGTAAATCAAAATATATCTAGAGTGTTGAATCCCGCTAGACTGTGAAGCAGACCTCCCCCTGATCTAGAAGTATTGAAGTTGCCTGTCAAACGAACAGCCCCATGCAAATCTACTTAGATTACAGTGCAACCACTCCTTGCCACCCAGACGTGATTACTGCCATGGGCACAATCTGGGCAGAACAATGGGGAAATCCTTCTAGTTTGCATGAGTGGGGGCAGCGGTCTGCAACTGTTCTAGAACAAGCCCGCATGCAGGTCGCAGACTTGATTCATGCTCCCGCCGAGTCGATTATTTTTACTTCTGGTGGCACTGAAGCCAATAACTTAGCGTTAATGGGGATTGCTCGAACCTTTATCCAACCCCAGCATTTAATCATCTCCAGCATTGAGCATTCTGCGATTACTGAGCCTGCTCGCCTATTAGAGCAACAGGGATGGCAGATCACTCGTTTGCCCGTAGACGCCCAAGGTCATATCTCGCCAGACGCTCTTAAAAACTCAATTCAAAGCAATACTGTTTTGGTCTCAGTGATTTATGGTCAGAGCGAGATCGGTACTCTACAATCGATCCAAACTTTAGGCCAAATCGCTCGGGATCATGGAGTGCTCTTTCATACCGATGCGGTGCAGGTTGCGGGTCGCCTCCCCATTGATGCGCAAACCATGCCCGTTGATTTACTCTCCCTCTCTAGCCATAAACTCTATGGTCCCCAAGGAGCAGGCGCTTTATATGTGCGTCCTGGGACTCACCTGGTTCCCTTGTTAGCGGGGGGCGGACAAGAACAGGGGATGCGGTCGGGTACCCCTGCTGTGCCCATCCTTGCGGGGTTTGGTCTGGCAGCAGAAATTGCGGCTGAAGAAATGGAAACAGAGGGTTTGCGACTGATACGGATGCGCGATCGCATGTTCTCTCAACTCAGCAATTCTCCCTATCTACTGCCGACTGGAGACCTGAGCCAACGATTACCCCATCACGTCAGCTTTTGCCTCCACCCTCTCGCGGATATAACCGGAAAGACCTTAGTGAGGCAGATGAATTTGGCAGGCATTGCTATTAGCGCTGGGTCAGCTTGCCATAGTGGCAAGCTAGCACCCAGCCCCATTTTAAAAGCTATGGGATACTCGGATCAGCAAGCTCTATCTGGCATTCGCTTGACCTTAGGCAAGCAAACCACCCTCGAAGATATCGATTGGACCATTACAGCCTTAAATCAACTGCTGCACCGGTTGATGCCTCAGTCTGCTGCGATTGCTTAAGCAGCTTAGGATCTTAAGGCGATACGCTCACAGGTCGTTCTGACTGCATTAACTGCATTGCATTCAGTTGAGCATGGGCTAAGAAGCCTAAACTGACCATGGCGCTGATATACAGACCAATCGCGAAGCTTGTCTTGGAGCAGAGTCGGGAAGTGAAAGAATCCATGATGGTCTCTGAGTAAGCGAAGGAGAGATGATTCTGTGATATTCCCTAAGCATGCCAAGACCGAGGCTACTTTTGAAGCCTTTGCGATTAATCGTTATAAAACCAACGCCAGGATATGAATAAAGTTGAAGCTCACCTTAGCAGTGTCATGTGATGCTGGCGACGTTCAGCATCAGGATCTGAGATGGATGGGACAGCCTGAATTTGCTGTATATAGGCTGCTGGGATGCTCAATTCCAGGGCTCCTTGAACAACATATGCCTTATACCAATGAAACGGACTCAATGCATTATCCTTAAGCAAAGCCAGGTAGGTAAACGCTTCCAGATACCCCTTAGTAGTCAGAACACTTAGAGATTGACGCTCATAACCCACCCCCAAGCTTTCGGCCTGATCCAAGTGGGAAAGCTCCGATAAGTCCATCTGAAAAACCGCTCCCCAAACCATATCTGCAGATCGTCCGGTTGCTTCAATATTGCCTTTACCCGACTGATCCAAACCCACCTTGTTGAATTGGAGTTGATATCCGTGGAGCTGGCCCAAACGAACGAAACAAGCTGAAGGGACACGCTCTTGTAATCGGGACTGATATAAATTGGAGCCGTAGGCAAAGTAGTAGTCCTGATGATGTGAGCCCTTCACTTGGGCGACCCCATCGTTCCCTGAGTTTGATCCGTTAGAGAACGGCGGCCAGACTCACGGTCACGATAGTTTTCCTTTTCTTGATACATGGCTTGATCGGCACAATGCAGCAGTTCAGATAAGGTGCATCCATCCTGGGGATGACTAGCGACACCAATACTAGCTGTAATTTTAAGAGTCAAGTCCTCAAGTTTAAGGGGTTGTCGGAGCCGGAGTAAGAGCCGTTCGCGGGTGTTGCTGGCAGCACTGTGATTCGCCTTAAACAGCAAGGCAACAAACTCATCCCCGCCCAGGCGAGCAACGATATCTCCCTGGCGGACACAAGTTTTTAAGCACTTGGCCACATAAATCAGCACTGCATCGCCAATATGATGACCATAGGTATCATTGATGAGCTTGAAGTCATTTAAATCCACGTATAACAAGGCGACTGGCCACAGCCCTTTGCCGGCACTGCTAAGGGCCAATTGTCCCGAGATTTCTAATTGGCGGCGATTACAAAGCCCAGTAAGGCTATCAAAGTAAGCAAAATGCTTGAGTTGTGCCTGTTTTTGATGTTCGACGGTAACATCACGAATAATCACCAAAGATCCCACATGGTGGTGACCTGGACTTTGCAACGTCCGAATTTTGACTTCCTTTAATAGGGTTTGGGAAAATTGCAGCAGCTTAATGGTTTCTGTCACTTCTTGGGTCGGGGGAGTCGTCAGCAAATGCTGATAGGCTGGAAAACCGACATTAAACGGTTGCCCCAAAATATTGTCAAACAGACTTTCTTGATAAGCACTGGGATTCAAGTCAACAATATGATTTTGGGTGTCCAGAAAAATAACGGCATCTTCGGTATTCAAAAATACGGTGCGGTAGGAAATGGGCGAAACCTCAAACAGTTTGCCGCGGAACAGTCCCACAACCATGATCAAGCCACTGAGGGCAAAGCTAATCGGGGTCAGATCTAAGCCATTGAAATGTACCCCCGCCAACAAATACATCAGGCTAGAAAAGAAGGGAATGATCGAGGCCAACAGGAGCACCAAAATCTGTTGGCGATAAATTTGGGAGCTGGCAAAATAGGCATTGAGGAGTATGCCGACGCCTCCCAACAGCAGCAAATAGTTATAGGGCATCATCACATAGCTAAACCACCAGCCATGCTCAATCATGAGCTGGGGGGCAGGGGTGTGCCCTAATTCCACAGCAGCCCAAATCAGACCATGCCAGGGATCCGTAAACGCAAAGATCATGCTGAGCACGGGCACCACCATCATGCCTCTCACCTTCTTAGGGGTCAGACGAGAGTCATGATGGGTGTATTGCAGGGTAAAAACCAACCAAAAGACCGCAAAAAATGGAATACCTAGATATTGCAGTTTGCCAAAAACGATGCGGGGGGTGGCTTCAATACTGAGATATTCTAGAACCGCAAAAAAGCACCAGATGAAGAGGCTGAGCATACATCCAAAGAAGGATTTTGCGCCCGTCACAGACCGTCGTTGCCATACATAGATAGCAATACTGCCTGTAGCAAAAGCTGCGATCGCAGGTAGAAGCGCTAGGAGGTAGTAAATCAGCATGGTCGGTCTTGAATTAGCACCATCGTAGCCCTAATTCTGTTGCCCCCGCCAGAGTATAGGAGGCAAATTCTCTTTTTTCGGTGGCTTGTTTTTCTAAAAAAACTTTTTGCAGCGGGCTAAGACGCAAAATTCAGCCGAGAAGGTTGGATGGGCTTGCAGAAAGTTAGCCAATTTGTGTTAGCCTAAATTGTGCTGAATATCCAGCACCACGCGGGTGTAGTTTAGTGGTAAAACCTTAGCCTTCCAAGCTAATGATGGGGGTTCGATTCCCCCCACCCGCTTTACAAAAGCTTAGTGTATATTCCAGAGTTAAATGACTCTTTACCAGAATTGGTATCGCATAACGCCCTAATGAGCCGGACCAAGGCTACAATTGAACCTTTTGTTAGACCTTTCGTATGTCAGCATTTAGTCTGAACATGGCCTCATATTCTTCGACAAAGTTTTTATGCCCAGCTTTGCCGTAGATCTGGATAACGGAATCGCGAAAATCTCCCGGATTCTCACCGTATGTCACACCAAGAGTGACGTCATTAATGTCATGTTGAGCAATCACAGTCTTAAGTTGCTTAAGACATCCATTTCGCAACGCAAGATCATCGCCATTGTGCATTTCTAAGTATTTTTGTACCGCTGCATAGTCGTTGAAATTACCGTAGTGCCAACCATCATCAGGGGCCCACTTCATCCAGATTCGTATCGCTTCTGCGTCAGATAGAGCTTGTACCCCGCGATAGCGGTACCCCAATTCAATGTATTTCTCAATCGTTTTCGCCAATGCCAAAGAAGTCGCTACTGCATAACCAAGGTAGTTGCACTGTTGTCCCTGAATGAGCGAAAAAGCGTACGGTTCCTCACAACGGTACGTGAGGTTAGTTTTGCGTAGCTCATCAACGATTAGTGAAGCAATCATTGCGGGGTGGGGCATAACGGATTGGCATTAGAGGTGCGAGAAATACTAAAAAGTGCCGACCAGTAGAGTGTTTTGACCGACTGTTTGCATGCCTTGGTTAGACAACTAAATAGAGCCTATATTTAAGATTGCCCAATCTCAAAACAGGCACTCACAGGAGTATTACAAAGGTAACACCAGTGAATCTCAATGACTTATTTTGTATTTTGATAGGTTAGAAAATCAATAGCTGATTGTCGTGCATCCTCGTCAGCCAAAGGATTATCAAAAGATGCTTTAAGCACTTGCAACCATTTGTCTCTGTCGCTGCTGTTTACAGCACTGTTAACCAATCTGTTTACCATCCAGAGTGTAATAACAGTGGGCTTTTTCGAAATAGATTCCAGTAATAATTCATGATAATCGTTACTTCCTTCAATGAAATGTACAAATGGGCCTGGGCTACCCACATCGTAAGCAGAGAACTTTTCAAACCAGGAAAATAGATGAGGAAGTATTGCCCTTGGGTTATGAAGTATTTCTATGCGATTACAAATTTCATACATTTTTTGTATATCAGCCTCACCGTACTCAAAGCTGATTTGAGAAATCTCACTAAGGATCTCAGAAATACTCATATGACTCTACAGAAAGTTCATAAGTATATCTTCACTAAGATTTGAGGCGGCATAACAGACCTGTGTAACTTGGCGGCGATGTTATGCGTTGATTGCAGAATGCGATGATTGCGGCGCTGAATGCCCAATCAAGGAAGTTGATCAGGGGACTGCACATTCGTATCAACATCACCAAATTGGTTAATCACATCGTCTGGGATGTGGCTTTGCATCACGGGTGCTGAACGTAGCGTTTCACCACCGGATGACATCATAGCAAGTTTCAACTCGGTGATCAGTCTCCGAATGCCAATCGGCGATAATTGACGTCGTATAGCGGTCGATCAATCACGATTTCCGTTACGGCTCCATCGCTGCAGTTTACAAATACATGGTCGCCTATTGTTGTGTGACCTTCATTATCGAGCGGCATTGGCAATTCATTTGAGCCGTTAGAGATATCGCAATCGGAAAACTGATGTGTTTCAAGAATTCGCAGAACGGATTGCGTTTGAACGCTACCGAGTTCGCCATTGCGAAACGGGATGAAGATGAAACTGTGGCTCATCAGTGATGCTCATACTGGGACTAGACGCATAACTATGGTGATACATCAGGTGTCGTATCACCTGCCAATTGTCAAATAACATCCTCTTTCAAGGGATTAGCAGTCAAGTTCCAAAAATACACCTTATCTAGATAGCTATACGATACGTTGGCCATTAATATCTCCCTCTATTCACAATGAAGTGAGAGTATGATCGCGAGTATCATTGTTCAAATCGTCCATGCAGGAACCACTCCACAATTTCTTGCACACGTCTTGGTGTTATCCCATCCTTATGTTCACAAACCAAAGGGTGATCCAAAGTTTGTAATTCAATAAGTGGACGGATTCCGGCTCGTTGCGTGTGAACCGTTGCCACCAATTCGAGGCAGGATGGATAGAGAGGAATGTCAGTTGATAACCAGCCTGGGTAGGGTCGTTCGGTCTCGCGACCCACAACACCGAACAAATCCTGCGAACGCATAAAGTCAGTTTTGCTTATTGAAACCCAGACGCCCCAGATAAACGGATCAGGATGATCATGTATCGGAATTTCAAGTGAGCCGTAGATGAAAAAATCTCTATCATCAATGACACACAAGTCGTTACTAAGCCAACAACGTTCACTACGTTCTGATTCTGGCACCATCTGATAATACGTCGGGCACTTGGTTGGCAGACATCTAGCAAGCCCTTCATGGAACTCACCACAGCTTTGGCATGTAAAACCATCAAGAGTAGTCATACAAAGATTTTTGTTAGACAACTATGGACATACATCAGCCAGACGTAGAACACCCTATATGGAAATATCAGATATTCCTTGATGCCGCTCCCCTATAAATAAAGGGAAAGAATAGGAGCTATTTGTTAGGCTCAGCCGTAGATTTGATTTGCAGTTCCTTAAGCTGTTTCTGATCCACACTTGAAGGCGCTTGAGTAAGTAAACAGCGAGCTTGTTGGGTTTTGGGGAAAGCAATCGTATCACGAATGGACTCTTCACCACTGAGGAGCATCGCTAGACGATCAATGCCAAAGGCAATACCGCCATGGGGAGGAGCGCCAAAGTTAAAGGCATTGAGCAAAAACCCAAATTTATCCTGAGCTTCTTCCTCTGATAAGCCAATGGCATCAAACACTCGCCGTTGCAAGTCAGCTTGATAAATCCTCAGGCTACCTCCGCCAATTTCTAGGCCGTTATAAACCAAGTCATAGGCCTGGGCACGGGCCGTTTTGAGATCAGCTTCATCTTCAGAATAAGGAGCCGTAAAAGGATGGTGGAGGGCTTCCAGACGTTTTTCGCCAGCGTTCCACTCAAACATGGGGAACTCAGTAATCCACAATAAATCGATTTGGTCCGGATCAATCAACTTCATTTCCGCACCCAACGCCAGGCGTACCCGAGAGAGTGAAGCATTGACGATCTCTGTTGGACCGGCTCCGAATAGGAGTAAGTGGCCAGCTTTGGCCCCCGTGCGTTCTAATAATTCTGCCGTTTGCTCTGGTGATAGGTTGTCTTTAATGGCCCCAATCGTTTCAATAGCCCCATCTTCTTTGACACGGATATAGGCCAAACCTTTGGCACCCCCCGCACAAGCTTCCGAGAATAAGTCACCACCAGGCTTGATACGGACGTTGGAAATATTGGTGTTGCCATTGGGGATGGGCAAGACTTTGACTTGTCCACCTTTTTTAATAGCTCCCGAAAATACCTTAAATCCCGAGTCTTTGAGTAAGTCAGAGACATTCACTAACTCCAGACCAAATCGGGTGTCAGGACGATCCGTGCCGTAGCGTTCCATTGCTTCGGCATAGGTCATCTGCGGGAAGGTCTTGGGCAAGTCGACATTTTTGATGGTTTTGAAGACATGCCCCATTAAGTCTTCGTTGAGCTGAATGATTTCAGCTTGGGACATGAAGCTCATCTCCATGTCCAGTTGTGTAAATTCTGGTTGGCGATCGGCTCGCAAGTCCTCATCCCGGAAACAGCGGGCGATTTGGTAATAACGGTCGAATCCAGACACCATCAGCAGTTGCTTGAAAATCTGGGGCGACTGAGGCAGGGCAAACCATTCTCCTGGATTGGCCCGACTGGGCACCAAATAGTCGCGTGCACCTTCAGGCGTGGAGCGAGTTAAGACGGGAGTTTCAATATCAACAAAGCCTTGCTGATCTTCTAAGTAGCGACGAATGGATTGAATTAAGCGATGCCGCATCATGATGTTTTGATGCATGCGATCGCGTCGCAAATCCAAATACCGATACTTGAGTCGCAGCTCCTCTTTTACAGATTCCACATCAGCAGTCGAGACCTGAAACGGCAACTGTTGATGCACCGCATTCAGCAGCTCAATTTGATCAGCATAGATCTCAACGTCTCCCGTGGGAAGGCGAGGATTGAGGGAATCATCCGGACGACGACTCACCTCACCGTGAATCCGAACCACATACTCATTTCGGAGGGCATCGGCTTGGGGATAGGCTGCAGGGGTTCGTTCTGGGTCACTGACAATTTGGATCAGACCGGTGCGATCGCGCACGTCCAAAAAAATTACGCCCCCATGATCGCGACGGCGGTCTACCCAACCACAGAGGGTAACCCGTTCACCCACATGATCATTTCGTAATTCACTGCAATAGTGGGTTCGCATACCTGATTGATCCAGCTCCCTCTTAAAACAACAAGATTCCCCAACTGAGGGGGAAATTATCATTGCACGTTGGCAAACTCACATATTATCGCAGCTATTAACCTTGGATGTAGATCTAGGATGCAATCAATATCCACATCCATCAAGAGGGCCAGTGATCTTTAGATAAGCGGGATGCTAATAGTCCCAACTGGATTTATTTCAAGCGCTAGGCCAATCCAGATTGAAACCATTGAAAGTGGTGGAAGGAGACTATTCCCTATTAATCGCTATCTGGACTCTCGTCGGATGGAATCGGAGCCCGTTCCACTAATCCCATTGTGAAGGCTTCATCTGGTAGCTCACTGACCTTGTAGCGTCCCGGTTGAAACATCCGACTTGGCGTTAGACAAAGCTGTTTCAGAATCACAATCTCATTTTGCAAAAATGCATCACGAGACAACCGACGTTCTAAGGGCATTACTGATTCTCCACATGGGGTTCATGCCCCTATTCTGGCATGCCCCAACCAGGGTTCAGTACAGATCTTGATCAGAAACTAGACCTTGGCTAGCCTTGCGGACATGCTGAAACCTCAGCACCAGGCCCAAGGTAATTTGCTTCATAATCCAATAGAACAGAATCAGCACCAACACAGTAATCAAAACAACGACAAAAGGAAACTTTGACGTTAGTTCATTCATACTGACCAGCAGGACGTTTTTGGGATTGGTGATCAGATCCCAGCTATTAAAGCGGATAAACCGCCCCAGATAAATACCAATCGCACAGAGAATATGCACCAGGATCTCAGCCCACTTCGCAAACTGGCCTGCTCCCTGTTTTTGGAGGTAATGTCCCTGATTAATCAAAGAGATCACATAAGCTTCAAACCCTGCCAAAATCGCAAACGTATGGAGCGGAATAAAAAATAAGGTGACAATCCAGATGGAATCTGTGCTTCGAGCCGCACCCACTAAGTGAATAATGTCTGTCAGGAGATAGGGCGCATTTGGTAAAAAGGCAATAAATGAGACTAACGCAATCCACCAAACCAGGGTTCGCGATTGATGGGGCCACCGAAACAGCCAAAAGCTCAACGTCATGGGAATAAAGGCCAGAAAGAGATTCCAGACAATCCAAC
This sequence comes from Acaryochloris sp. 'Moss Beach', assembly GCF_021497025.1. Taxonomy (NCBI): domain Bacteria; kingdom Bacillati; phylum Cyanobacteriota; class Cyanophyceae; order Acaryochloridales; family Acaryochloridaceae; genus Acaryochloris; species Acaryochloris sp. 'Moss Beach'. Next base: position 3,801,848 of record NZ_CP071717.1, read on the forward strand.
CGCTATATCCGTTAAATTCTCCTAAATATTCGCCTAGAATGCGTTCCATAGTCCTATCGTGATTGTCCTGTCTACTGCTGACTGCAAGGTTGTGCAACCATCATCCCCTGCCTTACTAGAATGAGAAGGTGATCGTTATCACGAAGTTCCATATGTATGCTCTTGGCCTCGATACGACTAGCTCAGCCCTAACTTTAGGGATCTCCAACTTTGACCAAATCAACCGTTACCAAACCTGGGATTTAGGCCGAGATATCTCTATCTACCTTCATCAATATTTAGAGGCCTTTCTAGCGCCCCTCTCCTGGTCTGAGTTGGAATGGCTGGTGGTTGCTCAAGGCCCAGGTAGCTTTACCGGCACCCGCATTGGCGTGGTGACGGCCCGCACCTTAGCCCAACAATTACACATTCCGCTTTACGGGATTTCCACTCTCACGGCTCAAGCTTATGCCTATGCTTGTAGCTTATCAAAGGTAAATGAGGGGGAGCTGATAGCGGTGGAATATCCGGGCCAGCGTGGATCCGTCTATGGCAGCCTGTTTACTTGGGATGCATCCAATCAGACGTTATCAACCTATAAACCGCTCCAGTACATCGATCTAAAAGGATGGCAACAACTCTTATCCACCGAAGAGATTCACCACCACCTTTCCCCTGACACTGTAGAGCCAAAGGGCATTTGCCAAGCCATGATTGCCTTAGCCCATCAACAATGGCAGGCTGGGCAGCAACCCACCTGGCAAGACATTCTGCCCTACTATGGCTCCCTAGCCGCGAGTCCACCTTCATGCTAGTTGAATCATGACAAAGCTCAATCCCCCCCTCCTCTCGGGTAGAGAAAAGGGGGGGATTGGATTAAACACAGAAAGAATTATTGTTGCGCTGATCTAGTCTTCGGTGGGATCTTCTTCTGAGTCGCCCTGTAATTCGTCTTTAAAACCCCTCAGGGACTTGCCTAAGGATGCTCCCAGTTCAGGCAACTTCTTGGGACCAAACAGGATGACTGCCGCTAAAGCAATGAGTCCGACTTCTAACCAACCTAGACCAAACATGCGTAGATTCCTTCCAAGAAGTAAGTGTTAAGCAGCGGATTCACGTTTGAGGGCAATCTTAGCTTGTTTAAACTCTTGCTCCAAACGATCCTTTAGTTTCTGAGGTAAAGGACGGTTGGGATAGGAGTTGTAGTGTCCAGCTAAACCGTTCAATGCCGTTGCCATTGTCATAAAGGACGCAGACCCTGCTAACTGGGGCTTACGACGATATCGAGACACATATTCACTGATGAGAGCGCCTGCGTCTGCTTGGTTGTCTGCTTTATTGGGATCATCATCAGGCAAGGTAATCGCACTACTGAGGTTATCAATAACGTAGATGGTGTCTTGCTGGTAGTCACCCGATAGGAGGGTCTCCGGAGAGAGAAGCGAGCAACCAGTTAAGAACATCGAGGCTACAAGCATTAAGCTGAGTAGACGGGAGACAAAGCGCTTCATAATGATTATGGAATCTCGTATAACAAAATAATGACGTGGGATCTTGATTGACTCCGGCCTGTCAAAAGTCCACAGTTTTAAAGGATAAAACATTACTGTTCTGAATGCTCTGACAAATGGAGCATTTCTTCATGACAACTCCTCCCCCCCGTTCTGGCTATACTTTACCCGTCTTTGCTTGCGCTGCTGCGATCGCAGCTTTGCATCACCTCTACGACTCCACCTCGCGATCCCAGGTAACCCTGGACTTAGTCAATCCTCAGCAATCCGTAGAGATCCCCATTGAACAGGTCTCAAGATTAGGACCTGATCAAGCCCTAGCCATTACCCGTAGCGATCCCGGCGACAATTTAGATTTAACTCGATATACCCCGATTTGGGCCCTGGTGGAATGGGCCCCATCGGACCAAGCTGAATCGATTGTTCTCATCGGGGGAGAAGGCATTGGCATTAACCAAAACCAAGGCGATCAAGCGGCCATTTACAGCTATGCCCAACAGCTCCTGCACAGAAACTTAGGACAACATCTGCAGCCGGGGGATCGAATTCGGGTCACCCTCATCCTGCCCGAGGGACGGGCCTTAGCTAAACGCACCTCAAATGAAGCATTTGGGGTGGTTGAAGGATTGTCTCTTTTGGGAACGTCAGGTATCTCTCAGCCCTTGAGTGCCCCCCAGCAGCTGGAGCAATTTCGGATCGAGCTCCAACAGAAAGCGATGGATCAGAACAGTCTGGTGTTTTGTGTGGGTGAGAATGGCCTAGATATTGCCCGCACCTTAGGAATTCCTCCTGAAGTCCAGATCAAAACTGCTAACTGGTTGGGACCACTGTTAGTGGAAGCTGGGCTGCAAGGCGTCTCTTCTGTTCTATTACTGGGGTATCACGGCAAGCTGCTAAAGCTGGCGGGAGGGATTTTTCAGACTCACCACCATTTGGCCGATGCTCGCTTGGAGATTCTGACGGCCCATGCCGCCAATTTAGGACTCCCCTCTCCCCAAATTCAATCCTTATTTTCTAGTCCCACCGCCGAGGCAGCGCTGCAATTCTTAATGAACTTAGATCATCAAACCCAGAGTCGTTGGGTAGAGGCAGTCTATGGGGCGATTACGCAGGGAATCGATGTGCGATCGCAAACCTACATCCATACCCATTGTGATCGTACCGTCCAGGTGGGTTCTGCACTCTTTAACCGTAGCCGCCAACTGTTTGCGGTCAGTGCTTTCGGTACCTCTTTACTGAAGCGTTTTGTCAGCAACCCCCCAGATTGACTTAAACTTGTAAGAATATTTATACCTATTTTTTAATAGCCTCCACATATACTCTTCCATCGCTAGTTATCCATACTTCGGGTTCTAGGGTTTTCTAATTTTTTTGGTTTAACTGTTCTATCCAAACCCTGCCCCCTCATCATTCAAAGGGATATCTTCCGTGCCTTCTCAGACCCAGCAACCTCTTTCTGCTCATCCCGAGGACTCCACCTTTGCCCAGACCCCCGTCGATCGGCAAATGATTGTCATTCTTGATTTTGGCTCCCAGTACTCTGAACTGATCGCTCGTCGCATTCGAGAGACTCAAGTCTACTCAGAAGTATTGTCTTATCGCACATCCATTGAGCAGTTGCAACAGCTTAATCCCAAGGGCATTATCCTGTCTGGTGGTCCTAATTCTGTCTATGCCCAGCATGCCCCTGCTTGTGATCCTGAGATTTGGAACCTGGGTATTCCCGTTTTAGGGGTTTGCTATGGCATGCAGCTGATGGTGCAACAGCTCGGTGGCCAGGTAGAAGCCTCCGATGCAGCCGAATATGGAAAAGCCTCCCTGGTTATTGATGACCCCACGGACTTGCTGACCAACGTCGACGATCAAACCATCATGTGGATGAGTCATGGAGATTCCGTGACTGCTCTACCGGAAGGGTTTAAGGTCCTAGCTCACACCACCAACACCCCCCAAGCTGCCGTTGCCAACCATGACCGCCAGCTCTACGGTGTGCAGTTCCATCCAGAGGTGGTGCACTCTCAAGGGGGACAGGCCCTCATTTGTAACTTTGTCTATCACATTTGTGAATGTGAACCGACTTGGACCACAGAAGCCTTTGTGGAAGAAGCCATTCGCGAAGTTCGGGCCAAAGTTGGGGATAAGAAAGTATTACTTGCCCTCTCCGGTGGCGTCGACTCTTCAACCCTAGCCTTTCTTCTCCATAAGGCAATTGGCGATAATTTAACCTGCATGTTTATTGACCAAGGGTTTATGCGCAAGCTTGAACCTGAACGGCTAGTGAAGCTATTCCGCGATCAATTTCATATCCCTGTGGAATATGTGATGGCTCGCGAACGGTTTTTAGAACGGCTCAATGACATCACCGATCCTGAGGTAAAACGCAAACGGATTGGCCACGAATTCATCCAAGTCTTTGAAGAAGAATCAAGGCGTCTAGGACCCTTCGACTATCTGGCCCAGGGCACCCTCTATCCTGATGTGATTGAATCTGCAGATACCAATGTAGACCCAGCTACAGGCGAACGAGTGGCCGTCAAAATTAAGAGTCATCACAACGTCGGTGGGCTACCGAAAGATCTGCGATTTAAGTTGGTCGAGCCTCTGCGGAAGCTATTTAAAGACGAAGTTCGTAAGGTAGGCCGCTCCCTGGGGTTACCGGAAGAGATTGTCAATCGCCATCCGTTTCCTGGCCCCGGCTTAGCCATTCGAATTATTGGGGAAGTCACAGCAGAGCGTCTCAATATTCTCCGGGATGCTGATTTAATTGTGCGCCAAGAAGTCAATCGGTCTGGAAACTATAGTGAATTTTGGCAAGCCTTTGCGGTTTTATTGCCCGTCCGTAGCGTCGGGGTAATGGGGGATCAGCGCACCTATGCCTACCCAGTCGTGCTGCGGTTTGTCTCCAGTGAAGATGGCATGACCGCAGACTGGTCTCGTGCCCCCTACGAACTCCTAGAAACGATTTCCAACCGCATTGTCAATGAGGTGAAGGGTGTGAATCGAGTCGCCTACGATATCACCTCCAAACCCCCTGGCACCATCGAATGGGAATAGAGAATCTAGCTATTTTTACTGTGTTTCGTCAAGCCTGTCCACAAGGGCCGATAATAGTGCTATTCAGTACAATGACACGTTAGAACATGGCTAGTGGTGAAACCACAACTCAATCGAGTGATTCCTTAGACGAGATACAACGCATCGTTTATGCGCAGGCCCAGCAATCCGAAGGAGATTCTGCTGAGTTACTACAGTTGCTGCGCTTGCTAGAAGCGATGCATCAACGCATTAGGGAAGACTTATTTATCAAGACCTTACCCACCAATCGACAAGCGCTACATAAGTTGCTCCGGGAAATAGAAGCCAAGGGAGGATGGCCTTATATTCCTCGGATGCGCTTAAAATCCCTGATGGCAAATCTTTATGCGGAGGAAGCGACTCAAGACCTGGAGTAGTGAGTTGTTATGGCTTCTCTACTAGAGCAACTAAAGCACGGATGCTGACTTCAATAAAACGTTCACTTTGCGCAATAGATCCTCTGGTTGCAGAGACTTAAGTAAATAAGCATCTGCACCCAGACTCAAATACCGCTGATGATCTTTGGAAATCCCTTCCTGGGTCAGGACGATGATTTTGGTCTTATCCGTGCCAGGCAGCTCCCTCAAGCGACGAATTAAACTCAGACAGCCTTGAGCTGGTAACTGGGCATCCACAATGACGGCAATCGGCTGTAACAAGCGGATTTGGTCAATGGCAGCTGAGGCTTCAACCATCCAAATCACCTGATAGTTCGCTGCCGTCAACATATCGCACAGCAGCGTCGCATCCTCTTCATGGCCTTCTATCAGCACAATGCGTCCTGCTGATAAGGGTTGGGAAGAGGCTTCTTGCTGAAATAATGCCGATTGATTCGGTAACTGCACCGTAAAGATCGACCCTTGCCCCTCCTCTGAACTCACATCAATCCAGCCTTGATGCAGGGTCACACATTGCTGGGCTAAGGCCAGTCCCAATCCAGCCCCTTCATAGGTGCGATGATAGGACGCATCTAACTGCTGAAACTTTTCAAACAGATGAGGAAGCTGACTGGGAGAAATACCAATGCCCGTGTCTTCTACCTGAAACACAACGGTATTGGTTTCTACCCATACGCGCAACTTCACCTTCCCCCCCATCGGCGTAAATTTAATGGCGTTATCAATCAGACTGATCAGGATCTGCTGGACTCGACGCAAGTCAGCAATAAATCGATCCCGCTCTGGGGGAATCTTCAAATTAGCTTTGAGCTGCACTTGATGGGCATCCGCCTTATCTCGCATGACTTGCAAGAGCTGTTGAATCAGGGTGGTGAGGGAAAAATCACTGATGTTGAGAGTGGCTTTACCTGATTGCACATGGGAGAAGTCAAGGATGTCATTGATCAGCTCCAGCAGATGTTCACCGCTGTCATGAATCGTTTGCAAGCAACTCCGTTGTTTATCCGTCAATGGCCCTAAAGACCAGCGCAGCAGGGTGGCTGACATCCCAATTACACAGGTTAGCGGCGTGCGTAACTCATGGTTCATGGTCGCCAGGAAGTCAGTTTTGGCCTGATTGGAAGATTGGGCTGCGAGCAGTGCGGCCTGGAGTTCTTGGGTGCGGTGTTCCACCTGCTCGTCTAAGGTTTTCTTATGTTGCTGAACTTGATCATGCAAAGCAGCCTGATGGATGGCAATCGATATATGGGCAGCAATGCGCTTGAGTAAATCTTGTTCCTGAGCATGCCATTGCCGAGGCTGCAGACATTGGTGAGCAATGCACAATCCCCAGAGTCCAGATTTGACCAAGATCGGGGTAACTAACAATGCTCTGACTTGAATAGAGTCTAGAACAGTAGCTAAGCTCTCAGAGACAGCATCATTTTGCAGAACATCATGTATCGCTAAGGTATAACCCTGCTGATATTTGAGCAAAGACTCAGGGGAAGCAATACCCCATAGCTGTTCCTGATCAGACAACACGGAGCGTAGCTCAGAAGAGGCCAAGGCTTCATGGATAACTGAGCCTGATTGAGCAGGAACCTGTTGATGAGGCTCTGTACCGGAGAGGTCAGTCGGTGGCAGTTGATAAATTAGGAGGCGATCTGCCTGGAGAAGATGACGGGTCTCTCTCACCACCATTGCCAAGAGAGGCGATAATTCTACACCTTGGCTCAGTTGAGAGATGATTTGGTGGCAGAGGCGTTCCTGAATGGCGGGTTGATGGAGGGTAACCTCATGGGATAAGGGAACTGCATCAGACCTAGGGCCTGGAGACATCGCCGCGAGGGAAAGCAGCGTAAATTGTCCCTGAAGTTTGGCATCATTATTTTTGCGAGACTGACGCTCTATCACTTCAGTAATACGCTGTTGGAGCGGGGTATCTACTGGACAACGCTGGTAGAGGCGCTGCAGGAATGTCGTAATGGCTAGGGGTTCAAAGGTCAGTTTGAGTTGAGTCTCCCCCGCTTCATAGACCAAGGCACTAAAGCTCTTTGAGGTGAGAACAGTAAACCGTTGGGTCTCCGGAACAAGCACTCCGACATCAATACTGGTGAGGAGTTTGGCAACACCAGGAATGGACCGCACCATATCGACTAGAGACGAGCCCAGTTGCGGATAGACGTGCTGCGGCAATGTATGCTCAAATATTTCGGGTGCTGAAACAGGCATTATCCAGTCTCCTGCACTTGTATCCAGCTTCCCCCAGAGAAGCCTGATGGCTCTTCAAATCAGTGGATACCTTTTCTATGACATGAACGACTTAAAGCGGCTATCGACATTCACCAACCTAAATCTACCGAGTAGAGATAAGATCATGACGGTTTAATGCCATGACTAATCTGTTTCTATCGTGAACTAGCCTAGATTGAGGAAGTTCAACTGATTTCTTTAAGGCTTTCAATTATTCGCAATATTTGCGTAGAGTCCTTCGTCATCAAGTTTACGAATCAGAGTCAAAGTTCATTGATGGAAGGAGAAACGTTATGCATCGTCTGGCCGCAATGCCTGGGGGGTGGGAGGCAGGTTCAACGGATGGGGTCATCTTTGTTGAGCAAACCCCAGCGCCCATTGTGGTGCTCACTGCAGCGGATACGGATATTCAGGTGTTGGCCCAGGCTCAAGCTCGATTACCCGATCAAGCTCCTGCTATTCGGGTCGCCAACTTATTGCAGCTCCAACAGCAGCTCAGTATCGATCACTATGTGGAGTCGGTTTTAAGCCAGGCCAAGGTGATCATTGTCCGACTGCTGGGAGGACGAGCTTATTGGTCCTATGGGTTGGAACGGGTTAAAGAAACCGTCGCGGAAACGGGTGCCCATCTATACGTCTTACCGGGAGACGATCGCCCCGATCCTGATTTGATCAGCCACTCAAATGTTGGCCTATCAGCCGTCCATCAGCTTTGGCAATACTTCACGGAAGGGGGAATTGATAATTGTGGCCAAGGATTACAGTTTATTGCCCGTCATCATTTCGACTTAGGACTGGACCCCTTACCCCCTCAACCTGTCCCCCGAATTGGTCTTTTCCCGATCCGTCTGCCCGCACCATGTCTTGAGTCTCAGCCTCGGGTGGGCCTGCTCTTTTATCGGGCCCACTATTTAGCCGGTAACGTGGATGCGATCGCATCCCTATCCCAAGCCTTAACCCAGCACAATCTCACCCCTGTTCCGATTTTTGTCCAATCCCTCCAGGATCCAGCCGTGCAGGCCGAACTGGTGGAATTGCTCAACCCACCCGATCGACCCGGTATTAGTCTCCTGCTGAATACCACTAGCTTTTCCCTGGCTAAACTGGCCGCAGAAACCCTGAATTTAGAATTGTGGGAACAGTTGGATGTTCCTGTCCTCCAGGTGATTTGCAGCGGGGGAACCGTCGAGCGCTGGCAAACGCAACTCCAGGGCTTAGCCCCTCGGGATATGGCCATGAACGTAGCCTTGCCAGAAGTAGATGGCCGGATTATCAGTCGGGCTGTCTCCTTTAAGGCAGTCCAGACCTACAACTCCCAACTTGAAACCGATGTGGTCAGCTATCAGCCGGTAGAGGATCGGATCCAATTTGTGGCAGCATTGGCGGCAAACTGGGTGAAGCTGAGGCACTGTGATCCATCTGACCGACACATTGCCTTAATTTTGGCCAATTATCCCACCCGAGATGGTCGCCTTGCCAATGGCGTAGGATTGGATACCCCCGCCAGCTGTATTGCTATTTTGGCAGCCCTACAGACGGCTGGCTATACCTTAGAAGGACTCCCGACTGACGGCGATCAGCTGATTGAGTGGCTCACCACTGGGGTGACCAATGATCCAGAAGGCTGGCCCCTGCGGGAGGTCTATCAACAGCTTTCCTTGGCAGATTATGAAGCAGTATTCACTCAACTTCCTTTAGCGGTGCAGCAACAGATGTGCGATCGCTGGGGGGCTCCCAGCCAAGCTGCCTCCGGTGAATTCTTTGCCATTGCTGGCATCCAGCTCAACAACGTGTTTATCGGCATCCAGCCCGCCCGAGGCTACGATCTCGATCCGAGCTTGAACTACCATGCCCCAGATTTAGAACCCACCCATGGGTATTTAGCCTTCTATATCTGGTTGCGACAGCAATTCCAAACCCATGCTGTGATTCATGTCGGCAAGCATGGCAACTTGGAATGGCTACCGGGTAAAAGCATTGCCTTGTCCAATACCTGCTATCCCGAAATTGCCCTCGGTCCCTTGCCTCATCTCTATCCCTTTATCGTTAATGATCCGGGCGAAGGGGCCCAGGCCAAACGTCGAGGCCAGGCCGTCATTCTGGATCACCTGACGCCACCCCTCACCCGTGCCGAACTGTATGGGCCATTGCAAAAGCTGGAAGCCTTAATTGATGAGTATTACGACGCCCAGAGTTTAGATCCAAGACGGCTGCCCATCATCCGCGATCGCATTCTGGCTCTCGTTCAAACTGAACAGTTAGATCAAGATCTGGGAATTGCTCTCTCTCAAGATGACCCCACTGAATTAGAAGCCTTACTCACCCAAGCCGATGGCTATCTATGTGAGTTGAAAGAAGCGCAAATTCGCGATGGCCTCCATATTTTTGGGTCTTGCCCAGAGCAGACTCAGTTACGGGATTTAGTGGTGTCATTAGCCCGTCAACCCAGTCCTCATCATCAGGGCCTCACCCGCACTTTGGCCCAGGCTTGGCAGCTAGTATTGGATCCCTTAACTGCCGATCCAGCCCAACCCCTCACCCCTGACCAAAAAAGCGTTTTGGGCAAAAAATCAGATTCGCTACACATAATCGGAGATGCGATCGCACTTTTAGAAACTGAAGCAGCAGCATTAGTCGAACAGCTTCTAACCCCAGCCCCCGTTGACCTCTCCCAACATGCCGAGGAGCTACAAGCAGAGCTGACATGGATTCGCGAGAGTCTACTGCCCCGGCTTTACCAAACTGATCAGGAAATTACCCATCTTCTGCGCGGACTAGATGGACGATATGTTCCCAGCGGAGCGTCCGGTGCACCGACTCGGGGACGCCCGGATGTTTTACCCACTGGGCGCAACTTCTACTCCGTCGATATTCGGGCCTTACCCACAGAAAGTGCCTGGGATGTAGGCCGGAAAGCTGCTGAAGTTTTAGTAGAGCGCTACACCCAAGATCACGGTGAGTATCCCCGCACCCTCGGACTATCCATGTGGGGCACCGCTACGATGCGGACAGGTGGAGATGACTTAGCCCAAGCCCTGGCCCTATTAGGTGTACAGCCTGTTTGGGAAGGACTATCACGGCGGGTGATCGATTTTGAAGTGCTGCCCCTCTCCCTTCTGGGCCGTCCGCGGGTGGATGTCACCTTACGGATTTCAGGGTTCTTTCGGGATGCTTTTCCCAATTTGATTGATTTATTCGATCGAGCAGTGAATGCCGTAGCTAACTTGGATGAACCTGATTACGACAATCCCCTGATCTCCCAAGTGCAGCGAGAGCAGCAATATTGGCTGGATGAAGGGATGAGTGCTGAGGTAGCAGACGTGCGATCTCGCTACCGAATCTTTGGGTCTAAACCCGGTGCATATGGAGCTGGATTACAGGGTCTGATCGAATCCCAAAACTGGACTGACGACCAGGACTTGGCTCGGGCCTATATGAACTGGAGCAGCTATGCCTATACGGCTCAATCCTCCAGCTCATCTGCCGATGCCTCTGAGCAATTTGCCCCGGAAGCCTTTAGCCAACGTCTCAGCCAAATGCAGATCGTTCTCCACAACCAAGATAATCGCGAGCATGATTTGCTGGATTCTGATGACTATTATCAGTTTCAGGGGGGCTTAGCGACAGCCGTGAGGGCCGTCCAAGGGCAAAACCCAGAACTCTACTTTGGTGACCATGCAGTTCCTAGCAATCCTAAAGTTCGAAAACTCCAGGAAGAGATTGCTCGGGTTTATCGGTCGCGGGTGATCAATCCCAAATGGATTGCTGGGGTGATGCGCCACGGTTATAAAGGCGCATTTGAAATGACGGCAACGGTGGATTACCTCTTTGCCTACGATGCCACTACCCATTGTGTGGCCGACCATATGTATCAAGGGGTGGCGACGTCCTACCTATTTAATCCCCAAGTGCAAGAATTTATTCAAGATAAAAATCCCTGGGCTTTGCGAGATATGGCAGAGCGCCTGCTGGAAGCCCATCAACGAGGGCTTTGGCAGCAGGCGGAGCAGGAGACAATATCGGAGTTGCGATCCCTAGTCAACCAAGCGGAAGGCGTCATCGAGAACAAGTCATTGCCCCAGAATTATCCTTCCTCTTAGTACCGCCCAGGAAGACTTAAGGTTCTTTAGAGGCTCTAGACAAAGGTGAAGGCACTGCTGTTTAAGGTCAAGCTATTGTTATAGGCCACAACAGCAACTAGTTCATCAGTCGTCCCAGAGGTATTTAAGAAAATGGCTGTTCCGGATTGCATTCCTGCAGGAGCTGCACCTAATAGATAGTCAGTGGCTTGTCCGTGAAGCTGAATTTTATCTCCACGGGATTGATTGAACCCTTTTACCAGAGCGTAATCTCCAGCGCCTAAGGTATTATTTTGACCATCGTTATAGAACGCCTGATTGGCATCTCCCAACACAAAGGTATTAACGCCAGTCCAATCCATGAGGATGTCCTGCTCGCCTCGACCTGCTTGGGCTGTCGTGGCATCGACACCCATCAACCAGTCATTCCCATTACCCCCATAAACTGAATCATTGCCTCGGCCTCCAATCAGGGTATCTTGGCCGCCCTCACCATAGAGAGTATCGTTGCCAGCATCACCGGCTAGCCAGTCATTCCCGTCTTGGGACGAGAGCAGATCATTGCCATCTCCACCATGGATGGAATCACTCCCAGCGCCACCGCCAAGGGAATCTTTCCCCTTTCCACCATAGATAAGATCGTTACCAGCAGCCCCCCAAATTTGATCATTGCCATCTTCACCCCAATGGCTATCATTGCCGAGGCCACCACCCAGGTAGTCATCCCCACTGCCTCCCCAAAGAGCATCATTCCCAGCCTCACCATGGAGGCGGTCTCGATCTATTCCTCCTCGAATCAGGTCATCTCCGTCATTACCATATAGATTATCCTCACCCTGGTCGCCTTCGAGAGTGTCATTCCCTAAAGCGCCGTAAAGCGTATCATTGCCCCAGGAACCGAGCAGTTGATCATTACCCAGCCCACCGAATAAATTATCGTCACCGCTATTACCAAAGAGTTGATCTTGGCCATCACCACCATTGAGGCGATCATTGCCATCTCCCCCCATCAACGAGTCAGTATCATTGCCCCCATTCAGGGTGTCACTCCCGGAACCGCCATACAGGGTATCATTGCCAACATCTCCATAGAGATTATCGTTCCCCCCTTCTCCTCGCAGCTCATCATCTCCTGCGGCACCATTGAGGGTGTCGTTACCGTCGCCACCGAGCAGCCAATCTTGGCCAACATCTCCATAGAGGGTATCGTTACCTGCTCCACCATTGAGGGTATCGTTACCTGCTCCGCCATTTAGGTTATCTTCCCCTATGGCTCCTTCTAGGAGATCATCTCCCTCTGAACCATACAATCTGTCATTCCCTGCATTTCCCCAGAGCGTATCATTCCCTGCTCCACCATTGAGGCTGTCATCGCCATTGCCACCGTACAAGATGTCAAGCCCCATATCTCCATAGAGATTGTCATTGCCATCTCGTCCTCGGAGAGTGTCATTATCTTTGCCGCCATTGAGCTTGTCATCGTCAGTGCCGCCGTCGAGCAAGTCGTTGCCCTCTCCCCCATACAGATCATCGATACCGGCATCACCCTGCAAGTTATCATCGCCAATTCCACCATTGAGGCTATCATCGCCACCGGCCCCACTGAGCGTGTCATTACCACCCCGTCCTTCTAGATACTGGTTGCGATCGCTGCCACGCATCACATTATTGGCATCCGTCCCTTCAAGGAAAAAGCGGTTATCTCCACTGGGAATGGGAGAGGACGTTGGTGTTGATATGCCGTTACCAAACACCCTCACATCATCTATCCCGACAAAGTCTCCCTGATCTTTCGTCCCTCGGGTATTAACTTGGAACAGTAGAAAGTCATACCCCTGCTTGAGATCAACATTCCAGCGAAGCGATTGCCAATCAAAAGTAGTACCACCGAGGGTGACATCTGCCAGCTTGACCCGTTGCATGGGCAAAGTCCCCACTTGTTGCGGTCCTGAGGTTAGATAAAGATTATTTTCAAACTGACCGTTAACCCCCCAGAGGGTAATGTCAATATCATTGTTGAGTTTCCCTGCTCCTTCGGTATTCTTGAGCCTGAGTCCTAGGGTCTGCTTACCTCGACGGATGCGTTGGTCATAGACCACTTGAGCGAGGCCTGTTCCATAGTGGTTGGGAGTTGATAGCACCGCTGCACCATTACCAATCGAGGCATCGCGTCGAATCCCATTCGTCGCTAACCAGCCTAAACCAGCACCAGAACTATTCCCTCTATAAGCAGCACCGAAAGCAGCTCCAGAACTGAAATCATTATTTGTAAAAGGGTTTAGGTAGTTAGCCCCCTGAACATTGAAGGACTTCGTTAGGGTTTGGGTTGCCCCTTGGTTGTCCCAAACCGTCAGGGTAACGTCTTGAGTGCCAGCCTGGCCAAAATGATGGCTGACTTGCCGACCAAATTTATCGATTTTGCCATCATTATTGAAATCCCAACCATAGGCTGCAATCGCATTACTCCCTAAGTCCCTGGTAAGTACCTGGCCGTCCGGCTTTAAGGGATCAGTATCGTAGGATGTACCGGCATCAAACGATACTGCCAAACCACCCATCTTCTTGCTATTAAATAGAGCCACAGGCAAAGCATTATTACCTGCATCAATAAAACGCGTATTGTTTATTTTCAGATTTTTGGAAAAATCATCTGGGCGCTTACCATTATCCAGGGGCGCTCCACCAATAGCTGAGATGTTGTACTTATTCTGGCTGAAATAGCTATTGTTGAGGGAAGAAGCAATAAAGTCCTGATCATGATTGAGAAATTCCGTTTTGAATCCCTCATTAAACCCCTTTACCCGCAGCTGATTGAAGTTGATATTAAAAGAGGCATGATTCTCAAAAATCCCTCTACCGCGAGGTTGATCAGGATTACCGATAATCAAGCCATTTTTGATATCCGTGTAGGAGCTGTATTGGACTTTCACCCCCGTGCCCCGAACGCCCCACACTTTAAAGTCATCAATGATTGAGCGTAAATTATGAGCGGTTCGAGGGGTCGGACTATCTAAAGAGAGCTGTCCATCAAAATTAGTTTTATGAGCCCATAGATTAATGCCATCTCGGGTGTTATAGCTCTGAAATCCGGTCAGTTGTCGCAGAGGAATATCAGTGACATCAACTTCAGTTTGTCCCGTTGGGGCAACTAACGCGCGAATCGCCGGAGGCAACAAATCTACAGAGATGGTGCCTTTATCCCGAAAATCTGTTTGGGGATGAAGAGTGTCACCAAAGACTGAAATCCCAGCATCATTAGCACTAATTGCAATATTGCCGGTCATGGCAACTTGGGCCGCGCCTTGAACCCAATAGCCTTCCCCCCTAAACCCAAGATCAAAGAGTCGGTCCCGTGTCTTTTTAGTTTGACTGATATTATTCCAGTCCACTCCAGTGGTTTTGATGGTGAGATTATTGCGCCAGGCTCCAATTTCATTGCCAGATTCGGCAACAATACCAGCACCCACGACATCAAACACCACATTGTCTTCAAGCACTGCATGGCTATCATGGTGGACAATTCCCCAGCCTGGGGTGCCGACAACAGCATTGCCACGAGCGATGGCAGGAAGACCGTTGATATCTTCTGCACCTGTTCGATGAAAGTGCAGTCCATATCGTCCACGACGATTATTTCCCCCCCCCGATGAACCATCGACATTCGTCCCTGGATCATCAACAATTTTGCTTTTATCCGAACGACCTAAGTTATAGAAACCAGCATTGGAAACCACAACGTCAGGATTATGCATAAACATAACGTGGGCTCGTTGCTGGGTAGGCACGGTAGCCGCATTCTCAGTCTCGAACGTAACATTCCGAGTTGTGTTGGCAACATAAAGTTTGAGCTGCCCCTGTTCAGCAATATCAGGAAACTGGTGATCAAACCGAAGCACGGTGTTATCGCCAGTCGTGATGTCGTTATTGGTGAAATAAACTCGATTCCCATCAATACGAGTAATGGTTAGTTCTTCATCCTGAAACCGAGAATTATCTGCATCCGACTGGCCATAGCGATAATTAGTGCCCCCTAACACAATCTGATCGCCAATCTGCCAGCCTTTCGGCGCACTCTTGAGCACAAGAACATTAGCTCCTGCACTCGCTTCACCTTGAAGTGCCAAGAAGTCAGTCTTATCAGCACCATAGATCCGAGCTTTACCATGACTGATCAGTCCTCGACTCAGCAGGCTTGAATCCCATGACTGATTGATAGCACCATCTGCAGTGAAGATAATTTGAGTCTTAACGCCGGCTTGAACTGGATTACTTTCTGAGCCAATCATCAGCTCACCAGACGGTGCAACCACAAAGGTATCCACCAACATTTTGGTATCTATATTATGGGCAAATTTCAAAGCCCCATCGACCCGCAAGGTCTCTAGGCGAGCATCACTCACACTGTTGTAGGTAACTGAGATGCCTTCTTTAATCAAAACATGGGCACCATCGGTTGGAACTTGGAGCCCTTGCCAGGTGGCAGGATCAGACCAAGCCCCATTGTTAACAGCAATGTGGGTGGCTTGAGAATGCGGCACCAAATCTAGTAAGGCGCTATGAGTCGTTTGCTTGCCTGGATCATGGGGATGAGCACCATGGCCAGATCCTGAAGCCATGGCCATACCTGAATGCGGGGCACCATGATTCGCTGAGGCCATGGCCATTTGAGGCATTGCGGGAGCTGCAGTCGCACTGGGGACTGTAGAGGAACTAGCCATTAAGGCTTGAGGTTGGGTTGTGGACTGTGATTGTGGTGTAGAAGGCGTCCCTGTACCTGAAAGCCCGATCACCCCTGCATTACTATCAACTTGAGAAGAAGTACCTAAAAGGTTTTTGGGCAGGGGATTTGAGTTGTGATTGCCAGCCATATTGTGTCTTATCGTTTAGAGTTTCATGGGTCTTACTCAGAAGAAGAAAGCTGACTTTTTGAATGCACTGCTCTATTGCCAAATGTCAAGGAAAAGTAAGCTTAATCATGAGTTAATGGGCCTAGCTATAGATCCCCCAAACTCGATTATTTTACATAGAAAGGATGAATTTTCCGAGAATATTGGAGATGATTTATCGTTAATTGAGCAACCACAAAATCGCAAAATTGTCACGATTTATTTTCTCTATAATCTTGGTAAAACAGTTGCTTTAGATATAGATAGCTGCCTACCTAGAGAATAAAAAGCCAGGGCTCTTAGCTCCTGAAAT
Organism: Acaryochloris sp. 'Moss Beach'; assembly: GCF_021497025.1. Classification (NCBI taxonomy): domain Bacteria; kingdom Bacillati; phylum Cyanobacteriota; class Cyanophyceae; order Acaryochloridales; family Acaryochloridaceae; genus Acaryochloris; species Acaryochloris sp. 'Moss Beach'. Next base: position 3,818,324 of record NZ_CP071717.1, read on the forward strand.
ATAGAGCAGGACAAGTTACTCCCTTCCCGCCATAAGATCGTGCATCTAAATATCATTGAAATTCTTATTTATCAAGAATCTGAATACCCAATCTTATGCTGGGATGGGAGTAAGCTTTCTCCTGGCACTCAGTATGGCAATACTTGGTTTGCGATCGCGTTTGAGAACAGCAACGATCGGTATAAGTTTCGTCATCGTTTTGTATAACTTAATAATAAAAGTTATACTGCAATCAAAGTATTTTCATTACAACGTTATAAATTAGCTCAATTTGATTCCTAACAGAAAATTCAGCTATCAAGATCAGAATCTTAGATATGAAATCGCGAGATAATCTGTAAGACAATTCAATTTAGCCACACTACAATTCCTCAAGAATTTGCCTGAGCCTCAGGAGATCTGGCCTTTTCAATATTTCTCATTTGTAGCTTAGATCACTAAAATCCAGCTCCATAACAGGTAGAAGTCGACGATACTTCCACTCACTTCTATGGCTATGGACCATATCAACCTTCTGGTATGCCGAATATCACTAATAAATACAGGGATCTGAGTAGCGCCTCAAGCCGATGTCCTGACAGCATTACCTAGGCGCTTTAGATTTCTTCTTAGCTTGATTGCGACGAGCAGCGTCTATCGCTGAATCCAACCACACCTTCAGTTCATCCAAATTCTCGTAAACGTCTATCGGCAGAAGATAGTAAGACATCGTAATGGGCTTATTTTTACGATCATAGACAAACGGACGACTACCAGCCTCAATAAAAAACGGTTGATTTTGCCCGTCCGCTTTTAGATAAATCCGTTCATCTGCGATCAAGGCAAACATTACCCCCTCCACGTATAGGCCATGTCCCCCAAACATAGATCGGGCAGACACAGGCGCTAAATAGTTGAGACGCTCTAAAACTGAACTGACAAATGTAGAAGATTTAGGCATGGCAACGTGCTTTCTCCGAAAAGATGGGTATAGGGTTGAAGAGCAAGCTCAAAATCTCAGATGAACCATAGCATGAACAAAAAAACGATAGCTCGCTGGCTTCTAGCCTTAGGGATGATCACAGTAGGAACCTTACACTGGCTGACGCCCCATCCTTTTGTCCAAATGATATCCACCTTTCTGCCTTACCCTTTGGAGCTAGTCTACATTAGCGGTTTCTTTGAAATTCTAGGCGGCGTCGGATTGCTGATTCCCCGAGTCAGTCGAGCCGCTGCTTGGGGGCTCATTATCCTTTTTATTGCCGTATTTCCAGCCAATATCAATATGGCAGTCAACGACCTTGTCATTGATGGACTGCCTCATAATTTGGTGGCCTATTGGTTAAGACTTCCACTTCAAGGAGTCTTAATTGCATGGGCTTGGTGGTTTACAAAGCCGAATTTGCCAGTCAGCAGAAACTCCACAAGATAGGTCATTGGTTCAACCCCTTTCTCCCTTGCTATGGCATCTCCCACTCCCATTGATCATGATCTCAAGTCTTTTTTTCGGCTCGCAGGTATTAATGTTCTGTCCAACTTAATGGTGCCCCTGGCTGGACTGTTTGATGTTGCGTTCTTAGGTCATCTCGATCAGTTGTGGTATTTGGCTGGCGTTGCCCTGGCCACGGTGTTGTTTAACTATCTCTATTGGACCTTTGGCTTCCTAAGAATGGGGACTACGGGTATGACCGCTCAGGCCCTGGGTAGAAACGACTCCGAAGCAATGCTGCTAGTCGGACTTCGCCATTGTGCAGTGGCTTTAGGGCTAGGGCTGGGCATTCTACTGTTGCAATGGCCGATCAAAGTGTTGGGATTTAGCCTGCTGAGCGCAATACCGGCGGTAAAAGCTGCCGGTATTGCCTACTTTGATGCCTTGATCTGGGGAGCACCCGCAACATTGCTCAATTTTGTCGTGGTGGGATGGTATTTAGGGCGTGCTCAAAGTCAGAAGGTGCTACTCCTCTCTGGGGTCAACAACTGTACCAATGTCTTGCTCAATTACCTCTTCATCGTCCAGTGGGGGTGGCAAAGTACTGGAGCAGGTGCCGCTACAGCCCTGAGCCAATATCTGATGCTAGGGGTAGGATTAGCCTTGATTAGTAGAGATATCTCTACTAATCAACTGCAAACGGTTTGGCCCCAGATGAGTCAAGGGAAAGCCCTCCGGCAAACCTTGACCTTCAATCGTGACATCTTGGTGCGGACCTTTGCCCTGATTTCTACTTTTGCCGTATTTACCAACTTAAGCTCTGACCTAGGCACAGAGATCTTGTCTACTAATACCTTGCTATTACAGGTGGTCACCCTTGCGTCTTACTTTATTGATGGCATCGCGTTTGCGATGGAAAGTGTAACGGGAGTCCTCAGCCAACAAAATCAGCCTCAACGTTTACAGCAACTACTGACCTTATCCGGTTATACGAGCGTAGGCTTAGGAGTTAGTTTTGCCTTAGCGTTCTATCTGTTTCCTCAACCATTATTTAGTTTGCTCACAAATCATCAAGAGGTTTTGACCCAGGTCAAGCAGTATGTGATTTGGCTGCTGCCCGTATTGGGTTTCGGTGCGATCGCATATTTGTTAGATGGTTATTTTCTGGGTCTAACAGCGGGTAGACATCTCCGCCATTCCGTATTAATCGCCACGTTGTTTGGGTTCCTTCCTTTAGCGATAGCCGCTTGGTATTGGCAGCAAGTTCACCTGCTCTGGTTAGCGCTAGCCCTCTTTATGGGAAGTCGGGCCATTTTCTTAGGGCTCCAAATTCCTCAGTCTCTCAAGCTTGTCCATGGAACACCGGTCACTCATTCGGGTCAAAAAGAGTAGGGACTCTCTGCTATAGATCTGTTGGCGAGCATCCCGGTTAACTGATAGAGCCCAGGACGTTTAACCCCATGTTCAGAAAAACACTGCTGGCCTGTTTATTCACACCCATCGGCCTCATTCCATTTCTACAACCTCAAGTAGCTTGGGCCTGTAGCTGTATCCAAAGCACACCAGCAGAACAGATGGAACGAGCGGATGTTGTATTTACAGGACGGGTTATTGATCAAAAAATGAAGACCGTCAAGACTCAGCCTTTTGGCGGTCGCACCTGGGTGCAATGGACCTTTGAAGTGGAAGCAGATCACAAGGGATCTGTCTCTAAGCAAATGACGGTTGAGAGTGCGTCTAATAGTGCAGCTTGCGGTGTTAATTTTCAAAAGGGAGAGCGCTATCAGGTGTTTGCAAATCAGAGCAACACAGCTCTGAGAGCCTCTCTCTGTTCAGGCACACGAGCAGTGATAGATAAGCCACAGGAGCAATCTCAGGCCCCGTCTCCCTGTTCAGGGGGACATGGGAATCGGTCATCTGAAACAACAAACTGATGGAATGATCAGCTTTACACTTATTTCAACTGAGCCATAAGCTGCTTTTGAGCATCATTCAAAGCATCCGCTAACTTGCTTGGATCCCGTCCGCCCGCCTGGGCCAGGTTGGGGCGACCGCCGCCGCCACCACCGCATTGTTTTGCGATCGCACCCACAAACTTCCCTGCCTGCAACCCCTGTTCAATCACCTTGGGACTAAAGGCAGCCACTAAACTCACTTTGCCTTCAGCAGGCACAGACCCTAAAACAACAGCCCCTTCACCTAGTTTTTGGAGTAGCCGTTCTGCTGCGGTTTTTAAGGATTCTGGATCAACCCCTTCTAGTTGGGAAACAATGACTTTCACTGCACCTGCGGGTTGTGCCTGATCCAGAAGCTGCTCTGACTTCGCCAAGGCTAATTCAGCTTTCAAGGCATCGAGCTGTTTCTGGGTGGTTTTGAGGTCTGATTGGAGAGTGGTAATTCTTTCAGGCAGCTCTTCTGGCTTCGCCTTAAACCGATCGCTCAAATCCCGGACCACGGCATCTCGGATATTCAAATACTCTAGAACCGCAGGTCCAGCAATGGCCTCAATTCGGCGCACGCCTGAGGCCACCCCGGCCTCCGTCACAATTTTGAACAGGCCAATTTCAGAGGTATTGCCCACATGGGTACCTCCGCAGAGTTCCATGGAGACACCAGGAACATCCATAACCCGCACTTCGGCTCCATACTTTTCCCCAAACATGGCCACAGCTCCCTTGGCCTTAGCATCGGCAATAGGCATCACCTCTGTTTCCGTACCATGGGCTTCCGCAATCCAAGTATTGATTTGGGTTTCGATTTCTTGAATCTGGGCAGACGTAACGGGCTGAGTGTAGTTAAAGTCAAAACGCAACCGATCAAAGGAGACTAATGATCCGGCTTGGCCAATGGACTCATCGACAATAGTCTTGAGGGCAGCTTGCAGCAAATGGGTAGCGGTGTGATGGGCTTGAACTTGGCGACGGCAGGCCAAGTCAATTTGGGCGGTGAGGGAGGCTCCGGTTTTCAAGGTGCCCCGCTCAATGCGGCCATAGTGAATGAAAATATTCGACTCTTTCTGAACATCTTCAATCCGCACCACGACATCTTTGCCGTTGAGGTAGCCACGATCGCCAATCTGTCCCCCAGATTCAGCATAGAAGGGGGTTTGGTCAAGGGCAATTTGGACCTCAGTCCCGGCTTTAGCCTGTTTAACAGATTCTCCATTGACGAGCAGGGCTACGACTTTAGCCGGAGCCGAGAAATCGGTATAGCCCAAGAAGTCTGTGGGGTGAACGGTGGTGGCGAGTTGTTCCAGGGCGCTTTGTACTGTTAAGTCGATGGTTTTATGGGCACTGCGACCGCGATCTTGTTGTTCTTTCATCGCTTTGGCAAAGCCTTTTTCGTCTACCGTCAGTCCCTGCTCTGCTGCAATTTCTTGAGTTAGCTCCAGGGGAAAACCGTAGGTGTCATAAAGGTCAAAGGCATCTTTACCTGAAATTTGCTTGGGCTTTTTAGCCATCATTTCAGCCAAGAGTTTCTCACCCCGATTCAGGGTCTTCAGGAATTGGGCTTCTTCCCGCTCTAACTCTGGCTTGATAATTTTTTCCCGTTCTCGGACTTCAGGATAGGCAACTTCCAGAGAAGCAATCGCCGTTTCAGCCACTTGGGTAATAAATGCTCCGTCAATGCCAATCAGTTGCCCATGGCGAACCACTCGGCGAATCAGTCTTCGTAATATATATCCTCGCCCGACATTAGAGGCAGTAATTCCATCCGCAATCATCTGGACCACGGACCGCACATGATCGCCAATCACCTTTAATGAAGTCTTGTTTTTAGCGTTGGTCTTTTTATATTGAATGCCAGGAATTTTGGCAGCGGTTTCAATAATCGGAAAGATCAAATCCGTCTCGTAATTATTCGGCACTCCTTGCAAAATCTGGGCCATCCGCTCTAGACCCATGCCCGTATCAATGTTCTTATTTTTGAGGGAGGTGAGTTTGCCGTCACTATCCCGGTTGTACTCCATAAACACCAGGTTGTAGTACTCAATAAACCGGGTGTCATCCTCTAGATCGATGTTCTCATCCCCTTTCTCTGGGTGAAAGTCATAGTACAACTCCGAACAGGGACCACAAGGCCCAGTTGACCCCGAAGCCCAGAAGTTATCGTCAGCTCCCATACGCTGAATCCGATGTTCGGGAATACCAATCTTGTCCCGCCAGATCGCAAAGGCTTCATCATCTTCCTCAAACACACTAGGCACGATGCGCTCGGGGGGAAGTTTATAAACTTCTGTGGACAGTTCCCAAGCCCAAGCAATGGCTTGTTCTTTGAAGTAATCCCCAAAGCTGAAGTTGCCCAGCATTTCAAAGTAGGTATGGTGGCGGGCAGTTTTGCCGACATTCTCAATGTCGTTGGTGCGAATACATTTCTGGGAGGTGGTAGCTCTGGGTACTTCAGCTTCTCGTTGTCCTAAGAAGATGGGTTTGAAGGGCAACATTCCGGCAATGGTGAGCAGAACGGTCGGATCTTCGGGCACCAAGGAGGCACTGGGTAAGATTTTGTGGCCTTTGGCGGCATAGAAGTCGAGGAAGGTTTGCCGGATTTGAGCACCGCTAAGAGACGCAACCATAGATCTAAAGGAACAACTTGATTGATACGTATATCAATCATGCCCTGTCCTGAGTGCTTTGTGCAGGGGCTAACTAAATAATGCCTAAATCAACTACCCCGCTGCAAGCAGACGGGGTATGGAAGATGTTTCACTCCTAATCCGTAGAGTTGGGTTGTGATTCCTGTTCTTCGTTGCAAGCAACGGAGAATGTACCCCACCTCGATTCAAAAGTGCTGAAAACTTGTTAGTCGTACAAAGTATTTATGAGGATCGACGTACGCAAGAATGGTAACTCCAAATTTTGTCTCAGAAATTTGAAAGTATCTGAGATTTAAATCGATTCTCCAGGAACAAACTTTAGCGATACGCCGTTCATACAGTAGCGTTTTCCAGTCGGCCTAGGACCATCATTAAAAACATGACCTAGATGTCCACCACAACGATGACAATGCACTTCAGTTCGGGGAAGAACCAGAAGATAATCCGTTGAAGTGTCTACCGCTTCTTTAATAGGTGCATAAAAGCTGGGCCAGCCGGTTCCACTGTCAAACTTAGTCTCAGATGTAAACAGCGGTAAATCACACCCTGCGCAGTTAAAGATACCCTTGCCATATTCCTTATCTAAAGGGCTGCTACGAGGACGTTCCGTTCCTTTTTCTCGCAGAACATGGAACTGCTCAGGAGTGAGAGCCTGACGCCACTCTTCTTCCGTTTTAGTGACTTCAAATACTTCGGCAGCCATTGCCTTGCCAGATAACCACTTGGGTAAAAGACTCGAAAACCCTGTTGTTCCCATAACTACTGTTCCTACCTTCAGTAAGGCTCTTCTTTTCATAATTCGATCTCTGGATTGATGGGTCGCAGCTCGTCTCACAACAACGGCTCGACCTATTGTTCAGGATAAACGAAATCTATGTACTCCTGGTCTGGAAACTCTCAAATAACTTTAGAGACACTTCCACCTCAAGGGATTAAGGCTAGAAGGACTGAAGGCACGGCTATCGTATCTTAGAAAATTCTTAGATAACCCTATTTCCTTCTGAAGGAATTTCAGGTGATTGCTAGAGAAGTGAAAAGAAACTTACTTATGCATTGATTATTTAAGTTCAAAATCCATACATCTGGGAAGGTAACATACACTTCACTAATCTTGTGAATTAAGGAAAAAATGGAGAGTGAGGAATAGACGAATAATTGATAAGGCTCGTATTTTAGCTTGATCATAAAAATAGTATCAACATCCCAGTCCATTTTTAATAGCGCATGTTGACGAGAAGAAAGACCTCTGGAATACCTGTGTCAATGATCGCTCGCTCTTCCTTGCTAAATTGTTCTGTTTTAATCTATTTATTTGTGACAGTAAAATAATGTCTATGTCATAAAATCACTGTAGATAAATCCAAGGTAATCCTATTATGTCTCCAGAAACAAAAAAAACAAAATAAGATCAATAATAGCTTAGATGACACAAAACAACTCTATATAATAATAGGAAGATTATTTTTTAAATTTATTAGCAGCACTAAAGTTCTTGATTTTTTAAGAATAAAACCTATATTGGGAAACATGCTTGTTGCATCCCTCGCTACTGCTACTGGGCTCTCGGTTTTAGATAAGTCTAACTCAAAAGTTATTGATGCCGATACTCTTTGTGAAAAATCCAAAAAAGTAGTGGCCTCTCAGAATAAAATTGACTCAACAGACATTCCGGAATTTACTTCAGAGAAAGGGTTTGATCCAGTTAAAAGAGACTTGTTCTTATGTAAATATTTCATGAAAGATGCAAATCCAAAGACTTCAGAAAATGATCTAATACATCGAAAATATAACATTACATATCAAGTAGTAAATAATAGTTTTGTGGAATCTATTAATGAGAAATCTATAGATAGAGGTGCATTGGAATCTATATGTAATGACTCTAAAGTATATGTACCAGAATTTGAAAGGACAGGGAAATATGATCCCAAAGTACATCTAATTAAATCACACGGACTTGTGTTTCAAGATAGCACTGAAACTAATGTCTATCCTGTATATCGATGGAAATGTAAATACAAGCTTATGCCAAAAAAAAGAAGAAGAATTAAATAAGCCTGGATTGCAAGTTCCACCAGAATATCTGGGCCTAACATTGGATGATTATTGCAAAAGTAAATTTCAGAAAGAAAATCTAATTAAAGCTGGTTATCATTACTACAATGATCCAAATTCGTGGTTTTGTTCTGATCCAAACTTCTAACAAACTCTTAAAAAAAGGGTAGGCAATTAAAGTTGAGAGATTAATCTATAATTCTTTAACTAGAATAAAATAAATTTAGAGATTTAGAGTGCAATAAAGAATTCTCGATTATTGTTATCTACCTTTGCAGATAATTAGAATAGGGAAGAAAGTTTTGGAGAAATGCCTTCTCTCTCGCTTATAGTTACTCAAATTATCCAACCTAATCCGATCATGGCAGACGCAAATACTCAATTAAGTTTGACTTTCATCATTCAGCAAACAGGGAATGACTAATTGAAGTGATATTTGCAGGTCATAATTCTGATGATTCATCACCCCCTCAGTTTAGGACTGATCGCAAACTTGCGATCATGGAAATGGCTATACAGATTTTTGTATTATGTTGTAGCATACAATGAGAGCCTGCCTAAAGATATCTACACAGCAGGATTAGTTTCCAACTCATGGCTACTTATAAAGATATTGTTCGATACTATCGGCAATACTGGGGAATCTCTCTGCTCAGCATTGCAGCAGCTAGCCTGTTTGAAATTATTGACCTGGTAGTCCCCTATGCCATTGGTCAAATTCTCAACGTTCTGTCTCGGGAACCTTTAGATGCTCCTTTGCAAGCCTTCATTAGTCAGATCTCTGCAATAACCCGCATACCCCTAGGCCGTTCCTTGTCTCTGTGGACTTTGCTGGGCATGATCTTTCTGGTGACTGTCGTTCGAGCACCGATTCAGCCCTGGATTGGGAGCTGGTTTCACTGGGCGATACCGTTGAGGGCAAAACGCGATCGCACTCGGCAAGTCCTCAAAAAAATCCTTACCCTCCCCCTGGATTTCTACGATGAAAATAATCCAGGTCGGATTGCAGGTCGGGTTGCTAGGGGTGTAACGAACCACACCTGGACCTATCCCGAAATTGCTGGACAGTTTATTCCCAAGCTCATGCGAGTGCTGGGGATTTTTATCATCATTGGTTTGATTGCATGGCCCATCGCCATTATTTTCCTAATCTCCTTTATCGTCATTTTCACCTTTAGCCTTTGGGACTTACGCTTGCTGATTAAGCGGGAAGAGATTCTCGATCGCTATATCGAAAATACCGAGAGTCGCACCTCCGAGATCATCACCAATATCAAAACTGTCAAAGCATTTGCCACCGAAGCTGCCGAATTAGAGCGTCAACAGCAGCGGCTCGATCGAGAAATGCAGGTGGTCCTCTTTCGAATTCATAAGGGCTATGTAAAGCTGGCAACTTGGCAACGAACCATCGTTCAAGCCTGTGTGTTCGGTGTCCTTACCCTCACCCTGATGGCAACGGTACGGGGCGATATTTCCCTGGGTCACTTTGTCACCACTCTGACTGTATCCAGCATGGCCTATGCCGAAATCGAGCCCCTAAGTATGGTGGCTGAAATCTTTGCTCGTCGCTATGCTTCCATGTTGCGGTTGCACGAATTTATGCAGCAACCTGATGGTGCAGATGCATCAAGTCTCAGTTTAGAGCCAGTCCACCAAAATCCTTATCGGTTCTCTGGCAACCTAGAGTTGCAACACCTCAGCTTTGGCTACGATCCGAATCAACCCGTACTACAAGATATCAATCTGACCATCAAGCCGTGCCAGACCGTTGCCCTTGTAGGCCGATCAGGGTCAGGGAAATCCACCTTAGTCAAACTCCTCTTTCGCTATTTCGAACCCCATGCTGGGCAGATCCTCATGGATGGTCAAGATATCCGATCGCTGGATGTGACTCGATATCGCCGCCGATTAGCCATTGTTCATCAAGATGTCGATATTTTTAACGGCACCATTCTCGAAAATCTCACCTATGGGAATCCCACCGTCAGTTTTGAGCAAGTTCAATCCGCCTGTGCCATTGCCAAGGTCGGGGAATTTGTCCATCAGCTTCCCCAAGGCTATGCCACCGTTGTGGGAGAGCGAGGGGTAAGACTATCAGGCGGGCAACGCCAGCGACTGGGTATCGCTCGGGCCTTGATTGTCGATCCAGATGTCCTCATCTTTGACGAAGCGACCTCCAGCCTGGACTACGAATCAGAACGCACGATTCAGCTTGCCATGCGGTCTCTTCTCGGAACACGAACGCTGCTCATTATTGCTCACCGCCTCAGCACCGTCCGGGAGGCAGATCAAATTGTTGTCCTGGATCAAGGCCAGATCGCAGAGGTGGGGAACCATGATCAGCTTCTGCACCAGGGTGGCATTTACCATCGACTCCATACCCTACAAGAAACGGGAGAACTACGGGTATAGTCAAGGCTCTTCCTAAGTGGCTCTCTTCTCCAAACAAGGGAAAGAGAGCCACTTCTTAATGTCTATGCCCAAGAACAGCTTGAGGGTCAGTCTCTAGAAAACGAGTAAAAACTCTGCCCTTGCGGTTGAGGGCTAGAATCAGTCAACATTACCTTTGAGATGTGTTCAGGCGTAAACTCCACAACTTCAGCATCTAATGTAACCAAAGGCCGCTCTGACGGAGGTAGAATATGGGTTGTTTCAGACTCAGGCACGTAGGTCTCGTAGGGATGAAAGGGCTTCAGAATCAGAAATGAATAAAAAGTTGAAGCCCCCAATAATGTCGGCCAAAAAATCAGTTTGGGAATGATGTTGTCTTCATAGGAAATGAACTTGAATTGACTGGAATACTTATCATGAGTAAATAAGTAGGCATCCACTGCTACCCCGAGTAAAGCGGTATACATGGCTAGATAGAAATACTCTATGTAAATGATCCCAGAGCCTGGGAACTCCTGCCGGATCTGAATATGGGCAATCAGTACAACGAAAAATAGTGCTGAACAGACCCCCAACACGCCAGAGGTATTGAAGCCAAAAATATCTGCTTGTCCTTCCCTTGCGGTGATGGTAAGCAACGTAGCAAACAGCAAAATAGCTGAAATGAGCAGTGGGACTAGGTTGACAATGAAGGCTCCCAGAAATTCTCGTCTAAGTACAATATTGAAATAGAGCTCTGGGGTTTCTGACAGGGGTTTACCCAAGCCAAAATTCATGTCATATCGTGGTTTTTTGAAATCAAAAAACGTCTCTTCGACTTTCCAATCACCCAAAACAATACTTTTATCAAACCCAAAGGCATCGCCCGGTTGAGTGGACTCATAAGCCTGGAGGTCGGGGACCAAAACATTACTCCGGCCAAAGTCTTTACCCCAAATGCGAAGCCAGACTGTTTTATGGTCTAACGGATATTTTTTGATAATTAAATCGCTGTTTCAGGGTGGATTCAAAATACCAACCAATCACTTCCTCCTTATCGTTAATGGAACGCCGATAGGCTTGTTGGGGTCCCAGATTCTCACCCGAATCAACAGCTTCTGGCAAGATAAATCCCACGGGTATATTCTGACCTGCAGGAATATCAGCAAAGACCGACTTATTATATTTCTGCCAAATATAGCCCGTAATATTTACTTCAGTGGCATTGTTAAACTTAAGTGATTGCAAAAAGATCCCCGTGGGAATCGCCTCAGATTTCTTCAGAGATAACCCACGTTTTTTTAGGTGAGGGATGATCTCCGCTTCCTTTGCAAGCTGCTCTAAGTTGGGCTGATACGAATGATCAATCCGAAACCACATCAAGGCAATCAGAAAAATAAAGAAGATTGAAGTTCCTGAAGAAATCCACCACCACCGTTTTGTGTTCATCACTTGCAACCGTTCAAGTTCAGTAGAATCGTGCCACTAAGTATGAGCAAGAGGAATTCTACTTAAGTCGAAGGGCTTGTACTGATCTAGTGAAGTTGAGTCCAGCTCAACACAGAATAGGAGACATCAGCTCGCGAGCAGCGATTATCAGGGGAGTGGGCTGCTTTTTACCAGGGATGCTCCCATTGCAAGCACTAAAAAAGCAGGATTCCCTATAAAAGGAAATCCTGCTTTTTTCAAAGAAACGAATTGAGCAATGTGCTAGAAATTCATTTCGGCAGCTTGTACTTTCTCGACCTGCTTCTTCTTCAGAACGAGCAGTGTCTGGGACAGCATAATGGCAGAGAAGAAGGCCATTAGCCACTTAATCCGAGTGCCGCTCTGCAGTACAATTTCAGTGTCTTTTTGACCAAAGCCACCCACGTTGGGGTCAGAACTTAGGGGAGCACCATCAGCAACGGCTTGCCCTTCAGCTACCACAACTTCTAAACCGGCGGGAATCGCCTCAGTCACAGTCTGACCATCATTAGTGGTGATAGTAACGGAATCCTCGCTCACACTGCTAACAATACCGGCAGTGGAAGCAGCGACCGCATTGACGTTAGTCTTGTCACCTGTAGGATAAATCTGACCACGTCCACGGTTACCCGCAGCATAAACAGAGTACTTACCAAAGTGAATATCGGGATCCGTTGCAGGGTCAGGGGAAAGAACAGGGAAGATAATTTCCTGATGATCAGCCCCTGATATGGGACCCACAACGATCACGTTATCGGTATCAGGCTTGTACTTCTGGAAACTGACACCGGCGATCTCTTCCTTCATCTTTTCAGGAATACGATCATCGGGGGCAATTTGGAACCCATCAGGCAGCATCAGCACTGCACCAACATTCAAAGGTCCTAGATCACCGCTACCTAGGACTTGCTGGGCATCAGTGTTATAGGGGATTTTGACAACGGCTTCAAATACTGTGTTGGGTAACACAGCCTGAGGAACTTCCACTTGTGTGGGCTTGGATGCAAGGTGGCAGTTAGCACAGACAATGCGACCATTTGCTTCTCTAGGGCTATCGTAGGCCTGTTGAGCATAGATCGGGAAAGCCTGAGCAGCTTGAGGCAGAGAAAAGGCGCTAGTGACGACAAGGAAGAGCGCAGCCAAGAGGCGGAGGCTCTTTTTCGTTAAGACAGATAAAAGGCTTTGCTTCATTAGTCTATTGATATAAACCTGACAAGATGTGGAGGGGTAGAAGGGATGCATTAAGCTTGGACGTTCGACGAGACTTAGGTCCACCAAGGATCTTTGTCTGTGCGGAAATCCGTTTCTGTCCAAGTCGTAAATACCAACTTGCCATCTACATCATCCGCATGAACGAGGGCCAAAGAGAGCGGTGCAGGACCCCGAACCACCTTGCCGGTCGAGTCATATTGGGACCCATGACAAGGGCAAATATATTTATTCTGGCCTGCATTCCAGGGAACAACACAACCCAAGTGAGTGCAGACCGCATTCAAACCATAGTCTGCGATCTCATTGCTATCTGTGACAACAACGTAGGTTGGATCTCCCTTGAAACCTTGGGTTAAGGTGCGGTCACCTGGGCTATGTTCTGCCAAAAACTCACTGACCACGACATCGTTACCTAGGGCGTCTTTGGCAGTAAGCCCGCCCCCAGTTCCTCCACTAGCAGGAGGAATAAAGTACCTGACGACAGGATATAACCCACCTAAGGCGGTGCCGGTAATTGCACCAAAGGTCAGCAAATTCATAAATTGACGCCGTCCCATATCGGGGACGTCAGAAGATCCAGAGACTTGAGCCATGATTTACGGTGATGTTACGGATGTAATGGACAGCATTAGAGCCTGACCCTATGGAATTGCTCATGCTCGGAATGGTGTATTCCTTACTCAACGTGCATCTGCGATGAATGGCTGAGTTAAAGACATGTTGCAAATCACCATCAGGTGTCATAACATTTCTTGACATTATTATCACACTTGATGAGCCCGTATTTCATACGAAATGTAAATTCGTTGCGGCTAATCCCAGAATCTACCTTCTTTGTAAGCTTGCTTCTCCTGAACAGGACACGACAGAATAGAGACTTCACACACATGGGATAAAGGCGAATGACCGGCGAAGAACTGCATCAACTCCTGATCAATAAGTGGGGGCGGTCCTACGATATTCAATTGCGCCGCACCCAAGGGAAAATCTTTGTCCAGGTCATGTGGCGCTATCTAGAGCAAGCCTCATTTCCCATGTCGGAACCAGAATATTTTGAACATTTAGGTGCGATCGCAACCTACATCCGCGGGTGGGATGCAGTCCAGCAAGTCGAAGAATATATTCAAGCCACTAAACAACGTCCTCGTCTAGGGAAAGCTGTTAGCATCCCCCTAGAACTGGGTGGGAGAACCTCTGAGTGGCTGCTAGAAAAGTTTTAGGTCAGGCTAATGGCCCGTTAGTATGACCAAACCAATACCGCCAAAATAGAGGCCCACAACAGCGCCTCCCAGCAAGCTTTGGGTCAGGGGATCCGTCGATGGGGTCAGTACGGCACCCAGAATGGCAGCGCCGAGAATAACGTATCGCCATCCCGACAACATCTGGCGGCTGGAAACAATCCCCGTTAGGCCTAATAAAAGCTGGATAACGGGAATCTGGAAAGCAATCCCTGTACTGAACAGCAGCAGCAAGACGAATTCAAAGTAGCGATCAATCGACCAAAGCTGCTCAACTACGTCCGCACCATATTGGATGAAGAAATTGAGGGCTGCTGGGATGAGAGCCACATAGGCAAAGAAAATTCCCACAAAAAAGAGAACGGAGGAGCCGAGGACAATCGGTCCGAGTAGTCGTCTCTCCGAGCGAGTTAATCCTGGCAACACAAACTGAATAATTTGATACAGGATGAACGGGCTAGCCACCAGGATGCCACTATAGGCAGCGACCTTGAGGGAGACAAAGAAGTATTCTCCAGGGGCAAGTTGTAAAAATTTAACCCCTTGAGCTGGACGCTCTAATACCTTGACGATTAAGTTGACCTTGAAGAAGCAACCGACAATTCCAATCGCAACTGCGATCAGCGCATAAAAAATTCGAAAACGTAGCTCCTCTAAATGCTCAAACAATGACATTTCCACGTCATTCAGATTCGCATCTGGCTGGATGTCGGCATCCGTTGGGGCTTTGGAGGGTGCTGTTTCTAGGTCAGAAGGAGTCACAGGCAAGCTCAAGCGATTAATTCATTCCCCATTATAGTTTTGTGAATGGAAACGCTTCGGTTAATTCTGCAGTTGACGAATACCCAAATTTGCATAAGGTTAAAGTGAGTCACTCAGTAGTGAGAAATCAGCCATGATTGATCGGCTATTGCCTCTAGTTGCTAGAGGTTTTCTATCGGCAGTTTTTATCCGTTCCGGCCTTGCTCACTGCTTCAATTTTGCAGGAACCCAACAGGCAATCTCTAGTAAAGGCCTGCCCTCTGGTTTAGCCCTAGTTATGGCCATTGGAGCAATTCTATTACTGCTTGGTGGTGGGCTTTCGGTTTTATTTGGTTTTAAGGCGCGCTGGGGTGCGATCGCATTGATTGTCTTTTTAGTGCCCGCCACTCTGATGTTTCATATCAACTTTGCCGAGCAAATGGAACAAATCCAGTTTTTGAAAAATGTGAGTTTAATCGGTGGACTTTTGCTCCTAGCTCAGAACGGCCCTGGTCGATACAGTTTTGATAATCAGGAACTGCGTCGAAGTTATGGGAAATGGTAGGTTAAACTCATGTTGGGACTTGTGTTGGGTTATTTAAGCTCCTCAGCATCCCACTACCATTTTGTAACGACTGAATTAGGTCAAATCCATGACCAAGGTTTCATCTCTCCCTCAAAATATTTGGCATTGGTTTGCCGACCATGTGATTTCACCGGTTCGACACACATTCTGGTCAGATGTGACGGCGAGTGTGTTGGCTCGATTGAAACAGTTTGGTCATCGTTGGTCTCAAGGAGCTGATCGGCAGAGATTAGGCGTTTGGTTTATTGCCTTAACTGGTGCATTCTGCCTCATGGTGTGGAATGGGATGCTACTGGTTGCCCTATCCGTTGGTTTAGGGACAGCACTGCTTATCCAGAAATTTCATTCAGATCAAAGAATCTGGCCAGGGATTTTTCAATGGCTCTCAGGACATCATTCCTCCACCATACTTTCGATTGGATGTGGCCTACTTTCCCTAGTATTTAGTTATTCAACGTTACTGATATGGCGAGATACGAAGAGCTTTGGGCTGGCATTTACCATCCTTCTACAAGTCTTGATACTGCTGACTATATTGGGGTTATTCCTCATGCAGATATTAAAGCAAGACAAGCGGCAGCTAACCCCGAGCCAAATTGATTATTGGATAAAAAGTCTAACGGCTCTCGACCCTTTAACACGCCTTATTGCTGTTCGACAGCTTAGCCATTTTGCTACCTTCATACACGACCAGAATCGAGATCAAGAGATTAAGGAATACCTACAGTTACTTTCAAAGGAAGAACCAGAGGTTTTCGTCCAAAGTGCGATTGCTGAGGTATTGGGAAATTTTATGTGAGTTTGAGGAATTGATCCTTCACTCTTTATCTGCATTGACTCGTCTGAAGATAGAACATATGGGATTGGGATCAATTAGCTAAATCTAACGAATTGAATAACTATCCTCTTCAAGCCCTTCGGTAAAACCGGAGGGCTTGTTGGTTTCAACCTTTACCGTGATCACAGCCTCATCCAATAAATTCAGGTGATTTCAATCCCACAATTCTTTGTCAAACTATTCAACTTCAGGTTAAAAACAGCGTGTTGTAGGGATGTGATACCGTCAACTACAACCGTGAGAGTTTATGAGCAGTGATGAAAATTTCCTTTCAAGGATTCTTCCAAGCCTCCAGTAAAACCGGAGGTGATTAACTCAGAAATAACGTCCTCTTAGAATCAGATTTTCTGCAGGTCTTGCATGGTTTTTTGGTATAACTCAAGCTTGTTCTGTTGTTTATAAAGTTGAGCCGCTTTCAGGTAATTCTCTCTAGTGAGTTCTTTATTCCCTATTGCGTAGTAAGCATTTCCTCTATTGATATAAACTAATGGCTTCTGAGGCGATAGGGAAATAGCTTTGTCATAATCTGAAATTGCTTGAGAATATTTCTTTAATAAGGAGTAAGCATATCCTCGGTTGTTATATGCGTCTACAAATTTGGGATCTAGGGAAATGGATTCATCCCAATCTGTAACTGCTTGAAGATATTTTTTTTCACCCAAATAGGCAACTCCTCGATCGAAATAAAAGAATGGCTCTTTAGTTAAGTCAGGATTACTTGCAATAGCGTTATTGAAATCTGAAATTGCTTGAGGATATTGTTTTAAAATATTGTAGACAATTCCTCGATGGTAGTAAGCATTAGTAATATAGTTAGGATCAAGAGAAATAGATTTATCGTAATCTAAAATTGCTTGGGAATATTGATGCAATGCAGTATAGGTATCTCCTCGATTCTTGTATGCCATTGCATCCTGAGGATCTAGAGAAATAGCTTTATCGTAATCTAAAATCGCTTGGGAATATTGCTTTAAATCAGTATAAGCACGCCCTCGATTACCACGTGCAACTACATCTTTAGGATCTAGAGAAATAGCTTTATCGTAATCTGAAATCGCTTGGGAATATTGCTTTAAAGAATAATAAGCATTCCCCCTATTGACGTAAGCATCTGAAAGTTTGGGATCTAGAGAAATAGCTTTATCGTAATCTGAAATTGCGCCTTGGTAATCGCCTTTTTTGGACTTGTTACTTGCTAATAAAAACAAATCATCCACTGTTAATGCAGCACTTGCTGGTTCAGGTGGCTTGCCTACAAACCCCAGATCGGGACTACTTATTTCAGCTAAACTCAGAAAAGTGTTGACTGGAATCCCTAAATTAAATCCCGTTTTTACATGCACCGTTTCTGTTCGTTTGACTTGTTGCTCAGAGTCAGCGCGTCCATGAATACCGATTAAATGGCCTTCTGTATCCAAGACGGCACCCCCACTCATGCCAGGCAATGTGTCATTGCTATAGACCAAAGCATAGCCATCGGCTAAAGGTCGTTTGGCATTTGCCGTAACTTTACCTTCAGAAAACGTCCAAATAGATTCTGTAATTGCGATAGTGGGATGGGGAAAGCCGGATACATAGATTAATTCTCCAGACTTAATCTTGGCGGAATCACCCAACTCAACAGTTTTATAAGATTTAGTACTTGTAAATTCTACAAGTGCTAAATCTACATCGGCCAATTTTTTAACTCGACCATATTCCAATGGATGCAGTTGCCCATCCGGGGTAACTACGTCATATTCATCCTCAGTTTCCACAACATGAGCTGCTGTCAAAACAGTATAGACATCGCCTTGATGCTTGATAATCACGCCTGACCCTGGATTCTGGCCATCTATACGAACAGTGATAGATTCGGCAATAGCACTGACTTCTGTAGCTTGTAATGCCTGTGCCCTTTGAAAGGGCATCATAACGACTGTTGCAATAGCACTAAATACAATAGGCGTTAGAGAATAAGAGGCTTTAGTTTTCATTATTATTCAGCGAATAAGAAAGGAAGTCTTATGCTCATGTGATTATGCAGGTTGAATCAGAGAAACTGCCTAACTAAGACAAGCATTAGAAAACATCAGGATGAAATTGAATATTTTGGCAGGGAAGTCTGATTATTGAGCAGAGGTGGGTTCTTTAGTTGCAGCAGGAGCTGGATCGGCATCAAGATTTTTGCAAGTTGGATTATAGCTATAGGCTGTTTTCCAATTTTTGACCGTCTTCTTATCCAGAGGAATCAGAACTTTGGCTCCATTGGAAAGGGTAAGCCGAACCCGAGTTTCTTTAATGGGGGCTTGAGACAAAATGCTAGCAATTCCTGAGTCAACGCTAAATAGATTCCGTGTCATATACCAAGTCCCACTGGTGGTGTTTTTACCAAAAAAACTGGTGTAACTATAATCTTGGGAATAGACTTCAGGCTTTGCTGATGATTGGGGTGGTAACTGTAGCAACTGCCCCCCAACTCCTACTTCTAACAGTGTCGGGATGATTGCAGTTGGATCCACGCGGCCTTGGGCAGGAGCATGTTGAATAATCATCTCAACAAAACAGCCTTCAATCTTACTGCCCCATAAAGAGATAAACGCACTCCGTCCAGGCGCAGGACGACTTGAACGTCCAAAGATTTTTCCATCCAAATCTGAGCCATCAATGTGGCGATCCGCAGTAACTTTACCCAGTTGCGTGTCCACTAAACTCTCTCTAATATCCACTGTTTTTTTTGATAGGGAGTTTCTTGCCACCCCCACTGCACCCCCCTGAGTTGTAGTGAGATTATCTTCAAAGATGGCATCATCTTTATCAGCTAATGCTGGTTCAAGAATTAATGAGTTACCTGCAAACACCAAACTAATTGAAGTGAAACCAATAAATAAATTCTTTTTGTAGGTCATTATTCTCAGAACTATCAAATGTATAAAGCGAAATCAAAAAGACTTAGTCAATTGTTTAGAAGGGATTAACAGGAACTACCCGCACATACAGGAGAGGACCCATCATTGGCCTTGGGACGAATGGGTTTGGGTCGCCTAGGACGTCTAGGGGTCGCAGGTGTGGGACTAGACGTTGGCTGAAAGCCAGGTGGAGAAACTGGTGGGATAGCAGGATTAACAACTGGTGACGGTGACTTAGCTGTTGAATTGGGTGGAGTCTTAAAATCCAGTTTTATCCCAACTTTGGGGGCTATGGATAAGAAAGTTTTGATGGGGATTCCTAGGTTTAGCCCTGCTTTAACCTGAACGTCACCTTGGACATCCGTTTCTGCTCGGCCATGAATCCCCACTAATTCTCCGTTGGTATTGAGGACAGGACCACCACTCATCCCTTTACGGGTAATGTTGGTATAAATCAGGGAATATCCATCTTTCGCTTTAGGATTGACGCCGGACACTTTTCCGTCGGTAAATTGAAAAATACGATTTTCAATGGCTTGGCCTGGATCAGGATAGCCAGCGGTATAGACAATTGAGCCAATTCCCGCTTCCTCGGCCTTAGCTAGCTTGGCACTGTTATAGTCTTTGTCACTGGTAAAGGTCACCACCGCCAAATCAACCCCAGGAAACTTCTTAACGGTTTGATATTTCACCGGATGTTTTTTCCCATCCTGGGTGACAATATGATATTCAAAGTCCGAATGTCTAACGACATGCTCAGCCGTCAAAACCGTATAGGTTTTATCCTTCTTGTTGATGATTACCCCAGACCCTGGATAATCGCTAGCAATTAGAACCGTAAAATTCTTAGCACTTTTGCCAATTTGGCTAGATGGCAAACTAAAAGCAACCTGTGTTTGTAGACAAACGACGCTTGCTGTCAGCATTCCACCCAAAACTACCCTTGGATTATTGTTAAAGCGCATCGTTTTTGCCCACTTACCTTAGGAGAATCATACTCAAGGTCTCCAAGAACTTCAATGATGATGCTTTCCTTAAGAAAAACGGATCAAGGAAATGTCTCTATTTTCTGGACTTAAGATGACACTGCACCAACATCTAACCAAAAGGATTTAGCAATCCACTTTTGGGTGAGTTTACTGGAAGTAGCATCACATTATGGACGAACGGTTTACGGTTGAGGTCATTTCCCAAACCCCCAATCCCCAACAGATTACCTATGCTGCCATGCATCAGGACTATGCCGAACAGTTGGTCGCGACTGATCGGGAGCAATGGCCAGAAGAAGCGAAATGCGGAGAGTTAGTGATTAGAAATCTTCTCCAGGGCAATCGCGGTCATTATGGCCCCCTTGAGCATCCTCAAATCGTGCTCAACTTTGGCTATTTCCCCCACAGCACCATGCAGCAAATGCGGACCCATCGGAATGTTTCTTTCGATGTTCAGTCCTTTCGGTACACGGGACAGCGAATTTTAGATGTGATTGCAGACAAGCAAGAACTAGAAGATGTTTTCTACTTGCGCCCCGTGGACACCTATACGAATCGCCAAGGTAAAAAGTATGACTATACCCTGGAGCAACGACAACAAGATTTGGACTGGTGTCGCCAAGCCTGTCAGCGCTATGCCGAGCGGATTGAGCAGGGATTGGCAGAAGAGCATGCCCGGGGACTGATTCCTTTTGATGTTCGCCAGCATTGGGTGATGAGTGCCAATGCCCGATCCCTCATGCACCTATTAGATATTCGCGGTAAGTACGATGTCCAAATGGAAACCCGGGTCATGACGGAGTTGATGTTTACCCAATTTCAGCAGTGGATGCCGGAAGTGGCTGCCTGGTATGAAAAAACCCGCTGGCGCAAGGGACCTTTAGCCCCCTAATGATCGTCAACTGGATCTTTGTGCATGGTCCCATGTACAAAGGTGCCATCGAGTCCCCCAGTGAAAGGTCTCCTATGTCTAAGGTTCATGTGCAAGTGTTGCGGATGGTAGGAGTTGCGATCGCAACTCCAATCCTGACTCTATCCACCGCCGAAGCCAAGCTAGAAAACAGCCACAAAGCGCTGGTGGATCAAGCCTGGCAAATCGTTCAGGAAGAATATGTTGACCGCACCTTCAATCAGCAGGACTGGCAGGAAGTGCGCCAAGACTATTTAAGTCGCTCCTACACCTCCAAACAGGACGCCTACGTCGCCGTCAGCAAAATGGTGCGGAAGCTGCAAGATCCTTACACCCGCTTCCTCACCCCGGATGGCATCAAGGATCTCGTCGACAATGTCTCAGGCGGGTTTATTGGCGTTGGCGTCACGGTTTCCCTTGATCCCTTAACGCGAGAATGGCAGGTGATCGAGACCGTCGCTGACTCTCCTGCCGCTGTGGCTGGCATTCAGCCCCAAGATATTGTGGTCAGTATTAATGGCACCCCGACCTCAGAGATTAATCCTCGTCAGGCCAGCGAATACATCATTGGAGCCGTGGGAAGTAAGGTTACCGTTCAGATTCGCAGAGGCAAAGAGTTTTCTCGCCATCAGCTGGTGCGGGAAAAAATTGACGTCAATCCATTAGTCTACGAAGTGCAAGAAACACCAAAGGGGAAGGTCGGCTATATTCGGATGCCTGTTTTCACTACCCAATCAGCCAAAGCCATGAAAACAGCTCTGACGGATTTAGAAAAGCGAAACGTCAAAGGGTATGTCCTCGATCTGCGTCAAAATCCTGGCGGCGTCTTTGATGCCAGTATCGACATTGCCCGCATGTGGATGGGGAAAGACCGCTTAATTTCCAGTGTGGATGAAAAGGGCAAGAAACAAAATTTTATCGCTTATGGACCAGTCCTTACTAACAAGCCCCTAGTAATTTTGGTAGATGAAAAATCTGCCAGCGCCAGTGAAGTGTTGGCTGCCGCCCTCCAAGATCACAAGCGGGCTCAGCTCGTGGGCACCCCCACCTTTGGTAAAGGGGTTGTTCAAGTGTTGAAAAGTCTAGAAGATGGGTCTGGATTGGTGGTCACGGTCGCCAAATACTATACGCCCAATGGCAAAAACATTAACCAGCTTGGCATCAAACCTAATGTCTTTGTCAAAAGTGAGGACGGCAAGCCTTTCAAGCCAGAGCCGGGTCAAGTTTTACCTCCACAATCCGATTCTCAATATGCTCGGGGACTCAAGGTTTTAACTAGAAAGCTGAAATAGCGTCAGCAATAAAAAAAGCTAGCAAATCGCTAGCTTCAACAGAATCAGTCACGTTGTATCTCATTTCGAGGAAACCAAACTGCGCGTTCCCAGTTGTGCAGCAGGCAAATGTAACATTCCTCACATTTTCTATCGTAATGTAACAACAAACACAAAAGTTGATACATAAACCTTTACGTTCTGAGGCGGATACTGCATAAATTTTGTTTATGAGTAATATGGATAATCGCCCAAAACAACCGCTTCAGGGTAAAGATGGCGTGAAATCTAGGGAATTGTCAGAGGTGTAAAAAGTAGAGGTGTAAATTTTGCATCGTTTTAAGCTCCCAGATTTAACATTCGTAACAGCCAGGGTAATAGGGCAGCAGACACAAAGGCCGACAAGGCCATCCCTAACCCCGAAAATGCTCCCATTTCCCCACTAATCTGAAAAGCCCGAGCTGTGCCAATGCCGTGGGATGTGATCCCCATGGCAATCCCCCCGGACGCTATCATCCCGGATCCCCAACCAGCGAAAGATAGGAGTGCCCAAAGTTGCGCCAATAATGCCCGTCATCACCACCAACACGGCTGTTAAAGACGGAAGGCCCCCGACTTTTTCGGTAATGCCCATGGCCACGGGGGCCGTAACGGATTTGGGTGCTAGGGACAGAAGAGTTTGCGGGGTTGCACCTAGCAATGCGGCAGTTGCGATCGCACTCAGCGCTGCGGCACTAATCCCCACTACTAAGGTCAAAGTTACTGGCAACCATAGTCGTCGTAATTTTGCCAATTGTTTGTATAGGGGAATGGCTAGGGATACCGTCGCTGGCCCCAGCAAAAAGTGAACAAACTGAGCCCCCTCAAAATAGGTGAAGTAAGACGTCTTCGTTAGGGATAACAACCCAATTAGCAATCCCACCGCAATGGCCACCGGGTTCAACAACGGATGCCCTTTTCCCCACCGATAGATCCCATAGGCCAGTTGATAGGCCGCCAGGGTAATACTCAATCCCAACAAGGGTGAGGCGGCTAAGTACACCCATATTTCCGTCAAGTTTGACTTAGGCATCGGAGCGTCTCCTCAGAGTCAACACCTTACTCGTGATCTGCATCGTCAAGGCCGAGACCATTAACGTCACCACCGTACTCACCAATAGTGCTGCCAGAATGGCCCATCCTTCACTGCGAATGCGCTGAAAGTGAACCATCACTCCCACCCCTGCAGGCACAAATAGCAACGACAAATGGCTCAATAAGGTCGTTGCTGCGTTCTCCACATCTTCCGGAATTTTGCCCAGCAGGATCAACGTCAGCAACAGCAAGAACATCCCCACAAC
This sequence comes from Acaryochloris sp. 'Moss Beach', assembly GCF_021497025.1. Lineage (NCBI taxonomy): Bacteria > Bacillati > Cyanobacteriota > Cyanophyceae > Acaryochloridales > Acaryochloridaceae > Acaryochloris > Acaryochloris sp. 'Moss Beach'. The sequence continues at coordinate 3,842,234 of NZ_CP071717.1, forward strand.
CGGCCCTGGCGTCGGTAAATTAAGCAGCAGAACCATCACTTCTCCCAAAAGCTCGTAGAGAAGTAGCACCATGAAGCCTGTAATCATAATTTATCCCAGAAAAAGCTGGTAGGCAGGGTTTTGACTTTCATCAGAATAGGGATAGCCCAAGGTATCCAAGAAGGATTGCCATTCATTCATTTCATCAGGGGGCACCTGGGTTCCCACCACAATGCGCCCATAATCCGCACCATTATTCCGATAGTGAAACAGGCTAATATTCCAATCAGGACTCATGCAGCCTAAAAACTTGGTGAGGGCACCAGGGCGTTCCGGAAATTCAAATCGATAGAGCAGTTCATTGCCAGCCATGGGCGAACGGCCCCCCACCATATGTCGCAGGTGTAGCTTTGCTAATTCGTCATCGGTGAGGTCCAAGGTTTTAAACCCTTGTGCTTCCAAAGCTTGAGCGATCTGAGCCGCATCAGCTCGGTTCTGAATTTGCACACCAATAAAAATATGGGCTTCCTGGCGATCGGCAATTCGGTAATTGAACTCTGTCAAATTATGGTTGCCTAGACAGGCACAAAACTTGCGAAAGCTACCCCGCTCCTCCGGAATTGTGACTGCAAAAATAGCTTCTCGCCGTTCTCCTAACTCGGCCCGTTCTGCTACAAATCGCAGCCGATCAAAGTTCATATTAGCGCCGCAGGCTAAGGCCACCAGGGTTTGGTCCTGGAGTTGCTCCCGCTCAATATAGGCTTTTGCTCCTGCCAGTGCTAAAGCGCCTGCAGGTTCCAGGATAGAGCGGGTGTCTTCAAAGACATCCTTAATGGCGGCACAGGTATCGTCTGTATTTACTAAGACGACCTCATCTACATACTCTTGGCAGAGACGGAACGTTTCTTTGCCTACTTCGCGGACCGCCACGCCATCGGCAAATAACCCCACATGGGAGAGGCGCACTCGCTTACCTACCTGTAACGATTGATGCATAGCCGCCGCATCCACCGGTTCTACCCCAATAATCCGAATCTCGGGACGCAACCGCTTGATATAGGCCGCAATCCCCGAAATTAACCCCCCTCCCCCAATGGCAATAAAAATGGCATGGATCGGCTTTTGGTATTGGCGCAAAATTTCCATGCCGATGGTGCCTTGGCCCGCAATCACATCCGGGTCATCAAAGGGATGGATAAACGTTAGCCCCTTTTCTTCTGAGAGCTGGCGGGCATGGACATAGGCATCGTCGTAGGTATCCCCATAGAGCACCACCTGGCCGCCCCGTGCTTTCACGGCGTCAACTTTGACATTGGGCGTGGTTACTGGCATCACAATCAGAGCCGTTGTGCCTAATTGTCGTGCTCCTAACGCTACCCCCTGGGCATGGTTGCCCGCAGAAGCAGCAATTACCCCTTGGTGAAGCTGATCGGAGGGGAGTTGGGCCATTTTGTTATAGGCCCCCCGCAACTTAAAAGAAAATACCGACTGCATATCTTCTCGTTTCAGGAGAATACGGTTCTGCAAGCGGTCAGAAAGGCGGGGAGCCAATTCCAGTGGACTTTCCTGTGCCACATCGTAGACCCGCGCTGTCAGGATGCGTTCAAGATAATCTGGATGACTCACAGGGCGTCCTTGCCGGTTTCAAAAGCGAAAGAATTAACTCTACTTTACGCTTTCTTACAACCGAAAGACGAGCCTCAAGCTCGGGTAGATGCCGAGGATAGGTTAGAGCTGCCCTAATAATTGGGACAGATCGACAATCTCAGGGAATTTGGTGATCACTTGAGAACAGGATTTGACAAACCCTTTGACCCACTTCTGGGCCAGCTCTTTCTGCTGGTCATCGAGAGACTCGGACGAATCTGCAGAGAAGGTAACGGGTTGCGATCGCTGAATTTGAAACTGTTCAAACCAGTCATTTTGGGGACGTGCCGCTTGCAAATAATTAGTCGTGATGGCCGCACCTAAAAAGGTGGTGCTACTTTCTTGTAGTTGATTCAAGATTTGCAGCAACGCATCGGCAGTAACGGTGGGTTGAGGCGGACTAACGGCAGGCTCAGGTAACGGGACACTCGCCGTCTGGTTCGGAGTTTGGGATTCTCCCAAAATGGCAAAAATGCGCTGTTCAACTTCTTTTAGTTGAGGTTCGGGAGTAAACGATTGTGCAGTCAACCCCTGATGATACTGAACGAGGGTATCTAACTGCCGGATCATCAGATCAATTTCACCGCCACTATAAAGGCTCTTTAGAACCTGCTCGAGATCCATAAAGGTGGAAAAATCATCGCCCATATCCTCTACTTGGGACAAATACGGATCTTTCTGACGATAGAGCTTCCGTATATAGTAATTGGTCATGGGTGAGATCTTGGTAGGCACAATCGAACCTTTACTGCGCAAATAAGGTCAAAGAAGTTGATTCTAAGGTGAAGCTCCTATATTTAGGTTACACATTCTCTGAGATTGATCAGACACTCAAACAACCTTTAGCAGAAGAAAAAATTGCTTTAAGGTCAAAATGCTTAAAAGCAGGATTATTTCGCTGATTTACGAAGTTAAAATTCCTACTGAAATAGAATAAAAAGACTGCAAATCCGTAATTTCACCGATTTAGTCTCATCAGAAGATATGTAATCCTAATAAATATTATTCTTAAGCAAAATATTGTTTTACTGTTTATATTAAAGAGTTCTTAGACTATAAATTTTGTCTTAAAGTACCTTCCAGATTCAGTGAGTGATGCTTTGCATCCACTGCTCATGAGTATTCTGACAAACTCTTATTTTTTACAGACAATATCTTCATCATTAAATCTGCCTGATTAGTAGAATCGCACTTCAAAAAGGGCATTCTTTAGATAGACAAAGTTCTCTGCACGGTTCGCGATTCGCGATTCCAGAGGACATTTGTTGGCTTATCAGTCTTAGGTCCATTTGAGCCTTTGCTAAGTAACGAATGCCCATTCGTCATTGAAATTACATAAAAAAGGGTTAGTCTCAATGGTTTTTACACCAGCTGAAACCGCTGCCAGTATGCCTGTAGGTAACACTGGTCGTTCATTCAAGCAATCGTACCCTCACAAGCTAAATCACTATCGCTTTGAGGATTTCTTTACCTTTAATCATGCAAAAGGCACAATCGACGATTGGCATGAATCTCGCAATATTCTGGCGAGTGAAGATTTTATTGTGGCCTTGATCGAAGGTTTAGAACAGGAAGTCGGTAGCGCTTCAACGGTTGTGATGTACAACATCGGCCAAGAGTGGGGCAAGCAAGATGCAGTCTTTTTCCAAAATTGGTTTGAAGCTCAGTTCCAACAATCTCTACGTAAATGCCGTCCCTCTCTTGCCTTAGAAGCTTGGTGGTGGCCCTTTACTAGCCAGGGCTGGGGGAATTGGGAAGTTGATCTAGACAATCAGCAAAACGGTTTCATGTTTATCAATATTTTCGATTCTGCCGTTGCCCGCACCCTGGGAGATGTCGGCAAGCCTGTCTGCCATATTTATGCAGGCTTATTCGCTGGCTTCTTCTCTCACCTGGTGAATAAAGAACTCAGCTGTATCGAAACCCAATGCTATGCCATGGGTGAAACCTACTGCAAATTCTTGCTGGGCAAAAAAGATCGTATTGATGCTGCCACATTTTGGCAAAACGAAGGCGCTACAGCCCGAGATATTGAAACCAAGCTTCATGGTGGGGAATACCTATCGTGACTAGTTGGAAATATCTAACGGTTCGTGAATTTCTAGAAGGATATAACTGGTCAGGACAACCGATTCCCCAAGCTGACCCTATCCCTGAAGCAAGTGAGTCTATTGCATGGCAACGTCAGACGGTACAGACATTTTTTAGTCAATTCAATTGGACAGGACGCCCGGTAGAGAAACCAGCGATTGTAGCGGCCGCTCCATCCTTCTCTACTCGTTTAAGTGTGCAGGCGTTTTTTCAGCATTTCACCTGGGAGGGGCAACCTAATATTGCGGCGATGCCCAGCATTCCCCCATCATCCTCGATCACGATTGAGGATGATCTGAATCTAAATGACTTCTCGGATATGTTTTGAGGATTACCATGCAATCAAACTTTGAAGATTATCTGCGAGCCGCAGAGGATCATTATTTACAAACCCCAGAAATGAACGGTTTCAAACAGCAGGTCGATGCCCTGCAAGATCGACTAGCCCTTTATGAAACCCTACGAGATCAGGAACTGATTATTTTTCAGGCCATTGCCGATCAGTTAAACAATGAGACCTTCTCCAATTCCCAATCTGATCAAGAGAAAGTGTTTACCCACTGGATGTCGCTGTTACGCTATAGCGCCATGGCCATGCTCACGGATCAGCCCCAAACCCTCACCAGCCAACTGAGCTGGCTCAAGGATGTGGTGGGTGGAAGTGAATTTACCCCCCTTCACCAGAAGATGAGTGAGCTGTTGCACCTGAGTTTAGATGCCGTTTTATCCCAGGATCAACTTGCACTACTAGAGCCTTTCCTCCAAGAGGCAAATAACACTCTGGTAGGCCAAAGCAGCCCCGAATTAGCAATGTTGAGTTAATGACCAGAGGAAAAAATATGATTGCTGTTGAAGAATTAATTGGTCAAAACCACATCCCCGGTAATTTCTTTGCACCAGAGGTCTATGTGCAAGGAGATACCGAACTAGGGCTGATCGAGAACCGAGAAGGATCTCGGCTCATTGCCCTGCCTGATACCCTACTCAGATCTTTATACAGTAGCTTAGAGCATGAGGTCGGTCCCGCTGCTGATTTAGTTCTGAAGCAATGTGGTCGTTGGTGGGGCAAGAATTTTTACCGCCGTTTTGCCTCAGAAGTCAGCGACTACTACGGCAAAACCCTGGCTGAGATGGAAATGGTGGAATTCTTACAGTCCTTCAAGGAATGTTGGAAAACCTACGGCTGGGGCCTAATCGATTTTGATTTTAGCCACCATCACCAAGGTTTTTTGGTGATCACCACCCAGAATTCTGCTTTCGCTCAAGCACGAGAAACAGGAGATAAACCCTCTTGCTTTGTAGAAATGGGGTTGCTCAGTACTTTTTTTAGCCAACTAACCGGGCGAGAGTTGGACGGAGTGCAAACATCCTGTGAGTCGATGCAAGCCGACTGCAATCATTTCATCTTTGGATTGCCTGAGCGCATGAAAGTCGCTGAAGATTGGGTCAAGGAAGCACAGGACCATGACACCATCCTGGCTCGGTTATGTGATAGCCAAGCTGCAGGGTAGGGCCATGTTGATGCAGTTGATGAATATTCCATTTTGGAGAAGTGAGCAATGGCCAAAATAGTTAGGTTGGATCCGATTGGTCAAGAAACAAGCGTGCCGACCAACGATAACTTGCTGTCAGCATTGCTTAAGAACGAGTTGAAAGTCCTCCATGAATGTGGAGGACGGGGGATGTGTGCAACCTGCCATATTTTCATTAAAGACGGCATGGAGCATTTATCTCCCTTGAGTCGCCGCGAACAGCGAACATTGGGGGCAATCACCACCTGCAAACTGAATTCTCGCCTCGCTTGCCAAAGTAAGGTCATGGGAGAAGGGGTGGTTGTCGAACTCCCTACCGGTATGTATCTCAGTGATGTCAGTGACATCGATAGCCTGATCGGACGTCGAACGGAAGAAAATATCCTTCATCCTATTGATGGTCGTGTCTTAGTCGAAGCTGGAAAGCTGATTACCCGGTCCATGATCAGTCAGCTGGAAGAAACTCGTAGTGATGTATCCACTCACTTAGCCAATTCACAACTTGTATAACAACAGATTTTATCTGGGGGAAATAATATGCTGTCACAATTGAAGCGACTGAACATTGAAGCAGATGGCCGGTATGCCACCGAGGCAGATCTAGCCTTTCTGAAATCCTATTTTCAATCCGTGCGCGACCGCATTAGCGCCTATGAAAAGATTAGGGATGACGAAGACGCCATTATGGATCAAGCGGACGAGGTGTTAACGGCTGCGGATCCACAGGTTTTCCATAAAGGGTCTCAAGATTATTCCGACACTTGCCGACGCGATCGCAGAAATACATTGCGTCATGCCGCCTCGGCCATGCTGTTTAACGATTTGGATTGGCTGCGAGATGATCTCCTACTCTGGCAGAGAACCATTGTGCATGCCGTCAAGGATGAGCAGGCCTCTACCCTAACTTGGCAAGAGATGCCGGGGGTCTTAAAAGACCATTTATCGGAAGAAGAAGCAGAGTTAATGATGCCTGCGCTCCGCCTCAATCAGGCCTTATTGAATTAATCATTACGGAACCATTATTGAGAGTTTTTAGGATTTCTAGAAATTATGTCAGCCTCACAAAATACACCTGGGAGTAACAGTGACTCCAATTGGCTTGATCTTGCTGAACCAGTTGCGGTTGTAACCGCCATCGGTGGTTCAGTTCTCGCTATCATGCTTCAACAAATCGCCGTAGCTTCTGCAGCTTCTATCCCATTGGCCCTATCAGCCACTCTAGGTCTGGCTAATCGCCGACGTCAAATGGGCGCGTTCCAAGATCAACAACGTATGGAAATGGCCCATCTGCTCCAACAAAACCAAGCTGATTTCCAGGCTCAACTGGACCCGATGAAGCAGGCGAGTGAAGGGGTACAGTCTCAGATTGAGCATCTCACCAAGCAGGATACTCAAACGGTACAAACCATTGCCACCCTCAATACTCAGACTGAGAAACTAGAGTCGACTATTGCATCCCTACAAAACAACCATAAGCAAGGGGAATCAACGGTCATCACCTTGAGCGAGCAAAGCCAAGCCACTCAAACCCAAATGGATGAGCTATCGACTCAGTTTCAGGCGATGCAAGCTGCGATCGCAAAGTTGCAATCTTCGGCCACAGACTTAGGAAGTCAGGTAGAAGATCAAAAGAGCAGTGCCCAATATCTAGCGGCCCAGACAGAAGGGGTTGAAGAACTCGTCGATATCCTGCGAGAGATTGATGCCCTAACTCAAACCATTTCAGCCAATCCGAACGTTGCGACTCATTTCTTTGAGCGAGGTCTGACCCGTAAGCGTCTCCAGCGACTGGAGGATCAGCGCGTAGCCATGGAAGATTTCTCCCAGGCCATCCGCTTAGAGCCGACCTTCGCGAATGCCTACTACGAACGTGGACTGTTGAAATCTGAATTTGGTCATAAGCAGCATGCTGTAGATGATTTGCGTACAGCTGCTAAGTTCTACTTTGATCAAGGAGACTTGACTCAGTACGAAAAAGCCCGAGAGTTGAGCCAAGAGATTCACGACCTCATTGCCGGGTCTCCCTCCCCAGAAGAAGAAACGGAACAGTTCTTGCTCGAGAATCTGTTCGGTTAAGGCAACTGCCTCTATCTTGAACGACCCATTGCCCGTAGCGCTGATTTGACTGCTACGGGCAATTCTTGTGTTCAGGATTTTTGGTACATATCACTCCTGGGTTGCCGCCTGGGCAAACTTAGCCAGCGCTTGCTCAATTTTGGTCAACACTGCATCACAGCCCTCTACCTGATGACGCTGTGCCAAATATTGGGGGTTGTTATAGGACAGCCAGACTTTGCCCGTTTTATCTTCTCGAATCAGAGCCTTTTGGGGTAAATCAATGGCCACGGTGGGACTACATTGCATCAGCGGCGTGCCCACCTTAGGATTACCAAACACCACTACTTCCGTAGGTGGCAGGGATTGCCCTACAGATTGAGCCCCCGCAGCATGATCAATCCGGGTAAAGACTGTCATGCCTTTGTTCTTTAAAACCTGAACCAGCCGATCGGCAGTGGCGGCCACTGAATGCTGGCTTTCGACCTGAACTAGCCCTTGTTCGTCAGCCTGTTCAGTCGAATTCTCAGAGTCAGATTCCGCCATGGCTAGATGGGGAACCGCTCCTAAAGACAAACAGCAGGTACAACTCATCAGCAATAACAGTCTAGGCAACATATCCAATCCTCAAAATAGCTATATTCTTTAAGCAGTGTATACCTAGCGGCTCTTATCTCCTTAGCGTCCCATATCCCGCTTTAATTCTTCAAATTCGGCATCCCGTTCCCAGTTCTTAAATTGCTCTTCTAAGGGATCAGGATCGCTCAAGGAGACCCGCTTATACCAGCCTTTTGAGGGATCGGGCGGTTGTTTTGACGATGGGCTGGGTTGAGGCTTCCGAGGCATTTGCTTAATTTTTTCCTTCACCTCTTTTTGGCGAATCTGAATTTTTTCTAGCAACGTCTGGGTTTGCTGGAGACGAGTTTTGGTCACCTCCATTTGGCCCCACTGCTGGTTTCCTTGACTGAGCAATGAGGCTTCTCGCTCTTTGGCGGCAGTGGCAAGATCCTGTCGTCCAGCCCGCTCGGCTTTTTTAACGCGCTCATGCCAGCGCTGAATCTCGTTGGCAGTGGCTAAAATAGCGTCCTGTTGGCGTTTTTCTTCTGCTTGCAGGTCAGTCAGCAATTTAGCTGTTTTGACTTCTTGTTCTCGGATATTGTCGGCAAGAACCTGTAATTCCAGGTGTGGATGGGCTCGGAGAAACTCTTCGAGCTGTTTTTCAAGAAAGCGGCTTACATCATCAAACACGTTCATCGTCAAAGCCTCAGTAACATCTGGCTTGAGTCCACTGTTCTGAGTGTGTCATATTTCCTCAGCGGTGGTCAGCTCCCTTTCAGCATTCCCCTTTGATGTCTCTTGTCTTGCAGCAGGTAGGGCTAGACCACGCTCGCTAAGGACCGTTTCCGTAGCTGCTCGACAATGGACCAATACCAATCCATATTACTCAACAGCGCATAGGTAATGAATTTGAGGTTATCGGGATGTTCGGTAAATTGAGGACTAAAATCGGTCCCTAAGAGTTTATGAGGGTTGCCCCAGGTATGGACAACATAGTTTTGAATCTCTGCCGGCACCTCGGATTCAACGATGATCGGCTGGCAGTCTGAGGGTAACAAGGCCTCGATTTGGCCAATCATGGTGCGAATAGCAGTAGGTTGTCCTTGGCCAATGTTGTAGACCAATTCTGAGATGTTATTGATCTGGGGACGAGGCTGGGGCAGTGTCAGTAAATACAGTAAGGCGCGGGACACTTCCGCAGCAAAAATAGTATCTCGGGTCTGTTCCCCAGGGGAAAACTGACCTTGACGCCCCCAGAGTTCAAAGGGGGTCTGTTCTAAGCTATGCCACAAAATCTGCGTATACAGATTGCCAAAATTTCCTTTATGCTGCTCTGTTACCCCATAGATGGAGAAGAATCGACAGATTTGAACGACTAGGTTGTTGCATAGGGCTTGCTGGATGGCCATATCTTCCATCATCAGCTTGGCGGTTTCATAGAGAGAGGCCGGCCACACCCGTTGGTCTTCCAGGGACGGACGTTTTTTACATAGACTGCTCGTCGAGGCAAAAATCAGACGGATGTTTTCTGCAACACACCATTCCAGGATCGTTTTCCAGCTATCAACTTCATCCAAGACCTCTTCCAACGTATGAAAGTGAGGCACACTGGACCGTCCTCCCACAAAGATGACAATGTCTGGCTGAGTAATGGGATTCAGGGCATAGTCTTTGTGGCAGCGGGTATCGACTTGGTCCCTGAGGATGGCCGGTAAATTTTCCCGTTTACCCAGACGTAGGTTATCGTTGATGGTCAAACGATCCAAGGGATAGCCAAATTCATAGAGCTTGGTCACCAGATGGGAACCCACTTGCCCACAGCCACCCATGACGCAAATGCGTTGAGACTGTAGCGCCTGAATCGCTAGTCGATGGGGATCATTAAGGGTCTTGTTGACATACCAGTCTTGAATATCCTGAGCATTCAGATCAAAACGGTCGAGGGGAAAGGGTGACATGGGAGAACACAGGTTGCTCTTGGCACTATAAACGAGAACTTTGGCTTTATGGGCTTTTTATAAGGAATGTGTCTCGGAGTTTACTCTACGGAAAGTGAAAAAATTTTCCATGCATCAATGGCACAAAACGCTATGTTACCCATTCCCTGAAGGGGCGACATGCGCCGTAAACCTCTTGCTATTCGTGCAATAACCCGATAGACAAGAAAAAAGATGGGCTGCAAATGATGTATCTCCAGCTCACCTTATTGACAATGATATTGCCACTATACCAACCTCATTTACGCCGTCAACTGTCTCCTGCCCAGTATCTTCTCCTAGAGATCCTCGTTCATCTATTACAAACACTTCGCTGCGTCAAAATCGAGACGCTAGCAGAAGGGCTGCCACTGCCGATTCTTTTTGACAGTCGCCGAAAAAAATCCAACGGTTCTTATCCTTACCGACCCTTGAGCTTGAAACGCTTTGGCTACCGCTGGTTAAGCTGTGGCTGAGCCAGCAGTATCCTCAAGGCTCCCAGCTTTATGTCGTCATCGACCGTACGAGTTGGGGAGTGATTAATCTATTGATGGTCAGCGTGGTCTGGCAACATCGCGCTATTCCCGTATGGTGTGAAGCCCTCTGCAAAAAGGGCAGCAGCAACTATGACGAGCAAACCGCTGTTTTAAGCACAGTTATCCGCCATTTATCAGCCTATCGTCTGGTCATCCTCGGTGACCGAGAGTTTTGTTCCGTCAAGCTGGGGCAGTGGTTAGGCCAACAGAAGGTCTACTTTTGTCTGCGACTCAAGCGCAATACCGAAGTGGCTCTGGCCCAGCAGTTTACTCAACAACTCCAACAGTTTGGCCTTGTCCCAGGTCAAAAGCTATTTCTCAATGATGTGCGCGTCACTCAGGCTAAAGGCTTTGGAACTTTCAATGTGGCAGCCAAGTGGAAACGACGGTATCAGGGCTTTGCACCTGATGAAGCATGGTTTATTCTCACCAACTTCTGTGACCTCAATAGTGCTATCGTCAGCTACCAAAAACGCTTCTCTATCGAAGAAATGTTTCGGGACTTCAAGCAAGGAGGCTATTGTCTCGAAGGCTCTCAAGCCATGCAAGAACGGTTGGTGGCTATCGTTATTGTGATTGCCATTGCCTATACCAGTGCGGCACTACAAGGGCAAAATCTCAAGCAAAAAGGACTACAGCGCTATATTACTAGACCCGAATCCACCACTTCACCGAACAAGCGTCATAGTGCATTCCGAGTCGGACTATCTGCTCATCTGTGGGCCATAACGGGGGATGGAGTTCTGGCTCGATTGGTGGATGAGCTAATGAAACTCTCTCCCAATAAGCTACCTGAGTATCAACGGGGGATGAGAGCGATGGAGCTTGTCTGTGCTGGGTTGTAGCCTTCATGTCGCCCCCTCAGACCCATTCCCTAAAGTAGCGATGCTAGGTTTCAAGATGAGCGGCAAAGTGTTCTAGCTTCTGCTGCCAGAATTGGGCGGGTTTCCCTTCTGGGAAATATTGGCTGATATAGTCATAGCCATTGTGGGCCAGGGTATTTCTTAAGGTCTCCTCTTCCAGCTGGAAGAGGCACTGCACCACTTCTTCAGGGGTTTCTCCGGTGAGGGCGGTTTTGCCCTGTTCCATACAGAAGTTGGCCCCCCGTGCCGTTTTACCGACCACAACGATTCCCGCTGCCATGGCCTCTTGAGGTGGTAAGGCACAGCCCTCAAAATTAGCCGAGGCTAGGAAGGCTTGGGGACGTCGGAACTGCTGAGTTAGGGCCTGCAGGGAGATGCCATCAATCAGTTCAAATCGCCAAAAACTCCCACCTTGCTGCTGATAAAGGGCTTGGGTTTCTAGGATAAACGCCTTACCTTTACGGGGAAAGGCGAAGATCAAGCCCTCTTCTCGCTGGGCTTGGGGAATAAAGGGAAACAGTTCTTTATCTACAATATTGGGAACGATTTCTGCCGGTTTGCCTGGATAGGTCTGAGCGCAAACCCCCTGCATTAAGTCTGAGTCGGTCCAGAGTAGGACGCGATCGCTGCGATAGTCGAAATCGGTTTTGGTTTGGAGGGGAGATTGTTCATATGCGATCGCAACTCCGTCTACATCCTTAATCAACTGGGTGGCGTAATCGGGCACTAGGCAAATATCATCAGGCTGTCGATCCTTCCAGGCCATAAAGGGCAATGGGCGCTTCACCCCAAATACATCCCCATAGTTATTTTGGCCACTCATGGTCGCCAGAACTGCATCAGCGCCACATTGGCGGGCCACCCAACAATGCCGCATGATATTCATCGTGCCGCCATAGACTTCAGTCACATATAACCATCGCCGTAGGGACCAATTGGCTAACCTAGGCTTTCGCGATAGGGTCGCTTCCAGGGTTTCCCAGAACCACCCTTGCTTTAAATCTGGAATTAAAAAGACGATACGCATGACAGACAGAACGCTGTAAAAAGAGCAGAATCAGGCCGCGATGGCAGAGGCATCTAGACTTTGATGGACTGCTGCCACAACATCCTCAACGTCTTGGTCTAGCAATTTAGCGGACAACGGAATGCTAACGGTTTGCCGACCAATGCGGGTGGCATGGGGATAATCCTGAGGTTGCCAGCCAAACCGTTGTTGATAGTAGGGATGCTCCGGCAGACTCAAATAGTGAACGCCAGTGCCAATATGTTGACGATGCATGGCGACCAAGAACTGGTCACGGCTAATCCCCGTCTGGCTTTCATCAATGAGGAGGGTGTAGAGGTGATACCCATGAATAGTATTGGGCTCTGGAGACGCAGGAAGGGTCAGGGGCAGATCGGCAAAGGCATGATTGTACTGCCGCCAGATTTGCTGCCGTCTATGCCAATAAGGAGTCACCCGCTGCAGCTGATGGATGCCAATGGCGGCCTGAATATCCATCATGTTGTACTTAAACCCCGCTTCCACCACTTGGTAATGGTTATAGCCATCATCACTAAAGCGCTTCCAAGCATCCTGGCTCATGCCATGGAGGGCCAACACTTTAATTCGATCCGCATCTTCCTGGGTTTGGGTGAGAATCATGCCCCCTTCCCCCGTGGTGATGTTTTTTGTGACATAGAAACTAAAGCAGCCAAAGCTACCAAAGGTACCAGCTTTGCGCCCTTGATATTCCGTTTCGATGGCATGGGCACAGTCTTCAATCAGCACCAGGCTATATCGCTGGGCTAACTCGCAGAGGGCAGTCATATTGCAGGGACGACCCGCAAAATGGACGGGAATAATGGCTTTGGTTCGATCGGTAATTTTGGCTTCGACCTGAACCGGATCGATATTCAGGGTGACCGGATCGACATCTGCCAAGACCGGGACACCCCCCGCATGAATAATGGCATTCGCCGTGGCACAGAAGGTTAACGGCGTGGTGATCACTTCATCGCCAGGTTGAAGACAGGCTGCCAACATACTGAGGTGCAGGGCAGCGGTGCAAGAGTTGACTGCGATCGCATGTTTGCTACTTTTATAGGTGCAAAAATCTTGTTCAAACCGCATCACCTTAGGGCCGGTACCTAACCAACCCGTTTTCATGCTGGCCATGACTTCTTGCATCTCTGCCTCTTCAATGGCGGGAGAACCAAATACCAAAAATTGGTCTTTTGAACGGGGCATGCATCTCACTCTCTTAGAGGATGTTAGGTCAATCTCGCGGCAACGAAATCATCAAAGAATGGTGTTGAATGCTCAACACCATTCTCCATACTGTAATATTCCCTATTTCCAAGAATCAGCCTACAGGTTCCATCAGACTTCAGATCGGTCAATTGTTGACCTAGAATTGCCTCAATGCGGGAATTCTAGAAGGAGACCGACTTTTCTCCCGTCCATTTTGATGAATCTCAATATTCGGTTGGCTCGCCCTGCAGACATGGAGCAGGTTCTCGATATCCAGCAACAAGCAATCCAAAGGCTATGCAGCAGAGATTACAGCCCTGCCCAAGTAGATGCCATTGTCCAATCTCAACATGAATGGCGAGGCCAACAGGAGCTGATCTATATGGCACAGAAAGATCATTATCTGGTTGGTTTCATTGCCTTTAGCCTCTGTAGCACCAAAATTTTAGGGATTTATGTGCATCCAGATCACACTCGTCAAGGAATTGCCACGCAGTTACTGCAGTATTTTGAACGTCGAGCTCTGGCTGAACAGCGGCCGACTATTGAAGTCTTCTCTTCCCTAACCGCTGTCGCGCTCTATCAAAGCCAAGGCTATGTCTCAGTCCAAAAGACCAAGATTGATGCACTGGGCGTTTCGGTACCTTGTTTGTTTATGAAAAAATCCGTGACCTCATCCTCCCTTAGATTTACTCTTCCCCCTAGCCAATCCTCATCGCCTCATGGATTTAAACTTGAACCTGAGATGCTATGGGCATTCGTCTGTATTTTTCTGTTGTTGTTGCTCTTTTTATAATCAACAGATCTAATTCAGAACTCACTGGTGTTGTCATCTGCCGCCAGCCCTTGAGGATCATAGGCTGTTGGTGACAAGCGAAATCGTCCCTGTACTTTGACCAAGGCAGGAAGTTGCTTCATCGCAAAATAGGTCATGGGCCCCGGCAAAGACTGAGAGAGGTTCTCCCTAGGACTCGACTGGGCTAAGGAGTCTCCATGGACGATAAATTGATTTCCTTCCTTCCCGAAGATTTGCTCTGGGGAGTGCCATTGTTGATGTGCGTAAGGGCGGCGGTACTCAAACGTGTAAATATCTGGGTTCCATATCTGTTCAAGGGCCTGACGATCAATCAAACGATAGGGAACATCATTACCAGCTCCTGCTTTTTCAAAATAAAGCTGCTGATCTATCGCTAGGGCAACATGGTCTAGATAGGTGCGGTTGCCATGCTGGTGGTACACCAACACAATGTCTCCTGGTTGAGGGGTGGCCTGGATCTTCATGGACCCCTGCCGCAATGTTTGCAACATGGGGTGCCTATCGGTCACAAATAGGGTGGGGGGCGGGTGGATTGTCTTGCTTTGCCAACCGCAAGATTTCGTAGAGGGTGCCCCAACAGTTGGCAGCGAGTTTTGTCGGGGGGCTGGCAGGCGTAAGGTCTTGTTCGTGAAACCGGTGTCGGTTCCAAGCCTGTATGGCCGGGGGCATGAAGTCCATGAGATTGTAGTTGCGATCGCGATCGTAATACGCTAAATTTCGCCGATTATGCCAAGTCGCGTAGGTGGTTACCAACTGCTGCCATTGCCGATAATTTAAACGACCAAACTCAAATCCCAAGGCCGTTTCCCACACCGGCAGTTTAGCATTGGCATCGCGGTACAGGCGACAGGAATAGGAGATATCCTCTGCTCCTGCCAAGGGCACAGAACAGGACTCTACTGACGTCACGGGTATCTTGTGGAACTCACTTTTTGCAGGTTCTACCCACCCCATGAAACCAAGGGCAGCCAAGCATAGCTGCACCGAAGACCGGAGACTTTTAGACCTTAACAACGTCAGGATTGGCTTCATCCACCTGTTCCCTCTGAACTTGTGAGTCATTATCCACTAGGGGAGTGGACGCATCAACCAAAGGTAACAAGGGCCCCACCTGTTCTTGTCCACTAACAGATAAGTCACTATGACAGAGAAACACCTTTTCCGTGACTCGGCTCAATAAATCTAACAACAGTCGCCGCAACTGAGCCTGGTCATTATTCATTTCCTCTTCGACCGTTAGAGGTTCCCCAGACCAGTCACGCAGACAAAAAGGCGCACCCCAAAGAATCACGGCTCCACCGCCATGCCACAGGGCCGAACCCGCATCTAACCAAAAATGCCAGCGATGGACCTGCCGCGCCATCCGATACTGAAATGTCGTTGCCAGCATCACGGCCCGTCGGGGTTGGCCATTGGGATTCACTGGAAAGGGATTGGCCGTTAGGGTGCCTTGCCGCAGGAGCTGAATAAACTGACCGACGGTTTCTGGCAGAGGAGGATGGCGAGTTTGGGTCTGCCGCAAGCGCTTGTCCACCTGCCAATAATGCTGAGCCGTCTCCATCAGCTCCCGCAACACCGAGAGCTGATCGTAACTGAGGGCATGGGGGGCCAAAAATTCCTGGATGGCGCGATCCAAAATAAACACGGGATTTAGGGTGAGATAGGGCTGTGGCGTCGTTGAGCCTTTTTGTTGTTGATCAAGCCAACTCAGCAGGTTGTTGTAGGCTGTGGTGGCCTGATGTCCCAAACGGTCCCACCGGGGGAAGGTCTGGATGGGCAGCAGTTGTGGATGATCGGGATGAGGTTGAAAGCAATAATCAGCTAATAACCCGGCACGCACAGGATCGATAATGCCAGCCGCACTAGCTAGGGAAGGAGACCGCTGATGGGTGAGTACAACCAGCATTTCGGCAATCTGCTCTGCATCGACAAGGCGGCCCAAACCAGGATAGACCAGGGTTAAAAGGGTCAACAAGGCCCGGATAATAGCAGAGCTATTGAGGGGGCGCTGATCCTTGAGGGATTCAACGGGAATCCCTTTGGCCGTCAGAATTTCAATCAGGGTGTAGCGGGCAATCGTATCGAGACCGGGACCAATCACAGCAATCTCTTCTGGCTGAGTCTGCCCAGACTCAATCGCTTCAATAATTTGATCGGCAGTTTGACGTAAAAGCTGAGCGCGGGAACTCGTCTGCAAACAAGTCAGCGGTTCCGGTAACTCAAAGGTTTCTCCACTCACAAAGGCGACGATGTTATGGCCTAGAACAGCTCCTAAAGAAAGCGTAAAATCCTGATGTAAAGTTTGCAGTTGGCAGACATCCTTTAGCCCGGCTAAACATTCAGGATCGGCCCCTAACCCCAAACGAATCGAACCATTGGGATTAAAACTAAAGACGCCCAGCTCTCCATGATTCAGCCATACCTGAAAGATGTCTCGGGCAATGGCAGGATAGCTATCCACATCATCCGCAAACACGCCTTGATATCGCTGTAACAAATGGTCTTGATAGGCCGGATCGGGTAACAAATAGCGCCAATACAAAGCCGTGAGAATGCCATAGGTAAGCAAGCCCTGCTGCAAACACCAATCCCGCCAATCCATCAACATTTGGGCAATGGTTTCAGTTAAAGCCCTGTCACACTTCAGCTCCCCTAAGCCATCCTCCAAGCGGCGAGGTAAGTCCTCTAAGGCAATACCGCCAAAAGCGGCAAGCTGGAGTAAATCCAAGATTCGTCGTACCCACCGATCCGGAGACATATTTTCTAGCTCTTGCAGTTCCTCCCAAGGCGCTGTGTGCCAAAACTGGGCGGCTAGCTCTTGTTCTGTTTCCGGGCGCAGGCGGAGCGGGAATTGGGCCTGTAATCCCAAAGCTTTGATCACCAGAGGCCAAAACAGCATGACCTCATTTTCGAAGAAGCCCAGGGGGGTCGTGGATTGGACGATGATTTTGCCCGTAGTGGCTTGGGCAATCCCAGGCATCAATACCTGGCGATTATCGGCATTCACGGCAAAAACTAGGGCCGTTTTTACTGCAGGCTGAGCGGTCTCTCCTCCGATTGCAGGAGACTGATTAGACCAGTCCACTAGATGCTGAATCAGCGCGGTGGTCTTACCGCTACGAACCGGACCCGATATCCAAATAGGAACAGAAGTCAGCGAGAAACAAATTTGCTACTATACGACATACCTATTATGAGGTTATGTCTTAATTCTGGTAGGTTTTGCTTACATAACGTCTCAGGACATCATGCCCCCATGACCCATACCCCCAGATTGCAGCATCGAGTAGGGCAATCATGAGTTCTTCTTCACCAAACCCATTTAGGCGTTCGCTTAAATTTGTTGAGCAATGGTATCGGGAGACTCCCCAGCGAGCTTTAGACGGTGCCTATGAAGCAGCTCGCGCCATCGAAGAAATCGAGAAAAAGCATTTTAAAGGTCAGCCCGTTCCGCTCCGCATCCGAACGGAAAGTGTGATGACCAACTATTTTCAGACAGAAGTCCAAAAGAATCTCCAATTTATCCAAACCCGCTTACGAGAGTTCAAGTCCAGCTCCCTAGTGGTCGAAGTCGCCGACAAGCTCAAGCCCCCCCAGCATCCCCCCCCCCAGCTCCCACCCCTGTAGACA
Organism: Acaryochloris sp. 'Moss Beach'; assembly: GCF_021497025.1. Lineage (NCBI taxonomy): Bacteria > Bacillati > Cyanobacteriota > Cyanophyceae > Acaryochloridales > Acaryochloridaceae > Acaryochloris > Acaryochloris sp. 'Moss Beach'. The sequence goes on from NZ_CP071717.1 coordinate 3,860,154, forward strand.
CTCCAGACACCACTGATTTCACCGATGAGTACGATGTCGCCTCTGAGGAGTACAGTTCAGAACTCGTCTCGCCCTCCGTCGATGCTCAAGGCACATTAGACAAATTAGCGTTTATCGATGCCGTGCTGAAACGGTACCGGTCGGCTTCCATTCAACGAGAAGCAGCGGCTGCAGCCACTAAAGGGTCTAAACCTTCTACCCAGAAACCTGGCTCAGAGAGTAAGAAAAATGCTCCTCAGCCACTTCCCATTCAGTCGGTTCAGAACTCTCTGTATGAATCGGAATTCACCTCAGATGACATTTCCGATGACCCTTCCAAGTTAGACAGCAGTAGCTTTATTCCCCGGTCAATTCTGCGTACAGCCACCCGCTTCCGCAAAGAATTAAACCCGGATCCAGGGACTGAAGACGACATCCTCAATGACTTTCGCAATTCTAGGGTGCGGACCAGGGCCGCTGTCAGCTTTGTCTTAGGGTTAATGATTGTCCCCTTGCTCACCCAGCAAGTGTCCAAAAACTTGGTCATTGGTCCCTTTGTAGATAAATTAAAAGGCCCAGAACAAATTGAAATTCGGATTAATCCTGAAATTGAAAATGAGGTCCTGACTGAGTTATCCCGTTTTGAAGAACGACTCAAATTTGAAAGTTTAACCAGTCCCATCTCTCTTTCCCCTGCCGAGATTCAATCCCAACTCAAAGCCAAAGCGGCCGATCTTAAAGAAGAATATCAGTGGGATTTACGGCAACCTTTAAAAAATGCCATCTCAGATTTATTTTCGCTGATTGCTTTAGCGATCTACTTTTTGCTCAATCGTCAAAAGATTGCGATTCTCAAATCTTTTTTCGATGAGATTATTTATGGGCTGAGTGACAGTGCTAAAGCCTTTATCATCATTCTATTTACAGATGTATTCGTCGGATTTCACTCTCCTCACGGCTGGGAAGTGATTGTTGAAAGTGTTCTGGGTCATTTTGGCCTGCCCCAGGATCGCAATTTCATCAATATGTTTATTGCCACTTTTCCGGTCATGCTGGATACAGTGTTCAAGTATTGGATTTTCCGCTATCTGAACCAAATCTCTCCTTCCGCCGTTGCTACCTACCGCAACATGAATGAGTAGATCTACGCCTAAAAGCCTTGGCCTCACTGTGTTTAATTAACACCCTTGCAATCAATGAAAAGATAAAAATCCCCTGCAATTTCTTGCAGGGGAGTGAAAGCTTTTGTAACCGTTTGGTATAGCCCAAAGAGGGTGTATTTCCAATCTCAGTTATTCCCAAATAAGGATCATTTTGATCAGGCAAAAAAACTCAGCCTTTCAAACCCTTTATTCATAAGCCTCTTAAACTCCTTAAATAAAAATAAAGAGGTTAATAATATGAAACATAAATCTAGAGCTTTTCCATGTCATCTTCCAAGATTTCTTTTCATATATTGAAAGTCTATTGTCAAGAAAAAAGCTGACTTTTACCTCTGATCATAGTAATCAGATGAAACCCATGAAAGCCATTGTGTACGAACGATATGGGACACCTGATGTTCTACTCGATGGAGCAAGCAACTGAAACACATCGAAGAGTCGAAACCGAGCAAAGGCTAGGTATTGTCGTCCTTTCCCTGCAAGATTGATCGTTGCCAGTCGATTAAAAATAGGGCACTGATTTTGAACACCCAACCCGTCATCTTCCATTCGGTCTTCCACCTGGAGTCGAGGAGCTATACAAATTGGTATGACGGGATAGTGAAGGGGGTGTTGGAGAAGATCGGCAAGATATAGCAGCATCAATCTAGTGGAGTACCCACCACCACCCGATCACCACCTTCAGCCTTGGCTCGATACAAGGCTTTATCTGCGGACTGGTAAAAGCTTCCAGCCCCTATCAATTGAGTACAAGGAAGCACACTAGCAATTCCCAAGCTGATGGTGACGATATCAGAGAAGGAAGTAGATTGATGGGGAATAGCCAGAGCGGCGACAGACCCTCGAATTTTCTCAGCTATATGAATAGCACCCTCTAAAGACGTACTAGGGAGAAGGACTGCAATTTTCCCTCCACCATATCGGGCCGTAAGATCAGCCGGACGCTTTAGACATTGACTGATGGCACTAGCGACTTGGGATAGGCACTGATCGCCTTGTATATGGCCATCGGTATCATTGTAAGTTTCGAAGCCATCGATATCACAAATCATCAATGATAAATGAGATTCCTCTCTTACCATCCGTAGCCATTCAACTTGGATTTGCTTTAGAAAAAATTGCCGCTTGGTCAGCTGCCTTAATTCATCTGCCGAGGAAAGTTGGATCAGTTTTTGATGCGCCTCTTTTAGTTGTGTCTTCAGTTGGTTATTTTCAAGATGGATACGCACACTCTGCTTCAGAATAGGCCAGCGAATAGGTTTAGTAATGAAGTCAGATGCGCCACTCTCAAAAGCCAAATTCACAGATGCTTCCTCATCCAATCCCGTGATCATTAGGATGAGGGTATTAGCACTACCCGCTAATTTTAGAAGTTGTTGGCAACATTCAAACCCGTTCATTTTGGGCATCATGGCATCTAGCAGCACAAGATTAGGCATCATGTTTTTATAAGCGTCTAGACACTCTTCCCCATTAGAGGCTGTAATCACTAGATGACCATCCTTCTCTAGACATTGGGCCATAGTATCGCTGGTTGCCCGATCATGCTCTGCGATTAAGATGATGGACTGCGTACTCATTATGTCTAGAGCAGCTAAGGAGAATGAGTTGTCCTGAGTCATCTTCAACGGATGTAATGGGGGGTTAGCTGCTTGCTGTTCGTGTTATCAGCTCACAAATGATGTCTTCTCAAAATAGCTGGACTTGTTGTGCAAAGCAACAAAAATCAGAAACAGCAAGGAAGAGTGGCCATTTCAAGAGATTGGGTTAATCATTCCTGACAGATTCGCTGGGCGTGCATAGCTGACGTTCTTGATCGAGCAAATTGGCTGTGGGGTTATTGAGATAGAGCTGCAACCACTCACAACTTCTGGTCAACAGTTTGTCTAAACTCAAGGCTTCAATTGCCCAAACCTTTACGCCTCGATTCTCTGATGCCGTGGCCACAAACTGGCCATCGGCACTAAAGCTGAGGTCAAACAAACGGCTGTTGCCATGCTTAAATTCCGCCAGTTGACGGCCCTGTAATTCCCATAATCGTAAGGTGCCATCTTCGGAAACTGTCGCTAAAGATTGACCATCAGGACTAAAACGGACGCCACGAACCGCCCCTCGATGCCCTTCAAACTTGGCGAGAGATTGCCCCTCCAAATCCCATAGCCTTGCCGTGCCATCATCAGACGCTGTGGCCAAGGATTTCCCGTCGGGACTAAACTGCACCGTCCATACTCGGCCTTGATGTCCTTCTAAGATGGCAGTGGTCTGGCCCGCTAGCGACCAGAGACGGACCGTTTGGTCCGCAGAGGCCGTCGCTACAATCGGATCCGTAGGACTAAAGGTAACGCTCCAAACGGGACTGCGGTGACCACGCAAGATCGCTAAAGGCTGCCCCTGCCAATCCCACAGTCGGGCGGTACCATCTTTAGAAGCTGTGGCGATGCGCTGGGCAGTTGGATCAATACTGACGCCAAATACTTCCGACTGATGCCCTCGCAATTCAGTGATTAAGTCTCCAGTCTTCGACCAGACACGAGCCGTGCGATCACCAGATGCAGTGGCCAAATACTCTCCCTTTTGAGTAATATCCCAAATTCGGCCGGCATGGGCATCTATGCGCAGCCGTTCTTCCCCTGACTTATCCCATATGCGAATAAACTGATCGCCGCCAGCCGTCACCATGGCTGGATCTGGGGACATAAAACTGAGGCTGAGAACGGGGCGAGCATGTTTGAGGATCTGTACAGGACCTTTCTGGCGCAAATTCCATAAACGGGTGGTGTAGTCTTCGGAACCAGAGACTAGCCATTTGCCATCGGGACTAAACTGCACGCTTCTCACCCAGTCTTGGTGACCTTTTAGGGTTTCTAATCGCTCCCCTTCCGAGTCCCAAATGTGGATCAGGCGATCCGCGGCGGCGGAGGCCAGTTGTTTGCCATCGGCACTGAAAACGACGCTAAACACCTGGGTACGATGGCCATTCCAACTGCGGATTAATTTGCCTTGGCGACTCCACAGATGCAGGTAGCCATCATAGGAGCCAGTGGCTAGAGCTTGACCATCAGGCCGCCAGTGGAGACTGCGAACCGGTCCATGCCCTACAGGAATCTTTAAAATTCGCTGGCCTTGGAGATTGGAAATTTCGACGGTCTGATCAAAGGAAGCAGAGGCTAGGGATTGACCATCAGGACTGAACTGAAGAGCCGTAATGGCAGAAGGGTGAGGACGAAAATTGGCTAGGGACTGACCGTTGGAGTCCCATAGCCAAACCTGGCCGTCATTAGTGGCGGTGGCAATCACTCCCTCTGTGGTGGGTGGACAGCTAACAGCGTTAACGGGCTGGGGGTGAGGTAACGTTGCCAGGGGTTTACCCTGTAAATCCCATAACCGAGCGGTACGATCTGCTGCCGTTGTGACTAGGGTTGTGCCGCTCTGACAAGCATCCGTTACCCCTGAGCGATGCCCCACCATTTTTGCCAGCAAGTTGCCTTCCAAATCCCAGAGCCGTACTTCCTGGTCTTGGGAAGCGGTGATTAAGCGTTGGCCATCCGGGGTAAAACGCACTCTGGTCACCCCCCGCTGATGCCCTCGAATCTGATTTTGCTCCCGCATATCTTCCAAGATCTGCTGCAGAGCTAGGAGTGGAGTCAGGGTGGGAAAGGTGGAGGCCTCTGATCGATCGCCCCAGTCCTGCATTTTGCGGGCTGTTTTTAAGGCTAAGAGCAGAGCTTCTAGTTGCTTGAATTCGGCTTGCTGCAAGGCTTGTCGAGCATCTCGCTCGATGGCGGTGACTTCTTGGGCTTTGCGAATGGAGGTGCTGGCCCAGAATGCGATCGCAACTGCTGATACGGCAATTCCCACCAAAGCAATCAACCCCGTCAACACCGTTCGTCTGGCCCGTCGCTGGGCCTGAGCTAGGATGGCATCGGCTTCTGCTTGCTGACAGGCCGCTAAATAACGATAGTCTTCATCACTAAGCTGTTTCCCAATCGACCATTGCTGTGCAGCCTGTAATTGTTCACCTGATAGAAATTTGGCTTGGCTTTGTTGCCACTGGCGGAGGGCGGAGGCATAGAAGGATGGCCGCAAACTAGCCACCACATCCTCCACCCAGTCTGAATCAAAAATCTGGGCATAGATTCGATTGGCGACAACCAGTTTCTCTAATCGATTGACAACCAGCCCCGACAAACGCAGCTCGACTTGGGCTGGGCTGGCATCTGCCTTAATGGAGCCTTGCTGCAAAATTCGCTGATAGAGATCGAGCACTTTGCTGGCGTATTGTTCGTTACTGAGGATGCGATCGCGGATCGTTCTCAAATGCTCAGGTTCATCCTGAGCCTCCCAATTGGCGAGCAGTTTGTCCTGAATAAACTGCGTTACCCACTGCTCTATCTCTGCAGACTGAGTCGGCAGTTGAGCCGCTGACTGGGCAATCATCTGACAGATTTTTTGCGTCAGAAACGGCTGTCCTCCCGTCCAAGACAGTACAGCTTGTAAAACAGCTTGGGCCTGCGGTGTCTGGGAAGTGAGTCCTGCTACTAAAGGCTGGGCTTCTGCTACTTGAAAGCCCTTTAACTCAATGGCATGTCCCAAATTGAAGGGGGTACGCTGCTTGTCCTGTATTAACCGCGAAGGGGTGGCAACTCCCAACAAGACAAACGCTAACCGCTGATAAGCCCCATTATCCGTGCGATGGTTGTAGCAGGCCCGCAGCACCGCAAAAAAATCATCTTTAAAGGGCAACCGCAGAACGCTATCAATTTCATCGATAAAAATGACTAGCTTGCCCGTACATTCCACCAATAGGATGGTTTCGATAAACGTATGGAAACGCTGCACTGGAGATAGCAGCGCTTGGTCTCGCCACCACTGCCGTAAATTAAAGCGATCGCTTAACTGAAAGCTGCTAACTAAACTGCGAATGAGTCCGGCATACCACTGGTCTGGCGTAATTTGCTGGCTACCAATTTGGGTGAGTTCAATGGCAGCACAGGCAATACCTTCAGCTTGAAGCTGCTGCATCACCTGCACCCGCAGACTGGATTTCCCCATCTGCCGGGAATTGAGGACATAGCAGAACTCTCCTGCCCTTAATTGTTCATATAATTCCTGATCAGCAGATCGAGTCACATAGGAAGGTGCATCAGCAGGCAGACTCCCTCCCACTTGGTATTCATACAAGGAGCCAATCATAAAAGCCTGCTGTCCATTCCATAGTTATTGTCTTAGCATCTAAATGAGAGCGATTCCACCATAGAGGTATGTATGATCTGCCGTGAATACTGAAATGACCTTGCCCTCAATCATTGAATGATTGATAGGAAAGCGGCTGCACTATGCTTGAAACCATATGCCATCAGTCTGCGTAATCCCTCACGATACTGCACTGTTAGATACGATATCGACTGTTCTACCTAACCACTACTCCGAACAAATGCGAAAATAAGGAGTGAACGGAAAAATTTGGTCTGATATAAATTGATGAATCCAAGAATCAAGCCTTGGTTACGCGCTATTTCAGTTGTTTTCGCAGTTATTTGGATCGTTGGCTCCTCCTTTGTACTCAATAGCCAACCCACTTGGGCAGAGAACGGTGCCCAAAACTTTACCTTTGCGGACCTGCGTTATGAAGATTTCGCGAATAAAAATTTTGAAGGGGCTTCTTTAGCTGGTGCTATTTTGCTGAAAGCGAACTTAGAAGGTGCCAATCTTAAAGGTACTATCTTGACGATGGCGACCTTTCAGCGATCTAACTTAGCGGGTGCGGACTTAACAGAGGCTTTCGCAGATCGCGTTCTCTTTAATGAAGCGGATTTAACAAATGCCATCTTTACGGATGCCATGCTCACCAGCAGTCGTTTTTATGAAGCCACCATTACTGGGGCTGATTTTTCTTATGCTTTTTTAGACCGAGATCAGGTCTCGATGATGTGCGAATATGCCGATGGTGTTAATCCTGTGACAGGTGTCTCCACTCGCGAAAGTTTGGAGTGTCCCTAAATTACGATTGAGGTCGTCCAGTCCATATTCGTTTGAGCATGGCAGCTAGAACCGTATACAAAGTCAACCCTGTTTCCACACAAGTTCCAAACAATTCTTGGTAGGAATTTTATCTCGGATATATTCTTTGAAAATAAGACTCATAAAGGTCATTACGGGGAATAATTTGATTATTCTCTCGTTTGGTTAATCCCATACTGTGGAGCTTATAGGCTTGCACGGGATTAAGGGATGCCGTAGCCGTTAGCACACCTTGAAAAGCCTGCATCAGATCAGGCGTTTGTTGCAACGTTACCCAGTGGTGTAATAGATGAGCACTATAAATCCCCTCATCACTAGCAGCCGTTTGCACAAGCTGTTCAAACGTAAGTTCCCGCGTACTAAGGGCAGATAACGCCACCCGAACCAAATAGGGGTGCCCCCCAATCATTGCCATTAGTTTTGATAGTTCATGCTCAGCTAGAGACACCTGATGGAGTTGAGCCAGATGTTGGATTTGGTTGGCAGTAAACTCCGAGAGACCAATAGGAACACCCGTATTAAAAGGAGATTGATGATAATCCAGTGGGATATACGCTTCCGTCGAATGGACCAAAATTAGCCGTAATTGTTGCCATTGATGAGAAATGCGTCCCTTCTCATGCCAGCTCCGCAACATACCAAAAAAGTCTTCAATGATGTCTTGAAAGGGGAACAGACGATCGACATTATCTAGCCCCAAGACAAACGGCCCTTGCACTTCTGGGAATACATGATCTTCAAAATAGGCCGTGCAATTATCATTACTGCCAAAAATCTCTGAGTCCCAGAGTTCCGCAAGTTGATTGGGCAGATGGAGTTGGCGACTAGTCATAGCGCAGAGCCACTTGAGTAGCTTCTCTAAACTCGCCAAAACAGACTTATCGACACTCCCCATATCGATATAAACCGTGGGATAGGCTTGCTGTTGGGCAAAGTCCATCAAGTGATAGAGCAACGAGGTTTTACCCATCAGTTGAGGCGCTTTAATTCGCAGCAACGCACCTGGTTTGAGCAAAGTCTGGCAGCCTAGCTGTTCGACGCCCGCCCGCTCCAAATAAAAGGGAGAATCTGGCGAAATAGGACCTTCAATGTTTGGAGCTGGACTCGAAGTTACGGCAGGTGGAGAGTGGGCCTGCTGTTCCCAAGCCCGTCGCAATGCCTCTTTGAAATTGGTTTTACTGACCTTCTCGTTTAGTGCTTTTCCCAAGTGCTTCCACAAAGGATTACCAATATCCCGGTTGAGATAAGCAGACCCATAGTGAAGCTGCTCCGCCATTTGCTCGTAGGTTTGATGGTTCCAAGAACCTTGCAATACCTGAACTTCCAAATCGCTGAGGTGTTTGGCGGTCGCTGTAAATATCAGTTGATTGGCAAAGTCCCGAGCCACTAGCCAACTGAAGTCTGCGTCGTTCTCCATACCCAATTTTTGGCGATGTTGTTGATGACGGAACCCACTTCCCAATTAAAACCTATAAATTCCAATAATTTGCGATCGCACTCCGCTACAACACCCAATTAATTCCCCTTGGTTCTTCCTTGTACCTTGACCAGAATGGGGTCAATTGCATTTGGTGTAAGGAGTCTCACATGTCCCATCCCAGTCAACAACCGGGTTCTTGGCATCAACCCATTTCTACCCTGCTATTGCTCTCCGGCATGGTCGCAGGAACCGTATTTGTCAGTTCGAATGTGCTGCGGTTCGAATCTAAATCCCACGCCCAGTCTCCCAAGCTGTCTCAACCCCAACAAGAGATAGACCGCAAAGCGGATAGTCCCACCGGGGGGCTTTTTGCCGAAGTGGATGGCAAGAAACTATCCTTTCCCCTCAAACGAACGGATGTAGAAGCCGATATCTCCGGCAACCTATCACGGGTAGAGGTCAAGCAAACCTTTACTAATCCCTATGACCGGCCTTTGGAAGCAATCTATCAGTTTCCACTCCCCGAAGATGCTGCCGTTGACGATATGGAAATTCGGATTGGCAATCGGATTATTCGCGGCGTCATCAAAGAGCGGCAAGAAGCCAAGCAAATCTATGAAACAGCCAAGCAAGAAGGCAAAACCGCTGCCCTACTGGAGCAAGAGCGGGCCAATTTATTTTCCCAATCCCTCGCCAATATCGTGCCAGGGGAAACCATTGAAGTGGTGATTCGCTACACCAACAGCCTGGAGTTCGAGGGGGGCGATTACGAGTTTGTCTTTCCTACCGTGGTTGGGCCTCGCTATATTCCTGGGGCTCAGATTGATGCAGCAGGCAATACCACTCGGGTCGCCGATGCCGCCAAGATTACGCCTCCCGTGCTGCCTCCGAAGCAGCGGTCTGGCAACGATATCAGTATCACCGTCAATTTAGATGCGGGGGTTCCAATACGGAATTTACGATCGCCCTCCCATCCCATTCTCACTAGCCAAAAAGGCCAACAAACCCAGGTTAAGTTAGCGAATCAAACCACCATCCCCAACAAAGACCTGATTCTGCGTTATCAGGTTGCCAACAAGCAGACCCAGGCCACCCTCCTGACTCAGTCTGATCAACGAGGCGGTCACTTTGCCACCTATTTAATTCCAGCCCTCAAATATAAGTCGAATGAGATTGTCCCCAAGGATGTGGTGTTCCTAATGGATACCTCCGGGTCTCAGAGTGGGCCACCCATTGTCCAATCCAAAAAGCTGATGACCCAGTTCTTGGACAAGCTCAATCCCAACGATACCTTCAGCATCATCAACTTCTCCAATACCACCTCCAAACTGTCTCAAAAGCCCCTAGCCAATACGCCAGCCAATCGTAAAAAAGCTCTGGAATACATTAAGAAGCTAAATGCCGATGGGGGCACAGAGCTGATGAATGGCATCAATACCGTTGCCGCCTTTCCCCCTGCCCCAGATGGCCGCTTGCGCAGTGTGGTTCTGCTTACGGATGGCCTGATTGGCGATGATGAAACCATCATTGCTGCCGTCCGCGATCGCCTGAAGCCGGGGAATCGAATTTATCCCTTTGGCGTGGGTTATTCTACCAATCGGTTCTTGCTGGATCGGCTGGCAGAAGTCGGTCGAGGATCGGTCGAAGTCGTCGCCCCCAAAGACTCAGCAGAGAAGGTGGCTGCTAAGTTCGTCAAAACCATTAACAAGCCCGTCTTAACGGATATCGAAGTCTCCTGGGTGGGGCCTGGCAAAGGTCCAGATATTTATCCCCAGCGAGTCCCTGATCTGTTTGCCAATCAGCCCCTCGTCCTCCACGGACGCAAGCAGGATAGCCAGTCTGGCAAGCTAAAAATTACGGGCCGAATGGCAGGAGGGAAATCCTATGAGCAGCTATTAGATGTGAAGTTTGATGCCTCGGGTAATGAGGCGATTGCCCAACTCTGGGGCCGGAACCGGATCAAAAGCCTAATGAATCAGATGTATGGCCGAGAAACGGACCCAGCGGTTAAGCAGGTCACCCATACCGCCCTTGCCTATCGCCTGCTCTCCAAATACACCGCCTTTGTCGCCGTCACGGAAGAGATTCGCGTTGACCCCAACAACCCCAACCTCAAACAGCGGGTGCCCGTCGATCTACCGGAAGGCATGAAACTGACCAATCCGGCGGCCCATGCCACCCCGGAACCCAGTGAAATTCTCGGTTATCTGATTGCCCTATTCGGCATCTTCCTGGTTATGGCCAAAAAGCATGGCTTGAAATGGTTGCCTACCCGGAGGCAGTCATGATCCTGGCTCAGCCCCACAAAGGGACCAAGACTTGGCTGATCGCTATGGGTATAACCCAAATCTTGCTCCATCTTCTCTTAGTCCGTCGAAGTCAATATCCCTATCTCTTACCGGCCAGCAGTATTTTTTGGGCCGCCACTGCCATGCAGCTTTACACGCAGCGCCATACTTTATCGCTGCACGAACATCGATCCACCGGGGGTGGGCTGCTGTTGCTGGCAGCCGTGGTCTATCGAGGGCTCCATACCTTTGAATCCGACTACTTCCTGCGACTCTATCCCCTGCTAGTGCTGGTGAGTCTGAGCCTCTTGGCTTCCGGTCTCCAGGGATTGGCTCAATACCAAGGGGCACTCTATCTCTTAGGCTTCTTTGCTATGCCTTGGGAGCTGCTCTACCTGCTCGATTTCACCACCTGGACCACGCAGTTGTCCACAACGCTGCTGCGACTGATGGGCTTTGCCGTCCATCAACAGGGCTTTACCATTGCCCTGCCGGGGGGTGCCATTGAAGTCTATAACGGTTGTTCTGGGGTACGGTCGATTACCCAGCTTCTGGGCTTGGCCTGGATATATGTGATTCTGTCTGCGGTGCAGGGCCGCCAGAAATATCTGATCTTGCTGGGGGCAATTATGATTGGCTTCTTTGCCAATGGTTGCCGCGTTGCCCTGCTGGCAATTCTCTCTAGTCAACCGGACACATTGCACTACTGGCATCAAGGCGATGGGTCGCTCCTATTTTCCCTGTTGGCCGTATTGCTGCTTGGGCTGCTGCTCCTCAGTTTGCCCACTCGCCACGGGAGGTCTTTATCGTGATCAGATGGTTTAAGCGAAACCCACTGGGGGTCGTTTGGGGGATAACGGTTTTGGTATTGGGGGTTGCGATCTCATCCTTCCAACCCCAAATCCCCCAAGTCGCTCCCTATCCGTTTCCCCAGGTGATACCCCTCGCAGATTGGACCTTCGCTGATAGTCAGCCCCTCACCCCGGATCAAACCCCTGACTCCCAAGACATCCCTGGAGAGATATTGTCTGGACAACGGTATCACTATCGTCAAGACAACGCCGATCTCCAAGTTGAAATGCGTTATCTCGCCCAGACCAATGGTGATCTGAAAGCCCTGATTAAACATCAGACAGGCAGTTTAGGCACGGTACTTCAATCAGCAGAAGGCGTGGGGGCATTCAGCCTCTTCACTCAAGGCCCCGAAAGCCAGCTGAATGCCTGCATCAATCCTCGGGGAACCAGTACCGTCACTAGCGATCAATTCAAGCGCAATCGCACCCTTTACGATTGGCGATCCGGGCGTTTCCTGGGCTGGATTCTGGGCCAAGCCCCCCTCCATGACAATCGCTGTCTATGGACCCGAATGACCTTCTCAACCTCAGGAGATGCCCCCTCAGTTGATCCATCTAAGGCATTAACAAACCCATGGGAAGACTGGCATCAATGGTGGCAACCTCGCTTTCCACCGTTAGCCTAGAACCAATACAGCCCAAAGAAGCCCACTTTCTCCCCAAGTTTGGTGAAGGCAGAACCTAGAGATCAGCTCTCTCCTAAACCACCAGCCCATTTATCGTGCCAAGACATCCGGCCAATTTTTGTCAGCTTCAGCAATATTCCCTGGAATATCCCCTTCCCACTGCTTCTGAACATCAAGACTGTAATTAAGATACAGTTTGCCATCTACAATTTTCCAGGCCTGAGGATCGATAGAGGCAGTGGTGCCTTTCTTCACAGCCCAAGCACAATAGCCCCCATACTGGGGCGCATACTTTTCAGGATTGCTGGCAAAAGAATCCCGATTTTCAGCACTGGCAAACTGCCAAGTGGCCCCCTGCCAGTCATGGGAGAATTCTCCTTTTCCTTTTACTGGAGCGCCATCCGTAAAGTAAGCCACCGGATCATATCCTCGAATTGCCGCACCATCCGCAGAAAAAACGGCAGGCTTAGTGTTGGTTTGGCTCTGTTCAGCCCCAGATTCAGAGCTAGAGGTCGAAGGATCTGTACAGCCGATACTTAAACTCATTCCCAGCACTAACACTGCTGGCCAGAGTGCAAATTTAAAATTCATAGACCAACCTCATAACGAATTACAACAAGCAGACGAAACATGCCCTCAGAATAATACTGAGCTGCAAACATGAGAATGTTGTGAACTCACCCTGAAAAGATACAGTCGACGGCCTGTGATTCCCCCCCTCGATACCATCCTAGAGAAAACACCGTGATTGAGACATGACAGCGCTTTGGCTACCTATGCCATAATCCGTAGCATCCTGACCATGAGGTAATGCCAGTGACTCCTGCCGATCAGATATGCCGCTGTTCCTGGGTCGACCTGGGCAAACCCGATTATGTCCAGTATCACGATCAGGAGTGGGGCATTCCCGTCTATGACGATCCGCATTTGTTTGAGCATCTAATCCTGGAGTCTTCTCAAGCAGGCTTGAGCTGGTATACCGTCCTTCGTAAACGCGAAAATTACCGAGCTGCCTTTGATCAGTTCAATCCCCAACAGATTGCCCACTACGATGCAGCCAAAATAGAGACCCTAATGGGCAATGCGGGCATTATTCGCAACCGCAAAAAGATAGAGGCCATTATTGGCAACGCTCGCGTCTTTTTACAGATTCAGGCAGAGTTTGGTAGCTTTGCTAGCTATAGCTGGCGTTTTGTGGGCGGACAGCCCATCGTCAATACCTTTAGTGCATCCGATACCTGGCCCACCACTAGTCCAGAATCCGACGCCATGAGCAAGGACCTTCGCAAACGAGGCTTTAAGTTTTTTGGCTCAACGATCTGTTATGCCCACATGCAGGCCACGGGCATGGTGAATGACCATAGTGTCGAATGTTTCCGCCGCCAAGAGATTATTGACAGCTACGTCCCGATTTTGAGTCAGTCTCCCTAAGATTTCAAGATTAATGTTCGATAATACCCACTTTGGGTGTTACAAATGTTGAGAATGGGACAATCAGCACTTATTACTAGAAGAAGAGAGGCTACCTTAACAATTATCCACTTCACTAGAGAGCAGGTTCTGATACGAGTGCGGTTAGTGAAATTGGCTAGACATATCGGTTTTCTTTCTCTATTTATAGAACTTAATAAATCTAGCAATGCTTAGCTAGAATAGCCTTCAGAAATAGGCTGGCTTTTAATTTTGCCGCAAAGAAATAAAAAATACAGATGAAAAATACAATATTCGTCCCAAAATAGCAGATACTCTACCCATAGACTTAATCCTTATCTCTATCGATAGATTATTAGTTGTTGGTGTGAGTTTATTGCCCTTATTGCCGTGTTTACATGTCTTAGAAGCCCATTCTCCTAAATACAGAAGGATGCCAGTATTTTGGTTTGAGGCTTGACCTCTAGATCTGATACTGATGAGTGTGCTTTTCCCACAATCCTGAGGCAGATTGGGTATTATAGTGTGAACTTCTTTCATTAGTGTCCCATCCTTCGAATTGCCATGGCTCGATATACTCGTTCCCTATCAGTTGCATTATCTTTGAGCAACTGTCTTACACAATTGAAGGCTGTGTTGGAGAGTTGTGATTTAGAAGCGCTTTTCTCTAAAGAGGACTGCATCATTGCCCGCGAGAAACCGGGCAAGGTCCCCTTTGCCAAACTCGTTACCATTGAAGTTTTAGTCGACAGCACCAGGGCTACCAGCAACGTCACAAATATGGATGTTGTGGTTAAGAATGAAGAATTACCACTACAAAGTAATAATCATTGTTTTCAAATTTTTGATCAGTTCAGTCAAGCCATCAATCAGCATTCGGGTTGGCAAGTCATAGCTGAAGCAGAAGAGCCCAATCAATCGCAAACAGCATCAGCAGAATCCCCGGCAACCCCAACAGCAGCCACTACCCCCCCCCCAGGCCACCCTTAAAATAGAGACAGCTCCTGCAGCAGCCCAACCCCTCGCCTCAGAGCCCATTGCACCGGTCTCAGCTAACGCTCAAGCTGAGCCTGTCGTTCAGCTACCCAAGGCGGCTGATCTTCCCCCTGCCACAATCTTTCACAGATACCGCTCCAGAGCTAGCTACTCCTCCAGAATCAGTCCCATCCAACACAAATGACTCGATTAACCTAGAGCCGACAGCGGAAAAGCGGGTGCAGACGACTGCCAACTTAGAGGAACTGCGACAAAAACGGGCAGAAAGCGTTGCCAATTTGGAACGTCTAAGACAGAAACGAGCAGAAAGCATTGCCAACCTGGAAAAGATGCGGCAAAAGCGAGAGCGCATGTTTGCGGCCAATGAGAGAGAGGGGACTGGAGAGGATATTAGCTCTCTCGATTTACCTGAGCGGCCTTCGACCTCCCAGGCATAGCACTAATCAAAATAGAATAGAGTTACTAGCTTACGTAGCTCTTCAGCTTCCTGACAGGTCTTCAGTAAGGTGTGGCTGTCATGAAAGGCGAAGCAAATAAGCTGATCACATCGAGCCACGATTTCCTGGTTACAGATGGCGCTGGCTTCTGCCAGAGACAGGTTGTCATGTTCTGGCTTTTCCACCAGGTGCATCACCTTCTCCAACAACCGTTGGGACTCAGGGGGCTGCTCCGTCATGCTTTGGGGCAAAACAACCGTCAATAGCTTTGGATCTGCTCGCATAGCACCTCGAATCGCAGCAGCATTGGTGCCAATCGCACCCGATGTGAGGAGGCGGTTTCCAGAAAGGGCTAATGCATAGCTCATCATTTCAATGATGTGCTGATGCATGAGGGGAACGTGGCGAGAACCCAAAATAGCAATGCGCTTGGAACTGGTCTGTTGAATCGCTGCTAGTTCTTGTAGAAACTCGTCAGCTTTGGGGTCGCCAACCTGAGGTAAATCGAGAGACTGGCTCAAAGAGGTACTGTGCCAAAACAACCCAGCTATTTTAACAAAGGTCAGTCAAATTTTGGGGGTGATGGCTGGAGTTTATTCGCTACAGCCAAGATTGACCTTGAATATTATCCCAAATTAGAGAAAGTAGGTCAGAATTCGTAGCATCAAACCAATGAATGGCAGAATTCGCCCGAAACCAGGTACGTTGACGCTTGGCGAACTGACGAGTATGAAGAATAGTTTGGGTTGTTGCCTCTTCTAGGGAAGTTTGCTGGTGCAGATAGGCCTTCATTTCTTGATATCCCAAGGTTTCTAAGAGGGGGAGTTTGGCCCCATAGTGTTCAATGAGTTCCTGTACTTCAGCCAGCCAGCCCTGTTCCAACATAGCGGCAGTACGCTGCTGAATGATGGCGGTGTGCTGATCCAGATCACTAATATCCAAACCAATCTGCAAAATGGGATAGGACGGCGGATTTTTGCCTTGCTGGGCGGATAGGGGGGTACCTGTGGTGTAAAAAACTTCCAATGCCCTTAAGGTGCGGACTTGGTCATGGGCATGGATTTTTTGGGCAGCTTGCGGATCAACTTGCTGGAGCCATTGGTAGATCTGGGATTGGCCTTGGGATTGGAGTTGCGATCGCAACTCCAATTGCGGCGGCACTCGCGGCATTTTTAGCCCATCGACAATGGCTCGAATATAGAGTCCAGTTCCTCCCACCATCAGCGGCGTTTGGCCTTGAGCATGAAATTTAGAAATTAAAGCTTGGGCCTGTTGTTGATAGTCGGCAACCGTCAAAGTCTCGGTGGGATCACAGATATCGATCAGATAGTGAGGGACTTGTTCTTGATCTGTTACAGAAGGTTTGGCGGTACCAATATCAAACCCTCGATAGACTTGCCGGGAGTCAGCACTTAGAATGGGTGCACCTAAACGTTGAGCCAAAGCCAGTGCCAGAGAGGATTTTCCCGTGGCCGTTGGCCCACAAACTACAATTAACCCTGGCGTCATTGCCACTGAATCCTAAAGAATTAATAATGCAACCCCAATGTAAATAGCCCTTAAGACAGGTCTAAAATCGCTTAAAAGGCATTTGTGATAGAATTTGGGGGGTTTTTTGTATTTACCCAAACCAACATAGCTTTAAGTCGCTTATAGGAGCGCTTCATTAAATGGCCACAAACTATAGTGCAGATCAGATTCAAGTCCTGGAAGGGTTGGAACCCGTTCGGAAACGCCCTGGGATGTATATCGGCAGCACTGGCCCCAGGGGATTGCATCACTTAGTGTACGAGGTGGTGGACAACTCTGTCGATGAAGCTCTTGCTGGACACTGTAAGCATATTCATATCTATCTCAATGCAGATGGCTCTGTCAGAGTGACCGACGATGGTCGGGGCATCCCCACAGATTTGCATCCCACCACTGGCAAAACAGCCCTAGAAACGGTGATGACCATCCTCCATGCTGGGGGTAAATTTGATAGCGACAGTTATAAAGTCTCAGGAGGATTACATGGGGTTGGTATCTCTGTCGTTAATGCCCTATCAGAATGGGTAGAAGCGAAAGTATGGCGCAACGGCAAAGTTCATACCCAACGGTTTGAGCGTGGCATTCCGAAGACAGAGTTGGTCGTTGAAGACACGGATCGGAAACAGTCCGGGACCGCGATTACCTTTTTACCAGATACTCAGATTTTCACCGTTACCACCGAATTTGACTACAAAACCGTCGCCAGTCGTCTGCGGGAATTGGCCTACCTGAATGCAGGGGTAGAAATTACCTTTCAAGACAATCGCTTAGAACTCTTGGGCACAGACGAACCCAAGGTAGAGGCCTATCGCTACGATGGCGGTATTAAAGAATATGTTGATTACATGAACCGGGAAAAAGAGCCCATTCATGAAGAATGTATCTATGTTGAAGGTGAGCGCAATAATGTCACGGTAGAAGTTGCCCTGCAATGGTGCCGAGATGCCTATTCTGACAACCTTCTCGGATTTGCTAATAATATCCGGACCGTGGATGGGGGCACCCACTTAGAAGGCCTAAAAACAGTGCTCACGCGGACCATGAATTCTTTATCCCGTAAGCGAGGCAAGCTCAAAGATGGGGATTCCAATCTGGGCGGTGAGCATATTCGCGAGGGGCTAACCGCCGTTATCTCGGTCAAAGTCCCTGACCCAGAATTTGAAGGTCAAACGAAAACCAAGCTGGGCAACACAGAAGTCCGAGGGATTGTTGATTCTTTAGTGGGTGAAGTTCTCACTGAATATTTAGACTTTCATCCCACTGTGGCTGATGCGGTGATCGAAAAGGCCCTCCAAGCCTTTAATGCTGCTGAGGCTGCTCGACGGGCTAGAGAACTGGTGCGCCGCAAGTCGGTATTGGAATCCTCGACGTTGCCGGGCAAGCTAGCAGACTGTAGTTCCCGTGACCCCAGTACATCCGAGATCTACATTGTGGAGGGGATTCTGCGGGAGGGAGTGCGAAGCAAGGACGAGATCGCGGATTCCAGGCCATCTTGCCGCTACGGGGTAAGATCCTCAACATCGAAAAAACTGATGATGCCAAGATCTATAAAAATAATGAGATTCAGTCTTTGATTACGGCCCTTGGGCTCGGTATTAAAGGCGAAGAATTTGATGTCTCCCAACTCCGGTATCATCGAATTATTCTGATGACTGACGCAGACGTAGATGGGGCCCACATTCGGACCTTGCTACTCACCTTTTTCTACCGCTATCAGCGAGATCTAATTGACCAAGGCTATATCTATATTGCCTGTCCACCGCTCTATAAGGTTGAGCGAGGACGATCTCACTACTACTGCTATAGCGAACGCGAACTTCAGAACCTGATTCGGACTGAGTTTCCGGCCAATGCCAACTACACCATTCAGCGGTTTAAGGGCTTAGGG
Source organism: Acaryochloris sp. 'Moss Beach' (assembly GCF_021497025.1). NCBI lineage: Bacteria > Bacillati > Cyanobacteriota > Cyanophyceae > Acaryochloridales > Acaryochloridaceae > Acaryochloris > Acaryochloris sp. 'Moss Beach'. The sequence goes on from NZ_CP071717.1 coordinate 3,878,787, forward strand.
GAAATGATGCCAACCCAGCTCTGGGATACCACCATGAATCCCGAAACCCGCACTCTCAAGCAAATTGACATTGAGGATGCCGCTGAAGCCGATCGGATTTTCACCATCCTGATGGGGGATCGCGTCGCTCCTCGCCGAGAGTTCATTGAAACTCATGGTCCCCGGCTCAATCTGACTGAACTCGATATTTAGAGAGTCCCTGCGATACCTCTAGCCTTCTACAACGGCGCTGGACTTGCTTTCCTCCATCAACCTAGCAAAGGAGATGGAGGAAGAACTCAGCGCAGGTTCTCTAAAGCAGCTAGGAGACCAGCAAGGATAGCTAGCAGAACCAAGCCCCAAATCACAAAGCCAGGGAAAAAGGTTATTACTTCTAGACCGCGGAGGATATAGACCGCAATGGCACCAGAGAGAAAGAAGAAGAACCACTTCGCGGCCCATGATTGTGCAAACTGTCCCATGCTTTGTCCTCTGTTGCTAGGTCTATGTTAGCCAAAACTCATTAAAAACAAAGCCCAAGGCCGCACTGGCAATAGGCACTGTCAGGTTGTCAACTCCCCATTTGGAAAAGGCTTCTAGGGTAGAAACAATCACGGAAATAGCAACAGCACTCACCCAAGTTGCCATAATATTGCCCTGGGTGATCCACAAAATCCCATAGATGATCAGACAGCTGACGACTGCCATACTCAAAGAGCCTTCCCAACTCTTTTTCATTCCCCAGACTTGGTAGGGATGTCGGCCAAATCGCTGGCCAATTAGAGCCGCCAAGCCATCACCCCAAGTCATAGTCAAAATACCAATGGCAGCATATTGAGGCAGCTTTAAGGGCCAAAACCAAGCAATCAGGATGCCGATGCTCAAGGCATAGAAAAAGGTCCCTAAACTTTTTCGCCCTACGCCACTCACACTAGACAAAATGGGGTAACGGTAGGAGAGCAGAGTAACAATGCTAAAAATGACCGAAGCTGCAATACCAACCCAAGTGGGCACATCCAGCCACCAAGCCAACAAAATGACATTGCCTGTGCCAATATGCACTACTTTACGGGTGATTTCAGGATCAGTAGTGATCAGTCGCTTCAGGAGTTCAGCACTTCCGATCACAATTCCTAGCCATATTCCCACCAGCAAGAGTTGAGCGGTAATGGAACTAGGTGGGCTTGGCAATGCAAACACGGTCAATTAATCCACTATCAATTCGGCCAATGACCTTCACTGTAGTGGATTCTGCTAGTCCTGGAAAGTGGATTGCTTCTGATGCCAATGCTTGTAATCCTCCTCACCTGTGGGGATAACAGACCCCAATGAACAATGGCATGGCAGTCACCTCATATTGAGGGTCATCCTCCTCGATAACTATAGCAAGCGCCATTTTATTCAGGACATAATAAACTAGAGATACTGTTATGTCTTTCAATGGATGCCTAAAATCTACAGCTACGATTTACGTTGCAAAGTGATCGATGCTATTGAACTTGATGGCATGCCTCCCTCAGAAGCGAGTGACACCTTTCATATCAGTCGTAACACCATTAATCTATGGCAACGTCTCAAAGCAGAAACAGGTGATCTTCATCCCATCCCTAGACAACACCTTGGCCATAGCCACAAAATCACAGACTGGGACAAGTTTCGAGCTTTTGCTCAAGAACATCGCTATAAAACCCAAGCTCAGATGGCCGAGTTGTGGGAGGGGCAAATCAGTGAGCGTACTATTTCAAGAGCGCTGAAGAATATTGGATTTACTCGAAAAAAAAGACCTATGGCTACCGCCAACGTGATGAGCACAAACGGGCTGAGTTCGTCCAAAAGTTAACAACAGTAGACCCAGACGATATCGTCTATGCTGACGAGTCAGGGATGGACAATCGAGATGAGTATGACTATGGCTATGGTCCCAAAGGTGAGCGGGTCTATGCTTTAAAGTCTGGTAGCAGAAGTGGACGAGTCAATATGATTGCAGCTTTGAGAGGAAAGCAGCTCATGGCCCCGTTCACGATTGAAGGGGCTTGCAATCGCACCGTATTTGAAATTTGGCTTGAGACTTGTTTGATACCGATGCTCAAACCGGGGCAGAAGTTAGTCATTGATAATGCCACCTTCCATAAGGGAGGGCGAATTGAGCAACTGGTAGAAGCCGCAGGATGTGAAGTGTGGTACTTGCCACCCTATTCTCCTGATTTGAATAAGATTGAACGGTCGTGGGCTTGGATTAAAAGTCGAATTAGACACCAATTAGAGCACTTCGGTTCACTTAGAGAAGCAATGGAACATGTGTTGTACCTAGCGTCCTAATTAGAGTGGCGAATGCTATAAGTGGGTTGTTGAACTCATCAGGTCTTCTTATGCCGTTTAATCTTGACCCTCAAGTTAGCTTTAAGGATTAGCTTGAGTACAGGGGAATAGTCCTTTATACCCAAGCAAAATTAGTACCCTATCTCGCAAGAGTTAAGTCTTTAGATCCTGGTATCACCCCCAAGGGATTGAATAGGCTGGAAACAAGAAACAAACCTCATCCAGTCAGGAGCCACACCATCTTATGAAGTTCCGTTCTTCACTTTTAATCGCAGCAGTTCTTTTACCAACAGTTGGCCTAGTCAACATGGGGCAACCCTCTCAAGCCCAGCCCGACCAAAACCCATCCACTGTGCTGGCACAACGCCAAAAGCTGAGTCCAGAAGAACGGGCTGCCAAGCGGGAAAAGCGGGCTGCACAATTTAAGCAGACCCTAGGCTTAACGGATATCCAAGTCACTCAAATCAAATCTATTCGTGACTCCTATCGCCCCAAGATGAAAACCTTACGCCAAGAGGCGAAAACACTGCGTGACGGTGGTGCCAATAAAGACCAACTCCAAGCCCTTCGCCAGCAACGAAAAGAATTGCGTCAGCAAATGTACAACGATATCAAAGCTGAGCTGACACCCGAGCAAGCACAGAAATTAGAAGAACTCAAAGCTCAAAGAAAAGCCCAGAAGCGCAGTCGCCGTCGTCGCTAACATTTCTAAGCGATCGGCACACCCAAAATACTCTGCACCTTTGATTCTCGCTCAACACCCATGAACCAGACGTCTGATCAGCTTCTGAGTCGTGGGTGTTTTATCTCAAAATGTCTCGCGCAATCACACCGCTCTAAAATTCAAAGGCAGGATTCTGATCAGACCAGATTATGAGCTAGCCTTAGAGATTTGGCGGACATCCGCAACCTCTCCTTTGATGGCAGCGGCCACTACCATGGCCGGACTCATCAGCAAGGTTCGTCCAGAGGCTGACCCCTGCCGTCCTTTGAAATTCCGATTAGAGGAAGAAGCACTCAGCTGGCGCCCTTGAAGCTTATCGGGATTCATGGCCAAACACATGGAACATCCCGGCTCTCGCCATTCAAATCCAGCTTTTTCAAAAATATGATGTAACCCTTCAGATTCGGCCTGCTGTTTGACTTGCTCTGACCCTGGCACCACAAATGCTTTTACCCCTGTTGCAACCTGGTGGCCTTGGGCAAACTGGGCAGCCTCGCGAAGGTCACTGATTCTGCCATTGGTACAACTGCCAATAAAACAAACATCCACCTTAGTCCCTTGAATCGGTTGCCCCGGCTGCAAATCCATATATTTGTAGGCTTCAGAGGCAATGGGCTGATCGGTATCCGTAAAGTGGTCGAGACCAGGAATCGACTCATCAATGCCAATGCCCTGACCCGGCGTAATACCCCAGGTGACAGTGGGTGAGATATCCTGGGCATCAAAAACGATCACATCGTCATACACTGCATCTGTATCACTGCGAATACTCTGCCACCACTCCACCGCTCGGTCCCAATCTGCACCTTTAGGGGAGGCTTCCCGCCCCTTGAGATACTCAAAGGTAATGGCGTCAGGATTGATATAGCCACAGCGCGCTCCCCCTTCGATGGACATATTGCAGACGGTCATCCGCTCATCCATACTCATTTGCTCAAACGTGGTTCCGGCAAATTCATAGGCATAGCCCACGCCCCCTTTCACGCCAAGGGTCCGAATGATGTGCAAAATCACATCTTTGGCATACACGCCAGGCGGCAAAGTACCGTTGACTTCCACTTTGCGCACCTTGAGCTTGGCGAGGGCGAGGGTCTGGGAAGCGAGCACATCTCGCACCTGACTCGTTCCAATACCAAATGCGATCGCACCAAAAGCCCCATGGGTCGAAGTATGGCTATCACCACAGGCAATCGTCATACCCGGTTGCGTTAAACCTTGCTCTGGCGCAATGACATGCACAATGCCCTGTTTGCCAGAACCAATATTATGAAAGGTAATACCATGGTCTTGGCAGCTCTGCTCCAAGGCCTGCATCATTTCTTCTGCCAGCACATCGGCAAAGGGACGCGCCTGATTTTCCGTCGGTACAATGTGATCGACCGTTGCCACCGTTCGCTGTGGGTACAACACCTTTAGCCCCCGATCTTGCAGCATCGTAAAGGCTTGAGGACTCGTCACTTCATGGATAAGATGGAGGCCAATAAATAACTGGGTCTGGCCAGAGGGGAGTACATCTACGGTATGTAAATCCCAAACTTTATCAAATAGGGTGCCCTGGCTCATAAATCGAAGTCAATAATGGTATCATCGGACTCCAATTTTATCTTAATTATGGAAAGGGGTTAGGGCAGATTCCGAGGGGTAGTGAAGGTTCAATGTGGAAAGACAGGTTCTATGGGTAAGAAACAGCGTCCTCAATCCGATCGCCAAGTGTACAGTGAATTTGGCAATGCTCAAGCGCCCGACCCAACGTCGCGTCCCGACCCACCCCCCCGCTCAACAGACATTAAAAATCCAGGTTTCCCGCAAGGGTCGTAAAGGCAAAACCGTAACGATTATCAGTGGATTTCAAAGCCAATCAGCAACGCTTGCAGATTTAACCAAAAAGCTCAAAGCCCAATGCGGTGCAGGTGGCACCCTCAAAGACAAAGAAATTGAGGTCCAAGGCGATCATCGCCAAAAGCTCGCAGACTACCTCAAAAAAACAGGGTTATCCAGTTAAATTTGTGGGTGGCTAAAGCTAGGTTTCAGACGTCGGTGGATGACAGGGAAATAGGCACCCCAAAAGACATCTAGTCCTGATTTCGTTCTAACGCATCTAAACGACGCATTTCACGAGCATTGTCTTGTTGCTCTAAGCGTTTGCGATCTAGGTCTCGCTCCACAGGCTTAAATTCCACAGAGCTTAAAGCCATCACTCTTTTACTCCGATTTCTTTGGCGTTTGGCCAGACGTTCGCGTTCAGTTTCTTCTTGCATTTCGGATGTATTCCAATGAATGAATAGGTTTCACTAGTCTAAATGCTAGCCACCCATTATGGGCCAACACTTTCCCTGGGCCAGGGCGTTAGAGACCTTGAGGACATGCTCAAACCCGATAAATCAACGCCCCCATGCCATTAAACTCCAGCTGCCTGCAGACCAAAATAGGTTAATACCAGGTCTTCTTGCCCTGTATTCACCACCTCATGTACTTCATGGGGTTCTACCGTGATACAAATACCCGGTGTTAAGGGATGAGCCATTCCTTCAATCTGCATCTGCCCCGTTCCGGCTTCCACAAAAAACACTTCATACATATCTGGATGGGAATGCGCTTTGGCCATTTGACCTGCAGGGAAACGAGCTTGCGAAAATTGAGTCAGTTGAGGAATATCCCCCGATCTCAACATCACCTTTTTAGAGATGGCAGCATTATGGCGAACAATTTCGTCAGGCAGAGTTTGAATTTGGGTGATTTTCATCAAAGTAATGAGGATTAGAGATTTCAGCGCACAGGACTTATAAACGCAGTGTGCCTCGCCTTAGTGATAGCAAATAATCACCTATGAAAGGTGCTGGGCATTGTCAGCAGAAACTTGAGGAACTCCATTTTGCCCAGAAGCATCGGGACTCACTTCAGATAGATAAAAAACCCCGTCTCGATCCAAATCGATAATGCCTTTGCCCCGCAAGTTCTGACAAATCCAACTCACCTTCCCAGAGGTTGAATGGGTTTGGCCAATTAAAGAGACTAAGGTCTGGGGCTTGTGGGAAATTAATTCAATGATTCGTGCGGTCAGTGAATCTTCTTCTTTCGCAGAAACCATTGAGCCCCCCAACCACCCTGACCAGAAAATGGTAACGAATGGACACATCCCGACTCGAACGGGAGACCCCCACGATGTCAACGTGGTGCTCTAACCAACTGAGCTATGCGTCCGTAGACATTAAAATTATCACACGTAGAGAGTTTATGTAAACTGAGCATCACTGGAGTTCGCCCTAAGTCCCTCCTCTACATACCCAGGCACTACATCTTGGAGATGCTCGACTAAGTCTGGGTCCATGTACTGATAATCATCTGGGATATCCAGAATATGAATGGGGGTATGGTCAGCCCATTGCTTATATTGAGCCAGAATTCGATTTTTATGCTTCTTCTCCATCACTAAGATCACATCGGCCCAACGAATATCGGCCATCGAAAGGGTCCGTTTAGCCTTGGGACTGGTACCTGCGGATCGCACCTGCAAGCCTGAATGATTTTTCCAGACTTGCTCTGCGGTTGGGCTGCGCCACTGGTTACGACTACAGACAAACAATATCTTCAGCATCTTTGTGATGTTATCAAACGTCTTCTATCTCTAAAAGCAAGTCTCGCCAGGGTTTACGGGGATAGTCAAACCCAAGTTGCGCTGCTCGTTTTAGCTTTCTGGAACGCCAATATAGTAGCCTCCAGGCTTTGCTAGGTCTTGCCTGGGTAGGCTCTCCATAGGATGGGTAGCCTTTGACTTTTGCAAAACGGCCGCGATTCACAGTTTGACCACTCAGATGACGGGTTTGGCGATGCCGAATCTTGACGGCTCGCTGTCGTCGTCTCCAAGCGAGATCGCGTTGGGTATTCATCATTATTCTCTGGTTTATCAGCAGTAACAGCCGCGATAAGATCCAAAGACAAGGCAATTCGGTATCAACCGAACTCAATCCTAACCGAAGAAAACGGGCTCAATCAAAAACGACGGTGCGATGGTTATAGACCAAGACCCGGTTCTGCAGGTGAAGACGAACTGCTCTGGCCAACACTGAACGTTCTACATCTTTACCCTTACGGATAAATTCGTCACTAGAATCCCGGTGGCTAACCCGCACCACTTCTTGTTCAATGATGGGGCCTTCGTCCAAATCTTCAGTGACGTAGTGGGCTGTGGCACCAATAATTTTGACACCCCGCTTATAGGCTCTCTGGTAGGGGTTGGCCCCTGGAAAGGCAGGCAGGAAGGAGTGGTGGATATTGATGGTGGCAGAGAAGGCGGCGATAAATTGAGGGCTAAGGATTTGCATGTACTTGGCCAGGACCACCAAGTCAATTTTGTATTGCTTGAGTAAGGCGAGCTGCTGTTTCTCCTGCCGAGCTTTACTCTCTTTGTTGATGGGTAAGTGGTAAAAGTCGATGTTGAATTGTTCGGCAATCGGTTGCAGGGTGTCATGGTTGCTGATGATTAGGGGAATCTCGACGGGGAGATCGCCAGCCTGCTGTCGCCACAGTAAATCCAATAGGCAATGATCCTGCTTGCTGACCCAAATAGACATGCGAGGCTTACGGTCGGAAAAGTGTAGCTGCCAGTTGGCCTGTAAGGATTCTGCCAGTTCAGAGAATTGGGTACCGATTTGCGATCGCGATAACTGAAACCCCTCTAAACTCCACTCCAAGCGACTGAGAAACAACTGATGGGTGAAATCCGTATGGTGATCGGCATGGATGATGTTGCCGTGGTGAATTGCAATAAAGTGGGCGATTTTCGCCACTAACCCCTTTTGATCAGGACAGGAAATGAGGAGCGTCGCGGTTGGTGCCGACATAGCTTTTCCCACAGATTACAACTGGTGCCAAGCTTACACACTTTATCTCTCTGTTTCTAGTCCAAACTCTGAGTCTGATTTAGCTGGTTAATCCAAAGATTTTGTGGGTAAGTCAGTTCAGCATTCCCATATCAAAGAATCATTATGCATTGAGGAATCACTGCGCAATATCTAATGGGTTTTGAGAGGTTTTATTCGTTCAGACTGACAGATGAATCTTGGCTACCAAAACTTAAACAAGATAACTTTTTCTGAGTGAATTCACCCAATTTCTAGAAAATCATTAAGTTAGACATCTTGAACACATTACCGTTGTTCTACAACCCTAAATCAAATATTGAGCATACATAGGCTATCTAGAAAATTATCATAAGCAGCATAATAAACTAACTACAATTATTTGATGTAGATTATTTGTAGATTAATTAAAATAGCAAAATAAACTATATTAAATGAATCCCAAAAAATAGTTGAACAATTTAATAAATACCAAGAAAAATAATCATATGTATTGCAGCGCATGGATTGAAGTTTGCAATTGATAAGAATTTAAGTTAATTTATTAATTCAAAAAATATGTATATTGGCTTACATAAAAACTTCATATACTGCAGACGACTTGTGACTTAACATAGTAGCGGAGAGATTTGGCACACTGGGAGTATCCCCCACCTACTCTCTTACTTGCATGATTAAAATTGATTTCACCGCAGAGGAAATCCAACACCTCAACTACGAACGCTATCATCATCCTCACCCACGGGTGCAGCGACGGATGGAAGTGCTCTACTTGAAAAGTCAGGGTCTTCCCCATGCCCAGATTTGTCAGCTTTGTCAGATTAGTCGTCCGACCTTAGCTAAAACCCTTCGTCAGTATCAACAAGGCGGAATTGAAGGACTGAAGACCCTGGAATACAAAGGTCAACCTAGTTCACTCAATGCTCATAGCGATAGTGTGAGAGCCTACTTTGAGCACCACCCGCCCCGCACCAGTGCAGAAGCCCAAGCAGTCATTGAACAATTGACAGGCATTAAGCGTTCTCCAACCCAGATCAAAGCCTTCCTCAAGCGCATTGGTTGTCGCTATCGAAAAGTGGGGTATGTGCCGGGAAAGTCGAGTCTGCCCGAGAAAATTGAGGAGCAAGAGCAGTTTCGACAAACTCGCCTTGAACCCTTATTAGAGGAAGCTCAACGCCAAGAGCGTCTTGTCTTTTTTGTGGATGCTGCTCATTTTGTTCACCGGGCTTATCTGGGGTTTCTCTGGTGCCTTCGTCGGATCTTCATCCCGTCTCCTTCTGGCCGTCAACGATTCAATGTTCTGGGTGCACTCAACGCTGTCACCAAAGAAGTCACCAGTATCACCAACCACACCTACATCAACTCTCATAGCATGTGTCTGTTGCTAGCCAAGCTGGCACTACTCGACCCAGTCATACCCATCAGCGTCATTTTAGACAATGCCCGATATCAAAAAATGCCAGCTGGTGACTGACTTTGCTGAGATCGTCGATATTGAGTTAGTCTATTTGCCCTCCTATTCACCCCATTTGAATTTGATTGAGCGGCTTTGGCGCTTTGTGCGCAAGGAATGTCTCTACTCGAAGTATTATGCCGATTTTCACTCTTTCAAAGGGGCCATTCAACATTGCATTGATCAATGCAATGGAGAGCACAAGGCGAAACTAACAAGCCTTCTATCACTCAAGTTTTAGTCTTTTAAAGAAGTTAATATCTTAGCCGTCTAGAGTATATACACTTTTAAATATAAATCTACTTGCAAAAATAAACATATCTAGTGAAAAACCACCATAAGTATTTGCACTGAAATACCATTATATAACTGAGGTAATTCACCTTAAATACATTCACAAAATCGAACATTAAGACACTAAAATATTCAGTGCGATTACTGAAGAAAACATAAAAATTACAAGCCAAGATAGTTGTAAGACTGATGGCTTAGAGTTCGCTAGTAATGACTTCTGGTATCGAGAATTTCCCCAATAATGATCCAACTTACCAATTAGACAAAGAGAAAGAAGCTCCCACACCATCTAAGCCTTTATCTTTGCCTTCTAGGCAAACCGTCTTTAAATTCTTGCGCCTAGGGACTGGGATTGGGGTTCTGGCAATTTTAGGGTCTTACCTGTGGCGTAGCCAAACCTCAGTGGTTAGCCACCAAGCCTATATCAATGCCCCTATCTTGTCCCTGCATTCTCCGATGCAAGGTCAGTTAACCCTCAACAATTTAATGCCAGGGGAAACCTTAACTGCTGGCACTCAAATTGGACAAGTCCAAAATGTGCGTACTCCCGAAATAGAAGTCAATCGTCAACAACTTCAGTCGCAGTTGCGATTAAACCAATCTCAACTGCGACTCCTACAACAAAAAATTGCCAACCGACGACAACTCCTAGCTGAATTCTCACAAAAGTTAGTGTTACAGCAGAACTACCAAGCCACCTTTCATACTCAGCAAATCAGACTACAAGAAGCCCAGCTACGGGATGCCCAACATGCAGCCAAGCTGGCGAATGTACAAGCTGAGCGGTACGGCTCCTTAGTCAAAGCAGGGGCGGTATCCCGAGATCGAGCAGACCAAGCCATTACTGCAGCCCAACGGGCCAATGAGGTGGTGCGGAATCGCCAAGCCGATCTGAGTCAATCTCGCGCAGAGCAGGCTGCCAGTTCAAACGGTTTACAACTAAGTGGCTCCCAGACTTTTAGTTTGCCCGATATTCGGGACCGAGAACTGCGGACCGAGATTGCTGATTTAGAAGAACAAGTCCAGGTCCTACGCACCCAAATTGAACAAGATAATCTTAAAATCGCTCATATTTCCCAACAGCTCACCCTCAAGCAAAATGCACCTATTACGGTCCCCACGGATAGCGTGGTGTGGTCCGTAGAACGGCGCAGTGGCGCTCTAGGACAACATGTAGATAGTGGTGACGCCCTCATTAAGCTACTGGATTGCAAACAGGTCTGGGTTGATGCCTTTATGGCTGAAGAAGATGTCCGAAGCCTGCAAATAGGCTCTGCGGTGAATGTCCGGCTACTCACCGATGGCCAGCAAGATCAAATTGAAGGTCGCATCCAATCTATTCGCTCCGGGGTAGGTCGAGTGGTCACCGGACAAGACGTTGCTCTGCCGCCTCCAGAATTAGTTAAACGCGCCGTTGCTGTGCGAATCATGCTGGCTTCTGAGGACCTGAAGCCTGAACGGTTCTGTAGTGTCGGCCGCAGTGTCGAAGTTGTCGTCTCTCGCTAAGGCCATCCATGCTTAAACGGACTGATATCGATTGGCTGGAACGGATTGTCTGGTGCTTAGTAATTATCCTAGGAGGCTTTTGGCTGTGGAGCCAGTTTCAAGAACGGTTGATCCTAGCTGACTTAGCTACATTTTGGCGACAGATGCAGGCAGTGTTTACCCCTGAAGCCAATCGTCTGGATCGGTTACTATTGCCAACGGCTATCGGCGGCACCTTTGTTTTTTGTCTCAAAACCATTAGTCCCCAACCTCTGTTGTGGAGCCGTGCCACCATTTCCATTTTGTTAGTGGGACTAGGTGTACGGTATGAGCTGTGGCGGCTATTTAACACCTTAAATTTGTCCGATCCCCTCAATGGCACCCTCAGCATTTTGCTGTTTGTCATGGAGTTAATGGCTTTCACTAACACGGCAGCCTTTATGCTGCAAACTATTCCCAGCATTGATCGCAGTCCTGAAGCCGATCGCCTGTCCCAAGCTGTCATCAGCGGCGCGTATCAGCCCTGGGTAGACGTTTTAATTCCCACCTATAATGAGCCACCTGACGTCCTCCGACGCACCATTATTGGCTGTCAGGCCATGAAGTATGACCACAAGCGGGTCTATCTTTTGGATGATCTGCGACGTCCCCATATTCGCGAACTGGCTCAAGAGCTGGACTGCAACTACGTTATCCGTCCCAATAATGACCATGCAAAGGCAGGGAATCTCAATCATGCGATCGCAAAAACAGACGGCGATTTAATCGTTGTTTTTGATGCTGATTTTATCCCCACCACCAACTTCTTGACCCGCACAGTCGGATTCTTCCAAGATGAGAAAGTCGCGTTATTACAAACCCCCCAGAACTTTTATAACGAAGACCCCATTGGGGTTAATTTGGGACTACAAGAGGTGCTCACTAACGAGCAAGCCCTGTTCTTTCGCTATATCCAACCCAGTCGGGATGTCACCAACTCCGTTATTTGCTGCGGGTCTTCCTTTGTGATCCGGCGGACGGCACTCGCTGAGATTGGCGGTATTCCCACAGAAAGTATCACGGAAGACTTCTTTACCTCTTTGAAGTTGCAGTCCTTGGGCTACAAGATTAAATATCTCAATGAAGCCCTTTCAGCTGGCATGTCGCCTGAAAATATGGGGGCTTATATTGACCAGCGTTTACGGTGGGGCCAGGGAACCTTACAATCCATGTTTTGCCCCGCCAATGTCTTCACCATTCCCGGATTGAACCTATTGCAGCGAGTCTCCCATTCCCTGGGATTACTGTACTGGTGCCTTTCTGTCCCCCGGTTCATCTTTTTGGTGATGCCCCTGTCCTACCTACTGTTTGAGCTAGCTCCTCTGCGAGCAACGATTGATGGGGTCCTCTTTTTCTACCTGCCCTATTTTGTCTGTAATGCCATCTCTTTCTCTTGGATGACAGAGGGACGGCGGTCGGCATTTTGGTCCGATGTTTATGAAACCATCCTCTGCATTCCCATGATGCTGACGGTCATTCAAACCCTGAGAAATCCCTTTGGCAAAGCTTTTAAAGTGACCCCTAAGGGCATTGCGGCTAATCGTTTACATATCAATTGGCATTTGCTATTGCCCCTAGTGGTCCTGATTGTGCTGTCCTTATTCGGTTTGGGCATGCGCATTTTTTATGCCCCTTGGAGTACGGCCAATCCAGATAGCCTCAAAATCAACATTGTTTGGACCACCTATAACCTCATCCTCCTGTACATTTGCGTTCTGGTTAATATCGATGTGCCTCAGCGGCAGCATTCTCGGTTTGACCGTCAGTCTCCCTGCGAACTCCAAATCAATGGGGAATGGTTGTTAGGACGGAGCATCAATATTTCGGAAGGAGGAGCTGCCGTTCGCTTGAACCGGAAATGGAAACAACCGCCCGCCGATAAATTAGGTCTACTGAGGATTCCGGGCTTAAAAACGGAGTTAAAAGTTGAAATTCGTTGGAAACAAAATAGCGATTCTGGACCGTTTTTTGTGGGATTGCGATTTATTGAATGTGATGTAGTGCAGTTGCGATCGCTAATTCCATTTCTCTACTGCCAACCCAACCAATGGACGGAACAAAAAGTCCCTGAACATTTAACCGTTTGGGCCCTCTTTCAGTCTGTATTCCGCCTCTATGCTTTAGCAGAAAGCCGTGGCTAGGGGACTGTCCCATCAGGAAGAGAGAAGGGCAGGAGACCAAATATCTTTGTAGTAGCTTTCTAAGCAGTGCTTCATAATGCCGTTATGGTTAAACGCCAACTGCATATTGATGGCCTCTTCCAATTCATACCAACGAGTTTCAGCCACTTCATCGACGGCAACTTGAGGTTGTAACGACGGCAGTTGAGTCGTATTTTCCAAGAAAAACATCATCGGAAACCGCAGGGACACATTTTGCAGCCGTAAGGGACGAGACCCCACATAGTAGGGCTGATCCAAAGACCCCTGAAAAGAGTATTGGCTCTGAAGCTGGGGGATATTGAGTCCGATTTCTTCCCATATTTCCCGAACAATCGCTTCTCCTGCGGTTTCATCATAGTCAAGATAACCACCCGGCAGTCCCCATTTTCCCGGCTCTGTCGGCATTTGGTCCCCTCTTAATCCCAAAGGGATATACGCCGTCTCTCCAATCACAAAAAAGATAACGCCTAACACCGTCACATCTCGACTAATCCAACAGGTCTTACCTGAAACTTCAATACAACGATTGGGGCGATTGTTGAATTTCACAGCACTGGGTTCACGAATAGAATGGAAAACGTGGCTTTTCCCGGCGCAGAACGCTGAGGCTCAGCCATCTAAGGAGAAGTGATAAACCTCTCACTTTCGAACACATTATGGATCACTCTGTCTAATTCATCCATTTTTCTATGGTTTTCCTTCCGCATTACTATCCATAGCCGCACGATACAGTCCTGGCTACCCAAAAATCCCCAACTTGAGGTGCACAGCAGTACAATCGACCCATTCATCAGCCATCGGGCAAGGGGCGCACTTATGAAACCATATCGACCTAGCAACAAAGTGCCTGGGACAGGATGGATATGGTTACTGGCCTTATCAACTCTGGGAGGCGCAGTCGTAGGCGGTGGGATCGCATTGATCGCTCGTTGGATTTATTTGTTGTTGATCTTCCCAGCCCTGATGGGGTTTACCAGTGGCAGTGCCACGACTGTCGCCATTAAGAAAGGCAAAGTTCGCAGTCCCCTAGTCGGTCTCTTCTTCGGGGTCCTGACCGGCTTAATCACCTATGGGGCCTATCACGGGGGTGAATATTTCTTGACTCGACAGTCCTTTGCTAAAGAGATTGAGGCTGAGCTGGGTCAAGATCTTGACTCAGCGGATATGAACGCTCTGATGGACACTTTTTTTCAGGAAGAAACCGGATCATCTGGCTTTGTGGGGTATCTCAAATTTTCAGCCAAACAGGGTCTCAGCATCGGTCGTGCAGGTAGCAGTAGTGATGGCATTCCTCTGAATGAAACATTTACCTGGATCTATTGGCTGATTGAGTTAGCGATTATTGAAGCCATTAGTGTGATCATGGCAAAGTCTGCCGCTAAAGATCCTTTTTGCGAAACCTGCGATCAGTGGTACGGCCAGGGCCAAAGGATGGGCACGGTTGCAGATGAACAGTCCGAGGTTTTCCTCAAAGTTTTAGAGGCCGATCAGATCGTCCAAGCTGCAACTCATATTCAACCTAGAGCAGCAACCATTCCCTATTTAGAAGTGGATCAACGCCAATGTCCTGGGTGCCACCAGGGAGAAGTTGTACTTGAGGTTCAACGGTATTCTGAAAATAAAAAAGGGGAAGGTAAACAATCTCCGGTTTTGCTCGGAATGTTATCCCATCGGCAAACCAGACAGTTGACAGAAGCGATCTCCACCTCACAAAAGTCTGATCCCACAATCGATACGAACGAACCGGATGCTAGTCAAGAGGGCTAGATGTTAATCCAGACAACGGGGAAGTAATGGAATATTCCTTAGGGATTGACTTTGGCACATCAGGGACCCGAGCAATTGTCATTGATCAACAGAACCAAGTCCTGGCAGAAGCTAGTTGTACGTTTCCGGGGCTATCCCCAAAGGAGCGTATAGACTGCTGGCAACATGCCCTATGGGAATTAATCGGTGAGATCCCGGCAGACGTGCGATCGCATCTACAAGCCATCGCCATTAACGGTACTTCCTCCACCATTTTGCTCTGCGATGAGAACGGCATCCCTCTCTATCCACCGCAGATGTATAACGACACCTGCGATCCAGCTAGTTTAGAACTGCTCACCAGCTTGGCTCCTGCGGGTCATCCTGTACTCAGTGCTAGTTCTAGCTTGGCAAAACTGCTGGGTATGAGCCGCACCGTGGATATGACCTCAGTTCGCTATCTGATGCATCAGGCTGATTGGTTAGCCTTCTTATTGCATGGCCGCCCAGGACTCAGTGATGATCACAATAGTTTGAAACTAGGATACGATCCTGCGATGACCGTTGCTTGCTGTCCGCAGGACATAGGCCGCATCGCAGCGTATCCCGACTGGTTCCACCAGCCACCCCTCAGCCAGCTTCTGCCTTTGCTGCCTCAAGTCATCAGACCCGGCGCACCCATTGGCCCCATTCAACCTCGTCTTGCCCGTCAGTTTGGCATCCCCTCGGAGTGTCAAATTTGTGCAGGCACCACAGATAGCGTTGCCGCCTTTATTGCCAGCGGAGCGACTCAACCAGGGATGGCCGTCACGTCCCTTGGCTCTACCCTTGTCCTCAAGCTATTGAGTCCTACCCGGATCGATCTGGCCAACTACGGCATCTATAGTCATCGCCTCGGAGATTACTGGCTGGTGGGCGGTGCATCCAATACGGGTGGAGCTGTACTTCAATCTTTTTTCTCCACCCCAGAACTCATTGAACTCAGCCAGCACATTGACCCCAGCCAGCCTAGTCCCTTGAACTACTACCCACTGCTTAAGCCTGGAGAACGATTTCCCATTAATGATCCCCTTCTGGAGCCACAGCTCACCCCTCGCCCAGAGGATCCTGTGGAGTTTTTGCAGGGTTTACTAGACAGCATGGCTCGCATCGAAGCCCAAGGATATCATCTATTAGAAACTCATGGTGCGCCTCCCTTGAAGGCAGTTTATACTGCTGGCGGGGGTGCCCAAAACACGGTCTGGCAAACTATTCGTCAACGCCATCTTCAGGTCCCTTGTTATGCCGCTCAGCATCAACAAGCCGCCTATGGCACTGCCTTGCTTGCTGCCCATGGATCGCCCCTATGATTTCCCCTTTGCCCACCCTGGACTATCAATCTGCTGATGCGCCACAACAGTTTGCCCAGTCTCTGCAACAATCTGGGTTTGCCGTTCTCCGCCATAGTCCAATTGCTGATTCCTTAGTAGAGCGCACGTATCAAGATTGGCAGACTTTTTTCAATCATGAAGAGAAAGCTCAATATACCTTTGACCCGAAAATCCAATCGGGCTACTTTCCATTTCAGACGGAGCAAGCCAAGGGCCATACCACCCCAGACCTGAAAGAGTTCTTTCATATCTATGAAAGCCATCCTCTCCCCCAGGGCATGAGTGATGCCACTTGGGACTTATTTAACCAACTCCGGCACTTGGCAACAAAGCTACTGGAGTGGGTAGAAATCCAGGCTCCACCCAACATTCGCTCTGGCTTTACAGAACCCTTAAGTGCCATGATCACTGAGAGTAAGGAAACACTGTTTCGCCTGCTGCACTATCCACCTTTACCCGATGACATTCCTCCAGGAGCTGTTCGCGCTGCTGCCCATGAAGATATCAACCTGATCACGCTGCTGCCAGCTGCAACGGCGATGGGTTTAGAGCTGTTGGATGCAGAGGGTCAGTGGCAATCCGTAGTGTGCGATCGCGGCGATATCGTCGTCAATGTTGGCGATATGCTGCAGCTGGCGAGCCAAGGCTTTTACCGCTCCACTACTCATCGCGTCGTTAACCCTGACGGTCCAGCACGGCACCAGTCCCGATTATCCATGCCCCTGTTTCTCCATCCTCGACCCGAGGTGGTACTTGCAGAAGACAAAACAGCCCGACAGTACCTGCAAGAACGACTACGGGAAATCGGCCTAGTTTAAGGACATCACACCTGTTAATTGTGAGGTTTTCATACCTATTAATTCGGTGGAGCGATACGGGTGGCAAAATTTTGCGATCGCGTTGGTGATAACTGGCGTGCCTTCAAAATCGCTGCGGTCAAAAAGACATAGGCTAGAACCCCCACCGTCATCAGTGCTAAAACAGCCGCCAATTCTCCAAAGTTCCGAGCCAAACTCCCTGAGGCATTCCAAAAGGCATGAATCCCAGAAGACACCAGATAGCCAATTCCTAGGATCTGCCATCGCTGGGCTGGCTTGAGAATACTTAGCCCAATAAAATAGCCAAAAATACCGCTGTAGGCCATATGACCAGCCACCGATCCTAAGATTCTGGGAATCAAAAGCTGAACTGCAGCTAAGGCCCCAGCAAACTCATTCGAAGACGATTGCGCAACCTGCTGGGCAATACCAGGAACATATTGTCCTAAGGTCTCCAGCAATGTAAATCCAAGGGCCGACGCTGCACCAATCAAAATGCCATCCAAGGGCTCCCAAACCCCAACTTTTTGGCGACTCGGGGGGCGTAATTGCGATCCCAAATAGAAGAATCCAAAAATAGGCAGGGCCTTGAGCAACTCCTCCATTAAACCTGCGCCAAAGAAGTGACTAATCAGTTGGGAAATAAAATCAGGAGACGCATCTTGAACATTTCCGGGCAAAATTCCCCGAAAGACCAGAATAAACAGACTCAAGATCGGCGTTACCAGGATCACCATTGTGAACAGGGTACTGAGGAACAACACCCACCAGGGCTTGGCTTTACCGCACAATCGATAAATGAAATAAAACCCGCCACCCCCTAGATACAAGGCCAAGAGCAAATTAAAGATAGGTGGGTTGCTCGCAAAGATAAATAGCAACACCACCATCATTACAGTGAGAATGCCAGGGATTAAATACCCCTTACCCAAGAGATCTTTGCGCGCTGAAACGATGGGAAACAGCTGACTTACGGTCACCTGGTTAGAGACAGCCCCCCGGTGTTGGCTGAGGGGGGATATACCGGTGGTTGAGGGGGGATAAGACGGCTGGGGTGGCTTAGAAGGGGGGATAAGACGGCTGTGTAGATATAGGAGCAGGAGAGCCCGTTGCGGCGAACTGATCCAAGAGCTGGGTGGCTCGATGCTCAAATAGGAATTCAGGGCCGTTGTGGCTCAACATCACCCGATCACCCACATTCAAGGTTTGACACCCCTGAATTCGTTGACCATTCACATAGGTGCCATTCGCACTATTGAGATCGCAAACTTGCCAAATCGGAGCACCTTGAGGCGTCCGAGAGCCCGTCGGTTTAACGATCGCATGACGGCGTGAAACTCCACCAAAAAGATTGGAATCAATGATCACTTGGCAGTCTGCCGTTCGCCCGATCGCCGTTTCCCCCGTTTCAGATAGGGAATAACAGGACTGAGCTACGTCAGCATTAGACTGAGCCGAAATAAGTCTGAGTAAACCACTCTGCCGATCATTCACCATAGATTGGTCCACTGCTGATTAATTCTCATGTTGGCGCTTAAGGTATTGCTGTCTTGGACTAGGAGCCTGTCTTATTTCTTAGCAGGATTAGGATATTGCTGCAATCCTAAGAATGCCCTCTATTCAGCCATCTATAGCCTGTAGCAGACTGCGATCGCGGTGATGATTGTCACGGCAGCACGGGTATGCTGAGGGGAAGGTAAGGATTGACAGAGTCCTTAAAACAATTGGTACCTTCTCCTGCTGTAGGCAAGATCCTGACTATTAATAGGGAAGATTGCTTCTGCATTTGATTCAGACTTTACGAGCTGGCGGCATCCATGAGTGAATTAACACTCCAATGGTCAGAATTCGGCCAAACCAAAATCCAAGTTTTACGGGATCAACAACCCAGCAAACAGCTGGGCAAAATTCGCCTAGGTCGTGACCCCGCCCTGTGCGACATCGTTTTTCAAGAGCGTTCCGTTTCTGGGCTACATGTAGAAATTTTCTTTCAACCCCAAGCTCAACAGTTTTTTATTCGCAACCTGCGCCAACAAAATCCCCCCCTGGTAGATGGCACCTTGCTTAAACAAGGAGACTTACCCGTGCGAGCCGGGAGTCGGATCAAGCTAGGGCGGGTAGAGCTTCAAATCACAGCTATGACCATTACGCCTCCTGCAGCGCCACCCGCTTTCCCCAAAAGTGGTCCCCCTTCAACGGCAGCTTATGGGTTGCAATGTCCCCAATGTCACCACGTCGCTGCCTATAGTAATGATGCGATCAAACAGGACTGTCCCATGTGTGGCCATTCCATGGCCACATCCAACACCGTTTTTATTGGCAAACCATAGGGGCGGTGAAGAATGAGCACCATTCCTGGACAAGTACGGTTGAACTGGCAAGATCCAGTTACAGGTGAACAACGAACCCCACTGTTAACCTGTCCGATTGCCTTTGGTCGCGAATTCGCTCAAATGCCCGCAGAACTCAACCATCAGCGGGTGGCTCGAATCGTCCTCAATAGCAGCCAAGTCTCTCGTTATCACACCGTCATTGAATGGGTCCAAGGCCATATTCGCGTCACCGACCAAAACAGTAGTAACGGCACCTGGGTCAACGGCGTCCTCCAACCGAGCTGCAATGTCAGCAATGGCGACCTACTCAAAATTGGTCCCTACGAAATCACCTTGATGTTTACCCTGGACGGCACAGGTTTACCCACCGCCGAAGCCAGCGAGCAATCCATTATCCAGGTCCCCGAGCCAGATTCTCCTGTTCCGGCTGCGCCTGTTGCAGCTACGCCGGTCAACGTTTTACCCCCTGCCTTCCAAGCCAATCAGGTTGTCGTTCAAGATCTATATGCCACCCAGCTCCTCGTAGAAGAGATCGACTACTTAGCCGTGGGCGCAGGGTTAGGCAGCTTCATCTGGGTAAATTTTCTGCGAATTTCGGGTGCAGCGCCCCAGCAAATTCGGGCCCTCGGCATCGAAGAGCGCCCCTATGCTCGTTACCAACGGCTCTGCCTCAACTCCCAAATCCCCCCCCATGAACGTCTAAGGTCCAACTCGGATTCCTGTCCTGACAACATCTGGGGATGGCCGGGCTATGCCTTACGAGAAGCTTGGCATGAGTTTAATAAAGGTAAACTCAATCCTGCATTGCAATACTTGTGGCAGGTCTTTGCTGAACCCACTTTTATCCAAACCTATACCCCCAGGGCAGGCAATGTATTCGCCTCCATTGATCGGGAAGCAGTTCGGATTGGCTGGCCCCAAATGTATCGGTTTGGGCGAGTCCGAGCCATTCGGAAGACCAACGATGGCCGCTATGCCATTGCCTATTCTCCTGGTCGCAAACAAACAGCCTTTGTTGTTGCTCGTCATGTCCATCTGGCCACCGGTTATCCCGTTTTACAATTTTTACCCGATCTCAAAGCCTATCGAGAACAAACCCGAGACTTTAAATCCGTTGTCAATGCCTACGAAGACCATAACCATGTTTATGAAACCCTAGAACGCCAGGGAGGAACGGTCGTTCTGCGGGGGCGGGGAATTGTCGCCTCTCGCATTATTCAAAGGCTCCACGAGGCTCGTCAGCGCAATGCCAATATTTCGATTTTGCACTTAATGCGATCCCCTAAACCCAAAGGCAACCGATTTCGTAAAGCTCAAAGATCCGTTGACAATCATTTTGAATTCCAGCCCTTTAATTGGCCTAAAGCCTGTTGGGGAGGTACGTTGCGAGAAGAGCTAGAACAAGCCACCCCTGACCAACGCACCAATTTCCTAGCGGATTGGGGGGGCACCACCACGGCAGATCGCCAGGACTGGAAAGACTTGGTCCAGACAGGACTCGATCAGGGATGGTATCAAATCACCTTTGGTGAAGTCACCCGAGTCGTGCCCAATGCCCAATCTCGCCCCACGACCTATATCCAAGAAAAAGGACCCCGGGGTGAAATCCAGCTGGAGGCTGACTTCATCATTGATGCCACAGGTCTAGATAGCAAAGTCAAAGCCAGTCCGCTACTCAATGATTTGGTCACCCACTATAATTTACCCTTGAACCCAGCAGGACGCTTGGCTGTCACCAATGACTTTGAACTCCTAGAAATGCGCAACCAAAATGGTCGCATGTATGGGGCAGGTGCCATTACATTCGGGGGACCCTATGCTGCAGTGGACAGCTTTTTAGGATTACAGTACACCGCCCTACAAGCCCTTGATGGCTTAGTTGCAGCCCGTGCCCCCAATCTCCGTCGGCTCAATGGTATCAGCTCATTTTTACAATGGCTGAAATGGGCTCAGAACAAAACTCCTTAACGATTTCCAACCATGACCCCCACTCTGCTCGGACGCTGGCAAACCCGTATTCTACTCATGGAAACCGTGGGCCTTGTCATTACCCTTTTATTTTGCAGCGGTTTTTTCGGCAATCCTGAAGGCTCTGGTTATTTTTGGTTGCTACAATATATAGTTATCTTTGGTTTAGGCTGGGACTACCTTTACATCCAGATCCAGAACTTCCGCTGGGACCAAGATTGGCCAGCAGCACTGCAATGGATAGCAGCGTTATGGGAAGGACTGTTTATTATTTTGCTCAGCGATGTTGCTGAAATTAAATTACCAGGCACAGATGTCTGGCACTTGGGCTGGTTTATTGTTCACTACAGCTTTGTCTGGATAGCCGTCTTTATTACCTCACAAAGTTTGATGCGCCTCATTTTCCCCCGTTGGCGTTTCCGTGGGGGTCAATGGTTATAAGGCTGTAGCCGCTGATCAACACCCAGCTTTAGCGTTCAATAATCGCCTGCTCAAGTTCCGCTCTACCCTTGGATATTGGATACACTTTTGCTCAAGAGCATTTTTTATTCCTGCAGATATTTTTATTTATCCCCAGAAAATTACCCTTCAGATTTACCTATCGTTTTGACTAATGGCAAAAGCTCTAAACCCAATACTCAATCTCAGTTTATGGGCTAGACATCTCACCTATTTTGGGCAGTGGATGAGCTGAGATTTACGACAGCAGTTTTAATCGGCTTTCTTGGAACTATACATAATAGTCGGTAGCATCTGAACTACAGATAATCATTAGTTCCACGATGGACAGTATATCGCACCTCGACATACTCCTAAATAATCAAATACCCGTCAACACTTATCCATTCAGATTAGGTCGATGTACGTGACAGACTATAGAGTTTATTACTATTTTGTTAATACAGAAATTTCACTCTTCATTCTTCAATAGTGAGATTTTAAGCTTATAGAGGCAAAGGATCACAGACTTAGAGATTGATAAAATCCTATGTCATCCGAAGAATAGAGTTTTCCTGATTTTCCATCCAAAATATCATTTATTTTCCTCATAAAACTCACCAAGACTGCTATTCTCACACTCTTCCTAAATTTTTTAGTACTCATTACTGCATCTCATTCAAGTAAATGGGAAAACTGTGGATTGGGTCTAAACAACCTTTTGCGATTCCCTCTATGCTTTATTGATGACAAGAAGCAGCATATATTATGCTTGTCTCAACAGGTGATATTGCAGAATAGGATTGATAAACTCATGGCTAAAAAGCAAAAACAAGGTAAGACGCCTTTAAGCGGACAAGCCTTGGTTGAGAAGGTCAAACAACTTGAAGACCTAAGTCGTGAAGAAAAAGCGAAAGAATGCGGTTACTTTACCCTGAATGAGGATGGGTCAGAACGCATTAGCATGATGAAATTCCTCAATGCTTTGATCGATGCTGAAGGCGTAGAATTAGATGGCAAAAGCCAAAATGGCAATGGTCGAGGCGGTCGCAACGCCAGCTACCGAATCAGCGTTCAATCCAATGGAAATTTGCTGATTGGGGCTGCCTATACCAAACAGATGGAATTGGCTCCTGGCGATGAGTTTGAAATTTCTCTTGGACGAAAGCATATCCATTTAAAACAGATTACTGAAGATGAAGAATAGGACCTAATTGCTCAAATCTATTTCAGAGTTACGGCAATTAGACTTGTACTTATTTTCAAGACTGCACCAGCACCATTGATGTGCGCTTAGCTATTTATCTTTATTAAGGCGTCTTTTACTTCGAGATCAGCGACCGCTTAAGAGACGCTGGTAGGATAATGGGATTAATTAAGCCAATAGCCCAATGGTGCTAAAGCAAGATCGATATTGGAAATGGTTATCACGAGGAGTCACCTATGTACTCCTTGGTGTCATTGCCTTGGCCATGTTACTACCTCTGTTATGGCTGGTCAGTACGGCATTCAAAGGTCAGGAAGACAATATTTTCCCTGTTGCAGCGTCAAGAGATGTATCTCTATCTCCCCTGGAGAATATTGCTTTCTTCTTAAAGCAGTTATTCCCAGTCCACCCCACGTGGCATAATTTTGTCTCTGTTTGGCAACAACAGCCCTTTGGTCAGTATTTTCTCAATAGCCTATTCGTTTCATCTCTCACCGTTACCCTCAACGTTTTGTTCAGCTCTCTTGCCGCTTACCCCCTGGCTAGACTGGATTTTAAGGGTAAGGATTTGATTTTTGCGGTGGTTGTCTCCACAATTATGATTCCTTTTCAAATTGTGATGATCCCGCTTTACGTCTTAGCCGTTGAGTTAGGGCTCAAAAATACCTATCTGGGTGTGATCTTTCCTGCGATCGCATCTGCGTTTGGCATCTTTCTGCTCCGGCAGGCCTTCCAAGGCGTCCCCAAAGAATTAGAAGAAGCTGCCCGCATCGATGGCTGTACAGAGCTAGGAATTTGGTGGCATATTATGCTGCCATCGGTCAGACCAGCCCTGGTTACCCTGGCGATCTTTGTTTTTATTGGCTCTTGGGGAGAATTCCTATGGCCATTGATCATTCTGGATCAGCCCGAGTATTACACCCTTCCCCTCGCAGTCTCCAATCTTTTTAGTGCATTTGGGCTGAATTGGCGACTAATCGCCGCTGGCTCAGTTATTTCAGTTGCCCCAGTCTTATTGTTTTTCCTGATTATGCAACGGTATATCGTCCCTTCTGAAGCTGGGAGCGGCTTGAAGGGGTAGCGCCAACCCATCCCTCTTTCATACTTCTGCTTTGCAGAAATCTTCATAACATCTACAGTTCCTGTTACCCTCTGGGCATGCTTTCATAACAGATGAAGATATTCCTTGAAGGATCAACGCAGATGAACCTCTCTCTCCTTCAGTCCAGCCTGAATTTGTTCAACCACAACCTCTGGATTGCTCAACAATTTGAAGATAATCTCGGTTCTTCTTTCCAATCTATGTGGGATAACTTTATCCAATCGGGACAGGTGTGGGCTCTGATCATCGGTTTTATTGTTGGCTACGTGTTTCGCAGCATTACATCCTACTAAAGCCCACTGAACCTCTGTTACTTCGGACTTCATACATTGGCATCCTCTTCCACACCTCCCGCGAATGGTTCCGACTCCCCTGACTCCAAAGTTTGGAGTCAACGGTTTGAATCTGCCTTAAATCCTGTGATTGCAGCTTTTAATGCCAGCATTCATTTCGATATTGCCTTAGTTGAATATGATCTAACCGGGTCACAAGCTCATGTTCAAATGTTGGCTCACACAGACATTATTTCCCAAGGGGAAGCCGATGCCATTGATCAAGGGTTAGAGGCCATTCGCCAAGAATATCGTCAAGGCCAATTTCGACCAGGCATTGATGCCGAAGATGTCCACTTTGCTGTCGAAAACCGCTTAATTGAACTGATTGGAGACACTGGCAAAAAACTCCATACGGGGCGTTCTCGAAATGACCAAGTTGGCACCGATATTCGCCTCTATCTGCATGATCAAATTCTGCAAATTCAGACGTTGATTCGGACCTGGCAACAAGCACTCGTTAGCTTAGCCGCAGATCATGTACAAACGCTCATTCCTGGATATACCCATTTACAACGGGCTCAACCCGTCAGCCTAGCCCATCACTTGCTGGCCTACTTTGAGATGGCTGAACGAGATTGGCAGCGTCTCAGTGAAATTGATCAGCGAGTGAATGTTTCTCCTTTAGGTTCAGGGGCCCTAGCCGGAACCCCTTTCCCCATCGACCGCCAATACACCGCCGACAAGCTAGGGTTTGTCGATCTCTATCGAAATAGTTTGGATGGCGTCAGCGATCGCGATTTTGCCATTGAGTTTCTCTGCGCTGCCAGCCTAATCATGGTGCATCTCAGCCGCTTATCCGAAGAAGTTATCTTTTGGGCCTCGGAAGAGTTTGGATTCATAAAACTAAAGGATAGCTGTGCCACAGGCTCCAGCATTATGCCCCAAAAGAAGAATCCTGATGTTCCCGAATTAGTTCGGGGTAAATCAGGGCGTGTCTTTGGGCATTTGCAGAGCTTACTGGTTGTGATGAAAGGACTGCCCTTGGCCTACAACAAGGATTTGCAAGAAGATAAAGAAGCCATTTTTGATGGTGTAACCACCATTAAGGCTTGTTTAGAAGCCATGACTATTTTGGTGGCTGAAGGACTAGAATTTCAAACCCCACGCCTGGAATCTGCGGTGGGTGAAGATTTTTCCAATGCTACAGATGTCGCAGACTATTTGTCAAAAAAAGGGGTGCCTTTTCGGGAAGCTTACAATATCGTTGGCGCTGTGGTGAAAGCTTGCCTCTCCCAAGGAAAACTACTGAAAGACTTAACAATAGAGGAATGGCAGCAGTTTCACCCTCAATTCGCAAACGATATTTATGCAGCGATTTCACCGCGACAAGTCGTTGCAGTTCGAAATAGCTTTGGTGGCACAGGATTTACTCAGGTGCAACACGCATTAGAACATGCCCAATCTCTTCTACAAGTACCAAAGCAGTCTTGATCTAATCGCAAAGCTCAGTTTTTAGCCACGAGCCACTATCAGAAATCACTCTCTTTAGCGAACATCAAAAGGGGTAGACCCTTTCCAAGGAATTTGCTTAATTGCTGCCAAAGCATCGCTAACCGCTGCTGTAATTTCATCCTGATGATCCCGTTGAGCTCGCTCATACTGGAGAGCCACCCCTTCTTGACTAGACGCATAGAGAGGAGGCAAGTGATTGAGGGCATGGGCTGCCACCTCAATCC
Source organism: Acaryochloris sp. 'Moss Beach' (assembly GCF_021497025.1). Lineage (NCBI taxonomy): Bacteria > Bacillati > Cyanobacteriota > Cyanophyceae > Acaryochloridales > Acaryochloridaceae > Acaryochloris > Acaryochloris sp. 'Moss Beach'. The sequence goes on from NZ_CP071717.1 coordinate 3,905,094, forward strand.
GGTTGATCTGTTGAGCCTCTTCTAAGGACCAATCACAAGTTTGCTGATCGATTGCTTCATCAACCAGAATTTCCATAATGTTTTTGTAGCTATTGGCTATGTCATAGCTGGGTACCATAGCAACTCAAAGGGTAAAGGACAACAAGTTTGTGCACTTAATCTAGGAATATCAAGTTTTAGGCATGTTCGCTTCCGCAAAAATGCGTAAAATCAACGCAGTACTATAACTATTCTCCATCACAATGAGGCCCTCAACGTGATGATACTGCGCGGATTCTATATCCATGTCCTCTAATATTGTTAAAATTCTGTCTGCTCAAGAATTGCGCCGTACAATTACGCGATTAGCATCAGAAGTGATTGAACGGGTAGGCACTCTCGATCAGCTAGTACTGCTTGGCATCCCCACACGGGGGGTTCCTTTAGCCAGTGCCTTAGCCCAGCAAATAGAGCTATTAGAGAATATCAAAGTCCCGGTTGGTAGCCTAGATATTACCTTTTACCGCGATGATTTAGACCAAATTACTGTCAGAACTCCTGGGAAAACTGACTTACCCACAGACCTCTCTCAGAAAACCGTTCTACTGGTTGATGATGTCATTTACAGTGGTCGAACGATACGAGCCGCCCTCAATGCCGTTCATGACTATGGCCGACCCACCCTGACTCAATTGCTTGTACTGATTGATCGGGGCCATCGAGAGCTGCCGATTCACCCTGACTTTACAGGCAAGGTATTGCCCACTGCACGAGAAGAACTGGTCAACGTCTATCTAGATGTTACGGATCAGCGTGATGGCGTTGAATTAGTTACCCGAGATCATTAATCTTGAACGCCTCTTGGTATGGGTTCTGCAGCGACTCGCACCCTTAAGTTCGGGAACCCGTACAGCTAAAAGATTGAATTTGGCCAATCACCTCAGATAGATTAGCACTCGGGAGTCGAGAGTGCTAAATCCCAGTAATCATTATCCAGTTTGGAGGAGCCAGTATGGCAGCTATTTCCTTAAGCGTCTCTACAGTTAAGCCTTTAGGCGATCGCGTATTCGTTAAAGTCAGTGCTGCAGAAGAGCAGACTGCGGGTGGCATTATCTTGCCCGATGCGGCTAAAGAGAAGCCTCAAGTCGGCGAAATCACTGCTGTTGGCCCAGGCAAGCGGGGTGATGACGGTTCTCGCCAAGCCTTGGATGTAAAAGAAGGCGACAAAGTTCTGTATTCCAAGTATGCCGGTACAGACGTCAAGCTCGGCGGTGAAGAGTTTGTATTGCTCTCTGAGAAAGATATTTTGGCGATTGTCAACTAAACGTAACCCCGTCACTTGACTCGTTCTGCCCATATTAAATGGGCAATTTTATTTTATCGAACTTCGCTGTTACTCCTTTAAGTTTGAGGTTGAGCTTCCATGGCTAAACGCATTATTTATAACGAGAATGCCCGTCGCGCCCTTGAAAAAGGGATGGACATTCTATGTGAATCTGTAGCGGTGACATTAGGCCCAAAAGGTCGCAATGTTGTTCTAGAGAAGAAATTTGGTGCCCCCCAGATCGTCAATGACGGCGTCACCATCGCGAAAGAAATTGAGCTTGAAGACAACATTGAGAACACAGGTGTTGCCCTGATTCGTCAGGCTGCGTCCAAAACCAACGATGCAGCTGGAGATGGCACAACAACAGCTACTGTTCTAGCTCATGCCATGGTTAAAGAAGGGATGCGTAACGTCGTAGCTGGCGCTAACGCTATTTCTCTTAAGCGCGGAATTGAAAAAGCGTCTGGCTTTCTCGTGGAGAAAATCGCTGAGAACGCTCGCCCTGTTGAAGATTCCAAGGCAATTGCACAAGTCGCTACTATTTCCGCTGGCAACGACGATGAAGTCGGTGAAATGATTTCTAGCGCCATGGATAAAGTGGGCAAGGAAGGCGTCATTTCTTTGGAAGAAGGCAAATCCATGACCACCGAACTGGAGGTCACCGAAGGGATGCGCTTTGAGAAAGGCTATATTTCTCCTTACTTTGCTACTGATACAGAACGAATGGAGGCCGTTCTTGACGAGCCTTATATTCTACTGACCGACAAGAAAATTACCCTTGTGCAGGATTTAGTGCCTGTGCTTGAGCAAGCAGCTCGGGCGGGTAAGCCTTTGTTGGTAATTGCTGAGGATATTGAGAAAGAAGCCTTAGCTACCCTCGTCGTCAACCGTTTACGCGGCGTTTTGAATGTAGCAGCTGTGAAAGCACCGGGTTTCGGCGATCGCCGTAAAGCCATGCTGGAAGACATTGCTGTCTTGACCGGTGGTCAAGTGATTACTGAAGATGCTGGCCTCAAACTAGAAGCTGCCAAGCTAGAAATGATGGGACAAGCTCGTCGAATCACCATCACTAAGGACACTACAACTTTAGTGGCTGAAGGGAATGAAACCGACGTTCAAGCTCGCTGTGAGCAGATTCGTCGTCAAATGGATGAGACTGAGTCTTCCTACGATAAAGAGAAGCTACAAGAGCGCTTGGCTAAATTAGCCGGTGGTGTTGCTGTCATTAAAGTGGGTGCTGCAACCGAAACTGAAATGAAGGATCGGAAGCTTCGCCTAGAAGATGCCATCAACTCTACTAAAGCAGCTGTTGAAGAAGGGATTGTGCCCGGTGGCGGTACCACCTTGGCTCACCTAGGTCCTCAGCTCGCAAGTTGGGCAGCGGATAACCTGACTGGTGAAGAGCTGATTGGAGCCACTATCGTAGAGCGTGCCTTAACAGCCCCTTTAAAGCGCATTGCTGAAAATGCAGGTCAAAATGGTGCCGTTATCGCTGAGCGAGTTCGCGAGAAAGAGTTCAATGTCGGCTTCGACGCTTCAGTAAATGAGTTCACAGATATGTTTGCCGCTGGCATTGTCGACCCTGCAAAGGTGACCCGGTCAGCACTGCAAAATGCCGCTTCTATTGCTGGTATGGTTCTCACTACTGAGTGCATTATTTCTGATAAGCCTGAGCCGAAGGACAATGCTCCCGCTGGCGCTGGCATGGGCGGAGACTTTGACTACTAAGGTCCAAGCCTAATAGATCAAAAAAGAGGGCGGTAAAGCCCTCTTTTTTGATCTTGACTACTGGTTGAGTTATTGAAAGTAAAAGGCCAAAAAAATGTGAAACCCAAGCATGACAGTAAACATGCTGACCAGGATGATGTGGGTTGATAACCAGATCGAACGCAATTTGCGAATGAGGGGCCCCTTGGAGACTGTTGGCAAGCGCTTGGCCAAACCCTGCCAGCTTTGAGGGACCAACCCGAAATATTTCTGTGAGGACTCTAGAATCCCCGTTTCTGCAACCACGCCCATTAAGGCAGATAGGGCTACTCCAAAGAAAACCCAGAGAAATATTGCATTAAAATTATCGCCAATCGCTCCACCCGTATGGAGTAAAACGGTGGCGACTAGGGCTACACCGACAAAAATATGCAAGCTGCGCCACAACAGAATAGAGCCCGGTACCGCAATTTTCCACCGCCGCCCTCGCTTGCGCAACGCTAGCATCAGTTCAAAGAAGACTAGAGCTAGAACAATAAACCCGGTGATCAGCTTATACAGATCGGTTTGCAGAATGATCAGGGTATTGAAGTTGCGATCGCGCAGCAACGGAATATACACCCCACTCAAGGCAAAAGGGGTCAAAATGGCTGCTACAACCAATGTCAGAATAATCAGAGTGGAAAATTTGGGCTTCATAGCTCAAAAAAGATGATAGGAATTCGAACCATCAGTTCGTCCCACGACTTTTGAAAAAATGCTCTAGGGGATTGACTGATGGCGCAATCCCCTTCCCCCACAGAGTGTTATAAACAATTACATTGGCTTAGAGCCAAAATCTAGGCACCATCCAAGGGAATGTTGATCATGATGCCACCCATGACGTCATCCATCTTGAAGACCTTATCGGGATACCGTTCTTTGTGGATGGGATGGGTGTTATGACAAGTGACACACGCTTCAGCTACTGCCTTGTCTGGATAGAGGGCAGAGAAATATTTCTTACCTCCCACTTCTTGGAACTCCTTGAAAGGTTCTCCAGTTTTCTCAACTTCCTGGATTGCTTTTTTCTCAAAGTCATTTTTAGGACCTTGAGCGTCGTTAATATACCAAGTTGAAATTAGGTTGTAGGTAAAAGCAGTATCTGATTCGGATGCAATTTCAGACCCGAGACGAAACATTTGAGCAGGCAAGGGAATACCATTACTGGTTTCCCAACCTTCGGTAGCTTCTATATCCAGAACGCCTTTATCCTTCGCATTCCCCTCCAATTTCTTGGCTCGGTTAACGACATGCTTGGTATAGGCTGTCCGGTCAGAGGCTAAAGCCGTATGGATATAATCGGCAACCAATTCGGGTTTTACCCCGCCAGTTGCCTGGGATTCCGCACCTCCACTACAGGCCACAGCAGTGAAACAAATCGCTGCAGCTAGGGCAAAGAAAGCAAAGGTTCTTGTGCGCAATTGGCGCACCCATTTTCGGGTCAAGTTCATCTTGTGTCTCCTCTCAATGACATAAATCTGATTCGTTAGATAGGGACTGGATTACTTCGAAGTGGCATTACCCGACCGTTGGGTTTCTAGAGTACGCACCATCTTCAGGGTGTCCAGGGATAAGGTAGGCGGTCGGGCAAAATTCGATTCCACTAAGTCATCGTCAAACATGCTGTTGTAGGCAAATTCCATGCCGTGGCAATTCATACAGACTTCCTTCACCATGCGATCGCGGGGCAGTAACGTATAGGTATTGTTGTGGTTGACCATCACCGTCCCCGACTCCGATGTTTGTCGCGGCAGATGGCATGTGGCACAAGTGGTTGAAACCGTTGAAGGACGGGGGAGTACCCCCTCTTCTTGCAGCAACTGAGCATGCCGGGAGTTTTTGTAATTCAGCGAGTGGTTGTCTTTATGGCACGTCAGACAAGAATCGACCGAGGCCGGTAGAGTTTTGACAGAATGAGCATCATGGCAAGCGTTACAGTTCATTTGCTTATCATGGACAGCCGCCTGCATCGGCAGGTGAGCCAAAGCTGGTGTTAGGGCAGGTTGCCCTTCCAGTAGACGAATGCCATGCTTACCGAGCAAAAAGGTATCCACCTGTCCCTCATGGCAGGAGCGACAGCTTTCATAGGTCGGTTGCTGAATCACCTGCTTAGCGGACTGAGGTTGGTGACAGCTCGAACAGTTCACCTCAGCTAAGGCATGGGCACTTTTTGACCAGCTTTGATTAATGGCTTGGAGCTGAGCGTTGTCAACTGCAGCAACGGGGGCCGTCAAGCCACTCCATAGCAGTAGCGCTAGCAACCCTCCTAGGACGACCTGCTTCATGCTCGCCCTCCCACAAACTCTTTCCCCAAATCCGGTTGAGGAGGGGTTTTAAGTTCAGGCTTAAAGCTACGTTCGGGTAACGCAGGTTTGGGCAACATGTCCGCCTGGCCCATATTTTGGCGCAAGAACCCCGTTGAGATGGTGCGGTGGTCATGGTAATTGTGGCAACCGGCTGTCCAGCATCCATCAGGAGAGAAGTCTTTGTGACTCGCCAGTTCCCCTTGGATAATGCCTTCATGGCAAATCATGCAAAGATCAGGCTTCAGATGTACCCCCCGATCAAACATATGCACATGTTCGTTATGGCAAGTTGTGCAGGTTAGAACCTCTAATTTCTCTAATTCAGCAGCCCAGCGCAGATCACGGAACTTCTTGGGTCCATGGGCATCCGTTGCCATTTCCGCCTCATGACAGCGCATACAGGTTTCATTCGTCACGGGTTTAAAACCTTCATGGCATGAAGCACAAGAGGCTTCAAACAGGATGTGGCCATTAGAGGTTACACCCGGTAAAAAGATTGTCTTGTGGTCTAGGGCAAAAGCTGCCCCTAACCACCCCATTAAGATTAAACACAGCAAAATTACGGTATTTCTGACATTGAATAGAGTCGAAAAGCTGAAAAAAGATTTTTGCGTCTTGGCCACTACAACTGCCCTAGAGAATTTAGACCAACAGAATGGCAATAATGACCGCAATAATGCCGCCGCCCGCCAGACCTAATAGCAATCCTGTTGGGCGATCACTCTCCACAACTTCACTGACTTCACTAGAAATAAGGCTGGGCTGTGCAGGTTGAGCAGAATTGAGATCTAACGCTGTTTCCGAGTAATCAGCACCATCCAACATAATCGTGGAGATGGCTCCATAGGCATCAATCCAAGCCTGTTTGATGTCATCCGTCCAGGCAGATCCGAGAAATTGTTCAAAGGTTTTGAGGAGGGTATTGCCGACCAACGGATAATGCTCGGGCAAGGCCCCATATTGGACATGTCGGGCCCCTAGCCCTTGCAGGGCATCTCCCAACACCTCTGGCTTGCGCAGGTTTTCCACAACCAAAACCAGGGATTGTAGGAGCTTTTTGCTTTGTTGTTTGATGTCCGTGTTCGCAAATAAAGGTTTGGCAGCGGGATAATCCGTGAATAAGTTGTCGTAGAAGCGATCGGCAAACTCAGTAGCGACTGGCTTCACTTGGGCAAAGCTATTTTCCAATAGCTCAACTTGCAACGGAGAGCCTGAATCAGCAGGTGGCGTGGCAGCTTCTGGATCGAGTTGCACTTCTGCTTCTGAATAATCTGCACCGTCCAGCATGATCGTGGTGATAGCACCATAGGCATCTACCCAGGCGGATTGAACCTCCTCAGTCCATGCGTCCCCCAGATATTGTTCAAAGGTCTTGAGCAAGGTTGACCCCACCAATGGGTAATGCTCAGGTAAGGCCCCATATTTCACATGTCGGGCTCCCAGACCTTGGAGGGCGTTACTCAAAGCATCCGGTTTACGTAGATTTTCAATAACCAACACCAAGGATTGCAAGAGCTTACCGCCTTGTTTCTCCATATCGGTCCCCTCAAAGAGGGGTTGAGCCGCTGGATAGTCTGTGAATAAATTGTGATAAAAGCTTGAAACAAATTCATTAGCTTGAGGTTTAACTTTCTCAAAGCTGCTTTCAAGCAGTTCGACTTGTAAGGCCATAGATGTACCTATCAAAAATGTAAAGTTCAGGCACTAGAGGAAAATACAAAAAATTGTCTTCTAGATTTATTTTGGGCCCTCAGTTGAGCACTTAGAAACTGAATAATCTGAAGCGAACATTCTCACAAAAAAGAAGAAGTTCAACATAGAAGCTCTAAGCCAAACAAAGACTCTTGATCATAGTTTGCAAGTGTGAATTAACTCAATCAGAGGTCTTATCACCCTAAAGACATCATGAATTAAAGATGATATTAGCTTCCTACGGTCGCTATCTCAATTTATGCTCAAAAACTATCAATATCGCTTTATCTGTGATCTTCAAGAATAATGAGTCTCAGGCTATAACATTAACTTTCAGGCAGTCATAAACAAAATTTACCTGCTATTGCAAAATATGCATTCTAAGTTAAAAAAATAATGATTCCTTAGGTCGTATCAATTAATACAATTAAAGCTTTTTAACAGCTAAAATACGCATTGAATCAATGCATTTAATGCATACCAAAGTGCACATTTCAAGAACTTCACAGATGGTTTCTGTTAATCGTATAAAAAGCTACATTAACTAGGGATATTTAACGCACCTCGTTTTCGAAGTAGTTGCTTTTGCTCACTTGTTAAACCGTGGGCATCGGTGAAGATAGCACCTGACACAATGCTGTTAGAGAAATCTACCTTGTGCAGTTGAGTCTTTTCTAGATTGGCATCCCGAAAATCTGTATTGGTGACGATGGCACCGGTTAAATCAGCCTGTTCCAAATTAGCGCTATACAGGGAGGCCTGCTCAAGATGGGTTGCACTCATACAGCCCCGGATCAAGGACACATGATCTAAACTGGCCTCCTGCAATTGTGCTTCCTTGAGATTGGCTTGATCAAAGTTGCTACCGATTAGATCAGCCCCCTTAAAATCAGCCTGTTGCAAATCGGATTTCACAAACTGAGAACGCTCCAAGCGGGCATGGGCAAAGATGGCTTCTGGAAACTGGGCCTGACTCAGATTGGCATCATTGAGCTTAGCCCGACTGAAGTTAGCACCCTTAAAGTCACTCTGGGATAAATCCGCCTTGATCAAAATGGCATCTCGAAAAGAGGCATAGTGGCCTTTTGCCTCTGCCAAATCGACTGCCTCTAATATGGCTGTAGCTACATTCGCCTGATCCAAACAAGCACCATGGAGCTTTAACTTCACCCCATGAATTCCCATCAAATTAGCCGAGTCCAGCCGGGCGGATGTGAGTTGGGCCTCGGTGAGTAGGGCGTCTTGTAAGCTAATTCCTGTAAGGATCGAAAAGATCAGGATGGCTTCAGTAAAATCGGCTCGATTACAGGACGCTCCGGATAAATTAGCCACGCGCAAATAGGCTTGCGGAAAGTGGCCTTCATCCAGGCAGCACCCTTGTAAATTGATATTACTGAGCTCTGCCCCTTGCAAAGAAATACCTTGTTGGACTTTTGTTTGTACCTCTTCAGGTGTGAGAACGGCCATCGCTTTATTTCCCCATAGGTATGTATAAGTGGGGCTGCCCAATCCAGCTATGCATCAACCGTCTGCACCTCAGGTACTGGAATAGAGGCATCAGTATGATGTTGAGAACGATAGCGAAGAATCGTTGCTAGAACGAACAAGGTATCTAAGCCAACAATGCTGGCAATCAGCAGTTCAGAGCCACCTGTGACAAACCCATAGCTATGTAGTCCGGTTCCCAAGACAAAATTGACCCCATACCAAGCCATCAGCACAGCATTAAAGGCCAAGACACTCGCAACACTCATGCCAAAATAACCTAACCAACCGGCCAACCGGCCATGCACAGGAGCTAAATAGCAGAGCAAAGCAATTAAAGCCCAAGTCTCTTTCGGATCCCAGCCCCAAAACCGTCCCCAGGAAAAATGGGCCCAGATACCGCCCAAAATAATGCCCGTGGTGAGCAGCAAAATACCCACTTGAATCACCCGGGTATTGAGGCGAGATAAGGAGATTGCCATGGTCGTGCCTTCAGGTCGCCGCCAATACTGAATGAGCGTTAGATGCCCCAGTCCCATTGCCAAAGCGAAGCTGGCATAGCTGAGGGTAATTGTGGGCACATGGATACTCAACCAGAAGTTATCTCGGAGGACAGGCACTAAGGGGGCAATACTGGGATCTAGCACCGCAGGTAAACTATCCGCCAGCAATAGACAAACGACTGCCAGGGGAGCTGCCGCCAATAAGTAGGAGCGGGCTCGGGTCTGTAGTTCAAAACAAAAGGCTAAGGCAGCAATTCCAAATCCAACCCACACCACTGACTCATACATATTGGTGACGGGAGGACGGCCCGCAATTTGCATGCGCAGACCGAAACCAAAGGCCTGAACCAAGATGCCTCCAAGAAACGTTCCCATACCGCTCCAATAGAAATCGAAGTTCGGAATGAGTTGGCTGATGAGGAGTATGAGAAATGCTATCCCATATAGTTTCCAAGCTTTACCAAAGGGATGGAAGTGATTGAAAAACACTTCCCGGTGCAGGGTTGCTTGATCTGGGTAAATCCCAGAACTCAAGTCTGCTAAGGACCGTTGCAATGAAGCTGCAGGCTCCCCCAAAGCACTTAAATCATCACCATTGCCTTGATATTGCTGGTTGAGTTGCTCAAACTGGGCTTGAATGTGGGTCGCTATCTCAGAAGAATACAGCTGCTGCGCCTCCGCAACCCCTACCCAAGTGCCTTTGATATCTCGCGGATGGGGAACGAGGGGCAACGTTTGATTACCCACCGTATCCAACATTAAATTCAGTCGATCTTCGAGGGTGAAAGCTTCACGTTCATCCCTTGTCAGTGGCTGTTCTTGCAGCTGCTTGGTATGCGCTTGTTGCAAGATACGGGCCAAATCAGAATTGACTAGGGTAGAGAAACTAAAATGCTTTTGCTCTACGGGCAACCCTATTTCGGCTTTGAGGGGACGATAGTTGACTAAAATAAAGGGTTCATCATTCCAATCCCGACTGTTCTGCCAGAGAGACCAATAGATTTGAGGGGCATCTAAAACCTCACCACTCAATAGCTGATAGCGCTCTGAACCATGAAGCGTCGCTACTGTTTCTCTGGCCACTGTATCTAACGGCTTCTTTCGCCCATCCAGCTGAACAGCCATCGTATCAACCGCCGTTTGGGTAGTCGGCTGCCATTGACTAATAGGGGTGACCATCAACGCACAAGCGAGACAAAGTCCCCATAAAAATTTCAATTGATTCATTATCCATCCTGAGTCGCAAGTGAAATGGGTGCTGGATCAGCCACAACTGGCTGAGCAGAGTCTTCCGGTATGGCTGTAGGGACGGGTTTTGCCCGCTTTTTCCACAGGGTGGGGCCATAAAACATGACGCCAATGCCCACTACCGTTAATAAGGCACCACTCCAAGTCAACGCGGTCACCCATATCGGTTCGCGTTTAATTTGCAGAGTGGACTGGTTCAAATCCCCAGGATTCCATGAGGCTTGAGCAATTTTCCACCCTTGGTACCAGGTGGGGTGGTTCATCCAGACCGAGCGTTGTTGGGTTTCTCCCCCCTCTAAATTTTCGAGGCGAATCTGACTGGTCCACATGGCCACCGATTCGCTGCCTTCATTCCGCTCAACGATAAAGTCATCCAAACCAATCCCGAAGGGTAAAGCCATCATCCGGGGACCAAACGCTGTCATCAATGCATGGGAACCATCTGTAATCAGCGCTGATTCTCCCCAGGGCAGCCACTGCCGATGCCCATCTGCAGTCGCAACCTGCAACGCCGGAACCCCCTCTACTCCAGGTGGAGCCGAGAAACGCTCTTGAATTATCTCAGCATGGGGAAGCCAGTCTGCCAGGGCGATTTGAAAATCTGCCCAGCCGGGTTGAATGATTTGATCCATGGCCAAGGGGCCTGAGGAAAATTCTTGGGAAGACCGAGCTGCATAATAGAGCTGTTGATTAGCCACAACGACCCGAAAATAGTCCGTGGCAGAGGGAGGTGGCACTTGATAGCTCAAGCTCAGATCAAATTGCTCAGCATCTCCCACTAAGATGGGGTCTAATCCCGTTTGGGCAAACACATACCAGTGTTCTCGGTGATCCGCCTGGACTAGTTCCACTTCAACGGCTGGATTACGCCAGTCCTGGGACGCAGTGATGGGCTGATTGTGATCATCCAACCGAAAGTCTGGCCAGGCATTGACTAGATGTATCGTTGCATCATCTAAACTCCCATCATGACGACGCAACTCATCAATGGCAAAAGTGGTATTTATTTTTCCCAACTGTATCTGTAGGGTTCCAGATGGCCTGGATTGAGCTTGAGTGGGATCTGCCAAAAGCTGTTGGAGGTTGCTCTTATCTGCAGCTTGCCAAAGCTCCAGTTGGGCAGGCCCCAAATCAATTCTGTCAGCAGCGGGGGATAGCCATTGTTCGAAGGTTTGGCCCATGCGATCGCTACTCAATACCAAGCGTATTGCTGGCTCATCCTGGGCATCACCTTCTCGGTACTCAACTGTTTCGATCGAATTCTCGTTGTAGTCCAACAACGTCAGCCCAACAAATTGAGTGGGAGAAATAACTCGCTCAGGCGTTACCATCACCGCCGCCTGTTGCACTTGACCTTGGTCATCCATCACTTCCAGTAACTCACCCTCAACCCGCACCAGATGGTTAGCAGGCTGATCCGTGCGGACTAGTAATAGTCCTTCCACACCGAGATGAATCACTGCCGCAGATCCCGCAATCAGCACAATCAGCCCTAAGTGGGTGAGGGCAAAACCGACTTTCCGGGCTCCTCGCCAGGGATAGCGGGACAGGGTAGAGATGCCCAAATTGACTGCCAGCAGGAACATCAAGGCTCCAAACCAGGGACTTTTATAAATTTGCTGTTGAACCACAAGGGAGCCAACTTTGCTCTCATAGAACGTGGCCCAAACCAAGATACTTGCGATCGCAACTAATACGGGTACAGCTAACTTAATTGAACCCAAAAAGCGGATAAATTTTGAGACCATGCAAACTTCAGCCAATAGGGAACCTGACCCTATTTAGTCTGAATCGACTGGCCTAAATTGTAGTGAATCTATCAAAGTTATCGATCGACAAGGGTCATAAATGCGTTAATTGCATTTACGGCATGAATAAAATGCATCTCTGCCCCTCAAAAAGATGGATTGTCCCTATCGGCTGATCCTGACCACAACCGAATGAACGTAAATTTAGAAAACCTTGGAGTGGAGAAAGTTAACGTAGCTTAGGGCTCATCCACAGTAACGGTATAGCGAAATTGTTGCCCTCTTTCAAAAGCACCCACCCAAATTGAATACTTTCCTGCAGGAAGTTGATCCGCAATCCAACCCGCATCTTTCCCTTGAGCCGAGTCATCCAGGCAATAGAGGCGATTTTTGGGTCCTTTAATCAGTAGGGTTGTGTCTCGTCTGCTATTGACTTGCAAACGTAGCTTGTTCACCTTTTTCGTCAAAACCAGCACATGATCTGGACTAGGAGAGCCATACCCCAAGCACATATTTCTCTGCATATCTCGCTCCCCCACAACTCGATGAAGCGCAATGGCTCCTTTTGCATAGCCTTTTACAGTTTTGGAACTGAATCCAGGCGATAAACTGAGACTGGCAAAATTAGCCGGATTGGCATTCACAGCAGGCCCCTTACCGCCCATCCCCACCATCAGCAGCAACGCTGTCATGGGAATCTGCCATCGGTCCCACCCTTTTCTACGATTATTCATAACTTGCACCTCAACGCCCACATCAAGGGCGTCATTTGAGTTGGGTAGACGTGCACACTTTGGAAAAGTTGCTCTCTATCTCAAGCGTGCCCAGATAGCCCCCTTATTCTGTGCGTTAAGTTTATAAATCGTCAGAATCTCCAGACTTTTTTTAGAGTGATCGCAAGGTCTAACTCAATCCCATTCTGAACGCAATCATTACGCAAAACCTTATGCTGACAGGCTACCTGAACTGAGGGGAATCAGTACCCCTTCTGTTGTTAATCCCAGTTGGATAGACTCTTGAGAGCGAATCGCTCTGCCCGTTAAAGCACAACGGGTGTCTGCCTGAGCGATAGCGGGAAATGATGCAGAGATTTGTGACAGTTCAACGGTAGGGGTAAAGTCCCCCGATTTTTGCTGAACATAGTTCCAAAGAATATCGCGAATTAGCGCTTGATAGCCCTGATGGCCAGAGAGGTTTTTAAGTTTATCCTTCAATTCTCGCTCCAACCGAATACTGGTGACTTGCATCTCAGTGGTAGGGACGGAATGAGTGATAGACATTTACAGTTCCTCTAAATAAACTAAACAACGTAGACAAATTGTACTACGATTGTAGTATATTTGACCTGATTACCGCATTAGGCTACAAGTGAATGTCAAAAGCGTCTATATGCTGAGTTTAATCCAGTCAAGATTTTAGAACTAGTTCTTAATAATAGTCAGTTTTCAGGGAGTTAGGTCATCAATTTAGCGGGGGCTGTGGGACATGTTGAAATTTAACTATGGCAAGCAAGGCACTATTTTAGAATCCGTCGCTGATCCGATTGAAGACGTTATCAATCGGCGTGTTGTCTTAGCCATGCGATCTGCCCAACCTATCCATATGGAACCTAGCTTTGTATCCCTGATTGTGCCTTCTGAGATTCCTGAAGTCAGAGCTTTGGCCTTTGAACTTACTCAAGGGCATTGTGATGCCGTCTCTTTAAGCACCCAGGAGTCTCTCTCAGACTCATCTCCAGAATCGGTAGTACCGTCAGACTTCATCAGCCACGATATTGAAGTTATTATGCGCGGGGTTTGGTTGACCCACCATCCTGATGCCGAAGAAGGTGTATTTTTTACATCCCTAACCACTGAAATCGAAGAGCAAATTGAAGAACTGTGGACCTACCAACCCGTTACCTCATCCTAGCCCCCACTGCAGATTGACTTTTAAGGGGCCAATTCTGGGTAGAGTAGATATGCTGAACCAACGTTTGAGAACTTTATGTCCATTGAAATGTTACGAACGCTAGTATGGACAGATTGCCGACTGGCGCTCGTCTTTTTAGTGTTTTTCCCCTTAGGTTTATTGGTGTGGGCCATTATTGAAAATGCCCAACCCATTAGCCGGCTTTTGGTCATCTACTGGCGAGTCGCCAGTTTATTGCTCATCACCATGTATTTGATGATGGCCCAAGTCCCCCTCAGCTTTGTGACACTCTTTCTCGCTCTGCTTCTGGTTCCAGTCAGTCTCTGGTTTTGGGTGGATCTTAATGAAGAAATCGATGATCGTCGTGGCAAGTTAAAACTAGCCTTGACCTCGTGGCGATGGGCTACGTCTCTTTTTTGCCTTATTTCTGCTGCAGCATTAGTCCCCTCTCTAGGGTGTGCGGGGTCTAAAACTGCGATCGCAGCGGATCAATGTCAGGTTTGGTTAGAACCTGCCTATGGGGTTGCATCGATGGTTCATGCTAGCTCTGGTGTCAGTCGGATTAACATCTTAGCCACCCTCTCATTGATTCTCTATGGATTTTACTTCGGCTATTTTTTGCTATTCCGCTTATCGAAGCAAGGCCGTTCAGCCACAGGTTACTAATCGATTCATTACATTCTTAAGCACGTTGAGCCATGGCAATCGGGGATAGGTTAGAGCAATATACCCTTCAATGTCCTCAAGAAGTATTGATTGTTAAAGCGGAGGTTGCAGGTGAACCGGATGAGATCGCTATTTTTAGGGGTTTTTCTAGTTCACTGATGCGACCGACAGCTTTTGATGTCGATACTCCTATCTTGCCTGAGGATGCCACCATTCTCTCCATTGACCGGTTACAAGGCCCTTACGATCCAGCCCATCCACAATATTTACAGCAGGGGCTTTCATGGGAAGACTTTCTGCCTCACTTAACTCAATTGGGTTTGTAGACTCAGATTGCTCTTTATTACAACCTTCTTCAAATGCCAATGTTACAAAATTTGGCATCGATATTCTCATGGCTATATCCAGCCGAGGAAAACTACTGCGAATCAAGACCTCATCAGGTCTGTCTTAGATCAGAAAAACTCAACGTATCAATCACTCGGTAACCCACACCTCTTCACTGGTACAAGATGATTAGTGAGTTTGATAGGCTGTAAGAATATCAAGAATGTATCAAGGAACTGTTGAAAGCAAACGACAATGGATAATTCTTTAGCAACCCTCTATTTGACACTTTTCTTGGTCTTACTCTGCTTCGCAGGGTGGTTTGTGTTTCGCCAAGTTTTAAGAACACGCAAGAATGAACTCACCATTTCCAAGCTAGAAAGCAAATTCAAAAAAGATATCGGTACGGTCGAAGAATATTTCGAGCTAGGTAGTATCTATTTGCAGAAAAAGCTTTTCGTCCAAGCTGTGACCCAACTCAAAAAGGCGCTGAAGGCCGCTGAAGATGAGGTTGGCACCCTTCCTTCAGAAGAAGACGATGCTGAGGTTTCAGAAAGCAATCCGACCATCGAACCCTTAGCTCCGTTATATAACGCTCTAGGCTATGCCTACTTCGGCCAAGAACAATTTGATTTAGCCATTCGGAATTATAAAGAAGCCCTGAAGTGTAAAACTGATTACCTAGTGGCAATGAACAATCTGGCCCATGCCTATGAGCGGAAAAAGCTTATGCGCCAGGCGTTAGACACCTATGATGAGGTATTATCCCGAGATCCAAAGAACGATACAGCTAAGCGCCGATCTAGATCGCTCCGCAAGCAAGTTACGGTTTCAGGGTAAGTCAAATGCCAGATTCCCTAATGTATGGCGATGATGATATGTACGTTGTGCTGGAAACCAACCAGCCAGAAAAATTTCTAACGGCAGCAGAACTGATCGTCAAACTAGAGTCTGTTTTATCGACACAGCAGGACGACCTTCCTCCAGATCTTCAAGGGATGTCAACCATTCCAGAACAAGCCAAACATCTGGCCTCAACTGCTTGTGAGCTAGATCTGGGACCTGGTGAATTTTTGCAATGGTATGTTGTGCGCCTAGAAAAGTAAACAAATTGTCGAGCAGAAATACGTATTTCTGCTCGACAATTTGTTTAAGCAGTTCGAATTAAGTGGTCATTCTGAACTGATTAATTTGAGATGATATTCACTATAATTTTTGGCTAATTGAACCGCGCTGAGCACGGTGCATCGCCCGTAGTACTGCGGCTGGATCGACCAGCTTGCCTTGATATTTAAGGGTCCAGTGAAGGTGGGGGCCCGTAGTACGTCCGGTCATTCCAACCCGACCAATGCGTTGGCCAGCTTTTACGGTTTGTCCTTGTCGAATACGCAATCCACCATCGACGATATATGGCCCTCTGCTATCTCTGGCAACATAGCCTTTCATGTGGCAATAGACATGAATCCAAGACCCAGACTGGACGCGAACAGAAGTGCCACAAGCTGTCTTGCCTGAAACTCTGATCACTCGCCCAGACCACCAGTTGCGAATGTAGCTCCCATTGGGAGCTGCAAAATCGAGGCCTGTATGAAATTCGGTTGAATAGCCTCCTGTCGGAGACGAACGATAGCCAAACGGAGAGGTATATCCCTGAAAATTCTCCACCGGGAAGGAGCCATTGCGCCAGATAGAGGTACCTACTGCAACTTGAGGCGGCTGATTACCTATAGCCTTTGGCCCTATAGCTGCTACCACATTTAATCCAACGACACTTGCACCAACGGCAGATAACCAGCGGTTGCGTTTCATTGCGGAACTCCTTTGCAAATGACCCCAACTTGCCCAACCGGCAACGGTCTAATCACGAATAACAATAAAGAAAACATGAACTCCCTTATAGCGTCATGCCTAGCGTCTGTCAATGTCTTTGGGCCAAACTGCTGACCAAATGACACAATTACAACCCTTTTTGGATGACTTTGAGTCCGACCTTCGATCTAATGACTACTCCAGTAAGTGCCCAGTTCCGTCTAATCTCAAGATTGACTCAGGATACACTTCTTCTTGGAGAATATTGCAACCCTACTGATTCAATCTTATAGAAGTCTTAAGGCTGTGAAATAGCAGGCCTTTTGTGAAGGAAAAGACGGGCAAGGTTAGACTGAAGCAATGGCTAAGACAACCGGTAAGTATTCTCGACTACACAAGTTAGTTCAATATCTTCAACCCCATTGGCGCAGCGTCTTTTTGGGCATTTTGGCGCTGTTCATTGTCAACAGTTTAGGAACCTACTTACCGCTGCTCATCCGCAATGCCATTGATGACTTAGAGATCGCCTTTAGTTTTGGTCCTATCCTCCACAACATTTTAGTCATTGCTGGCCTAGCCTCAATCATGTGGTGTTTCCGCATGGCCTCTCGGATTTTGTTATTTGGGACAGGCCGACAAGTCGAATTCGATCTCAAACAGCGAATTTTTGAGCACCTACTGTCTTTAGAGCCTTCTTACTTCGCCGAGAATACCGCAGGTGACCTGATTAATCGTGCCACTAGCGATGTGGATAATATTCGTCGTTTAGTAGGCTTTGCGGTCCTTAGCTTGGCCAACACCTTATTCGCCTATGCCCTACGATTGCCAGTCATGCTGGCCATCGATCCGGTATTGAGTCTAACTGCTATCGCAGTGTATCCCCTCATAATGCTGTTAGTTCAATTTTTTAGCCATCGTCTACGCAGTGAGCAATTAGCCGTGCAACAGGCTCTCTCCAATATGAGTGAGCTGGTCCAGGAAGATATGAGTGGCATCTCTTTAATTAAAATTTATGCCCAAGAAACCAATGAACAGTCAGAATTTCAACATCTGAATCAAGCGTTATTAACTGCCAATCTGAAGCTAGCCAAGACCCGGAATATTCTGTTCCCTGTTTTGGGGGGAATGGCGAGTATTAGCCTACTAGTGCTGCTGGCTTTTGGGAGTCGTTCAATTCCGTCCGGTGGTATTAGTGTCGGTGATTTTGTAGCCTTGCTGCTATATGTTGAGCAACTCATTTTCCCCACAGCCCTTTTAGGGTTCACCATTACTGCCTATCAACGGGGTGAAGTCAGTATTGATCGCATTGAAACCATTCTGGGGGTAGAACCTCACATTCAAAATACAGACCAATCCCAACGATTAGAGCAAGAGAAAGTTCAAGGCAAATTAATTGCAGAAAATCTCACTTTTACCTACCCAGGTGCTGCCGTCCCTTCGTTAAAACAGGTCTGTTTCCAAATTCAACCAGGAGAAACAGTTGCGATTGTGGGCCCCGTTGGCTCGGGAAAATCAACACTGGCTAACGCTTTACCCCGTTTATTAGACATTTCGTCAGGGCAACTCTTCGTTGATGGCCATGATGTGACCCAAGTGCATCTGCGCGACCTTAGAAATGCTATTGCCTATGTGCCCCAAGATAGTTTCCTATTCAGTACGAGTCTCAAAAATAATATTCGCTATGGCAATCCCCTCAGCGATGCATCAGACGTGGAATATGTGGCCAAGCAAGCTCAAATCCATGATGAGGTGTTGAACTTCCCCCAGCGATATAAAACTATTGTGGGAGAGCGGGGTATTACGCTATCTGGAGGGCAACGTCAGCGTACAGCACTATCGCGAGCGTTATTAGTGGATGCCCCTATCCTCATTTTGGATGATGCCTTGTCCAGTGTGGATAATCAAACGGCCACTGAAATCCTGAATAACTTATCAAGCGACACTCAGCGAAAGACCGTTGTGTTTATTTCTCATCAATTATCAGCAGCTGCGATCGCAGATCAGATCTTTGTGATGGATCAAGGCGAAATTGTCCAAATAGGAACTCACACTCATCTCGTCCAAAAGCCAGGGCTCTACCAAACCCTATGGAATAAGCAAAAACTAGAAGAACAACTGTAGTAGGTTTTTTGAGCAGACGCTGGGCTCATGCCAGATAAACCAAGGTAATCAGGGTTAACGCGCTTTCCCCTTCGACAGAGATTGTTCTGATTTCAATTTGATTAATTGCTTAAGGGTGGGAATGGGAAATAGCTGCGCCACTTGTTTATAAGGAGCCGTGATGCCATCTGGCCCCACAACATAGTGGATATTATCTTCATAGACACTATCAACCACCACACCGGCTTGATACGCCAAGGGATACCATTGCTCAAACTGGCGGTCAATTAATACCAGGGTGTTTTGAGCATTCACTCGATAGGCTTTCCCCACATACCCTGCGGTGTCATAAAAGATCTGATGGATATGTTGATCTAGCTTGACTTCATTTGGAATTTGCGGTCGGTAGAACGCTTTAATTTCTTCTTCAACGTCCAGTTCTTGTAGACGAGTATGTAAACCCTGCTTATCGTCAGAAAAATAAGCCTCCCGAGCTTGCCCATCCTGCAAGAACTTGAGAATAATCCCAACAGGAACTCCCTGAACCGTCAGGGAAGGCCCCACAACAATAGTAGTCAGGACAGTGATCACAACTAGCCCTGCTCCCAGCTTGAGAAGAGTCGCTCGGATGGTTTTCTTAGCCATACCCTTAGTCTAGCGATTTAGTCTCAAATTGTTGGTATCTTAGATGCTCAGGCAGCACGTTTTTTTAGATATCTACAAGCGGAGTTGGAGGGCATGGAATTGCCCTCCAAAACTTAATCATGACTGATAATTAACGACTCGTGCGAAACCGTCTCCCGCTAGACTAGCACCACCAACTAGGGCACCGTCTATCTCTGGCTGGGCCATAATTTCATCCACATTATCTGGCTTAACAGACCCACCATATTGAATGGTGACATCGGGGTTTGTTAAACGAGAGCGGATCAAACCAATCACCCGATTCGCTTCACTACTTTCACAGGTATCCCCTGTACCAATGGCCCAAATGGGTTCGTAGGCAATAATCAAGTTCTTTTGATCGACACCCACCAGACCTTTTTCAAGCTGTTCAAAGATAACGGCTTCCGTCTCATTGGCATCTCGCTGAGCCTTTGATTCACCCACACATAGAATGGGAGTGAGACGATGACCTTGAGCAGCCTTGAGTCGCTGATTAACGGTGGCATCCGTTTCACCAAAGAACTGGCGACGTTCACTGTGGCCAACGACGACATATCGCACCCCAGTTTCTAGCAGCATTGGCCCGGAGATTTCGCCGGTAAAAGCGCCTGTGTCTTCCCAGTGGATATTTTGCGCCCCGACTTGCACCCGACTGCCATGTAAGTTTTTGGAGAGGGCTGTCAGTGTGGTGAAAGGTGCACAGAGAATCACATCTCGATCTTCAGGGGTATCTTGTAGCAGGGGAAGAAAGGCTTGCAAAAACTCCAGGGCTTCTGCCTGGGTTTTGTGCATTTTCCAGTTGCCTGCGATCGCAATTTTTCGCACGGTAGTTTTATCTAAGTTCCGATTAAAGTTAATGCACTATTAAGTGTAAGGGCTTGGGTGACGCATTACTAGGACTGAGAAATAGAACCCTTGCCCGGCTGATTGTGGACGATTGCGCTATCTAATATCTTTAGCCATCATTCTCACGGCATGAAACAAATACGTTCAGTCTATATCTTCAACAGCAGTTGGCACAGGTTACTGCTCCAATCAACAACACCTACCACGATGCCCCCGTGGCAAGCCTCGATGACTGTATCCGTTCGCTTATTAAGGATGTCTGAGGCCCTGTGGGAATTCACTTTCGCTAAAAACAATAACGAAGTTGTATCGCTTCTTACCGAATAGCCGGACCAAATTCGTTACTGTGCTTTCATGACTGTAATCTAGGCTACACTTCATGCGGCTCGAGCAACTGCAATCATTCTTATCCGTAGCCCAAACTGGGAGTTTCCAACAAGCGGCCAAAAAATGTGGGGTAACCCAATCAACCGTGAGTCGGCAAATTCAAGGACTGGAATCTGAATTAGGGTTACCCCTATTGCATCGAGGTGCTCAAAGCAAACTCACCTTGGCAGGGGATCAGCTACTCCCTCATGTCCGTAAAATTTTGACCGAATGGCAAGATGCCACCCAGGAGATCAATGACCTCCGCGCTGGTAAGCAGCCTGAACTATGCGTTGCAGCGATTCATTCTGTCTGCGCCCATTATTTACCACCGGTTCTCCAGAAGTTTTGTCAGCTTTACCCAGAAGTTCAATTGCGGGTCACATCCTTGGGAAGTGATCGATCCTTAAAAGTACTTCAAGATGGTTTGGTCGACTTGGCTATTGTGATGAATAATCCTCTACTCACCAGTCGATCCGAAAATGTGGTGGACTGGCTGTACAACGAGCCCATTCAAGTGCTGATGTCTTCAGAACATCCTTTGGCCTTCCATGCCGTTGTGCCTTGGCCTGAGTTGGCCAAGTTCCCTCAAGTCATGTTCAAAGATGGGTATGGGATGCAACGTCTGGTCCAGGATCAGTTCAAAAGTCAAGGATTGGATCTGAAAGCAGTCCTTGAACTCAATACCCTAGATGCATTTCGAGGTGTCATCCGCCAAGGAGAAATGATTTCCCTATTGCCTAGGGGGGCCTTAGTGGATTCTCTCCATGATCCCTCCCTAGCGATTCGAGACTTGGCAGCACCAGAAGCCAAGGATATGAATCCACAATTAAATCTGACCCGCGAAGTCGTGATGGTGACCACTCAGGACCGCTTGTTAATTCCACCTATTGCTAATTTTCGACGTTTGGTTCATGATTCATTCATCTCCAATATTCCATAAGGCCCATCAGAGGAGATGTGGGTTAATTGCTACACAGTATCAAGGAACCCCTTGATTCTAGAGTTGGCAAAGTAAATAGCCATGAGTCAGATTTTTCGAGAACTTTTAAAGAAAGTAGGTAGTGGGAGGCATACCAGTAAAGATTTAAGCAGAGTCGAAGCCCAAACCGCCCTGGAAATGATGTTGCGGCAAGAAGCCACTCCTGCTCAAATTGGGGCTTTTTTAATTGCTCACCGGATTAAACGACCCACGGGAATTGAGTTGGCTGGTTTTTTGGATGCCTATGAACATCTAGGTCCAGAGCTGTCAGCTGTATCTGCGCCCTCTCCAGTCATTGTGTTTAGCGTTCCCTATGATGGGCGCTCGCGCACGGCTCCCGTCTTACCCATTACTGCCTTGATCTTGGCCGCATCCGGCTGTCCTGTGCTGCTTCATGGCGGCGATCGGATGCCCACAAAATATGGGGTGCCGTTGGTTGATCTTTGGCAGGGATTAGGGGTGGATTGGTCCCATCGCTCCCTCGCTCAAATCCATCAGGTTCTATCGGAATGTGGCCTCGGATTTGTCTATTTACCGGAGCAGTTTCCTTTAGCCCAAGGCCTAGTAGAGTTTAGGGATCAAGTCGGGAAGCGTCCTCCTCTGGCTACCACAGAGTTGCTCTGGCAGCCCTACCTAGGGAAACACCATCTGATTGCAGGATTTGTCCATCCCCCCACGGAAAATATGATGCGAGAGGCGTTGGCCCTGAGAGGAACGGACCATTTCACAACGGTGAAAGGGTTGGAAGGGAGTTGTGATTTGCCCCGCGATCGCAAAGCAATACTGGGTCTCAATCAGCCGGCATCAGAGCCGACCTGGCAGCGCTTAATCCTCTCGGCTCGAGAGTATGACCTCGGGGGTCCTGAAATTCCCTACACCTCCACCGAGGAATTGCTAGAACAACTCCATGCCGTCTTAAATGGTCAAGCCTGCGAACTGATGTCTGCCGTCTTGTGGAATGCGGGCTTCTATCTTTGGCATGTGGGGATCAGCTCCACCTTGAATGAAGGGCTGCAAGCAGCCGAGAATTTATTAGTGAATGGAACAGCAAAACAAACCCTTGAACAAGTCCAAACGTTTCTAGCAGACCTGTAAGTTAATAACGCCTGGAGAAATATTTCTCCCGTTCATCATCGATTTTCCTCCGCCTTACTCAAGCTCCCATGAATCAGCCAACGTCACTCACTCAAAACAGTTATGTTGCCGGCTTAGTCTTGGCAGGGGGACGAAGTAGACGCATGGGGACTGATAAAGCATTGCTCTGCTGGCAAGGCATACCTATGCTCCAGCGGGCCTGTCAAGCTGCCCTACAGTGCTGCGATCTCGTTTATGTACTAACACCCTGGCCTGAACGCTATCAGCACGTCATACCATCATCCTGTATCGTCTTGCAGGAACACCAGCCCGATAGAGGTCCCTTAGTTGCATTATTAGCAGGATTGAATCAACTCCAAACGACTTGGGTACTTCTGCTAGCATGTGACTTGCCGCTCCTCCGTTCAGATATTCTCAGGGAATGGTTAACCTTATTGCCGAATACCCAAGCCTTAGCCCTAGTGCCCCATCAGCCTGATCAATGGGAACCCCTTTGCGGTTTCTACCATCATCAAAGCCGTTCATCATTGCAATCCTTCATCCAGCAAGGGGGGCAATCTTTTCAGCATTGGTTATCCAGTCTTCCAGCCCAGAAGATTACAACAAATGCCCAATCCCAAACAATGTTATGGAATTGCAACGCTCCCAACGATTTAATCCCACCTGAGGTTTAGTACCATGTCCACTCCACCAGATTTTCCAGCCGAAGATAGCCTCTTTTTCCAGTTTGAACAGGAATTTATAGACGATTTACGCTGTATTCCCATGATTGTCCGTTTCAAGCTTGACACCTGTGGAATCAAGCTGAAGCTCGCCCAATGGAATCAGTTTAGCGAAGATGAGCGAGAACAATTCGCCTTCCAGCCTTGTTCCTCAGAAGATGAAATCGAAGACTATCGAGAATTTCTCCAAGATTTGATCTTTATGTATTCAGAAACAGAAGCTGGTGAGGTGCCTGTTGATGAAAATCCGCCTTGGCTAGATGAGACTAAGATCCCATCTGATTTAGTGGAAAAAGCCAAGTCTTTCAAGGCCACTATTAGCCTCAAACAGTGGAAAAGCTTAAGTCCCCTGCAACGATTCGCCTTGATCAAGCTCAGTCGCCCCAGCCATGAAAACAACAACTTTGTGCCCGCTTTAAAAGAATTCCAGTTGGCATAGCCCCTACTGATCTGCAACCAGCACCACTTGTTCAATGGGGCGATCTCGCAATAGCCGTTTTGGTACCCCTCCGGGCTGGGTCGCGTAAATAGCACTGCCATTGGTATAAACAACACCACCGTTAGCATCAAGGTCATAGGAGATGACCCCATCTCCTATGACCTGGACCTCGCCATCTGGGCGCTGACATACGAGCTGCCAAGATCGGGGCACTAGAGCCGGTGAGTCTTCATCGCCAAACCGGCGATTTTTCTCTGCTTCGGCTTCTGTATTGATGACATTGCCCCAGATTAACAAGTCTTGCTTAGCTTGTATTTTGGGTTGACCAGGTTTTACTAATGGTTTCCCCGTATAGGCTTGGGTAAATACATTCAGCCATTCATAAATTGCCTGAATTAATCGAAAGGGCATCAGGAGAATATCTTTGAGTAGTGTCAAGATATTCAATCGACGTTGACGGGTTTGATACGGACGTCGAATATAGTACAGCGAGCTATCCGCAGCCATTTTGGGAGCTAGCAGGTCAAATTTGTCACTCTCTGCGACTGTCGTCATTTCTCCTGACTGAAAATCTAATTTTTCAATCGTAAAAGGGCTTTGCTCTAAGACAAACCCCTCTGAGTTTCGGGCAATACCGGCAGATTGAAAGACCAGTACTTTTTGATCCCCGGGCAGCCATTGCGGTGCTAGATCAATCGAATCTCCTACCGTTATCTCTTTGGGTCTGGCTCCATCAATTGGCATCACTGCGATATTCGCTGAACCATCTTTATGCATGACGGTACAGGCAAACTCACTTTTTTGGGGATGAACGTTCAAATGCTGAACTGCAAAATCGGAATTATGAAACAAACGCTGTTCTTTATCTTCCGTAGCATCTAGGGTAAACACGCCGGTCACATCTCCCACGGCCAGGGTATAGAGCAGTTGACCTGGACTGCAGGGACTCACGGATCGAATGGCGACGGGAAGTTTGGCTTCACCCATTGCTTCCATTTGTTGCAAGAAGGCTTGGGGGATCATTCCTGCCATGGGATTTTTATCCTTCCAAGCATTTCGCCGCTGACTTTTTAGGGTCCGGTCTTGTACATCTAGCCCAAATTGGCTATCAATTGTACGGACGGGGCTCTCGCCTAATTTGAGGTGTAATTTACCACCTGCAAGGTATGCAAAGTTAAGGCTCATAGGTGCAGGAATGAAATGTGGTGAATATCTACGATAGCAATTTTATCGATGACTGAATCAGTCTTTGTCCTCAAGGAATTGCGGCTACAACAGCGATCCTCAAAGAGAGTGGATTGCAGGGAGTATTGAAGACTGAAGGATAGAGTTGACCTGCATCCATCAAGCAAACACTCATGATAGGGAGAGAGAACAAGCTATATGCCCATCATCATGGGATATATCAGTATTCTGGGAAATAGGCTAAAGACCCGCTGAGTCATTGGCATCTGCTGAACAGCTTATCCCTGAGTACCTAGTGTTTCAGCCAAGCATCAGGGATAACTTTAAACAGAGGTAATTTGAACCGGATTAGCGTTTCACTTTAGCCAACATCAAGTTGGATTCATTCGGCCCAAAGTTATAGCCGATACCAAAATTGAGCCGCTGAATCTTGGCATTTTTCTGATAAATCTGATTGAGATCCGTTTGGTATTCTTCCGCTGTAAAGGGTGCCCGGGGTGCGGTGTAATTACCGTAAAAGGTTAGATTCCATTGGTTGTCATCAAACACTCGCACTGGCATTCCTGAATCGTCCTGTAACAAATTCGTGGCCTTCGCCAAGGTTAACTCTCGAATTTGTTTGAAGGTTGAGTCATAGTGCATCAAATAAGAGGCTGCTTTCAGATAAGTATTGGGCTGATCTAGATTATCGACAAACTGGGCCAACTGAGGGGTTTTCTTGAGACCATCATCCGAGAGATCCGTCGAAAAATAGTACAGGGTCCGAGGCTTATCCTCATCAGCAGCGGTGAACGTCACCTTCACTCCGGGAACCATCCCCTTAGCCTTCTCATTCGTGGATTGAACCGTCCCACTGCTATCAATGCCGATGTATTCCACATCCAACACTCGGTTATTGGTCCGAGCGAGAAATACCAATAGAACTGGCAGCACCCCTTGCTTCTGCAGATCCACCTTCATATCGTTGGTGCGGAAGAAACTATATTGCAGGATGGCAAATAACGAATTCTTCGCTTCTAAAAGCTTCAAATTTTGCTGTTCTGGGGATAGCTGGGAAAAATCAGGTAGCGGCCCCACGGGTTCTAGGGCAATCAAAACATATTCTTCGGCCTTGGGGAAAAATGTGTTGGCGTAGAGAATATCTGGCCCACTAAAGGGATAAAACAAGGGTTGGGTGGAGCGATGCAAATCAGCAATTTCGGTGGCCGCCCATTGACGGACCTTAGACAACTGTTGATCTTCTAGCTTGCCAAAGGCATCTTCTAAAAAACTATGGTGACTTACCCAAGTCGGTCGTTTTTGTACCTCACTAAATTCACTGTCCTCACCCACCTTCATCCCGGCTAATAGCTTAGAGATATCTGTCCAACGGGCTGCTTTGACTTCATCAATTTGAGGCGTAGTAGGCGTGGAACCGGGGGAGCCTTCGGGGGAGCCTTCGGGGGGAGGAGGAAGGGGCTGAGGCGGTCTCTGTTTTCGCCGAAGTAGTGGACTGATTAGAGGAATCGCAGGATTGGAGTCCTCCGCCCAACAGGAGAGCTGCCGTTAAGAGTAGAGATAAGCGCATATTTTTCATAATGGTTAGATGTCTATGCAAGTTTCTGCTTAGAGGCAATGAAATAGAGCGGGAGACCTAAAAGAATCGTTCCTAGGCCTGCCAAGGATTCCATCGGTTTTTGTTGAAGTAAAAACACCAGAACCCATACACTCATAGCGAGGAAAATTAAAGGAGTAATGGGATAGCCCCAGGTTTTGTAAGGGCGGGGTAAGTCTGGGAATCGGAAGCGAGACACAAACACACCTAACACGGTCAAAAAAGAAGACAGGATCAGCGTAAATTCCAAGTAGGCCAATACCGTTTCAAACTGCTTCATAATCACCAAGGCAATCACGATCGCCAGTTGGAGTAAGAGGGCATAGTAGGGAACGCCACTGCGGTTTTTCTTGGCCAAGATCTGGAAGAAAGGAATATCTTCGCCAATAGATTGAGTCACCCTCGGACCAGCCCAAACCATTGAGCTAATGGATGAAACTAGCCCCAAAGAGATAAACAGTGCCATCAACTCGGCTCCTGGAAACCCCAAAATGGGATTGCCCTTAAAGATTTGATCGGCAGCGATATAGCCGACTTCTAGCTTCCCAGCCATCAAATCGATGGGAGTGGTATAGAGAAAAATAAAGTTGATCAGCAGATATAAAACCATAACGATGGCGGTCCCCAGCAAAAGAGAGCGAGGTAGATTCTTCTCTGGGGATTTGACTTCGCTAGCTAAGTAAACCGCTGAATTCCAGCCTGAGTAAGAATAGGTGACATATACCAAGGAAATGGCAAAGGGGGCACTCATAATTTGGGAGAAATCGGCATTGGTGGGAGCAAAGCTAATCTCTTGGCCAGTTCCTAAAGTAAAACCGGCCACGACCAGAAACAAAATCAGGAGGATTTTGAGCAGGGTAAAAATCTGCTGAAAAGAGCTACCTAGCTTGAGATTCTGGGAGTGAATCAAGGTCACGAGGAGAACAACAACCAAGCCAATAATGGTGGGATCTGCCGAAGGAAATACTTTGGCAAAATAGGTGCCTAGAGCAATAGCCATCAGGGCAATAGGCGCAGCAAATCCAACAGTGACGGAGACCCAACCGGACAAGAAACCGATGACCGGATGGTAAATCTGAGAGAGGAAATGGTATTCACCGCCAGAGCGAGGCATGGATGCACCCAGTTCCCCATAAGCAAGGGCACCACAAAGGGCATAGACGCCCCCTGCTAACCACAGAAGCAGCAATGAAAATCCTGATTGAATACCTGCGACTTGAAATCCGAGACTGGTGAAAACCCCAATCCCAATCATGTTGGCAATCACCAAACAAGTCGCGGTAAACAGGGTGACCTGCCTGGACGTCTCTGGCGCCGCAACAGGCGCACTGTCGATGGAGTGAGATGGATTGAATCCGGTCATAAGTATCAGAAGAACTTGTCAGTAGCTAGAAATCTTTTGCAAGCTAGCGAACGCCGCTTGCCCCGACCATTCACCGTTTTTCTAGTGTTAACGGCGATCCTAGTCAGAGTTCTGACAAAGCGTACCCATCTATATGAGCAAATCTGACAACCCCCATATGAGGGCTTTATAAGGGGTCATAATTCAAGTTTTTGACGTTCAAATCCTGTCACTCCCCATTCAGTTGCAGAGGGAAGGACGCTGATACAACAAGCAGATGAATTGCTCTCAGGGATTAACTTCTGAGACAATGGATTCTGTGTTTAGATCTTGAAGAACCACTGTTGTCGATAAAGGACATAAGCCACGATCCACCAGAAACAGAGGGTGAGAAAAGCAAATAAGAAAGACCCAAAGTCCGGACTGGTCCAAGTCAAGAATAGATTTTGAAATAACCATGTAAAGGCATTGACGGCATCATCCCCGGACCCCAATTTGGTGAGGACTAAGACTTTAATCATCAACACTGAAGCAACAAACACCGCCAAGGAATTGAGACCTAACACCTCAAAAGGCTTACTCCAAAGACGAATCCGTCGGACTTCGATCAGTTCATAGCAAACCGCTAGCAGAATAAGCGAAATTCCGACGGTGAATAGCACATAGGAGCTCGTCCACAGCTTTTTGTTGATGGGGAACCAAAGACTCCATAACAATCCCAAGCCAGTACTGATCAAGCCATAGGAGGCGAGGGCCAGGCTTTGACGACTAGTTTTAATTTTGAGGCCACTGCCCCGTTTACGAATCCAGTCTCCAGCGAAATAGCCGAGTAGCACAGTTGCGATCGCAGGCAACGTACTGAATAATCCTTCTGGATCACCCATGGAATTAAACTGATCTCCCACATATAAGTGAGACGTCCCAATAATCAAGCGGTCAATATAGGCCCCAAAATTACCCGTGCGAGTCAGGTTGCCCGCCCCAAATTCTGGCACCGGGATAAACGAGAGTGCCAGCCAATACCCCACTAACAGCAGTCCAGTCATGACCCATTGGCTCTTACGGGGCAGCTTTAAGATCACGAATGCCGAGGCTAAATAGGTCAGACTAATCCGCTGCAGAATCCCCATCACCCGCAACGTACTGAAGTTATAGGACCAAAATCCGTTGAGAAATAGCCCCAAACCGAACAGAATCGCACTGCGGCGCAGGATTTTGAGGTAGACAGCCCGTTTGGGTTGAGTCAAAGAAGCCGTGTGTCTGGCCATGGAAAAAGCCATCGACGCACCCAAGACAAATAAGAAAAAAGGAAACACCAAATCTGCCAGGGTCCAACCATGCCAATCTGCATGGAGGAGTTGAGGATAAGCGTCTTTGACTAAACCTGACTGATTGACCAAAAGCATGCCGGCAATGGCGATCCCTCGAAACACATCCAAGGAACTAAAGCGTGACAAGGAAGAAGAATAGGTCATAGATCGTCTAGTAGCATCAGCCTGTATGCCAAGTGGCCTAGCAGTAGGGTCAATATTTACACGTTGAGAGACATCCTACTGGTATTCGTTCCCGCTCTAAACAAAGAGAGTTACATTCTTTAAGGATTCCAGCTCCACATTCTAGAACTATTCTGCTGTGCTGTTCATTCTTAAGGAACAGTGAAGATCTTAGACCAGTGCTAGCGGCCCTAAATGTGACTCGCTAGGATGGATGCGAGGTTTTCCAATTTTTTATATCAAGAAAAAAATAGGGACGTCATTTACGGAGCGGTTTAGGGAAACATGGATTTGAGGGTGGAACGCCAGCCCCATTGAACTTCCAGTCGTTACCGGTCGAGTTCTAACTGACGATTTACCTATGGTTTGGCTTTATCTAAGGGTTTGCGGTTAATTAAGTAATGTTTGGGAAAAATTTAAGAGCCCGTGTCGTCAACCGGCAGTATGTATGGTTGGCGTCGGCTTGCCTATGCTTGGGGGTGAGTTCATTCGTCCTTCAAGCAACGTTGAATCAGGTTTCCATTGGTGGCATACCGGAAGATATCAATGCCTTGGAAGGAAATACGTTAATCGCTGATTCTGAGTCAGGATTTCATCTCGCCTTAAAAACGGTAGATGACCTGGATCGTAAACAACGTCGCCATTATCAGCCCCCAACTCAGTTTCAAGGACTGACAATTGATGAGGTCAAACTGCCCTCGGACCAAAAAGTGATCGCCCTCACCTTCGATGACGGCCCTTGGCCCAAAACAACGGCCAAAATGCTAGATATTCTGAAAGAGCATCAGGTAGAAGCCACATTTTTTGTGGTTGGCAGCAATATCACCCGATTTCCGCACTTACTTAAGCGAGTCGCGAAGGAAGGCCATGCCATTGGCAACCATAGCTGGAGCCATGGATATCATTACCACTCCCCCGCTTTAGCCCAACAGGAAATTAAGCGGACGGCTGCAGAGATAGAAAAGCAAATCGGCTTTAAAACCAAACTGTTTCGGCCACCCGGGGGGTATCTCCGCAACGGTCTAGTCGCCCATGCCCGTTCCCAAAAACATGTCACTTTGATGTGGACGGTGGACGATACCTATAAAGGCACGGTTGATAAAGCCATCAACAACGTCCTCAATAATGCTTCACCTGGAGGGATTGTATTGATGCATGATGGTGGCGATAATCGCCAGCTGATGATCCAAGCCCTGCCCCATATCATTACTCGTCTCAGACAGCAGGGGTATAAACTTGTGACCATCCCTCAATTGTTGGAATTGGCAAAAGCTGATCAGAACGCAGGATAGACCCTTCGTCAAAACGGCATATCGCCTCCTTTGTCGCCATAATCTTGCGGGTTAAGAAATCGTCGGTTGATATACTACCCTCAAGTACAGTAGTTCATACCCTCTTGGCAACAGATTTAGAACAGCGAATCGCAGAATTACGAGCATCTTTGAGGCCGGGTCAGCAAGAATTAGCAGATTGGCAAGCAGGGCCCCTTGCCATTTCTGCTGTGCCGGGAGCCGGCAAATCCTATGGCATGGCTGTGGCTGCAGCCATTACCCTGGCACGTCAAAACCTTAATCGAGCGCAACAGCTCGTGATTGTCACCTTCACCCGCTCAGCAGCGGCACACCTCAAACAACAGGTCCGTAAACATCTACGCGCATTGCAGCTGCCCCTAGGTGGATTTACTGTGCAAACCTTGCATGGTTTAGCCCTCAATATTGCTTCACGTCATCCCCAACTGTCAGGCATTCATTTAGAACAAGTCACCCTGATTACCCCTAACCGCCACCATCGCTTGTTGAGACAATGCGTTGAACAATGGGTGGCGGATTATCCCCAGATATACCAAGAGTTGCTAGTTCGAGGGGCCTTCGATGGAGAAGAAACGGAGCGGTTACGTCGGCAATCGGTATTGCGATCCGATTGTTTGCCGGAGCTGGCTGCGATCGCAATTCGCGAAGCCAAAAGTTCTGGACTTAGCCCCCAACAGCTCTACGCCTTAGCAGAACAGGTACAAGATGAGATATCGGTACTTGCGATCGCAGCCGGTCTCTACGAGCGATACCAACGACTGCTCCAATCTCATCAGCTGATTGATTATGACGACATGATCCTGGCCGCTCTGCAGGTACTCGATAATCCGAGCGCTCGCCAAGTCTGGCAAAAACAAGTCTTTGCTGTCTTCGAGGACGAAGCCCAGGATTCAACCCCATTACAGTTCCGTTTACTGGACGGATTAGCCAGCCAAGAGGCTTCCAAAGCAGCCCCTAATTTAGTCCGCGTTGGCGATCCTAACCAAGCCATCAACTCCACTTTTACCCCAGCTGACCCGATTTTCTTTCGCGATTTTTGTCGGCAAAGTCAGGTACAAAATCGATTAGCAACGATGACTCAAGCCGGACGCAGTTCTGCCATTATTATTGAAGCCGCAAACTTTATGCTGGACTGGATTAATCAGTCTCAGCTAGCAGGACAAGAGCAGCCTTTTCAACCCCAAGCCATTCAAACAGTTGCCAACCACGATCCTCAAGCGAACGCCAATCCAGCTCACGAAGGACGAGGACTAGAGATATACACACCTGAAGATGTTTACCAAACTGCTGATTTAATGGGTCAGCGCGTATGCCAACTCCTGACCGATCATCCAGAAGCCAATGCAGCCATCCTCGTCAGAGAGAACAAACAAGGGAACTTTTTAGCCGAGTGTCTCAACCACCCGGATCAAACGGTGACTCTAGCTGCCCATGGTATTGACATCCTCGATGTTGGAGGCGGTAGCCGGCAGACTCAAGTCCCCTTTGAGATGCTGACCATTTTGCAGTTTTTGGCCCGTCCCCATTCTCCCAACACCCTCAAAGCAGCCCTGCAAATTTTTGTTGATCGGCAACTGATACCGGCCCAAGAAGTCCATCTTTTAGCCAGTCAGCCCGAGACCTTTCTCTATCCAGGTCCCCTTGATCCACCCCGGTCGGAGAAGATACAGGAAGCCCGTAGTTTTTGCTGTAAGTTATTGCGATCGCGGTGGGAATTGCCCCATTATCGACTGATTTCTTTTCTAGCCCTATCCCTAAAATATAACCCTGCCGAGCTAGCCACTGCCGATAAATTAGCAGCACGGCTAGCTCAGCAAACGCCAGGGGCACCCTCAATGACAACAACCTTGCCCATTTTGCAAGAACTGATCAGTGCCGAGCGATTCGATCCCGTGGATGTTGAGGATATTGAATCCCAATATCTACGGCCACACCAACTCACAATCATTACCATGCACAAAGCCAAGGGGCTGGATTGGGATTTTGTGTTTCTGCCGTTTCTACATGCCCGCATTATTCCAGGAGAATTGAGAATTCCCGCCGCTAGCCAATTCCTTGGACCTTTTAGTTTGGCAGAAGTAGCCCGGGCTCAAATCCGAGCTCACGTCCACCAGCAGTTTCCGCTACCGAATATGGAAAAGGCTTGGCAACGAGCCAGTGATCTTAAAAGTGCAGAAGAATTTCGTCTACTTTATGTCGCCATGACCCGGGCCAAGCGATTGTTGTGGATGTCTGCGGCCAAACAAGCCCCCTACAATTGGAACTGGTTTGACTGGCAGCGCCAAACCAAATTGGATAATCAGCCTCCTTGCCCTGTCCTGAAACCTTTACAAGCCCAGTTCTTACACGGTCAAAATACCAGCTCCTCTCCGATGCCGTCTAGGGTTTGAACTCAACTTATTCTTGCCAACTTTATCTATAGAGGGGCATAAATGCTGTTGCTGATTCTACAGGCATTGGAAATGAAGATAGGCTTCTCAGTGTACTACTTTGTAATATGTTGAAGTATTATGACTACACTATCACCCTTCAATATCTGTCAGTAGGTTCATCTTTATGGCAATGCAGCTAGATTCTGTGGTTCCCTTTGGGCGATCTCAGGATGAATACATCAAAATGTTTAATCTCACGGCAATTGATTTAGACTGTTCAATTCTGGGAGCTGGAGATGGTCCTGCGAGTTTTAATGCTGAATCCACTCCCTTGGGAAGCCAAATTACGTCTGTTGATCCCATTTATGAATTGAGTGGTGCAGACATTCAGCAAAGGTTTGAAACCGTCCTAGATGACATCATTGATCAGGTCAAGGCAACGCCTCAAGATTGGGTGTGGTCCTATCATTCGTCTCCCGAAGACCTTCGTTACAATCGCATTCAAGCCATGCAACTCTTCCTGAAAGATTATGAGTCAGGCAAACAACAAGGTCGGTATCAGACCGCAGCATTACCCACCCTGCCATTTCCCGATCAAACCTTTGAACTAGCACTGTGCTCCCATTTTCTCTTCTTGTATTCCAAGCAATATGATGTCGCTTTTCATCTAGCTTCAATTCGAGAGCTGTTGAGAATCAGCACTGAAGTGCGCATTTTCCCTTTGCTAACTCTAATGCTGGAACCCTCTCCGTACATCCAACCTGTTATTCAAGCTTGTCAGGATTGGGGATATGTCGCTTCTATTGAAACGGTTGGTTATGAACTACAGAAAGGAGGTAACCAAATGCTATTCATCCGTTCCCAATAGCTTTCTCGGATTCAAAATAGTACTGCCAAATCACTGTTTTCAAGCAGCCCTGAACCATACTCTGCCAACAGCTAACGGTACGCAGACAAAATTCCAAACGATTGAAATCCCAGCCAAGCCAACAGAATTTTGCATAATTAAGAGAGCTTCCGGTCACAAAGCCAACGATTGGTTCTGCCCGGTTGATGTCTTATCTCTTTTCCATGCGAGTGACTTCTACTTCTCCCAATTCTGATGAGGCCATCAAAACCCGCAAGGCCGACCATCTCCGCATCTGTTTAGATGACAAGGTCCAGTGCAAATCAATCACCACTGGCTTTGAACGGTACCGCTTCCAGCATTGCTGTTTACCAGAGTTAGCGCTGGAAGATATTCAGTTATCCACGACATTTTTAAGTAAGTCTCTGGGAGCACCGCTGCTCATCTCGTCCATGACCGGGGGGACTGATCTAGCCAAAACTATTAATCAGCGCTTAGCCATCGTTGCTCAGGAATTCAAGATTGCCATGGGTGTCGGTTCACAGCGGGTTGCAGTCGAACATCCACAAGTTGCAGACACATTTGCCGTTCGATCCTATGCACCAGACATTCCTCTATTTGCCAACCTAGGGGCAGTCCAACTGAACTATGGCTACAACCTAGATGCCTGCCGCCGCAGCATTGATCTATTAGAAGCCGATGCCCTGATCCTGCACCTCAACCCCTTACAAGAATGCATCCAAAGTCGAGGCGATACCAACTTTCGCGACCTCTTCACCCAAATTGGTGAACTCTGCAAACAACTCCCCGTTCCTGTCATCGTCAAAGAAGTCGGCAATGGTATTTCCGCACCGTTGGCCATGCAGTTAATAGAAGTCGGTGTAGCCGCTATTGATGTAGCCGGTGCTGGCGGGACTTCTTGGGCCAAAGTCGAGGGTGAACGAGCGGAAGATAACCGTCAGCGCCGACTCGGCCAAACCTTCTCAGATTGGGGTTTACCCACCGCAGAATGTGTTGCATCCATTCATCAAGCCAATTCTAAGATCCCACTGATTGCCTCTGGCGGACTACGTAATGGCCTAGATGCCGCCAAAGCACTAGCTTTAGGAGCTGATATAGCAGGAATGGCTTACCCTTTCTTGCAAGCTGCCCATGAATCAGAAGCGGCGTTACACACTCTCATGGAAATGCTCATCGCTGAACTAGAAACAGTACTCTTTTGTACCGGGAATGAAACGATCGCAGACTTACAAGCCTCTCAATGCCTGATTCCAACCTAATCGACCATAACCAACAGACGATTTCTCCCATTAGATGTATGTTTAGATCCCAAACAAGGTCTGAATACGGCGACGAATCCAGATAAAGGGATCATCCTCTATCATGTCTGACGGACTAATCTGCGCCAAGCCTAATTCCTCTAGCACTTGCTGTCTCTGAGAAAGAGACTTCGCAATCTCTTCAGCTAAGGCTTTGTAATTCTGTAGGAGTTTTTGTAACGCCTGCCGATCCACCACAAACAATGTAGTCGCCTCAAGGACCCGCATAGTTGCCGTTCGTGGCGCTCCGGTCAACAAAGAAATCTCACCAAAAAAGTCGCCAACTCCTAAGGTGGCAATTTGGCGGTTGAGTTTTTGAGAAAAGACTTCAACTTGGCCTGACAAGATAACGTAGAAAGATTCTCCTGATTCATTTTCCCGAAAAATAATTTGATCAGGCCCATAGAACTGTCGATACCCTTGTTCAATTAACACTCTCAATTGGGCATTCGTACAATTTTCAAAATAGCTGACCTTGCGGAGTAAGACGCGTAATGTGCTGTTCTTAGTGACTTTAATCCCCGTCTTTGGTTTGAGACCCTCCCCGCTAGCAACAACCGTTGGTAGCGGAGCAGCAGACTCCAGATTAGGTTGTAATGCCTGAGCCAACACTTCAGGATTCTTCAACCACAGCTCTCTTTGGGGGAAAGGGATTTGGATGTTCTTCCGATTTAACTCTTGTTCAATCAAAAAATTTAGAGAACTCTTGATGGGTTCAAAATCACAGGGCTGGTTAATCCACGCTAATAATTCAAACTTATATGCATCATCTCCAAAAGATTTGAACCATACCTGCGGGGAGGGTACTTTAAGACCCGTGACTCTGACCGTGCCGCAATCAATAAAGCTTCCGTAACTAAAACGGTATCGGTACCATAGGCAACACTCACAGGAATATGTAAGCGACTTTCGGGAGTTTGGTAGGTCCAGTTGATGACGTTCTTCGCGAAAAACCGTTGATTTGGAACCACAACAAACAGCCGATCTTGAGTCCGAACAATCGTCGAGCGAATAGAAATCCGTTCAATCGTTCCTAACAAACCATCCACTTCTACAAAATCTCCAACCCGTATTTGCTGCTCCAGTAATAGGGTCAAACCACTCACGAAGTTACTGGCCAACTCCTGCAAGCCAAAACCTAAACCTAGACCCAAAACACCAGCAATAACAGCTAATGAACTCAAATCTATTCCTACAGATTGGAGAAGAATGATAAAACCAATCAACCCAAAGGTATAGCTGATGATGGTAGAAATTGCTGCTTGTGCTCCCCGCTCCATGCGAGTCTGGGGAAGAATGCTCTTCTTAAGCCACTGACCACATAACCTAGCTCCAACAAAGACCAAAACGGTTATGGAGACAAAGATTATGAGGGTCAACAAAGAAATTGGATTTTTTCGGTCACCTACATCAGTAAAAGGGGTGTTCAACGCTCCCCAGAACTTATCAGGAAAAGCTGCCAGACCACTCACAAACAACTGCCTGATTGTTTGGAGGGCAGGGATGAGCGTCAAGATATTATAGAAGGCGACTAACCAAATCCCGAGTCTTAAGCTAAACAGCAAACACCGTTGCAAAAGAGGGTAAATCGATCGACCTTTCTTGGGGGAAATTCTCAAACGCCCCTGCATCCAGCGGCCTATCAACCAATCTGAGATCGCAGCTCCTCCCAAGATCCCCACAACAATGAATAGGTTCTTGAGGAAATGAACATCGACAATAAATAGAGTCATTTGCCTCAATAATTTAGACCGCACAAAATTATAGACAGCAGAAAGGGGTGAGCTCAACTCACCCCCTAAAGTCTATTTATGCAATTGAGTAGCGTTGTAGCCACTGAATTAGGCTGGAATAAAGTTAGGACACCTTAGCTGCTTCAGGAACGCCACGCATGCTAGAAGGTGCGGAAGTTTCAACCGCTTCATCTCCACTCTGTAAAAACTGTTTAGAAGCACTCACGCTTTGGTGTAAACGAAGCCGATAACAAGGAATGGTATCTGACAAGATCGCACTTGCCATCATCCCAGTATGAATCTCCAGGTGAGCCTCAGGTACAGACTCAAACATTAATCGCTGCCCAGGAAACACAACACGCTCAAAATACCAGTTAGGGATATTCGTGATCCGAGCAACTTGGATCTTATTAGTTGAATTAATGTAGCAACAAACAATGAGATCTGAATCGTTTGGAGGGACGGGATCGATGACTTGTGGCATGGCAACTCACGGAAA
Source organism: Acaryochloris sp. 'Moss Beach' (assembly GCF_021497025.1). Taxonomy (NCBI): domain Bacteria; kingdom Bacillati; phylum Cyanobacteriota; class Cyanophyceae; order Acaryochloridales; family Acaryochloridaceae; genus Acaryochloris; species Acaryochloris sp. 'Moss Beach'. The sequence continues at coordinate 3,942,754 of NZ_CP071717.1, forward strand.
AGGGTAATTTTATGGGTATTTTTTTATGGGGTATTTAACGCAATCCTAAGCTAACATTCATCGATCCCAAGTCGCTGTAAATATCGTTACTTAATTGATTAACTTCTTCAAAAAAAGCTATTATCTTTACTTTTTTCTTTAGAATTGATGACTGCCAGTTAAGTTGGGATCAATCCAAACTATCCTAACGAAAAATCTTGGGATCGGTGAGTGAGTCCATGAAAAGGCATCGGCCTAGATAAACACTCAAGGACAACTCAGTACTATGATTAAGATATATGACTCAGGTGTTAACCACCTCATACCTTACCGTTCTTGCAAGGCGTGATGAACAATCCCCGCATCCTTTACATTCGCCTACCTTGTAATCCCATTTTCCCAATTGGGGTTGTTTACCTTGCCGACCATATTCACAAGTGCTTGCCTCATGTCGAGCAACGCATCTTTGATTTGGGCACCGTGCCCCCCCTCGACTTTAAGCCAGCATTGGATAGCTGCATTGATGACTTCCAGCCTGATCTTCTTGTTTTTTCCTGGCGAGACATCCAAATTTATGCTCCTGTAGGTGGCAGAGGTGGCAATCCGTTACAACACGCCTTTGAGCTTTACTACGGCAAAAACTCTTGGACAAAGTTAAAAGGTGCTTTTGGTGGATTAAGGGTATTCATTGCTTACTATGCAGAGCTATGGAGAAATTCAGGCCTCATTAAACGGGGACTCAAGCGAGCACAGCGATATCATTCTGGGGCTCAAACCGTGGTTGGAGGTGGTGCAGTCAGCGTTTTTTATGAACAGTTAGGAACTCAGCTGCCGGAAGGGAGCATTGTATCCGTGGGCGAGGGAGAGGTTCTATTAGAGAAGCTACTGACGGGGCAAGAATTTCGAGATGAACGGTGCTATGTAGTCGGAGAGAAAGCACCTAGGGATCGCATGATCCATGAATGGCCCACCGAGATCGATAAAACGGCCTGCGATTACCCTTACATTGCTAACATTTGGCCTGATTTTGAATATTATTTTGAGTCTCAAGACTTCTACGTGGGGGTTCAGACCAAGCGAGGATGCCCCCACAACTGTTGCTATTGCGTCTACACCGTCATTGAAGGCAAGCGAGTCCGAGTCAATCCTGCTGAAGAAGTCGTTGCTGAAATGCAGCAGCTCTACAATCGTGGCATTCGTAACTTCTGGTTTACCGACGCTCAATTTATCCCAGCCCGCCGCTATATTCCTGATGCCATTGAGTTGCTGCAAAAAATCCTAGATGCAGGTTTAACGGATATTCATTGGGCTGCCTATATTCGTGCTGACAATCTCACTCCAGAACTCTGTGATCTGATGGTCAAAACAGGGATGAATTATTTTGAGATTGGGATCACTAGTGGATCCCAAGAACTCGTTCGCAAGATGCGAATGGGATATAACTTACGAACAGTGCTGCAAAACTGTCGAGATCTGAGAACTGCTGGCTTCAACGATTTAGTCTCTGTCAACTACTCCTTCAATGTCATCGATGAGCGTCCAGAAACCATTCGCCAGACCATTGCCTATCATCGAGAATTAGAAAAGATTTTTGGCACAGATAAGGTAGAACCAGCCATTTTCTTTATCGGCCTGCAACCTCATACCCATTTAGAAGAATATGCCTTCGATAATAATATTTTGAAGCCTGGCTATAACCCTATGAGCTTAATGCCTTGGACAGCCAAGAAGTTACTTTGGAACCCTGAGCCCATGGGATCGGTGTTTGGAGAAGTTTGTCTAGAAGCTTGGAAGCAAAATCCCAACGATTTTGGGCGGGAAGTGATGAACATTTTGGAACAGCGTTTTGGTTGTGCCCCCTTAAATGAAGCGTTGACAGCCACCATTGAGCCCAAAAAGCGGTCACTGACAACAGCTAGCCGGATGGGCTCATAAGAAATCATCATAGGCTTATGTTTCACAGCAAAATGTTCTAGATCTGTAGCAGAGAAAAACCCCTCACCTTATCAAGCGGTGAGGGGTTTTAATTTGAATCACTTTACTCTGGCGTTAAGAAGCTAGAGAAAAATTTACCACTTCTGGGCAACATACTCAGCTAAGTCGAGCACACGCTGACTGTAACCCCACTCGTTGTCGTACCAGGCCACAACCTTAATCATGTTGCCACCCATTCCCATAGTGAGGGAAGCATCCACGATAGAGGAGCAATCATGTCCTTTGAAGTCACCAGATACTAAGGGTTCTTCGTTGAAGGCAATGATACCTTTCATAGCGCCTTCAGAAGCCTGCTTAATCACTTCGTTTACCGATTCGGCAATTGCTGGCTTTTCAGTCTGTGCGACGAAGTCACAGACTGAAACGTTAGGAGTGGGGACTCGCAACGCAATACCGTTAAGCTTGCCTGCAAGAGCAGGAATAACAGTTCCTACCGCTTTAGCAGCACCTGTAGAAGTCGGAACAATATTGACTGCAGCAGCACGAGCACGGCGGAGATCCCGGTGGCTTGCGTCAAGGATACGCTGGTCTCCGGTATAGCTGTGAGTGGTGGTCATCAAGCCATGAACAATACCAAACTGCTCATGCAAGACTTTTACAATAGGAGCCAAACAGTTGGTTGTACAGCTAGCATTACTGAGAATTGGCTCGCTGGGATCATAATCTTCGTGGTTCACTCCAACCACATACATGCCAACACCACCTTTACCAGGTGCTGTAATCAGTACTTTTTTAGCACCCGCTTCAATATGCTTGCCAGCCCCTTCTTTGGTGACAAACACACCCGTAGATTCAATAACAAGATCGATGCCCCACTCTTTCCAAGGCAAGTTAGCAGGGTTACGATCAGAAACACATTTGATGACATTGCCATTCGCAACAATCGTGTTGTCGACGGCTTTAATGTCTGCGTCTAAACGACCCAGCATGGAGTCATAGGTCAACAGGTGGGCATTTGTTTTGGGGTCAGAAGTATCATTTAATCCGACAATCTCGATGTTGCTGTTAGGCCGTAAAAGCCAGCAACGCATAAAATTTCGTCCAATTCTCCCGAACCCGTTGATCGCTACTCTAATCACTGCGTCTTATCCTTCTGTTCAATTAATAGTCTATAGTCAAGCCAGTAGTGACCCTCAATCATCATATCGTACAAGGCTGCCCTATTCTCTAAAGACTTTGTGCCTTGAGAATTGAGGGTATTTAAGTCTATGACTTGAGCAGAAAATAGAACTATAGCTCTTGAGGACAATCGTTCCAGAGAGATGTCGTTTGGCGAAGGCTGGTAAAGTCACCATTACCCAGAATGAGATGATCCAATAGAGGTAAGCCTAAAATTTGTGCGCCTGAGAGTAACTGCTGCGTCAGTTCGAGATCTTCAGGGCTGGGATCGGTCTGACCAGAAGGATGGTTATGGGCCACAATGGCTCGGGTTGCTCCCTTCCGAATAATTTCTCGAAAGATATCCCGAGGATGGGCTAGGGTTTCCGTCGCAGTGCCAATACTCACTACTTGTGTCCCCAGTAATCGATGCTTGACATCTAATAGAAGCACCGCAAATCGTTCTTGAGATTGCCACATTAACTCACCGGCTAAGGCTGCAGCAGCCACTGCCGGATCATCAATCACGGTTAATTCCGGAGGACGAGCTTGGCAAATCCTTCTCCCCAACTCGATTGCGGCTAAAATAGTAGTCGCTTTCGCTGGACCAATCCCTTCAATATGGGTGAGTTCAGACGCATTCACATCTCGCAGAACCGTCAGTGGATCTTGCTGATGTTCGCTGAAATGATGCAGAACATGTTGTCCCAAGCCTACCGCAGACAGTTTGCCAGGTCCTTGGCCTGTCCCTAGTAGTATGGCGAGTAACTCGGCATGGGTTAAATATTTAGCACCTTGGGCAATAAGACGTTCACGAGGGCGATCACTTTCGGGTAAGTCTAAAATCCTTAAGCTGTAGGTCATCGTTGTGAAATTACGGGCTCCCTAAATCACAAGACATGGGCATCGACACTCGCACTCATGTTTAGTACACCCACTTTCGTACTGCACTCAGACAGAACATCCAGCGTAAGTTGGAAACCCTTATTGGCAATGACGACTATTGGCAGTCAGAAAACACAGAAGCCAACTGTCTCCACTGTCAAGCGTCAGCTAAATCAGCGCAGATCGTTTGAAAAGCTTGTTGAGGATCAGCAGCCGTCGTGATCGGGCGCCCAATGACCAAATAGTTGGCCCCTGCTTGGATGGCTGCTGTTGGCGTCATGGCCCGTTTTTGATCGCCTGTTGCTGATCCCTGGGGACGCACGCCTGGGCAAACAATCAGAAATTCATCCCCACAGACCTGTCGCATTTGCTCCGCTTCATGGGGAGAACAGACGATCCCATTCAGTCCTGACTCTTGAGCCAGCAGCCCCATTTGCAAGGCATACTCTGGCAGTTCTAGAGGTATTTTTAAGTCTAAGGCTAACTCTCGCAGCGAGAGACTAGTCAAAACTGTAATGGCAATCAATTTAGGGGGAGGCGTTTGGGCAGCTTGGACTCCTTCTTGTAGAGCCTGTTGCGCAGCCGATAGGGCAGGACGACCCGCCGTGGCATGAATCGTGAGTAGATCCACCCCATAGGCCGCCGCCGCTCGACAAGCACCGGCCACCGTATTGGGAATATCGTGGAATTTAAGATCGAGGAAAATCCGTTTCTGGCGCTGTTTAAGCTGCTCTAGGATACTGGGGCCACAACTAACAAACAGCTCTAAGCCCACTTTCCAAAATTGCACCTGGGGAATTTGATCGATCAATGCGATCGCATCTGCCTCTGAAGGCACATCCAAAGGCACAATAATCCGTTGAGCAATATCAGTAGTCACGACAGCAGCCTTAACATAGCGGTCGTTTAATACTCTACTGCCTAGGAATTACCTTTGGACGACTCTCTGCCAGTAAGGGGTGAAGATTCACCACATTTCCGATCACTGCCACGGCAGGGGCTTCAAATTGCGTCGCTTCCATTTGGCTGACGATGGTTGCTAAGGTTCCCACTAATTCCTCTTGATCGGGGCGAGTCCCCCAACGAACTAAGGCAATGGGGGTATCGGGATCTTTTCCAGCGAGTTCAAGTTCAGACAAAATATGGGGCAGGTTATGCACGCCCATATAAATCACCAGGGTTTCGGACGCCTCAGCCATGGCTCGCCAATTGACCCGAGGCCGATATTTGTCGATCGGTTCATGGCCGGTCACAAAGGTGACGGAGGAACTATAGTTTCGATGGGTGACCGGAATACCTGCATAGGCAGGCGCTGCAATACCAGCCGTAATTCCGGGAATGATTTCCACAGAAACCCCTGCCTGGATTAAATCTTCCATTTCTTCTCCCCCTCGGCCAAAGACAAAGGGGTCCCCACCCTTGAGTCGCACGACTACGGCATGAGTCTGGGCCTTGTCAATCAATAACTGGGTGGTTTCAGCTTGCAAAAGAGAATGTTGTCCACGACGTTTGCCAGCATGAATCTTCTCGGCTTGCTCACCAATCATCGCCAGAATTTCTGGGCTAACAAGGGCGTCATAGATCACCACATCAGCACATTCTAGAAGCGTCTTACCTTTGAGAGTCAGTAGACCGGGGTCACCGGGACCTGCTCCGACAAGGTATACTTTCCCAGAAAAATGGACTGGCGACGGGGAAAAATCAACGGTCATAGACAACCTGAAAAAGATGGCAAAACCATCAGGCAGTGATCAAATCTTGAATTAAATGAACGAGATGAGCACTGGGCTCTAAAGGTGAAGAAAAAGTTAAGTTAATGTGCTTAAAATCACATTTTAGCTGATTCACTTCCTGGGAAATGGTGTCTATGATACTGCCTGTAAACAAAAAATAGGGTTTGATGGCCACTTTTAACCCTGGTTGAGTCGCCAATTGAGTTACTGTTTGTCGCAAACTGGGGGGCACTGACCAGTAGGCGGGGGCAGCATTCAGTTGTTCTGCCAAGGCCTCAATCGGTTGGTTACCCCCTGGATATCGGCTGCCATGGGAGAGCAAAATCCAGCGATCTACGTCGGTAGCAGACATAGTTGCCCGTAGGATTTGGAAGAGTTTTGGGTGGCTACCCAGGTGCGATCGCACCTCAATCCCTAGAGACTTAGGCAAAAACTGTCGCACTGTGGTCACCACATCAGGAATATCCACTCTGACATGGGTACCTGGCAACAGAAATAGCGGCAAAATCACGATTTGGTCAATCTGCTGCAGCTGTTGTCCCCAATTACAAATTTGCTGTTTCAGGGGGACAGAGCCAAATTCCAAGGTGGCTGTCTTCACCCATGGAGGCTGATCACACTGCAACTGCAGGGCTTGTTTTACTCCTTCACCCAATTGATGCAGCGAAGCTTGCGATCGTGGATCGCGACTTCCATGAGCCACCAACAGATAAGCAGAGCGAGAACTCACACTCCTTAACATCCCGGTATCGGTTAGGACAAGATGGGTAATGACGGCAATGGCTCTGGCAGAATAGGCTTCTTATCCACCGACTGACCATAATCCACTACGATTTGTCGGAATTCATCTCCTTCGAGGGTTTCTCGTTCCAGCAACACTTCCACTAGCTTGTCGACTAAACTACGATTTTCCCGTAGCATTCGTCGAGATTTTTCATAGCAGTACATAACAATGTCCCGTACTTGTCGGTCAATTTGTACCGCCATCTCCTGGGAATACTCAGCGCGATTGCCCCAGTCCCCACCTAAAAAGACCTCTCCACCACCGCCGCTTTCAAGGGCCACATAGCCCAGGTCAGACATCCCCAGCTGAGTGACCATTTCCCGGGTCAAACTCGCCACTTGCTTAATATCGCTACTGGCACCGATGGTGACTTCGGCTTCGCCAAATACTTCTACCTCAGAGGCACGCCCCCCCAGCAAAATGGTGATTTGATCGAGGAGCCATGCCCGGGTATATAGACCACTATCGATCCTTTCTTCGTTATAAATCGGTTGGGAGAAGCCACCTATTCCCCCTGAGCGAGGCAAGATCGTCACTTTATTCAGTGGATCGGCATCTTTTAAGAGGGTTTCTAATAAGGCATGACCTACTTCATGATAGGCAATCAGCCATTTCTTTTTACCGTCTAAATGGGGAGCCATTTTCAAACCAATGGTGATCCGATCGATGGCATCATCCACTTCCAACTCTGTGATGGCATCCTTCCGACGCCGAGCCGTTAAGATAGCAGCTTCATTAAGGAGGTTCGCCAACGCCGCCCCTGAGAAACCAGGGGTACGGCGAGCAATCGCTTCTAGGGAAACCTGAGGAGACATTTTCTTCTCCCGGCTATGGACTTCTAAAATGCCGAGTCGGCCCTTAAACGCCGGCAAATCCACGGTGACTTGACGATCAAAGCGACCGGGACGTAGAAGAGCGGTATCGAGAATATCTGGACGGTTCGTGGCAGCAATAACAATAATGCCAGTATTCCCTTCAAAACCATCCATTTCTGTAAGCAGCTGGTTGAGGGTCTGTTCCCGTTCATCATTGCCACCACCGATACCAGCGCCTCGCTGTCGACCGACCGCATCAATTTCATCGATAAAGACTAAACAGGGAGCATTCTCTTTCGCTTTTTTGAACAGGTCGCGCACCCGAGAAGCGCCTACCCCAACAAACATCTCCACAAACTCGGAGCCAGAAATACTGAAGAAAGGCACACCTGCTTCTCCAGAAATCGCCTTGGCTAACAATGTTTTACCAGTTCCAGGAGGGCCAATCAGCAGCACGCCCCTAGGAATGCGAGCCCCCACAGCCGTAAATCGTTCGGGCTGTTTCAAGAAGGTCACAACTTCCTGGAGTTCTTCTTTGGCTTCCTCAATCCCTGCTACATCCACAAAGGTAACGCCGGTTTCAGATTCCATCTGAAAACGCGCTTTGGACTTACCAAAGTTAAGAATCTGGCCTGGACCACTGCTAGATCCTGCTGTTCGCCGTAAAAAAACAAGAAACAGAAAAATAATGAAGATAAAGAGGAGAAATTGAGACAAGATGCCCAACAGGGGGTTTTCCCCTGGATCAGGAACTTGTTCAAAGTCAACCTTATTCTCACGGAGGACGCTGAATAACTCTGGATCCTTATCAAACAGAAGGACTTTAGAAAACTCAGCATCTTCGGGTTGGTCTTTGAGCTTGAATTCGGCGATCCGTTGTTTTTCGTAGATCTTGGCAGTCTTTATCCTACGAGCCTCGACATGCTCAATAAAATCGCTGTAGGATACGTTTTCGTCTTTAGACTCAGCCAATACCGGTAGAGACTGGGACAGTACAACACCCACCACTAGTGCGGAGAGCTGTCTGACCCATCTGCGTTGGCCTAATTGTTGGTTCATGCTGGCGTATCTTTTAGCATTTGTGGGGGGCACTTGATTTACCTTCAGAGTAGGTAAATGAATTCTGTCTCTTCAAGCCTAGTTTACAAATCATTTACTCAGCAACTCTTCATTCTTTTAGAAAAGATATTACGAGTCATTTTCGGCAATATATCGCTTGCGAATTACCGACTCAAATCAGTCTCAAGCCTAGCTTTCAATCATTAGCATTGCCACAATATCGGCCCAGGGCTTTGAAATTTAGGACCAGGATGTTTCCTTGGTTCAAGAATGGGGAATTCTGAGTATACAACGCCTGATTTCGGGCGACTGGTCGGTCTATCCAGTTTGCCCAATCCCTAACCAAATCCACACAGAACTGAACGAGGAGTTCATAAGAGATGAGCCATAAAGTTGTCCAACCCACAGAACTACTAGATGGAATCAGTGCAAATCAATTGCGCCGCGAAATCACGGATGTGATGGCCGAAGGCGTGAAAACCATCCTCGTAGATTTGCAGGACGTTACCTTCATGAACAGCTCGGCGATTGGCGCTTTAGTCGCAACGCTCAAAGCGGTTCGAGCTGGAGGTGGCGAAATGTTTCTATGCTCCCTGAATGATCAGGTGCGCATTATTTTTGAATTGACCAAAATGGACCAAATCTTCAAGATTTGTGCTGACCGCCAAGAATTTGAACAAAAGTTTGCGGTTACGGCCAATTAGGTCAGTCTGGTTCTGAATCAAGCGATCGATTACCTTAGCTTGAGCCCATGATATCTATACATACCCTTCAGCGATCGCATCTAGCGTATCGCTGCTTTATTGACTTGTCTATCTCAGTGTGAACATGCCAAAAATCCTGCAAATCTTCATTCACCCCTGGCGAATTGGAGCAATTGCAGGTATCCCCCTTTATGCAGATTTCACCTGCTTGATCTCGATTGCTATGGGGTCGATTTATTTGGCTCGGATGAGTCAAGCCTTTCACCCCGAACTAGGCCAAGCCATTGGTATCATCGTTGGCTTTGCCCTCCCTATCTCTATCTTTATCCATGAGATGAGTCGAGCTTTGGCAGCGAAGCATTATCAAATCCCGGTCCAAGGGGTTTATATTCGGGGGCTGGGTGCTGTGGCCAAAACCGAGCAAACCTTTGCCCATCCCCTGCAAATGCTGGAGGTTTACTTCGCTGGAACCCTGGTGAACTTTATTTTGTATGCATGCCTCAATTTGCTCGGCAATTTATCCCTTAACTGGGGGGGGACGGCGATCATTTCCTTGAATCACGTCAAGGAATTTAACTTTGTCCTGGCAATGTTTTCCCTGGTCCCTCTCGTACCTCTCAATGGTGGCTATATTTTTAGGGGACTGCAGTGGGAGTGGACCAGAAAGCAACATCCCCTGGCAGGCCATGATGTCTATGGAGCTTATATTGCCGGTGGTGGTGCGATTGCTTTAGGTCTGATCTGGTATAGCAACCAGCCTTTTTTAGGGGTATGGATGCTGTATTTGGGACTCATGACTTGCCTAAGGTACCTACTCTTTGAGGGTGAGTTTTTGCCCCTAGCCATGGAACAACGGTCTACTCGACCATTGGCGACTGCCACGGCTAATATCCAGGCAACGGCACCTCGTTCTCCCTCAGCACCCATCCGATCAACGGCCACAAAGCCCGCTATCCGACCCCTAGACTTCAGTTATTTGAATGCGGAATTTTTGTCGGTGACCGAACCGAATCAACAATTCCAGCAAGGTTTGGACTCCACCCAGGAAATGCGGTTACAAAATGCGATCGCATCCTTCAATGCCATCCTGGAAGACACTCCCAATAATGCCTCTGCCCTTCACAATCGAGGCAATGCTTACCTGCAATTGGGGGACAAGCAAGCTGCCCTGAGCGATTTTCAGGCTGCCCTACATTTAAAAACAGATGTTCTAGAAATCTATTTGGGTAAAGGCAATGCCCACTTTGCCCTGGGTGATTTTCAGGGGGCGATTATGGAATACTCCGAAATTCTGAAACAAGATCCTGACCATGCTCGGGCTTATTTCAATCGGGCCAGTGCCCAAGTCCTGAATGGCAATCGCCAGTCTGCAATTGCGGATTTCAAGAAAGCACATGCCCTGTTTGCCGCCATTGCGGATCAAACCCGCACCTGTAAAATTGACCGACGTTTGCAGATTTTAACCCCATAAGCCCTAGCCCACCTGCTTGCTTAAAGCCCCGGCTCCAGTGAACAATAGAGAAGATTAGATGATTCTGCATCTAACCCGTCTAATTGATTCCTGAGCTGGAGAGCAACGTGACCCAACAATTTGACTATGACCTGGTAATTATTGGCGCTGGTGTTGGCGGTCATGGTGCGGCTTTGCATGCGGTAGACTGTGGCCTCAAAACCGCCATTATTGAAGCTGCAGATATGGGAGGCACCTGTGTGAATCGGGGCTGCATTCCCTCCAAAGCCTTGTTGGCAGCTTCTGGGCGTGTGCGTGAGCTGCGCGATCAACATCATCTGCAATCCTTAGGAATTCAGCTAGGTCAGGTCAACTTTGACCGCGGCCAAATTGCGGCCCATGCCGATAACCTCGTGGATACCATTCGGGGCAACCTCACCAATAGCCTCACTCGCCTCAAAGTCGAGATTATTCAGGGCTGGGGCAAAGTCATGGGCAACCAAAAAGTGGTCGTCAAGTCGGATGCAGGCGAACAGACCATTACCGCTCGTGACATTATCGTTGCCAGTGGTTCCGTGCCTTGGGTTCCCCCAGGAATTGAAATTGATGGCCGAACTGTCTTTACCAGTGACGATGCCATTCGCTTGTCCTGGCTCCCGGATTGGGTGGCTATTATTGGCAGTGGCTATATCGGCTTAGAATTTTCCGATGTCTATACCGCCCTGGGCAGTGAAGTAACGATTATCGAAGCCCTCGATACGTTAATGCCCACCTTTGACCCCGACATTGCCAAGATTGCTAAACGCGTTTTAATTGATCCGCGCGATATTGAAACCCATGCCGGTCGACTGGCCAAGAAAGTGACGCCCGGCTCCCCTGTGGTGATTGAGCTGGCGGACGTCAAGACCAAAGAAGTGGTAGAGGTCTTGGAAGTGGATGCTTGCTTGGTTGCAACTGGGCGGATCCCAGCCACCAAGAATCTGGGTTTAGAGGCCATCAGTGTGGATACGGATCGACGGGGCTTTATCCCGGTGAACGATCAGATGCAGGTATTGAGCCAAGGGGAAGTGGTGCCCCATGTCTATGCCATTGGTGATGCAACAGGCAAAATGATGCTCGCCCATGCCGCATCTGCCCAAGGAATTGTGGTCGTCGAGAATATATGCGATCGCCCTCGGGATGTCGATTATCGCAGTATTCCGGCCGCTGCTTTCACTCACCCAGAAATCAGTTTTGTGGGTTTAACAGAACCCCAAGCCAAAGAGTTGGCCAAAACTGAAGGCTTCAAAATTAAAACGGTGCGATCCTATTTCAAAGCTAATTCCAAAGCTCTCGCCGAAAGTGAGGCGGATGGCCTCGCAAAATTAATCTACCGAGAAGATACAGGGGAGATTTTGGGGGGGCATATCATTGGCCTCCATGCCGCTGATCTGATTCATGAAGTCTCTAATGCGGTTGCTCAAGGACAGCCGGTCCAGAGCTTAGCCCATTTGGTGCATACGCATCCCACCATTTCGGAAGTGATAGATGAGGCGTTCAAGCGAGCAGCTTCAGGCTTCGCTCCTTGATCACAATCTGTTCCACTGGAAGCTCTTGAACAATAAGGGGGCGCTTAAATCGTTATAATTGTTGGACCCTAGCTGTTTTTGGTCTCCATGCAAATTCGCCGTCGTCCCCCCAGTGTGGCCATTAGTATTCAAGAGCTGCAATACAAAGTTAAAACCCCCGAAAATGAACCTCGCAATATCTTAGAGAAGATTGTTTGGTTCAAAGAAACGGAGGTGGAGCAGATGCGAGAATCTGTCTCTCTCCTAGATTTGCGCAAGCAAGTTGCCACCTGTGAACCACCTCTATCTTTCATTGAAGCGCTAAAAGACGGCAAGACTCAACCCGCTCTGATTGCTGAAGTCAAAAAAGCATCGCCTAGCAAAGGCGTCCTGCGAGAAAACTTCGATCCAGTCGCCATTGCTCAGGCCTATGAAGCGGCAGGAGCCTCTTGTCTATCCGTCTTAACAGATTCCGAATTTTTTCAAGGCAGCTTTGATTATTTGCAGCAAATTCGCGAAACAGTCGGCATTCCCTTGCTTTGCAAAGAATTTGTGATCTATCCCTATCAAATTTATTTAGCTCGGTCTCGGGGAGCCGATGCAGTCTTACTGATTGCCGCAATTTTGAGCGATCAAGACCTCACTTATTTTCTGAAAATCATTAAATCGCTGGGGATGACGGCCTTAGTTGAGGTACATACCCTCCCAGAGCTAGAGCGAGTTATGAAGGTTCCTGGAGTTGAGCTGATCGGTATTAATAACCGGGATTTAGAAACGTTTACGGTGGATTTACAGGTCACCTGCCAATTATTAGCCCAGCAGAGAGCTGCACTTCAAAACCAAAATATTCTAGTGGTGAGTGAATCAGGGTTACATACCTCAGCAGATCTGGCCCAAGTCAAGCAGGCAGGGGCAGGTGCGGTCTTAATTGGGGAATCCTTAGTAAAAGAAACGGGCGATGTCCTTACCCATAGTGAAACAGAACAAATGCAAGCTAAAATTTCTGCTCTTTTTTCCTAAATCTATTCAGACAATTTGGTCCGCTGGAGATGATTTGATCATCGTGAGCTGCTGGCTAGCATCACTATTTAACAGTTACCCGTTTTACCTAATCAATAATACAGGTCGGTTATGGGGATAGTTCCACTGCCTTCACATATTCATTATGAGCTTTTGCTCCAGATTCTAGAGCGGCAGACCTTGCCGTCTTTAAACCCGGCATCTGGAGAATATAATCAGGCGAAACAAGTGGTTGTCTCCCTGCGCAAAGCCTTGGCTTATCAAAAAACCTTAGAGGATCGATGTAACCAGTCTGACCGGACCGTAGAACATCGCTGGTCCCTCAATGAACAGAAAGCTCTCTAACCTTCAAAGGGATGACGCCTCAGTATTTTTAAAAAAGGCTGAGCTTATCGAAAGCTTTACAGGTCGCCTGTTAAACTGAACCACATTGAATTGCACCAAGCAATGGTCAACTTGTGGGAGCCTGACGTTGGCAGAGCAACTGGAAATCAATTGGGGGAATCAGGGTGCAACTGAAGGTGACTCACAGTCCCAAACTGCTGTGGGAGTAGAAGAGTCCATCGTTATGCCGCAGGAGCTGTCAGAGATGTCCCTTGAGATTTCCCCGGCTGAATTGGAGGATAATACCACTACATCCTCTACTGATCACGAACAAGACGCCACTAGTCCTCAGCAAAGAATTCAGCTTTTAGAACAAGCCCTAGAACAGTGCCAGCTATATATTGACGAACTGAAGTCCAAATTAATGGATCAAGCGTTTTTGGAAGAGCAATTGGCCACGACGGAAGAGTTCTCTCATATTCAGCAACAGGCGGTCATCACCCTGCAAGATCAGCTCACAAACCGTGAGCAAATCCAGCAAGAGCTGGAAAACTTACGGCAAGCCAAGATCGACTTAACCAATCGTTTGTCGGATAAAGATACTAGCCTTCGCTTCCAAGAAGCAGAACGGTCTAAACTCCAAGACCAGTTTGCGGAAGAACGGACTGCATTAGAACGGTTACAAGATCAAGCCGAACGGCTGTCATTGCAAATCCAGTCTTCCCAAAAAACAGCGGTGCATGAAACCCAACAGCGGATCATTGCCCAAACCACGGCGGAGCGGCTGCGGACGCAGCTGCGGGAATGTGAAGCGGATATCCAAACCTTAGAAGTGCAGCTGCAGCAAGCCCGGGAAAGCCATACCACTCAGCAAGATATTATTAAGTCTTTGCAAAATGCGGGTAAGTCTGATTCCCATAAAAATCAAGCGATTCAAAGCTTAAGTTCTAGCCTCTTAAAAGCCCAAAATACAATCGCTGACTTGGAGACCCAGCTGTCTAATCAATCGATTGTGCAAGCCCAGTTCCAACATTCCACCCAGGAATTTGCAGAACAGGCCCAATCTTTCCAAAAGCGCTCTGAGGAATTAGAGCAGCAAGTGGCGGAAATGCAGGAGCAAATTTTGCACCAGGCCCAGCAGGCCAGTGAGTATGAAACGGCCGTCCAGCACTGGAAAGATCGCTCCTTTACCGCAGAGCAAACCGTTGCTCAGATGAAGCAACTTCTTGAACATTTGTTGGCGGATCGCAAAGGTCCTGACCTACCCCTGCCTGCAAAATTAGATGATGCGATCGCAGCTCTGTCTCAAAGCTATTTATCTGAGGATACAGCCACTCATTCTCGCAAAAACCTCAAGCTTGATTTGCCTGCCTTGTTACACCGATGGCGTCACACCAAAACTTGATTCTGAACCGATTTTGCCTACAATGTTCAGGGCATTCCCGCAGTATTCCAGACAGGCACTGACCCTGGCTTCTCCAACCCTATGAGTTTTTCTGCTTCAGAATCTGTGTCTCCGGCTCTGGTCTCTCCTGGTGAGGTATCGCTAAAGAACATATCTTCGCCCCCACCCCTAAAACTAGGGATTATGGCCTCGGGAACCGGGAGTAACTTTGTTGCGATCGCAGATGCCATTGCTCAACATCATCTTGCAGCCCAAATCCAGGTCGTCATTTATAACAATCCCGAGGCCCCAGTTGCCCAGCGGGCCCAAGAACACCAGATATCGACCCATCTCATCAATCATCGCCATTTCCCCGAGCGGGAAGTCTTTGACCAACAGATCGTTGACCATCTGCGAGAAGCAGAGGTGGAATGGGTAGTGATGGTAGGGTGGATGCGCCGAGTCACCTCAGTACTGATTGATGCCTTCCCTGATCGCATCATCAATATTCACCCCAGCCTCTTACCGAGTTTTCCAGGGATACGGGCCATTGAGCAGGCCATTGAGCATCAGGTCAAAATTTCAGGTTGCACCGTTCATATCGTCCGATTAGAAGTGGATAGTGGTCCCATTCTGATCCAAGCCGCCGTTCCGGTCTATGCAGAGGACACCCCTGCTTGTTTGCATCGTCGCATTCAGATTCAAGAGCACCGCATTATTGTCCAAGCCATTGCTCAGCTCATTCAGAATCGCCATCCTCATAACTTATTGCTAGAGAAAAAAATGAGCAGATCCACGCTCAATAGTAAGGATGAAGCTAATTATATTTTCTAAAATAATAAATAAAGATATGATTCTGTCTTTATGTCTCACAATATGGCTACCTCCATTTCTAGTCGTTAGAATTGGGGTGTCAATCCTCAGCAATTTATGGAAGTCCGGCTACAAAAATTGTTATCTCAATGGGGCGTTGCCTCACGCCGTCAGGCAGAACAATTAATCTCAGCGGGGCAGGTTCAGCTCAACGGACACACAGCAGAATTAGGTCAAAAAGCCGATCCTGACCAAGACCAAATTTCCCTCAACGGCAAGATCCTCAATCCCACCAATCGCCCTCAACAGCTCTATTTACTGGTGAATAAACCCAAAGGAGTTGTGTCCACCTGTAAAGATCCTCAAAATCGGCCCACGGTGTTGGACCTGCTGCCTAAAACCTATCAACAGGGTCAAGGTCTGCATCCCGTCGGACGATTGGATGTTGCATCTACAGGGGCGTTGCTTTTAACCAATGACGGACAACTCACCTTTGCCCTCACTCACCCGCGATTCCACATTGCTAAAACATATCAAGTTTGGTTAGAGGGATGTCCACCCCCTGAAATCCTTGCTCGATGGCGTCAAGGGATTCAGCTAGATGACAGAAAAACCTTACCTGCACAAGTTGAAATCCTAAAACCTTACCAAAGCCATACCAATTCCATTTGTATAGAGGTTATTCTACAGGAAGGGAGGAATCGCCAAATTCGACGAATTGCTGAACTACTGGGCTATCCGGTGCGTGCATTGCATCGAAGCCAGATTGGTTCAATATCCTTGCGCTCACCATCAGGTAAACTATTACCCCAGGGACGCCATCGGTCGCTAACAGCTTCAGAAATGAAGAATTTGCGGCGTTTGATCAAAGTTAGGAGCAGTATAAGCCCAAGAAGGAGTTCTCCCTATGAATCCGCTCGAAGTTGAGCCAGATTTGACGCAAAAGCTGTCAGAGATAGGCAATCGATTGCGTGAAGCCCGCCAGGCCCAGGACACCTCCTTAGAAGAGATTTCTGGAAAAACAATGATTCCGACACGTCTGCTATCCGCCATTGAAGAAGGCCGGGTGGATAGTCTACCGGAAGCCATTTATACCCGTGGGTTTATTCGTCGTTTCGGGGATAGCGTGGGCTTAAATGGGTCCAATTTAGCTGACGTCTATACTGGCAACTTAAGTCACGATCAGCTAGAAACAGAAACAAAGACTAAGAAGCGAAAAAGACGAATTGGTGGACTGAGAGGTGGCTTACGCCCTGTTCACTTATACGTCCTTTATATCGCCCTGATTATGTCCGCAGGGGTCGGGTTGTCCTACCTCACCAATCCTTCAGCGATCACCTCGGCTGGCGATTCACCGGATACTGCAGGTGCCATCAACGCCGAATCGGAATCGGCACAGTCCAAGGATGAATCACAAGCACCTAAGGATACCTCGGCAAAACCCGTTGCTGATCCCACCGCCACCAATCCTGAGACCGTTCGAGTTGACCTCACTATCAAAGAGGCTTCCTGGATGGAGATTATTGTCGATGGCGAAGTCAGTTACGAGGGCATCCTATCTCCAGGGACCAATAAAACCGTTGTCGCCAAAAAACAGCTGGTGATTAAGGCCGGTAATGCAGGCGGCGTTATGATGGCAGTCAATAAAAAGCCAGCCCAATTCATGGGAGAGCCCGGAGCCATTGAAGAAGTCAAATTGGAGCCGGAAGCCCTAACGAGTCAATCGACTTAACCTCTAACTCTCAAAATCCGCCATATCATTGGCGATATGGGTAGTCCTAAGAAAATAGGTAAACAGATTATAAAGCTGACTAGGCTAAGCACTAGTAAAGCTACTGCTAGCTGTCGCATCCACCTGTCTGATGCCCGCAGCCAACCATCTATATACCATGCCAGAGCGAGACTGGTAAACATTGATGCGGGCATATAGTGGTACAAAAACGTACAGCGACTGACCCCTACCCAGGGCAAAAAATTAGCCAAATAATTCACGCCAACGTAGCAAGGTAGCCAGACCTGTTCCCCGGAAAGGTTAGCCGCATCATGATCTTCTGGATGGCGTTGAGCTATGCTATTCCAAATTTGCCATCCGCCCCAAACCAAGAGGGCCAAGATAGCGATAGTGCTCGCCCACCAGAGCAGGGGATTGCCAATCGCATACACACTATAAATCCATTTAACTGCGTTCTGAGGCAAGGGAGGCCCCGTCACCGGCAAGGGTTCCAGAGTACTCTGGGTGACTTGATAAAAATAACTAATCGGCTTGAGCAGTAAAGGCCAGGTGTACCAAGCTGAGCAATAGGGATGAACCTCGTCACCCCCAACCTGCCGATGGTAGCCAAAGATTTCTTTGTGAACCTGCCAAAGGTTAAAGTCAGGGTTTTGAGCTAAATGGGGAATCCAGAAAATACTGTAGACGAATAGTGCGATCCCAGGTAGATATACAAACAACTGCAGCCAGGATAACTCTGACAATCTTTGAATCGGTAACCGTCGCTTTGGGCTATCCGAAGATCCAAACCATGCCTGACCGGCTTTCGCGACTAACCACAGTAGATAAAGACCGAGTAGAAACCCTAATCCATTCCATTTAACGGCGATCGTTGCCCCAAAACTAGCGCCCGCCGCTGCCAACCACCCATTACGCTGATGCCCCTGATGGTTGAGAGAGATTAAGACCAACCAGTGGGCCAACAAGCCAAAAAATAGGATGTGGACATTGAGCAGGGCATATCGGGATTCCACCAAGAGCAGGCCATCTAGACTAGCTAATGCTGCCGTGATCAAGGCATAGCTCGGCCGTTTGCAGAGTTGATAGGCAATCCCCGACAGAATCAATGGGATCGTCGCCCCAATCAGGGCATTCATCCATCGAAATCCCCAGGTGTTAAATCCCTTGAGGGCAATGCCCAGGGCAATTAAATATTTACCTAAGGGAGGATGAGCATCAAAAAATTCCGTTTGGGTGAGGTAGTTATGGCCAAACTTGGCAAAGTAGACCTCATCAAACACAAGGGTATTAAACCGTTCTAATCCCCAAAACCGAAAGGCTAAGGCAAAGACCCAAACGCAACTAATTCCTATCCAAAACCAAAGGGGAGGGCGAGATGAAGAGACTCTCATCTAAGCCGCATTTTCCAGGGCTGCCGTCTGCACAGCAATCTGCTGAGTCCGTTCACCGCGCTTGAGGATGAGCTGCAGGTTTTGTCCCACCTTCGTATTTTCAACAAATGACTGCATATCGTTAGCACTTTTAATGGACTGACCATCTACAGACACAATCACATCACCCCAGCGAATTCCAGCTTTCGCAGCCGGTGTATCAGGGAAGACTTTCATCACCAGGGCACCATCAATTTCAGGCAAGATAAAGGGAGAGTTGGGATCTTTATTGTTTTCCTGGGCCTGCTCAGGGGTAAGGGTCGTCATTTGGACACCGACGTAGGGATAAGCAATTTTCTCACCCCGAACGAGCTGGTCTTTGAGGCTTTTGGCTTTATTGATGGGAATCGCAAACCCAATACCCATGGCATCGGCACGAATGGCGGTATTGATACCAATCACTTCACCGGCATCGCTCAGCAAAGGACCACCGGAGTTGCCTGGATTAATGGCGGCATCAGTTTGGATAAAGTCTAGTCGCTTACCAGGAATACCTACCTCTGCACTAGTGCGGTGTAAGGTGCTGATAATGCCTAGGGTAACGGTGTTGTCCAAGCCAACAGGGTTTCCTACAGCAATGGCCCAATCTCCAACTTGGGATTGATCTGAATTCCCTAAAGGCGCCACCGGTAAAGGATCTTTGACTCCTTTTAGCTTGACGACCGCTAAGTCAGAGACCTCATCAACGCCACGGACATCGCCTTCGAAAATTCGGCCATCCTTGAGGGTGACGGAAACGGTATCAGCTTTGCTGACCACATGAGCATTGGTGAGGATAATGCCGGAACTCTCAATAATAAATCCTGATCCTTGCCCCCGGAGCCGATCTTCTCGGGGACTGCGGGGATAACCTTCGGGGCCAAAGAAATCTCGTAAAAAGGGATCATCGAAAAAGGGATCGGAGGCAGGACGAACTACGGTGCGTTCCGTATCAATTCTGACGACTGTATCCCCCACCTTCTGCACTACATCTGAAATGAAGTTATGGGGGGCTCCGGTGGTTGCACTGGTGAGAATTTTGGCAGCAGGGCTAGCAGGAGCCACTTCCGCCTGGGCGGGCAGTATGGACCCTAGGGTTAAGCCCACAACCAACACAGTCGATAGGATTCTTTTAAGCCAATCAGACCGCTGTATTGGCCTAGGAAAGGCGCATAATACTTGAAAGAACTTTGAGAAAAGCATATTCATGGGTTTCTTGCTGCTTTGCTGCCACCGTCTACGCTATAACAAGTTTAGTCGTTTCTAACTGTAACCTTCTTAAATAGCATTGGGGTGACCCACACTTGCTACCGAATCTCATGAGCCAATCTCCCTCCCGAAATCCTACTTCTGACCCCAGCCCACAGTCTGTACAAGAGACTTCAGAATCCAAATATGGGGAACGCCAAATTGCAGAAGGAGCCCTAATTACGTTTCCTAACCCTCGTATAGGGCGTCGTTATGACATTCACATTACGCTGCCAGAATTTACCTGCAAATGTCCTTTTTCTGGATATCCTGACTTCGCCACTATTCATCTCACCTATGTTCCAGATCAACGCGTCGTAGAGCTAAAAGCGTTGAAGCTCTATATCAATAGCTATCGCGATCGCTATATTTCCCATGAGGAATCAGTGAACCAAATCTTGGATGATATTGTGAATGCCTGCGATCCCCTAGAGATCAGGGTGAAGGGTGACTTTCTACCCCGAGGGAACGTCCACACTGTAATTGAAGTAAAACATCAAAAATAGTGGATTAGAGTCACGGACCGATAGCCTCAGCCAATCAGTCAGGTCACTTGGCATCAGTCTGTTCAGACTCTGATACCTGCATTTTGACAGCTGTCCTCAGAATCTGGCCTGCTAACATTGCAGCACCAAATCCATTATCAATATTGACCACACCAATTCCAGGGGCACAGGAATTCAGCATGGTCAGTAGGGGGGCAAGGCCATTAAAACTAGCCCCATAACCAATGCTAGTGGGAACCGCAATAACAGGACAATCTACTAAACCCGCCACCACACTGGCTAAAGCCCCTTCCATACCTGCCACCACGATCAGGACATCCATAGATGCGATCGCATCTCGGCAACTCAGCAACCGATGAATCCCAGCCACCCCCACATCCCAAAATCGGGTAACCGCAAATCCCCAAAGAGAGGCGACTACAGCCGCTTCTTCGGCAACGGATTGATCAGAGGTTCCTGCGGATACAATCCCAATCCGACCCGGATGTTTCGAGGTTTCTGGTAGTAGGGTTGTGGAACAAATTCTGGCTTTATCAAAATACTGCAGCTGGGGCAATGCTGGCTGCAACTGGGCAAAGACCTCAGATTCAATCCGTGTGGCGATTACACAGTCGGCCTGGGCCTGCATAGTTTTGAAAATTTCGATAATTTGCTCAGGGGTTTTGCCTGGCCCCCAAATCACCTCAGGGAAACCTGTTCGCAGCGTTCGGTGATGATCGATTTTGGCAAAATCACCCACGGGTTCGTAGGCCAGATATTTCAGCTTTTGCAAGGCCAGCTCTGGGCTGACCTCACCTGTTGAAACAGCTGTTAGCAGTTGAGCAAGGGTATCAGGTTGCGTCACAAGAGCAGGAAGTAGGTAAGGAATGGAGGAAAAGAATAGACTAACGTCTAAACTTCACCACGGTATATCTTAAGCAACTCCTGAACCCGTTTCTATACCCCGTGCGAAAAGCTTGAGCCCGCTGAGCCCGAGTCCCATGGGTATTGGGATTAAATTGGGTATGGCCACTGGAGTAGGACTGATAATATCCTTCCTCGGCATCGTTGGCATCGAGCAAGCCTTTGCGATTGGCATATTGAGCATAGACCCCTGCAAAGCAGTCTGCCTGAAGCTCCTCTTGATATAGGTAGCGATTGAGCCGACTCAGGCCTAGTTGACGCTGAACCGCATGACCATATTCATGGGCCATGATCGTAATGGCAGCAAAATCTCCCCAGCGCTTGTCGGCACGCACGAGAAACGGAATGTTGAGATAAATGCCATGATCTCGGGGACAGTAGAGGGCATTAAAGGCGCCAGAGACCCCACAGGCCGTTCGTACCGCTCGGTAGTAGGTGTAAGATTTGGGACGATACCATTTGCGACCCATTTGCCGAAACGCTTCTTTCCAGAAAGCATTAATATCTGAATTCGCAAAATTGACTTTCTGACGTAGAGTTTGGCTAGTAGCGGGCTTAGACGCCATCAACCCTAGTCCCATTGCTAAACTGAGTGAAAGTAGGAATGAAGGAACAAACCTACGTCGATTGAAGAACCAACGGTCCTTGAGGAGGCTGGGAAGCATAGGACTAGTGAGAGATTCAGAGGATATTAGTTAACAGTGTAGACGGTATTTTTATCCAGAAAGTTCACCTTCTTTGCTTTGGGATTTTGGGCCAAAAGTAGGAATTTATCCATAAAAAAAGTAGAGAACACCTAATAAAAACAGGCATTCTCTACTTTACGCAGAATAATGAGTCAGAGCAATTATGCGGCGACAGCTGTCTTAGTCTTTGCAGCTGCGAGCTGCCCTAAGATGGCATCGACGTTTTGACGAGCATCTCCAAACAACATTTCGGTGTTGTCATTGTAGAACAAGGGATTATCGACCCCTGCATAACCACTGGACATGCCCCGCTTCATCACCACGACGTTCTCGGCATTCCAGACTTCTAGCACTGGCATGCCTGCAATGGGACTCTCAGGATCACTGAGAGCGCTGGGATTCACCGTATCGTTAGCACCAATCACCAGCACGAGATCCGTTTCGGCAAAGTCATCATTGATTTCGTCCATTTCCAGAACGATATCGTAGGGAACGTTGGCTTCTGCCAATAGGACATTCATATGTCCAGGTAACCGACCTGCAACAGGATGAATACCAAATCGGACATTCGTACCCCGATCTCGCAGGATCTTAGTGATTTGGGCAACGGGATGTTGAGCCTGAGCCACGGCCATGCCATAGCCTGGAGCAATAATCACGTTCTTGGCATTTTTGAGCAATTCTACGGTGTCATCAACAGTGGTTGAGGTCGCTTCACCCACGGGACCATCTGCTGACTTGGAGCCGCCGCTTTTAGGAGCTGCACCAAAACCACCCAGAATAACGCTGAAGAATCCTCGGTTCATGGCTTTACACATGATGTAGCTGAGGATGGCACCACTACTGCCCACTAGAGCACCGGTGATAATCAACAGGTCGTTGCCGAGCATAAAGCCAGCGGCAGCAGCAGCCCAGCCAGAATAGCTATTGAGCATAGAGATAACCACAGGCATGTCGGCACCACCAATGGCAGCAACTAAATGAATACCCAGTAAACTGGCGATCCCAGTCATGATCAGCAATGGCTGTAAACCAGCCGTGCCAGGTGCACCCATAAATTGAGCACCCAAAATTACCGATCCCACTAGCATGCCAATGTTGAGAAAATGGCGGGCAGGCAACATCAAAGGCTTGCTGCCAATAATGGCTCGAAGTTTAGCAAAGGCAACAATCGACCCGGTAAAGGTAATCGCACCAATGAATACTCCTAAATAAATTTCGATGCTGTGGATGGCTTCTTCGGATCCGGTTAAACCAGACTCCGGTTGGAGGTAGTTGGCAATACCGACCAGAACAGCAGCCAATCCCACAAAACTATGCAAAATCGCGACCAATTCTGGCATGGAGGTCATAGCCACCCGAGAAGCCACAATAGCTCCAATAATGGCACCGGGAACAATCACTGCCGCTAAAGTGGCGTAGTTAGTGACTTCGGCTCCAAGGGCCGTAGCTCCGAGGGCAATTACCATGCCCAAAATGCCGTAAATGTTTCCTTTGCGTGCGGTTTCCTGATTCGACAGGCCTGCCAAGCTAAGGATGAATAATGCACTTGCCGCGATGTAAGCCACGGTGACAAGGCTATTGGTCATAGTTGACTCCTAAAAAGATAGATCCCTGCAGCCCTATCCAGTTGAGGACGGCAGGGTATTGATTGACTTAAAAGACAAGAGATTATTTACGGAACATTTGCAGCATGCGCTGGGAAACAAGGAAGCCCCCGGCGATGTTGATGGTGCCAACTAGGATTGCGATCGCACCCAGTATTGTGGTCGGTGATCCCAAAGGACCCGAGATTTGCAGCATACCGCCCAGAATAATGATGCCGCTAATGGCGTTAGTGACACTCATCAAAGGGGTATGCAAGGCGGGAGCCACATTCCAAATCACCTGCCAACCCACAAAGCAAGCCAATACAAAGACCGTAAAGTGAGTCAAAAAGGAAGGAGGAGCCGTGAAACCAATTCCGAACAAAGCCGCACCGACCGCAATTAACGGTAACCACTGACCAATAACGGATTTCTCCTTTACTTCAGGCTCAGTAGGCATTGCAGGCTGCTTAGTCTCAGCTGCAGGCTTGGGAGAAGGCTGGCTGACTTGTGGAGGAGGCCAAGTAATTTTGCCCTCTTGCAAGACTGTAGCGCCCCGGACCACTTCATCTTCAAAGTCAATTTTGTAGTCTTCTGCACCGCCCATATCCTTGAGCAGATGGCAAAGGTTGTTGCCATAGAGCTGACTGGATTGGTTGGCCATGCGGCTGGGTAAGTCCGTCAAGCCAACAATCGTAACGCCATGATGTTGATAAACTTCATTCGGTCGGGTCACTTCGCAGTTACCGCCCTGCTCTGCTGCCATATCGACAACCACAGAACCTTCCTTCATGCTCTCCACCATATCCTTGGTGATTAGCAAGGGAGCTTTTTTGCCTGGGATCAAGGCAGTGGTGATAATAATATCGACCTCTTGGGCCTGCTCAGAAAACAGAGCCATTTCAGCCGCAATAAACTCAGGGCTCATGGTTTTGGCGTAGCCTCCGGCTCCGGCCCCATCTTCTTCGAACTCCAGCTCTAGGAATTCAGCACCCATGCTTTGCACCTGCTCTTTCACGACAGGGCGAGTATCAAAGGCTCGAACAATAGCACCCAAACCTCGGGCTGCACCAATGGCAGCAAGACCGGCAACGCCAGCTCCAATCACCATGACTTTTGCAGGAGGAACTTTACCGGCAGCAGTGATTTGTCCGGTAAAAAAGCGACCAAAGTTGTTGGCCGATTCCACCACAGCTCGATAGCCCGCAATATTGGCCATAGAGCTAAGGGCATCCATTTTCTGGGCGCGGCTAATCCGAGGGATCGCATCCATCGCCAAGACATTGGCCTTGCGCTCAGCCAGCTGCTTCAACAAGTCTTCGTTTTGAGCAGGCCAAATAAAACTGATTAAGGTTTTGCCTTCATGGAGTAGTTCTGATTCATGGCAGTTGAGAGTGGGGTGCATCTGCGGTGCCCGCACCTTGAGAATGATATCGGCTGTTTCCCACAGTTGAGCTGCATCTGCTATGACTTGGCAGCCAGCCTTTTCATAAACCTGATCGGAAAATGTGGCATCAGCGCCTGCTTTAGATTCAATTAAGACCTCAAAACCCATTTTTTGCAGAGTTTTTGCAGTATCAGGGGTCGCTGCTACTCTGCGCTCGCCTGAAAAGACTTCTTTCGGGATGCCGATTTTTAGGCCTGTTTTTGGTTCTTGGGTATTATCAGCGTTCGCTAATTTCTTGTCGGCAACAGTCATGAATGCTCCTTGCGGTGGTAAGTCTTCAACGGAAACTAGAAATTAAGGTGTTCCTGACCTCCTTAAAAACAGAGGTGAGGGATATGAAGTTTTCAAAACTTGAGGAGAAATTCAACGGCTCACGGAGATGATCAATGCCCTCCAATAATTATCCTGAGAGCGGTTTAGCTACATCGCCACAGCAAAAAACTGCAGCTACGAGAGTGATCGAAATATGAAACGAGAGTGAGGCGTGAACAACGAATTTTGGAAATTGTGCCAAGGAATTGAAGCGTAATCAGCGCAAAGCTCTACTAAATGGACCTAACACTAACAATTGGATGGGTTCACCTATAAGAGGACATACTAATCTGATCGGATCCTAAGCTTGATCCCCAAAATTGGGCGACATTCTTTAACTTGTCTTATAAATTCTTTGTTCTGCTTTGTAGATTGTTGTGTAAATGGTAGTTGACACTTCTATGCCAATTTTCTCAACTGGCCTATGCTGCCAGTTCAAACTAAATGCCCATCATTTAACAGTTCTAGCGCTAGGAATGGGTTCAAGTAATGAATCAGTTACTGTCTGGGATCAAGTTCAGTCCGAACAAAAATTGCGGAATAGGCTTGTTGAGACAAATATTGTAGCGAGTTATTTCTTGAGGCGATGGTGAACGACCTTCATGGTTGATCCGTTAACCCTACGCTATGACCTAGACAAAAAATTTCCAGAATAACCTCTTGCCATGATGAGGAAACCTTTACATCCAAAAATATCTGCAGCCATTTTGAAGAAGAGAGAGGCTACAGACATAATTCCTTGCTGACTCAGGTTTTAATCTTTATCAAGACCTGAGTCAGCAAGGAATAGACATTCTCTACTTCCGTTAGGGACAACCCAAAGAATCGCGAGTATCAATACCTGTAACAGGATTAACGCCACTAGCAGTCTCGCAGAGGATTTTGACTTGGTCCTTGTCAACGATGGCAAAACTAAAGTCAGCACCGGTGACGGTGGCATCGCGAAGACTAGACTGCAATAGCATGGCTTCCGTCAAGATAGCTCCGCTAAGATCAGCTTCTGCAAAACTGCTCAGATAGGCCATACCACCCGTCATATCAGCGTTCTTTAGATTGGCACCCGTCAAGTCAACCCCATTGAAAACGACAGCTGTGAGGTCGGTCTCGCTAAAATTAGCACCCGCCAATTGATTATTACTGAATTCAGCCTCTCGTAAGTCTTGCCCCGAAAAATCTTGCGTGACAATGTCTGCATCATCAATCGCACGAGTGGCTGCAGAACTGGCGGCATGAGCAGGTAAAGGCAGTAATAAAAACAATGCTAAAAGCGTACATAAAATGGCGGTGCGAATCCGGAACATATCTTCTCAGTTTCTAAATAAAATTTCTAGAGTAAAGCGAGAGCCAAGAGCCCCTTTGACAAAACTTAATACAAATTGGTCCCTTTGGCACGCACTCATGAGAAATCTGGGTCTTAACACCGTGCAGTACGAAGGAAACTTAGACCAGGATTTCACCGCGTGATCCTCTATGCTAAGCAGCCGTCTCTCAACTCGCTGGTTCGTAAAGGACGGTGTAGAACAACAACACTAGACCATTGCTATAGATATTGTGATCCGATAGTTGTAGACGAGTGGTAGGGACAGGGTTTTGTCCCCCTGCAAATAAAGGAATTCCGGTGCCAAACAGTACCGGATTAACTTTGAGAATAATTTCATCGATTTGCTTGGCTGCTAAAAGCGTTGTTGCCAACTCTCCACCCCCACAGAGATAGATGTCTTGACCGGATTCGGCTTTAAGATTACGAACTAAGTCATTCAGTTCATCAGCGACAACGGTCACGGCTTCGTCGGGACTCGTTTGTAACGTTCGAGAAATCACAAACTGCTGCATGTGCGGGTAGGGATTGGTTACTCCCTCTTTGACCCCCACGTCATAAGTTTTTCGTCCCATCAACACGGCATCAAACTGCTGTAAGGCCGTTAAATAATCTGAGACATGGTCTCCTTCCATCAAAAAGCCATCAAAGGAGCCATCTTCATGGGCAATAAAGCCGTCAATCGTGGATGCAATATAGTACTTCAGTTTCCGCATAAGTGACCTCGTCATACCCTAGTGCTCTGAATCTAGACACTGATAAGGCTAAACGGCAAGTCCATGCAGCAAAACATGATAATCAGCACCAAAACAATAGAGATCCCTTTCTGAAAACTGGCATTGCTATTGAGGAACCACTAGGTTTATGAAGATTTCAGTGCTGTTGGCTTAACAACAGATGTCTGGTATTTCAGCTTCAGTAAGCATCCCACCCCAAATCCAATCACTAAACCAGAAGCATGGCCGATAAAACTCACTTGAGGGGTTATTGCATCAAAGATCATTTGTATCACTACAAATAGACCAATCAACCTTAAGCGAGTCGCTGCCACTTTAGAAGATTGTTGTCGGATGATGCGCATCTGAATCGCAGCTTCAGTCCCAATTAATCCCATAATTGCTCCAGATGCCCCCACTGCTGCCGGGGTGACAAAAATACCAGTAACCGTCAACAGGGTTAATGCCAGCATTGAGCCAATGGCTGTAATCAAATATGAGACTAAAAAGCGCCACGTTCCCAACATTTTCTCCACAAACGGACCAAGCAGCGCTAACCCAAACATATTGAGGCTCAGATGTTCAATGCCAAAGTGCAGAAAAGCTGCCGCCAAAAGTCGCCACCAGTCCCCTGCGACCACTTCTGTTGGGATAAGTGCCCCTAAGGTATACAAAGCAACGGTATCTGTACCAAAATTGAGACCATTTGCACTACTTCCTACAACGATCTCGGCCATAAAAAAGGCGAGATTAATGGTAATCAAACCTTGAGTGATCGGCGATCGCCAGAACTGGATTTTTTGTCGTTCCCGATCTGGTAATTCTACGAATAAGGCATCTCCCCACGCCTTTAACTGATGGCGTGAATGATCATCTAAGTCATGATCAACGTTGGCCTGGGGACTACGCTTGAGTAACGTGTTGGCATATAGACAATTGCCACTGGCAATGAGTTGATCGAACTCTGGTTTAGCAACCTCTGGTTCACCGGCTGCCATTACTGCGGTTGCCGACCAAAATTGTTGTGCAGAGTTCGCGATGTTAGCCAGGGGACCCTTGAACAAACGCACCACCAGCTCTGGCTGCCCACAGAAGGCAAACACAATCAGGCGACTGAAATCCCAGTAATATTTGCTGGCAGCATTAGCAAGTTGAGGCTGAAACCGCTCTAGCTCTAGGATCATCTCATTGAGGCGATTCGTTTCTCCTAGGGCCATCAGGTAGGTCGCCATCAGGGAAGTGCTGCTCATGACCGTAGCTTTGGGAGTCTCCTGGGTCATCCAGTCCAGGATTTCCTGCCAATCTCCATGAAAGCGAGAAATTTGGCAGCGAGCAACCATACTCATCAGTGACTTGGATTGGCTGAACGGGAGCAGTTTGGCTTCAGCCTCAGGGAGTTGACCTGCTTGAGCGAGCTCCATGGCATAGAGATAGCGGGGCCATTGCCAAAAACTATCCATAGGATGCAACAGTCGGAGGACTTGAGCCCATCGACGTGCGGATCGAAATCGATGCTGCCAGGTGAGTTGATTGATCCGGACTGATCCTCGTTGAGGGATCAATATCATGAGGAACCAGATGGCACCACTGATGAACCCAACATAATTCGGTAAGACTTGCTGGAGTAAGACCGTTAATCCCAGGAGAAATATAGCGACCAGGAGCCAACCTCTAGCAGCCTTACCTCGTTTAAAGCCAACAATTAATAAGCTAATGCAGGATACATAAACCATCCACAGCAACAGTTGATTGAAGTCCATTACTGCTCCTCAGGCCTTGGGTTAATGGTCATGTATGGCTCTTAGCGAAACAACCTGATGTTCTTGTCATGATAATTCCCTTTGGGATGAGGTGGTCTGACGAGTCTGGCGAAAGTGTGATGGCCATTATGTGCTGTCAGGGCATAGACCAAGACCTCAGATTTTTCCCTTCAACCACAGGGGTAGGAGGTGAGCGATACTAAGATCTGAGCGATACTAAGATCTGAGGAATATGCGGCTTATCCTCTGTTGACCCATTTGATATCTACCAACGTGACTATTTCTAGTACCCCCGATTTACGAAATGTGTTGACTAAAGACGTCAACAAAATAATCTTCGAAAATGGCTTAACAATCTTACTGAAGGAAGTGCATACTGCACCGGTTGTCAGTGTGCAAGTGTGGTATCGGGTCGGTTCACGCAACGAAGCCTCAGGACTCAATGGCATTACCCACCAGTTAGAACATCTGATGTTTAAGGGGACTCAATCCCGCCCAGTCCAATTTGGCAAGCTCTTTAGTGCCCTGGGGAGTGCCTCCAATGCTTTTACCAGCTATGATATGACCGCCTATTACGGCACCGTGGGTAGCGACAAATTAGAAACGTTGCTGATCCTGGAAGCCGATCGGATGCAGAACGTGGCCCTAACCGCCGAGCATCTAGCCAGTGAAAAACGAGTGGTCATTTCAGAGTTGCAAGGCTACGAGAACAGTCCCGACTATCGCCTTAGTAAGGCCGTGATGCAGCAGGCTTTTCCAGATTCTAATTATGGATTATCGGTCGGGGGCAACAAGTCCGATGTTGAGAAGTTTACCCTGGCCCAAGTGCAGGAGTATTACCAGACCTATTATCAGCCGAGTAATGCCACGTTGGTGATCACGGGGGGATTTTGACGAAGGCACTGTTCTAGAGCAAATTCAGACCTACTTTGGTCAGATTCCAAGCAGTCCTGTCGCAACGGCACCTGCACCGATGCCAGTGGTCACTCAAGCTGCCCCCTCAGCGCCGATTGTGCTGAAAGAACCCGGCAGTGCCCCTCTGCTGGATGCGGTCTATCCTATTCCTGATGCCCAGCATCCTGATATTCCGGCCTTAGAGATTTTGGATTCGATCCTGTCGGCTGGGCGCAATTCACGGTTTTATCCAGCTTTAATTGAATCTGGCTTAGCCACCAATGCCCATGCCTATGTTGCCTCCCTAATGGATGGGGGGTGGTACAACATTTCGGTGACCGCAGCGGTAGGTGAGCTATCAGAAATTGATCAGGTGGTAGAGGCAACCCTGGAGCAGCTGCGTAGCCAGCCCATTACGACTGAGGAGCTGGAACGGGCCAAAACTCAAGTCAAGGCCGGCTTTATTCTTAGTAATCGCGAAATCGAGAATCAGGCTAGCCAGTTGGCCTATAACCAAGTTGTCACCAACGATCACTGCTTTAGCGATCGCTACCTGAGTGGGATTGAAGCGGTGACGCCTGCAGATGTGCAGCGAGTCGCTCAAACCTATCTCACCCCCATCCAAAGAACCGTCGGCTTATTTGAGCCCACGCAATTGGAAGAGCAGCCCATGACGGCAGGCATCCCTGCAACCCAAACGGCCGAAAACTTTACCCCTAGCGAACCGGTCGATCCGGCTCAGGTGGCAAAATATCTGCCTGACTTGGCGACCTCCGCTGGCTCAGATACCCAATCTTTACCCGAGCGGTGGGTTTTAGACAATGGTTTGACGGTGCTGTTGCTGGAGGACCACAGTACGCCCACAGTTACACTCAGTGGGCATATTCGGGCGGGTAATGAGTGGGATTATCTGACATTAGGTGGAGTTGCCACCATGACGGCAGATAATTTGATGAGCGGCACCACTAGCAAAGATGATCTAGCCATTGCCAAAGTCTTGGAAGATCGTGGGGCAAGTTTAGATTTTCTCTCCCTGCGAGAAGGCGTCGATGTGTCTGGATATGCCTTGTCTCCTGATCTTCTCGTGGTGTTAGAGACTTTAGGGGATGTCTTGCAGAACGCGACCTTCCCCCAGCAGCAGTTGGAATTATCTCGTCAGCGGATGCTCACCCACTTGCAGCTCGAACTAGATGATCCGGGAGCGTTAGCTCGACGGACCTTTCAACAAAAAATCTATACCCAAGACCACCCCTTTCATGGGTTCCCCACGGCCAATAGTCTGAAGAACATCAGTCGAGAAGGAATTTTGCGGTTCTATGAACAGCATTATCACCCCGACAATATGATTTTGACTTTGGTGGGAGATTTTGAGGTAGCGGAGTTGCGATCGCAACTCAACCACACCCTAGGCCAATGGCAACAGTCCCAGGACTCCACCCAGCTAGACTTCCCCGAACCCCAGCTACCTCAAACGATTCAGCGGGTCAACGCTCCTCTACCGGGCAAGACTCAAGTGGTGACCTATATGGGCTATCCCGGTATTGAACGCCACCATTCCCTCTACTATGCAGCCATGCTGCTGAACCAGATTATTGGGGGCGATACCCTATCGAGTCGTTTAGGGACTGAAATTCGCGATCGCCAAGGACTCACCTACGGCATCTATAGCTACTTTGCCGCCGGTCTCCATGCAGGTCCCTTTGCCGTACAGATGCAAACATCACCCGAAGATACCCAAACGGCTATTTCCAGTACCCTAGCCTTACTCAAACAAGTGAAAGCAGAAGGGATTACTCAGTCCGAGTTAGAAACGGCCCAGCGATCTATCCTCAACAGTTACCCTGTTGATCTGTCTGATCCCGATATTTTGGCCCAACGGTTTTTGATGAATGAAGTCCTGGGCTTACCCATCGAAGACATCCGTCACCTGCCCCAAAGAATAGGCGCTGTAACCATGGCTGAGATCAATCAGGCCATTGAAGCGTTTATCCATCCTGACCGAGTGGTCATCGTTTCCGCTGGCCCCGTGGATGCTGTCCGAAGTTAGCAATTGGGAGCAGAGGGTTGGAACGCATAATGTGATGGGCCTTGGCGCTGCGTTGTTAACACGGTGCGTCCCTGGTCATCCTGCTGCCAACCTTGAGCTTCCGTAATCTCCTGTACTGGAGTATCGGTGGGTAAAGTCGCGGTTAGTTCGGAGGGGGGAATGACTTGAGATAAAGGCTCTGGATCTGTCCGCAGGTCTTGCCATACCGCTAAGGAAGAGAGAGAGCTATGGGGGCTAATGGGTAAACCACCCCGCCCTAAGCGTTTAAAGCGACTTTGATTCGCAAATTGCCGAGTTTGACATCCTCGAGCAATGGGTTGAGGAGACTCGACATCATCGGGTTGTTCCGCCAGGTTTTCACTGGGATCGGCATCCGGGGTGTTGAGATCCACTATGCCATTGAGCTGAGGATTGTTTTGAGAAATCGCCGTAATCTCATTGAGATCAGTATTGCTTTCACTCACCGCAATCCCAAAAAGACCCTGAGTCGTAATGGTGATTTGCCCTCCCGGTCCATTGAATGCATTTGCAGTAATATTGCTGTCGCCGTCTAAAGGGAGCGCCACAATAACATCAGCATTGAGGCTGATATTGCCACCGGCATCCAGCCCAAAAGCATTGGTAGTAATGTTACTGCCATTGTTTAGGAGCAATAGATTGGTATCGATATTGAGATTGCCTGCGGGACTCGCCACCGCATTACTACTAATCTGACTTTGATTCTCTAGAAAAACTGAGTTAGCTGTTACTTTCAAGGAGCCGGTCTGGCCCTGAGCCACACTACTTAGTTGAATGATTCCCCCCATCCTTAATCCTTAACTTACCTGTATCAATTGTGATATCACCAGAATCACCAGCGCCGAAGGTACCCGCATTAATTTGACTAGCAATCAGACCCGATCGACTTATCCCCAGAACTTCAACGGAGTGAGTCGTGCTAATTTGGATATCTCCCGCTTGCCCTAAGCCAAAAGTACTGGCCGTAATCACACCGCCATCACGGATAATCAGTTTATTAGCTCGAATAATGGTATCTAAAGCATTGTTCGAGCTAATAGATGCTGTAGACACATTACTCGTTGAAAATCCGCTTTTACTAGACCCTACAATTTCAACGGTGCTGGTTGCATTGAGGGTAATCATACCGCCGGGTCCAAAGTTTGATCCCGCCGTCAGATTTGCGCCATCCCGTAAGGTTAGATCGCCCGTATTAATGGTGATATTGCCACTGGGGCCACTGTTGGGAATAAATGCACTCCGAGCATTAATTTGACTGGTACTGGTCTGGTCAATGAGGAAATTTCGAGTCACAGGTTCAGTAAAGGGAACCACTTCCGGAAGGAATCCCAAGAGGATCGTTTCCCCTCCGACATCAATAGAACGAGCTGCAGTAATGGTAAGGTTCCCACCGGGGCCTAATCCATCGGTGGCGGCGGTGATCTTAGCGCCATCAGTAACCCGTAACGTGCCAGTATTAATTTCAATCGCACTGGCCTGACCCGTCCCTATTGTGGTTGAGAGAATAGTCGTTGTTTGGGGTAGAAAAAAGCCTCTTTGGGCAATAAGGGGATCGATCGGACTATTCAGTGAAAGATTTCCCAAGACCTCTAAAGAAGTTGCAGCATTAACTGTAATACCACCACCATCAATCTCCCCCAAGGTAACGGATTGCAATCGTCCTCCCTCAGCCAGGGTGATGCGATCGCCTTGAACATTAATCACGCCACCCCCAGGACCACTCGTGTCGACCGTGGCTAAATTGTCAACGCGAATATCTTGAAAGCGTTGGACACCGCTGTAGTTTAATCCCCTAGATGAAGGGTTCAACTGCACCTGTTGATTCGCATCAACGGCACCCAAGTCAATCCGCCCCCCTGGAGCAGTTAGATTGCCCCTGACATTGACATCGCCCCCTAACAGGCTCAAGGTCTGCCCCGGCTGAACGTTGAGGTCAGACTGAACCGTAATCGTCCCCGGCTGTTGATTGAATGCTAGTCCAAGGGGCCGGTTAATGGATAGCAACGGTGCAGACTGGGCTGTGGGGGTTGCGCTAAAAATATTGCCATTCGAGAACAGGACACTATTGGCCGTCGTGGCTAAAAAAGAGCCCCCCACATTCAGTTGAGCATTGGGGCCAAACAAGATCCCCCTAGGGTTAATCAAGAATAAATTAGTGGCTCCATTGGCTCGAAGCACACCATCTAACGTCGATGCCTGTCCTCCCGTAATCCGGGCAAAGATATTAGTCAGAGCAGGATTCTGATCAAAATAAGCTGTCGTGCCAGTAGGAAGATCAAACTGCCGAAAACTATGAAATAAGTTCTGTCCCGCCTGAGTCCCTCCCAGGATTCGCTGTATTGCTCCCTCTGAGCGAACTTCTGAATTGATCGGCAAAGTTGCATCAGGGCGAATTTGGGCTGAGGCAGAAGACATTAGGCCCATCCACCCGAGAACACTGGTACATGCCCACAGCAAAGCTTGATTGTGATTAGTTCGAGCCAGAGTTAACAAGAAAAACGTGTATTAAATGGAGCAGGTAAGAAATTAAGTCACCCACTAACTTATCAAGAGATTGAAGGTGTCACCAGTGTGATCCTCTTACAGGTGGCCCACTAATTTGACCCAGCCTAAGCAATGGCATCGGGTAATTCTGCTCGATTATAGAGAAAGTTGACCATCGCTTGAGAACTATCCAAAAGCTCAGGGGTCTTCGCCAGAGTCTGTTTCAACTCTTCCGACACCACTTTTATATAGGTCTGGGGGGGACTTTCTAGATTGCTAGATTTGATAATGATCAGTTGGCCCAGCAAAAGAACCCCATTTTCTACAGCAGCAATGATTTTTAACAAAGCCGCAAGGGCCTTTGCACTTTGGTGGAGTAGTGGTGTTGTTTCATCGCCCTGCTGATGGGGCCGGTGACCGCGATACAAATCAACACCCGCTTGCATGATTTCAGCGAACTGTAGGGAGGAGAGTTGATCCGTATCTTGATATTGAACATCCTGAACCAAAGTATTTTCCTCGGCTCGGATCACAATCGGATCATGATATCCACAGGCAGTCGCATATTGTTCCACGCCGTGATAGACAGCCGTAGATACTTCGGTGGTATCAAAGATTCTCATCTTAAAGGTTTGCTTCGCACTCGCATCTGCACTGTCATGCATAACCTGAGGGAACACCTCCTGTTCAAATAGATCCTGGATGCGAGTTTTTAGGTTTTCAGGTTCCATTTGATCGAGTACCCCTTTGTAATCTTCCCGAACGTCATAGTCCGTCCGCGAGGGGGGGGATTCAAGCTTACTCAGCCAGGCCGTATGTAGGGTTGGCCCAATATTTAACTCCGGGTGATTCAGTCGATACAGCGGCCCTTGACTCAGATGGGCAGCATCAAAGATCCATAGCTCACTTAGCTTGGCATGAGTGGCATGGTCTGTTTGCAAATAATCCGTTGCAACCACCACGCAGACAATGTAACCGTGGGTAGAACTAGGCAGACCATCCTCTCTGGGCACAAACTGAGGAGAGCTGGCATAGTAGCCTGGCGGAAAGGCGTAATAGTCTTCAACCTTGAGTTGAGGAGGAGTAGAGGCCTGTCCGTCTAGAGGGGAAGTTTGACTGACTCGCAGTAGATTGGCCGGTCTACCTTCCTTAGCAATCCGGTTAATTTGTTGATCGAGTACCTGAGGGTCTATTTGGTCTTTGTATAGATCGAGATGGTTAAGGGTGTGGTGGTTGGGCCAGGCACCGCCGCAATTCCAATATACATCTGTCAAGTGGTTGGCTGTCTTTTCATTGAAGGCAAAGAAGGCCAGCAGCTGAAACTTATCGTCGTCTTCAATAATGGCTTTTTCGGATTGTCCCGTTGCCATATCTAAGGTCCAAGTTCCTAACTGATTCGGAGCCATACTGTTGGCTAAAACACCGGATCGCTGCTGCAGGATTTGATTGATATCTTCCGGGCAAGGTTGCCCTGAGTTGGCTGTTTGAGAATAGTGACACACCGCCTCGTCAATTTTGTTGACAAATTCGGCTGGATCGAGACCTTTAATATGGCCTACATGGAGAACCACTTGGTTAGCTGGATTTTCATAACTCGCCAGAAAATGGGCGGTTTCTGGTTGAAGACGAAAATGCTTGGCCTTCACTTTGTTGCCCCCTGGGCTGGAATCAGTAGACTCTAGGTCAGTCCGGGCAATAACGTACACATCGGTATAAGGAGTTTGGGCATAGTTGAGGAATGAAAATAAATCTTGAAAATCCTGGCGTAAGTCCCTTTTTATTCCTTTTTTGATCTGATCTGGACTTTGATCGGGTGAGTCAGTCGAGGTAGAATTGGACTCAGGGTTTTCGGTCACTGTTTGTCTGGGACGGGCAACGAAGCTCACAACCCTGCGTAGGTTTTTCGCAAAATTTTGGGGATTAATAAGGCTGGGCAGTACATCGGCCACCACAAATTTAAAGCTGGAATCGGAAATAACGATGTAGTCTTTCGTCAAAGACATTTGATGAACGGACTGATAGATGGGAATTGAATGCCCCTTTTCCGTCACCACTTCCCATTGATCTGATTTATCAATCTCTGTTTGCTCCCCCTGCCATCGATAGAGGAAGAGCCGATCGGTTCCTCCAACCTCCCAGAAACTTAAAATAGCCAGCAGAATCCCTAGGAGCCAAAGCATGACATTGACTAACGCCAGCACAACATAGTCAAAGAAAGACGTTCGCGGGGTATTGGGATCTTCCCCCTCTAGCTTATTTAAGAATTCCAAAAGCCCTTTGAGGAAATAGGGCTGCAGTTTCGTGACTTGCATCATGCTGCCCATGGATTTAGTGCCGTTGACCATATAAACGGCATCTTCATGGTCGTCATACACGGGATGAGCCGATGACAGAATCATGGGAAACACCTGGGACAAAATCGGAAACCCAAAAACCTTTTGCAGGGGCCTTGAAACCGCTGGCATATCAAAAATTGGCTTCCAATCTTTATTGAGGCCGACGGGAGCAACCAATCCTAAGGAACAGGGGTCGACTTCGTAGGGCCGTCCGGCATCCCAAGTCACCAGCAATCGCTCGCTATCATTCTGTTTTGGCTTTAAGGGTAACCAGGCAGTATTGAGATAATTGCGGCCTCCCAATCCCATCGATAGACGCGTTAGGGCTGCATCCCGGAACGTAAGCTGCTGATAGTCTGACCACTGCTCTAGATATTTGGGGTTGGACTCCAAAGCCCAGTCTGCGTAGTAATCAGGGGTTTTGATCAGGCGAGTCGCTAAATGGGCCCATCCCGGTTGCTGAGTGGTGGCACAAGGCTGCTCGGGGTGGGGGTTCTCTGATGTGATGGTTGAATGAACTGAGCTATGAAAATCTAAGCGATAGATCATGCCATCGCCAGAATAGATATGTTGCCAACCACCTTGGGTGGGTAAATAAATTTCAGTATCTTTAATTTTGTGGGAATCAAAGGAGGCAGCCGTGCCAATCACAAACACATGGCCCTTCAAGGTTGTGGGGAGAGGCCCAGGAACGTCAGACTGGGGGGAATGGCTTTGCCAATATTGAGGTTCCAGAAAGGCTGAACTGCTGGGGTCTACTTGTACTCCTTCATCCTTCCTAGACAAAATCGTTAAACCCAGGGGCTGGTGATAATGCTCTTTACGACTGACCGATAAGATCGCTTTGGGAAAAGATGGCCAGGTTTGAGATTCTGTTGAAGGTCCGCTCACTGTGTTATTCCCTTGCACCGATAGGTTGTTGACGCTGGCAATTCGAGTCAATCATTCAACCCTATTGCCTTATTTATGACCAAAGCTTGAGATGTTATTTATGCTAAATTTTGCTGAATTCAGTTGTTGTGAATACCCTGTTTTTTTTAACTTGCTGAAGAAAATATTGGCTAAAAGTTGCACAAACTGCAAACAACAAGTATTCGTTGTTTGAACAATAAAAGTATTCCTAATTTTGGCCAGGTTACTGACTAAAACTTCTAGCGAGATCAAAGGGCATGAGGTTATTCCAGGCTAATTTGTGACCCCCAAGCATCCTGGGGAACGAAGGTGCGATCGCAAGCAATAGACGCCACTGGTTCAGTCAAAGTAAACGTCCCCAACTCTATCCACTGCTTCAGTTCCAGCGCCACCTGACGAGCCAGGGCCATACTGGCTAACGGGGCCGAACGAACCTTGGTGCTCTCGACTTTAATAGTTCCAGATTTCAGCTGAGCATAGCTGACTAAACCAAAGGTCGGCCGCACGCGACGAGGAATCGAAAAATCGATAATGGGGGCGACTAAGTCCTCATCCGTGACCGCACAACGGCGGACCACTTCTTCATCAATCACGGGTAAGGGAATGCCGACCCCCAACATCAAAGACGGACCATACTGCTTGAAATAACAGCCCCGCACCCATCGCGACTCCATCTGTTTGGCGTCTCCAATCAGTGCCAGGGTCGCCGCTGGCCCAATGGGCGTATCATTTGGCAATCGCTTTTGTAATGGAAAATGCTGGGTTCCTTCCCAAGTGACATAGCCCACTCCCCCACCTAAGAAAATTCGAGTCCCGACGCCGATGAGCCGCAAGTTCGGATCATTCAGTAAAGGAGATAAGGCCCCTGGATTGGAGTAGATGGCATTCCCCAGGCGCGGTTGTAGAGGCCCCAGATAGGTATAAAGCAGATGATCGCCACCATTCACCCCCACAATAAAATTTTGGTAGAGATTGCGGGGATTGAACAGATAAAACTGATTAATGGTCTCCTTAGTAATCATCGTGTCTAGAGTGGCCCGGGGATAGCAATCGGTCATTTGCCCTAGTGCCCGTAGATGAACCGCTTTGCCCGCGATCAAGTCTTCGATGACATGACCGCCCCCTTGCATTTGAATATCTTCCCCTTCCATTAATTCTGAAGGCTGCTTGCGATCTGGGGCTTGGGAAGCGCCTAAGTACAGGTCCACCGCCCCCAAATCCAGAATAGGCCGCCACCCCATCCAGCCAACATTGGCGAATTTTGATCGGTGGATCTGTATGTCCCAGGTTGAGAATGGCCCCAGAGGATTCCATCGGTTCAAAGGTGCCCGTGGTAATTACATCCACGGCTTTCGCCGCTTGGGTAATCCCCAGGTCAGCCACTTTGGCTTTCAGTTCTTCTACCGTCCAGACAACGGCTTTACCCTCTTCGATTTTGTCGTTGATATCGGCAATGGTGCGCATAGGAGGAGAGGGGAAGTCACGGACGGTTACAGCCTACCACTGCAGCTGAAGACCTGAGGCTCACGCTAGGCTAGAGGCAGGCGGCGTTTCCAGAGGTTTTAATCATGGCTCAGATACAGAAGATGCGATCGCAAAATGTTACGGGAGATGTGTACGTCGATAGTACCTGTATTGACTGTGATACTTGCCGATGGATGGCTCCCGAAATTTTTCATCGGGACGGCAGTCAGTCAGCCGTGTTTGCCCAGCCCACTCAAGAAAAAGAACGGCTCCATGCCTTGCAAGCTTTATTATCTTGTCCGACAGCCTCAATTGGTACCGTTGAGAAACCCACTGAGATTCGCCAGGTGCAACAAAGCCTACCTATCTTAGTCACTGAGAATGTCTACCACTGTGGCTACCATTCTGAGAAATCCTTTGGGGCCACCAGCTATTTTATTCAGCGGGATGACGGCAATGTCTTGGTTGACTCGCCCCAATTTACACCGCCCCTGGTGAAACAACTAGAAGCGATGGGGGGCATCAAGTATATGTATCTCACCCATCAGGATGATGTAGCGGACCATGCTCAGTTTCAATCGCATTTTGGCTGCACTAGAATCTTGCACCAGGATGATATTTCCACAGAAACCCAAGATGTGGAATTAACACTTGAGGGAACCGCCCCTTATACCTTGGCCCCAGACCTACTGATTATTCCGGTGCCAGGCCATAGTCAAGGCCATACCGTGTTGCTGCACAAGAATTTTTTGTTTACAGGGGACCATTTGGCTTGGTCGGCAGGGGCCAATCGTTTGGTGGGGTTCCGACGCTACTGTTGGTATTCCTGGGATGAGCAAATTCAATCCATGAAAAAAACTTTTAAATTACAATTTCGAGTGGATTTTACCGGGCCATGGGCGTCGATATCATGCCAGTTTGAAAGACATGCATCCGCAAATTCAAGATTGCATTATGGAGATGGAAGCGACTGGGTAAACCAGAAACTCAGCATTCCTCCATAGCTCAGAACAGGTCCAGTGCCCAGACCTCTCCAAATACCCGTATTCAGTCCTGGAGATTTAGCTGACGCGAATTGAGCCTCATTTTCAATATGCCCCACCATCATGACTGTTCAGTTTTTTTCAATTCTGAAATCAGCCAGCGGAAAGGAGCACCCGTACCTTGGGGATGCAAGGTCACACTGGCTCCGAAAGAAATCAGCGGAATCGCAGAGGTGAACCCATGAGAGTTAATCTGATGACTGCGTAAATCCTGGACGAACGGTTGAAGCTGCTGCTTAAGCTGTCCCCGACTCAGCTCCGTTTGCAACAAATCAAACTTAGTCAGAATGACTGCCAACGGATAATTGGGACGATTCGCTTGGGATTGAGGAAGGAATTGCGCCAATTGGTGAAGCACCGATTTCACTTTCTGTTGGTAGGGACGATCATTGACGAAAGCCGGGGCATCAATCAGCAAGCAGCAGGCATGGGAACTAAAGAGCAACAATTGGAAATCGGTATTATTGGGCTGGCAAAATTCCCCTGGTATATCCCACCAGTGCAAATGGCAGCGCGTTTTGACACCGCATAGGGTTCGAGTCTTAACGCTGAAGTTAAAATCAGTCGCTTTTAACGTTGGCGGTGGATACTGACGTGACTGGGTGATGAAGTTCAAAAGCTGATTCATCTTCTCGTGAGACTCAGCGTCTTGGCAGTCCAGCCATTCTTGATGTAATCGGGCTTTTTTACGATTGAAGTGGAGAGAGGTATAGCTCCCTGCTAGAAAAACGGTTTTCCCAGCTCCTCGAAACCCGATACTCAAGATGTTATGGGTGAGAGGAGGTTGCCTCGAAAAGAATTGAGCGAAACGCTGCATTGTTGGGGCTAGATCAGTTCCGAAAATAGAGTGTTCCAATCAATGGTGCTAGGTCGAGCCCCCTCACTCATTATTTCAAAAACCTTGCCAACTGTGTGGGAATTCTGTAAACAGGCGACACAGGCAGTCGCCAAATCAATCCGACTGGTTTCTCCTGAGAGCTGATCTCCCGTGCCAACGACAATACCTAACTGACTTTCCGTTTTGGCTTTCAGCAGCGTATTCAAATCGTAGGAGGTATAGGGACCATCGATTAGTCGACCCGGACGCACAATCGTATAGGGCAAGCCTGACTGACGGAGTGCTGTTTCGCCCACCAGCTTGGCATCCAACACGCCAAAGGTATTGAGAATACTGAAAGGCAGTTTATCTTTGCGCTCAATGCCACAAGCAGAGACGAGCAGAAACCGCTTTAAATCCTGGGGAGCAGCATCCACCAGATTTTGCCCCCCCACGGCATCCACCTTTTCAGGGCTGTTATCCGCTTGCGCTCGACAATAGCTCGGCTTGGCATATCGCTTAAACCATTCCCACCGAGTTGAAACTTCTCGAAATTCCCACCGGGCTGAGGGAAAGGCAGTGCTGCCAGTGCAGGAAATAATATGGGTCACACCGGGCATCGCTGCTGGTAATGTGTCGGCCTTTCGGGTATCGCCCACCACAATCTCAACTTGATCGGCAAACATCTGTCGGGCTTTGTCGGCATTGCGGGCAAGAATGCGCACCTTGATGTTTTGGGCCAGGAGTTCTCCCACCGTCAACTGCCCCACACCTCCTGTGGCTCCTACCACTAAGACCAGATCAGACTCAGGATTTAATTCACCAGAATGGGACATAGGTTCGCGCCCAACCACTCAAGACGTCCCCTTCAGCATACCCTTGAGCTGCTCTCCCAGAGCTGATTTAGGCGACCAAGTCCGGGAACACTTGCTGGACTGCAGGGTGAACCAAACGGTGTTGGTATACATTCAATCCCTTCTGCAAGGCTACGTCTTGTTCTAGGGCCTTTAAGCCCTGGTTGGCAAGTTTGGCCACAAATGGGAACGTACTATGATTCAAGGCTTGGGTCGCCGTCCATGGCACTGCCCCCGGCATATTGGGAACCCCATAATGAAGTACCCCTTCGGCTTCATAGACTGGATCGGTATGGGAAGTGGTGTGTAGGGTTTCGATGCAGCCCCCCTGATCCACCGCTACATCCACAATTACCGAACCTGCAACCATTTTCTGAACTAATCCACGAGACACCAAGATAGGAGCCCGTTTGCCGGGTACAAGAACCGCACCGACCAATAGATCAGCAGTGGGTAATACCTGCTCTAGATGCCGGGAACTGCTGTACAGCAACTCTACCCGAGAGCCAAAGAGAGTTTCAAGATAAGAAAGCCGCTCTACATTAATATCTAAAATCGTCACTTGAGCCCCCATGCCAACGGCGATGCGAGCCGCTTCTGTGCCCACAACCCCTCCACCAAGAATAACCACTTGGCCGGGTTTAACTCCTGGAATTCCCCCTAGCAAAACGCCTCGTCCCCCTTGCTGCCGCTCAAGAAAGTGAGCCCCAAACTGGATGGAGAGGCGACCCGCGATCACACTCATGGGCGTCAGTAAGGGCAAAGAAATGCGATCTGGCAAGGTCACTTCTACGGTTTCATAGGCGATGGCACTCACGTTGGCCTTCATTAACTGCTCGGTTAATGTGCGATTCGCGGCCAAATGCAGATAGGTAAACAGAAGTTGTCCCGACTGCAGTAAGCCATACTCTGCGGGTAAGGGTTCTTTTACCTTGACCACTAACTCACGGTTCCAAGCCTGATCGGCTGTGGCCACTATTTTGGCCCCAGCCTGCAGATAGTCACTATCTGGAAAGCCAGCACCTATGCCAGCCTGCGTTTCGACAAAGACTGAGTGACCTTGCTGTCCTAAAGATTGAACACTAGCAGGACTCAAACCAACGCGAAATTCTTGATCCTTAATTTCCTTCGGTAAACCGACTTCCATACCCCACCTCGCTAACCGCCTATTTACACGGTAGACGATGCAACTGGGAAAAACAGTTGTTTAAACACCGAGAAACGCGAACAATCCCAATAGTCAATATGGCTACAGACTAAACCGGCTTCGTTGAGCTTCAGTTCGCTGCGGCCTGTAATGGCCATCTGGGGTTTCCAGGGAAAGGGAGCTTGCCAATATAAGGTCCAGCGGGTGAGTATTTCATTGTCCTGCTGGTCAATGCCATGAACTTCCATGCGGGTATTGATAAACCACTTCTGAATAAAGCCAATCATTTCCTGATACTTGGCAACGCCGCGAAACTGGTTGAGGGGATCTTTGAAGTAAACATCCTCTGCATATAAGTCAAAAGACTGGTTCTCGGGGAAGCGGTCGTAGTCTGATTGAAGGCGCTCCAGAATGGTCATGGTTGTCACAAATATCTGTATTCGAACCGTAACTTATATTCGATAGGCTTGGGCAAATCGAGGAATACCCGCTAAATCTGGATGAATTTGGATCTGTTCGTACTGGCCTTGCGTCGTGAGGAGTGTTTTGACAGCTTCATCTTGGCCACACATCATCTCCAGGAGTAAGACGCCACCGGGCTGTAGGTATTGGGGTGCGATCGCAACTATCTCCCGCACTGCATCTAATCCATCCCTGCCTCCATCCAAAGCTAGATGGGGCTCATGGTCAAACACTTCAGGCTGCAGGGTCGGTAAAACGTCCGTCGGGATATAGGGTGGATTACTGACAATCCCAGAAAACTGACCTTCAAGCCCTCCTAAAGGTTCAAACCACTGGCCTAAATGAAAGTGAATTTGCTGGTCTAAGCCATAGGTCTGGCTATTGCCTTGGGCAACCGCTAGGGCTGCCTGACTACAGTCCACGGCATGCACTGTCCCTTGGGAAAAAGCCGTCGCCAACCCTAATGAAATGGCCCCACTTCCGGTACCCAGATCGGCCCATAAATGGGTCTGTTCTAGACGAGCAGAGTTTTGAGCTGCATCTACAGCCAAGTCAATCAGCAATTCCGTTTCTGGGCGAGGAATCAGGACATCCTTTGATACCTGCAGATGAAACTGCCGCCAATGGGAGGTTCCCGTTAGATGTTGGACAGGAATATTTTCTGCTAGTCGCTGCTGCCAAAGCTGCTGTAATTCTGCCAAAGACACCTGCATGATCCGGGTCTCTGATGGTGCTAGCTTCAAATCGATAGGTTCTAGATCCGAGACTTCTAACAAAAGCCAGTCCAGTTCCTGCTTTAAATCAACACGCGATCGCCCCTGCCCTGGAGACAGATCTGCGATCGCGTGTTGATACCATTGCCAAAGTCTCTGACCCGAGACCTGGAAGGCGTTACTTTTTAGGGGTTGCCGCTGGGGTTGCACTAGGCTTCTGGGGCTGAGCGCCATTTTTCTTCTGCTGCTGAACAGCATACTCTAAGGCATCTCGGGACGGAATCAGCACAATTTGTTTGGCGGTAGCATCTTCAGACTT
The DNA here is from genome assembly GCF_021497025.1 of Acaryochloris sp. 'Moss Beach'. Taxonomy (NCBI): domain Bacteria; kingdom Bacillati; phylum Cyanobacteriota; class Cyanophyceae; order Acaryochloridales; family Acaryochloridaceae; genus Acaryochloris; species Acaryochloris sp. 'Moss Beach'. The sequence goes on from NZ_CP071717.1 coordinate 3,987,477, forward strand.
GAACAAAGAGCCTACCAGGCGATCCAAGGACGTCACCTGAATTTTGGTGGTGCCACTTAGGGGGTTATTTTGCTTCTTGAGCTGGTCGATCATGCCCTGCAAATCTTGCTTGCGAAAATAGAAGGGGATGATCTTCTCTTTACCCTGCTCAATCGTCAATAATCCCTTTTCTTTGCCGCCAATGGCGAAGAACATGGGGACGCCCTGAAACTGCTTCACATCCTGGCCTTCCTGCTTCAGGATGGCCTTGGCAAGATCGACTTGCTCTTTATTCGGGATAAATTGGAACACCAATTCATCCTGCTTATCCTTATTCTTCTTCGTGATTTCGTAGGCATCTCGCAGAGAAATCAGAGTCACGCGGGCGGACTTACCAATTTCTGGCTTGTTAGCCTTTAAGTTGTTGACCAAATTTTGAGCATCCGTTTGGCTCATAAAAAAGGTCGCCACTTGGATCTTTTTGGTCTTATCTTTCGGGTTCGGGACAGCTGCAAGAACAGGTGACCCTTTTGCGTCTGTTACTGCAAAAGTAGGAACCGTTTCAAGGCGCTTAACCGCTTCCGCTTCGGGAATTGCGATCGCAGCTTCTTGCTGCACTAGAGAGGTACCGACAAAGCCACCTCCGGCCAGGCTAACTATCAGACCCCAGCGAATTAATCCTTTCATAGCTCCTCTCTAATTGCTCAAAATTTAGATGTGCGTGAGTTCAAACAAACCCGATATTCGTGACCTCAAACCCATGCTCTTATGCCATGAGTATGCACATAGCAGAGTTAAACCTTAACACCGATCACTCGTCTGTCAAGTTATGTCTCGGGCGAATGAAATCTTCAAATCCCACGTTGATATTAAGACGGCTGGAACCAAGGTATAGTTCCAGCCGTAAGGTCATTCAATTAAAGGTCTAAAGACGTTTAAGTCAACACTAAAGACTCCGTCAAGGCGGGATCCTTACCCAAAAACTTTAGCCACAGTTGGGACAGGTTCTGAGCATCCTTTTCTCGTCCCTCGGCCACTTGGTACATCCGTCGAGGTCGACCTCGGCCAGACTCATTTTGCCAGTACCCACTCAACATCTCCTCATCAATGAGGAAATTAAGGGCAGCATACAGCACCGTGTCAGAAATTCGATACGGAGGGTGATTTGCTCGAATATGCTTCAGGAGAGCCGTGCCATAGGAATCTCCTTCTTCCAGCAGAACCGTCAGGATATAGCAGACAGCTACTTCCTTAGTAATGTAGACGGGTGGCGGATTTTTGAAATACTGGTGGATGTCTTGGACGTTCATAGTCATACCCCTTGGTCTTTATAAAATGAATTTAGGCATCGCCTCTTCACAGATCGACATGGGGATAAGCGATGGCCTGGTTATTACTCAAACCTTTGATTCACTTTTCCTAGCCTAGCAAAAATTTCTAAGGGAAAAAAATTAGAGTTTTCTTAGAAAACTCAGAAACCACTCATCAATTTGCATTATGCAAGAATAAGGACTGCAAATTATTTATTTTTGTAAATGAAATCTGCTGTAGCGAGATTGATATATTGAATGATGCTTTGCTCGAATGCTGAGTCTACCAAGCTACTTAAACCCATTCGATCAAAGTCCGTCGCTTTTTTAGCAGTAAAAAAAAGTAATCATTAAAAATCAAAGAATAAGTTTTTTCTTTACTGAACAAAGGTATAGTCTCGTGGCCGAAAGATTAGACCTTTGTTCAGTAAAGATAGCTCACATAAACACCAGAGCCTTGAAAACAATCATGCTATCGGTTTGCACTCAAAGGCCAGAGAGAGTTCTCTAACTTTGTGAAGAAAACGTGAATGATAGGCAAAGATTATCAGAGTCTCAAACAATCGGCTTGACTCTGATAATCATGAGGGCTTACTTGACTCCAGGAGGAGAATTGACCTTCAACTGATGACAACCTGGGCGAACAGACATGGCAACACTCGCTGCACCATTGGGGCCACAGGTCACCAACTTAGCGCCATCTTCAGCACCCCCAATATTGGCATCTGGCTCGGCACCTTCAGAGGGAGAAGCACTCTCAGGAGTGATGCTTTCTTCGGGAGGAGCGGCTTCGGTCTCGATAGGGGGCGCTGCCTCGGGGGGCGCTTCCGGTGTCATCGAACCATCAGGGGTCGGACTGATGGGCATAGAATCAGACTCAGATTGAGCCAAGGTCGAGGCGGTGGGTAAAAGCAAACACATGCCCAGACTAATAGCGGCAATCGCTTTCATTTTCATGCTGATCCTCCGTGGGATATCCCAGTAAAAAACTGTGTATCACGATACAAAGTCCCAGTGAATATATGGTGAATGGGATCAAATTTGCACCGAGAGGGCTCCCAAAAGCTCTCGTCCCGCCTGGGTAAATTAAAGCTTTGTAGCAGGACTAGAAGAAGCGGAAGTGAGTCTACTAAGCTGGTTATTGGATTTTTCGGGTCCCATCAATTCATTGCTGATATTCGGTATTAGGGAGATTGGTTATGCTTCGTCAACGTCTAGTTTCTGGGGCGGCTTTAGGTCTTTGCTATGTCATTGCAGGGTGTCAACTCTCCTCCCCGACCTCAACAGGAGACGGCCTCAAACTAGGAACGCTACTCCCCATTACCGGCGACTTGGCGCAATATGGCACTCCCATGCAAGACACGGCTGATCTACTAGTGAAGACGGTGAATGCCTGTGATGGGGTATTGGGCAAACCCGTTACCTTAATCAGTGCGGACACCCAAACGGATCCGGCCCAAGGTACCCAAGCCATGACCAAACTCGTTGAAGCCGATGGAGTGGTGGGGGTAGTGGGAGCTGCCTCTAGCGCCTCATCCAGCGCCGCGATTCCTATTGCAGTACGGCGTCAAGTGGTGCAAATCTCTCCCGCTAGTACAAGCCCTGTTTTTTACTGAACGGGCTGAAAAAGGCGAATTCAAAGGATTTTGGGCCCGAACGGCACCCCCTGACACCTTTCAAAGTCAGGCTCTCGCCCAACTAGCGAAACAAAAAGGGTTTAAGTCCATCGCTATTTTGGCCATCAATAATGACTATGGGAATGGCTTAGTTTCTGCCTTTATCCCCGCCTTTAAAGCAGTAGGGGGGACGGTGGTCAATGAAGCTCGGCCCACTTTCTACGATCCGAATACCTCCACCTTTGATACAGAAGTAAATCAGGTATTTAAAGGGCAGCCCGATGCGGTACTACTAGTGTCCTATCCCGAGACAGGCAGTTTAATCCTCAAGTCTGCCCAAGAACTCGGGTTTCTAGAGGGGAAAACGGCATTGATTACCACTGACGGCATGAAAGAGGCTAGCCTTGCCGATTTAGTGGGGAAAAATGACCAAGGGAAATATCTAGTGGCCGGGATGTTGGGAACGGCTCCCAGTGCAGGTGGCCCGGCATTAGCTGCCTTCCAGAAACGCTATCAAGAGGCTTTTAAGCGCGAGCCCGGCGTCTTTGACCCTAATACTTGGGATGCGACAGCCCTACTGGTTCTGGCTGCTGAGGCCGCTAAGGAGACCACAGGAACGGGGATTCGAGAGCAGTTACCCGAGGTCGCCAATGCACCTGGGGAAGAAGTAACAGATGTCTGTGAAGCCTTGGCCCTGTTACGGGACGGTAAAGCCATCAACTACCAGGGAGCCAGTGGCACGGTCGATCTGAACCCTCAGGGCGATGTCACCGGGAGTTATGACATTTGGAGTATTGATGACCAGGGCAAACTCCAAGTCAATGACACCATCGATATCACGGGAGCAGATACTGCCACCACCCCAGAATAAGTGTTAGCTCTCTTCCACTGCAGTACCGTCATCGGTAGGATCTAATTTTTCCTGCAGCTCGGTTTTGATGCGGTTCAAAATAGTGGCCTGATCTAGAGAAGAGAGAATCTCGTTGACCACGGTTTTGGGGCCATTGGGTCCCCAGGATGCCCCATTGATCAGGTACCGTTTGGTAACTTCACCAATCCCATAGGAAGAGACGCCCGCTACAGCTGCTTGGGAGATGGCAACAGAAACATAGGGCAACAGGGAGGCTCCCCCCGTTGCCGGAGCCGCTAGACTGAGTAGCCCTTTGAGGGAACTTAGTCCCAGGGTGGTGAGGAGTTCCGTAGCCCCAACGCCGCCCATGGTTAAGGCAATTTTGCGCAGTAAATCCACGGCCCCTTTTTGGGTCATGGAAATGCCGTAAAGCTTAGAGAGGGTCAGGATCATGGCAATGTCGATGGCGGCACTGCTGATCACATCCACAACGGTGACGGGATTGAGGGCAATGGCGATTGCTTTAGCCATTACCCCGCGCCAAATGATCTGATTCGCACTGCGATCGCGGATCCGCATCTTCCGCTCAATCAGCTGCTCATTAATATCATCGGCATAGAGCATGGTGTTCAGAGCCACCAGGGATTTACCTTCCCGCTCTAGCACTTCCAATATTTTTAACTTCAGATCCTGAACTTGGGGCGGTCCTGGGACGAGTTCTGCCCCCAAGCGACCATCAGGATATTGAATCGCTTGGGCCATCAGTGGGGCCGCCGAGGCCATGACAATCTCATCGGCGGACAGCAGCTCCCTCACCCGCTCGTCTCGAATTTTTTCGTAAATAGCGTTGCGATCGGCTTCGGGATATTGGTCCACTTTATTGAACACCAGTAGGATCGGTTTACTGGCCTGCCGCAGCTCCGATAGAGCCTCAAACTCGACCTTGGTCATATCCCCAGCAATCACAAACAAAATCAAATCCGCCTGCTGGGCAATTTGGCGGGCCAGTCGTTCCCGCACCTCACCATCGACTTCATCGATGCCGGGGGTATCAATCAGCTCAATCCGGGACTGCCCCACCCCTTGCAACGACACCCGAATCGCATCTTCACCGGATTTTTGATCCACAAACCAGCTAGCCTGCTGACTCTGTTGGGTGACTCCATGCACCGGCCCGGTAGCAAAAATGGACTGTCCCAACAAAGCATTCAAGAGAGACGATTTCCCTCGACTGACCATGCCAAACACGGCGATGTGCACCACCTGTTTTTCCAGCTTGTCGAGCATGGATTGCAGGGAGTTAATTTCGGTTTCCAAGCCTGCTCGTTCTCGGGGAGAGAGATCGAGTTTCTCCACTAAGGTTTCTAGGGCGGAATGGGCCTGCTGATACCCCAGTTCTGCCTGCATTTGCTCAAAATCTTGGATGGTCTGGTCCAGCTCAGCTTCTAAGGTCTCTGGATCAGAATGCTCAAAGGCGTAAGGATTGGGAAAACCGGAGGTCATAAAGAATGAATAGCAGAAATGCTCCTCGCGTGATCTCTAGGGTAGCGTTATCTAGAAGATCTGCATCAGCAGGAATGCGGAACTTGCCATGCGGGATGATCGAGCTGCGATAAGACCTGGGCTTTCCTTTCAAAAAGTTCAAGCTGTTTCCAGTCCTGAATACCTCTCAGGGCATACTGCTGACGAGTATGAACATCTTCAACGGCAATACCACTGCTCCCCTTCCCCAACACAGATTGCCCAAAATACCGTTCTGCAATCAGATCGCCAATAGGGTGTGAGTTTCGGTGATGCATGAGTTGCCTTGAAGAATACGTGCTGTCTTCATCGTGTCTTGCCCCAAATACGCAGTGGGTGATCTAGGACAATCTGCTGTTCATAAAGAGCCAGCTCAGGATAGTTATGGCCTCAAAAAATGCCCCACTGCCTCGACTAACCAGGCTTGATCATGGGAACTGAGATGTGTGCCAAACCTATATTGATGATCTTGAGTAAAGAGCGTGCAATATTTGACTTTACTCTTAGAAGTCGTGGTTAACTTGATTCCGATCAAATCGGCAGTCCGGCCTCTGCGAGACCATTGTAGGCCAGGCAAATAGACCTGCCAGGATAAACGAAACTGCTTAGGATCGATTTTGAGACGAGTATGCCCCGCAATAGCGAAGAACACAGAATTGAGTAGTCCAATCCCAATCATCCCGCCGAGACAGGCGGCCACTCCAAAGATCAGGGGGGGCATGGCAGCTTTGAAAGCCACTAAAAAAACCACAAGAATGCAGACATTAACCCAAAGTTGAAGACACTCTTGTTTCAGCGTTTCCCAGTGCCAGCCAACGGGTGGGATATGAACGGTCAGGGAAGCCTCTGTTTGATGCCATTTAATAGTGCTGTCCATAGGCTGAGCAATAGCCTGTGCTGTACCACTAGCGAGCGAGTATTTTTGGGTCATGCTTGGCCGTATTAGGGCTGCGATCGCAGCCTGAGCCGAAACAAACCGATCCTCTACCGCAGGCTCCAGCATATGATCTAGCCAGTCGGCAAAAGCAGGGTCAAGCCTCACGGCTGCACGAAAATCAATTTTCAGACGTTTCCGGGGCAATTCAGCAGGAGAACAATGGGTGAGCAGCGCCAGTAGCGTTGCCCCCAGAGAATAGAGATCCGTCGCAGGGACAGCCTTACCTTGGAAATGTTCAGGAGCCATATAGCCATAGGTGCCCACAACAGTACTGCCCATCATCGTGTTGTAGTAGACATTTTGCACTGCCCCAAAATCGACTAAATAGAACTGGCCGTCGCCATTACGGATAATATTTTGCGGTTTAATATCGCGGTGAATAATCGGCGGGGTTAAGCCATGCAAATACTTCAAAATATCTAGAATCTGCAAGGCCATCTGACGGACTTCTGTGGGACTGGCCCGCCATCCTTCTCTCACCAGGTCGGCTAGGGATTGGCCTGGAGCCAATGCTTGAACAATGTAAAACCACCGATTTCCCTCTGTATCTGTTTGGAAGTAGTCGATGTACTGAGGGATGGCTGGATGATCAAGTTGCGAGAGAACTTTAGCTTCCCGCTCGAATAGTTCTAGCTGTTTCCAGTCGTGAATGCCCTTGAGAGACAGAGCCTTGAGGGCAAACTGCTGCTGCGTGTGGATATCCTCCACAGCATAGGTTACACACGATCCCCCTTGGCCTAGAACGGATTGTACATGGTACCGTTCTGCAATCCGGTCACCTATCTGATAAAAAGACTGCTCCAGCATAAATGGATGGGGCGGAAATGTCATAATTCCATTCTGGCTTGCCCCAAACAATAGGTGGGTGATCTAGAGCAATTGGCAGTTTCTTGACGCACTGTTTACTGTTGCTGCAAATTTAAGAAAGCCCCTATTTCTTCAACTAACCAGGCCCTTTCAGTAGGAGTAAGCTGCATCCCAAAGTTATATTGATAATCTTTTGTGACAAGCATGCAGTATTTAGCTTTACCTCTTGAGGTGGTTGGCCACGTAATCGCTATCAAATCTGCTGTAAACCCTTTACGAACATGTTTTACACTTGGATGCTTTATTTGCCAGATGACTCGAAAACTCTTAGAGTCAATCTCGAGGTGAGTATGTCCAGTAATCGAAAAAACCGTAGAAGTTAACATCCCCGTCCACACCATCCCGCCAATGATGGATACAATCCCCAAGATAAGCGGAGACATCATCAGTTCAACTCCTGCTAATAAGCAAAGTAGGATTAATAAGTTGAACCACAGTTTTAGACACTTTCGTGCAATAGCTTCCCAGTTCCAGTCAAAGGGTGGCATATGAACTGTTACTGAGGTACTCGTCTTATGCAATTGGATCCTGCTGCCAGGTGGTTGATAAATTCTTTGTGGTTCAACACCAGCCCGAGACGGTCGTCGTATAACTTTTATCGGAAATAGTACTGAAATCGCATCCTGAGCTGACGAAAAACGATCCTCTAATGCTGGCTCTAGCATTAAAGTCAACCAATTGGCAAAGGCGGGTTCGAGCTTTATCACTGAGCGAAACCCAATTTTCAGGCCGTTTCTAGGTAAATCAACAGGAGAGCAATGTGTAAGCAGAAACAGCAATGTTGCCCCCAAAGAATAGAGGTCGGTTGCCGGGACAGCCTTCCCTAGAAAATGTTCAGGAGCCATATAACCATAGGTGCCTACAAAAGTGCTACCCATCATCGAATTGTGATAGACATTTTGAACAGCCCCAAAATCAACTAGATAAACCTGACCATCATCATTCCGAATAATATTTTGGGGTTTAATATCTCGATGAATGATTGGAGGTGTTGATGCGTGTATGTAATTCAATATATCGAGGACTTGCAAAGCTATCTTTTTTACTTCATCTGGGCTAGCTTGCCAGCCTTGGTCGATCCATTTGGCCAAGGATTTGCCTGGCGCTAGCTCTTGGATAATATAAAAATATTGATCCCCTGCTGTATCTGTTTGACAGTAATCAATGTAATTAGGAATAGCCGGGTGATCCAGTTGAGATAAGACTTTTGCCTCCCGCTCAAATAATTCCAATTGCTTCCAGTTCTCCATGCCCATTAAAGACATTTGTTTTATTGCAACCAGTTGATGAGTATCAAGATCCTTAGCGGTGTAAGTGATGGCAGAACCACCTTGGCCCAACACAGAGATTAGACAAAATCGTTCTGCGATTAGATCCCCAGCTTGGTGAGGTAGATACTCAAACATGAAATAGATTAAGAAGTTTCTTATTATTCTGGCTGACTCATATCCATCGTCACTGATGAAAATTATTAAACTAGAGCCAGCATAAGTTTCAAATTTATACTCTAGACGGCTAAGATATTAACTTCTTTAAAAGACTGAAACTTGAGTGATAGAAGGCTTGTTAGTTTCGCCTTGTGCTCTCCATTGCATTGATCAATGCAATGTTGAATGGCCCCTTTGAAAGAGTGAAAATCGGCATAATACTTCGAGTAGAGACATTCCTTGCGCACAAAGCGCCAAAGCCGCTCAATCAAATTCAAATGGGGTGAATAGGAGGGCAAATAGACTAACTCAATATCGACGATCTCAGCAAAGTCAGTCACCAGCTGGCATTTTTGATATCGGGCATTGTCTAAAATGACGCTGATGGGTATGACTGGGTCGAGTAGTGCCAGCTTGGCTAGCAACAGACACATGCTATGAGAGTTGATGTAGGTGTGGTTGGTGATACTGGTGACTTCTTTGGTGACAGCGTTGAGTGCACCCAGAACATTGAATCGTTGACGGCCAGAAGGAGACGGGATGAAGATCCGACGAAGGCACCAGAGAAACCCCAGATAAGCCCGGTGAACAAAATGAGCAGCATCCACAAAAAAGACAAGACGCTCTTGGCGTTGAGCTTCCTCTAATAAGGGTTCAAGGCGAGTTTGTCGAAACTGCTCTTGCTCCTCAATTTTCTCGGGCAGACTCGACTTTCCCGGCACATACCCCACTTTTCGATAGCGACAACCAATGCGCTTGAGGAAGGCTTTGATCTGGGTTGGAGAACGCTTAATGCCTGTCAATTGTTCAATGACTGCTTGGGCTTCTGCACTGGTGCGGGGCGGGTGGTGCTCAAAGTAGGCTCTCACACTATCGCTATGAGCATTGAGTGAACTAGGTTGACCTTTGTATTCCAGGGTCTTCAGTCCTTCAATTCCGCCTTGTTGATACTGACGAAGGGTTTTAGCTAAGGTCGGACGACTAATCTGACAAAGCTGACAAATCTGGGCATGGGGAAGACCCTGACTTTTCAAGTAGAGCACTTCCATCCGTCGCTGCACCCGTGGGTGAGGATGATGATAGCGTTCGTAGTTGAGGTGTTGGATTTCCTCTGCGGTGAAATCAATTTTAATCATGCAAGTAAGAGAGTAGGTGGGGGGATACTCCCAGTGTGCCAAATCTCTCCGCTACTATGTTAAGTCACAAGTCGTCTGCAGTATACTGTTGCTGTGATGTTAAGAAGTCACCAATTTCTGCAACAAGCCATGATTTTTCTCGGGGACTGAGCATAGTGCCAAATTTGTGTGAGTTGGCGTATTCCAGCAAAGTGCAGCATTTAATAGGACGATTATTACTGGTATAAGCTGTTGTCAGTTTAATGGTTTTGATATCTTTTGTTCGGCCGATACGACGATATCGAAGTCCTAATAACTTCACATGCCAAACTAATTCAAAGGATTGGGGATTCATAACCAAATGAGTGTATCCCGTTGCCCTATAGATTGTGGTTCCTAGCATCACGATGCCCATTGTCACAAATGGGATTGACAATAAGGGAAGTATGAAAGAACCACCCATAGCTATAGCACCTACCGCCCAGCCAAGACTCAATCCATTCAACAATAGAGACAAACAGCCCAAGCTAATGGTATCTGGATTCAAACCTGGGGGAGGAATTTCAACAGCAAGGTGGGTTGCTGTAAGTTGTAGCTTAACCTTACTGTGCATTGGCTGCTGACGAGGGATGGAAGCTTGCGTTAGTAATGGTTGTGTTCGTTGTGGGGGTTCAAAAAGATTATCAATCGCTGCTGGAGCAGATAATAATTGTGCTCGTCGATTTGACTCTGCCCAAGTGTCAAGTGCCGCTTGAGCAGAGTCAAATCGATCTTCTAAATTGGGCTCTAACATCAGATCAAGCCAATCTGCAAACTTAGAATCAAGCTGAATCACAGAACGAAAATCAATCTTCAGTCGTTTCCGAGGTATGTCAACAGGGGAACAGTAGGCAAGCAGAAACAGAAGTGTTGCTCCCAAAGAATATAAGTCGGTAGCAGGCACAACTTTTCCTTGGAACTGCTCTGGTGCCATATAACCATAAGTACCGACAACCGTACTACCCAACATTGTATTCCGATATACATTTTGGACTGCCCCAAAATCCACCAAGTAAATTTGGCCATTGTTACTGAGGATAATGTTTTGCGGCTTTATATCACGGTGAATAATTGGTGGTGTTAACTCGTGTAAGTACTTTAAAATATCCAAAACTTTCAAAGCTAATCTTCGGACTTTAGCTTGACTAAAACTTCGTCCGTGTTCCACCCAATCTGCCAGGGATTTACCTGATACCAGCTCTTGAACGATATAGAAACACCGATCTACCTCGCTATCGGTTTGGAAGTAGTCAATGTAGTTGGGGATGTTTGGATGATCGAGTTGCGATAGAACCTTTGCTTCTCGCTCAAATAGTTCTAGCTGCTTCCAATCTTGCATTCCCTTGAGCGATAATGCCTTAACCGCATACTTCTGATGAGTATGAACATCTTCCACGGCAAAAGTACAGCCAGTGCTGCCTTGCCCTAAAACGGAACGCACCCGATATCGTGCAGCGATAAGGTCGCCAATCTGGTGTGAGTTCTGTGTGATCATGAAGCGCTAAGTTGGGAACGTAATGCTTCTATTGTGTCTTGTTCCCAACAATAGAAGGGGGATCTAGAGCAATCGGCTGTGATTCAATCAACCGTTCAGCGTTGCTGCGACATCAAAAAGTCACCAATTTCCTCCACCAACCACCCTTTTTCACTGGGGCTAAGCATAGTCCCAAATTTGTGAGTGTTGACGCCTTCCAAAAGGGTGCAACCTTTCACAGGGCGATCATTACTGGTATAGGCAACCGTTAGCTTAATCCCTTCAATATCTTCAGTACGGCCACTACGACGGTATCGAAATCCCAAAGACTTTACTTGCCAGATTAATTCAAAGGTTTGAGGATTAATCTCCAAATGGGTGCGTCCTGCCATGCCAAAGATAGTCGCTCCTGCCATACCGAGACCGACAATCCAAAACGGAATAGAAAATAAGGGAAATATAAAAGGAGCGCCAGCCGCAATTGCTCCTGCAGTCCACACAAAAATAAACCCGTTCCAAAATACTGCAAAACACCCAATCCCAGCCGTTTCTCCTCGCAATCCGATGGGGGGAATATCAACTTTTAGGTCAGTCCTGGTACGTTTTAGGGTGACTTTACTACCCATCGGTTGCCGACGCAGGTCTTTGGAGCTGGGTTGGGCTATCGCTGAGGGGGGCGAACGGCGGGGAGGAGCTGTAAGCATATCAATCGCATCCTGGGCGGAGGCCAACCGATCTTCCACGGCAGGTTCCAGCATTTGATCGAGCCAATCGGCAAAGTCCGGTTTGAGCTGGACAGCAGAGCGAAAGTCAATCTTCAGCCGCTTTTGGGGCAAATCCGCAGGGGAGCTGTGGGTAAGCAGAAATAGCAATGTTGCTCCAAGAGAATATAAGTCCGTAGCAGGAACCGCTTTTCCCCGGAAATGTTCGGGGGCCATATAGCCATAGGTACCGACGACAGTACTACCCACCATCGTATTTTGATAAACATTTTGGACTGCGCCGAAGTCTACCAGGTAAATCTGACCGTCTTCGCTGCGGATAATATTTTGCGGCTTAATATCTCGATGAATAATCGGTGGCGTTAGCTCATGCAAGTACTTCAGAATATCCAAAATCTGTAAGGCCAGCTGACGCACTTCAGCTGGGCTAGCCCGCCACCCATCTTTTACCAAGTCTGCCAGGGATTTTCCGGGTGCTAATTCCTGAACAATATAGAACCACCGATCTTCTTCAGTATCGGTTTGAAAATAGTCGATGTAGTTGGGGATGGCTGGATGATCCAGTTGGGATAAAACTTTGGCTTCTCGCTCAAACAGTTCGAGCTGCTTCCAATCTCCCATTCCCTTTAGGGATAGTTCTTTGAGGGCAAATTCTTGGTGAGAATAGATGTCTTCTGCGGCATAAGTAATGCCAGCCCCTCCCTTGCCGAGCACGGAAAGGAGACGGTATCGTTCCGCGATTAGATCTCCGGCCTGGCGATGGGAATGCTCAAACATAACGTTGTTAGCTGACATAACATCAGGTTGCCCGCATAGGTGCTCTCTCTTGCAGAGATGGGGCTTCAACATGATGAATTGAAGCTGCATCTATTGCTGATTCTTCATACCTATAAATTCTGCTTCTTACACCTATAAATTTAGAAGTTGAGGTTTTCTCATTCAGATAAATTGAGACAAGAATCACATCTCAACAGAGGTTAGCCCATTAACCTTCGCAACATCGGCTTCGCCTTATCATCGGAAGTTAGAGAGTCAGCATCACAAGGTACTCCTTACCAAGAACTATGCCCTGAGATAGAAGAATGTTTGCACTCTGTGATTCGATTACCGCACAATAGAGACTGTGACAAAACGTCATGCTGATGAAATCTCTACGATGTTGATTTCAATCAGCTTATTTTTTTGCTTCGCAGTCGATCATCACAGTTCATACACTTGACTGGGCCTTGATCTGAACTACCTCAATCTTATCCAAATAGCACCAAATCTATGCGTATCTCTCTCAATTGGCTTAAGGACCTAGTCGATATCGATCTGTCACCCGAAGACCTGGCAGAACAACTGACTCTAGCTGGTTTTGAAGTCGAGGATATTGAAGATTTACGCACTTGGGCGGATGGCGTTGTGGTGGGAAAAGTTCTAACCTGTGAGTCCCATCCCAATGCCGATAAACTGCGGGTTTGCACCGTTGATATTGGTGAAGCAGAACCATCTCAAATTGTCTGCGGTGCCCCCAATGTCAAAGCAGGGTTATTTGTGCCCGTCGCTACCTTGGGCACCTACTTACCCACACCCGATTTAAAAATCAAAAAAGCCAAACTCCGAGGCGTGCCCTCTGCGGGCATGATTTGCTCCCTTACCGAACTGGGTTTAGAAAGCGAGATTGACGGCATCCATAGCTTTGACGCGGATGGCGTGGCAGTTGGAGGGGATGTCCGTCCCCTCTTGGGACTGGATGACGTCATCTTAGATCTGACCTCCACTGCTAACCGTGCTGATGCCCTGAGCATGGTCGGGGTCGCCCGTGAAGTTACGGCGCTGACGGGGGCAAACCTAAAACTGCCGACCACGCCCAAACTAGATATTCCGTCGGGCAACGATGTCACAGTGGAATTGCCTGACTCTGAAGCCTGCCCTGCCTATATCGCCACTGTTCTAGAAGGCGTCACCATCGCCCCTTCTCCAGACTGGCTGCAGCAGAGACTGATTGCCGCTGGCACTCGCCCGATTAATAACGTGGTGGATATTACCAACTATATTTTGCTGGAGTGGGGACAGCCCCTCCATGCCTTTGATGCTGATGCCCTCGACGCTTTAGGGAAGAAACAGCCCCTAACTTTGAGTGTCCGTCTAGCTAAAGCAGGTGAAACGCTTACGACCCTGGATAGCCAAAAGCGTGAGCTGCAAGAACAAACCCTGGTGATTACCGCTAATGATCAGCCTGTGGCCTTAGGGGGCGTTATGGGAGGAGAAGATACGGAAGTTAAAGACACTAGCACCCGCTTGGTTCTTGAAGCTGCCCTATTCAACTCTCTGGTTATTCGGCGCTCAGCCCGTAGTCAAGGCTTGCGAAGTGAAGCCTCTGCCCGCTATGAACGTGGGGTGAATGAATCTCAGCTAGAAACCGCCTGCTTACATGCCCTGCAATTATTGGTAGATCTGACAGGAGCCAAGGTGGTGGCCCAACAGCGAGCCGACCATCGCAAATCCCTAGAACGGTCGATTGAGCTGCGTCTGGATCGAGTCAATCATGTGTTGGGTAAAGTCAAAGGCAAGCAAGGTGAGCCTACTGACTTAACTGACACAGACATTTTACCAATCCTCAAATCCCTTAGTTTTGATACCACCCCGACCGATCGATCTGAGACTTGGACTGTCACAGTGCCGCCTCATCGCCATAGTGATATCGAACGGGAAATCGACTTGGTGGAGGAAATTGCTCGACTGTATGGCTACGACAATTTCTGTGAAACCTTACCTGCTAAAACCGAGTTAGGAAGCCTATCCAGCCAGGATACTTTGGCCCGTAAACTTAGAGAAGCCTTCCGAGCGGTGGGTCTCACGGAGTTGATCCATTATTCCTGGGTAAAGCCTGAAGGTGACGAGCAGGTGGTGGTAGTAAATCCATTGCTAGTAGAGTTCTCCGCTCTGCGCACAGAAATGCTCACTAGCCTGCTCAATGCCTGCCAGCGGAATTGGGAACAGGGTAATGGAGCCTTAAATGGCTTTGAAGTCGGTCAAGTGTTCTGGAAAGACGGTGAAAAGCTGAAAGAAGCTCGGGCCATTGCAGGCATCCTAGGGGGCGACCCTGCCCAAGGCAAATGGATGCGCACCGCAAATCAGGACTATGCCATGACTTGGTTCGAAGCCAAGGGCTTACTGGAGCGAGTGCTGAACCAGTTGGGATTGTCTGTGACATTTCAGTCAGATTGCCCTGATGAACGGTTACATCCTGGGCGAACGGCCGCCCTGCTCTCCCAGGGAGCGAAGTTAGGCTATTTTGGCCAAATTCATCCTCAGGTGCAGCAGGACCGGGATTTGCCAACAGTCTATGTGTTTGAACTGAATTTAGATCTGCTGCTAGAACAGCTGGCCCGACTACAAACCAAGTCAACCCTGTTCTCCACCTATTCCACCTATCCAGCTGCCGATCGCGATTTGGCATTCTTTATTCCTACGGATGTCACCGTTGCGGAGATTGAAAAAGTCATTCGCAAGGCCGCAGGTGGCCGGAAGCAGTCTCTGTTGACAGCCATTGAGCTGTTTGATGAATATCAGGGTGAACATGTGCCGGAAGGGCAGCGGAGTTTGGCATTTCGATTGCTGTATCAGGCCTGCGATCGCACCCTCACAGACGAAGAGGTCAACCCCATCCACCAAAAGGTACGTGACGCTCTAGAAAAACAGTTCAAGGTGAGTCTCAGGAGCTAAGCTCGCCGACTTTCTACTGTCTCAGGGAGTTTCACAATAATTTGATTGCGGCCATTGACCTTGGCCTCATAGAGAGCTGCATCCGCAACCGCCACCAAGTTAGTCGGGTGATAAATCGGTTGGGGAACGGTACTAGCAACGCCAATACTCAAGGTGACGTGATCGGCCACCTCCGACTGCAAATGCTCAATCTGCAGATCGACCATGGCCCGCTGGATTTTCTCCGCCACCAGACAAGCCTGCTTATGATCGGTATTGGGCATGATGACCGCAAACTCTTCTCCCCCATACCGAGTCGCTAAGTCCCCCGTCCGCCTGACATTGGCATTAATCGCACGGGCAATTTTTTGGAGGCAGTGATCCCCCGCTTGATGGCCATAGGCATCATTAAAAAGCTTGAAATAATCGGCATCACACATAATTAGGGCCAAAGGTCTCTGTTGGCGCTGCATCCGCCGCCATTCTTGCTCCAACACCTGATCAAAACACCGCCGATTAGCTAGTTCAGTCAAGCCATCCAGATGGGCAAGGCGATTCAAGGCAGCGGTCTTGGCCTCGACCTTAGATTGCAAAATTTGATTGCTATTTTGTAAATAACTAATCACCAGGATGAGACTTGTGACTGCCAGACAACCAATTACAATCAACGTGGTCCAGATACTCTTTAATCCTTCTTGAGCCTGGGCAACAAAGGCATCAATGGGCTGCGTGATTTCTATAACCCCGCGCACATCACCCACCTGCCAATCCGTTTTAGGACTACCCGGCCAAGTGTTATGACATTTCACACAGCTCGGTTCCATTTGGACCGCTTCGGCATAGCGAAACAAGAGGTGATCCTTCTCCTTCGCTTTTTGGTAGTAGAAGCCAGTCGGATCTTGCTGTAAATACTTCAGAGCCTTCTGTTCAAAGACATTTTGGGGCCCCCCTGATCCTTGACGATTGGGAAAAGGATAGTCACTAAATAAGCGAAAGGATAGACCGCTTTCCGATTGGCTGACCCGCTCTCCTAATTCAATCGTAAAAGTTGCGGGTACTGGGATGCCACCCGTTATTTGATGGTACTCAGGACTTGCCGTCACACTGTCTACATCGTCCAAACGCCCCACCACAGACTGGCTGTAAAGGAGCCACGCTTCCTTGACCGTATTCACAGAGACCCGTGCATGTTGAAGCGCTTGGGCATCCACTAAATCTGCCGACAATTCAAAGGTGCCAGAGAGGGCAACCCCCGTCCCAATGCAGAGCAGTAGCACTAGGATTAGCGCTATCCGTTGATACAACCAGAGTGTTAGCTTCCGAAACCGCTGCAAATTAGACAAGCCCCCAAAAGTTCAGCCTGCAGAGATAGCAAAGACAAACCTCAACTTAGTGATGACACCGAACTTTTCCGATTCACAGCAATCACTTAAGGGAAAATAATGCAGAGTATAACCAATCGTTTACTGCTAGATTAGACGTCTTCAAGATGTCTGTAGTCTTGGCTGTTACTGACTAAAAATAGTGGAATAACACCCAGACTAGGTATCAAACAGTTCCTCAATGGTTAGATATAAAGCTCACCTGTTAATACCCATTAATTATAAAGACCGATTCGCCCAAATGCCCCATCAAACAGAGAAATTAGCGAATAAATATATCCCTTTCTTTCTGTCTAGAAATTAAAATACTTGAAGATCGCAATTTACTCTTGTAGTAAGAATTTGATCATAATCGAGACTCACAGACAGCTTTATCTTCGCCACGCTAGGCTAGAGACAGTATCCGCACCAGATATTTGGGAGACCATATGGCAGTGAAAACTAGCGTTTTTTCTCACGTCCTTTCACCTTCTACAAGGCGATATCGCATCTCTCGCCTCGTAACAGTGTTGGCAGGGCTATGGGTAATCGGTAGTGTCCTGTGGAGTCCAACGAGCCACTATGCAGAGGCTCTAGCAGGCGTTGCTTATACTGATCCCGCCATTTACCAAGAGAAGTCGGGATATAGCCTAGATGGAATTAATAAAGTCTATATGGGGCGAGAAATTGCCCAAGTCATGGGCCATCAAGGAGCTGGATGGCTAGAGCGATCGGGGCGGGCCAGCAGTGAACAGCCTCGACGCTTAGTGGAAGCCCTCAACTTAAGCTCTACAGATGTGGTGGCTGATATTGGGGCTGGGACAGGTTACATGAGTTTTCGGATGACGCCCCTACTCCCGGAAGGCAAGGTCCTAGCTGTAGATCTCCAGCCAGAAATGGTGGAAATCCTCAACTATTTCAAGGAAGAACGCCAAATTGATAATTTAGAGGCAGTTTTAGGGGCCGAACAGAACCCTAACCTACCTGAAAAGAGTGTCGATTTAGTACTGATGGTGGATGCCTATCACGAGTTTGCCTTTCCCAATGAAATGATGACCGGCATTGTTAAAGCCCTGAAGCCAGGAGGCAGAGTGGTATTAGCGGAGTATCGAGCTGAAAACCCGCTGGTA
The DNA here is from genome assembly GCF_021497025.1 of Acaryochloris sp. 'Moss Beach'. Taxonomy (NCBI): domain Bacteria; kingdom Bacillati; phylum Cyanobacteriota; class Cyanophyceae; order Acaryochloridales; family Acaryochloridaceae; genus Acaryochloris; species Acaryochloris sp. 'Moss Beach'. The sequence continues at coordinate 4,005,515 of NZ_CP071717.1, forward strand.
ATGATCAAGCCGTTGCACAAAATGACGCAAAAGCAGGTCCGCAAAGAGATGCTAAACGTGGGCTTAGTGTGGCAAGAAACTAAGAATCTATTGCCCCAACAACATCTGATGTTTTTTGAGGCGGCTTAGGGTCTGATACGGGTTTGCGATCGCAAACCCAGATCAGACCATCTCCACTGTTGAAGTGATCCCACTCATGACGTCTGAGAACGAACATGCCAAGATAGGGCTGAGAGTCGGGCATTGGAGTCCACCATTTATGCGTCTACAAGTTCAGGGTGTATGGGTCTGTATTGGGATCTTGCTAGGGGTACAATCAGCATCTGCCCAGTCTGCTATCCCCCAATAGTTCTGTATCGGTTTTGCAGCAGGACGAGACTGCAAACGCTCCTAAACATCCTGGTGTTGCCAAACTGAGGGCGCAAGGTCCGGCCGGACTACACCGTTTTTTAAAAGACCATGCCCAGGAATTGAAATCTACGGCTGAACTGCCTGCTCCATCCCTAAGGAAACAGCTCGATGCCCTCTGCCAGCAGCGAGACTGCCATGCATCCCAGCTCTATTGGCATAGGAATTTTGCCAAAGCTCAAGCAGAAGCCAAGACCAGCAACAAACCCATATTGTCCTTGCGGTTATTGGGAAATTTGGATGAAGAACTGAGCTGTGCCAATAGCCGATTCTTCCGGGTGGCGCTGTATCCCAATGCCGAGGTTTCCCAATATTTGCGCGAACGGTTTGTGCTGCATTGGGAGTCTGTCCGCCCTGCCCCGGTTATGACCATCGATTTTGGAGATGGTCGCCAACTCAAGCGCACCGTCACGGGCAACAGCATCCACTATGTGCTGGATGCCGAAGGTCGCCCCCTAGAAGCCTTACCTGGCCTCTATGGTCCCCAAGCCTTCCTGCAGCAATTACAGCAAGCTGACACTCTATGGCAGCAAACTGCAACCCTGACAGGGCAAGACCGCCAACAGGCCCTGCAAACCTATCATCAACAGCGACTGGAAACGATTCAAGCCGATTGGGTTCAAGATCTACAAACAGCGGGAATCAAAGATGTTCCGGTCCTGAGAAAGCTGCCAGATGGCACGACACCGACGGCAGTGGATGCTGCCCCCATCGCCATCACCAAGTCCCTGGTGGAGATTCCCTTAGTGTCTTCGTCTATGAATCTCTCTATTTTGGCAAACCAAAATCGCACCCAACTCAGCGAAGCCACTCAACCTCAGACCTGGGGGAAATTGGCGGCCTTCCAGGCCGATCGAGCACGGCTGGATCAGAATAGCAAAGTGCTAATGCAGAGCAAGAACAACGCCTACCGTTCCCCTGAGCAGTTGGCCAAAACGGTACAAAGCTTTGAGCAAGCGATGGCTATCGATACGGTCCGCAACGAGTATCTACTGCATTCGCGCCTGCATCAATGGTTTGTGGAGAGAAACCAAACAGAATCGATTTCACAACTGAATGAAAAGGTCTATGCCGAGTTATTTCTAACACCGAGTTCTGATCCCTGGTTGGGATTGGTATCACCGGATATCTACAGTGGAATTGAGGGGGATGGGATCGAGCTTCAGTAGTCTGCTTGAGACCGAGGCCACAGCATCGCCAACCCTCGCTGACCGTATCCAAGGATGGTCAAGACGGTCTGTCTCATGCTGCGAGGATGGCAGCCTGCCCAAGCATTAAAGCCTAGGCACACCATGGCGATGGTGAACAGAATATAGGTGGGAGCCATAATCACACCGATGATGAGCCAAGACAGATCGTGAAGCGCTAACAAGACTGCTGCCAAGCTAGAGAATCCAATACTGATGTGAATGGATCGAGGCGAATGGCCTCGGCTCACCTTATAAACGCTTAAGGCTGTGGACAAAATATTGATGGGGACTAGGGATGCACAAATGCCAACACAGTTGCATCGGGAGAAGTCAAGAAGAGCGTTAAAACTAAGCATGTTCATCGTTCTATCATGTTTAAGAGATCGATGCTGCGAATTGCAAAAGCTAAGCAATAATACTTAATCTGCGTTGATTTCCATAGTCCTAGATTTCGGTGAGGTAATCCCTGATGAGTTCGTCCCCAACCTTAGGCCCAATCCATCCCCTGGTTCCCGCTGGAGAGGATTTGGAGCCTGCGATCGCATTCTACGAACAAAAGCTCGGATTCAAGGTCATCCACCGAGAAGGAGATCCCCTCAGACTCGCTGTGGTCCAACGGGATATGTCGGTTATCTATCTATGCAAAAACAGCTACCAAAATTTGGGTAGTCCCACTAGCTTACGCATTCAGGTCAACGATATTGACCAACTGTTTGCTGAATATGAAGCTAAAGACGAAAGCATTGTCCAAGAAAAACTGGCCGTCAAACCCTGGGGACCAAAAGAATTTGTGGTGACTGACCCTGTCGGCGGTTGCTTAACATTTTTTGCAATGCCTGGGTAATCTTTGATCAATTGCTTCTGTCTCAATGTGAGAGCAGGTGAATGTTATTCACCCATAGCATCTCATCGGAGTTCAAAATAAGCTAACGCTCACTGTGTAGGCTAAGACCTACACTCTCCTATCGTCAAACTCCAATGAGCGTGGCCTGCACTAAAGGTTCTATCTTCCGTGTGGGGGATCGACACTTCACCAGACTCTACTCAGAATCCAAACGATACCCTTGGGCTTTCATCGCTTCTTCAATTGCTGTGGGTTTAGCGGTTAGTGCTGCTTCATCAACCTTTAAATCACAGGCCCACCACTCTGGGACTAAAGCAGATAAGTGTTCAAAACTGCGACAGCTACTACACCACTCCCATAATCCTCCCGTAGCAACAAAGGTATTACCTCCAACCGTTTGGAGCTTGGGTTGCCCAACTTGATACCAACGATGCAGGGCAACGGCTTTACAAATAGGACATGGCGCTGACAGGTTCAGACTATCTTTTGACGCTATGAATATTCGATCCCATTCCTGTAGGTAGTCCAGTGGAACTCCACACCAATCGTTGCGTTGACTCATCATGCAGTTTGAAAGAATTTAACGGGTTAAGCTAGCATTGCTGAATGCTAGGTTTGCCGCTGATCCATTGGCTCGTTATCCTCAGTGTACTGATTAGTACAGCTGGTGCCTTCGCCTATGTTCGCGACACTTTGTCTGGTAAAACCAAGCCGAACCGGGTGTCTTGGTCCATGTGGGCCTTGTCCCCCCTGATTAGTACTGCAGCCGCACTCTCAGCAGGAGCTAACAGTTGGGCAACCCTTCGCATTTTTATAGCTGGTTTACTGCCACTCCTGATCTTTTTCGCCTCATTTGCCAATAAACGCAGCTACTGGAAAATGGGGGTCTTTGACTTGAGCTGTGGCGTGTTCTCACTGTTAGCGGTGATTGTATGGGCTGCGATCGCATCTCCGCAACTCGCGATTCTTTGTGCCATTGTCGGGGATATTTTTGCCTCTTTCCCGACGTTAATTAAAACCTGGAAATATCCAAACACCGAGACAGGCGCTATGTTTTTTGCCAGTCTCCTCAGCGTGTTATTGGTTCTGCCCTCAATTCCCGTGTGGAACATCGCTAATGCCGCCTTCCAGATTCACTTATTGGTTATAAGTTCACTGCTGCTATTTGCGGTCTACCGAAAACCCATTCAGAGGCGATTTCACTTTTCCAAGTAAAGCTTTGGGGAAAGGGCTGACATGTGTTCGAGACTGGGCGAGGATAAAAAGCTACAGCAGATTTAAAGCTTTCAAACTGCGACGGGTTACTTCTGCCCGAGCGGGTAAATCTTTTTGATCACCGATGTCTACATTGGTGGCAAAGAAATAGACATTGTCATTCTGTTCTACATAACCGACATACCAGCCAATGCTGGGTTTGAGAGCCCAACCCGTCTTCGCCCGGATGGTGTACTCAGGGGTTTGCTCCACAACCATGATCTCTTTCACCGTTGCGATCGCAGATTCTGAAAAGGGCAGTTCATTGCGATACAAACGCTGGAGAAACTGAATCTGTTCGGCCGGTGAAATCCGTAAATCTCCCGTCAGCCAAAAGGCATCAATCTCATCGGCCTTTCCAATGGATTGGTTACCATAGCCGACTTTAGTCACCCACTGCTGCATCCGCTGAAAGCCAATACGGCGAGCTAACACCTGATAAAACCAGACCCCCGACACTTTAAAAGCCGTGTGCAGGTTGAGATCTCGATTCCAGGTGGGGATACTGCGTTCCACCCCATCCCAGGTCAAAATCGCCAGCTCATTGGCAATCACCCCTGTCTCTAACGCAATCAGGGAGTTGAGGATTTTAAAGGTAGACGCAGGCAAAAACGGCTGAGTATTGCGAGTCGGATTGTGCTGATAGGTGCGATTCTGTTTGAGGTCGTAAATCAGAATTGAGCCATTGACCTTTAGATCTTGAAAGGGTTGGGCCAGGGAAACATTCTGCTGAACCAATTTAGGGGTGGCTGCTGCAGATGGCTCACCTATGGGGATGGCGGTTAAATATAGACTTGCGATCGCATATCCAAAACATCGGGCAACACAGTACCCCAGATTTTTATCGACATGATTAACCATATTCTCGATGACCTTCATTCAAACGGTTGTGGGGCTTGATCGGGGGGTGTTTATTGAGGTCGATGCCTTGACCACCTTTTTAGGTTGTTCATCACTCAGTAAACAAGAGTTAGACTACTGCAGGAACATTGCTACATACTAGGTTTACCGACTCGGTTGGCCTTTGTATTCAAGGGGTTTCAGCCCTTCAATCCCACCTTGTTGATACTGCCGAAGGGTTTTGGCTAAAGTGGGGCGACTAATCTGACAATTCCCACCTAATTTTGCCGAATGATGGATTGAGTCTGGGGAACTCTAGGGGTATTCGAGCATTAGTGATCAGATGCTTCTTCTGCAATTCCTTAAAAACTCAATCTCTATGGTAGAAAGACGAGAATATTGCTGCCGTTCTCCACTGACTTTTCTTTTGGGTGTGGGATTCAGCCTGTTGCTATCGCTAGCGTTCCTGGCTCCGAGTCAGGCCATTCATTGGGCTGATATCCCTAATCCACGTCAAGACAATAATTGGGTTATGGATAAAGGGGACATCCTCAGCCTTGAGAGTGAAACTAAGCTCAATCAGATGATCTCGGCCTTGGAAGCCAAGAACGGGATCGAGATGGTAGTGGTGACTGTGCCGGAGGTACATCCTTTGGGGGCCACCGAAGAGTTGGCTCAGGCGCTTTTCACCACTTGGAAATTGGGTAAGAGAGGGCAAAATAACGGCGTTATGTTATTGGCCTCTAAAAAGGAAGGTCGTGTAGCCATAGAAAAGGGATCTGGTTTACGGTCTGACCTGACTTATGAACAGGTAGATAACATTATTCAGACTCAGATCACTCCTCAGTTAGAGCAAGATAATTTTGATGCCGGTGTTGTCAATGGCGCTCAGGCCATGATCCAAATTCTTGAGAATAAAAGCGAAGACTCGATTTCTTTTTTCCAGATCGTGCTGCTGATGTTAGGGGCTGTAATTTGGGCCTATATCGCTAAAATCCTATGGAAAGTCTTTAGGTAATCCCTTGAATAGCCACCTTGATACAAAAATTCTGTCCAGTTGTATTGGAAGTTGGGGCGGTGCGAACAACGGAAGGTTTTGAAGAGAGGCTAGAGATGTTGGGTAAGGGTGAGTAGATGTTCAGAATGACGGGGCTCGTTTGGGGAGTGATAGGAATATCCAGACATAACTGTTTAAAGGTCTGATCAAGACTCTATTTTGAGAGAAATATGCTGCTCAATCGTATAAAACGTCGTAGACATCAACTGCTGATATCCCTTTTTACTTTGGTATGCGGCCTGCTACTATTTTTATCCTCACTGGCTCCAAGTCGGGCCATTCCCGTATCTGAAGTCCCTAATCCTCGCCAGGACAACAATTGGGTGACGGATATGGCCGATTTGCTTAGTCCTGACAGCGAAGCAAAGCTCAATCAGATGATTACGGCATTGGAAAAAAAGAATGGTGCTGAAATTGCAGTGGTGACGGTTCCCGATACTAAACCTTCCGCATCCCCCAAAGCGTTTGCGACAGAGCTATTTAACACTTGGGGGATTGGGAAAAAAGGCGTAGACAACGGTATCTTATTTCTGGTCTCGAAGTATGAACGTCGTACAGAAATCGAGACAGGGTACGGCCTAGAATCCATTCTTCCTGATGCGAAGGTGGGCAACATTCTCCGTACCCAGGTCACTCCTCGCTTTAAGCAAGGCAATTTTGATGCAGGTATCGTTAATGGAACTCAGGCGATTATCCAGCTTCTAGAAGGTGGAACGATTGCATCTCAAGCGCCCTTGCCAGAAGAGAGCTTGCAACCATCAACATCGCTAACAAAGAGAGTAGGCTATTTGGCTGTTATTACAGTTGTGGTCGTTACTGTGATGGGGATATTGAAATATGTGAATCAAAGAAAGACGCAAGTCTATCGGATTTCTCCTAGGGGGCGTACCACTTTGGCCTCTCATATATGGGTGTCTCTCTGGATTAAAAATCTTCGGAAATTATCCTTAGACGACTGTAGACAACGCCCCATCCAGCATGGTGTTGCCCTGAATTCAATCACGGTATTTAAAACTTGGTGGGCTTGCTATGGCGTATCAGCTGGACTGCTGCTAATGGCTGATTCCATGGCTTTCGAAGTAGTTTGGTGGCTCATCTTCGCATTCTTTACATGGGGTTGGTTAATGTATGAGCTGTGGTGCTGTTTTAGGCGTGATGTAAGCAGCACAAAAGCTAGCTATGACTTATTCATGTTGAATGTGTTTATTTTCCTATTTATAGGTGGGGGCTTCTTTTTTATAGGCTTAATCAATCCTTCTATTCCTAGAGTTCTTATGCTACCGTTCCTAAGCTTTTTTCCCTGTGTACTCCGGGGCATGAGATTGCTGCCTCCAAGTGGCACGGTGTTCATCAATGCGTGGCTTTTGATGATGATAGGTGGGATTCTCTTTATTTATCCTTTTCTTTCTATCTTGCTGATACTGCCGTTTCTATATGCTTGTGCGGGTGCACTACGGTCAATGAGATTGTTATCCCAAAAGAAGACGATATGCCAGTGTCAGTCTTGTGGTGATGCGATGCAATGGATTGATGAAGACTGTCTTCGACACAATCTGGAAGCATCCTTGTTTTCGAACCGATTCGAATGCCATGAAGGCTGGCAATGTCTCACCTGTGGTCCATCAACTGTGCATATGTTTTCAGAACATTTCCCATTGATCACTCACCGGTATAGCGATAAATGGAGCAAGATCGGTTATCGTTCATCTCACTCTCATAGTAGCAGTAGCTACAGCAGTGGCAGTAGCTATAGCAGCAGCGACTATGGTGGTAGTAGCGGAGGGAGTGACTTTGGTGGGGGCAGCAGTGGTGGCGGAGGAGCTGGAGAGAGCTGGTAACTGTCCTCTTCTGAATCAGTTTCGACTTTTGAAGTTCACGTTAGCATTCTCTGCTGTTTGCACTGACTACCTGAAGGGGCGACATGCGCCGTAAACCTCTTGCTATTCGTGCAATAACCCGATAGATAAGAAAAAAGATGGGCTGCAAATGATGTATCTCCAGCTCACCTTATTGACAATGATATTGCCACTATACCAACCTCATTTACGCCGTCAACTGTCTCCTGCCCAGTATCTTCTCCTAGAGATCCTCGTTCATCTATTACAAACACTTCGCTGCGTCAAAATCGAGACGCTAGCAGAAGGGCTGCCACTGCCGATTCTTTTTGACAGTCGCCGAAAAAAATCCAACGGTTCTTATCCTTACCGACCCTTGAGCTTGAAACGCTTTGGCTACCGCTGGTTAAGCTGTGGCTGAGCCAGCAGTATCCTCAAGGCTCCCAGCTTTATGTCGTCATCGACCGTACGAGTTGGGGAGTGATTAATCTATTGATGGTCAGCGTGGTCTGGCAACATCGCGCTATTCCCGTATGGTGTGAAGCCCTCTGCAAAAAGGGCAGCAGCAATTATGACGAGCAAACCGCTGTTTTAAGCAAAGTTATCCGCCATTTATCAGCCTATCGTCTGGTCATCCTCGGTGACCGAGAGTTTTGTTCCGTCAAGCTGGGGCAGTGGTTAGGCCAACAGAAGGTCTACTTTTGTCTGCGACTCAAGCGCAATACCGAAGTGGCTCTGGCCCAGCAGTTTACTCAACAACTCCAACAGTTTGGCCTTGTCCCAGGTCAAAAGCTATTTCTCAATGATGTGCGCGTCACTCAGGCTAAAGGCTTTGGAACTTTCAATGTAGCAGCCAAGTGGAAACGACGGTATCAGGGCTTTGCACCTGATGAAGCATGGTTTATTCTCACCAACTTCTGTGACCTCAATAGTGCTATCGTCAGCTACCAAAAACGCTTCTCTATCGAAGAAATGTTTCGGGACTTCAAGCAAGGAGGCTATTGTCTCGAAGGCTCTCAAGCCATGCAAGAACGGTTGGTGGCTATCGTTATTGTGATTGCCATTGCCTATACCAGTGCGGCACTGCAAGGGCAAAATCTCAAGCAAAAAGGACTACAGCGCTATATTACTAGACCCGAATCCACCACTTCACCGAACAAGCGTCATAGTGCATTCCGAGTCGGACTATCTGCTCATCTGTGGGCCATAACGGGGATGGAGTTCTGGCTCGATTGGTGGATGAGCTAATGAAACTCTCTCCCAATAAGCTACCTGAGTATCAACGGGGGATGAGAGCGATGGAGCTTGTCTGTGCTGGGTTGTAGCCTTCATGTCGCCCCCTCAGACTGACTACACATTCCCTATCACTTTTGGGGATGAATTGTGGTGGGTTATGGCGCAAAAGGATAACTGTTCATCCTGCCAAGTGTCCTTTTGGGAACACTAGATATCTCTAGTGATGACTGTACCAAAGCCTTAGTCCAAACCTAAGCTGAATCTAAATATGTTTCTCACCAGACTAAAAAAGCGAGAACGTTCGCCGCTGACATTCATCTTGGCGTTGAGTTTCAGCCTATTTCTTTCGATATCTTCCCTAACACCGAGTCGGGCCATTTCCGTATCTGAAGTACCTAATCCACGCCAGGACAACCATTGGGTTATGGATAGTGCGGATATCCTCAGTCAGGAGAGTGAAGCAAAGCTGAACCAAATCATTGTTGCCAAGGCCAAGCACAGCTTTGAAGTGATAGTGGTAACAGTGCCGGATATAAAGCCCTCAGCTTCGTTAGAGGAGTTTGCAGCATCGCTTTTTGAAACGTGGGAAATTGGTAAGCATAGGTTCAACAACGGCGTTTTATTGCTGATATCTAAGGATGATCTTCGTGCAGAAATTAAAAGAGGAGAAGGGGTACAGTTCATCCTCCCTGATGCAAGGGTGGACAACATTATTCAGACCCAGATCAATCCCTACTTAGAGCAGCGTGAATTTGATGAGGGTATTGTCAATGGCACCGAGATAGTACTTCAGATTCTTGAAAACGAGATCCAAAAACATCCGCAAGAAACGACATTAGAAGACTACGGAACACCCCTATCGTACCTACCCGATCCTTCCATGCTGGAGATGGAGATAGCGATACGGGATATGGCTTGGTTCTTGATCACTGCAGTTCTGTCGAGTATTGCTATTGCTGTATTGGTCATGACTTCAGCGGTTGTGTTGATAAGTCTATTCCGTAAAAGTCAAGTTCTACAGCTGTCTCCAGTGGGTCGGACAACCTTATTCAAGCAAGGTAGTAGATTGTGGCTGATGTGGGGATCGATAACGTATTGGTTACTTACAGGCTATGCATCAGTTTATCCAGAACAACCGACCTCCATCTACAAGGGAATGCACTTTACTAACCCACTCATTCAAAGTTGGTGGATTTTTTTGGGTCTATATTCAGCGGTAGGGGTGACGTGGTCTTTTGTCCATCCAGTCCAAATGATTCAATTCCAAGGATTTTTGCTGTGCTGGCTTGGGGTTTGGTTGGGGTATGAACTTTGGTACTGCATGAAACACAAAGCCCCCAGGGGAAGCGAAGCTATGCTTCTTTTTCGTGGGCTGTTTCGCAGTAGTTTGGTCGCTTTTACTTTAGTGCTGATTGTGGCACGGGTCTTCAAAGTTCCTGGTTTTGAGACTGAATTAATTTTCTACCTCATCACTGCTTTTGGTGGTGCTTGGGCGGGGACGTTACTCCTGTTGCGATCGCTTACTCGTTACACGGAGGTACGGTGCCAGTCCTGCCATGGTTTGATGCAATGTCTAGATTCTAAAACCGTAGATAGCTATCTAAAACCAGCAGAAACAGCAGCCAAAATGCTTAAAAGTACTCGCTATGTGGGTTGGGAATGTCCAACGTGTATAGCATTCGCCACTCTAATTAGGACGCTAGGTACAACACATGTTCCATTGCTTCTCTAAGTGAACCGAAGTGCTCTAATTGGTGTCTAATTCGACTTTTAATCCAAGCCCACGACCGTTCAATCTTATTCAAATCAGGAGAATAGGGTGGCAAGTACCACACTTCACATCCTGCGGCTTCTACCAGTTGCTCAATTCGCCCTCCCTTATGGAAGGTGGCATTATCAATGACTAACTTCTGCCCCGGTTTGAGCATCGGTATCAAACAAGTCTCAAGCCAAATTTCAAATACGGTGCGATTGCAAGCCCCTTCAATCGTGAACGGGGCCATGAGCTGCTTTCCTCTCAAAGCTGCAATCATATTGACTCGTCCACTTCTGCTACCAGACTTTAAAGCATAGACCCGCTCACCTTTGGGACCATAGCCATAGTCATACTCATCTCGATTGTCCATCCCTGACTCGTCAGCATAGACAATATCGTCTGGGTCTACTGTTGTTAACTTTTGGACGAACTCAGCCCGTTTGTGCTCATCACGTTGGCGGTAGCCATAGGTCTTTTTTTTCGAGTAAATCCAATATTCTTCAGCGCTCTTGAAATAGTACGCTCACTGATTTGCCCCTCCCACAACTCGGCCATCTGAGCTTGGGTTTTATAGCGATGTTCTTGAGCAAAAGCTCGAAACTTGTCCCAGTCTGTGATTTTGTGGCTATGGCCAAGGTGTTGTCTAGGGATGGGATGAAGATCACCTGTTTCTGCTTTGAGACGTTGCCATAGATTAATGGTGTTACGACTGATATGAAAGGTGTCACTCGCTTCTGAGGGAGGCATGCCATCAAGTTCAATAGCATCGATCACTTTGCAACGTAAATCGTAGCTGTAGATTTTAGGCATCCATTGAAAGACATAACAGTATCTCTAGTTTATTATGTCCTGAATAAAATGGCGCTTGCTATAGCTTTGTTCACCCAGAGAGCGACTTCAACATTCGTCTATTTCACGAAGTTGTGAAATCCGAAAAGTTTGGACATTGTAGTGAATGTGAGGCCTATGTTGTGCGTCAAACGATTCAGGTTCTTCGACGTCCAAGATGGTTCACTGATGGGGAAACGCTAATTACAAGTCGATGTGTTTGCTGTGATCAGACCTCTGAATCCCACACGAATACTCCCTCTGAGTTCACTCAATTAATGAATCAGTTATAGTGACCATCTTTTATCTAGATTTTGCTGAAAAGCCTTACCTTGAGTGATTATGAATTCCAACAACATCATTCTTGAAGACTGGGTGCTGATTGTTTGAGAAAAAGCAGGCCAGCTCTATCTCCAAGAAACCGGGGCAGATGATTTTTCTCTCGAACAGATGATGGATGCAGGTTCTGAAGCCAACATCCCGCCCGAGCTGATTCAGAAGGCGTATCAGCAACTACAGCAGGAGGAAGCAGAAGCCAAACAACTCCAGGTAAAGCGGCGGCAACAACTGAAGTTGGGAGGTGCGATCGCAACTACCGTAACCCTACTCGGAACACTGTGGTTCGGAGGGACCTACAACCATCTCAACGCTGCTAAGTCCACGGTTGAGGGCAAATGGGCACAGGTCGAAAACCAACTCCAGCGCCGTGCCGATCTCATTCCCCAACTCACCCAGATGGCCCAGTCCTACGCCAGCACTGAGAAGGAAATGATACAGGAGCTGGGCTTTCCCAGGCAGAGACGATGGCGCAGCAACAAGCGGCAAATGGGGCGATGCAGGATGCGATAGTCTCCGACCGGCCTGCGGCCATCGCAAACTTCCAAACCATCGCCACTCGCAATCCCTCTCTCCAGTCCAGCGAATTATTTATCAACCTCCAGTACGAAATTGCTGGGACTGAAAATCGCATCGCCACCGAACGTATGCGCTACAACCAAGCCGTCCAAGCCTACAACCAGTCATTGCAAGCATTTCCCACCATACTCGTGGCCAAGAATATGGATTTCAAACCCCATTCTTATTTCCAACGCCATGCTCAGTAAGCATCCAAAAGGCGATGACATCAGTACTGAATTAGATCATGGGAAATGGCCGTTTCGATGGCATTGATGGGGTCAAATATCACAACTACTAGGCAAAGAAAAGAAAAAGGTTGACCCTTGACCTTCTTGTGAGTCCACCCAAATTTGTCCCCCATGTCGTTCAATAATTTTCTTGCAAATAGCCAAACCAATCCCTGTGCCCGTGTACGTATTTCGATTGTGTAAACGCTGGAAAATCACAAAAATCCGCTCAGAAAATTGAGGATCAATGCCAATGCCATTGTCTTTAATGGCGATTGTCCAAGTCCCATGTGCTTGAGTGATGCCAATATGAATTTTAGGAACCTCAGCTTGGCAATATTTAATAGCGTTAGAAAGCAGGTTCTGAAAGAGCTGTTGTATTTGTATGGGATTCGCCAAAACAGTAGGCAAAGGATCCATTGAAATAATCACACCTCTGGTCTCTATCAGCGTTTCTAAATCCGATGTCACTTGCTGTAAGAGGACCTCAAGATTGGTTTCCTGGACATTAAACTCAGCTTGACTGACCCGAGAATAGCTCAATAGATCATCAATCAACCCTTGCAAGCGGATGGCCCCATTGGTGATGTAGCTGATATATCGATCGGCTACATCATCCAATTGATCTTGATATCGTTCGGAGAGTAATTCAGCAAAACTCCTAATCTTGCGCAATGGCTCTTGTAAGTCGTGGGAGGCGACATAGGCAAATTGTCCCAGTTCTTGATTCGAAAAAAGGAGATCAGCATTTAACTGCTTCAGTTGCTGTTCCGTCTGTTTGCGCTGAGTGATATCGCGGCAAACAGAAACTATCGTCCCATCCTCTGTGAGGGTCAAAGAAATTTCTTGAGCAAAGGTAGACCCATCTTTTCGAATGGCTATCGCCTCTCCTCGCCATGACTGTTCCTGGGCTAATAAGGGAAATATCTCGTTCTCAAGCCGCTTTACGTCTTCAGCAATATATAAAGAGTGCCAGGATTTACCCACTAGTTCAGTCGAATCTTCATAGCCAAATAGCTCAAGGTAAGCATGATTCAGATAGAGATAGGTGCCCGCTTTCACAATTGCAATGCCATCAATGACGGCTTCTATTGCAGCCTGTTGTTGCTTTAAAATAACCTCAGCATCGCGATGCTCCTGACGAACTTTGGCATCTCGAACTTCACGCCGAATGGCCTCAGCCAATCGGGTCAGATTATCCTTCATGAAGTAATCGTGGGCCCCCGCTTTCATCATTTCTACGGCTGCCGCTTCACCGATAGCTCCCGAAATAACAATAAAAGGAATATCAAGATCAGATTTTTGAACCATTTCCAGGGCTGCAGGCGCATCAAAGCCTGGCAAATGATAATCCGCAATGATCACATCCCAAGTCTGATCCTTTAGCAGAGCACAAAAAGACTCAACCGTTTGCACTCGTTGCCAATCGAGACGAAGATGACTGGATTTTAAGGCGCGAATGGCTAAGAGCGCATCATCTTCTGAATCTTCAATGAGAAGAACCTGGAGAGACTCACCCACCGTCATAAATCTTTCGGTAACGTCTCATTGATTAGCAACCAATACAACCCTAACTGGGATACAGCATCGGTAAATTGCTCAAAGTCTACAGGCTTGCGCACATAGCTATTGGCCTTGAGTTGATAGCTTTCAATAATGTCCCGTTGTTCGCTAGAAGAGGTAAGAATTACCACAGGTAAAAGTTCCATACGCTGGTCGGAACGAATGCGTTGCAATACCTCTAACCCATCAATTTTGGGTAACTTTAAATCCAGCAATATTAGACTTGGCAGCGGATCCGCCGCAAAGAGGACCTCCAAAGCTTCTGCGCCATCTCGGGCAATGATAATTGGATTGGTTACCTTGCTCCGTTTCAAAGCCCGTAGCGTAAGCTGCTCGTCATCTGGATTATCCTCCACTAACAAGATGGGACGAGGTAGGACCATGATCTTTATTCCTATAGTGAGAATGTGAACTGGGAACGGTGAAGTAAAAAGTAGCACCTTGCTCTGGAGCGGCTTCTGCCCAAACGGTTCCGCCATGACGATGAACAGCCCGTTGCACCGAGGCGAGTCCAATCCCAGTTCCTGGGAATTCATGGGTACTATGTAACCGCTGGAAAACACCAAAAAGCTTCTGAGCATAAGTCATATCAAATCCTGCTCCATCATCTCGGACAAAGTAGGTCAGTTCACCCTTGTGATTACCCAAGCCAAACTCAATATGAGCAGTGGCATGGTGATGGGTAAACTTCCAGGCATTCTGGAGTAGATTTGTGAGGATAACTCGCATCAATGTGGCATCAGCAGAGATAGCCTCATCCGGCATAATCTGAACATTCACTTGCCGTTCTGGTTCTGCTGCTTGCAGTTGGTCTATTACCTCTTGCGCCAAAGTACTGAGGTTGACGGAAGTATAGTGAATTTGTGAGCGGGAGACCCGTGATAAATCGAGTAAGCCATCGATTAGTTGACTCATGCGAGTCACATTATTCCGAATGCGATCGAAGTAGTCATTCGCTTCATCATTAAAGAGATCCTCATAATCTTCGAGGAGCGCGCGACTAAAGCCATCAATGGCTCGGAGGGGGGCTCGTAAGTCATGAGAAACAGAATAGGCAAACGCTTCCAATTCTCGGTTAGAAGCTTCTAGTTGGGCTGCATACTGCCTGCTTTGTTCTTCAGCTAGTATGCGATCACTGAGGTCTACATGACAGCCAATCATCCTCAGGGGCTGTCCGACTGCATTCCACTCGATCACTTGCCCAGAACTAATGATCCATACCGTTGAACCATCTTTATGACGGTATCGACCTTCATGATAGAAAGGCGTTTCACCTCGACTCTGGAAATGGTTGTCCAGACACTCCAACATCACCGGCAAGTCTTCTGAAAAGATTAGGCTCTGCCTGCTTTCAGGGGTATTTGGCAATTCGTGATCCTGATAGCCCAACATTCGTTTAAATCCAGGGCTGAGGTATTCATGATGCCTCGGAATATCCCAATCCCAATATCCTGCAAGAACATCATCGAGAATCTGCTCTAATAACGTGAGTTCTTTGCGAATGTTCTCTGCTTGCAGTCGTTCAGCTTCAGCTTGTTTGCGCTCACTAATATCATGGTGCATCCCAGCCATGCGCAGAGGTTGGCCCTGGGCATCCCATTCCACAACCTTTCCCATCGCGGCAATCCATTTCCATTGTCCTGATTTAGCGAGCACTCGGTAATCAAAGACATAGGGCACTGAACGATCTTGCAAATGGGCTTTGAGCAGATCGATCACCCAAGGCAGATCTTCAGGATGGACCAAGCGCTCCCAAGTTTCATACGAGGCTGGCATTTCTCCATCCTCAAACCCCAACATCTGATAAAAGAGTGGGCTCCAATACATATCTCCCGAGAGGATCCGCCAATCCCACCAACCGTCTCCAGAAGCCTCTAATGCGAACTCTAGTTGTTCCTGACTCTGCCTGAGGGATTGATTGGTAATCCGTAGTTCTTTAGTCCGTTTTTGAACACGCTGTTCTAACTCTGTATTGACCTGCTGCAACTGGGCTTCCAGCCGTTTTCGATCGGTAATATCTCGCCAGCTCGAACGGCTATATAAGACATTCCCAGCCTCATCTCGGACGGCTCGGACATTGAGGCTAACGTCTAACTTGCTGCCATCTTTGCGTTGGAGTTGTAGCTGAGCATCCTGAACCTCCCCTGTGGCGACAAAAGTCTGAAATGCGAATTCTACTTGGGAGTGACAATCTGGATGATAAACATCAAATATTGACCGATCTATCAGTTCATTTTTACCTAAATCTAATACATCACATAAGGTTTGATTGCATTGCAAAATCTTACTAGTGTGGGCGTCTACAGATACATACATATCTGGAGCATTTTCATAAAGATCCTGGTAGCTCGCTTCCGAAATTTTCAATTTTGCGAATGCTTTTTCCAGTTGATTTGTCCGTTCATGAACGAGTTGCTCTAGGCCAAGATTTAAGTGCTTTAGGTCTGCCTCAGCTTGTTTCCGCTGACTGATGTCTTGGATCTGAGCAACGAAATGGAGAGGACTACCATCCTCCTGAGACACCAGCGAAACACTGAGGGAGATCCATACCTCATGGCCTTGTTTGTGGATATATCGTTTTTCTAAGTGGCAGTGGTCAATCTCACCGGCTAGCAGTTGGTTTATCGTCTCCAAGTCAACGTCTAGGTCCTCGGGATGGGTGATGTTCTGGAAGGTGAGGGCCAGTAATTCTGATTCAGAGTAGCCTGTGATATTGCAAACCGACGCATTGACTTTTAGCCAACGACCTTCTGGTGAGACGAGGGCCATCCCAATCGCTGCATGCTCAAAAGCTTTAGCAAATCGGGCTTCACTTGCTCGGAGAGATTGTTCAACTTGCTGTTGTTCTGTGATGTCCTTGGCCATACCCAAAAAGCCCGTCAAATTTCCGGCCTCATCATATAAGGCAGTCACAGATAAGCGAGCAGGAAAGCGGCTTTGATCCTTGCGGATATAGGTCCAAAGGTTTTCATCAGGCATGCCTAATCGGGCTTTGGTCGTGAAAACTTCAAAACCAGGTTGGATGACGTAGCCTAGTTCCTGAGAGAGCTGCTGGGCTCTTTGTTCAATTTCCTGAGGATCATGAATGATGGCTGGGGTGACTTTGCCGATGATCTCTTCGGCAGTATAGCCCAGTTGCTTGAGTGCTCCGGCATTACAGGTTTGGATAATACCTTGGGTATCTGTTGCAATGATCGTGAAGTCAGCACTATCTAGGATGGCTTTTTGCCAGGTTTGCTCTTCCTGAAATCCAGATCTTTTAGCAGTCTGTTTTTCCATGATTGAGCGTTTATATCCCCCAAATGCAACTCAAGTCAGTAAGCCAATAATATTGATATTGATGTGCTTAAGACTATGTACTGAAAAGCCATTTTAGTATATTTACAAGAGAGGGTAGTCAACAAGATTGTATATATATTTTATCTTTTAAAGATTTTCAATATTCTTGCTAAATGAGTATGAAGATATTACTAGAATACTTATTCGATAGATTGAATTCTAAGTCTAGTTATTGATGGATCTCCATAGGTAAATACCTCATTTTGTTTGATTTTGACAATAGTAAGTAAACTAAATCCAGCTTTATAATCTTTATTAAGTAAATTTTTTAGGTATATTTACTCTTTAGTCGCTATATACTATTGATTTTCTGATTTATTCTAATTATATCTATCTTTATTGGTAGATTTAAGCTTAATCACTTGTCCATCTCTTAGAAATAGCGATAGGTATCAGCCGTTAAGAATTTTCGGCTTGTTATGGCACAAAGTTTAATTATTAAATGTCTTTAATCATATTGCTTTCTTGTATTTATCCTACGCAATCAGAGGCTGGATTGATTTCTCTTGCTAGAGATAAAATAGCTTAAAAAGATCTATCTGATAAAGGAATATTTATGATATCAAGCTGCTATTAGAAAATGTAAATATTTTTTGCTGCTTTTCTCCTATGTCAAGCGTTAAGAAGATGTTATAGAATAACAGTCGTGATTGGTCTGATTTAGTTAGTGAATAATGATCTTCATGATACGAACATGGAAACAGAGTAGTTTAGCCGCCTCTATGCTGATTACGCAAAATGATACAGAAAAATGGAATGTTTTATGTATCTCTGATCCACTGGACAGCTTTATGCTGTTGTACTTTAAGGTTCTTAGATTAAAGATATTGAACTCTATCCGAGTGGATAAACAAACTGGATGGTTGTCTGCAAAATGCCTAAGTTCATCTAGCAAAGATGTGGGCATTCAAAACAATCACTCTAAGGCTAATAGCTATTCGTTCATCAACTGATGAATGCAGGATTCCAGTTGATGTAGTATCGGGTTCGAAACAACGAGACATTATTGAAAACAGAAGGTCTATGACTAGGAATGAACCGCTTAATGTTCTTCTTATTGAAGATTCTGAAGATGATGCGCTATTGGTTATTCGCACATTAAAATCTGGTGGTCTTCGCCTTCATTGGCAACGAGTGCAGTCTGCGGAGTCTCTTCGGACTTTGCTTAGGGAACACGCTTGGGACGTGATCATTGCGGATTACCATTTGCCAGGCTTTGATGCACCAGCAGCTCTGGAAATGGTTCAACAATCAGAGCTGGACATACCGTTCATTGTGGTCTCAGGAGCCATCGGTGAAGAATTCGCTGTGGAGATGATGAAAGCGGGTGCCCACGATTATTTGATGAAAGATAATCTCGTCCGATTGTCAGAGGCGGTTCAGCGTGAGGTTAGAGAAGCCCATAATCGCAAAGAACGCCGGGATGCTGAAGTTATTATCAATCAGCAACTGGCTGCAATAGAGGCCGTCATCGATGGTATTGCGATTGTGCAAGAAGGGGCCTATCTCTATGTCAATCAAGGCTACCTCACATTATTTGGTTATGTAGATCCGGTCGAGCTAGTGGGTCAACCTTGGACCAATTTATATTCCACTCAGGAGAACCAACGTTTTGAGGGCGAGATATTCCCCCAGATGAAGCAAATAGGTTCATGGTTTGGAGAAGCAACGGCTACTAGAAAAGACGGGTCTACTTTTGCTCAGGAGATTTCTTTAACGCTTACAGACTATGGGAGTATGGTGGCTGTTTGCCGTGACATTACTGAAAGCAAAAAAGCGGAACAATATCTCAAACAGTTGAAAGATTACCGATTGAATCCTAGTCGGTAGCACTCTAATGAGAGTAGTTAGGTGGAAGTATCTGGACTCACGCACAGAACTCTGAAGGTGTTTTTTGTGCTATCTCGATGAAATCATCAGGGGTAGTCTTTCGGGTGATCGATGAGGGGGCTGTCAATATTGTCGCGCTTTAGGTGGTGTTGATGGATGAAGATGAGGTCATTCACGTCAGGATCGGGTGGCTTCCATTCGGTTTATGACGTTATGAAGGGGATGGACACTAACCCAATTTATTTAGCCCTATCAAAACTTATTGAGTAATCGTTCCTGAACCCTGTAAATTACGGAACAATAATAGGTCATTCGTAGACGATATCTACGATACGGGCACATCTGGACATATTGCTCACAGGAAGGACAGACTATGCAGACTTTTCATTGGCTGGGGTTGGGATTAGGACTTGCGATGGCACCTTGGCAACCCATATTAGCTCAGTCTTCCTCTCCTACAGAACCTACCGTTGATTCAGCTGTATCCTCTACCGTTAAAGGAGATTGCGGTACTGAGCAAACCTGTGATCAGCTTTTGCAAACTCTCCGTACCCAATGGCCGACCGCGAAGCTGAATTGCACCCGCGATCGCATTCTGTCTCTTCATGTATTCAAAAACACTCGGGGTGGGCGACAGGTCAATGTGGCCTGTTGGGACACCGAAGTCAAAAAAGGCGATCGCTATGGTTTATCTCGCGATGTTCTCCCGTATCCAGGCGATGAAGCTCAGTTTTTGCCGCCTCTGCCCCGTCGATCTCGCTATACCGAGCCCTTAAAAACTCGTTTCCCGGATCCCGTACGCACAAGTCAAAATGAATGCGGTTCTCTCGGAGGAGACATTCAATATCGGGCCCGCAAAGACATCGATCGACTGGAGCTGCAATGTGTATTTACCGTCGGCGCAGTATTGATTGATACTGATGGAGACTTCGTTTCCGATGGCGAAGCCTCAAGAGGCACACTCATCGATAAAATAGTCGGCAAATTCGCCATTTCTGAGCTAGAAAAGCCTTTAGTGGCCCCACCTCCAACCACCAGCCCTTCGACAGGAACTCCCGTCGATAGTAATGCACTCCCCCCCCTACAGGGAGAAGACACGGTTTCTGATGTCTTTCCCAGTGCATCTTCCCCCTCCACGACGGATGTGCCTGCACAGACTTCAGCAGCTCCCACTCCCCAAGGCCCAACCTCCGCATATGCAGTCCTCCAGGCCATCGATGTGCAACTTTTTAATCGGCTGAAGAACCAGCTTGTTCCCCTGAATCAGCCCTGGAATCCCTACGGATTAGGAATGGACTTACTGATTTCGGTCAAAGTTAAACCGGGTACCCAAGAAACTCAGCCCGGAACCAATTTAGTGCTTGCTATCAACGCCAAAGGCTATAATACGTCTGCTACGGGACCTGTCCCAGCTTGGAATCAGGTGCAATCACGATCTATTGCCATCAATGCCAATGATCAGTTTAGTTATTCGTTTCCGTTTTTAGCGGAGTATCGGTGCTATTCCGAAGTGCAGTTAACCGCAACTCTTATTCAGCCTGGTCTGACTACGGGACCTAGCTTGACGAAAACCATCAATCTGGGTTGTGCGGAATAGATTCAGAAACAATGGATGTGTCCGTTTTTGACAACTGGAACTATCGCCAAAACTAGGTAACGTTGATATTGCAGATTCTGATAGGCTGAGCTACCTCTGTATCTGACAGACTACTTGGGATGCAGATGATATGGAGAATACAGCTTGAACTTCAGTCAGTCATCAAGCTGTATTCCCTATCAAATGAGCTAAAACTCAAGCAGTGTAATTAAAGCCTGAGCCGTTCAAATTCAAATTACTTGAGCCACTGACAACCGCAACCAGTTCATCAATACCAGGTGTTTTAAGGAAAATAGCCTGCCCAGAGGGAGTGCCTGTTGGCGATGAACCCAAACTATACTCACTGGCAGATCCATGCAAAAGGATGCGATCCCCTTCGGCAACCTTATATCCTTCGATATGGGCGTAATCTCCCTTTCCTAGGGTGTTATTTCTTCCGTCATCATAAAACGATTGGGATTGGTTACCTAGGATATACAAATCGCCACCCGATCCACCTTTGAGTTTATCTTTCTGAGATTTAGAAGCACTGGAATTGCTACCAATTCCAGTCAAGACATCCCGACCATCTCCTCCATAGAGGGAGTCATTTCCCAAGCCGCCAAACATAGTGTCATTCCCTTTATGACCGACTAATTTATCTTGTCCTGAGCCCCCATATAGGCGATCATTACCATCTTTACCTAGCAACAGATCATTATCACCATCGCCATAAAGAGAATCATTACCTTGAGCGCCATCCAGAGTATCCCGGTTACTTCCACCTCGAAGTCGATCCTTGCCAATCTCTCCAAAAAGCCGGTCCTTTCCTGCTCCTCCTTCGAGGTAATCGTTTCCGCTTCCCCCCCTAATCAGATCGTTTCCTAATTCTCCCTTCAGCCGATCATTGCCCCCGCCTCCACTCAGGAGATCATTCCCAGCTTGGCCGTAGATAGAATCGAAACCACTACCTCCAGATAAAGTATCGGCTCCATTCGCTCCTTTGATCGTGTCATTTCCTCCCAAACCCGCTATCTTGTCGGGTTTGATCGTCCCCTTGAGCAGATCATTACCTGCAGTAGCAGTGTTTGCAGAAGGTGGGTTGTTTGCCACAGGATTGGTTTGACCATCTGTTTGAGCGACATAGTTGCCTGGATCAGCACCAGCACCAAATACTTGAGTCCAATAACGAGAATAATTGACGCTTCCCGTATCATTATTCAAAGAGTGGTACCCCACTCCCATATGGGTAAAGCTTGAGTTGAGGATATTCGCGCGATGTCCTGAACTGCGCATCCATCCCTGAAAGACAGCTTCAGGCGTAGTCTGCCCTGCAGCAATATTTTCACCCCATGTCGACCAACCTGTGTATCCAGCAGCTTCAATCCGATCTCCTGCACTCGTTCCAGTTTGCGGATCAGTATGGCTGAAAAAATCACCAGCCGCCATGCGGGTGGAGTGTCCATCCGCTGCTTGATCTAATTTCTGACTTAAAGTTAAGGCATTCAACCCGGCTTTAGATCGTTCCTGATTAACCAGACTCAAAATCTTCTGGTCAAATTTGTCTCGATTTAAGATCGCCATGTTGTTATGTTTAGATAGTCAACATTGATAAGCTATTATTAGTATGTGAAGATGTAGTGAATAGAAGACATGCTTAATTTTTAAACACACTATTTTTTGCGTCAAACTAAATAATTAATATTATTTTCTTGTATCTTTTTGATTAGTGATTATTTCTAGAATAACTCAGCTAAAATATTCTTTGTATTCATTGCTTAAAGGCTTTTGTAGGCTGGTAGTCGAATTAAGTTGAGATAAAAATATAAGTTTTAAAGTACTATAAAGTATCATGAGTCTACACTTGTTTTTTTTAACAGGTTTAGATTTAACCATGAATCCATTATGATTGCTCTTCTCTAAAGAGTAATCGACTTTAATTGCTGGGACTTGGTGTCGATTTGGTTCAATGATTGGTCAATCTTTTTTGACATCTTATGAACTATATGAATATCCTTTTGTCGACAGAGTAAAGCACTCATTTTTAATCCTGTGCTCACTAGAATTAAGGCCTGACTAGAGGTGTCAAGCAAAGGTTGGAATTAAAAACCTGGTCCCTTTTTGACGGTTTGTAGTTTGTGAGGGTTTCCAACAGATCCCATATTTGGTCTGGAGAGATATAGGGTGACGAAATACCTTCAAAACCAAATTCGATGAATATCGGGCCAGCTTGCATCATCTGCTAAGACTTTGACCAACGTTATAAAAATGTCCAGTTCTATGCTGGCCTGGGATTTGTGGTTGCAGTATCCCAGACGAGTTCATTTGCATTTCAAAGTTGGACAGTAACATGCTGAGCCATTTCAATTTTGGAAACGAGGCGGGTCATCCTAAATTCAGCGACTAGGATGAAATCACTCCAGACTTATGCTGGAACCCCTTGGAATTGAGGAGAAGGATGCAATGAAGCAATTTAATTGGCAGCGGTCGGGTGCACTATCCGCCGCCTTACTGGTGACGATGAGTGCATGCCAGCCACTCAATATTGCCCAAGCAAAATCACAACCCCAAACTAGAATCAAGGGTTGCAATGCTGAGTCATTGCTGCTGCCAGCCCATAAAGATGTCGAGGCATTGCGCAAGCTCTATGAACAGTATCTGGGACGCACCCCTGTAGAAATTGAGTTAGGGCTATCCCGGGCCGAGTTTGCCCAAAGTCTGATCCAACTGGCTCGTAGCTTAGAGCGTTTACAGGGTCAGGCTTTGAGTTCCGCAGATGCGACTCTTCTCAAACGCTTACAGCAAGACTATGCTACAGAGCTCAGCCAAGTGGATCAACCCCGTAAGCCGGGGGATCGACGGTTTGGATTTTCATCCCGACGTCCTCGACCGACTGGCCGCCCCCCTGCCCTTACAGGGGCGCAGCCTGCTCCAGCCCTAGCGAATGAAGTCGCTGCCCAATCCAAACTTAGCCGTGACCAAATCGGACGTGCCAAGTCGATTGCACCGCCCACCAGCATTGCTGCTCCAGCTCCTAAACCTCGATTTCAGGATAAAGATCGCCGTCACTTACCCGGCACATTCAACACCGAAGACTATAAGCACATCAACGAAAACCCCTTCTTTTTGCCTCAGCGCACGCCCTTATCCACTTTCTCTATTGATGTAGATACAGCTTCCTACAGCAATGTACGACGCTTTATTAGCCGAGGCCAACTCCCGCCCAAAGATGCCGTGCGTCTAGAAGAACTGATTAACTACTTTGATTACGACTACGCGTCTCCCAAAGGCGATCAGCCTTTCTCTGTGAGTACTGAGGTGGCGACTGCCCCTTGGAATAGCCAGCATAAGCTCGTGCAGATTGGCCTCAAAGGCAAGGAACTAGAACAAGAACAACCCAGTAATTTGGTGTTTTTGATTGATGTGTCAGGGTCTATGAAACGCCCCAATAAACTAGCCTTAGTTAAAAAATCTCTTTGCTTACTCGTCCATCAACTCAAGCCCCAAGATCGGGTCAGTTTAGTCGTCTATGCCGGACGGGCTGGCATTGTCTTACCGTCCACACCAGGTACGCAAAAAGCCACCATTATGAATGCTATCGATCGCCTAGAGGCAGGTGGCTCCACTGCGGGTGCAGCCGGAATTAAGATGGCCTACGATATGGCCGAACGCCACTTCCTGAAAAACGGCAATAATCGAGTGATTCTAGCGACAGATGGTGACTTTAATGTCGGCCAATCCAGCGATGCAGAGCTAGAGCGTCTGATTGAGCAAAAGCGAGATCGGGGCGTATTTCTGACGGTCTTAGGCTACGGCACGGGCAACTATAAAGACAACAAAATGGAGTTACTGGCGAACAAAGGCAATGGTAACTATGCCTATATCGATACGCTGCTAGAAGCCCAGAAAGTGCTCGTCAACGATCTGCGAGGAACCCTATTCACCATTGCCAAGGACGTCAAAATTCAGGTGGAATTCAACCCTGAAAAAGTCCAAGCCTATCGCCTGATTGGTTATGAAAATCGCCTGCTGCGGGATCAGGATTTCAACGACGATCGCAAAGATGCTGGTGAGATAGGTTCCGGTCACACCATTACGGCCCTCTACGAGGTCGTACCTACAGGGGTGACCAGCAATGTCGAACTGCCTGATATTGATCCGCTGAAGTTCCAAAAACCAACTTCCAGCAGCAGTAGTTCAGATCTAATGAACCTAAAGCTGCGGTACAAGCAGCCCACGGGCAGTAAGAGTAAGCTGATCAGTACTGCGATCGCAGATCAGACTCGTTCGATTCAAGCTGCAACCGACAACCTCAAATTTTCAGCCGCCGTGGCTATGTATGGCATGGTCTTGCGGGATTCAGAATATAAAGGAGACTCAACCTTTAACCAGGTGTTGGATCTAGCAGAGCAAGCCAAAGGGAAGGATTCCCAAGGCTATCGGACTGCCTTTATGCAACTGGTAGAACGCAGCCAAACCCTGCAACAGGCAAAGGCGAGGACGGAGAAAACCAAAGCCCAGCTGTCTCCCTAAGGCTGTGCCACGACCCGTTTGGCTTGCCGCTGGCGGTTGAATGGGTCGTGAATCTGAGACATAAACAATCAAGGGATCGGCCTGATCGGTGCGAACTGTTTTTGCTGGGCGATCAACACTTCGAGAGTCAATTACGCAGAATTACGATAAAAGTAGAAGTAGTCAGCCACTCTATGTGCAACGTACCGTGAGCTGACTGAGTCATGCTTGATCTATTCCCATCAGAACTAGTGTTGTGTCTGGAAAATATCTATGGATTAGTGGGAGAGGCGTACATTCGAGGGGGCATGATTTCTGAGTTTCGACGATATTCAGCCAAATATTGCTCTAAAACAACAAACTGAGCCAAATTAAGGCTGTAATAGATCCAGCGTCCCTCATGACGGGTATGGACTAATTCAGCATCCTTCAAGACTTTTAAATGGAACGAGAGCTTAGACTGATTGATATCTAGAGACTCACATAACTCACCCACACAGAGTTCTCGGTGGCGGAGTAGCTCTAAAACGTGAGTACGGAGAGGGTCAGCGAGGGCATGAAAACCAGCAAAAACTAGGTCGGTAGAGGTAGAACAAACGTGTTGCATCAGCGGAAGTCAGAGGTTAGGTGAATCGTGGATGTCCAAAAGTAGGGGAACCGATTCGTGACGTAAGAAACAATACCTATTGTAAAAGACTCTTCGCCATGTTAGGAAAATTCGTTCATTTGATTAAGCAGCTTATGCACTAAAGAAATGTGTTCAGGGGAAGGGTTTTGGGCTAAAAAATCCTGTAAATCTTGTCGGGCTTCAGACCAACGGCCTACATGATAGTACAAGATACCCCGATCTCGCAGCTCACTATAACACTGCGGATCAACGAGCAGAATTTGCTCGGAAGTGCTGAGGCATTTTTCCAATTGATTGTCATTCAAATAAATCTGTTTAAGGTTGTTCAATAGCCGCACAAGAAACTGCTGTGGACTTACCACGCTAAAGAATTCAGGCCGCAAATCCATCGGATGCCCAAAGACTTGCGTAATGCGATCGCAACAGTCCTGCTCAAACAAAATCTCCCCCTGATAGAAAGGGTCGACAAAGATATTCATGTCGTCTCGATGGGGACGAATGAGAAAGTGTCCCGGAAAGTTAATCCCCACCATGGGGAAGTTAATACGACGGGCAATCTCCATATAGACCAGGGATAGGGTGATGGGAAGGCCTAACCGCCGATCTAAGACATCGTTGAGGAAGCTATTGCGGGGATCGTAGTAATGTTGGCTGTTTCCGGTAAAGCCTAGATCCTCGTATAGATAACGATTCAGAGTTTGCAGAACTTTTAACGGGTATGGATCAGCTGGCAGTCGCTCCTCAACTTCCAGCGCCATCGTGTCCAAAGCATTGAGATATTCTGCAACGTCTAAAGCAGGATATTCTTCCTGGGCAATATAAAGTGCAGCCGCAGCCAAATCTGGCTCAGACGATTGGCGGAGCAAATGATAGAGCTGTTGACGAGGGACTGAGAATTTCATCGTATTCACGATGTTACCTCGTAATTATTGTGAATAGGTCAATTCGCGAATTTCTACTGGAATTTCTGGCAGATATAAATTCAAGACAACGTTTTAAATCATCGGTCGTAGCTCAGCTATTCTCCAGGGATGTTGAAGATCATGCCAAAATAAAATATGTGGGATCATTATTCTAAGAACACCCATATTCGAATGAATGCCCTACGGATGAACTCTCTGAGGAGTGTGCCTTACCTGTTTAAGTCCATTTAGGTTCTGTTTTGATTCAGCTCTTGTTTGAAAGATTCAGAAAAATTATTGTGAGTTGGTGGGCCGACTCCAATATTCAAACTCGGCTCATGGTCGCTGCAACCCTTGTGGTGTCCTTGCTCATGAGTTCCCTGACGTTTTGGGCTGTGAATAGCATTCAGCAAGATGCTCGCCTGCAAGACAATCGGTTTGGTCGAGACTTAGGGTTACTCTTGTCATCTAACGTGGCTCCTTTGGTGGCGGACCATAACTATGGTGACTTAGCCAAACTATCGCGGGAGTTTTATAGCCGCACCTCTAGCATTCGCTACATGATCTATGCCGACGAGGAAGGCCGCATCTATTACGGTATTCCCTATTCCGAAACTCAGGTTAATAGTTCCTTGACCTTGCAGCGGCTGATGCAGTTGCCTGAAAACTTTATTCCCACGGCTGGATCGGTGATGGTGCGGGAGCACTCCACCCCAGACGGTGAGGTGACAGATGTATTTGTTCCCCTGTTGCAAGAGGAACAATATCTGGGTGTGTTGGCGATTGGCATCAACCCCAACCCCACAGCTGTTACCTCCTCCCACTTAACCCGCGATGTCACGATTGCTGTGTTTATCATCCTGTGGGTCATGGTGATCCTGGGGGCCGTGTTTAACGCTCTAATTATTACCAACCCGATTAAAGAGCTGGTAGTCGGGGTAAAAACGATTGCCTCCGGGAACTTCAAAAAGCGTGTTGACCTACCCTTTGGCGGAGAATTAGGAGAACTGATTCTCAGCTTCAATGATATGGCTGAACGGCTAGAACGCTATCAGGAGCAAAATATTGAGGAGCTGACAGCCCAGAAAGCGAAGCTGGAAACCCTAGTGTCAACCATTGCGGATGGGGCTGTGCTACTGGATACGGACTTAGCCGTGATTCTGGCGAATCCCACTGCTCGACGTTTATTCAATTGGGATAGCGAGGTGGTGAGTAAGAATGTCCTCAATCATTTGCCAGAGCCTGTACAGATTGAGTTAACGCGTCCGCTCTATCAGAGTGCTGCTGGACAAGAAGGCAGCGAGTTTCGGATTACCCTAACTGGGCCGACTCCTCGAACAGTGCGCATCTTGCTGACGACGGTGCTGGATCAGCAGCGGGAGAAGGTCAAAGGGATCGCCATGACGGTGCAGGACATTACTCGGGAAGTGGAGCTTAATGAAGCTAAGAGCCAATTTATTAGCAATATTTCCCATGAACTCAGAACCCCCTTATTCAATATCAAATCTTTTATTGAAACCCTCCATGACTATGGCGATGACCTGAGTGTCGAGGACCGCCAAGAGTTTTTAGATACGGCCAATCGTGAAACGGATCGGCTGACTCGCCTCGTGAATGATGTGTTGGATCTGTCTCGGCTGGAGTCGGGCAAGCAATACCGATTTGAAGCCGTTGATCTACTCCAGCCCGTGGAGCAAACCCTAAGAACCTATCAACTGACGGCTCGCGATCGAGGGATTGAGCTTAGTTATGATATTCAGACGAATCTTGCACCGATCTGGGGAAATTATGATTTGCTCCTGCAAGTCTTAACGAACTTGATTGGCAATGCCCTAAAATTCACTCTCAACGGTGGGAAAGTGATGATTCGGGCTTATCCTCTAGCGGAACAAACCCGTCAAATTCGGGTAGAAATTGCTGATACGGGTATTGGGATTGAGCCGGATGATCAAGCAGCTATCTTTGATCGGTTCTACCGGGTTGAAAATCGAGTCCATACCTTGGAAGGAACGGGTCTAGGACTTTCTATTGTCAGGAATATCCTGGACAAACATCATGCGAGTGTCCATTTGATCAGCGAATCAGGCATCGGTACGACCTTCTGGTTTGACCTCAACGTTTATCGTGACGACTTAGCCAGGAGTGCGGCAGATGAAGCAGACTCTTTGGAACTGCCAGCCCAAGCCTAGGTTTACCACCCTAACCAAGAGTGGAGGGGCTGCAGTTGGGGCGCCTCCGGCGTGGGGGCAGTGGCCATCTGATCCCTGAGCTTCGATTCCGCACAAAAAGAGGTAGTGTTAAATCCACCAAAGCTTTTGACTGTCGTAGTCCGTAGCCGCAAGTTGGGATTGGCAAACCAAAACCGTTCTTGAGAACTCATAGTGTCATATTCGGTGGTTAAGACTAGGCCGTTTTGAGCATCCACCTGATACTGACCCACGACCGGAACACTCTCGGCATAGCCCCGCTCCCGCAGTAACTGACCGGAGTTATCGCTGCCCTCATGGGGGACCAACACAAATACCGTCGACCCCCGATGGGGATCGTCTTCATCCTGATCCCAGGCCATTGCGCCTCGCCACTGCACAAAACATCCCCCAATGGCCAGGTGCGGCTGAGCATCATGTAACTGGCAGATTTCGATGACTTTGGGGTCATCTGGGGCTAAGACCTGAACCTCGATTTCCGTATTTCCTGACTCGGACCGGCGGAGGAGCAAATGGTGAGTAATGCGATGGGATCGCCACCGGCCTTCGCTGAGTTGGAAAAATTCTAAGGCATTCATGTTAGCGCTTGCTAGATCGAGTGGGGGCTTTCGTGCAATCAGTCGGAGCTATTCCTCCTCAGTTTCATCTGGGAGATCGCTTTCATCGTTACCATTACCATTCACTTTGATGGGGGCTTCGGTCACCTCATCTTCAGGGGCTTCGCTACCGCCACCGACGACAATTAAGTCAATTTGTTGGCGATAGTAATCGACGCTCTTGACCTCGACATCCACGCGATCGCCCAAACGATACTGACAGCGATTTTTGCGGCCAACTAAGGTTTGTTGGCGAGATCGGTATTCATACCAATCATCTTTGAGGGAACTAACATGCACTAACCCTTCAACCATTAGGGTTTCAATGCGCACGAAGAAACCATAAGACTGAATTCCGGTGATAATGCCTTGCAGCACTTCGCCCGTATGGGTTTGCATTTGCTTCGTCTTTTGCAACCCGGTCAGATCTTGACAAGCTTGACGTGCTAGGTCGGCTTGCTCATTCAATTGGGGAATCGCATCCGTAATCAGGGCTTCTAAGTGCCGCTGAGTTTCTGGGGGTAAGACATTCCAGCTAATCTGTCCATGACAAGAGCTATGGCGTAAGTCCACTTTTTCCTTGGCACGGGAGGTTCGTCGATCGCGCCCTTCCGTAAAGACGGCATGCAAAATGCGCTGATTGAGCAAATCGCCGTATCGATTAAGGGGAGAGGTGAAGTGGCCATAGTTATTGACTAGGGCTAAGCCAAAATGGGGCCCTGAAACCGCACTGTACTGGACAGGCTTGAGGGTGGTTTGCAGTAGTTCAAACAGGATGGCTGAGCGTTCTGAAGTCTGAAAGGTCTGACTAAAGGTTTGGAAATCCTGGGGTTGAACGGTGTCTTCCTGCTGCAAGCTCAATGAAAGTTGAATATTGTCAGATAGCTTGAGCAGATCTTGGAGATCCTGAGCATCGGGTGGGGCTTGAATTTGATAGACCCCTGGAATAGCCAATTCTTGAAGATGCGAAAGAACAAGGTGATTGGCGAGGACTAACAGATCGGCCACGATGCTGTGGGCCTGGGCGGGTGGCGCTAAGATGACTGCCCCTAGATCTCCTTCGTCCCCAATGACTTGGGGAGGAGCGGTGGATAGCAATAGATCAAAACCACCGCGTTCATAGCGTTGCTTTTTCAGGGCCTCACTGACCGTCTGAAATAGCTGAATGGCATCTGCGAGGGGCTTATCTTTGCTATCTCCATCCAGAATGTCCTGCACTTGCTCATAGGCCAAGTGTTGATCCACATGAATCACGGAGGGTTGAATTTCGAATTCTAAAACTTCCCCATCGTTATTCAGCGTAACCAATGCAGAAAAGGTGAGGTGATCTTTGCCAGCGGTGAGGGCACCAATGCGCTCGATGCAGGTCTCTGGGAAAAGGGGCAGTGCCGTATCACCCAGGAACATGGAGGCACTGCGTTGGCTGGCCTGGCGTTCGATGGAGGAGTCTGCATCGAGGTAATAGACTAAGTCGGTGACATGGACGCCTACTCGCCATTTGTTGCCTCTTAATTTTTCGACGGAAAAGGCATGGTCTAGCTGGGTGGGATTGGGGGTGCGATCGCAAATCGTAAACGTGGGCACCTTAAGCAGATTCACCCGCTTTTTCTGATCGGCTTTTCGCAGCTTTTTCGGGAGCGCTTCAGCCTCTTCTAAAACATCTTCAGGAAAAGAACGAGGCAAATCGTACTTACAAAAGACTAGCTCTGTATCAGCCGCTGATTGGGCATCACTGCCTAGGACCTGAGTGACACGGCCTAGGGGGGAGAGCTGTCCTAGAGGGTAGCGAACAATCTCCACATGCACCAGCTGATCAATGGCCGCTTCTAAGTCGGGGCCATCTGCTTCTTGGTGGAGAGCAAGTTCAAATAAAAGGCGATCATCGAGGGGAACAGCTCGATATTCCCCCGCTTCTGTTTTTTTGACCCTGGCAATGACGGATGGGTTAGAGCGTTCCAGAATGAGTCGGACTTCACCTTCAGGACTGCGGCGGCGGCGTCCTTCCTTGGTGACTTTGACGAGGACACGATCACCATTCCAAGCCGTATTGAGCTGGCTCTCTCGAATATAAATATCTTCTGTATCGTCTTGATCTTGAATGGCGAAGCAAAAGCCTTTACTGGAGCAGCGAAGTTTGCCCTCGACAACCCCTTCTTCTGGAAGACGCTTATATTTACCCCGTTCTTTGGTGAGGATACCGACTTTCTCCAGGGCTTCTAAGGTGATTTGCAATTGTCTGATGCCATCAGAAGCCTGGCAATCTAATTTCTTTTCTAAAGCTTTTGGAGCGAGTAACTTATCATCTGCAAAGTTGTTCAGCAGAGTACTAATCGAAAATTCCATGCAACTTTTAGTCCTTCATTGTGGCTAGGGCCCGGCTTCAACTCAGTGCCAATCTTGTTTATCGTTCTAGCCATAACACCAGGAGCATCTGTTCTCCTGGAGGGAATAGCTTGAGAAGATTTAGCATGATCTAAACCGCTTAGGTCACCAATGCTCATGCCCACCAAAAAAATCTCAGCTCATGGCCCTTTAAGCAATGGTCTAGCAAACTTAAGGGGATAGAGAATGCTGTTTAGAAAAGGATTAGGTTTTGTAATGAACCTGGATCCGTTTTTTGCGATGGCAGCATTGACTCTGAGACGTTGACGGAACTGCAGCAAAACAGTTAGAGCATCGAGTGCTTGAGTGTAAAAACCGGAAGCGCCCTATGAACATTGTATGCCTTATTGATCGTTCCTCACAGTGGAACAACTGTCAAACGAAATTTGTCAATGCGTTCCTGATACCAAGCTTCAATTTTTAAAGATTTAGAAAATTCGGATCCTTACCGCTTTCCGGTAACAATAAAAGCCACTCTTTGGCCAATATTCGTGGAATGATCGGCCATCCTTTCTAAGGATCGAATCACTAACATCGACAGGAGCAAAGGTTCCGTCGAACCCGAGTTAGATTGGCTGGCTAGGACCTCGTATAAATTGTCATAGCAGTCATCAACGGCATCGTCTTCGACTTTGACTTGGAGTCCAACTTCAGCATCGAGTTGGGTTAAGGCCGATAAACTCAGGGCTAACATGCTTTGGCAGAGCCTCCGACATATGCTCGATCTCGGGCATGTAAGTGGCGACTGGATAAGGAAATAACTTAACGGCAACTTCGCCAATGTCTTCAGCATAATCCCCAATCCGCTCTAAATCACGAATGAGCTGCATCAGAGTGCCGATCAGCCTTAAGTCACTGGCAACTGGGGACTGCAACGCGATGAGCTGCAGGCACTGCACTTCTATTTGTCTATAAAACTGATCAATTTGCTTGTCTTGCTTAGCGAGGGTATCTACCACCGATAAATCACGTCCAAACAGAGCAGTGTGGGCAAAACGACAAGATTGCTCCACTAATGCCCCCATTCGTAAGACATCACCTTGGATAACTTGTACTTGTCGCTCAAAATGACTGCGAATCGGTTTTGTCACACCAGGCGAAGAGGATTGAATTAACATTTCTTTATTATTTACTGATTCAAAACGTCGATGGTGATCTTGTGATTTAAATTTATTGTTTTAAAGTTACCCAGCTTTTAAAATTCAGCGTCCAATTGAAGATGGCTGATAGGAGATAGATAATTCGGGCTTTTGGCAAGCCACATCTGATTATCCTTTAAAGTATAGGAAATCAGAAGTTGTATAAGTCAACGCTAGGTTAAACAGGGTGAAGACATCTACCCACTCAGCTATCTTCAACGTTGAGGTTGATGGACGATCCAAAAATAGAGTCTAAACAAAATTTGAAAATTTTTTAGTAGTTCAAAATACACTCTGGTCATTAATGCAGGCTATCAGGGCTTGCAAAATTTAGTGAGACGCAATTTTGCGGATCATGCTAACGTTAGGCTCGTCAGTCGAGATGATTGCTGGGAGGCAGTTGATGTACTCGCAGTTCCGGTCTCAATATCCAACGGGGAGTCTCACCTCTGAGTTACTGAAGGCCGAGCCAGATCACTACATTGTTCGTGCCTTGATTCAAGTAGGGGACACAACCTTAGCAACAGGACTGTCATCTGCATCGACGATAGAAGAGGCAGAAGACCATGCCCGGGCTCGGGCTTTAGTGGTTTTGGGTATAGAAGCAGCGACTTTTGAAACCCAGGCTCATTTAATGGGTGAACAGGATCCAGCACGTCTGCAGCCTGCATCTTTATCAGAAGACCTACAGGCCCTTGCGAATCGGGCCCTTGATGCGGCACCTGAGTGGGATGATCCCGGCCTGCAAATGCAAGACCTGCAGGTCCCAGATGTTGTGGAAGAAGAAGCGCCACCTCGCCGAGCTGCAGCTCGGCGACAGAAATCGAAGACGACTACTTCAAAACGCAAAGCTCCTCGATCTCCTGTAGCCGATGCCGCCGCCCTAGGCTCACCCCCTAGATCTGTCGGATATCATTGCTCAAACCGATGTGGAGCTGAAGCGCCTGGGATGGACGAGTACCCAAGGACGGCGGCATTTGCAGCAAACCTATAACAAGCTTTCCCGCCAACATTTGACGGATCAGGAATTGCTGGAATTCCTAGATTTTTTGCAATCCCAAGCCAATATAGATGAAGCCCCCTTCTAAGACTGAAATGTTAAGTTTTCACATCAAATTCCCAGATTGCACCCCCAGAGTTAGAAGAGAATCTGAAAGTTGTGTGCAAGAGTAAATTAAGCGTATTAGGGTGTAGAAGTGAATCTTTATTGTTAGATTCTTATGAGAGCGTTTTTTAACGTTCCCGATATAACCCAGAATGTGAGTCGGCAAGAGTTTAGGGCAATGGAAGAAAAACGCATGAGCGAGCAAAACCCTTATGAAATCCTGGAAGTTGCTGAAAACGCATCTTTTGAAGATATCCAAAATGCCCGAGATCGCATCATTGCCAAGAATCAGGAAGACGAAAAATGCCGACAAACCGCAGAAGCGGCCTATGATTCTGTCCTGATGGACCGCTTGCGTAAGCGTCAAGAAGGCAAGATTAAGGTGCCTGAAGGCATTCGCTTTGCCGAACGCTTGGCGGAGAAAAAGACCCCGAAGCTTAGCATGCCCCAACTGAGCCCATCGCCCAACTGGCTGCAGCAATCGATTGATCAGCCCGACATGCAAGAGATCACCATTGTCGGGGCTTGCTATACGGCCCTGGCTGGGTTTGCTCTTTTGTCCCAATCGGTAGATACCCTGGCTTTTCTGTTAGCCCTAGGGGTTGGCTTTAGTCTCTACTGGCTGAACCGTAAAGAACAGAAATTGGGACGGGCACTACTGTTAACCTTGGCTGGGATTGGTGTAGGTGCCCTGATCGGCTCTGCCCTCTTACAAACAGGATTACAAACCGATCCGGTGCAGCCTCAAGCTATTTTGAGTTGTGTGATCTTCGTGATGCTGTGGCTGGTGGATAGCTTCCTCAGATAATAGATTCTCAGGGATGGCTAGTACCGATAGATCCGTTAATCCTACGACCCCTGATCCTTTAGGCTTGCTCTAAACTGACGATGCGCCCGTCGGGAAAGATGGTTTCGTTTAAGATGGCTTCTTCTAGGGCCTGAGTTTTAACCTGTGCACCTGATAAATCAGCCCCGGTGAAATCGGCTTCTCGCAAGTCTGCTTCCCGTAAATCTGCATCTCTTAAATTGGCCCCTCGCAAGACCGCACGGGCGAGGACGGCGCGTTTAAGGTTTGCACCCCTGAGGTCAGCCCCAGAGAAATCAGAATTTGTTAGGAGGGCATCCCTTAGATCGGCGTCCTTTAAATTAGCGCCAGTTAAGTCTCCAGCAATCAACCCTGCGGCTTTAAGGTTGGCTTGGCAAAAAGATGTGCCAATAAATGTGGCTCCGTGCAATACGCTATGGCTCATGTTGGCACTCGCAAAGGAAGCATGGTTCAAATCTTGGAGGCTCAGATTGCAGGCCTCTAGATCCATCTTGTTGAAGGACCGGTGGCCTTGGGCATATCGCTGCAAAATATCAGTATCAGAGACAGACATAGCTGATAGGTCGCTCAGGTGTATATGTTCAGCATGCCCGCTTTGATCGACTCGATCATCAGTGGTGAAATGCTGGGGGTTACATTTGTCTGAGCGATGAGCTGTCCTATTGATGCTTTGGCTGACGTGGGGGCTAACTTAGGCTTTCAGCCTTGAACACCCGTATCGATTTCTCTAAGCTGGGTATAGGCTAGGTGAATGCTTTGCACCTGATACCTGTTAAGGAAGATACGGGCGATACCGAGGGCCGTTTGGGAGTGATGGTGGTGGATCAAAAATTGCAAGAGCGGTGTGAGAGATCGTTCGTTTAATTGGCCATTAATGGTTAGCAGTCTCCAGAGCAAACGATGCCAAATAGTTAGCTGGACCATCATTTTGACGTGAAGAGTGGGGTGTTTGAGGTAAAACTTAGCCCCCATTCGCCCCCGCTGCCGTTCTTGTTCGATTAACTGGGGCAGTTGATCAAGGTGAAAGGGAGGATGCCAGTGATAACCGACTGCTTTGGGTGCTTTGACTAGTTGGAGATTGAGCTGTTGGAGCCGCACGCCTAACTCCAAATCTTCCCAGCCATATTGCTGAAAGCTAGGGTCAAAGCCTCCGGTCTCTTCTAGCCAACGCCGAGCAATGGCGACATTCCCGGTGGCGAAATAGGCGGCTGAATAGTCTGAAAGTTTGTAGGGGGTCGATGTTGGATCCGCGAAGTTGCAAGTTTGAATAACGCGGCCATAGGTAAACAGGCGATGATGCCTCAACTGTTGTTGCCCTCTCTGTAGAGCCTCAGCATGGGATTGCAAGAAGGAATCTGTGACGACTAAATCGCTATCAATAAACACGATGGTATCGCCTTGGGCCATTTGGAGACCCAGATTGCGGGCGGCGGCTGGACCTTGGTGAGACTGGGAATAATATCGCAGATCTAGGAGGGACTGAGTGTGGAGCCAAGCCACTGTATCGTCTGTAGAGCCATCATCCACCACAATCACTTCATAGGTATGAGAGGATGTTAAAGCCTGCTGGGAGAGGGCTGCCAAGCATTTTTGCAAAATGGGCAGGCGATTGTAGGTGGGGATAATAACGCTAAAAAACAAGCTGTGATGTATTGGGCTACTGGTGTTTAGGATAGCTTGCTGGGCTAGATTAAGCCGTTTTGACAAAGCGGATGAGCTCCCGGACTTGATTGAGGAATTGTGCGTCTTCACTGAGGTTTGCGATCGCATTCTCCGCATCACTCGCTAACTGCTGATGCTCCACCTGATTATTGACTTTGAAGGTTTCCAGGGCCGTCATCACCCGATTGAGATCCTGGCGGATAGACTCCCATTGTCGCTGCTGATCACTGATCCAGGAGGTTGGATCCTCTAGATTGAGGCGCTGGGTCAGACTCTCGGTGAGCTTTTCCTGCATCGCCATCCGGCCTCGTAATTCCAACACATCTTCCCGAGGATAGTTGCACTGGCGCTGAATCATGGACAGGCGCTTGGCGAGAAAAGAGTAGGCTCTGATGCTAGGGCGTAACACGGTTAAAAGTAGAGCGGCTAGAGAGCCCAGATAGCCAATGGCGCTAATGTGCCACCAGGCTAAGGCAAAGAGACCGACTGCAGATACCCCATGCAAGGCTAAGGCAACCCATAAGCTTCGACGACCGACCATCACGGCATATTGGCGCTGTTCTGGATCAATATGAATCCCTTTTTCTAAAGAAAGATTGATTTCTGCCACCACTTCACGGGCTTGAAAATGGACGTTCCAGGGAACGGTGGTAATGGTCACTAACCACCCAAAAATGGCGAGACCCATAATCCAATCCACGAACTGAATGGTAGCAATATCCACCCAGCTGACGGCACCATACCCAGCCAGAATAATTAATGCGAGAAAGGCTAATAAACCGAAGGCGATATATCTCATAGTCTTGCGCTCCTTAAATCTTGATGTAATCCATAGAGCAGTCCAGGGCTAGGGATGGACTGCCTGAGATTTCAGCTTGTGATGCCCAGCTCTTGTTGCCATTGCTGGAGTGGCTTTTCCCATTGTTCTTCCCACTTCTGGGACAGCAGCGGCTGAGCGCGAAGTCCTCGCTGGTATCCCTGGGAAATCGTTGGCAGTAGGGTCGCTAGGGAATCAGGCGTTTTTAACAGGGCTTTGAGTAAGCCAAAGGTGAGCAAGACCAAGGCCATTGGGCGGCGAGTTTGGGCGAGTTCAAAGGCTTTGAGTCCCAACTCTCCAGCCACATCCGTGCCGAACCCAGTAATCAGGTGCCAAATATCGTGGGTTTGGCGGAGTCGGAGAAGGATGTAGCTGGCGTCGTCTTGCACTGCGATCGCACGATAAAACTCAGGATCAAAGCCAGCGTCCGTGAGGGTCGATGCATAGCAATAACCCAGGGAATCTTGGGGATATTGCAATAGGGTTTCTAGATCCGGCGAAGGGGCAATATAACGGTCTTGGACCAATTCGGCGGTACTGACATCGGTATTGATAAAGTCCACCGCTAGCTGCATGGCTTGGGTACCGTAGAGCCCATCTTCAATGTCATAGACCGATTCGGTATTGCTGGGGTTGCGGAGGAGTGAAAAAACACCTTTACCAATGTTGAGGGCGTTGCGAGAAGTAGCGAGGGGGTGAGCCAGAAGCATTTTTTGAGTCCTTAAAGAATGGTTTGAAGGGAGTTTGATGGGGCTAGGCCACTTTGTTATAGGGGTCATATTCCGCCAGCATTTTTTCGACCTTGGCTTCATCGAGGCGGCTAATCACCCGCTTCGACTCTTCCACATCGCGAATAGTTTTGGACAAGCTAATTGTGGAGCCGATGGAAAATAAGGTGCCCATGCCTAAGTAACCCTTCATCCAGGTATTGACGGGCATATAGATAATGCCAATGCCTGTCGCTGCAATGGAAACGGTGAAGGAAATCCAGGTTTGGGCAATCCAAGCGCTGGTGTGGGCGGTGGGAGTGGTGTACTTCTTGTCAGTCATGGTGGCCTCCGTTGGGCTTTGTTTGATTAATTGCATTCTGGCTTCTGTTCTGGTGAGGTCACAATGACTGCTGTGTAGGGTTTTGAAGCAATATCAGTGCCAAGAACTATACTGAAGTAGGGTGAAGTGAGGTGAAGTGATTGAATACTGAAGATCTAGATCAGTGGTGGGCTTCGGAACTGCAACAGCAAACCGTAGCGAAATTGATTCAGCGGGTGGGGTTAACGCGGGTCCGGGCAGAAAGTTTCGTGCGTCTATGGATTTATGCCTTAGTCCAGGAGCAGTTAGCAGAAAATTCCCGTTTGCGACCACCCCTAACCGAGCTAGCATTACCTACCAAGCCAGTTATGTGCACCCATCGACAAGCAGCAGAGCTGTTTTACTTTGATAAGGATCAAGGCAGCGATCGTGCTGCCGGGATGATGGTGGATAAGCTTGCAGCACTCGGTCTGATTCAGAAGCAGTTTGATGGCAATACCACCTGGATCGAAATTCAGCCGATGCCAGAAGGTTGGGATACTTCAGAAGAGACCATCGATCTGAAAACCGATGACTTTGACCCCCGCTGTGATGCGATTCCAGTGGCTAATTTGTTGGCCCGCAACTATAACTGGATGAACCAGAACTCCGAGACAGCGCCACATCGAATTACGCTGAAGCTTCGGCAATGGGCGCAGCAATATGGAACAGGCATGAGAGTGTTGCGGCAGGTCAATACCCTCAATCCAGTGGGCTTTTATTTGCTATATCCCACGGATAGTGAATCTGATGTTAATTTCTTTTCGGCACCCAGTAAGGGCCTACATCTCAGTACGCTGACAGAAGTGGATCCGTTTCAAATGGCAACGCCGGGTGATCCAAACTGTGTGTCGGTTTATATTCGGAGCTGGATGATTGACCCGCTTTATTGGGACCTATATCAATTCCCATTTCTAATCGATACCCAGGAAACGTTGCAACGAATGCAAGAAGATTTTCCGAATCTCTGTGATATGCATACGTTGGTGATTCACCCTCTATACGAAAAGATGGGGGCAATGTTGGGATTTCAAAAGACGAGCCTGGATTCGACAAGTTCGATGTATTGGATGTACCGGCCTCTGGATCGGTTTTTAGCTTTGGATTTGCAGAGTCTACAAAACAATCCGGACACGAGCAAATAGAGTGCTTAATCGCTTAATACAGAAAGGTTTTTACTCTTTCTTTGCATTGAAGCTGAGTGCAATTAAGCTGGCGCTGCTTGCTTGTCAATGCCAAATTTGGGTGCCTTATAGGATGAATTGCCACCAATTCCTGAGAAATGTACTAGAATAACGTTAGCTATTATAAAAACATATAATAGTTGAAAAAATTAGACTTCGAGTGGTCGAAGAAACTAATGGCAA
Organism: Acaryochloris sp. 'Moss Beach'; assembly: GCF_021497025.1. Lineage (NCBI taxonomy): Bacteria > Bacillati > Cyanobacteriota > Cyanophyceae > Acaryochloridales > Acaryochloridaceae > Acaryochloris > Acaryochloris sp. 'Moss Beach'. The sequence goes on from NZ_CP071717.1 coordinate 4,045,406, forward strand.
AACAGCACAAAGATAAAGCGAACAAAGACAAGCCTGTGCGGTTGTCGGCAATCGATGAAGATATCCTCACGGTTCTTTTGGAACGAGAGTTCTATGGCTTAGAGATTTTGGATGGGCTTAATAAGGGCAGGCCGATCACACTAAGTTTTGGTAGTTTATATCCGGCCCTAAACCGTCTGGAGAAGAAGGGGTTGATTTCCTGGCGATGGGGGGGGATGAGGTGGATGACTCTGGCGGTGCCCGGCGCAAGTATTACAAGGTGACGGGGTTGGGGGGCCAATACCCTCAGTGGAGTTCAGCAATATCGGTTAATGTTGGCTCAGCGATCGGGGCAGGGACAACTGGCTTGGAGGTTGCTTTGATATGTCGAAGATAGAGGAACAAAGAAATAAACTAAAAAAATTCTGGTTAAAGCGATTTTTGTTAACTACTGGGGGAGTAGTTGCGCTTAGCTTTTCTGTTCCCCGTATTTTGACATTTCAGGATCAGCTTCAGCAGCATTTTACCTATCAAGACCATATTGAACGCCATGAAGAGTTACAACAACTTTCTTCACGCTTGAAAGTACTTCAGGAAGATCCCCATTTAGATATTCCAAGATTTCTCAAAGGGGCTGATTTTGGGAGCTACCAGCAGGCGCAGGAGATTTTGCAGCAAGCCCTTCAGCAAGCGGAAAAAATCGACGACCCTGATTCCAAGGCGTCTGCATTGCGGAAAAAAGCTGCTGTATTGCTTAGCATTGCTCAATCCTATGAGCAGTTGAAAGATTTCCAGCGGGCGCAGGAGATCTTGCAGCAAGCTCTCCTGCAAGCGGAAAAAATTGACGATCCTGGGTACAAAGCTTCTGCATTGGGTAGCATTGCTCAAGCCTATGGACAGTTGAACGACTTCCAGCGGGCACAAGAGATTTTGCAACAAGCCCTCGAGCAAGCGGAAAAAAACCGACCATTCTGGGTCCCAAGCTTCTGCATTGGGTAGCATTGCTGAAGCTGCAGGGCAGTTGAAAGATTTCCAGCGGGCGCAGGAGATTTTGCAGCAAGCACTCCAGCAAGCGGAAAAAATTGACGATCCTTGGTCCCAAGCTTCTGCAATGCTACGAAATGCTGAAGCTGCGGGGCAGTTGAAAGATTCCCAGCGGGCACAGGAGATTTTGCAGCAAGCACTCCAGCAAGCGGGAAAAATCAACGATCCTAGGTTCCAAGCCTCTGCATTGGGTAGCATTGCAGAAGCTGCGGGGCAGTTGAAAGATTCCCAGCGGGCGCAAGGGATTTTGCAGCAAGCACTCCATCAAGCGGAAAAAATCAACGATCCTTGGTCCCAAGCTTCTGCATTGGGTAGCATTGCAGAAGCTGCAGGGCAGTTGAAAGATTTTCAGCGGGCGCAGGAGATTTTGCAGCAAGCACTCCAGCAAGCAGAAAAAATCGACAATCCTGGGTACAAAGTTGATGCAATGCTACGAAATGCTGAAGCTGCGGGGCAGTTGAACGATTCTCAGCGGGCACAGGAGATTTTGCAGCAAGCACTCCAGCAAGCGGAAAAAATTGACGATCCTGGGTACAAAGCTTCTGCATTGGGTAGCATTGCTGAAGCTGCAGGGCAGTTGAAAGATTTCCAGCGGGCGCAGGAGATTTTGCAGCAAGCACTCCAGCAAGCGGAAAAAATCGACAATCCTTGGTCCCAAGCTTCTGCATTGGGTAGCATTGCTGAAGCTGCAGGGCAGTTGAATAATTCCCAGCGAGCGCAGGAGATTTTGCAGCAAGCCCTTCAGCAAGCGGAAAAAATCGACGATCCTGGGTACAAAGCTTCTGCATTGGGTAGCATTGCTGAAGCTGCGGGGCAATTGAACGATTCCCAGCAGGCGCAGGAGATTTTGCAGCAAGCCCTCCAGCAAGCGGAAAAAATCGACTATTCTGGGTACAAAGTTGATGCATTGGGTAGCATTGCTCAAGCTTATGGGCAGTTGAACGATTCCCTGCGGGCGCAGGAGATTTTGCAGCAAGCCCTCCAGCAAGCGGAAAAAATCGAACATTCTGGGTCCAAATATTTTGCATTGGATAGCATTGCTCAAGCTTATGGGCAGTTGAACGATTCTCAGCAAGCACTGGAGACTTTGCAGCAAGCCCTCCTACCAGCGGAAAAAATCTACCCCAAAGATTATGTATTGATTAGCATTGCTCAATCTGCTGGACAGTTAGCAGAAGTTGCATCCATTTCACAGAAACTTTCAGTCCTATTAGAAGATGCAAATTTAGACACCCCTGTTGTCCCAAACATCACAACAAAGTCTCTGCAATGGGAATTTATCTATCTACTCATCCCGACCGTTTCAGCAGGTATCTTCTTACTTGTTCTTCTCAAATCCTGTAGTCCGCTCAACATCTCATTAACAGGACAACTCATCCTTGTTTTTCCAGAAGAGTATGTGGCAAATCTAGTCCTGCTCAAAAAACGAATGCAAAGTGAGCTACGACCCCGTTGGTATATCCAACTGCGTATGCTGAAAGAAACATTGGAGTTAATCTTAGCAATTTATCTTCAAATTCCTTTAGATAATCTATACTGCAGACGACTTGTGACTTAACATAGTAGCGGAGAGATTTGGCACACTGGGAGTATCCCCCCACCTACTCTCTTACTTGCATGATTAAAATTGATTTCACCGCAGAGGAAATCCAACACCTCAACTACGAACGCTATCATCATCCTCACCCACGGGTGCAGCGACGGATGGAAGTGCTCTACTTGAAAAGTCAGGGTCTTCCCCATGCCCAGATTTGTCAGCTTTGTCAGATTAGTCGTCCGACCTTAGCTAAAACCCTTCGTCAGTATCAACAAGGCGGAATTGAAGGACTGAAGACCCTGGAATACAAAGGTCAACCTAGTTCACTCAATGCTCATAGCGATAGTGTGAGAGCCTACTTTGAGCACCACCCGCCCCGCACCAGTGCAGAAGCCCAAGCAGTCATTGAACAATTGACAGGCATTAAGCGTTCTCCAACCCAGATCAAAGCCTTCCTCAAGCGCATTGGTTGTCGCTATCGAAAAGTGGGGTATGTGCCGGGAAAGTCGAGTCTGCCCGAGAAAATTGAGGAGCAAGAGCAGTTTCGACAAACTCGCCTTGAACCCTTATTAGAGGAAGCTCAACGCCAAGAGCGTCTTGTCTTTTTTTGTGGATGCTGCTCATTTTGTTCACCGGGCTTATCTGGGGTTTCTCTGGTGCCTTCGTCGGATCTTCATCCCGTCTCCTTCTGGCCGTCAACGATTCAATGTTCTGGGTGCACTCAACGCTGTCACCAAAGAAGTCACCAGTATCACCAACCACACCTACATCAACTCTCATAGCATGTGTCTGTTGCTAGCCAAGCTGGCACTACTCGACCCAGTCATACCCATCAGCGTCATTTTAGACAATGCCCGATATCAAAAATGCCAGCTGGTGACTGACTTTGCTGAGATCGTCGATATTGAGTTAGTCTATTTGCCCTCCTATTCACCCCATTTGAATTTGATTGAGCGGCTTTGGCGCTTTGTGCGCAAGGAATGTCTCTACTCGAAGTATTATGCCGATTTTCACTCTTTCAAAGGGGCCATTCAACATTGCATTGATCAATGCAATGGAGAGCACAAGGCGAAACTAACAAGCCTTCTATCACTCAAGTTTCAGTCTTTTAAAGAAGTTAATATCTTAGCCGTCTAGAGTATAGGACTGCCATCAATAAGGCGAAAAATCGACAAATAGAAACACCTGAAGATTCTCATAATGTTTGAAATAGGAATTATCAGTAATGTTTAATGAAAAGCCAAACGAAGAAATAAAAAAGCCAGCATTTAGCTTGTAAATTAGCTTGTCAGAAGACTTGACTCGCTGATTGATAGGCAGTCTGATTGCCATTACTCGTTCAAGTATTGTGTAGATTACTCAATCTCCTCCCAGCTCAGTAAACCCTTCCTCACTGCAACCGCAAGCACAACAAACTCAGCAATAGGGAGCGTGCCTTATTTTCATGAAACAGCTTTAAGTGTTTGATACTTGGGACCAAGCTCCCATAGCAATATCAATCCGACCTTTAACCCTGTATAACAGGAATTCTGTTTGGCAGGGGAATAAGCGATATAGGATTTGCTAAAGAAATTTGTAGCTTATTCAGACAACGCTCTCAGAGTAGTCAGTGTAAGCAGATCCTCTTATGCTGCATTTAGCACTTTTCTAGAGGTTTCCATCCAATTCACTAAGACTTCAAATTCTTTGTGAGCGAGTTGCTGATCGTGATGATCGCGTTCTTGAAAGGCAAACTCAAGATCTTCATGTTCAAATCTAACCTTGGTCGTGGTCCCCACTAAGCGCTCATAAAGCCACTGGCTACAGATTTGCCAATTATCTCGATTAACTTCAATGTTTAGCAGACTACTGCTTCTATCTTCTTGAGAAAAGCATCCTACTTTGCCAGCCTGACTAGGCAACTGAGCAGAGGTTACAACGGCATTCTGACGTTCCAGATCCATCGCTAGATGAGCCAGGAAATCGATCATTGTGTCATCTGTTGATTGATCATCTTGCACTGAAATCTGAAACTCGATTAAGTTAATCATAAAATTTACTTCTGAGGATGTTTAAGGAGTATCTATAAATTGAGGCAGCAAGAGATGCTGATTGATTCTATTTTTTTTGTCAATCTTATTGATCTGCTAAATCTGGCTCAATGAGAGTTGATGATGCTGTGTCTAAATTTGCTGAACTACTGTCAGTAAGTCCAGGAAAACCTCTGTGCATCAATATTTTTTGTGTGTTCAAGTTCAACAACGCTTCATCTCTATATTCTTAATCTAAGCAAGGAATATGAGATATTAATGATGTTTATCTGAGCGATTTATTAGAGTTTACTGAGATTTTTGCGAGATTTATATAAGAAAAAATGAGAATTATGTAGTGTTCAGAGAAAATAAATAATCAATATTTTAGAAGCTTGAATTTACGACGCTTGGATTTTTCCTCAGAAGATTTTAGAAGCGCTTCTTGATATGGCCAAAATCTCATTCGTTTTGTAAACAGAAATTATGACAACACTTTTTTCAGCATCTTCACGAGAATGGGCACTTCTCGGAACTAACCATTTCCTCCCCTCCAGTACATCACGAATTTGCGTCATTGATTACTGATGTTTGGTAGCAATCTGACCTTTAACCCTGCATAATAGGGAACGCAGTTTTGCAGGAACAAAAGCGATCATGGGGCGCGCCAAAAAAGTTGTATTGGCTTATTCAGGGGGGGTTGATACCTCCGTGTGTATTCCGTATCTCAAGCATGAGTGGGGCGTTGAAGAAGTCATCACCCTTGCTGCTGATTTAGGCCAAGGGGATGAACTAGAACCCATTCGCCAGAAAGCATTAGATGCTGGTGCTGCTCAATCGTTGATTGCTGATGCCACCCAAAGCTTTATTGCCGACTATGCCTTCCCCGGCATTCAGGCCAATGCTCTCTACGAAAATCGATATCCCCTATCGACTGCACTAGCCCGACCCTTAATTGCCAAACTGCTGGTGGAAGCTGCTGAGGCCCACGGAGCCGATGCTGTTGCCCATGGCTGTACAGGAAAAGGCAATGATCAGGTGCGGTTTGATGTGTCTATTACTGCTCTTAATCCCGACATCAAAGTTTTAGCTCCTGCCCGCGAATGGGGCATGAGTCGGGAAGAAACCATTGCCTATGGCGAAAAATACGGTGTGCAGTCCCCCGTCAAGAAATCCTCTCCCTACAGCATTGATCGCAACTTATTGGGGCGAAGCGTGGAAGCAGGCCCCTTGGAAGATCCCTGGGTGGAGCCTTTGGAAGAGGTTTATGATCTAACCAAGGCGATTGTCGATACCCCCGATCAGCCTGAGTATATTGATATTGACTTCGCTCAGGGCATTCCCACCCAGCTCAATGGACAAGCCCTCAGTCCTGTAGCCCTAGTCGAACAGCTTAATCAAGTGGTGGGCAACCATGGGGTAGGCCGCATTGATATGGTGGAAAATCGCTTGGTCGGCATTAAGTCCCGCGAAATTTATGAAGCCCCCGCCTTATTGGTGTTGATACAGGCTCACCGAGAATTAGAGAGCCTTGCCCTGACGGCAGATGTGACTCAGTACAAGCGAGGGATTGAAGAAACCTATAGCCAGTTAGTCTATAACGGCCTCTGGTATAGTCCCCTCAAAGATGCCTTGGATGCCTTTATTCAGCAAACTCAAAAACAGGTTACAGGTATGGTACGGGTCAAGCTATTTAAGGGATCTGCAATGGTGGTGGGACGACAATCACCTCACTCTCTATATACGCCGGACTTGGCGACCTATGGGTCTGAAGATACCTTTGATCACAAGGCTGCGGAAGGGTTTATCTATGTTTGGGGACTTCCCACACGAGTTTGGTCACAGCAGCAGCGGTCTGGCAGTTAAAACGGTTGATTCGTTTTATCGTCCAAAAATTAGGCAATCAGGACTTTCTGGGTTTTATCGGGATGGCCAGTGCCACAATCTCCATCGCCAAAGTAGTATGTTGTTGGTGGTTTGTCGCCCATTACTCGTTTAGCGATGAGACAGTATGATTGATATCCTCCAAACCCTGCCTTTTGATCATCATCGCAGCAGTAAAGTTTAGGTGTTTGTGAAATCCTTACTGGCCTGGACGGGATTCAATATTTGGAGCCGTCGCTTGCTCGCAGCCATCTTTTTAGGCGGGCAGGTAATCGTCCACTTACTCAGAGGCAAAATTCATCGCCGCAATACCATTGAGCAGATGGCGATTGTCGGACCGGAGTCTTTGCTGGTTGCCCTATTGACCGCTAGCTTTGTGGGCATGGTGTTTACCATTCAAGTCGCTGGAGAGTTTATTGCCTTTGGCCTAGTGCAAACCGTGGGGGGAGTGTTGGCCCTTGCTCTTACCCGAGAATTGGCCCCGGTGCTGACAGCCGTAATTATTACAGGGCGGGTTTGCTCTGCTTTTGCCGCTGAAATTGGCACGATGCGTGTCACGGAACAAATCGACGCCCTACAAATGCTGGATACTGATCCGGTTGATTTTTTAGTGGTACCTCGGCTATTGGCCTGTACCTTGATGCTACCGATTTTGACCCTGATTTCTTTAGTGGCGGGGGGTGACTGGTGGCATGGTAGTGGCATCTGTTCTCTATGGCATTCCCTATAGTGTCTTCTTAGATTCAGTCCACAGCTTTTTGGGGGTCTGGGATATTTGGAACTCCATGATTAAAGCTGTTATTTTTGGCGGGATTATTGCCATCGTTGGATCTAGTTGGGGGGTTAACGACCTATGGGGGAGCAAAAGGGGTGGGACAATCCACCACAGCTGCGGTGGTGACGGCCCTTGTGATGGTGTTTATGACCAACTTTTTCTTGTCTTGGGTGATGTTCCAAGGGTCAGGTGGAACTGCTCTACAAAACTTGTGAAGCAGAACCCCTTAGAATGGAAAACAGTTTGCTCACCCTATGAACGTGCAATGGCTGTTTCTCAGGTTTCTAATACACAATCGACGGTCGTTTTGACGCCCCGCTATTGGGTGCCGATCGGAGTTGCGATCGCAGGTACAACCCTAACCTTCCTCACCCCCTGGGCTGGTGTTCCTATCATCCTATTAGGTTGTTTTCTGGGTTTTCAGGCCGCCACTGTGAAAGTCCAATTTACAGCCACAGCTTTTGAGCTGTACCGAGGCGAAAAACAGCTGCGCCAGTTTCCCTTTGCTGAGTGGCAAGACTGGCTGATTTTGGTTCCTCCCATTCCTATCTTGTTCTTTTTTAAAGAGGTCAAGAGTATTCACTTCATGCCTATGCTCTTTGATGCCCGAGCGCTATTGACCTGTCTAGAAGAGCGATGCCCCAGATCTTAAGGTATCCTGCTCAACGACCATTATTTTACTGATTCAAGTGGATTAACGTGACTGATTCTTCCGGTATCGCCAACAACACCCCTTCTGTAGAACAACTTCAAAAAGACGCTCAGACCCTCCGGGCGGAAATCGCTGAACTGCGGGGAACGAAAGCGAAGCTCCTCGAACAGCAGCTCTCAGCGACCCAAACGGCCCTAGAACGATTTGCCAACGACCACCTCAAAACATTAGAAGAGCGGAAGCAAACCCTCCAAATTGCGGTTGATCAGCTAGAGCGTCGCCAAGAACGGGTCCAGGCGGAAATGCGCCAAAGTTTTGCGGGAGTGTCTCAAGATTTAGCGATTCGGATCCACGGCTTTCATGACTATCTCGTGACCAGTTTGCAAGATCTGGTGATCGCAGCCGAAAAACTAGAGCTGGCCCCCAAGGAAGCACCCAAACCAAAAGCACCGGCTCAAGCACCGCCTGCTCCTCGCCCTGAACCAGCAGCAGAACAGCGCCCGCCGCGGTCTGCTCCTCCTCGACAGTCCCGCCCGCCTCAACAGCGGTCTGCTCCTCCTCAACGGTCTGGCCCTCAGTTTGCGACTCAGGAATTTGCGGACGAAACGCGGCAGATTCGCCAGATTCTGGATCAATACCGCACCAATCCCAATTACTACGGTCCTCCTTGGCAGTTGCGCCGGACCTTTGAGCCCATTCATGCAGAGCGGGTAGCCAGCTGGTTTTTTACCTTTGGAGGCCGCGGGGCCTTGCGGACCTTAAGTAGTCGCCTACAAAATATTTTGGTGGCCTCTGCTACGATCTCGATTTTGCGCCAGCTGTATGGCAACGGCGTCCGCACCTTGATTCTGGCGAATTCCCCTGAACGACTAGGAGATTGGCGACGGGGTCTACAGGACTGTTTGGGCATTGATCGGTCTGATTTTGGTCCAGAGCGAGGTTTGGTTTTGTTTGAATCTCCTGATGCCCTGGCTCAAAAAGCGGATCGGCTCGTCAAGGAACAACAGCTACCCTTAATTTTGATTGATGATGCGGAAGAGGAAGTCAGTTTATCGATTCTGCAATTTCCTCTCTGGTTAGCCTTTGCGCCAGAACCGCAGCTTCGCAAAGAACGAGCCACGTTCGATTGGTTTGAATAGAGATCCTGAATAATTCGCTGTGGTGGGAAAAAGACCGCTAGACTAAGCAAGGAATTGAGTGATCACACAAGGGTTTAACCTGACATTTCTTTAGACAAGATCGGGGACTTTATCTGCATTAAAGATATTTAGGTGTCTAGGAGGTATTAGGAGTTGGGTCCGTTAAATCATCTATCCCACGGCATTGGCATTGATTTGGGCACTGCAAACACCCTCATCTTTCTCAGCGATCAAGGTATTGTACTGCGAGAACCCTCTGTGGTTGCTCTCGATCACACCAATCGAACTTTGCTGGCGATTGGCAGCGAGGCTGAAGCGATGATGCGCCGCAATCCCGCTAGCATTGATGTCAATCGTCCCCTTTCAGATGGGGTGATTGTAGGGTTTGATACGGCTCGGTTGATGCTCAAGCATTTTATTCAACAGGTACAGAAGGGACAAACCTTGCTGTACCCTCGGGTGATTATTAGTAGTCCTGTTGGATCCACCAGTATTGAAAAGCGGGCCTTGTCAGAAGTCGCTGCTCAAGCGGGTGCTCGGGAAGTGTACCTGATTGATGAACCCGTTGCTGCGGCTATCGGTGCCGATTTGCCTGTGGAAGAACCCATTGGCAATATGGTGGTGGATATTGGCGGCGGCACTACGGAAATTGCCATTGTGAGCTACATGGGAACAGTAGTAACGGAATCGCTGCGGGTAGCAGGCAACAAGTTTGACGATATTATTTGTCGCCATGTCAAAAAGAACCATGATCTGTTGATCGGAGAAAGAACGGCTGAAACCGTGAAGATGAAGATTGGCACGGTCTATCCCAATCCTGAATATGATGAGACAACTTTAGAGGTCTCTGGTTTGCGGTTATTGTCGGGGTTACCCGGCAGTGTGGTTTTGCAGGGAGCGGAAATTCGGGAGGCGTTATCGGAGTCTCTGGCCCGCATTATTTCTGCCATTAAACGAGTCCTAGAAAAGATCCCCCCGGAGTTGGCGGCAGACCTGATTGATCGAGGCATTGTGATTACGGGTGGTGGAGCGAAACTGAGAGGACTGGATGCGCTGATCAGCTATGAGACGGGCTTAGTGGTCCATGTTCCGCCTGATCCTCTCAGTTGTGTAGCCTTAGGTACGGGTAAGGTTTTGGAAAATTTCAAAACCTTAGAACGGGTGTTGCAAAAACGTCTCTAAGCCCTGTAGCCTTAGCTGCTAGACGTGGAACAATAGGGATTAAGTGCGCGTTTAGGACGTTTGGTTTCCCATGGCTATCTGGCTACTTTGTAACGGTGTATTGTTAATCGTTGCCTACTTTTTAGGTTCTTTTCCCACGGGCTATTTGCTGGGGAAGGCTCTCCAAGGTATCGATATTCGTGAGTATGGATCGAAATCCACAGGAGCCACGAATGTTTTGAGGACGTTAGGGAAGGGACCAGGCTTAGCCACGTTAGTGGTTGATATCTGCAAAGGAGCGGGAGCTGTTGCACTGGTGCGCTGGGCCTATGGAAATCCTACGTTTTTGACTCAAGTCCCAGAGGCGACCAATATTGGTCTATGGCTATCCCTATTTGTGATTATGGCTGGGCTGATGGCGATTTTGGGTCATAGCAAATCCATCTGGCTTAATTTTTCGGGTGGTAAGTCCGTAGCGACTGGGTTAGGGGTGCTATTGGTGATGAGCTGGACGGTGGGTCTGGCAGCTTTGGGGATTTTTGCTTTGGTGGTATCCCTGTCACGGATTGTATCGCTGAGTTCTATTAGTGCAGCAGTTGCTCTACCGGTCCTGATGTTTGTCGCCAAAGAACCCTTGGCCTATGTGCTTTTTGGTATCACGGCAGGTGTCTATGTGATATGGCGGCATTGGGCAAATATCCAACGCTTATTAGCAGGGACTGAACCCCGTTTAGGTCAGAAAAAAGCAGTGTCTACTGATGCTACATAACCTGAAACTCCTAAACTTGATGGTCTTGTTAATTCTCATCTGTTAGATAGTTCTTCAATAGCAATCATATGGTTGGACTTAGTATGGCTGGCCGTTAGTCAGCAACTTTAGCCAGAGTCCTGCCTACTCATCCACTGTGGTGCGAAAGCGGAATAACCCATAGGAATTATTGGGGGCTCCGGCTCCAGTTGAGTTGGGGAGATTCGGTAGATTGGGCATACCTGTTCCCGTATTGCCCGTTAAATTGAGGACAAACGTTCCGTTCCCATTGGGGCCTGGCAAGTTACACTCACTCGGTATCGCTGTATTGGGAGCGGAAAACTGGGCGCGATCACTACTGTCATTTGCTGCTGTTAACGGTATGACTGCACTTGTTCCTAGCTGGAATTCTGCATCTCCGCTGGCGGTAAATGGAATAGGTTTAAAGGTTTGGAATGGCTGTATGCGATCGCAGATGGTTACCTCAAACGCAGGCCGCCCCCCAGCATTGAGAAAGTAAATCGTATATTCAATTTCATCCCCAGGTCTTACCAGGCCGCCACTGAAAGCACCATTTAAATAATTACTGGGCCAGCCAGCCTCGTTATCGTTAGTGGTGACATCATCAACAAACTGATTCAACACCGTATTGTCATTGGGATTAATAGTCCGGTTGCCATTGATCGCCGTGATACGTTTGACGAGAACCAGCTTTGGAGGAGGCTGGAGGGTTGTTGTCTTGGTAATGGACAAGGTTTTGTTATTGGTCGGATCCACTCGCTGATCCATAAAAGATATGGCTTGAATCTCTGTGATATCAGTAGTACTTGCACCTGCTAGGGGCGTAACCCGCAAGATAAAACTTTGAGTTTGATTAGGGTTTAGAATCCCCGTATCTAGCTGGCCATCACCATCTGTATCCGTTAGGGCATTACCGCTGGCATCTAGTAACTGGACCGTGTAGTTCGCATTGGTGCCAACGGGGTTGAGGTTGATAATGTCCGTGGTTAGAAATTCATTGGTGACAGTGAAAGGATGATCGACAGCTACACCAATCGTGGTTGAGAGGGTCGTATCCGGGGTAATGGTAAAGTCACCCGCTCGAGTCGGTGGCTCGTTATAGAGAACCAGGCGGTCCCCCGTTCCCGTATTTGCCTCCACAATCATTTGGTTGTTTCTGGATAAATTATTGACCCGCAGACCCCATAATCCGGCTTCAGAAAGGGTTAACCCGGCAATGGTATCGCCTCCAGTATTGAGCGTTCCGCTGTTATTCCAACGGCCGTTGCCAGAGTTAGTGCCCGCAATCGTAGATCCATCGGGGCGGGTATAGGTTAATGTTCCTCTGTTATCGATATCAAAATTGCGGAGAAACAGACTCCCTGTTCCGGGTCCAACTAGAAAGAAAAACGGAATGGTTAAGGTGCCACTCTCATTATGTTGAGCAGTGCTCTGATATTGTCCGACTAAGCCCTGGGAGGCAGGGGGTAAACCAGGGACATCCGGAATTCTGATTCTAAAGCTATTGTCATCATTATTGAGAGCAGTGGTATTGTCGCCAAAGATGGGGCCAGCACCGGTTTCACTAGTAATTTGGTAAGTGCCAGCGGCACTGATCGTAAAGTTGACTGTGGTGTTATTCCCACTGCCATCCACGGATGGATTGATGGTTTGAGTTTGTAAAACCGTATTCCCGTTGGCTGTCCGGAGTTGGAATCGAGTTGGGTCACTGGTTCCCGAAACTTCATCTATAAAACCAGGGCCTGCGACACTTTCTGCATCTTCAATACTGACTGTGACACTTCCCCCCAACGCAGCCAGCATTTCGGGCGTGATATCGACGACAAATCGATGAATTCTATCGGTACTGGTGGTGGCTGCACCATTGCAAGCCCCTCCCCCACTGCTGCCATTAGTGGTATACCAATCTCCAATATTTGCACAGCGCAGTGGGCCACTCGTTTGGAGCTGCAAGTCACTGTTAGCGGGAAAAGTGGCGGCTATAGTTTTTGGAGTGGCAGTTGTCCAAGTCAATAGGGACAGTCCCAGCCATAAAGCATATCGAAATTGTTGTCGTCTCTTGTTCATAGTTAAAAGAGATGGTGTTGTCCTTGAAATGGAAGCCTAGGTGCCTGTAGGCCGAAGACCATAGCTATCCAATCCCAAAGCTTGAGCAGATAATTCTGGGCAGCAGAAACTAAGGCTGAAAAGCCTTTAGAGTCAAAGTCATATTTATCTAGCAGTACGCTAGATTGAAAAATTTAGATTTATAAAATCAACGAACAAAACAGACTGTTTTGCTCACACCCCTCTGTTACATAATTTTTGATGTCTTGCGAACAACAGTTATTATTATTCGCTTGTCATGTTTTTCTGTAACTACTCTTAGTATGCTCAATATTTATGATTTCTAAATCACAGAAAATACTGATTTTACTAGGATCGCAAATAATTCTTTTGACTGTGCATAGCAAATACATTGAGCGATGCCATCCCAGAAAATACGGATTTCTTGAGATGTAATCACGCTACTCGGCTAGTCCGCAACAAGGAATATACGGATTTAGAGACGGTTCTTCAGTTGAAGGAGGTTTCGCTTATGGCATCGAACTCTGATGTAGCGGAGCAAACCGTTCTAACTTGAGGGATAAAGACAGAACAATTTATAGAGAGAGACCTAAAGCGTTACTCATACAGAGGGACAGATACGCTCTGCCTGACTCTCTAACAGTATGACCAGGGCTTGTATACAAACATGTTTTATTTACGATTTAAATCTGTATATCTTTGAGCACTAGATCTAAAAATTGGTGATTACAAATAAAAAACATAGAAGAATCGACTAGACAGGGTGACTCCAAGAAATAGGAGCTGAGCGTAACTTTCCCAATGACGGGTATTAATACTGACGAAGATAGGGTGTAGTGTGTGGCCATCTACTACATTGAAAGTGCTCAAAAGAGATGAATCTACCCCGAATGGAGATGGCTTTGTATGGGTTATTGCTATTCGGGATAAGCGGACACCCGTCATTTCTTGCCTAGCCTAAAACCTATCGTCTGTCGTCGTCAGACCTCAAGTATGGAATTCCGACTAGAAAGACAGAGCGGGACATGAGGTTGTTCTAGGGCTCCTCTAGAAAAGGTTGAAGATTGAGGTAGGGGGCTATGGCATCTGTGACTTGGTCCAGCATATGGTCTCGATAGACTGCATAATCTGAAATCTCAAGGGAGAGAGGAGGCAAATTTTTCTGGGCTCGCAACTGGTTCAACCACACGCGCCGCCAGGACCCATTGTTAAATAACCCGTGTAAATAGGTTCCCAGGGTGCGATGGCTGCAACTCGCTACACCTAACGCCGGATCGTCGAACCACGCTTGCACCGCTTCTGGCTGTAAGACCTTGGTTTGACCTTGATGAATTTCATAGCCCTGTACAGTTCTCGCCTCATTGCCTAAAGCAGAACAGTAGGCTGGCAATGTAATTTGGGTTTGGCGCTGGCGCGTAATCTTGTCCCCAGTCATGGTGGTCTGGAGAGGGAGCAGTCCTAGTCCTGGAAACTCACCCGATTGACCTTCAGTGCCCTGGGGATCTGCGATCGTTTGCCCTAGCATTTGCAGGCCACCACAGATGCCTAAGACCATTCCTCCTGCTTGGCTATAGGCGAGGAGTTGATCCGCCATACCCGAGACCTGGAGCTGCTGCAGGTCTGAAATGGTGGTCTTAGACCCTGGCACAATCACGGCATCGGGTTGGCCTAAGGGTTGATGAGGACTAACAAACTGCAAACGCACGGATGGCTCGGCTTCTAGCGGATCAAAATCCGTAAAGTTCGAGATGCGAGACAGACGGATCACCGCAATGGTTAACTCGGCATGGGGTTTAGTTCGACGTCGTTCAAATAGATCTAAGGAGTCTTCTGCTGGTAAAGAGTGCTCTAGCCAGGGAATCACGCCCACTACGGGAATACCCGTCCGGTCTTCTAGCCAGGTAATGCCGGATTCCAGTAGCGATCGCTGTCCACGAAATTTGTTGATCACAAATCCTTTAATCAGAGCGCGCTCATCGGGGTCGAGCAGTTCTAAGGTACCGACGATATGGGCAAACACACCGCCCCGATCAATATCTGCGACTAATAGCGTAGGGGCATTGAGATGTTTGGCGACCCGCATATTCGTAAGATCGCGATGCTTGAGATTAATCTCAGCAGGACTGCCGGCTCCTTCACAGACAATCCAGTCAAATTCCTGCTGGAGGGTAGCCAATGCGGCTGTAATGGCCTGCCAACCCCGATCAAAATAATCGCGATAGTAGTCGGCAGCCTGGGTTCTACCGACGGCTTTGCCATTGAGGATCACCTGGGAGGTCATATCTCCCTGGGGCTTGAGCAAAATGGGGTTCATTTCTACCCGAGGTTCGAGACCTGCAGCCCAGGCTTGCACGGCTTGGGCATGGCCGATTTCATCGCCAGCATCGGTGACATAGGCATTGAGGGCCATATTTTGCCCCTTGAAGGGAGTCACGTGATAGCCCTGGCGCTTGAGCATTCGGCAAATAACCGCCGCCATAATCGATTTCCCGGCATGGGAGGTGGTCCCGACCACCATGATCGCGCCCATTAAACGGGAATCCTGACCCAGCGCTGACAAAGGTTTTGGAATCGGTCTGAGAGGGAAGGTTTAGGAATGTCTTTGCCCTGATGCTGCCATTGATCAATCAGCTGGCGGCCCAAGGGGGTGAGGCGAAAACTATCGGTAAGGCCCTGGCCATCCACTTCTCGGCGCAGGAGGCCCACCTGGATCAGCCACAGTAAGGTATCTTCGGCTTGCCGTTCAGATAGGGCAGTTTGGGTATAGCCTGCGGTAACGCCACTGCGATCGCACATTTCCTGAAGAGATACACTTTGCGATCGCATCATCATCAATAAATGAATCGTAAAGGGACTGCAAGCCACAGCCCGGACAGCACGGTTAATCGTAGAACGGGGATAATGCATGAATAGAGCGGACAGACGATTCCTTAACTGTAATCCGAATTAGGTAGAAGATAATTCAGGATTGACTGGATCTGTGGTCGGCTCGCTCGTTTCAGGAGCAACAAAGGCTGTGGGTAAACCTGCCGGGAGAGCGGTAGGTTCTTTATCTGTTGTTGTATCCGTCGAGTCTAGCTGTCGTTTAGCTTCTTGCCACAGAGCTTCTAATTCTTCAAAAGAATGATCGGCTAAGGGCTTGGCCGTTTGAGACTCAATATTAGCGATGCGATCAATCAGCTTTTTATTCGTACTACGCAGGGCAGAGGTAGGATCGAGCTGGCACCACCGAGCTACATTCACTAGGGTAAAGAACAAGTCACCCAATTCCGACAGTTGATGGTCCGTATCGCTTTGCAGCAGAGATTCCTGGAATTCAGCTAGCTCCTCATAGAACTTAGTCCAAACATCATTGAGATCTTGCCACTCTAGGCCTGCTGCCGCCGCCTTTTCCGACAGTTTTAGCCCGGCCATCAGGGGCGGCAAACTGCGGGTATAGCGCTGCATCTTGTCGCTCAATGCTTGAGGTTTGTCCAGGGATTCACCTTTCTCAGCAGCTTTGATCTCTTCCCAATTGGCCCGCACTTCCTCAATGCTGTTGGCTTCCACATCCGCAAACACATGGGGATGGCGGCGAATCAGCTTCTTAGTAATGCCTTGGGCAATTTCTTCTAGACTAAACTGGTTCTGCTCACAAGCGATCTGGGCTTGTAGAACCACTTGTAGGAGCAAATCTCCTAACTCTTCAGTAATGGCTTCTGCACTGCCAGACTGGATAGCATCAATGGTTTCATAAGCTTCTTCAATAATGTAAGGAGTGAGGCTTTGGGGGGTTTGCTCTAGATCCCAAGGACAGCCGCCATCGGGAGATCTCAACTTAGCCACCACTTCCACCAGCTGCTGAACAGCGATTGTCACTGCCGATACCTGGGCAGGCAAGTACACATTGGCCGGATAAGAAATGCCTTTCTTCTCACCAATTTGCTCTAGGGTTGTTTGCGACAGTTGCGGGTCTTCAGCTGTTAGCTCTCCCACAATACTGACGGGATAATCTAAAGGGAACGCGGCTTGCAGAGCTGCATGTAAGGTCCGCATCACCGAGGCGGATTCGATTTGAGTAATTAGCACTGGAACGTGGAGCTGGACGCCCTCAGTCAAGACACTGGCTGCCGTGACAATTTGCAATTTGGCGGGAGTTTCGGGGCTTGGCATGGCATCACAATTGTGAGGGCTAACCATATGATGCGTTATTTACCAGTTATATAGCCAGTAATTCAAATGAAGTGATCAAGATTTCTGGCAACGAAGTTGAGAACCTTAAGGCTTAAGCCGCTTTAATGTTCTCTTATATAGAGAGCTAAGGCCATCACTAAAAGAATGACTCATGGCTCCTATCTCTAGACCCAGTAAAATAGCCAGTCCTTCCGGTAGATATTGCTGACTATACTGTTCCGCCTGCTGTAGGAGTTGCTGACTATCCACAGGGACCCCCCCCACCTGGGTGAGCAAGATTCCTGCTAGTGTAGCCCCTAACCCGAGCCAAACTCCTAGATAGAGCAACCTCAGTATCGTGCCAACAATGGGGCCATGGGATAGCCAAGAGCGATGGTGCAATGCCTTGCGATAGGGCAACCAAATAACTCTCAGCCATCCCCACCGTTTGTATTGGACGGAGTAGATATCGAGATCTGGGCCAAACATCAACCCACTGAAGAGAAAGGCACCACTGAGACAGAGAGTCAGACTAGCACTCCGACTCAGAACAAGGGTAACGATAGCAACGCCGGGAAGCATCCCTAAGGTGATTTGGTCATGGGTGCGGCCGGAGGGCATAGGAAAAGCCGGAGCAAAGTTGCATCCATTATGCTGGATTTGTTGAATTTGTGGGTAAAGCTAGCAACAGTCTGCTACAATACATTTTCGATTGCTTCAATCGTAAGGGCGATTAGCTCAGTTGGTAGAGCGCTTCGTTTACACCGAAGATGTCGGCGGTTCGAGCCCGTCATCGCCCATTCAAAACAAACCATAATACTAAACTCACGGCGTGTATGTTAGCAGTTTTTAGCTAGCTATTTTGGTATTGCATTATCTATCGTGGCTGAAATTAAGCAATGTTTAAGGCGAAATTTTTCTGTGTTTAGAACAAAATGTTGATAAATTGAAGCTTGTCTAAATTGATAGATAGAGTAGGTAATCTTGAAATTATAAATCTTATTGTTCTCTCTCAATAGCTGAATTTTTACTGTGAATAAATAGTTGAATATATTTTTAAAGAAATAATAGAAGGCAAAAGCATCTGAAATGCGAATACTTTTATTATGGAATAATTAATTCTTTCAAGTTATACAAAACAAAACCAAAGTTATACGGATATTGGTTATTCTCAAACGCTATCTCAAACAATGGGTTGCCATACTGATTCAGAGAAGAAAGCTTATCCGCTTCTAGTTTTTAGCTTGGCAACTAAGAGTTATGTCATCTCATGCCTTAGATCAAAATCTATCAGCATGCATGATAATTCACTGACTAAGCTATATAAAGAATGGGGCCATATGATTTTTTGGATAATTGATTTCTAAATAAATAATTAATTATCTTAAGTCTGACTTAGAAATTTATTCCAACAAGTAGAATAAATTTTAAGGATCATTACCTATTTCATTTATTCATGATTGCATGCACTTTTAATTAAAGTTGAGCAATCAGTACATCTGCCAAAACATTAGCTTTTTTCTTCTGAGGAATATCCATAGAACCATAAGCAATAAGGTATTATATGGCTGGCAACCCGAATTCAACCCTTCTGGGCAACGAGCTTTTCGGCAATTTCTCACAACGTAACAGTAATTCAGATTTGATTAGGCGTTCAGGCACAGAGAATAGTCTCTATACGACAGTCCGTCTCTGCGTCTTCACCCCAAACTCTGATAACTAGCATTCACGTACTTTCCCACTTCCATACATAGACATAGTGTCAAGAGCTAACCGGGATGCTCATGGACGATGGTCTGAAAAGCTTGCCCTGGTGCCCATGGCTATAAGTCAGTCAGGCACTGAGCTTCCATGCTTTAGCTAGACCCAGTACTGCCTTCTCAAGTGACTCATATTGCCATCTAGATGGTTGGGGTTTTCCAATACTTGTCGAGGCAATGCAAGTCCGATCGATGTCCATATTCTGATCAAAGATGGCATCATCGCGATCTACAACGATGCAAGCCGTTACCCATATTTTGTGTTCAAACTCTTTCTGGAATTTTTCGATAGAGTACGTAGACTTTCTCTGGCACTTCAAAACCATAGGTTTACCATAAGCGATTTTATTCTTTTTTGATGTAAAAACTATTTCAATAGTTATGCATGAGATGAAGGATAGAAAATAAATCTAGGCAATATCGTAGCCAGAGCTATGTGATAAGGCAAGAGATTAATATTCTCAAGAAAAAATATTTTGTGATTAGGGAATTTTAACGTCAATTCAAAATCTACTGATCTAGTCAGTAGATACAAAAAGGTTGTCTTCCTCGCTATATCCGTATCCTGAATTACTTCACAGGTGTATCCACTATGTGATAAAAACTCTAAGGATATACGGATTTAAAGGGGGAGCTTATGTCTCTAAAACTTGTAAATTAATGATCCTTAGGAGGATATATGCGTCATTCATTTCAGCTTGATTTTGATCAAGGGTTTGAATCTCCAATTGAAAGCTTGAATGACCTGAAATTTGGTTCAACCTCTCTATCATCTGTCAATACCAATAGCGAGAATCTTGGTATTGATATCCCTCTACAAATCCTAGAACTCTCTGAGTTAGCTACTAGAGCTAGTCTTCCTGATATTCAGACCTTTATCTCTACACCGCTTTTTTCGTCTGAGTCATCAGCCCAAGAATCTATTCCAGAAGGAAATGTGGGAACTCAGCCTCCCAATGCAGTAGAAAGTGGTTATTGCTGTTTATGTACTGCTTGTGGAACTGGGCATAGCCATGGTGCAAGGTTTCAGGCTGGTGGAAGTGTTGCCCAATTTAATGACAGTAATGGGCGCTTTAAGTGGAACCAGCCTGGGGGAAGTGGTCAAGCCGTCAATATTTCTTACAGTTTTGCGCCCAGTTTTTCATTAAATGGGTTATCGAATAACGAAGCAAAATCTCTCTTCCGAGAAGCACTAGGTGTTTGGGCAGATTACGCCCCATTGAATTTCCAAGAAGTTCAAGATCCTGGAAATGGCAGAGACGTTGATATTCGCGTCGGGGCTGATTTTATCGATGGTCCTAGTAATACCCTAGCCTTTGCGTTCTTCCCGCAAGGAGGTGATCAAACCTATGATAATGGCGACAATTGGAATGCTAGCTTGTTTCTAGAAACCGCCGTTCACGAAACAGGTCATAGTCTTGGTTTAGGGCATGAATCCGGGGTGGATGCCATTATGAATCCCTCTATTCAAAGGCGGTTTACTGGAGCGGGCAGTGCGTTCTTGCTGCAGGATGATATCAATGGTATTCGCAGCCTCTATGGTAGTGGTACAGGGGGTGTTAGTCCCTTGTCACCTCCACCAGCTCCAACTCCGGCTCCGACACCAGCTCCGACACCAGCTCCAACACCAGCTCCAACACCAGCTCCAGTCCCGGTTCCCGCCCCAACTCCGACTCCAACTCCGACTCCAACTCCGGCTCCAACTCCGGCTCCAACTCCGGCCCCAACTCCGGCTCCAACTCCGGCTCCAACCCCGAGTCCTACTCCTGGCGACAACCGGATTGATGGCACCAATCGCAATGATGTTTTACGGGGTGGATCTCGTAATGATGTGATTCGAGGGTTTGCGGGCAATGATCTGCTGAGTGGTAGGAGGGGAAATGATCGCCTTCTGGCAGGCAGCGGTAACGATCGCGTGTTTGGTGGCTCGGGTAATGATTTTATGTCCGGCGATAGTGGTAACGATCGCATGAATGGTGGTTCGGGCAACGACCGTATGAATGGTGGCTCGGGCAATGATGGCTTGAGTGGCAACTCAGGCAATGATGTATTGAATGGTGGCTCGGGCAATGACTTTCTTTCGGGGGGCAATGGCCGCGATCGGTTGATTGGTGTCAATGCCCGTGATGCTAAACCCGGTGTCGGAGAGATTGATTTCCTCCGAGGGGGAAGAGATGCAGATGTTTTTGTATTGGGAGATAGCCAAAAGGTTTATTATGCTGACGGTCCAGCGACCAGCAACTATGCTGTGGTGCAGGACTTCTCAATCAGTCAAGGAGATGTCCTGCAACTGAATGGCTCAGCGAGTGATTACTCGTTAGGTTCTTCACCTCGGGGACTACCCAGTGGAACAGCGTTGATTTATCAAGGCGGTAATTCTTCTGAGATCATCGCGATTATCCAAGGTGCTAACTTTAGTCTCAATAGTAGTGCCATCCAGTACGTATAGGTTGAGCATGATGGGACTCCGTTGCAGAGGCCATCATGCCTTGATTCCTTAGACCTGTTGGAGTAGCGAATCTTATACATCGGTTTGCTACTCCAGCAATATGGATAGTTTGTGGAAATGTGGAAATGCTCTGAAAGACTTTTATCTGAGGGGATAGAGGGTGCTTATAAGATTTTCTTATGAACTATGGCCTTGACCTTCAAGGTAACTGTAACGATTAACTTGTGTATACGTTCCGTTCAAGAACTGATGTGTTCCCCGACTGAGATAGCATCCTGATCATGCAACAATCAACAGTTCATCCCCATATTTCTGTGGAAAATCCTATTTGGTCTGATTTAGATCGGTATTGTGGATGGTTTAGTACGGTCAGTGCCCTTGCATTGATCATTCTGGCTCCTTTAACCTGCAATTCTGGGCAGTTTAGTCCTAAAGCTGCGTCTATCTATTCTGGAGAGACTCTACATTCTCCAGTCAGCAATCATCCTCACCCCTTAGCAAAGGTGAATCTATCATCAGGGCGTGATTTTCAGTAATAAACTCATCTGGGAAGACTTCATTAGTCAGTCAATGACGTTGTCTCCGAAAAATCTAGCGGCGTATATCTTGACTGGTAAAGCTTGTAGTGACTAATGGTGCTGCAAGTCTTGTTTCTGCCCCTCATCGTTTTTGCAAGTTACTGTCCCAGATAGGCTTCTAGTACTTCTTTGTTGGATTGGATTTCAGCGGGGGTGCCCTCAGCGAGGTTTTGTCCCTCGGCCAATACCCAGACGCGATCGCACAGGGACATAATCACATCCATATTGTGCTCGATGATCAAGAAGGTAATGCCGTTGTCATTCCACCGATTGATATGTCCACAAATCTGTTGAATCAAGGTGGGGTTCACCCCCGCAGCGGGTTCATCCAGCAGCATCAGTTTAGGGTCAGCCATTAGACCTCGGGCCATTTCCAGCAGCTTGCGCTGACCGCCGGAGAGGGCACCGGCATAGTCATTGACTTTTGCAGCTAGGCCAACGGATTCGAGAATGATATGGGCTTTTTCCTTCAGCTCTTTCTCTTGCTTGCGAATGATATGAGCTTGGAAAAAGGTATTGTGCAGCTTTTCCCCGGTTTGGTGGGGAGCGGCTAACAGCATATTCTCTAAGACGGATAGTCTGGACAGAACACGGGCCACTTGAAAGGTGCGAATCATGCCCTGGAGAGCAATTTTATGGGGTTGCAAACGCTCGATGGGCCTGCCGTTGAAAATAATCCGACCGTGATCTGGGGCGATGAAGTTGCAGAGTAGATTAAACAGGGTGGTTTTACCGGCGCCGTTGGGACCGATTAAGCCGACAATCTTGCCTTCAGGGACGTGCAATTCAGCATTATTCACCGCTTGAATGCCGCCAAAGGCTTTGGAGAGTCCCTGGGCGGTCAACAGCATTTTTTCCGGTTGGACTTGAGGGTCGGGCTGGCGCTTATCTTCCAAGGGTGAGTTCCTCCTTTTTACCCAGCAGACCTTGGGGTCGCCACATCATCAAAACAATCAACATTAGGCCAATCACCATCACCCGAAAGGCTCCCAATCGAGCATCGTCTAGGGGCAAGATATTGGGCAGGATAAACCGAGTCACCTCATTGTAGGCCCAAAAAATTCCGGCTCCCAGCAGCGTGCCCACGTTATTGCCTGCGCCGCCAGCCACAATAATAATCCAGGCTTGAAAGGTGAGGAGGGGAATAAAGCCATCGGGGTTAATAAAGGTGAGCTGCCAGGCATAAAAAGATCCGGCAATACCTGCGATCGCACCGCCTAACATAAAGGACTGCAGCTTATAGCGAAAGACATCTTTGCCCAGGGCTTTGGCGACTTCTTCATCTTCTCGAATCGAGGTTAACACCCGACCCCAGGGCGAATGGACCCAGCGCTCCAATTGCCAAAATACAAAGGCAATGGTCAAAATCAACAGCCATAGCAGGCCCGCTTTATAGGTGTAGTTGATAATGCCCATCATATGGGCACCGAAAAACATCACCACCAATCCCATGCCGATGGAGACCGTCAGTAGACTGAGGTGGGTGCTTAGAGACTGAGTGCGGAGTTGCTGGAAGGGCTGCCGACAAGAGGCGTAGACCAGAAACACGCCCACAATGGCGAGGGGTACTACCATTGCAAACCGCATCACTAGCAATACGATTTCCTGTAAAGCCGAAGGCAGCTGAATGGTGAGACTTAGGGAAAAGGAAAACCACCAACAGGTGGCTACTCCCACTAAACAGATGACATAGCCAACAAAGAGAGCGGGTGATAAGGGTGGACGTCCTTCCCGCTGGGGTTGCTGTAGCAGCCATTGCCACAGACGCCAAAGGGCCAAACCTAATACCAAGGCTAGAGAGGCAATCATCCCCCCTTTAACTAAAAGGTTAGGCTGCAGTTTTTCTAGGGGCAGGGGATAGTTAAAGACGCCGCGCGGCCCTCGCGTGAGCCATTCTTCATTGACGGCGATAAGTCGCACCACTTCTGATACACCAATGGTGACAATAGATAGATAATCTTCTCGCAACCGTAGGGTACTGGTGCCGATGGCGAGTCCCAGGAGTGCGGCTAATAAAGCGCCAATGAGGACCGCAATCACTAAGGGAAACTGTTCTGGCAGGATATCCCCGAGAAAATACAAACCCGAAGCCAGCCACTCTTGGCTTTCAATCACCGGATATTGCTCCATCAGTCGCTGGGGCATCTCCTTGATGAAATTGGGCAGGGTTAAGGCAATGGTGGTGTAGGCCCCAATCGCCATAAAGGCGATATGACCAAAGTTAATTAACCCGGTGTAGCCCCACTGTAAGTTCAGTCCCAGACTGAATAGGGCATAAATAGTAGTGAAAAGTGCCAGAGAGACAAAATAGCCAACTTCCATAGGCTTGCGAGGGGGTAAAAGCGCAGGTGCGCCGCCTAAATCAACGTCTCCAGGATTTTATCAGGCCGGGGGATATTTCCTCTGTCCAGAAATGCTAAAGCCCATCCGAATATTTAGTCACCTTTTCAGGCCACACGCTATGGTTTAATCATCAACAAATCATTGCACTCAGGAACGATATATGGATGCAGCCGCCCTTTGGCAACGTTATCAAGACTGGCTCTACTACCACGAGCAGCTTGGTATCTATGTAGACATCAGCCGCATGAGTTTTGATGATGCGTTCGTCGAACGCTTGGAGCCTAAGTTTGTCAAGGCTTTCAAGGAAATGGATGCCCTGGAAGCGGGTGCGATCGCAAATCCTGACGAAAATCGCATGGTCGGCCATTATTGGCTCCGGGACTCCAATCTTGCCCCCCACCCCCGAATTAAAAAAAAGAAATTGTTACCACATTAGAAAAGATTGAAGCCTTTGCCGCGGATGTCCATGCGGGACGAATCAAGCCCGCAACTGCCCCCCGCTTTACGGATGTAATTTCCATTGGTATTGGGGGATCTTCTCTAGGCCCCCAGTTTGTGTCCCAGGCATTGGCGGTCCTCCATCCTGCCTTGGTGATGCATTTTATTGATAACACCGATCCAGCGGGCATCGATTACATCTTGGATACGGTCCAAGATCGCTTGGATACCACCCTGGTCGTCACCATTTCTAAGTCTGGCGGCACGCCTGAAACTCGAAATGGCATGTTAGAGGTGAAGAACCGCTTCAAGAACCTGGGATTAGATTTTCCTCAACATGCGGTCGCAGTCACGGGCTATGGCAGTAAACTCGCTCAAATTGCCGAAAGTGAAGGCTGGTTAGCAATGCTCCCCATGCATGATTGGGTGGGGGGAAGAACCTCTGAGCTTTCCGCTGTTGGTTTGGTTCCCGCCTCCTTACAAGGCATTGCCATTCGAGAGATGTTGGCAGGGGGCCAAAGCCATGGACGAGGCTACCCGAGTCCATGATCTAAAAACCAATCCCGCCGCCTTGTTAGCATTATCTTGGTATTTTTCCGGGGAAGGTGAAGGCAAAAAAGACATGGTGATTTTGCCTTATAAAGACAGTCTGATGTTGTTTAGCCGTTATCTCCAACAGCTGGTGATGGAGTCCTTAGGTAAAGAAAAAGATCTCGACAACAAGATTGTTCACCAAGGCATTGCCGTCTATGGCAACAAAGGATCAACGGATCAACATGCTTATGTCCAAGAACTGCGGGAAGGGATTCCCAACTTCTTTCTCACCTTTTTTGAAGTCTTAAAAGATCGAGACGGTGATCGGTTTGAAGTAGAGCCAGGTGTGACCTCGGGAGATTATTTATCTGGATTCCTGTTAGGAACCCGAACTGCTCTCTACGAGAAGCGTCGTGACTCCATTACCGTTACTCTACCGGAAGTGACTTCTAAACATGTGGGTGCTTTGATTGCTCTATATGAGCGGGCCGTGGGTCTTTATGCGTCCTTAATTAATGTCAATGCTTATCACCAACCCGGTGTAGAAGCAGGTAAGAAAGCCGCAACGGATACCATCGCTTTGCAGAATACAGTCGTGCAAATCCTCAGAAGTACATTAACGCCATTACCCATCACCAGTCTGGCTGAGAAAGCAGACGCCCCTGACAAAATAGAGACCATCTATAAAATTGTCCGACATCTCGCCGCCAATAACCGGGGGGTCGAGCTATATGGTGATCCAGCTGAGCCAGGGGGACTCCAGGTAACTCTGAAAGGCTAGTGAGCCATACATAATCCAAGTATCAACGGGCCTCTGAATCAAGGGGCTCGTTTTTTGTGACAGATGAAGATCCGGATCATAGGAAAATTAGGGTGAGTTTCAGGGCAGATGTTCATTAACCGGAGGGAAATTCCCATACTAAGTCTATGAACCCTATGCCCTTGCATTTAGATCTAAACGATGACTTCTGCTCCTACGCCCCAATTGATTATTACGGGTGAGATTCCCCAACAAATTGATCTCACCCGTCAAAAAACTTGGACGTTAGGACGGAGTTCCATCAATGCGATTGTGCTGGCGGAAGGAGCAGTCTCTCGGCATCATGCCAAGCTAGAAGTTGTAGATAACCGGCATTGCTACTTTGTAGATCTCAATAGCAGCAATGGCTCTCAAATCAATCAGAAACGTGCTAACGAGCCCTTACTCCTCAAGCATGGGGATGTGATTACCATCGGATCCACTGATATCCGATTTCATTTGCCCTATGTTACCCACTCAGGGGCTACGGTGCCGTTTCGCCCCAAGCAGGTGTTGATGATGCAGGAGTCGGCAACTCAAGGGATTATTTGGCAGGAAATCCTCTGTTCTCAAGGATTTGATGTGCATTGGCTGCCCCCTGCTGCAGACTTACAACAGCGCATGAACCTAGATGCGGCTGCCAATGTTCTGCCTGATTTACTGCTGGTAGATATCGAAGCTTATAAAGGGGATGCCCTAGGGTTGTGTTCTTGGTGTCAGGATACTTACCCCCAGCTGCCCTTATTTTTGACTCTCAGTACCGTCGCTTCTGCTGCCATCGTGGAAACGAATGTAACTCTGCCCACAGGAACTGGGAAAATATTGCCTGCGTTTCCTTGCGATCAGCTGTCCCTGAAAATCGGCACATTTGTGCAATCTCTACAGTCCCTCTTAAATGGCATGGGGGGCTGCACCTTGAATCAGCAAGATCTGATGGCTGCCCTTGCCAACTTGGATCAGATTCTCAGTCGTTCCAGCGTTTCTCCTGGGGCTGCTCCGACCTTTGATAATGATCTGGATGAATTTACGATTCTAGACAACAAGAAAAAACCCAAAGCCAGCTAACGTTGAGTCGGCAATGTCTACCTCTCAAGTGCCGATGGATTGGATCAGGCCCAACATCATCGGTAAGGTGATCAGGCTTAACAAGGTGGACCCAATAATGGTGCGAGCGACACGAGAGGGATCTCCTCCAAACTCATTCACCCAAATCAGAGTGTTGACGGCAGTGGGCATAGCGCTTTGGAGCACTAAAACTTTTAAATCCAAGGGGGCGAGTTGCAAAATAGTCCCAATTCCTAGGGCGATCAGGGGAGCCATGATCAACCGTAAACTAGCTGCTAGAAGCTCATACTTGCCTAACCTTAAGGGGGTTTGGGCCAGCTGCATCCCTAACGTCACAAGGGCAATGGGAATTGCTGCATTCCCCAGCATGGCAACTCCTTCATCTAGGCGAAACGGTAGCTGAAACCCAGATAGCTGAAGCAGCAAGCCTGCGAGCATGGCCCAAAATAGCGGTAATTTTAGGGTTAAAGCGATGCCTGCTCGAATCCCTGACGTATTCAGTAGGGCTGGCCCAACGCCTGCCATCAAAATGGAGGCGGCAATTAAATAAATAATGGCCCGTTCTAACCCTGCTGCCCCCAAGGTAAAAGAGACCATGGGCAAACCCAGATTGCCAGCATTGCCAAAAAGGGTGGTGGCGAGCAGACTCATCTTGATCGGGGTTGGAAGTTTGAATCCTTGACTGAGGAGCAGGACAATCACCGCCAGGGTAACCGTTGTCAGGAGATACCCAGCAATCAACCCTGTCGCACTCTGGAGGGAGAGGGTGTTGCGATAGAGACTACTGGCAATGAGGGCTGGGACCAAAATATAGATGGCCAGATGCGATAAGGTTTGGTAGTCCAGCTTTAGGGTTTTGCCTGCTATATAGCCAATGCAGATAATCAGGCTGACTGGCAGGATGGCAGGGAGTAAGGCGGTCATCGCAGCTCTTGATAAGCGGGTAAAGTCATCCTAGGTTGGATTTACTGGAGAGTCACTAGGATCGTTGATATGCCTAAGCCACCAGCCCCACCGTATCGTCACTATCGCCAGGCTTTGGCCGTGAGTATGGCGGTGATTGTGCCGTTGGGATTGGGTATCAAGTTTTATCAGGGACCGGGACAGTCCTGGCTGAATGATACGTTTGGCGGCGTCCCCTATGAGATTTTCTTTGTTTTGCTGGCGGCTTATATTTGGCCTGCAGTATCGCCGGGGAGAATTGCGATCGCAGTGTGTCTCGCCACCTGTGGATTAGAATTCCTGCAGCTGTGGCAACCGGCTTGGCTCCAGGCGATCCGAGGGACCTTACCTGGACGGCTGGTGTTGGGCAATACCTTTAGCTGGACGGACTTTCCTTACTATTTCATCGGCAGTGGGTTGGGATGGCTAGGGTTGCGATTGTTGAAGCGAAGGACATTACGCACCTATTAATTCCTTGATTAATTTTAGGTGTGAAAAGAAGGTCGATCAACGCCTGATAAATCAGCCGTGGTAAATTGTCAGATGCGCGTGCGCCCTAGAGCAAGACCCAATGCCGACAGCAGGAGTAGAGCCATGTTAATGATCATCTCCCCCTCGAAAACTCAAAACTTTGATCCACCACCTGCAATCGACTATACGGTGCCGACTCAGGCTGCCCAAACCCAAATTTTGGCCAAACAACTGCGACAATATAGCCCGGAAGACTTGGGCAAGTTGATGAAAATTAGCCCTAAACTGTCTGATCTTAACTGGCAGCGCTACCAAGACTTTCAGGACTCCTTTACCCAAGAAAATGCCAAGCAAGCCCTCTTGGCTTTTAGGGGCGACGTCTATAACGGTATTGAGGTAGAGAGCTACTCCCAGGATGATTTTGCCTTTGCCCAGGCCCATCTCCGTATTCTGTCGGGGTTGTACGGTCTCCTCAAGCCCCTGGATTTGATCCAGC
Source organism: Acaryochloris sp. 'Moss Beach' (assembly GCF_021497025.1). Classification (NCBI taxonomy): domain Bacteria; kingdom Bacillati; phylum Cyanobacteriota; class Cyanophyceae; order Acaryochloridales; family Acaryochloridaceae; genus Acaryochloris; species Acaryochloris sp. 'Moss Beach'. The sequence goes on from NZ_CP071717.1 coordinate 4,074,449, forward strand.
CCTATCGGTTAGAGATGGGAACTAAACTCCAGACGGACAAGGGCAAGACCCTTTATGACTTTTGGGGGGCTCAAATTACAGACGCACTCAATACCGATTTAGACGCCCATACGCCCCTGATTAATCTGGCATCGGGGGAGTATTTCAAGGCCGTTCAGCCCCAGCAGCTCAAGGGTAAAGTGCTCAATATTGCCTTTAAGGAAAATAAGAATGGCACCTATAAGGTGATTGGGATTCACGCTAAGCGGGCCCGAGGGTTGATGGTGAACTATGCCATCCAAAACCGCATTGCTGAACCTAAGGGTTTACAAGGATTTGATGTAGAACGATATCAGTTCAATCCCAGTCTTTCACAAGAAAACGAATGGGTCTTTTGTCGGGGTTAGGTTGACTGTGCTGTCTTCTCTACAGGCTTTTGTTGCTCAACAACTTGGATATCCCTCTGGTATCTGGGGGCGATTGCTGTTGCGATTCCTCAATAGAGGAAATGCGGGTATGCATCAGTTGGCTTTTGAGCAATTGGCGATACGTCAGGGCGATCGCATCCTAGAAATCGGGTTTGGTGGGGGCAGTCTGCTGGCTCAGATCTTACAAACGGGCCTGCCAGAAACGGTTGTGGGAATTGACTATGCAGAAGATGCGTTGAAAGTCGCGCAGACAAAATTACGACAATATATGCGGTCAGGCCAACTCACCCTACAGCAAGGGAATGCCGATCATCTTTCTTTCCCTGACCAGCAGTTTGATTACATTTGTACGGTCAATACCCTCTACTTTTGGCCGGATGCCCTAGCGGTGTTTCAAGAGTGTTACCGCACGCTGAGGCCGGAAGGAAAATTAGTGATTTGCTACAACACCCAAACGTTTCTGGAAGAACAAGGTTTAATCCAGCAAGGATTTAAAGGGTATGAGGTAGACGCTGTGGAAAACTTATTAGGCCAAACGGGTTTCCAATCAATACGAACCATGTCTGGAGAAGATGCTAGCAATGGGAAATATTATTGCACCTGTGGAAAACGGTGATATTTCACCTAGGCCCACACCGTAAATACATAGACAAAATACGCCCCATATAAGCAGCCAACGGTCCCTAGCGCAATGCGACCTTTTAGAGATTTATAGTGGCGAAACAGGATGGCGCAACTGATGACAACGGCTAGAATTTCGAGACGGGTGACGGTGCCCCCGTGATGATCCGGATCCCAATAGGAAATAGGACTTTCAAATCGCCAATTAGAAAACGGAAAGAAGTGGCGATGGCCATCATCATGATGCAGGGGGCAAATCCCCTAGGGCGTGTAAGCCCATACTGGCAAATAACAACATGCCGACTTGGGAGCTAGCCCATAACGCAAGCAAAAAGCCAAAGGCCATGATCGGCAGTGAATTAAAGACATCAATAAAGTTCTGCCAATGAGTTTGATAGTAGGCCTGTCGCCAAATATATTGCTCAGAACTGCCCCGTAGTACTTTCTCCACAAAGTAGAACACAAACATCGGGGCATCGGGTAATATACCGCCAACGGCAACAGAGGTAACTAACTTTGCTGATCGGTTTCGGCCTAAGCACAGCAGGTTAAGCAGAATATGGGCAGGGGTATTCATCAGCTGAGAGTAAGCGAGTCTTAAGGGTTCAGGTTAAGCCAAAAAAATGCTGAGGAATATCATAGCCTAACGTTTCTGCGAAAATTCTAAGTAAGACTGTGCAATCACAATCAACTTTAGAGTAGTGCATCGTTCTCTATACCCCAATCGTCAATCTTCTTTGCCACTCCGTCTGCCCCCCTCGAAGTTCAATACGATGTTGTAACGACCGATCAGACAACGGTGGAGCAGCCTCCCAGAATATCAGCTTACACGTCGGCTTCACAGCGACAAGAGGCAGCCCAATTCCTAGATCCACTGAGTGTCCATCAGCTACTGGACGAGATTGCAGAGCAACATCAAACCTTAAAAGCAAAGCTGAAAAAGTGAGTGAAAGACGTTCGTTTTGATCTAATTTTCCAGCTAGTTTGAAGAATGATTTGAGCTGAAATCCATGGAGATTTTCCTTGAAGAATAGGCTAAAAATATTGTTATTTGTACGTCATAAAATCAGCAGAGATCCTGCAATGACTGTGCAATCTTATTCTTCGATGTAGCCGTCGCTATAATTGACTTAAGCTAGTCTTAGCTGCTACAGATAATGACTTTTTAATAGGATTTTATATACAGATTGCGAAGCGTATAGATCTGTAAAAACGAGACGGTCTAGCTTCCATGTTGAGAAATCTTATTATGCCCTTGAATACCTCTATTAGTGGCACGCAAAATTTAGCTGAAATCATTCTATATAGAGGATTTGACAACTTGGCTGGGCAAGAAAAATGTTAACAGGCGATCTAGACAGCTGTGTTCATGATTTCAACCCGTCTCATTTAGATCTACAATGCCTCCATCCCTAAAGTATCGAAGCCTTCAATGGTTTTCGGTGAGGGATTAGTGACTATGATAATTCAGATTTAATTACCGATTTCTCGAATCCAATCGATGACAAGAGAGCCATTCTCTTTCGTTGGCTTGGTCACCTCAGTTTGTCTGAGGTGAATTTTTTGCTTCCCTTAATTTTTATCTATTCTCAATAAGACAAGGAGAAATTTATGCCTGTTTCAAAAGATGGAGTATTGGTTCTTGGTGCTGTAATTGGGGCTGCTTCTCTGATTGCCTATGCGGTGTACAGCGTCATGGCAGCACAAGCTAGCTTTTAATCTCAGTCAAGAGTTATAACTCCCTTCTCGTAGAATCTTGAAGGGAGTTTTTTTGTCTTGTTACCCCATACCCATCAGTGCCTTTTTGGCGATAACCCTACACCGATGGATTGGCCTGCTGATTTGACGGCTGGGGTGAGTGATATGTTGCTACCGCTTTCCTACTTGTGGAACAAGTTGAATCTTAGACTTCGAGTCCTCATTGCATTTGCACTCTTTACCGATGAACTGTGAATGGTTTAGTCAGTGCCGCCCCAAGTCCAGCGAGGATTGCCTTGGCGGAGGCCACTTTTGATGATTTGAGTTGTAAATCCGTTTACATCTCGCATCCCCGTCATATCTAAGATGACTTTGGCTTTGCCTTGGAACAGTTGTAATCGAATAAAAGAAGGGCCGGTATGCTCTTTGCCATCGATTTTGAGCATGCCAGCAGTCCCTTCGCAGTTGCGATATTGGGGCTTAAGGGTACCAATCCAAGTAGCGCTGTAAGGTTCCTTGGGAGCTAGGGTGATATTGGTTGCGATCGCACTTAAATTCACCATGCCATCCGTTGCGTATCCCCCTTCTTGATAAGGCTGCCTAGTTTGGTAAGCAATCACTGTCTTCGGACAGCCTTGCTCCGGGCCATTGATAGGGAAGATCTGCAGTTCAATCGTTTCAGCTGTAGCAGCTCTAGACACCATTAAACTAATGGGAAGTGCCAATAATAGAGACAAACATCGTTTCATCTTTAAACCTCAGATTCACTTGCCCCTTGGGGCATCTATTTCTATGAAAGTGGGTGTAATGAGGAAACGACAAGGATTTGCCATAGAACTTGACCCTTAACTGGTTTCTGAAACTGCCTGAATTTATGGCAGGTGGGCACAAACTATTGAAAACAATCGGATTAGAACTCTGGCCCACCTGTAAATTTTTCTGGGTTTTCTTACTCTGCAATGATTTGAGGGATCCAGATCGGCTGCCATCGGCCATTAAGCTCCACGGTCTTCAGAATGGCTAAAGCTCGACTTCCTTTTTCATCCCCACTCATCCCCTTATTCTTCTGACAGCGTCCAACGACAACATCTACTCCCTTTTCACTGCCAATTGTCTTCTCTGCTTGCTGACGACGGCGGTAATCAAGGCTCTTCCCAGCTTGATTGTTGTTTAAGATTTGCCCCTGTGCAGTTTGAATAGGATTACTAGGATTACTGGAGGACATGAAACCAAACACTTGCAGGTTAAATTACTGTCCACTTTTTTGAGTAAAGGTCAAACACACCAACAGCAAATGAGGTAAGGACAGACGTATAAAAAAGCCCCCTGCAAAGCAGAGGGCAACCAAAGGAATTCTCAATGAAAAGGTTTAGACAGCTAGAGGCTCTTCAGTCTCTTGGACATGCTGTTCAGGTTGAGCCTCTAATTCAGGATGGACCTTAGCGAGCATCTCCCGGAGACCATCGCCCTCAATCACTTCCTTCTCCAGCAACTGCTCAGAAATCATCTCTAGCAGCTCCTTATTTCCCTTGAGGATACCGAGAGCTTCCTGATGAGCCGTCTCCACAATACCCTTAACCTCCTTATCAATTTCCTTAGCAGTCTCATCGCTCACGGCCCGGCGAGCATTCATCCCCCCACCGAGGAAATTATTCTGCTGTCCCTTGTCATAAGCCAGAGGACCTAACACCTCACTCATGCCGTAAGACGTCACCATCTGCTCCGCCAGATCCGTCGCTCGTTGTAAGTCATTCGAAGCACCCGTCGTGATACTACCGAAGATGACTTCCTCAGCCGCTCGTCCACCCAGTAGAGTCGCAATCTGACCTCGAAGTTCAGCCTCATTCAACAAGAACCGGTCTTCAGTAGGCACTTGCAACGTGTAACCCAAGGCAGCCATACCGCGAGGAACAATGGAAATCTTCTCCACTTGATCCGAACCTGACATCTTGGCTCCGACAAGGGCATGACCGACCTCGTGGTAAGCCACAATCTTCTTCTCTTTCTCGTTGAGCACGCGGCTCTTCTTCTCTAGACCCGCTACTACTCGCTCAATTGCTTCCGCAAAGTCTTGGGTCTCCACTACCTTGTTCCCTCGTCGGGCAGCGAGTAGTGCCGCTTCATTAACCAAGTTGGCTAAGTCAGCGCCTGCAAATCCAGGAGTACGTGTGGCCATGGCTTTGAGGTCAACATTCTCACCGAGCTTCACTTTCTTGGCGTAGATTTCCAAGATGGCGAGACGACCGGTCAGGTCAGGACGGTCTACAAGAACTTGGCGGTCAAATCGACCGGGACGTAATAGGGCAGGGTCTAACGTCTCAGGACGGTTGGTGGCTGCTAGGACGATAACTGTTGCATCTCCTGCACCAAAGCCATCCATTTCAGTCAATAGCTGGTTAAGGGTTTGTTCCCGTTCGTCATTACCACCGACGAAACCATTTCCACCTGAACGAGATTTACCAATAGCATCCAATTCGTCAATAAAGATAATGCAAGGGGCTTTCTTTTTAGCTTGTTCAAACAAGTCACGAACCCGAGCTGCACCGGTACCGACAAACAGTTCCACAAATTCGGAGCCAGAGATACTGAAGAAAGCAACTCCTGCTTCACCGGCGACGGCCTTAGCCATCAACGTTTTACCCGTTCCAGGAGGTCCAACTAAAAGAACACCTTTAGGGATTTTGGCCCCGATATCAGTAAAGCGCTTGGGAGACTGGAGGAACTCAACAATTTCTTCGAGTTCGGCTTTGGATTCTTCGACACCAGCGACATCATCAAAGGTGACCTTATTGTCATCGCCTTCGACATAGACTTTGGCTTTGTTCTTGGTCACGGAGAGGGCACCTTGGGGACCACCGCCGCCCATGCCACCACGACTAAAGAATTGGAAGATGGCGACGAAGATAACGGGGGGAATCACCCAGCTCAGTAGGGTGGTGAACCAGCGATTGCCCGCAGGAGGGGTAGCGGCGAATTCCACGCCTTTGGATTCGAGAAGTTTGGGGAGTTCTAGGTCAAAGATAGGAGTGGTTTCTTGAACTCGACTGACATCTCCCTCTGTACCTTTGAGTTGATAACGAATGATGTCTTGGCCAACGGAGACCCGAGCCACTTCTTCATCTTGGACTTGCTCAATAAAGAAGCTATAGGGAACTTTAGAAACTTGTGGACCATTACCAAAGGTCAACACTAGATTGATGACTAATAGCCCCAAAGGCAGTAACAGTAAGATTATTCTTAAGGGATTAGGACGGCGTGGTTTGTCATTAACAGGCATGAGAAGGTCCTTATCTAAAAAAGTGGTGTAATAACTCGATGGGCAAGACTCAGGTCTTAAGGGTTCGATAACGCGAACCCATCGTTGCGCTGGCTTTTTATGCTAGGAGTCCAAGACGTTTGCCATTGTCGCGAGCTAGTCGAATCCAACCTTGACGGCGACTCCGGTCAATACCCATTTGATTGCAGACATTCGTAATGGCTTTAGAGTGCATAGCGATGCCTTTGCCTCTGAGCTTTACAAATTTGGGCTGACCAACGATGTTGCGAACTAGGACGACGAGAGGGGCAAACATGATGAATTCCTTTGTGTAACGTTATGTAAACTATATTAACTAGTTTGTAACGTTGTGTCAAATAAATTTACATATTCATGTTTTTGTGATACAAAAAAATGATTTGAAAAAATTATTACGTCTTTTACCCTTAAATCAATGCTTTTAGGATTTAAAAGTATTTATAAAGCAATAAATACTATGAAAAATCAATTAATAAAGTTTTTTAAGTCTTATTTGCTTATTTATCCGTCTTTAATAAAATTATGACTTCAGGATGAAGTCTCTGAGCTTATTATTTTTTTGTAAATGTATGTAAAACAAAAGAAGCTGCTCTTCTATATAAAGAGCAGCTTGAGAGATAGAGAGAATGTTTGAGTGGCCCTAGTTTAGGAGGCCATATACTCTTGCAAGCCCCCCTTCTGTGACCGAAACAGTTGAAATGCTGCTCGCTCAACTCGACGCACCTATTCTCGACTCACATTCAAATGCTCACCTACTTTTACTAAGGTCAATGGGGTTTGATCGATCAGGTCATACCGTAAGGTAATGACTTCCCGCTGTTGAGGATTTAGAGATTGTAGGAGTTTTGCTAAGAGGATGTTGTTGCATAGTCTTCTGGGGACGCATGAGGAACTTCTCGCAATTTCCATAGTGCAGTATTTTGTTGATTGCTAATCTGAATATCCAAAGAAATGGAATGATGAGCATAATCCAGAAAGGTTTCAATAATGGAAGTAATGGGAAAAAAAATAACCCCAGCTCACAGCTGGGGTCAAAGAAGAAGGAAGAGGTAGTTAAGGACTATTCACGACGCTAAGTCAGGTGCAAATAGAAATTAATTAACAAAGAAGAAAAATGAAGAAAGTTGTCCGAGGATTCCTTTTCCTGTCAATACCTCAGTGATCAAGGCGATGAAAAACCCAGACATTGCTAGGCGACCACTGAATGTCTCTGCAAAGCTGTTAAAACCCCAAGTCTGATTCTTGATGCTCATGGTGTTTGACTCCGTAATGCGAATTAACTTATGTAAACTAATGTAAATCTTATGTAAAGTTTTGTCAACCCCAGATCAAATTTCTGTTGGGCTGGATGCTCATGAAAGATGTTGACTCTGCCGGCTGGAAGAGAGAGAGGCTAAATTCATGAGTAAACCCGGAAAAATTTATAGGTGGTCTCTGGCTATGTTGGAGATTGACCCCGTTGCCATGAAAGATCTACCAGTGAATGCCTGTTAATCTTTCGAGGCAAATTAGAAAGAGTCTGGCATTGGGAATTGCGGCATAGCCGAAGGAATACTTGCCTTTCCCAGACCACCAGGTGGAATCCTTATGCTTAAACTGAAATACTCCACCCCCCAACTGAATATCTTTCATATCAGCCACCTCGACTTTGTGAGTGCCGCTCTTCTCTTCAAACTCCATAAAGCCTGGCCCAATCCTCACCACGCGCAAGGTCTTGCCGATGGGAAACTCGATATACCCCAGTTGGTTGAGTTGTTCGTTGATGACTGGTAAGAGATGGGTGCTCCACCGCCCCTCTGCAGCCTGGGCAAAGTGGTACAAATTATCCGCAGGTGGGTTTCCTTTTTGACTGCGGTAGGAGCCCTTTAGCCTAAATTCTGGCCCTGAAAGTCGAGTCCACCAGTAGTTGAAGGTTGTGCCGGTGTAGACGCCGTTGTAATAATTCCGCGTTTGCTGAGTGAAGAGATTTTTTCCATCCTTAAATAGAAAGATCTCAGTTTTAGGTTGGCCGGAGCGCTTTCCCTTGAGGCTGTGGAGGGCAATACCCAGCTCGCCAACATAAGAGCATTGATAGAAATATTGCGTGGTGAGGATGCCAATACCAATGAAAATCACTGTACTTATCAGGGCACAAATCAGGACGGGAAGTTCCGTCACAAATGCAAAAATACAGCCTCCCACTGCTCCACCGCTGGCCCAAAGCATGCAGTTCTTGAGTCGCTCTTGACCTTGGTTCGCCTGTTTAGAACGGGATAAGCTGCTATCTGCTGAAATAATCTCACCTATTTCGGGTGGTGGTGGCGCAAAAAACTCCATATCTGGAATAATTTGACTCCCAACATGGCGAACGACGTTTTCAGTTGGCGTCCAGCTCATTTCCCCAGTCATACCTTTAATGCCTCTAAATCACTACTTCCCCCACAGAACTGCTGCTGTCAAAGGAATACAGTCAAGCCTAAAACAGCTAGGTAACGGCATCCTAGAGCCAGGAGCATCAGTCAATTTGAATTCAGGCTCAATAATATACCGTCTGTATTGCAGTTGTGCAGTAGAACGGTCAGCCATGAGGGGGCTTACCCATTCCTTAGCCAACCATATTCAATGGTGTGAGTCATTTCGGGTCAGACTGATTCGCTTCACTGCATTTGTTCCTTCACGAGAAATCTATGATGACTTGCCCAAGGGAGAGCAGCAACACAGTACGCTGAAAAGATATCCCAGCAATCAACGCTGTTCCAATTGACCTATGGCAACAAAGCATCCTGACTCCAAAACCCTACATCCGCTGACTCGGCTGTTCAAGTATGGGCGGGTTTATCGTTCCCAAATTTGGTCTGCAGCAACCTGCTCTGTCCTCAACAAGATTTTTGATCTGGCCCCTCCGGTACTGATTGGAGCGGCGGTGGATATTGTGGTCAAGCGTCAGGATTCTCTGATTGCGGCCCTGGGCATTACTGATGTCTTTCAGCAATTGCTGGCCTTGTCGCTTATTTCGGCGATTATTTGGGGACTGGAGTCTGTCTTTGAATATGCCTATGCGCGTCTGTGGCGGAACTTAGCCCAGACAATGCAGCATGACCTGCGTTTAGATGCCTATCAGCATTTACAGAATCTGGAGTTGGCCTATTTCGAGGATCGCAGTACGGGGGAGCTGATGTCGATTCTGAACGACGACATTAACCAGCTAGAGCGGTTTTTGGATGGTGGGGCCAACGATATTTTGCAGGTAATCACCACCGTGGTGATTATTAGTAGTGCCTTTTTTATCCTGGCTCCTACGGTGGGGTGGATGGCGATGCTGCCGATTCCTTTGATTATTTGGGGTGCGATCGCATTTCAAAAAAAGCTGGCTCCCTACTATATGACTGTGCGAGAAAAGGTGAGCTTTCTCAATGGTCGTCTTGCCAATAACCTCAGCGGCATGGTGACGATCAAGAGCTTTACGGCGGAGGAATTTGAAGCCCAACAGGTGAGAACCGATAGCGATGCCTACCGCCAGAGCAATAGTCGGGCCATTGCTTTTAGTGCGGCGTTTATTCCTCTGATTCGAATTTTGATTTTGCTGGCGTTTATGGCGATTATGCTGTTTGGCGGTATGGAAGTGATGGCCGATCGTCTAGAGGTGGGCACCTATAGCGTGTTAGTTTTTCTGACCCAGCGCCTGCTGTGGCCCTTGACTCGATTGGGAGACACCCTCGATCAGTACCAGCGAGCGATGGCTTCGATTCAGCGGGTGATGGCCTTGCTGGATACGCCGATTCAAATTCATCCGGGGCATCTAAATTTACCCGTCCCGCAGGTTAAAGGAGAGGTGCAGTTTAAGGATGTTTCGTTTGAGTACTATCCCGATTTACCGATTATCCATAATGTTTCTCTAACGATTCCGGCAGGTGAAACCATTGCTATCGTCGGTTCGACTGGATCGGGAAAAAGTACTCTGGTGAAGCTCTTATTGCGATTTTATGAAGCCCATACGGGGGACATCACCCTAGACGGTATTGGTATTGAAACCCTGCAGCTTAAAGACTTGCGCCAAGCCATTGGCCTAGTCAGCCAGGATGTATTTCTGTTTCACGGTACGGTTTACGAAAATATTGCCTACGGCCAACCCCAAATCGATCAGGCCCAGGTGGAAAAGGCGGCCAAAAATGCCGAAGCTCATGAATTTATTTCCCAGCTGCCAGAGGGGTATCACACGATTGTGGGGGAACGAGGCCAGAAGTTGTCTGGGGGGCAACGGCAACGACTTGCGATCGCCCGCACGCTACTCAAAGATCCACCGATTTTGATCCTGGATGAAGCCACCTCTGCCGTGGATAACGAGACGGAAGCAGCGATTCAGCGGTCTTTAGATCGGATTACGGTGGATCGGACAACCATTGCCATCGCCCATCGTTTATCTACGATTCGCCATGCCGACTGTATCTATGTGATGGAGCAAGGCCGGATTGTAGAACAAGGAAAGCATGAACAGTTGCTGGCTCATGACGGCATCTATGCTCAGCTTTGGCGCGTCCAAACAGGACAGCGAGTTGAGGTGGAGCCTTAATATTGGTCCTAAATCTACCCGTTAAGAATCTTTCCTAGCTTGACTGTCGCTGACATCACGTAAACAGACAACAGATGCTCCCTGCCCTTCCCACTGAGCATCTGCAACAGTGATTTCAGCTATACCATAGGTATTATCCAACCGGAGAATCTCTATTTGCGCGAGATGTTCCTCAACAATAGGAATGCCCAGATGGTGCCCCAACAGGTTAGAGTCTAGTTTATTGAACATATGGATCACTGCTGGATTAGCAAATTTAATGATTCCCTCTTGATCAATCACTAAAAGACCATCCTGAACATTGGTAATAATCGTCTCAAATTTATTGTTCAGTCTTTGAATTTCTATTTTTTGTTGCCTCAGATTAATATGCGTATTAACCCGTGTTAAGACTTCCCGATCATTAAAGGGTTTCATCACATAATCTACAGCGCCTTTCTCAAAGGCTTTAAGGATATGCTCCTGGTCACGGCTTGCTGTCAGGAATAAGATAGGAATGTCTTGAAAGTCTGAATTTGATTTTATTTGTTCGCACAATTCAAACCCATCCATCTCTGGCATGAATAAATCTAATAGGATGAGATCAGGTTGTTGAGCATTTAGACGCTGCAACGCATTTTGGCCATTGCTTGCACAAGTTACGGAATAGCCGTGATTTTCTAATAGTATGGCGAGGGTTTGAATGGTCTCAATTCGGTCATCAACGATTAAAATCGCAGGCTGAGACAGCTTACGTGAAGATACGTCCATATTTCTAAGACATCATCACAAGATATCGTTGAGTTCAATACTGTTAGTCTACGCTGCTTTCGTGTTTGTAGGGTTCTGCCCTCAATCAATTGTTATATATTCTCTTGTTTATTCTCCGGGGATATTGTGCCTCTATACAACCTTGAAAAATTAAACATTCAGCGATATTTAAACTTGCTCTGTATCTCTTCAAAATATTTGATCTGATACCTAAAAAAGATTCGAATTTTTTCATGCAAATCTTGGCAAAATTGTAGACAGGAGAGGAAGTCACTTCTTTGCCAATAGGTATTTTCTGTCGAGGGGGGAAATGCGATAACACGATGAAGTGTGACTCCAACCTATGAATCTATAGGGAGGTTAGACTTTCGCAGTCAGCAAACATCCACTGCCAATAACAGCGGTTTCTGTCCTGTTTAATAATTTCTGCACCTAATCGGTAATAAAACTGGAGACCTCGATGATTGCGGGCATCCGCTGTCCAGGCAATATGGGTGCAGTTATGGCTGGAGGCAATTTGGGCTAAATGCTGCATTAAAGCTGTGCCTGCACCCTGGCTACGATCTTTTGCTGCAATGTACAGGTCATCTAACCAAATGCTGGGCTGACCCGCAAAAGAAGAATATCGAAATCCGTAAAGGGCAAATCCAACAGGCTGGTCTTGCTGGTCTGCAAACAGCACATAAGCAAACGGGGTAGGACCAAAAATTGTGGATTGAATTTTGGCTTCTGACGTTTGTATGGTGCCCTGATAGGCTCCAACGCTACGGTCAAACTCGGCCTTGTGCTGAATAAACTGATAAATAAGGTGCGTGTCTGCTGGAGTTGCAGTTCGGATGTGCATTTCAACAGGTAGAGAAGACTCATTCAATTTTATGTTATCGAAATGTGCCTAGGTGATTTGTGGCGTACAGTGTTTTTCTTAGGATAATGCAGCCTGATTATATTTCAATGCAATGGATGGTTGATGAGCCTGCTCGATACAGTTTTTTTCTGATGTATTTCTTTGATGAATACTTGTGGAGTAAATGCGTTAAATGGCCGTGAGCACTCCATAAAAAAGAAATCTATTTATCTCTATAAAGAGACTTTTTATGATTGATTAAATCTATTTCTATGTATTTAAAATTAAAATGCTATGGCAATAAAAAACAACTGCAATGATTGTGTGTATTTACAGTGTTAACTTATAAGTATCTCTCAGAGTAATTTAAAAATATCTTTTAGTATTCAAGAGGCATAAATAGAGTTACTAGACTGACAGAATGATATTTATGTCAATTGAACTAAAATCTATATTTTTTGTAGTTAATCTATCGTATTAAAGCCATAGGGGGAGGGTTTAATGAACCTAAAATTAGCACTATATTCGGCGATAGCTCCAACCTGCGGTTTGTTTCTAAGCACTGGCTTAATAGGGTTTCAGTCTTTAGTTGCTGCACAACCTGTTTCTGATGCTGCATTAGACAATTTTTTGGGTCAACCCCCTGGCACTATCGATGGCCTTGGTAATGGTAATGCAACTGAAGGTTCAGCAATTAAGCAAACTTTTTCAGCATCAGCAGGGCAATCTGTCACCTTAGATTGGAATTTTTTAACGAATGAGTTTACTCCCAATACGCCATTCAATGACTTTGCTTTTGTCTCTGTACGGCCTCTAGGAGGGACGTCAACTTTAGCGGATACGAACTCGCGCTTTCCACTACTCGGAAATAATAATCGTTTTAATAGTGAGACGGGGTACAACACCTTCTCTTATCAAATTCCGACCACTGGAACTTACACAATCGGGCTGGGGGTTGTTGACGTGGAAGACAGAATTGTTAGTTCTGGTTTATTGGTAGACAACGTCAATGTGGGGACTAATGGTGGCTTCGAAACGGGTGATTTCTCAGGCTGGGAAACCATCGGCAATACGAGTGTCGTTGATTCCAATTTTGGCATTGACCCCACAGAGGGTAATTCTCAGGCTTATCTCGCAACCGTTCCAGAACCTTCGACTATTTTGGGCTCGATGATGGTGCTGGGAGCGGGAACTCTACTCAAACGCACTGCTAAATGTAAGTCTGGAAAGGTAAAAGAACGTATTGGATAATGAGGGTGTGTGCTCACTATTTTCGTCTTTAGTGTTTCCCTTGACTGAATAAAAAATATCGCAAAAAAAGGGTAGACCCGACTCGATCTACCCCTGTTCCTACTCAGTGAGAAACTTTTGAATTCAGTGAATTAGTTAGCGATAAAAGCTGCACCGTTGGGGCCACGAGTGATGATTTGGCCTGAAGGGGTGGTGGCGCTGCGGACGGCAGATTCAGTATTGGCGATATGGGCCGCACCGTTAGGACCACGGTTGATGACAGATAAGGCGTCATGGGGCTCAGTTTTAGGCTGCTGTTGGGCATCCAAGGGAACTTGCTTGACGATGGAAGGAGCGCCATTGGGGCCACGGGTGACGGTTTGGGTTTCTGCAACGGCGTTTGTGCTAATGCCTAGGGTAATAAGGGCAACTGCTGCGATGGTGTTGCGGGTCATTTGAGTAATGTTCATAATCTTTTGCTCCAACTTCAATGTCTTTAATGTACGAGGGCTAACTGAGGCCCAAGTTAGGGAAATCTGTGGGGAATCATCCACTTTGCTGAGCAAGGCAAAAGAGTTCCCTGAGAAAACTGAGAAGCATCAGTGTTGTGGCTTTCAAAGATCTATACATTTCCTATGGAGACTGAGATTGGAGCGATTTTAAGGAAGCTAGTAGGCTGAAGTTGGGACTGAAGATTGTCGATAGATCTGGGATGTCTTGAAGAGACTGACATATTGTATTGGCTTCCCTAGCTGGTCAAATCTAGGGCCAGGGTTTCCAGGTTTAGGGTTCTCTGCATGTGCTTAAGGGATAGATTTTGGGGATAAGGATCTATTACGTTGGTTCCAGGACTTTAGCTGAGTTATTAGCTGATTTGCGTCCACTATACTGGTGTTCAGGTGGATATCGAGTTTCCAGCAATAGAGGATTTCCGAGGTTTAGTCTGTTGGTTTGTTGAAGGAAGGGTTGATGTCGAGTGAACGCCTGAGTCGTCTTGAGAAAAATTTGGGTCGTCTACGCAAGCAGTTAGCGAACAAAGAAGATACGTTAGTCACGATTGAGCCATCTGAGAAAGAGCGAATTCGGCAGCAGATTGAAGATCTGAAAAGTGAGATCAAGGGTTTTGAAGAAGAATACTGGCTGACTTTGAGGGATGTCGCGACAGATATTGTGGTTTCAGACGCTGAAGCTGAACCGATTGTGGCGGAAATTATTGAGGTAACGCCTACTCTGCAAGTCTCTGCAGATCTCTCAGCGGAGATGTTGGCTTTACTTCAAAAAATTTATGCTCAGGTGAGTCAGCCAGAAGCAACAGCAGCAGCGAAGTTGAAGGGCGTTATTTCTTCTTTTCCGCCGTTTGTGGGGGTGGCTTATGAAGGGGAAATTGATACTGAGAAGTTCTTACAGAAATATTTCCCAACCTTTAGAAGATGGACTAAGGCTTTAGTAAAAAAGTAAGTCCCCCAGATCGATCGGGTGTGGGGGAAAGCCCTTTCTATGTGCCCAATTTAGAATCGTCGAAGTTTGTTGGACGGTCGGCGGAACTGGAAGACCTACACCGCTTATTGGCGCAGTCGGAGCAGGTTGCCATTGTTGCGGCAACTGGGATGGGAGGCATTGGCAAAACTCGTCTGGCTTGGGAATATGCCCAGCACTATCGGGAGAGTTATCCCGGTGGAGTGTGGTGGATGGATACCAAGGTAGAAGACGCTACCGACAATGCTGAGTTACAGAGTGAGTTTGTGCAACAACTGTTGGCCTATGGCAGCAGAATTGGGTTTTCTGAGTTGCCAGATAACTTAGGAAGCACTGAACAACAGGCGCAGTGGTGTTATGACCAATGGTTGGCGAAGCAGCCCCAGGGACAACGGCTGTTGGTGATTGATGATTTGCGGGGGCAGTCGGCCTATCGTCAGGTGAAATTGCTATGGCCTCGGGATTATCGGTTTCGGGTGCTGTTGACGACTCGGTCTCAATTTGGACAGCCTGTTCAGTGTTTGTCATTGGAGGTGCTGAAGCCTTCTGCTTCTTTGCGGTTATTACGGATGCTAGTTGCAGATGATCAACGGGTTAAAAATGAGCTGATAGCTGCTAAAAATTTGTGTGCTTGGGTAGGGCATTTACCCTTGGGGCTGGAGTTGGTGGGACGCCATTTGGGAAAACGGCCCAATTTAACCATCGCCACATTGCTGGAGCGGTTGGAAAAAAAACGATTGGAAGCCAAAGCAGCCCAAGACGTTCCTGCAGAAATGCCCTATGAAGACAATATCGAGGCTGCGTTTGAGTTGAGTTGGCAGCCCTTGGGTGATCAAGCGAAAACACTAGCAGGTTTGTTGAGCGTGTTTGCCTTAGCTCCCATTCCCAAAACTTTAATTGAAATGAGTTTAGAAGAATGGGATGAGGAAGATTTAGAAGATGCCCTGGATTTGGAACTCGTGGGCAATTCTTTGGTGCTAGATCTTGGCGAGGGGCAATATAGCCTGCATACGCTGATTCATCAGTTTCTAGGAACCAAACTGGAGACTGAGCTACAAACGGAAGCAGATACCCTGCGTCGATCAGCAGCCCAGGCCGTGACCCAAATTGCCAAGAGCATTCCTTATCTAGTAACGTTAACCGTGTTTGAGAGAGTTCAACCTATTATTCCCCACCTGACGGTGATGGCCAATCATTGGACTCATTTGCTGCCCGAGACGGATCTAACTTGGCCCCTAGAAGGATTAGCCCGTATTAGCAGAAGCCAGAGTTTGTGGGCAGATACGGAAAAATGGTACCAGCGGGCGCTGAAAATATCGGAAGAGCAATTGGGACCAGAGCATCCTACAACCGGAACGAGCTTGAACAACTTGGCTAATCTCTATCGTTCAACAGGCCGGTACGGCGAGGCTGAACCCTTGTACCAGCGGGCGCTGAAAATATCGGAAGCGCAGTTGGGACCAGAGCATCCGGAAACCGGAACGCGCTTGAACAATTTGGCATTTCTCTATGAATCAACAGGCCGGTACGGCGAGGCTGAACCCTTGTACCAGCGGGCGCTGAAAATATCGGAAGAGCAATTGGGACCAGAGCATCCTACAACCGGAACGAGCTTGAACAACTTGGCTAATCTCTATCGTTCAACAGGCCGGTACGGCGAGGCTGAACCCTTGTACCAGCGGGCGCTGAAAATATCGGAAGAGCAGTTGGGACCAGAGCATCCGGAAACCGGAACGAGCTTGAACAACTTGGCAGGTCTCTATAAATCAACAGGCCGGTACGGCGAGGCTGAACCCTTGTACCAGCGGGCCATTTATATATTTGTGAATACGTTAGGGCAAGAGCATCCTTCTACTCAGACTGTTATCGGTAATTTCTACTCGTTCTGCCAAATCGTTGTTGAATCTGAGCAACTTGATCTGTTATCTGAACACCCTCTCACTCAACATTTTGTACAGGAGATTCAAGCGAGTGAATCGTAGAGAAAGAAGGTCGGGGCTCGTCTACAATGATTTTTTTGAACTGCCCCTAGCTGCCGAGTAAACTACGGATACAGCAGTCCACAGATATCTTAGACATGCTTTGGGAACAACTAACGACCAATCCACTGCTTCAGGATAGTGTCGTTATGGTGATTACCTTGCTGCTAGCCCTCAGCTGGTTGCGGATCATGGATGCCCTAGCAGCCAATGGGGTATTGGAGCAGAAACTCAGCCGTAAGATTATCCATATGGGCACAGGTCCCCTATTTGTATTGTGCTGGCCCTTTTTCAGTCCCCAGCCGACCGCCCGCTATTTTGCTGCCTTAGTCCCCTTAGCCATTACCCTCCAATTTATTGCCATTGGCGTGGGCTGGATTAAAGACCCCGATGCCGTTCAAGCCATGACCCGCAACGGTGACCCCAAAGAAATTCTCAAAGGCCCCCTGTTTTATGGCCTGGTATTTGTTGCTTGCACCATTGGGTTTTGGCGCACCTCCCCCGTAGGGATGTTGGCCTTAATGATGATGTGTGGTGGAGACGGCTTGGCGGATATTGTGGGCCGACGGTTGGGGGTTTACAAGCTGCCCTTTAGTCCCGAGAAAAGCTGGGCTGGCTCTGCCGCCATGTTTGCGGGGAGTTTTCTGTTTGCCTTTAGTTTTTTGAGTTTGTTTAATCGCTTGAACTATTTCCAGCCCCCATTGGCTGGCACGGTGGGCATTGTGGCGGCGATTGCCCTAATTGCGACTCTCGTTGAAGCGCTACCTTTTCGAGATATTGATAACCTCACCTTGACCGGTGTTTCTGTAGTCTTGGGCCTCTGGTGGTTCTAATGGGCTAAGGCCAGACGTTCTGTAGATGGAGAAGAGGATGTAAACCGCTGCCAGCTAAAATTCGTCAGGCAAGGATCTGCTTGTCCCGTCATAATTAGGTCCGTAATTAGGCGAGCAGTCACGGGCGTCAGCAAAATGCCATTCCGGTAATGTCCCGTCGCCAAAATCAGATTGTGGTAAGGACTATGGCCCAATATGGGCGATTCATCTGGGGTTGCGGGTCGAAAGCCCCACCAACAAGCTTCTAGGGGATGGTCGGCTAAGGGGGGATAGAGACGAATCGTCTTCTCTAGGAGTGACTGGATTCCACCGGGCGTATTGTAAGCGGCAAAACCGACATCTTCACTGGTGGCACCGACGACAATGCGGCCATTTTGACGGGGAACAATATAAGTCCCTGGCCCAAACAAAACTTTGTTTAAGGTTTGCTTGGGAGTCTGTACTGCAAATAGCTGGCCTTTGCGGGGGGTAACGGGGATGGGCAATAGCTCCTGAGACCAAGATCCGGTTGCCAAGACATAGGTTTGAGCTTGCCAGGATCCGGCTGTGGTTTGAACCTGCTGGATTTGCTGGTCTTTGGTCTCAAACCCTGTAACGCCAACCCCTTCTTCTAAGGTGACCCCAAGCTGGCGAGCCGATTGTAGTAATACCTGGGCCAGTTGCTGGTTATTGACTTGGGCATCTTGGGGAAACCACCAACCGCCCACGATGTCTGGGCTGAGGTCGGGCTGATGCTGGTGTATCGTGGTGCGATCGCACCATTCCACATCACCCGTATATCGAGGTGGCGAATCCGCAAAGGTAGGAGCTAAAATCCCACAGGGCCAGTATCCCGCATCTAGTCCGGTGAGTTCCGTCAGTTGGCGGGTCCAGTCTGGATAGAGGTCACGACTGCGTATACACAAATCCAGCATGGGACCCGGTTCCAATCCTTCTGCTTGGGGAGCCAGCATTCCCGCCGCCGCATGGAGAGCAGCTTCCTGGAAATTGCGGCTGAGGATCGTGACTTTAGCCCCTTGTTGCGTGAGGGCAATGGCAGTGGCTAAACCCATCGCGCCACCGCCAATCACTAAGACATCAGAACTAGAATTCATTTATTTCTGAGGTGGGGGGTGAGAAGATATTCTAGCCGTCTGACTAGACACCAATAGACAACTAAACTTCCCCCAAATCCTATTCTAATCCGCGTTTGGCATGACTCAACTTCCTATTGCTGCCTTCATTGCTGCCGCTCGTTCCGGTCGGCTGATCAGTTTCCCTACGGATACGGTTCCTGCCTTGGCTGTTCGTCCTGACCAGGCTTCGAAAATCTTTGCAGCCAAGCAAAGACAGCCGGATAAACCCCTGATTTTGATGGGGGCTTCTCCAGAAGCACTTTGGCCTTATGTAGGTGGCAGTGAAGAAGAATTGCAGCAGTGGCAACAGATGGCTGCTGACTATTGGCCGGGAGCGTTGACGTTGGTGTTACCGACTTGCGATCGCGTCCCCCCAGAAATGAATCCCCTCAACCCCGACAGTATTGGGATTCGAGTGCCCAATTCCAAGGTGGCTCAAATGATTTTGCAACAAACTGGACCCTTGGCCACCACTAGCATCAATCGCTCCGGGCAACCTGCTTTAACCACTGTGCAGGATATCAATCAACACTTCCCTGAAGTATTCACGCCTCTGGCTAACCTATGGCCTGAACCTCAATCGTCAGATCCGCTACCTTCTACTGTTATCAAATGGATAGGGCCAGGTTGGGATGTTTTGCGCCAAGGGGCAATCCAGGTTTCTTGCGCCCATCCTTGAATGGATATTTCCTATTTTTTTGTTTGATAGTAAATTTTCAATTTTGCGGCTCATTCTCAAAAAAATGTGTGTATGAGCCAATCTTGCTTTCAGCGTTTGGGTTAAAGTTCTGTGAAAAAAATCTGTAATTCTAAATGATTACATTCAATAATCTTTGCCAGTACTGTCTTCTAACGATTATTCAGCGCCTATAAATTACCATTTACGGCTTAGAATTTGTCCAAGGGCTATTTCGACTTCAAGATCATTAACTATTGGATCACATCCCAGATAGTTAAATACTATTCGAGGATAAAAAAGCATTGAATCATCAATGGTTATAACTTTCTCTAGATTAGCGAATTTTGTGTTGGGATCGGGGGAGAAGCATGGGAAGCCTTCATCCTCGATTACTCTTAGATAGAGGTTTCTGACATCTTCATCAAGGAGTTCAGCAAGTTGCTCAATGTAGCAATGAGATGGTGGTTGTTTTTTCTTCGAATTACCAAATATTTTGCGGTGCAAATCTCTAAGTTGAGCAGGAACATTGCCCCAAAAATTATAGAAAGCTTGCTTGGAGCGAAAGACCCCTTGCTCGTTTCTAAAGCGTTCAAGGTCCATAACAGCTCCCACATAGTCGCGAGTACCACTGCTCATTCGGTGGGAGGCAACACGCCAAGGCTCGACCACACAAAAGTACATTTCTCGAAAAGGTCCATGATCATATGAAAGTTGGTTAAGATCTTCACGCTCAAGAGCGAAAATATCATCATGAACAAGGTACTCTTGTCGAGGATTGACTTGGTAAAAGGCCACTAAATCAAGGTGTATATCATACTCGTCATAAGGGCGCAGTGTACCGTCCTTGATATCCCTGTTAGTGAGATATGTACCGAATGTATATAGGGTAAGGCGACTGTTCATCTTTGTCGCATTTGGTTTATAGGAAGCACACTTGATATCTAAAGCAATTATTGAGCCATCCGGAGTGATTAACTCCGTATCAGGATACGTACGTTCACCTCCTTCGTTAACAACGAAACCTTGAGCTTCAAGTGAATTTTTGATTAAAGAGATGAGTTCTGACTCCACCAATTTGGCTAGAGCTGCTGCTTCTCGAGATGTGGAAAAGATGCGTCCAGAGCTATCAAGAAGCCCAACTAAGCCAAACTGATAGGTCTCAATCAACTGGTGAATTACATGCTTGACTTCAAAGACGTTCACGAAATTACTGCTTTAAGATAATTTTTTAGAGAAATGTGTTACTCAGAGGACTCTTCTACAACAAGTTCCAATAATTCTCCTGGTGTACATTTAAGTGCTCGGCAGAGCTGTTCAATAGTACTAAGCCGAGGATTGTAAGAATTGCGGGAAGCCAAAGATTCAAGTGTGGCTTTAGATAGTCCTGTTTTTTTTGCGAGAATTTCATAGGTCAAACGTTCGCCAGTTTTTTGACGATAGTTGGCCATCACTTCGCGAAGCTTAATGAGAATCAAAAGGATAAAAACAAAAATTGTATTGACAATACAAGGTAATGCTGTTAGATTTAGCTTTTTATCGTACAGTGTCTAGCGTACTGTCAACGAGTAAAAAGTAAATTTCTTGTAGGAGCAAGCTGTGCTCAGGGTAGTAAGTCTTTACACAGGAATTGGCGGCCTAGACTTTGGCTTTGAGTCTGCAGGTTTTGAAACAGCGGTAGCAGTTGAGATAGACTCTCGAACCTGTGAGACGATACGTCTGAATCGACCATGGCCTGTGATTAATCAGGATATTCATAACGTAAGCTCTAAAGAACTCATGGCGGTTGCAGGACTCTATGCTGGTGACACAGATGTACTGATAGGAGGTCCCCCCTTGTCAGCCTTTTTCTAAATCTTCGTACTGGGTCAGTGGTGATTCTCTAAGACTTGATGACCCCAGAGCGGGGACTTTAGGTGAATTTCTGCGAGTGTTACGAGATCTGCAACCTAAGGTATTTCTCCTTGAGAATGTTTATGGTCTTGCATACAAAGGCAAGGATGAGGGCCTGCAATTTTTACTGGCGGGTATAAAAAAAATAAATAGTGAGAAAGGTACGAATTATAAAGTGAGTTGGCAGATGCTTAATGCTGCCCAGTATGGTGTTCCTCAGACCCGAGAAAGGGTGTTTCTAATTGGTAGTAGGGAAGGACTCAAGTTCCAATTCCCGCTCCCAACACATTGCTCTCATGAAAAGGCGCCTTTGCTGATTGATTTGGGGTGTGAGCCTTATCGTAATGTATGGGATGCGATTGGTGATCTTCCTTCTTATCCAGATGAGCCCTCTCTAAAAGTAGGAGGTAAATGGGGTGATTTACTCCCAACAATCCCAGAAGGACAGAATTACTTATGGCATACGAATAGAGGTGGAGGAGTGCCCCTATTCGGATGGCGTACTCGGTATTGGAGCTTTTTACTGAAACTCAGTAAATCGCTTCCATCTTGGACTATCCAAGCACAGCCTGGCTCGTCAGTGGGCCCATTTCACTGGAATAATCGAAAATTATCAGTGCAAGAAATGTGCCGCATCCAAACGTTTCCTGATGGATTGCACTTTGATTGTGGTCGGTCAACAACGCAAAAAATGCTCGGTAATGCAGTTCCTTCACTACTTGCTGAAGTAATTGCTCGTGCCATTCGTAAGCAACTTTTTGAGGATCCGACTAATCTTGGACCACTGCGTCTTTTACCTCCTCTAAGGAGCCCAGTCCCACCACCAGAAACAGTGAAACTACTACCTACTAAGTATCAGCATATGATTGGAGAATATGCTGATCATCCTGGTGTGAAAAAAGGGCCAAGAGCTAAGAAGGCAAAGCTATCTTAAACTTTGATTTGTAAAATATGCTTATATAGCTAATAAATACTTAAAGCCATAGTTTGTAAAGATAGATGGCGAACTATGATTGAGGAATGGACCGTAATTCCAGTGTTTTATGAGTAATTCCTCTGCGCACCCATCAATTCGTGTTAACGATATTGGCGAATATATTCGTTATCACTCATGTGATAGGCGCTTTAAACTCGCATTTGACAACAGGGCCCTAGCAAAAGAACTGCCTTTTGCTGAAAGACTCTTTAACTCTATGGATCCTGTACTCCAAGAAGCTGGCAAGCTGCGAGAAAATGCTTGGGAGAAACAACTTCAGGCTTCAGGGTTAGTGCATATCGAATCATCTGATAGTGAAGGAGACGCACAAGATAGTCTCGCTTGGGATGACTTCATAGCACAACTTACCAAGCTCAATCCTGGCCAAAATGCCTATGGGCGTGAGGTAACAATTAAGTCTACGCTAGAAGGATTTGAAATTGAGGGCCGGATGGATTTTGCCCTCCTATTGTGGGAAGGCGATACTCCTCGTCTTCGAATCGTTGAGTGTAAGGCTAGCAGGAAAGATCGGACATATCATCGTATCCAAGTGGCTGTCTATCAGATGCTTGTGCGGCAACTTTTAGATGCCAATACTCCACTCACTATTGGAGGATGCACTATCTCAAATGATGCTGTTGATGCTGTTGTAGCCCGTATTGATGAAAGTAATAGTGAAAACCAGGAGATTTTAAACCTAACTCCTCTAGACCTCGAAACTGAAAATTCAGATGCACGAAAATTACTTGAATCTAATGGTCCTTTTGCGAGAGTTATCCGTACTTCCCTTGCTGAGTTGAATTACCAGATCGAACAAAAATGCGATGACTGTGTGTTCAGCGTTCACTGTCTCCCAGAGAGTGCTCGATTGCGGAGCTTACAACTCTTAGGGCTAGAACCAAGCACAATACGAGTATTTAGGACAAACGGAGTTACTACGATTGATGATCTTGCTGACCTTGATCTAAGCAGTGAGGGTGCAAGCGCAATCCGCGCTGATGCCACTTTCATAGAGAACCTAGAGTTACTGCAGGAAAAGGCGAGAGCCAGACGGCAAACGCTTCCAGGCAATAATCAGAATCTAGATGAGTACGAAGTCAGTCTTTTAAGGAATGTAGGACAGAGCCAACTGCCAACCCATGAGATAAATGGGCATAGGCTCATCCGAGTGTACTTATCAATTGAATATGACTATGTAGAAAACCGTATTGGCGCATTAGCTGCCCACATCACCAAAAGCGAGAGACAGCTCCACACAGGATTTATCACTAAAGAAGATGGACGAAGGGTTCCTAATCCTGACGTGATTGAGCAGGTTCCTCTGTCGGTAGAGGATGCCGATGCTACCTCCCTAGTTGAAGAACGCACACTTCAAGGTGAAGACGTAATTCGTTTTAAGCGATCGCCTTGGACGGGCAACTACCTTCAAGATTGCAGCGCTGAAAGGGAACTTATACAGGAATTTCTCATGGCCTTGGTCGATCAGATTGCTGAGGTCGCACAGGTTGCTGAAGCTCCAATCCATTTCTATATGTGGACCCGGGGCGAGATGAGTAATCTTGTTGAAGGCTGCTCAAGGGCAGACTCTTACCTCCTCGGTCATTTACGAGAGCTGCTCGGATGTCGTGAAAGTCTTGATCAGCTCATTTACTCGTCCTTAAGCGAGGAGGTAAACCGCCGTTACGCACTGGGATGGACGGGAAGGGGACTTGTGGTGGTGTCAAGCCTTCGGTGGTTTGGCAAACGTTACCATTGGAAACGTCGCATTGCAGGCCATGAAGTAAATTTAGACCATGAATTCACCCAGGATATCTTTGATTTCAAGAGTACTCTTGATATGAATGCCCACGGTAACTGGGCTCAAGACAAAGACGGGAAAAGTCAAAAGCATCGGTTTGAAATTAGAAGTCGGTTTACTGATTCGCTCTCTGCTCCTTATTGGCGAGCTTATTGGCGAAAGCTTCCTGACCTTTCAACGGTTCCAGCAGGTAGCTTAAGAAATGCACTTAATCGATATAACAATGCTCGACAACCCCGGTATCTTGAAGAGGGCGTATTTAGCGGATCGGGGATGCCTTAGTTTTCGGAATGGTCACCTCTGGGAATAAGGAGTCAAACCGTTCATTGACCCAGGCAATTCTCAAGATCAGTAAATGGTTGAAACCATCCTCACTCCAGCGCATGCCAACTCCCTTAAAGCGCTGCTGAATCAACCACTTGCATGCACTTTCAACCATTCCTGACCCGAGAGGAATCTGTTGCTGTTCAAAGTGCCGATAACGGATGTGGTGATGATGGCGTTGGAAATAAGCCTGCACCTGGAGCAACGTTGAAAAAGACTTTCCCGTTAACAGTTGTGAGTGAATCAATATCGTCAAGGACCGTAATACAAGTAGGTGTTGCCCGTGTCGCAATTGGTGTCGCCAGTGCCGGAACCAGGCTTGGGCTTGAGCAGAGCGGGCATCTCCAAACATCGCTTTAGTTGCTCGTGCCAGATGGCCTGCTGAATGAAAAAAGTCGAGGACTGCCACAGCACAATGAGAGAACAAGGTGCGATAGACTCGCCAGAAGCCTCGTCCCCCATCACTGAGCCAGATGACTTTTGGAGCAGATTCAAAGTCTTGTTTGTGAGCTTCGAGTTGAAGTAAAGGGATGAACTGGTCGATATCGCCCAATACTGCCACCAGTCTTCGACGCAGTAATTGGGGGACCTCCTTTTTAGCTCGGGTAACCCGTGTTCCCAGGCGAGCTAAGATGGCGACTTTGACTTCTCGCCACTGGATTTTTCCCTTGGGTGAGTTCGGGGTGGGGCGAAAGGGGACCATCACACCATCGGCGGCAATGGCCAAAGGTAGAGCAGATAACATCTCTGAAATCGCTTCACAAGGGGCCTGAGTCCCTGATGATTGAGCGTTGAGTTGAGCTTCTAATTCCTGCTGAGCTTTGTTACCCACGGATTGCACCCAGTTCCACAAACTGGATGGACTCACGGATAGACCACTCCACTGACCCAGCATCCAACTGGCCAGTTCATAGGGCATGAACAGACTCAACAAGCAGCCCAGACGCACCAGTTCTTCGCTGCTGTGCTGATAGGGGGGAATCCCAATGGCTTGATCCAGGGGAGTCAACAGACTGCCTGGACATCCTTTGGGACAACGGCCCACCCGTCGCTTTCAAGAGATAGTGCCTACCAGTGTCTGCATCTGACGAGATTCCCATCCCTTCGAATGTAAGCGGGTTCCGCAGGTAGTACATACAGGCCATACAAATACTGCTTTCGCGCGCCTTGAGAGTTCATCCTCCAGAAGACAGCGAGCTAGAAACAAGCCCATTTGCAGAACGATATAAACCATCTGACTCAGGCTGGTTGATACTTTGAGTGCTTCAGTTTGTTCTAGAAATTCGTCATGGGCTAGCACGGTTAGCAATTGCGATGGTAGGGGCATGATAGTTTTTTGGTTCGGGTACAGGATCTATTGTCCTTGACCCGTTTTTCTTTGAGCCATGCATCCCCGATCCTTTGCTTACGCCCTCTTGAAGAGTACCTGCGAGCTCGAGTGCATGCACTCCGCTGGATTGAAGAACGAGTCAGATCTAAGAATTCAGAAATTCAGAAGCCGTTTATCGAAATCGCTAGCCTTCCTGATTTCAGTTTGGATGTGAATGATACAGCACAAGCAGCTATTGATTTTCTACGGTTAGACCAGTACATTAATACTGCGAACTGGACTTCTACCCACCTGGTACCACCACTTTACCGGATGAGTAGTGGGAAAACAATTCCAGTAACCGATGTGCAGACAGTTCATCTCCAGGGGCGAACCCATCTGCAAGCACAAATTGATCTCACTCAATTCGACATAAGTTATGAGGCTTTTCGAGCCAATTGCTCTCTTGCAGAAGGCTCATTTATTCGCCTCACGCCGTGTTTTGAGACCCCGGCACAAGGGCAAACCGTTGGGCAATTATTCTTAGGTGGATTCACATGTGTGCTCGACGTATTGAATTGGGATACAAGGGCGATTCGTTTGAGTGTCATTCCACTACGCAATCAAGATAGATATCGGCTTTATGGGAAGACTGCTCCTCGCGAGGAAACACTTATTTTCACCCATGCAACAATTGATGAGAGTCCATCTGATTTTGTAGCGCCAAGGGTCGATGACAGACTTCAGCAAGGGCAAGGAACCCACGTACTTGATTGGTTTCATCCGAATGTTGCACAGATACCATCTCAGACTCCCGTAGAACCTGCAAGACTCGGGCAGTACCGAGAGATTTTAGAAACACTGGAGATTTCAGACGGCAACCTACTTGATAACTCACAGATTACGGCTGCTATCGAGGGATTATCAGCGCGAGTGCAACTTCTTCAGGGACCACCTGGAACGGGTAAAACTGCTACTACTGCCGCAGCTACTTTACTAAGAATTCTTGCTCAAAGACAGATACAGCGAGTAGGTAATCGGAACTTAGGTGACATTGTACTAATCGCCGCTAATACCCATACGGCTGTTGACAATTTGCTGCAGCGATTAGACGGAATTCGAGAACGGTTTAGGAATACAGCAGAAGCAGTAGGCTTTTCCCTACCTGCAATTCGACTATCGAAAGCACACTCTTCAGTTCCTAATCGTCCAGTTGGTGGTTCGGTGGAGGACTTCTCAGCAGACTCTTGTGTAAAAAAAATCAAAGACTTGCGTACTGATGCTGTGTTGATCATTGGTGGTACCACAGCAAGCCTGCTCAAAATGACCAATAAGCTTAATGGCTCTGCTGCCTTTCGTAATCTGCCTCAAGGCTTTCAAGCATCAACGCTCATAGTTGATGAAGCAAGCATGATCGTATTTCCTCACTTTCTCTCGCTTGCCACACTGGTAGAAGAGCATGGAGAAATCATGCTTACTGGTGACCATAGACAGCTTGCGCCGATTGTTGCCCATGACTGGGAACGTGAAGACAGACCTCCTGTAGTGCTGTATCAACCCTATGCAAGTGCTTTTGAGGCGGTACTTAAGACTCAGCAGAATGGCAACCTGATAAATTCGCAAATTACAAGATCAGCTCTAAGTTTTACCTTTCGGCTGCCTGCTCCTATTCGAGAACTGCTGGCTCGCATTTATGAACGTGACGGCATAGCTTTAAAAGGGGAACCTACTTCATATGAAAGAAGGCGATCTCATGAAACAGGATCACCTTGGAGTGTTATTTTTAGCTCACCTGCTGGGTTATATCTTGTACTCCATAATGAGGCACAATCTAAACGCAGTAACGAAACTGAAGCTGCAATCATTCAGGAAATCTTGTCCACCGAGCATGAATTACGTGAAGGGTCAGTTGCAGTTGTGACTCCCCATAGAGCTCAAAGAAGTTTACTTCGGCAAGTACTTGCGGAGCATTATGGAAGCACCATTGATGTCATCGACACTGTTGAACGCTTACAGGGAGATGAACGTCCTACAGTAATAGTCTCTGCTACTGCGAGTGATCCATCAGCCATTGCTAAGAATGTTGAGTTTATCTTAGATCTGAATCGGTCAAACGTGGCTTTCTCACGCACTCAAGCTCGATTGGTAGTCGTTTGTGCAAGAACACTTCTCGACTACATCCCGGCTGATTATGAATATTATGAATCGGCAATGCTTTGGAAAGCTCTTAGAGAATTATGCTCTGAGGAAATTGAATGTTCGACTGTTAAAGGTTACGAAGTGAAGTTACTTTCTATCTCACCTCCAACACTTGACGCAGAGCTTTTTTGTGAGACTGGATAAGACTGGGATGTTCTGAAACAGTGGCAATTCAGACTTAGGTCAAATGTGTTCTGACTGATTCAATTCTCATGCATAATGTTCAAAAATAGCTTCCCCATCCACAACTTTGCCTTGTTGAATTTGTTCTGTACCAACATCTATCTGGTGACGAAGTTCTTCCAGTCGTTGGTCTTGCTCTAACAACATTAAGGCCATATCGAAGAGTTCATCGACGGTATTGAATCGCCCCTTTTCAAGCTGCTTTTGAACAAACTGCTTTTGCGCGGGTTTGAGTTCAATGTACATGAGGTATGACTGTGGAGATGGATGGTGTTTCTATTTTAATGGGTCTTATGAATTGCCATGCAAAGGTCAGTAGGAATCACAAATCTGACAATGTTTGGCAGTAGCTTCCATAGCAATTAGATTACCCCGCGCATCTAGCTGATATTGACAGCAGGCATGGAAAAGAGAGCCTAGCAGTCGCCTTCCTCGCTGTACGCGTGACTTAACGGCAGAGTGAGAAAGCCCTAATTCTTCAGCCAAGACTTTCTGGGATTTTCCTTGTAAATCAACCCAATCGACAGCCTCGCGATATTTATCAGGCAATTGGGCGATAAATGGTCGAATACAGCGAGCTAGTTCCTGCCGAATTTGCTCATAATCTTCCACCTTGTTATCGAGCTGAGGCAGATGAGTGATATCGACCTCAGCTCTGTCTGGGTGAGGTCTTCGATAATAGTCAATCAAAGAATTGCGGGCAATTTGAAACAGCCATACTTGAATCTTGCTGGGCTGCTGTACAGTTCCCAGACGTTGGTAAGACTTAATCCAAATGTCTTGAAGGAGGTCATCCACATCAGCAGGATTGTGGACTCTAGTCTGGAGAAAGTGCCGTAATTGCGGTTGATAGTCTTGCCAAAGCTGTTCGATATCCATTTGAAGCACCACCCGATCAGGCACAGCCACAAGCTAACGATTCTGAGTCTTCTAGAACAGCGTAGATTTCCCAGGTGTCTCCATCTGTATCCGTGACCCAAGCTTTGTCTTGAACCGCATAGCAACAGGTGGTCTGATCTTCTGATCGAACTGATAGGCTAGCTTTGTTGAGGCGATCTCTTTCTTTTGCAACCTGCTCAGATGACTCCACTTCAATGCCCAAGTGGTTTAACTTGCTGGTGGCTGAGGGGTTTTCGAATAACACCAGTTTGAGAGACGGGTTTGCGATCGCAAAGTTGGTATACCCAGGCCGACGCTTGGCAGGTTTAGTGGCAAACAGTTTGCTGTAAAAACGAGTAGCGGCTTCCAGGTCTTTGACATTAAGAGCGAGTTGTAAGCGAGACATCATTTGGCCTCCAGTTCTATATTTTGATGGCTTCACTCCTATAGACGAAACCGCTCAGTCAAAGACGCATCTGTTCCCTCATGTCGGTTGACCCATCACTTGTTTTTTCGTTGTTTGTTCTTTGGTTTCACAACCCCAAACCCCGTGGTTTTCTTCCCTGACTTCTTCTGGCTCTGTGATAAGGCACCTTTGCCAAAGTCGGGTAATTTGCTCTGTTCAGGTTGCGACTCAGTGGGCATATTTGCCAATCGGCGGATATGCTCCATCCATTCGGGTTCCTGATGCTGAAGTTCTTCTGGAGAAAAGTCGGCTTCTGTTGCCAATCCTAACGAAATCTGCACTCTTGCCCAGCTGCCACAAAACATTTCGTCCATTGGGCCTTCTTTGTAAGCCCGTTCAATCACACTGGCGGCTCCAGTCGCTTTTAAGTTGAGTAATTCGCAGACTAAACTTCCATTAGTCTCTGCTGTCTGTTCCTTGTGTCGAGCCAGGGCTGCTGTTAATTCATCAATGCAGTTTTGCCGATAATCAGGATATCGTTGAGCAATTTTGGTGAGTCCTGAAGCGGCTGTAGATATACCCAGCCAAGGGCGTTTCCCTTCAGCTAGATAACCTGAGAGTGTTGGAATACAGGTTGGACCTATTTTTGCCAAGATGGCGGGCAACTCTTCCCTTAAAAAGTCATACTCACTATCAAAGAGAGCCAACAGTGCTTGAATCGCATTCTCTGTTTTGAGTTGACCTAATGCACGACAAGCATGCATGGGGGAGTAACACTCTCCCTCATCATCCCAGTTCAAGTTTTCTTCAGCAGCGAGCCGACTGAGTTCAGGGATATGAGCTTCTGTAAATCCAAAGGCTTGAAGATAGTCAATATCTTCAGGGCTGTTTAAATCTGCAGGATATCCTTGGGTGAGGAGTTGGGCTACAGGATCTTGGTAAGCAGGGATAGGCATAGTTTCAAGAACAGAAGGCGTGTTAATAGTAGCATTGACCCAGTTGGCTTTGTGTGCCCAGGCATTGACCTCGATCAGCACTCCCCGATCGAGCCCCACAACCGTTTGAATGAAGGCCATCGAGATATATGGTTAACCCTGTCGATGAAAATGCGGGGTACTGCTTTGCCAGATGTTTGAAACAATGGGATACACCTTTCCTCCTTGGTTTGGGAAAGATGACTAAAAACAAGACAATCAACAATAGCAGCTCAACTCGATTCCCCATTATTGGGATATCTGTCACTCTTCTAACTGTTTGGCTAAAGACCCAACAAAGCAGAGTTGAGCAAAGCCAGCCATTCAAAACTTCGAGTCCTCTCACCCTTGATCAATAGGAACATCGGGCAACCGACTCCATTCCTGCCAAGAGCCATCATAGCTACGCACTTGGGGGTAGCCCAACAAATATTTCAAAACAAACCAAACGTAGGCAGAGCGTCCACCAATGGCACAGTAGGGAAATATTTCCTTATTCGTTGTAATCCCTTGCTGTTGAAAGAGAGCGTGTAATTCATCTGCCGACTTGAACGTTCCATCCTCATTCAGCGTCTCGGCATGGTCTAGATGCACAGCTCCAGGGATATGTCCCCCAACTTCATCCCCTTGGGTTGGTTCCATCAGATACAGTTCACCCGCATATTCAGCCTGTGTTCTTACATCTAGCAAGACTTGATTAGGTCTCTCCAGCGCAGCGAGTACTTCCGCAGACAAGACTCGTAAATTAGCATCAGGTCCTTGCACCGGATACTGAGTTGCGGGGAAAGTCGATAGCTCCGAAACTACAGGCCCCCTTTGGGCGATCCATTGCTGATATCCCCCATTGAGCACCACTATATTTTGATGGCCAAAGAGCTGAAATAGCCAAAACATAAATGCCCCCGTACCGGGGTAGCTGCCGTAAGCGACAACGGTTGTAGTTGCGTCAATCCCAGACTTTCCCAGCAAGGTACTGAAGGCACCAGGATCTAAATTAAGGGACAAGTCTGGCATCATCAGTTCTATGCCAATCTGCCAAAAAACTGCACCGGGAATATGGGCATTGCTGTAAGTCTCAGGACTCATCTCCACCTCAAGAATGCGAAGATTAGAGTCGTTGAGATGCTCCTTCAGCCATTGCGGATCAACTAAGACTTCGGGATTGGCATACTCAGACATGGGCGATACTCTCGTAAAAAGGACTACCGCTAAGATTAGGGAAGTAGGTCACCTAGACCCAGTCCTCGATCGGGTACTCTTTGAGGCATTGAGATGATCACGATTCAAGAGTTGTTCACCGCCATTCATCAAGCCCCAACTGAACAAGCGTTGCGACAGCAGGTTATTCCCTCGTTGGGGCAGTACTTTTTCAGTACACGGCAAGGGCTATTTTTCTTCGATCAGCTTGCCGTGCTAGAGCCTCAGTTGCAACAAGTGATGGACCGTGCCCTCTCCATAGAACACAACCCTGTTGTCCGATATATTACTGAGCGCCATGCGCCCGTTCATGAATCTCTGGTCACATCCCCCAAGATCTGGCGGATGATTTGCCCTCGTCTAGATCATTGGCATGTGATGGCAGGGCCATTAGTAAGCCAAGGGCGGCTTGTAGGAGCAGTGGGCTTGACCCGTGAACAAGCCAAACCCGCTTTTGATACCCAAGACTTAGCGGATTTGAGTGCCATTTGCTTACACCTGTCGACTTGGGTCGCTGCAGTCAAACCTCAGGAAAATGCCAAAAAACGAGAATGCTTAACCCCCCGTGAATTAGAGATTGCTGAATTGGTGGCATCGGGTTTAACCAATGCAGCCATTGGCAAAGAACTGTGGATTACAGAAAATTCCGTCAAGCAGGCCCTCAAGCGGATGTTTCGCAAGCTGGAGGTGTCATCACGGGCAGAGTTAGTTGCCCAGATCTTTACAACTACCAGACAAGATGCTGGACAGCACTACAACCTCAGCCTGTGACCCAGAAGCAGCGAGCGGGGCTTTAGGCCTATTTTTAAATTAGTAGCGAATAATCGGCTGATATTGGCCTTGAGGCGCAAATGTTGCGGAGTGTTATGACTGTGTTAAAAGTATCAACATTTCTACCCCTCTCCTCTCAACCTTATGGGACGATCAAGGGGTAAAGATACGAAAAGTGATCGTATCGCCATCTAGCAGGTCTCTTCCCAGCTTTTGATGAGTGCAGTTGCCAAGGAAGGGCAATGCTAAAGGAGGATAAGCTATGAAACGCAAACTCTTAGTGGTTTTTGCATTCCTCACCCCTTTGCTCTGGGCTCGTCCTGTCCAAGCGGCAGATCCCGCTCAGGTCCAGCAGCTTTTAACAACTAATTCCTGCGAAGGGTGTGATCTTTCCGGTGCAGATCTGCGGCAAGCCCATCTGATTGGAGCAGATCTGCGGAATGCCGATTTGACGGGGGCGCAACTACAAGAGGCCAATTTAGAAGGCGCAGATTTAACCGGGGCGAGTCTGAAGCAAGCCGATTTGACGGATGCTTTTTTGACGAATGCTAGCCTAAACCTCACCCATTTGCAGTCCGTGAACTTGACCCGAGCCCGACTCTACAATGTCGAAGCGCGGGGAGCAGTGATCGCCAATATCAATCTCACGGATGTCAAGATGTGGGGTACCCCGATCAGTGTGGGCGGAGCATCGTTGCCCTAGGCAGACAGTGATCAACCGATAACCGCTACTTTGGAGCATGGCTCAGAGCGTGTAGTTAGTCCCTCGGAAAACCTGCGTTATCAAACGTCTGATGCAGTGAAAATGGCTGGTCAGTAAAGTAGAACGCAACTACTTTACGGTGGCTCGAAAACGGATGGAACCGTAGGATGCTGAAGGGGTGCCAGAGCTTGTTGCTTGGGGTAAATTCCCTAAGTTGACAACGATGGCACCATTGTCTTCAGATTGGGCAGGGGCATTGCTACAAGCGGATGGTAGGGCTGAGCCGGGCGGGTAATATTGAGCGGTGTCTCCATCTGCATCATTCGTAAAGGAGAGGAGATTGCCATTGTATTCAACTGAAATACCCCGATTGGCTCCAACCCCTCCGCTAGGGGCAGGGGGGACGGCGTTAAAGGCATTTGGCACAAAATCCTGAAAGCTGGGGACTTTATCGCATAGTTGGACATCGATCGCCGTGGTATTACCGGTGGATAGGAAATATATCGTGTACTCAATTTCATCGCCGGGCCGTGTTTCTCCTCCATTGGTTGCACCTAGTAAAAAGGTGTTAGGGGTCGGCCAAAATTCGGTATCCACGGGGGTGGGTGCAGGATTGTTGAGGGTATTGTCGTCGTAGGGATAGAGAGGCTCATCAATGTAGGCATTTAGCGCAGTACCGTCATTGGTTACCAGATTGTTGATGCGAGTGATGCGCTTGACTAGCAACACATTGGGATTGGTCGTGACCGGCAAACAGAATGACCAATTATTGAGGGTTGTATGTTGAGCTGAGGTATGGTTCGTTGTCTCAGGACCTGGACGATATCGAATAACTAGGGTATCGACGGATTGGTTCCCAAATCCATAGCTCACACTGGCACCCGGCCCTCCGCCTATGGGGAAATTATTGATGGTAATTCCTGAGGCAATATTGCCGACAACCCTGACATTGCTTGGATCATTGGCCACTAAAGTCGGTAAATGGGCCGCGCCTGTGGTGCCGCCTAAGTAGCCCGTCAACACCACTTCATCTTGCCAAGTACCTCCAGAGTTGTTTTGATCCACATCATCGACAACCCCTTGAAACCCGGTAATGGGTAACAGATTTCCTGTGCCCGGATCGCGCAGGGTGATATGGATTTCAATATATTGGTCTGGCGTGGCAGTGGTCATATTGGGCCGATAGTACAAGGCCGGGTTACCGTTGTTGTCTGTGAAGCTGGCCGAGTCTACTCGGGGCGAAGTGTCCGTAAAGCTATGGTTATTCGGGTTTTTAAATTCGATGGTATATTGCACACCGTTGACGGTGAATTGCTGTGGGCCTAAGGAGCCATTGGGCCAGTTGGGGGTATTTGGCGGTTCCAACGTGCTCCAATCGAAGGTGCCCGTACCGTTGGCACAGCTCCTTGGGGGGAGTGTAGTGGGTAATGCGATCGCAAGTGTGTAATCTTCCACCTCACCATTCCTAGCAAATCCCCCCGGTGTGTTGGCATTGACGTTGCCATCTGTAGTGAGGCGAAAACGAGCATAGGTAGTCGTACCGCCTGTCAACCCACTCACCCCTGCCCCAGACCAGATTAATGCCCCATCTGGGGAACTGTTGCCACTTTGTACCGTTTGACTGGCATATTCATCAGCCTCAAAAGTGCCATTTCCATCAAAGTCCACCCAGGCATGTAGGGTCGCTGGACCCCCAGTATCATTGGCGGCGGAGATATTTGCTGCCTGAATCGTGTAGGAGGTATCGCTGGCGTTGAGGGCCGCTAAGATCACACCATCCTCATCATCAGGAGAGCCATTGTTATCGTCTCCTAAAGCATTGGCCGTAGGAATGGGACCATTATCGCCATCTCTTGCAGCACCCAGCTGAAGCGTAGTAGCTGTAGTACCCGCATGGGAGGGAACACCGTAATCGGACGGGGCATCGCTGAAATCGATAACTTGAATATCAGAAATATCAAAAGTCCAAGAGTTTTGGCGGGGGCAGCTTGCACCAGAACAGTTGGCCGATCCCACATCATTCCCAGCAATTATAGTGAAGGTGCTGACCGTGTCTCCCAGGTAACTATAAATCTCGTAGCGATCGTCTGTGCCAATCCCGTTTTGCACATTCGAAGAATTCTGAATTCGATGACGAATCCCACCTCCGGTCGGCGGTACGAGTTCCAACAAAGTTGGATTATCGATAAATACGGTGTCAGCCCCGATCACTTCTACAAACTCTCTAACCGCGTTTGCAGCTCCATTCCCATCCACATCCTGAGCACTGAAAAAAACGTTGGTCGCAGCTAAAGGAGTATTCGTTCCAGCTTGAACTAACTGAAAATCAAACTGAATGGAAGAGATTGCATTTGCTCCACCATCGTGGCGAATGACTGGCTGAAATCGATCAGGAAACGTATTGTTAGCATCGATGTCGGTGAGAGTTGCATTATTGATATTGCTAACCGTGACTAACGCATCAATCCCTTGTCCACCTACGGTAGCGACATTCTGGAAGCGGTAAACGTTCGTTGTGGCGGGCTCTAATGTTGGTGTTGAGTCATTGAAATTTAGAACGGTAACTTGTAAGAGCTGAGCGTAATTCGACTGCGCTAGTTGCTGAGAAACCATCTGGGGTTCTAGTTCACCCAGCTGATACTCTAAGGTCCAATCTCCACCCTGGGTTGCATCACCCGTTGGATTATTGGAGGCAGCCACATCAGCGTCGGTTAGGGCGCTAAGGTGAGAAACAAATGCTTTCCCTTCCGTTGTCGAGGCAACATTGCATCCATAGAGAAAGATATCTGCCGTTGGCGATAGTGCCGTTTGCCACTGCTGAATTTGTTCCGCCTTTTGGTGGAGAGTGGTTGAATTGACCCGTGAGCTTCCCAGATGTAACTGAGCAGCAGATCCATGAGAGATCAAGTGCACTGCTTTAAGATTGCGATAATTGCTGAGAATATCGCTAATTTGATCTAGTCCATCTGCGTTTGAATTAATAAAGTGCACAGCAGCCTGGCTAGGCAAATTTTTGAGCAACGCATCTGGGTTGGTTACACCTGCATCAACAATAATCACATCCGTCATTGGAGTGGAAAGGAGACGGATAGAGGTTTGCCCCAAATGAGTTGAAGATTGTGAGTAGGCAGAGACCAGATCATGCTTAGCTTGTGGATAAATCTCCATGGCAGCCTGTGAGGGGCCGCTGTAGCCAACACTTCCCACAGCTCCGAATAAAATCAGACCTGCTAATGTCTGCTGGCATTTAGAAGAGGCGAAGAAGTTTGGCGTGAAAAATCTAGGAAACATCATGAGTCACTGGATGTTGAACAAAATGGAAAAGGGTGTATCCCAAAAAGATAAAACCCCTGAAATAATGGATAGGTATACGTTTTTTTACTTGCGAATAAGAAAAATATGCTGATAAAGCTTGAAATCAGATAAATTTCCCAAAAAAGTCATCTATGGATGTCTTAAGGTAGAAAGGCTTGCCATCTATTCAGGCAGCAAGAGCTTTTTGCCTAGCAATATCGCAGGTTCTTCCTCCCTCCAATCAGGTAGATAGGAGGCTTCACCTCATTCACTCAGAAGAGGTAAAGGGCTATTCAGTAGACTTTTTCTGTAGCTATAGTTGACCATTTACAGAGAAAGTCGACCATCTATGGCTATAGTTGGCCTGCCAAGAGATATTTTTGCCATTAGTAAATAAAAAGACGCATTCACTTTGATGTGCTGCGTCCCGGAATATTACTAGTGGCATGAGCGACTCAAATACCTCTCCTTGGAGCCCATGGTCATATTGATCAAAATTTGCTGGAGACCTGTTAATGCTCTTTAGCAAGCGTTCGTTATTACGAGCTGAACGATCACCATAAACAGAAGACGTTGGGTCGTCTTGGTTTGCAATTCATATTTGCGTCCACGGCAACGACCCAAGCCCATACTTAATGTCTATCCCACTCTCACTCCTTGGGCGGTTATAAACTTGTTCCACGATGCCCACCTCATTGATATCGAGATGGGTGCGTAGGTGGAGAGTAAGCGCTGTCATCAATTCCTGGTAAAGAGCTAGGCATTTGATGCGGCGTCGATTAGGTATGGAGCTGATTGCCTGACAGAAGTAGGTCAAAGCCTTTATTTACATAGTTTATGAGAAAAGAGTGGAGAGACATGTGAGGCTAGATTTAATCACAAATCAGCGTTATTCAAATGTCAGGCCCCACCCAAATTTATCGTCAACTGTTTTCCTTTTTACGTCAACACAGCCATTATCGAGATTTGCGCCATCTCATTGCTCTGGGCTGGATGGTAAGCGCGTTAATCTGTAGTGAACGCTTAAGCTTATCTGCCTGGGAATCCTATGTTCCCTGCCGAGCCAGAAAAGCCCAAAGTGTCGAGCGTCGGTGGCAACGATTTATAGCCAATCAACGCATTGATATTAACAAGCTATATGTACCTCTAGTCCTGCTAGCCCTTAAGAACTGGCAATCTCATCGTCTATACCTGGCAATGGATACAACGGTGTTATGGAATGAATATTGCATGATTCATCTATCCGTCGTCTGCTGTGGCAGAGCAGTACCGTTGTTGTGGAAAGTATTAGAGCACAAGAGTGCAGCTGTCGCTTTTGAGGAATATCAACCGCTATTGCGCCAGGCCCGTTGGTTATTGCGGCAGCATCCAGATGTCATGGTGTTAGCAGATCGTGGGTTTGCGAACCATCAACTGATGAGCTGGTTACAACAGAGCCATTGGCATTACTGTCTGCGTGTCCCTTGTGATGTCCTTCTCCATGGTCCACGTCAATGTCCAAGAGAAGTCCGACAATTGTGGCCATCCAAAGGCGAAGCCCTCCTCTACCGCAATGTCGGTCTTTGGGAAGATGGCATCTATCGGTGCAATCTGGTGTTGGCTAATATCCGAGGAGTGAAAGAACCATGGGCGGTGATTACAGATGAATCACCCACGCTACAGACCTTGTGGCAATACGCTTTGAGGTTTCGGGTCGAAGAATTATTTCTCGATAGTAAGTCTGGAGTGTTTGAGCTAGAAGAGTCGAAAATTCGCTGTGCTGATGCATTAGAGAGGCTTTATCTGGTTGCTGCTGTGGCACTGCTATTCAGCACGACTCAAGGAATGGCTGTTCACATTAAAGGGCTGCGCCAACAGGTTGATCCACATTGGCGGCGAGGCATTAGTTATCTCAAAATTGGATTGCGATGGCTCAAGGGGGTAGTCCATAAAGGACGGGAGTTGTTGATGCCAGTCCCCTTGCTCTGCCATGATCCACAACCGTGTTTTGCGTCTAAAAAAGCTCAAAAGAAACACTACAACAAAATCTGGTTCTCTCGCATCCGCTCTTTACAGTGCAAGGCTTTATGAGCAGGGGAAGGCGAAGATCTGTCAGGCAGTCAGGGTATGGAGTCCTAGTGACCTACTTTACCTTAGCCCGGAATTTTAATGCGCCATAGGAAGTGGTAGGTGTTCCTGGAGCAGTCGATTCAGGTAGATTTCCTAAATTGATCACCACGGCACCATTGTCTTCTGCTTGGGCAGGGGCATTATCACAAGCAGCAGGGAGGGTTGAACCAGGTGGATAATACTGCGCAGTATCACCATCTGCATCATTGGTATAAGACAAGGGGGTGCCGTTATACTCCACTGCAATGCCTCGATTAGCCCCTACACCACCGCTGGGAGCTGGGGTTACCGAGTTATAAGCGTCTGGGATAAAAGTCTGAAAGCTGGGGACTTTATCGCATAACTGAACATCTACTGCGGCTTTATCACCTGTGGATAAGAAATAAATGGTGTACTCAATCTCATCTCCCGGTCGTGTTTCACCCCCATTGGTCGCACCGAGTAGATAGGTGCTGGGAGTTGGCCAATATTCTGTATCTAAAGGCGTCGGCGCAGGACTATCGAGGGTATTGTCATCGTACGGGTAGTTGGGATCATCAACATAGACATTGAGATTGGTACTGCCATTGGTGGTGAGGCCATTGACCCGGGTAATGCGCTTAACCAACAACACATTGGGGTTATTGGTGACAGGTGTATCGGTCGTTTCGATAACTAATGGCGTGGTACTACTACTGCTGTTGCCGAAAACATAAGTATCGATATGCCGGAGGTTTCCAAATCCACCTGAGCTGAAATTGCCCCAGGTGTGCTTACCTGCAGGGGTATTGGAGAGTGCACCATTGGGTAATGTAGTGGTTGCGCCAGCAGGATTCCCTAGACCCGTAATATCATCCCAATAGACCAGGGTATTACTGGTGTTAGTATTCGAAGATGCTCGAAAAATCGTGAGGCCATTTTGTGCGCCACCTCCGCTGGTTTCAGCATCCGTTGCCACAAAATGATATTCACCCAGTCTGACTTGCACCTGAGCATTGTAGTTTCCGACTGGTAGGGTATTGCCGTTAGCATCCTTACCATCCCACTCAACCGATGTCTCCGCATTGGCTTGAGTTGTGCCTAGCAGGAGTACATCCCCGGGGCCATAGATGCCATCTGGGCCATTGCCATTGCCATCATCTGTGTCAATGATGATGCCATAGGTGCCATCAACGTTACTGGTAAATTTGAAGAAGCCTGTATCTTGTACACCTGGAGTTGCCGTTGGCGAGAACGTAAAATCAACCCCAGCACTGTCTTCGAATCGTAGATTGGAAATAACTGGGGATTGGGCGGGGGGTGGACCAATATTGAGGGTTGGATAGCTGAGATAGACTTTATATTGAGGAGTGGCAGAGTTGCCACTGATAGGAACACTCAAACCCGCAACATTGTTACCCGCAGCATTGGGGGAATCCACCCCCAGCTCATTGGCAATAATCTCGTAGGCAAAACCTGCAAAATTATTCAGGTCCAATTGCCAGACAAAGTTGGTATTGGGGAAGCCGCCGGGAACTGGAACGTAATAGTTCGTGTCTGCAGCAGAAGCTGAACCAAAAGAATTACCTCGAAAACCCCAAATATAAGTCCAAAGACGCCCTTGATTGAGTCTGGGATCTGGATCTGTTGTGGTGTCAGGGGTGAGGGTGATATCGAAGCGATTCAGCGTACCATTATTCCCGTTTTGAGAGGCGTTGAATAAGCGGATCTCATACGTACCAGACCCTTGTCCACCTGCGGCACTATCAGAGTCATACCGAACTAGCGGGTTGGTAATGACTCCATTCATATCACTAGTGCAAGAAATATTGTTACCAACAGAGCCAGTATCTGCGACTTTAGTGCCTAGAGGGGGAAGGGTCGTGAACTCATTAAAGGTTCCGGGAGGATGGTAATAAATTTCTACTTCAACTGAATCAGCATTACTCCGTCCACAGGCAGAGACATTAATAACTTCTCCAGCCTGAACGTCAACATACAATGGTCTATCCTTCTGGGTGATGCCTGAAGAAGAAGCACCACTATAGGTCGAATCATACTCTAGCAAGCCTTGAAATTGAGTAGGAACAGAGTTGGTTTCATCGCGAAGTTCAAGCTGATAGGAACCTTCTGCCAGAGCTTTAGAGGGTACCCACAACATTCCCAGGGTTGTCCCTGCCAGGGCTACTTTGGTGATCCAAGATGGGACCCGAAGGTACGTTCGATTCTTGTTTGATGTTGAAAAATTTTGATGAGAATTTAGTTTTCTCGCAATTGCATAAAGGTGGTTCATAATTCTAACAGAGGAAAATGGAGACGTTCTACCACCCAAATCGAGCCTTAACCAGAATTATTCACAGTTGATATAAGCATTCATGAGGAAAGTCCTAACAGCAGCCTGAAATAGGCTAGTGTAGGGCTCCACACAAATGGCTT
The DNA here is from genome assembly GCF_021497025.1 of Acaryochloris sp. 'Moss Beach'. Lineage (NCBI taxonomy): Bacteria > Bacillati > Cyanobacteriota > Cyanophyceae > Acaryochloridales > Acaryochloridaceae > Acaryochloris > Acaryochloris sp. 'Moss Beach'. Next base: position 4,115,331 of record NZ_CP071717.1, read on the forward strand.
TCGAGAACTTCTCGAAAGCGTCGTGAATAATTCAGTTAAGGGGAATTAAGCAATTTAGGTTTTATGTTTGGCTACTTAAGGTCTATTACGATCGCATTGCGGGCCGGTTCAGACGTTCCATAGTCAGGGTGAATTGCGATCGCACTGAATCGATCACCTGCATTGGCATCCGTGAGAGTGATGGCAAACCGCCCCTCTTCATCGGATTTGACCATGGTCACTGGCTCATTGAGAGGACCTTGCTTACCCTCTTCCATGACCTTGTACAGCACAATTTCTGTCCCTGGATCGGCTTCCCCATCTAGGTTGACCGCTCCCTCCATTAAATAAAATTCGGAGCTGAGAAACTGAGGCGTATTAAGGCCTCGGTTGGCGGTATCGCGCTTACGTTGGTCTGAATTGCGTAAGGGATTTGGACCATCCCCTACTTGGTAGTCTTGCACTCTAGTATTGGATCGAGCCGCTAAGTCCACGCGGTTGATGGAGATGCGGGAGAAGCGGTCGAGAAAACGGTTTTCGCGAGCAATCAAATCGATGCTGAGGCCGTCAAGATTAGCAAATCGATTGTCGAGGATAAAGTTGCGCTGGCTCGTGGGATAGGAGGTGATTACAACACCCGGACCCGGTTGGTCTTGGATGGTGTTGTTGACGACATGGTGATTGTCACCCATCAGCAGGATGGCGGCCCGACGGAATCGTTGGCCATTGTCGGCGATCAGATTTTTCTCAATCATGACCGACCCTTCGGGCTTGAAAAGGTAAACAGCGCTGCCCGCATTCTGTTGAATCTGGTTGGTATGGATTTTGGTGCCATCAATATCGCCTTCTAGGCGGATGGCATCAGGCATGCCGGCCAAGCCATTCTGTTCAATGATGTTGTTGGCAATCTCAGTTTGTTCGGCGCGGACGCTGGTAATCACGGCGCTACCGTCGTGATGGGCAATCTGGTTGTTGAGAATGCGCGTGCCAATGGCGTTGTAGATGGAGACCCCAAAGGCGGATCGAGAGCCGGTAGGGGCCGTGCCTTGGGGCGTAATTCCTAAATAGCTCTCCTCAATGAGGATGCCTTGGGGGGGGAGATCCCGCTCGTCATCGTAGGGATAGGTGACTTGGGGGTTATCTTCTTTAAGGCGTTTGGAGGGCAGGAGCCGATGGGCAATAAAAATATCCGCAGGTGGGGTTGTAGCAGTGGTTTGATGGATGGAGGTAAATCCATAGAGACTCAAGGCTCTGACATGGACCTTATCCGCTGCGAGGGTTAATCCCCGAAACACTTCTGTATCTTCGGCTGGGGTCAGGGCAACCACCGGTGCCGGGGCACTGGAATCCCCCTCGGCGAGGGCATAGCCTGCCTGGCTGGTGCCATCAATCAAGAGACCGGGGTTAGTGACGGTGGGCAGCAGGGCCTGCAGACGAATCGTGGTGTTGTCCCTAGGTAAGTCAAAATCAATCCGGCTATGATCTGTACTTGGAGCAATTTGAGCCTGTTCTGCTTCGCTCAGGTCGCCTTTGTTGAGCACGCCGTTGGTAATTGCGATCGCTTCTCTTAAGGTAACCACCTCATCGGCCTTAATTTCGCCATCTAAAGGACTATTAACCGTGACTTGCACCGGAGCAGTAGTCGCTCTAACGGTCTGTGCATGGGCATTCTGGTAAGTACTGATTAGCCCTGCGATGGCCAGGAAAGAGGTTAAGGAAGCCCAGGCAATAGCCATTCCTGAAGATGGATGGGGAAGGCGGGGAGTTGATTGGAGCGTGCCGCGAGATTTCATTATTACCTCTTGGGGATACAAACTAGGTAGGGATTAAATAGGTGTGATGTCATTTAATAGGTGTGATGTCGGAGATAGCACTAAACCTGTCGTTCAGAAGAATGACAGGTTTAGTAGTTCAGCTATCGGACGACTTCAAAACTGGGTTGAGTTTGGGACGCTGCTGGCTCCACGACAACCTCGGGTTCAGACTTGGTATCCACGAGTTCAGCCTTAGGCTTGGAGACTTTAACTTCAGGCTTAGACTTAACTTCAGGCTTGGAAACGTTCGCTTCAGAGGGAGAAGCAGGGTTTGAAGCTTCTTGGACCTGGCCGTTCTCCGGTGCAGACTCTTGCTGCTGGGGAGGAGCCACCTTATTTTCACCGAAGCCAAAATCATCAAAGAGATTGTTGTCTAGCTTCAGGGTGACGCCAAAGTAAGGACCGCTGGCAGAGCGAGAGTTACCAAAGTCACGGTCTCCCACATCTCCAAAAGCGTATCCAGCCGCCAATCGTAAGTTGGGATTGAGGTAGTAACCGACTTCCGCAGAAGCGCCCACCTCGTTAAACCCAGTACTATTTTGGCGAATCCAGCGAACTTCACCGCCAATATCCCAACGGTAGCTAATCCGATAGGTGGCCCGCATTTGAGCTAAGGAAATGCTGCTAGTGCCGATTAAATCCTGAGCCAGGTAAGACTTGCTATGTCGCCAGCCAAACTTGCCGTAGAGTTCCCAGCGCCAGTTGGGGGCATAGATAGCCTCTGCTGAGATCAGATGATCCGTGGAGCCGGTGCCGTTGGCAAATAGTAAGGTATCAGGAATCGTGGAGGGATTCTCGCGATACTCATAGCGGAGTAAGGCGTTGAACTTATCACTATCGGGATTCCGATAGGCCACACCCACTTTCAAGTCTCGGGTTGTACCCAACCCAGCCAGGGTTTGGTTCGAAGCACTAGCTTGTTGGTAGCTGGCCAAAACCGTGAGGTCACGGGTGGCTCGACCTAAGGCATTGGCTGTGATGATGGTATTGCTGCCCTGAGCGGTATCACTGTACTCAAAACGAGCATTGGCTTGGAAATCAGGGTTGTCTGTATAGGCTAAACCGAGGCTAAAGCTATCGCCGGGGGTTAAACCCAAGGCGGAAGCACCAGACCCTAAAGCAAAGGGTTGGGCAAACTGTTGACTGGCAGCGGTTTGTTGCAATGCAGTGTTAAATACATGCTCGTAGGAGAAATCAGCCCGGAGACCGGGAGCGATGGTCAATCCCTGCTCAACCCCGAAGTAACCGGCCATGCCCAAGTCACCCATCATGGAGAATTGGCCCCGAAGGGTGGTATCCGTGGAGAAGGTATGTTGTCCGGCGATATCTAGACTGGTAATAAAGTCATCATCAAACTGGCCCCCGGTCAGGTAGGTGTTATTCAGACCAATGGTGACCCCAGGGTAAACCTCATATTCCAGACCCACCGAGGTGCGGTTGGGATAAATGGGATCAATTTCCGAAGAGAAGGTGGTCTCGTTCAAGGCCCGCAAGGTCAGTTTCCGCGTGATCGGTATCCGGGCAGTAGAGCGAATTTGGTCAGTGGTGATGTCCTGGCCCGTGAGACGATCCGTGCGATCGCGTCGGACGTAGTCCAGACTCACTTCAGAATCGCCGATCCGCTGGAGAACCCCTGCCGTAATCGTAGTCAGAGAGTTATTGACGGGATTACCAGGGGTGGCGGAGAAACCGGGTTGGATTAAATCTTCAAACAGATCAAGCGGACGAGGCGCAACGCCAAAATTATCCTCATGGTCATAACTGGCTCGCAGCTTGGTATTCCGAGAGACCGCTGCTAGGACTTCTGCCCCGTAGCGCGTTTGACCAGGAACAAAGCTAGTAGTGGCATTGTTGGAGAAGCCCACATCAGCCCGCTTGAAATAAGCTCGACCGGTAATGTCATCTGTCGGCTTCGCTTCAATTTCAACTCGATAAGCATTGCCGCTCACCGGAGTGGCGAAATCAAGGGAATTATTAGAACGAGCATATTCCGCAACTAGGTAGTTATCCTTGCCGAAGGAAACCAACGCATCAGCACCATAGAGTTCAAAGTCTTGGCTACCGCGATTTTCACGGAAATAGGTGGCCCCCACCCAGCTTTCCTGATCTAAGTTCCGAGAGAACGTATACTGGGCGCGACCACCGAAGGTATCGGTATCCGCATTTTCGCCTTCAAATTGGTAAGTGGTGACGATTCGGCGAACCAGCACATAGCCATCATCATCGACATCAGTGCGGAGAATCGGGCGTTGGAATTTCAACGTACCGCGATCATAATCTACTTCATAGTCAGCCCCGCGACTTAACCGCTCTCGCTTCAATACAGTACCGGGGCGATTGAGTTCTTCCAGCTCTAGGTAAACTTGCTCACTCCCTGGAATCAGCAACCGTCGAGATAAGAAATAAAATCCGCTAGTCCCATCGGGAGCAATGGTATCTCGCTGGAAGCCTTCAGTGTTATTGCCGTACAGTGCCGTGAGCTGCAGATTACCGATGTTGTAATTGCCCTTAAAGCCATGTAAAGAGCGGCTGGTGGCGGTAAATAACTGAGAGGACCGAGAAAATTCTTCCGTATTGTAATCACCCCACATGAAGTAATCACTGCCGGCACCGGGGACCGGTGAGGTCCGTTCTAACCTTACAAATAAGTTATCGGTGGACGGAGCCGTCACATCCGTGATTGAGTTATCCCCGTAGGTGGCGTAATTGTTGTAATCACATTCTGTCCCAGAGGCTTTGAACAGGGTCGTTTCGCCGTTGCAGTCCTCATTTAGAGGGCGAGCGCTATTAAAGGCACCGGTCAATAACCAATCGCCAATGGAGGTAATACCAAAGGCTTGGGCACGAGCATCGACTTCATACCCATTGTCACCGTCTACAGGTAGGAACTCGCGGAAGCTGTCGTAAAAGTTGGTGCCCCGACGACCGATCCGGACATCTACAACCCCGGTTAACAGAGCCGAAGGCCGAATGGGAGTGGAAAACTGAAACTGATGGAACCCTTCCATATTGGCAGCAGTGGCCCGAACTCGCACCAACCCTGCACTAATGCTCGACTGTAAGTCAGCGGTGAATTTACCATCAATGGCTTCCACCTGGAACCCAGGAACATCGGGTTTGTTATCGGTACCAACGAATTTTCCTGATGTGGCTTCTAGAGTGACAATCGCATCCCAGTTCGACTGGTTACCATTCGAGTCCAGCAAGTAACCCAAGACCTGAGCCGTGGACCGACCATCAGCAGGAACTTTGTTTTGAGCTGTGCGCACCTTAATCTGGGTAGGTTCACCAGGAACTTCTACTTGGATGGTGGCACTGGGGGTCTCTTGACCGACTTCGTTCACCGTAATGGTATTGACGCCTGCGTCTAGGATGACCCCATACCAGGTTTGCCGCACTTTTTGAGTCGCAGAATTGGTCTCAGTTCGACCCACTTGAGCGCTATCAACAGTCTTACCATTGACCCGTAGCTCAACTTTTTTCTCCGTGCCAAATTCAATAATGACGGTTGCAGAAGGTTTATCAACAACGCTGCCTGGTCCAGGGGTCAGAATTGAAATGCCTGAAGCTGGCGTAGTTGCTGGAGCTTGAGCCGTTGTAGGTGCTTCAGAAGAAGCAGAAGCAGGTGTCTCAGGCACATCCGAAACTTGGGGCGTGTCCTTAAGGGGGGATGTTTGGGGCTGAGGTGTGGCAACCGCAGGTTGTGTTTTAGCGGCTGCCTCTTCAGCGATGGCTTCAGTTGTCACTGCTTCTTGTGGGATAGCTTCAGTGGTAACTGCATCTTCAGCGGGTTGATCACCAACGAGGAGTGTCTCTTGTGCCAGGCTTTCAGGGGCAGCTTCTGCAGCAGGAGTTATTTCCGCTTCAGGGGCAACTGGCTGAGGTTCCCTAGCGGTTGTTTGGGGTTCACTAACCGTCTGAGGTTCGTCAGCAATGCCAGAATCAGCCACGACCTCTTCGATAACAGGCTCTGGGGTAAGAGCTTCGTTAATGGACGGCTTTTCGACACTTAAGGTTGGTTCAGCTTGGCTAACGGATGGCTTTTCTGCACTCAGGGTTGATTCGTCTGCAGGCTTAACTTCTTCAATGGCTTGGGCATTGGCCAGAGTAGGGGTTAAGACAACACTGGTGCCTGCGACAATTCCGAGAAGTCCAGTTTGCATCCACTGGGAAGAACGTTGATGTTTCATTATTTGGACTCCTCCTGGAAGGTAGGTGTGACACCGAAGTTCATGCGTACAGTGCTACCGGGAGAGAGTTTGACCAAACGCGAAGGGCTATTGCTTTCTATAAATTGGAGATTGGGTGCCAAGGTGTAACCGGGCAATGTGGTTAGGTCCAGAGCGCCGGTGCGAGGTCCAGGCAACACACATCTGACATGGAAGAGGCCATTCTCATCGGTTGTAATGCGATTGCCGTCATCCATCCAGACCACAGCATTGGGAACGCCAGGTTCTCCCGTTTGCTGTTCGCCATCAAAGTTTTTGTCAACAAAGACTCGACCTAAAATATTGCCACAGTCTGTAAGAATGCCTGGGTTCACCCGTACGCGGTGAACTACGGGGCCATCCCGGACATCTAAGTTGTTATCCACTCGGAATCCTAGAACCGAGGCGGAATTCCTGCCATCGCCTCTAATCGCATCTGGGGTGAGTTGGGCCGCATAGACGACATTGATCACGCCTTCTAAGGGGATGACTGCGTCGGTTCTAAAGGTGAGATTTTGGCCGTTTTGCTCAACCGTAATGGGAACTTCTGCTCCGTCTAGCGCCCCCCTGACTGAGTTGGGGAGTAACTTAAATCCGGCGGGTAAAATATCTTGCACCGAGATGGTGTCTAGCTCTCCATCCGACAGGTTGCGCAGGGTCAGACGGTAAATCACTGAATCTCCGGGGGCAGCATTGGCCCGGTCCCCAGATTTACTGATTTGAATCTGATTGGTCTGGCATAGGGCGGAAGAGAAGTTTAGGGCCAATAACTGCAACGAGATGCGCTCAGCATCGCCAATGGTGGTTACCGTATCTTCAAAGTTGATGGCTCCTTCTGCGGCGATGGGCAAACCATCGAGGGAAGTAGCTGTATAGGTAACTAAGTTACGGTTGCCCGTCGGTATGATAGATGTAATCGTCAGACGAACTCGGCGCTGATTGTAAATGGACGCGTCCGGTGGTGTGACGACTAAGATGTAAGATTGACCAACAGAGAGCTGTCCCCGACTAGGGTCTAGTAGATAGCTATAGGTTCCTTGGTCTGCATTGCTAAGGGGGAACGGATTTAAGTTAGACCCATTGGGGGTGATTCCCAGGGGAATACCATTATTGGGAAGATCAGGAACTTCCGTTCGAGTCAGCGAAACTAAACTACCCAGTTCCGATTGGGTTGGATCGGTGGGATCGATATTGTAGAGACCAACCGTAAATCCGGTATAGTCCGCGAGAGGTTCTCCGCCACAGCCTAAGACTTGTCCACGAGGGTCGAGCAACGAAGGGTCCAACACATTAGCGATTGGATTGGTGAAGCTTTCAATCAGCGTGTCAGTATTGGGATTGGTGTAGGAATATGAAGCGGTGTTATTGAGAAGATCTCTGGAATCTTCTTCCTCCGTTGTTTGGGCCCAAGATATTGCAGAACTCGAGAATAAACTGCTCAAAACCAAGGTTGAGGTCAGAGCACGAGCCCACCTGGGGAAGGATTGATTGGGGAATGACAAGTGAGGTGGTCTCACGGGAGATATCTCCTCTGGAACAATCGGATAGAATCGCTGACTCTTTACAAGGTTGAAAAACACTGTTTTTCAGGTTCAAAAAGATGTAAATGCAGTATTTTTGGGTATAGGATCCCTATCAGGCCGCGATTTGAGCCTGAAAACAGCATTTTTGCTGAAAAATAATAAAGCTTAAGGCAGTTTGACCAGAGCTATGGATGAACCGAGGGAATGCTGGGATTCACCCATAGCTCCAAATTCGTTACTGAACTGCTACTTCATAGACAGCTTGTACAGAAGCCATGGGCTTGAGGGATTCACTATAATCCCACTGAACATGGGTGTAAGCCTCAGCAGGGGCGGGTTCCATTTTGACTGTGCCGTCGGGCTGAGTTACTTCAACCATGGGCTTTGTAGAATAGGACTGGCCACCGTCAATGCTGTAGGTGAGCTTGGCACCGTTGGCGCGAGCAGAGTCCAAAACAAAAGCAGTTTTGTTCGGAATAGGCTGGTTGATGGTTAGCTCAGCAGCTGACTTGTCTCCAGCATTCTCGCTCAGCAAGGTATAGCGGAGGACATCACCAGGACGGACGGTGACATTGCCTTCTGCAGCATCCCAAGTAATTTCTTGCTTACCTTCAGCATCAGTAGTGATGATTTGCTTCTCTGCCGAGAGCACCATCTTTACCTTGGGCTGGAGGATTTGCTGGACTAGGGCTTCGCCTGCTTTCTGCAAATTGGCAAGAACAGGAGTGCTGCTAGCGAAAGGAATGGCGACGGCTACTGCTAAGACACCGAGACCGATTGATAGACGACGTTTCATGATTGGAAAACCTTTTGAATTCAGAAAAAATGCAGTAAGAAAAAAGTATGAAACCGTTAAGAGAGTCAGGAAGTAGAAGTTGCCTTCCCTTCCTGACTCAACGCATTACTGGATGCGGCGACGGAATTGGAACTGACCAGTTTGGCCGGGGTCGACTTGACCCACTTCGTTCTCATACTTGTCCACTTTGGTTCCGGCGATGGGGTCGGAAGTGGTTAGTGCAGTGGTGTCACCACTGTTGGTGAAGAATTCCACAGCGCCCTGGTCGGCAGTGGTGTTCTGTTCGTGGTCTGTAAAGGCGGCCCAGTTGTTACTAACAGCAGGTGGACCAACTTTGATAGAAGCATTTCCATCTTCAACAATCTCGAAGTCGAAGGCGGTTAGAGTGGAATTGCCACTTCCAGAAATACTAGTCGAGATGTTCTCGTAGGTAATTCGGTACTCGATTTGGTAACCAGGTAGTACATTTACAGTATTTGGGAGGGTCTGAGTCCATGCTCCATTCGGGACAATCACTCCGTTCTCATCCAGAATCTGAACTTCCTTAGTCAACTTCATGAAGCCGGTATAGAGTCGTTCAATGGTGACGTTAGTGGTTGATTCAGGAGTGCCGGGGCCGGTGAAATTATATCCAGGCGTGGTGGTAGTATTATCATCTGCGAAGGCAAGGATGGGAATAGGAATCTCATCATTCGGTAAGACACCATTGGGGAGATCTACTACGACGTCATAGTCTAGAGTTTGACCTGCAGGTAAATTACCCACATTGACGTGCTCTGGAGTGGTATCAGCAGATGGACCAACTGGTCCTGCTGGATCGGTTGTACTGCTGGTGAGGTTAAAGTTAGTTCCGTCATAGGTATAGACAGCCGACTGAATGTCGCCATCAGCATCAGTAGCAGTAATAGTGACTACAGTGCCAACAGGAATATCACCATCAGCCCCATATTGACCCGTTAGTAGACTGTCATCCACCCCTTGAGCCTGAGTAGGCGATATAGGCTGCAGAGTCACATTTGAGATAAAGCCAGAGCTAGCAGGATTCTGTACCGTGTTGTCAAAGGCCTCAGGGTCAGGGTCAAAACCATCGGTTGGACCTACACCAGCAGGAACGTTTGTAGTCTGGTTCGTAAAGTCATCATTGTCATCCGTGGGACCATTGGCACCAGGTACACCATCGGGACCATTAAGGATATCGTCACTACCAGCAACATCGCCGATGTTAACAACGTTGTCTTCACCATCGGGGCCAGTACCGCTGTTATCGTTGCCAGTATCTGTTCCTTGAGTGACGGGGTCAGCTACACCTGTATCTCCGGTGGTAGGAGTAGGGTCATAGTCGGTACCTGTTGGATCAGGTGGAGTATTGTCATCGTTGAAGTTGTTGGGATTGCTGTCACCCGACTCATCGTAAACAACTTCATTAGTGGTATCGCCAACGGTTTCACCAAAGACCTGAGCGATGTTAGCAACCTGTCCACCTGTGCTTGGTAAATCAGTGGTTTCAACCGTAAATCGGAAGGGACTAAACGCACTACCTCTTGCTAAAGTTGCTCCACCGGTATAGATAAAACCAATTCGAGTAACCGTGTCCAGAGTTGGTGCAGCTGTCACCCAAGTTGCAGCTGTTGCTGGTGTAGAAGTAGGTGTAATTGTGTAAACAACTTGCCAGTTGGCTGGTAGATTAGCTGTGTCGACGGAGGATAGTGTAGTGCCGACAGGAATTGCATCAGACACTAAGATTCGAGGTGCGCTGTCATCTGTGGTTCCAGTTACATTGATGGCTGTTCCTTCAAGGTCAGCTGGAGTAAACGCAGCGTTGGGAGATGTACTCGCAACTGACATTCCCAAGTCATAGGTAATCAAATCATCGCTAGCACTACCCGTTGGACCTGGTGCTAGGTTAGACGCAACCTTAGTTACAGTTGCCAAAGCTAAGGGGCGGACGGAGCTGGCAAAAGGAATGCTGTTCGTGGCGCTCGCTTCACGCTCACCGTTGACCGGGGCACCGTTACCTGGGTTATCATCTATGGTGCGGATATCTCCAGCGTTGGTATTGATAGTTGGAGGTGCAGGATCTCCATCTCCTGTATCAGGTTGGTTTTGGGTGCTAGGACTGTTGTTGTCAGGACCAGTACTACCCAAGGTGACACCGACATCGGCACCAGCAGGTGTACCAGGGGCAGGTGTACCTGTGACTCTAACCTTTAATACAGTATCTGGTGCAAGGGGAGGTAAATTAGCACTAGCTTGGTCAAGTAAATCTGTAATATTGTCACCAGTTGCAGGAACAGTAGCAATAAGATTACCTGCAGAATCAACAATCTCAACAGCAGTTGGAGTGAAGTTTTCAGTGCCAATGTTGTTAATGCCAGGGATGAAAACGTCGGTAGCTGCGTTACCAACGTTTGTGACGTCGAATACAAATTCTAAGGTGTCACCTGCTTCAACAGCACCACCATCCAAGTCAGTGAAGCCGGCGGGAACTGCGGTCACACCTGCAACTTCTGCAACAGTGACGGTAACCGTGTTGGATGTTGCATCAATGGTGGGTCCACCACTGGTTTCTGAGTAGGTTGCAGTAGCTGTGTTACTGATTTGTTGACCGGCATCGGTTCCGGCGGCGAAGGCTGGAAGAAGAGGTTGGACTAGGCCACCTGCCAATAAGGCTGCAATGGTAAGAGGGCCAAGCTTTCGTGGTCGTCTAGGGGACTTTGGTGTATCTTGAGTCATATGATGTCGTCTTTGAGTTCTTGGTAATGGACAATAGGAAGATAGACATCTTCCGGCAGAGATGAGTTGTAACTGACCCGCCATTGGCTGGGTTGGTTTCCTGTGGTTTTGAGCTGGACCCTCAAAACTTAGGGGTTATGGCTCAGTCTCTGCCTTCATCTCTAAGTGAGATTTTTAGAATTAAGAGCTTAAGCCAGTGAGCTGAAAAGTGGCGACTAATCCTTTCTTTAAAAGCCTGTTTTGGATTGAAAGCAACGCCTTACAGAATTATCAGTTCACCCAGGGGTTATTAACTTATTTATCAGTCTAGATTCAGTATGCCCTTTTTGGAATCCGGGATGACACCTAATTCTGGATAGTGAAGAGGTCGAATTGATTGTTGGTATTTGTTGAATGTTTGAAAATTATTCTACCTCAGTAAAAAGCTTTTATAGAGAACGTTGGCATAAGTTGTCTATGCTAGTAAAAGTCATAAAAGCTTTTCTAGTAAAGGATTAATTCTCTTGTCGTGGTTGATGTATTAATGAATATCTAAGCTTTTATATATTTTTTAAGTCAACGGATTTTGTGCTTTAATTTATAGCTACTTAAATAAGCCTATTTTTTTGAGGTCAGTATATATACAGAGAAGATTCAATAACGGATAAAAGATGGAAAGAAGTATTTGAATCCGTAGGTATAAAAAAAATAAAATCTCAGTGGTAATACTGATGGCTATGATGTGTGCATCCATAAATAAATCTCTATAGCTACCTTAGGGAGAGGATTGTAGCTTTTGTCACAGCTCAGGGCAGTGAATACCTTTTTGGTCCATAGATTGGGGTGCTAGTGGTTCTAGCTGTTCAGAAGAAGTGTGATCGGTCGGATCTTGCTATGGCTCAGGTCTGAAGTGGGTAGCTAGCAGGATTGTATGTAAGGTTTATGGATGGCTTGGGGAACTTTTGGGTAGAGTTGCCATCCCCAGCTTCTGAGCTATAACGATCGGCTACCTAACGATACGATTACTCGGTGCTAACCTGTCAGTCCTCATCTTTCATCTTGCTTACTGTTGCAGATCTTCTGACAGAACTGGCTTTTTGCCTAAAGCAATGTTGGCTAAGTTAGCCGAAAAGATTATTTTGGTTTCGCGATGGTTCTCTAAACGATAGCTCCGAGCTATGGTTTGCGAGACATGAGTAACCGTAACCTTGACGGAGTCACCATCAAAAGCTAGAGAAGTGGCGAATCAATGCAATCCTGCGGAGATCTAGAGACCATGCCTAGCTCTCTTTGAAGGTAAAAGAGGTATGAACAATCGCAATATATGACTCTGCTCAGGCAGATTAGGTGTCGCTCCTTATTATTCAGGAGAAAACGTTGATTGTCGCCCTATTCCGCTATCTAGTTTCTACTGAAAGGCTTTTGGGTTTAGGCTGTTTTGTTGTGGGCCGTTTCTTGAAAAGGGTCTTCTGTCTGTCGATGCCATTCGGTGAGGTGTGAATGCACATCGACGGTATAAAGGGTTGCAGATTGTTCTGACCAGGTGCCGACCATGAATCCTTGCCCAGCCCCGGCACAAACTGCGATCTTTTCGTTGGCGCCTATCGGCAACTGGAAGTGGCTTAAGGGATGTCCATTATGGCTAAGGACTAGAACTTGATGGGTTGCTAACAACACATATCCCCAAGGGGTGGCAAGAATTTGTTCTGGTTGAAGTGCTAAAGATAGTTTCGTGAGTCGCCAAGGTTTTAAATCAATTAAGAAGGCAGTCTGAGGATCCTGCTTGCTCACGGCCAATAATCGATAGGGGTTGGCAACACTTTGAGTAATCTGTTGCAGGGGGATGGGAACCGAAAAGGGTTGGAAGCTGTTGCCTTTGCGAGTAAATCCCTGAAAATGACTTTGGTCCTCGTCTACGGAAATGGCGACACCAAAACGGGAGTCCAATACAAATAGCCAGTTGGGTTTACGAATCAAAACAGGCTGGTGGATGGGCTGCATCTGGGGCCATTGGAAAATTTGTAATAGAGCTTGACTGCCTAGTTCAGCTCCTTGAACAGCCTCGAAGGATTGCTGGCCGCAGGCAATGGCCAGCCAGTTCTGTTCGGGTCGCCAGCCAATTTTGTTGTTCTGCCCCCAATCAATACCTGAGAGGTTTTCGATGGTGGGTAGATCGCAGGGTTGGGAATCTACTGTATTTTTCAGGGATAAGGGATGTAGGCGAGAGGGTTGTTTGAAGGTGTTGCCCTGGATGGTACGGACCCAGGCTTGGCCACCTCCCCAGAATAAGTCCGTGACCGGTAGTGCGAACTGCCACTGCTGCTTTTGAAATGGACCCGGTGCTGGAAAATCCGTGGAATAGGATCGGCAAATGACCTTGTTGTGGCTACCTAAGTAAACTTGATGGTCCTGTATGTGTAGACAGTGGATAGGACTCGGATATTGCTCTTGTTGAATATTGAGCAAGTCAGGATTCTCTGGCCATCGCTGGCTAGGAGCAAGGGTACAGTTAGGATCCTCTGACGCTAAAATATCTGCAGCAAGCACGACGGCATTGAGCATGTCCGTTGCGCTCTTAAAACGTTTCTGAGGGAGTTTTTGCAGAGCAGTTTTGAGAACTGAACGCAGTAGAAAGGGAACATCCTGAGGAATCTGAGCGGCTTCATTCAGATGGGCGGTCATCAGTTCGCCAGGCAGTCCGATGAAGGGACGTTTGTTCATTAATAACTCATACAGCATGACGCCGACCGCATAGAGATCCGAGGCGTAGGAATGTTGACTGTAAAATCGTTCGGGTGCCATATAGGCTGGAGATCCAGTGTCTCCCTGACCTAAGACACCAAATCCTGCTTCTTCGGCTAATCGAGCTATACCAAAATCGGTGATTCTAGCGGTTGTCCCATTCTCGGTATGGGTGAGTAAGATATTTTCTGGTTTGAGGTCGCAGTGAATGATGTCGTTCTGGTGGGCATATTCCAACCCTTTGAGCACATCGATGATGAGCTGCAACCGTTGCTGAAAGCTGAGGTGTACGGGATGTATGAGTAAATCTCGTAAGGTGCCACCCTCGCAATAGTCCATGACCAAATACCGTTCTGTGGCGGTGTAGGTAATGGTCTGAACCGAGACAATGTTGGGATGTTGCAAACTGGCGAGTAACCGCAACTCCCGCAGAAAAAAGCGAGTCGGAAGCTCTCGTTTGTTGAGTACTTTGAGGGCCACTAATGATCCAGTGTTGCGATCGCGAGCACAAAGCACTCGACCAAATTGGCCCTGACCAACCAGCCCTAAAATGCGATATTGAGTGGGAGACATCCCAGCCCATGGCCTCAAAATGATTATGTTCTTATTGAGCCCAGATGGATGGGGTGACCTATCAAAAAATCTCGATGATTAAACAGATACAGGGGGTAACCACCGGATTTGCCTTTAGGTTAGGGGCGTTTGGGGCTGATAGCTCTTGATGATCCGGCCTGCGCCATGGATCTGACCATAGTAAGCTTGGGTGACGGCATCTCCCTCAGGGGAAAGTAAGTCAATGCCGATGCCGTTGCGGCCTTGCTCCGTACCGGAACTATGAATATACTTGCCGTCGCCCAGGTATAACGCTACATGATTCGCTTTTTCCACGGGACCAAAAAAGATTAAATCACCCGCTTGCAAAATCTGGGCAAAGTCTTGGACTTCAGAACCCGGGTTCGTAAGGGTTTGGGTAAAGGCTTCCTGTTGATAGGCGTCTCGGGGCAGCCAAATGCCTTGTTCTGCAAAGGCTCGCTGCATGAGTCCTGAGCAGTCAAAGTTAGGACCGATGGTGCCTCCCCATAAATACTGATTGGGTTGGTCCATGGCTGCCAACATAAAGGCAATCACATATTGCAGCCGAGACGAAATTTGATCACGGGTGAGAGAGGAGGCTTGATAGGACTGGGCTGCAGGTTCGAGTGTAGTGAGTGCCTGAGGTCCAAGCCAACCGGGATAGTCATCTTCGCAAAGGCGAACAGCCAGGGTTTGTCTTGGTTGGGGCAGGTCGGACACACAGAACTTCAACTGTCGACCTGGCCAAGCCTGGGTTGCTAAAGATTTGGAGGTTGGAGCATCCAGTAAATCAAGGGGGGCGCCAAGGCGATACTCAACCGAAGATAAAACGCCGTCTTGTAGCTGCGCTTTCAGCGTATCAATGGACACCATAACAATGGACAAAGTTGCGATCGCAACTCAAATGCATCTCGATCAATGAGCCTGGAAGCGTTAGGGTTACTTTTTGCGTAAGCGGTAGGTAATCCGTCCTTTGGTGAGGTCGTAGGGAGTCAGCTCTACCTTGACACGATCACCGGGCAAAATTTTGATGTAGTTTCGCCGAATCTTGCCAGAGATATGGGCTAGAACATTAAACCCGTTATCTAGGTCCACGCGAAACATGGCATTCGGTAACGATTCTGTGACCGTACCTTCCATTTCAATCGCATCTTGCTTAGCCAAAAAGTTGATCCTCCTAGGGATGAGTTAGAACCGATTTGCCGGTAGAGTTGTTATCCAAGGTTTCTACACTGAGAGTATAAAGAATTATGTGAGATCTGCCAAAGCGGCTTTGATTCGATCCGTCACTGCTTCCACAGTTGCATCGCCATCAATATCTACTAAGCAGTTACGCTCACGATAAAAATTTAAAACGGGAGCTGTTTCTCGATGATAAATCTGAAGGCGATCTTGGATGACGGCTTCGGAATCATCTTTGCGGCCTCGGCTGAGTAAGCGGGCCACTAAATTCTGTTCGGGAACCTGGAGATTGATGACGCGATCACAACTTTGGTTCATCTCTTGCAAAAGCTTATCCAAGGTTTGAGCTTGGGGAATGGTTCGAGGAAATCCATCCAATAACCATCCGCTCGCAGTATCGGGTTGAGCCAATCGCTCTTTCACCATATCAATCACCACTTGGTCTGGGACCAGTTGGCCTTGATCCATATAGGACTGCACTTTCAACCCCAAAGGTGTTTTACCCGAAATAGCAGCTCGGAACAAATCTCCAGTTGAGATATGAGGGATATTATAGTCTGCAGCTAGAGAAACGGCTTGTGTCCCTTTGCCCGCACCAGGTGGCCCAAACAGAATTAAACGTGCCACTACTGTTTCACCATCCCTTCATACCGTTGGGAAATCACATAGGTCTGAATTTGCTTGGCCGTATCAATCGCAACACCCACCAAAATCAGAAGTGATGTGGCTCCAAAACCAGAAAAAATACCGCCACCGACGACCCTCTCTGCAGCCACTGGAACCAATACGACAGCACCTAGGAAGAAAGCACCGAGAAGTGTTAATCGATTCAAAACCTTCTCTACATATTCCGTCGTTGCCCGTCCAGGGCGAATCCCTGGAATACTTGCTCCCATCTTCTTCAAATTCTGAGACATATCAATGGGATTGACCACCAGAGATGCGTAGAAATAACTGAAGAAAACAATCATCGATAGATAGAAAATCACATAGACCCAAGGCAACGAACTATTGGGGCTAAGATATCCAGCAAATTCAATGATGGTGGGGTTGTTGGTTAGTCCTGCTAAAGTTCCAGGCAGAATCAACATAGCGGAGGCGAAAATAATGGGCATCACCCCACCCGAGTTTAATCGAAGAGGCAGATAACTTTTTTGCTCTTGATAGGTTCTGCGACCCACTTGTCGTCGAGCATAGACGATAGGAATTCGACGAGTTCCTTCCTGGACAAACACAATACCCACAATCATCAGGATGAAAACGGAAATCAAAATGATGACTTTAGAGACTTCGCCTTGCTCAGCAATCTGTAAAGCGTTACCTAGAGTGCTGGGCAAACCAGAAACAATACTCAAAAAGATTAGTAAGGAAGCACCGTTCCCTACTCCTCTTTCAGTAATCAGCTCACCCACCCACATCACAAACATGGAACCAGCCGTTAAGGCTACTACCATCTGAACGATGAAGATAGTACCAGGATTGAAAACCACACCCTCAGCACTATTAATGAGAATGGCAAACCCAGTACTCTGAATGATGGCCCATCCCAAAGCGACGTAGCGAGTGATTTGGGAGATTTTCCGGCGTCCTGCTTCCCCTTCATCTTTTTGCAAGCGTTCCAAAGAAGGCAGCGCAGCCGTTAACAACTGCAAAATGATAGAGGCATTAATAAAGGGAATAATCCCTAAAGCAAAAATCCCTAGGGCAGAAAAACCACCACCAGAGAAAAAGTCCAAAAAACCAAAAACAGGGTTACCAGCAAAGGTTGATGTAAAGGCGGCGCGGTTGATACCTGGAACGGGCAATCGAACACCCAGTCGGACCAGAATCAATAGCCCAAGGGTAATAAAAACCCGACCTCTAAGCCCAGCTGCCTGGGCCATTTGCATAAAAGTCTCTTGGGCGGATGGTGTTTTACCTCTGCTGACAACCATGTCAGGGATACCTCTCTAAAAGCCGATTAAAAATGAAAGATGTTAAGACCCAGTAGATTGAAAGCTACCACCGGCCCCTTCGATTTTGGCGATCGCAGATTTAGTTGCTGCCGCTGCTTGCACATTGAGTGCAACCGTTAGCTCACCATCTCCTAATACTTTCAAAGGCCCATCATTGGATGTAATGATGCCTTCGGTCATCAGAGACTCAAGGGTGACATCGGACTTTGCTTTCAATTCATTAAGCTTACCTACATTAATCGTAGTGTATTGCTTCTGATTGATCAGCGTAAAATGCTTTAACTTAGGTACTCGACGGTACAAAGGGTTTTGTCCACCCTCAAATCCAGGGCGAGTCGGGCGACCTGAACGAGATTTTTGACCGCGCATCCCAAAGCCACAGCTAGCACCTTGGCCAGCAGCGATTCCTCGGCCTACACGGCGACGTCGATGTTGGGAACCGGTTTTGGGTTTAGGATCGTTTAGTCTCATGATCTTGTTAAGTCAGGGGCTAGAGGTTAATAAACTGTTTTGCTTAGGCTATTTAGAGCACTAAGTGGCAGCATAGAGTTTTTCCACTGCAATGCCTCGTTCACTGGCCACCTCAGAAAAGGTGCGGAGAGATGACAGGGCATTAAGAGTCGCGCGAGCATTATTCAAAGGATTATCGGAACCCAACTGTTTCGCTAGTACATTGCGAACGCCAGCTAGTTCTAGAACAGTGCGAACTGCACCACCAGCAATCACACCCGTACCAGGTGCGGCAGGGCGCATCATCACTTTTGCGGCTCCTCCCCGACCGATCATCGGATGGGGAATTGAGTTGGATCGGGTCAAAGGAACTTCGACTAGCTGCTTCTTGCCATCAGCAACGCCTTTGCGAACGGCACCAATCACATCGCTGGCTTTACCCACGCCGACGCCTACTTGGCCTCGCTCATTGCCAACCACAACAATGGCTCTAAAACTGAGTTTTTTACCGCCCTTGACGACCTTCGAGACTCGCCGGATTTGGACGACTCGCTCTTGCCAGGTGGAGTCTTTTTCTTTGTTACGGTTGTTTTTGCGACGATTTTCCTTTGCCATGGATAATATCCTACTTAAAATTCTAAGCCAGCTTCACGAGCAGCATCAGCCAAAGCCTTGACTCGCCCGTGATATAAATTACCGCCGCGATCGAAGACTACGGCCTTGACGCCTTTTTCAATCGCTCGCTCAGCCACCAACTTGCCTACTGCAGTAGAGGCATCACAGGTTGCCCCTGAAGATGATTTGAGGTCAGATTCGACGGTTGATGCTGCAGCCAAGGTATGGTGCTGGGCATCATCAATCACCTGAGCATAAATATGATGATTCGATCGAAATACGGCTAACCGAGGTCTCTCAGCAGTTCCCGCAACCTTACGGCGAACTCGCTTATGTCGACTACGGGTTGCATCTTTGCGAGTGGTTTTCATTATTTCTTACCTGCCTTACCAACCTTACGGCGGACAAACTCATCGGCGTAGCGAATCCCCTTGCCCTTATAGGGTTCGGGAGGACGTACTGCCCGAATCCGAGCAGCGGTGTTGCCGACTACTTCTTTATTAATGCCACTGACAGTGACATTCGTGTTGCTGTCTACAGCCACTTGGATGCCTTCGGGTGGCTCAATGGTGACGGGATTGCTGTAGCCGACGTTCAAAATTAAATTACGGCCTTGAACCTGAGCTCGATATCCCACCCCTTGGATTTGCAATTTCTTCTCAAATCCTTTGGAGACCCCTTCAACCATGTTGGCAATCAGCGTTCGGGATAAACCGTGGCGCTGGCGAGCAACTCGCGATTCGTTCCGACGCGTCACTGTGACCACATTGTCGGCCTGATCAATGGCGACTTCTGGGGTTAACTCTCTGGATAACTCTCCTTTGGGGCCTTTTACAGTAACGGCTTGCCCTTTAATCGTGACATTCACTTTGTCAGGAATAGGAATGGGTACCTTACCGATGCGAGACATAGTCTAACTCCGTGTCAATAACTGCAAGAGGGCTGGGTTTACCACACATAGCAAAGGACTTCTCCACCAACCCCTGTTTGGCGGGCGTCTCGATCGGTCATGATGCCACTGGATGTGGAAACAATCGCGATGCCGATGCCGCCTAAGACTCTCGGTAAGTCACGTCGATTGGAGTAGACTCTAAGACCCGGCTTACTGATGCGCTTCAAGGTGTTGATGATCGGCTGCCGGTTTTTGCCACGATACTTCAGCGTAATGACTAGGCGCCGTTCTACCCCTTCGCCAGACTCTTCAAAGCTGGTAATAAAGCCTTCATCCTTTAGCACCGAAGCTACGCTTCGGGTCATTCGGGTCGACATGACTTGTGTCGTTTGATGCCGTGCTAGATTCGCATTGCGGATCCGCGTGAGCATATCACCAATAGTGTCATTAGCTGCCATAATTACTCCTTATGAACCGCCCCCTTCGAAACAACTTAATTTTCACGGAAGGGCATTCCCAAAACTTTTAACAGGGCACGACCTTCTTCATCGGTTTTGGCAGTCGTGATAATCGAAATATCCATACCTCGAATTTGATCAATGCTGTCGTAATCAACTTCAGGAAAGATGAGTTGTTCTCGCAATCCTAAAGTGTAATTCCCCCGACCATCGAAACTTTTGGGACTTACCCCACGAAAGTCGCGAATTCTTGGCAAAGCGAGATTTACCAATCGATCGAGAAAAGCATACATCCGCTCTCCTCTGAGGGTAACCATGACCCCGACGGGCATCCCTTGCCGAATTTTGAAGCCTGCAATCGCTTTCTTGGCTCGGGTCACCACAGGTCGTTGACCTGTAATCACCGCTAATTCTGCCAGGGAGCGTTCGAGAGCTTTCGCGTTTTGTGATGCTTCGCCCAAACCTCGGTTAACCGAAACCTTGGCTACTTTGGGGATTTCATGGGCATTTTTATACTTAAACTGTTCCTGTAATTTGGGAACGGCAGTATCGAGATAGAGGGTTTTTAGTCGGACTGTCATTACTTTTCTATCCTGTAGCGCCCTGGGCTTGGTCAGGGCAAAAATGAGCGTTGTCGCTAGTCAATGATTTCACCAGTTTTTTTCAGCATTCTGACCTTGCGGCCTGAATCGTCAAAGGTATAGCAAACCCGGCTAGCTACGTTTTCTTTGTTGGAGTACAGCATCACATTGGAACTATGGATGGGGAACTCTACCGTAGAAATCTGACCTGATTCACTTTCAGAGCGAGGCTTGACATGCTTTGTTTTGATGTTGACGCCTTCAACCACAACTTGGCTGAGCTTGGGTAAAACATCAATCACTTCACCCACTTTGGCCTTGTCTTTGCCAGCGATGACTTGGACTGTGTCTCCCTTCTTGACGTGCATCTTGAAGCGTTTAACAGTTGACTTTTTCTTAGCCATTAGAGCACCTCTGGCGCGAGAGAAACGATTTTAGTGAAGCTCTTGTCGCGGAGCTCACGAGCGACGGGGCCAAACACACGCGTGCCTCTGGGATTGCCATCTGGGTTAATTAATACCGCGGCATTGTCGTCGAAGCGAATACTCATGCCGCTATCTCGACAAATAGATTTGCGAGTACGGACGATAACGGCTCTGACCACATCAGATTTTTTGACAGGCATGTTTGGGGTTGCATCTTTGACGGTGGCAATAATGACATCGCCAACGCCACCATATCGACGGTTGCCGCCACCGATAACCCGGATGCACAACAAGCGTTTAGCGCCGCTGTTGTCCGCAACATTAAGTGTGGTTTCTTGTTGAATCATGATTCAGGTTCCTAGGGTCGATTAGCAGCCACTAAAACATCTGTTACCGTCCACCGCTTGGTGCGACTTAGGGGACGAGATTCTCGGATGCGCACGCGGTCACCAACATGGCAGGCATTTTCCTCGTCATGCACCTTATACCGGCGAGTTTGACCCACGATTTTTCCATACTTTCTATGAGGAACGCGGTTGGACACAGCGACTACAGCTGTTTTGTCCATCTTGTCACTGACAACAACCCCAATTCTTTCCTTAATAGCCATTTTTTCTTACTCCAATAGTCCAAATCCGACGCATATATTTTGAAAAGCCGAGGTGTTAACTTTGCTGCTGCTGTTTCAAGGTCAGAAGCTGGGCGATTTGATGCTGGATATGCTTGAACTGATGGGGTGCAATGGTTTCTTTGGTTGCTTTTTGAAAGCGAAGATCAAAAAGCTCTTTTTTCAACTCTTGAACCTTGGCATCTACTTCTTCCGCAGACAGGTTTTGCAAATCAGCCATTTTTGAGAATGCCATGACTTAGGACTCCTCCTTGGGACGCGCAACGAATTTAGTTTTGATGGGCATCTTGAAGGCTGCCAGTCTCATGGCTTCCCGAGCTGTCTCTTCATTAACACCGTTCATTTCATACATGATCCGACCCGGCTTGACCACGGCCACCCAATATTCAGGGGCACCTTTACCAGAACCCATCCGGGTTTCTGCGGGGCGCATGGTGACAGGCTTGTCTGGGAAGATACGAATCCAAATGTTTCCACCCCGGCGGACGTAGCGGGTCATGGCTCGTCGTCCTGCTTCAATTTGACGCGAGGTAATCCAGGAAGGCTCAAGGGCTTGGAGACCGTAATCACCGAAGCTGAGGGTGTTCCCTCGGGTGGCTTTACCGCGCATACGGCCCCGGTGTTGCTTACGAAATTTCGTTTTTCTAGGACTTAACATAATCAGGAATCGGGGTAAGAGAGTAGCAGTGTCGAGCGACCGGCTCGCTAAACGGAAGAAGAGAACTTATTCAGAACGATCTTCAAATTGCTGACGGCGTCGCTGTTGCTGACGGCGTCGCTGTTGAGGTTCGCGATTGGTAGGCTGTTCATCCGCACCTGGAATGATTTCACCCTTAAAGACCCAAACTTTGACCCCTAGAATGCCGTAGGTGGTGCTGGCGGTGCGGTAGGCATAGTCAATGTTGGCTCGTAGAGTATGCAGAGGCACTCTACCTTCTCGGGTCCATTCACTTCGGGCAATTTCAGCGCCGTTAAGTCGGCCACCCACTTGGATTTTGATACCTTCGACACCAGCCCGCTGAGCCCGTTGAATGGCTTGACGTACGACTCGACGAAAAGATACTCGGCGAACCAACTGCTGGACAATATATTCAGCAATCAAGGTTGCTTCGGCATCAACCCGAGCCACTTCAACGACGTTGATGCGGATGGGGCGATCATCGCCAAGCTCTTTTTGGAGGCCGACTCTTAGGGACTCGATACCGCTTCCGCCTCGACCCACAACTACGCCAGGACGAGCCGTTCGAACTTCTAAGTCAATCTGATCGGCTTTGCGCTCGATCCGCACGCCAGCGATGCCAGCATTGCTCAGATTTTTGTTGACGTAATTACGAACTTTAAAGTCCTCTTGAAGGAGTTCGGGGTAGCGATCGGTATCGGCAAACCAGCGCGACCAGTGATCTTGTGTGATCCCTAGGCGAAAACCGGTTGGATGAATCTTTTGTCCCACAAAAATGTCCTCTGTCTATGGCTCAATAAAGGTGACTAGCTGGCCTCGGCACTCACCGCAATGGTGATATGGCAAGTTGGCTTTTGAATTTGATAGGCTCGTCCTTGGGCACGAGGGCGAAACCGCTTTAAACGAGGACCTTGGTCTGCACAGGCGTGACTGATCACGAGATCTACAGGGTCCAATCCGCGATTGGTCTCGGCATTAGCAACCGCTGAACGTAACACCTTTAAGACTGGCTCACAGGCTCGGTAAGGCATAAATTCGAGAACAATTAGGGCTTCTCGATAGCTCCGGCCTCGAATTTGATCCAGAACCCGGCGCACTTTCCGAGGAGACATGCGGATATATTTAGCTTTGGCGTAAGCGCCGTTGATATCTTTAAGTTGCGTTGTCATCGCTTTATCCTACATCCGTGCTTTTTTATCGCCTTTGGAATGGCTTTTAAAGGTGCGAGTGGGGGCAAACTCACCCAATTTATGTCCCACCATCTGTTCACTGACGTAAACCGGTACGTGCTGACGGCCATTGTGAACGGCAATGGTGTGACCGATCATTTGCGGGATGATGGTGGATGCCCGTGACCAGGTTTTGATAACTTGCTTTTCGCCTTTTTCGTTGAGGTTTTCCACCTTGGTTAAAAGATGGTCAGCGACGAAGGGGCCTTTTTTCAGAGAGCGAGACATGGTTGAGTGAATGAAACGTCAAATAAACTGCAAACGGTAGATTAAGACTGGCGTCCACCCCGACTTCGCTTGGAAGAACGGCGACGACGACGGACAATCAGTTTGTTGCTCTGCTTCTTCTTTTTCCGGGTCTTATAGCCCAAGGTGGGTTTACCCCAAGGTGTTACAGGACCGCTGCGACCAATCGGTGCGCGTCCTTCACCCCCACCATGAGGGTGATCCACGGGGTTCATGACGGATCCTCTCACTTTCGGACGGCGAGCTTTCCAACGATTTCGACCGGCTTTACCGATAGTGATGTTGTTGGACTCGACGTTTCCGACTTGACCGATAGTTGCATAGCATCCTTTCTGGAAAAGACGAACTTCACCAGAAGGTAGCTTTAGGGTAACCATCTTCCCTTCTTTGGCAACCACTTGAGCCATAGCACCAGCAGCACGGACTAATTGGCCGCCTTTGCCGGGAAGTAGCTCAACATTGTGGACTTCTGTACCTAGGGGGATTCTCTCTAGGGGAAGGGCGTTGCCCACTTCAATGGGAGAATCGGGGCCAGCTACGATAGTGGTGCCGACCTGCATATTACGAGGATGGAGAATATAACGTTTTTCACCATCTTTGTAGTTGACCAAGGCAATGCGAGCATTGCGGTTGGGATCATATTCGACGGTGGCGATGGTGCCGGGGACTCCTAGCTTGTTGCGATAGAAGTCGATGATCCGATAGCGACGCTTGTGACCGCCCCCTCGTCGCCGACTGGTAATGACTCCTCGGTTGTTGCGACCTTTGGCTCGATGCTTGGATTTGACCAAGGACTTCTCGGGCCGATCACGGGTGATCTCAGCGAAATCAGAACTCGTTTTTTGGCGAGTTCCAGCGGTATAAGGTCTGTAATAGCGGATGCCCATTGCTATATCACTTCAAGAAAGACGTCAGAGAGTGGCACTTAAACTTCTGGGAACAGGTTAATGGTGAATTCCGGTGCAAGGGTGACGATGGCTCGCTTGTATTGAGCTTTGTGACCCATGAATTTGCCGACACGCTTCTTTTTGGCTGGCATATTGCTGGTGGAAATACCTGTTACTTTGACTTCAAACAGCTCTTCAATCGCAGCTCTGATTTGAGGTTTGGTCGCTCTGGGATCGACCTCAAATACATACTGGTTGTTTTCCAGAAGTAAGGTGGCTTTTTCAGTAACGATAGGCCGCCGGATTAAGTCGGCCAAACTGGTGGGTTTTACCTTAGTCACTGTAAACCTCCTGAATTTTTGCGATCGCAGATTGGGTTACCACAATCTGATCTGCTGCGAGCAAATCGTAGACATTTAAGTTGCTAGCTAGGATTAGCTTCAGCTTTTCTACATTGCGGGCAGAAAGATAGATAGTGTCATGCTTGTCTGCCAGAATCAGCAGCGTTTTAGAGCCAGCAGCTACACCCCAGCGACCCATTGCTTCTAGCAAGTCTTTAGTTTTGGGCCGAGAGAGGTTATCACCGAAATCTTCTACTACAACCAAGTCTTCTGTTCGGCTAGTAAAGGCTGTTCTCAAGGCTAACCGTCGCTCTTTGCGGTTCATCTTGGTGGAATAGCTTCGAGGCTTAGGGCCAAAGATAACACCACCACCTCGCCAGAGGGGAGAACGACTCGAACCGGCACGGGCACGACCTGTACCTTTTTGTCGCCAGGGCTTACGTCCACCCCCGCGAACTTCAGCACGGGTTTTACTGGAGGCGGTTCCCTGGCGGGCATTGTTCATTTGACGACGGAGGGCGCGGTGAACGATATGGGCCGCATTTTCTTCGTTGGCAACTTTCAGATCAAGTTCTGCTTGACCTGCGTCCTCTCCTTGCCAATTTCTTACTACACAATTAACCATGTTCTTTCTCTTTAGGCGTCTTTAGGCATTCGGCACAAAACTAGCTTTTGCCAACAATGGTTGCAGGCTGAATGTTGAGTAAAGCACCGGGCTTGCCGGGAACTGAACCCTTGATCAACAAAACGTTGCGCTCAGCATCTACTCGCACAACGGTCAATTTACGAATGGTCTTTTTGACGTTCCCCATTTGTCCGGCCATTCGCTTGCCGGGATAGATGCGACCTGGGGTAGTACCTGCACCGGTTGAACCTGGGGCGCGATGGTTTTTAGAACCGTGACCCATGGGGCCTCGTCTGAAATTGTGGCGTTTTTGGTAGCCGGCGAAACCACGGCCAATACTGGTGCCGGAGACATCAACCAGCTGACCTTCGGAAAAACGGTCCGCGGAAATATTTTGACCTAGTTCAAATTCGCTAACATCGGCCAACCGATATTCATGAAGATGACGCTGAGGGGTTGAATCTGATTTCTTGAGGTGACCCAATTCAGGGCGCGTTAATGCTTTTTCGGTAGTGCTGCCATAGCCAATTTGAATGGCTGTGTAGCCATCCGTTTGGGCTGTTTTGATCTGGGTGACCGGACAAGGACCCGCCTGGACGACGGTGACTGGAATCGCACGACCCGCTTCATCAAAAACCTGGGTCATTCCCAGCTTTGTTCCTAAAATACCGACAGACACAGTGAGCAGACTCCCTTACCTAAACACAATAGGGAAACCCCTATAAAACAAAAAAACTGACCCCAGGCCGCCATGAAGACGCAATATTGCCGAAACTCTAAGCCAGGAAGACATTAGAGTTAACGCCAATCTGAGGAGCAAGTTAATTGTAGAAACAACAGAAGCGTAAATTTGCTTCTCGGTCTTACGGACTTGGGTTATTTTTGGAACCCAGTATCCTGCACAAGCACCGATTAATCATCATAGACTACGAATGAGTTCGTGTCTACATAAATTTTGATGAGTGGCTGAAATGCTTAGTGTTTCGCTTTCTCTTTATACCTTGAATGGAGTTATAAGCATAGAGGCCGACCTGACATCTGCTTGAGGGTGATCCTTCCTATGGCTATGAAGTTGAATGAATATCTAGAGCGACGTAGTTACCTAAAAATGTGCCGACTAATTGCTCCTCTGCATAGACTTCGACCGCTAGTTTGATGCGACTTTTGCCTTTTCTTTGCAGGATTTTGAGGAATCGCTGCCAGGTCTCTGCTGAGGGGGGTGAGCATCGTGCCTCAAAGTCACTGGTGACAGGCTGAAGATATTTCACGCTGTTATCTTGAATGACGATTCTGTAGGGTTTTGATAAGGGTTGAAGCTGAGTATGGACGAAGGTCCATGCTGCCAAAATCGCTAGGGTTGAGATACTGCCACCGAAACCGGTTTGGCGATGATTAATATTTGGCTGCAGAGGAACTGATAAGACGACGGATGGATGTAGGGCACTAACGGTCACTGCCATTGCTGCCGAAATCGGAATATGTTCGCGGAGATATTGTTCTACTGTTTTACAGTCTGAAATCACGATGGTTTAGATGGAGGCTATCGTCTCAGTCTATTGTGATCTGTTTGGGCTTTGTGGTCTTGAACTGTGGGGCATCTGGGAATTAGGGAGCTAGTAATTGCCGAGTCTCGCGGGCGGCAGCAGCCATCGCAGCCTGGGGGCTGAGTTGCTGGGTAAATGCTGCATTGAGATACCGTTGCAGGATATCGGAGGCCTGATCATATTGGGCAATGGCAGGGCGCAATACAGTCTGTTCCTGAATTTCTCGGAGCAGGGCGAAATGGGGATATTGAGCCAAAATATCTGGATCGGAATAGAGGGATTTGAGGGTGGGTAGATATCCAAACTGGTGGACCACCTGCCGTTGAGCGGTTTCGCTAGAGAAAAACTGAATCACTTGCCAGGCTTCTTCAGGATGGGGACTGGTGGTGGAAATCCCCCATCCCCAACCGCCTTGGCAGGCGCGTGCCAATTGTCCAGATTGAGATATCAGGGGATGAATACCTACTTTGCCTTGAACTGGTGAGGTGGGGGCGTTGATGAGAGACCAGGCATAGGGCCAGTTGCGCATGAATACCGCTTGACCATTTTGAAATAGACGGCGGTTTTCTTCTTCTTGATAGCTGACCGTTCCGGGTGGTGAGAGGCCCTGTTTGAGGGTGTTGACGAGGAAGTCTAGGGCTGCGATCGCATCTTCCGTATCCAACCCCACTGCCAAAGTCTCAGGATCAATCCAATACCCACCAAACCCTGACAAAACCTCTAGGAACATGGCCGTTGTGCCTTCGGTTTGTTTCCCCGGCCATAAATAGCCCCAAGGAGTCCCCTGAGCTTGCAGAGCTTGGGAAATCTGGATTAAATCAGTAAAGGTGTCAGGGGGAGCGTAGCCATACTGATCGAGCAAGTCTTGGCGATAATACAACGCCCCCACATCCGCTCGGACAGCAGGGTAGCGATAGAGTTTATTTTGAAATTTGCCACCTGCCCAGGCACCTGGCAAAAACTGGGCTTCTTGTTCGGGAGTGACTCTTGGTGATAGATCTTGCAACCAACCCGCAGCAGCAAACTTAGCCACCCAGGTGATATCCATATAGACCAAGTCGTAGGGGGCATTCCCCAACAAAAAGGCCGAAACGTAGAGGTCTTCGACAATATTGGAGGTGCTGGGGCCTTCAATGACCTCAATGCGAATATCAGGGTGTTGGGCTTCGAATTCAGCGATCAGGGGTTTCCAGATGGGGACTTCGAAGGCAGCCACCAAAAAACTGATCGTCACTGGCTCTGCCCTAGCGAGGGAGAGGCTAGAGACATTCAATAGCAAGGCACATAAAACAATGCCCAAGCACCTACCGATTTGTCTGAGCAGGGTTGGGGATTGAGGAGAGTCATTCTTTCCCCACATAGCCAGCAGGCGGAGAATTGGCTATTAAGTCCGAGGAGTGCGGTGGAGGGGCGGCATGATATAGGCCCCAAGTCCTAGGCCAGAAACTAAGCCAAAAATTGTGACGATAAAGTTGTTGTATTCCCACCAACCCCAAGATTGGGCATAGAGTTCAAAAGGATAGACTAAACAGAGGCCAATGGTGAGGATGAGGCCGGGTAAACCGTAGCGATTGAGCCAATAAGAGGCTTGACCTTGATTCACCGAGAACAGATAGCGCATTGTCACTAGCCCCATCAAGGTGCCGAAACAGCGCATACAAACAGCCATTAGGAAGGGCGGCATGAAGGCTAATCCCATCTCCGGTTGAGGGCAGACATGATCGCCCATAAAGTAGATGATGCTGGCAATCTGGGGCAGAATGGGCAATCCGGTTGAGGCCAGAAAGGGAGCGGCCAGTGGGCCAGACACTAATCCCACCAAAATGACGTCAGCAATGATGCTGCGCCAGGGACGAGGTTGTTTGACGAACTCCACTGTTGGGGTGGGCCGTACCACTGTCTGTACCATTCAGATTCTCCTAAAATTCAATACCAGCTTGGGCTTTCACGCCTTGTTCGCGGAAAGGATGTTTGACCAAGGTCATCTCTGTGACTAAGTCGGCCTGGTCAATTAATTCTTGGGGTGCTCCTCTTCCGGTGAGGATGACGTGGGTGTCGGCAGGCTTAGCTTCCAACCCGGCAACCACTGTGGCTACATCTAAGTAGCCATGTTTGAGGGCAATGTTGACTTCGTCCAACAGAACGAGGCGATAGTCAGGATTTTGAATATAGCTTAAGGCTTGTTCCCAGGCGGCTTTGGCTTTGGCGGTATCGCGCTCGCGATCTTGGGTTTCCCAAGTAAATCCTTCGCCCATGGCATGAAACACGAGCTGATCGGGCCAATTGCCTAAGACGGCTTTCTCGGCCGGTTCCCAAGCCCCTTTGATGAACTGAACAATGGCAACTTTATACCCATGCCCCAGGGATCGCATGACCATGCCTAAGGCGGCGGTGGTTTTACCTTTGCCATTTCCTGTATGGACAATGACCAATCCTTTTTCTAGCGATCGCTCGGCAACGCGCTGATCCTGCACCTGTTTGCGGCGCTGCATTTTCTGCTGATGCTTCTCTGCAGTGAGTTGTGAGTCAGTTGAGGGTGAGGTGGAAGAGGCCGATTGAGTCATAGGAGTATCGGTAACAATGACTGGGCTCTTTAAATAGTAATGGTTTCCGGAAGATGCGATCACCTATATGTTTGAATTATCTAATATTCACTCTCTTCAACAATTACGACTACAGCTTCACAGAGTATTGTCGAGCTGATTGCCTGACAGAAGTAGGTCAAAGCCTTTATTTACATAGTTTATGAGAAAAGAGTGGAGAGACATGTGAGGCTAGATTTAATCACAAATCAGCGTTATTCAAATGTCAGGCCCCACCCAAATTTATCGTCAACTGTTTTCCTTTTTACGTCAACACAGCCATTATCGAGATTTACGCCATCTCATTGCTCTGGGCTGGATGGTAAGCGCCTTAATCTGTAGTGAACGCTTAAGCTTATCTGCCTGGGAATCCTATGTTCCCTGCCGAGCCAGAAAAAGCCCAAAGTGTCGAGCGTCGGTGGCAACGATTTATAGCCAATCAACGCATTGATATTAACAAGCTATATGTACCTCTAGTCCTGCTAGCCCTTAAGAACTGGCAATCTCATCGTCTATACCTGGCAATGGATACAACGGTGTTATGGGAATGAATATTGCATGATTCATCTATCCGTCGTCTGCTGTGGCAGAGCAGTACCATTGTTGTGGAAAGTATTAGAGCACAAGAGTGCAGCTGTCGCTTTTGAGGAATATCAACCGCTATTGCGCCAGGCCCGTTGGTTATTGCGGCAGCATCCAGATGTCATGGTGTTAGCAGATCGTGGGTTTGCGAACCATCAACTGATGAGCTGGTTACAACAGAGCCATTGGCATTACTGTCTGCGTGTCCCTTGTGATGTCCTTCTCCATGGTCCACGTCAATGTCCAAGAGAAGTCCGACAATTGTGGCCATCCAAAGGCGAAGCCCTCCTCTACCGCAATGTGGGGCTTTGGGAAGACGGCATCTATCGGTGCAATCTGGTGTTGGCTAATATCCGAGGAGTGAAAGAACCATGGGCGGTGATTACAGATGAATCACCCACGCTACAGACCTTGTGGCAATACGCTTTGAGGTTTCGGGTCGAAGAATTATTTCTCGATAGTAAGTCTGGAGTGTTTGAGCTAGAAGAGTCGAAAATTCGCTGTGCTGATGCATTAGAGAGGCTTTATCTGGTTGCTGCTGTGGCACTGCTATTCAGCACGACTCAAGGAATGGCTGTTCACATTAAAGGGCTGCGCCAACAGGTTGACCCACATTGGCGACGAGGCATTAGTTATCTCAAAATTGGATTACGGTGGCTCAAGGGAGTCGTCCATAAAGGACGGGAGTTGTTGATGCCAGTCCCCTTGCTCTGCCATGATCCACAACCGTGTTTTGCGTCTAAAAAAGCTCAAAAGAAACACTACAACAAAATCTGGTTCTCTCGCATCCGCTCTTTACAGTGCAAGGCTTTATGAGCAGGGGAAGGCGAAGATCTGTCAGGCAGTCAGATTGTCGAGTTGCTGTCAATTGAGATGAAAGCTGGGGCTGAAGGCTTAGTTAACAGTAGTTGCGAGTGGTCTAATGGAGAGCTGATCTCGAAAATTCTAATTCCACTTCTGCAATTGTTGTTCTTTGACAAACTTTTCTGCCTCTTCTAGCTTTTTAAAGCTGGATGGATTGTTCTTATACAGAGCAGCAGCTACCTTGTTACAGTCTCTATTGATGTCGATATTGATTCCTTTTGGGAGTGGCGAATTGCAAATCAATGGATGTATCTTTCCTTCCAATTGATTGGGATGTACTATTCCCTCTAACTGCGCTTGAGTAAGATTTTTGGTCTTTCGAAAATCGGTACTTAACAGAATAGCTCTGCGAAGATCAGCACCCCGCAGATCGGCATGTTCAAGTTTGACACCAATCAGAGTGGCTTGGTAGAGGTCAACGTTGTCGAGATGAGCACCGCTAAGATTTGTCTTGGTGAGGTTGGCTTTAAAAAGGTAGGCATTTCGAAAGGCTACATCACTGAAATCTGCACCCGTTAGGTCGGCTTTACTCAGATTGGCACTACTGAGGATGGTGTTGTGGAAATTAGCGTTCCTGAGGTTTGTTTTGAAGAGATTGGCGTTGTGAAGGTTAGCCCTGTGTAGATTGGCATTGCTCAGGTTAGCTTGCTTGAACTGGGCTAAGTGCAGGTAAGCACTGCTTAAGTCGGCATGGTTTAGGTTAGTGTGACTGAGATTAGTGAAATAGAGCTTGGCAAAGCCCAGATCAGCATTTTGGAGATTAGCACTACTGAGATCAGCGTCACTAAGGTCAGTGAAACGAAGGTTTATCGTGCTAAGTTTGGCCTGTATTAAGGACGTTTCAACTAAAGAGCGACAATTACCAAATAGCCGCTCTGACAGATAGGTTGGCAGCTTATACTGCAGACGACTTGTGACTTAACATAGTAGCGGAGAGATTTGGCACACTGGGAGTATCCCCCACCTACTCTCTTACTTGCATGATTAAAATTGATTTCACCGCAGAGGAAATCCAACACCTCAACTACGAACGCTATCATCATCCTCACCCACGGGTGCAGCGACGGATGGAAGTGCTCTACTTGAAAAGTCAGGGTCTTCCCCATGCCCAGATTTGTCAGCTTTGTCAGATTAGTCGTCCGACCTTAGCTAAAACCCTTCGTCAGTATCAACAAGGCGGAATTGAAGGACTGAAGACCCTGGAATACAAAGGTCAACCTAGTTCACTCAATGCTCATAGCGATAGTGTGAGAGCCTACTTTGAGCACCACCCGCCCCGCACCAGTGCAGAAGCCCAAGCAGTCATTGAACAATTGACAGGCATTAAGCGTTCTCCAACCCAGATCAAAGCCTTCCTCAAGCGCATTGGTTGTCGCTATCGAAAAGTGGGGTATGTGCCGGGAAAGTCGAGTCTGCCCGAGAAAATTGAGGAGCAAGAGCAGTTTCGACAAACTCGCCTTGAACCCTTATTAGAGGAAGCTCAACGCCAAGAGCGTCTTGTCTTTTTTGTGGATGCTGCTCATTTTGTTCACCGGGCTTATCTGGGGGTTTCTCTGGTGCCTTCGTCGGATCTTCATCCCGTCTCCTTCTGGCCGTCAACGATTCAATGTTCTGGGTGCACTCAACGCTGTCACCAAAGAAGTCACCAGTATCACCAACCACACCTACATCAACTCTCATAGCATGTGTCTGTTGCTAGCCAAGCTGGCACTACTCGACCCAGTCATACCCATCAGCGTCATTTTAGACAATGCCCGATATCAAAAATGCCAGCTGGTGACTGACTTTGCTGAGATCGTCGATATTGAGTTAGTCTATTTGCCCTCCTATTCACCCCATTTGAATTTGATTGAGCGGCTTTGGCGCTTTGTGCGCAAGGAATGTCTCTACTCGAAGTATTATGCCGATTTTCACTCTTTCAAAGGGGCCATTCAACATTGCATTGATCAATGCAATGGAGAGCACAAGGCGAAACTAACAAGCCTTCTATCACTCAAGTTTCAGTCTTTTAAAGAAGTTAATATCTTAGCCGTCTAGAGTATATGCTCTTGTTGAGCACTACATCCTTGAACCAGATTTTCAACAGCCTGCCTTTTTTGATGAGAAGCGCTACTCTTCAGACTTGCAAAGTCTCTTTCAACACTTTTTTCTCGAAGAATCAACTCAATGATGATCAGCAAAATTAATGCTGGAATAATTTTCCAGACACCTATCTTTTTTTGATGTTTGAGCTTTTTATGATTGGATGCCTGATCGTTCCTGTGCATGAAAGTAACCTTTTGCTCTACCTCTGACTTGCCCAAGTTGATCGCACTGACAATATCTTGACTCCATAGTGCTTAATATCGTTGATCAAGCTGGAGTATATGCACGATTGGTGTTGAGGAATATAATCTTCCTTTTTGGCAATGACGGCTGCCAGATATTGAGTACCTACATGCATGGCATTTGGATAGGGTAAAACCGCTGACCCCAAACTTCACGTAGAAAGAGATTAATGAAACCGTCTTGAGGTATCGTTCACCACCGCTAGTTATGAGATGGGGGTGAGTAATCGTGTCATCCCTTAACGGAATGCATAGTTAATCAGGTTGATGCCAAGCCCAAGGGCAAAAACGCCTGCAACAAGAGCAAGAGAGGATTCTAAAATCACTCTGCTTATGGGTTTGTCTGTGACAATGGCATCCTCCAGTAAGGGCAGCCGATTATTATGCTTCTGACGACCCAAGACTCGGATCGCATCCCCGTTGCGAATGACCTTTTCTCTCAAAATTAGGGTTCGACGGGTACCTGTTAGTTTGTGCTTTAGAGTGATTTCTTGTTCGGATAGTAAAGATAAGGACCGGGTTTCAGTAAATTCATTCCATAAGTCTTGGCGATCTTCAAAATGAATATGATCGAGATCTAATTCGCTGGGTTTGATCTGTACTTGCCCTCTGGGCGTTTGCACACTCAGATTCCACTGACCCTGAGATTGCTGATGAAGAAAGGCATAGGAAGTGCTCCCCTTGTGACTATTTCGTGGCTCTAGGATAAAAAATTCATAGGCAATACAAGGCATTTGGCTGAGGGGTGTTGTTTGCACTTCATTTGGATGGGTTGCGCAGGCTTTGCCTTTGGCAATCATCCGCCCCTTACGCCGAGGATGGTAGTTGGGTGCAAAGACGGTAAGCTGTAAACCTCGGAATCCGATATAACAAGCACCAACGCCTATCAATGCCACAAAAAGCCCCAATAGTAGATGGAAGGCGAAATTTAGAAAGGCTATAAGCATCGGATGGTTGGCTACTTAAGAAATTGTTTCTTTGTACCAAAAGTGCCCATTTGGTCACAAATAGAACAAAATATTTTCGCCAATGATCATCAAAACAGTAGCGTTGGCCTAGATTTATGATGAGTTTAGTTCTCATGAATCTGATATTTACAGGACTTGCAGAGTGGATACCAGAGTATTTTTCAGTGTTTTACCGCGATGCTGCTCTTGCCAGATTAAAGCAAGCTATATGTGAGAAAATGCCTTAAATTATGCTGCTAAAGTACAGTGAAATTAGACTCATCAAGAGTTTACTATCTCTATAATTTTTATTCTTTGCATCCTAAAGACTTTAGCTGATGACGCAAGAAGAACTACTGAAAATCATCGAGAATGCTGCTTCTAAAAAACTTACAGAGCTTGATCTTTCGGGTAATGGACTAACAACTTTACCACCAGAAATTGGCAAGCTGACTCAGCTAAAAAGTCTCATTTTAGGAAAGTGGGACGCTAAGGAATTAAGATGGCTTGGAAATTCCCTGAGCGAGCTGCCCGCGGAGATTGTCCAACTCACCAACCTCCAACAGCTCTACCTCAGCGAAAATTCCCTGAGCGAGCTGCCCGCGGAGATTGTCCAACTCACCAACCTCCAACAGCTCTACCTCAGCGAAAATTCCCTGAGCGAGCTGCCCGCGGAGATTGTCCAACTCACCAACCTCCAACAGCTCTACCTCAGCGAAAATTCCCTGAGCGAGCTGCCCGCGGAGATTGTCCAACTCACCAACCTCCAACAGCTCTACCTCAGCGAAAATTCCCTGAGCGAGCTGCCCGCGGAGATTGTCCAACTCACCAACCTCCAACAGCTCTACCTCAGCGAAAATTCCCTGAGCGAGCTGCCCGCGGAGATTGTCCAACTCACCAACCTCCAACAGCTCTACCTCCGCTCCAATTCCCTGAGCGAGCTGCCCGCGGAGATTGTCCAACTCACCAACCTCCAACAGCTCTACCTCCGCTACAATTCCCTGAGCGAGCTGCCCGCAGAGATTGGACAACTCACCAACCTCCAACAGCTCGACCTCAGCTATAATTCCCTGAGCGAGCTGCCCGCGGAGATTGGACAACTCACCAACCTCCAACAGCTCGACCTCAGCTCCAATTCCCTGAGCGAGCTGCCCGCGGAGATTGGACAACTCACCAACCTCCAAGAACTTGATTTAGAAAAGAATCAACTCACGAGCTTGCCTGACGAAATAGATAAACTAGCCCAATTATCAAAGGTAGATCTTCGTGGTAATTCCTTGCCAATTCCACCCGAAATTTTGGGAACTTGGGATGAGCCAAATGAACCAACTCAAATTTTTGCTTTTTATCGCTCGCTGAAAATCGCGCAGACTGTTCGACTTTACGAGGCCAAATTATTGATCATTGGTGAACCAGGGGCGGGAAAAACAACCTTAGCTAAAAAGATTGAGGATCAGAACTATCAACTTCAACCCAATGAAGAATCTACAGAAGGAATTGAGGTTATCCAGTGGCGTTTCCCCCTAAACAACGGCACAACCTTTCAAATCAATATTTGGGACTTTGGAGGACAAGAAATTTATCATGCCACTCATCAATTTTTTTTAACCAAACGCTCTTTGTATGCGCTAGTAGCAGACAGTCGTAGGGAAGACACCGATTTCAATTATTGGCTGAATGTAGTGGAATTGCAAAGCGACAACAGCCCGCTCTTGATTATCAAAAATGAGAAACAAGACCGAAAACGAGAGATCAATGAGCGACAACTTCGCGGAGAGTTTACTAATCTCAAAGAGACTTTAGCCACAAACTTAGAAACACAGCGTGGATTGCCTGAAGTTCTGTCTAAGATTAAAAAATATATCAGTGACTTACCCCACGTTGGCACCCCACTGCCAAAAACATGGGTCCAGGTTCGTCAAGCTCTGGAGAAGGACATTCGCAACCATATTCCTTTGAGTGAATACCTCACACTATGCAAAAAGAATGGGTTTACTGAGCTTGAAGATAAACTGCAACTGAGCGAATATCTACACGA
The DNA here is from genome assembly GCF_021497025.1 of Acaryochloris sp. 'Moss Beach'. NCBI lineage: Bacteria > Bacillati > Cyanobacteriota > Cyanophyceae > Acaryochloridales > Acaryochloridaceae > Acaryochloris > Acaryochloris sp. 'Moss Beach'. Next base: position 4,151,755 of record NZ_CP071717.1, read on the forward strand.
CTTAGGGGTCTGCCTACATTTTCAAAAAGATGCCTTACTGAAAAAGACCGTCATTCTCAAGCCAACCTGGGGTACGGATGCCGTCTACAAAGTCTTAGATAATTCGCAAGTAGTCAGCAATTTAGGTCACTTTTCTAGCCAAGACCTAGTCAATATTTGGCAAGAAGAAAAATATGCCACCATGCGGGACGAGTTGCTACAACTCATGAGAAATTTCAAGCTCTGCTATGAAATCCCTAATTGTCCTGGTTCATATATAGCTCCCCAACTGCTTAGCCCTGATCAACCGGACTATGACTGGGACTCTAGTCACAACCTGATGTTGCGTTATGAGTACGAATTTATGCCCAAAGGCATTCTCACCCTTTTATTGTCGAGATGCATGATTGGATTGATTGCCAAAACTGCGTTTGGAAAAGTGGGGTGATCTTAAATCAAGACCAGCAGAACCAAACTAAAGCGGAAGTTATTGAAACCTATCGTGCTCATAAAGGAAATATTAGTATCCGTGTATCTGGGAAGCGAAAAAAAGAGTTACTGACGATAATTTGTCATGAACTAGAAAAAATTCAAAATTCATATGAGCGACTGAAATATGGTCAGCTTATTCCTTGCAATTGCGAAGCATGTAACAGTAGTCAAACACCATATTTCTACAGGTTTGAAATCCTACGGAGATTTCTAGAAGATCGGCAAACCACGATCCAATGCCAAACTAGTTACCAAATGGTTAATGTGCGCAGTCTCATTGATGATGTCATGGATGAGGCTGCACAGCAAACCGGTAAGCATGGCAAAGAATCTTCAAACAAAATGGACCTTAAAAAGCTGGATACTGCCACCCAACCTTCAGCATCACCTCGTGCTTTGATCAGTTACAGCCATGACTCTAAAGGGCATTCAAAACAAGTTCTAGACCTTGCCAATCAATTACGCGCTGATGGTATAGATTGCCGAATAGACCAGTACATCAGCAATCCCTCCGAAGGTTGGCCTCTATGGATGGATAAACAAGTCGAAGAATCAGACTTTGTATTGATTGTGTTTACAGAACGGTACACTGAACGTTCACAACAAGGACGTAAGTCAGGCGTTCGTTTTGAAAGCGTCCTTATGCTCCAAGAACTTTATGAAGCAGGAATGATTAACGACAAATTTATCCCTATTGTGTTTGAGCAGAAAAACTCCCAGCATATTCACAAATGGCTTAAGCCCTATAGTTATTACGTACTAGAAAGTACAGCAGGATATGAATCTCTCCGCCGCAGGTTGATGGATGATCCTGCTGTTGAAATGCCAGCACTCGGCCCCCCCCCCACCAAGAAGGGGCCTATCCAACCTTAAATTCTCATCACTTTTACTAGGAATTTCCCTCTTGAGTCCAAGCCTCTTTCAAACCTTCCAGCCCTTAGCCACCCTCGCCACCACCCCCCCAACGCCGTCCACACCCTCCACCCCCTCTGCCAACAAACCGGAGCCACCCTCTGGGTCCCCGCCACCCTCGCCCACCTACCTAACACCCAAGCCTACACAGGCCCCCCTCAAAGACCATCTCCAAGCCTTGTGGAATGACCATCAGGGCTTAATATTCTGCCTCGCCACCGGCGCTGTCGTCCGCCTGATCGCTCCTCTCCTATCTGATAAATCCCAAGATCCTGCCGTCGTCGTCCTCGATGAACCCGGCCAGTTTGTAATCAGCTTGTGCAGTGGTCACCTCGGCAGAGCCGACCAACTCACCCAGCTCCTCGCCCAACAAATTGGAGCCACCCCCCCCCCATCCTCACCGGGGCCAGCAACGCCGCAAATCTGCCCAGCATCGATACCCTCGGTGTACCCTTCGGCTGGCAACGAAGTGCAGGAGACTGGAATGCCGTTGCCGGAGCCATTGCCCGTGGCGAGACCATCACCGTTCATCAAGCCGCTGGCTCCGAACTGTGGCAAGCCCATTTACCCCCATCTCACACCTATAAATTCGTTAGCGATACCGAATCTCCCCAAATTTGGATCAGCCCCAAAGCTCCATCTGCAGACGAAGCCACCGTTCAATGGCATCCTCGTGTCCTCTGGGTAGGGATGGGCTGTGAGCGGGGCACTTCCCGACAGCTTATGGAGCAAGCCCTACGCCAAGTCTGTGAACAATATCAACTCGCTGGGGAAGCGATTGCCGGGATTGCCACCCTAGATCTGAAAGCCGATGAAGTTGGATTAATCGAACTCTGTCAACAGGCTAACTGGCCTCTGCAATGCTTTTCCCCTGAAGACTTACAGAGTATTTCAGTCCCTACTCCTTCTGATGTCGTTAAGACCGAAGTAGGGACACCCAGCGTTGCTGAAGCTGCTGCCCTCAAGGCTGCTCAGCAAGATACTCTCCTAGTCACGAAGCAAATCTTTAAAGACCCGGCACAACCCGGAGCGGTCACCGTTGCTATTGCCCAGGCTGAGCAAGAATATACTGGGCGTACAGGGCAACTTTTACTAGTGGGAACAGGGCCTGGTGCACTGGAACAAATGACTCCTGCGGCCAAAACTGCCATTACCCAAGCAGATGTAGTGATTGGTTATACCCTCTATGTGGACTTGGTGCGATCGCAGTTTCGTCCTGGCCAAATCATCGAACCGTCCCCTATTACCCAAGAACGCCAACGCGCCCAACGAGCCATCGATCTAGCCCAGTGGGGGCTGACGGTAGCAGTGATTTCTTCTGGTGATGCGGGCATCTATGGTATGGCCGGTTTAGTGATGGAAGCATTGCAGCAGAACGATTGGGATGGACAGACCCCTAACGTCCAGATTTTTCCTGGTATTTCTGCTTTGCAAGCGGCTGCATCTCAAGTCGGTACGCCCCTGATGCATGATTTTTGTGCCATTAGCCTGAGTGATTTACTGACGCCTTGGCCCGTGATTGAGAAGCGACTAGAGGCTGCTGCTGCTGCTGATTTTGTGATGGCGTTGTACAATCCGCGATCGCAAAAGCGTATCGAACACTTAATCAAGGCCCAGCAGATCTGTTTGAAACATCGAGATCCGCAAACGCCTGTAGCCGTCGTGCGATCGGTATATCGTCCAGACCAAACGACTCATCTCGGAACGCTGGCTGAGCTTGATACTTTGCCCGTAGATATGCTCAGTACCGTGATCATTGGCAATGCCACCACTCGGTTTCACCAGGATTGGATGATTACCCCTAGAGGCTATTTTCAGGAATCTAACCCATCGCCATAGCACGATCAGACTGGTACATCCCCTAGATGGCTGATGGTTTTTGCCACGATAAAATCATGTACCGCAGTAAGCCCAAACGACTGGTTCCTTCGAGCAGTAGCGTCTGTGCGATCGCAGGTAACAAATCCGGCGAAATCTCGATAGCCAAAGGAAGCCGTTGAAAGAATCCATAAGTAGGCAAAGTATTTTGAGTAATGTCTCTAGACTGCATCACCCCAAAGCCAACTTGCTCAGACAGCGACCGATATTTTTGGAGAGTGTAGGTGATATCAAACGATCCATAAAAACTGGGCAAGACAGGAGTCGACTGCCAGAAAAAAGCGGGCCATCCTTCCATTTCAAATGGTGCAAAATCAGAAATCGCTAACCAACCGCCCGGTTTAAGCACACGAAATGCTTCCTGCAGAAACTGCTTGCGATCAGAAAAATGAAAAATACATTCAACCGCTAACACCGCATCTACTGAGTCATCTGCAAAGGGCAACGCACAAGCATCTCCTTGGGTAAACTCAATGGTGTTTGCTGGCCGAGTGGTAACCGTCTCTTGGGCATAGGCAAGCTGGCGTTTATCCAGATTCAGCCCCAACAAGCTGACATTCGTAAAATGCTCATTCAAGCTGGCTAAGGTTCCCCCTACTCCACAACCCACATCCAAAATGGTTTGCTGGTCTTGAGCCTGAGCCGCAGAATAAATTTCAACACTCATTTGCTCCGCTGCAGCCCCATAATCCTTGGCCGTATAGGTAGCCTGGTTTGGATTGGCCCAATAGCCCCAATGGACATGGCGACCAAAGGCTTGCTCAAAAATAGCGTCGCCCTGATCGAGTTGTTTCAGAATCAGATCAAAATAGGGAAGCGTCAGTGCTGAATTAGCCATAGGTTCAATCCATTGTAGAGAGCAAGATTGCTGCGGGTGATCTAAAACCATCTCTGATGACGGTCAAATCTCAATCACGAGATCTGGGATAAAACGCTCATTGGGTTCATCAGGATAGCCTCTGGGATTGCAAATTACCCGCGTGTTGCCGATGGCATAGTCATATGCTGAATGGACATGGCCATGAACCCATACCGCTGCGTGGGAGTTGGCAACAAACGGATCTAGATGCGATGCATAGGCCGCGCTCAACATATCCTCTTGGTAGTGATAGGGAATTGAACGTTTGCTGGGGGCATGGTGGGTCACAATCACAACTTTGCTCTGCATCGTTTTGAGCTGTTTCACCTCTTCAGATAACCAGCTCAAGGATTTTTGATGAATGATTGCCGTATCAACGGATCGCAGCTTGCGATAGTCCGGGCTCACACGAATTTTACGGTAGTCCGTCATGGTCTGAGTTGCCTCGTAGCCTGCGATTTTGGGTTCACCAAACAATTTAAAGTTTGTCCATAAAGTACACCCCAGAAATGTCATGCCATTGATGACTAAGCGATCGTTTTCCAAAAGGTGGATATTCGTATCTTCGACCAATTTCTTGAGATCATGGATGTGTTTTGGAAATGCCCTGCCGTAGTACTCATGATTACCAAGCACATAAATAACGGGCTGATCAGGGAATCTAGTTTTTATCCACTCAATGCTTTTTTTACCCACATGAATATCCCCCGCCAGAATGACTACATCTGCATCTGTGGGTGGAGGAGCGAAATCCTCAAACTCAATATGTAAATCACTCAGGATGTGGGCTTTCATCCAACCACCCTAACTTAGGAGTCAACCGAAACGAAGCGACAAGATTAAGTGAGTTTAGTCGATCTATCATGTTTGATCTGCTAGCTACTAGCCTTGAGATATCCAGTACCACTATGGGACGAGCAAATGGATATGTCCTCAATTTCTTCATTCGCTCTTTGCCTCGGAGCAATGTTAGAAATGACGTAAGTAAGGCATGATACCTATATTCTTTTAACCTAGGTATCTGTGGGTCTAGTCTTCCCCAAAAAATATCAGAGACTATATGTCGAAAATCTTAGTTCTTAAAATTGGCACTTCCAGCTTAACCAACCCAGACACTGGGCATTTGGCTTTAGCGACCATTGCATCCCTCGTGGAAGTCCTCAGCCAACTGCGGCAAGCGGGCAACCAAGTGATTCTCGTATCCTCTGGAGCCGTCGGGATTGGCTGCGCACGGTTAGGGTTAGCAGAACGGCCCAAAGTCGTTGCCCTCAAGCAGGCTGTCGCTGCAGTCGGTCAAGGGCGATTGATGCGCATCTACGATGATTTTTTCACTAGTTTGCAACAGCCCATTGCCCAGGTCCTGCTGACCCGTGGAGACTTAGCGGATCGCAGTCGGTATATCAACGCCTCCAATACCTTGCAAGAGCTGCTCAAATTAGGTGTGATACCGATTGTGAACGAGAACGATACGGTGGCTGTGGATGAGTTGCTTCGGTTTGGAGATAACGATACCCTATCCGCCCTAGTGGCAGGATTAGTTCAGGCAGACTGGCTCTTTATTCTCACAGATGTAGATCGCCTCTATTCGGCTGATCCACGTACCCAGCCGGATGCCCAGCCCATTGTCACCGTCGAGCGGATGGAGGAATTGACTGCGCTAAATGTCAATGCTGGCGCTCAGGGATCTCAGTGGGGGACGGGAGGCATGGCTACCAAAATTTCCGCAGCTGCGATCGCAACTAATGCGGGTGTTCGTACCGTCATTACCCAAGGCAAAACCCCTGAGAATATTCCCCGGATTCTGGCTGGCGAATCGCTTGGCACCCAATTTCAACCTCATCCACGGCCCCATAATGCCCGTAAACATTGGATTGCCCATGCCCTTGTCCCGACAGGTACACTGATTTTGGACGATGGAGCAGCGAAGGCAATTACAAAGCTGGGTAAATCCTTGCTAGCGGCGGGTATTACGGCGGTTGAAGGAGAGTTTCAAAGCCAAGAAGCGGTTTGTTTCCATGATTCTGCGGGCATAGAAATTGCACGAGGCTTGGTCAACTATAGTAGTGATGAGCTGCAGCGCATTCAGGGGCGTCAATCAGAAGATATTCCCCAGGTACTTGGATATGCTGGAGCAGAAACCGTCGTCCATCGCGATAATCTGGTTATTACAGGATAATTAGTCCCATATTTATGACTTTATATTCAAAAATATCTTCAATATTTAAGCAGCAGGTCCAGTACATCCTGTGAGTATTGAACTTCGGACTATCTTTTTTGGTCGACGCCCCCCGTAGGCTGCGAGCAGGCTGGCGAATTCTTACCCAGAATGGGCTAGAGCTTGTTTTATATATCTTTCTCCACTTTATTTTTTTTTCGAAATGTCTCTGATGCCACTCAACAGGCCTTTATCTTTGACAAGCTGCTATTCGTCGCCGCAACTACCCTCTCCATTTTCCTAGCCCGTCGCTACCTCGATCGACACTCCTTCGACTCCATCGGCTTAGAAGTGAATGTTTGGATGTTGTGGGATTTACTGTTTGGGTTCTTGCTCGCTGGGGTATTGATGGCAGGTATTTATACGGTTGAATACCAAGCTGGATGGCTGAAATTCATTGGCTATCGATGGCAACAAGACTCGATGGGGACTGTTGTATCCGAGACCTTGGCAGGTTTATTAGTCCTAGGGCTATGCCCCTCTTGGCAAGAGGAATTAACCTATCGTGGCTATTATCTCCAAAATATCAAGGAAGGGTTCAATTTGGCCTTAGCCATTGTTGTAACTTCAATTTTCTTTGCCGCTCGCCACATCGGTAATGCCAATGCCGGGGCCCTCTCCACTATTATTATTTTTCTAGCTGGCCTTTGGCTGGCCTTTGCCTGGCTCGTGACCCAGCAACTATGGTTACCCCTCGGCATTCATGCGGGTTGGAACTTCTTTGAAGGCGTTGTGTTTGGTTTTCCCGTCAGCGGATTCACTAGCTTTCATTGGATTGACCATAGGGTAACCGGCCCGGTTTGGATTACGGGAGGGGCGTTTGGTCCGGAAGCCGGTGTAGTTAGTATTGTGGCGATTATTATCGGGGTTGCAGCGGTATTTGGCTGGAGTCGATGGCGACGTTATCTTGCCCAACGCATTCAAACTCAAAGTGCCAAAACCTAAGGCATATCTCCAATCTGTTTGAACTCATGGCCGCCGAAAATCACGTCTGAATTGCGGTAATGCTTGAACTCCAACAAGTTGTGAAACGGATCTTCTAGGAAAACAGTGAAATGCTCTAGAGCCTGATCTGGAAAGCGTAATCGTGGCGGTTGGTAAAAACTTAGCTGATGTTTTTCCGCTCGATCCACTAGTTCTTGCCACGCTGATTCCTGAGAGAAGACCAGTCCAAAATGTCTAGGATAGATACCTTTTTGGGGTTCTAGCAGTTGGTGAGTGACATGGGCCACTAACTGATGGCCATAGAGGCTCATGATCAGAGACTGGGGACTTTCTCGACCCAACTCACATCCTAAACCTTGCTGATAAAAGGCTTTTGTCTCTGGGATATTCGTGACAGGAAAAGCGAGGTGGAATAGGATGAAGTCAGTGGTGGGCGGTTGTGTGTCCATAGGTTAAATATTTCCCAAAAATGACTTTTATTGATGCCATTGGAGAGTTGAATCCCTGGCTACTCGCAGCCTTGTTAAATACAGGGTTGGGATTAGTGGGCTGGAAACTCGTCTCCAAACTTTTAACGCCTGCAGGGCTAGTCCATGCCTGGATTTTAGGGGTGATTGTCTGGGGTGTTTTGGGCTGGACGGGATATGGTGTCGTTCTATTCTACTTTTTGGCTGGATCAGCAGTCACCAAAGTCGGCATGGCGGAAAAAGAAGCCGCTGGTATCGCTGAGAAGCGCTCTGGGGCTAGGGGGGCCTGAAAATGTTTGGGGGGTCTGCTGCTAGCTCTACCCTCTGTGCCCTAGCCACTTTAGTGTTCCCGCAATACCAACCTTTGTTTTGCTTGGGCTATGTAAGTGGTTTCAGTACCAAACTGTCTGATACCACTGCCAGTGAAATTGGCAAAGCCTATGGCAATCGTACTTTTCTGATTACGACATTGCGGCCCGTACCTCGGGGGGACTGAAGGGGCTGTCAGTTTAGAGGGGACGGTGGCTGGCATGGCGGCTTCGGTGGTGATTGCTCTCTTGGCCTGGGCAGTGGGCTTAATCTCTGGGGTCGGGGTGGTCTGGTGTGTGATTGCAGCTTTTATTGCCACCAATTTGGAAAGCGTGATTGGAGCCACGGTGCAATCCCAGTTCAATTGGCTCACCAATGAAGTGGTGAATGGGATTAATACGTTGATTGGGGCTACCGCTGCAATGGTGATGGCTCTAGCTTGGACAGGACTGGTAGGACGTTAAGGCATTCCTCCGGATGGATGTGCGGAGGGAGAAAATGCGATAGGATAACTCATCAATATACGGAGGCCAAAAAAGGATGGCTTCGAAATCTGGAATCGTACCCATGGTGCTAGCTGCAGTTGTAGGTGGTTCAGGGGCGCTATTGTTAACGCAGCTGTACTTCAGCATTTGGATTGAACCGTCAGTCACAGCTGAGAAAGCGCCGCCGGTGTTGGAAGTGAAACCGACGGTTCCAGATGCGATGGCTAAAGGCCGACCGAAGGTGATCGCCAAAAAAGAACCGCCTCCTTCCATTGACCCCCGTACCGATGTCCTGCGCATTAGTAATCAAACCCAATTCCCCATTCGCATCGTACTGCGCAGCCACCTCGATCCCAACCATCCCAGTCCTCCTGAAACACCGCACTTTAAAGAGCCTGTCCATTGGGACTTTGCCCCCCAAGAAGGGAGTATTGGCGGCCTCAAAGTCTCCTTGCCCTCTGGCCCTATGCAGCTTTACCAAGGCGATATCCTGATGGCCTTTGCCCTAGATGGATCGCAAAAATACTGGGGGCCTTATGTGGTGGGGGACACCCCGCAGCCCACCCTCACACAGACGGATGCCGAGTGGCATTTAGTCATTTCACCTTAGACCTCCAGGGCCAATAGTTGAGGCATCAGGGCCTTGATGGCTTCCCCTCGATGGCTGATCTGGCGTTTGGCGGCTGCCGATAGTTCGGCAAAGGTTTGCTGCTGAGACGGAACATAGAAAATGGGATCATAGCCAAAGCCTCCCTCTCCCTGAGGGGCTTGCAGGATTTCTCCTGGACAAATCCCTTTCGCTTGGCAGGCGACGCTACCATCTGGTCGGGCTAACGCGATCACACAGACAAATTGAGCACTGCGATCGGCCTTCCCCTGGAGTTCTGTCAGCAGACGCTGAATCCGATCTGTATCCGTTTTGCCGTATCGAGCCGAGTAAAGGCCGGGTGCTCCATCCAGAGCCATAACTTCTAAGCCTGAATCATCAGCAATGGCCCATTGCCCTAGGTGTTGAGCCACCTGGGTTGCTTTAAGAATGGCATTTTCCCTAAAGGTGGTGCCCGTTTCTTCAATCTCCAGATCCGGGGGCATCAGCTGCAGGTCCCAGGGCAAATCGGCTAGGTGCTGCTGCATTTCTTTTAATTTGCCGGGGTTTTGGGTGGCCACAATTAAAGGGGGCATGCTGTTTCCTCTATGAATAATCAATTCCGTTTTCGTTGCGACCAATCAGCATAGGATAGGAGCGACGATTGCTGTAATGATGACTGACCATGCCTGCTTTTTCTGACATTGAAAGTATCTATACCGATGGCGCTTGTTCGGGGAATCCCGGACCAGGTGGATGGGGCAGTGTCATCTACTTCAAAGATGGATCCTGCCATGAAATTGGTGGATTTTCTCCCCAAACGACGAATAATCGGATGGAATTGCAGGCTGCGATCGCAATCTTAGAATTGTTGCAAGACAAACCATTACCCAAGACCATTCCCCTCTATACTGACAGCGAGTACGTTAAAAACGGCATTACTAAGTGGTTGTCGGGATGGAAACGCAAAGGTTGGAAAACGGCTAAAGGTAAAGATGTTCTGAATCAAGATTTGTGGCAACAGCTCGATCAACTCAATGACGCTTCCATAGACTGGCGGTATATCCGCGCTCATGCAGGCCATGAAGGTAACGAACGCTGTGACCAGATCGCCCGTTCCTTCTCCCAACGTCAAACTCCTGATCTTCACCAATCCAACCCTACGACTGCCATGCCTGAATCTTCCGAATCAAATCAACATCCGCCCGAGCACTCAGACCATCCGGTCAGTGAATCAAGAGTGTCTCATCTGCAAGATTTAGTTGAGACCTTAGAAATTGCCGATCATATTGCTAAAGAAGGTTACTTGATTAGCAGCTCTGAGCTAGCTGACCTGATGGCAGTGCATGCAAATGCAGTGACCAGTCGAGGAGATGAATGGGTGTGGCGCAACTGGCTAATCTCCCGTGTGCGCCGGGAAGGTAACCAAATCCTGTGGCAGTTGGAGCGTATCAACTCCTAGCATTGGCTCCAAAAAACAAGTGAGGCTGCAATTAATTGCAGCCTCACTAAGTCATAAAATCTGGGGAGTTGTGTTAGCGAGACCCACCTGTAACTTTATCTTTGAGCTGACGATAGTCGTCTACTAATTTCTGCCGTTTCTCAGCATAGGTTAAGTAATTCCAGGCAAACCAAGCGGAATAGCCTAAGCCAATCAGCTCTAAGAGTGGCGCAACAAAAGGAATTGAATTGAGAACGTCTAAAACTCCATTTGCAACCGCTGCCGCAATCGCTGCAGCAGAAATGACTAAGAACAGATTTAGAGGTTTCTTATAAATGGAATAGGTTTCTCCCACCTGTTTGGGGAAAGTATCCACAAAGTCTCTTAACTGCTTGCCAATCTCATTAACGTCAATCGTAGTGGAGTCGTCCGCAGAAAGAGGAGACAAGCTTCCAGAAGTTTCGGTGCTTACATCCAAGTTGGCAGTCGTCTTTGTTTCCTGGTCAGCATCCATGGTGTTTTTAAGGGAATAACAACTTCAAAATAATTTATCGGGCAGAAATAAAACTATATCTCAAGATCATCTGCTTAATCAGGGTTAAGCCTACCATGACCCTATACGCATCACTGATCGATTGCTATCGGCAGAGATGTGATGTAACCATGTTACCCATTTTTCCCTCAGGGATACCGATGCTTTGAAGGCGAATTTCACTATCCCCTGCTTCAATTTTCTGGAGTGCCCAGCTCAGCTTTGTACCGTGACTATTGCTAGCGCTGTTCCCGTAAAACAGGGATCTGATTTAAATCACTTTCAATCCCTGGGGGATAAATAATCCAGCTTCGTCGAAAGGGTTGGATTAAAGCCTGGACGAGGACCGAAACGTCACTAATTTCAACCAGCCCTTGCCTCGTCAGTAAATTGATGCCCCGTTGGTATAGGGTATAGCCCCGAGTCAACGCCACTTGTAGCCCCGTATAGTATTTTGGGTCCCAGCCTTGTGCCTGCACCAAATCCTGGCTATGGGCCAAACACTCTTGCTGTTGAGCTGCGGTCAGATGGGTAATATCCATTGCCTTCATCAAATCTCGATTGAGATGGCGGCGACATAAATTACTCAAAATGGCATCATTACTTTGCTGCCATTGGTGCAGATGGTAGGTAAAAACAATATCATCTGCAGCTAGATAATCCTGCAAAGATAAATTGCCGTCCGTCTGGGATAGCCAGGCCCTCACCGTTTGATCGGCGCTAATTTTCCCTTCCTTTAATAGCTCTTTGGCTCGCCGAAAGGCTTGCACTAAGCCCCAGGCAGACGCCAAATTTTTGGGGTGATTGTAAATCTGAGCATACATAAAGTAGCGAACCACCAAATAATGCTCAATGGCAGCTTGTCCTTTCTGTTTCACGACTAACTGCTGGGTTTGGGGGTCATAATCCAACGCCATTAGAATTCGGTCTAAATCTAACTGGCCATAGGAAGCCCCGGTGAAATAGCTATCTCGTAGAAGGTAGTCGAGGCGATCACAATCCAACTGACTCGACACCAGTTGGCTGACAATGGGTAGCTCAAAGGTCTTTAAATAGACTTGTTCTAACTGAACCGCTAAATCAGCATCAAACTGATCGAGCAAGGTGCGGATGCGGGGAGACTCCCTCAGAATCGTGCGAGTCCAAGTCTCATGATGACTATTAAAAATGTCCTCGCCGGTATGGCTATAGGGACCATGACCAATATCATGCAGCAAAGCTCCACAAAGGACGAGGGCACGGTAGGACTGCAGTTGAGGATAGGTCTGGATTAATCGATCAAAGGCCAGCCGAGCGACATGCATCACCCCCAAAGAGTGAGTAAACCGAGAGCCTTCAGCTCCATGAAAGGTGAGACTGGCTGTCCCGAGCTGGCGAATACGCCGTAATCGCTGAAATTCAGGGGTATCTATCAACTGAATTAGCAGAGATTCAACCGGATCTTGGGCTGTTAAGGTAATGCTCCCATGTAAGGGATCGTGGTAAGTCCGACTAGGTAGAGGCTGCACTGGCAATCACCGCCGGTTCTGCCAGGATTTTGAGGGCCTGCTGATATTGGGTATCCGCATCCGTCCCCACTTGGTCACTACGCAGGGTTTTGAGATCAACGATTTTATCGGGTTTAATGCCCACCTTGTTGATATTGCGATGACTAGGGGTTTCATATTTAGCGATAGTGATCGCTAGACCTGAGCCATCAGACAAATTAAACAGGGATTGAATTGAGCCTTTGCCAAAGGTTTGCTCTCCTACTAATTGGGCACGACCATTATCTTGCAAGGCACCTGCCAAGATTTCACTGGCACTGGCACTGCCCCGATTTACCAAAACCATAAGAGGTGCATCCGTTAGAGAACCCATTTTAGAGTCAAAGCTATTGCGAATACCCTGTCGATCAACGGTATAGACAATTGGACTAGGGTTAAGCCACATCTGAGCAATTTCAACCCCGGCTTGCAAAAGGCCTCCTGGATTATTTCGCAGGTCCAAAATATAGCCTTCAGCTCCTTCGGCTTCTAGACGGGTAATGGCTGCCTGCATCTCCTGGGTGGCGTTGGCGTTGAATTGGCGCAGACGAATAAATCCAATGTCCTGACCGTTGGGCTGAGGTCGCAATTCAGCAAATACCGGGTTAATGGCAATGCGATCGCGTTTGATGGGAAACAGCAATACGCCTTGATCGAGTCGTTCCACTTTTAAATTCACGGTTGACCCAACGGGGCCACGCATGCGCTCAGCCGCTTCATCTAGGGACAGATCTGTGGTGGGAATATTGTCAATTTTGAGGATTTGATCCGCTGCTTGCAAACCTGCGATCGCAGCTGGAGAACCCTCAATAGGTGCTAAGACCTCTAAATAGCCAGACTCTTCATTCTGAATGATTTGTAAGCCGACTCCAGTTAGCTCTCCAGACGTACTGGTCTTTAAGCTCTTGTATTGCTTGGGTTGTAATAGACGCGTAAAGGGATCTCCCAGGCTGTCCAACATATCGCGGATGGCCTTGTAAGTAGCCTCCCGATCCGGCATTTGATTCGTTAATGCCTTTTGACGAACCATTCGCCAATCCTGATGATTGAAGGAGTCATCCACATAAGCTTGATCCACCAGACGCCAAGCTTCGTTATATAGCAACTGTTCTTCAGTCAAGGCTGTTGCAGGAGGAGCAACAGCTAGGATGAAGGCAAATTGCAGAATAAATATATAGCTAACAATACGTTTAATCATTTGTAAATTCTAACGATATTCGGCTTTATCTTGCTCCTCTAGCTCCTCTAAAGCGCTTTGTAACGTTGATTTTTTACTTGGCCATTCTCAAAAAAGAGTTCAATCGTCGTGAGTCAGGAAAATACCGCCACGATTTTCTGAAAGGGGTATAGGCACTGTGTTACATTTTTTATGAAGAGCGATACATTTTTTGGAACCCCTAGCTTTATGAGCAAAGTGTACGACTGGTTTGAGGAACGCCTTGAGATTCAGGCGATTGCCGATGACGTCACCACCAAGTACGTGCCGCCTCACGTCAACATTTTTTATTGCCTGGGTGGAGTTACCTTAGTTTGCTTTATTATCCAGTTTGCCACTGGATTTGCAATGACCTTCTATTATCGGCCGACGGTCACTGAAGCATTTAACTCCATTCAGTACATCATGACTGAAGTTAATTTTGGATGGTTGATTCGTTCCATCCATCGCTGGTCAGCCAGCATGATGGTCTTGATGATGATTCTCCATGTCTTCCGGGTTTATTTAACTGGCGGATTCAAAAAGCCCCGAGAGCTGACCTGGATCACTGGCGTTGTTTTAGCTGTGATTACCGTTACTTTTGGTGTAACAGGCTACTCTCTGCCCTGGGACCAAGTGGGTTACTGGGCTGTCAAAATTGTTTCAGGTGTTCCTGAAGCAATTCCTGTGGTTGGTTCTTCCATCGTTGAGCTGCTACGTGGTGGCACTAGCGTTGGTCAATCTACCCTTACTCGTTTTTATAGTTTGCACACCTTTGTTCTACCTTGGTTGATTGCAGTGTTCATGCTGCTTCACTTCCTCATGATTCGGAAGCAAGGTATTTCTGGCCCTTTGTAAACTCTTTTTAGGCTCTGAATCGGGTTTTCTGTTTTCGGAGTCTTGGACTTTTGACGTAAGTCTTTGTGAGAACCCTCACCTGCTGACCCAAAAATAGAACGGAGAACACGCGCAACCATGGCAAAAATACTTAAACAGCCTGATCTAAGCGATCCGCAGTTAAAGGAAAAGCTGAAGAAAGGCATGGGCCATAACTATTATGGTGAGCCTGCTTGGCCTAATGACCTTCTTTACATTTTCCCAGTGGTGATTATGGGAACGATCTCGCTGGTCATCGGCTTAGCGGTCTTAGACCCAGCCATGATTGGTGAGCCTTCTAACCCCTTCGCCACCCCCTTGGAAATTCTGCCTGAATGGTATTTATACCCTGTCTTCCAAATTTTGCGGACAGTACCCAGCAAATTGTTGGGCGTACTCATTCAAACCACAATTCCTTTGGGATTGATGCTTATTCCTTTCATTGAAAATGTGAATAAGTTTCAGAATCCATTCCGCAGACCCATTGCGACTAGCGTCTTCTTATTTAGCGTAGTCTTCACCTTATGGTTAGGAATTGGTGCAACACTCCCCATTGATAAGTCTTTGACTTTGGGATTGTTTTAAGTTCTGAACCCTCAGCTTTATAAGCAATAGGGGTATTAATTTTCTGAGCATCCATTTGCTAATGAGCAATGGATGCTCTTTTTGATCTAGGTAGCCTAAACTGGTCTTGATTGCAGATACCTAGCACCAGCTCAAGTGTCTATCAGTTTTTCAAGCTAAACGGTCAGTGTTCACCTAAACGATTAAATAATCTTATGGTTCTATCCACCCAGAAATAGTGAGCGTTCAGTTAGGGAAACACATTATTTTATTCTTGTAAATAATATTTATCTGCAAATTTAATCCCTGAAAATGTTAACCAAGAACATTTTCAGGGATTGTTAACTATTGTTAATTTTACTCAGGAATGGGACTGACAATTCCTAGATGGCTGTGTTAACTTGGAATCCAAGGGATTAGAAAAACTGATATTCTCGCTCTACGAAAAGAAAAGAGATATACACGATCTTTTTTCGACTGTTTAGAGAGCTAGTCCGCCTAGAAAATGTGTAACGTTTCTGCGCGATTTTTCTATATGCCTTGGGTGTTGGGAGTAATAAGTTAAGTGAGCTTTTTTGCCAGTTAACTTGCTTTTGTTGTAATGAGATTTTTTTTGGCGCACCTGTGCTGAAAAATGGCCTGCCCTAGGTTGCCGTGCCGCGGTTGAGAGGAACTTATCCTGCTCATCGTGGAAGTTTTGCATTCTTAAAAAAGTAGGCTAGGTCAACCTCATTGCGTTGATACTGCTAATTCTAAATCTACTTTTTCCCTCTTACACTCCTCTGCCATGCCAACTATCCCTTTCCCCATCCTGATTCTGACAATTTCGGCTCTATATCTTTTGTCCATTCATTTTCTGTTGCGCTTGCTGCATGATCGTGATCAGTTGCGTAGACCTTAAATCTAGGGAAACAGGAACTTCGATTAAACTATCAAAAATCTATTTTCCCTGATTTTTTCAGGTAATAGCCGGGTGTGTTGAACTCAACACACCCGGCTATTACTATCTGCAGGATAGATTGGGGAACTTGAGGTTTGGCAATTTTGAGGGACCTAACCTGGATTGAGTACAATTGAAAGATAGAGAAAAATTCTCTTAATCTATTACAGTTCCACCCTATACGCTTGGTTATGTCTTCTGAAGTTCTGGTTGAAAAGCGCAAACTTAAAAATCCTCCGCTAAATATTCATACCCTCGGCGATCGCGTGCTTAGACAATCAGCCAAGCGAATTTCCAAAGTGGATGATGAGATTCGGGAATTGGCCCGTCAAATGCTGCAAACGATGTATAGCGCTGATGGTATTGGCCTTGCAGCGCCCCAAGTAGCCGTAGGCAAGCAGCTTATCGTGGTCGATACCGATCCAGAAGAACCGGCCAACCAGCCAATTATTCTGCTGAATCCTAAGATCCGTCGCCATAGTGATGACTTAGCTTTAGGCCAAGAAGGTTGTCTGAGTATTCCTGGGGTGTATCTAGATGTGCGACGACCGGCCCAAATTGAAGTTGCTTATAAAGATGAGCAAGGCAGGCCGCAACTGATTGTGGCGACAGAGCTGTTGGCACGGGTGATTCAGCATGAAATGGATCATTTAACGGGCGTTATGTTTGTAGACCGAGTAGAGAATAGCTTGCTGTTGAACCAGGAATTGACGAAGCAAGGTTTCTCAAAACAAGCAGTTAAACCTGTTGAAGCCGCTTAAGATTTTAGGAACGAGCATCTAATATTTTTTCCTTTGATCTTGGCCTTCACGATACTTTGCACCATTGGAGTCGTTATTTTAGGTGCATAAACACGATATTTTAGGTGCGTAAACCGTATCGGTAGTTGGTGAAAAGGTGGAAGAACGCCCCTATTGGTTGGCTTGGTCGCAGATACCAGGTATCGGTCCGATTGTCCTTAAGCGTTTGCAGCAGCGTTTCGGCACTTTGTCCTCGGCATGGTCAGCAGATGCTGCCACCCTAGGAACGGTAACGGGGATTGGGGCTCAAACCCTGAGGGCGATCCAGAAGCACCGCCAAGGGGAAAATCCTACGGATCTGCTTGCTCAGCATGTACAGAAAAATCCTAGTTTTTGGTGCATGGCGGATGAAGCATATCCTCGGATACTCACGGAAATTGCTGATTCACCACCGCTGCTTTACTATCGAGGCCAAGTTCAGCTTTCTGAAAATCAGGGTAGTACTCCTCTGGTGGGGATTGTGGGAACACGAGATCCGTCTGAATATGCCAAGCGGTGGACTCGAAAGATTGCTTATGCTCTAGCAAAGCGGGGAATCACTGTTGTGTCAGGGATGGCGGAAGGAATTGATACCCAGGCCCATTTGGGTTGTATTGAGGGCGGTGGACGCACGATTGCGGTTCTAGGAACGGGGGTGGATATGATTTATCCACCCCGGAACCAAGGGCTGTATCAAAGAATTGAGCAACAAGGTTTGCTCTTGAGCGAGTATCCATCAGGGACCCAACCCAATCGAGCCCATTTCCCCCGTCGTAATCGGATTGTGGCGGGTTTATGTCGAGCTTTGCTAGTGATGGAAGCCCCAACGAAGTCAGGGGCGTTAATTACGGCGTATCAGGCCAATGAGTACAATCGCGATATTTATGTTCTGCCCGGTTCCTTGGATAATCCCCGAGCGATGGGGTGTTTGGGACTAGTGCAGCGAGGCGCCCAACTCATTTTAGGGATTGGTCAATTGCTGGACCAGTTAGGTACGATTCCACCCTTATCACCAGACCCTGCTTCTAGCATTCCTGAAATTCCTTCTACACTGCCACCCGTGCAAGCAGAAATTCTGAAAACGGTGAGCCAGCTTTGCCAACAATCAGGTGATGGCTCTGTCCCTTTCGATCTGATAGTTCAATCAGTTGAACTATCAGCAGGAGAAGTATCGGGTGAGATACTGCAGTTAGAGTTACAAGGTTTGGTTAATCAACTCCCAGGGATGAGATATGCCCCGAATTCCTAATGCTATGCCATAGATGTGATCTGAATGAGGATTAAAACTATTGACACTTTCCCACACTCAATCCTGTGACGAATGCAGAAGCTCATATTTGGTCTCTCAGCCATGGATGGCCCATCTATGTCCTGAATGTGCTCATTATTTATATGGTTATCCGAAGTGTGAGCATAACTTCTTACATGGGTATTGCAGTCTGTGTCATTGGGATGGTTCCGTCTCTAACTATATCCAGACGCTGAAGAATGAACATCAAGATTAGTCTGCTGATATGGGATTAACTTCATAAATAAACTGCTTCTAACTAGAGGCAGTCGCCAAAGCTGACAGAGGTTCTCCGGTCAGGCTGAAAGGACGTACCTCAATCACTTTTACCGAAATGATCTGACCCCGTAATTCTTCAATTTTGCCAGGGAAGAAGGTGAGACGATTGCCCCGGGTTCGGCCCATAACTTGAGTAGGGTCTTTGGGATTTTGGTCTTCTACGAGCACTTCTTCGATGCGGTTGGCATAACGTTGCGATCGCAACTCCGCACTCACTCCTACTAAACGATTCAACCGCTGCAACCGATCAGCTTTCACCTCTTCACTCAGCTGGTTATCCCATAAAGCTGCAGGGGTATTGGGACGAGGAGAATAAGCTGCCGTATTAACCAGGTCGAATTCAATCTCTTCCACCAACTGAAAAGTCTTCATAAACTGCTCTTCCGTTTCCCCAGGAAAACCGACAATTACATCGGCACTAATGGAAGCATCCGGCATCACAGCACGAATGTTATCAATAATGCGGCGGTATTTCTCCTGGGTATAACCTCGGGACATGGCCTTGAGAATATCGTTATCCCCAGACTGAAAGGGGATATGGAAATGCTCACACACTTTGGGCAGCTTATAACAAGCCTGAATCAAACGCTCCGTAAAATAGCGAGGATGGCTGGTGGCAAATCGAATTCGCTCAATGCCGGGCACATCATGGACAAAGTAAAGTAAATCCGTCAGGTTATGCTGATGCCGCCCTTCTGGAGTTGTTCCGGGTAGGTCACGGCCATAGGCATCGATATTTTGTCCTAGAAGCGTCACTTCTTTGAAGCCTTGTTCTCCGAGCTGGACCATCTCGGCTCGAATGACCTCTGGGGTGCGAGATTGTTCTATCCCTCGAACATTGGGGACCACGCAATAGGTACAGCGCTCATTACACCCATAGATCACATTTACCCAAGCAGTGACGGTACTATCCCGACGAGGCTTGGTAATATCCTCCACAATTTGAATCGGTTCCGTTGCCAACACCTGTTGACCGCTGGCCACTTGTTCTAATAAATCCTGGAGCCGATTGGCGTGCTGAGGACCCATCACCAAATCTAGTTCGGGCACGCGACGCAGCAGGGTATCCCCTTCTTGTTGGGCCACACAGCCTGCGACGACTAAGGTTAAATCCGGTTGTGCATGTTTGCGCTTCGCTTGCCGCCCTAAATAGGAATAGACTTTGTGCTCGGCATTGTCTCGAATGGTGCAGGTATTGCAGAGAATCAGATTGGCGTCATCTGGGTTCTCAGACCATTGGTATCCCATGTTTTCCAAAACCCCTGCCATCCGCTCAGAGTCAGCTTTATTCATCTGACAGCCATAGGTGGTGATGTGGTATCGGCGCGAATCTGAACTCATAAAGTTATGTAACGAAGTAAGAGGCTGAATGGGGCTGAAAAGAAGACTGTCCCTATGGTAATTCACTCAGGAATGGGTTCGCTAAAGTCACTGTCTATAAACGGGTTGCCGTCCTAGGAATCCCCGAGCAAAAACACCGATTGATCCCCAGATTATGTTATAAAAACATAAGTTTAGTTGTGTAAAGTGCTTTTGAGAAATATTGATTTGTCTTGCGATTAATTCAAGTCTCAAATGCTTTGCAATAGTAGCCCCCTAAGGATCAGAAGCCCATATAACCCGTCCAAGTTTGAAGCATTACAGCATGCTTGGCTAATGGCAAGACTGATAGAGGGTGCTTGATCACATATTTCAGCTCAGGAGATTCCTAATTCAGCTATGACTGCATCCCTTGTCAAGTCTGACTCTCAATTGCGGACGCTTACAGATCCGACGATTACCCTACAAGATGTTATCAAATCTCTGCCCAAGGATTGCTTTAAGCAAAATGCAGCGAAGGCTTGGACGGGTGCCATCATCAATGTGCTGATGGTCGCTTTGGGCTATGTAGCAATTATCAATTCTCCTTGGTATTTGCTACCCATTGCCTGGATCTTTACGGGCACGGCCCTGACGGGTTTCTTTGTGATTGGTCATGATGCAGGGCATCGATCTTTTGCTAAAAACCGGTGGGTGAATGATCTGGTGGGTCATCTGTTTATGGCACCTCTGGTCTATCCCTTTCATTGCTGGCGAATCTTGCATAACTTTCACCATACTCATACCAATGAGCTAGATGTAGACAATGCTTGGCGGCCCTTTGATAGCGCTGAATATGAAAGCCTTGATCCGGTCATTCGCACAGTTTATGAGCAAATTCGCGGTTATTTCTGGTGGGTGGGGTCTATTGTCCACTGGGCCAATCTTCACTTCAATTGGACCACCTTTGATGAGAAGGACCAGGATGATGTCAAGCTTTCCATTGGCGTTGCCGTATTGTTCGCTGCGATCGCATTTCCTGCCATCATCTACACCGCTGGCATTTGGGGCTTCGTCAAGTTTTGGTTGATTCCTTGGATGGTTTATCACTTCTGGATGAGCACCTTCACCATCGTTCACCACACTGCTTCTGATATTCCCTTTCAACCGACTGAAGTCTGGAACGCCGCAGAAGCTCAGCTTGTGGGTTCAGTGCACTGTAAATATCCTGGCTGGGTTGAATTCCTGTGCCACGATATCAATGTCCATGTTCCTCACCATGTTTCCACCGCGATTCCTTCCTACAACCTGCGTATGGCCCATCAAAGCCTGAAGGACAATTGGGGTCAATATGTGTATGAGCGCGAATTTAATTGGGCCTTGATGAAAGAAATTTCTGAAGAATGCCACCTTTACGATTCTGAGAAAGCCTATAAGTCTTTCAAAGATCATGCAGCGGGTTAAGCACCCAGCAATTGGCAATGATTAACCTTAAAGGGGTCAATCTTTACCTCGTCGGCATGATGGGGTGTGGTAAATCGACAACAGGCCGAGCCTTAGCTAAACAACTGGGTTACGGCTTTGTCGATACCGATGACCTGATTACCCAACTCACGGGTAAAGCGATCACGGATATCTTTGCTGAATCTGGTGAGAATTATTTTCGGCAGGTTGAATCCAAGGTCCTGTCCGAAGTGGCTGCCCACACTAAGCTTGTGGTTGCCACAGGGGGTGGGATTGTTCTGGAGAAAAAGAACTGGAGCTTTTTGCAGCATGGCCTTGTAATCTGGCTGGATGTGGAAGCCGAACAGCTCTGGCAGCGTCTCCAAGAGGACCAGTCCCGGCCGTTGCTGCAAAAACTGAATCCCCAACAAGTCTTAGAAGAGTTGCTGACTCAACGGCGACCTCTCTATCGGCAGGCAGATGTTCATATTCTGCTCAAGCCTAATCAAGCCTTAGAGTCTGTCTGTGACTCCGTTATCCAAGAAATCACCAAAGTGCTCCGACCCGAGGCTAGCTCTCAGGATTGAAGCGTCGCTGCCGCCGTCGCTCTGCTAACTTTTCAGCTAGCTGCTGCCGTTGGTCTGGTGTGAGGATCTTGCGAATGGCCATCATATTCTCAAACCGCAGCTTCAGGGTTTCCTGAGTGAGCTGATCTAAGGCCTGAAACTGGGTGCGAACCTCTGTGTCAGGAGCCTCTCCAGCAATCATGGCCTTCAACTCTTTCCGAGTTTGCCGCAGTAACTGGGCTTTCTCTCGGGTTTGAGGACCATACTGTTGACGGATGGCGCGAATCTCCCGTCGCTGTTGTCGAGAAAGCTGCAAGTCTTGGAATAGTCCGGGACGTTGTCTTTGACGTTCAGGGGATTGAGCCACACTCGGCTGCAAGGTATTTCCCACCCATTGCCCCAGGGAATATATCCCGATCAGGGCGAAACAAATAACGACTCCTTTGCTTATTCGTGACATGGTCTGGACCTCTTGCACGTAACGGTATTAGATTTAGCAATGACGGATGCTGATGGCCTTTGTCCCCACCATTCCCAGGGATCCGTCAATAAATCGGTTTCCCCGTCATTGAAGGGGTCAAAAGCGCTAGACCAACTCTCCGCCACAAAGGCTTCTAATTCTCCATCGGGTGGCATAGGCTGTTTTGCCGTTCGCCAAATTTGTGATCCGCCCCAGAACAGCGCAATGGTTGTTGCGATCGCAGCCGGAATACCCCATCTGGCCATCTTCCACCCCTCAGGCTCCAACGATGTTGGGGTTGAGGGGGACTGGGTAACTTCATCCAAAACGGCATGGAGAATCCTGTCCTCTAAGCCTAGGGACGAGTCGGGCACTTCTGGCTGATAACGTTGGAGAAAGTTCACCAAAGCGTCATCAGGGAGTGACTCCTCATGGGCATCAGAGCCGTTCAGATCAGGATCAGGAGGGTGGTTCATAGGGAAATCCCTTCATGTTGCAAAAATTTTCGGAGGGCTGCTCTGGCATGATGTAGACGAGACTTGACGGTGCCCACAGGAATTTCAAACATCTCGGCAATCTCTTGCTGAGGGAGATCTTGTAAATCATGGAGCACGATCACACTGCGATGTTCAAAGCTCAGTTGAGTCATGCCTCGTTTAATCAAATCCTGATAGTGAAGCTGCTGCCAATTGGGGGCAGTGGATTGGCTGGGAAGCTGATGGGTGAGGGATTGCCAGCGCATTCGCTTTTGGGCTGCCGACCGTCGATAATCTGCGGCCACATTCCACGTAATTCGATAGAGCCAAGTCGTAAACTTGGCCCGACCTTCCATTTTGGGTAACCCTTTCCATACCCGAACAAACACATCCTGAACGAGGTCATCTAATACCTCTGGATCACATAGAGACATCAGAGTTGACCGCACCCGAGCCTGATGCCGACGATACAAAACCCGGAAACTTTGGGTACTGCCCCGCAAACAACCTTGAATTAAGGCATGGTCTGAATCATCGGTTGACAGTTGTTCGGTACTCACCTTTAATTTTCTTTCAATAATTTATTACCGACAGCTCTTCTCTATCCCTTAGACTGAAACCAGCAAGGATTGGTTCAATGACATCAAAAAAGCGCTGCAGCCTGGCTGCTCCTTCAGGGTATCAATGTAAGGGAGATCTTTGGTATGACGAGCCCTGATTTCTCCGACTCCCTGACTTGGCTGGAACAGGCAAAAACTTATCTCGAAAAAAATCAGTATATTGATGCCCTGAATTGTATTCATCAAGGTCTAGCCCTGACCCCTAGGAATGCGGATGCCTGGCTGCAATGTGGCAATGTCCTGCAAAAATTGGGGTTTTATGGGGAAGCAATCACAGCGAACCATAATGCTCAACGCCTGTTCGGTAGCCCAGAAGCCAAACTTAAAATGATTCCCTTGGAGTCTTTATTAGCCAAAGCCCAGGGACAGTCAGAAGACCAGCCAACCCAGGTCAACCCAGGGTCGCCTGCCGTATCCTCACTCTCCGGACAAGATTTTGACTTTTGGCAAAAACGAGCCTTAGCTTGCACCAAAGCCAAGGATTATGACGCTGCATTGGCCGCCTACGATAAAGTACTGGCGTTTAAGGATCACCATGCCCAGGCTTGGTATCAACGGGGGCTGATTCTATTTCATTTGCAGCGATATCAGGATGCGATCGCAAGTTTTGATCAGGCCCTAGATCGCCAGCCCGATTTTTACCAGGCCTGGAATAACCGAGCCAGCATCTTAATTCAGCTCGGCAATGTCAAAGAAGCGATTCATAGCTATGAGCAAGCCCTGCGCTGGACCGATAAACAACTGTGGCAGGCTTGGGACGATCTGGGGATGGCGATGCTTCATCTTCAAGGGGTAGATGCTGGTATTGCTATCTGGAATCAAGGTATTGATGCCCTTTGGTGTGATGCCGATGATTATGCTTTGGGCTGTGGCAGTCTCCATCAGCGCAAAGGGGATTTTCAAGCTCAACAGGCTTGGCAAGATCCTTCTCCGACCAAGATGTGGAAGGTTGCAAAATTAAGCTATTTAAGAGCCCTTGATTTACTAGATTTCCAAACTTTCCCTCAGCATCACTTAGCGATTTGGCAATCTCTGCTGCAGGTGCGGTTCCATTTACAAGAAACGGCCGCTGTCCACTCCATGCTGCTTGAAGGCGCGATCAAACTTCAAACCATCAAGCAGGATGTCAATCTGTCTCCTGAGCAAGATCGACAACTAGAAGATCAATTTGCTGGCTTCCAACAGATGCAGGTCGATTGGTTGGTGCAGCAGAATCAATTAAAAGAAGCGATTCTTTGGGCAGAACGTTGTAAAGATCGCACCTTAGGATATTGGCGATCTGGCCCTGATTATGATCCGATTCAGCACCAATATACGGATCTACAACCGCTCCTCAATCCGCAGCGAGCCGTTATCTATTGGCATCTCAGTCCCGCCCACCTCTATACCTTTATCCTCAAACCGAACCAGGACCCAGTGCTGTTCTGTGCGCACTCCCTGGAGCCGGAGGCTGATAACCCAGGGAATCTGGATGCCGCTTTAATTGATCAGCATTTCTGCTTGCAATTGTGGCAAAAAAACTGGGATAAAGCCCAGCATCTCTCCCAAAAAAATCATGAGTCGGCTCTAGGGCTGGGAGCTGATTTTTGGCTCAAAGGGCAGGGGATTCAACTCCTAACCCAACTCAAAGAGATTTTAGCCATTGAGTCTTTATGCCAAGACACTTTATCTGGTATTCAGGAACTTATTCTGGTTCTGCCTGGGCAATGGCGTCACCTACCGATGACGGCCCTTTTCCCTGAGCAGATTAGCATTACGCTCCTCCCCAGTTTGCACATTGGCCTCAATCTACTGAAAGCAAAATCGTCCCCTCAAGACCACTTGTTAACCATTGTTCCTCCCAACGGATCTGAGGATGAAAAGGATAACAACCTCACAGAATTAGAGGCCCTGGCTATCGCCCGCTCTTACCAGCAGCATATTCAATTGGGAGGACTACAGCTGACTCAGAAGACGGTCTTGGCTGCCCTCAAAGTTTCGGCAGGGAGTATTCATTTTACGGGGGTGACGGCTACAGATCGTTCAACTGTCCCAGCACCAGCTTGGGTCTTGGCCGATGGACACCGATTGACCCTAGAGGACTTGTTCGAGTTGAATTGGCAGTCCTATGCAACGGTTTGCCTCTCGGGTGGTCCACAAAATCTGAAGCCGCTACCTGGGTTTATTCCCGATTTAGAAACCTGTTTGCTCTCTTTAGGGGTGCAGCATGTTCTCAAAAGCCTATGGGAGGTCAATCACTGTTCTCGGATCATGCTGATGACCCAGGTCCATCATCTTTTGCACCAAAATGGCAACCCAGTCCATGCCCTGCGGCAAGCTCAGCATTGGCTCCGCAACCTGACCTATCGGAATGCGATTCAATGGTGGATCACCGTGGGCAACACATTAGCATTAGACAGCTCACAAGCAACTACCCTCCAACGGATTGAAGCTGAACTCCAATTCGCAGCCCAAGAAGTGGGTCAAGATGTTTGTCCGTTTAGTCACCCCTGGTATTGGGTTGGGTTTACCATCTCTGGGAATTTCCCCGAGATGTTGGTGTGGAATGAGGCTTAATCTTGAGGCTGATAGTGATCGATAATACTTTGCGTTAAACCGTCTAGGGTATATTCCTTCGCTTCGATATCGACTCGTCCTAACAGCTCTTGGCAGGTCAATGAGGTTTGGGGACCAATGGAGGCGATTTTGAGGGGAGTGAGCCATGACTGAGGGTTACCCTCGCCAACGGATTGCTGAAGGAGCTGATAGAAGTAGCGGACGGTTTTGGAGCTGGCAAAGGTCACAATATCAATAGCTTGAGCTTGTAAGGCTTGGAGGGCCTGGGGGGCAATGGTGTCTGGACATCGCGATTGATAGGCGGCCACCTCCACCACCGTTGCCCCTTGCGTGGTGAACTGTTTAACTAAAACGTCTCGCCCACCACTTTCAACTCGGGGAAATAGCAAGGTTTGCCCCGTTAACTCTCCCCCTGGAAAATGCTCCACTAGGGCATCTGCAATGTAGTTAGGTGGGATATAATCTGCCTTTAATCCTTGCTTCTCTAAAGTTTTGGCTGTTTTACGACCGACCACTGCAATTTTGAGAGAAGCAAGGGCTCTCGTATCTAAGCCGGCATGGAATAAGCGCTCTAGGAATCGAGTGACGCCATTGGCAGAGGTTAAGATCAGCCAGTCAAAGCGATCTAGGGATGCGATCGCAACATCCAATTCTTGCCAAGATGACGGTGGGCCAATCTCCAATGCAGGCATATCAACCACCGTCGCTCCCATCGAAGTGAGAGATTGACTAAAGGTCGTGGATTGGGCAACGGCTCGCGTCACCAAGATAGTTTTACCCCCTAACGGTAAAGCCGACTGAATCGAAGAAGCGCCCATGGGAAATTGTGCAGAATCACTTCTATGAGCATATTCAGTGTTGGCAGGGAAAGAAAGCCCTAGGCTGGGTTGGAGATGAACGACATTGCCCACCACGATCACACAAGGCGATAGGGACTCTCCTTGGGTTTTGGCCACGATCGTTCCTAAAGTGCTCATCCAAACTTGCTGCTGGCGCCGACCTCCCCAACGAATAATGGCAATCGGATGTTGCTCAGGCTGACCGTTGTGTCTCAGGTGATGCACAATCGTTTCTAACTGGCGGGCCCCCATCAGAATTACCAATGTGTCGATCTGGGCCAAAACAGACCAGTCCAGGCTTTCTGGGGCATGGGCACTTAATACCGTAAAGTGCTGGCTTAAGTGGACATCGGTGAGAGGAATTCCTGCAAATAGTGGAGCAGCTAGGGCTGAAGAAATACCCGGCAAAACCTCAACATCACAACCTGCCGCTTTTAATGCGAGAACTTCAGACGTGGTACGCCCGAACACAAAAGGATCACCACTTTTAAGACGGACGACTTGATATCCTTGGCAACAATACTCGACTAACCAGCGATCAATATCCGTTTGAGGGGTGCTAGGCCCCTTGCCTCGCTTGCCAACTGGAATTTGTAAGCAAGTTTTCTTTACGAGGTTTAATAATTCAGGATTGATCAGGGCATCATAGAGGATGACGTCAGCCTGAGCAAGCAGGTTTTGTCCCATAACCGTAAGATAGTTATGTTCCCCAGGGCCAGCACCAATGATAAAAACCTTGCCCTGCGACTTAGGCGTTTGAGTTGTTGAATAGTTGTTTTCGCTCAAAACGATTGGATTTCAACTGCTTTGATCCTAGCTTGTATTGCTAGCAAGAGGCGATCCTCCTGCAGCCACAAGTTGTTTTTGTAAGCAGAATCTTCCATATCCTGAGCTGACAGTGCCGGGGAAAACTCAACGAGATCACTCACCAAATCGTAAGAATGACAGCTCTCTAGTAGTGAACATAGTGCTTAAGACGATGGAGAAACGGATGCGAAAAACAGTATTAGGGGTAACTTTTATCCTGTTATCTATGGGAATAGCGAGTTGTGGGCTAGTTGGGGGTGATGAGCCTGAAGCTGAACAGGCTTCCGAGACTCCCACCGAACAGTCTTTTCCCGATGCCTCACCCGAAATTCCCTCTCCCCCTGCAGCAAAGGTGGTCTTAACTCGCCCCACCAATCCTGACGAACGGTTACGGGTAGTGAAGAGTGGTCGTGTTGATCCCTTCGCGGAAATTGTTCCAGCCGTTGTCCCAGAGAATTCTTCGCCTCGCACCGTTCCCTCCCAGGGACGGCCCCCCTCAACGGTGAATGTGCCGAAAGCAACTGTGCCAGCAACTGCGCCGAAAGCAAGTTCTGCCCCCTCCGGAAAACCTTCTTCCCCTTCGACTAAACCCAGTACGACTCCTGGAAAGATTGTTTTGCCTACCTTACCCAAGCCAGAGGTTGCTCAAGGGGTAAAGGTAACAGGAGTGATTAATTTGGGCGGTCGGCCTAAGGCGATTCTGAAGGCACCCGGTGAAAACTCAACTCGTACCGTGGGCGTGGGGGACCGCATCGCCAATGGCCAGGTGTTGGTTAAGTCCATTAATCTCAGTAATCCTGCAGCGCCTGTTGTTGTGCTTGAACAATCTGGCATGAAAGTTAGAGTCAGTGTTGGCCAAGAGCCCATTGCCTTAGCGTCTGCGGATAAAGATAAAGACAAAAAATAGAGCCTCACCTAGTAAAGTTTCCTGAGTAGGGACGCGTCATATTTTGCCCTCTCACTATAGAATGGCAAGACAGTAGAGCCGGATCAATCATTTTGGATGATTTGATACTGTGCCTCTGCTGTCTTTCTGTATATGCGAGAGAAGCCCTTGTTGACTCCTTCCAACTTTTTGACGCGTCTTGTACTGAAATCCCTCAACTATCTGGCTCAGAGATGGCGATGGCGAGGGGCAAGGTTCTATCTCAGTTTGTGCTGTTGTTGTCTATTGTTGATTGTGGGGTGCCAGCCGCGCAATTCGGGGCCGAGCCTGTCAACCTCTGGAGCTGAGACTCGCTTAGCAATTGGCACCACGGGTAAAGTTAGAACCTTAGATCCCGCTGATGCCTTAGAACTCTTTTCAGGTAATCTCCTTTACAACATGGGAGATCGGCTATACGCCTACAACAGCGGCACGACAGAACTGATGCCACAGCTGGCTACAGAGCTGCCTAAAACGAGTGAAGATGGTTTAGTGTATACCATCCCTTTGCGAACGGATGTCGTTTTTCACGATGACACTCCCTTTGATGCCAAGGCGATGGAATTTTCCCTCAATCGCTTTATCAAAAATGGTGGACAGCCTGCCTTTTTATTGTCGGATGTCGTAGAGTCCGTGAAGGCCAAGTCAGCGACAGAGTTGGAGATTAAGCTGAAGAAACCGTTTGCAGCCTTTACAGACTTGTTGGCATTTTCGGGGCTAGTGGCCGTTTCGCCCACCGCCTACGAAATTGGTCCTGGCAAGTTTAATCCTTCCACCTTTGTGGGGACTGGCCCTTATGAGCTGGTTGACAATGGCAGCGACTCTATCCGTTTAAACCGCTTCGACAAATATTGGGGAGACAAGCCAGCCAACCCAGGAATTGACATTCAGAGTTTTACGAGCAGTGCCAACCTATACAACGCCTTTCGCACAGGATCCGTGGATATTGCCTATCAATCTTTGAATCCTGAACAAATTGAGTTATTGACGAAAGCAGCTGATAAAGGGGACTGGCAAGCCATCACTGGGCCAGGTAGCAACATTACCTATGTCAGCCTGAATCTCCGGGACGAAACCTTGAAAAAACCAGAGGTTCGCCAAGCCTTAGCCCTAGCTATTAATCGGCAATTGATCCAGAACCGAGTGTTTGATGGTCAAGTTGACCCGCTTTATAGCTTGGTGCCTAGTATTTTTGATGTCAGCAAACCGGTATTTCAAAGTGATAGTGGTAATTCTGATGCCGCCAAGGCCAAAGAGCTGCTGACCCAGGCAGGATACACCACTGAAAAGCCCCTGGAAGTGGAGTTTTGGTATCGTTCTAATGTCCCCAGTGATGGCCCTGCAGCTACGACGATCAAAGCTTATATTGAGCAAGAGCTGAAAGATTTAGCCAAGGTAGAACTGAAAAGTATTGAATCAGCCACAGCCTATAACAATTTGGATAAAGGTACCTATCCGATGTTTATGCTGGACTGGAGTGGCGATTACTATGATCCCGATACCTATATCCATCCTTTCTTAGACTGTTCAGAAGGAAATGCTGAGGAAGGCTGTAAAGAAGGCGCTACCGTTGGACAAGGATCGTTTTACTACAGTGAAAAAATGAATCAGCTGATCGATCAGCAGCGCCAAGAACAAGACCCGAGCAAGCGCCAGAAAACCTTTGAAGCGATTCAAGATCTGCTTGCCCAGGATGTTCCCTTTATTCCCCTCTGGCAACGCAAAGAATATGCTTTTGCCCGGCCTGATATTCAAGGTGTGCGCCTTGAACCGACCCAAGCTATGCCTTTTGCATCTCTCAGTCGTTCCTCTACATAGGACGTTATTATGTCTCGCTCCCGAGCCCTTCAGTCTTATGTAGTGGCCCGCTTATTGCTGGCCCCTTTGATGTTGTGGACCGTAACCACTGTCGTGTTTTTTGTTGCTACGAGCAACACCGGGGGATCCGGTAGATGCCATCTTAGGGCCAAAAGCGCCGGCGGCTCAAAAACTAGCGCTGCGATCGCAAATGGGATTAGATCAACCCCTATGGCAGCAATATACCCATTACATGGGAGATCTATTGCAATTTGATCTAGGCACCTCCCTGACCAGCCGGGGTCAATCCGTTTGGGATATTATTCAGCAGTTTTTCCCTGCCACTTTGGAGCTGGCATTTTGCAGCATGATTGTGGCTTTGATGATTGGTGTCAGTGCTGGGATCCTTTCAGCATCCAGGCCTGGAACGGTGTTTGACCTGGGGGGGAGACTCTTTGGCATTATTACCTATGCGTTACCGATGTTTTGGGTGGGGATGTTGCTGAAGCTTTTTTTTGCGGTTCAATTGGGCTGGTTCCCGGATGGCACTCGGTTCCCGACACGAGTATTACCCCCCCCCCAAGGCCCCACCGGCTTATATCTGATTGATAGTGTCCTTGCAGGAGACCTGCATGCTCTGGGCTTAACGCTCTACCATTTAGCGTTACCGAGTATCACATTAGGACTGGTTCTCAGCGGTATTTTTGAGCGAATTGTCCGGGTCAATCTAAAGCAAACGTTACAAGCGGACTATGTGGAGGCTGCTCGGGCCCGAGGGATTCCTGAAGGACGGATTCTAGTGGTTCACGCTCTCCGTAATGCCCTGATTCCAGTCATTACCGTTTTGGGACTTACCTTTGCAGCTATGTTGGGTGGTGCAGTGCTCACTGAGGTCACGTTCTCTTGGCCGGGGCTAGGAAATCGCCTTTATGATGCAATTTCACTTCGCGACTATTTTACGGTTCAAGGCATCATTGTCTTTGTCTCCGTCATTATTGTCATGGCTAGCATCGTGATTGATATCGTCAATGCCTACGTTGATCCCAGAATTCGATATTAGGGTTACGGTTGGTTGTCGGTAATCCCTCTGTTGGGGCGAACCCTTGACTAGAGAGAAGGATTAAACTTAAAACAAAGCAAGATTTGGGGCAGAGGATTGCCGATGACTGTCAGAATAATTCTGGTTGTCTTACCGATTATCGGGTCAGTCCTATTCTCTACGGTACGTCTCAAGATTGCGTTAATGTAAGCCCTCAGTGCGAAAGATGAATAAAAAACGTTCCATTTATAAAGCTTTTTCCCGCCTCCTCGTTGCGATCTCGCTTGTTGGTGTCTTAGTCTTCAGCAATGCCGATGCTGCCTTAGCGGCCCGTACGGGTGGTCGGATTAGCGGAGGAAGCTTCCGTCGTTCTGTGCCTTCTCGCTCCTATCGAAGCAGCCCTTCCCGTAGCTATTCGGGTGGCTATTCTCGAGGCGGTTACGCTCGGGGTGGCTATCGGGGTGGATTTGGCTTTCCTTTTCTCATCCCATTCTTTGGATTTGGAGGGGGTGGCTTATTTTCCATTCTGATCCTGATTGCCGTTGCTAACTTCTTGGTGTCTAGCTTCCGTAATATAGCTGGAGATGGAGAGGGCCTTAACTTGGGAGGCAGCAGTTATGATCAGAACTCTGCAAATCCCGCTGTTACGGTTAACAAAATTCAGGTCGGTTTATTAGCCGAAGCCCGTGGACTGAAAGCTGATCTTGATCGGATTGCTCAAACTGGCAATACTGCATCCAGTACAGGTCTCGCTAAGGTGTTGCAAGAAACAAATTTAGCACTGTTACGCCACCCCGAATATTGGGTTTATGCCAGTGCTGAATCTGAACAAACCCGTCTTGTTTCTGCTGAGGCTAAATTCAACCATTTAGCGTTAACCGAGCGGAGTAAGTTTCAAGCGGAAACCCTGTCGAATGTGAAACAGCAGATCCAAGACAACAATGGAACATTAACGAAGACGGCGGATGCCCTAACTCAAGCGCCTGGTGAATATATTGTCGTCACGTTGGTGGTGGCTGCCCAGGGTAAGCAAAAGCTCCCAGATATTAAATCGGATCAGGATCTTCGCCAAGCCCTCAATCAAGTCGGCTCTGTTTCTAGCGACCAGCTATTAGCCTTAGAAGTGTTATGGACCCCCCAAGCGGAGTCCGATACCCTCAGTGCGGATGATTTAGTTGCGGCTTATCCCCACCTAAAAATCATTTAAGAGTTTAGCGCTTTAACGATACAGCACCTATTTCTTTCATGGAGACGCTTCGATCTGCTCAAGAATGAGCTGGGCGAAGCGCTCTGTGCTGTTGGGGACTGCTAGGCTGTAGGCTTTTGCTGCCATTTCTTCTAAGATCTGGGGCTCCTGTATCCATTTGAGCACCGTCTGTTTTAGTTGTTCTTCGGTGAGTTCATCTTGGCGATACATCTGGGCTGCCCCCGCTTTGACAAAGGCGGTAGCATTGAAGGCTTGATGGTCTTCGGCTGCATAGGGATAGGGGATTAAGAGGGCAGGCGTGGATGCGATCGCAAGTTCGCTTAAGGTCCCTGCACCCGCCCGACTAATGGCTAAATTAGCCCGCTGCAGTAAACCGGCCATATTGTCGTAAAACGGCATTGATAGATAGTGGGGATGCTGAAAAGATTGCGCCTCAGGATCTTGAGTTCCGGTTAAATGAACGATCCAAGCCCCGTTTCCTAACCAAGCTGGCGCACAGGCTCGAACCAATTGGTTGACTGAGACGGCACCTTGACTGCCGCCCGCCACCACTATGAGTGTGGCCTCCTGCGGAATCGGTAAATCGAGTTCACAAGGGGTAAGAAAAGCTGGGCGAACAGGAGTGCCCACAACGACGGTTTTGGCTTTAGGTAAGTATTTTGTGGCATCCTCTAACCCCAACCCCACGCCAGTACAGATCCCACTGAGCCATCGCGTCACTTTTCCCGGAATCGCATTCGATTCATGGATCACTCGTGGCAGCCCCAAGGACCAAGCCGCCAAAATTGCAGGGGCGGCGATATAGCCTCCTGTGGTGAGCACGCCTTGAAATTGGCCTTGCTTTAGCAATTGACGGGTTTGCCAAACTGCCACGGCTAATTTCCCCAGGAGAATGGGCGTCTTTGGGCCTATCCGAGTTTGTAAGCCTTCGATGGGGACTGTACGTAACGGATATTTTTTGGGAACTAGCTGGGTCTCTAATCGATTGCTCACCCCTAGCCATTCCAGTTGAAACTGTTCTGCTTCGAGAACTTCGGCAACTGCCAGTGCGGGGAATAAATGTCCGCCTGTGCCGCTAGCCGCGATTAGGAACCGCTTGGGCTGTTCTGTCATGGCAACCGATTCGGAATTGCTCACTGTTGCTATCCTTGTAGGTGGAAGTTGAGAATTCTAGCGTTTTCGCCTTCTATAGGAAAGTTAATCTAGAATTGAGATGCTCCTTTCAGGGAAACGTGGCAAAGCTAATCACTCAACAGTGATGCTTCCTCTCCTAGAAGTTCAGGGGACCCTATCTGAAAGAGTGAATTGGTTCTTGTCATTACATACCACCATTCCATGTACAACTCTATCCGCATTTTGCAATCCGTTGTTCCCCAGACTGGCCGCCAACTCAATAGGGTCCGCCATTCTTTCAGCCAGCTGGGGGTTGGATTGTCCGCTGCCTGTCTATGCTCTTTAGGAATGGGAATGTTACCTCAGCTTGCATATGCTGAAAGCGTGGCCCCAGAAACGACTCAGGTAGATACGGATGCTCCACCTGCCTTGATCGAGCAGCTCGCTCAAGTTGATATGGCTGCGAACCAACAAGATCTCTCTAAATTGCTGGGCTTTTATAGTTCTAATTTTACAAGTGGCGATGGCCTGAATCGGAAAACCCTAAAGCAGGTGGTCGCCACATTTTGGGAAGATTACCAGGATTTATCTTATAAGACTGAATTAGTGGCTTGGGAGAAAAGCGCCCAAGGCTATACTGTTGAGACCAAAACCACTATCACGGGGACTCAAACCCTTGATCAAGGTCCTGTGAAATTGCACTCCACACTTCACTCTCGTCAGCAGTGGGTAGGTCAACAGATTGCCAAGCAAGAAATTTTGGCTGAACAGAGCAAGCTCACTTCAGGCCGGAAACCCCCTAAAGTGCAGGTGAACCTTCCTCAGGAAGTGGGAGTTGGCGAAAAGTTTGAATTTGATGTGATTGTAGATGAGCCTCTGGGAGATAACCCATTATTGGGATTAGCTCTGGAAGAATCGATCACTATGGAAAACTATCTGAAACAGCCCGAGCTTAAGCTAGAGCTGTTACCCGCTGGTGGTTTATTTAAGGTCGGTACAGCCGGAAATGAACCCATGAGCGAGTGGATTTCTGCCATTTTGGTGCAAGATGGTGGCATGACGATTATCAGTCAGCGACTGAACGTCGTTCCGAAAAACAAATCGGCCGAACAGTCACGCAAGTAAAAAAGGGCGTTTATGGAACCAGAACGGCTTAGGGCTTCACTTGCCTCTACTTCTCCTCCTAGCAGCGAATCAGAATCAGAGACGGAGTCGCCTCGGGTTGCCGAAGTCCAACTCCATCTGGAAGCTGACGATGGTAAGTTATTGCTCTACCTACCGGCTCCCAGTGAAACCACCTTGGAATGGGCAGATTTACTAAAAGAAGTTAAAAAGCAGTTGGAAGCCGGAACGCGATTTTGGCCTCCGAATACTCTAGTGGAACTGGTCACCGGCGATCGCCTACTCGATCATCGACAATTGCAGACGATCGTCAATGCCTTATCTGCCGTCAAGCTACATTTAACCCGCATTCATACCAAACGTCGGCAAACGGCTGTCGCAGCTGCGACCTCGGGCTATTCCATTGAACAGCAAGCTCATATCTTGCCAATGGCTCAGTCCACCATTGCGCAGTTCACGTTAGATGATGACCAAAAAGATGCGGCACCGCTTTATTTACAAAAAACCCTGCGATCGGGAGCCGAAATTCGTCATCCTGGAACCGTTGTGATTATGGGAGACTTAAATCCTGGTAGCTCGATTGTTGCGGATGGTGACATTTTAGTCTGGGGGCGTTTGCGGGGCATTACCCATGCAGGGGCCAGTGGCAACGAGCAAAGTCAAATCATGGCTCTCCAGATGGAGCCCACTCAATTGCGGATTGCAGATTGGGTGGCTCGGGCACCGGAATCACCCCCCGATCAGTTTTATCCAGAGGTGGCCTATATTGCTAGTGATGGGATCCAAATTGCCCGGGCTGCTGACTTTAGCAAAAATATGATCCAACCCTAGCGAAATCGCGAAATTGATATACACTATTAATCATTTGTTTGGCTGAGTTGACAAAGTTGTAACGCTCTCTGTTATATGGGTCGAATTATAGTTATTACCTCTGGCAAAGGTGGGGTGGGTAAAACCACCTGTTCAGCCAATTTAGGAATGGCATTAGCAAAGCTAAACCATTCAGTCGCGCTCATTGACGCTGACTTCGGATTGCGCAATCTTGATCTGTTGCTGGGTCTAGAAAACCGTGTGGTTTATACAGCCCTAGAGGTCTTGGCTGGGCAATGCCGCTTAGAACAAGCCCTGGTTAAAGATAAACGTCTGCATGATTTGGTGCTTCTACCCGCAGCCCAAAATCGCAACAAAGACGCCGTAACGCCAGAGCAGATGAAGCAGCTCGCTTATGCTTTGACAAAAAAGTACGATTTTGTCTTGATCGACTGCCCGGCGGGGATTGAGATGGGGTTTCAGAATGCGATCGCAGCTGCAGACGAAGCCTTAATTGTGACGACTCCCGAAATTTCCGCTGTTCGAGATGCGGATCGCGTAGTGGGGTTACTTGAAGCGCACCATGTTAAAACCATCAATCTAATCGTGAATCGCATCCGCCCAGCTATGGTCCAGGCCAATGACATGATGTCGGTCCAGGATGTCCAAGAAATCCTGGCCATTCCTCTGATTGGCATGATTCCCGACGATGAACAGGTGATTGTCGCGACCAATCGTGGGGAACCCTTAGTACTATCAGAGAACTTTTCTCTTAGCGGTATGGCTCTGCAAAATATTGCCCAGCGGATTGAAGGCAAGGACATCGATTTCCTAGATCTCAATGCCCCCTACGATACGCTGTTCTCTCGGGTTCGACGTTTCTTTAAACGGTAGTTATTTGCATATCCTCCAGCACATCAGCCAACCTACACGTCATACTGTAGCCATTACCTCTAACTGTGGACGTTCACGCTTACGTTGAAATTCTATGATTAGCGATTTTCTCGAACGGCTTTTTCTCGGCCAAGACATGACGACTAGTCGTGATGATGTCAAAAGTCGGCTCAAAATTGTCTTAGCCCATGATCGAGCTAACCTGCCGCCAGAGCTGATGGAGGCGATGCGTCGAGAAATTTTGGAAGTGGTTTCTCGCTATGTAGAGATCGATACAGAAGGGCTCAACTTCAGTTTGGAATCCGATCAGCGAGCGACGGCCCTAATCGCCAATTTACCGATTCGTCGCATCAAATTTGAGCCGGATGCTCAAGCTTCATCAGAGTTAGAAGATGCTCCTGAGCTGGGTGACATCCCACTAGAGACTTCAGCGCCAAGGCTTGCTGATGCTTCATCTCCCTATGATGTTTCTCCAACGCCTGATATCGACTTGTCTTTGTGATCAAGTTGGGGTACTGAAGGTTGCATCACGCCCTATTAAGCGGGCTTATCTTACCCTGCCTCCCTTGCCAATCCATTCTCAATATCCTGCTGAACTTTTTCTTCCCCTATAAATTGGGGGTCAACGCCAACTTTGGGAAAAGTGATTCGAGCTAAGAGCTGAGCTGCAATTATCTTTTATTTCCAAAAAATTAGAGACAAATTACCCTAAGCTATACTCAGACCCTTGCCACAACATTTCGACTTCAAGGTGAATAGGCATAGTTTTGCCTCTCTATAATTTGGACATAAGCACTTTTGTGGTTGATGCTCATGGGATCTCCCAAACAGACGATAACTTCTTATAAAGGCAAATCGTTGCAGCATCTTCCCGGACGGTTAGGTCGTTCCATTCGCTGGTTGTCCCCTGGACTATCGATTAAGCGTTGGTTGTTTTTAAGCGCAATTGGTGTCCTCTTGACCAGTCTGGGATTAGCCATCCTGGTCCGCCTAACTCCCATCTTTTACGTTATCCAGTTTTTAGAATCTGCACTCCAGTTTTTTGCCCAGGTTTTACCCAGACAGATCAGTGGCCCTCTCGTGATCATATTGGGCTTATTTCTAGTGTGGTGGGGACAAGCACGAACCTTAGGGTCCATTACTGAAGTCTTAATTCCAGATAGCCAAGAGGAGGTTGTGGATCGCCTCCTCGTGCATCGCCGTTTGAATCGAGGTCCCAAAATCGTGGTGGTAGGGGGCGGCACTGGTTTGTCTACCTTGCTGCGAGGCTTGAAATCTTATAGCTCAAACATCACAGCTATTGTTACAGTTGCAGATGATGGTGGATCTTCGGGACGCCTGAGACGTGAAATTGGTGGTTTACCACCCGGGGATCTGCGTAACTGCATTGCTGCTTTAGCCGATCAAGAAAAATTGATTACGGCGCTATTTCAATATCGGTTTAAAGCAGGAGATGGACTCGCTGGCCATAGCTTTGGCAACTTGTTCTTAACCGCCATGAGCGAGATTACTGATAGTTGGGAGCAGGCGATTGCTGCCAGTTCCCAGGTGTTAGCCGTTCGAGGGCAGGTCTTGCCCGCTACCCTCAGTGACGTCAGCCTCTGGGCCGATTTAGAAGACGGTCGCTGTATTAAGGGAGAATCCAAGATTACAGCTGCAGGGGGCAGAATTATTCGCGTGGGCTGTACCCCTGAACGCCCGCCCGCTTTACCAAAAGCTATTCGAGCAATCATTGATGCCGACCTGATCATTCTGGGTCCTGGGAGTCTCTATACCAGCGTGGTCCCCAATCTGCTGGTGCCAGAAATTGTGGAGGCGATTGCCCGTCGAACCGTGCCTCGGATCTATGTCTGCAATATTATGAGTCAGCCTGGAGAAACGGATGGCTATACTGTTGCCGATCACATTAAGGCTCTAGATGCTGCCTGTGGTAAGCGAGTCTTTGATGCAGTGCTGGTGCAGAAAAAATTGCCTTCCTCGATGGCCTTAGCTCGCTACATGCAGGAAAATGCCCATCCCATTGTGATTGATCGTGAAATGTTGATGCGGCTTGGATGTCGAGTGATTCTTGCCAATGTCATGGATGAAGATCCAAATACCCAGTTTGTTCGCCATAGCCCCGAGCTTTTGTCTCGGGTTTTACTGCGATGGTATGGGCGAGTCAACCGCATGGAACATCCCACTCATGCCTAAAGATAGAGAATTGTATGTTTCTATCTATTCATAAGGCCCGTCATTCTTTACTATTATTTAATACTCTCTGTCAATGGCCGTCGTCTTGGCTGCCCTTCCTAACGAAAATTTATGACTCTTGGTTACCTTGCCCTGGTGCTCCATGCCCATCTCCCTTTCGTTCGTCACCCTGAAAGTGATTTTGTTCTAGAGGAAGAATGGCTATTTGAGGCAATTACTGAAACTTATATCCCTCTACTACAAGTCTTCTCAGGATTAAAGCGAGATGGGATTGATTTCAAAATCACCATGAGTATGACGCCCCC
Organism: Acaryochloris sp. 'Moss Beach'; assembly: GCF_021497025.1. NCBI lineage: Bacteria > Bacillati > Cyanobacteriota > Cyanophyceae > Acaryochloridales > Acaryochloridaceae > Acaryochloris > Acaryochloris sp. 'Moss Beach'. Next base: position 4,190,773 of record NZ_CP071717.1, read on the forward strand.
TTTGGTGTCTATGCTGCAAGATCCACTCCTCCAAGATCGATATGATGAACATCTCGCTAAGCTAGAAGAGCTGGCCACCCTAGAGGTTGAGCGCAATGTTCACAACAGCCATATTCGCTACCTGGCAGAGCATTATGTCAATGAATTCCATACGGTTCGAGAGGTATGGGAGAACTACGATCGAGATGTAGTATCGGCCTTCAAACAGTTTCAAGATACGAACAACCTAGAAATTATTACCTGTGGGGCCACCCACGGCTATTTACCGCTGATGAAAATGTATCCCCAAGCGGTATGGGCTCAGATACAGGTCGCTTGCGAACATTACGAAGAAACTTTTGGGCGACCTCCTAAAGGGATTTGGCTACCAGAATGTGCCTATTTTGAGGGCCTGGAGCGCATGCTAGCCGATGCAGGGCTGCGCTACTTCCTGATGGATGGCCATGGCTTGCTCTATGCAAGACCTCGACCTCGCTTTGGTACCTATTCACCTATTTTTACGGAAACAGGAGTTGCTGCGTTTGGTCGTGATCATGAGTCATCTCAGCAGGTTTGGTCTTCCGAAGTTGGCTATCCGGGGGCTCCTGTGTATCGGGAGTTTTACAAGGATCTAGGCTGGGAAGCAGAGTATGAATATATTAAGCCCTACATTATGCCCAATGGCCAGCGCAAAAATGTTGGGATCAAATATCACAAAATTACGGGACGAGGTGGGGGCCTATCCGATAAGGCCCTTTATGATCCCTATTGGGCACGGGAAAAAGCAGCAGAACATGCCCATAACTTCATGTTTAACCGGGAACAGCAAATCAAAAATCTGCATGGGATAATGCAGCGTCCTCCGATTGTAGTTTCCCCCTACGATGCCGAACTCTATGGCCACTGGTGGTATGAGGGACCCTGGTTTATTGACTACCTATTCCGCAAGTCTTGGCATGACCAACAGACCTATGAAATGACTCACTTGGCGGATTACTTGAAAGCAGAGCCTAATCAACAAGTCTGCCGCCCTTCCCAATCGAGCTGGGGTTATAAAGGATTCCATGAGTATTGGCTCAATGAGACCAATGCCTGGATTTATCCCCATCTTCATAAGGCCGCCGAACGGATGATTGAACTCGCTAAGTTAGAGCCTGAAGATGATCTGCAATGGCGAGCCTTAAACCAGGCATCTCGAGAACTCTTATTGGCCCAGTCTTCTGATTGGGCGTTTATCATGCGAACTGGGACGATGGTTCCCTATGCTGTACGCCGGACTCGGTCTCATTTGGCCCGTTTCCAACATCTCTACCATGAAATTAAAAAGCGACAGGTGGATAGTGGATGGCTGGAGAAGGTAGAAGTAATGGATAACATCTTCCCCAACATTAACTATCGAGTTTATCGACCCCTTTAGAATTCTCGATTGGCAAAAATAATAGTGGAGATGGCTAAGAGTAAGGTGATATATACGATGCCATAGACAGCGTTCATTGCCATTTGTGATGGCGGAACGGTAATGATATGCACTGCTTGATTTTTTAAATCTAAGCGCGATAAATCAGGGAAGACGAGGTAAATAACCTTGGCAATCTGCTGAATACTTTCAGACTTTATGGATTCGCTGAGCTTAAGTAGGTTTTGGCTAAAATGCCCCATGAAATAAACGGCAAAAGTGAGAACAGTCCCCATTAAAGAACTCGTAAATGCACCGAACAAAATTGAAACGGCTGCAATTAAAGCCATCTCTAAAATTAGGAAGCTACTGCTTAAGAGAATATTATTGAGTTCAAAGGTAAACTGCTGCCAGCTGAGGACACTCACTAAAATCGCCGTCATAATGGCAATTAAGAGAGTCAACACCCCGGACAAACCGATATGTTTCCCTAAAACAAATTCGGTGCGACTGAGGGGTTTGGCTAGCAAAATTAATGCGGTTCGTTTTTCGACTTCTTTATTAATTAAGCCGCCGCCTTCAAATGCGGCCACCGCCAGTGCGAGTAGACTAATACTGGCCAGTCCCACATCAACACTTATTTTTCCTTCGGTGCCGGCAGAGACCTCACCTAGGAATAAAATCACTAAGACCAGACCAATGGCGTATAGCGCAGCTAGATAGAGGACGCGATCGCGGAAAATATCTCGAAATACATTGGATGCAATCACTGCAATTCGTTGAGGATTCATCGTTAGGCACTTAACTCTTCCAACCTACTTCTCATAGTACCCAGCTCATTGGAGGAAATATTCTCTGGATTTAATTCATTTTTGAGGCAAGCAATTTGTTGTGGAGCGATACTGTCTCTTGGGGATGGGATGGCATTCGTGGTAATAGGACTAAGCGCTTGTGAAAAATAGCACTTGTGAAATATTAGTACTCAATGGATCGGACAGATAGTAAGGCGTCTCTTGCGTGAAGGACTGAATCCCATGGGACAGACATCCACTTTATTTTTTGGTAGTTGATGTAGCCCCTCGTTGCTGGAGCCATCCCGCGAATATCGCCACGCAAAATGCGCCTAAGATAGCGAGACCTGCATATAAATATCCGGTGCCTTTATCAAATAAAGTTGCGCCTATGGCCACGATCGGTCCACCACGTACCAGGGAAGCGATGAGTAATCCGGGCAAAAACATTTTCCATTTGGTGGTTGTTAGCCCAACACTATAGCTCACAAAATCAAATGCACCAGTCATCAAGGCACCTGCTAGCAAGAAAAAGTTTTTTTCTAAATGCTTGCTACTCAACTCATCCACTCGGCCCATGAATTTCTTACCCACCAGCTTCTCAACTAGATTGCGACCGAATCGTCTAGCAAGGTAAAACGCGATGCTGCAGGAACAGAGGTCAGAAACAACAATTGTCCCTAATGCAGTGGGGTAATCCAGTATTTTCCCTGCGAGTAATGCCTGAGGTACACCGGGGATGATAGGAATAACAACGCTGATCAAGCGAAGGGCAAAGATTCCCAAAGGTGCCCAAGGCCCCAACTGTTCAACTTGAAGCTCAATTTGGGATTTTAAGGGTTCTTCATCTAGCTTTCTAATCAGCCAGATGGAAATTGCCAAGATACCAACAGCTAACCCAAATAGACTAATCTTGCTGAGCTTCTTATTCATGGGATGTTGATTCAGTTTCTTTCAAGCGACTTAAACTATGACATTTAAGCTTTGCTTGATATTTATGTGTATGGATGGGTTGCACAAAATACTGGGCGGTTTATTTGCCTGATGATGAGATTGCTTGTTGTTCCCTTAGCCCCCAGTCATGACCTAGGTAAGTTCATGACAGCTTATTCAAGCTCATCAAATGTGGCCGATTGTATATGCCACGGCCGGTATTGACCTCAAGAAGTGATGGGATTTGCCATGGTCGATATCGCCGCCATGGTCTTTAAAGAACTTGTGATGTCTCAAAATTAAGGTTAAGTGGGGTCTGATTCCAGCCTAAAAGGATGGCAGAATAACCTTACTCGCTATAGATTGAGCGTTCATTTGAGGATGAGTAGCCTGACTTTCCCCTCGTTTAAAAACACTTTAATCCTCCCCCCTGGTTTTGCGACAAGAGGCCCATTTTAAATGGCCTTACCTTGAAGGCTATCTAGAGAAAGTCACTCTAGATTTAATTCCCATGAACAAATTCATGGGAATTATAAAGATTGGCAATATTAATGACCTTATGCCAAAGTCTCTGGGCAATAGCCTAAGCCTTGAATAAACTGCTGACGGAACGCCTCAATTTCTGTCATATCGGGGCTGCCATGGGCAATCACTGCAACTTGGTATTGGCTCATTACTTCAACAGGAGATTGGCCAGATTCCAGAGCTTGTAGTACTGTGCTGACTCGGGTATCTACTTGGTAAGGGATGCCCAATTCTCCTAAAAAGGCACGGAAGTTGTCTAAATCTTGTTGTGTCCAACCCGGTGCCGTTCTGATACGTAACACCCAACCGTTCAGTTGGTGAACAACCGTCATGAACTCGACGGGTAAGTGAGTTGATCGGCGAAGATGCTGAACAACGCGTAAAACTAAACTTGCTGTTCCTAGATAATATAGGTAATCCATAATTGTGCCTGCCTCGGCACTAACCCCAGCGTTTTTGCGGTGAGCAGGGATACCTGCATATACTTATTGTCACAATCAGCTCTGCTTATGGGTAGAGCAGAATCCCCATAATAAATAGGGGGTTATACCCAACCTGGTTGACCAGGTTGATTATTGTAGTCAGAGCAACCTATCCACCGTCAGTAAAAAAAGCATGCTGGGCTCCACTCCCGAGTTAGATCAAACCCTCCAGGCCTATGATTATCTGCTGCCAGAGACCTTAATTGCGCAAACCCCTCTGGTGCCTAGAGATCGGTCTCGGTTATTGGTGGTTCAACAAAAAGCGCATCAACATCAAATCTTTCAGGATTTGGTCGCACTATTGCAGCCTGGCGATTTGCTGGTTTTTAACGATACCCGGGTTATCCCAGCCCGCCTCCTGGGTCGCAAAGTGAAGTCTGAGCTGGCTCAGCCAGTTGAGGTCTTTTTGCTGGAACCTCGGCAACCTCGAACTTGGCTTGCTTTAGTCAGGCCAGGACGGCGGTTAAAGCCAGGGGCCCAGATAGAGTTTGGCTCCCCAGAATGTCCCTTATTGCGGGCAGAGGTTCTAGCTACAGATGAAGAGACACGGGGGCGGATCATTCAATTTGAACCTCTGGTCGAACAGCCTTTTGAAGATCTCTTAGAACAATTGGGAGAAGTACCCTTACCCCCCTATATTCAAGATTCTGCTGCCCGGCCAGAACAGTATCAGACGGTCTATGCACAGCATCCTGGGGCTGTGGCTGCGCCAACTGCAGGATTGCATTTTACTCCTGAGCTACTTGCTCGTCTCCAATCCCAGGGTATTAATCAGGTGTGTCTGACGCTCCATGTGGGGATTGGTACCTTCCGGCCTGTGGAAACGAATGATATTTTTGCAACATAATATGCACTCGGAATGGGTGGATTTACCTGCGGCGACGGTGGATGCTATTCGAGCAACAAAAGCTGCTGGGGGGCGTGTGATCGCGGTGGGGACAACCGTGGCGAGAGCCCTAGAAGGAGCCTGTCAGAATGGCTCTCTTGCTCCTTGGCAGGGGCGTACGAATTTGTTTGTCTATCCTGGTTATCAGTGGTGGGTGGTGGATGGCTTAATCACCAACTTTCATTTACCGAAATCGAGTTTGTTGATGTTGGTGAGTGCTTTAGTGGGACGTGAGCGGTTGTTGGCCTTGTATGAGGATGCGATCGCACATCAATACCGCTTCTACTCTTTCGGTGATGCCATGCTGATTTTGCCGGAGGCCGTGATTGCAGAACGTTCCCCAGACGTTGTTTTTTAAGCCCGTCGGGTTAACGGTAGACCTCAACCTTAGTTTGCTGGAACATCTGAGCGTAGAACTTCTCTAGCTGATCCAGATTTCGATCCAGGCAATATCGTTCCAGCACTCGCTGACGGCCTTTTTGGCCTAAGAGTTTCACCATTTCGGGATGCTCTGCTAGCACGGGTAATAACGTACGGAGTTCGCCCCTGGTCCGTTGGGGATTGAGGACAATGCCAGCACCACCTGCCAGCACTTCTCCATCTGCGCCTGCATCGGTGGCTAGACAGGCTACACCGCAGGACATGGCTTCCAATAGGGAGAGGGAGAGACCTTCTACAAAAGACGGCAGGATAAACACATCTGCCCCACGCAAAATTTCAATCCGACGATGCTCATCATAAATCGCCCCTAACCACAGAACGTTTTGTTCAGGACCGTAATTTGTCATATGGGCATTGAGCAGGGGACCATCCCCGACCATCACCAATTTGGAGTGAGGTATCTGCGCCTGCACCTGTTTCCAAGCTTTCAGCAAGGACTCGACGTTCTTCTCAATCGCAATTCGACCTTGATAGACGAAAATGCGCTCTGTCTGTAGTTCTGCTTTGAAGGTAGAAGGACCAGGGGAGTATTTATCGGTATCCACCCCGTTGGGGATAATCACAATTTTGGCTTCAGGCACCCCTAAGCGCATCAGCAAATCCCGTTGGGCCTGGGAAAAGATAATCACCGCATCATAATTAGCCAGGGAAGGAGCATAAAGCTGGTACATGAAGTGCTGGGTACCAGAAGACAAATTACGATGTTTATGGCTAAAAGGTGGATGGAAGGTTGCTACTAACGGCACCTGTAATTCTTGACAAATTTCTGGCAGGACAAAATCCAAGGGCGAGAGGGTGAGAGATGCATGAACCAGATCAGGCTTCAGATTGCGCAAAGACTCTGCCAAGACCTTGCTGGATTTCAGCGTGGGTATCGTATAGACCTGGGATTTATACAGAAAGGGTAAAGGAACCTCTTGGCATTCCTGGGGAATCGGTGGTTCTTGAATGGGCAGCGGCTTGCCTGTTTCTTCATCAAAAGCATCTTGGGCAAAATGCAGAAAGCTGACCTGATAGCCACGATCGAGCAAGGCGTTAGTAATTTCGCGGCTGTAGGTGACGTTGCCACAGGGCGGAGATTTTTTGCCAATCCAAGCGATGTGCATATGGACTAGGGAGACGACAGTGGTGAGGGGTTTGCATCATCTGATACAGATGAGCTGGTATCGGCAATATACCAGGATAAGAGCCCCCCGATCACAACAATCCCAGCAAGCCCCAGTAAAACCGTCTGTAATCCGAAGAAGGTTTCAGCCAATCCTGCCAGGGCTAACGGTAGACTTAAAGCGATATTGCTGGCATTATTTTGCAGACCGAAAACCTTTCCCCGCATCTCTTCCGGCGTTTTCTCTTGAATGGTCGTTTGCATAGGTACACCAATCAGAGCGGCGGCAGCCCCCAAGCCCACCATCAGCACCAGAGAAACCCTTAAGGATTGAGTGCTAAAAGCCAAGCCTCCTAACATGGCAGCCATCCCCATAGAACCGTAGAAACTGAGGCGATGGCGGGAGAAATTTTGGCCAATGGAACCCAGGATTACGGCACTAATCGCCATGCCAAGCCCACCTGTGGCCAGCAAGAATCCGAACTGTGAGGTCTTAATCCCGGGCAAGACTTCTGCTAAGCGCACGACTAAAACGGCGAGGGCGGCAAACACGGAGAATAAAATAACCAGCTGAATCAAGGCGGTCCGTACCCGCCGATGCTCGTTGAGATATTGCAGACCTTCTTTGATGTCTGACCAAACATGTTGATCGCCAGTGGAACGATTGGCCGGGGTTTCTCCCGTTCTTAGAAGCAGGAGGAGCAGACCTGCGATTCCATAGCTGCCCCCGACAACCAATTCTCGTCCTGCATCCCAACCTAGATGGGAAAAATATCCCCCGACAATTTCTAGCAGAGGTTCTCCCGCTGCAAACCCGCCAATTAGTGCTAGAAGCATGGTTAGGGTGTACAGAGAGTTCGCACTTAATAGGTGAGGCTTCTCCACAATCAAGGGAATAGCAGACTGTTCAGCCGGGGCAAAGAACTGGGTGAGGGTAGAAACGAGGAACGTCACTCCAAGTAACACCCAAAATCCCCAAGGAATCTGAAACCAACCGGGTTGCTGACCACAGAGCCATAGCAAAGGCGGGAGGCTGAGCACCAAGGCTCCCCGGAGGCCATTTGTGAGGACCAAAACCCACTTTTTTGACCACCGGTCCACATATACCCCGGCAATAGAGCCAAATAGCACCGCCGGAATGGTGAAGGCAATCATGATCGATGACACCCAGACGCTGACCGATTGGTCAGGAGCCTTAAATTGACTGGTAATCAAGGCAATAATGAGCACCAAATAAACCTTGTCAGCCATTTGGGAGAAGACTTGGCCTAGCCACATCAACATAAAATTCTGATTTCGCAGAACAGGCCAATATCCCTGTTCTACCGTCTCCTCAAGGACTGGAGCTACATCCGGCTCTGATGTTTTGGGTATAGGTGCAATATCCGGTTTAGAGGACGAGGAGGGGCTAGAGGGATGAGGTGTGGGTTTACCCGTCGAACGGGAAGATGAGGTCAAGTTGCGTTTGGGGTCATGTACTTGGGTCATGAAGGCACGGAGGTGAGGTCGGGCAGGGGAGTAAAACAGGTGTCAACTAGGGCAGCCGAACGAATCGGGCGATCAAAATAGGCTTCGGCATAGTGACGGAGAGCAGACTCCACCCCTTGCCAAATGACCAACGGATAGGCTGCTATTAACGGAAACGGCAGAGGGGAAGCCGGATGAATCTCGGCAGGGTTGAGATCTTGCAGTAACGAGAGTTCGGGGGCGGATAGTTTGCCCTGAACCCGATAATCTGCCCCTGGAACATAGGCAGACGCTTGTTCTGCGGCCTGTTGAATCGCAGTACGGGGTCGGGGTAGACCCGTGAGGGTGACAGTACCGCCTGCACTGGCACTAAACCCCACACGCCAGGTGGGGTTGTTGGGGGGCGGTTCTAAGGGGACATGGGTGAAGCAACAGGCATGGACTTGAGGGGCAATGCCTGCCCAGGCCAACAATTGCAAGGTCCCATGAATTAAACAACAGGGTACTTGGGCAGGGGTCGCAGTTTGGAGTTGAGTCAGCTGTTGGCAAAATAAATCCCACAGCTCTGTTTGGGGCTGTCCACTCAGGGCTTGATACAGGGTCAGTTCTGCCAGGTATTGACTGGTGGTCAACTTAGCTAAGTTTTGGCTCAGTCCCGGATAGGATTCTAGGGTTTCGGCCTGGGCAATTTTATCGAGGGACCGGCCCTGGACTAGCATCAGGTCATTCACCACAAATAAGGCACTGCGGCCGCCTAATTTTGACTTAGGCTTCCGGCATCCAGGCGCAACAGCCCGCACCAGACCATGTTCACGGGTCAAGATAGTCAGCAGGCGATCGGCCTCGCCGAAGGGCATGCTTTTGAGATTAATTCCTGTCGCTTTATAGGTTCGACTCATTGCGGTCTACCTGGATTGAGAAAACCTGGTTAGGGGAAGCAGGATAACGCTGGCATCAGCTTGTCCTGATCCAAACATCCTGAGGTGGATATTTCGAGAACGGACCTATCCGGGGCCTGATGGCTCTGGGGACTCAATCTCAGCCGTAGCCATCCGCACAAGGTCAACCCCTCGGGATGTTCCCAAACGGTTGGCTCCTGCTGCAATCAGCGCTAGGGATTGCTCTAGAGTGCGAATTCCTCCCGAAGCTTTAATGCCTACGCGATCACGTGCGACCATTGATAATAATTTTATATCAGCAGGGGTGGCTCCGCCGTGCCATCCAGTACTTGTTTTGAGGAAGGCGACCCCCGCATCTAGACTGACTTCTGCCGCTAACCGTTTTTCGGCATCCGTAAGGAGGGTGGTTTCCAAAATCGCTTTGACGGTTTGGCCCGTGGTTGCACAAATCTTGGCGAGTTCTTGGTGGACAGCATTGACATCCCCTGACTTTAACCAGCCGACATTGATCACTACATCTAGCTCGGTTGCCCCTTGGTCGACAGCATCTTGGGCTTCATAGAGTTTGACTGCAGATGTGGTGGCACCACTGGGAAAACCAATGACCGTGCAAACCTTGGGGGAATATTGATGGAGACGGTTGACGGCGGTTTTGATATGGGTGGGGTAGATACAAACAGCTGGAAATTCAAACCGGATGGCTTGATCGCAGAGCGTTGCGATCGCATCCTCTGATGCCAGGGGATCGAGAAGCGTATGATCGATATAACGAGTGATATCAACATCTGCCACCGTTAGGGTCACACTGCACCTCAAATGCCCATAGTACTTGGGAAAAACTTTTTAGCCTTCCTAATCCAATGTATCAAGAATATGGGTTGAGTGGGCTGTAAAAAGCCCATCATTTTAGCGCCTCCATTTAGAGGCGCTTTGGCGTATGACCTTGGGCTTGCAAAAGTTCTAAAACGCTGTCTTTCCCCACTAAATGCCCAGCTCCGACCACAATCAGATAGTCATCCTCCTTTTCCAAAAGTGGTTCAATGGTGGTCATCCATTTGCGATTGCGAGCCCCAAAAATTTGGTCTTCTAATTCTGGATAGTCTTTAAAACTTTTCAGCAACAAATTCTTTAAAGTTTGATCATCCCCAGATTTCCAGGCTGAGACCATCTCCTGAAATGATGTTTCTAGGGTGTCTAATTCATCAATCGTTTGGCGAATATACTGCTCTTGATTCCCTTGAGAAAAACTATCAAATAGGTTGAATTGATCTTCAATGGTTTCTAAGGCGAGGGTCTCTTTGCCATCCTTGATCGCTTTTTTGAAAAAATACTGATCAACGCCATTTTCAGGATTGAACTCTAATCGCTGTAGTTTTAACGTGATCAAGGTCAAAGAAAAGAACCAAGGCTTAAAACCGGAAAAAGCCTCAATTGGTAAACCAATCTCTGATGCGGTGGTTTTTGCTAGCTGATAGGTTTCTGGTGTCAGCCGATCTTGGAGGGTTTTGCCATCTTGAGCTGTGGCTTTCTCTAAGACGATGGATTGAGTTTTGCTGGATTCGAGTTCCCCCATGTTGACTTCAAATACTAACTTGTCGGCATCCTCATAGGCGTCATTGATCTGCTTCGCTAAGGGATAGTCTGATTCCTTTAATAGGTGAATCGAACCTAGGAGGTAAACCGTATTCTGGGGGGGGATTTGACTTGCCAGAGAAACGTTTGCTCGGGTTGGGGCGCTTGAGGCTTAGAGGCGTTTGGGGTTGGAGAGGGGGTGGGGCTGGTCGGTTTGTCGCCGCAAGCGCTGACTAATGTCAGCAGGGTGATGACCGCAATCCGGGACACATTTTTTCGGATTACGCCATGAAGTTTATTCATTAGATTCCCCTCTAAAGTTGAATTGAACTGAGAGTATTGGCATCAGGTTAAGCAACGTTCAATCTAGCATTTCAACTTTAGTAAAGACTGTGAACTAATCAATAGGTCACCCCTTTGGCTACATAGGTACGGAGACAGAACCCACTGAACTTTGGATTTAGCCAAAAGGTTGGGGAAGTCAGGGCTGGAACCTAGGATTCTGGCTAAAGAGCATCCTGTTAGATTCGAGGCTACCTATTCATTGCTAAGCTGCTTTAGGGTTATTTAGAGACAGCAAAAGGAATGTTACGCTTGTGCGGAACTACTGCCTTTTAATACAAGGTTTTGAAGCTTTTGCGGTGTACGATAGACATGCACCGCTTAAGATTTATTTTAGGTGATGGCTTCACCAAAATGGTGCATTGGTTTATCGCACAAGCAGCCAATCCCCCAGTTGAATGATGAGTGAGCATTAAGAATGGATTATGAAAGCATGAAAGGGTTAGCCGGAGAGGTTGAACCCAAATTAATGGCTATATTGGCTGAATTTAATAAAACGCTCAAAAAATACGGTATTTCTGATGCACGAGTGGTTGAGTTTACCCTCAGTGACCAAGAAATGCCGGAAATGGCAGGTCTGTCCTGCAACTTTTCGTGCTGGTTGTCCCCTAGCAATTTAACCTGTGGTATCAAATGCGAATTTGAAGCCTCCGGCACTACAGGAGCTAAACCTGCGGCCATCGCCGCACCTACTGCTGCAACAGCTGAGAAGGCTAAGCCTGTAGCGGCAGCAGCTCCCACGAAGTCTGCTGCACCTGCGGCGAAAAAAGCCAAGAAAAAATCGGATGTTCCTATTAATATCTACCGTCCGAATAAACCCTTTGTGGGCAAGTGCGTTTCCAACGAAGAGCTCGTTGGCCCTGGTGGTATTGGTACCTGTCGACATCTGATTTTCGATATTTCTGCCGGTGATTTGAAATATGTCGAAGGCCAGAGTATTGGCATCATTGCAGACGGAACTGATGCTAAAGGCAAGCCTAATAAGATTCGCCTCTACTCCATTGCGTCTGCCCACCGGGGTGATTACCTAGACGATAAAACCGTCTCTCTTTGTGTGCGCCAATTAGAGTATCCCGATCCAGACACGGGTAAAACGGTATATGGAGTTTGTTCCAGCTTCCTTTGTAATCTCAAGCCTGGAGATGATGTCAAAATCACGGGGCCTGTGGGTAAAGAGATGCTCTTACCCGAGGATCCCAACGCCAATATCATTATGCTAGGGACAGGAACTGGAATTGCCCCCTTCCGCTCTTTCCTCTGGCACTTGTTCAAAGAGAATGAAGATGTCAATGCCAATCCGTTCTGGCTACCCAAGTTATTGGGTTGGGTCAAGCCCAGTGACAAGCCCAAGTTTAATGGAAAGACCTGGTTGATTTTCGGCGTAGCTACGACTCCCAATGTCCTGTACAACAATGATCTAGAAGATCTGCAACGTCGCTATCCCAATAACTTCCGCTTAACGAAGGCCATTAGTCGTGAGCAAAAGAATCCTGAGGGTGGACGGATGTATATCCAGCACCGGGTAGCAGAGCATGCAGAAGAACTCTGGAAACTGATCCAACAGGATAATACCCACACCTATATTTGTGGTTTGAAAGGGATGGAAAAAGGCATTGACGAAGCGCTCAGTACCGTTGCTAGTAAAGATGGCGTTAATTGGAGTGAATTTCAACGAGAAATGAAAAAAGCTCATCGCTGGCATGTAGAAACCTACTAAGCCGCCTTTCTTTGGTGAGCCTCATTCTTGAAATTTTAACTCTCTGAAGCACTCCAGTTCTCAATGAACTGGAGTTTTTTTCAGGGTTACTAGATAGGGAAAGACCAAGATCGGATTTCTGGGGTTCGCTTTCTGAAAAAGATTGAGTAAGATCTAATCAGTTCAAGGCTAGCTGTCCTTGAATGCCGTTGCTTAACAAGAGGCTTGTCCATGGTTGCCAATATCTATGATCCAGATAAACGCAAACTCCTGTCGTCTTTGAGTCATGGTTCAATTTTTCTGAGTGCCTTGGTATTATCCATCGGTATTCCACTGGTCATTTTGATCGTGTCGGATGACCCAGTTGTCAAAGCAAATGCCAGAGAAGCGATTAACTTTCACGTCAATGTTTGGTTCTATGGCATCTTATTCGGCATCCTCTGTTGGGTTTTACTAGGATGGCCGCTGTTAGGTTTGTTATTTGTTGTGCAGTGGGTGATGCCAGTTTTAGCGATTCGCCATTGTCTACAGGACCCAGATGAACCTTACAACTACTCATTCATTTTTCATGTGCTTTAGGCCGTGATTTCTCTGGCCGACATAGGCTGATTGCCCTCAACGTTAGGTGTCGCGCCGATCAGTCCAATTGCATGCGGGGCAATGGCAACTGCCAATTGCCCGTTCTGTGATGTGGATTTTAGTTTTGCACTCTGGACACTGACCGGTGAAAAAAGGATGGGTCATGATCAGTCGCACTTGTTCCATATAGGACAATTGGGACAACATATAGCTCAAGGACGGAGGCATGATTTGATCAGGATGGTTAGACACGGTCTTTAGGGGTTGGTTCTAGAGAAATACAAACCCGCAGGAGAAAACGTTCGCTTCGTAGCGTTAAGGTATCGATTTCTTTTCGCAGAGTATATATATAATCTGTCCGATCTACACCGAGAACCACCACTGAGAAACTACTGAATTCCTATACATGAGCAGGATTTGTAATGCTTCATAGTTTGCGGGGATATACGGATAGGGGAAGAGAATGAAAAATTTTGCTGAATTGCTGCAGGCAAATCCTCTCTTGGCTGATCTGATATAAATTACGCACGATGGCAGGCAGCTAAGATGACAGATATTGAATGCAAAGGCATGAGGGATGAAAGACCTAGCGGCTGTCGAACAGGCATTTAAACGGCTTCAAGCTCAGTTATGTGATCGCTGGCAGGAGATTGAAACTGTAGATACGGGGCATTCCGATATTTTGGTAATTCCCTCGTTTAGTGTGGATCAACAAGAGCTGCAAAAGATTGATGGGTTTTTGCATTACGAGGAGCGGCTCCTGTTTTCGCTGATCCGGCTTCGTGATCCGAAAACCCGCTTGATTTATGTGACATCCCAACCGCTGCCGCCGATTGTGATTGATTATTATCTCCAGCTTTTACCAGGCATTCCGTTTTCCCATGCCCGCGATCGCTTGTTGCTATTGCCCATTTACGATCAGTCTCTTAAGCCCCTCAGCCAGAAGATTCTAGAACGGCCTCGATTGATGGAGCGAATTCGGCATTCTATGCGACCAGGCTGTTCCTACATGATCTGCTTTAACTCGACGGACTTAGAACGGGAAATTTCGGTCAAACTCAATATTCCTCTATTGGCTGCTGATCCAACCCTTTTACATTTAGGGACGAAGAGTGGGAGTCGGCAGGTCTTTGCGGAGTGTGGTATTCCTCATCCTGATGGCAGCCTGTTGGTGTGGGATACGGAAGCACTCATAGAGGCGGCAGTTGCCCTCTGGCAGCGTCAGCCACAGCTTCAACGGATAGTCGTTAAGCTGAATGAGGGCTTCTCGGGAGAAGGGAATGCGTTGCTGGATCTGCGGAATGTTGGGGATATTGAGACGTCAGAAAAAAGACGAAACGTGATTTGCGATCGCATCCCCCATCTCACCTTTGAATCTCCCACGGAAACTTGGTCTCATTTTTGCGATCGCATCCCCAAACTCGGTGCGATTGTTGAAGCTTTTATTGAAGGGGAATATAAGACCTCTCCCAGTGTCCAGGGCCAAATTACCCCCAATGGCGAGGTAGAAATTCTTTCAACCCATGATCAGATTTTAGGGGGGCCTAATCAACAAATTTATTTAGGGTGCCGGTTTCCCGCTTCAGAAGAGTATCGCCTCCGGCTTCAGCAGTTGGGCCTCAAAGTCGGTGAGAATCTGGCCAAAAAAGGGGTGCTGGAGCGATATGGGGTTGATTTTGTCGTAGTCAAGCGCATTTTGGCGGATGGGAGTACCCATTGGGATGTCCAAGCCATTGAAATTAACCTGAGAAAAGGGGGCACGACGCATCCCTTTATGACTCTGAAACTGCTGACCAATGGCCTTTATGACATGCATAGTGGCTTGTTTTTTGGCCAACAAGGGTTACCGAAGTACTATGTGGCCTCGGATAATCTTTGTGAATCTTCCTATCAAGGATTATTACCAGACGACTTGATGGATATTATCGCCCGCCACCATCTCCATTTTGATACGGGAAGTGAGATGGGTACGGTTTTTCATCTGATGGGCTGTTTGTCCGAGTTTGGCAAAGTCGGTCTGACCAGTATTGCTAATTCACCAGAACAGGCAGACACGATTTATAACCAGGTGATTGAGATTTTGAACCAAGAGACCCAGCCACCCACTCAGACCCAAGACACTGATCCGACCCTACCGATTGGTTGGAGTATCGGTAGTTGATAGGGGTTGGGGGCTTCCTTGCCCGCAGATTCCTGTCTAACGTTTCAACCTGTGGCTGAACCTATGGGTAACTACGATATTCTCCCTCTCGACCCAAAAACTCAATCCATCAGTCTACTGCAGTATGAGGTTAGATTAGAAAAAATGGGCACACTGGGTAGACTGATGGCGAGACATCAAATGCAAATTAGAAAACCTGGCATAGTAGTCCCAATAGTTTATTTTGGCATCACCATTGGTTTGATTACGCCTGTACAAGCTATACCAACAGCGTCTCAGGGATTTTTCGATACTCAGAATGCTGCAGAAGAGTTTTTTGACATTGGCCGTGAGCGCTTGCAGCGCGAGATTAAACTCTTGGAACAGAAACGAAGTCAGCGTTCAGAGAAAATTCTCAAAATCGATGAAAAAACGAAACTCAATGAAAAAGAGCTGGAGAATTGGGATGACTTACATCCTCAACACCAGCTCCGTCAACAGTAGATGAATTGAAACTAGCCAAGGCGGCGGTAGAGTAGCTTTTGAATGCTCAGGAGTGCGAGGGCATCAAATCCGAATAGCAGTAATAAAGAACCCGCTAGGCTGACAGATCCCCAAGGTGCTTCCATCACAACGCTAGTGAAGCTCCAGTCGTTATGGAGATAAAGGTAACGAATCGGCTCAATGGCGAAGCTGAGGGGATTCAAGCTTGCCACCACCTGTAGCCAAGTGGGCATAAAGGTTAAGGGGACTAAAGCTGTGCTGGCAAACAGCAGAGGCAAATTCGTGACAAAGATAACGGCAATTAGTTCGATGTGACCCGGTAATGCAAAGGAAAGTCCCAGGCTAAGGGCTGTCACGCCTAAAACTAGGAGTAAAACAATGAGAGCAACAATGGCTAAACCCACCGTATTGGGTAACCCCGCTCCCATAAAGAAGCTCAGAGCCATAATCGCTAGGGTTTGGACCAAACTTAAGGTGGTGATGAAAATCGCTGATGCCATCACGATGGAAAAGCGGGATGCCAGGGGAGCCACCAGCAGTCGGTTCAAGAACCCAAATTCCCGGTCAAACATGACAGGGAGACCCGCATTTAAAGCGCCACTAAAGGCCGTAAACACAATGACGCCTGCGCTGAGGAACTGGCCATAGCTTTGGCTCGTTCCGAATAGGCCTTCCGGTACATTTTTAAACAGGGCGCCAAACAGAACCAACCACATCAAAGGCTGAATAATGCCAGCAATTAAGGTGGTGGGGCGTCGCTTCAGTTGAATGAACAGACGGCGGGTTAGGGCGACCGTCTCTTGTAAAAATTCGCCAGAAACAATGCCAGGAGTTGTCAATAAATCGGCTTGAACACCTGAGTCAGCGATTGAGTTGGTGTTAGCGGAGGTGGTGGTCATAACAAAGTTTTAAAAGTTGGTATCTAGATTCAGAAAAAGTTGAGGACCTACCGACGGCCAGTTGATCCTGATTGATAGGGAGCTAACGCATATTTTCTTTGCGTTCTTTTTTGCGATCGCGGGTGCCTGCTGCTGCCATTTCAGCATCCAATAAAGTTCGACCTGTGGCAGCCAGATAAACATCGTCCAAACTCGGACGGGCTTGGGCAATGCTGAAGATGGGCAACCCGGCCTCTTTAAGGGCAGTTTGAATATTTAACAGGGCATCTCCTTGGGAAGAGACCACCATATTGAGTGAGTTGCCTTGGGCAGGGTTAATAATCACATCCTGAACAAAGGGCAAGGCGGTGGTCATTGCCTGGGCCTGTTGCGCCTCTTGATCTGGGGTGAACTCCCGAATCTTGAGGGTGACTCGATCTCCCCCAACTTGGTCTTTAAGTTCCGTGGGAGCTCCTTCGGCAATCACGGTACCTTGGTCAATGATGGCGACGCGATCGGCAAGGGCATCGATCTCTTCTAAATAATGGCTAGTTAGCAGAATCGTTGTGCCTCGCTCTCGCAGCCCTTGCAGGAAGTCCCAGATCACGACCCGACTTTCAATATCTAACCCTACGGTGGGTTCATCTAAAACTAAGACAGCCGGTGCATGCAAGAGACCAGCTGCCAAGTCTAGACGTTTACGAATGCCGCCAGAATAGGTTCCTGTTTTAGTGTCGGCCCAACTTTGTAAATCCAGAAGCGTTAAAACTTTTTCTACCTGATCAGCAATCGTTTTGGCAGGTAAATGATAGAGGGCCGCTTGCAGTTGCAGCAATTCACGACCGGTTAGGACTTTATCCAGGGCTACTTCTTGGGCAATATATCCCAACAGTTGACGGGCAGCTCTGGGATATTTTCGCACAGAGACCCCATTCACCTCGATGGTGCCACCATCAGGTGTGGCTAAGCTGCATAGGCAACGCAAGGTTGTGGTTTTACCAGCACCATTGGGTCCTAGCAAGCCAAAAATCTCTCCCGGTTGAATTTGAAAGGAGACATCTTTAACTGCTTCAACCTTGCCGTAGGATTTTTTTAGGTTTTGGATGAGAACAGCAGGAGCCATATAATCACAAATCTCAACAGGCAGTCTTTCTTATTTTATTACTGTGTCTACGATGCAATGGCATGAATCTTAGAAATTGCTAGTTGAGATTGGAGTTTTTGGGGCCATTCGCCACGAATGACTCCCGTGTATAAGGTTATAGATCGACGATATCTAGTCGGAATAAAGACATTAGATTATCAACGGCCTCTTTTTCTTCTTATCCTTTGTTTTAGGCAGCCTAAGTCTGTTTTTTGCTTAATATCGCCATAAGGCTTTAGGGGGAGAGGCACCTGTTAATCTGGCTAAAAAAAATTCAGATGGGGTAAATTCGGCATGAATTTTACAACTTTAACCAATACTGGGTATCCAAGCTTGCAGGATATGAGTGGAGTGGTGCCACATCTGTTGAGTCCAGGGCAAGCTATCCACTCCCATACCTGCGCAGAGCAGCATCATGTACAGAATCGAAAACTTAAAGACTGACCGGGCCATTTGCTTATCTTCTGGTGTTTGAGTCAGCTGCCAGGCTTTGTGAATAAACTGGGCCCAGAGCACAATGGCAATCGATGCGTATAGCGGGCCAGACACCTGTAAGGGATAGACCAGTAACAAAGTAACCGGTAACAACAGTAGCGTGTAGATAAAGGTTTGATTGGCAGTGGTGGCCATGCCTTTAACCACGGGCATCATGGGAACGCCAACTTTGGAGTAGTCCTCTTCAATCATCATGGCGAGAGGCCAAAAATGGGGTGGCGTCCAGATGAAAATGATGGCAAACAGTACCCAAGCCGCCCAGCTCAATTCTCCTGTGACAGCAGCCCAGCCAACTAAGGGCGGAATAGCCCCTGCAGCACCCCCAATGACAATGTTTTGGGTGGATGAGCGCTTGAGCCAGTAGGTATAGACGCCGATATAAACAGCGATACCCGCCATCGCTAGGCACGCACTGAGGAGGTTCGCTCCAAAGTCCAAGAGCAGAAAGGCTATTAGAGCTAATGCTGCTGCAAAGATGCTGGCCTGCCAGACTTGGATTCGCCCAGAAGGAAGAGGACGATGCCGGGTTCGCTCCATGATGTAATCGATGTCGCGATCATAAATACAGTTGATGGTATTCGCCGACCCTGCAGCACAAGCGCCTGCTAGTAAAGTCGTCAAAAATAATCTTGGGCCGACTTGTCCAGAGGAAGCAACCCACATAGCAGCTGCTGTTGTAATTAAGAACAACAGAATCAGCCGGGGTTTCGTCAGTTGATAGAAATCGATGCAGGTCTGAGCAAAACCAGGATGAAGCCAAGGAACCTCAGCCCATACGGTTTTTTGCATATTTAAGCCTCTGAATAAATTCCAAGATGGGGCAAGACGATAAAAATGAGTGTGAGAATGCTTAAGAAGGCTCTAAGGAGCCTGCCATTCTGATGGGCACGGTGTGTAAGGGCTGAACATATTCGGCCTGGTGACGATCCCGAATTGCGATAACGCTGAAGATCACTAAGGTGCCTAATAAAGTCGCTCCAATTGCCTGATGGGCAACAGTTAAACCTACCACTTGTAGATGTAATCTTAGGGTCGATATGCCGACTAAGATTTGTAGGCTTAGCAAGCCTAAAGCAAGTTTCCCCAATCCCCTTAAACGCGGATGAAGTGCTGGGGTTCGCCAAGCCAAAAACACCAGCGCTAGAACAGCTAAGGTGGGAGGAACAACCCCAATAAAGTGGTTATACATAATCCGGCAGAGCTTTGCCCCTGCCAAACATTGGTGAGCAGCCCAACGAGAAGCGACTAAGCCACCGAGAATACTCTGGAAATAGATGAGGACTCCGGCTAGAGTGCTGAGCCAAGGCAATCGATCAACCACTCCCGTTCCCTGATAGGGCATCAAACTACTGCCCAGCACTAACATGCTGCTAAAAAAGAGCAATCCCGTTGCCAAATGAGCAGTCACAATATCGAATCGCAATAGTTGAGTGACCGTTAACCCTCCTAAAACGCCTTGGAAGATAATGAGTCCAAGACACAGGGTTGTCACGACCGGCACCCATTTGGGGAGTTGGGATTTCCACCGCCAGGTTGCTCCCACTAATGCCATCATCAATAGGCCAAGGGAGGAGGCAATCAGACGATGAAACCACTCCAGAAAAACCTGGAGATTCATTTGGTCCTTGGGAATCAGCTCTCCGTAGCATAAGGGCCAATCTGGACAAGATAGCCCTGCATTCATCACCCGGGTTGCACTGCCTAAGGCCATCAAAAACAGTGTCAATAGGGCCATGGCGAAAAATGCATAGCTGAAGAGCTGAGAAGGCGTTCTTCTCACTGAATGGGCACCTGGGGAGTGGGTCTGTAGTATGTCGGCCATGGATTATGTCAACAACGATAGGAAGAGGAGTGTAACCACATCAATGGTTATTAACTTTTAATAGTTCGCTACTAATAGGGATCTATCGAAGCTTGGTCAGGATAGATATACTGTAACCACTATTTCCCTGAGGCTGGAATGGTCTGAAACATATTGCTATACAAGTGTTGCAGCTTGCTTGACACTGTTGCAGATATTACCTTTTTTTAAGGGTTCTACTGAAAGGTAGAAAGACATTGACTTTTGTAAGGAAACTTTAAGGTACAGTTATCTCCAAATCTAGAATCAACTGCCAAGATGGAAGTATCTGTTGTCTTGTCAGGATCCCAAAGAAAAGCCTAAGACTGCTGATCAGAGTTCCACCTTACCGAGTGAGCTGATCTACCGTAGTAGGTGATGTTGAAGGTTCTGAATAGGTGTTTAAGGCTCCTTATTGTTTGGCCTGATGTCCGCTCTATCACTACAGGAAAATCACTGTGAAAGTTCCAACGGCGATTCTCACCTTAATTATTGGGATTCTAATTACCCTTGCTAGCCTCTGGGTCAGTCAACACAATGATGTATTGCTGCCCATTGCTGCAGCATCTGAAGCAGCAGAAATCGATCGCTTATTTGCCGCGATGATGGCCATTGCCACGGGCCTATTTCTGATTGTTCAAGGGGCGTTGCTATATTCCTTATTGGCGTTTCGCCGTAAGCCTGATGATCAGACGGATGCTGCACCCGTGCATGGCAACATTCCTTTAGAGATTGTTTGGACTGCCATCCCTGCAATGTTAGTGCTCTGGTTGGGAATCTATAGTTTCGATGTCTATCAAAGTATCGATAGTGTGGGCACGATGGGATCTCACAATATGGCCCATCAGCATGGCGATATGGAAATGGTGGCTGGTTCAGATTCAGCCCAAATGGTTGCCGATCAAGGGCAGATGTCTTCAGATGCGCTTAGCCAAGCGATGGCGACTGAAACCCTTGCTCCTTTGCAGGTTAATGTAGATGGTTTGCAATATGCCTGGTTAT
Organism: Acaryochloris sp. 'Moss Beach'; assembly: GCF_021497025.1. Taxonomy (NCBI): domain Bacteria; kingdom Bacillati; phylum Cyanobacteriota; class Cyanophyceae; order Acaryochloridales; family Acaryochloridaceae; genus Acaryochloris; species Acaryochloris sp. 'Moss Beach'. Next base: position 4,211,869 of record NZ_CP071717.1, read on the forward strand.
TTACCTATCCCGATACGGGCATTATTTCCGGTGAACTCCATTTACCTGTTAATCGGCCAGTGACCCTTAACATTTCGGCGAGAGACGTGATTCATGCGTTTTGGGTGCCTGAGTTTCGCTTGAAGCAAGATGCGGTTCCTGGGCAGGTGACTCACTTGAATTTTCAGCCTACAAAAGAAGGGGTTTATCCGGTGATTTGTGCTGAGTTATGTGGTGCTTATCACGGAGCGATGAAAACCCGCTCCATTGTTCACTCTGGCCCTGAGTATCAAACTTGGGTGGATAGTCAACTCGTGGCGAATACCTCAAGGGATACTATGGCTCAATCTGAAGGCTCGTCCCCCTTAGAACATCATGCTGCGGCTATGGGCATGCCTGAACATTTGCATGACCTTTCACCCCAGTCGGATTTAGCTCAGGCTGGCAACTTCCCTTCAGAGTCATGACAGCATTATTTATTTTGACGATAAGACAACGATTTCTGTGATTACCCCGGGATAAAGGATTGATTTATGACGGAAGCGCAAGCACCCCATCTAGAAGAAGTAGAGGTGACGCCTTGGCGCGAATACTTCAGCTTCAGTACTGACCATAAGGTGATTGGCATTCAATATCTGGTCACTAGCTTTGTGTTCTATCTGATTGGTGGACTCCTGGCTGAATTGGTACGGACTGAGTTGGCTACCCCGGCTTCGGATTTTGTGCCACGGGAGACCTACAACGAACTGTTCACAATGCATGCCACGATCATGATCTTTTTGTGGATCATCCCCACTCTTACGGGAGGATTTGGCAATTTTTTGGTGCCCCTGATGATTGGGGCTAGGGATATGGCCTTCCCGAAACTGAATGCGATCGCATTTTGGATCATTCCGCCCACAAGCATTTTGTTGCTATGCAGTTTTTTTGTTGGACCCGCTGCTGCAGGTTGGACTTCCTATCCACCTTTGAGCCTCATCACCAACAAAGCTGGAGAAGCTATCTGGATTTTGGGCGTCATTCTCTTGGGGACTTCGTCGATTATGGCGGGGCTGAATTTCCTGGTCACTATCCTCAAAATGCGAATTCCCAGCATGACCTTGAATGATATGCCTCTCTTTTGCTGGGCCATGCTCGCCACTTCGGCTTTGCAGCTGATTGCGACTCCTGTTCTGACTGGTGCAATGGTGTTGTTAGGCTTTGACTTGTTGGTGGGGACCAACTTTTTCAATCCGGCGGGTGGTGGTGATCCGATTGTCTACCAGCATATGTTCTGGTTTTATTCCCACCCAGCGGTTTACATCATGATTTTGCCGGCTTTTGGCTTAATCTCAGAAATTCTGCCGGTTCATGCTCGTAAGCCCATTTTCGGTTATCAAGCAATTGCCTATTCTAGTGTTGCCATTAGCTTTTTGGGGTTAATTGTCTGGGCTCACCATATGTTTACCAGTGGTACCCCCGACTGGCTACGGATGTTCTTTATGATTGCCACAATGGTGATCGCCGTGCCCACAGGCATTAAGGTGTTTAGCTGGGTGGCAACGGTCTGGGGCGGCAAGCTGAACTTATGCAGTGCCATGCTGTTTGGGATGGCTTTTGTCTCCATGTTTGTTGTGGGTGGTCTGAGCGGGGTGATGGTAGCCTCAGTCCCCTTTGATATCCATGTGCACGATACCTATTTTGTTGTTGCTCACCTGCATTATGTTTTGTTTGGTGGCAGCGTGTTTGGCATCTATGCCGGGCTCTACCACTGGTTTCCCAAAATGACCGGTCGGATGCTGAATGAATTTTGGGGTAAAGTGCATTTTGCCATGACCTTTGTGGGCTTCAATATTTGCTTTTTGCCGATGCATGTTCTGGGATTGCAAGGGATGAATCGCCGGATTGCCGAATATGATCCGAAGTTTGCGGCATTGAATTTAGTTTGCACGATTGGTTCATATATTTTGGCTGTATCGACGGTGCCCTTTATCGTCAATGCAATATGGAGTTGGATTGCTGGCCCCAAAGCGAACAGTAATCCTTGGAAAGGACTGACCTTAGAGTGGACGGTCCCTTCCCCACCACCTGTTGAAAATTTTGAGGAAGATCCAGTTCTAACCATTGGCCCCTATGACTATGGAACCCCTAAGGCCCTAGATTTTGTGGCGGCAACCCTAGCGCCACCGACCCCTGCCCTAGCAGGAGAAAGCTCAGAGTAACTTGACTCTATTTAGTAAACCGGACATTTTAGCAATATTGGATAGCCATGCAAGGTTCAACAACCGATCAAAATCAAGCCGATATTACCTATGCAGCCACGGTAGAGACAACTGAGCATCATAGTGAACATCCCGATTTACGGCTTTTTGGATTTATTGTCTTCCTCGTCTCAGAAAGCATGTTGTTTCTGGGACTCTTTGTGGCCTATTTCGCCTTCCGCGTGGTGACGCCTGAATGGCCACCCGAAGGCACTGAAGAACTTGAATTGATACTCCCTGGAATCAACACCATCATTTTGATTTCCAGTAGTTTTGTGATTCATAAGGCTGACACTGCGATTAAGCAGAGTGGGGATGTTAAAGCAGCCCGACTATGGTTTGCGATCACCATTGCCATGGGGGCGACCTTCTTAGCCGGTCAGGTCTACGAGTACAACCATCTTGGATTTGGTTTGACCACCAACCTCTTTGCCAGTACTTTCTATCTGTTGACAGGCTTCCACGGACTGCATGTATTTGTAGGCTTACTGTTGATGTCATCAGTGTTGTGGCGTTCACGGGTTCCAGGTCACTATTCTGAAACCAGCCACTTTGGGATTGAGGCCACCGAAGTTTATTGGCACTTTGTGGACGTTATCTGGATTGTTTTATTCCTGATTTTGTATATCCTCTAAGGCCAGACCTTTTTTGAACAGGGCGGATGATTACTTTGTTTTGATCCTATTGGATCATCAAAGGCTGAACCAATCATATGAATGCACTGCAGATAAATCCTAATCTTTGCTAAAAAAGATTGGGTTTATCTGCATTTGTGTACTGAGAGCCTGCTAAAACGTTGAGTTTTGAACCCTCTGGATATCCAAGTAATGAAAGGGGCCACCCCAATTCCTACGGGCCTGAAGCAAGAATGCTGACCTCAATGCGATACTATTCCCTAGTTTGAAACTGGCACTGAATAATCTGTGGCAAATTTACCTCCCTGGCTGATTCTAGATCCACTTCTACAAGCCTGGCTGGCTGAAGATATTGGCCGGGGCGATCGCACTACCCAGGCCCTCTGGCCTGCTGGGTCAGAAGCCGACTGGGGGCAAGCTGAACTCCGTCTTAAGCAGCCGGGGGTCGTTGCGGGTTTGCCTTTGTTTCAGCGAGTATTCCATCTCCTGAGTTCCCAGGTGGAGATGCATTCTCTCGTTAAAGAGGGAGAGAACAGTTCCTCTGAGACCGTTGTTGCCCAGCTCCAAGGACCCATGAGTGCCTTACTGATGGGAGAGCGGGTCGCCCTGAACTTGATCATGCCGTTAAGTGGCATTGCCTCCCTAACTCGCACCTATGCCGATAAAATTGCCGATTTACCGACTCAGCTCGTTGATACTCGCAAGACGACACCTGGCCTGCGTATCTTAGAAAAATATGCCACCCAGGTCGGAGGAGCGATAAATCATCGCATGGGCTTGGATGACGCGGTGATGATTAAGGACAATCATATTGTTGCTGCTGGGGGAATTGGTAAAGCCGTTCGTCGCGTGCGTCAACAAATTCCGTTTCCCCTCGCCATTGAAGTAGAAACTGAAACATTGGAGCAAGTCCAGCAGGCTGTGGATAATCAGGCCGATATCATTATGCTGGACAATATGGCGGTTGAGCAGATGCAATCTGCCGTCAAACTGATTCGAACCCAATGTGCCCACACGGTCAAAATTGAAGCCTCGGGCAATATCAATTTACAAACGATTAGAGCGGTTGCCGAAACAGGCGTGGACTATATCTCTACGAGTGCCCCGATCACCCAAGCGAGTTGGTTGGATCTGAGCCTTAAGTTTATGGACTGATCAAGGCTTTTGAGGGGTTGAGCGACCGGTCAGGAAACAAAACTTAAAGATTGCTCTCATTCAACCCCAAATATCTGATATCCGTAGGCTTGGAAAGGTTTTCAGAGGTTCTAATTCTGTTGTTTGAGCCAGAGGTTTGTTATCTGAACCCTGCTCGGTGGGTATGCAAGAATCAACAAACAGTGCGACCCGCTACGTTTTGCGGTTAACTTAGAATATCTTGATTACTGGACGATTTTTATTGTCTTACATGCAGGTCATCCCCCATGTCTGACCTTCCGTTTACGCTTGATCAACTCCGCATTCTCAAAGCAATTGCTGCGGAAGGGAGTTTTAAGCGTGCCGCTGATAGTTTATATGTCTCTCAACCCGCCGTTAGCCTTCAAGTTCAGAACTTAGAGCGTCAGCTAGCCGTACCTCTTTTTGACCGAGGAGGACGACGAGCCCAATTGACTGAAGCTGGCCATCTCTTACTTGACTATGGCGATAAAATTTTAGCCCTTTGTCAGGAAACCTGCCGCGCCATTGAAGATTTGCAGAACCTGCAAGGGGGCACCCTCGTGATTGGGGCTAGCCAGACCACAGGAACGTATCTGATGCCGCGTCTAATTGGATTATTCCGTCAGGCCTATCCTGATGTAGCCGTCCAGCTTCATGTTCATTCCACTCGCCGCACGTGCTGGAGTATTGTCAACGGGCAAGTTGATTTAGCAATTATCGGCGGTGAAGTCCCGTTGGAATTGCAAGAATCCTTAACGGTGACTGCTTATGCTGAAGATGAGTTGGCCTTGATTTTGCCGAAGTCCCATCCGCTTGCTGAGTCTGCAGTGATTCAACGGGAAGATCTGTACAAGCTTAGCTTTATCACCCTGGATGCCCAGTCCACGATTCGCAAGGTGATTGATCAAATCCTAACGAGAGGCAACATCGATCCTCGTTTGTTAAAAATTGAAATGGAACTGAATTCCATTGAAGCGATTAAGAATGCGGTTCAGTCGGGTTTAGGAGCTGCTTTTGTCTCCACATCTGCGATTGAGAAAGAACTTGAGTTGGGTAGTTTGAAGCGCGTAAAAATTGAGAATGTTGCTATAAAGAGGATATTATCTCTGATTATCAACCCCAATCGATATCGCTCCAAAGCGGCAGAGATTTTTATCTCCGAGATTTTGCCCAAGTTTAGTACTCTCTCCTCAGACCTAAAAGGAATTGCGAACTCATCTGACGATGCCGAACTTGTTACCTCTGCCACTAACTAGTTTTTGCGAGTAGCTGCATATCTTCAATGGAGATTTACTGTACCCGCCCGAATTGTCAGCGCCCGAATAACTATTTTGCTGACCTGGATGATCCTCAGGCTCTCAAAGCTGTACAGCAAAAGTTTTGCTTAAGCTGTGGGATGCCGTTGATCCTCATCGGGCGATATTTACCGTCACGACTGCTGGCAAAAGGCGGGTTTGGCGCTGCTTATCTCGCTTGCGATCGCTACACGCCAGGCTTACGGGATTGTGTGGTGAAGCAATTTCAGCCCACGGGTTTAGGGCCTAGCCAGATGCAAATGGCCCAAAGCTTATTTCAGCGAGAAGCCGAAGTCCTGGAAAAATTGGGTCGGCATCCGCAAATTCCGGATCTATTTGCTTTTTTTGAGTTACCGGTCTCTGGGCGAGGATCGCAGCCCGCTGAAGATTTTTTCTATTTGGCCCAAGAATTTATTGACGGCAAAACTCTTGAAGAAGAGTTAGACGACAAAACTCAGTTTAAGGAAAAGGAAATCCTGGAACTGCTGGCAGAAATTCTGCCTGTTCTCCAGTTTGTCCATGAGAATGGCTCGATTCATCGAGATATTAAGCCTTCGAATATCATGCGCCATACCCATACCAATATGACCCAAACGGGAAATGGGTTGCTGTATCTCCTGGATTTTGGGGCCGTGAAGCAGGTCGCCAATGTGGCAGCCCCTACCCCCCAGCAAGGCCACCAGTATCTATACCCCCCCTTCTATGCTCCACCGGAGCAAACCCATGGTAATCAGGTGTTTCCCTCGTCCGATTTATACGCGTTGGCCGTCACCTGTATTGTGCTGTTAACGGGTAAAGCCCCCAACGACTTGTTCGATACGTCCCACAATCAGTGGAACTGGCGACCCCATGCTCAGGTGAGCGATCGTTTGGCTCTGATTTTGGACCGGATATTAGAGACTTCACCCCAAAAACGATTTCAGTCTGCTGCCGAAATTCTGGTGCAGTTGGGTCAACCCCGCTCCAGTCTGGGGGCAACCACTTAACTATAGTCAGCCCGCACCCCCAATCTCCATCCCCACCCGCTCCTGTGTTGCCAGCTCCTGCCAGTCCTGTACCTCAGGCAGCCAGTCCTGTACCTCAGGCAGCTCCTGTGCCTCAGGCGGCTAGTCCTGCTATCCCGACCCCCGTGCGTGTCAAGACACCACCACCTCCTTTTTCGCTAGTTCGCATGTTAGGGGGAGCTGCTTTCACGGGGTTTGAAGGAGGCGTATTGGCAGTGGCACTGACGAGCTTTTTGGGTACAACCCTGATCAGCGGTGGTTTTTGGATAGGCCTAGTGGCTGTTTTGGTCTATTGTCAATTGCAGCAATGGATTGAGCGGGTTGATTTGGCCATTATTGCCGTGCTTACCTTGGTGATTATCTTCTTTGTCCCAGCGCTTCAAGGCGGTAACCCCATTCAATCTATTTTGTTGCTGGGGGTTGTATCGGGTTTAGTGTTGATGACCCTGAGCCTAGTGTTTCGACTGATTTATGGTGTTTTATCTCAGTTCCTTTGATTGTTTAGCCCCATGAGTGATCCTCTACCCCCCGGTTTGTCCCCTTGGGTTGTCGCAGAACAATTCAAACCTGCAGGGACCGTCGTTGATATCCAAGAATTTGGTCAAGGCAATATCAACAGTACGTTTCTGGTGACCTTAGATGCTGCGACGGACCAACGGTTTATTCTGCAGCGAATTAATACCCAGGTGTTTCAGCAGCCTCAATTGGTGATGCGGAATATTCGCACCTATTCGGAGCATGTTTGCCAACGACTACAAACAGATGGCTGTCAAAGACGTTGGGAAGTGCCCCAAGTCTTTCTTACCCAAGACCGTCAGGACCATTGGGTCAGTCCGAATGGTGACTTTTGGCGGGCCATGAGTTTTGTGGAAACGGCCCAAGCTCTCCAGGAAATCACGACCCCTGATCAGGCGGAAGAGGTGGGCTATGCCTTGGGTATGTTTCACCATCTAATTAGCGATCTACCGGCGGAGCAGTTGGCGGATACCCTGGAGGGCTTTCATATTACCCCTCAATATTTACAGCAGTTTGAGCAGGTGCAGGATACTCAGGTTGAGTTGACGCCGGAAGTGGAATATTGTCTGCAATTTGTGTGCGATCGCAAACAAGATACCAATATCCTCGAAGCGGCTAAAGCGGAGGGCAAACTCCGCCTCCGTCTAATGCATGGCGATCCTAAGATCAACAACATCTTGATGGATACAGAGACCCAGCAGGCGGTGAGTGTGATCGATCTCGATACGGTGAAACCCGGACTCATTCACTACGACATTGGTGACTGTCTGCGGTCGGGCTGTAACCCCTTGGGAGAAGAAACGGAACAGTGGGAAATGGTTCAGTTTGATCTCAAGATGTGCCAGCGGATTTTACAAGGATATTTGGCGGTCGCCCAGTCCTTTCTGACCGAGGATGATTATGACTATCTCTATGATGCGATTCGCCTGATTACCTTTGAACTAGGGCTACGCTTTTTTACGGACTACCTTGCGGGCAATGTCTATTTCAAGGTCAACCATCCAGACCATAATCTCAACCGTGCCCTAGTTCAGTTCAAGCTGACGGAGAGTATTGAAGCCCAATCCGAATCGATTCAAGCCCTGATTCAATCTTTGCGATGACTGCCTTTTCCCTGCAGCCCTTTGGCACACCCCACCCCGATATCACGATTACGGGCACCTTAGAACGAGAGGGGAATCAACTTGCGATCTCATACACAGTCTCCGGCAACTTAAATCAGGTGATAGTTCCCCCGCCATCGTCGCCAACTCGCCAGTTTGATCTGTGGGAAGCGACCTGTCTGGAATTTTTTCTAGGGCAGCCTCACCAGCCCAATTATTGGGAGTTTAATCTTTCCCCCGCCGGAGATTGGAATGCCTTTCACCTTGAGGCTTACCGACAAGGCTTACAGGAAGTTGAGGCGATCAAGGCGCTGCCGTTCCAAGTTCATCACCAGCAGACCGCCCTCACTTTGTCTTTAACCTTTGATCTCAACCAAATTATGGCTACTTCCCCTGCTTTAGACGTGGGGATTTGTGCGGTGATTCAATCTCCTGACCTGCCCCTGACCTACTGGGCATTATGCCATCCAGGATCTGAGGCTGATTTTCATCAACGGGATAGTTTTATTCTGGTGCTCTAACCTCTGACTGGTGGAGAAAGCAGGTGCCGGTAATCCATTCTCAAAGTATGGATGCCTACAGATGATTTCCCTCTCACACACCTGAGAGTCACAAACTTACGAGTTTTTACGGTGGCAACAGACTGCTTTGCGCTTTTACCTTAAGACTAATGCCAATAATGGTCGTCCATTCGCCGTTCTTCTTCTAAACCAGAAATTATGAATGTACAAGCTCCAACACCGCCGATAGTGGTGACCCAAGATTGTCACGTGTTGATGATTGAAGAAGAAGAAGGGGTTCGCTGTGTATTATTAGAGTCCCCCACCTATTCCCTAGGGCGAGATAAAAAAAATTCTATCGTGTTGCCTGCATCCAAGGCAGTGTCCCGTTTTCATGCCATGCTGTTGCGTATCCCTGGTGCCAATAGTTCTGGCTATAGCTACCGAATTGTCGATGGAGATGCAACGGGTAAGCTCAGCACCAATGGTGTCGTCGTCAATGGTGAACGTACAACCTCTCATACCTTGGTCGAAGGGGATGCCGTTATGTTGGGCAATGTTAAAGCGTCCTATCGCTTAATGACCTTGTCTCCTTCAGGACTGAACCAGGTGAGTGTCGAAGGATTAGATATTCGCAGTACCCTGCCCCATGTTTTCAATCCCCACGCCACTCTGACCAGAGAACATGCTGTTCCATCGGGCATGAATAATACAATGCCCCCGGTCGAAGAAGATTTACCGCCCACCATGTTTTTTAAGAAAGCCCCCAAGAAAACAGCACCTTAATAGTGGCCTATAGCCTGAGAGGCTATGATCCTTGGCATACGGATAACTGTTCCTGGGGATGACTGTCTAAATAATCAGCCAGCCAATGGCAGCCTCGCTGTAATAAGGCATCCAAATGTTCTTGAGGAGTCTCAGACAGTTGCCAAGTCTGAACGGTTCCATCATTGGCGACGGACGTCAATTGCTGACCCTTACTGTCAAAGCTGAGATCTTGGATCACCGTAGCGTGACCATCAAATTCCATTTGTAGGTTTCCTTGTAAGTCCCAAATTTGGATATTGCCATCTGTTGAGCCGGTGGCGATGCGTTGGCCATCAGGACTAAAACGGAGACGATACACAGAGCTTGGATAATTGCGAAAAGAAGTGAGCAGTTGGCCCTGTCGTGTCCAGAGACGAATTTGACCATCTTCCGATGCGGTGGCGAGGGTCTGGCCATCGGGACTAAAGCGACCGTCATACACTGCCCCTTGGTGATCGGGCAGTTGAGCCATCAGATCCCCTGTTAGGGTCCACAATCGGGCAGTACCGTCCTCAGAGGTGGTTAAGAGGTGTCGAGCATCGGGACTGAATCGAACGCTATAGACCGCCCCAGAATGGCCTTTCAGTGAAGCCTGCTGCTCTCCCTGGTGATTCCAGAGTTTAACGGTCTCATCCCGAGAAGCTGTTGCTAGGAGATTGTTTTGGGGGTTGAGTTGGATGTTGTAAATGGTATCTTTGTGAGCTTGGAACGTTTGGAGTAGCTTGTCTTTCTGGTATAAGTGAACGGTGCCTTGCTTGGTGGCTACTGCCAGTAGTTGTTTTTGAGCCTGGAAGCTCAGACTCGTAACAGCATTGACCTGACTTTGTAGTTGTTTGAAGTTGGGTTGAGTAGGGTTCCCGATTGACACAGAACCATTCACCCAAGCTGTGATTAGATCCTGGCTGTCAATACTGAAATTCAAACTGGCGATTCTACCTTGAAGCTGCCGCTGTTGTTGCGCTAGCCAAGTCGAACGAACCTGCCAGATATGGGCACTATCTTCATCATTGGAGGCGGTGGCCAGGAGATTCCCTTGGGGACTAAACCGAGCGCTATAGACAGCGCCTTGGTGCCCCCTCAATACCTGTAACGCCTTTCCAGATTTATCCCATAGCCGAATGGTTTTATCCCCGGAAGCAGAGGCTATCCACTGACCTGCTGCACTAAAGCTAACGTCGTAAACGGCCCCTTGGTGGCCCCTGAAGATCTTTAAGGGTTTTCCTTGGATGCCCCACAATCGCACCGTTTGATCCGCCCCTGCCGTGACGAGTTGCTGCCCATCTGGACTAAAGCTCACATCATAGATAGCGCCTTGATGTCCTGTTAGAACCAATAGCTGCTTGCCAGTAGGGGTCCAGAGGCGAACGGTTCCATCCCGGGAGGTTGTGGCAATTCTTTGGCTGTCGGGACTAATACTAATGGCATAGATTGAGTCTTGATGTTGTTGAAATCGCAAACGTTGACGCCCTTGGCGATCGAACACAATGGCGGTGCCATCCTTCGAGGCTGAGGCGATATAGTTGCCGTCTCCACTCCAACTGAGGTCATAGATATCGCCTTGATGTCCTTGCAAGATCTGTACCGTTCGTCCCGACCGGGTCCATAAGCGAATGGTTCGATCTTGAGAGGCGGTAGCCAGAAGTTGTCCATCAGGACTAAAGGCAATATTGTAGACATCGCCTTGGTGTCCAGTAAGAATCTTTTGGGTTTGTCCTTGCAGGTTCCACAGGCGGGCGGTACCATCCCGAGAGGCGGTGGCAATCGACTGGCCATCGGGACTAAAACTGATGCTATTAACCGTGGCTGCATGACCTTCTAAGCGGTTTCGTTCCCAAATATGCTGCAAGATTTCCTGTAAGGCGATTAAGGGTGTGGTGGTGGGATAGCTCTGTAAAGACTGATGTTGACTCACAAGAGGCCGGAGATTTTGACCGGATTCCAGGGCCGTGAGCAGGGATGCAATCTGGTCAAAGTCAAATTGCTGGAGTGCACTTTTACCGGCCCATTCAATGGATTGGGTTTGGGCAATTTGTTGTTGCTGCAAGGCGTGGTTCACCCAGATAGAGGTCGAAATGGCACCTATCAAGGACAGAGCCAGAATTCCTGTGCCTAACCGTAGTTTACGTTTGGCGTCGGCATAGGCTGCGGCTAGGGTCTGTTTGGCTTGTTTTTCGGCATCGAGTTGGGTGCTTAGACGCTCTAAGTCTCTCGCTTTCCGCTCATTGTCAATAGCGATTTGCTTATCTAAAGCTTGACTGGCCGCTAGGAATTGGTAATCTTGGTTGCTGAGTTGCTGCTCTTGAGACCAGTCAAAGGCATCTTGTAAGGCCTGACCTCTTAGCAGGCGAGAGGTATCTTGACGGTCGGATCGTTCCCAGGCCTGCATCGTTTCCGCATAGGGGCGCAGGGCAGCCAGTTCTTGTTCTATCCAGCTTGGGTTGAAAATGTGACGGTAGATGCGGTTATAGACGGTGAGTTGCCCTTGTCGACTGACCACTAACCCAGACAGCTGGAGTTCACTGTGGGCCGCACTACCATCGGCAACCACGAATTCTTGGTCTAGGATCTGGCGATACAGGCCCAGGAGTTGTCCTGTGCGGGCTGGGTGGTGTTGGAGTCGATCACGGATCGTGCGTAAATGGACGGGCTCGTCTTGGGTGGACCAATGATTTATGACGTGAGATCGCACCAAGGCTGCAATGCTAGTTTCTTCTTGTCCCGCAGGGATTTCAGCCTGTTGCTGAATCACTAATTGGCACAGCTTCTGAGATAAAAAGGGTTGCCCCCCAGTCCAGGCCACGATGGCTTGCAATACAGCTTCGGCATTGGACGCATAAGGCTGCAGTCCCCGCCTGAGCGGCCGAGCTTCTTCAGTGGTGAAGCCAGCAAGCTCAATCGCATGACCAATATTAAACAGGGTTTGGGTTTTATCTTGAATCAGATCAGAAGGGGTCGCAACCCCAAATAAAGCGAAGGTTAATTGGTTATAAATGGCATTCTCTGCTCGTTGATTGTAAAACCAGCGAATTAAGGCAAAAAAGTCATCGACTGAGAATGGAAGACTGAGAATTTTATCGATTTCGTCAATAAAGATAAAAATCTTACGGTCAGGAACATACTGATATAACACCTCATCGATAAAGTGCTTTAGCTGCTGTACTGGGGATAGATAAGTTTGGGCCTGCAGCCATTGCTTGAGGTTAAGCTGGTCCGTCAGAGCTAACCCTTGCCAGAGTTGAACCATCAGGCTGGCATACCATTGTTGCTCCTGTACTTGGCTGCCGGGCAGGGTCATATCCATGGAGACACAGTAGTGCTGCTGATCTGCCAGATGATGCATCGCCCGTACTTTTAGGCTCGACTTTCCCATTTGGCGACTGTTGAAGACATAGCAGAAATCTCCCTGGCTGAGGGCTGCTAACAGCTCATGATCGGCTTGGCGGGTGACATAGGAAGGATGGTCGTAGCCCAAACTACCGCCAACTTTATAGGCTGTCGAATTCATGATTATTCAACGGCATAGTGGCAAAGTATTGACGATATAGCTCACAACTGGGCTGGACATAATCTCCCGAGAGGCTGACTAACCCCATGCTTTCGAGTTGATAGGCTTGAATCGGTTCTAACCGGACTTCAGAAGTTTCGGTTACGACTCGATACATGGCGGTGGCTAACTGGGGTTGTCCCTGTAATGTATTCCATAGTCCCCGTAGATGAGTACTGTAAATACTGCTTTGGGTGGGGGCTTGTTGCAGTAGGTGATCCAGCTGGAGTTGCTGGCGGCGCAGGGCATCAAAGGTGAGATGGACGAGGTAAGGGTGACCACCGATGAGGGCTTTCAACGCTTGAAAGACACCAGGAATCTGAACTTCCAGCTTGCTATCCAGATGATATAGACGGGCTAAATCCTGCATTTGCTCAGGGGTAAAGCCCCAGAGTTTAATCGGCCACCCCACATTAAAGGGGGATTGATGAGCATCTAGCTCAATATAAATTTCAGTGGAATGAGCAATGACTAATCGAATTTTTTGCCAAATGGTCTGAGTATTTGCTTCTTCATTCCAAGAGCGCAGCATGGGTAAAAAGTCTTGAGCAATATGAGGATACTCAAACAGTCGATCGACGTTATCTAATGCGAGGACAAGGGCAATATCAACCTTGGGTAACAGATAGGTTTGAAAGTAAGTCTTGCAACTCATTAAGCTGCCATATAAATCTTCAGCCCAATACTGATCAAGTTGGGGAGGCAACCCTAATTCGCGGCAAATATTGGCACTAAACCATTGTAGGAATTTATCCAAGCTAGCGAAAATAGACGTTTCAGCTTCGCGAAAGTTCAGATAAATTTGTTGATATTCTAAAGTCTGTGCCTGAAATAAAAGCTGGCGCAGCAATGAAGTTTTACCCATTTGGGCAGGGGCTTTAATCCGAACTAGAGCACCCACTTGCTGAATGGCTTGTGTACAGTCGGCTTCAGTGGGGGGTCTGTCGATGTAAAAGGGAGAGTTCGCAGATAGAGGCGTTCGGTAATTCAAGATGGGTAAATCTTGAGGCAAGACCGCTGCTCGCATTTGCAGCCATTTGGGATACTGTATATCTTGGAGCCAGTCTCGCAAAATATTGAATTTTCCTGGTCCTTTACTCAATAAATCTAGTTCAGCACAGCCATGATCTGTTTGACTAGCAAAAGCAGAATAAACCGTAGTCATTTGCTTTTTATAGGATTCATGGCTGGCTGCCTGGGCCAGGGGCCAAACCTCTTTATCGGGTTTGCGCCAATGCTCATAAGCAAAACGAGTCAGAAAAATATTTTTAACTTTGCCCGTTAAGTTCACTTCTTGAGCAGTATGCTTCAAGAAATCATCCCATTGGTGAGGTTTCATCTATTTTAATGACCCACTCAAGTCAGGATAGATAATCTTTTGGGAAGGTTGTTCATCTCTGGTTTGTATCGGTTGATTGGAAGGTCTTGAATTCCACTTGCTTTCTACTTTTTTTCCACTTCCAGATTAATGAGTTTCTATTTATTTATTCTTAGATTTTGGCTGCCATTAGACTGACATGCCTGGGCTTTGAGACTAATCTAACACTTGAGAGTAACCGATAAAGCTGAGTAATAAAGCAATGGCTAAATCCTCTGTGATGTTGGCTGCTGCTCTGATGGGTGCGACAGCATTTATGTCTCCTGTCCAAGCAGTAATCCTAAGTCAAGAAAGTACACAGCAAGTCCAAGAAGAGCAAACCTCTTCATTGATTGCGAATAAAACACGATCCCGACGTCATAAGCGCTACTGTTGGCGTCGATATGGTCGACTCTATTGTCGAGATGATCACAATTCCAGTCGTAATGATCGTTGGCGTCGGCAAAAGCTGAAAGAACGTCGTCGTTGGGAAAAAGAGCGAGACCGCCGTTGGCGAGAGCGTCGTCGACGCTCGGAAAAACGCCGTCGTTGGGAAAATCGTCGCCGAGATGAAGACTATGGGCGGTCTCGTCGTCGAGATCGCGACTATGAGAATGAGAATTGGCGAAAAGGAGATCGACGAGGTGATTTCCAAGATAAGCTAGACCGCTGGCTTAATCGTGGCCGTGATGATGACGATTAAGCGCCATTCATTGAAAGTGTCTTAGTACCCCAATAAGCCCGTGTAAATGTTGCTCAGTAGTTAGATGTCCTCTAACTACTGAGCGATTTTTTCATCAGTATCTCCGGGGGATGAATTCTATAACCATTCAGTGTCTGAGTCTAACTATATGTCTGTGTCTTTGACCGAAGCTTTCGCCCGAGACCCTGATTGGACCATTATTCCCATAGCTGATCGACCCCGCGCTCAAGAACTTGCTACTCTCATTTGCACACAGGTCGATCTTCCCCGAAGCCAAAAAGGAGAAGAATATTATGGATGGCTGATCGAATTGAACAGAATGATTAACTAAAAGCTAGGTTATTTAGCCACGCACCCATTAATCGCAGGGAGGATACTTACAGTCAGGATTGGTTTGCTGTGGCGGTGCTTCAATCGCTGAATGGAAGTTGGCTCTGTAGGCAGAGACGCTGAACCCGCTAATCAAGACAAGGCTAAACGATATCAATAGAGTCTTGAAATTCATAGCAATAATGGTGCCGTTAGAGGGACAGCCTGAACACTGGAGAAAATGTAAATTCGAAAGCGAGAAATGGTGTCAGTATTAAGCCAATGATTCCCGTTTGCTTTCTATATCAAACATCTCTATTGTATGGTTTTTATTTGTCTATCGCAATAGTGTTTAGGGACTATTGATTGAGCTGGTTTTATTCTACTTCTACTAAATACTGAGTGGGCACATAATCGGTGAGCCAAATGCCATTTTCGGAACAATAAAAAAGATAGCCATCAGTTTGCATCTTTAGGGCATTAATTTCTAATACAGTGGGCTTGCCATGTCGTCTGCCTACTGCGATCGCAATTTCGTATGACGCTGATAGATGAACGTGTTGACGCCCAGAAGGGAGTAAGCCACTCGCCATGATAGACGCTAAAAACCGTGTGGCTGTTCCATGAAATAAAACAGAAGGTGGTGTCAAAGGTAATAAATCTAAGTTGACCGGAATGGAATGTCCTTGGTTAGCTCGAATATATTGCCCATCTTCACTTAATTTAAAACGCTGCTTATCATTAGAAATAACCACTTTTTTGATGATTTCTTCAGATAAAAAATGGTCATGTTTGTCAGCACATTGAATTAAGTCAGCAACGGCTGCCCAGCCACCCGCATTAAGCTCTAAATCAATGGCCTCTGGCCGATGGCGGAGAATATAGCTGAGAAACTTGCTCACAGCTTTTAACGGTTGGTCCATATTTGAAGAATGCCATTACGAATACTGTGAGTCTGCAAGAGCCGAATTCACGGGCTTACTATCCATCCAGACGATTGTAGTCAGTGAATTGGATTAGTCTGTCCCTTGGATCAGTTGAAAGCCTTTCAAACTTGGACCCACTTGTTCTGAAAAGATAACAGGTCCAAAAGAGTGGGCGACTTCAATCCCTTGGAGATGGCGGACAGTCCAGGCATTACAATCAGACCAAATAACATAATATTCACGACCTGGGTAAAACTGCCCCCTAAAATTAGGGACTTGTGGATAGGGGACACTCCGTTCACCATCCTGACGCTTGAAGCTTTGCTCTAACGTTGTAATCAGATCATATAGTTGTTGCGCCGAGACTTTCCGATGATACAGTTGCCGCGCGTGCTTTTGGGCCGACAGTAGCGTGTCTCGGCCTCTCAGGTACATCACTGACTCCGTTGGCAGGATGCCAGCTGTGAGAGTGGCCAGAAACGAGGTGTCGGATAGCATAAAAAAATGCTTATCCCCCCAGCCATACTCAACATAACGGGAGTTTGGTGAGTGGGGAGGTCCCAGTGCCCAGCCCTGGGGTTGTTCAATGAGAATAGCGGTATGAAATCCCCAATTGACGACATAAAGATCATATTCCGCCTTTATTAATGGGTTGATATTGGGTAGTTCAACTTCTGGAATGGGGGGTGTCCAAATCGCCATATATAGGGCAGGTACGCCCCACAAACCACCATTAAGCAATAACAAAATACCCAAGCAGCGACGCCGTTGTTTGAGGACGCCCCCAAAACTGTCGAATTTTTGTCCGCCAGAGTGGATGGGTGTGCATGAGGATTTAAATAGGGTTTAACGTAAAAATTGAATTGCATTCCCCTTGGTCCCAAGATAGGATGCCAAAGTTGCAGACAATATCAAAAAGTTAGGATTACCATGACCAAAGCCATAATGGAAACCAATAAAGGTACGATTAATCTTGATTTATTTGATCAGGACGCCCCTAATACCGTCAAGAATTTCGTCGATTTAGCGAATAAAGGGTTTTATGACGGTTTAGCTTTTCATCGTGTCATTCCTAATTTTATGATCCAAGGGGGATGTCCCAAAGGTACCGGTACAGGTGGCCCTGGTTACACTATCAAGTGTGAAATTAATAACAATAAACACCAAGCTGGAACCCTATCCATGGCCCATGCGGGTCGGGATACAGGCGGCAGTCAATTCTTTATTTGTCATGCCCCTCAATCTCACCTAGATGGGGTACATACCACCTTTGGTCTGACCCAAAATATGGATGTGGTGAATGCGATTCGCCAGGGAGACAAGATTCTATCGGTTAAAATTTCTGCAGAATAAGCTGAAAGGCGTGGATCCTAATTGTTAATGGCTGCACCAGGTGCAATTTGCTCTAGAGACAAGTTAGGGCATTCCACGCCAGAAGCCTTTTGTAAGGCTTGGTAACTCACCTTAATGCCCGCCTTCTTCATTTTTGAATAGTTACTGATCAACAGCAAACAGGTTTCCAGTTTGATACGGGTTAACTGGGAACGAGCATGTCTCTTACAAGCTTCCATTCCTGCTGATTGAGTATAGGTAAATGAGCCGCCTAGGGAGCCGGTATCAAAGGGGCCAATCCCATTCCCAAATACTGAAACGGCTAAGCCACTCGTGGTGCAATCGCTTAAACTTTTACCGACAATTGACTTTCCCAAAGGGCGTTGGCCAGATTGTGAATTCGTTAAGACACCACCTTGAATGAGTTCCAGCTCTGGACTGGCATCTGCTTCAGCTGTATTGCCAACGTCAATATTGTTTGTCCTAGACTGGGCAAAACCGACGATAGGAGTAAATGATACTTGTACGGCCAGTGTAAGCATCACTAACAACCGTCTCTGTTGTATGACCGATTGCTTTGATAGTGAGATGTTTGCTAGCACTGCCTTGGGAACCAATAAGTTTAAAAGCTATAGCCTGTTATGGCGTTATTGATGATTAAAGACTCATTAAAGTCGAACTCTTCGCGCACCTCAATCTCGATCTGACGAGTAATATTGGCAGTTTCAATACTGACACTAGTAGAAGTTGCTCCGTAGCTATAGTTGGTTTGTGTTGTTGTGCCGTTCTCGCTATTAGAGGTTTGGGTTGAGCCACTACTGCCATCGGTGGTCAAAGACACAGAACTCTGACTATTTTGCGTAGAGTCATTGATACTTCGCTCAACAAGGGTATGTCCAGTGGGCGAGACCTGAAAAGTTGTAACGGTTGTGGCGAAAGCACCTTGTCCTAGGGCTGGCCTAGCTATAGCCCCGACAGTGGTTATCGCAAATAGAGTGAGATAGAAAAGTTTCACGTGATATAACCAACGACACTTGCACAACAAAGCATCTCTACGCAGCTAATCATTTGTCTTAGACTGTCAGAAATTTTTAAATTGCACATTGCTCACCTAGGGTAGGCAAACTTTTGGAAACAGCAAATGAGCATAAACAAGAAGTATCAAATCAAACTAGATTTAAGCCAACTTGATATATTCAACGCAATTTGGATAATAATCGAGAATTATCGGTAGGCGTTAAAGTTTTGCTGTTGAGTAGGGGCTTGTGAAGGCACTTGGTGATTTGGGCTTTGTTTGTGCTGTTGATTGAGTCTGGGGTTTTGTTGAACCTGACGTTGGTTCGGTGAGATATTTTGGAGTTGTTGAGGCTGCTCAGGTTGTTGCGGTTGATAGAGCACTGGCTGAGGACGAGCCTGGGGAGGAGCTGTACGGCCCAATGGTCCAGGGTTGTTTGCCGGTGCGATCGCACTTTGAACCACAATCGGAGGACAATCCACACCACCAATTGTTTTTAGAGCTTGATAACTGACTTTAACGCCAGCTTTAATCATCTTGGAATAGTTGCTGATCAGTAACAAGCAGTTCTCTAACTTGGCTTTGGAAAGCTGTGTTTGGGCATATTCGTTACATGTTCCCATACCAAAAGAATGGGTATAAGTGAACGAACCACCAATACTACCCGTATCAAAAGGGCCAATTCCATTGCCAAAAGCAGAAGCAGCAATACCATTACTGGTGCAATCTGCAACTCCTCGACCAACAATACTTCGCCCTAAAGGATGAGTATTGACCTGTGTATTAACCAAAGAACCTTGTTGATTCAAATCGACAGCCGGATTCGCTGTGGATTGGGCATTGTTGGGAGCATCAATATTATTAGTGGTTGTTTGGGCTAGAGCAGAATGAGATGAAATTGCTAAAAACCCAACAACTGATGCACAGAAAAGAAAACGAGGGCGCATAAGTGAATTCTCCTGAATTATAAAAGGGGCAACGGGATAACGTTGCCCCAAGAAATATACTTAATTCAGTTAGAACGAGAAACCACCTGTTACTCTGTGGGTTTTGTTGATTCCAGAGTAATCGTAGCTGTCTGTATTGTGTACGTTGGTTGTTCTGGAGAGCTTACCATCTTCAGTTGCAGAGCTGATAGTTGAAATGGTTGAGTGGTCAGTTTCCTCAAACCAGACCCCATCTTTATCTCCAGATGTGGTGGTAGTTGCATCAACATGCTTAGTGGAGGTTGAACCTGCCCAGGTTGTAGCATCGTAGGTCTCATGAACATTCACATTGGTTGTGGAATGACCGTTAAAGATGCTCTTGACTCTATAGCTGTTCTCAACATAGGACTCGCCAGCTGCAGCAGGTAATGCGGCAGCGCCAAGGGAGATTAGGACCGCAAGAGGTGCGATTTTTTGAAGTTTCATGAGTAGTTACCGCTGAAAGTGTTTAGTAGCAATGGGCTTGGTGATGAAAGCTCGCCCAAGAGATAAGTGCAAACAAATAAAGCCTGCAACAGAATTAGCATTAAAAAGCAAAAACACTGACACCAGAATCCATCTCATGTCTTAAAGCACCAACTGCTCATAAAGAACATCCCCCTGTTAGTGCTTGATGGTGTATTTTTGCTGTCAAATCAACTTGCCTAAACCATCTAGATCAGGTAGTTGAACTTTAATAACTAACGTTGCAATACAATATGTTGCCCGTGTTTTGCGTTTCAAATTACCCCATGGAACAAAACAGCGAAGTTGTAAATCTAATTGAATTACAACACCGAATACCTGATTTGCTCTGACAATAAATAATTTAATTCACAAGCAAACTGTAGTCTGGATTTTTTTGCCCCTAGTGCTTTTTTCACAAAATATTCACTCACCTAGAGAAAAAAATTAAGAGATATCTTTTTTAGCTAGAGAGTATGAGACCATATCTAGCCTTATACTTCAGATCTTTAAGTAGAAATGGCATCATTTTATAAAGAAGATTGAAGTTTATAGTAGTTTTAATTAGAAGTTTCTTTCTCTTGTAATATCTCTGTTTTGTATTGTGTTGGTACAAGAGTATTTACTTATTCCCTCAGACAGAAAGGCAAGGATGTCTGAAGGAATAAGTAAGCGTTTGGAAGAGGCCATAACGCTTGTGTCATAGTGATGAGCCGAAAGCCATCATTCAATCAGCTTTGAGATAATCTCTGAATGGATTGCCCACCTAGTTGTAAGTGTGTCTGTGATAGGAGTTCAGGTATTTTTTCAGCATGGGGGCTAGCTCTTAAGCATTCCTTCAGATCCAAGTTGGACAAATGGGTTGCTTTTTGACCGGGGAACCAGTGACTGGCTTGCCCTAGGAGGTTGTAGCGCATCTTGGCATAGTCTTGCATGTCATAAGCTAGAGCTAGATTTCGCAACCACAGAATGACGGGAATATTGATATTGCCGGGCGTTTGCTCATGAGTTGGCAGGCCTTGATGCCAAGTGTTGACCCAGTCTTCGCCTAGGGTTGAGATCGCTGCTGCTTGCAGCCGCTCCAAGATCGGTGGTAGCAAGGTCTCTGCTTGTTCGAGTAGCTCCAATGTTTTCAGATGTTCATCAAAATCACTGGGGCGAGCTGCACCCAAACTGAGGGTATGGACTTGGGGATGGCTTAAGCAGAATAAGTCGTTGAATACTATGGGGCTGAGGGGTTGGCATAGCTCAACTAACTTTGGCGAAGGTTTATACAACATGCCCCCCTTATCCGAAGGACTAATAATAAATACCCCGACATCGTGTTGGGTCGCGGCTTCAATCGCTGCCCAATTGAACTGGTTGATGTAATACCAGTGCAAATTGACGTAATCGAATTGATTGGTCTGAATCGTTTCTACGATTAAATCGGTGGGGCCGTGGGTAGAGAAGCCCACAAACTTGACCTTGCCTTGTTCTTGCAATTGGCGGGCGATATCAAGACATCCGCCAGAGCGAAGGGTGAACTCCAGTAATTCGGGGGTATTAATGCCATGAATCCCTAGCAAGTCGACATAATCGAGTTTTAGGTTTCGTAGCGATTGCTCAAAGGTCTTACGAAATTCTTGGGACTTTTCTTTGGGGGCAACCTTAGTTTGAATAATTAATTGATGGCGAGGGAATGTCGGTAGAATTCGGCCAAGCTGAAGTTCTGAAGTGCCATAGCCTCTGGCCGTTTCAATATGATTAATCCCTAGCTCAATTGAGCGACGAATAGTGGCGTCGAGGTTGTCTTGATTGGCTTTAGGAACTTTCCAGCCAGGTTCATCTTTCCAAGAATGCTGATATCGCATTCCACCGCAGGAAAAGACGGGTAGTTGCAGTTCTGTTCTGCCAAATCGACGATACTGCATGGTTACCTAGCCTCCATTGACTAAATCCTGATGGATGTGAGCTTTATTTTGAATTTGTGGGGGGAAACGTGGGTGTTGTGCGGACTTGTAACCAGACTAAATAAGTCCCCAAGATCAGTGCGGTCAAAGATTCCAAAAGAATGAGACCATTCATTTTTCAGGTCAGATCCCAGATAGGAGCAAATGCCCCAGGGTTAACTGCCCCATTGCAACATAGAGATATAACAGCCCAAAGGCTAGGGTTCGATGCCCTTGCTGCCAGCAGATATAGCCTGTTATGCCAATGGGCGTCATCACAAACCAAAGAATATCCACTAACGAAGGATTAAACCAAGTCGGTTCGGGATATTGATCAAAGAACAGAACGTTGTCGACATAGTGCAAAATCGAAGTCATGATGCAGGCCACAAGCATGGCTAATAACCAGTGGGTATGGTTCTTAGCAGATTGACGTTCGTTCATAGGGCTGAATAGGGAGCTGGTGAACAGATGCGATCCGGAATTTATATCTTTTGTATTGTAGGCAAGATTATTCCTGGATGGCGCTTACGGCTAATATCCAGAGGATAGACCCGTCATTACTCCATTCGATCTGCTGAGGAATGCCATGATAGTGAGTCTCCAAGTCTCGGGCAATTGAAGCGATTTTTTGTACTAATTTTGAGGGAAGCAGTTGAGGTGCGCTAAGGGCCTGGGAACTAGCCGCTTCTGGAACAGAAACCCGAATCTGTTGAGTTTGGGGATGCATCAATGCCTCAGCGGGAGTGGAACCTGGACCACCAATAATCACCACGGTAGTGGGATCACTATTTTGGATGTCTTGACTCCTGACCAAGCCACTATATTGACCTTTGACTTGGACTTGAACCATGACCGCAACTCCAGAATCTCTAGAATTGGGAGAGGACGGAGTTGCACTATAGGCCGAGCGACAAGCTCGAATGATCTGTGCTAAAGCTCGACGAGAGGTGATTTGGAAAACAGGTTCGGGGGGAGTGCCACTTAGCATAGCCCCAATAACACTAGATCGAATCATTAGGGGTTGGCTAGGGCTGGGGTTGAGGAGTTGAATCAGTGGATCCGCGTCATCACCTGGGGACAGCAGCCAGCCTGGGGGCACCTTGTATCCCAAGGCTTTGAGCTGGCTGAGAGTAACGGCTAAGGACCCAACTTGGTCTGCATTGAGGGAATGGTCTAACGTACGGATGTTGCGATCGCGTTGAAAGAAACCGAATAAATGGGCATCATTAGCTCGATCTAGGGTCATTAACTCACCCGGACTTGAGCCCATGGAAGGGGAAGCCGGGGGCTGGGGCACTTGCTCATCCACCCAAGCTAGGACAAAACTGAGGCCCATGGCCGCCATAATCTGCGAACTTTGTTGGGTATATAGTCCGACGAGTAGAGGAAACAGGACTAATAGCCCCAATCGTCCAATGCGCCTTTCGCGCAGCAAGGTAATACCGATGCCTCCGATTAACAGCATCAAAAATGCAATCTGCCAGCTATAGATCACGCCACCAGCGATGATGCCCAGTAGTCGTTTCGATTTTCTGAGCCAAAACTGCCCACATACCAGGGCAATTAGAGCAATGATCCACCAGGTCGGATCTCGGGGAAAGTAATATTGAGCTAAACAGACACTGGCGATTCCTTTACTGGCCTCTATCCCCATCTCTAAGAATGTTGCTCCATAGCGCCAGGGGGGGCTTGGAGGGATAGGCAGGTGTTGATTCAACCATTCCGATGCTGGTATGCCCCCCAACAAAGGACATAGGACAAAGATGAGTAAGCATCCCCAAACTTGGATTAATGTCATAGGCTATTCAGCTTTAGGGAGATAACCGTTCAAGGGTCCACTGCTGATCTGTATATCGATAACAGAGTCGGTCATGCAGACGGCTGGTGCGTCCTTGCCAAAATTCGATCAGATGAGGGTTGACCCGGTAGCCTCCCCAATGGGGCGGACGGGGAATCGGTTGATTCTGATATTTCTGTTCCAACTCTTGGAGACGCTGGTCCAGAATATTGCGATCGCTGATCACTTGGCTTTGTTCCGATGCCCATGCCCCTAGTTGACTACTTCGGGGTCTACTCTCAAAATAGGCCTCCGTTTCTTGATCACTCACTTTTATGACTTCCCCTTCAATTCGGACCTGGCGTTCTAATTCTGCCCACCAAAAGACCAAGGCCGCCCAGGGCCTTTGGGCCAAATCTTGTCCTTTGCGACTGAGGTAATTCGTATAAAAAACGAATCCCTGTTGGTCAAATCCTTTTAATAACACCATGCGCGCGGATGGCTTACTGTCTGCCGAGACTGTCCCTAAAGTCATAGCATTGGGCTCTGGTAATTCTGCTTGGACAGCTTGCTCAAACCAAGATTGAAATTGCAGGATAGGATTGGGATTGACCCCAGTTTCCAAAAGCGCCTGCTGCCGATAATCACGGCGCAGATCGGGAATAGAAGTTTGTTTTGGATCGATTAAAGACATCAGTGCCTGCTTGCTCGAATACTAAACCTGGATGAACTCAGCTGACCACTGATGGATAGACGCTCTTCAATTATGGGGCATACCCATAAGCATCGATCCAAAATTGGCTTAACTTCTACTCAGGAGCAGGAGTGTTACGTAAGTTTTTAAGTCACCAATGAGGGGTTATTCGTTGTTATCTTGGCCATAGATGATGCTAAGCAAACAGGAGGGTAAGAGATTGGCCAATTTATCAGAAATTGCCCAAAGACTTTCCAGTGGCACTTCCGATTGGGCAAGCGAATGGGTAGATAACTTTAATGGCAATCCAGTCGAAATTCGGGTGATGCGAGGTGCGATCGCAAATTGGCACATCCACAAAGATACAGATGAAATGTTTGTCGTGCTCTCTGGTTCTGTTTCGATTGACACTGAGAATGGCAGTTTTAACCTGAGCCAACATGACTGTTTGGTGGTTAAAGCTGGCACACAACACCGAGCCAGAACAGAGTCAACAGCAACACTCATGACATTGATCAATCCAACCCCTTAAATCCTTGGTCACAATCTTGGCAATGAAGGTTCTATCTCTGCCACTAAAAATACCAGAACTCAGATTACAACCCTAGGCAATCCAAGATGCAGGAGCATTTCAGAAATATGCTGATAATCTAGACATCTGGCGGAGTAAGCGTGACTTCAATACAGATTGCGACAACAGATGACCAGCTTCGAGCCTGTTACCCAGTGATGGTGCAGTTAAGAACGCACCTCGAATCCCAAGCATTTGTCATACAAGCCCAAAGGCAGATGCAGTGTGGGTATCAGTTGGCCTATTTATCCAATTCAGAGGGTGTCTGCTCTGTTGCCGGGTTTCGAATTAGCGAAAGCTTATCTTGGGGGCGATTTCTGTATGTGGATGATTTGATCACCGATGCACAGATGCGATCGCAAAACTACGGGCACCAACTGTTAGATTGGCTCATCCAGTATGCTCGTCAGCAAGACTGTGCTCAATTGCATTTAGATTCTGGGTTGCAACGTTTGGATGCCCATCGGTTTTACCAGCGGGAAGGCCTGCAAATCAGCAGCTATCATTTTGTCCTCAAGCTCTAAAGGAGACTGTCATGCCGACTTTTATAGACCAGCCTACGATCATCACTGCTGCTGGGAATAAACCCAAACGGATTGAAGAATTTTGTGGACGAGTGAATTCCAA
Organism: Acaryochloris sp. 'Moss Beach'; assembly: GCF_021497025.1. Classification (NCBI taxonomy): domain Bacteria; kingdom Bacillati; phylum Cyanobacteriota; class Cyanophyceae; order Acaryochloridales; family Acaryochloridaceae; genus Acaryochloris; species Acaryochloris sp. 'Moss Beach'. Next base: position 4,237,322 of record NZ_CP071717.1, read on the forward strand.
GCATGACCATATTAGCGTCGCCCGCATGGTATCTCCTGCAGGCTGGCAAGAACCCGGACAAAAACCTGCATTCCAGGAAATGACCGTTGTCTTGCAAGGATTATTGCGAGTTGAATATGAAGGGGGCGTATTGGAGGTGAACGCAGGCCAAGCCATTGTGACAGAACCCGGAGAATGGATTCGATACAGTACACCCAATGGCGCCGAATATATTGCAGTCTGCTTACCTGCCTTTTCGCCCGAGACCGTTCATCGGGATACTGATGATATCTAAACGTTGCTATTGCTCAAGGTCACTGGGGAAAAGGTGGCGTTACTCAATTCTGACAAAACCAGCTTGTTCGATGAGCTTTTGCCCCTGTTCGCTCAACATCAAGTCTGTATAGGCTTCTCCAATCAACTGTTCCCGGTCCTTATTTTCTTTGACGATGACGTAGAGGGGGCGGGTAATGGGGTAGCTGCCATCTCGGAAGGCAGCTAAATTAGGCTGATTACGAGCGGGAGGACAATTCTGGGTTGGCTTTCCCTGTTGGGGTGGTATCCGCTGATCTTGACTGAGACCTAAGGGAATGGGTTTGCCAATACATTGATAGAGGACTTCAGCTGCTGAAGCGTAGTAAATACCGCCAGTGGCACGGTTTAATTGGCGCAAGGCATCTGTGGTGGAGTAGATGGGGACAACCCTAGAACTAAAGGGTTCATTCTGCAGCACATACTCTTGAAAATAATCAGCGGTGCCGGAATCTCCAGATTGGCGAGAAAAAGGAATAATATCTTGATCGGGGCCACCTAGCTGATTCCAATTGTTGATATTGCCTAGATAGATGTCTCGCAGTTGGGCAACCGTTAACCCTGGCACATTTAAGGAGGGGTGAACGACGACTGCGATACCATCCAAGCCGATAGCATGTTGGGTAACTTTGAAGCCTCTTTTGATGGCGATCGCATATTCTTCGTCATTGAGCGGTCGGGTGGATTGGGTAAAGTCAATTTTGCCATCCAAGAGCATTTTGATGCCTTGACCCGAACCAGGCGTGCCCTTGACCGTTTCTACATAGCGTAATTGAAGGTTGGGATACACCTCTGCGATCGCATCTTCAACTTCGGGACGTATCAATGCCCAAGTGGCACTACCGCCGTAGTTATAAAGCCCTTCTGGAACATCTGGCACCTCTGAAAAAGTGGGTGTGAGTGCCAAAGTAGCAGCGCCCTGACCGGGGCTGAGCTGGAGTTGGTTCGGCGACCGTAACCATCCCCAAAACCCTGCAATTAAGAGGAGCAACGTCACTAAAGATGCTTTGAGATAGAACTTGCTCAGCTTGGATTTCTGGATAGATGGGGGTTGAACGGGGGCAAGAGGCTCTTCGGGGCTCGACAACCGCTGCACGGAATAGGCCCGCTCTGGCAGGATGATGGTGGAGGTTTGAGGGTTTTCGTCTAAGTCTATGGGACAGCTTTGTCTAGATGTCGAAAACGCCATTTCTGTGGGTGTAGGTAATTTATGGGCCGGAACGGCACCATGGCGATAGAAGGTCATCAGATCGTCGATCAGATCCTGTTCTTCTAGGGGATGATATCTCAATATCTCCAGGATTCGTCTGACCCGACCAATGGCCGTAGGCAAAATATTATCTTGCTGAAATCCAGGGAATAAATCTTCAGCGCCTTGTTCTAGGGCTAATCGCCGCTCAGTGGACAGGACTTTTTGGCGTAACCCTGCTGTTAGGATCAGCTTGAGATCGGGGTAATTGTCGTGATACCACCGACAAACATCAAAGGCATTCAGTTGCTGAGCCCCTAAGTCCACTAACAGCAAGCCAATATTGGCCCGTTCAATGGCATCTCGTTGGCCTGCTAGTTGCGAAAAACTGATTCCGGCAGGCTCTTCAATGACTTCGATCTGCTGGGATTGTAGGGCTGTTGTCCATACTTGAGCCTGAAATTTTAGAGGCTGTAGGAGCAGTACAGATTTGCTGGCGCTATACATTAAGTTGAGCAGTGCGGGCTGCTATTGAGTAAAGACGGTACGCTCGAATTCTGGGCAGGTTCGACATCTAGGGTTTGTGTAAACCGTAAAGCCCAAGTCTAGCCACTGTGTTATTTTATGGCAAATTTCATACGAGTGAAAGAATAAAATGACATGATTTAAGGACTTTTAAATCTAGATCACCCCCGCTACACTTGAAGCGCGGTTAACTCGAAAGAGGATTCATTTGTCCATTTTTTGCAGGAGTCGCTGGGGTGGTAGAACTTGCTCCCTAGGCCCTTACTATGATAGGTACACAGCAAGCACCCGTCTCAATTTTGATTACCTTATAAAGAAGGTGATTGCACACCCCACCCAGGTGAGGAAGATCTGATGAAATCCAAAACTCTCAACACATCTATTTGGTACAGCGTTGTTCTCTCGACTTTGCTATTGAGTCCTGCGTTTGCCCAGTCTTCTTCATCACCTGCTGTCCCTGTCGTAGATCAGCAAGAGATGCAGCGGCTGTTGGAAGAATTGCAAAAGGAACGAGAAGGCCAAAAACAAGCCCAGGCAGAGGCGACTCAAGCCGTTAATCAAACCACAACTTTATTTAACTGGTTTTTAGTGGTGTTGGGGTTGATTCTGGCTACTGCGATCGCAAGTTTGATTCTCCTGCGACGGGCCGTGGTGCATGAGGTCGCAGAGGTGGTGCAAAAACACCTGCGAGAGATGCGGGACTTAAAAGGACATCTGGCAGATGCAGCGGATGCTGTAGAGGTGATTCTGCAAAAGGCCGAAGATCTCGATACGGATTTACATCAAGAGTCGGAGCAGTTTCATCAAGACTTAACCAGCAAGCGCCAGCGGTTGTCAGATATGCTGGCAGAATTTTCCACCAAGCAACAGCAGATCCTCCATAAAATCGAAGGGTCCTTGACGGATACGGAAGCTGCGATCGCAACCTTTGAATCCGATTCAACCGCCAAATTTGACACCCTAGATACGGAACTGAGAACCGAACAGGAAACGATTCTGGCTCACCTCAAGCGCCTCGGTGAAGAGATTGAACCTCAACTGTTTACGGTTGAATCCGATGCCCAGGCCCAAAAAACAGAATTTCTAGATCGTCTGAAGCAGTCGGAGACGGATTTCAAAACCCAATTGTCCCAACTCTTAAACAAGAGCGAACAGGAGCAGGACAAGATCCTGACACGGGTCGAAAAAATGAGCAATGATTTTGGGCCGCAAATGTCGGCTTTACAAGCCGTTGCTCAAACGGAGAAAGAAACCTTAATTGGCTATCTTGCCACCTCTAAAGCGGAATATGTCACCCAACTGTCTGACCTTCAGCAAGAGGCCCGTAAACAGTGGGAACTGATTTTGCAAAATCTCAAACAGCTAGAAAGTGATTTCACCCCCCAGCTTGAGGAGATTGAAGGCCAGCTCCAGGTGAAGGCGAACGAGAAAAAAGATTCATTCCTCCTGCGTCTCAAACAGGTCGGTACCGAAATTACCCGTCAGCTCACAGAAGCGCAAGAAACCTTCCAATCCCAGGCCAGTGAGACACTGCAACGGCTCCAGGTACAAGAGTCTGAATTCACAACCCAGCTATTCAACTACAGAACTCAGTTAGATACTGAAAAGACCAATGCCCTAGCCGATGTTCAGGCCCTGACCGACAATGCCTCTACTCTGCTGGTAGACCTAAAGACAGAGGTGCAAACGACCCAAGAGCAGGCGGTTCAAGACCTCGAAGCGCTGACCCTACAGGTATCCGGTCAGCTGGCCGACTTGAAGACGAATTTGCAAGGTTCCCAAGAGCAAACCCAGCAGTCTTTGCAAGCCATAGAAGCGAAAACAGAACAGGATCTAGCGACCATTACAACGGATGCCCAAGCTCGCAAAGATCAGATTCTCAAACAGCTAGCAGCCCTATCTCCAGCCCAGCTCGCTGGAGACGCCGTGGCAGAAATTGATCAGAAATTGCAGACGGCATTGGGGCCTTTAGAGCGCCTACAGGCCAATCATCCCGATCTATTCCTGGATGTTGCGGACTATATCCGGCAAGGAGACGAGCTACTAGCGAACAGCAATTTCCGCCAGGCCCTCTCTGTCTATAATCAGGCGTTGGAGCTAAAAGCCGATGATCCTCAACTTTGGTGCCAACGGGCCGAAACCCAGAGCGGGCTAAAGCTGTTTGAAGAAGCTGTCGGCTCCCTAGATAAAGCGATTGAGCTGACCCCAGAGGATCCTAAGCTTTGGCAACGCCGAGGCCAAGTGTTGAAGGACTTACAGCGATATGAAGGCGCGCTCGGGGCTTTCAAAGAAGCGGCAAAGCTGCAGCCGGAAGAGCCCCACAACTGGATGGACTGTGGCACTTTACTAGAGCGTCTCCAGCGCTGGGATGAAGCCCTCTCTACCTATAACCGTGTGATTGCCATTGAACCGAACCATCGCAATGCCTGGATGAATCGAGGATTTGTGATGGGCATCCTCCAACGTCATGAAGATGCCTTTGCCTCGTTTGATCATGTCGTTCAACATGAATCTGAGGATGCTGCTGCCTGGTTGAATCGGGGATTAGCTCTGCAAGTTTTAGAACGCCATGAAGAAGCGTTTGAGTCCTTTGAACATACCGTTAATCATAAGCCTGAAGCCTATAAAGCCTGGAGCCATAGAGGGTATGCCCTGATCAAGCTAGAACGTGATCGTGATGCTCTGGTTAGCCTCAACAAAGCCCTAGAGATTAATGCGGATTACCCCAATGCTTACTATGGCAAAGCAGTCTGCTATGTCCTCCAAGGTGAGACAGCCTTAGGTTTAGAAAATCTAGAGCGGGCCATCAAGCTGAACCCAAGCTTTCGAGAACAAGCCCGCAGTGATACTCACTTCGTTGATTTTCGTGAGGATGAATGGTTCCGTGAACTGGTCAACCGCTAATAAAGCCTTAAACAAAAGCCCTTCACCAATTGCTCAGTGAAGGGCTTTTGCTATGGAAGTTCAACTAGGACTAGAGAGCGACAGGCTCCTGTTCATCCGCAGTCTGGACATGGGCTTCAGGATGGACCTTAGCCAGCATCTCCCGGAGACCATCGCCCTCAATCACTTCCTTCTCCAGCAACTGCTCAGAAATCATCTCCAACAGCTCCTTATTTCCCTTGAGGATAGTGAGCGCTTCCTGGTGAGCCGTCTCCACAATGCCCTTGACTTCCTTATCAATCTCCTTCGCCGTCTCATCGCTCACAGCCCGGCGAGCATTCATCCCCCCACCGAGGAAATTATTCTGCTGACCCTTGTCATAAGCTAGAGGACCTAACACCTCACTCATGCCGTAAGACGTCACCATCTGCTCCGCTAGATCCGTCGCTCTTTGTAAATCATTAGAAGCACCCGTCGTGATACTCCCGAAGATGACCTCCTCCGCAGCTCGTCCACCTAACAAAGTGGCAATCTGACCTCGAAGTTCAGCCTCATTCAACAAAAACCGGTCTTCCGTGGGCACTTGCAACGTATAACCTAGTGCAGCCATACCTCTGGGGACAATAGAAATCTTCTCCACTTGATCCGAACCCGACATCTTGGCCCCGACTAGTGCATGACCGACCTCGTGGTAAGCCACAATCTTCTTCTCTTTCTCATTGAGCACTCGGCTCTTCTTCTCTAGACCAGCCACCACTCGTTCAATCGCTTCCGCAAAGTCTTGAGTCTCCACCACCTTGTTGCCGCGTCGGGCTGCTAGTAGTGCCGCTTCATTCACCAAGTTGGCTAGGTCAGCCCCAGCAAAACCAGGAGTACGAGTGGCCATGGCCTTAAGGTCAACATTCTCACCCAGCTTCACTTTCTTGGCATAGATTTCCAAGATAGCCAGACGACCTGTGAGGTCAGGACGGTCAACCAAGACTTGACGGTCAAATCGACCGGGACGTAATAGGGCAGGGTCTAAAGTTTCAGGACGGTTCGTTGCAGCTAAGACGATAACCGTGGCATCTCCAGCCCCAAACCCATCCATTTCAGTTAGGAGCTGGTTGAGGGTTTGTTCCCGCTCATCATTCCCGCCGACAAAACCATTTCCACCTGAACGAGATTTACCAATGGCATCCAATTCGTCAATAAAGATAATGCAGGGGGCTTTCTTTTTAGCTTGTTCAAACAAGTCACGAACGCGAGCGGCACCGGTACCGACAAATAGTTCCACAAACTCAGAACCCGAGATACTGAAGAAGGCAACCCCAGCTTCACCGGCGACGGCCTTAGCCATCAACGTTTTACCCGTTCCAGGAGGTCCAACTAAAAGAACACCTTTAGGAATCTTGGCTCCGATATCAGTGAAGCGCTTAGGAGACTGGAGGAACTCGACAATTTCTTCGAGTTCAGCTTTAGATTCTTCTACACCAGCAACATCATCAAAGGTGACCTTATTGTCATCGCCTTCGACATAGACCTTGGCTTTGTTCTTGGTAACGGAGAGGGCACCTTGGGGACCACCACCACCCATGCCACCACGACTAAAGAATTGGAAGATGGCGACGAAGATGACGGGGGGAATGACCCAGCTCAGTAGGGTGGTGAACCAGCGATTGCTTGGAGGGGGAGTGGCTGCGAATTCCACGCCTTTGGATTCGAGGAGCTTGGGGAGTTCTAGGTCAAAGATAGGAGTGGTTTCTAAAAGCTGAGCTTGTTCAGCTACTCCCTCTTTTAGCTTGTAACGAATTAATTTTTGCCCCACAGACACTCGGGCAACCTGCTCATCTCGGACTTGTTCAATGAAGAAGCTATAGGGAACCCGTGGCACTCTAGGACCCATGACATAGGGTAAGGCCAAATTTGCAATTAACAAGATTGCAGGTAGAAATAGCAGCAGACTTGTAATTAGGTTTGGACGGGGACGTTGAGGCTTGTCTTTAATCGGCATGGTTCGCTCCCTAACTTTTGATAAATCGCTTGTTCAGGTGGCTGGAGAAGCTCCCACTTTATTTGAAGACTCTGTACGTTCTAACCATTCAAATACTTGGTTTAGTTGCTTAAGGGAAACAAAGCCAAACTGCCAAAGAATGATGGGAAGTTGACTCGAAAGATGATGTTGCTGGCGAATCGCAAGTGCGATCGCATCAGCTGGGATCAACAGCTCGTCTCGCAAGTATCGAATGAGTTTGGTTTGAGCAGAATAGTTCATGGTTGAGAGTCGTCAAGGGAGTAAGGCGGAGATTGAATCTCTAAGTTTTGAAGGCAACTTTCTTCATCGTATCGATTTCAGTAAAAATCCACCTTGGACAATCGAAATATCAATGTTTTAGGCTGGGCGACATTAAATCAGTTTAGGCAAGGAGACCTAAGCGCTTGCCATTATCACGGGCAAGACGAATCCAGCTTTGGCGCTGAGTCCGTTCAATACCAATTTGATTGCAGAATTTGGTAATGGCTTTTGAATGCAGAGCGATCGCTTTTCCTCTGAGTTTGGTAAATCGAGGGGTACCAACAGCAGTGCGAGTAAGAACAACGATAGGTGCAAACATAGTGGACTCCGTATGTAACGTTATGTTAACCATACTAATTAAAATGTTACGAATTGTCAAGACTGAGTTTGACTTTTTAATGAAGTCTCTAAAATAAAATTTATTTAGCTAAAAAAGAGGTTCCAGTTAAATTAAAGAGAGTTAAATAGCTAATTAAGGCTTTTTTATAAGATATAAGTCATTTATTTAACAATTTTTGCTTTAATTTCAGCTCTATATTTTTTTAGAATACAGTCTAATAAGGTGTACTAATGCTGTTATTCAAGAATTTTTTATAACTCAAATTTGTAAAGTATTTTACAAAAAAGCACGGTTAATGTAACGTTATTGTGAACTGAATTGGAGTTGGCTTGAATCTATTGCGGTCCCGCTGCTAGCAGAAGAGATTAGCTCACAATCGTAAATCACAGGTTTAGGAGTGAAAACGTTTGCTCTACTCCATCTGTATGTAGCAGCGTTGAGTGACCTAGCCTCTGAGTCATCGAATAAGGTTGGCGAACTGAGAGTGATCCCCCATGAGAAAATTTCCCGTCTAGGCAAAAGCCTATCGGGATTGGGGCTAAGACTGGCGGGAGGTGTTCTCGCGATTAAATAGCCATATATTCTTGCAGCATCACTTTTTGCGATCGCAAAATCTTAAAGGCTTCTCGCTCCACCCGGCGGACCCATTCTCGGCTGACGTTCAGACGTTCTCCCACCTTGGCTAAGGTCAGTGGATTTTGGTCAATCAAGCCGTATCGCAACGTAATCACTTCCCGTTGTTGGGGGCTAAGATCCTGTAACAGCTTCGTTAAATCAGACCGTAGCGAAGAGGCCGTGGCATATTTATCTGGAGATTCATTCGGATCTTCCAGCAATTCCCACAGTTCTGTATTTTGCTGGTCACCAATCTGAATATCTAAGGAAATGGAGCGGCGAGCGTAGCTGAGGTAGTCCTCAATTTTTTTAGGGGGCAGATCCATCTCTGCTGCCAGCTCCGCCACAGTGGGGTCGCGATGTAGTGTTTGAGACAGTTCGCGTCTTACCTTGCGCAGTTTACTGAGCTTTTCATTGATATGAATAGGGAGGCGAATGGTTCGTTCTTGTTCTGCGATCGCACGGGTCATGGCTTGGCGAATCCACCAGTAAGCATAAGTAGAAAAGCGATAGCCTTTCATCGGGTCAAATTTCTCGACACCTCGTTGGAGGCCAATTGTACCCTCTTGAATTAAATCCAAAAATTCAACTTTAGCTTTGTTGTACTTCTTGGCAATCGAGACCACCAGGCGCAAATTAGATTCCACCATTTTGCGATTGGCTTTTCGGCCTAACTTCAGCTCTTTCTGGAGTTGTGAGACCGATATCTCAGCTTTGTCCGCCCATTCTGCCTGTGTGGGTTCTCGATCTAAGTGATCTTGGAGGCCCTGTTTGAGATCTTGCAAAGTCATAAAACGTTGTACCTGTTTGCCAAAGATGATTTCCTCTTCGTGATTCAACAGAGGAAACCGACCTATCTCTCGTAGATAGGTCGTAATGGAATCTTTGCTAACAGACGAATTGTTCATGTCTACGGAGAGTTGAGATTACTGGATATAAAAGACCCCAGCGTAAAGCTGGGGCTAATAGACAAGGAAGAAGAGAATATTGGGGGTAGCTATATATTTCGCAAGCTACCCAAGCTGAAATTTAGAAATTTAGTAAAGTTGAAACTTGACCGACAATCCCTTGACCAGTCATGACTTCAGTCACGATGGCTAGGAAGAATCCCATCATTGCTAGACGACCACCAAAAGTCTCTGCAAAGTCGGTGAAGCCCCAGATTGGATTTTGTGTACTCATGTTGTTTGACTCCGTAATCGAAATAACCTTATGTAAATAAATGTAACTGATCTTGTAACGATTTGTCAAGCATTTGTTTAATCTTTTTTCAACCGTTCTCTAGATATGGGTGAAGCAAATCCATTGTTCCAGTTTGCATTGCATTTTGTAGATAATAAAAAAACCCAGCGCAATGGCTGGGCCTGGATGAGAGTGATAACACTAATAACTAAATATGATTAGAGAACTCATCACCGATTTACGGATAGAATTCTTCATTACATAATCAAGGTCGCGGTAACCTTAATCTTTACTGCTTGCCCAGCTAAAGTGAGAGGAGAGACAAACACTAGCGGGTGGAAAGAATTTCTTAGAAGCTAAACCAAGCGATGAGCTGGCCCAGAATACCTTGACCTGTCAAGGCTTCAGTGATGATGGCTAGAGTCAAGCCAATCATAGCGAGGCGACCATTCCAGGTTTCGGAAAAGACGCTAAAACCAGAAGAAGGTTGAGTATTCATTGTGATTTAATCTCCTAAATAGTCAGCTTGTAATTCATAAAAGGTCGAGAGCAAAATAGCGGCTTACATCAAGCCCCAGAAATGCAAAACGCCTTTACCTGTGACTAGCTCAATTACGATGGCGGCATAGAAACCAACCATGGCTAAACGGCCACTCCAAGCTTCAGCAAAGGGATTAAATCCGAAGAAATTATTAGAGGTATTCATGTGTGTAGACTCCGTGGAACTCATGTGTGTTGTAACCTTATGTAAATTAATGTAACAGCAACATAAAGAAATGTCAACGAAAATCTCTAGTTTTTAGGGTGCGATCGTCTTCGAGCTGCTGTAATTCTTTACAGGCTTAGTTTTTAGCTGCTTTATGAATGCTTGACTAGCCGTTGTCGATCATTATCAAGCGAGAGATCGAGACAGGCTTTCTCCACACAGATCTAGAAAACACCTCACCGTGTTCCAAATATCAATCGCTATGGGGCTGTCGGCTAACGAAGCTCAATGGGTCCCCGGTCGAAATAGATGTCGATGTTCAGGATGATACAGCCGTGATCTCGCTTGAGAATGAGTGGCCTGCAATGCTGGACTGATTAAGTAGAGGGTCGTCCGAATCAACTCATGGTCTTCAGTTGCCTTTGCCATCTCAGATAACGGCACAACCCACATTTGTTCATCGGGCCACCCTAAGCGAAAGCCGATGGCTACAGGGGTATCCGGTTCATAATGAGCCAGCAATTTTTGTTGAGCCTGGTCTACATGGCGGGCACTGAGATACAAACAAAGGCTGGCTTTGTGAGCTGCTAAGCTTGCAAGCTCTTCTGCTTGTGGAACCTGAGTTCGGCCACTAATGCGCGTCAAAATAATCGTCTGTACCAGTTCGGGTACGGTGAGTTCCACCTGCAATTTAGCTGCAGCAAGCTGGAATGCACTAATACCAGGGATAATTTCGAAGGGAATATCTGCTTCTGCCAAAGCCTGTATTTGTTCGTGAACAGCCCCATACAGACAGGGATCGCCTGAGTGGAGTCGAACGACTGAAAGATGCGATCGTACCTTCTCAATCATCATCGGAACGATATCTTCGAGGGTCTTGGTCGCGGTGGGGATCAATTCTGCTCCGTCATGGCATAGACTCAGCATTTCCTTAGGCACCAGAGAATTGGCATAAACCACTACATCTGCCTGTTGGATAATGCGCTGAGCCTTAACGGTGAGTAGCTCAGGATCTCCTGGTCCCGCTCCTACGATATAAACGGCTGGTAATAGGGACTTGCTGGACGTAGGTTGCTCAAGAAGCTCAGGAGAAGGGGGAGTCATAGGATTTCAATTCAACTTAAATATCAATGAAAAAACAGAGCTGCAGTATCCCATTAAGAGGCCTGCTTAGTATCCGGCAAACTACGCTTTAGCAAATACAACCAGCTCAACCCGAGAAGGCCAATACCAATGCCAATCAAGCTCACGACTTGAGCAATTCTTAAGGGCCCAAGCATTAAACTATCCGTCCGCAATCCCTCAATCCACAGCCGACCCAGGCTATAGGTCACCGCATAGACCAGAAAGAGCGTGCCTTTTTTGGCTTTAGGGAACCTAAAAAACAATGCCAGCAAGATTCCCAGTACCATCAGATTCCATACCGATTCATAGAGGAAGGTGGGGTGAAAGTAGGCTGAATTTCGATAGGCAAGTGGACGGCGTCCTGTTGGAATGAACAGCTTCCAAGGCAGATCAGTGGGATCACCAAAGGCTTCTGAATTAAAGAAATTCCCCCAACGGCCGATGGCTTGCCCCAAGATTAAAGACGGAGCAACCAGGTCCGCTAATTGCCAGAAAGAAACCTTATTCAGACGACTAAAAATCGTGGCCGCCAACATGCCGCCGAGGATGGCGCCATGAATAGCAATTCCCCCGCGCCAAATAGTGGCCACCTGATCCAAATGTTGACTGTAGTACTCCCATTGGAACAGGACATAGTAAAGACGGGCACAAGGGATGGCTCCTATGACCAGCCACATTGCCAAATCACTGATGACATCTGGCTTAATCCGACGGTACGTAGCCAAATGCTGCGAGAGTTGTAATCCCAAAACGATCGCAGCTGCAATCAGGACGCCATACCATCGGATTACCACAGAACCAATCCGGAAGATTTCTGGTCCAGGAGAGGTGAAAACGGCCCAATAGGTTGGCGACAAATTAACGAACATGGTTAATACACAGGCATGGATTCATCAGGAGCTTTAGCCCCAGTGCATAGTATCGCACCCCATGCTTAAGAACCGTCGTATTGATGCGTAGGTTCATATGGAAAAAAAAGAAGGTATGGCATTGGTCCTGCCTGGTTACTCAGCCGATTGCGCTTGCTCCAGTAAAGATTGCCAGCCTGGTTTCCATAACCCTCGATTTTTCAAGGCTTTGGCATTCACCCAAAATCGAACCGTTTCGTCACAAGCAGCAACTAACTCAGCAAAAACCAGAGAACCTTCATTCTTGCGATTGACAACCCGAAAATGTCGCCAACCAAAGGTTGAAGATTGAGCGGTCCATTTGGAGCCAATCAAATGAGGGTGTTTCTGTTTTTTCACAATCAGACGTCACACTTGGTGACAAGTGAATGGAGCGATTAACAATCAATAATTCTAAAGAGTGACTGGAGACGTTAAACCCAGAGCTGCCAGGAGCTGATCAATATTGCAGTGCTGATTAATCATTTCCTGAATACATTCAACCTTAATGCGCTCATGCACTTGGGCACGTTTGAAGGCTTTCTCGACGATTTCAACGGTGGTTAGGGTATCTGAATCAACTAACAACACGGGGATCTCTAGATCTTTAGCCCGGTTCAGTACCAATTCATTGGGGGGGAAATGCCCGGTCAAAATCAAACAATGGGTAGAAGACTCCAAAGCCGCAAGTTGAAGATCGGTGCGATCGCCTCCTGTCACCACAGCCATGTTTCGACCTTTTCGGAAATACTTTAAGGCAGAATTGACATTCATTGCCCCAATGGTTAGCTCTTCCACCATGAGGTTTAAGTAGTCATGACCGCACAGGATGTCAGCTTGGAGCTGTTGAACCAACTCCGATACACTGACGCTGCGCAGTAAAGCGTTACTGGGCAATACCCCTAAAACAGGGATTTGTTTCGTTTCAAGGAAAGATTGCACTGTTGATTGCAATAGTTGTTGTTGTTCAACGCTCACATCGTTGAAAATGACGCCCACCAAACGATTACCAAGGGTGGCCTTCGCATTGAGCACAGCATCAATCATGGCGAGATTGTGAAAGCGGCTCACTAACACGACTTCTGCATCTAGTGCTTGAGCCATTTGAGGTAAAGATACGTCAAATAGATATCCTTCTGAAAGAGAGCCAGGACCTTCTAAAATCACAAGGTCAACATCATCTTTCTTTTCTAACTGATGTAGTTGTTCTACATAGTTAGTCGCATCTCCATCTTCAAGCTGTTGCTGAATATGTTGAGGATGAATAGATAACAGGGTAGGGTAAACCTGCTCTGGCGTGAGCCCGAGGGTTTCAGCAATGAACTTAACATCAATGTCCAGTCCGTCATCGGCCAATCCCTCAGCGTACGTGCCGATAGGTTTAGCGTAGGCCAATCGGTATCCCTTACTGATCAGAGATTGAGCAAGGCCCAGAATGGCAGCTGACTTACCACTGAATGCTTCAATGGAACCAATCAGCAGATGTTTTGACGCCTTTTGCACTCCGAGAACTCCTCATGGATTAGGGGTTAATCATCTAGCTTTAACAGCTTACGATAGAAAGTCTTGGGAAAATCAGCAACTTTAGTGCGTCGGTAGTTGGTAATGACTTCGATTAAAAAACCAATAAATTCGAAATTCGTAATCGTGAGTTCGTAATTTAAGTCCCCGTCATTATCAAACTGGATGCGGCAACGGGTTAGGTCTGCAGGCAATTTAGAAACATTCCATGTCGCCACAAAGGGAATATTGCTTCCCCCTTCGATGCCCCGTTGCCCTTCTAAGTTGTTATTTTGATAAAGCGAGATCGCCAAAGGTAGTAAATCTCTTTTACCGCCTTGGTAATAGGGCAGGTAGACATTGACGTCTCGTGGGGTAGCAGGTTGAATAGCATCTAAAACTTGGGTCATCTAACAACGTCCTCATTGACCGATCAATCAATAAACCTCATGTATGAAGTATGGGCAAGTCCGTGACGAATTTTACTGTTTGACCTGAATTTTTCTGCTTTTCTCCCAAAATGCTTCCCCTTCTTGAGAAGCCAGAAGGTCAAGCACACCAAATATATAAAGATATATATACAGTTTATGGTATACGTGGTGGGTAGAACCAATGGACCTCTGCCGGTAAAGTTGCTTAGCTGGAACAGAAGATTATGGCTCCCCTAGTTGCAAATTACTATCTGACCTACCGCTGTAATGCACGATGTCATTTCTGTGATATCTGGGCATTAGATCCAGGTAAGGAAGCAGATTTCGATACGATCGAGCATAATCTAGAGGATTTAAAGCGCCTGGGAGTCAAATACGTTGACTTTACAGGGGGAGAACCTCTTTTAAGAGCAGATGTTGGCGAAATCTACCAGACTGCCAAGCAGCTTGGTTTTTACACCAGCATGACCACCAACACCATCCTCTATTTAAAAAAAGCCCATGAAGTCAGAGGGCTAGTCGACTTCCTCAATTTCTCACTGGATGGTCCAGATGCAGAAACTCATGATCACTCAAGAGGGGTCAAGATTTTTGACAATTTAGTTGAGTCGGTCAAGTTAGCTCTGGAGCTAGGTGAGTATCCAGTTCTTAACCATACGGTGACGGCTCAGAACTACGAGCGAATTCATGAGGTGGCTGAATTAGGTGCACGCCTGGGTGTCAGAGTATGGCTGAATCCAGCATTCACCGCTTACGCGAACTATAACAATCGGAAAAATCCAACCCCTGCCATTGTCGAAGCGATTGAATCGAGTGGTAGAAAGTACCGAAATCTGGGCTACAACAAAGCAGCTTTAGAGTTTATCCGGGCTGGGGGAAATGATACCCAAAACCCAAGGTGTAAAGCGGTTGATGCAGTGATCGCTATTTCTCCAAATGACGAGTTGCTGCTTCCTTGCTACCATTTCGCTCAAACAGGCGTACCAATAGAAGGCAAACTGTACGATATGTACCGACAATCCGAAATTGTCGAAGAATATCGTCAATCCCAAGGTCAACTGAAGGTATGTGAAGGGTGTACAGTCTGGTGTTATCTCATTCCCAGTTTCTTCCAAGGCGTTGATAAATATTGGGTCCTAAACCAAGTAAGTTATGTCGGAGAATTCCTGGCCAGAAAACGATTCTTGCAACATGTCTAACGTGAAATCTCCTTGGCCAGAAGACTCGGAACTCCCACAGCTTTCTGATGTGGAAATTGATTACCCCGAAGGTGAAGGTCGGCGACGCAAAGCGGCTTTGATGCTCGCCTTAATCTGGAGTTGTACGATTGCTCTGCACCTGTTTTCAGTCGGTTTCTGGGCTGTTTGTTGCCTGACAACCATTATTAGTATGCACTGGCTGCGGATGATTCGGGCGTCTGCACTGCCTACTGTAGAGCCATTAAGTTTAGACAAAGCTGAAACTGAATATCCCTTTGTATCGCTTTTAGTATCGGCAAAAAATGAAGAAGCAGTCTTAGGGGCTCTAGTTAAAACCCTCTGTAAACTAGACTATCCTGCCGAACGGTATGAAGTATGGATTGTCGATGATAACAGTACTGATAAGACACCAGACGTTCTGGCACAATTGTCTGAAGAGTATTCTCAACTCCATGTGCTGCGACGATCGGCAGAAGATGGGGGCGGAAAGTCAGGTGCCTTGAATCAGGTTTTGCCCTTGACCCAAGGCGACATTATTGGGGTTTTTGATGCAGATGCTCAGGTCTCTGCTGATCTACTCTGTCGAGTTTTACCTCTGTTTGATGATCAGCAGATGGGCGCGGTCCAAGTTCGTAAACAGATTGCGAACGCTGATACAAATTTTTGGACCCGAGGTCAGTCCGCTGAAATGGGATTAGACCTGTATCTTCAACAGCAACGGATTGCAGTGGGAGGAGTGGGTGAGCTTCGAGGCAATGGTCAATTTGTCCGTCGCCAAGCGTTGGCCAGTTGTGGCGGTTGGAATGAGGCGACTATTACCGATGATTTGGATTTGACCTTCCGCTTACATCTGAATCATTGGGATATCGGTATTTTGCCTCTGCCTGCTGTGCGAGAGGAAGGGGTGACCCGGGCTGTCGCCCTTTGGCATCAACGGAATCGTTGGGCAGAAGGAGGATATCAACGGTATTTAGATTATTGGCCCTTAATTATTCGTAACCGCTTAGGGCCCCGTAAAACCTTTGATTTAGTCGTGTTTTGGTTTGCTCAGTATGTCCTTCCCACTGCGGCTGTGCCTGACTTGGTGATGGCCACAGCCCGTAATCAGCTTCCTTTGTTAATGCCGATGACCAGTGTGACTATGTTGTTGTCCTTGGTGGGGATGTGGAATGGGTTAGATCGCATTCGTAGAGCTGAACAAGTTGCCCCTTCACCGTTTGTGATGTTCTTACAAACGGTAAGAGGGACTCTATATACTTGCCATTGGTTTTTGGTGATGGCCTGTGTCACGGCCCGGATGTCCATTCGACCAAAACGCTTGAAATGGGTAAAAACCCTTCGTCAGGATGACTACCAGATTTATGTACCTGATTAGCTGAGGCAGTTCGAGGGGTTTGATTGAATGCCGCTCTTATCACTGAGTCCGATTAGGTAAGCGTCTTTCAGCTTCCATAAGCCTACGTAACCCGAACATAGGTTAAGTCCTGTCATAAAAAAAATTCGAGGCGTCAATAGGCGAATACCTTCAGCAAAAAGGATCAAGCCCATTAAAGAGGGTTTTTGGATGGCAGTAATTTCGCTATCCCTTTTTCTGTGCAAATAGCCTTTAAGGGTTGGTCCCAAGATTCAGTGGGAAGTTGCTCTAAGAGATCTCGTTCAAAGACAATTCCGATGGTTGGGATATCAGCCCAACTGGGTGAGGCTAATAAGCGGTCGTAATATCCACCGCCATACCCCAAGCGATACCCGTTGAGATCGCAAGCCACAGCTGGCACCAAAATCAGATCAATCTCATCAGCCGATAACTCAGGACAATCGGGGTAAGGCTCCAAAATTCCATACTTACCCTTTTTCAGCATTTGAGCATCTAGGGGATTACAGCGATGCCAAATCAAATGCTGTCCCACACATCGAGGGAGGCCCCACTCTCGGTCTTGTCCTTGTAAAAACAGCCAGCTTAAATCGGGTTCTTGTCGAAATGTCATATAAGCCAAAACGGTTTTGGCTTGACCCCAGAGGGATGAATCTAGTAACTGCTGGCAGAGAGTCTGACTAAAAAGACGCCATTGCTCAACAGGCATCGATTGACGCTGCGTCAGCAATTGACGTCTCAAAGTATTCTTGTCGAGTTGAGGATTAGAGCCAGAAGACTGCACTAAAACTGGGTTGCCACCAATAAGAACAAACTATCCACTAACAGCGTGCCCAATACAGATCCTGAGAAAGCCCACCAACAGAGCTGGTCTTTTTGCCCTGTCCAGGTATCCGGGGGCAGTAAGGGGCGAATACTCATCACACAGAGTCCGACCACTAAAACCATCGCCCAAAATTGTCCCCAAGGGGTTTGGGTATGCTCTAAAGCTTTTGGCAATAGTGCCATAGCTTCTGTTTGATCCGTTTGAATCAAGACTCGCCAGGTGGGCATTAAATCCACCAGGAAGAAATACACATCCGTGACGGTTGAGCCAATCAAAGACCCCAAAAAGAACAGAGAGCCAATTTTAAGACGGGAATTGAGTAAGGCCCAAATGGCGATAGGTAAACCAATCGCTTCCATCGGCACGTGCCATAAAGGCTCTGCTCGAAACCAACCCCAATAAATTGAGCCGGAGAACCAGGCCAAAGCAAAGCCAAAAAGCAAATCACCCCAGATTTGAGTTTTGTCTTGGCGCATTAACCCATAACTTCCCAAAAGCCACCCTCCTGTGGCCACCAGACTTAGCCATGGCCAAGCCCTCACCAAGGGCGCTTGGATCAGCACAGGTAAGGACACCAAAAACATCGCGGCGCTGAATAGCATCCAGCTCTGAAACGTCCCCATGCTTTGAATGGTTTGCCTGAGGGAGCTTTGAAAAGTTTGTTTCAAGGATTATTCTCCAGATTTTTTTCAAAGTTATAAAAAATGCTAATAATTCAATATGATTGATTAGGCAATAATCGTTAATATTCGTTAATATTTTGCGTTTATTGAGTCATCCTTAAGGTGGCATGTAATTCAGATTAGTGTATCACGGGAAGGTCTGATGGCTGTGCCTTCTACAACCTAGCTACAACTAGCTCTCCTGCTTGAATTACTAATAATTAATTAAACATATCTCCTCAAATCTAATGCGCATTATTTTGCAAAGAGTTAATGAATCACGGGTCGAAGTTGCGGGTCAAATGATTGGCGAAATTCAAAAAGGTCTCAATTTATTAGTAGGAATTACCCCTTCTGATACGGAACAAGAAGTGGCTTGGATGGCCCGTAAATGTTTGGAGCTACGAATCTTTCCCGATTCGTCGGGCAAGCTGTCCCAGTCTGTCCAAGATATAGAGGGCGGATTACTCGTGATTAGCCAATTTACATTGTATGGAGATTGTCGGAAGGGGCGGCGGCCCTCCTTCGATCAAGCGGCACCCGGTGCCATCGCAGAAAAGATTTATGAGCAATTCGTGACTAAACTGAGAGCCAGCGGTTTACAGGTCGAAACGGGACAGTTTGGCGCCATGATGAATGTTTATATCGAAAATGATGGTCCTGTAACTTTAATTTTGGAACGAGAGGCTGAAAGGCAAATACCATAAACCCCCACTATTCTTTGCCCCAAAATAATGCCTGCTTACAAGCTCAAAAAAGGGGATATTCAAGATAGATGACGTTAGGGATTGCCATTTCTAGCGGAGTTGAGTCAAACTGCCTGTGTGGTAATCAATAGCGGGTCTCTCCAGAATTATGTGCGGTATTGTCGGTTACATTGGTCCTCAGACGGCCAGCGGAATTCTGCTCTCAGGTCTACAAAAACTGGAATATCGAGGTTACGATTCAGCGGGGATTGCCACTGTGTCAGAGGCCCAGCTCCAATGTATTCGGGCTAAGGGCAAACTTCATCACCTGGAAGAGAAGTTGGCCAGTTGGGAAAATTCGGCTGTTCTGGGCATTGGCCACACGCGATGGGCCACGCACGGCAAACCTGAAGAACATAACGCCCATCCCCATCGAGATGCTCACGACCGCTTGGCTGTGGTGCAAAACGGGATTATCGAAAACTATCGAGACCTCCGAGAGGAACTGAAAGAGCGGGGCTGTACATTTCGCTCTGAAACCGATACAGAGGTTATCCCCCATCTAATCGCGGAAAAGCTTGACGCTCTGAAATCGGCTGGAAAGCCTTCCCTACTAGAAGCGGTTCGACAAGCAGTCAATCAGTTGGAAGGCGCATTTGCGATCGCAGTGGTGTCCGCTGACTTCCCAGATGAACTGATCGTGGCTCGTCAGCAAGCCCCCTTAGTGGTGGGATGTGGGGATGGCGAATATTTCTGTGCCTCCGATACACCAGCTTTGATTCACCATACCCGCACGGTCTTAAACCTAGAAAACCAAGAACTGGCCCGCTTGACTACTCAGGGGGTCAACCTCTACCACTTCGATGGTAACCGGGTTCGTCGCCCACCCCACACCCTCAACTGGAATCCAGTCATGGTGGAGAAGCAAGGCTTCAAACACTTTATGCTCAAGGAAATCTATGAGCAGCCAGGGGTCGTGCGCACTTGCCTGGAACAGTATGTAGATAGCAGCTGGCAGCCGGAACAGGAGAAAAGTCCCATTCGCCTGAATTTAGCGCCAGAGTTGACTGAGAACCTAGAAAGCATTCAAATTATGGCCTGCGGGACTAGCTGGCATGCCAGTTTGGTGGGCAAGCATCTGCTGGAACAGTTGGCAGGTATTCCAACGGTGGTTCAGTATGCCTCGGAGTTTCGGTATGCACCGTCACCCTTGACGGCCAATACCCTCACGATTGGGGTTACTCAGTCCGGAGAAACCGCCGACACTCTAGCTGCATTAGAAACGGAACAACAGCGTCGTGCCCAGCAACCTCCTCATTTACAGGCTCGCCTGTTAGGTATAACCAATCGCCCCGAAAGTTCTCTGGCTCGCCTAGTGCCCGCTATTATTGATACCCATGCCGGGATTGAAATTGGGGTGGCAGCCACTAAAACCTTTATGGCTCAACTGATGGCCTTTTACTTTTTGGCGATTGAGTTGGCCCATCAACGCAAAACAGTTCCCCCCCAGCGCTTAGGTGAAATTATCAATGGTCTGCAACAGCTCCCTGCCCAGCTAGAGCAGGTTTTAGAAAGTCAGGAGCGCTATGTGGAAACCCTGGCCCATGACTTTGTGGAAACCCAGGACTTTATCTATATCGGTCGAGGCATTAATTTCCCCATTGCCCTAGAAGGAGCACTAAAGCTAAAGGAAATTAGCTATATCCATGCGGAGGGATATCCGGCAGGGGAGATGAAGCATGGTCCCATCGCCTTGCTCGATGCCAAGGTACCAGTGGTTGCGATCGCAATGCCGGGAACGGTCTTTGAGAAGGTTCTCTCCAATGCCCAAGAGGCACGGGCACGGGATGCTCGGTTGATTGGCGTTACTCCCATGGATGAGCGGGAAGCCAAGGAGACCTTTGATACGTTGTTACCTGTACCTGCGGTGGATGAGATTATTTCGCCATTACTGACGGTGGTGCCGTTGCAGTTGTTGTCCTATCATATTGCCGCCCTGCGGGGGTTAGATGTGGATCAACCTCGCAATTTGGCTAAATCCGTGACGGTTGAGTAATATTACTCAGACCGATTTCTTGCCGTCTCTTCAGCTCTTTTATAGACGGCTAGAGGATCTATCAGCATGTCACCCGGTTGAGGTTCTAAATCAGCCGTCGACAACAAAACTCTTCCTTTTTCTATATCCATCCAAGTGATGATAGCTCTGACCCAAGCATGTCGTCGAAAAACTTGTTTGGGATCGTCAATAGGATCATGAGAAATAGCGGAATTAAGCAATAGGGCAAAACATCCTCCAATATCTACAAAAACACCATCGGGTCGAATTTTATGAACTTTACCGTCTACGATCTGTCCAACTTGTAGAGTTTCCAGACGTGCTTGGCGTTCATGATAAATATGTGCGGGATGGCGATGACCTGAAAAATCTAGTTCGCCTATTTCTTGATGGATTTTAGACTGCCTTTCTTGATACCAATGTAAATCAATTTCGTTTACTGCCAGATCAGTGATGAGATTCTCATAAAAACTTGAGAGCTTGTAAGCATCAATTGGTCGTCCATATACCGCTAGCAGAAGAGATGTGGAAAGATCAGCGATAAATTGCCGTAAGATTTTCTGGGTTACGGTCAAGTACTTTTGTCGATGTTGCTGAGCTTCTTGAGCATTTCTGTCTTCACCTCCTCCATATAGTGCTAGCCTTTGCTCCCAGCGATCATAAGCAGTGTTTTCTGGGGTGAGTAAGTTGTGCCAATTAATATTACTAAGATTGTCAGAACTTGACCACCGTGAACGCTGATAATAGAGGTCAATAAACTCAATAATGCTATTAGTAAAAGCTGAAACTAGGTTGCTTCGTTCGATGAAAATTTTGAGTCGTGTTTGGTCTTCATAAGACATCCATGGCTCAATTCTAAAACAGAGAAGGTCTGTCTCAGTACTTTCTGCAATCAGCTCAACTCCTCGACCTTCTTCATTGATTACCATTTTGGCGGGAAGATGAGAATCTCGAATTTTTCCTAGCCACACATAAAGCTCTGGATAAGGATCAAATACTGAGGATGTGTGAATGACGGTACAAATCTCATCAGTCTCTATATGCATAAAGATCCAACCCTTGGGTGACTCATTAACTTTATTTTGAGTAAAGAGGACTTTCATCGTTAATGATTGAAGGTTGAAAAAATTTTGGAGAATTTAGAAGCTGAAGACAAGAAGTATTTGCCAGGCTAATCGATTCTTGAGTTCTCTGGAGATCGGGTATATCGGTGTTTAATCCCTACTGGAAAGTAGGTCGGATCGCCGTTAGCCAATAAGTGAATCTGTGGAGTTTGATAGCTTGCAGGAACATAGTTAGCAAATTCACTATTGAGTCTGCGAAGTTGTTGCAAGATGGATTGAGCCATCGCATTTTCTTTGGCTATGCTAGCCGTTTGACCTGGTGCAAGTTCTACATGAATTACTAAATGAGAATTCTCATCTGTATCGGTTTGTACCTGCATCACAAATTTGCCTGTGACCCAATCGCAAATCTCCGGCTGTTCTAGACCCACCGTCACATTCTCTGGATAGATATTGGCCCCAAAAAACGACACGGTGAAATGAGAGCGGCCAAACACATAGACAAAGGGTAGGGGGCGAATAGGGGCATGGCCTTGCTGTTGCAACGTTGTAATCGCATCAAAACCATGAGCCTGTAAAAATGCCAACATCTGATCGAAGGGGAGAATACCACCGCGATCGCAAATATGATACCGAATCAGTGGAATTCCATTGTCCCCTGAGAACAGCAAAGTCCCCGCCTCTGTTACCTCAAAATAGCGGCTACTTGGGTCGTACTGCACCAAGGTGGGTAAGCGAGGCTCCCCGAAAAGCTCAGCGGCAATCTCAGGGTGATCAGCCAAGAAACGACGAATGCAAATGCTGAGTGGGGTTTCATTTCCCAACACGCCTGCATCTGCCGTGCCATATAAAGAGGCCGAGTCAAAGCAAGGGTTTGTTGAACCCACCCGAGTCCCGATTAAATCTCGCCATGTTTCGCTAAACACTTCCCCGGCCATCACCCATTTGAGATGGTATTGAGGCCACGGAACCCCTTCTGTCAGTCCTGTATCAATGACATCCTTGAGAAATGGTGGATATCCCAGCAGTACAACCTGTTCAAACATCGGCCCCAGGGCTTGTACCACCCGCAGAATTTCAGTTTTATTATTGCCAGGCGTAATCACTGTGAGGGGATAGCCTTTACTGGCTAAATGACGACAACAGTTGGCGGTATACATCCCTCCTACCCAGGTCCCTAAGGCAAAGCAAACCACCGCGAGAGTCCGCTTTTGATCTGCGGCAAAGCTATCGGCAAAAATTTGCTCAAAACGAGTCGCAATTTGATATTCATCAGTGATGAAGCGCGGCCAAAAGGTCGGTTCTCCCGTCGATCCAGAAGATACCGCCATCATGTCACAGGTCTCCAACTTGCCGTCACGACAGAGACGAGGCAGTGGAAACTGCCGTAAATAATTATCTTTAGTCGTTAGAGGTAGAGTGACAAAGTCTTCTAGCGTCTGAATTTGTGTAGGGTCAATCCCCTGTTGTTGCAGGAAGTCTTTGTACGCCGGAACCGTCTGGGCAACCCGATGAAACAAAGATAGGACTTGCGCAGAGACAGAAGTTGGGGAAACAATCAGCTCCTCTAAGGACGTGTCGAGGAACGTCTGTAAAGCCTTAATTGTATTCCGGAGAGAGCCAGCCATAGAGAGAGAGGAAAGTACTCCCCTTATCTTGGCAAACCGCTAGCGTTCGAGTCGATATTATTGAGACTGAAATTGTAATTCTTGAGATGCCTGGTCAGAGGGTCCTAATGTATCAGCAAAGGAGGGGATATGGATCAAGGCATGTTGATTGCGTCCAGCATCCTTGGCTTGCATCAAGGCTTGCGTGGTTTTATCCACTAACTTTGTCATGGGGATATCATGGGCAGGTCGCACAAACCCGATCCCTATACTGACAGTGACATATTCACTAATGGGGGAATAGATATGTTTGATTTTTAAGGCTTCTATGGATTCGATACAGCGCTGAGCTAGAGGTTCGGAATTAGCGGTATTCGGTAGCAGTAGAGCAAAGGTTTCCCCTTCAAATCTGGCCACCAGGTCTGCAGGACGCTTGAGAAGAGATTCTAATTGAGACGCAATTTTTTTCAGACAATCATCGCCAGCAACAAACCCATATCCCTCATTAAATTGTCGGAAAAAATCTAGATTGATCAGAAATAGTGTCATTGGAGTCTGCTCACGAATCGCTCGCTTCCACTCTTTATCCAAACAGTCATTGAAATGCCGTCGGTTGGCAATAAAGGTTAACTCATCAGTGGTAGAGATCAGAGAAAGTTTTTTGTTGGCTTCTTCTAATTCCTTGGTGCGATCGCGGACAACGGTCTCCACAATCTTCGACTGCCGTAGGATAAAGAACACATAAGCTTCAGCCAGCACCGTAAATACTAAACCAACCCAGAACACCGCCCAGGGTAAGCCACTTCGCTTCTCATTGAAATAAACATTAGAGGGGATAGCAGCGATAGTCCATTGCTGACCCGCAATAGGTTTGAGATCGTATCGATACTCATGTTCAGACAGCGACTGGCCTAATTTCGATTGCCGAGCATAGGGAATGTTCTCTGGATTGGCCGTGTCAATGAGTTGAAGGTTGATGGCATCAACAGCACCCGGTTGAATAGCAGCATTGACCAAATCACTGATTCGGAAGACCCCCAAAACCAAACCTTGCAAACGTTGGCGTCTGCTGTCTAATGTGTTGGGTTGGTCTTGATAGACCGGGATGAAGGTGATGAAGCCTTTTTGGTCTTCTCGCTCCTGCACCAAGGTCAAATTAGTTGTGGATTGGACCATCCCCGTATCTATTGCTAAGGTGATAGCTTCCATGCGACTGGCATCGGATGCAAGATCAAATCCTAAAGCTAATTCATTGCCTGCAAAGGGTTCCAGAAACGATACCGGAAAATAGTTTGATCGTTTCTGGGCACGAACCATCTTGCCTTGACTGACCTGTTGGGTAATTTCAAAAGCAGGATAATCTTGTTGCCGCTGTTTGATAAAAGTTGCCCGGTCTGCATGTTTAACTTTAGGCACCCATTCCAGAGCTTGAATATCTTTGTGACGAGCTAAGAGGTTGTGAGTGAACTGTTTGAATTCTTTTGGTTTGACCTGATCAGAACTATCAAACAAAAGTTTGAGGCTATTAATGACTTCCATCTTGGCATCAATATTGGCCTCCAAGCGATGGACCTGCTCATTGATATCCTGCTGAAAATCTTTCTGAATAGATTGAGTTTCTAGATAATAGAACTTCGTTGCCAATAACGCTGATAGACCAATTCCCAATATTCCTGTGGGAATAGAAATTAACGCTATTTTTCTGTTCAAAACGAATACTCCCCTCTAGATTACTTACAAAAACAGGTCGATAAAGCTAGATCAGTCATCCATCCTGTTTCATTGGGCAAGTAATAATTATCATTCTGTATAAAAAAATAGGGACTCACCGACTAGTGAAAATATTATTGTTAATAAATCAATGTTGTCCTACGCCTATTTTGCCCACTTAACAGAGGTAAATGTAACAATCATTTTATGCTTTGCTGACGAAATAAATTTATTTTTTTCAGGTAGCTAAAAACCTAAAGTCATTAGCCACTTTGGTTCCTGGATAAAGGTATAAGAACCAAAGCTCACACAAGTAGAATAAGTTTTCTTAAAAATGATTTTTTATCATACAAAAGTTATACAAAAACGCATTAAAAACATTCATCTATATTTAGAAGATTATCGATATGTCTTACTGGGGGCATGTTACCCAAGTGTTGGCTCATCGGTGTGCTTATCTTAATGGCCTAATGGGCTTGCAAAGATGCCATGCTCCCCTCTTATGGTGGCTCTTGGATGTCTGGGTTAGTATGAACATTAGCAGATAATTCTTGTGCCTTGTCCAGTTCATTCCGGAAAAATTCTACTGAATTGTCACTTGTCTTGACACTTGTAAGTTGCGTCAATAGAAGTTTGAATTTATTCTGGAAAAATGAAAGTGCCAGCATAACGACTGATGGCTATACCATTTCTTTTATGAACTCAAGGATTAGCTTTACGATATCTATTGCGATGGCAAGCTTTAACTGATTGTTCATTGCTAAATCAATAGTAGTGGCCGAGAGTAAGAAAGACGCTAAGATTAAAAACTTTTATCAGAAAATAAGATCGAATATACTGCAAGACCTCTGATAATAAGCGGGTATTCTAAGTAAAAAAGTATTCATGACAGTGTCATCCTTGCCGATGTCCGGGGTTTCCGGCCAAGAAATCTATCGCCGCTTAGCCAAAAATATCCAAACCGTTGTCAAAGGACAGAAGCCTGCCATTCGCAAATTATTGGCAGCCTTTGTTAGTGGTGGGCATGTGCTTTTAGAGGACTATCCCGGCACGGGTAAAACGACCTTGGCCAAAGCCTTGGCTCTATCCGTTGATATTGAATTCAAACGAATTCAATTTACCCCTGATCTACTGCCCTCAGACATTTTGGGTGTATCGATTCTCAATCCCAAAGACCAAACCTTTGAATTCCACCAGGGCCCCATTTTTGCCAATTTGATTTTGGCGGATGAGATTAATCGGGCCTCTCCTCGCACCCAGTCGGCCTTACTAGAAGCGATGGCCGAGTCCCAGGTCAGCATTGATGGCCAGCAGATGAAACTGCATGATCCATTCTTTGTGATTGCCACTCAAAACCCCATCGATTCTCAAGGCACCTACCCTTTACCTGAAGCTCAGATGGACCGTTTCTCCATCCAGTTTGGACTGGGGTATATCTCCGCCGAAGAAGAGGTGGAAATTTTGTCCAATCAAATGCAGGCCCACCCGATTGAACAGTTGCGTCCCTGCCTATCTCTAGAAGATGTTTTTACCCTCAAACAAGCGGTGAAGCAGATTACCGTTAGTGAGGACCTCAAGCAATACGTTGTCAATATCGTCAATGCCACCCGTCAAGCAGAGGAAGTCCAACTTGGGGCCAGTCCCCGAGGGTCCATTGCCTTGATGAAGATTGCTCAAGCCTTGGCCCTGTTTGATGGTACCCCTGCTGTCCGCCCCAAACATATCCAAGAAGCCGCAGTCTCAGTCTTAGCCCACCGACTAGTGATGGATCCGCAAGCAAAATTCGCGGGAAAAACATCGGAGCAGGTGGTGATGGATATTATGAGACGGCTTCCCGTTCCGGCATAACTCATGGTGGTCTTAGCAACTCAAACCCATTGCTCGGAAGGGCAAACCATTTATCGTCACTTGGCTGACAATATCCAGCAGGTGATTAAGGGGCAGAATGCGGCCATTCGCAAATTACTGGCGGCCTTTTTTAGTGGTGGCCATGTGCTGTTGGAAGACTATCCCGGCACGGGTAAAACCACCCTCGCCAAGACCCTGGCCTATTCTGTCGATATTGCTTTTAAGCGAATTCAGTTTACCCCTGATTTGCTGCCCTCAGATATTTTGGGAGTGTCCATTCTCAATCCCCAGGACCAGACCTTCCATTTTCATGAAGGTCCGATTTTTGCCAATCTGATTCTGGCAGATGAAATTAACCGGGCCTCTCCTCGCACTCAATCAGCTCTCCTAGAAGCGATGGCTGAGTCCCAAGTGACGATGGATGGCCAGCAGCGACAGCTGCGTGATCCCTTTTTTGTGATTGCCACCCAAAATCCGGTGGACTTCCAGGGCACTTACCCTTTGCCGGAAGCCCAAATGGATCGGTTTGCCTTGCAGTTTAGTTTGGGGTTTGTGTCTCCTGCTGACGAAATTAAAATCCTGACCCAGCAGCTAGAAGAACATCCCCTCCAGCAGGTTCAACCTTGCATCTCCTTAGAAGAGATCTTTACTCTCAAGCAGGCGGTGAAACAGGTGCGGGTCAGTCGGGAACTCAAACGCTATATCGTCGATATCGTCGCTGCTACTCGGCAGGTACCGGAGGTCCAACTGGGGGCGAGTCCTCGCGGATCACTCACCTTAATGAAAGTGACCCAAGCCTTAGCCCTGTTCGATGGCTATGAGTATGTCACTCCCGATCATATTCAGGAAGTTGCCGTAGATGTGTTGGCCCATCGGCTGGTGATGTCTCCCCAAGCTTGCTTTGCCGAACAAACCGCCCAGGATTGCATTGACCGTATTCTGACTAGTATTCCGGTGCCTGCCTAAGTTATGGATGTATTGACGTATCGCTGTCTCCGTTTCATCTATGTCACCCGTAAATGGCTGGTGCAGCAGTTTACGCCTGCAGGATTAGGGGTATTGGGGGGCGGTATTGGGAGTGCGATCGCAAGTCTCGGTTCCACCCGCAGCATGTGTCACATTCTTTTCTTCTTTGCCTTTGCTTTGCTGATCTTGGCTACCATTGGCAGTCGGTTGATTCAGTTTCGGTTTAAGGCCACCCGCCTGCTGCCCCGCTTTGGCACCGTTGGTGAACCCTTTCCTTACCAAGTGGTGATTCAGAATCTCTCTCCCCAGCCCCAAAAGGGATTAAAGCTGGTCGAGACTTTTGCCGCCCCCTTTCCCAGCTTCCGCGAATTCATTCAGATTAAGCGCCGCTATCCCGTTGGCAACCAATGGCGGCCCCATTGGCGGCGCTACCTAGTCGAGCAGCAGTGGGCTAAGGCTCATCTGCAGGATCTGCCACCCCTCTCCACCAAAGGTAAAACCAAAGCTATGGTGGAAATCCTTCCCTTGCGACGGGGCAGTTTGCATCTCGAAACCATTACTCTCGCTTGTCCTGATCCCCTGGGCTTAATTTATAAACACCACACCTACGACGTCGGCCAATCCTTGTGTATTTTGCCTCAACGCTATCAGCTCTTGCCGCTAAACCTCTCCCAAGCTAGTCAATACCAGTCTGGTGAAACCCTCCGCACCTCCGCAGTAGGAGAGGCCCTAGAATTCCGCTCCCTACGAGACTATCGAGCGGGAGACCCCACCAATAAGATTCACTGGAAAAGCTGGGCTAAAGTCGGTCGTCCCATTGTCAAAGAGCAACAGGACGAGACCGCCATCCACCATGCCTTGATTCTAGATACCTTTCAGCTAGAACCCCACAGCCCCCTCTTTGAAGAAGCTATTGCTGTGGCCATCTCTTTTCTAATGCAAGAACAGCCTGAAGCCTCCCTACTGGATGTGATCTATGCAGCAGCCGATCCTCGTTTAGTTACCGTGGGCAAGGGACTGCGCCAACGGGCACAAATCATCGAAACCGTTGCTACTCTCAACCCCAACCCCCATCGAGAACTGGAGTGCCTCAATCCGATCCTTCAATCTCGCTTGTCCCGACTCAGCGGCTGCTTCTGTATTTTGCTGGGCTTTGATGACACTCGCTATGCATTTCTGAAAATGCTCAGCCAGTATGGCATTCCCATCAAGGCTATTTGTCTGTCAGACCTTAGCCTGCATATGGATCCCCAGTTTCAAGAATATTTTGGCCCCCAGTGTCAGCTGCACTCCGGGACCATATCCAATCTACAACAGGAGTTATTGGCCCTATGAAGCAATCAGCGCCAACTCTCTGTAGCCTATCCCTCTGCTTTTGGGGCTATCAAACCGGAGTATGGATCATCGCGATTCCCATGGCCTTAGCCCTGGAAGCTAGGGAAATGGTTAAACAGCGCTGGCCCCTCACCCTAGACCGACTCAAGCAACTTCATGTTGTAGCCCTATTTTTATGGTTGCTAGCTGTATTTTTTCTCCCCCCGAATTCTCCCGAGGCCATCCCCTACGCAGCCAGATATCATTTGATCAAATGTTTGCCCATCGGACTATTTCCCTTCGTCCTGGCTCAGACTTACTGTAGAAATTTCGTCTCAGTCTATCGCCAATATCTAGGCAATATCGCCCAGTCTTGGAAAACAGTTAATTGGTATTACCCCTACTTTGGCATTTGTCTACTCGCCGCCAGTGCCACCGGCGGCAACCTGTTCGTCTTCCTGGCTATCAGCGCAGTACTCATTGCGCTTTTCTTAGGAACAGTACGCTGGCCCGTTAACCGCAAACTCTCCCTACGATTTTCCCAGTCCACTTTTTATGGTCTGATTGTGCTGGCATTGGTCCTTAGCCTGATCAGCACCCATCAGTTTTATTGGCTCCAGGCCAATGTTCGGCTCCCCGGCCCCGCTGTTTTCGGCGACTTTATTCAGAAAATGGCTCGAATTTGGCCCGACGATCCAGGTCGAGGTTACCAAGGGGATCTGGATCGGTTATTGGAGGATATGGAGCTAGAAACTGACACAATTGTTAGGTCCAAAAACGGCAATCAAACTTCCAATACGCCTGGCAATACTGACTCACCTAGCATTTCCAGCGGCACCCCTTCAAGCACCCCAACATCGGGAACGCCAAGCAACTCCGGCAACGACAGTAGCAACCCCTCCACCCCCGATGGTGCAACTCCAGAAGATTCTACTGAAGACTCATCCGCCACACCTGAGCAAGAACCAGATTCAGACATCAGTCAGCCCAACGAGGAAACCAGTTCCCCAGACATTTTCGATCCCAGTCCTGCACAGAACCCTGGAACCTCTCAACCCCCAGATAATTCAGCGCCAACCAGTGGACCAGGCCGTAAAAATCCAGGACAGACGAAAGCTCCTAGTCAGCAGCCCCAGCCCGGTCAAAATGATGGGCAATCCCTCCCTAGTCTTGTGCAACGATCAGGCGGCATCGTTGACCCTGAAAAAGCCCAAACTCAAATCGGTAATATTGGTTCCCTGCAACGTTCCAATGCCATTCTGTTTCGGGTTGCTCCTAACCAAAAAGCCAATAGCCCCAAACCCCAATTTCCGCTCTATATTCGAGAAGCCACCTACAACCAATACCAGTCAGGTAGCTGGAATGCTGTCTGGTCCAAATTTACGGCCAAACGTCCACGGTCCAACCGCCAGAGCTGGCGCTTTGGTGCAACAACGAACCGAACGACTTCAGTCCGCATTTCATCTGAGTTACTCCAGAAGGAAGGAATCTTAAAACTGCCCCTGGGTACTTCTGAAGTCAACCAGCTTAAGGTTAGAACCCTGAAAGAAAACCAGTACGGTACGGTTGGCATCCAGGGAAAGCCTGGTCCTCTCGCCTATACAGTGCAGTTTTATCCTAGACAATCTCTAGACAGTCCACCCACCGTCTTTGATAAAGCTGTCCCTACCGCTGAAAAGCCTACCCTCAAAAAAGTTCTTAATTCCTTGGATCTAGATGGTAAATCTGACGCAGATAAGGTTGAGGCCGTTTCAGCTTTCTACAAAACCCAGGGGTTTCAATATTCCCTCGATCTGCCAAAACCCAAGAAAAACAAAACGCCGATGGCAGCTTTCTTGCTAGACCATCGGTCGGGCCATTGTGAGTACTATGCCTCGGCTACCTCACTATTGCTCAGATCGGCAGGCATCCCTACTCGCTATGCGGTTGGCTATACCGCCCATGAATACAGCCCCACGGAACAACAATATATTGTCCGCCTCAAAGATGCCCATGCCTGGGTCTTAGCCTATGTAGACAATACCTGGGTCAAAGTCGAAACCACCCCAGGTGGTGGAATGACCCCAGAGCAAAATACGGGGACGGCCCAAAGTGGCAACGCCCAAGAGGGTTCCACCCCATCCCAAGAGGGTTTCACATCACGGGATGGAAACTCAGCCCAGGACGGCACCTCATCTGAAGATGGCTCCTCAATGGAGGAAAATAACAAGCCACCCTCTAAATCTTTTTTCGAAAAACTATCTGAAGCTTGGTCTGAATTAATGACCCTGCTCTCTAAAAATTCGGAGACCCTGATTTGGGCCGGTTCAATGATTGTGCTGGGACTGGCGATTATTTTTGGATCTATCTATTTAATCTGGAGGATGATCCATAAAAAACGTTCACAGCAGTCAAAAAGACGGAGATATCAGGGAGCAGAACGCCCCCGAAAACCGACCACTGGCGGCCTAGACTCTGAGTTTTACCAAATTGAGAAACGTCTGGGAGATTGGGGGCTTGCACGTCTGCCCTCGGAAACTATCCGCAAATGGTTGGGGCGATTGGATCAGGAACTGCCCGATGGATATATGAGTGAACTGCATCAAATAATCGATTTGCACTATCGCTACCGTTTTGACCCC
Source organism: Acaryochloris sp. 'Moss Beach' (assembly GCF_021497025.1). Classification (NCBI taxonomy): domain Bacteria; kingdom Bacillati; phylum Cyanobacteriota; class Cyanophyceae; order Acaryochloridales; family Acaryochloridaceae; genus Acaryochloris; species Acaryochloris sp. 'Moss Beach'. Next base: position 4,269,202 of record NZ_CP071717.1, read on the forward strand.
CAAGGTCTCACTGAGGAGGACAGAGAAAAGTTGAAACTCATGATCCAATCTTGGCTCAGTGAATTTAAACAACTGACTGTACAAGGGACTCGCTCAACTACAAAGCGCTGAGGAGAAGCCTATCATCCAGGGCTGTTTCAAGCTCCTAAAAGAAAATCTGAAACCAAGATTTTTGTGTATCCAGATTTCCCATAGCACGATTACTTCTTACGGATTTCTAGTGCTTTTGAAATACCTCTAGTGAACTTAAAACAGTCATGAGGTTTACTTGTTGTGTTGAGAATGTTCACTCGCATTCAGAAAGGGGAATTCTGGATACACAACGAAATTCCTAATGGTTACGGGTCGTTCATGGGTAGCTTTTTCGCTTTTGCCTGACTCAAAACCTAAAAAGACCTGAACTAGGAGGGCAACCAATGAGCTATAAAATTATCCAACCCATTAGCCTGACAGACGGGATTGGTCTTAACCAATTACGCAATGAAGTTAACACTGTGTTAGACGGAGGAGTATCCACGATCCTTTTAGATCTACAAGATGTCACCTTTATCAATAGTTCGGCAATTGGTGCCTTAGTCGCGATGCATAAAGCAGTGCACGGTAAAAGTGGCACTCTATCTTTATGTTCCATGAGAAAACAGGTTAGTCTTGTCCTTAAATTATCTAGAATGGACCAAATTTTTGAGATTTTTGCAGATCAGCAAGCATTTCAGCAAAAACAGGAGACTCCTGTTATTTAGCCTTCTAGCATAAATTCAGGCTGCATATCCCACGGTGGAACTCAGATTACGCAAAAAAGCGTTCTCCAAACAGAGCAAACTCAACTCAGGTCAGTTGCCTTACAGGCCAAGGGACTAGATAGAGCAGGATATCCTAACCTGTGCTAGGAGCATGAACCCGATCCTTCACAGATTGGGGCTGACCCCAAATTACTTGCTCATGCTTATAAATCACCATCCCTGGTTTAGCCCCTTTGGGCTTATACACATTTTTGGATTCGGTATAAATGACAGGAACCTGGTGGCTTTGCCGAGCCCGACTATAGTAGGCCGCCATATTGGCAGCAAACTGCATATCTCCTGGTTCAGGAACAGCTCCTGCCTCTAATCTCAAGAGCACATGGCTACCCGGAATTTCTTGGGTATGAAACCACAGATCGTAGGTAGTGGCTGTCCGAAACGTGAGCAGGTCATTCTGACGATTATTGCGACCAATCAGTAGCTCCCATCCCGAAGGAGATTGATATTGGTAAAACGGAATTTCAGGTGGGGCATCTTTGCGATACTCCAGCTTCGGGAAATAGTTTTGCAAGATCAGTTCATCTCGAATATCGTGTAGCGTTAACAAATCCGCAGCATCTTCAAATTGCTCTAACTGCTGGATACTGGCTTCCACTTGATCTAAATAGGCAACCTCTGACAGCACCTCTTCTAGCAAAGGCTGCACTTGGGCACGAGAGCGTTTCAGTTTTTGATGGCGTTTGTACCAAGCTTGGGCATTTTGGACTGCGTTTTTTTCTGGATTGAGGGTCAGCGTTCGAGGTTCACCGGATTCAAAATCCTTCAAAGTTAGGGTTTTCATTCCCAACTGCCATTCATGCAAATGGGCCATCAGTAAGTCAGCCCGTTCTCGATAGGCTTCAGCCGTGTCTGAAGCCTTCAACTGATCCTGAAAGGTTTTAGCTTTCGTGTTGAGTTTCTTGAGATGGCCTTTGACCTTTTGCTGCAGCTGATGCCGAAGTTGTTTAAAGACCTGCTCGCCTAACTGCTGACTGTAATACTCATCCAGCAGGATTTGAGTATCGGTAGCAGGATGCGTGATATCCCACCCCAATACCGTATAACTCAGAGACTCGCCTCGACACCATCCAGGGGTAAAAGATTGGTTCTCTAAAGCCGACAGCCAATCCTGCCAAGCTTGAAATAGCCGTTGCCAATCTGCTTCTTGTAGCTGTTCTGTAGAGAGATCGGGTTTCAGAGCAACGGTAGAAAGCATGGACAACACCAAAGCCGAACTCAAACCTCGATAGGTTTTGAGTAAATTCCGTTTGAGGGGACCCGGCACTAGGCCTACTTGCCGTTGCCAATGTTCAAAGGATTCTGACAAGGTCGGAATGGGGTCGGTGAGGTGAGGTGGGGGTTGGTAGAGGTCTCCGGTTTGAATAGGGCGAACACTGGACTGTTGAGCGCTAACTTGGTGGGCTGCCGTGACAATTCGATTTTCCGCATTGGTCAATATGACATTGCTGTACTTGCCCATGATTTCTACATAGACATGCCAATCAACGGGGGCTTGAGGGCGCTGTCCAATCTGCAGGTCAATCACCCGTTCCCAAGCGGCAATCGGTTCAATGGCAATCAAAGCAAGGCCATTAAGCTGATGGCGTAGCTGTTGGCTAAAGGTAAAGGTATCTGCTCCTTTGGGTGGGGGTGTTCCCATACAAATTCGGGCAGCTTGGGGATGCCAACTGAGGGCCAGCCACCCCCCGCTGATCGAGGGTACGCAGGCCAATATAGACCGTGAACCGATCTTGCTGAACCACCTGTTCGATGCGTGCGGGTAGCCATTGCGATCGCAACTCGCAGCACGCCGCTGTTAATGTCGTAAAGTCAACCTGTTGCACGGGTAATTACAAGTAAATGGACCTCTTGGCTGTGGATCCAAGACTCTCAAACCAATCTTTCACAAATTTATCCATATTTTAAGGATTTATACTGATTTGTCGATTCAAGCCTTGGAAAGCTGATTTTACATGACTATTTTGTATAACTCGATACATTTTTTGCCTAAGTAATCCTGTAAATCCTTAAAAAGCTTTCTATGACTAGAAATAAATACTTAAAAATAGGTTGTAGGTCTAGATCTTTTGTGGATAAGATGGAAAAAAGGAAGATATCAGAGCTTTTTTGGGTGATGCGCTCTGATATTACAAAAGGTTGGAATCTGCGTGAGGATTTGTATTTATGGACATCAAGTTAATCAATATAGGCTTTGGCAATATTGTCTCTGGAAATCGAGTGATTTCCATAGTCAGTCCAGAGTCTGCACCCATTAAGCGTATCATCAGCGAAGCTAGGGATCGGGCCCAGTTGATCGATGCTACCTATGGGCGGCGCACACGCGCAGTAATCGTAACCGATTCAGGCCATGTTGTCCTGTCTGCAATTCAGCCAGAAACGGTGGCTCATCGTTTTATGTCCAACAAGGACACGACTAAGGATTCAGATAAGTAGGACGACCTATCTCCTTCAGGATTGGTATCGAGCAAAATGTTTCCTTTACCCGGTACATCCTCCACCAGTCCTCGAAGGGAATGCCTTGTTATTTGGCATTTTATTTTCATAAAATGAACGGAGTTCGGTTTAGTCTGAAATTTAAATTTTCGTGCTGACTAACCCCCTTATTTCTTCATAGAAAAAGTTCAAATCAGGCTTAACCCGAACGGGCGTTAAAATAAGGTGTTTTTCCCCTATGAAACGCAAGGTCACAGGTAATGACAAAAACGGGTAAGCTGATCGTCCTGACCGGACCCAGTGGTGTTGGCAAAGGCACCTTACTACAGCGGCTCTTGCAAGCCTGCCCAGACTTATATCTTGCGGTTTCAGCCACGACCCGTTCCCCCCGAGAGGGAGAAGTAGATGGCAAGCATTATTACTTTTTGACCAAAGATCAATTTCAAACCCGGATTGATCAAAATCAGCTCTTGGAATGGGCCGAATATGCGGGCAATTTCTATGGAACGCTACGGGAACCCGTGATGCGGGAAATTGCGCAAGGGCAGAAAGTTATTTTGGAAATTGAATTAGTTGGGGCTCGTCAAATCCGAGATAAGGTTGCTGAGGCCTTTCAGATCTTTGTTAGTCCCCCCTCTGTGGCTGATTTAGAAACTCGTATTCGAGGGCGAGGCCAAGATTCGGAGGTCGCCATTACCCGTCGTTTAGACCAAGCCAAAATCGAACTGGCCGCAGCCGATGAATTTGATTTTCAGCTGGTCAACGATGACCTAGACTCAGCGTTGCAAACCCTTAAATCTAAGGTGTTGTCGTTATGATGCTTCGCCGTCTAGTGGCCGTATTGCTATTGCTGCTGAGTCTGAATATATTTCCCCTGCCAGCCCAGGCTGAAACCCATCTCTACCAGGAGAAACCAGGGCAAGTGACGTTGCGATCGCAACAGAGTCTCCAAGACCAGGCCCAACGCAGTTGGCAAACCATCCTCTTTAAGCGCTATATCGACAACCAGCTCGAAGGAATATTCTTGCGTCTCGTGGGATTTCCTGGTCAAGTTGAAGTGGCTCCTGAGCAACCCTTGCAATTTAGCATCGCCGACCAATTTCGTTGGCAGTCTCAACCCGCCATGGATGGGACCACATTGATGCTTCCAGATAACGTCGGTCAGTACGACGTCCAGCCCCTGCTTGAAAATCTAGATAACGATACTCGCCTCGTCTTAGAAATTCCTCTAGTGAGTGGTGTACCTGCCAACCTTGTCGCCCCTCCTGCAGTAATTCATGAATGGCGAGAAGTGACTCAGTTTTCTCCTCACAGCTAAATTGAGCCCCCTAGAAGACTGAGAGGCCATGATTCAAGCAAGCCTCTAAGCCTGAAAATCTTATGCTGTTTTGAATTCAAGGATTCCTAGCTTGACTTCAATCCCTCTATTTTTCAAGATTATTCTTAGTCAACTACATTAAGAACTGTTTCTCGGTCGGGAAACCGGACATTATCCGAATTCGGTTATGGCATGATCTCATTTGTAACCACATACCGACCTTTCATAACAGGAGTTTCACCATGTCTTTGCGACTAGGGGACACCGTACCTAACTTTACTCAAGATTCCACTGCTGGCACAATTGACTTTTTTGAATGGGCTGGCGATAGCTGGGTTGTTCTCTTCTCGCATCCTGCGGACTACACCCCCGTTTGTACCACTGAGCTAGGCTCTGTATCTAAACTCAAGCCTGAGTTCGACAAGCGCAACGTCAAAACCATTGCCCTGAGCGTTGACGATGCTCAATCCCACAAGGGCTGGATTGGCGATATCAACGAAACCCAAAATACAATGGTTGATTACCCCATCCTGGCGGATGCGGATAAGAAAGTGTCTGATCTCTACGACATGATTCATCCCAACGCCAACGCTAAAGTCACTGTCAGAACGGTATTTATCATTGACAACAATAAAAAGCTGAGAGCCTCCATTACCTACCCACCTAGCACAGGTCGGAATTTTAATGAGATCTTGCGGGTCATTGACTCACTCCAATTGACTGATAACTATCAAGTTGCCACTCCCGTGGACTGGAAAGATGGTGACGATGTCGTTGTTGCTCCCACCATTCCCACGGAAGAAGCCAAGAAGAAGTTCCCCAAAGGGGTCACTGAAATCAAGCCTTATTTGCGGATGACTCCTCAACCTAACAAATAAGCCTTGCGTGATTAAGACTGCGATTTCCAACCCCCACTAGGGGGTTTTTTAGTGCCATGGAAATTGAGCAAAGCAATCTTATTTTTCTGATCAAGGGATAAGGCATCCGTTGAGTACTTCAGGCTTGTAATGCCCCGTTCTGTAGCTCTGCCACAAAAGGTCTAGGAAATTTCAAGCGTTTCCACAAAAAAGCCCCATAGGCTTGCCGCCGTCGTTCAATCTGCTCGGCTACCGCGCCTGGACGACAGAGGGGCTGCAAAAAACAATCTGGGAGTTGGGCCACAGTATTTTGGATCACTTCTCTAGAAAGCTTTGCTGTCAATGCTGAGTCCCATTGATGGAGTGCAGTGGCCTTTTCCCAAAACAGATGACGATCCATGGCGTAATTTAACCGACGGGGAACGTCTTCGGTGACATTTGACCAGTTGTACTGAAAGGGAAGAGCGGCTCCATGATCAATCACCCACAGCTGATTTTGGCCAACCATCATGTTGGGATTGGACGGGGTACGGTCTCGATTCATGACCAAGGCATCCAACCACATGACCTGACAAGCCAAATCCTGATCAACGCCATCGACTTCTCTAGGGCGAATATCTCTAGCCCTATCTAGATATTGAAAGCCCAAATTTAGGCCATGACTGGCCCCTAAAAGATCTAAAAACTCATCTTCATGGATGTTGTTATGGGTAGCAGCATCAATTGAAATCAGGACCTGACTGGGAACCCATAGCCCTATCGCTTCAGCCAATGCCGCCACCACTATTTCTGATACCAAGGCTGCAGTACCTTGGGCCGCCCCTCGCAGCTTGGTCAAGAAGTATCCGGCCTCCGTCTCCACCACTATTGGCCGAGAACTGCCACATCTGGGAGCCGACATAATCCGAATGGCCTGATAAGTTGGGAGTTGCACAATGATGCCCCAAAGCGTGAGGTTGCTTCTCTAGCATTGCATCTCACTCGGTGATCTGCGGCGAAGTTAACGACCGATTGAGAACTGTATCAAAAAAGACTGTTCACCAGAATAGGGTTAACAATGGTGATGTAAGTTTTGCGACTCAATGCAGGTCTGTCATGTCTCAGATGAGGACAATCACCGCATTAATCAGGCCCCATCAGTGTGATGAGGTCAAAATGGCCCTTGTCCAACTGGGAATTGTCGATATTACCCTGTCGGATGTTAAAGGGTTTGGTAGGCAGAAGGGATTACTGCAACAGTATCGAGGCTCAGATACCGAGATTCGGTTTCAGAGGAAACTAAAAGTAGAAGTCAAGGTTGACCAAGAGATGGTCGCGGCTGTCGTTGAAAAGATAGCCTTAGCGGCTCGAACAGGCCAAGTCGGAGATGGCAAGATATTTGTTTCCCCTCTACTGAAGGTGGTTCAGGTTCGTACGGGGGAAGAGCGGATTGAATTGGCATAAATATAGTTTGGGCTATTACTTCCGCTTTCTCCCATTGTCCTGCCTGGAGTGCCGTTGATGTTGCGGGTTGGTTTTACCCCTATAGCATTGCGAATGGAGCAGACACCATCCCCTTTAATTTAAGTGGGCATCCTGCTGTAGTGATTCCAGTTGGGCAAACCCAGAAGAGCTTATCCATTGGTTTACAAATAGTCGGTAAACGATGGCGAGAGATGAAACTTTTTGCGATCGCAAAAGAAATTGACCAAATGGTTGGCGCTTTTCAAAGCCCCAAAGGCTATTGAGAAGTCCCGAAGGTTTAACTGAGCCAGCAAACATTGCCCGTTCTAGATATGTGTTTGTAGAGTCTATGAACTCCTTGTTGTTTAGAACAAGACAAGAGCTTAGTTTTACCGAGAAGAGCATCAGAAAAAATTTGGGTCATGAACAAGTTTATTGCCAGTCCCATAAGGGGGGAGAACACCCTATTCTTCCCGAAAGCCAGGGAGTTACATAGAGAAAATTCAGCTGATTTTATGAGTTTGGATCAGGCATCAGTCATGCATACTGACACCATAGATACTGGAGGTAAAAGTGACTCACCTTCCTCACCCAACCGCTTCACCCAACCATTTTTCAGGTCTTGCCCCTATCCTGAACGTCAGCAATATTCCTAGGAGTATTGATTTCTACGTTAATCTCCTTGGCTTCCAGCAAGATTGGGCTTGGGGAGACCCACCCACATTTGCCTCAGTTTCTAGGGATGATGTCTGCATCTTTCTATGCCAAGGTGCACAAGGTCAATCTGATATGTGGCTATCCATTTTTGTCCATGATGTCGATGCACTATACGCAATGTATAAAGATAAGGATGTCAACATTCGACAAGCACCGACCAATTTTGCTTGGGGGATGAGAGAGATGAATATCGAAGACCCTGATGGACATCGTTTACGCATTGGGACTGCCACTGATGCACCAAGCGATGGCATCCCTTTATGTGAAAGTTGATGATTAGGCAATGGTTTGCGCAGTTTTCAATCCATAAAAGTTTAGATCGGGGTAGGATTCATTCCCCGTTTGCAAATCTTGTAACCCAATAGACCAGAACATTCGGTATGATTCTGGGAACAGAGTAGAGCGGCTGAACCGAAATAAGCCAGCTATACTCCTAATATATGGATCTTTACGATTGTTGTTTATCATTCCACATTTGAATTCATGGTCTACGGAACATCCTCTGCTCGGGCTGAAATGAGTGAACTTCGGCGTCTGCGAACGCTCCTGCCACCTGAGCTGCAAAGCTGGGTTACCGTAGAAGCGACAACCGCCACCAACGCCTCCCTAATTACCTGTGAAGAACTAGGTCAAGATGAGGTGGAAATCCAAATTGACCTGCTGAAGTGGGAGCAATATGCCAAGGACCAGCGCAACCTCCTGTTTTGGCATCAAGTGGCTCGGGTTCAGAACGACACCATTCCCCGGGATGGCTGGGAAATGGCAGCCCTAGCTATTGGTTTAGGCGGTGCGGTCGGTGAGCTATGGGTTCAAGATGGATTACTGCTGATGTTGGCCTTGGGCCTATGTGGCGTATCGGGATGGCGACTGTATCAGCGCAATAACTCCCAAAAAAGTGTTGATGATCTAACAGCTGCGGATCAAAAAGCGATCGCCCTCGCGACTCGCTTTGGCTACACCCTCCCCAATGCCTATAAAAGCTTAGGCAGTGCCTTAAAAATCTTGATTGATCAATCTCCTAGCCGTCGTAACCGTAAGCGATATGAAACCCGCCTGCAGGCATTGAAAGATAGTGCTGCAGAAGCTAAAGCTAGAAGCCAATCTATGCGCGCAGAGCAGCGCAACCGGATGCCGGACATGAACTACCCTTCCTGAGCAGCATCAGGTGAGGCAGTGAAACATTCCTGCAGCTGAATCCGATCCAAGCGGGGATTTACAGACGCCACTTTGACATCCAGACGGTCCCCCAAAACAACAGGGTGATCCAAGCGCATCACTAATTCCAGTCCTAAATCTTCTAGCAGAATCAGGGCCAGGTTCTCATGCTCACGCAACCACCGCAATACCATTGCTGGCCAGATCGTCTGGCCATGCTGCCGTAAATACTCCAAACTCCAGTAGCGATTGGTTTGCCGTTCTAGAAGAGTTGCCTCTTGGGCCGCCGTGGTCACGCTTGGAATCAGCGTTGTTAAGTCAGTTTTGCTGAAGGGCAAATCCTCCTCTCTGAGGTGAGCCTTAATTTGGAAATGAGCTACTAAATCCGCATAGCGACGGATGGGGGACGTGACTTGGCAATAACAATCCAGCCCCAAGCTGGCATGGCGAGCGGGACTAATACTGACTTCACTGCGAGGCATGCAGCTACGGATAGCGCAATAGCGGACAAACCCTGGTGCGAGCTGTAAAAGTTCTTCTTCGGGGGGCAGTTCGGGCTGAGGTTGGTGACGGAAGGGCAGCGGCAAGTCATTATCTTGACCATACCGGGCTGCAACCTCCCCCGTCAGAATCATCATTTCAGCCACCAGGTTGCGGGCAGAAGAATCGTATAAGACCTGGATATCAACCTTTTCTCCCTCTACTTTGATAGAGGATTCTGGCATCTGGATGCTGATAGCTCCTTGGGATTTTCGCCAGACTTGGCGTTGTTTTGCCCATTGGGCCAAAGCCAACAGTTCAGACTCTGCCTCTACCCCAAGTTCCAACATCTCATCCACATCGGCATAGGTAAGACGATAGGTGGGCTGGACCTGGCTACAGCGAATCTCATAGGACTCAATCGCCCCTTCCGCCGAAAGGATGACGCCAAAGCTCAGGGCACAGCAGATCTGCCCCTGAACTAAACTCATGGGTCCCGTAGAAAGCTCCGTCGGGAACATGGGAATCATGCCCGTGGGCAGGTAAACCGTTGTGCCTCGGCGTTGGGCCTCCCGGTCCAAGTCATCTCCCAATGTGATCCAACGGCTGGGATCGGCAATATGGACCCAGACCCGCTGCTTACCGTCTGGCAAAACTTCTAAACTAAGGCCATCATCTATCTCAGACGTGCTTTCATCATCAATGGTATAGACTTTCAAACTGGTCAAGTCGTGACGTTCAGCATGTAAGTCTGGTGGCGGCATTTTCAGTAATTGATCAACGGCAGCGACAACAGACGACGAAAACTGGAGTGGGGTTTTGCTGCGATATAGATGTAAGTTTTGGTGGGGATCCCAGATCTTCACATCCACTAACAACTGAAAAGCCGCATCTGGCGAGGTCGCTCGCTTCAACGTTGACAAGATTTCAGTGGCAGTCGCACGAGTGGTGGCTTCATCTCCTAAAGCCGCAAATTTTTCTAAAGCTTGGAGATAGGTGCGCTCGTATCCTTCCCACTCTAAGGTATTACCCGCGATCGCCTGCTCTAGTTTTTGATAAAAAGCTTGTTGTTCTTGCTGACGCTTGGCTTGCTGCTCAAGCTGATGCTGAAGTTCTGCGACTTGGCTAGCTGAGCGAGGTTCAAAGCGGTCCCCTTTTTGCTTAAAGTAGATTCGGTCATCGGTCAGCAAGCAATGGGCCGCATAACAGAGCGGTGGACTTTGATCTGAAAACAATAGCTGGGCCAAATCAGCTGGTGAGGCTGACTGGGAATCTTCAAGCAAAATCTCCCAAGCCACCTCTAAGCTGCTTGGGTCAATATAAGACTCGGCCTCTGTCTGAAATTCAGTAATTTCAGAAGGCATAAAGGTTTTCCCCGCAACCACAAAGGTAAATTGTCGAGGATGAAGCGTATGGGATTGTCCAGATTGATCGACAACAACCCAATTCTTCTTACCTTCGGGTCGAGCAACTACGCCCAATTGAAAGGGACGCTGCCCTTCGGCACAATCGCCCCGCCTTTTAAATTCAATTAATGTTCCTTTCTCCACCCAATTGGCTCATCCAATCTCAGTAGTTATGACAAGTATGAACTAGCCCATAGCAGGGGTAGTTCAAGAAGCCTGTACCTACCATCTAACCTTCGCGGTTGATGAAAGGAAGCAATGCAACGACTCGAGCCTGCTTGATGGCACGGGTCAAATCTCGCTGTTGGCGAGCAGTGAGGCCAGTAATCCGTCGAGGCAAAATCTTGCCGCGTTCTGTGATAAAGCGACGGAGTAGATCAACATCCTTGTAATCAATCGGATCACCTGGCTTGATCGGAGAAACACGGCGACGATAGTAAGGCATAAGGTCTTGATGAACGTTTAATAGGTGGACAACTACTTGATTTCTTTGTGGTTCGTATGCTTATTGCAATGGGTACAGAATTTCTTCAGTTCCAGACGAGACGTGGTATTTCGTCTATTTTTTGTGGTTGTGTACCGGGATACCCCTGGTGATCGCTTATTGGAGTTGGACCGACATTCGGTACATTCCAATGTGACGATGATCCGAACACCTTTTGCCATGTGTTTTTACCGCATCAAAATTTCTAATTGGACACAAACGATAATTATCTCATGATTGATCGAAAATCAGCTACTTTTTTTTTACGTTTTTCAATACTGCAATTATCCCTCACCTATTTGATCTACAGGAGCTGACTGTCGAGACAACCGATGGTAAACCTTGACAAGATCTTCCGATTGGCCAACATTCCCCGGAAATAAAACCACCAGCATTTGAGGGAAATCATGATCCGGTGCAGTTTGCACGACACAACACCCAGGCAAAACTTGGCCCAATAGTCTGACAGAAGACAAGTTTAGACCGCGAGCCAAAATAACATTCGAGGTCATTCCTCCTTTGCTCACTAAGTACCCTAGATGAGTGGGCAGTTGTTGCACAATATCTGCTAACAAACTAGTAACCCGGACACTAAACCGGAGTCGCTCTAGCAAATCTGAAAAGTCTAGAGGTTGGCGACTCGTATAAATCACGGGTGTATTGTGTCGGTGCAGTATGGCATCAACTTTCTCCAAAACCTGGGCTTTGATCAGGTTGCTATCCACTTCGCTATTTTGGAGGGGAGTGAGATTAATTTCGATTCCCTCGACTTGAGGCAAGGCTAATAAGGCCGTGAGTTGAGTCGTCGTTTTCTGGACGTAGGAGCCGACGATAAAAACCCCTGGATAAGCACTTTGAACCGTTTGCCCCATTGTTTCTGCTGGAATGGGTTGGGGAGGTAGATTTCCAAATGCGGTCAGTAGGCTGGCTGCACTGCGAAATAAAAACCGTTTTCCCTGAGCAGAAGCCAATAGGGTTCGTTGAGCAAAACGATCGAGATCGGCTTGAACGGCTGCATCTACAACTGCATATTGGTTGTCTTGCAATCCCATTAATCGCTCTAAGCTGGTTGCTTCAGGTTCATTCGTTGAAAAATAGGAGACTTGGGAGGCAGAAACTCGCCCCTCTGTTTTCTCGGCGATATAGTCTGCAAGAAAACTATGGCAATAGCCAAAAACGGGATCTTGGGCAAATTCAGTTTCGTGAACCGGAACAAGCTGATCGTGAGTTTGGATATAGTGAATACCGTTTTGGGTGATTCTGCCCCCTTCTAGGAAGGCCGGAACCAGGAACTGAGCATCAAAGGGGCCAAGTTCTTCCGTAATCACATCCGTCTCTAAAGGGTAATGACCCCGTAAGGTTGAGTCTGAACGGCTAACGATTAAATAGCGTGTGAGACAGTCTTTGCTATCTGTCGCAGATTGGATTTGCGCCATTGCCATCTTTAAATTGCGGCACACTTCCCGAGTGACTTGGGCTGCTTCTTCAGCCGATCGAGCACGGGTATTGGTCAAGATAAACAAAAGTGGCGACGCGTCTAATAACCCCTGGCAGAGAGTTTCTACATCCCACTGCAGCAATAACAAGCAACTATGGACGGTTTGCGATCCAGTTGGATCATCATCCAACACCACAATTTTGGGAGAGTCAGCCATCCCTTCAGTCCTCTGCCATCAACCCCGTCGGATAGCCATCAATGCTGACCTGATTTTTCTGGGCTTGATATTCTTGCAGGCCAGCCTTTCCTTTTTGAGTCGCCCAATTGATCAACTGGTCTCGATCGCCTTGGTATTCGTAAAGAGGAACACCAAACCCACAGGAAGTTTGGACAGATTCGATATGCAGCACGACAATCTGCCGGGTTCCGGGTAGGAGATCGAACGGTTTTATCCGGTCAGACCAGGTGCGATCCCACGGACGAATCACCTCTCCTTGCCCGTACAAACGCAGAATTAATGGATCCCCTGCAAAGCTGCAAAACATAATGGTTAACCGCCCATTCTCAGCCACATGGGCACTCGTCTCATTGCCACTACCCGTCAAATCTAGATAAGCAACTTCAGTTGCTCCCAGACATCTGAACGTATTCATGCCCTTAGGAGATAAATTGACACGGCCCTGAGACGGAGCCGATGCCGCGAAAAATATTTGTTGCTTTTGAATAAATGCTTGCAACGTTGGAGTTAGCTCAGAATAAAACTTGGCCATGACGCGGTTGAGGGAAACTTTGAAAATTCTTAGACAAAAATAGCCACATCAAATATAAAAAAAATATAAAAAATTAAGCGGTGTGGGTAAAGTTAAACAGCGATAGGCTCTGTTTGAAGCAGGGTATAGCTTAGATAGCTCAGAATTAGCCATTTTTTTGGGTACCAATCTGATTAACTGTCCCAAATGGGCTTGTGCAAATTTCCTATGTTCTCGATAATATTAGCTGGAAAGTATAAATACTTAGAGAAACAATATTATGTTCCGACTCAAATCCGCCTTAATCATAGGACTTTTAAGCGCTCTTTCCCTCACTGCTTGTAGTGAAGCAGGCGATGCCGTTAAGGATACTGCCGACAAAGCCAAAGAGACTGCTGCTGAAACCACTGAGAAGGTAACAGATACCGCAACTGAAACTGCAGAAAAAGCCAAAGATACCGTTTCAGATACCGTTAACAAAGGTGCAGACCTCGTTGCCCTCAAAGATAACGTTTCCACTATGAAGGACGGCGTTACCTCAACCTTAGACGCTGCAAAATCTGGAGATTTTGACACTGCAAAAACAGAATTTGCCAAAGTACAAGATGCTTGGCCTGCACTCAAAGACAGCATCAAGCCTGACTCTGCTCAATCCATTCAAGATGGTATTGAGAACGTCAAGACTAGCCTAGGTGAAGGCGAGCCCAATAAGGACAAAGTTGTTGGCGAACTGACCAACCTGCTGAAGTCTGTTACAGGCATCAAGCTAGGCTAGAGTTTCATTTTTTAAACTTGTAATCAATGCTAAGGGCTAGAAAACGTTTGTATTTTCTAGCCTTTCGTATATCTTCTCAAGAGATTGAACAGCCCAATCGTTGCTTGTCAGCAGCAGATTGGGCCATCATAGTTACTCAAAATCAGGACTAACCTGAAAGGCTGGATCGAGCAGTCGGACTTCATAGGCTTCATCAGGCGCAATGGTCCATAGAGTATCGGCAAAGGTAACGGATTGTCCTGGCGCGATGATACTGGGTTGGGGTTGAGCACTGCCCGTTTGCAACAAATTCCCCCTTCTATCCAGAATTTCATAGTTCACGGCTAAAACAGTCACTGGTCTATCATTTTCATTCGTGAGAATTCCAGATAAGTGAGAGGAGCCGTTGAGCTGAATGATGTAGTCTAAGCCAATATCTTCGACCTTAAGATTGCGAAGGATCTTGTTCAGCTTGACTTCTCGATTGGTACGGGCAGCATAATTGGACTGAACTGGTGATTTCGGCCTAGCACGCTCCGCCGCTTGGTTGAGATTGAGTAACTGCTGCCAATAGGATTGAAATTGCTGTTTTTGCTCCGCCGTCTCGCCAATAATGACTATATCTTGCTCAGCCTGGGCAACAGTGGGGAATACGAAGGGCAGCATTGTTAAACAACTCAACAGAACTTTCAGCAGGGTTGGAGAAGTGCGGTTTATCATTTCGCTCTCAGCCTTTTTATCACGAGTATTCAAGTCCCCTTTTCAACCCTAACGAACGGAAACTGGAATGAGTGTGATCAGTCATAAATCTTGCAGAGTAGCGTTTGCATGTCTCCAATGCTTGAAACAGTCCATACATCAGGCGTGGTAAGGGTTCTGAGATTGTTATCACCCCATCTGCTTTATGAGGATGAATGAATGGTCAACGCCTATGGGGCCTTTGAGCAAGGGGGAATCCTTCAACCCTACGAGTATGAACCTGGTCCGTTGGGAAGCCAACAGGTGGATATCCAAGTTACATATTGCGGCATCTGCCACAGTGACCTCAGCATGATCCAAAATGAGTGGGGGATGACTCAGTATCCCTTTGTGCCTGGCCATGAGATTGCTGTTAAAATGCTGGGTTTTGCGGCTCGGCATACCCTTATGCCCCAGACTGAGGTATTTCCCTTTGCCCAAGTCAATGAAGCGCTAGATAAATTACGCGGTCAGCCCCCTCCCTATCGATTGGTCCTGAAATGCTAAGTCCCAACAGCTCTGAATCCCCCCCAAAGATTCTGATTACCGGTGCCAGTGGCTTTCTGGGGTGGTCTCTCTGTCAAGTTGCTCAAGCCAGCTGGCAGGTTTTTGGCACAGCTTATTCCCATACCGTTCAAGTGCCAGGATGCTCCATGGTGACTGTCGATTTACGCAATTTTGCCGACCTCAAACAGGTCCTGCAGACGGTTCAACCATATGCGATTATTCACGCTGCAGCCCAAGGGCGTCCTCATGTTTGTCAAGCTGAGCCTGAAGCTACCTATGTCATCAATGTGGAAGTCTCTTGGCATCTAGCTGATTTGTGTGCGGAATATCGGATTCCACTACTATTTGTCTCAACCGATCTGGTTTTTGATGGGCAACATCCACCCTATAAGGAATCTGATGCTGTTTGCCCCCTTAATACTTACGGAGAGCAAAAGGTATTAGCAGAGCAGGGAATGTTGGAGCGCTATCCTTCAACCATCATTGCTCGTATGCCGCTCATGTTTGGTGTTGCACCCCATGCTTCCAGCTTTATTCAACCGATGATACAAAATCTAGAGACTGGCCAAGCTTTGCAATTGTTCGAGGATGAGTTTCGGACCCCTGTCAGCGGATTAGATGCAGCTCGTGGCATTCTGTTGGCCTTGGTCAAAGGTGAAGGATATATTCATTTAGGTGGACAGGAACGTCTCTCCAGATATGAAATGGGGCAACAGCTAGCAAATTGCTTAGGATACTCTGAATCTCTATTGGCAGGCTGTTCCCAGCAAGATGTATCACTTTCTACGCCTCGACCTGCAGATGTTTCTTTAGATAGTTCCCTCGCTTATTCCCTGGGCTATAACCCTAAGTTATTCGGCCCATCACTGTGCCACATGCTGACACCACCTAGTCCTTAAAGGTAGGTAGGGCTGGTCTAGCTTCCCAACATAAAGGCAATCACAAATAAGCCATAGGTGAGTCCCAACTTAAAGGTATTCAATGCCTCTCCCCAGAGGGCTTTGCGAGCGTTGCCACGGTTTTGATGAAAGATCCAGCTCACTACTTCTGTAAATAACAAGACTAGGGCTGCAACGGTGATATCGAGGTATGCTAACTGACCTGCGATCGCAGCAAAGGATACGCCGATATAAATTCCAAACAGCAGGGCAATCACCAGCACTGAAATTCGCCGCCAAGGGTTGCGCAGCTCCTGTTTCAGTTGCTGACCTAAACCAGAAACTAAGGTATTGAGACGGGTATTCTGCATCAGAAACGCTCCTAGCAGTTATAAATGGACCTGGGTTGAAATCCAGTTGAGATAGGACATCGAACCTGCCGTAACAGGCAAAGCAATGACTTCCGGCACATCATAGGTGTGCAATTCACGCACTTTAGTTTCTAAAGCCGTAAATTTATCCTGGTGAGTCTTGATCATCAACTGCCATTCTTGATCATGATGCACCTGTTTATCCCAGGTATAGATAGATGAGACGGGAAATAGACTGACACAGGCAGCTAGGTGATCACGCACGAGATGATTTGCGATCGCAACCGCTTCATCCTCGAAAGAGGTAGTCACCATCACCACAATAGCGTCTGTAGCCATGCTCGAAAATAACTTGTTAGGATTAACCACAGTGTATCGGCTATTCGCTCAAATCTGGCAGGGAAGCACTCTTGACATCGCAGTTATTGAATCTCACTAGCATTTAGTCCTTCTCAAATATCGTGCTCGGCTTCAGCATTAACCTTTATAGGTGTGTTGCTGAATTTTATGTTGCAGCCTCAATATCTATCGCACTTCACAAGGGGCATCCATGCAAATTATCTGGCTTCTTATCAAAGCGTCTTGGGTCAGTGCGACCTTAGCAATTCTGACTGGAATCATCAGCGGGATTTGTAGTGCACGACTGATTGCTTTGGTTAATTCTGCCATTAGCCAAAACTCTACCCAGTCACTGCTAATCTCCTTTGCCGGATTGTCTATTTTGGCCTTTGTGACCGGGAGCCTATCTCAGTTTCTACTGGTTGATCTGGCCCAAAATTCTGTCTATCAATTGCGCTTGCGTCTGAGTCAGCGAATTCTCACCTCTTCCCTACGGCAGTTAGAACAGTTAGGCCCCAGCCGACTGTTTGCGGTCTTAACCCAAGACGTACAGGCCATTTCTAATACCGTTTTTGTTATTCCATTCTTGTGTATTGACGTTGCGGTCGTAGGCGGATGCTTGATCTATCTGGGTTGGTTATCGATTTGGGTTTTTCTAATTGTGGTAGCCTTTATGGCCGTTGCGATTCCCTTGGTCCAGCTGTTGCTCAACTTCGCCTATCGCTATTTGAATCTGGCCCGCCAAGAAGATGATCAACTGTTTACCCATTTTCGTAGCATCACCGATGGCCTAAAAGAACTGAAGCTGCATTCTGTCCGAAGACAAACTTTTTTTACCGAAGATCTATCTGTCAGTGCGGCTAAATCGCGTCAATACCAAAAAAATGCCTTTAAGTTTGTGGCATTATCTAGTGGTGGCGGCCAGTTTCTATTCTTTCTGCTACTTGGGGTACTTCTGTTTGGTGTCCCGGAGGTCTTACCTTCCACTCAGGCCGTTTTACCCGCCTATATCCTCACCCTGTCTTATCTAATGGGGCCTTTGGGAAATATTATCCAGCGCTTGCCAAATCTAGCTAGTGCCAATGTCTCAATTCAAAAAGTCAACCAAATGGGATTGAAGCTGGCTAAAAATGCTGAGGTGGAAACGGTAGTTACAAAACCCACTCCCAAGGATTGGAACCAGTTGAAATTAGCAGGGGTTGTCCATACCTATCAAGATCCAGCAGCAGATCACCAGTTTAGGGTTGGACCGATTGATCTGACGATCAATTCAGGAGAGTTAGTCTTTATTGTCGGGGGCAATGGTAGTGGCAAATCTACTTTGGCAAAGCTGATTACAGGTTTATACGTCCCTGAGTCAGGAGAGATCCATTTGGATGCTGAGCCAATTGTAGACACCAATCTTGAGTGGTATCGGCAGCTTTTTTCGACAGTCTTTTCCGACTATTATCTGTTTGAGCGATTAATCAGCGAGGAGTTCGCTACCCTAGATGAACAAGCTCGGGCCTATTTACACAAGCTGGAGCTAGAGCAAAAAGTCTCCATACAAGATGGACAGCTATCCACCACAGGACTCTCTCAAGGTCAGCGAAAACGATTAGCCCTGTTGTCTGCCTATCTAGAAAATCGATCCATATACCTATTTGATGAATGGGCGGCAGACCAAGACCCTATTTTCCGGGAGATCTTTTACACGCAACTGTTAGCTGAACTCAAGCAGCGAGGCAAAACTATAATCGTGATCAGCCATGACGACCATTTCTTCCATCTGGCCGATCGGATCATCAAGCTTGATTACGGTCGCATTGAATCTGATGCGTATCTGGCTAGTGAAGTCCAGCAGAAGCTATCGTAACGCGCCCAGGTAATACCCTGTTTGCTCAGGAAACCTCCTGAGATTTAATTTTCCCAAAAACTAGCCCACTAATGCAGGTTCACTGACTCGACCAGAGAGCACTGGAGCCGTATCGAATAAGTCAGAGCACAACACTTCGCAGGAGTTATTGGGACTTTCAATTAGCTTAATCCGATGGAGTTCCGCCCCAATATTGAGAATTGGCTCTCGCAGCAGCTGGGCAATATAAACAGCAATATTTTCAGCCGTGGGCACCACGTCAGCAAAGTGAGGAATGTCCTTATTCAAGAATGTATGGTCAAGGGGTTCTAACACCACATCATCCACCAGATTTTGGAGGGCCACTAAATCCACAATCATGCCCGTCCGTTCATCCACCTCACCTTTGACAGTTATTTCCAGATGATAGTTATGGCCATGACCATTGGGCCGAGCGCATTTGCCATAGATTTCACAGTTTTCTTCAAAACTCAATTCGGGGAGTGCCAATCGATGCGCAGCACTAAAATGGCTTCCAACAGTTAAATAGGCTTCCATGCCAGCTCCTTCGTAGTCGGCCCAAAGTTTGGGATGTTCAAAAAGTTGAATGTTTACGATCGGCAAGTGGGGTTCTAACCGTTGCCAGATCACCCGTGCCAGATGCTCAGTCGTGGGCAGCGTTTCCTTAAACTCGGGCCATACCTCATTCAAATAGGAAAAATTGAGGGGGTCAGTGACCTCTCGCTTAATCACTTGTTTGACATCTGAGAGATTTAAGACCATTCCATATTGATCTAACTCGCCCCACATGGAAACGAATAGTTCATAGTTGTGGCCATGGCCAGGCGCTCGAGTACATAGCCCAAATTTCTCCTGATTTTCTGGTTCAGATAGCTCAGGTAACCAATACCGATGGCTGGCAGAAAACTCAGCTCGTCGGTGGATGACACATTTCATAACAGGGCAAACCGTAGCAACAGCCGCTCTTCATTGGAGATACGGCACTGACAACATTTCTTAATATTTTAACCTATAGTTCAGATTCCCTGGGCTAAGACTGAACTTCAGACTTTACAGGGATTTGAGCCAAGCCAAAGGCAAAGACATCAACTTGCGCCGACTTGGAACATAGGCCCGACGGGTAAACACATCGTATTGATTCTGCTCAATTACATCCAGAATTTGGCGATAGAGTACCAAAGCTGACCAGACAGGCCAGCGAGCATCCTTTTGTAGGGTGCTAATTCCCGACTCAGCCTGGGCAAAATACTGACGAGCTCGACGGATTTGGAACTTCATAAAAGCTCGCCAACGATCATCGACGACGCCATTGAACAAATCTGCTTCGGTGTAGTCAAAGGAAGCTAAATCTTCTAGGGGAAGGTAGATACGACCTCGGCGGGCATCTTCTCCCACGTCTCGCAGGATATTGGTGAGCTGATTAGCAATACCTAAATCGACGGCCTTGTTAATGGTATTGACTGGATTGTTGAGAATTCTGGGGGGACTCCAGGGCGCCTGCAAGCGATCGCAAAAGCATTCCACCCCCATAATCTCTGCCGACATTAGGCCAACCGTCCCGGCAACCCGGTAACAGTAGAGACGCAGATCTTCAAAAGTCTCGTAACGATCGCGCACTAAATCCATCCGCTGTCCGGCAATCATATCTCGGAACGGCTGGATATCTAGTCCATAGCGTTCTACGGTATCCACGAGGGCCACATCCGGGTCGTCCACAGGATGGCCTGCAAACACAGATTCAAGCTGTTCTTCCCACTTATCCAGCGTCTCAGAGGTAGTAAACGCCGCTTGGGGACCATCTACCAATTCATCCGTTAGCCGACACCAGACATAAATGGCCCAAACGCCTTGACGTTTTTCAGGCGACATCAGCTGGGTGCCAAGATAAAAAGTCTTGGCAAAATCGGCGGTAATTTGCCGACATTGCTCGTAGGAGTCTTCAAGAGACGCCAGTTTTTTTGTGGGTCTTGGAGTTTCAGGCAGTTGCAGCATTCGGAATTGACTGGGAAACTGGCTTGGACGTTACAGAAGCGTTATTTGAGGATGAAAGAGCTTTGGAGCTGTTGATAGCTTGTGCTGTCAGCTTACCAGAAAGCACCGCCCCCTCCATACTGCCTAGATATCGTTGCATGGTGTAACTTCCAGACAGAAAGAAGTTGGAGATAGGCGTTGTTTGCACCGGACGGAACTGTTGCCGGCCTGGAGTCGCCTTATAAACCGAGCGAGGCGTCTTCACCACTCGAGCTTTAAGCACCTTAGCCTGATCTGGAATCTCATCAGGGAAAAGTTTGGCCAATTCCCCTAAGGTAGCTTCAATAATATCTTCATCTGACC
Source organism: Acaryochloris sp. 'Moss Beach' (assembly GCF_021497025.1). NCBI lineage: Bacteria > Bacillati > Cyanobacteriota > Cyanophyceae > Acaryochloridales > Acaryochloridaceae > Acaryochloris > Acaryochloris sp. 'Moss Beach'. Next base: position 4,290,258 of record NZ_CP071717.1, read on the forward strand.
GACTGATCCAGTCCTCTGCCGGGGCCAGAACTAGCTCCAGCATTGACTTGTCTGGATCGGAATATTCCCGGCAAGCGTTACTCATATCCGCATAGACACTGAGCAACGGCGATCGCGAGAACAGTAAATGGTCAACATCGCTAAGCTTACGGTCAAACCATAGCTGAATACTGATTACAGGTACCCCTTCTAGTTCCTGGAGCTGTTGGAAATAGGGGGTGTCCTTCCAGTCGTCAGGCATCATCAGCTTCATAGCATCCACTGACATGGCTGAGACGTAGGCATCTGCAGTGATGGAGTACTCTTCTGTATCGGCAGACCCTTTCATCAAGAAATGGTTAACACTGCCATCTTCGTTGAGCACAATTTTTTTCAGGGGGGCATTCACGAGGACTTCGCCACCCCGTTCCGTCACATAGTCAACGATGGGCTGACAGAGCCGCTCTGGTGGAGCACCGTCCAAAAAGGCAATTTTAGACCCATAGCGCTCTTGTAAAAATCGGTTAAGAGCCGTTAGGGGAATAGTAGCTGAGACTTCATCCGGATTGATAAAGGTTAAAGCTTTAGATGCAGCAATAAAAATATCGGAATTGACTCGGTCATCAATCCCCTGCTTTTGCAGCCACTCCAACAAGGAGTACCGATCCATATCTTCAACGTATTTCTGGCCCCGAACAATCGCAGGCAGCAATCCGATCGCAAACCGTATCTTCTGCTCCCAACTCAACATGTCGTTATTGCGGAGAATAGAAATAACCACGTTGATGGGGGAAGGTAGGTCCGGCACATCAAATCGTGACAACACCCCCGGCTTTTCGGGCTGATTGAAAATCAAGGCATGTTTTTTCCACTGCAGTCGATCTTCAATATCCAGCTCCTTAAGTAACTGGAGCATGTTGGGGTAAGCCCCAAAGAAAGCGTGCAGTCCTGTTTCCACCCAGTCTCCGTCTTCATCTTTCCAGGCGGCCACTAAGCCCCCCCCCCAAGACAGAAGCTCGTTCTAAAACGATGGGAGTATGCCCTTGGTCAACTAAATATTTGGCACAGGAGAGACCAGCCAGACCTCCACCTGCGATCGCAACTCGCATGAATTGTTATGTCCCTAGGATTACAGCGTCTTTTCTGAACCACCGACCTGCCAAGTGGTGGTTTACAGCCCTAATTATACCTTTGCAAACTGTAACAATTCATGAAAACTAAAAAAAATATAAATTTTTCTGAAATGAACAGATGGAGTTAATGCGAAACACGTTCTATTTTGGCGATCTGCACAGCCCTTTGAGCCCAAACTCAACTAGCGATGCTGGCAAATCCTTCAAACCTCGTCACTACAAGATCTTGTTATATTTAAGAGCAAATTTAGCGTTTCACCCAGTCCCAATTAAATGAACCTTCTCTTTGTCCTGCTTGCTTTTTTTGCCCTGCTGGTAGTCGGTATTGCAGTTTACATTTTTACCGCCCGCAGCTATAACTCTGCCGACTCCGTTGCCACTTCCTACGATCAATGGACCGAAGATGGGATTTTAGAGTTTTATTGGGGCGAACATATTCATTTAGGCCATTACGGCTCCCCTCCCCATCGCAAGGATTTTTTGCAAGCCAAATATGACTTTGTCCATGAAATGGTGGCCTGGGGCGGTCTGGATAAGTCTCCCGTCGGGACAACTCTATTGGATGTGGGCTGTGGTTTTGGCGGCAGCAGTCGGGTTTTAGCCAAAGACTATGGCTTTTCCGTTACTGGTGTAACCATTAGTCCTAAACAGGTCGAACGGGCTGGAGAGCTAACGCCAGAAGGGGTAGATGCTCAGTTCAAAGTGGATGATGCCATGGCCTTATCCTATCCAGATGCCAGCTTCGACGTGGTTTGGTCTGTGGAAGCGGGGCCTCACATGCCGGACAAAGCGGTGTTTGCTAAAGAGCTTATGAGAGTGCTCAAGCCAGGTGGCATCTTGGTGCTAGCGGATTGGAACCAGCGAGACGATCGGCAAAAACCGCTGAATATCTGGGAGCGTCCGGTCATGCGTCAATTGCTGGATCAGTGGTCCCATCCTGCTTTTGCCAGCATAGAAGGCTTCTCTGAGGAACTAGCAGCAACGGGACTAGTCGACGGCAATGTGATCACTTCCGACTGGACGAAAGAGACGCTGCCTTCTTGGTTAGACTCCATTTGGCAGGGAGTGGCTCGACCAGCTGGCTTAGTTAAGTTCGGTTTTTCTGGCCTACTAAAATCTTTGCGGGAAGTCCCCACGATTTTATTGATGCGGTTGGCATTTGGAGCTGGGCTGTGCCGATTTGGTATGTTTCGGGCACAACGAGCAGATACTCCAGTAAAGCCCCACGCAGGCACTGTGAACGAGATTGCTCAGGTATAAAGTGATTTTGAGTTCGAACTATATTCTCAATGAATGGTTTCTATTATGTGGGTGAAGCAACACCTAAATTCTGATAGAAAGAGAATAAGCGTCTGAACACAACATTCTCGTCATACTCGGTTTCCACTCTTTGACGCCCCGCTAATCCATAGGCTGTTCTTAAATCTTGATCCGCCAATACTGTCCGTAGCGCTTTAGCCAAAGGGGTAGTGGTCTGTGACGGTACGATCAATCCTGTTTGACCTGGAAGCACTGCCTCTCGGCACCCCCGAATATCCGTAGTAACAACGGGTACACTCATGGCCATCGCTTCCAAAATAGAGCGCGGTAACCCTTCATGGGCAAATGTAGCCAGGACAAAAATATCCATGAGCCCTAGCATCTGCGGAATATCCGTTCGATCCCCAGTAAATGTGACATGGGATGTTAGGTTAAGCTGCTCAATTTTTTCAGTTAGCTGGTCGTAATAAGGTTCTGGATCGGATTTGAGTTCTCCTCCTACAATCAAAATGTGCAGGTGAGGAAATTCTTCAACTAACTGTGCTGCTGCTTCGATTAAATATCCACTGCCTTTGGTTCGGGTTAGTCGCCCAACCGTACCCACAATCAGTTTGGCAGAGGCCGGAATCCCCAACTCATCTCGCAAGCGAGATTGATGATCTGGATTTAATACACTTCGATTAAATCGTTCAATATCAACCCCATTACCGAGGTAGCCTAGTTTCGATTCCGGACATAATCTTTTCTGGGCTGCAGTCTCCAAGTCTTCATGATTTTGAGACAAAATGAGATCGGTGATTTTGGCACATCCATATTCAATCGCAAAATACATCTGAGATTGAAGGGGGGGAGTCAGTTGATGGAACGGAAGGCCGTGGGAGGTGTACACAATCGTGGGGACCCCTGCTAGCTTTGCCGCAATTCGTCCCAATACAGCAGCAATCGGGGTATGCACATGGACAAGATCGTAAGCCTGCGATCGCATCAACTGAATCAGATGCTGTATTGATTTAAAGTTTAAGACGGGCGAAATCTTACGATCTATTTGAATAGGATGAACTGTATATCCCTGGGCCTGTAGACGATCAACGGCACCATCGGGGGAGCAGGCAATATCAACCGTAAGGTGTTGCGATCGCAAGTAATCAATTTGAGGTAACAACAGCGTTTCGGCAGTAGCACCCAAAGCACAAACGTGTAAAACTTTCATTTCTTCTTTGTTTACCACTCTTCTGACTCAAGTAGACTTTTAAAAAATGGGCAAAGAACTGATGCAAAAAAAGATACAAAAAGCTAGCTCAGTACTATGGAGTTTTATGTTTTTATCAGCATACGTTAATGCTAGTACCAATAGAGCGATTGCTGCTGAAATAAGCGGCACACAATCTCGACAATACGAAAAAAGCAACGAAGACTTTCCCAATCCAGAAAGGGGTTTTTTTTTCCATATAATCCTTGGGGAACTCGACCTCGCCCTTCCCTTAAATTAAGTGAGCTTCAAAAGTTAAGAACCCAAAACATAACATTAGCTCGAAGAATCTATCTCATCTCAGAGTTTAGAACTAAACCCCTATCTAGGTCATTCCTAAATAAGGTATCAGCGGATCTTTCAACAGCCCGGAAGTCCGGGATAAAGTTAATTATCAGGTTTGCTTACAATTGGCTAGGAGGTGGGGAAGACACCTCAGTAGATAGAATAGTCTCTCATTTAGACCAGTTAGAGCCATTACTGAAAGATAATTATGATGCTATTGCCTATCTAGAAGCAGGATTTATTGGGTACTGGGGCGAATGGAATCGATCAACGAACGGATTACGAGCCAACCCTAAAGCCAGAAGAAAAATATTAAAAAAAATTATTGTCAGTTCTTCCCGCTGAACGAATGGTGGCCCTAAGATATTCCTATTACAAAGGTGATATTTTTAACCAGAAAAAACCGCTTGACCGTAGCGAAGCCTTCAATAGAAGCGATAGAGCCAGAATAGGAGCACATAATGATTGTTTTCTAGCTGGAATCGATGATTGGGGTACGTATAGCCACACCGATCTGAATATTATCAACAAACAGAAAGCCTTCTTACACTTGGACAACCGATATGTTGTACAGGGTGGTGAAGTCTGCAATCCCAGCCAGTATGATAACTGTCCAAACGCACAAAAAGAGCTAGCTTACATGCGCTGGAGTACATTAAATAGTTTCCCTTCTGATGGGAAAAGCATATTAGCAGACTGGGTAACTCAAGGCTGTATGGACAACATCAAGCATCGCCTCGGTTATCGGTTTAGGTTACTAAATGCAGAAATGTCTAACAAAATTGTATCTGGTGAACCGTTAGCTTTAAAATTTTCAATCATAAATGAGGGTTGGGCCATTGCCTATAACCCTCGAAAGCTAGAAATCGTTCTGCGCCACAAATCATCTGAACGGAACTATACTCTACTTACAAAAGAAAATCCTCAATATTGGTTGCCTGGGCAAAAAACTACTATCAATATCACTATCAATACCCCCAGTACTTTACCATCAGGAATATATGAAGTATTTTTGAATCTCCCAGATCCATCGAAGAAACTATCGCATCAGCCAGAGTATTCGATCAGACTGGCAAATGAAGATACTTGGGAAGAAAATACTGGGTTTAATTCACTAATAATGAATTTGCTAGTTAAGAGCAAGTAAATGACATTCAAAATTTTGAAAGACAAATATATTTAATCTCTGATTAACCTCAGAAATATTTAGGGAAGGTAGATGGAGCAAGGTAAACTACAGAAACTATTTTCTTCCTGCAAAAGAATAAGAAGTAACTCCATAAACAACCAAATCTTCAGTGCAACACTGACTGTAGTGATGCTAACAGTCGCTGTCAAAATAGCTTCTTTTTTTAAAAGAGCTTGTTGTGGCTTGGCGCTTTGGAACAAGAGATGAGTTAGATGCCTTTTTAATCGCATTGGTCGTTCCGTCTCTCCTCAGCAATGTTGTAGCATCTTCTTTCAACTCTGCACTTATTCCTACCTATATCCAGCTTAGAGAAACCAAAGGTATATCTGCAGCAAATAAGCTTTTCTCAAATTTGATGGTCTGCGTTTTAATGATATTAAGCTTAATATCATTGTTGATGTTAGGTTTTGCTCATCTATATTTGCCATTTCTTGCTGCAGGCTTCGATGAGCAGAAAATAACTTTAACTTTTAGAATACTTTGCACCATTTCACCCATCATTCTTCTTGACGGAATCATTTGTAATTGGAGGGCAGTATTGAATGCAGAGGAAAATTTTACTGTAGCTGGTGTTGCACCAATATTTACACCTATTGTGACCATTATTCTCCTTCTTCAGGTCCATTCATGGGGTGTATATACTTTAGCGGTCGGATTATGTGTGGGAATGATCCTAGAAGTATTAGCAATAGGATTCATACTCAATCAAAAAGGAATTTCACTCATCCCTAAATGGCAGGGATGGGATGACAATCTAACTCATATTTTCAAGCAATATCTCCTTGTCTTGTCTGGAGCTGTTTTGCTCTGTAGTGCTATTCCCATCGATCAAGCTATGGCGGCAATGTTATCACCTGGGAGTGTAGCTTCTTTGAACTATGGGAATAAAGTAATTGCTGCTCCTATGGGTTTATTTACCAGTGGTTTAACAGCTTCAATCATACCGTACTGCTCAAAAATGTATGCCAATGGAGATTGGATTAAAATCAGGCAAGTATTCAAACAAAATCTAGGCTTAATTATACTCATTGGTACCTCTTTGACTATACTGACAATCACCTTCTCAGAACCAATTGTTCAACTTCTTTTTCAGAGAGGTTCATTTATAGAAAAAGACACTAAAATAGTTAGCCAAATACAATCTTTATACTCCTTGCAGATTCCATTTTATATAGGGAATTTATTTTTTAATTCGTCTAGCCAGCTCAATCAAGCAAAACCATCTCCTTCTATGGGTTTCTGGACTTGATCTCATCATAAATATAATACTGAACTATATCTTTGTTAGAATATTTGGTATCAAAGGAATAGCACTTTCTACTAGTATCGTTTATATATTTTCTTTCTTTTTTTCTGTTATTTAGAATCAACGGATATATGAATCAAGAAACCAATAAGTTAAAAATTAAAAATGAATAAATTCTTTTGGAATTATATTAAGATGCTAGAAATATATATTCAGACTCAAATAGTATCTAACTAAAATCAAATAGCATTTATTTCTCAATATAGTATACAAAATAAATATTCAATCAATATAACCCATATAATTCTTACTAAAGGATCATGAAACACACTGCTTTTTTTTCTACCAACTCTTCATGGCGGAGGTGCTGAAAAAGTAGTTCTTGCCCTAACTAATGGCTTTATTGAAAGAGGTATCTCGGTTGATTTAATACTAATCAATATAGAAGGTGAATATCTAAATCAGATAAATCCTGAAGTTAACGTTATCGATCTAGAACAAACAAGGGCTTTAAATGCTGTGATCCCCTTAGTTAAGTATTTACAAGAGTTTAAGCCATCTGTACTCATCTCTCATATGAGTCGGGCCAATCTTGCGGCTATCATAGCCAAAACATGTGCAAGGGTAGATACTTCTCTAATATTAGTGGAGCATAATACTCTATCAGCCACTCAATCAAAATTATTCCGGGCTAAGTTATTTCCATTCTTCATGAAGCTGCTGTACCCCAAAGCCGAAAAAATTATTGGTGTTTCTCAAGCAGCGTCAAGAGACTTAGAAAAATCATTAAGCTTAAAGGCAGGAAGCATTACAACAATATATAACCCAGTTGTGGATAATGCTTTAGGTCTGAAGGCAAAGCAATCCTTAAAACATCAATGGTTGGCACCTGGCTCACCCCCCGTATTTTTAACTGTCGGAAGATTAACTGAACAAAAAGATTTTTATACTGCCATCAATGCATTTGCAATGGTCCGAAAAAAAATTTCCTCCCGGCTCATAATTTTAGGAGAAGGGGAACTGAGACCGCAAATTGAAGAACTTATTTACACGCTCGATATTGCACAGGATGTGCACATGGCGGGTTTTGTACAAAATCCATATACCTATATGAGTCAAGCAGCAGCGTTTATCTTATCTTCTCGATGGGAAGGATTGGGTAACGTTCTCATTGAAGCGATGGCATGTGGCACTCCAGTTATTTCTACCGATTGTCCCCATGGACCAAAAGAAATCTTAGAGGATGGAAAATATGGCCCATTAGTTCCTGTTGGCGATGCGAATGCACTCGCTAACGCCATGCAGAAAATTTTGGAAACCCCCATTGACCGTGAACGTCTTATTGAGAGAGCTAATTACTTTTCAGTGCAAAGTGCTATCACTCAATATTTATCAGTCATTGGTATTAACTAACTAGTAAAACTATCAATTCTATGATTTTATTAGCTTATCTTGGGCTAGTCATTTTTATAGCTATATTTGAATTCACTAGGGATAAACAGACTTTACTTGATTTCTTAAGCTTTTTTTAATATTCTTTTTTTGTTTAGCATTTCCCTTGCCAGGTTTATTCCTATTCTTTTCAGAAAACAATAATCTAAACACATCCATTCTGAAAGGAACTACTATTGATCTCAATAGTTTTCAAGTTCCATTGCTAATTTTTTTTAACCTATTTTTTTTGTCACAATAGGATTCCATTTGGATTCTGCCATTCAATCTGCTAACAAAATTCACTTCAAAGAAAAAAAATGGCGGCCATATTGTAATCACTTATGCATTAATTATAATATTATTTTCTTGCCTCTCGATCTTAATTTATAGTACTCAAAATGGTGGTCTAGTTAATGCAATTTCTAATGCATCCTTACTACGTTCTACTGTTATTGAAGCGCCTCAATTTTCCTTAGTTAAAAGATTCTTTTTGCTATCTTTTATGGGATCTTTTTTATTGTCTTCACTCCTGTTTAACTCTAAAAGTAAAAGAAAAAAAATTGCCATTACTAATTACTTTTTTAATTTCAATTATTGTTTCATTGCTTTCTTTCTTGTTGATAGCAACTCGTGCAAATATATTAAGATATGTACTTACTTTTTTATTTAGTCTATTCCATTAAAAAAAGGCAAACACTCTTGGGGGGATATTAATATTTTTCATTACACTACTCACCATTATTTCTTCCTATGGAAAAGAAATATTTGGGAGTCTAATCTATCTTTCAGATGGTATTGATGCTGTTACTGATAATTTCCAGAATAATATTAACGCTAACATGCAGTCAGAAGGTGATCAATCTAATGTCTTAGATGAATTCAGTGCTCCATTTTTTTCAATATTTGCAGCCATAAATTCTACCTATGAACTTAGGTTATTTAGTGATTGGCTCTATGGCTTTGCATCATTTCTTCCTGATCGAATTTATGAAGCACCCCCCAACAGTCTCTTACTACAATACTTATTTCTTAGTTAATACTGATAAATATGAAATCCCTTCTGGATTTATCTCTTCATGCTTATACAGCATGTCTTGGCCAGGGCTAATGCTTTTTAGTTTATCTTATGGATGGCTTGGAAGATTTATCCAGCAAGTAACTTATAATCATTCACACGAAATTCATTGGATGCAATATATATATGTTTATTCTGCATTGATATGGTCAGACTATACAATATATGCAGATCCAAAAAATATTGCTACAAACACATTTTTTGGTTCTTTATTTCATGCTTTTTTTTTGATTGTACTATCAAGCAAATTAATTATATCTGATAAATATTTAACTATAAAAAATGAGGCCAGATAGGTGATGAACAGAAAATCTATATTATTTATCATCACAAACTTCGACAGAAATGGAGCACAAGTAATACTCTATAATATTTTATTGAAAATAGATCGCTCACTTTTTAGCCCAGTTGTTATCTCTTTAATGAATTCCTCCGATTTTGGAGATCAATTCCAAGAGCTGGAAATTCCTATGTATGCGTTAGGAATGCAACAAAAACTTCCAAATATAGATCACCTTTCTGAATTAGTATCGATTATCAAAAAACATCAGCCAGATATAATCCAAGGGTGGATGTATCATGGCAATATTGCTAGCTGTTTTGCTTATTTATTTTGCTCCCATTCACCTCCAGTCATATGGAGTATTCATCACTCGATTAATGAACTCTCTGCTGAGAAACTACTCACTCGGCTCTTAATTAGAATTGGAACTATATTTTCCTATTCAACTAGAAAAATAGCTTATGTTTCTAAGACTAGTAAAGAGCAGCATGAAAAGCTAGGATATACCTCTCAAAAAAGTTGTGTCATACCCAACGGTTTCGATACTTCGCTATTCACCCCTTCCATTGAGAGAAAGAAGGCTTTTAGAGCTGAGCTTAACTTATCAGATGAAGAGATTGTCATCGGTATAGTTGCTCGATATCATCCCATGAAGGATCATCATAATTTTCTTGCTGCTGCAGCTCTTCTTGTCCCAAAATTTCCTGACATTCACTTTGTTCTTGTGGGAGATGGAGTAGATGAATCAAACACGACCTTAACTCAATTAGTAGAAACCTCAAGACTTCAAAAGCATGTTCATTTGCTTGGGAAAAGAATTGACATGCCTAATATTTTCTCAGCATTAGATATATTGACCTCTGCCTCTGCATATGGAGAGGCCTTTCCATTGGTGGTTGGTGAAGCTATGTCTTGTCAAGTTACCTGTGTCGTCACAGATGTCGGAGACTCAGCTTTTCTAGTTGGAGATACTGGGATAGTAGTACCGACTAAAGATCCTGAATCTCTTGCCAATGCTTGGAGTACCTTAATATTAAGGACTCCAGAGGATCGGCTTCTTATGGAAGAAGCCGCCAGACAAAGAATTATTGACTCTTTTTCACTAGAGTCAATTGTGAAACAGTATGAAAGTATGTATGCAGGCTAAAAATACATACAACTCAAATCTCTTGAAATTTGTAGGTCTCAAACGAGATCTACAAATTATTGACATCATGCTGCCATAATCGCTGTTGAAATAGAAACTTCATCACACGATCTCAAAGCTCATGAAACAAGAGATGAAATGATAGCAATGACGCGATCTAAATCCGCATCTGTCATGCAAGATCCAGACGGCAAACATAAACCATTCTTGAACAGGTCTTCAGACACTGCACCGCCAATATGGTCACACTTAGCAAACAAAGGCTGTAAATGCAAAGGTTTCCAGACAGGTCGAGACTCAATTTGATGGTCACGTAGTGCTTCTTGGACTTTATCTCGGCTCACTCCGAATTTGCTAGAGTCTATCATCAGGCAGGATAACCAATGTGTTGCCTGACCAAAAGTAGGCTCTGGCATTAAAGTTAGCCCAGGCAATACCCCTAAATCTCGTAGATATCGATGATATATTCGACGTCGGGCTGCGACTTTTTTGGGTAAGAGCCTCAGTTGGCCCCGACCTATACCAGCCAACACATTACTAAGACGATAGTTATATCCCAAGTGAGAATGTTGGTAATGGGGAGCCATGTCTCTTGCTTGCGTGGACAAGAATCGAGCTTTAGCAATCAATGTGGCATCTTCTGAAACCAACATTCCTCCACCAGAAGTAGTGATAATTTTATTGCCATTAAAGGAGAACACACCAAGTCGGCCAAATGTACCTGTGGCTTTACCCTGATAAGTTGCCCCCAGAGATTCAGCAGCATCCTCAATCAGTGGAATATCGTATTCATTGCAGATTTCTAAAATAGGGTCGATATCTGCACTTTGGCCGTACAAATGAACTAAGACCACAGCCTTTGGCAATTTACCTTGGCGAGCCCGCTGCCTTAAGGCCTGCGAGAGTAAATTAGGATCCATATTCCAGGAGGTGCGATCGCTGTCTATGAAAACAGGCACTGCCCCTTGATAAAGAATGGGATTCGCACTCGCTACAAAGGTGAGGGTCGAACAAAATACTTCATCGCCAGGTTCAACGCCTACCAGTTGCAAAGCTAGATGTATACCAGCAGTTCCTGAACTCAGTGCTGCTGCATGGGAAATACCCACTGCTTCACTGAATTCCTGTTCAAAGGCATCTAGATGCGGACCTGCAGGTGCAATCCAATTAGTTTCAAAAGCATTAACAACAAAACCCAACTCATCCGTACCCAAGTGCGGCGGAGACAAAAGAATGGGGGGGGCCGTTTTTTTGATATTAAGATCTGATCGTTCAGCAATATTAGTTTTGCTGACGTCAGGAGTCCTATTTTCTAGAGTTTCAGGTTGAAGATGTAGCAAGAAAAAGTTAACGGTATCTTGCTGAATCCAACCTTTTCGCACAGAAATTTCCCCAAATTTGAGATCTGACTGCTCCTGAACTTGGAGAATTTCCGAAATCTGGTTTTCATCTAGTAGATCGGCTGCGTGCAGATATTGTCCAATAGGCTGGTAAGCAGATTGCGTTAGGAGTTGCGGGAATTGATCCACAAAAAAATGGATTGTGGATGTTTTTAAGGTTCCTTGCGAAGCTAAAATTTCACCAATTTTGAGATTGTCACATTCAGCTTGCGTTTGCAAAGCTTGTTCAAGCTGCTGGGCAGAAACTAAGCCTGCTTTTTTGAGCACAGATCCTAACGGTTTGAGTGGAGTTTTAGTGATAGAGCGATCCAAAGGAGTAGGTAACATCGATTTAGCAATCTCATGAAAGAAATGAACATGGACGCACACGAAAAACTAATTTAGAACTGGAATTTCCATTAGGTTTGGCCAAAAGATTTCGCCACTAAGGCACTAAATCTTCGTGGAATCCTTTCAGTGCTTTATTTTGGCTAGGTGATCTAACCTACATAGCCACTATTCTAAATTTTAGATATTTGGAGAAGCTGATATTGGCTGACACAAGAGGCTCTCACTCAGAAAAGACCGCACTCAAAGGCCTTGTGACACCTAACTTCGCTTGAATAACCAATGCTCATATCACTACCGTAGTTGTGATGTGAGCAAGGGGGATGATTAGAGTATTTGAACTAGTTGCGTCATCAAAACCATCACCCCCCCCAGAATTGTTGATGTAAAGAATAAGTCGGAAGACTTTTATTGCGACTTTTATGGAAATATGAAGTATCCTAAATCAAATTTACCATAATCTTTGTGTTCCTTGACACAAGAAGTTGAGCTGTCATTACCAAGATTTATTAGTGAGCATATAACTATCTGTTTTAGAGCAAAAAAATGGATGTGGCTATTTTTTTGCTCAGAAAAAGTGGTTTTATTCCAGGATCAAAATTTAATCTATACATAAATACTTATACATATTTTTTTTAAGATCAAGTAAAATAATCAATAGACCAAATAAAGACTTGATAATAGCGCTAAAAGAACTAAGCAAGGTCGTTAAGATAGGCGAACTATGAATATGAGTATCTATTTATAGGATTATCATCTTAGCTTTGTTTTCTTGGGTTAAAAGATGTTTAGGCTGTAATTATTTGGAAATTTAAATAGGCAATATAATATCCTTTGTTTTTTTGATACTCTCTTTGAATTATCTAAATAAAAAATATTGCAAAAAATAAACTTTATGAAAATTGTGTATTAAATGGACATAACTATTACTAATCTAGAGTTATTTAATCATCAGGTAAAAATATTATGTTTATTTGCATAATACTTATTTACCTATCTTGTGCTGACACCTTTCTGAGCAGTATAGCTCCACTAATTTATTAAATATTTTGACCCATGTCAAAAAGCTCGCATCCCAATTATCTAAAGAGTTTTATGCGACCTAATACTCCTGTTTAGTGTGGGGATATAGCAGATGTTGGTGTGACTTAGTCAATACCTTAGGGGGATCAAAAGTAGTCAATTACACACATTAGAAAAGTAGGTTGTAAGAACAACAATTACTATAGACTTGGTTGAGGAGGATTATACGAAATTGGAAGGTTACTCAATGCACTTTTTAGATAGAAGATGTGTGAGTTTATATGGCCATGATTTTTGCTATGTTTTCTGTAATTAGATAACTATTTTAGTGAGAATGAGTACTCTCAAGAGTTAATTTCGGTTGATATAGAATGAGCGACCTACTACAGTTTTGTAACTGACAATACAATTGAACTTCTGTTTAGCAAGATTGTTGTTCAGGAGTCATGGTTCCCCTTAGGGCAAATTATCTTGATCGAGTCCCGGAACAATCTGCTTCACTTTTGATACTAGGATGATAGAGGCAACAGAATTATATTGATAAACCCTAGTGATCAAGTTCGTCATAAATATTATTTATGTTGCTATCTATGTTTTGTTGGGTTCTTCTTAGACTAACTAAAGATTGGCCGTTAGCTTAAACATGTACTGGCATATATAGAAATTCTATTTTTCAAGCTAGATGAAACTTAAACTAGAACTTAGGCAGCAGAAACATTATTACTGTCTTTTTCTCCTAAAAGTTCTGCACAATAGGAGTTGGCACCAGTGCTAGCCTCTCAAAACAGTAAATCAAGAAAGTTCAGATTAATCCTGCAACGCCATTGGCTACTGTCCTCAGTAGCTTTCACTTTAGTTCTGACCCTCGGAACGCTTGCAATTAAGTTCCTTTATCAGCCTCTTTATGTAGCCGAGGGCCAATTGCGATTTACAAAAGTGAATCCCATTTCTAAACTCACTACGTTAGGCTCTGAAATTGGCAATTTAGATCCGCTTGATCTAGAGGGTAGGCCACTTGAGACTGAATCTGCGGTGATTCAGTCCACCCCTCTTTTGCAAACCACCTTAGATAAACTAAGCTCCCAGGAAAATATTGATTACCCCCTAGACCTCAAAGATTTTCGGCAGAATTTTATCATTTCGGATGTTAAGGGCACTGATATCCTCCGAATTACATATAAATCCATTCGTTCTGACCATGCTGCTTCTGCGGTAAATCTATTGATGCAGGTTTACCTTGAGAACCATCTTCAAGACAATCGCAATTCCATAGAAACGGCTAGCAAATTTATCTCAGAACGAATACCTCAATCAGAAAATACTGTTCAGAAGGCTGAAAGAGCGCTCCGGCAATTTAAGCAAAAAAATCAGATCGTAGACCTCAGTAACCGTGAGCAAGATGCTGAGACAAAAATTGCTGAATTACAGGGAAAAATCAGCGATGCTCAAGCTCAAATTGCACAGATCCAAACCGAAGCTAATGTGCTGAGCAATCAATTGGGTATGACGCCACAACAAGCCATGGCCGCTGTCAGCCTGAGTCAATCTGCCGAGATTCGCGATGTGCTCACACAATTGCAACAAAAAGAGTCTCAGCTTGCTCTGCAAACCAACCAGCTCACCGCCACTCACCCCACGGTTCTTGGTTTAGCGCGGGATGTAAACAAGCTAAAGACTCTATTTCAACAACGTGCCCAGAAAATACTGGGCACCAAATTAGCCACTCCTGAGCCCTTGATTGGTTCCCTACAAGAAGATTTGACCGCAGACCTCGTAAAATTGGAGGCCCAGAGACAAGGCTTAGTTAGTCAAGTTATTGCCCAATCAAGAACTTTAGAATCCTACAAAAAACAACTCAACATTTTCCCTGGCTTAGCAGAGAAGCAGCGAGAATTAGAGCGAAAATTGGAGGCGGCACAGTCTACCTATGCCTTACTGTTACAAAAACAGCAGGAGATTTTAGCTGAAGCGAATCAAAAAGTAGGAAACGCCAGAATTTTAGTACCTGCTCAAATTCCCAAAGTACCGGTTACACCCAGTCAATCGGACTATTTGGCAACCGGACTATTAGGGGTGTTAGCCTTCTTTGCCACTGCCTACATCCTAGAAACTCTGGATAAGTCAATTAGAACCGTAGAAGAAGCCGTTCATCAGTTTGAGTATCCATTACTGGGGGTTATTCCCGTGTTCGGGACTTCTAACCATTCCCTGTTTTACGATGGGGGCTTGCAGCAGTTAGCCCCTAAACTGTTCCTCAGAGATTCTCCGGATTCACCGGTCAGTAATGCCTTTCGGATGCTACAAGTTAGCCTGAAATCGCTAAAAATAGATCGCCATTGCCAAACTTTAGTGGTAACGAGTACCTCACCCCAGGAAGGTAAATCCACAGTAGTTGCGAATTTGGCTATGGCCCTTGCCCAAGCAGGTAGTCACGTGCTGGTCGTGGATGGAAATCTTCGCAACCCGTTTCAAGATCGGATGTGGGATGTCTCGAATGAATTTGGTTTAAGCAATATTTTGTTTGGGCAGGCTGATTTGAAAACAGCGACTCAATCGGTTACCTCCCAGGTGGATGTGATGACAGCAGGTAATCTTCATGCCAATGCCATGGGGACCTTGGAATCAAAACAAATGACTTTGATGCTGAATGCAGCTAAATCTACCTATAACTATGTTCTGATTGATGCACCTTCATTAAATTCGGCGGCAGATGTATCCATTTTGGGAGGGCGAGCAGATGGAATTGTGATTGTAGTGAAACCGGGTATTGCCAACCTTCCCAATATAGCTGCAGCAAAGGAGCTATTAATGCGTTCAGGACAACGGGTAACCGGTCTGATCATTAATGGTGCTTTATCGCAAAATCAGGCCTATGGGAACGTCCAGGTCCAACCCATGAACGGTCAGGTTACCTCCCAACCCTTGCCCAGCCCATCGCCTGGTGTTTCCTTCAATCAAAATCCTTTTCCCGATTATACGCCTGAAGCTTCGTCACACGTTTTAATCCAGGCTAATGGTCAATCACCCGATGAAATCCCTTTGCGAGATTTGCAAGATCAAGTTGAGCATTTGCGTACAGTGTGGATTCGATCGGTTCAGTTTGTCGAGGAACAAGAAGAAGAGCTCGTCCAGCTGCACCATACTGTATCTGACTTGCAAGAGCAGATTCGCGATGCAGGAGGTTACTCCCAAAGTAACTCTGCAGCGACGGATTTGATTCGGTTAGAGCTGCGGCTGGCTCATGACAAAGAACGGTTGCGGTTGTTTGAAAAGACTTTGGTTGGACAGCGGCAGCGTTTACAGTCTCAGGAGACGGTTTTTCAACATCATCTGGGACTTCTTCAGCGACGCATTAAGCGGATTGTGGGCCATCTTGATCAGAATCAACATTGGCATGCTTGACAGGTATGCGGTGACCTTTCCCAGTAACGGTAATTTCCCAATAGAGACGAAACTATCTAGGCTGGAGTGCTGAGGCTGCCTAAAACTGACGATAATAAACCTGGAAACAGTTCATCGAGTTCTTCTTGCCGCAGGGAATTAATGTGTTGAGTCCCTTCTTTGCGCGCATAAATCACGCCAGACTCCCGCAAAATTTTGAAGTGATGGGAGAGGGTGGACTTAGCAATTTCACAATCGAAGGCATTGCAAGTCAGTTCCCCTGAAGTGGCAAGTTGATTGACGATATCTAATCGAACTGGGTCTCCTAGGGCGTACAACACAGCCGCCAAGGAGATTTGCTGCGGTTCTGGATGGAACAAAATTTTCATAGTTGCATTATGCCACGGGATGATCTATATTTTAATTGTTCGAGATTCTCGAATAAAAGAACAATAAAGGGAGTCACATTATGTCTTCTACTACCACTATCAATGACACCACCTTTACTACAGAGGTGCTTGAGAGCCAGCAACCTGTTCTCGTCGATTTTTGGGCCCCTTGGTGTGGACCTTGCCGCATGGTCGGTCCAATCGTTGAAGACATTGCTTCGGACTATCAAGATCAGGTCAAAGTCGTTAAATTCAATGTTGATGAAAGCAGCGAGATTGCCAGTCAATATGGGATTCGCAGCATTCCAACTTTAATCGTATTTAAGGAAGGCCAGCCTGTTGAAACCTTGGTTGGTGCTTCTCCTAAAGCAGTTTTAGTCGAAGCTTTAGACAAACATCTTTAGGGCTGCTGCTTTTTGAAGATAAGGCGTAGCGCGCGCTGTCTGCCTATTTCCCAGGCCAGTTCAGTTTTTTACCACTACCGCAAATAGACAGGGAGATTTCGCATGTCTAACTCACCCTTGTTCGAACCCATTCACCTGGGTGCCATTGCCCTGGGCAATCGAATTGTGATGGCACCCTTAACCCGAGGTCGATCCGGTATTGAACGGATTCCCAACGATCTGATGACGGAATACTACCAACAGCGAGCCAGCGCTGGCTTGATCATTGCAGAAGCGACTCAAATCTCGGCGCAAGCTGCTGGTTGGGGCGAAACGCCAGGGATTTATGCTGATGCCCAAATCCAGGCCTGGCAGAGAATTACAAGTGCGGTCCATCAGCAGGGGGGCAAAATTGTCCTGCAAATCTGGCATACGGGACGAGCTTCTCATCCTGATTTTCAGTTGAATGGGGCACTGCCAATTTCTGCCTCAGCCGTTAAGCCAGCCGGTGAAATCCATACTATTAAGGGCAAAAAACCTTTTGTTACCCCAAAAGCTGCAAGCCTGGAAGAGATTGCTGGCATTATCCAAGATTTTGCTCAAGCTACTCGCAATGCTCGACAAGCGGGTTTTGATGGGGTTGAAATTCATGCTGCCAATGGTTACTTGATTGATCAGTTTCTTAGAGATGGTACCAATCAGCGACAAGATGCTTATGGTGGCCCGATTGAGAATCGGGTTCGGTTTTTGCTGGAAGTGACGGAAGCGGTGGTCGATGCCTGGAGTGCGGATCATGTCGGCGTCCGATTGTCTCCAACGAATGCGTTTAATGACATGACCGATAGCAATCCGATCGCAACCTTCACCCACGCGGCTCAAGCTCTCAATTCATACAACCTGGCCTATCTCCATATCCTTGAAGCCTTACCCGGTCATATGTTGGCAGTTGAAGGTGAGCGGGTGAGTCCATACATTCGACAGGTTTTTCAAGGTCCGTTGATGATCAACGGTGGCTATGATGCGACGAGTGGGGCAGCTGCGATCGCAAACCAAGAAGCCGACCTGGTAGCCTATGGCGTCCCGTTTATTGCCAACCCTGATTTGCCAGAACGCTTTGCCAAACAAGCACCACTCAACGAACCGGATATATCTACGTTCTATACCCGTGGGGCAAAAGGCTATACGGACTATCCATTTTTAGACCCGATAGTGACAGCCGCATAGCATTGAGCTTTTTATCCCAATACTTTCCTAGATCGTCTCGTGGTGCCCCGTCGGGTTGCTACGAGACTTTTTTGAGTGAGTGACTATGCACCTAAAAAATACACCGTTAATTTATAGGTGCATAGTCTCGATCGGGTTGATTACAACCCCAATTCGGATAAGCCAGGATGACCGGCAGGGCGGGGGCCTAAGGGCCAGTGGAATTTGCGATCGCACTCCTGAATCGGCAGATCATTAATGCTGGCAATGCGACACTTCATTAGACCTAACTCATTAAATTCCCAATTTTCATTGCCATAGGCACGAAACCAGCTACCTGCGTCATCATGCCATTCATAGGCAAAACGGACCGCAATCCGATTTTCGTGGGTCGCCCAGAGTTCTTTAATCAAGCGATAGTCCAGTTCTTTTGCCCACTTTCGCTGCAAAAAGGCCACAATCTCAGCACGACCTGAAATAAATTCAGCGCGGTTTCGCCAGACACTATCAACGCTATAGGCCAGAGATATTTTGTCAGGATTGCGACCGTTCCAGGCATCTTCGGCAAAGCGAACTTTGGTGGATGCTGATTCGAGATCAAAGGGAGGTAAGGGGGGTTTTGCAATATCTTCAGGCATAGGAAAGCTATTCAGAGTAGAGAAAAATGAGCATGGGGTCGGTTTACTTTTAGCTGGATGGCTGATTCGCTAAACCTAGAGCCACTCTCAGTCCCCAAGGATAGGTAGTTCTGTTCCCTGAAAGAGTAGTCTATGATTCAAAATGCTATTTCCGCTACACCTTTGATCGTTATGAGGTTGCAACTAGAACGAGCAGAGTTCCCCCAATAACGGCACGATGTTTTACTCCTTAAGTAGTATTGAATTTTCTCAAGTGGCGTCTTTGAATATAGAGGTACTCCGTCTAGAACTATTCGGTCAGTAAAGTATCTACTCTAAGCATTACAAGTGCCGAGTATTTTAGACATATGACCCAACCCAGGCGAGAATTATCGCTTTTTTGGCAATTGACGATTAACCCATTGATAGTTTTGGCTAGCCAGCATGGCTTTCTCTCAAAGTAGAAGAACTTGTTTATCTGTAATCCTGCTATTGAGCTTGGGGTGGTTACCTGGATGTCAGTCTCCTCAGAAGACTGCGCCTAGTGAGGGAGCCTCTGGTCGCACAGTTACATTTGGTTCAGTCTTGGCTTTAGCTGGACAGGAAGAAGGCCTAGGCAACCGGATGAAAATTGGTTTAGAGACCGCATTGAAGGATCAAAAAGTGCAAGGGAGATCCATTCGTCTGATCTTCAAGAACGACTATTACGAACCAGCCAGCACTCAACAAGCAACCCAAGAAATCATTCAAGACAAGATATTTCTGATGATTGGTAATGTGGGCACACCCACAGCCAAAGTGTCTTTACCCATCCTGGCCGCACAGAACATTCCGGCGGTCGGCTTTTTCACAGGCTCGGGGATTCTGAGGCCCGGCAAAGGCCCCATCGTCAACTATCGTGCCAGCTATGGGCAAGAAATTAAAGCAGTGGTTCAACTGGCAATCCGTAATGGCATAACTCCCCAACAAATCTGTGCCTATGTCCAAAATGACAGTTATGGCATGTCTGGTTTAGCAGGGCTAAAGTCAGCCATCGCCGCTGCCAAGGGCGATCCAGCCATCATTCAATCCTTTGAAAAGATCCTTGCCATGACAGGGGATAACCCCCAGCGCAATAATATTGGCCCCGTTGGTGTATATGCTCGCAACACGCCGGATGTCGTTCCTGGCTATCAGTCCATCAAAGCCTGGGAAAAAGCAACCGGAGCCCAGTGCCGCCTTATCGTCACAGTCGGTTCCTACAGCAACATTGCTCGCTTTGCTAGCCACATTCAGCAGCAAGGCGAAACATGGATTATCTCAGCAGTTTCCTTTACCGGAGGCGATGATTTCATTCTTGATTTAGAAGAGTATGGCATTCGCGACCGAGTGATCATGACCCATGTCGCTCCTTTATTAGATTCAACGCTGCCCATTGTCACAGAAGCCAGAACTAAACTGAAGAATGAATTCGGTCATGTCTCCTTAGAAGGGTACATTGTGGGCAAAATGACCCTGCGAATTTTCAATGATATTCCAGGAGAAATCACTCGTGAAAGCTTTATGCAGCAAGTGGCTCGTTCCCAGTTTGATTTAGGGGGGGTAACGATTGATTTTTTGGAAAACGATAATCAAGGTTCAAATCTAGTGATTTTGAGCTACTTAACCCCTCAAGGATTTAGAACCTTAGACCCTTCAATATTCAAAGCCATGCTCCAATAACAGGAGATTGAGTTCATATTCTATTTGATCGCGATTTTGATGAGTAAAACATCCCTGGAGAGAAATCCCATCCCCAATATCCAAGCGCAAAGATGAACAAAACGCTTCTTGACGAGAACAATGATCATCCCTTGGCAGAAAGCTTTCAGAGAGTCAATGTGATCTCCGAGGATTATCTACGTTTAGCGGTAATTAAACAGGAAGCCAGTCAATCTCAGCTTTCCTTAGCTGCCTATATTCATCAACTTGAACAATATAACCAGGCACAGCAGTCTACCCCCCCTCCAAAACCACCTCTCCTCAAACCGTTCTCGATTCTGGATGCCAAGGTGAGTGATTTTGTGGCTTGGCTAGAAATGATTTCTATCATTAAGCTGGCAACGGTCCTGGGCGAAGCAGCTATTCTCATTGCCTTTATTTCTTATCTTTTCTCTATCCCCTATCAACAGCAGAAAAAAATAGACGATGCTCGTAATGTTCTCGTGGATCAAAAGGGGCAACAACATAGTGATGGCAGAATAGCGGCCCTCAAAACCCTCGATTCACTCTGTGCTAGCAATGCTGGCCTGCAAGCCCCCAAGGCCCAAATGGTGGGAATTCAACTGAATCATTGCCACAAATTGTTTTTCAGTTTCGAAAGTTTTCACCAATGGCCTTTCCAGTTTTCTGAGCATCAAGGCATTGATTTATCCTATGCAAATTTAGATCGAGCCAATCTTGCCAAAGCCAATTTAGAAAAAGCCAACCTCAAGGGCAGTAATTTAAAGGGAATCAACCTCAGCGAAGCCAATCTGCAAGGGGCCAATCTGCAAGGGGCCAATCTAGAAGGCGCGAATCTAGAAGGGGCCAATCTGCAAGGGGCTAACTTTACGGATGCAGTATTGCACGGCAGCTTTCTCAATAATGCCAATTTAACGAAGGCCAATCTATCGCAGGCAAAAATGCACAAGGTGCAGGCCCTATGGGCGAAATTTAATCAAGCCAACCTTCATCGCACAGATTTATATCAAGCCAATCTGAATCGCTCCAACTTTAAGGGTAGTGATCTGTACAAAGCCAATTTGCAGGATAGCTCCCTCCAATCGGCTGACTTTTTAGACGATGCCAACTTGCGGTCGACGAACTTAAAAAGTGCCGATCTCTCTAAAGCCAGCTTTTGGGCACTCCACCAACTCAAGCGGGCCAAGCACTGGCAGTCCGCCACTAAAAGTCCCAATTGGATGCAAACGATTGCCCGCCCTCGCTCGCCTCGCTTACGAATTGGCCTGATCAAATCAGCCGATAGCACTATCTTTAAAGCCTATGAATTGGGAATGCGGCGAGCGGCCAATCGACGAGTCGAAATTTGGAGTTTGCTGTCTGCCTCCGGGGTTCAAAATGAAGCCCAAACCATCCAGGAACTGATTGACTCCGGTATTGATGCCATCGTGTTGTCTCCAGAAGATCCATTAGGGTCTATCTCAGCCCTTGAAAAGGCTTATCAAGCTGGCGTAGTAGTGATTACAGTCGATTTCTGTTTCGATAAAGAAACCGCAAAAGATATGGTGTTTGCTTGTTTCAATACCAATAGCTTAAAAATGGGAGCTGATTCGGCAGAACACCTCACCCAATGGGCTTCGACCCATCTGCAGGATCAGCCTCTAAATATTGGCGTGGTGGATAGTGCGGAATATGAACGGTATTACCCCAACTATCAAGGCTTCTTAAAAGGCATGGCTGCATCCGCAGTTAAATGGCGAGAAATTTCTTCCGTAGATGCGATTACTCGAACCGACATTGCTCGCGTTAAAGAAATGCTGTCGGAGAATCCCCAGATCAATATCTTGTGGGGCGGATCTAACTTGGCCACAGAAATTTCTGTGGCGGCAGTAGAAGAATTAGGGTGGCAAGAGAAAGTTAAAGTTTTTGGCATTCTGGATCTATCTAAAGACAAGGCCCGAATGCTGTTAGATCCCAACAGTCCCCTCCAATCGATCATCGATCAGGCAGGGGTCAAAATCGGCTACAAAGCCGTCCATGCGGCAGTAGAAGTGTTAAGACATCAAAAAACTCAGTACACCGAATATCCGATAGAACATCGGCTGTTGACCCAGACTGATAAAGCCGCTGTCAAAGAGCTATTAACGGAAGCCAACAGCATTCAATAGCCCCATTCGTTGTTGGTTCAACTTAGCTATTTTGTTGCAACATTGTTTGATAGCGGCCCAGGGCCGTTAAGGGGAAATGCTGCTGGTAAAGATGATATTTCAGATAGAAATGGCCAGGAAAACCCGTGCCTGTGAAATAGTCTTCATCCCAAGTGCCATCCATCTTTTGCGTGGTCGTGAGATAATTCACACCTCGCTCAATCGCTGCATCAGCATAAGTGGAGGTCGCTTCACCTGCTGACAGCAGTCCCATAACCGCCCAAGCCGTTTGGGAAGCTGTGCTAGGACCTTGGCCTTTGAGCTTAGGGTCGTCATAGCTGGCACAAGTCTCGCCCCAACCCCCATCAGCATTTTGACAACTCACTAACCAAGCGGCAGCTTGTTTGATTTCAGATTGCCAACCTTGCGGATCGATCAAGGCTAAGGCAGCCAACACGCCACTCGTACCGTAAATATAGTTGACTCCCCAACGCCCAAACCAGCAGCCTTCGGGTTCTTGCTCGGTTCGCAAATACCGCAGTGCCCGATCAACGCTATCTTTCCCCGTCGTCTTATGACAGCGCCCGATCATTTCCAGCACACGAGCAGTGACATCGGCGGTATTGGGGTCAATCATGGCTTTGAGGTCCCCGTAGGGCAAGGCATTCAGCCAGTCTTGATCGTTATTGATATCAAAGGCGGCCCATCCTCCAGGACGGCATTGCATGGTGGCAATCCAGTTCGTGGCTCTGACAATGGCAGCATCCTTGGCCTGTTCATCTGGCAACTGAACTTCGTTCAAGGCCATGACCACAACGGCGGTATCGTCCACATCGGGATAAAAGCGATTGTCAAACTCAAAGGCCCAGCCCCCTGGCAAACCCCCTGGATTTTTAACGGACCAATCTCCGTAATCTAAGATTTGTTTATCTAGCAGCCATTCTCCCGCTTTCACCAGGGCTGGATGGTCTGGAGCTAAACCGGATTCGGCTAACCCCCGCACCACTAGGGCCGTATCCCACACAGGAGAAATACAGGGTTGAATCCAATATTGATCCTCGGTTTCGAGGGCAAAGGCATCCAGAGCCGCCATACCCCGTTCAATAATCGGATCGTGGACATCGTATTCCAGGGCTTTCAATCCCAGTAAGGAATTGAGCATGGCCGGGATAATCCCGCCCCAGTCACCGGTTGCTTCTTGACGCTCCAAGATCCAACGCTCTGCAGCACGAATCCCTTCTTCTCGGAAGGGAACTAGATTGGTGGCTTCGGCAAATTTGAATAGACCATCTAGATAAATAAATGCATCGGTCCATTCGTTGCTGAGGGGCAGATCAAATTGGGCGCGATTTCGGCCTTCTACATAGAGCTCATCCAGATTGAATCCAGCTTCGACTGCGTAGATCGGCTCCCGATCCATAACGATCAGCAAGGGTACGGTACTGCCCCTAGCCCAACTGGACATTTCATAAATGGTGACGGGAAATTGCTCCGGCAACAACATCACCCAGGGCGGTAAAGAGGGAATGCCTCGCCATTCATAACAGCCAATTAACGCCAAATGCAGCTTGGTAAACACGCGGGTGCGGCTAATCCCCCCATGCTCCAAAATAAATTCTCTAGCCCTCACCATCGCTGGGTCGGTGGCAGAAACCCCCAAGAGTTTTAGGGCCATGTACGCTTCTACAGAAACGCTGATTTCGCCACCATCGCCAAAATAGAGTTCCCAGCCGCCGTGGTCTCGCTGTTGCGATCGCAAATAAGTCTCCACCTTCGCCAAGGGTCGACTGCGATCCGTGCCCCAAATCTTGTGCAGCAGAACCACTTCAGAGGTAATCGAAACATTGGATTCCAGCTCTGCCCACCAGTAACCTTTCTCATCTTGCTGGGTAAGCAGATAGCTTTGCGAAGCTGCAATCGCAGCTTCGAGGGTTTTAGGATTCACTCTGTCTCGAACATGCATAGCTCTCAAATTCAGTCAATTGTGACGACAGTCGATTCATCTTACCGGATTCCGCAAAGGTGCGGCACGATTGTGGTTCCACTCTCCTAGCTGGAACACATTCTGAAGTGTAGGAGTCTATTTTAATAACCGTTCTCCCAGGACAAAATCACCCTGTCCCCTTTACTCAAGCAATCGCCTCCCGACCAGCATTCTCCCTTCAATCCGTGAAGTAGTCAGGATATAGCTTGGGTATGATGAGGAAGTGCTTAGTGTCTGGAAAATTTCGCCAGCTCCCCTTGAACCGTTCTGCACCCATTTTTTTGAGAGGCCCAGCTGACTAACAATGTCTAAATCTTGTTCTACCCCTGCAAAACGGATCGCGACATTAGCAGCGGGAGGCTTAGTGGGAGTTTTATGGTCGGCCTTACCTAGCCATGCTGGATTTAAGCCACCCGGGGATTTGGAAAAACCCGGAAATCGACGAGGGTTAGCGACACGAGCATTCGAACCGAAGAAAGGGCCATTAAACGAGAGTGCACCTCGACGGCCTAGCCGAGTGGTTCCGATTCCCTTACCCAGACCGGATGCACCGCCCATCTGGGAATCACCGGATGACCCCGCCTTTTCACCACAGCCAGGTCAACCTAAAACCTGTGTTGCCAGCGGTCAACCCACCCTCACCACATTGGTACCCAAAAGTAATATTGGCTTAAGTGCAACAGCTTTTCCAACCTTTTATTGGTTTACCCCCACTAATAGCTACCGCATCGTCCAGTTCAGTTTGTACGAAGTAGGGGCTGGAGGTCGCTCTAGGAAAGAAGTCTATTCCACTACTTTCCAGGCTTCAGGCAAAGCAGGACTATCTAGAATTTCCATCCCCGATCAAGAATCAACCCTCGCCTTGAAACCAAAAACAGATTATCAATGGGTCGTGGGACTCTTCTGTACTCGCAAGGGCCGCAATGGCATCATCGCCAATGGGTGGATTCGCTATGTACCGCCTACCCAAGACGTAGCTAAAAAGGTCTCAAAATCTAAACTTAAGGATCAGGCCAACGCCTTTGCAGAAGCAGGCTATTGGTATGATGCCGTGCAGGCATTAGCCGCCGCTCGACGAGAGAAACCTGAGGATGGACGTCTTAGTAAAACATGGAAAACGTTATTTGAAGCAGACGCCGTTCAACTTTCGGGGATTGCTGCTCAAAAATAGCGCAGAATAACATCTAGAGCGTGCTCTAGGTGCATCTCTATATTCTCAAAGGCAGTATAGAAGGCTGACACAACGAGCCATCACTTCAACGTGAATAGTTTGCGGATAGGGCGCGATGACTTCGCTTCTAGGGAGGTGATCAATTCATACTCTCCTGGACGAAACCTTTTTTTAGAGGGTGTAATCCCTAAGGTAAAGACTCCAACTTTACGATCTAGCTCACTCGTTTCTCGAAAAACTTGGATGGGAGGAATTTTGTCATCCTTAGTCTTGCCAAGATAGCGGAGTATATAGGTGATTTCAGAATCGCCTCGGAATTGCACATTCGCAATGCTGGGCAGTTTAGCCGTAAAGGCTAGAGTCTTGATTTCAGTCGAGAGTTCACTAAAGTCTTCTGCACAGGGTTCTTCGGCATCGCTACTCCCCTCACAAATTTTGATGCCACTGACGCTGTTATTTAGACCAGCATCTTCAATATCACCCTCATTGCGCTTGGTGACATCCTCAGGATCAGTCCAAACCGAAAAATTTTGCTCCTCAGCCAGAGGTTTTTGTCTGCCTATTCCTTCTGGCGTTAGGGTGACACGATAGTTACCGGGTTGCAGGTTAACCTGATCCAGCGGTAGGGCTACCTCTCGCTTCCCCTTCGGAACGTCAAAAACGTTGCTAAACACCTCAGACTCTTGGTCAGGCTCTGGCCAGTAATCCAGGGTAACCTTAACCTGTTTAGCTGCTTTACCTTTTCGGAGTTTCGCGCTGACCGTAATGGCTTGAGTCTGTTCCAAGAAAGCTATCTCATGCTTTTCACACTGGCCGTCTACCGGGGATTTACAAACGGCTACATTGGTAAAGCGGACCAGATTTCCCCCTGTCACCATCAATGCCGCAAACAAAACCATCACGGCTAAAAATATTTTCAAGAAGCGAGATTTCAGCCAGGGGAAACGCTGATTGAGACGTCCCTGAATGGGAGGGGCCACAAGGATGACGGAGAGTAGTGCAATGATAAAACCAATCCACTCACCTGAAATCAACAAACCTGAACTCATGAGGAGTGCTACTACTGTGAGCAGCCACTGAAAAAATTTCATAGTTTTTGCAAAATATCACCAATTCCCCCATCGTTTTATAACACTAAATAGTCTATTTACTTTACTGAAATAGTAATTAAAAAACTCTGGATAAAGTCAAAATTAAAGAGGTCAATGGCCACCCATGAGCACAAAAGTTTCTGTTTTTATTGCGACCAGCTTAGATGGGTTTATTGCCAGGAAAAATGGAGACATCGACTGGCTCAATGATGCCAATGCAACTGTCCCGGAGGGGGAAGATTGCGGTTATCAAGCCTTTATGGCATCGGTGGATGTCCTCATCATGGGGCGCAAGACTTATGAACAGGTTCTATCTTTTGGAGCGTGGCCCTACGGCCAAACCCAAGTCATTGTCTTGAGTCAAAACCCTATCAAATTCCCTGACCACTTACCTACCTGCATTACACACTCAGCAGAAACCCCACCCATGCTCTACAACCGTCTCGCCAAGGAAGGTGCCCAGCATTTATACATAGATGGTGGGGTGACCATCCAGAGATTTTTAGCAGCGGGCCTCATAGATGAACTCACGATTACCGTGATTTCCATTCTGTTAGGGGAAGGGATATCTCTGTTCGGTCCCTTGTCAAAAGATCTTCAGCTGACGCACCTCAGCTCTCACACCTATGACTTTGGATTTGTCCAACTTAAATATGCCATTCCTTGAAACATGCTCCCTCGCTTCCCAGTCAGTTCACGCAGGTGCTTGGACAGGATGGTTGTGATGCGATCGCAGATCTGTATTGCTCTACGGTCAGTAAGATCTCATCAGAGACTCAAGCCTTCCCACCCTCATCGCTGATCACTCAACGCTAGGATTGTGGCATGCTCTAGCCTTACCCATGCCAATATTGCCCCGTCAAACTCTCATCACGATTATGTTTATTTTTCGGCCCCAGGTTGCGCTTGTCTCTACAGCACTCTCAATAGCAGCCGTCACAACCGCTTTCGCCACCCCTAAGACCTGGGCAGCCCCAAATCCCGACTCCTCCAAAGCCATCATCGACGAGGTTTGGCAAGTGATCAACGGTGATTATTTAGATACAACCTTCAATGGTACAAATTGGCCTGCTGTTCGCAGCCAATACTTAAACCGTACCTATACGTCCAAAGAAGAAGTCTATGATGCAGTCCGCGAAATGCTGGACAAACTTGAGGATCCCTATACTCGCTTTTTAGATCCTCAGCAGCTCAAAAACATGCAAATTAGTACTTCAGGCGAACTAACGGGAGTTGGGGTACAAATCACCCAGGATGAAAAAACCAAAGACATCACCGTTATTGCTCCGATTGAAGGAAGTCCCGCATCCCAAGCCGGACTCTTAAACAAAGATGTGATCGTTCAAGTAGATGATACGAACATCAGAGGGATGGATTTGAATGAAGCGGTCAGCCTCATTCGAGGTCCCGTTAACTCCAACGTGACTCTCACCGTTTTACGGGGTCAGGAGCAGTTGAGTTTTAAGATCAAGCGGGCTCGCATTGAAATCCATCCTGTTCGATTTTCCGCTCAAATGAATCCAGCAGGCACCGTTGGCTATATCCGCCTCAATCAATTTAGCAGCAACGCCACCTCTGAAATGCGCGAAGCCATTCAAGAATTGAAAAAACAACGGGTCACCGGATTCGTGCTAGACCTGCGCTCAAATCCGGGTGGATTGCTATATTCCAGTGCTGAAATCGCCCGGATGTGGATGGGGGAAGGGACGATTGTGGCCACCGTAGACCGTAAAGGGGGCGAAGATAAACTCACTTCTGATAAAAACACCCTAACGGATAAGCCGCTCGTCATCTTGGTGGATGGGGGATCTGCCAGTGCCAGTGAGATTTTGGCCGGGGCCTTGCAAGATCATCAGCGCGCAATCTTGCTCGGAACTCAGACATTTGGGAAAGGCCTCGTTCAATCTGTAATGCCTTTGGAGGATGACTCGGGTTTATCTCTAACGGTTGCTAAATATATGACCCCCAATGGTCGAGATATTAACAAAAAAGGCATTGAGCCTGATATTGAAGTCAAACTCACAGACAAACAGCGAGGCGACCTTTTCCAAGACCCAAGCAAACTAGGCACAGCATCGGATCCTCAATATGCGAAAGCGGTAGCCGAACTCAATAAACAAGTTGAAAAACAGCGTTGGGAAAAGGTCACCGTTGCCACCCAGTATCTGTACTCATACCTAAAATCCTTAGTCGTGAATTAAGGCTGATTTCTGCTGCCCTACCCCCTGTTAGTGACGGATCAGAACAAAGATAGCCACCAAAAAGATAAAGTAGCCAAATCCTGTTTGTAGATCCTCATCATTGATAAAGCGGGTTAGATACGATCCCACCAGCGTGCCCAGACTCGCAGCCACCGTCAGAGACCCAACCAATGGCCAATCCACTGTGACTTGATGGATATACCCCAAAAAACCAGTCCCTGACTTGGCCGCGATAATGACTAGAGAGGTGCCAATCGCCTCTTTCATTGGAATCCCGCCGACCAGCACCAGAGCCGGGATGATTAAGAATCCTCCCCCCACTCCGACAAATCCGGTCAGGATGCCAACCCCTAGGCCCTCTAATGGAATAATCCACCCATAATGCTGGATAGATGATGCACCCTGCTCCTCGATTATGAGGGCAGCATCGACAATTTCTGTCTTGCTTTTTTGAATCATTAAAACACTGGCAATCACCATGACCACGCCAAAACAGATTAGCTGGATGGTCTCTGTGATCGACGGCAGTGCTGTTAGGCGTGCACCCAGATAGGCCCCCACCATTGCTGCTGGCGTAAAGACAAGAGCCATTTTGAGATTGACATTCCCCTGAAACCAATGGGGAATCGCACCCACTAGGCTCACTGTTCCTACAATGACGAGACTCATTGCGATCGCAACCTTCGCCCCCACTCCCATCACATAAACCAAAATAGGAACCGCCAAGATGGAACCGCCTCCACCCATCAAGCCCAAACTGAGACCAATACCAACGGCCAGTACATGACCCATAACAGTGGTAAACATATCTGCCTCGTTAGCTACTGGAACCACACTGTAGTTGTCATTTGCAGGCACTGTCTCCATCAGTTATCTCGGTTTGATAGATCTTGAAGATAGGCAGCCTATCGTTGTCACCAGATGTGATCGAATTGCTAAAACAGCAGGTCATAAAGGATATTCAAGCCTTTAAACTTTAACCCCTTCTAGCTCTTCGTCCGTTAGCTCATACAACGCACGGAGTTGATCTAGAGTATCCTGATCGGGACTCCAAAAGCCGCGACCGTGGGCTTCTAGCATTCTGCCCACAATATTACGAAACGCTTCAGGATTAGCTTGGCGTAACTTCTCAGCCATTTCTGGATCCAGGGCATAGGTCTCTGCAGCCTGGTCATAAACCCAACCTTCTTGGAAATCAGCCGTACCGCCCCAACCAATCAAGGCCGTCATTCGCTGGGAAATTTCATAGGCTCCGCCAGATCCTTGATCCGCCATGGCATCTGCCCATTTGGGATTGAGCAACTTAGTTCGGTACTCCATCCGCAACAGAGAGTCTAAATCGCGGGGAGTCGTGTCTTTAGAGAAACTTTCAACGAAATTGGCTTTGACCTTACTGCCCCGTTGTTTCTCAGCAGCTAACTTCAGGCCACCTGTATTAGCATAATATTCTTGAATATCCGTCAGACCATATTCCACCGAGTCAATTTCTTGGACAATTTGCTCAGTACTCTTAAGTAACGTTTGCAGCACTTCCGGGCGAGCTTGACCTTTATCATTTCGGCCATAGCTAAAAGCATTGCGATCGCTCCAAGTTTGCCCCAGCTCATCTGAAGATTCCCAGTTAGAATCTGTGACTCGGTCATTGACCAAGGAACCAAAATCTCCGGCAGGGTTGGAGAAGAGGCGAGCAGAGACATTCTCGACCCCCTGCTCTTTCAGGGCTAGGGCATGTTTGCGAATAAAGTTTTGCTCTGGGGGTTCGTCTGCTTCAGCCGCACGTAAGAACAGGTCATCCAACAGCTCAATGATATTGACAAAGCTATCGCGGAAGATACCGGATAGATTTGCTAAGACATCCACGCGGGGATGGTCTAACTGATCTAAGGGAGTGAGACCATAGCGAACA
This sequence comes from Acaryochloris sp. 'Moss Beach', assembly GCF_021497025.1. Taxonomy (NCBI): domain Bacteria; kingdom Bacillati; phylum Cyanobacteriota; class Cyanophyceae; order Acaryochloridales; family Acaryochloridaceae; genus Acaryochloris; species Acaryochloris sp. 'Moss Beach'. Next base: position 4,321,441 of record NZ_CP071717.1, read on the forward strand.
ATCCGCCCTGTCCCTTCTTTGATGGGTTCTGCCCCGACGAGTTCCAAAAGAATGCCCAAGGATTCCCCTCGGGTCTTAATGGCATCTAATCCCCACAGCATCACCGCTACGGTTTCTGGGTAGGTGCCTTTGTCTTCCAGGTTTTGCTCCAATATCTTGCGGGCAATCTCCCGACCTCGCTCATAGGCAGCTGGAGAAGGCATCCGGTAGGGATCGAGGGCATGGATATTCCGGCCTGTAGGTAAAACACCAGGGCCATCCCGGAGTAGATCACCACCTGGGGCCGGGGGCACATATTCTCCGTTTAACCCCCGCAGAAGATTGGTGAGTTCATCGCTAGTTTGAGCCAGTAGGCTACGGATTTGTAGCGCTTCTTCTAGCTTGGGAGTGCTGCCATTGAGTTCAAACCGTTGGCGGATCTGATCGGATGCTTCGCCCGTAGCAACGGCTGCGATCGCATCTTCTGGCAATTCCTCTCCAAAGTAAGCCTCAAGGTAACTCTCCAGTTTTTCAGCATCGGGAGATTCGCCCAATACATGCAGCCCCGAAGAGAATAACCGCGTTTCTAGAACTTGCAGATATTCGTATAGCTCCACCAAATAGTGGTTAAAGGCGTCAGCACTAAACATGCGGGCATTTTCAGGGGTGAATTCAATGCCTCCCCGTTTGGCTTCCTGGAACGGACAGTCTGCGTCAATGCCCGCATCAATAATTTTTTTACAAATAGCTTCCCGCAGCACCGCATTTTTTTCAGGATCTTCGCGATATTCCTGAATCAGATCTCGTAAGGCAGCAAGCTCTTTATACAGTTCCGCTCGACCATAAGGCGGGACGTTATGGGAGATCAAAACCCCATATCCTCGACGCTTGGCCAAAATCGACTCTGAGGGGTTGTTGGCAGCGTAAATATAGAGGTTAGGGATATTTCCTAGCAGCACATCCGGCCAGGAATAGCCTGTATTCCCCAGGGGACTTCCCGGTAACCATTCCACGGTGCCATGCATCCCAAAGTGGATCACCCCATCAGCCTGGAAGCCATTTTGCAACCATTTATAAAAGGCCGCATATTGAGGATGAGGGGTCAGATCCCGCTCAAACATCAGACGCATGGGATCACCCGACAAACCTAATGGGGGCTGGACACCAATCCAGACATTTCCCATTTGGATGCCGCCGACGCTGAATTCTTCACCATTGGTTTTAATCCCGGTGCCCGTCAGAGAGTTCCATTGCTTTTCAATGCGGTGGGTGAGCAAATACCCCAGCCACCGTTCGAGCTGACGGACATTGACAGAGGTCGATCCATCATGGCCATTCATCTGGGCCGGATCGCCTAAGCCATTATCTGCTTCTCGCACCCAGTTGATAATTTCTTCACCATCCTCTGGCAGATCCCCCACGTTGTAGCCCTGGGCTTTGAGGGACCTAAGGAGACTCAGCAAAGATTTAGGAACATTTAAAAGGGCTGCGGTTCCCGTTGCCCCATACCCCGGTGGAAATCCATAGAGCAGAACAGCCAGCTTTCGCTCGGCCATAGGCTTCTGGCGCAGGGAAATCCACTGCTTTAGCCGTCCGGTCAATCGATCCACCCGTTCTGGCACGATGTAAATGTCATTGCCGACTAGCCCGCCGAGGGGAATCGTATCAATGGCCCCATCCAGTTCGGGCAGGGCATAAAGCACCACACTTTGCAGACCACCAATCCCCTGACGTGTCCAAGAATAAATATCCTGAATCAGCAGAGGAGCGGCTACGAGGTAAGGCACGTTCTTTGCGCTGAGAATCTGCTTGGCTACCGCTACTTGCCGTCCCGCTTCCATGGAGCCTGCAGGGCCGCCCACAAGAGGGAAGCCAATCGTCGAGACAATGGCATCTACTTCAGCCGCCTTCTCAGATAAGGATAAGATCTCCTTAGTGCCCTGCTGGCGTTGCGCCTGTTCATGGCGGGTGGTCATCAGATCTCGCACGGCCACATGACCTTCCACCCCGTTAATGAAAATTGGCAAGGGAATCAGTCCCGCTTCCTCAAACTTGCGAATCATTTGAGGGATATAGGGTTGCTTGGTAATCACATGCTTGCGATACAGCAGAATTCCCACCACTGGGGGTTGGTCAAAATGGATGTGGCGGGTTGCTGACGTCGCCCCGGCCTTCCAGAGGAAGGGCAATCGATCGATGCGATACCAGTCTAGATAATCCTGAGGGGAATCAAAAAAAGCCTTCATAGTCTGGATGGAGCAGGCCAATATTGGGGGGTTTCGATGGGAGGGGGAATTTCAGCGTTGAGGGGTAAGTTCAGATATTTTTTCGGCCAAGGTCCAACACATGGCGGCTACATTCTCAGGCCCCCCGGCATTCCAATAGCCGTAGATAATCAGCCAGTTACGGAGATCCTGAACCTTTTTGCCAGGGACATACTTGAGCAGCTTAGGTCCAACTTTGAGAAAGCTGATATACCCGGCCAGCTTGTCTTCTTCTTTGCCACTGCCAAACTTATCCAGAATAAATTTGACGGGCTTGGGCATGCCCTTGGGTTTCTCGCCAATCACAAACTTGCCTAACTGGGTCAGGCTCATCAGTTCCAATGCCGATTCAAATACCAAGCGAATGGGAATATCCTGCACCCGCTCCTGCAGCCACAGGACTTGGTCGTAATCGAAAACTAAGCTGCTAAAGAAGACATCCGCCCCTTGTAAGGCAGCGGTGACGGCATCTGGGTCAGCGTTAATATCGCGATCGCTAAAGATCTGCACTTCCAAACCCGGACAGCGGGCTTGTGCCAGCTCGGCAGCTCTGATATACAAATCGATATTAAAGGACTCAAATCCCGCAATCAGAACTATCCGTGCCATCTGTGCAGCCTAAAATCGGTTGACGTCTCTTCCTAAATCTTAATGATCTTTCAGGGGTTTTAGCAGAAGAGTTTCGGACAGTTTCCCTGAACGACAACCTTGCCCCATCGCAGGGCGTTGGCAAAATAATTTATTTCGTGATGGATTAAGGCATCAAACCGAGCCTTAGAATAGCAACCCCGCTGGACCGAGCAGGATAGCAATACCCACGCCTAAGATCGAGCCTACAATCACTTGTACAGGCGTATGGCCCAGAAGTTCCTTGAGACGGTCTTCATTAAATTCGGGATGCTCTTGAAACATTTCATCCACAATCTGATTGAGGACCTTGGCCTGCTTGCCTGCTGCCTGGCGCACGCCGGCTGCATCATACATGACGATGATGGCAAAGACCGTTGCGATCGCAAATTCCGTACTATCCCATCCATGGACTTGCCCCACACAGGTGGCCAAGGTCGTCACCGACGCTGAATGGGAACTGGGCATGCCTCCTGTTTCTACCAGTACTCGAAAATTGATTTTGCCGTTTTGAGCGAGATCAATAATGATCTTGAGGCTTTGGGCCAGCAAACTTGCTGCCAAGGAAACCAGCAAAACCTGGTTGTTGATAATATTGCCAAAATCCTGCATATTTATCGTCGAGACTTAGACAAGGAGAGCATTTTACAGAATCTAGGATTGACGAGAAGTAATAAAATCAGCCAGAGCCTGTAATGGAGCTGATTGATCACCATAAACGGCTAGCTCTGCTTTCGCTTCTTCAATCAGATGTTGGGCTTGTCGCTTTGACTCTGGAATGCCCCAGAGACTGGGGTAAGTCGCTTTCTGGGCTTCTACATCTTTGCCTGCCGTTTTTCCTAGCTTTTCACTGGTTGCCGTCACATCCAATACATCGTCAATAATTTGGAATGCAAGACCGATATTGCGGGCATATTTGGAGCATCGATCCAAGAGTTCTTGATCTGCACCTGCCAGTTCTGCTCCCGATAAAACCGACGCTTCTAGCAATGCCCCGGTTTTATGGGCATGGATAAAGTTCAAAGTCGAGAGGGTGACATCTTCCGCTCCCTCGGACTCTAAATCAACGACTTGGCCTCCCACTAAACCCGTAGCAGCCACCGCATGTCCCAGACGGGCAACGACCTTCAAAACCTGTTCTGGCGGAACCTGCTGGGTCTGAATCGCTACATGCTCATAGGCATAGGCCAACAACCCATCGCCTGCCAGAATGGCGATATCTTCGCCATATTTCTTGTGGTTGGTGGGCTTGCCCCGACGAAAGTCATCGTTATCCATGGCGGGTAGATCGTCATGAATCAGTGACATCGTATGGATCATTTCTAGGGCACAAGCTGTGGGCATTGCCATCTCAATGGTGCCACCAGCCAGTTCACAAGCCGCCAAGCATAAAATAGGCCGGAGACGCTTCCCTCCCGCCATTAAGGAGTACCGCATCGCCTCATAAATTTTTTCGGGGTAGACCACGGGAATAGAGGCATCTAACGCGGCCTCCACCAGTTCTCGCCGCTGAGAGAGATAGTCTACAAGGTTAAAATTGGAGGGGGTTGAACCAGACAAATCTTGGGTAGATGAGGTTTTCTGAGGGTTTTCAGCGGATATCATCCTGGTGATCCTTCGTGATCTTTGACGATGAAATGGTCACTCTAAGTCGGGCAAAAAAAGCCCTCTAGTTGTTGACAGCAGTGATTCAGTGCGATCTCAACCATGAGGCTAGTTCAACTATTGTATGATCCTTTGTGCCGTTGCCTATAACTCCACACCGTATTCTCCAAAAGCATGGATACAGTCATCGGACCCACGCCCCCCGGTACAGGAGTAATCAATGAACTTTGAGGCTGAACTGAGGCAAACTCTACATCCCCCACTAATCGGGCTTTCCCCTCAACCTCTTGTCGGCTAATCCCCACATCAATCACGACAGCCCCAGGTTTGACCATATCTGCCGTAATCAGTCCTGGCTTGCCGACAGCCGCCACCAACACGTCAGCAGTGCGGGTAACAGCGGCTAAATCAGGGGTGCGAGAATGGGCCATCGTCACTGTGGCATTGGCTGCCAACAGCATCAGAGATACAGGTTTGCCCACCAAAATACTGCGGCCAATGACCACCGCATGCTTACCTGACAACTCAACATCATAGGCAGCTAACAATCGCATCACCCCTGCGGGGGTACAGCTGCGCAACCCAGACTCACCACGCACCAGTCGTCCTAAACTTAAGGGATGTAAACCATCTACATCTTTATCCGGATCGATCTCGTAGAGTAGGGCCGTGGAATCTAAATGGGGGGGCAAGGGCAACTGCACCAGAATGCCATCGACTTGAGGATTAGCATTTAAGTCATGAATCGTTTGCTTCACTTCATCAAAGGCCACCTCTGTAGGGAAATGATGACCAAAAGAAGCAATCCCTAGCCGTTCGCAGGCCCGCTCTTTATTGCGAACATAGGCTGCACTCGCCGGGTTATCTCCCACCATCAGAACAGCTAATCCGGGCGGACGACCTATTTCGGCTTGCAAAATTTGGATTTGGGCGGTCAGCTCCCCTTGAATTTTTTGGGCTAGTCCCTTGCCATCCAGCAGCTTGGAAGACTCAACAGGCATCGGTCATGTCCTTCTGATGCGGTTAAAAGTGCTTCTCGATTGTATAGGCTTACCCTAAGTACAGGACAAAAACGGTAACACCTCCCGGAACTCATCTGCTCTCTGGTCAAGATTGAGAACAATGCCTCGTAGATGGTCAAAGCCATAACGAAAGATGCTTTTGGTTCTCCTGCCATGTTTCTTGAGCTTAAGAGGCTTGAGTTGATGCAACCATTGTCCAGTGCGAAATGCCCAGCACAGGGCCAAAGTCAGCAATGCGAATAACTTACTGAGCCGCTCTACATCTTGTAGATGGGTAGATTCGAGACAAAATCCACGGGTTTTGAAAATGCCAAAGAGGGTTTCAATCCCCCACCGATGTGCATAATCAGAGATCGCAGTTTTAGGTGCATGAGCCGTCGCAACAATTAGTAGCTTCCCATCCTCAAGCTTGAGTGCAGCAACATAAACCCAATGGCCCCATAAGCATCGACGATTCTTGAGTACCTGAGTCTGGTTGGGTTTCAAATGGGCAAAAACAACCTTACCTTTGAGACCTGTTCGCCCCTTGGAGAGTTTGTCACTTTCACGAATGCGAATTCGGAAAGGCATGCGAGTTTGCTTGAGCAGATATTCAAACCACTGTTCTCCCATAAACTCTCGGTCTGCCGTCAAGCACTGGACCTGTCTCTGGGGAAACAACTGTTGCCATTCATCCAAGAGCTCTATGCGTTCTTGAGTGTTGGAATTGCCCTTCTTATCTAGCATCCACCACAGCACTGGAAAAGCTACACCCTCATGAACAATTCCTAGTGTCAGGATATTGAACACGACTGAACCAAATTGCCATTGGGTGCGGTCAATACTGAGGACCCAAGGTTCAGGGATGTCCATCAAGGACACGACGGTATGGGCAAAGTCGTAGTAGGGCGCTTTTGAAGGATGTAGGAGGGGTACTCTTCAAGAAAAAGGGACGAGATAATGATCCCGACCCCATTCAAAAAAGCACCATGACTTTACCCCAATTAGAGGCTCTATATCCAGAACATGCAGACTGGTCATCCTACTGCCAGCAATTGCACCAAGCCAGTAATCTGTCTGCGATGGTTCTCATTGCTCTGCAATTAGGACTCCTGTTTGCCCGCCTGACCTTAGAGAAAGCACTCAATACTCGTGCGCAATTTCCCACGATTTGGCCAGATTGTTCAGTCTGTGGACGACATATTCGCTCCAAAGGATTTCGGTCTCGCCAGATGAAGACGCTGGTGGGTCAGATCGCCTGAAAGCGAAGAGTCGGGCGTTGCCCCAATCAAACCTGTAAGGTGAGTCTCAGTGTGCCCTTAGATCAAGCGTTGGGTATTGCTCCTTATCAATCGAGTAGTGAAGAACTGATACGTTTGGGATGCTTGATGAGTATTGTCATGCCCTATGAACTATCGAGTTGGATGCTGCATCAATGTACCGGAATAGCGGTGAGTGCGAGTACCTTGTGGTCTTGGGTTGCGCATTATGGACAACAGTCTCAATCCCGATTAAAACAACAACTAGAGCAGTTCCTCCGAGGAGTATGTCTGTCACCAGACACCTTGGAGGAGATGACCGCCATGCTCCGTCTTGCTATTGCTGCTGATGGGGTGATGGTGCCTTTTCGACCGAAGCCTAAAACCGCTAAAGGTAAAACTCGATGGCGGGAAGTGAAGGTCGGTCTATTTGCTCGCTTAGGACAGCATCTAACCCGGTCTGGAAAACAAGTGACTCGATTATGTCATCGTCGATTAGTAGCTGTTTTGGGGGATATTGATACCTTTATTCCTCTCATGCAGATGGAGGCTCAACGACAATCCATTGACACTGCTCCCCAAGTCATTTGGTTGAGTGATGGCGGACGGGGATTCTGGCGGGTCTACCGTCAGTGCTTTGCCCATTGTGCGATGGGTATTCTCGATTTCTATCATGCCGCTGGACATCTGTGGCGAGCGACTGCAGCCTTATTCGATTGTCGGTCCCCTGAGGCTAAAAATTGGTTCAAGAACTGGCGGTCTCTACTCAGACATGGGCAACATCACGCTGTACTTAAATCCTTGACTGCCCTGGTCACTACAGATATTCCGCAGGGCAAAGATTTAGAGACACTTATCCAGGTGCACACTTATTTCCAAACCCATCATCGACATATCCGCTATCAGGATTTTGAGAAGGACCAATGTCCACTTGGCAGTGGCATGATTGAGAGTGCTTGCAAGTGGCTGATTCAAAAGCGCTTTAAGGGAGTGGGGATGCGATGGAGTGAGGATGGATTCAATCATCTCCTTCACCTGAGATTGGATTGGGTGAATCAACGCTTTGATACCTTATTCCCCCATGTCCCAACGAGGTAAATTCAGGTCTCCCACGACTGCCGAAAGCGCCCGTCGTAGTAATCTAGCTCAAAATTACGGAAGAATCGTTGTAAGCGTTTGTAGTGAGCGTCTTGAGTCGCTTTACCTCTAAATCCTGTCGCCAATTCTGAAAGGTTGACGGTCTTTACCCGAAACAGGGCTATCAAAAATAAGGCGACAAAGCTCAATCGAGCACCATGCCATCGCAAGTGGGGCTGCAAGGTTTGACGAAGAAGAGTAACCTGATTCATAGGGTTTCATTGTGAGGGGTAGTTATCTCCATGGAACCCTATCTCTGTCTACGCTTTCAAGTTTTTGTCCTGTACTGAGAGGCTTACCTTAAATTTCGAGATAGTCTTAACCTAAGGGTCAATTTTCTATCTCGGTTGACCATTCATACTCAAGAAATTGTCCTTAACTATGTCTGAATCTATTGATATTGGCGATCGCATTCGCATTGTTTCCCTCCCACCCTATGTCAAAACCGCTGAGCCGATGCCGATGTTACGGCCTCCAGATGTAATCCATGTGGGTGAAGAAGGCACAGTTCTCAGTCGAGAACCAGGTGATTACTGGAGTGTGCGCATGGAGAATGGGGCTTATTTACTCAGCAGTCAATATTTAGAAAAAGTAGACTCCGCCGATTAGGAGGGAGCTAGCCACGGTTGCACAGCAGTGTCCGACCCAACCAAGGAAATATGGGATTGCTGTAGGTGCTGACAAGCAGCCTGATAGACGGCTTCAACATCTAAACTGGCAATCTGTTTGGGGAAATTCTGATCATAGTGAATACCTAATCCCAAGGCTTCGTACCAGCCCATCAGATGAGCCAATTGAGCATTACTTTGTTTGCCCAAGACATATTGTCCTAGGAGCTTACTCTTGGCTGTTTCTAGCTCTTCGGTTGCCAGGGGCTGTTGGCTGAGGCGATCAATTTCAGCTTGGAGTTTCGCCAGTGCGATCTCAGTATTGTCCGCAGCCGTCCCCAAATACACGACAAAATGCGATGGCCCTAAGCGAGTGGGATAGAAACCCGACACCTCATAGGCCAATCCCTGCTTTTCTCGCAGTTCCACAAACAACCGACTAGACAGGCCGCTACAGAGGTAGGTATACAGCAATTTCAGTGCAGCATAGTCCGGCTCCTGCACAGAAGGGGCGAGATGCCCCAACATCACAATACTCTGCTGGCTCGGTTGTGTCGTTATGGAAATATTTGAGCTAGGCCCCGTCGAGGCAGGCGTCTTCGCCACTGGCTGTAACCCAACAGGTGGAAGCAATGGCTGCTTAGGGACTGGCCAATCTCCCAACACCTGTTGACAATATTGCACTGCCTCCAAAGCCTTCAAATTACCTGAAAGACTAATCACCATATTGTCAGGCCGAAAATAGGTCTGATGATACTGATGCAGATCAGCAGGTTGAAGCTGAGCAATCTGGTCAGGGTCTCCTGGTCCGATTTGAGTGTAGGGATGGCCTGGGGGAAAAAGGGACTGTCTGAGCCCCTTCAGAGCCAAGGTAAAGGGCTGCTCTTGCTGAGAGCGAATCGATTGCAGAGCCAACTTCTTTTCTAACTCCACTTCAGAGGTGGGGAAAGAGGGATGCTGGAGTAACTCAGCCGCCAGGGACAGAATATCTAAGAAATCTTCAGAAACGGTTTTTAGGCTGAGTAAGAAATAGTCAGGCGCTCGTTCTACCCCTAGACTGGCCCCGACCGATTCCACCTGTTCGGCAATTTCAGCCGAGGACAATCGGTGCGTCCCTTTGGTGAGGGTGGCCGCCATCAAATAGGCTACTCCAGCCTGCCCCAAGGGTTCACGAGTATTGCCTGCCCCGACAAAAATGCGAGCCGAAACAATATCAGCAATGGGGTTCTCTGTGATCAGCACCACCAGCCCATTGGCTAACGCAAACTTCTGGCAGAGTAACCCTGAAGTGACGGGAACTGAAGTAATGGGAGAGGGAAGAGGCAGCATTCAATAAGAGCAGGGTTGCAACGTAGTAATCGCGTAGTGGCTAGGGGAAAGGTATTTTTGGGCAAGCGTTTGCAAGGTTTTGGGGTCAATGGCCTGAATCAGCCGTGGATAGGTAAAGGCTTGTTCCAATTCGCCCAATATACTGTAATACCCATATAATCCGGCCAACTGATTGACCATTTCTGTCCCAAAGATAAAGTCGTTGACCACCAATTGCTGACATCGATGCAGCTCGACCTCTGGAATGGGGATTTCCCCCAACTGATACATATGCTCACGAATGACCGTTTCTACCACCTCTAGATACTTCGGATCTAGCCAAACAGAGATTGTGAAACATCCCCCTTCTCGCTGCAGAAAAAATTCACTGTGGACATCATAAATCCAGCCTCGTTGTTCTAATAAATCTGAGACCAACCGAGATGTGCGTCCTCCAGTTAATATCACCGACAACAGGTCAAATCCATACCCCTGTTCTTTCTCGGTTACACCCGGTCCTAACCAGGCTATGGTCAACCGGGCTTGGTCGATCCCTGGGGTTTCCATGGCATGGTAACGGCGTTGGTCCACAGGGTTCAGAGGGCTGGGGGATGACAGCAGGTCTCTAGAAGCAGGGGTATGGGGCCAATCACAATGCCGATGTACCAGGTCTATGGCTTGTTCATGGGTCAGATCGCCCACCAAGACGATCGTCATATTCTCGGGCTGATAAAGCTGATGGTGAAAGTCCCGTACATGGGCCGCAGAGAGAAACGGGGGCAATTCTGCCAAACCCAGCACTGGACGCCCATAGGGATGGTTGGGAAAGACGAGTTGACGCACCGATTGATAGACTACCCAGTCGGGATTGTCATAGGCTTGATCAATTTCTGTACGGATGATTTCTTGTTCCTGCTTAAATTCAGCTTCAGGAACCGCTGCATGGATTAAAAGTTCAGCCAGCTGTGCAAAGCAAGGTTCAAGCTGATCTGCTAAGGTCACCATGTAGAAATGAGCATAATCATAGCCCGTGGCCGCATTGACTATTCCACCCTGGCACTCCAGCAGCCGATCAAATTCTTGGGGTGAGACGGTTTCAGTACCCTTGAAAATCATATGCTCTAAAACATGAGCCAATCCAGGTACTGCCTCAGGCTCCCTGGTGACCCCTGCATTGACCCAAATATCAACGGTCACGACTGGCGTGAACGGTAGGTATTGATGCAGAACCGTTAATCCATTCTCTAAACAAGTTTGATTGACGGGATGGGCTGCCCCTCTGGTCTGGACAGGCTGCCAACGCTTAGCAGGATCGTGATTAAACCACATCAACGATGGTTAAGACATGAGGGACAAGGGAATGGATCTTCTAAAGTTTTGCATTGATTAACAAGACTATAAAAGGGAGACCGAACTGGAAGAAAAAACTAAACTCTATTTCTCTGATCTAGAACGATTCTGTGAGAAGTTACTATATATCAGTCTACAAGACGGCAGGAAGTCCCGTTCTCCAGCCCCTCTCTATCTTTCACCTTCTCGGCGCTCCCTCCCCATGTCGAATATACAAACACTAACCCTCCAGGTCCCTGCGACTACAGCCAATATTGGTCCAGGCTTCGACTGTTTAGGGGCAGCCCTCTCTCTCTACAATCGTTTTCAATTTACCCGTCTTCCAGATCATTCTGAATCGCCCATCATCCGGGCTACAGGAACTGGTGCTGATCAACTCCCGACAGATGCCCAAAACCTGGTCTATCGAGCATTTGCGGCCACGTATCAGCATCTAGGTCAAACACCACCCGCCATCGAAATTGATATCCATTTAGATATTCCCCAAGCGAGAGGATTAGGCAGCTCCGCCACAGCCATTATTGCGGGTCTGATAGGAGCCAATGAACTGGCCCACCAACCTTTAGGCCAATCAGAATTACTGCAGCTAGCCATTGACCTAGAAGGCCACCCAGATAATGTCGTACCTGCCCTGGTGGGAGGTTGCTGTCTCGCCGCCAAAGACTTGGATGACAAATGGCAAGTCTGCCCGATAGATTGGTCCCCCGAGGTGGTTCCCATTGTCGCCATACCGGACTTTGAACTAAAGACCGATCTGGCTCGCAATGCTCTACCCGAGACCTGTGGGTATGGTGATGCGATTTTTAATATGGCTCATCTCGGCTTTTTGATGAAAGGGTTAGAGCAAGCCGATCCAACCCTCCTCAAAACGGCCCTTGATGATAAATTGCACCAACCCTATCGGCTGAAGCTAATTCCTGGATTTGCAGAGGCTTATAAGGCTGCCCTAGATGCTGGGGCCTACGGCCTGGTCATCAGTGGGGCTGGTCCGACCCTTTTGGCACTGGGTGATAGCGAAACGGCAGATGCGATCGCATCTGCCATCCGCAACCAGTGGCAAACAGCCAACCTTTCAGTAAAAACTCAGGTTCTAAGTCTAGATAGACAAGGCGCTATCGTTCAATTCATCTAAATCGCTTCCCTCAGCCTCAATGCTCAAACAGAATTGAAAGCTAGGTAACCCTTAGTTCTTAATCCCGTTGGCAACAACGCCCAAGATAGGAATTTGAGCAATTTCTAGCATGCGGAGACTTTCCTTCAGGAGGCTTCTGGGAACACTCCCTAGATGTGCAACCACCATTAAGCCATCTGTTTGAGGCGCAATAATCGTTGGATCCGCGAGGTTTAAGGGTGGGCAGTCGTAAATGATTAAATCAAACTGTTCAGCAAACACGCCCATCAGCTTCTGCATCTTTTGAGATGCCAAGATGCGAGTCGGATCGGACGGCAACATCCCTGCCGTCAGGACAAAGAGGTTCTCTGTACCCGGTAGTGGATGAATCGTGGACTGAAGATTGCCTTCCGTTGCCATCAGATCACTCAATCCAGGGCTGTTGGGTAAATTGAGAACGCGGCTAAGACTGGGAGCCCGCAAATCAGCATCGACCAACAAGACTCTTCTTCCCATGGCTGCTGCCGCCTGAGCAAGGTGCATCGAGGTAGTCGATTTCCCTTCCTGGGGTGAGCAGGATGAAATAACCAGAGAAGAAATCGGTAAGTCAGGATTAAGGAGGTGCAATTGAGAGTAAAGGGAGCGGAAGGCCTCCAAGAATGGTGAATAGGAGTACTCTGAGGCTTTCTTGTTATTGGCAAAGTTACTCAAACTAGCCAAAGAGAATTGCTCGTTATTCAGCAATGAAGGCTGTTCCTTTTGCTCAAGCAGAGCGAGTCCCATTTCACTCTTAAGGAAGTCACCTTCCGAAGACAGAAAGGGAGTTTCTTCTAGCTGCTTTTGCTGAGGGATGATACCTAGGATAGGACGCTTTAATTCAGCTCGAAGATCCTGCAAGGAGTGTATGGCATCATTGGTTCTGTCAAGAAGAATTGCAATGCCAACACCGAGTAAGAGCCCCAGCATAGTGCCTAAAGCCAAGTCACGCGGTAGATTAGCATCGGTAATAGTTGCTACATTAGGCTCCCCTAACAACTCCCAGGGCACCTCATTTCTCGCAGCATTAATTAAGAGTTCTTCTCGCTTCTCCAGAAATTTGCGATACGTATCATTGGCAATCTGAAGTTTCCGCTGCAGGTTTTCGTATTGGCGGGTAATGGCAGGCAGTTGCCCCATTTTCTGTTGTAGAGACGTTTGGGCTCTCAGAATCCCCTGTCGTTTTGCTTCTAAAACTTGCAGCTGTACCGAAGCATCAACAAATTGCTGACTCATCCCCTTCCGGAGGGAGTTTTGATAAGGGAGTGCTGCAGTATCAGGAATCGTACTGGACAAATTTCGGCCTAGGCTATTGCGGGCCGCTTGGTTGATTAAAGGCAACAGCTTATTACGCTGTTCTCGTAAATCTACGACTTCAGGGTGATTACTGGTGAGTTCCGCCGACCGAATGGCGAGTTGAGACTCAATTTCTTGCAATTGCGTCCGCAATTTCTGATAGCTGGGCGATTCGGTCAGAACAGTTGCAGCTTCAGCACCTGATGGAGTCAGTTTCAGTTGCTGTTGCAATGTTGTATACAGCTGCCGAGTCTCCATGAGCTGAATTTGGTTTTCAGCTAATTGGCCTTGAATGGCACCAGCTTGAGAGGAAACCTGCCCACCGAAGGTCGCAGGGTCGAGGAGCTGATATTGTTCACGGAACCGCTGCAAAAGTTGCTCAAATTGACGGACTTGGCCCTCAGCTTTAGGGAGTTCTCGATCAACAAACTGAATCGCTCTGCCCAAATTTGTTTGTCGTTCACTGACACTGTAGTCTGTGTATTGCTGAGCCACTTCAGCGGCAATAACTTTCGCAGACTCAGGATCGGCAGCATCAAGGCTAACTGACAAGATTTTGGTTGGAGCTTTGTTCTCAGCAACTCGCTCAATGGTTAAATTTTTTGCCAACTTTTTGTAAGACAAGTTGGGATACTGAGGGCTCAATTTGTCCGCAATGGGCTGGAGAATTTGAGGACTCAGAAGGATTTGGATCTGTGTAGGATAATCCAGAACCGTTTGGGAAGCCTGAGAGTTTCCTAAGCCTTGATCCTGAACTGAGGTATTGTTGCCGCTAAGTGAAGACACAACCTCACTTTCAGCCGTGACAGGCTCAATCAGGATGCGAAATTGACCTTGGTAAGAAGATGGTCGCGTCCGGCTCCAATATAAAGTTGAAACGGCAACAGCAGCGGTCACTAAAACGACCACGGGGAAGCGCCGACGAATAGCCCCAAAAAGCTGGCCAAGATTCAGACCTCCTTCTTCTTCTACACCTGCTTGAAAAGATTGAGGAAGGAGAGTTAGCGCTGGAGTAGGAGTTTCCTTAACGGTCTCCAGTCGCTGTAGTCTCGTCATTTTTGAGTTAGGGCTAGGTTTCATCGCCTTTTAGGGGGGTAAGTAAAGAACTTAAACTAATGCCAAACTTTTTACATCGCCTGAGTTTCAAGTCAGACTGCAGATACCAAGGAATGAGGGCTTAGTAAAATTTCATATATCTTTAGAATAACCTGTTTGTGGGGGGTTGCAATTGACTCAGATCACATGAACTTGAATACACAAGGCGGCTAGGCCGTTCTAAGAAAAATGTGATCACATTGTTTGATAGCAATAGGCGCTCAAGAACAAGCCTTTAAGAAGCATATGAGGTAAGGGGAAGACTGAATGTGACTTGAATCAACTGGATGACCATTAATTTGGTTTTCTTATGATTTTGATAAAATTTAGTGTTAGAAGCTACACGAGACTCTATAACGTTTCTAGCTCTGGATTAAGCGTAAAAATGCTTTATATACTAATAATATCTTCCTTGTTTTCAGAATGGGAGCTAATCCTAAATCCATAGCCTAAAATTCGACTACTTTTTGTCGCATTTTCTTAGGAGTAACAAACTCATAGCTATCTCAGTAGTATTAATTGATACAAAAGTAATAATTATGAATGTAATCCTATTGTAGGCCCTTAGCCTTAGCAGGACGGTAAGATAAAGTCTGATTTAGTATGAATCAAATGTAAGTTTCGTTTGAATTGCTATACTTTTTTCTGCCTCTAAAAAGAAGAAACACAATTATTTTTCGTATTCAATAAATAAATATTCTGATAAATAAAAAACGTTTTTGTTTTGTAGTACCCTCTAACACTTAAATTTAATAAATTTATCCTTTGATACATATGTGACTTTATTTGTTCGGGATTGTCGGTGTATGTATATAAATTTCAGGTGCCTTGTCTTTGTAAATATAATTTCAATATATTCCTATATAGATAAATGCCTGAAATTTATATTTTTTGATCAATTAAAGTTTAAATACGCACAAAAACCTCAAAAAATCATCAAAGATTTCCTGGTATCTTACTATTGAAATCTATCTGAAAAACTTTTCTTGTGCTATTCCAACTACTGTAAACAGCAATTAAAACTATATATAAGAATGTAAATATGGCTCTGGAATATAGGTTTAATTCACCTATATTCATCAACCAAAATAGGACAGATAAAGTCTTGAGAGTATTATTGCTATAAAGTGGGCAAGCAGGACATAAACCTCGTCCAGCTTGAAAGCAAGAGTTTTATGAGATGCCTATAAGCCTTTAGGAGGTATGGTTTAGGTACTTAAGTAGCCCCCCTGAAAACTATGGGTCTCAATATGGACAAGGGTTAGTAATTCTGCAGCAAGACACTTGCCATTGATCATAAAACAATTCATCAGCTCACAGCATTCGCCAAGCTAGCATGAAGTCCTAAGAAAAAGGCGATCGAGCAGCAACATATACTTGATTTACCTTCAGGTATTAACTAGCTCAGCAGATGCTGATTTTGCTGTGGGGGGTTGCCAGATAGCAGCTTTGATCAAAGCCCAAATCAGAGAAACATTATAAATGGCCCAAGCAGAGTTAAGAAGATGAAGGCCAGGGTTATCTAAATCACCCATTGCATATCGAATTAGACTCACGGAAAGTCCTAATACAGTCAGAACAACAACCGTGATCTGAGGTATCACCAGGCCAACATACATGCCAGATTGACGTTGTTTAGGAGTGACTTGAAACTTAACTGGCCTACCTGTGAATACACTCCAAACTGCCTTAATAAAGAGTGGGAAGAGGGCGATGGCAAATTGTTCTGCTCGCCATAACTCATTCTTCTTAATGCCCCAAGCGGCGGCCATAAAGGTAATCCGGTTGAGAATGAAGGCAGGTACAAAATGGATGGCAAACGCCAAGCCATAGGTCTGTACGGGTATTGCTTCAGTAAAAAAGTAAATCAGCGGACAAGCAATGAAGATCAGGGTAAAAAATCCAGAGAAGTAACTATACATGGTCTGGAAATATTGCAGCTGCTGCCAAACGGTAAGACCTTTTTTGGCAAGGGGATTTTCTTGCAACAGGACCTGAACAGTGCCCTGTGCCCATCGAAGTCGCTGTTTTAGGGTAGAGCTCAGGTCATCTGGTGCTAAGCCAACCGCTAATACTTCATGGTGATACACTGACTTCCATCCTGCAGCATGGAGTCGCATGGCTGTATTCATGTCTTCCGTAATACTGGCACTGGAGACACCCCCCACCAACTCAAACTCCTCTAGGCGTTTTTGATCGGCGATATATTCATCCGCGAAATTTTGTAGCCCGGTGGTAACCAATGCTTCGCGACGTAAAACAGCATTTGTGCCCGTGTAAAAGGCTGAACTCATGCCATCCTTGCCCTGTTGAATTGGACCATAGAACAATCGAGCTTGATGACCGAAAGGGTCACCGGGAGGAAGATTATAGAAGTCTTGTGGGGTTTGGACAAAGGCAATATCGCTGTCTTTGTATGCCCCCTCTTGCATACTGTAATCAAAGAAATAGGGCAGTGCTCGCTGAAGAAAATGAGGTTTAGGAATATGGTCGGCATCTAGGGTCAAGATCAGATCGCCGGTTGTTTCTCCAGAAAACAAGGCATAGTTAATATTGCCTGCTTTAGCATGATGGGGTTTCCCTTTAGGCTTAGGACGGGCAATATATCGGCTGCGCGCTAGGTCAACTAATTCCTGTTCTTTTTGCTCAATGGTGCGCTGTAAGACCTTGACTTCTGCTTTTAGATAGTCAGCCACTGAGCCATATTGATGATTGAGCAGACGGGTACTCTGTTGGAGGCTATGGAGATAACCCACTAACTGCTGATTTTGATCTTGAACGCCAGTTGCTTCTGGCGCAAAGAACTTGATGGCAATTAAACACTGACGTTTATCGGGAGTGGGGTTATAGCTGACAAAGTCAGTGAATTGGCTCATGATGCCAAAGCCTCTCCCCCCTTCATCCATCAGATCCACATCTTCCAGAGATTTGAAAATTTTGTCAGGGTTGTCTAGACCTGGACCTCGGTCCCAAATTTGCAGTACTAAAACATTACTGGAAATGTTGAGCTCCAAGTCAATCGGCGTGGTGTGGGGCAGATCCTTATGGGCATATTTCAAGACATTATCCACACCCTCACCCAATACCGTTTGCAGCTCTAACCAAGGTTTCATGGGAATGTGAGGCTGCTGAAGCTGCCCAAACCAGTCCAGGGCCGCCTGGGCGTTTTCCCGTTTGGTTTCTAGGGTTAAGGTATGAGACTTTAATTGCTCCTCTCCGGCAGCAATTTCTGAGACGAGACTCTGGAGATGCTGCAGCTGCGCTTTGAGGTGTAGACGTTGCGAGTTGATCTCATCCGCTGCCGCACGAAGTTGTGGTGTTTGCAAATCCCCAATACATAATTGCTCCGACATTTGCCGCATTTGAGGGGAGTTGCCGTCATCCAGTACATAGACCTTCAGCTTTGTTGCAGGATAGTCCATGCTCAAGGCCGCTTTAGCCGTTTCCCGAACCATCTCAACCGGTTCGTTATAGCAGGTAATAAATACATCTACTCTCGGCCATTTAGCCTCTGGCAAAGCGGGGCGCATTTGTCTGAGGGGTTTGGCATCTCGGATAATGGGTCGCCACAGACCAATAAAAAACATGACGCCGCCAATATAGCTATATATTTCAGCGAGTAATAGCGGAATGGCTATCCATAGGGCATTGAAGTTGACCGAATTCAGGATTCGCCACTGTAAATACCAGCCCCCAAAAATGAGGTTTATGATCACCAGAAACCGAAAGAGTAGGGTTCTATCCTTGAGTCTGATGCGAATATTGCCAGAAAAGGCAGGGGTATTTTCAATAATGGGGACGGCATTAGTCATGAGACTGTGTATCCTTACTGCTTGACTAAAGAGTGATGATGTTGGGTTCTATGAACAATATTTTTGAGAATCACCACAGTAGCGTTGCGGTTAAGTTGAGTATTGACACCTAGCTGCTCATTCTCACAACATCTCGCAAAACATTCATTTTGAGATCGCTGTGAAGTCGGCTTGAGGCCATCTATTGCTATAGGGAGAGTTTCCATTTATCAGAAAAGTTATTTGTTATTGTTTTTGGACAGAGCGCTGTTTGGGGCTCCCCAATAGGTCCCGGTCGAATCAGTAATAAGCTGCAATTTAGGTTTGGGGGGTAGGGGGGTAAGCCCGTACCAATTTCTTCGTTGGCAACGGCTTTCCACCAGGGGGAGCTACGGGAGATATCGGCGACGAGTAACGGTTGGCGATCGCGCAAACGATACAAGATTGACTGCAGGACAATACTATTGGTGGAGCCACTAAAACCAGGATTAGACTGGCCCGATTGCTCGTTTACCCCTTCGTAAAAACCCAGTACGGGGTTATACAGGTCTAATGCTGACTGATACAGCTCTTGAGCGTAGTCATTGTCGGGAAAAATTGCGTGATAGGCAAAGGCTGCAGCACTGCTGATGACCCGTTGCTCAGACTCGAGTGCTTTGTTCGCACTTGAAGCTGCCCAAGCTTTTTTATCTTTATCCATCAGACTGCTATGAATGACGTAAGGGGCCTTAGTCGATAGGGTTGTTCCAGCTGCAGTCAGTACCCCTTCCCGGTTATACCGTTCTTGTTGAGCTTGCAACATCGGTAGAACTAATCGCCGCATTTGTGGATCTAGACCTAGCTCTAAGCCATAAACCATAAATGGATTGCTAACGATCTGTTGATCGGTATCGGGTTTCTTCCGAGGACGATCTCGCTCAATCGGAATTTGGAACCCTTCTAACTCTGCGGTTTTATAATCCCCGCCTACAGCCGCTTCCGTCACATCAAAGCCCCAAAGCTGAAATCCTCGGGCTGCATATTCTTCGTAGCCCAACCGTGAATCTGGTTTCACTCGGATTAAGCGACGGCCATTGCTGTCTGCTTCTACAAAAGCACTATGAATGCGGCCATCTCGAACGACCCGCAGGAACGACCAGTCCAACACAATCTCATCAATAATTTCGGTATATCCCTTATGACACCCCTTGAGGTTGTGCAGCGCTAACAAGAAACGACCCACGTCTAAACCTGACCAGCCAATTCCTTCTGGGGACGGATTCATCCCATAATCAACCGATTCTAGGGTACGGATATCATAGTTACGATGGGGCAATTCGCCACCATGTAACGGCAGCCGTTTTATTGCACCTAAAAATAACCGAACCCGCTGATCAAATTCCTCGATGGTAATCACATCCAGCGATTCAGCGGCCTGGAGTGCGGCGATATAATCCCCCATTCCCCAAAGGGTTGCAACTTTCATGTCACTGCGATCGCTAACTAATCCCGTACTGGAATCATAATTGGCCTCAAAATATTTCCAGGCTGCTTTGGCATATCGTTTCTCAGCCAAGTGAGGTCGGCGAGTTAAATCTTCGCAGACAGAAGAATTTTTGGGTTTACCACCTGACAGAATTGGAGCCACAGCCAACTGAACAGGCTGCTTCAGCTGTTCAGGCTGTTCTATCTTGCCAATTGATTCGGGTGGAGCCGGTGCTGATGCAACCACAGGAGCTGGAGCTGTTGCAGGCGCAGAGGTAGGCAAAGATGTCGTAGCTTGACCCGGTGGAAATTTAGGACTTGCGCCATCCCCTTCAATAAATTGGCAGCAAACAACTAGGTTCGGATCAACAGCGCTAGGTTGAGATACCGTTTGCTGAGTGGGAGATTGAGCAACAACAGGGCTAGGAGGCGGCGCTGCACTTGGGCCAGGCGTTGGAGCCGGAGCGGGTGCTGGAGCTGGGGGCTGGAGCGGGTGCCGGGGCTGGAGCTGGAGCGGGTGCCGGGGCTGGAGCTGGAGCAGGTGCCGGGGCTGGAGCTGGAGCAGGTGCCGGGGCTGGAGTTGGAGCGGGTGCCGGAGCGGGAGCTGGAGCGGGTGCGGGTGCTGGAGCAGCGGCTACATTATCTGGAGCGGGGTAACCTTCCGCAACTATCGTGTTTTGGGGATTTCCAGTAGAGGCATTAACACCATTTCCCCCAATCAGCGGTCGATATCCTCTGGCTTTGTAATAGAGGATCTCCATGATCAGCCCATTCGTGTTACCCGTCAGGGCTCGATTGGGCTCATTAGTTTCCTCATACAATCCGGCAAAAAATCCACCCCCATCCGGACTCATCAAGCCCTTCGCCACTTCAAATAATTGATCCGCATAAGGTTCGTCGGGAAAGATATACCGCCAACCAAAGGCAGCCTTGGTACTAATACTGCGCTTGTCAGGATGAAGTTCATTTTTTTCTGTAATGGTGGCCCAAGCCTCGCCATTAGAAAAAACCGTGTTGTAGAGAAAATAGGGTGGGCCGTCAATATTGTCCTCAGTCACAGCCGTTAACTGCCCCGTTGCCTGATAGCGACGTTTTTGAACTTCTAGGACCCGAGCTGCATAGTCTCGCATCTGGTCACCGAGAAAACCAAATTCAATGCCATCCAGAATATAAGATTCACTGACCACATAGTTATTGGCATTGGTTTCCTGGTATGCCCGAGTATCTACCGGGATCTGCACCCCATAGATTTCAACCATTTGAAAGGGTTCAAAGGATAGGGCTTTCGGAACGGAGAACCCCCATAACTCATATCCTCGGGCTGCATATTCTTCATAGCCTAGGCGGCCTTCTTGTACGGGTAGAGTTTGGCCATCTTCAAGGACTGTAGCCCCATACATATTGCCATCTTCAATGGAACGTTCAATCGCCCAGCGATCAACAATAGCCTGCAACCATTCAGCATATTGGGGGTGGCAGGTTCGGAGGACATGGAAAGCAGCCAGCACTCGACCAATATCGAGAGCCGACCAACCAATTCCCCGTTCAATAGGGTTGTTACCATAGTCCACCATGTCGCCATTGGCAGCGTTATAGACCTTATTCGGCAGGCTATCTTCAAATAGGGTGAGTTCTGCAAGGCTGGATAAAAACTTATTCAGTTTTTGATCCAATTCATCTTGCGGGATTAGGTTCATCCACCGGGCCGCATTAAGGGCCATCAGGTAGTTGCCCATGTCCCACAAGGTACCAGAAGGATATCCTCCCGATGAATTGGTAAACCCAGTGGCTTCTTGATAGTTATTGACAAAATATTGCCAAGCAGTGCGGGCGTAGGTTTCTTCTTCTGGTGTTAAAGGGTTGGTAATACCGCCGCAGGAATTATCGGTGGGGGGGGTGGGGGGTGGTGCAGAAATTGGAGCAGGGGCAGGGGCAGGGGGCCGCCGCAGGTGTAGGAGATGGGGCGGGGGGCAGGTGCTGGAGCGGGCGTTGGCGCTGGGGCGGGTGCTGGGGCGGCGGGGACTTGAGCCGTTTCAGGCGCAGGAAAACCTTCCATAACAACGGTTGATTCAGGGGCTCCAGTTGAAGCACTAACGCCATCCCCTCCAATTAGGGGGCGATTCCCTCTCGCCTTGTAATAGAGGATTTCCATAATCAACCCGTTGGTATTTCCGGTCAGAGACTGATTGGGTTGTTGAGTCTCCTCATATTGGCCCGCGAAAAATCCCCCTCCATCCGGGCTCATTAAGCCCTTGGCTACTTCAAAGAGTTGTTGAGCATAGGGATCATCTGGAAAAATATAGCGCCAACCAAAGGCGGCTTTCGTACTAATACTGCGTTTATCGGGATGGAGTTCATTTTTTTCCGTGATCGTGGCCCAGGCCACTCCATTAGAAAAGACTGTGTTGTATAGGAAGTAGGGCGGACCATCAATGTTATCTTCAGTCACGGCTGTCAATTGACCTGTGGCCTGATAACGCCGCTTCTGAACTTCAAAGACCCGAGCTGCATAGTCCCGCATTTGGTCGCCCAAGAAACCAAATTCAATGCCGTCTAAGATATAGGACTCACTAACAACATAGTTATTAGCATTGGTGTCTTGATAATTACGAGTATCTACAGGAATTTGTACCCCATAGATTTCAACCATCTTGTAGGGTTCAAAGGACAATGCCTTGGGAACCTGAAAATTCCAAAGTTGGTATCCCCTTGATGCATATTCCTCATACCCGAGGCGGCCTTCCTGCACCGGCAAGGTTTGGCCATCTTCAAGGACTGTAGCCCCATACATATAGCCATCTTGAACGGAACGATCCACCGCCCAACGATCAATAATGGTTTTCAACCAATCTGCATACTGAGGGTGACAGGTCCGCAGGACATGAAACGCAGCCAAAACACGCCCAATATCTAGTGCTGACCAGCCAATCCCTCGTTCGATGGGGTTGTTGCCATAATCCACCATGGCTCCATCGGCGGCGTTATACACCTTATTCGGCAAGCTATCCTCAAACAGCGTTAACCCTGCTAGTGAAGATAGGAATTTATTGAGTTTCTGATCGAATTCTTCTTGGGGGATGATGTTCATCCATCGAGCGGCGTTGAGGGCCATGAGGTAGTTGCCCATGTCCCACAAGGTACCGGAGGGATATCCCCCTGATGAATTCGTAAATCCCGTTGATTCTTGATAGTTGTTGACAAAATATTGCCAAGCGGTGCGGGCGTAAGTTTCCTCCTCTGGTGTTAAAGGATTCGTGATCGCCCCACACTCATTGGCTTCTTGGGCATGGGCAACCTTCTCTGTGGTAAACGGTAGCCACAAAGGAGGAGAAAAGATGCCAATTGCCAGACAGGCAACCAGTCTAACTATCGGTAGAGAACGACGTCGATTCATCAGGTAGGATGGCCCCAGTCAAACAATGCAAAAGAAACACAAACCTTGTTGTCGGTGAGCAGGTGAATAGGGCTAAATCCTATTAGGTACCTAGCTCAGAAACACCAGCCCAAACAGCTAGAGGTTTGCCAACCTTCTTGAATAATAAGCACTCTAAGATAATGCCATTGTTATTAGCTGTCAATACGGCATTAGGCTCATCTAAGGTTTCATAAAAACCACTGTACCAACCTTTTTTCGAACCAACTTTTTCTTGCACAAAAGCAAATAACTTTTTGGTGTAATCCGTGTTGTAAAGAACATGCCAACCGATCGCAGCTTTGGTACTCACAAAGCGGAGATGATTATAATTTTCTCCGGTATCACTAATCGTTGCCCAGGGTTTACCATTCACATATAAGGTGTTGTAAACAAAATAGGGTTCTCGATCCAAATTATCTTCAGTGATAGCCGTTAATTGCTTAGTGGCTTTGTAGCGGGCTTCTTGGGCGGCGAGCATCCGGTCTGCATAAGCTTTAGGGAGCGCTTTGAATCCTGTTTCGATGCCATCGAGGAAAAAAGGCTCACTTAAAACATAGTTATTCGCTTCCGAATTTTCGCGATCGCGCACATCAAAAGGAATGCTGTGGCCATAGAGTTCAACGAAGGCCGATTTGTTGTTGTAATCTAACGCTTTATCAACATTAAGCCCCCAGAGTTTCAAGCCATAGGCCGCATAATCTTCGTACCCTAAGCGTCCTTCTTGGTTATATTGCTCTTGACCATCTTTGATACTGGTGCCATACATTTGGCCACCTTTTGTCAACCGTTTGACATCCCAGGCTTTCCACACTGCTGTGGTTTGGGGTTCAAACTCGGGATATTTGGCGGCAATAATTTTTAGCCATAGGGCAATTCGACCCAGGTCAATCGCTGACCAGCCAATCTCTTCCCGCTTATCTAGGGAACCATAATTCACCGGCATTAGGTTCTGGGAATTGTAGACCTTATTTGGCAGCTCCCCTTTATACAATTCCAGCTTGGCAAGGGTGGTCAGCATCTTGCTCATGGTCGCTTTGAATTCTTTTTCCGAAACCAAGTCCAATTCTCTAGCACTGACCAGAGCCGCCATTGCCGCACTTTGATCCCAAAGGGTCACCGATTGAAATTGATCAACCGAATTAGCCAAGCCTGTTTCTGGATTAATATTGGTCTCAAAATAGCTCCAGGCTTGCTTGGCGACCTTTAGCTCAGCAGGGGAGAGTTTACCGACATGAGCTGGGACATAGGGCGTTGTCGTCTTTGCAATTTCTGATTGACTCACCCGGTCGCCTGGAAATTTAATAGAGCGGGAATCAGGCTTTTCATGCTTAGCTTTAGGTTTCGCTTTGTCTGGGGCAGATGTAGTTGAGCTGGGGGGCGGTAGCCGTGGTGGTAGGGGCAGAATCTTTAGTTGATTTTTTTTTGGGAAAGATTACCCGATAGCATTTCTAAACCTGCGATCGCAGCGACAGCTGTCACTACACCACCTAAATAGGTGAGAAAAGCAAGTTTTTTAGGTGGCATTTCGAAATTAGAATTCATGACTGCTCCCACTTGGAATAATGACTGCAATAGTCAGTAATTAGACAATATTGATTGATAGCTAGGACAATCGCCTAGAGAAAGTATTCCTGATTCTTGAAAACTAGAAAAAAAATATCAATAACAATCAATTAAGATGAACTTTCTTTCGTTAAAAGAGACTTGCCTGCTCTAGAATTCCCAACTTAACAATCGGTTTAACACTCTTAAAAAAACTAAAAATCTATTCTCAATTGTCCAGAAAAGATATGGCTATTACTGGCCCCAGACCCACTCGAAATAATGTTGGTGAGAACATAACCAAAATCAAGCTCTACATTCTCAGCCAAAGACGCTGTACATTTTGCTTGTAGCCCTCGACCGGTACTCTTACCCCCATTAACGACTTGGTTACCAATGGAGGCAGCAAATTGGCAGGTTAAAGGATCAAAAATTTTCCCTTTCCAACCCACTTCAGCGTTATAGAGTAAAAAGCCTAGGGGGGAAAAATAACCACTCTCGGCTTCTAAGTCTTCCGCAAAATTCCAGGTAAATACGTTAGCTGCGACAGAAAATGGCCCTATTTTTCGCTCTAAGCGGCTGAAAGACTGGATTTCTTGGTTACCATCACTGAAGAATCCAGCTTGTAACAGCCCAAAGAATGTGGTTTTACTATCAATTTGCCAAAAGACACTCGGACGAATCCGCCAATAGCTAATGTCATTTTCTAAAGTCGTGGTGTTGAATTTATAGGGGCCATGCTCGACCTCTCCAGAGACTAGGACTTGGCCAAACAGGGACGTCTTCGCTCCCACCTTAAACGTAGGTTGAGGAGCTAAACGGTTAAATACTTCGGCACCCGCTGCCACATTGATGGAAACCTCTCCGACCTCAGTCTCCCACCCTAAAATTAGTGGAATATTTTTGACGGGTTCCTGACCATCCTGGCTATAGGTATTCATCCCTGTTGTAAACGTGACAACATCTCCATTCCGAACTCGGAACGTAACCACTTCTTCAATTTTTAAGTTTTCTTTGCCAAATTCATCGAAATCAAGCTTGAAGTCAGTCGTTGAATTCTCTAAGACAATAAAAGATACCTGTGGATCATCAGCGGCTCCAATCGGGGTTAAGTCAGCTGGTAACCGATTTTGAGGCGTAATTTTAGGCTGTTGAATCGGTATATCTGCAGGCACCGTAGGAGATTGAGCGGTCGTTTGTGCAGGAACTTTAGGTGTATCTTGCACAAGAACAGGCTGAGAGGTAGGTGAAATATTTTTGCTGTGGGGGGGGTGAGGGAACCGATCGGAAACGGGGGATAGAGGTAGGGGACAGGTTGTTCCTAGAGGCTTCTGGCACAGTAGGTTGGGACCTTAGTGGCGCTAGCGGTGGCGGCCCTGATGGACGGACAGCAGGGCTAGAATTAGGCGTCTGCTCAGCGGGCGTTGCAGCGCCTCCTTCAACAGAATTATTGAGTGGAGTAGAGGAAGGTAGATTCCGAGGAACGGGACCGGAAGGACGGGCCGTTGGACTAGATGTAGGAACTCTATCAACAGGCGTTGCAGCACCTCCCTCGACAGAATCTTGGGGGGAAGAGGAAGAGGGGAGTACTGGGATATTCGTTGGACCTGAAGGGCGAGTCGCTGGACTATAGACGGGAAGTCTATCTGTAGGTGTTGCAGCCCCTCCCTGAAAATCATCTGGTGAGGAGCGAGGAGGAATATCTTTTGGCCGAGGCGCTGGACCTGAAGGGCGAGCAGCTGGACTATAGGTAGGAGGTTTGTCAGTAGGCGTCACAGCCCCTCCCTGAAAATCATCTGGTGATGAAGGGAGATTAGGGACTTCTGTTTGCCGAGGACCAGGGCCTGAGGGCCGGGCAGCCGGACTGATGATGAGTAGAGGGGAGTTGGGAGGGACTGGAGCTGGAGAATATGGCTGAGAATCTTCAAAGGGTGGAACTCCCCCCGTCCCTGTGGGGATATTCACATCAGTAGGAAACGTAGCTCCGCCTTTGGGGCCTGCTTGAGACTGGCTGGTAGGAGTAATGGCCGGTAATGGCGGAAAAGGCTGGGTAGAATGCTGGGGACTCGTTGGCTTTTGCTGAGAACGACCAGATTGAACAATAGGCTGATGCAAACTGGGATTCAACCCATAGGGGCCTGCAAACAATAACGGCTGCTGAATCACAGGAGGGTCAGTGATCGATAACTCCTGAACCTCTGGAGTATTGAGGTCAGTTTGACAGCCTAAACATAGCGTTGCCAACACGGAGAGCATGAGAGATGATCCACCACAGAACAGAGCATGGGGGAAATTCAGTCAAAAAACGACATTTTTTGAGAAAATCAATCTGCCCCAGTTTAGAGTGCCCTGTAAATTGTGGACTAACGCATGATTTTTACGTCTGTCTAGAGGAAATAGGTCGCCATCCTGGGAAAACACTTTGCCGTTGACGAGCTACGACCAGGGCATCATCGCCGACATTCTTAGTAATAGTGGAGCCTGCTGCAACGGTAACATCCTTCCCTAGCGTAATTGGAGCCACTAGGACGCTGTTTGCACCAGTTTTAGTGCGATCGCCAATCTGAGTCAGGTGTTTGTTCACTCCGTCATAGTTGGCAGTAATCGTACCTGCGCCAATATTGACCTGGGTTCCCAACGTTGCATCCCCTAGATAAGACAGGTGGGCAACGTTGGTGCGATCGCCAATCGTCGTTTTTTTCATTTCGACAAAATTACCGACCCGGCATTTTTCGCCAATCTGCACATTACCGCGTAGATGTGTGTATGGCCCTATCCGTGAGTTACTGCCCACTCGGCTATCTGAGATAACGGAATAAAGGATCTGAACATTTGCACCAATCTGGCTATTCTCGATCAAACTTCCAGGACCGATACGGCTACCGGTATCAATTTTGGTATTGCCCCGTAGGTGGGTTTGGGGTTCGATAATCACGTCGGTCCCCAATTCGACTGCTTCATCGATGGTAATGCTATCTGGGTCTACGATGGTTACCCCTGCGGCTAGCCAATCATCCTTAATCCGATCTTGCAAAATTGTGTAGGCGGTCGTTAATTGTTTGCGATCGTTAATGCCCAGAATTTCTTGATAATCATCGACATCCAGAACCATTACTGGGTCTAGGTAGTTAACAGCATCGGTTAGGTAATATTCTTTCTGGTCATTTTCGGCTTTGAGATTGGGCAACACTTCGGCTAAAGCCGACCAACGAAAACAATAGACCCCCGCATTGATCCGTTGATTTTGACGCTGAGCAGGCGTACAGTCTCGATCTTCAATAATTTCCTGCAAATGCATTTGAGCATCACAAAAGACCCGACCGTACCCCTTGGGATTGGGAAGTTGAGCTGTCAAAATGGTCGCCGCATTCTGATGTTCTTGATGGGTTGCCAGCATTTTTTGCAGGGTCCCGGGTCGGAGCAAGGGGACATCGCCATTGAGAACAAGCAAGTCTCCTTCAAAGCCTTGCATCACAGGCAGCACTTGCTGGACGGCATGGCCGGTTCCTAATTGCTCCGTTTGTTCCACAAATTCTAAGTTGGGCCAGGCTTGCATCTCCGTCCGCACTTGATCAGCAGCATAGCCCACAATCACGATCTGGCGAGATGGAGAGAGGTTTTGGGTGCTGCTTAATACCCGCTCAACTAGACTCTTACCCCCTAACTGATGTAGTACCTTGGGCAGGTTCGACCTCATGCGTGTGCCTTTACCCGCTGCCAAAATTGCTACCGCGATCATGTCCTTGTCCTAGGGAGTCAACACCCACGGAGTATATCGTGCTTCTTCGCCAATAAGGACAACAGATTGTTGCTAAAGATGGCAAGTCAGTTTAGACAAGGTGGGTTGATCAGAACGTACCTATCGAACGTATCTGATGTGAGTCCACATCATTTGAATTGGGAATATTCAGAAAATCAGGTTTGAAATAGCAGATTGCTCGATGCATATTCTGGTAGGTTACATTCAGAAGTGTTGATGATTGGAAGCATTCAAGTTTTATCTCAAAATAGCCCTCTCAATTGCCTCCTGACATGGGCTATTGATATCAAAAATCTATGATCGCTATAAATCAAGGGGGGATATCCTGGCACTCCCACTGGATTTGTGAGGACCATATTTTTAACTCAAAAAGCTAACATTCCAATCCCTTACAAGCAGGAAATTGAGGATCCTATTTCCTACCATTTTTATCACTCCATACTCAATCTAAATATTGGTAATGATGGAGAGCAGGGCTAGTTCTCAAGATCGGATCACAGGAATATTATTGGCTGAGGAAGGCATGTGTTTTTACCTATGATGCGTTTATGTCTTGCAGGTTACAACTTGTGACATGGGAGAAAATAACGGCTTCTAAACTATTCCCATGATTTTCACAAATTTGAGTTTATATAGGGCTAGTAGAACTCAAAGACCTAGGGATCGAGAGCAAGAAAAAGGAAATGCGTAAATCTGGGAACTAATTATTAATAATCTCAGGCGTTGTTTGATTCTGATTGTTTTCCAGAAATACATAGTAAACAACTTCAATCTGTGCTGATTTTCTTAATTCTTTATTGATCATAACTCAAAAAAAATATGGCAGTATTAATACATTCAGGTGATATTTATAGAGAGATTCATTGATTTATGGCTAGGAAAAGTAAGCAAACTAAGCCCATAACAGGTGAGGCGTTAATTACGAAGGTCAAACAACTGAGTGACTTGACCCGTGAAGAGAAAGCCAAAGCCTGTGGATATACGTCTAATGAGTCAGACGGCTCAGAACGAATTAAAGTGATGGCCTTCCTCAATGCTCTGTTGGATGCAGAAGGAGTGAATTTAGATCGGCATTCCTCTGATGGAGATGGTCGAGGTGGGCGCAAAGCCAGTTATAAGGTTAGTGTGCAGTCCAACGGTAATATTTTAGTGGGACGTACTTATACCAAAGCTTTGGAATTAGAGCCTGGAGATGAATTTGAAATCACGGTTGGTCGCAAGCATATTCATTTGAACAAGGTGGCTTAGTTCATGGAGCTAGCATCCAAAATGTCCTTATAGTCTCAGGTACGATGAGGAGACCAACGGCTCATCGACTTTCTATTAAATTTCAATTACATTCAATACCTACAAATCAACGGGTGGCTTATCTTTTGGATGCCATCCGTTTTTTCATGGGTGGGATCAGCTTTTGGCTTTAGGCAAGATCCAAATCATCTATGTCATTGATCCGAAAGATGGGATATTTCTCTACCTATGCTTGTCGGGAATTTGCTGATAACGCCTAACCGATATAGACTCCGGCTACCTCATGGGGCTAATCAAATCAACTTTAGAGCCAGCGAATAATCTAGGGTGATTATTGTCTCGTCATCTTTGTTGCCAAGAGGCATTAGATTTGCGATCGCACCCTCCATACCCCTCGCGAAAACAAAAACAAATGTACTATAATCTTCCAATCCAGTCCCCCTAAATAAATCCCCATTAAGACTGCGTCAGTTATTCACGCATCACTAGAGAACTGAACATGCCTCGCCTACTGATCGTCGAATCCCCCGGAAAAATCAAGAAGCTGAGATCGATTCTAGGTGCAGGCTGGAATGTCCGGGCCTCCGTAGGCCATATCAGACAGCTCGCCAATACGGGCACGGGTAACCTAGGGTTTGAGGTGCAGAATGGCCACATCACCTGTAGTTATGAACCGCGAGACGACCGGGCCAAAAAGACCATCGCCGATCTCAAAATCGCTGCCAAACAGGCCGACGAGATTTTTATTGCCAGCGACCCGGACCGAGAGGGGGAGGTAATCGGGTGGCATATTGCCCAGGTGCTGGGGATTAAGAAACCGAAGCGCGTGGTCTATCAAGAAATTACGGAACGAGCCGTGCAGCAGGCCATTGCCCATCCCAAGTCCTTGGATATGGATTTGGTGGAGGCCGGTCGCTGTCGAGATTGCCTGGATAAGCTCGTGGGCTATCGGGGGTCTCCCCTGGTCTGGCGCTTGAACAACGGCGCGAAATCCGTTGGCCGAGTCCAGTCCGCGACCCTGCACCTGATTTGTCAGCGTGAACGCGAGATTCAAGTCTTTGTGCCTCAAGACTATTGGTCGGTGTTTGTGGAGTATGCCGAAGGATTCAAAGGGTTTTACCACGGCAGCACTTCAACAAACGATGCGGACGATACGACTATTGAAGATTCTGGTGCAGAAGCCAAAACTGAAGAATCGACCCGAGTCACCTCCCAGGCAGCAGCTGATTCCTTGGTGGAAATTGCCCAAAGCAATCCCCACCAAATCCTTTCCATCGAGGGGAAAATCACCCCAAAAAAGCCCCCTGCCCCCTTTACCACCTCTGCTCTCCAACAAGCCGCCGGATCACGCCTCAAGTTCAGCCCCGAGCAAACCATGCAGGTGGCCCAAAAGCTCTATGAAGCAGGTCTGATCACCTATATGCGCACAGATTCAGTCATTTTATCCTCGGACTACTGCGGTGCGGCCAAAAAATGGCTAGAGCAAAATGACGTAGACAATGTCCCTAAAACAGTCGCTAAGCAAAAAGGGGGCAAGCAAACTCAGGAGGGCCATGAAGCGATTCGCCCGACGGATATTTTTAAACCCTCCGCTGAACTGAAGCAATCCCTCCCGGATGATCAGTTCAAACTATACGTGTTGATTTGGACCCGAGCTTTAGCCTCCCAATGCAAACCTGCTCAGATCCGTAAAACCATCGTCATCAGCCAGTCTGGCGAGGTTCAATGGAAGGCCAAGGGTAATCTTGTTGAGTTCAAGGGCTACTCGAAATACTGGAAGGACATTAAAGCCGATACGGAACTGCCCACTCTACAGCCCCAACAGTCCCTTACCCTAGCCCAAGCCGCTTCTCAGCAGAAGCAAACCCAGCCCCCCGCTCGCTACAGTGAACCCAAGCTCGTCCAGCTAATGGAGAAAAAGGGGATTGGTAGACCGTCCACCTATGCCCCCACCATCAAGACCATTAAGGCCCGAGGTTATGTTGATCTCGTCAAGGGCAAACTCCAGCCCACCCAGATTGGCATGGAGGTGGATCAGTTTATGGAGGGTGCGTTACCGGAGCTATTGGAGGCTAAGTTTACGGCCCAGATGGAGAGTTCCTTGGATGCGATCGCACAAGGGAATCAGGAATGGCAAAACTATCTGATCGACTGGAACCGCAGTTATTTTGCTCCGGCCTTAGCTAAGGCATTGAAAGATTTACCTGCACCTACTAGCAGCTATGGGGGTAAAGACTTGCAAAAGTCTAGAACCAAATGTCTGGGTTGCAGTCAACCCATGTCCAAAGTGCCCAGCCAAAAGGTAAAGAAGAAGTATTTCCTCAAATGTGAAAACGGCTGCACAGCGGACGATGGTCGAGGTCTGGTAATGTTCTGGTCCGATAGGGATAAGAATTGGCAAGTTCCCCAGGCAAAGTCTGATCAGCCTGCAGAACTCACTGATTATCCTTGTCCGGCCTGTAACCAGAAAATGGAGATTTACCAATACCAAAAGGAAGGGCAGGCCAAGCAAATGCTTCGGTGCTCAGATCCCAAAGCCAGAGCTAACAAGAAGCATAAGGATGCTGTCTATTTTCAAAGTAAAGGACGGTGGTGGAGCCCTAAACATGGGGAATTGGAATAAAGAAATCCCCTACAATTTTTTTGCAGGGGAAGTAAGGCTTTTGTAACTTCAGTACTTTTACTTATGATGCCCACTGAGCATAGGTTTTCACCCTCAGCGGTAGCCCAAAGATGGCGTCTATCGACCCCTCATCCAATCATTACTTCGTCTATGCGAGAGGTAGAAGCTGAAACTGAAGGATAATCATCCAAACGCTACTGGGCATCCCCCTGGAATTGCTGAAGAAGGAGCATTTGGGTAAATCGGCGTCAAATACCCCCAATATTATTCAGCGAATATCTTATTGAATAAGTTGGTGACTTTGCTAAACGTCTTGGCCCTGCTACGGCGACCCTCTGCCAGTCTCGCATCCAAATCATCAGTGGATTCTAACTCATGAGTTGGTTCTAATTCATGAGTACTTTCCAGAAGACTCACTGCATCTTCAATCGGGGGAATAGTCTGTACTGCATCCTGCATCTCGTCAGGCTTGGGGTTAGAAGTCTGTACAGGCTTATCTACTTTAAGCTTTGAAGCTACAGGGTTAGAGAGTTCCATCTTTCAATATCTCGATACTTACAAATCTCTTATGGACAGGTTTATTGTTGGGCCGGCGCTCATTTATAGTCAGCTTTCAACAACCACATTGCTGGCATGTAATCTCTTAGTCCCTTAGTATTCCCCTCGGTAAGAGCTAGAGGAACATTGCGACGAATATGAAACCTGATTGAAATCGAAGTACAGGATTTAATGCAATTTTTTTGTCCCACATTGGAGCAGTTCAAGTTTGTTGCACAATGGCAGATAGCGTAAAAGCAAACAGCGTTCTGAGGCGTTGCAGTCAAGCGGGAATCTTCTCAAAGCTTTGTAAGACCTACATTTCAGATCGTTCTAAGCAGTAGATTCTCAAAAGGATGCGTATTTTTCCAGCGATAGGTGTTGAAGTCACGCTCATCAACGGACAAAATTCGGCCATGTCCAAGATGCTCTGCCAAAACCACGAGAGAGGCATCAGCTAGGTCCATGGGCAAATTTCGATATTGGCAAGTGAGTTCGTGTATTCGTGCGCTATGGGCAAGGGTCAGCTCAAAGACAATGAATGCTTCTTGAGACAAGTTGAGAATCAACCGTTCTTGAGCCGAGGCCCCTAAACGCTTCAGCAGAAAATGGCAGGTTTCTGTGACGACTGGCCAGGTGGTAATCAGGGGTTCTTGAACTTGGGTTAACGCTTGAATCGCTGGGGAGTGATAACTGTCTTGTCGGTTGGCTAAAGCTAGCCAAAATCCTGTATCGACAATAATCACTGCGTTAAGCCATATTTTTCTTCTAGGCTATCGGCATAGTCCAATTTGTAATGGGTCGATAGGTTGCTTTCGGCCTCTCCACACCCAATAAATCCACTTTCAGTTAATAGATCGATGGGATGTTGCTGGGCATATTCTTGGTAATACGCATCTAGTGCCAATTTGATAATCTCTGTGACACTTTTTTCGGTCTGCCGCTGAAGGTAATTCAGTTTTAAGGCATATTCATCATCAAGTCGGGCGTTAATGCGCATGGCATAGATGTCATAAGGTTGTATGACAATGCTAGCATTCTTCCTAGAAGAAAGGGCTGGCTCACCCCAACGTGTGGTCCGATTCTACGGCTAACAATCGCAGCCTGTCTCGTCAACAGTCTGGAAGAAATAGTGATGACCCTAGTTTTACTGTGATGTTGTCCTCAACTTCTTCCATGCTCTGGAACTGAATCAATCAGGATTAGTAGAGTTAGATAGAAAACACCAGTTTTAACTAATGGGCTTTGAGTCGTGTGAAATCTTTCAAGGTATCAATTCCACATTTTCGTTATTATGACCTCCTCTACTCAAAAAATTTTTTAAATATCAAGATTTAGATATAGACAAATTATTGCCCAAGATTATCTCTTGCAAACAATCACATGCTGCATCTGGGTACATTATGGTAACCCAATGAATGCTAAAACTAAAACTAAGAAAAGCACCATAAACAATGAGTTCTACATCTCCAGTACAACAGTCTTCCTATAGACCAGAACTCGATGGTGTAAGAGCATTTGCGGTAATCGCAGTCATCATCAACCACTTCAATAAAGATCTTCTGCCAAGTGGGTATTTAGGCGTTGACATTTTTTTCGTTATTTCTGGATTTGTTATCACTTCTTCGCTAGCATGTCGTCCCAGCAAGAACTTCTACGACTTTTTGGTGGGGTTCTATTCCAGGCGAATCAAACGCTTAATTCCTGTGCTGGTGATGTTTGTCTTCATAACTAGCATTCTCATATGTCTCTTTAATCCCAACCCAAGTTTTTCGCTTCAGACTGGCATCACCTCTCTACTTGGTTTTTCTAATATTTTCCTGCAAAAGCAGTCCACAGATTACTTTTCCGATTCCACAGAGCTAAATGTTTTTACCCACACTTGGTCCCTAGGTGTGGAAGGACAGTTCTACTTCCTATACCCATTTCTAGCTTGGTTCACTGGGTTTGGTCGTCTAGCTGCAAAGGGAGCAAGAAATTTGCACTGGGTGATAGGGGCTCTATCGGTTGCTTCCTTGATTGCTTTTGTCTATATCTATCAAGTCAATCAGCCCGCTGCCTACTTTTTAATGCCTACCCGTCTATGGGAATTGGGTGCTGGTTGCCTGTTGTTTTTGAACTTGAAGCATTTTCGTGCTCTTGAAAACCTGCCACCTTTGATAGCTACTGGTGCAGTTTGTGCAGTTTTGTTTGCCCCCCTCTATTTTGCTGTGGAAGCTACTGTTGCCGTTGTAGTACTTACAGTGATCTTAATTAATTGTCTTCGCTCAGGAACTGCTGCATGCAAACTATTTACTCACCAAAAAGTGGTTTATCTTGGCCGAATTTCATACTCTCTATATCTTTGGCACTGGGGTGTTTTGTCCTTAAGCCGTTGGACAATTGGCATTCACTGGTGGTTAGTACCATTCCAAATTGCCTTCATTCTGATACTATCTATCGCCTCCTATCGGTATGTCGAAACCCCCTTTCGCCACTTAAGTTGGTCTACTATGCATTGGAAGTCCATTGGCTATGGAATAAGTACCTCTGCCACTACTGCGGGTTTGATCTTTGCTCTTGATAAGACACCCAACTTGTCCTTATATACAGGGCATATCCCATCCCTGGTGGCAGTAGGAGTTTCTTCTCTGACAGATCCATACTCTCTAAAAGAGACTAATTCAATTTGGAGAGGTGACGAATGTGTCCTCTCCAATAATTCGCAAGTCGGCAAGAAAATTGCTGTTGAGAACTGCACACTGGGCAACTTCTCTAGCGCCAAGAGAAGAATTCTAGTTCTTGGAAACTCCTTTTCGGCAGCATTTACTCAAGCATTTGATGACATGGTGGTGTTAGACAGATATTCAGTCACAATTGCATCTGCGCTTGGAGCATCTCCTGTAAAAGAAATACCTAACCAAGGCCGTTTCAATAAAACAAACGATTACTACTGGGACAGCGTTGTGCCTTCACTTATCAATCGCCTGAAACCTGGTGACTGGGTATTTCTTATCAATGATATGTCTAGTTTTTCACCCAAGGATCGAACATCGGAAACCAAGGGTCATTTGAACCGGTTAGAGAGTGGACTTGAAGTACTTTCTAAGAAACTCTCGGCCAAAGACATCCGATTGGCAATTCTACACGGAAATCCTTTCGCACGTGAAGCAAAATGTAACCCTGTAACCTCAGCAAAGCAGTGGTTCTCTCCGTTTGACAATTCTTGCAAAATGCCTAATAGAAATGAGTCACTTCTGCGCCGTGACAAACTAAATAAAGTTCTCGTCTCACTGGAGGTAGAAGGAAAACTACGTATAGTAGACATCTTTGATATTTTCTGCCCTGAAGAGCAATGCACCTACAGTGCTAAAAATGGTCAGATTCTTTATAGAGATTCATTCTCACACCCATCAGTCGAAGGAGTTCGTCTGTCTTCTCAGATTATTCGTAAGGTTCTAACTTCTGCTGACATGGACCGATAAATGTCAGAAAAACCAAAGCTTTATCAAAATACAGAATGCTACTTTGCTGGAATCCCTGCAAAGCTTACAGGGGAAAAATGGTAGGTGGGCCTAGTAAAACTGTGTGAAAAATTTTGGTCAAGCATCTTCATGAATTTCATGAGCTTTGTTAACAACATAACTGAAACTGGTCAACCCTCTGTCTAAATCTGGTTTAACTAGATAGGCCACGATCAAAGACTATTTTGGCCAAGCAGCTATCTATGCAATTCGCTGTACAGCCGGGATTAGAATTTGAAACCCTGCTGAGGCTCTGAATTGATAGGTCGATATCTCAGTACAGGACAAAACCCTTGAAGTCCTTACGCCATAAGGATTTTAGTTTAAGTTATTGAAACGCCTTCTGTGCAAGGGCTACAAGCTAATCCTATGGTTTTCAACGGCGTTGTTGCATAAGTGGAAGTGTGGACATCAATCCCCCCTTGTTGAGGTTGAATTAAGCAGCGACTGGAACACTGACAGGCTTACCGAGTTGAATCATTCGGTTCAGCATCGCGCATTGACACAATAATTCTGTCGCTTGATTTTCAAATTTACGGGACTGCACTTTACCTCCAAAAGCGGTTTTATGTCGAAACATCGTCGTTTCGGATAACGACCGACGGTGATAATGAGACTCCTGTTTCCACTTTTTGCGCCCCTGTTTATGGATAGCGCGTAAGGCTTCATCCCTCGGGTGTGGTGGTGCTTTACAGTTGCCATGCTGCCAAATCACCGCATTTTTTCGCGGGGGGATTACAGGCTGGGCTCCTCGCCCTGTGATGGTGTCATAGCATCCGCTTGTGTCATACGCCCCATCAGATGAAACCTGTTCAATCTCTCCGCCAATCTGCTCGAGTAAGTCCGGCAGGATCTCTGAATCCCCCCAGTCATTGGTGCTCACAACTGCGGCCAAGATTTCTCCAGTGGTTTCATCCACAGCCAAATGGAGTTTTCGCCAAGTACGACGTTTGCTAATCCCGTGTTGACGGACTTTCCACTCGCCCTCTCCATAAACTTTGACCCCGGTTGAATCAATCACAACATGACGGGCTTGCTCCCTGTTCAGAATCGGCAATGTGACCTCGAGTTTCCCCATGCGCCGAAAAACCGTGCTGTGGTCTGGCACGGGCAGTTCCAACCGCATCAACTCAAACAATGATGCGAGCAATCCAGTCGCTTGACGACCCGCTAGCTGAAACAGATTTTTTATCGTGACCACGCTCATAATGGCAACGTCTGAGTAGGTTCTGGGTGCCCCTAATTGCTCTGAAGGTTTAGTGTTAAGCCAGTGCTCTGTGGATGCTTCGCTCACCCAAAAGGTCAGGCTACCCCTTTGTCTCAAGGCCAGGTTGTACTCACTCCAGTTGCGGACACGGTATTGCTGCTTCATACTTCTGGCCCTGAACTTAACGAGTTTTGGAGACCCTCTCATTACACATCAGGGAATCCGACTTATGCAACAACGCCGTTTTCAACAGGTTTTTTGTCCTGTACTGAGGGTCGATATACAAACTAAAAATCATCCAGCAACACACCATCTTTTTCTATAATGAGTGTCTGACCATCTGTTTGGGTATTTATTGTGGCTGTTACTCCCTTATCCTCCGCTGACCAATCTTCTGGCGCACAACAATATCCAGATGCCCTAGGTCGCTTTGGTCCCTACGGCGGTAAGTACGTCCCAGAGACCCTGATGCCCGTCCTAGCAGAACTAGAGTCAGCCCTAGCCCAATACCGAAACGATCCAGATTTTCAGTCTGAATTGAGCCAATTGCTCAAAGACTATGTCGGTCGGCCTAGCCCCCTTTATTTTGCAGAGCGAATTACCGCCCACTATGCCCGTCCTGATGGCAGTGGTCCCCAGATCTATTTAAAGCGGGAAGACCTCAACCATACAGGAGCCCATAAAATCAACAATGCCCTAGCTCAAGCCTTGCTCGCCAAGCGCATGGGCAAACAGCGGATCATTGCCGAAACCGGAGCCGGACAGCATGGGGTGGCAACAGCGACCGTCTGTGCCCGCTTTGGCTTTGACTGCGTGATTTATATGGGGGTCCAGGATATGGAGCGTCAGGCCCTCAACGTGTTTCGGATGCGGCTGTTGGGTGCAGAAGTTCATCCCGTAGAAGCGGGAACAGGTACCCTGAAAGATGCCACCTCTGAAGCGATTCGCGATTGGGTCACTAATGTAGAAACGACCTACTATATTTTGGGTTCTGTCGCTGGCCCTCACCCCTACCCAATGATGGTGCGAGACTTTCACGCGGTGATTGGCGAAGAGACTCGTCAGCAATGTCAGGAAAAGTGGAATGGCACTCCCGATATTTTGCTGGCCTGCGTGGGGGGTGGGTCTAACGCCATGGGCCTATTCCATGAG
This sequence comes from Acaryochloris sp. 'Moss Beach', assembly GCF_021497025.1. Taxonomy (NCBI): domain Bacteria; kingdom Bacillati; phylum Cyanobacteriota; class Cyanophyceae; order Acaryochloridales; family Acaryochloridaceae; genus Acaryochloris; species Acaryochloris sp. 'Moss Beach'. The sequence continues at coordinate 4,360,359 of NZ_CP071717.1, forward strand.
TTTGTGCCCGACACTCAAATCCGCATGATTGGGGTGGAGGCCGCTGGCGCTGGTGTCAATACCGACAAACATGCGGCGACGCTCACCCAAGGAGAAGCTGGGGTGCTGCATGGGGCCATGAGCTATCTCTTGCAAGATGAAGATGGTCAGGTTTTAGAAGCCCATTCCATTAGTGCTGGACTCGACTATCCCGGTGTTGGACCAGAGCACAGTTTCCTGAAAGATAGTGGCCGCTGCGAATATTACAGCGTTACGGATATGGAGGCCGTCGCGGCTTTTCAGCGACTAACGGAGTTGGAAGGGATTATTCCCGCTTTGGAAACGAGTCATGCGATCGCATATCTGGAAACCCTCTGTCCTCAGTTAGAAGGCAGTCCCCGAATTGTCATTTCTTGTTCTGGTCGGGGAGATAAAGATGTGCAAACCGTCGCTAAATTTATAGAGCAGCAGTCTTCCTAGCTGGCTAAGCAGTGACGCTTCTATATTTCAGCAACAAGAGTTAATAAAGGGTTAAAATCGGGTTGCGGTTCGTTTAAGGCTTCAACCCCATGCCCTTTATCGTTTTGGGAATGGTGAGCTTTCTATCTTGGTTCGTCAGCATGGTGGCTGGCGGCGGTAGCCCCTTAGTACTGATTCCCCTCGTCAGTTTTATGTATGGCGCTCAGGCGGTGGCTCCCGTCATTACGACAGGGATGTTGTTAGGAAATATCCAGCGACTGTTTTACTTTTGGCAAGATATTGATTGGGAAGTGACTCTTTGGCAGTTACCGGGAGTAATTATTGGCTCTATCTTGGGTGCTTTTACCCTTAACTACATCAATTTAGAAGGGCTACAGATCGTTATCGGCATCGCTTTGCTGCTGATGGTGGCAAACTATTGGTTTGGCAATCAGGAAAATACCTTTAATCTCAAGACCTGGCAATTTTTACCCCTGGGATTTGGCAATTCCTTTGCTTCAGGTTTAATTGGCAGTACCGGACCGATCATGAACCCGGCCTATATTAATTACGGGCTATTGAAAGAAGCAATGGTTGCGACCAAAGCTGCCAACATTATTCTGGCCCACGTAATCAAGTTGTGCGCCTATGCCTCCTTGGGAACCTTGAGCAAAGAGTACGTTATTTATGGGGTGGTGATTGGGGCTGCTGCAATTCCTGCCAATTGGTTAGGGCAGTGGGTGCTTAGCCGCATGAGTAATGACTTGTTTAAGCAAGTCACCTTTATCTTTATTGCGGTGAGCGGTGTGTTGATGCTTTGGCAGCAACGTCAGTTTTTGATGGTTTGGTAAGTTTAGTCACGAATTCAGTCACGCCTGGACAAAAAAATGACCTTTGCTGGAAAGGCCATTTCTCCAAATCATCTGAAATCAGGTTCTAGGCTAACCAGCGAGCCGCGTCCTTGGCGTGATAGGTGAGAATCATATCGGCACCCGAGCGCTTAAAGCTCATTAGGGTTTCCATCACAAGTTTCTCTTCATCGACCCAACCGTTTAAAGCAGCGGCTTTGACCATCGAATATTCACCGGAGACGTTGTAGGCCGCCACGGGTAGGTTGGAGGCTTGCTTCACCTGCCAGATAATATCCATATAGGCCAGGGCAGGCTTCACCATCAGCATATCTGCCCCTTCAGCGATATCTAGTTCAATCTCCTTGATCGCTTCGCGGGAATTGGCGGGGTCCATTTGATACGTTCTGCGATCGCCAAATTGAGGCGCGGATTCTGCCGCATCTCGAAACGGCCCATAGTAGGCGGAGGAATACTTAGCGGCGTAGGACATAATCGGAATATCTTCAAAACCGCCTTTGTCTAGCCCAGCCCGTATCGCTTGCACAAATCCATCCATCATGCCGGAAGGGGCAATAATATCGGCCCCTGCTTTTGCTTGGGATACGGCTGTTTTCTTCAGCAATTCTAAGGTCGGATCATTGAGAACTCGGCCCGTTAAATCCCCCGTTTCTAAATAACCACAATGCCCATGCTGAGTGTATTCGCACAGGCAGGTGTCCACAATCACCATCAGATCGGGCACGGCTTCTTTGACGGCGGTTGAGGCCTTTTGGACAATACCGTGATCGTGCCAAGCTCCAGTGGCGTCAGTATCTTTCTCGGTCGGAATCCCAAACAGAATCACAGCGGGAATCCCCAGGTCATAAACTTGTTTAGCTTCTTCTACGACCTTGTCTATGGACAGTTGGTAGACCCCTGGCATGGATGAGACTTCTTGGGCTACACCTTCACCTGGTACGGCAAACAGGGGATAAATCAGATCGTTCGTGGTAACAACGGTTTCTTGCACCATGCGGCGCAATTGGGGATGGTTGCGAAGACGGCGCGGGCGATGGGTGGGAAACATAACCTGTAGGACTCTGCAATGAACGATAGGAGGGGACTTGTGTCGCCTTAACCCAAATCTTATTACAGTTCCTATGGTCCAATGAAGAGATGTTCATTATCTTCACGGTCTACAATTTAAGAAGCGTACTTTAAGGAGCAGCTAACCGTTGACGAACCTGAATAGAGGTTTCCTATGAACATCAGTCTTACCCCAGATCAAGAGCGTTTTATCCAAGCGAAGCTCCAAATTGGGAAATATCGCTCTGCCGAAGAAATTTTGGAACTTGCTTTGCGGCTGCTAGATGAATATGAGCAATCTGATGACGACTGGGTTGAAGACGTCCGTCAGAAAATAGATGCAGCAATCGAAGCGTCCCAGCATACTCCTCCAGTGGATGGCGAAACTTTTGTGAATGAGATTGTAGAGCGATTTCAGCAGGCTAATTCGGCATGAGCCGCTACGTCATCAATATTCTTGCTAGCCAAGACCTTAATGAAATTGCTGACTACTTTGCTGAACATAACCTTGAAGCGGGTGAGAAATTCTTTCTTGCCTTTAATCGTAAGTGCCAACAGCTTGTCTCATTCCCGAATAGTGGCAAAAGCTATGCCCCCATTCATCCAGACCTTCGAGGACTCTCTCTGGAGAATTACATCATCTTTTACAGGCTTTTGGATGATGGTATCGAAGTTCTTAGAGTTTTGAGTGGTCGCCGCGACTTCCCCGATTTCTTTAAAGAGTTAGATTGAGCTACAGATTTTAGGGCGCCATGAGTCGCCCTGCAAAAAGACGAATTGAATCGTACTGAACTCCCACTTTCCGTGATATTCATCCTGCTCCAACTCAAGACAGTAGCTTTAGATATGGCTCAAGTGCATATCATCCGGTTTGGGAGCATCACTCTGAAGGGCATCGTTCCCCACCCACATGCGAACGAGATGCCGTTTCTTTTCGGGCTCTTCCCAGTCTAGATACTCCGTCCGATCATGAGCGATCAGATGATTATTAAGGAAAATCATATCGCCCGGTTGGAGCTGAAGCTCATACATTAGGTCTTCTTGGTTGAGGGTCGCTTCAAATTGATCTAAAACGAACCGATCTTCATCTGATAGAGGCAATCCCGCTTTGTCATGTCCTGCATCTATCCAATAGCGCATATACCGACAGGTTAACCCTGGATACCAGTGCCCCCATTCAAACACAGGAAATGAGTTCCGTAATCGATCTAGGTGGGAGCGAGTGCCAACTTCACCAACAATGATTTTGTCGCGAATAAAATTCTGGCAAAGCCGTCGTAATACCTCCGGTTGAGATTGGAGCAGTCGCTGATAGGCCGTGAAGGTATTCGCTAAACGATTGACACCTCCTTCCCGAGCTGTCTTCAGGCAAAGCAAAGACACAACCCCTGGCATTAGGTCCGCATCCGTGCTGTCCGTATGGTACCCAGGAGACGTACAGGTACTAGAAAAAAGCACATTGGCTTGACGGTGATCCTGGCCGCGATCGCAGACGTCATACAACAGGCCACGTTTATCTAAAACAGACCCTAAGGCATAGCCCAGTTGCAGCAAAAGAAGTCGGCTAGCGGATTCGCCATATTCAGCAACATTAAACCCAGACAGTAAGACAACGCCCGTGGTTTGGGTGAGGTGATAGCGCATCACATTCGCCAGCAGGTCAAGATTCTGGATTTTCATCCCCCTTGCTTCAGGAGACTGCCAGGTATATCCCCTCGCCTCCAACCAGTGATTCAACACTAAAACCGAGGACAATATGGACTCTGGGAGCGTAATTTTCCAGTGAGGATTGGTTTCTAGGCCTGTGCTAGTCCAGCTAGGCTGTGACTTAGCCTTGATCATCACCGAAGATAAGTCTTCGATATGACCCGTAGAAGTGAGAAGTGGCATGACAATGGCAATCGGATTCGATTGAGACGTAGAGGGGCGGTTAAAGAGTTGGGGCAGATAGCAGCGCTGATCATCGGCACACCTGGCATTTGCCAGACATCTTGAAGCCTCATAGGGTGAGGCGCTTCAAAATACAACACCTTGCTCAAAGCAAGAACACCCTTAGGCGGCCCAAGCATAAGACACAGCTTCGGAAGCTCGCTGAATACCATTAAAGAATTTCAGTCGAGAATCCATCGCCTTCCTGATCGCACGATCCAAACAGATGGAGTCTTCCACCGTCCTTAATCGGGGTTCAATCAGCGCTTCCAAATGAGCCGCATGGTCATCATCTAGATCAATATGTACTTCGAAAAAGATCAACGCTTCCGAGGAAAAAGGGGATGCCCCGACAATGCCTTGACGAATTTGGGTATATAGGGAATTCACAATTCCCTCTGATGCAAAGCAAACAGCTCCCAACGCTGCTAAATAACCATATTTATGGGATAGGGAAAGATAGGTATCAATCATGGCCTGGGTTTCTGGCTCAGGAGGCGTCAGTTCTAACGTCCCATCATCAATCCCTAAAGAACGGGTAAAGCGCCGGAATAATTCTGGATGAGCATGAGCCAATTTTCCCTGCCCCATTTCATCCAAGAGATTTTCCATAATCACCAACTGGGCACTCTCATCGGGGCAACAAGACATAATGCTGGCCAGGATGCGATTAAAGGCTTGGGAAAATTTGTACATCTGAACCGCTAAAACACGCACTTCTGCCAATGTCAGCTCTCCAGCCCGACATTGCTCAAGAAAAGGATGTCTCCAGAGGGGATGTCGTTCGGTAAGACTGCGAAAAGAATCCATAGAGTTAACAGTGATCGTTCTCATTTGTGCACCTCAATCGCCATATGTAAGGGGTAATCAACTAACGGTCCGAAAAAGTCTGGGTCAAGTTCAACGTGCTCAGGTAAAACCCGTAATTCACGTACAGTTGGCATGCTAGAAAAACCAGCCATTTGCAAGGCTTCAAAGAAATCTTGCAGGGTTTTATGAATCAGCTGGACCTCTAACCAGGAACCATCACGCTTCCAAATGCGCCCTGGACATTGCTGGTCACGTCCACTGAAATAGTTATTGCCATCCACTTCGAAATAAAAGGGGAACTCGGCTTGACGCATATAAGGAAAGGAGGGGTGAGGGATGCTAAACACAAACCGCCCTCCGGGTTCCAGCACTTGAAAGATTTCTGCCATGCAAGCCTGGGTTTGGGCAACGGTTAGGTAGTTAAACAAGAAAACAGCAACTACTAAGTCAAACCGGTCCTGGGTGTAATGACGGACGTCCGTGGCACATCCTGCCTGATAGGTAATCCCCAGAGGTTCTTGTTGTTCTTGAGCCTGGGCGGCTTCAATCATCCGTTGGGAAAGATCGACGCCTAAAACGGAGGCTGCCCCCAGCTGTCGGAGTTGGCGACTACAGTACCCTTCGCCACATCCGAGATCCAGAATCTTTTGTCCTGAAACAGGGGTACACATCTCCAAAATAGCGGGACGGGCTGTGAAATCAGAGAGAGAACTGGGGCCACCTCGAACCCATCGAGCCGCTGTATCGTTGTACAGGGATTGGGTTACTTGTTTATTGGCAGTAATCATGTATTCTTCTGGGTCCTAAATGGATGAACAACACAAATGAAAGATTGGGTAACACTTCAGCGAAAATCTGGCATAAATATATGATCTGCTGTTACTTCAGATAGAGATGAGAAGGAATGAATGGATAGGGGGAAATATCCACTTTTTCGATCATGCCTAGGATTAGTCATTAACCAATCACCGCCTAATGTTGTTGACTACTCAACTGAATTTTTCCACAAAAAATATTTTAGTATTTTTGCCATAGAGAATATTCTCTACATAGCTTTCACTACCGTAGAAACAGTGCCTTTAGATACCCTTTCATCCAAGAGATAGACAATGCTACCTATGTGGATTTATCTCCGATTACTTGTGATGAAAAAATATAGGCATCAGCTCATAAATATCTTTAAGGAGAAATGTTCAGCTTGTTTCGATTGGGTCAATTCATCATTAAAAACTGATTTAATTTTCAACGATAAATCCGAGAATATTAGGTCTGCCTAGGAGTCGCATCAGTGTAATCACGTAACTTTAATGCACGGAAACACCCATAGATAAGGTTTTTTTGAGTGGTTACACGCATGTCTTGAGGTTTGGGAATTGATTATTTCAACGAGTACTCATTTCAATATTATTGAAAAAATAAACTTAAAAAAACTCATTATTAATTAATTATTAATACTTAATAAAGAAAGGTCAACTCCTGAATTTTGAATACTCACAGCCTTAAACATATATTCTTTCCACCTTAAGTAATTACAGATTCTCGTATAGAGACACTCTGCTGATCTAGAAATTATTCTCTTCAGCAAATATTCCTAAAAAAATTTCCTTGAATTTCAATCTTTTTTCGAGCTAGAGAGCGGGATTATTAGTCTTTATAAAGATAAAAATGGTCAAAATAAACTTCACGCCTTGGAACATGTTTTGGTAGATGGGGAACCCTAGAGCTGTTGAAATTTAGATCGTTGGGGAGACTCTCATGTATGGCCTAGTCAATAAAGCCATTGAAGAGATGGTGCGCAGCCATTTTAGTGATGCAACCTGGGACGCGATCAAACAAAAAGCTGAGGTCAAAACAGAAGCTTTTATCAGTATGGAAGGCTATCCCGATGAATTGACCTACCGGTTGGTGGGGGCTGCTAGTGAAGTATTAAAGCTCTCTCCCGCAGCAGTTATGCATGCCTTCGGTAAGTATTGGGTTCAGTTCACGGCCAAAGAAGGGTATGGAGAACTGATGGAAATGAATGGGGAAGATTTACCCGAATTCCTGGAGAATCTGGATGAGCTGCATGCCCGTGTCGGTGTGATGTTTCCCAAGTTACAGCCCCCATCCTTTGACTGCGATGAAGCGGATGAGGAGGAATTAACCTTGCATTATCACTCGGAACGAGACGGACTAGCCCCCATGGTCATGGGATTGGTAGAAGGGCTGGGAGAACGTTTTGAAACAGAGGTAGATATCAACCAGACCCACAGCCGCGAGGAGGGCGCCGATCATGATCAGTTCTCAGTTAAATACAAAGTCAAGTGCCCCTTCCATTAATCCGATCGAGCGCAGTTTACCCCCCGACTGTTTTGCTCAGGTTTTTCCCTTCCATTTTGTTTTCAATCGCAACTTAGAGATTCTGCAAGCGGGCAAGGTTCTACAACGCATTTCTCCTGAAGGGTTGATTGGCGGGCAGGTAGATGATTTTTTTCAGATCCAGCGTCCAAAAGTGGCGCTAGATTTTGATGCCCTGGTGAAAAAGTCGAAAAAACTCTTTTTAATCGAATCGATTCACCAGGGATTCCAGTTAAAGGGCCAGTTGATGCCCATTGAGTCAGAAGAGGTGATGTTCTTTATCGGCTCCCTCTGGGTCACAGATTTCTCCGACCTCAAAGACTATGGGGTAAAGCTGCAGGACTTTGCCACCCATGAACCCACATCAGATTTCCTCTATCTGCTACAAGCTCGATCCACGGCCCTGACTGATACCACCCATATGGCAGAGGAGTTAGCGGCTAAACAAACCGAATTAGAGCAGACCTTGCAGGTGGTTCAGGAGAAAAATAACAACTTGCAGGTAACCCTCAAACAATTAAAAACTACTCAGGAGCAGCTAATTCAATCGGAAAAGATGGCATCCTTAGGCCAGTTAATTGCCGGAATTGCCCACGAAATCAATACACCGTTGGGCGCTATCCGATCCTCCGTAGAAAATATCTCTGACTTTTTAGAACGCAATTTAGGGGCACTCCCTAGCTTTTTCCAGGATTTAACGGGGGAGTGCCATCAATTATTTACAGAGTTGCTGGACTCGGCCAACCAGGATCTGGTGATCCTCAGTAGTCGCGAAAAACGCAAACTGAAGCGGGGAAATATCCGCATTCTGGAAGCGGAAGGGATCGATCAGGCTGATGATGTGGCGGATACCTTAGCGGAGCTGAATTATCTGGAAGAGATCGAGGCTCTTGTCCCCCGGCTGCAGTCGGTAGGAGGACGCCAGACCTTAGATATGGCCTATCAATTTTCAACCCTGCTGAATAGCACTAAGACGATCAGAACCGCCACGGATAAGGCAGCCAAAGTGGTCTTTGCCCTGAAGAGCTACTCCCACTTTGACCATACGGGCAACAAGGCACCCACAAATCTCATTTACGATATTGAAACGGTTTTGACTCTCTATCAAAGCCAGCTCAAGAATGGGGTGGAGGTCATTCGCAATTATGAGCCCATTCCAACGGTGTCCTGCTACCACGACGAACTGAGTCAGGTGTGGACCAATCTGATTCATAACGCTCTACAGGCGATGGACTATCAAGGCACCTTAACTCTGGATGTCCAGCAACAGGAAAATCAGATTCAAGTCAAAGTTGCCGACAGCGGCCAGGGGATACCGGCTGAAGTAATGCCCAAGATATTCCAACCCTTTTTTACCACCAAACCCCCCTGGAGAAGGGAGCGGTCTAGGACTCGATATTGTCCAAAAGATTGTGAAGAAGCATGAGGGAGATATTTCAGTGGAATCCGAACCCGGGAAGACCCAATTTACAGTGTCGATCCCCCTGGCTTAGTGCTGGTAAGGGATAGAGTAGCCGTTTAGTAATGGATAAAGGTGATGGTTAAGCCAGTGGTTCTATGTGTAGATGATGAGAAAGTTATTTTAGACAGTCTCAAAATACAGATTAAGAAAGAACTGAGCGACCTCTGCAATGTTGAAGCGGCCATCGATGCCAACGAAGCCTTAGAAATTGTGGAAGAGCTGCAGGAAGAGGGCGTAGATGTAGTGTTGGTGCTGTGTGATTGGCTGATGCCAGGGATGAAGGGCGACGAGTTTTTCGTCAAACTCCATCAAGATCATCCCAGTATTATCAAGATTATGCTCTCTGGGCAAGCCGATCAGGCAGCGATTGAACGGGCCAAAGAAGAGGCAGACCTCCATCGGTTTATCCATAAGCCTTGGCGTAAAAGCGAATTAATTGAACTGCTGAAGTCAAACCTGGAAGCGCTATGAGTAAGCCTTTTATCCTTTGTGTGGATGACGAATCTACCGTTCTAGAGTCCCTCAAAATTGAATTGCGCAAATCCATCGGCCAGGACTGCGCTATTGAAACGGCTCAGGGGGGTGAAGAAGCCCTAGAGATTGTGGATGAACTCCTAGAAGATGAATATGAAGTGGCGGTGGTGATCTCTGACTACATCATGCCGGGCATGAAAGGGGATCAAGTCCTCCAGCGCATTCATGAGAAATCCCCCGAGACGATCACGGTGATGCTGACGGGACAAGCAGACGTGGATGCGATCGCACATGCCGTTACCCATGCCGATCTCTATCGCTACATTGCCAAACCCTGGCAGTCAGACGATTTGAAGTTAACCATCTCCGCTGCGGTCCAGAGTTATCTGACAGATCAGCAGTTAGCCGATCAAAACCAAGAACTACAGTCGGTGAACCAACAGCTGCAGCGACAGACAGCGGAACAAGAACAGGTCATTCAAGAGCGGACTGCCGCCTTAGAGGCCGCCAATCAGAATCTGAATCTGCAAATTCAACGGGTTCTACTGGTTGAGCAGATTACCCAAGACATTCGTCGCAGCCTCGATACCCAGCATATTTTCCAAACCACCGTCGATCAGTTGGGCTATACCCTAGAAACCAATCGCTGCTTTATTCAAAGCTATTCAATCCAGACTTCTGCAGACTCTGATCTGGCGGAGTATTTAGAGATAGATTATGCCTCCTGCCTGGAACTGGAGATGGGCAATCATCCTTTGCTGTCAGAAATTTTTGGTCATGATCGCGTATGGGCTATTCCTGAACTAGATCGGGACAAGATGACTGAGGGGGAAATCCAGTTTTGTGAACAGGCCCAGCTCAAGTCTTTGATGGCGACTCGCACCTCCTATCAGGGCCAAGCCAATGGGGTAATTGTGCTACATCAGTGCGATCGCAACCGCAATTGGTCTGCAGCAGACATCGAACTGTTAGAAGCCGTGGCGGGTCAGGTGGGAATTGCCATTGCCCAAGCCCAACTCTTAGAGCAAGAGCAACAGCAGCACCAGGCATTAGAAACCAACAATACGGCCCTGGTACAAGCCAAGCGAGAGGCCGATACGGCCAATCAATCTAAATCCCAGTTCTTAGCCAATATGAGCCATGAGCTGCGGACTCCCATGAATGCCGTGATTGGCATGACCGGTCTGCTGCTGAATACAGATTTGGATGTGCAGCAAGAAGACTTTGTGGAAACCATCCGCAGCAGCGGGGATGCATTGTTAAGCCTGATCAACGATATTTTAGATTTCTCCAAAATAGAAGCTGGGAAGCTGGAATTTGAGAATCAGCCCTTTGACCTACGGATTTGTATCGAACAAGCTCTCCGCATTGTCGCCCCGAGAGCTGTGGATAAATCCTTAGAGTTGGCGTACCTATTTGAACCCGAGACTCCTGAGTGGATCGTGGGAGATGTGACCCGGCTGCGGCAAATTATCGTAAACTTGCTCACCAATGGCATCAAGTTTACGGAGACTGGCGAAGTGGTGGTCTATATCGAAGACGTTACGGCCGATAGTCCCACCCCAGTCCGAGCAGGACACCATATGCTCCAGATTGTGGTTAAAGACACGGGGATTGGCATTCCTACCGATCGCATGGATCGATTGTTTAAATCCTTTAGCCAAGTAGATGCGTCCACCACCCGCAAATATGGCGGTACGGGCTTAGGGTTAGCCATTTGTCATCGACTGTGTGAGCTGATGGGAGGCCACATGTGGGTCACAAGCAAAGTCGGCCAAGGCTCTTCCTTCTGCTTCACGATTTCCGTCCCCGTGGCTGATCCGGCTCAGCGACCCATGATTTCCCCTGCCCACCTGGATGGCAAGCATCTGTTGATCGTGGACGATAATCCTACCAACTGTAAAATTTTGACCCTGCAAGCAAAGGCCTGGGGCATGACCAGCCAGGCCGTCCAGGGAGGTGCCGCCGCCTTAGAACTGCTGACAGCCGATCATTCCTTCGATCTGGCTGTCCTGGATATGCAAATGCCAGAAATGGATGGGTTAACCTTGGCGGGGCAGATTCGGGAGCAGCTGGCGGACTTTCCCTTGGTGATGTTGAGTTCTTTGGGCAAAGATGAATTGCTTCAACAGCAGAAGAATATCAACTTTGCGGCCATCTTAAATAAACCGATTCAGCAATCGCGGCTCCATGATGTTCTGGCCAATATTTTTGGGGAACCGACCGAGCCAGAAGAACAGCAGCCTGAGATGGAGCGGGTGAGCCCAGACTCCCTGAGCATTTTGCTCGCAGAAGATGTGGCGGTGAACCAGAAAGTCGCCTTACTGATTCTGAAACAACTGGGGTATAGCGCTGATGTCGCCAGTGATGGCCATGAAGTCTTGGCGGCCCTAAAGCGCCAAACCTACGACATTGTGTTGATGGATGTCCATATGCCAGAAATGGATGGCCTGACAGCAGCAGCCACCATTCAACAGGAATGGGAACCCGAGGATCGCCCCCATATTATTGCCTTGACCGCCAATGCCATGCAGGGGGATCGAGAACGGTGCCTAGCGGTAGGGATGCAGGACTATGTCAGTAAGCCCATTCGCACCGAAGAATTGCAAGCCGTATTTGATCGGTATCTAGAGCAGGCTTCGGTGAAGGTGATGGCCTCAGCTATGACAAGCAGCTGCTCAATTGAGAGAATTGATCCCTCCTTGCGTCAAACTGGATCTGATAGGTGAATCCTATAAGACAGAGGATTAGAGAGGATCAGCATGGCAGAAGAAAGAACGTATTTAGAGCTGTCAGAAGAAGCAGGGATAGCCCACAAGTTTTATGAAGTGGTGGTGGATGGCACCGAGCTAAAAATTCGGTATGGACGGATTGGCAATGCGGGCCAAACCCAGGAAAAGACTTTGGCCACCCCCGAAAAAGCAAAAGCCGAAGCCGATAAAAAAATTAAAGCAAAGCTGCGCAAAGGCTATGAACCCGCCGTCCAGGGCGTACGAAAGAAACGGGCCATTACCCGACGGGAAATTACCAGTACTCGCTCTTCCGCCAATCGTGCTCCGGTGTTGTGGAGGTTTGCCTCCGGTGCATCCGCCTTTGGCATCTTTATTGACGAATCCCGGTGCTGGGTGGGGAATCAAAAGGGCCAAATCTTTACCCTGACTCCCGAGGGCCAAGTCACCCAAGAGTTTAAGCTCCCCGATGGCGTTAAATGTATTGTCGCCGATGATGATTGGCTCTATGCCGGTTGTGATGACGGGAAGGTCTACGACCTGAGCGGTAAAATTCCCCGAGTGGCCTATTCCATTGCCGACGATGTCGATATCTTTTGGCTAGATATCAACGACGGTATTTTGGGGGTCTCGGATCGTCAGGGCGTCGTCACCACCATTAATCATGAAGAAGAATCTCAGTGGAATCAACGCAGTAGTGGTGATCATGGCTGGATGGTCCGGTGCGATGAGATTGGTGTCTACCATGGCCATGCCGGTGGGGTGACTATGTATGACTGGGAAGACGGTCAGGTGATTTGGAATCAGCGAACGAAGGGGGCGGTCCTGTTTGGTTGGCAGGAAGAGTCAATGGTCTATGCCGGCACCAGCCAAGACCAGGTCTACTGTTTCACCAAACAAGGCCAGCTGGAACAGGTCCTCGAGTGCGATCACCAAGTCTATTCCTGTGCGGCGGCGGCGGACGGCAAATATGTCTTTGCCGGAGACAGCTCCTCTTCTATTTATTGTTTTGATGCAGAAGGCAAACGCCTGTGGAAGTTGGGAACGGGCTGTGGTTCTGCCTTCTCCATGCAGTTTATTCAAGATCGTCTGTATATTGTGACGACGGATGGATCGTTGGCCTGTATTGACGCTAGCGAAGCCGCCATTCAAGCTGCCCAAGCCGGTACAGTGCCGGATGTGGTGAATGTGAAAGCGCCGAAACTAGATGCGATCGCAGCTTCGTCTACCTTAGAAACCACTACTAGTGCGGGGCAAGGTGTGATTCTAGTCTGTATAAAAGACAGCAGCAAACTGCGGGTCCGGGTCGAGTCTGCGGGCTATCACACGGACTGGAATGTCCAATTCCCCAAGGAAATGCGGGAAGCAGGGGCTCGGTATGTCGTAGAAGACCTACGGGAAGCCGCCCGAGGCGGATTTTACCGCGCCTACGGTGAAATCAAGAAGCTGGTTTAAAGACTGGAACGCGGGGTGGGTATTTGCGCTTAATTCGCTTGACTTGAGCCTGAAACTGGGCTCCGCGTTCAGGATTTACCATATCGACAAAATTGGCATAGCCTTGGATGACAGCAAAGGATACCGCCTGCCCCCCCCAATGCTGATCGTCATAGCCTGACTGCTCAATTTGGTGAAGCAACGCTCGAAATCGCTTCAGGGTTTTACGGTCAACGTTCAGCTTTTCGTTGACAACCACCCCCGTCACCTCTTGCTGCCGACCACTGCGGAGAACCCGCGTTTTCTGGGGATGAATCGTAAATCCTTCGTGGGTAACAATGGCATGGGTCCGCCGCAACAGTTTGCCCACCTGCTGCTGAGGCTGACCTGTCGTCGAGAAGGTTAGATCATCTGCATAGCGCGTATACCGATATCCCAACTCTGCCGCCATAGCAGTCAATCGACGATCCAGGCGGCGACAGAGCAGATTGGTCAGCATAGGACTGGTGGGTGCCCCTTGGGGCAGGTGGCGCTGAGACTGGGCCACATAATAATTCTGGCCATCCAAGTCCACCTCCACCACATCGGGTTCCGTACAGAGCAGAGCGAAAATAGTAGCGGCAGCTTCGCTATAGCCAAAGGAACGAAATAAGCCTTTGATCCGAGGATAGGAAATAGACGGGAAAAAATCTTGGAGATCGAGGTTAATCACCACATCGGCCCCCAAATGGGGCGTCGCGTTGGTGACAATGGAGCGGCCCGGACAAAATCCATGGGCAGCCTCATGGAGGGGGATGGATGCTAACAGTTTTTCTGCGATCCAATATTGGGCCTGCTTCAGACGAGGCATGGGGGCTGAAATCAACCGTTCTCCCCCAGTTTTCTTCGGAATTTTGAAGCGAACATAGTGGGAGATTTGGGCGGTACGCCGAGAGAAAGCTAAGAAGCGCAACTGTCCAACGCTAATCTGCATAGCCTTGGCAATCTCCGCCGCCGTTCCATAGGCAGGAAGTTCATATTGCTGCAGTCGGGTCCGATCGCACTCGGTCTGATTGAGTCCCCCAGAAACCCCTGCTCCCAGATAGACGATATCTCGGCCTTTTCGGTCTCGCCATGCTGTGGCCCGAGCCTGTCGTTCTTGCTCTCGTCGCTCTTTGGTTTCTTGGCGCTTCTTCTTAGAAGCAGCGAGTCGCTCTTTGTAGAGCTGCTTTTTAATGGCGGCTTCGTTATGTAGTTTGCGGTTCTCGGCTCGCAACGCCGCTAGTTCCCGCTGTATTTCTCCTTTACGCCGAATCTCATTCGTCGGATCTTGGGGCATCTCGCCTTCGGCGGGCCAAAATCCTAACCGCACCATTTCTTCTAAGATGACCTCATCACGGGAGCTTTGGCGGATGCGATCGTAGAGTTCTTGGCGGGTACGAGGTTGATTGGACATGGAGTCAGGAAGGTGAACTCGATGATATGAATAGCTGTCTATTTTGAAAAGAATAAACCCGGTCAGTTCAGCGCCTCTTCGTAAACCTCTTCGGACTGGATTGCTCAACTCGAGCGGGGCCGCCCTACCATCGCTCGTTAGTTTCATGGAAACTAAACCGTAACAGCGATGGTAGGGCGAAGCCCCGCACAGTAAAGAGCAAGCCAGTGATGCGCGTTTAGACTAATCACATGAATGGCGATGCACCATTCGGGTTGCAAGGGGTAAACCTGAACTGACCGAGCTATATAGTACTTTTGTACTGTTAGTGTATCATAACACTCTCTTCGTAGAATGCCCAATATTTATGCTGGGTTTGCAGTTGCAGGGCTTTCCATCAGTGAGGTAAATCGAAAGAGAGCATTATGGCTATGCGGAATACCAATCTTCTGGCGGTGTCGGCTTGAGCAGGCAACCCAAACTAATCAGAAAGGGGAATCATGTCGATTTGTTACGTCTCAATCGGTCGGTATATTGACACGATCTGGCATCCTTCAACGTGCGAATCAGTATTACTCGTTCGCAACAGCTCTTGCTGTATAGCCTCAACTATCGGGTAACTCAGTACTAGCGCATTAGGAGACAAGGAACGGTTGATACTATCCACATCATTTCCCCAATTAGTCAGCAAGGATACGTCGTAATATCCATCAATTAAATCAAATCCCAAAAAACGTGGATCGCTCTCGTCATGCTCACTAAATTTCAAACCTACTAAGTCGCCTTGACCAATCTCGATATGCTTGTGGACAGCATAGTCGTAATCCGTTATTAAATGGACTCTGCAATTTTCATGATCAATATGATTCCAGTCTTCATCCTTTAGATCACCCAACAGACTGGGCCTGAGAATGCCATCTATTGAATCAAATCCTGTGAAGGCTAAACCTCGCCACTGGCAATAGCTGATCCAGGAATCGCCATCACTGGGAGAAAAACTTTCGATAATGGTAAACAGCATGTTCTTAGACTCATGGCTCGATCAACATTGTTTTGGGCTGGGGTATTGATTGTTAACCATCTGTTGTGAAGGCTGCGTATAAGAAGACTCGCTAAGATAAACCAGTTTGAACAATGCGGGCAATATTTCGAGCATCATCAATACCCCGATGATGGACACCTTCAAGCTCCAGGCCTAGCCTAGTTAAAGCTCCAGCCATACCAAACTTCTTTATAGAGTTGATCTGGATAGAAAAGGCTTTCTTTAAATTGAGATGCCCTCCTGGAAAGGGATAGCCAACACCATGCAACTGGCAATCCTGCCTGAATTGATGTCTGTCATAATCTCCCCAAGAGCAAAACAGATAACTGCCAAAGGGGTAAAACCAAGATTGGAAGTCTTTGAGTGCTATAGGAAAAAGTGGGGCCTTTTCAATATCTTGTTGAGCAATGGATGTTAGAGATTTACAGAACTCAGTCAGCACAGGATGAAGAATGGGCTTCACGAAGGTCTGATATTCACGCTCTATTTGAAGCGTTTGTGAGTTGAGAAGCATAGCTCCAATCTCAATCATCTCCATCCTTCGGCGAGGAATGGAATTATCATCTGCACAGGTGGCTTCAAGATCGACAATCAAGTAATATTTCTGACTAATTTTCATTGATGTTGTGGAGGGGGTACCCAAGGCCTCTACAGGAATATGACACTCGGTGTCTAGCCAAACATAAGTCTTTTTGTGGCTTCTAGATATTTCCCTGTCAAAGCAGAGGCAGTTTCTTCGCGCATCATACCAATAGCCCTAAGGCTTTCGTCATGCCTCCGTTGAATCAGCTCTGGCAAGAATTGGGCCTCTGTCCCTGCGTCCATTAGATGTTCTAAAGAATACCCTGAGGGACCCGTTTGTTGGAGATAGAGCTAGACCCACTTTTTCTAAAACAATCGGGACAAGCACTTCAGGTATAACACTGTCAGAATTCATAGCGTAAAAAATAATGGCTATATCTAAGGAATGAGGTGAGCCAGAAGAGATCTACTACCAGCTCTCACCAGCTCCACCGCCACCACTACTACCTCCGCCAAAGTCACTCCCTCCACTGCTGCCACCATAGTCACCACCGCTATAGCTACTGCCACTGTCATAACTGCTGCTATAGCTTGATGAACTAGAACTGGAATATGAAGTTTTTGAGACTCGCGGGATCGTCACTCGTTCTTCCGTTTTCTGATGACAGCAAGCACATTCCCGAGTCAAGAGTTCTTCCCCATTAGAAGTGGTTGTCGCTTTCTCCAAGATTTCTGATGTGCTCGTCACCGTAAAAGCATTACAGTCATCACAACATGAGAATTTATAAGGATTCAGAACCTCTTGAAACAGATGGAGATCAAATCCCTTATCTGCTTGGGCAGAACTACAGGTGGGACATTGCCAACCTTCAAACTGGGTACTGCCTATTTCTTTGGCAACTTTCTCTGCAGGTTTAAGGTATTCATCTAAGGTTTGAGCCCCTAAATACTGCATCAGGCCATTACAAGCTTGACATCGTACATCGATGTTGCAGGAAGGCGATCGCAACAACCGTAGCGTCCCTGCAGAGGCACCCCCCACCGCAGCAAACAAAGCAACAAAAACATTTATGCTTCTGATACTGCTGGCCACGATCAGTACAACAGGAACGGCTACAAGGCCAAAAATCAACAGCTTGCTCAAGGTTGTTATGACTGCACTAGCGCCATTTTCATCACGCTTATTACAGCACCAAATTTCAAACCCAAACCAACCCCAGATCAGTAGTAATTTCAAGGCACTATAGCCTTCAATAATCGAAGATGCTAGCCAAAGACCGATTGTCAGCCCCAAGAAAGTGCACCAGCTTTGAAACACTTCTGTCGTCGGGTTAAACACGAGTCTGGTTTTAAGAGGCCGTCGTGGTCCATCATGACTCGTCACATCTCCTGCCAACCACCGTAATACCCAAACCCACAAACCCATCAAATTCAGTGATGTGTCTCTCTTCTCTTCATAAGTCGTGCGGCCTACTGGAGCGAACTTAAAGGAATGGCTCTTTCTAACGACTTTTACCAGCACAAACGATGTAGCCGTCACCACCCCTGTTGCAATAAAACCAACGATTCCCTTAATAATGAGGTCGAAATTTTCAAAGATCCAAATGAGCCAGCCTAAATCAACAGACTCTCCTGACTCTTCACGGGTCGGCGGGGCAATGGTTCCACCTTCTAAAACCTGGATGATTGCCTGAGTTCCTTTGACGATACCTGTATCAAAATTGCCTTGCTTAAAGTAAGGAGTAACCTGGGTGCGAAGAATATTGCCCACTTTCGCATCGGGGAGAATAGACTCTACGCCATATCCAGTCTCAATTTCTGTCCGGCGTTCGTTCTTCGAGACTAGAAATAAAATGCCATTGTCTTCCCCTTTTTTACCAATGCCCCAGGTATTAAATAGTTCAGTCGTAAACGCTTTGGGGGTTGCAGATGGTTGGGTATCGGGTACAGTTACCACTGCAATTTCGGCACCATTCCTTGCTTCCAACGCTGTAATCATCTGATTTAGCTGTGCTTCGCTGTCGGGACTGAGCACATCGGCCATATCCATCACCCAGTTATTGTCCTGGCGAGGGTTAGGAACTTCAGAGACTGGAATGGCCTGACTCGGCATCAGTGAGGATAGGGATAGAAGCAGGCTAAACCCCAGGGCAAAGAGGAAGGTCAGCGAGGTGCGCTCTCGCTGTCTAAGTCTGTTGGCAAACATATGTTGAATTAGCCTGTATTAAGGCTCTTAAGCAGCTATTTCTGGATATCTTTAGCATGCCCAGGATGGCCCCTATCCTGCTGAATCGTGGTTCAGACAAGGGTCATCCGTGATACCGATCGCCCCATAAATACCAGAATTTAGCACTCTATCAGATTAGAATCATCACCCCAAAATATGATGTAGAGCATT
This sequence comes from Acaryochloris sp. 'Moss Beach', assembly GCF_021497025.1. Taxonomy (NCBI): domain Bacteria; kingdom Bacillati; phylum Cyanobacteriota; class Cyanophyceae; order Acaryochloridales; family Acaryochloridaceae; genus Acaryochloris; species Acaryochloris sp. 'Moss Beach'. The sequence continues at coordinate 4,379,264 of NZ_CP071717.1, forward strand.
TGCAAATTAGACATCAGTTTTCTTGAAATAATCGGCCCCTCTCTCTGGAGGAATGATTAGATTGGAGTGCAACTCACCAGAAGACGTTGCAATAGATCTTGGAGGCCAGGAAGCTACGGTTTTATGAGTCGGTGTAAGTAGCAGGGTATGCTCACATAAACTTCAGAAGACTGGTCACAATAAACGCATCGACCGACGATCAGCTTTTCGCCATCTACAAACCATTGTGCAGGTTGAACCACCCGAGCTTTACGATTTCGAACCGTATAGGCATCACACTCACTGCAATATCCAAACTTATCGGATTTCACAACTTCACGAAATAGATGAATACTGACATCGGTTTCTGTATGAGCAGGGCGACAAGTTGGACATTCCCAACCCACATGGCAGGTACTTTTAAGGGTTTTTGCTGCTTTTTCAGCTGGTTTTAAATAGCTCTCTATAGTTTTAGGTTCCAGGCATTGCATCAGGCCATTACAGGATTGACAGTGTACTTCGGTGTAACGGGTGAGGGATCGCATCAGCAGTAACGTTCCCGCCCAAGCACCACCGAAAGCAGTGATGAGGTAAGGGGTTAATGCGGTCCTATAAATAAAAACATTCAGGATGCTAGCCAATATCAAGACTAAAATAATGGCGACTACATTACTGCGAAAAAGTCCACGAAATAGCGATATGGTTTCGCTGCCACCGTGATCGTCATGTTTAGCCCACCACCACAGTTCATACCCCAACCAAATGACCAGAAAACCCATGACCAATCCATGGACATGGCGTACTGCCGTCTGATGGGAGAACACCACCCCTACAGATGAATAGGAGCCAAAGAAAATCCACCAGCTTTGAATGATTGGGCGAGTAAAATGAATTCCTTTATAGATAGGGAGAGTTTCTTCTCCCCCGACCGCTACCTTGCCTGTCCGCAACCAATGCAGTAGGGACGTCCGTATCCACCATAATCGACTGCCCTGGTTGGACAAGGTTGTACACCCCACTGGAGCAACCCGAAGCACTTGGCTTTTACGAACAATACTCATCAGCACAACCGCTGGAGTCAGAACCAATGCCGCGAAGGTGAGACTCCACAAAACCAAGGTAGAGATAAAGAAACCGAGAGCCACGACAAACATCATCAGGATGACACCAATGATCGGAACATCGGCTGGCAGCGAGTAGATCTCTGATGGGTCCTCCTGTTCAAGCACCTCGATTACTGCTTGAGCACCATTAACGATACCTGCCTCAAAGGATCCTTGTTCCAAAGCAGGATAGATTTGGGTGGTCAGAATTTTATCGATTGTCCTCAGGGAAAGATCTAGGGTTTTTACATCCTTTCCTGTTTTAATGGCTGCATGGGGTCCCTCTTCAGAGACCAACAACAATACACAATCACTCTTCGCTTGCTCATCTACTTCCCAATGATTCAGCAGTTCATCAGCGAACTCGCTGGATGAAGCTAACGGCTTTATATCCGGCACCGTTACCACTATCAATTCGGTTCCACGCTTAGCGACTAACCCATCGATCATCTGCTTCAGTTGTTGCTCACTATCCCATCGGAGGATATTCGCCTGATCCATGACCCAATTATTATCTTGACGCGGATCAGACACGTCAGATACTGGAATGGCTCGGCTCGGGGAGAGGGAGCCGAGGAATAGCCACAAGCTTATCCCTACAGCTAAAACAACTGTCCATAAGGGACGATAGTGATGTCCTTGTCTTTTTAAATTCACAATCACTAGAGATTTAAGTTACCCAGGAATGGCGAGAGAAGTATTTATCGAACAACTCAAGGGATATCCATCAACTTTCCCAAATTCAATGAACGATTCGGCAAAAATAAGGAAGAAAGTTGAAAATTACCCACGGACTTTCCCTGGCAATTTGGATGTTAAATTGGCGAACCTACCGATATGGTGAAATCCCCCTCACCAGCTTGAACCATGTCGCAAAGTCGGTTAGCCACCGTCACCAAACTAGCCCCGTATCATGGCTTTCCATCCCCTCTAGGAACATGACCAAAACAGCACCGTTAAGTAAAAATCAGACTTTCTGCCGTTTCTAGATATTTTTCAGTCAAAGCAGACGCAGTTGCTTGGCGCATCATACCAATAGCGCTACGAAACTGCCCGACTATGCTGCATCCGTAGAGCCAGAATATGCTCGCAGGGGCCTTTGAAGAGCTTATTTTGCTGATGCCAATTGCAAGTACATTCGCCGTGAACCATTCGCTCATCCCGATCAATGGCCACAATCGGCTGCAATGTCTTATCCCCATGCTGAACCGTGCCTTGTAACAGCAGGGTACCCTTCCCATCCACCGAAGACTGACTAACCCGCACCGCATTTTGATCCAAGAATCGCGTGGCTTGGGCTTCCCGTTCATTGCTAAAGCGCAGCTTATCCATGGGGAGCGGATCGCGAGCAAGTTCTCGCACTCGGTAGACCTGCTTGTTGAGATCATAAATGGCTCGTCCTGCTTGGGTATAGGCACTCAGTGCCCCTAACACCACGGACTGATCCAGCCCTAAACGCCTAGCCAGATCAGCCGGCGACTCCACCCAATTCTGTTTCAAGGCTTCAAACACCTGGCGCTTTGTCCAATCATCCACCTGGGCGCGGGGGGCCATTAGGTCGAAATTGCCTGCTCGTGACCAGTCATTGGCGGTCCACCCCGATAGTCCTAATGTGAAGGACATATCGTTGAGATCCGCCACGTAGAACGAGGGTAGTCCTGTGCCCAACAAATGCACCGTAAACTTACGGGCGACAGGAATCAGGCGTTCTAAAATCAGCAATCGTCGTCGTCCCCAGACCCGAACCATTTCTGGTTTATGGCCCTGATAAATAGAGCGGGCACAAACGATCTCTTGGTCCCAGGGTTCTAGGACCATCCGAATCGGCTCTCCAGGGGTGAGGTGATAGCGGAGGCTGCGAGGGCCATGCTTTTCCCGGCGTCGGCGGAGGGCAAAGCAGAGGTTGTAAATATCCATCGGATGCAGGTCGAATTGGATGGCTGGCAGGGCCATGGCCGAACTGACTTGTAAAAAGCCTCGCACCCAAGTGTCGGGCAAATCAATTTTGACTTCTTTGTAGGCAGCCGTTCCCGTCGTTTCCACCTCAAAGCCAGAGGGATCGACTTCTAAAAGGGTTTGCCGATAGCTGCGAATTTTTTGAAATTCGTCGTACAGGGTTGCTGAGTAGTCGACATTGGTGGTGCCACAGGCAAAGTCATTGACCTGATCAAAAACGTTATAGCTGGCACCCAAGCGGCCATAACTGGACTCATCCTGGCTAAAACACTCAAAGAAAACCTCATCCGGATGAACCGTAATCACTGGGTCAAGGACAAACCAGGCATCATAATCTTTGCGATAGAGATAGTTAAAATACTGTTGTCTAGCCTGATAAAACGGAGCTAACCGATTTGAACTACGGCGATGCAGGTCTGTGAGTTCAGCTTGAAAGGCTTCGAGTTTTTCGGTGACCTCTTGACGTTGAGCAGCCACCCGTTGCCAATCAATATCATCCCGCTGAGCCGCCCAGGCTTTGTAGGCGGTTTTATCTTGAGGCTGGAATCGCAAGTCAGAAACCACTACATCATGGAGAGCACTAATGGCTTCGCGAAAAGCAATATTTTGCCGCAACTGTCCTCGAAAATAGGTCGGTTCGCGGGTCAAGTCTGGGGAGAAGGACATTTGGGCTTGGTCGCCTTGCCCAGATACCTGGCTATTCCGTTTGTAGTTGTAGTTAAACTCCATGCAAACTCTCTCGACTTCAGGATTGACGGTTAAATACTTGAGGACAAGGCAGCAGGCTCTCGCACGGCGACGGGCTTCACCTGCAGGGGCACTGAGATCTGGGGATAGGCGCTGTGAATTTTCAATAAAATCTCCAATGCCCGAGCGCGATCGCAAGTGGCAATCGTCACGGACTGGCGAGTCAGAATCTCGGCAATAATCTCTGCTGCGGCTAAGCTTTTGGTTGCTTCCGATTCTAGGAAGGCATAGACCCGTTGCTTGGTCACCCGACCTCGATTTACTTGGGCTAACACCCGAGTGAAATACGGCGTTAGCTCTTGCAGTCGCTGGGGATTATCCACCACATAGGTCTGCAGGTATTGGGTGGCAAACAGCTGCATATCGGTAGCAGGATGCTCACTAAATTTGAGCAAATAACCTTCTCCATCTGCATCACGGAAGCAACGACCCACCAAATCTCGACCCAGTTGACGAACTTGAGGAAGGTTGCTATCGCAAATGCTAATGACCACCGCAGGGGTCAGCTCATCGGGCTTCAGATCATCGCGAAACAGCTTAAATCCATACTGGCGGGTGTCTTCCCAGGTGGACTCCAGCACCCGGACAATATCTAGCAGATCCGTCTCGCTCTGTCGTAGCCGGGGCAAAATCGCTGTCAGCATTTGCCATCCAGCGGTGCGCACGGACAGCATGTCATGGTGAGTGAATTGGGCAATATCAGCGGTGGGTAAGGTAGCAGACCAGGGATCGCAATGATGCTGCAACACATAACCTGCTATTTCCTGGGCCGCAGGGGACTCTGCCCCTAGGAGTTGGTGAACCTGCTCGGGGATAATGTTGTCCATCCATCCTGGTAAATCTTGGCACAGCAGATCCGTTAAAAAACGATGAATGCCTTCGGTTTCTTCTGGCCCTTGCAATACCTCTAGCAAAGGTTGGGCTAGATGCTGACTAAAGCTAGGTTGGGCAGCAGCTATGCGCTGAATCGCTGGACGGATCGCCAAACGCATTTCGGCAAGGGGATGAGCGATCAGGGTGAGCAATAGCCCCGTTTGCTCCATCAGAACGGTATCGGGTAATTGACTGAGCAGTCGTACCCCAACTACCCGCACGGAATCGAAGGGGGAATCAATCAGGGCGTCAATCAGGCTCGGTGGGAGTTCTGTCACCGGAGTGGAATGGTTCAGCAGAATCCGCGCCCCAAAGGTTTGCATCTCAGCAGCGGGGTATCGCAAGATATCCAACACCACTTCCAAACCGAGGGTCCGCAGTTGAGTGCCAAAACTGAGAAAGAGGGTTTCGCTAATATCCGTGATCCAGTCCTCTGACGGGATGTTTTCGGGCTCCTGGTTTAAGAGAATGGCAATCACCTGACCCAAAATCGCCCGTGCCCTCGTATCTTCTAGCAAAGCTGTACTCAACAGTCGTCGAGTAAAGGCCCGCATATCGGCGGGTTTGCAGGTTACCAACTGGGCGATTAGCTGACTGTCGTTGAGGAAAACATCTCGCTGAGCGGTAATCCAGGCTTGGGCTTGCTGGCGAGCGGGGGCATAGTTACAGGTTGCGATCGCAACTATCAATTCCCGATTCGGCTGGGAGGCATCATAACGGGCCTGGGCTATTTCAAATCCCAACTGGGCCGTAATTTCATAGGGGCGCTCTAGCAGAAGGATGACGCTCTCCAAGGGTAGGCTCTCCAGGAAGGATCGACTAGCCCGAATGGCTTTAACTGCAAACTCATGAACCGGTTGGCAGCCGCTTTCAGACAACAAGCGCAGCAAAGCGACCGGCTGCTGGTCCCACAAATGGGGAAAGGCCTCTTCCCGTCCAGGGGGAGCTGGATCACCCGGCTTATAGGAGGACTGACAGCGCCAGGCTTTATTTGCAGGCTTAAGAACATAGCGAGGGCTCTGTTCATAGAGGACATGGTTAAAGGCGAGATACCCTGCAAAGAGATCCCAGTTAACGCGGCCCGTTTCCACCCGGCTATAGCTATTGCGCCAATCCCAGTGATAGAAAACCGACTCCCGAACCGACCCGGCATCCTCATCGGCATATTGCAATAACAGATCAACCGCAAACGTGACATAGCTTGAGTCTCCAGCCTGACCCAGCTTACGTAAAGTCCGCCAAACCCTCCGCCGCAGGTAGTCTCGGGTCTTGTCGCTAAAGGCTAACCGAGTGTCTGGACGTCGCTGTTCTGTCGTGATCGGATTATCAGTGGTCCGCTCATAGCGTCCGGTGCGGGAATTATAGGTATATCCGGCATAGAGGTATTCCCCATCCGGCAGTCGCACACCATAGCCTTGGTTACGATATAGCGCTTTTTCTTGCTCAAACCGATAGGCCAGCAGGCCAAAGACTTCGGTATCCTGCCGATATTCAGCCATTTTGAAAATATGCCGCAGTCGCTGGAAGTAGCTGGGGCGCAGGGGTGCTGTTTGAATTACCTCAAGCACAGCGGGTCGAGTCACCTCACTATCGATCTGATACAGCAGATCGAGCACGGCCAAGGTCTGGGGAGAGGCATTCGGATCTAAGGTACTTTTGAGGGTTTGTGTCAAAGCGCTGGCTGGACCTTGTCGAGTCAAGGTTCGCAAATCCGGTGGTAACTGCACCGTTAGCTCTTGCCGCAGGGCATCTCGTTGGGCCGCAGTTCCTAGTTTGAATAGCGCTTCTAGGGTAATACGCCGCACAAACTCTGCCCCAGCCTGACGGTAACGCTGTTCTAAGGCGGTATAGGTGCTTTGATCGCCACATTGACCTAGGGCCCAGGCGATACAGTAATTTCTCAGATCTTCTTGTCCCCAAAGTTGCAGCAACAAAGGAGCCGCAGCCTGAATTTTTAATTCCCCCGCTCGCCAGATCACCCGATTCAGAGGCCATTTTTTAGCAGGAGGGCGAGTTGATGCAGGAGATTGAAGGGCAGCTGCTAAGCGATTTAAGATAGCTTGCGATCGCACATTCGGATCAACCGGTATCTCAACTGGGGCAGGTGCTGGAGAAGCCGTCGTTTCTGGTGGATTAGCTTCTCCCGTACTAACCCGATAGCCTTTCCGCAGCTTGGCATTGATCAGCCGGTCAAAAATACGCTGGGCCATTTCTAAAGGCACTGCAGAAACCGTTTCTGAACCTTCCTTTAAAGCAGTGCCTTGGCGACCATAGCGAAAATTGACCACATAAGCGCCCTCACTCACCTGGCACAGATCCACCTCATACACTTTTTCAGTGCGACCCGCTTGATAAACCAGGGTGGTTCGCTGAATCAGTTGCATGCAAATATTCCTATCGATTCAATCAACAAGGGGAGAGGAAGCAAAAGGTTTATGAATAGTATTTATGTACTAATTCTATGTCACCTTTATCCCAACAGCAAGTCCATCCTTCCAGGACATAGCCCGTCAGGGGCCAGATGCAGAAATCATCCCCCTAGGTTTCCCACCGTCACGCTCTAGTCTTGCTTTTTAACCGATCAATCTAGGATTCTTGGGCAAACTCTTCTGGATCCGTATCCCAATTCACCCAGCGAATGGCTTCTCGGGCCGACTGAATACTAGGGGGTACTCGAGTGGCGTGAATATAGCCGGTACTGGGGCAGGTCATTTTCAATAAATAAATCGGTTCCACATCAATCGCGGGGGCAATGCGCAACAGGGTATATTCTCGCCACGTATTGAGGGCTTCGGCCTGCAGTTCCTGACACAGGCGGTCATAGCCAATGCCCTGAATCAACACCCGCCGCAGTTCGGCATTCTGTTCATGGATTAGCCAATCTGCCTTCCAGATATGGGGATGGACAGTTCCGTATCGCTCAGGAATTTGAACCCCATGAAATTGATAGCTGCGATAGCCATCTGCAAACTGGAGGGCTGCCCCTCCTTCGTAGTGAAAGCGTCCTTCTGGGTCTGCATGGCACTTTAAGGGCCGATCAAACACCACACAAGTTTGCTCAAAGGGAAGGATTAAACCGCAATGGGTCGATAGGGATCGCAACTGGGTCCACGCTTCTAGATCATGATCGCAGTCTAAGACCTCAATGCAATAGTCTAAAAGAGCAGGATGTAAGACTTCAGAGGTTTGGGTCAAGGCTTGCCAGCCAATACCCACTAGCCCCATAGTTGTCAGCATTTGTTGCATCCCCTGTTCCCAGGCCTGCACCTCTGGCTGTTGACGAAGCGGGTGGATCAAGGCATCTTCTAAGGCTTGCCCCACAGGCTCTCCCCATTGCCACAGGGTTTCTCCCACCTGTACCAACAAGTCTCCTCCAGGCTGGCTTTGAATCACCTGCCGCCATTCCGTTTGTTGCTGTTGCCACAGCTGGTCCCAAAGACTGGGTGACCACTCTCCCCAAGGGACAGTGTCTTCTTCTACATTCTGAGTGTTCCAAGCAAACAGCTCGGCCAAGGGAGTCCAAGTAATCAGGTTCAAATTGTGAGATAGGGTCGCTAATTCGGCAACCTTTAATCGCTCACTCATCTCTAACAGCAATTCCACCCTGAGCTGAGACCGAATTTGATGACTAAGCTGCCGGGCTAAAGGCAGGGTCAACAAAGGTACCCCCCACTGGTTGAGCAGTTGATCGATCCGGCGCTCTTGTAGGTAAGCTTGGGCCTCTAAAGGACCTGAAAAACATAGAATTTCAGGCTGTTGCTTCCCCATCAGAGCGTAGCTGCGCTGGATGGTTTGCTTGACTTGTTGGGCTTCAATAGGGGTTGTATTGCAGGTAACTGCTAGCCAACGCTGGAAGAACTCCTCAATTTGCGCATCTTGAACTGGCGTTAAGGTCTCAATCGGCCACATAATGCCAACCTTCTGGCTCATATTCCCGTTGAATACGAACCTGCCAAGTTCCCTGGGGAATGGCGAGGGCATTGTGTTCTTCGTGGATTAGGGTGGCTTCGGGAGAAAGAACCCGTAAGTAAAGGGTGCCGTCCTTTTCGTACAGCTCGGCTTGTCCTTCACTAATACGATGGCTATGCCCCGTCACTTCACCTTCCGCCAACGTTAAATGAGAAAGTTGACGACCTAAGCTGGGCGTCGTTTTGGACAAAGGTCTGAGGATTACATCACCTTGACGAATGGGTTGCATCTTTGTCATCTCTCTAATGTCTCCTCCATTGTGGCACATGCATTTAAGACATCTTCCCAGCCCCCCTTCTCTATAATGGAGGTCGAGAAATTCCTAGGCTTTGACATTATTCTCTCAAATCGAAAATTGGCATCCATCATAGAACGGATGCCTGCTGGGGAAATAGTGGTTTGGGGGCAGTTGGCGGCGTGCCTTTGTCCCAGAGTTAAGCGGTCAATACTTTATTAAAACCAAAAAGCTGAGCTTCTAGTTCTGCACGCACTAGAGGAGAAACATAGCAGTCTCCATACAAACACTCCACTAGGGTTTGTAACATCCCAAAATAGTCTTTGAGTTTTCCTTGAGTATTTAGGTCACTAAACCATTGAGGTTGGAACCCACGATATTTCACCATCATAGCCTGCAGGGCTGCTTGCCATTGCTGTCCCTGCTGTTGGTACCAAGCCTGTAAGGTTTCTGCATCCGCTGATTCTTCCGGTAGCTGGCCTTTCAGATCTTGCAGCGATTGCCATAGTTGTGGATCAGCACAAATACTTTCATCAATCGCTAAGAAAGTGGGCAGAAAGGTAAACGCTGGCAGATCCTGTGTTCCTTGACGCTGCATAGCCCTAACCGTTAAGAACAAGGCATAGTCAATGGCTAGATCAGCCGGTAAATTTTGGGTGAAGTTCGGGGCGATACAATTAGCCAAACCTGGATCATCTCGCAGGATAAGGCTGATATAAAAGGCCGTAATCGGTAAGGGGTGATCTGTTGCCTGCAGTGTACTGACTTTCGTTTGCACAGCCCCCAAAAAGTTTTGTACTTCAGGCTGAGAACTGGGTATGTCATTGACAGTTGCTAGCAACTGCTGGACAAACGTGTTGGCATTCGGCAGCAAGCTCGCCGTCAGTAAAATCACTTCTCGCCACCGAGAATCGGTGATCTGGGTCGCGAGCTGACTCAGAGATTCATCGATTGTTTCAGGGGTGGCAATAATTTTCCGAGCCGTTAAATATTCCTGAAAGGTGAGATGGGAAAAGGAATAAACTTCCTTGGCCCGCTGAACTAAAAGGCCCGACTGCAGCTCAATACTCTTGAGAATGGCTGCACTGCGAGACCAAAGGGTCTCAAAATCTTGGGGCTCTGGGGCAATGGATTGGAGATAGTCGGCAATCAGGTTGAGGACTTGGCGTTGCTCAAAGTAATAATTGCCCTCAGCAAACGTCGTGGCGGCAATCTGACAGAGTAATGTAATCGTTTCAGGCTTGGATAGGGCAAATTCATCCGCTTCCCGCTTAATGCCCCGAGCTTGATCCCATCGTTCGAGGAGGATTTCTAAACCGGCCTGATAGAGTTTGGCGCGCTTGGTCGGAAAAGCCATGCGCTGTTGAAAGATGGAACAAATCAACCCCAACAGCAGCGGTGAAGCCGTTAAATTCTGGAGGGCCTGATTTTCGGGCTGGCGCAGCTGCTCTAGAAATTGGGCGGCCTGGGTTAATCCTCCGGTTTTGGAGTTGCGGGCTGTGGCCACAAAATAGCGACGGGCAAACACTTCCACCTGACTTTTTTGAAAGTCTGCCAATTCAATATAGTTAAAGCCTTGAAAATGGTAATGCTGAGCCTCGATCCGGCAGGTAATTAAGATTTGATTTTGGTAATACTCTTCCGAAAACTGCTGGATTTGGGTCAAGATACTTTGGTTGAGGGAAGCCGGGACTTCATCCAAGCCATCCAAGAGTAAAAGCACTCGTCCTCGGTCTAATAAGCCCTTGACTTGCTTAATATCTAGACCACACCGCTGCCAGAGTTGGTGTAGATAAGTCAATAAACTGCTATCTGTTGCATCTTGCGTTTGGGTCGCAAAGGTTCGCAAAGACAGAAAAACAGGAATACATTCAGGTTTATAGCGACCTTCATTACATTCCAAAGCCATATGGCGCAGAAATGTGGTTTTTCCAGCCCCTGGTTTACCTAGAATTACTACCTTGTCCTGGTTTTGCAGGATATCGATGCTAGTCAAGGTAGAGCCGTAAAGGGGAACCTCTTCTTCATTACTGGAGGATTGCCGTTGCTGGAGGTCAGACACTTCTAGCCATTGTTGATGGCTGAGATTAGAAAGGAAGTTGACCCCCGTATAGACTTGGTTCAGTTGGACGGGCTGGGTGATATCCAGAGAGGATTGTAATGCACCACACTGGGCTTGGATTTGGCCTCGCAGTTGCGATCGCACTTTCTGTACCCAGGTATCCGCCTCTAAATCCGTCTGTTCTTCCGAGACCGTCGCATTGGGAATCGGGAATTGAGGCAAAATCGCGATTTCTTGCCACTCCAAATCGAGCTGAAAGCACAGATCAATAAAGATATGCCGTTCAATCGGACGGCCAGTGAAAAACTTCCAGACAGACTGTCGGGTTTCCAAGCCAACTTGCTCAGCCAAATAGGCTTGAGTCCAGCCTGTTCGCTGAAACGCTTGTTTTGCTATAACTTGACCCCGTTCCGAGGCATTGAGCGATCGCTTTGCCATCGATTTCTCTGCCTATTTTTTATCTATTACAACAATGCCCACGAGAGTGGGCTGAGGAGACACACTGAATTCTAATTACCCACAGTTCAGATGAAAATGTCTAATATTTTCGCCAACACTGTTAACTGAACGCATCTTCCGTGATGCAAACGCAACACGGGATTCAGTTAAATCGTCGACTCGACCACTTCCAACTCTTGATAAAGGGCTGACCCCTCCGGTGTCAACACATTCTCAACATCAGGAATTTGATTTAACAGGGAGATTTCATCGTTACAAGCTTCTTTGAGAATTTGTAGACAACAATCTCGGCGAGCGCCAGGTTCTAATTTTGAAAGCATCTGAATGGCTAGATTAAGCTTAGGAATAGACTTTTCTAAGTCTTGTTGCAATTGCTCAATCACATTATCTTTGCCTTCTGTATTCTCCTGAATCTTAGAAATTCTTTCCTGTAAATCTTCTGCCCGTTCTCGTTCACGCTTATATTTACTTTGAACGATTTCTCGCTTAGCCAAACGTGTATTGACTGCTTCCAATAGTTCAGCTCTGGAAAAGGGCTTCGTAAGATAATCATCTGCGCCAGAGGTCATCCCTTGGCGAATCTCTGTCTTATCGGCCATTGCCGTCAAGAAAATAAAGGGAATCATGGCTGTATCTGAGTTTTCACTCAGGGTTTCTAGCACTTCATAGCCGTTGAGTTCCGGCATCATCACATCACAAATGATCAGTTCCGGTAGATGCTCCTGAGCCCAAAGTGCCCCTAAAAAACCATTTTCGGCAGTTACTACGTCATGCTCTTCAGCATCCAGAAGCTCAGCGATATTGGCTCTCACCAACTCTTCGTCTTCGATTACTAAGATCTTAGCCATCTTGCTCTACCCTTTGGTTAATTGGAAGTCGCACAGTAAAGGTTGTGCCTACCTTTTCTTGACTGGTGAGCGAGATTTCGCCCCCATGCAAGTCAACGGAACGTTTGACGATGGCCAAACCTAATCCTGTCCCCGAAATATTGCCAACATTGCTGGCTCGATTAAAGGAATTAAAAACGCGATCGCATTCCGATTGCGGAATACCTAAGCCATGATCTTGAACCTTGAAAATGGCGTAATCATTTTCAAATACCAAATCAAAATCTACTGTTCCCCCCTGAGGAGAGTATTTGATCGCATTGGAAAGTAAATTGGTGAAAATATGCCGCAGCAATTTCTCATCCATTCGAGTCTCTGCCGGTTGATCTTGAAAACTGCAAACAATCTCATGGGTATTGGTGGTAATTTGCAGCTCCTCCGACAGCCCCGTACAAAACTCCGTGAGCGGCATTGGAATCGGCTTAAAGGCCAGGTTGCCAGATTCTGCTTTCCCCAGCAAGAGCACATCATTTAGCAAGCCCGTCATATGGTCAACAGACTGCTGGATTTGATGCAAATGCTTGAGCTTACGAGTGTCATCCCATTTATGGCCGTAGTGCTCTAGCAATTCTGCAGAGGACAGAATCGTTGCTAAGGGCGTTCTAAATTCATGGGATGTCATCGCCACAAACCGGGATTTCAGTTCGTTGAGTTCTCGCTCTTTGTTGAGGGCCGTGCGAATATCTTCCTCATAGAGTTTTCGCTCAGTGATGTCACGAATGACGGCCATCACTTCATTCTCAGCACTCACCGCAATCCGAGCCTCAAACATAAGAGGATTGGCATCATGGTCGAGCTGATATTCAAACAGCTGCATCTCGTGACTCTCTAAGGCATTTTTGATGCAGTCCATAAAGGACGTTGCTGTCTCTTGAGGGAAAACCTGGTCCAGAGGTTTCCCTAAGAATTCTTCCGTCGGTAGAGGCAGGGTTGTGTTAGGAGAATCCTTATAGTTGACAAAAATGCCGTCTGCACTAAATCGGAACATCCAGTCGGGCATCGCATTAATCAAGGCCCGATTGGTCGCCACACTAGATTGCAAAGCTGCTTCGGCACGTTCGCGTTCAACAATTTCGCTGCGCAATTGTTCATTGCTTTGTTTGAGTTCTGCAGTTCGCTGATGCACGCGTACCTCCAATTCGCTATGCGCTTGCTGTAAAGCTGCTTCCACCTGTTTACGATCGCTAATATCACGACCTTCAAAAATAAGTAATACGACCTCACCAAGTTCATCACGAACAGGCTTCAAGGAAAAGTCAATGGTGGCAACAATATCTCTTGCCCCTAATACCTCCACTTCATAACGGATAAATTGGCCCCGAGCAGCTTCCAAGACCGCTGCTTTCAGTCTTCGTTGGGTGTCTGTGGTGGTTGTCCACCATCGAGCTAGCCACACTGGACGTTTAATCACGTCTTCCAATTGAAGACCACCAAAATCTAAGGCCGTTTGATTTGCTTCTAGCAAGGTGCCATCGGGCTTGAGCAGTCCAGAGAACTGAAAGGTTTGATTAAAAATGGCTCGGAACCGCCGCTCACTATCCTGAAGGGCTGCTTCAGTGCGTTTCCGCTCTGTAATGTCAACGATATAGCTCCGAATTAAATCGCTTTCCGCAATGAAGTGAACCGATTGTTCAAAGACTTGATCGCCAATGATGACTTCCCGCACGAAAAATTTTTCGTTGTCATTGCAAATCAAGGCAACCAGCCCTGTCAATATGGGGTGCTCAGCTTGTTCCTCTCGTAGATTAGGGAATTGGGCCTGAGCAGCCGGATTCAAGTAGGTGATTCGGCCCGTCAGATTGATCTCAATAATGGGGTTTGAGAAGAGTTCAGGAAAAGATGCTAAACGGACAATGGCTGCTTCGTTGGAACTAGTTAGCATCTCATCCGCTGTCGTCAGCGTTTGCATCGGATTATGAAGATTGGACAGAAAGCCTGTCACGTCTTCAGAGGAGCAAGATTCTAAATAGTGGACATCTGCAATGTTATTGGTCATGTAATATCTGGCCCGCACATCATGGCCAAAAATGACTTCATCCCCATGCTTCAAATCATGGGACGTACAGGCTTGTCCATTTACACTCAGACCATTCTTGCTGCGTTTGCCCTGGAGATTGCCATCAATCAAGCGAAACATATGGCTGTCTGTATCTGGCATAGTCACCCGCATCAGCAGGGCATGTTGCCGAGAGGCCGATGGGGAATGAATGGCAATGGAATTACTAAGATCTCGACCGATCGAACAAGTTGAATCCATTAAGGGAATCGTTCGCTTTCCCTGTTCATCTTCAACCACTAAAAAGTGCTGAACCTTTGTAGAAGAACTTGTCAAAACCATTGAATTAAATTCACGTTGAACGCACTCTCATTTCTAATATGCCCATCACCCAGACGAAGTAAACCCCAGGAAAATTATTCCTGTAATTCATATAATTTAATTCAGAAAAAAATTTTCTATATTTTAAATAATACTATTTATTTTTTTTAGGTATGAGCCAATAAAAAATCATTGTATATCTAGAATCGAAAATTATATATTTGCTGCAAATTTAGATTGCCATAAAATATAGGCAACTTAAATAAAAAAACTGCTAAATCTAGATTAAAATCAGTCTTGTAAGTTTCTGGGTGTTACAAGAATTATTCTTTAAATCTATACTATGTATATCTTTTCGGTTGGAATTTATTGTTAAGGAAGGCAAGGCTCAAATTGTCAGCATTAGAAAAAGATGGGTTATCTTAAAAGATATATTTCACAAAATAATTTATTAGTTAATAAGAGAAATAGTCAAAAATCTACTCGAATCAATGCTAGAAATAAATCATAGAGCAAAGCATTTAACTCTTGAACAAGAAAACATTATCTATTTAGACTAGCCACAAAGAATTTTTCACTAGCTGATGTCAGAGTCTAGTCAGTATATTCATCGCCAACAAAATAAAAAACACAAAAACTTATACATTTACGACCTTAAAAGAAAAAAGTCAATATATGGAGTTTATATTTGATTTTTATGCAAAAAAAAGATGGATGTAAGAATGGAAATGTGGATTCCTCTACTAGAGATCCGTCATCAATCATAAGTTGCCATCAGCACAGATATGAGCGATCAATCTCTAGCCTTCCTGAAGCGATAGATTCAAGGAACTCAATTTACTGGATGGTGTAAGATACACTTCCCACAAACAGATATTCATTTAGTGTGACGGATTGAGGTTTGCGATCGCATCCCCAATCCTGTCCATCTTGTAGAACTTAGGTGTGACTTTACATCCGCTCTAGCACTTCAATCCCCAGTAGGGATAGCCCCAGTTTCAGGGTACGGGCAGTCAGATCAGAAATCACCAGCCGGGACGTCCGAGCAGGTTCTTCAGCCTTGAGAACGGGGCACTGATCATAAAATTGATTAAACTTCTGGCTCAGCTCAAACAGATACTGGCAAAGTCGATTCGGCATGAGATCAGCAGCAACTTCGGCGATGACATCCTGCATTTGCAACAGATGTTTGACCAATGCCAACTCTGAAGGCTCTCCTAAGGTCAACGAAACATCACCTAATTGGGAAAAATCAATATTTCCTTTGCGGCTTATGCCCTGTACCCGAACATAGGCGTAGATCATATAGGGAGCGGTATTACCCTGCAGCGCCAACATTTTGTCATAGCTAAATACATAATTGCTGGTGCGATTCTGACTCAGATCTGCATATTTTACGGCTCCAAGTCCAATGACTTGGGCAACATTGGCAATAAAATCTGGGGCTTCAGTTCGTTCGTCCTCAGCCAATCTTGACTCAACATCAATCTGGGCACGGTTAATAGCCTCATCCAACAGGCCTCGTAAACGAATCGTTTCACCCGAGCGAGTTTTTAGCTTTTTGCCATCTTCGCCCTGGACCATACCAAAGGGTAAATGGACTACCTGGACAGTATCAGGAATCCATCCTGTCCGAGTTGCAACTTGAAACACCTGAGCAAAGTGATTAATCTGCTCCGCACCGGTTACATAAATAATTCGTGTAGCTGACTCAGCGGTAATTCGGTGTCGCAAAGCGGCTAAATCCGTAGTGGCATAGTTAAACCCACCATCAGACTTTTGCACGATCAGCGGTTGAGGATCACCTTGTTTATTGGTAAATCCTTCTAGAAAAACGCATTTTGCCCCTTGATCAGTTTCCAGCAGACCTGCTGTAGCCAAATCTGTTAGCACTTCAGCTAAGAAGGGATTATAAAAAGACTCCCCTCGCTCCTCTAGCTCAATATCCAGATCTCGGTAAATCTTCTCAAATTCGCGGCGAGATTGATCACAAAGGAGCTGCCATGCTTGTTTCGCCTCAGGATCTCCCTGCTGTAATTTTACGACTGCCTGCCGGGACTGCACCTGAAATTTTTCATCCTCATCAAAGCGATGCTTAGATTTTTTATAAAAAGCAACTAAATCGCCTAAATCCAAAGCATCCGAAGTTGTTAATGCTGCGGGATGAACTTCAGACAGGTAAGTGATCAACATGCCAAACTGCGTGCCCCAGTCCCCGACATGGTTAAGCCGCAGAACATCATTCCCTTGAAATTCGAGGATTCGGGCAATGCAGTCGCCGATGATCGTAGACCGCAAATGGCCCACATGCATTTCTTTAGCGATATTGGGACTGGAAAAATCAACCACCACTCTTTGCGGATTCGCAATAGGCTCGATCCCCAAACGAGGATCGGCCTGCATCTGCTGAAGTTGCTCAGCCAAGAACGTAGGCTTGAGGGTTAAGTTGATAAAGCCTGGCCCAGCAATAGTAGGCGTTTCGCACAGATCATCTACTTCTAAATGTTGCAGAATCTGATCTGCGATCCCACGGGGAGATTGCCCCAACGGCTTTGCCAAAGCTAAAGAGACATTTGATTGATAGTCACCAAATTTGGGATTGCTGGCAACACCAACAACTGGCACAGAAATGACTAACTCAGATCCAAAGGCAGCGTTTAACGCTCGATCGAATCGAGTCTCTAAGGTTTTTAGGATGGACTTCATGAGCTTAACTGCGTTTTTTCCTAGCGGCACGCTGTTCGCGCTCGCGTCGTCTGCGATCACGCCACTCTGAGACAGTCAGATAAACAATGCCACCAGAAACGATCACTAACACACCTAAAGCCACCAAGGCCAAGGTATTGGTAATTGAGAAGTCCACAATATTTAGCTAATTACGAATGGATTAACAAAGGCAAATTACATGCCGTGGCGACCCCATACCACCATGGCAATGGAGTAAGTGAAGAGAGTAAGAACTGAAACCCAACCCAAGGTCAAGATATCCATTATGCTGTTTGTGAACCAATGACGACGTTTAGCTATTCTATCCTGAAACCCCGCCACCACGGCAAGCATCTGTATCTCACCAGAACTTAAAGTTTTCATCCCCCAACCATGCCCGCAACTCTCTCCCAACAAATTCAGCAGTTCTATGACACCTCTTCAGGTTTGTGGGAGCAGGTTTGGGGCGAACATATGCACCATGGCTACTACGGCCCGACCGGCAAGCAAGCCAAACCTCGCCGCCAAGCCCAAATTGATCTGATCGAAGAATTACTTGCATGGGGACAGGTTCAACAGCCTCAGCAGATTTTGGATGTGGGCTGTGGCATTGGTGGCAGCTCCCTGTACTTGGCCCAAAAATATAATGCCAACGTCACTGGAATTACCCTCAGCCCTGTCCAGGCCGATCGGGCTCAAGCCCGCGCTAGAGAAGCCAGGTTATCTTCCCAATCAGAATTTAGAGTGGCCGATGCCCAACAAATGCCCTTTCCTGAAGCGTCCTTTGATCTAGTTTGGTCCTTAGAAAGTGGCGAACATATGCCCGATAAGACTCAATTCTTGCAGGAATGCTGTCGAGTACTCAAACCAGGGGGAATCCTCTTAGTCGCCACTTGGTGTCATCGCCCCACCCCACCAGCGTTAAGCTGGAGCGAACAGCGGCTGCTCGACGATATTTATCGCGTCTATTATCTGCCCTACGTCATTTCCTTGCCCGGCTATGCTGACATCGCTCAGACTCTGCCCTTATCAGGTCTACAAACCGCAGACTGGTCCACAGCCGTTGCCCCTTTCTGGAATGAGGTGATTACGTCTGCATTGGATCTGCAAGTCCTGATCGGCATCCTCAAAGCGGGACTGCAAACCTTGCAAGGGGCTTTGGCCCTCAGCTTTATGTCGCGAGGATATCGGCAAGGTCTGATTCGCTACGGACTATTGAAGGGAACGAAAACGTGACTTCCAGCGTTGACGCCAGCCCCATCAAACGGTGGCTGCAGGCCTTATGGAAGTTCTCGCGCCCCCATACCATTATCGGTACCAGCCTCAGTGTGATCGGCTTAGCTTTGATTGCTCTGTCCACCCAATATCAGGGCAGTGCTTTATTGACTGATCTCCCTGTTCCAGCAACAGTATTTTACCCACAGTTCTTACTTTGGCTCGGTGCTGCCCTCGTGCCGAGTTTGGGGGCCAATGTCTATATCGTGGGCCTCAATCAGCTCACCGATATCGATATTGATCGAATCAATAAACCTCAGTTACCTTTAGCCTCCGGCGAATTTTCCCCGCACCAAGGTCGATGGATTGTAGCGAGTGCTGGACTGTTAGCCCTAGGCTTCTCCTCGATACAAGGCTATCGATTACTCTGGACGGTTGGACTCAGTATGCTCATGGGCACGGTCTATTCCATTCCCCCCATTCGTCTCAAACGATTTCCTTTTTGGGCTGCCCTCTGCATTTTTGGTGTTCGGGGGGGAGTGGTTAATGTCGGCTTCTTTCTCCACTTTCGCCATTTGCTAGGAGGGAGCGGGGAAATTCCATTAAAAGTGTGGGTATTGACAGGGTTTGTGATTCTGTTTGCCTTTGCCATCGCAATTTTCAAAGACATCCCTGATCAAGAAGGGGACTTGAAGTTTGACATTCACACCTTAACTGTGCGACTCGGTAGCGAATCAGTCTTTAGACTGTCTTGCTGGGTTCTCAGTATGGCCTACCTAGGGATAGCCGGAATGGCCATCTGGGGATTACCCGAGACTCATCAAGGCTTATTGCTATCCACCCACCTGGGTATTCTCTTTCTGTTTTGGTACCGCAGCCAGCGAGTCAACCTCAAGCATCACCAGCAAGTAACCCAGTTCTACCAATGGATCTGGAAACTCTTTTTTCTGGAATATGTGATATTCCCTTTTGCTTGTCTGTGGCAATAATTACCTCAGATCTTGCAACCTAGAAGAATCTAGCAGCGCCCTTTCTTGCCTCGCTTGCCGTTAGGGAAAACGGTCAGCCAGTTGGTTTGTGCAAAAGATAATTGAGAATCCGTCAGCTTGGCACCCGACAAATCTGCCCCACAGAGATTAGCCCCCCGTAGGTTGGCATGGCTGAGATAGGCGTCGCTCAAATTAGCCCCTCGCAGATCCGCATTCGCCAAATCAGCATGGCTCATATAGGCCTGCATTAAATTAGCGTTGCGTAAGTTGGCCCCAGTAAAGTTGGCCCGACCAAAATTCGCATTGATCAGAATGGCATCTCGCAAATCCGTATTTTGGAACTTGCCTTCATGGAAGTTGGCACTGGGCAGTTGAAACTTACGGAGATTCAAATTGCGTAAATCTTGTCCGCTAAAGTCTCGCTGGCCCCGGCCATAGGCATGTTGGACTGCATTCGGCGTTAAGCGTGCTTTCTTTGGACCTCTTGAACTCAGGCTAGAAGAAGAGTCCAAACCTGTATAGCTTGAGCGAGGCGTCGACAGTTGCCCCGAAACTTTGGATAGAGCACCTGAAAGGGGAGATTGGGCGCGAGAGTTATACCGTCGAATTCCAGAGGCTGCCCGAGAGGAAGGTGAGTTGGAACGCGGTCTTGTGGGGGAATAGGATCGTGATGATGATGAAGAACGGAGCGGGGGCTGAGACACTGTGCCAGCCGAAGATCCCTGGGCATTCTTCGCTAGGGCTTGGAGTACTTCTTTTGCTGACCGATAGCGATCACGCAGCGAGACCTCCAACATCTTGCCCAGGATCTCTTGTAGTTCAGGACCAATCTGAACATGCTCCCGCCAACTCAATTCTCCCGATACAGGGTTATAGCTTAAGTCTTTGGGAGATTTACCGGTTAACAAGTAAATACAAGTCACACCCAGGCTATACACATCACTGGCATAGACAGGGCGCATGGCCATCTGTTCCGGTGGGGCAAAACCAGGGGTTCCTACAGCAAAAGAGGTGAGCGTACTGTTTTCGTCAGGGTTGGCAATTGCCGTTTGGCTCACTTGGTCTTTGACCGCACCAAAGTCAATCACAACCAGCTTGTCATCAATTTCCCGTCGAATGATGTTGGCAGGTTTAAGATCGCGATGAATCACTTCTACACTGTGCAAATGATCCATCAAGGGTAAGACTTCTGCCAGCACCTTATAAACCATATCTTCGTCAAAAGGCCCAGATCTACGAACCTCTTGCTGCAGTGTTGCCCCCTGAACATACTCCTGAACCAGAAAAAATTCTTGGCCCAGTTCGAAATAGTCCAATAGTCTCGGAAGTTGAGGGTGATTACCGATTTTACCCAGGGTTTCAGCTTCTCGCTGAAACAGTTCTCGGGACATTTCTAAAATATGGGGAGCAGTGACGACTGGACGCAGCTGCTTAATCACGCAGGTCGGCTTTCCGGGTAACCCTTCGTCTTCAGCCAGAAATGTTGTTGCAAACCCTCCTCGACCCAAAATTCGAGTCGAACGATAACGATCACGCAATACCAAGTTATTACCACAAGCCTGACAAACCATTTGCCGTGGTGCGTTACTGGGATTCGTACAAGCTGGATTTAAGCAATAGCTCATTCAGCGTCTCTCAGATGATTGTGAATCAGGTGTGCTTGTAGAAGGTGCAAACTCTCCTATAGTCATTCTGCCCGCTTTTGTTCCTTGTGGGAGCATGCCCTATTAATTCGATGAACAAGGTCAAGATAATAGCGATAGTTGTCAACACTAGGAATAGATAGTTTTTGATGCTGAAAGGTTTTTCCTACCCATGAAAGTTATAGAGCATACCCCTGCCTTGCTAGTCCTGCAAGAACGGCTACTTGGAATTCGGCTATTTGGGGGAGCTACTGCTCTATTAGGCTTCATGATTTTCATCATATTTGAATTTCCCTTTGATCTATTTGGCTGTTTCTGCATTGCGATCGCAGCCCTGATCAGCACATTGAGCCCACTAGAGATCTGCACCTTCGACAAATCGGGAAATGTAGTGGTCTTGGAAAAACGCCGCTGGTTCAGCTCTCAAATCCAACGACATTGCATGACCCAAATTGAAACCATTCATGTCGAAGAAAAAGCTTGGTTGGGCACAAATTTTTATCAAGTCAAGCTGAACTTTGTATCAGGTCACCGCTCCACCCTTACCCAGTTTGCAACCACAGACAGAGTTGCTCAGCATAGTCTGGCGGAACGAATCCGAGACTTTCTAGAAGTTGGATGCTTATCTACCATTTCCTAGGCGAGGACTAAGCAGTTTAGGGAAAGGATTAGGTTAAGAAAACTCCCCAGGTAGGATTCGAACCTACGACCAATCGATTAACAGTCGACCGCTCTACCACTGAGCTACTGAGGATAGCGAATCTCATACTAGCGATAAACGGATAACTTTGGCAAGGTTAATTTTCAGATTAAGAGTCTGAAGAGCTAGATGGCCGGTTGCGTAACCAGTCTTGGCCCACCCGAATTGTTAAATCCGAGCCCAAGTCGCCGGTAGAATTTGCTAGAAGTTGACTGTCTGCTAGCAATGCCTGTAGATATTCGGCAGATTCAAGATCTCCCCACTGGGGGATAATCTGGGTCTTGGCAATGGATTGAGGCCAATCATTATCGGCGTAATGGATATTGTAAAATCCCTGCTCCTGCAAGTACTTCACCATCGTAAAATCCCCATCCGGATCATCTGTTGCATTTTGGACCACAATTTTGATGTCTTTAAATTGTTCAGGATCCCTAGCTGCAATCTCATACCCATCTGGCGGAGAAACTTCAAAATAGGTTTGCATTACCCTATCCATTCCGGCTAGGTCCATTAGCCAAAAACTAAACTCATACTCTTCAGGACCACTAAAACGGCCCGGCAGCAACACCATTTGCAGTTTGTCGGAATTCACTTGCAGACCAAACTGCATCAAGGCCAGCATTTCGCCCACACTTAAATTAGAGTCAATATGTTTTTGTAAAACTGACAAAATTTGAGGAAGACGCGTCAGCATGGCAGGATTCGCCATTTTCTTCTGCAAGGCCTTCAGCAAAATCTGTTGCCGCTGGGCACGGCCAATATCCCCCAAGTTGTTATTGCGGAACCGCACAAACCCCTCTGCTTCAACGCCATCAAGTTTTTGCAGACCCGGTTCCAAATCAATCTTCAACTTCTGGGTTTTATCCTCGTACTGCATGGCAAATGGGACATAGACCTCAACCCCATCCACGACGTCTACGAGTTCCCGAAAAGCACCTGTACTCACTCGGACATAACGATCAATTTGGACATCGTTTAAGGTTGAACTAACGACTTCGGTGACCAAGTCGGGTCCACCCCACCAATTGGCAGAATTGATTTTGGTAATGCCAACATCAGGAATGGGGACACGAGTATCACGGGGAATCGATAAAATGCTGACTCGATCATTTCCTGGATTTAGTCGAACCAACAGCATGGTGTCGCTACGGCTTTTAAACGGATCCTGCTCTTCGCCTTCTTCAGGTTCTTCTAAATTGAGATCCACTCCCAAGACAATAATATTGACGGGGCGCGAAACACCATAACGCAAGCCGCCCTGAAGCAGTTCCGGCAACGAAACGGGACCATCTTTGTCTCCTAGAAGACGGAAAGGAGTGACCAAGGCCAGGGTTGCACCCAAGCCAGCAGAGAGAGTCATCGCGAAGGAGAAAGTAACCCCCCAGGTGACCCATCTAAATAGCGTTC
Source organism: Acaryochloris sp. 'Moss Beach' (assembly GCF_021497025.1). NCBI lineage: Bacteria > Bacillati > Cyanobacteriota > Cyanophyceae > Acaryochloridales > Acaryochloridaceae > Acaryochloris > Acaryochloris sp. 'Moss Beach'. Next base: position 4,402,511 of record NZ_CP071717.1, read on the forward strand.
CGACTCGGCTAGCTCTTACAGGTTTTTGGGTTTTTATTCTCTGTTGTTTGCGAGAAGATCGTGGTCCACTTGCAGCTCGATGCTTAGATTGGCGTTTCGTGGGAAATGCTCCTTTTTTTACGTTGGCACTCTTAAAGGTATTATCGGCCACGGTAATTTTGTGTGAAGGGTTAACAAAAGGCGACGGTTCTTGGCTTTCGACGGTTCCCTTTGCGCATAACGCTACGATTCTACACAATTAGGTTTGAATGGCAAGGGGATTGGTTATATTGACTGACAGTTTACCCAAATTCTTCTTAGAACTTAAGGTTATTAACTATGCAAGCCGTAATCATTGCTGGTGGAAAGGGAACAAGGCTATCACCTCTAACGTTACGTAGTCCTAAACCCATGCTGCCCCTTTTCGAGCGCCCTTTTCTCAGTTGGATGGTTGAGCGGTGTAAAGAAGTGGGTTTAACCGATATTTTGATGAATATTCGATATCAGGCTACTCAAATCCAGGACTATTTTGGGGATGGTCAAAGGTTTGGCGTTAAGATTCGCTACGTCATTGAGAAAGAAGCCCTAGACACAGCGGGCGCGATGAAGCTAGCAGAACCATACTATACGGGCGAGCCGTTGGTGGTATTCAACGCGGATATTCTCACCGACTTGGATTTACGGGCTTTAATGCAAGCCCATGAACAGACCCAAGCTCAAGCCACTATCGCCTTGGCAAGAGTTGCAGATCCCACAGCATTTGGGTTGGTCGAACTGACAGATATCACTGCTAGGGGGCACTCATCCACAGGCACCATCCAATCCTTCCGAGAGAAACCCACTCCTGAGGAAGCTGCAATATTAGGCATTGATACGATCAACGCAGGAACCTATATCCTCAATCCCGAAATTTTTGCTCAGTATCCAGCCGATCAGCCCCTCAGTTTTGAACGAACGGTTTTTCCCAATCTTTTATCAGGCCAACAGAAAATCTCAGGTTTCGTCTGGGATGGCTATTGGATGGACCTGGGTACACCAGCCAAATTCTATGGGGCTCACTTAGATATTTTGCAGGGAAGGATGCCTTTTCCCTTACCCGAAACCATGCAAGAACGTCAGCCTCAAGTTTGGGTGGCTGCTAACGCTACCATCGATCCCCAAGCCAAACTGGCTGGACCCTGTTTTGTGGGTGAAAATGCGAAGCTTGGTCCCCAAGCCGATATCTCTAGCGGGGTGATTTTAGGAACCTGTGGGCTAGTCGATCGACCGTTATCCCCCGGCATCTATCCCCCTGGGACCGTTGCTGTATAGGTGTTAGGTATGGGGTAGGATAACCGCTTTGATGGTTTTGCGATCACGCATATCTGCAAATACCTGCCCCAGATGATTGAGGGGTTGCGTATCGTTAAGGAGTTCCTCAAACGGTAGTTCCTGACTGGCTAATAGCGCGAGGGATTCCCTCACAAAGGTGGGGGTATTGTGAAATACCCCCTTCAAAGTCAATTCACTGTAGTGCAACAAATCAGTATTGACGGTGATACTCGTATCCCGAGGGCATCCTCCAAATAAATTGATGGTTGCTCCTGGCCGTCCACAGGTAATGGCTGTTTCCCAAACGCTTGGAACCCCAGTAGCTTCAATCACAATATCTGCCCCTTGGTTGTCGGTCAGCTCCAAAGTAGTGGCTGATATGTCCGTGTGATGGTGATTGTAGGTATGGACTGCACCTAGTTTGCGCCCCAGTTGTAATCGCTGTTCGGATCCACCAAATAAAATCACCTCGGCACCGCGATGGGCCAACACCCCCACAAACATCAGGCCAATGGCACCATCCCCAATCACCACCACGCGTTGGGCAGGGCCATCCTTTTGTTCAGGCTTAAAACCAGAGCGGGCAATGCCGTGCAGAACACAGGCTAAGGGTTCGGTCAGAGAGGCATCGGCCATGGATAAATGCTCTGGAATGGGGAGCAGATTCTGCTCAACAATGGCTGCAGGAATCCGCAAATATTGAGCAAATGTTCCGTTATTGAACGTCAAGTCGGTACAAAGGGAATATTCTTGCCGTTGGCAAAAAAAACAGTGCCCACAGGGGGCTGAATTATTAGCAACAACGCGATTGCCAAGAGACCAGCCCTGAACCCCCGATCCCATGGCTACAATCTGGCCTGCTGCTTCATGGCCAAAGAGTGTTGGCGGCTTGAGCATTTTGGCATGGCCCCCGCGTCGCCACACTTTTAAGTCCGTGCCACAGGTCGTCGCAACATCCACTTGAATCACAACTTCACCTGGCTCAGGGGTAGGGTCAGGAACCGTTTCTAGGCGGAGATCGGTTTGGCCATGTAGTACCGCTGCTAGCACGTTAGTTCAGTCCTCCATTCAGTTTCACCATCTTAACGGGAATTGCTGAAGTCTTAGTCTCTTGCTTACAGACGGACAGGTTTAGCACCTGCTGATTAGGATAGGAGTTATAGCTCTAGCTGGTGTGAGACAAAGTCTTAGAGATCTGGACTGTAAATATGGCATCTTGGGCAATCATACAGAACGCTTCCTATATTCTTTTGATTCAAAGAAGCAGGCAAACGACCAGAGCCGATCAGTGGTGTTTCCCGGGTGGTGGTATTAAGAAGAATGAAACACCAAAGCAAGCATGCGTTAGAGAAGCCTTTGAGGAGACACAACTCGCCATCAGAGTTGTTGGTACTGTGGCCAAGATTCGTGATGACTACTACTTCCTTTGCAAACTTGAGAATCCTCTTCAATCAGTCATCTTGAAGCCAAATGAGTGCAGGAATTATGTTTGGATTAATCCCACACATTTGGCTGATATTGGCATCATTATGAATCTGAAAGTTGTTGTGCCACTATTACGTTCAATTGGCTATGCCATTCATTTGTCGGATGAGTTGGAAGGCTATATCGCATAATCTATGGTTTATCTATGGTGATCGGACGTATTCTGACAACTAAGTTTAAAATTGGCATTTAAGGGTAAGAGCTAGAAATATATATGCTCAACATTGTTTTATTGTGAAGACCCTCTCTCAATATCTGGGGATTCGTTAAGGTTTAAGAGGTAGGCCTACATTGCATCTCAGTCTAGAGCTGCCAACAGTCTCTCAAGTTGCATTTTCAACGTTAATTCAAGATCGGTATTTGTGATCTATGGATTTTGATCATATTCATTTTTATGTTCATGATTCCAAACAATGTCAGCGTTGGTTTACCAACGTTTTAGGATTTCAATATCTCGGGGGCAACACAGCGCCGGATCGGCAAGTTGAAGTTGTCTCTTCAGGGGCGATTGTATGTATTTTTTCCAGCCCTCTAAACCAGACTGGCCCAGTTGCCCAATATCTTCTGCAACACCCTCCTGGTGTAGTAGATTTGGCTTTTTTGGTTCCAAATGTTCAGGCTACGCTCGCCCGCGCTGTTCAGGCAGGGGCAACCCTTTTACAGCCTTTGATCGAAGAAAAGCATGACAAAGGGACTGTAACTTGGGGAAAAGTCAGAGGGTGGGGAGCGTTAGAACATTCGTTGGTGGAGCGGAGAGGGCAGACTTCCATTTTGCCGTCCGAATTTTTCCCGATCTCGATGCACAAGCCTCACAAGCCTCAAGCTGCTGCTCGTCAAAGTCTATTCACCCAGATTGATCATGGGGTTTTGAATGTGGGTCAAAATCAGCTTGAAGCTGCGGTGACTTGGTATCAACGCATATTTGGGTTTGAAACCCACCGATATTTTGATATTCAAACCCATCGATCGGGTCTACGCAGTGAAGTGTTGACTCATCCCCAAGGTCAAATCAAGTTTCCGATCAATGAGCCCACTTCAGCCAATTCCCAGATTCAAGAATTTCTAGAGGTCAATCGAGGCGCTGGCATTCAACATATCGCCTTAGGAACTTCGAATATTGTCGAAACGGTCACTCAGCTTAAGCATCGAGGGCTGTCCATTCTAGATATTCCACCCAGTTACTATCAGCACCTACGACATCAGTTTGAACAAGCCTATTCCCACCTCGATTGGTCTGCCCTCGAACAACAACATATTCTGGCTGATTTCGAAGAGGATTCCGGAGCTGGAATTCTATTGCAAACCTTCACGAAGCCTATTTTCCCGCAACCTACTTTCTTCTTTGAAATTATTGAGCGGCAACGCCAAGCCCAAGGGTTTGGACAGCGAAACTTCTTGGCCCTTTTTCAAGCCATGGAACGGGAACAGCAGAAACGGGGAATAGTGCTATAGGTTAGCTTGAGTTTGCTGCCGTTGACGAACCAAGTTGGCGGCCAGCTGAATCGCGGCAATCATGCTAGTGGGATCGGCAATTCCCTTGCCTGCAATATCGAAAGCCGTGCCGTGGTCAGGTGAAGTGCGGACGAAGGGTAAGCCAATCGTGGTGTTGACAGCTCGATCAAACGCCATAAGCTTGACGGGAATCAAGCCTTGGTCATGATAGAGGGCTAAGTAAGCGTCATAGGTGGTGGGTTGCACCGTTTTCTCTCGGGGGCCGTACCAAGCTTGCCCTGGCCCCACCCACAGGGTATCGGGAGGAATGGGATCCGATAAGGTCAGATCAGGATGTTGCGATCGCATCTCCCGTATCCAAGGAATCAGCCAATCAATCTCTTCTCGCCCCAACTGTCCCTGCTCACCGCTATGGGGATTCAAACCTGCGATCGCAACTCTCGGATTCCCTATGCCAAACTCTCGCTGCAGCGTCTTCTTCAGCAGCTGCACCTTCATCGTTAGTAGTGCTGGCGACAGCTGACCAGGGACCGCTGACAAAGGGATATGGGTCGTTGCCAGCAACGTACGGAGCTGCCATCCTGTATAGGGAGATAAGGCAAAAAAGAACATGCCATATTCTGAGATCTGAGATCGCTCCGCCAAATACTCTGTTTGTCCCGGATAGTGATGGCCTGCGGCCTTCCAAGCCGACTTAGCAATGGGACCTGTGACAATGCCATCAAATCGCCCTTCCAGGGCGCCCGTAATCGCAGTAGACAAACACCGAAAACTGGCCGCCCCCGTCTCTGTAGAAGGCTGTCCCCATGGGATAGGAGATAACTTCAATCCCACTTCCAAGAAATCGAGATCATTAGGATTCGCTAGGGTCTCAACAGCATTTAATCCTGCCTGCTGTTGAAGATGCTTATAGGCCGCTTCAAATAAAGACCGCTCCCCAATGACGCGAATATGAGCTGCGCCTTTGAGAAGCGGTGAATTTAAAGCTTTAAGAATAACCTCAGGGCCTATTCCTGCAGGATCACCCACAGGAATGGCAAGCTGGGGTAGAGGATGAGATTCAATCATTGTGATCCATCATCATCCATCCGAACGGAGGAAGAACAGTCTTTCCTTATGCGGGAGAAGTGACTTCTTCCGGTTCCGAGGTTGCTTCATCAGCAGAATCATCATCGGTCTCAACTTGCCCACCTTCCTGTTGAGCCAACATTTGCTGTCGATACCGTTCTGCCATTTCCTCGGCTTTGTCATAAACCAGCTGAGGATTCTTGACCATATCACCCGGCTCAGGCTCTAGCTGCTTAGTAGACAGGGAAATACGACCTCGCTCAGCATCCAAATCAATGATCATCACCTTCAGATCATCATTAACATTGAAAACGCTGTGAGGCGTATCGATGTGATCGTGAGAGATTTCGGAAATGTGGAGCAAGCCACTGACACCACCAATATCAATAAAGGCACCGTAGGGCTTGATACCGCGGACCGTGCCAATTACAACTTCGCCGACTTCCAAACGGTTCATCTTGCGCTCAACCAAAGCTCTCCGATGGCTGAGAACAAGGCGGTTACGTTCTTCATCCACCTCTAGGAACTTAAGAGGTAATTCTTCGCCAATTAAATCTTCTTTGGTCGCTCGAGTACTGATGTGGGAACCCGGAATAAATCCACGCAGTCCTTCAATTCTAACTAGGGCACCACCTCGATTGGTTGCAAATACAGAAGAACGGACCGTTGCATCTTCCGTTTGCAGTTGACGCACCCGTTCCCAAGCGCGCATATACTCAATACGGCGAATGGATAGGGTAAGCTGACCGTCTTCATTCTCATCTGCCAGAATGAAAAACTCACGGGTTTCGTTGGATTGCAACACCTCATCAGGGTTCTCAATCCGATTGATGGACATTTCCTGAATAGGAATGTAGGCTGCAGTCTTTGCACCAATGTCAATCAAAGCCCCTCTGGGTTCCAGACTGAAGACTGTACCTGCCACGACGTCACCCGGATTGAAGTGATAATCATATTTGTCAAGTAACGCGGCGAAATCTTCGTGAGTAAAGCCGATGTCTGGCAGCGTGGTTTCCCGATTGACCATTCTCTAATGTTCCTAGGTTTTTTCTTACTAATGGTGGATAATGACGTCTCCTTTGTCCGTAAGGACGCAAATAATAGGAGCGCTGGGCGATGCTAAGAGTCATCTTCAGCATCTATCTAGATTTGGCACTAGATCTACCATCGTAGCGCAATATCTGAAACCTTAACTATATATTTTGTTCGTTTGTAGTCTGGCAATGGAGATGCTAAAAGCCCAGGTAGATGCCTGAATGATTACTGAGGGGAAACCATAATGGTGGTGGGTTCTGGTTGTGCAGTATCTTCATATACCTCGTTCAGCACTCTCGGCAAAGGACTGTCTCCAGAGTCCTTGAGCTGATCCAGGGCATCCACAAAATCCCGAATTCCTCGAAACTGTCGATAGACAGATGCAAACCGAACATAAGCCACTTCGCTGAGGGTTTGTAGCTTAGTCAATACGGATTCACCGAGATCAGTACTCGTAACTTCTTTAATCGCTTGCTGTTGGAGTTCTGCTTCCACATCGTCTACCAATGACTCTAGCTGAACCGCAGTCAGCCCCGTTTTTTCACAAGCGGTAACCACTCCTTTGAGCAACTTTGAGCGGTCAAATAGTTCTCTATCCTGATTGCGTTTGATGACGGTGATGGGAACAAACTCAATCCGCTCATAAGTCGTAAATCGACGATTGCATTGCAAGCATTCTCGCCGCCGCCGAACACTCTGTCCCGCCTCTGCTGAGCGCGATTCTAAAACTCGGCTATCGGTATGCTGGCAAAAGGGGCATTGCATACTGGCTTGTTCAAAGTGGATAACAACGCAGTTCTAATTCCAATCAAAACAACATCTGCAAGGTTGAAGTCTCGAACCTTTAACACTCAAAGCGCTGCTTTCTAAATCACTGTTATCAGATACTGTGCCCATTCTACTGCCATTGTTATGTCAGTAAACGGAATAAAAAAAGGATTTTCATGGTCTTGGCGTTGCAATACCAATTGAACCGTTTTGCCTTTATCAGGGGGATGATCCAAATCGACGGATTGGTCATCCACTTGAACCACAACATTTACAATTGTGTGAATCGAACAACGTTGAAGGTTTATCGGTCCTTTTAAAGTGGGTTGCCCCCAAGTTAGGGTTTCTTCTTTCTGCCCCAAAACGGCATAGATATCATATTTGGCACGTTCAAAGGACTGGGCCCAAACACGATAGGCCTCAACTTTGCGATATTCGATCCACCCAAAGCTGGCTAACCCTATAAATACAGAAAGCAATGCCAACCATACGAGCCCTTCTGTCATAACTTATGTTGTATTGGCATTCATGACTGCTGTAGGTAGAGAAGGAAAGGCGCTAGATAACAAGGTTGTTGGAATGACGGAGATACATAACACCTTTCCTCGGTCGGAGGACTATCTAATCAATCCAGACTGATTGGTAGTAAGGGTCACCCAAAAATGGCACTGCTCCAGTTGCAGGGTAGTGATCATCATTAGGCGCAAAAATGTGTCCGACTGCTTCTGATAAATACTGGATCCCTTGTTCGAAAAAATTCATAATTTTCATACGTAAACTCCCATATACAAAATGAATGGGAAAGAGCATTCCCATCCTTATTTGGATCAACGGTTGCTATCTCGTACTTCGATCATAACGTGAATGATTAGAAAAATTAATAAGTCTGATAACTCTGAATATGTATTTTTTTATGCAAAGATTAAACAAATACTGAGATGAGTAACGCTTTACTCAAGTTTTATGGGTTGTGTGTTTCTTGTGTAACGAGGATTTGAAGAAAGTTCTTGACGTTCGAATGCTTTTCAAGGCATGATGATAGTCGCATTCGGGGCTATAGCTCAGTTGGTAGAGCACCTGCATGGCATGCAGGGGGTCAGCGGTTCGAATCCGCTTAGCTCCATTTTCCATATCATTTTATGTGGTTCCGTTAAGCTGGACTAGCCGGTGTTTCTCATGCCTGCTGCAATCCCATTAATCGTCAGCAGAGCACCCCGCAGAAGGTCTTTCTCGCTAACGTTTCCAGCTCCTAGGGCAACACGATCTTGCCGCTGATGTTGTCTCAATCGCTTGAGCAAGGACACTTGCAGGAATCCTAATGGAACAATCGTACCGTTCCGCAGATGGACCGAACGCTTAAGGTTAGGATCTCCATCTAGGAGCTGCTGGTTCCCCGTAATCTTAGAGACCATTTCCCGCGTCAAGTAATATTCTTGGGCGATTTGCTCAAACAAACGCTCAAACCGATCCACATCTTCAGAAGAAGTTAATTCCTGAAGATAGTGATGAGCAATTTGCAGATCCACTTTAGCTAAGGTCATTTCTACTTTAGAAATCACCATCTTAAAAAAGGGCCACTTGCCGTAGAAATATTGCAGTAGAGTGAGATGCTCTGCAGACTCCTCATCCAGAAAGTCCTGAAGTGCGGTACCCACGCCGTACCATGCCGGCAACAGAAACCGACTTTGAGTCCAGCTAAACACCCAAGGAATGGCGCGTAACCCTTCTAAAGTCCGCCGATTATCGGCCCGTCGTCGAGCGGGTCGAGCAGCATGTTGTAATTGACTAATTTCATTAATGGGGGTGACTTCGTAGAAAAAGTCCACTAAGTCTTCTTGTTCATGAATCAGTGCCCGGTATCGCTTCCGCGATCGTGCCGATAAATCCTCCATGATTTCATGCCAAGGCTCAATGCTGTCCATGGTGGAGCGCAATAAGCTGGCTTGGATAACAGCCGCAGAAATCGTTTCTAGGTTATATAAAGCGAGCTCTGGCAAAGAATACTTCGAAGCCACTACTTCGCCCTGCTCTGTAATTTTGATCCGGCCATTCACGCTATACCCTGGCTGGGCCAAAATAGCTTCATAGGCAGGTCCACCGCCTCGGCCGACAGAACCGCCCCGACCGTGGAAAATTCGCAAAGAAATGCCGTAGGGCTCAGCAGTTTCCTGTAAGCGTTGCTGGGCTTTGTAAATCTCCCAATTACTACTGAGGAAGCCAGAATCCTTATTGCTATCAGAGTATCCCAGCATGATCTCTTGTAACGAGAGAGGAGGTTCTGAAGATGGCTCCTGAGATGCCTGAGCATCCACTAAATAATTCCGATAAAAGGTTAAATCAAACAGTTGGGTCATGACCCCTGGCGCCCGCTTTAAGTCATCTACTGTTTCAAAAAGAGGGATAACGTGTAATGTTCCAGTCGCCGTTGTGGGATCAAATAGACCGGATTCCTTCGCTAACAGCAGCACTTCCAGCAAATCACTGGCATCATGGCTCATGCTAATGATGTAGGTACGGCAAATTTCTACCCCAAATTCTTCCTGCAGCCGCCGAATCATCCGGAAGGTATTAATCAGCTCTTGGGTTTTCTCAGAAAAAGGCAGGTCATGGGGGATCAGGGGCCTACGGGTCTGCAGCTCTTGGGTCAGCCACTCCAATCGTTCGGGCTCTGATAACTCGTTATAGGGCTTGGGCAGAATCTGCAGATAATTAACGATTTCAGTGAGGGCATCTGAATGACAAGAGCTTTCTTGCCGGATATCTAACTGAGTCAGATTGAAGCCAAAGATCTGCACTTGGCCGATCAGGGTATCTAACTCTTGGCAACTGATCCCTGTCGCCTGCAAATTCTCTTGGACCACTCGAAGTTCGGCCAAAAAATCCTGAGCAGCAGGATAGTAAATTTGTTCGTTCATCCCTTGGGGATGAATCGGATGGGAAAAATCAATCAGTTGAGCCTGCTGTTGGTTGCGATCTCGAGTATTTTCTAGACGCTTCAGGATATAAGACAACTTGAATCGAAAGGGTTCTCCCAGGAACCGGATCGAGAGCCGGTCATACACGTCAGGCATTTGTAGCTGATCTTGGCCCAAAGATTTCTCTAAACCAGATGGAACTTCAGACCAATATTGGGATAGGGTCAACAAATTGATCAGCTTATTAATGGATTGAATATATTTCTCAAGCACTAAATTTCGCTGATAACAGGAGGTTTGCCAAGTGATAGCTGTCGTCACTGCTGGGTTGCCATCGCGATCCGAGCCCACCCAAGATCCAAACTTACAAAAGTTGTAGCGAGGGGGGTTGTAGATTGGGAAATGCTTGTTTCAAATGCTGGGATAAGCGTTGATACAGCTGGGGAATCGCATCAAAAAGGACTTCGCGAAAATAATGCAGGCTGTACTCGACTTCATCTAAAACTGTCGGCCTAAATTGATGAAGTTCATCGGTTCGCCACCAAAATCTGACTTCCTCCGTGAGTTGGGCCTGTAACGCATCCACTTCCCAATTCGAACGGGTACTATTGGCCAGTCCAGCCTCCGCCTCATCTAATTTGCCTAAGATCTTGGCAATCCGACGTTGTTTAGCCCGAATCGTCTGCCGCACAATTTCTGTCGGATGAGCAGTAAATACAAGCTGAATATCCAGGTTCTGAATAATATTTTGAATATGGCGAGGCGGAACATTTAACTGTTTCAGCTTGGGAAATAACCAGGTAAAGGTCCCTGCATTCGGCTCCCGTAGAATTGCATCAAAGATGCTGTGCTCAGGTAGATCGGTCTGACCATTTTGGCCAGAATGATTTTCTGCTCCCTCCTCAGAGCCATCGGCATTAGGAAGTGCTACCGGAGAGGATTGAATCGCCCCTCGGGTACGCATAATACTTTCCTCTTGCTCATAATGTTGTTCCACAATATTGATGAGCTGAAAGTAGAGGGCAAATGCTCTTGCAGCCCGAATGGCTTCATCTAGCTCCAGCTTTTCTACCACCTTCAGGACTTCCGTTTCCGGAACCCTTGGGGCTTGTCCTTCCGGGGAACACATCGATCGCAACTGCCGAAGTAAATCGACTAACTCCTGCCCGCATTCATCTCTGAGGACAGCTTCCAGTAGGTCTTCAATGACTTTAATTCGATGTAGAAGCAATGACTCTAACTGGTTGTGCTGTGCTAATTGGGGATGGATACGGTTGAGAGTGGAACGCATAGAGTATTAACTCAAATAAGTAAGATCGATGGAATAGAAAAACTCGAAGACGATTATCAAGCTTTTGGGAACTTCGCCTTTAAAGCATCAACCTCTGTTGAGAACTGGGTAAAGTGGCATCAAAAACAACTCCATCACAATTCTAGGGGGTAAACCTCGCTTTACTATCTTTCTCTAAAAGCTAATTCCCTTGGTAGGGTTAGGTTCCCTCAATAAACCGTTCTTACTTTGGATGAATCATGCTGTGTAGACTGGGCCTAAGCAGTATTCATAAGCGAAAAGACAGACTACATAACTTAAGGACGGATATATTCGTCCACATATGGATTTTCCTAGCTCTCTAAACAACATTCTGAGGATAAAGACCAGGAAAATTACATCCAAAGGAGAGAAAAACGTACTTTATTCGGGCAAATCTAAAAAAGGCAAGGCGACCCCTTGCAATAGGCTTTCGCTCCAAGTTCCAAGGGTCGTCAAACACCTGAACAGCTGTTGCTGCCCCAACAAGGCAACAAGAATCGGCAATATTGCCAGACTGACCAGAAGCTCCAATTGCTCTGGCTTGAGAAGAATGGGAGGGACCTTAGAGATCGGGTTAGACGATGAGAACATGATGAGACCTTTGATAGTGTTTTAACGCAGTGCCCAGTCTTTTGCCCAAGCTAGAATTTTGGAAACTCGGTCCGGGTGATGGGACTCACAATAGAGGCGCAGAACAGGCTCTGTCCCACTAAAGCGAATAAGTAACCAGCTCTGATCCGCCAAGTTAAACTTAAAACCATCGATGGATAGAACATCCACGACTTTTTGGTCCAATACTTGACTGAAGGGTGCTGCTTGCAATTGATCAATTAGCTTTTGTTTATCAGCTTCAGAAGATAGGGGTAGATCAATACGATCATAAAAACTGGTGAACCCTGTTTGCGTTTGTAGCTGCTGATACAAATGGGATAGATCTTGACCGGTTTGAGCTGCAGCTTCGAGTAAATATAGGGCAGAGAGCAAGCCATCTCGTTCAGGAATATGGTTGCCATAGCCTATACCTCCAGATTCTTCGCCACCAATCAATACTGACTCTGCGGCCAGCATATAGTCGGCAATATATTTATAGCCAATGGGGGTTTCATGGAGGGGTAATTGGTACAGATCAGCCACTTGAGGGATCAGTTCTGAACCGCTAATCGTTTTGATGACTTCTCCCTGGAACTTTCGGCGAGCTGCAAGGTGTTCAATCAAAATCGGAATCAAGATTTGAGAACTTAGAAAGTTACCCTGGCCATCCATTGCTGCAATTCGATCCCCGTCCCCATCAAATATAAATCCTACAATCGCTTCTTCATCAGGGGCCTGTTGACGGTGAGTTTGGATGGACTGAATGAGAGTTCCCAAATACTTGGGAAGGGGTTCAGGGGCCCCTCCTTCGAATAACGGATCGCGATCGCAGTTGAGTTCTGTGATCTCAGCCGATAGCAGCCGTTGTAGGCCAGTGGCTGTTGCCCCATGCATCGTATCCACAAAGACCTTAAGTCGCTTCTGGTGAATTGCTTGATTGATGGCATCCATATCAACCTTAGATTGCAAAACCTGACAATACTCTGGCCAGGGATCGAAGGTATCTAGGGTCCCGGCAGTCGAAGTAGTGACGGGGGCTTCGACCAGTCGATCTTGAATAGCTTGAGTGACGACAGGAGGCACTGAGCCGCCAAAGGCTCCTTTGACTTTGAGGCCAGAATAGATCCCTGGGTTATGGCTGGCTGTAATCACCAAAGCCCCAAGGGCGTGGCGATGATAGGCCGCCCAACTAAATGCAGGGGTGGGCGCAAAGGTGTTCGATAACAGCACATCAAATCCGGCTTGCTGAACAGCTTCAGCAGTGGCCTGGGCAAATTCTTCTGAGAGAAATCTGCGATCATATCCCACGATCACTAAATGCTTTTTGTCAGCGCTGCCATAGGTTTCTTCTAGGATTTGGGCCGCAATAGGGGCGACATAGACCAACCGCTCGAAGGTAAAGTCTTTGGCAATAATGCCTCGCCAACCGTCGGTTCCAAATTTGATTGAGGATGCAAAATCGTTAGGCATAGGGAATCCGCTAGGATACTGTCTCTACATCCTACACACCAAAAGTTAACCCGTAATTACTAACAAAACTTAATCTTTAGTTTATGATTTGGAGTGATACGCAGTTTAGGGAGGTTTATTTTGACTCAACATGAAGATGCCATTGCGCCACACGGTGGTTCACTCATCAACCGGGTTGCTTCTGCAAGCCAAAAACAAGATTTGCTTGCCAAGGGTGATAGCTTACCCCGCGTACAGTTAGATAAGCGAGCCACCTCAGATTTGGAAATGATTGCCATTGGTGGCTTCAGCCCACTTTCAGGCTTTATGGGGCAGGCAGACTATGAACAGGTTGTTCATCACATGCACCTTGAAAATGGTCTGCCTTGGTCCATTCCAGTGACTTTATCTGTCGATGAAGGCGTAGCGGCTGCCCTTGATGTGGGGGGCTTGGTTCGTCTAGATGACCCAGCGGGCGCTTTTGTGGGTGTACTTGAATTGACTGAGAAATATACCTACGACAAGACTCAGGAAGCCGTTCAAGTCTATAAAACAGATGAGATGAAACATCCTGGTGTCAAGGTCGTGTTTGATCAGGGTGCAGTTAATCTTGCGGGTCCAGTTTGGTTGCTAGAGCGCCAGTCCCACCCCCAATTCCCTTCCTATCAAATTGACCCCATCGCTTCTCGTCAACTCTTCCGTGAACGAGGTTGGAACACAATTGTTGGCTTTCAAACCCGGAATCCGATTCACCGTGCCCACGAATACATTCAAAAGTGTGCGTTAGAAACTGTAGATGGATTATTCTTGCATCCATTGGTGGGTGCAACGAAAAGTGATGATATTCCAGCAGATGTGCGGATGCGTTGCTACGAAATCATGATGGAGCATTATTTCCCGGAGGATCGGGTTATTCTAGCCATTAATCCTGCGGCCATGCGCTATGCAGGTCCTCGCGAAGCAATTTTTCATGCTTTAGTTCGCAAAAATTATGGCTGCACCCATTTTATTGTGGGTCGCGACCATGCGGGTGTGGGTGACTACTATGGTACCTACGATGCCCAGTATATTTTCGATAGCTTAGATGCTCAAGCGTTGGGGATTACACCCATGAAGTTTGAGCATGCCTTCTACTGCAAGAAGACCTTATCCATGGCTACGACTAAGACGAGTCCCAGTGGGCCTGAAGATCGGGTTCACCTGTCTGGGACAAAGGTCAGAGAAATGCTGCGACGAGGGGAGCTACCCCCACCTGAGTTTTCTCGCCCTGAAGTGGCTTCTGAATTAGCAGCGGCAATGAAAGCTTAAGCCTAGCTTTCGCAATCGGCGATATAGTGAAAATAGGAACCCATTACTAGATGATGGGTTCTACCTTTTTGCCCTTCAATAGGCCCTCTCCATAGACATCACATCATGGCACTGACCCGACGCGCTTTACTGCGAAAAACTAGCTTAGTGCTAGCTGGCCTAGGTTTGAGTGATTTATCTCTATGGAAGTTTGCAGATCAATATCAACAAGTACTCGCTCAACCCACCTCCCGGAAGCTCGCCCTGCTAGTGGGCATTAACCAATATCGGGAGTTGGGCAAGCAGGCCAAGCTGAAGGGCTGTTTGACAGATTTGGAATTGCAGCGAGAGCTACTGGTCCATCGGTTTGGCTTCCATCCCGACGATATTGTCATCCTTAAAAATAAGCAGGCCACCTATAAAAATATCGAGGCAGCGTTTACGACCCATTTGATTGAGCAGTCCCGGCCTCAAGATTGTGTCATCTTTCACTTCAGTGGGTATGGATGTTTATTAAGTCCCTATATCGACGCTGCCTCAGAGGCGAAAACGCCGCTCCCCTCCAAAGTGTTGCTTCCTTTTGACAGTGATATTCAACATTCCGACCAGAGCCCAGCCATTGAAAATGCCCTGTTGCAGGAGCAGTTAGCCCTGTGGTTTCGGTCCCTTAATACGCAACAAAGTCTCTGTGTGTTAGATGCTGGGTTCACCTATCCAGGGAAGGCATTGCTGGGGAATTTGCGGGTGCGATCGCAACCCAGTATTCAACAAAAAACAGACTTGCCGGGAGATCGTGAACAGCAAGAGAAGTTGCTCAATCAATCCCAACGGCGTCCATCCTCTTCTGAGCTGATTCTTTTAGCCTCTCAGCGCCCTCAAACGGCGGTTGAAGCCCAATGGCATGATTTTTCTTCCGGGTTATTCACCTATGCTTTAACGCAACATCTATGGCAATCCTCCCCCTCCCAGAAATTCTCGGCTAGTTTTAACCGGGTTGTGTCTGATGTCGAACATCAGGTCGGTCGAGTCCAGCAACCTAGCTTAAGCGGGCAGACGGGCTCTAGTGTTTTAACCGGATTATCTCTTGGCACCAATGCTGATGGTGTGGTCACGGATGTCGAAGACAACGGTGAAGAAGTCACTCTTTGGTTAGGGGGTGTTTTACCCCAAGTGGTGGAGTATTACGAAGCCACTACTTGCTTTAAAGTCACATCGAAAGAAGGCAGCTTATCTAATATTTCAGCTGCTACCGCCCCATCTCCTGGGAGCGCATCTGAGCAGGTCACCCTAGAGCCTTTAATTCAATTAGAGTCTAGCCGAGGCTGTGTGGGGACCGGACGCTGTGATCAAGAAGGTCAAATTAACTCCGGTCAGAAAATTCGAGAAGCGTTTCGAGTCATTTCCCGATCTATCAACTTAAATGTTGCCCTAGGCTCACAATTGAATCGAATTGAGCGGGTAGATGCCACTAGTGCGTTTTCAGACATGCCCAATATCAACCCCGTTATTGCTGGGACCCAAAACGCGGACTTCCTGTTTACCCAAGCATCTTCTTCTTCTCAAGTGATCGTTAATTCCGTTCCGGACCTATCAGAAGAAGACGAAGACCCTCCTGCTCCACCGCCTCAAACCCAATATGGACTCTTCTCCCAAGGGGGCGAAGAGTTAGCAGATACCCGAGGAGAATCGGGTGAAGCAATTAAAACGGCGGTCAATCAACTGCATGACACTCTGAAATTATTGTTGGCCCGCAAAACCCTCGATCTGACCGTTAACGATTTTTCTTCGAGAGTGGGGGCAATGGTGGCGTTGGAAGCCACTGATGATGAAAAACCTCAAGTCCTAGCCCAACAATGTACGACCCGAGCGCCTTGGACTCGGAAAGATAGCTCATCCCTATCTTCCTTTGAGAAGCAAGGGCAAGTCGTCCAGATTGCCAAAGGACAACATATCCAATATCGAGTGCGTAACTACAGCGATACCCCGCTCTATTGGCTAGTCTTGGGCGTTGATACTCGCACCCAGTTCTTCTCCATTTATTCGCCAGAGGCTCTGTTAGACAGGTCTACTAGTCAAGACTTCATTGCCCCTAAAGAGTCGCTAGCCGTGCCATTCCCAAACAATGAGTATGTCGTTCGAGGACCGGAAGGGATAGCAACCACCTACATTATTGTGAGCCGAACTCCGTTTGAGAAAGGATTAGATGCAATAGCCAGCAAAATCCGCCAATCTTCAAGTAATACATCCCCTGTGGTAGCTCGTTTGGTCAATCCATTAGAAGTGACCCAACAAGTGTTACAAGATTTGCATGATGGCAGCACGCCAATGGCCGAGCAAATGGGGATTGAATCTGATAACAACTGGGTTTGGGATGTCGATCAGTGGGCGACGTTTCAGTTTACCCATGAGGTGATCTAGAGAACCAGGCTTACCGCATTGTGAGAATGAGAATGACCTATTCCCCAGGGTTATATCATTCTAAAAATATCCATCAGTATGTCTAGCGATTGCTCACAGCACCGTTTTGGCCTTTTAGCTCCTACTAAAAGCCCAGCTTTACCCCTGTTGGGATTAAGTTTTGGTTGAGAGTTTGTGCGATCACATACCAGGTTTCGTGGATGCGATCGCAATGATTAAAGACTCACAACTTCAATTATTCTGAACAGTCTTTCCCATCACGTTGGGAGATAGTTTGAGCAGAGAGGGAGATTGCTTGATTCTCTGACACTTTCTGAGAACCCTCAGAAGAAGAGTGAGCTGTTTGGGCTTTAGGAGAAAATTGAGAAATAATGAATGGCGAAGAAAAAATACCAAGATAGACAATCGCAATTTTAGTCACGAACCGCCCATCCATGGGCTTCCGTTTTCGTTTGTTATGTTTCATGGGAGTGACTCAGAATGGGAAAATTGCCTGAAATACTAGAAGTTAGAGCCAGTCAAAACTACTGGCTGACAGTGAGGGAAAATATTGCTGAATGCAGTGCTTCGGGTACACTTTATTCCACTTATGAATAAGCTGTAAATTATTTTGTCTTAGTAATTTAATCTGTATCTTGTGTTAGGTGCTTTTTGTACTTGCTATAAGTAACTTAGACGCACTGTAAATATTTAAAGAGACAATCACTCATTTGAATCTTAGAGCAAGCTAAAATACTTCCAGATTTTGGCTTGACAAATTTTAAGTGCCAATGAGAATATTTCGCCCTTCTTTTGGTGAAGAGATAATGACTGATTATGTTGATACTACTCTTGATAAGAGGATAGAACAAAGAGGCTTGATGAATTTTCTGACGTTAAATGAATTTGTCGATCTCTGGTGTGTTTAGGTTATGGCTAGGACTTTGCGTGATCTTATTCTGCGTTTGCCTAGTTTTGTAGATGCGATCGCATCTACAAAACGCGAAATATGACTCTCCTCTAGTCTAGCGCTGTCCAAAGAAGCTTGTATCTAAAGGGCAACTTTGTGACGTCATGATCGGTCACAGCTCCATTGCCAATGACTCTCAGGCTAATGAGAGGTAATCTCAGCTAAAACTCTGATTAGACATTAATCGTTACGAGATAGTGGAGCAATCTCTGCATGCTTTGTTCCCTATCTCGTTAAGCTTTTCCAGATCGCTCCTATCGGTTTATGATTCTACTTCTTCAGGTTCGCCACTCAGAAGCCATTTATCTCCTTGCTTGGTGAGAGGGAAGTTTGCTTCTGCAGTTGCACCCTCAAATGAAATATTGATCTTAACTAGAGCCTGATTTCCTTCAACTTTAGGTTCGCCAACAATTTTGATAGTTTTCATAACTGTGGCAAATTCTTCTTGGTCATCTGCATTAGGATTACATAACGCTTTAGGTGCTTCCTTTGCACATAGAGGCTTAAGTTCATCAAACTTGCCATCTGCCCCAGCTTCGATAAATTCTTCAACTACTGTTTGGGGTGAAGAATGGACTCCCCCACAGGCTGTTATTAATATGACCAAACCGGTCATCAGAATTCGTGACGTAAATTTATTCACACTAGAGTGCAGGTTCATCACCTTAGTCCTCAATTTTTTTATTGATTAACGCATTCCTTGAACCTGCACTCTAGTGTGAACTTTCAGGCTCTAGAACTTTACTAAAGCCATAGATCAGTCCACGTTGGGGAATAAAAAGATAGTAAGGGGATGAGGATCTACTATCATGCGAATCTTAATATTGTTTGCATAAATAATTTCGTTTGCAGCTTCAAAAAAGATGGAGAAACTCAGCTGTTAGTTAAGGGAATAAATCCTGCGAGTAACGGTAGTTGATTTCCTTAAAAGTCATCTCTAGAGGACACGTTCATAAATGTTAGTGGGGGAAAAAAGGTATTTCGCCAAATATTCGGATACGATGAAGTGCTTGAATTAGCAGAATTATCTATGTTTTGCCTTTAAGACTATGGCAGAGTCAATCAGCCTAAGCCGATTTAGAGCCTCCGTCTTATTTACTCCAATCGTTATTGCATCAACTTTATGCCAGTGGATAATCTTCAAAATGCTAGTGAACAGAAACTACCAGAAAGCCATTGGCAACAAGGCAGCTTATTAGATCTAGAGATTACAGATCTCAGTCCGACTGGAGATGGAGTGGGTCGATGGGGAGAGCAGAATCAGGTCGTTTTTGTCCCAAACACCGTTCCTGGCGATCATATTAGTGTGCGGCTGCTTCGGGTCAAACCTAGATATGCCTATGGTCAGCTTCAAAGTATTAAGCAAGCCTCGCCGCACCGAGTGAGACCCCAGTGCATTGTTGCTGATAAATGTGGTGGGTGTCAGTGGCAACAGGTGGACTATGCCTACCAACTGACCGCCAAGCAAAATCATGTGATTCAAGCCCTAGAGCGAATCGGTAAATTCCGGACTCCAGCCGTCGATCCAGTACTGGCTGCCCCATCCCCGATTGAGTATCGCAACAAAGTCACCTATCCCATCGTGTTGAGTCCCAATACTAACCGAGTGCAGGCAGGATATTACCGCAAAGGGAGTCACAAGCTCATTAACCTCAATCAATGCCCGGTCCAAGATCCTCATTTCAATCAGTTTTTAGCTGAAATTAAAGAGGATATTCAAACACAAGACTGGCCCATCTATAACGAGCAAAACCATCGGGGACGGATTCGCCACCTCTCGATCCGCATGGGGCGGCGGACGGGAGAAATTTTAATGACGCTGATTATTAATGCCAAACCGAACCAAGCTTTATCTGATTTAGCCGATCTAGATGCTCAAGTACAGGAGTGGCTTGAACGTTATCCCCAATTGGTGGGGATTTGTCTTAACTTCAATTCCCATCGGACCAATCGCATCTTTGGGAATGACACCACTTGCATCGCCGGACGCAACTATTTGCAAGAAACCTTTGCGGGGCTAACCTTTCAACTCCGTCCGGATACTTTTTTTCAGGTGCATACCGAACAAGCGGAAGTCCTGCTCAACACCCTCTTCGACCACCTTCAACTCACGGGCAGTGAACAGGTTGTTGATCTTTACTGCGGCATTGGTACCCTTACGCTTCCCCTAGCTCAGCGGGTTAAAGAGATTGTTGGTATTGAATTGCAGACTGCAGCCATAGACCAGGCCCAGACCAATGCTACTCTCAATCAAATTAGCAATGCAACGTTTTCTGCCGGAGCGGCCAAAGACTGTTTGGGCGAGCTACCTTTTGCCCCGGATCTGGTTTTGTTAGATCCGCCTCGCAAAGGCTGTCACCAGAGTGTGATTGATCAACTCCTGTCCCTCAAGCCTGAGCGAGTTGTTTATGTCAGTTGTCATTCTGCGACTCTAGCTCGTGATTTGAAGTTGCTTTGTCAGTCAGGCCAATACGATCTCAATCGAGTCCAACCCGTAGACTTCTTCCCTCAAACCTCTCATGTAGAATGTGTCGCCTTCCTCAATCGGCGCGCTTCATGAGCGAGTCCATTGTCGACATTGATTGTTTGACCTTTCTACTGATCAGCATTTTTATTCTCGGGATTGGTATCCTGCTCACCCGCACTATCCCTCTCCTCAGAACACTAAATATTCCTGCTGCTGTTTCGGGCGGTCTAATCGGCTGTGGTCTAGTGGCCTATGTCAATCTGTTCACCCCTTGGCATTTACGATTTGATCTGAGCCTGCGAGACAATCTGCTTTTGATCTTCTTCAGCACGATTGGCCTAGCTGCTCGCTTTAAACAGCTTAAAGAAGGAGGGAAAACCCTTTTTGCTGTGATTGGGGTTATGGTTGCTTTTCTATTCCTGCAAAATGCAGTGGGGATCTTGGTGGCATGTGTAGTCGGTTGCCCTCCCATCTTTGGACTCCTCGGTGGGACGATTTCCTTTGTGGGCGGCCATGGTACAGCGATCACCTGGGGAACACTCCTTGAAGCTCAAGGATGGACTGGTGCATTGGAATTTAGCCTAGCAGCTGCGACCTTGGGATTGATTGTGGGAGGGGTTTTAGCAGGACCCATTAGTCAGCATTTGATTCACCGATTTGATCTGGAGTCCCTATCCCCGCCCTCTGATTCTATGGTGGAAAGTTCAGTGACGATGCCGACGAGTTTGGAAGGCATGTTTGGGATTGTTTTATTGATTGCGACTTCCCTGAGTTTGGGATTGGGATTGCACTTGCTCACCAGTGATTGGGGAATTGTTTTGCCACGATTTCTACCCATCATGCTGGTGGCTATTCTTTTGATCAATCTTCTAGACTGGGGAAATATTACGGTCAATGATTCAGCTTTGTCATTTTGGAATGACGTCAGCCTGCAGCTCTTTCTGGTCATGAGCCTGATGAATTTGCAGATTCTGTCTTGGATGCAAACGGCAGGTCCCTTGCTGATTATTTTGGGTGTCCAAACCCTTTGTGCTGGGCTGTTTGCCTATTTTGTAGTGTTTTTGGGCTGCAGGTCGTGATTACGATGCCAGCGTGATCTGTGCTGGCTTTACGGGGGATGGTTCTGGGGGGCGATGCCCGTGGGGATGGCGAATATGACCACGATTACTCAACGATATGGCCCTTCTCCCAAAGCTTTGCTGGTGATTCCCTTATTGGGAGCTTGTTGTATGGATATTGCCAATGCGGTCGTTATCCAATTCTTTTTAATGCTATCGCCTTAAAATACAGCATTGTAAAAGAAATGTATCGAAAAAATTACACAATATATATTTTGTCCAGGGGTCTCGTAACATAACATAATAATGGGGATCATTTACCTCGCGACAGCCCACTCTTCAAAATTGACTCAATAATGATTACCAAAGACCTAGAGCGGCCTCAGCAGACTCTTGAAACGTTGCAGCGACCTGCTGCTGACCCGCAAGCTCTAGAGGCTCTTTACGAGAAATCTGCATCGCAGACTTCATCTATTTTGCCCTTTGCTGCTTTGCTCGCTGCAGTCTGTATTTTGTCTTTCTCGGCAATATTTACTCGCTTGAGCGAAGAAGAGCTAACGGCCAGCGCTACCATTTTTAACCGATTTTGGATTGCATCTCTGGCTTTAGGAATGTGGAGTGGCTTCCAACAATTTCGCCAACCTTCTGCAGAAGCTGATCAGACATCTCAACCGCTTCAAATTCGCGATTTGCTCTGGTTTGTGTGTTTGGGGATCTTGATCTACGGTCGGGCAGGTTCTTGGGCTTGGTCTCTCACCCAAACCAGTGTGGCAAATTCCAATCTCCTCCATAACATGACCCCCTTGTTTGCAACATTAGGGGGGTGGCTGTTTTTAGGACATCGCTTCAATCGTCAATTCCTTATGGGTCTGGGGTTGGCAATCACTGGGGTGTTAATCATTGGAGTCGGCGATTTTCAGGTTGGCACTAGTGGTCTAGTGGGGGGATGGGGCTGCTTTATTATCAGCCGTTTTTTATGCCGCCAATTTTCTGGTGATTGAAAAACTGCGGACGCGGTTTACCACCACCACCATCATGTTGTCTTCTTGTATCGTGACTGGACTATTGACGATTCCGATTGTGTTGATGGGGGGGAATCAACTATTTCCCACATCTACAACGGTTTGGTTAGCCGTCATTGCTTTAGGGGTAATTAGCCAAGGATTAGGACAAGGTCTGCTGGCTTACTGCCTCAAGCAATTTACGTCGGGATTTGTCTCTATTTTTATGCTTATGGAGCCTCTAATCACCGCCATTCTGGCCTGGAAAGTGTTTGGAGAGCAGCTCAATTTATTGAATTGGATTGCCTTTTTTATCATTTTGACTGGGTTGTATTTGGCAACGATTAGTAAGGGAGCCGCGAAATCCAGCGCTATTCATTGATTTTCTTCTCAAATTGATAAAAATTAGGTTATGCTTCGGTTAAAGGCCTCTCAGGCTAATGGTTTGCGGAAGATTCAGTGCTAGAATCGGCTTGTCGCTATTTTGGCACTACTCTGTATGCTATCTACTGACTTTAATGCTCGCTCTTTTGAGCAACTGCCGACCACAATGGGGCAGATTCTGTTAGTAGAAGATGAAGAAAATATTCGCGAAACCATTGCTCCGGCGCTGCAAAGTGAAGGATATCGGGTGATTACGGCTGCTGATGGCCAAACAGCGTTGGATGTTATTCAGCTATTTAAGTCGAGATCGCAGCAGGCATCAACCTTAGATCTGATTATTTTAGATATTATGCTGCCCGGCATTAATGGGATTGATTTGTGCCGGTTTATTCGCCGCGAAGGCTCGACTGTTCCGGTACTTATGTTGAGTGCTAAGGATACGGAAGCCGACCGGGTTGTCGGCCTCGAAGTGGGTGCCGACGACTATCTCACCAAGCCCTTTGGTATGCGGGAATTGATCGCTCGCTGCCGAGCTCTCTTAAGACGGCAGCGGCTCAATAATACCGATCCCCAGGGAGCCCTACTCACCTGTCGAGAGATCAGTTTGCATCCTGATGAATGTCGTGTGATGGTTCGGAACGAAGAAGTTAATCTGTCTCCTAAAGAATTCAGAATTTTAGAATTATTTATGAGCTATCCTCGGCGAGTTTGGCCAAGGGAGCAGATTCTCGAAAAAATTTGGGGACCGGATTATATTGGTGATAGCAAAACTGTCGATGTACATATTCGGTGGCTCCGGGAAAAAATAGAAATTGACCCCAGTAATCCAGATTACTTGGTCACCATTAGAGGATTTGGCTATCGGTTTGGATAGAAATGAGGATTTGAGGGAATCTCAAGCTTAAATACCGGAGAGTATTGTGCAATTGGTATGGTTCCTCGCAGGATTAGGTCTGGGTCTAGGACTGTTAGCCTGGTCTGCTCGTCATTTCAACAACCAACTTGAACGGATTATTCGTAACTTACCGAGTGATCCTTATCGTCCTGCCTTGTCTCCCTTGAGCCGGCTGTCTCGAGTGACGCTGCAACTTCAAGATCAGCTACAGCTGCATGAGCAAGAGCTGTTAGGTTGGCAAGATATTCTACATCGAGCCCCGGTAGGCTACTTGCAGGTTAATAGTGCCGACAATTTGTATTGGATTAATGAACGGGCCTGCGATCTTCTGAAGATTCAAAGTCGTTCTTGGGATGCTGGGCCGAATCGTCTTCTCCTAGAAGTGGTGCGTTCTATAGAGTTGGATCAATTGATTGGTCAAGTTCGCTCAGATCAGCAAGAGCATCAAATTGAGTGGATTATGCATCTGTCTGAGCGGGCTCAAGAGTGGCCGCTCAAGGCCTATGGTATTCCTCTGTCTGAAGGACATGTGGGGGTATTTATTGAAGATCGAACTGAGACGAAGAACTTGGCTGAGGATCGAGATCGCTGGACGTCAGATGTTGCCCATGAGTTAAAAACACCCCTCACTTCTATTCGACTCATGGTGGAAACTCTTGAACCCCGCATTAGCTGGCAACATCGTTCCCATATTGATCGCTTGTTGCAAGAAGTCACCCGCCTGAGCGACTTGGTGAAAGATTTACTCGAACTCAGCCGAATCACCTTCAATCAAGCCCAAACCCTAAAATTGCAACCTGTTAATGTTCCCAGTCTGATTCACAAGGCTTGGCTGAATTTGGAACCTTTGGCTCAGCAGCGTAATCTGTCCCTTTTTTACCAGGGGGTGGAAGATTGCACTTTAGAAGCAGACAAGAATCGACTGTATCGCGTGTTCCTTAACCTGATCGATAACGCTATTAAGTACAGTCCGGTTGATCAGCCCATTATTGTCCAGGTAGAAGTCGTTCAGTCTGCTGAGGAAGTGGAAGGAGGGCAAAGTCTTTGTATCGATATTATTGATACAGGCTCAGGTTTTTCCGTAGAATCTCTTCCTCATATTTTTAAGCGCTTCTATCGCTCTGATCTTTCTAGAGTGAGAGGTAGTGCCATAGTGGGAAATGCTGAGTCAGTGAGCCTACAATCTCTAGAGGGATCAGATGTCATTCAAGCGACCTCTGTTGCCCTATCAGAACAGGAGCAATCCTCTGTTCTGACTCCTGTGGGGGGGAGTGGTTTAGGACTTGCGATCGCACAGCAAATCATCCTTGCCCACGGCGGCACCATTCGGGCCCGCAACCATCCCCAAACAGGCGGGGCCTGGCTACAAATTCTGTTACCTTGCCCTCAGAAGTAAGTGTCTTCAGTAGTTTGCACCTACAAGTTTTGGGTATCTATTTCGACCACAACGGGAGAATGATCGCTAGGTTTCGGTAACCGACGAGGGGCTACATCAATGGTGCAAGCTGTCGCCTGCTCATATAGCGTCGGCGTTAAATAGTGATGGTCAATCCGCCAACCCTTATTTCGTTGAAAAGACCCTGCCCGATAATTCCACCAGCTAAACTGCTCTGACTTGGAGTTGAACTTACGGAAAGCGTCTTCTAACCCGAGCTCCAATACCTTTTGCAAAGCTTGTCGCTCTCGATCTGTAGACATAACATGGGTCTCCCGCTTAGTGGGATCATGCATATCTCGATCGTCTAGGGCAATATTAAAATCACCACAGATCAGAAGATGTTGGGAATCCTGATGCAGCAGCTTTTCAACATAGCGATGTAATAGGTCCAACCACTCTAATTTGTAGGCATACTTCTCACTGTCAATTTCTGAGCCATTGGGAACATATAAATTCAAAATGCGAACTCCAGGAGAAATGATCCCCGTGATCAGACGTTTTTGCTGGTCATAGTGCTGAGTCAAATCATTGGAACCGAGTAGAGGGGTGAAACCCGTATTTACCTCAGATAGAGCCGTCCGACTGATTAAAGCCACACCGTTATAAGCTTTTTGTCCCGAAACATATACCTGGTAACCTTCCTCCTCAAAAGAGGCTTTCGGAAAGTCCTCATCAATAACCTTCGTTTCCTGTAGACATAAAACATCTATTGATTGGGCATACAACCAGTCCAAAACATGCTCTAAGCGTGTTCGGATAGAATTTACATTCCAGCTAGCAATTTTCATCACGTTTTTTCTATTCCTGAAGCCAAATCCGTAAGTATTTTTTTGCGTATTTCCGCGCAAATATATGAGGATTAGTAGCCAAATTGACTATAAGTTTTGCGAATCTATACAAAGATACAGCTAAGTCGACAGTGTATTTTTTGACATTGTTGGCGTGTTGAAGGATTCATTGGGGTACCCTAACGGTTTCCCAGTTTTTATACTTTGCACTTGTCTGAGAAAGCAAGCTATGTCTTTCATTCATCTGATCCCCAGGCTTCTTTTGAAGCTTTTTTATCGGATTTCTCATGTCAAACATAAAGAAAAGATAAATGCAGCTTTAATGGCAGGGGGATCACCTAACAGCTTGCTGTTAAAGGTTTTATCGGCTGTCGAATGGTGCAAACCCGAAATCTGAGAAACCTAATATAAAGAAGGCTAATAACCCACTGCAGAAATCCTTAGCAAAACTAAGGAAATACTTCAAATTCATTAACAAATATTACGAAGTTTTTCTGTCTATTAAAACTACTGATTTTCAACTCACTCTATGAAAACTTTGAGTTCTCCCACTTTTGCTTGCCGCTATTGTCAACATTACTCCCCAGAGGGAAGACGAGGCGGACAATGTCAGCAGCTTGGGGCTCCAGTTCGTGGGGAGTGGAAAGCATGTTCTCTAATGATCCCAAGTTTTTTCTTCTGCTATAGAGGCTCTCTCAATTAATCATCCACAGAAGTCTATTGAGCCCTATCGTTTAGAGACCGCATCCGCTCGTCGAGTTCTAACCCCAACTCTTTAGATTGCATCAATGATCGATCATCGATGCAGGTTGATAAAACCTTTTCATCCGATCTGGGTCTTCAGATCAATTTAAAAAACTAATTTAGTCTCAGGGAGCAAGTATTACTTGCTCCCTGAACTGTATATAAGCCAATAGCATTATGGGATCATGGCCCAGCATGCTCGAAAAAATGACTCCATCAAGGCCGCCAAGGAAACTGTCTAAAATTCGGATCCCGTTTTTCGAGAAAGGCATTTTTTCCCTCTGCACTTTCCTCATTCATGTAGAACAACAGCGTGGCATTCCCAGCCAACTCTTGAATACCGGCCTGTCCGTCACAATCTGCATTAAAAGCTGCTTTCAAGCAGCGGATTGCCAAAGGACTTTTTTGCAAAATCTCTTGGGCCCATTGAATCCCTTCAGCTTCTAGTTCTGCGACTGGGACTACCGTATTCACTAAGCCCATAGATAAGGCTGCTTGGGCATCGTATTGGCGGCAGAGAAACCATATTTCTCTGGCTTTCTTTTGGCCTACCACACGGGCTAAATAGCTGGCTCCAAAACCACCGTCAAAGCTACCCACTTTAGGACCTGTTTGGCCAAAAACAGCATTGTCTGCAGCAATGGATAAATCACAGATCAAGTGCAAGACATGCCCGCCGCCAATGGCATATCCTGCCACCAGGGCAATAACGACCTTGGGGATCGAACGAATTAACCGTTGTAGATCTAGAACATTAAGACGTGGGATGCCATCATCTCCAACATAGCCAGCATCTCCTCGAATACTTTGATCCCCACCGGAGCAAAACGCATACTTGCCGTCTGTATGGGGACCTGCTCCCGTTAAAAGAATGACGCCAAGGCTTGGGTCTTCCCGAGCATCTATAAAGGCATCATAGAGTTCGAAAATGGTTTGAGGGCGAAAGGCGTTTCGTTTGTGAGGACGATTAATGGTGATTTTGGCAATGCCGTCAGCTTTGTGATACAGGATATCTTGATAGGATTTGACGGGTTGCCAAGAGAAAGACATGACTTGCGTTAATTAGAAACTTCAGCAAACTCTATTACAGCACCTTCGTAGGTCTTAACTAAGAAGTTTAGTGGTTTTTCTCGCCGAATCTTATATTTCACATAGCGAGTTTGCACCTTCATCAAAATCTGTTCTAGACAGTCATGATCAAAGCAAACATGACGCTGCCTGTTTTTGTCTCCAATGCTCGCCCCACCAATCACATGCAATTGGACATTTTTTTTGAGTTGATACCAAAATCCATCGGTGCCGCTCAATTGCTGCATGGCTGGTCGGCCAAAATCCGTAGACATATAAAGAGGATCTATCCCCGATAAGCCCAGCGTTTGCTCATAGTTGTAATAGTAGTGAAGGGGGACTTCTGCGGTTCGCAACTGCAGCTCTCCTTCAAAAAATTGGCGAGCTAATTCCAGATCTGACACCATCAGCGTATGCACCTTGGGTGCACTTGACAGGAACATCCACATGGCCCCAGCATAGGCCGCCAAAAGCATCACCATTACCCCTTGAGTGGAGAAGAGGCCATCAATCGGTAGAAAAAAACCAGCAACAAGAGGAGTCTGCAGGGGAACAAGGCTGAGATAGATAGGGAAAATCATTCCGGTTTCTATGAATTTCTATAGGAAAGTAATCGTCAAGCTGAAACAGTACAGACTGCTCTTATACGAGTTGAAGGTAAGTCAATTACATAACGTCTTACTATTATAAGAATCCTAGATAGAGAATCGAGGCCAATGTGAGTCATAACTCTATTCTGGAGACCTCATGACTTTAGCCTATTGTTATACGTTGTGCTTAAAGGCTGCTCTATCAATAGTGACAAAAAAGATTTTGGGTTTAGATCCGGGGTTAGCATCCTTAGGCTTTGGTGTGATCAGCACGGATACAGATAGCATTGGACTCCTGGACTTTGGAATTATCCAAACACCTGCCAAAACTGATATTGGGCAACGATTGCAGACGATTTACGAGGACTTGCATCAAGTTCTCACCACCCATCAGCCCGATTTGGTGGCGATAGAAAAACTTTTCTTCTATCGCATGGGCAATACGATTTTAGTGGCCCAAGCTCGTGGGGTCTTATTGCTGGTGCTAGCGCAGCATCAGCTTCCCATCATTGAATATACGCCGGCTCAAATTAAGTTGGCTCTAACTGGATATGGCGCTGCAGATAAAGTTGCTGTGCAGGAAGCAGTTGCTAGAGAACTCTGCTTAGATTGCTTGCCTCGGCCAGACGACGCGGCAGATGCCCTAGCCGTTGCCCTGACTGCATGGTTTCAGCGATAAGCATCAATATGCGCCGAAATATGGACTTACCTCCCATATTTAACCAGTCAGACTATAGCCAAAGCATCAAAAAAAATTGATGTTAACTCTAAACTTTTTTTATTTGTAAAGCTCTAAAGGTACCTAATAATGGGCATCCTGAGTAGGTTGATAAGCCATAGCTGCCCCTAGAAAATATTTGCTAGGGGCTTTCCTGATCGGAGAGGAAATTGGATTTATTCATCCGTAATCCGTAGAACAGCCATAAATGCTTCTTGGGGAACATCAACCCGCCCCACAGATTTCATCCGTTTTTTACCTGCTTTTTGCTTTTCTAAGAGCTTTCGCTTCCGAGAAACGTCGCCACCGTAGCATTTTGCCAGTACATCTTTCCTTAGGGCTGGAATGCTCTCACTGGCAATCACCTTAGCCCCAATCGCAGCCTGTATCGGAATCTTAAACTGATGTCGTGGAATCAGCTCTCGCAGCTTACTGACTAAAGCGCGTCCTGTGTAATAGGCTTTATCTCGATGAACAATGGCGGCTAGAGAGTCAACAGGATCCGTATTGATCAAAATATCCAGCTTGACTAAGGGATTTTCTCGATAGCCAATCAGTTGGTATTCCATGCTGGCATACCCCCTTGACCGCGACTTCATTTGGTCGAAAAAGTCAGTAACCACCTCGGCTAGAGGTAACTCATAGACTAAGGTTGTTCGCCCTGGGGTGAGATATTTCATATCTTTGAAGGTACCCCGGCGACTCTGCCCTAACTCCATTAGGGTGCCGACATACTCTTCCGGCGTAATCATATCCACCTGAACAAACGGTTCTTCAATTTTCTCGCGACGTTGAGGGTCAGGCAGAGCACTGGGATTATCAATCAGCAAGATTTCGCCTTTAAGGGTGGTCACTCGATAGACCACAGACGGAGCTGTAATAATCAAATCCAAGTTATATTCTCGCTCCAAGCGCTCTTGCACAATCTCCATATGCAACAGTCCTAGGAATCCACAACGGAACCCAAACCCCATGGCACTAGAGGTTTCTGGTTCATAGTTTAATGCCGCATCATTGAGTTTGAGACGTTCTAAGGCATCTCGTAAATCTGGAAACTGATCGGCGTCGATGGGAAACATCCCGCAAAATACCATTGGCTTAGCTTCCACATAGCCTGGTAGTGGTTCAGCAGCTTGAGCTTTAGCAAGGGTGATGGTGTCACCGACCCGAGCATCTTCAACGGCTTTAATTGCAGCGGCAAAGTACCCCACTTCCCCAGCATGCAGTTGTTCAACTTGAACTTGGGTGGGTGACAATACCCCTAATTCATCAATGTCGTATTCTGTCCCCGATGCCATTAAACGAACGCGGTCGCCTTTTTTGACTGTGCCGTCCATGACCCGAAAGTAAACTACTACACCTCTATATAGATCGTAGTAACTGTCGAAGATCAATGCGCGCAAGGGGTCTTGGGTTGTATCTTCTGGTGGGGGGACTAAATGGACAATGGATTCCAGAATCTCTTCAATGCCGATGCCTGTTTTAGCAGATGCCAGAATGGCCCCGCTACAGTCTAAGCCAACAATTTCTTCAATCTCTTGCTTCACCCGATCAGGCTCAGCGCCCGGTAAATCAATTTTATTAAGGACCGGGATGATTTCTAGATCATGTTCGATGGCGAGATAGACATTGGCTAAAGTTTGCGCTTCTACCCCTTGGGAAGCATCTACCACCAACAGGGCGCCCTCACAGGCTGCCAAGGAACGAGAGACTTCATAAGAAAAATCGACATGCCCAGGCGTATCAATCAGATTAAGAACATAATCTTCCTGGTCTGCCGCTTTATGAGCCATGCGGGCCGCTTGCAGCTTAATGGTAATTCCTCGCTCCCGCTCTAGTTCCATATTATCGAGAAATTGCTCTTTCATCTCTCGGTCTGCCACGGTGCCAGTGGTTTGTAACAGACGATCCGCTAGAGTCGACTTGCCATGGTCAATGTGGGCAATGATGGAAAAATTTCGAATGCGAGAGACAGGAACATCAGTCATGGAAATTTGGCCAGTCCTTAGCAGAATAATCGCAGCATCTTATGAATGAATTGTAATCCTTCTTAATCCAGTCCAACGAATACAGCCTGCCCAAGACCTGGAAATGCATGAAGTGATCCGCCACTATATCCAAGAACCCATTTGTTCTTGAAAATAATGAAATCGTAACATTGAGATTAAGTAATTCTTAAGAGAAAGTAGGTTGGATTAGGTGTTTAAGAGTCATGCAATATCGTCTTGTTAAGCTTAACAATGCTTGATTTATAAGCGGTATTTGTGGAGCAACAGTATTAATTGTTTTTTAGATTTGAATAGCAGATTAAGTTTTTTTATATGCTTTGTGTAAAGGGGCTATAGCCGAATCCTGTGTAAAAATACTCACTAAATTAATCAATCTTCCTCCAAAAATAAATCTCATTTGTGGGCAGATTCTATGGTATGTAGATCAAAGGGAAATATTTTTTTACTTGTTAACAGAAAATAAGACAATATCTATTCACAGCTTTTTCACGATGGTTCTCTAAGATACAAATATGGTTTGCTTTGAGCAATTTTTCAGTGGAGATATTACATGAGCTTTCATGCCCTTCAAGTCACATTGCGTAAATTGACTCAAAAAAGTCGCTCATACCCTTACCAATGTCTTGCAGCGGGACGAAAGTGGCATCAATATCTTTGGAGAGATCTCAATAATCAATTTGTGCTAGAGGCCTCGCCAGATCAGAGCCTTTATTACATGACGACCCAAAGGGATGGTGTCAAACCTGGAGACTATATCGAGATCTCTGGTTTAGGTAGCTCTAGTCATTATCAGATTATTCAACTAGAGCGTTATTGCGATCCACCTGACATGTGGATGGCTACATTACGGAAACTGACTCTTAACTTTGGATATAGTCAGGCATAGAATAATTTTCATGGATTCGAGAGAATATACTTAGAATAGGGATGGCCCATTTGATGGGATTGCCTCTCTATATATGGTGACTGTCTTGACCCAATGCTGGTGTAGATAGCGTTTTAGAAGAGAGCATTCTTCGCCGTTCATGTCATTGGCAGTATGTCCTTCGTCTCTTTTAGATTCTGTCTGCTTTTTACCGTTGCCAGTTCTCTGGTGAGTGGGGCTACGGATGGGGTAGCGATTGAGCAGGTTGAATGGTTACCTGTATCATCAGAAGCTTCAGACATAAGATCGCTTCAACCACCAAAATCTAGCCATTTATCTGCTGCGCCCCTGAGTCAAACGGATAGCTCAGCCTCGACTTTAGCTGTTGCCCAGGCCAATCGTGATCTATCTCAGTCTGAAGAGACAGCCGATGCTCCTCCGGAACCATCAGTGTCTGAGGCAGAGGCCACATCTGTTCCGGTAGATACGAATCCTGGAAAAGATGAGACAGATGAACTGTCCCAATCTAAAGATGCTGATGGTGTTGATGATCAAGCATCACAGTCTCCGGAGGAAAAAGCTAGGCAAAAGTTGCTGATAGAGGCTGATCAGCTATATCAATCGGGTCAAATTAAAGCTGCTTCCGCCCTCTATCAGCAAGCGAAACGCCCATTCTCGGATAGTGCTACAGTGAAACCTCTGGCTGAGCCGATGCAGGATCCAGCTCAATTATCGCCGGGTGGGCGAGTGTATTGGCGAGAAGCCAAAGCAGGATCTGAGCTTAATCTAAAAACGAGAATTTTTGTGCCCTTGAGATTGCTGGTGAAGGAGTATCCCGAATTTGTGCCGGGACATCTACGGCTGGCAGAAGAACTTGTGGCGGATGGAAAAGTGGATGAGGCTTTAGCGGTGATGGCGCGGGCTGCTGCATTGTATCCTAATCAGCCTGAGTTGCAAAAAAGGCTCATGCAACAACAAACTCAGGTTAAACAATGGCTAGAGGCTTCGATCACAGCCCGCCAATTTGCATTGTTGAATCCAGATCATCCTGAAGCTTCGGAGTTTGCACGTTTATCGGAGGAATATCAGGATCGCTTCCGAGCCCGCTTGCGCACCCAGATTACCAATAATACGATTGGTAGTTTTATTACGGGAGCGTTGGGGATTGCGATTACGGGGAGTCCTATACCTGGCTTGTCCGCTTTGCAGACTTCCATTTTGCTATTGCGCGGGGAGACGGCAGTGGGAGATGCGATCGCAAATCGAGCCAAGGACCAACTCCCCCTCATAGAAGATCCAGAAGTCCAAGATTACGTGGATCGGATTGCCCAAAAACTAACGCCGATAGCAGGGCGGGAGTTTAACTACCAGTTCTATGTGGTCAATAACGAAAAGCTCAATGCCTTCGCATTGCCTGGGGGAAAAATCTTTATTAATGGGGGAGCCATCCTCAAAAGTAACTCTGAAGCGGAGTTAGCGGGATTGATTGCCCATGAACTGTCCCATGCAGTCCTCTCCCACGGATTTCAGATTGCGACGGAGAGCGCTGAGGCAGGCGGACTGACCCGCTTAATCCCTTATGTGGGTGGCTTATTCACGAGTCTGGTGGTGGCTGACTATAGTCGGGATATGGAGCGACAGGCGGATGTTTTAGGTACTCGTCTTTTAGCTTCGGCTAACTATGCTGCAGATGGTCTCCGTAATTTGATGGTGATCTTGAGTAAAGAAGATAAACCCTTTGTTGCCCCCTGGTTCTCATCTCATCCTGGTAGCTTGGAGCGAGTTCAATATCTCGAGACTCTCATTACGGACAATGGCTATAATCGCTATGCCTATGAAGGTATTGAGGAGCATCAGCGAATTCAAGAGCTGGTGCGAGCCGAACTAAAAAAAGCGAAAGAGGAGGAAGAGCAAGCTGAAGACTCCTCGGAGCAATCTGAGAGCGATACCAATCCAACCGATAGCGATACCAAAAACGATACCAACTCTGATACGGAATCTCAATCCTCTTCTACTTCTCCGTCAGAACAAGTTCCATCGATAGAAGAATCACAAACTAATCTTGAAGAGAATACACCTAAATTACCTGCAGAAGAGCAAACCTCTGATTCTGCTTTACCAAACCAACCCGCAACGACTGACCCATCAGAGCTAAAGAACGAACCGAATTGAATTAACATAAATTGAAACTGCAAATCAGCAGTAACCGAGGGGAAGCATGCCTGCCGTTGTTTTTATTGTTCTATTGGCAATTAGTATTCAAATCACCAAAATGATGCTGTTTTGGCCCATTGATGCTTTCCATGCTTTGAGTATTCCCAAGCTGTTAACTATGGGGCTGATCTTGGGACTATTTTCCTGGTTGTTTGGAGGATAGTAACAAGCTTAGTTTAATGCACAATTACAACAGCTAATACAAAAATAATCTATTTTTTTTCTCCTAATCTTTTCTTCTTTAATTCTGAAGATTGGCGATAGAATTCAATGGCTTTCTGGTACTGTCCAAGGGCGTCATAGGTATTTCCCAGGCTATTCAGCGAAGATATTTCAACAGTATGATTGCCAATTTGTCTTGAAGCTGATAGCGACTGCTGATAATATTCAAGTGCTTTAGGATATTGACCTAGTGCATAGGTTGTATTACCTAAATTATGTAAAGAATTTACCGCGATTGTTTGCTCACCCATTTGACGAGCAATAGTTAAGGATTGTTGATAATGTTCCAAAGCTTTTTGATATTGACCCAGAGAATATGATGCAAGTCCTAAATTATTGAGAGCCTTTACTTCACTTTCTTGATTGCCAAGCTGACGGACGATAGGCAAGGATTGTTGGTAGTATTCCAATGCTTTTTGATGTTGGCCCAAAGAATATGATGCAAGTCCTAAATTATTGAGAGCCTTTACTTCACTTTCTTGATTATTAAGCTGACGTGTAATCTCTAAAAGATTTTGGTAGTATGTAATTGATTTTTGGTATTGACCTAACGAGAAAAAAGCATTTCCAATATCATTTAAAACTTTCGCCTTAGCTTCATTGTTGGTACTGCCAATGAACTCTAATAATTGTTGGTACTGCTCAATTGCCTTTGGAAGTTGACCGACTGAAGTATAAGCAGTTGCTAGATTGGTGAATAGAATAGTTTTCTGTTCAGTATTATTGTTGTCATTGGTTATGGCGATAAACTGCTCATAGAATTCTATCGCCTTCTGATATTTACCCAAGGCATATGCTGAATTTCCTAACTGATTGAGAGCTTGTATTTCAGCCTTACGATTACCTGCTTTTTCCTGAATCTCTAAAGAGCGGAGATAGTACTCAAAGGCGTCTTGATATCCTTGATTTGCATAAGAAG
Source organism: Acaryochloris sp. 'Moss Beach' (assembly GCF_021497025.1). Lineage (NCBI taxonomy): Bacteria > Bacillati > Cyanobacteriota > Cyanophyceae > Acaryochloridales > Acaryochloridaceae > Acaryochloris > Acaryochloris sp. 'Moss Beach'. Next base: position 4,437,910 of record NZ_CP071717.1, read on the forward strand.
CATTGCCAAGGTTATTTAAAGCATCAGCCTTAATATTTTTCATGCCAGATTGGCTAGCAATATCTAATGATTTTTTATGGTAGTCAATTGCTTTTAGGTATTGCTTTTGAGAGTAATAAGTTGACCCCAGGTTATTAAGTGAACTCGCTTCAGTTTTTTGATCGCCAATTTTACGTGCAATCGTTAAGGACTGTTCATAGAGCTGAATAGCTTTCTTGTATTGGCCTAAATTAGAGTATGCAAGCCCCAGATTATTTAGAGTTTTTAATTCACCGTCATCACTCTTGAGCGCCTGGTAGATTTTTAGCGCTTCCAACCAGGACTGCAAGGCAGATTGATACTGGCGCACCTCAAACTGCTTAATTCCTTGCTGAAAAAGGTAATTGGCATTTGAATTTTGTTCACCAGAAGGAATAGCTTGTGATAAAAGAACCTCAGAGCTAGTTGGTTCAGCAGCAACTCTGCAAGTTAACAGTACAAGCAAAAATGCTGATAGTGCCATGCGGAATAGTCTAAGGCCATAGCTCATTTTTACTGTTCTCCTAAAGCAATCAGTCACAGTAGTGTTTCTGTACTATTTTATGGGTCTACCTGAACTCCATTCGATATAAATTATCAAGAATTCAATCCAAGATCTTGATGTAAAACAATTAAAAAGACAGCTAAAAAAATATCTAGCAAGACTTTATAGAGCCTCTAAATAGTGATTATTTAATGTATTTTTTAGGCATAGGCAGAGAAGTCGTGACTATTTATTCGATTTGAATTAAATAAAATTACATTACTGTATAACTGCTCCTAAAAATTGTCTATAATTCTATTTTGGAGCTTATACATCTTCATCAACACTTATTAGTATTTACTAAGATCTGTTGGATTTGTTGAAAATTAGCCTGAATGCCGCAAGGTAAACTATAATCTGCATTTTAAAAATGCCCAACTCTATCACTAACTATTTTAATGATGTGTTTATCCATATTACCGACAGCACTTCTGGGCATAGTAATTACAGCAACCCAACCTTATGTAATTGCTGCAAACAAACAAGCTGATGTTTACCGTTTAGCTAAAAAAAGCACCATTCTGGTTGATGGGCAAAATCCTGGCTCCGGCGTAATTATTGGCAAACAAGGAAATAGCTATTTTGTTCTAACTGCTGAACATGTTGTTGAAACGGAAGATGAATATGAAATAGTGACACCCGACGGATCAAGATATCGTTTGGATTACAGCTCTGTTAGAAGGTTGCCAAACATTGATCTTGCTATTGTGTCATTCATCAGTAATAAAAATTACCCTCAAGCTAAACTAGGCAACTCCGATAACGTCACAGAAGGAGACAAAGTATTCATTGCTGGCTGGCCAGCACCGGGTAAAGCGCTCCCTCACGTCTATCAGATTACAAGTGGAGAAATCTCTGGCATTTGCCCACGCCCTGTTGCTAGAGGCTATCGGTTAATCTACACAAACGTTACTCGTGCCGGTATGAGTGGTGGACCCATTTTTAATGAAGGTGGGGAAGTTATCGGTATTCATGGATTGGCTGAAGGCAGAAAGGTCTATCAGTCAGGGTATGAAGAATACCCCATTAAAACTGGATTTAACCTTGGTATTCCGATAAACACATTCTCTAGAGCCGCAAAACAAGTAGATACCAATATTGCTCAATTGCCTAGTTCTCCCTCTACACCTCCACAAACAGTTGCGAAGTCGACTCAGCTACCGGCAACTCCTCCCAAAGTACCACCAACTCCTCTGCAAACAACTACAAAACCAGCTCAGCTACCGGCAACTCCTCCCAAAGCACCACCAGCTCCCCTGCAAACAACTACAAAACCAGCTCAGCTGCCGGCAACTCCTAAAGCACCACCAGCTCCCCTGCAAACAACTGCAAAGCCAGCTCAGTTACCTGCCACTACTCCTAAAGCACCACCAGCTCCTCTACAAACAACTGCAAAACCAGCTCAGCTACCGGCAACTCCTAAAGCACCACCAGCTCCCCTGCAAACAACTGCAAAGCCAGCTCAGTTACCTGCCACTACTCCTAAAGCACCACCAGCTCCTCTACAAACAACTGCAAGGCCAGCTCAGCTGCCCGCGACTACTCCCAAAGCACCACCAGCTCCCCTACAAACAACTGCAAAGCCAGCTCAGTTACCCGCCACTACTCCCAAAGCACCACCAGTTCCCCTGCAAATAACTGCAAAACCAGCTCAGCTACCTACTTCTCCTATAAGTCCTACAACTCAACCTAAATCGACAACCAAGTTAGCTGAATTGCTGGATGCTCCCAAAATTCCATCTAAAAACCGTGGCCCTCAAATTTCATTTGCCCAAGCACCTAGATTAGTTCGCTCGCAATCTACCAGTAAAAATGCGAAAGAATTAGGGGCAACTTACTACTTCACAATTGATGTTCCCGCATCAGCTAACTTACCGCTTCAGCAAATTAACTTAACTCTTAAACAGGGAGTTGAATATCCACGATTTAAAGCTAGAGCAGTAAATGCTTTTGAGGGTACGCCAAGAAATAAGGGGACAGAATTACCTCTAGGACTTATCGTTACAGATCCCCCTACCCGGACTCTCACGGTTGTTTTTGACTCACCGGTAGTCCCTGGGAAAGGAGTGACTATCGCTGTTCGACCCGTTAGAAATCCTTCTGTTGGTACTTATCAATTTGAGGCAACGGCATTTCCAGAAGGAGACACTGCTAAAGGGCAGTTTGCAGGCATTGGAAGATTCGATTTTTACAGAAGCTCCAAGTAATTGCGGGATGACAATGGCTTTTTGATTCGTCTGTGGCAAGTCTTAGTGTTGACTTGACTACGAAAAACAGAGGTTCTCAGGCAATCACAATGACCTGTTCTGGGTACGGTCATTCAAAATAGAGCTTTGAATCACCTTTCTCAGGTAGACAGATCTTTGAGTCTGTAAGGGTTTCCATGTTCGTGTAAATAGAATTGTCATACAGGCTCTTTAGATTGCTTTTGTATTTGATTAATAAATGACTTTTCAGTGGTTATCAGTAAAACCAAAATGCTGAAAATATTTAGATCGTCGTTTAAGATTACCTATATTTGTGCTCACCTAAAAAACAGCATGAATTCGGTTCTATCTTGATTATTCTCCTTATAGTTCCCAGAATCTTGCTCATCCTATAAATGAGTGATTTCAAGCCTGATATTAAGCCAATTTACACTTTTTTACACAACTTAAACATCACATAACTCTTGTTACTCAAAGCTTTCAAGCTCTATTCTTTATTAGGCATGAATGTCTTAGCTTCAAAGCATGCTAAATGCTGACAAAATAAGTTTGTGAAAAATTAAAGGTGTGAGAAAGTAGAATTATGAAAAAAAATATTCAAAAAAAAGACTTGTATTAGGATATTCTTTTTTGGGGGCTTACGATTGCGGCAGGAGAATTAGCTGTAGCTGCAGCTCCAATCACCCCACTAAAAAATAATCAAGAGAATTCTCCTATTGTTGCTGAGCCTGGGAATTTTACGAAACCGATATTATCTCAACCCATTAAAATTGCTGATGCTGAAGAATTGACTGTTGATGAGTTACTGGGATCTGAGTCAGACAAGGCTTACCACGGTGATCGTAGCCTGCATGAGCTGGGAGATAATTCCCAAGCTCAGGTTACTGCTGTTGGTCAACTAAGCGATGTAGACCCAACAGATTGGGCTTTTCAAGCAATTCAATCCTTAGTTGAGCGATACGGCTGTGTTGCTGGATATCCGAATGGAACATTTAGGCCAAGCCGGGCTATATCGCGGCGAGAAGCTGCTGCTTTGGTTAATGCTTGTTTGGATAACCTCAGCAATCGTTTTGCCACAAAAGAAGATTTAGATGCCCTTAAAGCACTGCAGGATGAGTTTGCGGCAGAACTCGCCACTTTAAGAGGACGTGTTGATGGATTAGAAGCACGCGTTGCAACGGTAGAAGCACAGCAGTTTTCAACCACCACCAAACTGCAGGCTGAAGTGGTTATGGCTGCTCAGTTTGGCGACTTTGTCAGCAATGCTCAAAATACGATTCCTGTGCCACTTGCAGCTCCAAATAGAACCAATGGTCAATTTATACCAGGTCCAGTTATACCAGGAGTTTTGAACCCCTTGGCACCATTACCAGTGAACTCTCCCCGTATCGGTGACTCCCGACCATCTGCAATTTCCCGAGTTCGGCTGAATTTTAATACCAGCTTTCGTGGCGATGATTTATTACAAACTCAGTTTGAATTTGGCAATGGGGGACTGGACTTCTTTTCATCTGCGGGTCTTAACTCTCCTGTCTCTAATGGAGTAGGTGGTTTCCCCGGAGGGGACCCAAATCCATTTCCTGTACCTCGTGTTGTGGGTGGCACCTCACAGGGCAATAATCTTGGGGTATCTCTGGTTGATTTAGGAGCTGTTGACTACGCCGGACTTAGAAACGGTGTTGTTTTGCGGCGGTTAGCGTATAGTTTTAAAACCCATTGGCCCAGATGTAACAATTACTGCGGGAACGAACATATTCCCAAGCGATTTTATTGATAGTAATAGCTATGCTAATAATTCTGCCCAAGATTTCAATTCCGGCTTTTTCATCAATAATCCTTTAATTATTGCTAACTCTACTGGATTCTCTGCTGGTAATTGGGTTCCTGGTGGTGCAGGAGCTGCCGTTGACTGGAATGTTAACGGTGGACCAATCAGTTTCCGAGCTCTTTACATCGCAAGAGATGGGAAGAATGCAGCAGGTACTAGTGGTTTATGTGATTCAGCATTTCCTTGTAACGGTGGACTCTTTGGCGATCCTTACCAGGCTTCAGCTGAATTAGAGTATGCCGATACTTGGGGTGAGGAAGCCCAGAATAACTTTGCTGTTCGATTGCAATATACCCATTCAGAGACGAATAACGTTCGGCAGAATGCCCTTGGTGCCAACGTTGAGGCAACTTTTAATCGCCGATTTGGGTTCTTTGGTCGGATTGGCTATTCGATTAACCCACAGATTGTCGTTAATACAGTCACTGGGCAACGAGGCGATCTGTTTAACCCTGATCCCAATAATGCATTGGGTACGGGTATCGGAAATACCGGCATTAGTAACTACATTCTGACGTGGATGGGTGGTTTGGGCATCCGGGATTTAGGCGCACCGGGCTCATTACTGGCTGTTGCCATAGGTCAACCCTTTGTGGTTGCGGGTGATGGTCAACCGTCTCAAACTAACTTTGAAGCGTTTTATCGTTTTTCGATTAACGACAATATTACTCTGACACCTACTGTAATGTTTATTTCTAATCCCTTTAACGTGAGTGGAAATAACGATGTTATTCAGGGGCTACTTCGGGCGACGTTCTCGTTCTAAGCAAGACCCATGATTTTGAGGAGTGAGCCTTGCTTAGAACGAGAACATATTGAGTGAATATTCTGTATGGTTTCTGCTTCTGAGCTAAGGCACCTCTAATACCAAAGATTCAACTTTGTGTTCAGGTAAAACCTCTCTGAGACACCGGTTGAGCTTTTGTTAACCTCTGCCAATCGTTAAATAGAAAGTTAACCCTGTGGGAGGAATTCTCACAGGGTTAACTTTCTGAAAAAAATTGTGGATAGTAACTTTGACTGCTCACAGTGACTGGGCTCTTTCTTTGGGAATGAGACGAGTCATGCTGATAAGGCAACGTAACTACCAGAGGAAACAACTAAGAAAAGAGATCTTTCTATACTGCAGACGACTTGTGACTTAACATAGTAGCGGAGAGATTTGGCACACTGGGAGTATCCCCCACCTACTCTCTTACTTGCATGATTAAAATTGATTTCACCGCAGAGGAAATCCAACACCTCAACTACGAACGCTATCATCATCCTCACCCACGGGTGCAGCGACGGATGGAAGTGCTCTACTTGAAAAGTCAGGGTCTTCCCCATGCCCAGATTTGTCAGCTTTGTCAGATTAGTCGTCCGACCTTAGCTAAAACCCTTCGTCAGTATCAACAAGGCGGAATTGAAGGACTGAAGACCCTGGAATACAAAGGTCAACCTAGTTCACTCAATGCTCATAGCGATAGTGTGAGAGCCTACTTTGAGCACCACCCGCCCCGCACCAGTGCAGAAGCCCAAGCAGTCATTGAACAATTGACAGGCATTAAGCGTTCTCCAACCCAGATCAAAGCCTTCCTCAAGCGCATTGGTTGTCGCTATCGAAAAGTGGGGTATGTGCCGGGAAAGTCGAGTCTGCCCGAGAAAATTGAGGAGCAAGAGCAGTTTCGACAAACTCGCCTTGAACCCTTATTAGAGGAAGCTCAACGCCAAGAGCGTCTTGTCTTTTTTGTGGATGCTGCTCATTTTGTTCACCGGGCTTATCTGGGGGTTTCTCTGGTGCCTTCGTCGGATCTTCATCCCGTCTCCTTCTGGCCGTCAACGATTCAATGTTCTGGGTGCACTCAACGCTGTCACCAAAGAAGTCACCAGTATCACCAACCACACCTACATCAACTCTCATAGCATGTGTCTGTTGCTAGCCAAGCTGGCACTACTCGACCCAGTCATACCCATCAGCGTCATTTTAGACAATGCCCGATATCAAAAATGCCAGCTGGTGACTGACTTTGCTGAGATCGTCGATATTGAGTTAGTCTATTTGCCCTCCTATTCACCCCCATTTGAATTTGATTGAGCGGCTTTGGCGCTTTGTGCGCAAGGAATGTCTCTACTCGAAGTATTATGCCGATTTTCACTCTTTCAAAGGGGCCATTCAACATTGCATTGATCAATGCAATGGAGAGCACAAGGCGAAACTAACAAGCCTTCTATCACTCAAGTTTCAGTCTTTTAAAGAAGTTAATATCTTAGCCGTCTAGAGTATAAGCACTTAGCTGACAGCTTTTCTGTGAGGAGTAACGTAGTAAGCCAGGCTCTTGTGCGAGGCCAAGAACATAATCGGTAATGTTACGTTCCCCATCGCTGCATCATTTGGGGACAGCTCTAGTAGTAGACTAGCGGGTAAATTTTTTGTGAGTGCTTTCCATGACCTCTCCCCGCTTGCCCAACTATTGGCGGCAAAACACTGCCTTGATTCGGACCCTGCTGATGGTATGGGGCTTAGTCTCTCTCGTGTTTAGCATTTTGCTGGTTCAACCCCTTAACAATATTTCGATTGGTAATTTGCCCCTTGGGTTTTGGATGGCTCAGCAGGGTTCCATCTTTGTGTTTGTGGCCTTGATCTTTATCTATGCCAAGCAGATGGATAAGCTCGATCGCCAGTACAACGCCAACCCTAAGCAGAAGTAATCCTATGACTGTTGAAGTTTGGACAACTATTTTTGTCATCCTCACCTTTATGGTGTATCTCTACATTGGTTGGCGATCTCGGGTCAAAGATAGCAAGGGCTTTTTCATCGCCGACCAGGGCGTTCCAGCCATTGCGAATGGTGCAGCGACGGCAGCGGATTGGATGTCAGCGGCCTCCTTTATGGGGATGGCGGGACTGATTTCATCTTTGGGTTATGACGGTTCGATTTATTTGATGGGATGGACCGGGGGCTATGTGTTGCTGGCCCTGCTGTTAGCGCCCTATTTGCGCAAATTCGGCAAGTACACGGTTCCTGATTTTGTGGGTGATCGCTACTATTCCAATGTGGCTCGATTGGTGGCTGTTGTGGCTGCTATTTTTGTCTCTCTCACCTATGTGGCGGGACAAATGCGCGGAGTGGGAATTGTCTTTAGCCGATTTTTGCAGGTGGATGTCAATATTGGCGTGATGATTGGCATGGTAATCGTTGGTTTTTTTGCCATTTTGGGGGGCATGAAGGGGATTACCTGGACCCAAGTGGCTCAATATTCCGTGTTGATTGTGGCCTATCTGATTCCGGCCATCGCGATTGCCTGGCAACTGACGGGTAATCCTATTCCCCAATTAGCTTTCACTTTTGGGGATGTGGTGGATAAGCTCAACCAAGTGCAGGTGGATTTGGGGTTTGATGCCTATACCCAACCCTTTGCTTCAAAATCCATGCTGGATATCTTGTTCATTACCATTGCGTTGATGGTGGGGACGGCGGGGCTTCCCCATGTGATTGTTCGGTTTTATACGGTTCCCAATGTGCGGGCGGCTCGCTACTCTGCGGGTTGGGCATTGTTGTTTATTGCGTTGCTGTATACGTCTGCCCCTGCGATCGCATCTTTTGCTCGCTATAACTTGATTAACACTTTGCATGACCAGCCTATTGCCGAAGTTCAGCAGTTGGACTGGGTACAAAAATGGCAAACGACTAAGCTACTGACCCTAGACGACAAGAATGGCAACGGCACCATCGAATGGACGCCGACGGAAGAGACGAGCGATGTCATAATTAGCCCCGATATTATTGTCTTGTCTACACCAGAGGTGGCTAAGCTTGCGCCTTGGGTTGTGGCGTTGGTTGCTGCGGGTGGCTTAGCTGCAGCCCTATCGACGGCATCTGGCTTACTCCTCGTTATTTCTAGCTCTATTGCCCATGACGTTTATTACAAACTCCTGAAGCCGGATGCGTCTGAAGGAGAGCGGGTGCTGGTGGGCCGCATTATGGTCGGGTTTGCCATTTTGATTGCCGGGTATTTTGGCATCAATCCGCCAGGGTTTGTGGCTCAGGTGGTGGCCTTTGCTTTTGGTTTGGCGGCGGCGAGTTTCTTTCCAGTGATTTTGCTGGGGATTTTTGATAAACGGACGAATCGGGAAGGTGCGATCGCAGGGATGGTATCGGGCCTATTATTCACCACTGTTTATATTTTAGGTGTGAAATTCTACAACATGCCTCCCTGGTTCTTTGGGGTTTCGGCAGAAGGTATTGGCACTTTGGGGATGCTGATTAACCTAGTGGTCACCCTGGTGGTGTCTCGGTTGACGCCACCTCCACCCCCTGAAATTCAGGCTCTAGTGGAAAATCTGCGAACCCCTGGAGATGCACCTTTGGCGTTGGCAGATATTGGGGAAGAACAATTGGATTAAAAAGCAGATTGAGAGCTTAGCTTGCAGCTATCCGTCTTGGCTACTAGGCGTGCCAACGGTCTGACTCTCCTTGCGCTCAGAGGCGGATAGAAATTCCAAAATATAGTCAGCAGTGAGTTGAGACTGCTCTAAATGGGGGACATGACCACAGTTGGGAATCCAAGTTAGCTGACTGTTGGCAATAGTTTGATCAAACTTATCCGCATCTTTTACGCCCATAATTTTGTCCGCTTCTCCCCAGAGGATCAGAGTGGGGTGGGGAATGTCTTTGATGGTGTCGTAGAGGAAGTTGTAGCCGCCACTTTTGGTAAAGCTGACTAAGGCCCGGTGCCAACTTGGATCCTCTAGGTGGAGAGATGCACAGCATTCGGCATCGGGGGTAACGAAACTGCGATCGCAATAGGCCTGCACACTCACCCACCGTCGGACCCGAGGACTGCGTAGAAAGTTGGTCAGCCAGCGATCAAACGGCGGCATGATGAACTTGGTTGCCTTAGGAGAGGGAGCATAGCCGGAACTATCCAACAGCACTAACTTCTCAACGGCTTCTGGATAGGTGAGAGCAAAATCTAGGGCCGTCGCCCCACCCATCGATGCCCCGGCGATGATCATGGGCCGTTGAATCATCTGTTGCCAAAAGCTATGGAGGTGAGTTTTGAGATCCGTGGGACTGAAGGCAACCCCCTCGGGCCGCTCCGTAAAGCCAAATCCCAGCAAGTCCAATGCCCATATTTCGGTGTGGGAGGCCAGCTTGGGGATAAGGCGTCGAAATTCTAAGAGGGAGCTATCGAAGCCATTCAGCAGCAGGATGGGGATATCTCCTTCTCCTTGCTGCACATAAGTTGTCAGGATCGGGTTGGGAAGAAGAGGGGTCGTAATAGCTTCTTGCTGGATCTGTTGCGCTAGGGCAATGGAAGTGTCTTCCGTGAGTTGAGCAACTCCGGGGGGTAAAAAAGATGGAAACATGCAGAACGAGAGTCAGGACAATGGTTTTCCCCGCTGCCGGAATAGGTAAAAAGAGCACCATTTTTGACGACATTATTTGGGGTTGCATTCTAGAAGTATAAAGAATTCATGCCATCCTGCGAGTGAAGAGACCGAAGCTAGGCGGGGTGTAGCACTTTACTGCCTCATGCATTGAACGTGCTTATTCCCATTAGATTGCTAAATGTCTAGAGATCCAATCTGACTACAAAATTCTTTTAAGTCAACTATGGCTAAATAACAAAATCGACAAGATGGCGGTTCATTATATGATTTGCCAGAGATTTTTTTGTGTCCCTAAGTAGCAGAATTACGGTAAAGATCATCACAGTAGAATGCCCATATCAGCCCCAATATAGCTGTGACAATGCCTGCGACAGCTCCTCCTAATATCCACCCTAGGCTTCCCCAGTTAGTGATCAACAGAGTAATTTTCTTGATCAGGATTTGATAGGTGATAAAAGTTGTGATTGTGCTGACAGCCGTAACGGTCAGTAGATCTTTAATAATGCCCCAGGGGCTTTTTTGAGATAGATTATCGTCAAAATAAGCATCCCAAATCAGGATGAACATAACGATATTAGCAAAGGTTAGGATGATATTTTTGGTGAATTCTATATTGAGGGAAGGTGCTGCCATCACAATGGCATTACTAATCACGACACCTAAAATATCAACACGAACTCTTTTTCTTATTCTTCTTAATTGATGTGCCAATAGATACCTATCCAAGATCTAAATACTTTTCAACATAAAAGAACTTATAACCAGTGACGAGGATAAGAACGTTCTGGTATTAAATTATTAAAAACAAAGGTACAAAACAGGAGGATGACTGATCCTGCGACGACAGGTGTGAGTACAAAATTCCAGCTGGCTTGACTCATAACTCCTACCAAAGCCACAGCTCCTCCCGGTGGGTGGAGGGTTTTGGTTAACTGCATCACTTTAATGGCGGTCGCGACAGATAAAGCCATGACCCACGGTTCAGAACCAAATAGATAAACCATCACGACACTCACAACTCCCCCCAATAAGTTGCCAAAAATTAAATTTCGGGGTTGGGCAAGGGGACTATTCGGCACAGCAAATACGAGTACTGCAGCAGCACCAAAGGGCGCAGCAATTAGCGGATAATCTGAGACCATACTCAGATAGGCTAAGGCTGCAATTCCTAGAAAACTACCGATGTAAGTAAACAGGATTTGACTCAGGGAAAAACGAGGTTGAACGCTTGAACTTCCGTGGATGCCAGACAGATATTGTCTCAATTTGAACCAAATCTTATTCCCTTTGAAGTTTAAAGATTTTGTAGAATGCAATTGTTGCAATTCCAGATTCAAATATTCGATTTGATTTTGTTGCTGCTCCAGCATTCTTTCATATTGCTGGAGGATCTCTTGCATCTGCTTCGATGGAGAGAATTCGAGGAAAGACTGTTGTGGTGAAATTAATAAGTTGTTCGAGGCAGCACTTTCGCTCGAATGATGATCCATATGTTTTCCCCCTCAGTTTGATGTTTAGTAGAATCAGTACTTTATATATTAGTCATAGCTTTTAAAGCTCTATCAAGAGAAAATTGAAAATATTTCGCTTGATAGCGAGAAAAACTACTAAAAATAAATACTAGTCTTTAATTAGAACTATATATAAGATATTTTAAGTGATTTAAAGGATTCTGATTGTCATGAAATCCATACAATAAATCTTGCCTTACCTTAATGTGTAATATGCAACAATCTGCGATCAAAATTTATTATTAAATGGTGAAAGAGATTGAGGATTGAGATGAATTAAGCTATAAACCTACTCAAAATATCAACTTCAATTTGTGGCGTGAAAATTCTATACACAGAAGTTTGTATTCCCCCTACCGCTAACGATATTCTTGACCTTACCTAAGCCTTTGATTGATTAGGAAATAAAAGATGGTCAAAAGAAATTGGCTATCAGTTCCTGAACTTGAGAACAAATCAATACAGATCACGAAAGATAGGTTGCGATCTGAATCTTATTTCATAACTTTGGACGAGCTAAGTAATGGGAACGTACCCTTTGGATCATAGTATTTACGCTAGACGGCATTGCTTACAGTAACGATTGATACAGAAGCGAATAATCCAGGTGTAATGGAGGTTTTATCTCGCATCTTTTAAGGCTTGATCGTGAGGCTAGAGCTCCGTCAATGACTTTTCTATAAACGCACTATAGGGCTTTGCCTGATACTGGCCGAAGGGTCCCCGCTGTTGATAGCCTAATTGGGTAAATAACCCCAATACTTCAGGTTGGGACACTCCACTTTCTAAGCGGAGGTAGGGTAAATGCAGCCCTTGTCTTCAGGTCCTGGGGCAGTCGGTGGCCGAGCTGCATCCCTCGAAATTTCGGTTGGATAAAAAATCGTTTAATTTCCCCATAGTCTGTCGTGATTCACCAAGGCTCTACAATCAGCGATGCTTCTTCCCCACGTTTAGAAACTGGATATGAGTTTGCATGAGGACTGCCTTGGACATCTGGTGATGACTGTCCGGTGGATAGATACTGTTCAGATAGGCGTCCCGTTGCTGAATGAGGCTGAGGGCTTCTGGGAGAGCTGGATCACGCGGCTGAATAGAGGCAGGGGACACCGCTATGCTTTGGGCAGACCAATCACGCCTTGGGCAATCCGACTCCCAGCATTACCAGTGGGTTGTCCGCCATCATCGGTTTCGGCATGAATAATCAGGCCACGTCCCAGAATGGGGTTTTGGGGGCCGTTAATGGAGATGTTATTGACGGTAATTTCCTTAGCGACTTCTCCCTGGCTATCGGCTTTGAGGTTGCCCAAATCTCCGGCATGACGTTCAGGATTGTTGGGGAGTCCGTGGGGCATTTCTTCTGGATTGTAGTGGCCGCCCATAGCTTTCCCATCTGGACTGGAGGCATCACCAAATTCATGGATATGCCAAGCATGGACGGAATTGGGCTGTAAGCCTTGGAGATTGGCGAGAATAGTGATTTTATCCTCTGCTTGCTTGAATTTGATTGATCCGGTTACCTGATTTCCCTCTGTGGGGGAGAGGATGGCCAGTGCTACGTTCAAGGGCTCAGTTGCGGCGAGGGACTCAGCTTGCGGCGAGGGACTAGGGGCTGTACTAGTTGGGTTGGGGGGTGGAGCAACTGGCAAAAAACACGAGTGCGATCGCAGCACAAAACAGGGGGATAAATTTCTTAGGTAACATAGCGAACATTGAGCGGACTTTTTTACAATCTCACTCCCGCTGAAAAATCACAACCTTTCGGATCACAAGCTCAACCCTATGCATACTTGTGCTTTTGGGGATTCTCTATAATTCTCTTTATTGCTGGGAATTTTGAGGGCGAGCCACAATAATGCCGATGGATTGATCGACATTGGCAACATAGGTGGCTAAATCCGGGGCAATACGCACGCTACCGCCGGGAGAGGCATGGATGAGTCCCTTGGTCTGATCAGACATTTGGTAAACCAGTCCCGTATGGGTGACATCTAACCCTGGAACTGCTGTAGCCACGGCAATAATATCTCCTGGCTGTAGAGACGCTTCAATCCCTCGGATTTGGGCTTGGGGAATATAGTGCAAGGGTAGTGACTGCAACCGAGTTTCTACGGCCTGGATGCATTGCCAGTTAGCTGTGCTCTTTAGCTGTGGGTAGCTCTGGCGATGCTGGCTCATAAAGTTGAGCGGTTTGTTGAGAGGAATGCCTCCCAAGGCTGGGGTAATATTCTCGACTAAGCCACGACGCTGGTTATCGGCAATCCAATCGGAAAAATAATGGAGACGGCTGCAATAGCCTTGCATATGTCCTTGGCGATAGCGTTGGGTTTGGACTGCATTGCTAAATACTTGGGGGGAAGGCTCCTCGACGGTGAGGGTACGGGCGATGGCGAGGACGGTTTCTACAAAAAGGACGCAGTCGAACTGGCTGAGGGAGAGGACTAATTCTTCTTTGGGGCTTTGATCCAGGAGTCCCCCCTTATAGGCTGCTCCTTCGAATTTGGTGGCTAGGGTTTGGAGGAGTTGAGGCCAAGGCTGCTGCTGGAGTTGGGGCGCTTGCTTGAGAAGCTGAGTGAGCTGGTTTTGGTCGGCTGGGAGAAACTGGACGGTTGCGGTTTGGGATGCGGAGGGTTGGGATGCGGGTTGCGAGCTTGTGGGTTGCGATCGCACCGAAGAAACCGGCAGATCAAAGCTAAGGATGACCAGCCCGATCAGTAGAAGTTGCCCAAGTTTTAAGGTTGTCCGCTTCATTGATGTAGGGGTAACGAATAATGCCTGTATCTAAGGACAGGATTTATGTCCAAAGGGTGCCCGTCTATTTTAAGGAGATTGCATCCAAGCCCGAGTGCCAAAGGATTGGCAGGCGGTTGCCGCGACTTGGGCGGCCTGGGCTAGGGCCTGGGGGAAATCGCTATGCAAGATAAAGTGGCAAAAGGCTCCATGAAAGATATCCCCTGCACCCAAGGTATCGGCGGGGGTAATCTTTGGGACGGATACGGTGCCTGTGGCGCCCTGCCAATAGAGAATGGGCTGATCGCCTTGGGTGATGGCAATATGGGCAGATTTGGGCAGAGTTTGTTTTAAGTAGTCCAGCGTGGCTTGGGTGTCGTGACAACCCGGAGGATGGAAATCGGCGGAGCAAATGGCGTAGTTGATGTAGGGCAGAAGGGTCTCTAGGCCAGGTTTCCAGCTGCCACCATCTAAGACGATGGGAATGTTAGTGGCTTGTTGGGCGATGGCGAGGCTAACGGGGATTTGATGGCCGTCTATCAGAATAATGTCGGTGGTGGTGATTTTTTCCCATAAATCTTGGGGGATTTGGTGGGGCTGGGCGATTTGGCGCTGGGCATTGAGGGAGATAAGGGCACGTTCTCCTGTGGTTTGGGTGACCACGATGGAAGAGACCGGGGGGGGATTGAGTTTGGTCGGGGGGTGAGGTCGGTGAGGATGACGGGTTGCCTGAGGTTGTCTAGGTCGGCTTGCATCAGTTGGGTGATGGGATGCTGGCCCAGGGCGGTGAGGAGTTGGGCGGTATTGTTGAGGTGGGCAAAGGTGGCAGCGGCGTTGGTGGCGGGTCCGCCTGCTGAAATTAAGCTATCTTGGGCGACTAGTTTTTTGGTTAGCTTGGGGTGGACCAGAGGCGAGATAAATCATATCCAGGGTGGATAGTCCGATGAACAATCCTGATTTCTGGCTATCCATAACTTGTATAGGCGATAGGCTTTGCTTAAATACGAGGTAATTGAGATATCTATCTTCTTTGATTTTATTAGGTTCATTGTGGATTCAGATTTTGGATATCAGCATTGAAAATTTGAGCATGAAGTAATGAGTTTAAAGGTTTAAGATTCTGGAGAAATTCATTCCCAACGGCTTCTGTCCTGTTGAAATCAGTAATCAGCTATGATTTGGGCATGGAGTTTGAGTGGAATGATTCCAAAGCAACGGCCAATCTGAAGAAGCATGGCGTCAGTTTCGAAGAGGCAAAGTCTGTTTTTTACAATGCGCTAGCAATTATTTTTGATGATGAAGCCCACTCAGTGAGCGAAAAACGAGAGATTCTTGTTGGACATTCTAAAAATAACCGATTACTTTTGGTTTCTTTCACTGAACGCCCCCATGCGATTCGCATTATTAGCGCCCGTTTAGCTACCCGGAGGGAGCTTGAAGATTATGAAAGACAAAGCTTTTGAAGAGTCTAATGACATAAATGATGAACTTCAAGCTGAGTATCAATTAGATTATAGAAAGGCTAAACCTAATCGATTTGTAGCCCGTAATGTAGAGCAGCAGATGAAGGTCGTTGTTTTAGATGATGACGTTGCTCAGGTGTTTAGAACACCCGAGTCGGTTAATAATGTGCTGAGAGCATTAATTGATACGATGCCTCAATCAGTAGAGAACTAAATAACTGGGTTGAGTTATGGGTCTGAATCAATAGGTTTTTGAAATTGGTTCTCGGGCCTATCGTCGTTTTTGCCAGGGGTATAAACCGAAGCCCAAGCCACCTCAGAAAAGTCATTGGGGAACGAAGTTGTTGGCAAAACTGAAGCTAAAACGGAAACCCCGTAAGCCATCACCGGGATAAACTCGGTTGCCTTGGGATGATTGGGATGGCTTAGATTCAGAGATTCAAGTGGTGAGGATGAAGTTTGTATTAGAAAATTGCTTGAACCTGGAAGTGGTAAGAACTCGATATGAGCCAGATTTTACACCGCTATAGATTAAAAAAATGGTTGCGAGGTGCCAGGTAAGAAATCGTTGAAAAGGTGAGTTTTATGTTGATCTGAACGTGGAAATGAAATTTTTAAAATGATTAAGACTGTCTCGTGCTAAAGCCTACAAGTCTTTGTGCGAGAAAAGAGAAACTACTTACTCCACCCACCCGCAACCCAAACATCCCACCTCCCAACACACCCAAAGGAAATTCTCCAAAGGAAGTTTTTTGGAGGTCAAAGGTGAGTTGTTGGTACTCTAACCACTTGCCATTTTTTCGCCAACCAACGCGATCGCCGAATTTCTTCCAATCGTTATTATAGGTTTTAGGGCTACCGCATTCTTCCCAAATCCGCTTCTGGACGCTAAAGCCCCATTTACCTTTGCTGTACTTTACCAATAAACGATCCAGTGTTTGCAAGTCTTCACAGGGGAATGTTTTTAGGTCTTCCTCGCGAAGCCAGTCTTCTTCTGTTCTTCCCACAATAGTGATCATCAACCGATAGGTTTCTTGATCTGCTTCTTTCCATTTCTGATTTTGTAGCAATTTCTCCAGTTTTTCGTATTTGGGATCAGTAGTAATTTCTTGCGGGTTATCAGAGATGTCTTTTTCGGGTAGTTCGAGTGGATCTACTCTACTAGAAACGATCTCAGGTTGCTTAGGTGGGGAAGCTAAATCCAGTTCTTGGGCAATGGCTTTCTCAATACGCTGGGCATCTTCTTTGCCCAAAAGTAAGTTCTGGCAAATTTCAATTAAACGCCGCCGTTGCCTTGAAGTAGGAGTCGTCCCATCCTTCACAGCGGTTCTAAAATACTCAGCATAGTCTTGCCGTTTTTTTGCCCGAACCAAATAAGGGGCTTGGATTTTCTCCTCAATCGCCAAAGCATCATCTGGTGAAAGTCCTAAGCGTGCTCGAAAAGTCTCCAGACTGCCACGATCCAGGCCATCCTCAATGGAACCATTGAACTCTAGATGCATTTCCTCATCCAGTTCCTGAAAAATTCGATCCACCTCTAGGCGATATTCCAGCTTTGGATCAGGTTTAGGGGCACGAACAATCGGTAAATCATAACCTGTATCTTCGGCGAGAATCCTAGGTCGATAGCTACCTTTTCGTTCAATTTCAAACCGTCGATCCGCATGTTCGTGTAGATTTCTTGCCACGATCCAGTCGCCTTGGCCTGGATAAGCAGCCCCTTCCATCCCCTCAATTAAGAACTGGGTATACAAAGACAATCCATCATGTTCTTGCAAAGCAACTTTGGCAGCACTGGATGAAGCTAAGATAACCCGGCCACTTGCCTTCAACTCATCAAAATCAATATCTCCTTCCCCTTTTGTTAATAAATCGGCAATCTTGCCACTGTAACAACAGTCCAAAATAACCACGATCTGCTTTGCTCGGCACAGATCCATCTGGCGTTTCAAGAACCCTGCCGACAAAGCACTAGACTCGATTAGCCTGCCATTTTCCTTGCGAGAATTTTTCGCACACAAATGCAAATGTTGGTTTAAAATTCCTCCACTGCCTAAATCTCCATGCCCAGAGAAATAGAACAGCAACAGACTGTCAGCATCCTTACCAGAAAAGAAACCTTCAATCGTTGATTCTAAAGACGTATCAGAACAATTCTTGAGGTCTTCTACCTCAAATGCTCCACATTCGGGATCTTTAAGCACATCTACCATTGCCTGGATATCTTTCAAGCTGCCTGGTAATGGCCCAAACCCTTCCCCATATTCACTAATTCCAACTAATAAAGCAGCTCGTTTACCCATTTTGTGCTTGTTTCGCTGCTTCTAGCTTACTGACAAAATCTTCAAAATCTTTCTGAGCCGATTGCCGATCTTGATCATTTCGTCCTTCAAATTCAAACTCCAGATCGCCATATTTAAATTTGACCTTGGTTGTGGTGCCCACTAACCGCTCATACAGCCATTTGCTAACATCCTTGAGGGTATCAAGATTAATTTTGATATCCAGTAAACTACTGCTCTCATCTCCCATGAAGCGATAGTTTGGGTCAGCAGACTTACTTGAAGATTCAGCAGTTGTTACAGTAGCCTCTTGATTCTCTAACTCCATCGCTAGAGTTGCCAGAATTGCCTGCAATTCTTCATCCGAAGCCTGTTGATCTTCAACAGCAACTTTTAACTCAATAGAGTCATCCATACGCCTCATTAAGCACACCAATTTTGCACATCACTTAATTTATCAGCAGCCGCAAAGAGTTTTGTGGGAAATGAAGAATATTCAAATAATTGCAATGAAATAACTGTCGATCAACCACATCAATATGGAAAAAATTTGCGTCCATTCAGAAACAATTACCTCATCTCGATAATCAGAGGGAATTACAACCATTTTAAAAACTGAGTCCTGAAACCATCATGTACTCAGGACAATCAAGTTTATTTTAGAAAGATGGCGTTTTCAGCCGCAAGCGCTAGAAGCGCCAACACGGGGGAACACAGTCGTCAACAATTCAACCGATGAGTCCGTTCTCAATCTTCACCATCCTCTACATGACCGCCTTCCTGCTAGAAATGCAGGAAAAGTGGAAAGCACCAGGCTTTGCCCTCGCCTTTTTGGCATTAATCACCGCCTTCGTTTTCACCCGCATAACCCGGAGCAAATTTTTTGCCTTCCTGGTCCTCTCCACCGCCTACTTCTTAATTTTTCGCTTCCCCGACGTCGCCAACCACGTCAACTTCCTGATCTACCTCAACCTCACTCTGATAGTGGGTATGGTCTACGCCTGGATCAAACAGGCCAGCGCCGACGACTACTACGCCATGATGCGCCCCATCCTCAGAGCTTCCTTACTCGGCGTCTACTTCTGGGCCGGATTCCATAAACTCAATACCGACTTTCTCAATCCTCAAGTGTCCTGCTCCAGCATGATGCTGTATCGCATTCTGGATATGCTCCAATCCAATCTCTTGGGCCTTCCAGTCATGGTCATCGTCATAGCCCTGGCCCTCTTCGGACTTTGGCAAGGACTCATCCGTCCCAGACTCAAATCCTCAAAACTTCCCAAAATCCTGCTGCTCGCCTTACTCACCTGTGGCGGTATTCTGCTCTATGCCTTCGGATTTGCCTATCGAGATTATGTATTGCTACCCTACCTAATCTTGCAAGCCAATATCTACTTTGTCCTCGCTTGGGAATTGCTGGGCAGTCTCTTGCTGTTTGTGCCCAGAATGCAGGCTCCAATTCTGTTGCTCTCATGGCTGATGCATGGCTTTATCGCCATGATTGGCTTCGTCGACTTCAGTGCCCTAGCCGGAAGCTTACTCTTTACCTTTATTCCCGATCGCTACCTGCAGCTTTGGCAAGAACAGTCAGAAATCTCTCTGGGGGGAAGAAAGATTCATCGGGTACACCTGTACTTTGGCCTCAACGTTATGGCAGGTGTCTTCTCTGCCCTGTATTACCTCGCCTATTTAGAATTCGATATCAAAGTCACTGCCGGAGCCATCTTCAACCTCGCTTCAGTCATTTTCCTTTGGCCGATTCTCACCCAGCTCTTTACACCTAAAAATAGACCCGTTTGGCAAGGACTTCCGGTTCTCAACGCATCTATGCCTAAATTTATGGCGGTGTTTTTAATTGGCCTCTGCTGCTTCGGCCTCATGCCCTACCTAGGACTCCGCACCGCCGGAACCTTCTCCATGTTCAGCAATCTCCGTACGGAAGGCCCTCGCTCCAATCATTTACTGCTGGGTAGTAATCCCCTCAAACGCTGGGGCTATCAGGAAGATGTGGTCTGGATCCTGAGCTTGCCGCCAGAGGTAGTGGACATGGATCCGAAAAATGCAGAGCTAGAGGGTAGTGCCCTTCCCGTGGTGGAGTTCAAGAAAATGATTTATGACTGGACTCAAGCGGGACAGACTGTACCTGTAGTCTTTGAATATCAGGGGCAAACCTACGACAGCCCCAATATTGTTCAGGATCCTCAATGGCAAACGCCTCGGCGGAATTGGGAGATGTATTGGATGGACTTTCGCGTGATTGAACCTGAAAATTCGGGTCCCAATTTATGTCGATGGTAGGGAGGGTTTTTGGCTAGATGCGATCGCAATCATCGCTACGACAAAACTAACAATCGCAACAGTCGTCATCACTAAGGGGGACAAAGCGTCCGGCTGTTTGAAGAAAGCCCCAAATAAGCTAGCAGACAATGCTCCCCCGCTAAAAAACATCCCGGTTCCCAATCCTGCTTTTTGGGCAGGCACCATCGACAGGGCAAAGGGCAACGTGCCATTATTCACCAAACTCAAGCAGGTACCGATGGCTATCGCCACCCCCACCGCTGCCCAGGTCTGGCCGACCCAATTCATGAAAACTAACGTCAGGGCTAATCCCACTAACCCCAACAGAATGGCTTGACGATTCCCTAGTTTACGGGCCACCGTCCCCGCCGGAATGGCGGTTATCCCTAAAGCAATAAAGATCATGCCCATCGTCAGCCCTACATTTAGGTTGGGAATGGTTTTGAGGATTTTGGGAAACGTCGTCATCAATAACCGAAACCCCAACGAGGTGCCCCCATCCCACCGTAAA
Organism: Acaryochloris sp. 'Moss Beach'; assembly: GCF_021497025.1. Taxonomy (NCBI): domain Bacteria; kingdom Bacillati; phylum Cyanobacteriota; class Cyanophyceae; order Acaryochloridales; family Acaryochloridaceae; genus Acaryochloris; species Acaryochloris sp. 'Moss Beach'. Next base: position 4,458,676 of record NZ_CP071717.1, read on the forward strand.
CACCAGGGCTAAATTTCTCATGGATGGACGAGCCCCAACCCCAGAAGGTTGATGGGGCATCTTCACTTCCGTATTGACAGACCGCAAAATAGCCGCAGCCCCTAGCAAAATGAGTGACGCTAGGCCAAAGGCAATCCCCGGTCCTAACTCCAGAATATATTTATTGGCCAAAGGCCCCATTGCCCCCGCAATCGCCCCCATTACGGTCAATACACTGGCTGCTTGCGGTAGACCACTGCCAAAGGCATATCGACTGAGCAAGGACAGAGCTGGACTGCGAAACACTGTCATGGAAATGGCCCAAGCCACGAGTAATATCGGTAAAAGCCAGCGAAAGACCCCCTCGGGCTGACTAAACGTGACCAGCACCGCAGTTGCCATCAGTAGTCCCGATGCCAAAATTACCCCTGCGGCAATAAATGGAAATCGGCTACCTAGCCAGCGCTGGGCGCGATCGGAGTAGTTCCCCATTAGGGGTTCCATTAGCATCGCCAGACCGTTTTCTAGCAGTAAGATACCCGTGACAAATACAGAGGTAAATCCAAACTCACCCAGCAGTTTTCCCAGGTAAAGGTTGTAGATTACCCACATCAATACAATCGCCCCTTGAACTAGGGCTAGGGCAAAGACTTGTAACCACAGAATTCTTTGCTGTTGCAAAATTTGTATTCCCTTCTCTTGCTATGGGGTAAAGTGACTTGAAACCAACGTTCTTATCTGATTAAAAGTTTCTCACTCTATCACCAACCAGATGCTGTATCAGGCTTTTTCTTTTTTTATGGCAGCATAGATGCCCAGTAAGCTTGCCCATTTCATTCCCCTGAAACAAACAGATCAACACCCGATTTAAGTATTGATGCCAAAGTTGTAGAAACGCTTCAGTTCTTGTCATTCTGCGCTTGTATATCACTCCAGAACTAGCCTTTGAAACTCCTTCAACGTTTGAAAATACCGTTCACCTGCGACTTGCGAGAAATTATTGTGACCGGCCTCTGCAACCCATAAGGATCGTTTGGGTCCAGACGCCGCCTCGAATAACCGTCGGCCCTGTTCAATGGGAATCACCTGATCGTTTTCTCCATGCATCACCAGCACGGGGGCTTTGACTTGCTTTAACCGGTTCAGACTGGTGAACTTATCGAAGGGCAAAATCGGAATCGGCACCACCACTCGAAAGATGGAAGTAAATGTGCTTTCCAAGATCACTCCCGCCACTGGATACTGGGTGGCCAAATACACCGCAGATCCGCCTCCCAGGGAGCGCCCCTGTACTAACAGCCGATTAGGCTTTACCCCCAACTCTTTGGTCAGATAGGCATAGGCTTGCTTTGCATCTTCATAGGCATTGCTTTCACTGGAGTGACCATCACTGGTGCCATAGCCTCTGTAATCGTAGGCAAACACGCTCAGGCCAGATTGCTGAAGCTGTTCTAGCCGGGGCCGGATATCTCCCAAATCTTCTGCATTGCCGTGGATATACAGCAACGTAAAGGTCGCATCGGGATTGGGGAAATAGAGGGCCGAGATCTCTTCCTGGTTGGTGACCGGAAGCTTGATCACCTCATCTGTATCTCGGTAGCTTGGGGACTGAGGCAGGAAAATCATGCTGTCCGCTTTGAAAAAGATATAGAGCGCAAAGCAACCGTAGATAAAGATGGGGGCCAGAATCAGTCTTTGCCAACTGAAAGACCCCAGCAAAATTTGTCGATAGTTTAACTTCACGATCCTTGTGCCTCAGGTCTTTGATGGGGAGAGCTGCGTTCGTTGCTTCTAGTCTAGGCAATTAAGCTATGGTTGAAACGTCAGCAACGCCAGTAAACCTATGAAACTCAGTCGTGAAGAATTAAGCCGTCGCTACGCAGCCGGAGAACGTCGATTTGCCGGAGCCGACTTCACTGCCTTAGACCTCCATCAGCTGGATCTGAGCCAAGCCGATTTTAGCGGTGCCGAGTTTTGTAGCTGTAACCTGAGTGAGGTTAACCTCAGCCAAGCCGATTTGAGTGGGGCTGATTTGAGTGATGCCAATCTCACTAAAAGTGATCTGAACAAAGCCGATTTGAGCGGGGTGGATTTAAGTGAAGCCAACCTGACAGCCGCCAACCTCAAGGATGCCGATCTGAGCGGGGTGGATTTAAGTGAAGCGAATCTAACAGATGCAGACCTTCAAAATGCTGACTTGAGCGGGGTCGATCTGAGTGAATCCAACTTACAAGGGGCCAATTTGCGAGGGGCTGATATCAGTGGTGCCGATGTTACCAATAGCCGCTACTGCCAAACCATCTTTCCCAGCGGCAAGATTCGCAATGACCATTGTTGAATAGCTCTCCCGATTTTTTGAGGCTAGTTTTGCCATCACCTCATTAGATTCGGCGTTGGCAAACCATTCCGAAAAGATCAGTATGCTTTCAGGCTCTTATCATGTCGCTCTTGAATAATGGGTGGGGTGTGAGTTTGCTTTCTCTGAGATGCTGTATCGACGACCGTTTAGGCCTATTCAATCTTTTCTAATTCTATTTTTCAGTATTACTCTCTTACTGACTGGACTCTCCCTTCCATCCCAAGCAGAGATTACTATTGGCCGCAGCTTCGATACCGCACCGATTGTATTGGATGGCAAAGTACTGTTTCGCATCAGTAAACTTACTGAATTTTCTGCACAAGACCGAGCTAAACAGGCCAACGATAGCTTAGCCCAAGCGATACGGGACTTTGCAGCGGCCCAGGATTCCCCTGCCGTTCCAACTGTGGAGGTGACGCCAGGGCCTTTACCCACATTACGCTTGGCCGACCGTCACCTATTAACGGTGACTGACCGCGATGTCATGTTGGGTAAGGGAGTGCTTGAGCAGGCGGTTGAGTGGCAAAGCACGATGAATCTAGCGATTGCTAAGGGGCTCAAGGAACGCACCTTGACCTATCGACAAACAGCGATCTTCAACAGTGGGGTGGCTGTACTGTTAGCCATCCTCCTCCACTGCGGGATTCAATGGATCCGGCTCCGCTGGCGACGGCAGCAGTTGCGAACGATGCAAGATACGAAACGCCCTTTAAAGCTACTGGGATTGACGGGCCTTCAGCTTTTGGTCTGGGGCGGAGCAGGGTATTATGTCTGCGAATTATTCCCCCAGTTCCGTACCCTGCTGTACTTGGTATTACGGAGTTTTGATGAACCGATATTGATCCTGAAAGAGCAGGAACAGGGATACGGCATCGTTGACCTGTTGATTGTGATGGGGTTGATTCTGGGGTTGTGGGTGATTGTGCGGGGGTTGACGCTCCTGCTCAAGGCTCGGATTTTGCCGTTGCTGGGGGTGAATCGGGGATTGCAAGATGCGATCGCAATTCTCACCCAATACGTTCTCACCGGGTTGGGGGTCGTCGTTATCCTCCAAGTTTTAGGCGTCGATATCAGTGCCCTGTTAATTGTCGGCAGTGCTCTGGGCTTGGGGATTGGTTTTGGTCTCCAAAATATCGTCAGCAACTTTATTAGTGGTATCATCCTGCTCCTCGATCGTCCCATCGAAGCCGGAGATTTTGTCAAAGTCGGAGATTTAGTCGGCTCCGTCGAGAAAATCGGCACCCGCAGCACCGAACTGCGCACCCAAGATGAAGTGACGATCATCGTTCCCAACTCCCATTTTTTAGAAAAAGAAGTGGTGAATTGGAACCACAGCAGTTCCGTCTCTCGCCTGCATTTGCCCGTGGATGTGGCCTATGGCTGCGATGTCGACCGAGTTCAAACTGCCCTCATTGAATCCGTCAGTCATCACCCAGAAGTCTTGGCTCATCCTCAACCCCAAGTTCAGTTTCTGGGGTTTGGAGAGAGTGCCCTTAACTTTGAAGTCTTGGTGTGGTTTCGCGAACCGCGCCAGCAGTATCGTCTCAAAAGCGATCTGTACTTTCGTGTCGAATCCATGCTGCGCCAGTACGAGATCGAAGTTCCATTTCCCCAGCGGGATTTGCACGTGCGATCACCTCACCTAGAGCAGCTGATCGATTTGCTAGTGCAGCAGCGGACGGAAAATGCCCCTCATTTGTATTATCCAGACTCTGTGCGATCCCAATCTTCCCCCCCCACCGATCCTTTCTTCCCCCCCATCTAGTCCTCGATCTATCTCACGGTCCTCTTCTCCAGACATCAACCTGGTAGAACTCGTGGCCCAGATGAAAGGTGACCAGGGACTGAATATTCAAGATCGCCGTCATCGGTTGAATATTTATCCCCGATGTTTTGTGGGCTCAGAAGCGGTTATTTGGCTCATGCGAACCCAGCGGGCCACCCGTAAAGAAGCCCTGCGTATTGGTCGGCTACTGATGCGAAAGCGGATTATTCATCACGTTTTGGATGAGCATCCCTTTGATGATGCCTACCTGTTCTATCGCTTCTATGAAGATGAGCAACAAGAATAGTTTGCCAATAACGACCCATTTTTTTCGGATAGCCGTAGAAATATCTAGATTATTTGGCCTGAAATGCTAATCAAAATAGAAGTTCAATAGTTTTACTGATGCCGAATTGACTGCATTTGAAAGAGCATTGTAGCGTCGCGACACCATGATCCGTGCCCCCAGACATCAATGACCCGCAACGAAAAATCCGGCATCTCCTAATCCTTGAGGATTTGGATGGTTTTCGCTTAGTGCCTTTGGAGGAATCTTCCTATTTTCTAGGCCGCGACGTAACCAATTCTATTGTCGTCCGCTCCCAAGGGATTTCTCGCCAGCATGCCTTGTTTTTACGAGTGACTAATGCAGATCCCAATAGCTATGGATTTATGCTCATTGATGGCAACTTACAGGGAGAGGCCAGCACGAATGGCACCTCTGTAAATGGCGAGAAATGTGCGTCTACCAAGCTCAATCATGGAGATCGGATTGTATTTGGCCGCCAAATGAAGGCCAAATATCTAGTTTTAGGGGCATTGACCGATCTCGAATTTGGAGATTTCTGTAAAAACTTTGACTTTGAGGAAGCCGTTACCCGAGATATTAACCCTCGGGAAACCTTTGTTCATGAAGGGGATGACCCTCCTAGTTTCGGAGCAACCTCTTTGGTTCGCTTAGCCTCTTTTCCCGAAATTTTGCCCAGCCCCATGTTTGAAGTCAACCTCAAAGGAGAGTTGACCTATATCAACCCCGCTGCCCATAATGCCTTTCCCAGCCTGCAAATGCTGGGTGTAGATCATCCAACCGTTCATGGGTTAATTTCCTTAACACAATCTTCTAAACAAAAAATTCTCAGCCGGGAAGTAACGGTTGATCAGCAGGTCTATGAACAGTCCATTCACTTTATTTCTGAGAATGGTCTAATCCGCTGTTGCTTATCCGACATCACTGAGCGCAAAAAAGTTGAGGCGGAATTATTCAAGCGTGATCGGTTACTGCAAAGCGTTGCCGAAGCCACAACCCACCTGTTAGCCAACGCCAGTTATGAAGAAGCGATTGATGCGGCATTAGCCCGATTTGGCACCACCGCCGGGGTGGATCGCATCTGTATTAGCGAGAATCATGTGCATGCGGAGACCCATCGGCTAGCCACCAGCATTCGCTATGAATGGACAGGCCCTCAGATTGCTTCGATTCGCCACTTTGAACATCGCCAAAACCAGCTCTATAGCAATCCTCATCTGCAGCGATGGTACACCACCTTAGCGGGGGGTGCTGCTATTAGCGGGGGTCACCCAAGGCTTCTCGACCGCTGAGCAAACGATGCTTTCCCAAGAGAATGTTCAATCTATTCTGGCGGTTCCCATTATTGTCAAAAATAACTTTTGGGGGTTTGTGGAACTCCATGACTGTAATGACAATTACCACTGGTCCGACCAGGAAGAGGCCATTCTACGGACGATGGCAACTAGTGTGAGTGCTGCCTTAGAACGACAAGATAAAGATGAGATTATTCATCAACAAGCCTTTCATGATGCCCTCACTGGCCTACCTAACCGAGTCTTGTTTGCAGAACGGTTGGATCAAGCCCTGACGGAAGCCCGCCGCAATCAAGACAATCTGGCCGTCATGTTTATGGATTTGGATCGATTCAAAACCATTAATGACACCTTGGGCCATTCTGTAGGGGATGAACTGCTAAAAGAAGTCGCCAATCGTTTGCAACATTGCTTACGGGGCGGAGATACGGTCGCCCGTTGGGGAGGCGATGAGTTTACCCTATTACTGGCGAGTATCAGAACAGTTGCCGATGCGACGAGGACGGCTCAACGAATTCTAGATGCCTTCCAAGAAGTGGTGAAAATTGATCATCATGAAATCTATATCAATGCCAGTATCGGTATTGCTTGCTTCCCGGATGACGGTCAGGAAGCAGAAGTTCTCCTGCAAAATGCCGACGTTGCCTTATATCAATGTAAGGAGCAAGGACGGGGAATTTTCCAAGTTTATGATGTTGATATGAACTCGGAAGCCACGGAGTTATTTGCTCTGCAAAATGACCTCCGTCATGCTTTAGAACGTCAAGAATTTATGTTGTACTATCAACCCCAAATCAATTTGCAGTCAGGGGAAATTACAGGTTTAGAAGCGCTGATTCGGTGGCAACATCCTGAACAAGGTCTGATTTCTCCGGCTACATTTATCCCGCTTGCCGAAGAGTCAGATCTAATCGTGCAAATTGGCAAATGGGTGTTAGAAGTGGCCTGCAAACAAGTTGTGGAATGGCGACAGATCACCGGTATGCCGTTGACCATTTCCGTTAATTTATCGGCCCGGCAATTTTATGACCCCACCTTGGTGGAAACGATTTCGCAAGTGTTATGGAAAACCAGACTCGACCCTAAGTATTTGGAATTGGAAATTACCGAAACCATTGCTATTAAGAATATCTCTCTAGCCCAAGAAGTGCTGAAACAGCTTCAAGGGATGGGGATTAAGATTGCCATGGATGATTTTGGTACGGGTTTTTCATCTCTCAACTATCTCACTCAGCTTCCCTTAGATACCCTCAAAATTGATCAATCTTTTATCAAACGGTTGACCTCTGATGCCAAAGAATTAGAGGTGATCAATGCTGTGCTTTCCCTGGGGCGGGGACTGCATTTAAGCGTGGTGGCAGAAGGCGTTGACACCCCTGAACAGTTGGAGTTGTTAAAAGCTTTGAAATGTGAAACAGTGCAGGGATTCTTGATCAGTCCGCCTCTCCCTGTTCTGGAAGCTACTAGCAAGCTACAGGCTAAAAGCTTGCCATATCAAACGGCAGAACAGGACATCAAGCAGACCTTGCCCCAACCAGCTTTGCTGGTGAATTGATTCATCGCTTTTAGAGGGCTTGCCCACACCATGCAAATTCTAGAAACCGAACGGCTGCAGCTGCGACAATTTTGCGCTGGGGATTTAGAGGCCTATGCTGCCATGCTGGCAGATCCTGAGGTCGTGGCTTATATCGGGTCTGGAGAAACCTTATCTCGGACCCAAGCCTGGAAGAACATGGCTATGGTGCTGGGGCATTGGTCTATCCGAGGCTATGGCTTATGGGCAGTGGAAGAAAAAGCCACCCAAACCCTGATGGGTCGGGTGGGCCTCTACTATCCCGAGGGCTGGCCGGGGTTAGAGGTGGGCTGGATGTTGGCGCGATCCTACTGGGGATACGGCTATGCCCTAGAAAGTGCGAAGGCGGCTGTAGATGTGGCTTTTAACCAGTTGCAGTGCCCGAAACTCATTAGCTTGATTCATCCCGAGAATGTGAGGTCGCAACGGGTCGCCCAACGCCTGGGCAGCCAGAAAACGACAACCCTCACCCTTAACGGCCTGCCGATTTGGCAATATGAGCTGTCTTCATCTGCGATAAACGGATCTCAAGATCTCCATTGATCATTACAATGGGGGCAATATCGCTGCAACGTCTATGGGTGATTCTGTTCCAGTTGTATCCACCTCAGGCCTCCCCGATTGGGTGAGGCTGCAACAAGCCCTCTCTGTGGAAGCCGATCGCGGATTCTGTGACCTAGAAGGTAAGCAATTTCGCTTTAGTCAGTTTCTTCAGCAGAGTTTGGCCAGTTCGGTCCCGCCCCATTCCGAGTCTACTGTGCAAGAGCGGTGGCAGTCCACGGCCCAGAAGTTTAGCGGTTATGCAGAACTGACCCTGAATCAGCGTCAGCACTTGGTGGCTGAAACCCGACGCCTCCTCTATTCCACCCAGAAGGATTATCGTCAGGCTACCGACCCACCCCCTAAACCTCGAAAGCCTGCCACCCAAAAGCTCAAGGCTACGCCCCAGAAGCTATCCCTGGATCTGCCCATTCTGTCTTTGTCAGGAATTGGCCCTAAGAGTGCTCAGAAGCTGGAGAAGCTGGGACTCTATAGCGTGCGTGATTTACTGTTCTACTATCCCCGCGACCATATTGACTATGCCCGACAGGTGTCGATTCGTGATCTAGAAGAAGGGGCAACGGTCACTCTGGTAGCGACGGTGCGGCGGGTCAATTGCTTTAGCAGTCCCCGCAATTCCAAGCTGACTATTTTTGAGCTGGTGGTTAAGGATGCCTCGGGCCAGTTAAAACTCAGTCGATTCTACGCCGGTAATCGCTTTCGCAGTCGGGGTTGGCAAGAGCAACAAAAGCGTCTTTACCCTCCGGGAGCCGTTGTAGCGGCCTCTGGTTTGGTCAAGAGCAGCAAGTATGGCATCACCCTAGATAATCCTGACCTAGAGGTGCTGAACCATTCTGGGGACAAAATTGAGTCGATGGTGATTGGTCGGGTGGTGCCCATCTATGCCCTAACGGAAGGGGTAACGCCTGATCTGGTACGGCGAGCAGTGGTGGCGGCCTTACCCGCGGCTAAAAGCCTTCGCGATCCATTGCCTGAGGGCCTGAAGCAGCAAAATAATTTGACGGATTTGCCAAGTGCGATCGCAAATGTGCATTTCCCCCCGGATAGTGATGCCTTAGATCGAGCCCGTCGTCGTCTGATCTTCGATGAATTCTTTTACCTGCAGCTAGGGATGCTGGTCCGCCGAGAACAGCAGCGCCAGACCCAAGAGAGTGTCCCCCTGAGCATCCACGGGGAGTTACTGGAGCAGTTTTATGAGGTGTTGCCCTTTACCCTCACAGGGGCCCAACAGCGAGTGGTCCAGGATATTCTGGCGGATTTACAATCCACTAAGCCCATGAACCGTCTGATCCAGGGGGATGTGGGGTCAGGTAAAACCGTGGTGGCAGTGATTGCCCTCCTGTCGGCCATTCAATCCGGGTATCAAACCGCCCTGATGGCCCCGACGGAAGTCTTGGCTGAGCAGCATTATCACAAGCTAGTGGAATGGTTTAATCAGCTGCATTTACCCGTCGATTTATTAACGGGGTCCACCAAAGCTGCTAAACGTAGGCAAATTTCTGAACAGCTTAAAACAGGAGAGCTGCCCCTGCTGGTCGGCACTCACGCCTTAATTCAAGACAATGTTGAATTTGATCGCTTGGGTTTAGCCGTGATTGATGAGCAACATCGCTTTGGCGTTCAGCAGCGGGCATTGCTCCAACAAAAAGGCCAGCATCCCCATGTGCTCACCATGACCGCCACCCCCATCCCTCGTACCCTAGCGTTGACTTTGCATGGCGATCTGGATGTCAGCCAGATTGATGAGCTACCGCCGGGACGACAGGCCATTAAAACCACCATGTTGACCACCCGCGATCGGGCCCATGCTTACGACCTGATGCGACGGGAAATCGCCCAGGGGCGACAAATTTATATTGTCTTACCCCTAGTAGAAGAGTCCGAAAAGCTAGATTTACGCTCGGCCGTGCAAGAGCATGATCGCCTCCAGAACACTATTTTTCCCAACTTCCAGGTGGGGCTGCTGCACGGACGGCTGACCTCTGCGGAAAAAGAAGCGGTCATTTCCCAGTTTCGCGACCAAACGCTGCAGATTATCGTTTCGACCACCGTGGTGGAAGTGGGGGTCGACATTCCCAACGCCACAGTGATGTTGATTGAACATGCCGATCGGTTTGGCTTATCCCAACTCCATCAGCTGCGAGGCCGAGTCGGTCGAGGGGCCCATCAGTCCTATTGTTTGCTGATGAACAGTTCGAAAACGGAAACAGCCCGCCAGCGTTTAGCGGTGTTGGAACAGTCCCAAGATGGCTTTTTTATTGCTGAAATGGACCTTCGCTTTCGGGGGCCAGGAGAAGTTTTAGGCACCCGCCAATCGGGGCTGCCCGACCTAGCCCTAGCCAGCTTAGTGGATGATCAAGAGACTCTAGAATTAGCCCGTCAAGCGGCTGAAAAAGTCTTGGAAAAAGACAGCACTTTAGCCCCTTGGCCCCTGATGCAATCTGAATTAAATCTTCGCTACCAAAAACTCATGGGCGGTGCAATTTTTACATAGATTTGCAACAATCCAAATTTATAGGTATCATTAGTTATTATCATGTGTGTGCTCCGGGGATCCGCGACTTTAGACTCCGTAATTGTCGTTCCCGGGGCAATTTATTTTTAAATCGACTGACAGAGCGTCTCCCCTTCACGGAACAGGCATGCTCTCTCTTAGAATAGCGAAACCCTCTCCAGTGCTGATACAGCAAGGATTGTGTGGTCGGACCCCTAAGAAGACGAAGGATCGAAACAACCCATTCAAAACTCTTTGAACCTTTCTAGGACAGGGCCAGTCTAAGCAGTAGCGTTACACAATTGACTTATGACTAAAAAATCCCTTGTTTTAGCTGCTTTTCTAGTACTGGGTTCTACTGGAATTGCGATCCCGGCTAATGCTAAACCGATTATTCGTAAAGGTCCCAAAAGAACCTTAGTTCATAGCCCTAAGCGCACCTTTTACAGCGGTCCCAAACGGACATTTTATAGTGGCCCGAAGCGAACTTTTTACGATGGTCCGAAGCGAACCGTTTTTAATGGCCCCAAGGTAACGGTAGTGAAGGGACCCAATAAAACGATTGTCAAACCCCATCGTTAATCACCGAATTGGGTGTGGATAAATTTCCCCTGAACTGATCAGAAAAAGCTTGGCCAAGCCTTCATATTTCCCCTTTAATGACGTTAGGAATATCCAGTGGATCCAAATCCTCCCTCTCCTCTTTGGGTGGAGCTTAATTCAGATACTTCTTCAATCTCGACTCGCAAAATAGGTGCAATCACCATTTGGGCAATTTTCATCCCTTCAACTACCTGAAAGACTTCTTGACCGTGGTTAATTAAAATCACACCAATTTCACCGCGATACCCCGCATCAATGGTTCCGGGTGAATTCAATACCGTAATGGAATGCTTGAGGGCTAACCCACTCCGTGGGCGTACCTGGGCTTCTGTTCCCTGCGGTAACTCGATGGCAATGCCCGTGGGAATCAGTGCAGATGCACCCGGCGAGATTTGCTGGGCTTGGATGGCAAACAAATCCAGTCCTGCGTCATCAGCGTGACTATAGCAAGGCACTTGGGCTGTTTCGTTTAGCTTAATAATCTTGATTTTCATCATTGGTTGCACATTAGCTTACAGCCTTTGTCATTAATCCAAATTCTGTAATGCCTACAGGAAAATAGTAAAGCAACACTCTGGATCTGGATAAAACGGCCTCGCCTCACTGGCATGAACAGATCAAAAAATACGGTATTGGTCATGCTGCCTGAATGTCTAGTGCAATCGCTGGTTAAAGCTGAAATTAGCTACAGCTGCGTTGGCTGAATGGTTAGCTTGAATCCGAGGGCTTTAGTAACTTTTGCGATAGTCGCAAAAGTGGGGTTGCCATCAGCTGATAGCGCTTTATACAGCCCTTCTCTGCTCAAACCTGTTTCTCGGGAGAGTTGACTCATGTTTTTAGCCCTAGCGACAACTCCTAGAGCATGAATAATTAAAGCAGGATCATCTTCTGCTTCTTCAACACATGCCTCTAGGTATAGCTGAATATCTTCGTCTGTTTTGAGATGCGCGGCAGAATCCCAGTGAGTTGTGCTTATGGGCATCATTAATCCTCCAACTGTTTCGCAATTTCCTTGGCCCTTTTGATATCAGCATTTTGGGAGCTTTTATCGCCACCAGACAGCAAGATGACAACAACTGAACCACGTTGCACAAAGTAAACTCTGTAACCCGGACCATAATGAATGCGAAGCTCGCTAACCCCGGCAACATCGCCGAAGTTGCCAATCTCGATACGGTCAATACGTGCTTGCACACGTGCTTTAGCTTTGCGGTCTCGCAGTTTATTGAACCAATTGGCGGTCTATGATGTCCCCAATAACAATCCCATCACAATTTTCAGGTGTGGCATTTTTATGTGCACCAAAAACAAGTTTTAAATTTAGTCGGTGAACAACATCCCATTTTAATGACTAAGTTTAGTTTCAGCTAAAGGTGATCAACTTCAACGATTTATTTGGTTGAGATAACCTCAAATAAAGTTGAGGTACAGACTAATTCAACACGACCGAAGTTACCGCAGAGAATGTGTGTAGTCGGTTCACGATGGTGGTAGCTATCGATGCATCCGTAATCAACTGAACCATCTTGATCCTTCGTAGGAACAATGTCCTCCTTTTGCTTGAGGCCTGATATTTTTCTAACCCCAGCAAAGACTAGCCTAGCCTTTTTGTAGCAAGTGTATTCATTTGGCTTGGGTGTCTCATATGCGACGTTCTCAGGCCAAAGGCTTGCTTCTAAATCGAATATAAGGGAGTCTCCCTGGTACCGCCAATCTAATACAAAACTATCAGTGAGATCTACTCCGTAAAGGCTTGATTTTAAGTCCATTATGTGAAACCTAATGACTCTCATCAGCGGGCAGCGGCCTGCTGCCCGCTGATGAGAGTCTTCATCATTAACCGGATTAGCGGTTCAGATGAATGGCATTGTTATCGCTTATTTTCAATCAACGGAAAGTTCCATCTCTCTGGAAGCTTAGCATCACAAAGTTGGCAATAGAACCACGCATCTTTGACGATGTTGCATGCGTTGCAGTTAGGGCATAGTCGAAACACAATGACGTCTGTGAATCGACCGGGATGTTTAATACCAATGCGATTCAGTACTGATTCAACTACCCACCAAGACTCAGGTTCAGGACAAAATCCTGTGGATTGATTTGAGATTGTAGCTATTTCATGGTTCTGGTCAATCGTTATTTCACCTGCTGAAAGAACAGGACCACCAGCAGCGCAAGCAATATGTTCCGATCTCCGAGTTGCTAGACGCAGAGTTTCATTGACGCCGATTGTAAAGGTTGCGATCCAACTGCCCTCTTGTGTTTTTTCGGTCGCAGTGGACGTGAGCCAATGACAAAGGTCATCTGCACAGAGGATTGATGTTCCAGCTGGTTGAGTTCGGGCAATATCGTGAATCTCTGCTGGGCCGACGTACTGATATTCGCGATGTAGCATTGCCGTTTGTCCAGCGGGATAACTAAGGTTAAACGGCAGCGTAATGCATGACACCTCAATCCAATATATTTAATGTCAATTGCCGAATAATACCCTCTTCATGCAGATTATATTTTGAGAGTTTGATCCCCCCTAAATGGGCTATAAAAGCGACATATTGTTGGATAAACCTCTATCAGGACCAAAAACTTGGACAACTGTAATGTCTCTAATTCGCGTATACTCTAATCGCTCTGAGCAACTAGAACAAAGGGTTGCACAATCAACGTGGTGAATTTTGTCTCTGGTTGAGTATTCCAGTCGCTCAACTGTTGAGCCGAGGGCTTGTAAATCAGACTTTCGCTGATCCAATGATGGACAGATTGGGTATTGTCATTTGCGATCGCAGCCCCCACATCCAGCAAATCTAAATGAGGCGTCACCACAATAATGGCATCCCGTTGAGAATGGGGAATCAGATCCTTCCATTCAATATCCGCAATGTCTTCAGCGAGTTTGTCTTTGATATCTTGCATAGTTAGCTGGCGATTCAGATGGATCCATCATCTCAGGTCAAGCTAAGTTTGGAAAATCTATACTCTAGCCCTGAGATTATTTTCCTTAAACCTAGCAAAAGGTTAATCAGTATACGATAAAAGAGCCGTTGACTTGGACGCTGTATGAGCAATCCTCGACCCTATGATGTTGTTCTCTATGGAGCGAGTGGGTTTACTGGGCGGCAAACGGTTGAATATTTTGCCGAGCATGCGGGTGAGCAAATCCGATGGGCGATCGCAGGTCGGAATCGCCAAAAACTTGAGCAGGTCAAAGCTGACTGTGCTTCTGCTGCGGATGTCTTAGTAGCCGATAGCCAGGACCAAGAGGGGCTAGATACCATTGCTGAGCAGACCCACGTCATTCTCAATACTGCCGGTCCCTTCGCCTTATATGGGGATTTGTTGGTGGATGCCTGTGTCCGTAAGCAGACCCACTATGTCGATATCACCGGCGAAACCCCCTGGGTCAAATCACTCATCCAGCGCTACCATGCCAAAGCCGCAGCCGATGGCACCCGCATTATTCCCTTCTGTGGGTTTGATTCGGTGCCATCGGACCTCGGCACCTACTTGGTAGTGCGATTTATGCAGCAGGAATTGGGTGTCTCTTGTCGGCAAGTTAAAGCTTGCTTCAAAGCTGCAGGCGGCTTTAATGGCGGCACCTTGGCTTCTGCCATCAACTTGATGCAGTCAGGAGAGTCTTCCCAGATGGCGGATCCCTATTTACTCAATCCCCCGGAAGAGTCCCCCCTCGATATTGCACCCCTGAGCCAAGATCCCAAGGGACCGCAGTATGACTCAGACTTGCAGGTCTGGACGGCACCTTTTTTCATGGGACCTGTGAATACTCGCGTGGTCAGACGCAGTAGCGCCCTCTTTGATCAATGGCAAGAGTCCTATGGTGCCCATTTTGCCTATCAGGAATATCTGAAATTTGATGGACCGTTAGCTGCCCTCGGCACCACTTTGGCCACGGGGGTATTTGGATTGGCCTTAAGTCAAGGGTGGGCTAGATCATTGCTACAGTCTCGACTGCCTCAACCGGGCAGCGGTCCTTCTACTCAGGTGATGGATGAAGGATGGTTCCGTTGTGAATTGATAGGGCAGGCCAGCAATGGCCAACAGGTGCGGGGCATGATTCACAATCAAGGCGATCCAGGTAATCGCTCGACAGTGAAGTTTTTATGTGAATCGGCCTTGTGTTTAGCGACTCAGGCTGATCAGTTGCCGGGTAAGCAACGCGGTGGTGTGTTGACTCCAGCGACTGGATTAGGCGATGTGCTGGCCGATCGCTTACGCCAGGCAGGGACCACGATTGAGCTTACAGTTGTCTAGAGAGGCCAGCGAGCTAACGGATGGTTTGGAACCTACCACATTATCTTCAGTAAGGAGCTATTTCACCGTGGCCCGGAAACGAATGGCACCATAAGAAGTGGTGGGAGAGCCTGTGCTGATGGCGTGGGGCAGATTCCCCAGATTGATGACAACTGCGCCGTTATCCTCGGTTTGGGCTGCTGTACCGTTACAAGCGGCGGGTAGTGCAGAACCAGGTGGAAAGAACTGAGCAATGTCACCGTCTGCATCGTTGGTATAGGAGAACGTATTACCGTCATACTCCACCACCATGCCTCGATTAGCTCCTACACCACCGCTAGGTCCGGGGGTGACGGAGTTAAAGGCATCTGGGACATAAGTTTGGAAGTCGGGCACCTTATCACAGAGTTGAACGCTTGCAGCATCTACATTTCCAGTGGAGAGGAAATAAATGGTGTATTCGATTTCATCCCCCGGCCGAGTCCGACCGCCATCTGTGCCACCAATTAGGAAAGTGCTGCTAGCTTTGCCAGTGGTATTAGGCCACTTATCCGTATCGGGTGGGGTTGCAGCTTCTATGGTGTTGTCGTCATAAAAATAAGCTTCTTCCTGCTTATAGGCCGCTAAATTGTCACCACTAACACTACTTGTGCTGCCGTTGATCTTAGTAATCCGTTTAACTAACAGTAAATTAGGATCATAAGGGGGAATACAGGGCGGTAAGGTAAAATCTACGGTGTCGATAAAGTTTCCAGCTCTGATATCGCCGGTAGCAGTAGAGACTGCTCTTAATTCAACCCGGGTGACGTATTGCCCCGCCGGAACGGTATAGGTGCCATTGTAGAGTTTCCATCCTTCGTTGGGGTCGTTGACATCATTGCCAGAGGTAAATGTCCCTTGGCTGACGGTAGCACCAGGAGGACCAAGGCGAAACTCCATGGTATCGTTGCCCGTTCGACCCCGGTGGGCAAACTGCCAGCCCATCGCCGCCCCCGGTGTGGTCACCACATCCTGGAATAGAGCGCCATCTTCTTCGGCGTTGATCTCAGCATGTTGTCCCCCTTCAAAGGCATCAAAGGGAACTTGCCCTCCGCCATGTTGGGATTGCCATATTTCTATATCATCCAGCGGTGTAGGTGTAGTCGTACCTTCAAAGTTCCAGCCGGGTACATCCGTCTCGTTATATTGGCGAGATACTGTGGGAACACTGCCAAAGGATAGAACTGGGGTAGGGGAAGCCTGGGCAATATCTAGTAGCTCAAATTCCCCATCGACTAGGCCCGTCACGGCGCAGGCATTGATATCTGTAACGGGAGAGGCAATATTGACTTCGTAATCTTCAACTTCTCCATCTGTGGCGGATCCGTCTGGTCCCAGGTTAGTTTGGCTACCGAAACGGAAGCGAGCATAGGTCGTGCCATGCAAGAGCGTTATATCCGGGGTAAAGGAAATACTATTGCTGCCTGCACTTAGATTTTCATCGGTGAAGATCTGCTCACCTGGATCATCAAAGTCGCCGTCTTGGTTGTAGTCAATCCAAGCATTGAGGACGCCTGCACCTGTGGCAACAACATCTACATCATTGCTAATCCCTGCTTGCACGACATGAACGGTGTCGGGGAAGCTGAGGGACGGGCTAAAGGTGACCCCATCTTCATCATCGGTACCATCACCGTCGTCTCCATCTGCACCGGCACCAGCATCGGTTCCAAGTTGGGTGTCTGGTTCACTATCAGGTGGGGCTGTGCTGCCTAGATAGAGAGTGGGAGATATGGTGTGGCTGGCATCGCCGTAGGAATCAGGGGCATCGCCATAGTCATCTAGGGCTTCGACTACATCAATATCAGTTGGATCGTTCTGGGTTGTTGTTGTAGGGTCATCGCTAACCCCCGTGAAAGGAGTGCCCGAAAATTGCCCAACGTAGTCAATGTCAGCCTGATTGGAAATTGTTGTAGGAAAAGAAGATATGCCTGAACTTACTCTGACTCTATAGCTTATGGAAACGGTATCATCTACTGCTCCAGGAACGGCTGGATCATCAAAGGCAACAATCCCGCCATTCGTATCATCTGCTCCAATTCCAGATCGAAATACAACTCTATTGTTCGCACTGTCGAACTCAGCTCGATCATCTCCGGCAGCATCTGTCTGAGCAAGGGGAGGTGTTATCAATGGATCGGGATCCACCAAGATCTGCAGTGAATTGGGTTCATAGGTGGTATTGGTCGGTATTACATCCCTCAAAATGACATCCGTCGCATTGTCATTTCCAGTATTTTGGTAGGTAATGGTGTACTCCAAAATGTCGCCAGGGTTGAGATCGCCCCCATTCACGTCGGTGACGGTTTTTGTGAAGTTTTGGTCGAGGACGGGTTGGAAGACCTGCACGGCGAAGAAAAAGGCAGTGGGGAAATAGGCATCTCCATTACTGGTAAATTGCAAGTCTACTGATGTCGCACCGTTAGGAATAATGGGATTACCGCTCGTGTCCAAGGCTTCCACAATATCCATATCCAAAGCCAGTAGATTAGGATGTGCAGGATTTCTACTAATAGGACCGAGGGTTTGTCCTCCTGGAGTAGTCACTGTCGTATTCGTTGTTATACCTGTTCCATACAGTGAGTTAGAGCTATTAAAAAAGTTGCTAGAGGGATTGGTCGCATCCTGTACTAATGTCCCATTCATTAAGAAGTTATCAGGTTGAAAACGGACATCCCCCTCACTACTGAAGGCACCAAAAGCGGCTTCAAAAGGTCCGGCAGTTGGGGTCAAGAAACCGCTAATCGAAGTGTTTACGGTGTTGTTGAAAACACGTAAAAAGCCATCAAAGACAGTCATGTTGCGGAGGACTTCGGTGTCATCTTGATACATTACAATTAGAACCCAACCGCCGTAGCGGTCACCCCCTGTACCGGTTTGTATGTTGGCTCCAAAATATTCGCCTGTCCCAGTGCCTGATCGCACCAATGCCGTAACGTCAGCGAAGGCACTATAAGCACTTCCACTCGTATCCACTTGACTAGCAGTAATAGTTTGATAGCCTGCGGATCCAGGTACTTGCAATAACATCTGGTTTGTTTGGGTTGCATTTGGAGCGGCAGATGCTCCAGTGCCACTCCCTGCAGTGGGATTGCCCGCCCAGTAAAGCCCTGCCCAAACGATATCAAATCCTGGATTAGCCGTTGGAAAAGTATAGGTTGAAGAGGAAGAGTTAAAGGTCGTCCCGTCTGAGTCAATGTCTACATAATCGATAAAGTAATCGTTATTCGCAGTTGCAGGGGTAACCGTGGCGTTACGAGCATCGGCACAACTCGTTGATCCACCCAAGGGTGCTACCCCATCAGCACAGGAAGTAACTGCATTACCAAAGATGGTGGTACGGCCTCTTGCCTGAGCGGCGAAACGAGGGGAGTAATTGCGGGTTTGGGAGTGGGCTGCAGTTGGGAGCAGAGCTACAGAAGTGGTGACAGCAGTCACAAGAAGGCTGGTTAACCAAGCTTGAGATCGCGATTTCTTGCTTCTCTTTGCAAATGGAGATTTGCTTGTGATTGCTTCTAGGACTGAGGAACAGGGGAACATATTTTTTCTGGACATAGGATAAACTGATAACCCAAAAGCTACCGACTCAAAGCTTTTTTTTGCTATTTGGGTGATAGAAGCACGCCAGTGCAACAGAATTTATTGCTGATGTAAAAGTGTCTTTAACAGGATGGGTCAAATGCCATCGAAATCGATCATTAGTTGGCATATTGAATAAATAGAAATAAGCCCAAAGACTTTACCTATGATGTCATGTAAGGAAGTCCTGTCCTCTGCTAAAAAATCTAACAAGATTGCAATTCCTTTGCCTCCTGCACTTCTACATCATGACTAAACAAATAGACCACTAACGATTAGGAAGTGAAAGCCATTCTTTCGGATATGCATAAGTTTTCGTGCTATTCAGATGCTTGTGAAAACTTATTCCTATAAATATCTTTTGAGATAAAAAAATAATAAACTAAGTTAACTAGTTTAAAAGCCTAAAAGTCTTGTTGGCGCTTTGCTTCACTGGTTTATTTCAGAATTGATTTCTACTTCGAAAAAAATCTTTGATCTTTGCTCTATTCCAATGGCTCTATTCTGATTTTAAGTCAAAGTATTATAGCCACTATTGATCAGCCATCTATAGCTAGCTAGAAAACTTCTTCTTCAATAGATCTTCTAAACAGTGAATCACCAATACTAGAATTTATGATTGGTGTAAGGCACAAAATACTACGGCAATATTTTTATTTGCTTGGCTAGGGCGAAACATCTTGGATTCGCGCAATTATAAGCATCAACCTGTTCTACTCAATTTGTCTTTCTCTGTAGGCGCCCTTGTCGAAGGATTCTAAGGTTTGGTGTAGAGTCAGCTCTTGCTCTGGGAATACTATTGGAGCGAAATCAGACTTTATCCTTTTTAAACTGAAGATCGCGGGTGCAAGTGACAGATCGACGGAAACAAATAGGGGGGAGTTGGGCGGATGGTTCAAAATTACCCTTCTGTAAAAAGGACTCCATTAAGGGAAATTTCTCCACCGATGGAGTTATGGCGGTAAACCTCTGAACCAAAAATTTGTAATTCCATGATGAAACGCATTCGTTTCCCGAAAATAAATCTTGCTCGCTGGCAAGCTTGGCTACACGGATTGAGCCGTTCGACCAAAAGAGGACTGATTTTGGCTTTCGGCACATTTTTATGTGCCCTCATGGGTCACTTGTTGATTTTCCATGAGCCAGTGGTGGCGGCTCCCAATCCTGACTTAGCCATTTTGAATGCGTTTGTACCCACAGAAAGCCCGCCTGGAGACCCGGTCACCTATCGACTAACATTCAACAACAATACTGCTGCTCCTGTTAATATCACCAGTCTCAACCATACGTTGCCGTCTTCACCGGGAAACTTAGTGTTCGATGCCGCAGCCACAACCAATACCTGCGGAAGTACAGTCAACATCACCACAGGTAGTGCAGGTGGTAGTACAGGCTCATTTGCTATTACAGGGGGAACGATACCGGTTGGTGCCCCTGGATGTATTATCGAAATTCCAGTCAGAGGCTTTAGTGCCGGCAACCATAATGACACAATTCCTGCAGGTGCATTATTTACAGATGCCGGTGAGAACCAAGATCCCACTGCAGCAACATTACAAGTTGATAGTTCATCCCCCGCAACCCTTAATAAATCTTTCGCGCCCAATACCATTCCTGGAGATGGCCGCTCAATTGTCACCATCCGCATCAATAACCCGAATGAATATGACCTGACGGGCACAACAGCCACTCCAACCCTCACGGACGATTTGCCCAGCAGCCCCTTTCAACTAAGGCTCTTCCCAGCTTTTGGTGATGCGATGAAAAATCTGTGAAACCATTGAAGCTAGAGTCTTTGCAATATTCTGGCCATGGAATTACTCCAAGCTTTATTACCTAGCCCCAACGGGCTCCAATTGAACGACTATGAAATGGATGTAGAACACCAGCATTTGGAATTGAGTGTTATGTCCACCCAAACGGTGGCTCCATGCCCCTTGTGCGGTAGCGTGGCTCATCGAGTGCACAGTCGATATCAACGAACCCTTGCCGACTTACCCTGCTTGCACTTCAGCTTAAGCTTGCTCGTGCTAGTCTGCAAATTCTTTTGTCCGAATTCAGAGTGTCGCCGTCGTATTTTTTACCGAACGCATTCCAGAGGTGGCGGCACCTTGGGCCAGGAAAACCGTACGCCAGGTTCAGCATCTCCAGGAGATTGGGTTAGCCTTAGGCGGTGCTGCTGGTTCTCGTCTAGGCAAGTGTCTGGGCTATTTTAGCTGTGGCAGTACACTACTCAACCACTTAGAGCGCCTTCCCCTCCCTGAGTTCGAGGTTCCAAAAGTGTTAGGGGTAGACGACTTTGCGTTCCGAAAAGGCCATAATTACGGCACAATTTTAGTCAACTTAGAGACTCATCAACCTATTGCCCTGCTAGCAGATCGCAAAGCAGACACATTGGTCGATTGGCTACGAGAGCATCCAGGTATAGAAGTATTATCCCGTGACCGTTCCAAGACCTACAAAAGTGCCATGGATAAGGCTGCGCCAGACGCCAGACAAGTTGCAGATCGCTTTCATCTAGTCAAAAATTTGAGTGAAGCGCTTGAGCTTTCATTGGAAAACTACCATGCTGAGCTTAAAGCCGCTTCACGGGAGCAATACCCAGTCACTAGCTCAAATCTAGGGCATACTGCAACGGTTGTTGTAATTCCTCAATCGACTGCCACTGCAACCTTTCAAGAACGGGCACAGGCAAACCATCAAATTCGGGTACAACAGCAGCAAGAAATTAAAGCTCTCCGCGAACAACAATGGTCGACTGCAGCTATTGCAGACAAAGTCGGAGTGAGTGAATGTACTGTTCGCAAATATGGTACCCGACCTGATTTTCCAGAAACTTATAACCGACGTCCGACCTTGGGTAGGAGCCTACTCGACCCCTACAAACAGGAGGTTGTGGCTTGGTGGAATTCTGGAATAACGAACTCCAAAGTCTTGATGGTATTGCTCCGACAGAATGGCTATGAAGGCTCCCAACGCACTCTCCAGCGTTACCTTCGTGGGTTCCGCGAAGCTCAGAGCCTTCCTTCATATCGTGCTCCAGTGACAAAGTCCTTACCCACTGTCATTGATCCTCAAGCTCCTCCTTTTACACCTCGTCAAGCAGCCTATCTAATTGTGCTCAAAGAAGAGAATCGAGAACCCGAAAATAAAGAGTTGTTGGAATACCTGGTCAAACAACACCCGGACTTAGCAACCCTTGTTGATTTAGCTCATACGTTCCTTGAGTTGCTCAGACAACGACAGGCCGATGCTTTTGATTGTTGGTTGATGAAGGCATTGACCTGTCCAATTCAACCGTTGAAAAAGTTTGCTGCGGGTCTCATGGATGACTATGCTGCAGTCAAAGCCAGCATGATGATGGAGGTCAGTAATGGTCCGGTGGAGGGACTCAACAACAAACTAAAAATGCTTAAGCGTCAGATGTTTGGCAGGGCAGGATTAACACTACTCGCCAAGCGACTAATTATGGCTTCATGAGAAAGAAGCAAATCTCTTTCTGAGTAAGGGTTTAAACCGAATCACCAAAAGCTGGGAAGAACCTCAACTAATTGTCGATGAGCGGGCAGGGGCTCCTACTCCCACTACGGACTGTACTGGCGGCACGGTCAACATTAAGCCAGGGGGCACTGGCATTGAACTGATTGGCGGCACCCTTCCCAATGAAAGTTCTTGTACCGTTACCTTTCCGGTTACTCAGCCAAATGGCGGAACCTATTCCAACAACATTCCTTCTGGTTCGCTGAGCACAGAGAATTTGATTAGTAATAGTAACTCCCCCAGCGCTAATTTGAATGTGCAGACGGAAATCTCTATTGATAAAAACTTTAGCAATGGTGGACGAGATGAAGGTGAAACCACAAATTTAACTATTACCATTACCAATGGTGGTGGAATCCTCACAAATGCAACCCTAACAGATAATTTGCCTGCTCCTTTAGTAGTCGCAGATGTCCCAAATGCGTCGACCACGTGTACTCCATCTGGAGCTTCGGAGACTCTCTCAGTAACACCAGGAGCATTTGACTTTACACTAAATAGTGCTAACGTTTCCTCTTCAGCTCAAGTCCCCGGCTCAGATGCGGCAACTAACAGCTTAGGTTCATGTACTATCTCGGTCACAGTTAAGGTCGATCCAAACCGTACGGCTCCAGAAGACTCTCCAGCGCCTTTCAATATTCGAGACAGTAACGGGTCTGCTGTAACGAATACTCTTCCTATTGGTGCCTTAGGGAATACTGAAGGCCGCTCTAATACTGAAGCAGCTTCGGACAGTATCAATGTTCGACCTGCATTAGTTGTCAATAAGGGTTACTCCAACAGCAATGCAATCTCTCCTGGTAATACCGCAAGGATGACAATTACAGTCCGAAATAATTCAAATGCTGTTGGTGCAACAGGAGTAGATTTTGATGATACTTTACCGGGCGGTTTAGAGATTGCCAATCCACCAGATGTTTCTAATAGCAATTGCGGAACACCAACTATAACAGCATCTACAGGTACAAATGTACTCACCTTTCGAGATGGAACGATTGGTACCAATACAACTTGTACAATTCAAGTCGATGTATTCGTACCCGCTAACACACCAATAGCTCCTATAGACAATGTGATTCCTGACGATTCGATCATTAATGACCAAGGTTTTGATAGCAACGCGGTAACTGGAAACCAAGGCCGGTTAAACGTTGTGAATCCCGTTGAGATCGTTAAGAATTTTGATAATTTTGATGACAACAGTTCTGTACGTCGAGGCGTCCCTTCAAAGCTCAGTATCAGCATTCGCAATAATCGCCGTACAGAAACGGGGTCAGGGACGGGGACAACACTTCCTTTAACAGGAGTAGCGATCTCAGATGACCTAACCACAAATACTCCCAATCCTAATTTACAGGTCGCAACGCCTGCTAACTTTAGCCAATCTGGTTGCGACTTTAGCAGTACACCTATTTTTACAGGAAACACCCCTGATAGTACATTCTTCAGTATGACCAATGGCAGTATTGCCCCTGTGGATGATAGTGATCCAACTGTTGATACTTGTACGATCGAGTTTGATGTCATTGAGATTGATACGACCAATGCTGCGCCTTTTATCCCTCCGGTGAACTATACCAATACAACATCTGGATTTAGTAATAATGAAGGGGAAACTGCAGTCGAAGATGATGCCACATTAACGGTCACTTCCCCTTTAGAAGGCACCAAAACCTTCCAATCGGCTGAAGTGGTTGCGGGGGGTAAGTCCACGGCAGTCATTGAGTTAACGAATACCTGGGATCAGCCCTTAACGGTTACGTCATTTACTGATACATGGACACAAGGGAATGTTACTGTTGCAGATCCTTTAGTCACCAGTTCAACCTGTGGTGGCACTATTACTACGACCCCAGGTACTCAAACAGTCGATTTTGTGGGAGGGGTCGTACCTGCACAGGTAGGTGGAGTACAAGGAATTTGTACTATCAGTTTTGAAGTCATTATGGATGAAACTGGCAGTAGCTCATTCTTGAATAGCTTGCCAGCAGGTACTATTAATACTGCTGAAGGATTTGTGAATCCGATTGCTGTCAATGGAACATTGACACGGACAACTGCCAATATCAATCTCAATAAATCCTTTAGCCCTACAAGTCTTATAGTCGGTGACCCAACCACCTTAACGGTGACAGTAACAAACCCTAGTAACGGGATTCCTGTTACTCAATTAGGGCTTACGGACACGATGCCTTCCGATATGGTTGTGTTCTCAGTTCCCAGTGCTTCCACAACCTGTAGTGGTGGGACAGTTACAGCTATACCCGGCCAAAACACCTTCACTTTAACGGGGGCATCCTTAAGTGATAACGATAGCTGTACGGTATCCGTTCGAGTCACACCATTGGATACCGGCAATAAGATTAACCAACTGCAGCCGGGGGATGTCTTTAGTCAAGAGAATGTCACTAACAGTCAGTTGGCCCAGGCTACCGTGACTGCTCAGGCAGCCATCACTCCTGACAAATCCTTTAATCCCACCTCTGTAGAGGGGGGCGAGATTAGCCAACTGACTTTAACGATTACCAATAATCAGACCAATACTGAATCGGGTGAATCGTTATCGAATGTGTCGATTAACGATACGCTGCCTGCCGATTTATTTGTGGCCAATACCCCCAATGCTTCGACGACCTGTACAAGTGGAACTGTAACGGTGACTCCTGGGGGATCTGTAGTGCAGATGACCGGGGCAACCCTCGCACCGGGGGCCAATTGCCAAGTTCAAGTAGATGTGGTGTCTAGTTTGATGGGGAGCTATCAAAACCGGATTGAGCGGGGAGATTTGACGGCCGAAATTCAGCCCTCCATCGACCCAATGACGGGCGGAAACCCCACCGTTATTGAAAATACCTCCCGACCGACGGCGACTTTAACAGTAAATTCAGATAGATTACCCCCCGAAATCTTGCTAGTGAAGCGGATTACGGCAGTGAATGGAGTCAATGTGACCGGGTTTGAGGATGGTTCCGACGGTGATGATAACGATCCACATTGGCCTTCACCCGTGAGTAACTCATTGCGAGGGGCCTTAAATCTATCGACTCCCGTAAAGCCCGGTGATGACTTGGAGTATTCAATTTACTTCTTAAATACAGGGTTATCGGAAGCCTTTAGTTTGACGTTGTGCGATCGCGTTCCTGACTTCACCACCTATGAGCGAAATACCTACAACAACCAGCCCAATCAAGATCCAGGCGGAATAGCCGGATCTGGACGCGGCATGATGCTAGGTTTAGGCACAAATGAAGTCTCCCTCACCAATGGGCCGGATGGTGACCAGGGCTATTACTTTGAACCGAATGTCGATCCAATGGTGACTTTACCGAATATCAACTGTGATGGGACGAATACCAACGGTGCCGTGGCGGTGCAACTGAGCAGTAATGTTCCCAATGCCACCGCTGCAGGTGTACCTGTGAATTCCTATGGTTATATTCGGTTTACCGCCAAGGTGGACTAGAAAAACTGTTTCGGGCCAGCGCTGTTCAAGCGCTTGGCCCGAAACACTAGTTGTGATTGCTTATGGATTCAACAATGAACTATTTTGTAAAACTCTTTTTCCTGTTTGCACTCTCTTTCTCAGTCATTTTTTCCTCTTTAGGGATGGGATATGCCAGTGAAGTTCATCCTTATTCTATGTGGCTCAAGCAAGGAGAATCGTTTGACCTCGAACAATATTTGTCGGTCAATGAATCAATGACAGCAGGTTGTAATGAAGACTGTTTTGATGTTGATTTAATTTTGTATGACGCAACTAAAAAAGAAGTGGTGTATCAAGATATTGATGCCAATACTAATCCTAAGATTACGGCCCCCCTATGATGGTGATTTTGTAGTCAACCTATTATTGCCAAATTGCTCACTCAGTAGAGGCTGTAAGGTTTGGCTTGACTTGGATGAGGAAGGGTAAACGAAGCTCTATATTTATCGACTTAAGGAGTACTTTTTCTAATAACGACAAGAAAAAGGAAGTCTTTCTCTTTATTTTTTTCATATTTAAAGAATTATGCTGAAGATTTGTAAATCAAAGACAAAATTCAGTAAGTATGGCAAAAATAGTATGTGCGTAGATATGACATCGATTTTGTATGATGCCATGTCTATGAAAGGGGGGATTGTAGGTAATGATTGAAATACTTTTCTCGGTTGTAATGAAAGTTCCTCAATGATCTGAACTGGGTACACTAAAGTGCAAGCTGAGCATCTCGTTCTACTCCTTTTTTAGCCGAATTTAGCCATGACACTGAATACGCCTACATCCCCGACGGTGGATTTGCCTTCGAATGAAGAGTCGAAGGGCTTGATTTTGATTGTTGATGATACGCCCCATAACTTGCAAATCCTGTCCACGGCGTTAACGAAGCAAGGCTATCAGGTGCGAGGGGCAGCCAATGGCTCCATGGCTTTGATTGGGGCCAGAAACATCATGCCCGACTTGATATTGCTGGATATCAAGATGCCAGAGATGGATGGCTATACGGTGTGTGAGCGATTGAAGTCGGAAGCACAAACCCAAGAGATTCCAGTGGTTTTTATTAGTGCCTTAGACGATGCCTTGGATAAGGTCAAAGCCTTTACAGTGGGTGGGGTAGACTATATCACCAAGCCTTTTCAACTGGCTGAGATTTTGGCTCGGGTAGAAAATCAACTGACCATTGGTCGGTTGCAAAAAGAACAGCGCAAACAAAATGAACGACTACAAGCCGAGGTGCGCGATCGCATTGCTGCCGAAGCCCAGATTCAAGCCCTCAATGCTGACCTAGAGGAAAGGGTAATCCAGCGGACAGAACGGCTGAATCAAGAAATTGCTGAGCGGGAAAAAGTGCAGCAGCAGTTGAAATATATGGCGATGCACGATCCACTGACGGATTTGCCTAACCGGACTTTGTTTCTCAACTGCCTAGAAGAAACCCTACAGGAAGCCCAGAGCCATTCTGATCAATCATTTGCCCTGCTGTTTCTTGATTGCGATCGCTTCAAAGCCATTAACGATTCCTTGGGGCATTTGGTTGGGGACCAGTTTTTAGTTGCGATCGCAAAACGGTTTCACCGCTGCGTGGGCGATCAACTCCTCGCCCGCTTAGGGGGCGACGAATTCACCATTCTGCTCAAAAATGTCTCCAGTGAGCAACAGGCCACGGATGTGGCAGCTGCTATTCAGCGCAGCTTACTAGAGCCTTTTCATATTGGGGACAACGAGTTTTTCGTCTCTGCCAGTATTGGCATTGTGATGAGCAGCCCGGACTATCGACAACCCACAGAGATGTTGCGGGATGCCGATACCGCCATGTATCGGGCCAAAGCCATGGGCAAAGCGCGGCATGTCGTCTTCAATGCCAGTATGCATGAAGATGTCCAAAGTACTCTCCAACTAGAAACAGACCTGCGTCGGGCCATCGAACGCCAAGAGTTTATTCTCAACTATCAGCCCATTGTGGCCTTAGATACGGGCATGATTACAGGGTTTGAAGCCCTGGTTCGCTGGATTAGCCCGGAATTAGGATTTATCTCTCCTGGGAAATTTATCCCCCTCGCTGAAGATACGGGTTTAATTATTCCCCTAGGGGAGTGGGTATTGCGGGAAGCTTGTCGCCAGCTGAATGAATGGCAGGCGAATAAGGTGACGGATATTCCCTTGACCATGAGCGTCAATTTATCCGTTAAACAATTCTCTCAGCCCAACCTGATTGAAACGATTGATCAAATTTTGATCGAGACCCAGCTCCCCGCCGAATGCTTAAAGCTGGAAATCACTGAAAGCGCCATTATGGAGAATTCCGACTCGGCGGCCAAGATTCTGGAGCAGCTGAGAGACCGTCAGATTTACCTCAGCATTGATGATTTTGGCACGGGCTATTCTTCCTTGAGTTACCTGCATCGGTTCCCCGTCAATACCTTGAAAGTCGATCGGTCTTTTGTCTGTCGGCTGGATGCTGCAGACGATAACGTTGCCATTGTTCAAGCCATTGTGACCTTAGCCCAAACCATGGGGATGGATGTCGTCGCCGAAGGGATTGAGACGACTGAACAGCAACTCCAACTGGCGAACTTAGGGTGTGAATATGGCCAGGGATATCTGTTTTGCAGACCCGTTAATGCTGAGATAGCGAGTGAAATGCTAGCCAGCAAAAATCACAAATTGTTCTAGGTTTTGCCTTGATTTAGGCATTCTTCAACTTTCTCTAGTGCCCGTTGGTTTCGGCTCGGTTGTCAGGTCAATGTAGGCGAACTTAGCGCCGTTGAAACATGCTGAGGGAAAGAACATAGACATAACCGATCAAAAAGAGTAGCAAAAACGGTAGTGATAAGTAATGGGCATTAACGACTGCTACGCTAATGGTCACGAGTAAATACGCCACCATAGATAGTTCCAAGTAGGGAACTAAATTTCTGGCTGCGCGGTATTTTCTGGTCTTCCAGTCTTCTTCATTACTAGTGACGCCATGCTTGGGCGTGCGGACAAAATCACGTCCCACCCGGAACAGGCCATCATAAACGGCTAGGGATTGATTAATACTGAGTCCAATCCCCACACTCATTAATAAAAACAAGTTGGAAGCCAATTTCCATGGAGATTGTTTACCCAGTTGCTCTTCTTGAGCCACTGAGTAAAAAGCCAACAGACTCAGGGTGGTGACTAGGAATAGGGGGAGATGGATAGCTAGACCATATCGCCAGCCCGTTTGAGCGAGAAAGAGTTGGTAGGGTAAGGATAAGAGAAGCAGGGCTAAGAGCAGTAGGTAATTAAAGTTATTGGTGAGGTGGAAAAAGGCTTCCACTTTCACATGCCAGGGGGCTTGAGATTTCAGAATAGGCATCAGCAGCTTTTTGGCCACTTGGCTGGCGCCTTTAGCCCACCGAAACTGCTGGGATTTAAAGGAATTCATCTCCATGGGCAATTCGGCTGGGACTACAAGATTAGGCAGGTAAACACAGTCCCACCCTTTGAGTTGTGCTCGATAAGAGAGGTCCAAATCCTCTGTTACGGTCGTATGCTGCCATCCTCCAGCATCTTCGATGGTCTGGATGCGCCAAATCCCAGCCGTACCGTTGAAATTAAAAAAACAGCCTGAGCGATTCCGAGAGGTTTGTTCCGTAACGAAATGACCATCCAGCATCAGGGCTTGGATTTCTGTGAGGATGGAATAGTGCCGGTTAATATGTCCCCAGCGGGCCTGAACCATTCCCACCTTCGGATTCGCGAAATAGTGAACCATGTTGAGCAAGGTATCGGGGGCTGGCACAAAATCTGCATCGAAGATCATCACCAAATCCCCCGTGGCGGATTGCAGCCCGTAAGCTAGGGCACCTGCTTTATAGCCTTTGCGATCGCAACGGTGAATATAGTCAATATTGAGCTGGCGCTGCATTAGTTCTCGCACTTTAGCCAGACAAATGTCTCGTGTCTCATCCGTCGAGTCATCCAATACCTGGATTTGTAGTTTATCCAGGGGATACTCCAAAGCAGCAACGGCCTCTAGGAGCCGATCCACTACATACATCTCATTAAACAAAGGGAGCTGAATGGTGACCTGGGGCAGTTCAGCGTCGGAGAATCTATGTAGCGGCTGAATATCGCGACGACGATGCAGGTAATATCGCCAAATAATCGAAATTTTGTGGAAGCTGTATACGGCGATCAGCGTCAAAATACCAAGGTATAGCTCAGGAATAACACCTGAAGCGCTATCAATGAAACTAATGCCCATATAATGCTTATCGTTGATTGAATATACTCAGAATTTGCAAAAAATCCTTGTCTCCTTGCCCTGTATAAGTAGGTGGAGGACTGTATTCTATCTCGCCCAGACTAGAGACAGCTTAATTCAATCTGAGAAGATAATTAGTTTCTGCCCTCGGGCAATCCTCCTTGAAATGGCGAGTTCGCTGATGCCAGAAAGCCTCAAACTGGAGTCTGATTTAATAGGTGTGAGTTTCCTTTAATAGGTGCAATATCAAAAATCTTATTCAGAATTCATCAGGAGAGAAGCCAATTTGTATGAGGGGGATGATATCGATTTTTTGTATGTGCTCCGTCCCCACGGCTGGAGTGATTTGCTCCTCTATGTGGGGGGAGAAATCCATCACCTTTGTATCACGCATGTCTTCTCCGACCCGATTGTGGATCTGAGCTATCTCGCGAGCAGCCTACACCATCGGGTGCCTGCCATTGAGCTTTTGCTCTGGGATGAACCTGGAGGCTACAGGCTTCGGTTTAAGCAGTTTAATGAACAGCATCATCGGTATGCTGTTCAACTCGCCAGCTTTCCGGAAGGTCCTCCCGAATCCAGTCAATGCACCGAAACCACTTTGGTCGCGTTCAATATCAAAGCTGACCATTTTGTGAAGCTGATTTATAGCCAACTGGAGAAAACCGCCAAGCTTTGTGAGGACAAGAGCTATCGAAAGCACCGTGATTTTTCCTACATGGAATTCAATCACTTTCGTCAGCAGCTCAGTGATTAATGTACTTTAAATGCAAAGCTCCATTGGACTTTTACTCATCATCTTCAATCTCTAAGAATCGATCTTGGGCAATGGCAAACCACAGTTGCTGGGCTCGTTTGCCTGGCAGATCGACATTTCGATACATCGGTAAATCATCCACCAATGTCTCTTCGACTCGTCGATAAAAGCGGCGTCTATTGACCTTTTTGCGGCGCAATTGTTGGTCTAAGTTTTTGCGATCGCGCAGTTGATATTGGCCGATGCGATCGCGCACTTCAGGATTGAGCTTACCCATCGCTTCTAAAACCTGGAATCCCACTTCATCCCACTGTTCTCGCAAAGGTGCATCCCCTTCATTCCGGGTCAAGGCTCGACCTTGATAGTTGGGATATTCCAAGAAAAAGGCTTCGTTGGTGACCTGGTTGAAGTAGCGAGAAGACACTCCTAGGGCATCAATCCGCTCGAACAATCGGGCTTTTCGGGACAGCTCTTCCCGAGATAAAGAGGGCGGTGCTTTGGGTTGGGCAGGCTCTTTTTGACTGACAGGAGCGACGTTACTTGTATCGACGCGCTCACGGATAGCCCAGATGACGCCGCCTAACAGAGTTGCGATCGCACCCAAAATCATCACTTGTTTCAGCAGGGTGATCGTCCAGTTTTGGACTTTATTGCCAACCTTAGTGACCACCCCCGGCTCTTTCACTACAGGTTCAGCAACTACCGTATGCTGGGTGACCTCAGCCTTAAATTCGGCGATATCCGTTGGGGGTGGTGGCGGAAAATCGGATGCAGTCTGATTGAGAGGGGGAGGTGTAGGTAGTTTTCGTCCTGGAGAAGGGGTGGCCAGATGCCCTAGCTGCTCTAAATCTCTTAAGGCTCTTTGGGCAGAAGGATAGCGGGCATTAGCTTGGGTGGCGACCATCGTCTCTAAGATCCGCGCCAATTCCTCATCCACGCCGATATGCCGCCACTGGAAGGCCCGAATATTGGCATCATAAAACTCCTGGGGGTCTTGGCCCATCAACATCACTAGAGCCGTTACCCCTAAAGCATAGAGATCGCTATGCTCATAAACTTTGCCTAATCGGATCTGTTCTTCTGGGGCATATCCAGGCTTCCCTAGAATGGTGGTCCCCCCAAATTTTTGCTCAGGGTTATTGGGGTCCACAAACTTGCCAAAACTGGCCGTAATTTGCTTAACACCTCCAAAGTCAATCAGAATCGGTAACCCATCCCTTTGCCGTTGGATCAGATTATCGGGAGAGATGTCACGATGGATTAACCCCTGGCGGTGAATGTAGTCGAGCACCGGCAAAAGTTGAGTTAAAAACCGATAGATTTCGGACTCGGTGTAGGTTTGCCCTTGTTTGACTCGTTCTCGCAGCAAGGCCTGATAGGTGTCCCCTTCAACATAGTCTTGGACCAGGCAGAGAGACCGATCCTGCGGTCCCATAAACCATTCTCGGAATTGAGGAATTTGGGGATGATCCAGCTTATAGAGAACCGCTGCTTCCCGCACAAATAGCTCTTTTGCCTTTGTTAGCAGAATTTCACTACTTTCACTGGCTGGGGCAAATTCTTTGAGGACACATCGCTCATTGAATCGATGAATATCCTCGACCAAATAGGTACAGCCAAACCCACCCTGGCCAAGTTCCCGCACGATTCGGTAGCGGTTGGCAATGGTTGTAGCTGGGGGATGATACTGCTGCGTTGGCATTCAGATGCACTCCACATCGGCAGATTGAAACAGAGCAGGGTCAGGAACGGGGAAGCGCAATTTTTAGGGTGAGATTGAGGGCCAAGTTAAGTTATTGGCATCTTAGCAAACCCATCATTAGGAATTTTGGAGGTTATGACGCTTCTCGATTCTTTACAAAGGCTAACAAACCTATTTGCAAGTGGGTGTCATTTCAATCACTGCCTCTCTGGTGGCTCTATCACAGTCTCCGTAGTCAACATAGACGTTTCTGAATGCCCTCTAGGTTCCCGATTTCGTCTCTTTTGGGTCCTAGGATTAGGAATAAAGGTGTCAATTTGACATCCCTCGTATACCATGTAGCCAACAGAAAGCGGTTTGTGAACAGGGTTTATGGTTCGAGAGCAACGCAAACAGGCTACCAATGTGATTGGCACGGTCAAAGGACCTGGAGAAAGTGGAAACCAGTATGTGTTTATCACCGCCGATACCCAACACATCAAAATTGGCGAATTTGTGTCCTATCGCCTCATCCAAACTGACAATGTTCCCGTCGAAATTTTAGGTAAGATTTCAGCCTGCACCCTCGTGGATCATCTCCCGGATCGCATTTTTGCAGATACAGAAATCGACCCCAGTGCCATTGCTGCTCTGATCGGCTTTAAGTACTCCAGTCCCGAAATCTATGAAGTGGCTGTGGATGTGATCGGCTACTTCCATCCCAATCTTGGGTTTATGAATCCGCGCCAGCCCCCCGAACCAGGGGCCAAAGTGTATCGCGCTGATGATCCTACCCTGCGGCGGATTCTGAATAAGCGCCAAGTCGGAGAGGTGGGCTCAGCCACGATTGGATCCTTACTGCTGCGGGATCTAGATGCCGTTCCCATTAGCCTAGATGTCAAAGCACTCGTCAGTACCCATATGGCGATTTTGGCGGGCACAGGCTCCGGCAAATCCTATACCGCTGGCGTTTTGATTGAAGAACTCCTCCGTCCTCATAATCGCGCAGCCGTCCTAATTTTTGACCCCCACGGCGAATATGGCACCCTAGAAGCCATGCGCGGCCATCCCGCTTTTAGCAGTGAAGATGGCTATGCTCCCCAGGTGCAAATCCTAACGCCAGAGCAGATTACCATTCGAATTTCGTCCCTCAGCTATGCCGATATCAAAATGCTGTTGCCGGAAATGAGTGAGCGCCAGCAGGCCATCCTCAACAAAGGCTTTAACAATCTCCAGGCTAGGAAACGTAAAAATGCCCGCTGGGATATCAATGATTTGATTTACGAGGTTAATGAAGCTGACGTTGTTCAAGATAAAAGCGGTAATGATCAGCCGGGTTCCTCTGCCCAAGCCCTGGAATGGAAACTAGAAAAACTCGCTAACTCCCCCTACTTCCATGCCTTTGAACACCTCACCCCTCAAGATTTATTTGAGCCGGGGCAAGTGACCGTTCTGCAAATGAACGAAATTAGTCAAGAAGAACAGCAGGTCATTTGTGCCGCCATTCTCCGCCAAGCCAACCAGGCTCGCATGAACACCCTCAAAGAAAAAATCACAGCCGAAGACGAAAATTATCTGCCCTATCCTGTCTTTATTCTCCTGGAAGAGGCTCACCGCTTTGCCCCTGCCCATGAGCCTTCCCGCTGCAAAGCGGTGATTCGTACCATCCTCAGTGAAGGCCGCAAATTTGGTTTAGGGGTAGGGCTGATTACCCAGCGCCCTGGCAAGCTGGACTCAGATGTGTTGTCGCAATGCATGAGCCAGTTCATCATGCGTATCGTCAATCCAGTGGATCAAGATAGCCTCAAATACGGCGTAGAAGCAGCTGGCCGAGATTTGTTGAAAGAACTACCCGCTCTGACCAAAGGCCAGGTGATTATTTCAGGGATGTGTGTGAATACCCCGGTCTTGTGCCAAGTGCGCCAACGCTTAACGGCCCATGGTGGAGAAACCCTAGATGCCCCCTCCCTATGGCAAGCCCATTTCCAATCCCATCGTTTGCGGGAGCGGGCTGCCGCAAGTGCGCCCTTAGCGGGGCGTCGACAAGCGGCAACCGTGCGCGGGGTATCGATTGACTAGGATTCTCTAGGATAATTTCCAGAAATTCAGTACCTTTATTTAGACCTCAAAGCCTAGGGCTGAGCGAAGTCGAAGCCCGGTCCATTAGGGCAGCTGCGCCCTACTTGGCTTTGGCGCGCAAATTCTTGATCTTGACCTGCTTCCACCAGTCTTGTAGCTCTTTAGGCTCAATGTTGCGCCCATCAACTTCCACCATAAATCGCTTATCGACGAGTAGACTGAGCTTCCCTTTCTTAGACGCATTGGTATATTCTTCTCGTCCAAAGGCATCGCCAATTTTTAAGCCTTTACTATAGCCCTCGGTGGATTCTTGGCTGAATCGAGCGCTGATCACAAATGGGGCATAGAGTTGCCGATGGTGGGCCCAGTCAAAGAGTTGTACCTTAATGGTCTTATCGTCTTGTTTATAAGAACGACTGGCTTGGCTGATGGCAAACTCTCCAAAGTTCGTAGATTCGCCCTTGGCCTCTGCAGCTTCCCAACCCGATGGCTGGTCTGGCAAACCTGTGATCAAGTCTTTATAACTGAGGGGATCGACGGGTTTGAGGTTCTTTAGTTCAGATTCGATATCTTTTAGATCTTTCTCTAATTTAGAGATTTGATCAATTCCCTTCAGTGGATTCTGATCAATATCTACACCCTCTACCACCTCCTGTAAGTCAGGGACTCCACCACAGGCAGACAGAAATAAGACCGAGAGAGATAACAGAAAGGTGATTCTCAGGCACACTCTCTTCGAAAATTCTTCATAAAAAATTTGATCAGGATTATCGCTCATTAATCTCGCAGCCCATCATTCAAGCAAGGATTAGAATCAGCAACATTGACACATCTGATCAGCAAATTGGCGTGAACTCAATCAAAATGCAACGTAGTGCTGTCCTAATTACAGGATGCCCTGGGTGCCGATAAATCTATCGCAGCGTAGGTCTGGCTTAATGCTTCTATATCAGTCTTCTCATAGCTTTCAAACGGCTGATGGATCCAAGGATTCTCTGGTAAATAATCCACATAAAAGTGAGGCTTGATCCTTGAGCAAGCTTTGTACCACAACACAGCTGTTCGCAGGTCTTCAATTCCAGAGCCATACCGCTGTTGGAGCCAAATTAAAGTTTGTTCAAGGGTGATACCAGAATCTACTAAGTCATCAACGAGCAAAATTCGGTTGCCCAAGTTTTCTGTCGTCATTGTGATCTCTTGGCCGACGGTAAGTTGATGACGATCTTGTCCCTTGGTTCCACCATAAGAAGCGGTGGCTAATATGGCTAAAGGCTGTTGATAAATACGAGAGAGTAGATCTCCCACCCGTAAACCGCCCCGTGCCAAACAGATAATTTGATTAAATGACCAGCCTGAACGATAAATCTGGGCTGCCAGTTGTTCAATTTGCTGATGATACTCTGACCAAGAAACGTAGAGATCTGCCATTCTTGTTCGTTCTATCCACTCAATTTGTTCATGCTACCCCCGTTCACTAGAATTTCGAAGATGACACGGGAAAGACTCAATGTGGTTTATCCCACCATTGGAGTTGTCAGACAGTGACAATTTTCATTAGGCTAATGGTGTCTGATCTGTTTTTGAGGGAACACAACCTGTTATGAATCCTGATATGGTGACCGAATTTCTGAAAAAAGGATTTCATGTAACCCTGGGAGCTACAACTTCAGTGGTGGAATCCCTTCAAGACTCCCAAAAGCGTGAGGAAAATATTTCTCAGCTCAATCTCGGCATTGATCAACTGTCTCAGATTTGGGCAGATAAAGGAGAAATTACTGAGTCAGAAGCTCGCAAAATGATTGATGGCGTGGCCACTCAATATGGAGTGAACGCTAATCCCATGTCTTCTGGCAGTTCCACCTCTCCTTCGGCAACTTCCCCTTCCATTGATCCGTCTCTCCAACAAGAACTCAAAACCCTGACCAACCAGTTAGCCAACATTCGTTTGGAATTAACGCAAATGGATAACCAAAACGATACCTGACAATAGTAGGGCTATCCCTGTATTGCTCGTAGTTAATTTGGTGATCTCTGCTTCTGCACCTAACTGGGTAGATGGTACTTTGGAGGGCCAAACAAATGCCACCGTTCACTTCTAATCAGGCCGTTGCCTGGGGGGCCAATTTAGCTACGACTGTATTGTTGGGGAGCCTTGTTCAGGCTTCAGCTCAAGCCATTGAACTCGCCGATGGAACAACGTATTTTGCCAATGTTCCTCGCCTAGAAAATGCTCGGACAACCTACAACAGTGCCCGTGTCTTTGGGGCAACGTATTACTTTACCTTGCATGTTCCAGACGATGCCGGCGAACCGCTTCAGCGCGTGATGTTTAACCAGCAACAAGGGGTAGATCCGATATCCTTTAATCTCAAACGCACGCAAGCCTATATGAATCAGCAGAAGAAACAACTTCTGCCCATCGCTGAAGCTTCCACAGATGAGAAGGGCTCAATTTCAATATTTTTCGACCCACCTATCTCTCCAGGAGAGACCATCACCATTGGTTTGCGTCCCTATCGGAATCCCCGCTCAAGTGGTGTTTATCTGTTTGGGGTCACAGCATTTCCTCAAGGAGAACAAGCTCATGGCCAATTCTTAGGCTATGGTCGCCTACATTTCTATGATCACTTCCGGTGGCCCTCCTATTGGGGGCATTAAGGGATCCAACGGCTAGCACCATAGAGGTAACGGTGACTTTAGAACATATAACCCCCGCTGAAGGGCGGGGGGTTTGTTTGTCTATATAAATTCTGTATATGAATCTATATTAAGCAAAAATTTTAGAGATGGCTGTAGCTTACGCAACAAGTTTAATAAAAAATTTTTAATTTAATTTTTGAGAATTAAATTAAAAATCCAAGAAAAACCCTTAAATAAGCTACTCCAGAGAGTGTAGCCATGCAGCTCACCCATTATCTTCTTTCTTGGGAGTAGTGTAAGCATGAATTTACCCCGAATTGCTGTTGATCCATTGAGGGATTGTGATGTTGGTCTTGGGGAGATTAAGGCAAGAGCCAGTACAAAACTTCTGTACTGGCTCTTGCTCGGTTATTGATACACAACAATTTTCAGGAGATACCCCTAGTTCAATAAACTCCGTAGCATCCAGGCTGTTTTTTCATGAATCTGCATCCGCTGAGTGAGCAGATCCGCTGTGGGTTCATCATTTGCGGCATCTGCTAGGGGAAATACAGAGCGAGCGGTGCGAACGACAGCCTCTTGGCCTGCGACGAGTTCTTTGATCATGTCTTCAGCAGCAGGAACCCCTTCTGCTTCGTCAATAGAGGTCAGTTGACTATATTCTTTGTAGGTGCCTGGAGCTGGGAATCCCAAGGTTCTAATGCGCTCAGCAACCGCGTCTACAGCTAGTGAGAGTTCGTTATATTGGGCTTCAAACATTAAGTGGAGGGTTTGGAACATAGGTCCCGTAACATTCCAATGGAAATTATGAGTTTTGAGATAA
Source organism: Acaryochloris sp. 'Moss Beach' (assembly GCF_021497025.1). Classification (NCBI taxonomy): domain Bacteria; kingdom Bacillati; phylum Cyanobacteriota; class Cyanophyceae; order Acaryochloridales; family Acaryochloridaceae; genus Acaryochloris; species Acaryochloris sp. 'Moss Beach'. The sequence continues at coordinate 4,496,707 of NZ_CP071717.1, forward strand.
AGGGTGTAAGTATCGGCGAGGAGACGGGATAATCCCTCAGCAATTTGTTGACGATCTTTTTCTGAAATACCGATATTGATAGGAGGTGCTTGCATGGTGATTACCTCAAAAAAACACTACGGGATGAACATCTAAAAATACTTGAATATAGGGTGCACGGGCGAGTTAGGCTAAATGTCGCTGTAGTACTGAACGTGGGGCACGGCGAACACAACAACGAATGGTCTGATATCCCAACCGTGTACAGGCTTCAAAACGATGACATCCTGAGAACCCATAATACTGGCCTTCAACTTCTAGAACTTCAATCGGATTTTGTAGGCCAATCTCAGCAATGGAGACCATTAAAGCTTCCACGCGCTTCGGATCATTTTGCCGGTAGAGAGGCCGACGAATCGATTGTATGGGGATGTCTAGGATGCGAGCCATAGGTGAGTGCAATTTAATGATTAAATCATAGTCGTTATGACTTCGCTTTGCAATAGGCAATTCATCTTACCTCTCAGCATCTCTCATAATGATGAGTGAGGGCTAATTTATGAACTGCCCATGGCCTATTGTTTTGTTAAGAAGCTATCTATGTCAGGAACATCCACCCAAGCTGCTTGCTGGTGAGATTGGTGAGCCAAGTCCATCAGTAGTTGTGAATAAACCCCTTCTTTGAGAGAGGGGGCTGCTGCTTGTCCTTGTTGAATCATTTGTACCCAATGCTCAACTACTCTCATGGTTGGGGCAATTCGGCCATCAGGATAGGTTTGCTGAAATTGCAGCCAATCAGAGATGGGGATGTCTTGTAACTCAGCACCAGACTGACTTCCTTTTAATTCAAAGCCATGGACATAGTCCTTGGGATTATTGCTGCCCAGCACTAGGGTGCCTCGATCTCCATAAACTTCTACCCAATGCCCACGACCTGCATAGGTCGTGGCACTGATATTAATTTGGCAAGTACTGCCATCTTGTAGCTCTAGCATCAACACACAGGTGTCATCGGCATCCACGGTTTTGGCCGTGCCCCTATCAGGATCGGGACGGGTCGGAATTGTGGTGATCAGTCGGGCGCAGAGCCGCTTCACTGGACCAAAAAGCCAGGCAACATAGTCGAAGGTGTGAGAGGCTAATGCGCCCAGGGAGCCACCCCCTAGTTTTTTGCTAGCATGCCAACTCCAGGGGCGAGTTGGATCGGCTCGTCCAGGGACCAGCCAGTCAATTTTGATCAGTCGTGTTTGACCGACATAGTTTTGGGTGAGTAAGGTTTTGAGCTGCATCCAGGCTGGCACAAATCGGAACTCAAAGTTGAGGGTTGCCTGCAAGCCTTGCTTTTGCATCAGGTGATAAAGTTTTCGAGCTTCCCCTGCATTCAGGGTTGTCGGTTTTTCCAGGAATAAATGTTTCCCTGCATTGAGCACCATTTCGGCCATCTCATAGTGCTGAAACGGTGGTGTTGAGATGCTAACGCCCTGGATATCGGGCCTGCCCACGATCTCAGATAGGTTATTGGAGGCGAAGGGGATGTTGTTTGTGGATGCGATCGCAGATGCTTTATCCGCATCTCGGTTGTAGACCGCCAAGAGTTGGGTTCCAGGAAAATCTCGAAAAGCGGGAATATGAACTTTTTGACCAAATCCAGTGCCGACAACGGCGACACCGATTGCAGATGGAGAAGAGTTTTCAACTGGCATAGATTTAATAGGTGCAATGAACGAATTGGCACAATCCGTATCATACCGACCGCCAGGAAATAGCTGAATGCATTAAATCGATTTCGCCAGATTCTTTAGGATTTATCCCTGATTCTGCCTCTGGAGCCACGTAAATTGATTAGACTGTATGTGCGAATTAAATGGTTCAATTTGATGACATTGCCTAACCGTTTGATTTTGCTTATCTCTGTCCTCCTCACCCATGGCATCAATGACAGACTCAGCAGCAGAATCCATCCTCACAACGACCACGGGGTTACTGACCTACTATGGCTACGAAGCTGAGAGCCAAGCCGAAGAATCTTTGCTGGATCGTTGGTTTGGAGACTACTCCCCTGAATGGGTGCGGTTAGCGCTCATTGAGTCATTGTATCGAGGCCGATATAAAACAATCTCAGTGGGCGGACTCCTGGCTGATTGGAAGCGAAAAGGGCAGCCTCTTTATCACTTCAACCGAGAATTCGAAGCCCTTATTTGTCACAAATTTCCTCAAATTAAGTTTAAACAAGAAGATATTCCAGCTGATAAACGGGCTGATTCAAAATCTTTAGGGTTGAATAGGAGACAGAACCTACAGCCGCAACCCACTGTTTCAACGGCAGAAGTGGTGTTGAAACAGCAGAGCCCCAGTTCCCCGATTGAGCTGAACTCCCAGAGGGTTGACTCGAGAAGTGATTCGAGCCTTGAAGGTGAGACGACTCCTATTAGTCATAAGCTATGGAGTTTTGTGGCTGACCTATCCGATGACAAGACCAGCCCCCAGCAATATTCTCATCCCTCAGCTCCAAGAAATGGTTTGAACGCTCCTTCAAGAGAATCGGTATGGGACCAGGAATCTCAAAAGACTGAGGTATCTCCTATTGATCAATTCATTCCTAACCAAGAAGTTTCTGATCATTACCAGAAGCTGGTGGAATTAGTTTCCCATCGGTCTACCCCCCATCACTAGCCGGAACGCTAAAGCGAGTAAAATCTGAGGGCATTTTATGGTCTTCATGTCTGCGCCATAAACCCACCAGATTTTGAAGTTAGAAGATCCCGTGATCCCGATGTCTAATTTTTGAGACTTTGAGAGAATAATGGGCTTTGGTTAATGCGATCCTAGACTCCTTTTGCTTCTTCCTGGTTTCAGTGGACAAGAACTGCTCAAAGACCCTATACTGGACCCTCATCATCTGTTTAGCGTTTTGGTACTAGGAGGGAACTATTCCTGAACAGCTAACCCTGACCGTAAGCTTACGAGGCACGCGAGATATCAGGGAGAAATACCAGCTTTTTCGCCTTACGGGCTTACTAGATGCGTTCTCCGAGCCTGTCTTTCGCAAGGTCATGACCAAGTGTCTAGATGAAAGCCCCTTTCACGTCATTTTGGACCTTTCCAAAATTGACTTTATTGATAGTTCAGGATTGGGAGTGCTCGTGCAGTTGGCTAAAAAAGCGCAAACTGCAGGGGGATCATTCCAAATTGTCTCTAATCCAAGAGTGACCCAAACGGTCAAGCTGGTTCGATTGGAAAGTTTTCTGTCGTTGCAACCCAACGTTGATACTGCGATCGCAAATGCTGAAAAATAACCTGATCTATTATTTTCGGCCAATCCTGATGGTAAATCAGGTTAAAAATCGTGCCTAAAGCAGAGTCCTGATGTCCCTCCTTGTTGCTTAGTGTCTGAGCAACAGCGATGCTATATTGTCTCCCCTTTTCATTTCTACAGCCAGCTTCCCTTTCTCTTGCAGAAGTGAGGTCGGTTTCGCCAGCAGCTCTTGCCTATATCGGAGATGCTGTGTTTGAGCTATTTATGAGACGTTACTGTCTTCTGCCTCCCTCTCGGTTGCGAGACTATCACCAGAAGGTGGTGTCTTATGTTCGTGCTGAGACACAAGCTGAAATTGTCCGAGACCTGTATCCACTGCTTTCTGATAACGAGCAAGCGATCCTCAAGCAAGGTCGAAATGCAGCAGCAGGGGGTCCTAAAAGAATTAACTTAGAGACTTATCAATATGCGACGGGTTTTGAAGCCTTGATTGGTTATCTCTATCTCACGGATACCACCCGATTGGAAGAGCTGTTAGCTCAAATTAAGTTTGATCTCTCATCGCCTGATCCTGCTTAAAATGGCTTCAGTTTAATTTTGCCCCGGACATAGTCTTTGTCCCGTAGCTCGAGATTTTCATCCCTATGACCAAAGCGCGGCCATCCCAGAATAATCATGACAAAAGTAAGCCGCGCAAACCTCAGCGCTCTTATTCTTCGGCCAAAAAGCCACACCGTCAATCCACGTCCTCAAGGCCGCCCCGGAAGCCTAGAGTTCTGTCTAAGGAGCCTTCCCAGCCTGAAGAAGAGGAGAAGGGAGATTTAATTTATGGGCGTCATTCAGTTCTATCAGCTCTAGAACATCAACGCTCTCTAAACCGGGTATGGATTGTATCCCGCCTGCGTTACGATCCCCGATTTCATAGCCTCCTCACCCAAGCCAAATCCCAAGGAACCATTATTGATGAGGTGGATCATCGTCGGCTCAATCAACTCACACAGCAAGGGAACCACCAAGGGATCGCGGCCCAAGTGGCTGCCTATGAGTATTTAGATGTATCCACATTGATAGAGCAAGCCTGCGCTGCTACTCCTAAACCCGTCATCATTGCGGCGGATAGTATTACTGATCCCCATAATCTAGGGGCTATGATTCGGACGGCTGAGGCTTTAGGGGCACAGGGGGTGATTATTCCCCAAAGGAGAGCCTCGGGGGTCACCTCAGTTGTTGCAAAAGTCGCTACCGGTGCCCTGGAAACTCTGGCGATTGCTCGGGTCATCAACCTCAATCAGGGACTTGAGCAACTTAAAAAAGCTGGATTTTGGATCTATGGGTTGAGTACCTCAGCGCAGCAGTCTATTCATACAGTGACTTTTACAGAGCCAACCGTATTAGTGATTGGTGCTGAAGGTCCAGGGTTGAGTGTTTCCACTCAGCACCATTGCGACCAATTGGTTTCGATCCCATTACAGGGTAAAACAGCCAGCTTGAATGCGTCTGTGGCAACGGGTATGGCCCTCTATGAGGTCTATCGCCAACGTTGGGTAGAAACCCTCCATTTGCGTCCTTGACGTCTACAGATGTTACAGAATATAAAGAGGCTCTACCATAAACTGTTAGCCGAGATGGTTTGAAATTAGGATCTAGCATTGCAGAGGAAAATGTTTGCACCATGACGACAAAAGATAACACCACAGATTTGTCGAGCCGCTTTGCCGAATTCTATAATCGCTTAGGATTAGCCTGGTGGGTTGAAATCAAGACATCTTCGCCAGTCTGCATCTATTTTTTTGGCCCTTTCATTAGTCAAAAAGACGCAGAAGAGGCTCTGCCTGGTTATATTGAGGACCTAGAGGCTGAGCAGGCTCAAACGATTGTGACGGACGTGAAACGTTGTAAACCGACCCAATTGACGGTTTGTGATGAACTGGATGTGGAACCCGTAGTAACCGTTCAAGTCAATCCCTAGCTGAATTAAGGGTGATCTTAGGAGTCTTCTTTAGCCATATCTGCAGATCCTGCTCTATCTGTTCAGGAATTTCCCATGGCAGTAGATGAGCGGCCTGCTCGTAGCAGATCCATTCACTGCGAGGGATCAGTTCAGCAGTGGCTTTACTGGCTGCTGATGTAATGTGGCGATCTTGAGCCCCTGCTAATACTAGGCAAGGACATTGAATGTGTTGCAGTTGTCCTTCTTGGTTATATCCCTGCCTTAAAGCTTGATTGAGTGCTTCCTGGGCGTACTTAGAAGTGCGGATAAAGGCTGGAACTGCGTAGCGAGCTAAGTATTCATAAGACTGTGGTGTTTGCTGCACCATCAAGTAGCGAAATAGGGAGCGCTGCCCTAGGGTGTTGATATTCCAACGCCAACCCGGTCGTATCCAGTTCATGATCCCGGCGAGTCCTGTGAGGAGATTGTCTTTCCAGGTAATGGGGGGATGATTACTGCGGGGATAGGCTGCTGTCGCTACCAGAATTAGCCCGCTGACCCTTTCTGGATAACGGATTGCTAATTCCATCGCCAGAATGCCACCTAAAGACCATCCAAGAATTAAACATTTTTGAATATGATTTTGGTCTAGTAAATGGATTAAATCTTGGATATGATCCCCCATAGCAAAGGCAGTATGGGTTTGACTTCGGCCATACCCCCGCAGATCAGGAGAGAAAGTTTTATGATTCTGCGATAAAAAATGGGTAAAAATACCCATACACTGACCTGAGCCTGGGTGGCCGTGCAAACAGAGAATGGGAAAGCCTTCCCCAATAATCTCAACGGCTAAGGGTCTAGGGTGAGATGGATGGTCTTTAGTCACTGTGCTATGGGAAGAAAGTAATGGGGCTTAGCTCGCAGATCGATGCTCAAGCATGGACTGCACAAAGCGTGCAAACAAATAATCTGCATCATGGGGTCCAGGACTGGCTTCGGGGTGATATTGCACGGAAAAGACAGGTAATGATTGATGTTTCAGACCAGCGATCGTTTGGTCGTTGAGATTTAAATGTGTTACTTCCACCTCGGCCTGTGCCATGGATTCAGCACTTAAGGCAAAACCATGGTTCTGACTAGTGATTTCAACCTGTTGTTGTAGCCCTGCAGGTTGATTAAGCCCTCGATGGCCAAATTTGAGTTTAAACGTATCGACACCCAGGGATAATCCCAATAACTGGTGCCCCAAGCAGATGCCAAACATAGGTTTCTGTTCTGCAAGCAGAGATTTTGCCGTTTCAATTCCCACAGATACAGCGGCTGGATCCCCGGGGCCATTGGACAAGAAAATACCATCAGGCTTATGACTGAGAATCTCAGCAGCAGAGGTATGAGCCGGAACCACAATGATTCGACATCCATAGCTCGCTAAGCGTCGCAGGATATTCCGCTTGATCCCAAAATCGAGGGCTACGACAGTCAGAGGAGGTTGAGTTGAGTCTACAGGGGGAGTGGATTCGCTAAATTCCCAAGCTGCAGGGGTTGGGTCTATCCATTCGTAAGCGGCTTGGGTGGTGACCCGCTCTGCCAAATTCAACCCTTCCATGGAGGGAGCTAGCAACACTTTTTCTAATAAAGCTTTCGGGTCTAGGATTTCGGTGGAGATTGCTCCATTCATGGCACCTGTAGAACGGATTTTTCGAGTCAGCGCTCGCGTGTCAATCCCATAAATGCCAGGGATGTGGTGTTGTTGTAGATAGTTGGATAGGGGTTGGGTGGATCGCCAATTGCTGGGCTGGTGACAAAGGTTTCGAGCAATGGCCCCTCTGACTTGAGGACGGTCTGATTCTTCGTCTTCTATATTGACGCCTGTGTTACCGAGTTCAGGATAAGTAAAGGTGACGAGCTGTCCACAATAGCTGGGATCAGTGAGGACTTCTTGATAGCCTGTCATGCCGGTATTAAAAACCACTTCCCCCACTGCAGTGCCAGGTGCACCAAAGGACCACCCACGATATGAACTGCCATCAGCTAGAACCAGAAGTGCGGCTTGGGAATCAACATTGAGCATAGGGATGTGGCGAATATCGAGTGGTTAAAATACGGACTAATAGTAAACCTTAGTAAAGAATCGCACTTTCTGGAGCGCCTCTTCAATCACCTTTAAGAGTTGACGATCAAAATTGGCAGCATTGTCTTGACGGGGTGTTTGAAATTGAGAGGCGAGTAAATGAACAACTTGAGCGCCGACATTATAGCTAGCAAGGGTCAAGTCTTCAGCTGTAGAGACCAATTGTTCTTGATCCTGCTGCACTAAGGCAGCCTTCATTTGTTCTAAACTTTGCTGAGCACGTTGCCCATAGGTTTCTAAAATCTCATGCTCAAATTCTCCATCCCCACCTGAAAGGGTCTGTAAATGTTTTAGGTTGATGGGTAATTCTCGAATAAAGAGCAAGGTGAATTTATCAGCTGGACCAAAGTTGATCCGATCACCGAATTGCAGGAGTTGGTGATGACCGGCGGGTAAGGGGACGGCATTGATATAGGTGCCGTTGGTGCTGTCTAAATCTGCGATCGCACATTGTTTCCGCACGACATGTAAGCTAGCTTGCTGGCGAGAAACCACTTCAGAATTGGGAAAATCGAGTACGTCAATATGGGGGCAACGTCCTGCCCCGGCCTTCCCAATCAAAATAGGATTAGCTCTAGCAGGTAAGGCCAATAGGGTCCCAGATTGAACATGCAGGAGGCGAAGAGACTCCTGCTGAAATTGGGTTGCCTGAGGATCAAATTGTTCGACTAGCTCGACTTCAAGACCTAGATCAACGGCTGTTGACCTATTTTTGGCATGCTTTAGATAGGCAAAACTGTTGGTATCAATGAGGTTCGCAGGCAAAAGTCTAAGGCCACAGTGATAGCAATATCGCGCAAATTCGAGCTGGGTCGCGCCACAATTTTGACAGCAGGGGACATTGGTTAAGTCCTGCTGACATCGGGCACAGCTACTCTGCTTCCCAGGCTCATTTTGATAAAAACAATGGGGACAGAGCCGGTTCATGACTCTTGCATCAACGGGGGGACAGCGACACGATAGCATTTTTCCACAAGGGCAGGTAATAAAGCGCTCCTGTGGGCTCACCTAGAACTGTTTTTACCGCCTTGGCAAACTGTAGCTGAGCCTTGAGTTCAGAACAATATGGTGACTGAAAGCCTGAGATCTGCGCCTGAGTGGTTCCGAACCCTTGCTAATATCGAGAGTCCCGTTAAAGTATTGTAAAGACGTTAAGCCAACCTCATTTGACTTACACTCTGCCCAGTAGGACTCAGATAATTTGAAGGAGTGGTCCGGATGAATGCGGCTGAGCAAGCCACAAACCCTGAATCTGCAACTAAAATAGCTGCCATTGTTAACTTGTTTAAGCGGCAATTTCCTGACGTCAAAGCTAATCTGAAGCCTTGGACGAATGACCCAGATACTCAAGAATGGGTGGATCCCTATTCAATCGATATGGGATTTAATTTGCCGGCAGGACATACCCTGGTCCAACTGCGAATGCATGACAACCGTTTGATTGGCATCGAAGCATCCTGTTTTGGCCCATTTGGCAGCCAACGATGGCGATTCTCAACCATTGGAGATTGGACCTTTCTCGGAAATACCCCTCCTCCTGTAGGATTTCAGGCGAAGCTCAAGCATACCTTTCAGGAAATTCTTCAGCTATACAACCCTGTTCCCGAATAGATCAATATAGACTCAAGACCTTCCCTAGCCCGTTTTTATGGTGCCCTGCTCTTCAATTTAGTCCTCTGCTAGTAAGAGACCCCATGTCCCTCCGTAAATTGTCTTGGTCCACTGCGGCCCCTTATCTATTTCTGGCCCCTGCCCTTTGTATTCTCAGCTTGAGTGTATTTTGGCCAGCCCTGCAAGCGTTTTACCTGAGTTTTACGCAATTTGAGACCCTGGGCCAAACTCCAGAATGGATTGGCCTCGGTAACTTTGAGCAGCTTTGGACAGATGATGTTTTTTGGCAAAGCTTGAAGAATTCGTTGATTTACCTGATGGGTGTCGTTCCTATCTTGGTGATTATGCCCTTAGGATTAGCGATCCTCGTCAATCAGAAATTGAAGGGAATCCATTGGTTTCGCGCCGCTTACTATACTCCTGTTGTGATTTCGATGGTGGTGGCGGGCATTGCTTGGAAATGGCTATACGATGAACGCGGTTTATTGAATCAAGGAATCCGTTTAATTACCCAGAACCCACTAATGGAAACGCTCCTGGGTCAGTTTGGCTGGACAGGTGATCCCATTGTTTGGCTGCAAAATCCTGATATTGCCCTTTACTGCGTGATGGCAGTCACGGTTTGGAAAGGGTTGGGATATTACATGGTGATTTATTTAGCGGGGTTACAATCCATTCCCCAAGATCTCTATGAGGCTGCGGCGATTGATGGTGCCGATGGTTGGCAAAAACATTGGGATATCACGATTCCCTTGATGAAGCCCTATTTAATGCTAGTTTCCGTGATTTCAGCCATCTCTGCGGCCAAGGTATTTGAGGAAGTTTATGTCATGACCCCTGGCGGTGGTGTCTTGGGGAGTACGATCACGATTGTTGCTAATCTATATGAGCAGGCTTTTTCTGAAGTTGGCAATGGCTATAGCTATGCTTGTGCTATGGGGCTAGTGTTATTCCTACTGATCTTTGGTCTATCCATTCTGAATTTAAAGCTGGGGCAGCTCCGAGGGTAATCCGTTATCTGGATTAGAAATCTAATAAATATCCGATAGAACTAGACGATTTAACAAAAACGTAATAGAATCCAGCACGTTTACAATTTGAGTGCAGATAAAGTAGCTTAGTTATAAATTTTTCAAAGGTAGGAAATAGTGGGCCTTTTCAGTCGCTTCTCTCGGGATATTGGCATTGACCTTGGTACAGCAAACACTCTGGCTTATGTATCAGGTAAAGGGATCGTACTGCAAGAACCTTCGGTTGTTGCGGTGGATCAAGTCACTAAGCAAACCCTAGCTGTAGGGGCCGATGCCAAAATGATGTTAGGCCGTACCCCTGGCAACGTTGTAGCGATTCGACCTTTGCGAGATGGTGTGATTGCAGACTTTGAGAAAGCTGAACTGATGCTGCAGCATTTTATCCGCCGGGTTCATGGGGGTAAAAGCTTAGTGTCTCCTCGTGTGGTCGTGGGTATCCCCAGTGGTGTAACGGGAGTAGAGCGACGGGCTGTGATGGAGGCCGCCAGCCAAGCGGGTGCCCGGGAAGTTCACCTACTTGATGAGCCTGTGGCCGCAGCCATTGGGGCAGGAATGCCTGTTGATGAGCCCACTGGAAACATGATCATCGATATCGGAGGTGGTACCACTGAAGTTGCGGTGATGAGTTTACAAGGGAGTGTGATCAGTGAATCGGTTCGGGTTGCGGGTGACGAACTCACCGAGTCGATTGCTCAGTATATGAAGAAAGTCCACAACCTAGTCATTGGTGAACGGACTGCAGAAGATATCAAAATACGAATTGGGTCGGCCTATCCCACCAACGATAATGATGATGCCAATATGGAGGTCAGAGGACTACACCTCCTGTCTGGACTACCTCGAACGGTGCTAGTCAAGGGACCCGAGATTCGCGAGAGCATGACTGAGCCTCTCTCTTCAATTGTGGAAGCAGTCAAGCGTACCTTAGAGCGAATGCCCCCGGAATTAGCGGCAGATATTGTAGACCGCGGCATTATGTTGGCGGGCGGCGGCGCCTTACTGAAAGGCTTAGATAAGCTGATTAGCCATGAAACTGGGATTGTTGTCCATATTGCGTCAGATCCGCTCTGTTGTGTTGTGATGGGAACTGGGCTGGTTTTGGAGAACTTTCAGCAATTTTCTCGCGTATTTTCTAACCCAACGACTGTTCTTTAGTGATTGGGCTGCTTCAGATACCTTCAGGATGATACTCTCAAACTGGGAAACGTCCTCCCTGCCCTATTTAGACCTATTACAGATGAGTTAAGGTTATTTGATTCATTTCTAATGCCTCTATACAATCAATCCAGTTATTGGGTGCTTAGTTAGGAGGCTCATTCAGTTCTCAGGCCAGTTGGGACCCGTTCTTTAGTTTGATTGTCAATGCTTTTTCTGTTTCGCTGGTGGGAACGGTATCGTTTAGGGTTAATCCTAGCTATTTTGTGCTTGGGAGGGGCGTGGGTGTTCAGCCGTTCTCAAGGGGTTGGCTTGCTGGAAGTGTTTCGGTTTGCCAATAGACCTGTCCAGCCAGATGCCGTTCAACAGAAACAGCTGGTGGATGCCCAAACAAAACAGCTTCGCCAGCAACTCGCTGATCTGGAATCTCGAAATCAGACCCTCCAGAAGCTGGTTGATCATAAAAGTGTGAAAAACAAGCAAGCGATCGCAGTTCCAGTACTGGGTCGGAGTGGGGATAATTGGTGGCAGCAGTTAACCCTCAGTAAAGGCCAGAACCACGGCATTAAAGTGGGTTCTGTGGTGTTTGCCCCCGGTGGACTAGTGGGACGGGTGACGGCGGTGTCTCAAAATACCAGTCGAGTCCTGTTGGTAACCGACCCCACGAGCCGAATTGGGGTGATTGTCACCCGTAGCCGCCATATGGGTATTTTTCAAGGTCAGTCTAGTACGGAAGCCCTGATCACGTTCTTTGATAAAGATCCAGATGTAAAGGTGGGGGGATGCGGTGGTCACCTCTTCCCTCAGTCGCCTATTTCCTCCGGGACTGCCAGTGGGTAAAATTAAGACTTTGAAATTAGAGCAAAATTACAATCCTCAAGCCATTGTTGAATTGGCAGTTCCGATTAGCAAGCTGGAATGGGTCAGCGTATACCTGAATGATCAAACCTCTCTCCTTCAGAAAACAGTCCCCTCTTCCCCTTAATCTTTGGAACGCTGTCATTGTGGTTGGATCCGTGATGATCTGCGCCTTGATGCTGCTGTTCCGGTTGCCAGTCATGGTGTTATCAGGGGTGGGGCCGAATTGGCTGCTGGTGTGGGTGGTGACCTGGAGCATTAAGCGATCCTCTCTCCAGGGCATTGTGGCGGGTATTTGTTTGGGATTGATTCAAGATGGCCTGACGGCTGCTCAGCCGACCCATACCGTCGGCTTAGCCCTAGTGGGGTTGCTGACGGGACGCATCAACAAAAAACGCTTTATTCAGGAAGACTTTATCTCCATTGCCCTAATCGTATTTGGCATGGCCCTGATGGTGGAGGCCGTGCATGCGATTCAGTTTGGATTAGGGGGGACCCATCGTCTTGAGGATGTTTGGCTTCATCTGCGGCAAACGGCTCTGGGTTCCGGGATTCTAAGTAGCTTATGGGCTCCAGTGGTTTATTTCCCTTTAAACCGATGGTGGACTCGATATCATCGGTTATTGGGTATCGAATAATAAATTGTTGCTCACATAAAAATTGCTTAGGTGCCCTTGGATCGTGGGTGGAAAAATTTAGATGCTGGAGATAAATTCTCAAAATGTGATCAACGCGACGGTCTGAAATCGACTACAGTAGAGGATAGCGAAACAAGCAAATTGACGGGAGACGACTCCGGTATGCATCTGAGTGAAATTGTCCACCCTAACCAGTTGCACGGGTTATCTATTTCGGAGCTGAAGCAAATTGCTCATCAGATCCGTGAGAAGCATTTAGATACTGTGGCGACGAGTGGTGGTCATTTAGGACCGGGGTTAGGGGTTGTTGAACTCACCCTGGCGCTCTATCAAACTTTAGATTTAGACCAAGATAAAGTGGTGTGGGACGTGGGGCACCAAGCCTATCCCCACAAACTCATTACGGGACGATATGACCGATTCCATACTCTACGCCAAAAAGACGGCGTTGCTGGATATCTGAATCGTCGAGAAAGCAAGTTTGACCACTTTGGTGCGGGTCACGCATCGACTAGTATTTCATCTGTATTAGGGATGGCCTTGGCTCGAGATGCCAAGGGAGAAAACTTTAAAACAGTTGCCGTGATTGGTGACGGGGCAATGACGGGGGGGATGGCCCTGGAAGCCATTAACCATGCGGGTCATCTTCCTCATACCCGGATGATTGTGGTCTTAAACGATAACGACATGTCCATTTCTCCCAATGTGGGAGCCATGTCTCGTTATCTGAATAAGATGCGCCTGAGTCCACCGATTCAGTTCTTGTCCGATAATTTTGAAGAGCAGCTCAAGCAGTTACCCTTTGGGGAGCAGGTGGCCCCCGATCTAAAACGGCTCAAAGGCGGCATGAAGCGCCTGGCGGTTTCCAAGGTCGGTGCGGTATTTGAAGAGTTGGGCTTTACCTATATGGGGCCTGTAGATGGCCATAGCCTAGAAGAGTTGCTGGCAACCTTCAAAGAAGCCCATTTACACGAAGGCCCAGTGCTCGTGCATGTGGCTACCACGAAGGGTAAGGGATATGCGATCGCAGAGCAAGACCAAGTCGGTTACCATGCCCAAAGTCCGTTCAACCTAGAAACGGGCAAAGCCAAGCCATCTAACAAACCTAAGCCTCCCAACTATTCCAAGGTATTTGCAGAAACCCTGATCAAAATAGCGGAAAATGACATCCGGGTCGTGGGCATCACCGCAGCCATGGCGACAGGAACAGGGCTAGATAAATTACAAGCTAAACTTCCCAAGCAATATATTGATGTCGGTATTGCTGAACAGCATGCGGTTACCCTAGCTGCCGGCATGGCCTGTGAAGGCATGCGACCCGTGGTCACTATCTACTCCACCTTCTTGCAGCGAGGGTATGACCAAATTATCCATGATGTCTGTATCCAAAACTTGCCGGTCTTCTTCTGCTTAGATCGAGCCGGAATTGTCGGTGCAGATGGTCCTACTCACCAAGGTATGTACGATATTGCCTACCTGCGTTGCCTACCTAATATGGTGATGATGGCTCCTAAAGATGAAGCCGAACTGCAGCAAATGTTAGTAACGGGCATCAACTATACCGACGGCCCCATTTCTATGCGGTATCCACGGGGCAGTGGTTTGGGAGTGGGTCTGATGGAAGAAGGGTGGGAACCGTTACCCATTGGTAAAGCAGAAACTCTGCGCCATGGGGACGATGTTCTCTTGTTAGCCTATGGCACGATGGTGAACTTAGCGTCTCAAGCGGCAGATATGCTGACGGAGCACGGTATTCGAGCCACGGTAGTGAATGCTCGGTTTGCCAAGCCCTTGGATACAGAGTTAATTATTCCTCTGGCTCAGAAGATAGGCCAGGTGGTGACCTTAGAGGAAGGTTGCTTGCCGGGTGGCTTTGGCTCGTCTGTCTTAGAAGCCTTGATGGATCATCAAGTTATGGTGCCCGTGACTCGCATTGGTGTTCCCGATCTATTGGTAGAGCATGCCACGCCGGATCAATCTAAATCAGCACTGGGGTTAACCCCTGCTCAAGTTGCTGAAAGAGTGTTAGGGTTGCTGAAGCAGAAACCAGCACCTAGCTACGTTTCCTAATACTTGTCCACTGATTCCAATAAAACTGAACTCTGATGACTGCATCGGTTGCCAATCCTGTTTATCCTGTTGTTTGGCGTGGCGACCACGTTGAACTGATTGATCAGACTCGCTTGCCTCAGCAATTTAGTGTGGTAGAGATCCGTCGCTCGGATGATATGGCGACCGCGATCAAAACCATGATTGTTCGGGGTGCCCCGGCCATCGGGGTTGCTGCAGCCTTTGGTATATATTTGGGAAGTTGTGAAATCACCACTGACAATCGAGATGCGTTCTTGAGCGAACTGGCTGGAGTGGGTGACCTACTGAAAGCGACCCGACCCACGGCAGTTAATCTGTTTTGGGCGGTGGATCGGATGCTGAAAGTGGCCCGCCAAACCTTAGGCCCTATGTCCCAGATTCAAGACCAACTGTTAACCACCGCTCAAGAAATTGCAGCAGATGATTTACGGACTTGCAAAGCGATTGGTGATCATGGTCTGAGTGTTCTACCCAAAGATCCCGAAAAGCTTTGTCTTCTGACCCACTGTAATGCTGGAGCCCTAGCGACTGCAGGCTATGGAACGGCGTTGGGGGTGGTTCGCTCCGCTTGGACTGCAGGCCGATTGGCCAGGGTCTATGCCGATGAAACTCGACCTCGTTTGCAGGGGGCTAAGTTAACCACTTGGGAATGTGTCCAAGAAGATATTCCGGTAACGCTGATTTCAGATGGAATGGCAGCCCATTGTATGCAGCAGGACCTCATTGATGTGGTGGTTGTGGGAGCCGACCGAATTGCGGCGAATGGCGATGCTGCCAATAAAATTGGTACTTATAGCGTTGCCCTCTGTGCCAAAGCCCACAATTTGCCTTTTTACGTCGCAGCCCCCCTCTCCACCATTGATTTTGAGTTAGCAGATGGTGGGGGAATTCCGATTGAAGAGCGACATCCATCTGAAATTTATCAGATTGGGACGACGGATATTTGTCCAAAAGGAGTAGAGTTCTATAACCCTGCTTTTGATGTGACTCCGGCTGAATTGATCACTGGCATTATTACGGAGCATGGGGTGTTTGCACCGGGGGATATTCGAGAGAAGCTCAGTCATCACCGCTCTGCTTAAATTTGCCGCTTCTGCTCTCTGCCATCCTGGAGGCATTTATGGTCAATGGGGATGCATCTCTGTTATCACAGGAGTTGATGCCGATTCTCTGATGCGATCGCACAATCGTTTCTTCGCGAGGAGACAGTATCAGGCTGCTCTGAGTTGAAGGATGGCAAGGGACTGATGGGACAAAATTCTGGACAGATGCCGAAAAAACGAATGCTTAGAGGGCGAAGTTTTAGACTTTGGAGCTTATTGATCCTCTTTGTCTTGGCTTTGGGGTTGCCGGTGTATGGATACAAGATTGAACCCTATTGGGTAGAAGTAAAGACGGTTCCGCTGGTCTTACCCCATTTGCAGCCTGAATTTGATGGCTATCGGATTGTTCAGCTGAGTGATGTGCATGTGGTCGATCAAATGCCACAGTCGTTTCTAGAGCGAGTCATTGAGCAAACGAATCAGCAGCAGCCCGATCTGGTCGTCATTACTGGAGATATTGTCACCTCTGATCCTCAGCGGTATGCCTCTCGTATTGAAGCGGCATTCAAAGCCTTTGCAGCCCCGACGATTGCAGTTTTGGGAAATCATGACTATTGGTCTGATCCAGGAGCTGTTCAGCAGATTTTGCAAAAAGGTAATGTCGAACTGCTTCGGAATCAGGTCTATACAGTTGAACGAGATCAGGCACAGCTACACATTGCCGGGGTCGATGATGTCTGGGCAGGGGCTGCCGATCTCGATCAGGTGATGACCCTGTTGCCCAAGACAGGAGCTGCGATTTTGTTAGCCCATGAGCCAGACTTTGCCGATGTGGCTGTCACGACCCACCGATTTGATCTAGAGCTTTCTGGACATGCTCATGGGGGTCAAGTCGCTATTCCATTTGTGGGGGCTCCCGTGTTACCTCCCCATGGCAAGCGATACCCCATTGGGCAATATCAAATTGAAGACTTAATTCAATACACCAATCGGGGGATTGGCATGGTTAGCCCCCGAGTTCGGTTTGGGAGTCGTCCTGAAATTACGGTGTTTCAGCTATCTGCACCCACTGCTGAGCAGTAGCGAAGACCGTTTAAGGGATGAATTTTGCTAGAGGCTATCTCAGTTGCTGATTGCCCTTGGGATCAGGCTCAGGGTTATCACTATCCTGCTGGGCTTTGGGAGGCATACAGAGAGGGGCGAAGGCACAAATAGGCTAATGGTCCTAGTAATGGCACTAACGCAGCCCCCCAAAATAAGGGCGTTTGAGTGGATAACCCTCGTCTGTTGATGTCGGCTACTAACATGGCGGGAAAAACAAGGCTGAGCATACAAAAATCTAGACTCATCACATGAATAAATCGGCTAGTTTGCCAGAGATGAATGAAGTCTGCCCAGTCCCCTTGGGAAAAGCCAAAGACCAGGAGTGCGATCGCACCGACGAACAGCCCAATTCCTAGCCCTCGACTATCCCAGAACTTTAAATTCCGGTTGCTCTCACCAGCCAATTCAGGCTGTGGAGCTTGGCGGAGAGCTAGGTAGGGCAGTAGAGCAAAGGCTCCAAAGGCAAAGGATAGACTAGCGAAAGGCCATGCTGAAATTTTTTGCTCGCAACCGTCTGCAAACAGCACGCTCCCATAGATCATGGGCCAGATGCCCATCAGATTGAAGAGAGCAATCACTAAGGGATTGATGCCTTCCCAGTTCATCGTTGACAGTTGTTGAATTAATTCAAGAGAATTGCCTTGATCGGGGGGAGCTAACACAAAGGCATAGATACTAAACCCTAGCCATATCAAGCCAAATCCAATTTTTTGCACCATGCCAACTCTCATCCAACGTTTCTACATCTATTTAAAATATGCCTGAATTTGGATGATGTGATGGCGATTTTTAATTGGGCTTCGCTGAGGGAGGCTGAGGGTAATCAATTTTTCACCTTATTCTCAATCATCGCTCTCACTTGAGAGGCCTGTTTTTTGCTATCCCATGATTGAGACGGCAACCATATCAATTTCAGTGCAAACGATAGGTCTTCAGGAGGCATTTCAACGCCATGCTCGGTGAGATTAATCTTTTCAGGCGATTTGCTAAGGGCCTAGATTTCTCAGTGACCACAGTCACCCCCCTATTTGATGATTGTCACTGAATTGATAAGCCAGTCGCTGTATATCTTATAGACACACCCCGCTATTTCAAAGGACAGGCAGATGAACCCAAAATTCTGGACGGTTTAAGGACAAAGGGCTGAAGTTTGCATTCAGCTTGTGTCGTGAGTGACCGATACCCCCAAAGAATTGCCTACTCTGGAAAACTCCCATGCTATTGAACAATCGCTTTCGCATCTTAAAACAACTGGCCAAAGGTGGTTTTGGCGCAACTTATTTGGCAGAAGATACCCACATGCTGTCCCGGCGTCACTGTGTGGTGAAGCAGTTACAGCCTGAGGTGCCTAACCAACACTGTTATGAGATTGCACTCAAAAAATTCAAAGAGGAAGCGGCGGTCCTTGAACAACTGAAGCATGATCAAATTCCTCAGCTGTATGGCTACTTTGAACAAGAGGAGCGCCTGTTTTTGATCCAGGAATGGATAGATGGGCCAACCTTAGGGGAAAAAGTCAGAGCTTTGGGACAGCTCTCGGCAGAAGAAGTTCAACAAATGCTGTTGCGAGTGCTGCCTGTTCTAGAATATCTGCATAATTTTAAAGTCATTCATCGGGATATTAAGCCAGATAACTTGATTTTGCGGCAGGTGGATAGTCGCCCTGTGCTGATCGACTTTGGTTCCATGAAGCGGCATCTTAAAACCCGCATCAGCTTTTCCGGCAGCGTTATAGATTCTGTGATCATTGGTACGGAGGGGTTTATGTCCCCTGAGCAAGCGGCCCAACGAACAGTCTATGCCAGTGATTTATACAGTTTGGGGATGACTGCAATCTATGCTCTGACGGCAAAGCTACCCGTGGAGATGGAATCTGACTACGAGACAGGCCAGTTCCGATGGCGACAATATGCGCCCCATGTGAGCGATCATTTAGCTGATATTTTGAACAAAGCGACAGAGTTCAGCCCTCAAGATCGCTTTAGCACAGCCACGGAAATGTTGGATGCGTTGACCCTGCAGAATGCCAATGCTGTCGCTACGATCATCTCTGAACGAACCATTCATCAACGACCCACAATATTAGATCAGGTTGAGCCGGAGCTTCCTAAAGTTGAAGCCGTGATTGCTCGCAAGGGGCTGAAGATGTTGGAGTTTTCACCTTCTGCGGTGATGACCTCTCTCATGGCGGGGGGGATTGGATTTGCGATCGCACTCAGTTTCCAAGGTCTAGGCCCTCAAGCCGTAAAAGCCAATCATGATCAGGACACCGGCAAGTCTTTGGTTCAAGCGGCCAATACTTTCTCTGTACAGGGGAAAAAGTTAGGCGCAATCCGTACTTTATTGAATGTGCCCACCACCTCTGATCATGCCCAAGAAGCCCGAGAGAAAGTGGCGAATCTAGTGCACCTGGAGCTGGGGCAAAGCATCGATCAACAATTGGATGTCATGAATTTGGAAAAGCCTCCTGGTAAGGCTAAGCGAAGTTTGGCGGGCATCGGAGTCTCTTATTTATCAGACGTTAAAACCAAGACCCAGATAGATAAAGTAAAAACAAAATTTGGCCATTCACCGATCAATACCTATAGTCCCAACTGGCCCATCTATCGTCAGCCGACGGATGCAGACTTAGTCGCCGATTCCAAGTCTTGGTATGACCCTTGGTTTGAACAGTATGATATTGCTCCCGGCATGACTCTGGAAGTGATGTATGGATGTAAGTCCAATAAGATCCTGCAAACCGCCGAATCCTTTGACCGCAGCAATGTTGATTCTGAGTTTATTAAGGCCCGCTTCAATCGAATCCTGCAAGGTAGCCGTCAAGAGGATATTCAAGTCTCCCAAGCGACCTTAAAGCAACTCACCAACCACACAGGTAAGGCCAGAACTGAGTCCTTCTCCACAGATCAAGTACGAGGCTGGATTATCAGCAATCAGGATCAGCTGATGATTGTCACCCGAGAGACATAATCGATTCCATTAATCGCGTTCTTGGAAAATGTGAGTTTCTAGCCAGTGAGGCTGAGATTGACTCAACCTTTGATCGCTAAGGTGAAGCTCAACTACCCTGCTCGTATTTTCTCGTCCGCTAAGGAGAAGTCGGCTCACTGTAGCCCCCCTAAGTGTGAAATATTAAGCAATAATTAAGCGAACTATTTTAGACTGTTGGCAATCTCAATCTTCATGGCCATGAACAAAATACTGAGCAGACTGATTAAATTCATCTTGATTATGGGGCTGGTGGTGGGCTTAATCTGGCTCATCCAACAATATGGAATGGAGAGAATCCGGGCCAATGTCGCCTATATGGGTGTATGGGCACCGATCGGCATTTTTGCCCTCCGCTTTATCAGTGTGGTGATTCCAGCTTTACCCAGTACCGCTTGGTCTCTATTAGCAGGGACTGTTCTAGAAAGCTTCTGGACTGCATTAATTACGGTAGTTTTAGCCGATTTAGTGGCCTGTAGCCTGGGGTTTTATCTGGCAAAACGATATGGTCGGAATTTGGTAGAGAAGCTGGTCGGTACCCGATTTATGGACAAGGTTGATAAAGTCAGCCAACGGCATTTGGAAAGTAATTTCTTTCTGCTAACGGGTTTTTTAATGACGGGATTATTTGACTTTGTCAGCTATGGTGCCGGTTTGACGACCACTAAATGGGTGCAGTTTTTTCCTGCTCTCTTCATTGGTGTGGTGATCTCCAATACGCCTGTAGTGGCTATTGGTAAGGGCATGTTTGCAGAAGGGAATGCTCGCTTGTTAGTCGTTGCTGCAGTGCTAGGAATTTTTTCGTTGGCGATATTGACGGGGTGGTTACAACGCCGCAATAGCAAGCCAGTTAAGGGATGACATCTAAATCAAAGATCGAAGAATATGTCAGGCTGGACCTACCCTACACTTTCGCTTTATGTTCAAGAACTCGATAAATAGCCTTGAGAATACTATCTTCATCCTGACTAATTTTCTGATCGATTAAAGCAATCGTAATTGCTTTGGATAAGACAAAAGCGGCAATATCAGGCTCTAAATCTTCTAACAGGGGTTCAATCACAACAGGCACTTTAAGCGCAGATTGAATCTGAAGGACCATGTCTTCCTCCATACCCATTGAGACTAAACGCGGCTTTAGCTCAGTGCTTATAAAGGCATTGTCAGGACTGCCTGCCCGGATGACGTAGGCTAACAAACGATGAACTTTGCCCTGCTGACTTTTGGACATTTTGCCATAGGTGAGTTCGGTCTCAGCGTTGGCGTCATGGCCTTGATTGATATTGGTCAGGATTTTCTGCCATTCACCTTCACTACATTGCTCGGGTTTATCAACTACTAACGATATCTGCACCTGACCATTGTTAGTCTTGAGGTGGGTGACACTGGCTTGAATTCCCAAGTACCCTAACCATTGGGAAATCATGCTAATGAGCTTATTGCTGGCAGAATGGGTCTGGGCGAGTAGCTGAACCTGAGTCCGGACAAGGGGTTGAACAAGACGATCAAGCATTGTTGATTTCTCTCAATTCTCTGGGGTTGGATAAAGCTATCTTTGGGCGAATTTTAACCCAGCTTGTCATCAGTTGTGGGGCCGCCCCATTACCGATCACTCAATCGACGTTGATAGCTTATTTCAATATCTTGCTGAAGGCATACTTCTTAGAAATGCCCAAATAACGAGAATTATAGACATGAACGCAATGCAGTAATGTCGGCCCCCACGATTTTCTCTAGATTAGCGGTAATTTTCTCCATATCCCAATTCCACCAAGTAATCTCTCGCAAGGCCTGAATGGTTGCTTCGGGGAAACGCTGACGAATCAACTCGGCAGGATTACCCCCCACAATGGTGTAGGGTGGGACATCCTTGGTGACCACTGACTGGGCTGCCACAATGGCTCCATCGCCAATCTTGATACCGGGCATAATGACGGCTTCATAGCCGATCCAGACATCATGACCAATGACGGTATCTCCCTTATGGGGATACCCATTCTTTTGGGGAGTTACTCGTTGCCAGTCCTTACCAAAGATCTCGAAGGGATAAGTCGAGAATCCGGACATCTTATGGTTCGCCCCATTCATGATGAACCGAATGCCTCGGGATAAAGCGCAGAACTTGCCAATTACCAGCTTGTCGCCGACAAAGGGAAAGTGGTAGAGAACATTGCGCTCAAAGTTCTCGGAGTCAACGGGGTCGTCGTAATAGGTGTAGTCGCCAATCATGATGTTGGGATTACTGACCGTATTTTTGATAAAGCAAACCTGAGGGAATCCCGCCATGGGGTGAACCATATTGGGGTCAGGATAGTCCATTGGGCTTATTGCTTATTGAGAGACCAATCATAGCCTAGATAACCAACTTTATACCCGCCTGCTTTGAGATAGGCTTGGTCTTCAGAAGAAACGTAGTTGCTGATGAAATTCAGAACTGCTTTTTGCTTATCATCGCCACTGAACTGATCTTTGACTGCAAAGTTGGGCTTCCAATCATCGCCATACCAGTCAAAGATTTTAGACAAATAGACTTTGTTCTCTTGCCGATCAATGCGGAAACCGCTGTCAGGGCGAGCTAACCATCTTTTGACCTGATCTTCTAATTGAGCATCTACATTTTCGGCTGTAAAGGGCTCATTGCGTAGGGGAGGACAGCTCTTGGCGGCACAGACTAGGGCAGCATGAATGCGAGGCTCATTGAAGGTGGGGCGGATAATATCGTGCTCGATATTGTTCAAAGTTTTGGATTCGCCTGCAACCTGGAATTTCTTGGAACTCCAGACCCCTGGAATATCTCGAATACTACTTTTAAGCGGTTCTTGCTCAATAATGGCGAGCAAGGTCAAGGCATTGTAGGCATTCATCAAAAATGCCAACTGCTGGTTTTCATCCCAGCTTTTGTAGGTGTCAGGAGTAACGGCTGCCAATTGGGCATAGTAGCGATCCAGTGCGCCTCGATTTTGTTGCAATTGCTCGTAATTTACCCAGCCATCATCCGTGACGTATTGCGCCAGTAGCTTGGTATAGTCATCGTTGCTAAACGGCTTATTGGTATCAATGGCAGCCTGAACAGGGATATCTTCGGCACCAATAAATGGTAGATTGGCGCAGCTCGAAAGCAGCAGTACACCTGGTAACAAAATAGAAAAGGGTTTTATTTTTTTCATGTCTATCTCCAGGCATCTCAAAAAAAACTATATGCTTCTATGAAGCCTGATGGAACTGAGAATTTACTGAGATGTCCCTGGGCTTGGATTAAAAAGTGTTTGGGAACGTCGAATATACCAGCTCCACAGCCATCCCAACACAAAGGGGGTCCATAGCCAAACCCGTTCACTGGTAGTCAATTGCCAGACACTGATACCTAAACTCTCTCGGTGGGGAAGGGCAAAATAGACAAAGGCCGATAGACTCACCAGACGTGTCCCCCAATTTCCACTGGCCACAGCAAAGGGGACGAGCCAAGTAAAGTACCAGCCATGAACCACAGGCGAGAGCAGAAGTAGGGTTCCTAGATAGCTTTCAGTATAGTCACCCACTTGGGTAGAGCGCCAGAGGAGAAAGAGGAGTGCGATCGCAAGGGGTATCAGCAAAATCGCATTGTGCCATTCCGGTGCCGATAACAGCGAGCCAATCGGTAAAAATTCGGCGCTGCGGCCTTTGGTCACAAACGAAGAACTCGTGGGAATGAGGGGACAGCTGGTTAGAGAGCAAAACGGTAAGGCACTGATCAGCATGGGTAAGACTGGCAACAGCACGGAGATACTAGCCCATTTCCACGCTCGCTGTTTCACAAAGGTCCAGGTGACAAACGCAATGATAGGTAGAGAAATCCATTTGGTGGCAATACTCACTCCCAACAAGGCTAATCCAGCAATTGTTCTTGTGGCTCGACGAGGTTGAGTATCCAAACAAAGCCAAGCCCAGACCAAGGGCAGAATAAACCAGCTATCGTAGTGTGCCCCTCCAGCAAAGGAGTAAATGATCAGTGGATTCCAGGCATAGATAAGGGTTTTTAGAGAACCGAATCGGCGTTGCAGTAGCCAACAGGTCCCTAAATCTGCTGCCACAAAGGCAATTTTGAAGAGCAACGTAGAGGTGGCTATGGCCGCCAACCCTCTAAAGCCCAATTGAGTAATCGGGGGATAAATCGCGGAAATATCGGCATTATTGATCATCGACCACCATTCTGTGCGCAGTGGTACGAGTTCGGGTGCCGTGGGGGCGAATTCAAAGGGACTGATGCCCAAGTTCTGCAGGCGTCCTTCCCAGAGGTAGCGCCAAATATCATTGCCTGGATGCATGGGTAAGAGGATGCATCGGCTTGCGATCGCAACCATCCAAAACCACACCTTCGACACCTGGGGTAGTATCCAAGACACCACAAATCCCAATCCCATCACACTGACCCCTCGCCAAAAAGGAGGGACCATTCCCGGCTGGGTAAAATCCCCATAGGGAACGATCATGGCGCAGCCTGCGATTAGTAGAACAGCGCTGACCCACTGCCATACGGGATGATTTCGTAGGGCTGACTTAGCAAAGAGCATCTGCAAATGCTGGCCGTAGAGAAAAGCTAGGGTACTTAAAATAATGCTACCGGCCTGGACGCTTCCCTTAATCGTGCCGCTGATTTTGGATCGTCCCCCTTGACGCGGGCGATAGCCTTGGGGAATTTCATAGGTGCGTAATTTTTGCTCAGCTGCCTTGGCCTGCATTTCGACTGTCCAGCCAAAACCGCGATCTTGCATGTTGAGCTGCTCCAGGCGGGCTCGGCGAATTAAGCGAAGAGGGCCTAAATCTTGAAAGGGATGGCCCCAACCCCAGCGAATCAAGGTGGTGGCTAGGCCGTTTCCCCAATTTTGAACGGGTGTCATGGCAGAGCGACTGTCGGGACGGGCGCGGCGATTACCTAAAATTAAATCGTAATCCTGGCGCTCGGCAAAAAACTGTGGCAATACGGATAGATCATCGCTACCATCGCCATCACAAAATAGAATCCAGCCGATATGTTCGGGAATGTTCTGCATCCCTTGCCAGCAGGCTCTGCCATAACCAGGAATCGGTTCAGATACGACTTCGGCTCCGGCGGTATGGGCGGTATGGGCGGTGCGATCACAACTACCGTTATCCACTACCCGGATCTGACGCAATCCCAAATTCTGCAACGAATGAATGACAGTCCCTATCGTTTCTTCCTCGTTTAAAACAGGAATAATGACCAGAATGTCATCAAAATTAGTGTCAGGAACCGTCATTCAGAAGTAGTTTTACAAAGCATGCACTATATTTAGTCAACCTTAACAAGATTAAATTGAAGACCTGACTTAGCTGAGTGTTTGCTGAGAGCCTAATGAAAGTGCATCATCACCATGATTATTAGCAAAAGAACGACCATCTTGCTTTGTACGGTCGTCGCAATAGCTTGCACGAATAATGAAAGTCAGCCTCTAGTTGGCAACCGAGAGGAAGAGTCTCCTCCACAACCTACTGCTCCTGCATCTGGTTCACCAGGAATACCTGCAGGGGCTGGTTCATCTACTCCCCCTGCAAATCCACAGATTCAAGCCCGTTCACCTGATCTGCCACACCGAACATCTTGTAATTATTTTGCAGGTAAAGCTTTAGCTGGCCAAGGGATTAATCTAGATGTTTGCTCCATTCAGCCTGGGAATTTAAGCCAAGTTCCTTTTGTCTACTATCTTGGCAACGATCGAGTGGAAAGCTCAGCGAACTGTTTAGACCAAACGTGGACGACCTATCCAGAAAATCAGGTCCATACCCCTCAATCTGGGGCAACAGAAAAGATGCTAACCCGGGTTTGCCAAGGATAACCCCCTTTTTCTGGAGCGGCTGCTTCGATCAAGCACAAGGTAAACGGACGGCAAAAGTGGTGCCTATGCCAATCTGGCTATTCAAAGTGATGGTGCCCTGTAGTAACTCCACAAACTGTTTAACAATACTCAATCCCAAACCGGTGCCTGGGACATTGCTCACATTCTTGCCACGATAAAACGGATCAAAGATCAGGGACCGATCCTCGGGAGGAACTCCCATCCCTTGGTCAGAAATTTGAAAGGTGATGAAAGCTTTGCGGCGGGAAACTTTGAATTGGATAACCCCATTGTCAGGGGAGTAACGAATGGCATTTTGCAAAATATTGGTCAAAATAGAACGCAGCAACTGTATATCCATTGCAGTGACTAATTGGCGATGACGGCAGTTCAGCACCACTACATGATGGGGGGTCATGGATTGAACTTCAGCCACTAACGCTTGGCAGAAAGGGACCAGGTCGAGTTCTGCCGATTTCACCTCTATCCGTCTAGCGTCAATCTTGCCGATGACTAAGATGTCATCAATCATCTCTGTCATCCGTTCCACATTTTCTGTAATTCCTGCCAAATACTCAGATTTCTGCCCAGCTGTTAACTGGTAGTCATAGCGATCTAGAGATGAAATGGACAGGGAAATATTGTTCAAGGGGTTGCGAAACTCGTGACAGACCATTGCCACAAATCGTGATTTCAATTCACTCAGCTCTTGCAGTTGTTGATTAACCTGCACTAATTCTGCTGTGCGCTCTCGGACCTTTGACTCTAGGACCTCATTAGTTTGTTTTAAGACCGATTCAGCCCATTGACGCTGGGTGATATCTCGAAACGTCACGACTGCCCCAATCAGTTGGTCATGCTCGTCATGGATGGGTGTGCTGATATATTCCACCGGAAAGCTTGTGCCATCCCGACGCCAAAAGACCTCATTGGTGACCCGATAGACCTTCCCATCTCGAAAGGCTGCGTAGATGGGACAGATCTCTCTTGGATAATGGCTCCCATTCGGGTGGGAATGATGGAGTACCGCATGCATCGGTTGACCGATTAGTTCTGGAATGGGCCAGTCAATCATTTTGGCTGCTGCAGGATTAACGAAAGTGACATTGCCCTGAATGTCCAGACCATATACTCCTTCACCAATGGAATTGAGGATGAGCTGATGTTGTTGGCGAAGGGTCTCTAATGCTGGATCGCTGGGCACAGAGGTGGGGATTAAGGGATGGGCTGTCACCAGAGATGGACTGGGAAGAGATTGGGGCATGAAGGTACCAGGCAGGTTCAGAAATCAGCACTCATCCGCATCTTCGGTCGGTCCCCTGACTCAAGACTGTATTCCAGGACACTACTCAGGGACTGGCAACAACGTACAGATTTAAGCAGGGCGTAGCTTTAGACCTGACAATCTAACCTGGAGAAATGCCCTGTCCCTAAGGGGTATAGCCATCATGCATAAAGTCCTCATCATTGAAGATGAAACGCAAACTCGCAATTTATTTTTGAATTGCCTGAAGTTTGAAGGGTTTGAAGCCCTTGGCGCTGATAATGGGGCGTTGGGGGTCCAACTCGCCCAACAACATCATCCTGAACTAATCGTTTGCGACATTATGATGCCGGATATGGATGGGTATCAGGTGCTATCTACATTGCGGCAACATCCCGTCACATCGACCATACCGTTTATTTTCCTAACGGCTAAAGTGACAATGCCAGAATTACGGCAGGGTATGACTTTAGGGGCTGATGATTATTTAACTAAGCCCTGTACGATTGATGATTTTTTGACTGCGATCGCAACCCGTCTCCAAAGACAGGCAGAGCTGCAACATCAGCCTGCCTCTGATTCTCAATCTGCCGTCGACCTATCCGGATTAGAGCGAATCTTCCCCAATTGTCCCAAACTGAATTCTGTCTTCGACTTTATTGAAGCGAACTACCACCAACCCTTACACCTCAAAGATGTGGCAAAAGTAGCCGGGTATTCTCCAGCCTATCTCACCCACCTGATGCAAACTCAAACAGGTCGCACCTTCAAACAGTGGCTTGTGGAGCGACGGATGAGTGAAGCTCGGATTCTATTGCTGCAGACCAAACAGTCCATTAAAAAAATAGCTATTTCCCTCGGGTACGCAGATCCGGGCTATTTCAACCGCCAATTTCGGCAACATCATGGCGCTTCCCCCCACGGGTGGCGGCGACAATCCCATATTGAGTCCTCTTTGATCTAAACAAAGATCTAAAGAAAATCCTATTGACTTCTAAAGTATGTCCACATTTTAGATCTAGGTTCATTGGTAAGCTCATAGATAAGCCGTAAAACCAGGCGTTAAATATTAGTAAATCTCTCTTTTTTGCCAAAAAATATATAGAAAATATGAATTAAAATCTTCGATATTTGTGATTTTAGTTCATTCTCCCTATTTGCCTGAAATGTATGTAAATAGGGAATTTTTTGATTTTTATATTCATGGAATTAAATATTTTTTCTTTAAATTTATTTAAGGTATCAATCATTACAAAAAAAATATTTTCAGGTGATTTAATTTAGAATTATTCAACGACTGGGTTTAAAACAACCATGGTGGTAGCAACAACCAATAATCCCCCCCTCAAAATGGAACAACCTAAAGGCTCAGCGAGAGAGTGTTAATCAAGGTCCTCCCATCTGTCAAACCTGTGGAGGGGTACACTTCACCCGAGATCACTGGCAACACCTAGAAACCATGCCCAGCGATCCAGTGGAAATGATTGATGATCTAGTGAAAATGGGCTTGTATAAGCCGGATGCTTTTACCATTGCCCAATCCATCAGCCACGCAGAACTCCGCAAGCAATTATTCTTAAAATCAGCCTGTAAAGGAGACTCCAAAAGAGAGCGATTAGTCGGTGACTTAATCCAATTGGCAGGCGGGCTAGATCAGGCTTTTGCGGCTGCCTTTGGACCGAAAGCCGGAGAATTTTTTCGGGATGCCCAACGAACCAGTAGCGTTACCCGCCGAGAATTTTTGCGAAATATAGCGGTAGGGGCTGCTCTAGTCTCCCTCACTAACTGTGCCCCTGGAGGAGATAAGCCCGATATTGGGGACACCAATGTAGACCCAGACTTAACGGCCAAGTTGGAAAAGAAAGACTTAAAAATTGGCTTTATTCCCATTACCTGTGCCACGCCGATTATTATGTCGGAACCCCTAGGGTTTTATAAAAAGCACGGCATGAGTGCCAAAGTGGTCAAAATGCCGAGTTGGGGGGGGCGGTGCGAGATTCTGCGATCGCAGGTGAACTTGATGCGTATCACATGCTCGCTCCCATGCCGATTGCCATGACCTTGGGCTTAGGCTCCAGTGCCTTTGGGGTCAAGCTTGCCAGTATCGAAAATATCAACGGCCAAGCGATTACGGTTTCTAATCGTCACAAAGGCAAGGTCAAAGGCCCAGCCGATTTCAAGGGGTTTATCCTTGGAGTACCCTTTCCCTATTCCATGCATAACCTCCTGCTACGCTACTACCTCGCAACAGGTGGACTTGACCCCGACAAAGATGTTCAGATCCGTCCTGTCCCTCCCCCTGACAGCATTGCCCAGTTAGTGGCGGGGGATATTGATGGCTACTTGATGCCCGACCCCTTTAATCAGCGAGCCGTATTTGAGGGAGAGGGATTTATTCATAAGTTGACAAAGGATTTATGGCCCAATCATCCCTGCTGTGCCTTTGCCGCTAGTGATGAATGGATTAGTGAAAATCCCAATACCTTCCGCGCCTTGAATAAATCCATTATTGAGGCTGCTGGGTATGCCAGCCAGCAAAGTAATCGCCCTGAAATTGCCAAAGCGATCTCTTCTCGGGCCTTCCTCAATCAACCGACAGAAGTAGTGGAAGCAGTTTTAACGGGCAAATTTGATGATGGCAACGGCCAAACTTTGGATATCCCGGATCGAATCGATTTTGACCCCTATCCCTGGCAAAGCTTTGCCAACTGGATTTCCTCCCAACTCGTGCGTTGGGACTTGCAAGGGGATGGAAAAGCCAAAACAGCCATTGATGGCAAGTATGACGAAGTGGGTAAAGATGTTTTCCTCACGGATATTGCTCGCGAACTAGCAACAGAGCTAGGGCAGACTCCTCCCGAAGAAATCTATAAAACCGAAACCTTAGCCTTTGACGAATTTGATCCGGCAAATCCCGCCCAATACGTGGAAGAGCAAATCAAAAAAATATAATGTTTAATTCAAAAAAATAATGGCTGTTAGTCCGCATCAACGCCCCCAAAAAGCTGCCCACCCCAGGCCTTTCTGAAAACGTTCAGGCCCTCTTGATTTCTCTTCTATCCCTGGGGCTATTTCTAGTCTTTTGGGAGGTGGGAGCCAATGCCAAGATCTTTTCCAAGGGCATGCCCAATGCCACGGAGACCATTGGCGAACTGTGGTTTTGGATCTCAGATCCCTTCTTTGACAATGGTCCTAATGATTTAGGAATTGGCTGGAATTTGCTGACCAGTCTGCGTCGGGTGGCGATTGGCTATACCTTGGCCTCCATCATTGCTGTTCCTCTCGGGATCTTGTTGGGGATGTCACGAGTTGCCGCAAAGGCCTTTAATCCTTTTGTGCAGCTGCTTAAGCCCGTTTCTCCCTTAGCCTGGTTACCCTTGGGACTCTATATTTTTCGTAATTCCGAAAATACAGGCGTTTTTATTATCCTGATTAGCAGTATTTGGCCAACCCTGGTGAATACCGTATTTGGGGTTGCCAATGTCAGCCCTGAGTATTTGGATGTCTCGAAAACCTTAGGAGCGTCTAAACTGCGGACCGTCTTCAAGGTGATTATCCCTGCAGCTTTACCCAATATTATTTCCGGTCTGCGCATTAGTATGGGCATTGCTTGGCTGGTGATTGTTGCTGCCGAGATGTTGCTTGGCTCTGGGGTAGGCTATTTCGTCTGGAATGAATGGAATAACCTGTCGATTGCCAATATTTTGGTGGCCATTTTTATCATTGGCCTTGTAGGCATTATCTTGGACCAAATCTTTGCGTTTCTAGAAAATTTAGTCTCCTTTGGGCGGCAAACATCATGATCACTTCTTCTCCGGTTGATATGGAAACGTCCACCAGCGTCCAACTGAGTTTGCGGGATGTCTCTAAAGTCTTTCCGGCCAAAGGGGGAATGCTATTCTCCAAGCGCGAGGCGACCTCGAGCTTTGTCGCCATTGAAGACATCAGTTTAGACATCGAGCACAACACCTTTGTCACCATTATTGGGCCATCGGGCTGTGGCAAATCCACCCTTCTCAATATCATCGCTGGTCTGAGTACGGCAACGTCTGGCTCGGTTGATCTGGATGGCCAACCCATCCTTGGTCCAGGTCCTGATCGAGGCATGGTATTCCAAAACTATGCCCTGATGCCGTGGATGACGGTGGAGGAAAATATTCGGTTTGCGGTGGAAACGGTGTACCCCAAGCTGGAAAAACAGCGGCTGAAGGGGATTGTGCTAGAAAATATTGCCCGAGTGGGGTTGGAAGGGGCTGAGAAAAAACACCCCCATGAATTATCGGGCGGGATGCGCCAGCGGGTTGGTATCGCCCGAGCCTTGGCTATCGACCCTAAAATCCTGCTGATGGATGAACCCTTTGGTGCTTTAGATGCCCTAACGAGAGGCTTCCTGCAAGAAGAGGTGGAGCGGATTTGGGAACAGGACCGGAAAACGGTGATTATGATTACCCACAGCATTGAGGAGGCCCTGCTGCTGTCCGATCAGATCGTGATGATGACTCGGGGACCGGCAGCCAAAATTGATGAGGTTTTACAGGTGCCTTTCCCGCGTCCCCGCAACCGTTTAGAGGTGGAGCAACATCCTGCTTACCATGAACTCAAAGCAGAAATGGAAGCCCATCTATACCGAGAAACGCGGTTTGTGGAACAGAACCGGATCAAGGCCAAAGCCTAGCCTTCGCCCCATCCCTATTCAATTTTCGACTGCAAATTTTTTATTTTGGAGACCCCGTTCCTATGGTCATTGCTGACATTACTGAGAAACTTTTAGCGGCAAAGAAAGCCAAAGGCATTTCCTTTGCAGATTTAGAAAAAGTCTTGGGTTGTGATGAAACCTGGATTGCTTCGGTTTTTTATCGTCAGGCTAGTGCCTCTACGGAAGAAGCAGAAAAAATTGTCACGACGTTGGGTTTGCCTATAGAAATGGCTGAACCCCTGACGGTCCCACCCATGAAAGGATCCCTAGAGCCTGTCATCCCCACGGACCCTTTAGTCTATCGATTCTACGAAATCATGCAGGTCTATGGAGTGCCTGTTAAAGCCGTGATTCATGAGAAATTCGGTGATGGCATTATGAGCGCCATCGATTTCTCCATTGAGGTGGATAAGGTAGAAGATCCAAAGGGCGATCGCGTCCAGGTAACCATGTGTGGCAAGTTCTTGCCCTACAAGAAGTGGTAAATCCCTTAGATATCCAATCGCTGATAAACCTGGTCTAGGTTTTGGAGGTGGCGACTGGGGTCAAAGCAGTGATCCAGTTCCTCAGCCGAGAGTCGCTTTTGCACCTGTGGGTCTTGGCTGAGGGCGGCTTTAAAGTCGCCCCCTTCTTTGTTCCAGGCCTGGTGAGCAAGGGTTTGGACAATGGCATAGGCCTCTTCGCGAACCATGCCTTTATCCACTAGCGCCAATAGAACGCTCTGGCTAAAGATAACGCCACCATAGAGGTTCATATTCCGCTTCATATTCTCGGGATAGACCTGTAAGTGCTTCACCAAGTCGGTGATTTCTACCAACATAAAGTGGGTCAAGATAGCTGCATCAGGAATCACGACCCGCTCCGCCGAACTATGAGAAATATCCCGTTCGTGCCAGAGGGCCACATTCTCCAGCCCCGTCATGGCATAGCCGCGAACGACTCGGGCGAGTCCCGTGAGGCGTTCAGATCGAATCGGATTGCGCTTGTGAGGCATGGCCGAAGAACCCTTTTGCCCCTTGGAAAAGAACTCTTCCACTTCCAGCACATCGGTCCGCTGGAGATTGCGAATTTCTACGGCAAATCGTTCGATGGAAGCAGCGACTAAAGCCAAGGCATTCAGATAGAAGGCATGGCGGTCGCGAGAGATGACTTGGGTGGAAGCTGCTTCAGGCTGTAGTCCCAATTTTTGGCAGGTGAGACATTCAATCTGGGGGTCGATATTGGCATAGGTGCCGACCGCCCCAGAGATTTGGCCGACCGCCACTTCTTTTTGCGCTGCGAGCAGGCGATCTCGATGCCGCATCATTTCAGCTAACCATCCCGCCAACTTAAATCCCAGGGTGATCGGCTCAGCATGGATACCGTGGCTACGGCCCACCATTACGGTTTGGCGGTGCTGTTGGGCTTGGTAGCGAATGGCTTGAATCAGGTTTTCGAGTTGGGGTAGCAAGATATCTAAACTAGACACCATCTGCAGGGCAATGGCCGTATCCAACACATCGGAGCTAGTCATGCCCAAATGGATATATCGACCCGCTTCACCTACGTACTCATTGACGTTGGTCAAGAACGCAATCACGTCGTGTTTGACTTCTGCTTCGATTTCTAGAATGCGTTTGACGTCAAAATTGGCTTTGGCTTTGATCGTTGCTACGGCATCAGCAGGAATTTTTCCCAGTTCCGCCTGAGCCTCACAAACGGCAATCTCTACCTGCAACCAGGTTCTGAACTTATTCTCGTCTGTCCACAGATCGCCCATTTCGGGCAAGGTATACCGTTCGATCAATGTACTGCCTAGATTTCAACTGAACTATTGTACGCTGCCTTGCTATTCTCTAGCGGTTTTTAATCTGCAAAGTTAGAGCGAAAGGATTGGAGAAAACCAGAGGGAGGAAGGACGTTCAGTCTTTAACTTAAATTGTTCTGTAATTTAGCGAGTAATTCTGCGTAGGCATCCCTGGTTTCTCGAAAGGTAGTGTCAGAATGAGCGGAACGAAATGCTTTGATAGCTTTCGCTTCGTGCTGGTTCTGCACTGCTTGAATAAATTCAACTGGTACCGAGCGTCCGCTTTTTAGACCCAGATTTGGATGTGCTGGGTTCCATAATCCCCAATCCAGTGTTCGCGGGAAACTTCCCCAACGCTCCCGTTCGTAATTACATACAAATCCTCTGATTCGATCTAGTTCAAGATATCGGCATGACTGACATTTTGAGGGGACATAAACTTTACTGGTGTAGTAGGGCGTATCCACCAAAACAGGATTTGTGGGGCCTTTAATGGGGCAAGGGCCATGATCGAGGGCCAGGTATCCCTGTACTTGCTCTATCGCCCGTGTACACCCGCCCTCAAAGAGATGATCACAACTTCGACATTTTTGGGGAATTGCCCCCCACATGCAATGGCAGTATGGGACGGGGTCAACTGAGCCTGGGACAGTACAACGTGGAAAAGCAGTTCTAAACATTTTTCAGAATCTCTTCTATGCCTATCAACACAGCACTCTTGATGACTTTTTCGCCAATGATCATGATCTGAGTGAAGGAAAATGCTCATCCAATCTAGCAATAGACTTAGGACGTAATCCTAGCCTTTAAAAAGCTCTGTTCAGCTTTGGCTGGTTTGCATCAAAGGGGTAAAATGTCCTGAACTTTGCGGCGGCAGATACGATGTAATTGAATCGTTAGGTTGACGTCTCTCCTTTCTCAAACGAAGCGATTTTTAAGGGGGATTCCCGTGCCCGAGTACAACTGGATTACTGAGCAGATTTCGACCGTTACGGAGTTCTTTACGCCTGCAGAATGCGAGTCGTACATTGACCTAGCCGAATCCATCGGTTTTGAGGACGCGCCTATCAACACGGCGTTTGGCCTTCAATTACGGAAAGATGTGCGTAACAACTCTCGTGTAATCCTTGATGACATCGAACGAGCCGCTGGATTGTTTGAAAAAATTATGGACTATGTTCCTGCCTGTATTGGTGATTGGGATATCTGTGGGGTTAATGAACGGTTCCGTATCTATCGCTATGATGTGGGCCAACAGTTTGATTGGCATTACGATGGGTATTTTGAACGAAACAAGGATGAGCGTAGTCAACTAACGTTTATGGTCTATCTCAATGATGGTTTTACTGGGGGTGAAACAACCCTCGAATCCATAGAGATCAAACCTCAGCAAGGTCTGGCATTGTTTTTTGTGCACCAGATATGTCATAAAGGTCAATCGGTTATAGATGGCAGAAAGTATGTTCTTAGAACCGATGTCATGTACCGACGTTTAAACGCATGAGTATGGTGTGAATCAAAGCGATACAAAGCATGTTGGATTACTTGCCAGTTTTTGCATCAACAGCTTATACCTGATCATTAGTTCTGAAGCTCAATTAAACTACAGAATGTTGTTTATGGATCTCTTTAAGAGCCTCACAG
Organism: Acaryochloris sp. 'Moss Beach'; assembly: GCF_021497025.1. NCBI lineage: Bacteria > Bacillati > Cyanobacteriota > Cyanophyceae > Acaryochloridales > Acaryochloridaceae > Acaryochloris > Acaryochloris sp. 'Moss Beach'. Next base: position 4,531,746 of record NZ_CP071717.1, read on the forward strand.
ACACTGGATTATAGGTGAATCTAGTGGGTGCTTGTGAGAAATTCAGGAAGATAGGCAATGAGTTTAAATTGGGAAAATAAAGTTGCTTCTCAGGTGGCTTCCACATATAGGCTGATTTAACGCTTCACAATTTGTTCTGTGGAAAACCGATGATGAACCAACACTCATTTTAAGAAGAGCTGTTGTGCTCTCTTAGGAAACGTTAGACTAGCGCTTACGCACCTTATTTATCGAGCAATATAGATATGAAGTTTGACCTTCATCAGGCTCTCAATACCTTAGATATCAACGCTGATTGGGTGGGCCTCCGTCAGGTGAATGAGAAAACCACCACCCATGCTGTTCGAGACGGGCGACCCCAAAGTAACGGTCGTGATTTTACCCAGGGCGTCATGGTGGAAGTCCTCGCCCAAGGTCAGTTTGGCTATGCTGCCACCAACCGTTTAGACCCAGCCAGTTTGCAGGTGGCAGCAGAGCAGGCGTATCAGCAAGCGATCGCAACCTCTAAATGGGCGGTTCACTCCTTCACCCCAGAGGTGCGTCCTAAAGCCGTGGGCCAATACCAATCTCCCTTTCAGCAGCCCCTAGATTTGATCAGCGTTGCCGATCAGCTGGATCTATTGGTAAAAGTCTGTGACACCCTCCAGGTCTCCGACCAAATTGTTAAAACCAGCGCTTTTACCCAAACCTTAGAAACTGAACAAATTTTCGTTAGCAGTAACGGCACGGATACCCACCAAACTTTTGGGTTTGTAATCACTAACTATGAAGCCACGGCCCAAGACGGCAGCGTTATCCAAAAGCGCACCGACAATGGTCCCTTAGCCCGCTGCTATCAGGCGGGTTCTGAAGTGTTTGATCCAGACCAGGTGCTCACCCGCGCCCACCAAGTAGGGGAGCAGGCTATTGCCCTGTTAGCAGCCGAAGATTGTCCCACTGCCACCACCACCTTGGTGCTCGCACCGGATCAAATGATGCTGCAAATTCATGAGAGTGTTGGCCATCCCCTAGAGTTGGATCGAATCCTCGGAGATGAGCGCAATTACGCCGGGTCTAGCTTTGTGAAGCTTTCTGACTTTGGCCATTTGGTTTATGGTTCACCATTGATGAACATTACCTTTGACCCCACGGTTCCCGGTGAGTTTGCGGGCTATGCCTTTGATGATGCCGGGATGCCCGCCCAGCGAGAATATCTGATTAAAGAAGGCTTGCTTTTGCGTGGGCTGGGGAGTTTAGAAAGTCAGGCTAGAGCCAAGGTGCCGGGAGTCGCTAACTTCCGGGCTCGTTCTTGGAATCGGGCACCGATTGACCGGATGGCCAATCTAAACCTGGAACCAGGCCAATCCTCCTTTGACGCCATGATCGGCAATATCGAATCCGGGGTGTATATGGAGGCCAATCGCTCCTGGTCTATTGATGACTACCGCAATAAGTTCCAGTTTGGCTGTGAGTATGCCCGCCTGATCGAAAATGGCAAGCTCACTAAAGTCTTACGGAACCCCAACTATCGAGGCATCACTAATCAGTTCTGGGGGAACTTGGCACAAGTGGGCGATTCCAGTACCTTTGCCATGTATGGCACCCCCTACTGTGGCAAGGGTGAACCCAATCAATGTATCCGGGTCGGTCATGCCTCCCCCACCTGTGCATTCAAAGAGATCGAAGTATTTGGAGGAGCCGCATGAGCACCAGTGTCGCAACCAACCCCACCGAGACCCTGGCGGCTTGGGAATCTACCTTTAATCAGCTTGCCGATCTACTGTTGGATAACTTGCAAGCGGGAGAACATCTCTCCATTGAGCTGGGGGGTGAACAAAGCCACTTTATGCGCCTAAATGCCGGAAAAGTTCGGCAGTCGGGTCTAGTGACCGATGCCAGTATCAATATCCGCTTGATTGCCAACCAGCGTACGGCCTATGCAGGTTTCCCCTTTACAGGGGATCTGTCAATGGACAGTGCCTTAGCCCTGGAGCAGCTCCAGCAACTGCGCCAAGACATACCCCAACTGCCGGAAGACCCCTATATTGTCCTACCGGAAAACTATGGTTCTAGTCGGGAAGCTTATTCTGGCCAGTTACTCGCTGCCGATCAAGTCTCTGCTGCTCTGTTACCTGCCGTGCAAGGGGTAGATTTTACGGGTATTTATGCCTCGGGTCCCATCGTCCGGGCTAATCGCAACTCTGCAGGCCAGCAACATTGGTTCGCCACGGAAACCTTTGTGCTCGATTATTCGTTAATTGCCCCTTCCGAAAAGGCTGTTAAAGCAACTCTGGCGGGCCAAACTTGGGACCAAACAGCCTACACAGACCAAATCCAGCAGTCCATCACTCAGCTTCAAGTGCTAGATCGACCCGTTAAGGTGATTGAGCCGGGTCAATATCGCACCTATTTTGCCCCCGCTGCTACTGCAGAGTTGATAGGTATGCTGTCTTGGGGCGGAGTGAGTGAAGCGTCCATGCAGCAGGGCGGCAGTTCCCTGGCCAAATTACGAGAGGGCAAGTCCCTGTCCCCCCATTTGACCTTGAAGGAAAACTTCAGCTTGGGATTGGTGCCTCGATTCAACAGCTTAGGTGAGGTCGCTCCAGAAGAAGTGCCGCTGCTAGTAGATGGTCAGCTTGTTAATACCCTAGTGAATGCGCGCACGGCTAAGGAATATCAGGTCAAAAGTAATGCCGCTAGTGGTCATGAGGGCATGCGATCGCCCGAGGTATTGCCTGGTTCTCTAAGCACGGCAGAGATCTTGGCTCAGCTGGGAACGGGGTTATACCTATCTAATTTGCATTACCTGAACTGGAGCGATCGCACCGGTGGACGGATCACGGGGATGACTCGCTATGCCTGCTTTTGGGTGGAACAGGGAGAAATTATTGCACCTATTAAAGATCTGCGGTTTGATGACAGTCTCTATGAATTTTTAGGTAGGAAGTTAGAAAATCTTACGGATACCCAGGAATTTATTCCCTGTGTAGACACCTATGGTGCTCGCTCCTTGGGCGGCTCCCTGGTGCCAGGATTACTGGTCAATGACTTTACATTTACCTTGTGATAAGGAATGAGTAGCTGCTCTCAGCCTGACACTGATGTACATTCCTAAGCTATTTGTCCGTTTCCCAGAATTAATGTCGGATAAGTGCTGAATGCCTTATAGCTGGCAGTCTAGACTGATTGACAATCCCTTTTCTATGGGGCTTACATCACAGGAATTGAGTAATGCTGTGTAATTTGTGATGATCCTTAGCCAACTTTAGTGTGATGGATAGGCTCACTGGAGTGAGGAAATAGACACCAAGAATACAGTAGCTGTGTAAATCGAGCGTTTGGAGTAGTGCTTGTTAGGCAGCAACTTCTATATAAGTCGATGAGGTGGATGGTTTGGGGATCTTATACCCTTCTAACTTCAGTCCATCCAAATGAAACTCGATAGCTTCACGCATATTTTGTTCAACCTCTTCGTAGGTTAATCCAGTTGAAACACATCCAGGTAAATCAGGTGAATAAGCTGAATATCCAGTCTTTGTCTTTTCAATTATGGTGAGATAACGCATTACTTTAAGCCTGCTTGTTTTAAGATACTATTCAAAGTCCCTGGTGCAAGATCATCACTCGGTTTTCCTGAAACGGTTACTAACCCAGTCTTTAGAGAATGCTTATACTGACGATGACTACCTTTCGTTCGAGCTAAGTACCAACCATCATCCTCAATCAGTTTAATCACTTCTTTGACTTTCATATTTCGATCATATCTAAGTACCGATTAATTACGCTAGCTACTTCTCATGGGCCTTCTGGATTTCGCCTAACACTAAGGATAACTGAGTGCAAATGAGTGGTTATTCATTTCCAAAACGCGAACCAATCGGCATTTCGGTTCATCTATTAGGTATCAGCCGTATCCTGTTTAGATTGTCATGCGTTACCCAATAATTCATCCATCGTCGGAATGTCATCGTTTTGTCGTTTCCAACCTAGAACAATGACAGATTCCATTGTTGTAACAGTTTTTTTATCTGGCACAAATCCCAGAGCGTTCCACACAGCAAACGCAGTAGCCCCACAAACTTATCTGAACTGAAGAGATCGCACTGGCGGACGAATCACGGGGATGACCTGCTATGCTTGCTTTTGGGTGGAGCAGGGTGAGATTATTGCACCTATTAAAGATCTGCGGTTTGAAGACAGTCTCTATGGATTTTTAGGTGCAAAGTTAGAGAACCTCACCGATACTCAGGAATTTATTCCCTGTGTAGACACCTATGGCGCTCGCTCCTTGGATGGCTCTCGGATGCCAGGATTATTGGTCAACGACTTTACATTTACCCTGTAAACAAGAATGAGTAGCTGAGTTTAGTCCGATATTGATGTACATTTCTGAGTTATTTGTCTGTTTTCCAGAATTAATGTCGGAAAATTTCTGAATACCCTACAAGTAGCTGGCTAAATTTATTGATAATCCCTTCTCTATGGGGCTTACATCCTACATTTCGCAGGTAGTTTGAATTCTATGCAACCCATTCTAGGAATGAGTTTCAGACAAAATAGCAGAATAAACTCGCATCGCAATTATCATTAGAACTCAGCTAATGATAATGCCTGACGCCTCAAAGGCTGATTCTGCGTTAGCTCCCAAATTTTGGAATTTAACTCACTGTACTTGTCAAGAGCTATAAATCATCAAATCACCCAAATAAACCTATTTTCTGATTTTGAGCAGTGTTTTGAACATTATTTAATGTAAATCAAGCTACTTTTAAGTCTCTTTTCGACGTTTATCGCACCTGCGAAAAGTAGGTTACATCACAAATTACAGCAATGCGTTATGCCATTTCAATTTTCCAGACTTCTAGAGCTTTCGCAGCTAGCTGCCTTTGCCGTTCTTCTATGCTTTCTTTTGTCCATTCATCTAGTGAGGCGATGGTATGAGTAAATTCGAATTCTGCGTGTTGTGAGAAAAGCTCTTTCTTCTTTTCGTCGAAGCTTTTAGATCCAACTCTCCGATTTTTTTCCTTTGATACTAAAGCCATATTTCCCAATGAGTTAACGTAATAGCTTCGGGACTCAGAAGGAATTCCTGTATACTCTTCATTCCAGTGTTGATTGACATTTTTGGGCATGATATGCTCTAAATTCACTTTTTCTGGGTCAGAATTAACTACTTTTTCTTGTCCACTTGCATGATTCTCAATTTCGATAAGTAAGTATCGCGCTCGTTTTGTATCTGAAAGTGACTTGGAAATAAAGGAGTTATAGAACTCATCATCACCTGGGTAAATAGTCTTAAGGTGATTGAAAGCATGTGATGCTTTTGTATAATCACCAGCTCTAATCTTCTTAGGGATTTCAGAATAGTAATTTGAAGATACACCTGTTCTTCCTTCACATATCAGGTTGTACCGAACTGCCATTACGACCATTAGCCAAGCTAATTTCGCAAACTCAGCGGGGGGAAATTTTTCAGATGCTGCTATTAAAACAGGCAAACTTTGTTGTGAATCTAATACTCGCAGAGAAAGAATGTACTTTTTAGTCTTTGCTTCGTGTTCATCCCAAAAGGGACTATCAGGATTTTGAAGGGCTGAATATACTCTAGCGGAATTCGCGAGCTCATTTGCAAAACTAACAGCAGCGTTAGCGCTATCTATTTGATCCCTAATTACTCTAAACAAACCAGTTTTTGAGCTTCGGCCATATTTAGAAGACCAGAAATGCGATAAGAACCTGTTTTTAGGGTCGATTTCATGGAGTTTTTCTTTTACTACACCCCATTCCTCTTTGACTTCTGACAAGTATGATTTTGATTTAGAGAATAGATGGTTTTTCAAGAGATCCATAGTATCGAGGCTTTTTCCTCGATCATTTAAAGTCTCAAATATTACGTAAGCATCGGCCTCATCTTGAACGGTTAGAACTAGTATTTTTACCTTCTCATAAAGGTAATTATGTAATTCCAGTAATTTTTCTGTTTTATCACCTATATGCTCATCAACAAGCTCCCATAACGTGAGAATTGATTGCAGCAATAAGTAATTTGAGTTTTTCTTTAGGTAGGATTTTTGCGCAGTCTTTATCCTGTCTTTAGTAGCATCAGCAATCACATAATCTCTAAATGTTTGATTGTTTTCTTCGTTCATGAAGAACTTTTCTGAAGTCTTTAACGTGATTACATCTTGTTTTCCATAGAATTCGTTTCTAAACCAATCTGCCCTTTCATTATCTCCGTTAAATCTAAATATTCGTCGGATAATGCTTATAAGTATAAGAGCCGTAGTAAGGCGTTGTTGCCCATCAATAACTTCAAGAAATCTATTATCATCTTTTACAACTATTGGCCCAATGAAATATTCGGCTTTCGCATTGTCTATGGCCTCAACAACGTCATCCCATAATTGGGATACTTCGTCTTCAGACCATGCATAACTTCTTTGAAACTCAGGCACTCTTAGAATCTTTGATGTAGCCAAATATTTGCTAATTGGCAGCATTTCAGTTTCTATAAAGTTACCCATTAGTAATTTTCTTTCTCATGACTTTTTTAAGGCACAACTATGGCTGTACGATAGACTGACGTATAACTCTTCTATACAGAATATTAGATGTAAGGTGTCGTAGAACAACCTTCTCAAGAGAATTAGATGTCAATCGTCGTCTAATTCCCCTCATTTAGATATAAAAGCGACACTTTGTCGGATAACATTTCTTTTCATATCCTCAAAGTAACAAGCCCACGGGCAACAACTTTATCAACAACATCGGTAGCTTGGTCACATAAGTAAAATCAGGAAACGACAACCAATTCTGGGAAACTCTAACATATGCTGAGCAGAGATAGCATTGAATCACTAAAATTAGACTTGTGAAGAAAAAATATCAATGAAGGATCACTGCTTTTTTCTGGCAATATTTTTTAGGTTTGAAATTATTACCAGAAAAGTGTCATTTACTTCTGGGATTTACAACTAAACCATTAATCAGACAAGGCTTTGAAGGTCACTTTGAGTCCATCTCGCGGGCGGGGAGAAGGGATAACAACCAAGTCTAGATCTTGGTTTGGTAACAGTTGCCATTCATAATTCTGCAGTAAATGAGCTGCAAATATTTTCATCTCTAGCCGCGCAAACTCTTTGCCTAAGCATTCTCGAATACCTCCACCAAAAGGAACATAGCCATACTTTTGCCGTTCAGTACTCTGTTGAGCCAAGTGATCAGGGCTAAATCGCTCAGGATCGAATTGTTTTGGGTTGGAATAGAAGGCTTGATCTTGGTGGGTACTGCCAATGGAACATTGAACAGACCAGCCTTGGGGAATTTGGTATCCACTCATTTCACAAGTTTTCAGCACCGTGCGAAACACCCCTGCCACAGGTGGGATCAGCCGCATTACCTCCGTCAACACTTGTTCCAAATAGGTCATTTGTTTGAGAACGTCTACCGTCAAAGCCTCTTTAGATTTCCATTGCTGTTGTTCCTGGCGGAGACGAGCGGTAATTTCTGGATGTTGGGCTGTTAGAAGACAGAAAGAGGTAATCGCTGATGTTAAGGTTTCATGCCCAGCAAACAGCATCAGGAGGATCTGGTCCTTGAGTTCATCCTGGCTCAGTCCTTGACCCTGCTCATCCCGCGCTTGCAGTAGTAATCCCAAGGTGTCATTCCCAGGATTTTCCATTGACTGTCGTGCTTGGATGGTCTGCCCTAGCTCTTGTAACAGCAGATCCCGACAGCGTTTGGCTTTACCAAATTTCGTCCAGGGCAACGAAACTGGCAAAGAAAACAACCCCGTACACCAAGTCTCAAAGTATTGTCCTAAAGGCGTTTGGCAGCCATTGTCTTGCCCAATAAAGAGCTTACAGGCCACATCTAAGGTGAAACTACGTAATTCTGGATACCAGGTTAGCGTTTCGGCTTGCTGCCATTTTTCTGTATATTGCTGGGCGATATCACCCATGATTTCCACATAGGTTGATAATGTTCGAGGCTTAAACGCTTGGGCTAGCAATTTGCGACGGTTGCGATGCAGCTCTCCCGTTTGAAGTGCTAAGGATAACGGACCGAGTAATGCTTTGGTCGAAGCGGGCCAACTATTTTCAAAATTCTTGCTTTCATTTCCTAGAATGGTTTGATTGGCTTCTGCCCCATAAATCATCACTGTTGGACGGCCCAGTATATGGGTTTTGAAGATAGCACCGTACAGCTGCTGTCGTTTAGAAACGAAATCAGAATCCTGAAAAAATTGCAATGATTCTCCGATCACGGGTAAGCCTAAACTGCCTGGAGGAAGCGGAAGAGAGTTAGAACGATTAGAAACTGCCATAGGGGTAGATGCAATTAGAACGACGGGGAAAGACGCACTCTACACACTCAGAAAGTGCTCAACACTATGATCTACCGTATACTCAGTAGCCCTACCCTTGCATAAAGGATAGATTTACTGAAAAGATATCTACACTGCCCAAAAAAATATCATCGGGGGAAGAGAAATGTCTCAAAAACGGTGTTTCTGGCTGCGTTAGAACGATATCGTCGCGCCTTTTAAATCAGCCAAAAATTGAGCATATCTCGGTTATACTGCCAACGGCTGAGGGTTTAACATTTTAGATTGAGCTACAACTCTTTCTAACAAGGGATTTGAAGCTCATGAAAAAAGTAAACTTTCAACTCGTTCGGAGTATAAGCTAAATAGCTGACTGCAATAGCGGGCATCCTAAGTAATAGTGTTGTCATCCATTCTGCTCCCTTATTTGTGAGTTTATCTGAGCCCCTATCGATTTTAGAGAATCCTGATGTTTCCATCGCATTAGGAAAACTGATTGTTGCCCTCTCATTAACAACTTCAGAAACGGAAATTTACGCTACAGTGGCATCCTATTTGCCAGAGCTTCTCCCGGCCGTTCGAACCAGTATTGCTTTACTAACGGATGAAGGCAAAAACTTAGAAATATTTGCTCTTAATGGCGCAGAAGGGGTTATTCCCCTAGGCAAAAAAGTGCCTTGCCAAGGGACAGGGTTTGGCTTAGCGGTTCGAACCCGTCAACCCCAGTTTCATTTGGCTAATCCTCAAAGCCCACTTTTAGATATTGCTCAATTATCACAAAAAGGCATCGCTTCTTTTTCTTGTGTACCGCTGATTGTGCATGATCAAGCAATCGGCACAATTGGTGCGGCCTTCTCGGATCCTAAGGTGACGAGTGACCAGATACTCGATCTATTTACTCAAATCTCTTCATTAATTTCCACGCATTTAGAACGGCAAATATTGCTCAAACAAACCCAGGTAGCCATGGAAGGCTATCGGTCACAAGCTGAGCAACTGCAGGTATTGAACGAGATTGCCCGTAAATTATCCGCAGCCATTTCTGACGAGGAAGTCTTTGATGCGATCGCAAAAGCAATCAAGCAAATTATCCCCGTTGAACGCGTCAGCTATGCCATTCCAACCCCAGAATTAAAGGGATTTCGAATTTTTCGATTTACTGGAGATGCTTATTTACCCACGGATATGGTGTTGCCCAAAGAGAAATCAGGCTTGGGGTTTATTTATGATCTGGGCCAACCCTATTTCTTTGCTGAGTTGAGTCAAAGCGATTTTAGCGAACATGCCATGCTCATGGAGGCAGGATTGCGCTGTGGTTGGAGTGTGCCCGTCAACGTCGTTGGTGAGATTACGGGTATTCTCAACGCGGCCTCTTCCAAACAGATCAAAGATGGCAATCAATTATTGTCAATCTTAACGACCTTGGCAGAATTAATGGGCTCAACCTTTGAGCGCATTCGCTTACAAGATCAAGCCGCCGCCGTTCTTCGAGATAGTGAAGAGCAAGTGCGTACCTTTATCGATGGTAGTCCCCTATTGCTGCTGGCCCTTGATGCCAAAGGCATGATCCACCATGTCAGCCATTTTGGGGCCAGTCAACTGGGATATTTAGTAGATCATCTGATCGGTTCCCCGTTTAGTAGCCTCCACCCGGATGACCAGGCTGAACAGATTCAGGCCTACTTACAAACCTTATCCAACCTAGATATTGGCGAGATTCATAGTCGAGAAGCTCAAATGCTGCAAGGGGATGGCACCTTTATTTGGGCTCGTCAAAATGCCCATAGGGTTCATGATCATCAAGGAATTCCCCAACTTTTGCTGGCCTGTGAAGATATTTCTAAGGTGCGTTCCCTCACGGATCAGCTTCACTTTATGGCCCATCATGATGCCTTGACCACTCTCCCCAATCACACCTTATTTCGCCATACCCTAGAAGCCTTAATTGCCAAAACGGCGGATCAACCCACGCCATTTGCCATGCTTTTCATCGATCTAGATGGATTTAAAAAGGTAAATGACAGCTTGAGTCATGCAATTGGGAATGAACTACTCTGTCAGGTGGCTCAACGGCTCCAGGTGGTTGTGACCTCATCAGATACAGTGGCTCGTCTCGGAGGAGATGAATTTGTCGTTTTACTTCCTCAGGCCGTATCACCCGATGAGGCTGCCAAAACGGCTCAAGCCATTCTCACGCAATTACGAACCCCTTTTCAAGTTCAAAACCACGACATCTTTATTGGTGCCAGTATTGGCATTAGCCTCTATCCCGATCAAGGAAAAACCTCCAGTGAGTTGATGAAGCAGGCTGATCTAGCCATGTACCGAGCGAAAGCTCAAGGGCGAAATAATTATCAGTTCTACAGTGCTCAGCTGTCTGCAACCTTGCAGCGCAAGCTAGCCATTGAGCATGCTTTGAGGACCGCAATTGAGAATGATGAACTGCACCTAGTCTTTCAACCCCAGGTCGGACCTGCTGGGCAAATTTTGGGTTTAGAAGCGTTAGTCAGGTGGCATCATCCTACTTTGGGCATTGTTCCTCCCTCGACCTTTATTCCCATCGCCGAAGAAAGTCATCTCATTGCTGCATTGACCGATTGGGTTTTGAAACATAGTCTAGCCACCCTGGTTCCCCTTCGCAGTGCCTACCCTCATCTGTATGTTGCGGTTAATATCTCTGCCCAAGAATTTTTAGCGCCTTGTACGTTAGTCAATCGGGTGAGGAGGGCCTTAGCGGCTCACAAACTACCCGGCTTAGCTTTAGAACTAGAAATTACGGAAAGTGTGTTTCTACATCCGGGAGAAGGTCCGAGTCAATTGCTGACCGCTCTAAAAAATGAGGGGGTTCGAATTGCCATCGATGATTTTGGAACCGGTTTTTCATCCTTGGCTTATTTATTGAATTTGCCCTTCGATACGCTCAAGATTGATCGCACTTTTGTGAACGATATCGACATTGATCCTACGAAGGAAGGGATCATGAAAGGCATTCTAACGATTGCCAATAGCTTAGGGGTAACCTGTGTTGCTGAAGGGATTGAGTCTCTATCTCAGTTGAAGTGTCTGCAAAAATTAGGATGCTCTCACTATCAGGGATATTACTTTCAAGCTGCTACTGCTATCGATCAGCTTCTGCCTTTGATGGATAAAAAATTTCGAGTCTAATACTGAGGCAATCCTAAATTTATTCCCAAAGTTTCATAAACTAATCAAGTTTATGGAAAATCGGGATGTACAAATAAATGATATCCGTTTAAATTCGTTCCATAATTCGTTGGCTTAGTAATCAGCAATACATGACTATTCAAGTCTATGGCATCCCCACTTGCGGCACCTGCAAGAAAGCGTTGAAATGGCTGCAAGAGAATCATCTAGATTTTGAGTTCATCAATACGAAGAAAGAACCTCCCAGTATTCAACAGATTTCTGCTTGGGTCGATACGTTTGGCTCTAAGCCCATGCGGAACACGTCGGGGGGAGCCTATCGAGCTTTAGGCGAACAGAAGAAAACTTGGAGCGAAGACCAATGGATTGCTGCATTTGCTGAAGATGCCATGCTGCTCAAGCGCCCCTTGATCCTTAAAGATGGTGCCCCTGTCTTAGTCGGGTTTCGGGCTTCCGATGAAGTTCTCCAGGAGCGCTTGAGTCTCTGAATTTAGGGGGGTGTCAAGAGGGTGTCAAGATGACGGCAATGACGATGGCTGCGAGGGAAACCACGATGGCAGCCTGCAAGATGCCAGATGCTAAATTTCCTTTGCGAATTTCGGCGCGGTGATCAATCGGGTCCAAAATGTCATAGAGCCTTAGACCGACATAGAACAGTACGACACTTAAAAAGGTCCAACCAATGGATTCGAGGACTCGAATAAGAAGAGGCATGCGTACACAATTAACTTAGATCATCCCTATCAAATCATGCTGGCTGGGACCAGACAACCTCTCTTAGATATGAATATTAGGGAGATGGGCTAGAATCCCACTTTTCGTTTTTTGGGGAAATTAAAGTCAACCCTCCGGCCCTTTACTCTGGAGGAGTTAACGAGAGGATCTGGTGCTGGATGAATGGGAACGGCAGCGATCGCAATGGCCGCATCGAAAGTGATCCGCCTCTGTGTGAAAACCAAACTGCTGCAAAATGAATTGCCAACGGCATTGGTGGGTATAGAGGTAATCTGCAATATCTAGCTGAGTGGGAATGGGTGGAGGCTTAAACCCTTGAGGAGAAAGAATCCGAAAGTGAAATGGATCCTCCCATACTAGATTTCCGGATTGATGAAGGAGTGCTAGGACGAGGTCTGCTTCTGGGAAGGTTTTTTTGACGGTGTCAACATGACCTTGCTGGGGAAGATTATGAAACAGGCGTTGAGCAGATTCTTGTTGCCCCCGCAATTGTTTGAGAAAATATTGTCGCATTTGCCGATCCTGAGGATCTAGCCAACCGGTGGGTTCACTGGCTAGAAGTAGGGTTTGCGATCGCAAGTTGTCTCGTCCAGCCCGACCAATCTCTTGCAAATAAGCACTCAAACTCAAGGGTGGTTGATAGTGGGCGATCCATCGCACGTCTGGCTTATCAATCCCCATGCCAAAAGCGCTAGTACAAATCACAAAGGGCAGCTCTCCCCGAAGCCACTGAGCTTCGATGCGGCGGCGTTCAGCAGCACTGAGGCCAGCATGGTAGGCCACGGCGGGCTGATGATGTTGACACAACCAGGTTGCCAAGAACTCACACAGTCGTCGACTAGACGTATATACCAGCCCTGCTGACTGGGCCTGACGGCCAATAAATTTCAACAGCTGTTGCCGACGACAGGCGGTTGTCCAGGCCACTTCAACGGTCAAATCTAGATTGTGCCGATAGGGACTGCAGCTCAGGATCTGAGGTTTATGCAGTTGAAGCACAGCCTGAATCGCGGATTGTGTTGTGGGTTTAGCGGTCGCTGTATAGGCAGCCACAGTAATGGGTGAGGCTGCGTTCGTTGGCAATAGAGCATCCCGAATCGCACCTAAGCGACGATAGACAGGGCGAAAACTGCTCCCCCATTGCTCAATACAGTGGGCTTCATCCACGATTAAGCATTGAATCTGCAAGTGAGGATCACATAACCGCTGCCAAATCGGTGGGCTCAACAACGATTCGGGAGATAGATATAATAGGCGTAATTGCTGCTGTTCTATTTGTCGCAATGTCTGCCGTCGCTTCTGAGAAGAGAGTTGGCTGTGGATCATCCCAGCCGGTAGCTCCTTTGCCTGGAGTGCTTGCACCTGATTTTCCATCAGGGCAATCAAAGGGGAGATCACAATCGTGAGGCCAGGCTGTAATAGGGCTGGCAGTTGAAAGCAGACTGATTTGCCCGATCCAGTTGGCAGCATTACCAAAGCATCTTGGTGTCTCAGTAAGCAGGTGACGGCCTCTCCTTGTAAAGGGCGAAACTGATTGTATCCCCAGAACTTCTGTAGTCCATCAGCCGCTCTATTCCAAGCTAGAGAATGGTCAAGCATCGCCTTCAGGAAACATTCTTAGAAGTAATAAAGTCCAAGAAGCTAATGTCATTCCGAATGAAAGCCTGATTAACCGGATCTAAATCTATCTTAAGGGCCACTCTTTCATTCCCCACCTGAACCATTCTGTTCCCTCAAGTCACTGCTATCCCATAGTCCTTTAGTCACCGTTCGATATGCCAGCGAAATTTTCAGTCCAAAGGTCCGCGACCTATCTATCTTTAGTATTAGTCGGTTCCTTAGGTACACTCCTGGGAACACAGGTTTTTCCAAGCAACAGCCTTCTACCCCAACCAAGCGTAGCTCAATTGCCCAAGCCGTTACCGGGGCAAACCGATACTAACTTTATCGCTCGTGCGGTTGAAAAAGTGGGTCCAGCTGTTGTGCGGATTGACTCTGCTCGAACCGTGAGTCGTCGTCGCTCTAAACTATTTGACGATCCCTTTTTCCGTGAGTTCTTTGGACGAGACGTTCCTCGGCAACCCCGTACTCGGGTGCAAAGGGGAACAGGGTCTGGATTCATTATCAGTGATGATGGCTTGGTCCTCACCAATGCCCACGTGGTGAATGGGGCTGATAAAGTCACGGTTGTCCTCAAAGATGGTCGTAGTTTTGAAGGCACCGTCATGGGAGAAGATTCCTTGACGGATGTTGCCGTCATTAAAATTAAAGCCAAAAATCTACCAGCGGTAAAAATGGGCAAGTCAGATGACCTGCAGCCCGGTGAATGGGCGATCGCCATTGGTAATCCTCTCGGTCTGGATAATACTGTAACTGCAGGTATTATCAGCGCCACAGGACGAACCAGTAATGATGTGGGCGTTCCGGATAAGCGGGTGGGCTTTATTCAAACAGATGCTGCCATTAATCCGGGTAATTCTGGGGGTCCCTTACTCAACCAGGCCGGGGAAGTCATTGGTATGAATACCGCCATTATTGGGGGTGCTCAAGGGTTAGGATTTGCCATTCCGATCAAAACAGCTCAGCGGATTGCCGAACAACTGATTGCTAAAGGCAAAGTCGATCATCCCTTTCTAGGGATTCGGATGGCAGGCTTGACCCCTGAACTGAAAGAGCGCATCAACAGTAGTCCTGACGTGGATTTTCAGGTCAAAAATGATAAAGGGGTTTTAATTTTCGAAGTCATTCCCAAATCTCCTGCAGCAACGGCTGGATTACGCCCCGGAGATATCATTCGTGAAATTGATGGTCAAGCTATCAGTAAAGCCAGTCAAGTACAGCAGAAGGTTGATGCCACCTCCTTGGGTAATTCTTTGAAGTTAGGGATTACACGCAATGGCAAGGAACAAACTATTGCGGTTAAACCCGGACCTCTGCCGGCTCAATTAAGTAAGAATAACTAAGGGTATTCAGGGCAAGCGGCCTAAGGCTTAGGGCAAGGGGCAAGGTTTAGCCAATGGTGAGCTATTTATAGCCACTGCCATTGGCTAAATCTTGCCCCTTGCCCACATTTTTTCCCTTTTTCATCCCAGACATCCCATATTTCCGCATTGCTGATTCTAAATCGGCGGCCTGTGGTGGAGATCCGAATCCCTTGATAGTTTTGAATATAGTGCTGTTGGGCTGCTTGATTGAGGAGCTGTGCTCTACCTTGGCGTTCAACTGGCTCTGCGGTCAAGCGAGAAGGCATGCAGATGAGTTCAGGCCAGGTTATTTCCCAGAGGTCAAGAGTTTGCTGGTTACCGTAATTGAGAACTGGGTCAGCTTGAATACCATGGGAGAGCAATACAAAAGGGGCATGAAATAAATCATGGGCGATCTGGGCTGGTGATGGGGCGTCAACAAGCTGTTCTCCGGTCCATTGCTGATAACTCTTCATTAACCTCAAACTATGACGAATTATGTCAGCTTCCAGCCAGGGGAAAGACGCCAAATTCATAACTAATCAACTTTTTGCATGTAATAACGATATTTTGCCTTTCTCTGGAATGCTGTAAGGCTGGGAGGATCGAGTAGGCTGGTTTTGGCGGCCCATACTCTATTTCGACCAAAGCCAACGTTGATGCTCATTGCTACCTCCCTCATACAGGAGCTTCTGGAGGCACAGCCCCAGCTTAGACCGCAAATGTATTTTAAGTCTTCCCTCACGGCTTTGTCGCGGGCGATGGAAGATCAGGTACTTGCAGGGACTGATCACCCCTTAGTGATTATTAGTTGTCAACGGGAACGCTACTACCGTAAGGCCCTCCATCGCTACGCCCGCCTTGCAGCTCGTTCACCGCAAATTTATATTCTGGCAACCCCTGAGCAAGCGTTTGGTGATGGGTCAGATCCCTATGAAACGATTGCCTTTGACGCGGCAGATCCCTTAACTCAGGAATGGCACGTGATTGTTGTAGGGCAACAATATGCTGCATGCCTTGCCTGTCGTGAACATCCTCAACTCCAGACTTCAGACCCATTAAATGCCCCACGGATGGATCAAGCTCGTCGTTACGAAGGCATATGGACCTTTGATCGACGGGTGAGTTGTCAAGCCGCCTATTTATTCTTGAAGAGAATCACTCAGTATCGTCCCCACCTCACCTCCAAGGTGACTCAAGCCCTAGCCCAGATTGTTCCTTATGTGGCTTCGACCGTTCGACAAACGGAGCCAGGTCCCTTTACGGACAGACTAGTGACTTATCTGCAGGCCAGTCAGTATCGCCAGCAAAAAGCCTACCGCCAGATTGCGACTCAAGCCCGCAAAGAACATTTGGTCAATTCCATTACGGCTGCAATCCGCCGATCCCTAGATCCAGATCATGTGTTGGGGGTTGCAGTACAGGAACTGGGGCAAGCCCTCGGTACCACCCGCTGTTTAATCTACCGATGTCTGGCCAAGGATAAGGTAACGCGACTCCAATATGAGTTTGTCCAACCCGGGCAGCAATCCCTTAAAGGCCAAATCTGGCCGTTGCAGGACAACCCCTGGTTTCAGGAAGTGCTCCACACTCAACAGTGGATGTATGTCAGCGATGCGATGGCCGATGTCCGTTTACAGCAGTCTTCATTGCTACAAGATTGGGTGCATACTGCTCAAATTCAGACCCTCCTGCTGGTTCCCATGTGGTACCAAGGGCGGTTACTCGGCATGGTAGAACTCCACCAGTCGGATCCTCCAGAAGAGACGGTGTGGAAGGAAGCCGAAATTTCGTTGGTAGATGCGATCGCATCTCAAATCAGCATTGCTCTCATTCAAGCCCAATCCTTTGCTGACTTAGGCCTATTGAACCAGCAGTTGGCAGATTTGGAACAAGCTCGAAGTAACTTAATTGCCATCACAGGCCATGAACTACGGACCCCACTATCAACCATTCAGATTTGTCTAGAAAGTCTGACTAGTGAGCCGGATATGGCACCCGAACTGCAGCAAATTATGTTGAGTACGGCCCTTTCTGATGCTGAGCGAATGCGTAAACTGATCCAAGACTTTTTAACCTTGTCCCGCTTGGAAAGCGGCAGAATTGAGTGGCATTCTGAACCCTTAGCCCTGCAAGAATGTGTGAATTTAGCCCTCAGTAATATCAAGGCGCAGCATTTGAGTCAGGCCCTTCCTCATATCGAGGCCCATATTCCTGAGAATTTGCCTTTGGCCCAAGTCGATGGCGAGTGGCTAGTAGAAGTATTGGCAAAATTACTAGACAATGCCTGCAAGTTTACCGAAGCCGATGGCCAAATCAAGATAGACGCCAAAGTTGCCTCTAAACATATGCTAGAAGTGACCGTTGCTGATACCGGTAGAGGCATCGATCCAGATTGTTTGGGTTCAGTCTTTGAGCGGTTTTACCAAGAAGAAGGAGCCCTCAGGCGAACTACGGGGGGGGACCGGGTTAGGCTTGGCGATCTGCCGTCAAATTATTCATCATCTAGGGGGGAGAATTTGGGCCTCATCCCAAGGGAGAAATCAGGGAACTACGATGCATTTTACGATTTATAGTATAGAGACGCCCCCACAGCCTCAAACTCCCCCTTCTTCCCATCAGGTTTCTCTACCAAATCATCGGTCTGTAGATTCCTCATGCCCTTGATCCCTGAAGAACTGTAACAGTTCAAGCTGAACTTGCTTAAAGGGGACAGACACGATGATACGATGCCCTCTAGAAGAGATTTAGGTACCTCAATCAGTACCGTATTGGGAGAAAAGTTAATGGCAGAAACACTGACTGGACAAACCCCATTGTTCGGCGGCAGCACTGGCGGATTGCTCTCGAGCGCTGAAACAGAAGAAAAATATGCCATCACCTGGACAAGTCCGAAGCAACAGGTCTTCGAAATGCCCACCGGTGGTGCAGCGGTGATGAACGAGGGTGAAAATCTCTTGTATCTTGCTCGCAAAGAACAATGTCTAGCTCTTGGTCTCCGACAACTGCGTATCAAGAAGATCATGGACTATAAGATCTACCGGGTGTTGCCTGATGGATCGAATACTCTCCTACATCCAAAAGATGGTGTCTTTCCTGAGAAATCCAATGAAGGTCGTGCTGCAGTTAACAGCGTAGCTCGCTCCATTGGCGAAAATCCTAACCCTGGCGCCATCAAATACACAGGTAAGCAAGCCTACGACTAGGCTGATTGCTATCAAGACAACGCTTTTGATTTAGATTAGGCGTTGTATATTTTTTCTTCTATGCCTGAACCCCTCCATTGGTGGGGTTCAAATTTTTTTTGATATTGTTTTGCCATTAACGTATTTCTTGGCCGTTTTCCTCAATAGATAGGTTATTGCAGTGACGATTTTGCCTGACTTTAGTCAATTTGAAGCGTTGGCCCAATCGGGCAATTTTATCCCTGTTTATCGAGAATGGATTGCGGATCTAGATACACCTGTCTCTGCCTGGTATCGGGTCTGTGCGGATCAACCCTATAGTTTTTTGCTGGAATCTGTAGAAGGGGGAGAACATCTAGCCCGGTATAGTCTTTTGGGATGCGATCCAGTCTGGGTTTTGGAAACTCGAGGCCAGCAAACAACCCAGACTTATCGTGATGGGTCGGTGGTGCCTTTTACCGGTAACCCTTTTCAAATTCTCCAAAATTGTTTAGCACCCTATCAACCGGTAACGCTTCCTCAGCTGCCCGCTGGCATTGGTGGTCTTGTGGGTTTCTGGGGATATGAATTAATTAATTGGATTGAATCACGGGTACCGATTCATCCCGCCTCTAGCTCAGATTTACCGGATGGGCTCTGGATGCAGGTGGATAATTTAATGATTTTTGATCAGGTCCAGCGCAAAATTTGGGTCATTGCCTATGCTGATTTACAACAAACGCCTGATTTGAAGGTGGCTTATCAGCAAGCATGCGATCGCGTTGAACATCTGGTCCAAAAGCTACAAGAGCCCCTCGATCGACAAAGCTTAGAGCTGACGGGTATGACGCCCACCCAGTCCGTTACGGCTGACTTTACCAGTAATACGACCCCAGCTGGATTCTGTCGCAATGTCCAGCAGGCGAAAGACTATATCAAAGCTGGGGATATTTTCCAGGTTGTTTTATCCCAACGGTTATCTACAGCCTATCAAGGCGACCCGTTTGAGCTTTACCGCTCCTTGCGTTTGATCAACCCATCTCCCTACATGTCCTACCTGCACTTTCGTGATTGGCAAATTATTGGCTCCAGTCCAGAAGTGATGGTGAAAGCGGAACATAGCACCTATGGGAATGGAGGATTAGCAGCGACCGTGCGACCAATCGCAGGGACTCGTCCCCGTGGGCAAACGCCCCAAGAGGATATTGCTTTGGCCGCAGAACTCCTCCAAGATCCGAAAGAAATTGCAGAGCATGTCATGCTTGTCGACTTAGGGCGGAATGACTTAGGACGAGTCTGTAGCAAAGGGTCGGTGGAGGTGAAGTCAGAGGATCTGATGGTGATCGAACGCTACTCCCATGTCATGCATATTGTGAGCAATGTTGTGGGGGAACTTGAGGAGGACAAAACTGCCTGGGACTTACTCAAAGCCTGCTTTCCTGCCGGTACAGTCAGTGGTGCGCCTAAGATTCGAGCCATGGAAATCATCCATGAACTAGAAGGATGTCGACGGGGGCCTTATTCAGGGGTGTATGGCTACTATGATTTTGAGGGTCAGCTAAATACGGCCATCTCGATCCGGACGATGGTTGTCCAACAACAATCTCATGAGCAACATCTTGTAACGGTGCAGGCAGGAGCAGGGATTGTGGCAGATTCTGAGCCTATTCGAGAATATGAAGAGACACTCAACAAGGCTAAGGGGCTGTTACAAGCCATTCATTGCGTACAAGGTGCTTCTTCCTGATCATGACAACCTACCAAGTCCGATTTATCAACCCCGAACTTAATCTAGATCACACAATTAATATTCCAGATGATGAATATATTCTCGATATCGCGGAAGAAAATAATATAAATCTCCCTTCTGCTTGCAGACAGGGAGATTGTTCAACTTGCGTTGCTCGACTCATCAGTGGAACAGTCGAGCAATCAGAACAGAAATTTTTGAACTCAACGGAAATAGGCCAAGGTTATACGGTTACCTGTGTGGCCTATCCCCGTTCAGACTGCGTGTTAGAAACTCACCAAGAACAAACGCTGTATCAAGCGTCTCTCTATCAAAAGTCTGTAGATATCAAGACGACTTAAGATTGGGTTTGAGCAAACAACATTTCCTTCAGCTTTTCTAACTCGTCAGCCCATCTTGGATCAGGCTGAGCTGCTTCTGCTTGAGTGTAAGAGTGGGATTTGCTTTTATTACCATTGCCACGGCGAGGAGCATTATTACTGGTCCCTGGGTTGCTAGTAGCCTCCTTGCTTTTAGGTAAAGCTTTCTCAATCTTCAAGGCACTGTCTTTGAACATATGCCCATTTAACTTAGCAATCACTTGGTCTGCTTGCTCATCTGTTTCCACAGTGACAAACCCAAACCCACGGCATTTACCGGTCTTCCGATCGGTAACAACTTTTGTGGAAGTGAGTTCACCCACCTCTGCAGTGAATAATGCAGCTAGTTCGTCCCGGTCCAACTCTTTGGGTAAGTTACCGACGTATAGGCGGATGGACATTGAGAATACCTCCAGGGGATTGATATATGAGTTAAAAAAATTGAAAGGACACTAGATTTGAACTGGATGGTTGTTTGGCACAAACCAAGCTCCACCGCCACGCTACTCTGCTGTAGATTACCACTGCACTCTCTATTGATAAGCCTAGTAAATATGAGAACAGCTTTGAATCTTGCAGACAACTTGCCGCGAAAAATTTAGATGAATATTCAGGAAAGTAGATTTCACAGACTTCGAATCTAGCCACAGCCTTGTGTAAAAGTTTTTGAAAAAAGCCTCTTTTACAAAGCGCACCAGCTTTTAAGGTATCACGGTCTACGACCGCAAAGTGATGAAATCTAAACAACTGTTATTTGCTCAGGTAATATTCATGAGCTGGGAAGAAGCAGTCGGAATAAATCGACTGGTTCAATAAGCTGTGTTGAGAAGAAGGCCTGATATGTAGAGGGAGAAGATAGCTCAGCAATCCAGAAGTTCTTCAATATTAAGAAATGTAACACACAATGTTAGGGTCTGCAACTTTCCTTCAAGATTTTCTCAAGGGGGGAAGTTTGTTTGTTATGGTTGCTTCAAGCCAGTAATTGTGCTTCACTCCTTTTGATACCGTCTCATTTCTCCCCCCAAACGTCTATGGATGATCGGCACAGTTCCCGTGACGACAAACTAGAAATTCAGCTTCGTTCAACTCCGTTTTTTGCTGGTTTACCCGATCCAGTCGTTGATCAAGCGGTTGCTCAAGTTGTAACCCGCGAACACCCTGCAAATAGGGTGATTCTCCTAGAAAATGATTGGGGAAGTTCGGTTTACTTCATTTTGAATGGGTGGGTTAAAATCCGGACCTATAACATTGATGGCAAAGAAGTCACCTTAAACATTGTGGGTAAGGGTGAGATTTTTGGCGAAATGGCTCCCTTAGACGAAGTGCCCCGCTCTACAGATGTGATTACCCTCACCCCCACAACTGTAGCGAATATGCCTTCTACAGATTTTGTGAACCTGATGCAGACCCAGCCTCAAGCTGGCATCCGTCTGGCTAAGCTGATGGCTCGTCGTTTGCGGCAGCTTAATCGGCGGTTGCGATTGCGAGAGGCAGATGCTCAATCCCGCGTTGCAGATATTCTCTTATTCTTAGCGGAAGGTCAGGGAATTGAGGGGAAAGGTGGCATAGAAATTCCCAATTTACCCCATCGAGAATTAAGTAGTCTCAGCGGGATGGCCCGAGAGACAGTAACCCGCCAATTAGGTAAGCTGGAAAATAAAGGCCTCATTCAACGCAATCAGGATGTTCTGTGCATCATTGATACTGATGCCCTAGAAGATTTAATTCTTTAATTCCTGTTAGGTGAATCATCCTATCCGTGCTCATCTAGACTGACCTGTCCCATTGGAGTTGAAGCATTGATGTGTATTTCCATCTTCAATGGGGACGTACTGCTTATGATCCTGGCGTTCGCAATCACAATTAAATGAGCCAGATTTATTTGAATCTTCAGCGTCAGAAGAATTTCACCCTCAGTTTACGTTGGTAATGTCCAAGGTTCCTCCTAACCCAGCCAATAAGCCACTACCCATGGTAGAGACGGCTTTTTTGGCTAGTGCAACAGCATTAATCTGGTATATCAATACTTATTTCCCCCTGGGACCGTTGTTACGGATTTTTTTCCCTATCCCCACAGCTTTGCTCTATCTGCGGTGGGGCAATCGTTCCGCATGGATGAGTGCTTGGGTGACCACGCTTTTGATTACCGTTTTGATGGGACCTCCTCGGAGTGTTCAGTTTTTAATGCCTTATGGTGTGGTGGGGGTCATTCTGGGAGGGTTGTGGAAACGGCAAGTCAGTTGGGCCGTTTCGATGGGCTGGAGCATCCTGATCATGGCGATTGGATTTTTCTTCCAGCTCAATTTGCTTTCGTTACTGGTCGGGACCAATCTTTGGATCTATATCAACCGTCAAATTACGGGCTTTTTAGATTGGGTTGTGATTAAGTTAGGTCTTCTGCTGCAGCCCGATGTGATCGTCATACAACTCTTTG
Source organism: Acaryochloris sp. 'Moss Beach' (assembly GCF_021497025.1). Taxonomy (NCBI): domain Bacteria; kingdom Bacillati; phylum Cyanobacteriota; class Cyanophyceae; order Acaryochloridales; family Acaryochloridaceae; genus Acaryochloris; species Acaryochloris sp. 'Moss Beach'. The sequence continues at coordinate 4,554,621 of NZ_CP071717.1, forward strand.
CCGTTGGTTTGATTCTGTTGAATGCTTTTTTATATATCTTGTTGGTGCACTTAGTGGCTTGGCTTGTTTTCGATCGCATCGGGGTATCCATCCCTGATCCGCCCCTATGGCTGCAAACCTTTCTTGAATACCAGGACGAGTAACCTATGCTGCGGGTGTATACCCAGCTAGAGCAGGGTAATCAGTGGCTGAAGCAATACAAAGGACGTTCACCGATTTTTGCCTGTGTCTTGGGATTTACAGAGACAGGATTGATTCCTAATATTTCGACGGCGGGGGCAACCCCCACGGCTCGATGTGTAACGGCCCTTGCAGATGCAGAATTCTTGTTCAATGGTCCACAAGCTCAGCCAACCTATCCTTTACCTGACTTGGCTCAAGGCGTGTCTCCAGCCATGATTTCATGGCCCATTTATACCCATCAAAACTTTCCCTTCCGGCTTTTCAATGCCGGGCTACAGCATCTGCCCACGGTTCCGACGGTGGATTTGGGTGGACAAGCTGCCCGTTGCCTCAGTTCGGGGATGGCCTTGCCCCTGCCCATTGTTGAGCTGTTATTTAATCAAGGGTTGGCGTGGGGGGAAACCCTAGCTAAGCAAGCGGCAGATGGATATCTGATTTTGGCTGAATGCGTGGTGGGGGGGACAACGACGGCTCAAGGGATATTAACGGGATTAGGATACTCGGTAGCAGGCCAGGTGAATAGCAGCCATCCGGTCTGTAATCATCAGCAAAAGCATCAGCTGGTCGAGGAAGGGTTAGCTAAAGCGGGGCGGCAGGACTGGCTGGCCCATCCGTTGGGGCTAGTGGCTGCGGTGGGCGATCCAATGCAGATTGTGGTGGCGGGGATGATGCTTACGGCCAGTCGCTCCTGTGGAGTTATGTTGGCGGGTGGGACACAAATGCTGGCGGTGTATGCTTTGGCGAGGCAGATTTCACAGATATTTCGACTCCCTTGGTACCCTGACAATATGCTTGTGGGGACCACCCGCTGGGTGGTTGAGGATCCGTCAGGGGATACGGTTGCCCTGGCGAACCAGGTAGGCGAGGTGCCTTTAGTGGCGACCCAGCTCAATTTCGCAACCTCACGCTATCCGCAGTTACAGATATTTGAGCAGGGGTTTGTGAAAGAAGGGGTCGGTGCAGGCGGATGTGCGATCGCAGCTCATCTTTTCCAGGGGTGGCAGCAAAACGACATCTTGAATGCTGTGGAACAAACCTTAGAAGACTATTGCCGTTTGCGGGACCCAGGCTAAACCCAGGCGAATTCGGACGCGATCTCATCCCAACCTAATCCCTCTCGTACCACTGTGGGCTGATTTTGACAGAGATCTAAAATGGTTGAGGCTTTGTCGCTGAGATCTTGACCGTTGTCGATAATCAGATCCACTTGTTTGTCGAAATGATCAAAGAGCTCGGCCGGAGAAAGGGGTTCTTGGTTTTTAGACCAGCCATAAACACTGACCTGATCAGAGAAATGAGCAGAAGTAGAGATGATCGGGTTGGCCAGGGATTCCAAAAGAGCCAGACAAACAGGATGATTCGGGACGCGGATACCGGTGGTTTTGCGCTTCGGATTTTGTACCAATTTAGGAACAAGCTTAGTGCTCGGTAACAGGAAGGTATAGGGGCCGGGAATCAGCTTGCGCATGATTTTGTAGGCTGGATCGCTGACTCGAGCGTATTGAGCAATATTGGAAAGGGACGAGCAGAGAAACGTCAAAGGTTTGTCATTTGACATTTGTTTAATTTGTCTGACCCGTTGAACCGCGGCTTTGGAGTTCATATCACAGCCAATGGCATAAACCGTATCCGTGGGATATAGCATGACCGCTCCGTTCAGTAAATCTGCCCGAATCGCGTCAATCGTTCGTGGTTGAGGGTCTTGAGGATGAACGGTATAAATTTGGGCCATGATCTTCTCCTTTGTCATCTGGCCTTGGTCTATGAGTGGGACCAGTTGGCTTTCCAGCCATAAGGACAGGTACACTGAAATTCGATGCTCCCGTGCGGGGACTGCCCTCTATGACCAAACTAGCCTATTTTGAGTGCCCCACAGGCATTGCTGGGGATATGTGCTTGGGAGCGCTCTTAGATTTAGGGGTGCCGCTTTCCTTTCTCCAAGACTATTTCAGGCGTTTGGACATTGAGCAGGAATTTGAATTACAGGTCAGCTCCGTTCACCGTCAAAGCCAACAAGCCACCTATGTTCGAGTGGAACTGGAGAAAGAGGCTGGGCAATCATCTGAACATCAGCATTCCCATCACCGGCATTTGCCAGAAATTGAACGCCTGGTTCTGGGAGCTGAATTGCCTAAACAGGCAGAACTCTGGAGTTTAGACATTTTTCGGAATTTAGCCATTGCTGAAGGCAAGGTGCATGGCATTGAACCCAATCGGGTGCATTTCCATGAAGTTGGGGCAACGGATGCCATCGTGGATATTGTGGGAACCTGTGTAGGGCTGTATTGGTTGGGGGTTGAGGAACTGTTCTGTTCTGCTCTACCGACTGGAGGTGGGACGGTTAAAGCGGCCCATGGGCAGTTGCCGGTGCCAGTGCCAGCGGTCTTACAGTTATGGCAAAGGCGACAAGTGCCGGTTTATGACAATGGTATTGATAAGGAATTGGTCACGCCGACGGGGGCTGCGATCGCAACCACTCTGGCTCAATCCTTTGGACCTCCACCCCCCATGTCTCTACACCAGATCGGGTTGGGGGCGGGTACCCTGGACTTATCTTTGCCTAATGTTCTTCGCCTCTGGCTCGGTGAATCTGTAGCTTCTCCATCTTCATCGAGCCAGTCAGAAACCGTAGTTGTGCTGGAGACACAAATCGATGACCTTAATCCCCAAGCCTTTGGATATGTCTTTGAGGCTCTATTTCAGGCAGGGGCCTTAGATGTTTTTACCCAGCCAGTGGGAATGAAGAAATCCCGCCCTGGCATTCTGTTGACGGTGATTTGCCAGCCTGAAATTGCCCCGGCTTGTGAAACGGTGATATTCAAAGAAACAAGCACGCTGGGAATTCGGCGATCGCAACAGCAACGAACAACCTTGCAACGGGAAATTAAAGCCGTTGATACGGTCTACGGTCCAATCCAGATCAAGCTGGCGTATCATCATCAGCAGCTGGTCAACGTCCAGCCTGAATATGAAGACTGTGCCCAGATTGCCCAAACCCATCATTTGTCCTGGCAACACGTTCATCAGACTGCTTTATTGGCTTGGTATCAACAGTAAGGAATTAATAGGTGCAATGTGAACAGCAATTAATAGGTGTAATGTCCTGAAATAGGTGGATGGTTAGCGATGTTCATCTAAGCTAGCTGGATTCAGTTAAGTGAATCAATCTTTCAAACTGATAGTCCTTGACGAGTTGGTATAGGCTTGCTGCAATTTCTTGATGGTTTGGTTCAATTTCTGAAATCAGGTCAACGACTTTACCTTCATCCAAAAATAGGGCGGCTTGATTGAGTTGCTCTCGCCAAGTTAAAGGCAGCCGGTTGAGGTGTTCAGGGTCAAGGGGCCGAAGGGGAATAGTCTGAGGTTGAGAAGGCGTAGATTCTTCGGTAATCCAGCTAATATCGAGCTTATCAGCCATTAAATCCAATATCTCAGCCAGAATATAGGGCTTACTGACAAATCCGTCACAACCATTGGCAAGGGCTTGGGTGCGAACGTCATCAAATGCATTAGCAGTGAGGGCCAGGATGACTGGAGGAGGACTGTGATCCGCAGCGGCTAAATCCTTAATCTTCTGGGCAGCGGCTAGCCCATTCATCCCAGGTAGCTGGAGATCCATCCAGATTAAATGAGGACGCCAAGATTGCCAACTTTCAATGGCTGCTGGACCATCACTGACGGCAGCCATCACAAAACCGAGGGGAGATAAATGATCAATTAAGAGTCGTTGGTTATCGACTTGGTCTTCCACCACTAAAATACGGTAGTTCGGCTGATCTTCAGCTAACCGCAGAATTCTCTGTTGGGATGGTTTGTGGGTGACCTGAGTGGTCGTTACCAACACCGGTAAGTTGAAAAAGAAGCAGGTTCCGATTCCCTCTTCGCTGCGAACTCGTAGCTGGCCGCCCATGAGCTGTACAAAGCTTTGGCTGATGGGGAGTCCCAGCCCAGTGCCCTGTTGGGATTTTACACCTGCTTGGGTTTGGACAAATGCTTCAAAGACGCTATCTAGCTCATCCTCGGCAATTCCAGCCCCCGTGTCTTCGACTTCGAATTGGAGGACACTAATATTGGGAGGAGTGAATTCATCAGAGTTGGAGTGGGGGGTTGTGATTCGCAACGTCACCTCGCCCTGTTCTGTAAATTTAATGGCATTCCCCAATAAATTAATCAAAATTTGGCGAAGTTTGCGTTCATCTGCTTGGATGACTTCAGGGACATCAGGTGATTGCTCTAATTGAAAGTCTAGCTCCTTGGATTTAGCCCTCAGCTGTAACATGCCATGAATGGCCTGTAAAAATTCATGAAAATTGAAGGTATCGAGTTGAAGGGTGGTTTTTCCTGCTTCAATTTTGGACAGGGCCAGCACATCGTTAATCAGATCGAGTAAATGTTCACCGCTGCGGTTGATAATGGCAAGAGATTCATCCAGGTGCTGCGGTAACGCCACATCTTGGGCCATCAACTGACTAAACCCCAAAATGGCATTGAGGGGTGTGCGCAATTCGTGACTCATGCTGGCCAGAAAATCACTTTTTGCTTGGTTTGCTTGCTCTGCTTCTAGCTGGGCTGTGCGGAGTTGCTGGGTCCGTTGGGTGACTTTTTTCTCAACTGAGGCATAGAGCTGGGCATTGTCGATGGAAATGGCGGCTTGGGCGGCTAGCAGATGGAGTACTTCTAAGTGATTAGGGGTGAAGGCCCCGGGCGTTAAATTATTTTCTAGATAGAGTAATCCGACTAGGTCCCCTTGCCGCAGAATCGGCATGCAAAGCTGAGACAGAGGAGCCCGATCAATTTGATAGGGGTCACCGGCAAATTTTGTTTCGGTGCGACCATCCTGAATGACCAGGGTTTCTCGGGTTCGTTCACTATAGTGAATGAGGGATAGAGGCAGGTGGCCATTAATCCCGACATGGTGCAAAGAAATGGGAAGCTGCGTTGCTTGCTCAGGATATTGAGCCGTTAGGCAGAGCTGCTGGTCTTGGTAAAGCAACAAGCAGCCCCGCTCTGCTCCAGCATTCTCGATGACGACTTGCATGGTGGTGGCCAGGAGTCGCTCAAGTTCAATTTCTTCAGATAGGGCTTGGCATGCTTTCATGACCGCAGCCCAGTCAAGGCCTTTAAAGCCACTTTGGTGGCTGGAGTGGGTGGGTTGGGTTCGTGCCAAACTAAAGGATTCTAACGCCTGAATCCGCAGTCCACTATTCAGGAATGGGGCTAATAACTGGGCATAGTTGCTTTCTAGGTTCGCTAGTTTGGCGGTTGCTCCCCAGCGCTCATAGGCGTAATAGGCATTGACCATATAAGTCTGGGCAATGGTCGTTTTGCCCCATTGCAAATAAAAGCGGGCAGCAAGTTCCTGGGCTAGGGCGATTTCTTGGGTAAAATTATGTTCTGTTGCTAAGGCAATGGCGAGATCATAGGCCTCAATGGCCTCAATATGTTCACCTAAGACTCGATAGCGTTCCGCTTCCACAAGATGATACTTGTGCTTGACGTTCATGGGGCCATACTGAGCGTGTCGCTGTAGGTAAGCCTGGTTCTGCTCAATTCTGGCTTGCCAGGGTTCGGAAATAATTGATCCGGTGGGAATGAGTGCTAGTAAGGCTAAGGAGTCATAAAAGTGAAAAATGGATCCTGTAAAGTAGCCTGGACCACCGTCTAAGTAGAAACGGGCCTGATCCGCAAGGTCTAGGAGATGATCACGATCATGGAATAAATAGCCGAGAACGAGTTTATGCACACTGTAAAAGTGCAGCCCTGCTAAATTGCTGGTGCTCACCATCTGAGGTAAGACGTCAACTTCGTTATAGGCTTTTCCCACTAACTGTGTGGGCTCCTGGTTTTGGCCTTGGAGATTAAGGACCACTTGCAAAAACAGTCGGGTAAAAGAGGAAGTGGTGGCGATTTGGAATTTGTCTAAAATCTTGACAAAGGCTTGGATGTCCTGGGTTAAGCTGGTTAAGTCTTGACCGCAGAAATAGGAATATTGGCAAATATCTTTAGCACAGTAGCCGACAAATTCTAAATTTCCAGTGTCCAACGCAATTTGATAGCCCTCGCGCAGAAGTGCGATCGCATTTTGGAGATGCGCCGAATCATGAACGACAAATGCTCCTAAGCTATATAGTACAGAGGGTTGAACGGGTTTGGCATCAAACTTCTCCATTACCTGGAGTGCCAAGTGACTATACTCGGTTGCCAGGTCAATATCCTGCAGCACCCCGGTCAGTAAAATACTGTAGGTGGCATAAAAGAATGCACCCAGAGGGGAGTTGCCATGGCGAATGCTAGTTTTAACTCCTAACACCGTCACTAAGGGGAATAAATCAGGTGCAGCAATATAAGCTGCTGGGATCATACTGGCTGCAATCCCCATCACCGCTAGTTGTTGTTGATCGAGCATTACTGGCAAATTGCCAAACTCTGAGACCTTGAACAGTGCTGTTTCTTGGGCAAGTTCTTGAAAGGCTGCTTGGATATCTGCAGGCTGAGGGGACCCTGGGAAATGGATACCAAAACGGGCAAGGGCTTGGCGGGCTGTGGAGAGCGCGTCTAACAGTCGGTTATGGGAGGTGTAGGCTTGGATTTGGATTTCATACGCCCTCACTTGATCGAGGGGATGAGAGGCGTGGGTCAGAATGGACTCGATTAATGATTCCATGGTCCCAATCGCACTATGCAAGTAAGCAGCCTCAGCTGCTAGCTCAGATAATGCCAGGGTCAGATCATAGTGCTGCTGCCACCCATTTTTTCCTAATAGGGTCAAGCCCATAGAGGCATACTCCGCAGCGAGATCGTACGCCGTAGAGGTCCGTGCCTTTTGGGCTGCGACTCGGTTGAGTTCAGCCAGATTCACCTGCTCTGCCGACGTCGGGAGTAGCGTTGCTCCACGGTTGAGCTGATTGACTAGCTCAAAGATCTGCTCATCCCGCTCCATCTCTGGAATTAGCTTGAGTAACTGTTGACCAATCATCAAGTGAGTGGCTCGTTTGTGGCCCGACGGAATTAAGGAATAAGCCGCTTGCTGAATCCGGTCATGGAGGAATATATAGGTGCTGATGGAGGGGGCTAACCCTGACGAGCGATACTCCATCGCAGGAGGCTGATCCTCATCTACGGTTGCTTGGATTTGTTCTTGCAGACTGACATTTTTAACGCCTTCTAACAATCCGGCTTGCAATGCTTCCCATAATATTTGGGTGGTTTCCTCCTCGCTAGTGTCAGAAACAATGGCCAAGGTCTTCAAGGTAAAACGATTACCAATGCAGGCCGCGAGTTTGAGACTTTCCTGGGTTTTCGGCGAGAGCTTCAGTAACTGGCGTCGCATGAACTCAACGACATCTCCTGTTAGAGCCAATGCCTGAATTTCAGTAATATCCCATTCCCAAGATCGCAGGGTGTTGTTAAACCGAATCAGCCCTTCTTTTTCCAGGGTTTGCAAGAATTGTCGACTAAAGAAGGGATTCCCCTGGGTCTTCTGAAATAAATATTGGGTGAGGGTACAGGTTTGCTCGGGTGAGCAAGCCAAGGTGTCTGAGATCAGTTCATTCAAATCCTTGGCGTTTAAAGCGGTCAGATGTAGTCGACTGATGGTTAGTTCTGATTGTTCGAGCCGTCTCAGGGTCTGCATCAAAGGATGAGCTTCCAGGACTTCGTTGTCACGGTAAGTCCCGATCAGTAATAGATACCCTCGTTCTGATTCTTCTAATAGGGATTGTAGGAACTTTAGGGAAGCAGAATCAATCCATTGCAAATCGTCTAGGAATAGAACCAGGGGATGATCGACCCCTGGAAAGATTTGGAAAAACTGCTGAAAAACAAGATTAAACCGATTTAAGGTAGGCCCGGGCTCGAGTTCAGCCACAGGAGGTTGGGGACCAATAAGTAGTTCAACTTCTGGGATCACATCAATAATGACCTGGCCATTGTCACCCACTGCAGCCAGGATTTTGGTTTGCCATTGCTTTAAGCTCTTAGAGCTTTCCATTAATAACTGTTGACACAGATCTTGGAAGGCTTGCAAAAGAGCCGCAAATGGCATGCTTTGCTGCAGTTGATCAAACTTGCCCTGAATAAAATAGCCCCGTCGCCGAACAATGGGTTTATGGATTTCGCTGATTACGGCTGTTTTGCCGACGCCAGAATGTCCCGATACCAACATCAGTTCGGTAGCCCCTTGAGCAACCCGCTCAAAGGTATTGAGTAGCACCTCAACCTCTTGGGTTCGGCCATACAATTTTTCAGGGATAATAAACTCCGTCGGCTGATCTTCTTGACCAATCGCAAAAGAACTAACTTGCCCTTGCTCCTGCAGCAAATGACGGCAGTAGGCTAGGTCGTAATGGAGTCCATAGGCCGTCTGATACCGATCCTCAGCCATCTTGGCAATCAGCTTCAGTACGATCTGGTTGAGGACTTCAGGAATATTTGGATTGATAATGATCGGCGCAACGGGGACTTGAGCAATATGGCAATGCACCAACTCCATTGGATCTTGGGCCTGAAATGGAAGTTGGCCTGTCAGCAACTCATAAAACGTAATGCCTAAGGAGTAAAAGTCTGTCCGATAGTCCACCTTCCGGTTCATTCGTCCCGTTTGCTCTGGGGAAAGGTAGATCAGCGTTCCTTCTAGCAAATTAGGACTGAGTAAAGCGGTACTTTCCCGAGGCAATAGAGATGCCAGGCTGAAATCAATCAGTTTTGTTTCTAAGGTTTGGGGGTGGACAACAATATTTTGAGGCTTAATGTCCTTGTGAATAATATGGTGTTGACTTAAACTCTCCAATGCTTTAGCCAGCTGAAGGGCAATGTCTAAAAATACATTGACAGCCATAGGAGAATGGGGCTTGCCATTCCCGGTGTGGGTTGCAAAGTTGGAGAGGGAAATACCGCCAAAGTCTGGCATCTCAATAGCCAGCCCGTTGTTATAGGGCAAAAGAGTGGTGGGCTGAACGGTCCCAGGGACATCAATACCGCAGGCTATTTCATATTCATGTCGGAATTCAGCTAATTCTTGAGCGGTGGGATAGGGGGTTTTAAGTATCTTAAGGACTACATCAGTCTGAGTGACCTGGTTTTGGGCGCGATAAACCAATGTTCTAGAGCTTTCGTATAGTTGCTCTAGAATTTGGTATCGGCTCAGGGTGATGTGGTCAACCGTCATGGTCACGTCATCGTCAAATGTATAGATAGTGTCTTCACAGAGGGTAGGGCTGTCGTTAGCTTGGGAGGAAAGTAATATATTGAATATGCCCATTAATAATGGTATCTAGATCAAGAAAAGATTTTCCTTTTTAGAAAAAAAACTGTATCATTTTCAGCTCCCTTATTTAAATATTTTCAAGAAAATAATATTTCATTCTCAAAAATAGCTTTCTCTAGGCTGGGTACTAATCTCCAAAAGGGCTCATTAGATATTCTTGACGGTTAAATTTCCTCTACTTTAGGAAAGAAATTACCATTTTTATTGAGGAGTAATGGAAGCAGACTTGTGCTTCTTTATAGTTTTTACTCTTTAGCAATTAAAATATTTCTGTATTCGTTTTTGTAGCTATATCCTTCATCTTGTTTTTTAAAAAAAGTAGACTTATTTGACGAGGAAATCCTGTTTTTAGTTTTTTGTAGTGGCGGCTATGAGTTGATTGCACCTATTTCTTGATGACTTCGCAAATCTCGCCAATGCCTAAAGGCTTTAGTCAATGGAAAGGATTGATTGAAGCACTTAAGTGGATTGCATTGACTTTTTAAGCCTCAACTGTTCACTATTGATTACAAGCGACTCTGGCCTAGTTGGCTAAGGTTGTATGGCGATATTTTGAGATAGGAAGTGAATGCAACCCTATCTATCCCAATGAGTGCAGGTTATGTCAAGATTATTCCTCCTATTAAAAGTATGGCAAGCGATAGTCTGGCAAACTTCCCGTAAGCTGCATGTTGGGACCCCACAGCCAGATCGGAGGGCTGTGATGAGAGGGGGTTGCTTTTGGGGAATGCTGTTTTTGGCTGGATTGATCAGCGACATGGCTATTGCTCAACCCCGGCGTAAACCTGTTACGAATGCCCTACCTACAGAATTACAAACCTTGCTAGAGAATCGTCCAAATGGGCCGATTATTTCTGCAGATACTCCGTCACAGAAAGGGTTTACGGTGCCTAGTCTATGGTGGACCAATGAGCAATTTGGTGAAAAATTAGTCTCGGACTGGAAAGCCTATGGGGTTGGGCAGGTGGGCAACCAACAAATTAATGTAATGGTTCGACCAGAATTGTGGACTCGCTATACCTACTTTGAACGGTATGCCTTTGTACTCAAATTCGGGTCTGATGCTAGCAATTTCGGCTATCAGTTGATGGTGCTGGATTCCCAAGATTTTGTCTTGGGAGCCTATACCTGTGACTTTGCCCAAAGCGATCCACATTTTATTCCTAGCATGCTGGATGGACGATCCCAACCGATTCCAGATTATGTAGATCCTAAGTCTACCCAGGCTTTGCCTTGCCGCCTTTGGTTAAATCCTAATTATCCTCGGAGTGTTTTTTAGGCCTGTATCCGCATGGCTTGCCATAGGCGTTTGTATTGTTGCAAGGTCAGGGTAGAGAGGGGTAACAAGAACTCACTTTTTTCGAACTGCTCAGGGGTTGCAACGAGGCGATGGCTTCGAGATTTGATTGAGAGCTGGGCGGATAACAGGGGTGAGACGGTATCTGTAAATTCCGATAAATTATTGGCGACGGTGTCTTCCCACCAGTAATTAATCCATTGATTAATCGCTTGACTAGGCTGGGCCTGGACCCATAGATCAGCCCACAAGGCTGAGCCTGAAGCAGGAAAGATTGCATCTAACTCGGGTTCCCGTGCTAGAGCTGGCAATATGTCTGATGACCACCCCACTGCAGCCCAGGCGTCTCCCAAAATTAAGGGTTCTAGATATTGGTTAGAGGCATAAAAGAGGGTTTGATCATTGAGGGCCTTTAGCGCTTGGGAGAGTTCTGAGATGGAGTCTAAGTCATCTAAGTTGTAGGACTGGCCTAGCTTTTTGAGAGTCAGGCCAATGATTTCTCGGGGTTGATCGAGCAAGCTAATGCGCCCCTTCAGTTCAGATCGCCACAAGTCTGACCAATCTTTGGGTTGCCACCCTAAATCTCTGAATTTGTCGGTTCGATAGGCAATCAAGGTGGCCCCCCACCGATAGGGAGCCCCCCAAATCTTACCTTCGTCGCTAGGATTGCCCTGGAGATCGCGACGAACCAGCTGTTGCCATCGAGGGGGTAAGTCAGACCATCGACTCAGATCATCAGCAGATAGAGGTTGGATCAAGTTTTGTTGAATAGCCTGGGGTAACCAATAATCCCCTAGACTGGCTAATCGGGATGGGAGCTTGGGCTGATCTTCTGCGGCCGATTTTTCAGACGGTTGTTTTTGATCTTCCCGGTGCCATTTTTGGAGCTGAGTGAAAATTTCCTGGGTAGAGGATTTTAACGAAATTTGTAAAGGAATATTAGAGTTTGAGCGGAATTTATCTACCAATTGAGGAGGGAGTGTCTTCTGCAACAAATTCACTTGTAATGCGGTGCGGTTGTTCTGTTGACAGGCCCCTAATAATTGACTCAAGGTTACTGCACCTAAGGTCTGTAAAAAAGAACGTCGATCCATCACTTTTTATTCATCACCTCTATTAAGATAACGCTGCTTGATTGAAAACCCATATTGGAGGACTCAAACGGTCGAGAATACATGCCATCAGGGAAGTGGCTCTTATTTTCTAACGAATTATGACTATTCGAGCCCCTGTTCAACAAACATGGAATGATACCTTCTGTAGGTTTTTTGAGGGTAAAAGTACTCAACTTTCAAGACCGGTAGATGTTCCAAGGATTTGGTAATGTCGGATAGGTAAAAATGCGGATCTAAACCTCAATTTATGGCGACGAGACTTTAGATTTAATTCCGTTTTGTGCCTTCAAAAAGACTCCTTTTACCTCCAAAAGTCCTTAACATGGAATAAAGTCAAATCAGTAGGGAAAGACCATGGATCCAATGCAAGAACAACTCACGCTGGTGAGTAATAAGGTTGATACCCTGCACCAGGTGATAGAGCAGCTTGATCATAAACTGACAACAACCCTTTCTCAGCAAGAATCTCAACAACGTCCGCTGTCTGGGGCAATCATTAATGAATCTTCGCTACATACCAGCCCTAGTTTGAGCCATAAGGATGTTCTAGCAGAAGATAATTCTTTTGACTCAAGAGAACAGCATGGTGAGAGACCCATCACGCCTGAAATTCAAATTCAGCGATTGACGGCCCAGCTTACGGCTGCTTATAACCGCATTGCAGCTTTAGAGGAGCAGCTCATTGCTCAGCGTGTGCACTAACGGATCATCTCCAGTCGGATGATTTTCTGGCATTTCACACAATTTGTTTGACAAATGCCGTTTCTATAAGCACAATAAAGATTGCTCAGCGCAAGGGACTGTAGTTCAACTGGTTAGAGCACCGCCCTGTCACGGCGGAAGTTGCGGGTTCGAATCCCGTCAGTCCCGTTCTCATCCCATATTTCCGTGCAAAGCCACCTGGGAGATTTTTGGATCTCTATTCGGGTGGCTTTATCGGTAGGATGGAATTTGTAGTGTAACCGAGAGATTTAGTGACCGTTCGAGTTCGTATCGCCCCTAGTCCAACGGGGAACCTTCATATTGGCACTGCTAGAACTGCAGTCTTTAATTGGCTATATGCTCGCCACCACCAGGGCACCTTCATCCTTCGGGTTGAAGATACGGATGAGGAGCGATCGCAACCGGAATACACCGAAAATATTCTGGAGGGTTTGCGCTGGTTGGGGATGGAATGGGATGAAGGCCCCTATTTCCAGTCTGAACGCCTGGATTTGTATCGGAATGCGATTCAAAAGCTGCTCGATCAAGGGCTGGCCTATCGCTGCTACTGCACGACAGAAGAGCTAGATGAGATGCGAGCGTCTCAAAAAAAGCGGAATGAAGCCCCTCGCTATGACAATCGCCATCGAAATTTAACGGTGGAGCAAGAAGCTGCTTTTCAGGCCGAAGGCCGTCAACCCGTCATTCGCTTCAAGATTGAGGATAATCAGTCGATTACCTGGAAGGACTTGGTTCGTGGCCCGATGCAGTGGCAGGGACGAGATCTAGGGGGCGATATGGTGGTTGCGAGAGCCACGGCCTCTGGCGAAGTGGGGCAACCCCTCTATAACTTGGCGGTGGTTGTGGACGATATGGATCTGAAGATCACTCATGTGATTCGAGGAGAAGATCATATTGCCAATACAGCCAAACAGATTTTGCTGTATCAAGCCTTTGGCGGTACGGTTCCTGAATTTGCTCATACCCCCTTAATTTTGAATAAGGAGGGGCGGAAGCTTTCGAAACGAGATGGGGTGACCTCTATCTCTGATTTTCAGGAGATGGGGTTTTTGGCTCCATCCTTAGCGAACTATATGACGCTGTTGGGGTGGTCTCCCCCTGATGCGACCCAAGAAATTTTTAGCCTTAGTGATGCGGCAGCCCAGTTTGACTTTGAACGGGTGAATAAGGCGGGAGCCAAGTTTGATTGGGATAAATTGGATTGGATCAGTAGTCAATATCTGCATGAGCTGCCCCTAGCTGAGTTGGCTGATGCGTTGATTCCCTATTGGCAAGCTGCGGATTATGACTTTGATCCGGTTGCAGATCGACCTTGGGTGGACCAAGTGACGGCATTGATTCAGCCTAGTTTGGTTAGACTCAAGGATGTGACTGAGATGACGCAGTTTCTGTTTACCCATGAGCTGACCTGGACGGAGGATGCTCAAAAGCAGTTGAGTCAAGAAGGGGTGGCTGTAGCCTTGCAAGGGGTGATCGACCCGCTCGCTGCTGTGGAAGGAGCTGAATTGTCGGCAGAAACGGCGAAATCGTTTATTAATTCGACGGTGAAAGAGAACAAGCTGAAGAAGGGATTGGTGATGAGATCGCTTCGTGCTGCACTAACGGGAGATATGAAGGGGCCTGATTTGATGGAGTCTTGGTTATTGCTCCATCAGCGAGGAGAAGATTTAAAGCGGCTCCAACAAGCGCTAAAAATCGCTAGTGCATAAACTACTGGTCTGAAGTGGCAACATTTCGATCTTCTGTTTCTAGCTCTTGTAAGACTAATGCATTGGCAGAATATTGAATTTCTGTGAGTGTGGAGTTTTGGAATTCTCCTTAGCGGGCTCTACCTGTGGTGGGAGCTATGGAGACTGGCGCTTGATAACCTAATTTCTGGTGAACGAAGGAAGAATCAGTCGTTCAGTCTTGATAGGAAAACTTTGCAGAACTTCAGCTTTTGCTTTTTTTGTCGTTTAATTGTCAATGATGTTGCCTTCACTGTCATACATGGAAGCAGACTCTATAAGCTGATCATAGAGTTCTTCTTCCCAGCTTTTATGTCGCCAGTCATCACCACGAATCTCCCACATAGAAATGAGACCTAGAAGCTCTTCAAGTGACGTGGCACTGAATCTTCGACCATTCTTTTCTGCATCCCATTGTGGATCTTCCCATTTGCCAGGTGTATCGTTCAAGTAGTTGTGCGAGAGAACATATCCTTTAGAGTGGAGTGCTTGTAAACATGGAATCTGCGTGTTGCCAGCGATCCGAATTGAGAGCTTGTATTCCTTGCTATCATCCATTTGCATTGTCAGATCTGAGCTTGTTTTTCTGTATCTTCATGGCATATATACATTGAAATTATTTAGCAGTTCTTGTCCTCTTTGTACGATTAAAAAACTAGACAATAGAGTTTTTATTACCTAGTCAGCCGAATACTGATACCTTCTGTAAGCCTGTAGTGATGATTTAAAAGATATGTTTAGATAGAGTCTTGGATTGTGTTGATGAGTATTTGTGCGACAATTTCAGGAGCCTTTCCAGTAGTATCAATTTTCTTGAATGGTAATGCGTGAATTAGCCTGAGTTTTTCTAGGGAATAGTGCTCTTGAGTTGCGGTACCTCGGGCTTCTAGGCGCGAAGCTAAGGTTTTTGAGTCACACACTAAGTAGATCGATTGAAGTGAGGTTAGGTCTGCGAAATAGTTGTAGAAAGGAGTGTATAGTTCTGATCTAGCAAAGACCCAAGATAAGATGACTGCGTTGGATGAGCTGAGATTTGCTTTAACGGCTCTAATAACTTCACTGATTGCTTCCTGTCTCGTACCTATTTTATTGGGTGCCCAAATATCATCTGCTTCCAAACAGCTAAAGCCATTTAAAAGTGAGCTTTTAAGGACGGTAGATTTTCCTATCCCTGGGGGGCCACCAAGAAGAACTAATTGTGCCAACTAAATGACCTCAAAGAATAGATTGAATTGGCTTGAAATGATAAGCTTTTTTTGAAAATTAAAATCTTGAAACTATAGGTATCTTTGTTGGAATTTAAATAGCTTATTCTCTTGATAGCTTGAAGTGTAAATATATTATGAGGCATCTTCCTCGATATATTTTAAAAGTCATGACGTCTGTCTCTAAAGACGGTATTTATAACCTTTTAAGTAAAACTAATGCTGAAATTACTTTTCAGGATGGAGGTTATTTTGGAAATTCCGACTTGGTAGGCACCTTCTGAGATGGCTAAGTGTTGATTGCGTAGAAGTCTTTGGGCCGTTTGAGTCCGACATTGAGTGACATATCGATAGGGAGACATTCCCATCGTTTGCTTGAACTGTTCTCATATGTATCACCCTCGCGAGATCCGCTAGGCAAATGGGATCTTGAAGGTGGTCGTGAATATATGCGATCGCATCTCGAAACTTCCTCCTGGAACATTGACATTTCAGATCAGGTAGGACGTATATCGTCATAATAGATGCAGGGTAAGCGCAAGAAAATCAAGCCTCTGAAAGGCTAGACTGTAAAGGAAGAGAAGCGCCTAGAACTTTGAGCATATACGCTTCATCCATGCTCGCCCGTTTTAGTTTTTGACGGGTACTTTTCTTAAAGGACGTTTCTTGATTGAGAAGGTTGATGCTCCAGCGTCTCAGGATGGCCATGTTTTCCGGCGCATGTCCTGTGCGAATGCGGCTAGCATCTTCGCCAAAGGTCACGTCTAAGACCCAGTGGAGTTGGTTCTCAATCGACCAATGCTGGCGGATGGCTTTGCCCAACTGCTGAGCATTTGGCGGTAGAGAACTGATATAAAACATCACCTCATAGGTGGTTTTGTTCCACAAGTGACGGGTTCGAGCGACCTTGACGATGGTTTGCAAGCCCTTCCACTGCGCCTGCTTGTACAGAGGACCCATCTGTTGAAGGGACACGGCCCAAACTTGTCGTTTTTCGCGACGATGGTGCCCTGCTTCCACCCGCGCATCATAGCTGTGCTCAATGCACTTAAACTCATTCGCTTCAGCCGTTTCAAACCATTGCTCAACCTGCTCAAACAGCGTGGGATGATTCTCCTTGAGGGCCAGCACATAGTCAGCCTCTTTAGCTTGAATGTGGCGGGCAATCTCGTGCTGAGTTCCCATTGCATCAATGGTAATAATGCACCCGGCAATGTCTAATAGCTCTAGCAGTGCTGGAATAGCGGTAATTTCGTTACTCTTGTCTGCAACTTTGACCTGTCCTAGAAATAACCGATACTCACTGGCCCAAGCACTGACCAGATGCAATGCGGATTGGTCTTGATTGCGATCATAGGAACCTCTGAGTTGTTTGCCGTCAATCGGTATCACTTGAGCGCCGAGGGTTGTCACTACCTGATCCAACCAGTGATTGAAACTCCGCTCAAAAGCGGAGGGGCAAATACGCTCAAACACTCGTCGATAGGTGTCTGCTGTCGGCATCCCAGACGGTAGGCTCAGAAAACTCGACAACCAATCTTGATGGCTTAGACCATAGGTTTCAATGTCTTCCCACCCTTGTGCGCCACCTAAACTTGCCAATAGTCCAATCACGACGATGCTGACAAACGGATGCTGGACACCTTGGCCTCCCCGTGGATCAGGCAAATCTTCAAAACACTCGGACAACTGTTGATAAGCCTGATCGCAATCACTGGCAGGCAGGAGTGACGAGGATGAGTCAGTGGAAGCTGGTGAGGAAGGCGGCTTGCTGAATCCTGTAGCCATGGGGAAACCCTTTTAACAGAATGGAGTTCCATAGCATATTACAGCTTCATTTTTCTTGCGCTGCCCCTGATAATAGATGCCGACCCAAGGCATGACTTAAGCGCTCCACATACAAAAATCAGGTTTGACATGGCCAGTCAGCTCAGTAGTCAGAACCAAGGCGATTTGTTCAAGCAGTGGATCTAGGACTTGAACAGGTGTGGAGTTATTGGCAATATTCAAAGACCTGAATTTTCCTGAATAAAACAGGATTGTTTCGGCTTGAGAGTTTCGCGATAGTGAGGACAAGTTAAACAACTTACTTCCTTCAACTAAACGAGGTTCTGAACAATGACTCAATACCAAAGCACTCCCACCAAAGTACTACTGAGCGCAGGTTTATTTTCTGTATGTCTAATGACTGCTTCAACACAAAAGGCACTGAGTAAAACGACAGAACCGATACAACCTCTGCTAACAACCATTGCTCCCACTACACTAGAACATCAAAATCTTTCTGCCGTAAACTTTGAGCAGAATAGGCTTGCCCCTAACACTTTGCAAGATGCTAAAGCTGTGAATAAGATTGAAGGCCAAGGAAAAGTCGCTTTTTTCCGATTTTGGCGTCGTCGTTTCCTTCGTCGTCGTCGGGGGTGGTGGTAATTTTAATAGCAGTCTACCCAACCGCTTGAAAATTGCATGAATTAGGAGGATGACGTAACAGAAAATAGAATGACACTAAAGGTGAAGCTAGCCCCAGGTTCTTGTGATTTGGGGCTATTAACCTCATTAAGACTAAGTGATATTGAAAGTGAGCTTGCAGAACTAACTCACTATGATTCAGAGTAATATCCTATTCACTGCCCACTAGATAAGACAATGCATCATCGATTAAGGTCTCTACAGTCCCACGACTTAAAGAGGGTTCAGAGTAAGCAAAATTGAAGATCATCTTATCTCTGAAAGTAGCGACTGCGGCAAAGAATAACCCTCCAAATATTCCTTGAGATGGCAGGAAACTGATTTCTTCGAGTTCTAGAGGGCCATAATTCACAGGAATATTAATTTTTCCGCTATTAGTCACTTCAACAGTTAAAGGGGCTTTTTGAGTTAAAGAAGATTGATTATACTCTAGACGGCTAAGATATTAACTTCTTTAAAAGACTGAAACTTGAGTGATAGAAGGCTTGTTAGTTTCGCCTTGTGCTCTCCATTGCATTGATCAATGCAATGTTGAATGGCCCCTTTGAAAGAGTGAAAATCGGCATAATACTTCGAGTAGAGACATTCCTTGCGCACAAAGCGCCAAAGCCGCTCAATCAAATTCAAATGGGGTGAATAGGAGGGCAAATAGACTAACTCAATATCGACGATCTCAGCAAAGTCAGTCACCAGCTGGCATTTTTGATATCGGGCATTGTCTAAAATGACGCTGATGGGTATGACTGGGTCGAGTAGTGCCAGCTTGGCTAGCAACAGACACATGCTATGAGAGTTGATGTAGGTGTGGTTGGTGATACTGGTGACTTCTTTGGTGACAGCGTTGAGTGCACCCAGAACATTGAATCGTTGACGGCCAGAAGGAGACGGGATGAAGATCCGACGAAGGCACCAGAGAAACCCCAGATAAGCCCGGTGAACAAAATGAGCAGCATCCACAAAAAAGACAAGACGCTCTTGGCGTTGAGCTTCCTCTAATAAGGGTTCAAGGCGAGTTTGTCGAAACTGCTCTTGCTCCTCAATTTTCTCGGGCAGACTCGACTTTCCCGGCACATACCCCACTTTTCGATAGCGACAACCAATGCGCTTGAGGAAGGCTTTGATCTGGGTTGGAGAACGCTTAATGCCTGTCAATTGTTCAATGACTGCTTGGGCTTCTGCACTGGTGCGGGGGCGGGTGGTGCTCAAAGTAGGCTCTCACACTATCGCTATGAGCATTGAGTGAACTAGGTTGACCTTTGTATTCCAGGGTCTTCAGTCCTTCAATTCCGCCTTGTTGATACTGACGAAGGGTTTTAGCTAAGGTCGGACGACTAATCTGACAAAGCTGACAAATCTGGGCATGGGGAAGACCCTGACTTTTCAAGTAGAGCACTTCCATCCGTCGCTGCACCCGTGGGTGAGGATGATGATAGCGTTCGTAGTTGAGGTGTTGGATTTCCTCTGCGGTGAAATCAATTTTAATCATGCAAGTAAGAGAGTAGGTGGGGGATACTCCCAGTGTGCCAAATCTCTCCGCTACTATGTTAAGTCACAAGTCGTCTGCAGTATAGGCTCAACCAGTAGATCGTTGAACATCTCATTAAACATAGTCAAAATATGAAACATCTCACCACGGTTAAGACTTTGTTCAATGGCTTGCTTTACTTCTCTGGCTAATTGCCAGAAATCAGTACGATCAGTGATGGAGTGAAAGGTTGCTACCGCAGATGCTAACCCTCCTAGGTCTTCATCCCCTATGGCAGGCGAGAGACGCCTTCTTAAATCCACCATGGAACGACAAGCGAAAGATAAATTCTTTATTTCAGATATTTTTAAATGGTTCGCCACTGCCAACAACATGGCGGCACATAAGGCTCCTTGAACGGTTGTCTTTTCAGTTCGATATTTCTTCAAGAGGGCTCTGGTCAGTCTAGGTTCAATTTGCCTGTGAATAATATTACAAGTTCGTTCTTCTACGGGCACAAATTTTTCGAAACTAAGTGCTTTCGGTCTGAAATAAAACTGTTTTAGTACGGCTCTCATTAACCACAGCACACCAGAAAACTTTCCTCTATATCCCTTATATTCATCGGGGAGCATTGCTTCCAGAGAGGGCAGGAAGGGGAGCGCTGGGATCTGGGATGGAAGTGCTTTTCCGTCTTGTATGTCCCCACAATAACGGAGTAGCTCTGAATGTAGTGAAGTCGTTGATATTCCATCACTAATGGCATGATGCACGGTTGTAATGAGATGACTAATATTGTGGTCGGCGTGACAAATTAATGTTGTTCTCCAGAGAGATTGGCTGCTGTTAAGGGATTGATTGAGTTCCTCGAGAACCACTTGCTGCCAAGTTTCCTGATCAACAGCTTCTATTACCCGAAGGGAAACACTCCCCTCAACCCTTTTTTTGAAAACCAACTGACCTACCGGGCCATCAATACAGCACTGGAGCTGAGGATGATGTTGCTCAGCTATCTTTAAGGCATGTTCTAGTGTTTGTCTTGAGATAGAGCCTTTGACTTTACTAATTGTCACTACATTGAGGGAACTAGCAATCTGATTAAAGATTTCGAACCCTTCTTCAAGAGGTGATAGGGGGCGAATCAGTTTCATGGTTAATCAGTCTCCTCTCAGAAGAAAAACTTTGGGCAGAATGAAAATGTCTTGAGTGCTTGAAGAGTTGTTCGCGGGGATAACCCTTCAATGACCCCTAATACCGGTTTAGTTCATTCATTAAACGTCTTATCTACTAACCCGCTTGTAGTATTCGTTTCATGATGAGCTACTCACTCAATTTGTGCTGTGATCTGACTTGGGATTTTTGTCCTCTGCCCCATTGGCAGCTTAATGATGTAAGAAGTCTACTAACCGTTGCAAGAAATCTAGGATTCAAAGACTAACTCCAAACCAAGGCTGGCAAAAAATAGGTGCATTGAGCCTGTGTGGGGTGTACCTGGTGAAGAAAATATGGACTGAAATTATCGCTAATGTCCCTGGGAGACATGATCAAGACTGACTAATTGCACCGAGGAATTTCAGCATTTCTTGTTGGGGAGGCGTCAAGTTTTGGCAGTTGGAAATGTTTAAGCCTTCACAGAGACGGTCGGCCCGCCAAGTCTCCCGGCAAGTTCCGGTCTGCACATCCCAAAACCTGAGTTCCAAGTCACTGCTCCCTGTCACCAAGGTTTGACCGTCTGGGCTAAATTCAACAGCCGTGGACCAGCTCGGATGTCCAGATAGCTTAGCCAGGCATTGACCCGTTTCCACCGACCATAATCGGGCCGTTTCATCTTTGCTACAGCTCGCCACGGTTTGCCCATCGGGGCTAAAGACAACCCCCATCACCCAATCTGTATGGTCGGTTAAGACATGGAGACATTTCCCCGTGTCCACATCCCAGATTCGGACGGTTTGATCTGCTCCACCTGTGACAATGCGATTGCCCTGGGGGCTCCAGGCTACATACCAAGCCCAAAATGGGTGCCCAACTAGGGTCTGGGATAAGGTTGCAGATGGAACATCATAAATCTGTACATTGGCATCAAATGAACCAATGGCGATCTGTTGACCATTCGGGCTCCAGCTTAAACCACTGACAAAATGTCCGGGGATGGCCTGGACCACCTGCCCCTTGGCAACATCCCAGAGTCGCCAGGTGCCATCCCAACTGCCGCTGGCGAGCCACTGACCATCTGGACTAAAGGCGAGGGAGGCGATGGTGGCTCCATGGCCGGGTAATACCCGCAGGACTTCTCTGGTGGCGACATCCCACAGCCGAATTTGCTGATCATTGCCCGCGCTCGCTAGCAGATGACCCTGGGGATGGAAGGTTAGTCCATAGACCCAGCCCTGATGTTGCCAGTAGGTTTGATAGGTCCCTGTTTCTACTTGCCAAAAGCGAATGGCCCCATCTGTACTCCCACTCACGACCGTTTGGCCATCCGGACTATGGCGAATACTTAAGGTGCTGTTGATTTGCGCCTGCCAGGATTGTAGGGCCTGACCCGTGGTTAAGTCCCACAGCCGAATCATGGGTTCATCTCCCCCACTGACTAACAGGTCTCCCTGGGGATGACAGGCCACACTATAGATGCAGCTGTGGTGTCCAAGCAGGCGACGCTGGCAGATGCCTGTGTCTAAATTGGTGATACAGATGGTGCTGTCTAGCCCCGCACTGACCACAGCGGATTGATGGGGAAGGAACGATGCGGAAAAAATGGCTTGGGTATGGGGGGTGAGGACCTGAACGCATTGACCGGAGCTGACTTTCCAGATACGGAGGGTGCGATCGCATCCTCCACTCACCAACCACTGACCATCGTCACTAAAGGCCACTGCCCGCAGCCAATCCGTATGGCCTTTAAGAGTACGCAGACAGCGACCTGTTTCTAGGTCCCAAAGTTTGACGGTGGCATCATGACTGGCACTGGCTAGGGTGTGGCCATCGGGGCTGAGGGCGATTGCCCAGATCCCTTGCTCATGACCTTTGATAATTTGCAAACAGTCTCCAGTTTGCAGATTCCAGATGCGCCAGGTCCGATCTTCCCCAGCACTGATCAGTCGCTGGCCATCGGGATGTATCACCACCGATCGTATGCAGTCTGTATGGCCCGTTAAGATGCGCAGGCATTGTCCCGTGTCTACCTGCCACAGTCGAATGGTCTGATCTTCGCTCCCGCTGGCTAGAACGGAGCTATCGACACTAAAGGCAACGGACCACACATTATTTTCATGGCCTTTGAACATACCAATGGCTTGACTGCCCTGCTTGGGATTCTCCACATCCCATAGCATGATCATGTTGACGAAATGGCCCGTTGCCAATCGTGTACCTTGGGGATCAAAGGCGGCGGTGGCTACATGGGGAAAGGCGGTGGCAAAAACCGTATCCTTGAGGTCGGCTCCAGTCATATTCACTTTGATCAGGGCTGTATCCCGGAAATCGGCTTGCCAGAGGGCGAGCTGGGATAGATCGGTGCCGGTTAAGTCTACCTGCAGCTGCACCAGTAAATTGAGGCAATTTCCGGCGGCATAATCTCTGTGGTTGGCAAGCTGCTTCAATCGGTCTCGCAACTGGGTCTCGATGGCGGTGGTGGTTTGCAGTTTTGACAAGAGTAGGTGGATTACGGGTTGTAGAATCACCTGGCGTTGGCTGTGTCGGATGCCATCTTTGGCTTGGGCTTTGAGCAGGGCATGGCTATGTAAGCGGGATGGCGCTGCCCCCTCCGGTTGCAAAAGACTGTGGCCGATGTCTTCAATTAATCGCTGGGTCACATATTCCATCAACACCGGTTGCAGGGTGAATTGGGGTAATTCAATGCCAGATTTGATCACCACACATAAAGACCGTCGTCGGAGGGCCTCCATGGCTTCCAGTAATTTCGGCATGGCCACAGGAAACACCAAATCATGACGCAGATCCGCCAGGGCCAGGGGGGCACGATTTATGGCCAACCAGTACATGACGTCCTGTTCTAGGGGAGACAGGCGTTGAAACTGCTGATCGAGGAGGATGCGAAAACCGTTAAAGACAGTGATGCCTTCTGCTAAAAAGGCTTGTACGTCTCCAGCAAAAATATCTTGAATTGCCGTGGCCACGATTTTGAGGCCCAAGGGATGGCCTTCGTAAAACTGGATCAGCTTGTGGAAGCCATCCGTATTTCCTGTTAATCCTTTTTGGGTGAGCAAGGGTAAGGCTTTTTCCGGTTCCAGTCCGGCCATGGCTAAGGCCCGGACAGTGGGGCCTTCTAGTTCCGCTAGGGTGGCGGGCTTTTCGCGACTGGTGATTACTAGGCAGCTTTGATGAGGGGTTTCACCTAGCGATCGCAACAGGGTTTCATAGCCTAGATAGTCCGGTTTATGTTGGCCTGCCTGGGGGTGAGCATAGTCCGCTCCACTCTCCAGCAAGGTCTCCCAGTTATCCAACACTAATAAACAGCGATGCTGCCGCAGATAGGTCATCAATTGCGATAGCAGGGTTTGGGGTGGGCTGATGCGGGTCAGTTCCGGATCTAGAGATTGCAAGATATCCACCAGCAAGTCTTCATTTTTGGGGCCATGGCGAACTGAGCGCCAAATGACCGCTTCAAACTCAGAGTGCAGATGTTTAACCAGCTTTACCGATAGAGAGGTTTTGCCGATACCGCCGATACCTAGCAGGGCCACGAGCTGACAGCGTTCGGTGCCTAACCACTGACTGAGGGTGGCGAGTTCTTGAATGCGGCCATAGAAGTTGGAAATATCGACCGCTTCTCCTAAATCCAGTCGGTGATCAGCGGATGCTGAATTTGCTAGGGTTTTTGCTGGACTGGGTTTAGCTTCGGGACGGCGAAAGTCTTCTGCTTGCAGGGGTAATTCAAAGGTGGTGAAGAACAACGACAACGTGCGTTTATCCAGTCCTATTTCTCCGTCAAGGACTTTGGCAACAGTTTTGGCATCAAGTTGGGTGCGGTCGCTCAGGTCTTGCAGAGTATAACGAATCTCCTGATTGTCCTGAGCTTCGCTGTCCTGGATGGCGGCTCGTAACCGCTCTAAACCAATGCTGGTTAGAACAACGCCTCGTCTTCGCCTTTGCGGTGCTTGCGGCATGAGGTTGCATTGCACAACAATTCCCTTCAAACACCAGGGTATACCTATTCACTGGGTTGTGGTGTGAAACCAATCGCTGTTCTTAGGAGGGCTTTTTCGCCACTATAAATACGGCTTTACCTTTGTCGGGCTGCCATTGGTGGTCAATCTTAAAACGTGCATCAGTCAAACTGTTTGCAAGTTCTTCTACCGTAAAGACCTTAACCAACGGGAAAAATCCTAAGAACTTGCCAATGGGGGCAATCCATTTAAACCAGGCCATCTTATCTCCCAGACAAACCGTACTGGTGACGAAAATGCCACCGGGCTTGAGCATGTCAAATACCTTCGCAATGACTGCTTCTTTGTCTTCTAGCAAGTGCAAAATGCTCAGACCTAAGACTGCATCCAGGGTCTGATAGGAGATATCCAATTCATCAATACTAGATTGTTCAAAGGTGATGTTTGGGATATTTTGAGCAGCGGCTCTAGTCTGGGCAATGTCAATCATATTGGCAGAGAAATCAACGGCTCGAATATGTTTGACATAAGGAGCATGGACGATTGCCGTTGATCCAGTACCGCAGCCAATCTCCAAGACTTCCATGTTGGGCTGAAAGTATTCTTGGGTAACCTGTAGTTTTTTCTCGTAGGACGCAACATCTGTAATGGGCTGTTTCAAATATCGGTCAGCAATTTTGTCCCAAAACTTCGCAGACTGCCCCATACCCGTTCTCCTTTGATTGACGGAAGATCGTTGCAAATTGCCGACAGCGATTCGCTGCTGTTCTTATTCTAGATCCCATGCCCACCACTGACAGATGGCACAGATGTTGTCGAGAAATTTTTGAGGAGGGGTTGGTATTGGAAAGGATGACCGTTCAGCCATTCCCCTAGCTTGATCCTGATCACCTTAGTTCCTTAAGTTCCAGATTAGGCTTCCGATCTTCCCTGGAGAAGCCTAATCATCATCGTGATAGTGCAGATATGAAATCCATTTAGGAACCGATCATGTTTGCACCACTTATTGTCAGATTAGACCATGTCCTTGGCCATCAGCGCTTTATCCGATTACGGAGAAAAGCCATAGCAACCCATACCCAAATCATCAATCAGTTTTGTGATTCAGTCGGGCTAGAGCGGCCTTGTCGCCAACATCTGATCAAAGTCGCCCATCACAACGGCCAAAAACTGGGGTTGCTCGCCTAACCCTTGTGATACCCATCACTCAGTTCATCCATAGGCATCACAACCTGATTTGCATCAGATCACGGCTATTTCCCTTTATCTAAACCACCATAGATAGCATCAAGTTCAATCCTCCTCTGAGCCCGACCTTCTGTTATGAATCGGCAAACTCGACTTATCCAATATCTGCAAGATGAACTAGCCCTTCCCCAGGATGCACTTTCTTTGGCCACTCGGTTTCAAGATCGCACGGCTACTCAGATTCCGATCATTCTTTGGCAGTATGGTCTAGTCAATATTGATCAATTGGGCCAAATTTATGACTGGTTGGCTTCTGTCTAAATAGCCATACTTTTTTGCCGCGTTTTAGAAGTATCTTGACGACTCCCTAAACATTATTTTTACCCTAACTGCTTTCTAGTTTTTTACTTCATTCTTCTCGAACCAACCATCCATAGTCAGTATTATCACGACCGTAATAATACTGACTATTTTATTTTTATCCCCTCAATAATCGCTATCCCAAGTTCCCCATACAATCACTCCGTAAATTCACGATTGTTCTCTCCAGTAAAGACTTGCGACAATAAGCACATATCTGAATCACTCCCCAGTCCTTCCTTTTGTGTCCCCCCCATTTCATTGTTTTGCCCTCAACCACTCAACCTCGTTATTCGTCTTCCTATTCTCTATAAAAATTGAATATTTATAACCGGCACCATTATTCCCGCAATTTATCTGTTCGCAGAACCTTTTGACCATGGATGCTGAAAATTTGATCCGGTTCAGCCCGCTGAATGTTTTGCCGCGCAATCAACGCCTATTGAGTGGGTTGGTTTGCGGATTAGATTTATTCGTCATCCTCAGTCTCTTGTGGATGACGACTTTTGCATTTGGACCCGTCAGCCCCGATGGGTTAAAGGCCCTAAGTGCGCTGCTGATGTTGATCGTGCCTACGATCTTTCAGGGAGTGGGGCGCTATACCTTTCAGCCTGCTAATCCTCCTAAGCTAGACTACTCAAGAATTTGGTTGGGATGGGGATTAGTCATCGCAGCCTTACTGTTTCTGGGATATATGAGCCACACCGCTTATGTTGCCAGCCCAGGGGCTCGTCTTTGGTTTGTCTTATCCCCGTTGGGACTATCTCTCCTCAATCCGATCATCAGTGGTCCTTTACAGCAACGAGTATCAGGGGACTACACCCGTACCGCCATTATTGCTGGCACGGGAGATATGAGCCAGCGAGTGGCCGATCAGCTTGGCCAAAGCCCTAAGTCAAGTATCAAATTCTGTGGATACTTTGCTGATCGGGATGCCAAGTTCGAAGCCGAAAGCTGCCGACCCCTGATTGGCTACCTGGATGAATTACCTGATTTTGTCCGTCGTTCTTGCATTGATGTGGTTTATATCACTCTGCCCCTGAGGGAAGAAGCAGCCATCTCAAACCTGATTTTAGCTCTGCAAGATACAACGGCCTGCGTCTATTTTGTCCCCAATCTGATGATGCTGAATTTGATGCAGGCTCGGGTTCACGACCTCAATGGACTGCCGATGATCGCGGTCATGGAAGTGCCGTTTTCTCAGGTCCAGGCATGGGTTAAGCGTGGTATTGATTTTGCGATCGCAACTCTAATTTCCATTGCTATTTCCCCCCTGATGGTTCTGATTGCCATCTCAGTTAAACTTTCCTCCCCCGGCCCCGTTCTGTTTAAACAGCAGCGCTATGGTCTGAATGGTGGCAATATCGTCGTCTATAAATTTCGCTCCATGCGGGTGATGGAAGATGGGGCAAAAGTCACCCAAGCCACCCAAGGCGATCCACGCATCACCAAAGTTGGGGCTTTTCTGCGCCGTTCCTCCCTAGATGAGCTGCCCCAATTTATTAACGTGCTGCAAGGCCGCATGAGCTTAGTCGGTCCTCGGCCCCATGCCGTTGCCCACAACGAACATTACCGCAAACTGATTCAGGGCTATATGCTCCGCCATAAGGTCAAACCGGGTATCACGGGTTGGGCCCAGGTCAATGGCTATCGAGGCGAAACTGAAACCCTGGACAAAATGGAAAAGCGGGTTGAATTCGATATCCACTACCTCAACCACTGGTCCTTGTGGCTCGATATCAAAATTATTCTGCGTACGGCTCTCGTCTTTTTTAACGACAAAAATGCCTACTAGCTCTGTTAAGTTTTCCTGAAAAAAGTTCCAGCAGCCAAACACCTGCGTTAAGCTTGCACCCAAAAATGCTCGTGACTCAAATGGCTTTATTCCAAAGCAATATTTTGAGCTAGAGTGTATCGGGTCAGTGACCGTTAACTGCCCTTTTTAGTCCGGTTTCGCAAGCACCAATCAAATAGGCAGAGTGATGAGCACGTTAGCCAATCGCTACAAAATTATTAAAAATCTCGGCGAAGGTGGATTTAGCCAAGTCTACTTGGCTAAAGATTTACAGCGGGATGATCACCGTCGATGTGTGATTAAAAAGCTGCAGCCCAAATCCGATGATCCCTTCACGGTCAGAACCTCCAGACGTCTCTTCAAAACGGAAGTCAATGTTCTCCAAAAGCTAGGTAGCCATGACCGCATCCCCCAGATGTTTGTCTCCTTTGAAGAGGATCGGCAGTTTTATTTAGTCGAGCAATATATTACAGGCCAAGGGCTTAGTCGGGAGCTGACTTGGTGGCATTGGACCGAAGCTAAGACCGTCGCTTTTTTGCAGGATATCTTAGAAACCCTCGCGTTTGTCCATCGCAAACAGGTGATTCACCGGGATATTAAACCTGAAAATCTGATCAGACGCGATCACGATCAGCGGATTGTCCTGATTGATTTTGGCTCCGTTAAAAGTCGCCAGCAGTCTGGTCAGACCACCATCGTCGGTACCAAGGGCTATATGCCTCCCGAGCAGCTTCTGGGTAAACCGCGTCTGAATAGTGATGTTTATGCTGTCGGCATGATCGCTTTGCGAGGTCTCACAGGCATTAATCCGGTAAAAACTGAATTTCCCACCGATCCTGATACAGGCGAGTTCCTTTGGCAACATAAAACGGACGTCAGCCCTGAACTAGCCCAAGTTCTCAACACTATGGTCCGCCAGGATCATCGGCATCGTTACCCCTCAGCCCAGGAGGCCCTGCAAGCCGTTAGTCAACTGGGTGAAGTGCCAGCCTCGGGGCGCCGACGTCTGCTGCAAGCAGCAGGCTTAAGTGTGATGGGATTACTGGGAACAGGCATGGCCTATCCCGCCCTCAGCCAGGAACTCCCCAATCGCAAGCCATCTTCCCCTTTTCCTGCAGCTCCCACCCCAGAGCACCCTCCCACCCCGGAGACAAACGTATCTGTCGAGAAATCTGCTTCTCCTGTTGCCAAAGCGGATACCCCGAAGGAAAAAGAATCTCCTCTCGCTTCACCGGCTTTAGCCACGGCTCCTAAACGTCTCGACAAGCAAGAACTTTTGCGTCGATATGGTTCCTATAACGAGTGCCGTACCGTCGCGAAAGCCAACGGCATTAAGTTTGCGACCACACCCACCTGGGATAAGTTGGTCTATGCCTTTAGTTATTCTGAAGCCCTGCAACAAATGAGTCAGGTTTATCTCAGCGCCTATCCCAACCCAGCTCTAGCGGGCATCACCCTTGAGCTGACCTTATAAGGCTGAACAAACGACCCGGAATCCCAAATCATAGGTGAGGAAGCTAGAGTTGTTGTAACGCCGCTGAGCGGAGCGGCAGAGTTGCGGATTGGCTGACATGGAACCCCCTCGGTTGATTCGTCGAGCATCCCCTTCTTTCACCCATGCACTACCATTGGTCGGCGCCCCTTGGTAGCTTTCGTGCCATGTGTCCTGGCACCACTCGCTCACATTGCCATGCATGTCATGGAGACCAAAGGCATTGGCTGGAAAACTCCCTACCCCTACGGTTTTTTTGCGGTATTGTCCTTTTGGGCCTGTGCCATAGGCATAGACCCCCCAGTAATTCGCCAACTCCGGCGTAATGGTTTCTCCCATATGAAACGGGGTTGTGGTGCCCCCTCGACAGGCATATTCCCACTCGGCTTCGCTGGGTAAGCGATAATCCCGCCCTGTTTTCTGGGAGAGGCGCTGACAAAAAGCAACGGCATCTTCCCAAGACACATTGTCCACGGGGCGAGTCAACACTTTTTCCCTAGAAGGATTAGAACCCATAATCGCTCGCCACTGGGCTTGAGTGACTTCAAATTTCCCCATGGAAAAGGCCGGAATCGTGACCTGATGTTGGGGGCCTTCACCCCTTTCTCTTTCTAGCTCCTGGGCAGGAGAGCCCATTTTGAAAGCTCCGCCGGGGAGGCTCACCATTTCCAGGGTGACGTCATCTCCCAAGCTGTCTTGAAAAACCGGGACTTTTCCTTCCGTTCGCTGCACAATTTTGCCTTGAGGATTGACCTCAACATAGGCAAAAGACGACTCTAGTGCCGTCGTGGCGACATCCGTTGACTGTTGCTTCAGGGAAAACAGAGATACGGCAGTGTGAATGGGAATGGCCAGATTAAAGCCTGATTTGACGGCGACGTTCCCCACGGTTTGGCCTTCGGCTCGTCCGTGGATGCCTGCGACTTGACCTAAGCGGTTGAGAACGGGGCCGCCACTCATGCCCGGCTGGGTAACAGCGGTATAGGTAATGCCATAGCCCCCCGCTTGGGTGCCAATCGAGGTGACTTGTCCAGGGGAAATCGTATATTGGGGTTGGGTAATTGCTAGCCCTGGTAGTGGGAATCCGGCTACAAAAACTTCGTCTAGTTCGCTTAAGGCATTCTTCCCGGCCAGCTTGGCCACGGCATAATTATTCTTGCTGTTGATGGTGACCAGGGCCAAGTCTACTGTTCCACCTGACTGCATCCCTGAAGTGTCAATCGGATGTTGCTGACCATCAAAGGTTTCGATGTAAGCTTCTTCCCCAGGATTGGTGTCTTTGAGCACATGACCTGCGGTTAAGACGTAGTAGGTATTCCCGGCTTTACTGACCAATACCCCAGACCCAGCAGCGCCTTGGGTAATCACCCGCACGGTAATTTTTTTCGCCAGGATTTTCAGGGTCCGACGATCTTGGGCCAGGAGCGAGCGTTGCCACAATCCGGCAGACAATAAGGTTCCACCAAATAATAGAAATTCCCTGCGTTTGATTCCCATATCCCTGAGTTTAATGGTGATTAACGGTAGACCTTGGCCGTGAGCGGCCTCGATTGCGGCACCATTATTCTATGCCAACCCTTCGCCAATCTCCCATCAGTAGCTGTTGTCACGATTTTTTAAGGCGGCAGCCACCCTAGCTGATAAACCGCTTTTTTCTAAAGTTTTCGGGCTAATTGTTCTAAATGCTGTTGGGCTTGACTGTAGTACTTGAACTGTCGTTCATCCCGTCGGAATTCTGGAGTATGGACCCACCGACGCCCATTTTGAGTCCGACCTCCATGAATTTTATGCAGCAGCTCATGGTACATCACAAATTCAATCACATAGTTGGGCAGTTGGTCCGAGTCCAGACTCAGACTCATGACTACCCGATCCCGGCTGGGCTCATAATGACCCAATTTGCGGTTGCTGTAAACTTTGCTCCAGCAAAGACGGGGCTTTTCGACCTCTTGGTTAAAATACGCCTGATTCACCTGCGCAAAAACATCATCCAGATTGTAGACATTGCCTTGAGCCATATCTCTCAGATCATCCACCATCAGATCCAGGGCTAACAGCAGCTCAGAAAATTCTTCCGATAGGGAGTACTCCGTCATGATGGTCGAGGTTTTCGGAGTTTTGCCCAGCAACATGGAGTCGATCGCCGCTTGCATGACATCCGGTTCGGCCAAAATAAATCCTTCGTTGATCCTAATTTTGAGTTGGGGAGGCTTAAATTGGCAGCGATATAGGGCACTCATGGGTGTGAATTCAAGCCTGAGATGCTTTAGCTCTTTGAATGGACGAGCACTGCGAGCAGACGATTGATTTGCCAAGGTTTGTTCAGCGATGGCTTTTGTTTGGCGAACAGCATAAGCATGCAGGTGGAGATGATCGTCACTCTGGAGAAATTTCATCCAACCGTAAATTTGTTGAGATTGTTGAGTTAAGTTTCCGGGTGTTGCTCCCTGGGCGGCACATAACTGCTCAATTTGTGCCGTTCGTTCTCCCAGCTGCTGAATCAGTCTGTTTTCGGCATCGGTATCGTCGGGAAGTAGATCGGCAATTCGGTCTTGAAAATACTGGAGCTGACTCCGAATTCGCTGGATGGAAATTTCCATTTGGCCCTGGGGTGAGCCTTGGTTTCTAGAATCGAATTCAACGATGGGTAAACGCTTGAGATTAACCCCTTTCAAAAACTTGTAGGCATTGCGAGACGGTACTGGAAGTTGACTGGGTTTGATATGGGCCTGGGCACAAATTTGGTCTGTGGTCTGAATGGTCTTCACCACATACTGTTGAAAGGTAGAGACTTCGTGACTGGGGATGCCACTCTTGAGTTGATCTCTCACTCGATTTGACGCTTTCACTAATCCGCGAATTCTCATGAACGGCTTATCAGTATGGACATGAGCAGAATAGCAGAACCGTTAAGCGCTTCAAGGGTGATTAACAACCCTCATAAGTTACCCACTCATGTGCCCGATCGAACAGGGTTGATGAAAACCGCAGTTTTTTTAAGAAATATGAAGTTATCTTCCTATTGATCTGTTTTTGGGGTACTACCTCTACAACAGCTATTTGTGGGGAAAAGAAATTGGCGACGCAACATGACAGTCTGCATTACTATCTGAAGGAGATAGGGCGGTTTCCGCTGCTGACCCATGAGGAAGAGATTACCCTGGCTCGGAAAGTCCAGACGGGTAACCCTCGTGCAAAAAGCAAGATGATTGAGGCAAACCTGCGATTGGTGGTCTCGATCGCTAAAAAACATCAGAATCGGGGTCTGCCCCTCCTCGATTTGATTCAAGAAGGCAATTTGGGTTTGAGTATTGCTGTAGACAAATTTGAACCCGAGCAAGGCAATCGGTTTAGTACCTATGCCTACTGGTGGATTTTGCAGGGGGTCACCCGCTCGTTGCAAAACAAAGGCCGTGTGGTCCGGTTGCCTGTTAAACATTGGCAAGTGGGCAATCAAATCAAACGGGCTCGCCATCAGTTGAGTCAAGAGCTGGGTCGAGAACCCACCATCGTCGAAATTGCTAACACCATGGAGATGGATCTAACCCGCTTGAAAAAGTATCTCCATAGCCTGCAAGAAACGGTGTCTTTAGACAAGTTTGTGGGCAACGAACAAGATACGACCCTAGGAGATCTGATTGAAGGCGGGGATTCCACCCAGTCCTACCTCGATCTGCTCCTGCAGGATGAGGAATTGTCAGGGTATATGGCGTTGCTGGATGATCGCCAGCGATTCGTGATTTCTGAGCGGTATGGGTTGGACGATGGCAAACCCAAGTCCATGGAAAAAATTGGCCAGAAGCTGGGTATCAGCCGTGAACGGGTGCGACAAATCATCAAAAAGGCGATGCAAACCCTAGAGAAATGCGCTTTATCGGCCTAAAAAAAGGGCATGGAAGGCCCATACCCCGATTCGTGTCTGTGGTGAAAATTAAGCGGCTTCTTCTGCCTCTACCTCTACTGCCGTAATGGCATTGGCAGAGACTTCAGCTCCCAACTCTAATCGTTGACGCACCTGTTGTTCCACGCTTTCGGCAAACTCAGGATTATCGGCAAAATATTGGATGGTATTATCTCGGCCTTGACCAATATTACTGCCGTCAAAGCTATACCAGGCTCCCTTGCGAACGATGATATCGGTTTCTTCTGCCATATCTACTAAGCACCCCAACGTGGAAATCCCCTGACCGAATAGGATGTCAAACTCGGCAATGCGGAAGGGGGGCGCGACTTTATTCTTCGCTACTTTGACCTTGGCGCGGATGCCGTACATATCGGTGCCTTTTTTCAGGGTTTGAATGCGACGAATATCGAGACGAACGGAAGCGTAGAATTTGAGGGCGTTACCGCCTGTGGTGACTTCAGGATTACCGTAGGTAACGCCAATTTTTTGGCGCAGCTGATTCAAAAAGATAACGGTACTGCCGGACTTAGAAATATTGCTAGTGATTTTGCGCAGGGCTTGACTCATCAGTCGAGCTTGCAGACCCATGTGGGAGTCGCCCATATCGCCTTCAATTTCAGCGCGAGGCGTCAGGGCGGCGACGGAATCGATAACAACGAGATCCACGGCACTGGAGCGAACCAGCTGATCGACAATTTCTAGAGCCATCTCTCCAGAGTCAGGCTGGCTAACGAGTAATTCAGAAACATCTACCCCTAAGGCAGCGGCATAGACTGGATCAAGGGCATGTTCGGCATCGACGAAGGCGGCGACTCCACCGTTCTTTTGGATTTGTGCGATCGCATGTAGCGCTACGGTGGTTTTGCCTGAACTTTCAGGGCCATAGATTTCGATCACCCGGCCTCGGGGCAGGCCACCGCCTAAGGCAAGATCTAAGGTTAGGGCACCACTAGAGATGGTTTCAATCTGCATCCGAGTGGCATCACCTAAGCGCATAATCGACCCTTTACCAAAGGTGCGCTCCACATTTTTCAAAACCAAGTCCAGGGCTTTTTGCTTTTCGGCTGAATCAGTGATGGCGGCCATACATCTCTCCAGAGATTTGGGGGGTGTTTGATTAATATAGTATACTTGTACTACTTGTGTGTCAACTTGGCACCAGGGTAAAAATTTACCTCCAGCACGGGAGGCTGCGATGGAGACTCTTTCTGAATTAATTGGGTTCACAGGCGATTGGCTTGTGGGTGTGTCTTTTACCCTGGATGGGGGGTATCAATGTTGGGTGATTACCCCAGAACGGCAAGCCTATACGGATGGTGAGTATTATGAAAGTCATCTGATGGCTTTGGCTGCTGGTCGTTACCTTGTTGAACATTCTTTGGAGGTGGAGTAGTTATGTGTGGTCGATTTGCCCTGACGGCAACCCCAGATGAGATCGCCACTGCTTTTGGTCTCCAAAACGTTCCCCCCTTTCCCCCCTCGCTACAATATTGCTCCCAGCCAGCCCATCGCTGTGATTCGACAGTTGCAGCATCAGCCTCGTGAATTTCGGCTAATGCAATGGGGACTCATTCCCGGTTGGGCGAAGGATCCGAGTATTGGTAACAATCTCATTAATGCCCGGTGTGAAACGGCCCATGAAAAGCCCTCGTTTCGATCGGCCATCAAATATCGTCGCTGTTTGATTCCAGCGAGCGGCTTTTATGAATGGCAAAAGGTAGATAAAAGTACCAAGCAACCCTATTACTTCCGCATGCAGCAGCCCTTTGCTTTTGCCGGACTGTGGGAATCTTGGCATGATATTGAAACCTGCATTATCCTGACGACCCAGCCCAATGAAGTGGTTGCCCCGGTTCATCAGCGGATGCCGGTGATTATTTCACCCGATAACTATAAGGTGTGGTTAGACTTTGATATTCAAACGCCGAGTTATCTGTTTCACCTGTTCGATCCTGATTTAGTCCAAGGTCTGTCGGCTCTGCCCGTGTCCACTCTGGTCAACAGTCCGACGGTGGATCGACCTGAATGTATTGAGCCAATGCTGTAGTTTCTAGCTAAAGACGATGCGTAAGATCCTGCACATCGATATGGATGCCTTTTTCGCTTCTGTTGAGCAGCGAGACAATCCTCACCTGCGCGGCAAGCCTGTCGTTGTTGGCGGACGCCCGGAGCAGAGAGGCGCAGTGGCCGCCGCCAGTTATGAAGCTAGGAAATACGGTATTTTCTCCGCTACGCCGTCGCGAGTGGCTGCCACTAAATGTAAGGATTTAATTTTTATTGCACCCCGCTTTGAGGTTTACCGCCAGGTTTCAAGCCAGATTCGCACCATCTTTCATCAATTTACAGATCTGGTGGAACCCGTCTCCCTAGATGAAGCCTATCTGGATGTGACAGAAAATAAGCCCCAAATAGACTCAGCAATGGCGATTGCCCGAGAAATTAAGCATTTGATCCATCAAGAAACCCACTTAACGGCTTCGGCTGGAATATCGGTCAATAAATTTCTAGCCAAGATGGCGTCGGGATTGGAGAAACCCAACGGCCTTTCTTTGGTGGCTCCGGACCAGGCCGAAACCTTTGTCCAGCAGCTCCCCATTGAAAAGTTTCATGGCATTGGTAAGGTGACCGCCGCTAAAATGCACCAACTGGACATTCAAACGGGAGCAGAGTTACGCCAGTGGTCCGAGCTTGCGTTGGTGCGCCAGTTTGGTAAGGTGGGCCACTATTATTACGGCATTGCCAGGGGGAAGGATGATCGCCCGGTGATTGCTAATCGGATTCGCAAGTCCATTGGAGCGGAACGCAGTTTCTTTCCGGATATCTCTGGGCTGTCCGTTTTGATGGAAGAACTGGATGCGATCGCAACCCTAGTACACCTACGATTAGCTGAAAATCAACGGTCTGGCTATACCCTGACTCTGAAAGTAAAGTATGCCAATTACCAACAAATCACCCGCAGTCGGACGGTAGACAATCCCTTATATGAGGTGGATGAAATTTTAACGTTAGGCAATGAGTTGCTACAAACCCATATAGATGAACAACAGGCAGTGAGGCTATTGGGATTGACACTCGCCAATCTTGTCGACAAAGACCGCAGTCCTAAACAGTTGGTAGTTAGGTGAGATTATCTCAGCCCCCTATTCTTGAGAAGCTATATAAACCGGTGCTCTGAGGATCTGAGCTTCGGTCCAAATGTGTTCAGTTAATCCAACTGCCATGGCAGGAGTTCTCTGTTGAAAGCGCTTTTTACCCTCGGTTACTTCTAGAGGAGTTCGTAAACTGCGATGCACTCTCACCCAGTTGTAAACTGTAGCACTCCACCAAGCAACGGCCTGACGAGTATTACTGCGATGAGCGAAAGCAAGTGAGCGTCTGACTTGATGAGCATTCATCCGTCGTGCAGTGCCATTGAAACGCTCCACAGTTGAGGTGTTGGGAATGTTGTACCCTATTTCATCTAGCGCTTGATTGATCCGTTGCCAGCTCCCATGAGCTTTGCTCACCTCTACAGCTTCTAACTTTTGTCCCTGACGATGCTTGATGACTTGGACGTGGGCAAGGGTTCGAGGAATCCGATACTTGGAGTTGGGAGGTCGACCCATCGTGCTTTGACGGGGGGGAGGTAAGACACCCCGAAGATGACCGGAAAGAGAGTGCGATAACTCGCTTCTCCATCGGTCATCAGCACCAGGTCTTGGGGGATGAGCTAGTCGTCTGTGACTGCCTTGCATCAGCCTTTCTATCAGGTCTGTGTTACGGGGACCAATTGCCACGTGGACAATGAATTTACTGGCGGCATCAATGGATACCGCATCCCAACACTGCTGCTTTTTGCTGGCGACGTATCCATGACGTTCGTCCATCTCTAGTATGTCGATATCCAGTTGCTGAGCTTCCTGCTCATGAAAGTCCTGGGCATGCTGACCAAACTTGAGGGTCAAACGTTTCACCGTATCCGGATGGGTGTAGGTCAGACGTGATGTTCCTTTGATAGACGTTCCTTCTGCAATTTGACGACCTACTTCTATTGCTCGAGATTCAGGGATTTTTGTATTCCAAAAGGCAGTGTTCTTGCGTTCACTGAACTCTGCTCCACAGCTATGACAGCGCAGATACCGTATTCGATCTTGTCCGTATACTTTACGTACTGTTAAATTCTCAAGGCCCGCTTGACCATAGCTTTCACAGTTAGAGTTCACGCAAGCTAGCTCTGAAAGTAATGGCCTTTTTTTCTCTTCCATGGGAGTATCTTGGCTCAATAACTCCCTTCAGCAATACCTTTTTCGAGCCTCCCTTAGCTAGAGGGGCTGAGATAATCTCACCTAACTACCAAACAGTTATCGATTGGATTTATTTAAGTCCGCTTGATGCAGTTGCCAAAAACTAAAAGAAGGTGATTCTCAGTGTCTAATCAACCCAAATTCGAAGCCGCATTTCCATTTCAAGAGGATGTGTTGGCCTTGCCAGTAGTCGATCTTGATACCACTGCTGACTGGTATGCTCAAGCCTTTGACATGGTAGAGGTGGAGCGTAAGGCTCAACCCAATCCCACCGTTATTTTAGAAAGAGATGATGTGCAAATCGGTTTTGCCATCAATGGTGGAGATGCCTCTCAAGAGGGTGCTGCAATCCGGGTTGCTAATATTCAGGGCATCAAAGCAGAGTTGGAGTCAAAGGGCGTGGAGATTGGGAACTGGCGAGTGGATGAACGGGATGGGAAAAGATTCCAGGTGTTCTTTGTTGTGGCACCGGATGGGCTTTGCTATTGCTTCAATGAACCCATTTGAAACGCAGATTACTTCCTGCCATAAGCCGTTGCTCCATGACAATCTTAAAATAGCGTTTCAAACCCCTGGCCTCTGAGGTCATGGGATATTTTTGTGGTGATTTTTACGATGAACGAAGAGGCTAGAGATACCTGTAGTGGATGGGGTTTACTATTGAGTATTGAGAGTCAATGCTGACAAATCGCTACTGAGGGTTATAAGACATGGGTACAACTGCGATCGGGATTGATTCTGAGAATTTTGATTTACTGAAGATTTTACTGCGTGGTTCTGACGATTGGAATCAATGGCGTAAGAATAATCAAGGTGTTGAGATCAACCTAAAGGGTGCAAAACTAAACGGGGCAAAACTAAATTTTGCAGACCTGAGTGGTGCAAACCTCATCGAGGCAGACTTCACTGGAGCAGAACTAAACCGTGCAAACCTCACTGGGGCAAAACTCAGGCGGGCAGACCTCAGCCATGCAAAACTCAACTATGCAAGCCTCAGCAGTGCAAAACTCAATGGGGCTAACTTCATTGGGGCAGAACTCACCGGGGCAAAACTCCTCCGAGCAAAACTGATAAAGGCAAACCTCAAAGAGGCAAAACTCAATGGGGCCTACCTCACAGATGCAGACCTAAGTGGGGCAGATCTGAGTGGGGCAGACCTGAGTGGGGCAGACCTCATTGATGCAGACTTCATCGGGGCAGACCTAAGTGGGGCAAACCTCAGCCGTGCCTACCTCAATGGGACAGACTTCAACGGAGCAGACCTGAGTGGGGCAGACCTCAACGGAACAGACTCCGGCCTAATCAACGCCGTTAAACTACTGCAAGATAAGGCCCTGTCTGTCTTAAAAAATTTAACATCTTCGCCAAAATAGAATTTTCAATCTTTTCGGGTTGGAATCCCTGACTCAGATATAGGCCCTGCTGAGTTACAAGAACTGCTAACGGAACTGTTAGCGACTAAAAGGTCTGGGTTAAGGGGTTGTAGCGAGAGGCAGAATTTGCTGGTCAACCCAGTAGAGATCTCATACCTGATTTAACATAACCGTCTTCATGGCAGCAAGAGCATCAGCAGTGGCTTCTGACCAATGCATCCCTCGGTTCTTCTGTCGTTTGGCCACAATCAAATCACAAGCTTTCTCTGCATGAGCACTACCCATATATTGTCGTTGGAGACGACGCTCATTGTAATTGACGATATAGGTTTTTCGAGCCTTGAGATAGTCAATTAATTCTTGGAGTTTGCTTTCGTTCTTGGTAAGAGGTCGGCAGGCTTCTAAAGCTTTTATAGCAGGGCCTATTTGTCCTATCCATAGAGAAGAGTTTAGCTTCCTTTTGAGTGCTTTTTTCTCGTCACGAGTCGAGCAAATCATCCCCGCAAAATCGGCACATTTTCGACGAAGATGATACCAGTCGAGGAGCAGCTCTTTGTGAGTAAACTGGCTCAGATCGGTCTCGAAATAATTGCGTAGCCACTCAGCGCCATCTCCTAAAAGTGTCACCCAGTCATCTAATCCAGCACAGAAGAATAGCATCAGCGAAAGTTGTCTAAGCACCCGTGAGCCAGTCCCACTCAAATAACGACACCCCTTGGTCGTCGCAATCCGGGCTACCCGCATCGTCAACCACTTACTCGCCTGGGGCTGACGAACTAAGATGTCATCCATTGCCGCGATGGTCTGTCCGGGCTGAATTTCAGGCCCCAAACATCTGAGCTTTTCGGCTGACCAGTAGGCTGCTTCATTATTGCGGGCTTGCAGAACCCGTTGCCAATCCTGATGGGTGACCCCTTCAGGCGCTTTAGGATTGGGGTTGGCTAGAGCTTGCTCCACTGCAGCCGTCAATTCGATTGGCCATGCGGCTCGATGACGAGGCGCTTTAGCATCAATGAGATTGACCTGGAACTTGCTCAAGTCACTTTGGTCCTTCCATTGCTCCACTTCCTTAGCTTCGACAGCTCGGATTATGTCGCCATGCCGTTTCACTAGTGCATCGTCAATATTTAATTTTAGGGTAGATAGAAGTGAGCTTACACCTGGCATCTTCAATTTTCATTTGCCAATCCACACCGCGTTGCGAGTGGTTCACATCAATCGCCCATGCTTGAACTTCATCTTTTAGAGTTTCAATCGTCCCAAAGCGCCTCCTATCAATACACTGTCGCGTCATTGCACTCAGTTCGTTTTCGGCCACGTTCAGCCAACTGCCATGCTTAGGGGTGTAGCAAAAGTGGATGCGTTGAACGAACCGCCGGGCACGCTCAGGCTCGAACACCTCATAGAAAGCCCCTTTGGTATGGGTGTTGAGATTGTCACAGGTGAGTATGACGTGTGGGCATTGTGCATAGCGTCCTTCCATTAAGACTGCGACTTCACTGGCCCAATCGATTTTTGTTCGCCGCTCACGAACAGTTGCTTGTCGCCACCCCGCTAAAGGTTCGCTAAACATGAAGATATTGGCGGTACCTGCACGCTCATACTCATAATCAACCCGCTTAGGGTGTTGAGCGGTGGCTGGAATAGGGCACTTGATTTCTTTGTGGAGTTGGACAGGCTGTTCGTCCATACAAATCACCGGACAACTTGGGTCATAAGGCTGAGCATACACTTCCAGCACTTCTTCCATCTGAGCAACGAACTCTCCATCTGCTTCAGGCGGAATCACCCAGTACTCAATCTTGCGGTTGGTCATCCCGTTTTTTTCAGAGTCTGACGAACCGTTTCATGGCTGACAGATTCTACGATACCTAGTTCCACAACTTTGCGTGCCAGCAAGCGCAATGACCAATTCCCGTAGCCCTTAGGAGGGCTGCCTAATCGCATGGCAATGACTTGAGCTTCCTGCTCACCATCGAGTAACTGACTGCGAGGTGCTCTGACACGTTGGGCACCGTTAAGGGTTTCCTCAAATCCTCTCTCTACAAGACGTTTACGGATGTTCTCAACTGTTTTAACTCGACAAGAATAAGCATCTGAAATGCGTTCATCGGTCCAATTTGGCCCGTCGGCATTTGCTTTCAAAAGAATTTGAGCACGTCGTACTTTTTGGCTGCTGCCCTTGAGCTTTTTGATGACGGCTTGCAGATGGTTCTGCTCATCTTCACTCAGTCGGACAATATATTTTTTCGGCATAGGGATAGGTGTTTTCTCGGTCTGACTGCAATACTGCCACCATTGTTACCTACCCTAATCTTTTAGCTTGACGCTGTACTAGGACGCTCACTTCACTTCTAGAAATCACTTTGGGCTGTTGGGTTTGCCAGCTCAGTAACCGCTCGACGGTTCGGAAAGGTAAGTCTTGCGGGAATAAGCAGGCCCACTCTTGCAGCGTTCTAGTAATAATCGTTCCATGGTGCTCGGGTAATAGGTCGTTCCCGGGCATGAGGTGTTTGTCAGTCTGCAGATTGAAACATACTTGCCGTTGTAAGTGCAAAATACCCAAGCGACAGGCAATCTTTTGACTGGCGTAGCCATCAAACTCCACAATATCGGAATCAAATTGAGCACAGTACTCATCGACCTGCTGTTGGTCGAGAAGATCCCAATGAAGGCATAATAAATGACGTATCATCTGTTGACCAATCGTGATAGTCTGCTGCTCTAGAGTGTCCAGTGTACGCCCCAGAGACGACTCATCTACTTCCAAGGTAGGGATAGGAATTTGATTCAATTCGCTCATTGGGGATGAGGGAAAATCGTCTTCAACCCAACCAATAGAAATACACAAGTGACCCATCTGATGCCCTGCCAATAAGGATTAGAATGGCTTTCTTCCTTACCCTATCAGTCTATTCCCGATTCATTTGATTGACCCAGACCTTTTGGCTGCTAACCAGTTCCTTAATCATCAGCATAGTCGGCTCTCTTAAAATTTTGAGTCATGGGACGGTTTATGATGTTTTTATGAGTAGTGCTCATGTTTTGTTAAGCGTAATGTGAGTAATATTCATATTTCTGCAATGAAGGCTCAAAAATGAATGGCTAAAAAAGTAGATCCAATCCCTGGGATGCACCGCCAGCCTAAGCAAGCCCGTAGTCGAGAGCGGGTCAATAAGATTCTGGATGTTGCAGAAGAAATGTTTATTGCTGAGGGCTGTAATGCGGTAACGACGAATGCGATCGCAGCCAAAGCCGAGGTCCCGATCGGCTCTCTCTACCAGTTTTTTCCCTGACAAAGCCGCGATTGTTCAGGCTCTTGCAGCTCGCTATACAGCTCTGCACAGCCAGAAAATATTGGCGATGGGTCCTGAAATTGCATTACTTCCCTTCTCGGATGTTTTAGCGTTAGTGGTGGATACCAATGATCAATTCTTTGCGGATTATCCTGGCTATCAAGCCATCTATATGCAGATGCAGGCAACCGTACCAGAACTTGCAGCGATTGAAGAGGCGGCTGATGTTGAGATCATTGATGCAACGGCTGATTTTTTGTCTCAGCGTTTCCCTGGGTTAGACACTGATCACTATCAGGTGATCGCTATGGTCATCGTCAAAAGTATTGGCACGTTTTTGTGGTTGTCTCGAAGCCAACCCCCTGATTGTCGACAGCGTTTGCTAGATGAGACGAAACGATTAGTGCAGTCCTACGCTCTAAGCTACTGGCCTGAACAGGGATAGGAGCATGACCTACCACAGAAAATATCGCTATAGCAGCATTAACCCTCAATTTGCCTTGTAAAGATGTGTGTCTTTTGCCAACGACATCAGAAGCCAGCGTTAGGATCAGTTCAGCATAAATCTAAAGAAAAACTTAAGTAAATGTCCAATGACCAAATTTATGCATATCTAACTCGCTTGGTATTTTATTGTGTTGTCTCCTGCCCTGCTCCATGACCTCTGGCAATTGATTGAAGAATTGCCGACCTATGCCCTGATCAGATGGGATGATATCCGTCTAGCATCGTGGCTGCTAGAGCATATTGAGCATCGTTGTCGATTGAATGCAGAAGACCACAAAAGCATTGAGAAATACCTCGACTCCCATTTGCTGCTGATTCGAGAAATGGCTGAATCTGAGGAATACCATCCTCTTGCTGTATGACGAGTGAGACTCTCCTTTTGGGCATTTTCTTCAATACTCTGGAGATGCCCAAAAGGTTTTGTCCTTATACCTTTGAAAACGGTGGCACTTTGATCTAGCTGTTAGCTTAATCGCAATTACTTGTCTTATGGAGATGGAATGCGGTTTGTGAGATTGAATGTCTCGAACGCTATCTATCTTGACAACTTGTGTTGCATTTATGAGAAGAGAACGTTAATTCATCCTTCCTGATGCTATTTGGTGCAAGAAGCTGGAAAGCACTTATAGTCAGGTTTCTAGCGCAGTAGAATTTTGCAGGCTATGGTCTGTTAATCAAGAAACATTAACCTAGAACCGTTGTTTTTAGGAATAAATATGACAACTACTTCAGAGGGATCGTGAACCGTTTAGTCTGGATAAGGAGAGTTAACTAACTTCTGGTGATGGAGTGTTCACTTCGTTACAAAGAAAACAGTCTACTTTTCCAAAAATGCCGATTATAGTTTTCAATTCATCCTTTAATACACAAAGTTAAGAACAATGTCCCCAGTTCTTCTAAATCAAGTCTGGAAGTTGGTTGACACCTTCCCCCAAGGTCAACTTTTAGGATTAACTGATCATGCTTTGGTTGATCAGTTAAGTCAGCAGTTGGCAGAACGGCAAGAGCTGACTGATGATGAATT
Source organism: Acaryochloris sp. 'Moss Beach' (assembly GCF_021497025.1). Lineage (NCBI taxonomy): Bacteria > Bacillati > Cyanobacteriota > Cyanophyceae > Acaryochloridales > Acaryochloridaceae > Acaryochloris > Acaryochloris sp. 'Moss Beach'. The sequence goes on from NZ_CP071717.1 coordinate 4,598,418, forward strand.
AGACACGGTTAAAGCTTATATTCAAAGCCGTCTGACTTTGATGCGTGATATGGCTTTGGTCATCTAACCCTCTATCAAAAGTCTTGGCAGTACTCCAACCATAGCTAAAAGCTTGGTTGGTGGTGTAGCGGAGTGTGACTGAAAGAAACAACCCTTCGGCAAAGCTCAGGAGCCTAAGTGCAGTATCTACACAGTAAATAGTATTATGTAGGCATGCTTAACATGACCTGGGAATTCAAACTAGACCCCACTCCTGAGCAAGTTATAGAAATTGAACACACCTTAACGATGTGTCGAAAAGTCTGGAACTTTGCTTTGTGTGAGCGTAAGGACTGGCTTAATTCTCGTAAATGCTCAGTGAATGCTTGTTCTCTTAGGCATGAGTACATCATGTCAGGTGATGAGCCATTTCCTAGTTATCACCTTCAAGCCAAACGTTTAACCCTTGCTAAGAAAGAGATTGCCGAACTCAAAAGCGTCAATGCTCAAATGCTTCAGCAAGTTTTGAGACAACTGGATGCATCCTGGGAGCGTTGGCTGACCAAGCAATCGGGTCTACCTAGATTCAAAAACCAAGCTCGACTGCGAAGCTTTGTATTTCCTCAGATGCTCAAGCATCCTCTCAGTGTAAGAGGCATCAAGCTTCCGCAACTGGGCTGGGTCAAAGTGAGATGGTCTAGAGATATACCCCAGATATGCGAAGTCAAACAAGCTCGTATTGTCCGTAAGGCGTCGGGGTACTTTGTCATGTTGAGTTTACAGGCTGATGTGGATATTCCAGAGGTGCCCTTTCATGGCCATCCTGTAGGAGTTGATGTGGGCTTGGAATACTTTCTATCTACTTCAGATGGCTTACAGATCAAACATCCTCGCTTTTTTAATGAGTTGCACCGCAAGCTGAAATTGCTGCAACGTAGACTCAAGACTAAGCAAAAGGGGAGTACTAACCGGTCCAAACTGCTGAGGAAGATCGCCAGAGTTCATCAACGGATTGCCGACACTCGTAAGGACTGGCATTTCAAGACCGCCCATCAGCTTTGTGACCAAGGAGATTCCATCTTCGTTGAAGACTTGGATTTCCGCATAATGGCGAAAGGGTTTTTGGGTAAACACACATTAGATGCTGGCCTTGGGCAATTCACTAACCAGATCCTTCCTTGGGTGTGCTGGAAGCGTAATGTTCATTATGGCAAGGTTGATCCAAGAGGAACTAGCCAGGAGTGTCCAGATTGTGGAGCAACGGTGAAAAAGGATTTGAGTGTCAGGATATCTCATTGTTTAGAGTGCGGCTCAATTAAGCCGAGAGATATTGCGGCAGCTCAAGTGATTTGTACCCGTGGGCAACGGGGAATAGAAAATGCCTGTGGAGTCGAGGTGACGGGGGATTCAGTAATGAATTCTAGTCAACTGGCTTTGAAGCAGGAAATCTTTGGAGCGATCTAAAGAATCTCCTTGCATACCCGCTAGGGTTGCTGGGAGAGGATGTCAACAAAATTGAACAGTAAAGTAACGCATAGTCTCCACTCCAGGAAATGTGTTGCTGACAAGATGGTGTTGTTTGGTCTGGGTTTGAGACAGACTGAAGTCTTCATCCTATTGCTGCCTGCTCTCTTGTTCCCTTCATCGATTCAATTCAAGAATGGGTTGTTCTTGAACTGATATTGGCTATATCTGGGCGTTAGGCATGTTACATTGCCTTTTCGATAGGTATTGAATTGATCCATATGGGTAACTCTGAATAATCTGCCCAAGAGGATCTCTGGCAGACAGCTGTTTGAACACCATGCTGAGCTGAAGAAGTCCAGCATACTGGCTAGAAATATTCACCCAATTTAGCGTCTGAGTGGGGCTGCATTTACCAGCTCCAAACATTTTCTGTGCCAATTTTTCAGCTTTATCTTGACAATATATGAGCAATACTCATATATCTATAAAGTGAGTAATGCTCATATTTTATGAATGTCTTTCTGCAAAGTCTATACCCCTGAAGCTTCACTAAGTCAGGGATTAAGGACGTTGTGAAGGAGAAATTCGGCTGCTCATAGAAGCAAGATGAGTGGCTGCCGTTCTGCATTTCCATTCATTGTTCTCAACTAAAAGCTTTGGAGAGAAATATGTTTAATGACCCTGTGGGCGTATTAACCGTTGCTCAACAAAAGACTGTTGCTGCAATGCTGGGGCAATCCTTTTCCCAAGACCCCTTCATGGCCTACCTAATGCCAAATGCCACAACACGAGCACAACACACAACAAAACTCTTTCTGCCCATGATCCGTTGGTGCCTTCGCTATGGCGGGGTTGAGGTTGCTCCAGAAGGAGGAGGATCATTGTTATGGGTGTCCCCTTTCAGTTGTCCCAAATGGTACGAAGTGGGCTGATTTTGGCCCCTTTCCTGATTGGTTTATCTGCCTTTAAACGGTTGCAGATTCATGAGGCAGCCTGCGAACATGCCCTGAAGGCAAAAGCGCCTCAACACTTTGCCTATCTTTGGGTTGTCGGCGTTCATCCCAACTCTGTTGGCCGCGGTATTGGCAAGCAGATGATCCAATCTGCACTGGATACTATGCGGTGCCAGGGGTACTCAGCTTGTCTCCTAAGAACAGAAAACCCTAACAATGTTGCCCTCTACGAACATCTTGGCTTTCAGCAGATTCATACGGATCTTCCGGTGGGGAGTGGTCTCCGATATTGGCTACTGTCTAAGGAGCTGGCCTAAGTCTATTAGAGAGAACGACATGACGTGGAGAAACTGGATCTTTTTTAAGACCCTAATGATGCTCAATATAAACCAGCTCTCCTTGGACCCAATGGCGATATAGAAAGGATTGCAAGGCTTGGATACAAGCCATTAGTTCCGCTGGTGAGGGCTGATCGCAGTCAATCTCTTCTACCCGCAGACTGGCAAGCCAATCAATTAATATTGCCGTATCGTCGGGTGCGATCGCACAGCTACCCTCTGCCTCCCACCATCCAGCCATATCTGCCCAATCTTGTATCACAGCTGCCATTGTTACGTTTGGCCAGTGCCGATACTTGTTATGCAGGGCACCAAAGATTTGATCTGCATAGGGGATGGACAGGACAAGCACCTGACGCTGCTGATGGGCCTGGGGCGGCCCCCAAAAATTAACCTTCTGATCTGAGGGGCTAATTTCTGAGAAAAAAACTGTTTTTTCTACCATTCTTGCCAGTCTCTATCGAGGAAGTCTTGATACCGCCGTTTCACCTATTGCCAGCTCTGGTTTGCCTGATTTTAAGAGCCTATTCCGTTTCACTTCGCAACAGACGTGATGGGAGTCACATCCAGTGGTGTGTATCGCTCACCCATCCTTGGTTTCTGGGTCATCGCGTCGGGGAATTCTCCTCGATTAAAGTACAAACAGCCTTGCGCCCGCTCCTAAATAGTCCCCCCCCCCTAAGCAGGAGCGGATAAAACGCAAGGCTGCCCGTATCAGCTATGGCCATTGTGAAGGAAGTTTGTATGACTGTTACGAAGCCGCCCCTCCGAAATTTACCTACCCCCTCCCCCAGAAATCTGCCCAATCTCCCCATCTATTTATTCGACGGATTCGGCTCACCCTATTCTCCATGCTGGGAATTTTTCTAGCCACTGGGCTGGGGGGGTGAGCCTGTGGTTTATCCGGGAAGATCGAGTCACTGCCATTGTTAAGCAGGTGGAGCTGCTCTTTGCCAACCCACCCCTCTGGCTCGCTGTCCCCCGTCGCCGCAGGCAATTATCTGGCTGTGCCCTCCGTGCTTTTGCTGGTGGCTGTCCTCGTCGTTATGCAGGTATCGTCCTCGCCTCGACCTTGGTCTCGCTTAGTCGTGGGTACGTCATTACTGCTGTTGATTGTGCAGTATATGGTTTGGCGTATTTTCTGGACCCTCAATCTTTCAGATACATTTAACAGCATCTTTAGTATCGGTCTGCTGACCTTAGAAATTATTACCATCGTCACCAATATTATTCAGCTTATTCTCGTGTCTCGCTCGACCAATCGGCTGGGCGAAGCGGACTTAAATGAAGTTGCCGTTCTCGATGGGGACTATCTGCCCACGGTAGATGTGATGATTCCTACCTATGACGAGCCCAGCTTTATTCTGAAGCGAACCATTATTGGTTGTCAGGCGATGGATTATCCCCGCAAGACCGTCTACCTGTTGGATGATACTCGGCGACCTGAAATCAAAGCCTTAGCTACAGAGCTAGGGTGTGAATACATTATCCGTCCCGATAATCTCCATGCCAAAGCCGGGAACTTGAATCATGCTCTGAATTTCACGTCGGGGGAACTGCTCACGGTCTTTGACGCAGACTTTGTGCCCACCCAAAACTTTCTCCGACGCACTGTGGGCTTCTTTCAGGACAACAGCATTGCCCTGCTGCAAACCCACCAAAGCTTTTTTAATCCCGATCCAGTCGCTCGCAATATTGGCCTGGAAAATATTCTGCCTCAAGAAGTCGAGATCTTTTCCCGCTACTACCAGCCCTTACGGGATGGGGTGGAAACAGCCCTGTGTTACGGTAGCTCCTTTGTGGCTCGCCGTAGTGCCTTAGCCGAGGCGGGCGGCTTTGCCACAGGTACCTTGAGCGAAGACTACTTCACTGGGGTTCGCCTCTCTGCTAGAGGCAAGCGCGTTATCTTCTTGGGTGAGAGCCTGAGTGCGGGGTTATCCGCAGAGAATATGTCGGCCCATATTACTCAGCGACTTCGCTGGGCTAGGGGCACCTTACAGGCCTTCTTTATCGAAGCCAATCCCCTCAGAATTAGAGGACTTAAGTTGATTCAGCGCCTGGCCCATCTGGATGGCTTACTGCAGTGGTTCACCAGTGTGTCTAGGGTTGGGTTTTTGCTCATGCCCCTGGCCTATGCCTTCTTTGGCGTTATTCCTTGGCGGGCGACGACTCAAGAAATGCTGTATTTCTTTGTGCCCTACTATTTGGTGCAGCTCCTCACCTTCTCTTGGCTGAATCAGCGTAGTCGCTCGGCTCTAATCTCCGATATTTATGCGGTGTCCCAATGCTTCCCGGTGGCTCTCACAGTCTTACAAACCCTATTCAATCCCTTTTCCAAAGGCTTTAAGGTAACTCCCAAAGGGGTTTCTAGTAATCGCTATACCTTTAACTGGAAATTAGCCTCTCCTTTAGTGGTGTTGTTTTTCTTCACCGCCGTTAGCCTCTGGCGTAACCTGGGCATGTGTATGGTCAAGGGAGCTTGGTCAACGACGGTTGATCCGGAAGTGGCGTTGCAAATAAAAGGCATTGAACTGGGTTGGCTTTGGAGTACCTACAACCTAATTGTTCTGGGAGTGGCCCTATTAATTTTGTTGGATGCCCCCTAAACCCGATCTCTACGAATGGTTCGATTTGCGACGTACGGTCCGACTCACCTTAGGTGACCTCAAGCTATGGGGCATTACCACCATGATTTCGGAAGGCGGTGCAGAAATTGCCTTGACCCAAGCTGGATTGCCCAGACATTATTTTGGAGAGTCGATCCAAATTGAGATCCAGGAAGAGAACTTATGTTTACAGGCGGTCATCACCCAGATTCAGCAGCGGGAAGATGATTACCCGATTGTTCAACTGAAATTTGCGGAGGTGACAACTCCCCAATACCGCAGGCTAGTAGAAATGCTGTTCTGTCGCCCCGGTCAGTGGAAAAGCCCCCAGGCTCCTGGAGAGCTGCAATCCCTCTACTTATTAGTGAAAAGCTTCTTCACCCCCCGGATTCTGTTTGATCGACAAATGAAGATCAGCCCGGTAGAAGTTTCCAAAACCTAATTCTCTCAACCCTTATTTCGAAAACCGGCCGGATTTCGGACCGATAGTATTGGAGCAAATTATGACCCTCGATGATGTAATTCTGTTGCTGCACCCTGTTTTGGCTGTGGTTGTGGTCTTCCCACTGATTGGAATGGTTTTGAACCGATCGATTTTGACCCGTCGCCGACGACTGAAGACGTCTCCGGGGAAAAGCAAAATTCCCCCTACAGTGGGACCCGAACATGTGCAGCTGGGGCGTTGGCTGACTGGATCTGTGGTGAGTTTAGCCCTATTGGGCTTGGCCCATCCCATTGGTGGCAAGATTTTGGAAACGAAGCTGTGGACTACCAACCCTTTTCAGGTGGTATTTATCTTGGGCATGTTCCTGGCCACGATTGGTTCTCTTATCCTGCTCTATCGGGCTAAGCCCTGGTATTGGCGAGCAACCTTCGCTGGATTAACGAGCCTGGGGGTGATTGTCCTGGGGTTCCAAGATGGGGTATTTCGCCGGGATGATGAATGGTTTGTGTCTCATTTTTACTATGGACTGATTGCCACGGTACTGATGATTGTGTCTTTGGCCATGGTGCAAGATATTTATCGCGATCGCACCCAAGTATTGCGACGAATCCATATCCTCCTCAACTGTCTGGCAACTTTACTCTTCCTGGGACAAGGGATCACGGGCACCCGCGATCTACTGGAAATTCCGTTAAGCTGGCAAAAGCCCCATTTGTATCGCTGTGATTTTGCCAATCAGACCTGTCCTGATGTTAGTAGCCAGCTTCCTGTCGTTAGCCCCCCGTTGGTATGAATGAGTCCAATGCCCTGGTGATTGGGGCCAGTCAAGGTATTGGCTTGGGCTTTGTTCACCACCTGTTGCAACAGCCACAAATTAAGACAATCTATGCCACCTATCGCTCTAAAGACTCCGCCGTAGGATTGCTGGCTCTGGCAGCGCAACATCCAGAGCGAATATCCTGCATCGCCGTTGATATTACTCAAGAAGTGCAAATTGCAGCCTGCTGTGATCAGATTCAAACTGAGGGTAATCTGCTTCAGTGGGTGATTAACTGTGTGGGCATTCTCCATGCAGGAGATCTACAGCCCGAGAAAGGATTGCGGCAACTGAATGCCGAACAGTTAACGCGATATTTCCAAGTCAATAGCATCGGGGCGGCCCTGTGGGCCAAACATCTCTTACCGTTGCTCAAGCATGATGATCGCAGTATCTTTGCCACGATCTCTGCCAAGATTGGCAGTATTGGCGATAACCATCTAGGCGGCTGGTACGGTTACCGTGCTTCCAAAGCAGCCTTGAATATGTTGATGCGAACCGCCTCAATTGAGTATCGGCGCCGCAGCCCCCAAACCATTGTGGTGACGCTGCATCCAGGCACCACAGACACCCAACTCTCAAAACCCTTTCAGCGGAACGTCCCACCCGAAAAATTATTTTCTGTCGATCGGACTGTTACTCAGCTGTTGGCCGTTCTTGACGGAGTGAACAAAGAAGACAGCGGCCAGTTCTTTTCCTGGGATGGCAGCAAGCTACCTTGGTAAGTGATGGTATGCAGAGGTTGCTGCTGGCTGGATCTCTTAATGTCTGGGGTATGAAGGTATCCCTATTAGAAAATGCCATGAGTCATACTGGCCATGTTATGAAGGAAGGAATAGGCTTTTACTCCCAGGCCGACTGTGTATAGGTGATCTGTTCCCAGTATGATGAAAGGGTTGCCTTGTTGCAGCAAGATTGAATTGGTCTCTTTCAGTGTCTTATAGTCCTCTTGGGGACTCATCTGAAGGGCTTTCCCCCGTAGATGCAGGAATACATTCATGGATACAAAAGCCTTTAAGCGAACGCTGCATAAATCTGAGCAGTATCATCGGAAGGGATTTGGTCACGAAGAAGAAGTGACGAACTTGCTGCAGTCTGAGTACAATAGCCAGCTCATCCAACAAATTCGAAATAATGGGTATCGCCTTGAGCAGGGTGACGTCACCATTCACTTAGCCGAAGCATTTGGATTTTGCTGGGGGGTGGAGCGGGCCATTGCCTTGGCCTATGAAACTCGTCGCCAGTTTCCCCAAGAGCGAATCTGGATTACCAACGAAATTATTCATAACCCTTCGGTTAATAAGAACTTACGGGATATGAAAGTAGAGTTTATTCCGGTCCAACCCGACGGCCAGAAAGACTTTACAGTGGTTGCCAAAAATGATGTAGTGATCCTGCCGGCCTTTGGTGCTAGTGTCCAGGAAATGCAGTTGCTTAATGATAAAGGCTGCACCATCATGGATACCACCTGTCCGTGGGTATCGAAGGTTTGGAACTCTGTCGAAAAACATAAAAAAGGGTCTTATACTTCGATTATTCATGGCAAGTATAAGCATGAAGAGACGGTTGCCACGAGCTCCTTTGCGGGGACCTATTTAGTCTTACTCAACCTGGAAGAAGCGGAATATGTGGCGGACTATATCTTGAATCCAGGAGAAACGCCGTCTGAACGGGAACAACAGCGTGCGGATTTTATGGCGAAGTTCGCCAACGCTCACTCACCTGGGTTTGACCCAGAAACAGATTTAGAGCGGGTCGGTATTGCCAACCAAACGACGATGCTTAAAGGTGAAACTGAGCAAATAGGTAAGCTTTTTGAACGTACTGTCATGCGTAAGTATGGTCCTGCCAAGGTCAACGAGCATTTCCTCAGTTTCAACACCATTTGTGATGCTACCCAAGAACGTCAAGATGCAATTTTTCAATTGGTCGATGAACCCTTGGATTTAATGGTAGTGATTGGTGGCTTTAATTCATCCAATACGACTCATCTCCAAGAGATCTCTATTGATAAAAACATTCCGTCCTATCATATTGATAGTGTCGAACGCATTGGCCCAGGCAATCAGGTTGAACATAAACCCCTTAATGCTGATCTGACGGTCACGGAAAATTGGTTGCCGAAGGGTCCCCTTGCCATTGGGATCACGTCAGGGGCCTCAACACCTGACAAAGTTGTGTCTGATATTGTCGAAAAAATCTTCGCAATTAAAAGCGCTTCTGTAGAAGTTGTGGGAGTTGGTTAATTACCACTAAAACCCTGACTAACGAGTCACCACCATAATAATGGTCATCACAAAGAAGCCGCTAGCACCCACAATCGTGATGATGTCGGTAACTCGTTTGACGTGGTTGAGGCGTCGATCTAAATGCTGCAGGGCAGAACGGTCGGCGTAAATTAAGTTGCTCAAGTCCTGCATGGAATTTTCGAGCCAGTCCAGCTTGTTGGTATCTGCACCAGGGGCTGGAGTTGTTGTTTGTTCCAATTGTTGGAGTTGACTGCGATCGTGATGAAGCTGCTCTTGTAGGTCATAGGTTGTGGCTTCAAAACTATGCCTTAAGTCTAAAATCTCTGATTGTAATTGGGCATATTTGGTGTCGAATTGCGATTCTAACTCTACATATTGTTCTTGTAATTGTGATGGTACCGAAGCCTCCTCCAAGGAGTTTTTAGCTTGGCTCAGAGATTGTTCCAATTCTTGCTGGGTTTGGGTGAGTTGCTCAAAATGAGTTTGCAGTTCAGAAAAGCCATCCAATACCTGAAAAGCTTGACTAAACCGACTTCGCAAACTCTCTAATTCTTTCTCCAGTTGATCAATTGCACTCAAAACCCTTCTCCTCAAAGGCTATAAACTTGTTTTTTACTTCCAGGCATTGCAAACCTAATATTTAAGTCGTCAAGCTTTGACTTTAAGGGGTAATGTTCATCAAGTAAAGTGTTCATCTGTCTAATTTGCCACGCAATTGTTAGAACTTGAGTGCACTCAGATTTAGGGCCAAACACTCGTTCTGCCATTGCTCCTAGAGTGGAGGCAGGCACATGTTTTCCATGGCTGTCTAGAACCTGCTTTATGCCGATATAAGCTTCATCAGGGCTGATTAAAGAAATGGACTGACAAAAGAGTAATAGTCCTTCTAGAGAAATCCCTTGTGACAGCGCTTGCTTAAATCCTTTGCGCCAGCAGTTTAGAGCGACTTTGGCCTGATGTTGGTACTCGTACAGTAAGATTCCCAAAATATAGTAAGCGAGAACATGATCCGGTTGTCGCTCCAATTTTTGCTTCAGGTGCGGTAACAGTTTCTTCGCGTCAGCTGGAGAAGAGATCAGGCTTTTAAATGCGTCGATTGTGGCAATATCGATTGAATCGGATTCTTTCAGAATTCGTAGCAACCGCTTTTCCACAAGGGTAAGGTCTGAAGAGGGGGTTGCAGCTTCTGTTGTGGTGGGGTTGCGATTCATTACTTTTTTTAAGAGGCCAGGACTCAGCTGGGTATACCCCTTATGGACAGAGCGAATCGCATTGGCGACTTCTTCTGAAGACGCATTTTTGAGCAGGTATCCCATTGCTCCTGCGCGTAAGGCATCCGCAATGCATTTATCATCATCTGCACTGCTCAACAGTAAAACCTTCGTATTAGGACAGCGCTGACAAATAATCTCTGTGGCAGCAGCACCATCCATGACAGGCATATACATATCAACCAAAACGACATCAGGTTGAAGTTGTTCTGCCATTGACACACCTATTTTGCCATTTTCGGCCAGTCCTACAATCTGTAAGTCAGATTCAGATTCCAATAAGGCTTTGAGCCCTTGACGGATTACTTTCTGATCATCAACTAGAAGAATGCGGATCATTGTTGGGGATATTCTAATGAAAAGAGCAGGCGACTTTAACTGGTCGGGTCCACATATTATGGACCACCAGATTAAATGATCATCATCTTAATCAAAATTAGGTTGAATGAGTGGATGAAGATGCTGATCATTTAACTCCCCCTCTAGAAAATACTATCTATAAAATCTTGATTGTTCCAATAAACTTGCCAAGTTTTAATTCTTCTATCGAAATTTGCTAAAAACTGCACAAAAAAACTCCAGAATGCAAACCCTGGAGTGTGATGTGTTTGATGCAATTGTTTCAGTTGTTAAGCGTATACCCATTCAACATCAAAGGATAAGAGGAGAGATATCTCCAATATCATTATTCCGCGGGGCGACAATTGCGAAAACTGAGGGTTCCATCAGGCATGACAGTATTACAGATGTTGGCTCCATCAAGATTTGCCCCATCAAGATTTGCGCCATTCAAGTTTGCAGCTCGCAGCATGGCCCCTCGTAGATCCGCATTGGCAAAATTGGTCTTGTTTAGGGTTGCAGCACGAAGAATTGCCCCCTGTAGATTGACACCACTAAAGTCGCAACCGTTTAAGTTGGCCACAGAAAAATCTGCTTTAGAGAAATTCGCCCCCGTTAAGATTGTGTCTTCGATACGAGCACTGGTGAGGTTTACTCCCTCTAAATTGGCATTTGTTAGATCGCTGAATTGGATCGTGGCATTCTTCAAATTAGAATCCTTCAAATTGCCGTCTTGTAGTTCGAAACTCCGTATTGTGGCACCGGCTAAATCACAGCCTTCACAGATCTTGGTTTTACGGAGTTCAGGCACATTCTTAATGGCTTCTTTGGATAAGGGGGCCATTCTCATCTGGGCATGGGCAAGATCTGGGGGGAGAACCCCGAACCACAATACAGCCACTAGGACTGCAATTTTTACAACAGCTTTTAACATTTATAGACCTCTATAATCCGGGGGAGTATGCCAAACCTCAGCAGATTGACCGCCGTCAATTATAGAACTCTGTCGAGTGCTTAATCTCTAATTGGAGACAATTTGTAGGGTTTGGCTATGCCTTGAGCGGGAGTAGGAATGAGCGATTGATAGCCAAAAGACTCAAATTTTGCTTTGACTCAATTGAATAGAACGTAGAATTTGGCCTCCATCGCAAAAAAGAGGAGTCAACTGGGGAACACTAGGGAAAACCTGAATAGAGTATCTTTAAAACCTATGGAAAATGAAACTGTTTTCCAGTCTGATTTCCAACCTGATGTTCCTGATGAAGTGTCAGTCTTGCGTAAACAACTGGCAATCAGCCTTAAATTTCACCATAGCAGTACCTTAGAAAGGCTCCCCATTGAGGTTGCCGTCCAAGTCATGGCAGAAGTGTGGGATGCATGCAACCGGAATAGTGGTCCCAGAAAGAATGGTGCCAGAAGGCATGCGGATAGTTGAACTATGTCACAGGCTGCTTTAGCAAAGGTATTATCGGCTCTCGAGATTTTAGTTCTGGAAGACCAAGGTGATCAGTCTTTTCAGGTGATTGGTAATCTTCCGTCATGGTATCTGTCTTTAATGGGGACTGATCAAGAGCCAACGGCGGTGATTCATCTAGCGGATGCATTCCCTTTTCTGACTTATTTTTTGGAAGATGCTGCTCAGTTCTGGCAAACTGGGCGAGAACAAGTTCTAAAATCTGGTTTGTGGGTTGAAGTGGATCAGTCGGGTTCTGACATTCCCCTGGAGGCATCGGCCCTGGGCCTGGGGGATCAAAGAATCATACTCATTGCTTTATCCCAAACTACTTACACAGAAAAGTCAGTTTTAATTCAGCAAGGTCGAGAAAATGCTCTGGCCCAAAGTGCTGAACGTAAACGAGCCGCTGAGCAGCTACGCCATAGTATTTTTTATGATTGGCTCACGGAATTACCCAACCAGTCTTTTATTCGACTGCGATTGGTGGATGCTCTATCCCAGACTAAAACTCAGCCAGAGTGCTCTTTTGCGCTTCTCTACATTGATATTAAGCACTTTAAGGCCATCAATACTCGCTTAGGATTATGGGCGGGTGACCAGCTTTTGATGATGGTTGCGCAACGACTGTCTGAGCTTTTAAGGCCAGATGATATTGCGGCTCGTTTCGGCGGAGATGATTTTGTGGTTCTCCTGCGGCCGGTTGATGGTGAGCAAGAGACTCGAAAAATCACCGAAAAAATTCAGCGCCATCTTTTGGCCCCCTACGCAATTCACTCTCAAGACATTCATATCCAGTTTGATATGGGGATTGCCATGGGCTCGGCTCTGTATCAACAACCGGAAGACTTGATCCGTGATGCTTGTACGGCATTGGAATATGCCAAAAGTCATGGCACAGAGAATTATGCCATTTTTCACCAGACGATGCATTTGCAATCTCTGACCCGAATGCAGTTGGAGCATGATCTGTCCCGGGCTGTCTGGCAAAATGAGTTACGGGTTTGCTACCAACCCATCATTTCCTTAGCGGACGGTTCGCTGCAGGCCTTTGAAGCGTTAGTGCGATGGCAACATCCAACATTAGGGTTGTTGTCTCCTGGTCAGTTTATTGCGATCGCAGAAGATAGTGGCTTAATTATTCCCATTGGTGCCTGGATCTTGAGGGAAGCCTGCGAGCAGATCCAGCAGTGGCGCAGCCAAACCAATTTGCCTTTGAGTATGCATGTCAACTTATCGGCCCGGCAGCTGGATCAGTTGGATTTGCTGGATGCAATCCGAGGAACCTTGGCCGAAACACAGCTTGACCCCTCGGGTTTAAAGCTAGAAATTACCGAGACGATGGTCTTTAACAACGTAGAATATGCGGCGTCAATGCTGCGGCAAATTAAAGGTTTAGGGATTCAACTGAGTATGGATGACTTTGGCACGGGGTATGCCTCTTTAAGTTATCTCCATCAACTACCGGTCGATAATCTCAAGATCGATCGATCCTTTGTCGAAACCATTGATACCTCTGGCACGGAATCAGAGATTATTCAAGCTGTAGTGCAGCTGGCCCATAGCTTGAACATCGACGTGGTTGCTGAAGGGGTAGAGACCGTAGAGCAGGCCAACCGCCTGAGAACCTTGGGATGTGAATATGCTCAAGGCTACTTGTTTGCTAAACCAATGGCGCCTGCAGACGTGGAAAAAGTGCTCTATCAAAATTTTGCTTCTCTTTTTGAAGCCGTTAGAGTTTAACTTCTGGGGTTGCCCAAATTTGCCTGGACAAAGCTCTAATGGGGATATTGCCTATTCTCAACTGATGGGCTGATATTGATCGGATGATTGCGGCCAGAAACAAAATATTGGTGGTGTTGTCTTTGAACCTAATTCACATAAGTTCTGTCTAAGAATTAGGTTCAGATACATCATTCGATATGGCGAAATTTTCCGGCAAAATTTTTAACGTTTTCCTTTGCCTCATGCTGGTATTCGGGATTTGGATGAGGAGTACCACCGGGGAACCCGTGCTGGCTGCCTCTGTGGAGGCTGACAGGGTGCATGTCATCAATCGTCTTAGTTTTGGCTCCAGCCCAGGGGATCTTCAACATGTTCAGGCTGTAGGGATTGATGATTATATTCAGGAACAGCTTTCACCTCGTAGAGATTCACTTGAATTGAAGCAATATCCAACCTTGTTGCTCACACCGATGCAGCTAGAGCGGCAATATGGTTTTCGGCGACCGGGTAAGGGAAAACCTAAACTTAGCTCTCAAGAACGCAAGCAGCGCCGACGTCGATCCCGTATTCCCTTTCGTGAGGCGTCTGAAGCCCGGCTGGTGCGGGCGATTTCTAGTCCGAATCAACTGGAAGAAGTGATGGTTAACTTCTGGTTCAATCACTTCAACGTATCGGCCAAAAAAGGCAGAACCCGGTTATGGGTCGGTGCCTATGAGCAAGAGGCGATTCGCCCCTATGTTTTCGGCTCTTTTCGAGATTTATTGGGGGCAACAGCCCAGCATCCTGCTATGTTGTTTTACCTCGATAATTGGCAGAATACTGCCCCTAATAGTCCTGGAGCCCGCGGTCGGTTTAAGGGATTAAACGAGAATTATGCTCGGGAGTTGTTGGAACTCCATACGATGGGGGTTAAGGGCGGGTATTCTCAGACTGATGTGGTGTCAGCGGCAAAAGTTTTAACCGGGTGGGGGTTACCCCGAGGTCGCCAGAGATTACAAGCCAAACAGGCGTTTATCTTTGATGCTAGACGTCATGACAATAGCCGTAAAACATTCCTGGGACAGCCCATTCGAGGGCAAGGCATGGCAGAAGGGGAAGCGTTGCTGGATATATTGGCGACCCATCCGGCAACTGCCCAGCATATTAGCTATAAGCTAGCTCAGTATTTTGTGGCGGATACGCCTCCCCCAGCTTTAGTGGATCGTTTGGCTCAACGATTCCTGGCAACCGATGGCAATATTCGATCCGTTTTAGAAACTTTGTTTGAGAGTGAAGAGTTTAATGATCCTCAGTACTATGGACAGAAATTTAAAACTCCCTATGAATATCTGATTGCAATGGCTAGAGCAACGGGGCGTCCTACTGTGAAACCGCGCTTGGTGGCTGGAGCGCTGCGGCAGTTCAGTATGCCGCTGTATGAATGCCAAACCCCTAACGGTTATGCCAACACTGAATCGGCTTGGCTCAACCCGGATACCACCATTCGTCGAATCAGTTTAGCAACTGCATTTGCTCGGGGATATGGACGGCAAAAGACGCCTGTGCAACTAGACCTACTGGAGCAGACTTTAGGAAACCGTTTTTCTGCACAAACGCAATCTGTGATTGACGGCAGTCCTCGCAATCTGCGGGCGGCATTGATGCTAGGAAGCCCTGAAATGATGTATCGCTAAATCGATTTTGAACGGATTGACACCCCTGAGAATAGGAACTAATGATGAGACGCCGACAATTTTTACAGTATGCAACTGCCTCTGGTGTGACCGCAATGGGGCTGGGTTGGTTAGGGAAGCAACCGGTTTATTCCCAAAGTTCTTCCGGACGGCAACCCAAGCTGATTGTGATTCTATTGCGGGGAGCCGTCGATGGCCTTAATGTGGTCGTTCCCTATCGAGAGGCGGGATATTATGATGTGCGTCCTACCTTAGCCATATCGAAACCGGGTGAGGGGAAAGGAGCGGCCCTTAATTTGGATGGACAGTTTGGCTTGCATCCGGCTTTGGCAGATTTGATGCCCCTGTGGCAGTCGAAGCAGCTGGCCTTTGTACAGGCCTGTGGATCGCCAGATCCGACGCGTTCCCATTTTGATGCTCAAGACTATATGGAGCTGGGAACACCGGGGAATAAAAAACAGGGAGATGGCTGGTTAAATCGGGTATTAGCCCATTTGCCTGCAGGCCGACCGACCCAAGCGCTGAACCTGGGCAATCAGACTCCCTTAATTTTGTCGGGGTCAAAATCAGTTGCGAATTTAGCCTTTGGGCGACAGGCCATTCGGCCTTTGCCTTTGGATCGACCGCCGATTCAATCTGCCTTTGATCGCTTATATGAAGGTGATACCAATCTGGGTCGTGCCTATCAGGAAGGTTTAGAAGCGAGAGAGATTCTTAAGGCTGAACTGAATACGGAAATGATGAAGGCTTCTAGGGGAGCACCAGGGCCTTCTAGCCTCAAGACGAATGGTCGTCGCATTGCTCAACTGTTGAGTGGAAATGCTGAGACCCAAATTGCCTTTGTTTCTCTAGGGGGCTGGGATACTCATGTCAATCAAGGGTCCACCCAGGGGCGTCTTGCACGGCTGCTGAAGCCCTTGGGGCAGGGATTGAACCAACTGAAAGCGGAACTGGGAAACACCTTTGATGACACCACTATTGTGGTGATGTCTGAATTTGGCCGCACGGTGGCCGAAAATGGCAATGGTGGTACGGATCATGGCCATGGCAATGTTCTGTGGGTGTTGGGAGGACAGGTTCAAGGGGGCAAGGTCTATGGCGAGTGGCCGGGGCTGGCTGAATCTCAGCGCTATCAGGGGCGAGATTTGGCGATTACGACGGATTTTAGAGCTGCGATCGCACCGCTGCTCACGAAAGGAATGGGCATTGAATCGAAGCACCTCAACCAAATTTTCCCAGGGTATTCTTCCCAGAAAGCGCTTCCTCTTATCTAGCTGAGGGGGTGGCCTATCTGACTAAATCAGAATGTTAAGCTGCTTTGGTGAGATGTTTGAAGGGAAATGTAAATGAATACGGAGCAACAGACGCAAATTCAGGTCGAAAGTCAGCCTAGTGTGGAACGCCTGCAAGAGTTGCGGGTGCTGAATTGGCCGATTTGGTCCAAAGAAGCATCAGAATTTCCGTGGACCTATGATGAGTCGGAAACTTGCTATTTCTTACAAGGCGACGTTGTGGTGACCCCTGATGACGGTGAACCCGTGACGATGGCCAAAGGGGATTTGGTGACTTTCCCAGCTGGAATGTCTTGTACCTGGAAGATTCAAAGTGCCGTGCGCAAACATTATCGGTTTGGCTAGTTCCTCTAGCTGTGTACCTGCGGTTAATCACCTATTGGACTCAGCCTTCTGCACGGCTGTGTAGAGGGCTGAATAATCCGCATCTGCAAATTGAGTCATTGCTCTTTGAATAATGGTTTGAATGGCGGTGGTATTTTCGGTAGGCAGTCCTTCGGCTTGGGCTGCTTGCTGAAATAAGGTCATGTCTTTAAGCAGGTGTTTGGTGGGGAAATTGGGATTTTCAAAGTTTTGGTCCAGCATCCAAGTCAGTTTCTTATCAAAGGTCGGTGCATAGAGAGCGCTGCTTCTGAGGATTTGCATAAAGGTCTCAACTTCTACACCATAGGTTTGGCAGAAGGATAGGCTAGTGGCGAAGGCCGTGGTCAGTCCGCCAATCAGTTGATTGAGGGCTAATTTGAGAGCGGCAGCTGTACCCACAGGACCCACTAATAAAGGCTTTGGACCAAAGGCTGTGAGCAGGGGAAGTTGGTTGTCAAAGTCTTGGGGGGCAGCTCCGGCCATCACCAGCAACGTTCCGGCTTTGGCTTCGGGGATGCTGCCTAATACCGGGGCTTCTAAGTAGATGCCACCGGCTGTCTGGACCTGTTCATGAATGGATTTGCTTTCAGCGGGGGCAATGGTGCCCATTTGAATAATGGCTCGTCCTGATAGAGCGGATGCCGTGGGTGTTAACAGTTCCTGAATGGCGGCAGCATTGGTGAGCATCAGGATGATGACATCGGCCGATTGAATGACTTGGTTGGGGGAGGTTGCGATCGCAACTCCGAAACCACGCAAAGGTTCCAATTTAGAAGCCGTGCGATTGTAGGCTATGACGGAATGCCCCACTTCCACTAACCGGGTTGCCATGGGAGCCCCCATCAATCCTGTACCGATAAATCCGACCTGCATTGCTCTGCCTCTATATAGGGATTTCAGTATGTTTTTTCTTGGGGTGTGTAGTGATTGTCATTGAGCACGGGCTGTTGTGCTGGTGTTGGGGAGAAGGCTGACCCGGCGATGATGATCAGAGCGGATAGCGCCACAATGGGCACGACGGGCAAAAATCCCAGCATCCAGCTACTGGGAATTATTTTGGTCTGAACCCCTAATACCGCCAACTCACCTATGACAATGGAGACGAGACAACTCGAAGCGCTGATGTTGCGGCCATATAAAGCCGCGATCACTGTAGGGAACAGCACCGATAATCCGGTAAAGGCTTGGGTGGCAAAGGCCAAAATTGTCTCTGGAGGGTTGGCCGCAATCCCTAAGCCGATACCCGCTAAAACGATTACCCAAATTCGACCGACCAGCGTCTGTTCAGTTAAAGAGGCGTCTTGGCGGAAATAGGCGGTGTATACATCACGGGTCAGCATGGAACTTAAGGCCAAAAGCTGCGAGTCCATGGTGGACATAAAAGCGGCTAGCGCTCCCACCATTACTAGAGAAGATAGCCCGGTAGAAGTGTATTGGGTTAACATCATGGGGAAAATCTGATCTGCTGCTTTGCCCACTAAATCAGGAAAGGCAATGTGACCCCAGACTCCAATCAGCACTGGGCAAATGAATAACACCCCGGCAACAATCGGATAAAGCAAGACCGAGATCTTTAAGGGCTGAGCACTCTTGGCGCTATAAAACCGCATAAACATCTGTGGAAACATCGGCAGAGTAAAGGACCACAGGCACATGTAGCTAAACCAGGTTTTGGGTGTAAAAGACTGATCTAAGCCGCTACGCGAGAATAAGGCTGGCTCCAGATCATAGACGGTTTGGTTGGCAACGGAGAAGCCCCCTAACCCTTGGGCAATGGCAAAAACTGCCACCAACATCAGTACACACATTAGTACCCCTTGCAGCATATCCGTGAGGGCCACACTTCGCATCCCGCCTAGAAATACATAGAAAACAATGGCAATGGTGAGTAAGGTGGCTCCCCAGAAATAGGGAATGGCTCCGCCCGTTAGGCTTTCTAGGAGATATCCGGCTCCAATGGGCTGGAGGGTGAGATAGGGCAATGTGAAAATGACCATCACGGCCATAAATAGGAGTTTGAGAGGCTGGCTAGGCAGGCGATCTTGAATCAGTTCGGAGGGGGTAATAAAGCCTTTCTGTTTGCCGAGCAACCAGGCTTTGTAGCCAATGTAGTAGAAGCTGAGGGCTGCAAACCCAGTGCCAAAGGCCATCATTGGATAGTAGCTAATGCCAATGCGATAGCCTGCTCCTGCAAATCCGAGGAAAAAGAAGGCGCTGAAATTGGTGGAGGCCAGGGTGAAAAAGAGGAGGATAGGGCCAATGTTGCGGTTGGCCAAAAAGAAATCTTCGACGGTGTTGCTTTGTTGGCGATACCCAATTAGGCCGATGCTTAGGGTGATGAGTAAGTAAGTTGTAATGGCAACATAGGGAATGAGCGTTTCCATTGCCTACTGGTCCCTCTCAGACTTTTGCCAAAGGGTGGAAGATACCCCGGCTACGGCCAGGACTAGCCCCATTTGCAAGATCACAAAGTAAAAAAGCCAGCTCGGTAACTGGAACAAAGAAAGGGATATCCCTTGATCCCATCGCCAAAAATCGAGGGATAGCAAAAACAGAATCGTAAACGAGAAAAACCAAAAATAGGGACGGTTCAGGAGGCTCATCAATCCATCCAATTCATACCCAATCAGATTAACCTGTTGGGGGATTAATCTTTCTCGCTAGGCGAGAATCAACCCTTATTCCGGTATCAAGGCATGTTGAAAGATAGATATTGAAATTGCTGTCGAGGGTGACAATCCCACTAAAAATTCCTTGTTTTAACAGATTATGGCAGACCTCATAATCGTTAAAACAAGGAATATCTAAGATGGGTTTTTTATACAGTAGAAATGAAAATCGGATTGAGTGACAGTGAGGAAAATCCACTAAATATAGGCAGAGTATGACTTAGGGATGGCACTCACCGTATCAGAATAGAGGTGATCGATTCTGATACTCAGCCCTGCTAGTTTCAACTGTACTTAGGTACTGTGTACCCTACTTACCCCGAAGAGCATAGAGTTTTTCTCCTCGGACATTATGCCAGAGACCACCCCCAAGCATAAAAATTAACCCGAGAGCTAGCTGAATGGCTGCAGACCCAGAGCGATCAAGTGCATAGAATTCTGCTGGAAAAGCTAAATCACAATAGCGAACAAAGATCGAGGAACTGACAGCGATAAATCCTACTCCAGCGACACTGAAGGAGAGGATAGATTCGCTATTACAAAAGCCTTGTCGCACCCAACCACCGTTGACGACAGAGAAGACCGGACGTCTTAGGAAAAAAGGCGTAGGCTTTCTGTAAAGGATATGAAAGATTCCCCCGATAGCAGTAAGCGTCGCAACGAGAAAGTGACCCCCTACCAGATCTTCCATATTGTTTACGGCAGCCATACCTATCGGTGTCCAGCCTCCATTGGCAAAACCGAAGATGTAACCCACTAGAGTAATGGGATTGAGATTAGGGCTAATCTGACGAACTTCGCCCACTAATGGATCATATAAGCCATTACCAAAGGCAGCATTACCTGCAAACAAGAAACAAGCGATGGAAAGACAGAGGATGTGGAATCCCATGACATAAGAAGTGGATTCAAAAACTTCCCAATCGTAATCGACTCTTGCAGCCACACTACCCTCAGGAGCATCGCCTAAGTTAGCTTCACCGCTGAAAGTATGAAAAAGTCCGCCTGCAAGGCAAACCAAAGCGATGAAAAAGTGAAAGACTCCGACCAAGACGAACGGAGAGGTATCAAGAACCGCTCCTCCTGCCCCTACACCAATCCCTAGAGTGGCTAGGTGAGGAATGAAGGCCAGGCTCTGTTCAGATACAGGTACCCCTGATTGAAAATAAGCAGCTTCTTGAATAACAAGAGCACCAGGGACAAAACTCATAAGAGCCGCATGGCATAAATGAGCCCCCAAGAGTTTACCTGAAAGGTCAGTGTTGCGGACATTGCCTGCCCACCAATCGTATTCATATCCGCTGATGTCAGCTGTTCTCAACGACAATGGATCTTGTTTTTGCAAAGATTTTGTCATGTTATTTATCCTATTAATCTAAGATTGAAAGCTTAAAAAATACTTTCAATTAGTATCGAGATGATTGATTGTCTAGGGTTCAAGAAATATTAAATTCTGAGATAATTTCCCTCGCTAATTAGTTCTACAGCTAAAAAATTATTCTCGATTTTGAGCTGCTATATTCCCAAGATCGACAACAAAAATTCAGGCTGAAGAAGTTTAATGATTTCCTGAACTAGCGATTGGCTATTGTTTTAAGCTTTTACGCATTGACAATCAGAGGGAAAATAAGGTTTTTTCAAGCTTGAAATGAAGGCAGGAAATATTCCTGTTTTAAGGTTTTATTGGTCTATTGAAGCTTCAAGTTTAAGCAGGTAAAGGTTTTTAGCTCCGGCCGGTATTGATTTAGGTCATACAAAAATTACGGAATCTTTGTAGTCCGTTACAATTACCTGTCTCCCTGAAATGGGATTAGAGCCAGGCCTGCAAGAAGTTGCGCACTATAAATCTATATAGTACGTATTCCCTACCAACTATGGATATGCAGAATTTTGTCGTCTATTTTTTTTGGCATTTATTCTTGTCTCTAGTTGTTTATAAATGTGAATTTACAGGATTTATATTGTGAACCTATCGAAACTTTTGATTAGTTTTATAAACGATTATTGAAAATTGATTAATGTAATTGCAATCACTCAAATATAAATTTACATAAGTTTAAAAAATACAAATAAATGACTTCTGAATTATTATAAATACGCTTTTTGAAAGATTATTTATTTATTAAGTTCTAGTAAATCAAAAAATTAGAACGATTTTCTGGAAATTGTTTTTCCTATAAAAAATATTTTTAGATGACATATTTAAGTTAGACAGGAAAAAGATAACTGAGTTTGTTCGATTCATTAATGGGTTAATAGTGAATCGTCTTTATTTTTTGATAAAAAGATTGCCGTGTATGGGTTTTAGGTTATGGTGCTTAGTCTGGCATGGATTTAAAATATTGAATAAATGGAGATAGTAAGTAACGAGAACGTAATCCAATAGTTGTCAACTAGAAAACTATTGCACTAATGATTCATGGAATATGTAAAAGCAAGTGATAGCCAAGACCATCCATTGCGGAAAATTTTCATGCTGATGTTTTGTGATCGTTTCTGTACCGACATCAAAAATGAGTCTCAGTGTGGCGTGCCAAAATCAGTGCTATCTAATTTTGGCCACCCATCCAACTGAATGAACCTTTTGGCCTAGTTGAAGAGCAAACTACAGGAATGGCACTCCAATTCTGTAGTTCCTGTTGTAGATTATCTCTGCTGGAAATCGATGCAATCTAGTAAAGTTTTACGTTGCTGCAGTAGATGAATGCGTTACAGAAGCTTTCAATAGTAGTTTCAGATCAGATCATCAGATCAACGGATGGTGTAGCTAAATCGGCCCTATTAAATAACTACTGGCTAGACATTCAGGTCATATAGTTCTTTTGATAGATATTGCAAGAATTTGTTTTTTATATTTAGTACGGACAGATTCACTGCTGCTTGTAGCGAAGAGATTAGCTCACAATTTAAACGACAGGTTTAGGAATGAAACTTCTTCTATACCCCGTCCGCTTGCAGTTGGGGCATTGATTTAGCTCTGGAGGATTTGAAACAGCCCTGGCCCACGGTTAATCACCATCAAGAGATGGTCAGTCATGAATACCGGTGTTTGAGATCAATGGCACTGAGATAAGCTTAATCAAGCAGCCAGATTGGCTTTGAGGACAGAGCGCGGTTGTCGCATTCTGGGGAAGGGCTTAGGTCTTCGTTTAACGACCCTGGGTTCGAGCCGATGGGGTCGAACAGGCAGAAGGTCAGTAGCAATATTTTCAAGCAGATGAGCATACAACCGTTGACGTATAGCTTGTGTGGCCGTTGCTAACAAAACCAGCATCTGATTAAAGTGTTGTCGAGCCCCTTGTAAAGAGAGTCGAGAGCGGTCATATTCTGCCCATGGGGCAGCCTGTTCCATGAGACTTCTCAATAAGTTGTAGCCTAGCAAATGAGACCAAATATCCTTGCGCACCATTTCAGGTGTCTTTGCCGTGAGCATTTCCATCTTTAAGGTGGTTTTGAGGTGTCTCAAATTGACTTCAGCCGCCTGCCATCGCCATCCGTACAAGCGAGTCAATTGTTTAGCACTATAGCGCTGAGCATCCAGTAAGGTTGTGACGACGATAATGAACTGGTCTCGAAAGCCTCGACGCGATAGACGTAGCGATACCTCCCTGACTGTCAACGTTTTGGGAATCTCTGCAAACTCCGTTGCACTCATGTGGGCGGGACACCGTGTGGGCTTTTGCCATTGAACTTGGTGGTCTCCTATCCCGTTCTTACGTCCTTTACGGAAGTCTGTATGACGGGCATGATGTTTACGTAAAACCCCATCGGCTCCTTGTTGTTGAATCAGGGCTAGAGCAACATAGCTGCCATAGGCTTGATCTGCTATGGCCACATCATCAACCTCCAGATCCTCATAAAGCAGCCGACTGATGACGATTTCACTCATGCTCCAGGGGGCAATGCAGGCTGAGACCACTGCCCCTGTGATTAAGCAAAAAAACACCACTAAACGGGCAATGGGGAATCCACAGCCAGGAGCCTGATTGCCATGTTGAGGATACTCCCCTTGGTTCGCCGCACTATCAGCCATCAGCACTGTCGTGCCGTCATAGACTTTCACTGTTCGATTACACCAGTGGTGTTCTTGGGGAATGCTTTGCTCTATGTGATTAGCAGTTTCGGGAATTAACCGTTGCAGCAGGGACTCAGGTAATCTTCCTCGGGCTTTACTGTAGGCTCCTGTATCTGATGATGGGGGTTGGAGTCCTGCGGCAGTGAGCCAGGTGGTGATGCATTTGACTGTGTTGCGCAAGCTTTTGTCTGCAGATAATGCTTGGTAGAGCATGGCCCACAACGTAACGATGGGCGTATACACACGGTTGCGATAAGAGATTGATTCCTCTGCTAGGATGTCGGTCAGCATTGAAGCAGGAAGAATATCCGTCCAGGGCAATCCCAGGCTTTGGGAAAACTGGTGCTTGAGAATTTCGGCTGACTCAGACATAGTGGAAGGCAGATTATTGATGGATTGCAAGTCTTGATTCTATATCTATCAAGACTTGCAGCCCTTTTCTGCTTTCTTAAGTCAGTGACATTGGTGTTTGAGATGGCTGATTTTCGAACCGCTCTTGCCGATCCATCAGAAGATGCATCTCGCTGCAAAGATTTGGGGCGCTTTCTCTGCCTTTCTAGGAAAGTCTGATTTGAATCGAGATTGAGCCAGTCTTCTTTGAGCAATCTCTTAACTGCACTCACCCGGATTGCAGTCGAATTCATGCTAACTGTTGTTCAGGTTCGGCAGCCAGGCTGATGGTCAATTTATTCGTAGGTCCTAGACGACGTATATAACGATTCAGGGAACTGGCTAAAAGAAGATCAGGTCTCCGCAGCAATAAGCTGACACAGATCCAGGAATCTTCTAGGCTGGAAGAGTGAGCCACGTAATAATTGTTATCCAATCCCATGGCAAACCTTAAAATCATTGATAATTTTGATGGTAGTTTCACTCTTGATCCTGAAATCAAAGCAGCCTTGTTTCAGCTTCTCAACAATGAGGGGTTTCTCCAGCAAGTCGCTCGTGAGTCTCAATCAGACGCTATTGAATTTACCGAGTTAATTTTTCAGCCCGTCCCGTATAGCGAGAATACGCCTAAAGGGATGCCCCAACTGTTTGAGCAATATCATGAGTCTGATGACTACGTGATCATCAACGTGCCGCCTAACTTTATGTTCCAAGCCAAAGTATTTTCTCCCAGTCGACTTTGTGCGATCTATCGCCGGATCTCGTAAAATTAGTTAACGTGGCTTTAAGGCTTGCATGGACTTGAATTGACAAAGTTAAAGTCCACAAGCCAAGATTGAGAGACGTAAAATTGTTAACAGTTTGTATAAAGGTCTATGGACTGGATTTCGTTAGACACTTTGCAAACATTAGCCCACCAATACGGCTATTGGGTTGTCTGCTTCGGCATATTATTTGAAAACTTGGGATTGCCCTTACCAGGGGAAGCGATTGTCCTAGTGGGCGGCTTCCTGGCAGGAGAAGGCGACTTAAATTATTTTGGGGTACTGGCCTCTGCGATCGCAGGTTCAACCATCGGCGGCACCTGTGGCTACTGGGTGGGACATTTTGGCGGTTGGCCTTTACTGTCGAGAGCCGGTCGCCTCGTCAATATGTCTGAAGAGCGCCTTTTGGAAATTAAAGAAGGGTTCAGTACCAACGCTGCTCGCACCGTCTTGATGGGCCGCTTTGTGGCCCTGCTGCGAATTTTTGCCAGCCCGCTAGCGGGTATTGCCGAAATGCCTTTTCCCCGCTTTGCGTTCTTTAACACGCTGGGTGCATTCCTGTGGGCATTGGTGATGGTTACCCTGGCTTACTTTGCGGGCGAAATCATTCCTCTATCCCGCCTAGTGAGCAGCGTGTCTCAGTTTGGACTTTTTGTATTGCTGGCAGTTGGGGCCTGGTTCCTTTGGCCTCGCCTTCACAATTTGATTCGCCGAATGGCCTTGCAAGAGGCGAGTGAGTCTGACACGCCTTAGATGACATCGACCAGAACGGCTATTTAGTAATCCCCGTGGAACACACCCCCTTTACCCCACAAGAACGGGTTGAGTCACTCAAAGCTGGGGGATTGTCAGCTGGTGTGGCGACATTCGTTTTTGCGATTTTGCTGGCCATTAATGAGGGACTGGCTCAATGGCCGATTGCGGATTCAAGATTGATAGGAAGCTGGATTAGCCTGAGTGGTTCTCTGGTTAGCGTAGCTATTTCTGGATTGCTCTTTGGGGTGACCTATCGCTATGCCATTCGCCAAGATACCAACCCCCAACTTAAATCAGGAGTCGTATTGGCTTTTAGTCTGGTGCGAGGACTTGCTCAGGTTGATACGGGATTTGGTATCACTGATACGGTATTGCCCTTTGTGTTAATGGCCGTAGAGAGTTGGGTTGTATTTAGTTGCGATCGCATCGTCCTTGATCAGTCCCTACAACGAGGATGGCTTAAACCCTTTGTTATACCAAGCTGTGCCTGAAGGTGTAACTCTCAAACTCGTAAAACCCAGTACTGAAGTGTCTTAGAAAATAATCAAAATTACACTCTTAGGTGCTAATTGGTATTACGAACTCAACTGCTCCATAGCCCACATTTAGGATCAGCTAAAGGCATCAAGGTCGGAATTTAGAGATAAATCGTTCCGTTGTTTGTGATGGGTACTTCATCACAAATCACAGGTTCAGGCACGCTATAGGTTGTTTTAGGATTATAAGTCGCTTCTTTTGCTGCTTCTGGGTGGCAAGATGCCCAAACCTCCCCCCATCACCTGCATGGCAATTTCTTTGGGGAGCTTCTCAATGGTCTTGCTGTGATGAAATTTGAGAGCAATGGCTAACTGCTTTTTCAGCACAGCGGCTTCCTTAGTTAGATCATGATGAGGAAAGACTGCTTGCTCAGACATATTGAGTGAAAGGGTGTAACAACACAATTACATTCTAAACAGAGAATAGTTGATAACTCAATTATTTATCTCCTTTTCTGAACTGATCAATGTGAAGGGGCAAAATCGATTTGTTTTAGTTATCTTGTAAAACTCGATACAATAACCAGCTCCAACCTTAAAAGCTCCAGTCTTTGGTAAAGCATTGTCTGATATGGCCTGGTATAGGGCTAAAAAACTCTGGATGGAAAACGATTAGTACTATCCCATCAATGCCATGGTGAGGGAAATGCCATTAGATCCCAACCTATTGAAGAGGAATCACTTTGGCGGTTGGGAAAGCGTTTTTTGGGCATCCACAGCAACGTCTAAAAATGTTTGCGGCGAAGGACCACTGCCCTCTTGCTGTAGCCATAACAAGAACTCGATGTTGCCCTTCGGGCCAGGTAAGGGAGACCAGGTTACGCCTGCATATTGCCAGCCCAACGCTGATGCAGCTTGCCAGACCTGTGAG
The DNA here is from genome assembly GCF_021497025.1 of Acaryochloris sp. 'Moss Beach'. Lineage (NCBI taxonomy): Bacteria > Bacillati > Cyanobacteriota > Cyanophyceae > Acaryochloridales > Acaryochloridaceae > Acaryochloris > Acaryochloris sp. 'Moss Beach'. Next base: position 4,625,449 of record NZ_CP071717.1, read on the forward strand.
ATCGCATCTCGATGCGCTTGGGAATCCCGCACCACGCCATGTTTTCCCACTCGGTCTTTTCCCACTTCAAATTGGGGTTTAACGAGCAAAATCATTTCCCGTGGCGGTTGTAAGAGCTGCCAGAGGGCAGGCAAAACTTTCGTTAGGGAAATAAACGAGACATCAATCACGCCTAGATCTGGCATAGAGGTATCCTCGGCGTATAAATCAGCAGGCTGAAGATGGCGGAGATTCGTCCGTTCCTTGAGAATGACCCGAGGATCATTGCGGAGTTTCCATGCCACCTGCCCATACCCCACATCAATGCCATAGACCTGTTTCGCTCCGGCCTGCAACAGACAGTCTGTAAATCCCCCAGTGGAGATACCGCCATCCAGGCAAACCCGATCCTGTACTTGAATAGGAAACTCAGCTAAGGCTTTTTCTAACTTATGGCCACCGCGAGAGACAAAGGGCGATTTTTGTTTGACCTGAATCTCTGCCGTTAATTGAATTTCTGTCCCTGGCTTATCAATAATTTGGTCATTGACCTTCACTTCCCCAGCTCGGATGACCCGTTGGGCCTGCTGCCGAGAAGTGCATAACTCTAATGAAACAAGTAAGGTGTCTAGTCGCTGTTTAGCCAAGGCAGGGAGGATTTGCTAATACTACTTCCCCAATTCTAAGAGCCTGCCTACCTCTGCCCATCAAAACGAGGTGGGGATTTAGGATTGTTGCTATGGAAGGGTGCGAATTTCTTCCTTTAAAGGCCACCGCTGCAACTTGCTGAAATCCGCTTTCCACATATCAAGCTCAAACAGCGCTCCATGCTGGTCGAGATTCAAGGTAGCTGAAACCAATGTACCGTCCGAGTCCTCGAAATAACATTGGGCGACCGTCTCACCGAGCCGTCGATCAATCCTGTCTAGATTCTCGAATAGCAGACTGCCCATCTCGCCATCGTTCATAGATTTGAGACGAAGGCTACATGGGATTTGTTTAAGTCCTGCCATAGTAAACAAATACTCAAGAATAGGAAGCTCTAACTCCGTTGGTGGCCTCATGGTGTAAAAACTGGCTAAGGAGACTCTATCAACGCTTGCTCGCAATATAGAAGCCGTAGCTGAAGTACGCTTTGAACTTTTCAAACACTTCAATTTCTTTCATCTCAGCCTCTACTAGGGTTTGAGCAACATCGCTGTTGGCATGGCAACTGAGAAACGCGTCGAATCTTCTTTGCAGCGGATGGTAGTAGTTGTCCAACCAACAGTGCTCTGGCAGTACAAAGTAACCCAATGGAGCGTATCCCGCTTCTTCCAGAAGCTTAATTTTCGACGAAGCAGTATCTATCTCAGGGTATTGAGAGTCCCAGTAAGATTGGATTTCATCAGGTCGATGGTCTGTCAGCCAAGTGATTTCTGATACAGCTAACACCCCTTTGGGTTTTAGAAATGGCCGCCAATCGTTAATGCCTTGTTCGAAACCGATATTGTAAATCGCCCCTTCAGACCAGATGACGTCTAATTCATTGTCTGCAAATGCCAGATCATCTATTGAACCGACTTTGGGGTGGATATGCTGGCTCAGATTGCTTGCTTCTGCGTTCCGCCGCAATATCTCAATAAACTCAGGTATAAAGTCTACTGCAATAATTTCTGCATCTAGCTTGTGTGCTAAACACAACGTAGATGCCCCAGTCCCACAACCCAAATCCGCAATTTTCAAATGTTGCGATTTGTCGAGAGCGGCCAGAGTGATGGCACGTTCTGTTTCGGGTATGCCACCCGGCCCTTGACGGTCATTATGCTGATGCAGATCGATTAAAAGTTCTAGATTCTCCACCGAATATTTCTGAGTGCTTCAGTAGTAATCCTAACTGTTCAGGCTTGAGCGCACAGAGTTTCATTTGGAATCAAGAGCATAATGTGGTCTCCGTTCTGTTGCCAGGCTTGGTTAGACTTCGAGCAGCTTAAATGCCCCGCAGTGGTTAAATTTCACTAGGGAGAATCTCACTGTTATGCTGCAACCAAGAAGCTAGCTTCTCTATACTGTCCTCTTGTGTCTCAGAACTTGCAGCCAAATCGAGGAAAAATTTTACTGCATCTACTTCTGAGGCTGTCAGCTCAATTCCATTCACTGATAAGAACGTATAAACAGCAATAAGAGCAACCCTTTTATTACCGTCTACAAAACAATGATTTTTAACCAGCCCATAACCATAAGATGCTGCCAGTTGATACAAGGTGACATCATCACCATAGTTATAAAGGTTTATGGGCTTGCTTAGAGTTGACTCCAAGGCTCCCATATCCAGTACACCTGATGTACCACCCGATTCGGCAAGGATTTCACCCTGTATGGCACAGACATCATGCATGTCTAGCCAATAAGGTTCCATTATTTAGCCAGCTCAATCAATGCGTTACGATACTTTTTCATGCCTCGCCGAGCGGCTTCCATTTTTTTCTCGAAGTTAGGGTCATAGGCTGATATTTCATACCCAGAAGGAGTTTTTGTTGCAAACAGCTTATCTCCATCCTCAACCTGCATATTCGCTGCCATTTCTTTAGGAACGATGACACTTAGGGAATTGCCGCGCTTTTTCACATTGAGAAGCATAATTGCCTCCTGAATAGACTGTGCTTATACCCCTACGTTACTACAAATGTTGCAACGTGCAAGCTTTTTCCGAAAAATACACTTGGGTAAGCTGGTACTCAGTATCTACGAGGAAGCACACCAGCTATCTGCCGTGCGCCTGGGCAACCCACTTTGAAGCATCAAGGCTGCCATGAACATACCGAGTTTTGTTACCCATTACCATCCTGTTGAGGATCCACCCTTCAGGAATTTATCGGAGGTACCAAAACCAGAACGTGACCAGGTAATTTCCATGCTGGCCGAACGTCGACAACAACAGCCAAGGTTCCGTAGAGTATTCGGCGCAAAGTACATTTCGCTCAGACTGGCAACTGAAGAAAAATTGAGGTCACTATTTTTGGCTGCTGGGGGTAGACCAGAGCGCAAAGCGCCTCACTACTTTGTTTTGGGTAGCTCGAAATGGTTCGAAGGGCTTTATCCCTCAACAAAAAGCATTGTACTTCCTCTGGATGAGCTGAACAGTTTAACGACTAGCATCACCTTCCCAGACAGCTTTACAGCGATGAGACTCGGTGAAACTTTTGGCCTACCCTTGGAATCACTCAAGCCATACCACGAGAAAATTTACCTGTTATCTGAGCTTTCTGACTTGATTGGAGAATTTGGAATCCCAAAAGATGCTCCTAATCCTGACTACTCCAACTACGCTCAAGAACCTTTTGAGAAATATATTGAAGTCCAAGTTTGGTCAGATATCCCTGTGCAAAAATTTCTACTGACTGAGTAATGCTATTGAGTCGAAAGCAGTTAGCCAAATACGAAGGGGTTTGCGATGTTGCTTAATAGACTCAGATCCCACCATGATGAAGATATCTCTCTCCAGCACTATTGGAGACAAGATTGCACCATACAACCAGTTGATTGATTACTGTGAGCAGATTGTCGCGATCATAGCTTAGTTTTTCATAGTAGCCGTAGGGTTCATTTGGCATTCTGATTTCTTTCTTAGGAAGAAGAATAAATGGACCTGTGAGTTTTAGCTCTAAAGGGCCAATTGCAAGAAGCATGTGACCATGCCTTAAAGACATGTGATGCAATTTGGGCACCTTCACACTTGATCAATGTATGCCCCCATCTATTTAAGCCATAACTTGATTGGTTTGTTGATGGGTTCATGGTCGGAATCCAGAGTAACGTATCCCAAACGTAAGAGATGAAGTCATCGTGCAAGTAAACAGCGTGCGGATCGTGATTAAACCTGCCAAGAGAATACTCATTATCTGTCCTGTGATCAGCCAGTACAAAACCGTGATTTAGTCCCATTGGATTGAAGTCAATTACTACACACCATTCATTTAAGGCAAAGATCTTACTAAAACGGAACTAGTTGATAGCTCCTTGAACTCTACGAAGCGGGTCTGTTCAAACATTAGTATTTCTTACTGTAGCTGAATCCAAAATGGTTAAAAGACTTAGTGATATTGTTCGGAGTAGAGCTTCTGAACAATGCATAGGGTTAACCTATATTGAGAGGACTAATTACTTTGTAGCCTATTGTTCGTCCTGTCCATTTCCATCACTCAAGTTAGATCAACCCACCGTCTCTATTTTTGACATCAACCCTATGTTTGGCAGTTTTCAAACCAGTAAGCTCAGAATTGAAATTAATGCCTCCGAGGCAGCCTTGCGAGATGCCTTAACCCAAGGGGCACAAATTAAGCAGTGGCTATGGCCCCAGACCTTTTCAAATGATTTGCCAACAACCTTTAAACCAGGAGCTGTCTTTACTAGCTGGCTTGGCCCTGTTGAAATCCAGCACCATATCGATGTAGTGGATAGCAACACCCTGCGTTTGATCTTGAGCAAAGGGGTAGATGGTTTTCAAGAATGGTCTTGGGGCGAAAAGTGGGTACAGTCCCGCCTGGAAGGTGTTTCCTTATTGCCCCTCAATGCTGGCCAGAGTTTGACGCTTTTGCGGCTAAAAGCTTTCTTAGAGTGGCAGCAATCTGGCCTCTAACGCACCACCATCACTGAGCAGGAGGCATCACTAACGACCTGACTACTGACAGACCGTTGGAGAATTCGAGTGACTCCCGTTAGTCCCCGACTGCCAATGAGAATTAAATCAGCTTCATAGATATTGGCGACCCGGATGATTTCTTCGGCTGGATCGCCTGTCACGATTTCTAAGTTACTGTCGCAGGGTAGCGATGCTTTATATGTTTGGAGTTCTTCTTCGATATGCCGAAATACCCCTTGCGGGTCGGAGTAAGGGCGATCTGCAGGCTGTTCTTCTCCTGTTTCGTTGGTAGAAATTACGTGAGTGAGAATCACTTTCCCCACAGTATCCAACTGAATACTTTTGAGGGCCTGCATAACCCGTCCAGAAATTTCAGGGCTATCTAAGGCGACCAGGATGGTATTGAACACTCAACGTCACTCCTGTTGAACCAACGATTCCTACTCTGAGATTAGTTATCCCATCCAATAGACTTGCATTGTCTCGACATCTTCAGGTTCTATTGACTACAATTCTTAATTTTGGCTAGAGAAGTGGACTGTTAAGTATGATTTCTCCAGACTCCAAGCCCCGTTGCTTACTCCATATGGATGTGAGTGCCCGTATCCAAGACTCTTACTCTCGCCAGCTTACCCAGGCGTTTGTCTCCCAATGGCAACAAGCCAATCCCAATTGCCACATCATTTATCGGGATATTGGCAGTTCTCCCATCCCACATATTAATGAGGGTTGGGTTGCGGCTTACGAGTCTGAGCCAGAACAACGAACTGCGGAGATGCAAGGTGCGATCGCATTTTCCGATACCCTCATCGATGAGTTGTTCGCGGCAGACTGCTATGTGGTGGGTATGCCTATGTACAACCTAACGGTGCCGTCTAGTTTTAAAGCGTATCTGGATCAGGTATTTAGACGTGATCGCACCTTGCAAATCGTCAATGGAACCCCCCAAGGACGACTAGTAGACAAAAAGCTATTGGTGATCACCACTCGAAAATATAATTACCGAGTGGGTTCAGGACGGGAAGATCGAGATTTCCTAGAACCGTATATCAGCGCCATTTTTAAGGTTTTGGGGCTGACTGATATTTCGTATATTCATGCTGACCAGCTAGCGTTAGAACTTGAACGAAAGCAATCTCTGGCGAATGCGACCAAAGCGATTCACCAACTGGCCTTGACCTTTTAATGGCTATCCAACATTAAGGCTGGAAAGTAGATACTTTCCAGCCTTAATGATCTTTGGGATTCCAGTAAGTTGTACCCATCACCCTGCCAGCACAATCGTGAAACAGACTGAATGGGACGGTTCGATCAATCGTCTTGTTGCTCAAGAATGCCTGCAAATTGCTCTTTCACACCTTCCAACAGATTGGGTTGGTCGCCATCAACCTGTGGCAAAAGACCTGCCAGTTGTTTCGACTCTTCCAACGCCATAAACATAACGACTAGTTTTTCTTGGGTTTTCTGCACTGCCTCCGCTAACTGCTCTCGATTTTCCGCAATATTGTCGATTTGGTGGGTTAATGACGAAATTTGATCTTGGGTTTCTTCTAGTTCTTTCTCCGTATCTTGCTGTTTAACAATTGAACGAGACTGTAAAAAAATGATGAGAATAATAGCTGCTATGAAAGCGAGGAACAGAAAGTCTGGAGCCATGGTATCGTTCGCAGTCATATTAACCTTCCTTTTTTATAAGTAATGCACGCGCCTATTTATGGGTTACCACTTTGTGGAATCAACTGTAAAGTGTTCGCATAGATCTATCTAATCGTCTGCCAATACTGAAAACAGAAAAAGTTTTCTGAATAATATACCGATCGAAAAAGGCCCCATGCCTAGCATGGGGCCACCCAAAGGAATGGTTTTTTCTATCTCAACTTAGACCGCTACAGGCTCATCCGCAGTCTGGACATGGACTTCAGGATGGACCTTAGCCAGCATCTCTCGGAGACCATCGCCCTCAATCACTTCCTTCTCCAGCAACTGCTCAGAAATCATCTCCAGCAGCTCCTTATTCCCCTTCAGGATAGTGAGGGCTTCTTGGTGAGCCGTCTCCACAATGCCCTTAACCTCCTTATCAATCTCCTTCGCCGTCTCATCGCTCACGGCCCGGCGAGCATTCATCCCCCCACCGAGGAAGTTATTCTGCTGCCCCTTGTCATAAGCTAGGGGACCTAACACCTCACTCATGCCGTAAGACGTTACCATCTGCTCCGCCAGATCCGTCGCTCGTTGTAAGTCATTCGAAGCACCCGTGGTAATACTCCCGAAAATGACCTCTTCTGCAGCCCGTCCACCGAGTAGAGTGGCAATCTGACCGCGCAGCTCAGCCTCATTCAACAAGAACCGGTCTTCCGTAGGGACTTGCAGGGTGTAACCTAGTGCAGCCATACCGCGAGGAACAATAGAAATCTTCTCCACTTGATCCGAACCGGACATCTTGGCACCGACAAGGGCATGACCGACCTCGTGGTAAGCCACAATCTTCTTCTCCTTCTCATTGAGCACACGGCTCTTCTTCTCTAGCCCAGCTACCACTCGCTCAATGGCTTCCGCAAAATCTTGAGTCTCGACGACTTTATTACCGCGACGAGCGGCGAGTAGTGCAGCTTCATTCACCAAGTTGGCTAGGTCAGCCCCAGCAAAACCAGGAGTACGAGTGGCCATGGCCTTAAGGTCAACATTCTCACCCAGCTTCACTTTCTTGGCATAGATTTCCAAGATAGCCAGACGACCTGTGAGATCAGGACGGTCTACCAGTACTTGACGGTCAAATCGACCGGGACGTAATAGGGCAGGGTCTAAAGTTTCAGGACGGTTCGTTGCAGCTAAGACGATAACCGTGGCATCTCCTGCCCCAAACCCATCCATTTCTGTTAAGAGTTGGTTGAGAGTTTGTTCACGCTCATCATTACCACCAACGAAGCCATTACCCCCAGACCGAGATTTACCAATGGCATCGAGTTCGTCAATAAAGATAATGCAAGGCGCTTTCTTTTTAGCTTGTTCAAACAAGTCACGAACGCGAGCGGCACCGGTACCGACAAACAGTTCCACAAACTCAGAACCCGAGATACTGAAGAACGCAACCCCAGCTTCACCGGCGACGGCCTTAGCCATCAAAGTTTTACCGGTTCCAGGAGGTCCTACGAGTAAGACACCTTTAGGAATCTTGGCTCCGATATCAGTGAAGCGCTTAGGAGACTGGAGGAACTCTACAATTTCTTCGAGTTCAGCTTTAGATTCTTCTACACCAGCAACATCATCAAAGGTGACTTTATTGTCATCGCCTTCGACATAGACCTTGGCTTTGTTCTTGGTCACAGAGAGGGCACCTTGGGGACCACCGCCACCCATGCCACCACGACTAAAGAATTGGAAGATGGCGACGAAGATGACGGGAGGAATGACCCAGCTCAGTAGGGTAGTGAACCAGCGATTGCCCGCAGGAGGGGTAGCGGCGAATTCAACGCCTTTCGATTCGAGGAGTTTGGGGAGTTCTAAGTCGAAGATAGGAGTGGTTTCTAATAGCTGCCCTGCCTGATCATCGGCATTTTTGATTTGATACCGAATGATGTCTTGGCCAACGGAGACCCGAGAGACTTCTTCATCTTGAACTTGCTCAAGGAAGAAGCTATAGGGCACTTTGGGAACTCGTGGTCCTGTAATAAAAGGAACAACCAGATTCACTATTAGGAGAATTGCAGGGACAAACAGCAGAATACTGGTGATGGGATTCGGTCTTGGGCGTTGAGGTTTTTCATTGACTGGCATTGTGGCTTTCCTTTGGGTAATAAAGTTAACGGTCTGATTGATGAGGATTGAAAGGGTTCTACTAAAAGGTGGGGTTTTCTGATGGTGCTCAGATAAGGTTTGACTCACACTTGGCTATCATTGCGGTTTACTCGATAGCGGAACCATTAGAACCAGGATGAAACGGTTGCCTTGACTAGAGTGGAATAGTGGATTCACATAAACTGCAAGACATTAAAATGATTTTTGTAACGTTATGTAAACTATGTTAACTTTTTTTGTTACAAATCGTCAATCGAATTTGTATATGCATGGATTAGATGGTGATGGACCGTTTATATATCTAGATCAAAATCGTCGATTTATTGGTTATATTTCCTGAAAATGAAGACTATTTGGGATTTAATCGTTATTTATGAAGTGCCAATCTATTTTCTTTGTAGAGGAGGGTGTTTCTGTTGAGCATTGGTTGGGACTCAGTCTAGGAAATGGATATTTGCGCTAGAAGCATATAAAAAATACCCTTGCTCGCTTTGAGCAAGGGTATTGGAAGTTTGATAGAAATTGGGCTAATAAGCTAGAGAATGGCAGCAGTGCTGTTTCTCAATGAGAAGGGGCACACAATCGATATGCTGCTGAGTTTTAGTAACTAAACAAGGAAAGAATTTGTGCCAGCATTCCTTCGCCAGAAATGACTTCAGTAACATAGCCTAGGAGAAAGCCAAGCATTGCTAGGCGACCGCCGAAATTTTCAGCAAAGTCAGTGAAGCCCCACATTGGTTCTGGATCTGATGGGTTCATAGGGTCAAGGCTCCGTAAGTACCTTAATGTAACTTTATATTAAGTATATGATATTACGTAAGTTTTTTGTGGATTGAGCACAAGCAACTTTAACTATTCACGCTTGAAGTTAATAATATCAATTTCCTTAAGGTAACGATAGCCTTTGGTCCTCGCCAATCTTAGATTTGAGCTTAGCTATTCTATAAAAATAAAACAGGTATCATATCCATCGATCAATCTTGCTTAAGACCGGTTTCGCGTTATTTCGATGGTGATGCGGCCTGAAAAGTCAGGAATCGGAGCAGCAACTTTCGTGAGTTTGACGCTGACCTTCTCAAGGCTGGAGTGGAGGAGGAGTTGTTCAGCGATGGCGGTTGCTAAGCGCTCTATCAACGCATATTTAGACTGGTGAATTAGCTGTTTTACCTGGTCAATAATCTGGCGATAGTCCACCGTATCTTCGATGCGATCGCTACTACCGGCCGCTGCTAAATCTACCCACAGAACTAAATCCACTTCAAACCACTGTCCCAGGACTTGTTCTTCTGGCAAAAATCCTGTGTATCCGTAGCTGCGGATGCCATTTAAGTGTATACAATCCATCCGGATACCCCTGAAGGTGTGAATTACAATTGCTCATTGCCATAAAGTTGATAGATGAATCATCAACTGAGGAAATAACTACTCGATTTAACCTCAAATCAGGCATACTTATGAGTAGAGGTAACTATAGTTTTAACAACTTTCTAACCCTAGTCTTCGGCACCTTCAACGTACAGTATGGCTATCGTTACCCCTTGACCCTGCATAGCATTTGTGAATGATTGCTCAACCACTGCGTCGATTCGTCATTGGGGATATTCATGGTCATTATCAAGCATTACTTGATCTAGTATCTCTACTGGAACTCAACGAATCTGATCAAATCTACTTTTTAGGCGACCTCATTGATCGAGGCCCTGATAGCTCTAAGGTCGTAGATTTTGTCCGAGAGCAGTCCTACACCTGTTTATTAGGAAACCATGAACAGCTGATGGTGGCGGCTCTGGCGAATCTTTCGCCTAATTCGTCTGTGCTGCAAATGTGGCTGCAAGCAGGGGGGCGTGAAACGCTACAAAGCTATAGCTCCAAGCAGCATTTATGGGAGCATTTGAGTTGGATTAAAACTCTGCCTAATCACCTCGATTTAGGAGATTATTGGCTAGTACATGCCGGGCTTCACCCAGAACTGCCGTTAGAACGTCAGACTGCCCAGGAATTTTGTTGGATTCGGCGAGAATTTCACAACATGCCGCAGCCATACTTCCCCGACAGAATGATTATTACCGGCCATACAATGACCTTTACATTTTCAGGAGTGGAACCTGGGCAAATTGTTCAAGGTGCGGGCTGGTTAGGGATTGATACAGGTGCTTACCATCCAGGGAGTGGCTGGTTAACGGCTCTAGAACTTTCTTCCTCTACCGTGTATCAAATCAATGTCCATAGCAATGCATCTCGGGTTAAGCCCCTTGCAGATGTATTGGTTTCTTTACCCCATGGCCAGAATACGCTGTCGATGCCACTCTCCAGTTAAAACATAAAAAATCAGGTGTTGAGAGAAGCCCCAACACCTGATTCTAGAAGTTTATAGATAGGAATGTGTTACACGCCAACCGGCTCAGAGACCTTGGTTGCGGTCAACTTCTCATAAGTCGAACGCATTTTTAGCCCTGCAATGACCTGGAACAAGCCAGAGCCATTGTTAGACCCGGGGTAATCTCTGTGCTTCAGCAGCAATTCAGTCATCTCACCTTCAAACTTAGTAGAGGTATTGCTGAGATGGCCTTCAATATAAATGACTTCATCCAGTCTCTCAAACTGACCGTCCACTTCTAGAACAGAAACGGCGTTACCGTAATAGTCATCAGGACCATAGGCCATCTTGATACCTGGATAAGAACAGGTCAACTTACGGCCACAAGGAATCCAGTTGATGGTTGAACCTTCATCAAAGAGGTATACCGGAGCAAAATCAGGCACACCGTCTTTTTGAATGAGTCGCACCCGCAGGATGCTGCCGGGCTTTTCTTCTTTGAGAAGCTGAGTCGGCAAGATTTGAATCACAACATCAGCATGTTGTTTTTGGGGATCAATATAGGCTTCAAAGTCAGTGCGGCGAGCATTGATAGAGGCGAGAACGTCCTCATAGGTATGACCCCGCTCAGCCATATCTCGCTGAATTTTCCAGGCGATTTTGACTTCATCACTGATGTCTAAATAAACGCTGAAATCAATCAGTCCTCGAACCCGCTCATCATGAAGCGGATGCAGACCTTCAATCACGATCACATGGTTGGGGTCGACCCGTTCAGGAGGGTCAAGGAGACCTGTTTCGTGGTTGTAAATGGGTTTATCAATTGATTGACCACTTTTGAGAGTTTTGATTTGTTCGTACATCAAATCAAAGTTATTGGCTCTAGGATCTAGAGCAGTAATACCTGTTTCCTTCCGTTGATAACGATCCAAGCTGTGGTAATCATCTAGGCAAATAACCGTGATGAATTGCTCCCCAAATAGATCCTCCAGTCGGCGCAGGAAAGTAGATTTACCGCATCCAGAGTCACCGGCAACGCCGATTAGAACAACACGGTCTGGTTTAGTGGTCATAACTACGATTTCCTTTATACATCCTATCTCAACAGCAACTAACCCCAGGCACCAACCCGTATGAGAAGGGGTTTGCACAGATAGAGCATTAATATTGCTCCCTTCTGATATTACTAGGCGTTTGTACCCTCTGGATAGCCAAACCTAGAAGAGACCCCAATCATGTGGCCGTCCATTCAGAGACTGGGGATAGCGCAAATTTCTTTAGTAGTTCCTATGCTACCAAGATTAGAGCGGTTAACTCACGATGATTACTCAGGCTGATCTACGGGGTCAGATTCAGGAGGCGTAGGAGACGATGTGAGATTCTGCCAGAGGATCTGGGCGGATAAAGCGCTTAAGCCCAATGCTGCCATGCAGAAAATTCCGGTGGCTAAGGTGCTTAACCCCACTACTAGGGTCTTGAGGGCAATGGCGATTTTAACGGCCGTTTGATTATCCGATGTGAAAGGATGTTCAGCAAAAGACTGGGCAATTTTAGATGAAAGTTTAGCCAGAGGGAAAGCCATGGTTCCAGCCATAACAGCGCCGGTCATGGTTCGCCAAATGCTGGGAGGATTAGGCTTGTTCGTGGATGGTGACTCAGACATGGGCAAACTTTTTCAGCGGATGATGGCAGGGGAATAATTTCACTATAGTAAAGCGTTGGAGATTTTTTGAGTCAATGGCTTAGATCCATCGCGAATACTTCTCAAAAAGCTAATGCTCCATGAGTTATTCTTAGCCGTTACCTTACTGTTCTTATGAGTGAAACGATCGAAAACTTGGTGGTCATTGGATCAGGGCCTGCTGGATATACTGCGGCTATTTATGCCGCCCGAGCAAACTTAAAGCCCTTTATGTTTGCGGGATATCAGGCTGGAGGACTTCCGGGTGGGCAATTGATGACGACAACGGAAGTGGAGAATTTCCCGGGGTTCCCAGATGGGATTACCGGACCGCAGTTGATGGATCGGATGAAGCTACAGGCCCTACGCTGGGGAAGCGAGATTGTCACCGAAGATGTAACGTCTGTTGACTTTCAGCAGTTTCCATTCGTGATTCAGTCGGAAGAAAGAATAGTAAAGGCCCATAGCGTGGTCATCGCGACGGGGGCAACCGCAAGACGATTGGGCCTACCTGCAGAGAAAGCGTTTTGGAGTCGGGGGATTTCTGCCTGCGCTATCTGCGATGGGGCAACGCCTATTTTTAAGAATGAAGAACTCGCTGTGGTCGGGGGTGGAGATTCTGCTGCCGAAGAAGCCGTCTATCTGACGAAGTATGGCTCTCACGTACATCTACTGGTTCGCTCAGGGCATATGCGAGCTAGCAAGGCCATGCAGGACCGGGTGATCAGAAATTCTAAAGTCACCGTCCATTGGCAAACCGAGGTGATGGATGTTTTTGGCGATACACAGCTCCAGGGACTCAAAATCAAAAATTGTCAGACTTCTGAGGTTCAAGAATTGCAGGTGCGGGGGCTATTTTATGCCATCGGCCACCAGCCCAATACCCAACTCTTCACCCAGCAACTGGATTTAGATGGGACGGGGTACATCCTGACTCAGCCCGATTCAGTCAGCACTAATATTTCGGGTGTGTTTGCTGCTGGAGATGTCCAAGATCATGAGTTCAGACAAGCAATTACAGCAGCTGGAACGGGATGTATGGCGGCCTTATTGGCAGAACGCTGGTTGTCCTCCCAAGACTTGATCCAGGAATTTCACCAATCAGAAGCGTCTGAACCAACAGAAGATGGAAGCCATCCGCCAGAGTATAAGTTGTCTGCAGAGTTTGATCCCAACACCACTCGTCACCAGGGTGCGTTTGCCTTGCGGAAGCTGTTTCATGAGAGCGATCGCATCATCGTAGTGAAATATGCGTCTTCCACCTGTGGCCCCTGCCATATCCTGCAGCCAATCTTGAGTCGCGTGATTGATGAATTTGAAGGACAGGTGCACTATGTAGAAATTGACATTGCCGAAGATCCAGATATCGCTGAATCTGCCTCGATTACAGGCACCCCAACGGTTCAGGTGTTTCAGGATAAATCCTTATTGCGGGAGTTCAAAGGGATTAAAGCGAAGCAAGAATACCGGGACACCATCAACGGACTGCTGACCGCGACATCTTAGAGATTTGAATTCCTGATGGGTTAGAAACCCTCATGTAAACGAAGAGAGTTACAATGTGATAAGCATATGTAAAATTTTGTAATCTTTATTTCATAACCGTCTGAGATAAGCAAATCAATGACCTCAGTAACATCCCTTTTTGATCCAGTTGAAGCCGATTTAGTCATCCTGGTTGATAACCTCAAAGACCTGGTACGTGCCCAACATCCAGTTCTTTACGCTGCGGCTGAACACCTGTTTCAAGCTGGAGGGAAGCGGATGCGCCCAGCCATTGTCCTCCTCCTCTCCAGAGCACTGCTCCCGGCTCAAGATCTCACCCCTCGACATCGACGGTTGGCAGAGATCACCGAGATGATTCATACCGCCAGCCTGCTGCATGATGATGTGGTAGATGATTCAGGGGTTCGTCGTGGAGTACCGTCTGTCCATAGCCTTTTTGGCAACCGCATTGCCATTCAAGCCGGTGATTTTCTGTTTGCCCAAGCGTCCTGGTATTTGGCGAACTTAGACAACCTAGAGGTGGTAAAACTGCTGTCTGAAGTGATTAAGGATTTCGCTGAAGGAGAAATCCAGCAGGGCATCAACTGCTTTGATACATCCTTGACCCTAGAAGCCTATTTAGAGAAGTCCTATTACAAGACTGCTTCCTTAATGGCGAATAGCGCTAAAGCTGCAGGGGTTTTGAGCGGTACGTCTTTGCAAGTGAACCAGGATTTATATGCCTATGGTCGCTGTGTGGGCTTAGCATTCCAAATTGTTGATGATATTTTGGACTTCACAGGGTCGACGAATGCCCTGGGCAAACCGGCCTGTTCAGATCTGCGCAGCGGTAATTTAACGGCACCCGTCCTGTTTGCGATCGCAGAAAAGCCCTACCTGAAAGTATTAATTGATCGGCATTTGGAGCAGGAAGAAGACTTAGAAGAAGCCATTGCCCTTGTGAATGACAGTCAAGGGATTCCTAAATCCCGAGCCCTTGCCGAACAATTTTCCCATCAGGCCGTTCACCATCTGGACTTCCTCCCCGCTTCTGATTCCCGTCAAGCGCTGATTGATTTAACGGAATATATCCTCAAACGACTCTACTGAGGAGTACTCTAGTGATCTAGAAGATTGTCCATTTCACGAGAGAACCGCTATGACCTCAGAGGATCGGCCCACACCTGAGGCAGACCCCATTCCAGCATGGCGCAAACTGTGGCAATCCCAGAAAGATAACGTTTTCACCCTTGTGATCGCACTCCTCCTCGCCCTACTGATTCGAGGATTTGTGGCGGAGTCTCGCTATATTCCCTCGGTCTCGATGGAGCCCACCTTGACACCCGGTGATCGAATCGTGGTTGAAAAGCTTTCCTATCGGCTGCGTCAGCCTGAAGCGGGCGATATTGTCGTCTTCCACACGCCTTTACCCTTACAAGCCGTTGGCTATGGGCCTGAGCAAGCCTTTATTAAACGAGTGATTGGTCTTGAAGGGCAAACTGTTGCGGTCCAGAATGGCCAAGTTTATGTGGATGGTCAGCCCCTAACTGAACGCTACATTGCAGAAGCCCCTCAGTATGAATTAGCTCCCGTTACAGTGCCTGAGGGTAACCTATTCGTGATGGGAGATAACCGCAACAATAGCAACGACTCCCACATTTGGGGATTTTTACCCCTATCGAATTTAATTGGTCGAGCGAATCTGCGATTCTGGCCCCTGGAGCATATTAACTGGCTTCGTAGTTCATTGCCTTGAACGGATTAGCGCCCCTGAACAACCATATGGCACAATGGGAAACACTGCATATATAAGCTACTAAATCAGGTATTTCTGTGAGTTCTACTGCGACCAAAGCGCCTACTCGCGCTGTTTTCCCATTCACAGCCATCGTTGGCCAAGAAGAAATGAAGCTGGCGCTGATCCTCAACACCATTGATCCTCGAATTGGTGGAGTGATGATTATGGGTGATCGCGGTACCGGAAAAACCACAACCATTCGAGCTTTGGCCAATTTGTTGCCCGAGATTGATGTAGTGGCTGAAGATCCCTTCAATAGTGACCCCGCTGATCCAGAACTCATGAGTGATGAGGTCAAAGCATTAACAGCAAGCGGCCAAACACCAGCCATCACTCAAATGCAGGTGCCTATGGTGGATTTACCCTTAGGTGCGACCGAAGATCGGGTCTGCGGCACCATCGACATTGAAAAGGCCTTGGCAGAAGGGGTCAAAGCCTTTGAACCCGGCTTATTGGCAAAGGCTAATCGTGGCATTCTCTACGTGGATGAGGTCAACCTGTTAGATGATCACTTGGTTGACGTGTTGTTAGACTCAGCCGCCTCGGGTTGGAACACTGTAGAACGAGAAGGAATTTCGATTCGTCACCCTGCTCGCTTTGTGTTAGTGGGGTCCGGCAACCCTGAAGAAGGAGAGTTGCGTCCCCAGCTCCTCGACCGATTTGGGATGCATGCTGAAATTCATACGGTGAAAGATCCGACCCTGCGAGTGCAAATCGTGGAAGAGCGCTCCCAGTTCGATCAAGAGCCCCACTCTTATTTGGACAATCATACGGACAACCAAAAGGCACTCCAAGATCAGATTATTAGTGCCCAAAACAATCTCCCTAGCGTCAATATTGATCATGAGTTACGGGTCAATATTTCTCAGGTTTGTTCAGAACTGGATGTCGATGGCCTACGGGGCGATATTGTTTCTAACCGTGCAGCTAAAGCCATTGCAGCGTTTGAAGGACGTACAGAAGTCACGGTCGATGATATTCGTCGAGTGATCACCCTTTGTTTGCGCCACCGCCTGAGAAAAGATCCCCTAGAATCTATTGACTCTGGTTACAAAGTGAGTAAGGTTTTCCGTCAAGTTTTTGGTTTGCCGGATGAAGAAGAAGCTGATATTGCGGCTTAAATGGTACCCATCAAAGTTTGACGACTGCCTCTTGATGCATGGAATGAGGGCAGCACGGGCTGAACCCGTGATTGTTTGGGTATGAAAGTTGGCCCTTTAGAGCAATTATTGGCCTGGGCTGAAGAGCCTTCAACAGTCGGTACTTGCGACTAAAGAACGGATACGTAGGAATAATCAAACTTACCGAAAAGACCACACCAAGCTAGATTCAACTTCTCGAAGCAGTGAACTAACCATTGAACAGAAGCTTGCTTCTGGGATTCGTAGTGATTAAACAGAAGTGCGAATCGTTTTTCTAGGTAGGGCTTGATTTTCTTGCAAATTAAGACCACTTTGAGCACTAAGCTAACGGTAGAGGTGGAGCCCACATTGTTAATCAAATCCATGAAAATCCAATGTTTGGGTTTTTGTCGACTCTCAATGACTAAGAAGTTTAAGACCTGTTGGCAAGTTCTAACCATCAAGAAGTCGTTCATGGTGCGATCGTTGCTTTCAGGGAACATGTGCTGTAAGCATTGATACAGCTGATTATTAAACCGACATTGACCAAATTTGGTGTCGATGGATGAGGCTAAATACTCATAAAAGTCATTTTTGAAATGCTTATAGGTTGAAGTGGCTGCATGCTGCTGCATCAGAAAATGCTTGGCTAAGTCCTGATGGGTATTTCGCGAGTCCACCTTGCCGACAAAATGCTTTAGGGATCCGCGCAGGTCTGAATCACTTAATAGGGTGGGGTTATGAACAGGCTGAATAATTTTTCCCGCTGAATGGGGCTGTCCTACAGTTTGAATTAACGGTTGAGGATCTCTAGTTTGCCGCTTTAAGAGATCCGTCATATATAGAGATAAATCCACTTCAAATTTCTGCTGGGCTTGAGCCTGAGCTTGATGAATCACTTGCTGATGCTCTTGAGTATCTCCTTGCGAGACCAAGCAATGCTTGTATAAGTAGGGATATCGCTGTAAAAGAGTGACAAGGGGTTGCTGCCCAGACGCTGCTCCCCCCGGATTCATAAAGTCTGCGAATCGGCGTAGTCTTTGAAAGTGTTGGCTTTTCGCAAAATGCTTAACGAGTAACCGGAGCCGGGTCTTCGTCTGAGTCCGACCTAAGCTGGCTGGCATACCGCTTGCCTGGCCTAAGAGAGTAATGAGTTGTGAAATGGCATAACGACAATCAAATTGGGTTTGCCAACGGTTGACCAAAATGTAGCAACATCGATTGAGAAATAAACAAAACTCATCTTGTTTTGTCGTAGATTTGACAATGGCATTTATTGCTTGCCTAATTTCTGGTTCTTGATATCCTGATGTGCCTAGAAATAAAGACTGGAATCGGTGTAAGACATCTTGTGGAGATTCAGAGCGTACACAAGCAAGAAGATGATCATAAACCCTCTGCTCATTAGAAACAGAGCGGGACTGATGATGATAAGGCAACTGGGTATTCACTGGATTTCTAGAGAGTAGGGCTTACAGTTAAGTGATCCGAACAACAACCACTGGTGTTTGAGTTAACTGCTTCCTAATTCAAGGTGCTCCCCAACTTCCTGAATTATGTAGCGTGTGATTAGTATGCCCAAACTTGTAACCAAATTACAAAATATCTCTCTAATTGAGGTGTGATCAAAAGCACATTGAAAAGTGATCTAAATCACCGTAATAGCTTGTAAATGACAAGCTTATAATTACCAAGCTGATTATGATGATTTGCTATTAACTTGTTTGTATAAAAAAAAGAGACCTTTTATACATCAAAAAAAGACTGAAATGTCATATATTATATATAAGTTCTACATAAATTATACGTTTCGAAAAATGAGCTTTATGATAGCGTCAACGTCAGCTCTCCTTGTTTTTTAGCTGATCAGAATCTGAAAAAAAAATTCAAAAACCCTCATTATTTTCTATTAATGGCGGCATAAGATTACATTTCTTTAACTTATGAGTTGATTAATGGCATCTTGCAAGACTTGAGGAGAGGTGCGGAGAATTCGGCCATTTTTAGAATTAACCGGTACAAGAGTAACGCGCCCCAACACACAGGGCTTTTCCGTATTGATGCAGAAAATATCTTGATCCCAGAAGAGCCTAACTTTGTCTAGCTTGCTCAGTCTGGTTTTAACGATGACCTCGTTTCCCATCTGGATGGCTTTTCGATATTGGAGAGATAAGTCAATGACAGGGAGATCACAGCCCAATTGGACTAATGTTGCATATTCCAGGCCTACGGTGCGAAAAGCGGCAATGCGAGCAGCTTCCATCCATTCTAGATAGGAACCATGCCAGACTACTCCTGCATAATCCGTATGACAAGGCTGAACACGAATGGGATATTCAAACCATGGACTAGAACATTGAGGGGAAGGATTCATGAAATGTCATGGCAAATAACGGCTTGCCCCAACTAAGATACATCAGTCCTGAATGGGCACTGCATCAACATCAACGGTTTCCTGGCTATCAGATTCATTACTGTCGGGTTGTGTGTTTACTTGACGTTTTTTGTAGCCTTCAATTAACACCTGAGAGAGTTCTGAAACAAAGAGCGTCAGCAAGGCAAGATCATCAATTTGACCAACGATGGGAAAGATATCTGGAGAAATATCGAATGGACTTAAGAGGTATGCCAAGGTGCCAGCAATAATCCATCCTCGATATTTCGGATTACGTAGGCTATTTCGATACCAGTTATAAATTGCTTTGATGGAAAAATTCATTGGCTTGGATCTCCTTTGCTCTTCTATTTTGTCAGAACTTAGATAACAGATCTGGTGTGGATTCCCGCCAAAGAGGCTCTCTATCCTTTATCAGACAAAATTGGCTTAATCTAGTTCGTTAAATCGGTAATACTTATATTTGTTCTTCTAATAGAGCAATATCAGTGAATTGAGGGGCGACTAGATTTATTTTATAAATGAATAAGTCATGCTATATCTTATACTTCATGATGAGATAGAAATAGACAGAAAACGTCGTACATTATTGATCTCATCGTCGGATTGGGCAAAGGAACTATCGTGAATATTATCGAGCTATTTGAGAAGGGAGGGCCCACAATATGGCCATTACTCGGACTTTCCATATTAGCGATTGGAACTGTTTTTGAGCGGTTATGGTTCTGGAGCAATCTTCTCAGAGGAGAACGAAAAACAGCGAAGCAAATTCTGGATGCTGCCCGCCGAGATTGGGATGAAGCGACTCACCTAGCTCGACAATTTAGCAATCAACCCATTGGTCGATTTCTGTTCACCCCCCTACGGTTAGCAAATCAAGAACCAGAAATTTTTAGATTAGCCTTAGAGGCGTCTGCTGATGAAGAGCTGACGGCAATGCGCAGGGGCAGCAAAGTCCTAGAAGCTGTGATTGCTTTATCTCCTCTATTGGGATTATTTGGAACAATTTTAGGTTTGCAAAATTCTCTAGGAAAATTGAATTTTGAAGAATTTGGTCAAATTGTCGGTAATCCAGCTTTAGGGATTGACCAGGCTTTAACGAGTACCTTGGTAGGATTGGCCATTGCGATTGTTTCATTGACGTTTTATCGGCTGTTTCAAGGGTTGGTATTTAATCAGGCACGTATTTTTCGACGGACGGGGAATGAGCTAGAGCTGGTCTATCGACAGTTTTGGTTGCAACCTACAGAAACACGACCTGCCCTGACCCCTCAAAACGATGCTCCCAATCCTTAAGGATATTGATTTGCCCGTTGATCGCCAGTATGAAGTCCTATGAAAACATTTATAGAAAATGAAGAAGCAGAGATTCAAGTTGAACTAATTCCGCTATTAGATGTCGTTTTTTGTCTCCTGGCGGTGTTTATCTTGGGAACGGTAGGGTTGAGTCGGCCTGAAGGGATTAATCTCAATCTTCCTAAGGCAGAAACAGGGACGCCCCAATTTAGCAGTAAATTCAGAGTGCAAGTTGGCATTCTCGGAGAGTTGTTGGCGAATAATCAACCGGTTAATCAAACTCAGCTGAAGCAGTTAGTGAGTCGCTATCTGCAAACGACCCCTCAAGGTGTTGTCATTTTGAAGGCTGATGGAGGTGCTACTTACGATCAGGTGATTACGGTTTTGGATGTGCTGCGGTCTGTGGGGGGAGAGCGGGTGGCTCTAGAGACCGTTAAAAGTGATCCAGTGACCCCTCCTGGTCAGGTTCCAGGTCAAAATGACGTGTTACCCGTTCCATCTGTAGATGGCCCTAATCCAGGGACCTTTCCCGCTGCGCCCAATCAGCCGTCTACTCAACCGATTACCCCGTTACCAGGACAACCTCTCGCTCCTTTACCGGGTTCTCAGCCTCAACCCAGCCCTGCTGCACCGTAAGTACGCAATCAATTAGTTCTGAGGTGATAAGGCTTGGTTTAGGGCTTGAAGTTGTGGGGTCGTTCCCATGCAAATCAGTAGATCTTGGCTGCGAAATTCAGTTTGTGCTGATGGAGCGCCAATGAGTTCACCGTTGTCCCGACGGATGGCGAGGATGGAGGCACCGGTCTGAGATCGCACCCCCAATACCCCCAAGGTCTGACCAATATAGGGACAACTCTCCGTATCGATCAGCAGTTCTTCGATATAAAAATCCGGTTCACTGCCCGTTAAAGCCACATCCATAAAGTTGACGACTTGGGGCCGTAAGGCCGCTGCAACCATCCGTTTGCCAACGGTCATATAGGGGGAAACTACAGCATCTGCTCCGACTTGCTGCATTTTGGCTAGGGCATCTTCGCTATTGGCCCGGACAATGGCTCTGATGTTGGGATTGATGTTTTTAGCGGACAACACGGCGTATAGATTGTCGGCATCGGATGCCAGAGTAGTGACGATACCGCAGGCTCGTTCTATACCGGCTTGTAATAGGGTTTGATTTTGGATCGCGCTACCTTGAACTGTGACATAGCCCAAATTTTGGGCCATTTCAACCCCTTCTTCATCCTGATCAATAATCACAAAAGGGATATTCTCTGAGGTGAACTCTTGGGCAATCTGTTGGCCGGTGCGACCAAACCCGCAGAGTACAAAGTGCTCTGAGACATCTTCTAGGAGCCGTCGCTGTTGTTGTAAACGGACTCCGTCTCGGAAATACCCTTGAATCACGGCTTCTGTAAAGCGATTGGCAATATAGCCGAGCCAAATCACCCCGATGATAATCAAGACAATCGTGAATAACCGACCGCGATCGCTGAGGGGGTTCACTTCCATAAAGCCAACGGTGGAGAGGGTAATCACCGTCATATAGAGGGCATCGGTCAGGGGCCAATGTTCAACCAACCAATACCAAAGGGTGCCTAAGACAATGACGCCTCCGAAGGCCCCAATTCCTAAAAATAATTCTCGTTGAATCTGCTGATACTTTTTCTCCAAAATCGAGTACACGGCAATAGTCCGTCGAAGAAATTGACCTGAACATCTGGGGAAAAAGATATTCGCCTCTAAATAGTAGGTCTAGATCGGTGTGTTTACAGATGGGAGTGGATTGAGTTGCATCTCGATAATTTCAGGGCTTCAGAGTATGACGAAGTATTTCGCTTTTTTATAAACAAATCTAAATATTCTGGGGGTTAGTAGCAAATAATACGGTAGGAGTATTAGGAATCTGAATCAAAAACGGTAGTCACTAAGTGTGGAGTAATCCACGGGGGGACTTATTACGAGTGACTCTGCTAGTCATCAACCAATACTCTACCCGAGGAGGATAGACAAGTGATTCCATTAGCATGGGGCGTCAACACAATCCTAGGATTAGTCCTAAAACTGATTGTGACCGCCATTAGTCTCTTCATCATTTCCAAATTGCCATTTTTGGGTGTAGAAATTGATAGCCCGGGTAAGGCTGTCTTTTCTGCTTTTATCTTCGGCATCCTGAATGCTTTGGTCGTGCCTTTGTTTGGCCTATTGGAGTTAGGACCAAAACTGACTGATATTGTGATTGCTGGCCCCATTCACTTTGTCCTGAATATCATTATTTTTGCCCTGGCCGCCGCATTGGTGCCTGGGTTTAGCCTGAAAAATAAGATTTTAGATCCCATCGTCGGATCCATCCTACTCACCATATTGAATACAGTGATTAATCATCTCCTACCTTTTGGTGGAACAGCAAAGGCAGCCTTGGTTATGGCTGGAATTGGTTAGTTTCCCTGTCAACGGTTTATTCGTTCCGCTGGCTAGCCATTAGGTTTCAACGGACACAGGATGAGCCGTTACGGTTGGGCGGGTGGTTCGAGCCGCAATGGGCATGCGCCAACCCGTGCCAAAGGCTCGATCCGTAATCTTGAGTCCCGGCGGTGCTTGGCGACGTTTGAACTCAGCCCTTTTTACCATTTGAATAATGCGGTCCACGATCGCAGCAGGGTGACCTGCTGCGATTATTTGTTGGCTAGATTGATGATTGTCGACATAGCGATAGAGAATATCATCGAGAACGTCATAGTCAGGCAGGGAGTCTTGATCCACTTGTCCGGGTTTGAGTTCAGCACTGGGGGGCTTGGTAATCACAGATTCGGGAATGATGATGTTCTGCTCTCCCAGTTCAGGCGGGGTGTTGGTATTAAGCCATCGGCATAGCTCGTACACACGGGTTTTAGGTACATCTGCAATGGCTGCTAAGCCCCCGTTCATATCCCCATAGAGGGTGCAGTAGCCGACGGCCATTTCCGATTTATTACCGGTGGAGATCAGCAAACGACCAAATTTATTGGCAATGGCCATCAGTAAATTGCCCCGAATCCGGGCCTGAATATTTTCTTCGGCGACACCGGGTTCTGTCCCCGCAAAAACGGAGCCTAAGATATCGTCGTAGGTCTGCATCGCGGGTGCGATCTCTAACTGCGTAGTGGGCATTCCTAAGTTCTGAGCCAGATCTTCCGCATCTTTAATGGAATGGTCAGAGCTATAGGGTGAAGGCATCAATACGCCCAAGACATTCTCCGGACCCAGGGCGGCAGCAGCAATGGCGGCGACTAAGGAAGAGTCAATGCCGCCACTGAGCCCTAGAACCGCTTGGCTAAACCCACATTTTTGAGCATAGTCCCGCAATCCCAGCACCAAGGTTGACCAGATTTCAGCATTGATATCAGTAACGGTAGGTTCGATTCGACTGGACAGTAAATCATGAGCTTCGTAGGTGAGGAATAATAAATCCTGGGCAAAGCCGTTAGCTCGACCGACCACGTTTCCCTGGCGATTGACGGCGACACTGCGGCCATCAAAAATTAAGTCATCATTCCCTCCCACCTGATTGGCATAGATCAAGGGACAGTGATATTGCTGAGCATGGTGCCGCAACATCGCTTCTCGTAGTTCTTGCTTGCCTACGCAGAAGGGAGAGGCGGATAAGTTGATAATCAAATCTACGTTGTAGCTCATCAGTTCTGCAACCGGATCAACCGCGTAGGCTTGTTTCTCCCAGAAATCTGAATTGTTCCACAGATCCTCACAGATGGTGACCCCAATTTTGCCTTCTTTCAGGTCCAGGACATTGGGTTGGTTGCCAGGTTCAAAATAGCGATCTTCATCGAACACATCGTAGGTGGGCAACAAATGCTTATGAAAACACTGTTGAATCTCGCCCTTATGCAAATGGACAATGCTATTGAATAAGGGTTTACCCCCCTGAGCCTTGTTCTGCTGCACGCTGCCCACCAGCACATGAAGTTTGGCTGGCAACTGGGTGGCAAGCTGTTCTAATGCGGTTTGGGCCGCCTCCACAAAGCTAGGGTCGAGCAACAAGTCTCTTGGGGGATAACCACAAAGGGACAGCTCTGGGGTCAAGAGTAAGGTCGCCCCCTGCTGTTCGGCTGTGGTTGCCGCCGCTTCAATAGCCGCAGCATTTCCCACTAAATCACCAATGGTGGGATTCAATTGTGCGATCGCAATCTTCATTTTTCGTTCCTACACAAAAACTAGCGGTTTATCCCGAAAAGGTGCAAAGGCTTCGACATCGAAGCGATATAAAGTGGCAGGGCGACCCGCCCCGCGGCAGATTTTCTCCCCCGTATCGGCCAAAAATCCTAACTTCAACAGTCGCGATCGGAAATTAGAGTAATCTGTGAAGTTCTCCCCCAAAACAGTGCTGTAAAGCTGATAGAGATCTGCCAGGGTAAAGCAGTCTGGCAACACCTCAAAGGCGACAGGACTGTACTCCAACTTGTTACATAGCCGTTGATGACCATAGTTGAGAATGTCTGGGTGATCAAAGGCGAGATTGGGTAATGCCTCGACGGGATGCCAATCAATTTCACAGCCTTCGTCCACGATCAGCATGGCATCTTCATAACGGACGAGAGCGAAATAGCTGACGGATAAGTAGCGCACCCCAAAGCTGTCCGGCGCTTCCCGCGGATCTCGATGGGGACCACCAAAACTATAGAGCTGTTCAAGATACAGGTTCTCCACCCGTAACTTTTCCGCCAGAATTCGATAGGCAGCGGCCTCCAGGGATTCGCCTTCTCGCACCAAGGTTCCGGGTAAAGCCCAGTCTCCTAAATAGGGATCACTGTGGCGCTTGACGAGCAGGGCCAGCAGACGATTTTGAGCCGTGTCCACGGAAAAAATGACATTGTCTACGCCGACCTTGAACTCTGCTAGGGCTGGGGTGGGGTAGTCAAGAGTAGAGGTTGTGGAGTTTCGTCGAGATGAGGATGGGGCGCGTTCCATGAGTACAGATGATGTTGTTGAATGTAGGCAGCAATAGCGGGGGGGACATCGTTAATATCCCCCGTATGGCGATAGTGACTGGATGATACGGGTGGGCCTTGAAAATTGGCGATGGCCAATTGTGCTCCCATCCTTTGGAGGGCTGTTAAGGCATCAGAATGGAGCTGAGCATCCGGTCGGTGCAAAATCAGGAGCTGGACTTGCTGGAATAAGGTTTCGACTCCATACCAATGGGGTAACGTTGTCACCACATCTGAACCGACCACTAGGGTTAGTTCAGCATGGGGCCAGAGCTGTTGGGCCTGCTGCACCGTGAACAGAGTCTTGGAATGACTTAACTCAGCCTGTAACCCCACATGTTCACAGCGCTGTTGCGAATCCTGAATAAGCAATGCCAACATCCGCTGACGTTCAGACAAGACAGACTGGTGCTGTTTAAAGGGGTTGTCTGATGCCCAGACGGCCACATAATCGTAAAGCCCAGCTAACCATTCAATAATGGATTGATGTCCTACTGTGGGTGGGTCAGCACTAGTGCCGAAAAGTGCAATTTTTTTCATAGAGCAAATCATCTAAGGGAACGGGGCGAGACGGCGGGGGAATTGAGGGCTAGGCAGCTTCCGATGTTCGGCGAGTAGCTGCTGTTAAGGCTTGCAAATCGGTAGATAAGTGAATGGGCAAAGAGACCGGATTCGCCACACAACGAACCTCTGCTGACAAGCTTTGCACGGAAGCCAAGGTCCGTTGGGCAATGGTCTCCAAAGATTCTGGAGATGTGAGGTGTTGCCCTGCTTTCATCACAGGTTGTAAGAGGGGTTGCCCCACAGGGGCCGCATCGTTGATCAAGCCCAGCTGATCTTGAATCACCTGCCCCTGATGAAACTGGCGGAAAATTTGCTTGCGACCGGGATAGGTGATTTTGCCATTGGCCTCTTTCATAACTGGCTTATCATCGATGTCGACGAGTTTATACACACCGTTGACAGGACTGCCTGTCACGAGCTTAGTCCCGACGCCATAGCCATGGATGTAAGCTCCAGCTTGGCGGAGTCGGAGAATCTCTTGCTCATCTAAATCTCCACTGACCACAATTTTGGCCTTGGGCAGAAGTTGGTGAATCTGTTGGGATAATTCCACTAAATTTCCAGAGTCAAGGCGGATAGCGGGTACCTCTAGTTCCCCCGCTTTAACTTTCTCCGCCAGGGTTTGGGCTGCTGCGAGGGTGTCATAGGTATCAATCAACAAAGCGGCCTGGGGAAAGGTCCGGTGGAAGGCAGTAAAGGCCTGAAGTTCGGTCCCTTGGGTGGCAGTCATGGCCATAACTAACGCGTGGGCCATGGTTCCACTGGGTGTTCGGCCCAGTTTTTGGGCTGCTAAGACATTGGAAGTGGCATTTAATCCGGCAGCTAAGGCAGCTCGGGCTGCCCAGACCGAAGCCTGGGGCCCAAATGCTCGGCGGGTACCAAATTCTAAGACCGTGGCGTCGGGGCCAGCCACGTCTCGCAATCGAGCTGCACGGGTGGCGATTAAGGTTTGATAGTTGATGGTATTAAGGATAAACGTTTCTACCCACTGGGCTTGCCACAAAGGAGCCTCAATCCTCAAAAAGGGTTCATTGGCAAAGATCGGTGTTCCCTCTGGGACAGCCCAGACATCCCCGGTAAATCGACCCTGTTCTAACATGCTCCAAAACTGGGTGGGGGCATGACTAAATAAATCAGTTTCTTGGAGATACTGAATTTGCTGATCCGTAAATTTTAGGTTTTGTAGGTAATCTAAAACCTGTGCTAAACCCATCGCGACTAAATAGCCAAACTTGGCAGGTAAGCGCCGAACCGTTAATTCAAAGCTTGCAGGTATTTCTGCAAGATTCTCATTCAAATAGCAAGCAGACATGGTGGCTTGATATAAATCGGTCAAGAGATTATAGTCACTGGCAGAGAGGTTTAAAGATTGATCGGCTACCTCAGGGGGGCTTAACCAGTCCTAACATCGCTGAACTCCTAGTAAATATCAATGAAACCCCTGTGAAATCAGGGAGCAGCGATTGTCTAAAGATGAACTAAAACTCATTTTAGAAGCGCTTGTTTTAATTATAGTAAAAAATTACCATAATTGCAAAGTCACCTCAAGAATAGGTTGGTAATTGTATTTAACTGAATTGCTCCGTTCGGAACAATTCTATAGACCCAGATCGTCAAGCAGATTGTTGAAGTGCAGGGTCAAGGATTCAAGAGATCTTTGCTACGACGGCAAATGATAAGATGGCCAGAACCTGAACTGATTACGTCAGCGTCCTTACAGAGTTTATCGAACAGTGTTTATGCAACCTTCCCGCTCATTCATCCCCGGTAACCGATATCTAGCCCTATTGGTTGCGTCTGTCTCTTTTGTCTCCTTCTTGCCTGTATCAGTTCAAGCTCAACGCGCAGGAGATTTAGATGGCTCTGGTGCTAGCCAGTCCTCTGATTTAGATAATGTTGAAGTATTGAGTCCCAGTATTACAGGGGGGTTATTTAGTATTCCAGCGGGAAAACGCTTGATGACTGAGGCCGAAAGCGCCTACAGTTCTCAAAATTTTGATTTGGCGGCCAACAAGCTTCAAGATGCCCGTCAAATCATGAACCAGCTTTCCAACTTCTATTCAACCCTGACCTCTAGTTTTCTAGGCGTTGACCGCCGGGTTTCCGAAAGTCACCGGAAAAAAGCACTAGAAACGGCACAACTTCGAGATAAATCAACCTATCAGCTGGCTTTGGTGTATCGAGCCCAAAATAAGCCCGAGAAAGCAATTCCTTTGTTAATTGAGATTATCCGTAGCCAAAACCCGTCTCGAAATTTGGGTAAGAAATCCTACCAGCAGTTGGTGGAATTAGGTTTTTCTGACATTCCCTACCCCCGCACTCCAGGTGCTAAAACCTCCACTTCACCTGAAACGTCTCCAGAAGCGCCTGCACAGCCCAAGTAAATCCTCTTCTCATCTGCTTTTTGAAGTATTGAGGTTGCATAACGGACTCATAGTTTAAAGCTAAACTAGTGACGTTCTTATTTTCTTCAAGCATCTAGATGATTAACCCGGATGACCTTACTGCAATGATTCAAGCTGGTTTGCCTGGGGCTGAAGTTTTTGTTCAGGATCTAACTGGGGGTGGTGATCATTATCAAGCAACGATCATTTCTGCCGAGTTTGCAGGCAAAACCCTGGTTCAACAACATCAGTTGGTCTATCGCTCAGTCAATCAAGTGATGGCCAGTGAGCAGTTGCATGCCTTAGCGCTGAAAACATTCACGCCTGAAAAGTGGCAGGCCCAACAAGCAGATGTGGTGCAGTCCTCCTAACGGCTGAATCACATCAATCATAAACCCCCTGATTAGAAGTAATTTTTGGATCCTGTTATGACACCTGAATTGAAAGAACGCCTTGATAATTTAGTTCAAACCAACAAAGTCCTCGTGTTTATGAAGGGCTCTAAGCTGATGCCTCAATGTGGATTTTCTAATAATGCGGTTCAGATCCTTAATAGTCTTGGCGCACCCTACGAAACGGTAGATGTGCTAGAAGACTCCGATATTCGCCAAGGAATTAAAGAGTATTCCAACTGGCCAACCATTCCCCAGGTCTATATCAATGGGGAGTTTGTGGGTGGTTCTGATGTCTTGATCGAGCTATATCAGCAGGGTGAGCTGCAGCAGTTGGTCGAGGTTGCCTTAGCCTCTTAAATTATTTCAGCAGGTCTTTCTTTACCGTAGCAAGACTTAGCTCATCGATGGGAAGTCATCGAGATAGTCGCTGACATCGGCATCTGGTAAGACTAAAGTCGCCCGTTCACTGGCAATGGGCGCTTTGGGCTTTTCAGGGGTAGGTGCAGGGGTGTTGTTTTGCTCTGGTGCTTCGCTAGAAGTGGGTCCTGCTTGGCTCATCAACGTTTTTAAGAGCTTCCGACTGAGTTCCATATAGGAAGTAGATTGATCCTGCGAAGAGGTTCTCTCCGGTAAGATGACCTTCTGCATGAGGTACTCAATAGTCTCTTCTTTGACCCAGCCTCTACGAACCAGTACTTCTCCTAGTCGCATACCGGTAATTTGCTGATCAGCCAGGGCTACTTCGATCTGTGCTGAGGTTAATAGACCCGCTTCCATAAGATAATTACCGAGTTTCTTACTATCGGCAAAGTTCTTTTGGTTGGCGTTATCTGAGTTTGTTTGAGGGACGAGCTGGCTTAAATTATCTTCCCAGCCGCATTCTTGGCAATCCCAATAAACGGGAGGTGGGTCTTGCTGAATATAGGGGCTGCCACACCGGGGGCACTTGCCTGTAAAGAACGGATGATCCTTGAGGACTTTGAGATCCTCCAAGCTGCTCATATGGAGCAATACTTCAGCGACAGACGATCTCTGGGGTGCTGGTGGAGCCTGACGATGGGGTGGAACAGATTGAGAAGGGGCAGGAATATCTGGACGAGCGGCGTTACGGGTGGGTGAGGGAGCTGAGTTACTTAATCTAAACTCGTGAATGAGGCTGGCTGTCTTTTTCCCAGGATGTGGGTTATAAATCTTGACTGAACTAAACCCAGCAGGATGGAGCATTAATAGCTGATCCCGGAGCATTTGGATCAACGTAGATTGCTGTGCCTTTTGAGGGGTATGCAAGAGAATCTGTAAGCAATCGTCTTTATGCTTCACTTTGATGTGAGCACCTTTGGGCATCAGGTGACGATTGAGTACGACAGCAATAGCTTGTTGATTTCCTTGTTGAGCGAGCTTCAGAATTTTTGTTTGATCAACGTCCACTACAAATTTCTACCCTAGATTTGCTGTTCTCACCTATAGTTATCCTACCCATTACAGGGTGTGAAATATCTTAGTTCTTGAAATATCATCAATATGGTGGGTCATGGTGACTGAATTCCGCCTTGGGTTAGTTTCCCTCGAGAGGTTAAACATTCAATCACAAGTATCTGTTAACCTAACAGACGATAGCCAACAAGAATAAATGGACATTTAGTTCTCTGTATGTCCAGATTCTAAAGCCAATCTAGGTTATTGACCACACTGATGTAGAAAGACTGAAGTTTTATTATTTTAAGACCTCATGGTTTTCTTCTCGGCTAGCGATCCACCGATTTCGCTGAGTTAATATTTGTAGTTTTTCTTTTTTCCCTTATTGTGAATAACCTGCGTACTGTTTCTGACACAAAACGAGCTTTTTACTCTATCCATACCCGTCCCGTGAATTCAGTGTATCGAAGGGTGGTGGAGGAGCTCATGGTAGAGATGCATCTACTGCGGGTAAATGAAGATTTTCGCTACGATCCTATTTTTGCCTTGGGCGTGACCACCTCCTTTGACCGGTTTATGGATGGGTATCAGCCTGAGAATGATAAAGACACAATTTTTAGCGCTTTGTGTAAGGCCCAGGAAGCCGATCCAGTGCAAATGCAGAAGGATGGCCAGCGTTTAACAGAATTGGCCCAGTCGAAATCTGCCCAGGAAATGTTGGATTGGATTACCCAAGCGGCTAATTCCGGGGGCGATGAGCTGCAGTGGCAGCTAAGGAATATTGCTCAAAATCCTAAGTTTAAGTACAGCCGCCTGTTTGCGATTGGGTTGTTTACCCTTTTAGAACTCAGTGAAGGGAACATAACTCAAGATGAAGAATCTTTGGCAGAGTTTCTGCCTAATATTTGTACAGTGCTCAATATTTCTGAGAGTAAGCTGCAAAAGGATTTAGAAATCTATCGAGGGAATTTGGACAAAATTGCCCAAGTTCGTCAGGCCATGGATGATATTTTGGAAGCTCAAAAGAAGCGTAGAGATGCAGACCAGGCTAAGCAAGAAGGTTCTGATGATACACCTGCTGCCGAGGCTAGTACCCCAGATTCTGAACCTACGTCTGAGGTCTCCAGTTAATTTTCTGTCTTAACGGAGTAATACCATGACCGCATCTGTCTGCCTTATTCCGGCCCATAGCTATGAGCAATCTTCTCTAAAGGAATCTTTAGAATCGGTTCTTGCCCCTTTGGGAGGGATGACAAAATTTGTCACTCCAGGTGATCGGGTTTTACTTAAACCTAATTTGTTAACGGGGGGACGTCCCCAGAACGAATGTACGACTCGGCCTGAATTAGTTGCGAGGGTGGCGGAGATGGTCATAGCAGCTGGTGGTCATCCTTTTATTGGTGATAGTCCGGCTTTTGGGAGTGCTCGGGGTGTTGCAGAGGCCAATGGTTACGAACCTCTGTTAACGGCCTTCGATATCCCCATTGTGGAATTACATGGCGGTCGTTATCCCACAGAGAGCCAGACCTTTGATCATCTGAGACTGTCGAAAGAGGCGATGGAAGCGGATGTGATTATTAATCTGCCGAAGGTGAAGTCCCATGTCCAGCTCACGATGACGTTGGGGGTCAAGAATTTATTTGGCTGTGTTCCCGGCAAAATGAAAGCCTGGTGGCATATGGAGGCGGGGAAGGATGTGGATCGGTTTGGGGAAATGCTGGTCGAAACAGCCCGAACCCTAGCTCCTAACCTGACTATTGTGGATGGCATCATTGCCCATGAAGGCAATGGCCCTAGTAACGGTGATCCTAGGCGCTTAGGGATAATGGCGGCTTCTGAGGATGTCTTTGCGTTAGACCGAGCTATTTTGAAGATGTTGCAGGTGGAACCAGAACAAGTGCCCACGATGGCAGCAGCTCTTCGCCTGGGATATTGTCCAGATTGGCAAGATATTCAGTTTCCCTTGGGCCATCCCCATGATTTGCAGGTCACAGACTGGCGGTTGCCAGATCATTTGATGCCCATTGATTTTGGGGCACCTCGGGTTCTGCGGTCGACTTTCAAGCATCTCTATATCCGCTGGATTAAAGAACCCATGACAGCCTATGCTCAGCGGTAGGTGACGATAGCTTTATAACGTTGACGCAGATCTGCTGGTTAAAGACGGTGAGACATCATCGGGCCATTGGTGTGATTCGGGCTTCTGAATTGGCCTTGGGGTTTCGCATGGCTGAGGCGATTGCCCAAGCCGGTATGACGCTAATCGAAATTGCCTGGAATAGTGACCAAGCCGCTACCTTGGTGACTCAGCTTCGGGAAGCTCTACCAGACTGTCAAATTGGTGTGGGAACAATTATGACAGTTGATCAGTTACGAGTTGCGATCGCAGCGGGTGCACAGTTTTGTTTTTGCCCCCATGTCAACCTGGATATTATTCAGACGGCGGTGGCTAACGATATTCCCATTATTCCCGGAGCTTTATCACCTACAGAGATTGTCACGGCCTGGCAGGCCGGGGCTAGTAGTGTCAAGATTTTTCCGGTAGAAACGATGGGAGGAAGCCAATATATCCAGAGTTTGCAAGGTCCCCTAGGACATATCCCTTTGATACCCACGGGTGGTGTGACGTTAGAGAATGCTGTGGCCCTGATTGAAGCAGGGGCTGTGGGGGTGGGGTTATCGAGTTACTTATTTCCCAAGGGAGCCCTCCAATCTGGGGATTGGCCAGCAATTACCCGCAGAACAGAGCAGCTATTGCATCAATTGCTGCCGTGATTAATGGTGGAGCTTATCGGGTCAAACAGTGCGCTGGTGAGGTTGGTTACAATGACGGGGAGCGATATCTTGGGTAATGAATAACTATCGTGTTGATACTGGGGAGCTGAGACATGATTGTCAAAGCAGAGTTACTGGCTGCGATCGCAGGTACAAATCGAGGTGTGATCACTACAGAGGCCAATCGCAGTTTAGTTCTGGATAAAGTCGTTCAGCTCGAAGTTCAAAATCCTACGCCACAACCCTTAAGCGAACAAGAACTACTCAGTGGTGTCTGGCGGTTAATTTATACAACGAGCCCTGATTTGCTGGGCTTGGCACGACTACCCGTGGTGCCTGCAGGGCCGATTTATCAATGTATTCGAGGTCAGGAACTAAAGCTGTATAACGTTTTGGAGTTGCAGGGTATCCCGTTCTTAGAGGGTGTGCTTTGTGTGGCAGCTCGGCTGACCCCCGTATCAGAGCGACGGGTCCAAGTCAATTTTGAGCGCTCTATTTTGGGGGTGAAGGGGTTAATGAATTATCCTTCCTTGGATGTCTTGATTTCTCGTTTGGAGACTCAGAGCCCAGTTGCAGCCCTCTCGATGCCCTTAGATGCCGATCGTTCAGCAGGCTGGCTAGAAACGACCTATTTAGACGAGGACTTGCGCATTGGCCGGGGCAATAATGATAGCCTCTTTGTGTTGACAAGAGTCTAAAGGTTGAGGATGGCCCGACCCACTTTATATGCAGCGATTACCAACCATGGCTTTGGTCATGCCACTCGCACTGCAGCGGTCTTAGCAGAAATTCAGCGGTTGGTCCCCGATGTGCTCCTGATTGTGGTCACGAGTGCCCCTCGATGGCTGATTGAGTCCTATCTGCCTGGAGACTTTATTTACCGTTCTCGGGTCTTTGATGTAGGAGTGATTCAGAAGGATGGTCTGAATATGAATATTCCTGCCACCCTGACGCAGCTGCAGGAAATTCGTACCTATCAACAACGGTTAGTTGCTGGTGAAGTGGACTATATCAAGCAGACCGGCGCCCAGCTTGTTTTAGCCGATATTCCCCCATTGGCGAGTGTGATTGCTGAAAAAGCAGGGATTCCCTGCTGGATGGCCAGCAACTTTGGCTGGGATTTGATCTATGAGCAGTGGGGAGAGGATTTTGCGGAAATTGTGGAATGGGTGCGAGAGTGTTTCGGCAAATGCGATCGCTTATTTCGCCTCCCGTTTCACGAGCCCATGTCAGCATTCTCCAATATTACAGATATCGGCCTGACAGGGGCTTCACCTCGCTATACCACCCTTGAATTGCGC
Source organism: Acaryochloris sp. 'Moss Beach' (assembly GCF_021497025.1). Classification (NCBI taxonomy): domain Bacteria; kingdom Bacillati; phylum Cyanobacteriota; class Cyanophyceae; order Acaryochloridales; family Acaryochloridaceae; genus Acaryochloris; species Acaryochloris sp. 'Moss Beach'. The sequence goes on from NZ_CP071717.1 coordinate 4,659,754, forward strand.
CGTGTTTTTGGCCTTACAGCTAACCCAGAAAAGACCGTTCTGCTCAGCTTTGGTGGACTGGGGCTCGCTAAAATTCCCTACCGCAATCTTCAGCAGTTTCCAGATTGGCAATTTATTACCTTTGACCGCCTTGCCCCAGATATCTATACCAACCTAATCAAGGTTACGGATAGCAAATATCGACCCGTAGATATGATGCCTTTATGTAGTCGCATTATCAGCAAGCCGGGTTATGGCACCTTTGCTGAAGCCTGTAGGCTTGACATTCCCATTATTTCCATCCCTCGGGATGATTTTGCCGAAGCACAATTTTTATTAACGGGGCTACAAGACCATAACCATCATTATTTACTGGCAGAAAATGAGTTTACTGAAAGCCAGTGGGAGTTTTTGTTTCAGCCTTTACTGCCACCGCGGAAAGAAACATCCCTGCCCAAAGATGGGACACATACTTTGGCAACGGCTGTGATCAATTATCTGTATCAGGACTAGCTCTGGAATTGGTTTTACATTAAATGCTTCAGACGACGAAGTCGATCGGAATAACTCCGCATTACTTCAATAGCAAACATAGGAGTATTTTGGATCGCAAAAAGAAATCGCTCCTGATTTAAGTACACCAGGCTACAGTCACTTCGAGCAATAGCAGTCGAGGCTCTTGTTCCAGAGGGTTGAACTAACGCTCCTTCTCCAAAGACATCTCCGGCCTGAATGGTTTCGACGACCTTGCCTTTGACGACTAAATCTACTTTTCCAGTTAATAGCCCAAACATGACTTCACCGGCTTCGCCTTCTGCAAATATGGTGTCTCCTGCTTTCTTAAACAGGGGAGCATCGGCTTTATGAAAGATACTGACGGTTCTTGCAGGTTCTGCCATAGGAACGCTAAATCTCCTTAGATTATTTCAAGGGTACGTCAAAATCTTCAGATCTGCTTTGTACCCATTGAGTTAATTACATAAATTAAATGTCAATGAATTTTATTGAGTTCTGTATGTTTCACTGTCGGAGAGCCAAAAGAAATATTTTTCTCAGCATGTCTCAAGGTCTAATTGAACAAACCAAAACTTGTTGGAAGTCAAAAGAGATATAGCATGTTCCACACCAGGAGAACCGTGATCGATTGGCTTAGGTTTGGTTAAGGGGCAAATATGGCAGCTCACGCTGATGCTTAGTCCCAACATGATTGCGGGCATACTCTAAACGTCCACATTTTTATCACTTTTGATGGTACCAATAGAGCCGAATCCTTATTGGAATGTGGATGAGATAGTTGCTTTTTTTCTGACCTATCTCAGTTCCAAGTTTGTTGGATTGTTTCTGCTGGCGTAATCTCTATCAACTCATGCAATACCCCTTAACTCTTAAATTCAAGCTATGGGCCTTCGCCCCTCAGATTTTTGTAACTGATAATACGGGCAGTCTTGTCCTTTATGTTAAACAGAAGTTGTTTAAGTTAAAAGAGCAAATTACTGTCTGTGCAGATGAGGCTCAAACCCAGCAACTTTATAGTATTGGTGCCGATCGGATTATCGATTTCTCGGCTCGGTATCATTTCCGCGATCGCACAGGCCAAGAACTTGGCTCCGTGAAGCGCAAAGGCATGAAGTCTATTTGGAAAGCCCATTACGATATTGCTGCAGGGCAGTCAGAAGTCCCGGCGTTATCCATTCATGAAGAGAACCCCTGGGTCAAAATCATGGATGCCCTATTTGCGGAAATTCCCATTATTGGTATGTTTACGGGCTATCTTTTTAACCCCACTTATTTGGTGACTCGACCCGATGGCACCGTGGTGATGCGCTTTAGTAAAGTACCCGCTTTCTTGTCTCGCATCTTTACGATCAAGCAGGTAGACCAGATGACTGAAGATGAGCAGCAAATGGCGGTTTTAAGCTTGCTAATGATGATTTTACTGGAGCGGCATCGAGGTTAAATCATTCATGAAAATCGGCTTCCCATACCCCGATATAGATCCGATCTTTTTCATTGCGCTGAATAATTCCCTTTAGTTCACCTACCTGAAATTCGTATTCCTGGACCTGTCTTTGGTAAATCAAAGTCAGTTGTTCTACTACTTTTGCTGGGGGACGTTCTTTGAGCATGCCTTGTAGAGCTAATCGGAGAGTGCTGAGTCCGGCTGATTGGGCAAAGGCAGCTTCCGTTTGTCGCAGTCGTTGGGTATCTGTATCCAATAAGAAGCCAAAGTCTGTTCGATGGGGTTGGAGATTTTTGTACAACAGCCCATAACTATTCGGCCAGTAACCTGGACTTTTCAATGTAGGGGGACCTAATGCAGTCTGAATATCTTTATCCGTTGCCCCGACGCTAAACACGGGTACGCTTTTGGTCTCAGCCACCAACACAACGCCCCCAGAAGCATTGGGAGGCGTTGTTTCTATTGGTGCCGGGGTTGGTTTAGGTGAGGCGGATGGACGCGCCTCCGTCTGGGTTGGTGGAGATTGAAGAGATGTTGAAGGTTGGTTAGCTGGGACCTGAACTTCTTGTTCTGGTGATGGAGGCAGATCTGTTTGGGGTTGACGATCGCTGGAGAGGACCCAGATAGCAATACTAATTCCCAATCCACCCAAAAGAAAGAGACCGATGAGTTTCCCATACCTACGGATGGGGCTCGCTGAATCAGCGACTGGGGGTTGTTCGAAATACTGCAGGGAAACCTCTTCAGAGGCTGTTTCTGCTGGGGCGGAATCTTCGTTATCTAGGGGATTGAGGATGTGGGAGATTTGTTGTTCAAGCCAAGTCTGATCAAATACCAGTCTATAGATTTGATTGGCCACTTGAATTTGCTGACCGTCCTGCACAAGAAGTCCCAAACGCAGCAATTCGGTTTCTTCTTCTGCTTGGGTGGATTGGGCCTGTAACTGATGCCAAACGACTTGATAGTAGGTCAATAAATCAATGGGATCACAGTTCGAATTCTGAAGAACTTGTTCTTCAAGGCTGCTGAGATGTTTGGTGGCAAACCCAGATCTCCAATCGCGAATAATTTGGTTCTGAACAAGCTGTTCCACAATAGCGGATTCTTCTCCAGCTTCAACAAAAGAACTGGTGCGGACGAGGTGGGCGACTTTTTGGTTAAGTACAGAGTGATTATTGGTCCAGGTGAGAATGGCTTCTAAAAGTCGATAGGGATAGGCTCCAGCTTTACTCAGATTGAGAAATTGGAGTCTGATTTTATCGTAGGGATGGAGTTTTTTCCGTTCTCTCTGAATCCACTTAGGGTTAAAAACGGACCGAAAGAGGGGATGGGCAATGATGAGGCGGTTATTGCGCAGGGTGACTAGTTCTAGGTTAAGCAGTGCTGTTTGTTCTAGGTCTCCGGTGAAGGGAATGTCATACTGGGTGAGAATTTGTTCGTAAATTTGGAGGAGGGAGTAAGGGTTGGCGAGTTCATTCTCTAATAAATACTCTCGCAGATGTTGCCAATATTCTGGAGTATCAAAGTTAATGGCCTGATCGGTTTCAGATTCCTGGGATTGGGGGATGTCCTGAAGATGGAGATGGGTCAGGAAAAAGTTAATGGTTTTGAGTTTGATCCAACCGTTGGCTACGGCAAGGACGCCAAATCGGAGTTGGGTTAGGTTTTGTTGCTCTAGAAGGTAGTCAATTTGGGTATCGGTGAGTAGGTGGGCTTGGCGTAGATATTGCCCAATGGGTAACAGGTCCGGATCGTGAAAGAGGGTAGGCCATTGCTCGGCGAAAAAGTGGGCAGTGGGTTCGTGGAGCCAGCCATGTTCGCAGAGGAGGTCGCCGAGGCGATGTTGATTAATGGTTTGTTCTTGTAGGGCAAGACTGACCTGAGCGGCAGAGACTAATCCGGCTTGCTGGAGGATGGTTCCAAGGGGCTGAGTTGTGGCAGGTGCTGAAGGCATATTGATGATCAGCAGAAAGGCTGTCAATCAGAAAGCTGCATATTTAAGACTCTAGTTTACTCAGTTGAATTTTGAACTATGGTCAAATGATTCATGATCTCATATTATCATTAACGCAATCACAAGCAGGTAAGTAATTGATCATATTATCAAGCTCATATAAATTTTTTAGAAGCAACCTTAATCTTAGATTATTAATTTATGTTAATACCTGCATAAATATTGGAAAACATTAAGATGATTTAAGTGGTTTGATTGAAAAAAAATCTTCAAAGTACTTGTGCCAAATTTTTTAAAAAAATCAATGAAAAGTGAAATTAGTAAATGAAATAACTCATAATGATTTATGTCGATATATCAGGGAGCATGTCACCTTTGCACATGCACAAAATTTGTCTTTAGAAATTTGATATCTGAAAGCAAGGCTAGCAAAAGTTTCTGAGATGAGTATAAATACTAGCTTACAAAGGTGACATGCTCCCGATATATCAAACTCTTGATGGATTATTTTTTTCTCCGAGATTTTTATCGTAATTTTAGTGTATTAATTCTAAATATATACTTAATCATTTATATTAAATATGTATGAATTCTAGTCAGTATTTTTTTTTGGTTTAATTCTTTGTCTTTAGTGAGTATTTATTGAGGTTTGCAAATGATCAATCAGGCTTTATCTAATGTAATTAAAAATTCTCAAGAAAATCGAACTTATTCTAACTATGAGCTTAAAGGAGTAAACATGACTTCTAAACAAAAGATTCAGACAATTTATGGCCATATTCTTAGTCAAGAAACGAATATTGATTCTTCAAAAGAGATAGTTCTTGAAACTCTATTTGGATTTACTTTTTTTAACTAATGAAAAAGCACGTCTTGATATATTGAAGTTAGATAATAATGATCACCAAGCTATTTTGACTGAGAATCTAGATATTTTTGACAAATTTTTCTGGAATTCATTAAACTATAATCACTCCTTACTTATTAAGATCTCAGGAGGTTTAATACGATCTATCAAGATCATTTCGAAAGACTTTCAAGTTGAGAAACAACTGTTTTTCCGTAGTTCAGTTATCTCTAGTGATGCATGTCAAACTTGTATAAATCGTACTCTAAGTGCACTTCAACCTCCTCATGATACTCTAGCAAATGCTAAGGCGATATGTTGCGGTACGGTAGAGTGTCCTGACAGCCATCCTAGTTGCAACTAGTCAAGATATTATTGCAAGAAAAAATTAGAAGTAGGTAAGGATTGGAGAAAGCCGCAATCTTCCTTGTAAAGGTCATTAAAAATTAATACCTTTAGTTCTTGTAAATAGGAGTTTCTTATTGTTTGCCTACTTCTTTGGCCAAAATCTATTAGGTTTATCCTCGTTATATCTGTGAATTTAAACTTGCTTTAAAAAATTCTAATTTTTACTAAAGATTGTGCATTTAGGATTAATGAATATATACTCAAGCTTAATTAGTTATATGTCAGTATTAATCTGCACTATAAACCTGCAAAGAAAATATTAGTTGATGTTTTTTTTAGGAATGACAATTATATATTCTTGTTTTTTTGGTATTTTTGAAAAAAATTAGATGGAAATTATAATCAGTAGCTGGTTTTAGGTAAGAAATTGTTTTTGATATATTTGAGGCTTCACCTATCATGAATCAAGAAGAAAGGTTGTTTGTTGCTTTTTTTTAAAGCCTTTTAAGATATTTCTATCCCCATTTCTTTTTGTAATTTTCAATCTAAGTTTTTGCCTTGCTCAAAATGTTGTTTTTAAAAAAAACAAGATAATATAAGAGTGTTGCAAGGGCCAGCATATTTAGTTCAAAAAAACAGATGGGAAAATAATTGGAAGTAAACTATTTCATAGCTTCAAAGAACTTAGTTTAATTAAAAATGAATCCCTTACCTTTAGAGGTGATTCCTCTATTGACCTCATTTTTTGCTCGTGTTTTAGGTGGAAAGATATCTAATATAGACGGCCTAGTGCAGACTCAAGGGCTCAATGCGGATTTGTTTTTATTAAATCCTCATGGAATAGTTTTTGGACCAAATTCTAACCTAAATGTAAATGGCTCTTTTTTTGCGACTACTGCTGAAAGTATTTTATTTGACGATGACGATTTGCCATTTAGTGTTAACCAATCGGATAGTAATCCTATGTTAACTTCGAGTCTGCCTATTGGTTTGAGATTTGGTAGAAGTCCTGGTCCAATAGTAAATCGTTCGTCATTTCAGCGTCCTTTATTCCCTTTTCCTGGAATACCTCCTAGCTTTGTTGGTCTTGAAGCTAAATCTGGTTTTACTTTAGCTTTTCTAGGAGGAGATATTGATATGAGAGAAGCATTTGTTACTACCAGGAATGGGTCTATTAACATAAGTAGTATTGGAGGATATTCGACAGTTAATCTCAAACTCTTATCTTCTAATCAATGGAAAATAAGCTACAACGGAGTTAACATTTTTTCAGATTTAAAGCTTATAAATACTCAAATAAATTCAACTGGTTTATCAGGTGGTAGTGGTTCTATTGATATTCATGGCCAAAATATTTCATTGACTAACAAAACAAGAATCACAGCTTTTAATGGAGATAATCCCCAAGTAGGTAATATTCGTGTCAGAGCTATTGAAAAGCTAACTCTAAAAGATAGAGCCAGCATTCAGACAAGAGCATTTGGAGATAGAGCTGGTGGGAATATAAGTATTAAAGCTAATATCATTGAAATTGATAGTATTTTCCCCGATGACTCATTTTTTTACTGGTTTATTTGCGACTACGACCTCAGGATCTGCTCAGTCGGCAGGTGATATTAGTATTCAAACGAACGTTTTGAGCTTAAATAATGAAGCAAAGATTTCTGTTAATAGTAATGGCTTAGGTGTTTCTGGCAACATTAACATTCGAGCCAAGGAAGTAATATTAGACAATAAAGCAGCTATTTTGGCTGACTCTTCTAGAGCAGATGGAGGGAATATTGTATTAAACTTAGATAATTTTTTTATTTATGAGAGGGCAAAGCGAAATTTCTTCAAATGCAGGATCTTCTGGAGAATTTGGTGACGGAGGAAATATAAGTGTTTTTTGCAGATTTTGTAGTTTCTGAGCCTAATACAAACAGTGACATTACTGCTAATTCTGTTAATGGGCAAGGTGGGAAGATCAATATTGCAGCTCGGCGTAGCTTCTTTGGATTCAAACCTCGTACCCTAAAAGATCTAAGAGATCTCAGTCCTGATGATCCTAGACCTAGTGCTTTAAAGTCTAATGATATTACAGCGTTTTCTCAGGCCGGTGGTCCAACTTTAGGGGGTCAAATAACAATAAATAGTCCTAACGTTGATCCCAGTGAGAATCTCTCTGAACAACCAGATGTTGTTGAGCCCCCTCAAGAAATTGCTAAGGGATGTCGCCCAGGTCAGACTCTCGGTGATAGTAACTTCGTTCATGTTGGGCGTGGTGGTCTTCCCCCCAGGTCCACACGAAGCCCAAACTCCATCCACGGTTTGGAAAGACCTTCGTGCCCACAACCTCCAACCCTCTTATGCAACCGCTACAGATACTTTGCCTACGTTTTTAACTTCTAAAGTGGGTCCTGATATCGTAGAAGCAAAAGGCTGGACCAAAGATTCCCAGGGTCGCATTTACCTCACTGCCAACATTCCCCAACCTACCCAAAGCCCCCAACCCATCGCAACTTGCTAGACATCCCAGATTGACCGAGAATAAATGTCTAAATCGCTAAATTGGGCAGTTATTGTTCGTTTTGGAATATGGGCAAAGGAATTGGGGAAAGCACTGTACCATCAACAACCGTGAGGAAGGGAACATTAATGCTTCGAAGAAAGGCTCGACGACTACTGCCTCTTACTCGTAAAAGATTACGCTGGGTTGGAGTGGCCCTTTGCAGTGCCTGCCTAGTCCTTGGTCTAAGCCTTGGGCAACGTCCCGCCCATTCTACCCTCCTTGCCAACCAACTTACTTCCAGCACTCCAGCAGCCTCTAGTCAGCGTTTTGCAAACAATCCTGCCCAACTGGTGGAACAAGGGAAAGCCTTTTACCAAGGGGGACAGTATGCCGCAGCCGCAGAAGCCTGGTCTCAGGCTGCACAAGGTTATAAAAGTCAACCCCTGAATCAAGCCATCGTTCTGAATCAGCTCAGCCTTGCCCAACAAGAACTAGGTCAATGGTTAAAAGCCCAAGATAGTCTTCGCCAAAGTTTAGAAATAGTTGGCGCCCCTCCAGCCCCTGAAAACTTATCTATTTATGCCCAGGCTCTTAATGCTCAAGGCAGCTTGAATCTATCTCAGGGTGATCCCAAAAGTGCTATGGACACTTGGGGGGAAACAGCAGAAATTTATGCCCAACTAGGGGATGAAATTGGTCGCATTGGTAGCTTGATTAATCAGGCTCAGGCCCAGCAAGTAATGGGACTCTACTTAAAGTCTCGTAAAACCTTAGAAAAAGTTACTGCTGAATTGGACCAACAGGCTAATCCAGAAATTCGGGCCACCGGATATCGCAGCTTAGGCAATGTCTTACGCTTGGTCGGAGATCTGGAAGAAGCAGAAAGATCTCTACTCCTGAGCTTACAAAACGCCGAAGTAACCGATGCTCCCCAAGAAGTAAGTATGACTCAACTGAGCTTGGGGAATACTGCTCGTGCCCGTAAGTCCTTTGACCTCGCCATAGACTATTACCAAAAAGCATCTCAGTCGCCTATACCCTCCACACAGCAACAGGCTCGCCTAAATCTACTTAGCGTCTTAATCGAGAAACAGGACTGGCCCCAAGCCCAACAGCTTTGGCCACAAATTGACACGGAATTAAGTGGGCAACCCCCCAGTCGCCGCAATATTTATAGCAAGGTCAACCTCGTCAAAAGCCTCGTAAAGCTTAATCAAGAGTCACCTAGCAAGACTCCCTCTATCCCTGACATTGCCAATATTACGGCAAAGGCAGTTCAGCAATCCTATGACATTGATGATCCGCGTGCCCAAGCTTATGCTTTAGGAAATTTAGGAAATTTATATGAACTAGATGAACAGTGGTCAGAAGCTCGCAAATTGACGGAGCAAGCTCTTTTCATTGCCCAGGCGAATAACGCCAGCGAGATCAGTTACCAGTGGCAATGGCAATTGGGGCGCATTATGGATGCCCAAAAGCAAACCGAACAAGCCACCTCTGCTTACCAAGGAGCTTATCAGACCCTGGAATATCTACGTAAAGATCTAGTTGCCACCAATCCAGAAGCTCAGTTCTCCTTCCGTGAAAGTGTGGAACCTGTGTATCGAGAGCTAGTAGATCTATTGCTGCGGGGGGACAATCCGAGTCAGGAGAACCTGAATCAGGCCCGTGCAGTGATGGAGTCCCTGCAATTAACAGAATTAGATAATTTCTTTCGGTCTGCTTGCCTGGATGGCCAAATTATCAGTATTGAAGATATTGACCAGCAGTCTGCAGCCGTGGTGTATCCCATTCTGCTCAAAGACCGCATTGAGCTGATTACCAGTTTGCCCCAGCAGAAAGACTTAAAACATCAGTCGATTCCCATTCCTCAAGCTGAGGTAGAAAAGACCATCCAGCTATTCCGTGAGGAAATAGAAAAACCCTACACCTTTATTGAAAGTAAGGAGTTGGGTCAAATTGTCTATAACTGGCTGATTCAACCCCTTCAATCTGGTTTAGAAGAAAGCCAAGCCGATACCTTAGTGTTTGTTCTGGATGGGGCCCTCCGTAACCTACCCCTCGCTGCCTTATACGATAGCGAGAATTATTTGATCGAGAAGTATGCCCTCGCCTTGGCTCCAGGCATGCAGCTGATCAATACTGAGCCTCTGCAAGGGCGAGAACTCCAAGTGATTGCCGCGGGGATTAGCGAAGCACGAGGTTTTTATCCACCCCTGGAAAATGTCAAAAAAGAATTAGATAAGATTAGCCGATTGGTTACTAGTACAGTGCTGCTGAATCGTGATTTTACTAGTACTTCACTACGAGAACAGATCCAGTCCTTGCCCTATCCCATTGTGCATCTTGCCACCCACGGTAAATTTAGCTCAGAAGCAGAGAAAACCATACTGCTGGCTTGGGACAAAGAAATCAACGTCAATCAGCTTAATGAGCTATTGCGTAGCAGTGAACAAGTCCGGCCAGAACCCATTGAGCTTCTAGTGCTAAGCGCCTGCGAAACGGCTGCTGGAGATGACCGGGCTGCCTTAGGGTTAGCGGGTGTCTCAGTTCAAGCTGGAGCCCGGAGTACCCTGGCGTCTCTTTGGAGTCTGGATGATGAATCCACAGCCTCCCTCATTGGAGAGTTCTATGACGAACTCGTTCAATCTAAAGTCTCCAAGGCCAAAGCCTTACAAAAAGCTCAGGTCGCTATGATCCAGGATCCAGACTTCCGTCACCCTGCCCACTGGTCAGCATTTGTGCTGGTGGGGAACTGGCTGTAATTTAGCTTTCATAAAAAAATGCCAGGAGCCAGAATTGAACTGGCGACACGAGGATTTTCAGTCCTCTGCTCTACCGACTGAGCTATCCCGGCGCGGTTAGTAACTTTTGACCTTTGTCATCGTAGCGAACTTATTACCACTTGGCAACTACAAATTTCTCTTAACTTCGACATTGGCCCAGCCCATTCCCTGTATAGGTTGACCCTCAACATGGAAGCATTGGCACCACAACACTCCCATCGGAGGAATTTGGTGCCTCTAATAGGGGGATAAAAAGGGAATGCCACAACATTGCTACTGGGAAGAGGATGATTGCAGATTGCCGTTATTATTGGCCAGAATTTTTTCGTTCAGTACAGAGAGCGCTTTGGCATATTGAGGATCGGCGAGGGTGCCAATCTTTTCTCGGTCCAGAGACAGGGCTTCCCGCTGATCATCTGTGAGTTTGACCTCGATATCTGGTTCAATCCCTTTTTTGTTGATATCTCGACCGCTAGGGGTAAAGTATTTGGCAACGGTCACTGCCAGACCTGAACCATCCTCTAAAGGATGCACGGATTGGACCAGCCCTTTGCCAAAGGTTTTAGTGCCAATAAGAACGGCCCGTTTGTTGTCCTGCAAGGCCCCAGCCAGAATTTCGCTGGCACTAGCTGATCCTCCATCTACAAGGATTACAAGGGGTTTATCTGTGAGGGTGTTTTTACCAGAAGTGAGCTTGTCTTCACCGCCTTTGCGATCCACTGTGGAAACAATGGTGCCTTTACCCATCCACATGCGAGCGATCTCTGCACTGGAGTAGAGTAACCCCCCTGGATTAGAACGCAGGTCAAGGATAAAGCCTTCAACCTTTTGTTTGTTCAAGGCTTGAATCGCTTCGCGCATTTCCGAGGAGGCATTGTTGCTGAATTGATTGAGGCGAATATAGCCCACATTACCGGCTGGGTTTTTTTGGTTAGAAAAGCGGACGGGATGTATCTCGATTCGGGCTCGCTTAATCTTGAAATTTAGCTTCTCTTTATCCCGCAGAACGGTGAGTGTAACGTCGGTGTTGACGGGACCTCGAATTAAGCTAACGACACCATTAATATCCATCCCTTTGGTGCTTTTGTTGTCAACTTTGATGATGACATCCTTAGACAAAAGCCCAGCGTCGGCGGCTGGACTACCTTCAATGGGAGAAATGACGGTGATATTTTTGGTTTCTTCGTCCTGGGTAATTTGAATCCCGACCCCGGTTAGCTCCCCGGAGGTATCAATTTGCATGCTCTTGAATTGCTCTGGATCCATGAAGCGAGTGTAAGGATCTTCAAGCTTGTCCAGCATTTCTCGGACTGCTTTATAGGCTTCATCCCGAGAGGTATAGTTGCGATTTAAATATTTGTTGCGAATATCACGCCAATCATTGCCGTTAAATGTGGCGTCAACATAGTCATGATTGATGACTTGCCAAACCTCGTCCACCACTTCTTTCGGACTTTCTTTGAACACGGCCCAACTGGACTGCCAAAGGTTTGCACCAATGACGACAACACCCGCTCCAACAAGGGCTGTTGTTCCTAATACTAGTCCGTCTTTTGAATTCGCCATAAGCCTAACCCAATTGGTTTCGTGAGGCACTATCCCCTTCTGTGTACAACAGAGGGACAGTGAGGTACGCCCACTCTAGCACAAGCTTCTAGAAGGCTACATGAGTTGGAAATGAGTTTTGAATGATGGGATTTATTCTTGCTGCTGCCAAGTCTGAATTTGGAGTTGAGCAGAGTCATAGACGCGACTATTACTGGGTATTTTTTGTGCGATCGCAATTGCTGCATCCCGATCAGCCAGCGCTTGTCCTCGGGCCATATCTAGCAACTGCTCAGACCAGTTATCAATGGAAACTTTGGCTTGAAACTGGGACGGTGACTCTGGATCAATTTGATTGGCTTGCTCAATCGCTGCTGCTAAGGCTTTGGGGGTTCCCTTGTTGGCAATGGTTTCTGCACTTTTAAGGAGTTGATCAGGACCATTTGCAGGCACCGTTTGCAGAGGCTCATTTAAAGGAGTACTTTCTGGGGGTTGGAGTTGATATTGCCAATCAGAAATCCGAAGTTGAGCTTCATCGTATAACGTTCGCCCGGGCCGTATTCTTTGGGCCTCTTGAATAGCGGCCTGTAGAGCGGTTGGACCACCCTGTAAAGCTAATTGATCGGCTCGGTCGAGAATGGGCTGATCTTCCCGGAACTGAATTTGAGATTGCCACTGGTCAATCTCTTGTTGGGCTTCTTGCCAACGGTCGCTCTGGGATGAGATTTGCTGGGCTTGAGCGACTGCAGAGGATAAATCGCCGATGTCTCCGGTTTGGGCTTGCATCTGGGCCGTTTGCAGCAGTTGAATATTGGTAATTTCTTTTTGCCAGTGGGAGATTAAGGTTTGGGCCTTTCCATAGAGAGGACTGTTGATATCCAGCTTACTAGCCTGGTTAATGGCTTCTTCTAGATTCACGATGGTGCCATTCCAAGCAGAGGCGCTAGCTTGAGCAATTTTCATAAAGTCTTGGGCTTGCGTCCAGACCGGCGTATCCTGCGGAATCAGCTGCAATGCATCCATGCTGGCATGGTAGTTGCGCCGCTCTAATGAATATTCCGCAATCGTTATGAGTTTGCGGGCTATAGTGTTTTGGGTCTTCCGAGCAGATCGTCGATAGACACTATCTGAAATCAGCTCTTGGACGAGTCCTAGGGATTCCGATAGATTATCTAGTCCTCCTCGCCGCATTAAACGCTTGGCTTTGACCAATTTGCGCTCATCTTTCTGGGCAACGATAATCTTCTCGGTCATGGAATCAAACTGAGTGCCGGACCAGTAGCGATTATCGATCTGAACCAGCTTGATCATAATGCCGTAGGCTTTTCGCCATTCCTCATTATCGAGGGCAGCCTCGGCTCGATTGTAGATGTCTTCTCCTTCGGCCCAAATCTGCTGCCATTCCTCTACACGCTCTTTGACGACTTTGTAGGCGGTGGTTTGAGCGGGGATGCGTTGGGCATATTCAATGGCGCGGTCTAACTTGCCCGCATGAAAGGCATTTTCTGCTAAATCCAGTGCTTGGGTGGACCATTGCTCAATTAAAGGATTGATCGCTGGGCGAAGGGGATGGTTGGTATCGAGGGCATCCACTAATGCGATCGCAGCAAACAAATCTTCTAAGGTCTGTTTACTCGCTTTTTCCTGGGCACAGTAAACCCGCAACGAACCGGATGCGAAGGGCCAAAAGACTTGAGCACAGTTGGGTTTTGCTGGCTGATGCAAGAGCAATCGGTAGGATCCAAAACCAACCCCGCCTGATAGCGCAATCGCAACCATGCCCCAAATGGGCCAATATTTTAAAAACTTAAATCTGCTGGCACCTCGATGGCTCACAGCTTCTGAGCTGATGGAAGAGGCAATAAGATTGGTTTTAGAATCAGTCGTCATCCTGGACTTACAAGACTAAGGTCTGCAATACCCAACAACACAGATCACCTTGCGATCCTACAACTTTGCTAAGGATGATGTCCAAATGAACCCCGCTGATTTAATCACTAACTAATAATGTGCCCTGATGCAGCAAAAAAGAAGTCGATTCGTTTTTACCCTGTATTCAGTTCTCCCATGTTAACCAATGTAAACATCATCTATGGTGATCTTGGAAACAAAACTCTCCAGTACATCTACTTTTCAAGACTTGACTTGGATTCATTGCAGTACAATTAAAAAGATTTATTAAGAGCCTGTAGAGATTCTATGGCCGACCAACTTATTCGAGCCACAGCCGCCGACGATGGTATCCGAGCAGTGGGTGTGATCACCACTCGCTTAACAGAAGAAGCAAGGCAACGCCATCATCTCTCCTATGTCGCTACAGCTGCATTAGGCCGGACCATGTCTGCCGGATTATTGCTGGCTTCCAGTATGAAACAAGCGGAAGCAAGGATTAATCTTCGTATCCGTGGGGATGGGCCATTGCAAGGCATCTTAGTGGATGCAGGTGTAGACGGTACGGTACGTGGATATGTTACAAATCCTGGAGTAGAATTACCCCCCAATGCGAAGGGCAAGTTGGATGTGGGGGGAGCCGTAGGCAAAGGATTCCTTTATGCGGTTCGGGATATGGGATATGGGTACCCCTATTCCAGTACGGTTGAATTAGTCTCCGGTGAAATAGGAGAAGACGTCACTCACTACCTAGTCACTTCAGAACAAACCCCTTCTGCTCTCGCTTTGGGGGTCTTTGTTGGGGCTCAGGGGGTAACTGCAGCTGGAGGACTTTTGATCCAAGTTTTACCTAAAGCAGCCGAAGATCCAGCCCTTGTGGAATTGCTAGAGTCTCGCCTTGCTCATTTACAAGGATTTACTCCCCTATTGCAGGCTGGTAAAACCCTTCCCGATATCTTGGCTGATTTGTTAGGAGATATGGGGCTCAAAATCTTTCCCCATACTCAAATGGTTCAGTTCCAGTGCCGCTGCTCAATTGAGCGAGTACTAGGAGCTTTGAAAATGCTGGGTCAAGATGAATTGTTGGACATGATCGAAAAAGATGATGGGGCAGAAGCGACCTGCGATTTTTGTGGTGAAGTCTATCAGACTACTAGTGATCAGCTGGGAAAACTAATTGATGATTTGAAAACTGAAGCAGAAGCCTAATTTTCGGAGACATGATTGTTTGCCAACAGCAGGTTTCCCTGGCCTGGACGTATTAGTCAGTTTGGTGATGAAGCCTGTATCCACCAACTCTAAGAATAGACTTATTCATAAAAATCCCTTGTAGTTTATCTACAAGGGAAGAATCGGTAGGACGACAATTTTGGTGTGAAGTACCTACTTCAATAAGGCCAGAGTTTGTTCAATGGGTAGTACCTGGCCAAGCAAGTAAATTTAGATCTGCACAGTATTGCCATTTAGGCCTTGAAACTCAAAGAAACCTAGTTCCTCGCGATAGGTCTGTTTGATGTCCCTTAGCATACTGATTGCTAGTTGTTCACCCAATAGGTTTCCACCTGTTGGTATGCCTAAACCGTCACGATCTGGTGGGGTATTAACACCAGAGGCAGTACCATCTGTGCGCCAATGCATCCCTGCTGCATCCCGAAACAGGGTAATGTTTGCAATTAATTTGTTTAACTCTCCATGAATTGTCAAATCTTCTCCGTTGTATGGCATTAAGTCTTGACCCTGAGCGATGGGAATCACTGGGTTTGGAAATGGACCATCTTGGAATAAAGCTTTGGCAGTAGTGGCTGCGGCTGCGATAAAGACTGAGTGACCACCTGGATACGCGGGATGGGTTGGAGAGCCTTCAGGGAAAGCAATAGGAAGTAACCAAGTACCCTCTTGATCAGAACGGCAGTTATTTCTATTTTGTGTCTGGTTATGCGCCAAGATGCGATCCAGCACTTGAGACTGTCTCCATACCTCTGCGCCTTCTCCAAATAGTTGGTTGAATAAATCGTTGTTGAGTGGGTCGGCTGCAGACGGTGCCAATAAACCTCTGCGGAATAGTTCGAGACGCTGGGCATAAACTTCAGGCCTAAGGCGGCGATGGACACACCACTTTTGGAACCAAGCATGTTTTAAGGCATATACAGATGCTAAAGCTGGCTGAATCGTTACGTCTGGGCCACCTAAACTCCCAAATGGCTCAGCGGTGGTTATTCCCCCATTTACATAGGGACTTGCGTTGGAGATACCAGTTCCTAAGCCAAGCAAAATAATAGTAGACCACAAAGCTGATTGGTAAGGAAAATCGATGTGAACCCATTGCCCTGCATCTCTGAGAGTTATGATACGGCGTTCGCCCACTAAAAGGTCGCTTCCAGTAGGATCAACATTGCCATTATTCACTTGAAACCAACTATCAAAGTCAGTGAGGTAATCCAGTTTCTTTTGGGGATAGCGCTGTAGTTGTCGAATTGGTTGATTGCCAAAATCGAAGTCTTGCAGGAGAAACTGAGAAACATGAGGACCGATAGCGCATCCGGTATATGGGCCTCGGAAGACAGTTTGCGGAGTGCATGAAAACCCAAATTGTTGTTCAAAGCCTAGGGCATTCAAATCTTGGCAAGCGTCAGCAATTACGGAATTACTGGCATATTGATCAAAAGGGACATCCCGGCATAACGCCATCCAATAGCGTTCGACTAAGTCAACTGCAGAATTTCGACTGGAGAAAGTTGGCGCTGCAGCCATTCTTGCTCCATTTGAATCATTTCCAATTAATTGGAATGAATAAGCATTGAGAGGGTTCGCAAGCTTGCGAATACCTCCCCCCAATTGCACGCTTTCGAAGGCATCTTGCGTGCCTGTTTGAATGGCTGAAAGTAGCGAATTAAAAGATAGTTCTTGGACTAAACCATTGTCATTATGACTTAAAGCTTTCGAAAAAGATGCAAAGCCGGGACGACCAAGAGCCTCATATTTAGCTTCATCTCCATTTGCGGGTGGTTGCCCTGTTGCGAACTCTGATAGGGCATTGTCACGAGCAAGATCACGGATCTTTCCGACTTTGTGTCGTCTTGTATCGAAGTCTCGCTCAGATATTACATTAGAGCTTTGATCAGGCTGTGTATCAGAGTCCTGCCCAGGTTGGTAGTTTGTCATAATTACCCTCAAAGTATGTTCAAGAAATAGATGTATTTTGCGAAGAATAGATTTCTCCATGAAGAAATTTCTGATGTTTTCATGTGTTGGCCTAGCCTTGGCTTTTATCCTTTTTGTATATGGAGATTGAGTAGGGTATAGCTAGGTCGAAGTGGTGAAAATCGACCGCTGTCGGGTAAAGAATATTTCTCTTCTTTCCTAGCTAAAGGCATTCTTTATTTAGTTGAAGTCAGGTATAAGATAGTACACAAAAACTTGAATATTTCTCTTTTTTAGTGAGAAAAGAATGATTGATTATTTATTGACGTAGTTAAGACTTCTATGGAATTATCGGTGGTAAATAGTCATTTTACGCAAGAAATAATTTTGTCTGTTACTGACTGAATTAAGTTGTATTCTCTAGCTATTTATATTGTTTTGCTGTGACACCCATCGCATGAATTCGTGAGCCACTAGACAGCAAAGCTGTGATCGTTAGCACTGGTATAGCCTGTCTGGGGAATACTAACTGCAGCATTTATTCAGACACCTATGTCCTCTACTGATGGTTTACAGTCTTCCGAGTCACTCGCTGATTTAAGAGCATCTGCTGCTAGTGGATCCGTAGAAGCGATGACCCAGCTCTTAAATCAGACTTTGGCTCATAAGCAGATTGAATCTGAAACTTGGTCGGAAGGAGATGAACTACATGTGTATTTACAAGGAGAACGGTCACCGGATGAAAAAAGTTCGGTGATGCTGTGCTGCCGTGAAATTATTCAGTGGCATTTGCCGGGAGCACAATTTCTGTTGATATCCGGTCAAGAGGACGGGGCTAGAGAGTCTTCCTGGTGTTGGCAGTTAAGCTTTTTAACGAGTGATGAACAGATGCCAACACTGCATCAAGCGGCGAATGGGGAGCTGTGGCGACGGCCTAGGTTGGATAAAACGAGTTGGGAGCCAACCCACTCGTCAGATGATCTGTGGGTACCACAATCTATTGAGCCGGAAGGATGGAAAGCGATCGCAGCTGGTATCGTTTTGGCACTTCTTATTGTTGCATCTCAGCAAGTGACCTTTCTTCTGAGCCCTGTAATCACGTTAGTCCATGAGTTGGGCCACACCTTAACCAACTGGATCTTTGGATATCCGGCGATTCCTGCATTCGATTTTATGCATGGAGGTGGTTTTACTTTCAATGTTGAGCGGATGCCGTTTTTAATCGGTTTGATTTACTGCGGATTTGGGTATCTGTTTTATATGTATTGGCAGAATTATTTGACGGCGCGAGTGTTGTTGGGAGTTGCGATCGCATATACGCTTTTTGCGTTCACAGGTATCCATGAGTTCTTTGTTGTTGCGATGGGACATGGATTTGAACTAATTTTTGCCGGAATCTTTTTGGCCCGGGCAATCAGTGGATATGCCTGCCGTTATTCTGTCGAGCGACCGCTGTATGCCATGCTGGCGGCCTATGTTACCTTCTACGATATTCAATTCAGTTGGCGACTCATTTTTGACCAAACGACTCGTGCTATCTATAACCAAGGTAAAGCAGGGATTGATCATGATCTCGTTCGCATTGCTCGGGATGTGTTTAACGTTGATTTGAGCTTAGTGGCAGGTGGGATGTTGTTGGCAACGCTGTTGACTCCCTTGGTGATTTGGGGAATGCACCGATATTGGCGATGGATTGTTTATAGTATCAATCGGCTATTTAGTCTGAGAGTGGCTCGTTCCTGACTTCATACCTATTAATTCCTTGATCGTTGCAAACAAGACCTTGGTGTTAACCACGATCACAGATGAGACGGAATGGGTGACAGCTTTCTATTGATTTTTATGGCAGTAAAAACCTCATTTTCGATCTGGCTGGGATAATCAGGTCAGAGTTATAACCTCGTGCGGATTCAAGACCACATCACTCCCTAGACATTTGTTGTTTAATCTCTGGAGGCTGTTATGAGTTGGGTTAAGGTTTTGTCGGAAAGCGAACTCGACCAGGGGGAGCGTCAAATCGTTAAAGTTGGGAAAGAAAAGATTCTTCTGGTGAATTATGGTGGAATCATTTGTGCAGTTAAGAATGCTTGCCCACATTTAAAAGCCCCACTCAATAAAGGAAAAATTACTGCAGATGGGGCAATTGTCTGCCCTCTACATCGGAGTGCGTTTGATCTCACCACGGGGGCACCCAAATCTTGGATTCCCTGGCCACCAGGGATTGGCAAGCTCCTGGGGGCTATCTCCAAGGAAAAGCCAGTACAGGTATATCCGACCCGTGTGGAAGAAGGAGATATTTGGGTAGAAGTAGCTGAATAAATTTCTAGGTTAGGCTCTCATATTTCAGTAACCTAAATTGTGTTGAAAGATAACGGGCTCAATACTTAGCTTGCCAGCTTCTTACACGGGATCTAAATAAATCGTCAAAGTATGAACAAGCCAAGTATTGAGCATTATTGGCGACAGTATCTAGAGACATCGTCTTCAAGTGAGCAGATCAACCCCAATTATTTGGTGGAACAGTTTGGAGATACTCCGGAGCTAGCCAATGAACTGGGACAATTGGTACTGGATGGGGTGAAAACCGCAACTTGCTGTGCATTATGGGAATGGCAAGCTGAACATAGTGCTCTCCCAGAAGTTGGGTTGCACACTGTAGTCTTAGACGGTAATCAAACACCTATTTGTATTATTGAAACAACGGCAGTGGAAGTGAAAGTATTCAGTGAAATTGATGAACCAATGGCCTTTGCCGAAGGAGAAGGTGACCGTACCTTAGCATCATGGCGGCGAGATCATTGGCAGTATTTTTCTCGAGTGTTACCTAAAATTGGCAAAGAACCTTCCCTCGACATGCTGCTGATTTACGAGCGATTTCAAATTGTGTATCAGCCTCAATCATGATTGTTCGCTATGCTCAAGGGTCTGATTTACCAAAATTAGCAGCGCTTTATCGACAAACTGTTTTAGTCAATGCACCTGAATACTACACCCATGCTCAAACTCAAATATGGGCTTCTTTTTCCAGGGATGCTGACCAATTTAAGCAGTTTATTTTGGGGGTAACTACCTTTGTTGCTGAAGATGACTCTGGAATTTTAGGATTTGCAGGGATTGGAGAAGAGGGGCATGTGGTGTCGACCTATGTGCGGAAAGACTATCTTCGTCGGGGTGTGGGGTCAATTTTGATGCAAGCAGTGTTGGAACAGGCTCGTGAGTTTAAGCTCAAGCGATTGTATGCCGAAGCGAGTGCATTCAGTTTGGGACTATTTCAGAAATTAGGTTTTCAAATTTACGATATGGAAGTAGTGGATCGTCAAGGTGTTGAGTTTCAACGGTATTTAGTGGAGCTAAACCTGTGAATCTATCAGTGAGTGATTCAACAGCATCGCGTGAAGTAGTGGATCATAACTCCAGTTCACGCATTCGCTCATCAATGGATGTTGTAGAAATATGAGGAGCCAGTGCTTTCCATTGGGAGATACTTCTGTGAAAAACCCACCCTGTACCCCAAAAATGCCCACCGAAAACAAGCATTAAATTAGCTATGTAACTTCCTCTCTCGAAAACATATCCACTAATGATGAAAAGTGCAAACGCAACAACGTAGCATGAGATGACAATATTGGTATGGGAACGGATGCCATAATTTGGCTTGTTTAGCTGCTTAAGAAATTCACTTAGTAATTCTGCTTCCTTTTCTCTCTTCATTTAGGTGGGGGAAGTAACTATAGCAATCTGAAATCAATCGTGAGATGTAGAGAGGCTGAAATCTTTACCAGTATCCATTTAGGTTGAATATAATTCTCACAACTCACGTCAGATCGCTATATCAACTTACATTGCTCTACATGAGTAGTAGTCGTAAGATTCCCAAGAAAGAGTATTCATCTGACATGTAGCCAGCTAGATTAGTTTTTTAGCTGCTTATCTTTTGCTATAAAGTAGATGATTATATCTGTTCTGAGATATATAAAGAGTTTATTTTTTCTGTACAATTTAACCAATGAAAATGAATTTCAATAATATATGCTGGTATATTTGTCGAGTCTATATTGTTTGCTATAGATTTTTTTTGTGGAGTGTTTTGTTTTTTGCAGTATAGGCTGGTTTTCTGAGCCTATTTAATTTGTTTAATCTTATTGAATGCTTTTGATTTAGTTGCAATTTTTTGTCGTGTAATTTTATTGTTTTCAGAGTCTTCTTGGATTTATAGTAGAGATCGATCCATAAGTTTTTTTTGAGTGAGTATAGACAGCAGAAAAGTGTAAGCAGTAGTGTTTGAAAATCTAATCATGGCGATTCTGAGAATCGTAATTTTAAATACTGTCGATGTTGTAATTGAATGGTAAATTCTCTAGCCTATGGTAATTATAAAGTTAAAAACTTTAGTATAACTTTCGATGAATAGTTAATAACGATCATTGCGTCAAAACTGTTTGAGTCTTAAAGTGAAAGGAATGGTGAGTAAATAGTTCCTTTTGGGAAATCACCCAGCTATCTATGTGTCATTTTTAATTCAAGGGGGAAGGTGGTGCAGCTCAGTGATACCCGGATTTTAATGATTGAGGACGATGAGCAGGATGTAGAAATCATCAGAGAATTACTAGAGGGCCGTCATAGTTTCCCTACAGCTCTTGAGCATCGGAGTTCACTCGCAGAAGGGATAGCTCGACTTCATCATGAACCTGCCGTTGACCTTGTGCTTCTTGATTTATCTTTAACGGATGCCAGTAATCTAGAAGCTTTTCAACAAATTCAACTGAATTTTCCAGAAATGCCTCTGATCATTCTCAGTGGTAATTTAGATCCATCTAGAGCATTATATCTATTGCAACAAGGTGCACAAGATTGTCTATTTAAAGGGCATTTTGATGCTACCATCCTACGTTGCTCAATTCAATTTGCTCTAGAAAGACAGAATCTTTGGTTGGAATTAAGAGAGAAGAATAAGGTCTTAGAAAAAATTTCAAAAGAGCTCAAAGTAGCTAACCATAAACTCGAAAAAATATCAGCGATAGATAGTTTGACTCACATCAATAATCGACGTCGATTTGATTCGATATTTCTGGCAGAATGGATTCGAATGATGCGAGAACAGCAACCTCTATCCCTGATTCTCTGTGATGTCGATCACTTTAAGGCGTATAACGACACCTATGGGCACCCTGCGGGTGATAAATGTCTACAGCAGGTTGCCCGAGCCCTTTCTGCTGTAGCTAAGCGTTCTGCAGACTGTGTAGCTCGTTATGGTGGAGAAGAATTTGTGGTGGTGCTACCTAACACCGATCAAGCTGGAGCGCTTCATGTCGCTGAAACCATTAGATCGGAAATCGAAGCCCTCAGTATTCCCCATAGCTCTTCCTCTGTCAGTCATTATGTTAGCCTCAGCTTAGGAGTAGCTTGTATCATTCCAAGCAAAGCGACAGCCCCATCTCAGTTGATTGAGCTGGCAGATCAAGCTCTATATGTAGCAAAAAAACAAGGCCGTAATCGAACTCATACTCTTGAATTGATCCAAACATAATTTTTGACTTTTCTTTGGAATTGAAAGGGGATAACTGGGCTGCCTTCTAAATATCTCTTAGGGTGAAAGACATTCTAAGTAAATTAGTGGGCCATAGATGAAGGTTGCATGCTCATATACTGTTTGAGGGGAAGGGCTCGCTCAAAATGATTTCCCTGGGCATAGTTAATTCCTAGGTTATCTAGTGCGTTAAGGGTCATTTCTGATCTAACTTGCTTGGCGATGGTTTTGGAATTCATGACATCAGCTACTCGCTTGATTGACTCTAAAATTCCATGCAAGATGGGATCTTCAGTAATACCTTCAACCAGCTCTCCATTGATTTTTACATAATCTGCTTTTATAGGTTTCAACTGTTTAAAAGTTTTGAAATCTACACCGAAATCATCTAAAGCAATCTGACAACCTAACGCTTTAAGGGATTGTGAAAGTTTTACTGCCGAGGATAAATTTTTCAATGCAACTGATTCTGAGATTTCAAAGCAAAGTTGACTAGCTGGAAAGTCGTATAGATTGAGCTGTTGTTGGACCAGCTCAGATAGATTTCCCGCCTTACAGGTTGCAGCAGAGAGCTTGATAAAGTAAATAGCTTCAAACTTCTTATGTGCATAAATCTGTGTGTGTTCTAACAACAAGTGCTCAATCATCCACTGGTCAATCTGAGCCATAAAATCATACTGTTCAAGCATAGGTAGAAACATTTCGGGAGCACAAGCTCGACCGGATTGATCGCAGAGTCGCAGTAAAATATCGAAACTCTCTATGCTACTTACTCTATTCAATGAATGAATGGGCTGAACATATAGCTTAAATAGATCGTTTTGTAATGCCTGGTGTAGCTTGCCCACCCAATGTAATGTTTGGCGAGTGTATAACTCAGACTTAGCATCCCGAATCGTTTGCCAATTGACCTGATGTCGTCCGCGGGCTTTAGCTCCTATCAATGCTTGGTGCGCAGCTTCAATCAATAAAGAGGGTGCTTCTAGATACCTCGGGACATGGCCTGTGATGCCAAAACTGAGGGTTGTAGGTTGATGGTGTGAGGTTGAGAGATAATCTGCACCCAGTTTTTGGACTTGAATGCGGATGGCTTCAGCAATGAAGGTTGCTCCCAAAATATCGGTATTGGGTAACAAGATCACAAATTGATTTTCACTATATCGAGCGACACAATCTGCTGGACGCTTAATGATGTGGAACATCACCTCAGCGATTTGATGCAAAATATGATCTTCCCAGGTTGTAGAAACTGGATCGATCTCAGCTTCAATCGGATCTAGCTCACAGAGAATGAGGGCTAATGGTTGTTCTTCGCGCTGTAGTCTTTTCCATTCAGATAGGAAAACGTCGTCAAACTGAGTTCGGTTATAAAAATTGGTAAGAGAGTCAATCGTTTCAAGCTTCTTGATCTCAGACTGAGCTATTTCTAGTTGCTTTGATAATGCTTGAAGGGCATTATTCTGGAGCTCTAGTTCTAGTTTTTGTTTCTGAATTTCTAAAGCATGTTGAATGGAGTAACACAAAGCAGAACTATCGAAAGTACCTTTGATTAAGAAATCTGTTGCTCCCTCTTTCAGTGTTTCTTGAACAACGGCTTGGTTTGAATTACCACTCAGAATAATGAGAGGTTTTTGCGGAAAAGCTTGATGGACCTGATGAAATGTGTCTAAACCTTTAGCATCAGATAACGTGAGATCTAGTAGGATTAGATCAATGGACTCATTATTGTGTAAGAAATTGATGCTTTCCGATAAAGTATGCTTATGTTGAAGTATTAATGGTAGTTGAGGCAAGTTATCTAGAAAACTACGAACGATCTCTGCATCCTGTTCGTCGTCTTCAATCATTAATACATGTGTTTTTGTTGATCGCATTTGCTCCCCCCTTAAATGCAACTCTGCATTTAATTAAAAAAATTAAAAAGACTTGGATTTTATTTTCTTTTTTTGTTCAGTTTTTTTGATGCATTTTTTCAGTAAGATACTAATCCTTCCTCACTGGAACGATTAATTTTCAGCTCCTTGGCGATATGGAATAGATTGGGAAGCCACTAAGGTTTCAATAAGTGGTTGGGCTTGGGCATAATAATGACCTTGAGCATAATCGATACCAAAACTGGATATTTTGTCGAGGATAGGCTCAGATTCCACATACTCTGCTATCGTTTGCATCCCCATGCTTTTGGCTAGTCTATGGATGGCTCCGACAATTTCCATGGCAACTGGATCAGAGTCTATATCCTTGACGAAAGAGCCATCGATTTTGAGATAATCTGCAGGAATGGATTTGAGATGCATGAATGAGGATAATCCATTGCCAAAATCATCTAAAGCAACTTGACAGCCGATTGCTTTCAACTCGTTACTGAGTTTAGCTGCATTGGATATGTTTTTCAGTGCAACGCTTTCAGTAATTTCAAAACAAAATTCTTCTGGATGTAAATCGAAGCGGGTAAGCTGTTGCTGTAAAAATTCCATAAGCTGGCCATTATTACAGCTTATAGCGGATAAATTGATGAAAAATTGAGCATTTTGCTGCATATTTGCTTGAATTTCATGTAGATCTGCAAATAAATGCTCAATGACCCAATGATCAATTTGATTCATATAGCCCTTTTGTTCTGCGATGGGTAAAAATACACCTGGAGTAATGACTGTGCCAGGCTGATCGCATAAGCGAAGTAAAATCTCAAAACATTGTTTCTCTCGATTCTGATTGAGTGGGTGGATGGGTTGAGCATAGAGCCGGAAATAATCTTTTTCTAAAGCTTGCTCTATCCTTCTGGTCCACAACAATGTGTGGTTAGTGGGTTGTAAGGGATTTGTGCAATCAGATGTATGAGCAGTGACCCGGTTGCGACCGAGATCCTTAGCTGCATATAAGGCTTGATCTGCAGATTCAATCAGATATGAGGGGGGAATATCTTCGCTTGGAACAAGACTCGCAACGCCCAAACTGAGGCTGATGTGATGACTAGCTGATGAATTACGGTGGGGAATATTGAGTTCCTCAACCTCTGTCCGAACAGCCTCTGCAACGTGTATTGCTCCTGATAAATCCGTGTGAGGAAGCAGCACTACAAATTCTTCACCACCGTAGCGAGCTACACAGTCTGCGGGGCGTTTAGCAACTCTAGCAATGGCTTGAGCAACTTGCTGTAAACACTGGTCTCCTGCTTGATGACCGTAAGTATCGTTATAGGCTTTGAAGTGATCCACATCGCCAAGAATCACTGATAACGGTTGTTCCTCGCGATATAAACGATGCCATTCTCTTTGAAAAACAGAATCAAACTGGCGTCGGTTATAAACCCGTGTTAGCCCATCCATGGTCGCCAAGCGTTCTAGTTCATGATTGGCAACTTCTAGTTGTTCTGAAAGGGCTAATAATGTTGCATTTTTATACTGCAGCTCTAATTGTTGTTTTTGTCTTTCTAACGCATATTGAATCGTGCGGGAGAGGAGGGTGCTGTTAAATCGCCCTTTGACTAGAAAGTCTTGAGCCCCATCCTGCATTGCTTCTATGGCTATCGTTTCATCTGTATTCCCAGAAAGGATGACTAGTGGGATACTTGGGAACATCTCGTGAATCTTATGAAATGTTTCGAGACCCTGCGTATCTGATAAGCACAGATCCAATAAGACCAAGTCAATTGTGTTGGTTTCATGCAGAAACGTGATCCCTGTGGAAAGTGTCCGACGATGTTTGAGGGTGACTGAATTTTGATTGATACTCAGCAATTCTCTAACAATTTCTACATCTTGATCATCATCCTCAATCATCAAAATTTGAGTTCCGCCTGCATACATTGGAATGAACCTAGATTTCGTAATAATGTCTTAAGGTATAACGCAATATCAAGAGGAATATATCCGAAGTAGTACGCAATTATTTATATTGCTTCCTCGCCATTCTCTCCGTGGAAGCAACTACTTTAGTCGCTTGATCTCATAAAAATAGTTAGCTGGCCTCAGTGATACTACTTATTTTGTTTAGTCTGATAGCTTGACAAGAAATTTTCAGATTAAGAATCAAATTGAATGGTGATAGAACGGCTACCGGTCAAGCTATATTTCTCACAGTATTCCTATCGCTAGAGCATCCCCATTACTTCTGGGTGAAGGAGAAATTCTAGTAAGACTCTGAGATTTAATGATCAAAATGGTTCGAAAAGATCTCGGAAACTGCTATAAGGCAATGAATCTATTTGATTTTTTATGTAGCTAAATAGAGATGTGAATATTGCTGTGTGGTGTTTAGATTTTAGGGAGTTACTTGCTTTGTTTTTTAAAGTATGAGTAGCATGAAAATCACCAAAACTAAGGATTGAATATTAGCTTTTCGGAGAATTTTGACTGACTTGGCGAGATTCTTTCTATAGTTTTGAACTGCATTTTCTGCCTTCGTATTGGGCTTTTTTATTGTGTGAGGCTACGACAACAAGTCACCTTGTATAATCTAGTTAGATGGCTAGTATGAAATTCAAGCGCTCAAATAAAAATAGATCTATGCATGCTTGTTTTAAGATTTTCTTTGGCTCTTTGTGCTCTGAATTTATCTGTAGAACGAGTTTAAAAAATAATCTCACTCTCATGCTGCTTTATCCATTTAGTCAAATTTTCTGGTCAAGAATGACTTGTCTATATTCCAGTTTGGATAGCTTGAACCAAGCCATTGTAGATTGACTCGAGGAAATCTAGATTGAGGGTGGCAATGGTATCACTGGGTTTGTGGTAGTGGGGATTTCTTGAATCAGCCGTATCGGTCACCATCAACGCGGAATACCCATAATCCCAAAAGGAGGCATGGTCACTACGGCGGGTATCTGGAATGGGAGTGCCGCGTAAGGGGACGGGAAGCCATTCACAAGGAGCGCCACTGCGCTTTAGGTGAGTGGACATTTTAAACATGGTGGGAATGGAGCGAAGATTGCCGAGTAGGGCAATGAAGTTACCAGTGGAAGGATAAAAATACTCAAGCCCCGCCGGATATCGCTGAGTATGCTCTCTTGAGTCAATATAGCCCAGCATTTCTAAGCTGATCATGGTGGTGATGCGGGTTTTGGTTTGCCTTAGTTCTTGGGCATAGGCTTGACTCCCTAATCGTCCATATTCTTCTAGGTCAAAACCAATGATCTGGATGGGATGACGAGCCGGATGGTGATGGAAATGCTGGGCTAGTTCTAGAAGGACTGCGACCCCGGTTGCATTATCATCTGCTCCGGGAGAGCCGGGGACGCCATCAAAATGGGCTCCAATGAGAATTGGAGGTAGGGACTGGGTGCCGGGTAAGGACAAGATTAG
Organism: Acaryochloris sp. 'Moss Beach'; assembly: GCF_021497025.1. NCBI lineage: Bacteria > Bacillati > Cyanobacteriota > Cyanophyceae > Acaryochloridales > Acaryochloridaceae > Acaryochloris > Acaryochloris sp. 'Moss Beach'. The sequence continues at coordinate 4,687,525 of NZ_CP071717.1, forward strand.
GTTTTCATGAACGCTTTTGGCAACTTTTTTGAGTGTTCTAAAGGTATGCCGACGCACCGCCCCCCATTGGCTGAGTTCTTGGTAGATGTATTCTTTGACGAAAAAATGTCCGGCTGTTGAGAGATAGGGGTCGCGTTCCCGGGTTAGGTGGGATAAATGTTGTGAGAGGCGTTCTTGTAAAGGACTACCCATAGACCATCAACCTATCAAAAGTCTTCGCAGTACTCCAACCATAGCTAAAAGCTTGGTGGGAGAGGATGTCAATTACCAAGGACTACTGATCATCGTAAAGCCTGACCAATAGAAGGGATGGGTGAAGTCGATATCGGTAATATCGGAGACTTCACTCGGTAGAGGTAAGGGAGTGTTGGAAAGGGTGAGTTGTCCATTTTGGACCCGAATTTGACCTCGAAGCATTCGCAATTGAGCTTGACGCAGAGCTTCTGATTTGGTCTTGTGGCGGGGGAGTTGTTGGTAAAACTCGCTCATAATGGCTAGGGTGCCGACATCACTGACATACCAGAGACTTCCTAAGGCTGTTTTAACGCCTGCTTTGAGGGCGATACCAGCAAATCCTAACTCAGCGGTTTTGTCGCCCAAGGCTGTTTTACAAGCACTCAGTACTAAGAGATCGAGGCTGGGTCGGGACCAATCCAGTGTGTGCATTTGGTCTAGTCGAAGTTGGGTATCCCGGAATTGAATAAATGACTGACGGGGCTGGCCAGGATTAAATTCGGCATGGGTGGCGAGGTGAATAATATTGTAGGTTTGCTCGTTTAACTGAGTTTTGAGGTTTTTGAGGGTGAAATTGCGATTGAGTAAGGCTTGGCCCTGCCACTGGGCTTGGTTTGGTAGACGTTCCTGAAGGAAGGTCAAAATGGCTGAAATTTCCGTGGGGACGGACGGTAGAGACTCTAGTTGCAAGAACTCGGAAGCTCCACCTGCTAATATTTTTCCCCGCTTACGAGGGATATATTCGGTTTGAATCAGGTTGAATGCCGGAATATTGGTGAGGCTATACTGTTCGACCAGATACTGCTCACCGTCATGTAAGGCAGCTAGAGGTAAGCCTCGGAGTCCACTGCCTAAGCAAAACAATAAGGTATCAATGTTGGCAGCTTGGAGATGATCTTTCTCAAAGGGGGCAATCAGCCATTGGTGAAGTTGTTGAGCCGATTCTAGATCCCACTTGCCAGGATCTTGTGCTTGATCTCGAAAGGTAGCGACGGTTTTTAGAAGTTTTGAGCGAGGGACATCGTATAGGTCGCGGACAATGGGCTGGCCGCCGGGTAATAGCAAGACTAGATGTAGATGATCCTCACGAGGAATGATCCACAATACCCCTGGATGGGTTCCAGTGGTTTGGCTAATGCGGCTAAGGGTTTGGGCAACATCGGCGGGATCTTGGGTGACTTCTGCTAGATCTTCGCCAAAATAGGCTTCAAATTCTTTTTCGAAGCTACGCTCCATAGCTAAGAAGTTTTGGGTCGCTTTGGGAGGGATAACTGGGCGGTTGTATTGAGCAGAACTTGGCAAGGAATAGGCCCAGATACTGCAGAGGCTGATCAGTCCAATGAGGTGGGGGAATTTACCTTGGCACTGGAAGAAACGTGGGTGCGATCGCATCCCCCCTAGTCTGGATTTAGCAAGGGTTGGATTCTGTCTCGGCATATTCTACACCCCGTAAAAAGTCGTACTCCTCAGTTTAAGGGTAAAGGTAGGGCTAGACGATCCAAAAGCTGATAGTGCGGGAATTGCCAGATCGTGGGTGTTCAATGGATGGAATGGATACCCCTGAAAATCTTGATCTAGGAAGGACACGAAGTGGGAGTGGGATTGTGGATGGACACAAAGAAATTCCCTATAGGCTTTAAGCCTATAGGGAAACATGTCCTAAAGTTTAGAGAGGGAAAGTTTAGTGCTCAGCTTGCAGTGCGTTGGGCTGTTGCTGTTGGAGCAAATCGATCATCTTGTCGATACCCTTTTTCATGTTGCGGGTAACGGTGACGGAGCTGACGCCGATGCGCTTAGCGACTTCTTGGCGGGAGAGCTGTTGGAAAAAGACTGACTCAATCATGATCCGAGTCCGATCTTCAAGCTGGTTTAAGGCTTGTTGGAGTTCGATGCGGTCTTCTTGGTTAGCCTGAAGAATTTGGCTGTGGACATCCATAAGGGTGTCACCCAGGGTCATGGCAGAATCGGATTGGGAGTGACCAGAGGAGACCCGAGCATTGAGGCTGAGGGGGACGCGATTGGTGGTGGCGAGTTTAACAGAGCGCCATTCCTGCATGGAGAGCTTGAGGGCATCAGCGATTTCTTGATCGTTAGGCTGACGACCCAATTCCATGGTGAGTGCTTGTCTGGCTTTGGCAGCATCGCGGCTGAGCTGTTGCCAGCGGCGGGGAATACGAACCGTGTTAGCTCGATCCCGGAGGAAGTGGAGAATTTCGCCGCGAATGTAAGGTACTGCGAAGGAGCTGAAGGCATATCCTTGGGAGGGGTCAAATCGCTCAATGGCAGTAATCAAACCTAGAAATCCGCATTGTTCTAGATCTTCGTAGGGCTCAGCGCACTGATGGGTTAGACGGTGAGCAACCTTGCGAACCAGACCCATGTTCAATCGCACAAGACGGTTTCTTAATTTAACGGAAGGCTTTTGACGATAAGCGACCAAAAGTTCCATGGTTTGCGATTGAAGAGAAGTTTGATAAGCCATCGTTTTATAAAGTCCTGTTTTCCTGTATCTGAAAATCATTATGAAGATCTTGAACTCGGAAAACCATCGTTAAAACACGGGAATATCAAACTTTTTGAGTTTTGATTTTTCCGCATTTCTACGGAGCTTTGCATGCATATGAATCATGAGCTGAAAATAAGAGAATCCTGAAAAGCTTATGAGAACTGGCATAGAGGGATCAGCAAATAATTCTATTTGTATAGAATAAAGGAGACGCAAGGAAAAAAAATTTTTAATGAAGTTTAGGTTTCGCTGGTTAATTCTGGCCTTTTTAGTGCCCATTGTGATTTTTTTGAGCCAGCCTAGTCCGGTCTGGTCATTTTATTTGGGGGGAACACAGGTGAATGAGCCGAATGCATCGGTCTGGGTACAGGAACTGAAATCAGCGGAAATGAATACAGTGGAGGTGACGGTCTATGCCACCCAAGGCGAATGGAATTCGGCCAATCTTAGATATGACCCTGAAGATGAGGGGGTGCTGCAAGAGATTCGGGCGGCTAAAGCTGCAGGACTGAATGTCGTACTGATTTTGCGGCTTGCCTTAGATCATGCCTATCCCCAAAATAATTTTATTTGGCATGGACTGACGATGCCAAAGACGGACGCCCAACTGGCTGACTGGTTTGAGACCTACACTGCTTTTGTGACCCAATGGGCTGAGATTGCCGAAGCGGAAGGGGTCGATATGCTGGGACTGGGCAGTGAAATGAATGCCCTAACCTCTACGTTGCCCGTTCGGTCTTTACCCGATCTAGAACGTTACTATCTCGATCCGATTGAGCAGCGAGCGCTGATCCATAACCTGTTGAAGTATAAAGACCGGATTCCTTTTGCGGAACTACAGCTTAAGGGGGGATATCAATTTCCCACTCTGGAGGCGTTTTTGGAAGAGCGGTTACTGGCTTGGCAGACTTGGGCAAAGCAGGTGAGTTATCAAGGGGAAACGGATCAGACCGATGTGATCAACCGTCGTCGTCAACGCTTAGATCAGCACTGGCGGCAACTGATTCAGCATACTCGCCAGATCTATTCTGGCAAACTGACCTATGCAGCAAACTTTGATCAATATCAGTCGGTGGGGTTTTGGGATGCCCTGGATGTGATTGGGGTGAATGCGTATTTCCCGTTGCGATCGCAACCTCAATTCCGAAATCAACGACAGTTGAAGCAGCAGCTCTCGTCAGGATGGCGGAAAATTCTGGGGGATATGGATGCAGGGTAAGCGCAAGAAAATCAAGCCTCTGAAAGGCTAGACTGTAAAGGAAGAGAAGCGCCTAGAACTTTGAGCATATACGCTTCATCCATGCTCGCCCGTTTTAGTTTTTGACGGGTACTTTTCTTAAAGGACGTTTCTTGATTGAGAAGGTTGATGCTCCAGCGTCTCAGGATGGCCATGTTTTCCGGCGCATGTCCTGTGCGAATGCGGCTAGCATCTTCGCCAAAGGTCACGTCTAAGACCCAGTGGAGTTGGTTCTCAATCGACCAATGCTGGCGGATGGCTTTGCCCAACTGCTGAGCATTTGGCGGTAGAGAACTGATATAAAACATCACCTCATAGGTGGTTTTGTTCCACAAGTGACGGGTTCGAGCGACCTTGACGATGGTTTGCAAGCCCTTCCACTGCGCCTGCTTGTACAGAGGACCCATCTGTTGAAGGGACACGGCCCAAACTTGTCGTTTTTCGCGACGATGGTGCCCTGCTTCCACCCGCGCATCATAGCTGTGCTCAATGCACTTAAACTCATTCGCTTCAGCCGTTTCAAACCATTGCTCAACCTGCTCAAACAGCGTGGGATGATTCTCCTTGAGGGCCAGCACATAGTCAGCCTCTTTAGCTTGAATGTGGCGGGCAATCTCGTGCTGAGTTCCCATTGCATCAATGGTAATAATGCACCCGGCAATGTCTAATAGCTCTAGCAGTGCTGGAATAGCGGTAATTTCGTTACTCTTGTCTGCAACTTTGACCTGTCCTAGAAATAACCGATACTCACTGGCCCAAGCACTGACCAGATGCAATGCGGATTGGTCTTGATTGCGATCATAGGAACCTCTGAGTTGTTTGCCGTCAATCGGTATCACTTGAGCGCCGAGGGTTGTCACTACCTGATCCAACCAGTGATTGAAACTCCGCTCAAAAGCGGAGGGGCAAATACGCTCAAACACTCGTCGATAGGTGTCTGCTGTCGGCATCCCAGACGGTAGGCTCAGAAAACTCGACAACCAATCTTGATGGCTTAGACCATAGGTTTCAATGTCTTCCCACCCTTGTGCGCCACCTAAACTTGCCAATAGTCCAATCACGACGATGCTGACAAACGGATGCTGGACACCTTGGCCTCCCCGTGGATCAGGCAAATCTTCAAAACACTCGGACAACTGTTGATAAGCCTGATCGCAATCACTGGCAGGCAGGAGTGACGAGGATGAGTCAGTGGAAGCTGGTGAGGAAGGCGGCTTGCTGAATCCTGTAGCCATGGGGAAACCCTTTTAACAGAATGGAGTTCCATAGCATATTACAGCTTCATTTTTCTTGCGCTGCCCCTGGATATGGATGCCTTTCGCCGAGACCAGTCGATTCGGAAAAAACCTGTGATCTTTACGGAGTTGGGCTATACTCGCTGGGACCAAAATACTCTCGCTCCTTGGAATTATCGCGGCTTTTCCTTAGTCGGAAAGCCAGGGCAACAAGAGGTGATTTTATGGACGATGCAGCCCACGAATGATCAGGAACGGGTGTTGGCGGTGCAGGCCCTCTATCAAACTGTTAAAAAGCACTACCCCAAATTGTTACAGGGCATTCTGTACTGGAAAATATCTACCCAACCAGATCACCAGTCTTTGGAGCCATTCGTTTTGATATTGAACGATTCGCCAGTCGATCCATTGCAAAAGACATTACAGAAATTTTTGAAATAGATTCAAAATTAGGGGAGAGAGGAGCATAAGGACAGAACCTCCAACTTCAGTGGGGCTCTTACAATCAATATTTGTTCCATGAAACGATCCAAGAGGTATGAAACATAAACCCAGAGTAAGTTCTTTGGTAAAGAATCTCAACTCTAGGCTGCGCAATTATTTCTCTATGAGCAATTGACTTGGCACACCCTATTCAGGACTTCTCCAATTTTTTTAACCACAGAAAATTCATGAATAGTGGTTGTAAAGATAGGATGAGTATAAGTCCTAGAGAAATGATGACAGAAGAAAAGCAGCCTCACTGGATAGAACTGCTAGAGTTCAAACTCTGCAAAAGAGCTTAGGGAAAGGCATAAACCCTGAATGGGACATTTCTAAAAATGGCCTGGTTTATCATGCAAGTGTTACCTATTCTCGACCAGCTCTGAACAAAGCTGAGCTTTTGAATTCACCACTTAGTAACTGATCAGTTCCATAGTTTAGCTTTGCGCTGATTGATTTTATTAAAGCCTCTTAATTTAATAGAAAAATACCTTTTGACTCAATGTTATAGAGAAGAATTATTTAGGTAATGGACCATATTCTCAATTCAAGTATCGGAGAGTTCTGTAGATTAGCTGACTATATTTCTCGTCTTAGCTAAGCCCCAAAGATTTTGTAATATGCGGAATAAGTTCTGAAATTGCAAATGTTGTTTCTCCTAGTTTACTGGCAGTTTTGTATAATCCAGCGGCACTAGTACTATAACCTTCTTTTGTTGGTCTAATTTGTGAGGCTTCGGTCATTAGTTCTGCGACGCATTGAGATAGTTCTGCAGCTTGATCGGGTGGTAAATTATCGGCAGCTTGTTTTGCTGCATTAGCTAACTGCTCCAGTAGACGGTTTTTCCGTTGATGGTTTGAAATTCGCTTCATTAGATCAGCTAAGCCATAAAAAAGTGGTTCAAACTTCAACTCTTCAAGTATTGATGGAGGTAATGATGGAGGTGAAATTTGCTCTAGAATATCTATGTTAGCCTCTTGTGTTCCTATACAGAGAAAGTTGAGTTCATTTGCTGAGACAGCTTGGCGAATTTCTTGTGCCGGACCTTGCCAATCATCAGTTGAGGAACTACCTAAAATAAGTATCAACCAAGGTTGATAATGTTGAACGTTTTGATTTTTATAGATACTTTTGCGATGCTCAATATTTTTCAATGCTATTTCGAGACCATGACCGACAATTGCACTGCCCTGAGATTCCAGTTTCTGTACAAAGAAGCTTCCAGGATTGGAAAAAGACTGCAAAATGTTAACGCTACCACCAAATGTAATAATGCTAACTTCAGTGCATCGACGAGTGATATTATCCTCGCCCAACTCTTGCTCAAAAATATTAAGACCTCTTTCTAGACGTTCAAGATAATCATCTGAAATAGATAAAGACGTGTCAATAAGTATCACGATAGGGCAGCGCGTTAATGAGGCACCTAACCGGGGGGGGGATGAAGAGGAGTTGGGTAACTGAGGCTGAGAATGGCTTGTAGAGTGTGTAGCCGTAGTAGTAGCTCCCATAAGCATTGGAGTAATGACTGCATCTAACGAATTTGCGCGATCACCACTTGAATTGACTAGAACGCTTGGCAACTGAATTTTTGACCAATTTTCAACTTTTTTTTGTTCTAAAAAATTGCGGAAGCCGCCAACAGCTTCAACCTCAAGTTTTAAAATATCTGCCTTTGCCGCACCCATTTGCCGAATAGAATTGGCTTCAATTTGAGATTGAACAATTTGTGCTTGGCTATTTGCTAAGGCTCGGTGATATTCTAGTTGCTGGCGATTTTGCTGTTCAATTAACGCTATTTTCTGGCCTTGTATTCTGACATAAGTTTCTTCCTGCTCAGTTAGGATGGCTTCTAAAGTATCAGGAAGATCAATCTCATTAATAAAGGTTCCAACGGCCTGAACACCGTATTTATTCAGTTCGACCTTGATGTGATCTGCAGCATTTTTCTGAATCTCTGTGCGCTTACTTTGAAAATCAATTGCCTTGTAGTATTGGGCTGAATTTCGAAAATAGTTCCCTACCATGGGCTCCAGCACCCTAACCACCAAATTTCTGATCGATGAAAGCTTGATCAAGCTAGGTTCTATGATGTCTGCTGGGTCACCTATCCGAGTAGCAGGAGAACCAATGCGAGAAATCATTTTTGGAGCATCTGCCCCATCGATTCTTACAACCTGAGTTACTTCAATATCAAAACCAAAACCATCTTGGGAGCGTAATTTCAAACAACGTAAACTAGAGTCATAATTGCTTGGTGATTTAGATTTATTTGACCAATCAAGAGTAATATCATGAGTAGGAACAATAATTACGTCCTTGGTTCTAGTATTGATTCGGTGTTTACCAGGAAGTAGGTAATTTTTTTGAACTCCTTTGCATCCATCATTAACAGGTTCATCACTAGCCGTGGCAGAGGTCTTCCCTGTGTGAGAAACAACAACTCCAACTCTACCCGGTTCAATCTTTACAACTGGGACTTGCTCAACTTCAGCAAACCAAGGATTAATATTCCACTCACCTGTAGGAAGAGTCTCTTCCTGCAGGCCATTATATCCACCAGCTTCAATAAATTGCTGTCCGTTCTGGAAATTGTCATGGCCAGGTACTTTGGGGCCAGCTATTTCATCTGTATGAATGGGTAATCCATTAAATGTTCTTACAATACCAATTTTGTCCGGTTCGACAACGCATACCCTCAAGCTGCAAGGATCCATTCCGTGTTGGATAGCATTTTCAGAAGTGACGATAGTAAATAACTCAGTATTAATTTGATAATTGCCTGTTGGTAGGAATCCAAGCTGACGTCCCTTTTCCCCACCATTTTCTAAAAACGCACGGGCATCTTGAAAATTGTTGCATTGAACCACTCTCCCAAGACTTCGCCTTTGTGGGATAGCTATTCCATCTTTAGCAATAACAACTCCGATCTCTCCAGGGGCAATACTAACTACCGGGACTTTGTGGATTTCATACTTTACAGATAAATACCCAAAGTGTGTGCCAGGAGGTAAGACATCTGCTTGATATCCAGCTTCTCCCATCAAAGCAATGTACTGCCCAGGAGAAAGTTTAGGCCCAAATTTTTTTCGAACAATACCTACTTCGTTTGCATCAATTTCAACGATGCCAGGGATAGAAACACCCATATTTTAATCTCCCTATTAAAATCTTGAAAATGATTTTTTCTAAAGGTTAATATATTTTTTTGCTAAGGGCACTTCAGAACCCAACCTAAATTGGTGGAAGTTCGACTGTGTTAACAATACTATCAGGGGGGGGATTTTTTTCTTGTCTTCAAGATAATTAAGCAAATCTATATCTGTAGGTACCCTTGAATGTACTGGATTTTTCCTATGATAGCCTTGATTCTAAATATGAAATATTAATAAAAAAATTGGTTGGTTTATTTAACATATTGTTATCTGTAGTGGTCACAAACATTTACTACTTAAATGAATAAATTCATTGAAGTTGTCTCTCCATGAACCAAACCAATTGCTTTGGCCATCACCGTAAGAAGATCTCATGATGGGGAAATGGCCAGCAGGTGCTTCAAGAGAAAAATTTAAGTCTTTGTAGGTCAGCCAACTTTCACCTACTCGCCAACCAACAAAGTGTCCGAATGCTCTGAAAAGGCTTCCATTAAAGTCACTTGAGGAAGATATTTGGGCTAGCCAAATATCTCTTTGTACGCTTAGTCCAAACTTGCCAAGGCTAAATTTACACCATAAATGATCTATCCTCTTCAGATCTGAGCAAGGAATATTTTCAATGTCATGGCTTCTGAGCCATCCTTCGGCATCTCGTTTAGCAATCGCAAGAAGAATGTTGAAGGTTTCTTCATTAGCTGCTTTCCAATTAGCGTTTTCTAGATACTGACGCAGCTTAGAATAGGACCTTGATGTTATTTTATATGTTTTTGAAGGGGATGTCTCGTTAGCAGGAATTTCAAGAGATGGAGTGTCTACTCTTTCAGGAGTTAGAGGCTTAACGATAGAAATAGGATTGTGAGATTTGCATTTTAGGACAGGAGCTATATGTCCGGTTATTCCGTCTAGTTGAACGGCGACCTTGCCTTCCTGAAAAGCTCGCTCAATTAGTTGAGAATTATCTAAGCTACCGTATCCAATTGCATCGTAAAAACCTTGGGCATATGCAATAGCAGCGTCATTTTGAATAGATTGATTCATTCCAATTGCATAACTGATATGCTGACTGATGGCAGCTGCTGCTTTTTCGGAATGGCAAGCGTTAAGGATCACACAATACACATACTGAGAATGAAGTTTGAATAATGAAGCAAGAGATGCAGGAGTAATGGGTTTGGAGCGGCCGGCATCATCTTCTAACAGTAAACAGCCATTTGCGAGTCCGTGGCCGCAAAAGTGGACTATATTGGGTTGATCCTCTGCGATTACTCGGCGCAAATCTTTAGGGCGTAAAGCTGTGCGAACCGAAATACTGTAGCGATCTCTTTGTATAGATCTACGAATTGCTTCTTCAATTTCACGTACCTCTAAACCTAATCTCAGACCTTTAGGAATTGCTGTAAGAATCAATATTTTTTGTGGGGAGCTTAGGTGGTTACTTATACTAGCTGGAAACACAGATTAAAATTCCACTCATTGAAAATGTAAGGCTGTTGATATATGGAACTAATATAGAGAGAAAGGTTAAAAAATTAAAGAAAATCGAGAGAATTTAGCTACCCTTTTTAGAGATAATTCTCAGCGATTTAAATCATATTTAACAAAATCTATTCCAACATTCTAAATAGGTCTTTGAGAGATCTTACTAAAAGCTTTTTTTTCATCTTATCAACTGCAGTATGATGAGGCTTTAATTGTGAGAGGCTTAGTTTCTATAGACTTTTAACCATACTTTTGTAGATAGTGATTACATTATTTCTGATTACCACCCTAAGCAGACTGTAACAATTGCCTTCTTACTCTAAACTGTTTTTAAGTTTCTTAGCCCATATCCAAAATGGTAATACTCCTAAGAGTCCAATAGCTGCTAAAGTTAAACCTAATATGCTTAGCCGAGTTAATGCAGTGGGGGATCTACCAAACACCTTAATGCGATATGGCTTGGGAACAGAAGCTATGGCTTCTCCTTGATCATCGTCAATGGTCACTTGTACTTCGTGCCGAGCTCCTCGTTCAGGATTGGATTGAATATAGCTAATCTCATACTCGCCTAATATCGAATCTAGAAATATCTGCATTTCTTCAGATATTTCCTTGGCATCACCTGAAAACTCATGAATACCCTTTGTTAGATCAGCGATTTGCTCCAGAGCTCCACGATCAACAAACTCCAGTTCTGGAACTTTTCCGCTTCTAACATGATCAATGTTGGCAGGCTGTGTCAGCTTATATTTCTTCTGGAGTTCTTCTGGTGTAAGCCCATACCCCAAAGTATGGATAACAAAATTTGTTTTCTGGGAAGTGAGCCTTTTGAGTGCCTCTAATGTCTTGTCTTTGTCGACTTCCTCATTATTATGATAGCCATCTGATAGCAAAATGATTGACAGTCTAGGATTAGGTTTATTAGAGCCATCAGATGGGTTAAAACGTTCTTCTTCAGGATTAGTTAAAAATTTGGTTGCTTCTAATAAAGGACTGTAAAGATCAGTCGAAGCGCAAGGTTCATTGGTAGAAAATCTTTCTAAAAGTAGATTTTTAAGATTACCTTGAGTTGCTTTTACGAATTTATCGAGGGTTTTTGCGTTAACAGGATATCCCTGGCTGCATTTATCGCTAGACAAACCAAAGGGGACCAATGAAACATGTATATCTGCATTTTTAGCGCGTTCAACCAGGCTTTGGTTGAATTGCTTAATAGCACTTTCGGCTCCATCTAATTTAGTAATATTGCTGCCATCTTCCCTATTCATGCTGCCACTAAAGTCTACTAAAAAAATTATCCAAGCGGGTGGTGGGGCAGCTTCTTCAGGGCTTTTCCAATTATGAATTGGGATATCTTGGTCATCTAAGGTGATGGAAAAATTGTCGCGATTTAAGAGCAACATAGGGCGTTGCTCCTCTTGCGTAGCGCTGACTCGAAGGGTAACGATATTTTGCTGAACCTGAGGGGGAACCAATAATCTTAGCTTCCTGAACTTTTGCTAGGACACCTCCTGAGAAATATACCGTCCATGTAGATGACAGGATGCTAAGCTTGAGGATCCAAAAAGCGGTTGTAGTAAACCAATCTGTATAATTTTTGAACATAATCTCCTGAATTATCGAGAGTATAAAAAGTTAGTATACTGTTGTGCTTGAGCTTTATTTTTTGCCGAGATCTTAGAAAGCTACCATTTATTTCAATAGTGTTGTAGAACTTTTGATTTGGTTCTAATATGGCAAAACGAGGATAAATTTCAATATCAGCTATATGCAATGGGATGCCTGGCAAATAAATGTCTGGTTCTTTTTTTAGTTGCAGAGCCAATGCGGATGGTTCCAGAATCAGGAAGCTGAATGGATAAGCCTTCTTCTATGCGGTCTTTGTCAGCAACTTGGCTAACAAACTTCAGTTCTGAGGAACTACTAATATAAGGATAGGCTATTGCAGAGGGGTCAAGTCCAACAGTGTCGACAACATCGTCATTAATTTGTCGATATTCGAAACCCGCTCCTGCTCTCAAGGCAGCCATGTAGCTCGGAGAACTAGTATAGCTAAAGGTCAGTCCTAGTAGCAGTCCTAAAATTGAAAACCCAACAGGATCTTCTAAGTTTCTAAGTGTATCCGTAACTTCACCAACCTGAGATCGGAGTATTTCAAAGAGAAGTGCAGCAATAACACTTGAGGCACTTGCTCCCACAACACTGGTGATCAGCCTTTTTTTGAAACGCGATTTATTACCGGCCTCTATGCTTCTCCATCGCCAAGTTAGGGCTTCTGAGAAGCCGACAGCAATACCTATTACAAACCACCCAAAAATACGAATAATGCTATTCGGAATGTTTAAAGAAGGACTGAAAAGTAATTGTACTAGCCCACCAGCAAACAGGCCAATGGACAGCCCTAAACCAATTGCAATAATAATGCAAATTTTGAGAATACGAAAGTTAAGTTTAGGTCGTGTTGGGTTACTTATGAATACCTCATTAGTAATAAGACCAACAGCCAAAGAGGCAGCAATACAAGGAAATAGGATAACTTCCGGTATTAAGGTGAATAGCTTGAGATCAGTGAGAAAAAATTGACCAATGTTCCAACCACATAGAGCGGAGCATATTCCAGCCATGCAATAAAGGTAGATTCTCATCATGAAATTTACTATTTGTTTAAATCTGCTAAGGCCCGTTCAAGTATTATCATGGTGGAACTATTTAATTGAATGATTCCATCAGCCTCTAACTTAGTGTTTTTTTGGAAGTCCCAAATAGCCTTAATTAGAACTTCTCGTCCTCTTTTGTTCTCATTTTTTAACTATTTGAGCAAAGTTTACTTTACTTGAATTCTCTTTAAATAATATTTTTTTTTAGTTCTAATACAATCTTATCCTTTGCAGCTTTTTTCATCCCCTGGGTATTTACTCGCCAAGCTGGTGTCATCATAAATATTATCAATGATGGTTTTCAGTGATGTAATTGTATTATCGTAATCTTGGAGCGCCTTTTGCTTCCATTGATTGCTAATAGAATCTTGTCTGTTAGAACCAGGCGAAGCGTCAGGAGATACTGCCGCCTTATCCTTTAGCGAAGGAGTATAAAGGAATGAATAGATTTTTTGGGGAAATGACAGGAAGGCTTATCCCTATAATGAAGGTTGTAAAAGAGATTAATAAAGCCTTGTATCTAGAAATTTTTACCATAAAAAAACTTATGAATTTTGTAAATAAATTTCCCTATAGCCACAAAGAAGTCAATCATAAGTTTTAGGATAACCTTATGTCGAGAGGGTCTTCTTCTTATAGGGATTATAAAGGCGGTAGTATTTCCAGACAGATCTGGAAATGCTTTTCTAAAAAATATTTTGCTTAACCTCATTGGAAGTTATTTGACTAAAATATGCGGCTAGTCTATACGCTAAAAATCGATCTTGAGAATTATATTTTGTAGATTTATCACTACCTATTAATACTAGTAATTCAATAAGTGAGGTGTAATCTGCATCTTTATATAAACGATCCTTTTGAAGGCTTAGATAATAATTGCGAACACCTTTCCAGAAAGTGTCTTTGCTAAGTTGAACAGCAGGAAAATCTTTTTTTTTCTGATAATCTGGGGTGTAGAAATGATGGATTAACTTCACATCTTGAAGAAGTATTTCATTTTAAAAAATGTGGAACTCTGCTACCCCATAAACTGTCTTTGACTAAAAATAACTTACATGTTACTCCTGGAGACAAATTTCTGTTGAGCAAGTTTGGTATTACAACTTCAATTATAGATTTATCTATTAATTTTTCCAATACCTGATTCAGCTGATTTTCTCTCGCAATGGTTGAAATTTTTTGTTTGAAATTCAGCAAGAATACATTTATCTTCATCTAATTTTTTTGTTGTTGGAGTCAGTGAAATTTACCCACTGTAAGTAATTGGGGAGCGTTTTAGGGAGAATAATTGCCCTCAGACAAATGAGTCGCAACGTATTAGGATTATGAATTTTTAGGCTAATAGCCTTATGAGCACCACGCTTGTCAAACAAACTAGACCAAAGTTTCTCTGGAATATCTTTGTTTGTGGCTGCTTCTAATATGGTTTTAATATCTTCTAGCTTAACTTTTGATGAGTCAGTTAATTCTTTAATTGCCTTATTCAAAGCATCTTCATTTACATTTCTTGTTGTCCTATCAGCTGGTGCATTAAGGATAGCTCGCTTAATAATCTCCTCAGATTTAGTACTTGAAGGAAAAACAATCGTAAAGGACCAGGGTTTTTCTAATGCACTTACCCTGTAGGCCCACGAGACTGGAGCTTTTGCCTCTTGGGCTTTCAACTTCGATAAAACATGTAGGATAATCGGCACGCAATCTAGATTAGGTCTCCAAATGTATGGAATTGATGTGTTTAATAGCTCTTGGGAATAGTAATAACTCTTTTCTTCACTGAGTTGATGAGAAATTTCTAGATCATGCTCAATGTCTATCCTTGTATTTAATGGAGCGAATTGAGGCCATCTCTTAAGCTTCATTCTCTGCCGCTTCATCCACTCTAAAATGAATGAGATCCCATCTTCATTATGTGCATAGCCATTTTCAGGCTCACAGCATAGAAAATATCGGTAAAATGATGCACTCCGACCTTTATCATCTTCACCCCGACTAATAACTGCAACAACTGACCACGGGCTTTCAGGGATTTCCCTAGCGATAATGGCGGGTTCATTCGTAAATGCACCTTCAGATACTGCAAATTCTCGGTTGGAGATTGCTTGCTCAACCTCAATTGGGATCTGCTCTCCTTTCGCTTTAAGGGTATTGCCCATATAGCTACCAGTGAAACCACGTGAAACCCATTGACCATCGCCCAGGTCTTGCACATGTATGCCTGTACTAAACTCATGTATTTCAACTAACGGCATAGGCTTCAACCCTCAAGTAATTCTTTATGATGTTTTCCGGTGTAAAGCCAGTAAATTGGGTTAACTAGCCCCAAAGGTCTCCATTTAGAAGGCTCTTTAATCACACAAACAACACCATCTCGATGACGATTCACTAACGTTGCATTAGGCTTGGGGTAGGCAGTACCTAACATTCCAAAAGCAGAAGTTGTGAAACATTCAAAATCCCCAAATCCGTTGTTCTGCCAATCTTGCAGAACCTGATAAGTTTTTGGAAAGCGTTTAGATGCTAAAAAGATAGGTTTATGAATATTGACCCAGAGTTCAGACTGTTCACACTTCCCAAGCGTAAATGCGATTCGACGCTTTCGCTCAGCGTTATCAAGATTTCCTATTAGTCTTAAGAAAGAGCCTAACTCTTTAGCATATTCCACATCTTTCCGATGAGCCATTCCATCTACCAAAAATAAAATTCCCTGAGCTTCTGTACAGTCATTTAAATAAGCTCTGAGCTGTGGATTGTGACTATCTTTTTGAATTAAGTCAGAGAAAAACTCACCAGGATAATCTTTGCAGCTAATCATTAAAGGGAGAAGTTTCTTCCCCCTTAATTTAAAACCACTAAAACGAGTGGGTATTTGTAAGTTTATAACGAGGGTATAGTCTTTGACATTGCTAACATCAGCATCTAGGGGTGTAGGCTCTAGAGATAAACCTTGCTCCAATATGTTTTGAGCTTTTCTGACTAGTTCATTACTTTCTTCATTAAATGGAATCACATTTTGAACAGTGCTTTTCGAGCTTGCGTTTGGCCAATATGCTAAAGAGGCCATGTATGTTGTCTTACCCGATCCCCGATCTCCAATTACGCGAATAGTTATACTTTCTTGTTGAGATAATTGAGGTTCAAAATTCTTTTCATCGGCTGTCATGACTTCATTTTTTACGGTAGAGTAATTATCGATAAGGCACTAGTATTTAAACTCTTTTCGGATTCCCGTATTCAGCCAGTAGAGTGGATCCAACATGCCGTAGGGTTTCCAGCTTTTTCTTTGACCTGTTTCTCGCAAAACAGCTCTACTCCCATCTGTTCCAATCATTTCTATTCGGTTAGGTCGTGGGTCATTGCGGTCCAGCACACCAAAAGTTGATAAAGCAAAAAACTGAAGATTTTTCCGGGATATATTTGTTTGCAACAAGTCTTTTGTATCAGGTAAATGAGAATCAAAAATATCTATTTCTGGATCGAGCCTTCCTGGCCAAAGCTCGCCTCGTTCACACTTACTCATGGTGACAGCTAAACGCAAATCTTGACGTCTTTCGTATTGATCCATCAACTTCAAAAACTGTGATAAGGCTCGACAATAAAACTTATCTGCTTTGGCTCCCCAGTCATTGAGCAAGATGAGGCATCCTTCTACATCTTTCTCCAAACATTCTTTAAGAAATTGTTCACACAGCCCATCAAGATGACCAGACTCAAGAAGTTCAAAGATTTCTCCAGGATAATCTTTAGCGACCAAGTTTATTTCTTTGTCGGCATTGAAACGTTGTTTAACCTCAATTCGAAAGGAGTAGGAATTCAAGCCATATACGTCCTTTACTCTGGTTGGTTCTAAATCAAGGCCTTGTACAATTAAATCTTCAGCGATGGAGCCTAGCTTTTCGGTTTCGTCGTTTAGGGGGACAACTTCAAAAAGACGACGATCACCCACAGCACTTTTATTTTGAGGCCAGTACGCTAAGCCTGCTAGGTAAGTTGTTTTCCCTGAACTCCTTGGCCCAATAACTCGTATATTCCCCATGCATACCTCAACTTAAATTAAACCTAAAGTATTTAGTGCTAAATATTAAGTTATTACTAGTAGCCACTGAGGGATTTAAAACCAAATATTTTCATAGAAAATTTTCTAAATATAGCTACCTAAATATATCCAAGGTAACTCTAGTAACTGTCGATTATAAACACTAGTAATAAAGCAGCGGACAGACAAGCCAGATGTGCTTTGGTTTATCGCTTTTATTTGCGGCTCTACAAGCCTAAAATATCGATTTAAGACATGCATGTGCCGAGACTGCCAATTCATTCGAGACCCATCTGGGTAGTAACATAATTTTTGAGCTTCTTCAGTAAGATTAGTTCCTTTTATTAAGTCTGCTTTATTAAGGCAGAGTAGGATATGTCTGGCTCGAGGGCAATCTTGCTGAAAAAACTTTACCCAACGAGCGAACCGTGTACACCATTGATGGCGTGTGATAAAGTCATCAATGTCACCAACATCTGGTTTAATTATTTCTCGATAAGGAGACATCACCAACACAATACCTTCGCTAACTTGTACTTTCTTTAGAAAAGATTGCCACTGATTTGGATTACCTGTTTGCCAAGATTTGCGCCAGATTTCTCCTGGAGTATCGATCCAGTCCACTTTGATTTGTTTGATTCCAGTTGGTAGTTTGACATTGATTTCTAAATAATAGTCATAGGCTGGTTGTGCTGCGTCTGTTGGCTTTGTTCCACCATAATCCTCGTTATATAGACTAGCCTTCAGTACTTCATAATCCAAGTTAGTGGTATTGACGAACTGATAATTAGGATTTGTAAGCTCCATTGCTAGGTGGGTTTTACCAGCTGCACGGTCACCAATATAAACAACTCCCAAATTATTATCCCCAAGCAAAAAATAGCAGCTTTCCTAGATGTGCAAAAGATCTCGCTTAGAAACCTTAAAATATTTAATGCACGAATAGTTTTAACTAAGATGCTACACTACTTTCATAGTTGAATTGCATCACTAAAATAAAAAATTACCTCGAAATATAAATATTGAAAAAAAACGATAGATTATCTTAAACATAAAAAAAATATATCAACTGAGATTGCGATTTGTGGTGCAGAAAACTTTGGATCAATGGCACTAACTTAAAGAGTCTGATAATTGTTAAATTTTTCTCTGCGAAAGGAGAGAAGCAAACTCGTTTACCTGACTGCCTGACATAAGTACCTCAAAGTCTTTAGATACGTAGCTTTTGGATGCTGAATAGCAGGGTGTATAAGGCTAGCTTTTGGCATTGTTCACACGTCAAACGCAACCTAAACGTATTACCAACTCTCTTGCCTTAGGGGCAGCGTTGCTATTCTTACAGTGCAAACCCTTACGAAGAAAAGGCTTTCAGAGATGTGTCAGGCAGTCAGCTCGTTTACTGTTATCAACCAGTGGTTAATGGTACACATGCATCGGCTGCAACTCCTATGATTACGTTCTCAATCATTGCCTATTTTTTATAACAGCGCATCAACATCAGAGAGAGAATTTCCTTCAAGCCTATAACTTGATAGGCTTATGCTCAGTAGCCATATTGGCGAGCATACCAACGAACTCGCTCAAGAATTAATTGAGAATGCTGAAGGTAAAAGCGCCTTTCACCATTGGCAAACCGATGACTGGGAAGGGTATTCACGACAATTACCCGATGAGGCGATTCATCAAGTAAGTAAAGTCTTGACTCAACGGTTAGAGCGGCCCAATGGAATAGTGCGTCAACAGACCGGGTGTTGGCATCGACGACAGAATAAATTTGGCAAAGTCTGGCAACAGAGTGCGATGATGCAAGGACTGGTGCTGACCTATTTCAACTGGATCTAGTGCCACTTACGATTCAAGAATACGGCTGCCCAACGTGCTGGACTGACGGAGCATGAGTGGAAATGGCGAGACTTAGCTTCCTAGCCTACACTTTGTTGATGCACAATCCCTGACTGCCTGACACATCTCTGAAAGCCTTTTCTTCGTAAGGGTTTGCACTGTAAGAATAGCAACACTGCCCCTAAGGCAAGAGAGTTGGTAATACGTTTAGGTTGCGTTTGACGTGTGAACAATGCCAAAAGCTAGCCTTATACACCCTGCTATTCAGCATCCAAAAGCTACGTATCTAAAGACTTTGAGGTACTTATGTCAGGCAGTCAGGCACAATCCTCTTAGCAGTCACTTCTTAAATGAACAGTACCCTCAATTTACACCTCTAAACCCACTTCAAATAATGATTTTCTAACTAAATCTGCAATTTGAAAATTCTGTTCCTTTTTATATAAAGAAGCTGCTTTTTTTATATAAAGAAATAATATCTTGAGAATTTTTGTTGGTTTTTATCTTTGGTAATCGAAGCGATACCCAAGCTAGGTTATGGTGAGCAATGGCTGAATCTGGATTAAGTTGAATAGCTTGGCTTAGAAAATTCCATGCCAATTGCCAATTACTTTTCTGAGCATAAACAGTTCCAAGCCTAAGATAGGCAAAATCATTACCTGGTTCTAATTGAACTAATGCTTTATAAGCTAGAATTGCAAGTGTGAGGTCTCCAATTCTCTCATAGGCAATACCTAGATTGGCAATTGCCCAGTTAGGTGTATCATCAAGGTGATATGCTCTTTCAAAATCGACTTTGGCGCTGTCTATATTATTACAAAAATCTCGCCATCCCTTTAAGCTCCAAGCTTGAGCACTATTGGGATTTTGAGTAATAAAATCCTGTATAAATCTATCAACTTCATTATTTCTAGATTTAGATGTGACTACATTATTCAATGCCACTATCAGCAAGGGATAGATCCACTGCTGATGAGCGCGAATATGATCAGGTGCTGATTGTTTAGTTTTAAAAATAGCGGGTTTAGCATAGCGGATAACAGTTTTCCATTGCTTGCTCTGACTATTTATCCAAGCCTGTACCCCCATGGCAAAAATATTTGTTGGTTCAATTATCAAGGCTTGAGTATTCATTGCTTCTGCCTCTTGCAAAAGCCCTAATTCACTTAATGCCCAAGCTAAATTCGCTCTCATCCAAACTTCGTCTGGTTTTAATTGAACAGCTTTCTTTAAATATTTAGATGCTTTTTTCCCAGTTGTTTTTTTTGGCATTCTATTAATCCCAAAACACCAAACCCTCTGCCATCATTAGGAGCAGCTTTAATCGCTCGATGCCCAGTCTGCTCAGCTCTTGAAATATCAAAATAGAGTTGAAGCATTGCCATTTCAACAATTGCTTCAGCATTGCCTGGCTCTTTAGAAAGAAATGTTTCATAAGCTCGATTAGCCTCTATTATTTTGTTTTTGTTCGCTAACTCACGAGCTTTTTTGTGGATAGGTGCAATAAACTGACCTTTCAAAGCTGCAATTATTTCATCAGCATCCTGAAAGCGATGTTCTACCTTCATATTTAGGCCGATTAAGATCACCTTCTCCATCAATGGACTAATACTGGGACAATACCTACTCGGTGGAATCAAAGGGTCTGATTTTTCTTGTACTCGTAAGACTGCTTCAGTAGGGAGGTTACCCGTGAGAAGCTCATACATAGATGCACACAAAGAATAAAAATCTGTAGCCGGCCACCTCTTGCTTCGATAGCTGTATTGTTCTAGAGGAGCATATCCCTTTGTCAAAGTCTGGCTCATTTCGTGGGTTTGCCCAGCAATAAATTCTCGCGTAGAGCCAAAATCGATCAATACAGCTTTATCATCGGTGTTAATTATAATGTTATCGGGTTTTATATCTCTATGTAAGAAGTTATGGTTATGAACGACTTTTAAAGCTTCTCCTACTTGGAGGAAATATTGCTTTACTCTTTCTTCTGGTAGAGCACCATCTGCTTGCAGAATTTGGAATAAAGACTGACCAGAAATAAACTCCATAATAATGTAGGCAGTATCATTTTCTTCAAACCAAGAGTAAACCTCAGCAATACAGGGATGCTTACATTGATGTTGATATTCTGCCTCGATCTGAAATTTTTTAAGCTGTTGCTTTTTTTCTTTAGGCGATATGGACATTGGCCAAATAACGGTTTTCTCGTGTCTCCCACCTTTTTCAGGCCAAAGTTCCTTAATTACAACTTTCTGCGAAGTTTTTAAGTCGGTCCCACGATACGTAATTCCAAAACCGCCTTCACCTAGTTGACTATCTACTCGATATCTACCGTTCAGTAAATATGAGTCACTAGGTAAGCAATGTAGAATAGAGCTGTTAGCGCTAGATTGTAAAGGTGCACCACAGGTTTGACACGTTTTTAAGTGATCATCATTAGAAGATGCGCAAACCAAGCATATAAGAGACATTAGACCCTTTCCACATTAGAGAGTTAAGTTGTATTCAATATTTTTTTCTAATGGAAGTATTCCTAATAAAGCCACAATAATTGCTTGAACTAGTCTTAGTCTGGCGTAGTTTTTCTATGATTTAGTTTTAGTGCAAGTAGAGTTGCGTTGTCAGAAGCCCCCCTTTTAAGAACCGTATCAATGACACTATTGACACTTGGTTGAAGAGCACTTTGTTCTCCAAACATGTCCAAAAGATCTCCATCCTTAATCAAATCCCACACACCATCTGAACATAATAATAGAGTGTCTCCATCTTGAAGCGATATTGAAATATTTCCTCCCCAGTGCTTCAGAGTTTGAATATATCCATTTGCTAGTTTCCTATTTGAACCCAATGATTTGGTGAGAACATTCCTCTCTGGGTGCTCTAGGCCTTCTTGAGGAGTAATTTCGCCACTAGCGATTAGCATAGAAACCAAAGAGTGATCCTCACTTAACTGGCAAATTCGCCCCTTGCGAAGTAGATAAATTCGGCTGTCACCAACATGGGCCAGTGTCAAGGTTTTATTGATAACTAAAACTACACTTAAAGTTGAACCACCATCACGAACAGTCTCTGCTATCTCATCATTAGCCTTTTGGAATAGTTCATCTAACCAAGTAGCTTGGTCAAAGTCAGAGTTCAGCTCCTCTGGAACATGTGCTTTTAAAAACGTTTGCACAGCTAACTTACTGGCAATATCTCCTCCGGCCATACCCCCCATTCCATCTGCTAAAACACCCAGCATTAGTGTCGTTGAATTTCCAAGTTGATGTTGCTTTACACCATAACTATCTTCATTTTGTAGTCTGGTTAGCGACAACCCCACAGTTGAACGGTGAGCAATTTCCCAGGTAATTCCCCCTAAGCGAAGAATCTGACGAGTTTTCATTAAAAGTTCAATCAGTTGTGTAAGCGAAAAACGCTCCTCTGGGGTACAGGACAAACAAATTCTTAGTAATTGGTAAACTCGAGGAATAGGTTCTAGTATGCATTTTTCAGATTGTTCGGGGAAATAGGGCCGATTGTAAAGCAGCTGATAAAGTAATGCTCCGATTGCATAACTACTCAATGATTCATTAACTGGAACTTTTTTGTAGCAAAGTTCAGGTGCACAGTAGGGGCCTTGTAATCCAGAATCCAGATATTGATCTATCGCATATGCACCCGTTAAGTCGTAGAATTTTATAGGCTTTGAAATTTCAATCAGCTGAGGTGAAAGATGAATAAAGCACCAGCCTCGTTGATAAATATGCCTAAAAAACTGACATATCTGGATGATGATTGACAAGTTTTCATCGAGTGAATGTTGGTTTTTAAACCAATCATCTAATGTTCCACAATCTTCAGGATATAAACTAAGTAAAATTAACTTTTGGTTAAGAGTATCGATAACTGTATCTTCGACTGGATATTCTTCCTCTTCAAGATATTCCCGATCAGAATGAACAGAACCTGTTGATTCACCTTTGCTTTCGTTCTCGATCTCAGATAGAGGAAGTTTTCGATCATCAAGTAGTTGATCAACACTAGTTTTTATGTCATCAGCAGTTACATAGAATTCTGAATTTTCTTGATAAGAATAATGGTCACGCTCAGGCTGTTCAATGTTCGCCTTTGAAGATATTTTTGGATCAGAAAATTCTGGACCAGAGGCAATTGGTTTTAAAGATTCTGGGCTGGATTCTATAGGTTCAAAATTCTCCAATCTTGAAAGCTCTGGACTTTGTATTTGAGTCTTTAAAGCTTTTACAGCGGAAGAAGGTTCCTCAACTTTGCTTAGGTTCTTATTCGAAGTAAAGTTACATGTAGATTCGGAAGTCTCAGGTGATGAAGCTGTATCTAAAATACCTAAGTTGTCAAAAACATGATCGTCTAAAGAGGAAGCGGTAGACATTGGCGAAGTCAAAACAACTGCATCCTGCTGTTTATATACTAATAAAGGTGCAATCATCTGGTAATTTTCTAGCGCTTCTCTAATATTGACTTCTTGTGAGAGACTACTATCTAATTCCCCCACTCGTAGGAGCCCAGTATCTTCAGAAAAATCATTTTCTCCTGAATACTTAAATCTGACCTTAAAAAACCAGACTTTATCAGAAAGCTGCCCTAAATATGACAATACATTTATTTCAAAGGTGTCAATAAAAAAGCATTGTCCTACTTGAATAGTCAGCGGGGGATTTTGGGAAATAGTCTGTGGTGGCATGAGATAAAACGCTACATACTAAATTAAGTTACAAGTAGCCACTATCACTTATGGGCATTCAAAGAGAAATCTTACTTTAGCAATCGCGATTTCATCACCTGAATTAATCTCTGTAGGTACAGTGATCCTAGAATTGAAGCGGCTTTGTCCTAATGGCTTAATAAATACGCCGTTTGTAGAACCCAAATCTTTGATCTTCCACTCACCAGCCTCCTGGTAAATTTCTGCATGGTTTCGGGAAACTGTCTCGTTCCCCAAAAAGCCTTCTAAATCAATCTCCACCGGCCCTATATCAGGATCAAACATACCAATCATGGCACTACCATTATCAATGGCAAACTCTGGAACAGGTGCACCTACTTGTTTAGCCAATAACTTAGCTAAACCACCTCCTAGAGGCTTCGGTTTGGTAGGTATGGAACTCGGTTCGGTAGGTATGGAAGGGCTTGGTATACCAGGGTTAGGAATCTGAGGTGAAATGACAGAAGACTCTGGGGTGGTAGAAGACGTATCTACTGAATCAATCTCTTGCGTAGGCGGTATAGGAAAACTCTCATCTAATATCTCAGGAGTATCATCAGTAACTAATTCAGAGCCGCAGGCATCACAAAATTCACTGCCATCAGGGTTCTTATCATATCCACAGGCGGAACAAGTAACGGACATAATTCAAAATGCTCCTCTAAGGAAAATATTTAAGCTTTAGTCAGTTCAACAGTTTCGGTATTAATTTTTTTGCTGCAATAAAATTTAACAATGTAAAATCTTATCTTAAGGAACCAACAACCTAATTCAGTATTTAATAAACTGCTGACTAATTTTTTTGCTTTTTGAGTAATAAAGGCTATTAACAATAAACAGAATAAGCAACTAGCGAGTTTATCAAAAGCTATGTTTAACTTTGATTTTAATCAGAAAAAGACATCCCATAAATCATAGTATCAAGTACCTGACGCCTCACGAATTTGGTCGTCTGAAAGTTCATTATTTATATCACCACCCATACGAACTGTTTTTCCCTTAGAACCCATTTTTATAGTTTTGCGCGTTCCAGATGAGATTTTCTGAGTTTTACGAAGTTCATCTTGAGCATTACCCAAAGATTCCATTAATTCTTTATTCCCAATTCGCACAGTCATGCGATGTGCAGTTTCAAGAAGCTCTTGAGCTTTTTGAGGTTCTTTATCAGCGATTTTTGTTGCTTGCCCAACGATGTTGGCAATATTACATTGCTGCATATAGTCCATAACCTCTTGATCTACCTGCGTAATCCCTCCCTGGTCAGAAGTGAATTGGACAATAAGATTCTGAGGCTGAAGTTCGCCACGACGGTTCTGACCTGGAACATCATAGGTCAGACCTATTTGAGCAATTCTTGCCCGAGAGGCCTGACGACTTGCAATATTAAATTCCAAAATGAAAACCGTTTCATCATTTGCAGATGCATTGCCAATAATGTGTGGCGCTTTCCCGATTGAAAATTCAGCTTGATCTGGATAAGCCCTTAACACACGTATCAAATCAACACCTTTTACTGTTTTGACAGTTAGCCCAAGATTAGTGATGACATCTCTTTGAGCTCGGCTAAACTCCTCAATAATTTCTTTCGGTAAACTTTCTATGGAAACTTGGGTACCTGCAGGATTTTTACCCACCACATGGAATAAACGACCTCCAGATTCATCACTAAGGTCAATCAATAAATCCTCCTTATAATCTCCCACCCCCAATGCAGTAATTGGAATATTTTGAGCTGCAAAAGTTCGAGCTAGTTCTTTACAGTCTTTTTCATCAAAAGTTTGCCCATCAGTAAATATCAGCGTACGTCGGCTAGCCATGCCTTGCTGATTAGAAAAAATGTCTAAGGTTTGACGCATTCCTTCTCCCATAACAGTTCCTCCGGAAAAGTCACGCAACCTTTTTATCGCAGACTCTAATTTAGAGATCTGAGTTGCAGGCGTCAATCCCGCCAATATTGTTGCTTCATCAGCAAACTGGACAATTGCAACTTTGTCATTCTCATCAAGCTTGCTTGACCTAATTAGAGTCAATAACGACTCGATGACGATGTCAATTTTAGTTTTGCCACCTACAACTTCAGAATATTTCTGACCATCCATCGTTAAGGTTTTGCCTGTAGGCTTTCTGTCACCTGCAACTACCTCATACATCGAGCCACTGGTATCAATAAGGAAAACAAACGTTGTAGAAGGTTTAGCAGCAGAGGCTTCATTGGTAGGCCGTAACTTTAACATTACGAAAAGCTTTTGGTCAGCTGTTTCTGCTGGTAACATTTCTCGATGAGAACTGAGCTGAACATTTAGCATAAGAATTTAGATTAGCTCCTATGTTTGCTGATTGATATCCACAAATTTTCACGTGGAGTTAGGTAAAGCTATTTGGTGAAATAACTTATGTGAACTCTAGTGGAGGTAATGCTCCAAACTTAGGTTTTACTGTGGAGATATTCGGTTGTAAAATTTTTGGTTTTTCTTGATTACCGTTGTCTTTTAAGTTTCTTAGCTGATCTGCGAGCAAAGATGGTAATTCAATCGTCATAGTTGTTGTTCGATAACCTTCACGAATATCTTTTTTCCAGGTTTGGATCATTGAATTGAGATGTTCATTACTGATTTTGCAGGATGACTTTTTCTGTAAAGCATCACACATACTCAATCGGATCTCGGGAGAAAAAATAGTGTCAACATTATCTTCTTGGTAGTTCGTCAAGTCTAATCCATAGACGAATCCTTCATGAGGTGTACTGCTATTTATCTTTAATTCGAAATAATATTTAACCATTTTTTTGCTGAATTGGCTTTGAAAGTAGATGAGAAGTACAACTTTATTATGTTTTGAAATGCAAATATAGCAGTGTAATTATTACAGGAATATTTCAGTTTGACTTTATCTAGTAAGTGAAGATTCAGACAAATACAATAAATCTGAGAGAATTACACTAAATATAGTGTAAAGAATCTTTATGAGAAAAACAGCCTACTAATTTCTTAATACCATTAATATTCAAACCAGATTAATTATGCTAATAATTTTTTTTATGACTTCAGAGGCTTGATTGCTTACTCCCTGACTGCCTGACAGATCTTTGCCTTCCCCTGCTCATAAAGCCTTGCACTGTAAAGAGCGGATGCGAGAGAACCAGATTTTGTTGTAATATTTCTTTTGAGCTTTTTTAGACGCAAAACACGGTTGTGGATCATGGCAGAGCAAGGGGACTGGCATCAACAACTCCCGTCCTTTATGGACGACTCCCTTGAGCCATCGCAATCCAATTTTGAGATAACTAATGCCTCGCCGCCAATGTGGATCAACCTGTTGGCGCAGCCCTTTAATGTGAACAGCCATTCCTTGAGTCGTGCTGAATAGCAGTGCCACAGCAGCAACCAGATAAAGCCTCTCTAATGCATCAGCACAGCGAATTTTCGACTCTTCTAGCTCAAACACTCCAGACTTACTATCGAGAAATAATTCTTCGACCCGAAACCTCAAAGCATATTGCCACAAGGTCTGTAGCGTGGGTGATTACAGATGAATCACCGCCCATGGTTCTTTCACTCCTCGGATATTAGCCAACACCAGATTGCACCGATAGATGCCGTCTTCCCAAAGCCCCACATTGCGGTAGAGGAGGGCTGCTCCTTTGGATGGCCACAATTGTCGGACTTCTCTTGGACATTGACGTGGACCATGGAGAAGGACATCACAAACAGTAATGCCAATGGCTCTGTTGTAACCAGCTCATCAGTTGATGGTTCGCAAACCCACGATCTGCTAACACCATGACATCTGGATGCTGCCGCAATAACCAACGGGCCTGGCGCAATAACGGTTGATATTCCTCAAAAGCGACAGCTGCACTCTTATGCTCTAATACTTTCCACAACAACGGTACTGCTCTGCCACAGCAGACGACGGATAGATGAATCATGCAATATTCATTCCATAACACCGTTGTATCCATTGCCAGGTATAGACGATGAGAGTGCCAGTTCTTAAGTGCTAGCAGGACTAGAGGTACATATAGCTTGTTAATATCAATGCGTTGATTGGCTATAAATCGTTGCCACCGACGCTCGACACTTTGGGCTTTTCTGGCTCGGCAGGGAACATAGGATTCCCAAGCAGATAAGCTTAAGCGTTCACTACAGATTAAGGCGCTTACCATCCAGCCCAGGGCAATGAGATGGCGCAAATCTCGATAATGGCTGTGTTGACGTAAAAAGGAAAACAGTTGACGATAAATTTGGGTGGGGCCTGACATTTGAATAACGCTGATTTGTGATTAAATCTAGCCTCACATGTCTCTCCACTCTTTTCTCATAAACTATGTAAATAAAGGCTTTGACCTACTTCTGTCAGGCAATCAGGCTTACTCCTACCATCCAATGAAACCGTCCATAAGTTTTAATTCTTTAGCAATAAAATCTTTGCCTGCGGCTATTGTTTAGCATCGAACTCACGTTTGGGTATGAAGAACTATGTGTAGTCACCCTGCTTTTTCAGCAGCAATAGTTGATAGTAAAGTAGATACCTACGATCGCATCTCCGATGCCATTGCCTTTATCCGCCAACATCACCTAGAGCAACCTAACCTCTCCACCATCGCCCAGCACGTCAACTTAAGCGACTACCACTTTCAGCGATTATTCACCCAATGGGCAGGCATCAGCCCCAAACGGTTTCTCCAATACCTGACCCTAGACTATGCAAAATCGAAAATCGAGCAGTCTCCAAATCTGCTAGCCCTAACCGCCGAATCAGGACTATCCAGCCCAGGACGACTCCACGACTTATTTGTCACCCTAGAAGCCATGTCCCCCGGCGAATACCGCGCCGGTGGTGCGGGGCTACAGATCCGCCACGGCATCCATAAAACTCTCTTTGGATATTGCCTAATCGCCCTCACCCCCCGTGGCATCTGCAACATCCAGTTTCTGCAGAATGCCGATAAACACACCGCCCTCCAGCTACTCCAGACAGACTGGCCCCAGGCCCAAATCACCCGTGATCAAACCGCAACGGGTAACGTGTGCGATCAAATCTTCCATGCCTCTCAACCCTCACCCTTAACCCTTCATCTCAAAGGCACCAACTTTCAAATGCAAGTCTGGCAAGCCCTCCTAAGAATTCCCCTAGGTGACCTGACCACCTATCAAACCTTAGCCACCGCCATTGGCAAACCCACCGCCGCTCGCGCCATTGGCAATGCCGTCGGTCGCAATCCCATCGCCTACCTGATTCCCTGTCATCGAGTGATTCGGGGAACAGGAGAACTGGGCGGCTATCGCTGGGGATGCGATCGAAAAGCAGCCCTGCTCGGCTGGGAAGCCAGTCAAATAGAGGGGTAAACCTGACATCTTCCACACCCTGCCATGATGTAGGGAAGACCTAGCGTGTTTTGACCGCATTGACCTTGGCAAAAAGAAATCGTGGGCCTTTGTGTAAACCTCAACTCAACCGGAGCTTGCCATGATTCGACCAACTCAGCCTGAAGATAAACCTGCAATTCTGGCCATTGCCGCAGCCATTGGGTTTCAGCCAGACGAAATAGAGACCCTGGGAGAAATGCTGGCGGACCACTTCAACGGCAATAGCGAACTGTGGTTTACCGACGATGATCAGGGTCCAGTAGGAGTGGCTTACTGCGCCCCCGAACGGATGACCACCGGAACCTGGAACCTGCTGTTTATAGCGATTCACCCGAAGAGACAGGGGCAAGACCGAGGCACCGCCCTGATTCACCATGTCGAGCAGACCCTGACCGCCCAAGACGTGCGTTTGCTCCTAGTCGAAACATCCGGTGTTCCTGACTTTGAACCCACTTGCCAGTTCTATCGCCACTGCGGTTACGAAGAAGAAGCCAGAATTCGTGAATTCTATGATGCAGGGGATGACAAAATCGTGTTTCGCAAGGCCCTTAAGACCGTGAACTAGGACAGCACTTAGGCCACATCAATCACAACCTTGCCGATAAGTTGGCCGCTATCCAGAGCATCATGGGCTTGAGCCGTTTCAGCTAAGGGATAGTGGGCTGCAATCTTAGCCCGAAGGGCACCGTCAACCATAGCCCGATTAATATCTCTGGCCGCTGCGGTATGGGCTTCCTCATCCATGGCATAGACCAACACCGTTCGCAGGGCTGCATTCTTGTAGAGCAAATCGTAGAAGGGAATCGTGACCTGGGGAGCATTTCCCGACTCGTAAGCCGCAATCACCCCATTGCGAGCCACAAGCTTGGCGTTGATATCCATATTGGCCGCCAGAGCCACATCGACAATCCGGTCACACCCCCGTTTGCCGACTAATTCTTGCACCCTCGTGACGATATCCTCTTGGCGATAATTGAGCACATGATCGGCACCGTATTGGGTTGCAGTCTCAGCCTTCTCCTCATTGCTCACCGTGGCAATCGTTTGGGCACCTCCCCATTTAGCCAGCTGAATGGCATACATTCCCACTGCCCCCGCACCGCCATGAATCAGAATCGTTTTGCCCGCAATGGGACCGTCACTAAAGATCGAAAAGTGAGCCGTCATCGCTGGTACACCCAAACTGGCCCCTGCTGCAAAGCCGAAAGACTCCGGTAGCGGCACGGCTTTATGGGTCGGCACCACTACAGAGTCCGCTGCAGTTCCCCAGGCAGAACCTCTTTGGGCTTCATATATCCAGACCCGTTCTCCGACTCGTGAGGTTGGAATCCCCTCTCCCACTGCCTCAATGATGCCTGCTCCATCATTATGGGGGAATCGTTCGAGGATAGGGTTGCTTCAGCCCCCATCCAGCCGCTACGAAATTTAGTATCTGAAGGATTCACCCCAGAAGCGTGGACTCGAACAAGGACTTCACCAGGGCCAGGTTGGGGCTGCTCAATGTCGCCATATTGCAAAACGGCGGCTGCCTCTCCCGGTTCCTCGTACCAAATCGCCTTCATATCATCTCTTGACCTTGACTTTGATGCTCTATTGAGATTGATTTTAATGAATAAAGACTCAATAAATCGGTGTAAATGTGCATTTTTGCCGGAATAATTCTATTTACTTGATGTTATAAATCGAGGGAAATTATATCATCCCCATGACAATATCACTTTTGCTTTATGAACCTAAGGAGAGAGATTTTGTTGTGTTGCTTAATGTTACTAATTGACTCTAGAAGATAAAGAATTTTCAGGTAATTTCCCATAGGGTGAAGGGTTTGGATGGAGAATTTTAACTAGCGCCTCGATAAGAATATGACCTCCGATTCTCAAACCCCTCCCTCTTCGCCTCCAGACCCATCACAGCCAGGGCAAGATAACCCTCAAACTCAGCCCAACCCGCAACAACAAATCCTAGATGCATTGCCCGTTGTGGTGTGGCAAGCAGATAGCCAAGGAAACCTTATTTCCCTGAGTGCTCGGTGGCAGACTTTGACCGGATACTCTCCCCAACTGTCCCTGGGAGAAGCATTTTGGAACAAGGTTGCCGAACAAGACGATGAGGACAGTCGGCAACAGTGGCAAAGATCTTGCCAACAACAGCAGCCCTTTACCCTTCATCTTAATTTGGTGCGACGATGCGGTACGGTTAGCCGAGTGCTAGTGATGGGGGAGCCGCTACAAGATGAGCAATCCCCGCAGATCGGCTGGGTGGGGACGATGCAGTCAGTAGAAGCGGTAGCAACGGTTCCCCCTGAGTTGGATTATGGTCAGCAATTTTTGGCAGCCGTTTTAGATAATCTTTCCAATGGCATTGTGGCCTGTGATTCCCAAGGCGTCTTGACCCTAACCAACCGTGCCACCCAAGAAATCCATCAAAGACCCTTTCGTCGAATGCCGGCAGAACAATGGGCGGATTACTATCATTTGTATCGAACGGACGGCATTACCCCCCTCGAACGGGATGCGAACCCTTTGTATCAAGCGCTGTTAGGGGAGTCGGTGCAAAATGTCGAGGTTGTGATCAAGCCTGAAGACGGACCACCCCATACGGTGTTGGCGAGTGGAGATCCCATCGTGGCCCAAGATGGTCAGACTTTGGGAGCCGTGGTTGTTCTCCAGGATATAACTGAACGCAAACAAGCTGAGCGGGAACTACAAGAAAGCGAAGAGCGCTGGCAATTGGCGTTGCAAGGGGCTGGAGACGGTATTTTTGACTGGAGTCTCATCACCAATAAAGCGTTTCTCTCCCTGCCCTGGAAGCAGACCCTAGGTTACGAAGAACATGAGGTGGAGAACAGCTTTGAAGGCTGGCGGTCCTTGGTGCACCCAGATGATTTAGAGCATGCAGCGGCGGCTCTGGAAGCCCATTTTAAGCAAAAGGAGCATCTGTATCGATCTGAATTTCGGATGCGATGTAAGGATGGCAGCTATAAGTGGATTTTGTCTCGGGCGCAAACCCAACGGGATAAGAATGGACAACCTATTCGCATGTTGGGGTTGCACCAGGATATTACCCGTCAAAAGCAGGCAGAACAAAAGCTCGCCGAAATAAACCAAGCGTTAGAATCTCGTGTCAACACCCAAGACTCCCAGTTGACAGCAGCCAATCACCAGAACGAAGCGTTAGTGGTCCAAGAACAGACGGCTCGCCAGCAGGTCAAGGATGCCCAAGCAGAAACTGAACTCTACGAAAAAATTATCAAAAGTATTCAAGTCGGTTTCCTCGTTTGGCATTCTCAAAATTTAACCTCCATCGACGCCTTTGAGCTGCTTGTGGCTAATCCAGCAGCAGAGCGGTTGTTAGAGGTGGAACTCCAGGACAAAATCGGTGATTCAATGGGTTCCATTTTTCCAGATTATGTCCAAAATCATCCCAATGACCTCTTAGCACTCTTGCAAGTGATGCGGAGTCAGCAACCCCGCACCTTGGGCAATGCCAGTATTTTGCTACCGACAGGGGCAACACGAGTTCTGTGCTTGCGGGCCTTTCCCTTGCCAGATGCTTGTGTCGGCATTGCATTTGAACCCACAGCCGATTCCTGGGTGGAGGGGTGAAGGTTTAGATTTCTACTTCTTTCAGAAGAGGCTGAGAAGAGGCGAACTCCTGCTCTCGCCGGACGTGATGCCTGGAAGAATTTCTTAGCCTAAGAACGGGACGCATTGCGATGAAATATTTTTTTTAACCACCGCTTGCCAAGGTCTGGCAACGGCTGGAGGGGAGCGTTACCAGCCGTTGAGGATGCTGTTTGAGGATTGGGTTGAGAAGATTCCTGCTGACGGATAGGGTCAAGCAGTGCGGTGGCGTAAGGGGCCGGTCGAATCTGGGAACCAAAACGATTGGTATAGACTTTGGTCAGCTCTGCGCCAAAAAAGAAAATTTGAGCTGAGTAGTTGACCCATAATAAAACGACGGCCAGGGAGCCTGCTGCGCCATAGGTGGAACTGAGACTGTTTCTGCTCAGGTACAAACTAATCAAGAATTTACCCACAGAAAAGAGTAGAGAGGTGAGGAACGACCCAATCCAGACATCACTCCACTGGATATCGACATCCGGCAAATATTTATAGATTAAGGCGACGATAAACGTGATGATGCTTAAGGAAAATACTGCATCCAAGAGTCGCCCCACATAGAGCCAAGAGCTGAGGTAGTTGCTGGCACTGTTACCCACCGTCGTCAGCCATGTACTCAGTCCTAAGATCAAGATTAAGATCACCCCGACACCGAGAACCATCACAAAGGCATAGAGTCGATCCCGCACAAATCCTTTCCAGCCTCGATCTGGGGCGGGCTGAATTTTCCAGATGGAATTCAAGGCATCTTTGAGGTTGGTAAAGAGTCCGGTGGATCCGACAAATAGTAAAACCAGACTCCCTAGGGTATCTCTAATCCCAGATCCTTGTAGGTAGGTTCCCCGCACCATCACCCGAATAATAGCTGCACCATCGGGTCCTAACCATTCTGTGAATTTTGCCATGACTTGCCCCTGGACGGTGCTTTGGTTAAATGCCAAACTTGCGATCGCAATCACAATCACTAAAACAGGAGCCAGGGAAAAAGCGGTGTAGTAGGCCAAGGCTGCTGCCAGCCTAGAGGCTTTATCTCGTTGCCACTCTAGCCCGGTCACCTTAAGCAACCAAAATACGCTATCAAAGGGCATGCTGTGTTTCCTGCGAGAGTTGACGACAGTTAGAGCAAGGGAAGGCCGGAGCCAAATGGTTATCCCTGGGGACGGGGGGGGCTGAGCTTACCTGGGCAAGAACATTTTTCAGATTGGCTGCCAAGTCACCACACCCATAATTCCCAAAATCAGAACTATCCTCATACCTAAGAGCCACTGGGTATGGCCCTGAATCTGCCGCCGCCTTTGGAGGGGAGGTTCCAGGTTTTGAGCCATCCATGTGACGATTGCTGTCCGGTTCACTTCGATGACATGGGGGGAAGACTAACAGCCAGACTCCAGGCGCTAACGCCCATTCATCCCCGGCAGATTGGAAGAAAACCGTCCCTGATTCTTTGGATGTTTGGCAGGGGTAACTTCCATTGCTACCACAGTCGGCCTTTAAGCCTCTTGCCCCCGCTTATCCCGACGAACTGCAGGAGAACCCACCGATACGCAGCAATCTGAAGCGCATCCTGGAAAAGGTTGAAGCGAATTGAGGATTATTTGGGTTGGGCGGGGGGCTAGGGTTTGGGGTCGTTCAGTTCTTGCTGTGATCGAACATTTGCTCGGGTAGGACGCGGCGGAGGATATCGCCTTCATGTTCTTGTCCCTTGAGCATCCGATTCCAGTAGACCCAGGGCAAAACATGTCGCTTTAATAACCACATACTGGTGCGTTCTTTGGTCGAATCTACGGGGAAACTGGGATAAGGTTGAGCCTCATAATCAAACTCCGCCAGGATCGTTTTGTCATATCCGGTGATTAACGGGCAACAGCTATAGCCATTGTATTGACCCGTGAGTGGGGTTTGATTCATCTGGGCCAGCAAATTCTGCACCAATACCGGGGCTTCTCTGCGAATGGCGGCTGCGGTTTTGGATGTGGGCAAGGAAGAGGCATCCCCCAAACTAAAAATATTCGGATATTGATGATGTTGGGTGGTGTATTTATCCACATCAACCCAGCCTCCAGGACCTTCCACCGCCAGAGGACTATTTTTGATCACATCTGGGGCACTCATGGGGGGTGCCACATGAAGCATGTCATAGGGCATGGAGATCGTTTCTGTCTCTGTATCTTGACTCACCTCAAAGATGGCAACTTTCTCATCTGAACGAATTTCTTTCAAATTATGCTTGGTTTTTAGATCAATGCCCTTACGATCCACAACGTTCATCAACGCTGGCACAAATGCATCGACCCCAAAGATTTTTCCGGTTGCCGTGCAATAGCTGATCTGGCTTTTCTGTCGTACTCCCCTGCGGCCAAAGGCTTCTTCCGCTAGATACATGATTTTTTGGGGCGCTCCTGCACACTTAATGGGGGTTGCAGGATAGGTGAAAATGGCGTTGCCTCCTTGGAATTGTTGGATGGTTTCCCAGGTATAGGCGGCACCTCCGATGGCATAGTTGCTGCATACCCCGCCCTTGCCAAGTGCCTCTTGCAGCCCTTTGACCTGATCCCAATTGATCTGAATCCCAGGGCAAACCACCAGGTAGTCATAGGTGACTTGTGTGCCTTGTTGGGTATGTAGGCGATTATGTTCAGGATCGAACTGGTCTACCGTATCTTGAAGCCAGGTTGCTTCCGGTGGAATCAGTTTTTGCTGAGGTTGAACGGTGGCTTCAAAGGGAATGCAGCCACCCCCAACTAGGGTCCAACCCGGTTGGTAATAGTGCTGATCAGAGGGTTCAATAATGAGGATATCGAGGGACCGCAGATGCTGTAGTAACTGGGCTGCAACCGTAATGCCTGCAGAACCACCCCCCACAATCACGATTTGATGGGAAATGGAGGGTTGACTGGTCGTTTCTGCAGTGGTTTGGATCGCCGTCATCGTGTTATGTCCCTGAGATAGCCATCGTGGCCATTATCCGGGATAAATTCTGCTGAGTTGCGAGAGCTACCTAATGTTTTCCATATCTCTATTTGGGGCGAATCCTGGTTTAGCCTAGGTATCTGATATATTCGAGAGCAGTGTCTTGACTCGTTATTTTCTGTAGAGAATCAGCAGAAGTAAGTTAGTCTGACAATATTTTTGTCATCTTCATTGTTAAAAAAATACAGTTCTCAATCACTCCATCAGCGTTGCCAATTTGAGGCTATCTGAACCATTCAACTATCGTCGAGCATAGCGAATGATGAACTATTCAGCAGATGAGATTTATCGAGCAGCTAGAGCAATCCAACCCTATCTGGTGGACCTCCTGAATGCTCCCAATGCTCAGCGGTTAGAGAGGAAGTTGGAAGGGTTACTGTCTGAGGCTTCACTCAAGCAAGGGAGTCATACTGAACTCTCCCAGCTTTTATCTGAGCATGAATCAACTCGGGACTGGCTTCGGCTATATCTAGAAGAAAGCTATCCTGCTGAAGATATTCTCAAAGCCCTGAGAATTTATTACCCTCTTTCAGGGCTAGAGCATTCCGTTGAAAGTCCTCGGTATGTCTGCCCAGTCGAAAACTGTAATCAGGATTGGTATCGCCAGAGTCGAGAAGCAGAAATTCCGGTTTGTCCCGTTCATGGCTTAAAACTCATAATTGATAGCTAGGCAATCTGCCGTATTTCATACCCACCTCTGACTTGGATAACGGCTGTTTCGAGGTACAGCGGGCTTGTCGTGGCGGACGGCCATCGGCTTGAGTATGCTTCTGATCCTGCATTCAAAGGGTTGCAGACTTGCTCTAGCGTCATCAGAGCTTTTCAAATGGATTGGGCAAAAAAGAAAGTTCGATAAGGTGTTGATAAAACTTTACGTTGTGTTACATTAATTTATACAAGCATTTTTTTTACGGAGTCAAACACATGAGCACTAAGAATCCAGTTTGGGGTTTCACCAGTTATGCAGAGACTTTCAGTGGTCGTCTAGCGATGTATGGATTTTTCATCGCTTTGGTCACCGAAGTTGTAACAGGCAAAGGAATCATTGGCCAGCTTTCTGCTTGGTTCTTCGTTAATTAATTTCTATTTGACTGTCACTAATAGTCTTTAATTTCTTCTTCCTTGTTATATGGCCCCAGTTTTGAGCTGGGGCTATTTTATTGTCCCTGGGCTGGTATTGTATGTGCGATCGCATCCTCCTCCCCTGAATGATCTAAGAAAAACGATACTGTCCTCACAACAATATTGCAGTAGGCCAGTTGAAGCTACCCCACTAAACGAGGACACCCATAACCCATGACCCCACTGAATTTGGCAACCTGGGACAACCTGCTGCGGAAGTATGTCAATGACCAAGGCCAAGTCGCCTATGGCTCCTGGCAGCAAGAATCCCTCTCAGAACTCGAACAGTGGCTAACGGATGTCAGTAACGTCGATTGGCAGGAATTGGACCCAACCCAGGCAATTGCCTTTCTCCTGAATCTATACAATGCCTTGACCATCCGACAGGTGCTCTATCAATACCCCATCGACTCCATTCGGCCTAAAGTTTTAGGCATTCCCAACTGGCTAACCTTTCTACGATTTTTCACTCAAACGGTCTATACCCTGAACGATCACCCCCTTAGCCTCAATACCATTGAGCATAGGATTCTCCGCCAGCAATATCCCGAATCACGTATGCACTTTGCCTTAGTTTGTGCATCGGTAGGCTGTCCGTTGTTGAGACCAGAGGCCTATGTTCCAGATAGGCTGACCGCTCAATTGGAAGCAGACGGCGAACGGTTTATCAATAACCCCGACAAAGTCCGCTACGATGCTGCCAGCCAAACCCTGTTCTGCAGCAAAATTTTCAAATGGTATGAGACGGACTTCCTGGCAGTGGCGGACTCCATTCCTACCTATATCTCTCGCTATTCCAAAGCCCAGATGTCCACTTCAGTAACCGTGGCTTACCTACCCTATAGCTGGGATTTAAATCAATGTCAGTCTGCGTAAAGATGGCTCATTCAGCTGGGTTCAAGATCAAATATTATTAAGGACCTGAGTGACAGAGAGTTATGGAGCGCAACAACCTCGCCTTTTATGACCAACAGGCGGTTCAATGGTGGAGCGAGACGGCAACCATCTTTCCCCTAAGTAAGCTGAATCCTCTGCGGTTTGAGTATTTTGATCGCTTTATCCCCAACTGGCAGGGATTGAGGGTCTTAGATGTGGGCTGCGGTGGCGGCTATACCTGTGAATTTTTGGCCCAGCGAGGGGCAAGGGTGACTGGAATGGATCCGTCTGCCGCCTGCATTGAAGTGGCGAAGAGCCATGCAGAAGAGATGGGGCTGACCATTGATTACCATGTTGGATTAGGGGAAACCCTGCCCTTTGAAGATGATTCCTTTGACGTTGTCGTCTGTGTGGACGTGTTGGAACATGTCCAGAGTGTTATCGCCACGGTGACGGAGATTAGTCGGGTTATGCAGCCAGGAGGGCTATTCTGCTTTGACACGATTAACCGGACTTGGCAGTCTCGCTGGTTGATGATCTGGCTGCTGGAGGATGTGCTGCGGCAAATTCCCCGAGGCATTCATGACTGGCATCAGTTTGTCCCCCCCGAGGAACTGCATCATCTGCTCACCCAAGCTGAGTTTTCTCAAGTAACCCTACAGGGATTTGATCTATTTGGCCGAACGCCCCTAGCTCAAATATCCAATTTGATTCACTTTTTGAAGACGGGTGGGTTTCAGGTTCAGTTTGATCACAACACCGAAGTAATGTATATCGGTACTGCACAAATCAGTTAGAGATGTCTCGTAATCGGAAGATATTGGCTAGGAGAGATAGGGG
The DNA here is from genome assembly GCF_021497025.1 of Acaryochloris sp. 'Moss Beach'. Classification (NCBI taxonomy): domain Bacteria; kingdom Bacillati; phylum Cyanobacteriota; class Cyanophyceae; order Acaryochloridales; family Acaryochloridaceae; genus Acaryochloris; species Acaryochloris sp. 'Moss Beach'. The sequence goes on from NZ_CP071717.1 coordinate 4,725,906, forward strand.
CGCTATCTGCAATTATTCCCATTTTATTCACACAACCGATTTTGAGTTTCTGTCTAATTGACCTGAAATATATACAAAGAGAGCTTTGGCTGAGGTCCTCGACTGCCGATGTGCAAGTGGGGGAAGACGAATGTCTCAAACTGCTCAAGGATTATGTTTGTTGAAATCCATTTCTAAGATTGAGATATCTGTACTCCTAATCGAACCTCAAACTAAAAGCTGGAGTTATTTTAGTCTGCATCGTTTAAATACCATGCAGGGAAAAAATTTCAAATAAGTTAGCCTATAGTTTGAACCCGAAATGAGTTGGATGCTGGCAGGGTGTTGAGGAGGAATAGGCGGCTTACTTGGATTATTCCTGTTATTATCTCTGAACCACACAACGGCATAACTATGGGTGCATCGAGACTAGATAACTTCGAAAATGATGATGCAATAGACTGGACTACTGAGCTAGAGGACTTCTTAGACGATCTCCAAGTATCCAATGAACCAGATTGGCTATTTCCAGCAAGCTCTAACGAAACAATACTCCGCTATTACCTCAATCCCATATCAGTGATGGTTGATCCAGGTAGAAACTATCCACAGTATGAACACGACAAGCTACTGGGCTGGATATCCAATAGTGAAGGAAAGACACCCGTTCTGAATAAATTTCCGGGTGCTGAAATTATTACTAAAATTTAGAAATCCACTTCAGGCTCAGGATCTTGCTTCTTGAGTCGATGAACTCAATACTATAGGACAGGCAAACTTAACCTTTAATGGACCCAAATACCCTAGCCGTCTGGAAAAATCTAGAGACTCAGCTTGATGTTCCCTTCAGACAAAATATGGTTGATCTCGTTTTGGAGATGGCACGAGACAAAACCACAGATCCTAAGAAGATTGCCACTTGGATGGTGACGACCTCCACCTGCAATTGCTATGCCATTTTTAGGGCCGATGATCCCATGCCCTTACTTTCTCTCTACATCCAGGCACTTGAAGCTCAGTATCCTGACACTATGACGAAAATTCATGAGATATTTTCCAATGATGGTCTGGTGAATTATGTGCCTTCGTTTCTTGAATGTGACAGTTTCATTAGTCTTCTTTGGGCTGCTGGTTCGACCTTTGCTAACGGTGAATTCAAGCTGATAGATGGCGAAATCACAATTAATGGGAAAGGTCTAAAACGACTCCAATCGATTTGGGAAGAACCGACCCGAAAGATCAACAAACCATACAGATAGCCCTGGATATTTCGTTATGTAGATTTTGTCGCCTCTCCTTGCGTGATTCGCATCCACATTGGCAATTGAGTCTCACCTCCCCCTTCAATCCGATCCAATGCGGCCATCATCTCCACACGCACATCAAATTCCACTTCGTTCTCAACTGCTTGGTGTAAAGCATCAACCGCAGTTCGATCACCTTGTTCATTCAAAAATCGAGCTGCTCTCCAACGAACCAACTTTGAGGAATCTGCTAGGGCCTGACACATGGTTGACATGGCAGTACTATCCCCCAAGTCACTTAAGGCATCCCCCGCTATTCGACGCACCATAGCATTGGGGTCAGTAAGGACAACCTGACTCAATGGCTCCACAGCAACCGCCATACCACTGGCACCTAAGAGCGCCGCTGCCCAGCGACGGACTGTACTCTGTTCGTCATCAAGGACAGCTATTACAGCCGTAAACGTCTCTGGAGTTACCTCGATTTGTTGGAGGGCTTTGAGCCGATGTTTCCAGTTCGAGTGACTCAGTTCGGCTAAGAGGGTTTTCTGTGCTTCCGCTAGGTTGACTGATGCGGTTGGAGATGTATTCGTAATAGCGACAGCTTCAATCTGAGCTAGATCCTCTGGGTCAATCAGGTGGGTAATCTCTTCTGCAACCTGCACTGCTACCTCGTTGGCAAGGCCAGCTGGGGCTTGATATGGTTCCCAGTGACGCTCAGCAATATAATCGGCTTGAGTCTTCCCTATCACTCGTTGCAGAGCTTGGTTAAATCGTTCTGGCAGAGCCACCCGTGATTGTTGACCATCTGCAGCAGTCGCTCGCACTTGCACTGGAATACCACGAAACATCTGAACAGCAACCTCGACATGACCTAAGTCTGAGGGGGGAGGAGAAGGGCTGTTGCCAATCGTGGATTCCTGGGATTGTGAAACCTGAGCTAATAACTTTGAATCAGCTTCCTCTGAAACACCAATGATTTGAGCCGCCTTCGCCAAAATAGTCTGCCAATCTGCATTTCCCTTGCGAGTTAAGGTGATGAAATCCTGGATAAGAAAGACAGATTGGACGAACTCTATGGCTAATAATTGTTGAGCAACGAATGGGGCCGTTATTGGGTCTGCACCTTTCTGGAGGGTTAATGCTTTATCACTGACACATTCATTCAAGTTGAGCTTGATGCAATTTGGGCTGGGAGTGGTTTCTATAGAGAGCAGTTGCATATTCTCATCCTTAACTTATCCACTGCAAGCAACCGCAGGGTACTGCTTCGATTTCAGTAGAGGGAGCATTCAGCCTTATCCTAACTTGCTGTTACTGAGGACAGATATCAGATGCATTCGTGATCTGAGCCGTCCAAACAACCTAAGTTCCCTCAATGGCAACCCATCAGAATATATATTTGATGAGATGAAAAAAGCTCTAATGCAGATTCTGTAAGCTTTTGTTAGGGTGGAGTCCTACAAGCTTTTTCCACTCAGGTTCTCACTATGTCTGACTGCATTATTTGCTCAGGCGATCTTTTGCTGCACATCCATAAAAACCAGTTGCATTGGTATTGTGATCACTGCCGCGAACAGTTTCCCTATGATTTACCCACTCGCTATCATCGTTTCACAGTAAACCAGCCTAAACCTTTGACGATTCAGCGTTCTCTCAAGATACCAAAATACCTGAAGTCCAAGACTCGTAAAAAGAAAGTCCCTAAAACTGAAGAAATTTCGGTGAGATCGGCGACCCAACAAACCTCATAGCTTGCCCTTGTGGTGGGAGTTTAAGAATGTCGGCATCAAGTTAAATAACTCATTGGGTGAAGTGATGGAATACTTAGCGAGAGCCGTAGAATGAATTTATGATGCAAGAATTACAGCTCATAGGCGAGTGAGTCATAGAACGGGAACATTAATACTTATATTATTCAGGTATACTCTAGACGGCTAAGATATTAACTTCTTTAAAAGACTGAAACTTGAGTGATAGAAGGCTTGTTAGTTTCGCCTTGTGCTCTCCATTGCATTGATCAATGCAATGTTGAATGGCCCCTTTGAAAGAGTGAAAATCGGCATAATACTTCGAGTAGAGACATTCCTTGCGCACAAAGCGCCAAAGCCGCTCAATCAAATTCAAATGGGGTGAATAGGAGGGCAAATAGACTAACTCAATATCGACGATCTCAGCAAAGTCAGTCACCAGCTGGCATTTTTTGATATCGGGCATTGTCTAAAATGACGCTGATGGGTATGACTGGGTCGAGTAGTGCCAGCTTGGCTAGCAACAGACACATGCTATGAGAGTTGATGTAGGTGTGGTTGGTGATACTGGTGACTTCTTTGGTGACAGCGTTGAGTGCACCCAGAACATTGAATCGTTGACGGCCAGAAGGAGACGGGATGAAGATCCGACGAAGGCACCAGAGAAACCCCAGATAAGCCCGGTGAACAAAATGAGCAGCATCCACAAAAAAGACAAGACGCTCTTGGCGTTGAGCTTCCTCTAATAAGGGTTCAAGGCGAGTTTGTCGAAACTGCTCTTGCTCCTCAATTTTCTCGGGCAGACTCGACTTTCCCGGCACATACCCCACTTTTCGATAGCGACAACCAATGCGCTTGAGGAAGGCTTTGATCTGGGTTGGAGAACGCTTAATGCCTGTCAATTGTTCAATGACTGCTTGGGCTTCTGCACTGGTGCGGGGCGGGTGGTGCTCAAAGTAGGCTCTCACACTATCGCTATGAGCATTGAGTGAACTAGGTTGACCTTTGTATTCCAGGGTCTTCAGTCCTTCAATTCCGCCTTGTTGATACTGACGAAGGGTTTTAGCTAAGGTCGGACGACTAATCTGACAAAGCTGACAAATCTGGGCATGGGGAAGACCCTGACTTTTCAAGTAGAGCACTTCCATCCGTCGCTGCACCCGTGGGTGAGGATGATGATAGCGTTCGTAGTTGAGGTGTTGGATTTCCTCTGCGGTGAAATCAATTTTAATCATGCAAGTAAGAGAGTAGGTGGGGGATACTCCCAGTGTGCCAAATCTCTCCGCTACTATGTTAAGTCACAAGTCGTCTGCAGTATAACAACTCTGATCATGAGTAACGTTATTCCTCTCTTCGGTTCTTCTACGCAACAGATTAGATTGGTTAAACCTAAAGTTTTTGAAGAGGTTCAACAGGTTATTGAACAACTGAAGCACGGTCAGTTAATTATGCTAAATGTGTCTGAAGTATCTCCCTGCCTAGCCCAACGTATTATTGATGTTCTGTCTGGAAGCGTCGATATTCTATCTGGACAAGTCGTAAATGTTGGTAATGGTGTCTTTTTGTATAGCCTTTCTGATATTGAAGTGTCAGCTTTTAGAAAACATCTAGCAGCTTAAACTTTTAGATCTACATTCTCAGAGGCCATTTATAAAGTAGTTCTAAAGCTGAAAAATTGTTTTAATCAACAGCAACGTCAAAAAAGCGCATCCAAGCACAATAAGAACAGTCAACAGGGTAATGCCTAATACAAACAGAGGATTGCCTTTCTTGGGTGTTGATGACACCACTAGGTGTTGATCGACTAAAGCCATATTTCGAGTATTGGCTTTCCAGGTAAAGTCGAGGAGGTCACCGATTCCTGGCACAATGCCAACTAAAGAATCGAGCAGTATATTAATCACCATTTGCCAAACTACGTCCTTTGGCATTCCCATCTGGGCCGCTTGATAGATAATATAGGCTCCGACCGCACCCCCCCCCCACAACATCACCACTTCCCCCTGCAATCCCTAGCAGACCTAGGATAGGGGTCAAGACCAAACCGGAGTTTGGTACCAGGGATAGAGATGGAGTTGTCTAGTAAAAAGGCCAGACGATGAAGTTTCTGGACCTTGTCTGATACGGGTTGTGATTTGGAGTTTAGGGGGTTGGATTCGGACATACAATTATTTGTGTGAACTTCTTGTTCTCAGCTTTTTCTCAAAGTACTGACTCATCAATGTTGGATGGCTTGTTATCATCCTCCTGCCATAAGGCCGCACTCTTTTGCGTAATTAATACTTTTTTTCTAGTAAAATAGTACGCATGTATTGTTTATGGAGATAGAATTGGCATGGTGCAATATACCCTCAAAGAAGACCCTGAAGCAGTTATCAAAATTTCCGGGAAGGATTCAAAAAAGGCCCGGGAGAAAGCCATGACTCAACTGATGGAATTGATGGATAGTGGAAAACTTAAAACAACTCTAGAGCAAGGGTTTAGTCCTAGTGATTTTATTGAGGTACAGGAGACTATTCCGACAGAGCTTTCTCCCCAAGAAGATGAAGTTGCGCAAGCCGTGCAAATCTTGAATCTCCTAGCCACTTCAAAACTCAAGATGCAGGAGCTGCGGCAAAAGGCATTAGAAACTCGGGCAATCGTCGACTTACTCTTTTCGGATGCCCCTATTTCAGAGGAAGACGTGTTGCAGCTGAAGGAAGGGTTTAAGGTGCTGAAAAAAATTCGCTCAAGCCAATATTCAATATCGCGAAACCCGAATGCAAGCTGAATCGGCAAGAGCTACTTTGGATCATGCGTTGCAATCCAAGTAAAAACTAGACAAACTGCCACCGAGTATTTCTCCGACATTGTTGCTGTTGTGCTGGAAAGGTGATTCGCAGTGGCCCTATGGAGAAAGAACCTGACTATGGGGCAGAAGCAGAAAAAGAAGGGAATGGGTGTGCTTAAGAATTCGTTCTCTTTAGAACGCTTAAAGTGGCTAAAAAATAGGAATAAAATACTGAGAATAAGAAAATAAACCACGTTCATTTAAGTAGCCTAAACCATAACCCTTAAAGGTCTATAGACATCTAAAGAAACTCCTGCTTTCGAGCTGGACGCGGTTTATAACAAGAAATTTTTCAACTTCATAAAATCTTGGACACAGATGCAGATCACTGCAGCCTGAATCAGTATCGATAAAAATGCTGGTGAGGCCAAAAGTCGTCTGGAGATCGTTCATGAAGACTGACAATCTAAAAATTAACCAGCTTTCGACCAAATGTTATGAGTGGTATCTTTCCTACCTCGATGCCCTTGATGCACGGGATGTCGATCGATATAAGACCTTCCTCTCTGAAGATTGCGTTTTGATCATGAATAACGCAGCACCTATTGAAGGTAAAAAGGCTGTTCTAAACGGTTTATCCAGATATTGGCAGTTCTTTAGTGACTTAGAACATGATCTTCTGAATATATATGGGACTGATTCATCCTTCATGCTTGAAGCCATGAACCACTATCAACGACTGGATGGCAAGGCATTTTCCCTCCGGGCGATTGCATTAATGGATCGGAATAGTTCAGGGGATGTTACTTCTGTCCGACTTCATACGGATAATAGTTTGCTATTTGAGTAATTTGTGACTGTTTTAGATCTCAGGTGCTGTGTGATATTAACGTAGCTTAGAGTCAGGAGAATTCTTTAGTCTGAGCCGTCACCTAATTAGATAGTGGTCAGCGTTCTAATCAGCTCCGCCTGCTTCCAGTTCCCGATATATTCTTACCATCTCCCATCAGTACGTCATCGTCTTTGGAGGTCGTTCAATCCTCTGCTGAAGGTCGGTGACACGCTTGGATTTGCTGTTTAACCTGATGGGCACATTTCTGAAAGGCCAGGACTTCTTCGTCATTCAGTTGGGTTTTAATCCGACGATGCACCCCTTCTTGACCCACGATACATGGAACGCTAAGACAGCAATCTGCAACAGCACAATACCCATCAATCAAGACACTAACGGGTAGGGTGTGTCGCAAGTCTTCGACAATGCTGGTCACAATCATTTCGACTGCCAAAGATACGGTGTAATTGGTATAGCCTTTGGCTTGGAAAATGGTCCAAGCAGATCGCTTGGCATCGACTACCATCTGTTGGCGTGATGGATTGGCATCAATACATTCACCGCCAATCATGGCAGAACTGAGGGCAGCAAACTGGCTGTCTCCATGCTCCCCCAAAATATAGGCGTTGATATCTGAGGAATGGATTCCCAATTGGGCAGATAACAGGTCACGAAACCGGGCAGAGTCTATCAAGGTGCCGGTGCCGATCACACGTTGCCAAGGGTTGTGATCGGTTTGCTGCTGGATAATTTGCAGAATCTCGTAGGTTAGCGCATCCACGGGGTTGCTGATATTGATAAAGATGGCATTCGGACTGTGCTGGAGAAGAGGTGGGATCAGGGTGTGCATGATTTGAGTGTTTTTTACCAGCAATGTACTGCGGGCCTGCATTTGCTTGGGCATGGGCGCACTCGCCGCAATGATAATAATGTCGGACTCAGCCGTATCCTCCAGGTCACCATCTCGGACCTCTAATCTGTAGGGCGTCAGCGCTACTGCTTGCTGAATGTCAATGGCTTCGGCATGGGCAATATCCCTGGTGCGGTTATAGAGAATTAACTCAGAAGCTAGACCCTCTTTTGCTAGGACAAAACTGATGGTTGAACCAACTTTACCGATACCGATTACAGAAATTTTCATACAACAACTTTGCGGTGGGAACGTAATTTTATTTCAGCTTTGAATCGATTCGTTAACTGCATAATTCTGCAATTAAAAGATGATGAATTTATAGAGGGGATCGAAACTGACATGATTATCTCCATAACTTTGACTATAGCTGCACGGACGATGCAGTCTCACAAATGCGCTGGGTCAGTCCGTCAGAGAGAAAAGGCTCTCGGATGGCCTGAAAGAATGGCAATTGCTGCCGTAAGCATTGCTGAGAGATGATCAAACCATGACAGTTTTCGGTATTGGAGAAGCCTGGCTTACCTTTGATCCTAGAGACAATCCAGTCTTAACAACCTGTTCAGATCTTGAATTGAATCTTTGGAATCAGAACCGCTAAAACTATAAAATTCACGTTTTTCTAAACTTTTTCCTGACTATTGCAAATTGCTTGGCTTCTAAGTTGGTTTTTCACCGTCTGAAGTATTTAGGTAAGCAATAATGACTATTACTCTTAAGCAATATCCCAAGTGTATTTCTGATCTCTTCACCTGTGGGTTGATGTATGCAGTCGCAGAATATAAAATTCATTCTCCTCAACCCTTAACTCAGTCTGAGAGTTGGGATTTCTGGACCCAACCCCGATCGTCATTTATGGAGTGGCTTGCCAGAACGTATCCGCTCAAGACACAACGCATGTCCTATCTAAATAGAATGCTGGATCACGATCATGCCAGCGGTATTGAAACTCATTACGATGTTTCTAATGATTTTTATGCCCTGTTTTTAGATGAAAGATATCGGTTTTACACCTGTGCGGAATTCCAATCGGAACAAGATTCTTTAGAAGAGGCACAAACGAATAAAGCCCAATATCTTTTATCTTTGATGCAACTGCAGGGGACCGAGAGTGTTCTAGATCTAGGGTGTGGTTGGGGGGCAATGCTGAAGTTTCTCCAAGATTCAGGACATCAGGGGCAATTAGCGGGCTACACCTTGTCAAAAGAGCAGCTAACCTATGGTCAACAACAGTTAGGACTGAATGTTTCTCTCACTAATTTCATTACGAATGATTTTGTAGAAGCCCCTTATGAGCGCATCTTTTCGATTGGGGCTTTAGAGCATGTCCGGCCCCATGAACTCAAAGATCTATACCAAAAAATTTATGATGCTTTGGTCCCTGGTGGCTTAGCTGTACATCAGTTCTTCTCTCTTGAGCGTGAGCCCTATCCAACATCAATGGTTTTGATGCAACTTTTCTTTCCAGGCTCTCTATTGTCTATGCATGAAACTCATCTTCAAATGGCTCAGGAGGTGGGATTCCATATTACCCATGACTCAATCCATGACTACCAACCGACCTTGCAAGCATGGTATCAACGACTAGCCAAAAAACAAGATACAGCGATTGAGTTAGTGGGGCTAGAAATCTTCAATCGTTATATGACTTTTTTTCCCACCGCTTGGCTGTTCTTCCAGCAGCATGAAGCTGAACTCCATCGGGTCGTGATGGAGAAACCAGAGACTGTAAAACACAAATGAGAGGATCGTAAAGGTCAGAGACCACATGGGCCATAACCTCAAAAAGAGGAGCAGTTATATCTGATTTACGGAAGCAAAACTCTTCGCCCTCTCAGGTCGAGGGGAATGTCTAATCAGAGTATCTGCTCCAAAATCGTTGGGTCTTTAATCTCATGATCTTTAGCCAGCATAATTGCTTTGGAGATCACTTCTGCCGTTTTCGGATCATTATCGGCAAAGGGCAAAAAGAGTCGCCCCCGATGTTGACTGTGAACGGGCACCACACAAATTGCACCTCCTGGCTGACGATGAACCATTGCGCTACCCAGATGGATGCTATAGCTGCCAATCTTCCCTTCAATTAAGGCGTGAGCATTTTTCAGTTGAATATTATTGAGCTGGAGCAGGCGGCTAGTTTCTTGCAGAAGGGAAGCTCTCATCTCGACCGTTGAGGCACTGGCTTCTGGATCGACGCCGCCTTGGTGAGCCACGCTGACGACTAGATCCATATCTCGCATCACTTCGCTAAAGAGACGGGAGGGAACGGCGGATAATTCCAGGGTCTTGTAGGTGGTGCGATCGCAAAAGCAAATCTGATCCAGGGTAAACCCTTCCACCTCCGTCGGCGTATACCATCCCTCTTCAAATTCGAGCCAAACCACGATCTGCTCATCATGGTAAGTGCGCCGAATCCCTTCTTCAGGATGGGCGACCCAGCCCCGTTTGCCCAGGAGGGCCAAGGATTGACGGGGATTGACTTGATGCCCCGTATATCGACAAGAGCCAGAACCACGGCCTTGTTGTTCCGCCGTAGTCAAAACATAGAGTTCTCGGAAAATCTGCTTAAAGGGTTGGACTAGCTCTGACTGGAAACAGTATTGCTGCCAGAGATGCCAATCATCCCGTTCGGCTAAATCAACAGGGTGGGCAATACGTAGCTTCATGGACGCTTTGATGACCACGGTTTGACCGTCATGGTTGAGTAATCCGTCCACTCGGGGTAATCCCGCGACCCCGGTATCCACCTCAATAAAAACCAGGCGCTGCAATACGGGTTTTAACAGGGGATGGGTTAGGAGTTGCTTTAGCTCAGTGCCAGTAAACTGATCGCCCCGGCACATAGATTGTTCTAGGGATTGAGTGATGCGACTAGCCTGCTGGGTAATTTCTTTCTTGCGAAGCTGCAGGGCTTTAATTTCTGGATGTTTGCGGAGTTTAGCCGGGACCGATTTTAGGGATTTGCCATTTTTTAGGACAGAAATCTGGGGTTTGCCATTGGGGGTGATGCTTAAGCTGACGGCGACCGAATCAACATCTACGGAAACAGCACCAGCGGCCAAATCCTGAATCGCCATCCCTTCCATGGCCCATTCCAGTCGCTGCGGATCAGGATACCCAGCCGTGCGCGCCAAGTTATCCATACTAATTCGAGCTGCTAGCTTCTCACTGGCTTGACGCTGGGAGCCAAACTTACGGCTCTCCCGCAGAAATTCTTGAATAATTTGATAGCGTTCCAGGAGATCTTTGTCTCGCTTTTTTCCTCTCGCTAAAGGCAGTAGGCCCAAGGCCCGCACACTATCCTGATGGCGCTTGGTTTGCAGCCGTTTAATCAGATCAGTTCGATCTGTTGCCCCGGTCATGGCTTCTGCAAAGAGTTGTGCTCGCTTATGGCCACCGCCGCCGGAGGTGTACTTGGCTGCTTCATTTAAGGCTGTCCAGCGATCCGACTTCATGCCTTTGCGAATGCGCTGAAACCAAGCCACATCTACGGCACCATCTAACAAATCTTGACTAGAAAGAGGGGTCCGTTCTGCTATTTGAGCGGCCCATAGGTCACGAATATCAGCGTCAACCTGCCAAGCCTCATCTTTGGTATGGCCATGAAACCACCAAACCGCTTCGGCAAATCCTTTCCATCGCAAGGCATGTTCAATGTAATTCACCCATTGGGGTGCATACATGGCCAGCTCTACAAGCTGCTGGGAGGGGATTGAGGTGGCTTTAATGGCCTTGGCAAAATCCTGGGGGGTTTCGTCTTCTCCTGGAAAAGAATTCCGACAAAGATGGCTAAATACCGCAGCTCGACTTTTGCTGTCAGACACCCAGCCTCGGACAAATTTTTCATGATCAAACTTTTGGAGGAGGCTCACTAGAGTTGCAATGCCCTCGATTGAACTTAGATTCTTGACAACTTCAGTGGCTGCTGTGGGCAGTTCTCCTCGGGTTAGTTCGATTGTAAGGATGCGATCGCAACATTGATTCACGATCTGACCGATCTTTTGATTAGCCTGAATGTATCGATGCGGCTTCCGTTGGGTCAACTTTCGCAGTTCGTGAAACTGTAAAGACATGGGGCGCGCCCCGATTAAGTAATCCCAGAAATCTGCATCCGTGGCAGCTTCAGCACCATAGGCTAGGGAAATTTCTCGCAACTCAGGTCGAAGGCGCTGAATAAATCCCTCTTCTTTAGTGGTTTCGAAGCGGTCATAACTATAGTGCGTTTCTCCAGATTTGACTTGCCAATGAGGGACACTATCATCCCTAGGTTCATCAATCCAGCGCAGGAGCTGCCATAGGTGTCGAATCTGGGCCACAGACCATTGCGTTGAATAATCATGGAAATGGGCTCTGGCTAAATTCAGCCATACCAACAATCGTGAATTACGCCACTCCTTCTGCTTGCCTGCCCTCTGTTGATGGATGATGGCGAGGGTATATTGAGCGGCATTTAACAGGGCATCAACTAAATTTTGAGGTGGCTCCAGATAAATGAGCCAAGATAGAAGATCGGATATCCACGGGTAGGTTAGATTAATCGGGGTAACCCAACGTTCAAAAAGTTTAAGTTGCCATTTGGGTGGTTCGTTGCATCCTTGATCCATCCAAAAGTTGTAGTGAAATGCCATGCTGCCCGCACCATGGCAAGCCGCAATGGCCCGAATGATTTCCAACTCGTCTGGATCTCGTAGGGATTCTGGGCGGTTTTCTAGCCATGTTTGCCAAACCTCTGCCAGGGGAAATCTTTTCAGATTCTCCTCCTGAGATAGCTTTAAATCGGGTGATGGAAACCAGTGAATATTCCCCAATAATTCTTCCTGAGGGTAGTCGTGATCAAGCACAACCCCGTCAGTGCGATGCGCTTGGATCAGCGCATTTAAAGCGGTCAGTATTTCCTGGGCTGCCTCTGACACTAAGGGAATGGGATGTTCGGGTTGCTCGGGGTATTGGGGATGCGATCGCAACTCCCAGGCCGCCAAACCTAAGGCATCATCCAAGGTAGGAATATCCTGTTGATCCGCCATCAGCTGATCAAGCAACTCTTGCTCACTCGCCGTCCGTTTGGGACGCTGGCTGGCATAGGCTTCAGCGACGGGTTTGACCTGGCCCCGCTCCGCTTGCTGGAGCTGAACAAGCAGTTCTAACCCGGCTTTTCGCTGAGGGGCTTTAGACGTATTCAGAAGACGTTGGGCACTCTCAATAGCAGCATCATCTTCTTGTTTCAACAACAAGGACAGAACACCTCTTCTCAGGTCTGCTGCTTTGCGATGCAGCATAGATTCTAGGGTTTGGGCCTCAGTGGAAGTCGGACAGTAGCGGTGAGCGTTAAGAGCCTTCATGATTTGCTCCCGGACATAGCTACTGCGATCGCGAATCAGCTCGAAAATAACGTCCTGAGCCTGATCATCCCAAGTCTGTTTGGCAATCAGCAGTTTCCCCACTTGAATGCGACCCCATTCCCCCATCATTGTTTGATAAGGGATCAGACGTTCAACCGGGCGATCGCCTAAACTGCGAAGCAGGTCAGCCGTTATCCCTTGGAGGGTAATGGTGTAACTCATCCATGACCATACCAAGGGTTCAACGAGTGTTTCCTTGGCAGAGAAGCGACTGACAAACGCTTCTAAAGCTTCAAAGTCAGCCCTTCCTCTCAACGACAGATAGGCCTGAACCGCAACTTGGATATTCAAGTCGTCAAGACTCGGGGTGATGGCCGCTCGGGCTTGACTGATATCCAATTGACGAAGCAGGTAAGCCGCCACAAATCGCTGTTCGACGGTCCCCGTTTCTAAGAGTTCAACCGCAGGTGGAATCGCTAGATCGACATTCTCAAAAGCCAGAGACCAGAGGGCGATGTAAACCTGGTTAGGGTCGTCACTTTGGAGCAACTCAGTTCGTTGGTTGGGATACTCCAACAGTTGGAGAAGGAGTTCTAAACTCTCTTGCACCCGACGCTGGTGCTCCACCTCCCAACCCAGGCCAAACCACACATCCACGGCCCGAACCGTGGCGCTAAAGCGCACAAGATTATGGTCTAGGATAACGCGGACGATACGCTGAAAGGCTTGAGAATGAGCTTCGTCAATGGTTTCTAAAATGGTTTGTCGTAGCCCTTCTTGGCGTTGGGCAGCCACTAGTAGATTTTCAATCAGCTCCCAGCCGTCGGGCCGATTGGCGACTAGCAGGGCGCGAGTCACGTGCCGTCCCATGGCACCAATCTCATGATCACCCCGAGCAGAGTCACAGAGAATCTCGAAAATCTGATCGCCTAAGGTATCGCCTTGGTTGATGGCTGCCGCGAACAGGTACCCGAGATCATTACCATAGCCAAGATAAGGTGCCCAAGCCGCATACCAGTCCAGGGACTGTTCAAAACCTCGGATAACTCCCAGTAACGACTGAATAAAATTTCGATGGGCAATCTTATAGTGCTCAGGATGGTCCGACCGAAAGCCTCTGCGAGTGTAACCCACCTGATAGAGAATCAGGTCGTAAGCCCGCAGTACATAGTCACTAATTTGAGGGAATAACACCTCAAAAAGTTGGCTGCGCTCTACTTCTGCCAGCTCAACCGCGTCCTGAAACGGTTGCCAATACGGTTCTCGATCATAGGGATTGCTCGATTCGTTGGGGGAGATTTCCAGGTGGAGCATTCTTAGCCCAATATGATTCAAGTTCTCAGGTAATGCAGCCAGTTCCGTTCTGCGACGATCCAGCCAGGTTTCAACCCGGAATTTCTTGAGAGACTCCTGAGCAAGTTCACGTTTAAGCATGTTATCCACCCACCAGTGCAACGAGTCTAATAAACGTTAAGCGGCTATCGAGCTTGAGATGCACAGTGGCATCTAACTCTTCCTGCTGTACATCATCGAGAAACACGTAGTACAACCCGTCGATAAAGCCCATAATGGCGGTCTCGATAGCCGCTTCTTGATCCACGACTTGCTCAAAGTCGCGATCGCCTAGGGTTACTTTGCCCTCAACCAGGCTCTGATGGATCGCATCCTTACTCAGGAACTGCTGCAGCTTCTGCTCCGTTTGCCGCTGTTGGAAGGCCTGTACTTCAGCTCTGACGACGCAGGTGATCAGAACACGTAAAGTGAAGGGCGAGTTTAGTTGAGACGGAGGTATAGGAACGGACCAGTCTGAGAAGATGGGGCGACGTTTCCCAATAACTTTGCCCTCAACGTTGATACAGAAGGTCATTGTGATCAGAAGGAGAATGAATGAAACAAATGTACTATAGCTAACACAAATTAAATTGTCATCAGTGGAAAACACAGAATATTGCTAGGAAATGGAAGTGCTCAATCTACTTCCAAGGAATGTTCAACCAAGAACCGCCCCGCCCATAATGCTCCCAGATTGCTCTCATAGAATTCACCATCGGTATGGACCTGTCCTTCAGGGGTGATCACCCAACATTGATATCCCCATTCCAATGCATAGGAGATACCCACCAGCCATCCACCCGGAAATCCAAATAAATCTGTTATGGAGTCTATTGCCATTCAACCCTCCCTACGAGGAGGAAAAGAGAAACTTTTTTTGTTCTGTTGACACAGAATTAGTACAAGTATACTATACTAGTCGAACAACCTCAAATTATCCCTTTGGAGATCCCGATCATGGCCACCCATACTGACGCTTCGGAAAAGCAAAAAGCCCTGGACTTGGTGATGAAAAATGTGGAACGCACCTTTGGCAAAGGGGCGATTATGCGTCTTGGGGATGCCACTCGGATGCAGATTGAAACCATCTCCTCAGGGGCTTTAACCCTAGATCTAGCCTTGGGTGGTGGACTGCCAAGAGGCCGGGTGATCGAAATCTATGGCCCTGAAAGTTCGGGAAAAACAACCGTAGCGTTACATGCGATCGCACAAATCCAAAAAAATGGTGGCGTCGCTGCCTTCGTCGATGCTGAACATGCTTTAGACCCCGTCTATGCCGCTGCCCTAGGAGTAGATGTCTCGGAACTCCTGGTCAGTCAGCCCGACTCGGGAGAAATGGCCCTAGAAATTGTCGATCAACTGGTGCGCTCCAGTGCCGTTGATCTCGTAGTGATCGACTCCGTCGCTGCCCTCACCCCCCGCGCAGAAATTGAAGGAGATATGGGTGACTCCCATATGGGTTTGCAGGCCCGATTAATGAGTCAGGCCCTGCGCAAAATCACTAGCAATATTTCCAAGTCTGGCAGTACTGTTATCTTTCTGAATCAGCTGCGTCAAAAAATCGGTGTTACCTACGGTAATCCTGAAGTCACCACAGGCGGGAATGCCCTCAAATTCTACGCTTCCGTTCGCCTCGATATTCGTCGCATTCAAACCTTGAAAAAAGGCACGGATATGTTTGGAATCCGAGCCAAAGTAAAAGTTGCTAAGAATAAGGTTGCCCCTCCGTTTCGGATTGCCGAGTTTGACATTCTGTTCGGCCAAGGGATTTCTACCACCGGGTGTTTGGTTGATATGGCCGAAGAAACGGATGTGATTGTTCGCAAAGGAGCTTGGTATAGCTTCGATGGCAACAATATTGGCCAGGGACGAGAAAACACGATTCAGTACTTTATCGAGAATCCCGAATTCGCCGAAGATATCGAGCAGCAGGTGCGCCAGAAGCTGGAGTTAGGGGCTGAAGTCTCTGCAAATTCAATCACAGCCGTGGAGGTCGAGGAAGAAAGCGCTACTTAATCTCTGGCTATTATTTCGAAGCGCAATTTATTCCACTTGATTCTTACATTGAGGAAAATTCAATGATTGGATATGTGACTTTAGGTACAAACGATATCGCTAAAGCAGCCGAGTTTTATGATGCTCTGCTAGCATTGCTCGGCGGCAAAAGGTTTATGGAATCCGACAGTTTTATTGCCTGGAGTGCAGGACCCGAGCAGGCTGGTGTTTGTATTGCCAAACCCTTCAATGGCAAGCCTGCCACCGTCGGGAACGGCGTCATGATCGCCCTAATGGCTGAAAGTAATGACAAAGTGGATGAAATCTACAAAAAAGCCATTGAACTGGGTGCCCAAGACGAAGGTCCAGCAGGTCCGAGGGGAGACTTAGAGGGATTTTATGCGGGCTACTTCCGGGATCTAGACGGCAATAAACTCAATGTCTTTCATATGCCTTAGCCTAAGGCCATCCATTAAGCCAAAGAAGAGAAAACGACATTGAGAAGACAATCCCGAATCTCTTAAGGATGTTGAGTTCTACCCAAAGCTGAAGAGCTGAAGTAAATATCAACGACGGCTGTAGAGATCAGGAAGGCAGCATCATTCTGGCTGAATTTACGGCACCCATCATTCGCAATCACACAAGCAAACCACAGTATTTTCCCCTTACTAAAAAAGTAAAAGGAGACTTCCATGGGTTTACAGGATCAAATCGGCAGTTTTTGCTGGTGGAGTTTAATGACGAAGGACGTATCAAAAGCGAATGATTTTTATCATCAGCTCTTTGATTGGCATTTGAGTGAAATGGAAATTCCAGGCCATGACAATGCCACGATTTATGCTGCGGGGAAAGGTGGATTTGCCAATCCAGTTCCCATCGAGAACGACTTTCCATTTCCCAGCCACTGGATCGCCTACATCACCGTTGCCAATGTCGATCAAGCCTGTCAGCAGGCAGAGAAATTGGGGGGCAAAGTCAGTGTCCCCACCTTTGAGATTCCCTCCGTGGGCCACACAGCCGTGATCAATGATCCGGTCGGCTCCGCCTTTCACGTGTTCACCCCTGAGCAGGACAGTGATGATCTGAATATGATGGGCAAGGGGCCGGGAGAGATTTGCTGGATGGAACTCCTAGTCGATGATCCAACTCCCGCTTTACCGTTCTACTCCCAACTCTTTGGCTGGCAGTTTTCTGCGCCCATGTCCATGAATGGTGGCGACTATTACACCGTCAAGGTGAATGGCGAGGATGTGGGCGGCATTATGAAGCGACCGCCGGATGTGCCCAAGATGCCTCCCCTCTGGATGAACTATTTCTCCGTCACCTCAGTGGAACAATGGTCAGAAAAGGCCCAATCCTTGGGAGGAAAGATTGTGATGCCCAAAACGGAAATACCAGAGACGGGATTTTTTGCCTGCATAGAAGATCCAACCGGTGCCCATTCCTATTTATTTGAGCTGACCCGTTAAACTTTTAGCACGTCAGCGTGTTTGATTCATGTCCTACGAGGTCGCCCATCCTAACAATCCCCCGACTGAACAGCTGCAAGGGGTCGTAGAGCGGCTAACCTATCATTCCGACGAATCGGGATATACCGTGGCCCGCTTCAAAGCCCCTAGAACCCGCGAATTGATTACGATTGTGGGCAGCTTTGCCAATATCCAAGCGGGCCAAACCCTGCAAGTTCAGGGGATTTGGCGGGACCATCCTAAGTATGGCTCCCAATTTCAGGTCAAACAATATCAAGAAACCAAACCAGCTACCCTTACGGGGATTGAAAAGTACCTGGGGAGTGGCTTAATCAAAGGCGTTGGTCCAGTGACCGCCAAGCGCATCGTGGCTCATTTTGGCCTAGAGACCCTGGATATTATCGAGAATCAGATTGAGCGCCTAGTTGAAGTCCCCGGCATTGCCAAGAAGCGAGTCAAACTGATTCAGACGGCTTGGGATAGTCAGAAATCCATTAAAGAGGTGATGGTCTTTCTCCAGAGCCATGGCGTCTCCACAACCTATGCCGTCAAAATCTTTAAACAGTATGGGGACGAAGCCATCGACATCGTTACCCAGAACCCCTACCGACTTGCAACCGATGTTTATGGTATTGGCTTTGTCACTGCCGATCAAATTGCCCGTAACCTGGGTATCTCTCCCCATTCAGAGTATCGCTATCGTAGTGGTCTGTTACATGTCCTGAGCGAATCCGCCGATGAAGGGCATTGCTATTTACCTCAACCCGACCTGATCGATCGAGCCGTGAAGCGGTTGACCCTTCCCGAATATCAACCCAAGCCTGATCAAGTGGCATACCTAATCCAGGTCATGATCGCGGATGCTGAGCTGATTGTTGAACAGTTCGAACAGGATGATTCAGTAGAGCTACTTTGCTATGCACCTTCCTTCTTTCGAGCTGAGTTTCATCTTGCCCGACGATTACTCCAAATGCTGGCTCATCCCCTTGAAGTAGATCAGGGGCGAGTTCGCAGTTGGCTCGATCGCTTTATGGCTCAAACAACTGTTTCTCTCTCGAAACAACAGCAGCAGGCAGTCGAATTAGCTACTAGCCAGCGAGTCGTGATCCTCACCGGAGGACCAGGGACAGGGAAAACCTTCACCACTCGGACCATTGTGGCCCTCTGGAAGGCCATGGGAAAAGAAATTGTCTTGGCTTCTCCTACGGGCCGGGCCGCACAGCGACTGAGTGAAGTGACGGGCCATGAAGCGAAAACCATCCATCGTCTTCTGGAATTTGACCCTAAAACAATGAAGTTTCAGCGGGATTCAGACTGCCCTATCCCTGCCGATGCAGTGGTGATTGATGAAGCTTCCATGCTGGATCTATTCCTCGCTAATTCCTTAATTAAAGCGATTGATACCAACGCTCAACTGTTGCTGGTCGGTGATACGGATCAGCTACCCAGTGTGGGACCCGGCAATATTCTGCTGGATCTCATGACGTCTCAGCGGATTCCCGTGTTGGAACTAAAGGAGGTTTTTCGCCAAGCCCAAGCCAGTCACATCATTCAAAATGCTCATCAGATTAACCAAGGCAAGTTCCCCCATCTAGAGTCCGTGAGTCTGACCCCAAAGACGGATTGTTTGTGGATTGGGGCACCTGAACCAGAACATGGTCAGCAGGCCATCCAAGAACTGATCAACGACCTGATGCCGCAATTGGGGTATGTGGCGGTGCAGGATGTGCAAGTCCTTTGTCCCATGACTAGAGGGGAGGTGGGAACTCGCAGACTCAACCAAGTTCTCCAATGCTTGATCAATCCCCCCAGTCCTAATAAAGCTGAAATATCGAGAGGGGGATTGACTCTCAGGGTGGGTGATCGGGTGCTTCAGCAGGTCAATGATTACAACCGCGAGGTCTTCAATGGCGATATGGGGGTGATCGAGGCGATTAATCTGGAAGAGGTAGCCGTGACGGTTCGGTATGGAGAGCGGTCTGTTGCCTACGATCTGGCGGACTTAAATGAAATCGGATTGGCTTGGGCCGTCACAATTCATAAAAGCCAGGGGTCGGAATATCCCGTGGTGATTTTGCCAATGTATATGCAGCACTACATTATGTTAAGCCGCAATCTGCTCTACACGGGCTTGACGAGGGCTAAGAAACTGGCGATTCTAGTTGGCCCCAAGAATGCGATCAGTATGGCGATTCGACAGGTCAAGGATAAGCAGCGATATACCTTGCTAGATCAACGGTTAAGCCTTAGGTAGTGCATCAGGTGTAACTGGAGAGAACAGCACGAGCTTTTACCAGTAAATTTTTTATCAGAGGAGGAATAATTGCTGAAGGTTGGTGTCTCATCGGATTGATCCATTTGTAGTTGGAGGATTTTGTATGCCAGGTCCATCAAAAGCCGGTCTGTTTGTATATGCCAAATATCTCAAGTGCCTGGCGAATTTCTATGAAACGGTCTTAAAAATATCTGCTGTCCATCAGTCAGATGAATATGTTGTTTTGCAGTCTTCTGATATTCAGCTGATTATTCATGCCATACCTCAGCATATTGCGAAGGGCATCACTATTTCTTCTCCTCCAGAACCACGAGAACAAACAGCACTCAAGTTTTTCTTTACGGTTTCCAGTCTTTCTGATGCAAGGCAAGCCGCAGCAGAGTTAGGGGGTGAAGTCTTCACTGAGCAATGGAGTAGCCCAGCTTTTCATGTTTGTAATGCTTGTGATCCAGAAGGGAATATTTTTCAGGTGCGTGAGGAGATTCATTAATGGTTGAAATAAGCTAATCGTCCATCCATGGCAAAGCTTAAATCACTCATCACTTTATTAACCCCACGGACCGGGATTGTTGGCAGCGGCTTAGGAAGTTCATATGGAACTCCAGACTCAGTATCGTCAGATTAAATTTCCTGATCTAAGGGTTAGGGATTGAAGACGCATGTAGATTCTTCACTAATAATACCTAGTCAGAATAAATTAAGCTTTCCAGACTAGGATTGACCCCAAATAACGATATGGCAAGTAGTTTACCTGACTGCCTGACACATCTCTGAAAGCCTTTTCTTCGTAAGGGTTTACACTGTAAGAATAGCAACGCTGCCCCTAAGGCAAGAGAGTTGGTAATACGTTTAGGTTGCGTTTGACGTGTGAACAATGCCAAAAGCTAGCCTTATACACCCTGCTATTCAGCATCCAAAAGCTACGTATCTAAAGGCTTTGAGGTACTTATGTCAGGCAGTCAGGTAGTTTACTGATTCTAGTATGTAAATTTTTTATATGAGTGAAAACTATTTTCAGTTTTTTAATTTTGATAATTTATGAAAAATAATAGCCATGCCTTTGGTAGTATTCTTAAAAAGTTTATAGATTCCCCTTTTTACAGCACTTAAGAGAAAACAACTATAGTCAAACCTTGGCTCTATCTAGGTTAATAGGCCCTATCCTCTAGAGAATAGATCTCATGGGCAATTGCTTATTCTATTTGAGGAAATGGCTTTGTTTCTCCATTAAGGATTCTCCCAAAATCCAGCAGCCATTTTAGTGCAAGCTTTGGGATTTAAACTTGATAGTCTAGGCCAATCATAATTACTCATAGGATTTCTGCCTGCCATTGTTATATCCCCCCTATAGCAATCAGGAAGTGCTGAACATAGTTTGCTTTCCTTAAGTAAGCGCTTGAGAATGTTGTATTTCTATGCAATATTCCCTATTCATATCTGAATATTTTTCGGTTAATTATCACGAAAAAATATTCCATCCTAGACTATTCGAAGTTAGTGAAAACCTTGCTTCATCTATAGTCTTGCAGACCTTCTACTGATCTTATTCAGTACCAAGACAGTTTAAATGCTCATATTTCCGAACATCTAGATTTTGAGTTGTTCAGTTTTGCTCGCTCGTTTACATCTGTTTAATAGGAAGGAATTTATTCATATGCGACTATTCATTCGCCGTTTTTCTGTATTGGCTTTAGTTTTAGCCAGTTGTTTGAGTTTGACGGGTTGGCTACAACCTGCCAGTGCATTGGATATTAATTTAGCTACGACTTACCGAAATCCCGTTGATGCCAAACTGGAAACAGATTTTGGTCAAAAAATTGACTTGAATAATACCAACGTCATTGCTTTTAGCCAATATAAGGGGCTTTACCCTACCATCGCCGGTAAAGTGGTTCAGAACGCTCCCTACAGTAGTGTCGAAGAAGTTTTAAATATTGATGGCTTAACGGATACTCAAAAGAAAATGCTGCAGCAGCACCTCGGTGACTTTACGATTACGGCCCCAGATCCAGCTTTAATCGGCGGCCAAGATCGTTATAACCCAGGAGCTTATTATCCTGTTCGTCGCTCCTAAGTGTGAATGTACGGATGGGATTTAGGGGAGTTCCATCGGGAGCATGTCACCTTTGCAAATGCACAAAGTTTGGAATTAAAAATTTGATGCCTGAAAGCAAGGCTAGCAAGGATTTTTGAGATGAGTATAAATACTAGCTTACAAAGGTGACATGCTCCCAGTTCCATCCGTGCATTCACCCCTGAAAGTAACGCTTGAAACGGTTGAGCACGGGTAAGCCTTTATTGCCCGTTTGTTTCCAATAGTGGAGGCAATCCACCATGCAAGTATTTTCTAGGCAAGGTTGGCAAGTCATCTGCCATCAACTGACGAGACTTGTAATCGGCATCATTTTGATTGGGACCGTTCTTTCTTTAGGCTGGCTGAATCATACTTCAGAATTTTGTTGGGCGGCTTTACCGACCGGAAATGCAACAACGAATCCCATGAGTATTCTGAGGCTGGCTTTACCTGTGGATAACGAGGCCATTCAAACCCTTCATCAATACTTAGAAGAGATGCCTCAACAGCTTGATGATCCAGAAGCTCGATTACAACCCAAACAATGGTTTGAGATTGAGAATAAGGTCACAAAGGCGATTAAAACCTTTAATCAAGACGCATCCGATTTTCTTGCCGCGATTCCTACTCCCTTTTGGCCCCAGGCTTTGGTCCGCATGAATCAAATTAACGCAGCTCTAGCGGATCTAAAGATCCTGTCTGACCAACAAAATAAAGAACAATTTGTGGCTAAACGTACACAAGCCTGGAATTCGATAGATTTACTGGCAGCTTCTATGGAGTCACAATTTCCTGTCAACATACCGAATGACTATCAAACTCTACCCCAGTTAAACGGCCGAGCCGTCGTGGTTCTCGACACTAGCAAGGGACCCATCACCATGATGGTGGATGGCTATAACGCCCCCATTACTGCAGGTAACTTTCTGGATCTCGTCCAGCGAGAGTTCTATGACGATCTAACGTTTACCCGTGAAGATGAGGCTTATGTGGTGCAAGCTGGAAATCCAGAAGGACCACAAGCTGGATTTGTGGATCCGGAGACCAGTCAGTATCGCTCTATTCCTTTGGAGGTCATGGTCAAGGGAGTTTCTGAACCAGTCTATGGGTCTACTTTAGAAGAATTAGGGCTGTCTGATCCTGTGCTTCCTTTTTCTGCTTATGGGACGGTTGCTATGGGCCATCCTGCTGGTGACCCGAACGGTGGGTCATCTCAATTTTTCTTTCACTTATTTGAGCCCGATTTGACTCCTGCAGGATTAAATCTGCTGGATGGTCAATATGCCGTTTTTGGCTATGTGGTTGCTGGTCAAGACGTATTGGCTCAATTACAACATGGCGATCATCTGCGTTCCGCTAGGGTCGTTGATATTTCTCCACCCAATGGTTTCACTTTACGTTATCTGGATTGGATTCTAGTGCAAAACACCCCTATGTCCTTGGCTTAATCCCTTTTGCCATTGCCAAGACCTGAATTGATTACATCAAAATTTATTCGTTATCCATAATCAATAACTTTAATCATGAATAATCAACAATCAAACTTTTCAATCATTTATAGCGGTGATAATAGTTACTCTTCCGTTTTTACTGTTGTGAGTATCGTCGTTTTCTGGATTGTTTTGGTTTCAATAGTGATCACCATACTCGCCTATTCAGCTTCATCTTGTTCTTGTGAGACGACGGGAACCTATTTTGATATTTGGCGTATAGCCTGTCGTCCCTGTGCATAAAGGATTCAAGCTATACCAAAGTTGCAAATCTACTTAGAAATGGCTTGAGCGGATATTAGAATGCCAAGTGCTAAATACTAGCTAAGGGCAATCCCCAGGCAGGTCTACGAAAGAGCTGGCTGGGGAACTGTGGCTGGGCTATATGACTAGCGAAGGGTTGTAATTTTTCAGTAACCGTACCGGGCAAATAGCGGAGGAGAGCGTTCAAGCTGATGCTGCAGCCATACCTTGCTGAAGATGACGACGGATGGCTACTTTTTCTAGCAAACCCATCAGCGCCCCACTTTCGTTAACCACCGCTATGGTTTGTAGTTTCTCCTTGTCCAGAAGAGCCACAATATCCAGCAATGATTGATTAGACTGCACAACTGGAGGGAGTACTGTCGGCTGTAAGATTTCTTGGACTGACACTTGGGGCCATTGCATAGTGGGAACAGTATTCAGATCTTCTAAGTTGACGGACCCCACGAGCTGTCCTTGCTCATCGACGACGAGAAACTTAGAAACCTTACCCTGATAAGGGATAGCCTGATTGGCAAGCTGTCGGAGGGAATCATTGAGTTCAATCACAAACTCACCTTCGGTCACCACATCTGCTGCAGTGTATCGACTCAGCTCTTCCTGAAGTTTAGAAGATTGGAACGCTCGCCCTGCATTTTGGTACAAGAACCAACCAATCAGTGCATTCCAGACACTGAGGCTCAGGATACCGGATGCGATCGCAACACCACCCACAACCTGTCCAGCTCGTGCTGCAATTCTAATCCCTCGATAGCGATTGCCTGTAATCTTCCACACCGCTGCTTTTAGAACATTTCCACCATCTAGAGGTAGACCTGGAATCATATTAAACAATGCTAGATATAGGTTGATCGTGGCGAGAAACCCAACGATGGCGGCAATCGGGCCGCTGAGGGATAGCATCGTGCCTGAATAGGAGAGTAGCGCCCAAAGGAGAACGCTAACGGCAGGACCTGCGATCGCAATAGCAAACGCCCCTGCGGGTGTTTTAGATTCTTCTTCAAGACTAGCGAGTCCGCCAAACAGAAAGAGTGAAATGGATTTAACCTCAATCCCTTGCCGCATCGCTACCAGGCTATGACCGAGTTCATGGGCGAGTACCGAACCAAACAGCAAAAGTGCTGTTCCTAACCCTAGAAGCCAAGGTCCTATCCCGATTAACTCTGGAAACTGAGCTGCTAGGCCATTGCCATAGGTCCAAGAGAAAAACGCTAACACCAGAAACCATGATGCATTGAGATAGAAAGGGATACCAAACAGGCTACCTAACTTAAAGTTACTGTTCATGAAAAGACTCCGAATCGATTTATGAGCAACACCCCTCGCCAGGTCAGCGGTATTGCTCCTTATTTATAATTGTAACGAAATGTAAATTTCTGTCTTGCCGTACTACCCACCCTAGATCGTTCGGTTGTCCTATTCGGTTTTAATCAAGGACCACTATTTCCCCATTCAAGGGCTGTCTAATCGCTCATTCATGATGTAGCGAGCAGTCAAAGGAAACTGAATCCAGAACGAGAAATAAAAGAAAGAGAGATACCAGTATCGAAACACAAACGACAGATTGTCTCCACCGATTAAGACGATCAACACATAGTCATAAATAAATAGTGGCAAGGTTAGGTAGAGAGCCAGCCAGAGAGAATTCTTGACGAAATCCTGATTATCAATTCGCTTCAAAATGAAGGGTGCTAATGGCAAGTAAACAAGCGTGACTGCAATACAGATAGCAACCTTTGCAGAGAAGGGCCAGCTTTGATAATAGTCAGGTAAACCGAGTAGAACGAAAAATCCCCACGTAATAAAGCTCATGAGGAGAAGTGCTAGGTGTGTTTTGAGTGGAAAGGTCGTCATATTTCATGAACTTTCACAAGACACAGGCTGAGATACCAGGTGAGGCGGTGTTGATTTTAGCGATCGCAAACTCAATACCCGGCAGGGAATTCGATCAGCAATCATTGCTGTCATGGGTCCGGCAATCACTTCTAATTCTGCGGTGGATAAGGTTTGAAAAGTGGTGCATTGCCCTGGCATTACCATTCGTTCCCAATGCATATGGGGCAGATTGCTGAAGGGGCGACATGCGCCGTAAACCTCTTGCTATTCGTGCAATAACCCGATAGATAAGAAAAAAGATGGGCTGCAAATGATGTATCTCCAGCTCACCTTATTGACAATGATATTGCCACTATACCAACCTCATTTACGCCGTCAACTGTCTCCTGCCCAGTATCTTCTCCTAGAGATCCTCGTTCATCTATTACAAACACTTCGCTGCGTCAAAATCGAGACGCTAGCAGAAGGGCTGCCACTGCCGATTCTTTTTGACAGTCGCCGAAAAAAATCCAACGGTTCTTATCCTTACCGACCCTTGAGCTTGAAACGCTTTGGCTACCGCTGGTTAAGCTGTGGCTGAGCCAGCAGTATCCTCAAGGCTCCCAGCTTTATGTCGTCATCGACCGTACGAGTTGGGGAGTGATTAATCTATTGATGGTCAGCGTGGTCTGGCAACATCGCGCTATTCCCGTATGGTGTGAAGCCCTCTGCAAAAAGGGCAGCAGCAATTATGACGAGCAAACCGCTGTTTTAAGCAAAGTTATCCGCCATTTATCAGCCTATCGTCTGGTCATCCTCGGTGACCGAGAGTTTTGTTCCGTCAAGCTGGGGCAGTGGTTAGGCCAACAGAAGGTCTACTTTTGTCTGCGACTCAAGCGCAATACCGAAGTGGCTCTGGCCCAGCAGTTTACTCAACAACTCCAACAGTTTGGCCTTGTCCCAGGTCAAAAGCTATTTCTCAATGATGTGCGCGTCACTCAGGCTAAAGGCTTTGGAACTTTCAATGTAGCAGCCAAGTGGAAACGACGGTATCAGGGCTTTGCACCTGATGAAGCATGGTTTATTCTCACCAACTTCTGTGACCTCAATAGTGCTATCGTCAGCTACCAAAAACGCTTCTCTATCGAAGAAATGTTTCGGGACTTCAAGCAAGGAGGCTATTGTCTCGAAGGCTCTCAAGCCATGCAAGAACGGTTGGTGGCTATCGTTATTGTGATTGCCATTGCCTATACCAGTGCGGCACTGCAAGGGCAAAATCTCAAGCAAAAAGGACTACAGCGCTATATTACTAGACCCGAATCCACCACTTCACCGAACAAGCGTCATAGTGCATTCCGAGTCGGACTATCTGCTCATCTGTGGGCCATAACGGGGATGGAGTTCTGGCTCGATTGGTGGATGAGCTAATGAAACTCTCTCCCAATAAGCTACCTGAGTATCAACGGGGGATGAGAGCGATGGAGCTTGTCTGTGCTGGGTTGTAGCCTTCATGTCGCCCCCTCAGGGCAGATTGCTAATTCTGAGAATTTGAGGTTGCGCTGTCTCATTCCGATACAGACATTCAATAGGATGACTTTTGGGTTTGGTCTTTCGTCGAACGGGTTTGTGCAAGGAGCGACGATACCGAGGGGATGGAGACGGATGCATGGCTAAGTAGCTGTGGCTTTGGAGTAAATCAGGCAGGAAGGAATCACGGCAGCGATCTCAATACCAATGTCAATGATGCCCATAAACGGATAACAAGCGATCCCTTGAGCACAAAAGACAACACTCCATGAGTAAAGTAAAGTTAGCAAGCTCATCTTGTAGCCACAACACTGAACCGAAGCGCGATACGCTTCCATCCATGAAAAGATCTCATCCAGTTGGCGCAGAGAGCCTCATCCATCGTGCCATAGAACAATGGGTCGCCGACAAGGAGAAGTTCCAACCTATCGATTGGACTCAACAGTTGTATAACGCGCCACCTATCTAGATGTTCAAGCTATCTTGATGCTGATGGTGCAGATCTCATCCAAGCATAAGCCCCTGAAAGTGGTCCTCAATCAACTTGCGCATCAGTTTCGGTATGACCTCATCCTGGTACATATTAAAAATAAGCTCATAGGGCCCTCCACCCTATCAGAGGGTTAGCCCTTCATTGACAGTGGGTCCGCTCCGATTATCCCCATCTATCTGCTGAAGAAGGATAAAAACCGCTGACGCAGAAATCCCCATAAACCTTTTCCTAGATTTGCCTCAACTTTCCATACGGTATTCCATGCGCTTTGTAGTTGTGTGAAGACCCTGAACGATTACATGCCAACCAACGAGAACAGCAATCATCATCTGTTATCCAAGATTTAAGTGGCTTCTCGCTTATATCCTTGTTTGGACATTCTGCACACTCCACAATTCTTTGTGGGGTGTTCTGTCTGAAAGCCTATGCAGCTATAGTTCAAAAATGATGGGCGATACTGGGTTCGAATCAGTGACCTCTTCCGTGTGAAGGAAGTGTTACTTGTAGTTAGATCCGCCTGACAGTAGTTCTGTTAGGTGTTCTCAACAATACATCGGGGTCACTACCGGGGCCAAATTCATCGCAAAAGTTTGCAAAATACACTGTTGATACCCTTGGAATCATTTCTATGGGGAAAGGTGTGATAAGAATACGACTTGCGATCGCAGTTATCATAAAAAGCCCTAAATGGCATAGACATCAATGCTTCAGAGCCATTTTTTTATTGAGAATGCCATTGCCAAGGATCAGTCCTCTCTTCGCGATCTCACTACTGAGTAAATACTCATTCAACGATCCAAATCGCAATTAGTACTGACACTGTTTCTTCCCCTCAACTTATTTAGTTCTAAGTCTTTAGATAGAGATATCTTCTCCATCAACTCCCTCTCGGGCCTGATGTAGAGCATAAGCAAAACGCTTAGTCTTAAAGGGCAACAGTATGAATGGAGTTAAATCCAGGTGCAACTAGGAATCCAATATTCGATGGCAATGACCCATATTCGGTGGAAGAGATTATTGATCTCAATCATCGTTTGGGTTGTTTCAGAACTTGGATTGACCTGGATAGGTTTAGATGATCTGGCAGATTGTGGTGAATACATTTTTAAGCACCGAGAGGTTGCTATTGAAATTTCACCCGTGCTTCAGGAGCCACCCACGACTGCACTCATCATTCCTCAAATTAACTCGTGATCATAAGCAACTGATTATTAAATTAGAGATAGAAATTTCCATGTTTTTTGAACAAATAACCTATCCATTTATGGGGATAGATCAGCGGATATCATCTTGTACCTTGACGATTTGTCGCAGGCCTGATTTTGATGTGGTCATCATCAAAAACTCTGATCAGGTAGATGAAACCTTACCCATTAAAAAATTGGAAGTGATCGCAGCAGGTGTAACGCAAGACTATCAAATTGATCCAGATCGGACCTGTTGGTTAATGCCAACCCCTGAACCGTTAAATTTACTGGGTGAATATCGCAAAATACCCATTCAAAACAAGCGAGAAGGAATGACGTTGGATACTTCTGAACAGCCTTGGTTTTACTTATCTGAGTCAGAAGTGGAAATCATGACTGGAGCTAGCTTAAGAGCGGCTGCATAGTCATCTTTCACCCCCCTTCAATCATTCGAAGTTTCCCAAGCTATTCCGCTGGGAGCATTGTCGTCCTCTAGGAGAAAATATATGGCAGCCTCATCACCGTTAACAGGCATTGAACTCATTAACTGTGCCAAAGCAAATGCAAAGAAAGGGTCTAAACTTGCAGCTCAACGATGCGGTTACCCCGAGAAGACTGAGGAATTTATAGCAGCCGTACAAGACGCCTGCCAAAGTATTGGTGTAGAAATTGATGAATTGCGTGATTTGATCGCAGATCAGCAGACGGTCATGGTCTTACCTGGTATAGAGATTGCCCCAGAGAGCCCTTCTAGCTTGTAGTCGCGGTCACTCCCTGATGCCAACGATCTCTAAAAAGTACCGATAAATCCGTCCTTCTCAAATCATGCAATTTTTCCCTCTGATGAATTCCCAGCGCTATACCCTAACCAAAACCTTCATCGCTCTAAGCTTAGGAGTGAACATGGCAAGTGCTCAAGCTCTTCCTAGTCAGGCAGTTCAGCCCAATCAGCCTATGGTCGAAACTAGCGATGAGTCTTATTTGTATGGGCAAGTCAAGCAGCCTAATCAACTGCAACAAGGCTATGTGGTGTTCGAACAGTTTGGAGATACGGTAGTGGGCGCTTCCTATTATCCTCGTTCTGAGTTCCGGTGCCTTATTGGTAACTTCAACTCCAAGTCAGAAGCGTTGTCTGGCGTTATGCTAGCGGCAATGCAGACGGAGCAAGCGACCGTTAATATCGATTTATCTTCTCTGCATCCAATTAATACCTTGAGCCAAAATGACCAGCGTCTATTGGCGACCTGTAAACAAGTTGCAGTGAATCGCCAAGACCAGCTCCCTGCCCAATGGCAGAGTGTCCCTTCTGCCTGGTTACAACAGTAGGACTTTTATTTGAACCCTCTGATGGCCAAAAAACCTGATAGGGCTGAAGTCATCCCTGAGGTTAAGGCAATGGCAAATAGCCACCAAGCTGCGATCGCAGCTGACTGACGCACTTTATCGGCCTGACGTTGTGTTTCCCGCTTGAGTTCTGTGGCTTGTTGTTGCAGATCGGTTTGCAGTTGATCGACCTGCTCTAATAATTGATCCTGGAGGGCATCGGCTTGCTGAGAAAGCTGATGTTTGACCGTATCTTCTAGATCGTCACGGGTGTGGATGAGTTTGTGGTAGGTGGTTTGGGTGGTATGGGTGATGCGATCGCGAATCTGCTGCCAAGATGATTCTTCTAACAGTGCCACTGGCGCTTTTTGAACCCAAGATTGGAGACTCTCCCCTAATGGTTTTATCTCTACATTGGGCAAGGATTGACTCAGTTTTTCTTGCAGCTTTTCTGGGTCAGGAGTTGAATCAGAAATCGAGTTCAATATCTCTTGGACTTTAGTCGCAACAGTATTCAGAGATGATTGAGCTTTTTCCTGTAGATGGTGGACTTCGTCGTCAACTGTCTTCCAGGTTGATGTTACTCGCCCAGCAATTTGCTCAATCTCGGCAACCGTCAAATCCTTTCGGTCTTCAAGAACGGCAATGATATCGGACTGTTTAGGAAGCTGGGGCAATGTCCCGGAGGATTGTTCTTTCCTGTTAGAATCTACAACCCCATCTTTAATCCCATCCACTAGAGTCCGTAAGTTTTGTTCTAGAGATTCGATCTCCGTTAAAGCAGATCGATCTTGATATTTGAGATATCGCTGCAGTTGGGTTTGCCAATCTTGGGCGGTATGTTGGGTGCGCCTAGCCCACCGACGGGGAACCTTCGCGAGTTGCTGCCACTCTTCCTGTAATTCAGTCAGGATTGAGTCAAGCTGCTGGGGGTTGAGGGAATACTCCTGGCGCAGGTCTTGGGCTAAAGCCATCCAATCCAGTTGACCTAGATATTGATTGAGGGTCGTTAAACCCGATGCAGGCCGATCTATGAGTTCCACTAGATGAGGCTTTAGGTCTTCTAACGTCATAGATTCTGCCTCCGCTTTTTGCAACCGTTCTGCAATGATTGCCCCGATCTGCTTTTGTAATGGAGGGGGCAAAGTGGGAGATACCCCGGAGTCTGGCAAGAGCCGTTGCCATGTCTCAGTCATTGCTGCTAATAGTGCCTTTCTCTGGTTTGGCTTTAAGCCTTTACGTCGTTTTAGGATTGCTTGTAAGGGTTTGATATCTAGTTCTGGCATTTCCTGAGCTAGAACTGTCGCGGGAATCTGTATCTCTTCGATGAGGTCTGGCAACTTCTGTGCAATGCCTGCTGGACTCAGTTTGCTGATAGACGTATAACGGCAATAGGATTCCAGTTTTTGTTGAAGTTGATGTAATGTATCTGGACAAGCATCATTCAGCTCTGGAGAGGGCTGCACCTGCTCTAAAACACTTTGTCGGACTCGATCTAAAGCATCAGCAATTTCAGATTGTTGAACAGAGGATAGATCTTTTCGTTCCTGGAGAAACAACCGCATTTGATTAGGGTTGAGGAGCGTCAATTGCTGGTGAATCAGCACTGGATCAGCTTCAGGGTCATAAATCACTTCTTTAAAATCAACGTCAATCACCTCTGGTTTCAAATTCCAAACCGGAGTATGTAAGAGATAGTCTTCAACATCAAGCTGAATGATGTTCACGGGCTGCTCAGGCTGCGTAGACCCTGTCAGCTTTTCTTGGGTAGATTGCAATAACTGCCAAATTCGCTGGACATCCCAATCAGACAAATCGACCCGTCGGAGGGCTGTACGGAACAGTCCTTTGACGTCTACATTTTTCAGCCCACTCCAAGGCTGAGAAGAATCAGACGTTTCGATTTGGACGAGCTTGGTCTCTAGTGACTCTGGTTTTAGGTCGGATGGATCAGCAGTTGCCAGGAAGTGTTTCAAGTCAGCCAATGCATCGGGTTGCAGGGTGCGATCGTTTAGATCCTGCTCTAGCGCTTGCATCTGGTGGCGCAGTTGCTCCAGATCAGTCTCGGGTAGCTCAATGTGCGCCTGCAGCGACTGGATGATCTGATCGAGATCGATGCCATTGTTACGCTCAGACTGAGCGATAACCTCTTCTATTATCTGCGAGAGATGTGCTTGTTGTGAGGGACTTTTGGGGTTTAGCTCTGCTAGGGCATTCTCCAAGATCAGGGTCACATCCATCTCTTCAATGGTTTGGAATAAGGCTTGCCTAGCCGTTTCGATTGATACTGAATCTGGCTGGCTGGAGCCGGATGTTTCAGGGGTGAATAGCTGACTCACCGCCCCAAACAACCGCCGCAATCCCGTCCGGGTATACCCCAATACGGCATCAGCGATGGTGCCTACTGCCGATGTACTCAGCCAAGTCAGCAAAATCAGATAAACAGACCAAATTAATCCCCCTAACACGCTACCTAACCAGGGGTCAGTAATCTGACTGAGCTTGACAGCCAGAAAACAGGCGGCAAACAATACCCCATCGATGGAGAGCATAATCCCTAAGCCTGCGGCTATACCGATAATGGCGATCACCTCAAAGCTAGATTCTCCAGTTCCTTCAGAAGACTTATCTGCAGGTTGGGAATTAGGGCGGAGGTTAAAGACAGATAATCCAATGGCAATGCCCAAGTTGGCCAGTAATAACTGGAAGGCCAGACCAAATAGAAGTCCTGCCAAGATCACAATGATGATCCGTCCACTGGAAAGTACAGTAACTGTTTCTATGGGTGGGATAGGCGAGACTATATTTAATCTATTCATCATGTCTATCTCTAAAGTTCTTTGGTGACGCAGGCGATGCCAGGGGATTGTGTAAACGAGGGTTAATCATCCGATGCCGTCTGAGGGACATGCCGAGATTGAACTTGCAAAAGTTGCTTGGGTAGGCGTGTTGGATAGTTCTTCAAAGATTTCTATGGGGACCACCCGTACTTTCAATTGAATGGGTTGGCCCAACTGCTCGGTCAATAAGTTCCTCACCAGTGTGACTTGGTATTGGGAGATAGAATTCGCTTTGGCCGCCACCTCTAATTCCACATAGACGCCATTGAGCTGAGGTTGCACATCCACTTTTCTAATCTCTGTATCTGCAAAGGTTAGGGTTTGGCGGCTAAGAATGAGAACAATTTGCCGATGTACCCGCTCCTCAATCAGAATGTTGCGCAGTGACCAGCCCAACGGGATACCCAGTATAAATAGGGTCAGAAAACCTGCCACTAACCCTTTTTTTGCCCGTTCAATGGAACCGTACTGTTGCCATAGAAAGATTAACGCCCCACTAAAAATAATGCCCGTCAAATTGGTGGCAAAGAGAACGCTAGCTCCCAAGGCCACTCGGGGATTCCACCAAGCAATCCCAATGCCGATCACGCTGAGAGGTGGGACCAGCGCCACGGAAATAGCAACCCCAGACAGGGCATTTTCGACTTGACGACGAGATATGGCAAACGCTCCGGCGGCTCCAGCAGCTATCGCTACTCCTAGATCGATCAGTGTGGGTCTCACCCGAGCTAGGATCTCTGCATTAGATTGGGTGAGGCCAAACAATAATGTGATCAAGACTGCGGCTAGAATTGACAGCAAAATCCCCTTGAAGGTTGTGAGAGCAGATCGCTTTAATAAACGACGATTCCCGACGACAATGGCATAGGCAATGCCAAGGATAGATCCCATCAATGGCGCAATGATCATGGCTCCGATGATCACGGCGGCACTACCTGACAGTAGTCCAAGGGTGGCAATCACACTCGACAATCCCAACATGGCATAGAAGCTGAGGGAAGGTACGGAGGTTTTCCACAAACTCCGATTGACGGCTGCTATGGGTCTGGGTTTCTCGGCAGCCCAACTCCAATCACCGCTATTTTGATTCCAAAATTCAAAGACTTCTTTTTTTGCTAAGACTAGTCCTCTACGACTTTTATAGAAATAGGTGCGTAGCTTTGATGGGAATTTAGTCATGGATCAAAGATCCTTAAGGGGGCTTAACCTTGAGCATATCTCTACTCGATCGACCGTGATGCTATCGATGAGTCTTTCGATTCAATAGTTTTTTAAAGAACGTCTTTCCCCATAGAGACAAATTGCGGATGGGTCCATGTTTAGAAGGTGATTGAGACTTCTGCCGTTTGGCCTGGGAGCGGCTTGACTCTACCCAATCGGTTGGGGCTTGCAGGGCTGTGGCATAGCGTGCTGGACGAATCTGAGAGCCAAATCGGTTGGTGTACACTTGGGTCAGCTCGGCACCAAAAAAGAATATTTGCGCGGAGTAATTAACCCATAACAGGGTGACAGCCAAAGACCCTGCGGCTCCGTAGGTCGAACTGAGGCTATTTTTACTCAGATAAAGGCTGATTAAGAATTTGCCTAAAGCAAACAATAAAGAGGTCAGGGATGCCCCAATCCAAACGTCGCTCCATTGAATATTGACATCTGGCAAGATTTTATAGATTAAGGCCACGATCAAGGTAATGATGCTAAATGAAAAAACAGCATCTAACGCCCGCCCGATATAAACCCAATGACTGATATAAGTACTAGCGCTATTGCCAACTGCAGTCAGCCCCGTGCTTATCCCTAGGGTCAGAATCAAGATCAACCCTACCCCGAGAACCATCACAAATGCCAAGATGCGATCGCGAATAAATCCCTGCCAACCTCGATCCGGTTTGGGCTGAATTCGCCAAATGGTATTCAGGGCATCCTTGAGGTTGGTAAATAATCCCGTTGACCCCACAAATAGTAATGCCAGGCTACTCAGAGTGGCCCTAATTCCTGATCCTTGCATTTGGGTTCCCCGAATCATCACGCGAATGACGGCAGCCCCATCAGGTCCTAGCCAGTTGTTGAACTGTTCCATCACTTCTCCTTGGACCATGCGTTGGCCAAAGGCTAAACTTGCGATCGCAATCACGATTACTAAAACAGGGGCCAGTGAAAATGCCGTGTAGTAAGCCAAGGCTGCGGCTAATCTGGAGGCTTTATCCCGTTGCCACTCTAGCCCGGTCATCTTGAGTAGCCAAAATATGCTATCGACGGACATGCTTGATTCCCTGATGTATAGAAGTTGGTACTGAGGATTACTACCTGTTTTTACCTAGGCCATAGGCCGAACCTGACAGTTCTAACAAGACTGAATCAATTAGATCCTTTGCAAGAACGCACCCAAAATCGAAGAATGTTGCCAAGTCACCATACTCATAATCCCTAAAACGAACACCATACCAATCCCGATCACCCATTGGGTATAATGCTGCGCCTGCCATCGCTGGGACTGGGGTTGAATATTTTGGGCCATCAAAGTTGTGGTTGCTGCCAGATTCAAGCCGATTATATTGGTCACCACTAATAGGAGTGCGCCTGGGGCTAAGGTCCATTCACCGGATCCTAAGAGTAACCCCAAGACAACTAGCGGTGGTAGTAAAGCGACAGCCACCATCACCCCCACGATGGCGTTTTGATTATCCGTTGTCAACGACAGGGCACTGGCGATACCGGCTGCGATCGCTAACCCCACATCCAAAGGACCAACACTCACCCGTGCCATGATCTCTGGCAGATCGGTTGAGATGGGAAACACGATTCCCAGCAGTATCGATAGACCTAAAGCGAGACCGATGCTGATGCTGCCAATCTTGATCGACCGTTTGGCCAAGACAGAGTCCCCTAACACTGCGGCCACTGCCACCCCTAAGATCGGTTGGAGCAAAGGAGCTAAAACCATCGCCCCAATAATAATGGCTTCACTACTTTTTAAAAGTCCAATGGCTGCAATCAGCGTTGACAAGGTCACCATACCCAACTGAGTCCAAGATAATTGGAGCGGTTGGGCAACATTGGTATAGATTTCCTCTCGACTGAGTCGTGCAGTCGCTTGGTTGCAAGGAGCATCTAAGTCTGGCATTGGCCACATTGTTTCGATAGGCAAAATCATTACTCTGGGGTTACCCAATTCAGGTAGATGCTCCCGTAATTGATTGAGAACCGCTTCCACTTGAGTCGTTGGCAATGTGACTCGGATACTGATTTGTTCAGATCCTGAACTTTGCCAAACGTCTAGGCAAGGGAACGCTTTTAACAAGGCCAAGACCTGATCCTGTTGCGTGTTCGAGGTATCAATTTCCAGCAATCGCAGGTTCATAAAAAAGCACTTAAATTAATTTAGAAAAGTGTTGAGGACTCAAAAAGCTGCTCTATGTTGATGGGGTTTAGACCCCATAAGCAGATCGCCCCGATATAAAAATTCTAGGTAGCATCGTGCTACCTAGAATTGAGAGACACAGACATAAAACTGTCATCTAAAATCAGCCACATCTGCTAGTCGATGGCTTGCTTAATGTCATCTTTGATATTTTCAACGGTATGTTGAACTGCAGCTTCAGACTGCTTGGCTCGTCCTTCCTCACGGTCTTGAGGATTGCCGGTGAGGTCACCCATGACTTCTTGGCCTTTACCTTCTAGATTCTTAACCGTGGCGTTTACTCTATCTTCAATACTCATTGTGGAACTCCTTTATTGTCAGTAGTTTTGGCGATGTCATTAATCTATCAGTCGGTCCACTGGCTGGGACTCTACCCCAAGATGGGTTGATGAGTATTCCTAAAGGTAGATATCGATCCTGAGAGACTCTCACCCCTACTGGCTCCCTCTCCTCAACCCAAACTGATCGAAGATGCTACGGTTGTCTCTACAATTAAACTGGACATCATCTAGCAGCTTGAATTAATCCGTATCAGTGACTAGTAGCGTTCTAAGTCTCAACTTGCTTTGGAGGTAAATCGGTAATGGCATCAGACACACCCACGCGAGGACAACTAGAGCGCTCTCTTGCCCAAAAAGTGCAGGCGTTATATCGCCATGAGTTAGGTCAGAAACCTAGCAAAGTCAGCTGCCAGCTTTGTGGGGAGAAATTTATCATTATTCTGGAAGATTCCTTGACCCAGCCTGAGCAAATCTTGGCCCAAGGTGGACAAGAGGACTTAGCTGAGAAGGTGCGGACTAATCTGGATGATTTCATGAAGCCACAACTGAAAAGTTTGGTAGAAGACATTGCAGGGGTTAATGTCACAGACTTGCTCAGCGATGTGACTCTAGAGTCAGGACTAACAGGTATTATTGCGGTGCTAGAGGAAATGCCCACTCTCCGCAGTTCAAATTAAGATGGGCGGAGGTTAACCCTGATCTTCTTCCCACATACATTTTTCCCTCTGGTCAGAATTAAGCTCTAATCGCTACATTGAATGGCTCAATCAGTTGGGGCATGGTCTGAAACCCCAAGTGTCGGCAAATCAAGGATTGTAGATCATCAATAAGATAGGGTTTACAGAGATAGTCACAACATCCAGATTGCAACAGTTGATGTTTCTCTTCTGAACTCGCCAGACCCGTGACTGCAACAATGGAGACGGATTGAGCTTCAGGAAGCTGCCGCAGGTGCTGGAGAACTTCAAAGCCATTCATGTGAGGCATAACAATATCAAGAAGCACCAGATCTGGCCAAGTTTCTTGAATGATAGCCAGACCAGCCCGTCCCTCTTGGGCTAGCAACACATTGCACCCCAAGCTTGTGACCAGATGATATAGCAGCAATAGATTATCCTGATCGTCTTCAACAACCAAAATTAAGGGGCGCCGCTTCCTAGAGAAACTGCTGCCAGTACTAGAGGCAATATCTTGATCAGGGATAGAAGAAAGAAAATCCATATGCTCCACCGGGACAAGTACCGAGAATGACTGTCTCCTCAAATAGGAGAACGAAGCATTCCATGAGTGGCAGAAAGGCACTTAGGGTGGATTGGTCCGTTTTAGGCTTTACTGGGCGAAGGCTCTTTGCTCAAAAATATTCTGACTGTAATGAGGAAAGAGAGAATCAAGCTAGCAAAGCCAAAGCCTGATTATCTGAATTATAAATTAATTATAAAATACTTGGTGAATATCTTTATAGTATTTGCCACACTCCAACAAAAAAATAGAAGCTAAAACATTTGGAAGCCTTTATCTTCTGTGGTCTCGGTTGATACTTGGGCAATGAGGGAAAGGTTATTAGCTATTGCTAGATTTCTCCACTTGCCATAACGATTCTTCTCCAGAAAACGATGCGATCTTCTTCTTGAATTAGAGAGCCTAGGCAATCTCTACATCTTTCTGAGGATATAGTGGATGGAGAAATCACGGAGAATGTTCTCTCCCACAGAGATATCTCAATCCACATACTCAACAGTCGCTTTTCTACTGAGATGAATTTTGTTCCTTTCCCCTTGATTGACAAACCAATCCATCCTTCATGAAAGGTAAACCCGCTCGCTGGATTGAAAGGTGGATTCGCTTTGGCTTTCTGATGAAAGGGTTTGTCTATATTTTGTTAGGCATTCTGGCAGTTCAAGCTGCCTTAACCTATCGTCAACAAGCCCAGGATACCCAGGGAGTCCTACGTGCGATCGCACATCAACCTTTAGGCAACCTTTTACTGATCATTGTTGCCGTTGGGCTAGCTGGATACTCCTTTGGGCGTTTGATCCAAGCCGTACTTTACCCAGAGTCTGACGGCAAGAGCCTCAAGCACTGGTTCAAGCGGGCGGGCTGTGGCATGAGTAGTCTGGCCTATGGTGCGTTGGCCTATACCGCCGTGGAGATTATTCAAGGGGTGAAGGAGGAGTCAGAACAGACCCAATTCTGGACCGCAAAAGTCTTATCCTGGCCCTTTGGTCAATGGCTGGTGGGCGGTGTCGGCATCGGTGTCCTGGGCATCGGTATCACCTTTTTCTATCGAACCTTGAAGGCTGATTTCCGCCAGCGACTCAAGCTGGGCACCATGAATACCCAGCAGCGTACCGTTGTTGTAGCGATTGGTCGGGCAGGATACTTAGCAAGAGGGATCATCTTTGCCATTATTGGCGGGTATGTCATGCAAGCGGCCCATGCCTTTGATGCAGACAAAGTCAGATCATCAGAGGGGGCTTTGGTAACCATTAAACAACAACCCTACGGACCAGGGCTGTTGTCACTGGTGGCCGTAGGGTTGATAGCTTACGGGGTCCATATGGGACTCCAAGCCCGGTATCGTCAGATTGAACTACCTTGACCTCAATCACTATGGAGCGGTGGTGGAGGATTCAGCAGGCGCAGGACTCGTGGGTTCATTACTGGTGGGTTCATTGGGGGGCGGCGGAATTCGCTGGCTCTGGGGCAGTGGATTCGGAGTTGGTTGCCGGAGCGACTTCACTAGTAGGCGGCGTTGATGGTAATGGCTGGGGAGGTGCGGGTTGGGTTTGGATAATGGTGGGCTGGGTCGGCGCAGTTTCCGTGGTGCTTTCCGCCGCAGGTGGGTTAGGTAAGGTGATATTGATATCAGGGGGGTGTTGAGGGTTCAGAGGGTTGGGCCGGAACCACAACTGGCGTTACCTCAGTATTCTGGTTATTGGTAAACAGGTACCAGGCTAAAATGCCTAAACCTAGGAAGGTTGTGGCAATGATGCCAACCAGAAGGCCCCGCGCCGCATTATCGTTATCTCGGATTTGGAGCTGGCGCTCCGTTTGTAATCGAGCCCGCTCGATACGCTCCTCTACTGCTGGATCATCACTGCGTAGTGTTTCTCGTCGACGACGCACGGTCCCATCAGTATGGCGAACTTCTTGATCAATGATGATTTCTTCATCGGTAGACGTTGTTCGAGGCTGGTTTAAATGGGTATTAGACATAGGGGTATTTCCTTAAAAAACAATCACTAAATCAATGGGGAACACAATTTAGATTTGATCAAACTGATTTAGCTTGTTGGTTCTATTCAGACTTTTCATTGCTGGGGCTAGACACATCAATGTCTGGCTTGGGTAGGTTGATTTCGGGCTTAGGAACATCGATGTTAATTTCAGGTGCATCAGGCTTAGGTACGTTGATGATGTCGGTATCCCCACCTGATTTTTTGACTCGTTTGGGCAAATACCATCCATCCACCAATACCGAGCACCGCGACGGCAAAAACACCGATGAAAATTCCTGTGGCAGGATTGCTTCGACTCGCTCGACTTCCTGCTGCATAACCTTGCTCGTATCGAGCTTCTTCTCTATCGAATTGACTCATTATTTCTTCCTCAAAGATATAACTCAACTGTAGGGGAGGGATGTTTGATGGGTATCTGCCTAAAGGGGGAGATACTGTCCCCCTTTGTGGTCTGCCAAAAGGCAGAGTTTAAACTGTCTTTAGATAACCCATTACGTCTAGAAACTTTGGCTGGAGCAGTCTAGACACGCCTTCTTCCAGTGATAAGAGAAAAGATAAATAAGGCTAGAAAAACAAAGAAAAGAACTTTAGCGATGGAAGCTGCACCCGCAGCAATGCCACCGAATCCCAAAAAGGCTGCAATTAAGGCAATGATTAAAAATGTCAGGCTCCAACTAAGCATGAAATGTTCTCCTGTCGTTAAATGTGAGTGAATTTAGGCCCATCTAGATGAAGTCTGATACCAATGCATGACCCCATTCTGGACTCTCAACAATTCCCCCATAACTATCAGCATCGTGGTGTGCCAAAATAGCTTTTGTCCTTGCCCCCGTGTCTATGCAGCACAGCTCAACGACTATATTGTGATCGCTGATAGAATTGCTGCGAATAACTTGATTGGAGCCTCATGACGTTTTGTCGAAATGTAAGACGTGAGGCAGATGTGTAATCAAGTAATATTTTGTGAGTGATAAACCGTTATCAAATAAAGGTCCAGAGGCTGGTTTGGCACACTGGACCTAAATACCAGAAACTAAATAACTAAACGGAAGCAACCGTTAGTCAATGGCTTCTTTTACTTTGTCCTTAGCGTCTTCTGCTGTATGGCGGACGCCTGCTTCTGCTTGCTTAGCTTTACCCGCTGCTTGGTCTTCAGGATCGCCAGTTACGTTTCCCAGAGCTTCCTGGGCTTTTCCTTCAATGTTCTTAGCTGTAGCTTTAGCTCTATCTTCGGTACTCATAATAGTTGTGCCTCCTAAAGGCTGTGTCGTTGTGGGTGTGAACACCTTCAATACTAGGGAAGCTCACCCCAAAACTCGTCTGCCTAAAGGACGGTTGCTATAAGCAAGAACGTCTACCTATAGAGGGATTAATGGCGATTCAAGTTCTCTAGGATTTTCGCTTGAGTTCGTTTGTCTGCACGACTTGGCAAAGTTTCCCATTGAGGCCATCAATTTATGTCGCTAATGGTGTTAGTTGCGTCATGCTTGTTTCAGGTTTGTAGCGTAATGAGCAACGTCAACAATGCTTCCTTTTGTCGGCATCCCCAACACGATTAAGCAGGGCATGAGCGCTTACCGCGACTTATTTCCTCGACAAGCCGGATTTGAGCATGTGAGCCGATACCTCAGTGGCTTACTACTCAGTGAGAACAAAACATTGCAAGGGATTCACAGTCAGTTTGTCTCGACAACCGAGCAGCCCCTTTCAGGTCGTCGAGCAATGCACGCCGGGGTGTTTGAATCGCCATGGGAGCAGGAGGCATTGATGGTGCGCCACCGTCTACAGGTATCACAGCATTATGCCCCCAGAGCACGTGTAGTGATTAGCCTAGATTGGACACTGGGACATCACGAACGGAGCAAACAGATTTTTGGGGTCAAACGTCAGTACGATTATGTTGATAATTGCATGAGCTGTTATCAGACGATTCTGACCGCAGTGGCGGCAAATCGAGTGCGACAAGATGGGATAGGCGTCGCCGTGCAAGCGGCCCAGTGGGAAGCCGCAGAACTGGAGTATCTGAAGATGACCCGTCAAGGCGAGTATGAAACTATCGCAGCGGCGATGGAGCGATTGAGTGAGTTGGTGGCCTACCAGCATAATCGTGACGCCTATCAAACGCGAACGGAACTGCTGAGTGCCATGATTGAGCAAATTGAAGGGGAAGGGCAGTTTCCGACAGCGGATTATGCTTTTGATGCAGGCGTATGCGCAGCGGACTTAACGACCGTCATTGAAGGAT
This sequence comes from Acaryochloris sp. 'Moss Beach', assembly GCF_021497025.1. Taxonomy (NCBI): domain Bacteria; kingdom Bacillati; phylum Cyanobacteriota; class Cyanophyceae; order Acaryochloridales; family Acaryochloridaceae; genus Acaryochloris; species Acaryochloris sp. 'Moss Beach'. The sequence continues at coordinate 4,767,998 of NZ_CP071717.1, forward strand.
TCGGCAAGCATTGGGTGAGTGAGCTGGCGTGTAATCGTTCCGTGCTTTGGTTCAACCAATGGACTCGCATTGACGCAGTGGCTCAACAACTTCGTAGCACCTCTGGCCAGTCGTTTCGGCACTACCGCATTCATCAACGCAATGGCGAAGTGAAGGAGATTTGGGCCTTTAGCAAAGTCGTACGCCTCAAAAAAAATCGGACGCAAACGGATTGTCATTGTTCATGAAACGGAGGATTTGAATGATACCCCCTCGCTTTTTAGTGACTGACGCGCTGCACTGGGATGTCTCGCGCATTGCCATCACCTGGAGCTATCGCTGGCCCTGTGAAGTTTTTCATGAGTTTACCAAAGGCATCTGTGGCCTGGAATCGGCTCAGCTACGCAACGAGGATGCGGTCAAACGCCACATCGCTTTAAGTTGTCTGGCGCAGTCGTTGCTCCAGGATGCGCCTGTCGCTGGGGGGAACATCTGAAAAATTTAGCTTTGCAAGTAAAACGCCAAGCATTGGCCAGAAGCTCTACGGATTGACTCGTGAGGTTTTGCATCCGCTCGTACAGTTTTGTCAATCACTCTTTGAACAAGGCCAATCTGTCGAGCAAGTTGTGGAGGTGATAATGCCAGCCTAGACCTAATTATCCCTCTATAAAAATAAAGAAGTTTGCCAAGTCGTGTGTCTGAATACGTTACGGAAGGCTCAGTAAAGCTTTTATTCCGATACTCATGGTTAAACGTTTAGCCTGATCTCTGAAACTCTAATCACTTCTCACACATCCTAATCAATCGCTCTATACCTTTCGGTAGAGTAGCTAGAGAATCAATACCTTCCCTGTGAGAGAAGAATGATTCAGCCTTTCTTGATTTACTAGCTACTAGAGACAACAAAGGAAAAAATAAATATGCGTTCTTATAACATTGGTTTGACTACTGAACAGCGTCAAGGTGTTATTCAACTTTTAAATCAAGACTTAGCTGATTTATATCTACTCGTGATCAAAACCAAGAAATATCACTGGGATGTAGTTGGCCCCCAATTCATGACTCTACATAAGCTTTGGGAAGAACATTATGAAATCCTTACCGCCAATGTTGATGCTTGTGCTGAGCGGATTCGGGCGTTAGGAGGATACCCTCTAGGGACTGCCAAAGGATTTCTCGATAACTCAACCCTCAATGAACATCCTGGTGACCTACCTACAGCAACGGATATGGTGGCTCGCCTGGTGAATGATCATGAGCAGGTTATTCGTAATTTAAGAGAGCATCTCGATCAGTGCTCTGAGCAGTTCCATGATGAGGGAACGGCTGATTTCTTAACGGGTTTAATGGAAGAGCATGAAGAGATGGCTTGGATGCTGAGATCCTTTATTGAAGGAGAACAAGTCGATGCAAGCGGTTCTCGTTCTGGTTTGGATCTGCATGCTAGCGTCCAATAGATTGATGTCCCTATGCTTGATTTGACGTTCAGGCATAGGGACAGTACTAAGCCTGCTGAAGTTTTTTGATATAGATACTCGAAACCCATGGATACTGCACTCTTTGACACCATCTTCCGTGATCAGAACGGTGAAATTGTGATTGCTCAGCCTCCAAATTTGACCCTCTCTGTCTGGATTGGAGCCAGCCTGCTGCAATTGGTATTGACGAGTGAGCCGATTAATCTGGGATTAGAGTTAGTGGCTTTCGTTGCAATAGTGATTTGGGCCTTGCAAGAGTCCTTTGAAGGGGTTAACTATTTCCGTAGAGGGTTGGGACTCGTCGTATTTCTGGTTGCGATCGCACATCAGATCCACTCTTTCCTGGTTGGCTAAGATGCTCCGAGTATTCCCCTCTTAGATTCGCAGGTGCTGGAATAGCCCAATATTAAAACCTGAATATTCTCCTTGATAGGAAAGGAACCCAAAAAATAACCGATGCAGTTTGTTTCTGATCCACCGATTGAACTCAAAATTGATGAAATGAAGAAAAGGGTGTGCTGGCAACACCCTTTAATTTCGAGTAAAAATATCGACCAAACCAAAGTGGTGTTGGAGAATGAGGAATCGGATCATCAAGATTTCTCGTTCTTGGTACTCGGAGATAGTGGCACAGGCCAATATCGCGGGGATAGTCCCCAACGACGAGTCATGGAACTACTGTTGGATCAGGGAGAAGGGGCTAACTTTGCCCTGCATACCGGAGATGTTGTCTATCTCGTGGGTTCCAACGAGCAATATGCCGAGAATTTTATCGATCCCTATCGGGAGTGGTTAGTGGGGGGACATCAACCCGACACGATTGACTACGACCAGATGGTATTTAAATTCCCATTCTTCCCTGTACCAGGTAATCACGATTATTATGATTTGCCCTGGATATGGGGGTTGATGTCGAAGGTGACTTCGCCCCTGCGCAAACTATTCCAGCGCCAATTTGATTTAGATGTGGGTTGGCATGGTTCACATAAGGGAGATGTTTTTGCCAGAGCTTTTTTGGATTACCTGCAAGGATTGAGTGACTCGGACATACAACAACATCTGGACACCCACTACACGTCCTCCTCAGAGTCTGAGAAATGTCTGCGATATCGACCAGGCGAATTCACACGGCTCCCCAATCGGTACTATCAATTTCGCCAGGGTGGGATTGATTTTTTTGCCCTTGATTCCAATACGTTTAATGCCCCCCAATGTTTACCCAATACACCAGCGGGAAAGTTACTGAAGGAACAACTGCTGAAAACCCGCCAAGTCCTGATGCAGAAAAAGACAGAAGCATTGAGGTCGGCAGTTGAAGCAGCCCATTTAGATGTTGAGGAAGCTTATAGCAAGGTCGAACAAATTGAAGAGCAACTTCTAGATATTGATAAGCAGTTAACGAATGATACCGAGTCTGTTGTGGATATTGAGCAATTGACGTGGCTGAAGCGGCAGCTGATTCAATCCTGGCAGGATCCGAAGGTCCGGGGCCGAATTTTGTTTTTCCACCATCCTCCCTATGTGACCGAAGCCACAAAGTGGTATCAGGGACAAACCTTAGCCGTGCGGCAAAATCTCCGGTGGGTTCTCAATGAAGTCCAAAGTGAGGTGACTGAACTTATAAAGGGTAGACCTCTAGTCGATTTGATTATCAATGGACATGCCCATTGCCTGGAGTACCTGAAGACGGAAAATACGGGGCATGCAGATTCACATCTCAATTGGGTGATTTGCGGTGGTAGCGGTTTTAGTCTGCGCCGTCAGCGGTCTGAAGGGCCTGAGTTAACGGAAAAACTAGATGGAGAAACAGAGCGTATTGTGGCGCGATCGCAATTCTACATCGGACGATATGGACATGGCTCTCAAAAACATCGACCCTATTCTGGCCTGCGGATTGATGTCAAAGCCGGAACACCTCCCAAAATCATCCTTCAACCTCTAGTTGCTGAACGATTTCAGCATCAGTGGCAAAATCATGTCATGGATGCAATTGAAATCGGCTGAGATTAACTGCTAAACCAAGCCCCCCAAAGGAATAACCAATATTCGGCTATTTCTTTGGGGGCTTATTGCAACCGGCTGGGTTAGCGAATCGCCGCTGGATTAGTCTGGCAGTCGCAGATAAAACTACTCAAAATATCTTTCGCCACAGCTAGAGGTCCGGTGCCATCCGATGCTTGTTCGGCAGTGCCGATGAGGCCATCAATGGTTCCAGCCACTTTAGCCACTCGAACACCATCAACGGTGAGTTGGGAGGTGGGGTACTTCTGCAAAAACTCTAAAAAAGAAATTTGATTATCATCACTTAGAGAGAGCAGGATAGCTGACCGAAGGGCCTGCATATTGGCTTTGCGGCTGGGGGTATGAATGACTTGCCCTGCTTGAAAGAGGGCATATTCTCCAGGTAATATCGTCAAAATTTTATCAGCCGTACGCAAGTTGACCTTGAGACTTTTGGTCATAAATTGGCGGGCGGTTTCTGGATCTTGCCCTGATACATTCAGGAAGAATTTGAGTTTGGAAGATGCTTTGCCAGTCTCAGCAAAGGTTTCTAACTCATCAATACTCAGAGATTGACCAAACTGATTGTAAGTAAAGACAACTTTTTCTGCAGCCTGCACAGATGCAGTCGGTGCGATCAAACCAGTCGCCGAGATGGAGGCGACAGCAGAAAAAGTGAGACCTTTAACCATCCTCCAACGCCTAAATTTTTGAAATACCGAATGCCAAGTGGTCATGAATCGACTCCGTAAACAGTAGTGAATCCTTTCAGCAACAAAACAGGGGAATAAGAAGAGCACTCATGGGGACGATGCTCAAATATTCCCTTCAAGATCTATTGAGCTTGAGCTGAACTAGCAGGTGTTTGAGTTGTGGAGGTCGGAGCTTGAGGCATTGACGGAGTAGGCTTGGCACTGGATTGCTCTTCTGGTGAATTGCTGTTTACCGACACAGTCATTGTGGGTTTTTCTTCTGCACAATTATCAGACACCTTCTCGGCTTGATAGGTTGCTTGTGAATCTTTGCTGGAGGACGCTTGTGTTGTTTTACAATCGCAAACAAAGTCTGACAATACGTCTTTTGCAACCTCTAGAGCCGGTAATGTTTTTTCGACAAAACCGCTGACTTGGGTGTAAGTGCCTTCTAAGTTGGTTACATCAACTCGAATGGTGTTCTGGGGATATTTATCGATAATTTCCATAAAGGAAATTCGCTCATCCTCAATGGAGTTAAGGACCGCTGTTTTCAGGGATTCGAGCCCATCTTCTGTTCTGCCAGATGTGCTAGAAATAGTCTGATCAAGCTTGAAGAGTAGAAATTCTCCATTAGAGCCTTCCAGAAAACTTTGTAAAAAAGTAGGTACAGTGATTTGTTCAGAAAGTGCTTTACGGACAATTCCTGGGAGTTCTAGATCGGTTTCTAGTAGCTTTTTCAACGATGTAGGAAGTTCTCCCGTATTGCTGAAGTCATCCAGTTCGCTGCGAGTCACTGTTACTTCGGTGTTTTTATAGCGGACAAATATACTCTCAGCAGCTTGTGTTTGAGTCGCAAAAAATGAAGTACTAATGGTTGTTAGACCGATCACTCCCCAAGAGAGTAGGGCTTGGAACGCAGTTTTCATATGGAGACTCCTTACAATGAGCTTAGCTTCTGAAGCGAACAGATTTATCTAAGTTGCTAGCAATGCAACTGTGGTTCGATCCGGTTTATCTGTTGTTCATTGTTATGGGTTGCCTAGGAATTTCAATCCTCTCTGGGGCTAGGATACGTTCTCTCAAATTCGGCCTTTGGGAAGATGTATCAACGTAACCTTTATGAAGAGTGATGTTCTGAAACGAGAGGATTACAGTTCCTATCGGGAAATCATAGACGAGAGAACCTTCTCACCTTGGCTAAAGCCGCTTAAAACTAAGTGATTCCAAAAGGTGACGGGTCAATAATTCTGCAGTGTTTACTTCTGCTGGGGGCATCCATTACACAGGGTAAGCGCAAGAAAATCAAGCCTCTGAAAGGCTAGACTGTAAAGGAAGAGAAGCGCCTAGAACTTTGAGCATATACGCTTCATCCATGCTCGCCCGTTTTAGTTTTTGACGGGTACTTTTCTTAAAGGACGTTTCTTGATTGAGAAGGTTGATGCTCCAGCGTCTCAGGATGGCCATGTTTTCCGGCGCATGTCCTGTGCGAATGCGGCTAGCATCTTCGCCAAAGGTCACGTCTAAGACCCAGTGGAGTTGGTTCTCAATCGACCAATGCTGGCGGATGGCTTTGCCCAACTGCTGAGCATTTGGCGGTAGAGAACTGATATAAAACATCACCTCATAGGTGGTTTTGTTCCACAAGTGACGGGTTCGAGCGACCTTGACGATGGTTTGCAAGCCCTTCCACTGCGCCTGCTTGTACAGAGGACCCATCTGTTGAAGGGACACGGCCCAAACTTGTCGTTTCTCGCGACGATGGTGCCCTGCTTCCACCCGCGCATCATAGCTGTGCTCAATGCACTTAAACTCATTCGCTTCAGCCGTTTCAAACCATTGCTCAACCTGCTCAAACAGCGTGGGATGATTCTCCTTGAGGGCCAGCACATAGTCAGCCTCTTTAGCTTGAATGTGGCGGGCAATCTCGTGCTGAGTTCCCATTGCATCAATGGTAATAATGCACCCGGCAATGTCTAATAGCTCTAGCAGTGCTGGAATAGCGGTAATTTCGTTACTCTTGTCTGCAACTTTGACCTGTCCTAGAAATAACCGATACTCACTGGCCCAAGCACTGACCAGATGCAATGCGGATTGGTCTTGATTGCGATCATAGGAACCTCTGAGTTGTTTGCCGTCAATCGGTATCACTTGAGCGCCGAGGGTTGTCACTACCTGATCCAACCAGTGATTGAAACTCCGCTCAAAAGCGGAGGGGCAAATACGCTCAAACACTCGTCGATAGGTGTCTGCTGTCGGCATCCCAGACGGTAGGCTCAGAAAACTCGACAACCAATCTTGATGGCTTAGACCATAGGTTTCAATGTCTTCCCACCCTTGTGCGCCACCTAAACTTGCCAATAGTCCAATCACGACGATGCTGACAAACGGATGCTGGACACCTTGGCCTCCCCGTGGATCAGGCAAATCTTCAAAACACTCGGACAACTGTTGATAAGCCTGATCGCAATCACTGGCAGGCAGGAGTGACGAGGATGAGTCAGTGGAAGCTGGTGAGGAAGGCGGCTTGCTGAATCCTGTAGCCATGGGGAAACCCTTTTAACAGAATGGAGTTCCATAGCATATTACAGCTTCATTTTTCTTGCGCTGCCCCTGATCCATTACACTCTATCCCCGAATAGAAAACAAAGGTTTAAGGGATCTACAAAGAAATAATGTACCCATCAATTAGGCGCAATCTTGATATCCCATTTGGGTAACGTTTCAGAACATAGCCATTGTTGTTTGTAGACTTCTAGCTCATTTGAGGGCACAGTAATGTTCTTTTCATAGGTTTCCTCAACCACATGAACCAAAGGCTTCAATCCATTCCAGGTCATATTCGATGCCCACTGGACAGCCGCATCAATGGAGTTGAGGATAGTGCCATTCCAATAGTGTTCCAAGGCTGCCCAACATCACTCAATCGGATTGTATTTGCTGTGATAGGGCGGATAATAAATCAGATGAACCAACAATCGCGTCGTTTGGACAAACTCAACCATACGCTTGATAAATTGTGTGCGGTTACTGCGCACTGCAGAGCCGCCATCAAGGTTAATTTCTAATCCCTCTATCTGAGGATGGTCATCGTGATGTCCGCACCACCAAGGCGTTGAGATAGCAAACGGACAGAAAACAACACTGGACGTATAGTTAGAATTATTTACTTAGAATTATCTGGGTACTGTGCGTACTAGTTGACTGACGAAACAATATCAAAATATCTGGAAGGTGAAATAGAAATTGGACAAATAGCATAACCCCTGAATCTATGACCTATAGTCCCTCAAGGATTAACCCATTGGCTCGACCAGGTAGTATCTGTTTCTAACTGGTAAATACAGCGTTGGTGCGGATCGCTTCTTAATTTTAAATGGTCTACTTTTTGGGGAACTAATAACAACAAGCCGAAAGTATCTGGGGGCAGAATAGGATCAGGTGGTTCGATATCAAAGGTTGACTGGTCCGCTGCGGGTTGCCCTGGATCTGACCAAGCAAATTGCGATCGCGCCGCGTCAGAAAGCTCTTGCCAGGCTATGTTACGGGCTTTAAGTAAATCTGAATCTTTATCTTGAGCTTTCACCAAGCGTAGAACACCTTGAATCCGAAACTGTTCGCGGGTTTCGGTGAAATACCAGCATATTTCCCCTACTGCTTGCCGTTCAATATCTTGAACCTTAGCACTACGTACATCGATAACGATTTTTAGGCTATTGTTATCGTCTTCTAAAAAGCCCCGAAACACTAGCGTACGGTTACTAGGATAGCCCGCTGGGGTTACGGTAGCTAGCTGAAAAAAGCGAGAATAGGGGTTGGAACGATTGCCGTCAATGGCACTGGACAAATGCGATCTATAGGGAGGAAGCATAACAGTTGATAACGAACAATGGACAATGAAAAACGATTTTTGTCTTAGGGTAAGTTCGACAATATTAGAAATTAACAGAAGGCAACGATCGCAATTCTTTCGGTTCTAATAGCAAACAGGTTGTCATTATTTAAGTTTGTAGTCTGGCTATAATGTGATTACTTTAACGACAGCCAATACATCTTGAAGAATAGTCAGCCTCAGCAAACGCATAGCGAATCTGACCAGACTCCTCTATGACATAGGTGGTGGGCATCAGTAGCTTATAGCTATCGTCACCATTGCTGTCGGGAATAACAATTCACCTATATTACGAGAGCATCAGGTCCTGAACTACGCTCGTCACTGGAAGCAATTATCAGTTGAGTTAATCGCGTAAACCGCCATGTAAATAGGATACTCGCAAACACAACTCCAATAGTCTGTCCTATCCATAAGCCAATACTTCCTAGCTGTAATGTGAATCCTAATACATAGCTTCCACTTAGACCCACAACCCAAAAAGAAAGGCCACTGAGTAACATTGGCACCTGAGTATCTTGAAGACCATACAGTGCTCCCATTGCAACTCGCTGAACTCCATCAAACAATTGAGATAAAGCAACAATATATAGCATTGGCAATGCAATGAGAATAGTGCTTAAATTTTCAGGATTATTAACATCTATAAATATGCTAATTATCTGCTTAGGAAAGCTCACTAATATAACTGCAGTAGAAAGCATTAGAAGTGAAACAGCTACAATAGCAATATATCCTGCCAGACGTGCGCTTCTAAAATCTTTTTTCCCCACCCATTGTCCTACCCGTGCCGTTACTGCGTAGGACATTCCTAAAGGAATCATGAAAAGAAGAAGCATTGTTTGATAAACAATATGATGCGCAGCTAGGACTTGAGCACCTAAAAGTCCCATGAAAAAAGTGATTATTGCGAACAACCCATACTCCAACGCAAGCGTTACGGCAATGCCACTCCCAATGCGTATTAAACGTAAAATTAATGAAGGACTAATATGAACAAAATCGTTTAAGAAATTATATTTTTTCAAGTCTGCTTGTTTCAAGGTATAAGCTAAGAAAATAGCAAATATTAACCAAAAACTTAATCCACTGGCTAAGCCGAAGCCCGCTAGTTCCATTCTTGGAAACGAAAATTTCCCAAATCCTAAGACATAATTTCCCGTTATATTGAATATTGTTCCAATAATGACAATGGGAGTAACAATATGAGCATGGGCAAGAGCCGAGACATATCCTCGTAACATGGCAAAACCTAAGGCTGGAAAAATTCCCCATAAAATCCATTTTAGATAAGGATTCGCCAGTGAAATAATATCCAAAGGTTGCTGAAATAAAGACAGAAATGATTCCAAATTTCCAACTAATATCATTAAGGGGACTGCCAAGAAAATCGATAGCCATAGACCCTGGCGTGCAATATGTGAGATTTTCTGGGTTTGGCGCGCCCCATATGCTTCCGCAACTAAAGGGCTAACAGCCATGACCAGACCGCTGAAAGTGTTCAGGATCAATTGAAACGTTGTTGCTGCTAAACCACCTGCTGCTAAGCTCTCGATACTTAAATGCCCCATCATAATCGTGTCCACGAAGCCAACGGCAGCCTGAGCAATTTGTGCACACGCTAACGGGACAGATAGTTTCAAAAATTCTTTTACCTCAAGGCTAATACTCGATTTATTGATTACATTGCTGGTCATTACTGTAGATTCTTGATAAACAGTTTAGAAAATTTTTGACTACCCAAATCACAAATAGTGGTCTGTACAAAACTGCCAGGATTGGCTGATCAGAATGAGAGTGTCTGCAAAATGTTGATATTCTTTTAGCTCAAACCTTGGCTCATAATGGCTCGAAACTCTTTAAGTTGTTTTTGAAGCTGGTGATAGCCATAGTTAATATGTCTCCAAAGAAGTAGATTGTTCAAGATTATGGAAGGTTCAGGACCTTTCATTTTTTATCGAGCGTCACCCTAGCCGTAAGAGATAATTTGGGTAAGACTCAATTGCCTCGATCTACAACCGTGCGTTTATATAACTGTCTAGATTTACTGCATGAATCCAGGCAGTTGACTAATCCATTTTTCCTTGGCTTGTTGCGGTTGGACTATAGGTTGAAACTATCGTAACTGCCATAAACTGATATTGTTTGAAAGGTGGTTAGACATCCAAAAGAGTAAGCTTTGTTGACGCTTATTAGGCATCAACAAAGAGAACTTCTCCAGTAATAAACCCATCAACAGAGCGTTCAAAAGCTTTGCCAACCAATTTCCCAGGAACAGGTTGAAAACCTGGCATTATCTCACCGTATACATCCCAAGCCTCTACCAGAACCGTGGGATTGACGACATTGATACGGATTCCTCTAGGCATCTCATAGGCGACACACTTCACAAAAGTGTCTATTGCACCGCTAGTCGTTGCATCTGCAATTGCAAATGGAATCGGTTTAGTATTCAAAATGCCGCTAATCAGCGTAAATGATCCAGCGTCCGCAATATACTCTTGTCCGATTCGGACTAAGTTAATTTGTCCCATCATCTTACTCATCACAGTAGTCATCCACTGCTGTTCTGTCATGTCTACGAACATCTCATATTCACAGAATCCAACAGTATTCACAACAGCATCAAAGCCGCCGACTGCTTGGTATAGTGCCCTGATGGATTCTTCACTTGTGATGTCAACTTTGTAGTCACAACCTTTGCCAGAGCGGGAGGCTGTGATAACACGATGCTTACCTAAGCCCGTTAGTGCAGCCTGTCCCATTTTGCCATTGGCACCAATCAGAATTACCGTTTTCATTGTTTTAGTTTCCTTTAGATTTTGTTTCGATTGTGAGATCAGCTCTTAACTAGAGTATATCAAGACTGACCTATATGTATGTAGATAATATAACCAAAAAATATACTGCCCAACTTAATCATGAATGGAAACATCAAGACTCATTGAACAGCTAGATGATAGGCTTGAGGTTATTTTCCTACCTGTATGTAGGTAGTCTATAATGAGTTGCTAAAAGATGCAAGGGGTAATGGGGGGTTACCCCCTTGCCGACATAAGCACAATTTTCACCGCAGAATCGCTGTGAACTATATTTAGAAGTACTTTCCAGACTTAAGAATTTAAGTTTTTGTGAGTTTATACGTCTGACCACAAAACGGACAAAACCGATGTTTTCGCGATGTAATTAGCTCATTGCAGCTATCACAGCGATTCCGTAAACGCTCACCACACTCAAAGCAGAACTTAGCTCTAACATTGGTCCACAAAGCATCAGGAGGTGTTCCTGGGACCCAACACTTCGGACAAAATTTGACAGCATTAACCGTGTCAATTGAAGCTCCCTTGCACACGCTATCCAAATATTCTCCAGGGACTTGTAGAGCATAGGACAAGCCATTGATCGTTTTGCGATTGAGCTTACTGGTTTTTCCTCTCTCTAGCTTGCCCAGACTTTGGACATGCATTCCAGCTTGTCTGTGCTGGGTTGTAGCCTTCATGTCGCCCCCTCAGCCTGTAGTCCCATTGTTAAACCGTTCCTAAAGGGATTGTTTTGTTTGAGTTTAGAGTTGACGACTCAGCCAAAGGAGATAAATGGGTTTGTTGCAGTAACCGTACCGGGCAGTAGAGGAGAGCGTTCAAGCTGATGCTGCAGCCATACCTTGCTGAAGACGACGGATGGCTACTTTTTCTAGCAAACCCATCAGCGCCCCACTGTCGTTAACCACCGCTATGGTCTGCAGTTTCTCCTTGTCCAGAAGAGCCACAATATCGAGCAATGATTGATTGGACTGTACAACTGGGGGGAGTACCGTTGGCTGTAAGATTTCTTGGACTGACACCTGGGGCCATTGCATAGTGGGAACAGTATTCAGATCTTCTAAGTTGACGGACCCCACGAGCTGTCCTTGCTCATCGACGACGAGAAACTTAGAAACCTTACCCTGATAAGGGATAGCCTGATTGGCAAGCTGTCGGAGGGAATCATCTTGGCCAATCACAAACTCACCTTCAGTCACCACATCTGCTGCCGTGTATCGACTCAGCTCTTCTTGAAGCTTAGAAGATTGGAATGCTTGCCCTGCATTTTGGTACAAGAACCAACCAATCAGGGCATTCCAGACACTGAGGCTTAGGATACCGGATGCGATCGCAACGCCACCCACAACCTGTCCAGCGCGAGCTGCAATTCTGATACCTCGATAACGATTGCCCGTAATCTTCCACACGGCTGCTTTCAGGACATTGCCACCATCTAAGGGTAGGCCTGGAATCATATTGAACAAGGCTAGAAAGAGGTTAATCGTGGCGAGAAACCCAACGATGGCAGCAATCGGGCCGCTAATAGGTAGCTGCAGGCCTGCATAAGAGAGTAGAGCCCAAAGGAGGACGCTGACGGCAGGACCTGCGATCGCAATGGCAAATGCCCCTGCAGGTGTTTTAGATTCTTCCTCTAGACTAGCGAGTCCACCAAACAGAAATAGGGTGATGGACTTAACCTCAATCCCTTGCTGCATCGCCACCAGGCTATGACCGAGTTCATGGGCGAGTACTGAACTGAACAGTAGAATTGCTGTTCCAAAGCCCAGGAGCCAGGGTCCAATCCCGATTAACTCTGGAAACTGTGCTGCTAGACCATTGCCGTAGGTCCAGGAAAAAAATAGCAACACCAGAAACCATGATGCATTGAGATAGAAAGGGATGCCAAAGAGGCTACCTAATCTAAAGTTACTGTTCATGTAAAGACTCCTAATCGATGGATGAGCAATCCTCCTCGAAAGGTCTGCGGTATTGCTCCTTACCTACAATTGTAACGAAGTGTAAACTTTCACTGTTCCGTAGTAACCGCCCTGAAGCGTTCGGTTCTCCTGTGGGGTGGTTCAGTTGCCCAGCGCTGATCTAACTCAACGCCCTTAAGAGAGACTTGCCAGACTGTACTGGGCCAATCAATGGGTTGAGCAGAGTGCAGAAGAGAGTGTTTAGATTTTTGTGTAAGCCGTAACGTATTCAATAGTTGAATCGTGTTGGGAACAGAATAGCAAAATGGGACAGCGCCGCCTTCCAATTCAAAATCGGTCTGGTCCATCTCTTCGAGATATTCCTCATCGCCAGAAACATCAATTTGTAGACAGACTCTTCATTCGGGAAGACAGCTTTGGTCTTAATCACCTTTCGCAGTGAGCGATTGAGCGACTCAATGGCATTAGTGGTGTAGATAACCTTTCGGATGGCCATTGGGTACTTAAACAACGGAGCAATATTATCCCAATGCCGTATCCAGATTTGGCTGATGCCAGGATACGTCTGGTCCCATTTGTTGGCAAACGCATCCAAGGCAGCCTCAGATTCCTCCAAAGTGGCCGCTTGATAAATGGGCTTGAGGTCTGCAGCTACGGCTCGACTTTCCTTCCAAGGCACATGGCGCAAACTATTGCGAATGAGATGAACGATACAAACTTGAACTTGAGTATCGGGATAGACCGATTCAATCGCCTGGGGAAAGCCTTTGAGACCATCACAGCAAGCAATCAAGATATCCTGAGCGCCTCGGTTTTTAAGGTCTGTGAGCACTGAAAGCCAGAATTTTGCTCCCTCCCGCTCGGCAGCCCCTATCCATAATCCCAACAGCTCTTTGTTTCCCTCCACAGTTACCGCTAGCGCGACATAGACGGCTCGCTTGCTGACTTGGCCATTGACTTTGATGTTCACATACAGGGCATCGAGATAGACAATCGGATACACCTCATCCAATGGTCTTGAGCGCCAGTCTTTAACCTCCTCCATGACACTATTGGTGACGTCACTAATCAGACCCTCAGAGATATTGGCCCCCATACAGCTCCACCAATTGAGACTCGAATATCACGAGTGGTCATGCCACGAGCATATAAGGCGATGATTTTCTCGTCGAGTCCCGCGATACGTCGCTGGCCTTTGGGCACGAGGACAGGCTCAAACTCACTGCAACGGTCGCGAGGAATCGATAGGTCCATCTCTCCTTGTTCAGTCTGGACGGTCTTTTTCGAGTAACCATTGCGACTGTTTCTAGGGCCATGAGAACGCTCATCGACGGAGGATTGATGCAGGTGATGAGTCAATTCACCTGCCAAGGCTCGTTCCACTAGGCGTTTGCTGAGTTGTTTGAGCAGTCCTGATTCGCCCAGAATATCCTCTGGCTGTGGATTCTCTCCAATGAGTTCATCCAATAGCTCATCAACTCGATTGGGTACTTGTTTCTTTCTAGACATGATGCGGTCTCCTGGTGTGTTTGGATTCTAGACCGCTTACACAAAACTCTGATCAGTCTCTGCAGAAAGTCAATCCGTTGATCAGAATTGAGGACTTTCCCCTGTAAATATCTCAGGCTCTAGCGGTCAAGCTTTCAGTTTGGCTACATTGCCAGCTAATCCTGTTAGAGAATTGTGCTCCAATCCTAGACTGATCAACTTTATCGATTGCCTCCAAAAAACTTCGTAGACTGTTGGTATTGCTATAAGGGAGAAATCCTGATGGGATACACTCGCATTCTGGCAGCAATAGATGCTTCATCTTTGCGATCGATTGTGTATGAGCAGGCTTTGGAAACGGCTCAACTTCACCAAGCTGAGTTATTGCTGTTGCATACTATTGAAGCGGATATTAGTGCATCGTCGGGAACGCCTCTCGATACTGGTTACATCTCTCCATCTGTGGTGGATCTGCAGATGGCTCAGCAAGCTTGGGAGGTGCAACTTGCAGACGCAAAACAATGGCTCCAGGAATTTTGCCAAATTGCAGAACAGCAAGGTGTGAAGGCAACCTTTGAAGCTGAGTTGGGAAATCCAGGGTATCAAGTGTGCGATCGCGCTCGGGATTGGCAGGCTGACTTAATCGTTGTAGGACGACATGGCCGCACTGGCTTAACTGAACTCATATTGGGAAGTGTCAGCAATCACGTCGTTCACCATGCCTCTTGTTCCGTCTTGGTGATTCAGGGAGAAGAAACGGTTGTGGACGTGTCCGACTAACTGTAGCCTTTGGGAGTCTTAAGGTGATTCAGTAGGATTCTCCGGTGCTATAGTTCGTTGCCACCAACCTTGAAGGTTGGTGGCAGACAGAAGGGAAGAGTTTAACAGATGCATGACATCAGCCCTTTCCTAGCTAGCTTGGGGTTGCTGAGGACCTGAACCAAACAGATCGGTTCCAGCTAGGCCAAAGATCACCATAGGCCAACCATCAGAGATCAGGTTTAAGCCCACGAGGAGACCTAAAATCCAGGCAGAGTCAGCAGGCCAGCCCAACATAATGGAAACACCAAACACCACAGCAAACAAACCGCTACCGAGGGTCCAATACCAGCCAGACTCTTCTTCGCGCATTCTGATGGCCATGATGGCTTGCAAAATACCTTCTACGAGAATGAAAGATCCAATTGCAAGGGTCAGGCTGAGGACACCTTGAAGGGGATAAAACAGCAGCAATGCACTAGAGCCAATGTAGCCTGCACCTAGCAAGAGCTTAAAGACTAAGCTTTTGACATTCGCGCGAGACCGATAGGCATAAATCAGTTGAATAATACCGCTGCTAAAAAAGACACTCGCAATGACTAGCTCAGTGGCTAGGGTGCTGACAAAGGGCATGGCAATAGCCACAACTCCTAAGACGACGAGCAATGCCCCCAGGGCAATAGACCATTTCCCTAATGAGGGGTCGTTGTTTTGTATATCTTGGTTACTCATGTAAAAATCCTTTTGTACTGCGAAATTTGAGTTTCAATTCCGCTTAACAAGCTGTAACTATCATCTCTGAAATGGTTTGGATTCGAATCTACCCCTAGAGAGACAGGCTATGGGCTAAGGGTCTGACCTAAGAAGGAGATTAAGCTTCGATAAGCAGTCGTTGGGGTGGCTTATTGGGCTCCTCATACCAATTACCACCTAAGAGTGTAATTCTAATTATTTGCTAAGCCAACTCAGTATTGGGTTTCACGAGTTTGAGAGCTGACTGCCTGACAGATCTTCGCCTTCCCCTGCTCATAAAGCCTTGCACTGTAAAGAGCGGATGCGAGAGAACCAGATTTTGTTGTAGTGTTTCTTTTGAGCTTTTTTAGACGCAAAACACGGTTGTGGATCATGGCAGAGCAAGGGGACTGGCATCAACAACTCCCGTCCTTTATGGACTACCCCCTTGAGCCATCGCAATCCAATTTTGAGATAACTAATGCCTCGCCGCCAATGTGGATCAACCTGTTGGCGCAGCCCTTTAATGTGAACAGCCATTCCTTGAGTCGTGCTGAATAGCAGTGCCACAGCAGCAACCAGATAAAGCCTCTCTAATGCATCAGCACAGCGAATTTTCGACTCTTCTAGCTCAAACACTCCAGACTTACTATCGAGAAATAATTCTTCGACCCGAAACCTCAAAGCGTATTGCCACAAGGTCTGTAGCGTGGGTGATTCATCTGTAATCACCGCCCATGGTTCTTTCACTCCTCGGATATTAGCCAACACCAGATTGCACCGATAGATGCCATCTTCCCAAAGACCGACATTGCGGTAGAGGAGGGCTTCGCCTTTGGATGGCCACAATTGTCGGACTTCTCTTGGACATTGACGTGGACCATGGAGAAGGACATCACAAGGGACACGCAGACAGTAATGCCAATGGCTCTGTTGTAACCAGCTCATCAGTTGATGGTTCGCAAACCCACGATCTGCTAACACCATGACATCTGGATGCTGCCGCAATAACCAACGGGCCTGGCGCAATAGCGGTTGATATTCCTCAAAAGCGACAGCTGCACTCTTGTGCTCTAATACTTTCCACAACAATGGTACTGCTCTGCCACAGCAGACGACGGATAGATGAATCATGCAATATTCATTCCATAACACCGTTGTATCCATTGCCAGGTATAGACGATGAGATTGCCAGTTCTTAAGGGCTAGCAGGACTAGAGGTACATATAGCTTGTTAATATCAATGCGTTGATTGGCTATAAATCGTTGCCACCGACGCTCGACACTTTGGGCTTTTTCTGGCTCGGCAGGGAACATAGGATTCCCAGGCAGATAAGCTTAAGCGTTCACTACAGATTAACGCGCTTACCATCCAGCCCAGAGCAATGAGATGGCGCAAATCTCGATAATGGCTGTGTTGACGTAAAAAGGAAAACAGTTGACGATAAATTTGGGTGGGGCCTGACATTTGAATAACGCTGATTTGTGATTAAATCTAGCCTCACATGTCTCTCCACTCTTTTCTCATAAACTATGTAAATAAAGGCTTTGACCTACTTCTGTCAGGCAATCAGGTTTGAGAGTTACACCTTCAGGCACAGCTTGGTATCAAGATCAGACCTCGGCTAAAGATTGGTCGGAGCGAAAAGTTCTATAGCTTAAATGCGAAGCCCTATCCGTCCAGGACCTTTTCTAGGTGGGCATTCGTTTTATTGCTCTTAACTAAAGCCTTAGAGAGGGCTACAGTTTATCGATTTCCGAATATTGGTTAACTGCAGTCTGGCCCTAGGAATAAGCCCAAGTCTACGGATGTTCTTGTACGTCAAGAGGTAGAGACTGTTAGGGTTGGTTGCTAGCAATACCTTATATGTCAACGTTGGTTTTGATTTTGCGATCGCTCTTATGGTTTCTCCTCGGATTGACCGGGGTGATATTAGTCAGCTTGTATATTCGAGGGGCATTTCGCACACCCGTAACCTATCGAGTCGAAGACGGTCCCAGCCCAGAAGAATCTAGATTTCCAATGGTGCTGGCTAGTTTGTCTACCTCTTTGATCACCTCAGGAACGATCACCCAGTTCTGGTCCAAACCCGATCAGATTCAGGCGGCTCGGTTAGAGGCCATTAAAACTGCCCAACGGACGATTCATTTTGAGACGTTTTTTATGACACCGGGGCGTCGAGCCAATGATTTTGCCGCAGCCCTAGCGGAGCGGGCAACCGCAGGTGTACAAGTACAGCTCGTGATTGACGCTTACGGTGCCCATACCCTACCCAAGCGTTATTGGCAGCGACTCCAATCCGCGGGTGTGCAGGTGGAATTCTTCAATCGATTGGACTGGCGGGCACCCTCTAATTTTGCCGGTCGTACCCACCGAAAGTTACTGCTGATTGATGGAAATGTTGGGTTGATTGGCGGTGCAGGTATCTCTGATCATTGGGACGGAGACGAACAAACTTCTCCCTGGCTAGACATTGAGGTTTGCTTAGAAGGAGAGATCGTACCCATTTTAGAGGGCATGTTTATTCAGCATTGGACCTACAGCGGTGGCGAGGCCAATCTCAGAGCCGAGATCTTTCAGACTGATCCAGCTCAGGACCCAACATTGATGCTGGTGACACCCGGGAATAATCCCACCTACCGTTTTTCTCCGATTCGAGCGCTGAAAGAAAATACGATTGTGGCTGCCAGAAAGCGGATTTGGTTAGCGAGTCCCTATCTAATTCCAGATCGAAACACCCGTGAACTCCTGATCGAAGCCAAACAGTCTGGCGTGGATGTTCGCATCCTCACATCCACCCTTGAAAATATCGATAAAAAATACGTTTACTATGCCGCTTATGAATTATGTGGCGATCTGCTCAAAAACGGCATTGAAATTTACGAATATCTTCCCAATATGACCCATGCCAAGCTGCTGCTGATTGATGACCGATGGGTCAATATTGGCAGTGCTAACTTCGACCCCCCGTAGTTTCTTTCATAATGAGGAACTAGATATTTCCACTGCCGAGCCCAGGCTTCAACAGTCAGTTGAACAAGTGTTTGTAGACGCATTTGCCCAAAGTCAGACCATGAGCTTTAAGGATTGGCAACAGCGCTCTTGGTGGCGGCATCGGTTGTTCGGCAGTTTGGTTCGGTTTATTCAATGGCAACTTTAGAGGTGGGCAAAACCATTACCGATAGGGGGACTGCCGCTGTCTAGTTTGAGGTCGCCTGCTTCGTCCTTGCTTCTACTGCCACCGGGACGGCATGAATAAGAAGAAGTTTCTTGCCATGCTGTAAAAGTTGCCTTGATAAGTCTTCAGGCTTGTTCAGGACTAATCCTGGGAAAAGCAGTTACTCAGTAGGTTGACCAGGATGCATTACTTCTCATCCGTTACATAACTGGGAAATTTATTAGCAAAGTACTTACTGAGCAATGTATTAACGAAGGAGAGCAAGACAGGTGCCAGGAGGAAGGAAAGAAGCCCGCTGACCTTAAATCCAGGCACCAATAAAGCCGCCAACCATAGGCAGAAGCCATTTACAATCAGTGAAAACGCTCCTAAGCTCAAAAAAGTTAAGGGCAGAGACAATAAGGAAATCACTGGCTTAACGACAGCGTTCACAATGCCAATGGCCCCTCCCCCCACGAGTGCGGCTGGAAATGTAGAGAGATCAATCCCCGGGAAAACGATATCCACGACTAATAAACTGAGGGCTGTAGCCAAAATGGTCAGGGCAGAGCCGATCAGCATATTTTTGGAATCATAACGAGCGAGCATAATTTATTTCCTTGTTTTTGAATGAAGGATATGAACGGGATTTGATTGTCAGCATAGGAGAGCAACCGTTATTCCCGTATCTACCTTGAGAGTGAACCTATTTTCGGTGGCTCGTCCGCAAGAAATAGTCTGACTACTGAAGTCACTTTCTATCCTTGAGGAATAGAGAGAGGTCGGTCTTTAGGTAGATGCCCGATGGGCGTTCAAAATTGGATACTCGGGATATTGAAAATATTCCTTACATCCTAAAAATCATGAGTCTTTTAAACGTTGTTCTTGCTATCGTCTTCCCTCCAGTCAGCATTTTTTTGAATGAAGGTATGGGTGGCACCTTATTCATCAATATCTTGCTAACCCTCGTGGGATGGGTTCCTGGTTCAATCCATGCTGTTTGGGTTCTCTCCAAACAAGGGGAGAGAGCCAGGATTTAGCAACAGAATTTTCTGCACAATGCATCTACCGAATGCCTCAGCTAGATTCAACCCCTCCGTTGTGGAAAATGAAATCTGGCTATTAACGAATCTTTGCCCTATGAGGCATATCAGCGTGGAGCTAAACAATACTATTGAATAGTTTGAATTTACAGTTAAATTTTTGGGTTTATTGGTTTGTCTTTTGTGGCATTATCCTAGGCCGATACTTCATTGTCGCAGGCGGCACCCATTGGCTATTACATTTGCTGTTGGGCAATCAGCTTTTCGAGTCTTGGTTTGGCAATAAGCAACAAATAAGGAAAGCCATTTCAGAAGATATTAAGCTTTCTACTCTGTCAGCTATTTTCTTTGCACTGAGTGCAGCCTGCTTTATGGGTTGCTACCAGTTGAAACTGACAAAAGTCTATACCCATTTAGAAGTTCAAGATTTAGCCTACTTGGTGGCTAGCTATGTGGGAGTGTTGATCCTTCAAGATACATACTTCTACTTTATGCATCGGTTATTTCATCTACCATCCCTGTTCAAGCGATTTCACCAAGGACATCACCAGTCTAAAATCCCTACCCCTTGGACCTCTTTTGCCTTTGATCCTCTAGAAGCAGTCTTTCAAGCGTTGTTCTTGTTTGCGATTACCTTCGTAGTTCCCTTGCATTACGGTGTTCTCCTGGCGCTTTTGACCACAATGACGGTTTGGGCTGTGGGGAATCATCTGGGGTTTCAAATTATTCCAGATTCTCGCCTCAGCCGTTGGTGGGGAGGATGGTGCATTGGTTCAACCCACCATTTGGTTCACCACAACCGATACACACGGCACTATGGTTTGTATTTCACCTTTTGGGATAAACTGCTAGGCACTCAGGATGATAATTACGAAGCGCAACGATTAGAGTCTTGATCAGATATCCCTAGACTATTCCCTTTTAGGCCAAGTGAACCTGAAGGTTGTCCCTTGATTGGGTTTCGACTCTACTTGAATCCTTCCGCCTTTTGACTTGACGATTTTTTGGACAATTGATAGACCAATGCCAGTATTTTCAGTGGTATCTCGACTATCTAAGACTTGAAAGATTTTAAAGATCTTATCGTGGTAATCTTCGGCAATCCCTGGACCATCATCACTAACCACAAACTCATAGCAATCAGGCTGCTTTGTCCCTGAGACCCAAATATGCCCCTCGGATTGGTGATGATGTTTGATGGCATTGCTCAGGAGGTTGCTAAAAACTTGCTGTAATTGGAGGGTATCCGTCTGTAGGGTGGGCATTGGCCCCATGATCTCAATTTTGAATTCGGTAGGGGGAGCCAACGAATCGATGATCTCAGAGAGCAGGTCTTCGACCCTGATCGTTTCTATAGTGGATTGCCGTCGCCCAATCCGAGAAAACTGCAGCAGCCCATTAATCAACGCTTCCATGCGATGAACTCGTTTACGCAGCAAGTTCATCTGGTAGCGATTTTCTTCATCTAGTTTCTCTTCAAGATCTTCTTCAATCCATTCCGAGAGATTCGCAATTGCCCGCAAAGGTGCTTTCAAGTCGTGGGAAACCACATAGGTAAACTGGTCTAGCTCCTTATTGCGCTCAGCTAAAGTGAGATTTGCTGTGGCTAAAATTCGGTTAGTGGCCGCCAATTCATTCCCGCGGCGCAGCATTTGTTTTTCCGTTTGCCGATACAAAGATAAAGCGGCAGCAAATCCCAATAGGCTAATCACCCCAGACACCCCCAATAGGGCATCATTGACAAATCTAGCTTGGTTCAGACGAGTGCGGCGTCTTACTAATAATTCCTGTTCAGTCTCTTTAAAATCTTGAAGGGATTGTCGGACCGCATCCATACGAGCTTTGCCTTGTTCCACTAAAACCCCGAGTCGAGGGGCCTGGGGCGCAAATCGGAAATCGTTTTCGATTTGTTTTAGGGTTTTAGCAAGAATATCGAGTTCTTGTTGGATTAAAAGTTTCAGCCCAGTAACCTGTTGGCGTTGCTCTGGATTGCCCTGAACCTGTTGAAATAATTCCTGCACCGTCGGTTCAATGTCGGGTAATGCCTCTCGATAAGACGTCAGAAATTTTTGGTCTTCGGTGAGACCATAGCCCCGAATTCCTGTTTCCGCATTGATCAAAACGTTTAAAAGTTGATCGCTGGTCCGCAGGACTTTCTGGGTATGGACGATTTGCTGATAGGTAAATTCTTCATTCTTGCGGGTGCCGATCCAGGCTGCCATGGTAATCAGCAGACAGGTTAAAGGAATGGCTAAAATAACCGTTCCTTGGCGAGTTAGGGACAGATTAGTCCAGTAGTGGAGAATGGATTTTCTCTTGGCTGGGTTCTTGGCTTTAGGCGCTTGCTCAGCTTTTGCCATAGTTTTGCAACGTTAGATCAGTCCTGCTGGAGAATCGTTAATTGACCAAGCCTGAGCGGAGAGCTCTGACGGCAGCTTGGGTGCGGTCATCGGCACATAGTTTATTCAAAATGCTGCGCACGTGGGTTTTGACGGTGCCCACGGAAATATAGAGTTTGTCGGCAATGGCGGCATTACTGCATCCTGCCACAATCAGTTCTAAAACTTCTAATTCGCGATCCGTTAACGGTTCTGTTTCTAAGATGGCTTGGTATTCCGGATCAGTGGCTTTAATTACCGTGGTTTCGGCTTCAACATCTTGAAGATTTTCTTTTGACGCTTTCGCTTGCTGCAAAACGATCCGGGCAATGTTGGGATCAATCCAAGCGTTGCCCTCATGGGTGAGCTGAATAGCGCTGAGTAAGTCCTCGACACTGACTTCCTTAAGGCTGTAGGAATCTGCGCCAGCGGCAAAGGCTGCGAGTACGGCATCTTCACTGGTATTAGCCGTCAGCATCAGCACCTTGGTTTGCAAGGTTTCGTCTGCCTGCTGTACTTGTTTGAGCTGTAGGGTTACTTCAATGCCATCGATGTCGGGTAGGCCAATATCCAAGATGGCGACATCGGGTTTATATTGCTGAATCATCTCCAGTCCCTGGCGACCATTGGCCGCCGATCCGAGTACATCCACTACCCCACTATGCTGAAGCGCCGCCGTCAGTCCCACACGGCTGAGATCATGGTCTTCAATAATAACAACCTGAATTTTAGTCATTAGTTCGCCTTGTTAATGGATGAATAAGAGGAGCTAGAAACGGACTAGGAAGCTGTTAAGGAGAGGTCAGACTGATTGGGACGGTCTTGAGGAATCAAAGGTGATTCGCTGATTGTGGCATTGATTGCTTTGGCTTGATCAACATTGTCAGCAATCGTTTGGCAAATGTCATCGATGGGTAAATCATTGGCATCTTGCCCAAAGGGGTTATCCAGTTCTCGTCCTACTTCTTCCAGGCCCAGCAGGATAAAGCTAACCACTGCCACCATGGGCAATGCCCATCCATGAATGTCAGGCACCCAACGAAAGGGTAAACCGATACAGTAAATCAGAATCAACCGTTTCAAATAAATTCGATAGGCAATGGGGAGGGGGGTGGAACGAATGCGCTCACAGCTACTCATTCCTTCAATCATTTGACTCAAAGATTGATCAAGATTGGAGGCTTGGTTACTATCAATATGACCTTGTTGTAGGGCCTGCTGTAGGTGCATCCCGATCCAAAACGTGATTTGTAAGGGAGGATGTTTGGCATCTGCCAAAATTTGAGCCTGCTCAGGTGTAATCAGGTCTTGCAGTTGGTTGCCGATGGGCTCTGATCGCAAGTGCAGTTTTGTGGCTAGGGCAAAGGCGACCAGTAGATTGAGTAAGGTATCTCGATCTGTTGAGGGGGTCGTTTTGGGAGAGGGCCAAAGTAAGGCAACCTGTCGAGCAAAGTTGCGGCTGTTAACCACCAGCATTCCCCAGGCTTTGCGACCCTCCCAAAAACGATCGTAGGCCGTATTGGTGCGAAACACGAGCAGTAAACCCAAGACCAGGTTGTAGACCACGTTGGTGGTGAGGTTACCAATCTCTTTTAGGTAAATGGGGTAGTCCCAATAGTCAAGACTACAGATGGCGAAGGTGAACCCGGCAAAGGCCAGGATTCGAGGCAGGATAATGCCCGCAACGGAGCCGTCGAGTCTGAAGGTGGTAGCTAGCCAATTCGATTGGGTGGGAGTGTCCATAGTTTCGTTTAGCTGGAAATATCCTGTTGTGCGGCTTGGGTTTCGATAAACAACCGCATTCGACGGACGTTACGAGAGTGGGTGGTCTGGGATTGGTCTTGGTAGAGGGCTGCGGCTTGGTTTAAATCTGCGATCGCAAGTTCATATCGCTCCTGCAAATAGTTAACCCACCCTTGCTGCTCCAGAATCTCGGGGTTTTGTCCAGCGGATAAATCCACGGCCTTGTTAAAGGCTTGGAGACTATTAATATAATCTTGAGCAATCAAGGCATTGATACCCACCGTTTGCCAGTCCTGAGCTGTCTGTAGGGTATGGGGTAAAGGCTGATGAACATAGGTGGGTAGGTCAAACTGGCGATGCTGCTCACTCGGTGTCGCAGTTGCGACAGCAGGCAAGACAGTGTTGATCGAAATAACTAAACACAAAGTCGGTAATAATCTCAAAGGCATAAATGGGTCGTGTAACTACTGATACAACCTTAGAAAAATCTGCCACTCAATACATCCACTGGAAGATAGGAGTAGGCCTCTCTCTGGAGATAGAGACGGGGAATAATTTTGAACTCTTCTTTGATCGAGATCTCTACCTTAGGGAGGATAGACCAGACAACAAGTTATGGCTGGAGGTAGATGGGATTCTGCGGCAACTCTTGTTGAATAGAAGTATCAAATTTGGCCTTAACTTATGAAAGATAACAATCAGCTCTTGACTCATCCTCAGAAATCTACACCTAAAATGGGGAGCGTTTCCTATCAGGAGGCACTCAAGAAATGGTCAGAACGGCCGACGCAGCTATTATCTTCATCCCAGTCTTTGTCAAGTTTAGAGTCCATTGGCCGGACTGATGTTGGGCGTGAGCGCACCCACAACGAAGATTATTTTTCGATTGATCAGCAACATTTTTGCACCCCTGATCTACCAGATGGCAGCTATCGAGGTCTCTATATCCTTTGTGATGGCATGGGGGGCATGGCCAAAGGGGAAGTGGCGAGTGAACTGGCCACTAAAACCCTACGAAGTTATTTGAATAGCCGCTGGCAGCGTCATTTACCCACTGAAATTGGTTTAGAACTGGCCATGAATACGGCCAATAAAGCAGTGTATGAACGCAACCAGAGAGAGCAGCGGGCAGGGTCGGGCCGCATGGGAACGACTGCCGTTGTGGTGATGGTGAATAACTCCCACATTAGATATGTCCATATCGGTGACAGTCGTCTGTATCGATTGACCCGAAAGGGATTGCAGCAATTAACCACCGATCACAACGCCTATCAGCGGGCGTTGCAGCGGGGCTATTCCCTAGAAGAAGCGCAAGCCTATGGGCCGCAACTCACCAAAGCCCTAGGACCTTGGTCGGGAGAGTCCCTCCGCCCTCAGTCTCAAACCCTAGCGGTGGAAGAAGATACGGTATTTCTCCTTTGCTCTGATGGCCTCAGCGATCATGATTTATTGGAAAACCATACCCATAGTCATTTAATGGGACTGTTAGATTTCCGTACCGATCTGGCCCATGGTATAGATCAACTGATGACATTAGCCAACCAGAAAAATGGTCACGACAACATCACCGCGGTTGCTGTTCGGTTACGACCTCAGCAATCATCGGTTTGAACCCCCATCTCTTGGATAGAGAACTTAACAATGAGGGTCGTGCTTGAAAAACCCCGCAAATAGGATTTTCGTTCTGTTCGCCAGGCAAAACCACGAATCTCTACCTTTTTGTAGAGTTACAACCCAGCAGCAGTCCTATAGTCTAAAAGGAACTTCCTATAATTTAGGTCTGTTACAACTGAATTGATAGTACAAGGTGGCTTGAGCCAGAGATGAATGACAAAGCACTCAATATTTTGCTCGTAGAAGATGACGAGGTAGACGTGATGAACGTCAAACGAGCTTTTAAGAAAGGCATGATTTCTAATCCCTTGTATGTCGCCAATAATGGACTCGAAGCCTTGTCCATGCTGCGAGGGAAGGAAGGGGAGAAACCGCCTGTACCCAAGCATCGCCGCCTCATTCTGCTGGATCTCAACATGCCAAAAATGAATGGGTTGGAATTTTTAGAAGTTTTGCGCAGCGATCCGGACCTGAAATCGATTCCAGTGGTGGTACTGACTACCTCGGATGAAGATCGCGATCGCATTGAGGCCTACCACTACAATGTGGCGGGCTATATCCTTAAACCCGTGACGTTCTCCAACTTTGCAGAGGTGATGACCACCCTCAATAAATACTGGACCCTTTGCGAAATGCTGTAGTGAGCGTGATGGACGAGACCCTCAAAATCCTAGTGATTGATGATGATACGGTTGATCGGATGGCTGTTCGCCGGGCCTTGCGCAAGACGGATTTAGAGATTGATTTGTCTGAAGCGGAAGATGGAGAAACGGCTCTGTCCATTCTCAAAACCCATCAGTTTGACTGTATCTTTGTGGATTACTTGTTGCCGGATCAGGATGGTTTAGTCCTAGCCAAGCAACTGCAACAGCTTCAGATAGATGCCCCCTTTGTGGTGTTAACGGGACAAGGGGATGAGCAAATTGCCGTGGATGTGATGAAAGCTGGAGCCGCCGATTATCTAGCCAAACATCGGATTTCACCCGCAACCTTGGCTCGAACGATTCGCAGTGCCATTCGTCTCCATCGGGCTGAACATGCTGCCCGAGCTGCGAAGCAGAAATTGCAAATTACCAATGATCAATTACGGCAGCAAAATGATGAACTGGCCCATCAGCGATCGCAGATTGAATCGCAAAACCAAGAACTGATGAAAGCCTATCGCCTCAAATCTGAATTTGTTGCCACGATCTCCCATGAGCTGCGGACGCCCATGAATGCGATTATGGGATTCTCTCAATTACTGTTGCGCCAGTACCCGGACCCGTTGAGTGAGCAGCAGTTGGATATGGTGCAGCGGATTTTTGACAACAGCCGTAATCTGTTGACTATGGTCAATGAAGTGTTGGATTTCTCGAAGATTGAAGCGAATCGCCTAGAACTGCACCCGGAAACCTTTCAGCTTGCAGTTCCAATCCTCGCAACGGTTCAAGAACTCCAAGCCCTGGCTGTAGAAAAGGCTCTGACTTTAAAGGCGGACATTCCGGATGCTTTGCAATCTATCCAATTAACCAATGATCCGGAATGTCTACGGCGGGTGTTGGTGAACCTAATTTCCAATGCCATCAAGTTTACAGAAACGGGAGAAGTGACCCTCCAACTGCAACAGCCCCATCCTGACCAGATCACCATTGCGGTGATTGATACGGGTATTGGCATGACACCTGAGCAGTTAGACACCATCTTTGATCCCTTCTGCCAGGCCGATCAATCCTTAACTCGCCATCATTCCGGCACGGGGCTAGGCCTCGCGATCACTGAATCTCTGGTTAAAGCGATGCAGGGTCAGATTTCAGTCATCAGTCAATCCGGAGTCGGGTCAACCTTTTCCGTTCAATTGCCCCTGCAAGTGCGAGCCTTGCCCAAAGCCAAATCGCCTATGATTTAGGGCTGGCGCTTTTTGAGAAATAACTGTTTGCTAATCTTATGCCGCCACCTTCGCCTGCCTCATTGTCTAATCGCTATATTCTGGCCGTTGATGATCGGCCCGATAATTTGATGCTGCTCAAAATGATGTTGGAGAGCGCTGGCTATCGGATGGAGCTGGCGGATAATGGTCCTGCAGCCCTGGCACAAATCCAAAAATCCCAACCGGATTTAGTGATTTTGGATGTGATGATGCCGGGGATGAGTGGCTATGAGGTCACCCAGGAAATTCGCAATGATCCTCAGCTCCCCTACATTCCCATTCTGTTGATTTCTGCCCATGAGCGTTCAAGCGTAGTCAAGGGACTCGATGCTGGGGCCGACGACTTTATTCGTAAACCAGTAGAGCTAGACGAACTGCAGGCAAGGGTACGATCGCTCCTGCGCCTCAAACAGTCCATTGACCAACAGGAGAACTTTATCTCCTGTCTCACCCATGATTTACGGACGCCGTTAATAGCTTGCGATCGCATGGTGGATTTGGTTCAGCAGGGCGTGTTTGGAGAGATCCCTCCGTCAGTCAAGGAAGCCTTAGCTGGGGTCAGCAGCAGCAACCAAAATCTGCTGCAAATGCTCAACAACTTGTTAGAGGTCTACTGTTACGAAATGGGAGAAAAGACCCTCAGCTTTATCGCCGTTGATGTGCAGGCGCTGGTAACTGAGGTGGTTACAGAACTCAATCCCCTGGCCTTAGAAAAGCAGCTGAAGTTAACCTGCGATTGGCAGACGGAGGTAAGGGAATTGCGTTGCGATCCCATGGAGCTTCGCCGGGTCTTCACCAATTTAATCAGCAACGCTATCAAATTTACGGACACCGGATCTGTGACGGTGTCAGGTACTTCTGATCCAGAGACTTTGCTGATCGAGATTCAGGATACGGGAGCTGGGATTGCCGAAGCCGATCAAGCCCAGATTTTTGAGCGATTCAAACAGACCAAACATAATCGCTCTGGTCATGGCCTCGGACTGCATTTGTGCCAACAAGTGGTTCAAGCTCATGAGGGTGAATTGTCAGTGCGATCGCAACCTGGCCAAGGCAGTACCTTCACAATTTCCTTACCCCTCCCTTCAACCTAGGGAGAGCCGCTATCTGGAATCTATGCCTATAGGTATAGTTCTGAGTCTATCTAGAGATAGAAGGCTTTCCCAGTCGTCGTTGATACGGTAGTAATAACCCTTTCTGGTTCTTAACAAAGTCTCTAAAACTCACTGCTGATCGATCAGTTCTGATTAAGGCATTCATCGATGAGTTGTCAGTATTGAGACAAGAAAGGATGTCAAATTTATGATCAACAGGAGCTTTTCACATGCCACTGACGACTGATACCCGACAAGCCTATATCGAAAAAGTTAAAGCGCAACTGAATCAATATGATGCCCAGTTAGCAGAAATGAAAGCGAAAGCTGATCAAGTGGCTGCAAGTGCCCAAGTGGAATACCACTCCATGATGGAAGAAGCCCTGGTCAAACGCGATGCTATGCAGGCCCAACTCACCGAACTTCACAGTTCGAGCGAAAGTGCTTGGGAAGAGATTCAGCATGGTTTAGAAAAAGCTGGACATGAATTGCAAAAATCTTTTGAAGCTGCTTTAGCAAATTTTCAGTAGAAGAATTACAGTATCAATTATTAGTCGCTTCTGGATCAATCAGCAGCCCCCATGCAAGCAATATGTAGGTAGACGTCAATCACGATAATGTCCGATATTCTTAAGACTATTGAGTCAAGCTTAAAAGAGCTGCTAGCAAGTGCAGTAAAAATTTTCCCGGCGTTGTTAACGGCTGTCATTGTTCTGTTCCTCACCCGGTACATGGCCCAGTTCGCGCATCAGGTAGCGGGTAAAGCAGGCAAGACTGCCTTTCGCAGTCATTCCATTCAAATTCTCCTAGAAAAATCTGCCTATGTGATGACCTGGGTGATTGGGGTTGTGTTTGCCGGTGTTTTGGCATTTCCTGGCTTAGATTTAGGAGATATTATTGCCACCCTTGGTCTAGGTTCTGTGGCGATTGGTTTTGCTTTTCAAGACATTATCAAGAACTTTTTTGCAGGTATTTTATTACTGTTGCAAGAACCCTTCAGTATCAATGACCAAATCATTATTGATACCTTTGAAGGCACCGTCGAGAAAATCAATTTCCGAACGACCCAGATTCGCACCTATCAAGGGGAACGGATTCTGATTCCCAATGCCAACGTGTTTACCAGTGCGGTGCAAGTGCAGACAGCCTATGCCAGTCGGAGAACAGATCTAGGGGTTGGGGTTGATTACAATACTTCCCTGGAAGATACAGCTGACCTTTTACAAAGAACCATAGAACAGTTGGAAGGAGTGCTGCCTTCGCCGACACCTGAAATTGACTTGGTGGGCTTTGGAGACAGTTCTATTGACTTTATCGTTCGCTACTGGACAGAACCTCAACAAGCTCAGGTCAGACGGATTCAAACCAAGGCCATTATTGCGATTAAAAAAGCCTTTGACAAAGCCGATATCAGCATTCCCTATCCGATTCGAACCCTGTATTACTACAACCAAGATCACTATAACGATTACATGCCAACGAACGAGAATAGCAATAACCGTATGTTATCCAAAGTTTAAGTTGCTGCTCTCAAATGCCCTGGTTTTAGTAACTCCTTCACTCCACAATCCTTTGTGGAGTGTTTGTCCTGTACTGAGGTCTCAATCTCAAAGAGCTAAAGCCCTATCTTGCCTTGGCTTTGACGTATTGCTGTCATAAAAAGCTTGAAGTATCTGCTCGGCGGAAGATAGAAAAAGTCAGTTTGGATGAAAGACAGCCAACTTATACTGTTGATGCCCCTGCTTTATGAGTACTGGGCTGTCGCGGCAAACCTTTTCATTCCCTCTTGCTCTTGATTAAGGGGGCTGAATGTATCTAAGACTCTGTAAACATCAGCATAAACTTTGAAATGGCTGAACAAAAAGTTGGGACTTCAAAACCTATCATCGTGGTTGTGGATGATGATCCTGCGGTTTTACAAGCCGTTGCTCGGGATCTCCGTAAACAGTATGGCGATCGTTTTCGAATTATTCGGGCTGACTCAGGGGGGACCGCTCTAGATGCGGTTCAACAGCTCAAGCTGCGGGGTGATATTGTCGCTCTCTTCTTGGTGGATCAGCGAATGCCCCACATGAGCGGGGTGGAATTTATCAAACAAGCCAGTGAGCTTTTCCCCCTGGCGAAGCGCGCACTCCTGACGGCCTATGCCGATACCAATGCGGCCATTGATTCCATTAACCAGGCTCAGCTAGACTATTACCTCCTCAAACCTTGGGATCCGCCAGAGGAAAAACTTTACCCAGTCTTAGATGATTTGATTCGGGACTGGCTGGCAACCTTTAAGCCAGAATTCAAAGGGGTGAAGGTGATTAGCGATCGCTGGTCTCCCCAGTCCCATGCCCTACGGGATTTTTTAGCACGCAACCAAATCCCCTACCGTTGGCTGGATGTTGAGAACAATCCAGAGGCTCAGCAACTGGTCTCTTGTGCTGGAAAAGCAGATTCTCCATGCCTACCCTTAGTGTTACTCCCCAATGGCGAGCAGCTGATCAAACCTGATACGACAAAGCTGGCCCAATCTGTGGGGATGCAAACAGAGGCTGAGAAACCCTTTTACGATTTGGTGATTGTGGGGGGTGGTCCTGCTGGCTTGGCCGCAGCCGTCTATGGAGCATCGGAGGGCTTACATACTGTCATGGTTGAACGGGAAGCGCCAGGAGGACAAGCGGGCACTAGCTCTCGCATCGAAAATTATCTCGGTTTTCCCGTCGGATTGAGCGGGGGCGACTTAGCCCGTCGCGGAGTGACCCAAGCCAAACGCTTTGGAGTAGAAATCCTCACGCCTCAGGAAGTGACGGGGATTCGCATCCAAGATAATTATCGAATCATTGCCCTTGCCGATGGCAGCGAGATTAGCTGCCATGCCCTCATTTTGGCCATGGGGGGTTTCTTGGCGGCGACTGACTGTTCCTGGAATTGATCAGTTCACTGGGGCGGGGGTTTATTACGGTGCGGCTCAGACAGAAGCTGCCGCTTGCCAAGATGAGGAAGTTTATATCGTCGGGGGAGCTAACTCAGCAGGGCAGGGAGCCATGTATTTCTCTAAATATGCTCGCAAAGTGCATATTCTGGTGCGGGGGGAGTCCTTAAAGAAGAGTATGTCCCAGTATCTGATCGATCAGATTGCAGACACTGAAAATATTGAGGTATTGCCGTTTCACAGTGTAGTAGAGGCCAAAGGGAATGAGCGCCTAGAGCAGCTTCTGATCAAAGATTCTCAAACGGATGAGGTCAAAACCTTTGATGCCAATTCTCTCTTCATCTTTATTGGTGCAACGCCCAGTACCGATTGGTTAGAGGGAATGGTTCATCGCGATCAGCGGGGCTTTATCTGCACAGGCCCAGATATTCCTCAGGAGACCCCGTGGTCTTTGGATCGAGATCGGTTTTTACTCGAAACCAATGTGCCAGGAATCTTTGCCGTGGGGGATGTTCGGCATGGTTCGGTGAAGCGGGTTGCCTCTGGCGTGGGAGAAGGGTCCATCTGTGTCCAGTTTGTTCACCGTCATTTGGCCAATGTATAGCTAGGGATTGCCATGTTGTGTTCACAAGCTTTGTTGCAAATCAAACCCTTTCAGTTGTTGCCGCCGGAGCGGTTGAATTGGATCTGCGATCGCACTCAACACATCCAACTTACGCCAGGTGAAGTTCTCGTGCGTGAGGGTGAGCCTCCCCAGGGCTTTTTTATTCAACTGAGTGGTCAAATCACCATTAGCCGCACGAGCAATGGCGCAAATATGCCTTTGGGCCGTCATGAGAGTCCTTCTTTCTTTGGAGAAATTCAATGCCTGACCGAGGATATCGTCCCGGTCACGTTAACGGCTGATACCAACACCGACTTGTATCGACTCAATTGTCCTGATTTTTTAGAGGTTCTCCATAGCTGTCGTGACTTTGAAAAAGCCATCTTTCGCACCATGGGGAAACGCTTGCGCGGTCTAGAATCTTTTATTCAAAGCCGAGAAAAAATGGCGGCCCTAGGAACGCTATCTGCAGGACTTGCCCATGAGCTTAACAACCCTGCAGCTGCCCTTGTGCGGGTACTCAAGGACGCGAAGCCAGCCATTCTAGAATTACAGCGGATGAATATGGTGTATGGCCAACACCAGGTGAACGATGAACATACTCAGCAGTGGTTAACATTACGAGATCATGGGTTTGATGCCATTGCCAACCCTCAAAACGATCCCCTAGTCTTGAGCGATCGGGAAGATGCGCTGACGGACTGGCTAGAGGACTATGGAGTGGATGAAGCTTGGAAGTTGGCTGAACCCCTAGCAGCAGGCGAAGTAGAGCCTGAAGTGCTTGAGCAACTCATGGACCGCTGGCGCGACAGTGACACTGAACTAAGGGATATGGGGCTGAGGTGGTTAGCCCTCTCCTTTGATGTCATGGGGATGATTGCCAGAGGTTTAGATGGCGCAGAGCGAATCTCGACCCTCGTGCAATCCATGAAATCTTACTCCTATATGGATAGAGCGGCACAGCAGGAGGTAAATATCCACGGTGGTATTGAGGATACCCTACGCTTGTTTGCCTTTAAGCTCAAGCATGGCATTAAGGTTGAGCGTCACTACGACCCAAACCTACCTAGAATTATGGCCTTTGGCAGTGAACTGAACCAAGTGTGGACCAATCTCTTGGACAATGCAGTCGATGCTTTAGCAGAAAACCCATCGCCTTCTGTTCCCCCCCCCCAAATTACGATTCGGACGTGCCAAAAGAATGGCTGTATCCGAGTTGAGCTTGAAGATAATGGTCCGGGTATCCCCCCCCGAGATCAACACCCGCATTTTGGAACCTTTTTTCACCACCAAACCTATGGGTAAAGGGTCAGGTTTAGGGCTGGATGTCGTCCGTCGGATCGTTGAAAATCGTCATGGCGGCAGCCTGATGGTGGAATCTGAGGTAGGGCGTACCTGCTTTGCGATCGCACTGCCACTCCCTCAATAAACCTTTTATGAGTCCTTCACTGCTTAATTTGCCCTAGTGGGATTGCAGGGTCTTCTGATAGGCTTCTCTACGTTGTAGATAGAGCTAGAAGAAAAAGTCTGTAGCGCAAAAGTTATGGACAAACAGGTCAGCAACAACACAATTAGGCAATCCAGATTGAGTATAAGCCCAACAGAAAAAGGTGGACCTAACTTCCGATAACAGTGGTTTATGCCGACTGGTTTTGGGAATGGGCGATACTGGATTTGAACCAGTGACCTCTTCCGTGTGAAGGAAGCGCGCTACCCCTGTGCTAATCGCCCTTGGGTCAACAAATCTAACATAGTCATTCCTTAAAGAGCAATAGCCAGCAACGATTGCTCCAAAGCATCATTCTCTGGCCTTTGAACTCAATAGAGTTTAAGGGTAAAAAATTCTTTGGCTAGTTAAATTAAGGATAGGTAAATTAATTTAAGTTTTTGTTGAAGTGTATTGGATTATACAAAGAGACTGATTAGCCTATAAAGAAGCGGCTTGTGATGGATTTAGCTCATGAATACTGAAATCTCCAAAAAAAAAGGTTTATCGTCGGCATTTACCCAGCGACAAGCCAACATAATGGCAAATTTACAAAATCGGATGGATGTTGCGGCAGCCAACCATGACGAACATTTGCTGGAACTACTCACCCATGAACGGATCCAGCTTGAATCTCATGGGCCTGATATTTCGCCTCCCTCTCATCGGCCACCCAATGTTAGGCAGTTTTGGCAACGCATAGCTAAGGGAATAGCCTCTCGAAGACAGCTCAGCTTAGAGCGTCGAATCACTTCTAGGGGTGAGGAATGGTGGCATGTTGCCGATCCTTGCTCTGGTAAAACCTTTAATGCTGAATCCTGGAGTGTCGCTATGCATTGGATTGAGCGGAATCGATTAGGCCACTAATCGCGGTACCAGAGAGCCTAGTGCTGAAAATTTGAGGTTTATCTGACTTGTGTTCTCAGGGCTAGCCTTCTGTATGATCAGAGGGAACAAGCAGCTGGCATCCCCATGAAAGTAGTCGTAACAGGTGCAACCGGATTCGTAGGTCAACGCCTTATTGAACGGTTGAAAGAAGAAGGCCATCAGGTCTTGGCATTGGTCCGGAGTCCCGATAAAGCGGCTAAGCTTTTCCCCTCCCAAACATTCCCTAACGTAGAAATTCACGGCTATGAGCCCCAAGCTTCAGGCGATTGGCAAAAAGTCCTGTCGGGGTGGGACGGGGTGGTTAATCTGGCTGGAGAACCCCTTGTGGGCGATCGCTGGACGACTAGCCGCAAGCAAGAAATTATTAACAGCCGTGCGGTGGGCACTCAGAAACTGGTGGAGGCTATTGCCGCTGCGGAAGATAAGCCATCGGTTTTGGTGAACGCGTCTGCCATTGGGTTTTATGGCACCAGTGAAACGGCCACCTTTGATGAATCGAGCAGTTCTGGCGATGATTTCTTAGCGGAGGTTTGTCAATCCTGGGAGAAATCGGCCCATACCGCTACGGATGCTGGCACACGATTAGTGATTTTTCGGATCGGCATTGTTTTGGGGGATGGCGGAGCCTTAGCCAAAATGTTACCTCCGTTTCAGATGTTTGCCGGTGGCCCCATTGGCAGTGGTAAGCAATGGTTCTCTTGGGTGCATTTAGATGACTTGGTCAATTTCATCCTTATGGCCCTCACTGATCCTAGTAAGTCTGGAATTTATAATGCCACCGCTCCCAATCCTGTGCGCATGACTGAGCTGTGTGATTCTCTGGGAAAAGTCCTGAATCGTCCCTCCTGGTTACCCGTCCCGGACGTTGCCCTGGAGTTGCTTTTGGGAGAAGCGGCCCAGCTAGTTCTGGAAGGACAAAACGTACGACCAGAGAAAACTCAGGCCGATGGATTTCAATATAAATATGAGACGATTGACTCGGCCCTTCAACAGATATTGACCTAATGGCGCTTCAACGAATTCTGTTCCTCCATCCCAATTTTCCCGCTCAGTTTCGGCATTTGGCGATGGTGTTAGCCGAAAGTCCAAAGCATCAAGTGGTGTATGGGACGGCTCGGGAGGAGGGGCAGATTCAAGGGGTACAGAAAATTTTGTACAAACCGTCTCGGGAAGTGCGACCCGAAACCCACCATTATGTCCGTCCCCTTGAAAGTGCCGTGTTGGAGGGACAGGCCGTTTATCGAATTGCCCAGCAGCTCAGTGACAAAGGCTTTGTACCGGATGTGGTCTATGCCCATTCCGGTTGGGGACCGGGGTTATTTGTAAAAGATATTTTCCCCAAGGCCAAGTTCTGCTGCTTTTTTGAGTGGTACTACCATGCCCACGGCACCGATGCCGATTTTGACCCTGCAGATCCCCTCGACGCCGATGCGGAGGCTCGGATTCGCATCAAGAATGCACCCATACTTTTAGATTTGGCGAGCTGTGATTATGGCCTCTCTCCCACCCAATGGCAGCGCCACCAATTTCCGCCAGAATTTCACAGCAAGATCAAGGTTTTACATGACGGCATCGACACGGAGTATTTTCAGCCTAAACCGGGTGCCAAGCTGGTTTTACCCGACGTGAATCTGGATTTGTCGGCGGTGGATGAAATCGTTACCTATGTCGCCCGAGGCATGGAGCCCTATCGGGGGTTTCCCCAGTTTATGGAGGCTATTGCCCTGCTGCAGCAAAAGCGGCCCAATTGCCATGTGGTGGTGGTAGGGGCTGACCGAGTGGCCTACGGTAAAAAGCTGCCGAATGGCAAAACCTATAAGCAGCATATGCTGGAAACCTTGTCCCTCGATTTATCGCGACTACATTTTACGGGTCGGTTGCCCTACAACCAGTATTTGCAGGTTTTACAAGCTTCTTCGGTACATGTTTATTTAACCCGGCCCTTTGTGCTGTCTTGGTCCATGCTGGAATCCATGTCCGCTGGCTGCCTACTGGTGGCTTCCGATACAGCTCCGGTCAAAGAGGTGATTAAAGATGGCCAGAATGGCCTGCTCGTGGACTTTTTCTCGCCGCAACAGGTGTGCGATCGCATCCAGGAAGCCCTCAATCACCCAGACGGCATGGCCGAACTCCGAGCCAATGCCCGTCGGACCATTCAGAAAACCTATGACTTGGTGAAGCTCTTACCCCAGCATCTCGACTGGTTAACCCGTTAGATTTCAGTTCAAAAGCGAAGAGATTTTCGGTAGACATTTGGCCTGGAGAGCCTAGTGAGAACTGTCCCTGGCATTGGAACCGCAATCGTGACAATGTCTGGGCAAAAAGCGTGGCAGGCAAACGGACCAGACTTTTATCCAAGAATAGGGGAACTCTCAGGGAAAACTCATGCCGCTTAGTTTTAATGGGTCTGAGAACATAAGGGTTAGCTCCCTAACTCGAATGGCCCATGCACTCTATCCATCTTATCGACCAGCTGAAATTCTCTTGTTTGATGACTGGCAGCTGCAAAAAACAGATAAACATGGCATAGTGCCCATGAATGACCATTCATTACAAATCCATCATTGACCACTATGACGTATTTAGAATCCGCAGCAGAGTTTTACAGTCAAGTCGCTGAAACCCCAGACGTGGGCTTATGTTGTGTCCAAAGCACTCCTTTGCAACTGCCGGGCCTGGTGGTGCCTCCGCAAATGCAGGAAATGAACTATGGATGTGGCACAACCGTCCATCCCACTGAATTGTCGGGTGATCCAACGGTTCTCTATGTCGGTGTCGGGGGAGGATTGGAAGCCCTGCAATTTTCCTACTTTTCCCGTCGCCCTGGAGCCGTGGTTGCGGTGGATCCAGTGGATGAAATGCGTAAAGCGGCTGCTCGGAACCTAGAGATTGCTGCTAAAGATAATGAGTGGTTTGACCCCAGCTTTGTCACGATTAAAGAAGGGGATGCCTTTGCCCTGCCCGTCCCAGATAACTCCGTAGATTTGGTGGCTCAGAATTGTCTGTTCAATATCTTTGAGCCCGAAGATCTATCCCGTGCCCTCCAGGAAACCTATCGAGTCCTGAAGCCCGGTGGCCGCTTAGTCATGAGTGACCCCATTTCCACTCGCCCTATTCCAGAGCATCTGCAGCGAGATGATCGGCTGCGGGCCATGTGCTTGTCCGGTGCCTTAACTTATGAACAGTACGTTCAGCGAATTATCCATGCTGGATTTGGACAAGTTGAGATCCGAGCCCGTCGCCCCTACCGCTTACTCGATCAAGCCAACTACAAGCTAGACCAGCATTTACTCCTAGAAAGCCTAGATTCCGTTTCCTTTAAAGTCGATATTGCCGATGATGGAGCTTGTGTCTTCACAGGCAAGATGGCGGTTTATACAGGACCCGATGAGTATTTCGATGATCAAGCTGGTCACATTTTGAGTTTAGGGATCCCCCTGGCCGTTTGCGATAAAACAGCAGCTAAATTGGCGAAAGCTCATCCCCAAGCAATTAAGGTCACCGAGTCCACTTGGTATTACGACGGTGGAGGATGTTGCTAAGCTAAGCCGTTTGTTGTTGTGGATCGAGCTGATATGACTGTTTCAACTACCCCCTCTCTCACTCCGTTTACCCAGAAGTTAGCTGCTCCCCTCATCAAGCAGCCCATTACGGTGCTGCAAATCAATTTGGGGCGACGATGCAACTTGGCCTGTAGCCATTGCCATGTGGAGGCCAGTCCGAAACGGACAGAGGAGTTATCCCCAGACGTCTGTGATCAGTTGGTTGAACTGATTCATCAATTCCCTCAGATTGAAACCGTGGATCTAACGGGGGGTGCCCCGGAGATGAATTATGGCTTTCGTCCCCTAGTAGAGGCAGCTCGCTCCCACAACAAGGAAGTCATCGTCCGTTCGAATTTAACCATTTACTTTGAACCGGGTTTTGAAGATTTACCCGAATATTTTGCCCGGCATCAACTGCGAGTGGTGGCCTCCCTGCCCTGTTATCTGGAGCAAAATGTAGACAAAATGCGGGGTGATGGCGTCTTTGACAGCTCAATCAAAGCGCTGCAGCGGTTGAATCAGTTGGGCTATGGCTCGGATCCGAATCTATTGTTGGACCTGGTGTATAACCCCCAGGTGCCCGCCACCCTGGACTTTGCCCTAGCCCCGGATCAGCAGCCCTTAGAACAGGCCTATAAACAGCACTTAGGGGAGCAGTTCGGAATTACCTTTAATCATCTATTTGCGATTACCAATCTCCCCATCGGTCGCACCAAGTTTCATTTGCAACATCGTCAGCTTCATCAGCCCTATCTTCAGTTTTTGGAAGGCCATTTTAATGACTCGACGATAGAGCATTTAATGTGTCGCAATGAGCTATCCGTCGATTATCTGGGCAATATCTATGACTGCGATTTCAACCAAATGGAGGAGATTCCAGCTACCACCCCTAAGGGGGAGCGGTTAACGGTGAAAAAGCTGTTGGACGCTGGCAGTCTCGATTTAATTGAGGACGTAAAAACGGCGCCCTATTGCTATGGCTGCAC
Source organism: Acaryochloris sp. 'Moss Beach' (assembly GCF_021497025.1). NCBI lineage: Bacteria > Bacillati > Cyanobacteriota > Cyanophyceae > Acaryochloridales > Acaryochloridaceae > Acaryochloris > Acaryochloris sp. 'Moss Beach'. The sequence goes on from NZ_CP071717.1 coordinate 4,807,125, forward strand.
TGCGGGTAGTGGTTCGAGCTGTGGCGGTTCTTTGTTATGACATCACACACATTTTTTAAAGGTAAATCTATGAATGTTCGTCACTGGAAAAAAATCCAACCTGTTTTATTAGCAGCTTTAGCCTTTTTGGTGATTACGGCATCTCCTGCTTGGGCCGCAGATGGGGGTGGTTTCAATCCCCAGCAACTGCTTCGGGATGCCCTGTTATGGGTGAAAGAATTAGGTCCTGTCGGTGCGATCGCGTTTATTGGGATTTACATTGTTTCCACCGTTGCCTTTTTGCCGGGGTCCATTTTGACTCTAGGAGCAGGGGGTTGTCTTTGGAGTGGTTCAAGGATCTTTTTTAGTCTTTATTGGGGCCACGATTGGGGCCACTCTCGCTTTCCTGGTGGGGCGATATGCCGCTCGAGGTTGGATCTCTAAAAAAATTGAAGGCAATGATAAATTTGCAGCGATTGATAAGGCAGTAGGCAAAGAAGGGTTCAAGATTGTTCTACTGACCCGGCTATCCCCCATTTTCCCCTTTAACTTACTCAACTATGGCATGGGGGTTACGGGGGTTTCTTTAAGAGATTACTTTTTTGGTTCTGTGGGCATGATTCCTGGCACCATTATGTATGTCTATCTAGGATCTCTAGCGGGGAATATCGCCACAATCGGTACAGGAGATCAACCCTCTAACCCCACCATTACTTGGGCCATCCGCATTATCGGTTTTCTTGCCACGGTTTTAGTGACGGTCTATGTGACTAAAGTTGCCCGAAAAGCGCTGGCAGAAGCCGTTCCTGAAACCGGCTCTGTGGTAGAGCAAGAATTAAGCTAATGCTGCAAGAAGGACTACGCCAACGGCAAGTGAAAGGTCGCAGACGATTACTAGCAGGGGTGGTAGGGGTGTTGTTGCTTCCCCTAGTCATTCGGTATGGTCCCTTGCTGTTTGACCAGATGCATTTAGTAGAGGTTGTGCAATCCCATGGTTTATGGGGCTACATCATCTTTCTTCTGCTGCATATCGTCGCCACGATGTTGGGTGTCCCTGGTGTTATTCTCACGATTGTGGGCGGTATCTTGTTTGGCCTGCTATGGGGAAGTGTCTTATCCCTAGTCGGAGCTACCTTGGGAGCCCTGGGAGCCTTCTGGATGGCTCGCTATCTCTTCTTAGATTGGGCACAGAAACGCGTGCGCGATCGCAAGCTTCTCTGCTCCTTCAATCAGGCGGTCCTCCAGCATCCGTTTAGCTTTGTCCTGATCGTCCGCTTTGCCCCGATCTCACCCTTTAATTTGGTGAATTTTCTGTTTGGCATGACCACCATTCACTGGTTTCCTTACAGTTTGGGAACGCTTATTGGCATTATCCCCGGTGTGATTGCCTATACCTGGATCGGTGTCGCTGGTAATGAGGCGATGCATGGCAAAGGCCCTTGGCCCTTAGTGATTGCCTGTACCTGCCTAGCGATATTGTCGGCAATGCCTTTGCTACTCCGCCAGAAGCGATCGTTTAATTGAAGGGCTTCGACATCCGCCTAATTTTTCTCATAAGATAGCTGTCAGTAACTTGAGTTCGAGATCAGTAAAGGATTAAGTAGCTTTCCTCATCCAAAGGCATAAGCTAGAGCCTAAAATCTTGAAGCTGACCGAAATTCATCAGGATTCTGACCCACCAGTCGTCTAAAGAACTTAATAAAATTGGTCGTCTCCTCAAATCCCAACGAAGCTCCCACCTCTTTCACCGTCGTTTGACCAAACAGTAAGCGTCGCTGGGCCTCAACAGCCACCCGTTCGTCCGTAATCGCCTTAGGTGATTTGCCAGCCGCTGTCCTACAGATGCGAGACAGCGTTTTAGCCGAGCAATTCATCCGTGCCGCGTACCATTTCATATTGCGACAGGACTCATAGGATTGCTCCAGCAACTCAACAAACTCTAGAAATCGCGGATCTATTGTTTTTGCCGAGTGATGTTTGTCTGATTCCACTGCCGCCTGGGATGCAAAAGCAATGACAGACCACAATAGATATTGCGCAGCGGGCCGCAGTTGGCTGTCCATTGTTTGATGAGTTTCCAATACTTCAATGTGTTGTTGGAGCATCTGGGCTTGCTTCAATTCAAGAGATGTAATGGATGGCCAAACATGCTGAATGGTAGACCAGGATAAGGGACTGGAAATATTGGTGGATAGTCCTAATAAATGGGTCGGCAAGGCAGCAGGCACAAACACGACCATAAAGGCATCTAATTCTGGGGCATGACCAAAATAGTGTACCTGATTGGCACAAACATGAATTAATGTCCCTGCCTTGACGGGATATTCAATAAAATCAATGCCGTGGGTGCCCTGGCCCTGGGTAAACAAAATTAAAGCATGGAAGTGAAGGCGGTGCGGTTGCCAAGGATCGTGATCCTCTGGCAGCTCTCGGTTGTATAAATTCTGCAAGCGCAGTACTTCAAAGTGACTGTTGACCGCAGGCGACCATTGCACATTCGCCAGGGACAGTATGTCCATTTTTGACCCTAAATATTAGCAGATTTGACTCTTTCTTATACTGGCTCGGTTATTTATGATGGTAACTAAATCAAGCCCACGCCAGTCTCAGGTTTATCCATTAGAGCATTGACCTGGAATCGCTAACACCTAAAGAAAAGGGTATTGCCTTCCTAAACAGTTTAGATTCTGGAGATCAAGCACCTATTCCTTGCATTAATCCCAATCAATATATTCAGGACCAATAAAAACGGCAAGTTTGGATTCGGTAATGATGTTTTGAGGGCTAGTGATAGCCAACAGATGAGAGGACATCTACCGACCATTCTTGTCGCCAGAATGGGCCCTGATTTCATAACTCTGCAAAGTTCCAAAACGCCCGCTTTATCAAAGCATGATGTTGACTCGCCAACACCATAATCGTGTGCCTGAGATAACGACTGCTTCTTAGAACTGTTAATTCGTAAACCAAAAATATGATCCTTAACCCAAAACATCGCCGTCAGATGCGGCAGGTCACTGTCCAAAAAATTGATCAAGTTACGCCTCGAGTGCGACGGATCGTGCTGGGTGGTGAACCCCTAGTCGGTTTTAACACCCCTCGTCCGGGGGCACATATTAAGCTGCTGTTTGGCGTTGATCCAAATGACCCCGTTGACCCCAAGAAAATGCGCTCCCAGATGCGGACCTATACCCCCCGGCACTTTAATTCCGAGACTCATGAACTGACGGTGGAATTTGTGCTTCATGGCAGCGGCTTGGCCTCGACTTGGGCAGCCCAGGCCCAGGTGGGTGAGACCATCACTGTGGCTGGACCAGGAGGAGGAATGGATATTCCAGATGCCGCAGTAATGGTCATGTTGGTGGATGAGTCTGCTATGCCTGCTGCAGGTATCCTGTTGGAATCACTTCCGGCCAACTGTAGCCCCATCGTCATTTGCGAAGTCGAAGATGTTCATGAACAGCGATCCCTCAGTTCCAAAATTGGGGTTCAGCCAACCTGGCTATTTCGCAAAGAGCAATCTGCAGAGCCAGGCCTACTCCTGGAAAAGTATCTACCGAATGTGTTGGTTGGTATAGAAGACTTGGATGATGTCTTTTGGTGGATTGCATGTGAAGCGAATGCGATGCGCCGGATGCGCTCACACCTATTGAATCAACAGGGCGTTAGTAAAGATAGACTTGTTTCCCGAGGATATTGGAAATTAGATACAAGCAATCACCCAGACCATGATTATGGTGAATCTTAGATACAAAAAGTGCTACCAAACGGCTCAAGCGTGAGCATTGTTTCCGAAGGATTTTAAGAGAAGGAAGAGCGATGACAAAAATTGCGATCACAGCAGCCAGTGGAAAACTAGGTGGCGAAATTGTTAAAGCTACGGGCTTAGTGATGGGTCAGGAAAACGTTGTGGGTCTGGCACGGACACCCGTTAGGGCAGCTCATCTAGGCGTAGAGGTTCGCAAGGGCGATTACAATAATCTAGCGGAGTTAGAATCCTCGCTGCTGGGGATAGATAAGTTACTGCTAGTCTCCGGTATGGATGCCCCTGATAAACGCATTGGCCAACATCGTAATGTCATTGCAGCGGCTAAAGCAGCAGGTGTTACCAAAATTGTTTACACCAGTGTTCAGGGTGCTGATGAAGGCACAACCTTTAGTCCGGTTATTCAAAGTAATCGCCAAACTGAACAAGATGTTCGCAATAGTGGTTTGCAATGGGTCATTGGCCGCAATGGCATTTACATTGAGCCTGATGTGGACTACATCGAGACCTATCAACAAGCCGGGGAGATTACGAACTGCGCTGGAGAGGGTAAGTGTGGTTATACCACTCGCTCAGAGTTGGCCTATGCCTATACCCGCATGTTGACTGAGGACAAGCACAATGGCGAAATCTATAATTTGCATGGTGAAGCCATTACCCAATCTGAACTAGCTGGGTATTTAAATTGGGCCTTCGGTACTCAACTGAACTACCGTGCCATGACCATAGAGGACTATCGATGCGATCGCATGGCTGAATTAGGTGAGTTTATGGGGACTGTGATTGCAGGAATTTATGAAGGTATTCATGACGGTAAGGCGGATAATCCCAGTGATTTCTCTGCCGCTGCAGGTAGAAAACACCAAAGTTGGAGAGATTATTTTATGGGCTTAAAGCAAATGTCTTAAACCTGGAATCATTCAAGGGTTTGTTACCCTACCAGGTTTAAGAGTAGGTTGGCGATGTAGTTTAATTGCCATCTAGAAAATCAATGAAGCGAGTGATTGACGATGGTGGGCTACACCAAGAGCTGCCACAGAATTACAAATAAGGACAACATAGCCCCTACAAACCCTAACGAACGCAATACTGGTACGCCAATAATATAGGCAAAGGCATGGAAGATCCTGCAGGAAACCATAATTATTGCTGCCAGATTAATCAATGGGTTGGCTGCCCCAGATAACTGGACAACGAGTAGCGTCACCACCAACATCGGTAAATTTTCATAATGGTTGCGCTGAGCCCGCTCTGCCCGTTGAGCCCAGGGTGGAATCTCAGGCATGGTGTCCCGATTGCTTGCGGCCCATTCCATTCCACCTTTTGCAAACCGTGCCAGGGTGGGGATGTAATTGAGGGGGAGAGACCACATGGCGAGAGCCAGGGCACAAAATAGTACAGTTGTCATCGCAGGTTAATTTAAGCCAAATACCATAGCACTAATGGTACTGAGCAATGGAATATTTGTGTTCTATGCCAAGAGAAGGGTTGGTTTTTAGGCGGATTGATACTCGAATCGATCTTGCGATCGCAACAAGGAAGTCGCGCCCCTCGCCGTTAGGGGTGGAGCAAACAAAAAGCCTTGGCCGTGGGTGCAGTCGAGGGAATTGAGGTAATTGAGCTGGGTTTTATTCTCCACTCCTTCCGCAACTACCTTCAGATCTAAATTATTGGCAAGTAAGAGAATCGAACGAATAATCGCTTGTCCCTCTGCCCCCATATCGATTCGTTGGACAAAAGTTTGATCAATCTTTAAGGCCTTAATGGGCAGGCTATACAGATAGCTTAAAGAAGAATATCCCGCCCCAAAATCATCGAGATAGAGTTCTAATCCCAGATCTCGCAGCTGTTTCAGTAAAGTAATCGTCGTCTGATCATTGCGAATAATCGTGCTTTCCGTCAGCTCTAGCTTGAGATGGGTCGGATCGATGCGAGACGCAGTCAGGATATCCGCTACCTTGGTGACTAAATCACTGTGAAACAGCTGTTTAGCCGATAAATTCACGCTAATTCGCAGGGTTTCATAATCTGGAAGGCGCTGCCACTGACGCAGCTGATTACAGGCCTGCTGCAATACCGATAATCCCAAATCCTGAATCATCCCAGACTCTTCGGCAATGCCAATTAGATCGGAGGCAGCAATGGGTTGATGGTTGCTGTCGTACCACCGAATTAACGCTTCAAAGGTGTCAATCGCTCCAGTCTTCAGGCAGACAATGGGCTGGTAGTAGATCTCAAAGGCTTGGCGTTCAATGGCCCGCCGCATTTCTGTTTCTAGCTGCGATCTCGCCATGGTCTGGGACTGCATGCCGGTGTTAAAGACCTTATGACAGCCTTTACCCGCTGACTTAGCCTGGTACATGGCCACATCTGCATCTTGCAACACTTGCTCGGAATCTTGATACCCAAAGTTACTGAGGGTGATGCCAATGCTAACGTCAATGAAAATCTCATGTACCCCCAGATTAAAGGGTAAGGTCAGCTGTTGGCGGAGACGTTCTGCCGTCGCAGAGGCGTCTTCTTGGTTTTGGAGACCATTGAGCAAAATCACAAATTCGTCTCCTCCTAAACGAGAGGCCGTATCGCCTGGACGCAAAGAGGACAGCAACCGTTCAGCAATGCCCATCAGCAACTGATCGCCAACCCCATGGCCCATGCTGTCATTAATGATTTTGAACCGATCTAAATCCAAAAACAGTACGGCAAACAGATAGTCGGGATAGCGCTTCAGCTGTTTGAGGGATTGTTCTAATCGATTCGTAAACAGGGCGCGATTCGGTAAGCCCGTTAAGGGATCGTGGAAGGCATGATGGAGGAGTTCACTCTCTTTCTGATGATGTTTTAAAGCCCCACTGAGACTCGCCACCAAGGTTTGTAACAGAGAAATATCTGGGGCAGACCATTGACGTTCAATATGGCGATTCTCAAAGCTCATAAATCCCCAGAGCTGATCTTCGATAAAGATGGGGAGGAGAAAAACAGAGCAAATGTCGGCTCGTTTCAGATGCGATCGCTCAATTTCGTGAAAATCTCGAGTCAGCTGGGAAAAAGGTAGACGGCGAACCAAGGACTGGTACCAACGTCGTTGCCCGATCACATCGGCGGGAACGGTCCAGGGCAGCTGTAAACTGGAAGCCGACTCGGTCTTCTTCACCCAGGCATAGCGCAGTTGGGGGGTGAGCACGCCAGTCTTAGACGTATGGAGTTCGCAAACATAGAGCCGATCGATCTGCGCTGCATTACCGGTCACGGCCAGGGCTTTGGTGACCGCTGTATTGAAGTGGGAGCCCGTGAGCAGATATTGACTGGCTTCAGCTACGGCGGTTAGTAAGGCATCCCGCTGTTGTTGGGCTAATCGATGCTGGAGGTGTTCGGTGCGATCCAGCCAACAACCAATCAGCTCTAATCCTGGCCCTGTCGGTTTAGACACGAGCTGAAAGATATTTTGAACCCAGCGATACCCTAACTGTTTATGAAAAAAGCGGTACTCGCACTCTTGCCAAATATCTAACGTGCCTTGGCTGAGGGTTGCTAATACCAGGGACCGATCGTCAGGATGGATCAGGGATAGCCAGCGGGTTGGCTCTGCGAGTAAATCCTGATCGGTATAGCCAAATAGGGATGTAACGCTCTGGGAAACAGCCGTTAAATCAAAGGCACCGGGACAGCTGCTGTACATGACCGCAGGGCAGGCAGCTGTCAGATGATCTAAGTTGGCCTGTTGGTCGCTTTTCACGATCTCGTAGAGCGGAGGGGACGTCACACCGAATTTACTCCAAGCACAGATAAACGATGATTTATACCGATTGAAATAGCGTAAATTCACGCATATTTCTGAATACTGGCTGAATAAATCGTCTTCCCTCAAAGGGTACGAGTTGATTTAGGTGGTTGTCCTCAGCAAATATACGGACATGTTTAAACAGAATATTTCGTATTGTTAAGCTCGATTTCTAGAACTAGCAATCTGCCCGATTGAACCACTTTTTTAATAAGAGCTTTAAGGCTTCAAAGCTATGTGGAGCTATGGTTTTTTAGGATTAGAACGGAGAATAGGGGCTGTTGCAGTTTGAGATTGCTTAGTGTCTAACCACGCTAGACCTGCCCCCAAGGCTTCGGCAAGGGTGTTCATCAATCGATACAAAGCGACACTGCCCAACGCCAATCCGTAGGACAGGGTGGAGGTCTCAGTCAGGACGCCGGGACGAATCATCAGTTGGCAGACGGTGAGTTCAAATACGCCGACTCCGCCTGGAACTCCAGGGGTGACAAATCCTAGCAGCCAGCCAATACTGAAAATGCTAATCAGACGCGGAATGGCTTCAATCTCGACTGGAGTGAGGGCTTGGACGGTGAGGGCAAATCCAAGACCCCTAAGGACAATAATGCTAATCTCACCGAGTAAAGGCCGCCAGGGATAGTGCTTGAGCAGGAAGGGCTTGGCTTTCCTTTTGGGTTTGGATTTAGAAATAACGGCTCCGAGTTGAGACAGCCGTCGAATCAGAAACCGCAAAATTCTAGGATGGACAATAATTAATGCGGCTAGCAGTCCCAAGCCTGCAGTCCATAGACCGCCCCGAGGCACACTTAACAAACCGAGAATTAACCCTGCTGAAATCATTAAGAGGGTGTCGAGAATGACACTGAGGGAGGCAGCGGTTAGAGGAATACCTATATTTTGGGCAGCTAAGGTTCGACCATAGAGATGGAGCAAATTGCTGGGTAAGTATTTGGCAATATTGGTGGTCAGGTAAATCTGGGTTGCCCAAACATTGCTGACGGGATGCCCCAAATCTTCTAGAATCCATCCCCAGACCCATCCCGTCCCGGTAAAGGCAAACAGGGTGATACCGGTTGCGATCGCAACACTAGCCCAAGCCGACAGGGTAATTTGAATGGCTGCAATCGCCTGCCAATGCTCAAATAAGGCTTTCCCTAAAAAGGCCAAAACCGCCATCAGCAATCCGGCAAAAAAGACGGCCTTATAGCTCGTCCATAGCTGCTTAATCCAGCTCCAACGCTGATCCATGAAGATATGCTCTAACTTGGGTTTAGACCGCTAGTCTTTTAATCAGGACTGAGTCCTTTGGCCTGCAGCCAGTCTGGATTAAACAACTTAGACTGATAGCGAGTGCCGCTATCACACAGCACCGTGACGATGGTATGCCCAGGTCCCATCTCCTTGGCAAGGGCCACCGCTGCGCCCACATTGATGCCTACAGATCCCCCTAGGAACAAGCCATCTTCTCTCAAAAGTTGATAAATGACCCGCAGCGCTTCAGGGTCATCCACTTGAACTGCATCATCGATGGGAGCCCCTTCCAAATTAGCCGTGACCCGGCTGTTGCCAATGCCCTCAGTGACGGAATTGCCTTCCGGCTTAATTTCTCCAGTCTTGACATAGCTATAGAGACCGCTGCCCATGGGGTCCGCCAAAATAGTTTTGAGATTGGGGTTTTGTTCTTTGAGATAGAGGGCTACCCCGGCATAGGTGCCGCCAGTTCCAGTTGAAGTGACCCAGGCATCGATCTTGCCATCGGTCTGTTGCCAGATTTCGGGGCCTGTGCCCTCATAATGGGCGAGACGATTGGCCAAATTATCGAATTGGTTGGCCCATACGGCATTGTCTAGCTCATCGGCAATCCGACCCGATAGTTTGACATAGTTATTGGGATCACGATAGGGAACCGCTGGCACGGCCCGCACTTCTGCCCCCAATAGCCGCAACGCATCCATCTTCTCTTGGGACTGGGTTTCAGGGATGACAATTAAGCATTTATAGCCTTTGGCATTGCAGATATGGGCGAGGCCAATTCCGGTATTGCCTGCCGTGCCTTCCACAACTGTACCGCCGGGTTTAAGCACCCCTCTTTTTTCGGCGTCATTGATCATAAACAAAGCCGCTCGATCCTTGACGGAACCGCCTGGATTTAAGAACTCAGCTTTGCCCAAAATTTCACAGCCGGTTTGCTCACTGAAACTATTGAGGCGAATGAGGGGAGTGTTGCCAACTGCGCCGACAAAGCCGTGTTTAATGTCCATGGTCGCGGAAAAGATTTACATATTTGCCTATCTTCCCACGACATGCACGGCTGTGACCAAGGGTTATGGGTCTGCTACCCCGGTGTTTGCCAAAATTGAGAAATTCCCCAAACCGAGGGTGCAAAGGGTCTGCTGTGTATGTTACGCTACTAAACTGTCGGTGTTTGATGAAAGCTAACCCGTTTCAGTCATTCTCACCAACCGACTATCTGGCTCAGTAGCTCAGTGGTTAGAGCAGGGGACTCATAAGCCCAAGGTCGGCAGTTCAAATCTGCCTTGAGCCATTTCTAAAATTTGTATGAGCTGGAGGCTTGTTTGGAAGATTGCTTTCAGATAGGGTTCAGCAGAAATCATCGTTCTGTGAGGCTTCTCTCATTACAATTAGGCTAGGCAGTATCAAGACTCCTACTCTACAGTTTTCGCTGATTCGGGTTTGAACTCCTGCCCCATCAAAGAGAAGGAAATGATCCGTCGGCAACTTCTCAAGGATTGAACCCCATTCAATTTTGTGATGAACTCAGCATGGCACCCCAAAAACGCGACTTACCCACTAAGATTTGCCCAGTTTGTGGATTGCCGTTTACCTGGCGCAAAAAATGGCGAAATTGCTGGGACGACGTTATTTACTGTTCTGAGAGATGCCGCAGAAATCGTCAGTCATCGTCTTAACTCCATGGGTTACCCAATTCTTTGAGAAATTCAGTGGGCATAACCCACTCGGCTGAGTCCTAGAATACGAAAGATTCTGGCTTCTATGTCTTGGAGCTGTTCAACTGTGCTGGCATAGAGGCTGTTTTGGCTGCAAAGATGCTGATGGACTTTGACTAGCAGTTCTAGTTCACTCATCATTTGAGTGGTTTCTGTCTCATTAGGGTAGAGACTGGCAATAATGCGATTGATATCGGCGGTGGTATCAGCAATAAGCTGAGTCCCATGAGCAACGGCGGATTTGAACTCCTGACCCTGTTGTTTAATCAACTGACGAATGTAATAACCGGTGGTGGCTAAAAGTTGGTGTTGAGGCATCATGCTAATCAGTCCTGTAGAGGTGGATGAAGACGAGATGGAGCCTGAATCAGGCTGCTATAAGGGTTCTAATCGTGGTGGAGGCTTTTGTGATGTTCTGAGTATTGCAGGGTCAGTTTTTTGTTCTTGTTTGAGTCTGGGTTTAAGTTGTATAAGTTCGTCTCTCATTTCTGAAATTCATCTAAAGAGTCGGCAAAAAATGCTGAATCAGTCGATGTCCTTCGGTAATTTCCTTAAAATGTTGAAGAGGAAATGTCCGTAGCAGGTGACTTCAGTTTGATTCGATGTCAAAGATGATGCAGATTGATCCGGCTGAGATCATTGCAGGGTACCGTCAAGGCTATTTTCTGATGGATAACGGTGATGGGTTGGGATGGTATTCCAGTCAGACCCGGACCGTTATGCCGTTGGATGATCGGTTTCGCTACCCAAAATCCCTCCGCCGGAGTCTGAACCAAAACCGATTTACGTCAGCGATCAATCGCGATTTTTTTGGGGTGGTCGAAGGCTGTGCTAATCGTGACTCGACCTGGATCTCTGATGAACTGAAGATGATCTACATGTTGCTATATAAAGCTGGGTGGGCTTATAGCTATGAAACTTGGCAAGACGATCAATTGGCAGGGGGCATCCTCGGATTAGTGATTGGTGGGGTATTTATTGGTGAATCGATGTTTTTCCATATCTCCGAAGGCTCCAAAGCCGCGATGGTGATGTTGGTGAATCATTTGCGATCGCAACAATTTGCCTTGTTTGATGTCCAAATCACCAATCCTCATTTGGAACGATTTGGGGCTTACACCATTTCTGAAAAAGAGTACCAGCAAAACCTTCAAGCTGCGATTCAGCTTCAGCGGGCTTTTAAGTCGGGTTTATAGGGGATTGCGATTGTAAATGTGGTGCCTTGCCCGACCTGACTATCTATCTGAATGGTGCCTTGAAGAGACTGGGTCACAATGTTGTAGACAATATTGAGTCCCAATCCTGTCCCCCCTCGATGACGAGCGGTGGTAAAGAAGGGTTCATACACTTTAGAAAGATTTGCTGGCGGAATACCACAGCCATCATCGCTGTATGTCATAAAGGCCCGTTGTTCTTGCTGTTTAATTTGAATCTGTAACTGCCCTGTTTCACCTTCGGCGTAGGCATGTTTGATGGAGTTAGTTACCAAGTTCGTAATCAGTTGAGCTACTACTCCTGGATCATGGATGAGGGTGATCCACTCATCTCCAGACACCCTCAGTTGGTGACCAGAATGCTTAACCTGGGGCTGAAGACTGGTCACCACTTCTTCCACATAAGCTTTCAAGTTGAAGGTGCGTAACTCCTGATGGGATTGATCAATCGCGACTTGCTTGAAGCTTTGAATCAGATCTCCAGCTCGGCTGAGATTACTGTTCAGTAGTTGGGTGCATTGGCGGACCACCTCTAGATATTGATTGAGAGTCGACCGCCTGAGTTGACCGTTCTCAGCTGCTTGCAGAAATTGTTCACTCTCAGCTGCGAGGGTAGAGGCAACGGTGATGCTAGTGCCAATGGGGGTATTGATTTCGTGGGCTACCCCAGCAACTAAAGTGCCTAACGCAGCCATCTTCTCTGCTTCGATCAGACTGACTTGAGCTGACTTTAACGTTTCTAGGGTTTCTGAGAGTTCTTGGGTGCGCTCTTTGACCCGCTGATCCAGTTGGGCATTCAGCTGTTGCAGTTCAGCTTCTATGTCTAGTCTTTTGGAGAATAGTCGAGCATTCTCTAGCGCGATGGCTGCTTGGGAACAGAGGAAGTTGAGTACGGTGATGCGATCGCAAGTAAATACCCCCGCCGTAGATTGGTTCTGCAAATACAACAAGCCACTGAGATTGCCTTGATATCGAATAGGTAAACAGAGAACACTGCAAGGGTGATGTTGTTGTAGATAATCATCAAGAATGGGTAAGTCGATATCTAAGTCATCAACAACCAGAACCTCTTGCGTATGTTGGACGTATTGAATGAGTTGAACGGGTAAGTTGGAGCTGCCAACGAGAGGTTCGTTCGTGAGTTGCGTCGTCTCAGGGATAGCAGTGGCTCTGATATGCCAGGAGTCATCTGTTTCTGGTAGGAGCAATACTAAGCTATCTGCTCCAGAATTTTGCAACATCATCTGGGTGAGTTTTTCTAGTAGTTCACTTAGATTCAAGCTTTCTGAGAGAGCTTGGGCTCCTGCAAGAAGAGCTGCAAAGTCGAGACTAGTATTGAGGTTGGTTCGGTTCGAAGTAGCTGAAGAATGAATCGATAGATTGGTATCAACAAGACTGGCCAAGGTCGCAAGTGGATTGAGCGACTGCGATCTTGGCTGAAGAATAGGTTGGAGCAAATCAGTATAACGCTGTTCAAGATCATCAGTTTTGGCTTTTGCTCCCCAGCGAGCGTAGCAGCCGTAAGCTTCTTGTATATAAGCTGTGGCAGATTTATCTTTGCCCCAATCGAGGTAGAACTTTGCTGCTAGTTCATTCCCTAGTGCTTCTTCTTGGACATAACCATTTTCCTTCGCACCGGCAATAGCAAGCTCATAGGCATCAATTGCCTCCAGCTTTTGATCCAATACTCGATGTCTTTCAGCTTTAACCAAGTCCACCTGATGCTTGAAATTCATCGGAGCATGGTGCGAAAACAGGTCCAATTTTTTGATGTCATTATCAACTTGAGATAAGCTATGGGTGCGTTCTTCAGCAGTACCTTGATTGAGGATAGCTAGACAACAGAGTGCTCGAAAATAGTATAAGTAAGAGATTTGAAATTCCCCTGTTAATCCGCTATTCGATTTATTGGCAGTTTCTGCAAAGCCAATCCCTAATAAAGGCTTGCCAAATAGATAGCTGACAACTAATTTATTGATGTAGAGTGCTGCAATCAAAACGTCGAAATTGTTTTCCTGCCAATTTTGTAGGCATTCAGATTCTCGAAAAATAGTTCCCTCAAGTTCCCAAGGTTTCTCGCTAAGGTTGATAAGATTTAGGGCTGTTTGATGGAAAATTTGGAGACTCCATAATATTCCGTCCTGCCGATAGGTTTCTAGGACTTTGCTATAGGTCTGGTTCTCTTGGTCGATAGTGGCTAAATTAACACCTGAAAAAAAGAGGAATTGAACATAGTGTTGGATACCATAGGCTGTATATTCAATGTCTCCAGATTCAATACCAATGCTGAATCCATTTTTTAACGGAGGGATGCAGTCTTTGAGCAACCCCTTCCAAGGAGTAACATAGGCATAAATCAGGTTCCTGACCCGCATTTCAAATTGCTTAGTAGGGAAAGCCTCCATTACTGCTAGAGCTACTTCCCCTGCAAAGTAACCGGATTCAAACTTTTGAAAGCCACACAACAGCATGGCAAAAAGTGCATAAATTGAAGCAGAAGCTGGGATATTACCGTGTTGTAGTAAGAGCGAAATTTGCTTGCAAATAATGATCGGTAAAAGTTCAGGCTTTGACTTATAGGCATATCCCACCATCAGGGTTAGCAAATCTTGAGTTCTTAGCAACTGAGGATCGCTTGTTTGGGGTAGAGCAATAAACTCATCAATCGTTCTAGACTGAAATTCTGATAGAGTTTGACTCAGTTTTTTTCTGGATAGTATCGTTACTGATTTCTGTTGACATCTGAATGCCCAGTGACTTCAAGACCTTGAGGGACAACTCTAGACCTGACAACATCTTTCCCTGGGCTTGGTCACTCGCAATTTGGGCAATGTAAATGGGAAGCGTATCCGCAATCACAGAAACATGTTCTAATGCACTAGAGCTGATCGTCTCGACGGCTTCAAAGTCGCCCCTTAAATAATGAACATCCACCAACTCTGAATAGAGAGAAAGGATGAGAACATATTGAGTCTTCCACCCTTGATCACTCAGTAGTTTAATCCCACTCTCAAAATACGAGACAGCTTCTGTATAGGCAATTGATGCTTTTGCTTTTTGACCTGCTTCTAGGTTGAGTTGGGCTAGCCGTTGTCGTTGGCATGGATCATCAATTAAGTTAATCCCTTGATTGAGGCTATTAACAATATTAAAAATGCTGATTTTTTTGATCTTGATCGATCCTCTTTTTATATAAAAGCTGACCGATCTTTAGGTGATATTCCTTTTTATCTTCTTCAGGAATCAGAGCATCAGCAGCTTGTTGGAAACGATCATGCATAAAGTGATAGCTGACGGTTATGTCCTGTTTAATTCCGATGTCAGTATCATTATTGTTGTTTGAGAAGAACTTGTAGTCTTCGCTTTGTGAAAGAATCAAGCCATCATTTAAGGCTGGCCATAAATCTGTCGCTATCTGCTCTTTATTGTCCTCACAGACCAAAGCCAAGGTATCCAAATCAAACTGATTGCCAATACAAGCCGCAATTTTTAACACCTCCTGCGTGGACGCTGGTAAAGTCTGTAATCGCCCCACCATAAACATGACTACATCATCTGTGAGTGCTAACTGCTGCACCTGAGTCAGGTCACATTGCCAATATCTAGCTTCAGTATCAAAAGTGATTTGCTGATCACTGTGCAGTCCTTGTAAAAATTGGGTAGTAAAAAAGGGATTTCCTTGGGTCTTTTGATACACCAGCTCAGATAGTGGTAAAGCAATGTCAGGCGCACACAGAAGTGTATCCGCTACCAAATGATTGATGTCATTTTGGCTTAAGGACGCTAGAGCTAATGTTTGGAACGAAGAACCCTGCTGTTTCAGCTCATCCAATTGCAGCATCAGTGGATGGGCAGAAAATACCTCATTATCTCGGTAGGCTCCAAGTACTAGCAAATAGTCTGTTTTTGATTTACCCATCAATAGATTCAGAAGGTTTAAGGAGGCTGAATCTGCCCATTGCAAGTCATCCAAGAAAATGACTAGGGGATGGTTTTGAGTGGAGAATACTTGAGTGAATTGGCCAACAAGTAAATTAAACCGATTTTGGGCTACGGTTCCTGAGAGTTCTGGTACGGTGGGTTGCTTGCCAATAATGTGCTCTAGTTCAGGAATGACATCAATCAGAACTTGGCCACTTTCCCCCACAACCTCTAGAACTCGGGTCTTCCAATGCGCTAAATCCGAATCTGATTCCCCTAGCAGTTGGCCCATTAAACTACGAAACGCTTGCACAAAGGCTGAAAAAGGAATATTGCGGTTGAACTGATCAAATTTTCCCTTGATGAAATAGCCCTTTTTTTGGGTAATCGGTTTGTGGACTTCATTGATGACTGCTGTTTTGCCTATCCCAGAAAAGCCTGCCACCAACATTAGCTCTGAACTCCCCTGAGCAACTCGGTCAAAGGCATCCAGCAGGGTTTTGACTTCAGCTTTACGGCCATAGAGTTTTTCCGGTATCAAGAAGCGATCGCAAACATCTCGCAACCCCAATTTAAAGGGCTCAATTTCTTCTCCTGCAGTCACCTGAGTCAGACAACATTCCAAATCATGCTTCAATCCCAAAGCACTTTGGTAGCGATCCTCAGCATTTTTAGCCAGTAGCTTAGCAACAAGATTTGCCACAGCCCCTGGCACGCCAAATTCCGTTAGGGAAGGGGGGATCTGAGCAATATGGCAATGCAGCCAAACCACGGGTTCATCCGCCTGAAAAGGCAGCTGCCCGGCAAACAGTTCAAATAGTGTGACGCCTAAGCTATAAAAATCACTTCTAAAATCAATCCCACGGTTCATGCGTCCTGTTTGTTCAGGAGCGATATAAGCTAAGGTGCCTTCCAAGGCATTGGGATTTTTGATCTCTTGAGTCTCTTTAGGTAGAAGTGAGGCAATCCCAAAATCAATCAGCTTAACCTGAAGGGTTTGGGGATGAAGCAGGATATTACCGGGCTTAATATCTTTGTGGAGGACACGCTGTTGACCGAGATAATGCAGAATATCTGCGAGCTGCAGGGCAATGGTTAACCCATCCTTTAAGGAGATAGAAGACTGCAGCATCTCAGACAGGGGAGTCCACTGCACGTCTTCCATGACTAAGGCATAGGTTTGGTGGCAAGGCTCTAATGCCAGAATCTGGATAATCCCAGGATGATTCAGAGTCTGGCCGATGGTGAATTGATTCCGAAAAGCAAGGTGATCTGAAAACCTCAAGGCCATCTGAGGAGGCGTCGTTTTGATGACAACGGAGGTTTTCTCCTTCAAGCGCCGGGCTCTATAGACCAGCGTATTTTTCCCCTCATGCAGAATTTCGAGGAGTTCATACCCATTGGGAATGATGTTGTGAGGAATGGAGGAACCCATTGCAACAGAACCCCGTAAAAAGGATGTGATTCAAGTTTGTCCACCGAGGAACTATGCCAAGGCCACTGATCTATTAAAGATAGCGATCCTTTCTTTAGACTACAGCTTTGGATATTGGAATTTGTCACTCAGCTTACTGGACTCTGTTCCAACAGAAAATGGTGTTGCGGTCTGAAAAAATACGTCCCACGAGTAGTCATGAAACTTGAGTATGGATTTCACAACAATGCAGGAACCCCCTGCATTACCTTTCGTCAAAACTGGAATGGGATTTTATTGACCTGGGGAATACACAGTTCAACCTGTTCAATCCAGTCCTAAAAAAGGTGTTAGAAACATGTTTAGTGCTCCTCAGCGTGCAGTGGCTGTCGCTTGTCTAACTTCAGTGATCGCTGTTGCTCCTGTTCCTACGCGCTCTGCCTTTGCTCAGTCCCAATTTACGGATGTTAGTAGCAATTGGGCTCAACCGTTCATCGATACCCTGGCTCAAAAAAATATTATTAGCGGCTTTCCCGATGGCTCCTTCCGACCTGACCAGCCAGTGACACGGGCTCAGTTTGCTGCTATTGTCCGCCAAGCCTTTAAGTCTCCTGCGACTCGCCCCTCACGCCCTTTTAAGGATGTGAGCTATGGGTACTGGGCTTCACCCGCCATTGACTATGCTTATACCACTGGGTTCTTGTCGGGCTATACCAACGGCTCCTTCCAACCGGATCAGGAAATTCCTAAGGTCCAGGCTTTGGTGGCCATTGCCAGTGGATTAAAGATTCAACCCGTGGGGGGGGTGGATAGCACCTTGCTCCGTTTCTACGATGCAGCCCAAATTCCTAACTATGCTAAACCGGGTGTTGCTGCGGCGACGCAACGCAATATTCCTGTTAATTATCCGAATGCAGCTAACTTAAACCCGAATCAACAAGCAACTCGGGCCGATATTGCCGCCTTTATTTATCAAGCGTTAGTGAGTCAGGGACGCTTGGCACCGATTGGCAGCAACTTCCCCGCGTCGCAATATATCGTTCAGGGCGGATCTCTGCCTGCGACACCTACAGAATCTGGGACAGGCACCCTAGCCGTCGGTACTGAAATTCCCGTTGAGCTAGAGGGGGCAGACTCGGGTGCCAATCTAGTGATGACCGTGGGCGAAAATGTGGAAACCACGTTTATTGTCGCCGAAGATGTGGTGAATACTAGTCAACAGGTTGTTATTCCAAAAGGCAGTAAGATTGTTGGTCGTTTCCAGCCCTTTGCCATCGATAAGACGACAGGAACTCAATTTACCGCCAACAAAATACTCATTGGTAATACGCCCTATACCGTCAATGCTTCTTCAGTCCCCATTGCGGCCCGTAAAAAGAGTTCTCTCAGCGTCGCTGACTTAACTGGAAGTATTTCCACCGTAGCGGCATCAGCTGCTTTAGATTTAGCAATTAGTGGTGAAGTTGGGGCAGGTAGTTTACTTCCGGGTGTGATTCAGACGGGACAAACCTTAGGTAAACAAGTTCTGGGTCAGTCTGACAACACGGACGAAGTCATTCTGGTCGAGCCCGATCTTATTGGCATGAAACTCAATGCTGATTTTGAGTTTTTACCCGGTTCAACCACAGCATTTGTAGATCCTAACTCTACCAATCTCTATCTGGTTGATACCGGGACCAAGGTTGACCTGGCCTCCCAGACAGATAACGCCAGGTATATCATGGTTCCGGGTGAAACGGTTCCAGTTGAACTGAAAACGGGGAGATCTCTTTATAACAATCAAAATGAAGTTTTGGTGCCGGAAGGAAGTTTAGTCAGAGGCCAAATCATACCTATGACTGTCAATGGCAAAGAAGGTGCTCAATTTGTTGCCAATGAAATTGTGATTGGGACTCAAACTTATCCCATCACTGCTGCTTCGAAGGGGATTTCTCCATCCTCCTTAAATTCTTTAAGTCCAACTGATTTTCAGGGGAACGTGATTGCGTCTTCCGAGGCAAGTCAATCTCTTCGTGGTGTCAGTGCTTCTGGCGAAGAGCAGTCAAGTGGCGGCCTATTAGGGCTGGGGAGCCTGCTTGGCGGCAAAGGTTCGGGTAAATCAGTAATCCTGTTTAACCCAACATCTGTACAAATGGAGTTTCGTGCTCCCTTGAGTTTAAATAACTTCAATAACTAGAGTTAATTGGCTGCTCAATCTGCCTTTCGATAGGGGGCAATCCCTGTGGTGGCTTGGGCAGCTACCTTGTCAAGATTTTCATAATTGAACATTGAAGCTATCAGGGCTGATCTACATTACAAATAATGCAGATCAGCCCTGAATTTCTTTTGGGGAAAGGGTTCTAGTGTATTTAGGGTCAATATGAAAGGAGGCATTTATTCTTGCAGAATGTTAACTTATATTATAAATTATAATTATTTATAACCGGTTCTCCACTTTGTTCACCTAGTCAGCATGTTTTTAAGCAACATCCATTGGAGTTGCTGACGTGTCGTTCGTTTTTGCGCTTATCAATTTGTTTTTAAAATAGTCTGGAGATTTAGGTCCCTTGGGTAGGCAACATAAAATTTTGATTGTTGACGACGAAGCAACGATTCGTCGTATTTTGGCAACCCGCTTATCGATGGTGGGATACGAAATTGTGGTTGCTGCTGATGGGATTGAGGCACTAGAGCAATTTGAAGCTGAAAAACCTGATTTGATTGTTTTAGATGTGATGATGCCCAGAATGAATGGGCTGCAGGTTTGCCAGACTCTTCGCGAAACAACCGGCGTTCCTATTATTATGTTGACGGCTCTAGGGGAAGTGAGCGATCGCATCAAGGGATTGGAATTAGGTGCAGATGACTATTTACCCAAGCCTTTTTCTCCTAAGGAGCTAGAAAGTAGAATCCAGGCTATTTTACGGCGTACAGTTCCCGGTCAAGGCAAAGCAGGTGCAAGTCATGCTGCTGAGCAGGTGATTATGGAAATTGGTCCATTGCGGATTGAAACCCATAAGCGACAGGTGTACTTACACGGCCAAAGAATTCAGCTAACTGGCATCGAATTTGATGTCCTCAAGCTATTGGTATCCAAAGCTGGACAGACCGTTTCTCGCTCAGATATTTTGCAGCAAGTGTGGGGCTATTCTGCCAACCACTATGCAGATTTACGGGTGGTAGATGTGAATGTGTCCCGGCTGCGTTCCAAGATCGGTGATAGTTCCAAACAACCCGAGTACATTCATACAGATTGGGGGATTGGCTATTTTTTTCAAAAAATGAGAAAAAAATCCCCTGAACAAGTGATGTGCTGATAGATTTAGTTCATCCTGTTGCTCCGTTGTATCGATAGTGGTGTGACGGAATTTTTTCTGTATACCTAAAAACGGTTTTCAAGGCGATTAGTTCTTTCTCTGAAAATGAACTATGGTTCGAATTTTTGCCTCTAGATATTGGCTTGAAGGCCATGATGGGCCTTGGCTATACTGGGTAAACTTGCTTAAAACAGGAAGGGCCGATTTTGAATTGACTCAAAAATATTGAGCTTAACTGCAAAGTTTTCTGAGAATAGACAACGGTTTGTTATCCTAGGCAAAATTTACCAAAGAAAAATTCGGAGTTAAGGAATTGCAACTATGACGCTGAGAGATCAAGTCCAAGACGAAGAAACTCAGGCTAGTATTGCTGCCGATTGTGCTCAACTCATGGATCAGCAAGTCGCAGCCAAAAAGGGAATGTCTGGCCTAGCCATTAAGACTGCTTATAAAGCATTAAAAGGAATTGGACCAGGGTATATTCCTCGAGCCCTGAAAAGCTTAGTGCCTCAAGCTTTAGACGCGCTTGATCCAATGTGGGCTGCAGGACTACAATCTGGAGATCCGGTGGGGCACTTGAGTCAAAACTCTGCTGAGACTGCAGATGTATTGCTAGGCGTGACGGATCACAAGTTGAGTGTGGCTAAGAATAAGATTGTCATTGCGACCTATAAAAAAGTTCGAAAATCGGTGAAAGGTGATGTGGAAGCAGCTGTTCCTGGGTTGGCCGAAATTCTAGGCAATTACGCCCATAATTAGGTCGGTCGCTTTTGTGGCTCCATATCATACCTATTTAATGACTTCATACCTATTTATTCAAGACGGTGAGCAGACAGATACATCTGCTTTATTAGGTGCTTAGCCCTTTATGTCATCCAACCCAGCATGGGTTGGATAAACCCAAATGATATTTCTTATACTCGTTGGTCGCGTTGATTCCCATTGCAACAGTATTCTTGCTGTTAGTGGTTGCTCGACGACCTGCGAGTCAAGCCATGCCCTTGTCTTATCTGGTGACGGTTGGTGTTGCTTTGGGAGTTTGGCGAGTTCCTGGAGTGGAAGTTGCCGCGTCTAGTATTCAGGGATTGGTGGCAGCGACAGAGATTTTATATATCGTTTTCGGTGCGATTTTGTTGCTCAATACCCTGCAAGAATCGGGTGCGATCGCAACCATTCGCCAAAGTCTATTAGGGATCTCCCGAGATCCCAGGGTGCAGGTGATTGTCATTGCCTGGCTGTTTGGCAGTTTTATTGAAGGGGCTTCCGGGTTTGGCACTCCTGCCGTGATTACCGTGCCGTTATTGGTTGCCATTGGCTTTCCGGCGATGGCAGCCGTGGTGGCTGCGTTAATTATTCAGAGTACACCTTCGACCTTTGGCGCCGTGGGGACGCCGATCATTATTGGTATTGATGCGGGCTTAGACGGTGTGCCTGCAGTTAATCAACAGCTGGTTGATTTAGGGTTAACTCAACCGGAGTATCTGACCTTAATTGGGCAATGGGCGGGTGTGATTCATGGCGTGGTCGGCACTTTTCTACCCCTTGTTTTAGTGATGGTGCTAACAGCTGGATTTGGAGAGGGTCGATCTGTTCTAGATGGCTTAAGGGCCTGGAAGTTTGCCTTATTTGCAGGACTCGCGTTTACCGTTCCCTATACCCTAACGGCTTACTTTCTAGGACCGGAATTTCCCACCTTGATCGGGGGGTTAGTTGGTTTGGGGATTGTGATTCCCGCTGCTCGGAGGGGGCTGTTTACCCCTAAAACCCTTTGGGGTTTTCCCCGCGAATCAGAGGCTGTGTCCTTGTCTAACACCCTACCCAAAAGTATGCTGACTGCTCGCCAAGCTTGGTTGCCTTATGGGTTACTGGGGTTGTTTTTGCTATTGTCGCGTCTGGAGTTTTTGCCCATTCGCAGGGGGCTGCAGTCTCTGTCCTTAACCTGGACCCATATTTTGGGGACAGAAGTCAGTGCTGCGACCCGGCCTCTCTACCTTCCCCCGACGGTCTTTATCCTGGTGGTAATGATCACTTTTTTCCTGCATCGGATGTCTATGCAATCAATGCAGCGGGCTGTGATGCGAACTCTACCGATCTTGCAAAAGACGGCTTTGGCTCTGGGTTCAGCAGTTTTAATGGCGCGAGTGTTTATCAATACAGGTATCAATTCTGCTGGTCTAGCGAGTATGCCACTGGCCCTAGCGGACGGTATGGCAACCCTTGCCGGACAATCCTGGCCGTTTTTCGCCCCGATGGTGGGGATGGTGGGTTCCTTTGTGGCCGGGAGCGTCACCGTTAGCAATATGATGTTTGCGCTGTTTCAATTTGGGGTTGCATCCCAAATTGATGTATCTACGGCGATCATCCTAGGGCTGCAGTGTGTAGGAGCCTCCGCTGGCAATATGATCTGTGTATCCAATATTGTCACGGCTGAAGCGACCGTTGGTCTGGCAGGATGTGAAGGACTGCTGATTCGAAAAGTCTTTTTTCCAACGCTGTACTATTTGATTTTTGCGGGTATTTTAGGTGGACTAATTGTTCTGCTATCTCCCCTAGTAAGTGCTGTTATACTCAGAACGAGTTGAAAGTTTACTTTTTTCATGAGCTTCAAATCTCTTGTTAGAGAGAGTTATAGCTCAATCTAAAATGTTAAGCCCTCAGCCGTTGGCAGTATATGGGCATTTAGTGAAGTGGGCTGCACTCGATTGAACAAACAATAATCAAAACTAGTCATCACCCACTGCTAGGGAGTTTTTTGGTCTGTCAATATCTGTATGAATAGACCGAAGTAATTTTGACAAATTTGATAATAAGAATCTGAAGAACGGACCCGATTTAGATTCTTTGTTTGAGTGAGAACTGTAGGTGTTAATTTTGCCTGCCTAAAATCAGTACATCCTAAATCCGCTTGGCTAAAACTCGCATCTGTTAAGTCAGCCTTTCGGAAAGAGGTACCACCCATACAAGCGATCGCAACTGCAAGAGATTCAATAGGGGAATCTTTGTATTGTATGGATAGGAATCCCCTTGTCATATAAATACTAAGAGTAATTACTGTTAATGGAAGAAGTAGTGAAAACAAACTTGCATTATCAATGGCAGTAAATGCTACGGCAATACCTATACAACTACTTAAAATAGCGGTTGCAACTCCAATATCATCTTGAAGAATATAGGAAAAAAAAAGAATGGAATGCCCATACAAAAAAATTATCCATGTAATGGCAGTAGAGATTAAAAATGATATCCAAAAGCTGTTAAAAAAAATAAATACAACCTAAGATGAATTTGTCAGGATTCTTGGTAAACAGTTCAAAAAAAAGTAGGGAGGAGCAAGAAAGCATACAAAAACATCGACTCATGCAGTCTTCGATGGTATGTCTTCAAGGACTTGAATTTAATGAACGCGAAGAAAATACAAAAGCTGAGAATAGTGCTTGACAAAAGAATGATGATCGAGATTTTATTTGTCTCTTGATCTACTACTGGTAAGAAAATATAGACAAAGATAAAAAACATTGATAAAAAATAGATAAAGATGAAATAAAGCTAAAAAGAAATGTTTTAAATCCTTTCTGAATTTCGAATATCCAAAGAGTGATTAGGATGATATAAATTACTAGGCAATACCCAAAAGAATTAGTGAAAACTAAAGCACTAATTCCTTCTGCTAATAGGCCACTTAAGCCTGTTAATAAGTATGCAGTGATACCGAAGATATGAAGCCAGTTATTTTGCAAGCCAGCTTTTGCTAGTCTGAAACTTGAACCTTTAAGGCATGCCTGACTGAAGTCTGTACCCCGAATATCTGCACCACAAAAGTTCGCATCTGATAAATTCTGGCCTTTAAGCGATTCTCCGTGCAAATTAATGTCTTGGAAATCTCGTTCTCCAGCCTCATAGAGCTGTAATAGTTTTTTTGGCTTTCATATTCTTAGAGGTTTTATATTAGCTCTATCTTTATTTTGATTGATATTGAGCCAATTACCGTCGATTTTTCTGTTGGTTTAATTTTTGTTGATGCTTAGAACGTTGGTTTTTTCTGGACTAAACCCTGTTGAGTCTTTGGATTGAATAGCCGTATCTGTTGTCATAAACCTTACTCAAAGGTCTTTGTCCCCAAAACCTTATCTTCCATAAGCAGTCTTAATCTAGGCAGGCATGACTCCCACTATTAATCCTAAACCCGCACCGAGGGGGACTAGAAGCCAGGTGGGAGCTTTGTAGCGGATCAAGGCCTCTAAGGCGAGGAGTCCAATTACCCCAGAAGTGATGGAATAGAACAGGGTTGGTTGAGTCAAGGTTGTTCTGAGGAGGGGGATGGTGGCGGCTGCGATCGCACCCAGTACTGCAGGCGTAACTCCCTTTAAAAAAGCCCGAATCCAGGGATTCTCTCGGGCTCGCACAAGCAAAGGAGCCGCCAACATAATAAAGGCAAACGAAGGGGCAAAAATGGCAATCGTTGAGACCAAGGCTCCCAATACACCTGCCACCTTAAAGCCGACAAATGCTGCTGTTAACACCACAGGTCCTGGCGATAACTGACCAATGGCAACGCCGTTGATAAACTCCGTTTGGGTTAACCAGTGCAACTTTTCGACCACTTCAAATTCCAGTAAAGGAATGATGACCAGACCACCCCCAAAGATAAAGCTGCCCACCTTAAGGAAAAAGGTTGTTAGAGGGAGGAGGAACTCACCGATTCGTTCGAGTCCCCAAAAGCTAGAGAGGGTCAGGGTGTCCACTGGTAGAGTAGCCAGTAACAAAGGAGTAGGCGGTATCCACCAACCCCGGATAGAATGATCCGTTCCTCGGGGGCGGAACCACCAGAGCCCTATAAGTCCAGCCAAAATAAATTGGATTAAGACGTTGATGGAGGTGGTGAGGGTGAGGATAAAGATTGCGATCGCAATGCCAATCCCCACAAAATCCTTTAGGGTTTTCTTCGCCAACTTCCAGCAAAAGGCCAGAATAATGGCAATCACCACCGGTGAAACCCCCAAGAAAATATCATTAATCTGAGGCAGTCCTTGGAAGCGAAAATAACCCCAAGCTAAAGCCACCACAATTAAAAAGGCAGGTGCAATAAAGCAGAAGCCGGATACTAATGCTCCTAGTTGCCCTGCCCGAACATAGCCAATATAAATACCCATCTGGGTTGATGCAGGACCAGGCAGCATTTCGCAAACGGCCAACCCTTCCGTGAACTGTTCCGGCGTCAGCCATTGGCGGCGAACGACCGCTTCGTCATTGGCCATGGCGATATGAGCTTGGGGGCCGCCAAAGCCGATAGTTCCTAGTTTCAAGAACACCTTGGCTAATTCAATCAGGCGTTGGGATAGGGGTTGTACAGGAACAGACTCGATCTCTGACTGAATCATCTGGCAACACCACTACTGTGAAAACTGCTTGTAACTATTGCTTATAAAAAGCCATTTCCACTTGTACAAGGGTCAGCTTAAATTACGGTTAATGAGGTGAAAGTCCGGTACAGTCTTAGTGCCAGGACCAGGATCTCACTAAGCCGACTGGTGAGCCTGACAATCCTGACATTCCCTATATTTTTTAGCAACTTCGACAGCATTCCCCTATGAATATTGAGCAGCTCAATTCGGACTATGGTATTGCCGATCAACTTCAGTTCAGCCTTGGCAAGGGCGATCTTCCCGTCATCAAGATTAATAACACTCATGCCCAAGCGGTGATCTCTATCTATGCTGGGCAAGTCTTGTCCTACAAACCTGCTTCTGCCCCTGAAGACTTGATGTTTCTCAGCGAGAAAGCCTATTACCAGGCAGGCAAAGCCATTAAAGGAGGAGCCCCCATCTGTTGGCCTTGGTTTGGCCCTGACCCCGAGGGTTTAGGGCGAGCCAGTCATGGATTTGTGCGCAATCGGTTGTGGGCTGTGAAATCCACGTCTACCACACCCAATCAAGAGACCAAGGTCAAACTGGGATTAGTGGATACCCCTGAAACCCGAGAGATTTGGCCCCAATCCTTCGAACTATCCATTGAATTTACGGTAGGTTCCACCCTTACTATTGAACTGGTAACTCGCAATACAGGTGATCAGCCGTTTTCGATTACTCAGGCCCTTCATACCTATTTTCAAGTGGGAGATATTGCGCCCCTCAGTATTCAAGGTCTGGAGGATAAGGCCTACATTGATAAAGTCGATGGGGGACTGCAAAAACAGCAAGCTGGCCAGATTACGATCGCTGAAGAGGTGGATCGGATTTATTTAGGGGCTTCCTCAGACTTAGCGATTGCAGATCCAGCTCTTAACCGCCGCATCGAAATTACGGCTTCAGGGAGTCAAACGGCTGTGGTTTGGAATCCTTGGGTGGATAATGCCGCCAAGATGGCTGACTTACAGGATGATGATTATCAAAAATTTGTCTGTGTAGAGACCGCAAATGCAGCGAATGAGGTGATTGAGATTCAGCCGGGGACTGCCAACAGCCTATCTGCAGACTATCGAATCGTCCAAGTTTAACGGGTTGAGGATAGCGCTAAAACTTGAGGAAGTGTGAATGAGATCGCATTCACACTTCCCCTGCTGATGTCATGGATTTAAAGGGAATCTTCCAAAATGCGATGCTCTGGAGGGATCTTTTCAATGGCAGCTCTTTGCCGGGCATCCTTTTCCTCCTTCTGCTTGGCTTTAATTCGTGCTTTAGCCGCTTTTGCCCGCATCTTGTGGGCATCGTCATTGTAATTCTTACGAATATTCTCAGTATCTCGGGCAGGCGAAACAGAGTATTTATCTTGATCTGACATAGACAGACGGACTAGTAAGACAACGTGAGCGTAAGCATTATGACAGTTATTGATCAGAGTTAAAACCAAGAAGGGATAGGTTTTAGAAAACGTAATAACTCCATTCAAGAACTAAATTGAGGATGAGATTGTCCCATCATTCAAATAGAAAAGATTCGGTCATATAAATTTAGTGATAAGTTATTGAAAACCTATCTATCTTGATAGTTATAAATCTTGCCCTAATCATTGAATGCAGCAACTTGCTAGACAGCCAGACTCAGCGAGCTGGCATGGTCGCCTGAATTTGACTTATGAGAAAACAGCTCACCAAACTCAGATTCAAAGTAGTTATCATCAAGCTCCTCTCAATCTGCAACGCCCTTTTTATCCCGAAGGGCCAGTTTGTCATAGTGTGATGATGCATACCGCAGGGGGAATGGTGGGAGGAGATCGTCTCTCCATTCATGTTGATCTACAGCCCCAATCCCACGCCTTGCTGACGACAACATCGGCTGGCAAAGTCTATCGTTCTAATGGGTATGCTGCTCAACAAACGATTCACTGTGAGCTGGCTGCCAATGCAGTTCTAGAATGGCTGCCCTTAGAAACCATCGTCTTTGATCAAGCGCAGTTTCGCCAATCCTTTCGAGTTGATCTGGGGCCAGACGCTATTTACTGCGGTTGGGAGATGACTCGATTTGGTCGCAGTGCCCGAGGTGAACAGTTTACCCAGGGGGATTGGCGATCCCAGACTGAAATCTGGCAGCAAGGCACTCCTCTTTGGATTGATCGCCAGTGGTTGCCGGGACAACCAGAGATTTGGTATAGCCCCCATGGATTGGCTGGACAACCGGTCGTTGGCAGCTTTCTTTGGGTCGGGCAGGCGGTAGAACCCAAGACGATTCAGGCAGCTCGTGAACTTTGGCAGCCCACAGATGCTGCTGAGGGGGGGATCACTCGCTTACCCTTGGGGTTGATCTGTCGATATCGTGGTCCCTCTAGTCAAGCGGCCCGCCAATGGTTTATACAGGTGTGGAATCTCTTGCGATCCACCCATTTGGGACGCCCTGCCTGTCCCCCCCGTGTTTGGCCACTCTAAAACGAGGTAATCCATGCAACTCACTCCCCAGGAAAAAGATAAATTGCTGGTGTTTACAGCGGCACTGCTAGCAGAACGGCGGAAGGACCGAGGGATAAAGCTCAATTACCCTGAGGCGGTGGCCTATATTACTGCGGGTATTTTAGAAGGGGCACGAGAGGGACGGACCGTTGCTGAATTAATGAGCTATGGCACCACGCTGCTCAGTCGGGCCGATGTTATGGATGGAATTTCGGAGATGATTCCTGAAGTTCAGGTGGAAGCCACATTCCCTGATGGAACCAAGCTCGTGACGGTTCATCATCCTATTCCTTAATTTGACGGCTAACGAGGGGGACAATGCCCAATCAAGGGGGATGGAAACGTTGGTTAAGCATCATGTTTTGCTGTTGGCTTCTACTCAGTGGGCCAGCCTTTGGATTTGTCACGGATAATGCCCTTACCAACAATACGCCCAATAACTTTGCGGATGATCTGCAGGATGCGGCTCGCTGGAGTAATGTGCCGGGTTCGGTTTTGTCTAACGTGCGAGGACTGGGAGAGGGATTGGAATATGCGATCGCATCCGACTTTTGCTCCCAGATCATTCCCCTATTTCAAGATCCTCAACCGCCGACCTGTGCCCAAATCGAAGCGGAGATTCAAAAAGCCCTAGATCACTGGGGAGACAATCATCCTGTCCTTCAATTTACGCCAGTGACCAGCCTAGCTGCCCAAATCCCCCCAGATGGAGCGCGGGAGCCGTGGCGAGGGTTTGGGGCAGAGATTGATCTGTTTGTCCGCAGCCCTGAAGACTATCCCCTAGTTGCAAACTTTGGGGCCTACACTAGCTTTTGGTTCACCAATGAAACTCCCATTGGTATGCAGGGACAGCCCGTTTCTGGCAAAACCATTACCAGTGCTGATATCGTTTTCAACAATCGTAGTTGCTACTTTTTCGATACCCAAACCCCTATTTCCGGCTGTAACCACTTTGAGTCTTTGCTCATTCATGAGGTGGGTCATGCTCTAGCGTTAGATCACCCGAACGAGTTTCCCCAACGTAACTTTGATACGGATAAGATCCCTGGCAATTCGATGCTGATTGACTGTCAACAGCCTACCAAGACCCTGAAATTAGTCTCCCAAATTGACTCGGCAGCCATTATGAATAGCAGTTTGGGGGATGCTGCTGAGCCGCTGCCGAAACTTAGTCCAGATGATCTGGGCGGCCGAAATTTCCTCTATCCCTTATGCCAAACGGTCATTCCTGCAAACCTATCCAGCGCTGGACCTAACCCTTGGCAGCTATTTGGCATCTTGTTGGCGATCAGTTTCTGTGGTGTGTTTGGCATTGCGACGATCCTGCAACGGTTAGAAAAGCAGCGCCGCAAAAGAAAGCGTCAGCACTGAATGTATATTGAGTCTGAAGGGAAAGACTGATGGCGCGTAATCGCACAAACTCGTTCTTCATCCCACCGTTTTCAAAGGTGGGCTTTCAAACTTTAGGATCTCTGTAACTTTTATATTCTTCAGGTTTAGATAACAGATGAGCTTTGATCATCCACCTCGGATCTTATTTCTGTATGGCTCTCTAAGAGAGCGTTCCTACAGCCGTCTTCTGGCAGAAGAAGCATCTCGCATTATTGAAGAGATGGGGGCAGAAGTGCGCTTTTTTAACCCTCGGGGACTGCCATTACATGGTGCTGAATCCGATTCCCATCCCAAAGTTCAGGAGCTGCTGACCCTCGTCCAATGGTCAGAGGGTCAGGTTTGGTCTAGTCCAGAGCTCCACGGAAATATTTCTGGGTTGATGAAAACCCAGATTGACTGGATTCCTTTGAAGTTGGGAGCTGTAAGGCCAACCCAAGGCAAGACACTCGCAGTGATGCAGGTCTCCGGGGGTTCCCAGTCTTTTAATGCGGTCAATACAATGCGGCTGCTGGGTCGGTGGATGCGAATGTTTACCATCCCTAATCAATCGTCTGTTCCCAAGGCATATCAGGAATTTCATGAGGATGGACGGTTTAAAGACTCGGCTTATCGTGATCGTGTGGTGGATGTGATGGAAGAACTGTATCGGTTTACTTTGCTGCTTCGCGATAAAGTGGATGACCTCACGGATCGCTACAGTGAACGCAAGGCTCAGCAACAGGCAGACATCTCTAAAATCTAATTACATTCCATTGGCATATGCTTGAGCAAACTTCCAACGCCATTTGCGAATGGCTCAAAAAATATAGAACAGGTTTCTAAAACAAGTTCTAGACCTCAGGGAAAAAGTACCGTAAAGTAGCTAGAAAGTATACTTCAGGCAGCCCCATCATGATTCCTGGTGAACTCTTTCCTGAAACAGGCGATATCGAACTTAATGCAGGCCGGGCAACGGAGAAGGTGACTGTTGCAAACACCGGCGATCGCCCGGTGCAGGTAGGGTCTCATTTTCACTTTTATGAAGTGAATTCAGCTCTCGAATTTGATCGGGAACAAGTGAAAGGGATGCGGCTAGATATTCCTGCGGGAACAGCCGTGCGCTTTGAACCAGGCGACCAGCGGGATGTTACTTTGGTGCCTTTGGTCGGGCAACGAAAAGTGTTCGGATTTAATGGCGAAATTCAAGGTAGTTTATAGTCTATTTCGGTTGAATTTATTAGATATCAAATTGTCTTTAACTCTCTATTTTATATCTCTTTATTGACAAATAGAGATTGATAAAGATTTCCTTGCCTATCTGAGTTTGAATTCAACTAGTTTTTCAGACTTAAAGTTATTAGCCAGAGGAAAACCATTATCCTCTCATGATTCGTTATTCTGTTGGTGGAACCCCTAACAGAATTGTTTTTTGTGGGGCATCCTCAATAGAACGGTGCATTGTTAAGGAGCCAGTTCCAGATGGAGCCCGCTATCTCCCAATACTTACCTCAGTACAAATTTTTGGAAGTTTTGTACGACAGTAAGCAAACGCGAGTTTATCGAGGGATTAGGATAGCGGATCAGTTGCCTGTGGTCATTAAAACTACGGCTCCATTTCAGCCTTGGCCGTTTGCTGAGCATGTTGCTTTTCGCAATCAATTTACGATTGGTCGTAATCTTCAGCATCCTGGCATTATCCAGATGCTGAGCTTGGACTCTTTTGATAGCACCTATGCCTTGGTGATGGAGGATATGCAAGGCATTTCTTTAGCCGATTTTCTCAAGTCTCCTGTTTCCTTGACGGATGGTTTGCACATTGCTCTTCAACTCACTGATGTGCTCCACTATTTATGCCAACAACGGGTTATTCATAAGGATATTAAACCTGCAAATATCATTATTCATCCTCAAAGCAAACAGATAAAGCTCACTGATTTTGGAATTGCCTCTTTACTTCCCAGGGAAACCCAAGAAATTCAGAGCCTTAATGTTTTAGAAGGGACCTTGGCTTATCTTGCTCCTGAACAAACGGGACGCATGAATCGAGGTGTAGATTATCGGACCGATTTCTATGGTCTGGGGGTAACGCTGTATGAGGTGCTAACGGGACAGCTACCGTTTCAGTCAGAAGACTTGATGGAGTTGGTTTATGACCAGATTGCTAGGGTGCCCACTCCTCTAACAGACATCAATCCTAAAGTGCCAGTACCCATTGCAAATATTGTTCTGAAGTTGTTGGCGAAGAACGCAGAAGATCGCTATCAGAGTGCCTTGGGATTGAAGCATGATTTGGAACTTTGTCTGACTCAGTTGACTGAGGGAGAAGAGATTGAGCCTTTTGAATTGGGGGTGCGGGATGTCTGCGATCGCATCTTGATACCCGAAAAACTTTATGGCCGTGAAGCTGAAGTCAAAACCCTGCTGGATGCCTTTGACCGAGTTGCTCAGGGTAGTTCAGAGCTACTGTTGGTGGCTGGCTTCTCTGGCATCGGTAAAACCGCTGTGATCAACGAAGTTCACAAACCCATTACCCGCCAAAATGGCTACTTTATTAAGGGTAAGTTCGATCAATTCAACCGCAATATTCCTTTCTCAGCTTTTGTGCAAGCGTTTCAGAGCTTGGTGGGGCAGTTACTGGGTGAATCGGATACGGCTTTGGCAGATTGGAAAGCCAAAATTTTAAATATCTTGGGAGAGAATGCTCAGGTTCTGATCGACGTCATACCAGAGTTAGGGCAGATCATCGGTGCACAACCTGCGGTGACTGAGCTATCGGGTATGGCCGCTCAGAATCGGTTTAATGTGCTGTTCGGCAAATTTATGCAGATTTTTGCCAGTGCAGAGCATCCTTTGGTGATTTTCTTGGATGATTTGCAGTGGGCAGATTCAGCGTCTTTGAATTTGTTAACGCTGCTGTTTGATGCATCAGAGTCGGGCCATCTATTGGTGCTGGGGGCCTATCGGGACAATGAAGTATGTTCAGCCCATCCCTTGATGCTGACATTGCAGGGGCTGCAAGAACAGGAAAGACTCCTGCATACATTAACCCTGGGACCGTTGGCTCAATCTGATGTCAATCAGTTAGTGGCGAAGACGCTCCTATGTGCGCCTAACATTGCTACGCCCTTATCTCAGCTGCTGTATCAAAAAACAGGTGGAAATCCATTTTTCACGACTCAATTTTTATTGGAGCTATACGATCAGCGCTGTATTTACTTTGATGGCGATGCTGGCCATTGGCTCTGTCATTTAGCAAAGGTTCAACAACTAGCCTTAACAGATAATGTTGTAGAGTTCTTAATCGAAAGATTAAAACAATTACCTGAAAAAAATCAAAAAAATACTTAATATCGCAGCTTGTTTGGGAGATTCGTTTAATTTATCCACCTTAGGGATTATCACTCAGCAATCCCATGCAGATCTGGCCGATAGCCTATGGCCCAGCTTGCAGATGGGAATCGTCATCCCGAAAAATAGCACTTACAAATTTTTTCAGGGTACTCCACAGGAACCCTCTACAACGGTTCCTGTCGCCTATGAATTTCTCCATGATCGAGTTCAGCAAGCTGCCTATGAGTTGGCCAGTCATGAACAGGATGCCCTATTACTCAGACTAGAGATTGCCCGTAAACTCTTACAAAAGCATGGCTCTAAAGAGGACCAGCGGCAGCTATTTCTGATTGTTGAGAACTATAACCAGGGTTCATCTATCCTCAGTACACCAGAGGAGAAATTTCTACTCTTTTCTCTGAATCTTCAGGCGGGTCAACAGGCACTTTCTACCCTTGCCTATGACACTGCGAGCCTTTATTTCTCTAAAGCAAGGAGTCTCTATGAAGACTACGGCATTACCCATGAAGACTTAAAGTTCGAGCTTGATTGCGCATCGATTGAAGCTGAATATCTCAATAGTCGATGGGATCAAGCGACAGAACTACTGGAAACACTTCCCCTGTCCCGCCTGAATGAACATCAACAGCTTCATATCACTGCCCTAACCATTCGAGTGTGGGTTGCTCAACAGCGGTTTGTGGAGGCGCTGGATCGGGGAGTGTCTGTTCTGGCTAGCCAAGGAATCCATCTAGTCAGCCTTGCCGAAAATGATCGCATCAAAGCTCAGTTGCTCACAAGTCAACTTGAGAAAATTCCAGCGATGGAGGGCAACATCACCCTGAAGATGGGAATTTTGCTGGAGATGTGTAGCTCTGCCATTTTTACCAATCCGCCCCTATTCTTCCAAATTATCCTGACCTTGGTGGATCTTTCCCGGCAGTTTGGCTACTCGGAACTGTCGGCCTTTGGCTTTGCGAATTACGGCATGCTGTTAGGCAATATGGAGGATTATGGGGCTGCTGATGCAGCGGGCCAAGTCTCTCAAGTCTTGCTGAACCACTTCAATAGCAAGCTCTTGCGTACCAAGGTCGATATGGTGCACTTCTCCTATGTGGCATCTATTCAAACCCCCTTACGAAACTGTTTGCAGCCTTTGGCCAGAGGCTATCAGAACGGCTTAGACGTGGGTGATCTAGAATTCTCAGGATATTGTGCCAATAACTATTGCACGTATCTTTGGATGAGTGGCAAACCTCTGGAAGAGATCCTAGACATTCAAAAAACGTATATTAGTTGGCTCCAATCAAAAAGACTGTTTTTTTCATGGGCCTATGTACAGTTTTGGCACCTGTTGTCCCTCAATCTCTCGGGTCAATCCAGTCGTGTTACCGAGTTTAAGTCAGAAGACTTTGATGAGTCTGGGGTCGTCGCTCAACTTGAAGAAGTCCAGGCAGGGACGGCTCTATATGCCTACTATTTGGCAAAAGGTATTTTGTTTGTCTATCTAGACCTATGGGAAAAAGCAGAGAGTGCTTTTCAGAAAGCTGCAACCTATCAATCTTCTATTGCTGGCTATCAGGCGAAGCTGTTGCCGTTCTATCGGGGAATAACAGCCGCCAACCTGGATAGAACGTCGAACCACACCCGCATTAATGCTGCGAAGGAGTTCTTATCTGAGCTGGCCAAGTTTGCCCCCGAAAACTTTCAGCACAAATATCAGCTGGTGCTGGCGGAGCAGCATCGTTTAGCACAAAATTATGCTGAAGCCATTGCTGGTTATGAAGCAGCCATTCAGGGGGCTAAAGAGAATCAATATCTCCAGGACGAAGCCCTTGCCCATGAGCTAGCGGCTAAATTTTATCTCAACTGGGGTAAAGAAAAGGTAGCTGCAGGCTTTATGCAAGATGCTTACGGTTGCTATGCCCGTTGGGGAGCCCAAGCAAAAACGAACGCCCTGGAACAGCGCTACCCTGATTTACTGAAACCGATCTTGCAACCTACTCCTCAGCCCATCAATCCTTGGGACTCTTTAGCGAGTCTGGCTCGGCTGAACCTTTCGATTCATTCTTCTGCTTCGGTTCAGTCTCCTTCCACCAGTATCAATACAGCTTTTGATTTAACTGCGCTCCTCAAAAGCAGCCAAGCCCTTTCGGAAAGTCTCAACTTTGATGAATTGCTAGAACGACTAGCGCCAATGATGCTGCAAAATTCTGGCGCAGATCAGCTGGTTCTGTTGTTGCCTGAGTCAGAGGGGAGCTGGCAGATTCGGGCCACGGCTACCCCTGACCATACTCATCTGTCTTCTGTTCCTTTGGCAGAGGATTCTGATTTACCGACTCAATTGATTCAGTATGTCAAAAATACCCAAGAAGTACTGGTCGTTGATGATCTCAAGACTGACTTGCCGATCGTGGACGATTATTTTCAGGTGCATCAGCCTCGGAGTGTTGTGTGTTTACCGATTCGGTATCAGGGAGAACTCAGTGGGTTGCTGTATTTGCAGAATCAATCTACGTCTGGTGTATTTACGCGCGATCGCATCACCGTACTCAATTTTCTCTGTTCTCAAGCTGCCATCGCGCTAGAAAATGCTCGACTTTATCAAACATTAGAACACCATGTTGATGAGCGAACTCAAGCGCTCCAGAAAAATCAATATATTTTGGAAAACCTACTGTTCAGCACTGGGTCAGTGACGGGAGAAGCAGTGTTTCCCACTCTGGCAGAACAAATGGCAAATGCCCTGAAATGTGCCCATGTGTTGATATCCCAAATCCGTGGAGATACCTTAGAAACCTTAGCTTGGTATACCAATAATCAGTTACAGGCAAAATTGACCTATCCCAGGGCTCATACCCCCCTGTGAAGCCTCGATTCAGCAGGGCAATCACTATTGTCCCTGTGGGGTACAGGAGGCCTTTCCCCTTGACCCTGATTTAGTCGAGATGGGGGTTGACAGCTATCTGGGCGTTGCCTTGAAAGATCGCACAGGGCAAGTGATTGGCGTGATTTGTGTATTAGACTATGAAACCATTGAAAATATAGAATTTGCCCGTATGGTCCTGCAAGTTTTTGGGGAGCGGGCAGCGGCTGAATTAGAGCGTCAGCAAGCGCAGCAGGCGTTAGAACAGCTTAACTTAGAACTAGAGGTCCGTGTTCAAGATCGCACTGCCCAACTGGCCGCGTCAGAACAACGTCTGCAAACGTTATTCAACCAAGCAGTGGATGCTGTCGTATTACTCGGTGAAGAAGGGTTTATCGATTGCAATCAGGCAGCCATTGATCTGTTCGGATATGCCAATAAGACTGAAATAGTAGCACTACAGCCCCACCAGCTTTCACCGGAGAGACAATCCGACGGTCAACGCTCAGCAGATAAGGTTGAAACCATCATGCAGGAAACGCTCCAAAAGGGAAGTTCCCAATTTGAGTGGCTCCATCAACGTGTCGATGGAGAAACCTTTTGGGCAGAAGTTTCCCTGACGCCGATTCAGTATCAGGGAGAACTGATCGTTCACAGCATTATTCGAGATATTAGCGTTCGCAAGGCCGCTGAAATATCTTTACGGGCAAGTGAGGCTAAATTCCGTAACCTACTTTCCAACCTTGATGGTGCAGTTTACCGCAGCCAGTATGATATCGATTGGACGCTAGAGTTTGTCAGTGATGCCATTGCCGACCTATCCGGTTATCCTGCTGCTGACTTTATCAATAACCGACATCGTAGCTACGCCAGCATTATCCACCCTGAAGACGTTGCCCTAGTGGATCAACTTGCGTCCCAAGCCGTTGCTGAGCACCAATCCTTCACGATGGAGTATCGGATCATCCATCGAGATGGCTCAACCCGTTGGGTCACTGAAAAGGGGAAAGGCATTTTTAATGAAACCGATCAACTCCAATATTTCGAAGGAGTGATTTTTGATATTAGCGATCGCAAACAACGTGAACAGGAACAAGCAAGACTCAATGCAATTCTAGAAGCCACTCCAGATTATATTGGCATTGCTGACCCTCAGGGAAATACCATCTGGAACAATCAAAGGCTCACGGAATTACTGGATTTGCCTGATGCTTCAGAGCTAGAAAAAGAACAAATTTCCCTCGCTTCCTTTCATCCAGAGTGGGTTCACCAAATATTTACAGAAGAGGCATTTCCTACCGCAGCCAGAGAAGGCACCTGGTTAGGAGAAACGGTCGTTATAGATGCCAAAGGTAGAGAAGTTCCTGTTTCTCAAGTTATCATTGCCCATCAAAATCCGGCAGGGGAAATAGAAAATTTCTCGACTATTATGCGAGATATTAGCGATCGCAAGCAAATGGAGACGGCGCTCCAGCTAAGTGAAGCCCGAGCCAAATCTACTTTTGAGCAAGCAGCCGTGGGTTTCTTAGAAGTAGAGGTGAGCACCAAACAATGTATTCGAGTGAACGACCATTTTTGTAAGCTTATCGGTTACACCAGGGTTGAACTCTTGGGTATGACGGTTGCTGAGCTGACTCATCCAGATGATATCCCTGCATCTAAAGAGATGATGCAAAAGCTTTATTCAGGGGAAATTGAGAAATTCACTCTGGAAAAACGCTATTTGCGGAAGGATGGTACCTACTTTTGGGCTGAGACAACGGTCTTTTCCGTTGAGCTGCAAGATGGCGAAGCCGTTTATAGCGTTGGGCTAGTGCATGATATTAGCGAGAAAAAACGCTTGGAACTGGAGCGAAAACAGACTGAGCTCGCTCTACAGATCAGTGAGGCGAGAGCGAATGCAGGGTTTGATCAAGCCGCTCTGGGTATTGTTGAAAGTGAAATGAAGACTGGGAAACTGCTGCAAGTCAATGATTTTTATTGTGATCTGGTTGGCTATACGCACAGGGAACTGGAACAAATGTCCGTTTCAGAGTTAACTTACCCAGAAGATCGGCCTGAATCGAAGCGGTTAATTCAGGACTTATATCAAGGGAAAATTCAAGATTTCTCTATAGAAAAAAGATATATCCACAAAAATGGCTCGATTGTTTGGTCTTTAACAACGGTTACTCTCGTAAAGCTACCGGATGGAAAATCCCAATATTGCTTGGGGATGATCCAAGATATCACCGAGAAAAAGCGGCTAGAGTTTGAGCGCGAACAGGTTGAAGCAAACTCTCGGCTATTGGCATCAGTCGTTGAGTCTACTGAGGATGCCATTATCACCAAAGACTTAGATGGCACCATCACTAGTTGGAACCAAGCGGCCATCGATTTATTTGGCTATACCGCAGCCGAAGCGATTGGCCAGCCCATTGTGATGCTTTTCCCACGGGATCGGCTAGAGGAAGAAATCGAAATTATTGCTCGACTTAAGAATAAAGAGTGTATTGAGCATTTTGAAACGATTCGAATGCATAAAGCAGGGTATCCGATTGAGATTTCAGTCACTATTTCTCCATTGACTGATAGTCAGGGAGAGGTGATCGGAGCCTCTAAAATTATCAGAGATATTCGTGAGCGCAAAGCTAAAGAACAAGAACTGATTCTCACAAAGTTTGCTCTTGAAAATACAGCTATTGGCATTTTTTGGATTAATTCAGATGGGCAGTTTGTCAATGTGAATGAGGCTGCTTGTATTCACTTAGGCTATAACCAAGACGAGCTGAAAAATATTTTTGTATGGGATATTACACCTGAGTTTTCTATAAGAGATTGGCCTAGTTATTGGGCTGAGGTTAGCAATAAAGGCTATTCAAGATTTGAATCTTTTCATCAAGCTAAAGATAAAACTATCTTTCCAGTAGAAGTCACTAGTAACTATGTAGAGTACAAGGGCATTGGTTATTTGTTTGCTCAAGTACAAGATATTAGTGAGCGTAAATCTGCTGAAAAAGAGCGTATCCTCACTCAATTTGCGTCAGAGAATACGGCTACTAGCATTCTCTGGATTAATCAAGAGGGCGGTCTAATTAATGTTAATCGCTCGACCTGTGCCATCTTAGGCTATACCCCTAGGGAGCTGAAGCAGATGTCTATTTGGGATATCGATCCCTCGTTTCCTGCAAAGACCTGGCCAAATCGTTGGGAACAGCTCAGTCTAAATGGATATGAACGGTTTGAATCCCTTTATCAAGCCAAAGATGGCTCAACTTTTCCAGTAGAAATTATGGGTAACTACCTGGAGTATGAGGGAGTTGGCTACGTTTTTGCAGAAGTTCAAGATATTAGCGATCGCAAACGAGCTGAGAAAGTATTGCAGTTCACCCAATATTCTGTCGACAATGCTGCCGACTGTATCTTCTGGATTAAGCCTGAGGGTGGCTTTGCCTATGCCAATCATGCTGCTTCACGCATGCATGGCTATACCAGTGATGAGCTGATGTTATTGTCCGTATTTGATGTTAATCCCACCATCCCTCAAACATTTTGGCAGCCCCATTGGCAGGCAATCAAAGAACAGGGGAGTGTGAGTTTGGAGTCCCACCATCAAACTAGAGATGGGCAATTGTTCCCGGTGGAAATAGTTGCCAATTACTTAGAGTTTGAAGGAGAAGAATATAACTTTGTTCGAGTACGAGATATTAGTGCTCGTAAAGCTGCGGAACAGGAACTCATTCTCAAACAAAATCACTTAGAAGCCCTACTCAATAATATCCCCCATGTTGCCTGGATCAAAGATGCAGAAAGTCACTTTATTGCTGTAAATGAACCCTTAGCGCAGATGCTCAATTCCTCCCCAGCTGAGATGGTGGGCAAAACTGACTTCGACTTTTCTCCCGTAGAGATTGCCCAGGGTTACCAGAAAGACGATTTCCAGGTCCTAAATTCAGGTGTCAGCAAAGTAGTGGAAGAGAGGGCTCGACGGGGAGATGGCAGCTGGGGATGGCTGGAAACGGCAAAAACACCGTTCCGTGATCCTGAAGGACAATTTGCCGGGACTGTCGGAATTGCAGTAGATATTAGCGATCGCAAAGCGGCTGAACAAGCCCTGATTCAACAGCAAGCTCAGCTGAAAGCCTTGCTGAATAATATTCCCCAAATTGCTTGGCTAAAAGATGCGGATAGCCGATTTATTGCTGTGAACACCCCCTTTACAAAGGCCTGTGGGATGCCGATTGAAAACATTATTGGTCAGACCGATTTTGAGGTTTGGCCCCAAGACTTGGCTATCCATTATCGAGATGATGATCTCAAAGTTATGGTCTCTGGACAGCGCAAAATTGTCGAGGAACGGTTTTTCCGATTAGATGGCTCTCTAGGCTGGCTAGAAACGACGAAAACTCCCTTCCAAGACGACCAGGGGATGCTAGCGGGGACGGTTGGAATTTCTGCTGATATCACAGATCGAAAAGTCGCCGAGCAGGAGCTTTATGAATCCAAACAATTATTGAAATTGGTTCTGGATACTATTCCACAATTAGTGTTTTGGAAAGATCGACAGTCGGTTTATTTAGGGTGTAACCAAGGTTTTGCTCGGGTTGCTGGATTGAAGTATCCAGATGAAATTAACGGATTAAGAGATGAAGATTTGCCGTGGAAGCCAGAAGAGACCGCCTTTTTCTTAGAATGTGATCGCCGGATCATGGGTACCGGCCAAGCAGAGCTTGGTATTATTGAGCCCCAATTGAATGCAGAAGGTAAACAAACTTGGCTTGAAACTAACAAATCTCCCCTAAATGATGCAGAAGGCAATGTGATTGGTATTTTGGGGTCGATTCAGGATATCACTCAGCTCAAAGAAGCTGAAAAAACCTTAAAAAAATATCAACGAAGCACTAGAAGCACGGGTTTCTGAACGAACGGCAGCTTTGGAACAAACCAATTTTGCTTTAGCAGAGGCTAAGGAAATAGCAGATAGTGCGAACCAGGCCAAAAGCGAGTTTTTAGCCAACATGAGCCATGAGCTGAGAACGCCTCTAAATGGCATCCTTGGTTATGCCCAAATCCTCAATCGTTCTGACCAAATTTCTCCCAAGGATCAGCGAGGCCTAGAGGTGATTTATCAATGTGGATCG
The DNA here is from genome assembly GCF_021497025.1 of Acaryochloris sp. 'Moss Beach'. Classification (NCBI taxonomy): domain Bacteria; kingdom Bacillati; phylum Cyanobacteriota; class Cyanophyceae; order Acaryochloridales; family Acaryochloridaceae; genus Acaryochloris; species Acaryochloris sp. 'Moss Beach'. The sequence continues at coordinate 4,848,031 of NZ_CP071717.1, forward strand.
CATTTATTAACCCTCATCAACGACATCCTCGACTTATCAAAAATAGAAGCCCGCAAGTTAGAACTCAACCCGCATCCTACGGATTTGTTGACATTGCTATCCTCAGTGGTAGATATTTTCCATCTCAAGGCGACCCAGAAAGGCATTGACCTTCTGTTTCAACTGGATAACAACCTTCCCAAAGGAGTAGAGATAGACGAGAAGCGGTTTAGGCAGGTGTTGATTAATTTGGTGGGAAATGCCCTGAAGTTCACTGAACAAGGCAGTGTAACGTTTCAGGTGCTGCAGCTTGAGTCTCATGAGGGTCAAGCAACGCTCCGATTTGCAATCATTGATACGGGGGGTTGGGATTGCTACCGAACAGTTGTCTCGGCTTTTTAAGGCTTTTGAACAGGTTGGTGATTCACGAAATCATACGGAAGGAACTGGGTTGGGATTAGCGATTAGCCAACGGATTGTGCAACTCATGGGTGGAGAGATACAAGTATCGAGCCAGCTGGGGGTTGGCAGTGAATTCTCCTTTTGTGTGACGCTTCCACTGGCTCAAGAGGGTGCAATTGAAGTGACTGAATTGCCTTCCCAGCCAATCGTTAGCTATCTAGGAGATCGTCGTACCCTGTTAGTGATTGATGATCGCTGGGAAAATCGAGCCGTTATTCAGAACTTGCTGGCCCAGCTGGATTTTGAAATTGTGGAAGCAATGAATGGAGAGGATGGCCTAGAAAAACTTCAAGTCTGTCAACCCGATGCGGTGATTCTAGATTTGGCAATGCCGGTGATGGATGGCTTTGAATTTCTACAGCACTTGCGCCATGATGCAGCTTTCACTTCTTTTAAACGGATTCCAGTGATCGTTTCTTCGGCATCTGTCGGACCAACCGATCAGAAACTGTCGTTAGAACAAGGGGGGGATACTTTCCTGACTAAGCCGGTTGATGCTCAGGCATTGTTCCAAGTGCTGGCTGAGCAATTAAGTTTGGATTGGGTCTATGAGGATCACCCTGGAGGCTTTGAGCAGCAGGCGATTGCTGCTTCTCAAATGGTGATGCCCTCATCACAAATATTGCAAACCTTGCTTACTTTTGCCCAGATGGATAATGTCAGTGATCTAAGGGAACACTTGGAGCATTTGGTTGAAACAGATGTTCAGTATCTCCCTTTTGCTGAACCTATGCTGAAGTTAGCGAAACAGTATCGTACGGAAGAAATAGAAACCTTACTTCAGGAATACTTGGTCCAGGAGCAAACAGATGGAGAGTAGTGCTGAAATTATGGTGGTGGATGATACCCCCGCCAATTTAGAAGTGATTTCTGAAACCTTGTCTTCTGCAGGGTATCGGGTTGCCGCTGCCATTAGTGGGGAGCGGGCCCTCAAACGCCTCCAGACTCATCCTCCTGCCCTCATCCTTTTGGATATTCAAATGCCGGTGATGGATGGATTTGAAGTCTGTCGGCAAATCAAAGCGAATGCTGCCACGGTGAACATTCCCATCATCTTTATTACAGCTCGCTCAGATACCCAGAGCATTCTTCGCGGGTTTGATATCGGTGCCGTTGATTACATCAGCAAACCCTTTCAAGAAGCTGAACTCTTAGCCCGAGTCAAGACGCATTTACAGCTTTGCCATGTCAGTCAGCTCTATGATGTGGAGCACGAAAAAGCAGAACAACTTCAGCAGCTCAATCAGCAACTGTCCCTCACCCAATTCTCGGTGGATCATTCTGTAGATGGCATTCTCTGGTTCAACCTGGATGCGAGTATTGCCTATGCTAATGGGGCAATCTGTGAATTGCTGGGTTACTCCTTAGAGGAGCTATTGCAACTATCTAGCGCCGACTTAAAGGCCGACTGTAATGAATCTGAATGGAACGACTTTCAACAGAAAGCTAGAGAACAACAGTATTTGAGGTTTGAAGCTCAGTTACTCACCAAGGATGGCCAAGGGCTGCCTGTGGAGATTGCTCTTAACCATCTTCAATTTTCTAATCGTGAATATTACGTGATGCATTGTCGGGATATTCGCGATCGTAAAGCAGCAGAAGCGAAACTCCATCAGCTCAATACCGAACTAGACCAGCGGGTTCAAGACCGTACTCAAGAACTCTCAAATACTCTAGAAACACTGAAGTCAGCTCAAGCTAGTCTGGTTGAAGCCGAAAAAATGGCTGCTTTAGGGGCGCTAGTGGCAGGGGTTGCCCATGAAATTAATACGCCGATTGGCAATACCATCACGGTTGCTTCAACCCTTGCTGATGAAAGTGAAATATTTGTGGATGCTGCTGAAAACGGTCAACTTAAGCGGTCAACCCTCAGTCACTATCTCAATGTTGTCAGTCGATGCACAAAGTTAATTAATAGTAATCTGGGTCGAGCTGGCGATTTGATTCAAAGTTTTAAGCAAGTTGCGGTGGATCAATCCCATCGCGAATTGCGGACGTTTAATCTGAAAGACTATGTGGGAGAAGTGGTGACTAGCTTACAGCCCCAAGCAAGACGGTCAGGACTCACCTTGGACTTGGCAGGGGATGATTCTATTGTCCTCACTCATGATCCGGGGGTGTTTGCCCAAGTCATTACAAATCTAGTCACGAACTCCATCAAACATGGGTATCAGCCCGGAGAGGCTGGACAACTTCAGATTCAAATTGAACAGCAGGACCATCAAGTCCTGTTGACCTATCGTGATGATGGCTGTGGGATTCCTACTGAAAATCTTCCTAAGGTGTATGAACCCTTTTTTACGACTGCTCGCAATCGGGGGGGCACTGGACTGGGGCTCAATATTGTCTACAATATTGTGACTCAATCTTTGAAAGGGACCATCAAGATTGATAGCCAGATCGGACAAGGGACAACGTTTAGGATTGTGCTTCCCTACGAGTCCTAGATTGACTAACTCCTCTGGTTAGAGGGTCTAATTCGGAAAAAAGCTTTTGTCAGTGCAGCCCAATATCGATATTTGTAAAGGTTGCAGCGATCAAACGTTACCGTTCGATTTAGAATTTACTGAATCAGTCTTCATAAAGGGCAGCTATGGCATATCGAATGGACCGCCGCGCCTATGCGGAAACCTATGGCCCCACGGTGGGTGATCGCATTCGTCTGGCTGATACTGAGCTGATTATTGAAGTGGAGCAAGACCACACTACCTACGGTGATGAGGTCAAGTTCGGTGGGGGTAAGGTGATTCGAGACGGTATGGGCCAATCCCCGATTACCAATGCTGATGGTGCGGTGGATACGGTGATTACCAATGCTCTAATTCTGGACTGGTGGGGCATTGTTAAAGCTGATATTGGCATTAAAGAGGGCAGGATTGCTGCCATTGGTAAGGCAGGCAATCCCTATATTCAAGATGATATTGATATTGTGATCGGTCCGGGAACAGAGGCAATCGCTGGAGAGGGGATGATTCTGACGGCGGGAGGGATTGACTCCCATATCCACTTTATTTGTCCTCAGCAAATTGAAGTTGCGATCGCATCTGGTATCACCACCATGCTCGGAGGTGGAACAGGCCCTGCAGCAGGCACCAACGCCACCACCTGCACCCCTGGCCCCTGGAATATTCACCGCATGTTGCAAGCCGCCGATGCTTTTCCCATGAATCTGGGGTTTATGGGAAAAGGCAATTCTAGCCAGCCTGCATCGTTAGTGGAACAGGTCAAAGCCGGAGCCATGGGCCTGAAACTCCATGAAGACTGGGGAACGACCCCTGCTGCTATTGATACTTGTTTGAATGTGGCCGATCAGTTCGATGTTCAAGTGGCTATTCATACGGACACGCTCAATGAAGCGGGGTTTGTAGAAAACACCATTACAGCCTTCAAAAACCGGGTCATTCACACTTATCACACGGAAGGCGCTGGTGGAGGTCATGCTCCTGACATTATCAAGGTTTGTGGAGAAGCCAATGTCCTTCCCTCTTCCACTAATCCGACCCGTCCCTACACCGTCAATACCCTGGATGAGCACTTAGATATGCTCATGGTCTGCCATCACCTTGATGCTGGTATTCCTGAAGATGTGGCCTTTGCTGAATCCAGAATTCGTCGGGAAACCATCGCTGCTGAAGATATTCTCCATGACTTGGGGGCGTTTAGTATGATTGCTTCCGACTCCCAAGCCATGGGCCGGGTGGGCGAAGTGATTATTCGCACCTGGCAGACGGGCCACAAAATGAAAGTGCAGCGGGGGCCACTCTCGGAAGATTCAGACCGTAACGACAATCACCGAGCTAAGCGTTACGTCGCTAAGTACACGATTAATCCTGCCATCACCCATGGCATTGCCGACCATGTCGGTTCGGTGGAAGTGGGTAAACTGGCCGATCTCTGTCTTTGGAAGCCTGCTATGTTTGGCGTCAAACCCGAAATGGTAATTAAAGGCGGCTTTATTGCCTGGTCTCAGATGGGGGATGCCAATGCCAGTATTCCTACACCGCAACCTGTGCATATGCGACCAATGTTTGGTGGATTTGGAGGTGCTATTGCAGCCACGTCTCTTACGTTTGTCTCCCAAGCTGCTCTAGAGGAAGGTGTGCCTGATCAGATTGGCTTGCAGAAAAACGTTGTTGCCATCTCTAATACGCGCAATCTCAGTAAGTCGGACATGAAGCTGAATGATGCACTTCCTAAAATTGATGTAGATTCAGAAACTTATGAGGTGAGGGCCGATGGAGAGCTTCTGACCTGTGAGCCTGCTACGGTGTTGCCAATGGCACAACGGTACTTTTTGTTTTAAATCAGGATTAGAGTGGAGTTTTCAAGAGTGAAGCTTTACCTTTTTTTGAGAGTGATTTTTGTTGTTGTGTTGAACCTCGAAATGATAAAGATTTGACGCCCCAAACTCAATTTTATTTTTAGCTTGCTGTTGCTTTGAAGATATTTATTTTCCTGCTTTTAGTTAATTCTTATTAGTATTTAGACTTTTAGAATGATCAGCATGGCTAAGCGAAAAGATTTTCGATTAGATATAGAACAAGCTGTGAATCGTTTAAATATTTCTGTTGAAGATTTTAAAGCGTTTGGCATATATGAGTGTGAGGATATTCTCATCAATATTCTCAATAAATTTACTGTACTGGGAAAGCAAGGGATTTATGAGAAATGGCTGTGGAATTCCTTTAAGGGAGAATGCTTTAGCATACACCCAGAATATGTACCTAAAATTTTGAGAGAACTGATCCTGATTGCCTGACAGAAGTAGGTCAAAGCCTTTATTTACATAGTTTATGAGAAAAGAGTGGAGAGACATGTGAGGCTAGATTTAATCACAAATCAGCGTTATTCAAATGTCAGGCCCCACCCAAATTTATCGTCAACTGTTTTCCTTTTTACGTCAACACAGCCATTATCGAGATTTGCGCCATCTCATTGCTCTGGGCTGGATGGTAAGCGCGTTAATCTGTAGTGAACGCTTAAGCTTATCTGCCTGGGAATCCTATGTTCCCTGCCGAGCCAGAAAAGCCCAAAGTGTCGAGCGTCGGTGGCAACGATTTATAGCCAATCAACGCATTGATATTAACAAGCTATATGTACCTCTAGTCCTGCTAGCCCTTAAGAACTGGCAATCTCATCGTCTATACCTGGCAATGGATACAACGGTGTTATGGAATGAATATTGCATGATTCATCTATCCGTCGTCTGCTGTGGCAGAGCAGTACCGTTGTTGTGGAAAGTATTAGAGCACAAGAGTGCAGCTGTCGCTTTTGAGGAATATCAACCGCTATTGCGCCAGGCCCGTTGGTTATTGCGGCAGCATCCAGATGTCATGGTGTTAGCAGATCGTGGGTTTGCGAACCATCAACTGATGAGCTGGTTACAACAGAGCCATTGGCATTACTGTCTGCGTGTCCCTTGTGATGTCCTTCTCCATGGTCCACGTCAATGTCCAAGAGAAGTCCGACAATTGTGGCCATCCAAAGGCGAAGCCCTCCTCTACCGCAATGTCGGTCTTTGGGAAGATGGCATCTATCGGTGCAATCTGGTGTTGGCTAATATCCGAGGAGTGAAAGAACCATGGGCGGTGATTACAGATGAATCACCCACGCTACAGACCTTGTGGCAATACGCTTTGAGGTTTCGGGTCGAAGAATTATTTCTCGATAGTAAGTCTGGAGTGTTTGAGCTAGAAGAGTCGAAAATTCGCTGTGCTGATGCATTAGAGAGGCTTTATCTGGTTGCTGCTGTGGCACTGCTATTCAGCACGACTCAAGGAATGGCTGTTCACATTAAAGGGCTGCGCCAACAGGTTGATCCACATTGGCGGCGAGGCATTAGTTATCTCAAAATTGGATTGCGATGGCTCAAGGGGGGTAGTCCATAAAGGACGGGAGTTGTTGATGCCAGTCCCCTTGCTCTGCCATGATCCACAACCGTGTTTTTGCGTCTAAAAAAGCTCAAAAGAAACACTACAACAAAATCTGGTTCTCTCGCATCCGCTCTTTACAGTGCAAGGCTTTATGAGCAGGGGAAGGCGAAGATCTGTCAGGCAGTCAGGAACTGATCTCTCAAGATGAGTGGGTCTGGTTCATGGCTGAAGACTGGCATAGGACAAAGCGTAAAGGAAATTATTGGCTGTACGATGGAAAGATTAATATAATTGTCGATCTTCTAGAGGAAATGTATTGTTTTGAATATTACATCGTCTCAAAAAAAATATGAGTGGATTTTGTGTGAGAATCGCTATGGCAGCTTGATCGGAGTAGGACAGATTATGAGTAACAAAATTAAAAATTTAAAGTAGTCGTGAAAAGGTATTTATTTAGCAGCTATTGAGTGTAGTATTTTTTAGAGAAAATGCTAGATGATCAACCTTTGCTGCAAATTTATTGGTACAGAATTCTTATTTGAAATTCGGGCTGAGTACTTGATGCGAGTGTGATGTCAAACGTCCACCCAATTTAATGTGATAGATATACCAGAGAGAGCCTCTACTGATGGGATAACTTGTCCCATGGGCATTATTGAGATGGGTCTTGTTGTTTGTCTAAGGATCGTAGATAAGACCTATCAAAACGCTCTAAAACTTATTTTTATGACTTACCAACGCCCATCATCCCGTGGTGCAATCATCATCACGACTCTTGAAGGAGTTCCAGGTCGAGACATCACCAAGCATTTTGGACTCGTTCAAGGTAGCACCATTCGTGCCAAGCATCTTGGTCGAGATATCGCTGCTGGCTTCAAAAACCTGGTCGGCGGCGAATTGCACGGATATACCGAATTGCTGCAAGAAGCCCGCCAAGAAGCCACGGATCGGATGTTGCAGCAGGCGGCCCAAATGGGAGCAAATGCAGTCGTGAACGTTCGTTATTCCACCTCCTCAGTTGCTCAAGGTGCAGCTGAACTGTTTGCCTATGGCACTGCCGTCAGAGTGGACTAACCATGTTTGAACTATTTATCCTACTTGGCTTGTTGCTTCTAGGCTATGTCGCAGGATCTATTATTGAGCAAAATCATTATGCGAATATCAAGGTGCGCGAGCATCGAACCCAACGCGTGCCTATTTACAACATCGGAGCGAAGCAGCCATTACCCGATGCCAAGGGAGCGAAGTTGTTTGTTGGGAGTGTTGTTATCTCATCGGATTACTACAAATCCTTTCTAGCTCAGTTCAGCAAATTGCTGGGTGGGCAAATTTTTGCTTATGACAGCTTGCTGGATCGAGGACGGCGTGAAGCTTTACTGCGAATGAAAGAAGATGCAATTCGCTGGGGAGCTAAAAAAGTGGTTAATGTGCGGATCGAAACTGCGACGATTGGCAATAGCCATGGGGATGCGGGTATTCTATCGATTGAAGTTTTTGCCTACGGGACTGGGTTGAGATAAAACCGTGGGGGGATAATGTGTTGCCAAGTGATGTTCTCTTGAATGACCTGATCTCTGGTGATTCAAAGAGATACATAATGACCCTACTTCATGAGAAATATCAGATAAAAGATTCAAATGTGTTTCACTACGTTTGGGTGAAACATAGACATATCTAAAGTCTAAAGATGCTCTATGGGGCTCCAATCTGATTTGGGGATTGGTGTTTAAGGACCAGCTCCATATTGCTAGAAATATTGCCAACGAATCGTTTTCGTCTGCTTGGAACTGTCCAAAAGGCTTGAAACTCTCCCATAGCTGGGTATCTTAGACCTATGCCCGCAAGCATGATGGCAGTGTATTTGCCTACAGAATCGCGTCAGAAATTTGGAGAGAAATAGCTAATGCTTAAGTTGAGTTACGATTTCGAACAGGCGATTCTGCCAGGAAATACTGATCTCAAAGCTAATGTACTCCTCCGTTTTGGGGCTGATTTGCCTCAATCCCCTCGTCGTGATCTCAATCTCTCCTTAGTCATCGATCGGTCTGGCTCCATGGCGGGTTGGCCCCTGCACCATGCCCTCAATGCTGCTGAATCAGTGGTGGATCAGTTAGAACCTACGGATACCCTTTCGGTGGTTGTCTATGACGACAAAGTCGATACTCCAGTCCCTCCACATGCTGTGGACGATAAAACTGCTTTGAAAACCTCGATTCGACAGGTGCGAGCTGGCGGTATTACTAACCTTTCAGGTGGATGGTTGAAGGGCTGTGAGTATGTGCAGGATAACTTTGACCCCCAGAAGATTAACCGGGTTCTACTATTAACTGATGGCCTGGCCAATATGGGGATTCGCGATCCCAAAGTCCTAACCGCCACAGCCGGACAAAAGGCGATTGAAGGGGTCGTAACCTCAACGCTGGGATTTGGTCAAAGATTCAATGAGGATCTCCTTATTAGCATGGCCAGAGCGGCCAATGGCAACTTCTACTTTATTCAGAGTATTGATGAGGCCACAGAGGTTTTTAACATTGAACTGGCGAGTTTGCGGTCCGTTGTGGGGCAAGACCTCGTCGTTACCCTTGAACTCGCGGATGGGGTGAGTTTAGTGGACACCCTCAGCTTGGCAAAAGTGAATCAGACTGACGGCGGAAACACAGAAATTACCCTAGGAGACCTATATGAGGGCGAGGATAGATGCCTTGGACTGAGTCTATCTCTGGCTGCCATTCCTCCAGGGGAATTTACGGTGATGACGCTGCACTACAGCGCCAATACTGTTCAGAATGGTGAGGTGCAGCAGGTAACTGGATCTGCCGAGGTTGTCGCTAAGCTGGGCACTGTTGAGGAAGCCGCCATGGCGGCGTCTAGCAATATCATCCTAGAACTGAGTCATCTGATGATTGCCAGGGCGAAGGCAACAGCCCTAGAGCTTGCAGAACAGGGTAAAGTCCAAGATGCAGAACAGGCACTCCAGACCCTGACTCAAGAATTGGAAGAGAAAGGGCTGAACGAGAATTTTGAAATTGCTGAAGAAATTGAGCAACTGAAATACTTCGCCAGTCGGATTGCCCAAAGAGGCTTGGGAAATTCAGGCCGTAAGGAACTTCGAGACCAGAGCTATCAGACCCTCACTCGTAACCGCAAAGATCTAGTCGGTCGAGGGGTAGAGATTGGCGATGAAGTATCTGCCATGACTGTGGTGAATGAAGTGGGGTCTGGCGTAGAGCTGCAGTGCTTCCGGCAGGGCGGGAAGTTGCGAATCAAAGCTTTGTCTGACAGCTACGATGCCCATAAGAATGTGCAATTCCCCAGAGCAATCCGAGCGGAGGGTGCTCGTTATGTTGTTGAAGGCTTGGAACTATCTAAGGATGGTAGTTTTTATCGAGTCCAAGGAAAAATTGTCCGCTTAACCAAAGCTGGAGAAGTGGATAACTTTGCAACGTCTTATCGATCCAGCCCCCCCAAGACCGGTAAGGCCTCTCGTGGGCCAGCTAGTGCTGCAGATTTGCCAACCACTGATGTTGTGGGGGATGGCGTGCTGGTGCAATGCGTGAAAGCTGGCAGCAAGTTGCGAGCTAGGGTTGTTGCCGATAATTATGAGCCAGATTGGAATATGAGATTTCCTCGTTCTGTTCGTGAGGAAGGCATGCTTTATGTGGTGGATGAAATTAAGGTTGGCCCGAATGGAAAATCCTATATTGCTTGCGGTGAAATTAAGCGATTTGTTCAACCTGCTGTCAGCAGTTAGGCTTTGATAACCGTACCAATCTCTCAAATGTATAGAAATCTGTTTGATAAAAGAAACTGCCAGCTATTGACGAGGCGAAAAGCTCTCCACAAAGTGGTAAAAGTTCTTTAAAGGCATGGGGTTAGCACAGTAAAAGCCTTGCAAGAGATGGACCTTAAGCTGTTTCATCACCTCGATATCTTCAGGCTTTTCAATTCCTTCAGCAATTACTGTGATTTTGAAACTATCCGCCATTTCTACCATGGCGGACAATACATTTTTCATACGCTGATCTTGAGTCGCACCTGCTACTAGGGATCGATCAAATTTGAGTAGATCGACGGGAAGCGTCATTACGGAGCGCAAAGAGGAATACCCCGCCCCAAAATCATCAATGGCGACCCGAACACCCAGAGTGTGGAGTCGATCGATTTGGAATCTGGCTTTAGATTCGGCTTCAATCAGTCCTCGCTCAGTGATTTCCAGAATCAGTTTGGCTGGATCAACTTGTTCTGTAAAAACTAAGTTTTCCAGATAATCAACAATCAGTCCTTCAACTAAATCCTGCGATTCCACATTGACGGTAATACAGGTCTCTTTCAATGCTGGAATCTTTTGCCACTGATGCAGACATTTCTGCGCTTGGCTAACCATCTGCTTGGCAATGTCGCTAGTTAGACCGATATTGGCTGCAATGCCAATGAATAAATCAGGAGGAATATTTTTTTGATCAAGTTGCCAGCGGGCCAGTAGCTCAACTTTGGCTATTGAACCAGTTTGATAGTCAATAATCGGTTGTCCCCAAGCTACGATCTTTTTTTCTGCTACCGCTTGTCTGAGGCTACTTTCTAGTCCTAAACGTTCCTGAGTATCCTGATGCAAAGACTCATCATAGTAAATGACCCGCCTTCGCCCAGTTTGCTTGGCCCGATACATGGCCTGATCCGCATCTTTAATGAGCTGTTCTAAGTCGGCAACATCTGCACTCGCCGTGGCTGTCCCGATACTTGCAGAAATGTAGGCTTGGCCAGCCGTTACGGTGAATGGTTGTTCTAGGGTTTGGAGGATAGTGTCTGCGATCGCAAGTAAGTCTTGCAAAGGACATCCCGGCAACACTAGAAAAAATTCATCTCCCCCTAACCGGGCTAGTAAATGAGAGCGATGGCTGATAACTTTCAGTACTCGATGACCTACTTGTTCTAGCAGTTCGTCACCTACAGTATGTCCGAGCCGATCATTGACCTCTTTAAACCGATCGAGATCAACAAACATGGCTGCTTTAGGTCCGGGGGGGAGTCCAGAAAATTGTTCTGCGAGCCCCACGCGATTGAGCAATCCCGTCAAACTATCGTTACGAGCTTGGTAGGTCAGCGTGGTGCGTAACTCCACCTCATTCATGCGAACCTGCCGAGCCGAATCTAATGCTTTGACTGCCGGGATTAGAAAAAAAATCGTACTGATACTCAGAAGCCACTGAGTAGAGGCAGCCATCAGGATAATCCCAGTTGCTAGCACTGCTTGAATGAAATACTCATTAGCAACAGTCACCATAATGGTCTGAGCTGCCAGCACAATAGCCCACAAGGTTGTTAACGTCCAAAAAAATTCCTCTCCCTGGATAAAGGCTGGCCAGTTTGCTAATGCTATTCCACAGATCCAAATCCCTCGACTAGCACTAATCACATTAACTAAGATGGGGGCTTGGTACCGATCTCGCCAGCCCACCAAGCATCGGCCTGAATGGGCAAAAAAGGTGACACCTATCCAAATGACATAGCCACTGATCCAAACGATGAACAGATTCGTGTCGACTTGAGGCCAAACAGCGACGGTGAAGGCCACCATCAATGCAATTGAGCCTTGAACAATTCGCCATCGTTCACTCACCAATCTCCGATCTACATCTCGTTGGAGAGCGGCTTGAATCGTCTGAAGATGTGGTTGATTGGAATGGTTCAAACTTTTACCGAAGCAATGCTACCCAACTCTATTGTGTTGATTAAAATATCTCATGTCGATATTCTGCGATCAGATCCACAACTGAATAGCAAAGCATGCATATAGAAATAAGCTATCCATAACAACAGTGTAAAGGATGCCCTTAAACGTGAGTTGTCGTTACAAATAATGATGCCCACGATAATTCGCTAAAGTTTTATCCACTTGTTAAAAAATAATATTTTGCCAATTAATATTCAAGTGTTTTAGCCTAGATCGCTAACTTAAGCCGCATAATCAAGCTTGAACGATATCGTTTTTTAGTGACTTTGAGGAGATTTGAATAACGGTACACAGCGACCTTAGATCTATCTGATCACTGGCAAGAATTGTTGAGATAGACAGTTTGTGAACGATTGAGGTCAATGAATTAGGTTTGGAAGTATGCTAATAGAAATGATGCAAACCGTTTCTTCCTATGGGCATCGAATATTCCGTCCATATTCCCAGTCAATTTATTAGCTCAAATGTCTGTCAGCTGCTTCCCGACTGGTTAGTCCCTGTCCTATCGGTCCTAATTGTATTCCAACACTGCCCTGTCCTCTTAGTAGAGAAAACAGCAGAAACAGAATTTCATAAACAGCAGTTGCGATCTCAATTTGTGCAAATAGGAAGATTGATTGTGTTGTCATTGCAGCATTTGGGATATCGAGCTGAGATTTTCGATCCCCGTACAGGCTATCCCATCCTTTCCCAGCCGGGGCCTGTACGATTAGATGATATTGCCGTTGTGCAAACGAGTTTGGGATATCCCCTGATAGAAACAGGAGGATGTTGGATTATTCAACATCCTCATTGGGGCAATGCCGTATTCCCGTCAGTGTTACTATCGTCTGCATCCCCAGAGGTGACCCAGTCCGTGGTGGAAAAAGTCTTAGCTGCTTACACCTGCTGACCTAGAAGCTGTAACCGATACAAGCTGGCGTAGAGTCCATCCTGTTCCATCAGTTGGTCATGGCTGCCTGACTCCGCCAAATGCCCTCGATTCAGAACCAGAATGCGATCAACATTGCGAATGGTCGATAATCGGTGGGCAATAATAATGGCGGTTCGCCCTTCGAGTAGGCGTTCCAATGCCTCTTGAATCACCGCTTCTGTACCTACATCTAAACTAGCCGTCGCTTCGTCTAGTACGAGAATTCGTGGATTCCGAATGGCAGCCCTGGCAAATGCTAGGAGTTGTTTCTGACCCCCCGAAAGATTGGTCCCTCGTTCTCGCAGCAGGGTGTGATAGCCATCCGGCAGCGCCTCAATAAACCGAGCTACATTCATCTGCTCGGCTGCTGCTTTGACTGCCTCTAGGGAATACTCTTCTCCTAGGGAGATGTTGCTTTTGACATCCCCCGCAAATAGAAATCCATCTTGGAGAATGACACCGACATGGCGTCGTAGCTCTGCCTGGGGTAAGTCCCGTACATCTACCCCATCCACTAGAATCTGGCCCTTGGAAATCTCATACAAACGGCATAGCAGACGAATGATAGAGCTTTTTCCTGCACCTGTGGGACCCACAATGGCTACTTTCTCGCCGGGATGGATGCAAAAATCCAAGTCTTTGAGTACCCAGTCTTCCTCTTTATAGGCAAAAGATACATCCGCAAACTTGACCTCCCCCAAAGGCTGATGGTTGGAATGGGCGGGCAAAATCTTGGGATGTTCTGGGTCGCGGATCTCAACGGGCTGGTTCATTAAATCATTGATGCGCTCTACTGCTGTTAGACCCGCTTGAATGGCAGTAAACTTTTCTGCCAACTGCTGCAAAGGGAAAAATAAGCGTTGGGAATACAAGATAAAGGTAGATAGGGTCCCTAGGGTAAGGGTTTCCCCCACCACCTGAATCCCTCCAATCCAGAGCACGCCTGCTACTGCAATAAAGGCAATCCACTCTAGGGTCGCTGAAACCGCTGAGTCGTAGAAAATGGTGTGATCAATAGCGGAGACATAGCGCTGATTGATTGTACGAAATAGATCAGAATTGTAGGATTCGCGCCGGAACAATTGGACAATGCTAATGCCCATAATGTTTTCTTGCAGATTGGAATTGAGGGCTGATAATTCCTCTCTAGCTTTGTAATTAGCGCTTCGATAGCGATGTTGAAAAAAGATAATCAGCCCCGTGACTGGAATGATCAATAGCACCAGCATCAATGCCAATTGCCATTGCTGCAGAAACATAAAAAGAACAATGACGAAGATGGAGAATAAGTCACTGACAATCCCCACTGCGCCGGTCGAAAATACATCTCCTAAGGCTTCCACATCACTGGTTAAGCGGGTAATGAGTTGACCAACGGGGGTGCGATCAAAGAAGCGGACCGCTAAAGACAGGACATGGGCAAATAAATCATTGCGAATATCGGCTGTAATCTCTTGCCCCACCTTTTGGACTAAATACCCTTGTCTTGACTGGAGTCCAAACCGGATAACCACCGTGATCAGTAACAGTAGGGTCAATAGGTTAATGGTTTCGGGTAGGGTTAATCCTTGTACCAAGACGGCAAGTCCCTCAACCCAGCCATTAATCAAAGTTGGCAATGCAAGATTGGCTAATCCGTTGAAAAACCAGGCCACTGCATCATAGAGCTGAGATTCACTACGGATGGCTGAAATGGCTTGACCCACCAGGATGGGTTGGATTGCTCCCGCTACGGATAAGGGAATCAACAGACTAAACACCGTTAACAGTTCCCGGCGGTACTGTCGAGCATAGGGAACGACCCTTAGAATCAGTCGCCAATCGCCTTGAGGGCGACGTTTAGATCCTGGGGATGAGGTGGAAGCTGAGGAAGAGGTCATACGTCACAGTGTAGGGTGCAATGTTACGAAGTTGCACATTCATAAAGGTCAATGGCTCTGTCCTGGATGCCCTTAACCTGGAAAGGCTTTTTAATTGCTAAGTTACAAGCAGAGACAACGATTGGAGCAGATAGGTCTCTGAGGGAGAGAATGATGAGAATTGCCATTTTTAGCAGTAAACGATACGACCAACAGTTTCTTCAAGCTGCCAATATCGAGTATGGTCATGAGCTTGTTTTTTTTGAACCTCGGTTATCCACTGCAACTGCTCCTCTGGCCAAAGACTTTCCCGTGGTTTGTGTTTTTATCAACGACCATTTGGATGCGGAAACCCTTGAAATTCTGGCAACTCAAGGCACCCAACTCGTGGCTCTGCGATCAGCAGGCTTTAACAATGTTGATGTAGCCAAGGCGACTGAACTGGGGATTACTGTTGTCCGAGTCCCTGCTTATTCACCCTATTCCGTGGCTGAGCATGCAGTGGGCATGATTTTGATGCTTAATCGGAAGCTATACAGAGCCTATAACCGAGTTCGGGATGATAATTTCTCTCTGGAAGGGCTGCTTGGGTTTGATCTCCATAACTGTCCAGTAGGGATTGTAGGAACGGGCAAAATTGGTGAATGTTTTGCCCAAATTATGAGGGGGTTTGGATGTCAGCTATTGGCCTATGATCCCTATCCAAATCCAACTTGTATTGAGCTGGGGGTAACTTACATGGCGCTGGAAGATTTACTGGCCCAATCCAAGATAGTTTCTTTGCATTGCCCCCTGATGCCGGAAACCTACCACATCATTAATGCTGAGACCTTAGGGGCATTTCAGCCTGGAACGATGTTGATTAACACTAGCCGAGGTGGACTGATTGATACCCCCGCTGTGATTGATGCGATTAAATCTGGGCAAGTGGGCTATTTAGGGATTGATGTGTATGAACAAGAAGAAAACCTATTTTTTGAAGATCTGTCTGATACGGTGATTCAGGACGATCACTTTCAACTCCTACAATCCTTTCCCAATGTTTTGATCACGGCCCATCAAGCCTTCTTTACTCGGAATGCTCTAGAAAATATTGCTAGCACCACATTGAGCAATATTGCAGATTTTGCAGCAGGGCATCCTTGCATCAATCAGGTCAAATTGACCTAGACCGGGGTATCCTAATCAACGGTTACCCCTATATTTCAGCGGCTATCAACTAGCGCTATCTAGATTTAATCAACTCTCATTAGTGCCAATATTCATGAGTATCAACACCGTCTATACCCAACCGTTTTCGGACCAAAAACCAGGAACTTCAGGACTGCGAAAGCAGGTAACAGTTTTTCAACAGTTTCATTATTTAGAGAATTTTACCCAATCCATTTTCGATAGCCTAGAAAACTACCAAGGCCAGACCCTAGTGGTGGGTGGTGATGGTCGTTTCTACAATCGACATGCGATTCAAATTATTTTGAAAATGGCTGCGGCTAATGGCTTTGGCAAGGTACTGGTAGGGCAAAACGGCATCTTGTCGACCCCTGCGGTTTCGTGTGTGATCCGCAAGAACAAAGCCTATGGGGGGATTGTCTTATCCGCGAGTCATAATCCCGGCGGCCCGGATGGTGATTTTGGTATTAAGTACAACATTGGCAATGGTGGACCGGCCCCCGAGAAGGTCACCGAGGCGATTTATGCTCGCAGTAAGGAAATCGATGTCTATCGCATCACCGAGGCGGATGATGTCAATCTCGATCAATTGGGAACGTCTCAATTAGGCGAGATGACGGTTGAGGTGATTGATGCGGTCCAAGACTATGCCCAGTTGATGGAGTCTTTGTTTGATTTTGATCGGATTCGACAGTTGTTGACCTCCGGCGGATTTAGCATCATCGTCGATTCCATGCATGCGGTTACGGGGCCTTATGCCCATGCTCTATTTGCCGATCGGCTTGGGGCGGGGGCAGATAGCGTTATGAATGGCAAACCCTTGGAAGATTTTGGGGGCGGTCACCCGGATCCTAATTTGGTCTATGCCCATGAGTTGGTTGAAGAACTGTTTGGGGAGAATGCACCTAACTTTGGAGCTGCCTCGGATGGGGATGGCGATCGCAACATGGTATTGGGGCAACGCTTCTTTGTGACCCCTAGCGATAGTCTGGCGATTCTGACGGCCAACGCTAAGCTTGTGCCAGGTTATCAGAATGGTCTGGCAGGGGTGGCGCGGTCTATGCCAACGAGTCAGGCGGTGGACCGGGTGGCGGCCAAGTTAGGCTTTGACTGCTATGAAACTCCTACGGGCTGGAAATTCTTTGGTAACCTTTTGGATGCTGACAAGGCAACCCTCTGTGGAGAGGAGAGCTTTGGCACGGGATCGAATCATGTGCGTGAGAAGGATGGTCTCTGGGCGGTGCTGTTCTGGCTAAATATCTTGGCCGTTCGGCAGCAGTCGGTGGAGGACATCGTCAAGGAGCACTGGCAGGAGTATGGCCGTAATTACTACTCGCGCCATGATTATGAAGCAGTTGACTCTGAAAAAGCCAATACCTTAATGGCGAATTTACGGGATAAGACGGCCACTTTAAAAGGTCAAAAGCTGGGCCAATATGAAGTGGAATATGCGGACGACTTTAGCTATACAGACCCGGTAGATGGTAGTGTCAGCAAAAAGCAAGGGGTTCGCATTGGCTTTACCGATGGTTCTCGTATTGTCTTTCGACTCTCCGGTACAGGCACTCAAGGGGCAACGTTACGGTTGTATGTAGAAAGCTATGAATCCGATGTCAGCAAGCAAGGACTGGACCCGCAAGATGCCCTGGCTCCATTAATTACCCTGGCTGATGAAGTGGCTCAGATCCGTACCCTTACAGGACGAGATAAGCCGACGGTGATTACCTAAGTGATGTGTCTAATCGCTCCAATGCCATGAGTTGTCCTTGGAGCGATTTGCCCATTGAGAGAGTCGCTTTGAGCGATGGACTTACTCAAGGTTTTGCTGTATTTCCTGCCCCACTGCCTGAGCATTGGGATCAGAGCTTTGTAGCAGGGCATCTGAGACATTGTGCTGCTCAATTAAGCTACGGTTTTGGCTAAGTTTATACTTGCCTTCTAGTCGGGTCACTACCATCTCAAAGCCGACGATCCCTTTCATCATGCCGGTGCGAAAGGCCTCAGACAAGTTGTGCCACTGAGATTTATAGCTGGCTTCGTAGGTATCTACCATTTCATCGATCATCTGATCCATTAGCTCTGGTGCATCTTTGAAGGTGATGATGTTAGGGGTGCCATAGGCATGGACTGCAATATAATTCCACGTAGGCACACTCTCATCCTTCTCATACAAGGTGGGAGAGATGTAAGCATGGACTCCAGAAAAAATTGCTAGGGATTCAGCGATGTCAAAGGCTTGCCAGTGGAGATTCCCTTTTGCCAGATGCCCCACTAAGGTCACTACACCGTCTGATTCATTGACAACTAGGGGAATATGGGAGGCAAACGGTACACCCTCCACGGTTGATACGAGGGTCGCGAAGCTGTGAGCTTGCATAAAGGCGACTAACTTATCAATATTGTCTTCTTGAAAGGCAGTTGGCCTGTGCATGTCAATATTGCCGTTTTTCAGCAAAAGAATAGCCACTGCTCCATCATAGATGGCAGATTTTAGCCTGGTTATATCAGTATTCTGACATCATGACGAATACTGATATAACCAGAGGATTTTTAGCTGGTACATCAAGGGCTTGAGATACCAACACCCACAGGGTTTGGGATAAATTTCATAAAACCGTTGCATTGCTGATGGGTTCTTGTATAATGGTGGAACTTTGCCTTCAAGGCCCAGGGCGGGTGGCGAAATGGTAGACGCACCACACTCAAAATGTGGCGACTTCGGTCATGAGAGTTCGAGTCTCTCCCTGCCCATTCAAAATTGATTGTCTGTTCGTAAGTTCCTTATTGGAGCTTTCTGTATGTGGCGCTTGCGAGCATATTACTAATTCTGCATGTCTATCCAATCAGTCCTTGCTCCTCAAACTTGGCCCTTTCCAGCTAGCGATTTGCCCCAATCTGCCTGTTTAGTGGGGGGATGTGTTCGGGATGCGTTACTGAATCGACAGACTGCCTATTTAGATTTGGATTTTGTCTTGCCTGAGTCTGCGGTAGAAACGGCTCATAGGGTTTCTCAAAGTTGCAATGCGGGGTTTGTGCTTCTCGATGCCGAGCGAGATATTGCTCGGGTGGTTTTCCCGGATGCAACCGCAGATTTTGCGCTGCAGGTGGGAGATTCCTTAGAAGAGGACTTGCAGCGACGGGACTATACGATTAATGCGATCGCATATCATCCCTTTTCCGATACGGTAATTGATCCCTTAGGAGGACAGCAGGATCTCGAAGCTGGTGTTCTCCGCATGATCGCAGCCAAAAACTTGGGAGAGGATCCCCTGCGATTGCTTCGGGCTTATCGGCAAGCAGCCCAATTGGGATTTACCATCGAGTCCCAGACTCAAACCCACATTTGCCAACTGACTCCAAAATTAAAGGGTATCGCTGCCGAGCGGATCAAAGTGGAGCTGAGCTATCTGCTGAGCGATTCTAAGGCGTCACCTTGGGTTCACCAGCTTTGGCAAGATGGTTTGTTAAGTACATCGTTTCCCCAGGCCTCAGCCACGGGCCTTGCTTTATTACCTGTCATCGATGAGTCTGCTAAACTCCTCCAAACATATGTCCCGGACTTAGCCACTGCCTTGTCTCAAGAACTCAATGAACGGGCCCAAGGAAAAGAAGCTGCCCAACGCACCCTCCTGTCCACTACCAAATGGGTATCACTCCTATCTGACCATCCAGCTCAGGCAGAAACAAACCTGAAACAAATGAAGTTCAGCCGAGGAGAAATCAATGTGATTACTCGGGTGTTGAATGGTTGGCCCCGTTTAAAACAGCTTCTGCAGCAGGAACACTGCCTTCGTGCTGATCAGTTTTATCTATTCCAAGACGCGGGTGCCGCGTTCCCCGCCGTTGTGATGGTGGCTTTAGCGGCTGAACTGATGCAGCAACCCTTACAAGGGGCTGAGACTCCTGCTTGTCTGCAAGCCTTAAAGCCTTGGATTGCAGAATATCTCAATCCCCTTAGCCCTTTAGCCCACCCTCAACCGCTGTTATCGGGGTCAGCCTTGATGAAGTCCCTGAGCTTATCGCCGGGGCCAGAAGTGGGGCGTTTGCTCTCACAACTGGCCCTAGCTCAAGCAGAAGGTAGCATCACCACATCAGAAGAAGCATTGAAGTTGGCCCAAACCCTAGTTAGCTCGCCTTCTTAAATGGCTGAGAACGGTTGGCCGCTACCCAAACAACAATAAAACCAAGCACAACGGAGAGTAGGCTTAACCCCATTACGCCTAAGAGGGCAAAGCCTTGACCATATCCATAGCGGCTAATTTGGCCTGCCGGTAGCATCCAATTAGGGCTGTAAATGGCTAGCCAGCCGACTCCTAAGAGGGTCATGCCCCAAACAAGTCCAAACCCCAAGGACCAGGGCCATGCTTGTAGACGAGCAGGCTTTGGGGATGTCAGTTGCTTTCCCTTTGTGTGTCCTAAACGCCAGCCTAAGCCTAAGCCTCCTAACCAAACTAAGCCCAGTAATACTTGAGAGCCGTATTTGACGGGGTAATAGGCCCATCCTACGGGGGCCTGTATTGTGAGTGCGATCTCATTACCCGGCAGCTCAGTAAACTGACCCGTCAAAACATCCCCTTTTCTCGTGAACTCAGGTGTTGTCGCAACTTGCCACTTCGGGGGTAGGTAAATAGTGACATCTAATCCGCCAAAGGCTGACCAGGCTTTAGCAGGGGCAAGGACGTAAGCAAATTGGTGATAAATCGTGGGTTTGCCTAACAAATGGGTGGCGGTTTGGGCTGAATACTGAACCTTGAGGTTCTGCTTCCTGGGAGGAATCGTGACGCTTAAGGCCATTGGGGTGACCTGAGTAGAATGGCGCAGATAATCTAAGGGCTGGTGATCAATTCCTGGCGTGTACTCTGGTGCTTCCCAATTTTGAGGTAATGGAGCATTAGGGGCAGGCTGACTGGTAATGACTTGATCGTTTAGCCAGACCTGAAAGTTTTCAGTGCCTAATGTTCCTAGGGCAAACAGTAAGTCGAGCTGTTTCTCGTCCCCTTCATTCTGGAGATGATAGACCGCTTCTACCTGGGCTAAGTCTTTTTGGGCGATGGGGCGGAGGTCGATGGTCAGGGTTTCACGGGTGATTTCGATGTCTTCAATACCAATCGGTTCGGCAGTGACCTGCCCTCCATAGGATGGTGGTCCTAGATTGGCCCAAGCGATTGGCATGAGCATTCCTACGACTATCATCCATCCAAACCATCGCCATACCCTCGTCATCACTTGCAACCCTACTGAACATCCAACCTTCTCAGGCTACTAAAACGAGTGCCTCTATAGCCTAGATTCAGTAGTAAATCTTTATGAGTTATTGGAATTTAAGACTTTACTGGAGGATAGGTTTAAGTGCAGGGCTATTTCATTCAAAAATGAGGGATGATATGCAGGCTGCACTTCTTTCATAACTTATGTCATCGCTAGCTATTGTAGATGCTTTTTCAGACCTACCAGACACTCGTCGCACCGCAGGTTTACGCCATAAACAGACCTTGTGTTTAGCCTTGTTCACCCTTGCCGTTGCAGCAGGGAATCGAGGCTTTCTTGCCATTGGTGATTGGCTCAAGTCTTACCATGACCCATTGTTGGTATTGTTCAATCCCCCCAAACAATGCTTACCGTCTTACAGTACGATTCGGCGGGTATTGCTTCGAACAGATGAAGAACGATTTTCTCAATGCCTCAGCCACTTCTTTGAGATCGTTCCTCAGTCTGGAGAAACCGTCGCGACCGATGGCAAGGTTCTCAAGCATTCGTTCCTATCTGAAACAGACAATCCTTATTGTCAGCCCCATCCCGCAATCATGATGGTCACAGGCTATGTGGTAGAGAGAGGTTTAATCTTGCCCCCTTATGAAGTGGACCAGAAGACCAATGAAATCAAGGCCTTGCCTGAAATGATTGAGCAGCTTGCTCTCAAAGGAGTGGTCTTTGCCTTTGATGCCATCAACACCCAAAAAAACAGCTCAGCTCATTGTTGACAGTGGCAATGAGTATCTCGGGGCGCTCAAAGGCAACCAGAAAGGATTACTGACTGATGTGAAAGCGCATTTTAAGCCAGAATCAACGGTTGAAACCCTGGAAAAAGGGCATGGCCGCATTGAAAAGCGAACCGTTAGTATCTGCCGTGACCTGAGTAATATTCGACAATGGCCAGGTCTCAAAACACTCATTCGGGTTGAATCACAACGCTCTGAAATCTATAACGACATGATTGTCGATACCCAAGAGACTCGCTATTACATCACGTCACTGCTGGAGGAGGTAGAACCTTTGGCACAAAGAATTCGGGGGGTATTGGGGAGTAGAAAACAAGGTCCATTATGTTCGCGATGTCACCCAAGGTGAAGATGCTTCAAGGATTCGGACCACACCCCTTATTGGCCTGTTCGTACAAGCGCGTAATCTATCACTCAATCTTTATCGAGAATATGGATTTACCAATATGGCTCAGGCAAAGCGGCGATGTGAACAATCACTAGAAGTTCTGATGGATGTTTTTAGAATGAAATAGCCCTGGGTTTAAGTGTGCCAGAGGTGATTCAAAGATTCTTGGAAGTTGGAAGAAAAAATTTTGCTCTAGCAGAATTTTTTTTAAAGATATAGGGAACAATATGGTTTGGGAATAGCTCTGGTTAATTGAATTGATTGACCAATATATTGTCAGCAACCGAAATAGGTGATTGAGTATTTTTGATTGATGATTCTATTGACTATCCCAGAAATCTCTACTTCTTTCTGCATCAGCCTTGGTGGTGCCTTTAGTAGATGTGAGAAGTTTAGGGTGTTAAGAAAAGCAATCTATTGAATTAGGGGTAAATACAGGGGCAGCGCAAGAAAAATGAAGCTGTAATATGCTATGGAACTCCATTCTGTTAAAAGGGTTTCCCCATGGCTACAGGATTCAGCAAGCCGCCTTCCTCACCAGCTTCCACTGACTCATCCTCGTCACTCCTGCCTGCCAGTGATTGCGATCAGGCTTATCAACAGTTGTCCGAGTGTTTTGAAGATTTGCCTGATCCACGGGGAGGCCAAGGTGTCCAGCATCCGTTTGTCAGCATCGTCGTGATTGGACTATTGGCAAGTTTAGGTGGCGCACAAGGGTGGGAAGACATTGAAACCTATGGTCTAAGCCATCAAGATTGGTTGTCGAGTTTTCTGAGCCTACCGTCTGGGATGCCGACAGCAGACACCTATCGACGAGTGTTTGAGCGTATTTGCCCCTCCGTTTTTGAGCGGAGTTTCAATCACTGGTTGGATCAGGTAGTGACAACCCTCGGCGCTCAAGTGATACCGATTGACGGCAAACAACTCAGAGGTTCCTATGATCGCAATCAAGACCAATCCGCATTGCATCTGGTCAGTGCTTGGGCCAGTGAGTATCGGTTATTTCTAGGACAGGTCAAAGTTGCAGACAAGAGTAACGAAATTACCGCTATTCCAGCACTGCTAGAGCTATTAGACATTGCCGGGTGCATTATTACCATTGATGCAATGGGAACTCAGCACGAGATTGCCCGCCACATTCAAGCTAAAGAGGCTGACTATGTGCTGGCCCTCAAGGAGAATCATCCCACGCTGTTTGAGCAGGTTGAGCAATGGTTTGAAACGGCTGAAGCGAATGAGTTTAAGTGCATTGAGCACAGCTATGATGCGCGGGTGGAAGCAGGGCACCATCGTCGCGAAAAACGACAAGTTTGGGCCGTGTCCCTTCAACAGATGGGTCCTCTGTACAAGCAGGCGCAGTGGAAGGGCTTGCAAACCATCGTCAAGGTCGCTCGAACCCGTCACTTGTGGAACAAAACCACCTATGAGGTGATGTTTTATATCAGTTCTCTACCGCCAAATGCTCAGCAGTTGGGCAAAGCCATCCGCCAGCATTGGTCGATTGAGAACCAACTCCACTGGGTCTTAGACGTGACCTTTGGCGAAGATGCTAGCCGCATTCGCACAGGACATGCGCCGGAAAACATGGCCATCCTGAGACGCTGGAGCATCAACCTTCTCAATCAAGAAACGTCCTTTAAGCGAAGTACCCGTCAAAAACTAAAACGGGCGAGCATGGATGAAGCGTATATGCTCAAAGTTCTAGGCGCTTCTCTTCCTTTACAGTCTAGCCTTTCAGAGGCTTGATTTTCTTGCGCTTACCCTGGGGGTAAATAAGAAACGGATGAATATACTAGGTATTGGAATCATATTATTAGTCTATACATTAGTAATTCTACTGTTTATCACTAATGCGAATAAAGTTGCCGTGTATATTAACAATACATTTAATAAAAAAAAGCAAGAAAAGAATCACGCAATGTGATGTGTTGATATATTCTGGCAGCTGGCTAATTGCCATGACTTTTTTCAGCCAACATTTCAATAGTTCAGGTAGTGGTGCTTGGGGGACAACGACTTTTGATATTTGTAGTGTTCTCTATGGGATATTTATGCTTGTTTTTTGGCTATATTAAAAAAACGTCAGTGATAGGATGCTGAGAGCGTTCAAAATCAGCTATATATTCCGATTCTTGCAGTGTCTGTATTAATTGTGGATGAACTGATAGAAATTGCTCTGCCGTTTAATTGATATATTTTTCAATCAAAAAAAAGCTATTTTAAAGAATATATGGGGATAAAAAATTTTAGTTTTTGACCATGAAAACGGTACGAGTTTTACTCAGGTTGATGTGTGGGTTCACCATACTATCCATCTTTGGTATATGGCTATATGCATTTGCGCCTATTACTGCTCCATGGGCTGAATTTGGATATTACGGTAAATTTCATCAGGTTCAGCGAATTATCCTAGAGACGCCTGAATTAAGCATTATTGACCAATGGCAACATCGTGACGTTAGCCTGGAAGACTTCGGCTTCACGGTCCAACGGAAGGATGGCTCAACTACCCAGATTGACTTTTATGATCACTCCGACCAAATGCGGCTGAGTTCAGATGAAGAAATCCGCAATTACATAGCCAGCTTTATCTAAAACTTAGCAACTAGCCCCCTATGATTTGAGAGGGGGGCAGCAATCTCACGAGCAAAAACCATCCGTTATTGATTAGGTAAAGCTGCAGTCCATCCTTCCTCTATAATCGAGACTCTGGTATTGCACTCATCCCACAGGGATGAGTTGTGATTTGATCTAGAACTTGGTTTGAAGTTTTTCATTTAAGGATTATTTATGGCTGCTGATCGGGCGTCTGAGTCACCCAACCAGGGCTCCACTTTAGAAGAAGTGAGAGCCAATCGTTTGCAAAAGGTTGAGCAGCTCAAACAAGCAGGCTTAACCCCCTATGCCTATCGGTGGCAGTCTACCCATACCGCCCAGGCCCTACAAGAGAAATTTGTAGATCTGGCTAATGGTGAAGAGGAGAGTTTTGACGTTGCGATCGCAGGTCGTATCCTCGCCCGTCGAGTCATGGGAAAGTTAGCCTTCTTCAAACTCCAGGACGAAACGGGGACCATCCAGCTCTACCTGGAAAAAAAGCGTATCCAAGAGCAGATGGGTGAGCAAAACGAGCAAGCCTTTAACCTCCTGAAAAAGCTGACAGATGTCGGTGACTTTATCGGTGTTCAAGGGACGATCAAACGTACTGATAAAGGTGAACTCTCTGTCTATGTCAGGGAATACACTGTTCTTACCAAGTCTTTATTACCCCTGCCCGATAAATGGCATGGCCTTACAGATATTGCCAAGCGATATCGCCAACGCTATGTGGATCTAATCGTCAACCCCACGGTGCGGGAGACCTTCCGACGACGGGCTCAAATTACCGCCAGTATTCGCCGTTATTTAGATGAGCAGGGGTTTATTGAAATTGAAACCCCCGTTTTGAATTCTGAAGCAGGAGGAGCTGAAGCGCGTCCGTTTGTCACCTATCACAACACGATGGAGATGGATCTCTATCTGCGGATCGCGACGGAGCTGCATTTGAAGCGGTTAATTGTCGGTGGCTTTGAAAAAGTCTTTGAACTAGGACGGGTATTCCGTAACGAAGGGATTTCTACCCGCCACAATCCTGAATTCACCACCATCGAAGTCTATCAAGCCTATGCTGACTACAACGACATGATGGATTTAACGGAAGCGTTAATTTGTACGGCGGCAGAACGGTCCGTGGGCAGTTTGCAAGTGCCTTATCAAGGTGAAACCATCGATCTCACTTCACCTTGGCGACGAGTGACCATGCATGATGCGGTACAAGAGAAAACAGGACTAGATTTTTCCACCTTTAAGACAGTAGAAGCAGCCCAAAAAGCAGCCACGAAGGCAGGCATCACTGGAGTGGCAGATTGCGAGAGTGTGGGCCATGTCCTCAATGAAGCCTTTGAGCAAAAGGTGGAAGCGACTCTTATTCAACCCACCTTTATTCTTGACTATCCAGTCGAAATTTCTCCCTTAGCGAAACCCCATCGGTCACGGCCTGGATTGGTGGAGCGGTTTGAATTATTTATCGTCGGTCGGGAGACGGCTAATAGTTTCTCAGAATTGACCGATCCAGTGGATCAGCGCCAGCGTTTAGAAGCCCAGGCCGCTCGTAAAGAAGCAGGGGATTTAGAAGCCCATGGAGTTGATGAAGACTTTATCACGGCGTTGGAATATGGCATGCCCCCCACGGGTGGATTAGGAATTGGCATTGATCGCTTAGCGATGCTGCTCAGTGATGCTGCTAGCATCCGAGATGTGATTGCTTTCCCTCTCTTAAAACCCGAAAAATCTGAAGAAGAATAATTGTCGAGGATAATTGCCAAGTCTTTGTCCAGGCTAAACTGAAGACAGTAAGACCTTCTTCCCAACTCCCAAAAGATGGTATCAACTCCTCAACAACGACTAGTTATCCCGCCTTTGGAGAATGGTGATCGCCTATCTCGAACTGAGTTTGAGCGCCGCTATCAGGCCATGTCGCAATTGCGAAAAGCGGAGCTAATTGAAGGAGTGGTTTACAACATGTCATCCCCCCTCAGAATTAAAAGCCATGGTGAACCTCATGGTGATGTTATTGCTTGGTTAGGAACCTACAAAGCTTTAACGCCTGGAACGGTGATGGGGGTGGAACCCACCGTACGTCTAGATCCTGATAATGAGCCGCAGCCCGGTGCAGTTCTGTTTGTACCGGGGCGACAAGCCAGGATAGGTGAGGATGACTATATTGAAGGAGCACCAGAGCTGGTGATTGAGATTGCAGCAAGTAGTGCTGCCATTGGTTTGCATGATAAGAAGCGGGCGTATCGGCGCAATGGGGTTCAGGAATATATTGTGTGGCGGACGCTGGAAGCGCAGCTTGATTGGTTTGTTTTAACGGCAGATGAGTATGTCCCTTTGGCTACGAATGAGCGGGACATCTTTTGCAGTCATGTATTTCCAGGGCTATGGCTGGATAGAACAGCTCTGCTGGCGGGCGATATGGCGCGAGTATTGGCGGTGTTGCAGCAAGGATTAGGTACCGTTGAGTATCAGGACTTTGTGGGTCAAGTTCTAAATTAAGGATAATGAACTCAATAACACCGGAAATTATGGTTGAACACGGCTCTGCCCTCTATCTTCCACAGCTTTAACGCCACTGATGGCCCCCTAAATCCCCCACCAGTGGGGGACTTACCTGATCAACCCGCACAAGTCCTGCAACAGAGTTAAACCTCAGCAGCCCTAGAGATTTTAATTTCTATACTCAGCCTAGATATAGACTCAAAGTCCCCCCAGAATGGGGGATTTAGGGGGCGAGTGCAAACGCTGATGGTTGCTAAATGAGATGGCGAAAATCTCGATATTAATCAATTTTCATTCCTAACTTTGTGGTGAGTAGCATGGTTTTTGGCTTGGATGTAAGACTTGTTGCCCGGTTCCGCTCTCTTGAGAAGGTCTTCTTGGACTAGAGTGGTGGAATCCATTGTCTTAACTTTTTATGCCCATCTCAACCACAAGGATGTGAAGAAATGGGCGACTAATTTAATGCTTTCAGGTATTGGAGTCACGGGTGAAGAGGTGGAGTGAGTCACCAATTATGTCTTACTAGGACTGGGTTCTGTGTATTTGCAAAAAATGTTAAGGCCCACTTTAAGAATATAAAGGACAACAATTGTTGCCATGGCTGGGTTAAGGGGGAGAGTGGTTAGCTCGATTAAGGTGATCACGGCTCCCGTTAACAGGGAAGCGCTACCTGGGTTTTTGTTGTAGTCCAAAATTTTGGACCGAAAGCTTTCATCACCGCAGAGTTCATCGCGGAGGACACTAAGGGTGGCTTGCCAGAGGGATTGACCGTCGCGAGCAAAGGTTTCGGGGGTGCTGACGGCAGAGGTCCATAATTCGTTGAAACTCGCGTCGAGATTACCCTGATGTTGTTTGAGGGTGTTGAGGGCTTCTTGAGCGGGTGCGTAATTTTGAAGAAGCTGGCTAGTTTCTTGGAGTTCGGCTGTGGTTAGTTGATGGTCCATAAGTATTTTGAATTTAGAGATTTGGTGTAATCAAGTTGCGTTGAAAGCCTGATTAAGTTTCGCTTTGTTGACTTGCAGCCTGAATGGCTGAGAAGTATTCATCTGGGCATTCTGCTTGGGTAATTTTTCTCCATTGAGACTTAAACTGATCTGTACCAAATTGCTTCAACATTCCCCCTAGAGCTGTAAGACTAAAACTAATCAAGTCTTGATTGTGTTCTAAAGTGATTGCGAGAGTCTGAATATATTGCTTCAGGGCTTCAGAGTAATTTTCTTGTGCTTCAGCAACCCTACCTAGTAGGTAATACTCACGGGCCGCGCTGTATAGGTCCCCGGCATCTTCATAGATTTTGAGAGATTTTTGGTAGAACGCGATCGCATCGTCAAATCGCCGTTGTTTCTGGGCAACCATGCCTAAGTGGTGATACTCACGGGCCGCGCTGTATAGGTCCCCGGCATCTTCAAAGATTTTGAGAGATTTTTGGTAGAACGCGATCGCATCGTCAAATCGCCGTTGTTCCTCGGCAACCATGCCTAAGTGGTGATACTCACGGGCCGCGCTGTATAGGTCCCCGGCATCTTCATAGATTTTGAGAGATTTTTGGTAGAACGCGATCGCATCGTCAAATCGCCGTTGTTTCTGGGCAACGATGCCTAATTGGTGATAATCACTGGCCGCGCTGTATAGGTCCCCGGCATCTTCTTTGATTTTGAGAGATTTTTGGTAGAACGCGATCGCATCGTCAAATCGCCGTTGTTTCTGGGCAACCATGCCTAAGTGGTGATACTCACGGGCCGCGCTGTATAGGTCCCCGGCATCTTCAAAGATTTTGAGAGATTTTTGGTAGAACGCGATCGCATCGTCAAATCGCCGTTGTTCCTCGGCAACCATGCCTAAGTGGTGATACTCACGGGCCGCGCTGTATAGGTCCCCGGCATCTTCATAGATTTTGAGAGATTTTTTGGTAGAACGCGATCGCATCGTCAAATCGCCGTTGTTTCTGGGCAACGATGCCTAATTGGTGATAATCACTGGCCGCGCTGTATAGGTCCCCGGCATCTTCTTTGATTTTGAGAGATTTTTGGTAGAACGCGATCGCATCGTCAAATCGCCGTTGTTCCTGGGCAACGATGCCTAAGTGGTGATAATCACGGGCCGCGCTGTATAGGTCCCCGGCATCTTCACAGATTTTGAGAGATTTTTGGTAGAGTGCGATCGCATCGTCAAATCGCCGTTGTTCCTCGGCTACATAGCCGAGGTTATGGCTGATACTCGCAATTTGGCTATTTATTGAGGAATCATCTAGGCTATTCAACTCATCCAAAATCTCTTGCAGAATAGCGGCTCCATCGTCTAGCTGGGCAGCAAGTAATTTTTCTTTTGCATCTTCACCTCGGATATACATCCAGAACTCAAATGCTGCTTTACCTTTTGATTTCGAACTCGCTAAAGAATGGCCAAGCACCGCCAATCCTCTTTCCCACAATGCTCGGCACTCTGCTTTACGTCCGATTCGTTCGAACAGTTCTCCTAATGCCTGTAATAGGGATTGTGCATTGCCCCAATCCTCCTGCTGCTCAGCCAATCGTAACTGCTGCAACAAGTTAGGTTCCTCTACTCGTAGGACGAAGCTTGCTGCTTCAGCATTGCTGATCAACTGCTCACGGTAGTAGTCTGCCAAACCACCGTAAAAACTGAGCAACTTTTTTTCTAGGTTTGCAATCCCTCCATCTGCTACATCCAAACCAACCTTGGCAGCTTGTTGACTCAGACGCTGCCGTAAATACCAAGGCAATGCTGGATGAATCTGAAAAATCGTAGACCCTAAAGACTCTACAATGCTAGCTGCGGCGGCTTCCTGAAAAATAGCTATCCAGTCAGTCTTCTGCAAATTTTCTCCAAATACTGCCCGATAGACCTGCCCCCATTCATTCTCAGGGTCACTAGAAAATAGATGCAGCCAATCTGCATCGACACGTTCCGAAAATAGGGCCAAAAAGGGTAGATGTTGGCGAGTTCGCTCTGATAAAGCCGTAAAGGAATAGTCCAAGGACACCGTTAGAGACTTTTCTCGACCTTCCTCCTCGGCCCCGGCAAAGGTATCTAGCCCCTGTCGTAGTGCTTCTATTAAAGCTGCCGGAGTTTGCCGCTGCAAATGAGGCAACACCACTCGCAAAGACAGTGGATGTCCCCCCAGTAGTTTCAATAACTCTAAATATTCTGGTGCTAAGTCTTTGAGTTCTACATTGACGGTCTGCAAAATCTTAGTCGCCAATGCTTCCGAGTCTGATAACCCCGGATAGCGGCTATTTGGCCTTGATAATCCAGCCAAGGGTACCAACCGATAGCCACAGTCTAGCCAAGGCTCCTCCCGCCGACTGGTAATTAACACCCAAGACTTTCCCCCTCGTAAAGCTTTCAACCACTGCTGGAGTCGCTGCCGCTCTGGGTCTGGCAAAAGGGGCTGATTCCCGGCGGGAAATCCGGCGACGGGTTCGAAATTATCCCAAATCAACAAACAGGGCTTAGTTTTTAGGTACTCCAGAACTATTTGTTCTTGTTGGTCTGTCATCAACTGGGCAAAGCGTTCACCTCCCAATTGACGTCCGATCTCATTGACCACATTGCTTAGGGTCGCTCCCTGCTCAAAGGACGTAAAGAAAATACCGTCATCACGGCCTTGAGTTTCGGCTAGCCAGCGGGCAAACCCCAAAGCCAACTGAGTTTTGCCGACTCCGCCCATGCCTTTGAGCAGCACCACATTGTTTTGCCGAAAGGCTCGTTCTAGTACCAGAATTTCGGCACTACGACCCACAAATCCATAGGTGCCCGCGTCGGGTAGATTTGTTGCCTGGGCTTCGACCTGTTCCTCCTGCTCTGCCTCAGCCATCAAGTCCGCAAAGCTAAGGGTAGGGTTTTGGGATGTAAAGGGTGTATAGGCTTCCTGTTGGTAAAGCACAGGCACCAACCAATCCTTTAGGGTTCTTTGCCCACGGGGGCTTAGCCGTTCGGGTTGGTTTAAAACAGAAATGCGGGCTGCTGCAACGGCAGTTGATAGGCTAGCCCCTCCGACTAACTCACCATAAAATCGGGCCATAAAATGTTTGGCAGCTTCGGCATGGACACTATAGGCCATAGCCACGACCCCCTTGGCCCCAGCGAAAATAAACCGGGTTGCCACGGAAGTAAACTCCTCTTCCCCCTCTTGGGCCGACTTACAAGCATTCAGAACAAACACGGGTACTCGGCAATCTGTCAAACTTTGGGCAATGCGGTCCGCGCTGACCACCTCTGCTTTGCCTTCTAAGGTTTCAAACACCAATTCCCCTTGGCCAGAAGCGTCCATCAGATTAAATTGTCGCCCAGCATTGGGATTAAAGGAGCCATGCCCGTCAAAATGGACGATGTGATAAAACCCCTGTCGATTGGCGTTTAGTTCTTTTTCAAACTCCGTAAAACTAGGGGGGCGTAACACCTTCAGATTCACAAACTTCTGCAAGGGGCGCAACGCGTCCAGCATGGGACGGGCAATTGTTTGGAACCCCACATCCTGTTCATAGGGACGAGCAATCACAAGTAAGATATTGAGCTGATCCCTTGGCAATTCAGGCATTTCCGCTCGTACCTTCTGATGGCTTAAGGTTCGGTACATCCCGGACAGCTTGGGTGCTAAAAACAAATCTTTGGGGGAATACAGCAATTCCCAAGGCAAGTTCAACACTTGGGGATTGTCTGAAGAGATCCCCAGTTCGCAAGTATAGCAAGCGCCATTTTATTCAGGACATAATAAACTAGAGATACTGTTATGTCTTTCAATGGAGGCCTAAAATCTACAGCTACGATTTACGTTGCAAAGTGATCGATGCTATTGAACTTGATGGCATGCCTCCCTCAGAAGCGAGTGACACCTTTCATATCAGTCGTAACACCATTAATCTATGGCAACGTCTCAAAGCAGAAACAGGTGATCTTCATCCCATCCCTAGACAACACCTTGGCCATAGCCACAAAATCACAGACTGGGACAAGTTTCGAGCTTTTGCTCAAGAACATCGCTATAAAACCCAAGCTCAGATGGCCGAGTTGTGGGAGGGGCAAATCAGTGAGCGTACTATTTCAAGAGCGCTGAAGAATATTGGATTTACTCGAAAAAAAAGACCTATGGCTACCGCCAACGTGATGAGCACAAACGGGCTGAGTTCGTCCAAAAGTTAACAACAGTAGACCCAGACGATATTGTCTATGCTGACGAGTCAGGGATGGACAATCGAGATGAGTATGACTATGACTATGGCTATGGTCCCAAAGGTGAGCGGGTCTATGCTTTAAAGTCTGGTAGCAGAAGTGGACGAGTCAATATGATTGCAGCTTTGAGAGGAAAGCAGCTCATGGCCCCGTTCACGATTGAAGGGGCTTGCAATCGCACCGTATTTGAAATTTGGCTTGAGACTTGTTTGATACCGATGCTCAAACCGGGGCAGAAGTTAGTCATTGATAATGCCACCTTCCATAAGGGAGGGCGAATTGAGCAACTGGTAGAAGCCGCAGGATGTGAAGTGTGGTACTTGCCACCCTATTCTCCTGATTTGAATAAGATTGAACGGTCGTGGGCTTGGATTAAAAGTCGAATTAGACACCAATTAGAGCACTTCGGTTCACTTAGAGAAGCAATGGAACATGTGTTGTACCTAGCGTCCTAATTAGAGTGGCGAATGCTATATCTAACCCAGATCGTGTCGCTTCTTGAAAAAACTCTCGGCCTTCTTCAGTGCTTTGGAATATTAGCTCAAATAAAGTCTGTCCCCAGTCCTGGAACTTCTGTTCAATGGCTATCGCTTTATCTGGGTTTAATCCGTAGGGAAAGCTCAAATATTGCTCTAGATACCAGCGCAAATCTGCAAGTACCTTGGGTTCAAACGGATGGTTGAAATCTACTTCGGGGGCCTGACGAGGATATTCCTGTCCCCGTTGCCATGACAACTGCAGCCTGTCTCCATTCAAAGACACCAGCAATCGATTATGAATCATCCCCAACCCTCATTCATGCAGATCCAATACGGCACCTACCCCGCATTTGTCTAGTTATCTGATGAATATTGTGAAATTACGCAGTAATGAGGAAGAAATTTGGGTTTTCCCGTTATGCCTGGTTGCAAAGTTGTGCGCCAGGGGAGGGAACTTCACCGACTCTGGCCTGCTGTTGCCGATGACCGACAAATCGCTCCAATGCAATTAAAGCCCGATTGTAATCAATGATCGCTTGTAAACGATTGCTACGGGTGCGAGTCAGTTCTGTTTCAGCATTACTGACCTCGAGTTGAGTTCCAATCCCGGCTTTGGAGCGCAATCGAGCTAGCTCTAAACTTTGCTCCGCCTGGATCACCGCACATTCATTGGTTGCAATATTTTTAAAGCTGGATTGCAGGGTAAAGTAGTTCTGCTCGACTTGGAAACGAACCAGATTTTTAAAGTTGGCAAACTGAGTTTCGGCGATTTTCGCACCCAAGGCTTGCTGTCTAGCGTTGGCTTTGGTTGCGCCTCCATCAAATAGCAACTTGGTGACTTGCCCACCTAGGGAATAACCAAAAGCCTCTGTCAGGTCATCTAAATCAACCGCAAAGTTACCACTAGCAGCCACACTGACCTGGGGCCCAAAACTTCCCTTAATTAGTCGTTCATTCTGCTGGGCAATTTGTCGCTGATCCAAGATTTCTCCTAGTTCAGACCGATTTTGTTGGGCCTTGGCAATCGTATTCGTGAGAGAAATGGGCCATAACCCTGCAATTTTGACAGGGTCGGCTGCCGATAAGGTGGCTCTGGGATTAAGGCTTAAACGCTGAGCCAATTGGCGCCGAGCAGTGAGCTGTTGGCTTTGGGCTTGAGAGAGCTGTTGTTGTTGGTTCGCCAGCTGCACTTCTGAACGCAAGACATCAAACCGAGTGCCTA
The DNA here is from genome assembly GCF_021497025.1 of Acaryochloris sp. 'Moss Beach'. Taxonomy (NCBI): domain Bacteria; kingdom Bacillati; phylum Cyanobacteriota; class Cyanophyceae; order Acaryochloridales; family Acaryochloridaceae; genus Acaryochloris; species Acaryochloris sp. 'Moss Beach'. The sequence goes on from NZ_CP071717.1 coordinate 4,882,393, forward strand.
AACCAGCCTGTTCCAAAGCCCGAGTATTATCCAAGGTTTCTTCGGCATTTCTCACGGCTGCCTTGGCAATCTGAACTAACTCATCCGCCTGCTGCATATCGTAATAGTCATTGGAGACGTCTAGGCGTAGCTGCTGCAACTGGGTTTCTAGGGACTTCTCAGCGGCCTTGAGGGCAGACTCGGCAGCACGAATGCTAGCTGGGCGTTGTCCGGAAGTGAATACATCGTAATCCAGCTGAACGCTAGTGTTGAACAGATTGCTCACAGAAGGAAAAAGAGAGGGCTGATCTCGAACCGTTTGAATTTGAGCCTGCAATCCTTGAATGGTCTGATTCAAAATCGCTGTTTGAGCTGCATTGGCCCCAGGTAATTGGGCCTGTAACTGCTGAATTTGATCTTCAATCCCTTCGACTTGGGTTTCTACCTGCTGCTTGTTGATGATCCGTGATGTGGCCGAATCTGTTCGATTGAGACTCGCCTGAGCACTGATGGTTGGGAGTTCTGCGGCTTTGGCTTCTGCTAACGCTGCTCTGGACTGGCGTACCTGCAATTCCACCACCTGCAAATCTCGATTGTTGCGCTTAGCTAGCTCTAAGGCTTGTTCTAACGTAATCGCCTGGTCGAGGTCCGGGTCAATGGTGACATCTTCCGGTGCTGTGGGTACGTCCAGCACTTTTGGATCAGGATTCAGTATTTTGGGATCCGTTGTGGGTAGACGCAGGGGTTGCTCATTGATCTCCGAAGGCTTCAGATCACTCGCAGATGGGATATCCTCTTGAGCCTGGATTGGAACAAGCGATCCACCCATCACCAATGCTGCACTCAAGCAACCGACTTTGCTCCATTTTATCCACGATAGGTGTTGCATAATGGCTCCCAGACCTGCTGTCTCCGTTTAGTACTCTACCAAATCTAGTTCTGGCTGGCGTTGCAAATATGCCAGAAAACCATTTATTCAAGTAAGCTGCATCGGCTTAACTTTAGTAAAACCGCGATATCCGGGAATCTTGAGAATAATATCCTTTTCTGGTTGGTGCTCTGGCTATGCCCTTATCCGTAAGTGTACGAGACATTCAGACCTTAATCCTGTCCTATCACCCCGTCATTGTGATTGAAACCTTAGAGGAAGATCGAGTCCAAACCCTTCTTAAAAAAGCGACAGAGGAAATGTCTATTCCGATGTTTGAATGGAGCATTGCTCAGGGACTGATTCGTTCTCCTGGCACCTTTGATGCGCCTTGGGTGAATGAATATGCTCCCCCAGGCACCCTCAAACCTGCCGCCATTGGGAATACCGCCGAACCCTTAGCCGTCCTTAAACATGTCCAGGATATGTCCATTAAGGCTTTGTTCTGGCTTAAGGATTTTGGCAAACACTTTGAAGATCCAGAAACAGCCCGCCACTTTCGCGAAGCGGCTCAGCTCTTTTCCCAAAAACGCTCTGCCTTTGTTCTTACCGGGGACAATATCGAGTTGCCCAGGGAAATTGAGCATGATGCTGTGGTGTATGACCTGAAGCTGCCTGATCGCGATGAACTCTCTCGGACCGTCAAAGAAGTGGTGCGGACCATGAGGCACAAACACCGCACCATCGTCGAATTAGAAGATCAGGATATGCAGGCCCTGGTTCAAGCCATGACGGGTATGACCTTGAAACAAGCCCGACAAGTGCTGGCCTATGCGGCTCTCGATGATGGCAAATTGACCACAGATGATGTGGAACGCATTCTCCACCGAAAAGCCCAACTGATCCGGGCTGGTGGGGTGCTTGATTATCTTCCTGTCGAAGGCAATCGTGTGGAATGGGGTGGGTTTGCCAATCTCAAGAACTGGCTGGGGCGGGCCAAGGTCGGATTTAGTCCCGCCGCTAAAGCCTTGAATCTGACGCCGCCGAAGGGCATTTTGATTGTGGGGATTCAAGGATGTGGCAAATCTCTAGCAGCTAAAGCGATTGCTAGAGAATGGAAAATGCCATTACTGAAGTTAGATGCAGGTCGTCTCTACGATAAATTTGTGGGGGAATCTGAGAAGAATTTTCGCAAAGCCATCTCTTTAGCAGAATCCATGGCTCCTGCTGTGCTTTGGATTGACGAAATTGAAAAAAGTTTAGGGGCAACTGGGTCTGATTCGGATGGTGGTCTGAGTCGGCGAATGTTTGGGTTCTTCCTGACCTGGATGCAGGAAAAGTCCCAAGAGGTTTTTGTGGTGGCCACTGCCAACGATATTTCCCAAATTCCACCAGAGCTTTTACGTAAAGGCCGTTTTGATGAGATTTTTTATGTGGATTTACCGGATTTGCAAGAACGAGGGGCAATTTTTCGCATTCATCTAATGCTGCGTAAACAGGATCCCAGCCATTTTGATATGCCCACCCTATTGCAGGCATCGGAAGGCTATAGTGGTGCTGAAATAGAGCAGGCCGTCGTGGCAGCCCTTTATCGTGCTCTCTATGTAGAAAAACCGTTGGATACTGAGTTACTGGTTCAGGAAATTCAAGGCATGATTCCGCTATCTGTTTCGCGACAAGAACATTTGAAGCAGCTTCGCAACCTAGCTCAAGATCGATTTATGAGTGCGAGATAACCCTTGAATATCAGTTTGACCTTCCCTTTTGCAGGTCTGATAGCCCCCATCTGAACCTTTTCTCTATCGTTTTCGTCTGTTGGATGTATGCATAAATCCCTTCACCTCTCCACCATCCTTTTAGGTACTACAGCTGCATTAGTCTGGGTTCAGCCGCAAGCTCAAGCATTGAGTGCAGCAGAAGTGAGTAAGCTGGCCAAGAACGTCACAGTTCGGATTAGCAGTCCTGGCGGTTTAGGATCAGGGGTGATTGTCAAAAAAGAAGGTGATACCTACACTGTTGCGACTGCGGCCCATGTGGTTGACCTACCCAATACTTACGACATTCAAACCCCTGATCAGCAAACTCATACAGTCACGTCTTCCAGCATCCAAAAATTTCAAGGGGTGGATCTTGCGGTGGTTCAATTTGCCAGTTCCCAGACCTATGCAGTCGCCACAATGGGTAATGTCAATGATGCGCCAGAAGGCACCCCTATTTACGTTGCAGGTTTTCCAGCACTCACCCTGGCTCTGACGGAGTCGATCTATAACTTCACAGAAGGGAAAGTGACGGCTAATGCGACTAAGCCCCTGGCCGATGGATATGCACTGGTTTATTCCAACAGCACCTTACCTGGCATGAGTGGTGGTCCTGTCTTGGATAAGCAAGGGCGATTGGTGGCCATTCACGGCCGGGCAGACACCGCAACGATCCGACCCCAAGATGAAGCAACCAATCCCGACATCTATATCAAAACCGGCTTCAACCTAGGGATTCCTATCAATACTTTTCTCAATTCATTGCCCTCAACCCTCACATCCCTAAATCTAGGGACCCTTGATCCGCGGCCAAATGCGAATGAACCTTCTGCTGCAGATTTCTATTTACAAGGGGGGGATAAACTTAAGAGAAAAGATTATAAGGGGGCGATTGCTGATTTCTCTCAAGCCATTGAGCTAGACCCTGAATATGTGGAAGCTTACTATGGTCGTAGTCTTGGCCACTATCGGCAGCGAGATTCTTTCAAGGCGATTGAAGACCTGTCTCAGGCGATCAAGCTAAATCCAGATTATACCCAAGCCTTTGTACAGCGGGGAGTGGTGAAAGCCAATTCTAGAGACACTCCGGGGTCGCTCAATGATTACCGGAAAGCCTTAACACTCAGTCCCTTGGATGCCACAATTCTATATCGGCAAGCCTTGTCAGAAATACAGCTTTGGCGATACCAGGGAGCAATGTTTGCTCTGAACCGTGCGATCGCATTCAATCCCCGATTGGCGGAAGCGAAGGTGATGAAAGGTGCCGTTCAGGTTTTGCAGGATAAGTCAAACGGAAGCAACCCGGCAACCTATGCCCAAACAATTGCCGAGCTGGAGCGAATTAGACAACTGCCTTTTAACTCAGCAATCACCGATATTCATAAGGGGCTACTCAGCAGCTTGAGAGGCGATAAGCAAACGGGCCTTCGCCTACTACAAACTGCTGGGTTTAAAGCTCAACGGGAAGGGGATAATCAGTTGAATGAGATTATCCGTGCCATGATCTTAAAGCTGTCGCGGCGATAAGTTTTGTGAGTATTGTCCCTGATTAATCGTCGTACATCCGAGCTTCAGGTGCATTGGGAAACTCTTCACAATATTGTTCAAAATTGCTTTTGGGTTTTTCAACGAAATCACTCTTTTTGAGGATGTCGCTAATGGAAATAACCCCGAGGAGATGATCTTTGACAACCGGGGCTCGGCGAATGCCTGTATTGGCAAATAAACGAGCGACGTACTCAACCCCTAGATCAGGATTAACAACAATACAAGGTTTGGTCATGATTTCATAGACCTTCATCTTTTTGGGGTCATAACCAAAGGCTGCGACTTTGTAGACAATGTCGGTTTGGGTCACCATCCCATAGGGATCACCTGCATATCGAGGCTCAACGATTAAGGCTCGAAGACTTTTCTCTTTCATCTTACTGACTGCCTCGCCGATGGTCGCTGAGCCACTAATAGCGACGACATCTCGGGTCATGATTTCTTCGGCTTTCATCATGGTTATAGACTCCTGAAAAATTGCGATTCAATGAGGTTGTATCTAGGATTATTGAACTTGCTCATCTAGATGAGTTCATCGGCAAGGGAGGCTTGTCTAGGGAGCGTTGAGTAGAGTGTTGATAGGTTGATATCCCTTCTGCATAGGCCTCGACGACTTGACCATTGACAGCGCAAGATACCAGCAAATAATCACAACTGGGACACTCAACCTGGTTAACTAGTCCGTCAGGGCATTTAAGATGAGTCGAATACGAACTCGTAAAATGTAGCCGCCGTGCAGGGGAGCCACATTGAGGGCAGCAAACGGTTTGGGTCGTATTCGTTCTAATTTGACTCATACTTATTTTTGGGTCGATGATGATGGATCGACGGTTTAAAGGTGTTTATCCACGGCGCTGGTAAATTTCTCGTAGGGACTCATGCCTACTAGGGTTTCGACCAGTTCGCCGGATTTGAAAACTAGCACTGCTGGAATACTGCGAATGCCATATTGCTTGGCAATACCTTTATTCTTGTCAACGTCAACTTTGGTGACTTTAGCCCGACCGTCATAGTCGGTTGCCAATTGGTCCATCATTGGACTGACTTGTTTGCAAGGCCCGCACCAGGTGGCTGTAAAGTCGACCACAATGATGGACTCATCCTTGAGTAACTGTTCGAACTCGTTGTCTTGTATATAAGTTACGGTACTCATAATCTTTCCAAAACCTAAAGTAGTGCGTCTTCTTGGTGGGTTTGAATGGTGCAGTCTGATACAGGGTAGGCAACGCAGGTTAGGACGAATCCAGCATCCATTTGATCGTCATCTAAAAAGGATTGATCGGATTGGTCTACTTTTCCTGAGACGACCTTGCCTGCACAACTAGAGCAAGCCCCTGATCGACAAGATACAGGTAAATCAAGATCATTCTCTTCTGCTGCGTCAAAAATATACTGATCGTCTTCAACGGCTATCGTGGCGTCGATACCTTCTGCTTCATTGATCAGTCTGACGTTATAGGTTGCCATTAAATGAAATCCTTGTAAGTTTGGTATTTAAGGTGAACAACGATCAAGAGGGTTGCTGTCGTATCATGAGCCGATAATGGAAACTGCAGCTCATGATGCTGGGGTGCCCATAAGGTTTCACCTAGGTTTTGATTGAAAAAAGGCTCTAACTGCGTCTATACGGCGAATGGAGGAGTGATGTTACTCAACTTGAATTAAGATGTCACCAGGGGTATTGGCCTTTTGCTTTAGGTGTGAAGCCAAAAAATATTAAGACCTTTTTATTCTAAAGCTCATAACCAATAAGGTTTCTGGCGAAAGGCTTGTAACATTTCCTTAGTATACACCTTTAGGGCGTATATTCATTGTCTTATAGAATGTAAATCTGTTTCCTTGTAACATTCCTTTTGGATCTATCGAACCCCTTATGTCTGCTGAACAATGGCATGTGAATGAAGTGAGCCGTCGGCTCAATGAAGGCCGCCAAGCGAAGGCGGCTCAGGGTGGGTATGTAGGATATGGTTCTCCCCCTTTTGGCCAGCTTTCCCATAAAGGGGAGTTGGTTGCTAATCCTCGGGAAACGGAGATTATTGATCTGATTCGCCGTCACCACAAATCTGGTAAATCTCTACAGCAGATTGCTGATTGGCTGAATCACAATGGTTATCAGACCAAGCGAGGGCGTTTGTGGAAGCGTATTTCTGTGAAGCGAGTGTTAGATCGGTTGTATGGCAAAACGGCTCGGATTTCAGGAGGGACTAAGCAACGTAAACCAGATTGATCCTATTTTTTAACCCCTATTCGTTACCTGGATTTGTCCAGTTGGGTGTGTGTACTGATGCAGCAAAATGAGCCGATGGTGGGTACTCCCAATTTGGAGGAGGCCATCAATTACCAGCCCTTAACCTTGACACCAGAAACGGCGTTAGTGGATGTGATTGCTCGCATGAGCCAAACTCCCTTCAGTTCCTGCGATTTGGGAGCACCTCCACAAGCTTCTTCGGATTCAGAAACGGAAGCTTTTCGACCCACTTGTGCTCTGATTATGCAGGATCAGGAGATTTTGGGGATTTTGACGGAGCGAGATATTGTCCGATTTGCTGCCGCAGGAATGGATTGCGATCTCATCACTGCTGCCGATGTCATGGCCCATCCAGTCAAGACCTTACCCTTGGCTGATTTTAAGGATATTTTTGCGGTCATGTTCCTGTTCCGGCGGTATCGAATTCGCCATTTGCCGATCCTGGATGATCAGAACAAGCTAGTGGGCATCACGGAACCCAGTAGTCTACGACGAGTGTTGAGGCCCGCTAACCTTTTAAAGCTTCGCCGGGTGTCTGAGGTGATGTCACAGTCCGTCATTCACGCCCCTCCCCATTGTTCGGTGTTGAGCCTGGCCCAATTGATGGCTAAACATCGGGTGAGTTGCGTCGTCATTGTAGAGCCTGCACCAGATGATGGCCTTAAACCGATTGGCATCGTCACAGAGCGAGATATCGTTCAATTTCAGGCAATGCAGTTTGACATTGGCAGAATTATGGCGACAGAGGTCATGAGTTCTCCGCTGTTTTTACTGAATCCTGGAGATTCTCTCTGGTCTGCCCATCAAGAAATGCAGCGCAGACGAGTCCGGCGCTTAGTGGTGTCCTGGAATTGGGGACAAGATTTAGGAATTGTGACTCAAACCAGTCTATTAAAGGTGTTTGATCCTCTGGAGATGTACGGCATTATTGAAACCTTGCAACAAACGATTCAACAACTAGAGACGGAAAAAGAATCCTATTGGCGTCATCAAGACGCTGAAGTGAGCTAGTAAACAAGGGGATAAGGCTCACTTGTCCTGGGATTTATGGGCAACTTTTTGGGCATTTTGCTCCCAATTCACGCCATCAAAGGGCACCACTTCCATAGAGTTGGGTTGAGTATCGAGACAACGAACGTTGATATCGTAGCCATCGGGGTTAGAACGAGGAATGTAAAACGGCTTGACGCCACAGATCCGGCAGAAGGTATGCTGAGCAATGCCCGTATTGAATCGATAGGTCGTGAGGGCATCTTGCCCTTGCAGTAAATTGAACTTGGATTGAGGGACGATGAGATGCAAAAATCCCGCTTTTGAGCAGATAGAGCAGTTGCTCTCATCGACCTGGATGTCTTTGGGAGCCTCAACTTCGAACTGAACCGCGCCACAATGGCAACTGCCTAAATATTTCATGGAACGTTCCCCAGTCTACTGGCGATAGATCTATCTTATGCTGTGCAAAGATTGAGTAATGGCAGCATTTTGCTGCCCAGATGATCATGCAGCAGTTATTGATTGACCGTTTTCGAGGATTGTTTCTGGGAGTCGCTGTCTTAGAAGCCCATTGCCATAGACAGGGCAATTCACACCGAAATAGCACATTGGCTGAAGGGCAGGATCTTCCGTTGCCAAGCGAGCCATGGAGATGGTGCGAAGCCCTTGCCATCGGGAAGTCTGAGGTAATTGCCCATTCAAGTCAAGGGCAAAATGAACCTCCAGTTCCTGTTTTAGACCCTCCCTCTTCTGAGGGTGATACTGAATTAGCTATCTTGATGGCCCAGATGCTACCAGCAGCTCTGTTTTACCATGAGAATTTACCTCGCCTCGAAGAATATATTTGTGGCCATCGACTGAGGGGAGCTAGGCCAGACTTGCAGGCCGAGATGTTGGGTATTGGAGTTGCGATCGCACTCCTCTGCAAGGAACAGGCCAGTCCCCAAACCCTGATTCCCCAACTGCTGGCCCATGATTTCCTCTCGGGAACGAACTTGCATGGTCAGCTTCAACAAGTGCAAACTCTTCTACAAAAACAATCCAGCCTCTCGGTGGTCTGGCGTGAGGTCAACCCAGAACCCGCTTCAGGGATTTCACCTTTGGGGACTGCCCTAGCAATGGCCTGCTACTGCTGGTCAAGTACAGCAGATACGTTTGCCTTGACGGTGACTCGGGCTCTGACCTTACCCCAATCCCCTACGATTGCAGCCTTGATTGCTGGTGCTTTATCTAGCGTATTCAACGGTGTACATGGCATTCCGTTGGCTTGGCAAAGGGCATTCTCGACTCATTCAGGTTCTCGTGCATCTATCCTTGCCCAAGCGGATCAACTTTTGGGGGCTTGGTCAGGTTATTTGAGCTATGAAGCCTCTACCCTCCCACTAGATAAAACGGCGGTGTCTGCGCCGGGTGTCCTTCGGCCTCGTGGGTAGTTCCGCCTTTGCGGCCCACAGGTTTTGAAGCTGACCAAAGCTCCAGTCTAGGGGCACAAAAACCGCCGACCGTAGTATTAAAGAGTGATTTGACTATAATTGAAGGACTTGAACAACAGTTGTGGACAAATCAAGGACACCGTTATGCGAGCACTACTGACTTCTGACTTCAGGATATTTCGCAATTGAATGGACTGTATGCCTTAGTTGCCTAACCATCCAATGAAGAAATTATTCCGTTCTCAGCAGGTGCGTCTGAGCCGCTGGCTATCTTCCTCTGCCGCGTCACGTATTCCTTCGAACCGTTCTGCTCGTCGTTCTCTCAAGCAGCAATCGCCCTTGTTGTTTGTAGTGTCTGTGGCCGCTTTAACGAGCGTGATCGGCCATCGGTTCTACAACGAGCCGCAATTGATGATTGGTACCGTTGCCCCGGAAACGATTAAGGCCCCAGAGTCTGCTCAAGCCCCCGATCCCATTGCGACGTCTGCAGCCCGTGAAGCCGCCTTTCGGAATGCGGTGAGCGTGTATATGGTGAACCCATCTCAAACCGCTGCTATTCAAGCGGATTTGGATTCTTATTTGGCAGATGTGCAAAAATTTCGAGGGTCAGCGGGAGAATTTCCCTATACAGCGATTCAGACGTTGTCCCCTGCCGTTCAACATTTTCTGCGACAACAGAATACCGGGGACTTTCAGACGCTGCTAAAGCGGGTCAATGCGACCACTCCCACCTCTACGGCCTGGTTGAAGACTAAGAATGCACAGGCGGCGATTAGAGCGCTGCGAACCTATAGAGCCAAAGAAAAAGATGGGGTGAAGTGGTCTGCCCTGATGCGTAGCATCACCCAAGCCCAGCAAGATTATCAGGCTGCTTTAGGTGCTGTTCCTCCCCGCTTACAGGGATTCTCCAGTCGGACCCTCTTAGAATTTACAGAACCTGAGTGGGCTATGGCTCAGAGAAGGCTGCGGACTGCGTTAAAACGCATTCTTACCCAAGGGATTCCGCCAGGATTGCCAGGGACAGTGATGCGGAGTGCCATCAAGGTCCAGCTCCAGGACTATCCCGCCAAAGTCCAAGCCCTGGGCATTAAATTATTGCCGATTGTTCTCAAGCCCAACCTCAGTATTGACCCCACTGGCACCTTGCGGCAGCGGGAAATTATTGCTGAGCAGATTCCCCCAATTCTGATTCCCATCAATAGAGATGAGGTCATTGTTAACTCGGGTGAGCGAATTTCCCAAGCTGACTTTGCCTTACTGGAACATTTTGGCCTGAGTCGTCGGGGCATCAACTTACTGGGCTTGTTTGGGACGATGGCAGCAGTCAGCGGGGGGATTGCGGTGTTTTTAGTCGTGCAACGACGCTGTCGTCTTGCATTTGACCGACGAGACTATCTGTTGGTGTTAATGCTGTCGGCCAGTGCATCCCTACTGATTTGGACGACGGCTCTGCGATATACCAGTTTGCCTGCGGTCGGTCTGCTAGTAGGCAGTTTCTATGGGCCTGTTTTAGGGGCAACGGTAGTCGTTATTCTCACGGGTCTGATTCCCTTAGGGCTCAATAGTGGCTTTATCGAATTGGGGGCCATTGCTGCTGGCAGTTTGGTGGCCAGTTTAGTTGCTCGTCAACGGCGTTCTCGGGAAGAGATTGCCCTGTTGGGGGTGATTGTCGCCATTACTCAAGGGGTGGCCTTATTTATCCTGATGACTCTAGCTGGGGCTCCAGTCTATAGCATTTTGGGTTTGTCTCTGATTCAGGGCTTAGTGGGATTAGGGTGGACTATTGTCGCCTTGGGTATCAGTCCCTATATCGAGCATGTGTTTGACCTAGTGACGCCCATTCGGTTGGCAGAATTGGCTAATCCCAATCGACCTTTGCTCAAGCGTCTGTCGAAGGAGGCTCCTGGAACCTTCCAACACACCATGTTTGTGGCCACTTTAGCTGAAGCAGGGGCCAGCGCTTTAGGCTGTAATGTCGAACTGGTGAGAACGGGAACCCTCTACCATGACATTGGCAAAATGCATGACCCGCAATTTTTTATTGAGAACCAGCGTGACACCACCAATAAGCACGATCTGCTTAATGATCCTTGGCAGAGTGCTGAGATTATCAAGAAACATGTCTCTGAAGGGTTGGTAATGGCCCGTAAATGTCGTTTGCCCGCAGCCGTGCAAGCGTTTATCCCCGAGCATCAGGGCACAATGGTGATTGCGTTTTTCCACCATCAAGCCCAACAGCAGGCAGCTGCTAATCCTGACCTTGATGCGGTTCAAGAGTCTGACTTTCGCTATCCTGGCCCAGTGCCCCAATCCCGAGAGACAGGGATTGTGATGTTGGCGGATTCTTGTGAAGCGGCGTTGCGATCCCTCAAAGATGCCACTCCCGACTTAGCCTTAAAAACCATTAACAAGATCTTCAAAGGGCGCTGGCAGGATAATCAGTTAGTGGATTCTCAGCTGACCCGTGACGAGTTAAATGTATTAGCAGAGGTGTTTGTGGAAGTATGGATGCAGTTTCATCACAAACGCATTCCCTACCCCACGGCAACCATCCCCCCCCAAGTAAGAAAAAAATATGTAACACTACTTTGGGTATCTCTGGTTTTTAACCAGGGATAAATGAACCATCCAAATATTTATCCTGTTTTTTGTGAGGAAACCCTATGGCTTTAACCGCTGGCATTGCCGCTCCTGCGTTTACGACTAAAGACACCAATGGCAACACGGTTTCCCTTGCCGATTATGCCGGGAAGACTGTGGTCCTGTATTTCTATCCCAAAGATGATACACCAGGCTGCACCAAAGAAGCCTGTAGCTTTCGCGATAATTACAGTGCTTACCAAGGCAAAGATATTGTGGTCTTCGGTGTAAGTGGTGACGATGAAAGTTCTCACCAAGACTTTACCAGTAAGTTCAATCTGCCTTTTCCTCTATTAGCTGACGTTGACAATAGCCTGATGCAAGCCTACGACGTTGATGGTGGTGGGTACGCCCAGCGGGTCACTTATGTGATTAATGGCCAAGGCCAAATTGACAAAGTTTATAACTCCGTTAAGACAGACACCCATGCCACTGATATTTTGGCTGACTTAGGTCTCTAAGGTCTGGCTTAAGGCCATGATATTGCGGTAGCAAAGACTATCAGTGATACAAGAAAAACGCCAAAACAGCATCTTTGCTCTTGGCGTTTTTCTTGTATCTCGCTTACTCCCATCCCATCCCAGCATAAGATTGGGTATTCAGATTCTTGATAAATAAGAATTTCAATGATATTTAGATGCACGATCTTATGGCGGGAAGGGAGTAAATATCCTAATTTGGTAAATTAAGTTCTAATGAGTACCTATAGGGACTTAGTTCCAGGAATCACTCCAATTGACGACGCTTGATCAAAATATAGCCAGTCCCTAGCCAAAATAAGAGTAGTCCTGTAGTTAATAATAGGATTGCCACCAGGCCAAAACGAGCAATCAGAGCAGGAGCCGCAGCCGTAAAGAGTCCCCCTCCGACAATAGGTTCAAAAAATAATTGTTTGTAGGCAAACCCTTCAAAGGCACCAGAGCGATTGTCACGATCCACCATGCGCAGTAACAGAATCCCCGTTGCGGTAACGCCCATCGATTGACCCAAATCTCCAATACCTCGTTCAAACCAATGATCAGGAAAAATCTTAGGGGCGTAGTAAAGGAAAAAGACGATATTCCAAGTAATACCGACTAGGCTGAGAATCACAAAAACCCCTAAATTACTGCCAAGAACCTGCAATGAGATAGAGGCTAAAGCAGTGGCGACCACAACGTCTAAAGCCAAGCCCGCAATACTCTTCATTAAAGGCTTAATAATCAGTGGACTCAAGTTTAATCGGTTCAAAATCGTCTGAACTAAAATCCCCCCAATTAAAGCCATTGGAAACAAGGGGACATAGATCATGACTTCAACACCGGATCGGCCCCAAGTTGCAGCTTCTAGCCATGTCAATCCATTCAGAATTAGCCAGCCGAAGACAATGGCTATGCCCACAATGCCAAAGTTGATCGAAAGCGGATCAATCAATAATCCTTGCATCAGTTTGGCTCGACGCTTTCTGATTTCAGGTGTTTCCGTGGCAGATAGTTCTGGAATATCCTCAACATCCCCAACTCGCCTAGTGACAGATTGAATATGCCCTTGCCGACGTCCCCAACCCGCTAAAGCAGTTCCCGAAATAATGCCCGAAACAATTCCTACGGTCGCTAACCCCAAGGCCAAGTCACCTCCGTCCTGAAATCCTAGCGTCCCTAGAGTTTTAGCCATTCCACCAGCAGTGCCATGTCCCCCTTCAAAACCAATCTCGATCAATGCTCCAGAGATAGGATGGGCACCAAATACGGGCTTAAGTACCAATAGTGTGACTAGAAGCCCGACAACGTATTGTCCCCAAGCGAGACTCTGGCCAAAAACAACTTGCGGGGCAGCTTTGCGCCAAATTTCCTTGAGGCTAGGTATCTGTTCTCCCAAAAAGAGGGCAGCAAACACGATATTAATGAATAGGCCAGGAGACTGGGACCAAACGGCACGGATCGGTTCTGAGAAAATTCCATCCGCAAAGAAAGCGCCTTTTCCCAGAATCATCTGAACTAGTGCACCTAATATTTGCGGGCCTAATAGCAACCCTAAGAATCCAGCCACAATCGATTCCGGTAGGTGCAGTTGCTGGAGCCAACGAATCTTCTGTTTAAGGTATCGACCTGCTAGTAATAGCAATGATAAAATCACGAATGCAAAAAATACGTCTTTTAGACTAAACATGGCGTCTCTACTAGCGAATGAGTTGGGTGCTCAGAAGTTTTAAGAAGTGGCAGTCTATTTTTTAGAACTTATTGTTTGGGGCAGCTATAACTGGTGCTGTGCTTCAGAGGTCCCATTAGCATCGCGATAAGCAAATTATTTGAGACTAAAAGATTTCCACCTTTATAGAATCTTGCATATCTTCTATGACGAAGTACGAGTCTCGTAACGTCAATCGTTTCCTAAATTGGCCTCTCTCTATCGGGAAAGAACATCAAGATTACTTCGAGATTGCTTGATACTTTTCCATCGGTTTGTTTTGACTTTAAGGTTCAACATGGTTGGTCGATGGGCACAAACTCTATCTCGAGACTGTTGGAGTTGCACTGCATGGGTTGAATTAAGACTTGAGGAGGATTCTTACGATTACCATTCGGCTCGAATTCAATATTGCCTGTTGCTCCCCAGGTTTTAAAGTTTGGGGCTGCTAGCGTCGATTGGGTGCCTTGACGGCTAGGCGCTTTTTGTGAACGTAATGCTTGAATTAAGACCCGAGTCGCATCATAGGCCAATGCCGTTTGGGCTTGGACTTGCTGACCCCATAGGCTGTCTGCATGGTTCGAAAAGTCTGGGTTTGGACTTGCGTCGTAGTGCCAAGGGACAGAGACAGCTAAGGATTGTGGCAGCGACTGGGGGAGAACAGATAGCGTCTTTGGATTGTCTAATCCCCATGAACCAACAATAGGATGTTGACCTGAATTTTCTTCAATCAGTTTGAATGCATTGTCTTGAGCTAAAGATACCTCACCATCTGGGACGATCAGTAGCGGGATGTCATTTGGATCTCCATACTGTTTTAGAGCAGCAATGGCTCCAACTGGGTCAAATTCGGAAGAGGCTAAATCTGAGAGTGGATCATTTTGTACAACAGGACTAATCACTTTCCCCCCTGCCTGTTCATAGATCTCCTTGAAATCATCCCAGAATGAATGAGTAAAAGGACTTTCAGGATTATAAAAAACCTTCACGGTGCGTTTGTTGATCACCTTGAGAAGATAATTGGCTACGGATCTTGCTTCCACGGAGGTGGTAGGAACAGTTCGAAAAAAATAACCATCCCCCTTGATTGCCAGCTCCTTGGCTGTTGAACCCGGTGAAATGATGGGTAATTGATGTTGTTTATAGATATCAAGGGTAGGTTTAGACATGTCACTGGCATAGTGACCCACAACTCCTAAAACTTCTGAAGTTTTTGATAACTTTATTGCTCGGTCTTTAGCATTTTTAATCTTATTGAAGTCATCTGCAATCACAACCTTCAGGCCGATCTTGTTGCCAATAGGATTGGGGGTGAGAAACGGAATATCCAACTGAGTGGATAGATCTGAAATATTCAAGTTCGCTTCTGTCTGGGCTTGAGCGACTCCCCTAAGCAGACGATAGGCCAATTTATGGCTAGTCAGTTTTTGGATGTTGGCATCATGCAAGAACGGAACACTTATCGCAATAGTGCGGTATTCAGCGTTCATGTTATCGAGAATGGCGTTATTGAGATAAATGAGCGTTTCAGGATCATTGCCATCATCTTGCCAGGACTCCAGCAGATTCTGGATACCTTGCGGATAGTTTTTTTGGGCTATGGCATCAGCAGCATTTCTCTTGTGACCCGGACGAAGACCTAAAACCTCCTCACCCATACTCGTAAAGTCACCGAGTTGTGGGGATGTATCTGTCCAGACATTGGTTGCCCAGATACTGACCACCATGGCACTAAGACTTAACGCTAAGAGAATCCAATATTTCAATCGGAAACCTAGAAACGAAAATCTTTGTTTGTTAGGAAAAGATGGCGTCGGCCAAGTGAGGGTTTCCACCCCAGGTTGTTGAAAAATGATGGGCAGCCAAGTCGCGTAGGGAAACTGGTCTTGAATTGACTCTAGATCGTGGCGTGCGGAGAGCACCGCATTGTGCACTGAATTGCCTTGGGAAAAATACTGAACGAAAGAGGCTAGAAACTTGTGAGCGACTTGATCGGGGACAGGCTCTCGCATATAAACAATATAGGGAATGCTGAGACCCGAAAGATGGTGGGCTAGTCCTAAGCCATCACAAGAGTTGAGGATACACACTTGCAATCCTCGATGGGCTGCGATGCTGAGGTGATGATGGAGGTCCTTCAGCGTTAAGCTATCGGTTTCATTGATTGAAATCACGCCCTGGTGATCTTCTGTACGACTATGTCCAGCAAAAAATAGAAGGTCCCAACCTTTCTCATCCTTCAATGCCCTAGCGACCTGATCTCGACTTGGCTGTTTGAGGAATGTTAGGTCAATATCAGGGATGCCCATAAGAATATCTTGCTCATGATCAAGGTCAATATTGTGATCACTTCCAAGAATCGCTAATACTCGAACAGGGATTTCCAGAGCCTTGAGCTGGGCCTGCCGATATTCTAGAGGGCCTAACGAAATTGGAATTTGAGGATTGCGCTGCACATGGTCCCAGAGCTGCCAAGGTAAACGTTGTAGTTCAGTATCATCGGTGCGAATCAGCAGGCGTAAGTCTTTCGATGAGCCATAAAGTTCAGCGAGTTGACGGGTGATTCGCTGAAAGTCGGCTGAATCATGGTTTAACCATTGATTCATGAGTTCTTCAAGCTGCTGGGCAGTCTGAACGCACTGTTTTTTAGCGTTTCGCAATTGAGACAGGTGCTGGTCTGACTCCGCCACAAACTCCAATCGTGTTGCTGAGCCCAAATCTAAATAGTGTTTTTGCCAGTCTGTATAGAGGGCTGCTAGATCTGTTTTAGGGGGGAGTGTTCCTTGCAAAGTGCCTTCAATGTGGAGGCTATTCTCCTGTCTCCATTCAAGGGTGGCTTGTATTCCCTGAGATAACTGACCTTGGAGTCTCAATATCACAACCCGCATCATTTCACCTACACTTTCGTAATGACATCAGTCCCCTTATTCAGATCACAAAATTCTCGGTATGCTTTGCGCTGCCATAGATGAGGTCTACTGAAAAATGTTCGCAAGGGGCAGCAAGAAAGGGACGAGTCACTAGATCACCTTCGTGGCTGGAGAGGGAAAGCTGTTGGAAGGTTTGTCCATCTTCATCAATAACTGCTAACTGAAGTGTATCTGGTAATTCTTGCTCAACTACAGGTTCAACCATGATTTCGATTTGGAATTTGCCTTCTTGTTTGGGGGCCAGATACATCACCAGTTCTAAATCAAGGTCTTGTACTTGCACGATTTTGGAGACGAATACAGGGGCTTCACTATGACTCTTAAGAGGTTCTGGCACATCATCACTTTCAAAACGCATATAGGCTAAATTCAAATTCTGAGATAACTGCCAATCTGAACAAGTATTTCTAAGCGGTTCTGACAGTGCAGCAAGCTGTTGTCTTTGCTCCTGAGCCCAACTCCATATTGTTTGGAGAACAGTCGTTTTGCAGTCAAATAGGAATTGGGGTAATTCGTCAATGGGCTGAATTTGGTGGAGATCAATTTCTCCATCGGAGGAGACAGGTTGAGAGTTAAAGCCTAAAATTTGAGCTTGCTGATAGTGCTCTTCAAGTCGAACAACGACATAGGCTAGGCGGTCATCTTGAGCATCAATCGGTACTTGAACGCTAGTGTCCCCAGCCAGTACTGGGCAGCATTCCAACTTGCCATAGCCCTGAACCATTAGATCTGCACTCTCTAGGAATTGAGAGAGAATGGAGTCATTACTATCACTTGCCTCAGGCTTAATTTTAAAAGCCATGCATCGCAGGTAAAAATCGACCGCGTAGAGCGCCAATCTTTTCCGAAATTCTTGCTGATTGTGATCCGCATCAAATTTTGGATGGATATGGCTTTGTGCTTTTGCCCAGACTTTAGATGTCAAGGGTACTGGAAAGCCAAAGGAGGGAATTGCAGAGGTCATAGGATGCTGAGACAGTAAATTACAATTTGAGCAGGATAAGTCGCTCTAAAGATATCGTTTGAAATAAGGCAATAATTTTCTTAAGGTTCGTTGAAAAAAACTGGATAAGGTTCTAAATGAGATTTCCGTTTGAGCCGATAAATCTGTCCAGGTTTCTCCTTGGATATGGCGAGAAATAGCTAGGAATTGGAATGTGATATCAGGATGATTTCTCACCCAGTAGGCAGCAAGTTTTTTGCTCTGGATCGGTCTCTAGAAACAACCTGAGATTGTAATAATCCGTTGTTTCAAAATCTTCAATGTCAACTTTAGAGTCTAATTTTTTCTAGCACGAAGGGGTCATAGAAACAGGTGCGTCGAAATTTTTGTTCATTGAGAACATCCAAAAATTTATATTTAAAATTGCTATTTACCCAAGCCAATATAGGTTTCTCGGGTCGATAGAGTTCAGGGTTATTACAGATATACATCCATGCTTTCTGCTTAGCTTCGTTGTAGAGGTCTGTAAACATGGAGGTTGGATAGCTGTGAGCATACTTCCTTAAGCGAGTGAGTCGCCCTGACTGCTCAATGATGATAATAAGTCTTGTCAGCCTTTGCTGTCTGCTGACCGATTCTGATGGATGGCTACGAGCCTCCAATATTAGTTCTAGTAACTGCCGCTCCAGTGAATCCTCATGAGTTCGCCCCGTTAACTGCGCGAGTTGGGCTAATGCTTGCTGTTGGGGTATCGATCCCGGTAAATGGCTGCGAGCTTGCAAAAGTAATGCTAATAATTGTTGATCCATTGGGATAGAGATATTCAGACTTTGATGGGAGGCTTCTTGCACACGAAATCTGGGCAATGGTTGGGGGCTAGATTTCGTGTGCATAGGGTCGCGTCCTGCAATTAAGAATATGTATTAGAGGCCTATGTCAGCCATCGCTGTAAGTTATTAGCTCTCATAAACTAGAACTTCTGCATTTTTTACAAAAGTTCATTAATTGTGTAGAGCAGAAAAAAATTAAATTCATGCATCAGAAATTATGAACATACCGTACCTGTGCTGTTTTAAGAAATGCACTTTGTACTTAAAGCTGTTTCTAAGTCTCCTGGAAATATGGCTTATGTTCTGAGTTCATATCGA
This sequence comes from Acaryochloris sp. 'Moss Beach', assembly GCF_021497025.1. NCBI lineage: Bacteria > Bacillati > Cyanobacteriota > Cyanophyceae > Acaryochloridales > Acaryochloridaceae > Acaryochloris > Acaryochloris sp. 'Moss Beach'. The sequence goes on from NZ_CP071717.1 coordinate 4,901,046, forward strand.
GGAGTCCAAAGAAAAGAATTTGCAGAAAAATATCTCATATTCAATATCTAAATACAGAAGTGAAAATTCTTTTCAACTCGATTGATACTGTAACCATCATGTTCAATAAAAAATGGACTTCATGTATTCAAAACCAAAATCTAAATCGGCGGCATCTTCTGGCTGGTGCGGCATCGTTGACGTTAGTAACGGCTTGTGGAAAACCAGCTTCTTCTCCAAGGGTGATTCCCAATCCGAGCATTACATGGCGGATGATCACCAGTTGGCCCCAGTCATTGGATGTTATTTTTGGAACCTTGCAGACCTTTACCCAGCAGATCAGCAAGATGACCGATGGTCGATTTACGATCGATCTATTTGCGGCGGATGAAGTGGTCCCGGCTCTTAAGGTGATGGATGCGGTCAGTGATGGCTCAGTTGAATGTGGCCATACGGCTTCCTATTACTATTTGGGAAAACAACTCGCTTTGGCCTTTGGCACCACGATGCCTTTTGGCCTGACTGCTCAACAGCAGAATGCTTGGCTCTATCACCATGGAGGATTGGAGGCCATTCAGGCTCTTTATGCAGACTTCAATCTGATTAACTTTCCAGCGGGCAATACGGGAGGGCAGATGGGGGGCTGGTTCAAACGCAAGATTAACTCGACTGCTGATCTCCAAGGATTGAAAATGCGTATTCCTGGTTTAGGTGGGGAAATTATGAGTCGTCTTGGCGTTAATGTCCAAGTGATTCCAGGTAGCGAGATTTTCTTAGCTCTGCAGCAGGGGGCAATTGATGCGGCAGATTGGATTGGCCCGTATGACGATACCAAGTTGGGATTAAACAAGGCTGCTAAATATTACTATTCACCTGGGTGGTGGGAACCTGGTGCGACTCTTGATGCTCTGGTCAATCGCTCAGCCTGGGACAAACTGCCTCCAGACTACCAGCAAATTTTTAAGACAGCCGCCTACGAAGCTAATCTCAGCATGTTGTCTCAATATACGGTTCTCAACCAAAAAGCTGTTTCCCAGTTGCAAAAGGACGGCACTCAAGTCTTGACCTATGGCAATGATATTTTGCAGGCGGCTCGCAGAGAGACATTTGAGCTGTACCAGGAAAAAGCAGAACGGGATCAGACATTTAGAAAAATTTATGAACCTTGGAAACGGTTTTGCGATCGCGCCACACAATGGCATCAACTCAACGAATTGAAATTTAGCCAGTTTGTCGCTAGCCCCTAGCCACATTGGGACTTAGAAGCTAAGGGTCTTACCGCAGCTAATTGCTTAATCAACCCATCGAACACTCAAGGCATGGACTTGAGAAGGATACCCCTGTGTTTAAATTACTCAAATATTGGTCACTTAAAATTGACGGAATAAGCACCCGTATTGGCTCGCTTAGTTCCTGGTTCGTCTTATGCATGATTTTGATTGGAGCCTGGAATGTAGTGGGTCGATATGTGGGCCGTATTATTGGCACTAATTTATCGTCGAATACACTTCTGGAGCTACAGTGGCAGCTATTTGCAGCGGTCGTATTTCTAGGGGCTGCCTGTACCTTAAAGCAGAACGAGCATGTCCGGGTGGATGTGTTTTATAAGGACTTAAACCCGAGACAAAAAGGTCTTGCCAATCTCTTGGGCACGCTGGTATTTCTAGTGCCCTTTAGCATCACCGTTATCTATGTCTCTTGGCGTTCCGTCTGGAATGCCTGTGCTATTTGGGAAGTTTCGCCCAACCCTGGTGGGTTGCCCCTATGTCCCCCGAAAGTACTGATGATCCTTGGCTTCTTGCTCTTATTGGCCCAGGGATGTTCGGAAGCGATTAAAAGCTGGGAAATCATCAGCGCTGAATTGCCCACAAGCGAGGACAAACGTCATGGCTGAAGGCGGATTTGGATTACTGATGTTTGCAGGGGCTTTGGCACTTCTGTCTTTGGGGTACCCCGTTGCCTTCTCTTTGGGAGGGGTTGCCATTGGCTTTGGTTTTATTGGGGGTGGGGTTTGGGGGTGTTCGATCCCATCTTTTTTGACAGCCTTGCCCTATCGCATTTACGGCATTATGGAAAACTACACGCTCCTGGCCATTCCCTATTTTATTTTTCTAGGAGCGATGTTGGATAAAACGGGGATTGCTAAGCGCCTACTGGAAACCATTGGACTACTCTTAGGACGTGTCCGAGGTGGGTTAGCCATAGCTATTATTTTGGTTGGCGCATTGCTGGCAGCATCAACAGGGGTTGTTGCTGCCACTGTGGTGATGATGGGCCTTATTTCGATGCCGATCATGCTGGAGCACGGCTATAGCAAAGAATTAGCGGCTGGCGTGATTGTCGCCTCTGGAACCTTGGGGCAAATCATTCCCCCCAGTTTGGTACTGATTGTGCTGGGCGATCAACTAGGAATATCCGTTGGAGACCTATTTATGGGGTCTGTCATTCCCGGTCTCATGATGGTGGGTGCTTTTGTCGGCCATGTGCTTCTCATGGTTCACTTAAAACCAGAAATGGCTCCAGCGCTTCCTCCTGAAGCATCAAAAGTGAATCGTATCTGGCTTAGACAACAAGTGTTGAGAGCCGTATTGCCCCCTCTTTTCTTGATCATATTGGTCCTTGGCAGCATCTTTTTTGGGATTGCGACCCCAACTGAGGCAGGGGCTGTGGGATGTATCGGCACCATGGTTCTCGCCCAAGCTTATGGCCAATTGAATGGGCCTGCTCTGCAAGAGGTCTGTCAATCCACCCTGCGATTTACTTGCATGGTGATCTTTATTCTGATTGGCTCCACTGCCTTTTCACTTGTCTTTCGAGGTTTACAGGGTGATCGCTTATTGTTTGATCTATTGGTCAATTTGCCGGGTGGAAAAATCGGGTTTCTACTGGTCAATATGCTGGTCATCTTTTTGTTGGGATTCTTTATTGATTTCTTTGAAATTGCCTTTATATTGATGCCCATTTTTGCTCCAGTTGCTGAGTCGTTAGGGCTAGATTTGGTTTGGTATGGTGTCGTCATTGGAGCTAATTTGCAGACCTCATTCTTGACCCCACCTTTTGGGTTTGCGCTGTTTTTCTTAAGAGGGGTTGCGCCACCAGAAGTGACCACTCAAGATATCTATCGGGGTGCCATTCCGTTTATCTGTGTGCAGCTAATCATCCTGGCTCTAATCATTATCTTTCCAAGTACAGTCACTTTTTTGCCTTCAATTCTAAGTTGAATTTGCTTGAACTATAACGAGTCAATAGATCTCATTCTTGATGTAGTTTGAAGTTGGTTTAGTGCTTTGTCTTAATTGCTTGAGGTAGATGCTTGATCGTGTATTTAGTCACTCTTTGAATAGCTAGCTTTAATGGGCGGTACTCTAGATTTGAAATCGATTTAAGCCCTGAGTTATTGATTTTAGAAATTTGCAGAAACTGGAGATCTTTTCCATATAGATCAATAAGCTAGCCGTCTGCTCAATGCAGTGGAACTTACCAATATCAAAAATATGGAGACAAATAATGAAGCACTTCCTCTATTGGTTTTTAGGTGATACTGCTGGGCGAACGATTGTAGCTTGGTGGAATTGGTTGTGGGGAAAGCCCCTGGAGTCTGGGGGGAAAGTGACCCTAGAAGCAGCAAAAGAATCCCTGGCTCAAATGCAGGGTTCTGTCCAAAAATTAACTGAATCAGTCTCTAGAGTGATGGCTGTTTACCAGCAGGCTCAGGGGCGATACGAAGTCAAGAAAAAGGAACTTAGCCATGCTGAAGAACAAGCCGGTTTGGCTATGGATCAGGGCAATGATGAGGCAACTAGAATTGCGATCGCAAGAGTGATCTCCTTAGAGCAACTCCTGCCGCAACTCCAAGAGCGAGTTGAACAAGCCCAGAATATGAAGCGGGAATCCCAACAAAAACTGCAAGCAGAGCGAGAAAAGCTAGAGGCTTGCAAATTGGAGATGGGAAATCTCAAAGCTATTTCAGAAATGAATGAAGCGTTGAACCAGGTCATGACCCTAACGAGTGAATTTGGCCTAGACACTGCTCGATCTCAGTTTGATGATTCTGAGCAAGCCATCAAAAATCGTCATCTCCAGATTAATAGCCAGTTCGAACTATCGCGAAATCCCCACGAGCAATTTGAACAACAACTAAACCAGCCCAGCCAAGCTGATGCCATTGAGCAGCGGCTGCAAAAACTGCGTCGACAAAAAGAGGCGCATTTAAAAGCAGTCCCAGATATTCGGCAAACCCGTCCCGCAAAATCTGAGCCAGAACCAGGATAACGCCACCCATCGCAGAAAAAAATAATGAAACTCCTTGTAGGTGAATATGATGCAATTTAAAGCTGCCCTGCCTAAAATCCCACCTATCCTCTATTTACTAGGCATAGGGGGAGTTATGGGATTTTCTCTTAATGCCCCCAACTGGCTTGATCGGCAACCAGATAGTCTAGCGAACCGTCGTAGTCTGGGACAAATTAGCTTTAGTCAAGCCAATGCCAGTGAAGCAGAACGCCAAGGTATTCAAGCATTTGCGGACGGGAACTATAATGCTGCTTCAACTTATTTCACTTTTGCCAGCAAGGCTTCTCCCTCTGATCCCATTCCCCTCATCTATGGTGAAAATGCTCGGTGGATAAACCAAAAACCGCTGCATGTAGCTGCCATGGTTCCCCTGGGGAGCAACCGAGAAGTTGCCCTAGAGATGCTACGGGGGCTAGCTATGGCCCAACAAGACCATAACCGTGGCCCCAATAAGGTGGTCATTGAAATATTTAACGATGAGAATGATCCAGAGTTAGCAAAAACCATTGCCCAGCAGATTGTTAAAGATGCCAGTATCAAAGCCGTGATTGGTCCGAATGCCTCGAATGCTGCGTTGCATGCTGGTCCTATTTTCAATGCGGCTGGAGTGGTGATGATTACGCCTACTAGTTTTGCCAACCAGCTGTCGGGGCTTGGAGAATATATTTTTCGAACCACTCCCAAGATTCGGCATCTCACCGATACCCTTGCCCACTATTCAGTCCACCAAGTTCGGCGAAAAAAGGTAGCAGTTTGTTATGACTCGGATGCCGCCGACAACCTTTCTTTTAAGGATGAGTTTATTGCTGCTCTACTGGAGCAAGGGGGAACACATATTCCCACAGACTGTGATTTTTCATCTCCTGCCTTTGATGCTAAGGATATGGTCGCAAAGCTGATTAGTGATGGTGCAGATGCCGTTCTCCTCACCCCTCATATCGATCGATTGGATCGCTTGATAGATCTATCCCGTGAGAACAAATGGCGAATGGTGTTAATGGGTAGCCCCAGTCTACAAACCCGAAAGATTTTGGAAATTGGTCAGGGAGATTTGAATGGCGTTGTTATTCCTGTTCCCTATCATGCTGAGATGCCAACTGCTCAAGCCTTTGCCAAGGAGGTCAAAGCTCAGTTTGAGGTTGTTCCCACCTGGCGAACCTTTGCCTCCATGGATGCCCTCAGTGCCATTCTAAAAGTGGGGCAGCATTCCACCCGTCGACCGCAATTTCAGCAACGATTGCGGTCAGCCAACTTCAAGATGAGTGGATCTGCAGAAGACGTCCGATTCTTGCCCTCCGGTGATCGGATCGGGAACGGTGTCTTAGTTCAAATTCGCCCCGCAGCCAAGGGATATCACTTTCGCCTGATCAGTTTGAAATAACTCAGATTCATAGACTGTCATTTTTCTGAGAGATGAGTCGAGAGATAGGTACATTAGGATGGATTGTTGAAGGGGCGACATGCGCCGTAAACTTCTTGCTATTCGTGCAATAACCCGATAGACAAGAAAAAAGATGGGCTGCAAATGATGTATCTCCAGCTCACCTTATTGACAATGATATTGCCACTATACCAACCCCATTTACGCCGTCAACTGTCTCCTGCCCAGTATCTTCTCCTAGAGATCCTCGTTCATCTATTACAAACACTTCGCTGCGTCAAAATCGAGACGCTAGCAGAAGGGCTGCCACTGCCGATTCTTTTTGACAGTCGCCGAAAAAAATCCAACGGTTCTTATCCTTACCGACCCTTGAGCTTGAAACGCTTTGGCTACCGCTGGTTAAGCTGTGGCTGAGCCAGCAGTATTCTCAAGGCTCCCAGCTTTATGTCGTCATCGACCGTACGAGTTGGGGAGTGATTAATCTATTGATGGTCAGCGTGGTCTGGCAACATCGCACTATTCCCGTATGGTGTGAAGCCCTCTGCAAAAAAGGCAGCAGCAACTATGACGAGCAAACCGCTGTTTTAAGCAAAGTTATCCGCCATTTATCAGCCTATCGTCTGGTCATCCTCGGTGACCGAGAGTTTTGTTCCGTCAAGCTGGGGCAGTGGTTAGGCTAACAGAAGGTCTACTTTTGTCTGCGACTCAAGCGCAATACCGAAGTGGCTCTGGCCCAGCAGTTTACTCAACAACTCCAACAGTTTGGCCTTACCCCCGGTCAAAAGCTATTTCTCAATGATGTGCACGTCACTCAGGCTAAAGGCTTTGGAACTTTCAATGTGGCAGCCAAGTGGAAACGACGGTATCAGGGCTTTGCACCTGATGAAGCATGGTTTATTCTCACCAACTTCTGTGACCTCAATAGTGCTATCGTCAGCTACCAAAAACGCTTCTCTATCGAAGAAATGTTTCGGGACTTCAAGCAAGGAGGCTATTGTCTCGAAGGCTCTCAAGCCATGCAAGAACGGTTGGTGGCTATCGTTATTGTGATTGCCATTGCCTATACCAGTGCGGCACTGCAAGGGCAAAATCTCAAGCAAAAAGGACTACAGCGCGGCGTTGTTGCATAAGTCGGATTCCCTGATGTGTAATGAGAGGGTCTCCAAAACTCGTTAAGTTCAGGGCCAGAAGTATGAAGCAGCAATACCGTGTCCGCAACTGGAGTGAGTACAACCTGGCCTTGAGACAAAGGGGTAGCCTGACCTTTTGGGTGAGCGAAGCATCCACAGAGCACTGGCTTAACACTAAACCTTCAGAGCAATTAGGGGCACCCAGAACCTACTCAGACGTTGCCATTATGAGCGTGGTCACGATAAAAAATCTGTTTCAGCTAGCGGGTCGTCAAGCGACTGGATTGCTCGCATCATTGTTTGAGTTGATGCGGTTGGAACTGCCCGTGCCAGACCACAGCACGGTTTTTCGGCGCATGGGGAAACTCGAGGTCACATTGCCGATTCTGAACAGGGAGCAAGCCCGTCATGTTGTGATTGATTCAACCGGGGTCAAAGTTTATGGAGAGGGCGAGTGGAAAGTCCGTCAACACGGGATTAGCAAACGTCGTACTTGGCGAAAACTCCATTTGGCTGTGGATGAAACCACTGGAGAAATCTTGGCCGCAGTTGTGAGCACCAATGACTGGGGGGATTCAGAGATCCTGCCGGACTTACTCGAGCAGATTGGCGGAGAGATTGAACAGGTTTCATCTGATGGGGCGTATGACACAAGCGGATGCTATGACACCATCACAGGGCGAGGAGCCCAGCCTGTAATCCCCCCCGCGAAAAAAATGCGGTGATTTGGCAGCATGGCAACTGTAAAGCACCACCACACCCGAGGGATGAAGCCTTACGCGCTATCCATAAACAGGGGCGCAAAAAGTGGAAACAGGAGTCTCATTATCACCGTCGGTCGTTATCCGAAACGACGATGTTTCGACATAAAACCGCTTTTGGAGGTAAAGTGCAGTCCCGTAAATTTGAAAATCAAGCGACAGAATTATTGTGTCAATGCGCGATGCTGAACCGAATGATTCAACTCGGTAAGCCTGTCAGTGTTCCAGTCGCTGCTTAATTCAACCTCAACAAGGGGGGATTGATGTCCACACTTCCACTTATGCAACAACGCCCTACAGCGCTATATTACTAGACCCGAATCCACCACTTCACCGAACAAGCGTCATAGTGCATTCCGAGTCGGACTATCTGCTCATCTGTGGGCCATAACGGGGGATGGAGTTCTGGCTCGATTGGTGGATGAGCTAATGAAACTCTCTCCCAATAAGCTGCCTGAATATCAACGGGGTATGAGAGCGATGGAGCTTGTCTGTGCTGGGTTGTAGCCTTCATGTCGCCCCCTCAGGATGGATTGTTGATTTCCGTTCCTATCAAAAGTCTTCGCAGTACTCCAACCATAGCTAAAAGTTTGGTTGGTGGTGTAGCGGATTGTGACTGAAAGGAACAACCCTTCGGCAAAGCTCAGGAGCCTAGGTGCAGTATCTACACAGTAAATAGTATTATGTAGGCATGCTTAACATGACCTGGGAATTCAAACTAGAACCCACTCCTGAGCAAGTTATAGAAATTGAACACACCTTAACGATGTGTCGAAAAGTCTGGAACTTTGCTTTGCGTGAGCGTAAGGACTGGCTTAATTCTCGTAAATGCTCAGTGAATGCTTGTTCTCTTAGGCATGAGTACATCATGTCAGGTGATGAGCCATTTCCTAGTTATCACCTTCAAGCCAAACGTTTAACCCTTGCTAAGAAAGAGATTGCCGAACTCAAAAGCGTCAATGCTCAAATGCTTCAGCAAGTCTTGAGACAACTGGATGCATCCTGGGAGCGTTGGCTGACCAAGCAATCGGGTCTACCTAGATTCAAAAACCAAGCTCGACTGCGAAGCTTTGTATTTCCTCAGATGCTCAAGCATCCTCTCAGTGTAAGAGGCATCAAGCTTCCGCAACTGGGCTGGGTCAAAGTGAGATGGTCTAGAGATATACCCCAGATATGCGAAGTCAAACAAGCTCGTATTGTCCGTAAGGCGTCGGGGTACTTTGTCATGTTGAGTTTACAGGCTGATGTGGATATTCCAGAGGTGCCCTTTCATGGCCATCCGGTGGGAGTTGATGTGGGCTTGGAATACTTTCTATCTACTTCAGATGGCTTACAGATCAAACATCCCCGCTTTTTTTAATGAGTTGCACCGCAAGCTGAAATTGCTGCAACGTAGACTCAAGACCAAGCAAAAGGGGAGTACTAACCGGTCCAAACTGCTGAGGAAGATCGCCAGAGTTCATCAACGGATTGCCGACACTCGTAAGGACTGGCATTTCAAGACCGCCCATCAGCTTTGTGACCAAGGAGATTCCATCTTCGTTGAAGACTTGGATTTCCGCATAATGGCGAAAGGGTTTTTGGGTAAACACACATTAGATGCTGGCCTTGGGCAGTTTAACAACCAGATCCTTCCTTGGGTGTGCTGGAAGCGTAATGTTTATTACGGCAAGGTTGATCCTAGAGGAACTAGCCAGGAGTGTCCAGATTGTGGAGCAACGGTGAAAAAGGATTTGAGTGTCAGGATATCTCACTGTTTAGAGTGCGGCTCAATTAAGCCGAGAGATATTGCGGCGGCTCAAGTCATTTGTACCCGTGGGCAACGGGGAATAGAAAATGCCTGTGGAGTCGAGGTGACGGGGGGTTCAGTAATGAATTCTAGTCAACTGGCTTTGAAGCAGGAAATCTTTGGAGCGATCTAAAGAATCTCCTTGCATACCCGATAGGGTTGCTGGGAGAGGATGTCAATTCCTAACTACCCAACTCGGTCCCCTTTTTTATCAAGGATGAGCTGCATGCTACCCATTGTCTATTCAGATCGCTTTCTTGAGCATTTGACGGGTCCCTATCATCCAGAAAAACCAGAACGCTTAACGGCGATCAAAACAGCACTAGAGCATGCACCCTGGGCTGATCAATTACAGTGGCTACCGCCAACTCCTGTAACTCAACGAGATCCCTTAAATTGGATCAACCGTATTCATACCACCGACTATATCCAGCAAGTTCAATCCTTGGCTGAAGCGGGGGGCAGTTATCTCGATCCCGACACAGTGGTGTCTCCTCAAAGTTATGAAGTGGCTTTGCTGGCAGTGAATGCTTGGTTAGATGGAGTGGATCAGGTGCTAGCCCACCAATCCCCCGCCTTTGTGTTGGCAAGGCCCCCAGGACACCATGCTGTACAAGAGACGGGCATGGGTTTTTGCCTGTTTTCGAATGCTGCGATCGCAGCCCACTACGCCCTCACTCAACCCGGAATAGAACGAGTCGCCATTCTTGATTGGGATGTTCACCACGGGAATGGCACTCAGGCGATTGTTGAGTCTCATCCCCAAATTGCCTACTGCTCCCTTCATCAATCCCCTTGCTATCCCGGTACAGGGACTGCGGGTGAAACCGGTTTACATGGCAATATCTTGAATTTACCGATGCAGGCAGGCAGCACCCTAGCGGACTATGAGCCACAATTTAGAAACAAAATTATGCCTTTTTTTGAGGTTTTTAAGCCAGATCTACTGTTGGTCAGCGCTGGTTACGATGCCAACGCCGCCGATCCATTAGCGGGAGTTAATTTAGCGCCCCAAGATTATGGTGTTTTTACTCAGTACTGCCTACAACTGACCTCCAAGATACTATTTGGTTTAGAGGGCGGATATGACTTACCTGCTTTAGCTCAGTCTGTGTTTTCCACTATTGAAATCTGTTTGAAATGACTGGGCGGCCATTGTTTTTAACGAACGGAAATAGGGTAGATTTTTCTAAATTGAATCTGATCCTGCTGTGACTTGCAGTAGCAGAGCTTCTTATCTAAAATGCTTGATCTACTTGTCATTCTTTATCCAAGTAAAAACATGGGTATCCTAATCCCAAAGAATTAAGCTGCCTCTACAGCCATATTAGTGATGCAATATTCTAAAGCTTTACTCTGCGTTGTCACGTTGCTCAGCATCCCTCTAATCAGTTCGTGCAAAGAAATGACCCAAATTCAAGCTCAAAATAAGTATCTCAATGCAACCCTAAAGCCTGGAGTTGGCTTTGGCGATATTAACCTGCGCTCTACTACCCTGAGAGAAATCACTGCCCAGCTAGGACGGAACTATAAACGGAAAGTGCGTGGGTTTACTGAATCAAAATGTGATAACGGAGTATGTACATCTAGCCCCTTGGAACTCATCACCATTAACTATAAATCCCAAGGATTTCAATTTTTGTTTGAACAACGGGGCAATCAATTACAACGAGAAGGAGCTTTGCCGTTAAAAGAGATACGTGTAAATTGCATCAAAGATAATTGCCCTTATAAAGGTAAGACAGAGCAAGGGATCGGGTTAGGGGATACACGCAAACAAATCAAAGAAGTTTACGGCAACCCCAAGCGCTCACCGACTAATACGTGGCAGTGGTCTTATCCTAAAAAAGGTATTTCTTTTGAAATTGATAAGAAGTATCAAGATCCAGTACGAGATAGCGATCGCATCAAGACCATCGTTATTTCCAAGGATTTAAGATAATGAGCATACAATCTTGATTGTTTTGGTCTAGTAGTGAACAAATAAAAAATCTATGCCGAAACTTGCTTCTATATTGGGTTTGCTATGAACTATTGATTTGTTAATACCTTCGCCAACTCACGAGGACCTTGTGAAAACAGATCATTGGAATATTCTAATATCCTCTTGAATACAGTGAACAACTTGAAATTGAGCCTCAACATCATCGTTAAACCTGATCTGATTCACCAGGTAGCGATGGCAAGATGAATGCTGTCGCCTGATGAATGGTTGATGATCGCTCTCGGTAAGGTACTTTGCCATCAGGGCAGGCGGGTAGTTAGGTGAGATTATCTCAGCCCCCTATTCTTGAGAAGCTATATAAACCGGTGCTCTGAGGATCTGAGCTTCGGTCCAAATGTGTTCAGTTAATCCAACTGCCATGGCAGGAGTTCTCTGTTGAAAGCGCTTTTTACCCTCGGTTACTTCTAGAGGAGTTCGTAAACTGCGATGCACTCTCACCCAGTTGTAAACTGTAGCACTCCACCAAGCAACGGCCTGACGAGTATTACTGCGATGAGCGAAAGCAAGTGAGCGTCTGACTTGATGAGCATTCATCCGTCGTGCAGTGCCATTGAAACGCTCCACAGTTGAGGTGTTGGGAATGTTGTACCCTATTTCATCTAGCGCTTGATTGATCCGTTGCCAGCTCCCATGAGCTTTGCTCACCTCTACAGCTTCTAACTTTTGTCCCTGACGATGCTTGATGACTTGGACGTGGGCAAGGGTTCGAGGAATCCGATACTTGGAGTTGGGAGGTCGACCCATCGTGCTTTGACGGGGGGGAGGTAAGACACCCCGAAGATGACCGGAAAGAGAGTGCGATAACTCGCTTCTCCATCGGTCATCAGCACCAGGTCTTGGGGATGAGCTAGTCGTCTGTGACTGCCTTGCATCAGCCTTTCTATCAGGTCTGTGTTACGGGGACCAATTGCCACGTGGACAATGAATTTACTGGCGGCATCAATGGATACCGCATCCCAACACTGCTGCTTTTTGCTGGCGACGTATCCATGACGTTCGTCCATCTCTAGTATGTCGATATCCAGTTGCTGAGCTTCCTGCTCATGAAAGTCCTGGGCATGCTGACCAAACTTGAGGGTCAAACGTTTCACCGTATCCGGATGGGTGTAGGTCAGACGTGATGTTCCTTTGATAGACGTTCCTTCTGCAATTTGACGACCTACTTCTATTGCTCGAGATTCAGGGATTTTTGTATTCCAAAAGGCAGTGTTCTTGCGTTCACTGAACTCTGCTCCACAGCTATGACAGCGCAGATACCGTATTCGATCTTGTCCGTAGACTTTACGTACTGTTAAATTCTCAAGGCCCGCTTGACCATAGCTTTCACAGTTAGAGTTCACGCAAGCTAGCTCTGAAAGTAATGGCCTTTTTTTCTCTTCCATGGGAGTATCTTGGCTCAATAACTCCCTTCAGCAATACCTTTTTCGAGCCTCCCTTAGCTAGAGGGGCTGAGATAATCTCACCTAACTACCGGCAGGCGGTATATTGCTGGCAAAACTCTAATAGTGTGGTTACTGACTCAATCGGTGACATCCCACTAAGGATAAAAGTCAACTTGCTAGGAGCAGCCAGAGTCACATTGCAAGGTTGACTGCACTGGGCCATACATCGCACTGGCTGCAAATCAATGGCATCTTGTAGATTATTGTGAGAGATTGCAGCTTGCATCTGGTCAATCAGGTACTGTCCTCCTGAGACTCCATCACGACTTTTCTCGGTGGCAGAAAAGCGACATAGTGCACAGATAAATAATGTGGCTTGGGTCATGTTTCACTCCTTGAAGGATAGGGCAAATCAAACTGAAGTAGCCTGGTTTCACAGAAGTCTGCTGCTGGCAGGTGATATTCTTCTCAACCTTTGCAAATAATTTCATAGCTGCATGGGGGAGCAGTGGGTAAATGTCGCAAAAATATCAACGAAACTCGATCACCCGATTTCAGCAGAAAAATGGTATCCGTTGCAGGATCATCGTGATCGACTGCTTGGAGAATATGGCCATTGATATGATGATTTAGTCAGCAACCATCTTTACACCTCCTGTCAGAGCTTGGTTCCAGAGTAAATTCTGACCTGCGGTTACATACCTCGTGATAGCAATTGGGCGGGGAGATCGCTAAATTCTGCAACCAATTGATATCTACTTGCCCATTGCCAAAAACGGCGACGAGCATATCTTGACCCGGTGGGTAGGTCCTAACCACTTCCATCAAGTGATGCACGAAATCTGTATCCAGGTTATGGATTTTCAGGTAGGGTTGTACCTCAGGCACTGGAATGTACTGAATGCTGTAGCGCACATGATCGCTACGCCAGTCTAGAGTAGAGACATCAACAACCTCCACATCACAGGCCACTAGTCCTCGCCACTGAGTCAGGTATCCTTGCCAGGCAGCATGACCTATAGATAGAAAATTTTCTCGAATAAATGCTGACTGCCAGTAGCCTGTATAGCCCTGCCAAACATCAACTGATAGATACATGAATTTCCTCCTGTCACTGTTGGACCACAGCCACTATGTTTTTGAGTAAAGGTGGCCACGTCTTCCTCGTGGTGTATTTTCAAACTGTAGTCAATCACCACTTGCGGAGTGCAGCTGTTGAAATGGCTGTTTTTGATGACGATCACATCTGCGTCCAACCGATTGATGTTCTGAATGATGTCGCCTAACTTGTACTAGTTCAGATACGTGTGAATCTGGGGTTGGGGGTGAGCCATCGCCGTTTTGGCCTAGTTTATTGGGATTGCTTAAATTGTTCTAATTCTTTAAAGAAGCGGTCAAATGTTCGGATATTTTGCTTGAGAGCAGTGTTAATCGAACCAAGTTTACCCATAACCGTCATATCACGGTTAATAGGCCATAAATAGCTGACCTCAGAAGAGAATATTTTCAAGCTTTTAAGCAATCGAGTTCGGTTTTTAACGCTCTGGTGAAATCCATCATGCTCCTCGCAGAAGCAACGTCTCATCCACTGTTTAGCGTTCAGATGACTAAATTCGAAGATAGGAGATCTGAGTAAATAATAGACAAGTGCAAAATTATCTAATCCATCCCTAGAGGAGCTGTCAGGAATGACTGCAGAGACGCTTCCAAAGCTGCTTCTTTGCATCATATAGATAACAAAATTTGCAATCAAATTCTCGTAAAGATTAGGACCTTCAAATTCTTGATATAAGTCTTTGCCCAATAGCTTAGAAATCGTTGTATGGAAAGCTTCATCTAAGAAATGGTACCGAGAGATAGCCGTAGGAGCTGGCACAAATTTATGATTATTTTCTAACTGCTTAGCATATTTGGCAATGGGATGTTCGATATCCTTCAACTTCAAATTCGCCATCATCCGTAATGTGTAAAATTGACAAGCCATAAAGAGAGAACCTGACCCACACCCAAATCCATACAGGCTGTGTAGGGGGGTAAATGACCCCATGGCATTTTCCAGTAGTCCTCCCATTGGAGATTTGAAAACACGTGAATTTCTCTGCTTTTTCTTGATTTTTTCAGCGTAATGGCTTGCCTGATTTCTGTCCGTAAGTTTTATAGCTAGTTTTTTAGCCATATTAAGTTGAAAAGTCGTTGCCAGCGTTCTTTGAGGTCGCCACTTGGCTAGTTCATCCAGGCTAGAACGATCAATCAAGGACACCATCGTTGTCAGGCCAATTTTACGGAAAGCACGGATGTGGACGACTTCCTGTTCAGTTTCCATCTGAATTTCTTTTGCCAGCGTGTCATAGCCACCCATCAGTTCTAATACATCAGCTGTCACTGGGTTATAGTCCAGTGCAGTGCATTCTGTATTTGCTGTTTTGATATAAGAAGCCGCCCAGCCTAAATGATTGAGCACTAATTTTTGAGTCCTAGATGCCTCTGCATATAGCGGCGTGCCATAAAGCAATGATTGAGCAGGAAGTGTCCAAAAATGCTCTTGATTATCTGCATAGCGAAAGTTACGGCTAAGTGCAGCAATCTTTTCGGTGTAATCCGAGTCAATGTTGTTACTATATGTGGTTTCTATAGTCCGAAAGCATTTTTGAGAAATAGAGCTTGCTCGTTTACTTTCAGAATCTGTATGCTGTTCTATAACTTGATTATCCGAGAGTGGATGTTGAGTTTGTGTCATGGCAAAAATATTTATTAGAATTGATGTTTACTTCAATGCAATGGTTTGATGACTCTAAAAACTATTTTTTGAATTCTTAAGGTCATCAAAAAATAGTTTTTAGGGTTGTATCTATAAATAGATATGGAACGATTAACAGCTCAAAATATTTGCAGGACTAATTTTTAGTTATTCTCAGTAACTAAGTTTTTTTTGAGAATAACTATTCAAAAAACTCGCTAATACATCTGAAATGCATTGCTTTTTGTCGTAATGAATTACGAAATTACCCTAAGCCGTAGCTCCCGTTTTTTTTGCTATATAGGAGAAAGTGTCAGCTCTGAGTGTCCAAGATTCCAATTGAATATTTTAGAAAAAATTTAGTTCTTAAATATTCTGATCTCTGGTTGAAATATCAGGAAAACTCTTTTCAAGAGTTAAATATTGAGAATAACGGCCTTGGATACTTAGGGATGACACTTTGGTTCAATTCCCTGGTCCTTTTCATCATCAAAGCTTTGGAGTGATGCCCCAATGACAATAAAACCCTGACCTATTCAAAACTAAAACATTCATCATCTATACCTCGCAGATGTTGTAAGTGAGTAATAACTCGGCGGGCATTCTGACTTTGAGGCTAACACCTCATCACAGTTGCGGGACAGCGCCGGACTTACACCGAACTTTCCCCTTTTCCTCTAACGGCTGAACCCCGTTAGAACCGAATCTATAAAATTGTTTCTGAATACTACCACAAGAATTAAGATTAGAAAATGTTTTAGCCTGGGATGAGTTCTTTTAGCCTGCTTCACCTTTCAAGTATTCTGGGTCATTTTACCCAATGTTTATTTGAGCTGCTGCCAATGGCTATTGAGTGCCACAACTTACCATGAGGTGATGGCCGATGATCCCGACTCTAGCGGAATTAAGCCACAAGACTGAAGGCCAATCTAGAAAATAGTTCCGGTACAAGATCGGTCTTGTTTAGTGTGAAGTCGAGAATCTAGATGATAGTTTTAGGCTCTCTATTTATGTTCTGTTCCCATGCTTTCCATCCACAGAGTATAAGGATTGTGCTCCAATCAAACACTGAGTTTAAAGACTGGCAAAGATATCCAAATAGACTTCCATCCCGTTTAATGAAATTAAGTTGTCGCTGAAAGACCATATCAGGCATGAATTTCAGCTCTATGACCTGTTTTTATTAGGATCTTTGCCATATCTCTATATAACTCTCAGATTTTTTTGGCCGATGCATGGGTGCTGCGGCTGATATTTTTTTTGATCAAGACTAATAATCTCTCAATCTTATATTTGGTAAGTATTTGAGAATGTATTTGATAATAAATTTTTCTCTAGTAAGACTTAAATAAATTAATCTTGCCTGTTATAAGAAAAAATTCAATCTATCTGAATCTCTTTTCTCGCTTGGGTTGTGGGAGAGCCGAAAACTATTAATTATTTAGATACTATTACTATTTTTAAAAGTTAACTTATAAAGGTAATAATTCCAAAAACTAAGGGCACAATACTGGTAACTGAATTTCAAGAGCAGATGAATGGTTGTAGATTTTTCTCTACTGCTATTTTTAGTATCAAATGGCACAATAATTCTGTTATATCTCTTTGAGCCAGCATTATTGACTTTCAATTAGTTTTTATTCAGAGAATAGGTCAGACTATTCATAGTATCTGAATTGCAATAATTGATACATCAGCGTATTAGTTCTGGTGCCATTCTTGTACAAATTGGTCGGCCTTTATGGTTCGCGACTATATGTAATTCAGGATGACCGTATTCAGAATCTTTATTGGAATTGCTTACATGAAAGCCCATCTTCCCGTTGTTGGATTTGCTATTGTAGTTTTAGAGTATGTTGCTTTTAAGTTTGCTTTATTAATAGCAATGATAAAAGGGTTTTGGCCTCCAGAAATGTGTAAAACTATTGATCTAATGATGATGTTTTGTGCTATTTCTGCAACCCTATGGTTGGCATCATTACCTGTTAAAAAAAAGAAACTAAGATGCTGGTTTATAGGTGAGTTTAACTCTTAAATTCCCTATTTACTAGGGTTATATAAATTAGAAAAATTACTATTAAGATACTCCCTGCTCATCGAGTAATATCTGCGAAATTGTTACGGTCAATACCTACTTTACAATTGCAGGTTCAGATTTAGGCTGTGGCTTGAGGACTTGTTCCACGCGGGCCTGTCCTAAGGAATAGGTCACTGCATAACTGCGAGCGAGTAGGCTTAGCCAAAGTTGGGGAAAACGCTCTTCCAGTAAAGGCTGCAGCCAGCGAATCATTCGCGGAAACCAGGACCGAAGCAATGCATTGCCGAAGGCATCGACGGTAAAACTCCAATAGCTGCCAAGCCAGCGGATTAAGTCTTTGGAACCCACTACGATCCAAATCCACAGGAGTAGAGCGGGATTTATAAAAGCCGCTTTGAGAGCCATCCGATTGAGGGGAAGCCAGCCAAATCGATCTTTGATAAATGCCTCTGTTACTTCTGGATCTTCTTCCTCTAGGATGCCAAAGAAAGTATTGAGCATAGAATTCACGCGCTCAGGGGGCAGATGTTTACCCGTGGGTACCATCATCCCTCGTGAAAATAACCAGGTAACGGCCACATTACTTTGGTAGGCCCGAATTTGGTTGAGGTGTTTTGCCTGTAGCAAATCGTGTTTAAGAGCAGTATCGAGTAAGTCCGTTAACCGGGGGAGGTTGCGGACTAAGGAGCCAAACCCTGTAAAAATCAAGGGAGATTGCAAGGATGCCGAATCTCCGATCGCAATGAGTCGATCAAATGCGATGGTGCGATCGGAACTATCCAAACTAAAATGTCCTGGGATATAGCCAAACGTTGGCTTGATCCAATTCAGGTCATCTAAATCGCAACGGCGGTACTCCGGCAGGATTGTAAAAAAGTCCTCATACATCTCCAGCAAAGAACCGGGATTGTCGGGATGGACCTGATGGTAATGGAACAGATAGAACGTTAGCTCATCCCCTTTCCCAGGGAATAGCTCCCAAATTAACTGCCGTCCTCGAGAGATATCTCCGTGGCTATTGAGCACATCCCCATAGCGGGCGTCCCAGACTTCGCGATCTAACCCAGAAATGACTGCCCCCACAGTAGGACAGACGCTGTCAAAGGAACGTCCCCCATTGAGTTGCCAGGCGATGGGGGAGGCCGTTCCCATCGCATCTACCAGCAAGCGCCCTGTGACTGTTTTCTCTGTGCCACTAGGAAGATGAACGGTCTGCACACAGGCTGCATCGCCTATATCCACTCGCTGAAATTCGGTTTGGTCCCAAATTTCTCCCCCTGCTTGTCTAAGCTTGTCACCGCATAATCGCAGCAGCTGTTCCGAGTCAATGGCAATATTGAGAACCGTCGGCGTTGTTAAGACAGGGGCTTGGCACTGGGATGGATTGTTGGCATCAAAGAACTTGTGATAGCCATCTACATATTCAGAGGCGATCAAACTTTCAAATTCAGCAGGGGTGAACAATCCCAAGTCAATTAGATTAGCAAACTCGCTGCGGGAGATATTCCACTCCCGATTCATCCGTCCAAACGGTAACCGCTCGATCAGGAGAACGCGATATCCCAGGCGAGCCATGACTGCAGCGTGAATGACCCCGAGGGCACCGCCCAAATAAACTAAATCATACTCAGGTGCACTCGATTCGGCGTTGGAAAAGACCACTTGCCGAGGTTGTTTGGGTTGCTGGACACCTTCGCGCCAGCGTTGCTCCCACCAGTAGGCCCGAGTCAGATCATATTCACCATTCGGAAACCGTTGAAAATATTGAACGGTACGCGGATAATCCTTGGCTAAGGCTGCGAAGATCGACTCTTGCTCTAAATCAATAGCGGGGGGCTTAGGGTAGTAATAGGGAAAGTGGGTTCTTAACGCCTGCTCTAGTCCTTTAACCAGCTTCTTTTCCTGCGGTATTGGCCCAGAACCCCAGCGAAACACCTTGAGATAAGTGGTTCGTTGCAGGGACCATACAACGATGGCCAGTTCGCTAGACTGCCCTGGGAACTGTAACCGGCAACCGGAAGGTGTCGACCGCTTTTGGCCTGAGGGAGAAGTATAAGAAGATTGCAACCAATGTCTAACAGCGTCAGTATTCGGCGTGGGAATTTCTAAATAGGAAAGTTCTTGCATACCCTGATGTATCGAAGAGAAACGGTTTATTGGCGATAAACCTTATGTGCAACTGCGCTGTAGATTGATGTTTGAGAACAAGAATATAGGTTGTTCTGCACTGATGGGTGAAGGATTAAAACCACGAGATATCGACGCTAGGCTCATAAAATAGCACAGCTAACCACACCATAAGCTAATTTTGACTCTTGGCGTACTTTGTTATTTCGCTTTTGCAAAATGAATTATGATAAATAGAAATATAAAGTTTTATGAAGAGCCATGCAAGCCTTACCTAATCCTTTTGATCTGCCTGTAGCTGAACCTATAGCTAAACTTGCTTACGAGACGATGCAACGAGGTAAGAACGCATTTGGTGCCGTTCATCGTCAAGTCTTAGGCAACCTAAAAAGCACGCTCTATCCTGGTTTAGGTAAGGTAGATTCCCTAGATGATGAGACCCTTGCATACCTCCAACATCGCCAAGCAGACTTGATGGAAAAAGACTGGCAAGATGCCCAGTTAGGGGTCTATCCCATCAGTTTGCTGTTTGATAATCCTTGGGAAGAGTTTTTTCGCCTTTACCCTCAAGTTTGGTTAGATGCGCCTCACACTTGGGCAAGAGCTGATCAAAAAAACTACCAGGATTTTTCCCCTGGGATTGATGTTGATAGCTATCCCCAATACTATATTCAGAATTTTCACCACCAAACCGATGGCTATCTGAGTGAAACATCTGCTGAAATTTATGATTTGCAGGTTGAACTCCTATTTGGCGGTACGGCTGATGCCATGCGCCGTCGGATTCTGGCCCCGCTAAAAAAGGGATTAGCTACATTCTCTGCTATTCCTGCCAGCCGGATTCGGATCTTGGATGTTCCTAGTGGTGCTGGACGGACGTTGAAGCAGTTACGGGGAACTTTTTCTGAGGCCGCTTTATCTGGTGTAGATTTGTCTCGCACTTATTTGCAAAAAACGAATCGACTGCTCTCGCAGGATCGAGGCAGTTTACCTCAGTTGTTGCAGGCCAATGCCGAGTCCTTACCTTACGTGGATAACTATTTTCACGGTGTCAGTAGCGTTTTTCTGTTCCATGAATTACCTGCACCAGCACGACAAAACGTGATGAATGAATGTTTCCGAGTACTGCAGCCAGGAGGGACTTTCGTGATTTGTGATTCCATTCAGCTAGATGATTCTCCAGAACTTAAAACAGCAATCGATGGCTTCCCAGCGATGATGCATGAACCCTACTACCGTCATTACAGCACCGATAATATTGTCGAACGTCTTCAGAATGCGGGTTTTGTAGATATTGAGACAGACGTACATTTTATGAGTAAATATTTTACTGCTCGTAAACCTGCCTAGTATGGCTGATGGTCTCAACCATACACTTCTAGAATGATGATCCAGGGGTTTGTAGGAACTCTATTTCGGTCCGGGTTGAGTTTCGGTGAAGGATGGCGTTGCGGTGAGGAAATCGGCCAAAGCGGTCAATGATATCTCGATGCCGAACTGCAAAGTCAATATAGCGCTCAAAGGTATCCTTTAAGGGTGGTTCGCATTCTGCTGCAAGGCGTTGGAAGAGTTGAATGCAATGTTCTTGGTCTGCCAAGGATTCGGAGTGCTCTAAAGGCATGTAAAAAAACACTCGCTGTATGGGACGTAAGGATTGATCGGTCCCATCTTTTAAGCCTTGTTTACAGAGCGTTCTTGCGATCGCATCATAAGCAAACGCTTCTGCTGTGTCCCGATACATGTTGCGAGAGAACTGATCCGTCAACAAAATCAATGCCAATGTGCCGAGCGGGGTCTGCTGCCATACCTCTAGTTCACCTCTGGCAGTCTTGGCTAGATAGCTAGAGAAGCGGGCTTTGATTTCCGTATCAACGTCAGGATTTTTTGACCACCAGAGCTTGGACTGTTGTTGGGCGACTTCTAAGTCATCCTGGCTGGGTCCAAACCAAAATTCGTAGATGGTTTTAGGAGATTCCATTTTTTCATCCTAAAAACAGTCTTAGGCTTTGGCTGCAAGGGTTTGAGGCCAGCGACCGACTGCATGACCAATCACCCCTAACTCTTGGGTTAAGGCATCAAATTGATCGGGGGTCAAAGATTGGGGGCCGTCGGACAGAGCTTTGGCTGGGTTGGGATGGACTTCAATCATTAGGGAATCAGTACCGACTGCGATCGCAGCTTTTGCCAATGCCGGAACAAACTGTGCCCAACCCGTGCCATGACTGGGATCAACCATGATGGGTAAGTGGGTAAGGGTGCGCAATACGGCGACTGCTGCGAGATCCAAGGTATTCCGTAAATGTTGCCGATCAAAGGTGCGGATGCCTCGCTCACACAGAATCACATTGGAGTTCCCTGCTGCCAAGATATATTCTGCAGCCATCAGCCATTCATCAATGGTGGCGGATAACCCTCGCTTTAATAACACGGGTTTGGGTTGTGCTCCAGCAGCCTTGAGGAGAGGGAAGTTTTGCATATTGCGGGCCCCAATCTGGAGCACATCAGCTACATCAGCCACTTTCTCGACATCGGCTGTATCCATTACTTCGGTAATAATTCCCAGGCCTGATGCCTCACGGGCGGTAGCCAACAGACCTAAGGCACTTTCACCATGGCCTTGGAAAGCATAGGGAGAGGTGCGTGGTTTATAGGCTCCACCGCGCAAAAAAGATGCCCCGGCCGCAGAGACTCGTTGAGCTGTCTCCACAATCATGGCTTCATTTTCTACAGAGCAGGGACCGGCAACGAGCACAATTGGATCTTGCTCACCGAAGAACACAGATCCTTTAGGGGTCGGTACCTCTATGCGGCTAGCTTCTCCATGGCGAAATGCTCGGCTAACCCGTTTATAGGGTTTCTCGACCCGCAGCACTGATTCAATCCAAGGATTTAAATCCTTGATTTGATCGGGATCGAGTTCAGCCGTCTCACCGACGAGGCCAATAACAACCTTATGTTGCCCCACAATTTTCTCTGGCGCCAGCCCCCAATCCCGCATTTCTTGATCGAGGGACTGAATTTCTGCGTCAGGTGCACCGCTTTTGAAGACGATGATCATGGGGGTACTCCTTACGAGCTAGCTGACTCCTCTTCAGAGGCTTCGGCTGTAGGTTCGGTTGATTCTGCTTTAGCAGACGCCTTCTCTGCTTTGGCTGCTTCTTTTTCTGCTTGCGCTTTTTCTTCTTTGAGACGCTTGCGATCTTCCTTTTGGAATTTGCGACGTTCTTGGATCCGGCCTAAGTTCAGTCTGAACTCGCTAATCCCCAGGGCAGATCCGTCGAGGCCTTCATCCCAGGAAGCAGAAATGATCCCATAGCTAACGCCTACGAGACCGAGTCCCAGGCAGGTAATGCTAATAAATAACACTACGGTGCTGGGAAAATCTATCCACCCTCGCTCCGTGACCAAATAGCTAGCTGGGATAGTTAAAAAAGCGAATAGTGTGGGGATGCCAGAAAAGATCCCAACACGCCGAATCATCCGGTTGCTAACAACTTTAGGAATAATAGAAGAAGGAGCGTCTCGCTTTGACCCTTTTGCTTTTTTCTGCTTTTTCTTCGACTTAGAAGCTTTAGCAGACAGATTAGGAGCAGATTTGGCTTTCTTCTTGTTATCAGTAGCCGAAGCCTCGGCTAAGTCTAAACCGAAGCCAGTTTTGTTATTGGCGTTATTACCTTCAGTTTTGGGAGCCATGGGATAAAAAAAGTACCGTTAACCCCGAATACCCAAGCGTTTAATTAGCTCACGGTAATGGGCTTGATCTTTTTTCATGATATAGGTCAACAGGCGCTTACGCTGACCAATCATTTTCAAAAGACCCCGGCGGGAAGAATGGTCTTTTTTGTTGGTCTTGAGATGGTCACTCAGCTTGCTGATCCGCTCAGTTAGCATGGCAACCTGGACGTCTGCTGAACCTGTATCAGTCTCATGGACTTGATAGGCATCAATAATTTCGTGTTTCTTTTCTTGCAACAAAGCCATACGCGATCCGTGATTTCTCAAAACGCTAATTCTATCATAATCACTCTTGGTTATCTCAACCGTTTTTGCTAAATAACCTTTTTCCTAGAGGACCGTTAGACTGAAGACACAGGAGTCATAACATAGGGCTGATGACGGTTCAGGATAAGCTACAACAACTGCAAACCCTCTTTGCCCAAATGGAACGTGCCCTGATTGCCTATTCAGGGGGCATCGATAGCACTTTAGTGGCAAAAGTGGCCTTTGATGTGCTGGGAGATCAAGCTCTAGCCATTACTGCCAATTCGCCGTCACTGCTGCCAGAAGATTTTGAAGATGCTCAGGTGCAGGCGGCAGACATGGGCATTCCCCATCAAGTTGTTGCGACTCATGAGATGGATAATCCCAATTACACGACGAATCCGGTGAATCGCTGCTATTTCTGTAAAAGCGAACTCTATGACACTTTGAAGCCCCTGGCTACAGAATTGGGCTATGCCTATGTGGTGGATGGGGTGAATGCGGATGATCTCCAAGATTACCGCCCCGGAATTCAGGCGGCGAAGGAGCGAGGCACGAGATCACCCCTGGCAGAGGTGGGGATCACGAAGCTTGAAGTACGAGAAATTTCGAAGCTATTGGGTTTATCCTGGTGGGACAAACCGGCTCAACCTTGCTTGAGTTCTCGCTTTCCCTATGGGGAAGAAATTACGGTTGAGAAGCTGCGACGGGTAGGCCAGGCAGAACGCTATCTTCGCAAGTTGGGTTGGTCGACGTTAAGGGTGCGATCCCAAGGTGATACGGCTCGGATCGAACTTCCCGCTGCTGACATTCAAACGTTTACCCATCAGACCGAACTCCCTCAATTGGTTTCAGCGTTTAAAACCTATGGTTTCATCTACGTCACCCTTGATTTAGAAGGCTTTGTCAGTGGCAAACTCAATCAGGAGCTGCCTTTAGTTTCGTCTATGCCTTAAACGCTCTAAATTCCAAAAAACAGAGATATTCGCACCTAATTTATAGTGGTTTACACCTAACTTATTGCACCTGAAATTTATTTCTCATGCCAAAGTTATGGGACAGTATTGCACCTGTTTTCTTCACTAGGATACAGTCACAGCCGAGATCCCTTTGAGAAAATCTTGGTTATCACAGTTGCAATCACTCTTCTCAATATTGTTATGGTGGAAAAATAAAATCTTCAACCCATGCTGAATCCTAAACGCTTATCCCAATACTTTGGGGGAGTTCCCCTCGTCTGTATCACTTCTCTAATGGTGTTGATGGGAGGGTGTTCCACAAGTCAAACCCCCGAGACATCATCGCCAAGCCTTGAATCACCCAGGACTGAATCACCCAGTACTGGCAATGCTGTAGTTCCAGAACAACCTGAAAAAACGACCGATACGGCCAACAGTACTTTGGCTCAAGTAAAGCCATATCAGGAGGTTCCTCAAGCGTTTCAAGGTGTATGGCAGGCTGACTTAGAGCAATGTGGTTCTCAGGTCAGTGAGACTAGGCTTGAGATATCTCCTAAACAGATTCAGTTTTATGAAAGCCAAGGGCCAATTCAAGAGGTTATCAGTGATGGGCAGACGACCCTGAAAGTGAAGGTTGAATTATCCGGTGAAGGCGAAAAATGGCTGACTGAGAGAGAGTTTCAGCTTTCGGAGGATCAAAAGACTTTAACTGCGATCAGTGACGATAGCCCTTTAGTTCGCTATCGATGTTCATGATGCCTGGCATTGTTGATGGGGCGTAAACTGATCTGTTTCAGCTGCTACTCCAAGGGTAGTCAAAACGATAGGTTGCCATACATTATTTTTTGCACCCTTTTATGTAGGGTCAACAGAAAAAACGATACTGGTCTGGCGTCTTTAACTGTTGAGCTAGATCCAAATCCCATCCGTTCTGGAGCCTGAAGCTGTATGATTTTCTTGCTTAGTGAGTATGGCCTTTGTTCTTAAACTGGAACGAGTCAAAGAACTCCGATAAGCATGGACTTATAGCAGGAACAGTAGGAATGGATCTAGTTCTAGATCTGGCACAGCTATTTATTAACGGAATTGCCGTGGGCAGCATTATTGCCTTAGCGGCAGTTGGCCTGACCCTAACCTATGGCATTCTCCGTTTGCCGAATTTTGCCCACGGGGACTTTATGACCACGGGGGCGTTTCTGACCTATCTGTTTAATACCCAAGTTCTCAATCATGTGGTGTTTGGGGTGGACTGGTTAGATAGTTTGTTTGCCCAAGCCAATGTTTGGATCTCGATTATTCTCGCGACGATCGTCACGATTGGTGGGTTCTTGATCTGCGAGTTTTTAATCTGGTCCAAGATGCGAGATCGCAGAGCCACATCCACCACTTTAATCATTATTTCGATTGGCCTTGCCCTGTTTATCCGCAACGGCATTATCTTTATCTGGGGTGGAGGTAATAAAAGCTATAACTTGCCTGTGGCCAAGGCTGCTGAAATCTTGGGCGTGGTCAAAATACCCTACTACCGCTTGATCGTGATTGGTCTAGCGATTTTGGCGGTGGTGGGTCTGCACTGCCTGTTGCAATACACCAAAATTGGTAAGGCCATGCGAGCCGTAGCGGATGATATTGACCTTGCTAGTGTCTCAGGTATTGATGTCAGTCGCGTAGTGCTCTGGACCTGGGTGTTGGCTGGGGGCTTAACGGCCTTGAGTGGAGGTATGTATGGCCTGATTACGGCGGTGCGACCGAATATGGGCTGGTTTCTGATTTTGCCGATGTTTGCGTCGGTTGTGCTGGGAGGTATTGGCAATCCCTATGGTGCGATCGCAGGTGCAATGGTCATCGGTATCGCCCAAGAAGTAAGCACTTACTGGCTTCCCACGGAATACAAACTTGCGATCGCGCTTTTAGCAATGGTGTTAGTCCTACTGGTTCGCCCTCAAGGATTATTTAGAGGCACAATTTGAGTCGGATTATCATCTGAATCACAGTGACAGTGTTGGCTAGCATTTTCACATCTGAGCCATCTTTTGAACATCTATGAGGATACTCTTTACATCTTCTACATCAGAAGATTTCAGTTCTCGTAGTATGTTTAGAGATTCTTGGAGATAGTGTATTGCTTTTTCAAAATCACATAGATAGTTGGCTAATAGTTGCCCCATCATCGTGAGAGTAACAGCCTTACCCTCTAAATTTTGGGCCTGTTCACTCAAAGTCAAGGACTTTTCAAAATGGGAGAGAGCTTCTTCTACACGTCCTTGTTGGATATGAAGGAGTGCCATGCTGTGTAAAGTGTCTGCTTTACTTCTCAAATCCTTGTTGATTTCTTCAATGTCTAAACACTCTAAATACAATAAATGAGCTTTCTCTATCTCTCCGCGTTCAGCGTGAATCTTAGCGACTTGGTGAAATGTTGCTAATTCTCCCTTCCAATCACCTATCTGTTTTTTTAATATCTAAAGACTCTTCAAAGTAAGCAAATGCTTTATCCATTGCTCCTTGTTTAGCAAAGATAACTGCCATGCAGTGCAAGGTAACTGCTTTGCTCTGTAGATTGATGTCTTGTTCTTCAAGCTTTAGGGATTTTTCGTAAATTAAGAGTGCGGTTTCCTCCCTTCCTTCATTGACATAGACATTTGCAATTTGATGTAAGGTGACTGCTTGATCTTTCCTGTTCCCGATTTGTTTATTGAGTTTAAGAATTTTTTCGTAGACTGAAAGTGCTTTTTCCCCCTCTTTTTGATGAGCATAGATGTCGGCAATTCCATGCCAAATATCTATTTGAGAAGTATCCACTTGAGAAGCTGTACCCGATTTATCTCGAATTTCAGCTTTGAGGTTGAGGGCTTTTGTATAAAACGCGAGTGCAATTTCATACTCTCCCTTTTCAGCGTAATCTGCGACTAATGTGTATAGAGTTGGCAAATTGTGTTGTGCAAGAGATGTCATCCCCTCTAAAATCGGCTGGCTAATATGTGTAGGAAAATCTTTCGGTAATTGCTTTTGAATTTGTTGAGCAATGAATTCAGCCTTCTCCAGCATTTCTAGTAATAAAGAGATTGCTTGCTTCTGGGAAAACTCTGCAGCCTTAGCCGTGAATAGAAAATGCCTAAGCTGTATTTGCGACCATACATAGCGGTTCTTTTTACCCTTCAGTGCCATCGCCATCTTTGCTTTTTGCTTAGGAATTTCTTTTGTCTTCATTGATGGATAAACTGACAACACATCATATAA
The DNA here is from genome assembly GCF_021497025.1 of Acaryochloris sp. 'Moss Beach'. NCBI lineage: Bacteria > Bacillati > Cyanobacteriota > Cyanophyceae > Acaryochloridales > Acaryochloridaceae > Acaryochloris > Acaryochloris sp. 'Moss Beach'. The sequence goes on from NZ_CP071717.1 coordinate 4,928,848, forward strand.
AGGGGTTAACCGATAGCTGGCATTGGGGTCTAAGTAAACGCTGAAATTTTTGCCATGGCCGTCTATTGCTGCCAATAGCCAAAATAAAATTTGTGTTTTAAAGAATTGCTCCCTATCGACTTGGGGTTGCTTGGAGCCGATCAGAACCTTCATAATCTCGACAATGCTTGGTCCCCCGTTTGCTTGATACTTTCTATCAGAAGCGATCCCCAATACTTGGCACATATCTTCTTGGGGGAGCCTCATCAGCCAACTCCCATCCCTTGACCACTTTCTGTCAAATCGTTCTACCACTAAGACCTTGACATCTTCAAAAGTCTGGATATCAGCTTTTGCTACAGGCAGCCCAAAAGCTTCAGCAATTTTCAAACAGAGCCATTCATTTTCACAGCTCTCGCTCAGATCGACTTTGCCTTCCTCGTCATCACGTATCCCTATCGGGAATTTAATAATGTGGCTCGTGGGTGTTGTTCCAGTGGGTAAGCACCATTTTTTGGTTGTGCCAGAGCAGCCCAGTCTTTTCCTGGGCACCTGCAATCGAGATCCGAAAATCGTCTCTCTCCCTAGCCATGCTTAAAGGTGCTATTTTATATTTCCTGAGATGTTTGGCAATTTCAGCTTCTGTGAGATCCTGCTTGGTTACCGTCTTAATGTTTAGTCCCGGCAATTGATTGCAAAGTTGTACTGCTCCTACACAATCACTTCCTACCGCACTTAACAAATCAAAGGGTTGATTGGTGGATGTCTGAAACCTCTTCTGCATCTTGTTTCGAATGCCTGTACTATCCGGCAATAAGTTTCCGAAAAAGTTATAGACCTGCTGCCCTTTGTACACTTCACTGCGTAAAGGCATTGATAGGGATAAGGGGCGGGCACCAGGGGTTGCGAGCCATTCTTCTACATATTCGAACGTATTCGCCCCCGTTGTGCTCTGATGCCAAAAACCAACCAAGCGACCATTCATCAAGACATTTAGAGTTCCACTCACCTTGGCCTTTACCACTCTTCATCCCATCCTTGACTGGCATTGCTAGCCTGCTCTTTTGGCACGACTTGCAGCTCAAGTTCTAATGCCGATAACAGTTTGAATAGGGTTTCCAGTTTGGTACTGGCTGGGCGGTTCTCAAAAGCCGAGACGGTTACCTGTCTGACCCCCAGTTCGATCTCCTACTTCAGATTGGTTGAGTCCCATCCTTTTTCGGCGATCTCTGGCATATTCAGCCAGTACTGTGGGCGAAGAAATATTCATTTTGGCAAAAAATAGTAACTAAAGCGTATATGTATTATTTTAAGCGCTGTGGTTATTGAATGCAAAAAATAGTAACTAAAGCGTATATGTATTATTTTAAGCGCTGTAGCTATTAAATCCGACATTCAGCAGGTACTAACCATCAAGGGATAATTTTGAGGTTGTCCCTCAACGCAAGTCCATGTATTCACCTCAAGAGATAGACGTTCAGGATATTGACCATCTCGGTATTATCGCCGGTATCGTCGATGAGATCGGCATTGTCGAAATAGTGGATCGATTATTAGGTACTCACGAGCAAGAGAATGTTAGTTGTGGTCAAGTTGTCAAAGCCCTGATTTTAAATGGTATGGGCTTTTTGAGTGCCCCATTGTACTTATTTAGTGAGTTTTTCGAAGGCAAAGCAACCGAGCACTTACTCGGTCAAGGTGTACTGCCAGAGCACCTCAACGATACCCGTATCGGTCGAGTCCTCGACAAGCTCTATGCCTATGGTGTGACCCAGATATTTATCCGTGTGGCAATGGCAGTCGTTCAGAAATTCGATGTAGCTCTAAGGTGTGCGCATCTAGATGCGACAAGCCTTAGTGTTGAGGGGCAATACTTAGATAAACCACAGGTTGAGGCGTCAGACGAATCCCCCCCTCTGCACCTGAGTCCCCCCTCCCCTGCACTGGCTGAATCAGAGGAGCCGATACCCGTGAAAATCACCTACGGCTACTCACGGGACAATCGTCATGATCTCAAGCAGTTTGTATTGAACCTACTGGTGAGTGGGGACGGAGGTATTCCTTTATTTTTTACAAGTGGGCAACGGTAATGATGCGGACAAAAGTACGTTTGTGCCTATCATCCATGAATTTAAGCAACAGTGGAGTCAGCAACAGCCAGAGGTGATTGTTGCTGATAGTGCCCTCTACAGTGCCGACAATCTGCAAGCATTAGGAAGTACATCTTGGATTAGCCGAGTTCCAGCAAGTTCAACGGCAGCCCAAGACTTATTACAAGGGCTGCCGGGTTCACAGTTTCACCCCAGTGCTCTCAACGGCTATAGCTTTGTCGAAGTATGTAGTACCTATGGAGAGATTCAACAACGGTGGCTGGTGGTTGAAAGTAAAGCTCGCAGAGACTCTGGACTCAAACAAGTGCAAAAGCGGATTGATCAGGCGTTTAGCCAAAAAACTACTGCACTTAAAACCCTCTGCAAACAGACCTTCTCGTGCCCTGCAGATGCTTTAGCTGCAGCCCAAGATTTTGGCAAAATCCTCAGGTATCACACCCTTGACGATCTCAAAATCCACAAAAAACCTCATTATTCAAAGGCTGGACGACCGACAAAAACAACGGTTGTGACTCACTACACCTATTCTATTGAGGCTACCTTAACCCTCAATGAGCCAGTCATCGAACGCTATCGGCGGCAAGCAGGTCGTTTCATCTTAGCCACCAATCTCTTGGAACAAGAGCAATGGAGCAATGATGATATTCTGCGCGAGTATAAGAACCAGCAGGCGTGTGAAGGAGGCTTTCGCTTTATCAAAGATCCACTCTTCTTTGCCTCTAGTGTTTTCCTGAAGACACCTCGGCGTATCGCTGCCTTAGCCATGATCATGGCCTTGTGTTTGATGGTCTACAGCTTAGGACAACGACAGTTAAGAAATGCACTAGAACAAGTACAAACAACTCTCCCTAATCAGAAGGGGAAACAAACTACGAAACCTACGTTACGTTGGATTCTCCAATGCTTTCAGGCCGTCCATTTAGTTTGGCTTGATGGTGCCAAGCATCTCATCAAGCTCAACAGCAGGCAGCAACTTATCTTGCCGTTCCTTGGGAAGGGCTGTAAAAAATATTATCTGCTCTGCTAGCTAGCCTGCTGAATGTAGGTTAAATGCTTTTTGCACTTGAGTTGTGTTGGCAAATTACTGAATATAAGTAGGCTAGAGAGTCTGGAGTAAGTGCTCCAACCCTGACTGCCTGACACATCTCTGAAAGCCTTTTCTTCGTAAGGGTTTGCACTGTAAGAATAGCAACACTGCCCCTAAGGCAAGAGAGTTGGTAATACGTTTAGGTTGCGTTTGACGTGTGAACAATGCCAAAAGCTAGCCTTATACACCCTGCTATTCAGCATCCAAAAGCTACGTATCTAAAGACTTTGAGGTACTTATGTCAGGCAGTCAGGCTCCAACCTTTATGGCTCAATTGATTTGAGGTAATATGCTTCCTAACGGTTAAAGTTGATCTACCGCTTGTGAGTCTGTTGGAAAGCACGGGCCAATGCATTCCAGGCCAACTTAGGTTGTAGGTTAGTGTCCAATGGTAAAGGGCGTACGGGCTGATGATCAGATCGAGGAAAAAACTTAGATAGATAGGTGTAGCGATCGCTCAGCCCCCATGTAATAACAGCAATAACAGCAGGCTCATCCAACACCACTGAAAGGTAGTCCTCATAAACCCCAGCGACAATGCGATCTCGCCTCTGAATATCTGCAGGTAGCTTTGAGTCATTAACATCCATCTCAGTAATTAAAATTTTCAGATCCAAAGCAGCCACTTCCTTCAAGAACTGGCGTAGGGATTTAGGATCAAAGTCAAGGGAGTCCCCTCGCAAATGGGCTTGTATTCCCAATGCATGAATTGGGGTACCTTTTGCCTTTAAGCGTTTTAGGAGTCCTAAAATAGCACGGCGTTTGGCTTTATCCATTGCAGTGTTGTAGTCAATGCCAAAGTCGTTGTAGACCAATAAGGCATCAGGATCGGCCTTTGCTGCGATCCGAAAAGCAAGATCGATATAGTCAGGGCCTAAAAACTCAAACCATGGCGTTCGTCTTAAACCGTCAGCCCTTTGACTAGCTAATGGGTCATACTCAATTGCCTCATTGACAACATCCCAGGAATGCATGCGCCCCTTATAATGCCCCACTACCGTTTCTATATGGTGTTTCATCACATTCGCAGCGTTTTGATGGTTCACAACTTGCTGGAACCATCTGGGTAATGATTCATGCCAAATTAAAGCATGGCCACGAAAAAGTAAATTATGCGTTTGTGCAAAGTTGAGCATTGCATCGGCAGCGGAAAAGTCAAACTCATTGGGACTAGGACGAAGCTGATGATCTCCAGCGCTCCATTTCAGCTCCCATTCAGGAACTAGCAAACTACATTCTTGGGCAAATAAGGCTGCAAACTGTTCATCAGAAATGACCTGGTTGTAGCGAGCCGATGCCCCAAAAAGGATGTTTTTGTCAGCAGCCAACTCCTTTAGGGGGAGCCACTCCTTGATTGAAAAATCACGATTAGGAGTATCCAGAGCTGATAGCTTGTGATTTTGAAATATTGATCGACTTCCTAAAATAGTCCCTAGAGTGGCAAAGGCCCCTAAACCTAACCTAAGAAGACGTCTTCTGTTTTAAATAGGGAATCATTTCTGGCTCTTAGATAGTATGTAATTACAATTACGTTACGAGTTTTAAACTGATCATGAAACTACAGAACTCAATGCAAATATTTCCTTGATGAAAAGGAAATATTTGCATTGAAATCGCTTAGTAGTGCTGTAGGACTCTATCGTAAATGCGACCTAAACGATGAGTGTAAGTTTTGATATCTAATGATTCAGCAGTTGCTCTTGCTGATTTGCCTAATTTGAGCCTTAGTTCAGAATCTTCTAATAAATATTGTATTGCTTTAGATAGTTGTTTCACATTGCCTGGTGTAACTAGTAAGCCATTCTGATTGGGCACAACGACTTCAGGAATCCCACCTACTGGCGTTGTAATTGGAGGGATTCCCCAGGCCATGGCTTCTAATATTGCTAGAGGAAGCCCCTCGTTGTAGGAAGGCAAAATGAAGATATTGGCATTAGCTAGCATTTGGTCTCTTTGACTAGGATTAATCCAGCCTAAAAAAGTAACGTGATCAGACAATCCCAAACGGCCTGCAAGAAGATGACCTTGTTCAATTTCGCCGTCCCCTGCAATGATCAAATGGGCACAGGATTGGAGATGAGGAGGCAGCCCAGCGAAAGCTTGGAGAAGATCAAAGGTTCCCTTGCGATGTCCAACTCGTCCACAAAAAACTAAATTAATGGGGATAGAATTCTGACGACATGGGATCTCAGTAGGGAGTTCAACAGAATTAGGTAAGGTGAAAACTCTCTCTGGTATTAAACCCAATTGGGAAATATAAAAGTTTTGCCAGAAATCAGATAGAACAATGAATCCATCACATTGACCAAAAATATCACTGATAATGTTTTGAACCCATCCTGGCATTTTCGAGAAAAAAGGCTTGAACTCAGCCCCATGGGCATGAAGAACGACAGGTCGATTAAAAATAAATGAAAGGATTGTAAGCAGAACTGTTCGCAACACGCTGCCCCGCTCGGATACGTGAATATGAACTATATCGACTTTTCTAGATAATAATGATCCCCAAAAAGTAGTTATGGCCCTAAAAAAAATGATCCCACGATGTAAAGCTGAGCCTTCATCATGAGTACAAATATGACGGAGAGTATATCGAGAAGGAGCATGGGCTAAAATCAAATTTTGTACTGTAGCCATGCCGCCATTCTGTTCAAGACTTGGGCCGAGGATTAATGCTTGGTGGCAGGATTTTACAGGACTCTTTTTTTGAATGCCATTGAATGTTGTTGTCATGATTTTTTGAGATTTCAATACTGCAACTCCCCCAAGTTTTTTATCCGTATTATTGGATTTATTTTTGATGCTAAATTATCGATGCAAAATTAGTAGTGGCTGAGTAAAAAATAATTAAATAAATTGCAAGCCTACTAAATAATGGGTAAATCCTTTTGGTTGAATTGGAGGATTTAAATGTTAATTAATTCTTGAATGATTTGTGTTTTTAAAAAAAACTATGAAGAATTTGGATCTTTATTTCTAAATTAGTTAGTAACTAGGCTAATAACTTGCTAAATGAAGATTTTCTTTTTTCTCGCTTCAGGATGAGAAAGTACAGAAAAGGAAATAGCTATAAAAATCACCCAGAATAGATCATTTCTTACCATTAGAGTTGTTTCAGTCATATTTGCCAAAATCATGTTGATCACAAATAAAAGTGGCCAGATATAGGTTGCTGATGAAGTATTTCTCAGTAAGAAAAAAAGACTGTATTGTTGTTCTAAAGATACCTAATGTCAAAATAAAAACTCCTAATATTCCTAAATCTAATAAAAGATCTAGTAAGCCGTTGTGAGCAGATGGCACTTGCCAGCCAGCAGCGTATCGAATTAGGGCTGCTTTGCTACTGAAATCTTGCCAAAAAGCGCCATATCCGTAACCCAACCAAGGGCGTTTCCCAATGTCATCAAGAGCCCAAACCCATAAATCTGTCCGACCAGTTAATGATGGATCTTTACCTGCAGATATGAGAAGTGAATCCATATTTTCAGTTAGGAATAAAAATCCACTCATTCCTACTAAGAGAATGGCAAGTAGAGCGGGAATCATTAACTCATATTTCCATCGAAAAACTCTTATTATTAAAAAAGATAATATAAAGAAAGAAGAATGTACCAATAGATGAAGAAGATTTAGAAAGTAATAATAGAGATATTGATAAAAAATAGACCTAAATAGTTCGCTATTTTATAGTTGTTTTTTATTGGTCCTAATCAAAAAATATTGATGAGCTAAGAGCCATCATTTTTTCCAAGAACATTTTTTATGGATATATATTCCTCGCCATGCCCCTGCATGTACGCCAGTCATGACTCCATATTTAGGTATAAGAATAGCAGTGATAAAACTAAAAAAAATGACTATTCCAAAGGCTATAGCCAGATTCTGTAATTGATCTTCTAAGCTATATCGAGTAGCAAAATAGAGTCCAAATAATGATGTGCCAACTAAAGCAATAGAACGAAAAATGGTTATCTGAGGATCAAAAGACCATAAAACAGATGCTACAGCAAAAATGATTATAAGGCTAATTAGTTTATCCTCAGTAAGAATAAGTAATACTCTTCGCCACCGTAGTATTAATAAAGCAAAAGTAATGACATAAATCAACTTATATACTAGTAAGAGTGTAGAATAATTAGTTGATTGAATAAGGTTGAAATCTCCTTCGTTTGCACCACCTGAAAATATTAAATTTAGGAAGCCGCCAGAGTAAATTATGATGGAAAAAAACTGTGAATATTTTTTTCAAAAGCAATAAAATAGTCTTTCATTGGGAAGTATTTTTTTCGGTTCTTTCTGGTAAGGATTGTATGGAATTATCTGGAAAAATTTTAGAATAAAATTAGATATCTTTTTGTAGTTTTTTGAATTGTTAGGAGGTGCCTAATTACAAAATATTGGTAGAAAAATATCTATAATTTATTTTTTTGATTTAAATACTTAATGTAGCTGCGCCGCCTAATTTTTGATAAACATCAAGGGTTTGGCTGGCGATATTTGACCATTTCAAGTCAGTCTTGCAGCGAGCGGATGTCGCAACCTGAATTTGGTCCTGAATCTGATGATTTTTAAGTAAGTAAAGAATTGATTTAGCCAACTGGTGAACATCTCGAGGAGGTACTAATAGACCATCTTTGCTATGATGAATCACTTCGCTTAATCCTCCTATATTGGAGGCAATTATAGGAGTACCTAACCCGAATGCTAGTGAGGCCACTCCACTTTGTGATGCTTCAACATAGGGCAGAACTACTGCTGTACTCTGCAAGAAAAGTTCGGTGACTTCTGCTGGTGGAATAAAGCGATTAAGTACAGTGAAATGCTTCTTGTCAGATAAAATGTGGGAATATTGGTCTAAATTTTCTCCTCGGCCTGCTATAGTCAGCTTGACGTCAGGAATCTCTTTAATAACAAGCGACATCGCTTCTAATAAGTAGCTCAAGCCTTTGTAAGGCCAAATACGTCCGAAGAACAATAGGGAATTTTGCTCTCTTGGGATAGAGTGATGTTGATCTATAAACTGCTTATATAAGGTTCCAAGTTCACCATGAGGAATGACATTGACTCTACTCGACAATTCTGGGAATCGTTTATGTAATTGTTTTTTTTGTTTGTCGCCATGGACGATAAGTTGCTTGGACCGAAAAATAGCGATTCGACGAGTAAAATCTGAACCAGGGATAAGATCACGGTCGCCTGGATGGCGGTAAACATCATGGATCGTGGTTACTAACGGGTAAGAGCGATTGGTGAAAAGGGTTAAATCATACCAGGGGTCATTGGTTTCCTGAACATGAAGAATATCAGGGCTGATCTTTTTCACCATTCTCATCATTGATGTCATGGAAAAAAAGTTGCGAGGATCTCGAATACGATATTTCTTGAAATACTCAACTTTAACTGTGGACTTAATATACTGTCGGCACTTAGCATAGATATGCTCTGGTTGGATAACCGTTAGATCGACATATTCACTTAGGCTATTGATGAGTTCAATCGAATAGTCTTCGAAACAAAAATGAATGAATACTACTTTCATAATGCTTGATTACTTATGTAGTAACTTTGAAAACAGTTGATTAGAAGCTTTAAGAGACTGAAAAGCAATGCAAAATATGACTAGACAATAAACTAATATAGATATCGTTAATGATGATAAAAAATCTATATTTGCTGTATTTAGTGTCGTAAATAAAATCAACATTAAACTGCCAACGATAAGAGGGCGTTTAGCAACTTGCCAAAAATTTAGATGAAATAGCCGCTTAAATGTGGCATATGTATATACCCCAACTCCAAATAATTTAACAAGTAGGGCAGAGATGGCTGCACCTTCTAATTGGAATTGACTAACCAGCATCACACTAATCACCCCTCCCAAGATAGTTCCATAGATGACTTCTTTTAAGTTGACCTTTTCAAGGTGATTCGCAACTAACGTATAGCTAAGAGGTTTGTTAAATGCTCTTGTTACCATGCCAAAGGAAATGATACAGAGTGCAATTGATGCATTAGCAAAGTCAAGATCTTTATAGACAAAGAGTAAGAGATGGCGACTGAAAAATAATGTACCAAAAAACATCGGTATGGCTAAAAACAGTAGAATTTCGATGTATTTTTCTGCTAAATCTTTTTTTGCTCTAGAGCGAGACGATGACATTTTAGACATTTTTGGAAAGACAGCTAAAACGATACTGTCTGACACGATTGAGAAGGGTTGAATTAGCTGCATGACTGAGCCATAAAGTCCGATGGTACTTTCATTGCTGAAGAGAGAGATTATAAAAATCTCCATCCTTTCCCTAAACACTGAGATTCCATCAATTGCTAAAAATGTCCTAGCTAGTTTTATCGTTTTTTTAATAAAGTCTCTGTCTATATTCCATTTAAATCGGTTGAATTTTTTGTATTAGATACCATTCCTGAAGGAAAATAGCAGATTCAGATATAACAAAAAATAGCTGACGTTAGGATAATGCCACGCCCAGATATTAATCCAAAATAGATGATGATTGTCCGGACTATATAGACAGGGATTGTACAGATGGCAATCCAATGCATTTTCTCTTGAGCCTGAAAGATAGCTTCAACAATATTTGAAAGAGAAAAAAGGGATGATGGCCAGCCCGATAACATAGCAAATTTTTTTCAGTATCACTTGTATATGGCATAAAGTGAACTACTAGAAAAAGTAAGAGATAGCCAATTAAGCTAAATAGGAATTGGAGGAATGTACCACTCACTAAATATGAAGATATTTCAGAAGATTCTTTAGATAATTCTCGAGTAAATAGTGTTTTAAAGCCTGATGAAACAAGCGTCATGAAGACAAAGTAATAGCTGAATGCAAGCGTATACTGGCCTAATGAAAATGGTCCAAGGATACGGGCAATTAAAGCAAGGACTACGAAAGAAGTTACGCTTTGCACAATTCTGTTGCTTATAAGAGCAAATGAATTAACTAATAACTTTTTCTTTGCCATTAACATGCCTTTGGAAACTATTGCTAAACTAACTAAAAGTAGATTTTTTTTTGGCCTAAAAGAAATATAATTAGCTCTTTTGAATAAATAGACTGGGTAGGATTGGACTAGTATCTAGATTTTATAGGCTACTAAACAAATATTGTCAGAGAATAAATTTAGCTTCTTGAGTATTTTACTTAATAAGCGACGTAATAAATGATTGGGTATTTTGGATAGTATATTTTCTTCAAATAAGAAAAAATTTTAGACAATAAGTATCTATTTTTATGGTTTCTGCAAACCCTAATACCCTAAGAAATCTCTTTAATAATATGGGGGGTAAATGCATAATGTATCTGACAGAAATCTGATTGAGATAATGCATCTGATAAATTCTTGAAAGTATACTCTTTTAAATGCATACCTTTGGGCTCAATATGTTTAAAAACTTTAGATATATCATGTGGCCCAGTAAATTGATGTGGTGTACTGAGAATATATTTTCCCCCTTTTTTTAGTATGCTATACACACTTTTAAGATGTGCATCTAAATCATCAGGATGTAAATGTTCTATAACCTGATCTGAAATTACTGCTTCATACTGTTTGCTTGGTTCAAATGTATCCAAATGAATACCGTCTGATATGCCCCAAGAAAGATTTATATGAGAAGTGGCTAAATTTTTTTTGCCTCTTTCTTTTGTGATTTCTGTTCCCTTGCAGATGAAACCACTCTTAGCTAAATAAGAAATAAGCTTTCCCTTCCCTGAACCAATTTCGTAAATTAGTTGTGGAGGAGTTCCAATAACATTTTTCCATTCTTCTGACCGCTTAAGAGATGAATCTTGTTCTGTACATTGATTCAGCCAACTGAGGTTTGAATATAGATGAGTATAACAACGTTCGAAAGTGGACCATCGTTCTTCAGGGGATGATTTTAGAAGTTCTGATGTTAATTTTTTTTCTAGTTCCCAATGAGATAAAACCATACTTTCTGAAATTTCAACTTCTTGAGGGATACTATAATTTTTTTTGTACCGCTGGATTAATTTATGCCCTTTTGGTTCCATAGTTAAGAAGCTCCTTTTTTTTGGAGTAAATAAATATTAGTGAGTATAGATATAAAGGTTAAAAAATTAAGTTTTTATTAAATAAATAGCCTGATTAGAATGGTTTAGAGCTTTTTGAGATTGGAAGTTAAATATTTTGTTTGACTAGCTAAATTAATAAACCTTATGTTTGAATGAATTGAATTTAAAGCTTGGTAAATATACCTTGGAATAGTCTTGTGTTTTTCCATTGTTGACTACTGTTCCAATAATTTTATGTTTGAATTGGTTGATAATTTCTTTAGCTATTTCTAGTTCCTTTGATTGAGTCAATGTCGGATTAGTTACAAAAAGTACTCCATCTACTATCGTGGCTAATGCTGAAGTGCCATCTAAATCCAATAATGGTGATGTATCAAAGATGACGAAGTCATATTGCCAGGCAAAATACTGTAACAACAGGTTCATTCGTTCACTGCTGAGAGTACTCATGGGACTAGTTGGCTTGGAGCCTGACGTGAGAATATCTAGATTACTCCATACTCGATGAATAATCATCTTGACTTCGGAAGGCCGAATCGAAGTATCTTTAATAGCGGTTGATAGTCCTAGTGCATTGGGGAGATCGAAAAGCTGGTGCTGTTTAGGATTCTGCATATTGGCATCAATGAGTAAGACTCGCTGTTCTAACTGAGCCAATGCGATTGCTAGATTGGTGGCAACTGTTGATTTGCCTTCTTGAACATCAATGCTTGTGACAATTAGTGATTTAAGTGAAGAATCATTGTTCAATAACTGAGGGTTTGATCTGATCATGTGATGCATCTCGCCCAGTATGGAAATTAATGAACCAGAGTTGAGATCGCTAGTTTGATGTTTCAACTCAGTGTGCGGGATGACTGACCACAGGGGATAGTCAAGAAGGCCTTGAAGAGAATCAATAGTGTCTTCAAGAACTTTTCGTTGTGACTTTAGAAGGTATTGCTGACGAATCGCTAATATAGGAATTGCAGCGGAGGCTAGAAACGTCCCTAGCAAAATCCCTAAAGCGATGACTATAGCTTTCTTTTTGAGAGTCGTGCCTTCTGTTGGTGTTAGTGCCTGCTCGATGATCTGCGCACTGCTTGTATTCGTGTTTTCAGCGACTTGGAGTTCTTGCAAATTTTTCAATAGGGTTTTATAGGTTGATTGAGCTGCTTCAGACTTTCGCTCAAGTTCACGCAGAATTTGTCTCAGTTTTGGTAGAGTTTGGGTCCGACGATCGTAATAGGAGCGACCACGCCTTAAGGAGATTAACTTTTTGGCAACCGCTTGCCGCTGGACTTCTGCTGAGAGAAAATCATGTATCGTATTTTGTTCTGGGTCATCGATGTCTACACGCACAGCTGCAGATAAGGATTCCATTTGAATGGTTTTCTGGCTCTTTTGGCTGAGTAAGTTTCGGAGGGCAGACCGCTTCTCTTTGAGGTTAACAACAGTAGGAAACCCTTCTTGGAAATCTTTTCGAGCTAAAGCTAACTGGCGTTCAACGCTTTGGAGTTCCCTTAAAATTTCTTTGATTTCTGACGATTGACTTAGCTTATTCGCTGTGATCGCATTTTGAGGGCTTAAGCCTACCTGATTCCTTAGAGCTGCTGAGCGTGCAATTGCTGCATCAAACTCACTCTGTACAAGCGTAATTTCGCTGTCGAGCTTTGAAATTGCAGTAACTGTGGCATCTTCCTCTTCTTCTAAGTCAACAATATTATGCTTTTCTTTAAAACGGCTTAAGTTCTCTTCTGCTTCTCGGACAACTGACTCTCGTTGGGGTAGCTGTGCGGCAATAAACTTTCTGGCTGAAAGTGCTCGTGAACGCTGACTTTGGATATTGTTAAAGATATAGAGGCGCATCAGAGTATTGACGACCTTAGCTGCCTCCTTCGGTTGGTCACTTTCATAGGAGAGCTTCAGCACATCTGTTCCGGCAATGATGCCGACATCGAGTTTGTGGAGGACATCTTTAGGACGAAGAGTGTTTCCCTGGGAATCCTTTTAAACCAAGCACATCAATCATATTTTGTAGTAGAGGCTTGGCATATATGACTTCGATCTCTGTACTTAATGGATTTTGGGTAGAAACGAGAGGCCTTAACTCTCCTGATTTTTCATCAAGTTCTGTTGAGAGGGGAGGTGGATTAACTTTGAACCGAAGCTTCCCTTCTGCTATATAAGATGGCTTGATAAAGAAAGAATAGAGGAATGAAAATGCTACCGTCACACCGAAAATGCTGACTACAGGACGCCAATTCTGCCTTGCCTTTTCTAAATACTTACTCAGATTAATATCGACTTGTTCTCTAGATTCCATCAGTTGTTACATCCGCTTCTCTAAGGTGGTAGGCCTAAATGGATATTCCTTCTGTTCGTGAATAGAAAAGGGTGGAGAATAGAACCCCATTTTTTGCTTAAGTAATAGCCAGAAAAAAGGCATATCATCGATTAAGTATCGTTTCCATAGACGTTCTGGCTCAGACAGAAGTCGGTGAAGCCATTCAAACCCTAAATTACTAACCCACTGTGGAGATCGTTGTTGGCTACCTGATTCAAAATCTACAGTAGCGCCAATGGCTAAAAATATTTTTACTGAAGGTAATAGGTCTTTATATCGACAAATCCACTTCTCTTGGTTGGGTGCACCAAGGCAAACAGCTAGGACTGTAGGCTGATGTTGATTGATCTGGTCAACAATCTCTAAACATTCTTGGGGCTTTTCCACCACACCGAAAGAAGGAGAATGAGCCCCAACTATAATATTGCGCCCTAAACGTTGATTGATTCTAGCTTGAGCTCTTTGGGCAACATTTTTGGTGCCACCTAATAGAAAAACTTTGATATTTTTGTTGTCTCTATGGAAACTACAAAATTCAGGAAACAAGTCAGAGCCAGATAATCTTTCACGAATAGGCTGCCCTAAAAATTGAGAGGCATACATGAGAATCTGACTGTCACAAGTTCTAAAATCGGCCTGGCTATAAGCCTGCCAAAATTCCTGGTCGTGCTGCAGCTTCATTAAATGGTCAACGTTAGCAGTAAATACAACTCCACTGTTCAGTTGTTGGAGAAATTGTCGCTTAGTAAGATTGTCAATAGGCAGATTTAAAATCGTTACTTGATCACGATCAATACTGGCTCTTATGCTCAGGTGTCGTCCCAACTGAAGACCAAATACCACCTGCAAAATAGTGTAGATAATGACTTTAAGATCTAATCCTAATTGCCACTGTTTGACGTAATTCATATCTAACTCGACAACCCTTTTAAAGTCAGCACGATACTTCTGCTGACTGGTTTGCCATAGTCCTGTCATCCCTGGCTTGATGGATAGCCGTTGCCAATCTTCTTTGGAGTAGACTTTGACCTCATCCAATGTGGGGGGACGTGTCCCCACTAAGCTCATCTCACCTCTCAACACATTGACAAATTGAGGTAGTTCGTCCAAATGAGTTTTGCGCAGGAACTTGCCTACTCTGGTGACCCTAGGATCTTTCCGAACATCATAAAATTTGTAATGCTGTTTACCAGCAACCTCTAACTTTTTACGTTCTGCATTTCGCACCATGGTGCGAAATTTCAAAATTCTAAACTGTTTTCCTCGCAAACCCACTCGATATTGAGTGAAGAAAATTGATCCTGGTGAGTCAAGCAGGATAGCAAGTGTGATCGGGGGCAGCAAAATCAGCATCAAGGTAATACCGATGATGGCTCCTGATATATCAAGTAATCGCTTTAACCTACTCTGCACCGAAGGATGGGAGTGAAGTGCGAATAATTTAATATCAAATACTTTAGATTGCCAATCTAGAGCTGCCTGCAAATCTGTGCGGCAAATATCCCCAGATTCGACTAAGATTTCTCCCAGGAGTTTCCAATCGGATTGGTCAAAAAAGTTTTTCTGTTGTTTGAGAGCTCGAGTGAGCGTATTTTGATCAATTAAGTGGTTATGTACGAGAATTTGACCCAAAGTGTTCTCTGTCATAATGCGAAATTCCCTTGGGGAGATTGATGCAGAATAGGAAATTAAAGTGATGAGATAAACCCTTTAACCTAGCCACACTCCACCTGCTCAAGAAACTCTAATCTGTTGACAGAACACTTAGGAAAATGAATCCCTAACTAGTCTTCTAGAAGTTAGAAGTATTTTATTCAGTTTTATATAAGAATGATTAACTTTCCTTGCAAAGGATAATAACACATTGTGAATTTTTGAGCTAATTAAAGTTCAGTATATTTAGGAGAAGATTTTGATTAAGACTAATCAAAACCAGTATTCATCCCTTCAGGAAAGGATTTCAAAGGATTTGTACATAAAGCTTATGCTATTGAGGGAAAAGCTCTTTGAAATTCATCAGCTCATCGAAAGGGATCAAGTGCTAATTAAACTTGTAACAGAGACAACTATATCTCCAATTCTAGATGGCTTTGCCTCCAATTCTAGACGGCGACTTCGTGCTTTGGGAGCTATAGCTTATGCATACGATAGCTAAGATACTGTTGATCTATAATAACGAATCTAGTTCGTCACAAAAAAATTGATGCTCTTGAAGTGCAGATGACTTTGTTGTTTGTATTGTAGAGTACAAAAATATCAATATCTTTGTTGTTTTTTTACAGAATTGAAGCTGCCAGTATAGATAAAGTTTGCTGATCTAAGGGGCAGTTGCATTGCTCAAAAAAAACTGGTTTGACTGCTAAGCTAGGATGTCTAAATTGAATATGATGTTGTGTAAGTGTAGAGCTATTTTAAATTATCTGCAAAAAAAAATTAGGACGACTCAACCTTGTAGTGGTGTAACTGATGAGCACCCTAAATGGTATCTGCAATCAAGTACCTGATTTCCGCCATGGCTATTGGCTGCTGCTATTGATGGTGATAGGGAGCATGTCACCTTTGCAGATGCACAAAATTTGTAATCAGAAATTTGATGTCTGAAAGCAAGATTAGCAAGGATTTCTGGGATAAGTATAAATACTAGATTGTAAAGGTGACATGCTCCCATGGTGATAGAGACTCTAGCAGGCTATCAAGGGTATCGAGTATCGTCCCTTGCAAACTTTTTTGGAAGAGCATTATCAGATTTTATGTGGGGTTTTAGGAGTAAAAAGATTGAAAACCTTTTCCCACTCAACTTTCCGACGAGTCATGATGGGTTTAGAATTTGTGTTCTTGTGTCATACCGTGGAACATTGGAAGTTCGTACAGCAACCAACTCACTCTCCTGATAATTATGTCGCTGCCATGGATGGCAAGCGTAATCGAAAAGGTTTGAGTGATGAAGTGGGCAGGCAAAGATTTGTAGGACTAATCAGTCTCTTTGCCATTGAAGCAAGCATCATCTGAAAATTTGAAGCCTTTATCCAGCAGGATAGTAGTGAATCCAATGTTGTTCAGATCCTGCTTGAGACATTGCAGTTACAGGGCAAGTTAATTACGGTGGATATCTTACATATGCAAAAAAACGCTGCAGTAAATTGTTGAGTTGGGCAATGAGTATCTGGTTGCTGTCAAAGTAGTTATCGGCAAATCATTAATTGTCTTCTACTGTTTATCATCAACTCAAAAGAGATTGAGTATGCTCAAACCCGGTTGTTGGAAATAGCAGTTGATCAATACGGCCAAATTTCTAGATTCTTTGCTTGGGCTAAAATCTACCTATATGGACGATGGACAAATACTTCGTCATTGGTGGGTATCTGCGACCTGACTGCCTGACAGATCTTCGCCTTCCCCTGCTCATAAAGCCTTGCACTGTAAAGAGCGGATGCGAGAGAACCAGATTTTGTTGTAGTGTTTCTTTTGAGCTTTTTTAGACGCAAAACACGGTTGTGGATCATGGCAGAGCAAGGGGACTGGCATCAACAACTCCCGTCCTTTATGGACTACCCCCTTGAGCCATCGCAATCCAATTTTGAGATAACTAATGCCTCGCCGCCAATGTGGATCAACCTGTTGGCGCAGCCCTTTAATGTGAACAGCCATTCCTTGAGTCGTGCTGAATAGCAGTGCCACAGCAGCAACCAGATAAAGCCTCTCTAATGCATCAGCACAGCGAATTTTCGACTCTTCTAGCTCAAACACTCCAGACTTACTATCGAGAAATAATTCTTCGACCCGAAACCTCAAAGCATATTGCCACAAGGTCTGTAGCGTGGGTGATTACAGATGAATCACCGCCCATGGTTCTTTCACTCCTCGGATATTAGCCAACACCAGATTGCACCGATAGATGCCGTCTTCCCAAAGCCCCACATTGCGGTAGAGGAGGGCTGCTCCTTTGGATGGCCACAATTGTCGGACTTCTCTTGGACATTGACGTGGACCATGGAGAAGGACATCACAAACAGTAATGCCAATGGCTCTGTTGTAACCAGCTCATCAGTTGATGGTTCGCAAACCCACGATCTGCTAACACCATGACATCTGGATGCTGCCGCAATAACCAACGGGCCTGGCGCAATAACGGTTGATATTCCTCAAAAGCGACAGCTGCACTCTTGTGCTCTAATACTTTCCACAACAACGGTACTGCTCTGCCACAGCAGACGACGGATAGATGAATCATGCAATATTCATTCCATAACACCGTTGTATCCATTGCCAGGTATAGACGATGAGAGTGCCAGTTCTTAAGTGCTAGCAGGACTAGAGGTACATATAGCTTGTTAATATCAATGCGTTGATTGGCTATAAATCGTTGCCACCGACGCTCGACACTTTGGGCTTTTCTGGCTCGGCAGGGAACATAGGATTCCCAGGCAGATAAGCTTAAGCGTTCACTACAGATTAACGCGCTTACCATCCAGCCCAGAGCAATGAGATGGCGCAAATCTCGATAATGGCTGTGTTGACGTAAAAAGGAAAACAGTTGACGATAAATTTGGGTGGGGCCTGACATTTGAATAACGCTGATTTGTGATTAAATCTAGCCTCACATGTCTCTCCACTCTTTTCTCATAAACTATGTAAATAAAGGCTTTGACCTACTTCTGTCAGGCAATCAGATCTGCGACAGTCATACTTCACCGTAAGACCTCGGTATATTGACGAAAAATAATGTCTTCATTAATTGGCCATAGCTTGGCTGGGTTAACGGTGGGGATTACAAAGAAGCAATCCTGTTTTCTAGCAACAGTCTGGGCAAGACTGCTGTGGATGTTCTGGCTAGTTGTAGTTGCGATCGCACCTGACTTCGATTATGTTGTACCTTTCTTATATCCCAGTGCCAATGCAGGATTGCGCATTACTCATTCCCTCTGCTGCGCTCTGCTTTTACCCACTCTCACCATTGTTTGTCTGAGAGTATTGGGATGCGATCGCAAATCCCTCTCCAAGGCAACAGCACAGTTGACCTTAGCAAGTTTGTCCCACATCGGCTTATTTTAGTTGGCGTCACTGCTTTGCCCCTACAGTGGCCCATCACCAGCAATGTATTCAAGCTCCCTTTCGGTCTCCTTCCCAGTGCAGGCAAGCCCAGCCTGTCCAACTACTATTTTTATTACAACTTAGGCATTGAAATGGGCGCTCTGGTTCCCTTAAGTTGTGGTTTACTCATCAGTCAATACAAAAGACTATCCGTGTGGAGATGGGGAATTATCAGTCTGCTCTTGTCGGTGTCGGCCTATTTTATGTATTGGGCTTATGGATTAAGTCGCTAGCCAGCATCATCTTCTTAGGGTGATGGCGGTCTAACCCCCTACATCATCTGATACAACATAGAGTACTGATTCAGGTAAAAAATTTTCTGTGCCCCTTGTCTTATGGAACTCCATCTTGTTGATCAAAATCCGGCTGTAGTCACGGCTTGGCAAACTTCTTTTGCCAATGTTGAGGGGGTATTTATTCACTACGGAGATATCCTCTTAATCGCTGAAGAGGCCATTGATGGGCGCTTTCGGCAGTCGTGGGAGACCTGAATTTACCTCGTTGGGACATGGGGGAATAAGGTATCAAAGCGTTGATTCACCCAATCCAATCTCAGGTGAAGGAGATGATTGAATCTATCCTCACTCCATCGCATCCTCACTCCCTTAAAGCGCTGTTGAATCAGCCACTTGCAAGCACTCTCAATCATGCCACTGCCAAGTGGACATTGGTCCTTCTCAAAATCCTGATAGCGGATATGTCGATGATGGGTTTGGAAATAAGTGTGCACCTGGATAAGTGTCTCTAAATCTTTGCCCTGCGGAATATCTGTAGTGACCAGGGCAGTCAAGGATTTAAGTACAGCGTGATGTTGCCCATGTCTGAGTAGAGACCGCCAGTTCTTGAACCAATTTTTAGCCTCAGGGGACCGACAATCGAATAAGGCTACAGTCGCTCGCCACAGATGTCCAGCGGCATGATAGAAATCGAGAATACCCATCGCACAATGGGCAAAGCACTGACGGTAGACCCGCCAGAATCCCCGTCCGCCATCACTCAACCAAATGACTTGGGGAGCAGTGTCAATGGATTGTCGTTGAGCCTCCATCTGCATGAGAGGAATAAAGGTATCAATATCCCCCCCAAAACAGCTACTAATCGACGATGACATAATCGAGTCACTTGTTTTCCAGACCGGGTTAGATGCTGTCCTAAGCGAGCAAATAGACCGACCTTCACTTCCCGCCATCGAGTTTTACCTTTAGCGGTTTTAGGCTTCGGTCGAAAAGGCACCATCACCCCATCAGCAGCAATAGCAAGACGGAGCATGGCGGTCATCTCCTCCAAGGTGTCTGGTGACAGACATACTCCTCGGAGGAACTGCTCTAGTTGTTGCCTTAATCGGGATTGAGACTGTTGTCCATAATGCGCAACCCAAGACCACAAGGTACTCGCACTCACCGCTATTCCGGTACATTGATGCAGCATCCAACTCGATAGTTCATAGGGCATGACAATACTCATCAAGCATCCCAAACGTATCAGTTCTTCACTACTCGATTGATAAGGAGCAATACCCAACGCTTGATCTAAGGGCACACTGAGACTCACCTTACAGGTTTGATTGGGGCAACGCCCGACTCTTCGCTTTCAGGCGATCTGACCCACCAGCGTCTTCATCTGGCGAGACCGAAATCCTTTGGAGCGAATATGTCGTCCACAGACTGAACAATCTGGCCAAATCGTGGGAAATTGCGCACGAGTATTGAGTGCTTTCTCTAAGGTCAGGCGGGCAAACAGGAGTCCTAATTGCAGAGCAATGAGAACCATCGCAGACAGATTACTGGCTTGGTGCAATTGCTGGCAGTAGGATGACCAGTCTGCATGTTCTGGATATAGAGCCTCTAATTGGGGTAAAGTCATGGTGCTTTTTTGAATGGGGTCGGGATCATTATCTCGTCCCTTTTTCTTGAAGAGTACCCCTCCTACATCCTTCAAAAGCGCCCGCCATTGATTCCCCGGCCAATAGTTACGGATATATGGATGGAGGAATTGATGATTTATATATCAAGTTCTTCGGATTAAAAATACAGACAATTCTGCACAAGGTCATCGAGAAAAGATCAGAAGGATATTTACCCGTTGGTTGTGCTGAAATCATAAAAACAGATCACCATCGCATACCGTATTTGATTGCTGCACCAACTATGGTGACGCCAGAAGCAATACCTTCTAACAACTGTTTTTATGCAATGATTGCCATCTTGAATTTAGCTTCACAATACCCACATATTGGCAAAATCTTTTGTCCAGGGCTGGGAACAGGTGTCGGTTGTGTTGAACCTAATCTTGCAGCCCAGGAGATGTTAGTGGCTTTCAATAAGTGGCAAAGTGACTACCAATTTTGATGAAATTAGTAGTCACTTTAAGCAGACCCATCGTTTATTTCAAATCTAGTAGGAAAAGCATATGCCATCGTGGGTAATCATTTACTGCACTAAAGATATTGATGATGTCACCCCAGAATCCATAGGGGAGATTAAGCAAAATGATTACTGGTCATTGGCGGAAGATTATGACGTGGCTGATGATCTTGTATCACCTGCTCTAACTCTATTCAAGATTGTGAAAACATCTGACGGTTTTACATTACAGTATCGTCCAGAAGGCGAACGCCAACTAACCATGGTTCTTCCCAGCTTTTGGTGATTCGGTTTAAACCCTTACTCAGAAAGAGATTTGCTTCTTTCTCATGAAGCCATAATTAGTCGCTTGGCGAGTAGTGTTAATCCTGCCCTGCCAAACATCTGACGCTTAAGCATTTTTAGTTTGTTGTTGAGTCCCTCCACCGGACCATTACTGACCTCCATCATCATGCTGGCTTTGACTGCAGCATAGTCATCCATGAGACCCGCAGCAAACTTTTTTCAACGGTTGAATTGGACAGGTCAATGCCTTCATCAACCAACAATCAAAAGCATCGGCCTGTCGTTGTCTGAGCAACTCAAGGAACGTATGAGCTAAATCAACAAGGGTTGCTAAGTCCGGGTGTTGTTTGACCAGGTATTCCAACAACTCTTTATTTTCGGGTTCTCGATTCTCTTCTTTGAGCACAATTAGATAGGCTGCTTGACGAGGTGTAAAAGGAGGAGCTTGAGGATCAATGACAGTGGGTAAGGACTTTGTCACTGGAGCACGATATGAAGGAAGGCTCTGAGCTTCGCGGAACCCACGAAGGTAACGCTGGAGAGTGCGTTGGGAGCCTTCATAGCCATTCTGTCGGAGCAATACCATCAAGACTTTGGAGTTCGTTATTCCAGAATTCCACCAAGCCACAACCTCCTGTTTGTAGGGGTCGAGTAGGCTCCTACCCAAGGTCGGACGTCGGTTATAAGTTTCTGGAAAATCAGGTCGGGTACCATATTTGCGAACAGTACATTCACTCACTCCGACTTTGTCTGCAATAGCTGCAGTCGACCATTGTTGTTCGCGGAGAGCTTTAATTTCTTGCTGCTGTTGTACCCGAATTTGATGGTTTGCCTGTGCCCGTTCTTGAAAGGTTGCAGTGGCAGTCGATTGAGGAATTACAACAACCGTTGCAGTATGCCCTAGATTTGAGCTAGTGACTGGGTATTGCTCCCGTGAAGCGGCTTTAAGCTCAGCATGGTAGTTTTCCAATGAAAGCTCAAGCGCTTCACTCAAATTTTTGACTAGATGAAAGCGATCTGCAACTTGTCTGGCGTCTGGCGCAGCCTTATCCATGGCACTTTTGTAGGTCTTGGAACGGTCACGGGATAATACTTCTATACCTGGATGCTCTCGTAGCCAATCGACCAATGTGTCTGCTTTGCGATCTGCTAGCAGGGCAATAGGTTGATGAGTCTCTAAGTTGACTAAAATTGTGCCGTAATTATGGCCTTTTCGGAACGCAAAGTCGTCTACCCCTAACACTTTTGGAACCTCGAACTCAGGGAGGGGAAGGCGCTCTAAGTGGTTGAGTAGTGTACTGCCACAGCTAAAATAGCCCAGACACTTGCCTAGACGAGAACCAGCAGCACCGCCTAAGGCTAACCCAATCTCCTGGAGATGCTGAACCTGGCGTACGGTTTTCCTGGCCCAAGGTGCCGCCACCTCTGGAATGCGTTCGGTAAAAAATACGACGGCGACACTCTGAATTCGGACAAAAGAATTTGCAGACTAGCACGAGCAAGCTTAAGCTGAAGTGCAAGCAGGGTAAGTCGGCAAGGGTTCGTTGATATCGACTGTGCACTCGATGAGCCACGCTACCGCACAAGGGGCATGGAGCCACCGTTTGGGTGGACATAACACTCAATTCCAAATGCTGGTGTTCTACATCCATTTCATAGTCGTTCAATTGGAGCCCGTTGGGGCTAGGTAATAAAGCTTGGAGTAATTCCATGGCCAGAATATTGCAAAGACTCTAGCTTCAATGGTTTCACAGATTTTTCATCGCATCACCAAAAGCTGGGAAGAGCCCTAACCATGCGTTGCTGGACAAATACAGAGAGAGTGTCTGAAGAAATTTCTGAAGCAACAGCAACCTTAGGCAACTCGAAACCTAATCTCAAAGAGCATATCGAGCAAACCAAAGCTGTGATTGGCATCGAACTCGGTGCAAGCCAATTATCCGATATGGGAATTGTCTTTGCATACGAAGTTGTTAGATGGTTTGGGATGCACAAAGGTGGGTTGATTTTGGGGGGTGATGGCGATTGGTCACAAGTCGAGAAAGGGGCGTTCATATCCCTATGACGCTGAGCCAAAAAGTTATCGACTGAAACGAAACTTTTAAACATCCATGCTACGAATCGATATCAGATGTTTCTCTCCATCTACTGATAATCTCATCAACCCTCCAAGCTCATTGTCCGAATAGTTGTAGAAGAGCTGGATCGGTAAAGTCTTGGATACAGTACTCAGCTCCCGCCTGTTTCAGTTCTGCTGCTGAATGAGTGGTGAGGACACCCCAGCATCGCATTCCCGCATTTCGCGCCGCTTGCGTACCTGCGATCGCATCTTCAAATACCAAACATTGATCCGGTGAAACCCCCAACCGTTCTGCCACTAACAGATAGCACTGAGGATCAGGTTTGCCTCGTTCCACATCTGTTTCGATCACCTGGGCAGCAAAGAAGCCCCCGAGTTGATCTTGCTCCATCAATAAGTCCACATTTTCCCGACAGGCAGAGGTTCCTAATCCCAGCTTGAGCCCTGCGGCCTGAGCCTGTTGCAAAAATGAAATTAGCCCCGGCATCCACTGAATCTCATCCTTGATTAAAGAGCGATAAACGGCTTCCTTCTCAGACCCCCAGCGCTGAATATCGGCATCAGAAACAGGATGTCCTAACAACTCAGGCAACAGATCTTCATTCCGTTTTCCCCCCATTTGCTCTAAACGGTCTCGGCTAGCCACGGCTAATTCTGGAATCGTCGCACTATATTGCAGCCAAGCATCCAGGTGATAGGGCATCGTATCGCAAAGAACCCCATCCATATCGAAAATTAGGGCTTGCAAAGGCAATGTAGAATTCGCAACGGCCTGACTTTGAGGAGAAATAGAAGCTGGTTCATTCATAAGGCAAAGGATCCAAAACTGAACACACCGTAGAAAACATGCTAACTTTTATAAAGTTTATTTAAGCATCCTGCCTGCCTTTTGCCCTATGACTTTGTCAAAACTCTTGTACTGGACCTATACCTTCATTCATCCAGTCCTGATGTGGACATTATTAGGCATCTGTATCTATGCAATGACTTTAGGGCTGAAGATTCGCACCACTCGCACCACCACAGATAAAGATCTGCGTAAATCCCTGATCAAGCAGCGGTTCAATATCAAACATCACCAAATTGGGGCATTGTTGCTATCAGTCATGGTCCTTGGGGCAATTGGCGGTATGGGAGTCACCTATATCAACAACGGCAAGCTATTTGTAGGAGTCTCACCTATTAGCAGGGTTGGGCATGACAGGACTTGTAGCAATTCTTGCCAGTCTCACTCCCCTGATGCAGCGGGGGAGTCAAACCGCTCGCAATGTCCATTTATGGCTGAGTATATTGATTCTAGGCCTCTTCGGTTGGGAGGCGCTTACCGGTATGCAAATTGTGCAACGGATTATCGAACAGGGCTAGAAACCCTTGCCACAACATAATATTGTTAACATAAGTTCACCTAACCTCAATAGATATGACCTCTACAGCAAGTTCCAATCGTTGGCTCACACTTTTATTTCAGTCCACCTCGGACACGACCGTTTGGTTCCAAGTAGCCTTGACGATCTTGCGAGTCGTCGTGAGCTTTTTCATGATTCACAATGGCTTGGATAAGCTAGCCGATGTGGACGGGTTTGCCACCAACGTGGTTGCTAATGGCATGGGCCTCCCATTTCCCGTGTTTCTCACCTATTGCTCTGCCTATGCCGAAATCATCGGCTCCATTCTGCTGATTTTAGGTCTGCTGAGTCGGCCTGCAGCCTTGTCTTTGTTCTTCACCATGGCCATGGCAATTTACTTCCACCTCAAAGTCGATGGCCTGCAAATTGGGTCTTTTGAAACCGCCACCCTTTATGCCTGTGCGTTTCTATTTTTTCTCGTCAATGGCGGGGGGCAATATTCTCTCGATGCGCTGATCAGCAAGCAACTCAACGGATCTAACGATTAATCCCAGCCTTTACCAATATTTGAAAAGCATCCGGTCCTTAAGCTGGGTGCTTTTTCATTGAGGCATCAACCCATTCCTTCCGATTTTGCCAAATTAAAAAAGCGGGTTAGCTTGGGTTCAAACAGCAGTTTTACCGTACCCACGGGACCGTTTCGGTGTTTGGCAATATTGAGTTCGCAGATGCCTCTCTCCGCGCTGTCAGGATCATAATAATCATCCCGATACAGAAGAACAATTAAATCTGCATCCTGCTCAATGGAACCAGATTCTCTTAAGTCAGACATCAAAGGACGTTTGTTGGTCCGGGATTCTACACCCCGACTAAGCTGAGATAGGGCCACAACCGGGACATTTAGCTCACGAGCTAAGCCTTTCAAAGCTCGGGTAATTTTAGAAATTTCCTGCACACGCCCATCTGTAGCCTCCCCGCCCATGAGCTGGAGATAGTCTAATAAAATCATTCCCAAGCCTTCGGGATGCTCTGATTGTAGGCGTCGAGCATTGGACCGCAGTTCCGTAATCGAGGGATTAGGCGAATCATCAATATAAATCGAGAGCTGAGAGAGCTTACCAATGGCTCGACTCAGGGGTTCCCACTGGGTTTGATTAATCCGTCCAGCCCGCAGGTAGTTACTGTCAATACCGGCCTCTCCAGCCAGCATCCGTTGAACTAACTGCTCTTTAGACATCTCCAAACTAAAGATAGCAACGCCCAAATTATGGATTTCACAAATTTGACGAGCAATTTGTAGGGCGAGTGCCGTCTTACCCATGGCAGGACGACCCGCCACAATAATCAAATCTGACCGCTGGAAGCCTTGGGTCATGGCATCCAAATCGTAGAAGTTGCAGGATAATCCTGGTAAGACTTGCCCTAAAGATCGCTGTTCTAAATCAGCGAAGGTACTCGCCAAAATATCTTCCGTGGCGACCAATCCTTGCCGAACCCGATCTTGGGTAACGTTAAAAATTTGTTGTTCAGCTTCGTCCAGAACCGTTTCCAAGGTTTTGGAGGTGTCATAGGCCAGTTGCATGACCTCTGTCGCTCCCTTGATCAACTGCCGCCGCAAAAACTTGTCTTTGATCAGGGCCGCATATTGATCAATATTAATGGCGCTGACCGTGCGATCCACCAACTGAGCTAGCTTGCCTTGGCCTCCCACTTTGTCGAGGAGATCATGATCTTGCAGCCAAGCGGTCACACACATCAAATCAGTGGGGCTGCCTTGGCCATGAAGATTCAGTGCGGCACGATAAATTTCTTGATGCGCACTGAGATAAAAGGTCTCGGGTCGCAGTAAATCTGCAACTCGGCCAATGGCTTCGGGGTCCAGAAGAATACCCCCCAGAATGGATTCTTCGGCTTCAACATTCTGTGGGGGTAAGCGATCGCTAGCAGGCTGAAAATCTAGCTCGTAAACCATAGGTATGCCAACAGGTAAATCCCTTTAGTTAGAGGATAATCTGACTTGGGAGGTGCCAGCACCCTAGTATTTATAGAGGAACAACTTCCACTTTGACAGTAGCAATTATTTCTGGGTGGAGTTTAATATCCACGGAGTAAGTTCCCAGCTTGCGGATATCGGGGATATCAATGCCCCGCTTATCGATTTCGAAACCGCTGACATTAGCGATGAGTTCGGCAACGTCAGGAGAGGTGACTCGACCGAATAGCATCTCTTCTTCGCCTGCTTTTTGCTCAATGCGGAAGGTGCCAATGGTTTGGAGGGCGACTTTTTGTTTCGCGGCCTCGTCCTTAATGCCTTCTAAGCGCTTGAGTTCTTCGGCTTTGCGATACTCAATCTGCTTGAGTACACCAGGAGTGGCTCGATAAGCGATTCCCTTCGGAATTAAATAGTTGCGGGCAAATCCAGGCGCAACTTCTACTAGGTCTCCTGAATAACCTAGTTTTCTGACATCTTCATTCAATACGAGCTGAACGCGTTTTCCCATAGCCCTAAGTGCGTCGATACATAAATTTCAGTGAAAGCACTTGATCATACCCAACTTGGAGGTGCTTTGGCAATGTCAATTTTCGAATATCGTAAGAGCCACTGATTTGGAGAGTTCTATTAACTGGTGATTTTTAAAAACTGGTTGCGTGGATGCAATGGAGATGTGCTAGAATCCAAAACTGTTGACAAAGTAGGGGTCGGTGCCCGAGTGGTTAATGGGGGCGGACTGTAAATCCGCTGGCTACGCCTACGCTGGTTCAAATCCAGCCCGGCCCATTGTCAATAATTTGCCCATGTGGCTCAGTGGTAGAGCACACCCTTGGTAAGGGTGAGGTCACCGGTTCAATCCCGGTCATGGGCTTTGGTTAGGGAATCGTTTACTAGTAAGGCTTTTGGGAGTTCCAGACAACTTCTAAGAGTCCTTTTTGATGTCAATAAGGCAACAAATATAGGTCGTTAAGGGTTGTTTGGGTTTTAAACTTACCCCGATATTTACCCCGGACTATGAAAGTAACGATTGAATCCCATTACGGAAGGCTCAGGCTGAGATGGCGTTATCAAGGGAAGCGGTACACCATGGCTGTAGGTGTACCTGATTCCCCCACGGGTCGAGCCATTGCTAAGCAAAGAACCGCACAGATCGAAGTAGACATCCATGCAGGCTATTTCGATACCACTCTTTTAAAGTATCGACCCAAAACTATTGGCAAAACAGCCACAGAAATCAGCGTGGTCGAGCTGTTCAAACGCTTTACTAGTGCAATGAAGCGAGGTAAGGCGCTCACTCCAAATACTTTGCAGAAGTATAGTGCACTGCAAAAACACCTCGATTACTTTTTTGGGGTGGCCAGTGGATTGAGTGTGAGCAGTGCCAAAGCCCAAGATTTCACGGCTTGGTTACTGGAGAGAATGGGAGGACAGACCGCTAAGCATTACCTATTCTTACTTAGAAGCTGTTGGGACTGGGCAAATGGTAAGTACTACGTTAGTGACAATTCATGGGGAGACTGCCTGAGCAAGGTCAAAGTTCAAGATACCCAGCACGTTCAGCCTTTCACGGTAGCTGAGATCACCGCTATTATCAACGCCTTCATAGAGCACAAGTATTATTGCCACTACGCTAATTTTGTGATTTTCCTGTTTAACACTGGGGTTCGGATAGGCGAGGCAGCAGGACTAAGGTGGTCTTCAGTAGCAGATGACTTTAAGAGCGTTTGGATTGGCGAGTCTATCTCTCGGGGTCATCGAAAATCAACCAAGACTGGCAAGTCAAGGACTATAGTGCTTTCTCCATCGATATCTGAGATGTTACGCCAATGCCGTGAGCAGATGCAGCCTAACTCAAAAGACTTGGTATTCCCCAGTCCGAAAGGGTCAACCATAGATGATCATAATTTCAGGAATCGAGCCTGGAAAACAATACTTGAACAGTGCCATGTTAAATATCGCAAACCCTATGCAATGAGACATTCAGCTATTAGCCATGCGCTAGCGGCTGGGGTGAATCCTATCGATTTAGCAGAGCAAACCGGACACGACAAGCGTGTTTTGTTGGACACGTATGCCCATGTTATTCAGTCCCAGTCAGTATTTCAGGAGTTTTAAACATGGAACATCTTAGTCTGAATTTCAAGATTGTGGGCAACGAGCAAGTGGAACAGGCTGAAATTAATTTTGTTGGGACTGCGGATCGGCCTCTAATAGAAGCAGCCGCTTCTCTCTCCAATATCCGCCTTAAGCCCTCTATTACCAGGAGCGAAGGAGAGGAGATTTACTTTAAAAGCTGCGTAAGAAGTTTTCAAAACTCTTTACTCTGGGTGCTTTTTCACCACTCGAAACAAATTAACCGCACTGAATTTCTGGAAACCTTTCCCTTCGTAAAGAAGGAGGAAGCGCGGGGTAAACTTGCCCTGTCGCTGTTTGACTTGGCCCACCACACTCTAGACCTCGCCCATAAAAGCAAGAAGTCTGGGTCAACTGAAATACCGCCCTATAGTGATGGGTTGTCTTGGTGGAAGCTCTGTATGGTCGAGCTTTTGCTTCACTACTTTAAATCCACTGAGTGGGTTGGCACCACTGCACTAGGCAAAGAGTTCGATCAAGAAATTGCTGCCTTGGAACAATACGAAAGTAGGACATCAGACTCCGATCACAGTCGCTACCCCCACCTAACTTGCCTGCTAGAAACGGCGATGGCGTTGGCGAAGTTTCGCCAAGAGTCTAATCAATTAAAGAGAGACCGCAAAGACTTTAGGCGTTTTCAGTGGCAGCAGTTTATCGAGCGTTACAAGGATTTGAAGGAAGCGATAACCCAGCCAGGAATAGCTTATCTCTACTTGAAGGGGGGCAATCTCTATATTCGTCCAGCTCAGCCTAAAAAGAATTTACCCAGAGAAATCCGTGTATCCCAGGGACAGCAAGGTTTTAAGTCGGGCCGAGGCCGTAAAAAGGGATTTTCTTAAGATTCTAAATAACTCCCTGAGAATAAGGGTTTCAGAGTCTAAGCCCCGAAATCGGGGGGTAACGAAATCTAAGACCTACCCTATCCTGCTGGTATCCCAAAAAACTTACTAGCCAAAAGCCGATAGCCGTGTCTCGCCAAAGTCCCAGCTATCGGCCCTAACCCCTAACCAAATAATCAACTACCCAACAGAGGCAGCAACTATTTAGAAAGGATACGAATATGATTAGTCCAGATTACCCGTTTGTCGAGACTCGTACCTTAAGACGCCACTTCGAGACGGGCAAGTATGTTGACCGAGAGCTGCGTGAAAAGCTCCCCAGTCCTTTGTATTGGGTCCGCCCTGGTTCCCGTAAAATCCTTTGGAATCTTGTTCTGGTTCGGGACTATATTCTGCACGGTGGTGATAGGCCAGAGCACCAACGACTAATAGAAGAATATCTGGCGTCAATAGAACCGCCCCAAATTCACCCCCCTAAAGCTGCAAGGGCAGCGAAGGGGGGTTGAAATGAAAAATATTCCTGCTGAAAACTATTCTAACCCACCGTTTTTTGAACAACTAGAAGCATTACTGGATAAGGCGTGGAACCTAAAAGCTTCCCTCCAGATAGACCGTTGGATTTGGTACGTGATCCTTGAAGTTGAGGGGGTGGCAAAATGAGTAAAACAGCACACAAGCCCGAACTTCTCCCAGAGCATATCAGACACTTTGAATCGGAAGGACTATCGCTAGACGACCTAATCCAATACTCATCTCACCAACTGCCTAGGAGCGTTACCGGGCAAGAGGCTTACGACCTAGGATATCGAGCCGTAGACGAGGATGGAACCCCAATCGAGGCACCTGAATTTCCACCTGGAATATTAATGCCAGCGGGTCCAGCATCATATCAGTTTCGACCCGAGTCACCCGTCTTCAAGCGGGAAAAGGGGAAGATAAAGCCCGTCAAGTACGTTACAGTTGCAGGCCAAACTGCCGAGGTTTGGTATTCCAACGGTGACCCTAATGTTGCTCGATTCATCACTGAAGGGTTTAAGGATGCGATTGCCTATTGCAAAATGGGGCTTCCCACAGCCTCGATTATCGGTGTGAATTGCACAAAGGCCATCGCAGAGGGCTGTAACCAGATTCCTTTATTTGACAGAGATGCTTTGACGAATCCATCAGTGGCGATGGCCCTTGTGAAGCTGGCTGAAAAAACCGGGGCGGGTAAAGTCCTGCTGCCGCCAGAGATTCCAGGGGAGCCGAAAGCTGGCGGGGTTGAAGTTCTGAAGGCTGGTATCAAGCTGAGTATGGATGATGCCATATCTCTAGCTGACTTTTTCCGCCAGCTTCCCCAGCAGTGGGAGATTCCCGGCGAGGCAAGGTCAGGCCGGAAAAAACGTTTAGGACAGATGGCTAAATTCTGGCTCCGCTCTGCGCCCAGATACCTCTCAGAAGCGGAGTGTAAAAAATGTCGGGATGAGATGGTCAAGGCCAAAATCATCACAGAAAGATGTGCTAAGGCCGCGCTGGATATTGCCTTGAGGGACTTGAGGAAACAAGAGAAGCATCGCCAAAACGGCCAGTCTGCCACCGATAACGAGAGCAAGCCAAACATTGACATCTACCAAGGTCGGATTGACGATGCGGCGAATCGGTTGTTGTCCTTGCTGTCTGAGACCTCAAGCGATCGCGAAAAGATTTACGTCAGTGGTCGCGGGGCCAATGCTCAGCTTGTCAGAATCGCTAGGGCGGTCCCCGATACGCGAAAACGTCATATCTCTGTGGGCAAGGAAGTTGATGAGTTATCCCCGCTTGACTTGGGTGCACTCAAGCATGAGGCGAACCGCCGATATAAATTTACGAAGTGGACGCTTCGCAAGGGAAAGGAGGAGACCTGGTGGGATGACCGACCGACCGATTGTTCTCAGGCATTAGCCGAACACATTATCAAGGCAGCAGGATGGCCTAAGCTTCCGAAAATTTCGGGTATCTGCTACACTCCGACGCCCACACGAACAGGCGAGGTGATAGACAAGCCAGGGTATCACCCTGGCAGCGGGTTACTGCTTCAGTTTGACCCCACAGAATTCCCAGAGCAGAAAGTAAAGCCCACCAAAGAAGACGCTCTTAGTGCCTTGGCAGTATTAAAAGACTTACTCAAGGAGTTCCCTTTTCGGCTCAACGAAGGGGAAACCTCAGGTCACAATGCGTCTTTGTCAGCGGGCCTGTCAATGTTGTTGACCGCTATTTGGCGTAAAACCTTTGCCCTTGCTCCCCTTCACGCCGTCAGTGCAACCGTTGCCGGGACAGGGAAGGGATGTTTGATTTCGCTCGCAAGCATCTTGTTAACGGGCCGCAACGACATTGGCGTAGTGCCGTTCAGTGCAGACGGTGAGGAGGTTCGTAAAAAGCTGACAGGAATACTCTCAACGGGGTGCCCGATCGTCAATCTAGATAATGTCACCGCAAGGCTAGGTGGCGACTCACTAGAGGCCGTCTTAACAGCACCCACCTTCAAGGACAGATTGCTGCAAACATCCAAGATGGTCGAAGTCTCCACCCAAGCATTGTTCACCGCATGTGGTAACAACCTGGGGTTCACTTCAGATATGCCGCGCCGAGTCATCCTCTCTGAGCTTGACCCACAAGTAGAGAAGCCTGAAGAACGCCAGTTTGAGCGAGAGATTGAACAATACACCCTCGACAACCGGGGGATGCTTGTGGATGCTTTGCTGATGATTCCTAGGGCCTACATCCTTGCTGGACTCCCTGACAAGCCCAAACGGCTTGTCACCTTCGGGGAGTGGTCCGACATTATCCGAGGTGCATTGATCTGGTTAGGGGAAGCAGACCCCGTAAAAACCCAATCAGAGGTGGCAAACCGCGATGAATCCAAGAATCAGTTAGAGGCGTTACTGACCTGCTGGTATGACGACTTTGACGAGGATGCATTTACGACTAAGGGCCTCCTTAAAAGGATTAATGAAGCCATCCTCACTGAAACCCATCAGGACTTGAGGGAATCGTTGCTCGATATCTGCTTAGACCGCAAGACTGGGCAGCTTTCTTCCAGGTTGCTCAGTTATTACTTGAGAAGAAACAGAGGGCGGGTTGTAAACCACCTGCGGTTCGAGCGAGCAGGCAAAGACCGCAAAGGGTACGTCGAATGGAAAGTTACAAGATCTAAGAACCGAACGTACTACACAGAATCCAAAAATCCAAAAACTCAATTTACTCAGAAGTGTGGTGAAACATCCTCAGCATCCTCGGCACCTATCGGCGAAAACTATACACAGCAAGGGAATAAGCTTGCCGAGGATAAAAACACATCCTCGGCACCCACCGATAAAAATGCCGAGGATGCACATTTATCTTCGGCACACCAAAACCCAATTCCAGCAAAAAATACAGGCAATCCTGCCGAGGATGCTGAGGATACTTTGGAACACTTCCGGGAAAAACAAAACGAAAAATTTCGTACTACAGAAAACGATGACTCTGATAGTTGTAGTACGCCTGATCAGCCTGTAGAAAGCTCCGAAGCTGACGAGGTGATTAGAGATGCCGATACCTTCTAGCCCCCCAGTCGGCGCGATCGCGTACGGAAGATCTGGCGTTGGGTATCCGATCACTCGATTAGAGGGGGCGTCGGTTGTTTTGCGAACCAAGAACGGATTACTTCGAGTGCCATTGAGTGCAATTCAGCGCTGGAAACCACCACCACAAGAGCCTCTAGAACAAACCAAGCCCATTGAAGTAGGCGATACCGTTCAACTCAAAGGCACTTGCCGGACCTATCGAGTGGTACGTCTGTATCAGACCTATTGTGGTCAAGGGGAGTATCAAGATTGGGCAGAGCTTGAAGGCCCATGTGGTGCTGCCTTTTGGCCAGTTGAACAGTTAGAAGTTACGTGAGGTATTGCTATGCGATCGCATCCTCAATACGAAGAACAACCTACCCTCATCGCTCTTGACCCTGGCCTCAAAGGAGGCATAGCCATCAGTGGAAGTTCACCTACTGCCCGACCACTGCCTCTTGCAGGGAAGGAACTCGACCTGGTTACCCTTGCCTCTTGGATTGAAGAAGCAGCCCCCCGCTTAGCCGTCATTGAGAAAGTCGGTGCCATGCCTAAGCAGGGTGTTGCTTCGACCTTCAAGTTTGGGCTGGGCTATGGTGGATTACTGGGCGTTTGTGCGGCGTTGAAAGTTCCCGTTGAATTGGTCACACCCCAACGATGGAAACGAACTGTTTTGGCTGGGACCTCAAAAGATAAAGCTGCCGCTATTGCCTACTGTCGTCGTGCATTCCCTGGTATCGGGTTAATCCAGCCTGGATGCAGGAAGCCCCATGATGGCATGGCTGATGCCTTGTGCTTGATGGCCTTTGGCGTTAGGGAGCTTCAGAAATGAGTTGCCAAGCTCCCCGGATCCTAGACCACTTGACCGACACCATCCCTTTGACTCATGACGTTGGTGGTTCTAGGGGTAATGCACTGAACATAGAATCTTACACCTATTAATTCCATGCGATCGCAACCTAATTTTAGGTGTACTAGAATTGCTTTGAAGCACTCTTACCTAGTCTCAGTAAATGATTCAGCGGTTGGGAACGACCCAAATTGAATTGCTTTGAAGCTCTTCAAAGTCCCATAAATGTCGTCATTTAGGAACGGATCTCGGTTCTGAGTCAAAGGCGTCAACTCCACTTCAAGCCCCATGGCAAAAACTATGGCTAAACTGACCGAAAAACAGAAGCGATTCTGTGAAGAGTACCTTGTAGATATGAATGGCACTCAAGCCGCTATCAGAGCAGGGTATAGCTCTAAAACGGTACGGCAACAATCTGCTCAAATGTTAAGTATTGACAAGGTACAAGCCTACTTACAGGAGTTGAGAGCAGAGCAGCAGGAACGTGTCAGAGTAGATGCTGACAGAGTTCTTCAAGAACTGAGTGCGATCGCATTTTCCAACATCACAGATGTGGTCAATATTGAGCGACTAGACATTACGTTTCGCGATGACATTCCCCCAGAAGCCCAAGCTGCAATCCAGGCAATGACTATGACAAAAGGGTCTCAGGGAAGTAATCAAGGGTCGCATTCCACCGAACGCATCCAAATTAAGATGCATGGAAAGCTGGGTGCTTTGAAGGAGCTGGGAAATCATCTCGGGTTGTTTAGAGAACTAGACATAGCGATCGGGGTGTTAAAGCAGTACGGCACTGTTGAACCAACAGAGACGGGCCATATATTCCATTGCGCCCAATTTAGCCCATGAGAGTCATAGCATTAACACACGACCGAGCAGCAATGTTGCTGTGTGATTCCATGATTTTTGGCGATCTCTACGCAGCAAAAAAATGGAATAAGCACTTAAGCAGAAGTAATTACAATCTATTTCCTTGCTAAGCCAGGGTTTTAGCAAAAATGTTGTGACATTAATTATGTCCTACTGCTTATCACTCAGCGCTCGATCCAAAACTACCGTCATAGACTTCAAATTGACAAAAAATTGCGCAAAATAACAAAAGCATACCGCAATAAACAGTGAATTTTATGAAGCGGGTCGCTCGGTCCCTCAGCCCAGAAGTAGCCGATAACCTATGGGCTATTACCTACGCCAATTCCTCTGGCAGTAATGCCACGGAGCTGACGGCCAATCCCATGGACATGAGCGGAAAAGCCTTTCCTTTACGGTGACGGCGGACCCTCAGCCCATTACATGGGATCCGGGGGGCGGGGGGGGTGGCGCTGATGGCTCTGGGGGGCGATATCCGACCAGGGCCGGATCTCTGCTAAACCGGTGATCAGTACCCCTAGAACCAATACGATTGTGGAAGTGCTTGGGGGCGGTTATGGCGTGGCCTAAGATCAGCTTAATTCTGACGACTCACAACCGCGATCGCTACTTGGGGCAAGCCTTGAGAAGCGCGGTAAACCAAACCTATCGCAATTTGCAAATTGTCATCATTGCCGATGGTTGCACGGACAGCACCATGGAGGTACTTGAAGGTTACGGCCACTATGACGATCGGATCGACGTTTGCGCCACTGAACGGATCGGGCGGGTTCAGTCCCTCATTCTGGGCCATGAGCTTTCTACAGGGGAATTAGTGGGCTGGCTGGATGATGATGATTTACTCGCCCCCAATGCCGTGGAGGTGACGGCGGCGACCCTATCGGATGGGGCTTTTGATTTGGTTTACACGGATCGCTACCTGATCGGCCCCCATGGGGAACCAAAGGGCCAAAATTTACCCCACCAATACACCTATAAGGGATTGATGGGGCAATTTATCACGAAGCATTTCCGCTTATTCACTCGGGCCATTTATGAGGAAGTGGGGGGCCTCGATCCGCTGTTCACCTATGCCATGGATTACGATCTTTGTCTCAGAGTGGGGGAGCATTTAGGTATTTATCATTTGCCTAGCCCCCTTTATTACTACCGGATCCATGAGGGCCAGATCTCCCAAGTTCACCGACAGGCCCAGGCCCGCAAAAGCCAACTAGCCCGATCCAAGGCCGTGGAACGGTATTAGGTGGCTACTCAGACCTAGGGTTGGTTCTAGGGGGTTTGGTTCCTCATCCAAGCCCGTTGGCAATTTCGGCGGCTAAGTCAAACGCATTGATGTAATTTGCCAGTAGCTGGCCTTTGGTGCCCACGTTAGGGATAGACTTAGCCGCCTCTAGATTCGCTTCTAAGCGCTGGCGACTTTCGGGGCTATAGTCTTTTGAGTTTAGGATTCTAGCGCTGTTTGCAACTAGTTCTTGAATGGTTGAGGGCATGGTTAAAGTGTGTATCGCTTACGGGTTTTCTGGATCAAGGATTCGATCTGGCTTGCGCCTTTGGGATCGTATTTAGTGTAAGCCGTGGGATTGATGGCCCAGGTTGCGAAAGCTTCGGCAAACAGCTCCATATTGTCTGATGTGGCATACCAAGACACGGGTTTAGCATCAAACCCTAGATCTATGGTCTTATTCCAGCCTGAAAACTAGACCTGATGACCCACTTCATGGAGATAGGTATACAAGATTCGGCTGGCGCGATCGTCGGCGTAATCTAGGCTGCCGTTATCCATGCGGGTGTTATTATCTGCCCTATTTAATTCTTTTTGGGCGTTCTCCGCAACACCGCGGGCCTGATCAAAAGCCTCTACGAGTCTGGAAATGAGTGCCATGCTCAAACTTCTAAGGTCACTTGAACAGAGTCATCAGGTAAAAGGAACATGATATTTCCCGAATGATTCTTCAAGTCTGTTTCACTCGGTTCTAGTTTCTCCCAATCACTCAATGAAATTCCCAATTGAGTCATTGCATGAATCTCTGTCTGGTAGGTCGCAAACCTTTGGCAAGTTTCAATAGTTGACTCGATCACCCCGAAAATACTCGGTAGCCGGTTAAACGCTTCTTGACCGAGATCTGCGTTGTTGGGACCAAACCAACTTCCTTCCACTTCTTCCTTAATCAGGATAGCTGGCGGAAGAGATTCAACCCATTTATCCCTGTTGTTTCGCCATTTAAAAATACCATCGCGTAATAAGTTGAAGACTGCATTTTCATCCATGGTGGGATCTATCCACCGATATATTTGGGTCAGCTTTGATAAGTCAATCTGATCTTGGAATTTTGGATGCAGATAAACAGATGGGTTAGAGGTCAACAGTAGCTCTACATATTTTTGGGTACGATTTCGAATCACTGATTGCCCTTCATAGAAACGACGTGTAGCACTATCAAACTCGCCCAGTTCGAGATAGCACCTCACTTCTGCAACATAAGCTAACCCCAAGGTCAGCAAATACTCATCTGCAATTTGACTGCCTTCTGCAAGCTCAGTATCAAGTACACCAGTGAAAATATGCTGAGCTTCTAAAAACCGGTTTATTGCTTGAATAGCCATATCTCTACGATTGTCTTCCCTGGACATCGTGAAGGCGTTGAGAGCTAGATCAAGAGCTGCGCGGAAATTAGCATAGAAAGTAAGATCAACTTTGCGATTCAACTTGCTTAGAAGATCTTGAGTATCTTCCAAACGTTTTTCTAAGTTTTGCAGTTGTTTTAAAACTACCGCGAAGCCCATTGTTGATAAGCCTAAATTTAAAACATTCACTGTAGTTGTAGCTTGTAGAAGCCTGTGAGACACACATGGAGGTGAGTTTGGAAATGGGGGTGGCAATGAACTTGAGCTATTACTGTTCTCTCGAAGCCAAGCAACTACTTTCTTATTGCCAGATTGTCTTATAACTCCTCCTATTCGTTCATAAATCCCAAGATCAAGTTTTTCCTTAATCCCTAAAGGAATTTCCAAAGTTGTAGTAATAGACTCCAATGATTTTCTCTCTTTATTTAGTGACAGGACTACAAACTTATATAAATCAGTAAGATTACAAGCCTCCTAAGACATCGAACTAATTGAAGAAAACACGATGACGTATAAAAAAACCAGCAAAAATTCATCCAAATATAATAATTCGCTTTATTTCTGATATTCCAGATATAGCAAGTTTGAGATTCATGATTAGGTTGCCCAAAATCGAAAAGAGTTGCATATTCAAAATCATATTTCTCATAAGAATCCACCTAAGAGTTCACTTAAATTGACTAAAAAGCCATAATTGATGGGCATATTGAGTATAGGGGGGCAACATCACAGACACACATGATTTGGATTTCAAATAGTGGAAATTACGAAGGAAGAACGCCTAGAACTGCTCAGGAAAATTAGGCAAGCTTCGGGAGTTGCACAGTACGCCTTAAATGCCAGAATGACGGATGAGCAACTATTTCAGGCATCACAACATTTAGATATTTTGGAGCTGATTAAGTCAGCTAATAACTACAATCGACGTCAACAAGG
Organism: Acaryochloris sp. 'Moss Beach'; assembly: GCF_021497025.1. NCBI lineage: Bacteria > Bacillati > Cyanobacteriota > Cyanophyceae > Acaryochloridales > Acaryochloridaceae > Acaryochloris > Acaryochloris sp. 'Moss Beach'. Next base: position 4,967,381 of record NZ_CP071717.1, read on the forward strand.
GCTGAATACACAGCGAATTAACGAAAGATTGACTGATGTTGAGAATGAGTTGACAGAGGCACAAACTAAGCTGCAAGAATTTCTAAATATCGATAAGTCAGAAATAGTTCGAGCTGGCCGATGGTTGAAGAGAGCCCTTTCTCTTGGAGGAGATGACCGAAAGAAGGTTCTTCTTGAGAAAGATTTAGTCCATAAAGAAGACTATAACAATACTATTTCTAATATGGGAGACTCCATAAAAACCATTAAAAATACTAGCGAGTCAATGGAACAAGATGCTGAGCGAATAATTAACGAACTAGAACAGAAAGTTGACGAATTGAGACACCACTTATCTCAGGTTAAGGATTATATTTCCATGAATTATGGTCCTGACAAATGGAAAGTCATCCGTGATACGTTCAACATCCAATAGGAGCGGAACCATGAATATCGATGGGTTGAGTTATCGCCAATGGCAAAAACGGAATACTGACACGTTTAAAAATCTATCTAAGCAAAACCAGAAGGCAATTCGCGATAAAGGTTACTACAACGTTGGATGGGAAAGGGTTCAAAAATCTTGGGAGATTTTGCAAGTAATTATTCTTCCATCTCAACCCACAACCATATTCGAGGTAAAGCTTAAAAGAGGTGATCTGGTTGGAGCAATTGATCAGTCACTCCTGTCAGCGAAGCAGGCTACTCAGGCTGCCCAAGAGGGACGTACTAGGTTACGCCGGAAAAGCCAAAAGATAAAGGACTTAGCTGAAACTACCCTGAATAAATATCAACTCTTGTAATGTCAAAAAAAAGAAAACTAGAACTCGCAGCTCTTTATAACGGAGGAAACATTAACGAGGTATGGCACAATAGCCGAAACCTAAAATGCATCAATCATAAGGAATGGGGGAAAATTAGCCCTAATCAATTGAGAGCTAAATTTGCAGGTAAACCTTGCCCTTTTTGTGGCAAAAAGATGACTCACGGGTCAGAGCATAGAGCTAGGACTATAAATGAGGCAGTCACCCGAGGGTATCAATATACCGATGCCAACGGCAAGGAGATTATCAATAAGGTTCGAGTAAATCAAAATCAGTTTATCTATTTTCATCCTCACTATGCGTCGATAGATCACAAATTGAATAAGGCACGTTTTCCTGAACGTATGTTTGATGCAGACAATCTTCAAGTTATTTGCTGGGCTTGCAATACCGCTAAGAGCGACAACAATGCATTTGAATTACAACATGATCTCAGCTATATCCAAGACTTAGGACAGGCGACGTTAGACCGCTATCCTGTCTTGTGAGCCAAGCAAAATATAGCTATATTTCCAGACAAACCCTATAACAAGATATTAGTATCTGATATTCCCACTACTTAGCTTGCTCATAGGTTGACTCCCTTACTGATGGGGCACCTAGTTTCAGGCATAACCTTAGGTACTCCTTTTTGTTCTAGGGGGGCGCTGCTGGATTAGTAGTCTTAGCAGCGCCTTTGCTGTTGGATACCCGAGCCGTTTTGCGTCGTACTCAAGACATAATGGACTATGCGGCCATCTGAGCCGGAGTGTTTTGCACCTCATCCCATAGCTGTTGCCAACTAGCCTTGAAGGTCAACTTACCAAATAGGATCCCCCACTCATCCAGCTTGATCTTAAGGGCCTTGGTATCACTTACCTGATAGTGAGCATAGACCTGGATCTTTAGCTCAGAGAGCTTCATCCCTGTGGTCTTAGGCTGTTGCCAAGGGGTAGTATCAACCCCCATGTTCTGGGCAACAATCAGCCAGGAATGATAACCCCGAAAGTCGATATTGCTGTTAGGGAAGGATGCCTTAGCAGCTTTGTCGAAGGACTTGCGATCGCAAACCTTAGCAGTCCATTGCTTATCAGAAGCGATGGCGGCATCAACAACGGTGGCCTTGAGCGTTGAGAGTGTGTATTGCATTGTGGAAAATCTTTGTATATGTGGCGAAGGCAACCCAAAACTGAAACGGTGGGCTTGCTTAAATTAATAATACCCGCTTAAATGGGGAATGTCTATCTTTCGAGCAAGACATATGCCCAAGAAAAAAGGAGATAAGGGGGGAAACCCTAACCCTTTGCAGACTCCCGAGTTCATCGCAAAGCAGTACAAGCCTCAGGATGGATATGAAGGAGAGCTATCAAAAAAGGTTCTAGGGGTTGTTGTCCCTGTAGAGGTGGACCAAGCCGTGAGGGCTCTACCTCATAAGGCTACATGGTTGCGTAGAGTCATTACTGAAGCGGCTCAGCAGGAATTATTGGGATGAATCATCCTCTTAACACAGCACAAATTACCCCGATATTTACCCCGACGCTTTATTGAAAATCCTCAGAAGCCTTATAGAGTAAACATCCTAGGCCAAAGTGAGCCATCCTTGGTAAGGGTGAGGTCACCGGTTCAATCCCGGTCATGGGCTTTGACTACAAACCTTATAGATTCAGTGTTTCAGCAGCTTTTATGAATGGCTTGGGTGTCGTTCTTCTTTTTAATTTGTTCAAACGCTGCTCCCGAGGTCAACATCATAGTGCTGTCGAGATGACATTGATCCTCGTATAGGACTGCAATTGATCAGTTTTTCAATACTCTCTTGAGATTTATCGGGAGGTACATGAGTTTTGTTGTCTAGCCCTGGCAATACTAGTAGCGTCTCCAGAAACAGGGACTTTCATTAATCCCTACAGAAGTAATCAAGAAATATTTAATTTTGACAATCGAGAGGTGATTTCATGAAGCTTAATCAGCTTATTGCTGTCATGCAGTCAGTGAAAAAAAGAGCTGCAGACGAGAAGACAAAGATATACAAACAGACTCAGAAACCTGAACTATTTCAAGGCTTATCGCGGACCTACTCACCAAAGGATGAAGAAGGCCATGTTTATCCCCCGGAATCTCAGAAAGTCACATATAAGGCAGGGGAGGCACTAGAAGCCTTCTCAAAAGCCTGCCAGGACTTATTTGATAGTGCTTTAACCCAAGATGAAGCTAATACCTCAGCAAGAGCCAACATAACCTTGGATGACGGCACAGTGATTGCATCCGATGTCCCGGTCACATACTTGATGTTCTTAGACAAGCAGTTGACCGATATCAGAACCTTTCTCAGCCATATCCCTACCTTGCCCATTGATGAGGACTGGGAATATGACTCTAACCGAGGATTTTATGTCACTCGCCCCCGAGAGACCACTAAGACAAAGAAGGTGCAAGAGTTTGTGATTGCTGCTGAGGCAACAGAACATCACCCTGCCCAAGTCAAAGAAGTTACGAACGATGTGGTTGAGGGGACCTGGTCTTTGGTTAAGTTCTCTGGTGCTTTGCCACAGTCAGAACTAGATGAAATGCGGCTTCGACTTGATGTACTTCAAAAAGCTGTAATCAAGGCTAGAGAAGAAGCAAATAGCATCGAAGTAAGTCAAAGAACTATATCGAATAACATTTTTGACTATTTATTTAGGTAAGGTTAGATTGAGTGTGAGCATAGATTTAGATTCAGTATCTTAAAGGTGATTGGATGGTTCAAATCCTCCCTCTCGCACTGATAGGCGAGAGTGTGCTAATTGGTAAAGCAGCTTTTGATGCATTAAGACTAAAAAATCAAACTCAGTTTATTGCTCTAGTCTTAATCTAAAATCCACTCTTGTGAATCAACCAAAGTTCAACAACACATGGGATATACGAGTTCAACTCTCGTCCCGCTCCCCAAATCTTGAGCGGGTAGTTTAATGGCAAAACACCCTTGTATTAAACTGATTGAGCTTTAACCGGACATAAAATAGTCTCAAGCAAGTGGCTCTTATACACTGAACCCCGGCAGGTGGTATTTGCTGGGGTTTGTCTTTAGCTATACTCACTTTCGGCGATGGTATTTCATAATGAGATCCTAGCCTGGATTAAGAGCATCTCCGAAGTACTTCTATAAAAAGATATAGGTTTCAATTGATGTAAAAAAAGAGTTATTGACAGTCTCGGAATTGGGTGAATTAAATTCCAAAAAGTGTCTTTTGCTTAAAAGAACACTGGTCTAATTCCTGCCTTGAGCTTATTAAGAAATTCTTACATAGAAAAATACTTGCTGATTACTGTAATTTCTGGCAGTCACCACAAAAGAGATAATTGTAAATTTAATAAAAAAATCTATCCTAATGTATTTCTACCTACTAATTACAACATAATCGTTGTCGCCTCATTCTCGTCTAATCGGGATGAGCAACTATATTGAGTGATCTGCGAAAAATCAGCAAAAAATTCCTCTTTATTTATGAGCCGACTAGATGAATGGAAAACCGCTTTGACCACTCCTCCAAATAAAATTCGATCGCCATTAACTAGAGTGTGACTCTGAACACGGTTGCCATTGATAAAGACACCGTTGAAACTCGATTTACCATTAACTGTTCCATCAATCAGTTGATATTGATAGGTTCCTTGACTTAAATCAGATATCTTCTCTACAGTTGCATGGATACGTGAAATCATATCGTTGGCCACTACTATGTCATTAGATGAATCCCGACCAATGGTATATTTCCAATTCATTAATGTGACTATCTTTTTAGGTTTTGTATTAACAACAAGATAATGATGCTGCTTGAAGTGATGTGTTTGCTGACGCATACTATTTCTATATGTATATACCAAATACCTAAGTTTTCTTTCGCTTGAAATACGTAAGACAACTGTTTTTCTATTACAGTGATATTTAGCAAAAATGAACGTGATTTATATCACAGATTTTTTGTCAATACTCTTAAGCCATCTCATAAATATAAGCCTGACTTCAAAAAAACTGAGACTATATTCATTCTTAGAAGTTAAACGATTATCCCATTTGGAATCTTCAGCTCAAGATCCATATGATTTCGCTTATTCTGGCCATGATACGAAAAAAATAGGATAGTGTATTTCTTAGGGTCAATAGGCTTGAAATTAGCCCTGTACAACTCCACTAACACTTGTAGTTTGCAGAGCATGAAAGAGCAAATCAATATGATCAACAAATGCCAAGCGATGGCCATGTCTGTAGATTATGGGCAACATTTATGTTGGGATTCCGACTCTATACAACCTATTCAGTTTGAGTCACTGGCTGTTGGATGATCAGGCGTTTCAGGCGGCGGAACTTTTTGAAGATAAGGCTCCATGGGTACCACAGTTGTCATTTTGTTGAGAATAGCTTCAATCTCGCTCAGGTATTCACATTGAAACCGATCCTGGGTGGATAAGACCCGCCGTAGAGCATCTATCACAATTTTCTCACAGGCTTCTGCCGATAGCCCCATTTCACTCTGATGCCCAACTATAAAGTGATGCAAGAAATAGGCGTATCCTCCCGTCATTAACCCCTGTAACAGTGTATTTTCTTGCCTTAGAGCTTCTAGTTCTTGTTCAAGATTTTCCATAGTAGTTCGATGAGGGAAGGAGACAATTTACATAATGGTTCAATTCAAATTCTTTCATGAAAGCTGCTCTGGATGACAATACCAGTACTTCGGTCGTGCTGGTGCTTGAGGATAGTTAGATCAAATTTGTGTAGCTTGGGTCAGTTCTGATTACGATAGATAAGGCATGACGGATGGAACGAAAGATGATCAAACGCTGGTTTGCGATCGCATTATTGTCTCTAATCACTTGGCTAGGCCCCATAGGCATGGCGGCTGAAGCCCAAGACCTCGCCAAGGCCACCTTTGCAGGCGGATGCTTCTGGTGCATGGAGAAGCCTTTTGATGTCATCGATGGTGTCGTATCCACTACATCAGGGTATACCGGCGGTAAAAAACTGAATCCCACCTATAAAGAAGTATCGTCAGGAAAAACTGGTCATGCCGAATCTGTGCAGGTGGAATATGACCCCAATAAAGTCAGCTATGAAACCCTTCTGGAGGCGTTTTGGCAAAATGTTGATCCATTAGATGCCGGGGGACAATTTTGCGATCGCGGCGACCAATACCGCACCAATGTCTTCTACCATTCAGATGAGCAAAAAGCCCTAGCCGAAAAATCTAAAGCTGAATTAGATAGCTCTGGTAAATTTGCCACGCCCATCGTCACGGAGATTGTCACAGCTCAAACCTTTTATCCGGCAGAAGACTATCATCAGAACTATTATCAAACCAACTCCAACAAGTATCGCTTTTATCGGTATAGCTGTGGCCGAGATCAGCGACTCACCAAACTCTGGGGAGAAGAAGATAGCTAGCACAGTAACTATAGGAGCTAGGCATCAGACCAATTAGAGCTAATTGGCTTCTGTACTATCCTCTTCCTCAAAGATAAACGGAGCAATCTGCTCAGGGTTGTCTTGGAGCAACGTCGCCAACAAAAAACTAGCAATGGTCCAGGTCTGATATTTTCGAGAAGATTTACCGACCAAACGCCCATTCTTGCCGTCATAATATTCGGGCCATTCATCTTCTTCAAATCGGTAGGAGGCCGTCATCCAAGCCTGTTCCCCTAATTTTTGACGTTTGGTTTTAATGGCAGCCGCCATCAGCATCCACAGCAACACGGGCCAGCTGCCGCCATTGTGATAGGACCAGGGGGTATTTTTAGGATCCGAACCCGTCGTAATCCGCCACTCAAACCCTTCAACCGCCGGAAAACAGATTTTCATCGGCATCCGCCCAACTAAATCGTCCCACTGTAGTTCAATCAGATCCATGATTTGCTGGCTTTGAGTGGAATCAGCCATAGAGGTCATGATGGCCATTAAATTGCCCAAAGCAAAGAAGCGAAAATCCATCCGACTAGGACCTAGATTTCCGGCTAAATAGCCAGCCCAATCTGGCATCCACTCCGTTAGCCAGTAAGGAATGGAATCCGGATAAATATTGAATTTATTCATCACCGACTCCCCAAATTGATCCCCTTTATAGCGATGAATTTCATTCAGTTTGTCTAGATCTAGCCAATAGTAGTTACGCACTCGAAACAGGAGCGCCTGAAGGCGATCATTAATCTTGCGAATCCAATTCTCTCCTTCTGAGGTGGGTGTCAATAATTCCCTGGCTGACCGCAGGGCCCCATAAAACAATGCTTGAATTTCTAACGGATGGCCATCTATCCCCATCCGGCGGTCAATCATACAGGCTGCATCAGGCACCAATAAAGTGGGCGACATCTCAAATTGTGAACTGAGGCAAAGCTTGAGAATTAGATGTAACCCTTCCTGAAAATCGGGCCGCTTTGCTAAAGCAGTATCTCCAGACGCTTTCACATAAGCTCGCAGTACAATAATCCACCATAAACACGAATCAATCGGTGTCACCCGACCAATCGCATGGTCGCCAAAATCAGCAGTGAGATATTGACGCCCTGCTTCCGTTTGCACTTTAAAACTGGCAGGCATCAGTCCTAAAGGAACCTCAAAACCATCCACTCGCCGAACCTGCTTTTGTAAAGCTAACGTCTCTACCAAAAAATTTTGAACAATATCATGTCGCTTCTGCAGCAAAAAAACGAAGGCGGAAGGGACAAAATCCCGCACAAAGCACTGATCGTAATTGAGGGCATCCGCGTCTGAATCCTGAGCGGCAATCGTACCTACAGGGCGATCCTGATAATAGATAATGGCAGACTCATGGAGCTTTTCTGCCATTTGGATAATCGGTAGTTCAGACATCATGCCCTCTCAGACGCAGCTGGTCTAGGTGGGAACAGGGTTCCAAAACTGATGCTCCCGTTGGATAGTACTCAGGATACCCATCGAGTTAGGAGGATTACTATAGCCGCGTAAACAGCAGCTATAGACAGTTTTTTAGAGCTTGCTGAAGTTCCTTCGCAGTTTGAAAGCGATGATCCGGATGGGGATGGGTCACTTTTTCAATAATGGCTTTGATCTGAGTTGGAATGCTCAGGATATTCGCCAATTCAATCCGATAGCCATGACCCAGGTTTTTGTAAAATTGCAGTGGACTTTGACCTGTAATCAGGAATAAAAGAGTTGCACCAATACCGTAGAGATCCGATTGAATCGTGGGACGACCTAATCCCTGTTCTGGTGCACTATAACCCTCAACCGCAATCCGGGTTCCGGGGACAAGGCTTGCTTCTTTAACAGCTCCAAAATCAATAATAAAAACTTGGCTATCTCGATTCCGCACCAGAATATTACCGGGCTTCAGATCTCGATGAATGATCGGTGGATTATGACAATGAATGTAGTCCAAAATGTCACAGGCCTGAATCATCCACTGCAACACCTGATGCGGTGGTAACGGGCCATGCTGATTTACCCACCGATCTAAATCTTGGCCGTGAATCAGCTCCATCACGAGATATTGTTTATCGTTCTCGGTAAAGAAATCGTATAACCGGGGAATACCAGAGTGCTGGAGGGATCTCAGCATCCGAGCTTCCCGCTTGAATAATTCCTGTGCCTTAGGAATTTTTTCCATATCGGCATTCATTTCCTTGAGCACCTGAAGCTGAGGTTTTTGACTCTTATCATCCTGGTGCCGCACCAAGAAAGTGGTTCCCATGCCTCCCATGCCAATGACCTTCATGACTTCGTAAGGACCAAGTGTCTGGAGAACCTTAAGGGATTGACCACAATGCACGCAAAAAAGGTTGCCTGGCAAATTACCCTCATGGGAGCAGGAAGAATTCTGGGAACGAGTGGTCGCCGATTGACGTTTGGCTCCAATCTGGTAGGGAAGTTGCTGCTGAAATCTCAAAATCGGCCCCGTCAATCCTAGCTGAATAATTGTGTCATCTTTGAGTTCTGCCTGGTTCGTCAGTTTTCCATTTACAAACGTTCCATTGCTGCCCAGACTATGGAGTTGCCAGGTAAAGGAGGACTCTAGCTGTTTGCTCAGACGCAGTTCAAGATGATACCGAGACACCAGTATGTCTCTGAGGACAATGTGATTATCGGAAGAACGGCCAATATTAATCTGCTTAGACGTGGTGAACAGCCATTGTTTGATAGGAGCCTTATTGGTGGGGTCAAGAAGGGTTAATGTAACCACATTGCAAAATTAATCAGTCAAAGATTTTAAATAGGTTCCCGTTAATAGGTCTGGGAAGATCGCTGAGGTTGGACTCTCATCAGGATGGCAATGACCGTGATGTTGTCGTGACCATTATGTTCGTTAGCCAGCATAATCAACTCATTAACCCCTTGTTGCAAGGGGATTTGAGAGTTAAGCATGGGCAATAAGTATTGGTCACAGTGGACTTCCAATAGGTGATTATCTGTTAATCCATCCGAACAAATCAACCATAAAGTATCTTCGGCGGCAGTGAGGAGCTGGATATCGGGCTCCAAGGCCTCATTCTCTCTAGGCCCTAGAGCTTGAGTGAGTTGATAAGCATCCGGCCGGGCGTAGGCCACGGTCGGATCGGTTCCTCGTTGAATCTCTCTTTGCCCAACCTCATGATCAACCGTGATTTGTTCTAATCCTGATTGATGGGTCAGACGATATAGACGACTATCACCGACATGAGCAATTTGAATATGAGTATCTTGAACCAAAGCCATCACTAGGGTGGTGCCCATGCGACTATTGCCAGCCTTCTCTTCATTCAACTGAAAAAGAGCATGGTTCGCAGCATAAATGGCATCCTTCACCATTGCAGTATCGGGAAACTCAGTCTGCCAATGGGCTTGAAAATATTGAGCTAGGGTTTCTGTCGCTAAAGAACTCGCAATCTCCCCCCCAGCATGTCCTCCCATACCATCACAGAGAATGTAGAGTCCTTGGCCAGAAACTTGGTTTTGGTGGGGGTTACAAATTTGTTGGAGCCGTTGATCAATCACAAAGTAATCTTCGTTGTGATGTCGATCTCGACCATCATCCGTTTGACCTGCCGCTGCCAAATGAACCAACTGATTGGGCAAAATCAGGGTTGGCACAGCACCCGTTCCAGCAACGGAAGATTGATGAACCTGTGTAGGAGTCGTAGGAGGCTGGGTACTAGGTAAAAGCTGACTTAATTCATTTATGTATTCCAGAAGCTCTGTTTGAGTAACGTTCTCAGCAGATTGCAAATTGATCAACAAGGGCTGAAATTGCTCTGAGAGGGAAGCTCCCAATCCTTGCAATAAATCTAACCAGACATACCTTAAATCGTCCCAGGTCGGGGATTGGATGGAGGTACTACCCTTTTCAGGCTTACCCGGCCAGAACTGACCGGGCTCAAATAGAAGTTGCTGAAGGCAGAGGATTTGTCCCTGATCGATCTTTAAGTTTTCTTTGTGGAGAACGCTAGGCAAGCATTGCCAGGGAGAACAAATCACTGCAAAATTCAAAGTTTGTTCTAGCCAGTACAGAATTTGAGTGGGACTCGTTTGACCTTCGGCAATGACTTCCTTTAAAGACGGCAAATCAGCGCGGTTCTCTAATAAAATGACTGCCTGTTGTTCTGACTGCCAAGCGTCATGGACATGGGGTAGCAGGAGAGGAAACTGTTGCCTCAGGGCTAGGTATGGTTCTAGAACGATCGGGAACGGCAAAGGCTGCGCTTCTAAAAAATCTTTAATTGTTTCTGGCTGACCCATGTCAGCAGGATTAATAGCTCCCTCTAACTGGTTCAACATAATAGCCAGGGGCGAGACCTGCAGCGGCTGCGTATCTAGAATAGTGAGCTCAAGGTTGCCATTTTCCGCAAGTTTCGGATCTTGAGGCACCATTGATGCCAAGAGCTGATATCGAGGGTTTTGATCCACAAAACTCTGGATAGCAGGAGACATGGATGGAATATCTGAGTCACCCCGCTGCGGTAACACTGCTGTTGAGGCACTAGGTGGATCGAGTTTCACAGCGTCTGATCGATCTGGCTGATCACCTACTAAACGCTCAATGGAGTCTAGCAGCTCTTCTGTAGAGGGTTCGTCATCCAGAAGGGCAACGGGTTCTCCAACGGGAATCGTATCGATAGAAGAAAGTTCTATAAGGTTCGGGGATTGTTCGAGGCTAACGAGCGGTGTAATGAGAGTCCACCAAATGGTTCCGGTCAAATGATCACATTGGGGACAGTGGGTAACTTCAAAATCTACTAAATGTCCACAACTTGCACAGTGTTTTTGAGTAAGGGAAGTGCCACATTGTTGACAGAAACGATGATCGTCAATGTTGTGGTAATTACACTGGGGACATTTAATCATCCGAAAAAAATCAGTTTGCCTAGGGTGGCGGACAGTAACTATGGCAATGGTAACTAGTAATGAGAAGCTTGCACTCCGCTAAATTACGGAAGTTATCGTTACATTTGCTGTGACAAAATATAGCTCGTTATTAGGTGATCCCACTATACAACTCACAATTATCCTCAACCGTAGATTGAGATTTGAAATGTTTTTTGAGTAGGCCGATGGATCAGCTTTGGCTTCATTTGCTAGAGATGAGGTAAGTGTGTCAGGGATTGAAGTTGATTGATTTCTGGTGACGAAAGGTGACGCCATTGGCCCGGCTGCAGATCCTTGAGTTGCAAATGTGCGATCGCAACCCGTACCAAACGTAAGGTCGGGAAACCCACAGCCGCTGTCATTCTTCGTACCTGGCGGTTGCGGCCCTCATAGAGGGTCATCGTTATCCATGCCGTAGGGATATGCTTGCGAACCCGAATCGGTGGAGTCCGGGGAGGTAAAGAAGGTGGCTCAGTTAAGAGTGAGGCTTGGGTCGGTCGTGTTCGATAGTTGCGGATCGTGACTCCCTGCTGAAGTTTTTGTAACGCAGCTGTATCAGGAATTCTTTCCACCTGAACCCAATAGGTGCGGGGATGTCCAAACTTAGGATCACACAACTGATGTTGGAGACCACCATGATTGGATAGCAATAATAAACCTTCGCTATCCCGATCCAATCGACCAACCGGATAAATATCGGGGATTGAAATAAATTGTTTTAAGGTTGGATGCTCAGTGTCTTGCCGATCCGTAAACTGGCTAAGGACCCCATAGGGCTTATAGAACAATATATGTTGCCAAGCCATTTCTGTTTCCTATCCTGTTCGTCAAAGTTCAGTTCACACTGATATACATCTGGTTACCCTATGTATAGGGAACGCCATCTTTTATCTCAAAACATCTTAAGCAATGGCACAAGCTCACACTATCCCTAGGATCCTTTAGTGAGGCTTGGTACCGGATATCACCAGATTTGGATTGAGAACACTATTTATAAAGTGTAAATACACCTCCTAACCCTAGAAATCACTTAGGATAGGCTGGTGATTAACGCGTCTCGAAGGCCATAGATGGATCTGCTTCGCTCCCTTCCCCTTGGGCTTTACCTGGAACAACCTCGAACTTGGCTACATCGGCTTGATCCCAGAGTAAAACTGGCTTGGCTGATGATGTTCCTGCTCACGCCATTACTGGCAGATTTACCCTGGCGGTTTGCCTTAGTCTTGGGACTGATCCTACTCACCATTTCGGCGACCATTCCATGGCGAGTCTGGCGCAAGCAAATTGGCTGGTTATTGTTGTTATGTCTATTGGTTTGTAGCGTTACCACCTTAATGCCAGATGGCCTGGCAGTGTCCTATCAACCCAGACTACCGACTCAAGAACTGACATTTACGCAAGAACCCTCTTCCCTTCCAACAGAATCTCAACCCTGGTATCAACCCCTGATTTTTTGGCAGGGTTCAGAGGAAAATCTCCCTCCCTCTCTTCCTCAACCCACACCCTATCAATATGTGCTCTTTCATCGTGGCCCCGTCAGAATCACTCGCCGATCCCTAGAATTAGGATTAAGGTTGGCAACTTGGCTATTTACCTTAATTTATGGAACAACCCTATATCTCCTGACAACGGCTCCAGAAGAAATAACCGTTGCCATTGAGGTTCTGTTGCAACCCTTGAAGCGGTGGCGTATTCCCATCACTGAAGTGACCCTGACCCTAACCCTAGCGCTTCGCTTTATGCCCCTAGTTCTGGAAGAAATCCAAAATTTGATTCGAGCTATTCGTACTCGTGCCATTAATTGGAAGAAATTAGGGGTACGGGGGGCCTTCCAGCTCTGGCTGATGTTGGCCGATCGCCTCATTGAGAATCTATTTTTACGGGCAGAACAAGTGGCTAGTGCCATGACCGTACGGGGCTTTACCAGTCCTAATCACCACCAAGTCAGGTGGCATCAACTCCAAATTCGGTTGATGGATCAGTTTGCTTTAGTTTTAGTGGTCTTGGTTTGCGGCTTACGCATTTGGGTCGGAATGCTTCCCTAAACCCATACCGTTGATATTCTACATGGACGAATTAAAGCCTTGGTATTGGCGATCTCAACCACTACTCGAACGCAGTGGTACAGATATTTTTGCAGCCTTATTTGCTGATCAAGAGATTGCGACCCTGCTCGAAAGCCCCTATCCCCATCCCCTCGGTCAGTACTCAATTTGCGCAGGCGGTCCTCGGAACGATACCGACACGTTGCGCTTATGGACACCTGAACTGGGGCAGATATTACCGTTCTTGGAACACCAGTTACAAATTAAAAAAGCCTTTATGCCCAGATGATATCCCTGACGATTTGCCCTTTCAGGGTGGGTGGCTGGGTTGGCTGGGGTATGACCTCGCTTGGGAAATCGAGCGTTTACCGCAACTGAATCCTGATCCATTGCCATTCCCTATCGCCTTTTGGTATGAACCTGAAAACTTTGCAATTTTGGATCATCAGCATCAGATTCTCTGGTTAGCTGTAACGGATACCCACCAGCTAGACCAACTAGAACACCAGTTAGTATCCTATGCCCCACAACCCATCGATCAACCGTTTAAGGCGACAGACTTTCAGTTTTTGACTAGCCAAGTTGAGTATGAAGCGATGGTGCGACAGGCCCTAGCCCATATTCAAGCTGGGGACATTTTCCAGGCCAATCTCTCTACTCGGTTTTCTGTCACGGCCAACGTCGATTCCTGGCAACTCTATCAACAACTGCAAACAATCAACCCATCCCCCTTTGCCAGCTACTGGCAAACTCCATGGGGAGCGGTCGTCAGTTGTTCACCAGAACGGCTTGTTCGGCTCAAAGGATCACAAGCCGAGACCCGCCCTATTGCAGGGACTCGCGCCCGGGGAATCACCCCCGAAGAAGATCAGAAATTAGCTCAAGCTTTAAGTGAGAACTTAAAAGAGAGAGCGGAGCATACCATGCTGGTCGATCTGGAACGCAACGATCTAGGTCGAGTCTGTACCTGGGGATCGGTCACTGTAGATGAATTCCTAGTCCTTGAATACTACAGTCACGTGATTCATCTAGTCAGCAATATTGTTGGTACCCTGCAGCCTGCCCGTTCTGCGGTTGAGTTGATTCGTTCGGTCTTCCCAGGAGGAACCATCACGGGCTGCCCCAAGGTTCGTTGTATGAAAATTATTGAAACGTTAGAACCTTATCGACGGAGTTTGTTTTATGGCTCCTGCGGATATTTAGATTACCGGGGACAGCTAGATCTGAATATTTTGATCCGAACCTTACTGATTACCCCCCATACATCCCCCCAACACGAGCCTCACAAAGTTCTGTCCTGTCTTCTGTAATTTGGGGGCAAGTAGGAGCGGGAATTGTGGCAGATAGTGACCCCAAACAAGAATGGTTAGAATCCTTACAAAAAGCTAAAGCTCAGGTGGAAGCAATTCAAGCGATGAGTCAGTAGATCTTGCTTGATTACTTCTAATTAATGCCTTGAGAATGAGTTGTATCAGGGGTTTAGTTAAAGGGACAGTAAATATACTCAAAAAACCAGTAAAAACTTAGCGAAGGCCGTCCAGTATAATAGACGACAATTTGTTGATTGTTCAGCTTGCTGGACTTTAACTAAGAAGAGACGGTCATCCTTAAAGAAATAGTGATCTATTTAACTTCTACAAAATAACTTCAGCTATTCCTAGTCCATCAATCATCAAGATTTACCCTCAGGAAAAAATAGACATCGCCTAAAACTACCCTATCCTTTAGAAACAATGCTACCTAGACAGGGTCCACAGCATTTTTCTAGACAGTAGTTATCGTTCTATAGAATCACTCCTATAGCTTTGGCCTCTCCTATATACGCGAATGATCACTGAAACGTATCTGAATCATCCAACTTTTGGTCTACTCTACAGTCTGTGTATGATTGATGCTAGGAGTGCGTTGTACACCACACTTTATGCCCAACGGTTATTTTTTATAGTCACCACTTCTGAAGAGCAGTTAGAATTTTCTCCCATCACTCGGCAAGAGGCCAAAGTCACCGTTGAAAGTCGTCTCAGACTTCTGAGGCGGTCTGGTACCCGCCAAGACTATGACCAACTTCAGCTTGTTCACCAACAAACCTTTCAATAATGCCTTCTTCGCAGCCATTGACTCTCAAGGATCGAGTCATCTCTATTCAGGGGGCCTTGCCGCCATCCGTTCGTTTGATTGCTGTATCCAAATATATGCCGGCTGCTTTGATCCGAGAGGCCTATGACGCAGGTCTACGGGATTTTGGCGAAAGCCGGGTACAGGAAGCGATTCAGAAACAAGCTGAGTTGCAGGATCTCTCAGGGCTCACTTGGCATCTCATCGGTCATCTTCAAAGCAATAAAGCCAAACTGGCTGTTCGACACTTCGATTGGATTCACTCTGTGGATAGCTTAGCTTTAGCCCAGCGCCTCAATCGGATTGTTGAATCGGTAGAACATTCACCTCAGCTATGTTTGCAAGTCAAACCCCTCTCAGATCCTGACAAATTTGGGTGGATGTTTGCTGATCTCAAAACAGATCTACCCGCTTTACAAGCCTGCTCCCATCTTCGCTGGCGTGGATTAATGACGATATTACCGATGGGTTTAACGAGCCAAGAAACCTTAAATGCTTTTCACGAAATTCAAAAGCTAGCTCAAGATATTTCCCAGCCATCTCAGGAGAATTTCACCTTGAGTGAACTGTCCATGGGGATGTCGAAGGATTATCAGTTGGCCGTTCAGGCTGGAGCAACAATGGTTCGAGTAGGACGTAGCCTTTTTGGGGATCGACCTCTGCCTTAAGCTATCCCTCTAGGGGGTGAGGCTGATTGCTTTCAGGATGAAGCAATCAGCAAGAGCGTCTTCACAAGTTTTTTCTGGGCTGATCACTATTTTATGAATAGCGATAGTATCTATTGAAATAACAGTGTTGATATAAAGTCCCTGGCAGAAGATGGAAATTTTATAGGTTATGTAAAGGAAATTATTTCTTAATTTAAATTTTAGTTTCAACAGTCGAATTACTGATTTGCAATTAGGTCTTTGATGTATAATTCAATCTAAATTTTCCATACCATGGGATTTGTCGCCAAGAGTTGATTTTTTTCTATAACAATCACTTTTTGGTAATTAAGGCGACAGTGGTATTGACAAATCAAACAAATACAAGTTTGATGAGAAGATCTAATTTTAATAAAGATCTTTACGAATAAAATTCCTTGATGACCTTAGATTGAGCAAATGTTCGGTCTTTCTGAAATCAGGTTCTTCACACCCTCAAAACCTTCATAGATGGAGCCCAACTCGTGAGCAGTTTATTTGGCAGATTAAAGGATTTCGTCGGCATCCCAGAATCGGATGACGATTATGATTACGTGGATGAATATGACGAAATTCAAAACGATGGGTATTCGGATCATTCTTATTCAGCAGAGTATTCCGAAGACCCCGTTGAAGTGGGTGAAGCACTGAAAAGTCAATCTGAAAAAGAACAGGGGTCTCAAGTGAGTTCTACTACTAGTAATGTTGTGGGTATGCCAGGTGCGGGTCGCTTATGGGGATCTACCACTGAAGTTTTGGTGATGGAGCCACGAGCGTTTGAAGAAATGCCCCAAGTGATCCAAGCTCTACGTGAGCGTAAGTCTGTGGTTCTTAATCTGACCATGATGGAACCGATTCAGGCTCAGCGAGCCGTTGATTTCGTGGCGGGTGCAACCTATACCATTGACGGTCATCAAGAGCGTGTTGGAGATAGCATCTTCCTATTCACTCCTAATTGTGTTCAGGTCAGCACCCATCTTGGTGTTGTTCATGAAGCACCGACTACACCCCATTTTTCACGACCTGCAGCCACTGCATCTTGGAAAAATGATGTGCAGATGAATCAGGCCATTGCTCAGTAAGTGAGTCAATAGCTATCCCTGGCTATTTTAGGTTTTCGCAAAACTAAATACTGCAAGGAATCTTGACTGTGCTTTGGTAGACTGGTGCATTGTTTCTGCCATCTTCGGCTTAGGGGTTTTCTAGTGAGTCAGTTTTGCGATCAGCTTGGCATCATTGGCGGTGGTGTGATGGCTGAGGCTATCTTGTCACGACTGCTTTCCCAAGAAATCTGTTCGCCAGAGCAGGTTCAGGTTAGTGATGTCTCCAAAGAACGATTAGAGGATCTGATATCGGCCTATCAGATCCAAGGGTTTACAGATAACAATGCGGTTGCCTCCAACTCTCAAGTACTGCTGTTGGCGATTAAGCCTCAAATATTTGCAAAGGTAGCAGCTCCTCTCGCATCGTCTATCCCCGCTGACTGTCTGGTCCTTTCTATTTTGGCGGGGGTCACTTTAGCGGCGTTAGAGAAAGCTTTTCCTGGATCCCCTGTGGTTCGAGTAATGCCAAACACCCCAGCTACTGTTGGTGCTGGCATGGCTGCGATCACAGCTGGTAACCATGCGAATCAAACGCATCTAGATCTCGCTCATCAGTTTTTTAGCGCTGTTGGTCAGGCGGTTACTGTACCTGAATCATTAATGGATGCCGTTACGGGATTATCGGGATCGGGGCCGGCTTATGTCGCCTTGGTTCTGGAAGCCCTTACTGATGGTGGCGTTTCAGTGGGTTTGCCTCGCCCCATTGCAGCTCAATTAGCCCTGCAGACCCTGTTAGGCACTGCCAAATTAGTGGATGAAACGGGACTGCACCCAGCTCTACTCAAGGATCAGGTCACGAGCCCGGGCGGTACCACTATTGCTGGAGTGGCGGCACTAGAGCAAGCTGGACTTCGTTCAGCCTTAATCAAGGCCGTTCAGGCCGCTTACCATCGTTCCTGTGAACTTGGCCAAGGCTAGGAAACTATAGCTCCACCTCGTTCGAATCTCTAAACTATGGAGACTGTAAAGCAGGAGCAGCCAACTCGGAAGCCAAAAAATCAGCCAGCCAATTTTTGATGTGATAGGTGGCTTGGCAATCATCTTCGTTATACTCAACAATCGTATCGAGGAAATCACGATTGCTAGTAGAGAGCCATTCGCTATACCAATAGATGGACTGCGCTCCATTTGCTTCGCTATTTCGCCATTGAAACCCTAGCCATCGAGCGATTAGTTTCAGGGTATAGCTTTCTACTGGGAGCACAACCGTGTGGGTCACATGGGCATGTAAGTCGATAAACCGCTCTAGTAAAGGCTGGATAATTGTATCGGGGCTACCATATAGGGCCGCTAAGCGCTCAACGGTTTGCACTTCGTAGGCACAAAAATGGTAAATCGGTGCATGGGGATAGGTCAGCACTAAATCTAAGAATTGCTGCCACACCTGCTCTTCCTGGTGAGGTTGATCGGCTAAAAGGGGATAAAAGGTTTCGGTCTGGTTTTCTCGATCTACAACCAGTACCCCATGTAGGTAGGCCAAATTAAGGCTGGGTTCTGCTTCGATATCGAAATAGAGTTCGATGGGAGCAGGGGAAATTTGGGCGGCTATTACACTTACCTCACTGGCAGCGAAAATCACAGGAGCTTGCTTAGCAAATGCCTGAGCCTGGCAAATCAGTTTGTTGGCAACCTCTCGACCAAATCCCGTGACCTCAGCTAATTGGGTGGGATTGGCAAACGCTAAGTCTTCCACACTCGCTAAATTATGAGCTTGGAGAATGGGGTAGCGACTGGGGGTTACCCCTGGCAAAAGGGATAAATGTTGATCTTGTTGAGCAATTTGATAGCAATGGGGTAGCCATCCACACAAGCTGCATCGATTACTGACAATAAAAACTTCTGGTTCTTGTTGCGTCTGGATAATCTTGATGAGTTCAGGGAGTAATAAATCTAGCTTTGGCTGGTTAATCGTCAGGTTAACGGCATAGAGCCCTCGTTCCCGCAGGTACAGATAAGACTCCTCTGGCCAGACCCCTTGAATACTCGCCAACAGGTGGGCATGGAATGTTGCCAAAATTTGATATTCCAACTTGGGACGCTTACTCAAGCGAATATCTGTCGGCACATATTGCCAATCTCCAAAGTTAGAGGTTCCCTCTATTTTAGTAAGGAGATCGGGAATGCTCTGATAGGCAACACCGTTGCCTTGATCCATCCATAGAACACCTCGCCGAATATAGGGAGTGCCAGCTTGCATTAGCGCTAACGTGGCTTGGGCTCCTGCTTGCCAGTCGTATCTGGGATAGTCAGGTTGGACCCAGGGTTGACGAGCAAAAAAGTTCTGTTGATGCTCAATGCGATCCTGTCGAAGTTTGTTTAGAAAGTCGCTGGGAGCAGATTTTTGAGTTTTGTCTTCAAAGACATCCAGATATGCTTGTCGATGACAACGTTGGTAACTCAGTAGTAATTGGGCGGTCAGCAGCATGCAGACACAATAATGGTTTTCCCTGAAGGAATCTTAGCAAATCCTTCTGGTTGACCGGTAAATTCCCTTGACTGATATCGAGCAGCACAATAGGCTGAGAGCGATGTAATGGATACCGATGTTGTCGTGGCTCAGGTTGTCTTTGAGGATGTCTATAAAAGTTTCCCGGCTCGTAAAGGCGATCGCACAGCCAATACCACGTCTGTTGAGCCCAGTTTAATATCAACAACACCGACCCAGACTACATCTGAGAGCGATACCAAAAAACGATACCGTTACCGTATTGCGCCGCATCAATTTTTCCGTTGACGATGGAGAGTTTATGGTGCTGGTGGGACCATCGGGATGCGGCAAAAGCACGCTCTTACGACTGATTGCAGGTTTGGAGGACTTAACTGGGGGCAGTATCAGGATTGGCGATCGCAAAATCAATCACCTCCCCCCTAAAGCCCGAGACATTGCCATGGTGTTTCAGAGCTATGCCCTTTATCCCCATATGAGCGTCTACAACAATTTGGCCTTTGGCCTCCGTCGCACCCAATCTCAACGAGATCATAAACGGCGTTCTATTCCTGCATCTTTTCGTAGAAAGTTGGAATCTGGCTTGGTATCCGCGACTCGAATTCTACCCAAGTCCCTTAGATATCGTTCCAAACGAGAAAAAATTAATTGAGCAGACCGTTAATCAAGTCGCCGAAGTCTTACAAATTGAGACTTTATTAGATCGCCTACCCAAGCAACTCTCCGGGGGACAAAAGCAGCGGGTTGCCTTGGGGCGAGCCATGGCCCGTGAGCCCCAGGTTTTTTTGATGGATGAACCTCTGTCCAACCTGGATGCCAAGCTGCGAACTCAAACCCGAGCTCAGATCGTCAAGCTACAGCGACAGCTAGGAACGACAACGGTTTATGTCACCCATGACCAAACGGAAGCCATGACCATGGGGGATCGAATTGCGGTTATGAATGCCGGACAAATTCAGCAAATTGCCAGTCCTTTAGACCTGTATAACCAGCCGATCAACCGATTTGTGGCCCAGTTTATCGGTTCTCCCCCCATGAACTTTATCTCCGTTCATGTGAAGTCGCCTCGCAGCTTACAGCACACACAATTCACCCTCACCTTGCCAGAAGTATGGGAAACGGTTCTCCAAAACTATCAAGGCCAAACCCTCACCTTGGGGATTCGCCCTGAGCATCTGGATTTGGCCTCTCCGAACTCTAGCAATATTCCCACCCAGGTCGAACTGGTTGAGGCATTAGGCCACGAGACCTTTCTCTCTTTACAGTTGACTCAGAACCATCAAATGACCCATTCACCTGCCCCATTGATTGCCCGCATTAATCCCTATCAACAAGTCAGCCTTGGCGAACAGTTATGGTTCTCGATTCAACTGGACAAGATTCATTTGTTTGATGAACAGACCGAAGCGGCAATCCGCCCCAGCCATTCACCAGCCCCAATCCATTAAAAATGGCTCGTTTCCCATCCATACTTTGTTTGACTCTGTGTGTTTTTATACGGAACTAGAAGCTGGGCTCGATTAAGTTACCTTCCAGCATCTTTAGTAAACGATTTATACCTAAACAAAGCAGAAATACTGCTCGATCGGGCAACCTGCAAACCTGGGAACAATAAGCAAGAGAAGACAAGTTAAAAAATAGCGTATGTCAATAACCATTAACCAAGCTAGAATGTGTACTCACTCAGAAGGGTAATCCTGTGTTTGTCCGGTTAGCCAATCAACACCGTGAATTTGTTCGAGACTTAGTCATGAACCTTCAGGCCCTAGCCATTGTGCTAGAGCGCCGAGGATACGTGGCATCTTGCTATACCTGCGGTGGCCAAATGAACAGCGCCTCCTTCATGGTGAGTTTAGGAGAGAACCATCTAATTCGGTTTTTAGTGTCCGATTATGGAATCACCTGGACCGAAATGCGCGATGATCGCGAACTCATGAAGTTGGAAGGGGCTGAAGCCATTAGCCAACTGCAAGAATTAGCCAACTTAATCAAGTATGAACAGCCTGCTCAGAGTCCATCTTCTGTGCTGGCCGAGTCATAACCTTATTCACCCAATTAGCCAAATTTGTCCCCACCTTGGGCTGGTCTAAACAATGATTTAGTCCAAATTCGTTGGTGAAATGTTACGCTGTATACCTAGTTAGCAGGGGGTAAATTGTGTAGTCATCTTGAGGATTCAAGAATGGCTCAATGGCAAGCTGTCATGTTTCAATTACCACCCATTAAGGTTGCACTGTAACGTATGACCACTGAGAGTTCTGGCTGGCAACACCAGTTTATCCAAACTAATAAAATTCGGCTCCACTACGTCACCCAAGGTGAAGGCGATTTAGTTATTCTTCTCCATGGATTTCCCGAGTTTTGGTACTCTTGGCGATACCAACTCCCTGTCTTAGCCCGTCACTTCAAGGTTGTGGTCCCTGATCTACGGGGGTATAACGATTCCGACAAACCCTCTAGCGGCTATGACATCGACACCCTCACCGAGGATATTGTTGGCCTCATTCAGAATTTAGGCTATCGCTGCGCTCATATTGTGGGCCATGACACCGGCGGTATGATTGCCTGGAATTTGGCTCAAAAATTCCCTCAATATTTACAGAACTTAGTTCTCCTGAATGCACCTCATCCCCAGCGATTATTCCGGGAGTTTTCTAGCAACCTCGATCAGCTGCGGCGGAGCTGGTATCTGCTGGCGTTTCAAATCCCTGGGTTGCCAGAATGGTTAATTCAATCAAACCTGCGCCAATTCCTTCAGGACTGGTTTCAGAAACAAGCCATTCGTAAAGCAGCCTTCTCCTCCGAGACCTTAGGCATTTATCAGGCTGCTCTGGAAAAGCGGGGCGTCTTGTCTGCAGCGATTAACTATTATCGGCAGTTGCTATCTCCCCAAGACTGGTTATCCAACTCGGATGGCAAACTCTTGCCGATTCAAGTCCCTACTTTGGTGTTGTGGGGGGAAGATGACACAGTTTTGAGTCCGAACTTAGCATTGGGTTTTGAACGATTTGTACAGGCCCCATTTCGCCTCAAGTTTGTCCCTGAATGCGGCCATTGGATCCAGCAAGAAGTCCCCAAAATTGTGAATCGAGAACTGTTAGATTTTCTACGTCAGAGCAAGCCAGCTTTTAGCTAACCTTCATTCCTTTTAAGGCCCTGACGGTCACCTGACCCGGCACCTGGTCCGTAATTTTGACCTCACTCAATTGAGTGGGCAAGATAAACCGGACTTTGCCATCTTTGACTTTTTTGTCCGTCAGCAGCACATCTGCCACGGATTCGATGGCAAAGTCAGCAGGTAGCTCAGTGGGTAATCCTGTTTTCTGAATCAGTTGATGCTGGCGTTGGGCGTCTTCAGCAGACCACCAATCCAGCTGGACGGCGATATCGGCAGCCGCGACCATACCCAAAGCAACGGCTTCACCGTGATTAAACAAACGGTAACCCGTTAGGCTTTCAATGGCATGGCCAATGGTATGGCCATAGTTGAGGATGGCACGAAGCCCCGCTTCTTTTTCATCTTGGGTGACGACATCCGCTTTGGCTTGAGCGGAGCGGGTCAGAATTTCAGTAAGGATTTCTGTGGGCATGTAGCGGTATTGATGGGTGCGATCGCAACTCTCCAACCGCTCAAATAGCTCCAAATCCCAAATCACGCCATATTTAATCACCTCAGCCATCCCCGCCCTAAATTCTCGACTGGCCAAAGTTGTTAAGGTATCGGGATCGATCAACACCAACCGGGGCTGATAGAAGGCACCAATCAAGTTCTTACCCTTAGGGTGATTGACGCCTGTTTTACCTCCAATTGAGGCATCCACCATTGCCAATAAACTGGTGGGAACTTGGACAAAGTTAATGCCGCGTAACCAAGTAGCCGCTGCAAAACCAGTCATATCGCCAATTACCCCTCCCCCAAGGGCGACTAGGGTGGAAGATCGTTCTAGTTTAAGGTCAAGGGCATAATCGTAAATCTTTTGAATAGAGCGAGGCGTTTTGTAGCGTTCGCCCGCTGGTAAGAGAAAATGCTCAACCTGGAAGCCTGCCTTGGCTAAAGAGTCTTGAACAATATCCCCGTAATGTTTCCAAATCTGAGGGTTAGAAACTATCAGGACCTTCTGTCCCAGCTTCACCGACTGCAGGGATCGATCTTGGAGCCAGGGGCCTAGTTGGGTGAGGCCACCGGATGCGATCGCAATTTGATACGTCTGTTGCGGTAAAGGGACGGGAATAAATGTCTGCTGCATGCCACTCCTGGAACTCCTTTGCCAGTGTGCCTTACAGAAACACCTTCTGTCACTAGCAACTTTCAGAGGTAAATTTCATCTCCAATCTAAACGATTGCGGATTGGACAGGTCAATTGATTTTGCAACTAACTATGAGATTGTTGAAAAGAATCCCAATCCATTAAATACTTATCAGAGAGTTAGGGTACCTTAACCAAGAATAAGTATTGCCTAAGAGCAATATCTTTACTGATTCCACCGATTACCCGTATCGCATTCGAAGTCTGAGAGATTTTGCTAAAACTCCTTCTCCAAAAACTAATGCACCGGCGACCTCCTCTCCACTTTCGCTCCAGAAAGGGAAATCTCTCTGCTGCAAGAACTCTGGTCAGAATCTTGGGGGTGATCTTGGGCATAAGCCTCGCGATATTTCTCTTCACCCGTGGCGGGTACCCGACCTTAGCCCAAAATTCGTCCGATCTAAATGATCTACAGGAGCGCCGAATACAAGTTGAACAACAGAAGTCGAAGGTCACAAAACAACGGCAGCAAATTGAGAATCTAGAAGGGGCAGCCAAAAGACGATTAGGCGGACTAGAGCGTAATATTCAGGTTACGGAAGGTCAAATCAAAGAGAACGAAGACAAGCTGCAGCAGGCTAACGAAAAGCTGCAGAAAATAGAAGCGGATTTGACCAAAGCTGAGACGGCCTATAAGGAGAAGCAGGGTAATACCATTGCTCGTCTCCGGGTGTTACAACGACAGCGAGACTCCAGCACTTGGATTGCTTTACTCCAGAGCAAATCCATAGAAGACTTATTAGATCGTCGCTATCAACTGCAACTCGTTTATAAATCCGATCGCACGTCGCTACTGGCCCTCAAAAATGAAAAAGAAAAGATTAACGACAAAAAGCTGTTAGCAGAAATCCAGAAAAACCAAATTTCCCTGTTATCAGAACAGCTCCTTTATCAAAAAGCCAATTTCAAAGCTCAGGCCTCCGTCCAAAATCAATTGGTAACCCGGTTAAAAACTGATCGGCGAGCCTTACAGGCGGCTGAGCAACAATTATCCCAAGATGCCAACAATATTTCTAAGGTAATTGCCCAACGCATCGCTGAACAACAAGTGGCTTTCCGCTCTAATACACCGGGCTATCAGCGTATTTTAGGGACGGGACAAATGGTTAGACCTGTAGTGGGTCCCATTACCAGTAATTTTGGCTATCGATCTCATCCAATTTTTGGAAGGGGACGATTTCATGCGGGAACAGACTTTGGCGCGCCAACCGGGGCACCCATTTTTGCCGCTGACAGCGGCACCGTCATTGTGGCTGAATGGTATGGCGGCTATGGGAATGCGGTTATTATCGACCATGGCAACGGCTTAACCACCCTCTACGGCCACTGCAGTGAACTGTACGTAACGGTAGGGCAAGGCGTACAGCGAGGCCAAACCGTCGCCGCCATCGGTTCAACGGGCTTATCTACTGGCCCCCACCTCCACTTTGAAGTCCGACAACAGGGTGAACCCGTGGAGCCATTGGCCTATTTGTAGACACTACTCTGAGGAATTCAACCGCTCCTGCCATTCAGAATCAATGGCATCTGAACGCTCATATTCCTGCTCTAGTAGGTCTTTTTCAGTGGTATAGGCCAGATTTTCTGATGAAACTACTGACTGGGTTGCAAAGGTCTGGGCATAACCCATTTTTTGTTGCAAAGCTGCATCCGGTCGAGACAGGGACACTGCACTAGCTTGGCGTTGCTGATTGCGCTCGTTGATTTTGCTATTTCGCATTTGCACCCAAAAGTAGCGAATCAGAGGAATGCCCAAGAAACCGATACCATAGGCCACTAAAATACCAAAGATGGAATAGACAAACCCCACTAACCCACCAAGTTGAATCGCAATAGTGCCATCCCGCAGCAAAGACCAGAGCACTGCTGCTCCCACTAAATTTAAACTTCCTAAGCCAATCGCCATCAAGATCTGACCGGAACCAGCTTGACTAAATTTCCAGGGATATTCTTGTAAGTAGGTTGAACTAGACTGCTGTTGACGAACCTTGGCCGTCGTTTGCAAGGTCGGAAAATGATAGATAATTTCGCCCTGGGGGCTGACTTCGGGACGACCATCGAAATGGGTCAATACCGGAATCACATAGTCTTCGCTTTCTCGCTGACTTTCAGAGACCTCCAGATAGGGCGTAAGCTGCTCTCCCGTGACCGCCCCTCCATTAGTGCGAATAACGGTTCCGATTTCCTGCCAACGACGATCATCTAAGTTGGCATTGGGATTGCCATCCCCAAATAAGAAGGAAAAGATGGCTTCTAGGAAGTTCATCTGATCAGGGTCTTTAGACTGACTGCGGGCATGCTGCCGGTGATAGCGAGGATTGGGATTAAAAAACCAGAACAAGTCAGGTGTAATCCAGAACCGGGGAATAAAACTGCCGGAACGACGATTATTTGAGCGATCGTCTTGGCTGTTCATGGCAATTAAGATGATTGCGATCGCAACAAAGATCAGCACAATCGACAGCAACAGCACAATCCCGAATGAAATCCGAATCAGGTAGAAAATAGCAGGCCAAATCTTGTCCCACAGGGCCTGAAGACGCAATCGCCAATATTTATTACGAAGAACTGAGCGAAAATTTTTGGGGAACAGATAGGCAATATCTCCAGCTTCTGAGACTTGAAGATTGCCAGAAACTTCAGATGCCAGGGCCAATAGCCCCCGCTCTGTATGATTAATATCTAGACCCGCCTGGGTAGCAACATCGCCAACGGTCACTCGATAGTTGAGTTGCTCAACAGCGGTCATTATCTTGGAATCTAGGGGCATGACCTACCTCATAAAGAAGCTGCCAACTGATGCAGCACGGATGGTTTTCTTCTCGACACCCTTCCTTCAGTATAAGAAACCCTTTCTAGCCAAAAGGTACGGTTTGAGGTTCGGCTTCCCTGTATCGCAGTAGACAGCCACACCAGACTTATTGATAATAGTCTTGGACTTTAACCCCAGACCCAACAGACTTAACTTGTGTGTGCCCTTCCCCGAACCACTGCCCATGTCCGTATTACTCACCAATCCTGGCAACAGGGACAGATTGAAGGCGAAGTTGCTGCCAGCAATTATCTTTGGCAGTTTCAATGGTGCTTCCGACAAGGTGAGTTAAAGGTTACCCCTTCCCTAGGCCGAGCCTTGATTAAAGAGCCATTGGGCCGGTTCCTCGAACAGCAGGATTATCGATTAGAACCTGGTGGTGACTATTCTTTTACATTGCGCTGCAAAATTTAGGAATAGTCTCAAACAAACGGAATATTCCTATCAATGACGAGAGGCATGGTCGCATTTTTAGCCGACCTTGCAACCTGAGTACTCTAATCTCAACCCCCTAAACAGGTTGAGGATGACTTCAGTCTTAAAGGGATGAGAAAGAGGACTAGGCATTAGCCTGTCGAATCCGAGATTTTGTAAATCGATTCATCCAGCCTTCTAAATATTTGCGATTGGCTTTTTGTTCTTCCAAATCATCAGTGGTCAACGAATGTGGTGCTAGCCCCTGAAGAGCAGCCGTTGTCACGCAAAACATTGATTTTTGGAATGTCTCACAAATTTGAATTTTAAGGTCTTCCTCCTTGCGCAAGGTTTTGCGATAAACCTCGATTAGGTAGTCAGGTAAATAGTGGCGCATATCTTGCATCAACAGTGTCGGGGGAATACCCGAGCTACCAATCGGAAGCGGATCCGCATAGAGAGCGCCATAGGCAAAATCACTCTGGAACATGGGGATTTGATAGGCCTGGGCATTGTAAGAAATCGTTCCAGAGAACGGAGTACCTCTGAAAAAGATTGCCTCAACATAGGGAACGGCTGTATCCATTAGGAAAGTTAGATTGGCAGACTTGGGAAGAATTTCATAGTCTTTACCGCCAATTTTGACCGTATATGTGATGGGGCGACTCGCGTCTGCCACTAAACCTTGCAAAATATGATCAACAACGTCGGGAATCGTTTTGATTTCACCCGCATCGTAGCGATCAGAGAGAGTGATAAACATATCACTCATGACCCGCCAAAACTGTCCTAACCCGCTATAGTAAGCCATCTGTCGGATTTGTTCGGGCAGAAAGTCAGGAAAAGCACGATCTAATCCCAACATTACTGGATTGAGTTTGAATTTGGCCTTAATTGCAGGTTTAATCGCTGCCATAAACTCTGGGGAGTCCAGGTATGTGTCTAACCCTCCCCCACCGTGCCAGAACATACCTTTCATGCAATATTCGGCATATTCATAATTAATCCGGTCATGCCAGA
The DNA here is from genome assembly GCF_021497025.1 of Acaryochloris sp. 'Moss Beach'. NCBI lineage: Bacteria > Bacillati > Cyanobacteriota > Cyanophyceae > Acaryochloridales > Acaryochloridaceae > Acaryochloris > Acaryochloris sp. 'Moss Beach'. Next base: position 4,995,462 of record NZ_CP071717.1, read on the forward strand.
GAAATTTCAAAACCTTACCTGGATTGATCTCACCATTAAAATATTTAAACAGCGGAAAAAGAACCAAGAATTGGTGATCGGCAATATATATCAGATTATTGGAATAGGCATCCAAAATAACCCCATAGCTTTTCAGAATTCCCACCACTTCTAAGACATGTTCTGGGGAATCTCTTAGCAGTGCTTCTCCCGCTTCCAAGCGATGAATGAACTCTGCCATTTGGTGTTTAGAGGGCTCTATTTGAGGCGTACTTACCATAGCTGATGGAGGATATAAGGAAAAACAGGTTGCAGAAGCTAATCAGTAATCTCTATGTGTGGACTAGAGGCCGCGATAGAGCTAGAGACATTGGCCATTGATTGTTCAGGGATATTGGTGATCATAATTTGTGGCGGTCTGGGATTGTATGGAATCAAAGCAGCGATCTGAGTTTCACTCCAACGAACAATATAGTTGGGCTGAATCCCGAGTAAGAAAATGAGTGCCACTAAAATTGCGGCCGGGAGGCGATCAGACCATGTAACTGGAGGAATTCGGTCTAACTCATCCGGCAACCGGCCAAAGAAGACCCGATTAATCATTAATAGAAAGTAAACGGCAGTCAACCCTGTTGCTAACATACAAAACAGCGTTTGAACTGGGAAAATAGGATAGCTTCCCCTAAAGGTGAGAAATTCAGATATAAAGCCCACCATGCCAGGAATCCCTGCACTGGCCATTACACCTAGAATCATCATGCTACCGATCAGAGGCAAGCCTCGCTCAGGATTTAATAAGCCCCTGAGGAAAAACATATCTCGACTACCCGTTTTTTTATAAACGACGCCAACGAGCATGAATAATAAGGCAGAAATCAAGCCGTGACTGACCATCTGGCATACGGCGGCAATCATACTCAATTCAGTGGAAGCAGCTGCGGCCAGCAAGATAAAGGCCATGTGGGCAATGGAAGCATAGGCCACCACCTTTTTCATATCCTGCTGAGAGATGGCGCAAGAGGTACCGTAAAGGGCACTCACCGCAGCCCAAATTGCTAACCAGGGTCCTAAATACACCCAGGCATCGGGTAACAACCCCACACCATAGCGGAGCAGGCCATAGGTTCCCAGCTTGAGCAGCACGCCAGCCAACATTACAGAAACGGGCGTTGAGGCTTCTACGTGGGCGTCAGGCAACCAGGTATGTAAAGGAAAGAAAGGAATCTTGATACCAAATCCCAGCAGGATTCCTACCATCAAGATCAATTGGAGTTTTAGTGTCAAGCCACTAGGGGTATCTGAAGCGCCCACAATAATGGCTCGCAAAGGCTCATAGGCAAAGCTAGAGGCCCCTGACAACCAGACAATGCCGAGGAATGTTGCCAGCAATACAATGCCTGAGAAAGCGGTATAGAGTAGGAACTTGGTGGCTGCATAACTGCGGCGTGCCCCACCCCAAATCGCAATCAAGAAATAGAGGGGGATAATTTCTAACTCGTAGAACAAGAAAAAGAGGAGGACATCCTGGGCAAGAAAAGCACCTGCCACGCTGGAGTTGAGCAGCAGCATCAGCGCGAAATAAAATCTGGGCCGCTTGACATCAGGCTCCGTAATCCAAATCGCGATCAGCGTCAAGAGACTGTTCAGGGCCAGCAGGGGCAGAGACAATCCATCTACAGCTAAGTGATAACTGAGGCCGAGAGATTTAATCCAGGGCACAAATTCCCCAAACTGCATGGTGACTTGCTTCGGATTGAACAGAATAGCGATATAAATTGTCCAAGCTAGAACCAAGCTTGCTACTACCAATGTGAAGGTGCGAGCATATTTGGTATCGATGCTTTTGGGCCAAATCGCCAATAGCAGCACTCCAAACAAAGGTAACCATACGAGAACACTGAGCATTGGGGTAAGACGAACTCCTAAAACGAAATACTGGAGAATGACTGCTATTGACTGATGAGTGCAGACCAATACCCAACAATGGTGGACCAATCATCCCTCAGTAACAGCCATAAAATGGCACTTATGCCGACGATGATGGTGAGCAAATAAGATTGAGATTGGCCAGAGACACCGTACTTGAGACCTTGTCCACTTAACAAGGTGGCTTTACCGATGAAATTAATTATTCCATCAACAACATATTTATCGAGATAAGTTGTGAATTCGGAAGACAGGCGAACAACGGCAACTACAGTGAATTCGTATACACGCTCAATATAGAAGTCATAGGCCAACAGATCCTGAAAAAAGCGTAAAAAGAACTGGGTCGGTCGTGATAAAGAACGTCTCAGTTCAAACACAGAACCCAATACCACACCGATCACACCTGATGCTACCAAAATAGGGAGGCCGTAAGGAATGGAGGATTCGCTAAAGACGGCAGCAGAGGGAATAGGGTTGAGCCACAAAGACCACTTCAACGGCATCAATGGAAAAGCCAACACTGCAATGGTCATGGTCACCATCGGGACTGCCATCAACCAGGGTACTTCAGGGACTCGTCGAGTTTTTTCTTGGCGTTGCCCCAGAAAGATTAAGCGAAAGATGCGAGTGAGACTGATGGCACTGGTGGTATTCACAAAGAGGAGCAAAACAAAGAGCCAAACCGGCATATTCCACCCGCCAGTAAGCCATTGCTGCATCATTCGGAAAAATCCCATCGGCAGAATCACTATTAGACTGCCAGCTCCCACAATAAAAGCAGTGGTTGTAGCAGGCAGCCGTGACCACAGACCTCCCATTTCTGTCATGTCTTGACTATTCGTGCCCAGAATGACTGAACTGATACTGAAGAAAAGGAGTGCTTTTGCGATCGCATGGGCTAGCAGCAACGATAGGGCAATGTTCACGTGCCCCAATCCCACCGCAATAAACACCAAACCCAAATAGGCACTGGTGGAATGAGATAAGGCTCGCTTGATATCTACCTGAGCAATGGAAATCAATGAAGCGCCAACAGCTGTAACGCCGCCAATAATCAATAAGGTGTCAGATGCAATGAGGGACAGACTAAAAATAGGCTGCAGCTTAATCAAGAAGTAAGCTCCGATGGAGACAACAGCCGTGTTCCGCATTATCCCCGCTGGATTTGGACCTTCCATGGCTTCATCCAGCCATAGGTTCAAAGGGAATTGAGCACAATTTCCCGTAGGACCCGCAATTAAGGCCAGTCCCAGTAAGGCATCCGTTAGGGGAGGTAAAGAAGTGGATTCACTCCATGCTCTTAAGTCTGAAAAGGTCAATCCAGCCCCATAGCTAGTTAAAGCCACTAATCCCATCAATAGGATAATGTCACCCACTCGCTTGGTCAGAAAGGCATCCCGAGCTGCTGTGACTACCAGCGGCTGAGCATACCAAAAGCCCACCAAGAGATAGCTAGAAAAAGTGAGCATTTCCAATAAGGCATAGCTAAGAATCAACGAGTCACTAATGGCGATGCCTGCAAGCGCCCCTTCGAAAAAGCCCATCAGTCCAAAAAATCGGGCGACAGACCAGTCCTTGTCCATATAGCCAATCGCAAAGACCTGGGTCAGTAGACTCAGAAAAGTAACTAATTCTAAGGCACCGATACTGACAGGAGAAATTTCAATTGCAAAGGTTAAATTTAAGTCTGCAACTTGCAGCCATTCATAGACCAGTTGTTGTGGAGGTTGGCCTAGAACTTGCTGAAAAACAATCGTGCCATGCAAGCAGCTTAAAAACGTCATCAAGATATTGAAATAAGCGACTGGGCGGGGCCCACTTCGCCGGATTAATCCCATTGACCAGGGGAGAGAGAATAGAGCCCCTAGCAATCCAAAAAAGGGAATCCACCAGATATGTTCAAAAAGGAATTGCGACAGCACGACTTAGTCAATTAGGGTTTGCAACGATTGGTGATTAACTCACAACCTTTAAGACTGTAAATCTTTATCTGCGATATAGTCAGGCATTTCAGATAAAAGTAGTTCAAGACTCATAAAGATTTTTGCTGCACTGTGAAGTAGAGAGATATGCAAAAAAAATCTTTATAAAAATTGTTTTTAAATTACGACTATTATTGATTTATTTTTTCATATATCATTCATCGTATCAAAATATGGTAAATATCAATAAATATATTTTTTATCAATCCTATGTATGGATATTTATAAATAGTATTTCTCACTTTTTAGCAATGGCTGAAGTCTTATTTCGAAGAAACTGTCTGTGAATTTGCACCATTTCTGTATGGTGATAGAGAAGCAGTCTATGACCTCTCAATTTAGCTGCCATAGGCTTTTTTCAAGATTGCAGATTATCCATTGATTTTCTTCAATGCCCTACAAACAAATCTCCAATGCATTGATTTTTTCGAGGGAGACATCCCAGTTCTTTCATCTATAAGACCCGATCGAATATCAGTTTTATTTATTGATTCAATTTGGATAAATAATCCACGTTTATATTGACAAAGCTGATCCCGGGTCTATATGCTGAGTTCTGCAAGCTTGAAAGTGCTTCCAAATAAAGCTGTTTAATAGCTTTCATGTAAGAGTTTTTAGGTAGCAAAACTACCTATAATATTTAATGTTCAATAACAGGAGATGTGGCGATGCCAATTGCGGTTGGGATGATTGAGACGAAAGGTTTTCCTGCTGTGGTAGAAGCTGCGGATGCGATGGTGAAAGCAGCTCGTGTAACGCTGGTGGGCTATGAGAAGATTGGTAGCGGCCGCGTCACAGTGATTGTAAGAGGAGATGTTTCTGAGGTTCAAGCTTCGGTCGCCGCCGGAACAGAATCTGTCAGAAGAGTCAATGGGGGAGAAGTTCTTTCAACTCATATCATTGCTCGTCCTCATGAGAACCTCGAGTACGTACTACCGATGAGTTACACGGAAGAAGTAGAACAATTCCGAACGTAATAGCTATCAATCATTCGGTGTAAATATTCACCCAGAGTGATTTCATAAAAGTCTTGCCCCTTTATGGTCAAGACATCATTCCTTAAAAAAGCGAAAGAATGGAGTTATAAACTATGTCGATAGCAGTTGGGATGGTGGAAACCCTCGGATTCCCAGCAGTGGTCGAAGCTGCTGATGCCATGGTCAAAGCAGCTCGTGTCACCTTAGTCGGTTATGAGAAGATCGGTAGTGGCCGGGTCACGGTTATTGTTCGGGGCGACGTTTCAGAAGTTCAGGCTTCGGTTGCTGCCGGTACTGAGTCGGTCAAGCGTGTGAATGGTGGACAGGTTTTGTCTACTCATATCATTGCTCGCCCTCACGAAAATCTCGAGTATGTGTTGCCCATGCGCTATACCGAGGAAGTTGAGCAATTCCGTGAAAGTGTAAACGGACCGCGTGCGCTCCCTATTCGTAAATCCTAGACACAAATCTGAGTGAGAATCGCAAAAGTTCTAGGTACCGTAGTTAGTACCCAAAAAGCTCACAGCCTCCAGGGCACCAAGTTCTTGTTGGTACAGCGAGTTGATCATGAAGGTCAATTGCTTCCTGAATATGATGTAGCTGCCGATTGTGTAGGAGCAGGGGTTGATGAGTGGGTACTTATTACTCAAGGCAGTGCAGCTAGGCAAATGCCTGAATATGAACGGCGGCCATTAGATGCCTTAGTCATTGCCATTATTGATACCGTCTCGGTCTCAGGGGGGACGTATCTACAATAAGTAATCTATTTTGGAATTCCGTTGCTCGGATACATTTTCCAACCTTCTAGGAGGTGTGATTGCTTAAAGTCTTACATAAGATTGTCGGCATCCCAGCTGACTTCTTTGGCTGTTTGGATCATTGAAGTTGTCCCTGAGGCATCTCGATTGATTTCTAAGCCTAGTTAGCCTTCTCTTCTTTTGTCACTACTCACTCGCAATCGCGTTTTGTGTAGGGGAGTTCATTATGGTAATCCATAGCCAATCGACATCAGCACCCATGCAGACAGGGAATTTACCCGATCCACGGGTGCATTCTTCCGCCTATGTTCACTCATTTGCAAAAGTAATGGGTGATGTTCGTGTGGGGGCAAATGCGCTGATTGCGCCTGGCAGCAATATTCAGGCCGATCAAGGATTTCCCTTCCACATTGGCGACAACGTTAATATCCAGGATGGAGCAGTCGTTCATGCCATCGAGCCAGGGCAAGTCCGCGGTAAGGATGGCCAGAATTATGCAGTTTGGATTGGTAATAACAGTTGCGTCACCCATATGGCCCTGGTGCATGGCCCTGCATTTATCGGTGACAACTGTTTTATCGGCTTTCGCTCGACGATCTTTAACGCCAAGGTGGGTGATAACTGCGTAATCATGATGCACGCTTTGATTCAGGGGGTAGAGATTCCACCTGGCAAGTATGTGCCTTCTGGTGCCGTAATCACGAAACAGGAGCAGGCCAACCTCCTACCTGACGTATTGGCAAGCGATCGCAAATTTACCCAGCAAATTATTCACGTTAACGAAGCCCTAAAAGATGATGTCTCCGGGGCTAGCCCACACACCTCTATTCGACCCGCCCGAACCAATATCGGCCCTTCTCAATCACACCGTTTTACTACTGATACCAAGCCAATGAACCATACCACCCTAGATGCTGCAATTGTGAGTCAAGTTCGGTCACTCCTGGCACAAGGATATCGAATTGGCAGTGAGCATGCCGACAAACGCCGATTCCAAACTAGCTCTTGGCAGAGTTGCCCATCCATTACTAGTACCAATGAATCACAAGTTTTGGCAGGGATAGAATCTTGCATGTCGGAACATCAAGGGGAATATGTTCGGTTAATTGGTATTGATACCCAAGCCAAACAGCGAGTGTTGGAAACTATTATTCAACGTCCGGATGGTCCAGTGAAGTCGGCGTCTATCAGTTCTGTAACTAAGACCATCAAAAATTACACTACCAGCCATATCAGCAGCAGCGGCAGCATTGATGCGGAAATCATTGCTCATGTGCGCTCCCTCCTCGGTCAAGGCTATCGAATTGGGACCGAACATGCCGACAAACGCCGATTCCAAACCAGCTCCTGGCACAGCTGCTCTCCTATTGCTTCGCAACAAGAGTCGCAGGTGGTGGCAGCCTTGGAGGCCTGCATCGTTGAACATCAAGGTGAATATGTTCGCTTGCTGGGCATTGATACCCAGGCTAAACAAAGGGTGTTCGAAACAATTATTCAACGCCCAAGTGACCAGCCTACTGCAGCCCCTAAAGCATCCCGACCCGCTTCATCTTCAAGCAGCAGTTATGCCAGTACAAGTTATGCCAGCAGCAGCCCCAGCAGTAGGGCCAGCACTGGTTTAGGTGCAGATGCCATTGCTCAAGTCCGCTCTCTCCTTGCTCAAGGCTATCGCGTCGGTTCTGAGTATGCGGATAAGCGACGATTCCAAACTAGCTCTTGGCAAAGCTGCACACCCATCAATTCCAAGCAAGAATCTCAAGTTATTGCCGCCTTGGAAAGCTGTGTTGCAGAACATCCTGGCAACTATGTCCGCTTAATCGGGATTGACCCGAAAGCCAAACGTCGGGTCCTAGAAGTCATCATTCAGCGCCCAGACGACAATAGTAAGGCTAGTACACCTGCTCCTAAAGCGAGATCAGTCAGCTCCAGCTCTAGCTACAAGGTGGAAAGTAATAGTTCGAGCTACCGTCCTGCCCCTTCGGTTGGCATGGATGGAACGGTAGTGAATCAGATTCGCTCTCTCTTAGCCCAAGGCTATCGAATTGGCACTGAATATGCAGACAAGCGTCGGTTCCAAACAAGTTCTTGGCAGAGCTGTACCCCTATTGCTTCCCAGCAAGAATCTCAGGTCATTGCTGGAGTGGAAGCCTGTATAGCTGAACATCCCAATGATTATATTCGTCTGATTGGCATCGACAAGCGAGCTAAAAAGCGAATGTCTGAAACAATTATTCAACGTCCTGGCGGATCTACTGCGACTCAATCATCAGTGAAGACGTCAAGTTCTCGCTCTTATCAAGCCCCTGCGGCCCAAAGCTCTCGAGGACGTGGATTTAGCCCCCAAAATAGTGGTGGTTTAGATGCTGATACCGTAGCGCAAGTGCGATCGCTCTTGGCCCAAGGCTATCGAATTAGTACAGAATATGCGGACAAGCGCCGGTTCCAAACCAGTTCTTGGCAAAGCTGTCCTCCTATTAAAACCCAGCAAGAATCTCAGGTCATTGCCGCGTTAGAAACCTGTATGGCGGATCATCAAAAAGAATATGTCCGTTTAATCGGTATTGATACCGATGCCAAGCGACGCGTCTTAGAATCCGTTATCCAAAAGCCTGTGGCGGCTCGCTAGATGTCCTTTCTAAAGGGTCTTAGTCTGAACGACTTTTCCACTCATAGCCTAAGAACCTAAGGTTCCTTGCTAATGCAACTCTCACCCCCGCAACCCGTTAGTACCTCGCATTTTTGTGTGATTGGGGATGTCAGCATCCATCCCCACGCCAAAATTGCTCCCGGTGCTATCTTGCAGGCTGCTCCCCAAAGCAAAATTGTGATTGCAGCAGGGACCTGTATCGGGACGGGGGTTGTCATTCAAGCGTTTCAGGGCACTATTACCGTCGACAGCAATGCTGTTTTAGGAGCGGGAGTGTTGGTTCTAGGCAAGGTCACCATTGGCATCAACGCCTGTATTGGCGATTGCACAACCATTATCAATACTGATGTTGTGGCCCACCAGGTCATTCCAGAAGGCTCATTAATGGGAGACTCTGGCCGATCTTCCTTTGAAGAAGCTCCTGCCAGCGAGACGTCGCAACCTCTTCAAGATAATATCTATGCATGGTCAAGCCCTTCTCCAAGCCATAGCCCATCCCCGATAACTGGCAGGCCACAATCCAGGTCTCACGTGATCGGTCAAGCTTATGTAACGCAAATGCTGCAGGTCTTGTTTGCTCGTAACTCATCTCCGTAATCCCTATGCAAATCAGCTATTGCGGTTATTGTTAAACTGAACGAGACTAAACCAGAAGAATTTTTAGGTTCAACGTCTCCGCAAAAGTATTGCTCACCGATATGATTCCTGCATCAAAGTTAAAACGGAAACGCAGACCCGATAGTGCCTTGGGTTTGTTGTCTACCCCAAGTTTTCCGGCGATTGTAGGGACAGCAGATGCAATGCTCAAGGCTGCGGAAGTAACCTTGGTGGGCTATGAAAAGATAGGTAGTGGTCTATGTACCGTGATTGTGCGAGGCAATATTGCTGATGTACGTCTGGCGGTGGAAGAAGGCAGCCGCTTAGCCGAAAAGCTAGGGCAAACCGTCTCTAAACTGGTGCTTGCCCGACCCATGCCAAACTTAGAAGCGGTGTTTCCCATTGGCAGCCATCTGGTGGAAATTGCTCAGCAGCAACGGGGCTATTCTCGCTTGAGCAACCAATCCATCGGTCTTCTGGAAACTAAAGGCTTTCCTGCCATGGTGGGGGCAGCTGATGCGATGCTCAAATCGGCCAATGTCCAACTCTCTGCCTATGAAACCATCGGAGCAGGATTATGTACTGCTATGGTCCGAGGGTCTGTTGCCAATGTTGCGGTTGCTATTGAGGCGGGCATGTTTGAAGCAGAGCGAATCGGCGAGCTAAATTCGGTGATGGTGATTCCTCGGGTGATGGATGATCTCGAAGCAATGTTACCGGTGGCGAGCTGCTGGGTCGAAAAACCCTTACCCCTAATCTTCTCTAATAAGGTTAAAGAGAAGGAAAAAGAGTTGGTGCCATTAGAGGATCTAGAACAACTCTCTCGCACCATTGAGCAAGAACCCGATGCTTGAACTTGCGTCTAAAGCATTAATCTCTCTGGGGTTTGGGCAATATATATCTGTAACTGCAGGCAAGGTTATCTCCCAGTGGGCAGGAGAGATTCTGACAGCGAGATTGACAGAAGTCTCCCCCACTACCGATAATTATTGTTTGTGAAATAGTTGTTTTTTTAATAATCCCTTGGCTAACGTAGTTGTAATTGGTGCTCAGTGGGGCGATGAAGGAAAGGGTAAGATAACCGATCTGCTAAGTCGTTCAGCAGATGTGGTCGTACGGTATCAAGGCGGAGTAAACGCTGGCCATACCGTCGTCGTCGATGACCAGACCTTTAAGTTACATTTGATTCCTTCCGGCATTCTCTACCCCAACACCGATTGCATCATCGGCTCTGGAACTGTGATCGATCCAAAAGTTCTGATCGAAGAGCTAGATATGTTGGATGGGTTGGGAATTAGTACCAGCCATTTGTTTATTTCCGAATCAGCCCATGTCACCATGCCCTATCATCGGTTGATTGATCAGGCCTCGGAAGAGCGCCGTGGTGACCATAAAATCGGCACCACTGGCAGAGGCATTGGCCCCACCTACGCCGATAAGTCAGAGCGAACCGGCATCCGCATCCTGGATCTGATGGATCCAGAAGGCATGAAAAAACAGTTGCGGTGGACCGTTAACTATAAAAACGTCATTCTGGAAAAACTCTACAATCTACCTCCCCTAGATCCAGAAGAGGTGATTGCCGAGTATCAAGTCTATGCGGATCGTCTGCGCCCCTTCGTTGCCGACTGTTCCTTAAAAATCTACGATGCCTATCAACAGCACCGAAACATCCTATTTGAAGGTGCCCAGGGAACGTTACTTGATTTGGACCATGGAACCTATCCCTACGTTACCTCTTCCAACCCAGTAGCTGGCGGTGCCTGTGTGGGTACGGGCGTGGGTCCAACGATGATCGACCGGGTCATCGGCGTGGCCAAAGCCTACACCACTCGGGTGGGTGAAGGTCCATTCCCGACAGAGCTACACGATGAGATGGGTGTGGCCCTCTGTGAGCGAGGCGCTGAATTTGGAACGACCACTGGACGTCGACGACGCTGCGGTTGGTTTGATGCCGTAATTGGTCGCTATGCCGTCCGCATTAATGGTCTGGACTGTCTAGCGGTGACCAAGCTCGATATTCTAGACGAAGTGGAAGAGATTAAAGTTTGTGTGGCCTATGAGATTGATGGCCACGAGTCGAAGGACTTTCCGACGAATGCTCGACAATTTTCTCGATGCAAACCCGTTTATAAAACACTGCCCGGCTGGAAACAATCTACGATTCATTGCCGGACCTTAGACGATTTACCCCCGAAAGCCCTGGACTATCTCAAGTTCTTGGCAGGTATTGTAGAAGTTCCCATTGCCATAGTGTCTCTAGGGGCTGAGCGGGACGAAACCATTATCGTGGAAGATCCCATTCATGGGCCGAAGCGAGCCTTACTTTATTCCAATGGTGAAACCCAAGCAATGTCTGCTTAGGCCATTCTCCAAAACTTACTTGAGTAACACCCTCCATTACCTCTAGACTTACTAGCCTGCGATCTCAATGCTGAATCTTTTGAACTGTTGAGAAGCAGTGGCTTACTCCTTTGGGTGGCTAAGAGGATAACTTAGGAATCCGGTTTATATCGTTTTTGGGCAGTAGTGCCTTCTGATTCGGCGCCTAAGGAGTTAGATACCTGAGGAAAATAGTATGGGAGATTGGTATAAAGCTGACCTGGCCTATATCCACGATATTGGATATGGCGATTTCGCTGACCAAGCGGCTGTCGAAATCTTGGTCTGCTTTCAAGCACATCAGATTGAATCGGGTTTAGTGGTCGATTTAGGCTGTGGGAGCGGCATCTGGGCAGATCACCTAGTTCAGGCAGGGTATCAAGTAGTGGGCATTGATATTTCGGAAGCCATGATTGAGCTGGCCCGCAATCGAGTTCCTACTGCAGAATTTCGGGTGGAGTCCTTATTTACGGCCAGTCTACCCACCTGTCAGGCGGTGACAGCCCTAGGGGAAGGTCTAAATTATTTATTCGATGCAGAACACAATTCGTCTCGCCTAGGTCCTATATTCCAGCGAATCTTTGATGCCCTTGAGTCTGGAGGACTGTTTCTGTTTGATCTAGTGGAGTCTGGGCAGGTGGAAGTGGGACAAACTAGTCAAGGCTTTCGAGAAGGGGACGACTGGATGGTTCTGGTTGAGAAACAAGAGGATTTAGAAAAGATGATCCTGATGCGACGGATCATCACCTTTCGGCAAGAGGGTAGTCTGTATCGGCGGGATGAAGAAATTCACCGACAACAGCTCTACAATGCCGAAGAGATTGCTGAACAGTTGAGTCAGATAGGATTTCAAGTTCAAATCTCCAATGCTTATGGTGAATACGAACTTGCGATCGCACGTAAAGCTATCACAGCTCGAAAACCTTAAACATCTACTTGGAAGGCTGAATTCGCTTCTTGACCCGCTCTTGATTCAGCAAAGCTAGGGAATGATTGGGATTGAGACTAAGGGCTTGTTCTAGGCTAGCTAAGGCTTCAGGAAAATTCCCCAGCGCCTTTAGGGCTATCCCTTTCCCTGTCCAATAATCGGCATTTTTTTCATTAAAGGCGAGGGCTTTGTTATAGGCAGCCACCGCCCGACTATAGGACCGCAAGCCCATCAGAGCTAGAGCTTTGTTATACCAAGCGCGATCAGATTTGGCATCCAGAGCCACAGCTTGATCCGCAGCAGCTAGGGCCTGTCCATAGTCTTCTAGTCGCCAATAGGCTGCACTTTGATTAATCCATATTTCTACTAGTGTCGGTTGCTTACCGGTATTGACATCTCCCTTTAAAGCTCGATCGTAAGCCGCAACGGCTTCTTCTAACTTGCCAAGAGTCGCGAGAATCCGGCCTTGGTTGAACCAGGCTAGGGAAGATTGAGGATCATACTCCACGCCCTGTTCCGCAGCATCCAAGGCCTCATCAAATCGCCCTAAACGCCACAGTGATAAAGCCCGAGCACTCCAAGCATGGGCATCTTTAGGCATGATGGCTAACGCCCGATCGATGGAGGTGAGGGCTTCCTTGAACCTGCCAAGACCAATCAGTGCTGTGCCCCGCTGGCTCCAGGCAAAGTCCAGCCCTGCCTCTCCCCAATCTCCGTCCCCTTCTTGGAAGGCTTTTTCGCAGCTGGCTAGGGCCGTCTCAAACTGGCGAAGTTGATTGGCATTGGCACATTGCTGAATTAGGGCCGCAGAAGATTTAGGGGCCAGGGTAACGGCAAATTCATGGGAAGCTTGTGCCTGTTGATGTTCTCCCAATTGATCCAGCAAAATCCCCTGTTGAGACCACAGCTTGGGATTCTCAGGGGCAAAAGCGAGAGCCTTGTCATAGTTTTCAAGGGCCTGATTATACTCTCCTAATTGTCGATGGAGTTGGGCAAGTTGGGACCAACCCATGGCAGCAGAGTTGTCTGGCCAGTCTTCTTGGAGGGCGCGATCGCAGGATTGAAACGCTCGTGAATATTGCTTCTGTGATGCCAACACCTGACAGTGGCCAGCCCATGCTCGTCCATCATGTTCATTGATATGTGTAGCCCAATCATAGGCAGCTAAGGCTTCGTCAAATCGCTTCAACTCAAATAATGCTGCTCCTCGGTAATACCAAGCCTGATCAGGTAACGATTGCAGCCGTTGATCTGCCACTTGCAAGGCTAATTCACAATCTTTGAGAGCAGGTTCATAATTTTTGAGTTGAAAAAGGCTAATGCATCGCTTCGCTAAAATCTGAGGTTTGTCGGGTTCAAGCTTTAGAACCTGATTGAAGGCCGCTACAGCTTCAGAATGCTTGGCTTGGGCAAAAACAATCGTGCTGCGATCGGTCCAGGTTTGCGGATCGTTGGAATTTAAAGCAATCGCTTGATCACACGCTTTGAGAGCTTCTGCATATTTTTCATTTTTGAGCTTTTTATCATATTGCTTTTTCTTCAGAGCTTCGTTATTTTGGGCTTGCTGGGTCAGGCTCTGACATAATCCTGCCCAATGACCATAATCTTGTAATCCTTCTTGGGCATGAAGGCTTTGGGGTAGCAAGGCACTCAGTAGGAGGGGCGATGCTATTCCCCATAGCAGTAATTTTGCACTAGACCCGATGCCATATCCCTGTACCAGATTCAACTGACGGCTAGTTTTTCCAAAGATGATCAATAATCTTTTTTTAGGGACAAGAGTGGGTTGTTCCATCAGGCATCGTGGCTCCACACAAGTAGGCATCGGTAAGGGTGGTACCCTCAACGTTGGCATTTTCTAGATTGGCTTCTGCTAGGTTGGCATTTTTGAGGGTCACGGCTTTGAGGCTGGCTCCCGTTAGATCGGCCCGAAACAGGTTAGCTTCGGTCATATTGGCCCCATCCAAAATGCTTTGGGTTAAATTAGCCTCGGGCAATTGGGCTCGAAAAAAATCAACTTGGCTGAGATCAGCTTGAACTAAGTCAGCCGTTTTCAGTTCTAGCTCTCTACCTCCCTGGTTGACCAGTTCCCACACCTGCCGCCATTTATCGGCCAGAACAGTTTTGATATTGATTTTGCTCTTGTGTAGCTTTGCCAGATTAAGATCGGCCCCTTCCAAATTGGCGTAACGTAAATCGGCACCTTGTAAATTGCTATTGGTTAAATTGGCTCGACGAAAATTTGTATAGCGGAGACGGGCATTACTAAAATTAGTGGCTCGCAGGTTACTATCTTGCAAATTGACAATAAACAAATAAGCCTGGGACAGATCCGCTTCTTCCAGCTCTGCCCCTTCTAAATTGATGCCCACCCAATGCACACCACTCAGATTTTTGCCTTTTACCGGTGCGGCAGATGCTCCCGTAGTGAGTGCCTCAGATGTTTCTGTGGAAGTTGGCTTCTTGATCGGTTGCGGATTGACAATCGCCCAAGCATCTCGCCATTTCGGATCTAAAACTGTGGTGTCATCAATTTTGGCGTCTCTCAAATCAGTATTTACTAAATTGGCTCCAGTCAAATCGGCTCCAATCAAATTGGCTCCCTTCAGAGATGCTCCTTCCAAATTGGCGTTTACCAGCTTTGCTCCTACTAGCGATGCATTCTGTAATCGAGCTTGAGATAAAGTAGCAGTGGTCAGATCAGCCTGATTCAACTGTGCCTGAGCTAAGTTAGCCCTAGCTAAATTGGCTTCCATTAATTTCGCTTGGCTCAAGTTGGCATCACGGAGTTGAGCGTTTTCCAGATTGCTGAGTATCAGCCGTGCTTGAGATAAGTTAGCCCGGAATAAGATGGCTGCGCCCAATTGGCTTTCCTCTAGATTGCTGAGGGTGAGTTGGGCACTAGAAAGGATCGCCTCCCGCAAATCGGCTTGTTTGAGATCCGCTCGAAGTAGATCTGCTCCATCTAGCTTGGCTCCCCGCAGATTTGCTTCTTTAAGATTGGCCCCTTTTAGGTTGGCATTCCGAAGATCAGCTCCACCTAATTTGGCCTTATCCAGCTGACAGTCGGCACATTCACGTGTTTCTTTTAGCTGATCAACATGATCGCTTTTGGCAGCCTGTACTGACTGCACGAAAATGGTGAGCACAAAAACTCCACTCACTAGTCCTGATGAAGTTTTTGCAATCTGGCTAATCCGCAAAACCCGAACCTCAGATTTTAGGAAAGATCAACTACAGATCATGGCATGTTCGCTTGCTACAAATGATTAGACAAAGGTCTAGCATCATCAGGAAGAACACAAAATTAGATTCATCATGGGTCAACCAGATCATGCATGATCGCTGTGTAAAGCGGGAATCACTGATACGAATTTCGGGAGATAAGCCACTGATAAGCTTGGACACTTGAACGATTCTGTCAAGCTCATAGAACAACGTATGATCAACAAAAGACACAGGTTTTGAGCACGAGGCAATTGCATGGCAGCTACGATCGCATTGATCGCACACGATCGGAAAAAAGATCAAATCGTTGAATTTGCCAAGCAATACCAACCTGTCCTTTGTCGGTATCGCATCATTGCCACAGGTACGACTGGGCAACGGATTCAGGATGCTACAGACCTTGATGTAGAGCGAATGCTGTCAGGCCCTATGGGAGGTGATGCCCAAATTGCAACCCAGGTGGCTGAGGGCAAAGTTACCGCCGTTATTTTTCTCATCGATCCGCTCTATGCCCAACCCCATGAACCCGATATTCAGACCCTTCAACGGATTTGTGCCGTTTATGATGTACCCGTTGCCATCAATGTAGGGACAGCAACGGCCATCCTAGAGCAACTGCGCTGTACCCGAGTCGCCCACCTTATTTTCAATCCAGTGTCTGGGCAAGGCAATGCCGATCACGATCTAACTTTGATAGAAGAACTTCTCAGTCCAGCCATGGAACTAGTGGTGCATTTAACCACTCCAGATACCCATCCCAGCGAACTCGTGGAAGATGCGATTTCAGCTCAAGCCGATTTGATTTTGGCTTCCGGTGGTGATGGCACTATCTCTGCTGTGGCAGGGGCATTAATTGGATCCAATATTCCTCTGGGAGTGATTCCTCGGGGAACAGCCAACGCTTTTGCGGCGGCCCTCAGCATTTCCCAGGGATTTACACCTATTCGAACGGCCTGCAACATTATTATCCAAGGGAAGACTTGGGTGGTCGATGTGGCGAAGTGTAACGATCAGCCGATGATTTTACTAGCAGGGATTGGATTAGAGGCAGAAGTAATTGAGCGAGCAGACCGAGAGGCCAAAAATCGTTGGGGGGCTTTCGCCTACATTATGGAAGGGATTAAGCAGTTCAATCAGCAGGAGCTTTTTGAAACGGAGATTGAGGTGGAGGGCGTGATCAAAACCTTTAAGGCCGGTGCCGTCACGATCGCCAATGCTGCACCCCCTACTTCAGTGATGGCCCAAGGGGCAGGGGTCGTCGATGCTAGTGATGGACTGCTGGATATTACGATTGGCGCTCCCCAAACAGACTTGGAAGCGGTCGGAGCAATGGTGAATTTAGTGGGTGCCGCCCTTCTGCGCCAACCCACCAATCGAGAAGACATTATCAATCTCCAAACTCGGCGGGTGAAGGTAAAAACTCAACCACCCCAAAAGGTTGTGGTGGATGGGGAGATGATTGGGACAACCCCCATCGAAGTGGAATGCATTCCTCGGGGGTTGGTTGTTTTTGCCCCAGAGTCAGCAGATCTTCATCAGGAAACTTCGGAACCAGAAGCCTAAGTGGGTTAAAAGACATACCGACTAACGATGGAATCCTTTATGGTCATGATGGAACTTACGATCATGACCATGGTGCTTGTCGTGATGCTTCTTATCGAATTTTTTGAATTTCTTGAATCCAAAATTAGGGGAGCGACGGAATCGGTTAAAGCGTCGGCGACCATGATTTCGCCGACGGAATCTGCGGCGACTATGAAAACCACGACGATGATGACCAAATTTGTTGAACTTTAAGGAGACCAATTGAGGCTCTTGCTGGTCAGAAAATAAACCAATCTCGGCGGCTTTCGCTTCGCTGATACCAATCGTGAAAACGGATAAGCTGAGTAATGCAGTGGAGAGTATACGTTTCGGAGTCATCTTCTGTGCCTCTTTTGTCGTTAATATCAATTTAGAGCTGGAACCTGAGAAGAAGCTGATGACTGTCTGAGGTGAGGTGATCAGATTGCTGAAGATTTTCAACCATAATAATATCGCCCTTATTTGCAAGCATTCACGCTCTCTGGGACTCCTAATTCGTTAAGCTGAAGACTCTTTGGTTCCCATCGTCTCACTAGGTTTTGCATGAGGTTGCGAAATAGATTGTCTAAGCAACGGACTGATCAACATCCACCACAGATCCATCCGCTGCTTCGTCCTCAATGGCCTTTTGATCCTGGCAAGCTGCCCTTCTTTTATGGCTGGGCGATTTTAGCAGCCTGCACCATCGGAATCATCATGAGTATCCCGGGTCAAACCATGGGAGTGAGCGTCTTTACGGACTATTTGATTGAATCGACGGGGGTATCGCGGCTGCAGCTTAGCAATGCTTATCTGATTGGCACGGTAACCAGCGGCTTGTTGTTGCCATTTGGGGGTGTATTTTTAGATCGGTTTGGAACGCGCCTGTCTGTGGTGTTGGCTTCAGTTTGGTTGGGGCTGACGTTGGGGTATATGAGCGTGTGCGATCGCATCGCCGTATCCCTCAGTCAAACCTGGAATTTACCCACCTCCAACTATATTGCCTTTGGTTTGCTGGTACTGGGATTTACCAGTCTGCGATTCAGTGGGCAAGGCATGTTAACCATGTCCAGTCGTAACACCTTAGGTAAATGGTTTGATAAGCGACGGGGTTTAGCCTCGGGGATTGCTGGAGTCTTTATTTCTTTTGGCTTCGCCTCAACCCCTTCTATTGTCAATACCTGGATTGAAGCTACAACCTGGCGGTGGACCTGGGTCAGTATGGGCTTAATGGTCGGATTGGGCATGAGTAGTTTAGGCTGGCTTCTCTATCGAGACAATCCTGAGGAATGTGGTCTACAGATGGACGGGAAATTCAACCCCTCAGCCCCCCCACCATCTCAAGCTTCCGTTGACACCCGCAGAGATTTCACTCGCAGCGAAGCACTCCGCACCCCTGCTTTTTGGGCCGTAACATTAGCCTTATCCTGTCAAGCTTTAGCGATCACAGGCATTACTTTTCATATCGTCGACCTTGGAGCGGAAGTGGGCTTAACTAAAGCCGAAGCAGTCGCCCTATTCATCCCGATGGCGTTGGTATCGACGATAATGGGATCTTTGATGGGCTTGGCTGCCGATCGAATTCGGCTGCAATTTCTGTTTATGGGCATGATGACAGCCTTAGGAATTGGCATTGCCAGTATGGCTAATTTAGATATTGTGGCTTTGCGCGGGTTTGCCATTGCTGGATTGGGCAGTAGTGGGGGGTGTTTTGGCACCTTATCTGCCGTGGCATTACCCCGCTTTTTTGGTCGAACCCATTTAGGGGCAATTTCAGGGGTACAGATGATGAGTATTGTATTTGCCAGTGCGATTGGTCCTTCTTGGATGGCACTGTTTAAAAACTTTGCGGGATCCTACCAACTAGGCCTCTATTGCTTTTGTATTTTTCCACCCCTTATTCTATTGCTCAATTGGATGGCACCTAATCCACAGGCACGCAGGTGAGAATCGACTTTGAAAAAGTTGTCAGACCTTTAGCTATTAGTGCTCAATTTCTGGAGGTAGTTTAAATTCCCCGGATGGAGTAGGTAAAAACGGATATGTATTTGGAATAGCAGCTAAGGGAATAGCCCCATAGATATGGGGATACTGCTCTTCTCCTCCCTCACAATTCTCATATCGCAGCTCCATATCCAAAAGCTGAGGGTTGATTTCTAGTAAAACTAGATCTGTGCGATCGCAAAACAAACGGTGGGCCACTTCTAAGACTTGATGCTGATCGGAGCAGTGAATAAACCCCTCAGTCGTAAGGGAAGAGGCGCGATACTCCCTAGCCGTTTGGGCAGCCTGCCAATCAAACTTTTGAGCAATATGGAAAATCATACTTTTGAGTCAGACCTCAGTTCTGAAAGGGGTAACAAGTACACAATAGAGATTAGTTTATCCTGCAACAACCTGAATCTCATTGTGTTGAGAGCTGAACTCCTCAGTGTTCCTATCCTAAAGACCCATATCCACTCTGTTCAAAAGATCTGATTGGTCTTTAGCAAAATGATAGATTTTCTGCAATCAAACTGGATTGACCCGGTTCAGACAACAGTCCATGATAGATATGGCAAATGGTTTCTTGGAGCGGAGATATCTTTAATGAGTGACAGTAATAAAAGCCCATTTAATCAACAACTTACTAAATGGTGGGACTTAGTCTCAGCTAAAGATACATGGGATTCGTTTAAAAAATTCTTTGAATTGGCATGGACCATCATTAAAGAAACAGGTATCCTGGCTTACCTGTTTATTCTTGGGGGACTCGTTTCAATTGGTTGGGTTAAAGATCGCTATACTGACTTGTCTGAAAGCGTAAAGTCTCTACAAAACCAAGCAAATGAAGTAGGAGATGGCAACCTTGTGTCGGAAGCCGGTAAATCTCTGATAGAAGCAACTAAAAAAGGAGCAGATAATGCGCTGCAAACTGCTCGCACGAAGTTAGATATTAAAGTACCGGAAAAAAAAACTAAAGAACCCGTAGCAGCTAAGCCTACTGCGAGCAAACCACCCGTTTCTGCCCCAGCGGCAAGCCCTGCTCCTGCTAGCACCCCCGGCCCCTTCACCATCCCCCATCTGCCGAAAGTAAGGCTGAAGAAGAAGTCACCCGGGAACCCGATTCTCAAGAGCCCCCAGAGTCTCAAGAATCATGAGGTTTTAGCAAAGCCAAAACCAACCTCAATATTGTGCATAATTCTCTATCAATCTTTCGGACTGATGGAGAATTATTTTTTTGGGCTTCCAAGATGAAGTTGAAATGCCATAAAATCCAACAAAATTTTCTGGTGGGGATAGGCTAGAGGGAATGTGCCTTGGGCTTTTTGGGAGTATCGTTTGCTATCCTGAATTTCTTCAGGCGAGAAAAATCCCCAGTCCCAACCTTCCATGAGTTTCAATTCAGAAAGAGGAACTGTAAGGGGGGCATAGTAAACATGGCGAACGACGCCTGGATCAGGATAGAGATTAAATAGCTTAATGGTGGATGTGCGATAACCCAGTTCTTCCATAAGTTCTCGATGAATAGCATCGTCTGGATGTTCGCCCGGATCGCAATGCCCACCAAAAAAGCCCCAATGCCCTGGATAGGCAATACCTGGAATATCATCCCGAAGCTGCATTAAGTACTGATTTTGCTGATACAGAATTGCGATCGCAACTGAATGCGATTTCTCTTCAGAACTCATGGGTACAGATTGCTCCTGCATAATCCCTGAAATCCTAGCTTAAAGCGGCGAGTAACACAGGCATTAAGCCCTACAAATCTCCAAAACTTCGCCCTTAAGCTTTTGAGTTCGCACCAGAGATACTGATTCTCAACCCTTGAAGGCGAATGAGATACTTTACTGTGCCTTGCAACATCTGCTTGTTGAGTAAGCCTAGTCCAAACTCAAGACCTTAGTATCAACACTTTATACGTACCCAAATTGAGCGGAGTGCTATTTGTGAAGTGCAGCACTCCGCTCATTGAATTCTCGCTATCCTATACTCTCTTACCTATACGCAAGAGAGAAAAAGCAGTGTTATACAGGCACAAGTTGAACAATCAACGCACGTCGATCAAAGATTTGAACCTCACTTACCTTGCTTAAATCCTCGATGACTCTCTGCAATAAGTCGGTGGCTCGGTCACGATGCTGGTGTTCTCGGCCTCTCAAGCGCACTTGAAACTTGACACTGTCTCCCTTTTCAAGCCACTGCAAAGCCCGACTAATGCGGACCCCATAATCAGCTTCGCCCACATTTGGGCGGAGTTTTACTTCCTTCAGAGAAGGTTTAGAGGAAGACTGCTTCTGACGCTTCTTCTGCTCATATCGATACTTGCCAAAATCCATAATCTTGGCGACTGGTGCGTCCTCTCGTTCGGAGACGACCACCAAGTCCAGTTTGGCCTGCTGGGCCAGGGAAAGCGCTTCTTGTGTATCAACAATTCCTTGCTTAGTCCCTGTCTGATCGATCAGTAGGACTTTTTTGGCTAGGATTTTGTTATTGATGGAGGGTTTTTTCAGAATAATGTTGACCTCAAATCTAAAAGATCAGTATAGACACATTGCGATCATAACTGACTCTTACCCCCGTTTGGTTCTATCTACAGGATGACTTAGGGTCGAGTGTCGTTTAATTTTTGCCTACTCCAAGCTAGCGGACGGTTACCTACAGATATTGGGTATTCTAAGTTCCACTTCAAGGGCTTGAGTAACGGGCAATAGACAAGGTGGAGATGGGCATCTTTCTCAGATATATATTGGCTTTTATGGTCGTTGCTGGCATTGCCATTAATTGCACTCTCTATTATTCAGTCAAAATGCTTTGTCAACCAGAACGCCTATTCGAGATAGTTTCAAACATTAACGACAGAAAGTTCAGTAAGGCTTTTCATAAGCTCAATGAATCAGCCAAGTCACTTTCCTTCTCTCATGAAGCCTTTTTCCTCTTTCATGGTGTTATTGGACCACCTTTGCTCTGCACATCATGGATTAATACACAAGAAAAAACGAGGATGTTGGCCTACCTAGGAGGTGGGGTGAAGAGCATAGATTTTGTCACAAAATATAGCGATATTCGCAGCCTGACAACGGCCTCAAGCAATGAGGCAATGTTACTGCCTTATCCGCCGTCCTATTATGTCCAAGCGTTTACGGGAATTGGCGTACATGCTCAATACCACAGACACCAAGAAGCAAGGACGTTAATTGAGACTAAGCTAAAGATTGCACCCATCATGCCTCATCAGGATGTGGTGAGTGGAGCATCAGTGGCAATGAAGAGGCAAGCGAAATATATTATGCGCTTGCCCTATTGGTACTTAAGAGGCGTCTATTGGTATTTAATCCGCAGATACAATAGGGTTAATCGGAAAATAATCTTATAACAGCTTTCCAAGCTCAATAACCGCAAGGAGAAACCGATGGAATCACTGCATTTGCAAATGATAGTCCTGAATGACTTTCACATTCATCGTTTCTAATTGCAGCGATCGTAATGCTGCTGCCGTCGCCCCTGCAATCGTCGTCTTATAGGCTAGGGCAGACCGTCAAATCAAGCGACTATCAGCATGGGTATTGGCAGATGGCGTAAAATATCCACAAAACCTGAGATTTGCGCCCATTAGATTAAGCAGACAGCTAAACTTATCGTCACCAGAAAACGCATCTCAGAGACTTTAAAGACAAGTGAATAGGGGCAAAAATGAGAGAAAAAAGCTGGTATAGGGCTCTATCGAGGGCAATAAAAAACAATCTTTCTCACAGGCTTCGACGCTGGCAGTTACTGGTATTAGCCGCAGGTTTAACCTTTAGTATGGTGCTGTTGGGGACTAGTGCGATGGCCTTAGGCCGGTCGGTGATCAGCGCACAAATGGATCTTCCTCAAACTAAAGCTGAAACAGGACCAACCAATGCCGCCGTCTATCACTTTAAAGTGGGCGACTTTAAGGCCATGGTGGTGAGTGACGGTACCCTATCCTTTCCACCAAACTTCTTTGTGCCCAAAGCTGACCCCAAGGCAGTGACAGCAGTACTGAAGGAACATTTTCTCGCAACCAAAGATGTTTTAGCCCATATCAATGCCCTATACCTTGAAACCGATGAACATAAAGTTCTGATCGATACAGGCGCAGGGACTGCCTTTGGTCCCACTGCTGGTCATCTGCTGGAAAATCTTGAAGCCGCAGGTATTACTGCCCAAGAAATTGACACAGTTATTTTGACCCATGCCCACCCAGACCATATCGGCGGTATTTTAGATCCTAAGGGCCAGCTGCGCTTACCCAATGCCCAGTTCTATATCTCCCAGGCAGAGTCTGACTTTTGGATGGCGGACACCGTGGAACTGCCCAAATCCCTATTAGACAAGGAAACAAAGGCTGGGACGATTATGGGGGCCAAGAAGAGACTAAGCGCTATTCAAGATCGGACGACCCTATTTGCCATGGGCAGTGAGGTCATTCCCCATATTCAAGCCGTTGATTCTACGGGGCATACTCCCGGACAAGCTTCCTTCCTCATTACTTCCGGTGAAGACAGTCTACTCACCACTGGAGACGTTTTCTTTAGCGATCCGCTTAACTTGGAAAACCCAGACTGGGAAGTGGCCTTTGATGGTGACCCTGAACAAGGTGTAATCGCTCGTCGTCAGTTACTGGAAACGGTTACTGCTCAGCGCCGCCTGCTGTTGGTGCCCCATATGCCCTTCCCAGGGCTGGGTCACGTTAGAACTCAAGGGGATGCCTATGGGTGGGAGCCAGTTGTCTGGCGGTTTGCCGTTTAGCTGATCCATTAAAAATCACTGCATTTGCAGGTGATAGTCCTGAATAGCTTTGACATCCATTGTTTCTGATTGCAGCGATCGCAATGCTGCTGCCGTCGCCTTTGCTCCCGCAATCGTTGTAATCAGCGGAATCTTATAGGCTAGAGCCGACCGTCGAATCAAACGACCATCGGCATGGGCATCACTACCGGAGGGCGTATTGAGAATCAGCTGCACCTGACGATTTTTGATCAAATCTAGAACATTGGGGCGGCCTTCATGCAGTTTCAGTACTGGAGTCACCTCAAAGCCTTCTGCCTCCAGTACCTTTTGGGTTCCGGCTGTCGCCACCAATTTAAATCCTAAGTCAATTAAATCCTTGGCAATGGGGATCACCGCTTGCTTATCTCGATCCGTCATGGAGACAAAAACCGATCCCGATTGGGGTAGATCCTGATGGGCCGAGAGCTGAGATTTGGCAAAGGCTTTACCAAAATCAGTATCAATCCCCATTGCCTCACCTGTAGAACGCATTTCGGGGCCTAAAATCGTGTCGGTGCCAGGGAATTTAGCAAAGGGCAATACTGCCTCTTTTACAGAGATATGCTGAGGAATTCGCTCCTTTGTGATCCCTAGTTCCGCTAGTGTTTGGCCTGACATCAACCGAGCTGCAACTTGAGCGATGGGCAAGCCAATTGCTTTAGAGACAAAGGGGACCGTGCGAGAAGCTCTGGGATTGGCTTCCAAGATATAGACCTGTTCCCCCTGGACAGCAAATTGCAGGTTCATTAAGCCAATGACATTAAGCTGTTGTGCAAGCTGCTTACTCCACTGTCGGATCGTCGCTAGGGTTTCTTCTCCTAGGGATAGGGTAGGAATCGCGCAGGCAGAATCGCCCGAATGAACCCCCGCCTGCTCGATATGCTCCATAATGCCGCCGATCACAACTTCACCAGTACGATCTGCGATCGCATCTACGTCTACTTCAATGGCATCTTCTAAAAACTTGTCCACCAAGATGGGGTGATCTGGTTCTATTTGGACCGCAAAGGTCATATAGCGCTCTAGCTCTTCATCTGAGTAGACAATCTCCATTGCCCGTCCCCCCAGCACATAGCTGGGCCGCACCACCACGGGATATTGAATCCGCTGGGCCACTTCAATGGCTTCCTGGTTGCTGCGGGCAATCCCATTGGGTGGCTGTGTGATGTTGAGGGTATGGAGAATCTGCTCGAATCGCTCCCGATCCTCGGCAATATCAATGGAGTCTGGCGACGTGCCCCAAATCTTCGGCCCATCTGGCTTCCCTTGTAAATAGGTTTGCAGCGGCACCGCCAACTTTAGAGGAGTCTGTCCACCAAACTGGATAATGATCCCTTCTGGATTTTCTGCTTCCAGAATATTGAGCACATCTTCTTTAGTCAGAGGCTCAAAATAAAGGCGATCGCTGGTGTCATAGTCCGTGGAGACGGTTTCCGGGTTGGAATTGACCATGATTGTCTCAAAATCATCCGCCTGCAAAGCATAGGACGCATGGCAACAGCAGTAGTCAAACTCAATACCTTGGCCAATCCGATTCGGCCCCGACCCCAGAATGATTACCTTACGGCGATCGGAGGGCAACACCTCCGATTCCTGCTCATAGGTGGAATAGTAATAGGGGGTCAAAGCTTCAAACTCAGCCGCGCAGGTATCTACCGTTTTATAGGCAGGCACCACCCCTAACTGTTTCCGATAGGTGCGGACTTCATCTTCGCTGGCTAAGGTGGCGAAGGCAATCTGTGGATCGCTAAATCCTTGCTGCTTAATCTGCCACATCAAGTCTGCTGTCACATCGTATAGATTGGTTTGCTTAAGATAGTTTTCAGTGGTTAGCAGTTCCTGAAAATGCCAAAGGAACCAGGGATCAATTCCCGTAATCTCATAAATTTCTTCAACGCTGATATCCGCCTGCAAGGCATGGCGAACAGTATAGATACGGTCAGGGTTAGGATTTCGGAGGCTAGCCCGAATCTGCTCTAGACTCGGCAGGTTCTCAGCCTGGTCACATCCCCAGCCAAATCGTCCTGTTTCTAACGACCGTAGAGCCTTCTGAAATGATTCTAGAAAGGTGCGGCCAATGGCCATCGCCTCGCCCACAGATTTCATCTGCGTGGTTAACGTAGGTTCTGAACCGGGAAACTTTTCAAAAGCAAACCGAGGAATTTTAGTGACGACATAGTCGATGCTGGGCTCAAAGCTTGCTGGGGTTTTGCGCGTAATATCATTGGGAATTTCGCTAAGAGCATAGCCAACCGCCAATTTGGCTGCGAACTTAGCAATAGGGAATCCGGTAGCCTTGGACGCGAGGGCGGAAGAACGAGACACCCGAGGATTCATCTCAATGACAACCACATCGCCATCGACAGGATTCACTGCAAACTGAATATTTGATCCACCCGTTTCTACCCCGATTTCGCGGATGATCTTAATAGAAGCATCCCGCAATCGCTGATATTCCTTATCCGTCAGAGTTTGGGCTGGGGCAACAGTAATTGAGTCCCCCGTATGTACGCCCATCGGATCGATATTCTCGATGGAGCAAATAATCACCACATTGTCGGCCAGATCCCGCATGACTTCCAGCTCATACTCTTTCCAGCCAATCAGGGACTTCTCAATCAAAATTTGAGAAACGGGGCTGGCATCGAGACCACTCTGGGAAATCGCTTCAAATTCTTCTTGGTTATAGGCAATGCCGCCACCCGTTCCCCCTAAAGTAAAGGCCGGGCGAATGATTAAAGGATAGGTGCCGATCTCCTGGGCAATTTGCTGGGATTCCGCCATGGTCTCAGCTAAGCCTGACGGACAAACGCCTAGGCCAATTCGCTCCATGGCTTCTTTAAATAGCTTGCGATCTTCTGCCATTTCAATGGCCGGGAGTTTGGCTCCAATTAGCTCCACACCATATTTGTCTAACACCCCGGTCTTGGCTAAAGTGACTGCCAAGTTCAAAGCGGTTTGTCCGCCCATCGTTGGCAATAAGGCGTCGGGTCGTTCTTTGGCGATCACCTTTTCGACCAATTCGGGGGTTAGGGGTTCAATATAGATCCGCTCCGCTGTTTCTGGATCCGTCATAATCGTGGCGGGATTAGAGTTAATCAACACCACTTCATATCCTTCGTCCCGCAATGCTTTGCAGGCTTGGGTACCGGAATAGTCAAATTCACAGGCTTGCCCAATCACAATTGGCCCAGAACCAATCAGCAGGATTTTGTGCAGATCATCACGGCGAGGCATAAGCTAGGAACTTCTCAGAAATAGGCAGGTCGGGAATTGTGGATGAGTCCGGGGCAATCCTTCTCAGGTGTAGTCAGGGACTTCAATTTCCACTTCTAAGGATTGTGACATTCTCTGGTTTGAACCGCTAGTCAATCTTGATGATTCGGCATCCTGAATGGATTCAAGGCTAGCGATTACACAGGGTTGTTTTGAGTTCGCAGTGAGAAAATCACATTAATTCGGTTAGCAAGCTTAGCCATAGCGGTTTTGAGAGATTTATAACCCTTTAAACGCAATAGCATTGATCACAAGGGTTCTGAGTATGGACTCCCCAATCCTGTTCTTTTTCTGAGGTTCAAATCTTTGATGAATCTACAGAATTGGCGCAATAAATTTCTCTTGCCCCATCAGTGTTAGCTTCATCCCCTGGATGACCAGCTATCTTCTCTCTCAGGTTGTCCTTAGATTTTTCCTCTAAGCTAGAGCCATGAATTTGGGCAGAAACATTAGAGACTGAAGGGGGCGGCAGCTTATGAAACGACGTCAGGCATTAAAGCGACTTTTGCAAGCATCCGGTGGTATGGTTGCCACACTCCTGCCAGGATGTGTCAACTCTCAGCACTTACGTCTCTTATTTGCCGTAGAACCCCAGCAATTTGATCAACCTTTACCGGAACATCAGGTTACTCCCGTAGGAGAGTTTTATGTGCAGTCCTACGCGTCACCCCCTGAAGTCAATCTCGATACTTGGCAATTGCAGTTTACGGGACTGGTGGATCAACCCCTGACCCTAAAATTTACCGATATTTTAGCGGCACCCCAAGCAGACTTTTATTTAACGATGGAGTGCATTGGCAATCGCACCGGGGGAAAACAAATCGGCAATGCCCTCTGGATGGGGACGCCTTTATTGCCGTTTCTTAAGCAAGTAGGTGTGCAGGACAAGGCGGTTGAGTTTATGCTCCATGGTGCTGATTCCTATGAGACGACTTTGCCCGTTGCCGATTTGATGAGATCGGATGTGCAGCTCGTGCATCGAATGAATGGGGAGCCGCTAACGAGATCCCATGGTTTTCCCCTGCGAATCATCATTCCGGGGCGGTATGGCCAGAAGCAACCGAAATGGCTGACAGAAATCGAGGCCATTGCTACTCCCAAAAAAGGATACTGGGAACGTCAAGGCTGGTCGAATACCGCAAAAATCGCGACCCATGCTATTACCCAGAAGATCCAAGGGGAGAAGGTTTGGAATAAAAACTACCATGTTGATCTGCCCCGAATGGGAGAGAGCGGATGGCAGGGAGGGGTCACCCTTGCAGGTGTGGCGATTGATCAGGCTCAGCCGATGGAGTGGGTCAGAATTAGTACGGATAATGGGCAGACCTGGATGCAAGCAGATATCAATCAGCCCAGTTCCCCCCATGAATGGACTCTTTGGCAGTATCTTTGGCAGCCGACTCAACCGGGGACCTATAAGCTGCTGGCCCAGGCAAAATCGCGAACTGAAACGCAAAAAATCATAGATAAAAATGGCAAAGATGGCAGTGCTGGCATCTTAAGAATTTCAGTCAACCTAGAACCTTAAATGGATGAGAAGACTCAGCTAAAAAATATTTTTGGATTGGCAGAGGATTGCAATTTTTGAATAATTTAATTGCAGTTTCTGCATAATGCCGCCATTGAAATCATCAAACCGTAAGAACGGTTACAGAATCCCTCTACTAAGAATTGCTAACTTAAGTAAACATAACGAACAAGCGTGCTGATAACAGCAGGTTTGAGCTTGTACCCAATGCGTTTCAAAGCCCAAGATTTAGCAGTGGTGATGGCTGGCCCTAGTAGGCTTTCTACTTGTTTTATTTCACTTCTCGACATCTCGTATGAACAGCAGATCACCTTTACTCTATGCAACCTTAATCGGGTTTTTTGCCGGAATTGGTCATGGTTTTGTATCCCACAATACCGATTTACCCTTGTCCCTAACCGATCAGTTTCTCCAGCCTTTTCAGATTAGCCAAGTTCCAGAAGAGTAAAGCTTTTATAAAGGGTATCGATTTATACGGAATAAACTGAGAAGATACTAAGATTGAATGTTTCAATCTTGGGCTATATAGAAATGTATTCGCATACTCAGTCTTCTAATTCTGATCGCGTCCTTGGTGCATCCCTAGCCGCTTTCTCGATACTGGCAGTTGGCTTTTCAGCCTTCGTTGTAGGTTATTCTTTGACCCGCTCCTCTCTTCAAGGAAATACTGCGAACGCAAACACAGTCGTTCACGAGGGTGTTGTTCCTCATCAAGGCACTCTCTGGCAAGATGTCGGTCAGTAAGACGGATGATATAGCTTAAATAATTTTGATGAGAACTTCATGCTGCACTGTTAATTAGCCAGCATGAAGTTCTTGTGGTGGCGATAGTCGTAGCTTTTTTTGTCTAAAGGCTTGTTACTTATACGGGAGTGGTGTGGCATCTAAGGACAGGTTGCTAGAAAACCACCTGAGCCCCAATCATCAGCACAGCCGCCCAAGAAACCAAGTATGTGGGAGTCCGTAAATAAGGAACCCCGAAGATGTATACGCTGGCGTGCATGACGCGTGCCCAGAAAAAGGTTGCAGCCCAAGCTGTAATCACACCAGGATTGGCTTCAGTTAAGTGGGCTGCGATCACAACTGCGGCAAATGCGGGCAGGGTTTCCACCATATTCAGATGGGTTCGTTGGGCTCGCTGTGCCCAGACTGGAATATTGGGGGATTCGGCGGGAAATTTGCGAGTGGGATAGTTACTGATAAAAGCCGGTATTCCCCAGACAAAGGCGCGATTGAGAATATAGGGTGTCCACAGCAGTACACAGAGCATGCCGCTGGCTGCTAGATAGAAAAGGGCAGTATTCATAGTGTTCTCCTTAGGGGTGATTGAAAGTTCGCAGATGAATGGGAGACAGAATATTTACTCTGTTCCTCGCAAGGGATAGTTGTTGGGAATGATGTAGGCTAGGCCGCTCAATAGCGAATCAAAATCGATGCGGGAAAACGGATGGGTGCCAATATTGGCGAAGTACAATCGACCATCCGGCTGAATGAGAAACACGGCGGGTTCACTAAACAAAGCCGGCTCTTGTTCAAAATGGCCTTGACTCAGATATAAACCCCAGTCCCGCATCTGGTCTGGTGTTAAGCCATAACCGAGAGATAACTGCTGGAGGTTGGCCTGGGTCTTGAGTTGCTGTGTTTTGTCTATGCCATCACCACTCAGGGCAATCACTTGAACGCCAAGTTGGGTAAAGGATGCCAGCTTTTGATCAAGTTCAGTGAGATATTGCTGACAAATGGGGCAATGGAGCCCGCGATAGAAAACCACCATCGTGTAGTGCTCAGGGGTTTGATCTGCCAAGCGCCATGGTCCGTTATCTAAGGTCCGAACAACTAGGGGTGGGGCGGCATGGCCCATGAGGAGTTTGGGTGAGGTGGTTTGAGCAAAAGTAATCATAGGTTTAGTCCGGGATAGAGAGTGCGATCGCAGTTCCGTTTCGCTTTCTCTATCCTGGAGCAGGTTAAACTATAGAGCAAGACTATTTATTGTATAGAAGCTATAGATATTATCTATATATGGATCTCTACCAAGTTCGATACTTTCTGACCATTGCTGAAACGGGTACCTTTTCCCGGGCAGCAGAGCGACTCTATCTTTCTCAGCCGTCCCTATCGGCAGGAATCAAAAAGCTGGAGCAAGAGCTAGGAGTGGCGTTGTTCGAGCGGGGGGGGCGACGGACGGTTTTAACCGCAGCGGGACAGGCGTTTAAGGAGCGGGCCACGGTGATTATGGCTCAGTACCAAGCGGCCCTACATGAGCTCAAAGGCTTTAACGATCGCCCGACTCTCAAGGTGGGGGTGCTGAGTACCTTGCGGGTGAGTGAGCTGGCCGATTTGGTTCATAGTTTTCAGCAACACTATCCCCATGTGACCCTGGAAATGTATGACCATCCCGCCGATGCATTGCAGGACAAACTCCCCCAAGGTGAGGTGGATGTGGCAATTACGGTGTTGGGCCCCCAGGATGATGCCCAAACCTCAACTCTTTTGTTTACTCAGCCCTTGTTGCTAGCTGTTCCTGCCCGTCATCCCTTGGCACAACGGACTTCAGTGCGGTTGTCCGAACTGGATGGTCAACCCTATATTGATCGGGTGAACTGTGAATTTTTTAAGCAAGAGTGTCAACTGCTAGAGGCCCAGAAGATTTGCCCCAAAGTGGTGTACCGAGCTAGTCATGAAGAGTGGGTGATTTCTTTGGTTAAAGCTGGATTGGGTCTGAGTATGATGCCTTACTGGCGGGGGTTGACGGATATTGTCTATCTGCCCGTTGTTGATGTCGATTTTCAGCGACGGGTTGGTGTTAAGTGGCGGCTGCAGTGTTCTGAGATGGTTGAGCAGTTTTGCCGGTTTGCCACGAGTCATAATTGGGAATCGATGGCGGGGTGAAACTAAGGTGCGATCGCATCCAACGCATCCCAGAATGCCTGCAGATCCTCGTAGTGAGGGAGAATCACTTTTGCCCCTTCAATTTTAAGTTGGTGAGCGGCTTCTCCGGTCGCAATGCCAATAAAAGGATATTTTAAGTTTTTCGCGGCTCGTACATCCCAAATGCCATCCCCCACATAGATCACATGGGTAAAAGTCTGTTGGTAGGTTGCTTGAGCACGGTCCAGAGCAATCTGACAAATACCTTCTCGTGAATCATGATCGTCTGCAAAGGCATATGGAATGTCCGCAAAGGGTAATCCCGCCGACTGCAGCTTAAACTGAACCGATGCAGTCCAAGCGCCACCTGCGTAGCAGATCTGATAATTCGGGGAAGCTTGCAACTGTTTCAGCAGGACATCAGCACCAGCAATAGGGAAAACGCCGCCCTCCCGGACAGCACCTTGGGCGAGTCGTTGCAACAATTGTTTTTGAAAGAGCGCTATTTCATTGGGGTCAGGTAAACGTCCTAACTGTTGTTCACAGATTTCCCGAAGAATACAGGCATCCGTGACATGGGTATAGGTGGCCCAATCTTCAGAGATATTCGTAATTCCAAAAATGTCTTGAACTGTTTGGACAAACGCCAGATCGTCGAGGTCATTGGAGGCCGTAAGGGTGCCATCAATATCGAACATTATCAGTTTCATGGTCTGAAGCTTATCTGGGAATTAGGTTGGATTTATTAGCATATCGTTACTTTTGTTCAATGTTTCGATGAACAGAATGAACGCCCATTTTAAGGCTGCTTTAGCCCAGAAGACATCATATTCCTGGGGCAGACTTTATCCGTTCTGGAAAGGTTGCCCTATTCGTTACCCCTCAACTTTATTCATTCTTTTACTGTTGAAAGTATATTTATCTTTACTCAGTAAGGCTTCTAGCCCTTATCGATGGAGAAAGACTTTTAAAAGTGCAGGTTATATTAAAAGAGGTATTTATCTCGATACCAAATAATTCCTAGGGTTTGCTGATGATGACAAATAATAAAGAGGTAGGTCCCATCTTGGGGACCGAAAACCTACTGAGTATTCTGTTAAGTGGATCGGAGACTTGGAATGATTGGCGGATTAAAAATCCGACCATCCCGGTTAACTTGTTTAAAGCCAATCTCAGTAATGCACTGCTCCGAGGCGCAAATTTTGCTAGCGCGGACCTCCGCAAAGCCAAACTTTTTAGAGCGGACTTGCGGGCAGCCTGCCTATATCGGGCCGATCTGAGGGGCGCAAATCTCAGAGGTTCAAATCTGTTTGGTGCAAATCTAAGCGGTGCGAACCTGAGTGGTGCAAACCTCAGTAATGCCATGCTCTACTGTGCCAATCTGGGAGGAGCAAATTTAAGAGGCACCATTTTAGACAGTGCCAACTTGATGCGAGCTAACTTTAGTCATGGAGATCTTCGGAATGCCATTCTTCGGAATGCCAAGCTCCAAGGTACTCACTTTGACGGGACTCGCCTGTTGCGCACTGACTTGGATGGGATTAATCTCAGCAAGACCCAGATTGATGGCGTCCACCTAATAGACGTTGATCTCAACAATTCTGCGATGGAAGATGCTGCTATTACCGGTATCCTTATCAGCTGATATTGACTCTAGGCATCTGTTTGGAGAAAACATAATAACGGGGGCACCATCCTTGTTAGTCTGGCAACCTCAGTTTGCCTCTGATTGCCAGACTAGGAATTTAGATGCACAACTTTGAGCCAGTTAGAGTACCGTTGCTCTGCTCCCATCATCACATTTCGCATCAACTCGCGTAACTGTTCCAAGACCGGACGTTGTTTTGGCAGTGTGTAGGTTTCAATTGCTAATACTGGTGAAATTTGAGCTGCGGTACCACAGAGAAATACTTCATCTGCAATAAAGAGCTCAGACTTATCGACAGGACGCTCAACAACAGGAATTCCTAAATCTCGTGCTAGTGCTATCACACTGGCTCGGGTAATTCCTTCTAAAATGTCTTGATCAACACTGGGCGTAATCAACTGGCCATTTCTGACCAGAAATAGATTCATGGCCGATGCCTCGCTGACCTTGCCCTGAGAGTTCATTAAAATCGCTTCATCAAATCCTGAAGCAACCGCTTCTGTTTTTGCTAGGGCTGATGCAATATATGCAGCACTCGACTTGCCTCGCAGGGGCTGGCTGCGATCTTCCTGTCGTAGCCAAGAGCTGATTCGACACCGTACTCCGCCTTGGTGCAAGTAATCTCTCATTTCTAGGCCATAGATTAACAGGTCTTTGTCGACATCATGGAGTCGGGGTGCAATGCCCAGGCTTGAGGTGTAGATCAACGGCCGGATATAGAAGGAGGTTTGGGGCTGGTTGCGCCGAACAAATTCAATCAATGTTGCTTCTAGTTCGATGGGGTCAATATCGGTGTTCAGATATTTAGCACTCTGACTCAATCGCCGATCACTGTCGGCGAGGCGAAACAACATCATCTGTTTGGAGTCATGGGGAGAGGGCACTCCTCGAATTCCACCTAGGACAGAGGTGCCGTAGTGAAGCGCGTGGGTGGCAATGGAAAGTTGGGCTTCAGGAAAGGGGCAGAATTTTCCTGCCAAAAAAGCTATGGGCAGAAATTCTGGAACAGGAGTCGCTGCTGGTAATTCGGGTTGAGTAAGGAGTGTCATGATACAGCACTTGCAAAAGGTTCACGATGAACTTTAAAATAGCACCACTCTTTAGTGGTGTCATCTAATGGGCGATGCCCAGTACTTAGAAAACCTTGTAGATTTGGGATTGACTCGGTATCAGGCCGCTGTCTATTTGGCTCTGATGGATCGGCAGGACTTTACGCCTGCTCAGATTGCGACCCGTGCTCAAGTTCCTCGGCAGCGGATTTATGATGTCTTGGCATCACTGTGCGATCGCGGTTTATGTCTCGAACGCCATTCTGGTCGGCAACGGATTTTCCAAGCCGTGGATCCGTCCCACGCCCTACCCACCTTGTTGCAAGAAAAACAAAAACAATTTAACGCCGAACTTCAGCGACAAGAACAACAGACTCACCTTGCCGTCAACGCCCTTGCCCCCCTGTATACCCAAGGCCACAACACCCAAGATCCTCTGGCTTATATTGATGTCATTTCCGAACCGAATCGGATTACGGACTGTGGCGTTAAACTTTCCCAAGCGGCCCAATCCTCGATCAGTGTTTTCTTCACCTACCCGTCTTTACTGAGTCATGAAGACGGGCTCACCCTCGTGCAAGATCCACTTCAGCGCGGTATCTGCTATCGCACGATCTACGAACACAACATCTGGCAAGATCCCAGTAGCCAAGATTTTATTCGCCAGTGCCAAGACTGGGGGCAGCACGTTCGTTTTGTGAATGAGGTGCCGTTCAAAATGCAGCTTTTTGATCAGAAAATTACATTACTTTCTCTGCAGGACCCCTTATCGGGAACGCCTAGCTTTACGGTCTTAAATATTACCCATCCAGGACTAGGGGGAATGCTCAATATTGCCTTTGAATCCTTGTGGGCACAGGGCACATCTGAACCTCTACAGACTTAATTCAACGGATTTATAGTGTCTCAGAAAGCTGATGGGCAACTTACCCAGAAGCCTTTTACAAGACAACGGACTTCTCTCAACGATAAATTTAGGATTCTGAAAAGAAAGTTTACGTTGAGTCCCTTAAATGATAGGTTTAGAGATGGCGAAATCATACGTCTAAGCTGCGCGTAAAAGCAGTTATAACAGTCATCACAACTAGAGTAGGCGTGAGCATGGTCACCACCGCGAATAAGAATACTGGTTACATTTCTCAAATTATTGGTCCTGTTTTGGACGTTGAATTCCCTAGTGGGAAGTTACCCAAGATTTATAACGCCTTGAAGGCAACAGGTAAGAATTCTGCCGGAGACGATGTTTCTGTCACTTGCGAAGTACAGCAGCTTTTAGGCGACAACCAAGTCCGCGCTGTGTCCATGAGTTCCACGGACGGTCTTGTCCGAGGCATGGAAGTTACAGATTCGGGTGCCCCCATCCAAGTACCCGTAGGTAAAGCAACCCTAGGCCGTATCTTTAACGTCTTGGGCGAGCCCGTAGACAATCAAGGAGATGTGGGTACTGACGAAACTTTCCCCATCCATCGTCCTGCACCTAAACTTACAGAGCTTGAAACCAAGCCTTCCGTGTTTGAAACAGGCATCAAGGTGATTGACCTGTTAACCCCTTATCGTCGAGGCGGCAAAATTGGTCTCTTCGGTGGTGCTGGTGTAGGCAAAACCGTGATCATGATGGAATTGATCAACAACATTGCCACCAACCACGGTGGTGTGTCTGTGTTCGGTGGCGTGGGCGAACGGACTCGTGAGGGCAATGACCTCTACAACGAGATGATGGAGTCCGGGGTTATCAACAAGGACAACCTCAATGAGTCCAAAATTGCCTTGTGTTACGGTCAAATGAACGAGCCACCTGGAGCCAGAATGCGGGTGGGTCTGTCAGCTTTGACCATGGCCGAGTATTTCCGTGATGTCAACAAGCAAGATGTGCTGTTGTTCATCGACAATATTTTCCGCTTTGTGCAAGCCGGTTCTGAAGTATCTGCGCTGCTCGGACGGATGCCTTCTGCGGTGGGATATCAGCCTACCCTAGGTACTGACGTGGGTGACCTACAAGAGCGCATCACCTCAACTACTGAAGGATCTATTACCTCCATTCAGGCGGTTTATGTACCTGCGGACGACTTAACTGACCCCGCTCCTGCGACAACCTTTGCTCACCTAGACGGAACCACCGTGTTGTCTCGTGGTTTGGCTTCTAAAGGGATTTACCCCGCTGTGGACCCCTTGGATTCTGCCTCCACCATGTTGCAACCTGGTATTGTCAGCGACGAGCACTATGACACTGCTCGGGCTGTACAGTCTACCTTGCAGCGTTATAAAGAATTGCAAGATATTATCGCCATTCTAGGCTTGGATGAATTGTCTGAAGATGATCGTCTTGTGGTTTACCGCGCCCGGAAAATTGAACGTTTCCTCTCTCAGCCGTTCTTTGTTGCTGAAGTGTTTACAGGTTCTCCTGGTAAGTACGTCTCTCTTGAGAAAACCATTTCTGGTTTCAACAAGATTCTTTCTGGTGAATTAGATGATTTACCAGAGCAAGCTTTCTATCTGGTGGGTGACATTGATGAAGCCATTGCCAAAGCTGAAAAAATGAAAGCCGAAGGCAAGTAAGGAGGCATTATGTCACTAACAGTACGAGTCATTGCTGCCGATAAGACGGTTTGGGACTCTGCGGCTGAAGAAGTCATTCTGCCCAGCACCACTGGCCAACTCGGTATCCTATCAGGTCACGCACCATTACTCTCGGCTCTTGATGTCGGGGTAATGCGGGTTCGACCTGGTAAAGACTGGGTTTCCATCGCTCTCATGGGTGGCTTCGTTGAAGTTGAAAATGATGAAGTGATTATTTTGGTGAACGGCGCTGAGCGCGGTGATGCCATTGATCGGGAAGAAGCCCGCTCCACTTTATCTGCTGCTCAAACTCGATTAGATCAATCAGAGCAAAGCGAAGATAAGCAAGAGCGTTATGAAGCCCAACGTGACTTCAAACGCGCCCGTGCTCGACTTCAAGCCTCTGGCGAAGTCGTCAAAGTCTAAGTTTCATTGGTTGTTGACTGTTCTGAGCCTTGCTATTGCAAGGCTCAGTTCTTTTTTATGGAATTTACCCAATAATTAACCCGCTGAATGACGGCTCTATGGCCAGCTCAAATTCCGTGGCAATGTTAGGAATGAGGTTTATTGTTAGTCAAAAAAGTTAGAACTTTCTTGGGTTGATAGACTCAAACATAAGATGTGGAAGCATCAATCAACCAACGGATTTCTGTTCTATCTTCTAACATTAGGCGTTCCCACTTCCTAAAAGTGATGTGATTGAGCAAGGTATAGAAGAGATAACCTATTCATCAGACCATGTGGAAGGGGAGCATGTCACCTTTGCAGATTTATCTGAAACCGTTCAGGATATGAAGTGTTGCCCAGCAATCTTCAGCAATGAACTCAGATAAAACCGCTCAACTCAAAATCCATCTCGATGCGATAGCACAATTACTCTATGAGGAGAGCGACCCAGAAAACATGAAGACGCTAGAAGGCATTGAGATGACGGTGCGTCAGCAAATCCAGACCCATGTCAGTCCTGAACTCGGTCATTTTTTATCCGCACAGTTACTGGCACAGCAGCAGGGCGCAACCGACAACTGAAAAGCACCTTGGGCGCTCTAAGGGTTACAACTCAACAGGCAAGTCGTCTAGCCGTTTCCTCCTACCGTCAAATCAGTCCTCATTTAGAGAATTGTTGCTTGCGCATCAGTGCCAATGTCTCCTACGCCCAAGCTGCTAAAGATGTGGCTTATTTAACGGGTATTCAGGTTGCAGCCAAAACCCAGCAACGCTTGGTCCATCAGCAACGGTTTCCTACGCCCCAGGCCCACGAAGCTTTAACTGAAGTGAGTGTCGATGGTGGCAAAGTACGCATCCGCACACCTGCAGGCCAACCTTGTCAGTGGAAAGACTATAAAACCTTAGCAACAGACGTGGGACTCATTGCGGATTATCACAATAATGCCCGGCTCATTGGCTGGACTCACCAGCAACCGTTAGCCTCTCCAGTGACCTGCTTAGGGGATGGTCATGATGGCATTTGGAACATCATTCGTCAGCTGAGCATACCTGAGCAACGACGGGAGATTCTGGACTGGTACCATCTGGTGGAAAATCTTTATAAGGTCGGTGGATCTCTCAAGCGTCTGCACCAGGCTGAACAACTCTTATGGCAGGGGAAGGTGGATGAAACCTTGACTCTGTTTGAATCGTTGAAGAAAAAAGCAAGCCCAAGTCTTTTGCAACTATATCCGCAAACATCGGCATCGGATCGTCAATTATGACTATTACCAGAGTGAGCAAATTTGTTCTATTGGGTCTGGAGCTGTTGAATCTGCTATCAAACAGATTAGTCGCAGAGTCAAAATTTCAGGGGCGCAGTGGAATGAAAGCAATGTTCCGCAAGTGCTTGCACATCGGTGTGCTTATCTCAATGGTTTAATTGGCATGCAAAGGTGACATGCTCCCATGTGGAAGATTAGTTATTGAGTCTGTTTCGGATAGGTAACCAAGAATAGAGTATAGAAGAATAAAATAAAAAATGCTATGAAAAATTATGTGTCCATCTAAACTATTTCTTACCCTCCAATAATTCCATATTTCATAGGAATTGCGAGCGGGGATAGCAAAGACAATCAGCTGGCAATACGTTCCATCAATCCAAGCCAATATAGTTATTCCGTAAAATATCGTTCTGAGCCAAAGAGGACAAAGAGTATTTACTGCTTTAAAAGAATCCTGCTCACGGCTATATATGGAGATTAAATGGCAGGCAACGACGAATAATGGAGCCATGAAAAATAGTAAAACTGTACGATGCCAGTTAATTAAATCTTTTGCCTGTGAAATATTTTCTGATAGTGGCGTGATTATCTCGACATAAGTTTTTACATGATGCCACAAGAAAACTAATGTCATAGAGGACAAAAATAATCCTGTAAATCTGAGTGTTTTGATAACTCTGTTATCGGTAAGCATTGACTTAAAATACAGAATTTCCTGTGTAGACTTGCAGCAGTTTTTTGAACAGACTGCTGCAAGTTTTGTATTTACTATTGCTGGGAATCTACATCTCCTAAATTAAAGAGAAATGGGATGCTGTTATTGCCTTTTCCGTCCATAACTAGAACCTTGGGCATTTGGGCACCCCCTTCACGCCAGGCGGCGATCGCTTCTTTTTGGAGTACTAGCTTGCCTCCTTGGCTTTTTAAGGTTTCAGCCAAGAGGCGCTGAGCTTCGGCTTTACCTTTGGCGCGGTTAATTTCCGCTTGGGCCTGGGCTTCGGCTTTCTTCGCATCAAAAATGGCTTGTTTTGCCTGCTGTTCAGCAATTTGCTTGGCTTCAACGGCCTCATTAAATTTAGGGCTAAAGCTGAGGTTTTCAATGGCACTGCCCTCAAAATTGATGCCAAAGCTAGATAGCCGTTTGGTCATGCCTTCGTCAAAGGCTTGACGAAGCTGCTCACGCTTAGTAATCGCTTCTTCAGCTGTATATTGAGCACTGGATGCCTTAAATGCTTCTTGGGTTAGGGATCTGACCTTAGCTGTAACTTGAGACATGGTGCCAATACGGGTTCTAGTATTGGCTAGTGGACCTGGATCGATGGTGTAGAAAACCGTTAGTTCGGCGGTGAGGTCTTGTAAATCTTTGGTTGCGGCTGCTGCGGGGAACTGCTCTTGTTGGATGTTGGCATCGTAAACATCAATCCCGCAAAATAAAGGACATTTGAGGTTCAGACCACTTTGGACCGCTCCTTTTTGGACTTTGCCTAAGAACTTGTAAACACCAATTTGGGTGGGTCCTAGAATTTGAAAAGTATTGACACCCACTAAAGCTATAAACAGTCCTAACCCGGTTTTCCAATTCAACCAACCAAGAGTGTTTTTGACATTATTCATTTGTTTGTCTCCAATGAACCTTCAAGGTTCAAAAGCTGCATAAATTCAATCGACGCTGACGAAGTGGCGTTTCTATGGGTTGATAAGCAAGGAAAATTATCCTTAGAAATTTGGGCTTATTCGTACTGGCCCAACGTTAATCTGCTGTTAGAAAAGGCTGTGATTCAAATCTTGAAAGCTTGGCAACGACTGCATTGGGGAATCCTTGCAGTTGCTGT
The DNA here is from genome assembly GCF_021497025.1 of Acaryochloris sp. 'Moss Beach'. Taxonomy (NCBI): domain Bacteria; kingdom Bacillati; phylum Cyanobacteriota; class Cyanophyceae; order Acaryochloridales; family Acaryochloridaceae; genus Acaryochloris; species Acaryochloris sp. 'Moss Beach'. The sequence continues at coordinate 5,035,675 of NZ_CP071717.1, forward strand.
TGGAAGCTCTGGACGGCCTGGTTATATCGCATTCGTTCTACGGCCAACCGATTTTCTGTACCAGTGATTTCATACTGGAGGTTGATATAAAGTTGGCTGGATTTTAGAGCTGAATGATTCAGGGCATAGGTTTGAAACTGATCAATGGCCTGATCTATTTTTTCTGTTGCATCCTGCTGCTGTTCAAGACTGCGGGCCTCTAAGTAAGCTTGCTGCGCCTCGATGAGTGCTGTCACTAGGATGCTTTCGTGGGTGGTGTAGGCTTGGGTGACCTTGACCAATTGAGGGATTAAATCTGCTCGTCGCTGACGTTGGTTCTCGACTTGCGCCCAAGCAGCTTCTACCTGAATTTTATGATTGGTAATCGCGTTGTATGTGGTAAAGATCCATCCTACGCCTCCCATTATAGCAATTGAGCCGATAAGCAGCCATTGACTTAACCATCGTCTAATATACTGCCTTTTTTCCTCTTTTTTGGTGTTTTTGGCTTGAATTTCTGCAATGGCTTGAGGAATATACTTCGCTGAAATCCCTGCTTCTTCTGCTGCTGCTTCCAACTCTGCTAGTGAGTAGCGTTCTAAGTTAGCAGAGACGTATTGAGAGGCTAACTCAAAAATTGCAGGGGCTTCATTGGCAGGAATATTTTGCTTGTCAGGTCTCATTGTTTCCATCTCTTGAGAAATAGTGATTTACCAACCCCCCGCCAGCACCACCCCCCGCCACTGCTTCCCCCCACCAAAAACCCCCTCCACCAGAACCCCCCACTGGAACCTCCGCCACTGCCTCCCCCCCGCTATAGCCACCGTAACCGCCATAACTACTGGTAGAGCTAGAACGTGATCGGACTGGTTTTAGACGAGGTATTTTCTCTTGATATTCTTTGTAGAGGCCACAACAGACACACATTTGCGTAATCAATTGCTTCCCACATTCTTTTTCTGTTGCTTCTTCCAAGATTTCAGTGGAATGTCGGATGGTGTATTCTTCGCAGTTAGAGCATTCTCGAAAAGAAATCTGGTTCCAAATATAGGCGCGGATATGAATTGAATCTGAAGCCTTAAGACAAGACGATGAACACTTCCAGCCAATAAACTTAACGCTACCCATTTTTTGAGCGGTTTGTTCAATGGTTGTGAGGTGGGGCGAGAGTATGTCAGCATCCACTTTTTTGAGGCTTTTCTGGCAATAGATACAGCGGGGTGGTGTACTTCTCGAGTCATTGCTGTATTCCTCCCGAGAAACACGAGATCGTTTCCCTGGTTTCAGTAGTGATCCTTTTTTTCGATTAATCAGAAAACCCATACCGCCTATGAATCCACTGCCACCTAAGACCCATAAAATCCAAGAGAAGTCAGAACTGTCTTGAGATGTGTTGGGTGTTGGATTGGAAGAAACGGTGACTGATGAATCAGAGCCGAGATGGGTCACTAAAAGCTGAGTCCCTTTCAAGGTTCCTTGATCAAAGTTGCCAGTCTTAAATTTGGGGAGAATTTGCTGGTCAATAATCCGACCCACTTTGGCATCGGACAAAATGACTTCGATGCCATAACCGGTTTCGATTTCAACTCGACGGTCACCTTTGGAAATCAGGAATAGTACACCGTTGTCTTCCTCTTTTTTGCCAATACCCCAGTGGTTAAATAGGCTGGTGGCAAAGGCTTTGGGTGAAGCTGATGGGGCTGTATTGGTAACAGTCACCACAGCAATTTCGCTACCATTCTTAGCTTCTAAATCAGTAATCAGTTGATTGAGTTTGGCTTCGGTTTGGGGACTGAGGACATTTGCCATGTCTGTAACCCAGCCTCTATTTTGCTGACGAGGATTGGGGACTTGTTTGTAAGGGACTGCCCAGGCTGTGAGGGGGAGGGTGGCGGTACCTAAAAGACAACCACCGGCTATGGCAGCCATAAGGCGAATACTTTTTTGAGTGCTGGGATATGTCGTTTTCATTCTGGACGCTCCTGAACTGGATAAAGAGTTAAAGATCTCCCAAAAAAAACTCAATGAGGTTTTCCTATTTACCTCTGTCACCTCTGCTGAAATCACCTGAGTCTCTATAGTCACTGGAACTGCTGTGATAGCTATCTGAATCCTTACTGCTATGACTATCGTTATGTCTGCTGGTTAGACTCATCTTTACCCGTCTGATGATGCCAAGGCCAAAACCTAAGAAGAAGAGTGAAGGTAGCCACGTCCAAGGATGTCTTGGGGAAGAGCGGAGTTTACGATTGGTCGGAGTCGAATATGGAGTGGTGTCAGCTCTGAGGTGAGATTTTAGGTCAGTCTTGGAGGTTGTTGTGAGAAAACCAGTAACAGTGGGAGTGGATAGTGCCAAATAAGGATCTTGGCTGATTGCTCGCTGATGGAGTGTTGCTGATGGGGCAATCTTCAGATGAAGTCGGTGAGGCCGCGGAATTTCCTCGATGGTGGCGGGATAGGTGGCAATACTTGAAGGGCAACCATTGGCTATCGCAATTCCAGTCCCAATGCCGATGACCTGGCAAGTTCTAAACCTTATTGTTCTCATGTGACAGTCTTGTGAAATCCATTAGGGACAAGGTCTCTGAAGTAGTGACAACGTGGTTTTTGAACTGGGAATAAAGTGTTAGAAGGAAAGTGCTCAATTTTCTGTTGTGCTCCCCAATAGGAAAATTGAGCTGACTGGGAGAACGGCTTACCAATCTCCACCGTCGCCGCCCCCGTCACTGCTTCCACCACTGAAATCGCTACTATCGTTATAGTTCCCATAATCGCTATGGCTGCTAGAATCGCTGCTACAGTCGAACCAGGTGTTGCTGCTGCTCCGATTCCCACTGGACTGATTGGCTAGAATCCGCCAAAAAATAATGCTGCTAAAGCCTAGAATGCCGATCAGCACAATCCAGTCAGTAGAATCTTGATTCGAAGAACGGGGTTGGCGACGATTCGAGTTTGATGCCACAGCAATCGATTGATCGATATGGAAAGAGGAAAATGCCGGTGGTTGTTGGGAAACCTGTCTTGGAGACAAACCCGTGGCTATGATTGTCGAAGGTGGGGTGAGGGCTGAATCATAACCAATACCGATAGCAGGTTGATGATCCATTTTGGTTTCTATGACTGGATGCAACTGAAGGGGAGCGACAGCTCCCTGGTGGACAGATGCTGCAGCGCAAAGGGGAACGGTTGCGATCGCAACAACAATACCAACACCCATAACTTTGCGGGGGGCATACTTGATAGATTTCATTTGGAAATCCTCTGGCAATAAATCAATAGGCGAACTAAACAAGTTCTACGACTGCTGTCGTTGAAATGTGTGCAGATTATTTTGGCTAGACAGGACCTGACGGATAACCTGGCGATAGGTCTGCTCGTATTGGCTAACCCTGTGTGTGGGATGAAATAAGGACTCTACATGCTGGCGGCAGTCTGCCCGATTGAGTTGGAGGGCTGCTGGAATTTTGTGGACAAACTCACTAATGGTGGAGCAGATAAACCCAGATTTACCGTCTGCAATGATGTCTGGGACCGGGCCACAGTTCATGGCAATCACGGGTGTGCCGCAGGCCATCGATTCCAACATTGCTAGGCCAAAGGGCTCATCCCAGATAATGGGGAAGACGGCGACGGCTGCCTTGGCGAGAAGATCTGCTTTTTGGGCATGGTTGACTTCTCCGAGATACTGAATGTGCTGGCCGTCAATGTGAGGTTTGATCTGTTGATCGAAAAAGTCTTGCTCGGAAGGGGCAATTTTGCCTGCCATTTTTAGGGGCAATCCGGCATGTTGGGCAATTGCGATCGCAAACTGCGGACCTATCTCTGGAGCCATTCGTCCGACAAAGGCAATGCAAGGCGGGGTCTGGTATTCAGCCGCAAAGGGATATCGAGATAAGTCAATGCTGTTGTGAATTGTATCAATGTAATTGAGGTGGGGCATCGTTGGTTTCTGGGCCTCACTAATGTTGATCATTGGAAGTTGAGGACAGTGTGCAAAGAGTGGGTGATTACTGACCTGATGTCCTCGTTGGACTGATCCTTCTGTTAGGACACTAATGACACTTTCTATACCGCCATGCGCTTTCCCAGAGTGGTGAAACCTGGGCGATATGCAGGGGGGCTGTTTGTAGGTGAGGGGGCATACATTGCTCCTCTTGATGCGACAGGAAAGGGACTGTGAGCTATAAAACCCTATCTCAATCTCTTCCTCACATAAGATATCTCTTTTATGTGAGATTTGTCAATGATTTTTCTCACATGAAGCTTTTGCAGCTGATCTTGGATAGAGTCTTCATCAGGCATGATGCCCATACTAGCTATAGCTTGAATAGCTAGTATGAGCTTGGGTAACAGGGTTTTACTTGAACTACTCTATAGACCTAACAATAAAGAAGATACAGAGGTTCTCACTTAGTTGAGATCTGTCTCACATAGAAAGTTGTGAAATGGGGATAGAATGAAAAGGATCTGATTTATGTGAGTTTGTTGGAGTGATTCCTCCAGAGTTCTTGAGTGATATAGCCACTCAACAAGGTGTATCCAAATCTGAATTAGCTGCCCTCAAGCTTGGAATAGCAGGGTATTCCACTGCTGATATTGGTGAACAGCTGGGGATTAGTGGGGATGCAGCCCGCAAGCGCCTAAGTGAGGTCTATCAGAAATTTGGGATTGCTGGGCGAGGCCCTGTCAAACTCACAAAACTCCAACAACTCCTGGTTACACGTTACCAAGAAGCCCTTGAGAATGGAAAGGTGGCTGCAAATGCTGTGGAGCTAGAGCAGGTTGATTGGGGCAATGCACCCGATGTGTCCGTGTTTTATGGCCGCACTGCAGAGTTAGAAAAACTAGAGCGATGGATTATTCATGATCATTATCGTTTGTTGGCACTCTACGGAATTTCGGGGATTGGCAAAACCACCCTGTCCGTAAAGTTAACCCAACGACTGCAACCCCATTTCGAAAAGATTTTTTGGCGTTCGCTGTACTATGCGCCACTCCTGCAAGATTTACTGATCGAACTGACGACTTTTCTTCAGGGTTCGCCACTGGACCCGCCTCTCGCGACTGTTTCAGAACAAATGGATTGGGTGATGGATTATCTCCAACATCATCGATGTCTGCTCGTCTTGAACGGTTTAGAATCCTTGAGTCGTCGGGGAGATCTGGCGGGAAATTATCAACCGAATTACGAAAATTACAGCCAGTTTATTCATCTGTTGGGAACGGTGCCCCATCAAAGCTGTGTCGTCACGACGAGTCAAGAGAAGCTGAGCGAGGTTGCCTATCTAGAGGGCCAAACCTTGCCGGTTGGTTCCTTTAAATTGCGCGGATTGGAATTGCAAGAAGCCAAAGCAATTCTCCAAAATAAGGGACTCACAGGAGAAGATAAATGGAAATATCTCGTGGATGGGTATCGAGGCAATCCGATGATGCTCAAGCTCGTCGCTGAAACTATCAAGGAAGTCTTTGGTGGTAATGTGGGTGACTTTCTAGATACCAGCTTATTCACAAGAGACATTCACAATTTTATAGAGCGAATTTTTGATCGTGTTTCAGATTTGGAACGGCGAATTCTGTATATTCTGTCTGATCAAAGTGATGGGTTAGGTTTTAAACAACTACAAACTCAACTCACTCATGTCAATGCTCAAGACCTAATGAGTGCCCTCTCGTCCCTTCGCCAGCGATCGCTGATTGAACATGTGGATCAGGGGTTTATCCTGCCACCTGTGATCAAAGAGGTGACCCAACAAATTATGGTGTCTGAAGCCTAATCAATCGATGGTGTATTGTCCAAATCCCAAGTGCAAACAGCGGCAAAATCCTGCAACAGCAGAGATCTGCCAAAGTTGCGAAACACCATTAACCCTCAACCAGAACTATCGTCTGATTCGGCCCTTAGTTAATCTTGAACGATCAGGCAACACGGAAGTGTTTGAAATTGAGGATCTACGCTGTGCGAATCAGCCTGAGCCTAAGCCGAAAGTCATGAAGCTGCTCAAGTACAACGGTGGTGATCTAGAGCGATTGTTCAAACAAGAGGCGAACTATCTACAAGGCCTTGACCATCCTGCCATTCCTAAAATTGATCGGCTGGATTTTGCAGAAAATGGCTTTTTTTCGTTTGTGGCACCATTGACTAACCGTAAGGTTCATTATTTTGTGATGGAAAAGGTCGAAGGAGACAACCTGCGGGACTGGATGCAACAACACTCGCCCATGGATAACTCAACTCTTTTAAAGTGGTTGCGAGAATTGCTGACTATTTTGGACTATCTGCATACCCAAAATATTTGGCATCGAGATATCAAACCCTCCAATATCATGCTGCAACCGGATGGACAGTTGGTATTGATTGACTTTGGCGCTGTGAAACAAATTCGGCCTCACCGTGAAGAAGCCGGTGATATTCCCCCTCGACCAGACATTACGGTTACAGATACCTGTGTTTTTGCTGCGGGATACACCCCCCCAGAACAAATGGATGGGAGAACGGTGCAGCAGTCCGATTTTTTTGCTTTGGGGCGGAGCTGTGTGCATTTACTCACCCAAATTCCTCCCTACAATCTGAGGGTTGATGATGGTGGGCAATTAGTCTGGCGAGAGAAAGTACCTGACATTTCTGTGGTGCTTGCCGATTGGATTGATCAATTGATGTCTCCTTTGGTCAGAGACCGTCCTCAATCTGCGGCTGAAGTCTTGAGTCATATCCAATCAGAGAATATTCTGCCACCGCCTCAGACCCAAGATTCATCTGAAGGCGAGGTTTCATCAGGCTCTTCCCCTTGGGGCTCGTTGCTGAACCTTATTCTGTTCTCCATCCTGTTGATCAGTGGTCTGTTGTGGTGGCAGGCCCACGAAAATAGCCAACCTATTCAAGATACGAATCAACAAGTGCAGCACCCTCTTCCATCTCTACGACTAGGAAGGGGGATTGAGTAGTTGATAGGTTTCTGCTGTTGCTTTTTTCATGATTATCTCAACCGACTGATCGGAAGTGTCGGGACTGAGAGCTTGGCTGAGAGCAGCTTGCAAGATTTCTGAGGCTTGATCATATTCTGGAATGCGAGGTCGATAGATGACCTTCGTTATCGCCTGTTGAACCTCAAGTGATTCTTGTTTGAGTACTGCTTTATGACTGGGGATAAACTGAGTTGCTTGGGTAAATTGGCGCTGAGCTTGCTCACTGGAAAAAAATTGAATGGCTCGCCAGGCTTGATCAGAGTGGTGTGTTTTTTTAGCAATGCCTAGGCCCCAACTCCCATTACAAGGTCCTCCTGGATGGTCCTGGGACTGTAATTGCATCGGCACGGATTTAACTGTTTTGTCGTTAGCCAGAAAAAACTTTGCCCTGGGCCAATGCCGCAGAAACATGCTTTTACCAGCCCTGAATTGAGTGAGAGATTCTGCTTCGCTATAGGTGAGGACACTGGTGGGAGATACCTTGCTTTTTAAGGTGCTGCGAAGAAACTGAATGGCCTGAAGGGCCTCAGGTTGATCGAGTCCTACCTGACGGGTTTCATCATCAATCCAGTAGCCCCCATGTCCGGCCAGTATTTCGACAAAGGTGGCAATCTTGCCTTCGTACTGATCGCCTTGCCATAGAAAGCCCCACTCCACGAGCTTCTTTTGTTTGAGGGTTTGGGAGATTTTCATTAAGTCAGTGAAGGTCTGGGGCGGTTTCTGGTAGCCTGCTTGAGTTAGCAAATCCGAGCGGTAATAGAGCATGCCCATATCGGAACGCAAAGGGACTCGATAGGACTTGCCATAATATTCTCCATCTTTGACGGATTGGGTGTTGAATTGCGATCGCATCTCCGTACCAAACCGCCCAGATAGATCTTGAAGACAGCCGCGAACCGCAAATTCAGGCACCCAAATCACATCGATATACACCAGATCAGGAGAACCTTGGGGCAAACAAGAGCCTTCTTTGAGCTGTTTGGATAAATACCCCCCAAGGTTTTTTGTGGTGGTTAGACGAATTTTAGTTTTGGGATGTTTGGCCTCAAAGGATTGAATTAAGGGTTGCCACGCTTGTGCTTCATCCTCCGGTACAAGCAAGGTCAAAACAACCGGAGGCCAAGTGAAATAGAGCAGCCCTAGCACCAGCACTTGCAATGCTGCAATACCTAACCAAAAACGCCTTGCCATGAACCTTACTGCTCAATGATGGAAAACAGGAGAAAAACATGATTTCTGCCTACAGTTAGGATCTCATGATTCAAACCCTTCTCCTGGCCTGGGTTGACTCTAGGGTCTTATGCAAAATCTGCTGAATCGCTAGCGTAAGTTCCAGGCCCAATAAACGCTGGTCACTTTCAATCCTCGGGCTGTGTCTAAGGCGATAACTCTGAGGCCTCTCAGTTTGTCTACAAACCTTTGGTAGGGTGTGTTTCTGAGGGTTTTATCTAGGAGCGTATAGGTTTTGGCGTGGCTGTGATATTCTTGCTTGCCGTACAGAAGTGCCAGTTCGATCATATCGGTGGAAATGGCTCGTTGCTGCATGCGCCGTTTGGAATGGCTAGGGTCACTGATAGACCCAGACAGGAAAAAATCAGGCAATGAATCGATTCTAGAATCGTCTGTTAGTAGTTGATGCAGTTCATGGGCGAGTTTCATAACCGTGACCTAAGATCAGCTAAAGCTAGCTTAAATCTAGGCCCATCAGAGAAAAACGATTAAACTACGGAACTATTTGCACTGCCGTTCTATTCATTTACGTAGTAGTACTGATTGAGATCGGGTGAGGAATAACATAAATGCTGGGGGAACGGCAGGCCACTTGAGCCTGGATTTGTTCCTATGATGCCATGGTCAACACTGGGCAGGTCAGGTTGTTCATAGAACTCTATTTTTGGATGCGATTCCCACCAGTATGAAGTGTAAGGCCGGGGAAGTGTTGAGCCCAGTTGAGTCCATGAAAAAGACCCCATGTGAATAGACTGCTCTGAAGGGGGCAAGGCCAATTCCCTAGGCTGAAGTGCTTTTTGCAGGGATAGCAGCAGGTTGCGGGAAACAGATTTGGAAGGATGTCCCTGATTCTCGGTTGACGGTTAGGTTTCCTGAAATCTGTCGAGTCAAGGTTTTTACCATTCGCAATCCCAGGGTTTTGGAATGGGTGAAGGATACCTGCTCAGGCATTCCGATCCCATTGTCGGTAACCGTTAGTGTGATCTCTGATTCGGGTTGTTCCAGGATATGGATGGTGATTATTCCACTACTTTGTTCTGGAAAGGCATGTTTGAGGGCATTGGAAACCAATTCGTTGATAATTAGGCCACAGGGGACTGCGGTATCAATGTCGAGGTAGATATTGGCAATCCCAATGTTGATCTGAGTGAGGCTGACTCTAGAGCGATAGGAACGCAAGAGGTTGTTTGTTAACTCTTTGACGTAAGTTTCTAGATTGATTTTGGAAAGATTTTTAGACTGGTAGAGATTTTCATGGACTAATGCCATGGATTTTACTCGATTTTGGCTCTCCTGCATCACTTCTGAAATATTAGTGTCAGGGTTTGCCTGAGTTTGAAGATTGAGCAAGCTACAAATGACCTGCAAGTTATTTTTGACTCGGTGATGAATCTCTTGTAGCATCACACTTTTTTCGGCCAGAGATTCAGATAGCTGCTGCTCAGAGACTTTGCGAGCACTGATATTTTGGATCTGAGTAATAAAGTGGAGGGGAAGGCCATTATCCTGGCAGACCAAGGAGGCACTGAGCAAAATCCAAACGTCATGCCCTTGTTTGTGGATATATCTTTTTTCCGTATGGTAATTGTTAATTTCTCCTGTCAGCAGTTGCTCCGCTGATTTTAGGTCTAAAGCTAAATCATCTGGATGGGTAATGTCTTGGAACGTCATGGAGAGTAATTCAGCTTCTGAGTAGCCGACGATGTTGCAGAGGGACTCATTGGCCTTGAGCCATTGACCGGCGGGTGAAATCAGGGCCATGCCAATCGCAGCTTGCTCAAAGGCGAGGCGAAAGCGTTCTTCACTTTCGCTGAGGGCGACTTCAATGCGATTTCGTTCTGTGACATCCACTGACACCGCCAGGGTACGAATAATGTTGCCGCTGGTATCTCGTTCTGCGATCGCAGACAACAATACATCAATCAACTCGCCATTTTTCTTCACCCACTGGTAAGGGATATCTCGGCAGGCACCCTTTTGAAAATATTGGGGTAGAACGAAATCACGGGCATAGTGTTGGGATGCTGATGTCAGAAAATCCGTCGAGGCTCGCCCCAACACTTCACTGCGGTCATAGCCCATTTGGGTCAGCCACGTATTACTGACACTGACCACTCTGCCGTCTTGGTCAATCGAGTGCAGCATGATTGGCGTGTTCTCATAGAGAGACCGATATCGAGCTTCACTAACAATGAGAGCCGTTTTTACCTGAGTCTGTTCACTAATATCTCGCTGAATCACCAGAATATGGGGGGATACACCGATTTCATCTGTAATCATCGAATAGGCACAATCGACAAACAGAGGCGATCCATCTCGACATCGGAATTCCAGGGTGTAGCGCCAATGTCCCTCCTTCAGCAAAATTTGCAATAATTGGGCATCAGTTAGGGGAGGAGCCGTAACCCAAAATTGATTTAAAGAACGATTCAAGAGTTCTGCTTCGGCATATCCCGACTTTTCCAGGACAGCAGTGTTAACTTGTTGAATCATGCCGTGCTTATTCAACACAAAAAGTAAATCTGGCGCAGACTCAAATAAAGATCGGTATCGATGCTCACTCGCTTGAAAAGCTGCCGTACTGAATTTGACCCGTTCTTCTAGTTCCTGATTGAGCTGTTGGAGCGCGAGTTCTGTTTGTTTGCGATCGCTAATATCCTCAACCACTGCAATAAAATAGTCAGGCTCTCCTGGAGCTGACGTGGCCAACGAGACCGTAACCTTTCCCCAGAAAATAGAGAAGTCTTGGCAAAGGTAACGTTTCTCACGGGAAAAAGAAGACCTTTGGGACAAGATCAATTGTTGAACCAGCCGTTGGTCTTCTTCACGATCATCCACATGGGTAATATCCAGAAATGAAAGCTGCAACAATTCAGATTGAGAATATTTCAGCAACTCACAAAATCGCTGATTGACGGCGCGAAACCGGCCTTGAAGACTGACATGGGCAATCCCTACAGCAGCCTGTTCAAACGTTGATTCAAAGTGAGTTTGGCAAGATTGCAGCATCACCGCATCTGCTTCCACCTGATGCTCTAAAGTGGAATTGAGGGCTTGCAGAAGCTGAATTCTCTCATTTTGGAGCTGATCAACTTGGTCTTGCAAGATCTCTAAAGTCGTATACATATCAGAGCCATTCAGCACGGATAGCATATTGCTTTGGGTGAGAACACCTGTTAACTGCCCAGCGGTATCTATCACCACCAGTCGTCTCACATGTAGCTTCTGCATGAATTGCTGAGCGTGCCACAGGGTATCTTCAATGGTCAAACATTCTAAGGGACTGCTCATGACTGCCTGGGCCTGGAGAGATTTTAGGTCCAGTTCTAGAGTCTGATACTGAACAATATCCCTTTCAGTGATAATGCCAATCGGATAAAGAATGGAATCAGCATCTTGAACGTCTGTTTGGACAATCACCACACAGCTAATTTGATGGGTGGCCATTATCTCTGCCACTTCCATCACAGAAGTTGAAGGAGAAGCCGTAATCGGTTGGGCATTCATTACTTCATGAACGGCCCGCATTTTCATTAATGTGCTGGGTTGGAGAGACTTCCGTAATCCCTCGGTTGTTATAACGCCAGTCACATGGGCTTGATCGTCGAGAATGGGGACATGACGAATATGATGTTGACGAAATAGACTGAGAACATTGAACGCATCCTTTAACTCAGAGGCTGGTAAGGTGATCAAATTCCGAGTCATCACATCAGCGATTTGGACAGCGTCAAAGTCTATCTCTTGAGCGCTTAACTTCACCACATCTCGTTCAGTAAAAATCCCTAATAATTGTTGCTGAACCATGATCAGCACATAGTTAACACGCTGGGGAGCTTTAGCCTTGAGAGGCTCAGATCCGGCCGCACAGGAGTCCGAACCCTGATTCATGCGGTTCAAAACGTCTCGTACAGAGGTATCGGGGGTACAAATAAGCGGATTTTTATCCACGGATTGTTGAAGAGCAACAATTCCAGATACTGGACAGGATAGGTTCCTCTCACCAATAGATATTGGATTTAACTGATTCGTCATCCGTAGATAGCTTTTCCCCCTGGTTAGTCATTTTTATTCGTTTTAAGATAAATATGACCTGATCCATCTTGAAAGCCTAAATTTATTGGCCCTAGATATATCTTATGCCTATTCAGAACAAAATTTAAAAGCTTGTTCACGCACTAATTTATCGACTTGTTCGCTCGTTAACGGTCGATCAAAGTAATATCCTTGCCCATATTCACAGCCCAAACTTTGAACAGCAGCGAGCTGTTCCGCGGATTCGATGCCCTCTGCAATCACATCCATCTTTAACGTATGGGCAAGCACCACAATCGTGCGGACAATCTCTACCCGATCAGCATTGCGATCGATATATTGAATAAAAGAGCGATCCACTTTTAGGGTGTCAATGTCATATTTATGCAAATAGCTGAGGGAGGAATAGCCCGTCCCAAAGTCATCGATATGAATGCGAAGGCCCAATGTTTTTAACTCCGATAAAATTTGGGCCGCAGACTCAGGATTCTCAATTAAGGCACTTTCTGTAATTTCTAGCTTCAGGCTAGTCGCTGGGCACTTCGTTTCAGCCAGGATTGCGGCAATTTTTTGGACTAAATCGGGACGCGAAAAATGACGACTGGAAAGATTGACGCTAACGTCTAACGTTCGCTCTGGGGGAAGTTGATCTTGCCACTTTCGTAACTGTTGGCAGGCTTCGCGGATAGCCCACAAATCTAAGGGCACAATCAGTCCGGTTTCTTCCGCCGTGGGGATAAACATTCCGGGTGGAATTAACCCCTTCTCTGGGTGTTCCCAGCGGGTTAGGGCTTCAAACCCAACAATCTCTTGATCCTGCAACGAGACGATGGGTTGGTAGTGCAACGTTAATTGCTGGTCCGTGATCACCCGCCGCAAGTCATTTTCTAGGGTTAATTGCCCTTTGACTTGGGTATGCATCACCGCATCAAAAACGGCATAACAGCCTTTGCCATTGGTCTTGGCCTGATACATGGCAATATCTGCATCCCGAATCAATTCTTCGGCAAGAGCATATCGAATATTGCTTTGGACAATGCCAATACTGGCCGAATTAAATAGATCGTAGTTGCCTAGCTCGTAGGGCGCACCCAATTCACGGTTGATCCGTTCTGCTAAGGTACAGACGCTATTAACATCTGCAATTTGCTCCAACAAAATTGCGAATTCATCCCCACCAAATCGAGCGACAGTATCGGTTGGGCGCAGGCATTTCTGTAACCGTTGAGCAGTGGCAATCAACAACTTATCGCCTACGGGATGTCCCAAACTATCATTGACCATTTTGAATCGATCTAAATCGACAAACAGTACTGCAAACTCATGATTGACATATCGTTTGCTCATATTGATTAAGTGCTGAAGCCGATCCATAAATAATTCGCGATTGGGCAAATTTGTTAATGAATCATAGTAGGCATGGTGAAAGAGTTGTTGGTTGGCTTCTAGACGCTCGGTAATATCCCGAAAAACAATGACTGCTCCATGGGACTGGTTTTGGTCGTCAACAATAGGGACCGCACTATCATCAATGGGAATTTCTTCTTGGTTTTTGGTGATCAAGTAGGTGTTGTCGGGCAAAACCACCTCTTGATGTTCTCGCAAGACTTGCTTGAGCGGGTTTTCTAGAATATTTTTGGCAGTGCCCGTAATCAGCGGAATCACATCGCTAACATCTTTGCCTAGAGCCTCGGCTTGTTGCCATTGGGTAATCGACTCAGCCACACGATTCATATAGGTCACCGACCCCTGGTTATCCGTTGCTACCACAGCATCTCCAATGCTGGCAAGAATAGTGTGTAGCCAGGTTTTTTGCTGTCTAACTTCTTGATCAAAGTGATGTTTGTGGAGGGCAATTTCAATGCTGGTCCGCAGATCCATGGGATCAAAGGGTTTAAGAATATAGCCAAAGGGTGAGACCTGTTTAGCCTTGTTGAGGGTGTCTGCATCCGCAAACGCGGTTAAAAAAATAATGGGGATGTCGAGCTTGTCGGTAATCTTGGCCGCCGCTTGAATGCCATCAATGTTCCCTTTTAAGCGAATATCCATTAACACTAAATCGGGCTGTGCTTCCAGGGCCAAGAGAATCGCATCGGCACCGGTTTCGGCAATTCCAGGGACTTGATAGCCTAAATCGATTAAGTGACTTTCGATATCTAGGGCAATCAGTCCTTCGTCTTCAACCACCAAGATTTTGGCAGAGACCACGGGCGCAGGTCGTTTTTGTTGAGACAGAAGAGAAGACATAAATTCTTGCTAATAAGAAGGTTGAGGGAAATGGATATTAAATGAGGTGCCAGTTCCTCGACTAACGGTTAAGGTGCCTGAAATCTGTCGAGTTAGGGTTTTGACCATCCGTAGTCCTAAGGTTTGGGTTTGTTCTACATTGATCTCATGGGGGAGTCCCATCCCGTTATCGGTAATGGTTAGGGTGATAGACTTTTCTGTGTTCTGAGTGACCTTGACCTTAATTTCTCCGCTCTCCTGGTCGGGAAACGCGTATTTGAGGGCATTGGAGACCAGTTCATTGATAATTAAGCCGCAAGGCACTGCTGTATCGATGTCGAGGTAGATACTGGCAATGGCAACGTGAATCTTGATCTGGCTCATTTTAGAGCGATAGGACCGCAATAGATTGTTGGTTAATTCTCTGACGTAGGTCTCTAGACTGATTTTGGAGAGATTCTGAGATTGATACAAGTTTTCATGGACTAGGGCCATGGATTTCACTCGATTTTGGCTCTCCTTCATAATCTCAGTGATTTTTGGGTCGGGACTGCCTTGAGTTTGGAGATT
Organism: Acaryochloris sp. 'Moss Beach'; assembly: GCF_021497025.1. NCBI lineage: Bacteria > Bacillati > Cyanobacteriota > Cyanophyceae > Acaryochloridales > Acaryochloridaceae > Acaryochloris > Acaryochloris sp. 'Moss Beach'. The sequence continues at coordinate 5,050,678 of NZ_CP071717.1, forward strand.
AAGCAAACTACAAATAACCTGTAAGTTGTTTTTGACTCGATGGTGAATCTCTTGCAGCATCACGCTTTTTTCCGCTAGAGAATCTGCGAGCTGTTGTTCGGCATATTTGCGAGCACTAATATCTTTGTGAGTGCCAGACATCCGTTCGGGTGTGCCGTCGGCGTTTCGCTTCACGACTTGGCCGTAGGTCGCCATCCATTGCCATTCTCCGGATTTTGTCAGGAATCGATAGTCGTAGGTGTAGGGTTCGCCGTTTTGTAAATGCCTGTCCAGTACCTTCGTAACGCCAGGCTTATCTTCTGGATGGATTAAACTTTCCCAAGTACTCACATGGCCAGGAAGTTCCCCCGCTTCATAACCCAGCATTTCTTCCCATCGAGGACTGTAGAAGACTTCACCCGTTTCGATATTCCAATCCCATAAACCATCTCCAGAACCCGAGAGGGCCATTTGCAGTCGTTCTTCGCTCAATTCCAGGGCTTGAGTTCTTTCTTTGACACGCTCTTCTAGCTGGGCCTTGGCGTGCTCAAGTTCTTCTCGGCTGGGTAAAAGAAGGGCTTGGGGAATAACAGGAATTAGGGCACCTGCTGTGGCTAGTGAAATGATGGCTGTGGAGGCCTTAAGTACGCCGGATACCCAATAGATAGGATGCCAGAGTGTCCAGATCTCCATGATATGGGTGAGGCCACAGGTCACAATAAAGGCCCCAAAGAGCTGAAAAAGCCAGGGATAAGGTAAATCTTTGCGCTGGCGAACAAAGTGGATCAACGCCAGCGGAATTGAAAAATAGGCAATCGCAATTAAGGCATCCGAAGCAACGTGCAGCCCGACCAAACCAGGGTCCCACAGGTAACAATGCCCATGCGGTATAAGGGCAAAATGAATGAAATGGTCTTGGCTCCCCCCCGACATTTCTATTCTCCCGACGAAAGATATCGCTAAAAACTCTGCAATATGATGCTTATAGTATACTTTGCTACCTTTAACCCCAAATATTCTGGAATTCTAGAGATATATCCCATAGGATTACAGGTCGAAGTCTATAAGGCACCCGTATAAATACCTAATACACTAAGTATGTTGCCAGTTCATCAGTAGGACGACCACTGTACATCTACTGAAATCATTTTCGTGAAACTTTTGTCAGCAGAGTGCTTCGGTCTCTCATCGGTGATGAGATCAGCAACCTAAGTAATATTACGGATCTTGCTGCACTTGGCCCTTTTATCAGGGTATGGAGGAAACGACGATGAAAGAATAATGATGGTATTTTTCCCTCTATTCCATTAAAAACCGGGTTCCTCTTTGATCAGAAAAACCCGGTTGCGTTGAATGAAGGGTACTTAGTGAGAATGACTGGTTGCAGGGACTTCTACAGGTTGTAATAAGCTCAAAAGGTTGCCATCTGGGGTTCGCATGGCAGCAACTTTGCCAAATGCTGGCTCTCTAACCCGACCTTCAAGTTGTGCACCTAATGATTCCAGAGTTGCGATCGCACCATGTACATCTTCCACATGAAAACTCAAAATAGGTGAATCACCACCCGCTGATTCACCAGCGGCATGTAGCGCAATGGTGGTTCCGTCGGCATCTAGCTCAGCCCAGCCGGGGGTTTGCATTTTCACTTTCAATCCCAGCCCTTCTGAGTAAAACTTCACGGTTGCTGGGATGTCTTTGACCATGAGCATGACATGTTTAAATTCAGCGGCCATAATAGTTGTTTCCTAAACGCCAATCACTGATCATGGTGACATTTTTTCAATCAATCGTGGCAATGCTATACCGAAGATTCTGCATCTCATCAGATGCTTGAACGTTCTGAGTGATACGTGTTCAGAAACTCAAAGTTCATGGGTTGCCAAAGGTCATACCCACTGCTCAACTATTGTCTCGAATAACGCTACAAGGATTCCCTACAGCCACCACGTTTGCAGGCATACTTTTGGAGACCAGACTACCCGCACCAATCACCGTATTTTCTCCAATATCAACCCCCGGCAAAATAATTGAACCCCCTCCAATCCAGGCATTGGCACCGATGGTGATGGGCTTAGCGAACTCATACCCTTGCAATCGCTTAGCATTATTCAAAGAATGCCCCGCCGTATAGACCTGAACATTGGGGCCAAATTTCACGAAATCCCCGATGCTTACCACCCCACAATCTAGAATGACGCAGTTGAAGTTCAGATAGACATTCTGCCCGAGGACAAGGTTATAGCCATAATCCAAGAAAAAAGGCGGCTCAATATAGCAATCCGTTCCGCATGAGCCAAACATTTGAGCCAAACCCAGCAATTTTTCAGGGCTACACCCTGGTGTTGAATTGAACCCATGACATTTGGCATGAGCCAGCGTTCTTTCCGTTGCCAACTCAAAATCAGAAGCAATGTAATCCGCTCCTGCAAGCATTTTCTGTTTTTCACTTAGCATTTACAACGATTGGCTGAGGGCTAACAATTCGTAATTTATACAGCTAAGATCCAGAATTACCGGTCAGAGGTGGTTCCGACTAAAGTTCGTTTAGCAGGTGAGGCGGATGAGGAGTGATTATTGCTGATCGCCTCTTCCCATAGCTGCACCAAGGTTTGAAATGCTCTATCCCAGCTGTAATTCTCAACACTGGATGGGGCATAGTCGCCCATCCCTCGCCGCAGCGTTGGGCTTTCGATTAGGGCTTGAAGCTTGCTAGCAAAGTCATGGACCGATTGGGGTTCATACAGATAGCCATTGCAACCATGCTCAATATTTTCAACGACCCCACCGGCTCTGGGAGCAACGACCGGAATCCCTGAAGCAAAGGCTTCCAAGATGGTTAGACCCCGTGCTTCTTTCTCTGATGTGGTGATGTGAATATCGCTATTAGCAAGCAAAATAGGGATTTGAGTTGGATCGACCCGACCCAACAAATGCACATGGGGCGTTAAAGCTCCTAGCTCATCCGCAATTTCTTCCCGCATAGAGCCATCGCCAGCCACGATCAGCGCCACTTTATCTCGATCAATTCGGGGTAAAAATTCTCGCATTGCTTTAAACGTAAAGCCCCAGCCCTTATCAGGGGTAAGCCTGCCGACAAACACGAGTTTTACTTGCTGATCCACCTCCGGTAGATCGTAATTCTGGGCAAAGTAGTTGGACTGACGTAGGTTGGGACTAAAGTGATCGGTATCAAAGCCCACTAACCCTGCATAGCGGCTGTTCTTAATGCCCAGTTTGATGATTTTCTGTTGCGTAATCGGACTGGTTGTAAAGGTCTGATCGTAGGCGTTATACACCCGTCGCAACAGCAGCTTAAATATATTCTGTAGGCCAGAAATGGCAGCGGGAGGCCAATCAAAATAGTCCTCCGCATATTCAATAAAATTCGTGCGATAAAAGCACACACAAGGGATGCCAGCCTGTTTGGCATATTTTATGCCTGGTGTTTGCAAAAGCCCTACAGATAATCGTTCCGGCTCATCCACATGCAGGATGTCTGGCTGAAACTCTTCTAAAGATTGCATCAGGTGAGGACGAGCCCGTCGACTGACATTTCGCTCAAAGTCCAACCCCATAAAAGCTTCACTGGGTAGGTTGACGACCTCAATGTTGGGAAGGATCTCCCCCGTATAGTCTTGCCAGTTTGGATAAACACTTGCCAACGCACTGTAGTCGGGACAAAAAACCCGAACTTGGTGTCCCCACTGACTCAACTTTTTCATCCGGTTATAATCGGCAACCGTTACTCCATCTATAACGGGCAGAAAACCAGAGGTAATAATTGCAATCTTCATGGAGAGGTTACCTCTTCAAAACTATAAGCGTCACGGATTTCTGATTTAGGGATAGATGAGTCTGGTCGTTTCACCGTTGGTATCTCTATGTCTAAGCGGCGTAAGCGACGGCTCCTAAAAGCCATGCCAGTTGCCACCAAGTTGCCAATTCCCATCATGAGCACCATCAGAGCAATCCCTCTCCCTGCACCAATTCCGCCAATATAGGGACCCACTGTTTCTGCAAATGGACCACCTGACATCAGGGGTTCTAAGAATTTTTCGACTAAAGGACCCACGACAATGTAAGCCAAAATCGCCAAAGACTTTTCAATCATTTGTTGGAGTGCAAACACCCGTCCTTGGTAATGTTGGGGGACTTTGCTCTGCCAAATGGCCTGGTTGCAGCTCACAATGATGGGTTGTGCAAATAAATAGACAAATAGCCCCATTGCCGCCAGAGGGATGGAGGTTTGGAGTGCCGCCATCAGCATAATTCCAGCCTGCAGGGGGATGAAGTAGAGCAGACCATAGACCCGGCGTTTAGGGCCACCCCAAGCCGTCATTACAATACTGCCCAGCAGCAAGCCACTGCCCCCAATGGAGAGCACATACCCTAACTCTTCCTGGGACCCAAAATCTAAAATTAGGGGGCCAAAACACAACTTCTAAAATGCCCACGGAAAAGAAGTTAGTGGACATGAAGAGTAGCAGCCGAGATAAACCGGGGCGTTTGGTGATGTACCGCCAGGCAAACTGCATCTCTTGCAATAGTCGCCGGATTTGGGGCGGCTTGGTGGGCCGGGTGCGTTTGATTTTGGGGAAGCGGGCAACTAACAGGGTCGACATCGCGATCAGAAAGGTGCTGAAGTCGATAATTAAGATGCCGCCAATGCCCAGAATACCGATCAGGAAACCTGCGATCGCAGGTGAGATCACTCGAGCGATACCACGAGAAATCTGAACCATGCCATTCATGCGGCTATATTGGCTGGCGGGGGTCAACTGCGAAATTGCAGCCGTATAGGCTGGGACTTGAAACGCATTAAAAATCGAGTTAACGCCCACCGCCAGATAAATATGCCAAATCTCCAGCTGATTGGTCAGGACCAAGGCACCAATAATTAGCGTACCAATGCCCGCCGCCGCATCACTGAGAATCATCGCCCAACGACGGTCCCAACGGTCTACGAGGGACCCAGCAATGGGTGAGATCAGTGTATTCGGCAAGTAGGTGAACAAAATCACCAGTGCCAGCTGGCTAATCGACTGATTTTGCTGGTAAACCCATATTCCAAGGGCAAACTCCGTCAGTTTTGTCCCTAGCAGAGAAACAACTTGTCCTATCCAAATCAGCAGAAATGTTTGCATCTAGCTCCTTTACACCTTCGCGACAAAATCAGCAGGTTTGTTCGCTGGGGACAACGGCTTCAGTGAAACACTGAAGATAAACTTTTTGATGAGGCGGGGCAGAAGAAAATCATCGCCAATCAACAGTGTCAAGGATGGGTTCAGCGCCAACCCTAAAAAAGGTCTCCATTTGACTCGCAAATAAAGTGGAATCAACTTTTCAAACTGCTGATATAAAAAAGTCCCCATCCTAAAAATCAGAACGTTGAGTTTGGGTTTTCTTGATTTAAAATCCATAGGATTTTCCATAAGCCATGGAGAGAAAGCATGAAGAAAACTTCTGCTCATTCAGATCTTGGATAACGACTGTTTGGGGTAATTTTTTGGATAAGTATTGCTACTAAAATGATTAGACTTAACCTAGAGCGGTATGAACCGTTCGATTCAGCCAGCGAGTTAAATAAGTCTGCGGTACATTCTTTACGCTAGCTGGTAGCAATTTAATGACATGAAAAATCAGATTTTGTTTCCTTACTGGGGAATCATGATTGCCTTCAACTACTGACATTAGAACTGAATTGTCGATAGGTAAAAGGTGAGTTAAGTAGAGATTAAGGATTAAATCTGAAATGCCACCTAATTACACGATGCTATTGCGTGAAATTAAAGTCAAACCCTAGTGTTGAGATTTCTTAAGTGTCCAGTGTTATGCCTGTTTTTTCATTAGAAATCAGAAAAGCAAGATGTGAGGATTTACCCGCACTGAACCCATTAGCTTTTCAGGCAAAGGCATATTGGGGATATTCTCCTGATTTTATGAAGGCGTGTCGGTCTGAATTAACCTACACTGCAGCACAGATTAATCAACCCCAATATCATTTCTTCCTAGGTGAAAGAGAACATAATCTAATCGGTTTTTATGGGCTAGAACAGCTTTCTGCCCAAGAAATGGAACTCATTGCCCTGTTTGTATCTCCCACTTCTATCGGGCAAGGCTATGGTAGGCATCTAATCAACCATGCAAAACGCCATGCTGTTTTTTGGGGGACTCAATCGATTCTGATTCAGAGCGATCCTAATGCGGAAGCCTTTTACCTCACTGTAGGGGCTTACCGAATTGGCCAAACGGAATCCGAGAGCATTCCTGATCGTTTCTTACCGTTGTTAAAACTTGACTTGCTAAAGGATTGATGGGCTATTTTCTTAGTATTCCGTTGATAAAAGCGACAAGCTAGCCAAGAAAGTCATCAGATCAGAATTTCCAAGTTAAGAGTCAGCTGTCTCTGGGGGTACACTAGGGCTGGTGAGGGTTTGGCATCTTTCGGTCTTATCGTTTAGTAATGATGAATATCACACGCCTTCAACTGTTCTGAATAAAGGGAGTTGTTCATTCTGATGTTGGCAGAATGCTGAAATGTTTAGCATTTCAAGGGCAGCTTTGAGGCAGAATCTCTTTCACTAGAGAGGTTGTAGAGGTAATTACATTAGGCGGTCGCAGAGTAAACGAGGTTGTCAGTAATTCAGCAGTTCTGGAATCAATTAACCATCGTCCCAAGACAACTGTCGTTGGGGTTCAAAACCCTGCTTCATAATTTAGAATCACCAACGTTAGCCTTACCAGAAGTCGCTCAGTCTCTGGCTACAGGCAACCACTTCCTGCTGGCCTACCAGAAACTGGCTGATTTGGATTCACAACATCTGTCCTTATCAGAGCGGCTGCAAAAATCAGTGGAAATTCTCAGTGAGACCCTGGGATTTGCCATCGTTGTGCTTGACTTTTATGATCCTAGCCAACAGACCCTTCACTTTCAGGCTGGGACCATTAGTCTGCTCAATGATGAGGATGATGGTGCACAACGCCTTAATCAACAGGTTAGCCAGGTATTAGGGGCCTCAACTCCCGCTGTTCTGGTTGATGATCAAGGGGTGACCAAGCAGACCAGTTTGGCGTCATACTTACCCCCTTCGGCATTACTCAAAACAGTTGTGCAAATGCCTTTGGCAACCAATCATACTGTTTTGGGGATGTTGACATTAGGGAGTCCTGAGCGACTGCCCGATGCCGATATGTTCTGTTTGTGGGGTAAGAATGTAGTTAGCTATTTGGCTTGGTTAATCCAGGCTGAGCGGGTTAACGACTACTTCAATACCGTCCAAGAACGATTTACATTAGTCGCTAGCAGCTTTAGGGGCTGTTTCTACGACTGGGATATTGCCTCCGCTTCTATCCTGCAGTTTACGAAAATCAATGAGGAACAGTCGGCAACCTCTAATATTCCCCTTGAATTCTCTTTGCAAGAATGGCTAGATCAAATTCATCCTGATGATCGACAGCTGTTGGAAACTCTGGTTGATCAGGACTTTCAGGGGGAGGATCAATTTGAGCTTGAGTATCGTTGGCAATCGGACGGGCAGCCAATGTGTGATCGGGGCGTTATCCAGCGGGATGCCCAAGGCGCGCCGATCCGGATTGTAGGAACCCTGACTAATATTGCCGCCCTCAAGCAGATAGAAGTTAATGCCCAGCAGCAAATTGATCGTTATCAAACGCTGCTGGCTGATATCTCCATCGTCATCTTTCAGACGGATCTAGCAGGACATTGGACCTATCTCAATCCTGCTTGGTCTAAGTTAACTGGGCTTCCCCTAGAAGAAAGTCTAGGGAAACCCATGTGGGACTTTGTGCATCCCGACGATCGTCCTGGCTTCCAGAAGGCGTTTCATAATCTTGTTGAACAGACCTCCGAAAGTTATGACCATGAGCTGCGCTTTTTTAGTCAGCAGGGTGGGTGCTCCTGGATTGTCGTTCATAACCACGTCATTCGATCTGAGGACGGAACCTGTACGGGCACGGCAGGCACTTTGGTGGATGCCTCAGAACGGAAACAAACAGAACAGGCCCTCCTCCATGATGCGCTCCATGATGGGTTGACCCAGTTACCCAATCGAGTGTTGTTTATTGATCGATTGGAACAGGCTTGCCGTTCTTTTCAACGGCATCAAAATGAAATTTTTGCCGTTTTGTTCTTAGATCTCGATCGGTTCAAAATTATCAACGATACTCTCGGCCATATGGTCGGAGACCAACTGTTGGTGGCTGTTGCTCACCGGTTGCAAACCTGTCTCCGGCCCGAAGATACGGTGGCTCGTATCGGGGGGGATGAGTTTACCTTGCTGCTCCCCAATATTGATCAGACTGAAGATGCGATGCATATTAGCGATCGCATCTTGCAATCCCTGAGTGAGCCCTTTACCCTCGACAATACTGAAGTCTTTATTACCATGAGCATCGGCATTGCCATGAGTGGCAATCCTGAGCATAAACCAGACGATTTGCTGCGCCATGCGGATATTGCCCTCTATCGGGCTAAAGCCAGTGGCAAAGGCTGTTATGCCGTCTTTACTCCAGAGATGCCCCTCCAGCCTCTAGCCCAGGTACAAATTGATACGGAACTCCGACAGGCCCTTGATGAAGAGGAGTTCCGCTTGTACTGTCAGCCCGTCCACTCCTTGGAAAATAATGAAGTCTGGGGGTTCACTCTCCAGATGTACTGGCAGCATCCCAGCAAAGGGGTGTTACCTCCATCCGAGTTTCTGTCTGCGGTGATGGATACTGGACTGCAGCGAGCCATGGGCTGGTGGATTTTGCGCAAGGCCTGCTCTCAGCTCCCTCAGTGGCAGCGAACGCCAACGGAACAACCCTTATCTATTTGGGTGTCAGTGTCTGAGTCGCAACTGACATCCTCTAACTTCCTATCTAAATTTGAACGGTTGTTAGAAAGAAATGACATCAATCCCCAGCATTTGGTTATCGAGTTACCCCCATCTCTTTGGCCACAACCCTCCCAGAAAGTCTTGGCCCATCTCCAAGACATCCACTCGCGAGGGGTACAACTCGCTCGGGTTCAGGATAATCAAGATTTCGACTGGTTGTCTTCAGATGAACGTTTACCCATAGATTGGATTAAACTATCATCGACTCTCCTGGGTAACCTAGATCAGCAAGGATATTTAGAATCGATCCATTCGATGTTTATCCTGGCAGCCAATGCTGAAATAAAGATGCTGGCTGATGGAATTCAAACTCCAAAACAGCGTCTGTTGATGAGTGCGTTGAAATGCGATTATGGACAAGGCCATAATTTTAGTGATCCTATCCCTGCCCATGCCGCCGATCCCTGGCTTGAACCGTCATACTCTCAACCCCTTGACAGCATGAACCCCTCATCATCCATGTCCCTATTGATCATCTACAGTCCGATTGGTCAGTCGCAAGTTCCTCTTGTGGGCAAGCGATCCTGGACGATTGGCCGTAGTCCGGATAACTCGATTGTCCTTCCAGACCGATGGGCATCTCGCAATCATGCTCAATTGCGAGCGACAGATGTAGGCGAATTTTTCCTGATTGATTTGGGGAGTGGCAATGGGTCTGTCGTCAATGGTGAACGGGTGACCATGCCCGTTGCTCTTAAGGATGGGGACCTGATTACCATTGGTCATTCTCAACTGGAATTTCATCACCGTCCCCGGGAATCTGCCTTAAGTGCCATCGAAACGGCACCGAAAAATGTCCTAATGATGCAGTCTTCCCATCTACAGGGGCAAGTTTGGAAAGAAGCAATGAGTTCTCAGGGCATTTCCCTGACTTGGCTGAATGAAAATATAGATTTGGCCCAATATCTGACCCAATCCATTAAGTCAGGGCAAGGGTTTCCAGATTTGTTGCTGCTGGATATGACAATCCTGAAGCCCAATCCCTACAGCTTCTGTCGGTGGTGTCATAATTTGCATCCCGATCTCAAAATTATCTTGACGAGTGGTACGCGGACATTTGTCCCCGCTTCTGAACGGAAATGGGCGACCCATCAGGGTGCTTCTGAGCTGATTGCGGCATTTGATGAAGGCAGCATTTTCTCAAATTTGATTGATGTGATGGCCAAGGTGAGGGTGGTCTTGGCGACCCTTAATTGGCGCCCGATTGAGCAAGGTTCTTTGTCCTCTGCACTCTTAGCCATTAAACCCAGTCTAACGACGGCTACCTTTAACAGCCGTCAAACCATTATTGGTGAGCTACCTGCCGATCTAGAGTCAAACTGAGCTTTGTTCTAAAACATCGAGGATGGCCGCTGCCGCCCGCTGGAGAACCCCTGGGGGACCGAGTTGCGATCGCAACTCCTGATACCCAGCCATCATCTTGTGCCTCGCCTCACCCTCTAGCAGTTCACAAGCGAGTTGTGTAATTTTTTCCGGTGTCACTTCTTGTTGCAATAGTTCCGGCACAATCTCTCGACCCGCCACAAGATTAACCGGCGAAATAAACTCAACCTCAAAGTTGAGAAGATGCCGATAGAGCCAGCCACTAATGGCTCCGACCCTGTAGAACACCACTTGAGGGACATTGAGTAGGGCGGCTTCCAGATTAGCAGTCCCCGATTTAGTAATCACCACATCTGCGGCAGCAATGACCGTTTGAGAATCAGGAGAAATAGAAATGGGTAGCCCTGTCTGTTGAATGGCCTGCGTGACATCGGCACGATAGGCCGATAGGGCTAAAGGCATCCAAAACTGAATGTCTGGCACTTGGTGGCAGATCTGTTGGGCGGCGGCGAGGATCACGGGCAACAGATGATCCAGTTCTTGTTGGCGAGAGGCAGGCATCAGCGCCATCATGGGCTGGCTGGGATGAAGTCCCAATTGCTGACGAGCCTGTGCTCGTGGAGGAAATTGTTGCACATGATCCACCAGGGGATGACCCACCCAACTTATATCTGCCCCCCATCCCTTGGTAATACGTGGCTTCCTGGGGGGAAAATAGCCAGCATTTTGTCACTGAGAGCCACCACTTGCCGAGTTACCCCTAACCCTTGGGACCAGACCCATTCGGGAGGGGCAATATAGTAGACCACTGGTATTTGGAATTTTTGTTTGAGGCGTTTGCCTAAAGTCAGGTTGGGGCCTACGTAATCAATTAAAACCGTCAGATCGGGGGGGGACCTGTTGGAACTGAGCCATTACCTGCTTTTGCAGCTTTAGGGTGGGCCAGACAAAGGGGACAGCATTGACCGGACCAATGGCTCCGATCTTGCTCGTGTCCCCTAGGAGTTGAGCGCCTGCTGCAGCCATCCTCGGACCCCCCAGAGCCAGAATTTCTAGGGAATATCCTCGGGACTGAGCTGCCATTACTAGAGCAGGAATCAATAAACTGCCTTGCAGATCGCCAGATACTTCTCCGGTACTAATAAAAATTCGGTAGGACCGTCCCATCGTTAATTAGGTAGAGGCCCAGTGTTGGCGACCAGGGGTCAAGCCACGTCTGTTCTGGGCTGCCCGCATAAACTGGCATAAATGTTGAACCAAAGGATGCTCAGATAAGTCCTCGACTTGGGCCAAGGCTTTGTCTAGGTGAAGATTAGACCGATACAGATACCGAAAGGCTTGCTTGAGGATGGGCCGCATCTCCCCTTGCAATAAGTCATAGACCCCATGACGCTGTAACCCCACTTGGTTTAAGGCCCGGACATGGGCCGGATTTCCCTCTACTAGCATCAAGGGGGGGGACATCACGGATAATCCGACTCATGCCGCCAATCATCGCCAGCTGCCCGATATGAACAAACTGATGAATCCCTAGAACGCCACTAATGTTGGCTTGGGATTCCACCTGGACATGGCCACTCAGGGCGACAGAATTGGCAATTACCACCCGATCAGCAATGTGGCAGTTATGGCCGATATGGACATTTGCCATTAATAAATTATCGCTGCCAATGGTGGTGAACTGCTGGTCTCCACTGGCTCGATGGATGGTGACATATTCCCGTATCTGGTTGCGATCGCAAATCTTGACACCGCTTTGTTCCCCTCGGAAATTGCGATCTTGAGGTTCCATGCCCATCACCACTCCCGGAAAAATATGATTATCGGCCCCAATTTCAGTCCAGCCTTCAATTACAGCATGGTGCCCCACCTTTGTTCGGGGGCCGAGTTTTACCTGTTCACCAATGACTGCATAAGCACCAATTTGAACAGTTTTATGCAAAGCTGCATGGGGATGAATCACAGCTGTGGGGTGAATCAAGTCGGCCATGAAGGGTCAGCGTTTTACAATGACTATCTGAGGGTAGCATTTTAGATAAACGGCCAAAACTCCTCGGCTTCCGATTGTATTGAGTGTGGAAATTAATGCGGAACAGTTTTTTTGACGATTCTTTAGACAAAGCCTCTATCAAACAACGCATCCGTGAACTCGAGAAAGCCACCGTTGGATTTTATAGTATTGGTCTTTATCCGGGCTCTCTGGCTTACAATGCCGTGATGCAAGCAGGGGGTACCCCTTTAATTTTGGCCCCTCGACCGGGGCGAGATCTGATGGGGGCCTTCTCCGAAGAAGCTAAAGGGGGAATGGACCCCGACCATGTCGTCAATTTGCACCGCATGGCTCGCCATAATGAGGGCCATGCTAGCGTTACCAACACCTTAGAGTACCTAATTGAGAACTGCGACTTGGTGGTTCTCAGTGCTAACAGTAATTACATCGAACAGGATTTAGAGGAAGCCTGCGCCCTGCGCCATAAATTGGGCCGTACCAATGTCGTTTTAGCTTGTTTGGCAGGTTCTTTTAGCCATGATAAGGCCAGCAATGCGGCCTATGTTCTCTGCGAAAAAAATCCTAATCTGGCCTTCTTCTCTGGATTTCACCGAGATGGAGCTTTAAGAGACCCTGTAGATAGCTTTACCGCTAATTTTTGCCATCCTAATGCCCTAACAGCGTTGATTGGGGCCTTTATGCTGGATGGCATTTCCCTCAATATCCAAGTCTCCCCTGGCGTGCATAATGTCGAAGCTCAATATATTAAGGCGGCCAAAAACATGGCCTCGATCTTTGCTGGGTTTGGTTACGAGTTTCACTGGGAAAATACGGGTATTTTACCGACCCTGCTCACTCTCCTCTTAGATCAATGCTTAGATCAAGCGGCAACGGTCTCCATGTCTCGGCGTGATCGACAAAAACTGTACACTCACCAGCCCATTGATCTAACAGAACTGGGCTACGGCGTGCCCATGATTGAAGCGACCCTCAATCAAGGGGGAGATAAGGAAAAGGTTCGCGATCATACCTTTTCCCAATTAACGGCCATGGTGGCAGATGTGCGGGGCAGCATGACCAGCCCCACCACAGGGAAACCGACCCGCAACTTCCGAGCTGGACAAGTTTTAGCAAAATCCATGAAAGAACATGGACGATGCCCATTGAATATCGAAGAATTTGAACAGTGGTGTGAAGATGCAGGCCTCAATAAAGGGGGATTAGAGGGAGTAAAAGCTCTGCGCTATTGGCCCCAAATCACGACTAAATATAAGATTCAAGTCCATGATGCTTCGATGATTAATCTCCTGCATATGGTCATTTGTGGGGATGGCAAGGAACAGGAATTTGCGTTCCAAGTCATGACCAAAAGTCGAGAGCTGTCCAATTATTGCCAAGAATCGGTTCGGCCCCTCTATAGCCGTAAATATGCAGGTATTCTCAATCGTCTGGATAAACCTGAATCCTTAGAGCAGCTTGCCAATGCCATCATTGCGGATAATGCCAGGAAAGCCCTGGAATTTGAAGAGCCTGATCTAGAAGAAATTACGACTCAAGCCGATGATCCGGCCTATTTACAGGCCATGGATAGCATTGAACAAAACGTTGATACCGCTGAGGTTCAAGAGGATTAGTCCACCATCGCAAACATCAACTCTCCCGAACAGGCCAGTTTGCCATCCACTTCAGCCTTGGTGGACATCATGGCAAACCGTTTGCGCTTCAAAGACAGAAATTCAGCCGTGATCACTAGCTGATCTCCAGGAACCACAGAGCGGCGGATCCGGACTTTATCGATACCCGTGAACACAAATAATTTGCCAGAGGGAACATCGGGAAGTTGAGCGAGGACAATTCCGCCTACCTGAGCCATAGCTTCCACAATCAATACCCCTGGCATCAGGGGGCGACCGGGGAAATGGCCTTGAAAGAACTCTTCATTCATTGTCACGTTTTTGATGCCCACCGCCCGCTCAGATTCTTTGTAGTCGATAATGCGGTCCACTAGCAGAAAGGGATAGCGATGGGGCAGCAGCTCTTGAATCTCCTCAATCATGAAGGTGGTTTTGGGATCGGTAGAGCCATCAGAGGGATTTGACATAATAAGCAATCACTATTCAACAAAAGATGCAGTTAGCCGAGTAAGGCTTGCTGAAGGCGTTTGGCAAAGCGAATGTGGAGCGAGTGACTGGCTTTATATGCAACGTAATGGGCGGGGGGTAAATACCCTAATAAACTTAAATCGCCCATTAAATCCAGCAGTTTGTGGCGAACCGGCTCGTTTGCAAATCGCAACGGCGGATTCAGCCATTCGTCCTGACGACAAACCAAAGCATTTTCTAGACTACCACCTTTGATGAACCCCATAGCTTGCAGGGATTCTACATCCTTTGCTCGGCCAAAGGTGCGGGCGGGGGCAATGTCAGAGATAAACTCTTTAGGGCTAAATCGGCACCACTGGCTACCGATGGCGGGTTCAGGGAAATCAATGCCGTAGCTGAACGAAAGGTGGGGCTCTGGTAGAGCCATGACCAAGGCTTCTTCGTTTCCTTGTACCAAGACTGGATGGTGAAGTATGGGTATAGTGCGAGGCTCTGGCTGTACCTGATATCCCACCTTCAGAATGGCATCAGTCCACATCTGGGCGGATCCATCTAGGATCGGCACTTCTGGCCCATCTAGTTCAATGCGGGCATTATCAATGCCCATCCCTGCTAAGGCCGCCAGCAGATGCTCCACCGTTGAGATAGTGGTATTTGCCTGTCTTAAAAGGGTACAGAACTGGGTTTGGTGAACGAATGAGAGATGGGCCGGAATGTCTGGCCCATCTTGATGCCAAAAATATCGCCCTTGATCAGGAGGTGCTGGATGCACGGTGATAATGGCAGCAACCCCCGTATGTAAGCCAATGCCTGTAAGGGTAAAGCTGTGGTTTAGGGTGTGCTGATGCGGAGATGCGATCGCATCCTCAAAACACCTAAACCCTTCAGCCTTACTGACATTCACGCCCACACCCAGACCCACAAGGGAGCCTTAGAATCGCTGACCAAAACCAAAGTGGAATTGATTGTCCCCATCATCGTTAATCCCGTAATCCAGACGCACTGGACCGATGGGAGTTTTGACGCGAACCCCAATCCCGTAGCCAAAGCCAACCCCTGGCTTACCGCGAACAATACCAGGGCGGCCAGGAACATTACTTTGAGTGCCCAGGTTACTGCCCACATCAAAGAAGAGGACGGCTCCCACACCTCCCAAGAAATTAATCAAGGGAAAACGATATTCAGCCGTGGCCTGCATAAAGCTGCGACCACTGCCCAAATCTCCTTCACCGTAGCCCCGAACAGAGGAGCTGCCGCCTAAAGAGAACGCTTCATAGGGTGGTAGGTCGCCCAAAATGGTTCCCGCTTGGACATTAAAGGCCAAGGCTTGGGGACCTTCGGTAAAGTTCGTGAGTTTAAGGGGGACAAAATAGCTGAAACTACCTCGGAGTCGAGTCAACAGAATGCTGCCAGAGCCAATGGGAGCCGACTGTTCTAAACCAAATCGGAGGGCATATCCCTTGGTAGGGTCAGATGGATCATCCCGTAAATCACGGCCAATGCCGAGCTGTACCGTGAATAGATCGTCATTGCCTGTACCACTAAAACTTAAGGCATTACCCAATTCATCCACCGGAGAAATCGAGAAGTCACTGTCGCGAATTGAAATTCGCTGGTATCGAAAACCAACCGAGCCAGTCCAGGCTTGTCTGAGATTATCTAAATCGGTCGTGAAGGGTCGGTTGAATACACCACTAATTCCCAAGCGGTTCACCCTAGGGGTATCGCCATTGGGGAGATCTACTTCAATTGGACCTTCATCAAACACGAGGGGCAGGGTGAGTCGATTGAAAATGTTGATGCTGTAGGACGAATGGTGCTTATCTCCGGCAATCCAAGGATCCGTAAACCCGGCATCAAATAAGAATTCTCGGGTGCCTGCCTGGGCCTGGACGCTCAGGGTTTGGTTATTGCCCCCTAAATTGCTTTGAGTAAAGGAGCCGGTACCAAAGAAACCACTTCGAGAGCTAAAACCAGCACCAGCCGAGAAGCTGGCCGTGCTTCGTTCCTGTACATTTAGGTTCACCACTACTTTTCGTGGATCTTGACCCGGTTCAAGGGCCACTTTGACATCTTCAAAGAGTCCCAACCCAAATATTCGCTGCAGGTCGGTTTGTAGCTTGTTTCGATTCAAGGGCAAACCTGGTCCGGTGCGCATTTCTCGGGTAATGATAAATTTCCGAGTCTTGCCTTTTGTGGGTTCTCCATCTTCGTTGATGTAGCGAACGTCAATATCTTCTACGACCCCTTCAGCCACCTGGAGAGTGACGGTGCCATCGGGATCGACTTGGGGAACGCCAACGACCTGACCGAGGACGAAACCTTCATCTTGATAATATTTATTGACCCGGGTGACTCCTGCTTGGAGGTCTCGAAGGTTGAGGATTTTGCCGTATTGAGGTTTGAAAATCTCATCCACTTTCTCTTGGGTGAGGACCTGATTGCCAGCCGCTTGCACCGACTGCAGAGTGGGGTTGGGCTGGACAAAGAAGGTGACTCTGACTCCTAGAGGAGTATCACTGGGTTCCGCTTTGACGTTACTGAAAAAGCCGGTGCCAAAAATGGCATTAATGTCGGATTGAATTTGCGATCGTGTCGTGGTTTGTCCCGGTCGCGTACTAATGGCTTCATAGGCATTAATCGCTAAATCACCATCTACCCCTTCAACCAAGACCTCTGAGACTAAAACCTCTGGTTCAGGGGCTGCTGGCGGTTCGGCTGTTTCGGTTGGGGGGTTGAGGGGGGGGTGCCTGGAGACTCTACAGAATTTTCTGGGGATTGAGTGGGAGCCTGGGTTTCACCAGGATTGCCACTGGGAATATCACCCCCCAGGAACTGGAAGTCCAGGAGCTGGGGCTACTGGGGATGACTCTGTAGGGGGTGACATCATCAGCAGACGGTGTTTCTGTCGGCACATCTCCAGGTGCGCCTGTATCTGGGGCAGCTTCATCTGTTGCAGGCACATCTCCAGGTGCGCCTGTATCTGGAGCAGCTTCATCCGTTGCAGGCAACTCTCCGGGGACTGCAGGAGTGGCTTCTTCAGCTGCAGGGGCGTCTCCTGGTCCTACAGGAGCGATGTCTTCGGCTGTGGGGGGCTCTCCAGGGGCACCGGTATTTGGGGTAGCCTCATCTGGGGCAGACTCTACTTGTTCTTCCGGTGTAGAAGGTGCCTCAATCGCTGGGGTGGCAGGCTGATCCGGCAGGGTAAAAACCGGGGCAGTTTGACTGGGAGTCGCATCTGTTGGCAGTTGCCCGATGGGTTGCGGTGGGGCAAAAGGTGAAGAGAGCCTGAGCTGTTCTTGGAGGCTATTGCTTTCGGAAGAGGACTGGTCTTTGGCTTGCGCTGGCGCAACCCCCAGTAGGACCGCCGTGATCACGGTTGCACCGAGAATCGGTGGAAGACTGAGAATCTTGATCGATGGAGATTGAGTCACTTCACACACCACATGCAACTGAACAACAATGAACGCTGGGAATCCTTAAAAAAATCCAAAACAGGGAGTATTCTATCGCACCATGCTAGGGAACGTATATGTCCTGAGCTAGAACCCGCTCCATGACCCGAGCATAGGCTGTGTCCACTTCTCCTAAATCCCGTCGGAAGCGATCTTTATCCATGACCCGTCGATTGGGGTCCGACTCAGCATCGTCCCAGAGTCGACAGGTATCGGGACTAATTTCATCCGCTAGCAACAGCTGTTGGTCCGACGTTATCCCAAATTCCAATTTGAAATCCACCAGGGTAATGCCGCATTGGTGGAAGAAATTAATTAGGATTTGGTTGATTTGTAGGGCCAGTTGGCGCAGTTGCTCCAGCTGCTCTGGCGTTGCCAGTTCCAGTAGCAAAATGCGATCGCGGGTCAGTAACGGATCCCCCAAGGCATCATCTTTATAATAAAAATCGACTAACGGCTGTGACAAGGGAACACCTAACTCTAGTCCTGTCTGTTGACAGAGACTCCCGGCCGCAATGTTCCGCACTACCACTTCTAAGGGCACAATTTGTACCGCTCGCATGCGCATCTGGTCTGGGTTGGGCTGATCGATGAAGTGGGTCGCAACCCCTGTCGCCTCCAGGACCTTAAAGAGGTGAGTCGCAATGGCACAATTGATGCGGCCCTTGTTGGTAATAGTGCCGCGCTTCTGAGCATTAAAGGCAGTCGCATCATCCTTATACTGGGCTAAAAGGATATCTGGATCGTCTGTCCGATAAATAATTTTGGCTTTCCCTTCGTAGAGAACCTCGCCAGTAGACATCACAGTCTCCTTTATTCAGGGATTGGGGGCAATATAGAGATGAGCTGCAAAAATTCTATGAGATTCGGGTCAAAGTCAACGCTTTGGGAGTGACACTTTCTGAAGATGGATCAAGCCTCAGAGAATAAATCCAGCGGGAAATGACCATAGGTCTGATTGATGATTTCTTCTGACTCAGACTGAAAAGAGATTAGCACCCCACGATGATTCCCCACATAATCATCGGTATAGCAGCTGCCTAAGTTGGGGTTGAACTTCAGATAAGTGGGCCCGGTAATGGGCTGCCAACTCGTCGGCATCTCATAGCTAAAGGCTTGAGTATAGGCCGTTAAGGCAGCAATGGCTTGATCGCAGGTTTCTGCCAAGATGCCGAACATTTGGTAGTCAGTGACCTGGGCTAAGGCCAATAACGCAGTCTGGGTCTGTTCTCGCTCCTCAGTAGTGGAAATAGGTGGAGGGTCTAGGGTTGCAAATTTGGCGAGAGTTGCTTGAGATTGTTGAACGGTTGGGGAAGGAGGCATCGCGATACTTTTACTAAAAGGAAATTATGACGTTGTTTGAGGCTGGCCAATGGAAGTAACAAGGGGGACAAATTGTTCTACCCACTGGGCCTGACTGAGGGCCAAGGTAGGATAGGCAACCTGGCTATAATTTTGCCCAACGGTTAACGGAAAAATAGGGTCAGGTGCTAAGGAGAGCCATGCCCCTCCAGCGGCTTGGATAATGGGCCAAACTCCAGCAATATCCCAAATCTTGGGGGTTGCTTCTACTGCGCCAATCGTCACACCTTGAGCAACGATTAGCAGGTTGTAACTTGCAGACCCCAGCATGCGAAGTTTGCAGGGGAATGGTTTTTTTAACACTGAAAGACTCCGGGCACAGAGACTGAAACATTGATCTCCAGAAGGTTTATCTGGACGGGTTTGGATGGGTATTTGATTGCAAAAGGCCCCGTCTTTTTGCTCTGGAGCAGACCAAAACCCATGAAAGGTTTGCCCTAAGGGGGGGAAGTGAACACAGCCAAACACTGGAACCCCTTGATAAAGCAATCCTAGGGAGGTGCCCCAAATGGGGACACCGCGAGAAAAATTAGTGGTGCCATCAATCGGATCAATCACCCAACACCAGTCGTTGCCAGGGAAAATATGTTCTGCTTCTTCGCTCAATACCCCATGTTCTGGGAAAGCAGTCGCAATGGCCTGACGCAAATAGTGATCGGCCCATTGGTCTGACTGCGTGACTAAGCTGCCATCGGACTTAGACGTCGCTTGAACTTTCCCATATTCAGTGAGTAAGCGTTCCCCAACTTGTTGTGTAACGGTGTGGGCAAAAGTGACAATAGAAGTCCAGAATGTTTGCATCAATCTTCCATATGGGATGTTGACCTCTACCGTACCTTGTTTATGAAGGATAATCGAGCAACTATTTATCTCCGTTAGACGTCAAAATTTCTAAATACTGGATGACTGTATAAAAACGAGTTGATTTGCAGTGTCCAAGAGTGATTTAGTTCTTTGTCTAGAACGTTCACTGCCATTATTGGGTTTCTTCTCCATTACACTATGACTTATCTTTTTCGTAGCTTATCGATTGTTGGTTTGGGATGTGCGATAGCCGGTGGCTGCCTTTCGAGCATCGCCAATCGACCGCTGCTTTCCCTGCCTGCCCTAGCCCAAGCCGCTTCTCCCCCCAGCCAATCTCAATCGGCTCAGGGCAATCCCCTCTTTCAGATTCGCCAGAATGACAAGCTGGGTTTTATCAATCGCTCAGGCAAAATTGTGGTGTCACCTCAGTATGACGATAGCCATGCTTTCTCAGAGGGGTTAGCAGTGGCTCAACTTGGCGAAAAATATGGCTATGTCAACCCTCGGGGGCAATGGGTGATTAAGCCCCAATTTGAGCTGGCAGAAGATTTTTCTGAAGGCTTAGCTGCTGCCATGATCAATGATCAGCTGGGCTATATTAATGCTTCGGGTCAATGGGTGATCAAGCCCCAATTCTTTTTGGTAGGACCGTTTTCAGAAGGAATGGCACGGGTCTTGATTGGTAAAAAGTATGGCTTTATTAACCGTCAAGGAAAAGTGGTGGTTCCGGCACAATATAATCTAGCCCACGATTTTTCCAATGGCCTCGCCAAGGTCCAGCTTAGAGGCCGGGTAGGGTTTATCAATAAATCAGGACAAACCGTTATTGCTCCCCAGTTTTATGAAGCCTCGCCGTTTCAAGAGGGGCTGGCAGCGGTGGAAACGAATCAAAAATGGCGCTATATCCAACCGAACGGCCAATTTGCCCATGTGGCCCAATTTGATCGAGCCTGGGCATTTAGCGAGGGCTTAGGACTGGTTCGTATGGGCCTCAAATATGGCTTTATCAGTAAAACTGGGAAAATCGTGATTGCCCCTAAGTTTGATCGGGCTGGCTCTTTTTCTGAAGGCAAGGCCTGGGTCACGGTTGGTAACAAGCAGGGCTATATCAACAAGACGGGTGCGTTTGTGATTTCACCTCGCTTTGATGAGGCCAGCAACTTCAAGCAAGGATTAGCTCTGATTAAGACAGGGGGCAAAGCAGGATATGTGAATCCATCGGGCCAAATCGTTTGGCAAAGTCCTTGAATGCCCAGGAGGGGATTTAAATCCTGTCTTAGGAAAGAGGCTCTAAGCCATATAGCAAAATGATGAGTGGTGGGGTGATCAGTGCCATTAATAGACTCAAGGGGCCACCCACCCGCATAAAATCTAGAAAGCGATAGCCCCCCGTTCCGTAAACCATCGTGTTGGTTTGATAGCCAATCGGGGTCATAAAGCTGTTCGAGGCCGCAAAGGTCACGACAAACATAAAGGCAAAGGGGTTATAGCCAAGTTCCTGGGCAACTTGGACGGCCACTGGCAACAGCAAAATAACAGTGGCGTTGTTGGAGAGAATCTCAGTCAGTAGTGCCGTTAGAACAAAAAACAGGGTGAGTAGCCAATAGCCTGATAATTGTCCCCCAACTGAAATAAGTTGATCGGCTATCAGTTGGGTCGCACCAGACTTCTTCATGGCAATCCCTAAGGGAAATAAGCCCGCGAGCAAAAACACCACATCCCAACGGACGGCTCGATAGAGCTCTCCGGGTTTTAGACAGCCCGTCAAGACCATTAGCATGACTCCGGCCAAGGCAGTTACGGCAATGGAGAATTGTTTGGTGCCAGCGACGCCTACGACCAGGAGACCAATTGCGATCGCAATCCATGCTTTGTCCCGTCGGAGATTTTCAACATCTCGCTGTTCCATCACCAACAACTCTTTGCTGGTCTGTAAACCCACCAAACTTTGCTTGGGGCCTTGCACCAATAGCAAGTCACCAAATCGGAGTCGTACTTTTCCTAAACGATCTCGTACTAACTCTTGTCCCCGCCGAATTGCTAACACCGTGCAGTTGTAGCGTTGGCGGAATCGCAAATCTTTAAGCGTTGAACCAACTAGGTTAGAATCCGCCAGTACCATGGCTTCAGCTGCCCCTTCCTCAGCACTGATATCAGCTTGCCAGGATTTTTGACCAAATTGCACATCTGGCAGAATTTCTAAGCCTTGGCCATCCCGAATTTTCAGTAAATCTTCTCGGCCCCCACGAACCAGCAAAATATCTCCAGCTGACAGGGTTTTATCGGCAAGGGGTTGAGGGAAATGGTTGTCATCATGGATCAGTTCCAAAATGTCAACGTCATATATCCGCTGAATCAGACTGGAACGAACGGTTTGCCCCACCAAATTTGACTGAGGGGTAACCACGACCTCACTGACATAGTCCTTCAACCCATACCCTTGACTCAAGCTGGAAGAGGTCTTCCGATTCGGTAGCAACCGATGGCCAATGGTGGCCATGTAAATCAGGCCCGCCGTAAATGTACATAAACTCAGGGCCGTAAATTGAAAAATATCAAAAGAACCTAAGCCTAGATCTGACGATAAGCCGCTTGCCAAAACGCTCGTAGAGGTGCCCAGAACCGTAATCATGCCACCCAAAATCGTGATGTAGGACAGCGGAATCATTAATTTGGACACTGGAATGCGGCGTTGGCGACTCCAATCTTCGACGACGGGTAGAAAAACGGAGACAATCGCGACGTTATTGATAATGGCGGTAAAAGGGCCAATGACAGCACCCATGATCAGCATGTGTTTTGCGGGTCGTTTGCCCCCCCATTTGAGCAAAAACTCGCTGGCCATTTGAATGGCCCCAGTCCGCGCAATCCCCGAACTGAGAATAAACATAGCCATCACCGTGATCGTGGCGGGATTGCTAAATCCAGATAATCCTTCTGTTGTGTTTACGAGTCCCAGCAACATTAGAACGACCATGACGCAGATTGCCGTCAGATCAGGGGGTAACCATTCAAAAACAAAACAGAGGAATGTTAGTCCTGTCACCAAAAAGGTCTGAAGAATTGGCTCCATAGAGGGACAGTCACTCCAAAAATCGCCGTAGTTCGCTGTTTGCCATTGAACTCAACTCTTGAACTAGACCATTCTTAAGTTAGGTTCGCAGATGTTGAGTCAGGTGAGATTATCACATACTCATTAGGATAGCTAGTACTGCGTAGGATACCAGTCAGAACATCAGATGACTAGACAACTATTTCTTAGTTCTAATGGGATAGGAATATGGATAGTTCTCAAAGGCTGACTGTCTCTACCAAACCTTGGACATGTCGTTTAACCTGATCACGGATAATACGGAAGACTTCAATCGATTGTCCAGCCGGATCTTTTAGCTGCCAATCCGCAAATATCGGTCGAGTCACCCAGGCTTCCGGTAGATTAACCCCACAACCGCATAAAGAAATGACGGCCTCAAAGTCTGGGGGCTCAAATTCAGCTAAGGCATTGGAGGTGTGATTGCTAATGTCGACTCCCACCTCTTGCATCACTTGAATGGTAAGAGGATCGACCTGGCTGGCTTCTAAGCCAGCACTCGCTACTGCAATCTTGTTACCCGCGATTGACCTTGCAAATCCTTCAGCCATATGGGAGCGACGAGAATTATGCTTACAAACAAACATGATACGTTTCATCTTTTCTTCCATGAGTGGATTAAGCTAAAGGGCGAGAACAACGTGGATCTAAAAGCGTGGCCTTTTCAGGATCTCTAGGGAACCAAAAAGCAGTTCGTTTACAGACTTCAATTAGTGCCAGCATAAGCGGAACTTCAATCAGAACTCCGACCACTGTAGCGAGAGCAGCTCCCGAGTTCAGGCCAAACAGCATGACCGCAGTTGCAATTGCTACTTCAAAGTGGTTACTGGCTCCAATCAGAGCGGCAGGTGCTGCGTCTTCATAGGTCAACCCCAGCTTTTGAGCTATGACATAGGTCATTAAAAAGATAAAGTTCGTCTGTAGAAACAGAGGAACTGCAATCAACACAATATGCAAGGGGTTGTTAACGATTAACTCCCCTTTCAGGGCAAACAGTAGCACCAAGGTGACCAGTAGAGCGATGACGGCCATGGGGCTGAGCCACTTCAGGAAAACTTGCTCAAACCACTGTCTACCGCGATGCTTCAGAATCCAGTATCGGGAACTCATGCCGGCGATTAACGGCAGCCCCACATAGATCAAGACCGACAAAACGATGGTCTGCCAGGGCACGATTAAATCGTTAGCGGCTAATAGCCAGCGCCCCAATGGGGCATAAAGAAATAGCATTGCTAGAGAATTCACAGCTACCATGACCAGGGTATGTCCTTGATTGCTGTAAGACAGGTATCCCCACATCAGCACCATGGCTGTGCAGGGCGCAATCCCCAACAAAATAGCACCGGCAATATAAGAATCTGCCAAAGACACTTCACTACCACGAATGACTTCAGTCCCTTGCAACAGAGGCGTAAATACCTGTCCTAAAAAGAACTGAGCTAAAACCACCATCGTGAAGGGTTTGATCAGCCAATTGACGCCTAGGGTTAGTAGCACAGGCTTTGGGGTGCGAGCTGCACGACGAGCTTGGCTGAAATCTATCTTGACCATGATGGGATACATCATGAAAAAAAGACAAACCGCAATGGGGATAGAGATTTGGTGGAAACTGGCTGCATCCAGACCGACTGCGATGCCAGGCGCAATCCGCCCCAAGAGAATGCCCACACCAATACAAAGACCCACCCACAGGGTGAGATAGCGTTCAAAGACATTAAGCTGTCCCCCTGCCTGGACTGGAGGGGTGAGTCGAGTTTTTTGAGTTGTCATAATTTGATGAGGTTGACGAGAACCCGCTGAATCAGAAAATACTTGAAATAAGAAAGTTCTAGCTTGTGCCTATAGATATTTCGTTTTCTTTAAAAACGCCACAATCTGTATGAATTTGCTGTTGGCTGAGTTGCTCTTTACATCGATGGATAAGCGGTAGTAATTCTGCTTTTAGTTCTTGGAGCTGAATGATTTTGATTTCGATCTGTTCAAGCTTTTTGAGTAGTCGTTCATGAATTTCACCGCAAGTTAAGGTATTCCCGGCTTGTAGTACCAAGATCTCTTTAATCTCGTCTAGGGTTAGCCCTAACGTTTTTGCTCGCTCTATAAGAGATAAACGGGCCAAATCTTGATCATTGAAGACTCGATATCCTGAGTCATTTCTCTCTGGCGCAGGAATGAGGCCAATCCGCTCATAGTAATAGAGGGTCTGAGGATTAAGGCCAAAGGTGCGAGCAACATCGCTAACACGGTTCATGATGGCGATAGGGATTTACACTGGTTGCATCATAAACCTTATACCTAGCTATAAGGTCAAGGAGCATATGCTTCCTGACTGTTGTCGCTAAGTCTTCAAACCTCTACAAATCAGGGGTCTTTAGTCCAAGGAGTGAAAGCATGATGTTGCTGAAAGCGGAGTTAATCTTGAAACCCTTATTCCCTCCTAGATGACTGTCAGTTAAACAACTTTATTGCGATTGAATGGGCAAGCAAGAACCCTGATGAAAAAGCTGCGAGTCTTCTGCTAAAGGGGGGGGAAGAGATAACGGCAAAAGTCAGCTCTCCAAACCTCTTCCCATTTTGCCGTAGTCCCACGATAGACTGTGTAAGCAAACCTTTGGTCTGCATGAATTAGGCAATATTCCAGTGGGGTCGGTGATGGCGACGTTTTTATTAGAAGTGGGTACAGAAGAGTTGCCCGCAAGTTTTGTAGAATCGGCGATTCAGCAATGGCGATCGCAAATTCCTAACAGTCTAAAAGAACATCTCCTGACCCCAAAATCCCTCAAGGTTTATGGTACGCCCAGACGACTCGCCATATTGGCTGAAGGCTTGCCAGGACAGCAGCCTGACCAAACTGAAGAGGTCAAAGGTCCTCCTGCCAAAGCCGCGTTTAAGGACGGCCAACCGACCAAAGCCGCCGAAGGATTTGCCCGTAAACAAGGGGTTGGTATTGCTGATTTTGAATTGCGCGATACGGAGAAAGGTGAGTTTATCTTTATCCAGAAAACGACCCTGGGTAAGCCTGCGGTTGAAGTTTTAGCTGCCCTGATTCCAGATTGGATTTTTGGCCTAGACGGTAAGCGGTTTATGCGTTGGAGCGATGGAGAAGTTAAATTCTCCCGGCCGATTCGATGGTTGGTATCGCTGTTGGACGATCATCTTATACCTATTAAATTGGAGAATTCAACAGGTACGATAACTAGCGATCGCATTTCTAGTGGTCATCGGGTGCTCCACCCTGAACCGGTGACGATCAAGCATCCCCAAGACTATGTTGCCACCTTAGAAAAGGCTTCTGTACAGGTGGATCCAGGCCAGCGCCAAACTTTAATTCAAGAGCAGATTCACGCCTGTGCCCAGTCCGTTAAAGGCAAAGCCGTCATTTCCGAAGATCTGCTGACGGAAGTGACCTATTTAGTGGAATGGCCTACCGCCGTAGTGGGGGGCTTTGAGTCAGAATTTCTGGAGCTGCCTTCCGAGGTAATTACGACAGAAATGGTGAGCCATCAGCGCTATTTCCCCGTTGAGGCTAGTAAAGAAGCTAAGCTTTTGCCTCACTTCATCACGATTTCCAACGGCGATCCAGCAAAGTCAAAAATTATTTCATTTGGGAATGAACGGGTGATTCGGGCTCGATTAGCCGATGGTCAGTTTTTCTATAAGGCCGATCAGGCAATGTCTCTTGCTGATTATTTACCGAAGCTAGAAACGGTTACCTTCCAGAAAGATTTAGGATCTGTACGGGCCAAGGTGGATCGTATTCAGGCTAACGCCCAACGCATTGCCCAGCAGCTCAAGCTCGATAAAAAAGCGACTCAACAGGTGGAGCGGGCAGCCCTGCTTTGTAAAGCAGATTTGGTGACCCAAATGGTGGGTGAGTTTCCTGAATTGCAGGGAGTGATGGGGGAGAAATATGCGATCGCAAGTGGTGAATCCACCGAAATTGCCACTGCTATCGTTGAACATTACCTACCCAAAGGGGCCAACGATCAGCTCCCACAGACTCTTGTAGGGCAGATTGTCGGTATTGCCGATCGATTGGATACCCTAGTCAGTATTTTTGGCCTAGGGATGATTCCCACCGGGTCGTCCGATCCATTTGCTTTGCGCCGGGCAGCCAATGCCATTCTCAATATCGTTTGGGCTGCCAATCTAGATCTCAACCTAGATCAACTACTCACAGAAACCATCACTGCCTTTACCAAGACCTTTGCTAAATTCCAGCCCGATGTCCAAAAGCTTCATGACTTTTTTGGGCAACGACTACGCAGTTTGCTTCAGGATGAGCAGAACATTGACTACGACTTAGTCAATGCAGTCTTAGGCGAAAATGGTGAGCATACCCAGCGGGTGCTGGTGGATGTGCTAGATGGCCGCGATCGCGCTCAATTTCTGCAGACCATCCGCACCGATGGCACGTTAAACACGATTTATGAAACCGTCAACCGAGCTGCTCGACTGGCGACGAAAGGCGATTTGCCAACCGATGTGCTGGATCCGAAAGACCTTGTGAATCCGAAGCTGTTTGAACAGTCATCCGAACAGGCTTTTTATGATGGCTTACTCAAGCTCTTACCTCAAACTGAGGCAGCCCAAGCTTCTCGAAACTATCAACAGCTTGTCCAGGGCTTAGCAGAAATTGCGCCTGCAGTGAGCCAATTTTTTGATGGCGACGATAGTGTTTTAGTTATGGCAGAAGATGCTGATTTGCGCACTAACCGCTTGAACTTACTGGGATTATTGCGCAATCACGCCCTCGTGCTAGGTGACTTCGGAGCCATCGTCAAAAGCTAGAATGGAGGGGATCTATCGGCCCCCTTGCCTATATGGCAGCTCCCCCTTTACTGAATCCCACCTGCCACCGTACCCCTGAAGGGTTAACGATTATTGCAGAGCATCTACCCGTGGATGCGGTCAACTTTAGCCTTTGGGTGAATGCTGGCTCGGCGGTGGAAGCTGATGCCATCAATGGTATGGCTCATTTCTTAGAGCATATGGTGTTTAAGGGGACAGAGCGGCTCCCAGAAGGTGCGTTTGAACGCCAAGTGGAGGCCCGAGGCGGCGTTACCAATGCCGTCACGAGTCAGGACTACACCTGCTTTTACGTCACTGTTGCTCCTCGGGATTTTAATGCGATCGCACCGTTGCAAATTGATCTGGCCCTCAATGCCCGTCTAGATGCCGAGAGCTTTGAGCGAGAACGGCTGGTGGTGCTGGAGGAAATTCGCCGTTCTGACGATAATGTTCGCCGTCGACTATTTCGGCAAGCCATGACCTTGGGATATGCCCAATTACCTTATCGGCGACCTGTTCTGGGTCCTGCTGAGGTAATCCAATCCCTTGCTCCCAAGCAAATGTATGACCATCATCGGTCTTGGTATCATCCTGAAAATCTAACCGCTGTTGTGGTGGGTAATCTGCCCGTGGAGCAGATGATCGAAACCGTTGCTCAAGAATTTTCCACACCCTCTAGTCCTCCTCCCTCGGCCCCAGTCCAGGCCATCGAGCCGCCTTTTGTTGACATCACTCGTCAAACAGTCGTTGACCCTAAACTGACCCAGGCTCGCTTAGTGTTGCTATGGCGGGTACCCGGAATTCAACAGCTCTCTCAAACCTATGCCTTAGATGTCCTAGCCAAAATTTTAGGAGGTGGACGAAACGCTCGCTTAGTTAAATCCCTACGAGAAGAGAAGCAGTGGGTTGAGCGCATCTCTGTCAGTAACCTCACCCAGGTATGGCAAGGGTTATTTTGGATCTCCGCCCAGGTGCCGCCAGAGAATTTGGAGCGGGTAGAAGCGGAAATTATCCGTCATTTACAGCAGCTCCAAGATGAACCGTTGCCCGCATCAGAGTTAGAACGACGACAACGGCAAATGGTGAACCAGCATTTATTTGGTACTGAAAGCCCGTCTAGTCGAGCCGGTCTGTATGGATACCACCATGCGATCGCCCATAACCTAGAAGCTGGCCTGCAGTATCCACAGTATATTCAGCAACTGACCCTAGCTGATCTGCAACAGGCTGCTCAGACTTACCTCTCCACCACGGCTTATCGGGTATTAACAGTACTGCCAGAGGCTTAATCCCTCAGACCGTCCTTAACTGACCGATAACTGTTTTAACAAGGCATCCACTTTCTTAACCCCATCAGCTTGGCGCTGAAGTTGGTACAGCTGACGGGCTTTGCGTAATTCAGGAATGGCTTCCCGATGGCGGTTCCGGGCAATGAGTGCTTTCGCTAATTTATAAAAGGCGCTGGGATTACGCTTTTCTAGCTTAGCTGCCTGACGAAAGGCAACCACAGCCCCTAAGGCATCCCCCTTTTGCATCAATACATCCCCCAGACCTTCATGGGCAGCCCCTAAATTCTTGTCATGCTGCAACGCCTGTTTATAGGCCGCTAAGGCTCGCTCGTTGTTTCCCTGGCTCTGCAACAGCTGTCCTGTCCGCAAATGGACCTTGGGGTTTCTTGGATCTAATTTGACTGCTTTATCTAGGGCTGCTAATCCTTCTTTCGTTTTGCCTTGAGCGGCATAGGCCAAAGCCAGATTCATCTGAATTTCGCCATTCTTGGGAGACAAAGTGGCGGCTTTTTTCAAATTAGTAGCGGCAGGCTCCACCTGATTCCTTTTCAAGTGAATCAGCCCAATCGAGTTGTAGGCTCCGCCATTCTTGGGGTTAATCTCGATCACTTTTTGGAAGTTTTGGAACGCTTCGTCATATTTCTGTTGGCGACTGTAAATGACGGCCAGGCCTTCATAGGCCCGTACATTTTTGGGTTCCAGTTCGATGACTTTTTGATAGGCCGCCGCAGCTTGGTCATTCTGGCCTAAGTTGCCCAAGCTATATCCCAAGGCATAGTGAAAATTGGCATTCTTGCCATCGAGGGCGATCGCTTTTTTGTAGGCTTCGACGGATCGGGCAAAATCCTTTCTTTGGGCCTGAATATAGCCAATCGCTGAAAATATGCGCGGATTTTTGGTGTCTAAGAGAGTCGCTTGCCGATAGGCCTGCAAGGCCATATCTAAATCATTGGCCTCTACTAACTCTTTACCTTTCTTAAATAGCTGAAAGAGTTGGCGATCCTTATTCACCTGGGCCACTGGTTTAGCATGGACAGGGCTGTTTACCTGTTCAGGAACGATGACTCCAACCCCCAGAATCAACAAAATACTGGTGCTTAGTAAGCGAATGCTTAACATTCATCTCTCCTGATTACAAAAACGTCAACATACTTCACGGTTGTTAACCCTGCCTTAAAAGAAGTGGCACTTTTACCAAAACAGACTGAATCCTGAGTTACACCAGAGGTACGTCTCAAGTCTCTGCAGTCTACGAGCAGGAACTCCTTCATTCATGAGACTGAGATTTACCCCTTCTAGTTTCAATTTTCATTATTTTGCTTGCTGCGATTGATCGCAGCGATATCGTCTATCAATGAGGTAACTATGAATAGTTTCCGAAATATTGCCCTGGTGGGTCCCTATTCCAGTGGCAAAACAACGCTCCTCGAAAGTTTACTCCATGTCACGGAGGTCACCACCCGAAAAGGGTCCATAAAAGAAGGCAACACCGTGGGGGATGCAAGCGCTGAAGCCCGGGAACGCCAAATGAGTACAGAAGTAACGGCTGCCAGTTTTGAACATGGCGGCCTTTCTTTTACTTTTTTAGACTGCCCAGGTTCTGTCGAGTTATTGCAAGAAACCCTAAACTGTCTGGTTGGGGTTGATGCTGCTGTAGTGGTGTGTGAGCCTGAACCCGAGAAAGTCCTCACCCTGGCTCCCTTATTTCAAACCCTGGATGAATGGGAAATTCCCCATCTGGTGTTTATCAATAAAATGGATCGTGCCAACGCTCCATTTAGCGAAGTCTTAGATGCTCTCAAGCAAGTCTCCAGCCGTCCTCTGGTCCTTCATCAATACCCCATTGGCCAAAACGAGGACCTTCAGGGATTTATTGATCTCGTTTCTGAACAAGCTTTCCATTACCATCCCGACTCCCCTGCGGACCCGATACCTTTACCTGCAGAACTGGCGGATCAGGAAAAAGCGGCCCATACAGAAATGTTGGAAGCGTTAGCTGATTTTGATGATCATCTTTTAGAAGAACTCTTAGAAGATATTGAGCCACCCCAATCCGAAGTCTTACAAGATCTGAAAACAGAACTTGGGGCCGATTTAATTGTGCCGGTCTTTATAGGGGTCGCTGAGGCAGGATTTGGGATTCGTCCCCTACTAGACGCCCTTGAGAAGGAAGCACCCGATGCGAATGACACGGCTCAATCTCGTGAACTAGAACCCAGCTCAGATCGTCTGGTTGCCCAGGTATTGAAAAACTATTTCTCTCCTCAGGGCGGCAAACTATCCCTAGTGCGAGTGTGGCAAGGGACCCTGACCGAGGGGATGACCTTAAACCAAGTGCGAGTCGGTGGCATCTACCGTTTATTGGGACAACAGCAACAGAGTCTCACCCAAGCAAAGGCGGGAGACATTGTGGCCTTGAGCCGCTTAGATGGGGCCAAAACTGGGGATACCCTTGTTGTTGTTAATGGAGTTGCTCCTCCAGATTTACCGACGGCTCAGCAGCTTGAGCCCGTCTATTCTCTAGCGATTTCCCCCAGAGATCGCAAAGATGAAGTCAAACTCAGCGGTGCCATTAGTAAGCTCTTGGAAGAAGACCCCAGTTTGAGTTGGGAGCATCGGGACACCACCCACGAAATTGTGCTGTGGGGGCAAGGGGATATCCACCTGCAAATTGCCACGGATCGGCTACAACGTAAACATAAGTTACCCATCAAAACCCATACCCCCCATGTCCCCTACATGGAAAGTATTCGCAAGTCAGCCTCTAGTCATGGCCGCTATAAGCACCAAACCGGTGGACATGGTCAATATGGAGATGTGCAGTTAGATATCAAACCCAAAGCTAGGGGAGAAGGTTTTAGCTTTAAGGACACGATTGTGGGAGGGGTGGTCCCTCGGCAATATATCCCAGGTGTGGAGATGGGCGTCCGTGAATTCCTTCAGCATGGTGTGTTGGGTTTCCCCATCGTCGATATTGATGTCACCCTCACCGATGGCTCCTATCACTCGGTGGATAGCTCAGAACAGGCCTTTAAGCAGGCGGCACGGATTGCCATGCAGTCTGGACTTCCCAATTGCCAACCCGTACTCTTGGAACCTATTGAACGAGTGACCCTATCCACTCCGACAGAATTCACGTCCAAGGTCCTACGCTTAATCAGTAATCATCGTGGTCAGGTCTTAGGCTATGAAGGCAAGGCCGATTGGGAAAGCTGGGATGAAATCTCGGCTTATTTGCCGATGGCAGAGATGCAAAGCTTGATTATTGAGTTGAGATCCCTCACCCAGGGGGTTGGCTTCTTTAATTGGCGAGACGATCATTTGGAAGAAGTGCCCGACAAAGTAGCCGAACGGGTTTTGGCAAGAGTCGAAACAGAAGTCTAACGTTACCCAAGTCTTTCTCCGAATTTTTGTGATGCGGTCTGTTGGTATCAACCGCATCACTTTTTTTGATGAATACCCTCAGATTTACAAACAAATTTTTCCCAAATATTGATAAATTATGAAGTTCTTTTGCCTATCCTAAGATAGGCTGCATATTCTCTATACAAAGCGGGCATGTTAAACCTGCAACCAGTGAGAAGTGCTTAGAATCACAGCCCCCTATCTGTTTTGGGTCACAGTCAACATTAATGAGCGAAGATTATATTTTCTTATAAAGGGAATAAAATTACTCAAGCTCAAGGGATATTGTCGAGTGCCTCTAGGCAAAAATGCATATTCTAAGCAATAATGCGTAGTCAAGTGTGTGTGTGTTGTTTGTGTTTGTGAGGAGTTACAGTCGTTGTGCGGAAAAGAAGCGAAGGCGATCTCGATGGTATCCCCAGCTACGTTCGAAGAACTACAAGTGCTTATTCCCCCCAGCAATTACCTATAGGTGTCTTTGATAGCGGTGTGGGTGGTTTAACGGTTCTGAAGGAATTGCAGCAGCAGCTTCCTCAGGAGTCTTTTCTCTATTTTGGGGATACGGCGAATGTCCCCTATGGAACACGCTCTCAATCCGAAATTCTCGGATTTGTCCGCCAAATTTTGCGTTGGATGACATCTCAACCCATCAAGATGGCAATTATGGCCTGCAATACTAGCTCAGCATTAGCCTTAGATGAAGTGCGTGCTGAGTTTGATATTCCTATCTTAGGTATTATCCTGCCAGGGGCACGAGCAGCCGTTAAACAAGGGAAACGTATCGGCGTGATTGCAACGCCTGCCACAGTGGCGAGTAAAAGTTATCCGCAAGCGATTCAAGAGGTCAATGCCACTGCCCAGGTTTTCCAAGAGGCCTGCCCAGAATTTGTCCCTCTCATTGAACACAACCGCATTCGCGAACCTGAAACCCTCCACATTGTCCACCAACACTTAAAGCCACTTCTGCAACAAGGAATCGACACTCTTGTCTACGGATGTACCCATTACCCTCATTTGTCTGGTGTGATTCGACAAATTTTGCCACCCCACGTCAAAACCGTTGACCCGGCTGTGTATATCACTACCGCTGCAAAACAAGAGCTAAAGCTTCTCCAATTGCAGAACGGAAACCCCTCTCCAACGACTCGGTTCTTTGTCAGTGGTTGTCCCGAACAGTTTGCTGAGTTATCCTACCAATGGCTAGGGTTTCTGCCAGTCGTTGAGAAGGTTGTCTTGCCTGAACTCGCCTCACCACAATCTGTTGAGGCTGTTGAGCAGATTTAAATCTACCAGATCAAGATTGCTGTCCTTAATGCAAGGCAGAGGTTCGCGAACACGTCATGGTTGCTATTGTTGATTCGTCTCAACAGTGGTTGATTAGTTTGACTAGGTTTATTAGGGATTGTTGGTACAGAACAACAGTTCTAGCCTCGTGGGGTGGCTCACGATCGAGCTGGCTTGATTTAAGTTGCAATTTTAGGATCTATGTATAGTCTTCATTCTTGGTTGAAAAGAACAGCCCTGCTGCTGCTCACCCTCGCTTTTTCCTTTGGTCTATCAGGGCCAGTCTGGTCCGCCCCGCTTTTGTCGCTATCTGTTTTACCAACGGCAAATGCTGTGAAAGATGGCAATAGCATTCTGCGTTTTGCCCTACCCATTGATGAACCCTATATTCGGGATATTCAAAATGCTGTAGAGGGAACGACGCCCCAAATTCGCGGCAAACGATGGCCTGAAATTCGCAAAGGACTGGGCAAAGCGAAAAGAACCCTCGATTTTCACCGCTCCGATATTTTGGCGGCGGTTGTGACTGATCAACAAGAGGTTGCAGCCGAGCAGTTAGATCTAATTGGTCAAGCGTTACTAGAATTAGAAGATGCTGTCGCGAACAAGGACATTGACCAGTTCAACGCCATTCGTAAACCTCTGGCGGATCGAGTGGGCATTATCGAAGAAGCGATGCTCACAGAGTTTCCCTTTGAGGTGCCTGAAGAATATCAAAATCTGCCTCAATTGAAAGGTCGAGCCACGATTGCTGTCACTACCAGTAAAGGTGAGATGACGATGGTGGTAGATGGCTATAGTGCTCCAGTGACAGCAGGGAACTTTGTCGATCTCGTTCAGCGCAAATTTTACGATGGTCTAGAGTTCACGCGGGCTGAAGAGTCTTATGTGGTGCAAACGGGCGATCCAGATGGTCCTGATGCAGGTTTCATCGATCCTAGTACTGGAGAATACCGGGCTATTCCTCTAGAAATCATGGTTAAGGGCGATTCTGAGCCGATTTATGGTTCTACTTTGGAAGAGCTGGGAATCTATCTAGATGAGCCAGTATTGACTTTCTCTTCCTACGGCACTATGGCAATGGCTCGGCCAGGCGATGATGCTAACGGCGGTTCTTCCCAGTTCTTTTTCTTGCTTTTTGAACCAGAACTAACGCCTGCTGGCTCAAATCTATTGGATGGTCGTTATGCGGTCTTTGGATACGTGGTGGAAGGCCAAGATGTGCTCGGTATGATTAAGCCCGGCGACGTGATTGAGTCTGCTCGGGTGATTAAAGGGGCTGAGAATCTAGTCTAATTTCAAAATCTAGACCAGTATCAACCACAATAGGCTTGGGAACTTAACGCGGTTCCCAGGTCTTTTTTGATCAGGTTATGGATGGAAAATAAAAACCTAGGTCTCACGGTGGCCGAGTTAGGTGAGCAACAGTTATTACAGCGGCTGTATCGGTTTTGTGAACCCAGTATGGTGGGCGATGATGCAGCGGTGCTCACCCCTCGTTCAGGACATCACCTTGTGGTGACGACGGATATGTTGGTGGATGGGATTCACTTTAGCGATCGCACCACGTCTCCCGCTGATGTCGGTTGGCGATCGGCTGCCGCAAATTTGTCGGATATCGCAGCTATGGGGGCTAGCCCTTTGGGGCTGACCATCAGTCTAGGCTTACCTGGAACATTACCTGTGAGCTGGCTCGATCAGTTTTATCAGGGGGTGGCCGATTGCTTAAACACCTATGGAACGGCCATTATTGGTGGAGATTTGAGTCGTTCTTCAGTCATTACCGTGAGCATGACGGCGTTAGGGGAGGTCTTGCCCCAGGAAGAAATTTTGCGCTCTACGGCTCAACCGGGAGATGCAATTGTGGTTACGGGTGTGCATGGTGCTGCTCGGGCTGGATTAGAACTCTTACTCCACCCGGATTGGGGACAGACATTGAGTCTTACAGAGCGATTAGCGCTACAGAAAGCCCATCAGCGTCCTCAACCCCGATTAGATGTGATTCAAGCGCTTCAACACTTCACACCTGTTCCTAGGGCGACAGGAATGGATAGTAGTGATGGTTTAGCGGATGCTGTTTTACAAATTTGTAGAGCTAGTGGAGTTGGGGCTGAGATCCAGCAAACTCAAATCTCGATACCCGATAGTTTTAAAAACTCTCAAGTTTTAACCTCAGAGCAAGCCCTAGAATGGGCGCTTTATGGGGGCGAAGATTTTGAGTTGGTTCTCTGTTTACCGCTATCCTCGGCACAGAAGTTGGTTGAAAAACTAGACTCAACAGCAGTGATTTTAGGTCAAATCATTGCTGGGAATGATATCAAGTTAATCAGAAAAGATGGGACAAAATATTTTTTAGATCTGCAAAAAGGCTATCAGCACTTTTGATAAACAATATTATCTAGAGTTGGGTAACACATGCAAAAAGCAGTTCGATATTTAGACACTGCAATACCAAGCATGCCCTGTGCAGATATTTCATATGCATGGACCTCTATCCTTAATATAACCATGCATTTCGCTAGAGTTATGGGTGGTTTTGAGTCAGATCTCAGCATCACTTTCGAGCATCCTTTTGCTTTTCAGTGGGAGAAGGAATCCTTTGGTTTAATCGCATTACCCTCTCCGATTCCACAATGTGAGCATCCGAACTTTCAAGATTGGACCTACCCTATACTCATTTTTCATAATTCGCCTTGGGCAGATCAATATGCTGCTCATTTCATGACTGACGAAGAATTTCAAGTCCACAAAATACAGCATTTTATTTTCATCTCAATGAATGATGTTTGTCACATACTGTCACTGGAGAATCCCAGGATATTGGTGATAAAGGAACAGTTATAAAACCTTCTCAGGAACAGCCTATGGCCAACCTTGGAAAATTTACTCAAGGGAATAGAGTCTTAAGTTTCCACCTAAAATTCTGATCTTCCCTGGCAAGATATTGGGCCTGCTATGAGAGTGGTATCAAGATTAGCCTATTGATAGCTTGGAGAAAAAACAATGACTACTACAGCGCCTGCCCCTACTCCGTCTGCGCCAATTCCTCGTGTTCAAGTGCCAACTTGGCTGCAAACGATTCGAGCCATAGTCAACCCCATTCCTTATTTGGAAAACGCCCAAGCCGATTATGGTGACATCTTTGAAGGTCGATCCTTTGGCTTCCCACCCTTTGTTATCCTCAGTCATCCTGATGCCATTGAGCAGGTCTTTACCACTGACCCCAATCTTTTCGATAGTGTCAGCGGCAACCGGATCATCTCTCCTATTACGGGCGATCAGGGCCTCCTTCTATTAGATGGGGAAGCCCACAAAAAACGGCGAAAACTGGTGATGCCCCCCTTTCATGGTGAGCGAATGCGGGCTTATGGTGAATCGATGTGTGCGATCTCAACTCAAGTATCGCAAAAATGGCCCCAAAATCAGCCGTTTGTGATGCGCTCAGCCACCCAAGAAATTACCCTGCGGGTCATCCTGCGGACCATCTTTGGTATTGATAACAATGAGCGCTTTCAGCAGTTGCGTCAGCTCTTGGACGAGATGCTTCATACCTTCGATACTTCCTTGGGGTCTAGCCATCTATTTCTCTCCGGTTTACAAAAAGATTTAGGTCCTTGGAGTCTATGGGGGAAATTTTTGCGGCGACGACAAGCCATAAACACTCTACTGCTCGCGGAAATTCAGGAACGACGTCAGCAGCCCCTGGGGCAAGATATTTTGAGCTTACTCCTTGCTGCCCGTGATGAGCAGGGAGAACCCATGAGCGATACAGAATTACGGGACGAGCTGATGACGCTGCTCTTTGCCGGCCATGAAACCACCGCTTCTGCATTGGCCTGGGCCTTTTATTGGATCCATAAGGTTCCTGAAGTGCGAACGAAATTACTGGCGGAGTTAAATGACATTACCCCAGATACCGACCCCTGTGAGATTGCCAAGCTGCCTTACCTCAGTGCAGTCTGTTCAGAAACTTTACGAATTTATCCGTTGGTGTTGTTCACCTTTAGCCGTATCCTCAAACAGCCCCTGCGAGTGATGGGATACGATCTGCCGATTGGTGCGATGTTGACCCCCTGTATCTATCTGGTTCATCACCGAGAAGATCTCTACCCCAATCCCAATGTTTTCCGGCCTGAGCGGTTTTTGGAACGCCAGTTTTCACCCTACGAGTATTTTCCCTTCGGAGGCAGTAATCGTCGTTGCTTAGGGTATGCCTTTGCCTTATTTGAAATGAAATTAGTGCTTGCTACGGTCCTTAAACAAACCTCCCTGCAACTGGCTAGCCAACAACCTATTCAACCCGTTCGACGGGGCATAACCTTCACGCCTGCAGGTGGGGTTTCAATGCTAGTCACAGGGGCAGCCTAGCCGATTTATGCGTGAAATAACACACTATAAATCGTTTGTGTTTCTAAAGCATGGCCTAGGGATTGGGACAGCTGATTGGCTTCAATACTCTTACGGTCAAGCTTGACTTGGAGATTTTTCAGGGGGTCAGCACCTGAAGAAATCAGGAACTCAAAACCTGCAATATTAGACCAAGACTGTAAATCCTCGAATATGCGAGCTACAGCTTCAAGATAAGGATGTCCTTTTTGCTCATACCAATCCGCGGTGGCAACATCAGGTTGATCTAAACCTAAATGGCAAATTAGAGACTGGCCTTCGAACAAAGCAATCCCGACGGGACGGGCCTCTTCCTGTAGCAACAGATGCTGATTGTCTGCTAAATGACGCAGTTTTTCAAGACGGTCGTAGCGTTGAGTCACATCTAAGGGGTCATCCTGCCATCGGATAGCAATCGTCAGCAGGTAGGTTTGCAAAAGCATATGACCTAACTTTTCTGCCTTCGTGTTTAAGTAGGTCGTATTGTAAGTGTTGGCCTCGATCAGCAAAGGTACTCGGTCTGCAACTTCTAATCCATAGCCTTTGAGCCCTGCAATCTTACGGGGATTATTGGTAATCAGACGAAGTTTTTGAATGCCCAGATCATTGAGGATTTGAGCCCCTACACCGTAGTTTCGGAGATCGGCTGGGAACCCTAGTTTCTCATTAGCCTCTACGGTATCTAGACCCATATCTTGCAAGGAATAAGCCTTTAATTTATTGACTAGACCAATTCCACGGCCTTCTTGTCTTAAATACACTACGACGCCTTGCCCCACATTCTCAATCATTTTGAGGGCGGCCTGGAGCTGCATACGACAGTCACAGCGGAGGGAGCCGATGGCATCTCCGGTGAGGCATTCTGAGTGCATCCGCACCATTACGGGCTGTTGACCAAACTGTTTTGGATCACCTTTAACGATAGCGACATGTTCTTTGTGATCGAGCTGATTTCGGTAAGCATAAATTTGAAACTGGCCAAACTCAGTGGGCATCTCAGCAACGGTTTCTCGATGAACAAACCGTTCATGTTGAAGCCGATAGCTAATCAAATCGGCAATGCTGATGATTTTAAGCTGATGTTCGCGGGCATAGTCTTGAAGCTCTGGCAGTCGAGCCATGGATCCATCGGGATTTTGGATTTCACAGATTACACCAGCTGGATATAACCCTGCTAACCGAGTCATGTCAATCGCCGATTCAGTATGGCCTGCTCGGTTTAAAACACCGCCAGGGCGGGCTCTCAAGGGAAAAATATGCCCAGGTCGTCGCAAATCTGTGGGTAAAGAATCGGGATTGACGGCGACTTGAATCGTACGGGCGCGGTCTTCTGCCGAAATGCCGGTCGTGACACCTAAATGAGGAGAGGCATCGATACTGACGGTAAAGGCCGTTTGGTTCATGTCGGTGTTATTGGTAACCATCAGGGGCAGCTCTAATGCATCTAATCGCTCCCCCGTCATGGCTAGGCAAATTAACCCCCGCGCTTCCACGGCCATAAAGTTAATCATGTCAGGGGTGGCGAATTGAGCTGCACAAATTAGGTCGCCTTCATTTTCCCGATTCTCATCATCCACCACGACAATGGCATGTCCCGCTTTAAACTCCGCAAGGGCGTCTTCAATGGAGTCAAATTCAAAAGAGTCTGTTGGCGTGTCGTGGGGATTCAAAGTGACGGTACCGTAACGTTTTTTAACATCTTCTCCTTAATTCTAAGGGGTGGGGACGCCAGTTCGCACAGAATCCTTTGATTCTGCAAAACCAGTCGAAATGGGGATTTGGTACTACAATGCAGCACATGTGAGCTAATGCAGTCGTTGCTATTCAATGCAGTGATCGATATCAATTAATACGGTGATCGATATCATCATCATTATTTTTGGGAAGCCTGAACTACATTAACTGTTTGTATGACTGACCTCTGAGGGAAAAATGAATATGGGTTCTCAGGAAGATATTCCTGTTGGCATTATTGGAGCATCTGGATATGGTGGGGTCCAGTTGACTCGTCTACTGTTGGAACACCCCCATGTCCAGCTGGCCTATTTGGGGGGCAATAGCAGTGCTGGTCGTCCATTTGCGGATTTGTACCCCCACTTGGGATTTAAACAAGGTCTAAAGGTAGAAGCCATCGATTTAGACAAAATCGTTGAGCGGACCCAGGTGGTCTTTTTGGCTCTTCCCAATGGTTTGGCAGCAGAGATGGCTCCGACTTTAGTGGAACGAGGTTGCAAGGTATTGGACCTCTCTGCTGATTACCGATTTAATAACCTGGATACCTATGAAGATTGGTACGGGACTAAACGACAAGATCGCGATCTTGCCTCTACCGCAGTCTATGGTTTGCCTGAACTCTATCGGCAGGGGATTACAACGGCTCAATTGGTGGGCTGTCCAGGATGTTTCCCTACCGCTAGTTTGTTGGCTTTAGCACCCTTGCTCAAACAAGGGCTAATCGATCCAAACAGTGCCATTATTGATGCCAAAACGGGCACATCAGGGGGGGGACGCCAAGCCAAAACCCATCTACTCCTAGCTGAGGCCAATGACAGTATTGGTCCTTATGGTGTGGCCCATCATCGTCATACTCCCGAAATTGAACAGGTGAGTAGTGATTTGGCTGGGCGAGAGGTGGTCGTCCAGTTCACGCCCCATTTAGCACCGATGACTCGGGGGATTTTGGCAACGGTCTATGCCACGATGCGGGACCCAGGACTGGTGCGGGAAGATTTGATTACGATCTTTAGCGCGTTTTATCGTAATTCGCCATGGGTGAAAGTCTTACCTAGTAGTACCTATCCCTATACGAAATGGGCCTATGGCACGAACCTGTGCTATCTCGGCATAGAAGTTGATCAGCGAACCGGTCGTGTCATCGTGATTTCAGCCATTGATAATTTGATGAAGGGTCAAGCAGGGCAAGCTGTCCAATGCTTAAACCTGATGATGGGCTGGCCAGAAACCTTAGGATTGCCGGAACTAACGTTTTATCCCTAAGGGATCCGTATTGGGGGAAAATAAAAGAGTTAGCAACAATCTAAGCAAATGGCTACAAATTATAAGAATGGGCTGGTGTGGGCGGTGTGGACCATCGTCACTATTGGCATTGGCTCTGCGATTGGGGCTTTGGTCGGTTCAACCAAAGTCTCTGCAGGAACGACGATGGCGGTGGTCACAGGAATGGGATGTGTCATTGGCATTGGTGCTTTGGTGAAAGCAATTGCCAGCCGTGTGAATCAAGATGCCACTGCTGGATGGGAAGCCCTCTCGGTCAAAGCCAGTTTTTTGCTAGGTGCCATTAATTTATCCGTGGGGTTGGTCCTTGCCCCCATTGCTATCTGTAGTATTGTCTGGCCATTTGCTGTGATTAATTGGACTCAAGTGGGGATGATCATTGGCATCGTTGCTTCTGGTATGGGCGGACTGCTGGCAGCCATGGTCGAGATTCGTGCTTTGGAAAATCCGGTGGTGGTGGATTGACCGCTAGCTGGATGCACTGGTGTAAAAGCGGAGTGCAAACTGCCAGAAACGATTGGACAGTATAAATAAAGCAATCGCGAGTATTCCTGCACCTAGGCTCCAATTCCAGGTGGCTCGGTTGAGCATGGCTTGAGCGGGGACTGTCGTTAGGAACGTCACAGGAATAACAAAGGTAAAAAAGAAGCGATAGGCGGTTGGATAGGCTACTACTGGGTAGCGGCCAGCTTCGACTAGACCTCGCAAGACTTCCGTAACGTTATAGATTTTGACAAACCAAATGCTGGTGGCTCCCAAAATAAACCACAGGCTGTAGAGGCTGAGAAATCCGCAGAGAAGTGGCCCCAGGCCAAGAGCATAATTTTGCCAACCTAGCTTCAAGTGAAATCCGGCATAGCCGAT
This sequence comes from Acaryochloris sp. 'Moss Beach', assembly GCF_021497025.1. Lineage (NCBI taxonomy): Bacteria > Bacillati > Cyanobacteriota > Cyanophyceae > Acaryochloridales > Acaryochloridaceae > Acaryochloris > Acaryochloris sp. 'Moss Beach'. The sequence goes on from NZ_CP071717.1 coordinate 5,092,712, forward strand.
TAGTCCTAGCCCAAAAATGACATCGGGCAAGCCCCAAGGGGATATGGAATAAGTTGATAACCAAAATTGACTACTGATGGGTTTGAGTAAAATAAAATCGAGGGTGCCTTCTTGAACGTGGCGAACAATGCGGTTTAGATTGGGGACTAAGCAGGTGGCTGAAAAGCCTTGAAGGAGGGTGAAGATGCCCAGAACAACAAGGGCTTCATGCCAAGTCCAATCTTGGAAGGTATATCCTGTGCGGTAAAACAAAGACAGGCCGAATAAACTGCCCGCGAGATTTCCTACGCTGCTAAGGGCTGAGATTGCAAAGTTGGCTCGATATTCCATCTCGGCTGCAATGGTCGTTGCCCAAAACAGCTTCAGCACCCGCAAATACCGTTTCATTCTCTCATCCTTTTTCGCCTGTATGGTCTCTTAAAGACACTCTTAAGATAAACGATGCCGAACTGGGTGAGGTCATCATGCAGCAGAAGCGAGATCTCTTTCGTCCAGCCCATCGGGCTAGCCTAAAAGCACTCAATTTATGATGGCGACCTCTAGATTGGGATTGCCGAATTCTCCGAACTTAGATCGGGTTCGCTCCCAGGGCGGAATCAGCGGCGTCTCCTTATCAGGGTTGTGCCAATTATCACTGAAAAGCCTATGGTATGAGTACTGAAGCACGGCAAGAATTAGGCTGTGCTGTTCATGCTTTTGGCTGGCAACAGTTTTCAACTGGTCCAGATTGGTATCTGCAGATGTTTGAAATTAAGGAGATGGAGGCATAGGGATTAAACATCTTGTTGCAATTGATGGAGGTAACGCTCCTCCCAATGCGACAATAAACTCACTCAATGAATCGAATTTGTCTACAAGCAAAGGAAAACGGGTTAAGGACACATAACATGTTCAAAAGAATCGCAGCACTTGCACTCATCATTTTAAGTCTGACCTTACAAGCCTGCGCGTCTGATACAGCCGGATTGCAAGCTTATGCAGACAATATTGATGGTTATACTTTTATGTATCCCAATGGCTGGGCACCCATCAAAGTTCCCGGTAGCTCTGACGTCGTGTTTCATGACCTGATTGAAGAAACCGAAAATGTGAGCGTAGTTGTTAGTGACATTACCAGTGATACTCAGTTGACAGATTTAGGGGATCCAACTGAAGTGGCTCGCACTCTTTTGAATGCGGTGATTGCGCCTTCCCAATCTGGTCAAGAAGCGGATTTATTGGCGGCAGCTTCGCGAACAGAAGATGAGAAAGTCTATTACGCCCTTGAATATTCGATTGATTTACCCATTGGTAAACGCCATAACCTCTCAACTGTGGTTGTTCGTCGGGGTAAGCTGTTTACTCTCAGCCTTTCTACACCAGAGTCTCGTTGGACTAAGGTTGAGCCTGTTTTTCAGCGTGTCGTTGATTCATTCTCTGTTTATTAAATTGGGTTTAATGCGTGTCTGCTCCTTAATTGACAGAGCAAAAACGGACTCATTAGAATATGTTGGCGCGGCAATAGTCCGCGTTTCTTGGGGAATTAGCTCAGCTGGTAGAGTGCTGCGATCGCACCGCAGAGGTCAGGGGTTCGAATCCCCTATTCTCCATTCGTCCAAATCGTTCTAGAGTAGATAAAGCAACGTGGCTGGCTCTGCTTCCTGCAATACAAGCGAAGCATTTTTGTAATGGCTCAGCCCTTATTTCTCTAGAGGCCCCTCATGACCGCATCTCCTTCTACGCCTTCAGCGGTAATAAATGCTCCTCCACCCCCTTCAGACTCTAAAGAGCAGGTGGGGGGATTTCTGCGAGGCTTGCAAGACAGTATTTGTGACAAGCTCCAAGTATTGGATGGTAAAAGCACGTTCCAAGAGGATTCCTGGGACCGACCTGAAGGAGGAGGTGGCCGCTCGCGAGTCCTAAGAGAAGGGGCACTCTTAGAGCAGGGTGGTGTGAATTATTCTGAGGTTTGGGGGGATCATTTGCCTCCTTCTATTCTCAAACAACGACCGGAAGCTGCAGGGCATCGATTTTATGCGACGGGGACTTCGATGGTCTTGCATCCACGTAGTCCCTATGTGCCAACGGTGCATCTGAATTATCGATATTTTGAAGCTGGACCTGTGTGGTGGTTTGGTGGCGGGATTGATTTGACCCCTTACTACCCTTTTAAGGAAGATGTGGTCCATTTTCATCAAACGATGAAAGCAGCCTGTGATCGTCATCATCCTGAGTATTACTCGACCTTTAAGCCTTGGTGTGATGAGTACTTTTACCTCAAGCACCGGCAAGAAATGCGAGGTGTTGGCGGTCTTTTCTTTGATTATCAGGATGGTATCGGTGCCCTATACCGTGGCCCCCATGCTGAAGGGATTGCTGCCCACCATAGCGATCAGCTGGGTACCTTACCCCAACGATCATGGGATGAAATCTTTGCCTTTGCCCAAGACTGTGGCAATGCCTTTTTGCCTGCCTATGTCCCGATTATTGAGCGACGACGGGATACTGAATATGGTGATCGTGAGCGCAACTTCCAGCTTTATCGCCGAGGTCGATACGTAGAATTTAACTTGGTCTATGACCGAGGAACAATTTTTGGCTTGCAGACCAATGGCCGTACTGAATCTATCCTGATGTCTTTACCGCCATTGGTGCGCTGGGAATATGCATATTCTCCCGAGCCTAATACCCCTGAAGCAGAACTATATGAGACTTTCTTAAAACCTCAAGATTGGGCTACAGGGTAGACTCGCCAAAATATCTAAAGTAAAAGCCAGGGTATCTGTTGCATATTCAACCCCTGGCTTTTTGCATGTTAAGCCTTTGATTTTGGGGAATCTGAACCATAATTTCAGGCTTTCTTTGCGAATGTGAGGGAAATGGGGCGTTTCGGCTCACTGCTAGCGAAAAAAATTAGTTGCTAGACCTAACTTTCCCAGTACACTACGAAAGGATTGAACAGTCACTAGTATTGGATATGGCTCAGGCAAAAATTGGCATTATTGGCGGTAGTGGCCTTTATAAAATGGAGGCTCTGACAGATGTAGAAGAAGTTCAAGTCAAGACTCCTTTTGGTGATCCTTCAGATGCGCTCATTGTGGGCACCTTAGAGGGAACACGAGTTGCTTTCCTAGCCCGCCATGGCCGGAATCATCATCTTATCCCGAGTGAATTACCCTTCCGGGCCAATATCTATGCCATGAAATCTTTGGGTGTTGAGTATTTGATCTCCGCTTCGGCAGTTGGCTCCCTCAAGGAAGAAGCGAAACCTTTGGATATGGTGGTGCCGGACCAGTTTATCGATCGAACAAAGAATCGCGTCTCCACCTTCTTTGGTAATGGCATTGTGGCCCATATTGGTTTTGGTGACCCTATTTGTGGGGCTTTGGCTGGGGTAGTGGGAGATGCGATCGCATCCCTGAATCTCCCAGACGTAACCCTTCATCGCCAGGGCACCTACGTGTGCATGGAAGGCCCTGCCTTTTCCACCAAAGCAGAATCGAACCTATATCGCAGCTGGGGTGGCACCGTCATTGGCATGACCAATTTGTCTGAAGCTAAACTGGCACGGGAAGCAGAAATGGCCTATGCCACCCTCGCCCTAGTCACCGACTATGATTGCTGGCACCCAGAACATAACAGCGTCACGGTAGAAATGATTATTGGCAACCTCCACAAGAATGCGAGTAATGCCCAAAGCGTGATTAAAGAAACCGTTAAACGCCTGAGTCAGTCGCCCCCTGCTTCCAAGGCTCATAATGCTCTAAAGCACGCGATCTTTACCCCCTTGGATCAGGCTCCAGCAACTACCAAAGAACAACTCTCCTTAATTTTACAAAAGTATCTTTAGGCCATGCCCTGGTATATCAAAATTGAACGCGGCATTGTGGATAAAACCACATTTGATCGCCATGTGCCCGCCCATCTGGCCTATGTTAAAACCTTGAAGAGCCACCAGGCGAAAACGGGCTATTGGCGAGAGAGTGCAGGAGGCATGCTGATCTTTGAGGCCCAGTCCTACGAAGAAGCTCAAGACATCGTAGAGCAAGACCCCCTGATCTTGAACCATTGTGTTGAATACGAATTACATGAATGGGTACAAGTTGGAGGGCAGCCTTTATAGCTCGAGTCTAGCTGCCAATGGAGGAGACACTCCAGCTCTATTTCTTCGGAGATAGGTACATAATCATATTTCGTCCTTCACGCTTGGGCGCTTGCTGGATTTCTGCAAAATCAAGCAAATCATTCGCCATCTTCTTTAACAGCGCTTCGGCTAAATGGGAATGTTGAATTTCCCGGCCTCTAAATGTGACGGTTGCCTTCACCTTATCGCCAGATTTTAGAAAGCGCTTGGCGTGGTTTACCCGCACTTCGTAGTCATGGGTTTGAATCTTGTAGCGCATTTTCACTTCTTTGACGTCAGAAGTATGCTGCTTTTTCTTTGCTTCCCGGGCTTTTTTCTCTTGTTCAAATTTGAACTTACCGTAGTCCATGACCCGGCAAACTGGTGGATCGGCCTTATCACTCACTAGCACCAAATCCAGATCCCGCTCATCGGCGATTTCCATGGCTTCGCTGGGCGCCATAATGCCGAGCTGGGTTCCATCTGCATCAACTACGCGAATTTCGGGAAAACGAATACGTTCGTTAATATTAGGCTGGTTTTGTTGATTTCTTTTTTTTTATTGGAGCCACAGGCGTTTAATTTACTATTAATTAATATAGCGAAAGAAATAAGGGAAAACGATTACCCCTTTCAAACTAACAGATCCAGATTAGAATCAGCATTCTCTTAACACATCCGTCACATCTACTCTGAAAACAGCTGTTCCTTGAGGAGATCCTTCAATTATAGATGGAGCAACTTGTTAGAGAATCGCTGACAGCTCTAGGCCCTGAACGGTTAGTCATCTCAAGATACTCTGAGATCTCAGCAGGTTTATCACCCTGCCTCGCCCCTTCACGGAATAGGGTAAATCGAAGCTTATCCCTGCTTTTTTCCCAGTGTTAAGACGATAAAAAATTAACCCTTTTCTCTACTCTAAAAAACAAATGTCACAATGAAGTCAGGCCACACCGCAAACTAAAACAAAATGCCGATGTCAAAAATTCCCTTATTGGGGTTGCAGGCTGCCCAGTTCCGACATCCTATTGATTTGGAAGCAACCCAAACCCTTCAGCAGTTTCCTGGGTTAGATTGGCTTGTACGAAGCCTGCTAGGAAGCGTAGCCGAACAAGTCTTCTATCTAGAAAATATTGGATCTAGCGTTTTAGTCAGCGAACGACAACTTCCTGACCTGCACCACCTGCTTGTTGAAGCCTGCCATATTCTTGACTTGGAACAGCCTCAGCTGTACGTTCGCCAAAATCCTACTCCGAACGCCTACACCTTAGCCATGCGGGGACAGCAACCTTTTATTGTGGTGCATACGTCACTGCTAGAATTACTCGATCCCCCTGAGATACAGGCTGTATTAGCCCATGAGCTGGGTCATCTGAAATGCGAGCATGGCGTGTATCTCACCATTGCTAACTTGCTCGTGCTGGCGGCTGGTCAGTTGTCTCCCTTTGGTGGCTTAATGGCCCAAAACTTGCAACGGCAGTTGATGGCTTGGGTCCGCTGTGCAGAATTCACTTGCGATCGTGCGGGGTTACTCGTCACCCAAAATGCCAATGTTATGGCATCAGTCCTGATGAAATTAGCAGGGGGATCATCTACCCTCGCCTCTCAGCTGAATGTAGACGCCTTTATTGACCAAGCACGAGCCTATGATCGCATCGATCATGATTTAGGTAACCTGCTCAAGTCAGTTCGCACTGCTGAGCTGACTCATCCTCTGCCTGTGCTTCGAGCCCGAGAAATTGATCGATGGTCAGATAGTCCGATGTATCAATCCCTGTTGCAAACCTATGCAGCTAATACAGATCACCCTCTAGCCTGGAAAGATTGGTGATCTAAAAAAAGAGCAGGCTGGCAATCTGCACATCCTACTCTTTTAAAATCCATCTAAAATACGTGAATTAGAAAACCATGCTGAGGAGTCTATTCAGTACTATATGGCGTTACTGATACTGAAGTGATCAAACCAACAGCGCTGTCCTTGCCAAATCACACGGCCGGTGATGATGGCCCATCCGTTCTCAAAATCAGCTTGAGCCACAAATTGCCAGACCGAATCTCCTCGGTTATCCAAGCCAAAATATTTGATGCCTTGATAAGCTGTCATCTGGCCACATCGACCCAGTAGCTCAGCAAAGCTCTGATCTAAGCTGTCCTTCTGGGTAGATTTCAATAGCGTAGGGGTACATTGACGAGAGAATTCTCGACTATCCCAGTTCCCAATAATTTTGGGAATTGAATCATTCACATAGGTTAATGACTCGCTATACTGCCAAGCTTTTTTCCAAGGCTTGGGCATAAATCCTCTTAAAAAAGTAGGAATACGCTGATAAGCCTGAGATTCATCTTGAATGTCTGCTTTTAGTGCTAGATACTCAGAGTTTTTATGCCAAGAACGGGCTTCGGCAGGCTGAGGCTGCCTGATTTCCATCAAAGCTTGTAAATCACTGAGTTCTCGAACCTCAGTAGTGAGGCGTTGCGGTTGGGAAGAGTGTTGTTGAAAAGTAGAGATAGATTCTCTATTCGGTAAAATCAGGACCACCAAGAAGGCATAGAGAATTGCTACGGTGGCAATAATACCTAATAGCAATCCAGCTAGAACCATTAAAATTGCTTCCATCTGTTAAGGCTTCTAATGTACGGGAATTTAGATGCATTCATGACATCCCCGAAACTGGGGTCCCCCCATGTTCTTAGGATGCCCAACCGATTGGAGTAATCCGACGTCTGTGATACCAAAACAATGTTTTAAGCGAATTGAGGCCTGATTTATTCAAAACTGGCAATCATAATACTCCCTTGTCGTCCAGGCAGCTCTAATGTAGTGGTTGAATTTACTTCTGAGACTTTAGGCGTTCCGTAGATACAGTCCAGTTTTGAAATAGATTGGGGTAACGGGCTGAGGTCGACGGTGATCGAACTAGACTCAGTACTAGTATTGATAGCTACAATCAGCACTTCTTCTGCCAAAGAACGGCTAAAGACATAGGTCTCATCCGTAGCCAGTAAAACTTGGTATTGGCCAGTTCTGAGAGCAGCATGTTGGTGCCGGATTTGAATCAGCTGTTTGTGCATGGCTTGTAATGGGAGATGCCAATCGGCCTCTTCAGGAAAACTGCGACGGCAATCAGGATCGATTCCTCCTGGGAGCCCCACTTCATCCCCGTAATAGATGCAAGGAGCACCGGGAAAGGTTAGCAACAGGAGTGTTGCCAGTTCTATGGTGCTGTAGTCCAAATGCACCATCGACAGCAGTCGAGCCGTATCATGGCTGGACAGTAAGTTAAGTTGGGTCAGTTGAATGTCCCAGGGATACCAGGTCAGTAAGTCCTGAATTCGTTGCTGATATTCTGATGCCTCCAGGGCGGGATAAGGCGCATAGGTCGGTTGAGTTGTATAGTCTATATCCACTCGATCGCCTGCGGCAAAAGCGATAGTGGCCTGCCGAAACTGGTAGTTCATCACCCCATCAAATTGGTCACCTTGTAGCCAGGGCTGGGCATTATCCCAGATCTCGCCCACAATATAGGCTTCTGGGTTGATACCTTTGACGCGATCGCGAAATTCTTGCCAAAATTCAGGGACTTGAATTTCATTGGGCACATCTAAGCGCCACCCATCAACGCCTTGTTTTATCCAGTACTCCGCAATTTGCATAATGTACTCACGCACATCGGGGTGGTCATGGTTGAACTGGGGTAAGGCTCGATTGCCACTCCAACCCACATAATTAGCAGGCTTGCTACCTTGATATGCTGCAACAGGCCAGCCCTCAATTCGAAACCAGTCCACCCAAGGTGAGTGAGGGCCATTTTCTAAGATGTCGTTAAAAAAGAAAAATCCTCGGCTGGCATGATTAAAGACACCATCCAGTACCACCTTAATTTGGTGTTCGTGGGCTGCTGTTAACAAAGCAGTAAGTGCTTCATTCCCGCCTAAAATGGGGTCTACTTGGTAATAATCATGGGTGTGATACCGATGATTACACGCCGATTGAAAAATGGGTGTTAGATAGAGCGCTGTGATGCCTAAATCAGCTAAATAATCGAGACGATCAATAATCCCCCACAAATTTCCCCCTTTATATCCTTGGACGGTAGGCGGTGCGTGCCAAGACTCCCAATTTACTTGGGACGGAATAGAGGAATGTGGGCGGAAAGCGAAACGATCAGGGAAAATCTGATAAAAGACAGCATTTTTAACCCAATCAGGCGTATAAATCTGCATTATCACCAACTAAGCAACAGAGTAATGGCAATGGTATAACAACTAGCTGAAGAATTAGCTATCCCTTCATTAGCTGTAGCAATGAGGTTAAACCAAGAACCTGTACGATTCTATATCTGAAGTTACTTATCCATATAGAGGTTGTCTAAGTTAGTATTGATTTAAATCTCCTTGGGCTATCCTTAATCTCCTCATTTTTTGAGGATATATTGATTAGATTTTTTGCATTTTTCCTCCATTAATCATGGCGGTTTCAGGAATGCAGACTGTATTCATTGTCTATACCAATGGAAGACAGGACAGCTGACTATCCAGTTTTTCTTTTTTTCTAAGACTCTCTTTTCGCCTGCTATGTAAAATTATTAGCAGTGCAGGTTTTCGATGTTGATGCTTATTTCTCTTGGATGCCATTGGCTCCAACCTAATGACACATGAAAGATGACGTCGTCGAGGCTGCCCATGAACGTCAGCGCCTCTCGGTTCTACACAAACAACTGATTATCAGCTTAAAATTTCATCACAGCCAAACCTTGGAACAAATTCCTGTGGAAATGGCAGTTCAAGCCATGATTGAAGTATGGCAAGCCTGCAATCCATCTCAATTACCTAAAAATTAGTGGTCAGCACTTTGACCCTATGACTGGAACGGTTTTATCCAGCGCCTAGTCATATCCTGATAGATCGTTTGATCGAATGAGTGAGTCTTGCTGTATAGATGTCTGCAATTCATGGTGCAACATGTCATAAATCTGGCTGCCAGTAGATGGAGGCAGCTAGTAGGATGCACGAGAGAAACCACCCCAAGGTTTCAGTCGGGGTGTCTCGCCTAGCAGATTGAGGTAGGTATATCTAGGCTCTAACAGATTTAGGCTACGGAACTTCAATCTGTTGTGCCCAACTTAGCTTTGAGATTTGGGAGGGACTTTTGCTGTTTGCATCGCTTTAATTAATTCTGCCAGAGAGACTTTGAGCTGAATGCCAGAATCAAATGCGACCATGCGCTTATTTTGGCGCTTTAACGTCTCGAAGTGCAGGTGAGGGCCAGTGGAATTTCCGGTACTCCCCACTAATCCAATGATGGTTCCTTGAGAAATCCATTGACCGGGCTGGACATAAATCTTGGATAGGTGAGCATAACGGGTCGCCAGTTGCCCATCTTGGTGTTGCAGTAGAATTGCTAAGCCATAGCCACCCATAAAACCTGTGGTTTGGACTTGACCAGGAAACGTCGCTAGAACAGGTGTGCCTGTTGGTGCTGCCAAGTCAGTGCCAGCATGGAAACTAGTTTGGCCTGAGATCGGGTGAGTCCGCCAACCAAAGGCTGAAGTGATGGAGGCGGGCATGGGCAACGGAAAGATCATCTGTTGCCGATTTGGAACGAGCCACTTTAGGGGGTTGGGAGAGGAAGACAGCCGTTTAATCGAGGGAGAGGTTTTTGCTAAGGGACTCAAAGAGACCGGAGCACCTTTAACCCAGGGAGTTGGGGCAGTCTTGGGGATATAGGACGGAGAATAGCCTGTCCACTTGGGGGCAGGCTGTTGTGGTGGTTGATAAGAATAGGTCGAATAGGTTGGAGCTGAAGCAACAGGAGTATATTGACGAATCGGGATTGTGGGTTTCTGGGCTGTTTGAATCGCAGGGCCACACAGGGTTGCTGCGAGGACTGGATCAATTTTGAGGCTTGCTTTACAACCCGAAATGCTACCCGATAGAACGGTCTTATGCGAGGTCGGGGTAGATGTGGTCTCTACCGGCACCGGGTCATGGGTGATGGAATAAGTGCTGGAACCTGTATTTGTGGGGGCGATGGCAGGACGGTCAGCTACCTGCGGCATGACTTGTGGTGATATGGCTGGAGCTGTTGGAGCAGCCTGGACAGGTGTTTCAGGTAAGGCAATGGGCTCAGGGATAGATGGTACAGGTGGTGCGACAGGCGCTGGTTCCCAAGCAGGTTCAGGTGGATCGATAAATGTGTCGACGGGTGGTGCTGCAGGAGAGATGGGGGCTGTTTCTGTGATGGCCGGACTCTCAAGATCAATCGCTTGGGCTCGCTGATTTAGAGACAGAACTCCCAAGCCAAGGGGAAGGCTTAGCCAGCTACCCAGGCACAACAGAGATGTTGGCCGAAGGTGAGTTCGGAGCGAGAGTGAGCGATGCATCATACCAATTCGATCCTTAGAGGTGATTCAGTTTTTTGTCGGTAATCAATGGAAAACACATCAGTAAAGCAAAGAGAGACAAGGTTAAGTTAACCTTCAAGACTTAGCAAAGCATACCTACTAAGGAAGAATCAACCTAGCCACTTATTTCCTAATGGTAGATAAATTTTTAAGGAAACGACTTTCTCCCTTTTACTATACCTAGAGTATTGATGCCTTCATAACCCTAGACGTTTTGCTAAATCTTGGCGGATGGGTTGACTGGCTTTGGGATAAATTTTTATTAGATCTAAATAATCTGGCAGTAATTTATGGATGCCTTGGGTTTGCCAAAAAAGATAGCCATTTTCTAGACCTAATAAGGTGAGGGCGGTTAATTCTTCTAGGGAATGAATCGGAGATCTATTTTGTGCAGGTAACTGTTCAGCAATGGTTGCTAGGTTGATGGCTTGATCGGGGACTGGATTTTGCCAATTCAGGCCAATGCCGAGCACTGCTGTTTGAACCTGTTGATCTTGAAGGCTGGTTTCGATTAGGATACCCCCAAACTTTTTCCCCAGCACTAGGAGGTCATTGGGCCACTTGAGCCACACTGGGATGTGATGCTGCCGCAGTAGGGTAGCCAGTCCCCAAATGGTTGCTACAGTGATTTGGGCGGTTTGATCGGCGGGGATACGGGGTGCGATCGCAACCGACAGATACAGTCCCCCTAGAGAAGATTCCCAAGTCCGTCCTCGCTGGCCTCGACCGGCTTGCTGCTGGGCTGCAACGACTGCTGTCCCAGGTTTTGCCCCCTGTTTAATCAATTCCCAGAGCTTGGTATTGGTGGAGTCAAGGATCTCAAAGTGATGGAGAGGCCGCCCCCAGGTTTGGGTCGTTAGATGAGTCTGAAATGCTGGTTGATCAAATCCCACAGTCCGGGTGCTAGGCCCGTTAAAACTAGAATAGGCACGCTAGCATAGGTAAGCCTAGCACTGTTTAAGGTCTATTCTCCCCCCATGCATACCTGGAATTGGCGTACCTGTGAGGGTCGCTCTTACTTAACATGTAGTTTGCTGGAGCCTTGGCCCCATGGCTTTTTCACCCGAGAATTTTGGCCTAGGCCCCCGGCTGAGTTAGCCCCGATACTAAACGCAGATGCTCAAACCTTTCGTGTTAAACAGGTGCATGGCAATGCAGTCTTAAACCCCACGGAAGTTCAAGCCTATTGGGACCAGTTGCCGTCTCAGGCTGCTGAAACAGATGAAGTGGTATCAGAATTCCCTCCTGCGGATGGCCTGATCAGCCAGAATAAAAACCAGGCTGTTTGGGTTTGTACGGCCGACTGCACCCCCGTATTGATTGCGGATACTCGCTTGGGTCATGTTGCGGCTGTCCATGCCGGATGGCGGGGAACGGCTGCCAAGATTGTGCCCATGGCCCTGACTCGTCTGCAAGAACAGGGGAGTCAGCTCAAAGATATTCGAGTGGCAATGGGACCTGCGATCGCAGGTGAGATGTATCAAGTCGATACGGAGGTTGCCGCTCAAGTCGGTAGTACCGTCGTCGACCCCCATCTTTCTGAGCAGTCTGCTGAAGTTATTGCTGAGCATCTCTTACAAGTTGAACACTCCCCCCTGATCGCTGATTCAGAGGCGGGACGAGTGCGATTAGATGTGCGGCGGGTGAATGCCATGCAGTTAGAGCAGATGGGGGTGCTGCCAGACCAAGTTGCGATCGCACCCCATTGCACCTATCAAGACCCCGATAAATTCTTTTCCTATCGGCGAGAACATCGGAAACAAGTTCAGTGGACGGGTATTGTCAGTTGCTAGCAGCAGAAGACCCAGCCTGGTCCTATGTATCTGGGAAATTGCAATCAGGATATGGTGTCGCTTCTGGACGAGCAGTGGACTCTCCTTATCCAGAGGGAACGATTGTGCTACAAATGCCTCATTTCCAAAAATTAGGATTAGACCTATCCCCCTATTATCCTGGCACCCTGAATATCTCTATTGCTCCAGCTCAGTTTCAGATGATTCAGCCTCAATGGACGTTTCCTCTGGTGCATTGGTATCCAGCATCTTGTCCTGAAACCTTTTCCTTTTCTCCCTGTCGAGTAAAGTATGGCGACCATCGTGCTGCGGGACTGATTTATTATCCCCACCCTGAAACAAAACCGGATCATTTTCAGAATCCATCGATCATTGAAATATTAGCTCCCCTTATCCCCCGGATGGAGATGGGGGTTGCAGTTACCTTGGGGGTACTGTCACAGCAGGTTGAAATCTTTGAACCTGAACTGTGAATGTTAGGGAGAGATGGAGCAGGAAGAAATTCAATGAAGATGCGACGTTCTTTTTGGACTGATCGTCCCCGCCATGTCAGCAAGCAAGAGTACAATCGCTATTCATTCATGGTGTTTGGAACGGTTGTCACTGGCGGGCTAGGGGCAATATTTTTGATCGGTAGTGTGTTAGGGATTACGACCTGGCAAGCGGATAAGCTGGCTAAATTACCAGAAAAGTCGATTTCTGAAGCTCTGCATTATAGAGGTGATCCCACCCCACCTTTCAAAATCTCTGGTTTCCTATGGGCCTCAGATCCTATTGTCATGCCTGATGATCCTGAGCTGAAGGTACTGAAGGGAGAACTCCAGGTTTCAGCTGAGTTTAGTGGCTCGGAAGTGGTGGCCGATGAAGTGCTATATGAGTGGCAGGATCAGGTAGATTCAGTGGTGTTATCTGCAGATAACACCCTTCAAGCATCAACCCAAACAATTTTGGTCAATTCTGATTTAGCTCAGTTGCCAGTAGAAAGGGATTTTAACGCTCGCGCTCAATTGCAATATGATGGCTCTTCGCGGACTGCTCGCCCTATTGCTATTGAGTATCAAGATCAAACTTTTCCCTTGGCTGATCTGCCCGCGACCCGCTCTGTCAAACCTAGGGTATTGCGTCAGTATATCCCTAATGGAGCAAAGGTTACCCTGATTGCAAGTGTTGGATCAGGGCCAGTAAGCCAACTGGTTGCCCCTCATGGCCAGAAACTCCAAATTCTCCGAGGGAGTGAAGCAGAAATCCGTAAGACAGGAGCCTCACAACGCTTGATGTTTGGGTTAATTAGCTTTGTTTTACTAGGGAGTAGTTATTTTCTAGGGAACATGACTGCTCGTATACGATACAGCTTTGTGGTTCGCTCGAATCAACCTTAGGGGTCAAGAACTTAGAATCTCAAAGTTTTGGATGTCCAAGACTGGGCCAATCATTGCCACCGTCATAATGTCATCTCGAATATTACCCGTTACTTTCACCGCCAGCCCCTCTTGCTGTAATTCGGTGGGGGGTTCAAAGAGCTCGTAGGTGGTCTCGCTGGCTGCTAGAGCCCATACCCCTAGACCAAAACTTTGAAAGGTGATGGTTCCTTGTGCTTCTATAGACATGCTGATTTTATGCGGAACGAGTGGCGGATTTGGATGCTAGATAAACTAACGCTAAACAGAGCAAAGCATTGATGGCTAAAAATCCCTGGGCAACGGCTGTGCTGCCTAACCAGACGACTTGGGGGGCCATAAACGCACTGACGCCTAGACAGGCTGTCATTCCCACTGAACCGCCAAGGGCTAACCACTTGAGTTGAGGATGGCTCAGGAAGAGGACAATCAGTGCTAAAGCCATCAAAACATTAGCCGTTAAAGGGTTTAATGCATGGGTGTCCTGAATCGCACTGCCCAATTCTGGCAAGGAGCTTCCCACAACGCGAAGGGGCCAATGGGGAAGATCCACGAGATGAAAACAGCGGAGGATAAATAAGCCAGTGCTGCCCAAAATTAGCCCTAACCCCATTGGCCAATTCCAAGGTAAGCGGAATAGGGAGGCGAGCACGGCAGCAACTGCTAGCATAAGCAGCTTATAGCCCCAGTTGACGGCTCTGGCGTTGAACCAGAAGCGTGGTCCTAAGAATAAGCCATTACGCAGCCATCCCATAAAGCCATTAAACCCAAAACTTTTTTGAGCGGCTAAGCTGACGGCCTTGCTAGCGTCTAATTTACCCGTACCAAAGTAGTTGGAGGCATCATCTTTGACAGCAGCTGCAGACTGCTTGAGGACTTGTTCGACTTGATCAGGATTTTGGACCCCAATGGATCGAATTAAGGCAGCGACACCAGCCACATGGGGGGCAGCCATGCTGGTTCCTTGGAAGGCGGCAAAGATGGAAGAGCCATCTCGGGGATTGATGGTATTTTGCAGAATACCGCCCAAGCCATTATTGTCTCTGAGGGAGCCCCCAGGGGCTGAAATATCGACCCCGGCACCGTAATTGGAGTAAGGTGCTTTCTGGCCTTCAGCATCCAGGGCAGAGACGCCAATGACATGGGGATAACGGGCCGGAAATTCCACGGCACTTCTGGCCGCATTACCCGCAGCGGCCACAATCACTACACCTTTTTTATGGGCATATTCAATGGCTTCTCGCATCAGTTCACTTTCACCCCCCCCGCCCAGGCTCATATTGATGACGTCGGCTCCGTTGTCAGCTGCAAAGCGAATGGATTCCGCAATATCCGCTACAGTGCCCGAACCACCCCGACTTAAAACTTTTAAGGGCATTAGCTGAGCTTCATAAGCGATACCCGCGACGCCAAAGTTATTATTGGTGGATTGCGCGATGGTGCCTGCTACATGGGTGCCATGGCCATTATCATCGGTCGCATTGGCCCGATCGTTGACAAAGTCATAGCCAGGTACAAGGCGAGTCCGCTTTAAATCAGCAACGGGAGCGATACCTGTATCAATCACGGCAACGGTTGTGCCTCGCCCCCGACTAGCTTGCCAGGCTGCCTCCATGTTGATGCTTTTGAGGTTCCACTGCTGATCAAAATCTGGATCGTTGGGACTGAACGAAGTCTGGTAAGCATAGTTGGGTTCAACAAATTCGGTAAATTCGCTAATACCAGATTTTTTAACCGCGTTGAGGAGCTGTTGATCTCCCTTGGCAATGAACACATGGTCATTTAAGGAGAACTGACTGTTATAGGTCAATTTAGTTTGGAATTGCTCTGATAAAGAATTGACCTGCCTTTCAATCTCTGCCGTGGTGAGAGATTCTTTGAAGTCAAATACTAGGGAATCATATTGTCCCTGAGCAGATAGCCCTTGGAAATTTGAGATCGCCCAACTGAAACCCGCTATAAACAGTAGCAGCAGCAGCCATTTTTTCATGTCAAATCCTTAGCAAATGAGTTGCTTGTACAACGGTTCAGATGGTCTTACGTATTCCTTGTCTATCGATAGACTGGATGGCCTGGTGCTAGTCAGCGGGATAACAATTGAGACTTCTGATTGAGAACGAAGTCAGATCAATAATCCGAAATTTCAGTTATTTCGAGTGGTTCTAGTTTTCCCATTTTAGTTCTTGCCTGTCTCATCGACCAGTTGTGGCTCTTGGCCAAGTTGTGATTGTAAGAACTCAGTGAACAACTGCACCTTGGCAGAAAGATGCTTGCTCACGGGATATAGGATATGAACTGCGATCTCAGGACTTGCATAATTTGATAGAACCACTTGCAAGCGATCAGCTTTCAAATCTTCTCCCACCAGAAAGTGGGGTAAAAGTGCAATCCCCAACCCTTTGAGAGCTGCCTGTCGTAGCACTTCGCCATTATTCGAACAGACAGTCCCTTGGACTCGAATCGACTGGGTTTGATTTGGCCCCTTGAGTTCCCACTGATTGAGGGGGGCTGAGTAGCCATAGTGCAAGCAAGAATGGTTCTTGAGTTGATCGGGATTTCCAGGAATACCCTGTTGCTCAAGATAAGCGGGAGCAGCACATAGCACTCTGGGGGCAGGACAAAGGGTGTGAATGATTAAGCTACTAGTTGTTGGCTGTGCAGAAATGCGAATGCTAATGTCGAATCCTTCTTCGATCGGGTCAATAAATCGATCATTCAGGACTAATTCCACCTTTAAGTCTGGATGTTGAGTTAAGAAGTCAGGGAGAATTGGGGCCAAGTACTTTGTGCCAAAAGACATAGGGGCATTGACCCTTAGGGTTCCTTTGGGCTGGGTTTGGTATTGGGTAATGGCTTCTTCTGCCTCTGCCACTTCTGCCAGGATGGCTCGACAACGCTCATAAAAAGCCAGACCAGTTTTTGTGGGTGTCACTTTGCGAGTGGTGCGCTGTAAGAGCTGGATCCCTAAACTGTCCTCTAGGTTAATCACCAGTTTATTGACTTGCGATCGTGACAGTCCCATTTTTCGAGAAGCTGCTGCAAAGCCACTGGCATCAACCACTTGGGTGAAAGCATGCATACTGTCGAATTTATTCATATTATTGTCAACAAATAAGAGACAATGTGTCAATAAAATATCATATTGTCATTTTATTGAGCTTAGTTGATGATAGACATATCACCGACTGGAATCGGTGATTTACCCTTCACTTCTAAAAATGAGAGGTCGACTTCAATGATCGATATTCGTCGAGGTCAAGAAAGAGGATCTGCAGACTTAGAGTGGCTCAAGAGCTATCACACTTTTTCCTTTGGCCAGTACTACGATCCTCGCCATATGAGCTTTGGACCCTTGCGAGTGATCAATGAAGATTTCATCCAGCCGGGGCAGGGGTTTGGAACCCATAGCCACAAAAATATGGAAATTATTACCTATGTGTTAAAGGGAGCTCTAGAGCATAAAGATAGTCTGGGAAATGGCTCCATCGTTAAACCTGGAGATGTTCAGAGAATGACAGCTGGCACAGGGATTCAACATAGCGAATATAATCCTTCCCTCTCTGAGCCGGTTCACCTATTGCAAATCTGGATAGTCCCTGATGCTGAAGGTTTAGAGCCTGGATATGAACAAGTTCATTTATCTATAGATCAACAAAGAAATCACTTACACCTGTTGGGTTCTAGAAACAGTCAGCAGGGAGTGGTCACCATTCATCAAAAAGTGGATTTATATGGGGCCCAGCTCAGCCAGCAAGGATCGGTTGTCCATCCGTTGTCAGCGCACCGAATCGCTTGGCTGCACGTTGCCAAAGGTGTAATTCAGCTTAATGAGAAGCATGATCTAATGGCGGGAGATGCTGCTGCCATTTCAGATCTCCATGAGATTAAAGTTCATGGACAGTCTGAAGACGCTGAAATCTTGTTATTCGACATGGTGGCCTAGAGTAGCAGTAGGTAGCTTGTCGTCCTGATTCGAGTGATCCATTCCAATATATAGATGACTCGGTACTAAATCTAATAAAAATGTGGTCAGAGAAATAGCCAAAGTCATTTAATTTTTTAGCGATCGAGATTTATTTCCTAAAGTAGGCAACCTATTTCTACAGCTAAGTTGAGAACATCGGCTTGTCTCTTCCCTGCTCAAAAAAAATGCAATAGTTTGAATGAAGTTAGGATGATTTCCTGAATAAAACCTATTGTTTTGGACCCAATTTTTAGTTCTTGATTATATTAGAGGGAATAGTTGTAGGCAAATCTCTTCTATAAGATTAATTTGCTGAAAAAATAAATGAGTGGGGGGATGCTGTATGTATGGCTTAGTGAATAAGGCCATTCAGGAAATGGTTTGTGACCATTTTGGTGAGGAGGCTTGGGAAGCGATAAGAGAGCTTTCAGAAACTAAATCTGAGAATTTTATTAGCTTAGAGAGTTATCCTGACGATTTGACCCATCGTTTGGTCAAGTCTGCCAGTCAAGTACTGGGAATATCTGCAGCTGAGATCATGGAAGACTTTGGGAAATATTGGGTTAAGTTTACAGGGCAAGAAGGTTATGGCGAAATGATGAACCTGGCGGGTGATGATTTGCCAGAATTTTTGGGTAATCTTGATGACTTGCATAGTCGGCTTGGGGTAATTTTCCCCAAAATGCAACCGCCTTCCTTTCAATGTAGTGATCAGGAGAAGCAGACCTTAAACTTGCATTACTATTCCCATCGCAAGGGAATGGCTCCAATGGTATCAGGATTGGTGGAAGGACTAGGGGAACGATTTGATACAGAAGTAGAAGTAACCCAAGTCCAAGATCGAGAGCAGGGAGCTGATCACGATGTGTTCTCAGTCACCTACCAGCCCTAGTCATCAGACAATTTCCCTGAGCCATAGCTTACCGCCAGAGCAATTTGCCACCGCCTTTCCATTCCATTTCGTTCTAAATTCTGATTTAGAGATTATTCAAGCTGGAGACTCTCTTCAGCATTTACTCCCTAAGATTTGTGGGAGTCAGTTTGGACAGCAATTTGCTATTCAAAGACCCCCTTTGTCACCTGACTTTGCAAGTCTCAGCGAACCTTGCCGTTCATTGCTGATTTTGGATTGCCTTGCCATCAACATGCAGTTGCAAGGGCAAATGATGTATGTTTCTGAGACTAATTTAATTTTCTTCCTGGGGTCTCTCTGGGTAACAGAAATCCATGAACTCAAACCTCTTGGATTACGGTTAAATCATTTTGCTGTTCATGATCGGGTCTCAGATTTTCTATTTCTTCTACAGGCAAAAAATACAGCTTTAAATGAAGCTCATAAGTTAGCAGATGAACGGGCTCAAAAGTTGGTGGCGGCTAAGGAGATGGCTGAAACTGCTAACTTAGCTAAAAGCACCTTTCTTGCCAATATGAGCCATGAATTGAGAACTCCTCTGAATGCAATTTTGGGGTTTTCGCAATTATTGAGTCGGGATTCAACCTTGACTGCTGCTCATCTTCATAAACTAAGTATTATCAATAATAGTGGTGAACATCTTCTAGCTCTGCTTAACGATATTTTAGAAATGTCGAAAATTGAGGCTGGACAGATCACCCTAGATCCAACTAATTTTAACCTTCATCACTTTTTGGAAGGGCTATATAATTTATTTCAACAGAAGGTCTCCTCTAAAAAGATCACCTTAAAGTTTCAGTTTTCTAAAACTGTTCCTCAATATATTCAGGCTGACATCAAAAAGCTTCGGCAGGTGCTGATTAATTTACTGGGGAATGCCATTAAATTTACGGATGAAGGTCAGGTTGATCTAAAAGTATCAAGTCGCATTTATATTAATGATTCTTACTCTGTAAATGTTCAGGAGCCTACCTGTTTATTAACCTTCTCAGTAGAGGATACAGGGCCTGGTGTATCAGAAGAGGATCAAGAGAAAATTTTTCATCCTTTTTACCAAACTGAGTATGGGAAACAGTCCCATCAAGGTGTACATGGAACAGGCTTAGGATTGTCAATTAGCCGTCAATTTGTCAATTTAATGGGGGGGGAATTATCCGTATCAAGTCAGCTTCATGAGGGAGCAACCTTTTCTTTTTCTATTCCCGTCAAGGTGAGTACTGCCAGTGCATTGGTACCTACCCTTGAACAGCGCGTTCTCCAGGTTCACCCTCATCAACCGATATTTCGTATCTTGGTGGTGGAAGATCATGCGGATAATCGATGCTTGTTAGTCACATTGCTAGCAACCATTGGTTTTTTGGTGAAATCTGCACAAAATGGCCAAGAGGCGTTGGAAGTCTGCCAAGAGTGGCGCCCGCATTTGGTTTGGATGGATATTAAGATGCCTTTGATGGATGGTCTTGAGGCAACTCAAAGGATTAGGGCAATGCCTCAAATCCCACAGCCAGTGATTATTGCTTTGACGGCCAATGCCTTTGATGAGGATAAAGAACGAGCGCTGACTTGTGGATGTGATGATTTTCTCCATAAACCCTGTAATGAGACGATTATTTTAGAGAAAATGACACAGCATTTGGGGGTGAAGTATTTGTATGAAGAATTGACTCCTCCGTTAACCCATTGTGACTCTCTGTCCCTGCCTAAACGGAACGATCTGAAGGCGCAGTTACTTGAAGTGATGTCTCAGTCATGGCTGACTCAACTGCAGAGCAGAGCCATTAGTTTAGATACGGATGGAATTTTTGACTTGCTAGAAGATATTTCACCTGAATATGAACATCTAAAAAATCTGTTGGCCTCTCTGGCCAATAATTATCGATGTGATGTAATCCTCGAGTTGACCCAGCAATAAGCGAGATAGGTCATTTGAGTTTGTGTTGAGCAGCAGGCAGCAAAGAGCCATCCATGGAGAGGGAAGGCTGTACCTAAGGAATAACCATGACAGGGCAAGGGGCTAAATTGATGACTCGATTACTGACGCTTTCTGATGCTCCTTCTTCAGTAAGGCCAACGCCTCGGCAGCCCATAACTATTAAATCTGCATTGATCTCATCGGCATAATCACAAATGCAGAAGGCAGGTCTTCCTGCCTGTTTTATGATTTCGGCGGCAATACCCCAGTCTGAAAAAGCGATTTTTGCATTTTGGAGAAGTTGGTCAATCGCTTGGTTGGCAGGGGTATCGTTTTCGGGAGCGTTCTCGGCATCTGGTTGCACTGACAGGATGACGAGTTTGCTATTGCAGAATTTAACGATTTCGGCCACCTTCTCAGCAGCATCCTGAGAAGCTCGACTTTGATCAATTGGAAACAAAATCGTCTTAAACATGAAGCTCTACTCCAGGGTACGGACTCCGGTAAAATATGGACGGCACGGAATCAGTTCACATTAACAACCAACCCGACCGACGAGTTTGGGTATAGATTTATCCCAACCATCATCATGCCAATACCCCATGCGCTCTGCTATGGGGGGTAATAAAACGCAATAGACGCTTTTAGGAGATTTTTACTGTGTCCAAGAAAACAATAGCCAATTTAACATCGGCAGATTTATCTGGTAAACGAGTTTTGGTGCGTGCCGATTTCAATGTGCCCTTGGATGGCGAGGGCAAAATTACAGACGATACCCGCATTCGAGCTGCTCTTCCTACGATTCAAGACCTAACGTCTAAAGGCGCTAAGGTGATTCTTGCTAGCCACTTTGGGCGTCCTAAGGGACAAGTCAATGAGTCCATGCGCCTGACACCTGTTGCGGCTCGTTTGTCTGAATTGCTAGGTCAATCGGTCACTAAATGTGATGACTGCATTGGAGATGAGGTAGCAGCAAAAATAGGTGCATTACAGAATGGACAAGTAGCCCTGCTGGAAAATGTCCGTTTTCATGCGGGTGAAGAAGCCAATGATCCTGAGTTTGCTCGCCAGCTCGCTGCTGTGGCTGATCTGTACGTCAATGATGCGTTTGGTACTGCACACCGAGCTCATGCCTCTACGGAAGGGGTCACTCATCACCTGAGCCCTTCTGTGGCTGGCTACTTGATTGAGAAAGAACTGAAATACCTACAGGCTGCAATTGAGAGCCCTCAGCGTCCTTTGGCGGCCATTGTGGGTGGCTCAAAAGTCTCCAGCAAAATTGGTGTGATTGAAACCTTATTAGACAAGGTAGACAAACTACTGATTGGCGGCGGTATGATTTTCACGTTTTATAAGGCTCGTGGTTTAGCTGTTGGTAAGTCTTTGGTTGAAGAAGACAAGCTGGAGTTAGCTCGTACTTTAGAGATTAAGGCTAAAGAGAAGGGAGTCGCACTATTGCTGCCCACCGATGTTGTGGTTGCAGATAACTTTGCGGCTGATGCCAATGCTCAGACTGTGAGTATTAGTGATATTCCTGATGGCTGGATGGGCTTAGATATTGGTCCCAATTCTGTGAAGGAGTTTCAGGCGGCACTTTCCGACTGCAAAACTGTGATTTGGAATGGACCGATGGGTGTGTTTGAATTCGATAAATTTGCAGCAGGAACCGATGCTGTTGCCCATAGTTTGGCTGCGATCACCGAGACGGGTGCTGACACCATTATTGGTGGGGGTGACTCGGTTGCGGCAGTTGAAAAAGTAGGTGTGGCTGAAAAAATGAGCCATATCTCTACGGGTGGTGGTGCAAGCCTAGAGCTTTTAGAAGGTAAAGTTTTACCTGGAATTGCTGCACTTGATGAGGCTTAAGACATTCGTCTAAAGCTATAAAATTCAACGAGAAAGGGGTGCTCATCTGAGCACCCCTTTCTCGTGCCGGGTCGATGAATTTTTATTGGGGAGTGAGGGTGTTTTTAGTGGCTGCAGGCTCTATTTGAGAAGATTGTGATTTAGGCATCCAAGGCAAGCCTGCTAAGGTCGATTCGTTTGATAAAACCGACAATAAGGCTCCCCCTAATAGGAGGATTGGAAAGGGCAAAGCCAGGTGTTGGAGCCACTCAAACCCTCTAGCTAAAGCCAAGAGTGTTAGAAAGCTAATGAGCCAAATACGCATATTCAGTCCTTATTGAGGTCTTTAGGATGCCCCTTTTGAGGCAATTGGGACCAAGGCTTTACTTCCAGATTGTGTTTCTTTTTTCGGTATGACGGAAGTACTGTTGCCGGAATTTACAGTATTTTGCGTGGATAATTGATTCAATGTTTCTAAGAATCGCTCCTGTAACTCAAGAGAATCAAAGTCCACATCAATTGCTTTACCGTAGGTATCGATCTTGCTCCAGTGAAGGCGGCCTAAAGCAACTGATAGTTCTGAATAAGAGAGATCTTTCCACTGATTAAGGTGAGGAAATACGGGGAGTTGGGGGAGTGGAATGTTGTCAGATTCTGGTGTGAAGAGTTCAGGAGGGAGAATGAATCCTGGTGAAATCTGGAGACGAATGGGTGTAACATCCTTGGGAATCTTAGGGAGTTGCGGGACCGTGGATTCTTGCGGGTTGTTTGGGGTTGGATGTGACTGCACATTTAAGTTGTGATCAGCCATGGCTGGCTCGAAGATATCGAGAAGATCGGGGGATACAAAATCTAATTCTCTTTCAGGAATAGAAAAGCTTTCTTCGGACGGGGCGATGTTATTCCAGGCTGTTTCAGATTTGATATTTGCGGCCTGCAAGGGTGCCAGTAGATCCGCTTGCTGCACATAAGGTTCTTGACAGGCCACAGACTGGCTTAGGAATTCCCAGTCTTGGTCAAGATCAGTTTCTTGTTCTAGGACTTGGAGTTGCACACAGTGACGATCTATCTCTGCGTTGCCTCTTTGCTCGTCTTCGTTGGCTGCGCAACTGATGATCCAACGACCATGTTGGAGGAAGGTTGGCGGTAAGACTTCGATGCGCCCTTGAGAATCTGTGCGTAGGAGTTGATGGTGGACCACTTCTTGCCACAAACCATCTTCAACATACTGATGATGGATATGTACCTGGATGGGGCAGTCTGCTTCACTAGTTTGGGCGATGAGTTGATATCTGCCGACTAATATTTCAACACTTAGGGATTCCAGTGGAAGCCACGCAAAATCACCTTCTTTCTGAATCAGAAATTCTATGTCCACTGTCATCTTTGTTTACGTCCTACTCCACACAGCCACAGTTCAGAGATCCATATTTTCTAGGTATTGTCAAGGGACTCCAACATGGAGCACAGTGTAACTGATCTTGTTGGGAAATGGGAGTTTTAGGTGGAGGAATTCGCTTTGGCTGCGTTCAATTTATTTTGGAGTTGGGATGTTAGATCGCTGAGATCAGCCTGAGCTATGGATTCTTGTTCTCCAGAGGCTAGCCACTTGAGTTGCACGGTGCGATCGCAAGCTTCCGTATCGCCTAAAATTAAGCAGGCTATGGCACCACTCCGATTAGCCCGTTTGAGTTGTTTGCCAAAGGCACTGCCACTTAGATCCATCTCTACGGAAAAGCCGTTTTTTCTCAAATTCTGGCAAATTAGTAAGGCTTGTGCTTCTGCTTCTGGTCCCCGGGCCACGCAGTAAAAGTCTAAAGATTGATTTAATGCAATCTCAGCGTTTTGTAGGAGCATAATGAGCCGTTCCATTCCGATCGCCCACCCCACTGCAGGGGTTTCGGGTCCTCCTAATTCAGAAACGAGGCCATCGTATCGGCCTCCGCCACAGACGGTGGCTTGACTGCCTAACCCATCGAGTTCAAACTCGAACGCAGTGTGGGTGTAATAATCTAGTCCTCTCACAAGGGAAGGAGTCAGCTGGTAGTCAATACCAAGATCAGTGAGTAGCTGTTGCACCTGGTCAAAATGTTTTTTGGAGTCTGGCCCCAAGTAATTCAAAATACTAGGGGCTGATTGAGCAATATGTTGGGTTTGGGGATCTTTGCTGTCAAGGATGCGAAGCGGATTGCGCTTAAGGCGATCTTGGGAGTCGGTATCGAGGTCATCTTTGTAGTCGTTGAGATAGTTGACCAAGGCTTCTCGGTAGCGTTGACGATCTTCTGTGGTACCCAGGGAGTTAAGGGATAACTTCCATTCTGAGACTCCTAAAGCGTTGAGGAGTTGGGAGGCGATGGCGATAACTTCTGCATCTGCTCTGGCATCTGTGCTGCCCAGACACTCAAGACCAATCTGATGGAATTGACGTTGTCGACCTGCTTGAGGTCTTTCGTAGCGAAACATGGGGCCGATATACCAAAGACGCTGAACGCCCCCTTGGGCATGAAGTTTGTTCTCGATAAACGACCGTACGGCTCCAGCAGTCCCTTCAGGGCGCAACGTTATTGAACGATCGCCTCGATCTTTGAAGGTGTACATTTCCTTGCCCACCACGTCTGTGGCTTCGCCAATGCCGCGTTCAAATAGATTAGTCTGCTCAAAGATAGGGGTACGCAGCTCTCGATAAGCCGCCTGATGCAGGAGCTGACGGGCTGTAGCTTCGACATGCTGCCAATAGATCACCTCGTCCGGCAGAATGTCCCGTGTCCCTCGTGAAACTTGAATGAATCCCATGAAAAAATATCCTTATGGCCTTGACCCCGGTGCCTATTATCTCCGATTGCCTCAGTTCTGCCTCAGATTTATTGGAGGTTGAAAAGGAATAAGGATTGTACCTAAGATTTAATAGGTGCAAGATAAGATGAACTTGACCTAGGCAATGGCTTGAAAGACTTACTCCAAGCTATTTGTTATTACACCTATTTATTGTGACAAATAAATCCTATGGCTGATACCTTTACCCCCGAAATTAGCGATCGCATCTGCAAGCACATGAACGAAGACCATGCCGATGCCGTTTTACTTTATGCCAAAGTCTATGGAAAGGTAACCGAGGCGGAAGCTGCTCAGATTCTGAAAGTAGATTCAGAAGGGATGGACTTATCCGTAAATGCGGGGGCCCAAGACTCTACCATCCGTATTGCCTTTGATCATGTGCTACAAGATTCCGAAGATGCTCATCAGACGATGATTACTATGGTGAAAACAGCCCGTACCCAAATGACCTAAAGCGAGGGGCTATGTGTTGAGGAACATTAGGTAGCGATTTTCTTGCTGCCTGCCCGTCGTGGACGTTTCATGTTGATTTTCTGGACTGCTAAACCGGATAGTCCACCTGCTGCTAATGCAAACACAGGATTGATCATGGCATTCACAAGACAATCTAGCCCATACATAATCAGGGCGACTGACAAGGCTGCGACCGGGGCAGCTGCAGGGTGAGTCCAGTTGGAGACAGGAATTCGTCTGGCTAACGTGAGGACGGGCAAAATTAAGGCGGTCATTAAACTCACTAATCCTACTAAGCCATGATTGCCAAAGGCGATAATCCATAAGCTATCGGTCACGGATACATCTTGGCCTTGGTCATTATAAATTCGGGCTCTGCCCCAACCTCCCCAGCCAAAAATGGGTCTAATCCGAGCTTTGGCAGAAAGAGTTTGCTCGTTCTCAAGGCGAAAGCTAAGAGAAGCCGCTCTGTCGGGTCCGGTGATTTGACTTGTCGTAGCAACGAGTTGGCGAGTATAGGTTGGTGTTAACAAACCCGTTGAACTGATGGCTAAATATCCCGCCATCAGTAGAGCTAGCAGCCAAATGGCAATGCTAGAGCGAGACCAGGTAACGGTAAACAGGATAACGAGGCTGATCAGTAACAGAGCATAGGCCCCGGTGGACCGCAGCAGAACAAACGTTACTCCAAGGGCCAACACGCACCAAATTATGGGAATATCCCCCAGACGAGTCAGGGTCCCCGCTCGCCATAGCCAAATGGCCATTAAGGTGGCGCTCATCATCCAAACCCCCAGCATTAGCCCATGCTCCATAAATACCGTGGGCCTAAAACCCCCTAGACGAAAAGTCTGCTCGAAAGAATGGGCATGGTAGCCGTAAATCCAGCGGTGCAGTTGGGGACTAAGCCGAATCTCCAGCAAGCAAAGGGGAACGTACAGGATGCCACCGATAATAATGCCAGTAGCCAACTGTCTGAGCCCGCTTAAATTTCCTAGGTATAGTCGCCCCAAAAAATAGGGAAACCCCCAAGTCACCGTTTGGCCTAGGGCTTGGGCAAGGCCATCGTATAGCCCTAAATCATTGGTTAAAGACGAGGCGATGGGACAGAGGCACCAGATCGCCATGGGGATATCTATCCAGCTGAATTTGAAGAGCTGGAACCGCTTGGCATCGAAGATAATGGTGGCGAGTAGAATGCCATAGCAAGTTGCCGACATCTTAGTGAGATCGGGCAGACCCACCAAGGGAAAACTGGCTTGGGGAAGAAATAGCCAAGCCCCAATAAAGCTGATCACTAAAGCCCGCTGCACCGGAAGCTGGCTGAATAAATAAAGGACCAACGGAATCCAACCAAACATCACGAGAAAAACAAGGAAGTTCATAAGCTGGGCCAGGGTGAGATCGCTAAGCTAGAAGATGGAATTAACAGCAGGATAATGGATTAGATATTTCGATTACAACGGAGTATTGATGTCATTGGAGTGAGACGAACCGTGCCTCGACGACGCAATCCTTTTCGGTACCTTCGCGAATGGGTTTTAGTTCTACTCTTTATCGCGATGTTTGCGTTATGTGTGGTGGGATTTAATCAGCCTTCTTCTCCTCCTACCCAGGCTACCCAGACAGCTTCTGAACCACAACTTGGGATGAATTTAGGGGAAGTGGTAAGTTACACCAGCCAATGGCCGTTTGTGGATGCATTTAAGCTGTCTCGCCCTTGGTTCTCTGGGCGCGAAGGGGCTGCTTTTGATGAGGGAGGCCCCTTGCAGCTCACCTCTGAAGGTTGGGTTGCGGCCTTAGAACCTAAGCATTTTGCCGAGACCGTGATCTTTGACAATGGCAAAGGTCACTACCCGGCTGGGAAATATACTCTGCTGTATGACGGAGAAGGGGAGATTAGCTTTAACTTTGGTAGTGCCACCATTGCCAGTCAGCAGTCTGGACGGATGGTACTGGATGTAACGCCAATGAAGACGGGCATTTGGCTGAAAATCAGTCGGACAAATCCCCAAAATCCGATTCGGAATATTCGCTTGATTCTGCCGGGTTTTGAATATGCTTATCAGCAACGCCCCTTTCATCCATTGTTTCTAGAGCGGCTGCAGCCCTTCAAAACATTGCGGTTTATGGATTGGATGGAAACGAATGGCTCTGATATTCAGGAATGGGGCGATCGGCCCCAAGTGTCGGATGTGACCCAAGCAGCTGGCAAGGGGGTGGCCTTGGAATATCTGATCGATTTGGCCAATACCCTGCAAGCGAATCCTTGGTTTACCTTGCCTCACAAAGCTTCGGATGATTATGTTCGTCAATTCGCGACGATGGTGCGTGATCGGTTAGATCCTGGGCTCAAGGTGTATGTGGAGTATTCCAACGAGGTGTGGAATAGCGCTCCCGACTTTAATCAACATCAGTATGCTCAGGCTCAGGGGTTAGGGTTGAAGCTGGCGGAGGATCCCTATCAAGCCAGCTTGCACTACTACTCCCAAAGATCCGTCGAGATTTTCAAACTTTGGGAATCGGTATTTGGCAATCGTGATCGCCTGGTGAGGGTACTAGCATCTCAGTATGTGAATCCTTGGACTGCAGAGCAGGTGCTGACTTGGAAAGATGCCTATAAATCCGCAGATGCCTATGCCATTGCCCCCTATTTCAGTGGGGAATGGGATTATCTGGAAAACTTACCGCAACTTCTGAACAGCTCTGAAGCCGAAATTTGGCAAAAGATGGAGGTGGAAATTAAATCCTATGGGCCGTTTATGCGGGAGAACTATAGCCGTATTCGAGACGAGTTTGGGTTGGAATTAATTGCCTATGAAGGGGGACAGCATTTAACCAGTGCTGCCTTTAGCGAAGAGCATGAAAAGAAGATTACTCAACTGTTTACCTCCCTCAACCGCCATCCTCGAATGGCAACGCTGTATCAGCTGTATCTCAATCAATGGCAAGAGGCGGGTGGGGGATTGCTCTGTCATTTTGTAGATGTTTCACCCTATACCCGCTTTGGCAGTTGGGGAGCGCTGGAATATCAGAACCAACCTTTAGAAACCGCACCAAAATATCAGGCATTGGTGGACTTTATAGAGCAAGGTTCGCCTCAACAAAAATAAAGCTGACTTTATGTTGGCTTTTCTTCTATTTGGGGCTTTGTTCAAGTTTAATCAGGAAGCTGTCTAGATTTATGGGGGGCTGGGGAACCCTGCAGGGAAGGCTAATCGTCTCTAAGTCTAAGGGCTGAGTTTTAGAACTAAGACGGCAAGCGAGATGAATCCTCGCTAGAATGAGAAAAGGTTACGAAATATTAAGCAACGTGTATATCGAACTTCCTGTAGTTGGCAAAGTCAAGAAACCTAAGGTGTGGGTGATTGGCCTTGTAAGCGCCATTGTCTTGTTGGGGGCAGTCGGGGCTAGATCTTTTGTCAATCGGTCTTCGGATAAACCCACCCTAGAAGACTTGACGGTCGAGGTGGAGTCCAAAGATGTCACCCTCCGGATTGACGCTAGCGGTAGTATTACACCGGCCAAAAGTGTCAACTTAAGTCCAAAGCAAGCAGGCGTTTTGGCAAAGCTGCTGGTAGAGCAAGGAGATGAGGTTGAGAAAGGGCAGGTGATTGCCCGCATGGATACTCGTGATTTAGAAGGTCAATTAATTCAAGCGAATGCCTCTGTTGCTCAGGCAAAGGCGCGGCTGTCGGAGTTGCAGGCAGGTAACCGCCCGGAAGAAATTCAACAGGCTAGGGCTCGTTTAATCCGAGCGGAGGCCCAACTGGCCCAAATCGCGGGAGGTAATCAACTGGAAACCATTGCCCAGGTCCAAAGCCAAGTGGAGTCAGCAAAAGCCCGTTTGAGGTTGGCCTTGACTCGTCTGAATAGTTTTGAACAGCTTTATAAAGCAGGGGCAGAAACCCGCGATCGCAGAGATGAAGCGCAAGCAGAAGCAGATACCGCCCGTGCCAACTTGAGAGAAGTGCAAAGACGTCTGCAAATTTTACGGCAAGGGTCTCAACCTGCAGAGGTCCTAAGGGCTAAGGCTGATGTGGCGGAAGCTCGTCAGGCCTATCAACTGATGCAAAAAGGCAGTCGCCCCGAAGTGGTTCTGCAAGCAAAGGCAGCAGTAGCCGAGGCCCAAGGCCGTCAACGGGTGGTCATGACCCAGGTTAACGATACGATTATTCGGGCCCCCTTCGGAGGCATCATTACCCAGAAATTTGCGACGGAAGGGGCCTTTGTAACGCCCACAACTACCGCATCGAGCACTTCGTCGGCTACGTCGACTTCTATCGTGGCCTTAGCTCAAAAACTAGAGGTGTTGGCCACTGTTCCTGAAATCGATATTGGTAAGATTCGACCGGGGCAGATGGTTGAAATTCAGGCGGATGCTTTCCCCGATCAGGTATTTAAGGGGCGCGTTCGGTTAGTGTCTCCAGAGGCGATTGAAGAGCAAAATGTGACTTCCTTCCAGGTCAGGGTAAACATTACTTCTGGGCAAGACAAGTTGCGGTCGGGAATGAATACAGATTTAACGTTCTTGGGTGAC
Organism: Acaryochloris sp. 'Moss Beach'; assembly: GCF_021497025.1. Taxonomy (NCBI): domain Bacteria; kingdom Bacillati; phylum Cyanobacteriota; class Cyanophyceae; order Acaryochloridales; family Acaryochloridaceae; genus Acaryochloris; species Acaryochloris sp. 'Moss Beach'. The sequence continues at coordinate 5,122,870 of NZ_CP071717.1, forward strand.
ACTGTCGCGGACAGCATGGTTCTGCCAACCGGTTTGATTGCCACAAAAGATGGAAAAACAGGAGTCTATATTCCTGATGAAGATGGAAAGCCTAAGTTTCAGCCTGTAACGACAGGTTCGTCTATCAAGAATCAAACTCAGATTCTGGAGGGTGTAACCCCCGGTCAAAAAGTTTTTGAAACTTTCCCGGAAGGCCAAAAACCTGAAGATTTGAAAGAGGAAGAGTAACAGTGGATATCCTCGAAAGCGTAAAAATGGCTTCAGCGACTTTGGTCGCCAACCGCTTGCGCAGTAGCTTGACGATGCTAGGAATGATTATTGGTAATGCGTCTGTCATTGCCATGATTGCCGTTGGGCAAGGGGCCCAAAAGTATGCCTCAGGACAGTTTGAGTCCCTAGGACCCAACATTCTATTTATCGTTCCTGGAACTGATAAAGCCCGGCGGCAGACCTTTGAGGTACCGAAGACTCTGGTGTGGGCCGATGCCAAAGCCATTAAAGAAGCTGTATCTGCTGTTCAAGCTGTTATCCCTCAACTTCAGAATCAGTTGACCACTATCTATCAAGGATCGAATACAACGGCTTTGGTGATGGGGACAACAGATGACTATCCGATTGTGCGGAACCATGATGTGGCCAAAGGTCGATTCCTCAGCTCGCAAGACATCCAGCGAGGCAAGTTGGTGGCAGTGTTAGGCACTGACCTGGCCAAGCGATTGGTGGGGTCTGAAAATCCTATTGGCAAGCGAATTCGGATTAAAAACCTCAATTTTGAAGTGATTGGCCTGATGGAAGAGAAAGGCTCTTTCCTCGGGAGTAGTCAAGATGATGTGATATTCATCCCCATTTCGACAATGGCAAATCGGGTGGTGGGATCTACATCCCCCTTTGGGACTGAGCTAACGTTTATCTCCGTCTCGGCTAAAGATGAAGCGAGTATCCCATCGGCAGAGTTTCAGATTCGTAATTTGTTGCGCATACGCCACAAAATTATTAACGAAGATGACTTTACGGTTCGGACTCAAAAACAGGCTTTGGAAATCATTGGCAATATCAGCGGAGCCTTGACGATCATGTTGGCGGCGATCGCCAGTATCTCTCTGCTGGTGGGCGGCATTGGCATTATGAATATCATGCTGGTATCTGTGACAGAGCGTATTCAAGAAATTGGTCTACGCAAAGCTATTGGGGCCTCCCAATCTGATATTTTGGTCCAATTTATGATTGAGGCTATTATCCTGTCCGCTGTAGGCGGCATGATTGGTACTTTTGTGGGCGTGGGTGGCACGGTGATGGTAGGCAGTCTCACCCCTTTGGAAACAGGTATTTCCGTTCCGGCTGTGATGTTGGCTGTTGGTGTCTCGGGTGGCATCGGGCTGTTCTTCGGGGTCGTCCCTGCTCGACGGGCAGCTCAACTCGATCCAATTGTGGCCCTTCGCAGTGCTTAAGGGAAGGATAAGACTATGACAACCACACAGCCGAAAGCTCAATCCCTGACGGAAGAGAACCCAGAACAGGCCATTATTCGCCTAGAGCAAATTACTAAGTTTTATGGTGAGGGAGAAACGGAAGTCCGAGCCTTAGATGGTGTGAACCTGGTGATCAACCCTGGTGAATACTGCTCGATTATGGGGGCATCTGGATCCGGTAAATCCACCATGATGAATATGATTGGCTGTTTGGATAGACCTACTTCAGGACAGTATTTTTTGGATGGAGTGGATGTCGCTCAACTTACGGATACTGAATTAGCCCTGGTGCGCAACCGCAAGATTGGGTTTGTCTTTCAGCAGTTTCATTTGCTGAGTCAGGTCAGTGCTCTAGAGAATGTAATGTTGCCGATGGTCTACGCCAATGTGCCCGTAAAAGAGAGACGAGAGCGGGGTAAGGCAGCTTTAGAACAAGTCGGTTTAGGCGATCGGATTCGCAATAAACCCACTCAACTTTCTGGTGGACAACAACAGCGGGTAGCGATTGCTCGGGCTATTGTCAATGAGCCTGTTTTATTGCTGGCGGATGAGCCTACGGGGGCTTTGGACACCAAAACGACGAATGAAATTCTGGACATCTTCTCAACCTTAAATGCAAGCGGCATGACGGTGGTGATGGTAACCCATGAGCCAGAAGTAGCGAAGACAACGCAGCGAGTCGTTTGGTTTCGAGACGGCCAAGTGGTTCATTCCCATCTCGACCCAGAAGAACTTCATACCACGGCTTTCTGAAGCTGATTCGAATGTCGTTCCAAATGATACGGATACGGTATTGTTCTATTCTTTGGGGATAGTATTCCCTTCTGTAGACTCCATGCCCGAAGGACCTGAAATTAAGCGAGCTGCAGATCGTATTGCGGGTGCGATCTCAAACCAACCCCTCCAAGAAGTCTGGTTCGCCTTCTCCCACCTAAAAAAATACGAAGCTCAATTAGGTGCAAGTCAAATTAAACAGGTAGAAACTCAGGGCAAAGGCTTGCTGCTGCATTTTGACTGTGGTCTTAGCATCTATAGCCATAACCAGCTCTACGGTATGTGGATGGTCCGAAAAGCCTATAGCTACCCCCAAACAAAGCGACAATTACGGCTGGCTTTGCATTGCGATCGCAAATCCGCTCTCCTTTACAGCGCTTCAGATATTGATGTCTTGGATGCGGCTGGGATTCAGGTCCATTCCTTTCTAAGTCGGATTGGGCCAGATGTCCTCAGTTCTAAGACGACCGTCGATCAGGTGCAAGAGAGACTGAGTTGCGATCGCTTTCGCCGTCGCCGCCTCACAACCTTATTCCTCGACCAGCATTTCCTGGCAGGGCTGGGGAATTACCTTAGAAGCGAAATCTTGTTTGTTGCCAGGGTTCATCCCTCCCTAAGACCTGTAGATTGTACCGATGAGCAGTTGGAGAAACTGGCAGAAACAGCCCTAGCTTTGCCTAAGCAGTCCTATGAAACCGGAGGCATCACCAACGATATTGCCTGGGCCGCTAAATTGAAATCCCAGGGATTTGCGCGGCGTGTGTATCGTCATTGGGTTTTTGCCAGAGCAGGGCAGCTCTGTTGGGTCTGTGCTACCCCAATTGTCAAAGATGCTCAAGGTGGGCGTCGGTACTATTACTGCCCCCAATGCCAGGAAGAATGAGTATGAGTCAGGGACTATCTCAGCAAGAGATAGGATTGCTCAAAAGGGGGGATTGAACCTTGCATAATTTGAGACTTCAAACTCTATGGAAAGTTGTGATCGAGTACAAAGGAGCTTTGTGATTTAACGCAAAACCCTCGATCTTCTATTTGCAGAGAATATTAGTAGAGCCTCACTTGTCGCGTAATGCGTGCAGAAGGTTGAAACATGCAAAAACAACTAGATCCAATCAAACTATCTTTTTTCCGTCAATTGATACCCCATCGGCAGATAGCGTTGACTCTTTCCACTCCCATAGAGCAGGCCTACCAACGATTAGATGAAGCTTTCGCTGGTGATATTAGACCTCTTGCATAATTGAATTTGCGATATGGTAATGAGCCTGATGTTCTACCTATTCAGTGCCATATCCGATGAAATACGAAATAGCCCAAGAGCTGAGTGCAAAGGACTTTAAGCGACGAACTGGAGTCTACAAGCAAACCTTCAAGCGGATGCTCGATGCATGGCACACCTATCACCTGGGTCACTCCAATGGAGGGCTACCAATAGTTGTGCCGTCCGGATCAACTATTGGTAGCCCTCCAGTATTGGCGAGAATATCGGACCTATTTCCACATTGCTGGAGATTGGGAGGTTTCCGAATCAACCGTTTGCCGTATTGTCCAGCAGGTCGAGACCGTCCTGATGAACTCAGGACTCTTCCGCTTACCTGGCAAAAAGCTCTTACTACAGGGGTTTGAGCGACCCGATGTCGTCGTAATTGATGTGACTGAAACGCCTATTGAGCGTCCGAAAAAAGGACAAAGAGCGTATTATTCAGGAAAAAAAAGAAACATACTCTCAAATGCCAGGTTCTCGCTGACCGCAACACTTTAGAGATTATCTGTCTTAACTTTGGCAAAGGTCGTCGGCATGATTTTCAGATATTTAAGATATCAGACGTCCATATTCATCCAGACACCGAGAGTCTTCAAGATAGCGGATATCAGGGGATGGCAGCGTATCACTCCAATAGCTATGTTCCTCTCAAAAAGCCCAAACAGGGAGAACTGACTCCCCCTAGAGCGAGAGTATAACCATACTTTGAGTCAAGAGCGGATTCGCATTGAGCACATCAATCGCAGCCTGAAGATTTTTAGAATTCTGTCTGAGCGTTATCGCAATCGTCGTCGTCGCTACTCTCTGCGGTGTAACTTGATTGCAGCCATCTATAACTATGAGCTATCTTTGGCAGCTTAAAGGATGCAAACTAGCAATAGCACATCGTCAAATGAATATTGCAAGAGGTCTATTAGTTTGGGTGGTAGTTTTGTGCAATGGCCTCAACATTATTTGGAACAAATTCCCCGACATTATTGGGGACATATTAACGGCAACCAGTTTGTATTGCATGGTCCAGAGGCTTACCGTCAGTTTTGTTTTCGGACACGGGGTTTCTTTGCTATCCAGGGAGAACAACTTGTCCTTGAGCTATGGGTTCAATTGAGCCGTCGCGATGTTTTTGGTCTGTTATACGTCCTGGCTTTTGTATTCGGCTTTCTGTTCTTCGTAGTCCAGGAGGTTGGAGTTGTATTTATCCCTTTCCCGCTATTTTTTCTGGGCTTTATCTACTTAGCAGTTCAGTGGCATTTATCTTATTATGCTGCTGAAATAAGCAAATTGGTTGCGGATATTGTCAATGGCACTCTGTTAAATTTTGACTGAAAGCCTGACAGATGATTGGAGTTGTGAAAGCGTCGAACTCAAATCTAAAAAAGCCTGGAAAACTATAAATTTAGTTTACTGTTAGTTAGATATGAAGGTACAAAACAATTCGTGTAAGCAGAGTTTTTTGAGTCGATTCTTGCCTCATTCTCGATGGATTTTGATAAGTTCGACGCCAGGATCACAAGCATATAAAAATCTTGAAGAATTTCTGGCTAGAGAAATTGTCATTAAGAAAAAAAATCACTCGACGACATCATCAGAGTATTCGCTTAACGGGAACCTATGTTTCTCAAAGTAGTTATAGAGGACAGCTAGATAGAAACAAACTCACTTTGTATGGACCTCGATCTTATCGCCGGTTTGATTTTTGTACTCAAGGTTTGTTATTCAAGGCAGGAAATAAATTGGTTCTGCATTTATTGATTGATTCACTAACATGGGTAGCTGGTATATATCTGATTTCTTCAGGTTTTTTTTCTATATAGTATTGTTTGTGGTGAACTTCCTTTTTACTACCTTGCATTCCTAGGAGTCTTGTATCTCAGCTTTCAGCATGATTTCTCTCATGCGGAACGTCAAATCCCTCAACTCCTTGAAGATATTTTGAATGGCACATTATCTAATGAAGTTGAGGTTCATGAATGAGTAAACTGTATCTAATTGTCTCGAACCTTAGACTGTTGTAGCGGGGATAGCTGGTATATGAGGTTGTTGCTGATTGGTTAAGATTGATTCCACTGCACCTTTTTTAAGTGGGCGTGAGAATAAATAACCTTGGGCAAATTCACAACCCATTTCTTGTAAATACTCTTGTTGGGTTTTAGTCTCGACACCTTCTGCCACCACTTTCATATTCAGGTTTTGACCCAGATTGACGATCGTCCGTACAATAGCGAGCCCATTGTCTTGATCCATCCGGGAAACAAAAGAATAGTCCACTTTTAAGACATCAAGAGGAAAGGCATACAGGTAACTGAGGGAGGAATATCCTGTTCCGAAGTCGTCAATCGCCAGATGAATACCCAGCTTTTTCAGATTGTTTAATTGTTCTGAAATATTAGGTGCATTACTCAGAATGACTCCCTCAGTGATCTCCAGCTTTAGGTGATGGGGCTTCATACCCGTTTCTTGAATGATGGCAGTGACTTTCTCACAAAAGGTGGATTGCAAAAATTGATGGGCTGAAATATTGACGTTGATGGTTAGCTCAGCTGAACTAGGATAGGATTTCAGCCAATGGGCCATCTGCTGACAGGCTTCAGTTAGCACCCACCAATCAATGGAGACCATCAGCCCCGCATCCTCTGCCACGGGGATAAACTCTGAGGGTGGAATTAACCCTCTCTTAGGATGAGCCCACCTCAATAAAGCTTCAAACCCTACGATGTTTTCAGTGCTGAGATCGACAATGGGTTGATAGACCAAGTGCAGCTCATTATTGCTAATGGCTCGTTGTAAATCAGTCTCCAATTGCAGTTGGCTGTTGACTTGGGCTCGCATACCTGAAGAAAAAATCTCGAAACAGTTTTTACCCTGTTTCTTTGCGCGGTACATGGCAGTATCCGCGTCTTGCAACAGTTCTTCTGGCGCTTGGTAGTCTGGACTGGAGATAGTTATGCCAATGCTAGCGCTGGTATAAACTTCATGCTCCTCTAAGGAGATCTTGGCTTTGAGGGCTCGTAAGATTCTTTGAGCAACGTGAATTGCTTCATCTGCATCTTCAACTGTGTCCAGAAGAATAGCAAACTCATCACCGCCAAAGCGTGCAATGGTATCTTGCTTGCGAAGACATTGCTGTAGTCGTTGGGCAACTTCGATGAGCAGATGGTCTCCAACCCCATGGCCCAAGCTGTCGTTAATAATTTTGAATCGGTCTAAGTCGAGAAAAAGAACAGCAAACAACCGAGACTGATGATGTTCGGTCATGCGAAAGGCATGGGTCAATCGCTCCATGAACAGGACCCGGTTGGGTAACTGGGTCATTTCATCATGCTGAGCTTTGAATTCTAGCTGGGCTCTGGTGGAGTAATAGGCTGTGACGTCAGTTTGAGAACCAGCAATTCGAAAGGCTTGCCCCTGTTCATTGCGGAGGGCTAGGCCGCGACCTCTAAACCATAGGTATTCCCCATTGTTGTGGAGGATTCTATATTCACATTCAAATTGGGGTGTATCACCTCTCAAGTGAGCCGATAGATCCTCCGTCACTCGGTCTTGATCCTGGGAATGGATGCGTCCAAACCATTCGTCAGGGCTGTCACCAATTTCTCCTTCAGCGAAGCCCAGCATACTTTTCCAACGATCAGAGAAGTAAATCGTGTTGGCATGTAAGTCCCAGTCCCACAGACCGTCGTTAGCCCCCTTGGCTGCGGCTGCATAGCGTGCTTCGCTCAATCTCAGCTGCTGTTCTGTGCGGCGATGTTGCGTAATGTCTATGAGGTAACTACGGATCAGACCACTCTGAAGAATGCAGTAGATGGCTTGTTCGTAAATCGAACTGCCAATTTCCATTTCTCGGACAACGTATTCAGATTGTTCCTGGACTAGCTTCTCGTATAAGCCATCTGTAAGGGGGTGACGTTTAATGGTTCGTAATTCTGGAAATTTGTTGGAAGCAGCGGGATTGATATAGGTAATGTTGCCGTCCAAATCTGTCTCAATGATGGGCAAAGGTGTCAGTTCTGGAAACGAAGACAGCCGCACAAAAGCTGCATCACCAGAATGTTTTTGGACGAGACTTTCTTGAATGGCTTGGGGGTTGCCTAGGGTCGCTTTATGGAAAAGGGTTGACCCCGGTGCAAGATTTGGTCTAGGTAAAGGAATGGGTAAGGATTGAACCTTGTTTTCTTCTATATCAATCCTAGGATCAGTGAGGCTAGACGTAGAAACATAAGTAGCATGGATATGTTCGCCAAAAGAGACTACATCATGATCCTGTAAATCATGAATAAAGGATCGTTTACCATTCACCCACAATCCATTTTGGCTGCGTTTCCCGTTTAGATCGCCATCAATGATCCGAAAAGTGTGTTGTTTGGTATTGACATCGCAGATCCTTAACAAAAAAGCGTGATTGCGGGATATCGTTTGGTCATCTAACACGATGGCATTCGCTTTGTGGCGTCCAATCGTATAAGTGGCGTCTTCTAGAGAAATCAGCTGTTTCTTCTGATCGATCTCAATCGCAAGAATATGGTACGTTTGCCGGTTCGGATGAATAAGAGCTTCAATATTCCTTGCAGTTGATGCAACTTTATTGTCCTTGCGGCTAAACGCAATGGTGTATTCCTCTTCAGGGGAATTTGGGGAGTGCAGCATAGGAATGTTCGATGCTCTATTGAGTCGGAGGATTGCAAAAATGCAATTTATTGGACCCAAAGATTGGTCTCACTTCCTGTTTAGTGTTCCCATGCCGCCCAGGATTGGAGCAGCTAGAAGACGGATCCCTATCTTTTGCTCTGCTGCCCTTTACTAAACAATCTTGAAGAGTGTAGGGAATTTACACCATCAGCTCTACACTCATCACAGGAATGCGGACATTACCATAGAAATAAGGTTTCATTGAGACAACCGTTATGCAGCAAGGTTCAAATGCAAACAGGCAGATAGGGGTGGTTTTTGGTATTCCTCTCTATGTTGACCCATCCTGGTTTTTGATTCTGGCATTAGTCACGTTTGCCAATGGGGTGTCCTGGCAACAGCTCTATCCCAATTGGCTAGCTGGAACAGCTTGGGTGGTGGGCTTTGTCATGGCTTTACTGCTGTTTGTCTCTGTGTTGCTCCATGAGCTTGGCCATAGCTTAGTGGCGAGATCCCAAGGGATAAAGGTTAATTCCATTACCCTCTTTTTGTTTGGTGGAATTGCCTCCATTGATGAAGAGGCCAAGACTCCAGGCCATGCGTTTCAAGTTGCGATCGCAGGTCCTGCCGTTAGCATCAGCATTTTCCTATTTCTCAGTCTCTGTGGAGAGTTTGCCGCAGCTGAAAGTCCTGCTCGGGTTTTGTTGCAAAGCTTGGCAGAAATTAATCTGGTCCTAGCCCTATTCAACTTGATCCCTGGATTGCCTTTAGACGGTGGCCAAATTCTCAAAGCATTAGTTTGGAAAGTGACCGGCAATCGACTCCAGGGAGTGCGATGGGCTGCTCGTGCGGGTCAGGCATTTGGCTGGCTTGCCGTGATTGTAGGCCTCGCGTTTACCTTCCTACTAGGACAGATCAGTGGCGTGTGGGTGACAATGCTGGGATGGTTTGGTCTCCGCAATGCCTATAACTATGAGCAGTTTTCCCAGCTCCAAGAAGCATTAATCCAGCTTCAAGCCCAAGATGCAATGACCCGGGACTTTCGGGTGGTAGATGCTGACAAGCCTTTGAGTCAGCTTACTGATCATTACCTTCTAGATACGATGCGCCGTTCCGCCTATTTCGCGGCATCGGAAGGCCGGTATCGCGGAATAGTAGATATTGATGGCCTCAACACCATCGAGCGTAGCCAATGGGACGTACAACCGATCCAATCTGTTGTGCGGTCCTTTCAGCAAATCCCTACAGTGCGTCAGAATACACCGATCACAGAAGTGATTGAACTCCTAGAAACGGAGCAACTACCCTTGATTACTGTCTTATCCCCAGCAGATGCCGTTGCCGGTGTTATTGACCGAGGAGATACGGTTAAAGCGCTGGCGAAAAAGCTCAACCTGCCCATCTCGGATGAAGATATTCGCCGGATCAAAGATGAAGGCAGTTACCCCTCCACCCTCCAGCTCCCTGCTATTGCTCGATCCGTTATGGGGGACGTGATGGTTGCTGAACCTACTCCAGAAACCAGTTCACATTAATTTCCAGCTATATGATTTTCGATTGGCGTTGCCTTTACTTGTTTAATGGCTGCCAGCTCTTTTGGAGATAGCGGTTCACAAGTAAATATGGCTTCAAAGCAGGTCTTTGCTGCTTCAATCAAAGCAGAGATAATTGCTTCCTCCGGTTGCTGGAGAAGAGTCGTGTCTTTTTCTGGAAGATTTGTAGATTCTCCAAATACTTGTTCGGCCAGCGTTGGGCTCGGATTGAGTCGCATGGAACCATGTTGTAAGACCGTTTGGCCTTGCCAAGCTTGGGCACTGCCAATCAGTTTGCACCCATTGTCTAGAACTAAATCGGCATTGGTGGCGGTCGCGAAACAGCTTGCTTTTTGAGCATAGTTCCGGCGGGGTTCGCCAAAGTGCAGGTTGATCCCTAGTTCTCGCCAACCCTGAATTAAAAATTGACAGAGATCTTCATAGGCTTGGCGGCGATTGCGGTGAGGATGCGGAAGTGTGAGCCCATAAGTCAGATCCCCTTCATGCAAAACCGCCCGACCACCAGTCGGGCGACGCACCAAATCGATTGGACTACCCTGCCAAGTTAGGTCTTGCCAATGTTGAGGCCAAGTCAGCTGATTGCGACCCAAAGAAATTGCAGCAGGCGTCCAGGTATAAAACCGCAATGTGGGTGGATGGTTGTTGTGATGGCATTGATCAAATAACCATTGATCAATGGCCATCTGGGTTATGCCATCAGTATTGAGGTAAGGAATTAATCGCCAATCCAAGATTAAACCGCGTCCAGCTCGAAAGCAGGAGTTTTATGAGATTTCTGTAAACCTTTAAGGGTTATGGTTTGGGCTGCTTAAGTAGCTGCTCTGAAAACTAGGAGTCTCAATATAGACGAGGTTTAGGCTGCAGCGGCAGGGAATTCGGCCTGCAATTCGTCATCATGGTCATCGGCAATGGTAGCCACCAAAGTAATGAGATGAGAAATTTCCCCAGGAGACAAATCAGCCACTGAACGACTGGTAACAGCAACAACCTGCTGACTAAACATACTAAAGTGAGCCTCAAACGTGCTCAACCAGTTCAGTTCCAGCAATTTCCGCATGAGGTGAGTCTCATTTTGTACAGGGAGTTGCAATACCGGTGACCACACCGTAAACGAGTCATCTTCTGAGCTGCCTGTCAATTGAATGAATACATCCACTGATCCGTACTTGAACTTCCAAATGTGTCCGTCTTCGGAAGAATTCACCAAAACGTTATTGTGCTGGTCCAGGCTAGAAATAACCGTTTCGATAATGTCCGTATAGTTAAGGGTTTCGTCTTCGTTTGACATATCAGGATTAGTTTCAGTTTTATAGCTCATCATAGACAAACTATGTGAGGTTTACAGATGGGCGAACTGGCTAGAAAGTAAGTTCAACTTATAAAGAGTCGATTTGAGGGAGCTAGCAGAAGGTAGCCTTGAACTAAATTTTCCCAGTCAACGGGCTAGTTTCATTAAAAGCCTACTTTTACTAGAGTGAGAACTCATATCGCTCTCTATCTTGCCCTAGGGGTTGATAGAAATAAACATTCCATTGATAAAGATTTAATTTACTCAACCTGGCCTAGACTTCCAATCTGAAGGTTTAAATAAGAGTTGGCTGCCTCAGTTAGGAGTTAATTCAGGTTATCCTGTGCAGAATGCAGCGAAACCCAAATCCCCATAGGCTTTGTAATATCTTGCATTTTAAGGATATATGGAGATTGGAAGCCAGACTGAGCCCTGATTGATAAAAAAGTTTGATACCTTGCCGTTGAGGCTTTTAACGCAACGATTGTGGACCGTGGGATCAAAAAGCTGCTCTGAAATCAGTGCAACTTCGCTGCCTTTCTTGCGTCAAATCTGCTAGAACAAGGTCATACCGTTGACTTTACGAAATGTTATAGTTTCTGCCAAGGATCTCTTGCAGGAATGTGGTTTTGAGGAAGTGAATCTATGTCGATTAGTCTGAAAGAGGCCGTTGAGGTTGGAACCTATCTCGTTACCCAACGGATGAAAGGTCGGAAACGATTTCCATTGGTTCTAATGCTGGAGCCCTTATTTCGCTGTAATTTAGCCTGCTCTGGCTGTGGCAAAATTCAACATCCACCCGAGATCCTACGCCAGCATCTTTCCCCGCAAGAATGCTTTGATGCAGTGGAAGAATGCGGCGTCCCTATTGTCTCTATTCCTGGCGGTGAACCCCTACTCCATCCCCAAATCGAAGAAATCGTGGCAGGATTAGTCGCACGCCGTAAATTTGTTTATCTTTGCAGCAACGCGATATTGCTGGAGAAAAATCTCCATAAGTTTAAGCCCTCTCCCTACTTGACCTTCAGCATTCATTTGGATGGGTTAAAGGAGCAGCATGACCACTGTGTAGATCGTGAGGGAGTTTTTGACGTGGCGGTAGCTGCAATTAAAGCGGCTAAGGCTAAAGGATTTCGGGTCACCACTAATACAACCGTTTTTGATGGTGTAGATCCCAATGACATGCATGAGTTTTTTGATTTCGTCAGTTCCCTCGGTGTTGATGGAATGATGATTTCGCCGGGCTACAGTTATGAGTGGGCCCCGGATCAAGATAGTTTCTTGAAACGTGAGCAAACTAAAGCTTTGTTCCGTCAAGTACTTGCTCCATTTCGCTCAGGCCAGAAAAAGTGGAACTTTAATCACAATCCCTTGTTCCTCGACTTTCTGACGGGAGAAAAGGATTATGAATGTACGCCTTGGGGCAGCCCTAGCTATAGTGTTCTCGGTTGGCAAAAACCTTGCTATCTGTTGAATGAAGGACACTATAAGTCCTTCCAAGAGTTGTTAGACAATACGAACTGGGATCAATATGGCCGGGCTAGCGGTAATCCCAAGTGTCAAGATTGTATGGTGCATTGTGGGTTTGAGCCCACTGCTGCTGTAGATGCGCTTCAACCCAATAATATGGGTCGAGCTGTTGCGGGTTTGTTTGGATAAATTACTGAAACTATGACTGCAAAAGTAGAAATTTATACTTGGGCCGCTTGCCCATTTTGTATTCAAGCCAAACAGCTACTCGATAGTAAAAACATCAAATTTACCGAATATGGCATTGATGGGGATGAGATGGCTCGCTCTGAAATGGCTGAACGGTCCTTTGGACGGCGTTCTGTTCCGCAAATCTTTATCGATGATGAACATATTGGTGGGTGCGATGACCTTTATGAGTTAGAGGGACAAGGTAAACTGGATCCGCTGTTGCAAACGTAGGGTGCAGCGTGAAGCTAGCATTTATCATTGATCCCATTTCTGCCTTAGATCCTGGACACGACACGAGTGTTGCTTTGATGGAATCTGCACAAGCCGCTGGCTATGAAGTGTGGATAACTCAATTTGATCAGCTCAGCGTTTTAGATGGACAGGCTTGGGCAACCCTGACGCCTGTATCTCTAAAGCCTGTGGAGCTAGTCGATGGATTGTGGGTAGCGACCAAGGATTGGTTCAAATTGGGCGATTCTCAATTTCAACCTTTGGCTAATATGGATGCCGTGTGGATGCGAAAAGATCCTCCGGTGACTGTTTCGTATTTGTACACCACTTATCTCCTGGACTATGTTGATCCTCAACAAACCCTTTTAATTAACCATCCGCGAGGACTTAGAGCCGCAAATGAAAAGATGTATGCTCTACAGTTTCGGGATGCGATTCCTGAAACAATAGTGAGTCAAGATAAGAGCGTTATCTTGCAGTTTGTTCAGGATAAAGGCATGGCTGTTCTAAAACCTTTGGGGGGGAAAGCTGGAGAAGGGATCCTGTTGTTACAGGCAGAAGATCGCAATCTCAATTCCCTGATTGAGATCAGTACTCATCGGGGACAAGAGCCAGTGATGGTTCAAATTTATTTGCCCGAAGCCCAGCAGGGCGATAAGCGCATTATTTTGCTTGATGGGGACCCCATTGGTGCTGTGAATCGCGTCCCTAGAGGGCAGGAGTTCAGGGGCAATATGGCAACAGGGGGACGAGTGGTTCAAGCTCAAATCACGGATCGGGAAAAAGCGATTTGCAATCAACTGGCCCCAGTTCTTAAGCGGGACGGTTTGATGTTTGTCGGGATCGATATTATTGGTGGTTACTTAACAGAAGTGAATGTAACGAGTCCGACTGGGATTCGGGAAATTGATCGCTTAGATAATACGTCTCTAGGCGAAAAGGTCATGAATTGGTTGGTTACTGCTAAACAAGGTCTCTTATAATTAGTCAGCATAAATGAACAAACCCACTGTGTTGGTAACTGGCGGTGCCGGTTATATTGGTTCTCACACCGTTCTGGCGCTGCAACAAGCGGGCTACTCTGTAGTGGTGTTAGACAATCTAGTTTATGGTCACCGCGATATTGTTGAGTCGGTATTGCAAGTTGAGCTTATTTGTGGCGATATTTGCGATCGCAACCTCCTAGACCAAGTTTTTGCCCAACATGACATTGCTGCGGTCATTCATTTTGCCGCCTATGCCTATGTCGGAGAATCCGTCGAAGATCCGGCAAAGTACTACCGAAATAACGTCTTGGGCACCTTGACGCTGTTAGAAGCAATGCTTGCAGCTAAGGTGACTAACTTTGTCTTTTCTTCCACCTGTGCTTCCTACGGCCATCCCAATCAAATTCCCATTCCCGAAGAGCATCCGCAAGATCCCATTAACCCCTATGGGATGACTAAGTTCATGGTGGAGAAGATTCTCACTGATTTTGATCAAGCCTATGGCTTGAGATCAGTGCGGTTTCGGTATTTCAATGCTGCAGGGGCCGATCCAGACGGTCGCCTAGGGGAAGATCACAATCCGGAGACCCATTTAATTCCCCTGGTTTTGATGACAGCCCTCGGCAAACGGAAAAACATCACCATTTTTGGCACTGACTATAAAACTTCAGACGGGACCTGTGTTCGTGACTATATCCATGTCACCGATCTGGCCCAAGCCCACGTACAGGGCTTGGAGTATCTGTTAGCAGGTGGAGAAACTAGCGTCTTTAACCTAGGTAATGGCGATGGTTTCTCCGTGCGGGAAGTCATTGATATGGCCAAAAAAGTCACCGGATTGCCCATTCCAGTGGTAGAAGGCTATCGACGAGCAGGCGACCCTGCCCTGTTAATTGGTAGTGCTGCCAAGGCGCGCAAAATTTTAAACTGGCAACCCCAATATGCCGATCTAGAAAAGATCATCACCCATGCTTGGCGATGGCATCAAAAGCGGCATACCTAAGCAGCTATTCTTGCGTCTGCACCGTTAATACTTGAGGCGGAGTGGAATCAGGTGGATAGAGGAAATCAACCTGAACCAGGCGAATATCTTGGGGAGCAATTTCCAGATTCACCAAAGCTTGGGCTGTTTCCCCTCGATGCTGCACAAAATGTACATAGCGCGTCTGGGGACGCCCCTGATCATCTTGATAACGGGCTCGTACCGTTCCTCGAAAGAATACCTGTTTGGCAGGGGGCTCAAAGAATTGGAGATTTCCCTCCCTCTGATCATTCTTGATCGGGGTTTGGAAGGTAATGGCAACTTTCTGTGCTTGGTCGCTGGAATTGTGGAGCGGTAGATTCAGACTATATTGAATCCCATAATTGCCATGGGCGGCATAAGCCGTATCTGGATAGCGAACGATCATCGGTGCACTTTGAATTTGTTGAGTCCCAAAGGTACCTCGATCAA
The DNA here is from genome assembly GCF_021497025.1 of Acaryochloris sp. 'Moss Beach'. NCBI lineage: Bacteria > Bacillati > Cyanobacteriota > Cyanophyceae > Acaryochloridales > Acaryochloridaceae > Acaryochloris > Acaryochloris sp. 'Moss Beach'. The sequence continues at coordinate 5,138,215 of NZ_CP071717.1, forward strand.
CACTGCTCAAGACATAGGAATAAGCTTCACCTACCTTCGGAATTTTAAGGGTATAGCCTTTAGAGTCAGGATCGGTAATTTGAGCCCTCCAGATAGAGCCTTTTGCGACTCCAGAAACTCGGCTATAGATCAGTTTTCCGGGTTGTCCCGGTGGGGTAGGGGTTTTGTCTCTCGGACCAGACAATTTGCCCTCCTGTAGTAGCTTTTCCCATTCGGCCAGCGTGGGTTTGCGTTCTTCCCCTCCTGTACTGGTTGGGGCAAACATCGCCAGACTGGCCGCATAAACTTTCCCTGTACTGCGTAACCTTGCTAGCGTAGACCGACCATTGATGGGTGGGTCTAATTCCTTAACGGGGATAGGGAGATTTAACAGCATTCGACTTTCACCTGCTGGAATGATGATTTGAGCGGGCCAACGGTCTTGTCTCTTACCCCTTAAGACATCATCCGTGGCTCGGTCCCCTGGACCCGCATAAACGGCTCCGTTAGGATTAGGCAAATAGGTATCTAAAGGGACAAATGGAGCGTCAGGCTGACTTAAGTAACTCGCTGCCTGGAGTACATTCACTGTGACAGGAGTTTGGCCTGGATTGTGTAAGAGCACTCCCATATATAGAGTCTTTAAGTTATCCGGGGCCGTTGCTTTCGCAATATGGTGAGCAAACACATCGAATCGTCCCTGTAAGTGCTGATCGAGATGTGCGGTCGGGACTGCTTTATCTGTAGCCGGAAACGTAGATAGTAAGATTCCTTCAGTTTGGACAACTTCAGGACTATTACTGTTAAACACCATCACAGAATCAAGTTGGCCTGGTAGTGCTCTAACTTCTTGGGGCTGGACGACAATCTCAGGTTGGGCAGGTGCAGAAGATTGAGCAACGAGTAGAGCAGAGAGCAGGGACAACATAGGCAAGAACCAAATAGAGACAGCACAAACAAGAAAATCTTACTGGTAGATGACGGTTTCCCAATAGTTTAAGGTCCACTATCGGATCATCTATTTATAAAATGAGCTGTTGTTCTAGGATTTTATCGCCATCCAAGTCAGTCAATCATAGGTGGGTAAATCTAGAAAATGAGAAGTGGGTTAACTCTGGCATGAGGGATCTGTAATCTGCAAAGTTGGCTTCCAGAGCAGGATATATCACTGCTGTATCTGGACTTGAATGGACCCAAAAACTTTTTTCTAGAAAATGCTTGACACACCAATGCAGTGTTGTTATATTGGTCAAGCGCTCGAAACGAGGTTCGCCTCCGAAAAGCGCCCCGAACCTAGACAAATCAATAGTTTGAAAGATTTTAAGACAATCATCCTCGTCGGAGTTTTTTGAACGAAAGGAAGCTTGCTTCTCACTAGTTTATCAACTTCAACTTTAATATAATTTCAGTACAAATTCTCACATGGAGAGTTTGATCCTGGCTCAGAACGAACGCTGGCGGCATGCCTAACACATGCAAGTCGAACGGCAGCATGAGGAGCTTGCTCCTTGATGGCGAGTGGCGGACGGGTGAGTAACGCGTGAGAATCTGCCTTCAGGTTCGGGACAACAGTTGGAAACGACTGCTAATACCGAATGTGCCGAAAGGTGAAAGTTTTTTCGCCTGAAGATGAGCTCGCGTCTGATTAGCTAGTTGGTGGGGTAACGGCCTACCAAGGCGACGATCCATAGCTGGTCTGAGAGGATGATCAGCCACACTGGGACTGAGACACGGCCCAGACTCCTACGGGAGGCAGCAGTGGGGAATATTGGACAATGGGCGAAAGCCTGATCCAGCAATGCCGCGTGAGTGATGAAGGCCTTTGGGTCGTAAACCGCTTTTAACAGGGAAGAAGATCTGACGGTACCTGTTGAATAAGCCTCGGCTAACTCCGTGCCAGCAGCCGCGGTAATACGGAGGGGGCTAGCGTTGTTCGGAATTACTGGGCGTAAAGCGTCCGCAGGTGGCCTATCAAGTCTGTTGTTAAAGCCCAGGGCTCAACTCTGGATCAGCAATGGAAACTGAAAGGCTAGAGTACGGTAGGGGTAGAGGGAATTCCCAGTGTAGAGGTGAAATTCGTAGATATTGGGAAGAACACCAGTGGCGAAGGCGCTCTGCTGGGCCGTAACTGACACTCATGGACGAAAGCTAGGGGAGCGAAAGGGATTAGATACCCCTGTAGTCCTAGCTGTAAACGATGAACACTAGGTGTTGGCCGTATCGACCCGGTCAGTGCCGTAGCCAACGCGTTAAGTGTTCCGCCTGGGGAGTACGGTCGCAAGATTAAAACTCAAAGGAATTGACGGGGGCCCGCACAAGCGGTGGAGCATGTGGTTTAATTCGAAGCAACGCGCAGAACCTTACCAGCCCTTGACATGTCGCGAATCCGAGTGAAAGCTTGGAGTGCCTTCGGGAGCGCGAACACAGGTGCTGCATGGCTGTCGTCAGCTCGTGTCGTGAGATGTTGGGTTAAGTCCCGCAACGAGCGCAACCCTCGCCCTTAGTTGCCAGCATTTAGTTGGGCACTCTAGAGAAACTGCCGGTGATAAGCCGGAGGAAGGTGGGGATGACGTCAAGTCCTCATGGCCCTTATGGGCTGGGCTACACACGTGCTACAATGGTTAGGACAAAGAGCTGCCAACTCGCGAGAGTGCGCTAATCTCATAAACCTAGCCTCAGTTCGGATTGCACTCTGCAACTCGAGTGCATGAAGGTGGAATCGCTAGTAATCGCGGATCAGCATGCCGCGGTGAATACGTTCCCGGGCCTTGTACACACCGCCCGTCACACCATGGAAGCTGGCCACGCCCGAAGTCGTTACCCCAACCCTTGTGGAGGGGGGACGCCGAAGGTAGGGCTGGTGACTGGGGGTGAAGTCGTAACAAGGTAGCCGTAGGGGAACCTGCGGCTGGATCACCTCCTTTTAGGGAGACCTACTTGCTAACGGCCAGACTCACGTATATCGGCTGTTTAGACAAGTCATCCCAAGGTCGGTCGAGGAGTCTTAACTTTCAAACTATTCTAGGTTTGGTGAAAACTCTAGATTCAGGTTCAAGAGTCTTGTACTTTTGAATCTGGTTTCGAGTTAAACACCACGGGCTATTAGCTCAGTTGGTTAGAGCGCACCCCTGATAAGGGTGAGGTCCCTGGTTCGAGTCCAGGATGGCCCACTCATTTTTTTATTTGGGGGGTATAGCTCAGTTGGTAGAGCGCTGCCTTTGCAAGGCAGATGTCAGCGGTTCGAGTCCGCTTACCTCCACCAAGACAAATTTTACAACTCGATATGGATAATTGCCTCTTGCAAGCTGTCTTGTGTGAACATGACAACCTGCTGGATGCGAGTCCAGCTAGAACCTTGAAAACTGCATAGCATTATAAATTCTGTCAGGTAGGTCAGTTGATTGCCTAGTGCGATGAACTGATATTTACAGACACCAATGAAAAACTTTTTGTGGTCAAGCTACAAAGGGCTAACGGTGGATACCTAGGCACACAGAGGCGATGAAGGACGTGGTTACCGACGATACGCTTCGGGGAGCTGGAAACAAGCATTGATCCGGAGGTTTCCGAATGGGGCAACCCTTAAAACGGCTGACTGAATACATAGGTCAGCACGAGCGAACCCAGTGAACTGAAACATCTTAGTAACTGGAGGAAGAGAAAGCAACAGCGATTCCCCTTAGTAGCGGCGAGCGAAGCGGGAACAGCCTAAACCAAGGGTTTTTACTCTTGGGGTCGTGGGACAGCGACATGGACTCTAGCGGTTAGACGAAGCAGCTGAATACTGCACCAGAGAAGGTGAAAGTCCTGTAGTCAAAAACTTAAAGATACTAGCTGAATCCCGAGTAGCATGGGGCACGTGAAATCCCGTGTGAATCTGCGAAGACCACTTCGTAAGGCTAAATACTCCTATGTGACCGATAGTGAACCAGTACCGTGAGGGAAAGGTGAAAAGCACCCCCGGGAGGGGAGTGAAATAGAATATGAAACCGTTAGCTTACAAGCAATGGGAGGCCGATTTAACGGCTGACCGTGTGCCTGTTGAAGAATGAGCCGGCGACTTATAAGTACTGGCAGGTTAAGACGGAAATGTCGAAGCCAAAGGGAAACCGAGTCTGATAAGGGCGTTAGTCAGTATTTATAGACCCGAACCTGGGTGATCTAACCATGGCCAGGATGAAGCTTGGGTAACACCAAGTGGAGGTCCGAACCGACTTCTGTTGAAAAAGGAGCGGATGAGCTGTGGTTAGGGGTGAAATGCCAATCGAACCCAGAGCTAGCTGGTTCTCCCCGAAATGTGTTTAGGCGCAGCGGTTGAGATTATAGCGGGGGGGTAGAGCACTGAATCGGTGCGGGCTGCGAGAGCGGTACCAAATCGAATCAAACTCCGAATACCCCGTGTACACTCAACTAGTAAGACGGTGGGGGATAAGCTTCATCGTCGAGAGGGAAACAGCCCAGACCGCCAGCTAAGGTCCCTAAGTTGTGGCTAAGTGGGAAAGGATGTGGGAAGGCCAAGACAACCAGGAGGTTGGCTTAGAAGCAGCCATCCTTTAAAGAAAGCGTAACAGCTCACTGGTCAAGCGCTCCTGCGCCGAAAATGAACGGGACTAAGTAACATGCCGAAGCTGTGAACTTGTACTTGTACAAGTGGTAGGGGAGCGTTCTACGTTAGGTTGAAGCATTAGCGTGAGCAGGTGTGGACGAAGTAGAAGTGAGAATGTCGGCTTGAGTAGCGAAAACATTGGTGAGAATCCAATGCCCCGAAACCCTAAGGGTTCCTCCGGAAGGCTCGTCCGCGGAGGGTTAGTCAGGACCTAAGGCGAGGCAGAAATGCGTAGTCGATGGGAAACAGGTTAATATTCCCGTACTGATTTTGGATTGTGCAGAGGGACGGAGTAGGCTAAGCCAGCCGGATGTTGGTTACCGGTTGAAGCGTTCGAGGTTATGAGGGACGGCGAAAACGTCCTGAGCTGAGGCGCGAGTACGAGGAGATACGTCTCCGAAGTGGCTGATGTCATGCTTCCAAGAAAAGCTCTAAACACGTTAATCCAAGATTACCTGTACCCGAAACCGACACAGGTGGGCAGGTAGAGTATACCAAGGGGGCGCGAGATAACTCTCTCTAAGGAACTCGGCAAAATTGCCCCGTAACTTCGGGAGAAGGGGTGCCACCGCAAGGTGGTCGCAGTGAATAGATCCAGGCGACTGTTTACCAAAAACACAGGGCTCTGCTAAGTCGCAAGACGACGTATAGGGTCTGACGCCTGCCCGGTGCCGGAAGGTTAAGGAAGTTGGTTAGCTTCGGCGAAGCTAGCGACCGAAGCCCCGGTAAACGGCGGCCGTAACTATAACGGTCCTAAGGTAGCGAAATTCCTTGTCGGGTAAGTTCCGACCTGCACGAATGGCGTAACGATCTGGATACTGTCTCGGAGAGAGGCTCGGCGAAATAGGATTGTCTGTGAAGATACGGACTACCTGCACCCGGACAGAAAGACCCTATGAAGCTTTACTATAGCTTGGAATTGGGTTCGGGCTTTGATTGCGCAGGATAGGTGGGAGATGTTGAGACATTGCTTGTGGGCAGTGTGGAGTCACTGGTGAGATACCACTCTATCAAGGCTAGAATTCTAACCTTTACCCGTTATCCGGGAGAGGAACAGTTTCAGGTGGGTAGTTTGACTGGGGCGGTCGCCTCCTAAATTGTAACGGAGGCGCGCAAAGGTTCCCTCAGGCTGGTCGGAAATCAGCCGCAGAGTGTAAAGGTATAAGGGAGCTTGACTGCGAGACCTACAAGTCGAGCAGGGACGAAAGTCGGCCTTAGTGATCCGACGGCACAGCGTGGAAGGGCCATCGCTCAACGGATAAAAGGTACTCTGGGGATAACAGGCTGATCTCCCCCAAGAGTTCACATCGACGGGGAGGTTTGGCACCTCGATGTCGGCTCATCGCATCCTGGGGCTGGAGTAGGTCCCAAGGGTTGGGCTGTTCGCCCATTAAAGCGGTACGTGAGCTGGGTTCAGAACGTCGTGAGACAGTTCGGTCCATATCCGGTGTAGGCGCAAGAGCATTGAGAGGATCCTTCCTTAGTACGAGAGGACCGGGAAGGACGCACCGCTGGTGTACCAGTTATCGTGCCAACGGTAAACGCTGGGTAGCCAAGTGCGGAGTGGATAACCGCTGAAAGCATCTAAGTGGGAAGCCCACCTCAAGATGAGTGCTCTCATGGCATAAGCCAGTAAGGTCACGGGAAGACCACCCGTTAATAGGCGGTAGATGGAAGTGTGGTAACACATGCAGTCGAGCCGTACTAATAGACCGAGGGCTTGACCTCATTATTCATTGAATGTTTGACAGAATTTAGCTATGCAGTCTTGAGGGTTTTAACCCTAACAGTCTTCCTGGTGCTTATTGCACAGTGGACCCACTCCGACCCATCCCGAACTCGGTTGTGAAACGCTGTAGCGGCGAAGATACTTGGGGGGTAGCCCCCTGGGAAAATAGCTCAGTGCCAGGTTAATATTTAGAGTAGGCCTTCTCATTAGAGAGGGTCTACTTTTTTAGTTGGATGCTATTGGAAGGATTATCATGCTTTTCCTCGGAATCCATAGATTGATAGGGAATATCATCCATGAATGACTCCTCGACCCAGAATAATTCCAGTGGAACTAAAGAAGAGCCTTCTTCCAAACCCCAATTGGTCTCTTTAAGAGCAAAATCTACTGATAGTCAGTCTGGTGATGTTAATGGCCCAGGAAAAAGAGAATGGTGGGCTCAGCGCTGGGTTGATGTATTGGAGTCTTTTGGGTGGCGCCGTAGATTAGAACGGGCTCGTAACTATGTTCGTGACGGTCGGGTACTGAAGCTAGAATTCAATGGCCCTAAAGTAGTTGCACAGGTGCAAGGGACTGCTGAACAACCTTATAAGGTTTCCTTGGCGCTTGACTCATTTACGGATGAACAGTGGGGATTTGTCATTGAAGAGATGTCTCTGCGGGCCATCTTTGCTGCGAAACTTTTGGCTGGTGAGATGCCTCAAAATATTGAGGAAGCTTTTACGGCAAGTGGCCTCAGTTTGTTCCCTTTTAGTAAGTTTGATATTCACAGTCGATGCTCCTGTCCAGATCCCGTTAACCCTTGCAAGCATATTGGGGCTGTGTACTACTTACTGGGTGATTACTTTAGTCAAGATCCCTTTATTTTGCTGCAGCTTCGAGGGCGTACAAAGCAGAGCATCGTAGAAGATTTAAGACAGATGCGCAGCGTAGGATCAGAAGTTGAAGAAGGTGAATCAAAAGTCACAGATATCTCTCAATCTTTAGCAATTAAGGTTAAGACTGATTTTTGGCGATACGACCAGCAGTTGGATCCATCTTTGGTTGTCATTACACCACCGCCTACAAGCGAAACTGTGTTGGATGTATTGGGACCCTTGCCATTGTCATCTGAAGGTAAGGTTGGCGGCGATCCTCTGGTCAGTGATTGTTTGCGAACGATTTATCAAAGAGTCAGTCAGAGTGCCATGATGAAGGCAATGCTTAGTCGAGAGAGTGAATAAATGACGGAATCAGCCAATGCAACGCCGAGTTGGTTTGTCCGTAAAGATATTGATGGTTTTTTTGGATTAGCGATTGATAATATTGTTCAAATCCTTTTGATTGTAGGGTTGTGTCAGGGTGTACTTGGGTTTGGTGCAGATTTGATATATGGCCGAATCCTGCCAGGAGTTGCCCTGAGTTTGATTTTAGGAAATGTCTACTATAGTTGGTTGGCCTATCGGCAAGGACTGAGGGAGAGACGAGATGACTTAACAGCACTCCCCTATGGCATCAATACAGTCAGTCTGTTTGCCTATGTGTTTTTGGTTATGCTGCCTGTTAAGTTGGATGCTCTGGCATCGAGACTGATCAGAGTTTTGTGTAAGCGGTCTAGAATCCAAACACACCAGGAGACCGCATCATGTCTAGAAAGAAACAAGTACCCAATCGAGTTGATGAGCTATTGGATGAACTCATTGGAGAGAATCCACAGCCAGAGGATATTCTGGGCGAATCAGGACTGCTCAAACAACTCAGCAAACGCCTAGTGGAACGAGCCTTGGCAGGTGAATTGACTCATCACCTGCATCAATCCTCCGTCGATGAGCGTTCTCATGGCCCTAGAAACAGTCGCAATGGTTACTCGAAAAAGACCGTCCAGACTGAACAAGGAGAGATGGACCTATCGATTCCTCGCGACCGTTGCAGTGAGTTTGAGCCTGTCCTCGTGCCCAAAGGCCAGCGACGTATCGCGGGACTCGACGAGAAAATCATCGCCTTATATGCTCGTGGCATGACCACTCGTGATATTCGAGCTCAATTGGTGGAGCTGTATGGGGCCAATATCTCTGAGGGTCTGATTAGTGACGTCACCAATAGTGTCATGGAGGAGGTTAAAGACTGGCGCTCAAGACCATTGGATGAGGTGTATCCGATTGTCTATCTCGATGCCCTGTATGTGAACATCAAAGTCAATGGCCAAGTCAGCAAGCGAGCCGTCTATGTCGCGCTAGCGGTAACTGTGGAGGGAAACAAAGAGCTGTTGGGATTATGGATAGGGGCTGCCGAGCGGGAGGGAGCAAAATTCTGGCTTTCAGTGCTCACAGACCTTAAAAACCGAGGCGCTCAGGATATCTTGATTGCTTGCTGTGATGGTCTCAAAGGCTTTCCCCAGGCGATTGAATCGGTCTATCCCGATACTCAAGTTCAAGTTTGTATCGTTCATCTCATTCGCAATAGTTTGCGCCATGTGCCTTGGAAGGAAAGTCGAGCCGTAGCTGCAGACCTCAAGCCCATTTATCAAGCGGCCACTTTGGAGGAATCTGAGGCTGCCTTGGATGCGTTTGCCAACAAATGGGACCAGACGTATCCTGGCATCAGCCAAATCTGGATACGGCATTGGGATAATATTGCTCCGTTGTTTAAGTACCCAATGGCCATCCGAAAGGTTATCTACACCACTAATGCCATTGAGTCGCTCAATCGCTCACTGCGAAAGGTGATTAAGACCAAAGCTGTCTTCCCGAATGAAGAGTCTGTCTACAAATTGATGTTTCTGGCGATGAGGAATATCTCGAAGAGATGGACCAGACCGATTTTGAATTGGAAGGCGGCGCTGTCCCATTTTGCTATTCTGTTCCCAACACGATTCAACTATTGAATACGTTACGGCTTACACAAAAATCTAAACACTCTCTGGCATGGGGGATAGCACCTCCGCAGGCAGCTGAACTTGCTTGGCAAGCGGGATTAGTGGCTTGTTTAGGGTCTGGATTGATTGAATTAGTAGGTGCTTGGTTCGGTAATCGCCTCAGACAATTAGCCCCTCGAGCTGCGATGCTTTCAACCTTGGGAGGTATTGCGTTAACGTTCATTGCTATTGGGTTCTTGCTGCGCACTTTTGCTAATCCCATCGTTGGATTGCTGCCCTTGGGAGTGATCTTACTGACTTACTTTGGTCGAGTTGATTTTGTCCTCCCAGGAGGGTTGTTGTCGGTTTTAGTGGGGATGGTGCTTGCTTGGGCTACTGGATTAGTTCAATGGGATCCAGCAGTGTTTGAAAAAGCGATACAACCCCTAGGTTTTTATTTTCCTAAATTGTGGATTGGTGCGATTTGGGAGCAAGGTGGGGTGCTGAGTAAATATTTCAGCATCATTTTGCCAATGGGATTATTTAATTTGGTGGGGAGCTTACAAAACCTTGAGAGTGCGGAGGCTGCGGGAGATCGGTATCCAACGGCTCCTTGCTTAGCTGCTAATGGCATCGGAACGTTAGTGGCTGCGGTCTGTGGCTCTTGTTTCCCGACAACGATTTATATTGGCCACCCGGGCTGGAAAGATATGGGAGCCCGAATTGGGTATTCATGGCTTAGTGGTTTGGTCATGGGGATTTTATGTTTAAGCGGCACTCTGGGAGTGATCACATATTTGGTGCCTATTGATGCGGGTATGGCAATAGTGCTTTGGATTGGAATTGTGATTGTGGCACAGAGTTTTACGGCAACGCCTAAAGCTCATGCACCGGCCGTAGTGGTTGGATTAATGCCAGGAATTGCTGCATGGGGGGCATTAATTGCTAAAAATAGCATGCGTGCTGCAGGAGTCGGTACGCCTGAACAGCCCTTTCAACCAGAAGTCTTAGTCGCAAATTTTAAGATGAGTGATACCTTCATTGAAGGTGCATTTGCGCTGGAACAAGGGGTCATCTTGTTGGCAATGATTTTAGCTGCCATTACGGTATATATCATTGAGCAACAATTCGGACTAGCGGCTCTTTGGGCCTTTGGGGCTGCTATTCTAGCTTGGTTTGGATTGATTCATAGTTTTGCTTGGACCCCGACCGATACAGTGGTGGATTTGGGTTGGGGAACGGGAAGTGATTGGGCTATTAGTTACCTAATGTTGACAGCTCTATTTGTTTTTGCAGCTTGGCTGAATAAGCGTAACAAGCAAAATAAGATTATCTAGATGATTGGAATGAAATCCCCAAAAGAATTAGAGCGGATGGTGATATATACCTGTATTGGTGTTTGGGGAAGCGTGTGCTTTTGAATAGGTTAGTGGATACCTGTTTGGAGTATATGCTTGGAGCTACTCAATGTTCTTTTGAAATTGTAGAAATGTATGGCTTCTTATGATGTAGTTCAAACTTACGGCATTGGTTATCGATAATTCTCAGCATTTTTGTCATGGGCTGAAAATATCATCCTACCGAATCCTAGTACTTAGATGGGACTAAGAAAGAAGTTCGCTAATTGATTATGTGGAAGGAAACGTAAACTGTGCATTTGGAGTAAGTTTACGAAGATAACTGAGTGTTATCTCAAAATTAGCATTTTTACCGGTATGCCAGAAAATCTGAGCAGCCTGTTGAAAGTCAGTGATAGCACCTTGTTGATCTCCCAAGTTAAGTCTGAGTAGACCTCGATTGCCATAAGCATTGGCATTCTCAGGGTTGAGAGAAATCACTTGGGAATAGGAATGGATAGCCCCCCAATAGTTTTGTTCTTCAGTTTGAGCGGCAGCTAGCTTCATCAAAAGCTCGAAATTTGGGCTGTCTTGCTGTTTCGAACTTTGAGAGTTAGGAGATGATAGTTCTGTCTGGGGGAGGTTGTGAGTGTTATGAGCAGAGCTTGCTCTGAATGCATTCTCGAGACGGCATAGGAGCTGGTAGTCTTTTAATTCGCTAAGGACGTCGATGGTTGAATGGCGGATATCTGGATTGGGATGACAGATGAGTTGATCTAATAAGATTTGGGTCTGGGGTAACTGCATCATATGGAGTGTTCGAAGCGCAAGGTTGTGCCATTCCCGCGTTTCCATTAGTTCTGTGAGGCCTGCAATGGCTTCAGGAGCAACGGTGGCTAACATTTGACTGATTTGATGATCAAACCGATCGTCTTCTGAAGCTTTTAGCGTATCGATTAGGCCAGCCACTAGAATCGTGCGTTCGAGTTTGGCTAGTGCTTGACTTGATAAGTGCTTTAGGGTCGAATCACTATTCTGATGTTGGAAAATGACGAATAGAGTAGGTACCGCTTTTGCACCAAATTTGGGTAGTAATTGGGCGACCTGTTGACGAGAGATGAGATCTTCTTCTGTGAGAAGGATATGAAAGGCTAAGCCTAGGAATCGATCGACATCCCACCAATGTAGGTCAATAGCCTGCATCCTCTCTCCAGCGAGAGGTATAAGTTTTTCAACACATTCAACAAATAAAGAATCCTGGGAGGTTGGAGAACTTGGATTTGTAGGCTGAAAAGCTGACATAAGCTATTTCTTGTATCAAGTTATACTCCTACTTTCTTATAAATAACGTGTTTATGCACGTTTGTGATGAATTAAATGTATGCGTTTCATTACATGACGCGTTTTCTGAATATTGATAAAGAGAGCATATAGCAGAATTCTAGGAGACTAAACGTTATGCCTATAGAATCTTTACGGCTGAATAGCGCTAGTGGTTTTTCTAGAGTTTGTACAATGTGAGAGATGATCAGTTTTCAAAAGTTTGTATTTTGATGACTTCAAGTTCTAAGCCTGATGAAAGTAAACAAGAAAATAACCTGAAGAACTGTCACCCACCAGAAATAGAAAAAGTCCTCTGTCCACATTGTCTACGCACGGCAACGAATGGAATTAAGTGTCAAGGAATATGTGTCGCGGATAGCGATTATTAAACCCTTTCATTTAATCTTGGGGTTTCTTGTTTTTGTGAATATCTGGCTATGGTGAATTTGAGATTGAGTTAAAGAGGATTATGGGTGAAAGAATAGGACAACTGACTCATAGGTTTTTTGCTAATCACTAGTCTTAAAAACTATTTTTTAGCGAAATAAAGCTAGCGTACGGGATATACACGCCCTTTCCAAGCACCGCCTTCTCCTTGCCAATGTTGACGAGCAGAATCAAGGGTCATTAGGTTATAGAGTATTGCAATTAATGGGAGTGAAATGGCCCAGGTGGGGGAAAGTTGATAGAGTCGAATAGTGGGTAGATAGGCCAGGGTCATTAAGACCCAAGTCACTGTTCCTATAAGACTAATACTGATATTGCCAAGATAGAGGCCAAGCACAATACTAATGGGGGGAACCATATGAGATCAGGAACATCCCTAGTACAGTCCCTATGAGGAGCAATGTAGAGTAATTGAGTTGTGTGAAGGCTGTGCGGGCGACCATTGACCAGATACTATCAAGGGTGTCGTAAGACCGTAAGCTTTGGGTGGCGGAGGTTAGCCCGATCCAGATGTTGCGGTTGGGTTGGGATTTGGGTGTTAGTTTGATGGCAGTAGCAAGGGCGCAATCATCAATCAAAGCGTCTCGAATAACTTCGATTCCCCCTATGGTCATGAGAGTTTGACGACGGACTAAAATACAACCGCCTGCTGCTGCAGCCATTTGCTTCTGGGGCTGATTGACCCAAAGGAAGGGATATAGTTTTTGAAAGAAGAAGACAAAAGCTGGAATCAGTAGCTGTTCCCAAATACTTTGGCACCGGAGTCGGACCATCAAGGAGACCATGTCTCGGTTTTCTTGCTCAGCTTTGGTGACTAAGCTTTGGAGAGAATTAACCTCATGCTGAATATCAGCATCTGTAAGTAAGAAGTAAGTTGGGTGAACGGACTCTGCTAGAACCGTTTCTATCCCTTGGTGCATGGCCCATAGTTTGCCAGACCAGCCTGGAGGGAGTGGGGAGGTTTGGATGACTTGTAACTGGTGGTTTTTACCTAAGTCAGTGGCGATTTCCTGGGCGATTTCTCCAGTTTTGTCGGTGCTTTGGTCGTCTATGAGTAGGATTTTGAAGGGGCCGGGATAGGTTTGTTGGAGTAGCGATCTCAAGCTGTCTGGCAATACTTCAGCTTCATTGCGAGCTGGGACAATGGCACAGACGCTTGGCCATTCTTGTAGGTCTAGAGGCGGTGGTGTGGGGTCTAGAACTTGATTAGCCCGCCAGAATTGGCCTCGGAAGAGGAGGAGGCCGACCCAAATGAGACCCGAAAGCAAACTGATACTGAGCCAAAAAATTGTGAAGCTCATGTCTTATTTCACACCTAAAAATTCACTTCACACCTAAAAATTCAGGCTGAGTTAGCACTGGATATTCAGGAGGGTGTTGAGAAGGTGCCAGCAGGGCCAGTAATAAGCAGCAAGGGCATCGTCTAAACTCCAGAATTCAGCATAGCTGTCGCTGGAACAATAGCAGCCCACAAACAGTAATAGCAGGTCTTGAAACGGAACGGCATTTTTATTGATGGGTTCGGTGTAGAGCTCGTTGAGGACGTTCTGTAAATAGAGCAGATTGCTAACGATATCGGTGAATAGACTGGATTCTCCGGTCAATGTGGGCAGGTAGGTGGTGTTGTATTCCTGAAAGAAGATTTGGTATAGGGCTGCGATCGCAGTCTTTAAACTCGTTTTTAAGCCTAGGGCATGTACCGGATGGCCTGCTTGTCCCCATTCTCGAAGGAGATCCGTTTCTAAAGGGGTTTCCTCAAGGGCAGACAGATGAATTTCTACCAGGGGACGAAGCACTTGCAAAAATAGAAAATCAATATCCGCGAGGGTGAGATCTAGCTTGGTCGGGAGGTCCTTAAAGACAGAGCTGCTGAGAAGTTGATCGGCATGGTGAGGATTGTCCCAAACGAACTTAAACTCAGCTGCATCCGCAATCATTTCGGCGATGAGATGGGTGAAAAGGAGCCCTAATCGCTGCTGGACTTCTCCATGAAAAAATAGATGGGCTTTGGGGGTGATCGAGTTCAACTTGCTCCCCTTGGACTTGAAAAAGCATGCGGCAATTGATGGGGCCGTCAGGGGTATAGGCTGTTTCGCCGGCATGGAAGGGTTGACCACAATCTTTGAGAATGGCGTAGTCACTGGAAAATTGGGTGCAGAGGTATTGCCAGTGATGGCCCCACACATCATGAATTAAGAAGGCTTCCATTTTATGAGTGGGGATGATGCCAATGGCTCGACTGAGGACGCGGGCGATATCAGTCGAGGAATCGCCGGTTGTTTGAGCGAGGGCTTGGCACCAGTCGGGATCGATATGGGCAGGATGACATGGCCCAAAAGTAGGGAATCGATCAAACTTCTGGTAGTGGAACTCATCCAGTTGCTGTAGGAAAGATTGTAAGGACTCAGAAAGCTGATCTGGAAGGGAAATGTCAGGATTTGAACTATAAAATTTGCCGTCCTTATAGGGAAGGCAGAAATAGAGTTGGAGGGGGGTGTGGATATAGTCGATGATTGCTGCAGGGATTGCTAGGGGGGCCAAATAGGGCCTGGAATAGCAGCAATCTCCCTTGGCCGGAACCCTCAAAAAAGGTCATTGCTGCTGCCATGATCCGTTTTTGCTGAGCCAGTCGTTTGGTGACCTGTTCCTGACTGGCTTGGAGCTGGGAAGCAAAGTCATCGGATAGTTGAAAGAGCTCGCACAGTTGGGAACCCATGGCGGGTTCTTGCAAGATCTTGGGGAGTGGATCTGGGCGGTAATGCTCTAGGGTGGGTGAGTTTAGAGTCCCTTGCCAATTACTGCCGCCAACTTCCTGGTAGGGAACGAGCCTGACGGTGGCTTCTACAAACGCTTCTCGGACGGCTACTGGAATTTCATGGGCGGGGGATGGGTTGCCGATGGATGCTATGAGCGAAACTTTGCAAGTCTGCCTGAATGGTGGCCAATCGTTGGGAAGTGGTGCTTGTGTCCTCTTGGCGCGCTAGTTGTAAAGCTTCCGCTAAAAGGCGCTGCCGATGGGAATCAGCTTTGGGGATAGACATGGAGGTGCCCTTTACTTCAGTCCAATCTGGCAAGCTAGGTTAATGCTGGAGCGAAAGAAGCCATTAATCGTCTGTGGAAGCAAGATAAGACTGCATGACCTGGACTTGATTTTTGTCGGGGGATGCATAGTGATGCTGTTCTTTCACAAATGCGATCGCATCTTCCAGGGATAGCCCTTGTTTTTGGGCGACGTGTAGACAACATATGGATGCAGACCTTCCTACACCTGCTAAGCAATGGACATAGACGACGTGGCCTTTGCGCTGCCAGCGATTGAGGATCTTGAGGGCTTGGTCAAATTGCTCTTCTGAGGGAACGCCTCCCGTAAACCCGTCGGGAATGGGGACTCGCTGCCAGAGAAACCCATGTTGAATGTCATCAGGAACCGGCTGCTCACCTTCTTCATTGAGGCACAGAACCGCAGTAATCCCCTCGCGTCGTAGCTGAGATGCTGAGGTGGTTTGGTGGGGAAAGGAACCCACGGCGAGTTGATTCGGTATGATCCAGGAGAATCGTTTGGGCATGGAAGATCGTTTTATCCAGGACGAAAAAGAGATGACAACTTAGGTGAAGATTAAAGCTAGCTCAAATCAGGGTGTCTTGGCTTAGCATTAACCATATCCCCCACTTAAGAGTGATGATGATGGACCCCTCCCCATTGTGACCCATTGCTGGGGTGAAGAGGAATATTTCGATCACATTTCATCCCTATACTGCCCATGACCTTGAGTTCTTTTGCATCTGCTCCTGACTTTGCATCCTTGGAAGCGGCTCTAAAACACTATTTTGGGTATGACCAGTTTAGGGCTGGTCAGCAGCAAGTTATTGAGGCAGCACTACAGCAGCAAGATCTGATGGTCGTGATGCCGACGGGAGGTGGCAAATCCCTCTGTTTCCAGCTACCAGGTTTATTGTTGCCTGGGTTGACGGTGGTGATTTCTCCTTTGATTGCCCTGATGCAGGACCAGGTGACGACACTGCAGGTCAATGATATTCCAGCAACATTTTTGAATAGCAGTATTGATGCGGCTACAGCTCGGCAACGGATTGCAGAAGTTTTTTCTGGGAAGATCAAGCTGCTGTATGTTGCACCAGAACGATTACTCCATGAATCTTTCCTTAATTTATTGGATCAGGTGCAGGCCCAGACAGGTTTAGCTGCATTTGCGGTGGATGAGGCCCATTGTGTTTCTGAGTGGGGACATGATTTTCGGCCTGAGTATCGTCGTTTGGCCGAGGTGCGGCAACGATATGCCCAGGTCCCTGTATATGCCTTAACGGCCACGGCGACGGAGCGGGTGCGACAAGACATTATCCAGCAACTGCAGTTGCGACAGCCTTTTGTCCATGTGGCCAGTTTTAACCGTCCTAACCTTTACTACGAGGTGCGCCCCAAATCACGGCAAGCTTATGCCGATCTCTATCGGGAGATTCGCCAGCATGGCCAAGACTCGGGCATTGTCTATTGTTTGAGTCGACGGGAAGTGAATGAAGTCTCAGCTCGATTGCAGGCGGATGGCATTAGTGCTTTGCCGTACCATGCGGGCATGAGCGATAAGGCTCGTACCCTTAATCAAGAGCGGTTTATTCGGGATGATGTCCAGGTGATGGTGGCTACGGTTGCCTTTGGCATGGGGATTGATAAGCCGGATGTGCGGTTTGTCATTCACTATAATTTGCCTCGCAATATCGAGGGGTATTACCAGGAGGCGGGCCGGGCGGGTCGGGATGGTGAATCGTCTAAGTGCCTGCTGTTCTTTAGTACGAAGGATATTCACACCCTTGAATGGCTGATTGAACAGAAAGTCGATCCAGAGACAGGCAACCCCTTAGATAATGAACAGCGGATTGCCCGCCAACAGTTACGCCAGGTGATTGACTATGCCGAAAGCACGGTTTGTCGGCGAACGGTACAGTTGGGGTATTTTGGCGAAACCTTTGGGGGAGACTGTGGGGGCTGTGATAACTGCTGCCATCCTAAACCCGTCGAAGATTGGACCATCCCGGCTCAAAAGCTGTTGTCCTGTGTGGCTCGTTGCCAGGAACGATATGGGATGAGCTATGTCATTGATGTGTTGCGAGGCTCACGCAATCAAAAGGTTCTGCAGCGACGCCATGACCAGCTTTCTACCTATGGGATTGGCAAAGACAAAACAGTGGATCAATGGCGATTGTTAGGACGGACGTTGCTGCATCAAGGTTTGGTTGCAGAAACTACCGATGGTTATCCGGTACTTAAGCTAAATGAACTGAGCTGGGAAGTGTTGCGGCATCAACGGTCCGTATTTGTTCCTGTGCCCGTTGCCCCGACCCAGGACAGGCCCAACAATGCTCGCCGGGAAGAGGCTGAAGCCTTGTTTCAACGGTTACGAGAGTTGCGAAAGGAGCTGGCGGATCAGCAGTCTGTTCCCCCGTACGTGATCTTTGCGGATTCTAGTTTGAAGCTGATGGCCCAGCAGCAGCCCCAGACCATGGTGGAGTTTGCCAAGATTTCGGGGGTCGGTAAGCGCAAGCTAGAACAATATGGCCAGCAATTTACGGCTTTTATTCGGTCTCATCGGCAGGAGCAGGGCTTGCCTGTGGTGAGCGAAGCAGATGCAGCTGAGCTGGAGGAGCCTTCGGGGCCAACTACGCTTAAGTTATCGAATACTGTATTGGCGACGCTCCAGCTCTATCAACAAGGAAAGACGCTAGAAGAAATTGCAGCTGGACGAGACCTGAAGGTTACGACCATTGCTACGCATTTGGAAGATTTGATCGAGGCAGGGCAGGTGGGAGAGATTGACGGAGTAGTGGATTGCGATCGCAAACAGACCATCGCCGAAATCATTGAGCGTATCGGCCCCATTTCCCTCACAAAAATCCGAGAGAAGCTGGGAAACAACTATTCCTATGAGGAAATTCGGTTAGTCAGGGCTTGGTGGCAGCGTCAACAGTGAAGATTGATGTTGACAGTGGATGCCCCTGTAATAGAATCTGAAGACAACCCCAGGATAGATGCAACCAGAGTAGAGCGTTCCTATGCCGCCATTTTGGCCCCGAGAACCCGATCGCAAGAATGATACTGCTTATCGTCGCTTTGGCGATCGCGTCAATTTGGCATTTAATATTGCCATTTATGCGACTGCCGCTTCGTCCCTGTGGTTTTTTAAGTTGCTGATGTATCAGGATTGGCCTTGGCTGAAGGGCTTAACCTTAGGCTGGTTAGGATTTATTGGCCTGCAGGCTATCTATGTATTGGCCATCGCAGATTACAGCGATGCAGATGATACCAAACCTATTTTCAAAAAAGATAAGGATAAGCTTGCCGAAGAATCCGGTGAGTCCACTGAAGGGTAAATGAGTTAAGGCAAATAAGTCTTAAATTTATCCTGTAGTCCTTTTGTGTATTCCTTATCAAAGTCAGTTCCAATGTGTTTAAATTTCTCTGCTACCTCTTGTAGTAGTAGGTCTATCTCGTCCAAGTATCCTGAATAGGTATCGTTGTCAAATTTGTAGGCTGACATAAGTTTGGACGCGAGGGCTCTCTTCTTCAATGTGACTATATATTCAATGCAGGAATACGGACGTGAAGTATTAGCACTTTCACGATCTAGAGCCCATTTTTGAAAAATAATCGACTGATTGATTAATTGATAATTTTTATCTGCGAGCCCAACTATCAAAGCATAAGTTGAATATCCCTGATAGTGTCTTCCTCTAGAATGGTGCTGGGCACCAGGGTTGTTGCTGAGAACTAAATCGGCGTGGAGTGCTAAGGATAGCCTGACTTCTTTGGTGGGGTCGGGGCCTTCAAAAAACTCAAGTTTATGATCTAACCAAGAAGTCAAGTAGGCCGCTATTTTGACTTGATTGGGTGATTTTTGGGATTTAGCCTGAATGTAAATCTTCATCCCCCAATCAGTGATTTGGTTGTATAAATCACAGGTTTTAAAGTCTCCGACAGCACAAATGATGATTTTGAAGAAGCGCGCTAGGCTTTCCATGTTTTTCACGCTGGAAAAAGATGAAATCATCTCTCGGATTAGTTTTTGAGCTTCTGTATAGTCTTCATAGTAGTCATCGTCTTCATACATTTCTTCTGGAAAAATAAGCTCTTCTAGTATCTCCAGTTTTTTGGTAAACTTATCCATTGAATTTAGCTATTTTTACAGTTATTTGCGTTTAAAATCTTTTTAATTCCAAGAAGTGGAATATATTTATCTGATAGCTTCCATTAGTGATATCTAAAGCGCAATTAGAAGCAGATTTGTAATCATTGCGATTCGGTTTTTGCTATGAATAATGGCAGAGATGTATTTCTTTTAGTACAAATATACTGTAAAAAAAGGTGTGATCTTTAATACAGATGTGCTAGGGAATAGGATAAGTTTTTTTGATTTTTTCCAGAATTGTCATCAATGAAATTTATCCATCCACTCGTCCCTGTAGTAATTACTGCAATTGTTGCCGCTCCTTTTTATAGTGCCCAGGCATTGAATTCAGCGGAAGTGAGTGCGATCGCAGAAGCCGTTACCGTCCGTATCGATGGTCAAAACTCAGGTTCAGGGGTGATTATCAAACGTCAAGATGATGTTTACACCGTATTGACAGCGGCCCATGTGGTGGCCACAGCAGATGAATATGATGTAGTGACTGATGATGATTCACGGTATCCCTTGGCCTACAGTACCGTTAAAAAATTTCCTGGAATTGATTTAGCACTGGTTGAATTCACCAGCTCCAAGCCTTATCAAGTCGCAAAGTTGGGAGACTCATCTAATGTAAGGGCAGGAGAATCTATTTATGTCTCTGGATTTCCCATGCCGACTGCTGCTATCACCGCTCCCATTTGGAACTTTTCTGAAGGGAAGGTAACGGCAAACGCTAAACGCCCTTTGGCAGATGGCTACGGATTGGTTTATAGCAACAACACCTTACCGGGGATGAGTGGTGGGTCTGTTTTAGACAGCCAAGGCCAACTGATTGGCATTCATGGGCGAGCGGATGGAGAACGGCAGGTTAAACGAACTGAAACGGTGTACGTGAAGACAGGATTTAATCTAGGGATTCCCATCAATACCTTTTTAAGTTCCGTGGGCACGATTAATCCTGATTTAGGATTTTCAGGAAATGTGGCAACTGGGGGAGTTGAATTAACCTCGGATGACTTGTATTTGCAAGGCACGAATAAGTTTCAAGGGGGGAATTACCAAGGTGCGATCGCAGATCTAAATCAATCCATCGACCTCAATCCCCAAAATGCTTTTGCCTTCAACAGTCGTGGCAATGCTTTTTATGAATTACAGCAATACAAAGATGCGATCGCTCAGTATGACCAAGCTATTGCCTTGAACCCTGACTATGCTGAAGCCTATTTCAATCGAGGACTTGCTCATAAGCTTGATGGAAATGATGCTCAAGCCCAGCAGGATCATCTGAAATCAAAGCAACTCTTAGGTGGCCAAGTCGAATCACTTCAAAATAAAGCCGATCGCATTCAACAACTGCTCGATCAAAAGCTGAAGCCTTTTGAACTTCGGTAATGATGGGTTGTGTTGGCTACGAAATTAGTTCGATATATTTCCGAGGGATTAGCCACTATCGAGCTTGGGACAGAAGCCCTAGCATGGCGAATTAATAATCAGGGGTTATTCTAGAAAAGACAATCTGGTGAAACTTCGAGTTCACCTTAATGGCCCTGAAAAATAGGGGTACCCTAAGCTATGGCAGACCAAATTGCAACTGTAGACGTAGAAGCCCTCGCCGCAGATATTGGTGAAAAAATCTATATTGATGTGGCCAAATGGCATCTCTTTCTGAGTGATGCCCATCTGCATCAGTCATTAGCAGAGCAATTTTGTAACCTTTTGGAAAACGGATTGTTGGAGGAACCCCAGATCCTGCAAGTGTTGTCAGATGTTTCTGTGCCACTGGGGGGTGGTAAATGCAAACTGCCATTGATTGATCTCATGCCTGTCGCAGGCCAACAAGATCTCATGGGTATTCTGACTGACTTCCGTCATCGCCTCGAAGAGTCTGGATATAGTTTTTAGCGTCTGAAGTGAGCACTAATCAAAAATTTTCTCGCCAGGTGCGAAACGGCAAAGTCGTTTACGTGCCTACAGCCCCGCATACTCCTACCCAATCTGCTCGTGCTCAGTCCCCTCGACTGCTGGCGAAACTCCGGTCTAGCCTGAATTTGTTGCTGTTGGCTGGTATCACTACCACTGTAGTGGGATTAGCTTGGTTGAGTTACCAAGTGATTACGGATCCAGACGTGGCTTTTTGGTTGAATCAGTATTTGCCAACGACAAAAGGGAAGCAAACGGCTGCTCATCAACCCCGCACCCTGCAGCAAATTTTAAAGCGTCTCCAGGATCAGAAACAGTCGCCAGGAAAGCCCATTGTGCTAGCGGCTGATGGCAATGCCAACAGTCCGCTGACGGCGACCAAAGATATTTTGATCCCAACTTATAACAAGAGCTGTGCTCAGGGTCCCTGCCAGCAACTCCAGTCTTTGCAGGTATATCGTTCTTTAAAGCTGCCATCTCTCCTACGACTGTTCCAGGGCAAACGCTATTACCGTTTGCTGGATCGGATGACGGTGCATGGCCCCATGGAAGAACAACTGGTTAGCTTAGCCCGTAACCCGCGCTTAGTGACAGGGTCAACCCGGCCTCTCAATTTATCTCGGGTCGAAGTTTATAATCCTGCCCCCAAGCCAGGAGCTTGGTTACGATTGACGGGGCTGAGGAGTGAAGGAAGTGCAACGGCTACCTATGGCCAAGTGTTGTATTTTCATCCGGATGAGGCCCGGCTTGTTTTGATGTTGAATTGGGCGAGTCCATCGGGCGAGTCTCCTCAATGGCGTCAGGTGACGGGTGATCAGCGGCCAGAATTAGTTGTCAAACAAACGGTGGGTCTAGAACCACAATATGCAGTGTATTGGCTTCATCCTGCCCCAACAGGGGACTTGCAGGTCGAACATATCTCCTTAGCCAAGCCTGCCTTTGCTGATCCGGGCTATACCCAAAGTTTATTGTTGGCTCGGAGTGGCTTATGGTCTCCAGCCCAAAAGCGGTTGTTGACTGTCAAAAAACAGCAGTCGCGTCGATGGTCTCCCAAGGCCCAAGCCCAGCTGGACTATATCAATCTCCATGCGACTATAGCCAAGTCTCAAGCTCAACAAATTTCGGCGAGTCGAGTGCAAACGATTGTGGCACGGCTGGTGAATGGAGAATGGAGTGCGGCCCTGAAGTTCTTTCAATCTCCCCAGACGGATCCGGTAGAAGTTAGGGCTTTATTGGCTGCCGATCCGGGGCGTTTATCTGCGCGAGTGGAAGCCTTTTTAAAGGTGAATCCCAAGAATCAAGATGCGATCGCATGGGGTACCCTTATGCGACATGTACAGGACGATCCGAAGACAGCCCTAGTCTGGGCCCAGCAGCGGACGGGGAAAAACAAGGCTGCCCTTGAGACCATCAAGAAACTGGTGAAACGTCTGGATCAACCCCGCTATACCCCGAAAGAAGCCCCCGCTAAGCCCAAGCCACAACCTGATGTTCTCAAGGTAAAGCCACCGGTCCAGCCTTCTCCAAAGGTTGTGCCTCCAAAAGCCAAGCCCTCAGGGGCTCAGCTCTCTTCACCTGTACCTCTTCCAGTGGCCCCTAAACCTGCACCAGTCCCTGAGCAAACTGTACAGCCTGAATCTTCACTACCACCTGAGCTTGCACCTGTTCCGCCAGAAGAGGCTCCAGGGGAATAACTGGAAAGACAGGGCTCGCTTGAATAAGGTATTCTGGATGTTTCCGCTATTTTGGTGCCTTAGCTGTTGTAGTCCCCCAAGCCTGATATAGAGTCTATGTCTACCGATACTGCAAGTCTTAAAGGGAGAGATCTGCTAGGTTTAGCAGACTTAACGAGCCCAGAAATGTATGGTTTGTTGGAGCTGGCGGCTCAAATCAAGGCAGGGCAGGTCAAACCCCATTGTCCCAA
This sequence comes from Acaryochloris sp. 'Moss Beach', assembly GCF_021497025.1. NCBI lineage: Bacteria > Bacillati > Cyanobacteriota > Cyanophyceae > Acaryochloridales > Acaryochloridaceae > Acaryochloris > Acaryochloris sp. 'Moss Beach'. Next base: position 5,161,488 of record NZ_CP071717.1, read on the forward strand.
GGTATTGGGTTTGCTGTTTACTAAGGCTTCTACTCGCACCCGGGTCAGCTTTTCTGTCGGCATGTACCGTCTAGGGGGGCAGGTGATTGATCTTAGACCGGATGCCACCCAGGTGGGGCGGGGTGAGCCGTTAGAAGATACGGCTAGAGTCTTAGATCGCTACTTAGACGTACTGGCGATTCGCACTTATGAGCAGCAGGATTTGAGTACCTTTGCGAACTATGCTTCGATTCCTGTAATTAACGCCCTGACAGATTTAGAACATCCTTGTCAGATCTTTGCGGATTTACTCACTCTACAAGAGGCGTTTGGGCAGCTAGAAGGATTGACTCTCACCTATTTGGGGGATGGCAACAATGTCGCCCATTCCCTGCTGCTGGGATGTGCCCTAGTCGGGGTAAATATTCGAGTAGCCACCCCTCCGGACTATCAGCCCCTCCCTGATTTTGTTGAGAAAGCTAAGATACTGGCGGGCGATCGCAGTTCCGTACTGATCACCACTGACCCCCAGGAAGCCGTCGATGGGGCTCACGCCCTCTATACCGATGTCTGGGCCAGTATGGGCCAAGAAGATTTGGCCAGTAATCGGATTCCCATCTTTCAGCCCTATCAAGTGAACGAGTCTCTTTTGGCTCAGGCGGATGCCAATGCCATTGTTCTCCACTGTCTTCCGGCCCATCGCGGAGAAGAAATTACAGCAGACGTAATGGAAGGCGCACAGTCTCGAGTGTGGGATCAGGCCGAGAATCGCCTGCATACTCAACAAGCTCTGCTAGCTAGCGTATTAGGCGCTAAGATCGACTGAGCGTTTGGCGGTTAAGCCCCATCAATCCGTGAATGAGTAAGTCATCAATTCAGCCAGCTTTAATTTCAGCGGTGGTCCCCGATTCGATCGCAGCAGAAGTGGGATTTGAACCGGGAGATCGCCTGGTGTCCATTAATGGCGAGGTGCCTCGCGATCTAATTGACTATCGATTCTTCTGTGCAGATGAATACCTGACTCTTGAGGTTTTGGACGCCGCAGGTCGCCCCCATCAGGTGGAAATCGAAAAAGATTTTGATTCTGAACTGGGACTAGAGTTTGAGACGGCCCTGTTTGATGGACTGATTCAGTGTAATAATCACTGTCCCTTTTGCTTTATCGATCAAAAGCCTCCGGGGCTGCGATCCAGTCTTTACCTAAAAGATGACGATTATCGTCTCAGCTTTTTGTACGGCAGTTATTTAACCCTGACCAATATCCCCCCCCATGAATGGGACCGCATTGAGGCGATGCGCTTGTCTCCGCTTTATGTGTCCGTGCATGCGACTCATCCAGATGTGCGCATACGGCTGCTGAAAAATCTCCGGGCAGGCCAAATTCTGGACCAACTGCAGTGGTTCCAGCAGCGACGACTCCAGATTCATGCTCAAGTTGTGGTTTGCCCTGGCATCAATGATGGTGAAATCTTGCAGCAAACCATCCTGGATTTGGCTCAATTCCATCAGTCCGAGGTGCCTGCGGTGTCATCCATCGCTGTTGTACCCGTAGGCTTAACCCGATTTCGCCCCCCAGAAGATGAGTTGAAGCCGGTCGAACCGACCGATGCCTTAACTGTGATTCATCAGGTCCAGCAGCTACAGACCCAGTTTCAAAGTCAGTTCGGGACAACCTTTGCTTGGTTAGCGGACGAGTGGTTTTTAATAGCAGGACAAGATTTGCCCCCTGAAAGCCATTACGGAGAATATCCGCAAATTGATAATGGCGTGGGTTCAATTCGGCAATTTCTGTCCCAGTTTGATCGGGCGGCTGAATCTTTACCCTCCCATATCCCTGCCGCGAAACGTTTGACCTGGGTCGTGGGAAATACGGTGGAACAGGCTTTTCAGCCCATTGTTCAGCGCTTAAATCAGGTGCAAGGCCTGACGGTGACTCTCGCACCTCTTCGGAGTGATTATTGGGGGCAGACGATGACCGTGACGGGACTTCTGACCGGACAAGATATTTTGTCGGGTTTGCGTCATCAATCCTTGGGGGATAGGTTGCTCTTACCAACCTTAATGCTGAAGTATGGGACCACTCAATTCCTGGATGATATGACTGTCGCGGAGTTGTCTGATGAATTGGACGTTCCGATCGGGCTCATTCAAGGGGGGGCCGAGGATGTTATTCGCGCTTGCCTTCAGCAATGAATGGCTCCATAAAACGCCCCAATTTATTCATGATAAATTGGGGCGTTTTAGTTTAGTGCCGCAAATGGGGCAATATGATTGGGTGGATTCAAATGCACCTAGGATTTAGCCTCCTGTGACGAAAAAAACTGGGCTAAATTAAGGTTTCACTCCATCCAAGAGGTATGACTCTAAACTTACTTCAAGTTCCTGCATGACCATTAGCAGCCAAGCGTAACAATCTCTTAATGAAATAGAGTATGAGCTGGTTATTGGGAAGAATCTAGAGATACAGAGGCAAAAAGACAAAATTTTAGCTAAGGTTTATTTGAAAAATTTAGATCGACCACACATTTATCTTGTTTGGGTTGGTTTATCGATTGATATTCAGTTGTGAAACGTGATGGCAACATCGGGGGGGTTGGTATGCAGGCTAGTACGCAGATCTTGATGATTGAGGATGATGATCAAGATGCGGAGCTTGTGCGCAGATACTTGGCAGTCAAGCAGGCTTTCCCTGTCCAGATTGAGCGCAGCAAGACCTTGTCTGATGGCATTAATCTTCTCAATCATAGGGAGGGCATTGACTTAATCCTGTTGGATTTGTGTTTATCTGATGCTCAAGGATTAGAGACGTTTTATCAGGTACATCAAGCTTTTCCAGCCAAGCCGCTCATTATTTTAAGCGGCAATACAGATCAATCCGTGGTGGAGGAGGCTCTACAAAAAGGAGCATTAGATTTTCTAGTAAAAGGGCAGTTCGATAGCACATCTCTTTGCCGTTCGGTTCAATATGCCCTGAAACAACCGCATCAATCTGTTGAGATTGGGTATCGAGATCTCACCCTTGATGCTCTAACACGACAGCTAAAAATTGCTCAACAGGAGCTAGAACGACTAGCGGAAGTGGACAAGGTCACCCGAGTATTTAACCGCTGCCGGTTTGATGAAGTTTACCTGTCGGAATGGAACCGCTTGACGCGAGAAGGTTCTCATTTATCGTTGGTCCTGTGTGAAATTGATAATCTGCCGGCCTATCAAGAGCAACATGGGGCTGAAGCTTGCGATTACTGCTTGCAGCGAGTTGCTGAGGAGATTGCCAAAGTCGCCAGACGCCCTGCTGATTGTGTGGCTCGCTATAGTGGGCAAACCTTTATGATTCTGCTGCCCAACACAGATTTAGCCGGTGCAACCTATCTCGCAGAAGCGATCCGCACGGGGGTAAGGTCAGTGCCGTTTCCTCCTGAAGGGCTCGGTGTAACGAATTCTCCGATCACCCTGAGTTTAGGGGTGGCTTGTCAAATTCCTCGGGCAAAGGTTGCGCCTTCATTGCTGATTGAAGCAGTGCATCAAGCCCTCCATTTTGCTCGCGAACAAGGGAAAGATCGAGTCCAGATTCATCATACGGGTTGTGCAGATCCAGACTTGCACTCCAACCAGACCTTGCATTGGGTGAGCCGATTATTAAAGGCTTTAGACAAGGACCAATTCCAGCTCTATGCTCAGCCCATTTACCCCCTGAGTCGGGGGCAAAAGGCTTGCAGTTATGAGATTCTATTGCGGTTACAGGATCAGCCTGGTATTGTTTGTTCCCCCAGTTTGTTTTTACCCATGGTGGAACAGTATGACTTTATGACTCGGATTGATCGATGGGTGATCAAAAACTTGCTGGCTAACCTGGAAACGATGCCCTCTTTGGATGAGCTGGATGCTCGGTTCTTTATTCACCTGTCGAGTGCAACCTGCCGAAATGGAGAGCTGTTTGAGTTTTTGGATAAACAGTTCTCTCATTCTAATCGTCATGTGCAGCGATTCTGTTTTGAGGTGACTGAAAACGTAGCCCTGAGTCATTTGACATCGGCGGTGGAATTGAGCCGTTTTCTCAAATCAATGGGATGTCAGATCGCTCTAGATAATTTTGGCAGTGATATGTCTGCCTTTATGAATTTGAAACATCTACCCGTCGATTTTGTGAAAATCGATGGGTTGCTGGTCCGAGATATTGCCCAAGATCAGATTTCTCGGGGTATTGTCGAGTCGATTCATAATGTGGCTAAGGTGATGGGGATGCAGACGATTGCGGAACATGTGGAGTCTGATGTCGTTCTGGATGCGATCTCAAGTGTGGGCATTGATTATGCTCAAGGGCACTACTATGATCGTGCCAAGCCTTTACTCGATGTAGTGTCAGCGACTCGCTGAACTCTCTAGGGCTGGGAGTATTGTTCAGACTTTTTTTGTGACTCGTTTTTTCACCGAGCACAGATCCTGATTTCTATGATCTTCTGGGATTTAAGGTTGTAGGCTAAGTGTGGGACCCATGCTGATGGTTGCCCTTAATGGAAAGTCTGTAGAACATACGCACGACATCTTTTATGATCAGAAAAATTTCTTTTCTCTGTGCAGGTCTTCTGGTGGCATTGGCCCTGGGAAGCTGTAGTAGTTCTGAATCTGCCGGAGGCCGATTGCAGCAAGTTTTAGCCCAGAAAAAGGTGCGCTGCGGCATCAGCGGCGAGTTGCCGGGCTTTAGCTTTGTGGATGAAAAAGGCAATTATTCAGGACTAGATGTGGATATCTGTCGTGCGATCGCAGCTGCTTTATTTGATGATCCTGATGCGGTGGAGTATCGTCCTCTAAATGCCAAAGAACGATTTGCCGCAGTTCAAACTGGGGAGGTGGATGTTCTCAGCCGGAATACGACCTGGACCCTTGATCGAGATAGTTCAGTGCGGATGGCATTTGCACCTGTGGTGTTTTATGACGGCCAGCGCATAATGGTCAAAGCGGATAGCGGTATCAAGACTCTCAAAGATTTCAAAAATCGGACGGTTTGTACTCAGACCGGCACCACCAACGAAAAGAATTTAAAGGATCAAATGCGGAAGCGCAAGGTGGACTATAAGCTTGTGGTTTACGAAGATATTAATTCTGCCTATGCCGCCTATGCAGAAGGTCGTTGCGATGGTGTGACCTCTGATCGGTCCCAGCTCATCTCCCGCCGAACCTCACTGCCAAAGCCTAAAAGTCATACCATTCTGGATGAGGTCTTATCTAAAGAACCCCTCGCACCTGCTGTTGCAGATGGGGATGTGGAGTGGGCTGATGTGGTCCGCTGGGTGGTCAATGCCACAATTGAAGCAGAAGAGTTGGGAATTAAACAAGATAATTTGGAGTCGTTTGCCAATAGTGATGATCCAGTCGTTAAGCGCTTCTTGGGCATTGAGGAAGATCTGGGAGCCAGCTTAGGTCTGACCCCAGATTTTGCTGCCCGAGTGGTCAAGTATGTGGGTAACTACGGTGAAATTTACGATCGCAACTTGGGTCCCACTACTAAACTGAATGTGCCGAGAGGCGAGAATCAACTGTGGACTAAAGGGGGATTGTTATACTCTCCTCCATTTCGTTAGTGGGAGAGCTTAGGCTCTCTCGTGCTCTACATAGAAAATCCTGTGTTTAGTGTTTTCCTAAGATCCTCTGGTGAAAGCCTGAGTTTCTAGGAGTAATGTTCTTGAATCGTTGAGCTGACCGACTAAGCAGAGCTTGACGTAGGAATTATCTTGGATAAAGACTTTGAGGCCTTTGCTGGTTGAAGGGCTGTTCCCGCTGCCTGTACAGGTAGGATCTACGCTTGAGATCGCATCCACCAACGCATATGTGGACGGTCCAGCCAGTGCTGGTGCAATTTGCTGGCGATAAACAGTTCTTGGTCCTCTCCATATGGCACTCGCACTTTTCGGAGCCGTATAATAAGCAAATTCAAATTCTTGCCTCGTGGCTCCTTCACCTTCGACTTTTGTTAGCTTAAACACTCCTAGATAATTAGGTCTCGAAGGAATATCACTGACTGATACCGACGTAGCAGTTTTAATATCATTGACGATAAAGTCTAAAGCTCTATTCAGTTCCGACTGTCGTTCTGCTTCAACTGTATTGCGTTCGTTGGCTCTCAAGAGCTGAATCAAACCAAGACCCGCTAGGGTAATCACCAAGCTCAGAATTAGGGATGCAACTAATAATTCTGGCAGTGTAAAGCCATTAGAACGGCCTCGATCAGGGAAAGTAGTTCTTGGTAAAAGCAAGACAAGCCTGACTGGCGGAGTTAAGGTCTTATGCATTTGTCCACTCCCAAATCATAGTTGCCGGTACGCATAAGGCCAATTCCTGTAGAGATTGAGAGACATTTGGGCTTAACAGAACTATTAGGGATAGAAACCCATAGTGTAGTCCCTGGAGGGGTATATAATCCCTTGAAGTTGAAGGATATATCGTGAGGAGCGGAATGGTTATAGTAGATAGTTACATCTTCAATTTGGCGACTCCCTGTAACTAGGCAGTTTCCAGAAATACTTTGATCAATCCCTTTTGGAATCGTGACAGTACAATCTTGGCTGCGTTTGATGGCTTCTCTTTGGGTTTGCTTAATGGCCCCTTCAATTTTGGCGAGAGCATCATCCACTTTTTTCTGATTGAGCCAACCCAAAAAACTGGGAGCGGATAAGGTCGCAAAGATACCAATAATGACGACTAGGACAATAGTTTCAGTTAGCGTGAAACCCACTGCGGTCTGTTTGCGTCTTGGAATGAAGGGATAATAGTGGTGTTTCAATTTTAATGATATTTAGTGAAAAAACTTATATGAGTTGTAGAAGCATGACACTCATTTTTGGAGGCAATAACTGTGCTTGAGAGATTGTTTTTTACGTTTATATTCTGTCTCTTATCTTGTCTCAACTACAACAAACTTTATTTGACTTAATAATTTTGCTCAAAAAACAAAAGTTTTGGGTGGACTGCTGAACGTGTGGCCTAGGCTCAATCGATATTGAAATTAATGTTGTTAGGCGTAAGTGCGGTCAAACTCAGAATTCAGTACTGACTGGATAGACCCTGGCAAATCTCTTGTGAACCCTATGACGCGAACTATCGTAAATATGACTCGAAATTTGGCTCAGCCGTTCCCCTCTCCATTAGGACTATTCAAACGTCGTTGGTGGGTGCCCATTTTGGCAAGTGCCAGTGTGTGTCTGATCTTCGATGGAGTCGTACTGGAGCCATTTACAACATCTTCTGATGGGAATAGCTCTGGTCGGGTATGGGCTCAAGCTCTTAATACACGACCCCTTAATCCCCGCATCAAAGTCAGCATTAAGCAGCGTTTTGGTCGCAAACCTACGGATAAACTGACGGTTCAAGCCCTTCCGGGTGATCAGCTGACGCTTCAATTTACGACGGGTAAACAGCTACAGACCTTGACTACGGATAAAGTAGAGTTTGCCATTACGCCCATTCCTTTAAAGCAGCCTCGATGGGAAGAACGGGTGGTCTTGAGTGTTCATCGTAGTTTTGAGACAGCCGAAACTAAAGCGAATGAATTGAAGGCTTTGGGGATTCCGGTGGAAATTGCCCAGCCCAAGCAGTGGCAGGTATGGGCCAAGCGCGATCAATATCCCACCTCAGCCGATCGGATTTTATTAATCGATACCCTTAAGCAGCAAGGCTATGACAATGTATTTCTGCATCGGCGTCGATTACGTGACAAGCCTCAGCTTAGTTTTGTCACCAATGGGACTCAGTACAAACGCAGTATTGTCAGTATCACCAGCAAGAAACAGCAGTTTCAAGTGGGCGAAGCGTTGCACTACGGCAGTTTGAGGTTTCAGCCCAATACCTATGGGACCTATACCCTGGTGAATAAGGTGCCAACGGAAACCTATCTTCGGGGGGTTGTTCCCTATGAAATTGGTTTTAATGCACCCACAACCGCCATTGAGGCGCAAACGATTATTGCCCGTACCTATGCATTACGTAACCTTAGGCGCTTTCAGATCGATGGGTATGAGTTATGTGCGGATACCCAATGCCAAGTTTATAAAGGAATCGCTAAAACCGATCCCATTGTGGATCGTGCTATTAAAGCAACAACAGGGCAGGTGCTAACCCACAAGGATGAATTAGTGGATGCCCTCTATTCTTCCACCACGGGTGGGGTGACGGCTGCTTTTCAGGAGGTTTGGGAGGGAACGCCTCGACCTTACCTAACGGCTAAAATTGATGCCCTACCCCGAGGGACATGGGATTTAACCACTCGCAGCTTGGCGGAAGAGTCGAATTTGAAAGCTTTTATTAACCTTAAGCAAGGTTTTAATGAAGCGTCTTGGAAGACCTTTCGCTGGCAGACAGAAACGCCCATCACCGAACTCAATGGATTTTTGCGCAAATTTCTACGTCAGTCTAAGCATCCCTTGGCTAATTTCAAAACCATTCAAAAGCTGGAGGTGATTGAGAGATCCCACGGTGGCAGGGTTCAGAAACTTCAGGTCACCACGAACTTAGGCAGTCTGACCTTAACCAAGGATGATATTTTACGGGGATTTGAAGCGCCTAATAGCTTACTCTTTTACGTGGAGCCCAGGTATCAAACGGTTAAACCTCAACCTTCTCCTCCAGTAGGCGTTACCCAATCCAATCCAGAATCGATTTCATCGGTGCAGCCGACCCGTCCAACGGCGGCGGCTAAACCTCGGAAAATGCTCAAAGGATATGTCTTTATTGGTGGGGGCTTTGGACATGGTGTGGGCCTGAGTCAGACGGGATCTTATCACCTCAGTAATTTAGGCTGGTCAGCGACTAAAATTCTCAATTTTTATTATCCTGGGACAACAGTTCAACCGTTGAATGACAGCATTGTGTTTTGGCAGCAGCCATCTACTCCTGTGGTTCCTAGCCAATCGGTTCCCGCTGAACTCAAGCCGCAGAGCAATCAGGGTAATCGGCTCATTAGCCAGAAGATGCCGTTCCTGAAATCGTTCCAATGGGTCTTTGACTGGATACCTTTTTTGTAGGGAGACTGTAGATTTAGATTGAGAATCAGAACTGAAGCTTAGGAGATGCGGGACACTGGCTGGGCTGTGGTTTCCGATTCTACGGAGACCACTGGGATATCTGGGGTAGATGCAGAATCGGGTGATACCATCCGCGATCGCAAACTGATCAACACTGTTTTAATCACCACAGCTGTCGGCACCGCAATGACAACCCCAATTAACCCGCCAGCTTTTGCACCAATCAAAATTGAAATGAACACCCAGGCTGGATTTAGCCCTGTCATGGTTCCCAAGATTTTGGGGGCTACCAAGTTATCTAAAATTTGCTGAACTACCACTGCTGCAGCCAAAAGTTTGAGGCCCAGCCAGATATTTTGCAGGGTCACCAAACACGTCACCAAGATAATGCCGACGGTTCCTCCAAAAGGGATAAGAGCCATTGTGCCAATGGTGAGACCGAACAGCAGGCCAAAGGGCACTTTCAGAATTAAAAACGTGGGGACTAGAACTGAAGTCATACAGATGCCAAACAGCAGCTGACCAATAAAATAATTCTGGAAGCTAGACCGGAGGGTTTCGGAAACAGGCTGTTGACTTTCTTCGGGAAGCCAATCAATCAAACTGTCCCAGAGTGCATCACCATGCTGAAGGAGATAAAAGGTCAGGATAATCGTCACGAGGACATCGATCAGAATATCTAGAAGGCTGCTGACCGTTCCTAGGGCAATGTTGAGCAGACTTTTGGTAAGGGTTTGGAGTTGGCCCTGGAGCCGATCAAAGGCTTGGACGGCCAACACATCTAGATTTAGAGAGACCCCTCGTTCCTCCACTTGTTGGCTGAGCAAGATCAGCTGCTGGCGGCCTGATTCCAACCAGTCGGGTAAACGATTCGCTAGTTGTTGCGCCTGATTGAAGGCAATCGGAATCAGGACAATGCCGATGCCAAAAAGAATGGAAATGGCCAACAACGCCACAATAATCGATGCGGGTTCTCGCCGCAGTCCCCGCTGAACGCACCAGCTCACCGGGTAGTTGAGGAGAAATGCCAGCAGCGACGCCACGACAATGATCCCGATTAACACCCCAAAGTAATTGGAGATAGACGCTAAAGTCCAAAAATTGAGGGCCAAAATCGGTGCGGCTAAGCCGATCATTAGGAGGCGAGAGGGTACAGATAACTTCTGCCACCAATGAAAATAATTGGGTTTATCCATGCCTACTCTCCTGTACAGAGGAACACTTACAGCGAGGGAAGAATAATCTGAGCCAACCTTCCTGGTGATTGTCAACCACTAGGTCACTGCCGTCAAGCTGTTTCACCATGGTTAGTTCGGCACTGAAGAAGAGAGCAGAACTTCGATGCGTTCCCCAGGAGAAGGATTCAGCACGTGGGTCTCACAGCTATTCTCTTCCAGGCGCTCACGAAATTCATCAATCGTACCTTCCATAGTCAGCAATTTGTCCAATATGCCGCTGTATTCAACCTCACCCCCCGAGGCAGTCGGCAGAATAAATTGGGGTTGGAGCTTCTTGATCACCTCTAGGGCAAAGTCTCCTCCTTGGATAAAAGGTCCCAGCAGCGGTAGTACTAAATCCTGAATAGGAGCAATAATCACATCCGCCGCTTCCAGCTGGTCGATGGCTGCAGCATGGAAACCGTGGGGTTCATAGTAGAGTCGGCTCTGGGATGCCTGGTCAGTGAGAACTAAGGCATTCTCAACTAGAAATGGTCCAATGGGTGAGCCGGGTAAGGCCTGAATTTGGAGGCGGTCTGCCCAAGTGATGGTCTCACCATGGGCAATAGTAGTGACTTTGGTATAGCCTAGTTCTTCCACTACTTTGGTGGCATTTTCAGAAGCAATGACCGGAATGGTGTGGTCTAACTGCTTCAACGTAGGGACATGGGCATGATCGGGTAGTCCCTGGGACAGCAAGATGAGATCAATCGAATCGGGAATATCGAGGGTTGTGGCGCGCTCACCTTTGAAAAACCAAGGCTGATTCCCAAAAACTAAAGGTCCAACCAACCAAGGATCTAATAGGATCCGTTGTCCGGCCATCTCGATCAGCCAACTATTGGAATCCATCCAGGTTAAAAACATCGTTACTTTAGGGAACTTAGTACATCTTCCATGGTACGAAATTCCAGCTATCCCTTCACTATTTGCTGAAAATCAACTTTAGAAAGCAGTCAGTGGAGGCAGTTATAGGGGGGACTTCTAATTTCACCGAACCAAGATACCCAACTCTGATGATGTTGGCATATCCAGAATTCTTGGCCTCATCAACTGGATGCCTGGAATTCTCTTAGATTGGCCCCACCTATGAGTTAAATAGATTAGAGTAATGTAAAGAGAGGTTAAGTTGTTTGACCTAAGTTTAATCTAGTGTGTTGATGCCTAAGGCGATTGTAAGTAACCCATGCGCGTAATCTTAATGACTGGCAAAGGTGGGGTTGGCAAAACCTCCGTTGCTGCTGCTACCGGACTCCGCTGTGCCGAGCTGGGTTACAAGACCCTCGTTCTTAGTACTGACCCTGCCCATTCCTTGGCTGATAGCTTCGATATGGAACTGGGCCATGAAGCCGTGGAAGTCAAACCTAACCTGTGGGGTGCTGAACTAGATGCCTTGCTCGAATTAGAAGGGAATTGGGGGGCTGTCAAACGCTACATTACCCAGGTGCTGCAGGCCAGAGGTCTTGACGGGGTTCAGGCTGAAGAACTGGCCATTCTTCCTGGCATGGATGAGATTTTTAGTTTGGTGCGGATGAAGCGTCACTATGATGAAGGCACCTATGATGTCTTGGTGATTGACTCTGCACCGACCGGAACAGCCCTGCGTCTCCTCAGCCTTCCTGAAGTGGGAGGGTGGTATATGCGCCGCTTCTACAAACCCTTCCAGCGGATGTCTGTGACCCTTAGGCCCTTGGTAGAACCTTTTTTCAAGCCTATTGTAGGATTCTCGCTTCCAGATGAAGAAGTGATGGATGCACCCTACGAGTTCTATGAGCAAATTGAAGCCCTAGAGAAAGTATTGACGAACAATACCCAAACGTCAGTTCGCCTCGTCACCAACCCAGAAAAAATGGTGATCAAAGAATCCTTAAGAGCCCATGCCTATTTGAGCCTGTACAACGTCTCGACAGATATGGTAGTGGCCAATCGGATCATTCCTGACCATGTTTCCGACCCCTTCTTCATGCACTGGAAACAGAACCAAACTCAGTATCGCCAGGAAATTCACGATAACTTTCAGCCTTTACCCGTCAAAGAAGTCCCGCTTTTTCAAGAGGAAATGTGTGGGTTAGAAGCCCTAGAACGTCTGAAAGAAACCCTGTATGACCAAGAAGATCCGACTCAGGTCTATTACAAGGAAACGACCTTGAGGGTGGTTCAAGAGCAGGGGCAATATAGTCTTGAGGTGTATCTCCCAGGAATTCCCAAAAATCAGGTGGAATTGAGCAAAACGGCTGACGAGCTAAATATCAGAATTGGTAATCACCGCCGCAATCTTGTTCTTCCCCAGGCTCTTGCTGCAATGCAGCCTGCTGGAGCCAAGATGGAAGAGGATTACCTCAAAATTAAATTTGCTGCTGCGGCTTAGCTGTTCGAGCCTGGACTACTCTATCAATCGCGCCCCCGCAATGTCATAAGATAGTTGAGCAGATTTTTTTGGCTCAGAACCGTTCATGAATTCATTGCAAGATAAGGTCGCAATCGTTACGGGTGCCTCTCGAGGGATTGGACGGGCTACGGCTTTGGCCCTAGCGGGTGAAGGGGCAAAGGTCGTCATTAACTATGCCAACTCCAGTGGCGCGGCTGATGCTGTGGTGGCTGAAATTACAGGTAATGGAGGGGAAGCATTAGCCCTCCAGGCCAATGTGGCGGAAGCGGATCAGGTAGACACTCTGTTTAAGTCTGTGTTGGACAAATGGGGGCGTGCCGATGTGTTGGTGAATAATGCAGGCATTACCCGAGACACCTTGCTGTTGCGAATGAAGCCAGAAGATTGGCAAGCGGTCATTAATCTCAACCTCACAGGAGTCTATCTTTGTACCCGAGCGGTGAGTCGGGTGATGCTTAAACAGCGGTCCGGCCGAATTATTAATATTGCCTCTGTGGCGGGTCAAATGGGGAATCCCGGTCAGGCCAATTACAGTGCAGCTAAGGCGGGGGTCATTGGTTTTACGAAGACCGTGGCCAAGGAAATGGCTTCTCGGGGGGTAACAGTGAATGCGGTAGCTCCTGGATTTATTGCAACGGATATGACTGAGGGGCTAGAGTCCGAAGAAATTCTCAAATTTATCCCCCTGGGGCGATATGGCCAGCCTGATGAAGTAGCAGGTATGATTCGGTTCTTAGCAGCTGACCCTGCTAGCGCCTACATTACGGGCCAGGTCTTCAATGTAGATGGTGGAATGGTGATGGCTTAGGCGATTTTCCTATGGATGGGGATAGGATAGCTGTGACATCCCCCTTTATTGTGTAGTATTTTAAAGTGTTCTTAATGAAGTTGGGCTTGTTATCAAGTCAGCTTGAGGGTATTTTTTGCCTGGGGCACGCTTGTTAGGATCGTTTAATAGTTTTTTGAACTATTAATTAAGACAACAAGACTGAAATTGTTTAACGTTTGACTAGGTACCTGCGAATGGCTGTTTCCGATCGCAAACTCCAACTGCTTGATTTTGAAAAACCCTTAGCTGAGTTAGAGGATCGAATTGAGCAGATCCGTAGCCTCTCTGAGCAGAATGGGGTGGATGTCACGGATCAAATTACCCAGCTAGAAGGTCGGGCTGACCAGCTTCGCCAAGAAATTTTTAGTAGCTTAACCCCGATGCAAGAGCTGCAGCTGGCTCGGCATCCTCGGCGCCCTAGTACATTGGACTATATCCATGCCATCAGTGATGAATGGATGGAATTACACGGCGATCGCCGGGGGTATGACGATCCCGCGATTGTGGGGGGTGTGGGTCGGATTGGTGGCCAGCCTGTGTTGATGTTGGGCCATCAGAAGGGACGTGACACGAAGGATAATGTGGCCCGCAATTTTGGGATGCCTTTTCCGAGTGGGTATCGGAAAGCCATGCGGTTAATGGATCATGCCGATCGATTTGGCTTGCCTATCATTTCTTTTATTGATACCCCTGCGGCTTGGGCGGGGTTAGAAGCTGAACAGTTTGGTCAAGGTGAAGCGATTGCTCTCAACCTCCGGGAAATGTTCCGTTTGGATGTGCCCATTATCTGTACGGTAATTGGGGAAGGTGGTTCTGGGGGCGCCTTGGGAATTGGTGTAGGTGATCGGCTACTGATGTTTGAACATTCGATCTATAGTGTGGCGCCACCAGAAGCTTGTGCAGCGATTCTTTGGCGCGATGCTCAGGAAGGCCCCCAAGCGGCTGAAGCCCTCAAAATCACAGCAACGGACTTGCAAGAATTGGGGATAATTGACCAAATTTTAACTGAGCCTCCTGGAGGAGCCCATGTTGACCCCGTTAAGGCTGCAGATATCATTAAAACTGCAGTTTTAAGTAATTTAGAAGAGTTATGGCGTCTGAGTCCCCAAGAACGCCGCCAACAGCGTTATCATAAGTTTCGGAATATGGGGATTTTCTCTCAGGTTCCTTGAGTATGCGCTCCATCTTGGACCAGTGGTATGATTACAAAGTCGCAACATTTGTTTACAATTAGCGTAAGCTTACGCGCAATGACTGCCTCTCATTTGCGCTGATAGTTTCAAGGAGTCTACATCCGTCTTTTAAAGTCCCTTGCCTGTTCAATTCGCAGAAGTGTTTGTGGTTGGGCAAGTTTTTACCGAGTATTGATTTTAGGTATTTTGCATGACTGCTCAACGGAAACTGCGCGCTCTGATTACCGGAGCGAGCAGGGGTATTGGTCGGGCAACGGCCGAAGCATTTGCTGCGTCCAATATTGATTTGGTATTAGTCAGCCGTTCTCAAGCTCAACTGGATGAATTAGCTCAGACCCTCCAAAAACAGGGGGTTGAGGCCAAGGCTTTCGCTATTAACTTGTCTGAAGTTGGCCAGGTAAAGTCTCAGATGAGTCAGCTTTTGGATCAGGTTGGCCCCATCGATATTTTGATTAATAATGCTGGGATGGGTTACACCGGCGAACTGATTGATATGCCTTTGGCCGATTGGCAAAGGGTGCTCGATCTGAATGTGACGAGTGTATTTGAATGTTTGCAGGCGGTGTTGCCAGGGATGCGATCTCAACAGCAAGGCACCATTATCAATGTCGTTTCCATTGCGGGGCAACAGGCGTTTCCTCAGTGGGGTGCTTATTGCGCCAGTAAGTTTGCCTTAATGGGTTTAACCAAATCTCTGGCCCAAGAAGAACGACCCCATGGAATTCGGGTGACGGCCGTTTGTCCGGGTTCAGTGAATACCCCTTTATGGGATACAGACACCGTGGATGCTGATTTTGACCGCACCGCCATGCTCAAACCAGAAAATGTGGCTCAATCAATTTTGCATATTGTGCAGATGCCTCAAAATGCAGTGATAGAGGAACTTGTCTTGATGCCGAATGCAGGGACCTTTTGATCCTCCCTCGTATAACCCCCAACTTTTCTGCCAAATTTCATACAATTAATTGAAACAATGACTACTTTGTCTTCTAAACCTTCTGATTCAGCTAACTCTTCTATGAACACAACTTCTAATAACTCTCAGCTTCGTCCAGATCGCAGCTTATCTCAACGGGCAAAGGAGAAAGAGACCCATCGTCAATCCAGCCAAGAAGAGATGATGGGAGCAGTAGAAACCATGCTGTTAGGGGTGGGTGAAGATCCAGAGCGGGAAGGCTTACTGAAAACGCCGAAGCGAGTGGCTGAGGCCATGCGGTTTCTCACCAGTGGATATCAGCAGTCCTTAGAAGAGTTGGTGAACAATGCCATCTTTGATGAAGGTCATGATGAGATGGTTTTGGTTCGGGATATTGATGCCTTTAGCTTGTGTGAGCATCATATGTTGCCTTTTATTGGCAAGGCCCATGTGGCATACATCCCTAATCAAAAGGTGATTGGTCTAAGTAAGCTAGCTCGCATTGTGGAAATGTATTCTCGCCGCTTGCAGGTGCAAGAAAGACTAACTCGTCAGATTGCAGAAGCGGTGCAAACAGCTTTAGAACCCAAGGGTGTGGCCGTGGTAATGGAAGCAAGCCATATGTGTATGGTGATGCGTGGGGTGCAAAAACCAGGCTCTTGGACAGTGACTAGCTCCATGGTTGGAGTCTTTCAGGACGATCATAAAACTCGGGAAGAGTTTCTCAATCTGATTCGGCATCACCATAATTTCTAGGTTGGGATGGTAGGAACATGCAAGTCCGTCCCCTCTTCAGGGCATACTCAGGGTTGATACGCTTTTGATGAGGGGGGATTCCTCCGCTGTCGCTACTGTTGGAGTTATAGATCATGGGCAACCGTCGGCTGAGAAAAATGGGTCGTAAAGTTGCGATCTCTTTTTTGATTGGGAGTCTTGCTACGTTCCTAGCTCCATCAGTAAGAGCTGAGAAACCTGAGCATTTGCAAAGGATTAAACAAACTCGTAACTGCTTTAGATGTAATCTCAAGAAAGCAAACTTAGCTAACATCTCATTGAAAGGTGCTTTTCTACGAGAGACCAATCTGCAAGAGGCTAATCTTGAAGGGGCTGACCTGCGATTTGCTGTTCTTAGAAAGGTTAACCTCAAAAAAGCAAACTTAAAAAATGCCGATTTGACCGGAGCTATTTTGCGGGATGTTAATTTAGATGATGCAATTCTAACAGGGGCCACCTTACCACCTAGATATCAGAGAAGATCCAAGTCAGATTCTAAGGTCCGTGTTCCAGAATTAATTATAGATATCTTAAAACAACAGCGCCGTTGATATTAATTTTTTTAGAGGTTAATATGACGAGCAAAACTTATTAGTGAAGCTAGATCCTCTACTCATCAGTCTTGCCAGTGCTAGCTTTTGGTCTGTAGATGGGCTCTTTCTTATTCCAGGATTAAGCAGTTAATCGATGAAAATTTGAGTAAAAAAATTCTCTACTGAGGAATAAGAGGTTTAGCCTATGACCGAAAAGAGGGAGAGTTTCTATAATTGCTCTGGGCTGATTTTGACTCAGTTGTCATCAGTGAATACACAATTGCCGCCATTATTCCTTGCTTGTTGAAGGTTGCGATCACCCGCTTCTATGAATGCCTCAATGCCAATATCAGATTTAGGCTGTATAGAGGTGAGGCCAATACTTAAGTTGATGGGAGGAGAACCCACTTCCTTTTGATCTACTTGCTTGGATAACTTTTGGGCAATCGATTCTGCTTGAGTGGAAGACTGTTGGGGTAAAACGATGGCAAAGATGAAAGTGCCATAGCGGCACACTAGATCATGAGGGCCTTGTATGGCTTGCTTGATAGTTTGAGCTATTTCATATAAGCACTGGTCTCCTTGTTGAGGATTGCCTCCAGAACCATAAAAGTTGAAATGCTTGAGTTGACAGAGCATCAATGTCAAAGGGTGTTGGCCTTGAATTGCTGCTTGCCAGGATGTAAGAAGATAGGCATCAAAGCGACGGCGATTGGCGACTTGGGTTAAATCATCCAAGGCAGCTAAGCGCTGCAATTCTAAATTTGCTTGGTGGAGTTGTGCATTTTGGGCTATGAGTGCCTGCTGCAGTTGTTGAATTTTAAGTTGATTCTGTACCCGAGCTAAGACCTCTACAACCTTGAAGGGTTTGGTGATGTAATCTATACCTCCCACTGAAAAGGCTTTAACCTTATCCCACGATTCATCCAAGGCGCTGACAAATATTACAGGAATCTCTTGGGTGGATGGCTCGGCTTTTAATTTTTGACAGACAGTGTAGCCATCCATTTCCGGCATTTGGATATCTAAGAGGATCAACTGAGGTTGATCGAGAGACACGGCCTGGAGCGCAACATTGCCGTTGAGGGCTTGGAGAACGTCATAGCCCTGTTCTTCTAATACATCCGTGAGCAACCGTAAATTTTGGGGTTGGTCGTCAACGAGTAAGATTTTGACTTTTCCAGCTAGGTTAGTGGATTGTGGCTCAAGGGGAAGGGATGGGGGTGTTGGAGTAGTGGCAGAAGTATTGCTAGCTTGGGTTGTATTGCGCATTTCATGAGTTAGGATGATCCGCACATTAGATTTTGAAACTTTTTTGTCGAGGGCTTGGGACAGTAAATGCCAGAGTTTAGGGGCAACATCTTGTTTGACATATTTGGGGGAATAGCCACATTCATCTGCAAGCTGATCGTAGGTTTTGCGCTCTCCCTGCAGGGCAGTACTGAGGATGCGCCGTTGGAGCTCACTGCAATAGGTGTCGGTTTTTTGCAGGATTAAGTTCTCTGCGAATTCTAAGATGGGTTCACTGGAAGGATCGATGTCGCTCATGAAAACTACCTTTGGTGTTATTCCTGCATCAATTGTGTGGTGACTTTAGTGATGTGAGCATATTCATAGTTCTCTGCTAGCTCAATTAAATATTGAGAAACGGCTTCATATTCTGAGGGAAGTTCGGATAATAGTTGAATCACCTGTTTCCCTTTTAGCCTGAGAGCAGCATGGTGGAGTTCATCTAACCAGTTGGAAGACATGGATCTTAAGGCTTGGTCAATGGTCTCTGGGCTGATGGCTGCTGGGGGGAGTTCTTCTGGTTCAACCCTATCATTCAGCTGTTGGGATAAGGGAAGTGCATCGTCTGCAATATTTTGTGAATGAGGGGCACTGGCAGTATTAGCAATGGTGACTTGGGCTGTGAAGGTGAAGATGGTCCCTTGCCCCACTTGACTAGAGACTTTAATCTCTCCACCCATCAGTTGGACGAACTGCTGACTGATGGGTAAACCGAGTCCTGTTCCGGCTTTTGATTTCTCACCGCTTTCGGTCTGTTCAAAGGGAATAAATAATTTGTGCAGTTCTGAGGGGGCAATTCCTTCACCTGTATCTTCGATTTCAAACCTTAAGGTGATGCCTTTTGCTTTCGGGATGCTGCCTATGCGTAGGGAAATATGTCCAGCATGGGTGAATTTGAGAGCATTGCTGAGCAAGTTGATCAGGACCTGTCGAAGCTTCTGGGCATCCCCGACTAGATAGGGAAATAGATCAGGGTCGGTTTCGACCTGAAACGCTAACCCTTTTTGTTCAGCTCGGAGCCGAAAGATACCCTCAACCGTCTCAATTAAGGTGCTGAGCTGGAAGGGGCCTTCTCGTAGTTCTTGTTTGCCCGACTCCAGTTTGGCGAGGGATAAAATATCGTTGATTAGACCTAATAAATGCTCGCCAGATTGGTTGATTAAGCGATTTCGCTTGTGGTTGGTTGTAGAGAGACTGCTGTCCTGGGCCATCATTTGGCTAAACCCCAGAATGGCATTGAGGGGAGTGCGTAATTCATGGCTCATTTTGGCGAGAAATTTTCCTTTGGCACGACTGGCCATTTCGGCTGCTTCTTTGGCTTGGCTTAGCTCTACATTAGATTGTTGAAGTTCGGAGGTCCGTTGGGCGACCTGGATTTCTAGATCGGTTTTGGCTTGTTCTAGGATACGGAGGGTTTGTTGCTGGGCTTTGACTTTGGTTTGGATAAAGCGATCGTATTGGTAGAAGGCATCTAGGCCGAGGCTGATGACCAGAAAGCTGGCTAGGATGGGGACTAGGGGGAGCCACCATCCCCCCAGTAAAGCAAGGTAGCTGATGCCAGAGACCAGTAATGCGCAGAGTGCGATCGCAAGTATCGTATACCGAGGTGAACGAATGTAAGCGGCGACGATGATGCCCACCCATCCCCCCACAAATAATGCAGAGGTATTCGACCCAATCCGGCCAAGTATTGATTAGCGGTCGTTGATCTAAGGTTGCGCCCAGAATTTGGCTGATAGCATGGGCATGTAGCTCGATGCCATAGACCCAGTTTGCCTCAGGGGCGATTATAGAGGGAACGGCAGCCGGGAAATAGTCTTGATGACTAGAAGTGGTGATACCAATAATGACAATACGGTTTTTGACTAAATTAGGTGAAAATTTTTCTGATAGTATTTTTTTTAAATGAAATTGTCTCAAATGCCTTGGGGTTGTTGCGGAAATTTAACAGCATTTGGGCATCTGCATTTCCCGTATTGGTGCGAATATAGCCTCCAAAATTAGGACGGATTCGGGGAATTTCTACAGACCGAAATCTCATGGCTATGGGATCTTGGATACCGTTATCTAGATGGATATCTTGAGCAATTAAATATTTTTCAGCCAGTAGTAAGGCTAGGGAAAATCGGAAGCCTTTTTCTTGTGTTTGAGTTCCTAAAAATCCCCGACGCTGACTACCGTCTAGATCGATGGGGGCATCAGCAAATCCAATCCGTTCTATGGGTAAGCTGGGTGGTGGATTTACCCTTTCTGATTTGTTTTTATCAAGGACTTTATCTATTCCGAATAGGTTATCCATATTCCGAAAGGCACTTGCCAACTTAGCCGAACCCGGTTCTACAGGGATATCTCGGAACAAGTCAAGTCCAATAGCTCTGGGTTGATGCTTCTGGAGGATGCTGAGAGATTGGGCGAGATACTGATCGGGAATGGGATAGCGGCCAATCGAGCGAATGCTGTCCTCATCAATATTGACTAGCAGAATGCGCTTGTCTTGGGGTTCTGATGGTTGATATTTCAGAAATAAATCTAAGACTTGCAGTTCCCAGGACTGAAAAGCGCCTGCCCATCGTCCGCCCAGAATTAGGCCCAGTATGAGTAAGCTGGGGAGTGCCACAAGTTTAAGTGGCGCTAATTGTTGGCGGAGTTTATGCCAAGTCTGAGACTTCAATCCCTATCCCCTTAACCAGTGAGTAGTGTGATGTGAACCCATTCCCCCTGTAATCTTAAAATTCTTGTCTAGATTTTGGCCTGAAGATCAACCTGAATTTTTGGGTCATCCATGCCTGAACTTTTGCTGAAGTTTCCTGATGATAACGGGATTTTTTCTACCAGCAAGCTCAATTAAGGTAATTTCAATAACCTAAATACGGGGGAGATCTGATATGCCGCCTGACTATAGATATGCAGAGCCGACATACTCTACATTGCCATCATTTAAGACAATGATGGCAGCGATAAAGGAGCGATTTAAGGAATGGGTCCGTCGAGAAATTATTGATTTTGACCCCTATGACGATGAAGGGAAATTAATCGATTTTCCAGATGAATTGAGACCGGATAAATAAGGGAGGTATTACTATGTTTTTAGAGAAAACCCGCTACTACATCCGTTCCTCTACCCTGGCACAACTATCACGAGTGTCATTAGAACCCTGGCAGGAAGTCGCTTTGGAATGGACCGATCAGGACTTAAAGATCATTGCTGATCGAGACGATCGTCCTGCTCAGTGGCTAACGCAGCAGATTGCGATCGCGTTTTGTACCGTCAATGCTAAGTGAGGTATGCACCAATGGTTATGGCTCATCTCAAGCCAAATAGGCATATGAAAATACTCCCGCTCAAGGGAAGAGGGCTGAAAGGTAGCTATTGTTTTGGTTTAGGTCTTCTTCTATTATCTCTATCGATCTTGCCTTCCCCTGCCTGGGCGAGACGATACCAACCCCCCAAGGGTGATCCGCCGAAAGGTAAGTTTGGGTCCAATGGCTCCCGGGGGTGTAGCTTTGACCAAGCTCAATCTCCTGATTTGAATCGTCAAATGGTGACAAAGCAGGCGAATGCTCAGGCAACATCTCTTCCGCAACCAAGCATCCCCGTTACCCTGCTAGCTCCCAGTACTCATGTGGGGAGAACTAGTGCGGTGGCACCTACGTTGGCTTGGTTTGTAACGGCCACAGATCCCTATCGCGTCAGAATTTCCTTATTTATTCTGGATTCAGATCAAAGTTCTGAACTCATCCATGAGTTGGAATATATTGAAACTTCTTCTGGATTGGTTCAATATACAGTGCCAATGGAGCAGACCACCCTACAGGATGGCCAACGGTTTTTTGTGGAGTTGAGTGTTGCTTGTAAACCCGAGGATGATCGGTTCAGTCCACCCTTTGTAGCGGAAGTTGATGTTGCCTTACCTTCTGCTGCCTTGCAAAAGGCATTATCTCAAGCTGACACTCCAGATCAGAAAGCAGCGTTGTTTGCAACGGCTGGCTATTGGTTTGATACGGTGAGAGAGCTGCTGTTGGAAGCAGATGAGTCCCAGTCATACCAAAAGCTTCGGGCTTTTCTGAAGGAACAAACCCAGTTAGGTGAGGAGGATAAGCACGGTCAAGCATTAGTCAATATTGCCGAACGGCTAGATGATGCGAATTTAAAGACCCTTGCTCGGCCTTTGGATATGAACCAATCACCCTCTACCCCTTGAGTTGAAAGTTGTGTTTTCCCGTCTTTAGTACACTTTCATAAGCCAAAAAATTATGAATAGGATTGGGTGCGATCGCATCCTGATACAACATTGGTTGAGGCCAGCAGTTGCTCCCCTGATGGGTGTGGTTTTGAGTCCACTGATGTTCTCAAAAATGGTGCTGGCTCAACTGATTGTCCCCGACAATACTTTGGGGGCGGAGCAGTCCGTGGTTGCGCCTGGGGCAACGGCAGACGACCTTTTTATTGAAGGTGGGGCTCAGCGCAATACGGCGTTGTTTCATAGTTTTGAGCGATTTGGAATTAGTCCCAATCAAACGGTTTTCTTTAGCAACCCAGCTGCCGTCGAGAATATCTTTGCGCGGGTGACTGGAGGGACGGCTTCCAATATTAATGGTTTGTTGGGGGTGAATGGTCCCGCCAATCTGTTTTTCGTTAATCCTAGCGGTATTCTGTTTGGTCCCAATGCCCAGTTAGATATGGCGGGGGCATTTGTAGCCACCACAGCAGATCGATTTTTGCTCCCGAATGGCAATTCCTTTAATGCGGTGAATCCAAATGCTCCTCCGTTGCTGACGGTTTCGGTGCCCTTGGGGGTTCAGTTTGGTGCCAACCCTCAACCCATTTCGGTTACTGGTGCCACGTTAGAAACGGCTGTTGGAGAACCCTTGGCCTTGTTGGGGGGAGCCGTAAATCTCGATGGTGCTGAAATTTTGGCTCCCGGAGGACGGGTGAGTCTAAGTGGTCTTTCCCAACCCGGTACCCTTCTGTTTAATCTAGAGGCTGCAACCCCTGAAACTTTTCTGACCGTTCCGATCGAGGGACGGTCTACTGTGACCCTCAATAATTCAACCATCGATACGGTGGAAGAGGAGGGAGGAGATATTATCTTTCAGGCTGAGAATATCTTCCTCAATCAAACGAATTTATTCGTGGGGCTGAATGAGGATGTTGACAACGTTGATGCCCAAGGCGGAGCCGTTCTTCTCAATGGAACTGGAGATATTCAACTGATTGAAAGTTCTGTTTGGAGTTTGGTAGAAGATCTGGGGCAAGGTGAAACCATCCGAATTAGCGCTCAGAATCTGACTCTGCAGGACAATTCTCAGATTTTTACGAGTACGTTGGGAGATAGCTCTAGTGGCGATATTCGCATTGATCTAACCAATCGTCTCCGCCTAGAAAGAGGGGCTGAAATCTTAAGTCGATCCTCTACGGATAGATTTATGAGTGATGCTGGATCCATCTTGATTAATGCGCCTGATATTAGCCTCAGTTTTAGCTCTGGCATTAGTTCTGAGAGTGCTGGATCTGGAGGAGACATTAGCATCACAACAAATTCTCTCTTGGTTCGCGAGGAAAGTGATATTCGCACGAGAAAATTTGGACCGAATACCTCGGAGGGAGATATTCGGATTCAGGCCAACACTATTTTGGTGGATGATCGAGGAGGACCTACTCTAGATCGCCCCCCTATTGGCATTACGACCAGTGTGATATTCTTCCCTGAAGATTTAGGGCTACCACCTGAAACCCTAGGTGGGACAGGAGGAAACATTGAAATTGATACTCAGAATCTCACCCTAATTGGTGGACTGATTGCTCCCGCTGTCTTTGGAAATGCCCAAGGGGGAGATTTGACGATTCGAGCGGGAGATACAGTCCAGTTAATAGGCGATCCATCCGCAGCTCGAAGGAACTTTGCTGGGGTGGCTGAGTTGTCCACTGCCATTCGGGCTTCGACAACGGAGGGGTTTAGTGGCGATATTCGCATCAATGCTCGCCACTTGATTCTGAGAGATGGCTCCATTATTGATGCTGGGGCTGAGGGATTAGGGAATAGTGGCGATATTTTTATCAATACGACGGAGTCCGTGACGCTACAAGGTACTTTGAATGGACAGCCCAGCCGAATTCTGACCCAATTGCAGAACCCTGGCATGTTTGAAGGTGGCAATATCGATCTGGTGACTGGACGGCTAACCATACAAGATGGTGGACAGATCTCGACCTCGACTACGATTAATTCGATTGGGAATGGTGGGGATATCTCAGTTGTTGCTAACCAGGGCATTCTGATCACAGGATCATCACCTCGGGTGACATTGCCTGCTGCAGATGCAGATTCTCCTTTTGTTCTGGATTCGACGAAGACGCTATTCCCGAGCGGGATCTTTGCCACTGCAACCGGTGATGGCAATGCCGGTGGGATAGATGTTTTTTCTCCCAATATTACATTGAGGAATGGAGCTCAATTGTCCGTGAGCAGTACGAATGATGGCTCTGCAGGGAGTTTATTTGTTCGATCCAACACGTTTGTCTTGGATGATGCAGCTCTGTTAGCCGAGGCTGTGGAAGGGAATCAAGCGGATATTGGGTTGATCGTAAGGGACTCATTACAACTGCTCAATGGGAGTCGGATTTCAACGGTGGCTGGGGGGAATGCTGATGGCGGCAATATTGAAGTGATGACAGGGCAGCTGACGATACGAGATGGAGGACAGATCTCGGCCTCAACCACTGCTGATTCAGTGGGAAATGGAGGGATTGTACGGGTTAATGCCAATCAAGGTATTTCTATCATTGGCTCCACGCCATCTCCCAGTGGGATTTTTACTAGCTCTTTGGGGGAAGGGGATGCGGGTGATGTGGAGATTGTGACCCCCACTTTAGAGATGAGTAATGGTGCTCAAGTTTCTGTGAGTAGTTCGGCGGGCGCTGCGGGATTTTTATCCATTGACGCTAACAAGGTTGTCTTGGATAATTCTGCACTCCTGGCTGAGGCGGTTGATGGAAATCTGGCTGATATACAGCTATCCGTTCAGGACTCATTGCAACTGCTCAACGGGAGTCGGATTTCAACGGTGGCTGGGGGGAATGCTGATGGCGGCAATATTGAATTAGTGACGGGGCAGCTGACGATAAGAGATGGGAGCCAGATTTTGGCATCGACTACTGCTGATTCAGTAGGAAATGGAGGGATTGTACGGGTTAATGCCAATCAAGGTATTTCTATCACTGGCTCTACGCCATCTCCCAGTGGGATTTTTGCTAGCTCTTTGGGGGAAGGAGATGCGGGTGATGTGGAGATTGTTACCCCCTCTTTAAGGGTCAGTAATGGTGCTCAAGTTTCTGTGAGCAGTGCGATGGGGGCTGCGGGACGTTTATTTATTGAGGCCAATACTGTTGTTTTGGATAATGCTGGATTCTTGGCTGAGGCAGTGGAAGGGAATCTTGCCAATATCGAGCTGTCGGTTCGAGATTCATTGCAGCTTCTGAATAGAAGTCGGATCTCAACCGTTGCGCGGGATGAGGCCGATGGTGGCAATATCTTTATTGGTGGGACTGATACCCAGTTACTGCGATTTTTGACCCTGCAAGGGGGTTCAATTATTTCTGCAGAGAATTCTGGTGGATTTGGTAACGGCGGTAGTGTTGATATCGCGGCTCAGTTTATTATTGCTTTCCCCAGTGAACTCAATCAAATAATTGCCAATGCGTTTGAGGGGGACGGGGGCGATATTGATATCTTTACAAATGCGATTTTTGGGCCACAGTTTCTCAATATCTCAGCATCATCGCAATTAGGTTTTAATGGCGAGATTAATATCGAAACTATTGCCACGGATCCGACGACTGCCCTCACCCAGCTCCCCGAGAATGTGTTGGATAAAAGTACGCAAATTGCCGATGCTTGTGCTGTTCCGAGCACGGGGCAATCGCAATTTGTGGTGACGGGCCGGGGCGGTTTACCTCTGATGCCATCGAGTCGCCCTGCTGGGAGTTATTTGTTAACGGATTTAGGTACTCAAGCGCCTGCAGATGGTACGACTGTTTTGCAAGAAGCGAAGCGGTTAGTGGTTACGGTTAGGGGAGACTATTATCTGCAGGGAGAGTCGTCACTCCCCAAGCTACTAGAAGAGGCTCGCCAGGCTTATCTGGAAGCAAACTATGCCGACGCGGTTGTCCATTGGACTCAAGCTGCTAACCAGTTCTCCAAGCATCCTGGTATTTATGCTGCAGTTCAGAGCCATTTAGCCTTGGCTTACCATCATCTGGGCGATTGGGACAAAGCGAGGGAGGCAATGGCTGCGAGCCAAAAAGCTCTGACCCCGGACATGATTGCTGAACAACCCGCCCTCCATGCCCAGGTGCTTAGTGCGAGGGCGAGTTTATTCCTGGCTCGAGGGGATACTCGTAGCGCTCTGGAGGATTGGCAGACAGCGGCGAAGGCCTATCAACGGGCGGGGGATGATGCGGGAAACCTGCAGGTGCAGTTGAATCAGATTCAGGTTCTCCAAGATTTGGGGTATCTACGACAAGCTCAACAACAGCTTGTGCCATTGATGCAGATTCTAGAGCAACAGCCGCCGTCACCTGTTAAGGCGATGACTCAGTTGAATCTGGGGAAGGTATCGCGGGCTGAAGGAAATATGTTGCGATCGCAACGCCAAATCGAAGCCGCTCTAAGTACAGCTCAATCTCTTAACCAGCCAGCGCTGACCAGTACGATTCTTCTGAATTTAGGTCATACCTTTCGAGGCCAGGGAAATACCCAAAAGGCGTTGGATTACTATCAGCAGGCCCATGCGATTGCACCGACATCCCTGATTCAATTTCAGATACAAGTGAGCCGATTTGATCTGTTAGTTGCTCAAAAAGATCCTGCAGCATCGCAGCTTTTTCAAGCACTGCAAGATCAAATGCGATCGCTTCCCAGCAGCAGAGAGGGGATTTATACACAACTCCACCTGATCGAAACGGTTTTGACATGGGGACAGAGGGAAGAATCTTCGACTGTATTGCACCTATTAAATCAAGTGGAAGGGCAAGCTCAAGAGCTGGATGATCCAAATGCTCAATCCTATATCTTGGGGTATCAGGGGCGAATTTATGGTGAGGCTAAACAATGGTCCCAAGCTGTGTCGCTGACTGAGAAGGCATTGCAGCAAGTACAAAGGCAGCAATCTCCAGAAGTTCTCTATCAGCTAGCTTGGCAATTGGGCCGTTATCGTCGTCAACTCGGCAATCGCCAAGGGGCAATTTCGGCCTATCTCGATGCTGTTGCAGCCCTAGACTCTTTACGAGGAGATCTCAGAACAGCCAGTGATGATGTTCGCTTCACCTTCAGAGATGGGGTAGAACCCATTTATCGAGAGTTGGTAGGGCTGTTGTTAGAAGGAGATATGACTCAGGCAGATGCTTCGAGCAACCTAAATCGTGCCCGAAACCTCATCGAAGATTTGCAGCTCAATGAAATTCAAGACTACTTTCAGGATGCTTGTGTGCAAGCCCAACCGAAAGCAGTGGATCAAGTGGATCCAAGGGCAGCGGTGATTTATCCCATTGTCTTAAAGGATCGGGTGGATATAATTGTCAGCATTGGTAAGCAACCCTTGCGCCACTACAGCACACCGATTGAGCCTGGGCAGGTGGAAGATACCGTGAAACAACTATTGCGATCCCTAACGACTCCCTTGGGGTCTGCCCAAAAGAGCAACCTGACTAAACTTCAACAAATTTACGACTGGGTGGTGGGTCCAGTTGCTGCCGATTTAGCCCAGCAGGATGTAGAAACGTTGGTTTTTGTCGCTGATGGAGCCTTGCGTACCTTACCCTTGACTACGCTTTATGATGGCGAACAATACTTAATTGAAAAATATAATGTCGCCCTTTCCCCAGGCTTAGATTTACTAGCACCGCTTCCCCAAGACAGAGAGAAGGTGAAAGTGTTAGTGGGTGGGGTGAGTGAGGCCCGATCTGGGTTCCCAGCCTTGCCCTATGTGGCCAAAGAAGTGGAGCAGATTACCTCGCAGATTCAAGATCATGCTGTTCTGTTTAACCAAGATTTGACCCAACAAAATTTGAATGACTATCTAACAGAAGTGTCTTCTGAAGTGGTGCATTTGGCGACTCATGCTGAGTTTGGCGCTAGCCCAGAAGATACATTTATTCTCACCTGGGAAGGTCGGCTCTCGATCCAGGCGATGGCATCTTTACTCCGAACTCGTATTCGAACTTCTGAGGTTCCCATTGATTTACTGGTGTTGAGCGCTTGTGAAACGGCTGTGGGGAATAGTCGCGCTGTTCTGGGAATTGCGGGGATGGCGATTCGGTCCGGCGTGCGCAGTACATTGGCCGGATTATGGTCGTTGGATGATCAGGCGGCAGCAGCCTTTATGGGCCATTTTTATAAAGTCTTGGCTCAACCTAATATGACGAAGGCAGCAGCGTTCCGGCAGGCGCAGTTGGCTTTGATGAAGGACCCAAAATTTAGAGCGCCCTATTTTTGGAGTCCCTTTGTGTTGGTTGGCAACTGGTTATGATCCTTGAATGCTGATGTTTAGAATGTCTATATTGGACAAGTGTACGGTGAATAGAAGGCTGATGTATGTTAAAGCAGCGGTAAGATGAATGCTGCGGTTATTTTGTCTGCCTCTTCAATTACAGAACCTTTAATTCAAACAATTGACCTTTTTAGGAAAAAGCATTGCACTGGATTTTGTCCGCTATGCCTAGGGGGCCATCATCTGCCATGAAATCTCCTCCCCTGCTCTGAGGGGAACTAGTCCAGCTTCAGGAAATGGTACTGTATCGGGAATACGCCAAGTCTTTTTTTCTAAGGTGATTTTCTCGATATTGCGTGGGAGTTGGTAGAAATCTGGACCATAGAAGCTGGCAAAAGCCTCCAGTTTGTCGAGGGCATCAACACTCTCAAATGCTTCTGCGTATAGTTCCATTGCGTGGAGAGCCGAGTAGCAACCTGCACAGCCACAAGACCTTTCTTTAGTATGTTGTGCATGGGGCGCGCTGTCGGTGCCCAGGAAAAACTTGGGATTGCCAGAGGTTGCTGCTTTTAAAAGAGCTAAGCGATGCTTCTCTCGTTTCAAAATGGGTAAGCAATAGTAGTGGGGACGAATACCACCTTTAAATAAAGCATTGCGACTGAATAGAAGATGTTGGGGCGTGATGGTTGCAGCAATGTTGCGGTTGGCACTGAGGACAAACTCCACAGCTTCTGAGGTGGTGATATGCTCAAGCACCACGCGTAGTTTGGGGAATCGTGAGACGAGGGGAATCAGGTGTTGTTCGATAAACACTTTTTCGCGATCAAAAACATCCACTTCAGTATTGGTCACTTCCCCGTGCAGTAATAGAGGAATATTTTCCTGCTCCATAGTTGCGAAGATGCGATCGCACTTCCGTATATCAGTCACACCACAGTCAGAATTGGTGGTTGCCCCTGCAGGATAATACTTCACCGCTTTGACAAACTTCGATGCTTTTGCCGCAATGATTTCTTCTGGACTCGTATTATCGGTTAGATATAGAGTCATCAGAGGCTCGAATGCTTGACCCGCCGGTATTGCCGCTAAAATTCGGTCTCGATAAGCTGCAGCATCAGCCACCGTGCGGATTGGGGGCTTTAGGTTCGGCATGACAATGGCACGAGCGAACTGCCGTGCCGAATGGGGGAGAACTGCTTTTAGGGCATCTCCATCCCGTAAATGGAGATGCCAGTCGTCGGGCCGGGTGAGGGTGATTTTTTGCATCTATCAATCATAGGATTTTGACGTTAGCTTGAGCTACTCCTTATGTAAATCAGCCGCGAAATTTGTTCAAAGAGCAACTAAACACCTGAACTTACCTGAATAAATCGGGATTTTACCTGCCGATTGATTTGGCGATAGTAGGGACATCAACGAAGCGATGACCCATAAGCACAGCTTCAAAGAACTAACCCCTTCTACCCAATTAGTACAGGTAATAAATCATGACTATGACTACCTCCGCAACCACCGAATTCGCTCTAGAACACATTCAAGAAGCGCCTGAAACTGAACTTGTGATTCCTGTTGAGAACGCAGCTCTCCCTGACCCCACTGAAGCGACACCTGAACCCTCAGAAAAAGCTGTTCTCACTCCAGAACCAACAGAGAATCAAGATCCTACCCCTGAACAAAGGGAAGATACTCAAGCTCAAACCTCACCAGAGGTGATGCGACAGAGACTGCAGCTCTTAGGGGGGATTACCTGGCTGATGTTGCAATCTCCCCAACACTGGCACTGCACGATCGAGGAATTAGAAGCGAGAATTTTACCCAGCCTCACCCTCAACCAATTCCGTTATTACGAATCAGGCGGTCAACCCATCGGATTTGTCAGTTGGGCCTACTTGTCCTCAGAAGCCGAAGAGAAATATCAAACAGGAGAATACAAGCTGCTACCGCAAGAGTGGCGGAGTGGTGAACAGCTCTGGTGTACCGATTTTATTTCGCCCTTTGACCAAGACCAAAGTATGTTCGAAGATTTGCGTCAGAGTATCTTTCCCCAGGGTACAACCGCCAAAATGATTCGCACCCAAGAAGACGGTTCTCGCTCAATTGTTGAATACCAGGTAGGAGCAGAAGATTGATCCTTAACCATTAAGACTAAATCCTAATGGCAGCAACGGGTTCCACCAAAATCTCTCCAACTTCTCCCTTTTGAAAACAAAGATTACCTCACTCCTGCGGAATGGTTTGACTTGCACTCAAAATCCATTCGCAGGACTTTCTGCTGTTTGAGGGATGGAAAAACCCCTGAACTTACCTGAATAAATCGGGATTTTATCTACCTAGCGATTTGGCGATAGTAAATGTATTGACCCATAGACAACTTCGCCAGTCCAGTCTCCCGTTTAGTCTTTCTCTTCCACCACTAGAGGTAATAATCATGATGACTCAAGATATGTCCACAACAGTAGATATCACTTCAGATCCGAATGATGCTCCTGAAACACCCCAATCACCGATAACCAGTGCAGCTGATCTACCCCAAGCTACCCCAGAGGCAGTACAACAACGACTGCAACTGCTGGGATCTATCACCTGGCTGATGATGCAATCTCCCCTTCATAAGTCCTACACCCTTAGAGAACTAGAATCCCGCATTTTACCCAGCTTGATGCATGATCAATTTCGCTATTACCAAATGGATGGCCAACCCGTAGGATTTCTCAATTGGGCTTGGCTGTCTGCAGATATTGAAGCTCAGTACCAAACGGGAGAGTATCAGCTGCTATTTCCGGAGTGGAAAGGTGGTGACCGGCTTTGGTACCCCGAATTTATTGCTCCCTTTGGTCATGCCCGCCATATCGTCAAAGATATCCGCAAAAATATCTTCACCAAGGGCACCCCCGCTAAAGCTCTTCGGGTAGATGCTGAGGGCAATCTGCGCTCCATTGCTAAATACACCCTCTGAGTTTATGAGGTTCACATTATTCAAAGTATGTCTCTCAGTCAGGGGCCTTTGCATTGCAGAGGCCTTTCTTTATGGCGTTGCTCAAGGTTGGGATGAATTATATTTTTCGATTGCCTGAAATGAATGGATACCAACGCTTTTCGCTGATCTCGAAGTTCATGGTTGTCCTGACATTGAGCGCCGTCTTTTTTACTGCAATTCTACCTTCTCCATCCTTTGAATCTAGGTCCTGAACTTTTACCTGAATTTAGCTGAATAAAACGGGATTTTTTCTACCTGGCGATTTGGCGATAGTGCAGATAGTCAATCGGTTAGAAAAAAACATAAGGAGAAAACCCATGGGACGCGTTGTAAAAGCAGTAGTAAAAGAAGTTAAGAAGATTGCTCCTTCCCCCACCAAGCATGGTGGTTGGGGCAATGACACCCTCATTGGATATATGCCCGTCAACTATCTCTATGGTCATGGTGGCAACGACACATTAAAAGCCTATGGCTGGAAGAACACCGTTGATGGTGGCAGTGGCAATGACCATGTCGAAGCATGGGGGGGGAAGAACACACTCCGAGGCGGTTCCGGCCATGACCGTATTTATGGCTACGGTGGTTCAAACTATGCTCGCGGTGGAAGCGGTAATGATCAAATTCGCGTTTATGGCTGGAGCAACACAGTTTATGGTGATTCAGGAAATGACTATGTCCGTGCTACAGGTGCCAAAAACAAGATTTATGGCGGCTGGGGCAATGACAAGATTGAGACAACGGCCTGGGGTAACAAAGTTTACGCTGAATGGGGCAATGACCATGTAATCGCCAAAGGAGGCTGGAACCACATTGATGGTGGTTCTGGACGAGATTGGCTTCAAGTCTATGGCATCAAAAACTATATTAATGGTGGTTCTGGGGCTGATTGGTTAAGGGCTTATGGCGCTGAAAATACAATCTACGGCGGTTCTGGTGATGACAGCATCAAGACATTTGCTGTAAAAAAACACCGTCTACGGTGGCTGGGGCAATGACAAAATTGAGACAACAGCCTGGGGTAACAAAGTTTACGCTGAATGGGGCAATGACCATGTAATCGCCAAAGGAGGCTGGAACCACATTGATGGCGGTTCTGGACGAGATTGGCTCCAAGTCTATGGTATCAAAAACCATATTAACGGTGGTTCTGGAGCGGATTGGATTGAAGCCTACGGTGCTCAGAATACAATCTATGGTGGTTCTGGAGATGACAGTATTAAGACATTTGCTGCATCAAATACAGTCTATGCAGGGGATGGGAATGACACGATTACAACTGCTGCAGTTTCCAACACTATCCACGCGGGTTCTGGCAATGACAAAGTAGTTGCCCTCGGTGGTCAGAACACCGTTCACGGCAACGGAGGCCACAACACTCTAATTGCAGCGGGCGGATACAACCGTCTGACCGCAGGCTGGGGTAACGACACTCTGATTGCCGTCGGTGGTTACAACAATATGAATGCAGGCCACGGCCACAACACCTCAGTGGGCGTCGGTGGCTTCAACACCATGAACGCTGGCCATGGCAACGACTTCATGTTTGGATTTGGTGGTGCTAACAAAATCAATGCAGGCCACGGTCGCAACACGGTCATCGGCTTAGGCGGAGCCAATGTCATTAACTCTGGCTCCGGCAACGATACTATCATCGGCGTCGGTGGGGCCAACGTTGTCGATGCAGGCGATGGCAACAACGTCGTCGTGGGATTCGGCGCACTCAACAAGCTTAAGACGGGCAACGGTAATGACATCATGGTCGGGGTCGCGGCCGGAAACTGGCTGACTTCCGCCGGCGGCAACGACATCATGATTGGTCTGGGTGCAGCTAACTACTTAAACGGCGGAGCTGGCAATGACATCCTCGTCAGTGCAGCAGTTGCTAACGTTCAAGTCGGTGGCGAAGGCCAAGATGTGATGGTTGCCTTAGGCGCAGCGAATGCCATGGCAGGCGACACTATCGACAAGGATACCCTCAAGAACATGGCTAAAGATTTAGACCTAGGGTCTCTGAAGCTCTCCGATGCCAGCCTACCGAAATTAGACTTCTCCGGTTTTAGTCTTCCAAACTTCAAAGAATTTGAGGTGGACTTTAGTGAACTGGGTGACGTTATCCCCGCCTTCAAAGGGCCTAGCTTTCTCCTAGATCAACTCCCCAATCCTGGCAGTCTGAAATTCAGCTTAAACGGACCTGAAATCAAATTACCCGAACTACCGGATGTCCGTGACTTGTCCCTCGATACATCTGATCTCGGTTTGAACTTCCCTGGCATTGACTTTAAGGTCACTGGCTTCAAGAATGTGCAACTGCCTTCGATTCAGATGCCCTCCATCAACCTTCCTGGATCCTTAATTCCTAGCCTGAGACTGCCTACCTCCAGCATTGGTTTGCCTCCGCTCACCATCCCAAGCTTGAATCTTCCCAAGCTTGACATTCCTAAAATTAACCTGCCTTCGATTCCAGTCCCCCAGGTCACTCTACCCACCCTGGACATTCCAGCTTTGGGCTTACCTTCCTTACCGGACCTTCCTTCTATTCCTTCGGTTAACCTTCCAGATCCCTTACAACTGCTCAAAGACAAAGCCAATAGCGTCGCTCAATCTATTAAGCTTCCCAACCTGACCCTGCCAAGCTTCGACCTCTTTAGCCACGGTGCCAACAGCGACATTATGGTTGCAGCGGGCAAAGCCAACTTCCTTCTGGGTGGTCAAGGCAGTGACGTTCAAGTGTCTCTGGGTAAAGCCAATGCTCTATGGGGTGGCAACGGTGCCGATGTCCAAGTGGCCCTGGGGGCAGTGAACCTACTGTCCGGTGGCGAAGGCGATGATATCCAAGTGGCTGGCGGTAAAGTCAACATCGTAGATGGTGGTCGGGGCAACGATATCCAAGCCTCCATCGGTAAATTCAACCTCTTAAAAGGTGGCCTCGGTAATGACCTGATGTTGGCGGGTGGTTCCTTCAACAAGATGATGGGCCAAGATGGCAACGATATCATGATTGGCGGCGGTAAGCTCAACACCATGATGGGCGGAGCTGGTAATGACATCATGGCCGGCGGCGGCAAGTTCAATAACATGATGGCCGGAACGGGGGATGACCTAGTGGTTGGCGGCGGCAAGATTAACTCCTTGTCCGGTGGCAAAGGCAACGACATCATGGTTGGCGGCGGTAAATTCAACACCATGCTCGGTGGCGAAGGCAACGACATCCTTCTCGGCGGTGGTAAGACCAACACCATGAAAGGGGGGGCAGGTGCTGACATCATTATCGGTGGCGGCAAAATGAATCGTCTCTTTGGTGGTGAAGGCAACGACCTTATCCTCGGCGCTGGTAAGACCAACATCTTCAAAGGCGGCAAGGGAGACGATATCATCCTCGGTGCAGGTAAGAAGAACGTCCTCAAGGGAGGAGCTGGAGATGACATTATCCTTGGCGGCGGTCAGACCAATAGCTTCAGGGGTGGCAAAGGTAACGACATCCTGATTGGCGGCGGTAAGAAGAACACCCTAAAAGGAGATGATGGCGACGATATCCTCATCGGTGGTGGTAAGGAAAACAAGCTTATCGGCGGCAAAGGCAACGACTTTATCCTGGCCATTGGTCAAAAGAATACCTTTGACGGCGGCAAAGGCGATGATATTATTCTCGGCCTCGGTCAGGAAAACACAATCAAGTCCGGTTCCGGTAACGATATTGTCCTGGTCAAGGGAGCCAAGAACAGCTTCATGAGTTTGGGTGGTTTGAACCGCATCTACGGTGCTGGTAAGAACAACGCTATCCAGGGTGGACAAGATAAGGACACCATCCATGCCGGCGGTGAGTCCAACACTTACGATGCTGGTGCAGGCGATGACACCCTGATTTCCATCGGTAACAACATCACCTTGACCGGTGGGGCTGGCAACGACACTTACCAAATTGGGGGTAAAGATGACTTTGGCGCTTCTCTAGGGGCAAATCCTGGTGGCATCCGCACCACCACGATCGATAACCAGGGTGATGCTAACACCACCGATAAGCTGCTGTTAGGGGCCAAGGTTGATTACCGCAACATTGACTTCTCCAGAAGCGGCAATGATGTTCAACTCAATGTCTTAGATACGAATGAGATGGTGATTCTCAAGGATTGGTATGCCACTCCCCTCAGTCAGCAAGTTGATACTATCCAAGTTAGCAAGGGGGCTTCTCTGCAGAGCTCTCAAGTCAATGACATGGTGCAAGCTTGGGATGCTTATGAGACTGCAGGGTCTACTCTGGCCGCTAAGACTCAGCTAGATTCAACCCTGAAGCAAGCCTGGGCTGTCTAGAACGAGTGACTGACTAGTCAAACTGAGTGAGAGGGGGGAAACCTCCTCTCTTTTTTGCACGCATAATGAAGGCTCTAAGTCCTTTGAGTAAAGGTCAGTCAGAAATCATATGAATAAATGGTCTCGGGTGAACTGAGCGATCGCAGTTGGGTATCAAATGAATCTTGATCAGGAAATTTCAATTATTGATGATGTTGCTCAAGAGATGAATCGGGTGCAACCCTGGCAGGAACTCATCTTTGAGCCCCCTACCATTTTGGAAGTAGATGAATTTAGTGAAAATCATCTAACGATTCGTTTGTGAATTAAAACTAAGCCGCTGCAGCAGTGGAACGTTGGTCGAGAATATCGTCGTTGCCTCAAGAATGCCTTTGATCGAGCAGGTATTTCTATGCCTCTCTCCCACCGAACGATTTAGCTGGAAAGTTCGCGTGAGTTACGCCATCTGAATGGAAGTAAATAAACCTTTGGCATCCATTCAATAGAGTGGTGTGTATACGTCTAACCGAATTTTTATCCCGGTCAAGCGTATATGCAGGTACAGCCAAATTTGACAGGATTACCGATAATAGTGGGGATGAATCACCCCCTTTATAAACTCCCATGAAATCTATTGCTGAACGCTATAACGGCCTCGCTGGGGCTTATGTCAAACTCTCTGATAAATTTCATCAACTTGACGTGGCTCATATGAACCTGAAGGAAAAGCTGTTACCCGCCGTCAAAGCCATCAAGAGTTATCGGTCTTTAGTCAATCAGCTTCAGCAGGATAAATCCGAACTTGAACGTACTATTCAGACCCTTACTGAGCGACAGCAGCGTTTGGAGGAAAATCAGCTAACCTTACAAGCGAAAGAGGTTGAACTGTCGATGACCGTCAATACTCTGACGAAGGAGAATACTGATTTACAAGCTGTCTTAAAGGAATTTCAGACTAAGTTCGATGCTGTAGTCGATTTTGAATCACTGCTAGAGTCTGAACCTCAAGCTATTTTGGCAGAGGCCGAACAGCAAATGGAACTGGTTGAAGAAACACTGCAAGAGATAGCGCTCAACAGTGATCCTGACTTGAGCCAAGAAGAACAACAACTGGTAGAGGCTTATCAAAAGGAAAGCGAGAGTTTGTTGGTCTCTATGGAACTCTCTCAGGAAAAGAACTCTCAAGACGTCGCTGACGTTTTGCCTTGCGTTGCATAAGGGTAAAGTTCCTGGACGCTTTTCATCTGTCTTTTAACTCCCCTGCCTGTAGCAATGCGGGGGAGTTTTTGGATGTGCGATCGCAAGTGCAATACCGGGATGCGATCGCAACTTCTCCTTTAGCCTCTATCTACAAACTCCGCATCAGACAATTGTGTCCTGGCAAACCTAGCTCAAGAAAAATTTATTTCTGTTCAAAATGAGAGCAATGCCCTGCATGAGCAACGATCACAGGAATTGGGGGTTCGGCAAAGGACTAAATTAACCCTTTCAAATACCTTTGTCGTTCAGGATTGGGAAATTTCTCAATGGCATACCGCAACATCGTGCGGGGCATCTCTTGGTAATGCACTTTGAGAAAGCCTTTCTCTATTTCTAAATCCCGTTTGCCAATTTCCCGAAGCATCCAGCCGACGGCTTTGTGGATTAGATCTTCCTGATCGTGCAACAGTAACTTGGCAATCGCTAGAGCGTCCTCAAAATCATGATTGCGAATCCACTGAAAGGTTGCGATCATGGCGATTCGCCGTTCCCATAGACTTTGAGACTGGGCCAATGGATATATCGGTTGACGATCTTTCCCTTCAAGAAAGACTCCCACGATTTGATAGGCAGAACTGTCTACCAAATCCCAGTTGTTGATGTACTGGGTATGGCGGAGATAGAGACCGTAAAGATGGGCTTGGTTTTCTTCAGGGGCTTTCTGAAATTGCTTGACCCAAACTAGAAGGGCAAACAGACGTTCTTCATGAAATGGTGATTTGAGAAGAGCAATGACCTCTTTGTTGGGGAGGTATTGGTAGTGAGTAACCTGCTGTCTGAGTACAGGGACTCGAATCCCTAAGAATTGATCACCTTCACCATAGTCACCTGCCCCAGTTTTGAAAAAGCGTTGGGAATGCTCGGCAATCTCTGGATTGGCGAGGGAGACGAGTTGTTGATGGACGGTACCAGCGGTAAGGTTATTTGCCACCGTAATAAAAAGCGACTTCCTTATCCTTCAAGGGAGCGAAATCTGCATCCAACAGCATTTGATTGAGTTCAGCTTGGGCAATATGCTTGGCTCCAATGCGGACAATCCGAGATCGCATGGTATTGGATACGCCACTTCGTTGCCGATTTCCCTCTAATCCCATGACCTGATTGTAGAGATTGAGTTTGGGAGCGGGAATTTGGGAGCCATCGAGATCGAGACCTTTTGCGATCGCAGTATCAACTGCCTCTGCGCCGGTTGTATTGCGAGGGTTTGCCATATTAATAGGGGGTTGCTCAGTTCACGTTCGGATCCTACCAGTGATTGGGATGTTGCTCACCCATATTTAGGATAAGAGGTGATTCTCATCTGGTCTTTTCTATTAGCTGAAAATTAAAATAATTGATTAGAATTATAGCGATATCTCTTAAGTATTTTTTTGATTGTAGTTAAAAAAATGGTGTAAATCTACAACTCAAACTTCTATATATACGGGTTTAAATACAGTCAGTCATTAAATTAGAAAGTGAAGGAAAAGTTATTATCTTAGATTATGAAAGTTTGTGTTAAGTCTGAATCCGCTCTAGGCAATTCTATCCTCCGCACTTTGGCAGTGTTAGGTGTCTCTTTTGGTATGGCAGTCGTGATGCCATCCGAAGCATTTGCAGATACCGTAAATTTGTCTGGTACTGTCTCTTCAACACTAACGCTTTCGACAACAGCTACGGGCGGTGCTAGTACTTTGCCTTTAGATGGTGGTGCTGCTGGTAATCAACAAATTATCCAAGTCGCTGATCTCGGTATTAATACAAACAACGAGCAAGGATATACCTTAACCGTAACCTCAGGAGACCTGACAAAGTCCGGGGGAACAGCTATCTCTTATCAGACAACCACAACGGCTACTGGTGTTTCTGCAGTGACAGGGGACTTTGCGGTTGCTTCAGGTCTTGATCATACGTTCGCAACTTCTGCAGCGAATGCCTCCGGATCGGGAGATCGCGATCTCTGGGTTCAATATACTCCAGCCGCTCTGCAAGACCCCGGGTCTTATACAGGGGCTATTACAGTGACAGTGGCTGATAATTAAGCAAAATCTTATGGATTATCGGCCTATAGCTGAGCCATTGAAAAGGCATATTTCACCGATGGCCCTAGATTTAAAATCTTTGTTGCATCAGCAGAAGTCTGCAGTCAATACTCGAGGGACTCATTCAATCTTCTGGATGTCGGGGTTATGTCTAGGGCTATGGGGGATACTGACTCCCCATAATCTGGCCAGTGCAAATAGTAGTGTTGATTTAGTGGGGATTATTTCTCCCCGACTCACCATAGACTCGTCTTCAAATTCCAGCTCGATTAAAGTGGAATTGCAACCTCAGTCAGTTCAAGCTGCTGACCCATCTATTTCTCAAGGCAACCAGAGCCGGATTACGGTCAAGGTGATGGATCTGACGATTCAAATGAATGGGGAGTATCCCTTTGACGTTGTATTCGAGCCGGTTAAGAACTATCTAGAAAGTCCAACAGGAGAGAGGGTTCCGTTCCAATTAGGTATATCTACACCGGAAAATCAGAGGGCGACTTTCAGTACCCAGCAGCAGCCTCAGGTCAGAGTCCCTAGTCAAGGTCAAGCGCTCCGACTGAGTGTCTATCTCCAACTTGAAACCGTAGACCTTGAGACCGCCCAAACCTATCAGTCAGAGATTTTGCTGAGCACAATTGATCAATGAATTATTCCCAAATGCACTGTTATTAGAACTAGTTCGAAAGTGTGAAATACCCTACCTTAAGTGACCGAGCTTTCCCCCTATTAGGTTGTCTGATAGGGGGGCTCATGATGGGGCTTCAGCCAGCTTTTGCCTTGCCGACTTTAACGACTACCCCTTCAAGTAATGCCAGCAACCTGACGTTAGATGGCGAAGGCAGTACGAGTAGTCGTATTGTCAAAGTAGCAACATTAACCGCTTCAACGATAAATCTTACGGGATTCACCTTAACAATTAGCTCTAGCTCCATCGGAAAATCAGGTGGTACTCCAATTGGCTTTCAAGTTGTCACTGTAAATAGTGGAGATCCACCCCCCCCCCACTGCAGCAGAATTTACAGTTCCATCTGGGAATAATTATGAATATACGACAAGTTTAGCTGGCACAGAAAATCGGGATATTTATATTTATTATACGCCTGGAATTTTGCAGGACCCTGGTAGTTATAGCGGCTCTATTCTTGTCAATATTTCAGATAACCCTTTGATCTAAAATAATCAGCTTTATTAATACCATAAAATAATAAATCGACAACCGAGCTTGAGAGTGATCTTGGCTTAATTGAGTTGTTGAAAGGCAAGGATGATTTATGAAATCAGTATTTCAAGCCATTCTGTTGGCAGCCACCATCAGTCTCTTTAGTTTTCAGCCCAGCAATGCTTTTAAGTTAGAGCCCATTTCACGAACGTTTAAGCCAGTCGGTTCTGGTTCCACTCAGTCTTACGAAATTTTTAATCCGAGCAATGAACGGGTCGCTATTAATATTTCAATGGTTCATCGGTTGGTGAATAAAACCGGTCAGGAAAGTCATTCACCTGCAGATGATGATTTTCTGGTCTATCCTCCGCAAATATTACTTGAGCCAAATGCCATGCAGACGGTAAGAGTGACTTGGGTGGGGGAGTCTGAACCCACTCAAGAACTGGCTTATCGACTGATTGCTGAACAATTACCCATCAATCTGAATCCACCTTCAGCTCTAAAGGGAACATCCTCTACCGGAAAGATAAAAGTGCTGATGCGCTATGTCGGCTCGGTCTACATCAAGCCAGAAAAGGTAAAACCTGATGTTGTTCTTGCGGGGTTAGAAAACATGCAATCCCCAAAAGGCGATGCACAGTTGGCCTTGACCTTTCATAACCAGGGAACCGCTCACGCGTCTCTACGGAAACTGCAGCTCAGATTGATTGCTGAGCAGGGTGAGGTTTTGGAGTTGACCCCGGAGCAAATGGGTGAAATGAAGAATGCCACCATTCTGGCAGGTAAGCAACGTCAATTCCGAATTCCCTATCCCGCCAATTTGAACTTTAAGCCTGTGAAGGCCACCTTTACTTTTCAACAGCCGGACTAAGGAGGAAACAGGGCATTGAATCCTCTCAATCGGTGAGAGGGAGATGAATTATGACGCTAGGACACATCCCACCTCCTCCTCAATTGGTTCTTCCAGTTGAAGAAATTACCACTACTAGTACCCCAGAATCACGACTGTTTTCTAACACCGCATTTGAACCACCACCATCTGATCCACCGACTGTTCCACCATCCGTAGAGCCAGAATCATCCTCCGCTGACTTAACTGAAGAGGAGGTGTTTGAAAAAGTGTTTGGGCAACCCCAATTGCAGGAGAGACCCCATCAGCTGATGGCGCCATTACTGATTGATGGAAGTGTCATCGGTGAAATATTAGTGACGATTCCAAATGGGAATAGCAAGTTGATTCGCCTGCCCGCTTCGCAATTGTTAGAACCCTTGTCTAATGTATTGGATGCAGAGATAGTGTCTTTGCTAACATCCGACGTGAGTGAGAGTGGTCAACTATCCCTTGAAAATCTCAGCCAACATGGTCTTCAGGCCCAATTTGATGAACAACGGCTGGAGATGAAGATCACCATTCCTTCGGTTCACCGAAAAGTGAAGGTATCCTCACTAGGCTCGCAATCCCAAGTTCCAGGCGCAGA
Organism: Acaryochloris sp. 'Moss Beach'; assembly: GCF_021497025.1. Lineage (NCBI taxonomy): Bacteria > Bacillati > Cyanobacteriota > Cyanophyceae > Acaryochloridales > Acaryochloridaceae > Acaryochloris > Acaryochloris sp. 'Moss Beach'. The sequence goes on from NZ_CP071717.1 coordinate 5,203,292, forward strand.
AGCCCCCCTGACCCCGAATTCGTTCTCAGGATATCTCAATGTCAGAGGGGGAGAAACGGTGGATTGGTCTGAAGGGGAATGGGAACGGCAGCCTGTTCAGTTGGATCTTGATGGGGCTTTAAATTACAAAGGTTGGGTCTTTGAAGGCGCGGCACGTTGGGATGAAGACGATATGACAACGGTTCAACGGGAAGATATCCGTCTGATCCGAGATGACCCAAAACGATCTGTGCGATATGTATTAGGGGATTTGGCACTACCGACGATTGGATATCAAAATAACCAGTCTATCTTTGGCATGAGTGTAGTCCGTAATTTCAAGCTTCAACCTAACCGAGTAACCCGTCCGATCAATCGATTCGAATTTTTTCTAGAGGATGAAGCTGAGGTTGAAGTTTTTAATAATGGTCAGCTTGTTCAAACTTTAAGGTTGTCTGCAGGTCCCCAAGATATTCGTGATTTGCCCCTCACGGCAGGTCTCAATGATGTTCAGCTCGTGATTACAGACAATGTGGGTCGGGTCCAGCGCTTAGATTTTTCGGCAACGGTGGCGGGTAATTTACTAGCACCAGGGCGGCATCAATTTGCCTATGGGGTTGGTTTCCCTCGGACCGATGAAATGAGGTTGTGGCGTTATGATACCTCCCAACCGATCGTGAGTCTGAGTCATCGTGCTGGGATATCTCCGAATTTTACGGTGGGGGGATATCTGCAAGCGGGATTCCAGGAACAATTGGTCGGACTTAAAGGCCTCTGGGCGGCCCCCATTGGGAATGTAGATGTGGATGTGGCCTTTAGCAATAAACAGGAATGGGGGCAAGACTATGCATTCAGACTCGGGTATGACTTTTTACAGTCCGGCGAACAAAATCCCACCCAACGGAACTTTGGGGTCGCGGTGGAGTACCGGGGTAACGTTTTTGCAAACTTTGGAGCTGTCAATAGAGAACAAGAGACAGCCTTAGATTTCACGGCCTACTATAGCCAAAAGTTGTTTTGGGATATAACTAGTACTTTAAATTTTCGCTATCAACTGGGACGGAATACCTCAGACCAGTACAAGTTGGTTTGGGGACTGACTCGATCCTTTAAGGGGGTGGGTGTCAATCTCAGATTAAGCCAAATTCTCAACCAAGAGGGAAATCATGAGCAGCAAGCCTCCCTTAATTTCCTGTGGCTGAAACCTGAAAAACGACAGACCGTGCAGCTCACGACAGAAGTGAGCAGTGTAGACGATCCTGAAAACCGTTTGGCCTGGAATTATAGTGCTCTAAATCCTAATCAGGGATTGGATGCATCGGTGGGGTTAAATGCTAAGGCCGATCGTAATCGTCTCTCTGGCAACCTTAAATACAAAGGGTATCGAGGAACCTGGCAACTGGACCAATCTTTTGAGCTAGAGAGGGAGAGTCAAAGACTGACCCAAAGTAGTACCCAGTTAACGTTTGGTACAGCTATTGTGTTTGTCGATGGTCATTGGGGCATTTCACGCCCTGTAACAGATAGTTTTGCCTTGTTAGTACCTCATCCTAATTTGAAGGGATTAAAAATTGGTGTGAATCCTAATGGCGGTGAGAACTATCAAGCCAAAGTTGATCCCTTTGGACCAGCCGTGATGTCCAATTTACAGTCCTATCAACTGTCCACATTGCGGGTGAGCGCACCTGACTTGCCCATTGGTTATGAGATTGGTCCTCGGGTTCATTATGTTTCTCCTACCTATAAAAGCGGTACGCTGATCCGTATGGGCTCTGATGCTTCCATTTTTCTGAAGGGTAAGTTACTGAATTCGCAAGGCGAGGTGATTGCGTTGCAAGCGGGTGAAGTACAATCTTTGTCCGATCCGCAGTGGAAACCGATAACCCTATTTACAAATAAGGCGGGTAAGTTCGCTGCTGAAGGGTTTAAACCTGGAAAATATCGAATTCGGCTGTTTACAGAAAAGCCTCAAGTTGTGCAGTTTACGATTCCCGGCGATCAGGAAGGTATCTATGATGTAGGTCCAATTAAGGTGGCAGGTGAGGTCATTCTAGAGTCATCCCCAAAAAAGTAAGAAAATGGAGGGATGGCAAAAGGATTAGATTTAGCTCATTTTTATTCAGTCAATTTATACTTCAACACTGGTCAAAAAATCCAAAGTTAAGTCAGATAATGTCTGGCAATATTTCGTGGGAAGTTGATGGTCTGCGCCTGGAATAACATGTAATTTTGCTTTGGAGATGTTTGTTTCAAGGTGCTCCCCAAATTCAACGGGAATGGTTTCGTCTGACTCTCCGCAAATAATAACCGTTGGAGAATGGATGTTTTTTGCATCTTCATGGATAAGTTCATCACTTATTTCTAGGCGAAATGCTCTTTGTATCCATGCTTGAAAGACAGGATCATGTAAAAACCTCTCTCGAATAAACCTGATCTCCTGCATAAATTTTTCATATCCAAGAAGTTTTAGCAAAGGAGATACTAGGCTAATGAGCCAGTCAATGACTGGCGTTTTCCACGAGAAAGGGATGAGTATACGATACGGTTCAAGATATTCTCCAACACCGGCGGGGGCTAGCAGAACTAGTCCTAATATTGATGGGGAGGCAGAAAGTTCTAGACGTGCTGCTGTCCAACCCCCTAAAGAATGGCCAACAACAAAGAAATTTTCAATTCCAAGTGTTTCCATGAATTTTTTGGAAAAAGCGACTTGTGAATCAACTTTATATTCAATCTCTAATTTAGAAGAATCACCAAAACCTAATAGGTCTAGACTTATACAGCGATATTTGTCTTTAAGGTTATTGGTGATGCCTTTCCAAACTGATGCATCTGAGAAAAAACCGTGAATGAATAAAATGGCTGGGCCATTGCCGATATCGATATATGCTGCACTGACCTGACTGTCTGGTTTTCCTTCAACACTTAGTTCGAATGAAATATTAGATTTCGTCAACATTGATGAGTGTATATCTGCACAGCTACTTTGGTTCCTGCACCGGCATTTCTGTTGTGGATGTGACGAAGATCGCCATGTGTCATAACTGTTGGATTTCTCGTCATCGCATTTTCAAAAACATGACAGCTCGGGGGCAGACATCAGTCAGTTGGTGTTAGGGCTGCAAGTTACCTCTCGTCGTTAATCACCCAGGTGAATGGCTCAACATTCTGGGCAACATGAATGATCGGATGCCTGTTTCAACTGTGTTGAAGCTTCTATTTGGCACGGTCATTGCAGATTGAGGATATGTCTACCCACTCTGGTTTGAGCCATGACTGACCAAATCTCAATCGAGTTGCCGGGTGTCGAAGAGCCTGCTCACTTCACTTAGGGATTGTATCAGTGAATGATCGACAGGTGATAGGGCATAAGGAAGCCTGAATCCTAGGATTGGGAGAGTAAATTGAGACTTTCTAAGGCATCTAAGATCAGGTCGAATCGATAAGCCCTGACTAACTCAGTCAGGGTCTGTATGAGGGGAGCATATTGATCGGGGATGTGGGTGAGAAGTTGTTCAATTTTAGGGTTGTCTAGAGATTGTGATGCTTTGATGAGCTGAAGCTGCCATTCTGGGGGCAGATGTTGGAGATCTTGCAAAATCACAATATTGTCAGCAGAGGTGAGGGCTGAGGGGTGGGCTGCCTGGATAAACTCTACCTGCAGATGTTGGGCCATTTGTTCCCATATTTCTGAGGTACGAAAGGGTTTGCAAACGAATCCATCGAACCCGTCTTGCAATGCTTGGGTGCGATCGCAATCAAATATATTCGCCGTGAGGGCAATGACAATAGGCGGGTTAGCCGTGGCTTTAATCTGCTTTAGAGCCGTCTTACCATCCATAATAGGCATCTGTAAATCCATCCAAATCAAATGGGGTTGCCATTGCTGATTCTTCTCGATGGCCTCTTGACCATGGATAGCTTCTTGGGTGTCAAAGCCCACGGAAGAGAGTAGATTCACCATTAATTGGCGGTTTTCGAGTTGATCATCGACGACTAAAATCCGCCAAGGTGCTTCATTTGAGGCCAGGTGAACAATGTTGTTATATTGGCGCCTGCTCGTTGGGAAAGTGGTTGTCTGGTTCGTTTGAATGGTGCAATAAAAAGTACTGCCTTCGTTTAAGGTACTGGTGACGGTAATATCCCCCCCCCCAGCAGTCTGGCAAATTTGCGACTAATGGCCAGGCCGAGTCCGGTGCCTTCTTGGCTTTTTTGGCCTGTGCGGGTTTGCACAAAAGGCGTAAAAATATCTTCTAAAGCTTCGGGATTGATGCCACGACCCGTGTCCTGAACGGTGAACTCCAAACTCATAGAGCTCTCTGCTTTTGGATTCTCAAGGGGACGGACATTCAAGTTGACTTGACCTGTTTGCGTAAACTTAATGGCATTTCCCAGCAGATTAATCAGAATTTGCCGTACTTTGATCGGGTCAGTTTCAATAAAAGGGGGGGGATGTCAGGATCGTAGGTTGTGGACAGTTCAATCCCTTTGGCATTGGCTTTTAACTGCATCATCGTTTGCAGTGTGTCCAGCAGCTCGATGAGATCGAGGGAGGATGGATGGACAACAATTTGGCCCGCTTCGATTTTAGAAAGCTCTAAGACATCGTTGATCAAGGTGAGCAAATGTTCGCCACTGCGGTTGATGATACCCACATGGTTTTGGTGGACCTCAGCGAGATTCCCTTCACTTTGCAGTAACTGACTAAATCCCAAAATGGCATTGAGGGGGGTGCGGAGTTCGTGGCTCATATTGGCGAGGAACTCTGTTTTGGCATAGTTGGCGATTTCAGCTTTTTCTTTGGCGGTTGCTAATTCTGTTGTTCTTTGCGCCACGCGCTTCTCCAAGGTTTGTTGCGCCAGTTTGAGTTTGGTTTGATTGGTATGCAGCTCCTGGGCGATTTGTTTTTGCAGCCGAATGTAATGGCTTAACAACAGGATGGTGATTGATCCAGAGGCAAAGATGACTGAAATGACAATGATTAAACTTTGGTTTTCTTCAAACCAGGACAGGTCTTGATTGATGACCTGACTATCTGGCGGAAGATTATCAAGGGATAGGCCTGCTCGTTTAAGCATTTTGGCATCAAAGACCCACAGGTTTTTTGATTTGAGGATCGGTGGAATTTGATCCACTGATGTTCCTTCAAGAATTTGTAGCGCTAAGGCCACCGCTTGTTGGGCATGGAAATTGCCATCTAATATTTTTCCACCGACAACTCCTGCCCCCATCATGAGAGAAGTATCAACATAAATGGGGTTGGGGATGGTCTGGGCGAGAAGGTTGGACGCTTTCTTAAAGTCCATTAAAGGCCCTGTAGCAGATTCTTGTCGAAGCTGTCCCAACATGAAAATGGGCCAATGGTCAGGATATTGACCAATTTCTGCGGCAATCTGTTGGGGGACTAGATCGACAATCGTGACGAGTTGTTTGGGAGCCTGGGGGTGAGTCCGCAATTTTTCGATCTGCTTTTGGTTCGCTTTTCCTGATGCAGACGTGTCACTCACAAGAATGACACCGTTGCTTTGGGTTTGGCGTGCGGCTTCTAGTATCGTTTCCTGATTACTGTGGGTTTCATATACTCCCGTCATTCCAGGGCTTCTGAGTAAAGAATGACGAACGTGGTTAATGCCGAAATATACCAGTGGAACTTTGGACAGAAAAATACGGCGATACTCCAGTACCAGATTCAAGCCTGGATCGTCGCCGACCATCAATACATCAATGGAAGTATCTTGATATTTTTTGCTGTAAATAGTTCAGATATTCTTGTTTGTGGGGCGCTTGTGGATATCGCTTGAGGTCCAAATACTCGTGAAAGATACGGAGGTTGCGATCGCTTTTTTGAAACCCTTGATCAATCCCCTCTTTTTCTTGTTGGGTCCAGGATAGTTCTGCATGATAGGAATGGATGACGAGGACATTCTTTGTGGCGAATGCAGGGGTACTGATCCCTGCAATTAGCAAACTAATGGGCATCCAAATTGGGCATACAGAGGTTTGGGTTACTTTGGCTAGTAGCTTCCCAAGGCTGTTCAACCGTTTTTGCCGAATGGTCATGGATGATCAGTTGATACAATGTCCTCCATGGAAATGGTAACGTCAGCTATCTTAAAAATGATGATAGATAATCAATTTGTATCCAACTTTTTGAGAGAAAGCAGGTCAATAGACTGGAATCTCTAGGATTGGATGGGTTATTTAGCCACCCATATTCCCATGCTGGAGCTGAATGGCACCGTCAAGGAAATTCTATATACCCAGAGGAAAGCGACCCTACTGGGGTGCGTTGTATGAAGAGACTGGTTCTAGGACCAGATGGACTGGAAACGGAGGCAATCTCATTGCTTCAGGAAAAAGGCATCAAGTTTAATGCTCTGCAATCTACTGTGTAGATTGGCCGCCGGGGAGAGCTGCCACAATAGCATCGGCAACCCGAGCAACGGGAATGATTTCGATATCCAAACTGGGAAAAGACTGGCCTTTAGGAATGATGGCCCGTTTAAATCCCAACTTGAGAGCCTCTTTCAGACGTAATTCGGTTTGCGATACGGAGCGGACTTGGCCGCCCAATCCCACCTCGCCAATAACGACGGTGGTTGGGTCTACCAGGCGATCTCGGAAGCTGGCTGCGAGTGCGATCGCAACTCCCAAATCTGCAGCGGGTTCGGCCACACTCAATCCACCGGAAGAAGCCACATAGGCATCTAGCTTAGAGAGGGGAATCCCCAGCCGTTTCTCTAACACAGCCAGAATTTGCAGCAACCGATTATATTCAATGCCTGTCGTCGAACGGCGTGGTGAACTGTAGCTGGTGGGACTGACCAAGGCCTGCAGTTCCACCACAATTGGACGGGTGCCTTCGCAAGCGACGATGGTGGCAGTCCCTGGTGATACCTCTTCGCGGTCCCCCAAAAATAATTCCGATGGATTCAAGACTTCCCGCAAGCCCCGATCAATCATTTCAAAAACACCAACTTCGTGAGTCGCACCAAATCGATTTTTCACTGACCGGAGTAATCGGTGATTCGCAAACCGATCCCCTTCAAAATAGAGCACGGTATCGACTAAATGTTCTAAAACCTTGGGACCTGCAATTGCCCCTTCCTTTGTGACGTGACCGACGATAAATAACGTAATGTGGTTTCGTTTTGCCAGTCGCATCAGAGCTGACGTACATTCCCTAACTTGGGCGACGGAACCGGGGGCCGAGGTTAAAGTGGAGAAAAAGAGAGCCTGAATACTATCAATAATGGCGACTTGAGGTTGCAGGGAATCTAATTCTTGCAGCACCAATTCTAAGTCTGTTTCGGGTAACAGATATAAATTGGCATTCGCTGCTTTCTCTGGTTGGGGGGTGGAAGTGTCTGAAATCTCTTTTTTCGAAATTAAATCTCCAATTCCCAATCTCTGGGCGCGTAATTTAACCTGTTGGCCAGATTCTTCCGCGCAAACATAGAGAACGGTTTGCCGCGAGCTTAAAAAATTGACAATTTGCAACAAAAGGGTTGATTTTCCGATTCCCGGATCACCCCCTACCAATACTAAAGAACCTGGGACAATGCCTCCCCCTAACACCCGATCGAGTTCAACGTAACCCGAACTAAATCGCTGTATTGGCTGCTCAGAAATCTGGGTTAATGTCAGGGAAGAAAGCGCTTGGGGGGGGCAGCATTACGTTTCTGGCGATGTCGTTGCGCCAAGCGGGTTCCGTCGGTTGCTGCAGGTGCATTGGGCACCACTTGTTCGACCAAAGAATTCCAAGTGTGACAGGAGGGACATTTACCAAAAAACTGGGGAGAAGCTGCACCACATTCTTGGCAAATGTAATGAGTTCGTGTTTTTGCCATATAATTCTTAAATAAAATTGAACTGTAAATATTCTTAAAGTCTTTAGTCTGAAAGCATTTCAGCGTTTTTTTCCTGTTACTAACTTCATGCTAACTTAATAACAGAGGACAAAAATTTAACTTTTAGCAATGACTCGCAATTAAGGAGCATTAAGGAAATTGGAAAATCATAAAGAGAAAATTCTGGTGGTCGACGATGAAGCGAGTATTCGTCGCATCCTAGAAACACGCCTCTCCATGATTGGCTACGATGTGGTCACCGCTGCAGATGGGGAAGAAGCCATCGATACATTCCATCATGCCATTCCTGACTTAGTTGTCCTTGATGTAATGATGCCAAAACTGGATGGCTATGGTGTCTGCCAAGAACTCCGCAAAGAATCTGATGTGCCCATTATTATGCTGACGGCTCTGGGGGATGTCGCCGATCGGATTACCGGCTTGGAACTCGGTGCCGACGATTATGTGGTTAAACCGTTTTCACCGAAGGAATTAGAAGCTCGTATCCGCTCAGTACTTCGTCGTGTTAGCAAAAACGGCAACTCTGGCATTCCCAGTTCTGGAGTGATCAGTGTCCATACCTTACGGATCGATACTAACAAGCGCCAAGTCTACAAAGGAGATGAGCGCATCCGGTTGACAGGGATGGAATTTAGCCTGCTAGAACTATTGGTCAGCCGTTCCGGTGAGGCTTTCTCCCGGTCCGATATTTTGCAAGAAGTTTGGGGCTATACCCCTGAGCGCCATGTAGATACTCGGGTGGTCGATGTCCATATTTCTCGACTGAGAGCCAAGCTAGAAGAGGATCCCAGTAACCCTGAGCTGATTCTGACCGCTAGAGGGACAGGATATCTGTTTCAGCGCATTGTTGAGCCTGGGGAAATGCCCGGTTAAGCCTAATTCAGGACTCACGTTCAATTTCATAACCCAGCGATGCCCTATAGATTGTTCATCTATAGGCGTTTTGCTATGGGGACTCATACCCCTTCTTTAGCATCACTGACTCTACAAACTGCTTCCCACAATCCTTACAGAGATAGCATTGTTGCTGTCTGCGTTGCCCATTTTTCGAGATTCTGTCGGATTGACAATGGGGGCATATCATTACTTTCATTACATTCTGTGTAAGGTTATCCCCTACATAAGGCTCTAAATACGACGTCAGCAGATTTTCTATTTGTTCTGTCAGTCGTTGGCGATGCTCCAAGTCACTGGTCCGTAAAACGGACAAGGTGACGGCATTACTGCTATGGACACAGACTTCTGCCAGCAGGCTATGGTGGCCCTCAGGTAGGTCAGGATTCCGTTGCCGGAGAATATCCGCTAGAAAGTTGATGGCTTCTTGGGTCATGCTTTCGTCAATAGACTGGAACATATCCTGGGAAGTATAAAACTGAATAAAGATGACCCGCGATACGGGATGGGCAAAGAGTTCTACCACTGCTGTGATCAGCTTGTGGATCATTTGGCGCAGGGGTAACTGTACCACTTCTGGGGTATTCAATTCATTCCAAAATAGTTTGACGCGCTCGATGTGGCGCAACTCCATGGCATTGAATATAGCGGCTTTGTTGGGGAAAAACTGATAGAGAGAGCCGACGGCAGTCCCTGCTTGGGCGGCAATTTGGTGGGTGGTAGCGGCATCGTAGCCCACCTGATCAAAGATATCTGCTGCCGCATTGAGGATTTTATCGACCCTTTCTTTGCCTCTTTGCTGTTTAGGCTGTCGACGGAAATGACTTGACGAATATGAATTATCTGTCATATTTTTAAAACACGACGAATCTTTCACAATTTTATAGCGAGCGAAGAAGATGATGCGATCGATGCTTCCCGGTGCGCCTTGGCTATTGGCGCACAAGTCTATGCTGCCTGTCAATCAGCCCCTCAAGGTGACTCTGGACGGACAGGACTATGTGCTTTGGCAGGATGGCACGGGTTCAGTACAAGCCTTGCCCAATCGCTGTCCCCACATGGGGGCGATGCTGTCGGAAGGTTGGTGTGAACTCTTGCCAGATGGAGATGATGGGCAATCAGGGATTGTCTGTCCTTTTCATGCGCTGCAGTTTGATGGCGCAGGTTGCACCGTTCTGCCGGGTACTCAACGCAAAACATTGCCCCAATTACAGCCTCCAGAGCTAATGATTCAAGGCGATTTTATCTGGTCCTATGGCGGCCATGAGCCCCAAATACCGATTCCCAGCATTATGAATGAAATTGCCCAAGCCTATGATTTTATCGGACCTACTGCTGACTACAGCGTAGAAACGGATTTACTGAGTATGCTGCTGGTGATGCATGACTACAACCATCAAAACGGCACTCACCGTGATTTGTTTCAGATCACCGACGTTCAATTCCATCAATTTGTAGACCATGGGTATCAATCCCATGCGTTTTACGACATGCCCACAGAAACCTATCACTGGACGGAAAAGTTGAGAAAGCCAGATCTGATGTTGCTACCCAAAACCATTCAGGCACATTTGGAGAACTATTTTCCGGGGCTGGTCATTTTACATACTGAAACACCCTTAGGAAAAATTGCTCAATGCCATTTCTTTGTGCCTGAGTCAGAACAGCGGACTCGTACTTATATTTTGCTGTTTGCTCAGCTCCAGCATTCACTATTCAAGGTTTTTGGTAATTCTTTTCTCAAATTCGGCCAAGTGGCAGTAGAACAAGATGTCGATATCTTAGCCAAGCTCTATGGTGATGCACCCCAAAATATCAAACTCAATAACGAAGTGGGTATGGATTGGGTTCGACGGAATTTCGACAATTTTCCCAAAGTGGTGGAGCCTCATCTATCCAAGTGAATCGGGCAGTAGGATGGTTCTATTCCTAATCTCTAGTCTTGGTCTGAGATTAGAACCTTGGTTCAGAACCACTGGTTTGAAGGGCATGATATTAAACCTTTCACACCTATATTGAGGAGAAAAATTTCCATGACATCCTCAGAGGACATTAAGGCTTGGTTACAGGAGCATACAGATCTAGATATCTTTCCTGAAAAGATTCTGGATCGGCTGGCTAAAAAAGTAGAAGCACAGACGCTAGAAGCCAATCGGCGACTGATTCTAGAAGATACTTTGCCGGATGCGGTATATATTTTGCGTCAAGGCCGTCTTGAAAGCTATCACACTAGTTTGGTGGATACGGCACAGGTCTGTAGCTTGTTACCAGGGGCTGTGCTGCATCTTTTCGACATCTTGCTCGATCAGCCGACCCTCCAAACCATTATTACTTTAACGGATTGCAAGTTGTGGGTCATTTCCAAAAAAGACCTACTCAAGATCGCGGGTGAATATCAAGATGTGACGCGAATTGTGTCGCAAAAGCTGTCTAAAGACTTGGCGAATGTTTCCCAAGAGTTAGTGGCTGAACAGGAACGACAAGCTATCCTCAGACCCTATTTGGTCCCTAAGGCAAATAGAGGAATAGTCGGCTCTAGCCGCTATGCTAAGCGATTGCGAGAGCAACTCAAGGAGGCAGCACGTACTCGCGATTCAGTGATTATCTTTGGCGAACCCGGTCTAGAAAAAGATAATGCAGCCGCTCTCGTTCACTTTGGATCGAACCAAAGACGGGAGCCGATGGTGAAGATTAACTGCAATACCCTACAAATCAGCGGGGCCAGTTTGTTTGGTCGAGTGGGGGGTAAGCCTGGACTTCTAGAAGCGGTGGGTGAGGGCACGGTTCTTTTAAATAATATTCAAGAACTGCCACCCGCATTATGCCCACAAATACGGCAGCTTTTAGAAACCCAGACTTACGTACCGGTTCAAAGAGACGGGAATGCAGTGAAGCCTCGTACCAGCAATGCTCGCTTAATCTTGACGGCTGAGAAGGTTCAGCCGGAACTGGATGGGGTGATTTCCCATCGGGTTAAGATGCCGCCGTTGCGGGTGAGTAAGGCGGATGTGGGTGCCCAAGTTGAGTACTATATCAGTCTACTTTCTAAGGAACAGGGCTTTGCTAAGCGACAGTTGACCCCTGAAGCCTTGCGACGTTTACAAAGCTACAATTACCCAGGCAATATTGTTGAGCTGCATAGTTTGGTGGAGCGTGCGATCTCACAATCGTCTCCCAACGAAGATCTAACCGCAGAAATCTTTTGGGCCGCCCAAGATCGCCAACAGCGCTTCCGCCTCAACCTGCTCAATGTCAACCCGTGGTTGCGGCGATTTCTCCGCAGTCCCTGGTGGCCCACCCGGATCAACTACGGCATCGTCTTACCCCTATTTATTTTTGTGGTGATCGTCCTATTTGTGGGTCCTCAGCAACGGAGTCAGAACTTTGCCTTGAACTTATTTTGGGCCTGGTGGTGGCCGTTGATATTAATCGGTTTCCCCTTTGTGGGGCGTCTATGGTGCTCCGTCTGTCCGTTTATGATTTGTGGTGAATTGCTGCAAAAACTGTCTCTCTGGCTGGTGCCGAGACAACTGCGGCAATGGCCCCGCCAGCAAGCCGAGCAGTGGGGAGGTTGGTTCTTATTTGGTCTATTTACCCTGATCTTTCTCTGGGAAGAACTATGGAATTTAGAGGATACGGCCTATCTGTCTAGCTGCCTACTGCTGCTGATTACGGCAGGTGCCATCATTTGCTCACAGATTTTTGAACGCCGATTTTGGTGTCGCTATCTGTGTCCTATCGGGGGAATGAATGGCTTATTTGCCAAACTTTCTATGACTGAGCTAAGGGCACAACAAGGCACCTGTTCTGCTGAGTGCAGTACCTATCAATGCTACAAAGGCGGACCTGAAAAAGGAGAAGGACAAGAAACAACAGGCTGCCCCCTTTACTCTCATCCCGCTCAATTGGAAGATAACCGAGATTGCGTGCTCTGTATGACCTGTTTGCAGGCCTGCCCCCACCGTTCTGTAGAGTTCAATTTGCGTCCCCCCGGCATTGAATTATGGACAACCCACACCCCTCGAATCTATGAGGCCGCATTGCTCCTGCTGTTGTTAGGGGGGATTTTCCTGCATCGACTTCCTGAATTGCAAACCTGGATAGGGCTGGATTTGCATCTGCAGCAGTTTTCAGTCCATGCTCTGGTGTCTTGTTTGGTGTTGGGGATAGCTGCTTTGATTCCCTTACTTTCCCATGCCGTCTTATGCCGTATTAGTCCCAACCTGAAACCAAGACCCTTTATAGAGTTGGTTTATGGATATTTACCTCTGGTCCTCGGCGGTACCTTAGCCCATTATTTACGCTTAGGACTGACAGAAGCAGGTCAAATTCTACCCGTCACCTGGGCCACGTTTGGCTTTTCTGGAGCGGAATTACCTATCTGGGTAGCCCATCCTGCCGTGGTTAGTTTTCTCCAAGGTTCCACAATTTTGAGCGCAATTTTCCTGACGTGGGTGCTTACTCAAAAAATTGCTCGTCAACCTATTTCTGTCCTCCTTCCTCAGCATATGACGAGCCTAGGATTAGGCGTCTGTTTATGGTCAGTGATTGTGGGAATGTAATGGTTGCTGGAAGAGTCAGAAAAATTTCAAGATTGTTTCTATTCAGATGTATTTGCTGATGAAAATTAAACAATGGGTTTGCCCCTAGAAGAGTGAGGCAAACCCATTGTTTTTGGATTAAGATCTAGCCTTTTTGACAGCCCTTAACCACAATAATACAGAAAATTTTTAGCTTGTGGGTTCATCGGATTACACATCATAGACCCGACAGGCATCGGACCAGTCATTGATGGCACAGTATTGATCCCAAGTGCTTGGCACAACGTCTGCTTGGTTTGGCTTGGGGAGTAATTCAGTGGTTGTGTTGGGGGTTGTTTGTTGTTTGATTTGAGTCATTGTTTTTACCTGAATTCTACTTGGGCAGTGTCGTAGATTGGAGGCCACACAATTCTCAAGTGAGTCATCAGAAAATAATTGAAATAGGGAATATTTTTTCTGATGTAGCCCCATCTGCGATGTCCTTAATGTAGGCGATCTTCTTGAGATCATCCTGAATAGTTTCTGAGAAAACTGAGCAACTTTGAAAAGGGAAAGTTGCGAAAAAACAAAAGAGTTTTGGCTTGATTGCGATGAAATTAGCTTTGCTTCTGAAAGTGATTGGTGCCAGCAAATGCACCGGATAGCCACATTAAGCCAAACATCATTAGGGTGATGGCTGATGCATGGCCAAAAATTCTGAGGGTGTCGAGAAGAACCATTACATTGTCCTCTGCTGGGTTGATACGGTTTAGTATGCTGGGCCAGCTAATAGAAAGCAGTGATCGATTTCTGGGGTGGGAGTGATTGCCATCACCCATGGCATGAGGAATGGCCAGTGCCCCCGATTTAGAAGTCATTCGGAGGAAATAGACCTCGGTTTGATGGGGTAAATTATAAGGAATTGGATTTGGAGGCTTCCCGGTATAGCTCAGTCAGGGTAACGACTCGATATCCTTTTTGTTTGAGTTGGGGCAAAATCTGATTCAGCGTCTGGACGGTTCGCAGCCCCCAGGCCCCCTCAGGTCCATAGTCATGGAGAACGATAATGCTGCCGGGTTGGACATTCGCCAAAATCTGTTGAGCGGCGAAATCTGAAGACGGCAGATTTGTGTCATAGGGCCATGGTGCCCCCAGGGCAATTTTGTATCCTTGCTGTTGAGCAATCTCAGCCATCTCTGGAGTGCAGCGGCCACTCCCTGGACGCATCCACTCCAGGGATGTTTTATGGTTGGCGGCAGCTAGGATATCCTGTTCTGCGGTTTGCAAAGCAGTTTGGAATTCAGGTAAAGGAAGGCTGATGCTGGGGACATCAATGGTGAGGTGATTACCCAACTCGTGGCCTTGCCTGACCATTTGGGTGATAAAGGCTTGGTTCTGAGCCGATAATCTACTGCTGATCATAAAAAAGGTTGCTTTGGCATCGTGCTGTGCCAAAACCTGCAATATTTTTCCGGTGGTATTGGTATCCCCTGCTCGTTGATCATCGGGGCCATCATCAATCGTGAGGGCGACAATCGGTTGCTCGGTGGGGAGATAGAAAATCGCACCTGGACAAATTAAGGGGGCTAGGCGATCAATTGCCCACCGGGGCTGCATCCAGAGTACTAGCAATGCTGCGATGAGTGTTCCAATGGCCAGCCCTGCGACTTGGAGTCGGTATCGGATAAAGAAGCGAAAGTTAGCCATATAAAACAATGGATTGAGGAGGGATGAATCCTGTCTTTCAGCCTAGGTTCTAGCCGAATCTACAGCAAGAATCGTGACAGGAACTCCAAAAGCTGAAAAGATAAAGATTACAGAAAGTAAACATATCATTAACAAAAGATTCATTTTATGACGATGAAACAACAATATGTGGTGTCAAGTGTCTTGTTAGGTGCTTTAGCGTTTGTTGCCCCCCGCTCAAGCAGCTGGTCGGGTGGCTGGCTATCAATATGCTGTGTTTCAAGATAGTGAAGCCCCTCTCGAAGACAACGTCATTCACTACATTCCTTGCTATCCCCAAAATGATTGCAACGAGTTAGCAACCAAGCTAACGGCAGAACTTCGCCAAGCCCAAGTAAACCTGACTCGGGCGCGGTTGACCCTCGAAAAGCCCGTCGAAGCTTGGACGCTATTCACCCAACTCGATCAGCAGTTTTTGCCTCAGATTACCGATAAGAAGGGGTATAAAACTACGACTACCCAAAAGAAAGGGGTCTTTTCTTTTTACTGTCCAACCAAAACCTGCTTGGTCTATTCCTTTGGTACGGTCCGAGATCGCTTCAATTATTGGGTCACTGTGGCTAAGAGCCGGAAGCGTTGGGACTTGGGGCCTGGCAGAGGCTTTGTTGAAGACAAACCTGACAAGCTAGGGAATTAGAACTATGAACTATAAACCTTTAATTCTGGCGTTGGGCTTGGCTGCGATCGCATTTCCCGCCCAGGCAGAATTACCCGAACATATTCAACAATTGCTCAATACTCGTCGCTGTATTCGCTGTGATTTATCCCGTGCTAATTTTGGCGGCATGGATCTGAGCGTTACTAACTTGCAAGGGGCGAACCTGATTTTCTCCAACTTGGAGAATGCTAACCTCAACGCCTCTAACCTGACGGGTGCCAAGCTCATTCAGGCCCGAATGTCAGATGCGAATCTGCAAACCACCAACCTCAGCGTTACGGATTTGAGTAAAGCTGATTTGCGAGGCGCTAATTTGGCGGGCGCGGATTTGCGTAGCAGCCGCATGACGTCTGCCAATCTGAAAGGGGCAAAACTGCAACAAGCCAAACTCCAAGGGGTGAACTTAGGTTCAGCTAATCTGAAAGGGGCAAAGCTGAATGGAGCTAATTTGTTCTCAGCTGATTTAAGGGGCGCTAATCTCCAAAATGCTGATCTCACAGGTGCAAATCTTAAGGAAGCTGATTTGAGTGGCGCTAATGTGAAGGGAATTAAGCTCACGGATGCAGACCTAACAGGGGCCACCCTCCCGGATGGCATTTCCCAGTAGGTCTTACTTGCAGGTTGCCAAGGCTTGAATTGAGGCGGGGATATCCATTTGACAGAATTTAGCCCCGCTTAAATCAGCATTGCTTAGGTTGGCATCTCGTAAGTTGACATCTTTCATGGCGATTTTGCCGAGATGGGCACTACTTAAGTCGGCCCCGCTGAGATTGACGCTTTCTAAAGTGGCTTTTCTCAGATCTGCATGGTTTAACTTGGCCCCATTGAGGTTGGTGTACTTCAGTTGGGCCTGCTTTAGTTTTGCCCCTTTTAAGTTGGCTTCGCTGAGATTAGCGTTGGCCAAATAGACTTGGTTGAGATTCGCACTCTTGAGGTTGCTTTTATTGAAATTAGCCTCTCTTAGGTCGCTGAAGTAGACGCGACGATTGCCTTGGGCTGTTTCTACCACAGCAACGCTAAAGTCAGCATCTTCTAAAGCGGCTTCAAACAAGTTGGCCCGGCGCAAATCGGCGCCTTTGAGCTTGGCTTTGACTAAGGTTGCCTGGGTTAAATTGGCGTCTTGCAAATTGGTGGCTTGCTTGAGGGTTGTGGTTAAGCTGGCCCGTCTTAGGGTGGCTTTGCTGAGATTGGCAGATTGCAGATTAGCGCTCTCTAGATTGGCATCGTCCAAATTAACGCCCTGTAAATTGGCCCCTTGCAGGTTTGCTCCCTGCAAGCTAGCGCCTTTTAAATTTTGATCTTGAAAATTAGCTCCCCTGAGGTCGCAACCCTCACAACTGTTCGTGGCCTTTAGCTGCTGAAGATGCTCGGGGTTGGGAGTCTGAGGGGTATTGCTGGCAGCCCCCAGAGGAAATAACGCGATAAAAGTGGTGACTGTTCCTATCGCGAGACTGCCTTTATTCAACTGTTTCATGTCATTCACCCAAATTAAAAAACGGTCTGCAATAGGTATTTATTCTCTAATCACTGTACTGTGATCAGGACAATGTTACAAAATGCTAAGGTATCGAACCTTACCTCGGGGGTGAACCTGCAGACCTGAAAAGTTGACCGTTATAGCACTCGCCAAATCAATAGCCAAAGGGTCAAAATACTGGTGGTCAACATCGCTTTTTGGGGGGCAAGGCACTTGACGCCCCAGTACAGTAACCATAAAGACCAAAGGCTGCCTACCAAGACGCACCAAAATAGCAGTTGGAGGAACACGTGTCCGTTCAAGGTTTGGCTATATAGGTGGAGCCAAGTTAGGTATTGGTTGAGTAGGGGTTCTTCCGGTCTAAATGCTACAAATTGGGTAAAGGGAATCACGCGTCCGGTCGCTGGCCATAGCCCGGCAGCTCCCACCATGATCAATCCCACAATGGCCAGGGGCCATTGGGTCCACCCTGCAAGCTGCCAAGCCCGCCTTTGGCCGGTGAGCCATTGAATCATCCATCCGTACACTCCCCAGCTCAATAAGGGCCAACCCATTAAGCCAATGAGTAGGAGGATTACCCAAAACGGGGGGCTTCCAGTTTCGGTCCTGAAAGACTGTATTAACTCGGTAGAAATAATGGGGGATAAGTTCCGGGTCCAGAGCCCATAGGCGATGTACCGGAGCCAGCCTGCACTTAAGACAATGCCTAAGGGCACCCAATGTTGAAGCGGTTGATCAAATAGTTGCCGAAAAAAGCGGTGGGGTTGAACAATCAGTGTCCACAGGTTCATCGTTCCATTCTAAAACCTTGGTTTGTATTCACACCTATTAATTGTATTTTTAGGTGTTAAGTCTGGTTTATTTTAGGTGTAATATTTCTATGTGAATTCTGACAATATCCGTTCAAGTCCTTTGAGTCGAACGGGTTTTGCAATGTAGTCGTCCATGCCTGAGGCTAAATACGACTCGCGATCGCCCTGCATCGTATTGGCTGTCATGGCGACAATGCGTGGCCGAGTTGTGTTATCCCACTCTTCACAAATACTCTGGGCTGTGGTGATGCCGTCCATCTCCGGCATTTGGACATCCATCAGCACCACATCATAGGTTTGTTTACGCAATGCTGCTAGCACCTCCAATCCATTGGTGACCAGATCTGCTTGATAGCCCAAGCGATCGAGTAACTTAAGAATGACTTTTTGATTGACAACGTTATCTTCTGCCACCAAAATTCTGACCGGAGAAGTGGTCGGTGGTTGGAGTGGCTTGGATGTTGAGGGCTGGACAATATCGGACAGATGAGTGGAGAGAGATTTGATTAGGGCCTGGTAGAGCCTAAATTGTTTAACGGGTTTACTGAGAGAGGCCGATAGAAGAGGCTGATATTGCCAAATGGCTGCACTTTCGCCGATGGCACATAAGCCAATAATGGGGAGTGGGGCTTGAACATGATTTTGAGTCAGCTCCGACAGGAGTCTGGGCCAGGCCATATCGGGGAGCTGCAGATCTGCGATCGCAACATCAAATCTCATGTTCCTAACCCATTCCATGGCCTCCCAGCCGGATGAAGCCAAGGTGGGAACTAATCCCCAAGTCTGGACTTGTTGGCAAAGAATCTGGCCCGTACTGGCATTGTCTTCTACAATCAAAATCCGTTTGTTTTGGAATTGGGGTTCTGTTTCTCGGTGATCCTCAGGGCCCGGTAAAGCAGAGGCCGCAATGGTGAAGAAAAAGGTTGAACCAATCCCTACCTGACTCTCTATCCAAATCGTCCCGCCCATCAGCTCGCAGAGTTGTTTGCTAATGGCCAATCCTAATCCCGTTCCACCATATTCCCGGGTAATGGAGGAGTCTAGTTGGCAAAAAGACTGAAACAGTTTTTGCTGATGATCCGGGGCAATGCCAATGCCGGTATCTTTGACGGCAAAGAGGAGTTCATGGAGGGATAAAGGGACTTCTGGGGTCATCTCCGCAGTGGCGACATCTCGGGCAGAGATGGTCACAATGACTTCACCAGAGGCCGTGAACTTCACCGCATTCCCCAGCAAATTGACAAGGATTTGCCGGAGACGATTGGCATCCCCCTGGATATGGATGGGGGTTCCGGGTTCAATACAATACGCCAGTTCCAGCCCTTTGGCTGTCGCTTTGGAGTTGACAATATCTAATGCTTCTTCCACACAGGTGGAGATGGGGAAGGGATGTAGCTCTAGTTCTAATTTCCCTGACTCGATTTTCGAAAAATCAAGAATGTCATTAATGATATTGAGGAGTGATTCACCGCTGGTTCGAATCGTTTCCACAAAATCCTGCTGATGGGGATCGAGGTGAGTATCTTTCAGTAAATCCGTCATGCCGATCACGGCATTCATCGGCGTGCGGATTTCGTGGCTAATCATGGCCAGGAACTCGCTTTTGGCGAGGTTTGCTGCTTGGGCGGCTTGGCTACTTTCTAGCAGAGCCTGATTTTTGGTTTGGAGGGCAGTTTGTAGTTGTAACGTTTTTTGGAGCTGGAGATACAGGGCGGCCTCGGCTTGTTTGCGTTGGCTAATATCCTGCATTTCTGCAATGAAATAGGAAGGTTTCCCCTGGGAATTGTGGATTAAGGCAACATTTAAGAGGACGGAAAGGGTATGCCCCAACCGATGCAGAAACCGTTTTTCAGTTTGGTAACTGGGCGTTTGACCGATTAAGAGCTGTCGAATTTGATGCCGATCAATGTTTTGATCCTCTGGGTGAGTCAGATCTTCAATGCGCAATTTCAGGAGTTCAGATGGGCCATAGCCTAAAAGTTGGCTTAAGGCTAGGTTGACTTGGAGCCAAGATCCATCTAAAGCGAGTAATGCTTTGGCGATGGCGGCATTATTAAAGGATGTCCGAAACCGCTCTTCGATCTGGATGGTTTGTTGCTTAAGCAGGGCTTCCCGCTTTTTTTGCAGATCCTTTTTGATGGTGATATCTCGGCAAATTCCCCAAACCTGCCGATCTCCCGTCCTCGCATCTGTGGTCGGGGTATAAATCGTGTCGTAGTAGTAGCGTTGATGATTAAATACGAGTTCCTGTTCAGCAAAAATTCTTTCCCCCGTTTCCAAGGCCGATGTGATAAATGGATCGATTAGTTCTGCTTGTGGCCCCAAGAGTTGCTGGTTCGTTTGACCCAGGATTTGTTCATAGGCCAACTGCAGCCGCTGGGCACCGATTTTATTGATGGTGATAATTCGCAAATTTTGGTCATAGGCCACGAAGATATCAACCGTTTGGTCAATAAAGGCCGCGAAGGGATTGGCCAATGAAAGAGAAGAAGCGATGTTGAATGGATCCGCAGGCTGTTGTGGCATTGGGATAATCGTTGATCCCCTCAACAGGTCTAAATAGAAAGTCGGCTGACGTAATTATGGCATGCTCATTCAAAGACCTGCATGGAGCTTGCTACAGTATTCACTGATGGATAAGGACTTTCCTCTCTATGTGCCGTTTGTTGGGCTATTTAGGCGAACCGGTTTCGTTAGATACCTTTCTTATTACTCCCCGCCATTCCCTCGTGGCCCAGAGTTACCAGCCCAAAGAAATGACGGCGGGTTTAATTAATGCCGATGGGTTTGGCATGGGTTGGTACAAGCCCGCTACAGATCAACTGCCCTATCGGTATCGCAATCGTTTGCCCATTTGGAACGATCCGAATTTTGAGGAACTCTGTCGCTATATTTCTTCTGGAAGTTTTTTGGCTTATATTCGCAGCGCCACCTTGGGGCAAAGTCTGCAGCTTAGTAATTGCCAGCCGTTTGGCGATGGGCAGTTACTGGGGATTCACAATGGTTTTATTGAACGGTTCCGCCAAACCCTATATCGACCGATGCGGGAATGTCTCGGTGACGAACGCTATCAAAGTATCGAAGGAACAACAGACTCAGAACATATTCTGGCTTTAATCTATGAAACTCTGGCTCAAAATCCTGAGCAAACCCTGGTGGGTGCGTTAACCCAAACCTTGAACCAGATTAAGACTTGGGCTAAGTCCTATGAGGTGCGCGTTAGCTTGAATATCGTTCTCAGTGATGGTCAATCCATGACGGTGTCTCGCTTTGCCTATCCAGATCCGCCCCCATCTTTGTATTGGCTGAATGTCACCCATCCGGTGAAAGGGGTGGTGGTAGCTTCGGAGCCTTTAGATGCAGATGCGCAGATGCGATCGCAGTTTGGAGACTGCTGGCAATCCATTCCGGCAAACAGTTTATTAACCATCAATCCCAAGGGAGAAGTCACCACTCATGCCCTCTAAGGAGATGTTTACTGAAACAGAACACCTACAATTAGCCATTAGGGAAACCCTGACTCAGTCCCGCGCTCGCACCCTCCAGTTATTTGAAGACGTCAGTGAAAATACGTTTCGACTGCAAGCCAATTCTGACTTTAGTCCTGTGGGATGGCATTTAGGACATATTGGCTTTACCGAAGGACTTTGGCTTTTAGAGCATGAAGCTGGATTCGCTCCACTATTTCCTGAGTATCGGCGGTTATTTGCAGCGGATGGGTTACCGAAGGCTGAGCGGCAAAATCTACCCTCTTTTACAGAAATATGTGCCTATCTAGATCAAATCCGGAATCAAGTTTGGGACTATTTGCTGGAAGCCCCCTTAGACTCTCGGGCTTGGCTATGGCATTGGCTAGTCCAGCATGAAAGTCAGCATTGCGAGACGATCACCTGGGTTCTCCAACTGCATCGCCGAAAATCACAACCCGTTGCTTTTGTGCCAAAGGAAAAGAAATGGCCCGTTGCTGTTGTCAATGTCTCTAAAACCGCAAAGACATCCCTACCAGATCCAGGCATGATTCCGATTGAAGGGGGGCGATTCTTATTAGGCAATGACCGGTTAGAAGCCCTGGATAACGAAAAAAAATCTCATTGGGTTCAGGTAGATTCATTTTGGATGGATCGATTTCCGGTGACTCAAGGTCAATATCAACAGTTCATCGAGGCTGGAGGATATGGCCAGTCTCACTATTGGTCAGCAGCGGGATGGCAATGGTTGCAATCTAACCCCGTTAATCATCCCACCCACTGGATGGCAGAGGGGGGAGCTGATCATCCAGTCTGTGGGGTGAGCTGGTATGAAGCCGATGCCTATGCCCGGTTTGTGGGTAAACGCCTGCCTACCGAGGCGGAATGGGAAAAAGCGGCCTGCTGGCACCCTGCACCCCAGGATCCTCCCACCAAGCGAGACTACCCTTGGGGCAACCAGGCCCTAGAAAAGCATCACTGTAATCATGGGGGCTTGCAGTGGGGGACAACCCCCGTCCATCAGTATGCAAAAGGGCAAAGTGCCTATGGTTGTTTCGATTTACTGGGAAATGTTTGGGAATGGACGAATACTTGGTTCCATCCCTTTCCTGATTTCGAGCCCTATCCTTACAAAGGGTATTCCATGGTCTATTTTGATCACCAGCATCGCATCTTAAAAGGAGGCAGTTGGGCCACTCAGGCTCCAGTCCTCCGGGGGGCTTTCCGGAACTGGTATGAGCCTCGGATTCGAATTCATTTTGCCGGGTTTCGCTGTGCCTATGGCTAGTTGTGCGGGTTTGTTTGGGATGGTTTACAGTGGTTGGGAACCTTAGGTGACCGTTGTGTTGCCTCCCTGTTGGAGACCTCTCACCCATGCTTGAGTCTGTGCATACAGCAACTCAATCCCTGTCGGCACTATCCCCTACGGACCTTCCATCTCGTTTACAGATTACCCAATTTGCTTCGGACCCGTCTCCGACCGCTACCCAGCCGGGACTAGATGTGATTCAAGGGTTGTCGAAAACGCCCAAAACCCTCCCGGCTAAATATTTTTACGATGATCCAGGCTCTCAACTTTTTGAAAAAATCTGTGAGTTGCCGGAATATTACCCCACCCGGACTGAGACTGCTATTCTCCAGGCCTATGCATCCGAGATCGCCACCATCACTGGCCCTAGTGAGTTAGTAGAATTGGGGAGTGGCAGTTCTACAAAGACACGGTTGCTCTTAGATGCCTATGTTGATATTGGTCTTGCCTCTTGGTACTGCCCCATTGACGTGAGCGGCGGTATCCTCAAACAGAGCGCCATCGACCTACTCAAGGACTATCCCACCCTCAATATTCATGGCTATGTCGGCACCTATGAGGCCGCTCTAGCTGCCTTGCTGCCCTCTCAATTGCCAACCCGGATGATTTGCTTTCTGGGCAGTACCCTGGGGAATCTTAACCCTCAGGAATGTGAACACTTCTTTGCTGAGTTAACCCAAGCGTTGCAACCCGGTGAGTATTTACTGTTAGGGGTAGATTTACAAAAATCGGTTCAGCAATTAGAAGCTGCCTATAACGATAGCCAAGGGGTGACGGCCGCGTTTAACTTGAATATGCTGCAGCATCTCAATCAGCGATTTCAAGGTGATTTCCAGGTGGATAATTTCCAACACCAGGCGTTTTACAATCTGGATGAGCATCAGATCGAAATGCATCTCGTTAGCCTAAAGACTCAGCAGGTCAACCTAGCGGCCCTGGATCTGGCAGTTGAGTTTGACCAGGAAGAAACCATCCGGACTGAAATCTCTCGTAAATTTGATTTAGAGACCTTAAAGCAACAATTGCGCTCCGTCTCTCAGGAATTGGCGGAGTCTTCGGATGGAGGGGAGACTTCAATACAAAAGGAATTAACCCCCTTGCGAACTTGGACGGATGCAAACCAATGGTTTGGGCTGGTTCTTTGCCAATGCCAGGAAATTTCTCAGGTGACCCAGGAGAGCTGATGGATGCCCCAGGAATAAGACGGCTAAGGTATTCTGTAGAAATAAGGATGATGGTGCACATGAACCAAGAGGTGGTTAATGTCAGGAGACTTTCTCCCTTGTAGGGGCAATTCCAAGATGTTTCTCCTCAGCTGAAGAATTCATTCTTCTCCAGAGGCCATTCTCACTCACAGAACAGAATCCGTTCCGCAGGATAAAATATTAAATTCAACGGTTCACGATACAGATCGCACTAGGCTGGCGATAGGAGAAATAGAGTTCATGGGCAGAATTGTCGGCATTGACCTAGGTACTACTAATTCAGTGGTGGCAGTGATGGAGGGAGGCAAGCCAGTTGTGATTGCCAACACCGAAGGCAGCCGTACAACCCCTTCTGTGGTGGCTTTTGGCAAAGAAGGGGAACGTCTTGTTGGTCAATTAGCCCGCAGACAAACTGTCCTCAATCCCCAAAATACCTTCTATGCCTTTAAACGATATGTTGGGCGTCGGTATAGCGAATTATCTGCTTTTTCCAAACGGGTTCCCTATACGATTCGGCGTGACCAGGCTGACAATATCAAGATTAAATGCCCTGCCTTAGAACGAGAATTTGCCCCGGAAGAGGTGTCGGCCATGATTCTGCGGAAACTTGCAGATGAGGCGAGCCGTTTTCTTGGAGAACCGATTACTGGGGCAGTGATTACAGTGCCCGCCTACTTTAATGATGCTCAGCGACAGGCCACGCGGGATGCGGGGCGAATTGCGGGTTTAGAGGTAAAGCGGATTATTAATGAGCCGACCGCTGCGGCTCTAGCCTATGGATTGGACAATCAATATAACCAAACGGTGATGGTGGTTGATCTGGGCGGCGGCACCTTTGATGTCTCGATTCTGGATGTGGGAGATTCGGTCTTTGAAGTGCGGGCGACGAGTGGGGATACCCAATTGGGGGGCACGGATTTTGACCGGATCATTGTAGATTGGCTGGCTGAGCAGTTCCTAGAGCAAGAAAATATTGATCTGCGCCGGGAGCCCCAATCCCTGCAGCGCCTGACAGAAGCTGCAGAAAAGGCCAAAATCGAACTATCTGGTTTGCCCGAGACGAATGTGAGCCTGCCCTTTATCACGGCGACGGAAGAAGGCCCCAAACATATGGACGTGGTGTTGAGCCGGGGCCAGTTTGAAAATTTATGTGCCGATGTGGCGGAGCGCCTACAGGCCCCAGTGGAACGGGCTTTACGGGATAGTAATCTGCGCTCCATCGATATTGATGAAGTGGTGCTAGTGGGTGGCTCCACCCGCATCCCCATGGTCCAGAATCTGATTGGCCAGATGATCAACAAACGTCCGAATCAGAATGTTAACCCAGATGAAGTGGTGGCTGTGGGCGCTGCGATTCAGGCGGGGATTACGGCAGGCGATTTGCAGGATATTTTCCTGCTAGATGTGACACCCTTGTCCTTTGGCCTAGAAACGATTGGCGGGGTGATGAAGACCCTGATTCCTCGTAATACGACGATTCCGGTCCGGCGTTCTGATGTCTTCTCTACGGCCCAAGACAATCAGAACCAGGTCGAAGTCCATGTGCTTCAAGGGGAACGACAGCTCGCGAATAGCAATAAATCCTTGGGACGGTTTCAGCTGCGGGGGATTCCGCCAGCGCCCCGAGGGGTGCCTCAAGTGCAGGTATCCTTTGATATCGACGCCAACGGCATTCTGCAAGTGACGGCGATGGATAAATACACGGGCCGTGAACAAACGATTACGGTCCAAGGGGCGGCCAATCTGTCAGATTCTGAAGTCAACCGGATGCTCCAGGAAGCGGAGCAGTTTGCCGATAAGGATCGGCTCCGTCGTGAGCGAATTGATAAGCGGAATCGGGGTCAAGATCTGATTAGCCAATGCGATCGCAAGCTGCGAGAAATCACCTTAGATTTTGGTCCTCAGTTCGCCAACAACCTGAGAAGGCGGGTCGAGACCCTGTCCCGAGACTTACAAGACAGCATTAACCAAGATCAGGATCGCCAGATCGATTTGGACTATGCCAATCTCCAAGATGCGCTATATGAACTCAATCAAGAGGTGACTCGCGTCAATCAAGAGTACTACGATGACGAAGAGGAGCTATTCCCCTTGCCTTCTATGTCTTCGATCAGTGATGCTGTATCCAAAGGGGTGAATAAAGGCGTGGAATTGGTGACAGGGCGACCGTCGTCCGATGATCCACCCCCGCGTCGGTCTTCGAGTCGAATGGATGGGGACTTCTGGGAAGACTGGGAGGATGATGATTGGTAAACTCAACGGTATCGTTGCAATTTTGGCGAACTAGGCTAACAAGAGGTAGATGCAGAACTTCCGCAATTACTACGACATTCTTAAGGTGTCTAAAGAGGCACCCACGGAAGAGATTAAGCGTTCCTATCGAAAATTAGCCCGACAATATCATCCAGATTTGAACCCGGGCGATAAAGCGGCGGAAGAGCAGTTTAAAACCATCAGTGAAGCCTACGATGTGTTGTCGGATGCCGAGAAGCGATCCAAGTATGATCAGTTCGGTCAATATTGGCAACAGCAGGGATTTCAGAAGTCGAGTAGTCCCCAATCGGCTAAGAAATGGGGAGGGCAAACCAATCCCTTTGCCTCTGATAAGGTTGATTTCAGTGAGTTTGCAGATTTCCAAGAGTTTTTGGATCAGCTCTTGGAGCGACCCTATGGCAAGAAAAGCAATGCTCGCAAGCAAACGAGAAATAAGCCTAAAGCTTCTGCAGTTGGCCAGCGAGATGCCGAAGCACGGCTGACTTTGCCCCTGGAAAAAGCCTATGCGGGGGGCAGAGAGCGCATTCGCCTGGAAGATGGACGCTCCCTAGAAGTGTCGATGCCCATGGGGATGGTATCGGGTCAGCGCATTCGTCTGAAAGGTCAGGGAACCTCAGGGGGTGATCTTTATCTCAAAATTGATGTTTCCCCCCATGCCTTCTACCGCTTAGAAGGGAACGATATTGTTTGCGAATTACCGATTACCTGTGCAGAAGCCATCTTGGGAGGGCAAATCGAAGCCCCAACCCTAGATGGATGGGTTAAGGTATCGATACCGAGTGGAGTGCGCTCCGGCCAGCGACTTCGGTTAGGTGGAAAAGGGTACCCCGCTTCGAATGGAAAAAGAGGCGATCAATTAGTTGAGATTCGCATCGAATCTCCTAAAAATATTAGCTCTCGAGAGCGAGAACTCTACGAACAAATTCGCCAAATTGAAACCTATAAGCCACGAGCAGATTTACCGATCTAATAGTAGTTTTAGGTGATGCTTTAACGCCTAGTGCTTGAGCTTAGATTAAATTGCTATTCTCACAAAAATATCGGGAACAATAGTCAAGTAATCATAAAACTTGGATTATTGGCGTTATTTTGAGTTAGCTTCATTATGCTAATTGTGCAGATTCTTTTAGCCCTGATTTTGCTGCTTCCGTTGGTTTTGGGAGGAGTCGTATGGTTTTTCTTTAATAATCTAGTCGCTAAGAAAAATCAAGTCGATCAGGCGTTTTCCAGTGTTGATGTATTGCTGAAAAAACGCTGTGATGTGATTCCAAGCTTGGTGTCGATTGCCAAAACCTATATGGAGTTTGAAGAGCGAACTCTTGTGAAAGTAACGCAACTGCGATCGCAAGTGATGAAAGGCCAGGGGTCTACGGAAGACCGGGTCCAGCTCGAGAATCAACTCTCAGGTGCTTTAGCTAATGTCCTGGCCTTAACCGAGAACTATCCTGATCTGAAAACAGATGGACAGTTTGTTCAACTTCAAGGGTCCTTGAATGAGGTCGAGGAACAGCTGTCTGCTGCTCGTCGCTTCTATAACAGAGCTGTAACGGACTACAACAACAGTATCGAAATGTTCCCGAGCAACTTAATCGCCACATGGCGTCGGGATGAAGCCAAATCCTTGTTTGAAGCAACCGCTCAAGATCGACGGGCTATTGATGTCCGCAACCTCCTTCAAAATTAAATCATGACTCCTTTCAAAGAATATCGTTCAGGGTTACTCGCCCTAGAAAAACAGGATTATCCTGAAGCCGTTCAGCGTTTAGAAAACTATTATCACGCCAACCCTAAACCGGGATCTTTAGAACATTATCAAGCCTGTAAAGCCCTAGTCAAAGCCTATGACCAGGTGAATGAGCTTGATAAAGCCCTGGCCATTTGCCAGGAATTGACGGAATGCGAAAAGCCCAATATTCGCTCTTGGGCAAAACGTTGGCAAGACAAACTATCGAATAAAGCCGCAGCCATTGCCGAAGAAGCTTTAGCAGCCAGTACTGAAGAAGAAGTCAATACTGTACCAGCAGATGGACCCATACCTGAACCTAGTGCAGCTCCCTTGTCCCTAACTGATGCAAATCAGCTCCTCTCCGAAGGCCGTGAAGCCCTCCGAAGCCAACAGTTTAGCCAGGCAATTCATGCCCTAGAGCAGTTTCGCCAGGGTGGAGATGCTTCCCATCCGGATTTTTACCAAGCCCAAATGTGGTTGGCTACCGCTTATCAAAAAGCGGGTCAACTCGAACAGGCAAAATCCCTAGGAACAATACTGGCCGATAATCCAGCCACTCAAGCCTGGGCAGAAAAATTTATCCAAAGCCTTAGCCTCTTGGTTGCGACCGAAGTGGTTACAGGAATGCAAGCTACCGCCAAAACCGATAGTGTCTCTGCTGCATCATCTCAAGGGTCGCCAGAAAAACCTTTCTTTAAGCATCGCACCTTAGCAGAGTTCAAAGATTATTGTCGACAAAACTTAGTGGAAGATCTGAAGGAGTATGAGACCAAGCGGCAGTCGGCCCTGAAAGCTTTAGCTATTGTTGGTGCCATCCTTCTAATTATCTTGATTTTGATTCTGACTCAGGTTCCGCAAGTGTTTCAGTCTCTTCCACTTTTTCCTATCCCTACGGAGGGTGAGTGCATCCGAGACATGATCACTTCTGGTCTGGGTCAAAAGTTGAGCAATGCTGACGATGGCACTGCAGAACAGCTGTTTTTTGACTTCATCTTAAAGTGCCAAGAACCTAGATTCTCCTTCCCAAATTTTCGGTCGCTATTATTGGTCGCTACATTTTTTCTATTTGGCATAATTGGCTGTTTATGGAGTTGGGCTATTTTCTATAGCGTTCAAACGGAGATGTATGAACGTGGGTTTAAAACCAAAATCATTGAGAAAGTGATTCGTTACATCAACAACGATCAAGGCCTAAGCTATGCTGCCTATGGAGATAATTCCCTCACTAGGATGGCGATCCTGAGAAGTCGACTATTTCCTGCTCTGAACTCCACATTTCACCTTCAACAAGATGATTGTGTGTATGGCAATATCGGTCCGGCTAATGTTTACTTCTCAGAGGTCGTGGCTGAGCATGAAATCTATCACGCATTCATCCCTAAGATGATGCCTTTTTTACTGAGACGTTCAAGAGGGTTTCTCACGTTTATTAAATTACCTATTTTAGTGCTGGTTTTGATGTTTAGCTTTTTGAAAGCCTCGCCTTTTATCGTGATCAGGATGTTCAAAGGCCAACGCTTTGATTACGACAGCTTCAAAGACCAAGTGGGGAATCAGGTGACTCGACGGCAGGTGTTTAAAGGACTGTTTTTTCGATCTGAGTTTAATAAGAGTTTTCAGGGTGAGACCGTTGTTTTCACAGGCTCATTAGCCTCGAAACTCAAGCAATTGAATCGATCTGGACAACTCGTTAAGCTAGAAGACCCAGAATTTGACCAGCTGTATACCGTATACAGTGACGATCAAGTTGAGGCCCGATATATTCTATCGACGAGCCTAATGGAACGCCTCGTGAAGTTTAGAAAAAAAGCCCAGCGTCCCGTCTCTATATCCTTCTCAGAGAATCAGATCTTTATTGCCATCCATCATGACCGAGATTTGTTTGAGGCTCAGCTATTCAAAACGATGCTGAGTTTCAGACCGATGCAAGATTACTTTGATAACTTCCAGCTCATGTTAGGAATTATCCAAGATCTCAACCTTAATCGCCGGATTTGGACTCGTCAGTAGGGACACTAGCAGAACTGTGACCCTCCATGAACGGAGTTATTTCAAGTTCTGTGTGAAATCCAGTCTGAGATAGAACAAATCCAGCCAGACTTTAGGAGGGGACCCGTAAGTTAGACCGATGTTGAAGGGCCGCTTTATTCCTGGCTTTTAAGGGCCTAACCGCTAGCAGTTTTGTAATCTCCTTGATATCAGCATTTTTCTGGCGGTAGATTTTTAATTCCACATCCGTGGCGTTGAGCTGAGATTTATATCGTCTCTCAATGGCTTTGAGCTGAGCAGCATAATGTTGTTTTGCTTGAGCTTCTATCGCCTCATGATTCGCATCAACGGGGACTTCCAATCGAACCGTAAAAGCGCCTCCGCTTTTCTTCTCAATGGCCTGAATATTGATGTCACACTGTTCAAATTCACTGGTAAGAGTTTGATAAGCAGCGACAAAGGCTAGCCAATCGATACCGTGTAAAAAGAGTAAGTCAATCGTCCCTAAGGGCTTTTGAATCAGGTTGATAAACTCACCTGAGATAAAATCGCCGGCTAGGGGATGACGATCCCGTTGGGAAGACTTGAGGTAAATATAGGCACAGTCAACTTCATCAAATTTGGTTTCATTACTGATCTTCCAGTTTTCAATACTGGCCCCGGTAAAGGTGGCTCCGGTGAAGTCAGACGAAAGTGCGATCGCATAATCTAACGACGAGTATCGCAAATCGGCTCCGCGCAGATCCGTCCACCGCAAATCCGTTTCATACAGGTTAGCTCCCCGCATATCGGCCCAGCGGAGTTCTGTCCAACTACAATCTGCCTTTCTCAGAATTGAACGGCAGAGAGTGGCCCCACTCAGGGTCGCTCCCCGAAGGTTGGCTTGAGTCAGTCTGGCAAAGCTGAGATCGGCCCAACGCATGGTTGCCCCTCGCAGCTTGGCATAGCTCAGGTCCACCTGTTCCAGGGTCGTGCCACTCAAATCGGCCCCCCATAAATAGGCACCCCTTAAGGTGGCTCGACTCAGATCCGACCAACGCATAAAGGCTCGGCTGAGATTCGCGCCAATCAGATGAGCATGTCTGAGTTCTGTCCCACTCAGATCTGCACCGCTGAGATCCGCTCGACTGAAATTGATCTTGCTGAGGTTTTTCCCATTCAGGTTTGCCAACTGCAGATCAGGACGAATATTAGGGTTGGCATCTCTCCACTGATTCCAGGCTTTAACGCCTTGGTTCAGTATGTTTAGATGCTCACGACTCGCCATGCTCGACTCCAAAATCCCCTAACATCTCCACTAAAATAACTCTGAAAAAAGTTTTTCGCCGCATTTCTGTAAATATGAGCAAAAGATTTTGCTAAATCCCTCTATTCAAAGGAAAAGCATTGACAATCCCTGAATTATGTGTAAGATGTCTTCAACGTCTATGGGTAGGTCTAGTTCATGGCTGATCAGAGTGGTGAATGGTTATCGGTTGTCGTCAATAATGGATTTCACCTACTGAAGCAATTTACCGAAGGCATGAGCTTACCGCGATGGTTAGCACCCCTAGGTATGGTTGGGGTGTTGTCCACCTTAGATAAGCTGCTGCCTTCAATGCAAAAAGGATCTTTTTTGGCAGGTCTGGGTAGCTATTTGCTCATCGGAATTCTGATCGTAAACTTGTTGGCTTTGTCCCTCTTTTTGTATTTGCCCGGTAAATTAGTCACCTCGACAACCCCTGCAGTGGCCCAGTCTGGCCGAACTCTGTTGAAACTTTTACTGATGGGCTGTTTAGTTGTGGTGAAAAACGTAGTGATCCATAGCTTGAAATTGGCGTTTGATCTGACAGTGCTGCTAATTGCTGCCTTGACCTATCCCCCTCGCGAGGCTAGCCAAATTGCAGCCCACTGTTAATACCAGTCTGTTGATCATTGGTTCGTTGATCTAAAAACTGTCAAGAAAGGCTGCGGATACCTGCAAATGCTGATCTAGCTTGTCACCCATGCGATCCAGGTGGCTGACCGTCATCCGCGTGCGAGGATTGCGCTCAAATAACGATCGATGCTGGTGCATAAAGCGCCAATATAAGCCGTCCCAGAGGACACTCCAGTCTCCCTGCTTGAAATAACTCATTTTGCGCAGGTAGTTGGAAGAGCTGACATAGGGTTTCGTAATCATTAGGCCCCCGTCGGCATACTGGCCCATGCCATACACATTAGGAACCATCACCCAATCAAAGGCATCGATAAACAGCGATGAAAACCAGCGATAAACCTGATCTGGGGCGAATTCGCAGAGCAAGAATAGGTTACTAAACACCATCAATCGTTCAATGTGGTTGGCATAGCTACTGTCTAATACCCGCTGCATTGCCGGATCAAAGGGGAGGATGCCCGTGTTGGCGTCCCAAAATAGTTTAGGGATAGGTCGATGGTGTTGGAAAAAATTAGTGGTTCTTTGGATTCGTCCTTTTAGAAGGTAGACGCCGCGGACATATTCCCGCCAGCCAATCACTTGCCGAATAAACCCTTCCAGCGAGTTGAGAGGAATGGGGCGATCTGCATGCCTATCTAATGTGGCTTGAACGATTTCTTGTGGATGTAATAAACCAATATTCAGGGCAGGGGTCAAAACCGAGTGAAATAAGTAGGATTGGTCGGCATCGATAGCATCTTGGTAAGCACCATACTGGTCAATACGGGTTTCTAAAAATTGGTTGAGGAAATGAAGAGCACTGGCGTGGTCAATCGGATAGGCAAAACCATGACTACTGCCTGGATTCTGGGCAAAGTGTTGCTGGGTGTAGGCAACCGCTTCTTTGACATAGGTATTGGCAGCAGGCCACCGAATAGAAGGAAGCTCAATTTTTTTAGGCAGGCGCTTACGATTGTCCGCATCAAAGCTCCATTTGCCCCCCACTGGACCCTCGCCATCAAGGAGAATCCCGAGTCGTTGACGCTGTTTGATATAGAAGGAATTCATCCGTAACGACTTGTTTGCAGGCAATAGGGATTCTAATTCTGAGGTTTGGGTTAAGAAGTTGGGGGTTGGATGCCAAACCAGTTGGATGTCGAATGTCTGCGCTGCTTTAATAATTCGTTGCGTTAACCAGTCATCGGTGACTTCGCAGATATGGGCACAGCCAATGCCTTGGCTATGGAGAATAGAAAAAACGGTGGAGGAAGAGTTGAGTTCACTACTTTCTAAATACTGAACTGTATGGCCTTGCTCTCGCAATTGATCCGCATAGCTCTGCATTGAAGCTCGATGCAGAATAATCTTCTTTTTGTGAAATGGGTATTGGCGAAAAAAGAGCGGCTCTTCGATTAAGAAGGGGATGCGATCTGGTGAGGCAGCAGGATGGTTTTCATACAACTGATGGGGGTAAATGAGGGTTGACTCCATGAGCCTTATCTTCTGTTTTGGCAACAGTTCCCTATCATACAAATTCTTGTCAGGACTGCCGAGGAAATTGAGGTGTGGGCATGGATTGAGTTCACCTGACCCTTGAATGACCACTTGAAACATTGAGCCCAAATCTCAAAGTTCTTCTGCTGGGCATACTTTAGGTAGAAAGAAGGTCAATTTTTTGTAGCTATGCAACGGTGGTTTCAGTGGATCTCGTTCAGAAAAATCTCCACACCTGAGGAATTTGATGCTTTAGTCTACCGGGTTGAGACAATGGCTCAACGAAATCCAAGTTTCTACCGGAGTCGCTTAAGGCTGTTAGCTTGTTTAGGCTATATCTATATCCTGGCTGTATTTGTCCTGTTATTTGCGGGGCTATGGGGAATTCGACTGTATTTAACCGCCATTCAAGACCAGGACATGATTGAATCTCTCAATTATGTGACTATCTTGGTTGGGTTTAGTCTGCTGCGCTTGTTTTTCGTTCGCTTTGATCGGCCTAAGGGGATTCCCATGACTCGGAAACAAGTCCCCGAGTTGTTTGCCATGCTTGATGAATTAGCATTGGCGATGAAAGCGCCCAAGTTGAATAATGTCATCCTGAATGGGAAGCTCAATGCTGCTATTGTTCAGCGTCCTCGATTTGGATTGATCGGTTGGCAAAGCAACTATTTGTTAATTGGCCTGCCCCTTTTGCAAGCGCTGTCTCCCCAGCAGTGCAAAGCCGTACTCGCCCATGAGCTTGCCCATCTCTGTGGAGATGATGGTCGAGCGTCAGCATGGATTTATCGAATTCGTCGGACGTGGTATGACCTAGCAGAACGTTTTGAGCATAGTAGTGGAGGATTTCTGTTTGACCGTTTTTTTAGGTGGTATGGACCATTCTTTAGAGCTTTTTCTTTTGTCCATGCTCGTGCTCAAGAGTATGAGGCCGATCGGCGGGCAGCAGGAATAGTAGGGGCTCACCATCAAGCAGAGGCACTTATTTGGCTCTATGTGTATGATCATCTGCTCTTGAAAGAGTATTGGTCTACCCATTACCGCCGAACACTCCACCAGTCAGAACCGGACGATGATTCTATTTCCCAGATCCTCCAGGTTCTTCGATCAGGAATGTCTCTAGATCAATATCGTAGATGGTTGGCCCTGTGTCTTGCTCAGCAAACCACCAATGCCTCGACTCATCCATGTTTGTCAGAACGTCTGGAGAGGTTGGCCTATTCCCCAGTAGAATTATTGCCTCCTAAATTGAATGCTACAGTTTTATTGGGGGATACATTTCCTGACTTAACCGCCCAATTGAATCAATTTCAAAAACAAGAAGAAACTGAGGAGTGGGTTGATGATCATGACTATAGTCAACATCAGTTGGCTGGGTTACACCGCTTGAATCAAAGGCCTGAACATCTGCTGACCCTAGAAGAGCAAATGAAACGGGCTTCAACCACCTGGCAACTTCAGGATCGACAGCAAGCCCTATCCATGTTCCAATCGATTATTGTGGAGAACCCTCACCAGGCTAATGCTCGCTATTGGGTTGGATATTTATTGACAGAGGAAGGGCAAGCCGACGGAGTGACACACCTTGAATATGCGATGGATCATGATCCTTCCCTCGTGACTTCAGCCTGTCGTCAGCTCTATGGCTACTATCACCAACGACATCAGCCGGATCTGGCTGAACCTTATAAACGACGATGGCAGCAGCATCAGAAAGCCTGGAAGATGGCGTTGACTGAACGTTCGCAGTTTGCCCAGAATACACAGTTCAAACCTCATGGATTACCAGAGGCAGAAATTCGACAGCTAACGGAGCACTTCTCCAGTTATCCAGAGATAAAAACGGTCTACTTGGTTCAAAGAGTGCTCGAACGCTTTCCTGAATGTCCCTACTATATTTTTGGGATGACTCGACGTCCATTTAATCGAAAGGAGCATGAGTACTTTAGCAATCATAAACTGAAAGGCGTGATCAATGTTGCGATCTCATTCTCGTCAGACTATGCCTTATATTTCCACGACGAGCTAGTCCATTGGGACCGTTTGAAACGATTGCCTGGAGCTAAAATATATCCTCAGTCCTAGTGGAGTTAGCTCTATGGGACTATGCCTATATCCCGGCGATAGACGGTACCATTCTGCCCAGCGATTTGGCGGGGCAGTTGTTGGTGACTGATCACCTGTAGGGTCTTCATATCGTAGGTCGTATAGGTCGTTGATAACGCTTTATGGTCAATATCCACCACCGTTAAGGTTTTCTGAGGGGTGCGATCACTCCCCACTAATTGACGAGGACCGCCGCCTAATGCTCCTGTATGCAGAAGCTGGAGCTGTCCCCGGCGACCGGGATAGTAGGCATGTTGATGACCACTGATATAGGTATGAACGCCATAGCGCTCCATGATCACCCGTAACTGTTCAGCATTGTGCAAATATTCACCGGGTTTGTTGCGTCCCACCGCAATGCCATAGAGGGGGAGATGACCAATCATGATTCGAAGTTTAGCCTTTTTGGCTGCTGGACTCTCAAGGCTTCTCACCACCCAGGCTATTTGCTCTTGGGTGATCTTAGCGGTGGAAGCATCCCAAACCAGATAGAAGATGTCATTCTGAGCAAAAGTGTAATTGAACGGGAAGTTTGCCCGATCGACAAAGGGTAAATCTGGGCGTTGTTGATTCCAATAGGAGGACGCAACTTGCCGATCTACCGTAAAAATAGGGCTGCCCGCAGGTGATAAAGCTCCTGAGCCATCGTGATTGCCGATGGTGAATCCCAAAGGGAGTTGAGCTTGGCGAAGGGGGGCTGCTATGTTGCGATCAAATGCAGCCCACATGGCTTGAATTTGAGCCCGGTTGAGAGAACGCGATTGGCCCGCCACCATATCTCCCCCACTCAAAACTAAATCAGGTTGCCAGCCAGGAATCAGTGAGATTGCTTTAGTGACTTCTGGAGCGTAGCGAGTTGACCCATACTGGCTGTTGAGATCACTCATCACCACTAATCGCACATCTCCCCTTAGTGGGGCAAATAGTCCTGGGGGGCGCAAGAGCCGTCTTGGATAAATCTGGAGCAGGACCCGGAGACGAGGGTGCAGAAGCTGGGGTTGAAGAGGTCGAAGATGCTTGAACGCCTTGGGAAGAGACCCACCGATAAATCCCCCACAGACAAAACGACCCCACCAGCAAGAATACTAGTAACCCAAAGGAGGTGGCTTCGAGAAAGTTTCATGGGGGGCCGGGTGGGTAGGGTCATCCTTGTGCGCAATGGACTGAGAAGTGATTAAGCGCTTCATAATGATGTGAGACTGTTTCGCTATCTTGAGCCTTACCATCCTAGAAAAGTTCCACATTCCCATCCCTTATTTAAGGGATTTTGGCTTCTGTATTGATTTTGTAGTTATTGATAATTCGATTGAGGGGTTTTTCCAGTTCCTTGAATTGATCGTTTGGAACGATGAAGCTCAGAATGGCCACTCGCTTCCCTTTACGTTCAATAAAGCTATTGCCCAGCAGTTTAACTTTAATGTTACCTGTTGCTTTGGCTGTATAACCCCAAATGAGCAAAACACTGCCATCTTTTTGGGGTTTAGCATCTCGGAGAAAGAAACCTGGCTCCTTCTCAAAAGAGTTCTTGAGAAAGTCTTGGAGTAACTTGGTTAAATCATCCTGGGTGGGATCGTAGTCAACATCGAAAATGTCGGCGACGAGTCCACCGTTACGGGTTGGATCGGTCCATAACACAATCACTTCACCCGGCTTGCTATTGTCTTTGCTTTTCCATCCATCGGGAGCCAGTAAGGAAAAGGCTTTGGTTTTATGGGTATAGGTGGATAACTTATCAATATCAACGGACTTAAACCGCCGCCTACTGGAAGGGGATGGGCTGGGTGAAGGGCTAACCCGAGGGGAAGGAGAGCTAGAGGCAGTCGGCGAACTAGATTCTTCGGTTGATACGACTGGATCGACACTGTTATTACTGCCATTAAATCCAGCGTAAGCAAGACCGCCCAGGATAATGAAGGTCAATCCACCGGCGATGGTCCACAACTTAACGTTACTCTTGCTTTGATCTGCTTCCACCGCAGCAATTTGTTGCACAGGGGCAGAATAGTTGGCAGAAAAAGGGTTCGCTGACTGGGTGGTTTGGGGAGACGGTTGAGTCGGAGGAGGTGCCGCGGGCATCGTTGGCGGCATGGTCGGAGGCACTCCAGCGACGGGGGGGGTGGCTGCATGATTTTGGTGGGGGGGCGGCTCTATCTGAGTATTGAGCGCTTGGATGATTTCCGCTGCGGACTGATACCGATCCACCGGCCGGGGGCGATAACATTTTGTTGAGGGTGTCAGAAAAATTAGAGCTTAAGCTGAGTTCTTTCTGCCATAGCCATTCTAGAGATTGGGGATCTTGGAGTTGTTGGGGTGGATGTCCGGTCATCAGCACTAAAGCCGTTACCGCTAAGGCATATAAATCACTATGGGGAGCAACTAAACCTAATCGCATCTGCTCATCAGGCGCATACCCAATTTTCCCCAAGCGAGTCCCTCCCGTGGACGCTCCAGGGGAACTCCGTTCGGTGGCAACTTCTGTCGCAACGTCTATGGCAACTTGCTTTACCCCACCCATATCAATCAGGATGGGTAAACCATCTTTGTTCCGCCGGATAATGTTATCAGGGGAAATATCTCGGTGGATGACTCCCTGGCCATGGAGATAACTTAAGACGGGCAGCAGATCCCGAAACAGTTGTGTGGTTTCTGTTTCGTTAAAGGTTTGCCCTTGCTGTTGGCGTCCTTCTAACAGTTGTTGGTAGGTGGAGCCTTCGGCAAAATCTTGGACTAGGAATAGTCGCTTCTGGGCAGTGAATATCTCCCAGAATCTGGGGATTTGGGGATGTTCAAGGCGATGAAGGGTGGCTGCTTCTCTTTGAAAGAGCTCTTCGGCTTTCTTAAGGGCGTAGGTGCCTTGAACCGATGGGGTCAATTCCTTGAGCACGATAATTTCGTTAAAGCGCCCAGTATCCTCAGCTCGGTAGGTTCTGCCAAATCCCCCTTGTCCTAGCTGGTGTTGGATTATGTAGCGATCGCGGAGTCGTGTACCAGGGGGCAATGAGGTCTGGGTATTTTCAGTGGCGTCTAAGTCTGCAATTGCTTGGGTGGGTGGAATTGAAGATTGATTACTGGTTTGGGGTACGACTGCAGGGCTGCCTGAACCTGTCACAGGAGGTTTCAACATTGAAATCCCACAATATTGGCAGAATCGGGAGTCTGAAGAATTTTCTCGCCCACAGGAACTACACGTAATCTGAGTCATAAAGTTAGCATTTCAATCAATGCAGCAAGGTCCAAACCAAGTGAAAAGCAGAAGTGATTTATCCCTTTCCCATACTGGCGTGTAGCCATTGATTATTACTGTATGAGTAATTGATAGGATGTCCAAGACTTCCTGCGTTCACATCATAACCTAGCTCAGTCTAGGTCCTTTTCGAATGACAAGGATCACCTAAATTTCCCAGTTTTTATTCAATATCAATATCGATGCTGTAAGGGCTGGTTTGAGTTGCCGTCACGTCTAAACGGTACTCTCCAGATTGAGGGAGTTGTCCTTGCCAATTGGCTGCTTGGGGGCTGAGTTGGCCTAAAGGTTGACCACCGGGACTGAAGAGTGTCACCTGAATATCTCCTTGGGCGATATTGACCCGCATCAATTGCTGTGCCCCAGCATTGAGTAAATACCGCTGTTGTTGGCCTGCTTGAATGGTGCTGTTGAGCTGAGTCCCCGTTGCACCAGAGGCGAACTTCACCCTTGAGGTGGTGTCTTTAGGGGGGATTTGCCTGGGCGTAACGACTTCAACATCTAGGGAAAAGCGTTCAGCCCCAGGTTGCTGATTTTCTACGGCGATGGTGTAGTTCCCATTCGAGGGTAATGCTGTGGTATCGCTAGGCGTTTGACGATTTGCCTCAGCAATCATACGACCTTGAGGATCGAGGATTTGGACCTCTACATCGCCGCTGGATAAGCGCACGGTCATAGATTGTTGGGCTTGAGCATTGAGTAAGAAGGGTTGCCGTTCATGCTGATTCAAGGTTTGTGCCAGTAAAGTGCCTGTTGCCCCTGGGGCGAATCGAACCCGATTTGGTGCTAATCGGCACACTTGCTGGGTGAGGTTTTTAGAAACCCAACCGTCAGGAGATTGAACTTGTAGCCACTTCCCTTGTGAACCGAGCACGGACAAGGGGGTGCCGTTATCAACGGTGGCGACGATATTGTCGGGGGTGACTTCTGGACTGGAACGAATGTTCAAGGGAGGATTCGGATCGTTGACGGTGACCCTGCAGTTAGAGGGAAGAGGGTTGACGTTTCTGATGAGGGAAGGAGTCAAGGAGGGGGAGGGCCCAACAGAGGGTTCAACAGAGGCAGAGGGACTCACAGTCGGATCTGTAGATCGGCCATTGAGCCCCGAAAAGTTGGGCATCAGACCGAGGGCGTAAGCACCCCCTAGACCCGATAAACCGACGATGACTGCAGCAATCCACCAAGAACCACGAGAGGGTTGGAGAGGCACGGGTTTTGGACTGACAACATTGGTGGCAGGCAAGTCGGTGGGGTTGGCGTTAGGAATGGGAGCACTGTAGATGACGGGCTCGGTGGGAGGAATGGGGGGAGATGAAGGTTGCGAAAGGAGTTGTAAATCTTGGAGGACGTCTGCCACAGATGGGTAGCGGGTATTGAATTGAGATCGCACCATCCGTTCCAAGATCTCAGCAAACCTGGGGGGACGCTTGGGGGGGGCCAAGGAACGCCACTGAAGCTCCGCCGTTTGTTCATCAAAGGGAAGTTGCATCGGCTCTACCCCCGTTAGGGCCTTGATACCAATCATGCCAACAGCATAAATGTCGCTGTTGAGGCGGGGACGGCCTGATAATTGCTCACCGGGCATATAGCCCTGGGTGCCGATGCCCACGGTGTAGCCAACGGATTGATCCGCTGGAGCAATTTGAGTGCGGATTTCTTTGACGGCACCGAAATCAATTAAGACTAAATGACCATCGGCTTGCCGACGGATCAGGTTATCGGGCTTGATATCCCGGTGAATGACTTGGTGGTAGTGAACGAAATGCAAGACGTTGAGGATTTCTTGCACAATGCCTAGCACCTGAGCTTCGGGTAAGGGTTGGCCCAGGGGCATCTCATCACTCAGGGTCTGACCTTGAATGAATTCCTGAACGAGATAAAATTCTTTTTGATCTTCAAAGTAGGCGAGGAGCTGAGGAATTTGATCATGGCGTCCCAGCTTCTCCAGCATCTCGGCTTCGGTCCGAAATAGCCGCCGGGCCACATCAATAAATTGGGTATCAGAGCTGGCTGGCTTCAGATGCTTAACCACACATTGGGGATTGCCCGGTCGGCGAGTATCTTCAGCAATATAGGTTTGGCCAAATCCACCGGCCCCTAAGACTGCCGTAACCTTATAGCGCTGATCAAGTAAAGTACCCAGCATCAAGGCCCCCTGTGCAACACTCCTGATTCTGGCACACAATGATCTCAGTTCCTGCGGGGTTTACCATCGCGTATCATCAATGGGGCCTTGTTCATATTCTGTTGCTGAACTGAGTTTTCATGCCTCAAGTGTCTATCATTATGCCCCTGCTCAATGAAGCAACGGTTCTCAGCCGAACCCTTAAGCATCTGATGGCCTTGGAGCCTCCCGCCCATGAGATTATCTTGGTGGATGGGGGCAGTACTGATACGACGGTTTCCATTGCTCAGCACCATGTTGAGTCCTGGGAAGGGACGAGCTTTTCTGTGGTGACAGCAACGGAGCGGGGCCGGGCATCGCAGATGAATTACGGGGCTGCGATCGCAACTGGAGACATTCTTTGTTTTCTCCATGCCGATACCCTAGTCCCCGATGATCTAGTCGACCTAATGACTCAGACCCTAGCCGATCCTAATACCGTCTGCGGGGGGTTTATTGCTTTGATGTGTGGCGATCAAAGTACCCGCTGGGGCATCACGTTGCAAAACTACCTAAAAACCTATATTGCCGCCCTGATTTCTCATCCCTATCTCTGCCTATGTAAGGGGTTTAGAGTCTTGTTTGGTGATCAAGTGATGTTCTGTGACCAACAAGCATTTTGGAACTGTGACGGCTTTGACCCGGGGCTGCCCATTATGGAAGATGCCGATTTCTGTACCAGAATTGTCCAACAAGGCAAAATTCGGCTGGTAAACCGCATTGTCCAAACCTCCGACCGCAGATTGCAGAAATGGGGGGCTTGGAAAGCCACATTCATCTATCACTCGATAGGTTGGCTGTGGCTTATGGGTTTACCAGCCGAATTTCTCAAACGCTTTTACGAAGAAATTCGTTAAGCGTTGCCAGACATTGCAGGGCTAAGGGCTTGCTTGAGCAGCTCAGCTTTATCGGTTGCTTCCCAGGGCAGGTCTATATCAGTCCGACCGAAATGACCATAAGCCGCCACTTCTTGGTAGA
Source organism: Acaryochloris sp. 'Moss Beach' (assembly GCF_021497025.1). NCBI lineage: Bacteria > Bacillati > Cyanobacteriota > Cyanophyceae > Acaryochloridales > Acaryochloridaceae > Acaryochloris > Acaryochloris sp. 'Moss Beach'. The sequence continues at coordinate 5,245,102 of NZ_CP071717.1, forward strand.
ACCGACCGCCACGCTCACCGGGGAGTTTGGTTAAGCCAAAGGTTTGGATCAATCCAGCTGGACGAAGTTCAAAATTTTCTTGAACCACTTGCAGGAGGCGATCTTCGTCAACCTTGCCAGTACCAAAGGTCTCAATCAAAATGCTGACAGGTCGGGCAACGCCAATGGCGTAACTGAGCTGTACTTCACATTTCTCTGCCAATCCAGCGGCCACAATATTCTTGGCCACATATCGGCAGGCATAGGCTGCACTACGGTCTACCTTTGTGGGATCCTTGCCGGAGAAAGCACCACCGCCATGACGGGAATAACCCCCGTAGGTATCTACAATAATTTTCCGTCCCGTGAGTCCGGCATCGCCTTGGGGACCGCCGACCACAAATTGGCCAGTGGGATTGACGAGGAACCGAGTATTCTCGTCGGGCTTGATATCAATATCAGCAAAGACTGGGAGTACAACTGTGTTCCACAGATCTTCCTTAATTTTGGCCTGTACTGCAGCAGGAGCGGTAATATCGCCAATGGTGGCGTCATGCTGGGTCGAAACCAGAACCGTATCAATCCCTACAGGACGACCATCTTCGTAGGTGACGGTAACCTGAGATTTACCATCCGGTCGTAAATAACCCAATTGGGTTTTGCGCACGGCTGCCAATCGTCGAGTGACTCGGTGAGCAAGGCTGATGGGCAAGGGCATCAGTTCGGGTGTTTCATTGCAGGCAAACCCGAACATTAAACCTTGGTCGCCAGCACCAATGGCATCCAGCTCTTGATCGCTTTTTTCTTCGCGAGTTTCCTGAGCTGAATCAACCCCTTGGGCAATATCTGGAGATTGCTCATCCAATGCCACTAGGACAGAGCAGCTATTAGCTGCAAAGCCATTATCGGAGTCGGTATAACCAATTTCAGTGATTTTTTGACGGACTAAATCTACAAAGTTAACTTGGGCTTTAGTGGTAATTTCTCCAGTTAAGAGAACGAGGCCAGTGTTAACTACTACTTCAGCAGCGACCCGACTAGCGGGGTCTTGAGTGAGTAGAGCATCAAGAATCGTGTCAGAAATTTGATCACAAACCTTATCGGGATGGCCTTCAGTCACAGATTCTGAAGTGAAAAGATAACGCTTAGGCAAGATCTTGATCCTCCTGAGGAGCAAAGCGAGAGAACAATAATGAGCAAAAATTCCTGTAAGTCCAGAGAATTATAGCATTCTCTTCAGAAAGGACTTGGAGAGAATGATGTAGAACCCTGCAATTACGATAAGAATAAGATTCTATGGACTGATGGTGAGCTGCTGCCAGCTGTCTAAGGAAATATCGGCGAGATGGGTGGGGATTGGAGCATGCCATCCCCAAGTGACGAATATGCAACCTGCTGCATCTGCAGATTTTGCCATTTTCATATCTACAGGAGCATCCCCAATCATCAGAGTTCGGTTGGGGGGTGTCTCCATCTGAGCGCAAATATCAATGAATAAGGAGGGATCGGGTTTCGAAATCGTACCGTCAACTCCTTGGGCAGCTTGGAATAGTGCTTGCAGGTGATAGGTGTCTAGGAATTCTTGGACATTGTCACTACTGTCTGCAGATAATATTCCTAACTTTAGCCCTGTCTTTGACAATGTATTTAAGGTTTCTAAGGAGTTGGCAAGTAGGGGAGTATGCTCTGCTTTCGGTATTAAATAGGTATCGGCTTCATTAAAAGCGGACTCAACCATCTCTAGTGCTTCTAACCAGTTGCGTCCAGTTGCGGCAACATAGGCGGCAGCAGCAATTTTGTTCTCGTAACGACTCCCCACAGCTAGTAACCCGGCTGGGTTGATATAGGTCTCTTCTATACCAAAGGCTCGTAATAGGGGGTCTTGAACACCTGGAACTTCTGCTTCTAGAACGCTTGAGCATTTCTGCCCTAAGCTCTTAAGAAAAGACTCTACGTCTGCTAATGTGCCATCTTTATCAAAAACGATGGCTTCAATATTGGTAAAGGTATGATCCAGACAGTGAACGGTGGCCACAAACAGCTCATTTCCTACAGTTCTGTGAGCATAGTGTAGAAGATTCCCTGGAGTACGTATCTAAATAATGTATGGCTCCAGTGTGAATTTTTTTGATGGGGGTATTGTCGAGATCTGCATCAGTCCTCCTTCGCGCCCAATCTTGCTTCTGAACGGCTACCTATGAGTTTAATTCGCTGATGTAAATGGGTTGAGATAAATATGCTATGGGTCAAAGGAACTGAAGGATATGTGGCAGCTACCGAACGATTTGTTGTAGCGACTCATGGGATCGCATTTCAAGATCTGCATCAATCGATCCTTCAGTTCATCCCCACCGATCCATCCCATGTATTGGATGTTGGCTCGGGGATTGGCCGTGATGCCGCTGTCCTTGCTGAAATGGGACATACCGTAGTTGCCGTAGAACCCACTAGGGAATTTCTCTCGGTTGCACAAAGTCTTTATGGCACCAGCATTGAGTGGATCGATGACTCTCTACCGCTATTGCAAAGTCTTGAAGACCGCAAGGAAGGGTTTGATTTTGCCCTGGTATCAGCGGTTTGGCATCATATCGATCAGGATGAACGAAGAATTGCTTTAACGCGCATTGCCGATTTACTGAGACCCACAGGGATTTTTGCCCTCTCTCTGCGTCATGGTCCTGCTGGCGTAGGCACCTATGTATTCCCTACAAATGCCCAGAAAACATTGCAGGAAGCAGAAAGGGTTAGTTTGAAACCGCTCCTAGTATTGGAAAATCAGCCCAGTTTGGTCAAGGGCAAGAAAAATGTGACTTGGACTCGGATTGTTCTACAAAAAGTCTAAGAAAGCTTACCCAGTGATGAGGCTTGAGGTTAGTCTTGGCAATTTAGGCTTTCTTTCTTTTTGGCGATGAATTGTATGACTGAGGCCATGCCAGTATGGTATTTCCCTTCACAGACTTCCCGCTCAAGTTCCCTCATAAGAATCGGCTCACAGTTCGGAAATTCCTGTTCAACTTTGGCACAGGTCATGAGCATATCGAGATCTTTGGGGCCGCCCGTATCCCGAGTGATTTGGTTTTCGGAATAGGCTTCAAGCAGGATAATGCCATTGGGTTTTAGACATTGCTCGACTAACGGGTAAAGTCTGTTCCGAATCACGCTGGGAAGATGGGCTGAGATTGAAATAACCGATCCGTAATGATTTGCTAGTGGCTCAAACAGGCCAAGATCAGCCACTTCTGTTTGGATTTCTACGCCTTTTGAATGTGCCAGTCCTTGGGCTTTGGTAAGGCCTACTTCGGAGCCATCCACGCCGTGTACCAAAAATCCTAATGAAGCGAGAAATACAGCATTTCGTCCTTCCCCTTCCGCCAGAGATAGGACTGGGTTGAGGAGAATATCTGTATGTTCGGCTAGGAATGAATTCGGTTCAGTTCCATATATATAGCTGTTGTCAGCGTAGCGTTGATTCCACATGTCCAGTATCTTCACTCAACAACAATCTTCAGTACTAACCATCATTGCTAGTTTTTGACTCAAGTTCTGAGTTAAGGAAGTGAATCTGTTGGATGATTTCAATAAACTTCTTTCCAGATTAGGGGATGAGAAGTGTTGCGATCGCATCAACGTATTGGGATTGTCGACTGCTTTTGAAGACTTTGAACTGTATACTGCGGCGAATACTCAGAAGCTATTGCAGTCTGGCGAGATGGTAGGGGTCACCCAACAGTATTTCCAAGAAAAGCAGATTGAGCGATACGGGATGCCGTTAAAGTTTGCGATCGCATTTGATCGTGAAACCTTTCATCTCAATTCTCTACCAGGAACCCCAATCTGGATTCTCTTCGATCAAGATCACAATGTCTTATCTAGATGGTTTGGACATCGGTCTGAAGAAGAGGTTGAACGCATGCTAAGCCCCTATTTAGGGAGTGCCGCTAGTGTTCAGTAATGGATCAATAGGAGCGTTTGGTTGTTTTAGGGTGATTGTTGCCTATGTGCCTATGGCCAATCATCAATTAAGAAAATGGTAGATTAGTCGTATACGTATACGTATACGCTTTTCCCATGCATAAGAAACTAACGATCAGTATTGACGAACAGGTCTATAAAGGGCTTTATGAGGTTATTGGCAAGGGTTCTATAAGTCAGTTTATTGAAGACTTAGTTCGCCCACACGTTATCAAGGATGAACTTGATGCAGCCTATAAACTTATGGCTGAAGATAGAGCGCGCGAATCAGAGGCTTTAGAGTGGTCTGAGGCTCTGATTGGGGATGTTGAAATATGAATAGGGGTGAGGTGTGGTGGATAAACTTTGATCCATCTGTCGGTGGCGAGATCAAGAAAGAGCGACCTGCCGTTATTGTCAGTAATAATGCTGCCAACCGGAATCTCAACCGAGTTCAGGTTGTGCCGATCACTAGTAATGTCTCTCGGCTATATCCCAGTGAGGCTCTTGTAACTTTGCAAGGTCGCCAAGGTAAGGCAATGGCAGATCAACTAGCAACCGTTTCCAAGCAAAGAATAAGAAAGAAAGCGGGAGAAATTTCGCTTGATGAAATGACTGCGGTAGAAATGGCAATCCGGGTACAACTCGGACTGAGTTAATGACATTGATCGCAAACTCAGCAGTTAGGTATCAAGTCGTGGGAATTGGCTACCAATATTTGGTACCAGTGGTTATGAGATCGCATTAGATCGTGAAACCTTCCATCTCAATTTTCTGCCAGGAACTCCAAGCTGGGTTCTCTTCGATCAAGATCGCAATGTCTTATCCAGCTGGTTTGGACATCAACCTGAAGAAGAGGTTGAAAGCATGTTAAGTCCCTATTTAGGGAATGTTGCTAGTCTTCAACAATGGACCGTTATAGTTGCTCTGAGTTGTTTTTTGGCAATGCACTATGAACGCTAATCAATTGATTAGATGGGGAAATGGCATATTTTTAGCATACGTATATGTACATGCTCTTCCCATGCATAGAAAACTAACGATCAGTATTGACGAACAGGTGTATGAAGGGAGCATGTCACCTTTGCAGATTTATCTGAAACCGTTCAGGATATGAAGTGTTGCCCAGCAATCTTCAGCAATGAACTCAGATAAAACCGCTCAACTCAAAATCCATCTCGATGCGATAGCACAATTACTCTATGAGGAAAGCGACCCAGAAAACATGAAGACGCTAGAAGGCATTGAGATGACGGTGCGTCAGCAAATCCAGACCCATGTCAGTCCTGAACTCGGTCATTTTTTATCCGCACAGTTACTGGCACAGCAGCAGGGCGCAACCGGCAACTGAAAAGCACCTTGGGCGCTCTAAGGGTTACAACTCAACAGGCAAGTCGTCTAGCCGTTTCCTCCTACCGTCAAATCAGTCCTCATTTAGAGAATTGTTGCTTGCGCATCAGTGCCAATGTCTCCTATGCCCAAGCTGCTAAAGATGTGGCTTATTTAACGGGTATTCAGGTTGCAGCCAAAACCCAGCAACGCTTGGTCCATCAGCAACGGTTTCCTACGCCCCAGGCCCACGAAGCTTTAACTGAAGTGAGTGTCGATGGTGGCAAAGTACGCATCCGCACACCTGCAGGCCAACCTTGTCAGTGGAAAGACTATAAAACCTTAGCAACAGACGTGGGACTCATTGCGGATTATCACAATAATGCCCGGCTCATTGGCTGGACTCACCAGCAACCGTTAGCCTCTCCAGTGACTTGCTTAGGGGATGGTCATGATGGCATTTGGAACATCATTCGTCAGCTGAGTATACCTGAGCAACGACGGGAGATTCTGGACTGGTACCATCTGGTGGAAAATCTTCATAAGGTCGGTGGATCTCTCAAGCGTCTGCACCAGCCTGAACAACTCTTATGGCAGGGGAAGGTGGATGAAACCTTGACTCTGTTTGAATCGTTGAAGAAAAAGCAAGCCCAAGTCTTTTGTAACTATATCCGCAAACATCGGCATCGGATCGTCAATTATGACTATTACCAGAGTGAGCAAATTTGTTCTATTGGGTCTGGAGCTGTTGAATCTGCTATCAAACAGATTAGTCGCAGAGTCAAAATTTCAGGGGCGCAGTGGAATGAAAGCAATGTTCCGCAAGTGCTTGCACATCGGTGTGCTTATCTCAATGGTTTAATTGGCATGCAAAGGTGACATGCTCCCTGTATGAAGGACTTTATAAGGTTATTGGCAAGGGCTCTATCAGCCAGTTTATTGAAGATTTAGTCCGCCCATACGTCCTTAAGGATGAACTTGATGCGGCCTACACACTTATGGCTGAAGATAGAGTGCGCGAATCAGAAGCTATAGAGTGGTCTGAAGCTCTGATTGGAGATGTTGAAACATGAATGGAGGTGAGGTGTGGTGGATTAACTTTGATCCATCTGTTGATGGTGAGATCAAGAAAGAGCGACCTGCCATTATCGTCAGTAACAATGCTGCCAACCGGAATCTCAACCGAGTTCAGGTTGTGCCGATCACTAGAAATGTATCTCGGCTATATCCCAGTGAGGCCCTTGTGACTTTGCACGGTCGACAAGGTAAGGCAATGGCGGATCAATTGGCAGCCGTTTCCAAGCAAAGAATAAGAAAGAAAGCAGGAGAAATTTCGCTTGAAGAAATGACTGCGGTAGAACTAGCGGTTCGAATGCAGCTTGGGTTGAGTTAATGAGTATTTAGATAGTAGTAGAGAGCACTCATTGCTAGTCGAGAAAGTGAGAAAATCAGGTATTGTCAATATCAAATATTCGGGTCTCAATTGAACTTATTAAAGCGTCTTCTGTTTGAAATAGAGTGAATTGATTGATATTTGCATCTTGGAAGAACCTGAGAGCTTTGGTTCTTTGAGTACCCGGTATACTCTAGACGGCTAAGATATTAACTTCTTTAAAAGACTGAAACTTGAGTGATAGAAGGCTTGTTAGTTTCGCCTTGTGCTCTCCATTGCATTGATCAATGCAATGTTGAATGGCCCCTTTGAAAGAGTGAAAATCGGCATAATACTTCGAGTAGAGACATTCCTTGCGCACAAAGCGCCAAAGCCGCTCAATCAAATTCAAATGGGGGTGAATAGGAGGGCAAATAGACTAACTCAATATCGACGATCTCAGCAAAGTCAGTCACCAGCTGGCATTTTTGATATCGGGCATTGTCTAAAATGACGCTGATGGGTATGACTGGGTCGAGTAGTGCCAGCTTGGCTAGCAACAGACACATGCTATGAGAGTTGATGTAGGTGTGGTTGGTGATACTGGTGACTTCTTTGGTGACAGCGTTGAGTGCACCCAGAACATTGAATCGTTGACGGCCAGAAGGAGACGGGATGAAGATCCGACGAAGGCACCAGAGAAACCCCAGATAAGCCCGGTGAACAAAATGAGCAGCATCCACAAAAAAGACAAGACGCTCTTGGCGTTGAGCTTCCTCTAATAAGGGTTCAAGGCGAGTTTGTCGAAACTGCTCTTGCTCCTCAATTTTCTCGGGCAGACTCGACTTTCCCGGCACATACCCCACTTTTCGATAGCGACAACCAATGCGCTTGAGGAAGGCTTTGATCTGGGTTGGAGAACGCTTAATGCCTGTCAATTGTTCAATGACTGCTTGGGCTTCTGCACTGGTGCGGGGCGGGTGGTGCTCAAAGTAGGCTCTCACACTATCGCTATGAGCATTGAGTGAACTAGGTTGACCTTTGTATTCCAGGGTCTTCAGTCCTTCAATTCCGCCTTGTTGATACTGACGAAGGGTTTTAGCTAAGGTCGGACGACTAATCTGACAAAGCTGACAAATCTGGGCATGGGGAAGACCCTGACTTTTCAAGTAGAGCACTTCCATCCGTCGCTGCACCCGTGGGTGAGGATGATGATAGCGTTCGTAGTTGAGGTGTTGGATTTCCTCTGCGGTGAAATCAATTTTAATCATGCAAGTAAGAGAGTAGGTGGGGGATACTCCCAGTGTGCCAAATCTCTCCGCTACTATGTTAAGTCACAAGTCGTCTGCAGTATAAAGTGATTTTAGTTAGCATGTCTTGGCTTTCTATATTGAGATCAAGAACATCTGAGTGTGGGCGCAAAATGTAGCCATTCCCTTCATTCCATTGAGCACAAATAGTGTATTCTGCTTGCTGTGCATAATGACGTTTGTGAGCAGATGTGAAAGGAGGCAGAGAAATAATAGTGGGATCTAGATGGTGTACAAATTTTGTTCCTTCAGGTCGCTCGATATAAACAAAAATTGCAATTTTATCTTCTGGTGGTATTGGTTTCTGAAAGGCAAAGAACGCTGCAACATAGAATGATCTTGACCAATCTAACAAAGGCGATGGGAACCCGTGGTGTCGCAAATAAATTGCGAACTCATAAGAAGGAAAATCAAAATAATCTGGCTGTACTTTTGCATTCAGTAAGTGGCTTTTTAAATCAATTTTTTTTTGTGTATTAAATTGGTGACCTGTAATTGATTCGATCTCATTAACATATTTTTTGGGCTTTAATCAGGTAATCATAAAGCCTAATATTTTTATCTCCTCTCCGCTCAAGTGTAGTTTCAAGTCTCCATTTCTCGTTGGAGTGCCCTCGAAATAAAATACCTCTTCTCGACGTGTAATTTTCAAATTCAGTACGAATTTCTTCTACTGTTGTAGGAAGTTCGTCCCATGAATCAAGCTCGATTTTTCGCATTGTTAATAACTAGTTAAGAAAATGCATTTTACATTTACATAAAAGCCATTAGTTAGATATTAGATAAATAAAGACAATAAGTAAATTATATAGGCAGGCTAGTTTTACAATTTTTCTGGCCTCTAAAATCTTAAAATTGCCAAAATATTTATCAAAGCCTTACCGAAAATCTTTGTGGAAATCTAGAGTGATTAAATCACTTTTCCTATCATAGATCATTGTTGAGAAGCATATTCCAGCAGAATGGAAGCCATGTAAACCTTGGTTGAATCCACCTAAGGCTAGAAGAACTTTATAGACCCCAAAACCAATATTGGGAAACGACTCTAGAAAGTAGGCTTTTGTCACAATATCGATCTGGGTCTTGTTTGGGATTTCAATCCAAGTATCATTCAGCTCAACTTTATTATTTCCATCGTCTACAGTTTCCCAGAGGTCTGACAAGATTTTTTCATCTGGAAGGATCAGATTTAATAAATTAGCTAATTGATCAGCCACTTTCGATGACCTTTTCTCAACGTTTAATAGGTGTAATAGGCAGAGGCAAACCTTTCTCAGAAGAGTAAGTTGAGCCTCCCCTTTATGCACCTGAGCGTTCCGAATTATGCGATCGCATTCTCCACCTTTTCAGATTCAGATAATTCCCAGGTTGTATCCGCTGCCAACTTCAGGGTGCGCTCGTGGTAGTTCGTTAACGTTGATCTGTGGCCCACACTCAAAAAGGTCGTTTCCAGATGCTGTAACTGCTGATAGAGAGAAGCTTCATTGCTCAAATCTAGGGCACTCGTGGCCTCATCCAGAATGGCATATTGGGGCTTATTCAGTAACAGCCGAGCAAAGGTCAGCCGCTGCTGTTCACCCAAGGATAAAACTGAAGACCAATCTTCCACCGCATCAAAGCCCTCAAACCGTTCATCTAAATCCGGTAGATTAATCTGCTGCAAAATGGCCTTAAGCTCTTCGTCACTGGCCTCAATCTCCATATTGGGATAAATCATCTGATCCCGGAGACTGCCCACAATCATATAAGGACGCTGAGGTAGGAAGAGAATATCCTTTGGCTGAGGACGGTGGATGGTGCCTTGGCCCGAATTCCATAGACCAGCCATCGCCCGCAGTAATGAACTCTTACCGCATCCGCTTGGCCCTTTGACTAACAGCCCTTCTCCTTCTGACAAAGCCATCGAGAGATCGGTAATTAAAGTCCTCTGATAGTTGGGGGTCATTAGGGTTAGTTCAGCCAGAGATAAGCCATCCCCTTCCTCTACGGCAAAGGTAGGCTGAATCTGTGTTTCCTCTTCAGCATCAGACTCAGTCGATTCCTCTGCTTCCGTCTGACTAGGCTGTTCTATATTTTCAGCAAAGGTATAGAGACGGTCAATGCCTGCCCCAAAAGAGGTTAACTCTTGGAAACGGGCCACAATCAAGTTCAAGGAAAAGAAGATCCGAATAAATGCGCCTTGGGCTTCAGAGACCTTACCCACCTCAAGTTCACCTGCAAAGATGCCAGGAGCAACGACAATGGCAGGCAGGATAAAGGGCAAAAACTCATAGGCATTGGAAAACACATTCAAATTCAGCTGCCAAATAATCAGGTTCTTGAAGTTCTCAAAGGCCTCCATAAACCGATCTTTGACCTGATCGGCTTCCTGTTGCTCTCCCCGATAGAAGGCAATTGATTCCGCATTCTCGCGAATGCGCACCAGACTAAAACGGAAATCAGCTTCTTTCTTGAGCTGGGCAAAATTTAGCCTGACCAGCCCTTTCCCAAATACTCCCACCGTGACGACGGTGCCCAGGACGGCATAAAGCACTAAGAACAATACTAATGAAGAAGAAATCTTCCACAATACGCTGCTAAAGGCGATTATCCCTAACAGGGAATCGACAATAATCAGCAGAAAAGTGAGTGATCCCTGGGTAAAACTTTTGACATCTTCAGCAATTCGCTGGTCGGGGTTATCGATGTCCGTATGCAGATTGTTGAGGTTATAGTAGGCTCGATTGCTGAAATAGTTATCCACATAGCGATTGGTTAGCCAGCGTCGCCACTGCAGTCCTAAGCGATCCCGCAAATAGGTATAACCAGCAAAAATAGGTGCATAAGCCACCAGGACTCCCAGGAAGATCATGATGGTTTGCCAGAACCGGGTTTCATCCTGGGCGGAAAGGGCTGAAATCATCACCCCCCCCCCGACGATTGTTGAGAAGCACGCTTAAGCCGGTATAGCCCAGAGAAAGCACCATGACGAGCAGGAGCAATCCCCGCGCTTTCCATTTTTCTTCGCTATTCCAATAGCTAATGGCGATTTTCCAAAACCGCCCTAAAATTTGCAAATTAAATCGTTCCATTAGTCCTTTTCGATAACCCGTCCCATATCTGACGTTAACTTAGTTAAGGTATGAAGGGGTTGTTTGCCCGTTAACGATGGAACCTATGTCTAATTCACCTACGCCTCGGCAGATTCTAGAAACGTTATTACCGCCTTTAAGACTAGCCGCTGCCTATTCCAAAAATATTCAGCCTGTGATTGCGGCCTGTCCCGAAAAAACCGATCAGCAAAATCACTTTGGCGCTGCTTTATCAGATGCCGATTTGTCGATTCAAACTTTGGTGGAAGTAGCCCTTTTGGGAGCTTATCCTCAAATCCGGTTCTACGGGGAGGAATATGAAAAAACAGCCAATACCAAATATTTCCGAGCCATTGATTTAGGGCCAGATGGAGATTATTTAGTCACCCTCGATCCTATTGACGGCACCCGCTTTTACCTAGATGGTCATGATAATTATCAAATTATTGTGGGTGTCCTGAACCAAGACGAATATGAGGCAGTCCTCGCCATTTCACCGGCCCAGGATTGCTATTACTATGCCCTGCAGGGCGTAGGGACCTTTTTGGGTTCTCTAGAATCCTCCTTAGACCAGTGCCAGAAACTCCAACTTGAGAATCCAAAACCTCTCATTTATTTGGGTTGGGGACTCTCGGATCGCCTTCCTGATATTGGTCCTGCTTATCAAATCAATGATCTGAAAACGGCCTATACCGCAGATACCTTTGCACCCAATATCAATGCCATTCTCAAAGGAGAATTTGCTGGTGCCATCTTGGAATCGGGTAAGTTTATCGATGGAGCTGCCATTGCTTTCTTAGCCCAAGAAGCAGGCTGTATCGTTACCACATTTACGGGAGATCCTCTGCCGCCCTTACAGACCAGTCAAAACTACCAACGACCCGGCTTAATAGTGGCAACTTCAGCGACGGTTCACCAAGATCTGATGCAGGCTGTCGCTCAACACTTACTGATTTCAGCGAGTTAGTTTAATGGGTTGATTCACCTTGATATGAATGTCGTACTGGGGGAGCAACGTCCCGACAATATAAGAGCGATGGGCGATCAAGGCTTCATGGAACTGTTTCCAATGGCTTTCTAGGAAACTAGGGTCATACTGAAAGACTTCTTCCCCTGTATCAAGCAAGGCTTCAGTCCCAATCGCATCATGTTTCCAAGAGCCGATGCCTTTATGGACATAGGAAAGATGGGCAGTGCCAAAACTAAATCGCCCCTGGCCAATTAAGTCTAGCCACTGTCGATACCGAATCTCATTATTTTTATGGGTGATGGATTGTAAGTGCTCAGCAATGACAACCTTGTCCTTTGGCGGTAGCCCAGTAACTCGGGCATCTGGATCCCCCAACCGATAGCGCTGTAACCACTGGCACATGTGATCTGCCGCTTCTAAATAGTCTTGGGGGTTGTTTCTGACAATTTTCTCGTTGAGGCCGTTGGTATAGCCCCATTTCAAAAAGGGTTTATCAGGATGTCCTAAGACGGCTCCATGGCCAAGGGGAAAGACTTCACTCAGAAGATGGCCGGTAAAATTGTCGACGACATTCTTTTTGAAGTAGGCTTTGACCTTTTTAGTGAATTTAAGGTCGAGATTGCCCCGGGAGTCGATGAGTTTTCTGGCTTCATTCACTTGGTGGTTCACTCCCGCAAATCCCTGATGAGCCCAGGTGTCAGCATAGACATGCATCGCAATGCCCAGCCGATACAGACCATGATCGGTTTGGCGCAGCTGGATACATTCTCGCAACATATCCTGGGCTACATGGCTATTGGGTCGGCAGATTAATTTATTAATAAAGGTGCCATTAGGGTTCTGGTGGGCGGACAGCCCCTCATTCCCCGGCAAAAAATGAAACGGAATCCAAACTTGATAGTTTGCTAGTTGGCGAAAATTCCGATAATCCAGCAGTTTATGGGCAGAACTAATGTGATTGAATACAGTGCCATTGTTAAAGCGAATTAAGCCAGAATTGGTGGCGTCATCAACATATTGAGCGCAGTGGGCAATGACATTGGCTTCTGGGTGATCGAACCCAGCCAAACGGGCCACGATATAGGTGACGCCGTTATGGAAATCTATTTGCATTCTGGGTGTGGCTCCCTTAGCGGAAAGGGTTGCTATCACACTACCTGAAGATGGTGACGGACGCCTGCAAGCTTATCTTTTCGAGATTGTGACTTGGATGCTGATTCTGCAACCTATTTTTAGAGAAAATTTGATGGCTAAGCATTGCTCTAAGGTGTTTTGAGAGAGTGTGACTAGGAAAGGAATTAGTCGGTTAGGGACCAGCGCGGCAGCGGACCATAAACTAACCTTAATTTCAGGAAATACGAAGCTTAACCCGTTGAAGAAATGGAATTTAAATTTAATCCTTCAATATTAGGGACATGCCCAGATTTGCTAGCCATTGATGGGGCTTTGTCTTGGGGAAATATCGATCTATTGATTGAGCAATAATGATGATTGAGTGGGTCAGATGTGTTTAATTTTGCGTCGTCATGGGAAGGATACAGGTTTAATCGCAACGGTATTATTTGTACCCTGTGTTTTTTGGATTTATGCCCAAACGGTAAGTCGTGCGAGGGGTAATCAGTACATTGGGTTAGCGGCTAGCAAATGCGGTTTTATGCCTGGTCGTGGTTCGTCAATTGAGGTTAAACAATCTGTGGATTGGAGGTGCGATCGCATCACCAATCCCCCATAATGGCGAAGTTGCTCTAGATTGCATCTATGTCCGTATCATTCACCTGTCGCCAGGAGACTGTCTGCTTTGGTGGCACCATGGGATTCTATAGTCATGACTCCCAAACCTGCCGCACCCCCATGAATTTTGCTGTGTATCAGCCTCCCCAGGCCGAGACAGGTCCGGTTCCCGTCCTCTACTTTTTATCGGGACTCACCTGCACAGAAGAGAATTTTGTAACCAAGGCGGGGGCTCAGCGATATGCGGCCGAATATGGCGTCATGCTAGTGGCACCCGATACCAGCCCTCGGGATGGCGAAACCCCAGGTGCCAAGGACGATTGGGATTTAGGAACTGGTGCAGGGTTTTATGTGAATGCAACAGCTGACCCTTGGGCCAAGCACTATCATATGTATGACTATGTCGTGGAAGAGCTACCGGCACTAATTGCCCAGTTTTTCCCTGCCAATCCTGAGCGACAAAGTATTTGTGGTCATTCCATGGGGGGACATGGGGCGTTAGTCTGTGGTTTGCGGAATCGCGATCGCTATCGGTCCATTTCAGCTTTTGCCCCGATCGTGGCTCCTACGCGCTGCCCTTGGGGACATAAAGTCTTTTCCAGATATTTAGGCGTGGATATGGAGACTTGGAAGCAATATGATGCTTGTGAATTAGTGCATCAATACCAAGATGATCGCCCCCTGCTAGTGGACCAAGGCACGGCGGACTCTTTTCTCGAAGAACAATTGCGGTCTCACTTGCTACAGGACGCTTGTGACCAGGCCCAGCGTCCCTTAACCCTAAGAATGCAGCCAGGCTATGACCATAGCTACTATTTCATCGCTAGTTTTATCGGTGATCACATCAAATTTCATGCCGAGTATTTGGGTTTGTAAGGGTTTCCTCAACTGAAATTCGGTACCAGGGGAAACAATGTCCTAAAATTAGGGGATTGCCCACCCTCTCAGTTACATGAACATCCAGGCATTTATTCAACAAAGTTGTGGCCGATGGTTTACGCAGCGCACCTGTCATCAGATTGGAAATTTATCTTCTGATGCCCAATCAGCGCAGCTTTGTGTGGAGAAGCTAAGCTTAGAGGATGTGGCTGTTTTGGAATTGTGCAAAGCGGCCGAGACTGATCCGACCTTGGCTCAGTGCGCCGCTAAAATTTCCTGGAAGGGACAAGGGTTTCAGGCCCAACCTCAAGAAGCGGGGGAGCTACTGATGGTGGCCCTATCGAACGTATCTAACCAAGGGGAAATACTACAACAGGTGGGTTCAGCCCCTTTTATGCGACTTAATTTTCATATTGACGAAGATCAAAGACTGATCCTAACGGGAACCCAAGATCAATTGCATTTGGAGGAACGGGTATGGTTCGCCAGCCCTAATTTGCGCTTGCGCATCAGTCTTTTAAAACAGGCGAATCAACTATATCAAGCGACTTGGTATTCTGAAGTGCGGATGGGGGGTTTTGCCCGAACCTGCGCCAGAAGAGCTGCCCCATGCCGCCTCGACGAAGTAAACGGCTTGCAGAAGTAATCATTCAAATTATTTAGAAATAGGGATATCAGTATGGGGTTACCCATTGTTGCCATTGTTGGTCGCCCAAATGTGGGTAAGTCAACCCTAGTCAATCGACTCACGGGAATGATGGACGCGATTGTCCATGATTCGCCTGGCGTCACTCGCGATCGCACCTATCGTCCTGGCCTCTGGAATGGTCGAGACTTTTCCCTAGTGGATACCGGCGGACTCGTGTTTGATGATCAGACGGAATTCCTCCCCTTTATCCGCCAGCAAGTCATGATTGCCTTAGCAGAGGCCACCGTAGTGGTGATGGTGGTGGATGGGCAGGCAGGCCCTACCCCCGCAGACCATGAAATTGCTCGTTGGTTGAGGTTACAAAATACTCCCGTCTTACTGGCGGTTAATAAGTGCGAATCACCGGATCAAGGCATCACCCAGGCTGCACAATTTTGGGAATTGTCTTTAGATGAACCCCTACCCGTTTCGGGAATCCATGGTAATGGCACCGGGGATCTCTTAGATCAAGTGGTCGAACATTTCTCAGAAACACCTGAAGCGGCTGAAGAACCGGAGATCAAGGTGGCGATAGTGGGACGGCCGAATGTCGGTAAATCTAGTCTGCTGAATGCTTTTGTTGGCGAGAATCGCTCGATTGTTAGCCCCATTTCGGGGACAACCCGCGACACGATTGATATGGTGGTCCGTCGAGGTGACCAAACCTATCGCTTTATTGATACGGCAGGAATTCGTCGTAAAAAGAATGTCTCCTATGGGCCGGAGTTCTTTGGCATTAATCGGGCGTTTAAAGCGATACGGCGATCGCAAGTCGTATTGTTTGTGATTGATGCCTTGGATGGTGTGACAGAACAGGACCAGAAGCTAGCCGGACGCATTATTGATGATGGTCGGGCCTGTGTTCTGGTGGTCAACAAATGGGATGCCGTCACAAAGGACACCTACACCATTAATGAATTTGGCAAGCAAATTCGAGCCCGTCTCAATTTTATGGACTGGGCAGAAATGATCTTTGTTAGTGCCCAGACGGGACAACGGGTAGAAAAAATTCTGAACTTGGTGGATACTGCTGCTCAACAATTTGAACAGCGGGTGACGACTTCGGTGATTAATGAGGTCTTGGAAGAAGCTGTGAGCTGGCATACGCCGCCTACAACTCGCCAAGGACGGCAAGGCAAAATTTACTACGGCACTCAGGTGAGTAGCCAGCCGCCTACGATTGCTCTGTTTGTGAATAATCCTGTCCACTTCAAAGACAATTATCGTCGTTATATTGAACGACAGTTCCGTGAAAATTTAAACTTTACGGGCACCCCTATCCGCCTACTTTGGCGAGGGAAGAAGCTGCGAGATATGGAACGAAATACTGCTAACCGAGCAACCCGAGCTTGAATTAATTTACCGATTTAATGACTACATTATTCCTGATTTCTAAGCGATTTAGGATATATGGTATATAGCAGGGTTAATAGTAAAATGCGATTGTATTTATGAGTTGAGAATCATCCAGAACTCTAATTGCAGCTATTAGATTTTGGCTTAGGTTTTGAGGGTTTAGAATTTTCCTGATTATCATTCTCTGAAAGAGAACCTAACACTTTAGTCAGTGGGAACCCTTTACGGAATCTTCCATTATTGGGTGAATCTAATAGCACTGAACGTGAGCCTGAATTGGGTTGTGGATTTGACTGTGCAGTATTTGATAATTTCTGACTGATTTGACAAAGATCTGGGTTAGAGTAGGTGTTCTCTGACTTCTGCTCTGATAGAGAAGCGGGAGAAGTGTCTTGTATATCTGAAGCTTTTGGAGATGGACTATTTTTCTCCTGAGCCTGAGATAAAGAAGGTGAAAAATATAAGCAAGATCCTAGCAATAGAACTGCTGATTTTGAACGCCATTTCATCAGGATATCCACCAGTATTAAGAAATTGAAAAAGGCTAGACTGTTATTTCCAGTCTAACGAAAAGTTAGTTCTATCAAGAGAGGTTCATACAGTAATACGCTATAGCTTCTTTGCTTTAAGCTCTAAACTTTCCTATTGCAAGTTTGAATAGGGAGTGAACTGGGAATAAATACATTGCACTGAACCTTACGAGGCTTGTTTTCCTGTTAACTCAGCTTTGTATAGTACATTTGTACTAAAATATTTCTTCGGCTATCACTTAGATTTTTTTTAATCATGTAGTTTTTCTAGCTCTATTCTTACAAGCTTGTTTGGATGAGGCTCCAATCCTGCTTTGGCCAGGGAATTGGGGCTAATCTTATGCCAGTAAATACTCTCCTCTGACTTTGATTGTGTGGCAAAACTCACTTTGAAGGTGGTTAGTAGGGATTAGGGAAGCACTTATTCTTTCCTAAACAGAGTTGACTTGCCATTTCTGACATATATAAACTGTGCTACAACCATTTACTGCTAAAGCACTCAGATAATTCTGGCCAAGATTTAAATGATCGCAAGTGGGAAAAAATGACTAACGTTTTCTACGCCATTTTGGCCAACTCTTTGACTGCTCTTTTGACGAATACTTTTGTTTGGTTTGCGGCAACATTTTGGGTCTATTTGCAAACTGAGTCTGTATTGGCAATGTCGGTGATGGCGGGAATCTATCTGATCACCGTTTCTATTTCTGGATTCTTCTTGGGGGCGTTGGTGGATCGCTATCGCAAGAAAACGGTGATGATGCTTTCTAGCCTTTGCTCCCTTATTTTATACACCCTTGCCTATGGCATCCTCGCTTTATCTGACCCTGCGGTCTTTACAGATCCTGGTAGCCCCAGACTTTGGGGTTTCATTCTCTTGGTATTGACCGGTGCGATCGCAGGTAATTTACGATCTATTGCCTTATCTACCCTGGTTACGCTGTTAATCCCTGAAGACAAACGAGATCAGGCCAATGGCTTGGTGGGGACAAGTGATGGCATCTCGTTTCTAGTTGCGTCTACCTTGAGTGGATTGGTGATTGGATTTTTAGGTGTGCAATGGATGCTGGGAATTGCGATCGCATTTACCTTGCTAGCTATGATTCATCTGGTAACCCTCTCCATTCCTGAGGGCGAAATCATCCCTACAGAATCTGAAACGAATCAGATTGATATTCGTGGCACCATTCGGGCCATTCGTCTGGTTCCTGGACTGTTTGCTCTCATTTTCTTCAATACCTTCAATAACTTATTGGGGGGAGTCTTTATGTCTCTGATGGATGCCTATGGCTTGTCACTGGTTTCAGTCCAAACCTGGGGTATTTTATGGGGAGGATTGAGCTTAGGATTTATTTTGGGCGGCATCATAGTAGCTCGGAGAGGGCTAGGCAAAAATCCCCTGCGAACCCTTTTTCTTGCCAATGCAGGAATGTGGCTGGTTGCCATGTTTTTCACAATCCAGGCATCAATTGTGTTGTTAACGATTGGCGCATTTATTTTTCTCTGCTTAGACCCAGTGGTTGAGGCGGCAGAACACACCATCTTACAAACGGTGATTCCTTATGAACGTCAGGGCCGTGTCTTTGGCTTTGCTCAAAGTATTGAACAATCTGCTTCACCCCTGACTGCCTTTATGATTGGCCCCATTGCTCAGTTTGTTTTTATTCCGTTTATGACTACGGGGGCTGGGGTCGAACTCCTGGGTCCTTGGTTTGGGACTGGTCGAGATCGAGGAATCGCCCTGGTGTTTACGGTGACGGGACTGGTGGGATTGATATTGACCGTATTGGCAATGCGATCGCACTCCTACCGAACCTTATCGAAGCAGTATCGCAAAGCTAAAACTCATAGTCTTGAGGCAAAGGTGTAAATCTGCAGGGGGCCTGTTCCCATTGGGGGAAGTGAAGATATGGATTCAGCACCGATGCTACAAGGATCACGGTGGCTAGAAAGTTAGAATTGAGTATGGTTCCTCATATTTTCGATACTGCAACATGATCTGTTGCCTCAGTCCTACCTGCGATCATCCCCAAAACCACGATGGAGTTCACTATTGCCAACGATGTGGTGCGCCCCTATCGGCGTTACTCAGAAACCGCTATAAAGTCGTCAAACTTTTGGGGAAAGGAGGGTTTGGCCGAACTTTTCTGGCCCATGATACGGATAACCTCAATAAGCGCTGTGTCGTTAAGCAGCTCACCTTCCAATCCACCAATACCTGGATGGCACAGAAGGCTATCCAGCTGTTTGAAGGGGAAGCCCAACAGCTTCAGCAATTGGGGACCCACCCTCAGATCCCTGCTCTACTGGGCTATTTTGAAGACGAAGGCTGTCTTTACCTGATCCAGCAGTACATAGAAGGGAAAAATTTAAAGCAGCTTTTAGAACATCAAGGTGCTTTTTCTGGAGGCCAGATTGAGCAGATATTGCTTCATCTGCTTCCGGTTCTCCAATACATCCATGAACGCGGTGTTATTCATCGAGACATTAAGCCAGACAATATTATGCATATTCCTGGAACCGGGAAATATGTGCTGATCGATTTTGGCGTTGCTAAACCCATTCCTGATCCGGCGAAGGAGCTATCTGGAACTGTTTTGGGGTCTCCTGGCTTTGCTCCTTATGAGCAAATGCGTTTAGGCATTGCGACGCCTAGTGGTGATTTATTTGGCTTGGGGGCGAGCTGTTTTTATCTCCTAAGCCAAACGTCTCCGTCCACTCTGGCAACGGAACATGGCTACAGTTGGCTAGAGTCGTGGCATTCCTATGTTTCCCAACCCCTCAGCCCTTTACTAAGGCAAGTTTTGAGTCAGCTTTTGCAAAAAGAGGCCTCAAACCGCTATCAGTCCGCAGAAGCAGCCCTCAAGGAGTTAACTCGGAGGGTGCTGACCCCAGATGCCAGTACCACAACAGCTCTACCCAAAGCTTCGACGTTACCATTGCCAGTGCAGGTCCAGAATTCCCTAGAAGCGTCTTTACCGCCTACGAAGGTGGTTGAATCTTCTGTAGACCGTCGATCCAAGCCTTTTATTTTTTATCTCGCGCCCCAATCTAATGCTACCTCTCTCCAAAAAGACACATCTCTCCGCATTCCTCGCAAGGTGGTTGGGAGTGCCCTACTCACTTTGGCTCTTCTCGGCGGCATCGGATATATCGTCGCCCAAGGGTTACTTACCGTTTCACCCAAAGCGATCACGGTTGCAGAAGTCAATCGACAAGTTCAAGGCCATCTCCAACAAGGGGATCAACAGTTTGCCGCAGGGGACTATCAACAGGCACTACGTGAATATGCAGCCGCGATTCAAAAAGACCCTGAAAATGCGAAAGCCTACTTTAATAGTGGTATTACGAAACGTCGGCTCAATGATCTGCCGGGGGCTATTGCCCATTACACCACCGCTATTCGTCTCAAGCCCACCTCTGTCGATGCCTATAATAATCGAGGCCTGGTACGCAGTCAGTTAGGAGATAAACTCGCTGCCATCGCTGATTTTACGGAAGCGATTCGTCTCAATCCCCAGCATGTTCAAGCCTATAACAATCGAGGGACGATCTATTCTGAGGTCGGGAAAAAACAGGCTGCCATCGCAGATTATTCCCAAGCGATACAGATCGATGCTCAGTATTATGAGGCGTACTTTAATCGCGGCATTGTGCAGTCAGATCTGGGCAATACCAAAGCTGCGATCGCAGATTATTCCCAAGTTCTTCGCCTGAATGTCAACTATGCTCAGGCTTACAATAATCGGGGCATTGCTTATTTTGCCCTTGGCAATTTGAAGCAGGCAATTACTGATTATACTGAAGCGATTCGGGTTGATGCCAAATATGCCAGAGCCTATACCAACCGGGGAACAGCTCAATTAGCCTTGGGGAATACACAAGCCGCAATTGCCGACTACACCCAAGGGATTCGCATAGATCCTAAGTATGCTAAAGCTTATGAGAATCGCGGTACCGTAAAAAGCCAGCTCGGCAAAAAACAAGAGGCTATTCAAGACTTACAAAAAGCTGCAGATATTTACCAATCTCAAGGGAAAACAAAAGACTACCAGAATATTATTGAGAGTATAGAAAAATTGCCATAACGTCCCAAATATAGATATTACTAGAAAAGGGTGAGGTTTTGGTAAAAGGGCGTATTTTTTTGCCAAAATATTTGAAACTTTGGTGCTCGAAATTTCGTCCTTTTAGGCAACTGTTCCCTAACCTTTGAGGTCATTTTAATGACTAAATTAGTACCCAGCATTCAACGACGCGTCTTATCCACAGCCGCCTTAGGTTGCTTAGTGAGCTTCTCTATTCTGTCCCCCCCCCCAGATGGTTCGGTCTCAAGACGTTCCTCAACCAGACCAATCCCCGGCAGCGACCGATGAAATCACACCGACCCCTGAAGCGGCCCCTACTCCTGGAGCCTCTGAAGCCGTTCCCACTCCTGATCCCACAACTCCTAATAGTGGCCAGACTATTTCACCCACAACAGTAGAAGAGAGTTCTGATTCTATTGGTGGTGCTGATAGCCCAGCTCCTGCAGCTCCTACAGGTGATGTTGCACCGGCTAGCCCTGCTGGAATTAGCGATCCAGCCCCGGCTACCCCAACAGCCCCAGCAGATGAAGTTGCGCCACAACCCGTCCGTGGATTGTGGTAGTTCCAATCTACTGAATTGGATCTAAGTCAATGTTCCAATGCAACTGGCCCGGTAGATGAACCTTGAGGATTGATCTACCGGGCCAGTTGCTGGACAAATGAGCGATACAACGATGGCCAGTTTGAGCGAGAAATTCTGAACCGAAGGACGTCAGGGTTGAAGGCTATCCCCATTGGAACATCTCACCTAGGTAAGGTGAAAAATGTTTGGCAGCGCCTTAAACCCTCAACATATATTGAGCAATTCGCTCAGTTGATTAAAAATCTGAAAGCAATGATTTTGTCTGTGGAAAGGCAATTCCTCGTTAGTCACAACCACATCCATCTGCTTAGCATTGGCAGAGCCAAGGGCATTTTCCACCGCAACTTCAATGGTGACGAGTTTGGCCTGGGCAACTTGTCCAGGATGTTCTCGGGCAATCAGACAGTCCTTTTGGAAAAATAAGACTTCTAAGCCGTTCCCATCTAAAAATGCTTGTAATCTAGAGTAAACGTTATCTAAAGGCTGTGAAACGGTTGTTGAGCAAGTATATCTAGCCATAAAAAATTTATAAAGATGTTATTCGTCTAAAGGAGAGTCGCCCTCAATTTTCCCTATCTGGGAATGAATTGCATGGGGAAGGAGGCTCCTATGGGCTCAACTTCTCATGTATTAGTGAAGTTCCGGTTAATCCCGTTTCTGTCTTGAAGCGTTGCCAGATAGAAATTGGATGGCGATGGATAGGAAAACGACTCGGGTTAGATAGACGAATTCTATTAGGTTTCCTGGCGTTAATCTCTGGGTAACAGAAGTGATACCTGTTTAGCAAAGCTAGGGGAAAGACGTAGAAATTTCCGAACCCTTTCTGAACGCACTGAGATTAGGGCCAAACAGCCGACAATATGGTCATTAGAGGCCTTCTCAACATGTACTGACGTGGACCGATAACAGGTTGTTTTAAAAAAAGATTAGGGCTAGCCCTACCCTATTCGAACTGTGACGGTCAGCAAGTTTGTCATAATAGTATTGAGATACTGGATAGTTTGGCATGGCAACGGAACCGTCAAAAGCAACATTGACCTATAGCCAAGAGCAAATTCAGCAAATCCTCAACCTTGCGATCGCACAGCAAGACTATGAGGGTGAATTTTCCCATGCGCAGCTTTTGGAAATCGCCGAAGAGCTGGCGATTCCCCAAATCACCTTGGAACAAGCAGCCCAAAGTATCAAAACCCAAGAAGGGGAATTAGTGAAGCGCCAAAGCTTTAATCTATACCGTCGCGCTAACTTACGGAAAAAAGCAGGACGATATGCGATCGCAAATGCAAGTCTTATCCTGATCAATACCCTGATGGGATTTTCCTCCCCATGGTCCTTGTATATTGCCTTGATCTGGGGATTGCGCTTAGGACTGAATACCTGGAATGTATATCACACCGGAGATGAAGCCTACGAACAGGCTTTTCGGCGCTGGGAACGCAAGCATCAGTTTCAAAAAAAAGTCGATACCTGGCTGGGACGATTGTTGAGTGTCTAGCTGAGTAAAGCGTCTCTCATACCATTTATTGATCTGCAAGCACATAGTCCCCTCAGCATCGATACTAAGGGGACTATAAACAGGTCTCTCGGCCCTAGACGTTGACGTATTCTCATTCTCGAAAGGTTGAACATTGGGAAAAAACAGCATAGTCCTTCCCCAATGTTCAGTGAACCTACTTGGCAGCTAACTCAGTCAACCGAGTTAACACTTGGTTGGAGCGCTCAGTGAACGCCTGCATTCCCTCCGCATCAAACCCTTTCTGAGCCATCAGGGCCAAATCATAAACATGGTGACAAATCTGATTTGCCAATTCTCCTGATGGGGATTGGCCATCCGCTTGGACCACCCCTCCTTGGCTCAGGGTTAACAGGTTTTGAATGAGTGGATGAGACGTGTTCACCAGCAACGTATATTCAGTGGGAAATTGCATCGTCTGTTGCTGCATCATCGCCATCATCTCCTGCATCCGGCGAGCAGATTCTGGTAACAGCACCATGGCTGGAGGAGCCCCTTGGGGAGTATCCGACTTCAGTGCTTCCGTACGAATCGTCAAATTGGGTTGGCCCAGAGACTGCTCAAACAACACCTTAATGATTTCACTGCGCGTTTGGTTTGTGGTGGGATCGACAATTTCCGCTGCTTGATCTTTATCGATTAAGGTTTCATCTAAATCTGCATCCACCCGAGCAAACTTAACGTCCGTATATTCTCGTTCCAAAAACGGAACAAAATGGGTATCGATAAAAGTATCCAGGAACAGAACTTCCAAACCTTGATTGTTCAGCAAGGAGACATAAGTGGCCTGGTTGACCTCATCAGTGCTGTAGTATACCTGGTTCTCATGACGCTCCTTATTGCGCTCCAGATACTCTTTCAAGGTGGTATGGGGTGGTTCTGCTGAAGTCGTAGGGGCATCTGGGGCATCTGCTGGAGAATCTGCCCAAGCATCATCTGTTGTATCCTCAGCCTTTTCAGCAGCTGGTTCAGCAGGAGTCTCGACGGTTGCTGCGGCCAGTTCAGCCGTCGTCCGATAAATCAGAATATCTTCGATCTGTGTCTTAAACTTATCGTTGTTGATAGCGCCAAACTTGACGAAAGTTCCCACATCTTGCCAACAGCGAATATAGGCATCTCGATCGTCGCGATACAGAGCTTTCAGGCGATCACCAACTTTCTTAGCAATGTAATCAGCAATTCGTTTTACCGTGCGATCGTTTTGCAAAAAGCTGCGGGAGACATTGAGGGGAATGTCGCTACTGTCAATTACGCCTTGCAGCGGCATCAAGAACTGAGGAATCACCTCTTCACAGTTATCGCTGACAAACACCTGATTGCAGAACAGCTTAATTTGCCCCTTGGTAACATCAATGTCAGGCTTCAGCTTTGGGAAATAGAGAATGCCATTAACGATAAAAGGATAGTCTGTATTGAGATGCACCCACAGTAAAGGGTCTTCCTGGAAGGGATATAGATACCGATAAAACTCCAGATAATCTTCGTCAGTGAGACTGCTAGGAGACTCTTTCCAAGGAGCCTTCTGCTTATTGATTTGCTCATCCCCTAATTTGATGGGGACAGGCAGGAAATCACAGTAGGTCTTGACCAAAGACTTGATTCGAGCTTCTTCGGCATATTCACCCTCCTCTTCCATCAACGTGAGGGTAATTTTGGTACCTCGCTGATTCCATTCAGAGGCCTCTAGCTGATAGTCGGTATTGCCGTCACAGGACCAATGAACCGCTTCAGCCCCTTCTTTGTAGGACAGGGTATCAATTTCAACTTTTTGCGCCACCATAAAAGAAGAATAAAAGCCCAAGCCGAAATGTCCAATAATGGCCTGATCGCCACTATCCTTGTATTTCTCGACAAATTCTTCAGCGCTGGAGAAGGCAACCTGAGTAATATATTGCTTGACCTCATCGGCCGTCATGCCGATGCCATTGTCAGTAATGGTGAGCTGCTTGTTGTCTTGATCAATGGTGATAACAACCTCAGGTTCCCCCACTTCACCGGAATATTCCCCGGCCATCGACACCATCTTCATCTTCTGCATGGCGTCTACTGCATTGGAAATCAGTTCCCGCAAGAAAATCTCATGGTCTGAATAGAGCCATTTTTTGATAATCGGGAAGATATTCTCGGTATGTATCGAAATTGTGCCTTGTTCCAGCATAGTCATTGGTATCCGTTCAGGCGATCAATAGTAATTCCATCATTTCCCTTAAAATATCGCATTTTCAATAGCCATTTAGATACGGTAAGAGCAGGTGAGATCACCGATGGTATGGGATTCGGATATCCCTACCTATCTAACCCTTGAAAGAGATGGATCCAGAACCAGTGATTAAAATAATTAATGTCTACGAGGAAAGTATTTTACAACCTTAGAAGGGTTAGCTATTTCTATCGGAATCAATAGTTAGAGGGATCCTATAGGCTATGGGAGAACTGATCATTAATATATCCTTGAGTGATAAAGAGGGATCTGAAATTTTGCGGAAATAGTACTTGATTAAGGTGTAAACCCTGTACTATTAGGAATAAAATTGAGAATCTTTTGCCATTTGGTTAAATTTCTGTTGAATTCAGCCCGACTTTGCGAATGAAAGAATGACAACTTTGCCGAATAAAACCCTAAAGTCCAATATTTTGGTCGTTGATGATTCGGCAGAAAATCTGCGTATCCTCTCCAGCATGCTGACGGAAGAAGGATTCGCAGTTCGCTGTGCTCGCAGTGGTCTTATGGCTTTGACAACGTTACAAAATACTCGTGCCGATTTAATATTGCTAGATATTAAAATGCCTCAAATGTCAGGTTATGAGGTATGTGAACATCTAAAGGCGGATCCCGTTACCCGTGAAATCCCAGTAATTTTTATCAGCGCTCTAGATGAAGCGATGGATAAAGTTAGAGCGTTTCAATTGGGTGGTGTTGACTACATTACTAAGCCTTTTGAATTGCCTGAAGTACTGGCACGGATTGAAAATCAAATTACCATTAGTCGTTTAAGAACACAGCTGCAAAACCAACAGCGAAAACTGCTCAGACAGAATCAAGAATTAATGCGGTCAAACCGAGAATTAGAGCAGTTTGCCCATGTAATGTCTCATGATTTGAAGCAACCTTTACAAAGTTTTCTCTTCGCCATCGGACTCGTTGAACAATGCTGCCAATCGAATACTAACCCCAAGGTGTTTGAATATTTAAAACGCTTGCGAGATACCAGCGGGACGATGCAGAAGCTCATTGATGCTTTGCTGGATTATGCTCGAGTCGGCAATGAAGAGCTGGCTGTTGAGGAAATTGCCTGTGAATCTATTTTGGCCATGGTGCTCGATAACCTTCAGGTAGAAATTACTGAGAAATCTGCTGTTATTCACCATGACTCTTTGCCGACCATCATGGCAGATAGGAACCAAATAATGCAGCTCTTCTATCACCTCATCACTAATGCCTTGAAATTTCAGCCCCCTAATAACAAACCGGACATTAAAATTTCAGTGAGTTTGTTGCCACAAGATGTGGCTGAGAAAACAGGCAGTACTGGGTATCTGTCTTTTGGGAATTATGATCAGCAGGATAACCATAAAGCGCAAAGTTACCTGTTTAGTATTCATGACAACGGTATTGGTTTAGATAGTGACCAAGTTGAGTTGATTTTTGAGGTCTTCCAAAGACTTAACTCAGATGACTATTCAGGGACGGGCATGGGATTGGCAACCTGCAAGAAAATTCTAGAACGTCATAATGGCAGAATCTGGGTGGAGTCTGAAATGGGTAAAGGCACAAATGTGTACTTTACATTGCCCCAAAATCCTGCCTGATAGATTGGATGTAAAGGGCTAAGTTTTAATTTTTTAAAAATAATAGAAGGCAAGTCTTAAGAGACTAGATATCTTTTGGCTTATGACAAAGAATTGGAGTACTAAATCTGTAGAATTAGTTTTCTTCTTTATGTCTTAGAACCTATCTATATCTTGTAAAGTATCTGCCAGTTTGGCTTGATCTTAATAGCATCTATTTGCTTTTATACCTATAGCTAACTATTTCAAATTTTCCCCATTGGCAGTTTGAGCTCACATTATTTTCATCGCTAATATTTTTTTGAAGGTTATTTTATGCTTATCTCCACAAGAAAATATCCGGTTGCAACCGAGGAGTCTGATGTCGATTTAGTTATATTTGGGGGGCAATGGTGATGGGATATCTAATTCCTCGAAAATAGGGGGGCACATTTGATTTTTCCCCTCGATAATATTGAGCTGACAGCGGAAGACTGGCCTGAAGGTAGAGCAGAAAGGCAAATCAACCCCCACAGAAGAGATTCGAAATGTCCCTCCGGGGATATTATTAGCTAGCAGCCCTGTTGTGCCTGCACTTTCTCTAGAGCAGATGGATAGTGCTGGTTTTCCAGTTCGAGTGGCTTCTGTACTCACTGCAAACCAAGAAGTTACACCTAGCAATAACCCTGATGCCAGGGGAACCTCTATTCTCCAATTAAATGCAGGTGGAGATGCCTTAAGTTATCAATTAACGGTCTTTGGTTTAGATTTCGGCAGGTTTATTGGGGATGGAACCCCCTTTACTGCAGATATTAGTGATGATGTGACCAAGGTTCATATCCATAATGCGATTAGGGGTGAGAATGGCCCCTTAGCCTTTGCGCCCATCGATTTAAGTGATCCAGCCATTGATAATCAGGATGCCGATGATTTGCAGTTCCAGCGGAATGTAGATGGATCTGTTACTTTGACCGGACGATGGGAGTTAACGGATCCAGCCTTAATTTCCCTGAGCGAGTTTGTTGATGACTTTCGCAATGTAGAAAGGGGGGGCAACATCCCCTTATACTGGAATGTCCATACTGAAGGCTCTCCATCGGGTGCCATTCGAGGCCAACTTCTAGAACGTGGATTCCAGCCTCCAGTGCGTCTTTCATCAGAGTTAACGGCTGGTCAAGAAGTAACTCCCAGCAATAATCCTGAAGCGTCTGGGCAGTCAGTTCTGGAATTGAATCGTGCGGGCGATGCCTTGAGCTATACGCTCACTGTCTTTGGTTTAGATTTTGGACAGTTTATTGGCGATGGTACTGCCTTTACGGCTGATACGAGTGACGATGTCACCAAAGTCCATATCCATAATGCGATTAGGGGTGAAAATGGTCCTCTTGCCTTTGCTCTCATTGATTTAGAAGATTTAACGGTTAACGATCAAGATAGTGACGATCTAAGGATTTCCCGTAATGAAGATGGTTCAGTGACCTTACAAGGCATGTGGGAAACCTCTGATCCATCCCTGATTCCATTGAGTGATTTTGTGAATACAATCCGGGGCACAGCCGCTAGTGAGGATATTCCTTTGTATTGGAATATTCATACTGTTGGCTCTGCGCCTGGGGCCATTCGTGGACAATGGCAACCAGATGGTCTGATGGGAGAGGACTTGCCCAATATGCTTGTGGCTGACAACTCTCAGACTTCCCTGCAAGGAAGTGGGAGCTACGATCGCTTTGTCCTGGGGGAGGACGTAGTTGAAGATAATCTTCAGCAACAGTTTGTTTTTAAGGATTTTGATGGTTTGGATGAACTGGATTTAGGATCAGCAACCTTGCTGTCAACTACTGTGATTAGCCATGACCAGATGACTGCCAGCTTGAGTAGTGGGGATACTCTGACTGTGCAAGGTGACATTACCGCAGCTCAAAACCAGATGTTGACGTTATAGGCATGGGGTGAACTGAAGTAACCAATAGATGATGCCGTTATTGACAGATGGAGTTATGTTCCTTCTTCATCAATAACGGCATTCCGGTCTAGTAACAGCAGATTACGGAGCTGATCTGTATCGAGGTCGGTTAACCAGTTCTCTCCTGCACCGACGACCTGGTCTGCCAGTGCTTTTTTGCTTTCAAGTTGTTCATGAATCCGCTCTTCTAAGGTGCCAGTGCAGACAAATTTGTGCACCTGGACGTTGCGAGTTTGGCCAATCCGAAAAACCCGGTCTGTTGCCTGATTCTCTACGGCGGGGTTCCACCAGCGATCGAAATGAAAAACATGATTAGCACGGGTGAGGTTGAGGCCCACGCCACCTGCCTTTAAGGACAGAATAAAGATACGAGGTCCTTGGGGATCATGTTGGAATCGATCAATCATCGATTCTCGCTGTTTCTTGCTGCTGCCTCCATAGAGAAGTAATGTTTCTCGCTGTAACTTAGTTTGTAAATACTGTTGGAGCAGTTTGCCTAACGCTGCAAACTGAGTAAATATCAACGCCCGGTCCCCTTCATCTAGTAATTCTTCTAGCATTTCTTGCAGCCGCTTCAATTTGCCTGAACGCTGTAAATCAAGATCTAAAGTCTCTTCATGCAAAAACTGAGCAGGATGATTACAAATCTGCTTGAGTTTGACCAATGTCGCTAAGATAATCCCTCGACGCTGGATTCCCTTGGCAGCATCTACCGCATCCAACGACTCCTGAACCGTGGTTTGGTAAAGCTTTGCTTGTTCAGGAGTCAAGCTGCAAAAGACAGTCATTTCCTGTTTTTCAGGTAAGTCTTGGATGATGTCTCGGTCTGTTTTGGTTCGACGTAGGATAAAGGGTTGGACGAGGGATCGCAACGTCGTCAACGATGCCGTATCACCGTATCGCTCAATGGGGGTAGCAAATCGTCGTTGGAAAAAGGGCTTAGGTCCGAGATAGCCCGGATTCAGAAAATCAAGAATAGACCAGAGCTCCGTTAATCGATTTTCTAAGGGGGTACCCGTCAGGGCAATTCGCACTTTAGCTTGCAGATTACGGACTGCCTGGGATTGTCTGGCCTCAGAGTTTTTGATATTTTGAGCCTCATCTAAGACAATTCCCTGCCAGGTGAGGGCTGATAAGGTTTTTTCATCCCGAAAGACTAGCGGATAACTAGTAATGACTAAATCTAAGGGTTTGATTTTTTTGAGGAAGGTTTTGCCTTGGGGGCGCCCCGAACCGTGGTGCACTACTACCTTTAACTTGGGGCCAAACCGATGCACTTCTCGCTCCCAATTCCCCAACACAGAGGTGGGACAAACGAGTAACATCGGACCTGTTAGTCGACCTTCATTTTTTAGGTGTAAGAGATAGGCAATAAACTGTACGGTTTTCCCCAGGCCCATATCATCTGCTAAACAAGCGCCAAGTCCCCATTGCTCTAGAAAAGTCAGCCAGCCCACCCCTCTGGCTTGATAGGGGCGTAAACTTCCCTCAAAACCAGGGGGTTCAGAAATGGCTGTTAAGGTTTGGTTGCCACTGAGGGTCGTCAGTAATGCTTCTAAGGACCCCGATGCCTCAAAACTGACCACCGGGAGTTTATCGATGGTTAAGGCATCCCCGGTACTGATGCGGAGGGCATCTTCCAAGGACAAGCCAGTTTTGTTTTGGCGAGAGGCGAAGAAATTTTGAGCTGCTTTGATATCCTGAGGTCTAAATTCAACCCATTCGCCATTAATTTCTACTAAGGGAGATTCCTGGGCAACCAACTGATCAAATTCGACTTTAGACAAAGTTTGCCCCCCAATGGCAAGCTCCCACTGAAAGTTCAATAAACTGTCTAAACCAATAGAACTGTCATTGCGAGATTGTGCAGCGGCTTTAATTTGCAATCCCAGCCGGTTTGCCATGGCATTTTGGTCTGACAAACTGGGAGGCAACATGACTCCAAACCCACTATCTTCCAGCCGCCATGCTGCTGCTTTGATAAAGTCATAGGCTTGGGTCGGAGATAAGCCTAATTTTGTCGGTCGTGCCCCTTGTAAGCTTTCTTCTAGCAAGGGGTAAACCCGGGAGGCCAATCCCAGTCCTTGCAACAACGTTTCTTGGGGACGCTCAATCTTTCGGCCTAAATAATCCATTTGTTCTGAAGTCGTATTCCAAACCACCTCTGCGGTGACTAGAAATGTTGGATCATCCGTCGCTTGTAAAAAGTACTCTACTTTCCAGTGTGTATGACCTGTTGGGGGTTGTAAATAGAAACAGGCGCGATACTGCTGTTCTTGAAGACTTTGTTCAATGGGGCGTAACCATTGATTTAGGGTCTCAACCCAGGTACCACAGTTTTCTTTTGTCTCTTTGAGAACGGAGCTAGATGAACTCAAGGCCGGTAGCCATTGCCCAAACGTTGAGTCAACCCCTGCCTTTTGCATTGAGGTGATGAACTCATCATCAATTCCTTGGCGGACCTGATGGTCAATAATATGGGTTAAAAAATCCGTCAGCAGATATCCCGCTTTGGTCGGCAATGCCACTGCTGGTGCTTGAGTAACAGTGGCTTGATAAAACAGACAAGCTTGAGGCATCCCTTTAACGAACTGTTGAAACCGCTGTCGATCCGTCGCACTATCCAGTAAGGGTTGCCAGTAGAAGTGGCAGGATTGGTCTGTTTGGGCCTGAATCGAGGGAATAAATTTCGAACGGGTGAGTAAATCTAGCCCCCAACGGACTGAATGGCACCAAAAAAGGAGCTCTTCCCCTAGAAAAGCCTCCTCATCCGTGCTGGTGTGTAGGGGAAGTCCGGCTAAGAAATCTAATGCTTGCTCAGGAGGGAGTTCTAAACCTTGTACTTCGAAAGGGTGCAGTTCATAGGACTCATCTTCATCTAATACAGTAGATGAGTGAAACGGGATCAGTCTTTCTTCCTCGGTATAGGCGGGCAAAGTAACCGTTTGAGCATTCCAAGAGGCCGTGCTGGGAGACGCTGTAGGGGAACGAGTTTTTGCAGATCGGGCTTTTTTACGCTTTGGGGGTGAATGGACGACCGATTGTAGGGAGGGACTGAGGAACAGCTGTCGAGACTCATATAACGTTAGCAGGAGCTGACTCAATTCCTTTGGGTCCATTCCCAAAGGATGGGGCAACGTCTCTTCAGAAATTGGGCTTTGTTTTGCGGTTGCACTGCGCCAAGTTTCAGCCCAAATAAATAATGTTCCATTTAAAGGTTGCTGATCACTGGGTTTAGACGGAGCGTTTGACTGATGCCCATCTTTAAGGTCTGAGGTTGGCCGCCAACTACCATGCAAGATCGCCATAATTTAGTTGTAATTACTCCCTGGGAGACGTATGGTCCATTCACTGGTAAAAACAGGACAGATATCACCTTTAAACTCGTTAATGTGATGACAATATTGGCACAACCTTTGCCTCATGATGATGTTGTGAAGAGATGGCTGTGATTTGTCTTTTGAGCCATCATCAATCTGAAAATATTGTTATGAGCATAAACGGTCTACCCAAACTCAAGAGTCATGAGTCTAGGCGGTGATCTTCTATACCCATGCTACAGGGTGAACTTGTCATATGGATATCCCTTTTAAAGGTCAGATGAGAATCAATAAGCAACATGTCTGAATGCTGTTCTGTAAAGCAAGCGGTTCTCTATCAATGTTAGGATTGCCACAGAAAAAAAAAGGACAAAACAATAAGTAAGGACAAGTCACTTAATGTCAGAAGTTATTAAGTCAATATCTGTTGACGGGCGGGAAATAAAACTCACCATCGGCCGTTTCGCTCCGCAGGCCGGTGGGTGTGTATTGATTGAATCTGGTGAAACTTCAGTGCTAGTCACTGCGACACGATCGTCGGGACGTGAAGGGATTGATTTCCTTCCTTTGCTCGTGGATTACGAGGAGAGGCTGTATGCTGCCGGTCGTGTGCCGGGGGGCTTTCTACGCCGAGAAGGTCGGCCACCTGAGAAAGCAACTTTAACCTGTCGTCTGATCGACCGACCGATGCGACCCCTCTTCCCGAATTGGTTGCGGGATGATCTGCAAATTGTGGCAACCACCATTTCGATGGATGAGCAGGTTCCACCTGACGTCTTGGCCGTTACGGGTGCCTCCGTCGCTACCCTTTTGGCCAAGATACCTTTTAAAGGGCCAATGGCTGCAGTTCGAGTCGGCTTAGTGGGAGATGACTTTATTATTAACCCCACCTATGAAGAGATCTCGGAAGGAGAACTTGACCTAGTTGTGGCTGGTTCGCCTGATGGGGTGATCATGGTTGAAGCTGGGGCGAATGAAGTTGCCGAGCAAGACATGGTCGAGGCCATTGATTTTGGCTATGAGGTGGTTTGTGATCTCATCAAGGCTCAAAAAGAATTGATGGCTGAATTGGGGATTGAGCAGGTTGAAGAGGCTGCTCCAGAAACGGATCCAACCCTAGAGAATTTTGTGCAAGAGCGGGTGACTACCCCTATTAAAGAAGTTCTAGCCCGATTTGAGAAGGACAAAAATGTTCGGGATACTGCTTTAGATGAGATTAAGGATTCTGTGAAGGCGGCCATTGATGAGCTTCCAGAAACCGACCCTGTGCAAGTGGCAGCGATAGCAAGTCCCAAGGCCATCGGTAAGGTATTTAAGAGTATTACCAAAACCTTGATGCGCAGCCAAGTGGTTGAAGATAAGGTCCGGGTGGATGGCCGCAAGCTAGATGAAGTGCGTCCTATTTCTTGTAATGTAGGGGTTTTACCCCAACGGGTGCACGGTAGTGGTTTATTTAACCGAGGCTTAACTCAGGTTTTATCTATTGCGACCTTGGGGACACCGGGTGATGCCCAAGAGATGGATGATCTCCATCCCGATAGCCAAAAACGCTATCTTCACCACTATAATTTCCCTCCCTATTCTGTGGGTGAAACTCGTCCAATGCGTTCACCCGGGCGACGAGAAGTGGGGCATGGTGCCCTGGCTGAAAGAGCCATACTACCAATGCTGCCTAGTAAAGAAGAGTTTCCCTATGTGCTTCGGGTCGTATCCGAAGTCTTATCGTCGAACGGATCCACATCAATGGGGTCGGTTTGTGGGTCTACTTTGTCTTTGATGGATGCAGGTGTGCCCCTGGCTAAGCCGGTGAGTGGAGCTGCCATGGGTTTGATCAAAGAAGGCGATGAAATCCGGGTTCTCACAGATATTCAAGGCATTGAAGATTTCTTGGGTGACATGGACTTTAAGGTGGCGGGTACTGCCGATGGCATTACCGCTCTACAAATGGACATGAAGATCACGGGATTACCCATGAAGGTGATCTCTGAGGCGATTCATCAAGCGAAACCCGCTCGGCTTCATATTTTGGATAAGATGCTGGCGACGATTGATAGTCCTCGCGAAAATATGTCCCCTTATGCACCTCGCCTATTGACGATCAAGATCGATCCTGAGCAGATTGGCATGATTATTGGTCCGGGTGGTAAGACCATTAAAGGGATTACCGAGGAAACGGGAGCCAAGATCGACATCGAGGATGATGGTCGCGTGACGATTTCTGCCATAGATGAGAAGGCTGCTTCTCGTGCTCGTCAGATTATCGCGGGCATGACTCGCAAGTTGGCAGCTGGCGATGTCTTCTTGGGTAAAGTGACTCGGATCATCCCGATTGGAGCTTTTGTGGAAATTGCCCCTAGTAAGGAAGGCATGATTCATATCTCCCAGTTGGCGGACTATCGAGTCGGCAAGGTGGAAGATGAAGTCACCGTTGGCGATGAAGTGGTAGTTAAAATCCGTGAGCTAGACAATCGAGGTCGGATTAATCTGACTCGATTGGGGATTCATCCGGAGGAAGCGGCGGCGGCTCGTGCAGGCGGTACTGAGTCTTAGATAGCTTAGCTCCTTGAGCATTGGCTTTGAGAGATGCTGTGGCGTTGCGCTGCAGCATCTCTAGTTTTATGCGGCGGAGGGCGGAGGCTCTGAATCTGCGATCGCGTTCTGATACCGACAGGGTTGCTAGCTCTGTTAGCGTCGGGGCAACATTTTCAGGATAGGGCTGGAAGTCTGGAATATCGGTTTCTTGGGCAAATCTTTGGTTCCAGGGACAAACGTCTTGGCAAATATCGCAACCTGCGACCCAGCCTTGCAAATTCTCTGCAATCTGCTTGGGTAATGTAGCCTCTCGATTTTCAATCGTATGATAGGCGATGCAGCGATTCGCATCAACGACAAAAGGTTCACGAATTGCGTCCGTGGGGCAGGCTGTCATACAGCGGGTACAGGAACCACAATGTTGAGTGTGGGGACGATCGGGTTCCAAGTCTAAATTAGTCAGAATTTCTCCTAAAAAAAGCCAAGATCCATAATCCCGCGAGATGAGGTTGCTGTGTTTGCCAATCCAGCCAAGGCCAGCTCGCTCGGCCCAGACTTTGTCTTGGACAGGACCCGTATCGACATAGTAGCGGACTTGAGCCTGCGGGTCTTGTTCCTGCATCCACAGGGATAAAGCTTTTATCCGGCGACCCACCACGCGGTGGTAGTCTCGGCCCCAGCCATAGCGCGAGATCTTGGCATACTCTGGTTCTGAGGGGCGTTGCTGTGGTGTGTAATAGTTGATGCCCACACAGATGATGGAGCGAACATCGGGCATGACTTGGTAGATGTCTTGTCGACGTGGATCATTCATCCAAGCCATATCGGCATGATATCCCTGGTTGAGCCATGCTTGTAAAGGGTGGGCTGAGATTTGCTCCTTATTCTGCCATTGAGAAATGCTGACAATGCCAAATTTGTGACAGCCAAGTTCGCTGGCTTTTTCCTTAAGGGTTTGACTGTTGAATTCCTGAACCATTGGTAGTCATGTCGTAAATA
This sequence comes from Acaryochloris sp. 'Moss Beach', assembly GCF_021497025.1. Lineage (NCBI taxonomy): Bacteria > Bacillati > Cyanobacteriota > Cyanophyceae > Acaryochloridales > Acaryochloridaceae > Acaryochloris > Acaryochloris sp. 'Moss Beach'. Next base: position 5,281,031 of record NZ_CP071717.1, read on the forward strand.
TTTAAATCAATCGTTAGTCAAGAGGATATTAAGTATCTTTCACCTAAATGGGGCTAAGAAGTTGAAAATATATTGTTAGACACAATAGTCTTTAAGTAATAGTCCATGGATAGGGGCATTTGATTTTGAGATAGAAGATTTACAATAATCTCCTCTCCTCTTTTTTTTGAGAAATTTACCTTTTATTGAGCTAATTCTGCAGCCAGGCAAAAAATATCGTTATATTGCAACAGTAGCCTTCTATCTTCAATTGATTAATATTGAGTATAAAGGTGACTAAGATATTTTCTCATCTTGATATCTTCAAAATAGGGAGCTTGGACTTATGCAAGTAATCCCGTCTTTTGGTCATGCCAAAGCTAGCAGCCTCAATTTGGTGTCAATTGATTTAATACTTCGATGAAGAGTGATGATCCCTAGATATTACTCATCGGTACTGTTCGAGAGCTGCTAAAGATTGCGACCACATGTGGCCATTTAACTCTTAACTTGATGATGGCAAATCCTAAACATGTTGCAGAGTTAAAGAAAGGGGTTCAATCCTGGAACCAATGGAGACAAAGATTTCCTGATGTGATTCCAAATTTGACGACCTCTAACTGGGTTGAAGCTGACCTGAGCAATGCAAATCTTCAATTGGCTAATATGAGTGGGGCTAATCTGCTAGGAGCGATTCTGACTGGGGCAGCGTTACGATGTGCCAATTTGGCTAATACTGATTTGTTAGGGGGGCTACTAAATGGAGCTGATATGAGCCGAGCCCACTTGTGTTGGACTAGGTTATTTGGCGCTAATCTAGACAGTGCGACTTTGGCGGGGGCTGATTTATATGGGGTTGATCTGGGGAGAGCAATTCTCTCTGAATCTAATTTAATGGGAGCAAGCTTGATGGAAACAGATTTATGCGAGGCCAATCTCCATAGAGCACAGCTACTAGGAACGAATTTATATAATGCTAATTTGAATCGTGCTGTCCTCCGGAAGGTTGAAGGTCTAACCGTCTCGCAAATCAAAACTGCTCACAACTGGGATGGAGCCTTTTTTAGTGAAGAGTTCAAAATGAAATTAGGTTGGATGTAAAAAGTTGTCTTTTGAACGTCATACAACCGTCTTTGTCAAAGGAATGTCACTCGTTCCAGAGGGTCACTTGTTCCGGATGTTGGTGAGCAGAAAAGTCTTCCGAGAACTCTAGTTCATTGTAGGGTTGCCCCAACTCATAGAGTGAATGTTTCGTTTTGATATAGACGTGGCCTGCACCTGCAAAATACCCCTGAATCGTTGAGGTCATGATCTTAGCCCCCACAGAATGCTGGGGATGACCATAAAGCCGACCTTTGAGAATAGGTCTTCCTGATTTCTCTAAGCCTATCCATGACTCAATGATAGGAATTCTTTGAGAGGCTTCTTGAGGTGTTTGCCTAGATTGAGAGATATTCCTTTGATAAAAAACTTTGATATCTTCAACCGTGACCATGGAGATATTGAACTCTTAAAAGGACACCAATGTTGAGGGAGATGAAACCTCTAAATTTTCTACCTCTATATATAAATTAAGTGAAATTTAGAGATATCAAATCAGTAATATCCCTGAAAGCTAATATTTAAGCAGGATCTACTCGTGTGGAATGCAGTGTATTTAAGGGTGATAGACCACACCTCATCAGTGACTGATTTATCGGCTAATTTATTGTGGTGAAAATAAGAAAATTACTGACATTTAACGATAATAAAAATCTGTTAGAGCAAGCAATGACTATACGTCACAAAGTAAATCTCGAATTGCTTCATTGAGTGGATCGGCTATCAGAGGTTGCCAATCATCTGCCGTTGCTTGGCCGTTAACCTCTACATCCTTGAATTGGTTTAAGTTGCAATCGTACGCAGTTACGTAATCTATACGCTGTGGCGTTTTGCCTTCATTGATGTAGTAGCTGATGACGGTGACTTCGGAACCTGTTCGTTGGAGCGAATCGCGATCATAATATTGGCGAATTTGGCCTTGATCTGTTTCTGCAGCGAGTTTCCAGGTTGTGGCTGTGGCGGGTTGTGCTGCTAGTAGTAGCCATGCGATCGCAAGTCCGATCACCAACACCCCCATTCTAATTTTTCTCATCGCCCCACCTTTGAATTCTAGTCTGCTGCTACTTTACGTTAGCAGCAGACTGAGATGGCCTGCGATGACAAACCATAAGCACAATGTCAAAGTGATATCACTTTGCTATCTTAGTGGTATGAATTCAAAGGAAGTGAATGTATGAACTCCACGCAAGAATCATCCGCTTGGAAAATTAATGGGTTTGGGGTGTTGCCAATCCTCTTATTGTTCTTGGCAATCAGTAGTTGGTATCTATTCCCTTTTGTTCTGTTAGAGAAAACATTAGCGGGGCCTCAGCTCTGGCTAGGCTCTGGATTGCTCACTATGGCTGGGCTAGTCGCGGCTGGCTTTTTCCTTGTAGACCCTAATCAAGCTCGGGTATTAATCTTGCTAGGAAAGTACATTGGCAGTATCCGAGAACCTGGTTTTTACTGGACCATTCCTTTTATCGTCAGTAAACGTCCAGTCTCCCTTCGCGTTCGCAACTTTAATAGTGAGAAACTGAAGGTCAATGATGCTCAGGGTAGTCCGATTGAAATTGCAGCGGTAGTCGTTTGGCGGGTGGTTAATTCTGCTAAGGCCACACTTGATGTCGAAAGCTGTCGTGATTTTGTCGCAATTCAGAGTGAGACGGCCCTGCGAAGTCTAGCCAGTCGTTATGCCTACGATATTTTCGATAACACCCACGAGTCTTTACGGGGCAACCCCGATCAAATTTCTGACTTACTCAAACAAGAAGTTCAACGCCGTTTGGAGGTTGCGGGGGTTGATATTATCGAAGCCCGAATTACGCACTTGGCCTATGCTCCAGAAATCGCTCAAGCGATGCTGCGTCGCCAACAAGCGATTGCAGTCATTGCTGCCAAAGAACGGATCGTCGAAGGTGCCTTGGGCATGGTGGAAATGGCACTGCATCGACTGAGTGAGCAACAGGTGGTAGACCTGGATGAAGAACGGAAGGCTGCTATGGTAAACAACTTACTAGTTGCCCTAGTCTCTGAAAGTTCAACTCAGCCCATCATCAATGCTGGAACCCTATATACGTGAGCAAAAAGAAGCGCTTCTTATTACGACTCGATCAGACTCTCTACGACACCCTGGAACGCTGGGCGGCGGATGAGTTGCGCAGCGTCAATGCTCAAATGGAATTTCTGCTTAAAGAGTCCGCTCGTAAAGCCGGGCGGAAGAAGGAGTTTCCCTCAGATCAGGATTCAGCTTCCGATTCATCCTGATATTTTTACAGGCACCTTTTTATAAGGTGTTTCAAGGAATTTGGGTGGTCACTTGTCCGGGATAAGTAATCTGGATAATACCGCCCCAGGTACAAAAGCATTTAGACGTGCTATTCAACGCTGGAAAATTATTGATCAATACGGTTGGTGAACCTGGTGCCCAAGGGGCAGGAATAACTGGAATACAGGGCATGGGGGTAAGGACTCCCAACGCTGCAGCCGTTGCCGAGGCTACGGTGGGATTCGCGAGAGAAGAACAAACGCCAAAGGGTGGAATATTGGCGATGGGAGCATAGTCCATGATGGTGGCAGCTGCGGGACCTCCCGTCAGATCGGGGGGACCTTTAGGAATCACGATCAAGGAACTCGGTGCTGCACCAAATGAACATTGTAATGAAGCTCCCATGACGACCTGTTGAGCCATTGCCTACTCCTCCTTGTCACTATCAATTGATCTTTACGATTGAGCCTTTAATGCTATTTACCCCAGAGGCCTGAACAGTCACTAAGGCACCATCAATTTTAGTTTGGGCTGTCCCTTTCATAGCGGCCTGAACCCCTTGAATCGTGACGCCAGAATTGCTCAATTCAATGGATGAGCTACCCACCTTTAGCGTAATCTTGGTCGTTGCTGTTAGGGTAATTTCGCCAGCGTTCAGGCTAATTTTACGAGAACTACCGCTGGTTCCAGATTTTACATTGATATCTCCTGTCGAAATCATATCGATCTTGGCGGAGCCATTATCGTCTAGTAAGACTTTATGTCCTCCCTTGGATTTTATTTCTAACTTTTTACCTTGATCATCTAACCGGGCATAATGTCCTTCTTTTGTTTTTAATTCGGTGAACTTTTCACTGTCATTGAGATACAGATGGTGGCCATACACCGTATCTAAGTAAACTCCTTTTTTATTCGCATCTTTATCCTCTTCGACAAATTGGAGGGTATGGCCGGTGCGAGTTTTCACGGTTCGTAGATTGACCTTGCCGTCAACAATGGAACTATCCACCTTCTCTGGGGGACTATCTTTGCCATTCCACACCCCACCCACAATGTAGGGACGGTGAATATCACCATGCTCAAACCCTACCAGCACCTCATCATCCACTTCGGGTAAACAGTCAAAACCGCGATCCTTGCCTGCGCCGCTGGCAACCATTCTGGCCCAGTTACTTTCATGTTCCTCTGTCAGGGTGGGAAATTTCACTCGGACTCGCCCCCACCCTTTAGGGTCTTTGTTATTGGTGACTTTACCGACCAATAGGGTTTGCCCTGCCTGCAGCCGTTGAGCAGGGGCCAGCGTTGATAATAAATCTCCTCCCCGCAATCCCCGCACACTGAACTCAGTGGAATAAACCCGATCTTGGAATAAATGGCGCGTTTCCGTGATGTAGTATTTACCGCTGTATTTCCCCATATCTTTGAGTTGGACGACTTGCCCCGTTCTCAAGTCGGGATTGCCTTCAGCCCTGGCATCCGCCACTACAAATTCACCTCCCAACTCATCAATTAAAGCCTGGGCAATGGTATCGGCTTCTTTGGCACTAAAGACTGGTTGATCCACCACAATCATTTTGGGAGTCGTGGGTTTGCCATTAAAGACGGTGCTTTGCTTCTGGCCGGAGCCATGATCTGTTGAGGTTAGCAATTTCTCGACATTTTTAGTGGAAACGATGGCTTCCTTCCGTTCATAATCCCAACCCCGCACTTCAACACTTTTCACTTGCTCTGCACTGGTCACCCGCACCCGAAAGCTATGTAGATCTTTGAGCCAGGTGAGGGAAATATTGGAGTTGGCCTTGGGCTTCCGAAAATTCATCTTGCCGTCTTGAACATAGAGTTCAAACCCATTTCGAGCCGCTCTCTCCCGCAAAAATTCCATATTGGTTTGGTTCTCTTGAAAAATATAGTCATGGGGAGAACCGCTGTTATCAATGGTGCCAACGGGAATTCCGACTTCTCCAATCACTTTTTTGACAACATCGGTGTCGGTCATATTTTGGAAGGAGCGATTGTAGCGACCTCGATGGAGTCGATGGGAAATATCGTAACCGCGAATCACAATGGGGGCTTGGGAACTGGAGGTAAAATTCGTCTCCATGCCTGTGATTTCTCCATCCAGCACATAGCCTTGATTCTGATCATCAAAGTCTTGAGCTGCGGTGGTACTGCCGCTAAAGCCAATTTTGATGGTTTTACCGATCTGAAAGAGATCGTCATATTGCCAAGGGGCATCAACGGAGCGTCCAGAAAAGTAGTCATTCTTGATTACCAGGACAAACATCCCAGGTAAGTGCAAGCTTTCTTCCACAGAAATCTGGAGGATATCTTCCATCAGCTCATTAGATGCTGTTTTACCATCAATCTCTAGAAGTGGCTCGGCAATATAGGTGGTTGCAGGCATAGGTGTAAACAGTTGGAGAATTTAATTTCAGTACTTTAGCGACCAAAGGTTGTCCGGTTGGAGCGACTATCCTGGGAGCGATTGGGGGAGGCAGACTGACTCCCTCCTGCACCTAGGCTGGACTCATCTATTTCCTTCAAGGACATATCAACCCGAGCTTGGACCGGTGTTCCATCAGGCAAGAATAAGGTGAGTTTGTAGGTAATTTGTTCGACAAAACACCGCAGATATTGTTGGTCTCCCCAGGTGAAGATATAGATAGGCGGTCGTTTGTTGGCAGCGTCGCCACTGTCATCAAAATCCAAGGCTTTAATCAGTTTGCTGACATAAGCATCGATCACGCTTGTACCTTGTTCGTAGGTATCAAACAATATATTGCTTAAGGACAAAGAGCAGGCTTCCGGGTAGGCAAAGGTGACTTTGGGTAATCCCTTAGCGGTTCGTGCCCCTTGGCTTTCATTCAGGCGCATTGACTGCTGAAAGACCAATTCTGTGGGGTTGAACATAAATTCAATATCTTTACTCTTGTCCGTGGGTTGGTGGACTAAAGTTGCCTTGGCTAACTTGCCAGAGGCAACGGCACTGTTATTGCTGCGAGAGCCACTATAGGTCATGGATATGGTTCAACCTCTTCATTTAATGTTCACCAAGGTAAGCGACCAGAATGATACCCTCCATGTCTCTCTCGCTCCACTTCCAGCCGCTGTCGGAGGATATGATAGATCTCCCTGGCTAAGATCTCGAAGCTTTGCTCATCTACTTTGGATGCTGTTGAAGTTTCGGTGTGGGATTGACGCATCACCACTTCTGTCGTTTGTGGAGGGGATGAGACTGGAGGAGGGGCAGCTAGAGCCTTTTGCAAGGTTTGAGCAGTCCGCCGGACAGATGCTGTTTTTCTTTGGACTCGCTTTTCTGGGTGAATTCCAGTGGGAGTGAGAACTAAATCTGAAGTGTCTTCAGGTACTGGGGTTTGTGGCTCTGCTTGGCGTTGGATGGCTGATGGCGATTGGACTGTGAATAGGTCTTCGATACTAGACCAGTTTGAGGGTAGTGCTGAGGGTTGGATTGTGGGTGCGATCGCATTCTCCGTATTCGCCTCAAAACCCTCCTCAGATAGCGCCGTGTCACCAGGGCTTAGATCTAATGGAATATTCGAGCTTTGCAAATGACTGAGTTTCTGAGCACGATGCTTATGATTCGACTGGCTGGCAGGCCATAGGCTACTAATTAATTTCGGAGCAACAAAATTGTCGGCAATGCTGGAAAGGGGAGAAGGCGCTTGGCCAGTCGCCAATAACTGGGCAACGGTTAGGTCTGGAGAATTCTCCTGTGGTAGTTCTAATTCAGGTGGTTGTGCTGCTATCTCAATGACTCGGCGTTGGCGCAAATCTGTAGAGTCAGGCTGAGCATTGATCTGGTCTATCTCCAGCGCATCGAGAGTACCGCCTGATGGGTCTTGGCGCTGAATCGTAGGCTTAATGGGGGGCGATGATAATGGCTGGGTTGAAGCAAGTGAAGAGTCCGAACGATCTGCATCCGAAATCTGAATCTTTGAATCAGGTGTTACTTGAGGCGGTTCTGCAACCTCAGATTTTTGTACAACGTTGGAGGAGATTTCTGTATGAGCAGGGTCAAACTCTGTTTCTACCCGAGAAGAGTGGCTCTCTGAATTCTTTTGAAGGATCTGATTCTCGTTGAGATCAGAGGATGGACTTGACGATATATCTTGACTGGGTAAGTTAGCATTTTCGATGCTTCCATCAGGATGTTGAGCTGCAATTTCAATGACCCGACGGTGAGGGGAATCTATCTTGTCCGGTTGAGACTGGATGCTTTCTACTTTTTGAGGTGACGAATCAGCAATATTTTCAGTTGGAAGTTGTTGTAAGTCTGGAGTTTTGGTGTCAGAAATACTCGGTTTGGCTAAGGGGGCCGGAGTAGTCTGAGCCGAACGGGTTGTTGGGGTGGGTAGATCCGAATCTACCTTTGTCTCTGAAACTTTATTGGGCTGATGTGCAGACTGGATAATTTCTGATGCGTCTGAAATGTCAGTAAGAGCTGTATTAGAATCGTGAGACTGCTCAATGCTAGATGCTTGGATGGCAGGCTCTATAGTTGCTTCAGGCAAATTATTGGGAGGTGATGTATCAGCAGTTGGAGAGATGTGGCTATTTGGTGTAGCTTGCTGTTGTTCGGGCTGGTCTATTGACTGGGAAGGTTGGCTTTCTGGGGTTGGCTGGATTGAAAGATTATCTCTAGTATCTGGAGGTGATTCTTGGATGCGATCGCAATTATCATACGATTGCCCATTGCTTCCTTTCTGTAGCTGTGATTCAACCGCGGGTTGGACAACAGAAATCTCCACAGCCTGAATCGGAACGGTAGATGCTTGCTTTGATAACAACTTCGATATTTCTGTATTGGGTTCTGTTTGAGCAGAAGTCTTGTCTAGGACAGGAGTTTCCGGGGCTTTAGCCTGAGCATGTAACGGTTTGCTGGCATCACTGACATCCTTTCTTCGAGCAACTAATGGCTGATCACTATCTGATTGAGTCTCAATCTTTCGCTGAACGATGTTGCCCGTCTCAGTGATGCTAGCAGTATCACTGGTATTGCTTGGAGCTTGTGGCACATTATTTTCTTGAGATTCAAGAATCTTGGCATTCTGAGTGGCAGCAATAGCCGTATGGTCGGGCGCGTTTACCTTGAGGTCTGATGCAGATAAGCTTTGGTCTGATACTGTCTCTTTCGGTGGATTTACGTTGGCTTGAATCGTTGGGGAAGCACTATTCGATACGTTGTCGTCTTGTTTCGGACTTTGAAATGTGTTGATATTAGTGCTATCCAGATTTTGACTAGTAGCTTCTGAGAGGTTAACTTCTATAACTACCTTTGGACTCTCTCTGTCGTCACTTTGCTTACTCTTCTTGGAAAGCTGAACCTGTTCTTCACTGAATTCCTGGATAGATAAATCTGAGCCAGCGGGAAGCTGTTGTTGAGTTTGGCTAGTGATCGATGGCTGTTCAACCTTAGTCTGAACGGAGACTTCACTAATGGGAGGACGTTCTGGAGGATGCGATTCTGTTTCTAGAACATGTTGATCCAGAAAGTTTGGGGTTGGAGCGTTAGGTATATCGGATTGAGATTGCTCCTGTATAGTTTGTCGCTGGAGTAGGTTGTCTGGATCGCTGGTATTTGATACTTCTGAGTTTTCATCAGAGTCTGTGGACTCCTGTAACGATAGTTCAGCTTGAGAAAGTGAATGTGAACTTGGGGGGATAGCAGCTTTGGATTGTTTTATTCGATCATCAGCATTGTCGAGTTGTGATGATTGCTGATGAGTGACGTCCTGACGTTGAATAGAGTTATTAGTACTTGGAATTGAGGTCGCTTGATTGATCGCCTCACTTTGAGTAATGGAATTCTTCTGAGGGGAAAGTTGAATGGAATCTGAGGTGGGCAGAGAAGACAGCTCTGTTCGGTGCTGAAGGTTCGGTTCGCTAAAGGAGCTAGAACTTTCAGAATCCAAGGGCTTAGAGTTTATTTCCTCAGCTGGGATAGGCTGCTTTTGAATAATTTCTGCTGTGGATGAATGTCGTTTAATTGAGCTATCAGCTAAGGGAGAAGGAACCTCAGAGGGCTGTATGGAAGAGTGGGGTGTGTTTCTTGAAGGCTGGTCAGAGACTATTGGAGCGCGGGCCGAAGCTGCCTCGCTCCCATCGCCCGTGTCATGCTGCCTTTGGACCACTGCTGTATGTTCAGTGGTCGGTGATGATTGTGTGGGTACGTTTGGTCGTTCTAAAGGGTTGGACTGATGTGTCGATGGTGATGTTTCCTCTTGTTCAGTCAGTAAAGTTGGTCTGAGAGTTGTATCAGCTCCTGTATTCTCACTAGAAATTTTTGCGGGAGACGACGCTAGTTTCTGCTTGTTTGTCTGGCGTTTTGACTTTGTCTTTTTAGGCCTTAAGTTTGCCAACTGCTGGACAATGGTTGTACCTATTTTTGAGATATGGGAATTGAGGGAGAGATTGCGACTTTGAGATGATTTTGGTGTTGAGCCACGGTTTTCTGAACCTCGACTCGATACATCACTCATTGGCTGTTCTGAGCTTGTTGAGGTTATCTCAGAGCTATCTGGAGTCCTTTGTATAGAGTCCTCATTGCCTGATGGCAAAGCTGGCTCATTTTGTCCTGAATCTTTTGGTGGCTGAGGAGTCTTTGCTTTATCAACAGAGCTAGCTTGAATAATTGGCTCAGTTGTGGATTCTGGTGGATTATTAGTGTCTTTTGCTGGGGAAGGAGGGATGGCGGGATTTACATCCGTTTGAACAAGACTTTCTGTTGCCGGGTTAGATGTAGAGGTTAGCTGTACCGAATCAGTCAATAATGGTTGTTCATTGCCATACACTTTGTCTGAACTAGGCTCAGCAGAGGCCTGAATATTATCTTTATTAAGCTCAGGAACATCTGCAGATTGTAGGGAGATGTTTTTCTGTGCAACTTCGGATGAGGTCGCTGGTTCAACTGAGCCAGCTTCCTGACATTGTATGGATTGAGGTAATTGCCTCCTCGAACTTTGTTTTCGGATCGACCGATCAACCCTCTCTTTAATTTCTGAACCTAGATTTGTGATTCTATCTGCGAATTGATTTTGAGTGGTTTGCCATCCAGGCTGGGCAGCATTGGGTTGTGCTTCTCCTTGGGCAACAAGTGCTGGGTTATGCCCTTCCCGTGGGGAAGATTCCTCAATACTATTTGGGGTAGGGAAGTCTACTTGCTCAGAAGGAAGAGGGGTCGGTATTGAGGATTGTGATGCTTCAGCTTTTTGTACCGTTGGTAATTCTTGGGTTTGGAGATTTTCATCAGCAGTGACATCGGTGAGTCGACCTGACTGACTCTTGGGATGCTCTTGTTTGTTTGAACTAAGTTTAGATTTTGAATGAATAGCTGTATCTGGAGCTGTATTGGGTGAAAATGGCTTAGCTTGAATATCTGATTGAATGGATGTTACAGCGTTTTTATCTACAGCTTTACCACCACTACCTTGCGATGGTGGTGTATCTTCACCTACCGATTTTTGAGACGAGACAGGGTTGATGGTCTGATCTTTACGATTTTGCTCTGAGTTTTTGGATAAAAACTGCTGCTGTCTTTGGAGCGGATTGGACTCTTTATTTGGCTGAGGTTCAAGTTGGCGACTAACCGTATCCATGACCTGTTGACTGAAACGCGTCAGTCGTTGCAGGGGTTGAACTGGGAAGGGTCCCCGCATCTTTGCTTTTGACCGAAACGAACTAGACTCAGTACTAGAAGTAACATCTGATGATGAGGTAGGTTTTGGCTGATCGGCACTCCCCTCGGGTGTGGATGATTCAGATTTAATTTGATCCGGTCTAGATGCCTTGGAGTCTGAGGTGGACTCAGTCCCCCCATTGGGACCAGCGATTGAATTAGGATGTTTGTCTTGGTGAATTGTTGGCTCAGACGTTCCAAGAGACTTTGTTTGTAGTGGAGTGGAAGGCGAATGTTTTTGGGGTAAGTCTATAGACTCAGGAATTGCTTGAACAGTTTGAGAATTCTCTTCATCGTCAGCATTCTCAGTTTTCTCTGACAGCAGTTTTTCTTTGGACAGTTCTTGAGAAGGAGCTTTCTCTACAGCCTTTGTTCCTGTTTGGACTAGAGATACTTCAGAGGATGATTGTTTTGAGTCAGGGGACGATTTGGCTTGAAGCAATGGAGCGTTTGACAGTGGAGGTGAATCATTCGTGGATTTCTGTACCTCATTGGCCTTAGCTCTAGATTTACCAACAGGGAGTGATTGAGATGCCTGCTTAAGCTGAATACCAACTTTATTAATATCCTGTTGGGCTCGTTTCCCCATTCGCGAGAGCTGAGCTTGTAAGGGAAGCTTTTTCTGTTTGCTTTTTTTACTCTGTTTCTTTTGTTTTTTTGCAGGTGCTTTAGTAGATGCCTGAGGAGTTAAATCGTCTGCTCGTTGAATAGCTGTTGACTGTACCGCATCCCCATCAATTTTTTCTGAAGTGCTGGGTATAGGGGGACTCTCAACGGATGGGAGGTCGTTACTAGGATTAATTCGGTTAGTCTCTACCTTTGGTATCTGTGGGTGATCCGTAGAAGACTGCTGAACAGCCGAACTTTCTGAGTTTTGAATAGTTGTTGTCTCTGTGGAGCTATCAGAAGTCTTGGCCGTTGAACTGGGTGGCTCGGAATTCTTAAGCAGTAAAGACTCATCATCTGGAGATTGCTGAGGAGATGCTGGGGTGACTGTTTGAACAATTGTTGTCTTGATGGGGTTTTCGTTAGTCTTGGGCTTAGGGCTGGGTGTTACAGGAGTTTCAATTGATGAACCACTATCAATTGAGCGACTTGGGTTAGCTTCTACTTCTGAGTTAGCGAGGGAAGACTGTGAACGGCTAGTTTGCAGTTCATTTGGAGAAATAGGAGATGACTGTATAGTCCGCTTAGCAGGTAGATCTGTGGTGATGTCAGTCGCTTGTTCAGTGGGTGGAGTGGTTAGCTCGATGTCTTGAGCAGTCGCCTCAAGTGAAGTTTGGATTGGAACGGGTTGGGACTCGGGAGGTTGAACGTTAGCTACTGGTTTTTCCTGAACAGGTTTAGAAGAAATAACTGGTTTTTGACTAGACAGTGGAGATGCTTTTGGGGCAGCTTCTTCTTTACTTTGGACAACCTGGGTGTTTTGAGTAGATGGAGCTAATGAATGGTCAGGGGCAGAAGAGACTTTTTGGAGGGTTGGTTGAATGGGGGTAGAGACTTCTGAGGTTTCAGTTGGAGATGAATCAGAATTTGTAGAATTGGCAAGAGGTGAAGGGTCTAGGCTAGAAGATGTTGCGTCTGAGTCTAGAGGAGTGGCCTGTTCTTGAGACTTAGGGAGACTCTCTTGGATTGCGGAGGGCTCGGAATTTGCCTTGATTTCTGGTAAATCCTGGCGTTTAGTCTGAAGGGGCGGCACATCTGTTGGGTGGGAAGAAGCACTCACCTCAGGAGATATCGCTTTGGATGAGGGATGTGCGATTGGTTCCTGGGGCGTTTGTTCAGGCTGGGGTTTGAACTCAGTACTGGGTTTTCCGGCAACCCCCTCTGATGATGTCTGAAGTCCCGGTGTGTTGTCTATTGGGGAGGAAGCAGGGGAATGTGCTGACTCTTGAGCATGGGATTCATTGGATGGCGGGCTAAGTTTAGAAGTCCTGACCAGTTTAGGTTGAAGTATTGTGTCAGGACTGCTTTGATCTTGAGCAATCTGTTTTTCTGATTCAACCTGCTCAGAATGAGGGACTAAAGACTGGGTAGAGATCTGATACTGCACAGGCTGAATAGAAGGGGCTGCAGCTTGAGTTGGGGCAGCATTAAGGACTGCATTAGTCTCACTGGATGACGATGGTTCTACTTCTGGTGCAGCATTGCGATGGATCTTGTTAGCATTGCTGGGTGCTGTTGGCGGCTCCTGATGGGTTGATAATTGCTCTAATTTAGGTTGCAGATTCTCGGCAGGTGCTTTCGGAGCAAGAGTGCTAGGTTGCGCTCCAGGAAACTGGGTTACGACGGATTGAGAGATGTTGGAAGAGCTTGAAGAGCTGTCGTCAATGGCTTCCGTTGGCACCTGGGCAGCAAAATGGGTATTTAGAGAATTTGTCCGAGCTGTTTCGGTAGGCAGGGTGGCATCCAAGCTTATTAGGGATACAGTGCCCAAGGGAGATAGGGTATGGGGTTGGAGAAAGGATTGTCCTAGAACAGGAGGAGGTAGCAGTGGATGTTGCAGGCCAAGCGAGTCTGAGGAAGGAATCTCTTCCGGCTGGGATTGATGACCTTGACCTGAATTGACATCCATAAACAAACGTTTTGGGTTAGTTACTGGGGTAGAATCCTCCGGCATCTCTACCTTTCAAGAAGGTAGCCCCACCGCCTGCGTTATTGCTGGGCTGCAGGTTGGCAACGACCTTTAGACCTTCGTATGCCAAGGTGAGTTCTTCAATGGCAACGGTAGATGTATCCGCTTGGAGAGCTGGAGCTTGCCAAGCCACGGGGACGGCACCAATTAAGGTCCAGGTTTGAATGGTTTCTCCTGCTTGATTGAACAAGAGGATATTGATGTTGCGACGCTGGGGATTCACATTACGATCGGTCGGTTCTAACTGGGTGAGCATACGACTGGCCCAGCCCCAAAACACTAGATCATTCGTAATCCCTCGCTTGAGGGTGACATCAGAGAATTCAGTTTGACCGAGTATGATTCGCTGCTGGTTGTTGACGCCGCCTTCAAAGTAGGTGTCATGCTTGATTTTGGCGCTTAACCCTGAACATTGAGAGTGTTTAGATTTTTGTGTAAGCCGTAACGTATTCAATAGTTGAATCGTGTTGGGAACAGAATAGCAAAATGGGACAGCGCCGCCTTCCAATTCAAAATCGGTCTGGTCCATCTCTTCGAGATATTCCTCATCGCCAGAAACATCAATTTGTAGACAGACTCTTCATTCGGGAAGACAGCTTTGGTCTTAATCACCTTTCGCAGTGAGCGATTGAGCGACTCAATGGCATTAGTGGTGTAGATAACCTTTCGGATGGCCATTGGGTACTTAAACAACGGAGCAATATTATCCCAATGCCGTATCCAGATTTGGCTGATGCCAGGATACGTCTGGTCCCATTTGTTGGCAAACGCATCCAAGGCAGCCTCAGATTCCTCCAAAGTGGCCGCTTGATAAATGGGCTTGAGGTCTGCAGCTACGGCTCGACTTTCCTTCCAAGGCACATGGCGCAAACTATTGCGAATGAGATGAACGATACAAACTTGAACTTGAGTATCGGGATAGACCGATTCAATCGCCTGGGGAAAGCCTTTGAGACCATCACAGCAAGCAATCAAGATATCCTGAGCGCCTCGGTTTTTAAGGTCTGTGAGCACTGAAAGCCAGAATTTTGCTCCCTCCCGCTCGGCAGCCCCTATCCATAATCCCAACAGCTCTTTGTTTCCCTCCACAGTTACCGCTAGCGCGACATAGACGGCTCGCTTGCTGACTTGGCCATTGACTTTGATGTTCACATACAGGGCATCGAGATAGACAATCGGATACACCTCATCCAATGGTCTTGAGCGCCAGTCTTTAACCTCCTCCATGACACTATTGGTGACGTCACTAATCAGACCCTCAGAGATATTGGCCCCATACAGCTCCACCAATTGAGAACTCGAATATCACGAGTGGTCATGCCACGAGCATATAAGGCGATGATTTTCTCGTCGAGTCCCGCGATACGTCGCTGGCCTTTGGGCACGAGGACAGGCTCAAACTCACTGCAACGGTCGCGAGGAATCGATAGGTCCATCTCTCCTTGTTCAGTCTGGACGGTCTTTTTCGAGTAACCATTGCGACTGTTTCTAGGGCCATGAGAACGCTCATCGACGGAGGATTGATGCAGGTGATGAGTCAATTCACCTGCCAAGGCTCGTTCCACTAGGCGTTTGCTGAGTTGTTTGAGCAGTCCTGATTCGCCCAGAATATCCTCTGGCTGTGGATTCTCTCCAATGAGTTCATCCAATAGCTCATCAACTCGATTGGGTACTTGTTTCTTTCTAGACATGATGCGGTCTCCTGGTGTGTTTGGATTCTAGACCGCTTACACAAAACTCTGATCAGTCTCGAACATTCGCTAAAGCAAGCACTGATATAGCTCTTTTCTTGGATTTCGACATAGAAGCGATTGGCAGTGACGTAGTTAAGGTTATGGGTTTCGCTGTTGCTAGCCACTAGTACCGCCCCCATAGTTCCGCTCGCGCTGATTTTGCAGGTCGTTTTGCATCAGTTCATAGATGCGATCGCATAATCGAGATTGCGCCAGTGGATCTTGCAAAATCTGGGCTGCTAATCTGCAAACCCTGTCTCGATCAGATAGATAAGACAGTCCAGGCGAGTACCCCGCTGAAGCTGAATGGATTCTCTGGTTTTCTCCTAGAGACTGATCCCCTTGGCTCATATGGCAAGTACCTAGTAACAACTCTCCCCGCCTGCCCCACCCCGCTTCAGACAAGGAATGAGGGACCAGCCTCACTCTATGGGCCAGAAAGAGTGACCGATAGTAGCCAAAGGTCTAACTGCACCAAGCATATGGTTCTACATAGGCGCAAGCCTTCCATGAACAAAAGCTGTGATGGGTAAAAAGGTCTATTAGAGAATGGTCCTCTTCTCCACTTTGAGTAGAGGCTAAATGAAGCCGTGAACTTTTCTAAGATTTTCCATCAGTTTTATCTTGCTTCATCATTTGATTAACAAAAGCGAAGATTTTAGTAAATATACTCAGGAATCCATAGGGTATGAAGAAACTAAATCTCAGATGAAGCTTTACCTATCGCACCTAAATGGATAGGCAAAAGTAGAAAAAATTTGCTGACTGCATTCACTTTTTTTCAACCGTAAGGAGGGTCTGATATCAGCTGAGACCTCTAAAAGTGGCTTAACTTAATAATTTTTTTACAGGATTAAATTTCTTCTGACAAATAAAACTTACTGGGCATCAATAATCGAGAATCGTTTTCATGTTGATGTCTTAAAAGTATGCCCAGAAAGCTTTTTGAGTTATTTGACTGTCCGTAACTTTTGCCGAAATACTCCAAACTTTTCTATCCATAAACTCGTAATTACCAAAAAAAACCTGAAATCCAGAGATTATCAAGGTTCTGACGATCTATATTTAGCGAATAGCATTTAGAATAATCCATTAAATCGACGTGGTTGCGACATTTCAGCCAGTTAGACTGTAGTTACACTCCAGATAGAACATCAGATTTATCTGTATTTTTCTGGAACTACAGACTCGATTTTTTTGCTCACGCTTAACTGAACAAATAGGAGTCAATCAATGAATAAAGGAGAACTCGTCGACGCCGTTGCTGATAAGGCAAGTGTCACGAAAAAGCAGGCAGATGCAGTTCTGACTGCCGCCCTAGAGGCCATTGTTGAATCTGTCTCGTCAGGAGAAAAAGTCACATTGGTGGGATTTGGCTCATTTGAACCTCGCGAACGCAAGGCCCGGGAAGGACGTAACCCCAAAACCGGTGCGAAAATGAAGATTCCCGCAACTAAAGTTCCAGCTTTCTCTGCAGGTAAGCTGTTTAAGGAAAAAGTTGCTCCTAAAAAGTAATTCCTTAATTTTTGGTATGAGGCGTCACTTTTGAGTCGCCCTTTACATGGAGGCAACCTGCGGTGGGCTGCAGACATAGCAGGTTGTTCTCCCAGCTGTATTCTCGATTTCTCGGCCAGTATTAATCCGCTTGGGCCGCCTAAATCTGCAATCACAGCAATTCAAACTCATCTCGATACCCTCACGGCTTATCCAGATCCCAGCTATCAGTCCATTTGCCAGGTGTTGAGTGAGGTTCACCGGCTCCCCATTGACTGGTTCTTACCGGGAAATGGGTCAGCAGAATTACTCACTTGGGCCTGCCGTGATTTGGCTCAACTTGCATGGACTGGGGTTCTAACGCCCGCATTTGCTGACTATCAACGGGCACTGAAGGCGTTTAAAGCCCAAATTCGACCCTTACCTGTGGATCTTAGCCAGATTCACCAACAATCTTCCAGTGATTTGATCGAGCAGGCCTTACAGGGCGCTAGTCAGTTTGCCGATTCAGCTCAAGCTGGACTGTTACTGAATAATCCCCATAATCCCACTGGAGGGCTGGTCAGCATCAGTCAAATAGAACCGTTTCTAGAGCAGTTCTCTTTGGTGGTGGTGGATGAGGCATTTATAGACTTTTTGCCTGCAAATGCTGACTACAGCTTGATTTCTAAAGTGCAAGATTTTCCCAATCTCATTATCTTGCGCTCTCTGACCAAGTTTTATAGTTTGCCTGGGTTGCGGTTGGGATATGCCGTTGGCCACCCTGATCAGCTACAACGCTGGCAACAATGCCGCGATCCCTGGTCCGTGAACTCCCTAGCTGTGATGGCAGGGATAGCGGTACTGGAAGATCAAGCGTTTCAAAACAAAACCTTATCGTGGTTACCCCCTGTTCGCACTGAGCTGATGCAAGGTTTGGTGGATTTGGGGGCTTATCCCCTGGAGGGGGCAGCGAATTTTCTGTTAGTACAAACGAAGGTTTCGGTGCCTATGTTGCAGGAGTTGCTTTTAAAACATCACCGTATCCTGATTCGAGATTGCCTGAGCTTTCCGGAACTGGGAGATCAGTATTTTCGAATTGCCGTGCGGACCCAAGCAGAAAATCAACGATTACTGACGGCCCTGACCGATTGCCTACCTCAGTTATCTGTTTAGATGAGAAAAGGCATGAGCGCCTTGGGAGTAGGCTATGGCTGATTATGAGTTGGTGGTGGTGGGCAATAATGCGGTGGCTCCCTGGGCTGCGATCGCAGCCAAAGAACGGTCGGCCCGAGTCGCTTTTATCTCTGTTTCTCCAGAACCCATCCCGTATCATCTCCTTCTGCAGCAGTGGGTACAAACCCAGCCCCCGATGGCTTTGACCGAATGGATTGAAGCGATGACAATGCGGCTGCAGGCCTCTCGATCGCCGGCCAAATTAGCCAGTTTAGGCATTGAGCAGCTCGATGGTATCGCTCAGTTTAGAACCAAGCCGAATTTTCAGGTGCATTGTCAGAATCGGGTATTGAAATCTCATCGGTATCTCCTCTGTCTAGATGCAGATTTATCTTCACCAGATGTTCCAGGGCAAGCGGACTGGCTCAGTCCGGCTGATGTTCTAACTCGACTAGACGATCCAAATCAGTCCCTAACCGATCCAGTGCTGGTGGTAGGGGATGGTCCGGTAGCCGTTTCCCTGAGCCAATCCTTAGGTCGTTTGGGACATTCAGTCCACTTACTGTGTCCCCATAATCAAATTTTGCCTTGGGAAGATGCTGAAGCAGCTTGGCGGGTGCAAGCCCACCTAGAGGCTGATCGTGTCCATATTCACTGCCACTGCCAGATCAAAGGCGTTACCCCATCATCCGGCTATCAGGTATCGACGAATCAAGGCTTGTTGAGGGCCGGATCCTTAGTTTGGGCTGTAGAAACAACCTCAGCCATCCTGAATCCCAATCAAGTTGCTGTGGATCTCCGTCATACCTCTCAAGGCTTGTGGGTGAACCCTCAATTGCGAACCTCTCATTCCCAAGTGTATTCCTGCGGGTCGGTCCTGGGGGGATATACCCTGGCAGATATTGCTCAGTATGAAGCATCTGTAGCGGTGAACAATGCCTTGGGTGCCAGGCAGACGATCGAATATGGCACCTTACCTTGGGCTATCTCGACGATGCCAGTGTTAGCAAGGGTGGGTTTAACAGAAACTCAAGCCCAACAAGCATCCAGGCCATTTAAGAGTTTCTATCATACCTACCAACAAACTGAGCAAGGTCAGCTCCAGGACCAGACCGGCTGGTGTAAGGTCCTCATCCAAAATAATGGCCAAATACTAGGGGCTCATGTAGTGGGTGCGGGTGCGGCTGAAATAGTTCATCTAATCGCTTTAGCCATGCAAAAGAGATGCCCGGTTTCAGAGCTGGTTAGCCTTGAATCTTTTAAATCTAGCTACGGCAGTATTGTGGGACACATTGCTCGGCAGTGGTGCCAAAAGTAGCCTTTTAGGTTTAATGCTTTAGCTAAACCGCTTGAGGTGCTTTGCCCATCTGTTCACGGCCATGGGGGTCAGATAAACTGGTAATATCAGGCCCTGAAGGGATAATGCCGCCAGGATTTAGGGGAAAGAGAAAACCGTAGTAACTTTGTTTGACTGCTTCTAGGTTGCAGGTGTCTGCTACACCAGGGAGTTGGTAAAGATCACGCAAATAGGGGCCTAAATGCTGGTAGTCCTGGATTCGTCGGCGGTTGCACTTAAAAAGTCCGTAGTAGGCGACATCGAATCGGAATAAGGTTGGGAATAGCCGCACATCCGCAAGGGTTAAGGTATCACCACAGAGATATCGTTGGTTGGCAAGGGCTGTATCGATTTCGTCTAGAACTTCAAACAGCTCGTTGCAGGCTTGATCGTAGGCCGTTTGGGTTTGGGCAAAACCACAGCGATACACACCATTATTGACGGCATGATAGATTTTCTCATTCCACTGGTCGATGGTGGGACGCAAGGCTTCGGGGTAGAGATCTAGGTCTGGCTGTTGACCAATGTCAGTGAAGGCGGAATTAAGGTTGACAATGATCTCAGAACTTTCGTTATTGACGATCTTTTGAGTTTGAGTATCCCACAGCACTGGCACAGTGCAGCGGCCCTCATATCCAGGCTGTGCCAGAAGATAGAGATCTCTAAGGTTACGGCACCCTTGATGTTCAGAGGCAAAGACCCAGCCCCCTTCCGTATCAGAGGGTTGAACCACGACAATATCTATGACATCTTGTAACCCTTGTAAGGCTCGAACCACTAAGGTGCGATGGGCCCAAGGACAGCCTAGCCCCACATATAGCCGATACCGTTGAGCGACCGCTGGGAAGGTATCGCTGCCAATTTTGTCTCGGAACTGGCTCTCTGGTCGAATATAGGCACCCCCTTTACTCCGTGGGGCCATATTTGACATCATCACATTCCACATTGTGGTCCAAACAAACTTACCCAGGCTGATGATGGCTTTGGGGGGTAGAGATTTACCCATGGTCTGATCTCCTATGGATGGGTGGGCTCACGATGGGAAAAGACGGTTTTGACCTTACCTCAATAGGTCAAGACTGCATCGACTAGGGTCGATTGCCTAGAGACCTTAAGAAAGTAAAGGTGAAATGATCTTTATTTTCAAGGAGATAAACTGATTTGTCTTCTAAAGTTAAGACAGTTTCATGTTTGGCAGCTACATTCCCCAGCTTCCCACTCCAAAGGAAGCAGTTATGGCAACCTCATTGATTCAGAGGAGATCGAAATGCGTGGACTTCTGTTAACTATTCTAGCTACCGCCCTCAGTTTACTGGTGGTCGATTACGTCTTTGCAGGGATTGATTTAGACAGTATCTCCACTGCGATCGCAGCTGCAGTTGCCATTGGCTTGGTGAATGCCATTGTTAAACCCGTGCTGAAAATTGTGTCTTTCCCATTGACCTTACTGTCCCTGGGTGGGTTTTTGCTCGTGCTGAATGGGTTATGTTTCTCCCTAGCTGCCGCCTTTGTGCCAGGCTTTCAGGTAGACGGCTTGTTGGCGTTCTTTCTGGGGCCGATTGCCCTGTCGGTGGTGAATGCATTCTTAAATCGGTACTTACCGGAAGAAGCACCCTCAGAGAGCTAGGGGGAATATGCCGACATCTTCAAGGGGCTGGGGGGCGAATGTTGGACGCCCCGGCCCTTTAACCCGCGATTAAGTCTCGGGTGTGGACTTCCAGGGGTGGGTGGATCGCCACTTTGACTTTGAGTGGGCAGCAGAGATCTCTTCGAGATTGGGCTAACTCGCGGATCAGCAGTAGCCGCGAGCGAATATAGGCTTTGGCATTGGCTTCTTCGTCTTGAGGAAGCTGGTTGCGATTTTTGAGATTGGCTACCAGGACCTGAACCAGTTGCGAGTCGTTGAGCTGGGTCAACATATCGGTCTGAGTCGTTTCGATAACTTCCCAGACTTGCCGGAGAAGGTTGGAATTCATGACATTCACCCTAGGTGAGTGTTTTTCAGAAAACGTGTTTTATGGAAAAATTAATATTTTCTTTAGATTTGGATATCCCCCAATTCTACGCTTATCGTTCAGCAACCCACTATCAGATCGGCTACAAAACATATAACTTAATATTTCTAAACAGCCCTCAAATTACCGTGAATAGGTAGATCTACGGTGTGAGGGTATGTCGCGATTGGGATTCAAGATCCATCAGATCAAAGGTAAATTGTGATAGTCGCAGGAGGGGAAAAGACCCTCGAACTTTAGTCTGCCCCACTGGATCTCCGAAACGTTTGTTGTCCGAGTAAAACACTACTCAGCACGACCACAACCCCCAATAGTTGAATGGAGGTCAGGGTTTGCTGGAGAAAGAGATACCCCAGCAGCGTTGCCACAACTGGACTCAGTAACCCCAGATAGGAAGCAGCTGTGGCATTGAGTTTACTAATGCCCCGAAACCACAAGGCATAAGCAAGCCCAGTTCCGATCAGTCCTAAATAGAGAAACCCCAATAGGTTAGTCCCAGTAATTTGCTCAAAGGGACCTTCAACAATCAAAGCGATGGGGAGTAACATGAGTCCCCCCACCGTGAGTTGCCAGGCCGTAAACACCATTAAGGAAACGGGAGATTGCCACCGCTTCACCAAGACTGTTCCTAATCCCATGGTTGCAGCACTTGCGATCGCAGCCACAATCCCCACACTATCGAGCCGAGCTTCAGGACCGAGCACCAACAAACCCACGCCAATCAATCCAGTGATTGCTCCTAAGATTGATCTTGGGGAAGGTTTTTCACCTAAGAGTTGCCAAGCAAATAGGACCACCAGCAAGGGCTGAATCGAACCTGCAGTGGCTGCAACTCCCCCCGGTAGTCGATAGGCCGCCACGAACAAGAGTGCTTGGAAAAGACCAATATTGAGTCCTCCCAGAATCAACATCCGCCACCACCAAATCCCTTGAGGCAGTTGCCTCAGGCTCAGGATAAGGACCAGGCCGATCGGAAGCGTTCTTAGAGCTGCGACCAGCAATGGATGCCCCGATGGCAGTAATTCCGTCGCCACAACATAAGTGGTCCCCCCAGGAAATAGGGGCTAAAGCCGTCAACAAGATATTGAACAGCTGAGGTGGAGAAGCGTTCATTATTTATCTTGATATTAAGATACTTGATATCGAGATTTTAGCATTTATCTTGATGCCAAGTATCTTGGACTTAAGATTTATGAGGTGCTAAAATCATCGCCATTCAAATCCTGAGCTGTCTTTTCCTATGGATACCGATGCAGTTGACGAAATTTTGGCCCAGTGGCAAAGAGAACGTCCTGATTTAGATGTATCGCCCATGGGAACCATTGGCCGCATGACCCGACTGGCAAAACATCTCAAAGGAGCAATCGGGGCCACCTTTGCTCAATTTGACTTGAATCCAGGAGAGTTTGATGTACTCGCAACGTTGCGACGTTCTGGGCAACCTTATCAGCTATCACCGACAAGGCTATATCACGCCATGATGGTCACGTCCGGAACCATGACCCATCGTATTGATTGCCTCGAGCAAGCTGAGCTGGTAAAACGAATTCCCGACCCCAATGATCGTCGGGGGACCCTGATTCAGTTAACAGATAAGGGGTTTACTCTGATTGACAAAACCCTTGAAGCCCATGTCGCCAACGAACACCTTCTCCTAAGTGTATTGGAGCCATCAGAGATCGACTCTCTTACTCAATTACTCCGAAAGCTTTTAGACTCATTTGAGAAATAAAAAAGCATCGAAATTGGTGGCAAATTCCGCAAAGATTTGAGGACCTTTTTTCCCAAAGAGCATCCCCACATATATACAGAGTCTTTCCTAGGAAGATTAGGTAAAAATTAGCAGAATTTCTACATTATTCGGGCTTGAAGATCATAGGTAAATCCTATAAAACTGGATGTTTTTGATGTTGATTTTTCTAATGCTGTCTTTAGGTAAAGTTATCAGGTAATTCGGTCTTTATCCTGATCCTGATGGCTTGGATTGAGTTGAGTGTATAAAACTAAAACTTCATCTATACTTGCAAGGTGAGAATTTTTCAGGCCAGTCTATAATCCTCCAATGTGTTGAAAAAGTTTTCTATATTTGTAGATGATTTTATGATTTAGAAGGGGATACTAAATTTGACTCTCTTCAAGATCTTTTACCTTTCAGATAGTTTATTGTTTGCTAGTTTTTTAAGTCAGCTGGAGCAGTTCCCTACAGCGATTATTCCTGATATAGCTATTGCCTTTACATTTGGAGGAATGGCTGTTCTCTTGGGCTATATGGTCTTTCGCCATCAGCCAGTGACCTATCCCCAACTTGTTTCTCTATTTATTGCTTTATTGGCTACTTGTAGCCTCAATTCGATTCTGGATATAGCCTCTCCTTATATTCCCATTGCTGGTGTTCAGGTAGGAATCAAGCTACTCACCTTGGCCATTGCGATCTTCGCTAGTAGAGAATTCCTAGCAGACAGCACAAAAATTTTGTCTCAAAATACTACTCCCACCTTAGTGGATGAAAATCGGGTAGTGAAGCAGGAGCTTGAAAATTGTCGACAACTAGAAGTAGAACGATATAAAAGCCAGCAAATTTTAAATGATGCCTTCGAATATGCCTTAATTGGTAAGGCTATTCTCACCCCTGATGGAGATTGGATCAGAGTCAATTCAGCCCTCTGTGAACTATTGGGTTACACAGAGGCCGAGATATTACAGACAAACTTCAAAAGTATGACCCATCCTGAGGATGTAGCCCTTGAACAACACTATTGTGATCAACTGCTATCTGGAGAAGTGTTGGCCTGTCGCTTTGACAAGCGGTATTACCACAAGCAAGGACATATTGTTTGGGGCAGGTTGAGTATTTCTCTGGTCAGAACGCCTGAGGATAAACCCCTATATTTTATTGCTCAAATTGATAATATCTCTGACCGCAAACAGGCTGAAGCAGACTTGAATTTGGTGATTGGGCAGCTAAAACTGGCCATTGAAGATCGCTCTACAGAGCTAGATACAGCTTACTCAACCTTGAAGAAATCTGCTGCTCAGTATCAGGATCTTTATGACAATGCCCCAGACATGTATCTGTCCGTCGATGCGGATAGCACCAAGATTTTGCGTTGCAACCAAACCCTAATGAAAGAACTGGGATACAGCTATTCAGAAATAGTGGGTTGCTCTGTCATCGATCTTTATCATCCTGATTTTCGGACTGAAGCAAAGAACGCCTTCCAAACCTTTTTGGAAACAGGTGAAGCTAGGAATGTCTACCTAGTCGTACAGCGCAAAGATGGGACGACCATGGATGTCAGCCTCAATGCCCAGGGGTTTCGCGATCAGCAAGGCAAGGTTAGGTACAGTCGCTCAAGCTGGCGAGATATTTCAACACGCAAACGTTTGGAGAACCAACTGAAGCGAATGAATGCTGAATTGGAAGAGCGGGTTGAAAATCGAACTTTAGCACTACAAATTGCCATTCAATCCTTAAAAGAGAGTGAGTCCCGTTTGGAATTGGCATTAGAGGCCTCTGGAGATGGTTGGTGGGACTGGAACATGCTCACGGATGAAACAAGCTGGAGTATACAGTTCTATCAAATGCTGGGATATGAGATGGAAGAATTGCCTTCCTCGTTTCAAACTTGGCAAAGCTGGACTCATCCTGATGATTTACCTAGAATGATGGCTTTGCTGGAAGAGCATTTACAAGATCAGTCCATCCCCTATGTTTTTGACTATCGAACGCGAACGAAATCAGAGCAATGGAAATGGATTTCTGTCATGGGCAAAGTCGTAGATTGCAATGATCAAGGGGAACCTCTCCGTATGGTTGGGATGCTCCATGATATTAGTGATCGCAAACAGGCAGAGCAGGAACTGCGGAGAATAAATACGGAGCTCGTTCGCTCTAACCAAGAGTTGGGTCATTTTGCCTATGTTGCCTCCCACGATTTGCAGGAACCGTTACGAAAAATAAGGAGTTTTACTGAGTTATTGGCCGAACGCTATCAGGGGCGACTAGATGAGACAGCGGATCGCTATATTCGCTACATCACCGATGGGGCTGCCCGCATGCAAGGGTTGATAGATGATCTACTCAGTTATTCTCGAGTCGGACGAGCTGAACTAAAGGTGAATCCCACTGCATTATCGTCCCTAGTGAAAGAGGTGCAATCTGATTTAGAAAAGGTTATTGAACAACGCCAGGTCGAGATGGTCATAGATTCGTTGCCAACCGTTGCTGTTGATCCGGTGCAAATGAGGCAGGTGTTCCAAAATCTGATTTCTAATGCCATCAAGTATTGCCAAGCGGATCGTCCGAGTATTCACATTCGAGCCACTCAAAATAAAGAGTTTTGGGCTATTTCAGTCCAAGATAATGGAATTGGCATTAGCCCCCAGTTTGCTGAGCGAGTATTTATCATTTTCCAGCGCTTACACCACCGGGGAGAATATTCGGGGACAGGGATTGGATTGGCCATCTGTAAAAAAATAATTGAGCGGCATGGAGGGGAAATTTGGGTGGACTCGGAAGAAGGTAAAGGAGCGATCTTTTCTTTCACTCTGCCCCGATGAGATTTTTTTTTGGATGCAATTCTCGAATAATATATTCGCCAGATAATGGCCATAATCATTCGAATTTAATTTTATATGGACAAGAAATTAAAATCCCTGCAATTTTCATGGATTTGTTTATGATGTTTAACAGTTGGGTGTATTTTGACTTTGGGGCAATGAATGATTGAGATATTGTTGGTAGAAGATGATGAAGGGGATATAGAACTCACTTTGGAAGCCTTTAATCGCTCAAAAGTTGCCCTCAACGTTACTGTTGTCAGAGATGGTATGGAGGCGATGGCCTACCTTCAGCAAGAAGGGACCTATGAGGCGGCAAAAACTCCCGACTTGATGTTGTTAGACCTTAACTTACCCCGTAAAGATGGTCGAGAAGTGTTGACCGATATGCAAGAGAGTAGCCGTCTCAGGCAAATACCTGTGGTTGTGTTAACGACATCAGATGCGGATGAAGATATTTTGAAGAGCTACAAAATTGGGGCTAATGCTTATGTCACGAAACCTGTGGGTTTAAAGGGACTAGTTAAGGTGGTCAATTTGCTAGAAGAATTTTGGTTTACGATTGTCAAGTTGCCTCCCCATGAAATGAGCTAGACAACCGACGGGTCCTAGAAGAGCTAGCATTCCTCATTCCTTGGACTTGGCTTTTATCACCCGATCGACCACTGTCATTAGCTCTGGCAAATCGATAGGTTTTTTCAGGTATTCATCTGCGCCTACGGTTTTGGCAATTTCTAGGACTGAGAAACCTGGATCATGAGAACGTCCACTAATAGCAATCAGCCATGGCTTGCTTTCTAGGGCGAGCATGTTGATTTTGGAAATCAGCATGATCCCTCCCCTAGGACTTTCTTGATTGTTTTCTTGGATAAAAATATCAATTAAAGCAATGTCTAGATATGCTTCATAAATTTTGGACATGGCCACATTGATATTAGCGGTGTATTCAACCTGGTGCCCTTGATCACCAAGGGTTTTTTGCCAGGACTCCGCCAAGATTGTATCGTCTTCGAATATGAGAATATTAGCCAATGGTATAGCTCCCTCTAGGCTAAGAGTTGATGGATGGTGAGGTTTAATTGCTCCCCGTCAATGGGCTTTTTGAGCATGGGCACAATGGCTAAGTCTTCTGGAAGCGTGAATTTGGAATTGTAGCCCGTCGTAAACATGAAGGGGATTCGTCGCCGGATTAGTTCTCTGGCGATGTCAAAGCTATTTTCTTCCTTGAGGTTGATGTCTAAGATACCCAGGATGTATGTTTCCTGGGCTAAAAGTTTAATGGCCTGTTTGACTCTGGGGGCTGTATCGATGTCGTTAAATCCCAAAGACTCTAGAAGATTCTCCATTTCGAGGGCCAGTAACATGTTGTCTTCAACGATCAGAACATGACCAGGGGCAAGGTCTGGTTCTTCCTCGCTCTGGAAGGCGGGCATTGGCGTAGAAGACACTTCCGGTTGGTCATCTTGGAAGAGGATCAGGTGAGCAGGCAGCCAAAAATTGACTTGAACCCCTGTTCTGGGGAAGCGTAGCGTGGCCTCTCCTTCAAACTCAAACGGGATCGCCCGCTCGATTAATGTCCGTCCAAACCCTTTGCGTTTAGGTGGAAAGACGGTCGGTCCATCAGATTCCTTCCAATAAATAGCCAGCCCTCCATCCTGTTCTTTCCAACGGACATCAACTTTACCGGCGGAAACGGATAAGGCTCCATACTTGGCAGAATTAGTAATCAGTTCATGAATGACTAGGGCAAACATGGGGACAAAGTTGGCTTTTAGACCTGCTTCTGGACCCGAGAAACTGACTTGATGTTCTGATTCCCCCAGGTAAGGACGGAGTTCTGTCATTACCAAGTTTTGGAGACTGGGCCACTCCAGACCATGTCCAGCCACCAAATCATGGGCATGGGCTAGGGCTGCAATGCGGCGATCTAAGAGCAGGGTATATTCTTCAATGGAAGTAGTGGAGTGACGGGTTTGGCGAGAGATGGATCGGATTAAGGCCAGAATATTTTTGACCCGGTGGTTGAGTTCTGCAATGAGGAGATCTTGTTGTCGCCGTTGTCTTAACCATTCTTGTTGCTGAACCTCTCCTTGACTGATGGCTAACTGCATTAGCCCAGTGCGGAGTTCTAGGGCGACTTCTGTTTCGAGGACTGACCAAGGTTTGCATTGGCCTGCTATCTTTTCTCGATACTCTGCAAAGGAGGTACGAGGACGTAATCGGGGTCCATTAGCCCCTTCGACAATCTCTTTTTCTGGCGATCCTGCCCATCGGACTTCATAGATCATTTCATGGCGAAAGAAAATGACGAAGACGTCGTCGCTGGGGGCTATGCCTAGACAGAGAGCACCTGCGGTTTTACCCAATTGAGTGGTACTAAGGCGGTTGAGTTGGGATAGGTTTTCCAGGGGGATTAGATCAGGGCAGGGATGGGTTTGAACCTGATGGACTAGTTCTCTGATGATGCCATGAGTGGGAACGTCTCCATGGGTTTGAATTTCTTGCTTGGCAATAACCGCCAGACCCTGGGCAGAGAGCATGGAACAGAGTTGTTCTCCTAAGGCTTGTACGGTTTGCGTAAACCGACCGCTACTCGTCAATTTTTGGACGAATTGGGAGATGGCTGAAGTGGTGCGTTTACGGGTGTTGAACCGCTCTTCTTCCAGGACCAACTGGAATTTGAGGGAAAAAAGTTGGCCAAATAGATCGCAGGTGGATCGGTAATCAGGGGATAGTAATTTGACACTCTTGTGATGGAAGGCAAACAGCCCCCATAGCTGTCTTCGAACAATAATCGCCACATTCATGGAGGACTGAACCCCCATGTTGGCTAGATACTCTAGATGAATGGGAGACACTGCCCGCATATGGGTCAAGGAAAGGTCTAAGGGATCTGCAGCTGAATCAGCGGCAATTAAGTCAGCGGTGGGAGCATCAATATTTGAGATGGCCCGGATTGGCATTCTTAAGGCCATTCCTCTTACCTGCTGAGGAATGTCTGAAGCGGGGTATCTGAGACCAAGATAGGGGTCTAAATCATCCGTCATGGCTTCAGCGACCACTTCTCCCGCCCCATCCGGTAGAAATTGATAGGCCATAACCCGATCAAATTCCGTCACCCGCTGTAGGTCTTTGACGGCCATTTGTAGGAGGGCTGGGGTTGTCGTTTCCTCCTGCAGGCGGGCCAGTAGCATGCGGACTTGAGTAAAAGCGGATTGGCTATCGAGCTGAGCCGACGCAACGGGCTCTAGTTCAATTAAAAAATGGGCACCACAGCGGTGCAGACTGATATCTAGGGTGTGTTGATGAAGGGGATAAACGCCTGCTCGTTCCCGCTGAGACTCGATGGTGGGATGGCCTGCGATATTCCTGAGGGTATGGATCACGTCTTCGGGGAGTAGGGTATTGAGGGGTTGCCCTAAAGCATCCCCAGGGGAGACATCCACAAAGTCGCTGATATTGCTGGAAACATGGGTGATGGTCTCAATATGCTTACCTGTGGCAATCAGAGCCCCAAAGGTTTGGATGCAACCCGGTATGTGTACGGGCTCGCGATCGCAATTGGAAATCGCTAGTTCTCTACGTTCCATACCTAACCCATATTCACCATTGCGACCTAAAAAGATAAACCATTCCAGAAAACTAAGTCACTATTATCTTGTCAGAGAGAAAATTGTTCACCAGCCTCCCATTGAGTTACTGATAATGGAATTAAACGGTTGGCAACCTACCGCCATCATAAAGGATTATGTGATGAAGAAAATTTAGGGTTGTGGATTGTCTAGAACAAGAAACTTACTTTTAATCAGAACCCATATTAGACCTCTTGCATAATTCAGCTACCGATATGGTAGAGGACTAAAAAATCATGTCAGATCGCGGCATAAATTGAGTGAGTAACACATCATGAAATGAATATTGCAAGAGGTCTATTGTTTTTTTCTCACTAAACTGATGGGAATTAAACTTCTTCTTCCCTAGAGAAGTGAAAATAATATTATTTTTTTCTGCAGGGATTATTTTGTGATAAATGAAGTTGCCAAATCAATGTAGGGCTGGGGTTTAACTTTGAACGACGAGGAAATATATAGTGAGAAAAACTAGTTTTGACTAGAGAATATTTCGTTTAAAGGTTGAGGTTTAAGGAAATCTTCAGTTCCCTGTCAAATTAGTCAGTGTTGAATTAGAATGTCCAACAGTTTAAGACTATAACATCAGTGATTTGTATCTATTTGTAGATAATAATTTCTAGATATATCCCTTCACTTCTGTGTTGAATTTTTGGCCCATCGGAATAGATTTTTTTTGACAATGGATTCTCATAATAATCAAACCTTTGATATGAATTCCAATGAAATGCAAACTGCCGATACTTCGTTCTACGTTGTGGCGGTGGGTGCCTCCGCAGGTGGTCTTAAACCCCTAGAAGTATTCTTTGAAAATATACATCCTGAGTCAGGAGTGGCTTTTGTTGTCATTCAGCACTTGTCCCCTGACTTCAAAAGCTTAATGAATGAAATTTTGGGTCGTCGAACTAAACTGGCGATTCATATTGCGGAAGAAGGCATGGAACTTCAGTCCAATGCCATCTATTTGATTCCAGCCGGTCAAAATATGATTGTTCGGGACCATTGTCTTTACCTCTATCCCCAAAAAAGAGATCACAAACCGAACTTTCCCATTAATTTATTTTTTCAATCTTTGGCCGAAGAAATTGAAGAACGTGCCATCGGCATTGTTCTATCGGGCACGGGCAGTGATGGCACCCATGGACTCCAAAATATCCATGAAGGCGGGGGAATTACCCTAGTTCAAGACCCAGAAACGGCTGAATTTGACGGTATGCCCCATACGGCGATTAGTACTGGATGTATTGACTACATCGCGCCCCCCAAAGTGCTGGCCGAAATGATCAACGATTTGGGAAATCCGTCTCTTGTTCCCGCTGATTTAATTAAATTTAACGGTTTAGGGGCAGAAACCCATCAACTCCAAAAGATAGTCGATTTGCTGGCTAAGCATGAAGGTATTGATTTTTCTCAATATAAGCTGTCAACCTTGGGCCGTCGAGTTGAGCGCCGCCGGCTATTGACCCAGCACAACTCCTTACACGACTATGCCACCCTCTTAACTGATTCCGCCGATGAACGATCCCTGTTGCGTCGAGATTTACTGATTAATGTCACGCAATTTTTTCGGGATGGAGTGGTTTGGAAATATTTGAGAAATGAGATTCTGCGCCCCTTAATCAAAGACTTCCCCAAGAATGAAACCCTTAGGGTTTGGGTAACCGCCTGTGCCACGGGCGAAGAAGCCTATTCCATGGCGATTACAATTCGAGAATTGTGCGAGGAATTGGGGCGACAGATACCCACTAAGCTCTTTGCGACGGACCTCGATCAGACTGCCCTGGATAAAGCCGCCCTGGGCGTATTTGACGAATCCATTGCAGATTACGTGGGGGAAGACCGGCTAAGAAAATATTTCACCTATGACAACGGTCACTTCACGATTAAACGAATGTTGCGAGAGATGTTGATATTCTCGCCCCATGATTTGACTAAAAATGCCAGCCTGACCCGAATGAATGTGGTGACCTGTCGCAATGTTCTGATCTATATGCAGCCCATATTGCAGCAGTATGTATTGCGAAACTTACATTTTTCCCTCAATAAGGGCGGGATTCTCCTGTTGGGAAATTCAGAAGATCTTGGTGAAGTCGAGCCTGAATTTGAGGTTCTCCATGCTAAAAATAAAATCTTTTCTAAAGTCAGAGAGCAACGACTGAATCTAAATTATTTTCGCAATAAAACGATTGCGACCCCGGTGATGGCGGGGCGAGAGACTCGCCACCGTCGCCAAAGTGATCCGTTGCTAGAACAAGCCTTTAAAGCACATCTGGAAGAGCTGAAAATCACTTGCCTGTTGTTGGATACCGACGAAAAACTGCTGCGGGTCTGTGCCGATCACTTAGATATTTTGCGCATCCCGGAAGGACCAGCCACTGAGAGTGTCCGATCTTTGCTGCCGGATGTGATGCATTTGCCTTTTATATCGGCATTGAATCGGGTTTTGCGGGAAAAGCAGCCGGTCCAATTTAGTGGTCTCCTATGGGAGAAGAAGGGTGAACCGTTTGAATTAAAGTTTAAGGTCAGCCCTTGTCAACTCAATCCTCGGCAACAGCTGTTCTTAAAGCTGGAGATTTCTACGACGTCTCGAAAGTCCGTCTCTGTCCCCCAGCAAGAGTTGGAAAGCAGTACGGAAGTGATCAACCGAATTGAGCAGTTGGAGCTGGAACTGTCCTATTCCCGTGAAAATCTGCAGGCTACGATTGAAGAACTTGAAAGTACAAATGAAGAACAGCAAGCCACTAACGAGGAACTGATTGCCTCCAACGAAGAGTTGCAAAGTACGAACGAAGAACTCCATGCGGTGAATGAAGAACTGTACACCGTCAATAACGAGCATCAATCCAAAATTAATGAACTCACGGCCCTGAGCAACGATATCGATAATCTGTTTCGGAGTACCGAAATTGGCGTGGTTTTTTTAGATCAAAGCTTGCAAGTTCGCAAATTTACCCCGGCAGCCAATCAAATTTTTCAATTCCTGCCGAGCGATGTGGGGCGTCCCCTCAAGAACCTAGCCAGCAACGTTAATTACCCCTCTTTACTGGAGGTCTTGTCGGAAACGGCCCGGACAGGCAAAGTCACCGAGCAAGAAATTCATACGGATGAGAAACATTTGCTGATCCGCATCCATCCTTACCTCAATAATAGTGATGAGCAGCAAGGAGTGGTGATGTCGATTATCGATATCACGGCCACCCGTACGGCGCAGATTGAACTTCAATCTCAACGGATTAAAGCCAAACTGGCCCAAGATACCCTATCGGTTTTTCAAGAGCGCTATCAGCAGCTTTACCATGAAACCCCTGTGATGATGTACTCCATTGATGCACGAGGGGTAGTGGTAGAAGTGAGTAAATTTTGGCTTTCCAAATTAGGATATCCCCGTAAACAGATTTTGGGCGAGACGGTGGATGTTTTTCTCAATCCGGAGTCTCAAGAGCGGTTTCAAAAGCTCTGGCCGAGGTTTCTGGAATCTGGTTTGAGCATTGATGTACCGATGCGGATACTGACTAAATCGGGAGCAACGATTGATGTGTTGCAATCGATGATTGCGGAACGCGATGATCTAGGAGAGATTTCTCGGTGTTTAGTGGTTTCGGTAGATATTAGCCAACGTAAAAAGGCGGAAGCCGCAAGGCTAGAGAGTGAACAACGGTTTCGATCGATGGCGGACCATGCCCCTGTACTGATCTGGGTGACGGATGCCCAAGGCCATTGCACCTATTTAAATGAAGAGTGGTTGAATTTTACAGGGGGCTCTCTAGAACAAGCCCTAGAACAAGGTTGGGAAAGCGGGATTCACCCCGAGGATTTAGAGCATAATGTGACGGCTTATCGGCAGGCAGTGACAGAACGACAACCCTTTCGGTCTGAGTATCGCCGATGCGATCGCACCGGCACCTTTAGTTGGTTACTCGATACAGCCAAGCCTCGATTCCTACCTACAGGAGAATTTGCGGGCATGATTGGCTCCTGTTTTGATATCACCCTGCAGAAAAAAGCAGAGGAAGCTTTAGAATTGTCCAACTTCAATCTGGAAGTCGATTTAGCTGAGAAAGATGCCTCTCTCCATTCGATCGAAGGCAGTTTAGAAGAGAGTGAGACCCGATTTTACTCCCTAGCAGACAATGCCCCGGTTCTGATCTGGCTCAGTGATGAGCAAGGAAACTGTACCTATGTCAACCAAACCTGGCAAACTTTGACCGGTCAACCTTTGGATACTCAGCTAGGATCAGGATGGCTGAATACCATTCATCCTGAGGATCGAACCCGAGTACAATCTATATTTCAAGACAGCAGTGCCCAGCAACAACCCTTCGAACTGGAGTTTCAGCAAGCAAAGGCAGATGGAGTCTATCGTTGGATATTGGCAACGGGGATACCCAGACTAACTGCAGGTCAATTTTCAGGACTGATTTGTTCCTGCATGGACATTTCTGACATCAAACATTCTCAAAAAAGATTAGAACAAGCGATTCAAGAACTACAACGATCGAATCAAGAGCTAGAGCAGTTTGCTTATATCGCATCTCATGATCTACGGGAACCTCTGCGTAAAATCCAAAGTTTCGCTGAATTGTTACAAGACGATTTGGCACCCCAGTTAGACGAGAATCAAAGCCGCTACTTTGGGTACATCATGTCAGGGGCAAAGCGCATGCAACAGCTTATTCAGGATGTGTTGCAATACTCTCGGGTTGGACGAAGTGACAAAGCGCTAGAATCTGTAGATTTAAACCATGTGCTTGAAATAGTGCAGTCTGATTTAAGCCTAGCCATTGAAGAACATCAGGTGGTTATTGAGTATGACGCATTGCCCATGATTTATGCGCACACCGTAGAGGTGACTCAAGTTATAGAAAATCTAATCAGTAATGCGATTAAATTTCGCTCTGAAATTCTGCCTCGCATTCAGATCACAGCAGTGGAGCAATCTGAGTATTGGGCAATCTCTATCACAGATAACGGTATTGGGATTTCTGAGGAATCCTTAGATCGTATTTTTGTGATGTTCCAGCGATTACATCATTCCAACAAGTATCCTGGGACGGGAATTGGTTTAGCATTGTGTCGCAAAGTGATCGAAAGTTATGGCGGAACCATTTCTTGCACGTCTACCCTAGGTGGAGGATCAACCTTTCTGATCAAACTTCCTCTACAGCCCATGGTGCCGATATTACAGTAGTCTCTGAAGTAACAATGAAACTAGCTGAAGATTCTCATTATCTCTGTACGGAACTGTATGAACTGATCCAAAATGATCCCTCCGTCTTTAGTTTCTTGCAGGAAGCGACCCTAGATGGAGTGTGGTATTGGGATTTGGTTAACCCAGAACATGAGTGGATGAGCCCCGAGTTTTGGCTTTTCCTAGGGTATTCTCCGGTCAAAAAACAGCACCTAGCATCAGAGTGGAAAGACTTAATCCACCCTGATGATTTAGCCGTGGCCTGTAAAAATCTAGAAAAGCATCTTGCCAATCCCGCACACCCGTACGATCAAATCGTTCGATATACGAAAAAAAATGGAAAGATGGTGTGGGTCCGTTGTCGAGGAATCGCTATTCGAGATCAGTTTGACCAGCCGATTCGGATGTTAGGAGCCCATGTAGATGTCACTAAGCTCGTAGAAGTAACCGAACTGCTAGAAATTCAACTCCAAAGACTAGATGCCTGCAAAATGCGACTTTCTTTAGAACAGCAAAAAGTCAGCCAGTTAGCCTATGAGAATGTAAAGTTGGAAGGACAATTGCAACAAAAGGAAAAAGAAATTCAGGCCTTGAAGCAACGGGTACTCTAGTTTCGCCGTACTCAATAAATGATTGAACCGACCTTGTGGGACTACTCATTCGGATTTTATTTCATGGGTGAATTTTCTACCCTAAAAAGTTTGGCTTACACCATGATCCATCTTTGGAGTTTTTGCCCAGGTTAGTTTCAACTTCAGATTCAATTATTCTAGAGGTTTCTTACGCAGAGATCTATTTTTTTTATGTTTGTAAAATAGAATTATGAAGGGAATTCTCAAGGCGAGGCGATGCAATTTCCTGCTGTTTCTTTTTGATTATTCATATTAGGTTAAATGGCCAATATTTTAGGTCATTTAGATAAAAAAATGAAATGAGTTGAATGCAAAGGTTTCCTCCGAGTCTGTGCCTTCGCAGAGTACAATGGCAGTCGTCTTGAATCGTTCAGGCTATCGACTACGAACCATCCTCCCAGCCAAGCCAAAAAAACTCCTAGAAACAGATGCCATTTTTACCAACCTCACACTCAAAGATCAGAAAGAGCATGACGGTACAGTTAAGTGATTGAGCATGGATTGCAAAGCCACGGTTAAGCTTAGCGACTCATCACGGCAGGAAAAAACCCGAACACAGGCGAAGGCCTCTGAACATGACATAGATGAAGGAGAAAAATATCTCTCTTGTGGCGTCTTAGATGAGGAAATTGGAGGGTTACACATCAAATTTGGTAACTCCTACAAAAAAGACGACTTTATGGTCGATAACTTACAAGACTGGTGGAATATAATCACGCCAACAGAGCAGCAAAACATCAAGCTGATCTTGATCAAGGTGAATAACGGTTCTGAGAATAGTGGGATATACACTCAGTTCCTCAATCGACTGGTGACATTGAGTGACCGCGTTGGCATCTCCATTCAACTACTTTGCTATCCGCTTGATCACAGCAAGTACAACCCTATTGAGCGATGTTGGGGCATTCTGGAACAGCATTGGCATTGCATCTTGTTAACCGATGTCGAAACCCTGTTGGGTTGGTCTAGTCGCATGACTTGCGTAGTGACCTTGACAGAGAAGACCTATAAAAGAGGAGTTTCACTCACTCAAAAAGCAATGAGCGGGATTGAGAAACGATGGGAGAGAAATCTGCAATTACCTAAAGAGGATATTTTCATTCACCCAATTTAGTAAGGGACTGCTTTTCAGGAAATCACCTTAGTTCTGTTCAGTCTTGTCCACAACTCAGTTTTTTCAGAAGGAAACAGCCAGGCATGGCGATTACCAATCGAATCAATTTTCGTAATTTCAGAGGCGATTTCCTCGGCGGCTTAACCGCTGCGGTGGTCGCTCTACCCATGGCTCTTGCCTTTGGCATCGCCTCGGGAGCCGGGGCCTCAGCGGGACTATGGGGTGCAATTTTAGTCGGCTTTTTTGCGGCACTGTTTGGCGGTACTCCCAGCCTCATCTCTGAACCCACCGGGCCCATGACGGTGATTATTACCGCTGTGATTCTTGAGACTACGGCCAGTGACCCCGAGAATGGATTGGCCATGGCGTTTACGGTGGTCATGCTGGCGGGTCTGTTTCAGATTGCCTTTGGCATGCTGAAGCTGGGGCGCTACATTACAATGCTGCCCTACAACGTGATTTCAGGCTTTATGACCGGCATCGGCGTCATTCTGATCTTTATGCAGATGGCGCCGTTTTTAGGTCAAGAAACCCCCTCTGGTGGGGTGATTGGAGTGATTAAAGATCTGCCCAACCTGGTCGTTAATGCTAGTCTGTGGGAAACTGCTCTCGGCTTGCTCACCATTGCCATTCTCTTTCTGTATCCCAAATCCCTCAAGAAAGTCATGCCTCCCCAGCTCGTTGCTCTGGTGGTGGGCACGGTGGTGTCGCTGACGCTGTTGCGCAATATCGATATTCGCACCATTGCGACCATCGGCAAGATTACCCCTGGGTTGCCTCAGCTGCAGATGCCCACCTTTAACTCCGAAAACCTACGGCTAATATTTGTCAACGCCATGGTGCTGGCGATGGTGGGTTCCATTGACTGCCTACTGACCTGCCTGGTATCGGATAGTTTGACCCGCACCGAGCACAAGTCCAATAAAGAACTGATTGCTCAGGGGGTCGCAAACCTGATTACTGGCCTATTTGGCGGTATTGCTGGCTCTGGAGCAACCACGGCCACGGTGGTGAACATTCAGGCCGGAGGGCGCACGGCACTGTCGGGTATTAGCCGAGCGCTGATCTTGCTGGTGGTAGTCCTTTGGGCTGCACCCCTGACCTCGGGCATTCCCCTAGCCGTGTTGGCGGGGATTGTGCTGAAAGTAGGGGTCGATATTATTGACTGGGGCTTTTTGCAGCGGGTTCACAAAATCTCCTGGAAGGCCGCAGGCATTGTCTATAGTGTGGTGCTGCTGACAGTGTTTGTGGATCTAATGGTAGCGGTAGTGGTAGGTGTATTTATCGCCAATATTCTGACCATTGCCCGCTTGGATGAGTTGCAATCGCAGTCAGTGAAAGCGATTACTACCGGCGACGATCAGATTGTGCTGAATCAAGAAGAAAAAGAAGTATTGGATGCGGCTAATGGCCGGGTACTCCTGTTTCACCTCAACGGGCCGATGATTTTTGGAGTAGCCAAGGCCATCTCGCGTGAGCATAATGCGATCGCAAACTACGATGTGTTGATTGTAGATCTCAGTGAGGTGCCCGTGCTAGGGGTAACCTCGGCATTAGCCATTGAAAATGCGATCGAAGAAGCTACTGAGGCGACTCGTGAAGTGGTACTGATTGGCGCGAACAAAAAGGTCAAGAGCCGGCTAGAGAAGCTGGGCATAGGAAAAATTATTCCGGCAGATCACTGGATGGACGATCGATTACTAGCGCTGAAAACAGGTCTGGCAATCGCCCAGCAAAAGCTCATGCCTTGAGAACGCAAACCTAATTCCAATTTTTCAGTTTTTATTCAAAATCAAGACGAACAGGTATAGTGCGACACTCCACCAGCGTTAAAAAACGCCTTAGGTCTTAGACGATAGTATTTATCTTCTATTTCCTGTGATTGCTCATCATATGGATAGCTAAGTACATCTTGCAACTCTTTAACTAATGTGTAGTCACCCTGCATGGCTTGTTGGTAGGCGGGGACAATCAACCACTCTCGCCATGTGTATTTTGGGTTAGTCTGTTTCATCTTTGTTGATATCTCAGCCAAATTGTTGTCGTTAATGACGAGGTTGCGCCAGCTTTTTAGCCAAGATTGCCATTGCTCGTCGAGTTGTTGTGAAGTTTTAACGTAGAAGCTCTTTTTCAATGCTGAGACATCGTCTGGTATATGAGATAACTCGCGGAAGAAAATGGTGTAATCTACCTCTGAGTCGGTCATTAACTGCATTAATTTCTTAAATAGCTCTGGGTTAAATTCAGTTAATCCAAGTTTGGTCGCCCACATTTCTTGAATTTGTTTTTGCATTGCTTCTGCAAAGCCACGGCGTACTTGGTCGAACTGTTCTAAAGCTTCAGCATCTTCTGCAAGTAGAGGTCTCACAGCTTTCCAAAACATGTGATAATTCGCTTCTGCTGCGATTGGCTGATTAAAGAATGAAAATTGCTCGCCGCCGCCAGCCCAAGGTTGAAACCAAGGGTCAAAAATTTCACAAAACCCAAATGGTCCATAGTCGAGGGTAAAGCCACCCGCGGCGCAGTTGTCACTGTTAAAATTACCCTGGCAATAACCAATACGTTGCCAATTGGCCACCAGGGTCGTGAGACGCTGGCGAAATAGCTTAGCCAACTCAACCAATTGATCTGCAAAACCAAGGCTTTGATTAATGTCGCTTTTGTATTCTCGCTCAATTAAATGGGACACTATCATGCTTAACTCTTCTAATGCTCTTGGATGAGCATTGTTGCGAGCGCGGCGGGCAAATAACTCTAGCTGACCAACACGCAAAAAGGATGGTGCAACGCGAGTTGAAATGGCCACAGGATCGTCCACCAAAATATCAGGGTCAGTGGAGTGGGAGTCTTGAGAATACCAAGGTCGGGTAACGGTCTCAGATTTAGAAACATACAGTGTCAAAGAGCGCGATGTTGGCACACCTAAAGCCTGCATATATTCTTGCGCTAGAAACTCACGCACACTTGAACGTAGCACTGCGCGCCCGTCGCCACCACGGCAATAAGGTGTTGGGCCACCCCCTTTCAATTGCATTTCCCAGCGCTGGCCATTGATGATTCCTTCAAATACAGATATCGCCCGACCATCGCCATAGCCATTCCCTGTACCGAATGGACATTGTTGGATATATTCGGTGCCATAAATCGACAGTGCATAACCAGTTGCCCAGCCAACCTGACGCATTGGCTCATGCGACGCAGAGATATCACCCGAAAATATATGGCGAAATTTTTCATTAAGCGCCAGTTCATCGCTCAACCCAAGTTCCTTAAAAAAAGTGCTGCTATGGGCTACATATTCTGGTTCTGCAAGGGGCGTGGGTGTCACAGGTACGAAATGACCAGAAAAAACCTGGCGGGCACGGTGATCATCACCATCTTCTGTAGCATCAGGATCGGCATTTAAGCTGTTCATCAGAGAATAATCCGCTAATCGCACAAACTCATCGAAGGTTGTTACGCAGGGCTCAGCAGATGGTTTAGATGGATATGACATTGTTGCTAGTGCCGGTATTGTCGGGGAAGGTTCATGTTTAATTTTAGACCTTGTAGGGGTGGTAGTTAGGTGAGATTATCTCAGCCCCCTATTCTTGAGAAGCTATATAAACCGGTGCTCTGAGGATCTGAGCTTCGGTCCAAATGTGTTCAGTTAATCCAACTGCCATGGCAGGAGTTCTCTGTTGAAAGCGCTTTTTACCCTCGGTTACTTCTAGAGGAGTTCGTAAACTGCGATGCACTCTCACCCAGTTGTAAACTGTAGCACTCCACCAAGCAACGGCCTGACGAGTATTACTGCGATGAGCGAAAGCAAGTGAGCGTCTGACTTGATGAGCATTCATCCGTCGTGCAGTGCCATTGAAACGCTCCACAGTTGAGGTGTTGGGAATGTTGTACCCTATTTCATCTAGCGCTTGATTGATCCGTTGCCAGCTCCCATGAGCTTTGCTCACCTCTACGGCTTCTAACTTTTGTCCCTGACGATGCTTGATGACTTGGACGTGGGCAAGGGTTCGAGGAATCCGATACTTGGGGTTGTGAGGTCGACCCATCGTGCTTTGACGGGGGGGGAGGTAAGACACCCCGAAGATGACCGGAAAGAGAGTGCGATAACTCGCTTCTCCATCGGTCATCAGCACCAGGTCTTGGGGGATGAGCTAGTCGTCTGTGACTGCCTTGCATCAGCCTTTCTATCAGGTCTGTGTTACGGGGACCAACTGCCACGTGGACAATGAATTTACTGGCGGCATCAATGGATACCGCATCCCAACACTGCTGCTTTTTTGCTGGCGACGTATCCATGACGTTCGTCCATCTCTAGTATGTCGATATCCAGTTGCTGAGCTTCCTGCTCATGAAAGTCCTGGGCATGCTGACCAAACTTGAGGGTCAAACGTTTCACCGTATCCGGATGGGTGTAGGTCAGACGTGATGTTCCTTTGATAGACGTTCCTTCTGCAATTTGACGACCTACTTCTATTGCTCGAGATTCAGGGTTTTTTGTATTCCAAAAGGCAGTGTTCTTGCGTTCACTGAACTCTGCTCCACAGCTATGACAGCGCAGATACCGTATTCGATCTTGTCCGTAGACTTTACGTACTGTTAAATTCTCAAGGCCCGCTTGACCATAGCTTTCACAGTTAGAGTTCACGCAAGCTAGCTCTGAAAGTAATGGCCTTTTTTTCTCTTCCATGGGAGTATCTTGGCTCAATAACTCCCTTCAGCAATACCTTTTTCGAGCCTCCCTTAGCTAGAGGGGCTGAGATAATCTCACCTAACTACCAGAAGCACTGTATCGCTATTTCTAATACGTTGGGCTTAACCCGTGTTGGCACTTATAAAGGTGATATCCAACCCATTGCTATTACGGATGCAGGCCGTTGTACAGCAGAGGATTGGGAAGAACAGTGATGGGTGAGTGGGGAGATAGGGTTTAAATAAAGAGTTATTGAGAGAAATATGTTGGATTTAGTGAAATTACTTGAAAAAATAACCTTTAAGTTGCACTCTTGGATCTTAATCTAATTTAAGAAAATATTTTCTGTGATAATAAATATTTCGGCTTTTTAATGAATCTAAATCCTGTGCCATTTAGATATGATCTGTTCTCTGTTTTATTCACCTATTCGACGAAAATCAAGCTTTAACAGCTAATCTATAGGACCATGTGAACACTGTTTTTTTATCTGCTTCCTTCAGTGATTTTACATAGAATTTATGTAAGTTCATATTATGATCTACGTATAATTACTGAAGGAAGAATATATATTGTTTCGTATACTAAAAATATATATAAATCAAACCTCTAGAATAAAACACAAAAAATATTCTTTGGAAAATTGATTTTATTTCTGAAATATTATTGGCTCATCTCAAGAATATATTCATGAGAATGAGGGTTATGTGGCTCTTTTTTCGCTCGATTGACTTATCAATATTTAATACCATATTGGCATTGTATAAGGTGATAGCCATCATCTAGCTTTGGTCATTGATGACTCGC
This sequence comes from Acaryochloris sp. 'Moss Beach', assembly GCF_021497025.1. NCBI lineage: Bacteria > Bacillati > Cyanobacteriota > Cyanophyceae > Acaryochloridales > Acaryochloridaceae > Acaryochloris > Acaryochloris sp. 'Moss Beach'. Next base: position 5,323,046 of record NZ_CP071717.1, read on the forward strand.
TTGACCTATCCAATACTGAATAGGTCAAGCGAATAGATATACCTAACTAATATTTTTTCTTTCAATTTGAATATGTTGAAGTCTAGAAGAAAGACGACCGATGAGGGGTTTGCTTTACCTATTGCCATCGGCTTTGGGTTAATCATGGTGCTGGTCGCCCTGACTTTAAGCATTAAATCCAGGGACGATCAAGTCTCAGCTGTTTCTCAAAAGCAAACAACCGCAAGTGCCACTGTTGCTGAAGGTGGAATATCTCGAACCCTTGGGTTCTTGAATCATAACTATCACATGCTGCTGAGATTGAATTATGACCCAAACAGTCTCTTAGGATCGGATAGTCCTGATGAATGGTCATCTCTTGCTAAACCCCCTCCCTGTTTCACCGGGGTGAATAATCTTTTAACCGGCAAGATCCCGACTACGGCATCAGCCAACACCTATACCGTTGAAGCTTATCGCTACAGTGATCCAGATGGAATATCAAATTCAGGAGATGAAACTGGCACAGTAATTGTCAAGGGCCATCCCCCAAATTCTTCTGCTGTATCGCGAATTCAGCAGACGATGAATATCTCTCAATCTTCTTCCCTAGCTAGCTTTCCAGGATTAATGGCTCAAAATATCACCTTAGGGAATAATGATGTCTTGGGTGCAATTTCAGGAAATGTAATTTGCACAGATACGATAAATTGTGCGGTGCCTGTGAGTGAATGTGTCAATGGTCAACCGACAAATAATGGTTTACGCGATGCCATTGATGCTTTCAACAATGGTGTAGTCCAGGGGCAAATTTACGTTCGTGATGTGACATGGCCTCCTGTTCCCACAATTCCCCCAGGTGCGATCAATGTCTCGATTAGTGGTGCTACCAGCTTTCCTCGGACTGGAGACACTGTAGGTGCTGATGGTGCTTATCACTATGAAGTCAGTGACATTACTCTGAGTGGCAGTGATCAGGTGACCATTGATACCACCTCAGCACCCATCTACTTCTACATTACGGGCGATATTGATATGAGTGGCCAAGCCACTTTGGCCCATACCTGTTCAGGCTCTGCCAATAATTGCGGCACCTATGGAAGTGGTCTAGGTAGCCCAGAGCGATTCCGTATTTATGGCAATGTCGATGATGGTGATAGCTTCTCTGATCAGAATTTCACCTTCAACGGTGGGGCAACAGCCACCAATGTTTTTATTCATGCCCCAGATGCCCGTATGGGAATAAATGGTGGTAGCAGCAATCCTGATATACGGGGTGCTATTTGGGTCAGAGAGTGGGATGGCTCAAGCTCCAACACTGCTGAAATTACGGTGCCCAATGCTATGAAGCAACTGCTAACAGATTCTGGCGTTGTGGTTACCTCCGCGTCCCATAAAACGTCTGCAGCAACCAGTTGGAATCGCTTAGAAGCAACTCCGTAATAAGCGACCCTATGGGTCTATTTATAGAATTCTCATCCCTTAGGCTCACAGCTAGGAAGACTTCAGTGATCATAAGAACACACAAAAAATCTCATGAACAAGGATTTACCTTAGTTGAAGTTGCAGTTGCCATGTTGGTTATGGCAATTTTTATTGGGACTGCAATGCAAGGTTTGGTTCTCTCAACAACATTCAAGGTACGCGCCAAACAGTTGACTGCAGCCAATAACTGGATTCAGCAAGACTTAGAAGATGTCAAAGCTGTAGCGAGTGATGTGGGCCAAGTGCCCCTCACTTCAGCATTGCTTTATGCTGATGCACTTCCAGGGGATACAACAATTCAGGTTACTCAACTAGGATTTAGGCCAGGCGATTCTATTGTGATTGGTACAGAGACGAACAGTAACGTCATAACCAATCTGCAAATTCAAACTGACCCCATCACTGGCACAAATTATTTAGAAGTCACCTTACTCAATCCTTTAGCCTATAACCAAAAAGCGGACTCCACAGCCCTCGTATTGGCAAGATGCCGATCTCATCTGACTACCGGAGGTTTCGCCGCCTATCTTGATGAATCGCTACCTGCAGTCAAATCAGAAATGGACAACAGTAGCACGCCTAAATCCGGGCAAAAAACTATCTTAGGCCAAGAATTCACCCTGCAAAGGACAACCTCCGTTCGGCCAGCAGAGCCCTATCAAATTTTGGAAGTTACTTATAACGTCACTGATGAAAATTTGGAGACAGTAGCCCAAGCCAATTCAGAGGTGGTACCTAATGCGTTCTTTGCCTGTCCATAGTGAACAAGGGTTCACCCAGCTCGAAATCGTCATTGTTGTGGTAGTGATGGGTATCTTAGGGGCGGTTGCAGCACCCAGCTTTCTAAATTGGGTTAACACCCGAAAGCTTGAAGTAGGCTTAGCTGAACTGGAAGGGGCACTCATCGAAGGCCAAAACCAAGCGATTCGTCAGAGTAAGACTTGCACCATTAACCTGCCGACAGGGAGCAGTCCTGTATTGAGCAGTTCACCTACAGATTGTCTACGCACTGGCAACCGAACGCTAGAAGGGCTTCAACTCAGACATTCACTAGCCACTCCCTCCCTCAGTTTTGACTTTAAAGGGCGAGTTCCCTCTTCTTTAACGGCAGAACAAACCATCGTTCTGTCTATCGCCAATGAAACCAATACTCCTTCAAAGTGTTTAGTGATTGCCCCTGGCATTGGATTGATCCGAGTGGGGAAATATATAGGCACACCCACGACAACATTGGCCAGCAACTGCAAAACCTCTACACTATGATTTCTAAAATTTCAGAAGTTGTGACTGGCCATATTCCACATCGTTGCCAACATCAGGGCATTAATCAGGTCTCTAATACATCAGAGAATGCCAGTAATCAAGGGTTTACATTGGTTGAGCTGTTGGTCGGAATGGTAGTGACCAGTATCTTCCTTGTTTTTGCAGGGTCGGGACTGATTTCCATTTTGCAAAGCCATCGTCAGTCAGAGGCTGAGGTGGATCAGCATACTAAATTAAACCGTGCCATAAACTTTATCGCTGACGATATTAGAGAGGCCAAGGTAGTTTCTACCACTGCACCATCAGGTTGGACGGTTCCTGCCGACTATAGTGCTATTCTCTACCTCACTAAACCAGATAATTCAACGGTTGCTTACTACGCATTTGATACATCTTCGGGATCAAACTGGCAGGGACCACAAGTGATTTACCGATCAACAGTCTCTAATACTGCCGGAAATCCATTAGTTGATCGAGTGTCTAATGCTTCTCCAGGATGTTCTGGTTCAGGGACGTCGGGGTTTGAAGTATCGCCTTCTTCCCTGACACCGAGCACGCGATCCGTTCGGTTATGCCTGCTGGGAGATTTGCCGAACGGTTCAACTCAACTTGTGCAATATACTGCGACCCTCAGAAGTAATGATGTGCCATCCTCTCCATAACAAGGGTGAATAAGAGAAATGTGGCGAATAATACTTATTCTACATTTCTTATACACAAGAATTTTTTTTCGAAGACATTATATTAAACATCTATGTTTCATAATAGATTCATAGGCAGGTAATAATGCATTGGCTAGATATACTATTTGAATGATATGAGCATAAAATTATAAATATTTTCGATCACTCAATAATATTTTTTGAAATTTAAAATAATAACAATTCATTGATTTCTCGATTAATATGTCAAATTTCAGCTATTCTAAAATCTTGCATAAATAAGAAATATAATTAAAATTTTTCAAGAACAACCATAGTAAATCAGAAATTAATGTCTACTGATTGTTGATGAATCTTGTGTGTCTTGTATCACCTCAATTCTACAAGAATTGAGGTGATTTCTTTTGTTAAAAATTATATTAGATTAATATCAAGACACTGTCAGTGATAAATGTTTTATAAAGCTTCACGAGGTATTTCATGAGATATAGTGAAAGTCATGGAATAACCTATCTGACTGAACCCCAAGAATTTTTGCAGCATGTATTATTGTTCGTTTGAGATATTTTAAGAACTAAAAAGTAGATTTTTTATATATTATTATTAGATAAAAATTGCTTGTGATATGTCAGATAAAGAAAAATAATTCGATCCAGACCAAGACTGATATTAATATCCAGTCTTGGTATTTTATTTATCTCAGCTTTAGCTAATAAATTAGTATTTCTACTAATCAAATCTTAGAACGGTGCCGCAGTAAGAATCTTGGAGAATTAGAGAATAATATAAGTTTTTCTTATTGAGAAAACTCTTGACATTGAAGGTAACTACAACGATTAGTCTATATTTAAGTTCGAGTCAAAAACTAATAACTCTTTTGCCACACTGACTAGATGAATTGCATCGGATATTAAATACTCACCCTAGAGTATAAAGTCCATCTCAATCATCATCACAACAACAGTTTTCAAAAGACCGCTAACACAAATTTGACAATTTCTTTGGATGCTTTTGGCAAGCATCCATTTTTAAGAACCCATCAGCCATTCGATCAAAGTGATGGTTACTGGCTTCACAATTCATAGTTTTCATCTACATATTAGGAGTAACATCATGGCCAAGCCCACAACTAAAGGAAACAAAGGAAACGCAAAGCTTGGTATGGGGCAGCCCGATGTTTTAGACCTAACATCTAACCAAGGTAATTTGGGTTTGGCTTCTGATCCAGTTCCCTCACAAAGCAGTACCGGGATAGATACTTCCAATACTGCGCCTACAACCCTATTTTCTGGAAAGGGGAAGGGATTAGGCTTAGGGAATGGATTTACTCCTCCTGGACTCGACAAGCCCAAGCCTGAGAACTGGCAACGAGGTCTCAATATCAAAGGCAAAGGTTGGGAAAAGAACTTTGGAGATGGTGTCACCGTTGATGATGATCTCGATACTGGGATTCATCCCGATTCTAAAGCCAACTGGAGCATGGTCTTTAATGATGAGTTCAACGGAACCGAGCTAGATCGCACCAAGTGGGACACCGAATACTACTACGGCAGCCGCACTAACTCCTTCAATAACGAATTGCAATATTACACCGATGCTGGCAACTTCGAATTCAATGACGGCGTGATGTCCATTGTTGCCAAAGAAGAAACCGTTGAAGGAGAAACCTGGTTTGACTCCGGTAAAACCTTTGACTACACTTCTGGCATGATCTCAGGCCACGACAGCCTCTCTTTTACCTATGGTCACTTTGAAATTAGTGGTCAATCTCCTACCGGACAGGGACTATGGCCAGCTTTTTGGATGTTGCCTGAATCCGGTGAATGGCCCCCCGAAATTGACATCATGGAAATCTTGGGAGATGACACCAGCACGGCCTATACCACTGTTCACTACCAAGATCCCTCCCAAGCAGGTAATCACGGCATGGAAGGAAGCTGGTTTAGTGGGATCGACTTTGCCGATGGCATGCACACCTTTGCGGTGGACTGGCAACCTGGAGAACTGACTTGGTTCATCGATGGCATGGAAGTGTTCAATACGACTGAGAACGTTCCTGACCAACCCATGTATATGCTGGCTAACTTGGCTGTGGGTGGTAACTGGCCCGGTTCTCCGGATGAAACTACCGAGTTTCCTAGCAGCTTTGATATTGACCATATCCGGGTCTACCAAGATTCAACCTCTACTGAAAGTGGTCTAACAGGCGGATCTGCTGATGACATGCTTTCCCGTGTAGGTGAAGGTTTTCTAGAAGGGCAAGGTGGTAATGATACTTTGGTGGGCGGAACTGGCTCTAACCGCTTAGTGGGTGGAACAGGTAACGATACCCTGATTGATTTAGAAGGGTATGACATCTTCACCGGTGGAATCGGCAATGACCTGTTTGTTTTAGGAGATGCCAGCGGTTCAGCTTATGACTCTCCTTTCTATGATGGGTATGCTGTTTTGACCGACTTCAATGCTGCTGAAGATATGATTCAGCTCAGCGGCAATGCAAACAAATATAGTTTGGGGGCAGCTTCCGAGGGTGATGTCTCGGGTGCAGGACTCTATCGTGGTAATGACTTGATTGCCATTGTTGAAAATACAACTGTCGAATCCCTTGACCTGGATGCCTCCTACATTAGCTATGTGTAATTTAGAGTGAGCATAAACAAAGTCCAAATATTGCCTGGTCGATATTTGGACTTTGTCTTTTGAAGGATATTGTGAAATCAAACGAGCGGTCTGATCAGACCGCTTTTGAGCTTATTTTTGCTGCGTATTGCTTACTTCCGTTTAAGACTAGTAGGTAAAGTTGAACCAAAAAATTTGCTTAGGAAGCTTGTTGCTGCCAAAATCTTTCCGTGTAACCGATTAGTCTTAATAGAGTATTGGTACAAAACACTGTATGTTTGCAAGACACCTAAGGAAGGGGAGTCCGAGTCTTAGCTGCAAGCTCGTCACCTTTACCCTTATCACAAATCTAGAAGTAACACTCCCGCTGGTTCAAGTGGGTAATCTGCCTACCTCCTCCGGTTCTCAAATTCAAACCTGATAAAGACTTGTTGTGATTAACCCTAAGCAACAAACCGTAGTACTGCTAACACGCTCGATTTTGGGGGATTTTTTCCGCCAAACTCGAACGCGCATTTTGCTGTTGTATGTTGTGCTGATGGGGCTATTCACAGGACTCGCTATTCCCCTATTTCAGGCGTTGATAACAGCACAGGTCTCTCTGCGAGTGCGCAATGATTTGAGCGAAGCCCATGAAATTTTTCATACAGCCTATATGAATTGGGAACGACTGCCCAATCAAACATTGGAAGATTTAGAGACCTTCGCAGATGATTTTTTAGTCAATCAACTCCCGGAGGACGATAACTTTTTTATCTTTATTATTGGGGGAGACTTATACCACTCCAATCCCCCTCAATTACTCCAGCCCATGCGACCTGGGTCTGAACTTTATGAGCAGTGGCTCGATATTACTCAGTTCACTCGGGGAGAGCAGGTCACAGATAATCCCAAGATTGGGACCGTTCTCTATAAAGCCGAACCGCTGATTGTAGATGGTGACCCACTCGGCGTGATGGTTCTTGCCCATGCAACAGCGGGAGAACAGCATGAGGCTTTAGCAAGCGTCTATACCTTTATGTTAATGGAGGGAGTTGTTGTGCTGATCTCCTTGCTCTTGGCTTGGTTTGTGACGGGGCGATTGTTTGAACCTGTGCGAGAACTTGCGATCGCAGCGCGTAACATCAATGAGACCGATTTAACCCAGCGCTTATCTCCTCAAGGCTCGGGAGAATTAGCAGACCTGTCTCAAATCTTTAACGCCATGATGGACCGACTCGAACATAGTTTTAATAGTCAGCGTCGCTTCGTCAATGATGCTGGCCATGAACTACGGACCCCAATTACGATTGTCCGAGGGCATTTGGAATTAATGGGGAAAGATCCGAAGGAACAGGAGGAAACGATTGAACTGGTGATGGATGAGCTGGATCGAATGAGCCGCCTAGTTAAGGATATGATTACCCTGACCCAGTCGGAACATCCAGATTTTCTCCAATATGAAATGATTGATCTGAGGCAGTTGGCTCATGATCTATTGACGAAAGCGCAAGCCTTGGCAGAACGTGACTGGCAATTGAATCTAGATTGCTCTGGTTCCATGATGGGCGATCGCCAACGGCTAACCGGAGCGTTACTGAATTTACTGAGAAATGCTGCTCAACATACCCCACCAACCGGGACGATTGAATTGGGCTGTCAGCAAACCCTCACTCAAGTCATTTTTTGGGTACGAGATAACGGATCGGGTATGTCCCCAGAGGAACAACTGCGAATTTTTGACCGATTTGCTCGATTAGGCAAACGCCAATCAGATGGATCGGGTTTAGGGCTGGCTATTGTGAAAGCGTTTACCAAAGCTCACCGAGGAAAAATTGATTTGGTAAGCCAACCTGGTGTCGGATCTACCTTTAGAATTACGCTACCCCTCTCCGCCCAAAACAGCACTGAGATGTAATGGCATAGAGTATTGCCAAAAGCCCAAAAACTGCATTAATGGGAGCTTTCGAAGAAGCTACAGAGTAAGCGAGTTAGGCGAGGCTACAATTTTTATGCAAGAGGTGTGGGCTGGCCCCATAACCTGCTTTCGGTTTCTCTTGGTATATATTTTGAGCTTTTTTCAAAAACGAGCATGGAGGGATTCGAACCCCCGACCCTCAGAACCGGAATCTGATGCTCTATCCGACTGAGCTACATGCCCCCATTGGGGTAGATTACAAAATCTACCCGCCAGTATAGCGTTTATGGGTTGTTGCCATAACCACAAGACTTGAATTTTAGCCGAATCCTTTGCTGCGGCTGCTGGAAACGGTGGCTAAGCAGTTTTCGATTTGCGATCGCAACTTGTCATGATCCAAATCCTGGCCAATGAGTACCAGCTGATTTTTGGGCTCTCCTCTCCAGTCCTCATCATCGAGGGAGAAGCGCTTACCACTTAAGTGAAAGACGTGCCGCTTTTCGCTTTCATCGAACCACAGAATTCCTTTAGCTCGGAACACGTTGAGGGGTAGTTGTTCATCCAGGAACTTTTGAAACTTGCGAACTGAGAAGGGGCGATCGCTCTGGAATGAGAGGGATGTAAACCCATCGTTATCTAAGTGATGGGAGTGATCATGATCATGCTCGCAATTGCTGTGGTCATGGTCGTGATGATCATGGTCATGATGGTCGTGGCTATGGTCATCACTGTGGCCGTGGTCATGGCCGTGTTCGTGTTCGTGGTCGTGCTCATCATCAAAGTACTTATCGGATTCAAATAGCCCGACACTCAAAATCAGGGGTAGGGAAACCTGACTTTTCGTGGTTCTAATGATCCGAGCGCCTTCTCGCATTTCCCGAACGCGCACTTCTAGCAGATCTAAATCCGCTTCATCCACCAGATCAGCTTTGTTAAGCAAGATAATATCGCCATAGGCAATCTGACTTTGGGCCGCTTCGCTATTAAACAGATCCAAACTAAAGTTTTCAGAATCGACCATGGTGACAATTGAATCTAAGCGAGTCACATCTCGCAAGTCAGTGCCCAAAAAAGTCAAAGCAACAGGTAAAGGATCAGCTAACCCAGTAGTTTCGACCACCAGATAATCAATCTTGTCGGACCGCTCCAGAACCTTATAAACGGCTTCTACCAAATCGTTGTTGATGGTGCAGCAGATACAGCCATTGCTCAGCTCTACCATGTCTTCGCCAGTGGAGATCAGGAGATCGTTATCAATGCCAATCTCGCCAAATTCATTGACCAAAACAGCCGTTTTTAGACCTTCCTGATTGGAAAGAATGTGGTTTAACAGGGTCGTTTTACCACTGCCCAAAAAGCCCGTGATAATGGTGACGGGTAACCCGCGCTTGTCCGCCGTCGAGGTCTGAGTGGGTTCTGTCGTTGTTGTGGTCATAATCTTGCTCAGAGGTGCAGCTGCTGAAGAATATACAAAAGAGGTTAGCCCCTTCCCCTCATACTAAAGGATGGCACTCTGGGAAAGTGCTAAATTTTTCTAAACCTAAGGCCGTTCAGTCACTCGATCTGGAATCACGGCCACCGACTGCCAAACGGGCAACAAGTCTTTCTGTAAGACTTCTAACCAAGTGGGCCAATGCTGATCGATATGGGCAAGGGTGGCCTGTTTCATCTGGGCTAGCTGATCTGGGTCATGATACAGGGTTGCGATCGCACCCGCCCACGTCTCTGGCAGATCATCTTCAATGACGACGCCATCTTCCCCAGAGGCTTGTACTGACTGGTAAGCCCCTCCGTGGCTAGAAATAATCACAGGTAAACCAGATGCCCTTGCTTCCACAATCACATTGCCAATGGTTTCTGTTTGGGACGGAAACACAAACAGGTCGGCACTAGCAAAAATAGGACCCAGCTGATCGTGGTCAATCGTTCCGGTTAAGGTCACATGGTCGCCAAGGATGACCTGCACTTCTTGATCACTGCTGCCTTGGCCAACGACGAGGGCATGAACGGGTAAGCCCTGATCGAGCAGAACTTTCACCGCCTGGGCAAACGTGAGGATATTTTTACAGGCATCTAGGCGACCCACGAATAACAGCAGAAATTTTCCGGGAGGCAGGCTATAGGTTTGTTCCAGCCAAGGGCGATCACGATGTTGAGGATGAAACAACGCCTTATCGATGCCCCGACGGAGGTGAGAAATGTGTGACTGGGGCAAAACGCCATTCACTACGCCAAAGTCTGAGGGCTGAGCGGTCAACACATGGGCACAAGATTGCCAGTAGCGTTTTTGCCGAGCTACCATCAGCTGCTTATACCGCCGGGGGATTTGCAGCTGTTGAGAGAGCAAATGATTGAACCATCCCTGACCAAACAGTTTTTCCAGGGCTTGTTCCGTATAGATTCGGGAATATTCTGGCGTGTCGGTATGAATCGAGGCAATCAGGGGTTTGCCTTGTTGCTGACAATACCGTTTGGCTGTTTTCCCAAAGGTGAATTGAGGATGGGTGATATGGACAATATCGAGTTTTTCGAAATAGGGAACGAGGGAGGGGTTCGAGGGGGCAATATCCGTATGTCCGGGCACATCCTTTAGGAAGGTTAGACGTTCGGTGCTAAATCGGGGGGGATGCAAGACATAGCGAACATGGGGAGCGAGTTCAATTTCCTGTTCTTGATCTCCTAGGAAATGCAGGCTTAACTCTAGCTCTTCAGGCAAAGTGGCTGCGGCTTTGGCAAAGGATTCCCAGCATTTCACATGCCCACCTGCGGCTTGGTGCCATCTCAAGTCTATAAAGACCCCAACCGAAACCATATCTCATCCTTTAACTGATCGTGATCACAGAATATCGAGAGGCGGTCCCCAATAATAGCGATTTGAAGTAACCTGCTGGCCTGTTGACTCAACAGATGGCTGTAAACCTCGCCAGAATGCAATTTAAAACTAACGTTTGGAGCTGCAAGGAGCAGAACTGCCATAATATCTATCCCGACTGGATAAATCAACTGCAACCGATACAAGATTGTCCACCAGGTAAAGCTGGTTTTTGATACGCTATGGTTGCTTCAGTGATCTGATGGTATTTGAGGGATGGACCTCAATTGAAGTTTCTAACTTCAGAAACTTCCCTGTGACTGCATCTTAAATGAGGAGTGAAACAATGCAGAAAACCCTATTTTTGAGTCCCCCCTCTTTTGATGGATTTGACGGTGGTGCTGGGGCCCGATATCAGGCCAAACGAGAAATCACCTCTTTTTGGTACCCAACCTGGCTCGCGCAACCGGCGGCATTGGTGCCGGGAAGTAAGCTGATTGATGCGCCTCCCCATGAACAAACTGTTGAGGACGTGCTCAAGGTTGCCAAGGATTATGACCTGGTGATTATGCACACCAGCACTCCCTCTTTAGCCAACGATGTTAAATGTGCGGAAGAGATTAAGGCCCAAAAGCCTGGTACTCAGGTAGGTTTTATTGGCGCTCACGTTGCGGTCTTACCGGAAGAAACCCTGCGGGATAACCCCATTATTGATTTTGTCTGTCGCAGCGAATTTGACTATACCTGCAAAGATGTGGCCGAAGGCAAACCGCTAGCAGAGATTAAGGGGCTCAGCTATCGCGACCCGGATAATCAAATTCAACATAATCCAGAGCGGGACTTAATCCACGATTGGGATGCGATGCCCAGTGTTCTTCCCGTTTATAATCGCGACCTGGATATCAAAAAGTATTTCATCGGCTATCTCCTTCATCCCTACATTTCCTTTTATACCGGGCGGGGCTGCCCCGCTAAATGCTCCTTCTGTCTGTGGCCCCAAACCATAGGTGGCCACAACTATCGGGCCAAAAGTCCCGAGGCCGTGGGCAAAGAAATGGAGCAGGCCAAATCTCTGTTCGGAGATACGGTGCGGGAATATATGTTTGATGACGATACCTTCACGATTGATAAACCCCGTGCGATCGCGATTAGTGAACATCTCAAACGCCTTAAGCTCACCTGGAGCTGCAACGCTCGGGCCAACCTCGACTACGACACCCTCAAGCAATTGCGAGACAACGGACTCCGCCTATTGCTGGTAGGTTTCGAGTCTGGGAATCAGGACGTTCTAGACGGCATCAACAAGGGCATCAAACTGGAAGTGGCCCGTAAGTTTATGGCCAACTGCCGCAAACTCGGTATCACCGTCCACGGCACCTTTATTATTGGCCTTCCCAACGAAAGTCAAGAAACCATCGAAGAAACGATTCGGTTTGCCTGTGAGGTGAGCCCTCATACCATTCAAGTTTCGATTGCAGCTCCCTATCCCGGTACAGCCCTTTATGCCCAGGCTCAAGAGAATAACTGGTTTAGCGATACGTCTCTATTAGCAGAGTCAGGGATTCAAACCTCCACCTTGGCCTATCCCAATCTCTCTAGTGCAGCGATTGAGGATGCAGTAGAACGCATGTATCGTCGCTTCTATTTCCGGCCCCAAGCCATTATTCCGATTGTGGGTGAAATGCTGGGAGATCCGCAAATGTTGGTCCGCCGCCTACGGGAAGGGCGGGAGTTCTTTGCTTATTTGAAGGAGCGACAAACCGGCGCAGCAGCTAAAGCTTAAGGTTGTCCCCTGGAGGGTTGAGTGGCCTTCTCCATAGAACTTCCCTCCCGCCCAGGAGGGGGGAGTTAGGGATTTTAGAAACAATGAAATTCAACGTCAGTTAGGGAACCATCTAATACACATTGAAATCATTGGGGGTTATGCAAGTGATGATTAATTTGGGTAGCAGAGAACATAAGCAACTATTCTGTCGCAGCTTTCTGGACACTTCTTTAGATTACGAACCCGAGAATTTACCCTGGCCGAACCTCGATTCAGTCTCCTTGAAGCGATTGCGGGGAATCCCTTTTTGGCGGGAAGCGCTTTTAACGGAGAGTGAAGCCGGGGTGATGGTGAGTGCTTTTGCCGAAACGATTTCTGATCCCCTGATCAAAGAAGCCGTTGCCCTCCAAGGTCGAGAAGAGCATCGCCATGCCCGTTTATTACAGCATCTGATTGAGCGGTATGACATTGAAGTGTCGCCTTTACCTGAAATCACTGTTCCCGAACAGATGGAAACGGCATTCACTGATTTTGGTTTTGGGGAATGTCTGGATTCCTACTTTGCCTTTGGCATGTTTGATTTAGCCCGCCAAGCCCAGTACATGCCGGAGAGCATGTTCAAAATTTTCGATCCGATTTTGGATGAAGAAGCCCGCCATATTGTTTTCTTCGTGAATTGGGTGACCTATCTGCAGATCCAACAGGGCTGGAAACTAGAAGAACTACGCAGTATGAGAGCGTTCTGGCACTATGGCAAGGCCTTAAAAACTTTAATTCAAGCCTTTGGCAGCAATGAAAATCAGCAGGAAGGAAAACCTTTTACCGCCTCTGAAGCAGGACATTTTATGGACGATTTGACGGCCAAGCAGGTCTTAAAGAACTGCTTGGATGCCAACCACCAACGCATGGAACGGTTTGATGAGCAATTGCTTCAGCCCCTATTGATGCCTCGGTTATCCAAACTGGCCTTGACCTGTCTGCGTCTATGGCCCAGCCGCAATCCAGTCCCATCGGTACAGGGAGGCTAAGATGCCAAATGAGATTAGGGTAGGGTTGCCATGACATCCCCACGATATGTAATCGTCAATGGCGATGACTTTGGGTTTTCCCACGGGGTCAATGAAGGTATTATTCAGGCCCATACCGAAGGCATTCTCACCAGTACCAGCTTGATGGTGACGGGGGAGGCAGTTGAAGAAGCGGTTGACCTGGCCAAACAGCATCCGAGTCTGGGGGTGGGTCTCCATGTCGTTTTGGGCTGTGGCAAAGCCGCCCTGCCGCCTGATCAAATTCCCCATCTAGTGGATGAGCAGGGGCGGTTTCCAGATAATCCGGCCCAGGCAGGTTGGCGATACTACTTCAATCAGGCCGCTCGGCAAGAGCTGTATCAAGAAATTGAGGCCCAACTGCAGCATTTCCTCGCCACAGGCTTGCCCCTATCCCATGTGGATGGGCATTTGCACCATCATGCTAATCCCGCAGTCCTGGACGTCTTGATGGCTTTGGCACCGAAATATAACATCCCCATTATCCGGCTTCCCCATGAGGAGTTGACCTATACCTTGAAAGCAGATTCCCAGGGCTGGCTAGGGAAGGGACTGGGCTGGTCCGTGTTTCGGCTGCTGCGCCATCATGGGGAGCAGGTGCTGACCGCCCAAGGGATACGGTATGCTGAGCGGGTCTACGGGCTATTGCAATCCGGTTCAGTGACAGAGTCCTATCTGTTGGGGTTAATTCCCCAAATTCAGGCCAATGTCATAGAGCTATATGCCCATCCTGCGATCCCATATCCCCACGAACCGATCAATGGGCCTGAAGGAGCGGGAGAGCGGGAGCTGGCGGCGTTGCTGAGTCAGTCTGTGAAAGCCCAGCTTCAATCCAGTGGATTTCAATTAACCAATTATCCTGAACTCATCGCTTCAGCTGCATTTTGATCAATTTTCTACTGATTGTCTTCCTTATCTCCACTCAAGTGCTCGGTGATATTTGGCTGAGTCGGGGAATGAAAGTATTTGGTGAGATCACGTCTTACCATCCCGAGGCATTAGGGCAGCTAGTCGGCTATTTATTCACCAGCCCTTGGATTGGGATGGGGGTCGTCACCCTCACCATCTCTATGCTCATTTATCTCGTTTCCCTCACCCGACTAGATATGAGCTTCGTGCTGCCCATGCACGCTTTTAGCTATGTTCTCAATGCCCTCATGGCTTGGCTGATCTTAAAGGAGCCGGTCTCTTTGGCCCGTTGGTTAGCGGCGATTTTTATCTCCTTGGGAGTGTTTATTGTGGGCTGGAGTAAGCGCATTGACGATCGCAAGGCTCAGTCGCCGCAAGAATCCGATCCCAATATAAAATCCTCCTTGCTGCTGCTGCTTCCCTTGAGTTTCTCCTTACCTAAGATGTGGCTGGGAGTATTGGTGTTGGTGTTGGCCGACTGTACTGCGGATATCTTGGTGGCCCGTGGTGTCAAGAAAATTGGCACATTTTCAGCCCGCTCTCTGACATCAATTTTGCGATGGCTGAAGAGTGTATTTATGAATCCAGGGGTACTGATCGGGGTTGCGAGCTATACCGTGTCGTTTCTGATGTTTATTTCGCTCCTGAGTTGGGCGGATATTAGCTTGGTTCGCCCTGCCACGGGTTTAGGCTACATTATCAATCTCTGTGGTGCCCACTTTATTCTTAAGGAGCATATTTCTCCGGGACGGTTAGCTGGCATTATTGTCATTGGTTGGGGTGTGGGCATAATCTCTTTAACGGGTTAGGCCCCTGTTTCCATGTTGGGTGTATGACTGCTTATCTTCCTTGGCTGATCTTTCCGTTTTGCTGTACGGCGGTATTGTATTACTGCTATGCCATCTATGCGACGGTCGATTTTTTTCGGCAATCCCAACCTTTTGATCCTGATTTCCATCCTGCCGTTACCATCCTCAAACCCCTGTGCGGTGTGGATGTGAATACCTATGAGAATTTAGCGTCCTTCTGTCAGCAGGATTACTCCGAATATCAAGTTATTTTTAGCGTGCGGGAGGCCACGGATCCGAGTTTGCCGATTGTGGAGCAGCTGATTCAGGCTTTCCCTGGTGTGGATATTGAGTTAGTGGTTTGCGATCGCACTATTGGTACCAACCTCAAAGTCAGCAATCTTGCCAATGCTGTGGAACAGGCCAAGCATGACGTGATTGTGCTGGCAGACTGCGACATTCTGGTCCAATCTGATTATTTACAACACATTGTCCAACCCTTGGCAAACCCCCAGGTGGGCGTAGTGACGTGTCTCTATAATTCTTGGGCCAAAGGGTGGCTAGCCGGATTTGAAGCCTTGGGGATTGCTACCCGCAACCATGCCAATGTACTCGCAGCCCATAAGTTGGAAGGTATGCATTTTGCCTTTGGCTCGACCATTGTGATTCGTCACGCTGCCTTGGCCAAAATTGGAGGTTTTGCGGCATTAGCAGATCACCTGGCTGACGATTTCCATATGGGGAATTTACCCACTCAAGTAGGCTATCAAGTTGTTTTGTCCCCCTATATCGTGGAGCATCAACTGGCGACCACAAATCTATCTGAGTTCTTTCATCGTCAAGCCCGCTGGGCTAGGTGCATTCGGGTAGAACGATTTTGGGGCTATGTGGGATTGCTGTTTACCTTTGGCACCACAAGCGGAGTCTTTTTTCTGTTGGCGACTCAAGGGTCAATTTTGGGGTGGTCAGTTCTGGTAATCATGCTAGCGAGCCGCTGGCTAATGGCTTGGGTGATTGCGATTTACTATTTCCATGACCGGGTGGCTCAGAGATTATGGTGGCTGATTCCCCTGCGGGATTTAGTCAATTTTGCTATTTGGGGGTATGGAATGGTAGGGACAACGGTGGAATGGCGTGGATATCGATATAAGCTCCGCAAAAATGGCAAGCTTTCCCAAATTATCCCATCTGGATAGTCTTTTTCTTCTTCTTGATCACCTTGCAACTCAACGATAAAACGCGCCCCTGCTAGCCATCAAAACTAGCAGGGGCTTTAATTTCTGGGTGATCAATCAGCGCTTTTACACGTATTGGAAAGCATCAATCCGGGCGGGTGACCTGAATATTTGATTGACTAGGATATTGGGCGTTTTGATTAGAATTAAAGACGTTAAAGACTAAAACAACGCAATAAGCAAAAATTAGAGTTAATTCGATGGTTACTAGTTTCCAGATTTGCATATTCCCCCCCTAAGATAGACAAGGTTTGACAAGATTTATCTAGGATAACGCAAATAAAAAAAGATAATGATTACTAAATTCTTAAAAAAGAAATAGTGTATCAGTTGATGCAGTTTTTATTATTCTGAAAACAATGACTGATATAGCTTTTGTTTATTTATCAGAAGTATAAAGACGTTGCACCATTAGTCTTTTTTTGGAAGAATAAAATCTATTTTAGTTGTTGTTTAGCCTAGAAAAAAAACAGTGACGAAAAAAAGATACTTCTAGTAAATGGTGTGGATATTAGCGATTCAGTGAACTTTATCCATAATTGTTTTAATTTTATTGAATATATTAGTATTTACTCTGAATTGATTAGGAAGAGTGTTCCCCTCTTTGGCAGAGATGTATCACAAGCCTGGCTTGGCTCTAGAAATGAGCATTGTAGTGATCACCCTAGAATCCCTTGAGACACTAGCTTTGATACTTTACAGTCTAGAAAATACAAGATATGAAGTTCCAATGCCAGTGTGAGTTAAAACTCCTGAAAGGCTGATTTTGTAGAGGAATCCAATTTTTTAGTGACAGAAGAGGTTCTTAGCTTTGCCAGACTATGGTTGTATAGAGCCCAATATAGAGAGGCTGCATACCATTCTCCAGAAGAGATCAACCTTATGTCAGAAATATCTTGATGCTGCGTTTTAAAGGGAGAATGATTGAGATATAGCAGCTACGAACTAGAAAATGTAATGATTGAGATATAGCAGCTATGGACTAAAAAATCTTTGGAATCGAGGATTTAAGCTAATTTAGAGCTATTTCCTTGCCTGTTTGATGCTGAGTACTTTAAATTCTGATATTGGGATGATGGGCTGAGATGATCTCAAAGGATTGAAGAGAAATGAGAAATCATCATTATTGGTAGGTAAGAAGATTGAGCTGAGATGGATTCTCCACCTGTTATATACCCCATGCAGCCATCCATCAGTAAATAGACTGCTACGAGGCCTACTGCAGACACAGCCACAAGTACCCCAGCAAAAATGAGAGACTTCTCACTAGAGTGGTGAGCCATCTTCATTAATTGCAAGGACCACATCACAAGTCCAATAGCACCGACAAGCAGAATAATCATAACTTTACTTATTTTAATAAAATTAAAGACTAATCCACCACAAAAAATGCAGGATTACAGGTTGATTTAAGAATCAGCTTTGGCGAATAGGAACTTGATGATCCTGCAAATGCGCTTTTATTTCAGCAATTGAGAGTTGTCCATAATGAAGCAGTGATGCTAGCAAAGCCGCTTCAGCCTTGCCGTCTGTTAAGGCTTCTCGAATGTGTTCGCAGGTGCCAGCCCCACCAGAAGCAATCACTGGAATCTCGACTTGCTCGGCAATAGTGCGAGTTAATTCCAGGTCATATCCGGCTTGGGTGCCATCACCATCCATGCTGGTGATTAATAGTTCTCCTGCCCCCCGTTCTTCCATTTCCTTAGCCCAGGCGATCGCATCTAATCCCGTGTTGTCGCGACCTCCCCGCACAAAGACGTCCCAGCCGAAGTTACCGTCGGTTCGACGACGGGCGTCTATGGCTATGACAATACATTGGCGACCAAACCGTGTGCTTGCTTGATTAACAAAGTCTGGATTGCGGACAGCGAAAGAGTTTAAGCTGACCTTATCGGCTCCCGCTCGTAACAGTTTTTTAATGGTTTCTAAGGATTGGATCCCACCCCCCACGGTCAGGGGAATAAATACTGCTTCAGCGGTACGGTACACCACGTCAAAGATAATGCTGCGATCTTCATGGGTGGCGGTGATGTCTAGAAACACTAACTCATCGGCCCCAGCCTCGTTATAGATTTGGGCGAGTTCAACAGGGTCTCCAGCATCCTTCAGGTTGACGAAGTTCACCCCTTTGACGACTCGTCCAGCTTTAACGTCTAAACAAGGCAAAATTCGCTTGGCTAGCATGGTGCTTACTCTTTCAATTGGATATGACAGGAATGTTCTATGGGCTTGGACTTCTAAGCCAAGTATTATCCTAAGCTACTGAGTCATATTTGTTGATTCGAGTGATTCCACAGGCCAGAGATGCCAATGCACTGACCCCTTTTGGGGCCAGTTTTGGAATGGACCTGGAAATCGAGGGGAATTGTTGATGGGAGTTCCCCAAAAGTCTTGACTAGGAAGGGGCAAGGTGGGGATGGCTAACTGGGGAAACACGGCAGGATCGGCTACATCTAAATTGGGCGTTGATACACCTAATGTGATGGCGCCCTGGGCAATGGCACCATTAACTACTTCACCCCCCTGAATCAAAGGCGCAATGCTATTTGTGTCATTTCCTGTGAGCTGCTGCCACCAAGGTAAAGGTAAAGCGAGGGTCTGGCTCCACTGGTCAAAATTGGGCTGCTCTGCCTTGGGTAGTTGGCCTGTTTCAAAAGCTTTTTTTAACGTAGCGACGATGCGTTCTCGTTTTACAAATTTAGAACGGTGGTTCCACACAAATTGTTGAGGTGCTTGGCCTGCCCACTGCCAAAGAGTGCCATTAATTAGCAAATTGTAGTCAGATTTGTTATCAATTTCGGGTTCCATGGGGTACGGCAGGCTCATATGGCCGCGATAGTTATCAACAAGAACATTGCCGTAAATCCGTTGCCCCCTTGTACCCGCTTGTTCAGGCGTACCATCTGCTTTGGCATATCGACGGTCGGTAACGGTTCGCATATATATGCCAAAGTGAGTGTTGGCCTGTAACCAGTTGTGGGCAAGAGTGACGCCGCTGGCATCGTGGGTGTAGATGCCTTCTCCTAATTTTGTAAATGCAACTACGTTGTTATCAACCAAGATGGGGCCGCCTCCCAATTCCACGAATATGCCAGCCCCTTGATTACCCAACACGAGATTGCGACTGACACGGGCATTTCGATAGACGTTATCGACCCAAATGCCAAAACACTCATTGTTGCGCAGGACATTGCCAATAATTTGACCATCCACAAATCCGTGAACTTTGATGCCCCCTGTTTCTGGAGCTGTAAAACCTAAGCGATTGTTGCGTTCAATCACGTTGTAGGCAATTAAGGATTCTGTTTGTTTCCAGCCCGCGATCCCCCCTGCGCCGTTGTCCGTAACCCGATTATTTCGAATAACGTGATACCCCACGCCCTCTGGGATCGGTTGCTCTAAACCATCGATGTCATAGCGTCCTTCGCTACCACTATCAATCCCCAGGCTTTTGGCAAAGCGAACCGTGTTGTTTTCAATGAGCCAATGGTGTCCGGAGCGGGTGCTCAAAATTCCTGCTTGAGGAGATTGACTACGCCAAAACCCGCTGGGAAAGGGGTTAGCCCCATGCTCCATAACAAATCCCTTGACATGGATATAGCCTAGTCCACGAATTTTGGGGGCAAAGACGGCTCGACGGGTGCTGACTTCTAAAAAAGGAGGCTTTGATACGGGATAAGCCTGGTCTAGGTGAACCCTAAGCCAACGTTTTTGGGGATCGAAATACCAAGCTCCAGGTTGGGCAGTCAGGGTTTTCTGATCTAGAACTTGGCGTAGGGGCAGACTTTGGCAAAAAACTTGACCGCGTAAATACCCCTCTGGCATCCGCTCAAGTTGCTTTGTGAATGGATCCGGGTCTGGAAATAGTTGCTTGGGCAAGGGGCCTTCCCAATAAGCAGATGAGGTCGTTGAGGCATCGGCTGATACCGGGGTTGCTGACCAAACCTCTGACCCTCGGAGGACGACGGTTTCTCCTGGTACAGCTTCATAGACAATCGGTTGATCCGGGTTTCCGCTTCGAGGAGGAATGACACGCTCTCGGTAAATCCCGGCATGGACCAGGATGGTGTCACCGGGCTGAGCCTGTTGTGCTGCGGCATTGATGGTTCGAAAGGGCTTATTTTCGGTTCCAGGGTTGCGATCTGAGGCAGAGGACTGTTGCTGGGCAACGACAAGCGGATGATTCGATTCTGCTCGAAGGGTCCATGGGCTGAGTCCCCAAAGACAGATTGCCAGGAGGAAGGACAGCAAAATCAACGGAAGTTTGTTGTAGCGCATAGTTCAAGGGTGAATGACTAAACCGATATGCCTCCTTCGATCCTATGCAAAAAAGAGGGTATTGAGTTTGCTATTTGGCTGAGGAAAGCCGTTCAACAAGACTTGCAACACTTGTTGGAATCGCAAAATAATAAAATGTGAGTGAAATTGAATTTTGCGATCGCATATGCAAATCCACCGACTACCTGCCTTTTCTGATAACTATATTTTTGTTCTCCATGATCCAGAGCAGAATATCGCCGCTGTGGTTGATCCAGCTGATCCTCAGCCCGTGCTCAAGAAATTGGACGATTTGGGAGCTGAATTGGTGGCGATCTTTAACACCCATCACCATTCGGATCATGTGGGGGGCAATCGGAAACTCCTCCAGGCTTTTCCAAACGCTGTGGTCTATGGAGGAGAACAGGATCGAGGTCGGATTCCCGGACAGCAGCACTTTCTAAAACAGGGCGATCAGGTCTCTTTTGCCAATCGCACGGCTGACGTGTACTTTGTCCCTGGCCATACCCGTGCCCATATTGCCTATTACTTTCCCCCGTCTTCAGGAGAAGAAGGGGGTGAACTATTTTGTGGCGATACCTTGTTTGCAGGGGGATGTGGACGTTTGTTTGAAGGCACTCCAGCTCAGATGGTGGATTCCTTGAGTAAGCTGCGCAATTTACCTGAGAGCACCCGAGTTTGGTGCGCCCATGAATATACCCTCAAAAATTTACAGTTTGCCCTCACGGTTGATGGAGACAATTCACACCTAAAAAATCGTTTTAAACAGGTGCAATACGCTCGCCGTCAATCCCAGCCGACGGTTCCTTCAGACATTGGTCTGGAAAAACAAACCAATCCCTTTCTGCGGTGGGATCAGCCCCATTTAATTATTCATACAAAAAGCAATACCCCGGTCCAGTGTTTTGCACGGTTACGGGGTATGAAAGATCAGTTTTAGATAGGTGTATTAAGAGAATTAGCTCAGGGCGTTAAGGCCGCAGGCCGCCACCGCTAAAACGGCAACGCAGGCGTAAAACGTCGATACGACCCGCACTTCGGGCCAACCAGATTGCTCGAAGTGATGGTGAATGGGAGACATCTTAAATAGGCGTTTACCCACGCCATCCGGCCCCTTAGTGGCTTTGTAGTAGGTGACTTGAGCAATAACGGATAGGGATTCCACCAGAAAGAGACCACTAAGGATTAGCAAGGCCCATAAGGTATTGGTGATCAGTCCCACTGCTGCTAGGGCACCACCCAAAGCCAAGGATCCGGTATCGCCCATAAAAACTTGAGCTGGATTATGGTTGTGGGCTAAAAAGCCTAAGCAGCTTCCCGATAGACAGGCACAGAAAATCATCAATCCCGGCCAGCTAGGAGCAACCACAAGGGCAAGTCCTAGGAATGCGATCGCACTCGTCCCTGCCGCTAATCCATCCATGCCGTCCGTTAAGTTAACGGCATTACTTTCTGCAGCCACGACGAAGGTAGAGATGGCCAAAAACAGCACGCCAATCGGAAGAGTGAACCCAAAAGGCAAAGCCAACCCGCTAATATCCGTTCGGGTTAAAAAGAGCCACAATCCGAAGATCAGGCCACTGCCTAACTCAATGCCCAACCGCAACTTAGCTGAGATGCCCTTGTTCGACTTCTTGCGCAGGATTTGCCAATCGTCAAACCAGCCCACCAACCCCAAACATAGAGTGAGGAGGACGGCTGCGGATACTTCGAGTACGTTAACGCCGGTCGTGGCCACCCAGGTCCAACTCAGTACCAAGGCAACCGGCATAAAGAAAATGCCGCCCATGGTAGGCGTGCCCGCTTTTTTGAGGTGACTTTGAGGACCGTCGGCTTGGATGACTTGGGATGCTTTCAGCGATCGCAACACTGGAACCGCCCAAAACCCCAGTAGAGTAACCAATAGGGTGCTTGTCCATAGGGGAGCCACAATCGTCAGGGCAGGGGTGTCCATGCGACCTGAATGAATATCAGTGGCTAAAGCGACGCCACTTAAACTCAGGAGCAATAACCAATACAAATTACGGCCAGCCCCAGATCGAGTTGACGCAGTGGTCTTATTTGCAAGGACCATGTTTTTTTACTTAATCCTCATCGTCATCCGACTCTTCCTCGCCACCCATCAGGGCATTGATTTCTTCGCTTTCCTCTTCTCCTACGACTGTTTTGGCCCTTTCCTGGTTGTCTCGATCCATTAACCGACCCGATCCTTCCAGCCATCCCAGGATAGATGCATCTTGTCGAGACTCCATGATCGGAGCTTTTTGTTCGCGAGGTTGTTGACGGAGAGATGGGTTTTCCATTGTTTTTGATGACGAAAAGGATGGTGTTGGCGCGGATGCCGCTTCTTATCTTACTCAGATAATGGGGATTTGGCACTCTTCAAGCATAGAGCGCTGTCAAGTTTGGAAAAAAATTTCTCGATGGGTAAATAAAAATACCTGAATCTCACGATTCTAATTCAGCTAACTCCATCCACCGCTCTGTAGCGGTCTCAATCTCTGCTTCCAGGGTGGCGAGTTGATCAGAGAGCTGCTGTACTTCAGAAAGATCATTAGGGGGTGAGCCGTATAGAGTTGTCTCTAATTTGGCTTTCTTCGTTTCCAATTCCGGGATCTTATCTTCCAAATTGGCAAACTCGCGTCGTTCATAATTCGACAGACGACGAGACCGAGCAGAGTCTTGAGGCTCGTTTACAGGTGCTTCTGGAGTGACTTCTGCCTCCTTGACTTTTGCTGGCTGGTTGAGTTCTGCTTTTGATGCCTCGGCCTGCCTGATATCCAGATATATGGAATAATTGCCGGGATAGCGGCGAACTTGAGCATCCTCCAAAGCAAAAATGTAGTCGACGGTCCGGTCGAGAAAATAGCGATCGTGAGAAACCACCACCACACAGCCATTAAAGTTTTCCAAATAGTCTTCTAGGACGGCTAGGGTCTGCACATCCAAATCATTGGTGGGCTCGTCCAAAATCAGTACATTGGGGGCACTCATCAGCACCCGGAGTAAAAACAGCCGTCGTTTCTCTCCCCCAGACAGTTTGTGAATAGGGGCATACTGCTGGTTGCCCGGGAACAAGAATCGCTCGAGCATCTGGGAGGCCGAAATCTGGCTGCCATCTGCCGTTTGGATAAACTCTCCCACTTCTTTGACGTAGTCAATCACTCGCTGATCCTGGTTGGACGCGGCAACCAGATCATCTGAAT
This sequence comes from Acaryochloris sp. 'Moss Beach', assembly GCF_021497025.1. Lineage (NCBI taxonomy): Bacteria > Bacillati > Cyanobacteriota > Cyanophyceae > Acaryochloridales > Acaryochloridaceae > Acaryochloris > Acaryochloris sp. 'Moss Beach'. Next base: position 5,346,990 of record NZ_CP071717.1, read on the forward strand.
GTTGGTCGAAGTAGCCAATATGGATGGTCCGACCTATCTCAACTTGGCCTGCATCTGGCTCAACTCGCCCGGTCATGATGTTCATTAAGGTGGACTTGCCAGTGCCATTGCCCCCAATAATGCCGATGCGGTCTTCAGGGCTAAACTCGTAGGAAAAGTCTTGAATTAAAGTTCGATCACCATAGCTTTTTGAAATTTGGGCCAGCTCAATCACCTTTTTGCCAATCCGACGACCCGGTGTGTCGATGTCTACTTTGCCCTGAGCCTCTTTGAATGTTTGATCCTGCATATTATGGATCCGGTCAATTCGAGCCTGCTGCTTGGTACTGCGGGCCTTTGGCCCCCGTTTCAGCCATTCCAGCTCTCGCCGTAAGATGCCCTGATGTTTGCGTTGGCTTTTGGCGGTGGCCGTTTCTGCCAAGGCTTTCTTTTCTAAGTAATAGGAATAGTTACCTGAAAAGGTATACAAATCCCCCCGATCAATTTCCAGGATTCGATTGGTGACTTGATCCAAAAAGTAGCGATCGTGGGTAATTAGCAGCAACGCCCCTCGATAGCGCTTTAGATAGCTCTGTAACCATTCCACCGACTCTGCATCTAAATGGTTGGTGGGCTCATCCATCAGTAGGAGGTCAGGTTCTGAAAGTAGGGCAGTTGCCAGGGCGATGCGCTTCCGATATCCGCCTGAAAGATCCCCAACCCTCGCTTCAAAGTCCGTAATCCCCAATTTGCTCAAAATGATTTTGGCCTTGGTTTCTAGTTCCCAGGCCCCCGTCGTTTCCATTTGGGCGGAAATTCCGGCTAGCTTGGCCATCAGGTTTTCTAGTTCGGCCCCCTCCACCTGAGACATTTGGTGGGACAAGTCCTCGTAAGTGCGGACTAGCTGCATCTGCTCGTTACTGTCGTTAAACACCTGATCCAGGACGGTGAGTTCATCGTCTAGTTCTGGCTGTTGGGGCAGATAGACAATAGTTGCTCCCGAGTTGACTTGGCGTTTGCCCCCATCAATGGATTCCATCCCGGCAATCATTTTCAGGACTGTGGACTTGCCCGAGCCATTCACACCGATCAGACCAATTTTGTCATCGGGTTCAATGCTAAAGCTCGCATCTCGCAGAATTTCCTTGATGCCAAAATCCTTGCGAATGCTCTGTAGCGTTACAATGCTCATCTGATTTGTGGTGAGATAATAAGGAGATTTCCCTCTTGAGAAATGGGTCTCAAGGAAGCAAACACTCCAATTGTAGGGGGAAACCATGACTGCAACATTATCCAAGCCCCAGGGCAATTTCTATTTAGGTTGTGCAATCTGGGCCTATAAGGGTTGGCTGGGGGATTTTTACCCCCAGGGCAGTGCTTCCAGCCGGCTGCTACAGCTTTATGCTGAACGGTTAACGACGGTTGAAGTCAACGCTACGTTTTACTCCACACCGTCTCCAGAAACGGTTAGTCGCTGGGCTGAGCAAACTCCAGAATCCTTTCGATTTTGCCCCAAGTTTCCCCGCACCGTCTCTCATGCGGGCCTATTACAACCCCATATTGATGAAGCGATTGATTTTATCCAGCTCATGCAAGGCTTAGGTCCTCGACTGGGTCCGCTTTTCGTCCAGCTGCCCCCCAGTTATGGTCCTCAACAGTTCCCGGACTTAGCGACGTACCTAACTGAGATTAATTCGTCTAATGTACCCTTAGCTTTAGAAGTTCGACATCCACAATGGTTTCAACCGCCCCATGCTGACAAACTGAATAATTTGTTGACGTCACTCCAAGCTGGCAGAGTCTTGTTAGACTCGCGCCCCATTTATCAAGGACCGGACGATCCACAAGTGCATTCTCAACGCCGTAAACCGAAGCTGCCACTACAGCTTGCAACGACAGCACCCTTTACGGTGGTTCGCTATATCAGTCATCCCCAAAAAGAATTAAATGATGTGTTTTTGGGAAATTGGGTGAATATTCTGCAGACTTGGTTGCGACAAGGGATTGATACTTATTTCTTTGTCCATTGTCCTTTGGAAGAGCAGTCCCCCAGAACGGCTCAGTTGTTTCAACAGCTTTTGCAGGAACAGATCGATATTCCACCGTTACCCTGGGATCAACTCACACCTCCCTCAACCCAGCTCAGTTTGTTTTGAAATAGCTTGCAGTCGTTGTTAGTCAACTAAGATTCACCGCTCAACAGACACTTGAAAGGCGATTATTTTTTCGCGAGTTAAAATAGAAGAATCATCAATCTCTGCAGAAAATGAAATTATTACTTCACCAGTCCGGTGAACACATTGCCCAACGTTACGAGATTTTAGACGTTTTGGGACAGGGTGGAAGTGGTATTACGTATCGAGCCAAAGATCAGCTTACCGATCAACAGGTAGCCTTAAAAGTTCTGACTTTACGTCAAGCGGATAACTGGAAAAAGATAGAACTCTTTGAACGGGAAGCCCAAATTTTATCCCAGTTAGAACACCCAGCTATTCCCCATTACCTCGATTATTTTCAAGTCGATTTACCTGAAGATCGACAATTCTACCTTGCCCAAAAATTGGCTGAAAGCACCTCCCTCGCTGATTTAGTTCACGATGGCTGGCGTGCCAGTGAAGACGAAGCCAAGCAGATTGCTGAACAGGTGTTGGAAATTCTGACTTATCTGCATAGCCTGCCCTCCCCTGTAATTCATCGAGATATCAAACCTCGAAATTTGATTCGGCAAGATAATCACCAAATTGTTCTCGTCGATTTTGGAGCTGTCCAGGTTAGCGAGCATGGTTCAGAGACCTATGGCAGCACTGTGGTCGGCACATACGGCTATATGGCCCCGGAACAGTTTCGGGGCAAAGCAACCTCGGTGACGGATTTATATGGGTTGGCAGGGACACTGTTATTTTTGCTGACAGGACGACCTCCCACAGCCTTACCGGAGCATCACTTTAAAATCGATTTTCGCGATGAAATTGAGGTATCTACGGCCTTTGCCAATTGGTTAGAGATGATGCTGGCTCCCATGCCAGAGGATCGATTTGGGTCTGCCGCAGAGGCTTTGGCTGTTCTCAAGGGTGAAAAAAACATTGAAGACTGTAAAAGCGGTATCGCTCTTCAACCTGCAGGCAGCAAAGTCAAGTTGGAACGCAGTCGAAATCGCATGATCATCAATATCCCTACGATTAAATTGGACCCCAATAGCCTGTTTACAGCGTTACTCAGTATCGGCATGATGGGCCTTGGTGTCAGTATTATGTGGTTGCCATTCTCTCCAGACGTGATTTCTAATGTTCCGGCAATGGTCTTCTGTTCTGGTTGTGGATTGCCTCTGATTGCCGCAGGTGCGATATTTTTGGCTGAAGTGATTACCAGGCTCACACAGTTTCAATTAGAAATCAATCGAACTCAATTTAGGCTGTGTTGGTCCTTGTTGGGGATAAAACATCAAACTTCGGGAAATACGGCTGATGTCGATCAAGTTACTTTGATTACTAAACGATTACCCTGGGAAGAAAATAACACGACCAAACTCTGTCAGATACGAGCTGGCTTAGATATTTATCAGTTTGGTAGGGAGCTTGAAGACATAGAAAATGAGTGGTTAATGACTGAGCTTCGAGATTTTTTTCAACTGAGTGCTTAGAAGTTCATGATTGTTCAGGTCGGCTTTAGAACAGTAACAATCGGTTTGTGATCAGAGCCTCCTGTCTGCCCAGTCCAAGTTTTGAGAACGGCATAACCTCGCGTTTCGATGTGGTCCAAAGGGATTTTGATATATCGGGTGGTCAGGGTTTGATTGAAATACCACGTTGCCCAAATCCACTGACGATGACCTACATTTTGAAGCTGGCTGATTCGTTCAAAACGCTGAAAATGTGGAGACCAAGGCGTCGCATTAAAATCCCCTAAGACGATCAGCTTTCCCTCTATCGATTGACTGGCTTTGGCAAAGGTATCCAGTTGCCGATTACGGATATGAAAAAATCTCGGAATGATGGGTATAGGTGGGTGAATCCCAATGATTGTCACTGGGGCACCCTCAACCTGAAGCTTTGCCATCAGGCTAAAGGTTCGGCCTTTGGTTTTAACTTCAAAGCCTGTTGTTGTTGCTTCCAGGATAGGATATCGACTAAACAGCGCATTATTACCGCCCCCTGTTCGATACTTATGAGGATAACTCAACCGAGATTGCAGTTCGGCCATTGTCGGTTTGCTGACTTCTGATAGGAATAAAATATCGGGATTTTCTACCTGGATTGATTGTGCGATCGCATCGGTATTGGGGTTATCAATCCAGAGGTTGTAGGCCATCACCCGCAATCCGTTAGGAGCGGAACCCAGTTGGGGAAGACCGATCCAATTGAGAACAGGAGCCACAATCAAAATTAGGATTAGTGTGGCAATGCTGATACGAGCCGATTGCTGTCGCAGCTTAGGGATTGCGATGACCAGGATAAAACTTAAGCAAGGAATGACACTCCAGTAGGGCCACAGCTCAACCAGGAGGGCTAGCGGCCAACGGAACTTTACAGGACTGTAATAAAACAGTACTTGTAGCCCGCTGATGAGCATTAATGCACTGGATATCAACCGAAAATACATAAAGATAAAAAACTGGGGTGCAGTAGGGGTGAGGGAAAATTTCCTATTAGTGTTTGACGTGAATTGTGGGTTGCGATCGCATGTCTTATCCCCTCTAAGTCCCCCTGACGCTGAAAGTTACCCCAAGTTCTCAGAAGTCGGTGTTCAATCCAATTCACCGTTTTTTCTTAGGTGATCGCAGTAGCGATTAAAGAGATTCTTTGCCGCTGGCCAGCAAGAATTGGGACTCATAAAATGGGCAAACTCAAAGGTAATTAGCTTTTCAACGCCAGATTGTTCTGCCGCCTCCATTTTCCACCACAGCTTCCGCCAATCTAGGGGAGGAAAATCAAACGGCACATCTCGATCAAAGCTTTCCACATTAGACCAAGCCTGCATCCTATGCTTAGCAATCAGTTCACGGTTGGCTCGTAGGAAATCAGGCAAATCATCATAATCCACCTGCCCGTCTTGGAAGGCCACAATATCAACGGCTCCTGCCAACACCCCTAGGATTTCGTCCCAGTCTTCGCAATGTTGATCTAGAGAAATAGGATCGTCTACCAATTTACTGCCATGCAAATAGGGTGAAATCATATTGGGTAAATGAGGCGACAGCCCTTTGCAGTGAGCCCCCAACTGTCTGAGACATTCAACCCGATGCTTCTCCATCTTGCCGAGTTCAAAGGTGAGATACCAGCCTTTAAACGCTTGCCGATGTCCATACTTCTGCCAGACTTCATCGATAAAGTCTTTGCCCATCTGTACTTCTTGATCTAAGGTTCGCTCTCTAGACGGTCTTGTGGCGGAATCATAGGTCCCAAAGAAAAAGGTCATCTCATTCTCTTCAGCTAGATCTAGAAACAGTTCCACTAGATCTTCATAGACAGGAAAGATATCGGCCTGTTCTGAGAGCACCTGGGACGGACAAACCGCAGTTCGACCTACTCCTGCCCGGATCATGATCACAGTATCAATGCCAACAGATTTCATGATGCGAAAATCTTCGGCCCATTCTGCCCGCCCCCAATTATTGGATGGAATATCGTGGGTGATCTCATCCAAAAAAGTGCCAGAAATTCTCATATTATTCTGCTTGGCTGTTTAACTTCATTACTATACGCTCAATCTCTGAAGTAGTTGCAAGATCAACTTTTTTCTCTTGCCTACCGCCTTATTTCAGCTTTGATAGAATGCAGCTAGAGACCTCCAGAAGCAAGTGATCAGTAAATATGCAAACACTGCCTTCTCCCAGCACACCGATGCCCCTACAAACAACTCAGTGGATCTTCGATCCAGTGGGTTATATGAATACGAATTTCAAACGGTATGGTGACATATTCGAAGCTTGCGTTCTTTGGGACAATACTGCTCCCTTGATTATGGTGAACGAGCCCAAAGCGGTTCAGTATCTCCTCACCCACGATACGGGGAAAGAGTTTACATCACCGGGGGAAGTTAACAAACTTCTGGAACCCTTGGTGGGTAAACAAAACATGATGTTGCTCAGCGGCAATCAACATCGAAACCGCAGACAGCTGGTTTTGCCGCCTTTTCATGGCGAGCGGCTTAACGTTTATGGGGCAATTATTCAGCAAATCAGTACCGATCTGATCGCACAATGGCCTCTGCATGAGTCACAGAGTATTCGTGGAATCATGCAAAAAATCACCATGCAGGTCATCCTGCAGGCAGTTTTTGGGCTGCATCAAGGTGAGCGCTACCAACAGCTTGAGCAGTTACTTCGAATTCGTTTGGATATGACAGGGTCTCCTTTGGCATCTGCCATAGTCTTTTTGCCATGGTTACAAAAAGACTATGGGGCATGGAGTCCGGGAGGCCGTCTGCTTAAGATTGCGGCCCAAACGGATGAGCTGCTGTTTGCGGAAATTAGAGAGCGACGGGCTAATCCAGATCCTGATCGGGTAGATATTCTTTCTATGCTGCTAGCTGCTCGGGATGAAGAGGGTCATGGCCTCACTGATCAAGAGCTACGAGATGAGATGATGGGGCTGCTAGTAGCAGGCCATGAAACGACGGCCACAGCTTTGACTTGGGCGATGTACTGGATTCATTCTTTGCCAGAGGTAAAGAACAAATTGCTGGCAGAACTAGATGCCGTTGATAATCCAGATGATCCCGCCGAATTTCTCAAACTCCCTTATCTCACAGCCGTCTGTAACGAAACCCTTCGTATTCATCCCGTTGCCATGCTGACGTTTCCTCGTCGAGTAGAGATACCAATGGAAATGTGTGGTTATTCGCTAGAGCCTGGCATGTTACTTATGGGCAGCATTTATCTCATTCATCAAAGAGAAGATTTGTACCCCAATCCCCAACAGTTTTGCCCTGAACGTTTTCTGGAAAGAAAGTTTTCCCCATACGAGTTTTTGCCGTTCGGAGGAGGGGTGCGGCGCTGTGTCGGATCGGCATTGGCTCAGTACGAAATGAAAATTGTTCTGGGAACACTGCTAACCCAGTGCGATTTTGGCTTACTCAATAAACAACCCGTTCAGCCCGGACGTCGAGGGGTGACTTTGGGACAAAAACAATCGGTTCAGGTGCAGAAAAAAGGACTGAGATCGCCTAAATCACTACAAACCGTCTGAGCCCCGAATACGTTAATGGAGAAAATGGCGAGTGCCTGTAAAGGCCATCACAATTCCCAATTCATTGGCTGCTTGGATAGAGTCTTTATCCCGAATACTGCCACCGGGTTGAATAATGGCCGTGATTCCGGCAGCGGCAGCTGTCCGTACTGAATCATCAAAGGGAAAGAAGCCATCGCTTGCTAGAGTTCCGCCTTGAGCCTGGTCTCCTGCTTGCTGTAGAGCAATATTGACGGAACCGACGCGGTTCATTTGGCCTGCACCCACTCCCAGGGTGGTGTGGTCTTTGGTCACCACAATGGCATTGGATTTGACATGTTTGACCACTTTCCAGGCAAACAGCAGTTCCGCTAACTGAGCTTCAGTGGGCTTTGCTTGGGTGACGATTTGCCAATCAACAGGCGGGGTTAAAGTTTCATCGGCTGCTTGGGCAAGCCAACCGCCTGCGATCGCTTTGACCGTAACCGCAGGACCACTAATTAAATCTGGTAGCACTAATACCCGCAAGTTAGATTTAGCTTGAAGTACAGCTGCTGCGTCGGGCTGACACTCAGGGGCAACAATACATTCCAAAAAGGTTTTGGTGAGCACCTGGGCCGTATCGCTATCAATGGGGCGATTCATGGCAACGATACCGCCAAAGGCTGAGACTGAATCAGCGGCTAGAGCTTTTTCATAGGCTTGAAGCAGGGTTTCTCCTTGGGCCACCCCGCAAGGATTGTTGTGTTTAAGGATTGCTACCGTGGGCTGGGTTTCAGCCTGGGCAAACTCGGCGATCACCCGTCGAGCTGCTTCTAAATCAACCAGGTTGTTGTAGCTGAGTTCCTTCCCTTGGAGCTGTCGAGCAGCTGCCCATCCCGAAACCGTATCGCTTTCTTGATACCAAACAGCATTTTGGTGGGGATTTTCACCATAGCGAAGAGTTTGTTTAGCTGTACCCAATATGGAGAGCTGGGTTTGGGAATCGGAAGAGGCGATCGATTGGCGGAGGTGGGTTGCGATCGCACAATCATAACTCGCCATTCGCTCAAACACCTTGAGTCCACAGGCTTGTCGAAACGACAGCGACGTCTCTCCTTTCCCTTGCTTCAGCTCTTGCAAATAAGACTCATACTGCTGGGGGTCACATAACACGGTCACATGGGCATGATTTTTAGCGGCAGCCCGAATCATCGTCGGCCCGCCGATATCAATTTGTTCAACAGCATCTGCCAATGCTTGGTCTGGATCAGTGATGCTCTGAGTCTTTTGTTTGGCAATCGTCTGTTCAAAGGGATAGAGATTAACAACAACCAAGTCAATCCCTTGGATATTGTTATCCGATAAATCCTGTATATCCGACTCTAAACTGCGACGAGCTAGAATCCCACCATGGATTCGAGGATGGAGGGTTTTGACTCGCCCTCCCAAGATCTCCAGCGATCCAGTGTAGTCAGACACCTTTGTGACTGGCAACCCTGCTTTTTCTAAGGCTGCTGCTGTCCCTCCACTACTAACCAAGGTAAAACCATATCCATTGATCAACTGCTGTGCTAATTCCACTAGACCAGTTTTATCCGAGGTACTTAAGAGAGCTAAACGCGTCATTACCGAGTTCTAAAAACACTACATTGTTCACAGCATATTGAAGAGATAGCTTCAATAGATTACAAATTTACTGCAAAAAGCTGCAACTACTTCCCTTTATTTGCTTGCAGACGATATTCTTCTACTTCAGGTGGGTAGCCGATGGGTAGAACTTGTTCCACATTGGGATGAGGACGAGGAATAATGACCCACGTATGTAATGTTGCCCCATAGGTGTTCTCCACCACAGCAATCCCAGCGTCCATGGCTCGCTTCACTTCTGATACATCGCCTCTAAAACAAATGGCGAATCGGGCACTACCGGCCTTGATATAGCTCACCAGAGTGACCCGGCCAGCCTTGATCATGGCATCAGCAATTGAGAGGTTTCCTGGCAAACCCGATGTTTCTAATGCCCCAACGGCCTGCTGAGAGACAACCCCATTCGTCATTCGTCATTCTCCACAACGCATCTATACACAATACAAACAATCCTAGACATAAATGTAGAAACAGCAATTGCTACTTTACTGTTCTCCATAGAACCATAATGACAATAGCCTGTATCGTTGTAGTCAATCGACTTAACAAAGAATTCAACCCAAGAATCTTGATTTTTGTAGTCAATCTTATTAAATCTTCAGATTTACACAAATACGGTTATCGTTATTTCAAATCTCGAGAGCAACAACCTGAGGCTCTTAAAATCATAAATCCACTTGGATATACGTTTGCAATGAGGATAACTACTCGCCACATAAGCTTTAAAAGCCATATCAGTAAAAAAAATTCTCAATAATTCATCCTCGCAACTTTGATGCCTAGATCTGTAAAACCGGTGTAGTGGATGGGTATGTTGAGTGTGGGCGGCTTAGTAGACATTAAAAATTATAACTGTCTGAAATAGCCTCTAAATCTAAAAATGACTAAAGGCCATAGTGATGAATAAAGTTTGTGTGATTGGTCTGGGTTATGTTGGTTTACCCACCGCCAGTTTATTGGCAAGCAAAGGCCTAACTGTACATGGTGTCGATTCCAATCCTCAGATTGTCAATACAATTCAGAGTGGTAAAGTTCATATTGTTGAGCCTGAGTTAGATATTCTCGTTAAATCTGCAGTAAATAGTGGAAATTTAGTTGTCGATCTTGAACCTGCTCCATCTGATGTTTTCATTCTCGCAGTTCCAACCCCCTTTCAAGCTAGCCATATTCCTGATATTTCCTATGTTGAAGCAGCGACGCACGCTATTGCCCCATACTTACAACCGCAGAATTTAGTCATATTAGAATCTACAAGTCCGGTAGGGACCACAGAGCAGATCTATCAATGGCTTAAACAGCTTCGCCCTGAATTATGGGAGGGAGAAGCACTACTACATATCGCCCATTGTCCAGAACGAGTGCTACCAGGGCAAATTCTCAAGGAATTAGTCACTAATGATCGAATTATCGGTGGTATTGATCCTGCTTCTACACAGCAAGCTGCCATGTTTTACAGTCGGTTTGTAAGCGGTGAGATTATCTGTACTGATGCCAATACTGCTGAGTTGGCCAAACTAACTGAAAACTCTTTTCGGGACGTCAATATTGCCTTTGCTAATGAACTGTCATTCATATGTGATCACCTCAATATCAACGTCTGGGAAATGATTAAGTTGGCAAATCGCCATCCACGAGTTGATATTTTGCAGCCAGGGCCAGGAGTTGGAGGTCATTGTATTGCCGTAGATCCCTGGTTCATTGTGGCATCAGCCCCTAAACAGGCCCGACTGATTCGCATGGCTCGAGAGGTTAATGATTCAAAACCATCCCATGTAGTTCAGAGAATTCAAGAAAAAGCGGATCGGTTCAAAGCACCAGTTATTGCTTGCCTAGGACTATCTTACAAAGCCAATATCGATGATGTGCGGGAAAGTCCAGCGATCTCCATCGTGCAGGAACTCAGCCAAAACCAGATAGGAGAGTTGTTGGTGGTAGAACCTCACCTTGATACCCTGCCACCCAGCTTAGAGGTATTGCCGAATCTGCAATTTACCAATTTAGTCACGGCTTTAGAAAAATCTGACATTATCGTGCTCCTTGTCGATCATCGAATATTTAAGGGGGTCGATCAAGATAGTCTCAAGGAAAAGATTGTTATTGATACGCGAGGGATTTGGCGATGAAGCAAGTTCTAATTAAGCAAGGACAGGCTGTAGTTGAAGATGTGCCAGCTCCCCTTGTGGAAGCCAATACGGTGCTTGTACAGGTCCATCATTCTTGTATTTCTACAGGTACTGAAATGAGTGGACTTAAAACGAGCAGTGTCCCTCTCTGGCAACGAGCGATTCGTCACCCTGAAAAAATCAAAAAAGTGGTGGACATGGCCCTAGAGCAAGGTATTAGTCGCACCTCTAGTATCGTGCAGGGCAAGTTAGAAAGTGGTGAACCCACGGGCTATTCGGCGACAGGCACTGTGATTGCCGTAGGGTCGAATATTGATGATTTACAAATGGGCGATCGCGTTGCCTGTGCAGGTGCACAATGCGCCCACCATGCAGAGATTATCCGCGTACCTCGCAACCTAACTGTACCCCTCCCAGATAGCGTAGATTTTTCGTTGGCAAGTACGGTTACCTTAGGGGCGATCGCACTACAGGGAGTCCGACGTGCCCAGCCAACACTAGGGGAGACCTTTGTTGTTTTGGGATTGGGAGTTCTGGGTCAGTTGACGGCTCAATTACTCCGGGCAAATGGCTGCCGGATCATTGGTACCGATTTAGATCGCCAACGGATTGAGCGTGCCAGCGCTTTAGGCATGGATATTGGTTTGCATCCTGATGATGGTCACAATATTGAACAGGTGGCTCGATTTACTGAAGGACTGGGCGCAGATGGGGTCATCATTACGGCTGCAACCCCCTCAGATGCAGTGATGTCTACCGCGTTTCAAATGTGTCGAAAAAAGGGACGTGTCGTTTTAGTGGGCGATGTGGGCCTCCATTTAAATCGGGCTGATTTCTATAAGAAAGAGTTGGACTTCTTTATTTCAACGTCCTATGGTCCGGGGCGCTACGACCAGCGTTATGAAGAAGAAGGGTTTGAATATCCGGTTGCCTATGTACGCTGGACTGAAAATCGCAATATGGGCGAATACTTACGCCTAATTGCTGAAGGCCACCTCAAAATCGAACCTTTGGTCAGCGCGACTTACCCTGTCACTGAGGCCACGACTGCCTATAACGCAATTCGTGAGAGCGCAGAAAAGCCGCTCATTGTTTTACTGTCCTACCCACAGTCTGACCCAGCGACTCAGCCCGTTCGGACAATACCAAATCCGCTACCGATGCCCGCCACCGCAGGTCAGATTCGAGTTGCGATTGTAGGGGCGGGTAGCTTTGCAAAGGGAATGCATTTGCCTAATTTGCAAGCAATGTCAGACTTATATCATTTGCAGGCAGTGGTGAGCCGGACGGGGCATAATGCGATCGCAACCGCTCGGCAATTTGGTAGCAACTATTCCACCACTGACTACCAAGAGGTGCTTCAAGACTCTGACGTGGATGCGGTATTGATTTGTACCCGCCACGATCTGCACGCGGGGATGACATTAGTTGCACTTCAAGCTGGGAAGCACGTATTTGTAGAAAAGCCATTAGCGTTGACCGCAACTGAATTAGATGGCATCCGAGCTTTCTATGCCGAGGAGACTAACGGTACAGCAAAGCCTATGCTGTTGACTGGCTTTAATCGTCGCTTCTCACCCCATGCCCAACGTCTCCAGGCATTGGTCGCCAATCGAAGCAACCCGATGCTGCTGAATTACCGCATAAACGCGGGATACATTCCTTTAGATTCCTGGGTGCATACTGAATCTGGAGGGGGACGCAATCGCGGTGAAGCCTGTCATATCTACGATTTGTTCACATACCTCACCGGCAGTAAGGTCACTCAGGTACAGGCACAGGCGATCAGTCCGCAGACAGCACACTACAGCGGCAGCGATAACTTTGTTGCAACTCTGACCTTTGAAGATGGTTCAGTGGCGACCCTCACTTATACAGCTTTGGGGTCCCGAGATTATCCAAAAGAGAATCTGGAGGTCTATGTCGATGGGAAAGTGTTAGTCATGGAGGACTATCAGTCTCTCCAGGTATTTGGAGCCAAAACAAAAGGTTTGGAAACCAAGCTAGTAGATAAAGGCCATCAAGCCGAAGTCCAGGCATTTGCTCAGGCTCTCAAACAGGGCAGTGAGTGGCCTATCCCCCTTTGGCAACAGCTACAGGCAACTGATATTGCTTTGCAAGTCGCAACTCAATTGGGTGAAGTGTAAATATGTGTGGCATTGTTGGCACCCTAGTATTTGAACAGAGTTCCTTTAGAGTTCAGGCTGATGGGCTAACTCAGATGCGTGATGTGATGGTACATCGTGGCCCTGATGGTGCAGGTCTCTGGATTTCTGAAGACGGCAAGATTGGCTTAGGGCATCGGCGGCTTTCCATTATCGATCTATCGACGGCAGCAACCCAGCCAATGGGGAATGAAGATGGCGCAATTCAGTTGGTGTTCAACGGTGAGATCTACAATCATGCCGAAATCCGAGCTGAGCTAGAGCAATTGGGTGGGCATCGGTGGCAAACCGATCATTCCGATACAGAGGTTATTGTCCATGCCTTTGAAGAGTGGGGCATTGACTGCATTGATAAGTTTCGAGGTATGTTTGCCATTGCTTTGTGGGATAACCGTAACCGAGAACTGTGGCTAATTCGCGATCGCGTTGGTATTAAGCCTCTCTACTACAGCATCCACCACGGTCGAATCACGTTTGCCTCTGAAATTAAAGCCTTGCTGCAGGACCCAGATCAGCATCGAGCCGTTAACGAAGAAGCCTTCTATCACTATCTATCGTTTCTTACCACTCCTGCGCCGCACACGTTATTTGATGGGATCAAAAAACTGCCGGGTGGAACCTGGCTGAGAATCCGGGAAGACGGTGAGATTAAAGAACATCGTTATTGGGATGTGTGGGAGCACACGGAGCCATTAACCCAAGCATCTGATGCTGAGATTGCTGAGCAGTTATTGGCAGAGTTAAGAACTGCGGTGCAATTACGGAAAGTCAGTGATGTGCCTGTAGGCGTATTTCTGTCTGGAGGGATTGATTCAAGCGCCAATGCTGCGTTGTTCTCAGAAGGGAATGGCAAGCCAGTTAAAACTTTTTCCATTGGCTATGAGGGTGAGTATCAAAGCTACCAAAACGAGCTGCATTACGCCAAACAAATGGCTGATACGGTAGGAGCCGACTACCACGAGAAATTACTCAATATTGATGACTTATTAGATTTTTTGCCGCAAATGGTTCGGCTTCAAGATGAACCGATTGCAGATCCGGTATGTGTGCCCGTCTATTATGTATCAAAGTTAGCCCGAGAGAACGGCGCAGTAGTCTGCCAAGTTGGAGAAGGCTCTGATGAACTGTTCTGGGGCTACTCAACCTGGAAAACAGCATTACAGCTCCAGCAATATGACAACTTGCCAATCCCTCGCTCTCTCAAGCACTTAGGTTTAGCGGGGCTACGCTGGCTAGGTAAAGATCAAGATTTTCGCTACGAAAAGCTGCGGCGAGGAGCTGTAGGTCAGCCGATCTTTTGGGGGGGAGCAGAAGCCTTTACTGAGCAGCAAAAGCAACTGTTGCTATCTTCTCGCTTACGGAGTAAATATAACCATTTGACTTCCTGGGACGCGTTGCAGCCCATCTATCAACGTTTTGAGGAGAAGGCTTGGGAAAAATCGCCGCTGAACTGGATGAGTTATATCGATCTCAACTTACGCTTGCCTGAGCTATTGCTGATGCGAGTGGACAAGATGAGCATGGGAGTGAGTTTGGAGGGTCGGGTGCCTTTCCTCGATCACAAGTTTATTGAGCTAGCGATGAGTATTCCTAGTGCGGTTAAAACTCGTGATGGCACACTCAAGCACATTCTTAAGAAATCGGTGCGGGGACTTATTCCTGATGAATTGATTGATCGCAAGAAACAAGGCTTTGGAGTTCCGGTTTATGAGTGGTTCTTTGGAAGACTGGGCGATCGCACACGCGAAGAACTGACAACCTTTTGTGAGACAACCGATTTTCTAGATCCTGCAGGGGTAAGTAGCTTAATGGATCAAGGCTGCGGACCTCAAGTCTGGTATTTGCTTAACTTTGCTCTGTGGTGGCGAGAGTATATCCAGTGAAACAGACTATCAACTTATTAATTGAGCGACTTCTCCCTTTGCCGCACCTCAATCTAAAGCAAGTGGCAAAGCGTACTCTAGCTTCAGACCTATTTCAGAAAATCTCAGCCACATTTGTGGTTCGAGTTTTGCTAATGGGTCTAGGTTTTGTGAATTCTATTATTCTTGCCCGAATTCTTGCTCCAGAAGGGCGAGGGATACTGGCCGTTGCTACTGCAGTGACTGCAATGGGTATACAGTTTGGTAACTTAGGACTCCCCACTGCCAACACTTATACAGTCTCAAAAGATCCGACACGCCTACCGAACGTGCTTGCCAATAGCCTTGTTATTAGTCTAGGAATAGGGACTTTAGGTGCTTTGGTGCTCGGATTTATATTTCGGATGGCGCCTGAGATTGCTCCAGTTCATGGCACAACTTTAACTTTGGCGTTAATGGCTATACCTCTGGGGCTAGCTTATATGCTTTGCCTTAATATCTTGGTTGGGATGCAGAAGATTCGCACCTTCAATCAAATTGAAGTGGGGAGCACCTTAATAAGTATTGGTTTTGTATTAATAGTAATTATCAGCCAACAGATCACAGTAGATATTTTGCTAGGCGCCAGTATTTTAGCGTCATGCATCACATTAACATGGCTATTCATAAATCTTCGACCTCAGATGAATAGTGCTCTTCAGCCTTCTTTTGATTTGTTTAAGGAGAACCTAATTTATGGAATCAAAGCCTATACTTCAACGTTTCTAGCTTTTCTAGTCCTCAAAGTTGATTTGCTTATGATCAATCAATGGTTAGGGGCAGAACAAGCAGGCTTATATTCAGTTGCAGTTGCCATCTCAAACCTTGTTTACTTAATTCCTACTACTGTTGGGAATATTATATTCCCGAAGCTCTGTTCTATAGAAGACTGGAAAGAAAGATACAGACTTCTAAAGAAAGTTTGTCAACCACTTTCATTATTGATGGTATTCATCATATCTTTCACTGCAATATCAGCTTATCCACTTATTACTATTCTTTACGGGAGATCATACACTTTAGCAGCACAACCATTGCTTTGGTTGTTGCCGGGCATTCTTGTTTGGAGTATTGAAAGTGTTTTTCGAAAATTGCTTGCCAGTGATGGCTATCGCATAGAGATAATTTATGCATGGCTGGCAGCATCATTGACAAATATTGTGCTGAACATTTTCTTGATACCTTCAATGGGAATTAGTGGAGCAGCAATATCATCAAGCCTGTCCATACTAGTGGTTGCTTTAGTTACCATGACAACATTTTATAGAGACAGGAAAAGGCAGTATGTCTGAAATTGGAATTTTAAGCTTGACCCATTCTAGTCGAAAAACAGATCTAAATTATTGTTCGATCAATAGTTTGTCAAAACGTTATTCAGATCCTAAACGATTATCTAATCTGCCGCCTTTTGAAGAATTACCTCCCCAAAGCAAGGATTATATTGGTGCTGTAAGCTTTTTTCCTTATTTCAAAATCTAATTCAAAAGACTTAGAAATCAATTGTCTAGGTAGCATTGATTGCAAAGAAAAAATTCAGCATGTTTCTTTTGTAAATAAGTCCAAGTTATTAGTGGCTTATGAAGACTCTATTGAAATCTGGATTATAGGTCAAAAGAACTGGCCACGCGGTAAAGTCAACAAGCATGAAATAAGGGTTGATAAGCGTATTGACCATCCATATTTTGCAGGCATCCATACACTATATCCTTCAAAAAAAAATGAGAATTTTGCTATTGTTTCAGCATCTGCACCAGACTCAGTATTAGTAGTTGACCTAGAGAATTCTGTTGTTTCAAAAGTCTTAAGATTGCCTGCTGAACTATATGGAAGAAACTATACTCTTACTTCAAATATGAATTTAAAAAGTCACTATATCAACAATGACTTCCAAACTACGCATATCAATTCTGCTTATCCTGTGGATGATAATAAAATAGTTGTCACGACTTTGATTCAAGGTGCATTAGGCCAATTCGACCTAAGTAACGATAGCTTCAATGAAATTTGTAGTGGTTTTGTTGGTTGTCATGGTGGGCGTGTAAATGACTGCGGAGAAATTTATTTTGCTGATAGCACGATGGGAGCTATTATTTATATCCACCAGGATGGGACTATCCTTCGTCGTTTTGCCACTAATTCTCGATGGTTACATGATGTACAACATATTACAGAATCAGTCTATGCTTGTGCTGTAGCTGATTTAAATGAACTGCAATTGTTAGATATAGACAAAAATGAAATTGTTTTTTAGGAAAAAAATTTTCTACAATAAGCAATACTTTTTCTGATATCTTCCCTGGCTTAGTATCTGCTTATAACAGCACTCAGTTTTTGTCATTTCTTAAATTCTAGAATGCATTGGATGTTTCACTTATGCCTAAAAGCAAAAGCCAGCTTAAAAGACTGCTAGAAGTAGATACTGTTTCCTTTGAAGCACATAGCTCAGAACACTATAAGCATGAGACCCAGGGGCATTGGTCAGAGGATCCTTGTGGTTCTAATTATTCAGATAAAGATGTCTTTAGTAAGAGCTACTTTAATGAAATTGAGCGCCATCGATACTCTACTCATCCGTGGTTAAAAAAGGATATTGATTCCCTTGATCTGGAGAGTAAAAAAGTTCTTGAGATAGGTTATGGAATGGGAACAGACCATCTTTCAATGGCAAGAAAAGGTGGTGTAATGTATGGTATTGATTTAACACCTAAGAATTATGAAGCAACAAGTTTGCGACTTGAGATTAATAATCTTGAATCAAAATTGTTGACAGGTGACGCCGAGATATTACCCTATGAAGACGGTGAATTTGACTTTGTTTACTCTTTTGGAGTGATTCATCACTCGCCAAATACATCAACCATTATTTCTGAGATTTTTCGCGTTTTGAAGCCTGGCGGGAAGTGCTATATAACTGTTTATCATAAGAATTCAGTTTTCTTTTGGTGGACAACTTATTTCTATAAATTTTTAATCTGTCGCGGTTATGAAACCCGAAGTCTTCAAGAGCAGCTAAGTCTCATTGAATATCCAAATGATAATGAAAATATTGTGGTAAAGCTTTATTCGCGAAAAGAGTTTGAGTCATTGTTTGCCGACTTTTCTTCCACATTCAGTTATGTCAGGCATTTACTGCCTATTGATATTGCTTTTCTCTCAGGCTTTTGGCGTAATCCAACCTTACCTAAAAAAATATTGAACTTTTTGGGTAATTGGTTCGGCTGGTATGTTGTTGTTCAAGCTGAAAAGTAGCTTTATTTGTGATGAAGGAAAATATATACGGTCATTTAAGCCGCCTGAATTGGTTGCAACGAAATTTACAGGAAAGCCAAGCCAGTCGTATTGTTGAGCTAGGCTGTGGTACAGGCTACATGATAACTAAGTCCCTCCTTTTGAAGGGCTACAGCATAGTTGGGGTAGATCTTGATCTCGATAGCATCCAGTATGGCCAAGCATTATTGGAAGAGCAGGACTTAAATCCAAAGGCGCTGAAAAATTGTTCGCTTTCACAACTGGAAGGACAATTTGATTCTATTATTGCGTCTGAAGTGCTTGAGCATATCCCAGATTCAGATCTTAGTGAAGTTCTTAAAGATGTTCGTCAGAAGCTTAAACCAGGAGGACTATTTTTAGTTACAGTACCAAATGGATATGGCTGGTTTGAAGTTGAACATTGGTTGTGGAATCACGGAGGATTACGGCATCTATTCTACTGGAATAAGTTGATTTTGCATTATGAACGTCTCAAACTCAAAATTTTTGGTCGTGACTGTGTTGATACGACACCATCTTCTCTAGCAAGTTCACCTCATGTCCAGCGGTTTACTTTAGATTCAATTAAGGAACTCCTGGTTAAATCTGGATTTGAGTTATGTAACTATAGAGGATCGGTTCTTATGGCTGGTCCTTCTAGTGATTTTCTGTTTACCGGTATTCCGTTGGTGATGGCTCTTAACTGTTGGCTGGGTAAGCTATGGCCAAGGATGGCTTCAGGTTTTTATGTTGTTTGTCGTTTACCTATAAATGCATCAGATGCATCCGCTTTCTATAAAGATGAGAAGGCTAGCGTTCCACCAGCTATTACCACCACTAAGTTATAGCAGTCTCAAGTCATTTGGGAGAAGTCGAATCTCTATAAGCCCCTGTTTACGGCAATTGCAGCCTTAAAATTCCTGTTGAATTATCTAAGATTGATATATGACTGCTACTCGGATTACGATCCTTCGAGATGCATTGAGAACTGATATTGGTCAGGGAGCTAATGGCTCTCGACTCATTACAACGGGTGGATTTAAAGAGTGGATCCGTCAAGGAACTATTTGGCAACATCTCTGGCGCTATCAAGAAGCAAATATCATTACTCACCATTTAGATTTGCTGCCGCGTCCATTCATGGGAGCGCTGCTGTTACGTCTTCTTAGTCGGGGGCGCTGCTGGATTGAAGATGAACAAGGCCAGGTCAAATCTTTAAGTCTCTATGCGTTCTCCGAGCTTCTAGGGCGGATGGCTCAGGACTATCGACTGAAAAGTCGTTTCTTACAGCGTATTGAACAAGAAATTCATCAGCTTCGTAACAATCTGGCTACACTTCCTTCCCCCCCTGCTCTCAGCACAAAGGCTTCACCAATATACCTGCGTACAGATCTGTGCTTTGGCCTAACCTCTGGTGGATCTGTCGGTCATATTGCAGGGGTACTTAATAACTTAGATCAGTTTTTCCCCAAACCCCTTTTTCTGACAACTGATCGCATCCCAACTGTGCGAGAAGATCTAGAAACCCACTGTATATTGCCGTCGGCCGATGGGTTCTGGAGCCTCAGTGAAGTTCCAATGTTTGCCTTTAACGATTCCTTTGAGCCACAAGGACGAAAAGTCATTGGGGACCGTATTCCTTCATTTATCTACCAGCGCTATAGCCTCAATAACTTCTGTGGCGTTAAATTGGCGCAGCAGTATCAGGTTCCCTTTGTATTGGAATATAACGGCTCTGAAATTTGGATTAATCGAAACTGGGGTACCCCTCTTAAGTATGAGTCTCTTTCAGAACAGATTGAGCTGCTGAATCTGCACGCAGCCCAAGTGATTGTCGTTGTCAGTCAACCCATGCAGACTGAACTTGTAGCACGAGGAATTCCTGCAGAAAAGATACTCGTGAACCCCAATGGGGTAGACCCGGATCGCTACTCACCCAATATCTCTGGAGATTTGGTGAGAGCACGCTACAGTCTTGAAGATAAAGTGGTGATTGGTTTCATCGGCACCTTTGGTAAGTGGCATGGTGCAGAGGTGCTAGCCTCCGCCTACGGGAAGTTATTGCAGGACTTTCCCAAATATCGAGATCGTATCCGACTGATGATGATCGGTGATGGTGTGACGATGCCCGAGGTTCAGCAAAATATAGATCAATACAGCATTCATGATTCCTGTATTCTCACTGGTCTAGTACCCCAAGCTGAAGGGCCAGCCCATTTAGCAGCTTGTGATATTTTGGCCTCTCCTCACGTCCCAAATAGCGATGGTACCCCATTCTTTGGTTCGCCAACCAAACTGTTTGAGTATATGGCAATGGGTAAAGGGATTGTCGCTTCAGATCTTGATCAAATTGGCGAAGTCCTAACCCATGATCAAACGGCCCATTTGGTCAAACCCGGCGACATTGATGCCCTTGTGCAAGGTTTACGAGCTTTGATTGAAGCGCCAGATCGCTGTCAAAGATTAGGCTATGCAGCCCGCCAAGTCGCAATTGAGCACCATACCTGGAAAGAACACACACACAGAATCATTGAGAAACTAAAGGCTCAGTGTGCATAGAGGTGAAGCGTTGGTAGGGGGATGTCTAGATGGTCGAAATTTTATGCGTGTTGCCTTTAACATCATGGGGTTACGTCTACTCCGACGCTATGATGCTCTGCAGCGACTTATAACCATTGATAATCTCAACACGGTCTGGACAAAACGCTCTACGCTTCCTGCTGAGTTATCCATACCAGAGTTTAAAAATCAGGATCATCTCCAACTCCTTCACACAGTAAATAATTTTGTGACCAAAATAGAGCCTGATCCTCACGGCAATGTTGAAGTCCTCTATCACCACGCCAAACAGAATGGTGGCCTATGTTGTTTCGGGATGGCTGCACTTTACTTCCATGCCTTATGTCTCAATCACATCAAGGCCAGATTAGTTATTCTCAAACGTAATATATTTGACCCCTATGACAGTCATACGACGGTTGAGGTGCGCTGTGATGATCGATGGATTATTTTTGATCCAACGTTTATGGTGAGTTTTGAACAGAACGATCAACTGGTGGGGGCACAGGATATTCATCAAGCCTTGCAGAACGGTAATGGCCATCATATTCGCCCCATCACCTATGGTTCAGGTGCCTACCCAGCTCAGCTAGATAACTACTATATCCATTGGTTACCGCTGTTTAATAATGTGTTTGTGATGAATGCATTACAACTGCCCAGCTTGACAAAACTGCCCCCTTGGAGATTTTGGTTGGGGCCAATTTCTTACTGCCAGCAACCAACATGCGATCGCAATTACCATCTCAAATTTCACCAGAATCTCTACATTGGAGTAGTCGTAATCCAACCAATCCTTGTGATGCTAATGAGTAGTGCATTATGGGGTTATCTATTTCTTCAGTATTTTATTGTGTGATATTGCCCAATCTATGAATGTTTCAAAGATAAGCTATTACATTCAAAAAGTACGCTCGATGCCCCCTGGCAAACTGATCAAGAAGTCTGTCAGTTTGGCTAATCAATGGACCCAAGCGTATTTTGCAGATAGATATCGGCGATGGCTAGATCTAAATCGCAGTACCTATAGCCCTGTCTCAGTCAGCATGGATGTAGATCTGCTAACTTACTTGCCTCCGTTTGACTTGAAACTGTCACAAGATGAGGCCAGTACTATTGCAGCTTTAAGTCAACTTTACTGTGAGCATACCTTTGACTTATTGGGGTCTGGTTGGATAACTGTTAAGCATGGGCTGAAGTGTCGTGGTTTAGCAGGTCATCTCTATAGTATGGGGGCATCCATTACTCCAGATCTCCAAGGACGATGGTTAGCTCAGCGCATCAATCACGCCAATATTGCCACTGCTCAAGCGGTCTGGAAGTTAGTGGATACTGGGTATCAGCCTATTGACTGGCATCTTGACTTTAAGTCGGGATATCGCTGGAGTGAGACCACTTGGTATTTAGATGTTCAATATGCCCATCAACCTGGGGTTGATATTAAGGTTCCCTGGGAACTGGGGCGTATGCAGCATTTACCGATGTTGGCGTGGGCCTACGCTGGTGCAACCCAAACAGACTCCAAATCCAAGATTCAATGGTTTCCTCCTCATGTCTATTCGCAGGAGTTTCACAATCAAATCCTTGACTTCATCGCTACCAATCCACCTCGATTTGGAGTGAACTGGCGCTGCACAATGGATGTTGGCATTCGGATTGTTAACTGGCTAGTAGCCTATGACTTATTCCTTAGCCATGGGATGACTTGGGATTCTGAGTTCGAGGCGATATTCAAGCAATCAGTCTATGACCATGGTGTTCATATCATCCATAATCTGGAATGGAATCCTAACCTACGTAGTAATCACTATTTATCGGATATTGCTGGCTTACTCTTTGTTGCTGCTTATCTACCCCGGTCTGGAGAGTGTGATAGCTGGTTAGCCTTTGCGGTTCAAGAATTCATTGCTGAAGTGGCCCTGCAATTCCACTCCGATGGCAGCAACTTCGAAGCCTCTACTAGCTACCACCGGCTGTCAGCCGAAATAGTTCTCTACTGCGCAGCTTTGTGTTGTTCACTACCAAATAAAAAACGACAGGCGTTGGTCGATTATGTACCTGCCCCAGATTGGGAACCAGCATTGCACCCTTATTCTGAGCAAGCGTATGATATTGAAAACCCCCATCTACTCCCTGACTGGTTGTGGGAACGTTTAGAAAAGGCTGGAGAGTTCACCCATGAGATTATCAAACCTAACTCTTACATCCCTCAGTTTGGCGATAACGATAGTGGTCGATTTTTGAAGTTGTGGCCTACCTATCGCCAACTGACAGTGGCAGAAGCTGTGGCAACGTATCAGAATCTGCAAGGATATGATGGCCACGCTTCAGAGGTCATCTATTGGGATGAAGTGTTGCTAGATCATCGACATCTGACCCGCAACATTGGAGTATTACTGGAACGTCCAGATTTACGGGATAGAGATCACAGTGAAACAGCCGATCCAGAAATGCAACTTTTACGAGCCTGGTCTACTAACTGCAACATTCCCTCCTATCATTCTGATCGACAAAAGGCCATACCTGAAGCTTTGAACGTTAGTGTAGGATGCGATCGCACACTGAATAGCTGGCTGACTGAATTAAAACAATCTCAAGGTGAACCATTCGTATCTCACTTTAGATGCCAGCCCTTTTTGAGTACTGATGATCCTCTACGGATTTTTGCATACCCTAACTTTGGATTGTATCTATATAAGAATTCCCGAATTTATCTAGCCATTCGCTGTGGTAGCAATGGTCAAAATGGTAACGGGGGCCATGCCCATAACGATCAACTGAGTCTTGAACTGGAAATCGACGGTCAAACTCTGATCTGTGATCCAGGCACTTATTTATATACCCCTTTGCCAGAACAGCGCAATTTGTATCGATCAACTCAGTCCCATTTCACCCCACAACATTTATATCAAGAACAAAATGATTGGCTTCCTGGTGCTCTTGGTCTATTTAGTCTCAAGGATCAGGCCGAAGCCACCTGCCTCTACTTTTCCATCGATGGATTTGTGGGCAGACACTATGGTTTTTCACAACCTATACATCGCATCGTGACATTAGAAGCTCAGCAAGTTAGCGTGTTCGATTTTGGTGGAGATCCCGCGACCTATCAAGTCCAGCCATTCTCAAACGGTTATGGTCGGGTAAAGTATCTGACATAAGGAATATCTTGCAAAGCTGGCCTATCGTGGATCAATTTTTACGATCTTCTTCAATTACTCCCATCCCAGCATAAGATTGGGTATTCAGATTCTTGATAAATAAGAATTTCAATGATATTTAGATGCACGATCTTATGGCGGGAAGGGAGTAACTAATATAAGTACCTTTGTTGCTGCTCAGTATCTATGCCGACCTCCTATGAAGATCCTAATTATTGCTCACTACTACCCTCCTGAAAATGGGGCTGCTGTGATGGCTTCTCAGCGCCCAGCAGCTTGGGCAAAGTATTGGAGTCAGATGGGACATGATATTCGTGTGTTGACAACCCAAAAAGCGGCCTATCAAACCTTACCCTCCCACACTGAAAATAGTGGCATTCAGATTGAGGGTGTGTCCTATTTGCTGTCTCGCCCCGATGTTAGTGAAACAACTAATGCCCATCCCGATAAGTTGACTCTCAATAACAAGCTGTATCCTCAATTACGGCAAGGAATCGTTAAACTACGCCAGCTATTAGGAACTGGCACCCTATTATTTGTCAGTGATCTGTGGGTTTATCCAGCTCTCCGTCGAGCCCTAGCTCTCTATCAAGACTGGCCCTATGATTTGGTTGTGAGTACATATGGTCCCCCAGCCTCACACTTAACTGCAGCAATGATCCGTAGACGCCTTAATGTGTTTTGGGTAGCTGATTACCGAGATCTATGGCACGGCTACGATTTTTTAATCACAAAATGGCCGTTTTCGGTATTGGAAAAAAAACTAGAGGACTTCTCAATAGAAGTCGCTGATTTGATCACAACAGTTTCTGAAGGGTTCAGCAGCACGTTGCGAAAACGCTTCCCTTCTACCGAGATACTGACATTTACCAATGGGTTTGATTTAGCTGAGATCCCAAAAGTGCCTTATCATTTTTCAGGCGATCAAAAAATTCGCTTAGTACATACGGGGAATATTTATTCCCACAAGCGAGATCCTAAGTTACTGTTTCAAGCTTTATATCAGTTACAACAGCAACAACCAGGCTTGTCAGATCGTCTGGAAGTTCTTTTTTATGGGTGGGATTTAGGTAACCTACCAGCTCTAGCGGAACAATACCAATTACAGGATGTTGTCAAAACACCAGGTTTTATAGACCGTTCTCAATCTTTAGAGATTCAAAAGGCTGCTGATGCTTTGATATATATCGATTGGCATGATCCTCTAGTTGAAGGTATCATCGGAGGCAAATTGTATGAGTACATGTTTTCAGGCCGACCAATTCTTGGTATGGGTGCAACTCCAGAAAGTGCTGCAGGCCAACTGATAATTAAAACTAAGACGGGGGTTTGTTTAGGAAAAACAGTAACCTCAACTATCAGGGTTTTAAATCAACTCCTCCAAGGTTACTCTATTCCCTATAAGTCAAAACCAGAGCTCATACATCCGTTTACCCGAGAAGGCATCGCAAAAAATATGTTAGATGCTATCCAAGTAAGGATGTCTTATGAATCGTAAGATTTCTGTGATTATCACATGTTTCTCGGAAGGTTTCCTCCTTCGGGAGGCAGTAAAGAGTGTTCTTGAGCAATCTAATCCTAATTGGGAGATTATTGTTGTCAATGATGCTTCACCTAATGTAGATACCATCTCAGCCTGCAATATAATAGCGTCCAACCCTAAAATTCAAGTTATTAATCGCAGTATGAATGGCGGCACTTCGGCAGCACGAAACGACGGTTTTCAGGCTGCAACAGGCGATATTTGTGTGCTCCTAGATGCAGATGATTGTTTACCAAAAGATGCTCTAGCAATTATACAAAATACTTTCGAACAACATCCAGAAGCAGAATTTGCTTATGGAGATTATTTTCGCCAAGACCAACCAAATCTTCCTCAAAAAATTGTTCGCCCAAGTGAAATTTCACTTTCTAATCAGCTCAGTGCACGTCCGTTCTCTTTAAGTTCTAACTGGACTTTATTAGGAACATCACCAATTCGACGTTCATTATGGCAGAAAGTTGGAGGTTATGATTTAGAGTTTGGTATTGAGGACTTGCATGATGTAGAGTTCTGGATTCGAGTAATAGCTTCAGGTTGTGATTATGTCTATATTCCTCAACCTATTTACACTTGGCGAAAATTCCATGGTTCAAATAGTGGTCAAGTCACGCCATTAGCATGGGCAAAAGTAGCTAAAAAACATCTAGATATATACTGCCAAACTGGACTTGAATTTAGAGCTTATGAGTTATTGCTATTGGGAAGCAAGTGGCTAAATCATAATCCTCGCGAAATACAACGTTATTCCAAAAAGCTGTGGAAATATTTATTGCATGGAAACATCCAGTTCTCCACACTTATTACATTAGGGATGCCAGCATATCTTCTACGCCTATTGGCAGGTCGTGCTAGGAAGAAACGATAAATCAATTATTTACAAACCTACAGCGTGATGATTCCAACAAAGTCCACAAATCGATTTGTAATCGGTAGCAGAGTTGATGTCACAAGTTACACCGATACTTGCGATCGCATCCAAGTATTGGCCGAAACTCAAACCTCTAGCTACATAATTGCCGCCAACGTCCACGTCGTCATGACAGGGGTCTGGCAATCCGAGTATCAAAAAATTATCAACGAAGCCACTTTGGTGACACCTGATGGCATGCCCTTAGTTTGGGTTATGCGGCAATTAGGAAGTGACAGCCAATCTAGAGTTTACGGGCCAGACTTAATGTTGGCTTGGTGTGAGCGAGCAGCTGAGAAAAACCTTCCCATATACCTATATGGAGGGACCGAAGATATGCTCAAAAAACTAACCGAGAATTTGAATCAAAAATTCCCCACCTTGGAAATAGCAGGTTTCTATTCGCCTCCCTTTCGGCCATTAACTCCAGAAGAGGAACAGCAAGATTGCGATCGCATCAACGCATCAGGTGCATCGGTTGTTTTTGTTGCCCTTGGTTGCCCCAAGCAAGAACAATGGATGGCTCGTCAACAGGGCAGAATAAACGCCGTGATGATTGGTGTAGGAGCTGCATTCAGTTTCCATAGTGGTGAAGTTAAGCAGTCTCCCCGATGGATGATGCAGCTCGGTCTAGAGTGGTTGTACCGATTTTGCGTTGAGCCGCGAAGACTTTGGCGTCGTTATCTAATCAACAACCCCATGTTTATACTTCTAGTGAGTCAACAGTTGCTTAAACACAAATTCCAACGCCAACAAAAACAAGCTTAGGTATTGCGTTGCTTGGCAACTCCTTGAGAAGAATTAAGGTTAAAGAGCATATTGAGTGATTGCATGGCCTTACGGCGAACTTCAATATCTTGCTGAGCTCGAAGTTGAACCATGGGATCGTGCAGAATCTTGTTGACGATGCCTCGGGTCAAGGCTTCGATCACTTCTTGGTGTTTTTCGGCAAACTCTGTGCCCAGACGAGAAAGCGCTTTTTCCAATTCTTGCTCTCGAATGGATTCTACCTTCGTTCTTAAGCTACTGATGGTGGGTACTGTCTCTAGGGAACGCCACCAGACATCAAAACTAGCCACCTCTTCTTCTAAGAGAGATTCTGCTTCTATAGCCATTTGTCTTCGGCTCTCTTGGTTTTGAGCAACGACTGCTTTTAAATCATCTACATTGAACGCATGGACTTGCGTCAATTCATTCACATTGCTGTGAACGTTTCGGGGTACGGAAATATCGAAGATCATGCAGGATTGACGATCACAAACGATGGGCTCTAGGATGTCGCGATCTAACAAGGGCTCAGTTGCAGCCGTACTAGTAAAAATTAAATCAGAAACGGATAAGACTTCCTGCATGTCAGTTAAAGTATGCAGCTTCAGGTCAGCACTCTGAAATTGACTGGCCAGCTGCTCAGCTCCCTTCATCGACCGATTTAAGATCGTGATTTGATTGGCCCCTTTACTGAGCAGATGTTTGACCAATAAGCGAGACATTTTGCCTGCGCCGATAATGGCAACCCGATGGGCTGACAAATTTTCGGTCTTCATCTGGGCAAGTTCTACTGCCGCCGAACTGATTGATACTGCTCCTGTGCCGATACTGGTTTCTGTTCGGACTCGCTTACCAGCAGAAATCGCCTGTTTGAATAAGCGATTGAGAATAGGGCCAGCGCCGCTGTATTTTTGACTCATTTTGTGAGTTTGCTTCACTTGAGCCAAAATTTGTCCTTCTCCCAAAACTAAGCTATCTAGCCCGGCGGACACGCGCATCAAATGCATAACAGCATCTTGATGGAGAAGGATGAACAAATGCTGACGGAGTTCCAATAGAGGAATTTGACTCCACTCTGATAGGAACTGCGTCAGCTCACGAATACCGTCATCGGTTTCTTGCGCAACCACATAAACTTCCATGCGGTTACAGGTACTCAAAATGGCAACTTCTTCTAAATGAGGATAACTCCTTAATTGAGAGGTAGCCTTTTCTTTCACATCATCGGGAATGCTGAGTTTTTCTCGCACATCCACTGGCGCTGTTTTATGACTTAAACCGACAACCGCAATATTCATGTGTCCTCCTTCTCTGTTTATTTAGCCGTTTCGTTTGAGAGATTCAAACTTCAGAACATAGAGGCAATTGCCTAATGTAACTGGAGTGCCTTAGGACGTTTAGGCGTTTCAAACATATGGACGGTGTCAACAAATCGGGCGGTTTTAGACTGAGTAGAAATAACAAGGGATTGTGTTCTTGCACCCCCGCCAAAGAAGCGAACTCCTTTCATCAAGGTTCCTGGGGTAATGCCACAGGCGGCAAACAGAACGGTTTCACCACAGGCTAATTCCTCAGCTGTGTAGACCTTATCTGGGTCGTTAATACCCATGTCCTTGAGGCGAGCTAGGTTGCTTTCCTTGCTCTCACCAATCAAACCTGTTTTGACGATGTCGGGATCGTAAATAAGTTGGCCTTGGAAATGCCCACCCAGCGCGCGCATCGCAGCAGCTGAAATGACGCCTTCAGGTGCAGCACCGATACCCATCAATGCATGGATATTTGTACCAGAAAATGCACAGGAGAGAGCCGCAGAGACATCTCCATCCGTAATCAGAGCAACTCTTGCTCCTGCCTCGCGAATTTCCTTGATCAGGTCATTATGGCGTTCCCGCTTCATGACCACAACGACCAATTCCTCAATGTTGCGGTCAAGACATTTGGCCAAAATTTGTAGGTTTTCTGTTGCGGATTTATTGATATCCACTTTGCCTTTGGCCGCAGGGGGAGCAGCCAACTTCTTCATATAGAAATCAGGGGCTTCAAATAACCCACCTTTCTCAGAAATGGCGAGAACAGCCATTGAACCGTTCTGTCCATAGGCAACAAGGTTAGTGCCTTCGCAGGGATCAACTGCAATATCGATCTCCATCAACTCATCGGGGTTGCATACTTCGGCGGCATCAGGCTGGGTACAAATGCCCAACTCTTCGCCAATAAATAGCATAGGGGCATCATCTCTTTCCCCTTCTCCAATAACGATGCGGCCTCGCATATGGATTTTGTTCATGCGATCGCGCATGGCTTCAACTGCAACATGGTCGGCAGTATCTTTTTCTCCTTTTCCCATCCATCGAGCTGAGGCAATGGCTGCTTGTTCAACCACCTCAATGATTTCTAGGCCGATAACGTTATCCACGCAAAGATTCCTCCTAAATGCCTGACTATGTCTCGCGTCTGTGTCTTAAAGTAACTGCTACTTTATTTGTTTTGTATCTTTAAGTACTAGTTTACAAGTCTATCAGACCGCTGTTACACGCTTATAGAGGTTTTCTAAAGGAATTTGCATTTAATTTTTCCTTACTCTGCTTTAAGGCGATTTAATAGTGCTTGGGTCAGCAGATTTTAACGAGGATGAGTTTGATGAAACTAGCTGTGAACAGTGTGTTGGGGCATGCTTTATGGGGTAATAGAGGCGGCAAAGTCTTGAACTAATTCTAAGGCTTGCGGATTAATCTCATGGGCCATCGGGAACTCTTGATATTGAACTGACACACCAGCTTGGCGCAGGACTTGGTCAGTTGTTTGTGCCGCTTTAAGGGGGACGACTGGATCGTTTTGACCATGAACTAAGAGTACGGGTGGGGTATTCGGATGCAATAAAGCTGCAATAGAAGGATGTAAATAGCCACTAAGGCAGATTAACCCAGCCAAGGGTAAGCGGGCACCGATATCTAGGGTCATGGCGCCACCCTGAGAGAATCCAGCCAGAATCATCCGTTCTAAAGGGACCTGAGTCTCTATGGCTAAGGCTTGTAGCCAATCTAAGAGAAGTTGACGACTTTCAGGTAAGCCTGCTTGGGTATTGAGGTCGTACCACATAAAACCGCCAGGGGCATGAGGATGGGGTAGTGGGGCGTTGGGAAAACAAAATTGATAGGTTGGCAAATTAAGATAGGGCGCAAGTGATGCGAGATCTTCAGCGTTAGATCCCCATCCATGTAAACCCACGAAAAGACCAGCGGGCGGTTGGCCTGTGGTAGGTGTTAGAGTGATTACCGAGAGTGACACAGTTCGTGTTCTGAAAAGAAACACCCTTCATTGTTTCACATCGTTGTTAGACGCTGAGATCCATCCCATGTTAGGACGCAAACTGGCAGGACGCTATTCCGTTGTTAAACCCTTAGCTGAAGGTGGCTTTGGCGAGACGTTCTTAGCTGAAGATACCCATTTGCCCGACTCCCCTCAATGTGTGGTGAAGAAGCTTAAAACAGGTTCCCATGAGCCTGCTTTGCTGCATACCGTGCGCCGACTATTTGATTCAGAAGCAAAGGTGTTGCACCAGCTAGGGGATCATCCTCAAATTCCTCGTTTGCTGGCTCACTTTGAAGATGGAGAAGAATTCTACCTAGCGGAAGAATATGTAGAAGGAGAAAGTCTTGCAGACGAGCTGGTTCCAGGCCAACAGTCAGATGAAGAAACGGCGATTGCACTGCTCCATGACATCCTGGAGGTGTTGTCCTTTGTACATGAGCAGCAAGTCATTCATCGGGATATTAAGCCCTCTAATTTAATTCGGCGTCAGAGCGATCGCAAGCTTGTATTGATTGATTTTGGGGCGGTGAAACAGGTCACCACTCAGATTGCGGAATCTGCAACCCAAATGCCCCGCACGGTCCTGATTGGTACGTCGGGATATATGCCTAGTGAACAATTCCGAGGACAACCCCGCCTATGTAGTGATGTCTATGCGGTGGGAATCATTGCCCTGCAAGCATTGACCGGTTTACGTCCTTCTTTTGGTGAGCTGCCAGAAGATGAGAATACGGGGGAAATTGCCTGGCGAGATCGCGTTTCCGTATCGCCAGCCTTTGCAACCTTATTAGAAAAGATGGTGCTTTACGATTACCGGCAGCGGTATCGGTCTGCGAATGATGCCTTATTGGCGGTTCAAAGTTTAATGGCAGCTCGAGCGGCAGAAGCAGCACCGCCCCCTCCCCTGGATAATTTGCCTGAAACCGTTGTCAATCCTCGTAATGGTGCTGAACGTCCTGTTCAACCCTTACCTGCTGTTGAAAATACCGTTCAGCAATTAGAAACGACGGCCCAAACAGACAATACCGTTCAGCAATTAGAAACAACGGCTCAGCAATCCACCAATATTCCCAATGCAGTTATCTCTAATGGTGCACCGCAAATAGGAGATACCTCTCAACAGGCTGATCCCAACCCCACGACGCCACAGGTGCCTGTGACAAATCCTGCCGACGCAATCGACGCAATGCCCCCAGAAACTGTTGCGGTCTCTCCTAGATCGCAACAGACCGCTTGGTTGAGCCGAACTAAAGTATTGACTGGGGGATTCGTTGCGCTGCTAATGGGGGGGACGGCGTTGGCTTTCACCTCACCCCATATCCAAGCCGTTTGCACTGTCTTAAATAACTGCTCTCAGGACATTCAATTTCAAGCAACCTTCGACGAAGCTGTTGATGATGCC
The DNA here is from genome assembly GCF_021497025.1 of Acaryochloris sp. 'Moss Beach'. Classification (NCBI taxonomy): domain Bacteria; kingdom Bacillati; phylum Cyanobacteriota; class Cyanophyceae; order Acaryochloridales; family Acaryochloridaceae; genus Acaryochloris; species Acaryochloris sp. 'Moss Beach'. The sequence continues at coordinate 5,378,851 of NZ_CP071717.1, forward strand.
AAAGCTGCTGAAACTCGCAATCAGCAGGCAAAAACGGTTGCTGATCTCCAATCGGCCCAGAAAGAAATGGATGAAGCTATTGCGGAGTTAAACAAGATTCCTAAAAACGTCAAGGTATACGATGAGGCGAAAAAGGCTTTAGCTGAGTACCAATCTGAGAGCAAAGCCATAACGACTCGGATTGAGACAGAAAATAAAGCAGACGAAACCTTCAAGAAGGCAACGACCATTGCTCAAGCGGTGCAAAAGAAGGCGAAAAGTGAAGACTCTGTTTCTACCCTCGATCAACACAAAGTAGAATGGGAAAAGGCCATCAAACTGCTCAAGGATGTTCCTAAAGATACCCTGGTTGCATCACAGGTTGAAGCGAAGCAAAAAGACTTTGATAAGCAACTGAAAGCTCTGAAGGAACAGCGGCAAAAGAAAATTGCGGCTGCTGCAGAGGCTCAGCGAAAATTAGAAGCCGCCCAAGCCGCATCAGTGCCGGCTCGACCTTCCCCGGCTTATGTGCCACCCCCAAAGATCGACTTATGTACCCTCTCGCCCAGCCCCGGCCCCTGCGGTAAGGCCAGCCCCTAGGCCAGCTCCACGCCCAGCTCCTGCCCCCCCCCCGCCCCACGACGGCAAGAACCCCTTTGGGGACCTGGCTCAGGTCAACAAAAAAATAATGAACCACTATGGTAATTTAGGTTGCCAACAATTGGCAGGGGAATATAAAAGAGGTAATCTTAACTCACTGCGCAGAATACAAGATTCTGACACAGTGAGTTTGGGAGCAGCAGGTCTGGGATAAACTTTTAGGCTTATCCCAGAACCTTCCGGTTCTAGAATGCCCATCGAAAGCTATGTAACGACAAAACGATTAAAAGGTCTCATCAACAACAGGGACTTAGTTCCGGTAGGAAGTTGATGATCTGTTGGGAATCTCCCATCACACATCATTCCTAAGGTGTGATGCCAAAATCATATTCAATATTTTACTAGGACGCATCGCTTGGCGGGTTGTCTCCGAATCCGGCAAGTAATACCCACCAATCTCTGTTGGATGGCCTTGGAAAGCATTAAGCTCAGCTACAATAGTCTCTTCATTGTTGCTTAGTTGTTGGAATAAGTCTGTAAACAGAGTTTTGAAGGCAACATTTTGATCTTGTTCGGCCAAGGCTTGGGCCCAATAGAGGGCTAAATAGAAATGGCTACCCCGGTTGTCTAATTCATGGACAGAACGGGAAGGAGATTTAGACTGTTCTAAATATTGGCTATTCGCCTGGTTGAGGGCGTTAGCTAGAGCTAGAGCATTTTGGTTGCTGGTTTTATTTCCCACATCTTCCAAAGTTGCAGCCAAAGCCAGAAATTCTCCTAAAGAATCCCACCGTAAATGTCCTTCCGCCAGAAATTGTTGAACATGCTTGGGGGCAGAGCCACCCGCGCCGGTTTCAAATAAGCCTCCTCCTGCTAGCAAAGGCACAATGGATAACATTTTGGCACTTGTACCTAGCTCTAGAATGGGAAATAGATCCGTTAGATAGTCTCTTAAGACGTTCCCGGTAGCCGATATGACGTCTTTGCCGACTTTAATCTGTTCACAGGTAAAGCGCATGGCATCGACGGGAGACAAAATGCGAATATCTAAATCCGTAATGTCATGTTGAGGTAGGTATTTCTGCACCTTCTGGATAAGGTTAGCGTCATGGGCACGATCTGCATCTAACCAAAAAACGGTCGGAGAACCTGTGGCTCTGGCTCGATTGACTGCTAGTTTGACCCAGTCTTGGATCGGAATATCTTTGGTTTGGCACATGCGCCAAATGTCCCCTTTCTGGACCGAGTGCTCCAATAAGATTTGACCTGCCTGATCCATCACCTGGACAGTCCCATTGCTAGGGATTTCAAAGGTCTTATCATGGGAGCCGTATTCTTCGGCCTTCTGAGCCATTAGCCCTACATTGGCGACATTTCCCATCGTCTGAACATCAAAAGCGCCATGCTCTTGGCAGAATTTGATGCACTCCTGATACATGGTTGCGTAACTGCGATCTGGAATCATCGCTTTCGTATCATGGAGCTGGCCATCAGGTCCCCACATTTTGCCGGAGTTCCGAATGGCAGCTGCCATAGACGCATCAATGATGATATCGCTGGGGACATGGAAATTCGATATGCCCTGATCAGAATTGACCATTGCCAGTGGGGGGCGGGTTTGATGGGCCAATTCAAAAGCGGTTTTGATGGCTGAGCGCTCTGCATCAGGCAAGGTTTGAATCTTGGCAAAAAGATCGCCTAATCCATTGTTTGGATTGACCCCAAGGGTATGAAACGTATCGGCATTTTCAGTAAACACATCCTTGTAGTAAGCGGTTATGGCATGGCCAAACAAGATTGGGTCGGAGACTTTCATCATGGTTGCCTTGACATGTAAAGACAAGAGAATGTCTTCAGTCTTGGCGGCAGTGATCTCCTGCTCATAAAAGGCTTTTAACGCGTGTATCCGCATCACTGCCGCGTCAATGACTTCACCTGAAAGAACAGGGATATTCTCTTTCAAAACTTCCAGAGAATGGTCTTCTTTAACTAACTGAATTTTGACGTTTCCTGCTTGGCTAATCACAACGGATTGTTCGGTGCTATAAAAGTCACCTTCATCCATATGAGCCACATGGGATTTTGAGCTGGATTTCCAAGGACCCACAGAATGAGGATTCTTCTGGGCATATTGTTTGACGGCTGCAGCGACTCGCCGATCTGAATTCCCTTCCCTTAAAACTGGATTAACAGCACTGCCAAGGACTTTGGCATAGCGGTTTTTGACAGCGATTTCCTGCTCAGTTTGAGGATTGGCTGGGTAGTCAGGAATGTTATACCCTTTGCCTTGTAACTCCTGAATGGCAGCCGTTAGTTGGGGGATAGAGGCACTGATGTTGGGAAGCTTAATGATGATAGCTTCAGGGGTCTTTGCCAAATCTCCTAAGTAAGAAAGGGCATCGGGTCGTTTCTGGTTAGTAGTTAGCTTCTCGGGAAAATTAGCAATAATTCGTCCCGCTAGTGAGATATCCCTTGTTTCGATCTCAATATTGGCTGCTTGGGTAAAAACTTTGACAATGGGTAGGAAAGAATAGGTGGCTAAGGCGGGTGCTTCATCCGTGTGGGTGTAGATGATTTTTGTGGCTTTTTTTGGGGACATGTATCTTCTCTAAAAGTTGCAGCACCTTGACCAGCTGTATGGGTAACCTAGTAGTAAGGTGACCAAGCGTTTCCTGATGGAGTATATCAGTGTATCCACCTCAAAGAAGTATTTTGTAGTGGTGTTGCGAGAGCAGAAATGGGGCGATTTGCCCGTGCAGGTGTGAACAAGATTCGGATGATGAACGATCGCGGCTAAAGTCCTAAATTGAGGGGGATAAGTAAATGGGATATCCGGTTGTGTTGATTCGAGAGGGTGAGCTGGGAGCACGGGTGACGAATGCGTTGCAAATGGCCATTTCTGCGACAGGCGTCGACATTGATTGGCAGATTGTCGATACGGGGAGTGAGGGTCAGCAAGGCAGATGGCCTAGCCATATTTTTGATGTTATCCGAAGGGCAAAAACTGCTGTCATTGGACCGTTGATGAGGCCAGATAGTTATCGCCAGATGGAAGCGGATATCCGAGAAAACCTGGACCTTTATGTCAACTTACGGCCCGCAAAAACGATGGTGGGTATTCCCAGCAGCTATCAAAATGTTGATTTAATGATAGTGCGGGAAATGACAGAGGGAATCTATGCTGGCATTGAATTTGAACGAACCTCAGTAGAAGCTGCAGATGCTCGTTCTTTTCTGTCGAAACTGTCTGGCAAACGGATACGAGAAGATGCTGCGGTGGGAATTAAACCGATTTCTGTTAAAGGCTGTGGTCAAATTATTGAATTTGCCTTTAATTATGCGCGAAAGAATGGACGGCATAAAGTGATCGCTGTTCATCAAGCTCATGTGATGGCCCATACGGACGGTCTTTTTCTTGAAATTGCCCGCGATATTGCCCAAGAGTTCCCAGAAATAGAGTTTGAAGATCGAGCCATAGAGGTGATCTGTCGGGAATTAATGCAGAGACCTGACACATTTGATGTGTTAGTGATGCCAAATTTATACGGTGATTTGCTCGCTCATCTCTGTGCTGGCATGGTGGGTGGGCTGAATGTACCGAATGCACATATTGGAGATAAATATGCAGTTTTTGGTACCCAATCAACGGGGTTAAGTGAAGTTTGCAACAATCCGACATCGCTGATCCTAGCGGGTGCGTTAATGTTGCAACATTTAGGAGAACAGGATGCGGCTCGGCGGCTACAGGCAGCAGTGGAGACTGTGGTTGCAGATCAAGGCGATACGGCTGCTGACTTGACTCCAGTTGGTTTTGAAGTGGTTGATTCCCAGGCGATGGCCCAAGCCATTACTCAAGCCATTACTCAAGCCATTGCTGCTTGAGACCCTAAGCTCCCATCCCTGAGTAATGTTTGATTCCTCGACGCCATAGCCAGCGATTAATTACTAGGCCCAAAATACACCAGACCAGCATGACCATAAAGCCTCTAGCAACAGGAGTTGGAAGTCCGATTAAGAGGCTGACAGGGAAATAGATAAGATAAGGAAAAGGGGTCCATACCACAACTGCCTGAACCGATTCTGGGAAAAGATCGAGGGGGGCAATCATTCCCGATAGAAATAAATAAAACAAAAACCACAGTTGTTCAATTGCAGTGGCTCGTTCGACCCAAAATGCAAATATGGCAAAGGTGTATTGAATAATGAAGCGCAAAATAAAGGCCAAGACAGTGGCCAAGCATCCCTCAATTAAACCAAGGGGGCTAGGCCACCAAAAGGCTTGAGGATACAGAGCAAAAAATAGGATGACTAATCCTGCTGAAAAGGGAAACCGGGCCAGTCGTTCAGCCACATGGCCCGCAACATGGTGCCATACGGGATCAATGGGTTGTAGCAGGCGAGGGGAGAGTTTGCCTTCGACGACTTCTCGCTCGAAGTCCCAAATCACCCAGACGATCGTGAATTGTCGAACGATGAAGACAGAGATGAAGTAGCGGGCAAAGTCTAGGGCTGTGAGTGAGAATTGCCCCTCTGTGGCTGCTTGAGACCAGACTCCCATCATGATAAGGGGGAGTGAGTTGGCTAATACCCATAGCAGCAACTCTGCTCGGTATTCCAACATATAAGCGTAATAGACGGTCAAGAAAGTCGTGATTTTCCGGAGAATAGCACTCATGTGACTTTGCCCGATTGAAAGACTCGCCGAATAATTTCTTCAATGGGTGGGTCTGTGATAGTTAAGTCGAGTACCTGGAGATTGGCCAAGATTTTCGAGACGGTGTGGGTAAGGGTTTCCCGAAGGACTAGTAGACGAATTTCTCGCCCAGCGATCTCTTCGACTTCACCATATTGTCCTAATGTTATTGGATCGGGCGTTTGCATGAGTTCTAATTTGACTTCCCGATAGGGGGCAAAGCGGTTCATTAACTGATTGAGGACGCCATCATAAATGAGTTGACCTTGATGGATTAAGAGAACGCGATCGCACAGGGCCGTAATATCTGCCATATAGTGGCTGGTCAGCAAAATCGTAGCACCGTAGCGTTGGTTGTATTCCCGCAGAAACTCACGAACGCTGACTTGAGCATTGACATCTAGACCTAGGGTGGGCTCATCGAGAAAGAGAACCTGGGGGCGATGTAAGAGGGCAGCCAGTAGCTCTGCTTTCATCCGCTCCCCCAGGGAAAGTTTGCGCACGGGTTGAGTGAGTTTCCCCCCTAAAGACAGCATCTCCGAGAGTTCATCCACCCGATACTGAAACTCATGGGGGCTGATTTTATAAACTGCTGCGTTGATCCGCAAAGAATCTAAAGCCGGCAAGTCCCACAGTAGTTGCTGCTTTTGCCCCATGACTAAGGTGATCTTTTCTAGGAAGGCAGAGCTGCGTCGGAACGGAATTTGGCCTGCGACTTGTACCTGCCCCCCCGAAGGATGAATCAAACCGGTCAACATTTTTAAGGTTGTGGTTTTGCCTGCACCATTCGGACCTAAAAAGCCAACAACCTCTCCGGGTTCAATCTTAAAGGTGACGGACTGCACCGCTTTGACGAGGCGATGTTGTCGCTGAAAAAAGTGAGATAGAGTGCCTTTGAATCCGGGTTGCTTAATGGCAACTGGATAAACTTTATCAAGATGGTCGCAAGTGATGATGGTCATACCCTTACTGTAGACAAGAAATGCCTGAGTGGCTAAGTAGGGAAAGACTTCTGTTTCGATGCAGGGTCAGCAAGAATTTGTAATATGGTTTGCTGTACCAGGGGACTATTCAACATTTGAATATGGTTGACAGGTAGGATTACGGAGCGACTGCAATCGTCCAGCTGCATTTCCTTTATGGTGAGAATGCCATCATTCACTTCGTTGCCAAAAAAGCTCCAAGTCCCTCGGGGGCCATTCGTCCCCGCAATAATAATATGAGGAATGACTAAATTAGGGAGCTGCTGGTAAAAGCTAGGGTCCGCTAAATTCTGCAAACATTCTCCTGCTAATGGCGATAAGAGACTCAATCGCTGGGCCAACTGAGCGATACGGGGAGACTGATTGGGCGGTCCCAACAAAATAACTGGGTGGGGTTTGAATGAAGAATGAGGTGCAATGGCAGACCGCACTAACACTGCCCCCATGGAATGGGCAATGATGCCATAGCGGTCTGGTTCTAGCTCTTCTAAACGTTGCTGCAAACGCTCAATAATTTGAGTATAAGATTCGATTTGGGATGAATAGCCAAACAACTCGGTGCGATATCCCGCTTGTTGTAAGTATTGAGATAACCCAAATACAGACAGGGGAGAGCGTCCCAGGCCATGAATTAGCAGTACTTTCATTACTAAATAACGTTCACTGGGAATCGCCCCTATCCATAGGCTTAAAACTTAGCCTAAATCACAGATTTATTCATGAACAAGGGGGACAGGATAGCCATGCTCTTCGATAATCTTATCCCGCTCGGCAGCTTTCAAATCTTCTGCCATCATTTCCTGGACTAATTCTGCAAAGCTAACTTTGGGGACCCATTGGAGTTTCTCTTTCGCTTTCTCAGGACTACCCAGTAAGGTTTCTACTTCTGTGGGGCGATAATAACGCGGATCTACCGCAACAATACAATTCCCCTCTTGGTCATAGCCTTTTTCATCGATGCCTTCCCCTTCCCAGCGAATTTCAATGCCGACTTCTTTGCAGGCAATCGAGACAAAATGGCGGACGCTGTATTGTTGACCGGTGGCAATGACAAAATCTTCGGGTTGGTCTTGCTGGAGCATTAACCATTGCATCTCTACATAGTCCCTGGCATGGCCCCAATCTCTTAAGGAGTCCATATTTCCTAAGTACAGACATTTTTGTTTGCCCAGGTAAATCCGTGCGATCGCACGCGTGATCTTCCGGGTTACAAAGGTTTCACCCCGGAGTGGAGATTCATGGTTAAACAAAATTCCATTACAGGCATACATGCCATAGGCTTCGCGATAATTAACCGTAATCCAATAGGCATAGAGTTTGGCAACGGCATAAGGAGAGCGGGGGTAAAAGGGGGTTGTTTCTGTTTGAGGCACCTCTTGTACCAAGCCATATAGCTCAGATGTGGAGGCTTGATAAAATTTGGTTTTTTTCTCCAACCCTAGGATGCGAATGGCTTCCAAAAATCTCAAGGTACCAAGGCCATCGACATTGGCGGTATACTCAGGAGTCTCAAATGAGACCGCCACATGGCTTTGGGCAGCTAAGTTATAAATCTCGTCTGGTTGGACTTGTTGCACAATTCGAATGAGATTGGTCGAATCAGTTAAGTCGCCGTAGTGCAGGAAAAAGCGTCGCTCTTTCTCGTGGGGGTCTTGATATAAGTGATCAATGCGATCGGTATTGAAGAGAGAAGCGCGTCTTTTAATCCCATGAACGTGATAGCCTTTGGCCAATAATAGCTCTGCCAAATAAGCTCCATCTTGACCCGTAATGCCGGTAATGAGGGCGACTTTTGCCATGAAATTTGTCCTATGTGTGATTCAACTGTGCTGCTAATACAAGTGAATGGTTTTGATCCTATTGCCAAATGGTTCAGGGATTGAGTGTATGCGGTCAATAGGTATTCTGGAGAACAGTGTTTTTGTAATAATGCTGCAAAATTTGTTGGTAGGTATTCCCTCGCTGGGCAAGGGCCAAAGCGCCCCACTGGCTCATCCCTAACCCATGACCATGGCCGCGTCCGCTAATGGTGAAGCCGGGGGGCTTACTGGGCAAAGTTTGAGCTTGACTCGCCACTAGATCAGATTGGGGGACAACCTGAAATAAGGTACTTTTCAATTTCAGGGTTCGACGAAATTCACGCCCTTTCATCAATTTTGTCCCCTGTTCTCCAACAATTTTGATGTGTTTGACACGGCCATGGGCCGTAGTTCCTTGAGGGGTCATAGAAAGAATATTACCCAGTCCGGAGAGTTTTTGCTGCAGCTGTGCTTGAGAAAAGTTCACAGACCATTGAAAGTTAGGCGCTTCTTGGTCAAAATCAGGAACGCCTCTCAAATAGGGGATAACGCCGCTGAATACTTGCTCGGAGTTTTCTGTATGGCCACCAGAATTTGCATGGAACAAGGCTTCAACAATATTGCCTTGATAGGTCAACACTTGCCCCGCCGTGGTTCGAACCGCTGATCGAGTGCTTTCTGCTTCACCATCGATACCGCCATAAACCTGATCTTTGGTGGTATTGACCAAGTCGTAGAGGGGGTTTTTTTGTTTGCCTTTTCGATATAGGGCAAAGGAACGGGCCGCTACGGATTGAGCCTTTAATGCTTCTTGGGGCCACGTTCTAGGCATTTCTTTGCCAATGACCCCTGCTAGATAGTCTTCCAAATCCACTTCATTAATCACTGATATGCCTTGGGCGGTCGTGATTAATCGAACTTGACCTCGATACCATCGATCTTTGATGTAAACAAAACCATCTTCGGAGGGTTCGATGGAAAGTTGCCATCCTTTTTTGCCAAAGAAGGTGACGGCTCCAGGCGTTGATTTAGCGAAGAAACCTTCTAAGGCCGGTAACGCTCCTACCGTTGTCCCTTGGCCATTGACGATGTTGGCGGAGGTGGAACTCCCAATAACTACATCTTCTTGTCCCTGCAATAGGGCGACACGTAACTCTAATGCGATCGCAGGACTCGCAACTAGAGACAACAGCAAGGATAAGCATCCCACAGGAAATGACAGATAGCGATGAAGTTTGAACTGTGATGCCGAAAGCATAGGCCAACGATGAACTGAGGAATTGAGCAATGTAACCAGGAATGGCACTGACAACGGAGTGTTTAATCCCCCTTTGCCCTCAAAGAAGTTTGACATCATATGAGTCTTAACCTGCATGATTTTATGACAGGCTGACGGGTAGGTAAAGTCAAAATATTTAGCTGCAAGGAGGAAAATACCTTCATTCATGACTGTCTACAGCAGGGAAAGTTGCCCTTTTGGTCACTATTCTCAAATTTTCGTTCAAATTATAGTTGCTAATGGATGACACCTAAAGTCTTTGGTCTTGGGCGTTGAGCAATCATAAAGGTTTAGCTTTTTCCCAACAACGTGAATAATGCCTCTCCTTTGCAGCTTTTTCACGGTATGAACCCGTTAGAGAGAAGGTGAGTGGCCCAACCGCATTTGGGTTAACGGATGCCATGGGTGGCATGGAAATCACTTTGCACCTTTTTAGTGAGTCGTTGGGATATTTGTCGAACAATCTGTTGTAGCAACTTATCACCTGCCCCTTGAATCATTTTGCGAGGGAGACGGAGAATAAATTGAGGAAACACAATAGCAACGTCTAAAGCCAAGTCCCATTCCACAGAGGTTTGGGGGGTGGATGAATTGGCTTTAGCATCAGAGGTCTCGTTTAGATACATTGCAGCTTGAAAATCGACTTGATAGCAGTGATCAAACTTGTTCTGGACAGGGATAGTTGTAATCCGGTAAACCCCTTCCTCTTGAGGAAGGAGCTCTAAGCCAATTTGGGGCTCCACTTCAAACCCAAAGGAGCCATACCGCCCCAAGGAAAGAATATACCCATTACTGCCGACGGGCTCTACCTTCATGGGATGGGCACATCGACAGAACCAGCCTTGATGAGCATCCAAATAGGCCATTACCGTTGCTTTGTCAGCTTTAAGGTCCATTTGGCCTTTGAACTGATTCTTGAAATGGAGGGCTTGCGACAATCCAGTTTCAAGTTCGGGATTAGTGACAGAGACAAATTGTACAAATCTTGATGAAGATTCTGACTGACTTAAACATCCCGCTTCAGGACATGGAACAAGCTGCTTCTCGATATCTTGCTGCGTATTGGATGATTGCATCTGTCTACCTATGACTCCGTCTTCAAAACCCTCATTCTTTAGGATCGACCAATTCCATTTAAATTTCGACAGTCGTCGAAAAATTATTTTTTGGAATTTTAGTGTAGTTTCTGAAGAAGAAACATTCGAACCGGCGAGAGAGTCTAAATGCTTACTGGTTATCTTTTATTCTAAGAATCATTAAAGAATATGGTTCATACTCTAATCAGTGAGTTTGATCACCTTTCAACCCCAGGTTTCCAAAAAGTTGCAGGTATTTCTATCCCTGACGGGTATGACCTCAACTTGGCATAGGTAGATATGGGTAATATCGTATATAGTTTGTGTCCATCAATTAATCGTTTATTTTGCTTCTGAGCTGAGAAAAATCATGAATATCCGCCTGATTCGGTCCCAAGTCTCGACTTTAGCAATGCTGAGTGCTCTTACCTGCTTCGCATCACTTCCTGCAATGGCTCAGTCCTCGCCAACCAACGATCCCTTACAGGATTTTCAGCTAGAGGATTCAAATAGTGCCGAGGAGATATTCACTGATCGCGGCGGACCCGGATCCTTATTGAATCTATTGAATCGCTTACAGCAGGTGAATAGTCGTTCTGGTAGCGAGTTTGCCGAGGATCAATCTGCTAGTTTTGACTCAGCCGTTGATGCCTTTCGCAAAAAACAGCAGGAACAGTTAGGTTCACCTACCCAGTCTGCTCCTGAGACCAGCGGTACCGACATCGACATACCTTAAGGACTATTTCGAACCGAAATCTTTGTTCTATTTGCTGGGTATCTTGGGTAAATAGCTTTCTTTTTTGTCCTTTATTCCCCTTTCTCGCTTTTGGCTTACCTATCCTCTTTTTTGATGCTGGGCCCAGGTGTGCTGGCTGTTACGCCTGCAGCCCAAGTTGCGGTTAATCAACCGATTGTCCAGGTCGCTAGTGCCAGTATTAATCAGGGCAATCAGATTCAACTCAATGGTCGTACCTATCCAGTTGCTTGGACCCAATGGCAAGATTCGACCCAATCCTCTCCATCCATAGGAATTAGCGATAGTGGTTTAAATCGTCGGTTTGGAGTGGACTTAACCAGCTCGAATGATTTTCGGCAGCAGCCTGTGCAATGGTTTACCCCTAAGCCCATTGCCTTAACGACTCGGTTTAGTGAAAATGGGGCTTCTCGATATCTCGATGTTTCAGCTTTGGCTCGATCAGTTAACTGGCAGATTCAACCTCAGGGTAATGTCCTCAAAATTAAGTCTCCTCCCGCAAAGATTGGCAAGATAAGGGCGGGTCGACAGCAATGGGGACATCGTTTGGTAATTGATCTCGATCAGCCTACCCCCTGGCAAATGGAGCGATTGACTAATAGTCGAAGTGGGAAAAAAGATCGCGAATTTGTCTTGGCCATTGATGCTACAGCTGCAGCCGGATTGGGTAAAGCTTGGAAATTCCCTGCAAAATCCGCGTTAAAGTCTTTGAAAATCACCCGAAAGCAGGGAAGAACGCTCTTAAGTGGTGTTATTAAAGGGACGATGCGTCCTCGGGTATGGATGCTGACTAATCCCAATCGATTGGTCATTGATATTAAAGGTGGCGTTCCTGAACAACGTAGTATCCTATGGGCCCCGGGTATTCTTCGGCAAGAGCGAGTTATTGCCTTAGGCAACAAACAATATCCCGTCACTTGGTTAGCCTTAAATCCGCAGACACCAGGGTTGAAGCTTCAACCCATTTGGGGGAATCGGAATGCCCTATTGGGGATTCATCCTCTCTTGTCGATGGCTAAAGGAACCCAGGTTGCAGCAGCCATTAACGCAGGGTTTTTTAATCGTAAAAATAAGACCCCCTTGGGAGCTATTCGTCAAAATGGTCAGTGGGTTTCGAGCCCCATTTTAAATCGAGGCGTGGTGGCTTGGAATCCGCAAGGTCAGTTCCAAATGGGACGCATTAACCTACAGCAAGTCCTGAGTACGTCTTCTGGTAAGCGATTATCGATTGTGTCTCTTGACAGTGGCTATCCCCAAAAAGGAATTGCTCGATATACGCCGACTTGGGGCCCTACTTATACGCCTATTCTCAAAACTGAAAAAATTATTACTGTTGTTAATAATCAGGTCGTTTCTGAGAAAGTCAGTACGAGCGCTAAATCTTTTGCGATTCCTAAAAACGGCTATTTGCTAGTACAGAGGTCCTTTGAAGTCGGTGGAGCCTTGGCTTCTGGAACTCAGCTTCAGATCCAAACTGCCACTACACCTGCGAGCTTTAATGCCTTTCCCAATATTGTGGGTGCTGGACCTTTGTTGGTGAGTAATGGTCAAGTGGTTTTGAATGCCAAGGCTGAAAAATTCCGCCCTCCTTTTGATACTCAATCTGCGCCTCGGAGTGGGATTGGGCAAACGGCAGATGGCACGATTTTGTTGGCAGCGGTTCATAACCGAGTTGGTGGTCCTGGCCCAACCTTGAAGGAATGGGCCTTGATCATGCAGCGGCTGGGATCTGTCAATGCTTTAAATCTAGATGGAGGAAGTTCGACCAGTTTGTATCTAGGGGGGCAACTTCTGGATCGCCACCCAGTGACGGCAGCTCGGGTTCAAAATGGTATTGGGGTGTTTTGGCAGCCTAATGCAAAGTAATTTGCTGAACCTAGGTTCTTGAGTTAGATTGTTCAAGGTTGACAATCTGTCAACGAGTTTGTTCTTAATCTAGAGTGCATTAAGAATAAAACCTGTAAGCGAATGTTTTTGACACTTCTCTTTTTTGAGCTGATTGTGAATAACTGTTTGTTTATATAAATTGACCTTTGTTCGTGACAAAGATCACCTAAAAAAAATCCTCTGGTTGCTTAAATCATAATGTTATGCATTGAATGCCCAAGTGCATTCGATCAATTTAGTTCTAGACGATTGGGGATTTTGGCATGGCCCTGTCCTGATTAAGCAATTGTCTACTCATATCAATGAAAACCCCTATTGAGGTAAGTAGGAACCGTGGTCCAAACTCAACCATCCAACCTTTTAGCAGCACCTGTGCCTGCTCACCAAGGTGTTGCTGCAACTGAGCTGCGTCCTTGGGGATCTTTTACCATTTTGGAAGAAGGCCAAGGCTATAAGATCAAGCGAATTGAGGTTAAGCCTGGGCACCGTTTGAGTTTGCAGATGCATCATCACCGAAGTGAGCATTGGATTGTCATTGCCGGTATCGCTAAAGTTGTGCGAGGCGAGGAAGATTTGATGCTGAGCGCCAATGAGTCTACTTATGTGCCTCGGTTTACCCAACACCGGCTGGAGAACCCTGGCATGGTGCCTTTGGTTTTGATTGAGGTTCAAAACGGCGAGTATTTAGGCGAAGATGATATTGTGCGCTTTGATGATGATTACGCACGATAGTCATTAGCGATGGGAATACACAGCTCAACATGATTCAACTCAGCCCTACTGCCATTGGTGAATTAAAACGCCTTCAAAAGAAGCATTTACCTACTGGCCAGCTCCGTATTGTTGTTGATGCCAGTGGCTGTAAAGGGTTGGCCTATCAAATGCAGTTTGCTGAATCACCCCAACCAGACGATCAAGTGTTTGATTGTGAGGATATTCAGGTGGTTGTGGAAAAGGCAAGCATGAAATACCTCTCCGGTTTAACCCTGGACTATACCGAGGATTTGATGGGTGGAGGGTTTCGCTTTTACAACCCCAATGCGGTTGAAACCTGTAGCTGCGGACATTCCTTTGCCATTGCCAGCCCTTAGAAAAATACAGCTGAATATTGTGTCTTTCCCTCGCAACACTCTTGTTGCGAGGGAAAGTTTTAGGTTTATTCAGGGGTTGCTGGTGCTGGATTGGGGGGAGGGGTTGGGACTCGTGCTAGGAGGCTGTGAATTTGGATTGGGAGGCGCTTCTGCCGTTTCTTTGGCCGCAGCTTTAATTTGGTCTTTGTATTGGCCAGGGGCTAACTTCTCGGCTGAGTTAAAGAGAATGCCTGCTTCTTTGGTTTTTCCTTGTTCTCTAGAGAGAATGGCTTTGGCAAAAACTGGGCGAAAATCGTTAGGGTCTTTGGCAATAAGTTTGTCGTAGACTCCAACGGCCTGATCGAACTGCTTTTGCGTGGCATAGACTTGCCCGAGCAAAAGCTGGACAGCACTTTCATTAATGCTGTTGGGCTTTACTTGATTCGCTTGTGGAGCGTTTTTAAGGGTGGTCTGCAGGAGTTCTGTGGCGGCTGAAGGGCGTTGCTGTTCTACCAATAAACTCACAAAACCTTGGAGAGCATCCATATTGCCGGGTTCGGTGACTAAGATACTGCGATAGGTTTGAGCTGCGCTTTCCCTTTTACCTGTTTTCTGCAGGGTTTGGGCGAGAAGAACTTGATATTGAGTTTGTTCTGGATTCAACTCAATTAGTTTTTCTAAGGGGTCAAGCAGATCTTTTTCGGTTTTTAGGCCGATTTTAATCATTTGACTCCGGGCTTCGGCTAAACCGCGCAGAGCATCTGGATTGTCTGGTTCTTTTTCTAAGATTTGTAAGTAGCCGTTTTCGAGGTCTTGCAGGTTCTTTTTCTCGATGTCTGAAACGACGGGTGGCGTTGGAGTTGTGCCTGGGGTCGGAACAGTGGGCGAGGGAGAAGGGCGGGAGCTAAGGATACTGTCGAAAATCGAGCCGAAAGAAAACCCGACTAAGGCGACGACGGCAACAACGACAAAAACCCAAATGAACCAACGGTTAGACTTTTTTTGCACGGGTAGTGGTTGAACTCTCTAGCTATTATTAGGGATAGTGCTCGTAATGCAGCTTATCTCAAAGTACGAAGTTTCGGAGCAGAAAGACGTACTCTAAAGATTTCTCGTAGATTTCTGAGCATGCGTTAGGAATTTTATGCAGCGATTTGCTGGACATAAAGGCTATGGGTGATCGGCATTTAGTTCTAGTGACCGGGCCAGCTCGTTCCGGTAAGAGTGAATGGGCTGAAAACCTGGCGAGTCAGTCTAATTTGTTGGTAATATATGTGGCTACGGCGGCTGACTATCCTGAAGATCAGGAATGGCAGGCTCGCATCCAAGCCCATCAGCAGCGCCGTCCTGCCGATTGGCAAACGATACATGCACCGATTGATTTGGCTGAGATCATTCAATCACAACCTGGGTCGGTGTGTTTACTGATTGACTCCTTAGGCACTTGGCTGACCAATGTTTTGGACCAGGATGCTGCACTGTGGGCAGATACTTTGCAGAAATTGTTGAAAGCTTTGGTGCAGGCTGAGGGCCAAGTTATTGTTGTCGGCGAGGAGACGGGTTGGAGTGTGGTGCCAGCGTATCCTTTGGGGAGACTATTTCGCGATCGCATGGGGGAATTGCTGCGCCAGATTGGGGCGATCTCAGATCAAGTCTACTTAGTGTCGGCAGGTTATGCCCTAAATCTTAAAGCTTTAGGGACTTATGTTGCTCCTATGGTGCCACCTGACCATCTCAAAAGAGATTGACCGTAAGGTGTTGAAGTGTTTTTAGATCTGTCTCGGGACCGATGTCGCTACCCTAAAATTTGAGTTAGAGTCACCCTATCAGTGTGAGACCCAAAGAGCGTTTAAGCATTATGGCTTCCCAACAACAAGTTAAAGATTATTTAGCCTCTTGGTTGCAGCTTGGTAAACCGATCCGGGTGGGTCTACAACAAGAACCCCACTCTATTTCACGAGTCGTTCTGGGTGAGCACTATAGTCCTGAGTTCGAATCTCTTTGGCGATATATCCAAAGCACTGAATCTGGAGAGTGCTGTTTGGATGGTGTTGTGCCCACGGTAGAAGAGCTATTGACGGATCAATGGGAAATTACGGATTGTTCCCGCTGTCAGATGCCCGTGAGTTTGCCAGTTGCAGGCATCGCATCCCCAGAATGTCCTTGTCATGACTTATCGAACTGGCCTAATAATGAGCTGCCCCAGCCCCGGACGCCGGTTGATAGTGCCGGGCATCTACGATCCATTTATCATCGATTAACCCATACCTCTTCAGACTAGGGCTTTGGTCGATAGGATTCTGACAGCACTCCTTGGCGATATGGAATGTCAATAGGGGTTGTTTTCGGTAAATTCAGACTCTTCGAACTCGGTATATCGTCTACGGCGGGATAGTCGTTTGGACCAGAGCGGGGTTGCGATCGCACCGCCCAATATGCCCATCCCAGTTGCAAACCCCAACACAATCCCCATGGGGATGGGGACAGAGCGCCAGGCTAAAAAATGGACAGAAACCGCTGTAGCATTTTGAACAGACAAAATTGCTGCAATAGCGATACCTAAACTAAAGAGCAGGGATAACAGCAGATGCATGGTGATGAGCTTTGATGGGACTAATGTGTTCAGGGGATGGGACAACCCAGACAGATTAAGAAATTGCGTTTTATGGACAGAGTTGAGAAAAATGGGGTTTCCATAGTACAAGTGCATTGTAGCCTGACACCTTTTCGTGGGGGTTGGGCAGAATTGGATCGCCCCCTTCCTATACCCCATTGATTTCGCCAGATCTGAAGGAACCTCACTCATGTCCAACCAATTAAACCTACTCTCATCCGGTAAAGTCATCGCGACCGCTTTGCATACCGAGATGGAGCAGTCCTACTTGGAATATGCCATGAGCGTCATTGTTGGGCGAGCGTTGCCCGACGTCCGGGATGGATTAAAACCTGTGCATCGGCGGATTCTCTATGCCATGCATGAGCTAGGATTGACGCCAGATCGCCCCTATCGTAAATGTGCCAGAGTCGTAGGCGATGTGCTGGGTAAATACCATCCCCACGGGGATCAGGCAGTTTATGATGCCTTGGTTCGGCTGGTTCAAGATTTTTCGAGTCGGTATCCCTTGCTGGCGGGGCATGGCAACTTTGGGTCCGTGGATAACGATCCACCTGCAGCCATGCGATATACGGAAACCCGCTTGTCTCCCATTGGCAATCAGTCCCTGTTGGAGGAAATTGGCGAATCCACCGTTGAATTTGCCGCCAACTTTGATAACTCCCAGCAAGAACCCACGGTCTTACCGGCTCAACTCCCCACCCTCCTCCTCAACGGCTGTTCTGGGATTGCCGTGGGAATGGCCACCAATATTCCCCCTCACAATTTGAGTGAGATTGTTGATGCTCTGGTGGCGTTGATTGATTCCCCAGAAATGACCTTAGAAAAATTGATGACCTTGGTGCCTGGGCCAGACTTTCCCACTGGGGGAGAGATTGTCGGCAAGCAGGGGATTCTTGATGCCTACACCAATGGTCGAGGGAGCATCACCGTCCGGGCTGTGACCTCCATTGAGGAAGTCCAACCGGGGCGAGGGCGTCATCGCCGTCCCGTGATTATTGTGACGGAGCTGCCCTATCAGGTGAATAAGGCGGGCTGTATTGAAAAAATTGCCAGCTTAATTAACCAAGGCCGGATTGAGGGAATTGCGGATCTGCGTGATGAAAGCGATCGGGAAGGGATGCGGATTGTCATTGAGCTGAAGCGGGAAGCTCAACCTCCGATTGTACTGGAGCAGCTTTATCGGCTCACCCCTCTGCAATCGAATTTTGGGGTCATTATGTTGGCTTTAGTCAATGGAGTGCCCCTGCAACTGTCCTTGAAAGAGGTATTGCAAGAATTTCTCGATTTCCGAGAGCAGACGGTCACCCGCCGATATCAAAATCAGTTAGAGCAAGCTCAAAGCCGTCAACATTTAGTCGAGGGGCTTATTAATGCTCTCGATCGTTTGGATGACCTGATCGAGATTCTTCGCCATGCCCCGGATGGAACGACGGCAAAAGTTGAACTCAAATCTCAATTCAAATTGAGTGACAGTCAGGCCGATGCGATCTTAGCGATGCCGATGCGGCGACTGACGGGGTTAGAGCAACAAAACCTCCGACAAGAATTTGATGATCTGGCCCAAGAAATCGGCGATTTGGAGCGGTTACTGGGAAATCGCCATGAACTTCTAAAAGCCTTGAAGAAAGATCTGCGAGCCCTGAAAAAGCAATATAGCGATCCGCGACGGACCGTTATCCTGGGGGCTGCAGCTAAAACCGAGATATTAGCAGCACCGGTCAGTGACGAACCCGTCGTTGTAGAGCTGAACCAGCGGGGGTATGCTCGCTGCTTACGAGTTTCGAAGCGTAAAAGTGGATCTGCTGAATTACCAGGGGAGTTAGCCGAATTCTCGACGGATCTGACTGTTTTTCGACAAACAGCTGAATTAAAAACAGATCTTCTGTTGTTTACGGGCAGTGGGAAAGCCTTGGGGGTGAGTTTGAAATCCATCCCATTTACATCCAGCAAAGGCAAGGGTAAACCTTTAGTCACTCTATTACCCGATTCAGGACGTGATGACGAAATTATTGCCCGTTTTCTCAGCACTGAAATTTCGGAGACTAGCCAGCTTATTCTGCTGTCTCAGCAGGGCAAAATTAAGCGTCTGCCCATGAGTGAGTTTTCCGAAATGACGAGCCGGGGCTTGGGGGCTGCCAAGATTAAATCAGGAGATCAGCTAGGCTGGGTGGTTAAAGCTGAACAGGAAACCAACGTTGCGATCGCAACGTCTTCTGGACGCTTGTTAAATATTCCCGTCACCGAAATTCCTGAAATGGGCCGCACTGCCCAGGGTAATCAAGTGTTTCGGTTACGAAAGCAGGAATCTATTGTAGGGATGGCGGCAGTTCAAGATGATGCTGATTTGCTGCTGATATCCAGTAAGGGCTACTGCAAACGGTTGCCCATTGACTTGTTGCGGTTAGGCAAAGTAGGGGATTTAGGGACTCAAGCCATGCAGTTTATGATCAAATCTGATGGACTGATAGCCCTATTGCCTGCAAGCCCCAATCAGGACGTAATTGTTCTCAGCAATCAGGATCGAGCCGCTCGCTTGAATATTGAGACTTTACCCATGTGGGGACAGGATGGTCCGGGGACCCAACTGCTTAAAACTAAGCGGGGAGAGGCTTTGGAGAAGACTATCATCATCCCGAAGGCTGATGCTGAAAAGGAGGCTAACCCTTTTTAGTTGTCGTGATTTTTGGCCTGAATTTTAATACAGGCCACAATCATCCTGGATGGATTTAAGAATGGCTATGCTTATTTGCGGCAGAACGTTTTCTGATTGTTTCAAGGGAGTATGCGGTGTCGAGACTTGGGTTTGGTTCAGTTTGAATGCTATCGTCAGACTTTGAGACTTCAATACCCCCTATTTGAGTGGGTATATCAGCGTGAATCCAACCAACCCATCTCTGCCAAATAAGACCGTTCTTGACCAAACTGATCGCATCCAATTTCTCATCTTTGACTTAGATGGGGTAATTACCAGCGAACAAAAATATTGGAATACGGCTCGGCTAACGGTCTGGGAACTGATCACCCAGCCCGATTACTTGGGGTTAACGAATTATTTTGGCCCTACCCAACCTCAACACGCTCTTGCTGACGGCCAGCAGACCATCAACAACGACTTTATCTATGAACTCAAACGACGGGCCATCAACTCCAATTGGGATTTGACCTACTTTGTGTTCTGCCTTCATTTAGCAGGAATCCTTCGTCAGCTCCAGAAACGGGAACCCCAAAAATGGTCTGGTCTCAACCCTGAAATTGATCTTGCCAACTCAGAACAGTGGCAGCTTTTAAGGCAAAGCTTACAAGGCTTAACCTTTGATCCCAACGAAAGTGCGGCGACGATTGCTCAATTTTGGCAGGAGACCACTGACCTGAAAGGTTCAGCAGTTACCGAGTACGTCCGCCCCTTCTATCAAAAACACTTGGGCATTTCTTTGCCTGAGACCCACAGTGACTTGTGGCATCTGTGTTATCAAAACTTCCAGGCTTGGTATGAAGGTCGCAAAGGTTTTACGCTGCCTGATGATGAAACTGTCCTGGATGTAGAACAGATTAAGGCTATTTTGCAAACCCTTAAGGACGCCGATCGATTTACCCTTGCGATCGCAACCGGTCGCCCCCGCAACGAAGTCATCGAACCCTTAACAGCCTTGGGATTACTCTCTTTTTTCGATCCTCAGCGTATCGTTACCTATGATGAAGTGCTGGCTGCCGAAGATCAGTTGAATCCAAACTCAACTCCCATTAAATTAGGCAAGCCCCATCCCTTCGTCGTCCTTAAAGCTCTCTATGTGGATGAAGACCCTCAACTCTTTTGTACCGAGGCATTTCAACAACAAGATCGTGTTCATGCTGTCTATATCGGTGATGCTGCTAGCGATGTGGTTGCAGCCCAGCGGTCTGGATGCATTTCCGTGGGTGTCCTCACCGGATTTACGGCTAGTCGGGCTAAGTCAGAACAGGTGCAGATGTTTACGGATCTGGGTTGTGATTGCGTGATTGAAAGTATTCAAGCTTTGCCTCAAGTGTTAGGAATTGAGCCGACATGACCCTAAATCTAGACACCATTGAACAGTGGGTAAGTCCATCTATCCTTAGTCTTGCCCCTAAAACCGTGGGTCTCCAGAAAAACGACCAGGCTATTCGCTTAGATAAAGGTGAGTTGCCCTATCCTCCTTCCCCCAAAGTGGTAGATGCTATTTCCCAAGCCGCCACTACCTGTAATCGTTACCCTGCTGTTCTTGGAGGGGTTCTTCGAGATAAACTCGCTGACTACACTGGGACGTCCCCTGACCAGCTCATTATCAGCAATGGGTCCGATGACCTGATTGAGTTGATTATTAAGGTGTTTGTTCAGTCGGGGCAACAAGTTCTTTTACCCGTGCCCACCTTTTTTGTCTATTGGCATGCGACTCAGGTGATGGGGGGGATGCCTGTCTTCGTTCAACGGACCCCTGATTTTGGCTTAGATGTGGATGCTTTGGTGGCCAAGGTCACCTCCGACACCAAAGTTTTGTATATCGCTAATCCTAATAACCCCACCGCTAATTTAGTTCCTCGCGAAACGCTAATTGAGGTGCTCAATCGGGTGAGCTGCATGGTGGTGGTGGATGAATGCTATTTTGAGCTGTGCCAAACTACGATTGCGGATCTGGTAGACACCTACCCCAATCTGATTGTGCTGCGTAGTCTTTCCAAGAGTTTTGGCCTGGCCGGATTGCGCATTGGCTATGGGATTGCCAATGCGCAAGTGGTTGATTACCTCTATCGAGCGGCCCAGTTGTTTCCTGTGAATAAAGTTGCGATCGCAGCCGGTATCGCCGCCCTCGAAGATCAGGCCTATGTTCAGGCCAATATCCAGAAAATTTTGGCAGAGAAACCCCAGTTACAACAAGCATTAGTCACGTTAGGGTTTAGAGTCTACCCCAGCGATACCAATTTTCTATTGGTTGATACACAGCCTTTAAATCTGCAATCAGATGTTTTAGTTAAAGCCCTCCAAGACCAAAATATTTGGGTTGCCGATTTTGGTTCTAAGCCTGGGTTAGGGGCTCATTATTTCCGCACTGCCGTGGGAACACCTACCGAAAATCAAGCATTGATTCAGGGATTGGAGGTCGCGATCGCTCAAATCTCTTCTGTGTAACGTCTTCTGTGATCAAGATCACTGGGAACTTCTGACCGCGTCACCCCGACAATTGAATAAACCGGGCATACTCGAAAGTGTGATGGGTGATGAGGTCAGCAATCGTTATGAATACCATACAAAAACAATTCATTTTGATTTTCCATGCGGCAGCAATTACGTTGGCATTGCCCTTCTTTGGCTATTCAATTCAATGGCTGAATAATGCTAATACAATGCCTGCATCTGTGATTCATCCCAGCCATCAAATTGAAGCTCAGACGACCACCTGGATGACCTAAGTCAGCCTTCAGATTTACATAAGTCTCAATTTTTTTTGCGAATCAAGAAGAACTAGCCGCTTCAGCTTGTTGTTCCGCTCGCAATACATCTTTAGCAGAATATCCTTCGCCAGCAACTCCAATAAACCAAAGGGTAGCGGCTGCTTCAGCTCTGGTCACAGGCTTTTTAGGTTGAAGCAAAAGTGCTGATCCCAGCAGTCTACGAATATTGGCAAGCTCACCGTTATTATGATCGGCAAAAATTGCTGAGAGCGCGGGAGATGAAATCTGCTTAGTATCCTTGAAGCCCCACACCTCCTGCACTTTTGTAGTTGTGGTTGAAGGTAAGATTTTGCGCAGATCAATCGGCACTTTCCAGCTCAACAGAATTTCGCGAGTAAGGGGTTTATTCGCTTGGAACGTAGCTTGGTCAGCATCCCCTGAGAGAGGACTCGGAATAAAGCCCGCTTCCGCTAAGCCTTGAATATAAGGA
Source organism: Acaryochloris sp. 'Moss Beach' (assembly GCF_021497025.1). NCBI lineage: Bacteria > Bacillati > Cyanobacteriota > Cyanophyceae > Acaryochloridales > Acaryochloridaceae > Acaryochloris > Acaryochloris sp. 'Moss Beach'. The sequence goes on from NZ_CP071717.1 coordinate 5,401,484, forward strand.
AAATTGGGGTTTGAGCTCGGAACGTCTTTAAACACAGGGGTTTGACTCGTTGCGGCTAAGCGAATTTGCTGTGTAGGACGATCTTGATATAACCGATTATTGGTTTCTACTAACCAGCGCGCAAAAGTCCCCCGCTGGATAGGCTGATTGGGATTGCCTAGATCAATAACTTTAAGTCTTTGAACATCATTGACATAGGTTTTGAGTGCTGTTGGCACCTCCGCAGAATTCTGGCTGGTTTCATCCTTTGATGGCTCAGATGCCTGATTAGCAACTGGCCCAATAAAATCCAAATCTCCAGGCTGGGGTAGAGACTTGGTCGGTGATTCGGAACTCGATGACGACTTCCCTTGGGAATAGTCGATGAAAAAGACCGTCATGGGGATGCGACGTCCACCATTATTTCCTGTTTGTATAGGAACTAAGGTCCCTGTGGCAGGGATAGTAACTCTAACCTGAAGTCGATCTCGCTTAGCAAGCAAAATTAGCTGCTGCTGACTTAATTTCCGACCTGAAAGCTGCCAGCTCCCTTTTTGCAATAACTCACTGTAGTATTGCTGCACTTTCTGGCTGTTATCGGGAGTCGCCCATCGAGTTTGCTGAGTTGAACGTTGGCTTTTCGAGTCAGAAGGCAAGTTGCTCTGATTTTGTTGCACCCCCTGTAAATTGGCATTGGGATAGCTCAAATCAGTAGGGAAATCCTTGGGTAAAGCTGAAGGACTACTCCACTGACTAGCCTGTGGATCGGCAGAAAAAGCCTGTTGCACTGCGTCTCCGCTACACCCTGCCATTGGTAAGAAGACTGTGAGGGCCAAACCCAATCTGAAGCTGATTTTAGGAGGTCGCATCAATTCATCTATTCCCTACACGCCCAACTTTACTCTAGCGTTCTTAGTAACGAGCTATATGAGTCTCGTTCAGGGTGAGGGTTTAGGACAAGTTGTATTTTTTTTGCCATTGGGCATGGTTGCTTGGCAGAAATTTACATTATTGAGTCCTGCCTTAGGTAATTTTGCCCCTCTTAAGTTCGCACCGCTGAAGTTAGCGCCATCAATGCGGGTTTCAGATAAGTTGGCATTGATGAGATTTGCCTGACTGAAGTTAGCATCCCGCAGTTTAGCTTGTAGTAACTCTGCTTGAGCCAAATTGGCTTTCGTAAAATTAGTTTCCCTGAGATCTGCTTGTGTTAGATTTGCTCCCACTAAATTTGCACGGGCGAAATTTGCTGATTTAACAAAGGCCTGCTGTAGATTCACCCTTCTTAAATCGGCATCTTGGAAACGGGCATTTTCTAGCAGTGCTGACTCAAGATTGGCCGATCGGAGATTGGCTTGTCTCAATATGGCTTGAGTCAGTGTTGCCTCTTTCAGTACAGCTTCTTCTAAGACAGCACTATGCAGAAAAGCTCTAGAAAGGTTGGCTTTGCTGAGTTGGGCATTACTAAAATTGACTTTTTCTAAATTAACGCCAATCGCAGGAGCTTGTTCCGCTTGGAAGAATTCATCTTTTTGGGGTTGCCGATATAGGACCAGCTCAGCCCCTTCTAGATTAATGCCTCGTAAATTGCAGTTAGCACAACTTCCTGTCCATCGAATGCGTTCAATAATTTCTTCAGAACTGGGAGCAATGATGGATAGACCGGCTGATTCGTCCACAGGGACAGTCGGTACATTGGTAGAAGATTCAGGGAGAGGAGAAGAAACGGTTGTGGGTGAAAGGCTTTGTGGAGACGGTTTAGAACTATTTCCTAGCCAAGTTAACAGTCCAACAAAGAGCACTGCTGCAATAATTCCCGTTCTCATGGTGTCCGCATAATTTGGCGATGCCTCTCACTCTATCCTTTTCGAGGTGTGTTGGAGTCAGAGAGTGAACATTGAATGCTACTTACTTAAAGTACAACAGTACGATTCGCCAATACTAGGAGAATATCGGATCTGAAGGAGTACAGAATGGCTTTCTTGATGATTTATAAGAGAAATTGCCTAGTAGAAGGGTGGATTCAAAGTTTTGATGTCATTTTTAATTTTTTATTGATAGTGAAGAGAAAGATTATTTTGCTGTCGTTAAATATTAATTGTAAATATAGATGATAATTGTTGAAAGCCATTTTTTTCTTTGCGTAATGTAACCTAGGTTACTCGGAAGATGAAGGTCTATGTGTAATATGGCAACGTCAGGTCGAGAAATTACTAAGACAGTTAAAAGTACAACAATGTAGTGTGTTTTACATAACCAGATTTCCTCTCACTAATTAGATTTATTTGTATGTTATTACACAGTTTTGCTTGAACTATTGAATTAGCTTACTTGTGTCAATGCAGATGCCTCTTAGTCATTAAAGAAAGACTACATCTTTCGGTAATTATTCGAAATTCTTAAGACAGAATCATTACTTGTCTCAGATAATCTTGTTTCTATCTAAGCGTGTGCTAAGTGGTTGGCAATCTCCTTTATGTTGAATCCCTCTTTGACTATTCTTTATCAGATTGATCCCCTCGATATCAGCATCGGTGGTATCCAGACAACCATTCTGAATTTTATTAAGTATGCGCCTCAAGATTTCGATATTCGATTGGTAGGGATCTCATCTAGAAAAGAGTGCGAAATTGGTCGCTGGCAAAGTATTTTAGTGTTTGACAGGCAGATACAGTATCTTCCTTTACTTTATGTTAAAGATGATAATGTGAGAGGTCTTATACCCACTACGCTGAAATTTCTTCTAGCGTTGTTTGGAAAAGAGTTAGACTCTGACTTTCTGCATTTTCATAGAATTGAACCTTCCTTAGTATCTATGAATTGGCATGGAGAAAAGACATTGTTTATTCATGCAGACATAAAAAAGCAAGTTAATGGTCAGGGAGATAATAAAGCTTTTTTATGGAGATATTTTCCTTCGGCATACTTCTTTTTTGAAAATTTTCTAATTAAGCAATTCTCTTATGTGCTGTCATGTAACTCAGAATCACTTCAGTATTTTCGGGAAACTTACTGCTCTACCGAAGATCGGTATCAGTTGATCCGAAATACTGTAGATGATGAAATCTTTTTCCCACTATCTACTCCACTGAAAGACCAGAAGCGTCTGCAGCTAATAGCGGAAATGGGGTTGTCACTGGGAACACGTTTCATGGCCTATGTGGGGCGATTGCATCCTCAAAAGGATCCATTGTTATTAGTTAGATCAATCGCAGAACTCGATGATGCCAATATTCATCTACTTATGATTGGAGAAGGTGAATTAAAAGAAGATATTGAGTCAGAAATTAAATGTTTAGGGCTAGATAGTCAAATAACTTTGTTGGGAGCTATGAATTCGCGAGAAATCGCAGATATCCTTAGAGTCAGTGAACTTTTAGCCCTAACCAGTATCTATGAAGGTCTACCTATGGTCGTATTGGAGGCCCTCTCCTGTGGAATTCCAGTCGTTTCCACAGATTCAGGTGAAACCTCTAAACTTCTGACGGAGAACACAGGAGTTGTAATTCCAACTAGAACACCTGAATCTACCGCTGATTCTCTCAGGACTGTGTTGAGAAACTCTCAAAGTTTTCCTAGCAAAGCTTGTGCCCAATCATCTAGTCCCTACTGGGCTAGGTGGGTTGTTTCTGAAGTCTATAACGAAATGCGAGAACGATGGAAAAACAAACAGCAATTATTAGAGAAAACTTTCTCGACAGTGTAATTTTCGATAGCTTTGTCTCGGATGAATCTGGGCGTCATTACTTCGAAGCTGCGAGAACAGCCCCCGACGCCAATCTGAGACTGCTCTCTTAACTCCCAAGTACTTATATAGGAGCCTGATCCCATGCTAGCAGCAATTTTCAGTGATATTAGTCAATTCAGATCTAACCCATTAGATAGCTTGAGCTAAAAAGCAATGTTGAATTCAAGTTGAATGCCATGAAAAACTATATTTCCAAGTTTGTAATGTTGCTTTAATTTGAATATCTCTTAACACTCAAACGATTTAGTTTTATCTGCGGTCCCCGACGCCAATCTGAGTCCGCTCAACCCAAGTACTTGATGTCATGAATAAGGTTGCCAAATGAAAGTTGCCGTTATTGGACCAAAGGGTCTACCTGCAAAGCAAGGTGGAATAGAACATCACTGTTCAGAGGTTTATCCTCGGATGGTTGCCCAAGGAAATTCTGTTGTTCTGTTTGCCAGATCTTCTTATACAAATCTGTCGTGGTTCAAAAGAACCTCCTATGAGGGGGTAGAGGTTGTAAACCTTCCCAGCATTTGGCTGCGGGGGATTGACGCTTTTCTATCTTCTTTTATTGCTACAATATCGGCTTCTCTTGGACAATATAATATTGTTCACTTTCATGCATTAGGTCCTTCTTTATTCTGTTGGTTACCCAAATTAAATCCTTTTCAGAAACCTCCCAAAATTGTCGTAACGTGTCAAGGCTTAGACTGGCAAAGGGCGAAATGGGGAACATTCTCTAGCACCGTTATTAGACTGGGTGAAAGAGCAGCTGCTATGTTCGCAGATGAAATAACAGTTGTTTCAAGAGAACTTGAAGCTTATTTTTGGCATACTTATCAACGAAAGACAGTCTATATTCCCAATGCACCAGCTACCTATAAAAATTCAGATCCTGACTTTAGGTTCGGGAAATCTCTAGGCTTAGAATCTGGAAAATATTTTATTTTTTTAGGCAGGCTTGTTCCTGAAAAACGACCTGAACTCCTCATTGAAGCATTTAAGAGAATAGAAAATTGTGGTTGGAAGTTAGTACTGGTTGGCGGAGTTAGCGATACAACGGTCTATCACAAAGAACTCTTGACGAGGGCTGAGAATAGAGAGGATGTTGTGTTTGCAGGCGAGCTAAAAGGTGAACGGTTAGCAGAGCTTGTTAGAGGCGCTGGGTTATTTACCTTGCCTTCAGATTTAGAGGGGTTGCCATTAGCAATGTTGGAAGCAATGCGGGAAGGTATTCCTATCCTCGCAAGTGATATCTTGGCACATCGTCAGTTGCTTGGTAACGATAGAGGTATGTTGTTTCAAGCAGGAAATCTTCAATCTTGCATTGATAGCATTGATTTTGCATTAAAAGATTTAGAAAAACTCTCCCAAATGGCTAATAGAGCTAAACAGCATGTTGCTGAAAACTATACTTGGCAAAAAATTACTGCTGACAATTTAGATCTCTATTCGGCTCTTTTAAGATCAGATTATTCTCTTCATCCTGAAGAAAGTGAAACTGTAGATGTGAAGTAATGGGTGGGCTTTTGTCTTCATGATCACTAAGGTTTATTGACTTCTCCTCTTCTATTGTTGAATGGATTTAGTTGGACGTTATGGGTATTGGGTTCGGCTTGGTTAGGGCAAAAATCATTTGCTTGAGCTAAGCGTACTAAGTCAGACAAGTAAGTCATCAGATTTTTTAATCCTGTTATGAACGAATCTGTTTCAAAAGTATTCAAAATAATTCATAGGAATCGTTGGACTACAGCAGGGACCTTTCTATCTGTTTTTACTGGGATAGTAGTGTATCTGCTGATTACTCCTCGTCTTTATTCAGCAAAGGTTCGGTTAATTCTGGATCAAAGGCCAGCCACTAGTATTTCCCCTCTAGGCCGTGATATTGCTCAGACGCCAGGGGATAACAACAAAGGGTTAGCAACACAAGAAGAGCTTGTTCGCTCAAAAAGTGTTCTCACAAAAGCTATTGTGCTGTTTAATCAAAGCAATGAAGATAGTGCAGTTGAGAAAGTTACTTTAGGCGAAGCTAAGCAAGAAGTTTCCACTGAGGTTATTCCTGGCACTCAGATCATTGAGATTTCATTTCGGCATACTGATCCACAAGTCACTTCTTCATTATTGAATCTGATCGCCTCGAGTGTTATTCAAGAGAATGCAGAGACTATTCGATCTGAAGCAAGGGCTACACGACAATTTTTAGAGAATCAAATTCCTCGCAGGCAACAGGAACTCGTTAAAATTGAATCTTCTATCAGTCAGTTTAAGCAACAATACAACATTGTTTCACTAGAGGAAACAGATAATAAGCGCTTGACGCAGAGTATTGCTGAAGCAGAAAAAGTTGCTGAGGAGATATCGGCTGAATTAAAGCAAGTACAAGCCCGGGGATTGGCACTCAGCAAAATCATAGACCAAAGTTCTGACAAAGAATCCTACTTATCGGCAAAGGCAGGACAGAACCCTGAGCTAATTAGTTTGAGAGATCAACTGTCTAACCTGGAGTCGCAGTTAAAGATCAAGCGAGAGAGTTTAACGGATGATCATCCCGATATACAAAAGCTAATAACTGAAAAGGAAGCTGCACAAGCACTGTACCAACAAAAGTTATCAACCATACTGCCTGGGAGTAGCTTGAATTCGAATGGTACGGTTCAGGTTGCGAATGAGAAAGTTGCCCAAGAATTGTCAGAAAAATTAGTCCTTAGTGTTGTAGAAAGAAATGAGCTTAGGGACAAACTGGCCAATACAAGATCCTATATTTCTACGTTAGATGCTAGGCGAAAGCAGTATCCAGTCTTGGAAAAGACTTTAGCCTCATTGCAAAGAAAAAAAGAAGGGTCAACAGAATCAGTTAATCTCCTGCGTCAGAAGCTTGATGAGGCACGTATTGCAGAAGCGCAACTAGTTAGTAATCTGAGAATTATTGAGGAAGCGAATAAGCCAACGTTACCTTCATATCCTAATATTCCTAGTTTTCTCGTGCTAGGAATTATGGCTGCTGTTGCACTGTCAGCGGGGGTCACTTTAAGTGCTGAAGGTATGGATGGACGGCTAAGAGACTTAGAGAATGTAGAGGAGCTAGCAAAAGTACCTTTGTTAGGTGTAATACCCCTGCAAAAGAGTAGTCGTTTGTTCCCAACATTACCCTTTGCTGAACTCTATAATAACTTGCCATTATTGGAATCAGTAAGAGGTTTGTCTAAGAATATTGAGTATAAAAATTCAACTGAAAGCAAGGTTTTAGTTATAACGAGTGCGATTTCAGGTGAGGGTAAATCATTTGTGGCAGCAAACCTAGCTGTTCTATCGGCAATGCTATCGAAAAAAACCTTATTAATTGATGCTGATATGCGGCGCCCTACCATCCATAAGCTTTTTCAAGTCTCTCAGGATCCTGGATTGCAAGATTATCTAAGAGGCGCAGTAAATGAAGGTTTGCCCTCAGCGATCCATAGCACATCAATTAAGAATTTATCAGTGATGACTTCTGGGAAATTTTCATATGATAATGTCTTCTCTTTTGAAACCCAAAGAGCTAAGGAACTATTGGCTGAGGTGGAACAACATTACGATGTGATTGTTATTGATACTCCGCCAGTCATGGCTTGTTCTGATGCTTTAGTATTGAGTCAAGGAGATCGTCAAACAATTATGGTTGCTAGGCTTGACGTCACTCCTAAGCAAGTTCTGAATCGATCTATAGACATCTTAAATTCTAATAATGTCAATGTTGTAGGACTGGCAATAAATGGTGTATCTTCCTCAACTGACAAATATTATCGGTACTTAAAAGAAGATTATGCATTGGCAGCATGACCTCTAATGTATGAATCTTTTTCTGAAGTTGATATGAATATATGACTATATTCGAACTAAATAAAAAAAATATTAGCTTTTTTGTACTTTCGTTGTTGGTTGCTTTGGGAACAGCAGCGTGGGGAGAAGTGACTTTACAGCTATTAATTTTATTGATAGTTGCTGCAGCTATTTTGGCTTTTTTTTCTGAAAGAAATTGAAATCAGCATACTTTTTTTTGCTTGTACTTAGAAGCTCACTTGATTTCTTTACTCAACTTAAGATACCTGCTGCTTATGGAGTTGGGATCGAGTTATTAGCAATATGTTATATGGTTTTTTTGTTTTATAAGAAATAAATCAATACAAACAGACTCTTTTGGGTGGTTATTGTTGGGCTGGACACTTTTCCAAGGGTTATGGCTATTTTTAATGCCATTAGATGCATTGGGATTTGATGCAACCTACTTAGCTGAAAGTGTTAGAGAGTGGCTAAGAATATTGATATGGCCAACCGCATACTTTCTCGTAATGCAGTTAAAAGGGAAGGTCTCACCTCAAAAGATTCTCTCTGTCTTGTTGCTGGCCTTACCTTTACCAATTTTATTGGCATTATTTCAGTTAAAAAAATGGAATAGTAAGAATTAATTCAACTTTTGCCCATGCGAATGCGTTCGCTTCATTTCTCTTGTTGTTTATGGGGATAGTATGGTGGAAATATAAAAAATTCTACTAGATTTAAGTGGCTATGGATTACTCTATTAGGGATAATCTCATTTTTTATTGATTAGCACTAAAGCATTGTTTGTTTTAATGATGTTGCTAGTGTCTTTATTAGTGATCATTATTCCTAAATTGAGTTTAAAGAGTTTGATTTTTTGGGGTTTTAAGTTTTTCTCTTGTAATCAGTTTATTTGCTAGTACAGACTATGGAAAGTCAAGACTGGAATCTATTGCAAGTACACCTTTGCTAAACCCAGAGATTAGTATTAATAGAGGGATTCTTCTTTCCGAATCTGACCACAATAGTTTTAACTGGCGCTTATCTCATTGGCATACAGTTTTAAAGGCATGGGAAAAACGCCCATTCCTTGGCTATGGCCTAGGACTAAGCAAGCAATCTATCGACAGTAAGTATTTGCCACATAATGACTATATAAGAGCATTGATTGAGGGTGGGATATTAGGGATTTTTTCTTATTTAGTATTGTGGAGTTTATATCTTGCGCAATCAATTAAAGTAGTCCGATCTTCTACTTTAGACTCACACAAAGATTTGAGCCTAGTTGTTGCTGCTCTAGTTGTTGCAGTTTTAGTAGGAATGGTAACAGAAAATATATGGAGTCATACGGTGTTTTTCTTCTATTTTTCTGTCTTGTTTGCAATATCAAGCTGGGATTGGAGTTCGCCGGATATATTAATGCCCCAATAATTAGATTGCTAATTACTAGTTCTCTCTTAAAAAGATGCTTATGTATGAAATTAAAAAGAGTTTAAATATTGAGCATGTCACTTTGGATTTATATCTTATCTATGTGTTGAAATTTTTTATATCAAAAGATTTTTTTATCTTACCTGTCCTGAACAACAAATTCTTATGATTATTGGCTGCCAACGTTCAGGCACAAGCTTAATTAGTCGGATTTTTGCAAGAGATTTTCATGTCAGTGTATATAGAGAATCTAGCCGTCTTTCATCTAATGATTCAATTCATTCTGGTCATTTGAAGCTAAGACTGAATTCATTCCGGTCTTTGGAAGCAGAGTTGTTGAAAGATAAATCTCCTACCATTGTTTTAAAGCTGTTAGTAGAAACACAAAATATTTTGTGTTTATTAAATCACTTTCCTCAATCAAAAGCTTTATGGATGTATAGGGATTATAGAGATGTCGTAAACTCATTTTTTGAATAAATTTAATCTTAATGTAGGCATAAGAAATATCAAAGCTATTGTTGATGGGAATACGGGGTTTTGGTACTCGGAATCGATCCCTTCTTCTGTTCGCTCTACTTTGATTCAATTCTATAAGGATGATATTCAACCTACTGATGCGATTGCTCTATTTTGGTATGTCAGAAATGCATTCTTTTTTTGAGTTAGAGCTTAATCAGAATTCAAGAGTAATGATGTGTAAGTACGAGCATATGGTTTGTTATTCAAATCAATTCTTAAACCATATCTATTCCTTTTTAGGGAAAAAGTTTAGAGATGAAAATACTTGGGAGATTAATGCATGTTCTGTGGGCAAAGGTAAGTCTATAGATTTATCAGAAGATATCCAGGAATTATGTGATGGCTTACTTAATAGGCTTGATCAGTCATTCACTTTGCAAATGACTAACGGTCAACCTTTCTCTATATTGTCCTAGTTTTTTAACATCCAATTTGATGTTTGGTATTCAGTTGGGATAGAACATAATGAACCAACTTTTGACATATATTTTTCAAGACTGGGAGGTTAATAAGCAGACTAGTTTAAAATCACGGCTTGTGCTTTCTTCCTTTAGAGCTTCTCAATTATTATCAAAGCTGCCCTATCCGTTTAGATTGGCAACTTATCTATATCAGATTTTTTGCTGAAATTCTATTTGCAATAGAACTACCTTTTGATACCAAAATTGGCAGTAATTTACAGCTTCAGCATGGATTTAGTCTTGTCGTTAATCACGCTACAACTATTGGTAGTAATTGCATAATTCGGCACTCTACTACGATTGGAAATAAGATTTTATGTGATGGTTCTACCTCTTCTTCTCCGGTCATTGGTGACAATGTTGAAATTGGTTGTAATGTTGTTATTCTTGGACCCATAGAGATTGGTAATAATGCTGTAATTGGAGCAGGAGCCATTGTGGTATCAAATGTTCCAGAACATGCTGTAGTAGCTGGTAATCCGGCCAAAATTATTCGATTAAATAGCATTCACTCTGACTTGTCATACGTTAACAGATAGTTGAATTAACTAAATCGTTTATTCCTTCTTTTAGTAGTAATAAAATAATCGTAATTTAGTACTAGATATATCAGATGACTAAAGTTTCCGTTATTATTACGACTTTTAATTCTATGCGTTTCTTTCCGGAAACGTTAGCTAGTGTTTTACGACAAACCTTTTCTGAGATCGAAGTCATCGTTGTTGATGATGGTAGTTCTGATGGTATTTCTGACTGGATTACTTCTGTTGAAGATTCAAGGATAATCTTCCACTCCCAATCCAATCAAGGAGTATCCTCTGCTCGGAACACAGGCATCAGCCTTGCCCGAGGAGAATATATCGCTTTTCTGGATGGGGATGATGTTTGGGTTCCGACAAAGGTGGAACGGCAAGTTAAGGTATTAGACCTTCATGAGGAGGTGGGGTTGGTCCATACATGGCTGGCTTTAATGGATGAAGGAAGTCGGCTCACGGGCAGAGTTATGAAGCCCCATAGTGAGGGAGAGATATGGCAAGAAATTGTTGAATCTAATATGATTGCCTGTTCTTCTGTGATGGTAAGACGTGCCTGTTTAGACATCGCAGGTACTTTCGATTCAACGTTGATAGTTGCTGAAGACTGGGATTTATGGATTAGGGTAGCAGCATCTTATCGAATTTCTGTGGTTAGAGCCCTTTTAGTTCAATACAGAATTCATCCTTCGAGTAAATCGAAACGATATCCAGAAATGGTTGAAGATTTTCGAAAAATTATTGAGCGGGCATTTCAATCTGTGCCCTATGAGTATTTACCGATTAGAAGTCGGAGTTATGGTCGAGTAAATTTGTGTATTGCGTGGAAATGTATTCAAGCTAAAGAACCAGATTTTGAGAAAGCTAAATTTTTCTGCCAACAAGCATTAAGTCATTATCCAAGTTTGCGATTGTCTAGGGAGTTTCTCTCATTCTCTATCGCCAGCAGCATGATGCAAATTATGGGAATGGATAGCTATGTTTGGTGCCTTAGTTTGTTTAATACTATGCGGAAAATATTCTCTCGAACCAGTGCGCTATCTAATCCCTTAGGTACTTCTAGTTAATTGATATGTTTTCTAATATACGTATTGCTATTCGGAATCTCTTAAAAGCAACTGCACTATGGCAGGATAATCGGTTGATCCTGAAGGAATTTAAATATTTTCCTGGGATTACTGTGGCTGCGATCGCATTCTCGTTATTCGCTGCCTGCATGTCGGGCTCTACCGTTGCCCTGATTGGCGTTTTTCTGCAAGGGCTGACGAATCCTCAAGAATCCCCCATACAAACGGGGCTATATTTTATTGACCATTGGGTACTCGGTATTACCGCTCCCCCAACTGAGCGAATTATCAGATTATCGACCTTTATATTATTTGCGATTTGGTTACAGTCACTGTGTACCTATCTGGGGCAACTCTATTCAAGATTGGCAGCTATCAACCTGACTGAACGTCTTCGTAGGAGTATTTTTGAGCAGCTACAGAGGGTCAGTTTGAGTTTTTATTCCACAGCCCAACCTGGAGAATTAATTAGTAGTATCCGGGGAGAAACAAACCAGCTTCAACAAGCATTTAATGTAATTTCAGTCTTTTTTGCCCAAGGAACAACATTGCTTGTATACGTGGGTTTGATGTTTTTCTTATCTTGGCAGCTTTCGATTGCAGCATTTTTGGTCTTTGGATTACTGTCTGTCTGTGTCTCCAATATTACGGCCAGGGTGAGGGAAGCCAGTTTTGATGTGCCGATGGCGAATGGTCAGTTTTCGTCCACTGCTCTGGAATTTATTAACGGCATTCGAACGGTCCATGCCTCTTCGACCCATGAGTACGAGCGCCAACGCTTCTACAAGGCAACGAGAAAGGTTGTGAAGGCGACGTCTAAAGTGGCAAAACTATCCACTATTGTGGGGCCTTTGACCCAAGGAATGTCGGGGACACTTTTAATTGTGATGGTTGCTGTTGCGTTTAGCACTTTAGTTGAAAGTGGACAGATGCGTGCCACGACTTTACTCACTTTTCTGTTGACTTTGTCCCGCACCATGCCTGTGGTAACCCATATCAATGGTGCCTGGACAAAGCTCAATAGCTTTCAAGGGGCATTTAAGAATATCAAGGATCTTTTGCAAGAGTCGGATAAACCGTATCTTCACAACGGTGAGCTTCAATTTTCAGAGCTCAAATGCTCTATTGATTTTGTTGCGGTTAATTTTGGATATGAAGCTAATGAGCCTGTTCTTTATGATATTACTCTTTCCATTGCCAATGGTCAGACGACTGCGTTAGTGGGATCTTCTGGTGCTGGTAAAACAACTCTGGCAGATCTGATTCCCCGGTTATATGACCCTACCTTCGGCAAGATTCTTGTGGATGGTGTTGATTTACGGCAATTTGATATCCATACTTTCCGCCAGAAGTTAGCCATTGTCAGCCAGAATACTTTTATTTTTAATGCCTCTGTTCTCTATAACATTGCCTATGGTTTAGAGAGGATAGATGAATCAGCTATTTGGGAGGCTGCCCGACAGGCGAATGCTCTTGAGTTTATTCAAGAGCTACCTGATGGACTGCAGACTTGCTTGGGAGATAAAGGCGTTCGGTTGTCAGGAGGTCAACGTCAGCGCATTGCGATCGCAAGAGCGTTACTACGAAATCCAGAAATTCTCATTCTAGATGAAGCGACTAGTGCCTTAGATTCAGTGACCGAAAGACTGATTCAAGAATCCCTTGAAAACTTATCTCAAGGCAGAACGGTCATTGTTATTGCCCATAGACTTTCTACCATTGTCAATGCCGATCAAGTGGTTGTCCTTGAGAAAGGGCGAGTGGTAGAGCAAGGGAAATATCAAGAATTACTCAACCAAAAAGGAGAACTATGGAAATATCACCAGATGCAGTTTGCACCAGGATGACCATTGCTATTTACTGTAGTTTCTTATAAAGGATAAGTGTTAACTATTTCTTTGATATAGGTTGGTATTTATACAAGTTCAACAATGAAAATGACTGATTAAAAGGAAAGCAGTAAGGTCGATTTATGATTCAAAGTAAATATTATTTAGAAATGTCTTGTATGTAAGCTAGCTGCCCTTATAGATAAACTATTTCATTATTTTCTCACCTCATCCTATCCCTAGACTTATCTCGATTTGCACACACATGATATCTGCAAGGATTATTCAAAATGACAATGCCAAACTTTGTAATTATTGGAGCTGGGAAAGCTGGAACCACCTCACTATATGAATATTTGAGAGAACATCCACAGATTTATATGAGTCCCAAAAAAAGAGCCCCGTTTCTTTGCAGTTGAAGACGAAGAGATCAACTTTCAGGGGCCTGATGATTCTAGATTTAGATTTATCAATAGAATTGATGATTACCAGAAGTTATTTAGTCAGGTATCAAATGAAATTGCGATTGGAGAGGCATCTCCCATCTACCTGACGACACCCAAGGCACCTAGGAGAATCCATCATCATATTCCGAATGCAAAAAATAATTGTTATATTGCGAGATCCAATAGAACGAGCCTATTCCAACTTTCTAGATTCATTAAGTCGCGGCATTGAAACGACTGATGATTTTGCTGAAGCCATGACATTGGAGGATCAGCGAATAAAAAATCGATGGTCTCCTCATTGGCATTACAAGCGAAAAGGATTTTATTTCTCTTTCTTAAAGCCCTATTTCGAACTGTTTGATAGAGAAAATATAAAAGTCTATTTTTTTTGATGATCTCAAAAAGAACCCTCAAGCAATAGTAAAAGATATTTATCATTTCCTAGGGGTTGAGCATTGCTTTGAGCCTGATTTCTCAATCAAGTATAATCCTTCTGGGATTCCTAGGAACATAAGATTAAATACCTACTTTCTAAATAGAATATGGTCAAAGAACTCTAAAGTAAACCGCATAAAGAATCTCGGGGTAATAAGCGCTTTTCTCCAGCAAATGGAGTCAAGTATTTTTTCAACTAAACTTAAAAGAAAAAACCAAAAATATCGAAGGATACAAGAAGAAAATTTATTGACGTTTATAAAGAGGACATTCTTAACCTCCAAGAGTTAGTTAATAGAGATCTTTCACAATGGCTGCAGGCATGAATGATGCCTAGCCGCCTATTTGACCCTGATTTTCTTGAGAATATTGTTTTAGCTTGGTGAACTCAGCATGATTAGCATTGTAAAAGATAGAGCAGTTGATACTTTTAAGGTTCAAAAAAATAAAATCAAGCTTGGACTCATCGCCAATGAATTCTATGATTTGTCACTAGGAAGAATGGGCGGGTTCGGGGTAGCTATTCGCCAAGTCGCTGATTTATTTAATCAAAAGTCTGAGCTAGGGGTTGAGCCAGTCTTTATCACTGGTGGTTTATCTGAGACAGGTGGGCAGACAGAAGTAATAGCCCATGGTACTCGGCTGCTGATATTGCCTAAAGATAAGCACCAACGTCGTCAACTTCTTAAGAATGAGAAGTTCGATATTGTCTTGACGATGGACTATCGATCTAACTACCGTCCCATTATTGATTCACTCCCCCGTGTTCCCGTCATTATTTGGGTGCACGATCCAAGAACTCCCTATGATATGAAGCGGATAGAAAGTACCCGAATTCCTGGCCAAGGAGACAATGTCCCTCAAGGTTTGAAGCCTGTGAATTGCACCTCCTTAGCAGAAATTGTAGAGAAATCAAATTCTCCTTTTTCTAAGCGACCCATTGTATTTGCCCAGCCCGCAGCCTATTACGAAGAGAAAGTAGTGGGCACCTATGGTGTTGAGCCTTCAGAAATAACCCTGTTGCCCAATATTATCGAGCATATTATTGACGAGCCACAAACGATCGTCAAAAGTGAAAAGCCTAGCGTTGTTTTTCTAGCCCGCCTTGATCCCTATAAACGCCCCTGGTTGTTTGCTGAACTAGCAACCTATTTCCCTGAGGTTGACTTTATATTTATGGGCAAAAATCACTTTCAAGGGCTTGGGGCTTGGGAGCCAGATTCTCTGCCCAGCAATGTGAAAATGATGGGCCATATTGATGGTGAAGAAAAAATCCGCCTTCTTTCCTCTGCCTGGGTTTTAGTCAATACGTCCATTCATGAAGGACTTGCCATTAGCTTTCTAGAAGCCCTGATGTGTGAAACCCCCATTCTGAGCTGTGTAGATTCCGAGAATGTCGTTTCTCGCTACGGGGTGTATGTCGGGCGATGGGATGGTTCTGGACGAGAGGCTCTACCCAAATTTATTGATGGTTTACAGCGGCTTCTAGACGATCAAGATCTGCGCAACCGTTTAGCGACAGATGGAAAAAGCTGGGTAAAGTCCTCTCATAACCAAGAGCGATTTATTGACTCCTTCAAATATCTATGCGAACAGGCAGAACTAACCGTCAACGTTTAGAACATTGGATGGGTTGGCCCCTTATAACCTGTTGTTTTTGCTAAATCACTAGTCTTTTCTATGGTATTGCCGAACTTTCTTGTTATTGGCGCTCCTAAATCGGGAACGACCTCTCTCTATCGCTACTTGGATGAACATCCACAAGTGTATATGAGCTCCCACAAAGAGCCTAGATTCTTTGCCTTCGAAGGATGCACAGGCTTTAATGGCCATGGCGTTTCTAGGTATAACATCGTCACCACCCTTGATGAGTATCAGCAGCTTTTTGCTCAAGTCGCTGATCAGCAGG
Source organism: Acaryochloris sp. 'Moss Beach' (assembly GCF_021497025.1). NCBI lineage: Bacteria > Bacillati > Cyanobacteriota > Cyanophyceae > Acaryochloridales > Acaryochloridaceae > Acaryochloris > Acaryochloris sp. 'Moss Beach'. The sequence goes on from NZ_CP071717.1 coordinate 5,417,627, forward strand.
CCATTGGAGAAGCTTCCACTTGGTATTTAAGTTCTCCGACTGCCCCCGAACGGATTAAGCACTATATTCCTGATGTGAAACTGATCGCCATCCTCAGAGAACCGGCAGAGAGAGCTTACTCTCACTACTGGCACCTGTATCGAAAAGATCTTGAGCCTATAGACACGTTTGAACAAGCTATTCTTGCAGAAGAAAATCGAAAGAAATCAAATTGGCTACCTGATTGGTATTACCTACAAGAAGGATTTTATTACGAGCACCTTACCCGGTATTTCCAACTGTTTAATAAAGAACAGATCCGAGTCTATCTGTATGAAGACTTATGCTCAGATCCTCGTAAGGTTCTTAGGGATATTTTTCAGTTTCTAGATATTGATAGTGCATTTGAGCCTAACGTTGTCCAAAGATATAACGTTACCAAGCTCATGCGTTCAAAAAGGCTGGGGGATTTTCTCAAACGTCCCAGTCCTATCAAGGGATTTATCAGGCGAACATTACCTGAAACCAGTCGATCTAAAGCTAGACAGATGTTTGAAGCAATGAATACCTATGATAGACCCAAAATGTTGCCAGAAATTAAGGCCAATCTTCTTGCTGATTATAGTGAGAGTATTTATCAACTCCAGGACCTCTTAAATAGAGATTTATCCCATTGGTTAGCAGTTTAAGGATTTTTGGTATGTCTTCATGTTCTATCAACCCATTTTGAGGTCCGTATAGTGTTTGAACCGATATTTATCGTCGGATGTGAGCGCTCTGGGACAACATTGCTGCGAATCATCTTAAACCAGAGTTCTGAACTTCATATTCCAGGAGAGTCCTGGTTTCTCAAGGAATTGAGTATTCATCAAGATATTTATGGTGATTTTAGTCAACCCTATCAACGGTGGTTTTTTATTCGAGACCTACAGCTCAATCATGCAACTAAAGATACCTATTCCTTCGATATTTTTGAACTGACTTTATCTGAGGCTGAAGAGACTTTGAAGCAGGTAGCCCCAACGGATTTTTTTGGTGCTGCAGCATCTTTATTTCAAGCTTCTGCCCATAAGCATGGCAAGCCATATTGGGCTGATAAAACCCCCCGCCACGTCACTCAGCTAGATTGGTTAGCCCAAGTCTATCCCAAGGCAAAATTTGTTCATGTATTGAGAGATGGTAGAGATGTCGCCTTAAGCCTGATGAAGGCTGGCTGGGAGAAGAATATGAAAAGTGCCGCCTTACGATGGCAACAACGCGTGAGTACTGGCACTACTGTCGGCAGTCAATTAGGGAATGAGCGATATTACGAACTAAAGTACGAGGATTTAGTGACTCAACCTGAATTGTCTTTGCAAAATCTTTGTGCCTGGCTAGGGATTAAATATTCATCGGATATGCTGCAACATCATACAAAGATAAAGGAGCATATCAATAGAGATTGGCATTTACATGCCATGGTGGCTGAACCGATTAATGGTTCTCGAGCTTTTGCCTGGAAGAAGAAGTTAACTCGGATACAAGTGGCAGAAATTGAGTATGTTGCTGGTGCTCTTTTAGACAAGCTGAATTATGAGTTGACGAGCCCTAAATTATTCAGGGTCTTTTCTAGAGTTGCATCATGAAAATATTTCTCGAAACCCCTATATATCTTGACTGTAAGCATTCATATTGTATGAGACTATTTTTCGTATATTAGCCAATGAAAATAGCTTTTATTGTTGGACAATTTCCCGTCGCTTCCAAGACTTTTATCTTAAATCAGATTATTGGTTTAATGGATAGGGGCCATGAAGTGGATATCTATGCGGATGTACCCGCTTATCAGTCTTCTGTGCATGCTGATATTCAAAATTACGATTTATACAGCAATATATGCTATGAATATCCACTTCCTTCTGCATTCCTGGCTCGACAAGCAGACAAAATCAAACTACTAACCCATTGTCTTTTTAAGAATCCTTTTGCCGCTCTCAGTTCTCTCAATGCTGCTAAATATGGCAAGCAAGCAACGTCTTTTAAGTTACTCTGCCGGGCTGCGCCCGCTATTTCTAGACCCTCATCCTATGACATCGTCCATTGTCATTTTGGCTTGAATGCTATCCGAGGTTTGCTACTTAAAGAAGTCAAAGCCTTAAGAGGTAAGTTGGTGACGACCTTTCATGGTGTGGATATTACGAAGCACCTCCAGGTTTACGGCAATGATATGTACGATCAGCTTTGGACGAAAGGCGACCTTTTCTTACCCATTAGCGATCTATTTCTGAAGAAGATTGTCAACTTAGGATGCCAACGGGATAAGACCCATGTCCACCATATGGGGATTGATTGCAGCAAATTTAAATTTGTTAGCAGACACTTAAGTTTAGAAAGACCAGTGGTTCTGGCCACTGTAAATCGCCTGGTCGAGAAAAAAGGGGTTGAGTATGCGATTCGGGCTGTTGCCCAGCTCATCCATAAGAATATTCCTGTCCAGTACAACATTATTGGAGAAGGGCCACTGATGAGTGATCTTCAGCAACTCGTCAAAGATTTACAGATGGAGAGCAACATTCATTTTCTAGGTTGGAAAGAACAGGGTGATGTGATCGATATCCTTGAGACGTCCGATATTCTCATAGCCCCGAGTGTGACTAGTCAAAATGGTGATCAGGAAGGGATTCCAGTAGCTTTAATGGAAGCGATGGCTATGGGGATGCCCATTGTCAGTACGCAGCATAGCGGTATTCCTGAACTGGTTCAGAATAATAGTTCTGGCTTTTTGGTGCCAGAAAGAAATGTTGATGAACTGGCTAATAAATTAGAGTATTTGGCGATGAACCCTAATACTTGGCCTGAAATGGGTTTAGCAGGCAGAAAAATTGTAGAAAGAGACTACAACATCCATCATCTTAATGATCAGTTAGTGGATATTTATCAATCCCTCCTATGACTTTAATGGCTTATAGATAGAGTTTTTAATCATGGATTTTGTTTCTGTTATTATTCCGGTTTTTAATGATACTCAACGATTGAGAACTTGTTTAACCGCTTTAGACAATCAAACTTATCCCCAACATTTATATGAGGTGATTGTTGTCGATAACAATTCTGATGAGCCAATTGATGCTGTGGTGGCTGAGTTTGAGCATGTTATCTATGCTTTTGAAGCTAAGCAAAGCTCCTATGCAGCTAGGAATACAGGAATAGCGATGGCCAAGGGCAAGATTCTCGCTTTCACCGATTCAGATTGTACCCCCTTGTGAACAATGGCTTGAGAGTGGGGTCAATGCTCTTTGTTTAGGTCAAGCGGATCTTGCAGGCGGTAGCGTTATATTTTCCTTTTCGCCCCAAAGAACAGCAGCAGAGTTATTTGATTCAATTACGTCCTTACAGGTTAAGAAGAATATTGAGAACCGACAGCTTACGGTCACAGCCAATCTATTCGCCCATCGAACGGTTTTTGATGCCATTGGCTATTTTGATTCTAGTTTGAAGTCTGGGGGAGACTTTAAATGGACCAAAAAAGCTACCGATTCAGGATTCAAGCTTATATACGCTCCTGATGCTGAAATCAGTCATCCTACCCGTCACTTCCGCTCTTTGGTGAAGAAAGGTTATCGAGTTGGGGCCGGGCAGCTGGACCTGCAGCTCGATCAAAATATTGCCTTATGGGCGGTCATCCGCCATTCCATTCGGCAAATGCTTCCACCTAACCCCTGGCGGTATAGACAGTTTATTCTCGACTCTGAGAATGACGAAGCCCGACAACATATACCGTCCATTCTGTTTATTGCTTGGATTTGTAATATTGCCAAAAGTCTAGGGCGTTTTAATGCCCTAGGAAAAAGATTGGGCAATCAGACTAAAGTCTCCTTACAGGGACAACATTAGCTATCGGGTCGTAATTCTTATAAGCTCACGCACCTAGTCATGACTCTTTCCACCTTAGACTTTGTTTCTGTCATCGTTCCTGTCTTTAATGATACGGAGCGTTTGGCATATTGCTTACAGGCTCTTGAGCAGCAGACATATTCTAATCATTCCTATGAGGTCATTGTCGTAGACAATGCTTCAGAAGATGACGTTCAAGCTGTTGTTACCAAATTTTCCCATGCAAAGGTTGTGGTTGAGCCTCAACGGGGGTCCTATGCGGCTCGCAATACTGGGATTGCGATCGCAAAAGGAAACATCCTAGCCTTCACAGATGCAGACTGTATACCAGCCCCCGACTGGATTGAAAAAGGAGTTCAGAGTTTACGCGACGTTCCGAACTGTGGTCTGGTAGCTGGCAGAATTGAATTCAGCTACCAAAACCCCCAGCAGCCGAACTCCATAGAACTCTGCGATAGTGTGCTGTACTTACAGCAAGATTTGTATTTAAAGCATGCCAAGTTTGGCGCTACGGCAAATGTCTTTACCTACAAATCAGTCTTTGCCGAAGTCGGTTTATTTGATCAAATCCTGAAATCTGGGGGGGACTATGAATGGGGGGCAACGGGTTTTTTGCCGCAGGGTATCAGCAGGTCTATTCACCAGAGGCTTATGTCTATCACCCAGCTCGACATTCCTTTGAACAGCTCTACAAGAAAATCCTCAGAACAACCCGAGGTCCTTACGATTTGAGTCAGTCTAATACCTACTCCCTGAAGAAATTTATCAAAGATATCGCTAGAGATGTTTTCCCCCCTTTCAAAACCTTTGGTCGGGCGCGGGTAGATACCGTCCAACAAAAACTGCGATTGTGGTTTGTGTTGACCTTTATCAAGCATTTAACGGCTTTAGAGCGGGTAAAAGCACAACTCAAGTTTGGCTAGTCGTCTTTAAGTGTGATGCCAGTCCGGGGGAATGAAAACGTGACTAGAACAACCCGAGGTCCTTACGATTTGAGTCAGTCTAATACCTACTCCCTGAAGAAATTTATCAAAGATATCGCTAGAGATGTTTTCCCCCCTTTCAAAACCTTTGGTCGGGCGCGGGTAGATACCGTCCAACAAAAACTGCGATTGTGGTTTGTGTTGACCTTTATCAAGCATTTAACGGCTTTAGAGCGGGTAAAAGCACAACTCAAGTTTGGCTAGTCGTCTTTAAGTGTGATGCCAGTCCGGGGGAATGAAAACGTGACTATGTAATTAGCCCATGTTCAGAAGAAATCGCTATAAACGGTATTTCATCTCATTGTGCATTCTGCTAGGCATATTCGGACTATTAGCCTGTCAGCAGGTTAGCAGCAGCTCCTCATCGACGCCTCAGGCTCGCGTTGAGTCTCGTCCAGTGGACTATGGCCACAATGCCCCAACCTCTAGGGATAAATTTCTCTGGCCGTTTTCCTCAGAGTCTATCTGGAATATGCCCATTGGCTCTGATGCTCAATATAAGCCAGCCCGCATTAAGTCAGCCCCCCGTTTGCGATCTGATGAAGAGTATTTCTTTGAGCTTAAAGGGGATGATCCTCGTCAACCAGTTTATGCACCAGGTTCGTGGAAAAAACGCTGCAAAGGGAAAAAGAAGTCCATGAAGATTTCCCTTCCGGTTCCAGACGATCTGATCATTCCCGATGCGGAGAAGGGGAAGACACCGAATAATGCATCTGCATTTCTGATGCCTGATGGCAAGACATTGGTGCAGCTTGAACCGCTGGCACGCTGTGAGCCAGGAGGTCCCATTTATGGCTGGCGATATTTTCCCAACGTTGATATCTACACTGCAGGCATTGGTGGTGCTCACTTTGGATCAGGATTATCTTCTATCGGTGGCTCAATTCGAGAAGGGGAATTGGTCGATGACGCCCCGATTCGACATGCGTTAAAGATTAATTTGTGGGGTAAAAAATATCTTTACTATTCTAAGCGCATCCCTGGATATCGTTGGCCAGCAGATCGTGCTGATAAGTATGCAGCCAAACAGTATGGGGGCAAGAATCCTGAGTTGGTTCAAGGTGCCTTATTAGCGATTCCCCCTGATCTCTCAGTGTCCAGCCTGGGACTCAAAACGCAACCGGCCAAAAAGCTTTTTCATGCGTTCCAAGACTATGGGGCTTACGTGGTCGATGATACGGACTGGAACGCCCATGCTATCCCTTTGGAGCATAGTGTACTGAAAGAGTTTCGACGGACCTATGGCTATTCCTTCAACACTTCAGAAGGTCCTTTCTTCGATGATGTGATTAAGCTGTTTACCGAGCTTTCGGTCGTATCTAACAATACGCCTGAGTCAGTGGGCGGAGGTGGCACCCCTAGAGCGCCATTGGCACCGCCCATTCGCAATTGACAGCTCAATCAATATATTTAACAAACGAACCGTCTAGGTTAAAGGAATTTGCACCTTTAATAATCGCAACGATTTCATCAGCTTGATTCGTAAGGCCATCTCCATTGGTATCCAAGTATATTTCTGCCCCTTTATTACTGGTACCGACAACATACTGTTGGGCAGATCCTAGAAGGAGAAGGGTGTCTTTATCCTTACTGAAGTCATTAATTTGGGCAAATTCATCTTGCTTCAGAGGGGTACTACGATTACTTTGTAAAAACTCGACTCGACCGACGACATCAAATGTGTCGGAACCTGCCCCTCCTGTCAGGCTGTCTTTACCCGAACTGCTAACTAGGACATCCCCCTGTTTCCCGCCGATTAGCTGATCATGGCCTTTACCACCATGTAAATGGATGGTGCCTTGAAATTGGGATGCATCTAGTTTGTTATTGCTATCCCCACCACTGAGAATGACATGTTCAATACTATCGAGAGTATCGGTCCAGGTGCCAATCAGCTTGTTCTCCGTCAGCTCAAGGTCAATATCATCTGACTCGATCACGGTGTCAAAGCCAGTACCACCCATTAAGCGATCTTTACCGGTTCCTCCCGTCAGATGATCATCACCCTTGCCCCCTTCCAGGATGTCACTATAGGCACCTCCATCTAAGTAGTCATTTCCATCTCCCCCGAGTAAATGATCGGAGCTGGTATCACCAATGAGGTGATCATTGCCCTTACCGCCATCGAGGGTATCTTTACCCGACCCACCGGTGATGAAATCATGTCCACCTCGTCCTTGGATCAGATCATTCCCTTTTTTGCCATCCATCCGGTTGGCTTGGTCATCCCCCTCAAGATTATTTGAGTCGGCGTTGCCGATAAATGCTGGCGGGGCAGCGACATCAAAGTCTGGAGCTAGGGGAGTACGGGGTGTTCCACCGCCACCGATGTTATCTAAGGCATTGTTGTCAATGACATGCAGGGCCGAAAATAACTGCATATAGTCATCATAAAAAGGACCACTGTTGTCGGTAAAACTAAAGCCATAGTGGCTGGAAAATTCTTGCGTGACCCCTTTCTCAACTGCAATAGCATGGGCATCCCATCCGGTATCGTCGGCCAGATAAGCCCCATAGTCCTGAAGGGCATAGAAAAGTTTTTTGCCAACCTCGGTTTGAATCCCTAATTTATCTGGCGTCATGTCCGGTGGAATAGCCAGCAAGCTGCCGTTGAGTAGTTCTGGGGTAGCACCCGCATAGGTCTGTGGGCTGATATGGGTGTCTGCTTTCACAGCAGGCCAACGATATCCTAGTCCTCCACCTGGGCCTTTGGTATGAGAAAAATACTTTTTCGTCCAAAGATTCACTTTTAGGGCATGGCGGATGGGATCATCACCAATGAGTTCACCCTGTCGAATGGTGCCACCGATGGAGGATAACCCAGACCCAGCATGGGCCCCCTCGATACCCGTTCCATAAATATCCTCATATTTGGCAACATCCAGGGTATAGGGTAAGCGTTGGCCGTAGACGAAATCACGGTTGCGATCGCGAGTCAATGCATTCACCTGAACCAGGGTGCGGCCATCGGGCATTAAAAAAGCCGCAGAATTATTAGGGGTCTTGCTATTGGTCGAATCAGCAATCAATAAATCATTAGGTAAGGGCAGGGATATTCCTTGATAGGTGCTGCCAGTGGTGCGACCCGGTCCCCAAGTTCCCTGGTTATAGAGGGGTTGTAACGGGTCATCCCCCTTAAGGATGTAAAAGTGATCCACATCTACTGTGGCGTTTTTTGCCTTTTCAATCTTGGCATCCACATATTCAGCATTAGACCCAATGGGGGTATTCCATATCGAGTTGGCAGCAAAAGGCCGCAGGGTTACATCCCGTGTCGCCACAGTTCCTCCTGTATCGGTTGTAGAGTTCGTAGTTTTAGAACCTTGAAGCAACCCACTGCCTTGAATGGCTAAAAAACTAACAACTTCGCTCGTATGGGAAGTTTCCGCATCCGCAGTGGTGTCTTCTTCTACCTTGACTTCTACAGAAGTATTGTGAAGATTACGATAACGAACCCCTGCAGAATCGCCTCCATCGTATGAGGCAAGGGACGCTAAAAAATTTGGAGTGGAGGTGAAACCGGAAAAATCGATGGATGCCCAATCATGGGTAATGGTATCTCCTGTTTGCCCAACTTGATACGATAATCCTCCCCACGTTCCTGCCCCTGACTCAATCGCTAACCATCCCACCGATTCCGATACATGACCAGAATATTTTTTCTTTTCTTCCTCTTCCATGCCCACCTGAAAGCCACTGACTGTCGTGGCTTGCTGTCGCGTGCGCACAAAATCTGAACCATCCACAGTTTGCACTTGACTGAAAACGATGGGGGAATCCGAAAATTTTTGATTAAAGTTAACGGTTTCAAACCTACTGGTGACCAAACCACTGGTATCTAGGGTGCCAACTTCTAGCTTTGTGCCATCTTCTAAAACCCATGACCCAGCTTCCAAGACGATATAACTAATATCCTCAGCTACATGTTGGCCATCATGATTACTGGGTTCCTGAATATAGAGTTCGAAACGATTACTTTGAATGTTGTCAATTCGAACTGTTGCAGGCTGTCCACCATTAAAACTCAGGGTTTGGGCGAAAATGACAGGGTTTATGTAGTCATGCTGAAGTTGGATGGTCTGTTTAAGATGGGTCAGACCAGAAATTTGCCCTACTTCACCTAGTGTGGCAATGGATGTTGCTGACCTAGGAACTGCAGACTGTATGGGAGAAGTGGCTAAAGCTGCTCTCGAAACAATCGGTGCAGGTGTCTGATCAAATATCCTGACATTTCGAAACAAGCTATCTGCCTTGGGGTGTGGGACATCTTGATCATTGCCAAAGGTTAAATAGGCGACATTGCCCGTGAAAAACTCGCCTACAGGAATGCGGTAAGTGAGCCAGTCACCGATAACAGTCTGATAATGGTTGAACTGGCTGATTCCCCAAGGTTGACTACCAAATAATTGAAAACTTTGGGTCGGACTCAGAATATTATCAGTATCAAATCCAATACTGTGAATTTCTCCTTGAACATTGCTTTTAAAGTCAAACTCTAAAACAGTACTTTTCGTAATTTGGTAAGGTAGCTTGATTTTTTTCCAACCATTCCCAGATAACTGCAATATATTGCCATTGGATAGAGTGGAAAAGCTCAGTTTCTGATCTTGAGAGCCTCCATAGGATTCAATCTGGTAATTATTGAAATTCAGCATGATCTCTTATTTGTATGATTCCAATAAAATATTCATTTTTTTGACAAGTTGATATCGCATTCCTAATGCTAAAAAGGAATACTTTTCTGGGCGTATAAAAAATGACCACAGCAAGGGGACAATTTTGAGTAGGCTTAACAGTCCTAAAATTGCTTCAGCTATCGTTAAACCAATTTGGAGTAAAGTGTCTGCCTATGCTGCATAGTAATTTTTGGAATGCCATAAACTGATAGGCATTCTATTTTGCACCTAGCTATTCGCCAGAAAATCTATTCTATGGAGACAGAAGTACGCAAAGCCAACCTCTGTGGAGCTATTATCTTGTATTCGTTATTACTGTAAAAATTGTGTATGAGGTCAATAAGCTACGATGTAGTGATGCTTCTTGTCTCATTAAAAATCTCGACATTTAGATGTCCCCCAACTTCTGTCACTTGCACTCAGAAATACTATCTCTTCCTCAAAAATACTTTGCCATGAATTAACAAGAGAATTCTATGAGTCAATATGCATGGCTGATATTTTTCATGCATTGAATTCGAATTCTAATCATGCAAGATTATCTGAGGTAAAGTGTGTTCTGAGTAAAAATATCAAAGCTTGATATTAAAGCTCTGAAGCAAAATATAGTGCTTGGTTATAGAATTCCCAGAGCATCTATTTTAATGACATGAAAAAGTTGGAATGTCATGATTTTATAATTTGATTAAATCGTTGAAGAAGAGATAAGTCTATTGCCTTAATATCTCATCGAATGTGTTCTCCATTGATTTAGCCCAGATTCGGTAGCCTTGTGGAGATAAGTGTAGATAATCAGGCATTACTGTTTTAGAAATTTTGCCATCAGGTTCTAGAAAACTTGGCCCCCATATCCAGAAATCGAATGGTCGAACCATTGTCAAGCTGCTCAATTTGTCTATTAATAGCCTGAATTTTTTTTCTGTTGGGCGTATGGGGTTGCTTGCCCGATGGAAGAATTCCAAGGAGGAGGATTTTAGTCTGTGGGTTTTTGATCCGAATTTTGGCAACGATTTTCTCAATTCCTGTCGCAATACGGGCTGAACTAAAAGAATCTTGCCAGAGATTATTAACGCCAATATTGAGAACGACTAACTGAGGTTGTATGTCGTCAAATAGGCCATGGTCAATTCGCCAAAGAACTTGTTGTGTGCGATCGCCACCAATACCAAAATTTGCGGCGCCAAGGTTGCCATAGTGTTGTTGCCAGAGCTTTTTATGCTTTCGCCACCCGCGGGTAATCGAGTCACCTAAAAAGACAATATTGATTTGGCGTTTCTGAGTTTGTTTGAGATGTTGCTGATGGAGCTTCAACCATGCTTGGGGAAATTTTGGATAGTGACCGGGCATGGGAATAGTGGGATCTTGCTGTTTCGGAGTGACAGTGGGTTTTGGTTGTTTCGGAGCAGATGCTTTTTCAAGATGATCCGCTATGTTTTTGATGTTTGAGCCAGTCAGTTTGACTTCATCTAACCAGGCTTTCCCCTGACCTTCTATCAGCAAAACGATTCCAAACTTATGAGTTTTGGGAGGTAAGATAACCTCCTGAGAGAAGGAACTCCAATCCTGAGTATTGTGGAGATACTTGACTTGCTGAAATTGGAGCGGGCGTGATTGTTTAGAAAAAGACTGAATGGCAATATTGACTTTGACCTTCCCTGTGGATTTAGCAAAACCGCTGACAGTGAAAGACTGACGAGATGCCCCCTTGATCAGTTGAAATGCCTGTCCTTTAGCAGGGCCAGACGTACTAGCCACCTTTAGGGCAGCAGGGCCCTGTTTAAAAATTTGAGTATCCCGTGTAATGGAGATCTTGCCTTTTCCCACCCACTGATGATGCCAATAGTCAGGGACCGTCGTTCCTAGAGTCATCGCACCATTACGTAGGGTGATGGGTTGTCTGCCCTTCTCTTTTGCTGAGGGGGGGGCGATTTTTGCGCCTGAGAAGATTGAAGTGATATGCAGCCTGCTAGAGTTACTAACCCCATGATCAGCGAGGCTCCTATTGCTCTATGTCGATACATGATGGGCTGCCCATTGTATTGCTGTTAGATTGTCACATCTCTAACGGTTGAATTGGCGTAACCCAGATTACTCAATAAGCACTGTTCGTTAGGGTCGTGGCTTCCGTGGGGGGAGAGGTATGAGGATTGAGATCGCACCCTCCCACCGCAATCCATTCCCAGAGTTCAGGCATTGAGGTTGCCCTAGTTAAAACACAATTATTTTAAACATTCTTATCATTTTGGTCTTGTACTTTTTTTCGCTAAAGTCCATCTAAATAAGAGACCTGCTTTAGTGTTAGGAATATGGGTAGCAAGAGCTGCAATGAGTTGCTCAGAACTAAGTTGAGCTGAATTATTTAAAGTCTGTTCAGTAATATATTCGGCCATGGGGCCTATATGGATAGCTAGCTCAGCCTTACACTTTTTTATGAGTACATCATCAATCCCAGTTCTTTTTATCTTTTGAGTTTTGATTCTTTTATCTAGATCGGATTGGGAAAACGGTTTATTTTGGCAAGATGGCTTTGCAAAAGCGGGTGGCCACTTATATGCTGTGGGTCGTATTCGTGGATTTTCCGCACATTTCAAAGAAACTGTCGATGGGGCTTGAGTTTCTTCACTCGGACGGAAACGACGCCAAGCCATAAAATACAAGGGAAATTCAATCAGTATGTATTGTCGTCCTTGTGAAAGAGCATCCTCACAAAACTCAATTGCTATTTGACGCAATGATTGGGCAAACGCAGGGCCAGGTCTAAACCATCTCCCTCGGATCATCAAAGAAGCAGATTGATCATTCAGTACGCCTCGCGCTATTAAATTCGCTGACTGGATAATGTACATCTTATCCCCCCCCCCCTGAATTATCCTTAGTTCTACATACACTAGGGCTGTAGTTCTGTTGACAATTTAGTTCTAAGCTCTCTTTTACTACGGATTGCCTAGAACCCTACTTCAAGCATCCCATAAATTCTCAACAGATGATTATGAACCTTAAATCTAGGACACGTTGTCTAAAACTGCTTGCTTCCAGAGATGTCAAAGATAGCAGGATGTTAGGTTTTATCGATAAAAGAGATGGGAGATCGAGATTCTCAATCGCGGACCAAATCTTGGAAATAGGATTCAGCTGAGATAGTTGAATTATGTTTTTCTAAAGAAAAAATTGATTCGATAATTTCCTGTTCTTGAATTAATAAAAAATACGAATGTAGATTGTTTTTTGAGTAAGGCCAAATATTGGCTGAATCCTAGTTGAAATCTACTTAAGACCATGACTAAAAAAATTTAATACATCGGTAGTGCTCTAGCAAAGTGTGGGATTGGTAATCTATCCCTATAGCTTTATCTAGGTTCTCTCTATACCATGTCCGTTATGCGGTCATCCGAAGTCTCACAAACACGGCTGTACCAGCAAAGGCAGTCAGCGCTTTTATTGTCCCAACTGTACGCAAACCTTCACCGATACCTTTGATGCGATCTACTATCGTCGTCAACTCACTCTTCAAGAAGGTCATACTATTCTTCAGTCCCATGCTCCCGGACGCTGGCACCGTCGTCAGAACAAGTTCGGTAAGTTCTGGGAACAAAGGGCTGTAACCGTTCGTTAGGTAGTGAGTTATTTTAACTGGATTTGGACCTAGAGCCGTACCCACAATACTGCATCTCAAAGGGCAGAGCTATCCTTGAATCCTTGGACATGGAACGATTTTTCTGTGTATCCCATACTTCGCTAGCACACTATCCTTTAAGCCTGAGTAGTGACATTTTTTATAAGTAAATAAGCTATTCACAAATTTCCCTTAATAATATTTAATTCATCATGGATAATATTCTTTTGCTAATTAATGAAAAACTCCTAAGCTAAATCATTGGCTAGTTAAATTTACCTAGAAATAGTAGTTAACTTTAAGTTAAACAAAGCAAGAAAGAGATCACTGATAAATTTAGTCAATTGTTTTTATAGCATTAAGCTTAAAGAAAGTTTATTTTCTATATACTACTATAACCCTCTACTGGCAAAGGATATACATTCACCTCTATCCATATTGCCTGTATATAGACTTTAGGTTTAGACTGGGTTTTATTTTTTCTAAAAGACGATAAATTCTCTTAAGATTTCCATGTTTTCAGCAAAAATAAGCCAATAGTGAGTATAGTGAAATAGTTATCTGAAGACACTCTCTTATCAAGTTCAGCGGCCCTCTTGTCTGCTCAGAACAATGCTGGCATCTGAACTTTGACAGCGACTTAATACCTTATTTCTCCATGACTTTTCTGTTCCTCTCCAAACAGATTGAGTATAGTTTCTTTTTATCTAAAAATTAGTTCTTTTTTTCTGATTTTTTTCAATCAGTCTAGGGAATTCTAGGAATAGCTAATCACTACCATGAGTGATTGGCATTCAAGATCAACCTTTACGCCCCCTTCAGGAAGAAGCTGATTATGGGATCGCGCTGGCCTGTAGCTTGGCAACTAGTATCAACCAGCATCATTAACCCACAGCCACTCACCGTGACTGCCAATACCCCTGTGATGAAGGTGTTGGAGCAGATGAGCCAACTTCATGGGGCAGCCTGTACTTTCCCCGTGGATCCAGAGGAGTCCTTTCTTCAAGCTAGCTGTGCCATAGTTATCGATTCAACAGGACAGCTGGTTGGTATTTTTACTGAACGAGATCTAGTCAAATTAATGGTGGAAGGTCAAGACATCGCCCTAGCTTGTATTGGTGATGTCCTTTGTGATTCACCAGTCACAATTTCTCCAGAGCAGTGTCAAGATATTTCTGCCCCTCTTTATTTAATGAGGAGGGCTATGGTACAGCATTTACCAGTGGTCAATGTCCAGCAAAAAGTGTTGGGAATCGTTACTCTAGGCACCCTTTGTCAAGCGATTGAAGCGACTAACTTTCTGCAGCTGTGGTCCGTGCAGGCCGTGATGTCCACAGAAGTGGTTTGCGCAGCCCCTTCTATGTCGATCCTAGAAGTTGCATGTCAAATGCATGCTCACCATACGAGTTGTGCAGTGGTGATTGACCAACAGCAGCGAATGTCACACCCCATTGGCATCATTACTGAACGAGATATCTTGCAATTACAAACCTTAGGGATTCCTACGACCACTACATTCGTTGAGCAGGTCATGAGTAGCCCACTATTTTTTGTCGATCCTAGAGATAGCCTGTGGTCGGTTTATCAACAAATGCATCACCATCACATCCGCCGCATGGTGGTGGTTGATTCAAATAATAGTAATCATCTCTTGGGGATTGTCAATCAAGATGATCTGCTCCATTTATTCGACCCATTGGCGATGAATGAGACCCCGCAAGTACAGGTTGAGCCGTTTAAACAAGAAAAAATCAACCTATTGCAGGACTGGAATCATGGCTTGGAACAGCAACAACAGTTGCTAGAGGATATTATCCTTGCCAAGGATCGAGCCCAGCTATTGGAACAACAGAATCTTCGACTTCAACAGGAAATTAAAGACAAGGAGCAAGCAGAAGCAGAATTAAACCAACAAATTGAGCAGGAAAGGCTACTACGACTTATTACCCAAGACATTCATAGCACCAGAGATATTAAGGAACTGCAGTCTCTTGTTGTCAATCAAGTCCGTCAGACAGTTAGGGCAGATCGAGCTTTGCTGTTTCGCTTAATGCCAGGAGGGGGAGGCATCATTCTTGAGGAATCTGTTCTCCCTAGCTATCCTGCTATGGAAGAGCTAGATGGTGAAGATCAAGATTTCCCACCTGAATGCTATGAGTTTTATCTCCAAAGAAAACCGCGAATCGTTTTGGACTTACACCAAGACGACTGGAGTCATTGCTTAAAACAATTCTGGATGCCAGTCCAGGTCAAATCTAAGATTGTGGCCCCCATTGTGCAATCCCAAAATCATGGCCACAAAAGGTTATGGGGGTTATTAGTGGTTCATGCCTGTGACTATCCTCGGGTATGGCAGCCAGATGAAGCTTTATTCCTGCAGCAAGTGGCCAATCAATTTGCAGTTGCGATTCAACAAGCTGACTTAGCTATACAGTTACAGCAAGAATTAGTAGAACGGCAACAGAGCGATCTAGCTCTAGCTCAAGAGTTACAACGATCGCAGCTTTTAGGTAAAATCACTCAGAAAATCCATGAAAGTCTGGATAGCCTTCATGTTTTTGAAACGGCAGTAGTAGAAATTCGTCGCGCTCTTAAAGCGAGTCGATGCAACATTTTTGTCTATAGTGCTGCGGATGACCCTCATTTCTCTTTGATGTTCCATGATTATGAAGCAGATTATCCAGACCAAGGACCAGAGATTGTCCGCTTAGCCGATCATGAGTATGTGCGGCAACTGGCAAACCAACCAGAAGCAATTGCCAGCCCCCAGGCTCAATCCGATCCATTATTGGCAAGTTGCTTGCCAATGGTTGCAGCCCTTTCCATTCAATCTATGGTTAGTATTCGCACGTCTTACCAAGGCAATGTGAATGGAGCGATTACGATTAGCCAATGCGATCACATCCGGGATTGGACCCCCGAGGAATTAGACTTACTCACTGCAGTCGCCACAGAAGTGGGCATTGCCCTAGCCCACGCCAACTTACTCACCCAAGAACTCCACCAGCGAGAACAACTCTCTCAAAAGAACCAACAACTACATACTGAAATCGAAGAGAAGAAACAAACACAGACCCTTCTCAAACTCGTGATGGATTCCATTCCTCAAGCCATTTTTTGGAAGGACAGAACCTCTCGCTATTTAGGGTGTAATCGTGCTTTTGCCAAAGAAGCGGGTTTTAACACTGCAGAAGAGATTATTGGCAAAACTGACCAAGAGATGCCTTGGCCACCGGAAGAAGCAGAATGGTATCGGCTTTCTGATCTAGAAGTCATAAACTCCAACCAACCCCAATTCCATGTCCTTGAAACTCAGCTACGCGCCGACGGGACAAAAACGTGGATGGACACCAATAAAGTCCCTCTTCATAACCCTAAAGGAAAAGTGGTAGGGGTTTTGGGAACTGCCGAAGATATTACAGAGCGGATTCAGGTCGAAGCCGAGTTGCAGCAACAACTCCAACGAGAACAGGTCTTATCCGAAATTACCAACCAAATTCGTCAGAGCCTCGATCTGGACATCCTTTTAAAATCTGCAGTAGAACAGCTCTGTGCTTTATTCCAAGTCAGTCGGTGTTCCTTTTTTACTTACACTGACCAGCCCAACCCTCAACTCGTACTCTCTGCCCAAGCCTATTCACAGCCAGAATGGGAAGCTGCTCTTTCTCATCCCCTCCTCACCTCAGATCATCCTCGTCTTTTAAAGTTACTTGCGAATGATCGAGTTCGCCCTGTGTCTGATATTTGGCAAGAGCCTAGTCTGGCGACATCAGAAAAAGAAAGCCTGTCTTCTACCCTAAGAATTAGAGCCTATCTCAGCGTTAGAACAGCCTTTAAAAATCATCCAAATGGCATTATATTCCTCGACCAATGCGAGCGCAGACGGAATTGGACCAAAGATGAAGTCTCTTTATTGGGAACAGTTGCAGCCCAGCTAGGGATTGCTGTTGCCCATGCTGATTTATTAGCGGATGAACAGAAGCAGCGTCAGGACTTAAAACTTCAGAACCGCCGCCTGCAGGAAGAGATCGCCCATCGAAATCAGGCCGAGAAAGCATTAGCAAAGCAACTCGAAAAAGCTGAACTGTTAGAGAAAATTGTTCAACAAATTCGGCAAAGTCTTGAACCACAGTTAATTTTCCGCACTGCCGTGACTCAGGTACGACAATTACTAGCTGCAGATCGCGTCTGCATCTATCGATTTATAGAGGATACGGACCACGCCCAAGGCATGATGGTCGCAGAAGAAGTACTCCCAGAGTTTCCATCTGCCCTGACAGCCCATGTGCGAGACCGATGCTTTGGTGACCAATATGCAAATCGTTATCAGAGCGGTCGCTTCCAGGCTGTTGCCGATATTCATGAAGCTGGCCTTAGTGATTGCCATATTGAAATTTTGGCCCAGTTTCATATCCGTGCCAACTTAGTTCTGCCCCTACTCCAGGGAGATAACTTATGGGGATTGCTCTGTATTCATCAATGTTCAGGGCCGCGATCTTGGCAGCCGGATGACATAGAGTTTGTGCAGAAGATTGCCAATCAACTGGGTATTGCCCTATATCAAGCTGAACTCCTGCTTAAAGAACAGCATCAACGCCATGTCTTATCGGTTCGAAGCCAAGAATTGACCTTCAACAATCAACAGTTGGCGGCCGCTAAACAAGAAGCTGAAACAGCTCAGAAAAAAGCAGAGCAGGCGAATCGAGCCAAAAGTACATTTCTGGCAAATATGAGCCATGAACTGAGGACACCCTTAAATGCCATCCTAGGTTTTAGCCAGTTGATCAGTCGTGACCCCAGTACCCCGAACTATCAGCTAGAACAACTAGAAATTATTAATCGTAGCGGTGAACATCTGCTTGCCTTAATTAACGATGTCCTCACCATGTCCAAGATTGAAGCAGGACGTTCTTCTCTCCACTCCCAAATTGTAGATTTACCGTTGCTTCTGGATACTGTGGAAAGTATGCTCGGGATTAAAGCGAAGCAAAAAAGGCTAACACTGCTCATTAACCGTGGGCCTAACCCACCTCAGTACATTCGGACAGACCCCGGAAAACTCCGACAGGTATTAATGAATTTACTGAGTAATGCCATTAAATTTACCACCAGTGGTCATGTCCAGCTGCACCTGGAGTCCAGTGCCTTAGACACTTCTGAGAGTTCAGATGCACCTCCATTACTAGAGCTGCGGTTTACAGTGACAGATACAGGGTCCGGCATTGCCCCAGAAGAACTTAAGTTGTTATTTGAGCCGTTTGCCCAGACAGAAACGGGGCGTCAATCCCAAGAAGGAACAGGCTTAGGATTGGCTATTAGCCGTCAATTCGTACAGCTGATGGGCGGAAATTTGACTGCCCAGAGTATCCATAACCAGGGCACAACTTTCACCTTCAATATTGTGGTTGAAAAAGTTCTACAGCAAAAGCAATCTCTCTCTCATCGTCAGTTCATGGGGTTATTACCAGATCAACCTCAATATCGAATTCTGGTAGTGGAAGATAATATGGATAGTCGTGAATTGTTAGTAACCCTACTAGAAACTATTGGTTTTACGGTTAAGGCAGCTAAAAATGGTGAAGTAGCCGTTACACTATGCCAAAGCTGGCAACCTGATTTAGTCTGGATGGATTTGCGACTACCTATCCTAGACGGACTGAGCGCTACGCGTTTGATCAAGCAAATGGAGAATCCCCCTGTCGTCATTGCCTTAACAGCTAATGCCTTTGATGAAGATCGTGACTTGGCACTACGAGCAGGATGTGATGATTTCGTTCATAAGCCTTATCGAGAAGCAAGTATTTTCGAAAAAATGGCTCTACATTTAGAGGTGGAGTATCATTACCAAGATAAAGTACCTCTCAAATCAACGATTCCCACCTTAAATGTGGACCATCTAGCTCAAATGCCTCATCCTTGGCTAGTTCAATTACATCAAGCGACTAATAATCTCGACCAACATATGGTGGAACTGCTCCTCGATGAGCTTGATGATACTGCTCAGCCATTGCAAGAAGCTCTCAGACATTTAGTATACGAGTTTCGTTATGACGAAATTCTAGCGGTTACGCATCCTCTCATTTCACCTCTTCCTCAGGACTCCACGGAACAGAGTCCTCAAAATGGGAATGGGTAAGCTAAAAGTAGATATAGGAACTTTATGGAGAAGGAATTTCCCAATTCTTAAATACCCCTTTGTCTCAATCTATTTAGCTCGCTCCTGCAAAGAATGGCTTGGGAATGTCTTATCGTCAGTCAAAAGTCATCAATACCCGAAAGTCCTTGATAGGTGGCCAGCTATATACCTAGTGAAGCCTTATATCCAATAAATGAATATAGTGTTATTTTTGAATATATATTTCAAAAACATCTAGCGCTGCTATGTCAGAATCCAACTTGCGTTTGACGCCTAATCAAGAGGTTATCTTAGCGGCCTTACGATTACATCGACGCTATGGTCTTGAGATTCTGGCTGCGATTGAAAATAGTGGTGGGAAACAGATTGGTTTTAATTCCCTCTATCCCAATTTAAAGAAATTAGAGAAGAAAGGACTCGTCCAGTCTGAATGGGGGGGGATGAGCAGCCAGAAGAGCATAGTGGGGCAAGACGAAAATACTACCGTATTACTGCTGTAGGCATCAGAGCATTAGATGTCAAACAACATCTGCTAGCTGAGGTAGCAGCCTGGATACCTGAAACGGAAGGGGCATGAAATGAATGAGAAGGATTTAAAACTCGCAGAAAAAACAGGGCAGTTTGTCCGTCGTTTTCCCGATATATGGCAGGAGTATCAGGACTGGTTAAGAGCTATTGTCTCTTCTCAGGAAAAACTACAACAACGATATTCAGAGGGGTTAGCAAGTCTGATCTTTCGATGGCGGTTGCTGTATTTTGGCATCTATATGTTTGGAGTGGTGGGACGAAAAACCGTAGCTCAGATTTTCACCCAGTTATCCAGGCCTCAACAAACTAATGATGGTCCTATCGTTAAGCAGGGAGAGATCGCAACTCAATCCCTACAAATTAATCGCACCTATTTTATCTTGCAAAGAATAGCGACACTCCTAGCAGTGGCGGAATTGACTCTATGTGGTCTAGCAGCAATGACGGGAGTCATGCTGGCGTTCTACTATCAGCCGACAGCGTTAGGGGCTCATGCATCCTTGCATGCGATCGCATATCAGATCGTCAACGGCAATCTCATTCTCAGTCTGCATAACATCGCTGGGAATGGCCTGATTGTTCTCGCATTAGTCCAAATTGTCGTCATGTTTTTGGGACGGCAGTTTATGAGATCTTGGTTAACCGCCTGGATTAGCGGAATTTGCCTAGCACTAGCAACAATAGGCCTCAGTTGGACAGCCATTATTCTCAATTGGGACCAGGTCGGTTTCTGGCGATTCAAGATTGAGCTCAATATTATTGGCTCTTTACCCGCAGGCTCATTTCTACGGGAGGTACTGGCTGGCGGGAGTGCCATTAATACCCTGACCCTTCAACATATGTATACCTTGCACAGCTACGTACTTGCGATCGCAGCCTTGCTCCTATCCGTTATCCATCTCACTGCCCATCTCTTCCAAGAAAAATATTGGGCTCAAACTGCTCTTGAAAGCTGGCATTCTTCAGAAGATACAAGCACGATCTAATGGTTTAGGAATCTAATAGCCGCTAAAAGTCATCTCTTAATCGAGCCACTGGACTCCATTGCCAGACGTAGGGGGACAGTCATCAATCTGATTAGGCTCTGAAGTCGCAGGCATTTCTTCATTAGGATCGAACTGAATAAACGGATTAACGCTAACATCCGTGAGACTATCTGGATCAACAATCATGTATGGCGGTTCCCCAATATGTTCAGGGTAAAACTGCTCTACAAAAAAATCCAAGGTGGCTTGGCGAATATAGCCATTCAAAACAGCAAGGGCTCCAAACCGTAACCCCGTCTTTTGCTGAGCTGCCAAAATAGCGTCGACCATATTTCTATCAATCAGTCCAGCCCGCCGTAAATAGCTACCAATGGGAACTGGATCTGCTTGAGTATCGGGGTAAGGCCACTGATCACCAAAAAAGTCAGCCGTTTGCTGTTGCACCCATCCATGCAGAGTCAGAATCTCACCTAACCGCATCATTTCATAGAGTCGCTGCTCATACAGAGCAGTTTCCAACTGATGGGCTGAAATCAGATCTGATGCACACAAGCGCTCACCGATTTTGTGAGAATTTTGAATGAGGGTGGGGCCAATGGTCATGGCTTAGCCTACAGAATACACTTTCCCAAAGTAGCAAAATTTCATTCGCGAAGTGAATATTGTTACGTATAAGGAATAATTCAGGATTGGATTGGATGTCAGAGGAAGGCTTATAACAAGTTACTTAATAATTCAATCGCAAATATTTTCACAGAGATTTTATTCATAATTATGAATAAACCTGGATAGAGATCTTAAATGACTCAGAAAAAAGCGATTTACCCTGTTAATCAAATTTCCACCATTTTTCTACGTCTTAAAGATCTTAAATAGGGGACATTTAACAACGGTTGCCAAGCAAAGAGAGGATTTTCTAAGTCTGCATATTTAGAGCTTTCACGGTTCAGAACGCAGCATGGCAAGCTTTTACCTTTTCCACGGCTAGGCCATAGCTTTGCCTCAATTTAGATGGGTTAAAGCTTGAGCCCATAGTTCAGATGACATCAATATTCTTCATAGAAGCTTTTCATCTATGGGCTTTCCCTCACGGGCAATATTGATTTAGTTTTTGTGGCCAGTGTCAAAAATATAGCTATAAGTCAACAAACCCCCCTCATCTTCTAAACCAAATAAAGTTCATGAAAATGAGAGGGGCAATCAATAAGAATCGTTATTTAGGTAGAAGATTTACCTAAATGAACGAACGAAGATTAGGGCAGGTTACCCTTCTCCGCCTTCACCACCATCATCAGAGGAGCTGTCCTCTCCGCCTTCTCCGCCATCATCGGTAGAGCCATCCTCTCCACCTTCTCCGCCATCATCGGCAGGACTTTCCACAGCTGGGCTGGGGCTTTCCTGTTCTCCCCCTTCACCATTCGTTGTGCCGCCATCGCAGGCGAAAAGGGTAGCAGATAAACCCAGGGCAAGAAATAACTCAACTGATTTAGAACGTTTCATTGTAGTCACTTAGTTTTTCAACAGAGATGGCATCATCCTACCGTTTATTCAGATCAACTCTCAATAAATAGAAGAATATAAGGGTGAATTTCAGATTTTTTTCAGGCTTAGATCAACCCTCAAATTAGAGCCTTAAGCATAAAACAGCTTCATAGCATGGCTTTCAGCAAAACTTTATTAAAAACTCTGGCCTAAATGCTTCAGATTAGAACATCAATCGGATGTTAATAGATTTTACTTTTTAAATAGATTCTCAATTAGAGTCTCTTCTCACTTAATCATATCGATCCCTAAACCTCATCCAAGTTGAAAAACAAATATCTGGGCTTAAAGCATACAGGGCTTAACAGTGATTCTCTTAACTACCCATCGTCGTTGCTGGCAAAAGACCCACTAATTTATTGCCAATATTATCAATACCTGCTTAAATAGCGGAAGAGGCTTATTGATTTTAATTCTCAATAAATAGTGAGCAATAAGTCACACTTCTTTCCTATTCGGTTCTGGGACTGAATAGCAAGAAAACGTAAGGCCAAAAAACATTCGTTGGAAACGGTATTTCTTTGGTTAGTACAGCCCTCACATCTTGATTAGAGGTTGGTTCCCTCAACCTCTGGCCTTTATTAAATCTTTCACTATGTTCGCAACAGAGCGATAAATATGGACATTCTAAAAGGAAGGAGACTTTCCTATGCAAAACTACGGTAACCCTGAAGTTACCTATGGCTGGTGGGCGGGTAATTCGCGCGTAGCCAGCTCTTCAGGTTTATTTATTTCTGCCCATACGGGTCATGCTGGCTTGATATCGGTGTGGGCGGGTGGTTTTACATTATTTGAGCTAAGTCGCTACACCACTGACTCTCCCATGTGGGACCAAGGTCTCGTTCTCCTCCCTCATTTGGCCGCAGAGGGCATTGGCTTCGGTTCAGGTGGAATCCTGGATGATCCTCAACAGCTGGTTGCCGTGGCTATGGTCCACATCATTGCAGGGGCTGTATTAGGGGCTGGAGCGCTGTTTCATCTCTTAAAAGCTCCCTTAGATTTAAGTGATGCCTCCGGTGCAGCTCGCACCTACCATTTCGAATGGGACAATACCACTAAACTCGGTCGAATTTTAGGCCATCATCTCCTCATTTTGGGCTTGTATACCCTCCTATTTGTGGGTTGGGCCATGTATTGGGGAGGACTCTATGACCCTGATTTGCAAGAAGTCAGGTTGGTCACAGATCCCACCCTCAGTCCATCTGTTATTTTTGGCTATCAAACCCATTTCGACAGTGTTGACAATTTGGAAGATATTGTCGGTGGCCATATCTTTATTGCTGTCCTAGATATTGTCGGTGGGATTTTCCACTTGCTCGTTCCCATGTTGCCTTGGGCCAAGAAGCGAGTTCCTGTCAATGGGGAAGCAATCTTGTCCTATTCCTTAGGAGCAGTGGCTTTCTTCGGTTTCCTGTCCGCCTATTGGTGTTCGGTCAATACCTATATTTGGCCAGAAGAGTTTTATGGACCTGCTTTGCAAATCAAGTTTGGCTTTACGCCCTACTTTGCAGATACGGTAGATCTCCCCTACGGCATCCATTCCGCTCGATGCTGGCTTTCGAATACAACCTACATCTTTGCTTTCTATTTTCTCCAAGGTCATCTTTGGCATGCCTTGAGAGGGCTAGGCTTTAACTTTCGATCAGTCGATCACTTTCTCAATTCTTTGACCGACGAGCAGCTGGCAGTCAAACCAAAGTAATTGAAAATTGCTAACCGCTACTGCTCCGCCTGCGCAAGCATTCTCGAATAAGTCTGCGTAGGCCTTATACCCCATTCAACTCCGTTGAATAAGAGCGCCACGGTAAGAGCGTGAACAATCTGACCGTTTTACGCTCTTGCCACTCTCTTTTTCACGAAACTTAGTTTTCTTGTAGTAATCCTTTGGAGTACATATGTCACAAATCGGAATGTTCTTTGGCACCACCACTGGCAAAACAGCAGAAGCTGCTGAAAAGATCCAAGAGGCCTTTGGGGGTGAAGATGTTGTCACACTCATTGAAATCCCAGATGTCGAAGATGGAGACTTTTCTAGTTACAATTTCTTGTTGATTGGTTCTCCAACTTGGGATATCGGTGAGCTGCAAAGTGACTGGGACGCTTTTTTCCCTAATTTAGACAGCATTGACTTTTCCGGTAAGAAAGTGGCCTACTTTGGTACAGGCGATCAGGTGGGCTATGCCGATAACTACATGGATGCCATCGGCATGATTGAGGCAAAAATCACTGAGAAGGGCGGCCAAACCGTTGGCTATTGGTCAACGGATGGGTATGAGTTTGATGGCTCCAAGGCAGACAGAGGAGGAAAATTTTGTGGGTTAGCCCTGGATGAAGATAACCAGTCTGAACTCTCTGATGAGCGCATAGAGGCTTGGGTTGCCCAAGTTAAAACAGAATTCGGAATATAGGGTTTCCAACAGCTGGGCCAGGGACAATCTCTGGCCTTTCATCGACCCCTTTTTTAGAATTCCTTCTAACTACATTTGCGAAAAAATACATGACTCACTCCATTGATGCCGTTTGGACGACGACTAGTCGCTATCTTAAGCGTTTTGACCAACCCCTACTGGATCGGTTGAGAAAGCATACAACGATTGCCCAGTGGCAGTATCAACAATCTGCGGATGAACCCAGCTCCCTCAGCACAGCGGTGGATCTCCTCCATGACTACATCCAGAATTTTGACCATCCCATCCACTTAATAGGGCATGGCACAGGTGGGTTAGTGAGCTTATTGTATGCACGTCAATGTCCCCAGAATGTTCGATCTCTGACGATGCTCGGTGTGGGGGCATCAGCCACCTTAGATTGGATGGCCCATTACTATTTTCATCTCCAGTTTATTCCTAGTAACCGCCGCCAAGTTCTAGCTCAGCTTATTCCCGATCTATTTGGCGAACAAAATTCAACCGTGACTTGCTACCTCAGTCGGTTGCTGGAAAAGGAAATGATGGTTTCTCCTTCGCCTCATTCATTATTTCAACGCTACAGTTTGCCTCCTAGTGGCGTATCAATGCCCCTGTTTGTCTGTGGAAGCAAAACCGATCCAGTGGTCGATAGTCAGGCATTGAAGGAATGGCAGCCTTGGATGAAAGGATGCGATCGCATCTGGCAATACAAGAGCGGTTACCACTTTTTCCACTGTTTTCATCCTCAACCCATTGCTGAACAAATTTTGGACTTTTGGCAAATCGAGTCAGAGCCTTCCATTCCAGCTAAGAACTTAGATGTTTGCTCTGTTTAATTCCGCATCAGTTTTTTACTTTGGTTGTCCGATGGTTTCTTCACTATCCACCGTTCCCCTTTCTTCGTTCATGCACGCTCAATCTAGTGCCTTACAATCAACCCTCTTCTCAGATCGAGCCTTTTTACCGTCTGAATCGCAAGAATTGTGGCAAATTACGCGGGGACTCGTGCGCACCTATACCTGGGACTCCAATGGCAACATCACCACCTTGGGAATTTGGGGAACCGGAGATATTGTAGGGCAGCCGTTGTCAAACGTTACACCGTATATGATCCAGACCTTAGGGACCGTTGAAGCGACTGCCTTAGTCTCTAGTCAATGGAACAATCCAGAAGCTATTCTCAGCCATGCTCAGCAACTCTCGATTTTACTCAAAATTATCAGCATTAAACGAGCAGACGATCGGCTGTTAAGCCTACTCAAATGGTTGGCCCAACGTTTCGGCAATTTGACACCAGCAGGAACTTGTACCACCTTGCCAATCACCCATCAAGAGTTGGCAGAAACCGCCAATGTCACAAGGGTTACAGCCACTCGACTGATTGGTGATCTGGAACAACAAGGCGTTTTACTTTGGTCTCGCCGACGTCAGTTTGTGCTGCTGACGCCATCCTAACGACCCAGCTTTTAACTCAGTCTTGCTCGCCAGCAGCGGTTTCAATCAAGCACCCTTCGTCAAGGATTGGACGATCTTGAGAGATTCGTCAATATGGCCTTGGAAGTTCAACTGCGAATTAAAGATATGGCGGACAACGCCGTCTGTATCAATTACATAGGTCACACGGCCAGGTAATAGCCCTAAGGTAGAGGGAACCCCAAAGGCCTTGCGAGCTTGGTTGGCCGAATCACTCAATAAGAGAAAAGGGAGTTGGTATTTATTGGCAAACTGTTGATGAGAGCTAGGGGTGTCGTTACTGACGCCAATCACCTCTGCGCCAGCTTCTTGAAAAACGGTATAGCTATCTCGAAAACTACAGGCCTCTTTCGTACAACCAGGGGTGTCGTCTTTGGGATAAAAGTAGAGGACAACAATCTTATCCCCTAGCAAGCTTTTGAGGCTAACCGTTTCTCCCGCCTGGTTTTGGAGAGATACATCGGGAACCGAATTGCCAACTTTGATTGCCATTGATTTGGTTTGAATATAAGACTTCTGTCCTTTTCCCAATGCTATCAGAGAATTCTCATCCCAATTATGAAGACCTAAAGGGTGCCCTTGAGTGATTCTCATTTCCATAAAATCGGCATGGTCTCTATCCTGCTCGATCTAATTTTTTTGATAGGACATAGGCTGTAGGGTGACCTTCTATTTGCTACCCCAGCTCTCCAAGGGTAACGGAGGATGGATATTCACGCCGATGAAGGATCTCTTTAAATTGATCACATTGTGGTTGAGACCATTGATTACAAGTCATCGTTGCAGATTGGACTTTTTCCATTAAAGGTCTACGAATTTGCTCATATTGATGAAATGCATTTTCGATCGCAGTCATATCATCCAAACCATCATCCTGAATCAGCTGAGCCATATATGTGCCAACCACGGCCGCATCTTCCAGCCCTTGATTAGCCCCTTGAGCCATAAAAGGAGGCATTCCATGGGCTGCATCGCCAACGAGAACCGCCCGTCCATGACTCCAAATCGATTGAACATTCTTTAGGCTTGCGATTGGATGGATAAAATAGGGTCGATGAAACACTTTTTCAGGAGCTGAAAGCCCCACAAATTCAGAGAAAATGGGCAGAAACTCAGCATCTCTTAAACTAGTGAGTCCTAAGTCGAGAATTTCTTCAGGCGAACTTTTTTGCAATACATCCAAGTTAATTGGGCTAGTAATGGCATAGCCTATTGCAGTTTCCGAAAGACGCACTAAAACTATACGGGTTTGTTCTTGTTCTGGAGAATCAAATTGAGATGAATCATTCTTGACGGTAACGATCCTTGCTCCTTGTAAGTAGTAAGTCTCTAAGTTATCGAGAATAGATTTTGGTAAATTTTCGAATTGAAAACAACCCATTGCAGCAAAACCAGAATATTGCGGTTTTGCCCATTCTTCTAGCCCTTTGTTTTCATACAGGACTTGGCGCATTGTTGAATTAATGCCATCTGCAGCGACTACTAACTTTGCATAAAATCTGCCACTTACGGATGTTTGACTTGTTTCAGGGCTTGTAGAACGCTGGGGATCGGAACGCAACATTTCCCAATGGGCAAAAGGATTTATGGATTCCGCTGCATCCGAGGTCGAATCTACTCGCACCCAGTCAGGACCGTCCTCAATGAAAACACAACGATGTTTGGCTAGGACCTTTTCTGGAGGGAGTATATTCCTCAATTCAGTTTGCAAATTAAACCAGGGCAAGGAAACCCGTTCTTCCCCATAGTGATCAAACCAACTTTGAAAATCCGTGGGAAACGAGCGCAAAATCTCTCCCTGTAGATTTCTTTGGCACCACCGTTGTTTTTCAGGAGCTGGCTGGGGTTGAGAGACCGAAGAACTAGAAGGTTTATTAACGCCAGACGGGGATGCTTTTATTTGCTCATAAGCAGTTGGGTCAATATATTTGATGGCTCGCAAGCCATTGGGGAGTAGATCAACGACTTGTCCCACCCTGCGAAATTCGCGAGTTTGATCGATGACCAGAATATTCGTGATGCCTCGTTTTAGAAGTGCGATCGCAGTCGCTAAACCCACTGGACCAGCCCCCACAATCAAAACATCATAAATTTGCTGAGGGGCACTTAAATCATTGTCATCACTCATAACACTCAGATAATCAATCCTTGTAAGCTTGGAATGCTGTTGCTTATAGCTTATGTGTAGTAGGTACAGTCAGTACAGTCAGCAATCAACGAAACTTACATCCGTCGGATGAATCAAGTACAGGGTTGAAAGATAGAACAAAACAACATTCTATCGGCTCTAGATTAGCCAACAGTAAGCCTTCACAAGGCCATTACAATTCAGCTACGAATTTTGCGTTGAAATAAGTACACCTTCTGTTTGGGGCTTAGCCACGTTTAGTGAACTGAAGGATGAAGACAAAGAGACAAGAGTCGCAAGCTGATGGGAATTGTTCAGATAAGGAGTACCCTTGTATTTGCAACCTTGACAGCAGACCAATATGACAGGCCTTTCGAGCTAGGTGTGTGAAAAGTAGGCTTCGGTAAATTGCAAAACTGGCCCAAAAAGCATGAGATTTAAGACGGTAGCGCCAGGTAATCTATATTTGCAGACATGCCTGCTACAGACGATCGTACTATTCTCTATCCGACCTATACCGTATTACTAAAAGAAGACGAGAGCTACCTATTTAATACGGTCAGGCACGTGATAGAACAGAGAAGAACGAGTCAAAAATACTGCAAGACGGGCCAATCTCTCCAGGTTGGTTATTACGATAAAAATTGCAATTATTACGACATCATTTGCCTTAACTTACTTACTATTTTATTGGGCGAGGCAAGGGCTGATAATTTATAGGCAATTTGACCACGACATAACCCTAAAGAAAATAGCGTTTCAGTTCGCTGCAAATACTTCAACATCTTAGAAGACCGGGATGAAGGTTCTAGATTAGTAGTATTCTCCTGAGTCATATTAGGAGAAATTTGCATCCAAATCTCTGGAGAACTTGACCAAGGAGAAGAAGATTTTGATGAACTCCCAAATTCCATATTCTCAACAGAAAATCCTGCTCTATTTGCGATTCGATACAATCCGTCAACAGAAAAGTTGTATTTATGGGCAATGTGTAAATACATCAACAAATTACCAAGGGCAGGCAAATGCCCAAACTGATCAATACGACTGATATCAGGCACAATCAAAACGATCTTCCCATTGGGGGTGAGATACTGACGGATGTCTTGCAAGAACTGGAGCGGTTGATCAAGATGCTCAAAGACATGGTGTAGGTAGATTAAATCAAACTTTGCATCTTTCTGTTCGGCGGGAAGGGCACTCAGATCGCCATAGTAGAGGTGTTTCACACCAAAGCGACGGCCAGCTTGTAATGCTGCAACATCATAATCACAGCCGATTGCATCATATCCCCGTTCTTGCATAAACTTGACGCTACCGCCCCCTCCGCAACCCACTTCACAAAGTCGACTTGCTGGTGTTAAGGAGTCGCTAATGAATTGGAGTAGCTTCTCAGAGTAACTGCTTTGGCTAGCAATATAATCTCCATAATCTTCCGAGTCATCAACATCCATCGCATACATTTTTCGATACATGTTGGTATAGAAGTCAGCTAGGCTCTCTTCATCCAAATAGGGATCAAATCTTACCGTTCCACATCGATTACATACAACAGATGTTAGTGGAATCCCATATCTATCAATTTCGGAAACAATCACATCTTCTGAGTCATTAGCTTCGCAAGGACAGGCAGAATGCTGCAGTGTATAGGAATTATTGTCGATATTTAATTTTTATTTTATCTATGAAATTTTGCTGAGTCTTAGACACAGAAGGTTGATATGGGTTAAGGGAATCAAACTCATATCGAGGAGAAATAATTTGTCTTTCTAAAGTTGCATTCATAATCCAATACTTGATGAATAAGCCAGAGCGTTAGAATAAATACTAGTCGGCTAAAAAATAACAACGAAGTAATCTAAGTCACAATAAATATCTGATCGTTCAAATAAAAAAAATACATATATTTGAAATAAAATGAATGCAGAGTTACTTTATTTTCTGAGGCGAATTACTGCTATAGCTCTTCGGATAAACGATTGACAATATGATTCGCCCGAAGCAAAGAGCCAGATTGGTTTAGATGGTATTCACTATCAAAAAAATATTTCACCTGAAATGCCATTTCTTCAGGAGTATCGATAAAATCAAGTTCAGAAGTGTTCTCAATCACTGAACTAATTTGATCAATAGCCTTAGCATTATTTTTTATATACATTTTTAGCTAGGGGCGGATAAGAAAAATATACTCGTGCACCATTTCCTTTTGCCACTCGATCAAATTTTTTGGATAATTTTTAAAGAAGTTTGGATTGATCCATCAGTGACTTCCAAAGTACGCTTAATTTTAGAAATATCTCGCGGAGTTCCAGTATTTTCTGTCATATCCCCAGCTTGGTTAAAATTACTCCGTTTATATATGCTATTTAGTTCATAATTCTTGGTAAGAGTAGAAACAACATTTCGAATAACTCCTCCAAAATAAAGCTGTCCTTTATCTAACAGCACAGGTGCATAGTAGTAGGGAACAAACTTTACGTTTTGAACTCGATTATCAATCGTGTTAAACAGACGTTCTGGAATATCAGGTAAATGACTAGAGAAATTTTCATATTCCAATGAAACGACAGCAACATCACCCGGCCTCAATGCCTCCTCAACTTCATTGAGGGTATACTCAAGACCCAGTGCAGCATGAAGTCCCATATTGACGGGCCTACGCTGGAGATTACTGGCGATAAGCTGGGAATTTATCCCAAATGCAACGTTAGAGCCACCAACAAAAATAATTCTTGGCTTTTTTTGCTGCTTGAGAAGAGCATGCTTGTCGATGGTTGCCGCTAAATACTGTTTTTGAGCCAACTGATCGTGAGTCTGAATGTAGTAGAGCGTAATGGCAGCTAGCACAAGACATTGCAGAGAAGCAAACTTAAACAGTCTAATCAAAAACTTATTCATGTCTCTTTAAGGTATCTATGGCAATAGGCAATAAAAGCTTAGGGTGACTAGCCAATTAATCTAGAAGAAGAGAGTGAACTCTATCAGTTTAATTTTGACGACTCAATTCTAGATTCTCTATTTGGGGGTGTATAGTTAGCTCTGAGCTGATGTACAACCACTCTGATTATCAATATAGATCTTACGCCTATTTATTTTTTCACAATGTGATTAAGCTTACTTTTATCAACTCACAAGGTTTATTCCTTCAGTTTTTACGCCAGGAATCACTTCTCGATCAGAAGAACTGTAAATTTAGAACAACAAGGTTATCTACCCCAATATTTCGAAGAATTGATAGCTTTGCTAGTAGACTGCAAATCTTTGAATTATAGGGCGCCGCTGACTCAACGAATCAGCTTGGTAATTACCCTTATCTAATGACTGGTCTCACTGTCAGTGCCAACTTAAAAATACTTAGAGATGCAGAATGAAGTCTTGCCAATACTGGCAAGGTAAAAAAATCTTGAAATCCTATAAGCTAAGCGCCACCCTGTTTTAACTGATGTAGAAACTTACATCATCCGTTCTGGAAATTTTGCAGCTATTTCTAATATCATCATCTGTGCAAACTCCTTTATAACAGGAGGGTTAAAGCATTTGTACCTAGAGCGCCCCATTCTCAGGTCGCCAGGTACAAAGCCCTGAGTTGATCACTAGCATCCGAATTGGCTGGTTTCACCTTCCTATAAGAAGTCTGTACTATTGCGATTATTCAACCGCTGCCATTTGCAAAATGGCCCCTAACCCAGAACCCATTTCTGCAGGGGTGATTTTGCCATCATGATCTTGATCAAGGGCATCAAAAACGGCATCTGTACCTAACCATTCTTCGCGGGTGATAAAGCCATCACCGTCCAGATCGTAGCTATGAAAGATATCGGCTGTTGCTGTACTGACTTTAACGTCAGCTTCTAGTCGCACTAATCGGTTAACCAGAAGTTGTTCTAGTGTTTCCAGGGCTTTACTAAACCCCTTAATACCTTCTTCTAGTTTTTCTGAAGCCATACGATCTTCTGTATGCATTTTTTCGAAGGTCGTTTGGTCGATAGCTATCTTCTCTATCTCCATCCCTGCAACCTTAATTGGATCGAGCTTTCGGGGCATGTCTTCAGTACTGTCTTGAAGCTGAGCCAGTAGCTTAGGTGAAATCGTAAGAAGATCGCATCCAGCTAGTTCCAGAATCTCGCCAGTATTGCGAAAGCTAGCCCCCATAACTTCAGTGGAATATCCAAATTTTTTGTAGTAGTTATAAATCTCTGTAACAGACTGTACACCTGGATCTGCGGCAGGAGCATACTCTTGTCCAGTCTCATTCTTGTACCAATCCAGAATGCGACCCACAAATGGAGAGATTAAGGTAACGCCTGCTTCAGCACAGGCGATGGCTTGATGGAGACCGAACAGTAGCGTCAGATTGCAGTGAATGCCCTCTTTTTCCAAAACTTCTGCGGCCTTAATACCTTCCCAAGTGGAAGCTATTTTGATCAAGATGCGCTCGCGATTAATTCCCGCTTTTTCATATTCAGAAATGAGGTAACGGCCTTTGGCAATTGTGGCCTCTGTATCGTAGGACAGCCGAGCATCAACTTCAGTTGAGACTCGCTGAGGAACAATTTCCAAAATCTTTTTACCAAAGGACACTGCTAAGCGATCAAAGGCTAAGTTGGCAATGTCTGTATGAGTCGCACCAGAACCTGCATCTGTTTTGGCCTGCAGCAATGTTTCATCAACAATCTCTTGATACTCGGGCATTTGTGCTGCTGCAGTGATCAGAGATGGATTGGTAGTCGCATCACGAGGCGTAAACTGCTCAATCGCTTGAATATCACCAGTATCAGCAACGACAACTGTAACCGCTTTGAGTTGGTCTAGTGCACTTTTGGACATGACTGATTCCTGTAGTAATGGGTGATGCCTTTACAATGTAGCGTCGAAAAACTAGAGCCATCAATCCATTCAATCATTGGCTCAATATTTCGGATCTAGTTGTGAATAACAGACTTAACTTATTACACAATGCTCACTCTAGATATGGATTAATGCCATATGAACCTTATCTTGGAAAATTCTCAGAAGGCTCTGGATTCAACCTCAGTTTCCTATGACTTAATCAACATAGACATTCAAAGGTTGATGCACTCCTCACTCCAATCCTAGATGGATGAGTTATTTCGATGATGGTGGAATCCCTTCCTTATTAATGTCTAGCTCTGATATCAAAACGAAGGATTAACGATGCCCTCTCTTCACTCTGCTATAGGTTCACTTGGTTTTCTGATTGCGATGAGTTCTGTCAGCCTCCCGGTCTGGGCAGCACCTCAGTCTATTAATACAGTCCCTTCTGCTTCGGGTTTGGGGGAACCCATCACAATTTCACCAACCCCGCCAATTGTTGAACTCACTCCTGCAACCAAACTCATTGAAGAAGTCAATTCTCAACTGGAAGGTACAGAAATTGCTCGCCGTCCTTCCCCTGAGCCAGACCCTTCTTTTAAGTGGCAGTCAGAGCTTCAGAATAATCAACGCCGCAGTGATCCAGGCTATCAATTCTTCCAGTCCAAGTTCTAAATTTCATCAGTAGGCAGCTCTAGGTTTCCAAATTTCTGAAGGGCGGATGTTGGCAGACTTTTGCAGCGCACCTATGCAACTTATTTGCGATCGCAACACTCCCCCCTCGCCCATCACCAACCGTAATAACCCAGAATTTTTAGGTCTGAGTCAATCTATCCGGCATCCATCAACCCAGCCAACCGATATCAGACCAAACTGTCAGAGGGCTGCATCATAGTCATCTAAGGGCTACCTTTGTATGATGTGAACTATAGCTCCAAAGCTATTTCAGGATTCTGATGTTGTGTCCTTGATGGGATCTGAATCCTTGACTAAAACGGTGCTCTAATCAGGATGACATTTGGCATGATCCATTCCTCAAAAATTTTCACTCCAGGAATAATGCTGATGTCCCTAGGAGTGATTGCCTGTACGTCCCCACCACAAACGGGGCCAAACTCTTTAGCTTCAGAGGCCGCCCAGCCAGGATCGGCTCAATGTACCTTGGTGGAAAATGGCTTTGGCCCTCCAGGACAAGTGCAGGTAAGGGTGGAAGAAGTTGTCACAGGGCTAGAAGTGCCTTGGGGAATTGCCTTTCTGCCGAATAACGGAATGCTGGTAACGGAGCGGCTCGGGCGAATCAGGTTGGTTCAAAATGGCAAACTCCGCCCTCGGCCCATTGCCACTGTTAAAGTGAGTGATCGGGGTGAAGGGGGATTGTTGGGGATTGCCACCCATCCTGACTTTGCCAAAAACCGATTTTTCTATATCTATTTCACAGCCAGCCTGCCAGGGAAATCGGTCAATCGAGTGGAGCGCTGGCGATTGTCAGAAGATGGGCAAAAAGCAACCCGCGATCGCATCATTGTAGACAACATCCCCGTTGCTCGATTCCATAACGGTGGACGAATTCGATTTGGCCCGGACGGGATGCTTTACATTGGCACTGGCGACGCCCGCGATCCTGACCTGTCTCAAGATGTCAACAGTTTAGCGGGCAAGATATTGCGGGTTACCCCAGAGGGACAGGTGCCCGCAGATAATCCTTTTTCAGATAATCCAGTCTATATTTTGGGGATTCGCAATACCCAGGGATTTGATTGGATCAATCCTTCTACCCTTTGGGTGAGTGATCATGGCCCCAGTGGAGAGTTAGGACGCTCAGGGCATGATGAAGTCAGCGTGGCCCAGGCTGGGGATAATTTGGGTTGGCCCACGGTTTATCGATGTGAATCCCAACCTAGATTGGTCCCTCCTACCCTTACCTGGCGTCAGGCCCTGCCCCCTGGTGGTGCTGCAGTATACACCGGAGATGCTATTCCAGAGTGGAAAGATAGCTTTATGGTGGCAGGACTGCGGGCTGAACAATTGCAGCGTATTGTCATTGATCCCCAAACAGGTCAGTTGCAGCACCATGAAGTGTACTTGCAGGGTCAGCAAGGGCGCTTGAGAGAAGCGGTGATGGGGCCTGATGGTGATTTGTATATCACGACGAGTAATTGTGATGGTCGGGGTAGGTGTCCAGCACAGCGAGATAAGATTCTGCGCATTACTCGCTAGGGTTTATTGATTAATCGCTCTCATGAGCTTGGGTGATTTTTCCTCTAAAGACCACATAGTTATAGATGTTGTAGAACAACATAATCGGGATTAAGAAACCGATAAAGATAATCATAAAAACCAAGGCACTCGGTGAGGCAGCGGCCTGATAGATCGTGATTTGGGGGGGGATGATATACGGAAAAATGATCAAGCCCAGGCCCAAAAATGAGAGTAAGAAAATCAGCACGGTCCAAACAAAGGGCATCCGCTCTTGCTCCTTGCCGAGGCTCCGCAATAGCAAAGCCACAAATAAGCTGCCCAAGAGAGGAATGGCTGCAAAAAAATAAAACAGAGGCGGATCAAACATGCGATCGCGCATCTGTTCGTAAAACACAGGCGTACTCACCGTTATAAATACCGCCCCTAGGAAGGTTGTCACCGCTGCTAATTTGGCCGTTTTGTAATGGGTTTGTTGCAGCGTTCCCGTTGTTTTCATCACCAAATAAGTGGAACCGATCAGGACATAGCCTTGAATCAGTGTCAGAGCTACTAGGATCGATTTCCAGCTCAACCAATCCCAAACACCACCCACAAAATGGCCTGCTGTATCAACCGCAATCCCCTCAAACACAGTCCCTACCGCAAACCCCTGGCCCAAGGCAGCCATAAAACTCCCCGCTCCAAAGGCAACATTCCACAGTTGCTTACTGCGCACCGAATTTTCTCGAAACTCAAAAGCAACAGCTCGCAGGATTAATCCACCCACCATCACACTGACCGGAATATAAAGAGCATGCAGCACTGTGGCATAGGCCAGGGGGAAAGCGCCAAATAATGTCCCTCCCACCAAAACCAGCCAAGTTTCGTTAGCATCCCAAATATTGCCCAGACTGGTCATCAAAATACTGCGACTTTCTTCATTCGAAGCCGTCAGGGACAAAATCCCTACTCCTAAATCAAACCCATCCAGGGTGACGTAGAGAAATAGAAACAACCCCAGAATCACAAACCAAACCTGGGGCAGAAATTGTTCTAATGCTTCCATGGACGAACCTCTACTGTTGGGTTTCTACGGGACGCTGATCAGGCTGATGCTGCATGGGTTCAACCTCAAGAGTGTCTTTGCTGACTGATTGGGGTAAGGGCAACTCCAAATTCGGGCCTTTGCGAATAATACGACTACCAAAATACAGCGCCCCTACAAATAACATGCTGTACATGGCTGCAAATCCCAGAAGAGACGTTAAAACTTCAGGAGCAGGCAGGGGCGTTGCCATATCTGCGGTGCGCAACTCACCATAGACCGTCCAGGGCTGGCGTCCGACACAGCGAACAATCCAGCCACATTCCACCGCCACATAGCCCATAGGTGCGGCTAGCAACCACCCCCAAAGCATCAGTTTTTGGTCAACGATAGCCTCCGCTGTCAGTTTGCCCCGTAACCATCGCCACACACTAAACCCCATCAACCCCGCCAAGAAAATGCCAATCCCACTCATGATTCGAAAGGAATAGTAAATCAATCCCACCATATGGGGGCGATCCTGGGGTGCCCATTCGTTTAAACCTTGCACTGGCTCCGATAAGGTGGGCTTCAACTCCAGTAAATAGCTGAGCATACCGGGGACTTTGACTTCCCATTTATTTTGTCCTTCCCGATCATTGGGCAAAGCCACCAGACTCCAGGCTGGAGACGATCCAGCAGGAATAGTGTCCCACTGGGCTTCCATCGCCGCTAGTTTTGATGGCTGGTAATGATAGACCTGCTCAGCGCTCAGGTGACCGATGAAAATCTGGAGGGGGGCAACGACTAAGGCAACGGCCAGTACCACCTTCAGAGATTGTCCAAAGAATTCTGGGTGACGACGATTGAGAATATACCAGGCACTAATGCCCCCAATCACAAATAAAGAGGTTTCCAGGGTGGCGAAAAACATATGCAGAAAGCTATTCAGCATAAACGGGTTCAGAATCGCCTGGAAGTAGTCGCTGACAATAAACTTACCCTCAATAAATTCTCCACCCGCTGGGGTTTGGAGCCAGGAATTCGCCGTCAGGATCCAAAAGGTCGATAGATTGGCACCAAAGGCCACCATAATCGTCGCCAGCCAATGCATCAAAGGCGGCACTCGATCCCAGCCGAACAGCATAATTCCCAGAAATCCCGCTTCGAGCATAAAGGCCATTGCCCCTTCAAAGCCTAGAATGCTGCCAAAGAAATCTCCCACAGCTTCCGAAAACGGTGCCCAGTTAGTACCAAACTGAAACTCCATGGGTAAACCAGAAGCCACACCAATGCCAAAGTTCAAAACATAGAGCTTGGCCCAAAAGCGGGCATGAAGGTAATAATCTCGATTTCGGGTTTTTAACCACAACCCTTCAACCACCACTAAGTAAATGGCCATCCCAGTAGACAAGACTGGCCAAAGCATATGAAAAATAGCGGTCAAGGCAAACTGCATCCTCGACAGCACAACGGTATCAGACAAAAAATCCATAGGGACAACCTGTTGACAGAGAGGAATGAAAGACTAATGGTCCATCCCACACCCCTTGTAACAAATCTGTCTAAAGCTTTGCCAAAGACGGTTTGTAGAACTTAGCAGTTCAGCAATTCAGCAACCGGTTCCCTGGGGCTTATCCCGTCACCCATTCCCGCATCACATAGCGAATCAATAAAATCAAACGATCCCCTGAGGTGGGTTGGGCTCCTTTATGGAAGACTTGGGGTTCTTCCGCAAACCCAAACCCTGCCTCTCCTTCTAGGCTCACCAGGGATTCTTTGCCATAAAAGTCGATCAGGTCTTGATCGGAGCGAAAGCGCGACAGGGTGATCTTATCCGTTAATCGCTTGTGATCGTGGGTGCCCCGCACAATCATATGGGGGCCACAGGCAGAATCCACTTTGGTGAGATAAAAGAAAAATCTTAGGGCCCCGAAATCATCCACATCATAGTGAAAACGCTGCCCTGCATGGTCAATATCATAGGGAGGGACATTGGCATAACTCCACCACAACCGCGATCCGTTATGAATCGGTCGCACACCTAAATAGCCCTGAGCAATCTTCAACAGCTTTGGATCATGGATAATGCGCTGAATCGCCGGGCAATCGAGGAATGTATCTGGATATCGTCCCCTGGAATAGAGCTTATTGAATCTAGGAGCTGTAGGGCTATTATCAACCTTAGGGGGAATATAGGCTGGGCCATCATGGTCGGGATAGTAGTCGATGGTTTCAAGAAATTGAAAGATATCCTGAACCGTTGTCGATGGAAGATTTATGCCCGCATAAAACCCATCTTTTTTGATGCCATGTACAACCGTATTAACGTGTAGGTCGGAAAATAGAGAAACTCTATCTTCGATGCCAATAAAGAGCGAATTGGTCGTTTTTTGGCTTTGGGCACTACCATAAAGCCGAGTAATAAGCTTCCGCATCGTGCTGAAGCGGCTTAAGGCATACATGAGAAACCAGTCTGGTTTTCGAAGCTTGAACAAGACTTGCTGGAGTCGTCCAAGCACAGCAGTATTCATAATCAGACTCAACTTAGTAGGTAGCCCTAAAAACTCTCTCTTAAAAGTAATTTCAATCCACTGAGTTGAATTTTGTGGAAGCCTTAGTGTAACTTATATTGCTGATGGGTGATGTGATTTAAATCCCAAGCTAAATTGATAGGAAAAAAATTGGGTTAATTAAAGATTAAGTATTGATGTCACCCTAAAAAAAAGAAATCTTATTCTAGTTGAAGATTACTTTTATATAAAGTTCCAAGTTAAAAAGAATGCGATTCTGAGCAAAGCATCATTAAAACAAATGGGAAAAGTAGCCTTAGAGGATGTTTGAATAAACCTTGGTCCTCAAGGCTTATTCTGGAGCCTTGCCGACGTTGAACTGCAGGTAGGAGGAATTCAAGGCGTTTTCCTTGCTCTAAGGGTAACTCGGGTATGACTTACCTATTAATCTTTAAGGCGATCGTGTAGCGATAACAGCCTACTCACCGAGGGCTTATGGAAGCCTCGAATTCTCAAATATCCTCTAAAAAGTAATCGTTAAATATCCACCTTGAAATTTTGCGGCTTTAACGGGCTTCCCACGTAGCTCAGGGGGTAAGAAGATATTACGCCGTTGGTCTCCTGCTTCAATGGTCACTTCAGGACCATATTGGGTTAATTTAACCTGGGATTTTTCAAATTTGGGCAGAAATAATTTCACCTGCCCCAGGATAATGTCAATTTCGATGGGTTTAGGAGCATTGGCGGCTTGTTTTAGATCAGGTAGGGCCGCCATCAGGGACTGCCAATCTCCGGTGTATTCCGGCAGAGTTACTACAGAGAGTGGATCAAAGGCCGATTGCAAAGCTGAGGGATTGAGGGGGGTTCTAGCAGGATTGGCAATCACACCACCAATGCTTAATCCCACTTGCTGGGCACTGCCCCAATAGTATTGAGCAGTTGCGATCGCAACTTCGTCCCCAGTGGTAACCAAATAAGCTGCAACTCGATTCGGATCTGAGATCGCCCGCTTGGCATCATCCAAGACGGTATTGGCTTGCTCAGTTGGTCCAGCAAAATTGTCCCCAGCCAAATTAACGGTGAACACAGCAGATGTGACGGGCTGGACAAAGGGAGAGAGTGCTTTACCCAAATCGGAGTCAGCAATCACCTGGCGAAATCGACGGGCATACCAACTCAGGATCTCTGGCGACCCAATCATGCGAAGCGTAGACAGATCGCCCGGACCATCATAAATAATGACGTCATAACTGCCACTGCCCTCATACTCACGCAGAGTATTGAGGGCGAGGACATTATCCATACCGGGCAGAATGCCAAGTTCTTGGCCAAAGACCGTCTTAAAAAAAGGCGTGCGAACATATTCTGCTTCGAGTTTCTTGAGATCTTCCCAAGCTTTCTCTAGCAGAACCGTGCTGCGGAGCTGCACTGCTTTTAAGTTGACGCCGAGTTCTTGAGGTTCCGTGCCAATTGTGGCACCCATCATTAAATCAAAACCGGGACCCGGATTCTGGCTGGCCAATAAGACCCGATATCCCTGTTCAGCGAATTGTTTTGCCGCTGCGATCGCAACCGTCGTTCGCCCCGTGCCGCCTTTTCCTAAGAAAGTCAGAAGAAATGCCATTCAGAGTTACCGTCGACCTGTCTCTAGCTCTTCTTCAAAAAAACCAGCTACTGGTTTTGTCACTGAAGGCGACGACGACACCAACACCACTACCATCCGTCATTTTGAAATCTTGAATCGTACCCATTTCACCGACTTTATCGTTGAGGGCACTAGAAAATCGATCGCGAATTTGGCAAACGCGAACCTTCTGACCTAACTTCATCACTTGATACCTCTGCAAGAAAACGGACCAATCCATAGTCTAGCAGGCTTGAGGTCTTTATACCGTAAGGATTTAAGCCTATTGTTAAGAAAAAATGTGGTAAATCCCTATCGTGTGAAGGTTATTACCCAAGTCGTTGGACTTCGATCCAATGAATCGCTTCATTCAAAGTTTGAGCATAAAATGCCTTGCCTGAACACGGATCGCTAACCTGCCACCAGGTTTCTCCCTTAAGATTACTTTTTTTCTCAATGCTAAGTTGTGAGCGTTGCGCTAGACCTTGAGAGGCTTGTTGCCAAACTCCTCGCCAACCCGTATTACGGTCCAGAATTGGAGCAGAAACTGCCGTTGAATCCTTTGGATAAGGTGGCACATGAGAAGATCGATGTGGCTGGTCAACCTCTAGAGAATGCAATTGGCTAAACATCCTGAAAACCCCCGCTGGCAAAAAAATGTGTTCTAGATTACTGTCTTTAAGTCTTGTCAGTTCACATCTAGAAAGATACGCAACATACCTCAAACCATAGTGCATCGCTTTTAAATAAGACAGCGCTTCAATCACACCGCTCGATAGACTGAGATCACGGCAATTTCTCTATATTCATGGCATCTTCAGCACATCATGTATTGCTGATGCCAAAGAAATTATGATTGTTTATCAGCTGGGTTAGGGCTAGCAATCACAGCTCATGCCATACAAGCAAAACAACTACTTCAGTAATGCCCCCATTCGTCCAAACGATAGAACCATAGCCAGGTTGATCAACTGCATCAGAGGGAGGGATAACCAGAAATAATCCCAACGTCTTGAAGAGAAACGAACCAGTAGGTACCCTCAGAGATATCTGCTCTGAGGATCTGAATCGTGACTTTTGATATTCGCCAGCTTGACGGCCTGGATTATGACGGGGCTGAACCATTATTAGACGACTACATTAACGGTGTGATTCGTGAATTCATCGAATCAGAAGTAGGAAAGGCCCATACCCAAGCCTATCCAACTGGAGGCTTTTGGATCGGCACTTTTATAGAAATGGCCTTTACCTACGGCGAATTTACCCTAGCAAAGATGAGCAAAGGGGATGCCCAGCTTGTCATGGCGAATATTCTTCCCCGCAAGCTTACCCTACTAGACCCCAGCGAAGCAGAGGATGCGATTCCAGAGCTAGTGGCCTTTTGGACGTTTCTAAAGCAGGAGTATAAATTCCGTAGTGCAGGTGCGATCGCAAAATACCTCACCTCGATCCAAGACAAGTTCCAAGACTGGATGTTTGACTCAACCCGAGGCGGCATTGCCAAAAACTTTATGATGCAGGGGATGGAGGCAGGCTTTGACATGTCGAGCCAATCAGATGTCGAGGCCTTCCAAGCTGAATACAATCAGCGAATTAAAGCGGATCCTCAAAATAACCCCCTCATTCCTGCTGAACCGACTGTCCCCATGACAGCTCCTCCGCCAGATGTGAAGCAGTTTCTAGACTTAATGGGGGTTGAACTACCGGAAGAGGGAGAGCAGGTCAATCCTGCAGAGCTGCTTGGCAAAATCATGGATGCGGCCGATCAGATGGCAGATCTGCTAGATGCCAATGCCCCAACCGCCAAGCAAGGACCTGGAGATTTTCTCCGATCCCTCAGAACTGATTTGATGGGCTCGCCCCTAGATGAAGACTTCTCCTTGTCAGAACAAGATATTACGCTACTTGAAGCACTCACCATTAGTGAAACTCAACCTGGCCCCCTCCTCAAAGACTTCCAGACCCTACTAGCGTTCATTGGCCCAGAAGGGCGGACTGTCAGTGGCAAAAGACAGCAAATTTCCATGAAAGACCTAGCTGAATTGAACCAGCAGTTGAGTACTCCCATAGACATTGATCTGAAACGTCCGGCTCAAAAATCCTATCCTCCGATTCATGGGCTGTATTTGCTGCTGAGAGCAACGGGTATCGTCAAAATAGTGGCGAAAGGGAAAAAACAATTTCTGGTTCTGAATCCGCCAGTTTATGACCTCTGGCAACAATTCAATCCAACAGAACGCTACTGTACGCTTCTCGAAGCTTGGTTAATCCGTGGCCATGGAGAAATGTTAGGTGAAGACCGAATGGGATATCTCACCGAGGGGAATCGCTGCATACAAAGCTGGCACAAGATTGTTGAGAAGAAAAAGCATACCTATAACCAGAAAAG
This sequence comes from Acaryochloris sp. 'Moss Beach', assembly GCF_021497025.1. NCBI lineage: Bacteria > Bacillati > Cyanobacteriota > Cyanophyceae > Acaryochloridales > Acaryochloridaceae > Acaryochloris > Acaryochloris sp. 'Moss Beach'. Next base: position 5,460,513 of record NZ_CP071717.1, read on the forward strand.
AACGGCTCAGGATTCTTTTAGCTTCTATCCTGGAATCCACAATTTAGCGCTAATGGAGATGTTCGGCCTAGTCAATATCACGACAGGCAAACCTGATGTTGGGAAGGGATGGCGGATTAAAAGTATTGAAGCATTATCCTTGGGAACGCCTGTTTTAAATTTGGTCAAAAATGCCTTTCTAGAAAACAATATGACTTGGCCTTCTGGGGTGGATCCATCCGTCCCCTATGGTGAATTACAAGACGCATTACAGCCCTATTTCCCAAAATGGCAGAAAACGCTGGTCTTGCCTAGTTCAGACTTCCGACCCGATCGCCATATCTTTAAAGTTAGTTTAGGCAAAATATGGCGACGGATCGCCATCTCTGGAGACGCTACTTTAGAAGATCTCAGTGCTTATATCCTGTCTTCGGTGGAGTTTGATTCCGATCATCTGGATTCCTTTACCTATGCCAATGAAATGGGGCGAAAAGTAGAAGTACTGCATCCCTTTGCTAAAGGCGGATTCTTCTCAGATGAAGAACCTCTTCATACGGATGCAGTCAAAATTGGTAGCCTGCCCCTTTCAGAAGGCAGCATAATGGAATATCTTTTTGATTTTGGGGATTGTTGGACGTTTCAGGTTCAACTGGAAATGATTGAGCCAAACCCCGATCAAATTCAGAGTACCCGCACCAAAAAGAAAAAGAAAAAAGCACCTGTGGGTGAAATTTTGGAGGTGCATGGGGAACCACCCAAACAATACCCAGGCTCTGATGAAGATTGGTAGTCGATGATTGAGTGACTTAAAACTCATTTGTTGGTGCATATTTATCAAAGCTTCAGGCAGAGAGGGTGCACCTCCATCTGTTTCGCTCCTCCTTAGCTCCTGAAATGGGCTTATTGGGATCACCCTCACACTGCTGATGTACTTGGATCACAAATAATTCTACCCAGGATGATTAAGATCACCCTACGGAATGGTTTGAGATCAATATGTCCTCTGATATAGCAGTACGCACCCAGGGATTGACGAAGCGATTTGGTCGCCACGTTGCAGTCAATGACCTAGATTTAGAAATTGGCTCAGGGGAAGTATTTGGACTCATTGGTCCCAACGGTGCTGGAAAGACGACCCTAATTCGGATGTTGGCAACGGCAGAACAGCCCACCCTTGGCGATATCTATATTCGGGGACAGTTATTAGAACGTAATCAAACCAACGCCCATCTCAAACGCCTAATCGGTTATTTACCCGATGATTTTCCCCTCTATGAAGATCTGACGGTATGGGAATATCTCCATTACTTTGCTCATCTATATGAGTTACGCCAGCCTCGCCGTCGCCAACGTTTGTTTGACGTGTTGGAGCTGGTGCAATTGACCCACAAGCGTCGGAGTTCCGTCGCCAGTTTATCGTGGGGAATGAAGCAGCGTTTGGGCCTAGCTCGTACGATTATCCACGAACCTGTTTTGCTGCTGCTAGACGAACCCGTCTCTGGTTTAGATCCCCTCGCTAGAGTTCAGTTTCGGGAATTGATCAATGTACTGCGAGAAGCAGGCATGACCATCATTATTTCCTCCCATATCCTCAGCGATTTAGCAGAGCTCTGTACCTCTGTTGGGATTATGGAACTGGGTTATTTGGTGGAGAAGACCTCGCTGCAGCAGCTCTACGAAACGTTAAGCCAGCAGCAAGTTCAGATTGCCACCCTGGGGGATTGGCAGCCCGTGGAACAACTGTTGGGGCAATGCCCTCATATAGAGAGTTGGCAGGTAGATCCAACAACCCAACAGATCAAAGCTCAATTCCAAGGGAATCAAGCGGATGCCGCTGCATTATTGCGATCGCTCCTGGAAGCCGATCTTCCCATCTATAACTTTCAGTGCATTCAAGAAGATTTAGAAACCATCTTTCTCGAAAAACTAGACCATAAGCAGGTGTCATAAATGGGCAAGGCTCAATCTTCCCTCGTGAATAGAGGAATAGAAACCCTGGGTGACTGGAATCCGCAACTGATGCGGGAGATCCAAGGTCGCTTAAAATTACGCAGTGTGTTGTTGACGGTATTTTTGTCTTTGGTCGCTCAAGGACTGTTTCTATTCTGGCAATATCGGACTTTAGATTATCGGTGGGGGAACTGTGAAACCGCTGAATATCGGAAAACAGGCGTGGACTGTTTCCAAGTCAGCCCAGAACAATTTCTGTTAGTGAATTGGCAAGGATGGTGGTTACGAGTCTTTTCCTGGAGCTGTATTTTTCTGATGTTTGGCCTGATCGTAGGCGGCACTTTTTTACTGATCAGTGATCTATCAAGGGAAGATCGCCACGGAACCCTGACATTTATTAGCCTCAGCCCCCAAACAGCCCGCACCATCTTGCTGGGAAAAATGCTCGGCGCTCCCTTCTTGATTTACTTGGCTGTCCTCTTCGCACTGCCACTTCACTATATGACAGGGTTAGCTGCTGAAATTCCGGCCATCAGAATATTAGGCTTTGATATTCTTCTGTTGGCTAGCTGTTGTTTCTATTACAGCCTGGCTTTATTAATGGGGCTTGCCAGCAACTGGCTAAACGGCTTACAAGCTTGGTTATGGAGTGCAGGTATTTTTTTACTCCTGCTGTCTCTTAAACAAACTGCTTTAACAAACAGTTCTATTGACTGGCTATATACTCTATCGCCTTCAGTGATTTTCCCCCTTATTTATCGGGATATAATGCCTACTCTGACGGGTGTGAACCTCCCTTTATATTCCCATCGGGTAGCGGACTGGCAATGGTTTTTAGTGCCCATCGGCAGAAGTGTCGTGGGGGTAGGGTTATTTGCATTGGCCCATTTCGGTCTATGGACTTGGTGGTTATGGCGACCTCTACAACGCCGCTTTAACAACCCCACGATTTCCCTCCTCAGCAAAAAGCAAAGCTATTGGGCAACCGCCTGCTTCTTTGTCTGCTTGTTGGGATTTTCATTCAATTCTGGAAACAACTCTCCATCGAATATGATGACCGCCGTTATCCTCACTCATTTTTTATGGTTTCTGTTGATGGTTGTATTGTTACTCCCTCACCATCAGAATCTAGAAGATTGGGCTCGGTTTCGAAGAAATTATCCATCCACGAAGGGCAAGACACAACGCTTCCATGATTTAGTTTGGGCCGATAATAGTCCAACTTGGATTGCAATTGCCATCAATCTAGGCATTGCAGGTCTTCCGATCCTACTTTGGATGTTATTTTTACCCGAAAATGACTCTAGAGTCGGCATTGCTGCACTCTTGTTCAATTCCACCTTGATATTGATTTTCACTCTATTCAATCAGGTGATGTTGTTGCGGCCCATCTCTAATCGCAACTTGTGGGTAATGGCAACGTTGTTGGGACCCACTATTCTGCCAACTTTTGTACTCGCTATGTTGGGAATTAATCCTGGACAAGCGTGGGAGAGTTTGATTTTATTCACCCCTTTTGCCATAGCTGGCATCGAAAAAATTCCAGCCTTCAGCACACTGCCGATATTTGGAATCCACGTGGGTTTGGTCGCAGGTTTGAGCTGGTTACAGAACCGAAAGCTGACCCAACTGGGGGAGTCAACGTCCCAGCAACTTCTTCGAGGTGACGTCTATGTTGAGTAAGGCTAAAGTTTAACGCTTATCCCTCACTGGTCCGGGAGTTCGTTACCCTTTGGTTTGTAAATTCTATTGTTCTGCTAAAGCTAACAAGGTTACTTCCCAGACTAAGCGGGATTGGGCATAGTGACGTAGCTGTTCCTTCGCTTTCTCAAACTGATGGACCAAGGCCGAATTACCATAGGTGCGCCAGTATACCTGTTGATAGTAGTCTAGGAGCCACAGTTGAGAAGGGAGGTCCAAAGCTTGATCAATTTTTTGAGCTAGCCCCAGACAGGCCAGAGGCGTGTTGAGAGTCTCCAAATCTGCCTGCAAGAGATCTGGTGAAATAGAGTCTTGCTGATGCCAATGTGAGATCGCACCCCCAGGACTTCCCTGGGCCATCTCGATCAATTGAGGATGATCCAAAACTTCCGTATATCCAGCCTGTTTCAACACCTGTGCCATTTGCTCTGGATTCAGGCGGCAAAATGGAATGCGCTGACAACGCGATACCAACGTCGGTATCAAAGCGTCAATATTAGGTGCCAATAAAACTAACGTGGCATTGCCAGGCTCTTCTAAGCTTTTCAGCAGAGCATTAGCAGCGGCCTCATTCATAGTTTCCGCCCCTTCAAGCACTACGGCCAATCGGGATGCCTCCAACGGGGATTGGCTCAGAAACTGAGTCATATCTCGAATTTGGGCCAAGCGAATTTGTGGGTGACTTCTAGGCAGAGAAATGTCTTGTTCCTGCATTTGAGCCACCGTCAGCAATTTATTCTTATGTTTATAGGTGGGAGCAATCCACAGGCTATCAGGATGATTTTTGAGACTGCGCCGATCCGTTTGTTCCGGATCTAAAAGCAGACTTAGAAACTGTTCGGCAACGAGGCTCCGTCCAATCCCTTCCGGTCCAGCAAACAAATAAGCAGGGGCGACTCGCTGGGTTGAGATTGCCCGACTCAAATATTCAATCGCCGCCGACTGGCCAATAATCCCTGTAAACATTAGGGATACCATTTTTGGAGGTATGGCTCGAAACTCTCTTGAATCTGCTGGGCCACCACAGTATTGGGCTGCTGAGCTTCAATTCGAACAATCCGCTCTGCATATTGGCGAGATAAGTCTGTAAACCCTTGCCGTAATCTTTGGTGAAAAGAAATCTCATTAGCTTCCATGCGATCGGATTCAATCTCTGGATCCTGTTCCCGGTTATGGGTTCGGGCTAGCCCAGATTCGGCATCTATATCTAACCAAAAGGTGAGGTCACTCTCCAAGCCTTGGGTGGCAATTTGATTGAGCTGGTGAATTAATGTTAGGTCTAATGCCCGACCATATCCCTGATAGGCAATGGTGGAATCCGTATAGCGATCGCACAATACCAAAGACCCATGTTGTAAATGTGGCAGCAGACAACTTGACACATGTTGAGCTCGATCCGCGGCAAACAGCAATAACTCAGCCCTTTCATCAATGGCCTCATTCCCGGTCGCCGTCACATCCAACAACAACTTGCGGATTCCTTTCCCTAAAATCGTTCCCCCCGGTTCTCGGGTCGTCAGAACGGGGGAGTAATCACCCTGAATATGCGCCTTAATCCGGTTGGTCCAGCCGCTCCATGACAACCACTCATTTACCAAGTTGAGCTGAGTGGTTTTCCCCGCCCCTTCGCCACCTTCAAAAACAATAAATTTACCAAGCATGCATCAGCCATTGAAGTCATGCTCTCTATCTTGCACCGGAAATTGACTTTAAGCATCCGATTCAGGGTGACGATGCTGAAAATAAAGCTGTCGTGTCAGCTGTTGTCTCGCTTGAACATACTCCGGTGAGTGTTCGACCCTGCTTCCACTCTGTTCAGTAATACAGGCATCTAGTTCATCATTAAGTTTGTCAATCAGGGCCAGGGCATCTTCATCTTCTAAATAAGTTTGTAAATACAGCACAGCAATAATGTTATTGATATCTCGATTGGTCAAATTGACCCTACAATCCATGTAGCTTCTCCTACGATGCGGTAAAGTTCCCCCCACACCATTAGGTCAACATTCAAACTTGAGAAGACATGGAAATTCCAGTCAATCCTCATTCCAAATTGAAAAAACAATCGGAGAATGACCTATGTATCAGTTGATGTTTATTTTGAGTGACAGCAACCTGCGCCTCTCTTGAACTTAGCTACGGCAAATAGCTAAAGATAGAGATCAATGGCGATCAGTTGCATTTCCCCGCGACAACTCAAAACAATGAACAATTGTATTTAGCTCATCCAAGATAGCTTATTAAATCTCTACCGTCACTATTTAATAGGTAGACGCAGATAGAGGAACCTGCTGTTGTCTAGATTTATCTGCCTAAATGGATAGGATGGGTGAGTCCTTCCCCACCCAATGGAATAGTCGTAACAATGGGTACACAGTGAGTTGAGAGAGAATACGACGATGTCTCAACTTGTTTCCAGAGAAAATCTTCTAATTTAAATTAAGTAACGAGAAGTTAGCTTAACAAGCGTAAACCTTTTGAAGGTTATGTAAAAGTTCAGACGATTGCCCTGGGCTAATAAGTCTTTCAAGATGTCCCAGAGTCACAGGCTCGATTCAGGAGGGCTTTGAGCATTCGCAATATCTAATTCTGAGGGCATCGGGGCTTCCTGCCCGTCTGGCCATCTTCAGTAACTGACTGGGGACTAAGGGGGAGAATCGATCCCCACCTTAGACAGTGAGTGTCACAATAAATGAGTACACTCAACTTGAATGCCCCAATGGCTATAAATAAAGCCCAAATACGACGACTTCATGCTCGAATTGCACCCATATGGTTCCTGCCCCTTATCCTTACCTCTCTAAGTGGCTCTCTTTATCAAGTCGCCAATCTGAATAAAGCCAATAGTGATTTCTTTTGGCTACTCGATATCCATAAAGGAAACTTTGGCCCCCTCAAGCTAGAAGTCATTTATCCTTTTATCAATACCTTTGCCCTGCTGATGCTGGCAGTCACCGGCATCACTATGTGGCTGCAAACTCCTCGAAGAAAACGTTCATAAATGCGACCCACCGTCATCCTGCCGGGGTATCTGGCTTCGGCAACAGACTATCTAGATCTCCAACAGCAACTCAAGGTTTTAGGCACAGACACGACTATCGTTCCTCTACAGCGTAAAGACTGGTTTCCCACCCTGGGTGGACGTCCCATCTCACCTATTTTGGAACAGCTAGATCGTACTGTTCATGAAGTTCTTGGACGCACCCAAGCCCCTCAAGTCAATATCGTCGGCCATTCTGCAGGGGGGTGGATCTCTCGGATCTATATGGGGGCAGAACCTTATTGTGATCAGGTTTGGCAAGCTCAGCCTAAAGTGCATACCCTGATTAGTCTGGGAACCCCACACACCAGCCAAGAATCATGGACCCAACGCAACCTCAATTTCGTGAATGATAACTACCCTGGTGCTTTTCATCCTGAAGTGCAATACGTATGCGTTGCGGGTAAAGCCCTTTATGGCCAGCGTAGTTGGCGATTGGGGCAGTGGTTTACCTATAGCAGTTATAAGGTCACTTGTGGTGAAGGTGAATGCTGGGGCGATGGGGTCACTCCAATCATGTCTGCCCATCTATCGGGTGCCCTCAATCTAACCATCGATCAGGTGTGGCATTCGCCGCATCCAACCCAAGCTGTTCCTAGAAATACAGACTATCAATGGTACGGATCACCAGAGGTGATTAAAGGTTGGAGTTCTTATTTGGCATGACCTGTCAATAGAGTCCTACCTACGCAATGGCATCCCTTATTGCTCTAAGTTCTGGGGACAATCTCCTTGAAGCCATGAACAGAAAATCTCGCCCAAATCTAATCGGTAGCTGGCCGATTAACCCCATTGAGGCAAGAGCTAATCGGCCACTGATGATTTTCATAGAAGTCTCTATTTTCTATCTAGGGACTCAAAAATTGAGGATAGACTTAACGGGTAAAACTTAATCTCTTAGATCTGCGTAAATAGAACTTTGACAAAGTCAAAGGCCAATGAATAACTTGATGTTTTGAACGCTTTTTTTGAGTCAGATATTGATCTGATTTTGTAGAAGGGACTTCTATCCAACAATGGGGACAGAACCAGCTAACTCTATCAAAGTGGATTTGTCGTAGCAATGTATTCGAGCAGCATGGACAGTCAGTCATAAGCTTTGTGGAAATTATTGCTGGAAAGAATGATGCTGTTATGTGCTTACTTTAGGTTGCAATCATGAGGAAGTTGTGAGGGTAGCCTTAAACCTTCACGTCTGGGTATTGAGGAAAGCACTACTATCACTCGCTTTGCAAAAGTTTTATACCTAATGGGAAATCGACCAATAGGTGTGTAATAATCATCGCAATCTGGTACTTGCAATACTATGCGCCGCTGGCTTAAAAAATTATATGATCACCCATTTTTGCCTGCGGTAGCTCCCTTAGGAAATACTCCTCAAGATCGCCAGATCGCAGAACAATGGTCGACTTGGATGAAGCAACAGTGGCATGACCATGGCCTAAAAGAGCTGAAACAGCAGCGCAATTTGATGACGGAGGTGCGGCAGGCACTCAAGCAGCAACTCGGTGAAGAGCATGTGGTCGTAGAGACCATGAATTTCTCACGGGATGAGTGGATTCAAATCAATTTATCGATTAATGATACGGTGGCAGCTCGCAACGAACAGCAGGGGCTGATTGAACAGCCCGATGCCATTGTCGATCGCGCCAAAATGCTGCTAGATAGTCAGGATTGGTCAGAAGTCGCCGCTGGGTTAGCCGTAGTAACCGGACGTCGCTGTACAGAACTCTTACAAACCGCTGAATTTATCTTTTGCTCCCCCTATAGCGTTTGGTTTACTGGAGCACTGAAACGTCGAAAAGAGTCCATGGAGCTACGTTTTGAAATTCCTACCCTTGCTTCTGCTAAGCATGCGATCGCAGCCCTAGATCTCCTCCGGCAACGAGTCAATACCGTGGGATTGGATCTAGAAACCATTAATCGCAAGTACAGTCCCCCCGTAGCCAAAGCCTGCGATCGGTATTTTGCCGAACTGATTCCCCAGCGAGCCGGACGGGGTAATCTGTATACCCACCTATTTCGGACGATCTATGCTCGGATCTCTACCCATTGGTACGCTCCCCCCACTGTGGCGGATGTTGAGTATATGGCTGCGATTCAAGGCCATTTTTTGATCCAGAAGGAGCAGGATACGACGCTCCGCCGATCCCTTGCCTCCACTCGCCATTACAATGACTACAAAATTGGTGACGGCCAGGGCAATATAGATGGTCGTCAAGGTATCCGACTACGAGATCCAGGGGTGCAGGTCCTGCAAGTGTTCCAAAGTGCTGCCCCTCAAATTGAACCAGAACCCCTCACTGAATGGGAAGAACAACCAATGATCCGACCTGTTAAACGTCAACACCAGCGCCCTAAGCGGGAAATTTCCACCCTGAGACTTTACCAAGATGAACGGGATCGGTGGCTCCAGGTGCTCGACCAGTTTGAGCCTCGTGGCACTCAACAAGAAAAGATGTCTGTGCTGCTGGAATGGCTAGAACAATCCCTAAAAGACGGGACTCCTATGAGTGAGACCCCAGATGATTTAGACCAGCTAGCCCACCTGTTTATTGAGCCACTACAACCCCTCAGAGACCCAGAGGCTATCCGAAACCTGTGCCAGCAAGAAATTTCTGACCTGGAGCAGGACTACTATCCAGAGGATTATTTGCCCCTGTATAAACGAGCGATCGCAGAAGCAATACGCTCGGGGCAGCTCCCCCTAATTGATGGAAAGACAGCAGAACGAACCAGCTATACCAAAGAGGGGGTCAACTATGAGCAGCGCACCCATTATGCTCTGTTATTTCTAGACGATCTGGATCATGAATTGGAAGCTCCCGCATCTGATACGCCTCAACAAGTTACACCTATTAAATCGGACATTACACCTAAAATTGATTCAGCACCCAGTCAAGCCGACTCACCATCCACAACCGATCAAAAATTAGATACGTTAGCCACGGTACTGACACAGCTAGTACAAGTGATGCAGGGAGATTCGGTAGCTCCTCAACCCACTCCAGAACTAGACACTGCGCAGAATAAAACGGCCCACAAGAATGGCCATGCCTCATCTCAGCAGGCTAAATCTACAAAATCTTCCACAACAACGCCAGATCCAGAATCTTCTTCTCCCCAAAAGAGAGGCAGACGTTCAGGTAATACGTCTGCCGCTGCAGAAGCCAAAATCATCCAGGCCATTAACGCGATCATGGACTACAACAATGTTTCCACTCGAACCTTTGATGAAAAATGGATGATTAGCTCATCTATCCTCAAACGATTGACCAAGTCTTACCAAGGCGTGATTCAGCGGGTCCTAGATGCCCGCAAAGATGAAATTAAACTCCACCATCAGGCCCATGGTTTGAAAGGCCGTCATAATACTCGCCACGGTCGAGCTGGGATCACGATTGACCAAATAATTCAACTTGAGTTGGATTAAATTACCAGTACTCGGATACAGAATGGGTTGTTCGTAAACCCAAAGATATTCGCTAAAGTACGGCTAGTCAACTTTTTTATAGAAAACCTTGCTGCTCGCCAAATTTCTTGACCACTGGCATACATCGTCTTTGAAAAAAACTACTCAGTGTAGAGATAGGCAGATCAAACTCCTGAGAAATTTGATCCCATTGCATATCAGAGAAGATGCGCTTCAACAACAACACTTGGCAATTGGCATCAGGTCGATTGAGAATATGTAGCTCACGCAATTCTCCAGATGGATCTGTTTCCACCCAATGACGGGTCACTTCCAAAATAGGAGGGATATCTGGAGGAGCAGCAAGATTTGCCATAGTGTCACCAGCCTTATTAGTTCCAGTTGATGAGACAGGAGAACAAAATCTCGTATGATGCTGAGCCTTGTTGATCTGAAAGTCTCGTAAACGCCATTTAAGATACTGATTTAACCAGGTAATGATGCTGCTGCGTTCTGGGTCAAACTGCTTTCCGGTACCTGCTTCACATATATTCTGACAAAAATAAAGCCAAGTCAGTTGTAAGGCATCTTCATAATATGGAGTATGTTCATGCCAAAGCTTTTTCGATTTTTGGATAATCCTAATTATTTTTGATAAACATTGTTTTCTTTTATAGTGACCTGGAGGATATTGACGAGCTTCCAATAACAATGGCAGAACTTCTACGTCAATTGGATTTGAATCTCGATCAGTGATATTCATATGTCTTGCGTCGTCTAGAGAATAGCAAAGTCGAAAGCTATTAGTTCTTTACAAATTAATCACCCATAAAAATCCATCTTAAAAAAATTGCTGAAACACTTTAAGCACCTGAGGAGTCCTAAGCCCTCAAAACAACAAAACCATTTCCAGACCAAACCATGAAGTTACGACTAGTTCACATAACAACTGATAACTTGATGCTAGTAACGGCAAGCAACAAGTCCTTTATAATCGCAAAAAGCTATATGAGCAGAAGCTTCTAGAGTTAAAGGTAGCTCTCTAACCTATCAATTGCCATTAACTTTATTAGTGTTGTAATGGCCAGAAACCACCGCATCTAGATCTATGATTAACTTAGCAAGTTACATCTACCGTACATATCTTTTAGTGCATTCAACCTCGGCCTATGTATGACTCTGGCCCATTTCTCGATCATGAAAATGGGAGAAATCATTTGACCTATGGCCCAGTCCCTAGACGAAGGACAAAGCGTCTGCTGGAAGTTCTACTTGCCTATTCAAATGATGAATTCGAAATTAGTGAGCAGCTACGATCAAAAATCAGAGTCAATTGGCAGACAGACTATCAACTGGTGGTGGAGACGACTGTTCATGCCTTAGTTTCACTGACCCAATCGGATGCTTATAGTGGTCAGCTTGATAATAATCACGTTAAAACTTCACTCAAATTATTAGAAAAATTCTTAAATATCCTGGTAGATAATCGTTCTCAGCCCCGAGGATCGCACAAATGGAATTTTACAATTAAGCTCTGGTTTGATCGGAACCATACTGCAGATAATTTAGAAAAGTTTTACGACGAATGGGAGCGTCTCAGGCCTTCTAAATCCAAACAAGTCACTGACTATGGTTATAACACAAGCCAACCGATTTCTTCTTTACCCGATGTGTCTTATAGTGTTGCCGAAAACAATAGAACACTAAACGCTTCTCTGCAACATAGATCTGATACCCATAGCAATCAGCAATGCTCTTTCTCGACGGAAGCATATTTGAGACGGTATTCTGAGCGTCATGGCATTTTGAAAGTATTGGGGATGAGAGGGCCAGCTCAGCTGGATTCACTCTATACCACAATGCACTTACTGAATGAAGATTCTGTCCTTAGCTCTGAGTCCATCAATTGGCTCGAAGAAAACTACCGTCAGCGCAAGGTTTTCTTGCTAGAAGAAAAGCGAGCTAAACGACAATCTGGCATAGAGATAGCTAATGCATATCAATATTTGATGGTATTAGGTGGTCCTGGCACAGGCAAATCTACCTTCTTACGAAAAATAGGACTAGAGACCCTCCATAATAGATATCAAGAGAGCTATGAATATAACTGCATTCCCATCTTTATTGAGCTAAAAAAATTTAGCTTTACAGAAGTTGATCTGGAATCAGCAATTATTGAAGAATTCAAAATTTGTGGTTTTTCTAAACCGCAACATTTTTTAGAGAAAGCTCTGGTGCAAGGGAATTTGCTGCTATTGCTGGATGGGCTGGATGAAGTGCCGATGGAGCAAATGAGCGAGGCGATTTCAAAAATCCAAGACTTTGCCAATCGATTTCACCAAAATCGGTTCATCATTACCTGTAGACCTGCAGCATACAGATATAACCTCCGCAATTTCACAGATGTTGTGATTGCCGAGTTTGATGATCATCAGATCAGGCAGTTTATAGAGAAATGGTTTTATAATCAACCCCAACAGGGTCGAAAATGTTGGGAGCAACTCAATACTGATAGTAATACGGCAGCAAAAGAGCTGACTCGAACGCCATTACTGCTCACCATGCTTTGCCTTGTTTTCCAAAGGGAAGGACAGTTCCCGAAGCACAGAGCCACTTTGTATGAAAAGTCTCTATGGGTGCTTTTAGAAGAATGGGATGCCGAAAAGGATGTTCCGAGAGAAGGTATTTATAAAGGACTGGCAACAAAACGCAAAGAGATTATTCTGTCAAAAATTGCTTTTGATGCCTTTCAGAGAGATGAATTATTTATCACAAGACGAACGCTAACCCAGCAAATCGAGGAACTATTGAGTGAAATGCTTCCTGATATTGCTTTAATTGATGGCAAGAAAGTCTTGAAATCAATTGAATTACAACATGGTCTATTGGTTGAACGGGTCGAATCTGTATACTCATTTTCGCACTTAACCATACAAGAATTTCTAGCTGCTCAGTATATTTTTGCTCAGTCCAAAAATGATGATTTTCTTTTGCAAGACTTGATTGAACAATATTTAACGGATGACCGTTGGCAAGAAATTTTCTTGTTGTTATCAGGTATGAGTAAGGCAGATAAAATTTTACAAATCATGGACAGACATGCTCGAAGCTATCTAGACAGTTCTCCACCCCTCCAGAAGTTACTTCAATGTGCAGATCTGAGTACTCAAGATACAGAAGGTGATTTTAAGTCAGCAGCCAAAAGGGCTACTGCAATTGGACTCTTTTTCCCTGGGGTACATCCTCTCTATCCCATTACCCGCTTCTCAAACCCTGATGATGCTATCCTCAAAAAAAGACTTTATTATACCTATGACTTAGCCCGTGAGCTTACAGGTGCTCTTACGAATAGACGGCTGCTAACCCTAGCATTAGATCGCAATAGAACGACCGACACAGTGATGTATTGCGGCATAGAAAGCACCCATAAAAATGCATTTTTGCGTGCAATTAAGATTTCAATTATTAGTGCTAAAAAAATTCAAGGAAGCGAAAATATTCAATAATGTAGACTTCAATGAGCTGGTTAGAGCCCTTGAGTTGTTAAAAAGTGATATCCCAAGTGCATTAGCACCTTTCGAGGAGAATATGGAATTCGCTAAGCGTGCTCAGCAGATTTGGATTGATGCGTTTAAAGTTAATTTTGAATTGGTTAGCTTTTCTTTAAAAGACTTGAATTTATTGAATAATTACCTCAAGTCCATGATTGTTATCATTCACTGCCAGAGATCTTCTTTATCATACTCGCAATCAATATGGGACGGCATTGAATCCAGAATATTAGTTGCCAATAAATAATAGCTAGTAGAAATCTCAAAGCCTATCCCCTGACATTGAGCTAAACGGCTTTCAAGTCGAGTGAATGACTCCTATTTCACGATAAGCTAATGGCTAATTGGATTGTGCTTTAAAAATCTCTTCGTTCGGCCATCAATATACCCCCTATGGTGCTATTAAAATTTTGGGCTACTTGCTCTAGCATGTGTTTTGCCATTAGCACCTTAGTTAGCCCGTGTCTTGCAGCTCCACCTTCTACTCAGGGTCGAACGGGCCTCATCACCTCTGCCCATCCCGACGCAACACGGGTTGGTTTAGAGATCCTCAAGCAAGGTGGCAATGCTGTAGATGCTGCCGTGGCCACAGCGATGGCCATATCAGTGGCGGAACCCTTCTCCGCAGGGATTGGAGGAGGGGGATTCTTACTTTTGCGACTCGGGGAAACCAATCAGATGATTGCCCTAGATTTTCGTGAGCGGGCACCTCTGAAAGCAAACTCTCGACTCTACCTTGATGCAGAGGGGCAGGTGATTCCCCGAGCTAGTATTGATGGTCATCGAGCCGTAGCCGTTCCTGGCACCGTTGCAGGTTTGCAAGCTATTCACCAAAAATATGGTCGATTGCCTTGGCAAACGTTGCTGAATCCTGCAATCAAATTGGCGGAAGAGGGATTTGTGGTGAGCGATCGCACTCACCGTATCATCCTCCTGCGTCAAAAGGCTCTTGCAGCAAACCCCGCTGCTCAGAAGATTTTTCTCCCCAAGGGTCAACCGTTAGCCGTTGGCAGTCGCCTCATCCAAACAGACTTAGCTAACACCCTCAAACGACTCGCCCAGGATCCCCAGGCTTTTTACTCTGGCTCTATCGCCCTAGCGATTGCCAAGGATATGCAGAAAAATGATGGCATCGTCTCTCTCTGGGATTTAAAAACCTATGCCCCTACTTGGCGAGAGCCCTTATGTGGTGAGTTCCAACAACTGCAAGTCTGCTCTATGCCTCCCCCTTCTTCGGGGGGTGTTCATCTGATCCAGATATTAAATCTACTCACTTTAGGGCAGCCATTTTCTACAAAGGCAGATCATCCTGATTATTTACATGCCTTAGTAGAGGCCATGAAAATTGCCTATGCCGATCGCGCTGAATATCTAGGAGATACTGATTTCGTTGAGGTTCCAGTCCAGGAATTGATCAGTCCTCAATATGCCCAGCGTCGCTTTCAGGAGATTAATCCTAATCAAGCTCGCCCGGCGGAGCAGGTTAAGGCCATGAATTCCCAGACGTTGAAGTGGCTGCAAAAAGAGTCGAATGATACCAGTCACTTAAATGTAGTGGATCGCGATCGCAATGCCGTCAGCCTCACTTTTACCCTCAATTTAGGATTTGGGGCCGGGGTCGTCGTCCCAGGAACAGGAATCATTCTAAATAATGAGATGGATGATTTTGCGACCGCGCCGGGGGTCCCCAATGCCTTTGGGTTAGTTGGCAATACTCAAAATGCGATCGCACCCACCAAAAAACCCCTCTCCAGCATGACGCCGACCATCGTGACGGAAGCAGGGAAATTAAGGCTGGTGGTTGGGGCCGCCGGGGGCAGCACGATTATCACCACCGTATTGCAGTTAGTCATGAATGTTTTGGTCTTTGAGCAGGATGTAGCCACGGCGATTCATGCCCCTAAAGTTCATCACCAATGGCGACCTTTGCCCTTACGCATGGAAGAATGGGTGCAATTTCCTCAAACAACTGTGGAAGAGCTGAAACAGCGAGGACATGACATTCAAGGGAGAACTCAATGGGGCAATGCCAACTTAATTGAAGTGACGCCCCAAGATGAATTGTTCGGCGCTGCTGATCCCCGAGGAGAAGGGACAGCATTAGGTTATTAAAACCGTACGTCTCAAAAAACTAGAATCACAAACGGTGCAATTTTACTCTCAATACATAGAAAGTTTGCACGTATCAAGCCCAATCTTTTCGGGTATCTTAAGACAGAATAGAACCCACAACATCTCACTATTTAAGCCATTTCAGTCGCTCATGAAATTAGCGACTGGCACTATATTTTTCTGCAATTTAGTCAATTAAGCTGTTTTTTTCAGGAATATCAAGATTCACCTATTAACCGAACAACAAGTCCCTCTGCAGTCGAGACTTATCTTGGAACCAAATCTGGACCAACTCTTCAATATTTGCCCAGAGATCATCTGTCTATTGAAGCCCAACTACACTATCCACCGAGTAAATGATGCATTTACTCAGCTATTCGGCTGGGATACCAGTCGAGTCCAAGGGCGGTCTTTTCTTGATTTTGTCCATGTTGAATGGATACAGCAAACCCAGCAGACCCTCCAATCTACGATCAATCAGATCATCCCCAGCTTTGAAACCCTGCACTGCAAAGCAGATGGTAATCAGACCTACTTAACTTGGTCCTTTAGCTTTGACCCCAGCTCAAACTCCATCTTGGGCATCGCCCGAGAGAGTGAGGCCCTCAAACGATTTCAAGAGGGCATTCTGCAAGAGAATTTTCGCCTCACCGAACTGGCCTATACCGATTCCTTAACAGAGTTGATGAATCGCAGAGGGTTTCTCACCCAACTTCAGCAGTACCAGTCTTTTGCGACGCGCACTCAACGCCCCTTATCCATCTTGTTGCTAGATGTAGATTACTTCAAAACCTTTAATGATACCTACGGTCACTCTGCAGGTGACCAAGCCCTCGTACTCATTGCCGGCATCCTCAAAACCAACTTACGCCGAAGCGACTTGGCCGGTCGCTATGGTGGGGAAGAATTTGTGGTGTGTTTGCCGGACAGTGACCAGCAGGGGTCTTTTACAGTGGCCGAGTCGTTACGACAGGCGGTGGATAACTATGGCTGGCCCATTCAAGACGTTACGATCAGTGTGGGGATTGCGACTGCGATCGCAACTCAAGAATCCACCTATAAAACGGCCAAGGAACTGATCGATGAGGCCGATCAAGCCTTATACCATTCCAAACAATCAGGCCGAAATTGCTCCACCCATCACGCCAACCTATAGTTTCAAGCGTTCCCATATCGTCTGCCGAAATACTATGATGTGCCTTTTGGCATGACTTGGATTCTTACCAACGACGATGGCATTGACGCCCCAGGAATCTCAGCCTTAGGACAGGCCATCGATCAGCCCCTCTTAATCATCGCTCCCCTCACCCACCATTCAGGTTGTGGGCATCAAGTGACGACCTCAGGCCCCATTGCCATCGAAAAGCGGAAGATACCGCTGGGGAATAAGCTGTTGCTTAGCTACGGAATTGGAGGTACTCCTGTGGATTGTGTGAGGGTGGCGCTTCAGCATCTCTGCCCCACCCTCACCTGGGTTCTGTCCGGCATCAATGAGGGAGGCAACTTAGGATCGGACATCTATGTATCAGGAACCGTTGCTGCCGTTCGCGAAGCCGCGTTACACCAAATTCCGGGGATTGCCATTTCCCAATATCATCGCCGGGACCGCCCCATCGATTGGTCTCGTTCTACTCGCTGGGCCCAGCAGGTTATCGAGTACTTACTCAAGCAGCCCCTGCCCAACCAAGCATTTTGGAATGTCAACTTACCTCATCTCCCTCCAGAGGCTGCCGATCCAGCGATTATTCATTGCCCCTTATCCCGAAAACCCCTCCCGGTTGCCTATCGTCAGGAAGCAGCAGGACTCGTCTATTCCGGTAATTATCACGGTCGCGAACATGAGCCGGGTAGTGATGTAGATATCTGTTTTCAAGGAAATATTGCCGTCACTCAGATGCAAGTGTGATAGTCAGCTTTATGTACTAATGTAAAGATATTGACGTCATAACGGTTTGACAGCTTGACAGCAATATGTCTAATCTTTAAGCTGTATCCTATACCCGGGTATCCATTCACTAAGTCATATGCAAGATAAACAAAAGGTTACTCTTTACCTGCCACCCGACCTTCATCGTCAGCTCAAAATCCGAGGTGCCGTTGATGCAGAGCCCATGTCAGCCATTGCTGAGCGGGCCATTGATTTTTACCTGGGTCATCCTGAGGTGGTGGAGCAAACAGAAGCGTCTCATGGGTCTACCCACCAAGTCTATGCCTGCCCCGAATGTACTACGACTGTAGTTTTGCGAGCGGGTGAGATGGTTTCTCTGAAAGAGCAACCTGCCATGTTAAGTGATGATGGACTGAAGGTTCAACCTGCAGCTGCCGAAGAACTCGTGGGAGCGAGTGTCTGATTATTCAGACTCTTAGGGCTTTGTAGCTGTTTGTCCAACTTCATGCATCCTCTGTAATCAACCCCCTGCATTGGAAGACAAAGGTCATGAAAGAAGAGCTAAGTATTCTTATCCAAGCTCAATATCCTTTGATCTACCTCGTTACTCCTGAGGAAGAACGGGCAGAGGAGGCTATTGCTGCTATTGCTCAAAGGCAACCGGAACAGAAAGTGTTTGTCTGGACCCTGACTCGGGGGACTGTTGAATATGGGCAACCCCGCAGTTCCACCCAACACAGTACTGTTTCCCCCCAGATGGCGATTCAGTCAGCGATTGGGGAACGTCAAAATGCCATTTTTATCTTCAAGGATCTGCATCCGTTCCTGGATAGTGCTGAAGTCGTGCGATGGTTACGAGATGCGATCGCAAGCTTCAAAAACACCCACAAAACTATTATCTTGATGTCTCCCGTCCATCAGGTCCCCCTCGAACTCGAGAAAGAAATGGTCGTACTCGACTATCCCTTTCCTGACCTGGCAGAACTGCAAGACGTTCTCGATCGGCAGTTACTCCTGACCGGTCGTCCTTTAGGAACACCCGCACGGGAAAAGTTGCTGAAAGCAGCCCTAGGATTGACTAAAGATGAAGCCGAAAAAGTTTACCGCAAAGCCAAAGTAACGACCGGCCAACTCACAGAATCAGAAGTTGAAGTGGTCCTCTCAGAAAAGAAACAGCTGATTCGCCGGAACGGCATTCTGGACTATATCGAATGTGATCAAACCATTGATGCAGTCGGTGGCTTAGAAGAGCTGAAGCATTGGCTTACCCAGCGTTCGGAAGCCTTTACGGAACGGGCACGGGAATATGGCTTACCCCAGCCCAAAGGCATGTTAATTTTGGGGGTTCCTGGATGCGGAAAATCCTTGATTGCCAAAACCACTTCGCGATTATGGGGCTTACCTCTTCTCCGCCTAGATATGGGACGCGTCTACGATGGCTCCATGGTGGGACGTTCAGAGGCTAACCTGCGAAGCGCCCTTAAAACCGCTGAGTCCATTTCTCCAGCCATCTTATTTATTGATGAGATGGACAAAGCCTTTGCCGGTGGTGCCGGATCGGCAGATTCAGATGGCGGTACATCCAGTCGAATTTTCGGGTCTTTCTTAACCTGGATGCAGGAAAAGACCTCTCCAGTCTTTGTCATGGCCACCGCTAACCGGGTTGAGCGGCTACCTGGCGAATTCCTACGCAAAGGTCGATTTGACGAAATTTTCTTTGTCGATCTGCCGACCCAGCAAGAGCGCCAGCAAATTTTCAATATTCATCTCTCCCAGCGCCGTCGAGACGTTTCCCGGTTTAACCTAGAGGAGCTAGCAAACGTTTGCGAGGGCTTTTCGGGAGCTGAAATTGAACAAGTTGTCATCGCTGCCATGTATGAAGCCTTTGCCCAGAATCGCGAATTTACCCAACTTGATATTATTGCTGCCAGCCGCTCCACCTTGCCTCTCTCCAAAACAATGACCGAGCAGGTAATGGCTTTACGGGAGTGGGCTCGCCAAAGAGCCCGTCCTGCAGCAGCCTCAGTCGCAGAATATCAGCGACTGGAGTTCTAAAAGCTTTCTCCTGTTCCCAGCAGGAGAAACCACTAGCTATACGCTAGTTCATCCAACCGCAATTCTGTCAGCGTTGCGGTTTATCCCAACCAAACGTTGTTATCTCAATTCCTGGAGGAACATCCAATGTCACACTTTAGTACTCTCCGCACCAAGATCACTGAAGCTGAAATTCTTAAGTCTTCTCTGAAAGATCTCGGTATTGAAGTTAAAACGAATGCCGATGTACGGGGCTATAACGGCCAGCGTGTTCGGGCAGACATCGTTGCTGTTTTAGACGGTGAATATGATTTGGGTTGGTCCCATAATACTGATGGCTCCTTTGATCTGATTGCTGATCTATGGGGCGTTGCCAAAAAGCATAATCAGACAGAACTCATTAACTCCATCAATCAGAAGTACGCCGTCACTAAAACATTGTCAGAGATTAAGCGACCTGAGCTCCAGAATGCCAATGTTAAGTTGGTTCTCCATCACTAATCTCTCTGCGCGTTCCCAAAAATCCTAAAGGCTGGCCTCAGGGTCAGCCTTTTTTATGTCCACAATGTTTAACATTCGTAACCCCTGACAACTCTATTGATACGTCTGTTGCCATCAGACTTAATATAGTCCTAGGTCCCATGTCCGGAGCATCTTTATGTCTCAGTTGATTCAAGCGGTCTTAAATAGTGACGAAAAAACGGATTTGCGGCAGTTTGCCAGTGAAGTTCATAATCAATCCGAGCGCTATTTACTCCGCAACGACATTCTGAGCGTATTTGACACCTTCTGCGAGAAATATAAGAAAACCCCTGCCTTTCAGCTCTCTTCACGCCTACAGAAGCTGATTTACTATACCCAAGAAATCCTGGTCGAGGATGAAAATCTCTATCTGATTATTCGTCCCAAAATAGCTTCTGAAGAAGCCTACCGCTTAGATTCACGAGAATTGGTCTATGAGCAAATCCAGGTTGATGAGCTACTGGACCTGCGCGATCGGTTTGTGGGGCACTACCATCCCCAAGATGGAGACATCCTCGAAATCGATTTCCGTCCCTTCTACGACTATTCTCCCGTCATCCGAGATCCCAAGAATATTGGTCGAGGCGTTCAGTATCTCAATCGATACTTATCTAGCAAGATGTTTGAGGGGCCTCAACAATGGCTATTCTCCCTCTTCTCATTCCTCAAACTCCATTCTTACAACGGCACTCAACTCCTCATTAACCAAAGGATCCAAAATCCAGAACAGCTGTCTGAGTGCGTAAAACAAGCCATTGGCTTAGTGGGTGGGCTACCTCCAGAACAGCCCTATCCCGAATTTAGATTTGACTTTCAAGAACTAGGATTCGAGCCGGGCTGGGGGAATACCGCCGCCAGAGTTTTAGAAACCTTGGAAATGCTAGATGAGCTGATCGATTCTCCTGACGATCAAGTTTTAGAAGCCTTTATCTCTCGCATTCCCATGATCTTTAAGATCGTGCTGGTTTCGATTCACGGCTACTTTGGACAAGAAGGAGTTTTGGGCAGGCCCGATACCGGTGGGCAAGTCGTCTATGTCCTCGATCAGGCCAAAAGCCTAGAGAAACAGCTGCAAGAAGATCTACAGTTCGCAGGTCTAGATACCCTAGAAGTTCAGCCCAAACTTATTATCCTGTCTCGATTGATTCCCAATAGTGAAGGAACCCTCTGCAATCAGCGGCTCGAAAAAGTTCATGCTACCGACAACGTTTGGATTTTGCGAGTTCCCTTCCGAGAGCTGAATCCCAAATACACCCAGAACTGGATTTCCCGGTTTGAGATTTGGCCCTACTTAGAAACCTATGCCATTGATGCGGAACGGGAATTACTAGCTGAATTCCGAGGGTTGCCAGATTTGATTGTTGGTAACTATACAGACGGCAACTTAGTCGCCTTTCTCCTATCTCGTCGGTTAGGAGTGACCCAATGCAACGTCGCCCATGCCCTAGAGAAATCGAAGTATTTGTTCAGTAATCTGTATTGGCAAGATCTAGAAGAGCAATATCACTTTTCCATGCAGTTTACCGCCGATCTCATTGCTATGAATGCGGCGAATTTCGTGGTCACCAGTACCTATCAAGAAATTGCAGGTCGCCCCGATACCATTGGTCAGTATGAAAGCTATCGCTCCTTCACCATGCCCGATCTGTACCATGTTGTGTATGGGGCAGAATTGTTCAGTCCTAAATTTAATGTTGTCCCCCCTGGCGTCAATGAAAGTGTCTATTTCCCTTTCACACGTCACCAGGAGAGAACACCAGGAGATATAAATCGGCTGGAAGAGTTGCTGTTTACCCTTGAAGACCCTGAACATGTATTTGGTTATTTAGAAGACCCAGAAAAACCTCCACTGTTTTCCATGGCTCGATTGGATCGGATCAAAAATTTAACAGGCTTGGCAGAATGCTTTGGCCAGCATCCTCAACTCCAGGAGCACTACAACCTCATTCTGGTAGCAGGAAAACTGAGAACGGGTGATTCTGTCGATCATGAAGAAATTAACGAAATCGAACGTCTGTACCGAATCATTGACCAATACAACTTACATGGAAAAATTCGCTGGTTAGGGGTTCGCTTTCCCAAGCAAGATTCGGGTGAAGTCTATCGAGTCATTGCCGATCACAAAGGTATCTTTGTCCAACCTGCCCTATTTGAAGCTTTTGGCTTAACGGTTTTAGAAGCCATGATTTCTGGACTTCCTACCTTTGCCACACGTTTTGGGGGGCCATTAGAAATTATCCGAGATGGTATCGATGGTTTTTATATCAACCCAACCCATACAGAAGAAATTGCCGCTAAATTGCTAGAGTTCACAAAGGAATGTGAAACCAATCCAGACTATTGGCAACAAATTTCAGAACAAGCTATCGAGCGAGTCTATACCACCTACACTTGGAAAATCCACACCAGTCGCTTACTATCTCTTGCCAAAATATATGGTTTTTGGAACTATACTTCTAGGGAAAATAGAGAAGATATGCTCCGATATATCGAGACTATTTTCTATCTACTGTATAAACCCATGGCGAAAAAGCTATTGGCTAAGCATATGGATTCCTAAACAAAATGTAGAACTTTGATATCAAAATATTTCTAACTTAAAATTTTGCTGTGACCATATTTTTTATACATCAATATCAAGTGAATGGCTTAGTGAATATCGTGGACTGCTTGCCAAAATGCTTCAGAATTAACCAGGCCACTGTTCCCTAGAATAAACGTACAATTTTGATGCCCCTTCTCATGGCATTCAGTTTCGATGGCCTCATATTCATACCCTGACAAGCTGCTAAAGAATCCTGCTAGAACGCCAGCAACCAGTGGGCATACTGGCTTGTTTTTTTGTCGCTTTTGTGCGATGGATCTTAGTATTGGTAAACGTTACAAAAAAAATAATCACTTTGTTCTTGGCTTAATTCAAGATTAACGTTACCGTACTCAGACAAATAGGCATAAACCCACCACTTCTCTAGAATCGTCTTCCAACCTAAATCGAGCAAGGAAGGATTCTTGGGGGCAAAGGCTAGATAAAATGCTCTAAATTCCCTCTCTCCTAATTCTTTACCGATTTGATAGATGTCCTGGGCTGGAAATTTCTCGACAATCCGATTGAGCATCTTTAAAGAAGTAGAAGATATTTGCATCTTCTGGATAAAGCTCCCACTTCTTTGATCGTTCAAAGCATGAAACCGCTGCATCGCCAAAATAGAAGGAAGCTGGTTGATAGCTCCTTCACGATTCAGAGACAAAGGAGTTACATTGAGCTGGGTACTTATCATGGTAGAAATGACACTACTAAGGTGTAAATCAGGCTTAGTTCTTAGTATGTCAAGTCCAGGTTTAACATCATGTCTCAGGAATTGTTTGAGTTGTCTAGCTTAATGTCTATCTTTTTATTTAGATAGATTTTTTTCAAAATCATAAACAAGCTGAGTTCTAAAAAAACAGATTTCTGTTAACCCAATTCTATAAAATATCAAGTGTTCCTGAATTTTTTTAGTAGGGATTGGCAATCATCGGTGTAGCAGACTGGGCTGCATAAGACATTGGTGGCAGGGTTTGCTTGGGCTGAACTGAGTCAAAGGAGATTTTCATCAGGGAGTAGTCGTCTTCAAAGCTCTTGTTGCCAGCAATATGTTGAATCTGCTGAAAAAGCGGATCGAGGGAGTCAAACTGCCGACGTTGGTATTCTGAGACAACGGTCATAAATCCTTCAAAGGTCCATACTTCGCCATTGGGTTGCATAATTTCGTAGACGCCATCACTGAATAGGTAGATGGCACTACCCGCTTGGATATCGCATTCAAACTGATCGTAGGGAAACCCTGACATCATACCAATGGGAATACTACGAACCTCTAAAGGCTGAATCGGCATCTGGGCAGAAGCCAATAGTACCGCCGGATGACCACCACTGGCATACTTCAGTTTTTGGGTCTTACAGTTGTATACTCCATACCAAATTGTGAAGTAGTCATCCCCTTGTTCATTCATTTGAAAGACTTCATTGAGGCCATCTAGAACAGAGCTGGGCTGATAGAAATCTGTATCCAACAAGGATTGCGATCGCACCACGTTAAGCACAGAAACAGAGAGTAATGTGGAACGGATACCATGGCCCGCTACATCTAGTAAGTAAATGGCGAGATGATCCGAGTCTAGCCAATAGTAATCAAAGACATCTCCCCCCAATTGATTGGATGGGATGAATTGATGCTGAATCGAAACGGGCCCTGTCATGGGTGGAGGAATTAAGGATTGGACATAGCCAGCGGCCTGGTCCAGCTCAGACTGCAATTTCGCATGCTGATGTTGGACCTCTTCCTCCGCTCGTTTACGCATAATAAACTCGCCAAGCTGAGTGCCAATAGACCCCATAATTTTTAATAGGCTAGCATCCATCGCTTGATGTTCACGCTTGCTAAACACCATCACCCCCAAACGGTTATAGCCTTCTAGGATGGGAAAGCTAAAGGCGGTTTGCATACCTGCCTGGGGAAACGAATTAGCATGAATATCATGAATGGCATTATCGGTTAACCATAGGGGACCATCATGGGTCCAGATGCGTTGAATCAGGCCTGAGGCCAGGGCAAAATTAGCAGAGCTAGATGCCACCTGAAACGAGCCCATCTTTTCTTCTAGTTCAAACCAACTTTCCACACATTTCAAGGTGTTGTTAGTCTCATCCATCAACCACAGCTCACCATATTCCCATCCCAAACTTTTGCTAATCGCTTGCAATAGATTGGGGACAGCCTCGCTTAAGGTTGCCACTTCGGCCAAAACTCGAGTGGTGGCTCGCTCAACGGACAAGCGTTGATCTTGATATTTACGTTCTGTTATGTCTGCAAGGGAACCAGAAATTCCGACGATTTTGCCATCTGGCCCAGGAATAGCGCAAGCATAGACTTCCATCCAGCCAAAGCTACCCGCTTTGCGGAGAAATCGAACATCAAAACGACATTCCGATTGTTGTCTGTGAAAAAGTTGATTAATGTACTGATTGAACTGGTGCCGATCACCTGGATGGACATATTCAGCCAAACTATGGTTGATGGCCTCTTCACGTACAAAGCCCGTTAATTCTGACCACACTGGATTGAGAAATGCTAAATTCCCTTCTTGGTTGATTTGGAAAATCACCTCTTTTAAGTGATCAACCACCGATCGATAGCGAGCTTCACTATCCCGAACAACTTGCTCAGCCCAACTTGCTTCTAATAAATGACGCAATCGGCGTCGCAGAATAGGGGGATGGATGGGTTTTGTCACATAATCCATCGCTCCCGCTGCAAACGCTTTGTCAACTGAGGCTTGGTCATCTAAACCTGCAATCATCAGAATAGGGGTGGATGCACCTAAGGGCAGCTTCTGCAATTCGGCACAGCAGGTAAATCCATCCATAACTGGCATTTTGGCATCCAACAGAACCATATCAGGCTTGCGGGCGAGATAAGCATTCAGGCACTGCTGACCATTTTCAACATCGACTACCTCACACCCGTCTTGCTCCAAAATCAGGCGAAGAATAATTCGAGTTGATCGATCGTCATCGACAACTAAAATAAGCGGGGTACGTTTTTCCAAGGTCTGACTCATCTCACCAAAACTAGAGAATGGGGAAGAACAATTTTTCGGAGTAAATCATGGCTTTTGGTACTATTTTGCCAGATTTTCTGGAGCTAAATTAGCGACTAACTATTCAAATATTTATCTCCTAGTAAGCCCACCTGTCATTCAAAACATTACATCTCCAGCAGGATCGATAAAACTACCATAATCAGCATTTTTTTCCTCTTCAATTTGCAAGACTAAGATAGCGGACAAAGCACTAGCTAGATTTAGTGTAAAGGCTGATACCCCTGCCTAAATTGTTCGGTCTAGGAGCGATAAGGGCATGCTAATGATGCAGCAATGGAGAAGCTTTCTCTTGCCAAAGAAAGTCTTTCTAGAAATCAACTTCCTTCTCAGTAAACATTTACATCAAATAACTATTAAAAAAAAGAATATTTTTTTAATACTCAACTAACATCTATCAAGCGAAAAAAAATGCAGCCGCTGAATCCATCAAAGTTTAGCCTGATTGATGGTCTGAAACAATGTTTAGCTCCCCTTCGTTCTCCCCTGAGTCGTCAGATTGGCATTATGGGGTTAGGAAGCTGCCTCATTGCCGAGGCTGTCATTTTAGTACCGGCCTATTTCAGGATTAGAGAAGCCAAACTAGGCCAACTGGAAGCTCAAAGTTTAACCGCAATCACCCCTTTGGCCAGTTTCGCTAACACGAAGTCCTCTCCAGACCAGCTAGTTGATATGGCTGAGACCCTCATGCAGGGGTCAAACGTCATGGGTGGCACCCTCTACCAAAATGGGAGTAAACGGGTCACGTTTGGGACTTCCCCTACATTGCCAGATTTTTCTAATCCTGACATAACCAGGGTTTGGAACAACTCGTCATCGACTTACGATATTACTTGGCCACAGCAAGAGAATACCGGTTATCGATTATCTTTAAGGCTGGACGGGACAGAGATTCAGGCAGCAGCCCTAACGAGCTCTCTACAGTTAGCCGGATTCATTCTGCTCATTTGGATTACGTTTACGATTATTACCCTACAGGCTGTGAGCCGTACGGTTATCAGTCCCCTCAACCAGCTGTTAGATGAGTTACGGAAAGTTGAAGTTGCCATGTCTGGCGATCCTAGCCAGGTGGAATTGAGTTCTCTGGAATGCGATCGCAACCATGAATTAGCTGAGGTCATCGATACCTTCAATGTTGTTCTCCAACGGGCCGCTCTCAATATTGGCCAGCTCAAAGACAGCATGATTTCCCTGTTGGAGACTCGGCAGCAGGAGTTAGAGGAGATGGTTTCTGAGCTCCAATCCGCTAAACATGAAGCAGAGACAGCCAATCAGGCCAAAAGTCAATTTCTGGCCAATATGAGCCATGAAATTCGCACCCCCATGAATGCAGTCATTGGCATGACTGGTTTACTCTTAAATACGCCCTTAGAGACACAACAACAAGATTTTGTCGAAACCATCCGCAGTAGTGGGGATGCCTTACTGACCCTGATCAACGATATTTTAGATTTCTCCAAAATTGAGGCAGGGAAGCTGGATCTTGAACAGCAACCCTTTGAAATCAGGACCTGTATTGAAGAAGCCTTGCTGATCGTTGCATCGAAAGCCTCTGGTAAAAATCTGGAGCTGGCTTATCTGATTAATCCACCCACGCCAACCGCCATTCTGGGGGATATTACTCGCCTACGTCAGGTTTTAGTCAACCTGCTCAACAATGCGATTAAGTTTACAGGCGAAGGGGAAGTCGTCGTTTATGTGTCTTCAAAACCCATTGAGACTATAGATATGGGGCCTGATACAGACCTGGAAGTGATCGCCGAAGCCACCCCCTATGAAATCCAATTTGATGTCAAAGACACGGGAATTGGTATTCCCCCGGACAAGTTAGAGCATTTATTCAAATCTTTTTCCCAGGTTGATGCTTCTACAACCCGTAAGTTTGGGGGGACTGGCCTTGGTTTAGCCATTAGTAAGCAGCTCAGCGAACTGATGGGGGGCAAAATATGGGTCACTAGCGAGGTGAGTCTCGGGTCCACCTTTTCCTTTAACATTGCTGCCTCCGAGATTCCGAACTATGTCAGCCCCAAAGCAGTCTCAGATATTCAGTTAGCGGGCAAACAGCTCTTGATTGTGGATGATAATGCCACCAATCGGGAGATCTTATCCCTACAGGCGCAATCTTGGGGAATGTTAACTTGTGCGGTTAAGTCCGGCATTAAAGCCTTAGAGTGGCTGCAACGAGGTGTAAATTTTGACCTCGCCGTCCTTGATATGCAAATGCCGGAGATGGACGGGGTGACCTTGGCACAGAAAATCCGGGAAGAGCCCAACGGTAAAACATTACCCCTGGTGGTCTTAAGTTCTTTAGGACAAGATGACATCCGAGCCCGGGCTGGCGACATTAATTTTTCGGCCATTTTAAACAAGCCTGTTCAGCAGGCTCAACTTCAAAGCGTTCTTTCCCAAGTGCTAGACAACCCTCTGATTAAAGTTGAGCAGACCTCAGACGTTCAAGAAAAACCCACCAATCTAGGCGATCAACATCCCTTGCGCATCCTCTTAGCAGAAGATATGGTGGTCAACCAAAAAGTGGCCCTGTTGATTTTAAAACAATTGGGCTATCGAGCTGACGTTGCCAACAACGGTCTAGAAGTCATTGAAGCCTTAGAGCGGCAATCCTATGATGTTGTTCTCATGGATGTGCAAATGCCAGAGATGGATGGTCTCACCGCAACCCGAGAAGTTTGCCAACGCTGGTCCCCTGAAGATCGTCCTCACATCATCGCCATGACCGCCAATGCCATGCAGGGCGATCGAGAAATGTGTCTGGATGCGGGTATGGATGCTTATATCACCAAACCCGTCCGCGTCAACGAGTTAAGGGATGTCCTCAGTCGGTGCCAACCGATGGAGGAGCCTGAGGAAACACCTCCTCCTATTCCTGTGGCACCATTGCAGCCCGTCAGCCTCAATGAACCGACTCCACCAGACTTGCCCATGGCACCGGAAAGCTCTCAACCTGTTGCCGTTTTAGTGGGGAGTACAGCAACCCAGCAGGTCCAGGCGACTGAACAGATTCCCCAATTAGAAGAGAATCTGTCAGTACCGTTTCCTCAAAGCACCTCCATTCCCCCTCTCCC
This sequence comes from Acaryochloris sp. 'Moss Beach', assembly GCF_021497025.1. Lineage (NCBI taxonomy): Bacteria > Bacillati > Cyanobacteriota > Cyanophyceae > Acaryochloridales > Acaryochloridaceae > Acaryochloris > Acaryochloris sp. 'Moss Beach'. Next base: position 5,489,425 of record NZ_CP071717.1, read on the forward strand.
CGAGATACAAGCTACTCTTGCGTCTCAAGAAACAACCGTAATCATGGAACAACCAACGATGGCCGAAACCTCAATGGATCCGAGCATTATTGACCCCGCAGCATTGGATAGTTTCCGCCAGCTAGCTGGGGAACATGCGTCTTTACTCATTGCTGATTTGTTAAACACCTATCTGGAAGATGCACCGGGGCGAGTCGAAAAAATGCATCAGGCCGTCAAAGACGCCGATCCAGATGGGTTAAGTGATGCAGCTCATGCCCTGAAATCAGCCAGTGCCAACCTTGGTGCTAAACAACTGGCGAGCTTCTGTTCCGAGGCAGAAGCCCTCGGGCGTTCAGGTACGACGGCAGGATCGGCAGACGTTGTCTCTCAGATTTCTCAAGCCTACGAGACCGTTCGCATTGCTTTTGAAGCGGAAATGGCTGCCTGCAGTGTTTAGGAATGTCCTGCTAGGGGGAACCCCAGTTTTAACTAGGTAACGCTTATGTTATGGCTACTTGTCTGTTCAGCACTAGTCTTTGTGATGCAACCCGGGTTTATGTGCCTGGAGTCTGGACTTACGCGTTCCAAAAATAATATCAACGTTGCCATTAAAAATTTTGCAGACTTTAGCCTATCCACCCTTATCTTCTGGTTTTTGGGCTATGGCTTGATGTTTGGAGCATCCATCAACACTGTTATCGGCACGGATCAATTTCTAGCTTCCCCTGAAACAGACGCAGCTCTAGCAGCGTTTATTGTCTTTCAAACTATGTTTTGCAGCACTGCAGCCACCATCGTTTCAGGAGCTGTGGCGGAGCGCACTAAGTTTGGGGGCTATCTGGTGATCACTGCCTTTATGGCCAGTGTGATCTACCCCATCTTTGGGCATTGGGTCTGGAACGGTATCGAAGCTGGACAAGTGGAGGGCTGGTTAGGACGGATGGGATTTGTTGATTTTGCCGGATCAACGGTCGTCCATAGTGTGGGGGGATGGGTTGCCCTAGCAGCTATTTTAATTATTGGGCCTAGACAAGGGAGATTTTCCAAGACAGATGCCCCAAAGGAGATTTTGGGGTCAAGCTTACCGTTATCCGTTTTGGGTGCTTTACTGCTATGGATGGGATGGCTAGGCTTTAATGGCGGGAGTGGTCTAGAATTCAGTGACCGCGTTCCGATCATCTTACTGAATACAGTGCTCGGCGGTGCTGCTGGGACCCTGACTGCAGGTGCTCTAGGATGGTGGCGGACGAAGATTCCCAAGATTGAGTTAATGATTAATGGTTCCCTGGCAGGACTAGTGTCGGTGACCGCCAGTTGCCATGTCATCAACCCACCCCTAGCTATCATCATCGGTGCCATCGGTGGAGCCGTCATGATGGTGGTCAAACATTGGATGACTCAGCTACAAATTGACGATGCAGTTGATGCCGTACCGGTTCATTTGGGAGGCGGAATTTGGGGCACCTTAGCGGTCGGGCTATACGGTCGCCCAGATTTACTAGAGACCGGCCTCAATCGCGGTAGCCAAATCGGCGTTCAGCTTTTGGGGATAGCCGCATGTGGGGTTTGGACCTTCGGTTTGAGTTGGCTTTTGTTAAAAGGGGTGGATCGACTGATGCGCTTGCGGGTATTGGCAAAAGATGAACAGATGGGGCTTAACTTTGCCGAGCATCATGCCAAATCTGAAGTCCTTGATTTGTTCCAGGTAATGGATCAACAGGCAGAAGACCTCGACTTCAGCTTGCGGGCTCCTGTTGAACCCTTTACAGAGGTCGGTCGCATTGCTAACCGCTATAACCAAGTGATTGATGCGTTAGAAAAGTCTAATCACGAATTGTTGGATACGAAAACCACCCTAGAGCAACAAGTGGAAGCTCGAACAGCGAAACTCGTTGAAACTAATCAAGAACTGCAGCAGCTTGCTCACTTGAAAGCAGATTACTCGCGAACCCTGGAAGCCGAGGTCGAAGCCAAAACTCAAAAGCTGAGACAAGAAATTGAAGAGCGGCAAGAAGCAGAAATTGCCCTGGCTCAGCAGGTTAAGCGAGCACAGCTTTTGGAGAAAATCACCCAGGCTATTCGTCAAAACCTAGATACCCAAAGAATTTTTCAGGCTGCAGCGGATCAAATTGGTCAGGTTTTTCAAGTCAGTCGTTGCCACTTACATAGCTATACGGAAGATGGAGAGGCCTCTATTCCTGTTGTGGCAGAATATACAGCTCCTGGTACTAATTCACTTCTCGGCATTGAGATGCCTGTGGTGGATAATCCCCATGCCCAACAGGTCCTCGCTCAGGATAAAGCTGTCGTAACTCCGAATATCTATACCGATCGATTGCTGGAAGCCCTGATTTCAGATCCTCAGCCGGTTACCTTGAAGTCGATGTTAGCGGTACGCACGTCCTATCAAGGCAAACCCAATGGCGCGATTATCCTACAACATTGCGATCGCAGATTGTCTCGCCAAGCGTATCTGTCCCAACCCGATGCCCATGAGGACTGTTTTCGAGCTTGGCCCGCTGCCGAAATCGACTTATTAGAAGCAGTTGCTGACCAAATCGGCATTGCCCTGGCCCAAGCCCAACTGTTGGAACAAGAGCAATCCCAGCGCACCCAGCTGCAACAAGAAATTTTTGAGCGCCAACAAACTGATGCGGCTTTAAAGGAAAGCAAGGAACGGTTTCAATTAGCTGTTCAGGGGTCAGGAGATGTCCTTTGGGATTGGAATATCGTTAACAAAGCCTTTTATCTTGCCCCCCGATTTGGTCAACTGTTGGGCTATGAAACCGATGAGTTAGACTGCACCTTAGACACCTGGAAAGCCCATATTTGTCTAGAGGATCAAGAGCAGGTCTCTCTGGCTCTCAAGCATCATTTAGAACACTTAGTTCCTTACGAAGTAGAGTATCGTCTGCGGACAAAAGCAGGCTATTACCTGTGGGTGTCCGGTCGTGGTCAAGCCATCTGGGATATTGAAGGCAAACCCATCCGCATGGCCGGATCTATTCGTGATATTACAGAAAACAAAGCAGCCACTGAAGCCCTAAAGCAACAAATGCGTCGGGCTGAACTGGTAGAAGAAATTACCCGTAAGATCCGTAAAAATATAGACCGCCAACAAATCTTCAAGGCCACTGTTCAAGAACTTGGCAAAGCCTTTCAAGTCAGTCGATGTCATCTTCATACCTACGTCACGCAACCCAAACCCCATTTACCCATCGTTGCAGAATACCTAACGGGAGAGTCCCCCTCCATGCTGGGGACCGACATTTTGCTGGAAAACAATCCCCATGCCCGCAAAGTTCTACGGCATGATCGCGCGGTTGCCTCTGCTAATATACTCAGCGATCCTCTTCTGCAAACCGTTGCGGACATTTTTGTGCAAGGCCAAGTTAAATCCATGTTGGCAATTCGCACCTCCTATCAGCGCAAAGCGAATGGAGTGATTGTGCTACAACAATGCGATCGCAACCGGGACTGGACCCAAGCCGAAATTGAACTCATAGAAGCCGTTGCCGGACAAGTTGGTATTGCCCTAGCCCATGGTCATCTCCTGGAGCAGGAACAACAACAGCGCCAAAAATTGACTCAGAACAATTCAGCATTGAAACAAGCCCGGACAGAGGCCGATGCTGCCAACGTCGCCAAAAGCGAATTTTTGGCCACCATGAGTCATGAAATTCGCACCCCGATGAACGCGGTCATTGGCATGACGGGTCTGTTGCTGAATACAACCTTAGATAATCAACAACGGGACTTCGTTGAAACCATTCGCAGCAGTGGAGATGCCCTGTTAACCCTGATCAACGACATCCTAGATTTCTCCAAAATTGAAGCTGGAAAACTAGAATTTGAAGAACAGCCCTTTAGTCTACGGGCCTGTATTGAAGAATCCCTGCGTCTAGTGGCCCCCAGAGCCATTGATAAACAGCTCGAACTTGCCTATTTATTCGATCCCACTACCCCCAACCACATCGTGGGCGATGTTACCCGGCTACGCCAAATCTTGGTAAATTTACTCACCAATGGCGTTAAATTTACGGAGCAGGGTGAAGTAGTGATTTATGTTCAGGACATCACTGATACTGAAACCGACCCGAAAGAGACGTCACCCCAACGGAAAAATATTACCGATATTCAAAATCAACGTCGTTTGATCCAATTCGAAGTCAGAGATACCGGCATTGGTATTCCGGAAGATCGGATGAACCGTCTGTTCAAATCCTTTAGCCAGGTGGATGCTTCAACTACCAAAAAATATGGGGGTACAGGACTCGGATTAGCCATTTGTAAATCTCTCTCCCACATGATGGGTGGCCGGATCTGGGTCGAGAGCAAAGCTGGTGTTGGGTCTAGCTTTTTCTTTACTATTGCGCTACCTGTTGCCCCTGAGGGAGACAATACCCTCGATCAATCTCAACAAATACTCGATGGCAAGCAGCTACTTGTGGTGGACGACAATCCCACTAATCGCAGAATTTTGACCCTACAAGCCCAAACCTGGGGCATGGGAATCCAAGCTGTTAGCGGTGGTGCTGAAGCCCTGGCACTCCTGAACAGTGACTCCCAGTTTGATCTGGCGATCTTGGATATGCAAATGCCCGAAATGGATGGGGTCGAATTAGCAAAGCATATTCGACAACTCGATCAGGGAAAACAACTCCCCCTCGTCATGCTCAGTTCCTTGGGACAAGACGAAATCATTAAACATAAGCAAGAAATTCAGTTTTCTGCCATTCTCAACAAACCAATCCAGCAATCCTACTTATACGATGCCTTAGCAGAAATCTTTGAAGGTCAGCGGATCAAAGTTAAACCCACTTTAGCTTGTCCTGTGAATTTGGAAGTACAGAGTGATCAGTCCCTCCAAATATTGTTGGCAGAAGATATTGTCGTCAATCAAAAAGTGGCTCTACTGATCCTGAAACAAATGGGTTACCGGGCAGATGTAGCCAACAATGGCGAAGAAGTCTTAGAAGCTCTTCATCGCCAGTCCTACGATGTCGTGTTAATGGATGTTCAAATGCCCGAAATGGATGGCCTGACAGCAGCCAGCTGCATTAAAGAACAGTGGAAGGAAGAGGAACGGCCCTATATTATTGCGTTGACTGCCAATGCTATGCAGGGGGATCGGGAAATGTGTATGGCAGCAGGAATGCATGACTATGTCAGTAAACCCATTCGTGTAGATGAGTTACAAACTGCCTTTGAACGGTATTATGCTCAGGCCAAACAACCCCAGGTGGCTTATGCAGCCCCCAACTGATGGCAACCCTCTTATCTGGAAATTCTAACCGCTTCTCCAGCCATATCTCTCAAGCTATTCGTCTCAAAGACGAATAGCTTTATGTTTATAAAGTCATCACCGTAGGTTGAAGCAGACATGATACGCTGATATCCTCATCGGTTTTAGTGGGGAGCAGCCACTAAAGTAATGGGGAAAGCTTGGTGAAATTCCAACACTGTCCCGCAGCTGTAAGCAGAGCATCTCTGTAAGTCAGAACGCCCGCCGAGATATACGGTAAACACTTCTGCGAGGCACAGAGAGTGACAGGACAGATTAATCGATCAAACCTAAGACCAGTATTTTTTATCCCCAGCATCAGCTTACTGGCAAGCTTAGGGGTTTTTAGTTCCAGTCTAGAGGCTCAAGCCCACCATCCCTTTGGCGGACAAACACCTTCCAATATTCTTGAAGGCTTTTTATCGGGCCTAGGTCACCCAGTCGTTGGTATAGACCACCTTGTATTTGTCATTGCCATTGGCTTAATGGCCGCTATTTTGCGTCAAGGACTTTGGGCTCCCCTTGCCTTTGTGACCACCGCATTATTGGGAGCGGGAATTCATCTACAAAGTTGGGACCTACCCGCTCCTGAATTCTTTATTTCTGCATCGGTCTTCTTAATGGGTGGCCTGCTGGCTCTTAAACAAAGTCCCCACCCTTGGTTAGCTTCCGGATTGGCTGGTTTTGCGGGTCTATTTCATGGCTATGCATATGGTGAGGCGATTGTCGGTGCCGAAATGACGCCTTTGGTGTCCTACTTAGTTGGTTTTTCAGTCATTCAACTGGTGATTGCAGCCCTAGCCTACCGCTGTGGACGTGCTCTCAATTCTGCTTCTTCAGAACAGTCTACCCTGCCATTAAGATTTGCTGGCTTTGCGATCGCAGGGATGGGACTCGCTTTTTTAAGCACCGTCCTTCTGGGCTAGGTTCAGTTATTTAGAGATCTTTAATACCATGCATAAAATTCCCGTAACGGTGGTCACCGGATTTCTAGGTGCCGGCAAAACGACGTTAATTCGCAATTTACTACAAAACAATCAAGGTCGACGGATTGCCGTCATGGTCAATGAATTCGGCGAAGTCGGTATTGATGGCGATCTATTGCGTTCCTGTCAGGTTTGTGACGAAGAAGAAGAGGTGGACAGCAATATCCTCGAACTCACCAACGGTTGTCTGTGCTGCACGGTTCAGGAAGAGTTTTTACCAACCATGCAAACCCTTTTGCAACGGCGAGATCAAATTGACTGCATCGTGATCGAGACGTCGGGTTTGGCCTTGCCTAAACCCCTTATCCAAGCCTTTCGCTGGCCCGAAATCCGCACGGGGGCGACGGTAGACGGGGTGATTACTGTAGTGGATTGTGATGCGATCGCATCCGGTACCCTCGTGGGCGATCTAGACGCTCTTGAGTCTCAGCGCCAAGCCGATGACAGCCTCGATCACGAAACCCCCATCGAAGAGCTTTTTGAAGATCAATTGGCCTGTGCAGACCTCGTTTTACTGACCAAGGGAGATTGTGTCGAACAAAAGGATCAAGAACGAGTCCAACACTGGTTGCGTAAAGAACTTCCCAGCGGTGTCAAAGTTTTACCTTGTCATGCAGGACAAGTCAGCCCCGACCTATTATTAGGCTTTAATGCGGCGGTTGAAGATCACCTAGAATCTCGTCCCAGTCACCACGATCATGAAGAGGAACATGATCATGATGATGATATCAATGCCATCCAAGTGATAGTCGACCAAGAATTTGACCCGAAAGAGCTATTGACCCAACTGCAAGCATTAGTTCAAACCCATGAGATCTTTCGGATAAAGGGATTTGTGGCCGTTCCCCAAAAACCGATGCGCCTCGTCATTCATGGTGTGGGGCAACGCTTTGATTCTTTTTATGATCGTCTTTGGCAACCTCAAGAAGCTCGCCAAACAAAGTTGGTATTTATCGGTGAGAATCTTCAACAATCCGAAATAGAGAATGCCCTTCTCCAACCCACTGCAAAACTTTCTCTTCAACCGTAGGACCATTACTTCGTGAGACACACCGTATTACTTTCTGGGCTCGTCAAGGCCCCAGTTGTGGCTATCACAGAGTAGCAATGCTGCTCGCCACTATTGCCAGACAAAGCAACTGAGGTCGAGGAATTGCTCCCACTATAAACTTGCGACTCATTGGTGACGACCACTTGCTGGACCCCATAGGTTGTCAGCGCCGTTTGACCAGACCATGTCCAAGACAAATCAACCGTATCGGTACCTGATGGCCTCGTCCCCGTCAGGACTGGGACCGTCTGCATATTACCCAATCGAGAGGTAGCGGTACTACTCAAACGGTGGATTTCCACATCCGATATATTGCTGCGCATCAACAAGTCCACTTGTGTTCCCTTCACACAGGCTTGAAACCCCATGGCTCCCACCAACACACCCGGTGCTAGGCAAGGGGGAGACTCATCATTCGCAGTTGCGATCGCATCTACCAAAGTATCGCTAGAAATAGGGTCACTACAGGGATTAATGCTGCCATCCAATTCTGGGATCCGACCATATCGAAAAATTGAGTTTGGGGGTAGCCAATCTTGTCCACTAGCTCGCACATCGTAAACCACCCGATCATAGTTTGCGGGCTGGGGAGGCGAAGATCCAGCATTTGGCCCATCTGCTGGGCAAACTTGAGGGATTGACGAATTAATCGGAATTTCCAAATAGAGGACCAACGTGCCATAGGCCCCCAGATCGGCTAGGTCTAATCCTGCATCCGTGACCACATTTGCCAAAGTCGAGGAATTTGAGGCCACTACATTGTTTGTGTGATTGATGCGATTTGCCATTCTGATCTCATTACTAATGAAATCAAAGGCTCTACTTAAGTCATGGCGTCGAGCCGCAATAGATTCCGTTTTTTTGTTGGCTTGGGATGCAGTGACGACCCCAAACCCAATCACGCTGGTCACTAACCCAGTAATGATGGTGGCAGCAAGAAGTTCTACCAGGGTTACTCCCTGTTCATGTAATCGAGGATGATCCTGCAGGGGAGTCTGCTGCACCAACAGCCCTATTCGCCAGTGTTGGAAATGCTTCATTGCTGGTCCCATTTCTCTGCAATGCAACGTCCAGTCGTCGTAATTGCTAACGGCGTCATTTCACCGGTATAGGTCCCTACTCGGGTCAGTCCCAAGGTATTCGAAATGGCGATACAACGCTTCGTTCCTTGGGCATCATCAGGAAAAAAGAACACAATCTTGCCGCTAGGGTCAGTCGGGCTATTCCCGTTGCTAACAATCGAGAAGTCGGGGTTACCTAGAACACCAAACCGAATGGGAATATCATAGGAAACCCCTGACTTAGATGTCCCTGGTGAATCTTCATCACCGACAAAATCACCAGCAACTTGCATACACTTCCCAGAATTTAAGGGCTGACAAGGTGAAATAACTTGCACAACCATGCCCGCATTAGAGGCTCGCTCGGCTTGTTCCGCTAAATCTGACAAAGCAATCAAAGAAGGGGAAACACCATTACTCACCCCCTGCACTATCTGGCTATCAGCAATAACCCTGCCCTTTTGACTCGTCAGGGGACTCGAACCATCATTGGTTAAATTCGTAGCGATGGAAATTTCAGATGCTAAGTTGCGATCCCCCGTCTTTAAACAAGACCCCGTGACCTTCCCATCTACAAAATTTAGAGTCACTGTACAAACTTTGTTCCCACGGATCGCTTCCCGTTGGGTTTCGTTAAGAGCAGTCCGAACTTCAGCAACGGTTTGCTTCAGTCTGGCTCGATTCAGCATTCCCCAAACCCCTGGCGCAGAAATGCTAGCAACGATACCCAAGATGGCCACAATCACCATCTTTTCTATCAAGGTAAATCCAGATACCGGAGATAACCTCCAGGGGGGCAGTCTCAAGTTGTTGGGGAGCATCTACGAACCTCAGGGATGAAAGCGGATATCAGAACGATTTAGGGACACTTGAACACAGCATGGGGTATCACTTCAGTATTGACTATCGCAATCGGTTTGCTTTCCCCCTGGGCCGTTACCTGGTAAGTCACATTCAACAATCGAAAAGGGTCCGATGAACTAGCATAATTGGCCGTGCGCGTCAGCGTATAGTATTTTCCACCTAAAGCTCTCGGGCCAATAGTGGCAGAGGTCCCCCCTAAGCCCGCTACAGTATCGTTTAGAAACCCTGCAGCTAAACCATTACTACTCAAGGTTGCTAAGCATCGAGAAGAATAAGGCTGTGTTAATACCTCATACTGGGTCGCTTGATTAACCACCATTTCTAGGTCTTCTTGTATCCAACTCACTGCTTCGTCATATTGAGTAGCCACAACGCGAAATGCAGCAGAGGTAACAATGGCTTGCATCGTCATAGAGACAAAAACAGCAGCAACAATCATTGCCACCAATACTTCTATCAACGTGAAACCAGTATCTCGACGGTCAACATCGACGGCTTTGCAAGATGAGCGAGTTGGTATCACTCCCCATTGCAGCACCCACCACCGATACATAAAATTTATTGCCCTACATTGACGCATCATCATATCCCCATCAGCGATCCATTCTTGCACTCACAAAACGATGTGACATCAATCGATTTATTCTCAACATCCGCTCAATATCACACGTTATCTAGCAACTTGAACGCAACACTCCTAGCACTGTCATGGGCATCCTCTTAAGGGCTAAGAAAGTGAGATATAACCTTGGCCAAGGTACCTATATGCCCACCCACCGCTTTCTTTTGAAAGAGGTGTATCTTTATTCCTCAATCTCATTATTCGTTGGGCCAGCTATTTTTTCGACCGGAGGAATACTGATATTCGATATCCAAGACCATTACATTCTTCCTGGGACCCTCTTACATACTCATTCACTCCGTAGTTTTAACTAGACTGATTAGGAGACCACTGGGCGACTCAAAGACAATTAACCTGAACTGGAGCGAAAAACTTCTGTTGCCAGGCAAACCCGATTTCGTCCCAGTTTCTTCGCTTGAAACAAGGCTTGATCGGCTTTTCGTAACAGTGACTCTTCAGACTTCACATCACTCGGAAAAGTCGCTAACCCCAAACTTGCAGTCAGATGAATTCGATCTTCCGAAGAAATACGAATGGGTTGAATCGCAATTTCTCGACGAATGCGATGGGCAACAGCCACACTATCTTCTGCAGACGATTGGGGCAATATGATGGCAAACTCTTCTCCCCCATAGCGACTAACAATATCTCCCGGACGTACCTCTTTTCTAAGGAGTTGAGCAACACAACACAATGCTGCGTCCCCGGCCTGATGACCATAGGTATCATTTAATTGTTTGAAATGATCGAGGTCCACCATGATTAAAGAAACGGGATGTTCGTCGCGCCTAGACCGTTCAAATTCTACCGATAACCAGCGGTTGAATTCCCGGCGGTTATACACTTCTGTCAGACCATCTAAGGTTGCTAACCGCTCCAAATCCGTTTGACTTTGCTCCAAACTCCCTGCCATTGCATTAAAAGTATTGGCAAGGCGAGAAAACTCATCTTGGGTTTTGAGTTTAATTCGATATTTAAAGTTGCCGTCGGCTAAATGCTTAACGCCCTCTTGTAACTGATAAAGAGGAACTAAGATCGATCGAGATAAAGCATAGGCACAAATAACCGCTATGGTCAGGGCTAACAGGAAAATGATTGCGACTAATAGCCTGACTCGCTCTCGGACTAATTGCGCTTGTCGAAGATTTTCAGTATTTTGAAACGCGATCAGTCGATAATTGAGCTCTTGAACATTTTGGAGTATCTTTTGCAGTTTTATCTGAAATTTGGATATTTTTGTAGATTTATTAGCTTTAGAGGCCTGAATACTAGATCCTACGATTTCTAAGCCTAATTCTTCTAATTGATTCCACTCTTCCTGAATCCGATATATCGATTCATTTCGTTCAGGCAATTGTGAAGGCCGGGTCAAAATAATTTTGAAATTATAGTTAATATCAGCAGCAGTCTTTTCGAATTCAGTAACGGAAACTGTTTTAGAGACAAAACTTTCTACATTAATGACCCCAGAAATGTCTAGCAATAATCCCTCTATTCTAGCTAAGGGGAATAATTCTTCTAGCCCAACATTTTCTTGCTTTTCAAAACTATCTATTGCCCCCCTCGAAAGATACCAAGGCCCCTCCTGCAAGTAATAAAAAGGGGACTAACATAGTTCCTAAGCCGATGCTTAAACGCTGGCGGAGGGAGGTCTGGCGAGGAGACCTAATGCGCATAAGGAGCAAACAATACAAAAGGGGTTATTTTATTATTCCCGAATCATAAGGACTTGGTAAAATTATGAAGCGGATATTGGCAATCGACTTCAGAGTTTTTTAATTATTTTAGAAACCTCATACTTATATTTGTCATTCTTAACTACCTTTCCTCTATTTTTTTGTAGGATAGATTGGTAATTATGGCCTCCACAAAACAATATAATACTTTTGAGGCAATCTATTGAGTAACAAGCATATTCGACAGGTTGTCATTGTCGGGGGAACCCATGGTAATGAGCGTATAGGATTGTATTTAGTCAAGAAATTTAACCAAGATCCATCTTTACTCGTTCGCCCTAACCTTTCCACCACTTGTCTGATTGGTAATCCCCAAGCCTGTAACGAAAATCGACGATACATTGAAACTGATTTGAATCGGTGTTTTATCAAAGCAGATTTAGAAAACAATCTGTTGGGTAGGCACGAAGAGAAACAGGCTAAAGTACTCCACCAGCAATTGGGGCCTAAAGGGAATTCTGAAAATTTTCTATTAGATCTACATTCCACCACAGCCAATATGGGGATGACCCTCATCCTGGTCAATGGCCATCCCTTTAATCTGCATCTAGCGGCATATCTGACCCATCACAATCCTCACGTACGGATCTACCGGTGGACCCAAGGGGATCAAGAAAATGCTTTTGTCAGCTCACTTTGTCAACTGGGCTTTGCCATAGAAGTGGGCCCTATTCCGCAAGGCATCCTGTTAGCCTCCTTATTCAAGGAGACCGAAACGTTGATTCACCAAACCCTTGACTATCTAGAGCAGATAAATCAGGACTCCTCACCCCTTTTACCCAAAACTCTTACTCTATTTCAGCATCTTGAAGTCGTCGATTTCCCGAAAACACCTGGTGGAGAGTTGACAGCCATGGTTCATCCTCAACTTCAGGGTAGGGACTATCAGCCACTGAATCCAGGCGATCCGATGTTCTTAACGTTTGATGACCAAACCCTTTTCTATAAAGGTTGCTCAACCGTATGGCCAATTTTTATCAATGAAGCGGCCTATTACGAAAAAGGGATTGCCATGTGTTTAACTCAAAAACAAGACATTCCACTTCAGCGTGATTAAGTTAAATCGTCAAAATACCAGGGCTTGGCAAGAGTCGAGACTTGATCGATATTCAGGCTTTTTCTGATAAGGCAGAGTGGGCGACATGTTGCTCTAACCAATGCTCCACATCCGCTAGAACTGTCTGATAGCCAAGATCTAGATGAAGATCATGGTAAGCATTTGGATATTCAATATAGGTCTTATCTGGGTAGGTAACGCCTTGAAAGTAATGACGGCTAGAATCCGGCGGAATCGTTCGATCAGCAGCACCATGCAGCATCAGCACTGGAATTCTTAATTCTTCAACATGGGCATTTAACCAATCCAAGGTAGAGAAAAATTCTGTCGACATCCGGGCTCTACCCCGGGTATGGCGTAGTGGATCTTGAGCATGGGTCTGAACAATGTCAGGGTTACGAGATCCCGCCGCTACATCAATCCCCGTACTAAGGGCAAAACTGGGCCAAATAGAAGACAAAATCCGGCCAATGAAAAATTTAATGGGAGAAAGTCCAACTTTACCAATAGGCAACGCACTTAAAATAACCCCTTGAATGCCATAGGGCAGGCGAACAACATAATCTAGAGCAATCGTTGCCCCCAAACTGTGGCCATATATAAAGGTCGGACAGTGAGGTGAATCTGTTGTCACAAAGTGGATAAATCCCCTTAAATCTTCTCTGAGTTCTGACCAGTGGTTAATATAACCCCGCATCCCTTCCGATTGCCCATGTCCTCGCAGATCGTAGCTATAAACTGCATATCCACACTCAACCAGATGGGCGATAAGTGTACTAAATGTATTCGAATGGCTTCCTAACCCATGAACAATCACAAGGTTAGCTCGGATTTGATCTAGAGGCTGCCAGGTTTGGTAAAACAGGCTGAGACCTCCAACCCCTTTAAACCTGCCGGTGCGATGGTTCATGATTGCCCCTTGATCTCATATCTATTCTTTACGTTACCCAAATTTTTTCTAGGTTATCCTTTGCGTCATAGAAGCCTCCTGTTCCCTAACCTTGCTGGACTCTCCTTTTAAGAGAGCAATCATACAATCACCGACTTCAGCAACACTTTATTCTCTATTGTGATGTGATTCGGAGGAACAGATCATCTTGTTATTATGATGTGGCCTTTCTACAATCGCCGTTAACACCTTAGAATGTTATCGGTCTTTTTCTAGTTGGGGCTGTGGCTCAGTTGGATAGAGCAAGCGCCTCCTAAGCGCTAGGTCGGCGGTTCGAATCCGCCCAGTCCCGTTCCTATTTTCCCGTCATCTGCAGATACTGCTCTGTTCACAGTGGGCTAATAGATTGCTTAGCCCCCCTTAAAAGTGCAGGATGATCATCCTTCTACATATCTCTTTGCTAAACTTATAGAATTTTCACCCCTATTTAACGAGTAGGGTGTTTAAAACATCTCGTCTCCTTATACGCCTGTCCTACACTGACTCATTGTTTGAGGCATATTTGCTGATTATGACCCAATCCCCAACATCGACTTCCGTTTCTGCTGGACTTTCATCCTCTTCAGGAGATATCAGCAAATTTGATTCGCTGGCCTTACAACAACCAGCACTCTTGAAACCATCTGATACCTTCGCTTATCGCCACATCGGCCCCAGCGAATCTGAAATCGGTCACATGCTAGACACGATGAATGTTGAGGATTTGGAGGCGTTGATTGATGCTGCAGTGCCTGCTCAAATTCGTCTCAAGCAGCCTCTAAAGTTAGGGCAAGAGCGGGGAGAACATGAGCTGATCCAGGAATTACGCACGATTGCTGCTAAGAATAAAATTTTTCGGTCCTATATTGGTATGGGGTATGCCGGATGTATTACACCTCCAGTGATTCAGCGGAATATTCTTGAGAATCCCGGTTGGTATACCCAATACACCCCCTACCAAGCCGAGATTGCCCAGGGTCGGCTAGAGGCTCTGCTCAATTACCAAACCATGGTGATGGACTTAACGGGTTTGGAAATTGCGAATGCCTCCCTGTTGGATGAAGGAACCGCTGCAGCCGAAGCAATGGCCATGAGCTACAACCTGCAGAAGAAGCAGACGGCTAAAACCTTTTTTGTTTCAGAGCAATGCCATCCACAAACCATTGACATTATTCAGACTCGGGCATTGCCCTTAGGAATTGAGGTGATTATCGGTGATCACCAGCAATATGATTTTGCTGAGCATTCGACCTTTGGAACGCTGCTCCAATATCCTGCGACAGATGGGACTATTCATGATTATCGAGAGTTTGTAGAGGCTGCCCATGAGGCTGGAGCCTTAGTCACCGTAGCCACAGATTTGCTCAGCCTGCTATTGCTGACTCCACCCGGAGAATGGGGAGCTGATATTGCCGTGGGCAATAGCCAACGGTTTGGCGTACCCCTGGGTTATGGTGGTCCCCATGCTGCGTTTTTTGCAACTCGAGCTGCTTATCAGCGCAAAATTCCCGGTCGAATCGTGGGGATTTCCCATGATGTTCAGGATAAGCCAGCACTTCGACTGGCGTTGCAAACTCGTGAGCAACATATCCGTAGAGATAAGGCGACGAGCAATATTTGTACGGCTCAAGTTTTATTAGCTGTGATGGCTGGGATGTATGCGGTCTACCACGGCCCCCAGGGGTTAAAACAAATCGCGGATCGGGTGCATGGATTGACGAGTCTGTTAGGGACTGGGTTGAAGAAACTCGGGTATGAGCTGACTTCAGAGCTATACTTCGATACCGTGACGGTGAAGTTAGGGACTTTGTCGGCGGAGGAATTGCGGGTGAGATCGCAATCCCAATCCATCAATCTCCGGTATCTAGATGCCGAAACGGCTAGCATTGCTTTTGACGAAACCACCACCCCAAAGGATCTATGGGATGTCCTCAGCTTATTTACCTCAGAGGATCTCAGCTTTACCCTAGAAGATTTACTGGCTGAAGCCCTCTTCGACTATCCAGAGCTGCATCAGCGCACGAGTCCATATCTGACCGAACCTGTTTTCAATATCTACCATTCAGAGTCGGAACTGCTGCGCTATACCCATCGACTGCAGGCTAAGGATTTGTCCCTGACTACCTCGATGATTCCCCTAGGGTCCTGCACCATGAAGCTCAACGGCACTTCAGAAATGGTGCCCGTGACCTGGCCTGAATTCGGTCAGCTCCATCCGTTTGTTCCAGTGGAACAAGCCCAGGGCTACAAAGAACTCTTCCAACAGTTAGAAGCCATGCTGGCAGAGATAACCGGGTTTGCCGGAATCTCTCTCCAACCCAATGCTGGATCTCAGGGAGAATATACGGGCTTATTGGTGATTCATCAATATCATGCCAGTCGAGGAGAAACCCATCGCAATATCTGCTTAATTCCAGACTCTGCCCACGGCACCAATCCTGCCAGTGCGGTGATGGCTGGGATGAAAGTGGTAGTCGTAGCCTGCGATGAGTTGGGCAATATCGATATGACCGATCTGCGCCAAAAAGCAGAGCAGCATCGCGACAATCTATCGGCCCTGATGGTGACTTACCCCTCTACCCACGGCGTCTTTGAAGAGACAATTAAAGAGATTTGTGACCTGATCCATGAGTGTGGAGGGCAAGTCTATATGGATGGTGCCAACCTCAATGCCCAGGTGGGGCTCTGTCGTCCTGGAGATATTGGCGCAGATGTCTGTCACTTGAATTTACATAAGACGTTCTGTATCCCCCACGGTGGCGGTGGTCCAGGCATGGGGCCGATTGGGGTGGCAGCCCACCTCGCTCCGTTCATTCCTAAACATCCAGTGGTGTCGATGGGAGGAGAAGCAGGGATTGGTGCTGTAGCGGCGGCCCCCTGGGGCAGTGCCAGCATTCTGCCGATTTCTTGGGTTTATATTGCCTTGATGGGTGCCAGTGGTTTAACTCGGGCAACCAAGGTGGCGATCCTCAATGCGAACTATATTGCCAAACGTCTAGAAGCCTATTACCCAGTCCTTTACAAGGGGAAATCGGGGTTAGTGGCCCATGAATGCATCCTTGACTTAAGAGGCGTAAAGAAGACAGCCGGGATTGAAGTCGAAGATATTGCCAAGCGGTTGATGGACTACGGCTATCATGCACCTACCGTGTCTTGGCCGGTTCCTGGCACCATTATGATTGAGCCGACGGAAAGCGAATCCAAGGCTGAACTGGACCGATTCTGCGAAGCGATGATTGCCATTCGGGCTGAGATTGCTGAAATTGAAGCAGGGCAAGCAGATACTCAAAACAACGTCCTCAAGAATGCCCCCCATCCTGCCGATGTGGTGATTTCCGATAGCTGGGATCGACCTTATTCGCGGGAGAAAGCGGCCTATCCTGCTCCCTGGACTCGGGAATCTAAATTCTGGCCAGCAGTCAGTCGGATAAACAATGCCTATGGTGATCGCAACTTGGTCTGCTCCTGTGCACCACTATCAGACTACGCTGAGCAATAACAGGGGGGCTTCTTCCTTGAATTCGCTCTTTTCCCCCTTATTGATCGCTTATTCCCCAAAAAGTGATTAATAAGGGGCAGGATCGACCCACTCAATACGAACTGACCGTATTCCATTTAACAGACTTCGGAATGAGAATCAGTTATTAATTTATTAAGGTGATTAGCCATTAACGCTAATCACAATTATGGCTGACCTCAATCACATTCAAGCCTGATCATTTCACTAATAATAGCTGCAGAAACTATCATCTATTGCGATAGCAGCAGGTCTTGAGCGATATATCGGCACTTTGGGTTTAGATATACTGCTCATGCTGCAAAAATTTCAAGAAATATCGACGTTAATAGTGAAGATTATGATGCCAGACAATATTCATACTCAGATTCCGGTTATTCAGCATTCCTCAAACTCTGAGCAGCAAGCCCAATTAGCATCAGTGGCTTCTCAACCTCAAGCCCATCCAACTTCATCTCCCTATTGGACCCCTATTGCGCTGTACTACCTTGAGCGAGAAGCAGAGTGGGCTAGAGGCTAGAGGCTCAATTTTTAGACGCTCTGATTTGATAAAGCCTAATTTGAGAATTAGGATAGTAATCGATTGATGTATTTGAATCGCCAGCAAGATTGCGGCAAAATAACTCAAGCTCTACATCAGCAGTCCCGCAGCGATGTTGCAGATTGATCTGGCAGTTACTCATCTTAAATACCGATACATTATGAGTCTCCAAAGCACTAGGATTAGTCGCGATGGCAATCACTTTATCCAAGTCAATTCGGTATAAAACTGTAAGTTTTGGTAATTCGACGATCACCGTATAATTTTCAAGATTTTCAGTCTGGGGCAATACAGAAAATTTTGACTTAGGAGATGAAAGGACCATCTAAATAGAAACTCAATAGTCTTGGTGAGATGAGTGTTTACCAAGATTTATATTTAGTTCAAAAAAGAATATTTTGTAGTCCCGATTCCCCAGTTAACATCAGATATTTAGACAGACTCTTATAGTGATAGCCTACCCACCTAAAGGGAACCTTAAAGACTTGATAACTTCTCACTAAGATTTGGGGGAAAGGCTGGGAGCGGCTTTCAAATAGGGTTTTGGACTGCTGCTAACAATGCTTAGTTGGGGATACTATTTTGCGATCGCACCCTGCATCCCTCACCCTAGCCGACTCAAGTTCATCAATATTTCTTTGCAATGGGAACTATTGTCACTCTAGGCAGATAATACATATCAGTACACAACCCAAATGGGATAGAACTGGGTGTATTCTTTCTGCTTATCAGTGATTTGAGGTCCCCCCATGCGCGTCAACCCCCTGACCATTGGCCCCATAGTTGGAGCAACAACAACAACTGAAGTCCACCTCTGGGGAAGAGGAGAATTTGAAAAGACCCAGTTGGGGTGCAAACGCTGCTTAGGGATTGCCCGGATAAAAAAATTAGAAGATTCAGCTTTTGGGACAGGGCAGTTTTTCAAACTGAATCCAAATTTTGACATGACCGGAGTGACGATATTCGATCATTTAGATCCTGAAACCCAATATGTTTTCCAAATAGGATGGTTTTTTTCTGAACAGAGTTACTCGGAAATTCCCGACAGTCTTCGCATCAATTGGACTCAAGCCAGTACAGGAGAAGTAACAACTGCCTCTGCCGATCTCCAAGCTCCTCGACAGTTTATTTTCGGTTCCTGTCGGTATCTATTGCGCCTGTTTCTTGGATCCTTATTTGATACCCGGGGGGATAAGACATTTCAGACCATCTCGAAATTACTAGGGAAAAATCATGCCATCAACCAATTTCTGATGCTAGGGGATCAAATCTATGCAGATGATCTGAATGTTATTGGTGCAGATACTCGCTTAGACGAGTACTACAAACGGTATCGTCAGGCATTTTCCCAACCCTATATTCGCCAAGTCATGAGCCAAATTCCCACCTACATGACTCTTGATGATCATGAGATTGAGGATAACTGGCCCGCTCAAAGTACCCCGAAAGACTATGTCACGAAGTACCCTGCTGCGATTCATGCTTATCTAACCTATCAAGCGAGTCATAGCCCATTATTTCCAGCCCATGAAAAACGAATTACTGGCATTCCAGATAGACTTTGGTACACATTCAGTGATGGATGTTGTGATTACTTTATGACCGACACCCGTACTGAACGCCATCTCGCCACTCAAAGAATGATGAGTGATGAGCAAATGGAGGCGCTCAAGTGCTGGCTGAAGGATGGTTCCAATCGAGTCAAAATCATTGCCACGTCCGTTTTGCTGTTCCCAGATGCTGTACAAGGTAATGACGATCAATGGTCCGGTTTCCCGGAGCAAAGACGTGAGCTGTTCGACTGGATTTTTCATCATAAGATCAAGCGAGTTGTCTGCATTTCGGGAGATATTCACGCCTCCTTATCCACAGAGCTAGTCAGCCCAGATGACTCTGACTTCAAGATCATATGTGTTGTTTCCTCACCCTTTTTCTGGCCTTATCCTCATCCAACCAGCAGTGCCTTCAAGTTAGAGGGAACGCTGGAAAAAAGTGCATTAGCGACCTACAACATGGCTAATGCCAGTGAACCTTATCGTTCTGATAATTTCACTCTGGTTAAGGTAGATCTTGATAAAGTGGAGGTCAATGTCTTTCCACGAAAAGCTGAACAACTAAAACCTATTCGTACAAAAGTACATTCTTTTACATAGAAAACTGGTTAATATCCACTGATCGTGTTGCTACTCCCTTGGAGGCCAATGATAAAGTGAATCTTTATGCCGTTAATCGTCTTAGCATCACGCGAGTTATCACAGTATAGATGGCTGCTTCGCTCATTTTCGCTAACTGCTCATACTCTTTGCTCAGGCGGCGATACCAGTTGAGCTACCCAAACATACGCTCTACAACTCACTGTTTGGGTAAAATCTCAAACTGACATTCTGCCAATTGATTTATCAACTTAATAATTTAGAAAATTATGACTATTTACCTAAGTTGAACCCTTAACAAAAGCCACTTGATCTAGAATATCCACAAAGATTTATTAAAAATTGAGGATTTGGCTCTAAATTTGTACGTGTTTACACTTCAAAAACAAGCCTAGATTTAATTTTTAATTTTCAGAACCCAAACTGCGGAATGTCCGTTATATACGATCTTTGGGTGTATGGCAGCACCACTTTGTTTTTTTGATACCTCTCTCCCATTCAAAAACTTGATTGCTGGAAACATTAAGGTAGCGGCAAACACAAATTGCGAGGCATTTCCACGCTCTTGCAACGCTCGAATATCCTCAGGAATAGGCTGAATGGGCGTGAGACAAGTTTCGTCAAGCTCACCCATCGTCGTTTTGCTGATGGCATCGATTTGATGCAAAGCTTCCATTGATTCGTGAATAACAGCAAAGACATCTGAGTTGTATTGCGTTGGCTTACTCATAGCTTCATCCCTGTGATGGCCTGTGTTTCACAGTAATGCGGCTATTTGATCCTCGGCAAGAGAGAGGTTCTCTTATGCTGCTTTCATAAAGGCGTCTAACTTATCCTGGGTAATATTATCGCGTTCATTCTTAGCAAATCCATAATGCTGATGATTTTGAGAATGCTGATTTACCTGTTCTCTCGGTAAATAAATTGATTAGACATAGATGCCCAAAGAAAAAAATAAATCTTAATTTGAATTTTCTCGTTTAACTCCATCAATAAGTGGCCTAAGATATTCTTCGACACTTAGTTCTGTTAGAGATGCTTTATTTTCTTCTCTTTCAACAACTAAAACTCCCATCTTTGTTTCACATTTTGGACAATATATCTTCCAGTAAATTGGAGTATCTTCCTTAATCTCTATACTTATCGGACTCTTTTCTGTGAGAGTATAATTGTAGGAGCAAAAAAATTGGCATATGATGCGGTGAGACTAAGTTTCGGCTTAAAATCGTAGACTTTATAGGATTGATGGGCAAACCTTCCTTTTAAATGAAAATAATTTATTCTTTCTGTAAATAAAGGGCTATTTATTATTTTTGCATTGCTCTGGAAAAAATAATTTCTAAAGTAGAGCAATCTGCTGGTTGACTTGATCTATTCCCAATATTTACAAATAAATCAACCTTTAGAAACTCACTATTTTTTTGTATTAAGAGACTTTTCCTTCATCTTTTGAGGTTCATCAAAGCGATCTTTTGTAAGAAAAAAATTCTAAAAATAAATCAGGAATACTTTGCCGACTAAATAAGTCTCTTACTTCATAATCCTCAATAGCTAATGAAGTAGAGTTATAACGCTTGTAGTACCTTTTATCTGAAGCTTGATGCGGTGCCCTTGACAAAGCTTGGGGTATGTTAACAACGTACACATATTTCCCAGGTTTGGTGGTTAATAGTTCAATTGGGTTGATGATAACGCCTTCAACCTTAGGTTTAATATTAGAGTTTATAACTTGATCTAACCATTCCTTTGATATGACCTTTGGATCGAATCCAACATCTATGGAAGTAGGTAAGTGGCCTTCTTCCTTGATCCCATAAACGATAGTTCCACCAGCAGAGTTTGCAAAGGCTGAAACATCTTTCCCTATTTCTTTCTTTTTACTTGGTGTATTTTCTAAAGCTCTACATTCTTTATAGTCTAAATCTATGCTTTCTTCGATCTTATTAGCAATAAGAGAAAGTATGTCTTCTTCCGTCCATTCATGTGGTTGCTTCATATAAATCTTAATGACATCTATCTATTGCTATTATTTAGCGGAATTGATATCTCTTGAGATTAAGCTAATAGAATAATCTAGGCTTCAAGGTAACAAGAGAATAAAGAACATTCTCTTACTTGTTTCTACTAGCAACGGGAGCATGTTACCTGTGTGATCTAGTATTTATACTTATCCCAGGAATCATTGCTAGTCTTGCTTTCAGACATCAAATTTCTGATTGAAAATTTTGTGCATCTGTAAAGGTGACATGCTCCCACTAGCAACAGGCTTTCTTGCAATAGCTTGAAAGGGAATCGATAGTTCTTTACTATCCTAATTGTGTATTCTTAGAGGCTATTTACAAAGCAAATATCAAGCTGAGCTAAACGCTCTTGAGCAAAGGTTTTAGGGTATGAATAGCAATTCTGTGCATACTACTCTAACGCAAAAACGATATTTTCATTGCTCAGCACAGATTTCAGAGCACTTTCCATAAATACCCTCTCAAGCTATCACTTATTAACTACCACTGATTCGAGCTACATCTTTAGCATTTTGCTCAAAGGCAGCAGACAAAGCATCATCCCCACTCAAGCCATCCTCGATCGCATTCTGAATCGCCTGCAATACCCGCTTATAATCCCGTGGCATTACCTTCACAAACTTGGGCAACATGGCTTCCCAATCTGCGAGAACTCTAGCCCCCTGTTCGCTCTGGGTATAGTCCACATGGCGCTGAATGGCCTCCTTCAAATCTTTGATATCTTCAGGATCTGCCAAAGACTCTAGAGCGACCATTTCCGTATTGCAGCGTGTCGCAAAATCCCCAGCTTCATCGAGGACATAGGCGACCCCACCACTCATACCCGCAGCAAAGTTACGGCCTGTAGTTCCCAGGATGACAGCCTGGCCTCCAGTCATATATTCACAGGCATGATCGCCCACGGATTCCACGACAGCCCGCACCCCAGAATTCCTGACACAGAATCGCTCTCCACCAATTCCGCGAATATAGGCTTCACCGCCAGTAGCTCCATAGAAGGCTACGTTACCGACAATGATGTTCTCTTCCGCTACAAACGTCGATTCCTTAGAGGGATAGAGAATAATCTTGCCGCCACTGAGGCCCTTACCAAAGTAGTCATTGGCATCACCCTCTAGCTCTAGGGTTACGCCGGGTGGTACAAAGGCACCAAAGCTTTGCCCCGCACTGCCTTGAAAATGGAGGTGAACCGTGTTTTCAGGTAGACCTTCCCAATGACGTTTGGTGATTTCATTACCAAGAATCGTACCCACAGCCCGATTGACATTTTTAATCGGCAGGGTGGCTTTTACCTTCTCGCCCTTTTCAATCGCTGGCTGACATAGATCCAATAAGGTCGTCATATCTAGCGATTTCTCCAGACCATGATCTTGAGGAATCTGGCAATAGCGACCGATATCGTCGGAAACGTCAGGCTGATAAAGAATCTTAGAGAAGTCTAATCCCTTGGCTTTCCAGTGATCAATAGCCCGGCGAGGTTCCAAGACATCCGAACGGCCCACCATCTCATTCAGGGTCCGGAAGCCCAGTTGTGCCATCAGTTCCCGCACTTCTTGAGCGATGAACTGCATAAAGTTAACGGTGTGGGCTGGGTCGCCGGTGAATTTATCCCGAAGTTGTGGATCTTGGGTAGCGACGCCCACAGGGCAGGTATTCAAATGGCAGACGCGCATCATAATGCAGCCCAGGCTAACCAAAGGTGCAGTGGAGAAGCCAAACTCCTCGGCTCCCAAAAGAGCGGCAATCACGATATCCCGGCCCGTCTTCAGTTGACCATCCGTTTCCACAACAATACGGCTGCGCAGATTATTGAGAACTAAGGTTTGATGGGTCTCGGCAATTCCCAGCTCCCAAGGCAGTCCTGCATGCTTAATAGACGTTTGAGGCGAGGCTCCTGTGCCCCCGTCAAAGCCAGAAACAAGGACCACATCCGCATGGGCTTTAGCGACCCCAGCAGCAATGGTACCAACACCCACTTCAGAGACTAATTTGACGTTGATGCGGGCACTACGGTTGGCATTCTTAAGGTCGTGGATCAGTTCTGCCAAGTCCTCAATCGAGTAGATGTCATGGTGGGGTGGGGGGTGAAATCAGACCCACACCTGGGGTGGAGTGGCGCACCTTGGCAATCCAGGGATAGACCTTGCGGCCAGGGAGTTGCCCTCCTTCTCCCGGCTTGGCACCCTGAGCCATTTTGATTTGGATTTCTTTGGCCTGGGATAGGTAGAGGCTGGTGACGCCGAAGCGACCAGAAGCCACTTGTTTAATGGCGCTATTTTTGGAATCGCCCTGGTCGTTGGTCCAGGTGAAACGTTCAGGGTCTTCACCGCCTTCGCCCGTATTGGACTTGCCACCGACTCGATTCATGGCAATGGCTAGGGATTCATGAGCCTCCCTGGAGATTGAGCCATAGCTCATGGCCCCCGTCTTAAACCGTCGGGTGATTTCTTCAATAGGTTCAACTTCGTCAATGGGAATGGGCTGACGCTCTTTAAATGCCAGCAGACCTCGCAGGGTAAATAGCTGTTCATTCTGCTCATTCACTAGGGCCGAGTATTTCTTGAACAGGTCAAAATCACCCGCACGGGTTGCTTGCTGCAGGGTATGGATGACTTGGGGGCTAAACAAATGGGCTTCCCCTTCTTTTCGCCACTGGTATTCGCCACCGACATCAAGGGTATGGACTTCCACATCCCTTTCAGGGAAGGCATGGCGATGGCGTTGAATCGCTTCTTCCGCCAAGACGGCGAGGTCCGCCCCCTCAATCCGAGAGGCAGTCCAGCTAAAGTACTTGTCTACCACTGATTTGTTGAGGCCAATGGCTTCAAAAATCTGGGCACCGCGATAGCTTTGAATCGTAGAAATCCCAATTTTGGAGGCTACCTTAATCACGCCTTTGGTGGCGGCCTTGATGTAGTTCTTACAGGCCGCTTTAGGATCAATATTCACCATCAGTCCCTGGTGAATCATGTCGTGGATGGTTTCAAAGGCAACGTAGGGATTAATTGCCCCACAGCCATAGCCAATCAGAACCGCATAATGATGGACTTCGCGAGGTTCACCAGATTCTAGAACGAGACCGACTTGAGTCCGGGTTCCTTCCCGAATCAAATGGTGATGTAAACCTGAGACGGCAAGCAATGCAGGAATAGGGGCATGGTCATGATCCAAGTTGCGATCGCTCAATACGATCAGACTTGCACCGGAGGCAATGGCCTTATCTGCCTGCTGACACACTTCAGCCAAGGCCGCTTCTAAGCCCTGAACCCCAGCATTGGGGTCAAACAAAATGGGTAGAGTGGCCGACTTAAAGGGATCGCCGTTGAGGGCTTTAATTTTGGCTAACTCAGCATTGGTGAGGAGCGGCGTCTTCAGTTCTAGGAGATGA
Organism: Acaryochloris sp. 'Moss Beach'; assembly: GCF_021497025.1. NCBI lineage: Bacteria > Bacillati > Cyanobacteriota > Cyanophyceae > Acaryochloridales > Acaryochloridaceae > Acaryochloris > Acaryochloris sp. 'Moss Beach'. Next base: position 5,514,616 of record NZ_CP071717.1, read on the forward strand.
CAGCTCTCAGGCTCGGGGTTGAGCAAGTTGCGCTCGGAGCCAATGGTGGTTTCAGGAGAGGTAATTATCGCTTCCCGAATGGAGTCAATCGGGGGATTAGTGACTTGGGCAAACAGTTGCTGGAAGTAGTTGTAAAGTAACTTCGGCTTATTGGATAGCACCGCGAGGGGGGTATCGGTCCCCATGGCCCCAATCGCCTCAACCCCGTTATTAGCCATCGGGGCCATCAGCATTCGCAGTTCTTCAAAGGTATAGCCAAAGGCCATCTGCCGCTGCAGCACCGTCTCGGCATCGTACTCGGGAGCGGCTTCTGCAGCGGGTAGCTGCTCGACACTCACCATCTGTTGATCCAGCCATTCCTGATAGGGATGTTCGGAAATAATCTGGTCTTTGAGTTCTTGGTCGGAAATAATTCGCCCTTGCGCCATATCCACCACAAACATTCGTCCGGGGGTGAGTCGGCCTTTCTTGGCCACACGTTCTGGCTCTATAGGTAATACACCTGCTTCCGAGGCCAAAATCACCAGATTATCTTTGGTGACGTAATAGCGAGAGGGCCGCAAACCATTCCGATCTAGAACTGCCCCAATCATGGTGCCGTCCGTAAAGGAAATCGATGCAGGGCCATCCCAGGGCTCCATCAGACAGGAATGGTACTTATAAAACGCTTTTTTCTCAGCACTCATGGACTCATGGGCTGTCCAGGGCTCGGGAATCATCATCATGGCGGCATGGGGAAGGGATCGTCCCGCCAAGAACAGCATCTCTAAAGTGTTGTCAAAAATGGTGGAGTCACTCCCGTCCACGTTAATCACGGGCTGGACTTTGGCCATATCCTCGCCAAATAGCTCTGACTCAAACATCGACTGGCGAGCCAACATCCAATTGATATTGCCCCGCATGGTATTGATTTCACCGTTATGGGCAATGTAGCGATAGGGGTGGGCTCGATCCCAACTGGGGAAGGTGTTGGTGCTAAATCGAGAGTGAACCAATCCCAAAGCAGATTCCATCTCTGGATCATGGAGGTCGGGGTAATATTGCCCCACCTGAATCGGCATCAACATGCCTTTATAGACAATGGTGCGAGAGGACAGGCTGGAGATATACCAATAACCATCAATGCCCGTGGTGCGAATCGCAATGTGGGACAGCTTGCGAAGCACGTATAGCTTGCGTTCAAAGGCCAAATCATCCTTCACTGCTGGGTTGCATTGGATAAAGACCTGCTCCATAAATGGCTCGCTGGCCTTGGCGGTATTACCCAAGGAGGAATTATCGGTGGGCACATCTCGCCAACCCAGAACCTTATGGCCTTCTTGGGAGGCAACCTGCTCAAAGGTTTGTCGACTGGCTGCACGCTCTTGGGCATCGGGGGAAGCGTAAATCATCCCGACCCCGTACTGCCCTGGTTCTGGCAGTTCAAATCCTAATCGGGCGGCTTCTTTCTGGAAAAAACGATGGGGAATCTGCATCAGCAGGCCCGCACCATCACCCGTATTGGTTTCACAACCACAGGCACCCCGGTGATCTAGATTCACCAGAATCGTCAGGGCCTGTTCAATAATGTCATGGGATTTTTGACCCAACTGATGAACGACAAACCCCAACCCACAGGCATCATGCTCAAATTGTGGATCGTAGAGACCTTGGGGGGCAGGAGTGGTATTGCTATTCATATTGGGTGATCTGAAGGTTCGAACTGTTACTTGACTATGCCGCATATCCTCAGCCAAGGGAAAGTCGGCTGAGACCAGCATTATAAGCTTTAACTTTAGTCAATCTAAATTCTCTTACGAAGAAACTAAATTAACAGTAGGTTTTAATGCAAATTCAAGGAAAGCGATCCGACTGATGTTCCGTGAATTTAGCGTCTAGGTCATACTCTCAGGGTGTAGGGCAGACAGGGCAACGCGAAAGCCAATATAGAAGTTGCTGCAGTCCTGGGAAACATAGTAACGAGCCGCCGAACGACAATACCGAGGGGAGTAAATCCAAGCGCCGCCTCGCAAAATCCGATAGGAGCTATCCTCTTCCTCCCAAGCACTGCCATTCTTAGGGGCATTGTGATAGCTGCTATGCCAGGTGTCTTGACACCATTCCCACAGGTTGCCCGCCATGTCATATAGCCCAAACGCATTGGCGGGGAAACTGCCCACTTCCGTTGTCTGTTTTCGATATTGTCCCTGGGGACCAGAGTCATGGGCTTGATTGCGATCATAATTGGCGAGATCAGATGTAATGCTGGCTCCAAAGTGGAAAGGAGTGGTCGTCCCAGCGCGGCAAGCATATTCCCATTCAGCTTCACTGGGTAATCGATAGGGCCGCTGGGTTCGATCCGAGAGACGCTGACAAAATTCCATCACGTCTATCCAGGACACTTGTTCAACTGGACGTTTAGCCCCCTTGAATGAGGATGGATTATTGCCCATAATCTGTTGCCATTGGGATTGGGTGATCAATACTCTACCCAGATAAAACGGGGCAATAGAGACGACATGCTGAGGCCCTTCATCCCCAAATCGCTGGGGATCATGGTCTGCCGATCCCATCCAGAACTGCCCTTCTGGAATGGCGACCATTTCTAGGGTGTCATTACCTAGGTCTTCTAAGAAACGCTGTCCTAGGTAATGGGAGCGATTGATGATTTGCCCCTGGGTATCCACTTCAAGCCCCTCAAAACTAAATGGTTCTAGGGTGGAATAAGGGAGAGACAGCTGACTTTGCCCATGACGAGGGGAGATAGTGTTGGAAATTGCTGTGGGCCAGCTGGTTGAGACAGAGGTGAGAGAATCGTTGCTGCCCTGGGCTGGGGCTAAGGCAGCCAAAACCTCATCGGCCGAGACAAAGCGATCGCATATCTTGATCCGCAGTAATTTACCAATAATGGCTGCTAAATCTTGGCTAACGGGTTGGGGTAGATGGCTTTGCCATTCATTCACCCAGGCATACCCTTGGAGATGTTTGAGATGATTCGGATAAATGCCTGTGAGTAGATTAAAACAACAAACTCCTAAGCTAAATAGGTCACTAGCGGGGCAAACTTTGCCATCTATAAATTGCTCCAGCGGGGCAAACCCTTCGGTGCCTAGGATAGTTCCTGATTGCATAAGTTTTGAAAAACTATCTTGTTTGGCAATGCCAAAGTCAATGAGGACTAAATGTTGATCAGCATACCGTCGCATGATGTTGACGGGTTTGAGATCCCGATGGATGATATTTTGCTTATGAATATCCTGCAGAATAGGGAGTAGATCTAGCAGTAGACGACGGATTTTATTCTCATTAAAAATACCGTCTTGATCTAGCTCCTCTTGCAAATTTTGACCATCCACAAATTCTTGAACTAAATAGGGATGTTGATGATCTTCAAAATAAGCGAGAAGACTTGGAACTTGTGGGTTCTGTTTCAGCTTCTGAAGTTGTCGCGCTTCCCGCAAAAAGAGCTGTAGTTTCTTTTCTATATATTGATCTTGAGTCGGACAAATCAGCTGCTTGACCACACAAAGCTCATTGAAGTTATCAATATCTTCGGCTAAATATGTTTTGCCAAATCCCCCCTGACCTAAAGGTTTGAGGATCTTGTATCGATGTCGTAGTAAATCAAGAGATCTGCCACAACATTGGCACTGTTGATCGAGATCGGGATTAACAGGTTTCTGGCAATCTGGATTCAGACAATAGACCATCTAATCTGGGCCATCGAAACTTCCCACAACTATCAGAATACCGAGGGTTGATGCTCCACATATGTTCGTAAAATTACAATCCGAATCATGAATTGTGAGGATTTGATTATTGATCACCTACATTGATGCTCACTCTTGGATTTTGGTATGTGCCAATGTTGAGAGTTTTAAGCTGATTTGGACCTTTTGAACGAGGTTTCTCAAATGAGCAAGGATCAGTTTAGTAAATACGGTTATTGGCTTTAGCTTCTGTAGATTAACGGGTCAAAAAGACTGCATCCAAAATAGTTGATTGCAAAGGGCCAACAGATTCCAGAAATTGGTCAGTGGGCAATAATACAATTGCCCACTGACCTGCAAAATTAGTAACCGCGACTCCAGATAGATTTCTTGGGTTGTTCAGACCGGGGAGCAGTGAGTTGGAGCCACCACTCTAAGAGCCTGGGAGCAAAGCGATTGCCCAAAACGGCTAAGTGACTTTGCCAGCCCACCAGAATTTCTGGGGATTCCTTGGCCAGACTGTTGACTAAGACCTTAGCCACTTTCTCGGGGGTCATTGCTGCTACCCAGCGAAACCGTTGGGTATTGCGAGTCATATCTGTTTCTGTGAGAGAAGGCAACAGGGCCGTGACTTTAATATTATGGGCAGCTAGCTCAGTGCGCAGAGCCTGGGTAAAACCCAAAATCGCAAACTTGGTAGCGGAGTAAGTGGCCATGGTTGGGGCACCTATTTTGCCCATAAGACTAGAAACATTGACGATGCGTCCTTCCTTCTTACTGGCCATGCGTCGCGCCAGGACCTGAGTCATGGTGTAAATTCCCATTAAGTTGAGAGAAAGCTCTTCCTGCACTTTGGGGAGCTTGGTTTGCAGGAAAGGGGCCTGATGAGCCACCCCAGCACAATTCACCAGTAAGTGAATGGGACCATGCTGCTTCCAGGTCTGGGCGATGGCAATATTCACCTCCACCGTCTGAGTCAGATCCAGGGGAAGAACAACTGCTTGGGTGCCCAGTGCTTCTATTTCTATGGCGACTTGCTGTAGGTGGGCTTGATTACGGGCCACAAGGATGACTTTTTCTATTCCTTGCTGGGCTAACTCTTGTGCGATCGCACGGCCAATCCCTCGGGATGCACCTGTAATGAGTGCGGTTTTTCCTTGTATTTTCATGGGATACCTCCCGACACAATGGTCAGACAATGGGCAGATTTATCCCTTCACTGAAGCAATATCCTTAAGCGCTCGACAGGATAGGTCAATGAGTGGATTGAGGCGAAAATAGCTTGTTAATCAATCTGTGAAAACGAAGTAGTAAAAAATTAAAATCTTTTCTGAGAAAAATATTGCATAATTGCAAAACTAATCGTCATCCTCACTTGAAGTATTGCAATCAACGCTTCAAGCTTAAGATGAGTGCAAATGTATTAATTATGTGCTGAAGATTACATTTTGCAAGCCTTTCATTCTGCTCAACATATTCAAGAAGAAATCGAATTCTTTATATGCATAAGCTAGCAACTTAATCAACTAACTGCAATAAATTTTATAATATTCTTATTGCATTAACATAAGTACATATAATTCTCAGATTGAGTACCACTGGAGAGCATTCCTAGCAGAAGTACCTGCAATCACTCAGGGACAGATTAAGTGAGATATTGCCTCTCGTTGAATCTGAGAATAGCGGAGATTTATCATCCATTTCTGAGGAGGCCATCCAGGCTACAATCCCGCGAGGAACTGTAATCCAGAGAACAAAAGTGCTCCTAATCCCATACAAATGGGCAAAGTAAGACCCCAAGCTCCCGCAATTTGCCCCAGAGTGGCCCATTGAATCGTCTGTCCCCGTTGCGATAAGCCAATGCCAATTACTCCACCCACTAAGGCATGGGTGGTAGAGACAGGCAGTCCCCAGCGAGAAGCGAGAAGAATGGTCGTGGCTGCTGCCAATTCAGCACAAAAACCACTGCTGGGCTGGAGGGGAATAATGTCTTCGCCAACGGTGGTCATCACTTTTTGCCCTGAAATGGCTAATCCAGCCACAATCCCCAGTCCACCCAGAACCATGATCCACAATGGAACCGCTGCTCCGGCAGTGGGTATTGCCTGAGTTGTAAAAATAGCTGTGACGACTACCAGGGGAGCGACGGCATTGCCAACATCGTTAGATCCGTGGGCAAAGGCGACAAAGCAAGCACTACAGACTTGAAAGAGTGCTAACTGATTTTCGACGGTTGCCTGGTTTCTCGCTGAGTCTGCTGAAGGAGGATGTTGAGCAAGTTTTTGCCAACTCCAGATGGTCAGAGTGAGGATTGCAGCAATACCCACTGCGATCGCAAGATCTTGTTCAGGCAGATTCCAGTGCCATCGAGCCTGGAAGACTTGGTGGATGGGATGGGTGACTTGAGGTAAGACAATCACTCCAAAGATGCTCACCAACCCAGTACTCAACCAGGGAATCCATTCATTCAGCTGGCGCAGTGGATCGGAGGATTGCAAAATCCCCTGGGAAATCAGGCGGTAAATCAAGGCCGCAATCCCACCACTCACCACCGGGGTCAGCAACCAGGAAAGGGAAATAACCCCTAACATAGACCACCGCACAGCCGATGTCCCCAAAGCCACAATACTGAATCCTGCTAACGCCCCAATCGTGGCATGGGAAGAGGCCACGGGCCAGCCTCGCCAAGTCGCAATCTGCAGCCATAACCCACAGGTCATCAGCACCGAAATCATTCCTAAACTCAAGGTTTGAGGTGTATTGGCAAAGGCTTGGGCATCCACGACCCCACGGGTCAGGGTATTGATGACTTGGCGGCCAAACACAATGGCCCCAGTAAATTCAAGAATCCCAGCAATCACCAAAGCCTGCCGGAGGGTAATGGCTTTTGATCCCACCGATGTGCCCATGGCGTTAGCGACATCATTGGCCCCTAAATTCCAGGCTAAATAAAATGCCAACCCACTCACGAAGAGAATATAAACCATGGCCCAACCTATTGAAGATGCTTGGGGATGCTCAAAAACTCAAGAGATTTCAGGATTCATCCGCTTCCTAGGTATCAATCCCTTTTTCCCAAACCCATTGAATTTGCTGATTTAATTTAGACTTAACGTCATCAGCGATATACCATTCGATTGATAACGGAAAGACTCTACCGGGTGAGGATCAAAAGAATACATCATGAATAACCCTAAAGCATTGTTCCAGGCCTTAAACCCTCGCCAACTACGTCGGTTTACCGCTTTAGCTTCTGTTTTATTGCTGAGTGCCTGTCAAGTCGGGGGCAATGCCCCCAATGGCGAGGGCTTAAAAATTGGCTCACTCTTACCGTCGACAGGAGACTTAGCTCCGTTAGGGGCGCCGATGATTGATGCGGTGCCCTTGCTCGTAGATACGGTGAATGCCTGTGGTGGTGTGAATGGCAAGCCCGTTGAACTGACGTCTGAGGATGATGAGACTGATCCTACGAAGGGCAGTCAGGCGATGACCAATTTAGTCGAAGTTAAAAAAGTGACTGCTGTCGTGGGATCTTTTGCGAGTAGTGTTTCTCAAGCGGCTGTTGATGTTGCGGTTCGCAACAAGATTCTCCTCATTTCCCCAGGGAGTACCAGTACCGAATTTACGGGTCGTGCTCAAAATGGAGACTTTAAGAATGGTGATACCCAATATTGGGCGAGAACTGCACCTCCCGATACCTACCAAGCCCGTGCCCTTGCCAAACTCGCTAAGGAAAAAGGCTTCCAGAAAGTTTCTACTGTCTCCATCAATAACGACTATGGCGTTAGCTTTGAGCAAGAATTTATAAAGTCCTTTAAAAAACTAGGGGGCACGGTGATCAATGAAGCCAAACCCACTCGGTATGACCCCAAAGCCACCACCTTTGACACAGAAGCTGCAGCAGCCTTTGCCAATAAACCAGAAGCTGTGATTGCCATTCTCTATCCAGAAACTGGAGCCCTACTTTTGAAAGCGGCTTACGAACAGGGCCTGATGGAAGGGGTACAGGTGATGCTGACGGATGGAGTCAAGTCTGATGAATTTGCGACTCAAGTGGGTAAAACCAGCGATGGCAAGTTTATTATCACTGGAGCGATAGGAACCGTGCCAGGCGCAGATGGGAATGCCCTAGAGTCCTTGACGGAACTTTGGAAATCAAAGAAGAACGAAGCCCCACCCGCCTATGTTCCTCAAAGTTGGGATGCAACAGCCCTAGTGTTACTGGCAGCCCAGGCCGCCAAGTCTAATTCCGGAGATGCGATCGCAGCCAAGCTTCGTAATGTTGCCAACGGTCCAGGAACTGAAACGACGGATGTTTGTGAAGCCTTAAAACTCCTAGAGAAAGGTGAAGAGATCAACTATCAAGGGGCCAGTGGGAACGTCGATATTGATGAGAATGGAGATGTCTTAGGGGTTTATGATGTATGGACCGTTAAGGATGATGGCAAGCTCAATGTCATCGGCCAGGTCCAACCGTCCGAGTAATCATTCCTGAAAATCTATCCGTTTATTTCAGTCATAGTGATAGAAGACGATCGAGTCTTTTGTCACTATGGTGCAGAACATTGAGTGGTTGAAACTGATTGATTTACTCTGAGGATTGGGATTTTTCAGCTTTGGAAAAAATTGACTTAAAGCTAATAGGCTCATTCAATTTGGCCATCACCGTTTTCATATTAATCGGCTCATTGAGCTTGGTCATCATTTGCTTATAATTCCAATCTGATGGATTGGTTTCTGCTTCAGTCGGATGAGGTGACGGTGCGGTCGAAGAATCCCCACTGGTAGATGAAGACGGAGCGACTCCATCCAACTCAGATTCCACCCAAATTGTGAAATGGCTCTGATAATTTACGATTAAGCTCATCAAGCCAGCATCTAGCATTTGGCGACAGGAAGCAATTGCTTTTTCCCGTTGAGAGTTCTCAAAAGTTTGCCCCTTCTGAAAACATTTATCTAAAAAAAATAAATTCTGAAACCCCTTGGCATGAAATTCCTCTTGCTTCCAGGTCTACCTGATCAATTAGCAACATACCGAATATTGCCCTGTCACTTATCATTCCATACTTAGGATGCCCATTATTCGTCCAAAGTGAGCGTTTCAGTCGTTTCGATTTGAGATGAGTCTGGGAACTCAGCGTATGAGAGACCGTTGTGACTCAAGCCATTATGGGCTAACCACAGGGTTCATTGCATTACTCATAGAAGTGGATACTAAGACCAAAAAATCACACCTTTTATGGCGGGGTAGATAGACTAGATTGATCCATTATTTTCTCGATTAACGCTGGGTTTCTCAGGTAAAAATCAAGTTACATGCATAGCCCTGATGAATGCTCGTTGAATTGTTGATAAAGTTAATGCTTTGCGCCTTAGTTGATGTTAAACATAACCTTGTTTGTGATTACGGTAGAATCAAATAGATATTGGGAATAATAGATTCGCCCCAAGTGAGTTTGAAGAACTTCTTTTTAAACCAAAGCTAGTTCTAACTACCTTAATTTATTTCCATGAGAGTGTTGGTGCTGTATGGTCCAACTAACGTGCAGGTGATTGGTTCAGGGAAATGTACAATCTAGATGATAGTCTCATGCCTGATGCACCTATCTTTGTCATTGAAGACGATCCCAGTGAGTGCGTTGAGCAAGCAAATACTTCTGTTTTACCTGCTTGGAAAGTTCTGATTGTTGATGATGATCCAGAGGTTCATGAAGCAACCATTCTTGCTTGTGGTTCCTTTGAATTTGAACATAGGCCGTTAAATTTGCTGTCTGCCTATTCTGGGACTGAGGCACGAACGGTCTTGCAGGACCATCCTGATGTTGCTTTGCTACTGCTAGATGTAGTGATGGAAACCAGCCAAGCTGGGCTAGAGTTGGTGAAGTATGTTCGCACGACCTTAAATAATCAGATCATCCGAATTATCTTGAGGACGGGACAACCGGGCGAAGCTCCTGAACTTGATGTCATTCGAGATTACGATATCAATGACTATCGCTTAAAAATTGATCTCACGCGACAACGGTTACTGACAACGGTCATTACAACCTTGCGCTCCTATCGAGATTTGGTGACTTTAGATGCAACGAATAAAGAGTTAGACACCCTTTACAGTCAACAAATCGTGGCTAACCAAAAAATTGAACGACAACAACAAGAATTGATTGCTCAAAACCAGGCTTTAACCATTGCCAAGCAGCAGGCGGTCAAGGCAAATCAGGCAAAAAGTGTTTTCTTGGGAAATATGAGTCATGAGTTGCGAACACCGCTGAATGCCGTTTTGGGCTATACCCAACTGTTAGCACGAGAGCCTCAACTCCAGGCTTTTACCAAAGAGTTAGAAACCATTAATCGCTGCGGCAAGCACTTATTAGTACTCATTAATGATGTCTTGGATTTATCCCGCATTGACTCGGGACAGGTGGTTCTGAATATTGATACATTTAGTTTTCATGAATTATTGAAAACATTAAAAGATATTTGGACAACAAAAGCCCAACATAAAGGTCTGGATTATCAGTTGGAATGGGGATCAGACTTGCCCCCATTATGTGCGCACGGATGAAGGTAAGCTTCGCCAAGTTCTGATGAATTTGTTGAGCAATGCGATTAAATTTACTGAACAAGGACATATAACCTTTCGGATTCATCAAACTGCAGTCGAGCCATCAAGGCTGAATGAGGGACCTCATCTCCCTCTTACCCCTCACTACTGGCTGAATTTTTGAAGTCCGAGATTCTGGTCCTGGCATTTCGGCGAAAGAGTTAGAACATATTTTTCACCCCTTTATTCAAGGAGAACAGGCCCGTAGCATCGTGGACGAAGGAACGGGTTTGGGGTTAGCGATTAGCCATCAATTTGTATCATTGATGGGGGGGGATTTATCGGTTACAAGTTCTCTAGGTGCAGGAAGTTGTTTTAAATTTTCTGTTCCAGTAGAGCAGGCCCAAGCCTGCGTGAAGACACCCTTAGTTGAAAAAGCTAAGGTAACAAGTCTGGCTCCTAATCAGCCAACCTACCGTATTTTAGTTGTGGATGATCAGCCTGATAATTGTAGTTTCCTGACTAAGCTACTGGGGATAGTAGGATTTGAGGCTCAGGCTGTCTATAGTGGCGAGGCTGCTATTTCAAAGTGGCTAGATTGGCATCCTCATCTGATTTGGATGGATATCCGGATGGATGGGCAGGATGGTTATGAAACGACTGAGCAGATTAAAGCCGATAGTTCTGCGCCAACTCCGGTGATTGTGGCACTCACAGCCTTTGCGTTTGAAGAAGATAAAGAAAAAGCTTTGGCCTTAGGCTTTGATGATTTTGTGCGCAAGCCGTTCCAAGAATCCGAGATTTTTGAGAAACTGGCCACTCATTTAGGTATTGAATATCTCTATGATGGAGAGGGTCCCTTACAGCCTGAAGTGTTGTCTCCTCTGACTTCGGAACAGCTAGAGTTTATTGAAAGGGAGCAACTTCAGCATCTCTATGATGCGGCTTTGAGCCTTGATCCGAATCGCACGGCCCACCTGTTAGCCGAATTACCCACAGGGCATGAGGGGATTCGAAAACAATTGCTGTCCCTATCTGATAACTTTCGCTTTGATATCATTATTCAGTTAATAGAGCCTTTGGTTGGATCGTCAGTACAATGACTCTAAATTAGGTCGAATTTCATGGATACAACCGTATTATTCTCTTTTTGTCAGTTTTTCTATCTGGGAAGCAGATTTTCTGGAAGTGAGGGCAGATAAAGAGAGGAGGGTATGCTGAGATGAGTAGCTCTGCCAGGGAACGATGATGAATCTAAATGGCCATCAACAACTCCTCAGCACTTTAACTCAGATTTTGGTTGAATCGGGCTCTTTACAGCAGGATCTAATCGAGTATTGTCATCAATTAGAACAACAAATTGCGCCCTCAGATACTGCTCATTCAGGCCTTGCCGGCAACCGCCTAGATGCTCATCAATATTCTATTTTTGATGCTGCACCGGATGCGATCGCACTGTGCGAATCCGGATGTATCACTTACGTTAATCCTCAGCATTTGCACCTATTTGGCTATTCAGCACTAGAACAATTGCTAGGAAAACCTTGGCAAGTGCTCTATTCCCAAGAAGAAGCCCGACGAATAGAAACGGATGTCTTTTCAATATTATTTGAAGAACAGAGTTGGCAAGGTGAGGTTTACGCCCAACGCCAAGGAGGTGAAGCGTTTATTGCTGAAATATCTTTCTCCTTTGCCCAGCCAGATCAAATTCTGATGGTGAGTCGAGATGTGACGCATCAAGCCTACGCTGAGAGCTGGCAAGATGCTCAGACTACTATTCTCAAACAACTCGCCACTGGCACCTCTACCCTAGAAGTGCTAGAGACGATTATAGATAGTCTTGAATGCCATTTGTTAGGGGGCAAGGGCACAATTCTTCGAGTAGATCCCTGGAACTATCTCCGTCTGGGGGTTGCCCCTCATTTACCACCAGAGATTATCAATACAGTCGATGGGATTGAAGCTTCAGATACAGGTGGAACCATTAGCCGAGCTGCCTTTTCGAAGGAACCTATTATCTCAGAGCTCACCACCTATTCACCCCTAACAACAGCAGAACAAATTGCTATTGAAAAAGGGTTTCAGTCCTGTTGGTCCTTTCCTATTTTAGATAGTCAAGTCCAGGTCGTCGGGGTAATGGCAGTTTATTTCAAAACATCCAGAGTCCCTACAGAACATGAGCAAAAATTTATTGATATTGCGATTGATCTCGCCGATCTTGCTTTAGAACAGCAGCAAAGTCGGTCACAACAGCAGGAAATATCATCCGAGATTCTGCGCTCCAATGCTGAGTTACAGGCCATTTTTGATACGTTTCCCGATTTGCTTCTGCGTGTAAATAGCTATGGAACACTATTGGGCTTTAAAGGAGGACATCATCAAGACAATCCATTTGATCAGCCTGAAGCCTTTTTGGGGAAGCAAATTCAGTCAATTTTGCCTGAAGAGGTCTCTAAGCAATTCCTAACGGCTTTGACGGCTGTCTTAGAGTCACAACAGATTCAACAGATTGAGTATTCTCTTTCCAGGAATGATGTAACTCAATATTATGAGGCTCGATTACTCCCCTCTGAACAGCAGCAAGTTTTAGCTTTGATCAGAAATGTCAGCGATCGCAAGCGAGCAGAGCTGGCTTTATCAGGTTTGTTTAAAGGGACCTCCAAGGTCACAGGGGATGATTTCTTCCAAGTCTTGGTCCAAGAAATTGCTTCCACTCTCAATATGTCCGAAGTGATGCTGTCTCAGGTAGTTGGAGAGGCCCTATCCACCCTGGCCTTCTTTGCCGATGGCAAAATGCAGCCAAATGTGATCTACCCCGTTTCACATACCCCTTGTGAAATTACCCTGCGGGATGGTGCCTATTGCTGTGAACAGGGGGTGCAGGCCACCTTTCCTGAAGATCCAGACTTGGTCTACCTGAAAGCCGAGAGTTACATTGGTTATATTCTGCAAGACTCTGAGGGGAAGCCCATCGGAGTCTTATGTTGCTTAAGTTCTTCTCCCATTCCAGACGGAGATTTTGCTTATTCCATTTTGCAAATCTTTGGTGCTAGGGCAGGCGCAGAATTAGAAAGACTGCAAGGAATTAAAGCGCTGGAGCAGCTTAATTCAGAACTAGAAGCACACGTTCGCAACCGCACCCTAGCTTTGAGACAGTCTCAACAAGATTTACGAACTATTCTCAATACCGCTTATGACGGTATTTATATTCATACTCTCCAGGGAGAGCTGCTTGATGTCAACCAGCGCACCCTAGATATCCATGGCTTAACGAGAGAAAAGATCTTGCAGATGAATCTGGCTGATTTGGTCTCCGAAGGATCTCTTCAGCTATTTCAGCAGCATTTTCAACAGGCGAGCCAGGGAATTAGCCTCCAGTTTGAAGACATGGCCAAAAATTTCCAGAATCCGACAGACTCTCTGCCCGTAGAGATCCGAATTAGAAAGGTTGCTCTCAAGCGGAATCCAGTTTTGATTACAACTTTGAGTGATATCTCGCGTCGAAAGCAGCAGCAAAATGCAATTGAATCGATCGTTAAAGGAACAGCAGATAAAACGGGTGCAGATTTTTATCAATCTTGTGTCCAGTATCTTGCAGATATCTTTCGGGTGAACTACGCATTTGTCGCCAAAATAAAGGATGATGCCTGGACTCAATCCCAAGTCTTGGCCATGTGGACCGGGGATAGTTTTGCCACCCCTTATGATTTAGATTTAGCCGACACTCCTTATTTGGAAACCTATCGACATGAATGGTTTTGTGTCCCGAATTCTCTTGCGACTAAATTTCCTACTCTCTCAAAAAACTTATCTCCTCAGGGAGAAAGTTATATTAGCTGCCTGATTAAAAACTCCCAGGGAGAAATCTTAGGCAATTTAGGGATTATCGACACAAAGCCCTTACCCATCGATACCAGTAATTTGGAGTTTGTACTCCAGTTGTTTGCAACTCGGGTGGGGGCCGAAATGGAACGGCAAGTCTCAGAAGATGCTCTCCGGCGAAGTCAAAAGCAACTGCAAGCAGTGATTGACAACTCTTCTGCGGCAATTTACTTGAAGGATTTAGAGGGAAGATATCTGATCTTTAACCGGGTTATAGGAGATTTATTCGGTATTGATCCCCAAACGTCTTTAGGCAAGACTGACTTTGACTTTTTTTCAAAAAAAATTGCAGAAAAATTGCGAGAAAATGACTGTAGTATCATAGCCGCAGGTCATCCCCAATCGATAGAAGAAGTAGTGACCCATGCGGATGGTAGCCGTCACACTTATATCGCTAATAAATTTCCGGTCTTAGATCCTCAGGGCCGAGTGTATGCCATAGGAGGGGTTTCTACTAATATTAGTGATCGCAAACGGACTGAAAATCAATTGCGGGAATCTCAACAGCTGCTTCGCCTCGTGATTGACAACATTCCCCAGATCATCTATTGGAAAGACCATGATTCTATTTATTTAGGGTGTAACCAAAATTTTGCTGCAGCTATGGGGTTGGAGGCTCCCAAGCAGGTCATTGGCAAAACGGATGATGCATTCGCACATCCCCATCATCATCTTGCTGCCAGCCAACAAAATGATGAGCTGGTATTATCTACTGGTATTCCTGAACTACATGTACTGCAGGTTTTCAACCCAGAGCACAATGACACCATTTGGGCTGACACCAACAAAATCCCCTTAAAGGATCCTTTTGATAACACGGTCGGTATTTTAGGGACTTACGAAGATATTAGCGATCGCAAACAAGCTGAACAGGCATTGAAGCAAGTCAACGAAGAGCTTGAACATCGGGTTGCCTGCAGAACGAAAGAACTCCAGGCTGCCAAAGAAACAGCAGACGCGGCCAATCGAGCTAAAAGTGACTTTCTTGCTAATATGAGTCACGAATTACGAACTCCCCTGAATGGCATTTTGGGGTACGCTCAGATTCTCAAGCGCGACCACCATATCTTGCCTCACCACCAACGAGCATTAAATATCATTCACCAAAGTGGTGAACATCTCTTGACTCTCATTGATGACATCCTCGATATTGCCAAAATCGAGGCCAGGAAACTAGAGCTAAATACCTCAGATATTCATTTGCCATCCCTATTAGAGAGTATTGTGAACCTCGCTCAAATGCGGGTGCAAGCAAAGAATATCAAGTTTGTCTATCAGCCGGCTGACGCTCTTCCTCAAGGAATTCAGGCCGATAAGAAGTGCCTACGTCAAATCCTACTTAATCTGTTGAGTAATGCCATTAAGTTTACAGATCAAGGTCAAGTCACTTTATTTGTAGAGATTGAGCAACGAACGTCCCAGCAAGTCATACTTAAATTCGCCATAGCCGATACAGGAATTGGAATTTCTCCAGACCAAATTGAGCAGATTTTTCACCCCTTTGAGCAAGTTGGAGAACTTCATCGCCGAGCTGAGGGGACAGGGCTGGGACTATCCATATCTCGCCAACTGGTTGAACTGATGGGAGGAACACTTCAAGTTGAAAGTTGCGTAGGGAAAGGCTCTATATTTTGGTTTTCCGTTCCATTTGGATCCTCGGAACAACTTGTCCCAGTGCAGACAGTCGGTGGCCCCATTGTTGGATATACTGGTCCCCCACGCCGACTACTAATTGTTGATGATAGCGCGGTCAATCGGTCTGTTTTGGTATCTATGCTAGAACCTCTTGGCTTTATCCTAGAGTTGGCAGAAGATGGGCAACAAGGCCTAGAAAAAGCGATTGAGTGTAAACCAGAGCTTATCCTTAGTGATTTAGTCATGCCTAACAAAGACGGATGGGCAATGATTAAGGAAATACGGCAAATTCCTGAATTTGAGAACATTCCTATTTTCGCGATTTCTGCTAGTGTGCAAGCAGTGGATCAACAACATAGCCAAGATGCTGGATGTAATGCTTTTATCCCTAAACCTATAGAAGAGATGACTCTGTATACTCTGCTGGCTGAGTATTTACAGTTGGAATGGAATTTTGCTTTGAGTGCGACTGCTCAATCAACAACAAACAATAGTGATCTACCAGTGCTTGTTGTCCCTGATCAAAACTGTTTACAGCAGCTGTATGAACTAGCCATGCTTGGAAACATGACCCAAATGCGTCGAGAGGCTTCTAGCCTGGTAACCTCAAAACAACAGTTAGCGCCCTTTGCTAATCAATTAATCTCTCTAGCTCAGGATTTTGAAGATGAAAAAATCATGACGTTTCTCCGACAATATTTACCCCAGGAGTAGCTCCACAAATATTGTCTTATCTGGGTTTATATTAGAGGATTAGTCTAGGTTTCTCCTGGTTAATGCCCAATATTAATGTGCTTAAGCCTAGTTGATGCTGAAGATTTTCTAACTAATGCATTCCGACAGTGCAGATTTCTTTGAATGATTTGTTTTATCTGGTGTGTCTCTGATGTCTGGCGATATAGATTTTCGCAACTACACCTTATTAATCATTGATGACAATCCTAATAATCTGGGAGTTGCAGTATCGGCCCTCGAAAGTTTTGGTGCCACTATTTTAGTGTCGCGTTCGGGGGAGAGTGGTTTACAACGGGCTGCCTATGCTCAGCCCAACATCATCCTCCTAGATGTGTTGATGCCAGATATTGATGGTTTTGAAACCTGCCGACGCTTGAAAGCTAATCCCAAAACAGAACCAATTCCCGTTATCTTTATGACGGCCCTGACGTCTAACAATGACAAAGTTAAAGGCTTAGAAGTAGGAGCGGTTGACTATGTCACTAAACCTATTTACGTAGATGAGCTACTTGCAAGAGTTAAAGTTCACCTCCAGTTATATGCATTGAATCAAACATTGCAAACTCAAAATAATCAGCTGAAAGCTGAGATTGAACAGCGAATCACCACAGAAAAAACCCTGACTGAAACGATCGACCAATTGAAAAATACCCAGAGCCAACTGATAGAGTCCGAGAAAATGGCAGCTTTAGGGAATTTAGTAGCTGGCGTTGCCCATGAGATCAGCACGCCTATTGGCACAAGTATCACGGCTGCCTCGACCTTAGCCGATGAGACCCAAACTTTTCTGAAGGCAGTGGAACAAGGACAAGTTAAACGGTCTGTCTTTAGCCGTTATATCCACGTAGCAAAAAGTAGCTCCAAATTAGTCCTCAGCAATTTACATCGAGCTGGAGATCTAGTGCGTAGTTTTAAGCTTGTTGCAGTTGACCAATCTCATCAGGAACAACGGGAATTTAATGTCAAATCTTATTTGCAAGAGGTGGTCAATAGCTTGAGACCTCAACTCAAAAATAGCAAGCATCAATTACTTTTAACCGGAGATGATTCCCTTGTAATTACTAGCTACCCTGGGCTCCTTGCCCAAATTGTTACCAATTTGGTCACTAATTCCCTAACCCATGCCTATCAACCTTCTGAACCAGGGCTTATGCAGATGGATATTCAGAAGGGATTTCAGGGGCTACAACTCACCTACAGTGATGATGGTTGTGGTATTCCGCCAGAGAAACAACGCAAGATTTTCGAGCCTTTTTATACGACTGCCCGTGATCGCGGTGGGACCGGGCTTGGATTACATATTGTCTATAATCTCGTTACTCAGTCCTTCTCGGGCAAGATTAAAGTGGATAGCCAGGCTGGCAAAGGAACTAAGTTCCTGATCTCTTTGCCTCAAGAGCTTTTGAAATCTGACTTTTCCTGCTAAGTCTTCCAGTGCTTAGTGGGTGGTATTTGTAGCCCTTAGTCTCAGCCTTGGTTAAAGTAAGTGCAGTGATACCCAGGGAGCATCTAATGAGTCCAGAGCGTTATGAGCAAAATTTTGGAACCTGTGAGTTGGGTGATCAACGATTGAATCACCGTGCATTCAGTATCGGTCGTTCTCTGAGCGAGAAATTTGGTCAAGCCCTATCGACCGTATTTGAGACTGGGAAAGCCCTCAAACGGTCTTACGAGTTTTCGCAAATGTGAAAACCAGCTTCGCTAAGATTCTTTCTCCTCATTGTTCTATGACCGCTTGTAGCGTATCGTCGCAAGAGATGACCTTGAGTGTTGGCGACACCACCTTCCTCGACTATGAAGGTATCAAGCAGAAGCGCCAAGGCTATGGTCCCCAAGGCAGAGGGGGGAATGGATTATTACTCCATAGTGCCTTAGCCGTTGACCCTGAGCAGGGCCAACCCTTGGGTTTGTTATGGCAAAAAGTGTGGAATCGTCAGCATCGCCCCAAGCCCCCGAAGAATGAAACGTCCCGACCAAAGAAGCAACGTCAGACCAAAGCGCGTAAAACTGCTCGGGAGCGTCTATTTGAGGAAAAAGAATCCTATCGTTGGGTGGAAGCACTGCACGCAGTGGAGAAAGCTGTGGGTCCTTCAACTCGTATCATTCATGTCTTTGACCGAGAAGGAGACATTGCTGAAGTCTTTGAACGACTCAATACCCTAGACAATACGGGACTCGTGGTTAGAGCCTCTCATAATCGTTGTCTAGAACACGATCCTAATCGCCTGTGGGAAAAGCTGGAAGCCCAGAGTGTTCAGTTCGAGTATGAGATTGACTTACCTAAAACGAAAGGCCGGAGTGCGCGCACGGCTAAGTTAGCTGTGAGATGTTGTCTTGTTGAACTTCAAAGACCAGCCCGACTAGCTGCCAGTCAACCCCTTCAGGTTTACGCTGTCTATGCAACAGAAGTAGCCCCACCTGAAGGGGAAGAACCAGTGTCATGGATGTTGCTCACTAGTGAAGTCGTGACAACAGTAGAAATGGCCCAAACCAGTTTGCGTTGGTACACCTACCGTTGGCGAGTTGAGGAGTATCACAAAGTTCTAAAATCGGGCACTCAGGTGGAGCGATATCGGTTGGCATCTGAGGGAATGAAAACCTTATTGGGATTCCTGTGTATCACTGCTGTAGAGCTGTTGCGTGTGACTTATTTAGAACGAACACAACCTCAATTACCTGCACAAGATGTCCTCACGCCTTTACAGATCAAAGTTCTCATTGCCAAGACCCCGAAGGTACCTAAAACATTAACGGTGGCATGGGCTGTTCAAGCAGTTGCACGACTCGGGGGATATCTGGAGCATCGTCGAAACACACCGATTGGAATTCAAGTCCTGTGGAAAGGGTGGGCGAAGCTCAATGACCTGATTGAAGGCTGGCTGTTAGCTACCCAGGAGACTTAGCAGGAAAAGTCAGCTTTTGAAATCTGAATGATTAGCTCTAATTTCCCTACGAAGTAACGTAAAACAACCCTGGCCAAGGATATGCGTGACCTACTTTTTGAGATTTTAGAACTTTTTTCAAGGCAACCGGTAAGATATCTTGAATGATACTGTGTTTACCTGAAGGCTCATATGTCTGTGGCGTAAGTGCTTACAGGTTTACCAATAATTATGCACCATCGACTTTTTGGGGTTGATAGTGCGGGGGTTGAATGGGTGGACTTCTTGAAATGCGATCGCTTTGTCGTTCCTATTTTCCTTCTATTAGGGGCGATCAGGGAATAATTGTGATCTTATGTCTCGATCTAATTAATAGAGATTAAGTTATTGAATACAGCACATCCCCTTGACTTTATAGAGGTCTGGAGAAAAAAATAAGAATCTTGGCGTCCCGATTCGTTAGTGAAAGGGTGAAAGCTAAGATCTCGATGGCGCTTACTGGCTCAAGACTATTTACTTTAGACACGACTATGGGTAAACCTACTGGTTTTATTGAATTCGTTCGCGAAATTCCAACGGATCGTCCCCCGCTGGAACGGATTAAAAATTGGGATGAATTCCATCAGCATTTACCCGAAGATCGTCTCCGTGACCAAGGCGCAAGGTGTATGGATTGTGGTACACCGTTTTGCCATACCGGGACGATTATTAGCAATATGGCTAGTGGGTGCCCTATTAATAATCTGATCCCGGAATGGAATGATTTAGTGTATCGAGGACTGTGGCGAGAGGCTCTCGATCGACTCCATAAGACCAATAATTTTCCAGAATTTACCGGTCGAGTCTGCCCAGCACCTTGTGAAGGCTCCTGTGTACTGGGGATAACAAATCCTCCCGTAACCATCAAAAATATTGAGCAGACCATTGTTGATAGAGGCTGGGAAGAGGGGTGGATTACTCCTCAACCTCCGGAAAAACGCACCGGCAAAAAGGTTGCTGTGGTGGGTTCAGGGCCTGCAGGATTATGTGCTGCCGCCCAGCTCAATAAGGCTGGTCATTGGGTGACGGTGCTGGAGCGGGCCGATCGACCTGGCGGTTTGTTGACCTATGGCATTCCCAACATGAAGTTGGAGAAAGAGCAGGTGGTCATGCGCCGTATCCAAATACTAGAAGAAGAAGGGGTGAAGTTTGTTTGTAATACCGAAGTTGGCAAAGATCTGACCGCTGACTCCTTGTTGAAGGATTTTGATGCTGTTGTTCTATGTACAGGTTCTACTCGTCCCCGTGATTTGCCTATTGAAGGTCGGAATTTGCAGGGCATTCACTTTGCAATGGATTTTCTGACGGCCAATACTAAAGCAGTAATGGATCCAAGTTTGAATGACCAGGTGATTTCAGCCCAGGGCAAAGATGTGGTCGTCATTGGTGGTGGAGATACCGGTACAGACTGTGTGGGGACTTCCATTCGCCACAACTGCAAGAGTTTAGTGCAGCTAGAAATTATGCCCAAACCACCTCAGGAGCGAGCTGCTAATAACCCTTGGCCTGAATGGCCAAAGGTTTATCGTCTTGATTATGGCCAGGAAGAGGCTGCTGCTATCTTTGGGGATGATCCAAGGGGCTATTTGACGATGACGACCCGCTTTGAAGGGGATGAACAGGGGCATGTAAAAGCCCTCCACACCGTACAAGTGGCTTGGGAAAAGGATGAGCAAGGTCGGTTTACGCCTGTTCACGTGCCTGGGTCTGAAAAAGTAATTCCAGCTCAACTGGTGCTGCTGGCAATGGGCTTTTTAGGGCCAGAACAGCCACTGCTAGATTCTTTGGACTTAGACCTCGATCCTCGGGGTAATGTCAAAGCTGAGTATGAGCAATATACGACTAGTCTCCCAGGGGTGTTTGCAGCGGGAGATTGCCGTCGAGGCCAAAGCCTGGTGGTGTGGGCGTTTAATGAAGGTCGAGGGGCGGCTCGGGAATGCGATCGCTACCTAATGGGGCAAACTGATTTGCCCTAGTTATAGTGTTGGCTTTAGAGAATGACTGTCCTCAACTGTTAGTACGACATGAAACCTTCTCCACAAACCGTTTATGACAATCTCAATTTGCTTGAGCAAGTCGATAAAGTGAGTAGCGCACGATATCGTCAGATGGCTCAAGATATTTTGGCGGACCCCGAGGTAAGTTTGCAATGGCGAGAAGCCATTGCAGAGCGTCTCAACCAAGCCAATCGTCAGCTAGGGCTGCAAACTGCTAGCGATGGTGATAGTTACTAGTCCTTAGTCAGGATGAGCTTGGATCAGATCAAAAATGGTGTTGTCCAGCTCATAGCCAAACATCTCCGCCATTTGTATGACTTTGGCATTACTATCATGCCCTAAGGATCGGAGCCAGCGGGTGATCACGAAGACCTTATGCATCATTAAAATATCTAAGGCTTGGGGATTGAAGAGAATGCCTTCTTTTTTGCTGAACTGGTGAGGAACGAGCATGGCAACATAGCGGACTAATTCACCAGAACGCCAGTCCAGCAGTAACGGTAACCAAGGATAAAGACTGTCTAAGCGAATAAACCATAAGCGCACTTCTGGGATCTCGGACCATTCTTGCTGGGCATCAGCCGGTTGGGGATAGTCAATTTGAAATTTTACTTCTTGCTCATGGGCCAAAATGTTTTTGGTAAGCCAAGTTTCCAAAAGAGGACGGATGGGGGATAAGTCTAGGCTGTCAATATGAGTCGCGTTGATGGCAATCGTTTCGGTCATAGTCTGGATCAGTTTGAAAGGGGTGTGAAAGGGCGATAAAACGGAATCGGTTCGGGTTTAGGTATGATAGAGAAGAATGGCAATGCGGCTCAGTTCCGTCTGTGCTATTTGGCTTGAGTTGAGTATGACTGGCTGTCAAACACAGATGATATCCAGCTTGACTTAATTTTGTTTGTTTAGGTTTACCTTGACCCATTAAAGCTCGAAATCGTTGTTTAGTGTTGGGATGTACCGAGTGTTGGACGTTGAGCCTGAAACCCCCGCCAAACCAATCACTTCCCTAGAAGAGGCGATTGACCAATGCCAAAGTTTGGGCATGCGGCTGAGTCGGCAACGGCGGTCTATTTTGGAGTTGCTTTGGCAAGGAGAAGAACATCTCTCTGCTCGACAAATCTATGATCGGTTGAATCAGGTGGGTAAAGAGATTGGCCATACATCGGTTTACCAGAATTTAGAGGCTTTGTCCCAACAAGGAATTATTGAATGTGTGGAGCGATCAGATGGACGCTTATATGGCAACTTAAGTCATTCTCATAGCCATATTAATTGTCTAGATACCGATCAAATTATTGATATTCAAGTTGAATTACCCCCGGAATTGATTGCTCAAATCGAGGAGCGGGCAGGCGTAACGATTTCAGATTATCGGGTAGACTTCTTTGCTTACCGCCACTCAAATCCAAAAAATGTAGCCAATTAATCCTAAACTAGATCCAGCAAGCAGATTGAAGCGGTAGGGTACCCATTGCTTTCGGATTAAGTGATGGATGTAATTGGGTTCCCTTGCCTTTGACTAAGTTAGGAGTAAAACGTACAGATGGCT
Organism: Acaryochloris sp. 'Moss Beach'; assembly: GCF_021497025.1. NCBI lineage: Bacteria > Bacillati > Cyanobacteriota > Cyanophyceae > Acaryochloridales > Acaryochloridaceae > Acaryochloris > Acaryochloris sp. 'Moss Beach'. The sequence continues at coordinate 5,537,568 of NZ_CP071717.1, forward strand.
GGATCTACCCAAGATGTCCCACGTCTTTTGCGGGCTGCCCGTGGGGAAGTATTGGATCGTCCCCCCGTATGGATGATGCGACAGGCGGGTCGATATATGAAGGCCTACCGAGACCTGCGAGAAAAGTATCCTTCTTTTCGGGAACGCTCTGAGATTCCTGAGGTGGCGATCGAGATCTCCCTACAGCCTTGGCGCTCCTTTCAGCCGGATGGGGTAATTCTCTTTTCTGATATTGTTACGCCATTGCCTGGAATCGGCATCAAAATGGATGTTGCTGAAGGTAAGGGACCGATCATCGAAGATCCGATCCGAACCATGGAACAGGTGAATCATCTCCATGCTTTGGAACCGGATGAGTCATTACCGTTTATTCGCCAAATTTTAACTGCCCTGCGGCAAGAAGTGGGTAATCAATCGACGGTTCTAGGATTTGTGGGTGCGCCTTGGACTTTAGCGGCCTATGCGATAGAAGGTAAAGGCTCCAAGCATTACTCCATTATTAAGGGAATGGCTTTTGATGATCCGGCCATTCTTCATGCGTTTTTGGAGAAGATCTCGGATGCGATCGCAACCTATATGTGTCACCAAATTGATTGTGGTGCACAGGTTGTTCAAATGTTTGATTCTTGGGCCGGTCAACTGAGTCCCATTGACTTTGAAACCTTTGCTCTTCCCTACCAACAACGGGTTTTTCGTCAGGTGAAAGAAACTCACCCGGATACCCCCTTAATTCTCTTGGCTAGCGGTAGTGCTGGCTTGCTAGAGCGGATGGCTCAGGCTGGTGCAGATATCATTAGTGTGGATTGGACCGTAGATATGGCAGATGCCCGTAGGCGCTTAGGGCCAAACCTGCATGTGCAGGGGAATATGGATCCGGGCGTGCTATTTGGGTCTCAGGATTTCATTCGCGATCGCATTTTAGATACGATTCGCAAAGCTGGCAATAAAGGCCACATCATGAACCTCGGTCATGGCATTCTACCAACTACACCAGAAGAAAATGCTGCCTTTTTCTTTGAAACGGTTAAGCAAGCTGATCAGTTGTTAGCTGTTCCTGCTTAGAACCTTAAAATCTTAGAAAAAGCTCGATGTCGGGCTGATATTAACCATCTACTACCAGAGAGCAAGATTTTTTCTTGCTCTCTGATTTTTTAGTCATAGCCAGACTTACCCAACCATGCCTATGGCTACCAGACAAACAATCGTTGAAAAATTGAGAGGACCCTATACGGCTTATATCCTGGCCAAAAGCACACCTTAAATACTGGAAGCGAATCATTCATCTTCGAAATTCTAGAGGACTTAAATGAGTAAAGTACTCTCCAAATATTGAGTAAGTTTCAATACAATGAAAGTAAATTCTGTGGATGCTGATGGGCTCTCTTGAAGCCTAGAGGTCTTAGATTAGGATGCAAGTTTGTACTCCTGTCCTGACTTAAAGACTGAGATCTGAAATAATCTCTCGATAAGTTAGGGCCGAATATAAATTGCTAGCATCCTTTTCCTATACCCTCCAGACTAAGAACAGTCTTTCATCCAAACCCTCAGTGCCATCTGGATAAACTACGGCCATGAGCGATATTGAAAATCTGAGAATTCACTTTTATGGTGTGCAAGGAAGTGGCTCAATCTACCCTTCTTTTCAAGAACGAAGGGCTTATCAAGCCCTGACGGATCAAGATTTACTCAAGCAGGTATTTGAAGATCTACAAAAACGGGCTGGGCCAGATGGTCGTTTAAATACGACCGTAGAAGAACTACTGGGTGGCCCCCTCAATAAAGCAACTCTTGCAGCCTATCGAAACCGTTTGGAATTTTCTCAAGCACGCATTTATGGAGGTTGGACGACCTGTATCCGGATAGAAACTGCAGATAAATACGATATCGTTTTGGACTGCGGCACTGGATTTCGGATTTGTGCCAAGGACATTATGCAGAAGTGGGAAACAGAGGAGAAAGAACAATCTTTGCTCTCCACAGACCATCCCTCAGGAATTAACCGTCACCTCTATATATTTGGAAGCCACTCTCACTTTGACCATACTGAAGGATTTGACCAGGCCGCCGTTTGCTTTGACCCTCGTAACCATATTCATGTCTATGCCAATCGCCAATATCTCCAAGCGCTCGATCAAATATTAGGCATCTTTTCTCACCAGGTGGATTATCGGCTCAAAGGGGTACAAACGCCCCTAAGTTATGAATTGATGCCTGCGCAGTTTCATTCTTGGGAGATTCGAGATTTTCAGGTTGATCCACCTGCGGATACCCCAGACAAATTTGTCGACCAATATCAAGACCTAGGTCATCCCATTCATCTTGGTGAGACGATTCTACAGCCCTTCGAAGTGTTTCACCCCAGCCCTTGCTTAGCCTATCGAGTTGAACGGGGCGGCAAAGTCTTTATTTTTTGTACTGATCATGAGCTCCGCCGAGGTCAAGAGTCCGATCATCCATTACAAATCGCTAGCTTAGAGGCTGAAGAACGATTATGCCAACACAGCATGGATGCTGATATTTTGTATCGGGATGGTCAATTTTTAAGAGTTGAGTATGACGGAGACCTAGGTGTTGGCTCTCCCCATGGTGTTTCACGATTAGATTGGGGGCATAGCTGCATTGAAGATGTATTGGATATGGCCACACGATGTCGGGTCAAACAGACCTACATTGGCCATCATGATCCAAACCGTGACTGGTCGGAGCGCAATTGGCTCGATGAAACATTACAACGAAAAAGTAAACAGACAGGGCTAAATTTTGAGCTGGCTAGGGCAGAAACCATCATTGATCTCTAGGCATCTTTTACAATGCTCGCGCCAATTCTAGAAAGGCATCTTCAACTTGGTCTCCAGTTTTAGCACTACTTTCAAACACACGTCTTCCTTGACCCAAGTGATAAACCACCTCATCTCGGCTAACCTCCCAAGTTAAGTCAGACTTATTGATGATGGGTACATAGGGAACCTGGCCTAAATTTTCTTCAACCATTTTTACAAGTTCTAGAGCACATTCGAGGGAAGCTTTTCGTGTCCCATCGATCACAATTAAATATCCTGATGCTCCATGTAAATAATGAAGAGGGACAGAAAACTGATCTTCTGCTCCTGCAATATCCCATAGCAAAAGTGTGACTTGTTCTTCGCCCAGTAAGATTACTTTTTTATCTACCTTAACTCCAAGGGTTGAGTGGTATCTATCATCATAAATACTATTGACAAAACGTTGGACCAAGCTAGTCTTACCAACGCCCCACATTCCCAACATTACGACTTTATGCTTAATCATTTCGGTCTAGACTACTGCACTCAGATCATAGTTTTACTATATCGTCATTGAGGCAGCATACCATTACTCGATTCGGCTAGAAAGCATCTAATTAAAATGCTAAAAGCGAGCTGACAGTAATCCAGTACATTACTATAAATATTTCTATTAGGTGAAGATTCTAAAAATAATTAAAATCTACAAATCAATACTATTTAGATGCCAAATTTTAGTCTCAATACTATATCTACCAAAAACAAATAGCCCTGCATCATCTAAGGCCATACTATAGAGGCAAATTTAGACAATAAAGATACTTTGAAAACAAAAAAAATAAAACTATATGATAGTGACGGATACTCTATATCCCTTCAGGTGTATACCTGGCAGGTTTGCGATCGTTCACGAAAGAAGCCATGAAATGGAAAATTTTTACCTAATCATTTGCAAATTTTTCCAAAACGAGTTAGATAGCTATAAGGGGGAAATAGGTCCAAAATTCTGATTTGAATGGACCTAAAAAACTGAATGAATAAGGTAACGATTGAGACATTACTAGACGACTTTGTTTCTGCCTCTACTGAGATTCAAGGCGCGGTAATGGTTTCTCCGCAAGGACAGCTCCTGACCCAGCCCATTGGTCTTTCTGAAACTTCAACCAGCATTATGGCGGGTTCAATGTTGCAGTTAGCAGGGTGTGTGAGTGAGCAATGCCACTGGAATGCGGTCGATTGGGTAACGATTCAAGCTCTCGAAGGTTATTTAATCCTTACCCAGTGCCTTCAGGACATTTTTTTACTCATTCGATCCCAGGATGTTCCTTCTGGCTATTTACTACATTACATTCATCATTATTTGGATCGGTTAAGAACATCCTTAAGAGCACCTGACCACGATGCAACGGTTGTACAACTGAGCTATCGGCCTACAGAGTTGATTAATCAGTCTTCGATTGGCACTCTCGTGCCGCCCATGGAAAATGGGGCAGCTGCTCCCGGCCCAACCAACCCTGCCAGCATCCCTTATGCCACCTCAAATGGGGTGCAAAATAACCCTTTTATTTCACCTATTTCATCGGCACCCACGCTTCCTATTCATTTAGATGAATTTGAAATTGCCTATTGTCGACAGCAGTTAGCTGAAATCATTGGTCCCATTGCATCCTTGATTTGCGATCGCACCCTCACCAAAAACCCTAATTTGCGGCTGATGGATTTCGTTAATGCCTTGGCTCAACAGATTCCAGATCCCAAAAAATCTTTGGACTTTCAAAAACGAATATTATCCGAGTAGTGATAATCGAATTCTATAAATGTCTTGACCTAAGTCACAGCAGCACATTAGACGGCTAGGCTAATGTGGCAATACAGGTGACTTTAGGGAATTGAGCGATGAATAAGCCGAGCAAGGCTTGGGTCAGTGGGATCTTAGGGCTAGTAACTGTTCTCAATGCCAGTCACGGGGTTGCCAATCCTGTTTTGCCCCAACAAGGCGATGCAATTCCCTTTACGGTCAATGAACGGGTCGAAACAGATGGCCGCTGTGCCCAATTACCCAAAACACCCTGTACCCAGATCAAGGTAAGCTATCCCCGGTTTGAAGCTAAATCTTCATCGGTTGCCATAGATGCGATTAATAGGAATATTAAACAGTTCTTGCTGCGGTCAGCCTCACCAGAAAATGCCCCAAAAAGCATTGAGGTAGCAATGGCTAAGTTCCTTCGGGACTACGAAAAGGCAAGTCGGGAGTATCCTCACCAGGGAGTTTGGGCAGACGAGAAGACGGTAGAAATACTACAAAATCGGCCCAAGTTATTGAGTCTTCAGTATTCTCATTACTGGTATACCGGTGGAGCCCATCCCAATTCTAGTCGGACCTATTGGAACTATGATCCGAGCACAGGAAAGCAAATTCAGCTGTCAGATTTATTGGTGGAAGGATATGCTCCAAAGCTGAATAGGATCGCAGAAAAGCATTTTCGAAAAGTCAGGGAACTAGATGCCAACACAAGTTTGAGTCAAGTTGGATTTTGGTTTGAAAACGGCCAGTTTAAGGTGAATACCAATTTTGCCCTGGGGAGCAAGGGCTTGATCTTCTTTTTTAACACTTATGAAATTAGCCCCTATGTGATGGGTCCAACTGAGATTCTCATTCCCTATGAAGAACTGAAAGGTCTGCTCAAAGATGAGGCCTCTTTCCTTCAAGACGCATGACTTTAAGCTCGTTCCGAGGGCTTGAGGTTGCGGGCATAGTCCAGCATCCAGTTCGTTAAGCGATCGCAGATGGGTTTTCCCGTTAAAGTTTGCAAGCGAGCAAAGCCACCAATGTTGCCAGCATTGATTTCGCTGATTTTCCAGATGCCGTCATTGTCTAGCAAAAAGTCGTATCCCAGGGTATGAAGGTTGCGATCGCAATATGCTCCCACGGTACCCGCAATCGCTTCTTGTTCTTCTGGCGTAACCTCAGCTAGGGCACAGTCGCCATCCACGCTGACGTTATTGACCCAGTAGCCCGTCCGCGATTGCCGTAAATAGGCCCCATAAATTTCACCATTTACAACCACCACCCGCTTATCACCCGCCGTGACATTCTCTAAATACCGCACGAGCTGTAGGGGCTCAGGGACGTTACCCATTAAATACCCCATCACTCGTTCAAAGGTGGAAAAATCGCGAGTTCCTGTCAAGGAATTATCCACCCAAAATTGGCCCGCTTCTCGCCAAATTTTGAAAACACCTCTCCCCCCACAGCTATTGGACCGTTTCGCCACAATTGTTTGATGCTGTTCCAGGAAACGGTAAGCGTCCTCGAACTCACTTGTAATCAAAGTATCAGGAATATATGGCCCAGCAATTTTAGCTAGAAAGTCAGGCTGCATTTGCTCCTGCTTACTCACTGGGTCATTCACAAACCGCACTTGCTGGGACCACTGACCCAAAATATCTAGATAACCAGGAGGAAAAGGCTTTAGTCGACGGCAGAATACTAAATCAAATTCAGATAGTGCATAGCGAGAGCGAGGCAATGTATCTAACTGTAAAAACTGATCATAAGTGAGGAACTGAGGCACCACCGCTGCCTGAACTTGATGTGGATCATTCACCCATTCTGCAGGGGCATGAAACAGTTCAATCTGATCATGCTGGGCAAAATATTGGTATGTCGTCGGTACATCCTGCAAGGGGGATGTATAGAGGGATGGATCGCAGATACAAAGAAGTTTCATAGTCGGGGTTTTTCTTATAGGGTTAGGCTGCAGATAAACTGTTTTCTCCACCTTCGGGGAGTCCTTTGGGCTGTTTTTTCCTGACATTAGAAATCAGAACCCCTGCCATGATGATCAAGAAGGCGATGCCTTGGGCTTGGGAAGGACGTTCTCCATTGAAGATAAAGGCATAGCCTATGCCAAAAACGGGGGAGAGAATGGTCCACCGGGCTACCGTTTGAGAATCAAGCTGTTTGAGAGCGGCAAACCAGGCAAATTGAGAAATCACAATGACGAACAGGGAATAAATCAACATGATCAGCCATAGCTGCCCCGAAAAGATGTCGATGAAGTGATGGGGGCCAAATAACTTGATTGCGATCGCAAAGAACACTACCGCCGCAAATGCATTCCGGGTAAAAACCACTACTCGCAGACTTGAAGAATTAGACAACAATATCTTGCTGACTAAAGCAGAGAGGGCATAAATAAATGAAGAAGCAATGATCAGTAGATCGCCATGGGAGAACTGAAACTGGTTTTGTTGAAGCGCTAGAGCAATAACACCACTCCCGATCAGGAAAAATCCCATCCATTCTGCCTTGGCAATCCTTTGTCGAAAAAAAAGCGCTCCTGCCAAGGCATAAATCACGGGTCCAAGTCGGCCCAAGAGCACCGTGTTGGTAACACTCGTATCCATCAATGCCAGAAAAATCAACGAAGACAAGACCACTGCCAAACAGCCATTAATCACTAGCCCCAGGCGAACCCGATGGTGCAGTCGCTGCCAATCTTGCCAAATTGATTTCCAACCAAATCGAGAGAGCACCACCAGTGCAGCACAAAGATTGCCTAAAAACAGCACGTTACAGAAGGAAATGGGATGCATCACATCCCCAGCTAAATCGGGGGCATTAAGGAGTAGGAATGCAATCAAGGGTGTCCCCAGGGATCGCAACGCCCGAGACAACACCAACAAGAATTTGGGATTGAACATAGAGTTCGATGTTGACAATTTATTGAGTTGAACGGATACATCAGAGGTCGAACTAGCCCAGTAAGTCATGAATCTGGGTGCGGAGTTCTTGGGCCACTTGCTGAAGTTGAGCAGAAAGAGGCTCCTCCATACGCTGTATCCGGGCCAGCATCTGTTGGTGGTGGCGCAAGGTCGTTTGGTGATCGCCTTTCAGACCCTCAATTTTGCGGGTAATAAGTTCCTCTGGTAGGCAGAAAAAGACACCTCCATCGGTGAATTGAATATTGCCCGCAAATAAATCAAAAATTCTGGCACTACCTGTAATAGCTGCTTGGGGAAACTCAGTGCCATACATATGCAAACTAAGCAAAGGCTGCTGGCTAGGGTTGCCCATTTGATGAATCAAATCATGATCCACTGGAATAACTGTTCCAGCGTTAAACGGCATGATGGCTTGAGTGGTCAGAAGATTATTTTCAAAGTGATATACGCTATGTTCGGCTTGACCAAAAGATTGGACCGCTCCCCATTGTGCTGAACCGTGATCATGGAAGGCACTGAAGTCACCAGGTGCCCAGGACATCACCATGATTTCAAAATGCCCCCCGTCATAAACTAAATGCCGACCATAGCTATCTGCTAAGGGGTGGTCAAAATCTGCCCATAACATCAGATCTTCAGCTTGGATATTGGCATCCTGCATACATTGACAGGCAATTTGAGGCGTTATATGAGATTGTTCGCGAATCAGCTGGATCAAAGACTCCAGGCTTTTAGGCATGCGCAGAGATGGTATTTCAACTTGATCTAACATCATCCAAACCGAGTGACTACATTGAATAGATTTTTCCCAACTGTATTGCCATTTAGGTCAACTAGGGTTGAGGAAACCTCCTATTTGCCAAGGTAGGCCTGGGAACTGAAGGTTCCCTGAGAAATAAGTTAAGCCATCTTAAAGTAATTCAGGAATCTCCTGAGAATTATGACTCATGAATTCAGCGAACAATCTACCCTTGCCCCACAAAACCTACTGATTGGATGCTTGATGACTGATTGAGTCAAATGGGGAGTCCTTATTTGTTGAATATCAACCACTTTCATGGCCAGGTTCAAAACTGGGTAACAGTGTCATGAATGATCAGGGTAATCTGGAGTCTCATCATTTCTCCTCAGAATTGATCTTCAAGCATGATTTCAACTCCTGTTCAAAGGGCATAGCCTGAACGGATTATTGAGTATCGAAGGCCCAGTCATCATTATTGGATGGCTTATTCTGTCGTGGATGTATAAACGAAAATCTCCTGTTTTTTAAACCTTGCTGAGAATCCTTAAACATTTAGAAAATATAAATTATTTTGTTTTTTGGTGATGTAATAAAAAAAAGCAATGATCTAAAAAGTGGGTGTTCGTTTGAAAATGATTAAATCCCCTTTCCTCAGATATACGGAAATGGACTAGTTTGCGCCCCCCAACTCTCTCCATAGTTATACGGAAAAAACCTTGAAATCCATAGACTTCAGTATTTCTACCGTTAGCTAATCCTGGCTGGGTTGGCACTATAGTTACTAACCAGCTACCGTTGCGAGCTGATTGAGGCAAGTAAGGGAGACTTCCTCAAACTCCATCAAACTAATACTCTTTTCTTTCTTGGATTGCGTGATCATGTCATCTTCACTTCAGCAAAAATTTATTAATTTCCTCCAAAATGATCTAGCAATTTCGAATGCAGAACTCAATGTTGCTCTTCGCCGTCAAGATCCCACAAGAGGACAACTTCACATGGTGCTTTGGCAACATGGGTTGATCAGCATCAATCAACTCAACTCCGCTTTCGAATGGCTGGAACAAGAAGCATCTAACCCTTTAGAAGTGCAAGTTGCCTAACACAAGCAAGAAAATCTATACGTTTTATGGTCCACTGCTCATTCTCCATCCACAGTAAGCTTAGGTAGGACAAATAAAGCATCTGAGAGGATACCGATCTGATTCATGGAAACGACATCAGACTACCAATGTGCCTTTTGTGGAGAATTTAACACCACGTTCATCGATATCAGTGCAGGATTTAGACAGTCTTACGTAGAGGACTGCCAGGTCTGTTGTCGTCCCAACTTACTGTCAGTGACTGTAAACCGAGAAAGCTTAGACATTCAAATCGCTACAGAATATAACGGGTAAGCGCCCGTTTTCTTGTAATTACCCTTTGTTTTAGCTCGTTAGAAATATACAACCCATCCTATTAGGTCACCCAAATACGAAACTGACACAGCGATAGCAGATTTGTTTGATAGCTAAGTAAATGAACATGGGGATTGATGTGGCATAGCGTTTCCATAATCTTTTAGGTTCTTGGATTAAACGATACAACCACTCCATCCCCATATGTCTTACCCAGCCTTTTGCTCGGTGCTGAATGCCTGCATATACTGGGAAAGCGCCACCGAGACCAATCATGACTGCGTTAATTTGGTCTTTATGAGCTGCCATCCAACATTCCTGTTTGGGGCATCCAAGGGCAATCATCACTAAGCCAGCTCCACTCCCATTGACCCGCTGAATTAATGATTTATCCTCTTCTAGGGTTAGAGGTCTAAACGGTAAAGGTTCCATATCGGCGATGACTAAATCAGGATATTCCGACTGTAAACGGCTTCTCATTTTTTGGAGAATGAGATCCATCGATCCTAAAAAGTAGACACTAACCTCTTCCTTCTCTGCTTTGTGGCAAAGGGTTTGCAAAAGATCTAGTCCAGCCACTCTATCTTGGTTCTTAGCTCCCATCAGTCTCAGCATCCAAACTAAGGGCATGCCATCGGGCGTAACAACATCAGCTTGTTGAACAATTTCTCCGAAACTAGGCCTTTGGTGAGCTTCTACCAACATATGTGTGTTTGCCACACAAATATATTTACTAAGCCGTCGCCTTGCCCAATCTAAAATCACATCCGTTAGGACATCAAATGGGGCTGCCGTTACCTTGGAGCCAATGATGTCTAACCGAGGAGGTTCTCTCACAATAGGATTTTGTTCTAGAACTGATGTTTTTGATTGCATTAAAGTAGATTCCAACAGAGATTTAAATGACTCAAACCGGATCGACTTTTTTTTCTTTTAGAGAAAATTATAAAAATCGATACAAATCCATATATATATCAGTGTTTAGTAAAGATATTACGCTGTTAGAGCAAATTTATTGACTTTTGTCTTTTGGACATTACGGGAATATCTTTCCTTAATACAAAATGTTCTCAATTACTTCTCCTGGCGAAAGACTTATATTTCGGCTGTATTGTTGGATAAACCAGTAGCAACAGCTACTGATATGATATGCACTCTTTTTTATTCAATTTATAGACTGTAGACGAAAATTCTAACAAAAATTAAATATACATAGACAGTGAAATAAAATAAGAAAAATTTATGAGATAAAAAGTCAAATATGAGGCTTTATGCTCTAATTTGGTTTTTATCGGATCTATAGGTATTTTGATAGATTGAACTAAAAAGGACGGCTCACGTGTAATTTTTATAAAAAAATCTGAAAAGCTCTATATTTCTGAAATGAATGGCCATTCTCCTTAATTCAATCCTAGAAAAAATTTACTTGGATTTTGAAGTGCTACTATTTCCTATGATTTGTGTTGACGATGAATTCATAATTTACTAATCAAAATGTCAAATGTAATTTGCCTTAGAGCAGTGATTTCAGGCAAAGTCCAAGGGGTAGGCTATCGTTACAGTACAAGAAATAAAGCTCGATCCCTTGGACTTGTTGGGTGGGTACGAAACTTGGCTGATGGGCGTGTTGAAGCCATGACAGAAGGAGAACGCAGGCAAGTGGACATTATGATGGAGTGGTTTAAACAGGGACCTCCTGCAGCAGAGGTTGACGGGGTTGAAATTGATGAACTCCCTATAGGCGAATTTGGAGAGTTTGAAATCCTGTGAGAATAGCAACTGGCCATTCATCAGTGAGTGATATGTAGACGCCAAGAATTGTCATTGACCTGTGTTACTTATGAGGAGAAATGATATTCCTCATTGTCGAGGAACTCTATCAATGATTATGATCGTCAGCATAGTCGTTAATAAATAACGGTCTTCTATTCGATGGCCCACATTCTGATTGCAGAGGATGAACCTCGAATTGCATCCTTTATTGAAAAAGGTCTCAAAAGCCATGGTTATACCACCAATACGGTGGGAGATGCCCATGCAGCCTTATCTTTGGCTTTGAGTGATGATTTTGATCTACTGCTACTAGATTTAGGCTTGCCTGGTAAAGATGGACTTGAGATCCTAGCTGATTTACGCGGCCAGGGGTCAGTACTCCCTGTCATCATTTTGACCGCCAGAGATGATATTCAAGATAAAGTGTCTGGTCTTGAAGGTGGAGCGGATGATTACATGACCAAGCCATTTCGGTTTGAAGAACTATTGGCAAGGGTCAGAGTCCGGTTGAGAACGGTAACGAGTGGAACCACTACAGAACCTATGGTGATAACTGCTTATAATGTGGTGCTGGATCTACGAACTCGCAAAGTAAAAGTAGATGATCAGTGGATTGAACTGCCTGCCAGAGAGTTTATTCTTGCAGAAACGTTTTTCCGACATCCGGGTCAGGTGCTCAGTCGCCAGCAACTTCTGGATCGGGTATGGGGATACGACTACGATCCAGGATCAAATATTGTTGATGTCTATGTTGGCTATTTGCGTAAAAAGCTAGGCAACTCGCTCATTGAGACCGTGCGCGGGGTTGGGTATCGGTTAAAGACATAGAATCAACGAATCAAATGAGAACATTCTCATGTTTTTCATTCGCTGTTTGAGCTAGCTTCATATAGATGCACTTTGTAATGCTTCGGCCTAACTGGAGTATTGTCACTGACGCAAAATATCTAATTTGTATGAAGCGGGTTCTCCTAGTTGAAGATGAAGAGCGCATAGCCCGTTTTGTAGAAAAGGGGCTGCTGAAGCATGGCTATCAATCGATAGTTGCCACTGATGGTCAGCAGGCGTTAGCACAAGCCAATCTGGCAACATTTGATATTGTTTTATTGGATTTGGGGCTGCCCATCATTAGTGGTTGGACTGTGCTCCAAACTTTACGTCGCCAGGGTTTCATTGCGCCGATTATTGTGATTACCGCCTTTGTTGACCAAGATGAGTTGGCGTTGGCCTCTGGAGCGAATGACTTTATCAGTAAGCCGTTTCAATTTTCTGAATTATTAGAGATCATCCAGCGAAATCTAGCTGAGTCATAAAGATAGGCCAATTTATTTTCTGTCTTGCTCAGTGAAATAGTGAGGCACTGATTCATTGAGAGTGATCATAATTTTGTGTAAGCGCTTTTTTCTTAAAGGGCAAAGCGTTCTGGGAACAGGATAGCAAAGTGTGACAGAGCAGCTCTCCAATTTTTAATCGGCCTGTTCCACTTCTTAGCGATGTTGTTCATCGCCAGATACATCAGTCTGAAAACAGCATCTTCGCTAGGGAAGACCGCCTTCGTCTTGATAACTTTACGCAGAGAGCAGTTGAGGGACTCAATAGCGTTGGTGGTGTAGATGACCCGGCGAATCTCCATGGGGTAGTCAAAAATCGGAATCACATTTTCCCAGTGGCGAATCCACACCTGACTGATGGCTGGATAGACCTCATCCCACTTTTGAGCAAAGGCATCAAGCGCCGCTTCTGACTCGGCTAGTGTAGCCGCTTGGTAGATCGGCTTGAGGTCAGCGACAACGGCTTTTCTGTCTTTCCACGGCACGTACTTCATGCAATTACGCATCAGATGTACGATGCATAGCTGCACCTGCGTAAGCGGATAGACAGCTTCAATCGCTTGTGGAAAGCCTTTGAGACCATCACAACAGGCGTTCAGCATATCTTTCAAGCCTCTGTTTTTAAGATCGGTGAGGACTTTCAACCAGAACTTCGTCCCTTCGCTTTCGGCTTCACCGACCCACAGGCCGAGTAGTTGTTTATCGCCTTCGCGGTCAATACCGAGCACCACGTAAACGGCACGCTTACTCACCCGGCCTGAGACCTTGATGTTCACGTACAAAGCATCGAGATAGACAATCGGGTAGACCTCATCAAGGGGCCTTGACTGCCATGCTTTAACGTCTTCGCTGACGCTTTCGATAACCTCGCTGATGACGGCTGCTGAAATCTTTGCACCGCCATAAAGTTCTTCGAGTTGAGCGCTGATGTCACGGGTACTGTTGCCTCGGGCATAGAGCGCCAGGATCTTCTCATCGAGTCCGGCGATGCGGCGCTGGTGCTTCGGCACCAACATCGGGGCGAAGCTACTGTTGCGGTCTCTGGGAATGGATAGCTCCAATTCGCCATCATCAGACTGGACGGTCTTCTTTGAACTGCCGTTATGACTGTTGGGGGAAGTGTCCTTGTCTGAGGCTTCGCGTTTGAGATGATGGGTGAGTTCACCGGCTAGAGCACGCTCGATTAAACGCTTTTTGAGCTGCTTCATCAGGCCTGTTTCGCCCAGGATATCTTCTGGGCTATGGCAATCTTCTAATAGTTCGTCAAGCAAGTCATCGACGCGGTTCGGTTCTTTTTTCTTGCGGGGTATGGTGCGGTCTCCTTTGTTTGTAGGATTCTAGACCGCTTACACAAAATTCTGGACAGTCTCCTATAAATATAGCTAGCCTGATTCATACGACTCTTACACAGGCTCTTGTCAGAAATGCTAGCCAAGAGACCAATGCTTGCCCCGTTTGAGTCGTAGCCAGGTCACATCCATGAATTAGAATCTCTGCATCATGCGTAAAAAAATTACGCCATTCTCTAATCGTGTCAGCATAAATCCAAAGATTTGCCTCATTCAAAAAGGTCGTACCCAGATCGATTCGATTGGACGCTCCCTTGCAAAATAATATGAGCTTTGAAAGATTTTGATACTGCTTGAGCAGAGATAGTATTTGTGCAATGCCATCTTCTTGCCCATTGAGATTATGAACTTCTGCATCTTCAATCGGGTTAGCCAGTAAATAATGGGATAGAGTCACTTCTGCATCTACAACTACGATGGATATGGTACTAGGAGAAGCCCCTATTAGTTGACTGTCTTTAATAGTTGGAGAATTTAGTGTTGTTATAGGGTGAAGCATTGTTATATTGTCAACTCGAACTACTTACTATGAAACAAGACCAGTGAGTAAGTTCAGATGCGAGAATGACGGACTTCTAGGTGGCTTTCAACTGAGTTATTTTTCTTTTCCCTGGATAGATTAAATATCTATGTGATTTAAGGAATCTGCGTAGTTCATCTGAAAATCATAGATGTCGATGTCTTTGAAATTTCAGGTCATGTGTTGAATTGGCAACCCCACTGATTTACCGGAACTTAGTCGATCCATATATGCGATTATCAAATCAGTCTCCAGAACTTCGGGTAAGTCATGGTCCACCTGTAAATTATTCCGGGTTCACTTACTCTGCATTGGTTTGAGGGAGCCAGAGCTGCTGCTATTGGCCATTTAGTTCCGCAGTTCTCAGTACAGTTAAGGCGCGAGTTACTCGTTCAGACTAGCTTATCCCCTTATTCTTCTGGCGAAACTTGCTGGTAAGACATTGCCGTAGTCATCACTGAGTACAATTTTGACTTTGACAAAAAGAGATGCCTTCCAATCTGAGTGGAGTGAAACCATTGTAAAACCTCCAAAACTCAGGCTTGGCAAGTTAACCCGGAAAAATTTACAGGCGGTCAAAATTTATTCCGAGATCGCACAGTGGGGGGACTGATCATGGGGCGTCCCCCTCATGTTATTACGGAATCCCAATCCGCCTGGCATCTGGAAGTGTTTTACCAGATTCAGTTAAATGAACAAATTATCCTGACCCCCGGTATCGTTTTGATCACCCATCCAGAAGCAGCACCGAATTGGTCCCCCATTGTGGCGGGTACTCTACGCACCCTTTTTCGTTTCTAATGGCTCGATCTTGAAGAGGACTTTTTGTGATTGACTCCAAACGACCACTCGTGAAACTGCGAAAACGCTCGGTTGTAGCAAGATTCTTCCGGCAAACCCGTACTCGTATTTTGCTGCTGTATGTTTCGCTGTTGGGGGTGTTTACAGGACTGGCCATTCCCCTGTATCAAACGTTGATCACGAACCAGGTGTCCCTACGCGTACGGAATGATTTGAGTGAAGCTCAAGAAATATTTCACGACGCCTATATGAATTGGGAACGACAGCCCAATCAAACCTTGGAAGATCTTGAATCTTTTGCGGATGACTTTTTAGCCAATCAACTCCCTGAAGACGATAATTTCTTTATTTTTTATTATTGGTGGAGACTTTTACCGTTCCAATCCATCTCGATTACTCAAGCCGATGCGACCGGGGTCTGAACTGTATCAGCAGTGGGAAGATGTAGTTGAATTTAATCGGGGAGAGTGGGTGACGGACCTGCCTGAGATTGGCACCGTTCTCTACAAAGCTGAACCGTTAATTGTGGATGGTGAACAACTGGGTATTATGGTCCTCGCCCATGCAACGGCGGGGGAACAGAATGAAGCTTTAGCCAGTGTTTATACCTTTGTGATGATTGAGGGAGCGGTGGTGTTGCTCTCCCTATGTCTGGCATGGTTTGTCACGGGACGGTTACTCAAACCGGTACGCGAACTTGCGATCGCAGCTCGTCAAATTAATGAATCAGACCTAACCCAACGCCTATCGGCTCAGGGCTCCGGGGAATTGGCAGATTTGGCTCAAATTTTCAACGCCATGATGGACCGACTGCAGGACAGCTTTAACAGCCAGCGCCGCTTCGTCAATGATGCAGGCCATGAACTACGGACCCCGATCACGATTGTTCGAGGTCACTTAGAATTAATGGACGATGACCCAAAAGAGCAGCAAGAAACCATCGAACTCGTGCTGGATGAGCTAGATCGGATGGGGCGATTAGTCAATGACATGATTGCCTTGACGAAATCAGAGCGCCCAGACTTTCTGCAATACGAAATGATTGATCTCAAGCAATTTGCTCATGATCTATTTACGAAAGCCCAGGCCCTAGCTGACCGTGACTGGCAAGTAAAGCTAGACTGTGCTGGCTCCATGATGGGGGATCGTCAACGACTGACGGGGGCCTTACTGAATTTACTCAGAAACGCTACCCAGCACACTCTCCCCACCGGCACGATTGAATTGGGCTGTAAGCAAACCCTGACCCAAGTGATTTTTTGGGTCAAAGATAATGGCACAGGCATGTCTCCAGAAGAACAGCTGCGAATTTTTGATCGCTTTGCCCGGCTAGGTAAACGCCAATCGGACGGTTCAGGTTTAGGACTCGCCATTGTCAAAGCATTTACCAAAGCCCACCGAGGCAAAATTGCTTTAGAGAGCCAACTGGGCAAGGGCTCTACCTTTACGATTACCCTGCCCCTCTCTACTCAGTTTGGCACCGTCTCCTAACTTCAAACCATTTCTCAGCACAGAATGCTCCATCCTGGCTAATGGCCGGGATGAATTCATCCTGTGCATAACGGCTTGTATTTTGCCGTGAAATTCAGCTGTTTTAAAAAGAAAATTAATTTTACTTGAAGTTATGTTACAAGTTACTATATTGATATTCATAAACTTATTTCTATATAACCTTAGATTTAAGTCTATATAAGTTTTCCTTTTAGTTCTGGAATCAGTTGTGCTTGAGTTTTTAACGCAAACAGCTTGGTTTATCCCTTGCTATCCTCTGATCGGCATGGTGATTTCCCTCCTATGGACCCCCTCGATCATCCGTCGGACGGGGCCTCGCCCGGCTGGCTACGTCAATATTGTCACGACCTTCTGTGCCTTTTTTGCATGGCGTGGTGACCTTCCCCAGTTTTTTGGAACCAACCCCCTCAATACATCAACATCTCTTGGTTGGAAGTATCGGGTCTGACCCTTAATATCCCCTTAGAAATTTCCTCCCTCACCCTTGGTGCTGGCATTGTCATTACCAGCCTCAACTTGCTGACGCAAGTTTATGCCATTGGCTATTTAGAGATGGATTGGGGTTGGGCTCGTTTCTTTGCCCTTCTGGCTCTATTCGAAACGGGAATGTGCTCCCTTGCCCTCTGCAACTCATTATTTTTTTAGCTACATCATTCTAGAAATTCTGACCTTAGCCACCTATTTAATTGTGGGAACTTGGTTTAACCAATCCCTCGTGGTTACGGGTGCTCGGGATGCCTTTCTCACCAAGCGAATTGGGGACTTATTCCTCTTGATGGGCGTGCTAGCCATCTTTCCCTTGGCAGGCACTTGGGATTACCGAGAGTTAGCAATTTGGGCCCAAACCGCAGAGGTTAGCCCCACGGTGATGACCTGGCTAGGCCTAGGTTTAGTGGCAGGTCCCATGGGTAAATGCGCTCAATTCCCCCCTGCATCTGTGGCTAGATGAGGCGATGGAAGGCCCGGTTCCAGGGACAATTCTGCGAAATTCCGTGGTGGTGTCTACGGGGGGCTTGGGTGCTGATTAAATTAGCTCCGGTGATTGCCTTAGCACCAATTGCCTTAACCGCCATGATTGTGGTCGGAGCCATTACTGCTATTGGCGGTACGTTTATTGCGATCGCACAAATTGATATCAAGCGAGCTTTATCCTATTCAGCCAGTGTCTACATGGGACTGATTTTTATCGCCGTAGGGACACAACAGCTGAATGCCGCGCTGCTGCTGATGTTGACCTATGCCCTGTCCATGTCTCTGCTGATTATGAGTACGGGGTCGATTATTCTCAACACCATTACCCAAGACCTGACCCAACTGGGAGGCTTATGGAGCCGTCGTCCCATTTCTGGACTGAGTTATCTGGCAGGAACCGTGGGATTAGTGGCTTTACCGCCTTTTGGTACCTTTTGGGCACTTCTAGAGTTAGTGGATGGTCTGTGGGTCCAACATCCGGTATTAGTGGCAGTCATCTTGCTCGTCAATGCCTTGACTGGATTCAGCATTATCCGCGAATTCGGCTTAATCTTTGCGGGAGAGCGCCAGCCCATGACGGTGCGAGCCCCCGAGAATTTATGGTCCATCACCTTACCGACCACTTTCTTGGCTGGAGCAACCCTACATTTGCCCATCATTCTGCAAAAGCTGGGACTCCTCCCCCACTGGTCAGTTCTTAATCATGAAGCAGGCTTTTTGTTAGCAGCGTCTAGTCTGGTGGGCTGTGGTCTGGGTGCTTATATCTACATCGGTAACCAGTTTTCCAAACCCATTCGATTGCCCTGGACCTCAGTGCAGGACTTCTTTGCTTTCGATATGTACACCCCAACCCTGTATCGATCCAGCATTGTTGCGGGGGTAGATAGGATTTCTCGCCTTACTGACTGGCTAGATCGCCATGTTGTAGATGGCGTGGTCAACTGGATTGCCCGTACCTCCGTCAACACAGGGGAAGTCCTCAAGTATGGAAACTTCGGACAAACCCAGCTCTACTTGCTAACGATTGTTTCAGGGGTTTTCATTATTATTTTGCTGCTATTGCGGTCTCTCGCATAGCTCATCCTCTTCCGCTCCAGCCCTCCTGCCGTCTTTTTCATACCTAATAATTTCATGCTCAATGTACTTATTTGGTTTCCCTGTATTGCAGCCATCATTGTGGCCCTTCTGCCTCAGCAAATATCAGGTCGTAACGTTCGTCTAGCTGCGTTAGTCCTCTCAGGGGCAATCTTGCTGTTCACCTTGGCCGTAGTTGCTCAATTTGATGTGAGTAACAATGCTCTTCAATTTCAGGAGACTCGGTCTTGGCTCACAGATCTAGGATTGGACTACCAGTTAGGAGTAGATGGATTATCTCTGCCCCTCCTCGTTCTGAATAGCCTACTCTGCTGGATTGCTATTTACAGTAGCCGCGTCGAAACCAAGCGTCCTCGCCTATTTTATGCCCTGATTTTGTTAATCAACGGCGGTGTCGCTGGCGCTTTTGTGGCCCAGAATTTGCTGCTGTTTTTCCTCTTTTACGAGATTGAGCTGATTCCTTTTTATCTGCTCATTTCCATTTGGGGCAGTTCCCAGCAGGGCAGTGCTGCCACCAAGTTTTTGCTCTACACCGCCACCTCTGGGGGCCTGATTTTAGCTGGGTTCTTAGGGGTGATTTGGTTTAGTGAGGCCAGCAGTTTTTCCTATGAGGTTTTGTTGGGACAGGATTTGCCCATCAATATTCAATATGCGGTACTGATTCTGTTGCTGCTGGGGTTTGGCATTAAAACCCCGCTCGTCCCCTTGCATACCTGGCTTCCCGATACTTACGTTGCCGCTTCCACTCCCGTTGCTATTTTGTTGGGGGGCGTGCTGGCTAAATTGGGGACCTACGGGATTTTTCGGTTCTGTATGCCCCTGTTTCCCGATGCTTGGCAAACCTTGTCTCCCGTGTTGGCGACTTGGGCGATTGTGAGTGTGTTGTATGGTGCGTTAGCTGCCATCGCCCAAAAAGACATCAAACGGATGGTGGCCTATAGTTCTGTGGGACATATGGGCTATATCCTCCTGGCCGCCGCCGCCCATACGGAACTCAGCGTTGTCGGTGCCATTTCTCAAATGTTTGCCCATGGACTGATCTTGGCGCTGCTCTTCCATTTGGTCGGTATTATTGAGACCAAGGTGGGGACGCGAGATTTAGAAGTCCTCAATGGGCTCATGAATCCAGTGCGAGGGTTACCTCTGGTCAGTGCTCTCCTTGTTCTCGCGGGCATGGCTAGTGCAGGAATTCCCGGATTGGTGGGCTTTATCGCTGAGTTTTTAGTCTTCCAAGGCAGCTATGCGGCCTTCCCCATTCAAACCCTGTTGAGCGTCGTGGGGACCGGATTAACGGCAGTGTATTTTGTCATCTTGCTGAACCGAACCTGTTTTGGGCGCTTAGATAGCAGCATTGCTTACTACCCTAAGGTGGAATGGAATGAGCGAATTCCAGCCCTCATCCTGACGTTGCTGATTATTGTTCTGGGGCTGCAACCGTCGTGGCTCGTGCGCTGGAGTGAACCCACAACTGCAGCCATGCTTGCAGAAATCCATCTATCTACTCCCACTCCTAATACATTTGTAGTCAAGATTGACCCTGAACCTATGCCAACTTTGCTAAGCGCTGGGAACTCTTCCTCCGTAGGTTAAACCCCCTTCTTTGTTCCTTGATTCATTGTTAGACGTCTATCCGCAATTCCTATGAGTGCCACGACCTCGACACCCACTAAACTGCCCCCATCACAACATCAATTCGCTGATATTATTCATCGCCTGGAAGCGGGTGGGGCAATGTTGCCCGATACGCCAGAAAATCTGAAGCAGATCATCGGCATTTATAAAGCCTATGCAGTCCCCATGGATTTCTACTGGCGCAACTTGCTCTACATCGCCGAACAGGTGTTCCTAGAGCCGTTGCCCCTGTTCAAGTACTTCTTACCCAAAGAGTATCTAGATCTCCACAATCACTATGCTGGGGATGATGCAGATTTGCGGATTTGGCGAGGCGAGGCCACCGCTCACCCTGAATTAGTGGAATTTATGGAGAAGGGTGAGATCAAGCGCAAGCTCCCTAAACTGCTGCATCACTTGTGGCATGACCGGATCAATATGGAATTCGCGGAAGCCTGTATGCGATCCATGTTCTGGCATCGCAATATGGGCGGTCAGTTTGATCCGTACTTGGATACGGATGAGTACGTTGCCAACGCCGATCGAGCCATCAAAGCTTACTTCAAAGGCAACCCGGTGATGCTAGGGCTGTATAAGCTCTTTCCAGATATGTTTGTGGAGCAGGTTCGGCAGTTATCCTACTACTCCAACTTGGGTCTGTTCTGGGAAGTGATGGCTCCCGTCTTTTTTGAAATGTCGGATCTCTACGATGAGGGCAAGCTGACCACGGTCCCCGAAGCCATGGACTTTTTGGTGAATGGCATCTTTGCGATCGCAGGTCGTCCCATCTATCACAATGTCTATATTCGGGGAGAATGCTACGAAATTGTTCCTAAGTCCAAAGGGTTTATGTGGCTCTATGAAGCGGCTCTTCCCTATGTAGAAGCGGTGTTCTATCGCACCTCTCCCTTCCGGGGAACGAAGTCCTACAATGCCCAGGCCAAACAGGTCCCGGAGAATCAAGAAGACTTTCACTACGGCATTCTCTATGCTGACGTGTTTCCCATTGGGTCTGCTGGCATCCCTCCGACCCTGCTCATGCAGGATATGCTGCATTTCCTACCCCCCTATTTAGTGGACTATTACCAGCAATATTGCCGAGGTGAAGACGATACCCTGATTCAACTGGGAGTAACCTTTCAGCGGTCCATGTATTGCGTCACTTCGGCGGTGATTCAGGCCCTCCGCCAAGCGCTGCTCTATCCCCTGGATGACGAAGACCCTCAACATTTGCAGGCCAATCGGGACTTCTTTGAATCCCAGCTCGATCGGTTCAAACGTTCTGAAGCTCGGTTAATGGATATTCAACGCCAAGACTATCGTTAGGTCTGGCGGCCCTTATCCCCCTCGGCGGTCATTGACTGCTCAATCCATTGAAATTTGCGGTTAAAGGAGTTCTTACAATGGCTGATATTGTTGATATTGCAGTTGGGTCTGATGATTTTTCGACCCTAGTTGCGGCAGTCCAGGCAGCAGATCTAGTAGAGACGTTGAAAAGTCCTGGTCCGTTTACTGTTTTTGCACCTACAAATGATGCATTTGCCCAGCTTCCTGACGGCACCATCCATACCTTGTTGCAGAATATTCCTCAACTGAGCCGAATCTTGACGTTTCATGTCGTCCCCGGCAAGCTTACTCAGGCTGATTTACAAGAGCTGGAGTCAGTGGTATCCGTGGAAGGTTCGCCTATTCCCATTCGTGCTTCTGAGAATTTTGAAGTGAAGAATGCCACGGTGATTGCCGCAGATATTGAGGCTGAGAATGGCGTGATCCATGTGTTAGACCGAGTCCTACTGATGGGGTAGTTGCGATCGCAACTACGTTTCAGCCAGTTTTTGTGAACGGGCGTAGCAATGACATTACAAGTCGCTATAGATAGCTGCTTGCTGGATCAAGTGCTGCAGTTCATCACATTCCAGACCCTCAAATGCCAATGCGAGCCCGGTTTGGACAAGCCCCAATCTTTGTCTGGCTTCTGAGCTGAGTTCATCGGTTGCTTCACCCGCACAATCAAACATTATTTTTGACAAGATCAAGTTATCGGAAGTCACTGCCAAAGCTTCAGCTAATATTTCAGTCAACATAATCTGTGCCTATCAGGGTAAGTTCACTAGCATCATCAGATAAATTGATGAGGAATTGAACAGAGAAATCACGGAACAGTGATTTTAAGCTCCAGAAATAAATTAGTTATTTTTACCGATATCAGAGTTTTTAGAATCGAAGCCGATGATTTAGAATTCAATCTAATATTATTTGGCAGCGATTTCAATTCCAAGCCTTGAATATTATGGCTGGGCCATTGTATTGTATTTTTCCTGTGGTTTAGAGCTTGCTACGAGCTGTCTAGATGCCTACAAAAATTTTAGTTTGTCAGAATAAGACCTGTCACCAGCAAGGTTCAGCAAACGTACTGACTGAGTTTCTGGCTAGCACTCCCTCTGGAATCATCGTGGAGTCTTCAGGTTGTTTGGGGCAATGTGGGAGTGGGCCAATGGTGTTCATGTTACCTGAAGAGATATGGTACAGCTGCGTTCACCCCTATGACGTAGCTGTGATTGCGGAGCAACATCTCAGGCGAGGACGGGTGGTCACTCAAAAGCTATATCCCATGTTCCATTCTCCACCCAGGCCAATTGGCATATGGCTAACAGCCTTGAGCTTCTTGCTAAGTTTATTGTTCTTGTTGATATGGATGCAAGCAACCCATGCTGCCCTGCTTGCTCGGGGTTAGAAGTTATACAGAACTCTTTTCAGGTTGACCATACAAAAACCCGAAATCAGTTGTGGGCTATAAATTAGCAGTTACCTTCAGGACCAGAGCCGATCTGGGCTGCATCCAGATTGGCGTTAGACAACTCAGCACCCTCTATACCTAAAGAAATATCTATCATCAGCCCTTGCAAATTGGCCCGGCTTAAATTTGCATTGGTGAAATCTGTGTTATTCACAGTTGCTACTCTAGCTTCCCAGGACGAATCACTACAGCTACCTTTCCAGTAGTAGCTCAAATGTGCTCCTGCAAGATCGGCGTCTACAAAACTTGCTTCCTCTAGCTTTGCTCCTGCAAGTTTCGCGTTAATGAGTAATGCCTCTCGAAGGTTTCCACCTTCGAGAGAGACATAGCCAAGATTCGCACCTGTTAGATCGGCTCCTTGGAGATCAGTTTGTCTTAAGGATGCAGCTGGTGTCCCGCTGCATGAGGCATAGCATCCCAAACGAGTTTGTTTAAGTATCGCCACTCTTAAGAAAGCCCCACTCAAATCAGCACCATACAGAACAGCTGTGCTTAAATTTGCTCCACTAAGGTTAGCCTTTCTGAAATCAACTTTGGTCAGATCGCTATCCCGAAAATCTACTCCTCGCAAGTCTGTTCTTCTAAGGTCTGCTCCATTGAGTGATATTTCTCTGAGTTTTGCCCTGCGCAGATCCGCTCCTACTAAAGAAAGTATTGGAATTCTGCCTGGAATTTGACAATACATTTTGGCAGAATGCAATGGACATTTCCCAATTAGGCTTTCGCTGTATAGAAACAAAAGCAGTTCTCCTTTCCCTCTCCCATCCAATTGAGGTAGTGTTTCTAATGTTATTTCTTCAGCTTCCTTTATCAGGCTAGGAGGAGCTGATGGTTCCTTCAATCCCTGATCTATAAAAAGTTGTATCGTTTGAAAATAACCAGATAGTACTTCGACTCTATTCTTATTTTGGTCGACTTGAGCCCAGTGTAAATCAGCCTTTTTCTGACTTAGGCTAATCCTTTCCTGTTTAAGCTGAGAACGGATACGTTGAATATCCAACCAACTCAATACCAGAAGCAACACAGCAGCAAGACCAACAAATGACACAAAGTATCTCAAGTGTTTCATGAGTCATTTCATTGCTGACTACAATTTATTCGCTCTCTCTAGCCAGTCTTTTGCACTGGACTCATCTCCCTGCTGTTGATAAAGCTTGGCAACCTGACGATAATCAGCCTTTGCCCCTGCACGCTGCCCTGCCTTTTCTCTGGCGCTGCCGCGCATGATGAACCAAGACGATTGAAAGGGCTGTAACTTAATCATCTTGGTATAGTCAGCAATGGCCTCAACATAGCGTTTTTGTTTCTCGTACAGTTGCCCCCGACTCAGATAGACCGACGTATCATTCGGTTTAAGGGTTTGGAGCTGACCATAGGCCGCAATCGCCCCCTCTATATCATTCTGGTCTTGACTCAGGGAAGCAATCTGCTCATAGGCGCGGGAATTGCGAGGATTGATTGTGGTCATCCTGCGATAGTCCTGGAGCGCACCTTGGGGGTTACCACTATAGCGACGTACATGGGCACGACGATCGTAGGCTTCGGCATTCTGTGGATTGAGCTTGATCAGCTGGTCATAATCTTTGAGAGCGCCCTGCTGATCGCCCTGAATAAAGCGGGTACTGCCCCGCTGACTGAAGGCCAATATATTTTGCGGATCAATCCGAATCATGGCGGAATAGTCTTGGATGGCGGATTGATAATCGGTCTGGGCCATATAAAGCGTGGCCCGCCACAGGTAAGCCTGCAAACGGTTGGGGTTCAGTTCAATCACCCGACTAAAATCTGCGATCGCACCCGCTGCATCACGACTCGCATTCCGATAGGCTCCCCGTAGCCAATAGGCCTGTTCTGCCTTGGGATCGAATTCGATCACTCGGTCTAAATCTTGAAGAGCAGCTTGGGATTGACCACTTGCGATCGCATAATTAGCCCGAGCTAAATAGAGGCGAGCCTCGCGAGGTGAACTGCCAATGGCCTGAGACAAAACTGCCCTAGCGCCAGCATAGTCACCTGACTGGGCCTTAATAGCGGCATTGATGAGAGAGTCGTCAACGGGAGATGGAGGTGGTGCATTGGCAGGCAGATGTGCCTTTAAGGTCATCCCCAGCGACTGGGCTTGCTTCAGAAACGATTCGATGGGAATACCGAGATTGAACCCTGTTTTAATCCGAATATCGGTATTGAGCGTTGAAGCTTCTAGGGTACTATCGACATCCCCTCGCCCGTGAATGCCGACGAGTTCACCATCACCATTAAAAACGCCGCCGCCACTCATGCCAGGGAGGGTTCGGTTGGTGTAGATCATGGCATAACCATCGGCAAAGCTGCGGCTGCTGCGAGCCGTAATTTTGCCATCGGTAAAGTTATAGACGGGTTGAGTGATAGCAGCAGTCGTCATCGGAAATCCCGATACGAAAACGGGCAAACCCTCGCTAGCAGGTTGCCCACTGGCAAGGGAACTGACGCTGTAGGTGCGATCACTCTGGAAGGTTACGACTGCCAGATCAATATCCTGTAAGGGGCGCACCTGCATGGCCATATGCTGCTGCTGATCATCTGTTGTAATCCGATAGGGGCTATCGGTTGCAGCCACGACGTGAGCTGCGGTTAAGAGGGTATAGGTATTGCCTTGGCGCTCGATAATCACGCCAGATCCCTCAGTGATGCCATTCCCTAAGCTAACGGTGACTTGCTTTGCTCGTTGGGCGATATCCCCGGTGGCCAGGGCGATTGGAGAGGGTCCCGTCGGTCTGTCGATCTGGGGCCGGGCAATGGGCTGGGCTTTCGTTTTGCAAGCATCGGGATAAAATGCGGCGATGGAACTTTTTGATACACCTTCAGGGATGGGAACGATGGGGCTACCTGGGCCTTGGAGCGGCAGACCCGGTTTTTTGGTAACGACCTGACCTTCTACGCGAACCCCATAGCCAATGCTGACATTATGACCAATTCTGACTGTGGCAGGCTGCGGCTCAGGAGGGTTAGATAGGCCTGTTGGTAGCGCTGCTGCGGGGATGCGATGGTCTCCGACCGGCCTTTGGCCATCGCAGTTCCCCGTTACGGTTTGGGCTTGACTGGATGATATTGACGTTAGGAGTACTGGAAGACCCAGTAGGTTTAGATTAAATAGTAGTACCCCCCAGATTGCCCTTCGATGTTGCTTCATAAACCTGTTTCTACTTCTTTACATGACGACAGCAATCTAGGGGCATCTCAGTGCTTCATACCCTTCTCGCTGAGTCTACAAGGCCATGATAGCCTCCCAATTGAGGAACGTCTTGCAGACAAACCTCGTTCTTATAGATTTTGTGGATTGGACTGAAAATCATTGCCTATCACGCTGTAAACTTGACGTTCGCGTAATCAAATCGCAGATATTCAGCGCTCGTCTAGCCATCAAGCTAGGACTGTGTCATGGTGGATCAACTTACTATTACGACTGAGCGTGTTGATGATGTAGTGCTATTGCTGCACATGATGATGCAAATGGGCTTACCAAAAGTACTCAACCAACATCTTCCCCGGCATTGGAAACAGGAAGGTTTGGATTGGGGTTGGGTAATTGTGATCTAGCTTTCCTATATCGTTTCCGAAGGAGATCACAGTAAAGTGGTAGTGCGAGATTGGGGCAAGCAACGGAGCACCATGATTGCCCAAGTCTATGAGTTTTAAGCTTTTTAGTCCGTGCTTTTTTATTGTGAAGTTATTACACGAACGCCAAGTATATTCTTGTCAGGGTTTTAAGAGCGGTTGCGACAATCGATACTAGTCATCTCTCGATCAATAAAGTCGTTATCTTTATTGATCGAGAGATACCAGATTCACTCCAATTTCCAATCAATCAAACCCTTTGAGATTTGGGGACCAAAAAAGCGTGTGAATTGCCTCACTTTCCTGACCAACAGATTATCGCTCGGGGGAGGTGGTCTGAATTACCAATATTGAGAGAAATAATCCACTCTCCATTGCTAACTAAAACTGGTGAGGTGATTGCTGAACCTGTTTGCCACAAAGGCACAGGATACCTTCTAACCTTTAACCCCGGCGAATTTCAGATCACAAGCAACCCTTATCCAATCTGGAGAGTAATCCAAATTGCAGCTAGTATCCCTATGCCCGACCAAATTAAAGGTAAAGTAGGCCAAGGATTTTTAGTTGTTTTATTCATAATATAAAACCTTTATACTTTATTAAAACATCTAACAAAACCCAACTAAGTTGTCAAGGATGATTTTCTTTTGAGAATCGGGGCAAACTAGGGTATGACAACGACTCCTGAAATAGAGGTCTATAAGGCTGAAAGCTATATTTAGAAATTATTTCAGGCGACGATTGAATTGGATTTCGTGAGAGGGAAGTCAATTCCGTTGTATTGGGTTCTTTCTTAAACTCACTCATCGATTGCAGAGTAATTCTTATATTCTGAGATCTCTCCATTTTTACCTGCAAGGCAGTAGTTCTCGAGCTACCAATATCCTTAATGTCAGCTCGTTCCAGGTTTTAGATAATCTTACCTATGGATTAAAACCCGAAATCAGTTGGCAAGCTAGCTCTGAAAGTAACGGCCTTTTTTTTCTCGTTCATGGGAGTATCTTGGCTTATAACTCCCTTCAGTAGAACCTTTTTCGAACCTCCTTTAACTAGAGGGGCTGAGATAATCTCACCTGACTACCGTGATATGTTCTGTCAGATCAATTGTATTGGAACTCGATGATGAAGATTGGTCAATCATTTAAAAATTGATTTAGATCACTACTTTTTAGTGTCTAAATCAGTGACAATTCTATCAAGAAATTACTTTTGCGGCCAAATAAAATTCTTAAGCAGAAGAAAATTCTATATTTTTCATTTCAAGCTTAACTCAGTTAAAAGTCAGTCATTCTCAGTTCTGAAGTCAGCTACACATCTTTTTAGATATAAATAGATGCATTTTTAGATAGCGCTTATATGAGAGTTTTTATGCTTCTATGCAGTCTAAAGGGAAAAGCTTTGCTTCATTCAGTAACAGATACCGATTATTTTTAATGTGATATTTCTTTGAAATGCCACATGATTCCTGTTTTTTTGACCATAAAAGTGTAGTTTCTTCTAGTAGTAGATAAAATCATGAAAGTCATCCATATACTGAATAAAATTGATCGATTCCTTCATCCTTCCAATATTTATGCTCTTCAACCTAATCATGATCTTCTTAGGAAAAATAGATCGCTTATAAAAACGAATGATATTGTTTTACTATCTTATCCAAGATCTGGAAATACTTGGTTAAGAAGACTCTTAGCAAACTCGATATTAGAGTCACAAAAAAACCTGCTTTCAAAAGAACCAGATATTCCTTTTGAAACTGTAATTCCGTCTATTTATACCCAAAGCTTGGAACCAAGTTGTTTACATAACTATCAAGACATCAGCCAACGTATCATTAAGAGTCATGAACATAGAGATGCCAAAGGACATCGAACCATTTATTTACTGCGCAATCCAGCCGACACTTTAGTATCTTGGTATCATTTTATTTCTGGATCTCCAAAACTCTTAAATCAATTTCCTTGGATACTAGATTCTATCTATTGATGAGTTTTGCTTGAATGCTGTAGAAGGCTGGGTCAAGCACATCCAACAGACCCGCAAGTACAAAAATATCTTGCTAGTTGAATATGAAAACTTATTTCAATACCCAAGCCAGGTACTTGAAGAAATCTTGTCTTTTTGTGGTTTTTCCCAATACAACATTGATCTAGGTAAGGTAATTGAAAATCAGTCTATCCGTAAACTTAAGCCTATCACTCAATCATTAGAATTAAGAAAAGGTGGAGTTGGACATGGCTATATGGAATTACAAGCAGATACTGTGGCAGAACTACATAAATATCAGAAATTGATCAATACCAAATGGAGGCCTGCAATGAATTCTAGCCTTACTACTGTTCTTTGATAGCGAAAGGTTCTGAAGAGTCGATTGTACAAGAAGCTCGAAGTATAGCAAGCGCCATTTTATTCAGGACATAATAAACTAGAGATACTGTTATGTCTTTCAATGGATGCCTAAAATCTACAGCTACGATTTACGTTGCAAAGTGATCGATGCTATTGAACTTGATGGCATGCCTCCCTCAGAAGCGAGTGACACCTTTCATATCAGTCGTAACACCATTAATCTATGGCAACGTCTCAAAGCAGAAACAGGTGATCTTCATCCCATCCCTAGACAACACCTTGGCCATAGCCACAAAATCACAGACTGGGACAAGTTTCGAGCTTTTGCTCAAGAACATCGCTATAAAACCCAAGCTCAGATGGCCGAGTTGTGGGAGGGGAAAATCAGTGAGCGTACTATTTCAAGAGCGCTGAAGAATATTGGATTTACCCGAAAAAAAAGACCTATGGCTACCGCCAACGCGATGAGCACAAACGGGCTGAGTTCGTCCAAAAGTTAACAACAGTAGACCCAGACGATATCGTCTATGCTGACGAGTCAGGGATGGACAATCGAGATGAGTATGACTATGGCTATGGTCCCAAAGGTGAGCGGGTCTATGCTTTAAAGTCTGGTAGCAGAAGTGGACGAGTCAATATGATTGCAGCTTTGAGAGGAAAGCAGCTCATGGCCCCGTTCACGATTGAAGGGGCTTGCAATCGCACCGTATTTGAAATTTGGCTTGAGACTTGTTTGATACCGATGCTCAAACCGGGGCAGAAGTTAGTCATTGATAATGCCACCTTCCATAAGGGAGGGCGAATTGAGCAACTGGTAGAAGCCGCAGGATGTGAAGTGTGGTACTTGCCACCCTATTCTCCTGATTTGAATAAGATTGAACGGTCGTGGGCTTGGATTAAAAGTCGAATTAGACACCAATTAGAGCACTTCGGTTCACTTAGAGAAGCAATGGAACATGTGTTGTACCTAGCGTCCTAATTAGAGTGGCGACTGCTATAGTTGTAGTATTCCTTCTCATGTTAAGGTATAGCTTTTAAGTTATAAAAGTTCTCGTTTATATCGTTCGATAACTTCATTTCAATAAACTATTAGGCAAGGCTAGTGCATTGAGATTTAGGAGATTTTTGATCTCTGATGAAAAAATTAATCAATTGATTACTGTCAAGATAAAAGAATTTTAAATTAGAAAGCTGCCCTATTTCTGAAGGGACACTACACAGTCCATTGAACTCAAGGTACAGCTATTCCAAATTAGCAAGATTGCCAATTTCTGGAGGTAAGTGTTGGGCACTACTCTCTTAAAGAGTGATAAATTCGTAAGACGCATTGCCAATATAGTGTTCTAGTTTTTTAAAGCGAAAACTTCTCAAATTCTTTATGCATTTAGGTTTGATATTCCTATCATGCCTTAACAAAATAGTGCCACAGATTTAATATAGTTATTAAAATATTTGCTCATGATCATAGCTCCAGAAAGATAAATCATTTCTTCTAGATTTGAGTTCAACTCTCTCAATCTATATCGGCCTTCAACTTCTAACTCTAGAATTCAGATAAAATTCATCAAATATATTAGTGATCTAGAAGAAATACCCAAAGCTAATTAATAATAAGAGCAAAACTTAGAGTGCATTATGGCAATCTTGATCTACTTATCTAACCACCCCTGACAATTTCAACATGACTGATTAAGATTTATTAAAAGTGCCATCGTGTATCACAACATTTTTAGGTAATGGAGCTGCTCAAGACTGTTGCAGCTTTTAAAACATAGCTAACTAAAAAAAATGTGTTCACAATCACTTTAAAAATGGTCATATATCACTGAATACCTCTAAAACGAGTGTTCTAATTCAGATAGAAATCAGTTCACACCACTCTTTAGTCATAATTCACTATTTATCTTCTAAAAAGAATTTATTGCATTAGATAGAAGCCTGAGAAGTATCAGACTTAACCCAATGAGTTAACGATACTTGTCTTGAGTTTTACCCAGGATATCTGCACCAATCAGAAGGTTGCTTCAACAGGCAGCAAAGCACTCAATTGATCAATATTTCAAGGAGATTAGGTATGTCCGGGATATTCCAAGATAGTAAAGGCAAGCAATCCTCAGGAAGGCTGCAGACCACCGCATCGGTATTAGTGGGACTTGGCCTCGCCATTACCCTGGCTGCTGGAGAATGGCGAGGAAAAGCTTTTTCAGAAAACCTATATATCCTAACTGGGGCCTTGACGATTGGCGGCGCAGGCATGAAGGGCTTACAAAAATTTTCAGAGCATGACAAACAGCCTCAATCCGCTGCACCCCCCACAAAAGTAGCAGCCCCTCAAATCGTAGCTGTGCCATCTACCGAGGTGGTTTCAACTTCCTCTAAAGTCATCAAGATTCAAACCCCTGAAAAAGAATTAACCGCCGTTTTACAGGAGGGCTGGTAATGCCATTTATTACAGCGAAAAAGAATACCCTCCTAGCCCCCTTACCCAACCAACCCCACCTTCAACCCTTAAATCGATTAGCAAAAGTATATGAAGGAGGAATCCTAGGCATCATTAAAGTGTCTGCCGTAAATTCACAGTTGGCGGAGATTACCTTAGCAGGCCCCTATACCTGGCATGACCATTACCCAACGATTGAAACAGGTGTCACACGATATATCAATCCAGTATCGTGGCATATTCCAGAGGATGCCTGGGAGAAACCAGAAGTCCCTGCCTTGCCCGCCCCCACTTCTAACCTCTCCCAACCAGAGACTCCAGGGATTCCCTTGCTACCACCAGAGGTCGCCCAACTCAACCACTTCTACGAAGGCTGTCAAAGGAAATTAGCGGATGGGCGAATTCAAGCTTATCCCGATCCCAGAGCCGGAAGTGGTGGGCTACCCGTAACGATTGGCTGGGGCAGTACCTATTACAAAGATGGTTCTGCCATCCAGATGGGAGACATCATTACCCAAACCGAAGCAGATGAATTATACGATTACATTTGCCACAAGGATTTTTGGATCAAGTTGCAATCGACCATCCCTTACTGGGACGACATGACCCATCAACAGCGGGCCGCTTTAACCAGCTTTGCCTATAACAATGGCGCTGATTTTTTACGGTTCCCCCCCCCCAACCATAGAACCATCACACGCAACTTAAAAGAAAAAAGATTGGCAGGTGGTCCCTGGCACCCTGATGATGTACCGTAACCCCGGCGAAAATGTGGAAGTGGGGTTAGGTCGCCGCCGATATGCCGAAGCTAAAGTCTGGTGTGGTGAAGTGCCAACGACCGCTTGTGCCGCCGCTGCCCAGGAAATTCAGACTGCCCAGGACTGCGAACCCATTGAACAGCGGCTCAAAACCAACCCACCGGCGGTGGCAGGTTTTGAATCTATGGTGACCATCTCAACACCAATCCAACCTTCTGGTCCTCGGCAGCTCCATGTTATAGCAGGGATGAAAGGCCCAAAGTCTCATCCAGATGCCCATGGCTTTTAAAACCCGGAGACTATCATCTAGTGGCCAATGATGCCGTAGGGAAGATCAAGTGCTATGACTATGACGGTACTTTGATGTGGGAATTATCATGTCTCTGTCGCGGTCAGTTTGAGGACAATTACTTTGGCAAACATGGAGATACCCCCGGCAGGTCTCTACAAATGTGGGCAAATCTATCGGGACTATGAGCAAGCGGGTGACCATGCTGGCTATACCCGAGATCGCATGTCCTATGGCTGGTTTAGTTTTGATCTGGTTGAACTAGAAAACCAAGAAGCTAATCTGGGTCGGGCAGGGATTATGATCCATGGCGGCGGCAGTGGATGCGGATGGCCAGGTGCATGGAAACCGAAGCAACCTATGTTCCGCAACCCTAGGCTGTATCAGAATGCATAACCAAGATCTACGAGACAAAGTTGTGCCCTTGTATGATCAGCCCGGTGCCACCCTTTTTGTCAGTGTCTATCAGTAGCTACTCTCTTAGAAGAGACAAAGATGACAGAGTGAGAAATACTGTAGCCGATCGCTAGATTAAAACAGTGTTCCAAGAAGCCAAGCTTTGCATCTTATTTCAGCCAGGATTGAACTTTTAGCGGCAATACCACCGGACATTGAGCAGGATGAACTCAGCTTGATAATGACGCCATTTAGATAGGTTAGCAGTTTTCATGGGTGGGAGAGAAAAGAAACACAGCTTCTCAGATTACCACTGGTTCTCAGCGCAGACACAATTTTTCGACATAACCGGGTAATTCATGAAAGGTAGACGGAGTTTAGCTTATGGCACGCAATCAGCCTATCAGACTGGTGTAGGCTCCTAAATTTTGGCTATTCAGGACTGACAGATTCAATGTTTGGCTGCCATCGTCTTTCACAACGGTGCAGAGGCGGTAAAAATACTCTACACCGCCAGGATTTTATAGTTTGGAGACTTTTCCTAAGCATGAGCAACGTATTATTGGTCCCGATACATGCAGATGCCTTACATTTCAAATTTGGAACTGGTGTTGCAGAAACAATGACAGCGCCTAATCGCCTCCCCTATTTCAGTGGACAACGAGATGTTAATCCTGATATTGCTAATCTCAGTGAGTCTATTGTTTCTCAACCTTTTCAAAATAAGAACCTTTTTCTAAAAGCGGGCATTCATCTACATTGGTCTTTGCCTGATGCCCTGAC
Organism: Acaryochloris sp. 'Moss Beach'; assembly: GCF_021497025.1. Lineage (NCBI taxonomy): Bacteria > Bacillati > Cyanobacteriota > Cyanophyceae > Acaryochloridales > Acaryochloridaceae > Acaryochloris > Acaryochloris sp. 'Moss Beach'. The sequence continues at coordinate 5,571,561 of NZ_CP071717.1, forward strand.
TCAAGAAATTGAGAATGGCAACTTTCCAGCAGTTCCCAATCGTTGGTTAGTCACTCGGCGGATGGATAAAGATACAGAACATTGGGTGATTGAAAGTGATTATCTTTATCCACCCGATGCAGGTTTTCAGGAGGATAGTGTCATGTATCCTTATGCTGACTCCGAAAACTCCTATCTTCCAGGCTTTCGGTATCTTGGCCGAACGCTAACATTAGAGGAATGGAAGCAACAGCAACCAGCAAGTAGCGCCGATGCCAAGCACCTAGAGCGCTTGACGGCTATCGGGTATGGTGAACCCACGTTTGCGGCTTTTTATCCTAATTGTCGAAGTGTATTTGGCTTTCACGATCCTAAATATGCCGATGCTACAGCGCTGCCCGAGGGTCTGCAATACGATGTGATTGGCTGGTACAGCAACGCTGAGCAGAACTATCTGAGCGAATTTATCCAAGATTTCAAGAACAACTTCAAGACGGACTTTCCAGATGCAGAATTGACGCTCGAAGCCTTGATGAACAGTATCCAAGAGGAATTCAAGTGGAAATTTGAGTGGGGGGATGAGAGCTTGAATCCAACAAGTGAAGCCCCTCAGGTTGTCTGTTATTCACGGTTAACTTTCCAACCGCCTAAAGACTACTCAGGGCAACCTCCCTTAGAGACCGCTAATATTCGTCTGGCTGTTGCAAATACAGGCACAGAGGCCTTATCAGCTTATCTGGCTGAGACTATCGATCAATCTCAGAAAGCGGCGATTGAGGAACAATTGGAAGCGCTACAGTTTACCGACGACTTAGAAAGTCAACAGTTAGATATTGGCCCCAAATTTCAGGAGATTCGTCATGAGGCTGGGTTCAATGCGGTCACGGGCCACTTTCTGTGGAAAGTTCGTATAGAAACACAAACACAGCCATCCTCTTCAGATCCGTCTTCTTCAGAAAGCACATCTTCTCAGACAAAATTTGATATCCCATCCGATATTGCCGCCGGGCTCAATGCTCTCAACCAGCAACAGCAGCTCTATGATGCTGCATTGGCAGAATTGGACGCTAGACGTAGACAACTTTTCTCTGATTGGTACAAGTATATGATTTGTGCCTATCCCCCAGAAGATAGCCAGGATGACTATCCTGATATTGATCAAGTTAAGTACTATATCCAACAACGAGGACTCGAACCGCTATTAGAAAAGGCCCAGGCCACTGGAAAATTAGATTTAGATAATCCAGACAGCTTGCCTCTGACATCAGACTCTGAGAGTTCCCTGGCCTCCGAACTCGCTGGGCTAATCAACAATGTAGTGCGGACGATTGATACCCACAATCAAGCCCTTCAAGATGAATACGATGCTCTAGACGAGACAGAAAAAGAAAAAGCGTCTCAGCCGCCGACCTATCAGTTGGAATTGGTTAGCGGGCCTCGCTACTGGGAACCGAAAGAGCCAGTTGTGTTAATGGAAGGGGATGCTGTCGCAGCGAGTCAACGGCATGGTGAAGATGGTCGTTTGAGTGAGGATGGGTTACTTGAGTGCCAAACGCTTACTAATCGGACGATTCAAGATTTAATTGCGGAAGACTTCAAACTTGTTTTCGAGACAATTGACCAACTCGATCGTCAAAGCGAGCAAGAAGGGATCGGCTTTAATATTTGGACAGCTCAACCTTGGAATCCCATTCTACTGGAATGGTTGGTTGAAGTCTTTCCAGTGACTGAAGGTGGTAATAAAACGTCCGCCAATCGTAAATATAGTGATAATTTTCTGACCCGGAATTATACACTGCAGGCAAATGATATCGATTTATCACCCGAATCTACCTACGCTGTTGCTGCAGATACGGCGGCGAATCGCATCAAAACGGACCAAGATTCTAATATCTACAGCGGTTCTAGCATTTTAACGCCCTATGCTAATTCACTCCTGCAGATGCGAATTGAAGCGTATTTGCAAAAACACAAAACTCTTGAAACCTATTATCGAAAGCAAAGCATTGGGCCGGACCAGCAAAAGATTGAGTTACTAGCCGAGCAAATTGACGATATTGAGTTGCAGTACGCCAATAAGACTTTTTCGGATCCTATCTATACCGCGATTAAGGCGTATCAGGAGCTACAAAGCTTAAATTGTTTGTCTCAGTCTATCGGCGGGTTTAATGATGCGTTGCTGATGCACAAGCAAACCCTGCAGCTAGATATTGAAGACCCGATTGGGTTTGCGGATTACCAGGCCTTTACAACCGAGGTGGCGGCAGCGGTTGAAGATGAAGCTGAAAGTGCTCCCCAACCGTTGGATGATTTTAGTCCGATTCGCTCAGGGGAACTGCGAATTATTGATTTGCAGTTAGTGGATACGTTTGGGCAAGTTAGAAATCTCGATTGGCAGGTTAACTCAAACGAATATGTGATTCGGCCAGAGCATATGAAGGCCGCAGAAAATAGTCGAATTAAGCTGCCGCCTCGCTTTGTGCAACCCACCCGGATTAATTTTCGTTGGCTATCGGCCAATGAGGGAGATAACCGAGAAACCACGGATGAGCTGAGCACTACGCCTATTTGTGGTTGGATACTGCCAAATAACCTGAATGGAGGTTTAACATTTTACGATAATGCGGGGCAAGCGTTGGGAGCAATTAATGTCAATGGGGAATGGGATGATGTGCCTGGCGAGACGTCCCTGACGACGACAATCATTGAGGGACAAGAAATTCCCAATATTGCCAATCCCCATTTATACAAAATGGTGCAAACCATCATTACCTCAGGCCCTGAGTTTGTTGAAAACTTTAATCTGTGTCTCAACAACGCGTTGAATCATATCGATCCAGAAAACTTTGCGCAAAATCAAAGTTTGGCCTTACTGATGGGGCGTCCGATCGCAGTGGTGCGAGCAGCCGTCAACTTAGAGCTACAAGGACTTCCGGCCATTAACCAAGATTGGACTGTATTTCGTCAAGATATGCAGCAGATGCGATCGCATGAGGAAAGAGATACGGATGATTTAACCGAGGTCAAGGTTCCCATTCGCATTGGAGAGTACCAACAGCTCAATGATGGCGTCATTGGCTACTGGAAAGAACAGCCCGTAGCAGCGGGAGGCTATGAGTATGAAGACAACATTTTCTATGCCCAACAAAGCGATGTGAATGAATCCGACAAGATTGAAGGCGTCGAAGAAGGCCCCGAAGAAGGCCCCGAAGAAGGCCCCATTAATATTATCCAGTCCATTAACAGTCCTCCCCAACACTTAACGATGTTGGTGGATCCGAGAGGGAGCGTTCATGCCACAGCGGGGATTTTGCCCAGTAAGGTGATTACGATTCCATCGGAACAGTATGCAGAGGCATTAGCCAATATTAAGGTGACGTTCTTAACGACACCTATTTTAACGGAGCGGACCCAGCAAGGGCGGCTACACCTGCCGCTGCCAACAGCGCCGGATTATGACTGGGTTTGGCTAGAGCAAAAAGGCAGAGACACCTGGTCAGAGATTTTGACAACGCCAGTGATTGAGAAAACAAATTTTGTTCAATCTTTCGTTGAGAAGACCTCTGACCTAAATCTAGATCCTGAATCTGTGTGGCAAGGCTTATTAGATCAAGCATGGCTCATATCTCCGCCTTCGGGTGGCAATGGCGCTGCTTCGAGTAAAGCCAATATTGTTGACAGGGACAAACGGGAAGTACTGACGGGAGTATTGGAAAATCTCGATGATTTGATTGATCAGATCTTTGATCTACAGGAAATCAGTATCAATCCAGTCTCTTCCCAAGCCACCTTCTTAAGGGAGCAAGAAATCCGAGAAGGATGGCTAGTGTTGAGCCCATCCCAACGCTAACTAAACCTTGGCCCAGTCCAGATTCGGTCGTTTTCTCTTAGGAAAAGCTACCGTTTTCAAACTGGACTGGGTTAAGTGAAGTGCTCATCCGAATTCAGGAACCGAATAACGCTGCTTTTTACGATTCTTTGAGGAGGCAACAATGGAACAAATCAGCATTAATTTAACCCTGGAAGAAGTCAACACCATCCTGGAATCCTTGGGCCGACTTCCCTATACCGAGGTTTTTCAACTGATTCATAAAGTCAAAGCGCAGGCTGAGGCTCAGGTGCAGGCGAATGAAATGCGCAGGCAGGAACATCAGCCAACGGTCACACAGGCTAAGTCGGAAGTGCTTGTATAAGCACCCGTTTTATTAGAACCAGTGGCAAAAGAACTAATTGCGCTCTTTTCGGGCAAATCATTTAATTTGGAGAACGTTCAATGGTTAGTGTAGTGAACAACGGTCTTACTAAGGCTCCTGCTCGTCCCGATCTTTTGCAGATTTTCCTGCAGGATGAAGATGGCCAAAATATCCTTGGCATTGATGATGGTGCGCTAAGACAGTCGCTGCGCATTGAGATCGTCAATACCGCTGGCAGAGATCTGGAATTACAGCCCATTGCTCAAAATGCGCTCAGTGGAAAAACCTATCATTTTGCCGTCTCGTTTAGACCCGGAACGTTAGTAGATATTTCATCGATTTCCTTAAGGGAGATTGCCGAAGGTTGGACGATGCAGGTCAAAGGGAATACGCTCTATTTTGGCATGGCAGAAAAGACGGTCATTCCTCAGGGTGAAAGAATGACCCTAACCCTGGAGAATATTAGCGCTGCATCCGAGGGCGGATCGCGAGGAACGCGGGTCGAAATCAAGTACGACCAACTGTTGTATCAAGGGTCTAATGAAACTGTCAGCGGCAGTCGTTTGCAGTATCTCAATATTGTTAATCAGCGGGGGAAGAAACAGATTCCGCTATACGTCGGGTTTTTAGGGTCTAATACGATTCTCAATGATGGGCAGGAGAATGAATTAACCCTAACGATTCAAAGTCTTCCCAATATGAGTGTTCCCTTTATTGATCTATCCCCCCAAGAAGTATCAAATACGTTAGAAAACACTAGTGTCACTAAAGTAGGTTCTCCCGCAAATTCCACCAGCGTGCTCTCTCTCCAGGACATTCAGCTCGGAAAAATTAGTCCGACGGAGGCCCAAATCGCAAATTCCATTATCGTCAAACCGGATAATAGCAAGCGCACAGAAGGCATCTTAAAGTGTCGCGGCGCAAATGAAGGGACCTTAGATCAGGCGACTAAGTTTACGATTACCTTTGATGTGGCAGCGACGGAATCTGATGCGCCCCAAGATTGGGCCTTGCTGAATACCAATGATGCGGATGAGGTCAGGATTTCGGTTGAATCTAATCAAGAAAATTGGGGATTTGGCGGCAAGGAGACCCAGGGGATCAGCCCCCAATGGAGTTACATCTGCCAAAAGGGATGGCAAGTTTCAGGTCGTCAAGAGCTGCTCAGACTCAAGATCACGAATCTCAAAACGATCTTGAAATCGGGCTATGCCAATCTATATGTTCACTTTGAAAATATTCCAGGGTATTGGGATGGATATATCACGGTTCCCATTCATAAAGGGCCGCTGGTCTATCGGGAAGATCCTGCGGGCAAGGTGGGTTGCATAGGAATTGGCACGGATGAACCGCAAGCTAAGCTCCATGTGAAACCCTCTCCAGGACTAGAGGGTTTGAGGGTTGAGGGAGATACCAAAATTGAGGGGAATCTACAGGTTGATTCATTTACGATAGACAAGTTACAGGGAGATTTACAGGTAGCGGGAAATACAAAAATCTCAGGTAATCTGGAAATACAGGGTGACATCGAACTTGGGTCAAAACCGTTTCAACTTAAGCGATTTAAAGGGGCAGATAACGCCCAAATAAATACAAAGTTTTCAAGCCAAGACTGGATTGTCATTATTGCTGGATTTAGGCCAACTGCTTCAGAGAATGCCAGAGGGCAAATGGTTTACACCTTTGTAAAAAATGGGATTTGGTGGATTAGGGCAAATAGTCTTGGAATAGTAGAAAGTAGTTGGGAAGTTAACGTTCTGGCTATTCGAAAAGATTGGGTTGAGGTAGTCAGCTTGATCAAATAATAACGGCGATCGCACTTTATTTGTTTCAATATTTGTCAGTCATAAGTAATGACAACATAAAGACGATCGCACTATATTTCGCTCTTATTTACTCTTCACTGCAAGCGAATCAGAAGTGATGGAATTCGAAATGCGATCGCAGGTTTACCCGTTTCTGTTTAAAGAAGAGATAGGTGATGAATAGAAGATGCGATCGCCTGTCTGAAATGAGGATCGAATGCTGATCATTACCTGCTCATCCAAGATTACTACTAAACTTCGAGAGAACAAGATAATGCTGACAAAAAATAAATTCAAAATAGTAACAGCACCGATTCAATTCTTAACATCCAAAAAAAAGTTTCCACTGCCTACTACAAAAGCTGTTAAGGCTGGCTACAGTGAACTACTTAAGGAAGGTTTTCCGACAAAGGTTTCAAAGGCATTTCAAAAGGCTGCAGATGAGCTGAACTGTGTGATCTGGAGCCGAGTACCGGGTAAAGCCTGCACGACGCTAATCGATGAAGGCTATAATCTCAAGCCTTTTTATGTTCATGGGAAATCCTGTAACTGGGGACCAATGGCGGGGTTTGTCTGTCAACTGCCCGCATTGAATAAGTCGGGTGCTAGCAAGATGGATTACAACCTTAAGGAACATCTAAATTCTTTGAAATGGCTAGAAGAAATACGAAAAAGGGAAAGGGAGCAAGATAAAGTTGCCGACTCTCTTTTTCTCCCACTTTCGATATCGGACAAACGAAAAAATGAACTCACTAATAGTGAAGATTTTCTTGGGAAAGAAGGTGTAGATTATCATCAGATTGACAATGGTTTAGTTGTCGGTATCGCCCAGGACAAAAATAAAACAGTTGCAGTCGAATACTTAATCAAGAAAAGAACCGATAATTCTAAGCTATGGAATGTCTATCATAGGAATATTTACATTCATGAAGTTGAAGACAAATATTACTTCAATTATCTAAAAGAAAGATCAGACAGTTTCTTTGTCCCTCCTAACCCTGTTCATACCAGCTTAGATAATGTCACTAAATACAACCAAAGTATTGAAAAATCCATAGATTCAAACAGTATAAAAAAATCCAGATAATCTAGGCGATCCCGACGAAATCAATAAAAGCTTAAAATCCTTATTAGACAATCTAATTCAATCGACAATTGTAATGTCGCCTAGCGGCACTCAACCCTTGGAAAAGTTTTATCCTATTAATGGCATTCAGAGTCCGTACCTGGCATACAGAGACGAAGCAAACCTGTATAAAAACGCCGTATCAGGCGACTACGACTTGTTTGCAGTCTGGCCATTTACGCCCAATGCCTCATTTGAGATGACCACTCGTATTTCGGAGCGCGCGTCTAAACCATCAGAATCCGATAAAATCCAGCGTCTTTTTTTACCCGTTGAAGCGAAGGAAAATGCGGTAGAGATCACTAAATCTAGAAACGTATTTATTGAATTTATTGGCACCTACAAAGAACTCGATGGGAAAGAGGATCGTGAACTTGGCAACATAAATGATCTCGTTTCTCTCGCAGCTCAGACGCTCAACTCTTTAATCCGGGCGACGTACCTGGGTAAGAATGCGAAAGATAAAGGGCAATTTCCCAATCGGGCTTTTCATAGTGATGAAGGTGGGCGACCAGGAGTGGATGAGATAGAGTACCCGATCGCTTTCTTCATGCCCAAATCGAAACCTCTATGGAATGATTTAAAGCAGGAGGAATCAAGATTAATAAAGGACGGTTTAATAAAAGAAGAAGGCATATTAAAAAGTACTGCGTTTGTAGTGGAGAACCACGTTGAGTTTCTTTCGCTAGTTCAACTGCTAAGAAGGCAATTCTACGTTTTCCTACACGATGGATGGTTTATGCACTGGATGTGCTTAGCTGCTGGCAAGCTTGCCATAACTGAGAAAACAGGGAACGTAACTTTACCAGACAAACCAAGACGATATCTTAAAGCTCGGGAAAAAGAGATTGATGATTTGGGTGATGTCTCACAACAGTCTATAGAGTCGCTATTAAGAGAAATACTGGCTCCGACTCCAGCTACAGCAACTGCTCTAGAGCGAAATGCAGCATCCAGAGCTTTTCAAGGCGTGGCTGAAAATTTCCTTGAGCTTGCTGCGTATCAACAATCTCCTGATGTCGCTGAGCGCAAAGATCTGATCTCACCTTTAGAGATCAAGATACCTGAATAGTCTCAATCTATTTGCAAGTTTAAGCAACCTCTCAATGTAAGCAAGGGAAGGCACCTCCCATGACAACAGACGCAACGACAGCAACATCCATAGTTTTCAATCAAGCCAATCTCAGCGAGGCTTGCCTGGATGACCTGCAACAATATTTCTGGACGCGAAGTATCGAACTTGAAAAACCAGAACAAGATGAAACCGATCCGCAAATTCATCGAGGCAAAGGTACGCTGCTGAACGTTGCCTGTCAGATAGAGGTGTTCAGCAAGGCCGATCAATCTTTAATGATCCTCTGCGCTCAGCCGATTGAAGACTGGAACTTTGGCACTTGTTTTCCCCTGATGCCGGGAGAATCCGAAACAGGCGACTCAGCAGACACTTTTTTCCTGCGTTTTATCACCCTCCAAGATCCACTCTGGTTCTATATCTATTCGGCTTCGCCCTTAGATGAGCCGACCTTGCAAGCTGAAGTCAATAAACTGCAATTTTGGCAGGAATGGTCTAGCCGAAACAATCCAACATTGCCGACGGAGAATGGCCTAAATCTATGGGGTGGACTCCTCCCTGATCTTCCCGGACTAGAGTCTCTGATTGATTTTATTGGCATCGATCTATCTGAGTTTCTGATTCAATCTCAGGTCACCCTCCCAGACGAATTCCCTATCCTCACCCTGCTACTGACTATAGGGCCAGAGGGCTTTCAATTTGGGCCTGGCACCTTGAAAGATGCCTTTATTGAGCTATCCTCGCCACTCTATTTCTCACCGAACGATTCGCAGATTCGTCTAATCGGAACACTGGATCTCAATGATGGTCAGCAAGGCATCGACATTAACATTGATTTTCCCCGCGATGACGATCTAATCACCGCCACCGGAACCTACACTCACAACTCCCTTCCCTTTGTTGACGAATCTGATCTTGCCGATTTACCGTCTCTGCAATCCCAGGGCAGCATCACATTAGACCTCCAGTTTTCTAAGCGTGAAAAAAGCCTTGAACAGGTCAGCTTTACCCTTGATCTGGAAAATTGGACCCTGATTGACAATGTATTGACCCTTAACGGACTGTTATTTAACTTTTCTGTTGATGAGCCCTTGGATGCCAGGATAGTCACGGCGTCTATTGATGCTCAGGCCACTCTGGGCAAAGACAGTCAAATTACGCTCCTCGGTGGCGGCTATTATCCCAGTAAACAATTTTATTTAGGTCTGGACACCCAAACACCAGTCAAAATTGCCGATTTCGTAGCCGATTTAGGCGCGCCGTCCGATGGCATCCCCGACCTGACCATTAACGAGTTGAGTACTGAATTCAATCTGGATAGTGAGGCGTTCGCTGCGCGGGTTGATATTTCTGGAACCTGGGAAATTATCAGCAATGTGGAGTTGAATGCGCTGCGCTTCAAGGTTTATGGACAAGGGGCCTACAGTTGTGAAATCGCTGCCGAATTTGAGATCGCAGGCATAGCCCTCAACCTGGAAGCTGATTACGACGGGGATGCGTGGCAATTCAACGGCAGCACTGGACAAGGGCAAGCCATCCCGATTGGCCCAGCGGCCCAACAGACTGAAGACGGACAACCCACTTTGGCCGAAGACTTAGGCAATATCTTTGGTGACATTCCCTTACCCGCAGGCATAGAAGACCTCACGATTCAAAATCTAGCTGTCTCTTTTAACAGTGAGACCAAAGATTTTACCTTTACAGCTGAATCCCAGTTTTTGGTTGACGGTCAAGCCGTGGATATTACCGTCACCATTGACATTACTCGCCAAGAAGATAAATCTTTTCTCAAACAGTTTGGCGGCTACATCACCGTCGGGGACCTACAATTCAACCTGCTCTTCAGCCAAGACAAAACGGCTAAAACCCTCCTCGCTGCCTATAACAATCCCAATAGAGAGGCCCTTAAAGTTAAGCGTCTTATCGAAGGTATTTCTGACGACATTGCCGCTTATGTCCCTAATACGCTAGAAATCACTCTCCGAGACGCGCTATTTATCTACAGTAAAGCCCAGGGTAAATCGCAGGTCTTCTTTGGTCTCAACCTCAGTTCCACAATCAATTTCACACAGCTGCCCCTAGTCGGGAAAGATCTTCCCTCCGATAAAACCCTCGGCATTGATGATTTACAATTTCTGCTCGCCTCCCAGAACCTGACGCCCGAAACGGTTGACGATTTCAACACCCTCCTTCCCGATGACATAACGCCCATCCCCTATAGTCCCCCTTCAAAACCATCCATCCCGGCGATCAAAAAAGGCATGACGGTCAGTGCCAACCTGCAACTCGGCGACATCCGTCAAGTTCTTACCCTACCGATCACCGCCGACAGTCCACCGCCGTCTACTATCGAGTCCGCCGCGGCTGTCACGCCCGCCGCGCCTGTCACAGTCGAACCCACCAGTATCGAGTCCACCACCATCGAGTCCACCACCGTCGAGCCAGCTACCGACGGCACCCAATGGTATGCCCTCAATAAAAAGGTTGGGCCGCTGTACTTTGCGAGGATCGGCGTCCAATATCAAGACGATGTCCTTTGGTTTCGCCTAGATGCTGCGATCGCCATGGCCGGACTCAACCTAACCCTAGACGGCTTATCCATCGGCTCCCCCCTCAAAAAATTCCAGCCCAAATTCCAGCTCCAGGGCCTCGGCGTTAGTTACGAAAGCAAAGGAACCCTTTCCATTGCAGGGGCCTTACTCAGAACGACCATTGACGGCAGAGACGAATACTCTGGTGCCATCCTCATCAAAACCGCAACCTTCTCCATCGCGGCCCTCGGTTCTTACACTAAATTCAACGGCCACCCCTCCCTCTTTATCTATGGCATCCTCAATAAACCCCTCGGGGGTCCTCCTTTCTTTTTCATTACCGGACTCGCCCTCGGGTTCGCTTACAATCGCCAGCTGATCCCACCCACCCTCGACGAAATTCCTCAGTTCCCCCTCGTTCGCGCTGCTATCAGCCGTACCCCTGCCGATCCCGCCGGATTAATCGCTATCCAGCAAGATCTCCGCCCCTCCATCCCGCCTAAAGTTGGGCGCATTCTGCTGGCGGTGGGCATCAAGTTCACCTCTTTCAAGATTATTGAATCCTTCGTCCTGCTCGTTGTTAGTTTCGGCGATCAATTCATCCTTGACTTATTCGGCATTTCCACCCTTATTTCACCCCCACTCCCCCTAATAAAAGCATCCCCCCCCCCTCGCCCAAGTTCGATTTGCCATCGTGGCTCGATTTGCCCCCCGCCGAAGGCATTCTTCAGGTTGAAGGCAAAATCCTGCCTGACTCCTATCTGTTTGACCGTGATTGCCGACTCAGCGGTGGCTTCGCTTTCTACACTTGGTTCTCCGGCCCCTATGCAGGAGACTTTGTTCTCACCGTAGGCGGTTATCATCCCCGTTTCCAGGTCCCAGAACACTATCCCAGAGTCGATCCCCTGGCACTCAATTGGCGCATTAGCAAAAACTTAAGTGTCAAAGGCAGTCTTTACTTTGCGCTCACCGCCTCCGCGATTATGGCTGGTGGACGCTTAGAAGCCAATTGGAAATCGGGCAGAATTAAAGCGTGGTTTGTTTCCTACGCCCATTTTATTGTCTCTTGGCAGCCCTATTTTTATGATGCGCGGATGGGCGTTAGTATCGGTGCCTCCTACAGCTTCCGCATTTTCAGGCGGACCAGAAAAATTTCAATCCAAGTCGGTGCCGATTTGCACATTTGGGGACCCAAATTCTCCGGCAAAGCCAGAGTTCGTCTTAGAATCGTTTCCTTTACCGTTCGCTTTGGCAATCGTTCTCAGCAGAAACCACCGGCACTTAACTGGACCGAGTTTAAGCAATCTTTCTTACCGTCGGATCAAGACGTATGCACCCTTACGGTTGAACGTGGCCTACTCCACCAGATCGGCGAAGGAGACGCAGAACGCTTTATCGTTAATCCCAAAGACTTTGCGTTGACGGCCAGCTCTGTGATTCCGATTAAAAAGATTGAGCCTGACAAAGTGGCCATTAAAACGCAGACTGCATCTGGGACAACGCCTCAAACGACGACCTTTGGCATTGCCTCAATGGATGTCAATAACCAGGAATTTACAGAATCGAAATACCGTATATCCCTCGCAAAAATCGCAGCAGACGGGAGCGAGGTTCCCCAGGAAAGCGGCTTAGAATGTGTTCCGATCGCGAAAAACATTCCGGCTGGCTTGTGGGGAGAATCTAATACCACTGACCCGACTCGGGAAGGATTGATCAGCAATGTTTTGTCTGGGTATACCATTCAACCCGCAAATCCACCCCAGCCTGGCGTCACGCAATCGATTGATCGCAAGAATATCGCCTACGACACCGAATCTGTTGCAAATGCCTATCAATGGCAGTCAGGTTCAGTGTTTTCAAGCAGTGAAGAGGGGGATGAGGACATCAGAGAACAAGCGATCGGTAAAACCATCACCTCTGAAGCGGTCAAAACTGCCAGAACTCAATTGCTACAAAGCTTGGGAATATCGGATGTCGATATTGCCGAGATGGATTTAACAGACTTTGAAACCGCCCAAGGAAGAGAGCGAGCCTTTATTATCGCGCCACAGCTTGAAACCGTTTAGTCCATTCATCGCGAATTTGAACAATGAGCACTAAAGTTACCGACCCAACCGCCCAGGGACAAATCCAGTTTATTCAAAGCCATCAGACTGCGTTAGAGCCTGGCCAATACAAAGTTTCAGTGAAGCAAACGGTCAAAGTTGCGAAGGACAATGATGCCTTTAGCTCACATCTGACCTTTGTGGTGCAAGGCAATCGCTTTACGTTACCCCAACCTGATATTCATGCGGTTTTTCCGCCAGCCGGAAGCTCTGGCGATCACTCCCATATCCTGCCGCATATTGCCCTCAAAAGTAGCACGCTACCGTGGGAAAGGTTAGCGCAACCCGATAACCAAAAAGCGCCTTGGTTAGCCTTGATTCTGATTCACGAGGGAGAATCACTCCTACGCACGATTCAGAAAGACAAGATTTTAGCAACGCCACTCTACGATTCCCAGAACATTGAGCTAACCGCTGATCAAAAAGACCAATTATGGCAGCATCTTTTATCAGCAAGGATTGGCTGGATTCAGGCGATCGATGATGAAGCTATGATCCTGGAGCCGAGCCGTCGCCAGTCCGATCAACTCACGGGAGATTTTGCAGGACTGGAAACGCAAGTTGAGGTCATTCTAGCTCAATCCGAAAAGACAAAACTGATTCCTCTGGGTAAATTACAGCAATCCTCAATCGGCCCGATCAAATGGCCTGGCGTAGACCTAGAAATTAGCCAAAAAGTTGACGACAACGTCACCGTTATTGATGTCCCCAAAAAGCTGCTGTCAGAGCTATTGCCCACAGCCGAGGATCTAGAATACTTAGCCCATGTCCGTCACGTGACCGGCGACGCCGAGAGCACTGAACCCCTATCGGTGGTAATTAGCAATCGGCTTCCTAAGCCAGATGGAATAAGCACGGCCTATTTAGTTTCCTTAGAAAACCGATATGCCAACGGCAAATTTGATGATCAAAATGCCACCGATGACGAGTATATCCGTCTTGTGACGCTAAAAAGTTGGAGCTTTGCCTGCACTAACCCCGAACATAATTTTGCCGGATTGCTCAAAAATCTCAGCAAAGACACCCTAAGACTCCCAGCCCAAAATAGTCCCGAAGTAGCCCCCTATCTAGCCAAAGGCTATCGTGCTTTTCCTCACTATCTTCGACAGGGCGGAAAAACCTTTTCTTGGTATCATAGCCCTCTCCTGCCCGGAGAAAACCCGACCTCACTCCACTTATCGCAACTGGCGATTCGCAATGCCGATCAATTGATTGCCTACAATCCGAACACGGGGTTATTTGATATTTCCTACGCCGCCGCCTGGCAACTGGGTCAACTATTAGCCCTCCAAGATAAACAATTCGCCACCCGCCTGTTTAACTGGAAACGAGCCAATGCCCAAAAGCTAGCCAAAGATAATCAACAGGCACTCTACCCTCATCTCTTTTCTGAAAGTGAGAATACATCTGTAGACCTTGAGCTTCCGGGCGATATCAAACCCTGGTTTGAGCGACTCGGATTGCTCCAGGGTGTGCCCTTTAACTACTTAGTCCCCGATGAACAGATGCTGCCGACCGAGTCGATCCGGTTCTTCTCTTTAGATTGGTTTTGGGTAGAATCGCTGCTGGATGGTGCCTTTAGTATTGGTCGAGTCCAAGATGCTGATGCCCAACAGGATAGCGATCATAATCCGCTAGCGGGTGAGCCCAAACGCATCAGTGGTTGCTTAATCCGCTCAGACGTCGTATCGGGTTGGCCTGATTTACAAATAGAGGGCTCCGCCGCGTCCATTGTGGGGGATAACCCCATGAATGAGACTCAGAAATTAACCATATTACGGCGAGATCGCCTCTCTGAGGACGTTTTTATCTGTTTGTTTGATGGCGTTATTGGTACTGTCGATATCTCCCTAAAACCAGAAGGACTGAATTTTGGCGTCAATCATGATGCGATCGGAAACGTATGGCGAGAGTTAAGAACACTAGAGGGCTTAGAACAAAGTGACTGGAATATTCATCTCATTCCCGCAGAAGATCAGCAACTCCCGATGATTAACCAGAAAAGCGTTATCAATATTACGAATTTGGCAAATGGGATGAAAACTAAATTAGAAGAACAGGCGCAGTCAGTCGATGATTTTACAGCCGCTCAATTTTCCTTACAGATGATTCAAGGGATAGAAAAAGTAAGATTTTCGATGGCGGCAAGCGCCTAGGCTTTAATTTTGCCCAAGGCAGTTAAACTTGCCCTCAAATACTCCTGGGAGCAGTGCTCAATGCACCTCAAAACGAACAACTCGTTTCGGGTTTTATTTCATGACTAGAATTATCTAAAACCTTTTTCCTGTATAGCTTTCCATCGACACAGGCTAAAATAGTTCCAGCCTTTAGTTTGACGTTCGATTAGGAGTGCAGATGTCATTTTCAACTACATTTTGAAGTTTCTACATACGGGATGTCAGTGGAAAGAGCTGCCCATTGAAAAGGACAAAAATGGTCAATATTTCAGGTCAACTGGATAAAAACCCGAAATCAGTTGCTAGTGTGACGGCCTACTCACTAGGGCAACTGCCATATATCCATGTTTGAATTTTCCAGGGTTGAATCTCCCTAGGGCTTTCCTGATTGGTTTCTTTTTCTAATAAATCAACGGGCTGGCTCAATTTGAGTTGCAGATTGTTACTGATCGCCGTTGTGGCGTATTGACCATGGCATTCGTAGCACCGCAAGATCCATTGATTGGGGTCATCCTCTGATATTTTCAAAGCCATCAGCACTAAATTATCTGGCCCAAGGGTGAAGAACTGCTTCTGGGGGGGGAGTCCGTGAGTTCTGGGTTCAGATGATGTTAATGCGCGGAGGGGGCGATTGAGTTCATACCCCTTGTGGGTTGTTCGGGCAGTCTGCCAGGATCCTGAATGGGGATAGATGGCATAGGTGAATTGGTGATGGCCGCGATCGCAACCTGGATCCGGCCAATTTGGACTGCGTAATAGGGTCAACCTGAGTTGGCTCGGCTGAGCATCGTAACCATACTTACAGTCATTCAAGATGCTGACACCATAAGCAGGTTCATTCGTATCTGTTAAATCAGCCCATTGCAAAGCAGGGACTTCCCACTTCGCCTGCTCTTTAGCATCCAGTTGAGAATTAGGTAACGTGGGCCGTTGAATCGCACCACAGGGGATTTCGTAGGCCGCAAAGTCGGATGAGATTGTCAGGGGAAAGGCCGTTTTAACGAGCACTTGGCTTTCCTGCCAATCCACAGTTGTTTCAACTTTAAGCAGTGGCGAATCTATCTCCAGCACGTAATCCTGGCAAAACTGAGATTGACCAAACTGATGCTTCACCCGTACTCGTTGCTGTAGGGGGCCTTGGCTGACCCATTCAATAGATTGCAGGGTTGCTCCAGGAAGCCTTTTGTTTTCGTAGTCAGGATCAATATTCCAAGCATCCCAATATTGGCCCTTGTCGGTAAAAAACTGGAGTTGATTACCTGGACTAGACAGCACCTGTCGCTGAGCTACTTTGTCAAAGATTTGGGTTAGCTCGCCAGTGTGCTCGTCAACTTGCACCTGTAAATAGTTATTTTCTAAGGTCCAATTTTTAGGTGTAATGTCGAGTTGATCGGTTGGGGCAATCTCTAGGGGCGTTAACCAATACTGCTGGTAACCAATTATAGGTGCGTTAGCCCTAAAACAGAGGAAATTCGGTTTGTCGGGATGGCGCTGACTAGGCAGTATTTCTCCTTCGATTGTGGAAATCTGCCATTGTTTCTGCGGGGCGGGCAGTTCTACCCACACTAATTCAGAACGCGGCCAGTTGAGGGAGTTAAATACTACAACCGATCGGCTATCAGGGGAAGGTGCTGGACCATCGATAGCGCCTGCGATCGCATCTAAAGCGGTGTGCAAATGTTCGGTGGCGGTTTGTTGAGCTGAGTCCCAGTCTCGATTGGCATCCACAAACACTTGGGGAATTGAGGATCCAGGCAAGATGTCGTGAAACTGGTTAAACAAAACCTTCTTCCAGGCCTGTTCTAGGTCATCTTTTGGGTAAGTATGGTCGAGGGTGAGGGTTGCGATCGCATTCCACAATTCCGCTTCATACAGCAACCCTTCACAATCTCGGTTGTAGCGTTTCTGGTCAGCGTGGCTGGTATAACAGCCTCGATGCAATTCTAGGTAGAGTTCATCGTCCCAAACAGGCACCTGTTGAATCTGAGATTCCACCTGCTGACAAAAGTGTTCAGCCGTGGATGGCTGTAGTTTAGGGAATAGAGGAGATTGTTGCCACTGGCGGGCCACTTCCAACATGTCGCGAGTCGGACCACCGCCATGATCTCCTACCCCAGGTAGCCATAGGCATTCTTGTACCCCGGTTGAAGCTTCCCATTCCTGGGCATAGGTTCCCATCTTGACCGGGTAAATTTGTTCTCCAATGGGAGGCATCATAATGCTGAAAATCTCAGTCCCGTCTGGTGATCGCCACTTAAACACCTCATAGGGAAACTCCGTGGTATCGTTCCAGCGCAATTTCTGGGTTAAGAAATAGTCAATCCCCCCCTGCTTCAAAATTTGGGGGAGCTGCCAGCAGAATCCAAAACTATCGGGTAGCCATGCTGTCTTGCTGATGCAGCCAAATTTTTCTTGGATATACTTTTGCCCATATAGGACTTGGCGGACTAAGGATTCCCCACTGATTAAATTAAGCTCCGGTTCTACCCATAGCCCGGCAGCTACCTCCCACGTCCCTTTACCGACTTGTGTTTGAATTTGAGTAAATAACTCTGGACGATTTTGCTCAAACCATGCGTATAGAGCTGGGGAAGAATGGCAGAAAATGAGTTCAGGAAAATCCGCCTGTAAATTCAGCACCGACTTAAAAGTTCGTTCTGCAGCTTCCCAGGTTTCGGCCACGGGCCATAACCACGCTAAATCCAAATGGGCATGACCAATCCAGTTGATTTGGCGCTTTTGCAACCAAGCCTTCCAAGGAGAAAGATGTTGGTGAAGTTGCTCCAAACTGTGGCTAAATGCTTTTGGGTTAACAACCTGGGACCAATCGAGGGTGGCGATAGCTTCACTTAGATGGGCTATGTCTGCTGGTGAGAATTTTGCTAGGTAGCCTTGTAAGACCGCTAGTTCATCGGCGACTTTACCTGGATCCAGGAGAGGAGATGGAGGTTCGTATAGGAGTTGCGATCGCACTAACGCCCCCGGATCATGCCCCGGACTGACCAGTCGCAGGGCAACTGCAATTTCCTCCCCAGGTTGAGTCACAGAACTCAGAACAATCCGAGCCACACAGTCATATAAATCTCCTGCCTGAACCAACTCTCCGTTGACAAAAATTTCGGCTTTTTCTGCCCACCAAGTCAGAGCCAATCTGAGCTTACAGCCTGCGAGAGGGTAGCGAAACTGATCATTTGGGATTGAGATAACCTGCCCCAACCACAGCACTAAACGCCCTTGGGACCAGTCAATATGCTCCCTGGCATTGAGTTGTCCTGGTGACCATGTTGGCCAAGTCTGTGGATCTAGACCTATCTCGATGGGCAGATCCCCCAAGCATACTTGCCAATTGGCTTGAACATTCAACTGAGTCAGTTGACGCAGTTTCAAAATCGCAGAAACAGCGAGGTTCTCTTGCTCAAAGCTATGTTCTGGAGAGGATTTTGACTGCATAAGCTATGCCATTGGAACGGTGTATAACCCGAAAAATATCAAAGATTTCTCTTGAGTCATTCAGCAGTATAGAACCCATTTAGGATCTTGCTCAGAGTTGTACAGATTCGAAAATGCTTGACATCTAAAATTTTTTAGCTAGCTGATAGATTGAGTGGGAGAACGGTCGGGTTCTACGAGCATGACTGGAATAGTACTGGTTGCCAATACGGCTCTAGAAGCCGATCCGACAAAGACCTGTTGCCAAGGGCGATGGCCCCGTTTACCCATAATGATTTCATCCGCATGATACTGCTGAGCTGACTTGAGAAGCACATCTGATACCGTTCCGGCAATCATCACAAATTGGTGGGGCACATCTAATAACAATCGACTGATATGAGCTTGTAAAACCTGAGTCGATGCTGATGGTTCTCCCTGGAGAGCATGGACGACTATTACGTCAGCTTGACAGCGGCGAGCAACTTCGGCCGTTTTAGTTAAAACCAGAATCGCTAAGTCTGAGGTATCCACTGCGGCTAACAGGATAGTCTTACGATTAACCATCACTTTAGTGGGATCAATTGGATCTTGAGTCAATAATTTAGGTGCAAAGGTAGGAATAGCCCAAGCGCCAAGGGGAGCTGTGATCAAGATAGACAGCGCGGCTACGGCAAGAATAATGTCACCGCCTTCTAGGTTCAAACTGAGTGGTACGGCTCCGATGGCTGCTTGAACCGTTGCTTTTGCTGAATTACCAGGTAGGAGAAACAATCGCTCTCTCCAATTCCAATTGCTTCGGTAGGTGGATAAGGCCCACCCCAGCATCCGACCAAAAACAATGCCAATGGTCAGTAATAGTAGCCCTGGCCAAAAGGCTTTGCCCAGGATCTGTAGTTGGATGCTGGCCCCCATGAGTACAAACAAGATGATTTCGGCACCGATCCACAGTGCGTTAAACCCAATTCGCAGGCGTCGAGCTAGGGGTGGAGAAAATTCAATGATGAAAAATCCGAAGGCCATCACTGCCAAGTAGCCAGAATAAATCGGTAGAAAGTGGGTGCCAACGACTAATAACAGAGCAAGGCAGGCCGCAACTAATACTTCTTGCACCTGGGTGTCTACCCAGGAAGATTGGGTCAAGAGGAGTGTGAATAATCGGGCAACGCCATAGCCGAACAATGCCCCGACGCCAATTTGTAAGACGACTTGCAAGGGAAGAAAGGCTAGCCCATTGCTTTGTCCCTGAGTCAGGAAATTAATCAATAAGCTAAAGACCAGTAGGACAAGGACATCCGATAAGGCACTTCCCGTCAAGATGGCATCTGCGATTCCTTTGCCCACTCCCCATCCCAGATTTTTCAGGTGCAACATGCCGGGGACAATAACTGCAGGAGATTCGGCACTGATGATGCACCCTAGCAGCAATCCTGTCGCCCAGTTGAACTGAAATAGCACCATTGCGGTAACGGTGATTGCGATCGCTTCACACATCGCTGGCAAAAAACCCAACCGCAGGGCGACACTGCCTTGCTGCTGCAGCTTATCTCGGTCTAATCCCAAACCCGCCCGCATCAAAATCACCATAACGGCGAACTGGCGTAACTCAGGTGCTTTAGCAAGGATGCCAGTACTAATGCGATTGAACCCTTCTGGGCCCAGGAGAAACCCGACCAAAATCATGCCGATCAGGCCAGGTGCTCCCAAGCGTTTGGCTAACTGTCCAGCCCCAAACCCAACTAGCAAAATCCAAATTGTACTTTCTAGCATCCCCAGCCTTATCTATCCCTGTCGAATAGTATGCAGGAAGAGAGGGCTTAATACCGGGCGGGGGCATGGCTGACCATCCAAGGACGTCCAGCCTTGGCCTGCTGAAATCGGGCGGGAGGAGGACTCATTTCTTTGCGGGTTACCACTTTAGGTGTCTGATCTCGTTGCGGAAAACGGCCCATATTTAAACTAATATTGGGAGCAGAAATAAGTCTAATTGCAACTTGATTACAACTTGAACAATGAATCGGTAAATCTAAATCGCTGATCTGGAGCCACTGCTCAAAATCACCACAGTCACTACACCGATAATCATACAAAGGCATATACAGCTCCATGATTAAAAAAATTGCAGATTATGCGAAAGAGAATTGAGTGCTGAAAACTATAACAGCACTCAACCATTGAGGAGAAAGGCACGTCGTAGAGAGATGTTAAGTCGGATATCCGTTAGGTCGGTAAGATATCTTGGTCAAAAATGGCAGTCGGCAAAGCAAGGGTACAGCAAGCATTAGGGACATCTACAATGCCACTAATGCGTCCTTCAACTGGAGCACAACTGAGTAACAAGTATGCTTGTTCCCCGGTGAAGCCAAAGTGTTTTAAATAATTAATTGCATTCAAACAGGCTCGTCGATACGCGACATGGGCGTCAAGGTAATATTGCTCTCCCGTAAACTCATCCACAGAAATCCCTTCAAAGATGAGATATTCGGAATAATGAGGTTCAACCGGACCGGGTTTGAAGATGGGGTTGACCATCGAATATTTTTCCATGCCACCTTTGATAATATCGACGTGTAAATCGATATATCCAGACATTTCTATCGCCCCACAGAAAGAGATCTCTCCATCTCCTTGGGAGAAATGAATGTCCCCCATGGAAAGCTTGGCCCCTTCGACATAAACGGGAAAATAGATGCGAGATCCCTTAGACAAGTTTTTAATATCGCAGTTACCGCCATGTTCTCGGGGAGGAACAGTACGGGCAGCTTCGGACGCAACCCGATCAAACTCTGGTCCTTTATCTGCATAACTGCCTAGCTTCCCCAGCACGGCATAATTTGGATTGGGAAGCGCTGCATAGGGAGGAATTTTAGGTTTCCAGGGCGGTCCCCCCTCACTCTCCCCTTGATCGACTAATGTTTGCTCCCGTTGATTCCAGGTATTTAACAGATCTTGAGACGGGGCACAACCGATGAGACCAGGATGGGTAATGCCTGCAAATCGAACACCAGGGATGTGGCGAGTTTTGGTAAAGATCCCTTCCAAGTCCCAACAAGCTTTAGCGGCTGCCGGAAAATGATCCGTCAGAAAACCGCCGCCATTGTTGCGATCAAATATGCCGGTAAATCCCCATTCATCTCCAGGCAAGGCACCAATATCAAGCAAATCCACCACAAGAATATCGCCTGGCTCAGCCCCATTTACATGGATAGGGCCACTGAGAACATGAACGACCTGAAGCTCAACATCTCGGATGTCACTTGGATCATCATTGTTACCAATTTGTCCATCTGTCCAGTCTTTACATTCGATTCTGAAGATATCTCCTGTATTAACGGAGACAACAGCTGGAATATCTGGATGCCATCGATTATGGCCTGGCACCTCTTGTTCATGCATCGGTTTAGTCAGATCTATTTTGAAGAGAGTTTCGGGCATAGTGACGCAATCCTATAATTAGCAGGAACGAAAACTTAAGTGGTATTCATTCATCTACAGAGCTATTCCCCCCAATGTTGATTTCAGAATGAATATGATTGTTAGGCTAAGGCAGTGAATATCTCTTAAAAAGTTAATTTGGACACAATCTACCGAAGATTAATAAAAGTATTTATATGTGTATTCAAAAAATGTATACTTGCAGCTTAGTGCGCAGAAAACTACTGAAGTAGCTGAGCTAGATTGATTTAGAAATTACTAGTATTTAGGATTCAGTTTATTGTCTAAATCTTGAATCAATCAGCTTAATTTCTAGAGAATAAGTTTACCTGGCAATGATCCTAGCCTCAAGTGCTTATATTGTCTTAGTAGATGAATCGTGATTCTTAGAAAGGCAAAGAAAAGGCCTACGCAGAACATAGGCTGGAGTGAATCTACTATAAATATACAGTAAGAAAATATTTATATTGTTTGCCAGTATACTAATTCAATCTGTATCTATAATCAATTTATATCCAAATTAAGTAACACAAAAATATTGCATGTCTGTTATATTTTAAAGCAATATCTCTACCTTAAAATAGATCTGTGATGAATTAATTCTGAGATATCGCCATCACCTATTCTTGGAGAATAGTTTGTCTAACTGAAATTGGTTCCGATTTTTTCACTTTGACTTCGGGCATTTTGGCAGTTTGATTTGGGATGCCTTCAATCGGACATTCTTGGGTTCCTACGGTTGGCCGAGTCAACGCTTCTACTTTCTTTTTCGTTTTTTCAGGATCTAGAACCCATTCTCGATAGAAATCATAGGGACATTCCATCAGGCCTTCATCTCCATCCCCTGAATTAATCAGGCCGGTATAGCCTCGATGCAGCAACTTGAAGAGGTGATTTTGCGATTGGGCATGTTCGCGAAAATCTCGAATAGCAAATTTTGATAACGCCGCGTACTGAATTCCGTTTTCTTCTTCTCCACATTCACCTAAGGTTCGACCATCAAAGCCAACGATCGCAGAATGACCAAAGTAGCTGTATACACCATCAAAACCAGCCGCATTGGCAACCGCCACGTAGGTATTGTTCATCCAGGCCATTGCCTTCGAAACAATGATTTGCTGCTCTTTCGCCGGATACATGTAGCCTTGACAACGAATGACTAACTCTGCACCCTTCATGACACAATCTCGCCAAATTTCAGGATAGTTGCCATCATCACAAATAATCAGACTTATTTTTAAACCCTTGGGCCCCTCGGAAACATAGGTACAGTTCCCTGGATACCATCCCTCAATGGGGGGTCCAAGGCATAATTTTGCGATACTTTTGAACAATCTCTCCCTGGTCATTCATCAGAATGAGGGTGTTGTAAGGAACTTTATTGGGATGTTGTTCATGGCGCTCACCCGTGAGGGAAAACACTCCCCACACCTTATTTCGCACACAAGCTTCAGCAAAAATATCTGTTTCTACGCCAGGGATAAGAGAAGCAGTATCCATCATTTCTTGAGAATCATACATAATGCCATGGGTAGAATACTCAGGGAAAATAACCAGGTCCAAACCCGGTAGTCCCAACTTCATCCCATCTATGACCTCGGCTATGTTATTGCAATTAGCTAATACCTCATTCTGGGTATGTAACCTTGGCATTTTGTAGTTCACTACAGCAACACCAACAGAATCATGACTAGAAGAAATATCACCATGGAATGCCATCAGACTCTCCTAATTTATTGAAATTCATAGGAAAAAAAACTTATTTAAACGTGCGAATTGTGTCATTTTATACATTTAGAATGGAATCGACATAATGACTTTTCTGAAATTAATCACTTGTTTGATTGACAATAATAATCTATCGGCAACGCTAAAATTTTAGACTGCTTATTGTTTTGACCAATACCACTATTGCTAAAGTCAATAATGCATGAAAATAAGGACTTCTCTATATCTCTAGATGCTATTTACTCGCAGGTGATATACCTACTCCTATCTAGCTAGAAGGCTTTTAAGTAAGTGATAAATTCATGACAAATGCATGATTTTTCATATATTAAGAACTCTAGATTTCTAGTATTCATAATTTCTTGGTATTCAAGGTTACAAAATCAATTTAAAACTGCAGTAATCTTTTACTAACAGCTTTTCATCTGTTCAGTGCATAAGTTCCTTCTTGTTAACTTAAGTCGGTGAGGTATGTGCTGTAAGGAATTGATGCTCAAAGAGAAATATCACCGAAAGGTAGCTTTAACGGCAGCTAGATTTCGATCGTTAATTGGAATATTTGGCTAGTCCATTTCAAACAAGATATTTTCTCTGGAATATTTTTTGTATTTTATGCCTGTTCTGGTTAATTAAAACTATGACAAAACCCCCAATCTTCCTCTGCAGGAATCAGTCGGCGAAAGTTTATTCAATACAGCTCATTAGCGGTTGGCTCAGGAATAGTAGCTGCATGCTCGAATGGGTCTTCTACACAGAGTTCTGTTGATTTAGGTGAGAATCCCATTAAGGTTGGTGTTATGTATTCCACAACTGGCACAATTGCCATTGTGGAAAAATCTCTACAAGATGCAACGTTCTTAGCCATTGAACAAATAAATACTGGCACTGGCCCTTGGGAAGGGAATGGTGAGGGGATTGGCGGTCGTAAGATTCAAAAGGTTGTCGTCAATCCAGACTCGAATTGGGATTTGTATAATCAAATGTCTAAACGCCTCATCGAGGAAGATAAGGTGGTATGCATTCTGGGGTGCTATACATCTGCAAGCCGAAAATCTGTCTTGCCTGTTTTTGAAGACAAGGATGCCATTCTTTACTACCCGGTCTATTACGAAGGAAATGAATGTAGTTCGAATGTCTTTTATACGGGCGCAGCTCCAAACCAGCAAATCACAGATTCTATTCCCTATTGTCACAAAAACTTTGGTTCAAAAGGATTCTTTATTGGCTCTGACTATATCTACCCCAAAGAGAGTAACCGTATTGCCAAAGCAGAACTTGAAAAAATTGGTGGGAAGGTCGTAGGGGATGAATATGCAGCCCTTGGTACGACAGAATTCATTACGATTATCAACAAAATCAAGGCAGCCAAGCCCGATTTTGTTTTAAGTAACCTGGTTGGAGATAGTATTCCAGCTTTCTATCGGCAGTTTAAGGACGCGGGGATTACTTCAGATAAAATTCCGATTATGGCTTATCCCACTACTGAGGAAGAAATCCAGGCCATGGGACCCGAATACTCATCGGGTCACTATACGAGTTTTAACTATTTCCAAACGGTTGATACGCCAGAAAATAAGCTTTTTGTTAAACAATTTCAAGAGATGTTTGGTGGTAACCGTGTCACTAACGGTGTGATGGAAGCGGCTTACTTACAGACCTTCTTTATGGCTCAGGCGATGAAGAAGGTTCTTGATGAGGGTGGAGAACTGAATACAGGGACCATCCGGGAGGCTACTAGAGGACAGGAATTCAATGCACCTCAAGGGCGAGTCAAAATAGATCCTGAAAATTACCATACCTATCTTTATTCCAGAATTGGCAAGTGGAAAGAGGATGGCCAAGCTGAAATCGTCTTTTCTACCGATGCGGCAGTGAAACCAATTGCTTGGAGCCAGACACTCTACAAGGGGAGAACTTGTGTCCATCCCACCCCTGATACTCGGGTAGATCCGACGGTTGAGACTGGAAAAGATTTAGAACCTAAGTATCTCTCTTAAAGATCGAATAGCAGATTTTCAGTTGATCGAAACGACACAGTGGATCTATTTTTCTGTTTTGCTAGTCGGTGGCTTTTGTTTAGATTCACTCAACAAAAATCCTTTTCTTTTTTCGGCCTATTGGATTGAGCCTATGTTGGACTATACTTTTCCCACTCTATTCTCGACTCCTCATGTTTTAATCGCTCAGGAAGCAGCCGCCTCTAATGAAGGTTTTGATATTTTAACCTTGTTGAATCAAGCCCTCAATGGCATTGGAATCGTCGGGATTTTGCTGCTAACGGGGTTGGGATTAGCTATCACCTTTGGGGTGATGCGAATCATTAATTTGGCTCATGGTGAGTTCATCATGTTAGGGGCATATGTAACGTTTGTGTTTCAAGATGCCTTTGATTTAGATCTTCTCATGACTATCCCTTTGGCTTTTCTGATTACTGCATTCATTGGTGCAGTTGTAGAAATTACAATTATTCGTCGATTGTATGGTCACCCATTAGAAACTTTATTAGCCACTTGGGGGTTGAGTATTGTGTTGCAAGGGGTTGTAAAGCTTATTTTTACAGCTCAACTAAAGTATGTAAAAGCTCCGGCCTATTTATCTGGAAATTTACCCCTAGTCTCAGATGACAGTGGTGCTGCAGTAGTTGCTATTTCCTACTACCGTCTTTTTTATTGTTGGAGTCGCCCTTGCACTCTTAGGGCTTACCTTATATCTATTTTATGGAACGTCTTGGGGAAGGCAGATTAGAGCTGTCACCCAAAATCGAGATATGGCTAAGTGTTTGGGAGTTAATACCAAACTAGTGGATATGGGAACTTTTGCCTATGGCTGTGGTTTAGCTGGAGTGGCTGGTTCTGTTATTTCAGCCTTAAAATCTGTGGCCCCTCCCATGGGCCAAGATTATTTAGTGGATGCCTGGATGGTGGTTGTGACTGGGGGGTGTAGACAAGCTAATTGGGATTTTGGCTGGCTCTTTACTGATTGGCGAGGCTAATGCAATCATCGCTTTTATGCTTAATGATCCTCTCGCTAGAGTCATCGTTTTAGGAGCCGTAATTATTCTAATTCGTTTTCGTCCAGAAGGTTTATTCACCGTACAGAAGCGGGTGTGATTCTCAGGTTTAATTCTGTACGACTAGCTGATCTTTTAGAGGTTTGGTTATGACGAATATCGTCATGGGGTATAAACAGTCAACTTTTCCCCATAAATTAGTTATTGTTAGTGGTATCTCATTATTAGTTTTTATCATATTGCCTTTTACTATCAATAGCTTTCAACTGTCCTTGATGTCTAAGCTATTGCTATTTGGGACCTTAGGCGTTTCTCTAGATCTAGTTTGGGGATTTACAGGTATTTTGAGCTTCGCCCATGGGGTATTTTTTTACTTTGGGAGGATATGCTTCCGCCTATTATCTCAAACTGAACCTTTCTGCGGCTTCAAATACCTATGGTGGAGAATTGCCGGACTTTATGGTCTGGAATGGCTTAGAAAAATTGCCCTGGTTTATCGCCCCGTTAAAATATTTTCCGGTTGCTTTGGTGGCAACGATTGCTGTGCCAGCATTATTTGCCTATATTATTGGGTATTTTATTTTTCGTTCAAAAGTAAGTGGTGTCTACATCACCATCATTACTATCGCTATCTCATCAGCCTTAACCACTTTTTTTGTGAGTCAGCAGGCCTATACCGGTGGGACAAATGGGATCACCGATGTTAGCAGCTTGAGATTATTTGGGGTGCAACTGACAGCATTAGGACTCTATTTCTTGATTTTGGCCTATGCGGCCTTTGTAATCGCTTTAAGCTGGTCCCTTACCCAATCTAATTTTGGCCTCATTTTGCGCTCGATTAATGAGAATGAACAGCGTATTTCTTTCTTGGGATATGATGTGGCCCAATTTAAGATTTTTATCTGGACCCTTTCGGCTGCGATCGCAGGTATGGCTGGTGGTCTATTTGTACCTTTAAATCGATTTATTTCTCCGGTATACCTGGCAGTTGCGTTTGGAACTCAGGTTGTCATTTGGGTCGCTATCGGTGGGAGAGGAACCTTGGTGGGACCGCTGATTGCTGCGATTCTATTGGGACAAGTGCAAAACTATGCAGAAAAGGTGACTCAAGACTGGCAACTTGTTGTTGGGATTTTATTATTAGTTGTTGTTCTATTCCTACCCAACGGATTGATGAGTCTGTTACCCAAAAGAGCTTCATTGAAAAACTTATCGAAGCCAAAGCCATTACCTGTAACTGTATTGACGAAGAAGTAGATCTTATTGGAATGAGGGTTGAATTATATGGATGCTGTGCTATCGGTTCAAGATTTAAATGTAACTTTTTCAGGCTTTAAAGCCTTGAGTGGTGTGAATTTAAAGGTTTTTGATCGTGAGATTGTTACGATTATTGGCCCTAATGGTGCAGGGAAAAGCACACTTCTCGATGCGATTGTGAGTAAGTCTCCCGTTTCTTCAGGGCATATCCGCTATCAAGGTAAAGAAATTACCAATAAGCTTCCCCATGAAGTTGCACGTATGGGCATTGGTCGGAAGTTTCAAAATCCCAATGTCTATAACGAACTAACTGTTTTTGAGAATATTTTATTAGCCCTCAAGGGAACTCATGGAATTTTCGCTTCGATCACAGCCAAATTGACTCAAACGAAAAAAGGTAAGATTCATGATGCTTTAGAACGAACGGGTTTAGTCGATAAAGCATTTGAACTGGTTTCTTCTCTATCCCATGGTCAAAAGCAATGGGTTGAAATTGCCATGGTTTTGGCTCAAGACCCGTCCATTGTTCTGTTGGATGAACCGACAGCAGGCATGACTGGAGACGAAACCTATATGACGGGTGAAATCATTAAAAGCATTTCGAAATCTCATTCCGTTGTGGTAATTGAGCATGATATGGAATTTGTTAAACAAATAGCGAAGCGCATTGTAGTGCTACACCAGGGAATGGTCTTAGCAGAAGGTTCAATCGAAAATATTCAAGCTAACCCTAAAGTCATTGAGGTCTATCTCGGTCGTGAAACAATCAACGCTGCTGCGTAAAGAAGAAGACTTGACTATTGCTAAGCCATTGCTGGATATGGTGAATGTCACGGCTGGCTATGGCCAAACCCCGGTCTTATTTGATGTTGACCTGTCTGTTGCAGAAGGAGAAATAGCCTGTTTGTTGGGGCGAAATGGTGTGGGTAAAACGACGTTGCTACGCAGCATTATTGGTTTGAATCCCTTAACTAGCGGTAGTATCTCTTTCAATGATGTTGATATTACAAAGGCTCCTACCTATAAGCGTGCTAGAAAAGGAATTGCCTATATCCCTCAAGGCCGAGAAATTATTCCCTACTTAACGGTGCTAGATAATCTAAAAATGGGTTTCAGTGCAAGTGGCAAGAAGGTTAAGCGAATTCCATCTGAAATTTTTGATTTTTTCCCAATGCTAAAAGATCATTTACAGCGTCAGGGAGGATTGTTGAGTGGAGGACAACAACAACAGCTTGCTATTGCTCGGGGCGTAATGTGTAACCCTAAAATCATGTTACTGGATGAGCCGACAGAAGGCATTCAGCCCTCTATTGTTCAAGAGATTGAAGATACCTTGAGACGTATCAATTTAGAGAAAGGAATCACGATCATAGTGGTTGAACAAAAAATAGAGTTTGCTCGTAAGTTAGCTCAGAAGTTTTTCATCATGGAAAAGGGAGCTATTGTGGAAAAGGGTAAGACAGATAGACTCACTGATTCGTTGTTGCATCGCTATTTAGCTGTATAAGTCGATGGTTTTTTAGACGGGAATGATTGATATTTATCTACCTTTTTTTCGCAGTGTTTCATTTATTTTTTATTGAAATTTATTGGCGATATACATTGACTTCATGAAATAGCTTGGATTTGATGATTAACTCTCAATATATAAGTCTTTGTAGCCATATTCGACGCAATCTACCTGTTATAAAATGTCTCTTCAATGGATAAATATAGTCTTAGTAATATAGAGACATCAGCTCTTATCTCCTTTATGGAAGTTGCTGAGCGGGGAAGCTTTACTGAGGCAGCCATTGCGTTGAATTTATCTCAACCCACTGTCAGTCAACAAGTTCAAAGATTAGAACGGATGGTGGGAGTAAAATTACTGCATCGTCGCTCTAATAAGGTGTATTTAAGTCAGGCAGGTGAAGCTTTTATTACTCATTGCCAAGCTGGCTTGAAAAACATTGAAACAGGTATAAATACTGCCCTTAAAGCTGCCCAAAACTCTTTAAGTAAAGTGACCTTAGGATTAACTAGCTTTAATACTAAATTGTGTCTTTCAACCGTGTTAAATCGGTTTCATCGATGTAATCCTAATGTGTGCTTACAAATTTTTGAGTATCCGTTGGAAGATCTCATTCAAGGGCTTCAGAATCAGACTATTGATTTAGCTTGGATGTCTTCACCTTTACCCAAGGAGATCCTGCAGACAGAGGTATTGTATGAAGAGCCACTAGGTCTGGTCTGCGCTGCAACTCATGCACTCGCTGGAGTTGCAGATCCTACTTGGAATGAGATTGGCCAATATCCAATCGTTCTCCCTCACCAAGTATCAAAATATGGGATTCGCTCCCTTGTGGAGGAGTTGTTTCGTAGCCATCAGTGTCCAGTCAACACGGTTGTCGAGTTTAGTGGTTCCCAATCTTTACGCTTGATTTTGGCCTCTAGTGATGGGGTTGCTGTTCTACCCCTATCGCAGGTTGAAACTGATCTTCGAAACAATGTCTTGGTGGCTAAAACATTTCCTGGACAATCTCTCGTCCATAAAGCAGTGATTGCGACGAATCCTCGATTTCCCTTGAGTCCCGAAGCTACATCACTACTAGAAACGATACGAACTTTAGTGCCGTTATCTATCTGTTAGCCTGCGAGTAGAGGCTAAGGGCTTAAAGGGAATACGGTGGTGCGATCGCATTACTCAACACAGGAATTTACCCCAGATTCTCTCCTAGTGGATCATCAGTACAACCCACTATTGAGATAAGTGGCGTCACAAATCCCCACACACCCCATAGAAAAATCTTGCTCGATCTAGTTTTAATCCTGAACAAATGGGCTTATATTGGCCAAGGTCACGTCCTAAATATTTCTAATTCTGCACAAAGAATCTTTGCATGCACCGTGGAGGGATGCATCAAGATCCTCTAGTCCACGCATCGCTCAATGGCGAACAGTAACAATTTGTGAGTTTGGGGCAGACTACGATTAAATAAAAGCGACCTATGTAGTCTTTGATTGAAAAGTGCATGACACGGCCTTCAACTCCAACCCCAAATCCAGAAGAACAGCAGAATTCAGTATCTTCCCGATCAGCTATTGAAGCTGATACGTCTCTGAGTAAAGGTAAAGAAGGCCTATCGACTTCAAT
This sequence comes from Acaryochloris sp. 'Moss Beach', assembly GCF_021497025.1. Lineage (NCBI taxonomy): Bacteria > Bacillati > Cyanobacteriota > Cyanophyceae > Acaryochloridales > Acaryochloridaceae > Acaryochloris > Acaryochloris sp. 'Moss Beach'. The sequence goes on from NZ_CP071717.1 coordinate 5,602,541, forward strand.
GGCTGGATTGAAGTCAACTTCTGCCCGGTTTTTGCGATCTGCGACAACCTCTTCTTCCCTAGAATTGGTGACTGGAGCGGCCACTGTAGTCTTGATTCTGGGTTTACTATTTCATAATTCATGGATTGGCTTGCCCGCGGCTGTGGTGGTTTTATGGCTGTCGTTAAGGGTGCTGTGGCCTCCCCTGAGTAAAGGGCTACAGGAATGGGTGTCGGTCCGCAATCAGCAACTCATTCTGGCTGGTGTGCTGAGCCTTGCTGGCCTGATTGGAGTGATCCAGTTTACCGGTGTACTGCCAATGTTGCTGGGGGGGCGGTCTGTTAACTGGGAAGCAGTTGGGGCTCTGGCAGACTCTTTTGGGGCAATTGGCCAAATTTTAGTCGCTTTTTTAGCCCTTTTTGTGGCGTGGCGTCAGTATGTCATTTCCAAAGAACTGACTGAACAGCAAAACCGGATTACTCAACAACAAACCATTGATGCCTATTTCCAAGGAATTTCTGATTTGGTGATTAATGAAGAAGGTTTGTTGGAAGATTGGCCCCCGGAGCGAGCGATTGCTGAAGGCCGCACCGCTGCGATTCTGACGGGTCTAAGTGGGGAAGGAAAAGCGAAGGTGATTCGGTTTCTATCCAGTTCTAAATTGTTGACGCCTTTGAAACGCGATCGCAGATTAGGTCGCGCTATTTTTGACGGGTTAGGCGGCTATGAAGAAGACCTGGAATATGGGGTGCGAGTGATTGATTTAGTCGGTATGTTAGCGAATGTCGATTTGTCGGGGACCGACCTACGGCGGACTGAGATGAGTGAAGCCAACCTAGTCCACAGTAATTTGCAGGGGTGTGATTTAGGCCGAGCCAATTTGTCTCGCTGTATTTTGTATGGAGCCAATTTATCGAAGACGGATTTGACTCGGGCCCGATTTTTCTATGGGGAAGTGGAACAGGTAACACCGCGCGATCGCATGAATCCACCCAACTTTCAAACCGGGGCACAAACTGGGGCTGTGATTGAAAATGCCGATTTTTCTAAAGCGGAAGGATTGTCTGAAGAGCAACGGTATTACTGCTGTGCTTGGGGAGGAAAGAAGACGAGGGCAACCATTCCCGGTGGATGCGAAGGGATTCCTAATAAACTTGAGAGCAGCCGTTAATCAGGAACGAAAGGTGACTGAATGACGGTTTGTTGGTGTCAACTTAAAAGAAAGAGAGTGCTACAGAAGCATTACCTATAGATGTCTGGCCATTGGATTGTAGGGATGCCTGACCTGATAACTGCACAGATCCTTGACCCATTGCCAGAATAGAGACCTGACTCGTTGCCCGACTAGATCCAGCGTTGTTGGGATTAGACATCCCTAGTGCTATCGTATCAATCTCAAAAGCACCTTTATTATTGGCACTAAAATTTGTAATCACGCTGTTGCCCTTTGTTGTAGGAATATCTGTTAAAGCAAGGGCATTTGTATTTGATGTGCGATAGATAATATCATTGCTTGCCCCTCCGACGAGGCTGATATTTACGGTTCTTCCTGTTAGATTGTCGTCCACTTTATTTACATTTGGGAATCTAGCTTGAGATCGGCGCTGAGGCATGAGGAACTCCTATTTTTTATCAGATTGAAATTAGGGAAGAATGCTTGCTAAGCACAAGAGTGCTCAATCAGTAGCTGTTTGAACCTTGAATTTAATTAAAAATCATGAGTTGGTGAATGCTTTTTTTATTGGACAATATGTTTGAATAGCCTTTCGTTTTGAATATGCTTACATACATATCAGAGTCGATAATTTCTTAAAGAAAGCGAAATATTGGTTTACATTTTTCGACTATCGAACAGTGGTTTATTGAAGCTTAAAAAGTTAAACCATCTTTTGCAAAAATGAGGTGAATTGATTTTTTTTTGGGTAGACGATGTATTGAGTGCTACAAGTTCACAGTAAACTGTTTTTCTGTAGTCAGGACGACCGTCGAAGTTGAAATACAAATTCAAGCCTTTAGCTAAAGTTTCATCATAGGTAAGCAGAGCCTTGGGGCCTGGTTGCGAGGGTGACCAGAATAATGATGGATCTCTATAGGTGTATGCCAAGGCTTGCACAGCTAAAGCATCAAAGTGGGAAGATATTACTTTTTAAAGAATAAAAATCAATTTCCTAGTTTGACATGCCTCAACCATGACCAAGCCAATGGGGGGCGGAGGCAGCCTGAATTTCTCTCAAAAAGGTGACCCCCTCCCTATCAAAGTCCCAAGCTCGACTTTGTTTATTAGCTTTCTGAGTTTGTCAGTATCAGAATGAGAGTAGCCCTTCTCCACTGATAGATGAATGAAAGTGCCTTCTTGGCTCAAACGGTTTGCACCACTGTTTAATCGATGAAGTCTGACTGATCGAAAGTTAAGGTGATTGCCAGTCATTCCGTTAGGGATAAAACTCACTCTTTGATAAGTGACAAGCTTTGAATGGAAGCTTAGGGTATTAATTGCAACGATTAAGCTGATTCTCATGTCAATGTCCTACAAGTAGATTGCACGACTGTTGTTCAACCTTTTTGCCCGTAGTTTAGGAGCAAAACTAGAAATATTTCTGCATGATTTTGGGCAATGAAATGTGGGTGGTACGGAGGGGGATTGTATCTATTCCATCTCCATGCTCACCATTGACCGCTATAGTTTCAGACTTTCTCGCCCTGGGTGAGAGTGTTTAGATTTTTGTGTAAGCCGTAACGTATTCAATAGTTGAATCGTGTTGGGAACAGAATAGCAAAATGGGACAGCGCCGCCTTCCAATTCAAAATCGGTCTGGTCCATCTCTTCGAGATATTCCTCATCGCCAGAAACATCAATTTGTAGACAGACTCTTCATTCGGGAAGACAGCTTTGGTCTTAATCACCTTTCGCAGTGAGCGATTGAGCGACTCAATGGCATTAGTGGTGTAGATAACCTTTCGGATGGCCATTGGGTACTTAAACAACGGAGCAATATTATCCCAATGCCGTATCCAGATTTGGCTGATGCCAGGATACGTCTGGTCCCATTTGTTGGCAAACGCATCCAAGGCAGCCTCAGATTCCTCCAAAGTGGCCGCTTGATAAATGGGCTTGAGGTCTGCAGCTACGGCTCGACTTTCCTTCCAAGGCACATGGCGCAAACTATTGCGAATGAGATGAACGATACAAACTTGAACTTGAGTATCGGGATAGACCGATTCAATCGCCTGGGGAAAGCCTTTGAGACCATCACAGCAAGCAATCAAGATATCCTGAGCGCCTCGGTTTTTAAGGTCTGTGAGCACTGAAAGCCAGAATTTTGCTCCCTCCCGCTCGGCAGCCCCTATCCATAATCCCAACAGCTCTTTGTTTCCCTCCACAGTTACCGCTAGCGCGACATAGACGGCTCGCTTGCTGACTTGGCCATTGACTTTGATGTTCACATACAGGGCATCGAGATAGACAATCGGATACACCTCATCCAATGGTCTTGAGCGCCAGTCTTTAACCTCCTCCATGACACTATTGGTGACGTCACTAATCAGACCCTCAGAGATATTGGCCCCATACAGCTCCACCAATTGAGCTCGAATATCACGAGTGGTCATGCCACGAGCATATAAGGCGATGATTTTCTCGTCGAGTCCCGCGATACGTCGCTGGCCTTTGGGCACGAGGACAGGCTCAAACTCACTGCAACGGTCGCGAGGAATCGATAGGTCCATCTCTCCTTGTTCAGTCTGGACGGTCTTTTTCGAGTAACCATTGCGACTGTTTCTAGGGCCATGAGAACGCTCATCGACGGAGGATTGATGCAGGTGATGAGTCAATTCACCTGCCAAGGCTCGTTCCACTAGCAGGGTAAGCGCAAGAAAATCAAGCCTCTGAAAGGCTAGACTGTAAAGGAAGAGAAGCGCCTAGAACTTTGAGCATATACGCTTCATCCATGCTCGCCCGTTTTAGTTTTTGACGGGTACTTCGCTTAAAGGACGTTTCTTGATTGAGAAGGTTGATGCTCCAGCGTCTCAGGATGGCCATGTTTTCCGGCGCATGTCCTGTGCGAATGCGGCTAGCATCTTCGCCAAAGGTCACGTCTAAGACCCAGTGGAGTTGGTTCTCAATCGACCAATGCTGGCGGATGGCTTTGCCCAACTGCTGAGCATTTGGCGGTAGAGAACTGATATAAAACATCACCTCATAGGTGGTTTTGTTCCACAAGTGACGGGTTCGAGCGACCTTGACGATGGTTTGCAAGCCCTTCCACTGCGCCTGCTTGTACAGAGGACCCATCTGTTGAAGGGACACGGCCCAAACTTGTCGTTTTTCGCGACGATGGTGCCCTGCTTCCACCCGCGCATCATAGCTGTGCTCAATGCACTTAAACTCATTCGCTTCAGCCGTTTCAAACCATTGCTCAACCTGCTCAAACAGCGTGGGATGATTCTCCTTGAGGGCCAGCACATAGTCAGCCTCTTTAGCTTGAATGTGGCGGGCAATCTCGTGCTGAGTTCCCATTGCATCAATGGTAATAATGCACCCGGCAATGTCTAATAGCTCTAGCAGTGCTGGAATAGCGGTAATTTCGTTACTCTTGTCTGCAACTTTGACCTGTCCTAGAAATAACCGATACTCACTGGCCCAAGCACTGACCAGATGCAATGCGGATTGGTCTTGATTGCGATCATAGGAACCTCTGAGTTGTTTGCCGTCAATCGGTATCACTTGAGCGCCGAGGGTTGTCACTACCTGATCCAACCAGTGATTGAAACTCCGTTCAAAAGCGGAGGGGCAAATACGCTCAAACACTCGTCGATAGGTGTCTGCTGTCGGCATCCCAGACGGTAGGCTCAGAAAACTCGACAACCAATCTTGATGGCTTAGACCATAGGTTTCAATGTCTTCCCACCCTTGTGCGCCACCTAAACTTGCCAATAGTCCAATCACGACGATGCTGACAAACGGATGCTGGACACCTTGGCCTCCCCGTGGATCAGGCAAATCTTCAAAACACTCGGACAACTGTTGATAAGCCTGATCGCAATCACTGGCAGGCAGGAGTGACGAGGATGAGTCAGTGGAAGCTGGTGAGGAAGGCGGCTTGCTGAATCCTGTAGCCATGGGGAAACCCTTTTAACAGAATGGAGTTCCATAGCATATTACAGCTTCATTTTTCTTGCGCTGCCCCTGGTTCCACTAGGCGTTTTCTGAGTTGTTTGAGCAGTCCTGATTCGCCCAGAATATCCTCTGGCTGTGGATTCTCTCCAATGAGTTCATCCAATAGCTCATCAACTCGATTGGGTACTTGTTTCTTTCTAGACATGATGCGGTCTCCTGGTGTGTTTGGATTCTAGACCGCTTACACAAAACTCTGATCAGTCTCCCTGGGTGGAGCGGATGGATTTCTCTCACGTTTGATAGATCCGATCTGAACCCATCTGATACCCCAATTCCTTTGAGGATAAAATGACGCATCATTACGACATCATCATTATTGGCACTGGAGCTGGTGGAGGCACAATGGCACGTGCATTAGCCCCTTCGGGTAAGCGCATTCTCATTTTGGAGAAGGGAGGCTTTGTCCCCCGTGAGATGGCGAATTTTGACCCCCATGTTAACTGGGTGGAAAAACGCTATACCCCCAATGACACCTGGTACCACCAAAACCAACCCTTTCGTCCCAGTCATCCCCATTACTATGTTGGGGGCAATACTAAGTTCTATGGTGCAGCTTTGTTTCGCCTCCGAGAACGTGACTTTGAGGAGGTTGAACATTATGATGGCCTCTCCCCAGCATGGCCCATTTCCTACGCCGATCTAGAACCTTACTATGCTCAAGCTGAACAGTGGTACTACGTGCATGGAGAGGCGGGAGCCGATCCGACTGAACCGCAGCGCAGCGCTCCCTACCCTTACCCGCCGCTACAACATGAGCCCCGCATCCAGCGACTCAATAATGATCTAGAGAACACGGGACTGCACCCCTTTCCCATTCCAATGGGGATGCGCATGAACCATGATGGTGAGGAGGGGGCGACCAGTAGCTTAGATTTATGGCCTCAATTTGATGGTTATCCTGATCCCTATGAAATCAAGACAGATTCTCATATTGTCGGGGTACGTCCTGCTCTGGAATACGACAATGTAACCCTCAAAATCCATAGCCCAGTTGAACATCTAGTCACCGATGCCTCAGGCCAAAAAGTCGAAAAAGTTGTCGTCAAGACTGAGGCAGGGGAACTGATCGAATATACGGCTGGGCTGGTTGTGGTCGCAGCAGGAGCCTTGGGATCAGCCCTATTGTTTTTGCGATCGCAACATCCGAAACATCCCAATGGTTTGGCTAATCGGACTGGCCTAGTTGGCAGAAACTTTATGGGCCATAACAATGCCACCCTCATTGCCATTAGTAAAACACCGAATGATGCCACGTTTGAAAAGACCCTTGCTTTAGCGGATTACTACTGGGGAGATGATCACTTTAAATACCCCATGGGTTTGATTCAAATGCTGGGCAACTTCAATGAAGCCCTAATGAAGCTAGAATCCCCAGAACCAATAGCGGGCATGACCCATGCTGAAATGGCCTCCCATTCCTTAGACTTTTGGCTGCAAAGCGAAGATCTACCCCGGATCGAAAATGGGATCTCTTACAACAGCCAAGGCCAGATTGTCTTTGACTATCAAGCCAACAATGTGGAACCTGCCAAGCAGCTGAAGCAGCGACTCACGGATTTTCTGGACTGTATTGACTGTCACCCTGGCACCCATAATGTCGATCTCTACCTCGGCAGTATGGTGGGCATCCCTTTGGGGCATACGATGGGGACTCTGAAAATGGGTACGGATACCAGCCAGTCAGTTCTAGACCCTTACTGCAAAGTTCATGATCTCGATAATGTCTTTGTGGTTGATGGCAGCTTTTTTGTCTCAGCAGGAGCAGTTAATCCAACCCTCACCATCATTGCCAACGCCCTAAGGGTCAGTGATTACATCCTCAAAGATTTTGCCTAGAAGTTTCTAGCTTGTTGGACTTCAGGGTTTCCTGTAACCCTGTATCTCACACCCTAAGGAAGCCCTCACTGTACCCCTGAAAGTTGTAGCAAGTTCTTGGTATCAATAATGCCCAGGAGTGATCTATATTTCCAGTCAATGTCTAGGTGGTCAGGAGAGGAGCATGGGGCGATTAACACTAGGGGTGGCGAAGTCCTCCAGGCTGGTGAGGGGAAAAGCAGTATTTACTGACATAACTTCCAGTAGTATCCACTGGGCAAGATGGTCTGAATTGGGCAAAGGGCTGGAAATATTTAGCTAACGTTCATCTGCCCTTAAGTTTGCTGCAATATGCTCACTCTCAGCTTCTTGCTCAATGCTAGTCGTTCAATCTCAGACGGGTTCAATCTTACATATTCTAATTACGCTTAACTCTTGAGGAGATCTAGAAGGATGCAACGTTTGCAAAATCAAGTCGCACTCGTGACTGGGGCCAGTTCTGGTATTGGTTCTGGTGTCGCAAAATCTCTAGCAGCTGAGGGGGCCAAAGTAGTGGTGAATTATGCCCGCAGCGCTAAAGGTGCAGAAGCGGTTGTGGAGGAGATTACAGCCCAAGACGGAGATGCGATCGCAATCCAAGCCGATGTGAGTCAAGAAGATCAGGTGCTCAAGATGTTTGAGCAGATGTATGACACCTACGGCACCATTGATATTTTGGTCAATAATGCTGGACTCCAGAAAGATTCTCCTTTCACTGAGATGTCTCTGGAGGATTGGAACACGGTGATCAATATCAATCTCACGGGGCAGTTTTTATGTGCCCGAGAAGCGGCCAAAGAATTTATTCGGCGGGGTGTGGTGCCTCAAAAATCTTGCTCAGCCGGAAAAATTATCTGTATGAGTTCGGTCCATGAGGTGATTCCCTGGGCAGGTCACTGTAACTATGCCGCCTCGAAAGGAGGGATTATGCTGCTAATGAAAAGCATGGCTCAAGAATTAGCTCCTCACAAAATTCGCGTCAATAGTATTGGTCCCGGTGCGATCAAAACGCCCATTAATCAGAGTGCCTGGGACACTCCCGACGCGGAAGCCTCCTTATTAACCTTGATTCCCTATAACCGCGTTGGTGAAACCGTTGATATTGGTAAAGCGGCAGTCTGGTTGGCCTCCGACGAGTCGGAATATGTCCATGGCATCACCCTGTTTGTTGATGGCGGCATGACTTTATATCCTGGCTTTGCAACAGGGGGTTAGGGGATGACAAATCGATTATCCACGGACATGGCCCTTCATTTTGGTCGAGAGATCTGTGGCGAATTACCATCGGCTTCCACTCGTGAATGGCTTGTCACGAATGGGATGGGCGGATATGCCGCTGGTACAATATCTGGTTTACTCACCCGGCGCTACCAGGGTCTATTGATTGCTGCCCTGAAACCACCCCTAGAGAGAACTCTATTGCTTACCAAGCTGGATGAAACCTTGGTGTATGGGGGACGAGACTATCCCTTGTCGACCAATAGTTGGACTTCCGGCACGCTCCATCCCCAAGGGTACAAACAGATCGAGCATTTTCGGTTAGAGGGCAGCATCCCCTGTTGGACCTATGCTTGTGCCGATGCCCGACTAGAAAAGCGAATTTGGATGCAGTCTGGGGCGAACACCACCTATATTCGCTATACCCTCCAACGCAGTAGCCTGCCCATTACCCTGTCGATGGAAGCCCTAGTGAATTACCGGGACCATCATGGTGAGACCCAGGGTGATACGTGGACCATGCAGATTATTCCCCAGCTTCAAGGGATTCGTGTGGAAGCCTTTCCAGGGGCAACGCCCTTTTATATCTGGGCAGATCGGGGAGAAGTCACCGTTCACCATGATTGGTATAAGGACTTTGAACTATCAAAAGAACGATTCCGAGGGCTAACGGATCGAGAAGATCACCTGCATGCTGCCACTTTGAGGGGTGTGCTCCAGCCTGGAGAGACCTTTACCGTGATTGCCACGACTGAGGGGCACCCCAATTTGGATGGAGAACAGGCGCTGTTCGAACGACGAGCTGATGAACAAGCATTACTGAATCACTGGCAAGCAAAGGGTTTAGGAACGGCTTCAGATTCGCCTCCTTGGATTCAGCGGCTGGTATGGGCTGCCGATCAATTTATTGTGAATCGCCCCTTAGCAGAAGACCCAGAGGGGAAAACGGTGATTGCTGGGTATCCCTGGTTTGGAGATTGGGGCGGGATACGATGATTAGTCTACCGGGGCTGACGATTGCTGCGGGGCGGCCTGAATGGGCCGGAAAAATTATTCGTACCTTTGCCCAATACCTCGATCAAGGCATGCTCCCCAATGTCTTTCCTGAGGTGGGAGAAAAGCCGGAGTACAACACCGTCGATGCTATCCTCTGGTACTTTGAAGCCATCCGCGCCTACTATGCGGCTACTGAGGATCAAACGTTAATTCGTCAAATTTTTCCGGCGTTAGTAGACGTCATCGAGTGGCATCAGCGGGGGACCCGTTACAACATTCACCTAGATGAGGATGGTTTGCTCTATGCAGGAGTGCCAGGTGCCCAACTGACTTGGATGGATGCCAAGATTGGCGATTGGGTGGTGACCCCACGCATGGGCAAGCCCATTGAGATTAATGCTCTTTGGTACAATGCCCTCCAAATCATGGCCCAATTAGCTCAGGTTGTGGGTCAACCCCAGGAGGACTATATCCGTCTGGCGACACAAACCCATCGAGGGTTTCAGCGATATTGGCAGCAAGAGAAAGGCTACTGTGTTGATGTCCTAGATGGCCCAGAGGGGGATGATGATTCCCTGCGGCCTAATCAAATTTTTGCGGTTGCTTTACCCTATGGGGATCTGGCAGGGCCACCCCTTTTATCGGCTCAGCAACAACAGGCAGTGGTGGATACCTGTAGCCGATCCTTGCTGACATCCTATGGGCTTCGATCTTTAGCTCCTGACCATCCTGACTATCAAGGCAGCTATGGAGGAGATTCGCTTCAACGGGATAGTGTGTATCACCAAGGTACAACCTGGGGATGGTTAATCGGGCCTTTTGTGCAGGCCCATTTGCGGGTATATCAAGATTCTGACCAGGCCCTGTCGTTTCTACAGCCGATGGCAGATCACCTACACAACCACAGCATGGGAAGTCTCAGTGAAATTTTTGAGGGCAATGCCCCTTTTCGCCCTAGAGGATGTATTGCCCAAGCCTGGACGGTGGCTGAAGTGCTGAGGGTATGGCAGGTCTTACAAAGGCATACCCATCATTCATCCCCTTCTCCATTGATCCGTTGAGCATCCATAGCTCAGAACGTTTGGTCGACATAAGTACACCTCTATCTTGATTAGGACTATGAACCCAGAACAGCAAAGGCTCGCTGACGAAAAAGCCCAATCGACACCTTGGAAATCCTGGGGACCCTACCTGAGTGAACGCCAATGGGGCACCGTCCGGGAAGACTATAGCGATTATGGGGAAGCTTGGGATTATTTTTCCCATGATCAAGCGCGCTCTCGTGCCTATCGTTGGGGAGAAGATGGTCTGCTGGGTATCTCGGATCAGCAGCAACAGCTTTGTTTTGCCTTGGCCCTATGGAATGGCGAAGACCCCATTCTGAAGGAACGGTTATTTGGCCTAACAGGGAATCAGGGCAACCATGGCGAAGATGTCAAAGAATATTATTTCTATCTAGACAGTACGCCTACCCATTCCTATATGAAAGGGCTGTATAAATATCCCCAGGCTGCTTTTCCCTATGAGCAATTGGTGAGGGAGAATCAACAGCGGGGTCGAGGGGAGCCAGAATTTGAACTATTAGATACGGGAATATTTGCCGAGAATCGGTACTTTGATGTCGAGGTGGAATATGCCAAAGCCAGTCCCGAGGATATTCTCATTCGCATCAATATTTCCAATCGCGGTCCTGATACCAAGGTTCTGGAGGTTTTACCCACTCTTTGGTTTCGGAATACCTGGGCGTGGGGCGACGAGGCCCAGAAGCCGCATTTACATGGGATCGCATCTAATATCGTCCAAGCCGATCACCCTAAGATGGGCCAGCGGTGGTGGTATTGCAGCGATACGCCTAATTTACTGTTCACGGAAAATGAAACGAATACCCAGCGACTATTTGGGCTGGGGGGGAGTCCCTACGCCAAAGATGGCATCAATGATTATGTGGTCGGTGGGCAAAGTGAAGCCGTCAATCCGAAACAGCAGGGCACTAAAGTGGCGGCTGGGTATCGCCTCCACATTCCACCGGGAGAAACCCAATCCATCAAGCTACGGTTGAGTGATCAGTCCGGATTAGCCGCCACCTGGGAGCAGGATTTTGATCAGATTTTTTGCGATCGCATCCAGGAATCGGATGATTTCTATGGGGCGATTACCCCCGCTTGTCCCTCCAAAGATCTCTGCAATATCCAGCGACAAGCTTTTGCTGGCATGTTGTGGACCAAGCAGTTTTACTATTTCTCGGTACAGGAATGGCTAGGAGGCGATCCAGGGCAGCCCACCCCACCTGCTTCTCGCATCAAAGGCAGAAACCACCAGTGGCCGCACTTCCAGGCTGCGGATATTATCTCCATGCCGGACAAATGGGAATATCCTTGGTTTGCAGCTTGGGATTTGGCTTTCCATGCCATTCCCCTGGCCGTCGTTGATCCAGAGTTTGCTAAGCATCAGCTCGACCTGATGACCCGAGAATGGTACATGCACCCCAATGGTCAGTTACCGGCCTATGAATGGGCCTTTGGCGACGTCAATCCCCCCGTCCATGCCTGGGCCACCTGGCGGGTCTATAAGATCGATCAGAAACGAACCGGGAAAGGAGATCGGGCCTTTTTGGAGCGGGTTTTTCAGAAGCTGCTGCTCAACTTTACTTGGTGGGTGAATCGCAAGGATAACGAAGGCAATAACGTCTTTGAAGGCGGCTTTTTGGGGTTGGACAACATTGGTGTCTTTGACCGCAGTGCGCCTTTGCCGACTGGGGGCTATATCGAACAAGCCGATGGCACCAGCTGGATGGGCATGTTTTGCCTCAATATGCTGACGATGGCCCTGGAGCTGGCCCAGGAAAACCCAGTCTATGAAGATATGGCTACCAAGTTCTTTGAACATTTCATCTATATTGCTGAGGCCATGAACCACATCGGCAATGATGCCACCCAGCTCTGGGATGAAGAAGATGGCTTTTTTTACGATGTTCTCCATTTCCCTAATTCAGAGCGACTGCGGTTGAAAGTGCGATCCATGGTGGGATTGATTCCCCTGTTTGCAGTGATGACCCTGGATGAAGACCACTTAGACAACGTACCTGCGTTTAAAGAGCGGCTGGAATGGTTTATTCATCACCGCAACCACCTACAAAAAAATATTGCCTGTACGGAAACCCGAGGGGTCTCGGCTCGTCGTTTGTTGGCATTGTGCTACGTCACTCCCGGCCAACAGGTGGAAACGGATCGCTTTCGGCGTATCCTCCACCGGTTACTAGATGAAGCAGAATTTTTCGGAGACTATGGCATTCGGGCCTTATCCCGTTTCCATGCCGAGAATCCCTATGTGTTTGACGTCAATGGTCAACAGCATCGGGTGGACTATGAACCTGCTGAGTCGAGCAGTGGCTTATTTGGCGGTAACTCCAACTGGCGCGGCCCCATCTGGTTCCCTGTCAATTTTTTGATTATTGAATCCCTGCAAAAGTTCCACCACTACTTAGGGGATGACTTTCAGGTGGAATGTCCTACGGGATCGGGGCAGATGATGACCCTTTGGCAGGTGGCAGAAGAGATTTCTCGGCGGATGATGCGAATTTTCACCCAAAATGACGCAGGCCAGCGGCCAGCCTATGGAGCAACAGACATATTTCAAACCGATCCATACTGGCGAGATTTAATTCTATTTCATGAATATTTTCATGGTGACAATGGGGCCGGGATCGGAGCCAGTCATCAAACGGGTTGGACGGGATTAATTGCCAAACTGATTCAGCAGAGCGGCAATACCCTATGATTCAAACCTTTAAAGACCATTGGCCCAACTATTTAATCGAAGGGTGGGGCTTAGGCACCTTTATGGTATCGGCAGGTGTGACGGCTTCTCTCCTCTATGCGCCGACATCCCCGGTGTTGCAATGGTTACCCAACCCCTTCTTACGAGATGTGATCATGGGGGTGACGATGGGATTGACTGCGATCGCAATTATTTACTCTCCCTGGGGCAAACGTTCTGGGGCTCATATCAACCCTGCTGTCACCCTCACTTTTTTTCACCTCCACAAAATCGCTCTCTGGGATGCGTTGTTCTATATTCTGTCCCAATTTCTAGGGGGATGGCTCGGGGTCTTACTGGTTGTAGCAATTGTGGGAAATCCCTTTACAGATCTACCCGTCAACCATGTGGTGACTATTCCGGGTGTATGGGGCTGGCCAGCGGCTTTATTCGCAGAATTCGCCTTGTCTTTTGGTCTGATGATGATGGTATTAGTGACCAGTAATCGACTCGCCCTCTCCAAATGGACCGGGATATTTTCAGGGATGTTAGTCGCCTTCTATATCATTTTTGAAGCACCTATCTCTGGCATGGGCATTAATCCAGCTCGTACCTTTGCCTCTGCATTACCTGCACAGGAGTGGACAGGTTTCTGGATTTATTATCTGGCTCCACCCTTAGCGATGTTATGTGCGGCTGAGATTTACCAAAGGATCACAGGTCTACAATCTCGCTCCATCTGCTGCAAACTTTGCCCCAATGGAGAAACATCCTGTATCAGTGCCAATTGTTGTGGTCAATGTAAGCAATTGGTGCGGCCTTGGCATAGCCCTGCAGAACCTCTCGATTGACTTAACCCGATGACAGATTATGACGACAATTATGGGTGCTAGTGGTGGAATTTTAACCCACCGCTTAGCCTCTTCTGGCAAGACGATTCTTGTTTTAGAACGGTGTTCTTTCCCCCTCGGAAAAAGGCCAGCTGGAATAAATGTCTTCTATAAGGATCGCTGCCATACGGATCAAACTTGGCAGACTGCCAGTGGACATCTTCTGAAGTTTGGGACCTTAAATTCAACTATTTTGTCTGGAGCTATCCGATGACCTCTCGCATTGCTTTCTATCGACATTTCGTATTAGTCGGGCTCTCGCTTGCTATTGCTGCAAACGTTAATGTGCCGATTGAGGCTCAGACTCAGGAGGCTCGAAATTCTCCAACAATTGAACTAGCTCAAGCGCAGTCTATTTCGGTAAAAGCAGTTGCTGATGTTGGCATGACGGTCTCTGATATGGATCGATCCGTTGCCTTTTATCAAGATGTATTGTCTTTCCAAAAAATTTCAGATGTTGAGGTATTTGGAGCTGAATATGAACAGCTTCAAGGTATTTTTGGCTTACGGATGCGAGTGGTCAAAATGCAGCTTGGCCAGGAAGTGATTGAGTTAACTGAATATCTAACGCCTAAAGGCAAGCCGATTCCTGTAGATTCCCGTAGCAATGATCTTTGGTTTCAGCATATTGCGATTGTGGTGAAGGATATGGACACCGCCTACCAACATTTACGTAAACATAAAGTTCAGCATGTTTCTACGGGGCCACAACGTCTACCCAAGACGATTCCTGCAGCAGCAGGTATTGAAGCCTTTTATTTTCAGGACCCCGATGGCCATAACCTAGAGGTAATTTTCTTTCCCCCAGATAAGGGGGATCCACGCTGGCAACAACCGACCCAATCGTTATTTTTAGGTATAGATCATACTGCGATCGCTATTTCTGATACCAACACCAGTCTCCAGTTTTATCAGGATGTTTTAGGTTTAAAGCTTGTGGGTCAAAGTGAGAATTTTCACGACTTGGCAAAGTTTCCCATTGAGGCCATCAATTTATGTCGCTAATGGTGTTAGTTGCGTCATGCTTGTTTCAGGTTTGTAGCGTAATGAGCAACGTCAACAATGCTTCCTTTTGTCGGCATCCCCAACACGATTAAGCAGGGCATGAGCGCTTACCGCGACTTATTTCCTCGACAAGCCGGATTTGAGCATGTGAGCCGATACCTCAGTGGCTTACTACTCAGTGAGAACAAAACATTGCAAGGGATTCACAGTCAGTTTGTCTCGACAACCGAGCAGCCCCTTTCAGGTCGTCGAGCAATGCACGCCGGGGTGTTTGAATCGCCATGGGAGCAGGAGGCATTGATGGTGCGCCACCGTCTACAGGTATCACAGCATTATGCCCCCAGAGCACGTGTAGTGATTAGCCTAGATTGGACACTGGGACATCACGAACGGAGCAAACAGATTTTTGGGGTCAAACGTCAGTACGATTATGTTGATAATTGCATGAGCTGTTATCAGACGATTCTGACCGCAGTGGCGGCAAATCGAGTGCGACAAGATGGGATAGGCGTCGCCGTGCAAGCGGCCCAGTGGGAAGCCGCAGAACTGGAGTATCTGAAGATGACCCGTCAAGGCGAGTATGAAACTATCGCAGCGGCGATGGAGCGATTGAGTGAGTTGGTGGCCTACCAGCATAATCGTGACGCCTATCAAACGCGAACGGAACTGCTGAGTGCCATGATTGAGCAAATTGAAGGGGAAGGGCAGTTTCCGACAGCGGATTATGCTTTTGATGCAGGCGTATGCGCAGCGGACTTAACGACCGTCATTGAAGGATTCGGCAAGCATTGGGTGAGTGAGCTGGCGTGTAATCGTTCCGTGCTTTGGTTCAACCAATGGACTCGCATTGACGCAGTGGCTCAACAACTTCGTAGCACCTCTGGCCAGTCGTTTCGGCACTACCGCATTCATCAACGCAATGGCGAAGTGAAGGAGATTTGGGCCTTTAGCAAAGTCGTACGCCTCAAAAAAATCGGACGCAAACGGATTGTCATTGTTCATGAAACGGAGGATTTGAATGATACCCCTCGCTTTTTTAGTGACTGACGCGCTGCACTGGGATGTCTCGCGCATTGCCATCACCTGGAGCTATCGCTGGCCCTGTGAAGTTTTTCATGAGTTTACCAAAGGCATCTGTGGCCTGGAATCGGCTCAGCTACGCAACGAGGATGCGGTCAAACGCCACATCGCTTTAAGTTGTCTGGCGCAGTCGTTGCTCCAGGATGCGCCTGTCGCTGGGGGGAACATCTGAAAAATTTAGCTTTGCAAGTAAAACGCCAAGCATTGGCCAGAAGCTCTACGGATTGACTCGTGAGGTTTTGCATCCGCTCGTACAGTTTTGTCAATCACTCTTTGAACAAGGCCAATCTGTCGAGCAAGTTGTGGAGGTGATAATGCCAGCCTAGACCTAATTATCCCTCTATAAAAATAAAGAAGTTTGCCAAGTCGTGAATTTTGGGACTGAGCAGGAACATTTGGGCGCTTTTGAAGGATGTAGGAGGGGTACTCTTCAAGAAAAAGGGACGAGATAATGATCCCGACCCCATTCAAAAAAGCACCATGACTTTACCCCAATTAGAGGCTCTATATCCAGAACATGCAGACTGGTCATCCTACTGCCAGCAATTGCACCAAGCCAGTAATCTGTCTGCGATGGTTCTCATTGCTCTGCAATTAGGACTCCTGTTTGCCCGCCTGACCTTAGAGACACGACTTGGCAAAGTTTCCCATTGAGGCCATCAATTTATGTCGCTAATGGTGTTAGTTGCGTCATGCTTGTTTCAGGTTTGTAGCGTAATGAGCAACGTCAACAATGCTTCCTTTTGTCGGCATCCCCAACACGATTAAGCAGGGCATGAGCGCTTACCGCGACTTATTTCCTCGACAAGCCGGATTTGAGCATGTGAGCCGATACCTCAGTGGCTTACTACTCAGTGAGAACAAAACATTGCAAGGGATTCACAGTCAGTTTGTCTCGACAACCGAGCAGCCCCTTTCAGGTCGTCGAGCAATGCACGCCGGGGTGTTTGAATCGCCATGGGAGCAGGAGGCATTGATGGTGCGCCACCGTCTACAGGTATCACAGCATTATGACCCCAGAGCCTGAGGGGGCGACATGAAGACTACAACCCAGCACAGACAAGCTCCATCGCTCTCATCCCCCGTTGATACTCAGGTAGCTTATTGGGAGAGAGTTTCATTAGCTCATCCACCAATCGAGCCAGAACTCCATCCCCCGTTATGGCCCACAGATGAGCAGATAGTCCGACTCGGAATGCACTATGACGCTTGTTCGGTGAAGTGGTGGATTCGGGTCTAGTAATATAGCGCTGTAGTCCTTTTTGCTTGAGATTTTGCCCTTGCAGTGCCGCACTGGTATAGGCAATGGCAATCACAATAACGATAGCCACCAACCGTTCTTGCATGGCTTGAGAGCCTTCGAGACAATAGCCTCCTTGCTTGAAGTCCCGAAACATTTCTTCGATAGAGAAGCGTTTTTTGGTAGCTGACGATAGCACTATTGAGGTCACAGAAGTTGGTGAGAATAAACCATGCTTCATCAGGTGCAAAGCCCTGATACCGTCGTTTCCACTTGGCTGCTACATTGAAAGTTCCAAAGCCTTTAGCCTGAGTGACGTGCACATCATTGAGAAATAGCTTTTGACCTGGGACAAGGCCAAACTGTTGGAGTTGTTGAGTAAACTGCTGGGCCAGAGCCACTTCGGTATTGCGCTTGAGTCGCAGACAAAAGTAGACCTTCTGTTGGCCTAACCACTGCCCCCAGCTTGACGGAACAAAACTCTCGGTCACCGAGGATGACCAGACGATAGGCTGATAAATGGCGGATAACTTTGCTTAAAACAGCGGTTTGCTCGTCATAATTGCTGCTGCCCTTTTTGCAGAGGGCTTCACACCATACGGGAATAGCGCGATGTTGCCAGACCACGCTGACCATCAATAGATTAATCACTCCCCAACTCGTACGGTCGATGACGACATAAAGCTGGGAGCCTTGAGGATACTGCTGGCTCAGCCACAGCTTAACCAGCGGTAGCCAAAGCGTTTCAAGCTCAAGGGTCGGTAAGGATAAGAACCGTTGGATTTTTTTTCGGCGACTGTCAAAAAGAATCGGCAGTGGCAGCCCTTCTGCTAGCGTCTCGATTTTGACGCAGCGAAGTGTTTGTAATAGATGAACGAGGATCTCTAGGAGAAGATACTGGGCAGGAGACAGTTGACGGCGTAAATGAGGTTGGTATAGTGGCAATATCATTGTCAATAAGGTGAGCTGGAGATACATCATTTGCAGCCCATCTTTTTTCTTATCTATCTGGTTATTGCACGAATAGCAAGAGGTTTACGGCGCATGTCGCCCCTTCAGCCCCAGAGCACGTGTAGTGATTAGCCTAGATTGGACACTGGGACATCACGAACGGAGCAAACAGATTTTTGGGGTCAAACGTCAGTACGATTATGTTGATAATTGCATGAGCTGTTATCAGACGATTCTGACCGCAGTGGCGGCAAATCGAGTGCGACAAGATGGGATAGGCGTCGCCGTGCAAGCGGCCCAGTGGGAAGCCGCAGAACTGGAGTATCTGAAGATGACCCGTCAAGGCGAGTATGAAACTATCGCAGCGGCGATGGAGCGATTGAGTGAGTTGGTGGCCTACCAGCATAATCGTGACGCCTATCAAACGCGAACGGAACTGCTGAGTGCCATGATTGAGCAAATTGAAGGGGAAGGGCAGTTTCCGACAGCGGATTATGCTTTTGATGCAGGCGTATGCGCAGCGGACTTAACGACCGTCATTGAAGGATTCGGCAGAGACTGATCAGAGTTTTGTGTAAGCGGTCTAGAATCCAAACACACCAGGAGACCGCATCATGTCTAGAAAGAAACAAGTACCCAATCGAGTTGATGAGCTATTGGATGAACTCATTGGAGAGAATCCACAGCCAGAGGATATTCTGGGCGAATCAGGACTGCTCAAACAACTCAGCAAACGCCTAGTGGAACGAGCTTTGGCAGGTGAATTGACTCATCACCTGCATCAATCCTCCGTCGATGAGCGTTCTCATGGCCCTAGAAACAGTCGCAATGGTTACTCGAAAAAGACCGTCCAGACTGAACAAGGAGAGATGGACCTATCGATTCCTCGCGACCGTTGCAGTGAGTTTGAGCCTGTCCTCGTGCCCAAAGGCCAGCGACGTATCGCGGGACTCGACGAGAAAATCATCGCCTTATATGCTCGTGGCATGACCACTCGTGATATTCGAGCTCAATTGGTGGAGCTGTATGGGGCCAATATCTCTGAGGGTCTGATTAGTGACGTCACCAATAGTGTCATGGAGGAGGTTAAAGACTGGCGCTCAAGACCATTGGATGAGGTGTATCCGATTGTCTATCTCGATGCCCTGTATGTGAACATCAAAGTCAATGGCCAAGTCAGCAAGCGAGCCGTCTATGTCGCGCTAGCGGTAACTGTGGAGGGAAACAAAGAGCTGTTGGGATTATGGATAGGGGCTGCCGAGCGGGAGGGAGCAAAATTCTGGCTTTCAGTGCTCACAGACCTTAAAAACCGAGGCGCTCAGGATATCTTGATTGCTTGCTGTGATGGTCTCAAAGGCTTTCCCCAGGCGATTGAATCGGTCTATCCCGATACTCAAGTTCAAGTTTGTATCGTTCATCTCATTCGCAATAGTTTGCGCCATGTGCCTTGGAAGGAAAGTCGAGCCGTAGCTGCAGACCTCAAGCCCATTTATCAAGCGGCCACTTTGGAGGAATCTGAGGCTGCCTTGGATGCGTTTGCCAACAAATGGGACCAGACGTATCCTGGCATCAGCCAAATCTGGATACGGCATTGGGATAATATTGCTCCGTTGTTTAAGTACCCAATGGCCATCCGAAAGGTTATCTACACCACTAATGCCATTGAGTCGCTCAATCGCTCACTGCGAAAGGTGATTAAGACCAAAGCTGTCTTCCCGAATGAAGAGTCTGTCTACAAATTGATGTTTCTGGCGATGAGGAATATCTCGAAGAGATGGACCAGACCGATTTTGAATTGGAAGGCGGCGCTGTCCCATTTTGCTATTCTGTTCCCAACACGATTCAACTATTGAATACGTTACGGCTTACACAAAAATCTAAACACTCTCCATCCGCTCGTACAGTTTTGTCAATCACTCTTTGAACAAGGCCAATCTGTCGAGCAAGTTGTGGAGGTAATAATGCCAGCCTAGACCTAATTATCCCTCTATAAAAATAAAGAAGTTTGCCCGCCTGACCTTAGAGAAAGCACTCAATACTCGTGCGCAATTTCCCACGATTTGGCCAGATTGTTCAGTCTGTGGACGACATATTCGCTCCAAAGGATTTCGGTCTCGCCAGATGAAGACGCTGGTGGGTCAGATCGCCTGAAAGCGAAGAGTCGGGCGTTGCCCCAATCAAACCTGTAAGGTGAGTCTCAGTGTGCCCTTAGATCAAGCGTTGGGTATTGCTCCTTATCAATCGAGTAGTGAAGAACTGATACGTTTGGGATGCTTGATGAGTATTGTCATGCCCTATGAACTATCGAGTTGGATGCTGCATCAATGTACCGGAATAGCGGTGAGTGCGAGTACCTTGTGGTCTTGGGTTGCGCATTATGGACAACAGTCTCAATCCCGATTAAGGCAACAACTAGAGCAGTTCCTCCGAGGAGTATGTCTGTCACCAGACACCTTGGAGGAGATGACCGCCATGCTCCGTCTTGCTATTGCTGCTGATGGGGTGATGGTGCCTTTTCGACCGAAGCCTAAAACCGCTAAAGGTAAAACTCGATGGCGGGAAGTGAAGGTCGGTCTATTTGCTCGCTTAGGACAGCATCTAACCCGGTCTGGAAAACAAGTGACTCGATTATGTCATCGTCGATTAGTAGCTGTTTTGGGGGATATTGATACCTTTATTCCTCTCATGCAGATGGAGGCTCAACGACAATCCATTGACACTGCTCCCCAAGTCATTTGGTTGAGTGATGGCGGACGGGGATTCTGGCGGGTCTACCGTCAGTGCTTTGCCCATTGTGCGATGGGTATTCTCGATTTCTATCATGCCGCTGGACATCTGTGGCGAGCGACTGCAGCCTTATTCGATTGTCGGTCCCCTGAGGCTAAAAATTGGTTCAAGAACTGGCGGTCTCTACTCAGACATGGGCAACATCACGCTGTACTTAAATCCTTGACTGCCCTGGTCACTACAGATATTCCGCAGGGCAAAGATTTAGAGACACTTATCCAGGTGCACACTTATTTCCAAACCCATCATCGACATATCCGCTATCAGGATTTTGAGAAGGACCAATGTCCACTTGGCAGTGGCATGATTGAGAGTGCTTGCAAGTGGCTGATTCAACAGCGCTTTAAGGGAGTGGGGATGCGATGGAGTGAGGATGGATTCAATCATCTCCTTCACCTGAGATTGGATTGGGTGAATCAACGCTTTGATACCTTATTCCCCCATGTCCCAACGAGGTAAATTCAGGTCTCCCACGACTGCCGAAAGCGCCCGGAACATTTAAATAATGTTTTCGGGGCCAAGTTGTTGATCAGTGGCCTTAAAGCATCATCAGGCCCTGGTATTGAATTCTTACACTATTTGACTCCAGCAAATGGACGAAGCAGACCTGCTAATGCCCAAGCCAACGACCTACTCCATTGGCAAACCACTGTCGTAGTAGATGATGCCGAAGCGACTGCACAACGACTTAAAGCCAAAGGAGTAACCTTTGTTTCTGCCGATGTTGTGACTTTACCTATACTCTAGACGGCTAAGATATTAACTTCTTTAAAAGACTGGAACTTGAGTGATAGAAGGCTGGTTAGTTTCGCCTTGTGCTCTCCATTGCATTGATCAATGCACTGTTGAATGGCCCCTTTGAAAGAGTGAAAATCCGAATAATACTTCGAGTAGAGACATTCCTTGCGCACAAAGCGCCAAAGCCGCTCAATCAAATTCAAATGGGGTGAATAGGAGGGCAAATAGACTAACTCAATATCGACGATCTCAGCAAAGTCAGTCACCAGCTGGCATTTTTGATATCGGGCATTGTCTAAAATGACGCTGATGGGTATGACTGGGTCGAGTAGTGCCAGCTTGGCTAGCAACAGACACATGCTATGAGAGTTGATGTAGGTGTGGTTGGTGATACTGGTGACTTCTTTGGTGACAGCGTTGAGTGCACCCAGAACATTGAATCGTTGACGGCCAGAAGGAGACGGGATGAAGATCCGACGAAGGCACCAGAGAAACCCCAGATAAGCCCGGTGAACAAAATGAGCAGCATCCACAAAAAAGACAAGACGCTCTTGGCGTTGAGCTTCCTCTAATAAGGGTTCAAGGCGAGTGTGTCGAAACTGCTCTTGCTCCTCAATTTTCTCGGGCAGACTCGACTTTCCCGGCACATACCCCACTTTTCGATAGCGACAACCAATGCGTTTGAGGAAGGCTTTGATCTGGGTTGGAGAACGCTTAATGCCTGTCAATTGTTCAATGACTGCTTGGGCTTCTGCACTGGTGCGGGGCGGGTGGTGCTCAAAGTAGGCTCTCACACTATCGCTATGAGCATTGAGTGAACTAGGTTGACCTTTGTATTCCAGGGTCTTCAGTCCTTCAATTCCGCCTTGTTGATACTGACGAAGGGTTTTAGCTAAGGTCGGACGACTAATCTGACAAAGCTGACAAATCTGGGCATGGGGAAGACCCTGACTTTTCAAGTAGAGCACTTCCATCCGTCGCTGCACCCGTGGGTGAGGGTGATGATAGCGTTCGTAATTGAGGTGTTGGATTTCCTCTGCGGTGAAATCAATTTTAATCATGCAAGTAAGAGAGTAGGTGGGGGATACTCCCAGTGTGCCAAATCTCTCCGCTACAATGTTAAGTCACAAGTCGTCTGCAGTATAACAAAACTCTAAGCTTCAAGAAAGGCTTTCTGATTAAAGATCCTAACGGTCATATATTACGTATTATTGAACTTTGATTGAGTCAATTTAAACCTCATTCAAGGTGATAGCTGCAACTCATTTCGATTCTTTATCCAGTTGATCTAAAATATCGGCTGTTAAACCTGAACTACCCCATCTGAGCCGCCGAATTCAGGATTTTTCTGGAAGAAGTCACTGGTGAATTGATAGCTAGATGAATTATTGCTTTTAGCCCAAGAGGCTTTATCGGTTTTCTCATTCATATCAATGTTCTTGGCGATACCAATGTGATTACATTCTTGGACGGCTTGCCATCCAACGGTTGAGAGTTGCAGTACTTTGATATCAAGCCATGAGATTTGACCCTAACTTTCCGATCAATGCGTTAGCCAAGATGAATGCAAACATACCAACCATACCCACAGGACTTTCTTTGTGAGAGTAAGGTATGGGAATAGATTATTGGCATGAGCAATCCAAGTGCACACAATCCTGTTTCTCTGTACCGGAAACTACTATCGCAGCCGTTTTTGTGAATACTACTTCAATCATTTAGCGATGCAAAAGGCCCTCAATGGGCGGGCAGATTCTCGGGGCCTGGCCTTGGAGCGAGGTCAAAATAATGTTGGCCCCATCTCCAAATACACCCGACAAGGATTACTCAGTCACAATATTCAACTCCCTGACAATCTTCGCTTCCCCTTATCCCTGACGGTGGCGGATCTCAACAAGGCTGATCAGGTGATTGCCGTTGATAAAACAGAACATCGTCCCCTGATGCACGCACGATTCCCAGACTGGGAAAATAAAGTCGACTATTGGTGCGTCCATGATATCGACCAAGCACTTCCAGACGATGCCCTTAAACAATTAGAAAACCACATCCATGATCTGATTTCTAGACTGTAGGATGAGTCCTAAACAGCTAGGGAAAACAGTCATGGCTTGGACTCGGAGAAACTTTTTACTAACCGCAGGTCTGGGAACAGCTGCAGGCACTCTGGCTCAATCCAATGCGGTAAGCCAGCCAACCGCTCAACACAAAAACCTCAATAATTGGCGAGAGGTAAGAGCCCACTTCAACTTAGACCCTAAATATATTCACATGGCAGGCCTCCTGTTAGCCTCCCATCCAGCTCCTGTGCAATCCGCCATTGATCAGCATCGCGACGGCCTGGATCAAAATCCCACTCACTATCTCTATGACCATCGACAGGACTTAGTGGCAGAAGTTAGAAACAATGCGGCTGACTATTTGGGTGTTCAGTCCAACGATCTTGCCCTGACCGACAGCACAACCATGGGGACAGCTTTGGTGATTAATGGTCTTAGCATTCGTCCAGATCAGGAAATGTTGACCACCACCTATGATTACTATTCCACTCATACATCACTGAAATATAAGGCATCTAGAACTGGAGCAACCGTTAAGGAAATTCCCCTATATCGGGATATTCAAACCGTATCTGAAGACGAAATGGTTGAGACCTTGGTTAAAGGGATTGGACCGAAAACAAGACTGGTAACAGCCACCTGGGTCCACT
The DNA here is from genome assembly GCF_021497025.1 of Acaryochloris sp. 'Moss Beach'. Taxonomy (NCBI): domain Bacteria; kingdom Bacillati; phylum Cyanobacteriota; class Cyanophyceae; order Acaryochloridales; family Acaryochloridaceae; genus Acaryochloris; species Acaryochloris sp. 'Moss Beach'. Next base: position 5,626,921 of record NZ_CP071717.1, read on the forward strand.
CTAGTACAGGTCTCAAAGTGCCCATTGCCAAAATGTCGGAACAACTAAAGCAAGTGAACCAGAACCGATCAGAGGAGGATCAGGTTCTGTTCTTTGTGGATGGCGTCCATGGCTTAGGGGTAGAAGATGACGCTTTGACTGATCTAGGATGTGATTTCTTCGTCGCAGGTACCCATAAATGGATGTTTGCTCCTCGTGGCTCTGGCTTTATTTGGGGCAAGCCTGAAACCCAGAATGCCGTCACGCCCACGATTCCGACTTTCACAGGGGGAGCAGGTTGGGGTAGTTGGATGACGCCTGGAGGATTTAAATCCTTTGAACATCAATGGGCAATGGCTCAAGCCTTTGGATTTCATCAGCAGATGGGTAAAAAGCGAGTGACTCAACGTCTTCATTCCCTCAGCCGCCAACTAAAAATTGGGCTATCAAAAATGAAGCATGTCAAACTGTATACGCCTATCGACGACAACCTATCTGCCGCGATTATCTGTTTTGATGTCGAAGGATTAATGCCCAAGGCTGTTGTTGCGAAGTTGCGCACCCACAATATTATTGCTAGTACAACTCCTTATGATGTGTCCTACGCTCGTTTGACACCAGGTGTCTACAATACCCCTGACGAAATCGATCGAGTGTTGAAACATATCCGTGATTTGGCTTAGTTGGCTTCTAGCTGGCAAGGCCTAGCTGCGGGCAAGGCGGCGAGCTTGAAAGATCCACTGGGTTACCTCAGCCACCGTCGGACAGAGAGCATTTTGCCCTAACATCTTTACATGTAACCTTAGCAATTGTCTGTGAAGGCGCTCTGCTGGCATTTGTGCGAGTTGTACTGTCGAACCTACCCCTGCATGCAGGAGTAAACCACAGTTTTGAGTCCCTACACCTGGAATTAAGGAGAGGTCTGCTAGGGCTGCCCATTTATTGATGTACTGTTGATGTAGCTTCATTCGGGCTGCTAACTGTTGCCTGTGATTAGGCGTTTGTGTATGGGTGTAGAGTTTTTTAATCGTTGTAATTCCACATTGCTGTAGCTGGCTGAGATTGTCAGGACTCAGGCCAGGCAGTTGAGCAAGGGGCTCAGCAAATGGAAGAGAAGGAGTAGGCATTACTGGTCTTTAGGGGTTACCCCCACACCATAGAACTTGATTCAGCTTGTCTACTGTATCGAGTTGGGGGTATTTGCGTCTAGGCACTTGACTTGATTGACGAACTATTAAATCTCTTTGGCTTAGATTTGGTGTCGTCTTGACTAGAAGCCTGTCACCTTTTCAGATGCACTAATTTTGGAACCTAAAACCCCATGAACTCCAAGAATTATTTCAAGCTGCTTAGCAACAAAGATAAGCAAGTTTAAGGCAGTGATTGCAATTTTAGAGAGATTGGTTAACTATGTCGGACAATTTTTCTTGATTCTCAGATGATTTACCCTAAAGTTAGACTTATTAGCTTACCTTCATAACTCTGGCGTTCTGTAGGTATTATTTAGGGTCGATGGGCAACTCAACTGAAACTGTGGTTCCAGATTGTGGATCAGAGTTAATTCGCAAATGTCCACCATGTTCTTCAACGATGCGTTTCACAATGGGTAACCCTAACCCATTGCCTGTGGACTTGGTGGAATAGAAGGGCTGCAGGACAGTGACTAATTGATCGATAGGGATAGATTCACCCCAGTTGTGGACTTTAATGCAGACACTTTGCTCTTGATGCAGAAGCTGAATATTAATTTCGTCCCCAACCCTTGATGCTTCGCAGGCGTTGGTCAGCAGATTAATCAATACTTGCTTAAGTTTGTCTGAGTTTCCCTGGATTTCAACCGGAACAGGTGTGGGTATAAACGTAAGTTTTTTGTCAACAGCCAAAGGCATGGCTTGAAAACCTTCTATACAGTTAATGATCAAGGCATCAATGTCTAGGGAGGAAGCGGATAACTTCTGAGGCTTGGTATAGAGTAAAATCTCATTCACGAGACGCTGTAACCGATCTGCTTCATCTAGGGCAAAATCTAACCGCAGTTGAAATATTTCAGGCAAGTTGAGATTTTGAAACGACTGAAGGCTCATCAATATCGTCGTTAAAGGGTTCCGCACCTCATGCACAATCATGGTTGAAAACTTGCCTAGCTCAGCGAAGCGCGCATCCTCACTTTGACGATTGGTCACCACTCTTTGTCCTTTGGGGATTTGAGTGCCTAAATGGGTACATGCCTTAAGTTCAGACTGTTGTATTTGGATCAGAGACTGATAATCACTACTGGTGAAAGGTTTGCTCTGGGGCAAGGTCCGGGGTGCAAAGTTCTTGTATGTTTTCATCGAAAAGATTAACTCACTGGAGAATGGATGCATCGGACATATGAAAAATACAAATCACGTAGCAGTGTCAGTCTGTTGTGAAGTGAGTTCGATAGACTCATGACTCAATGATTAGACCTAACGATTGAATATCTACGCGATTGTTTGTCCCTTGATCAATAAATGCCGATGGCTAGATTGATACGCCTATAGGATCATCTGTTTGACCAGCCTCAAGAAAAATGAGACCTAATCTGCCTGAGAATTGTGATGTCAATTCAAGCTGTGATGTCTCTTGGGCAAGGAGTCGCTGTACCACTGATGAACTTTTGAGACATTTCACAGAGCTGTTAAGTCGGGAGCTACTACAGCTCTGTGCAAGGCTCTGAAATAATCTAGCCTTCGGTCTTGGGTGTATTTTCTGGAGACAGCATTTTCAGAATCCGAGAAGATAGATTATCGCTACTTTTCATCATTTCCTGTGCCAGTCCTTTGACTTCAGGATCGTCGGATTTTAGAAATTCTGCTGCCATTTCAGATATTTCCATCTGCATGACGAGCATTTCCATCAACTTCTTCCGTCTTTGGTATGCCGGGCTTATTTCTTTACGGAAAGGGGATGCAATCAGAAAGCTTGAATCTGGGTGGGTAGGTAAGCTGGACTGAGCTTTTTGTAGGGGAACTGCACCGACTGGAGCAGCAATACTTAAGGCAATAAGTGAAGCAATGGAGCTAATTTTAGCGGAGAAAGCCATTTCAGAGACCTCATATACGACTAACTGCACCCAATCTTCTATCTGTATCTCCATCGAATGGGGATATACCCCAAGTTCAGGAAAAGGCCTGGATGTAGATTGGTAGCGTAATCACCCTAGCCGTTGCCCCTCCTAGAGAGTCTTTTACTTTTTTTGCAGGAGATAACAAAATCTTGCGGTTCCCAGAATATTATCTGGTTGATACAGAAATATAAAAATTTGCTGTGTCTGATGCTACGGTTTTGATGCCATTTTTTTCGGTTTGACTAGCTCAGAAAGGCATCAAAAAGGTTGAGAGTTCGCAGGCGAAGGGTAGCGGCTAGGGCATCATACTGAATTTTGATTCGTAACATGGAACGAACTCGTGCTCGTAGCTCTAGGCTATTGATGGGTTTAGAGATAAAATCGTCTGCTCCAGCTTCTAATGAACGGGCTAAATCTGCCTTGGAAGTGAGGGCCGTGACGATGATAATGGGAATGTGTTTCCAGTTGGGGTTGGCTTTGATCTGGCGACAGGCTTCGATGCCATCCATTTGAGGCATCATGACGTCGAGTAGAATAACGTCGGGCTGCAGGGAATCAATCTGCTGAATGGCCGCTGGGCCGCTGGGAGCATAGGTCAGTCGGTATCCTTCCCGGATGAGTAACCCCTCGATCACGTCAAAGATCCGTTCTTCATCATCAATCACGAGGATGGAATGTTGTTTGCTATCCATGGGGATTTGTTTAGCGATGCTAGATTTGCAGATGTTTAGTGATCATTGCGGTTAATTGCTCCATCTTCAGGGGTTTAGAGAGAGAGTCACTAAAACCGGCGGCGAGGAACCGTTCCTTATCCTCGGGCATGAGTAATGAAGTCAGGGCAATGATTGGGGTGTAGGGTAGATGACTGCGAATCTGACGGGTTGCTTCTAAGCCATCGACTTGGGGTAAACGAATATCCATAAAGATCAGATCTGGGGTTTGGCGGGTGGCGAGGTCGATGGCCGATTGACCATTGGTTGCGATCGCAACTCGGTATCCCTGTTCTTCAAGGTAATCCGTCAGCAGTAGGACAATGGATTCTCGATCTTCCGCTAGCAAAATCAACGGGGCAGCGATAGTCCTGGGGCGAGAGGGGGGAACAGATGTTGGTTCTTCTCCATCAACAGGAGAGCAAGAGAAGGGTAAGGTGATGGTAAAGGTACTGCCTGCACCAACTTCGCTATAGACCTGAACCATACCGCCGTGGAGTTTGACTAATCTCTGCACTAGGGTTAAGCCTAAACCTGTCCCTCCATAGAGTCGTGTCCTAGAGCTATCGAGCTGTACGAAGGGTTCAAATACTTGAGAGAGTTCTGCGGTAGCAATACCAATTCCCGTATCTGTCACACTCACTTGAATTGTTTCCGCATCCTGCATCTGCGCCTTTACGGATACGTCACCCCCCTGGGGTGTGAATTTAATGGCATTGCGGATCAAGTTCAGGAAGACTTGCCGCAACCGCAACTCATCTCCTTTCACTTCCGCTAAATCTGCTGGAATAGAGTGGCTCAGATTGATCTGTTGATCTTGGGCTTGTTGTTGGACCGACCCTAGACAGCTCTCGATCAGGGAGCGGATAGAAACTCGACTGCACTGTAGCTCCAGATTGCCCGATTCAATTTTGGAGAGGTCAATTAAATCGTTGAGCTGGGCCAACAGATTTTCACCACTCTCTTCAATGGTGCGGACGGACTTCATCTGTTTGGGGTTGAGAGCACCATAGACCTCCTCCCGCAGTACCTCTGCTAGTCCGATAATTGCTGTCAATGGGGTGCGGAGTTCATGGCTCATGGTGGCCAGAAACTCATCCTTCATCTGGGCGGCCCGTTCTAGATCTTCGTTAGCGAGCCCTAACTTTTCACTTAACTGCTGATACTGGGCATTGACTAACTGCTGGCGTTGATAGAGCTGGTAATTGTCGATTGCGATCGCAGCTCGTTCTGCTAATACTTCAGCGAGCTGCACATCTTCATCTGTACAGCGATGGGGCTGTCGATAAAAAGAACAGACTGTGCCTAAGACTTTGCCCATTGGGGTTTTGAGGGGAATACCTAAATAGGCTGCATATCCCTCAGGCATGTGACCCATCGGCTCTAGGGCTACGTCTTCTACCATCAGCGTGGTTCCCCGTTCCAAGATGCAATTGGTGATGGATCCATGTAAGTTCCAAACGGTTTCAGCGTCATCCATCTCTACGCTACTGGCGAGGATGCGATACTGTTTGTCTTGGCAGAGGGTGACGATGGACCAGTCCGTGTCAATGAGTTGGCTGATGCCCGAGACAACGGTGGTGAGATAGTCATTTAGATCGCTCTGGCGATAACTCAGAGAAGTGAGAACTTCCAGAAGATGGAGCATGCGGCTGGATTCTTGCGTCATGACTCAATAGCTCCCAAGGTTTGCAGCATCTGGCGGCGCGATGGTGTGAGTCCGCAAGTCCCTGTAATATCCATACCTTCGTAGGGACGCTCTAACGGCATTTTGCCGAGCTGTTGACCGGATTCCACAGCCCACAGGCACAAGGCACCATCCTGTCCTCCGCTGATTAAGCGCTGACCATTAGGGCTGAAGGCCACGGACCAGACAGAGTGAGTATGCCCCGTTAGAACCTTAAGACCTTTCCCAGTCTGGATATCCCATAATCGAACGGTGTTATCAGCACTACCACTGGCGATATATCGTCCATCTGGACTGATCTGCACGGTTAATACGAGGCTGTCATGGCCTTTGAGAGTTTGGTACTCTTCTCCCGTAGAGAGATCCCAGAGTCGAATGGTTTGATCTTCACTGGCAGAGGCGAGAGTATCTGCATGGGCGCTGACGGACCACACTGCGCCCATATGTCCAGTCAAAGTGTGGTGACAGTCGCCTGTGCGAACGTCCCATAGTTTGATGGTTTGATCGGCACTGCCGCTGATTAAGGTATGGCCAGAGAAGGCCACAGATAACACCCAACTGTCGTGACCGGTCAAGGTTCTGAGGCTATGGTGATTGACCCCATCCCAGAAGCGAATTTGGTGGTCGGCACCACCGCTAGCGAGAATTTGGCCATCGGGGCTAAAGGCAACTGTCCATACTTTGCCCTCGTGACGAGTGGTCATCGTAAACTGCCGCCCGGTTGTAGGTTCCCACAGCTGGACTGAGCCATCTTCACTGCCGCTAGCGAGAATTTGGCCATCGGGGCTAAAGGTGATGCGGCGGGCAGAGGGTTGCAGATGGCGCTGCCTACAGTGCTGGTGGTCCACATCCCACAGCCTGATCACGTGATCGGTGCTGCCGCTGGCAAGGGTTTGACCATCAGGACTAAAGGCTACAGACCAGACCGCATTCGTATACCCCTCCAGAGTGTAAATGCGATGTACAAGGCTCTTGTCGTTGGGTTGAGCTGCAAACTCCCAGACCCCCAACTTTTGCTTATCACAGGCTAAAAACTGCTGACCATTGGGGCTAAAGGCTGCAGACCAGATTTGACTGTCGTATCCGGTCTGAGACTGAATCAGTGCTCCGGTAGAGACCTGCCAAAACTTGAGATGTTGGCGATCGCCTGCCCCCAAGATTTGCCCATCGATACTAAAGGCTACCGACCAAATCGACGTTAAATTCTCAATGACGTGAAGGCAGTCTCGGGTATCCACCTGCCAGAGACGAATGGTTTGGGCATCACTGCTAGCTAAAAATTGACCATCCTGACTAAAGGCAATGCAGGTAATCGGAAGGGTATGTCCCAGCAGGGTTGTCAGTAATCCCATTGAAGGATGCCAGAGTCGAAGGGTCTGATCGGCACTGCCACTGGCAATCAGGTTGCCGTCAGGGTGATAGGCAAGGGTGGTAACGCCATCGATATGTCCGGTAAGAGTATGAATACAGTCGCCAGTTGTTACATCCCAGAGGCGCAGGGTGCAGTCGTTGCTGCCACTCGCGAGAATTTGGCCATCGGGGCTAAAGGCGATAGACCAAATCCGATCCTGATGTCCGGAGAGGATATGTTGCCCTTCCCCCTGTTCTAGATTCCACAGCAGAATAGTCTGATCAAAACTGCCGCTAGCGAGGGTCTGACCATCGGGGCTAAAGGCAACGGTCCAGACGGCTTGGGAATGAGCCTGGTAGGCAAATAATAGTTTGCCGTCCTTGACTTGCCAGACTCGGGGAATACCATCGGCATGGGCTGTTGCCACCCATTGACCGTTGGGGCTAAGGGTGGCGTCGTAGATATCACCGAAGGTCTGGGTGAACACGCTTTTTGTAACGTCTGCTGCCCTAAGGTTCACCTGATGGAGATTGCTGCCCTGAAGATAGGCTTGCCAAACGGTCAAGCCAGAAAAGTCATAGCCTGTCACATCGATATTTAAGTACACCAGCAAATTGAGAAGATTGCCAGTACCATAGCTGGGCTGGGACGAGAGGTGCGACAGCATCTGTTTGAGATGGACTTCGAGCCGACTAGGGCTGCCCAGACTCGCTAATAATCGGTCGGCGATGGGGGCCAGAACCAAGCGAATTTGACCATCCCGGAGATAGTCTGGGCTGTCTGCTTTGATCAGGGCATGGGAATAAAATAGAGAAGTCTCTGGTAGGGGCAGGTTGAGAAGCTCTGCACTGACGGTATCAATAAAGCGATCGCAAACATACTCCATAATCACGGGCTGTAGGGTCAGCTGAAATACAGTGCTGTCCCGTTCCAGCAGAGAGCGTCTGTCAATGGACTCGATGGCTTCCAGAAGATGGGCTGAGGGGGTGAGGATGTCGGACTGCAAGGTTTTTAGAGAGATGGGGGCGCGTGCGATCGCAAGCCAATACAGCACCTGCTGTTCTAGGGATGACAGCCGCGCAAACTGTTGATCTAGCAGTAAGCGGATTTCACTAAAAGCAATTCGCTCCTGGTCTAGAAACCCTTGGATATCCCCCGCAAAGAGATCCTGGATGGCAGTCGCGACAATTTTTAAGGCCAGGGGATTACCCTGATAGGTTTCAATCAGCTGACTAGTGGCTGAGGTGAGATGGGTAAAGCCTTTTTGATGGAGAATTTCTTGACCTGATGACGCATCTAAGCCCTGTAAATGGTAAGAACGAACGGGCAAGACTTCTCCTTCGAAGGCTGCAATTCCTTGGGGTTTTTCACGACTGGTCAGGATCAAGCAGCTCTGATGGTCGGTGCTAGCAATTTGGTGTAGTAGCTCCCTATACCCCTTCCGGCTAGATTGATATCGTCCAGCAGGACGACCTCGCTCTAGGATGGACTCCACATTATCGAGAACTAAAAGACATCGAGATTGGCGCAGGTAGTCTGTCAGTTGAGAAATTTGGCCATTGAGGTGCTGTGGCAGTTCGGCCTCCCTTTGTCCTGAAAAGACTTGAAGGTAGTCCAGTAACAGCACCTCAATGGGGGGAGCGTTCCGCAGAGACCGCCAGATCAGGGTGGTAAATTGATTTTGAACTTGCTGGGCGAGTCTGATGGAGAGGGCCGTCTTTCCCATGCCGCCCATTCCCAGCAGGGTCACTAATCGGCAGCGATCTGCAACTATCCAGTGGCTGACGGTCTTTAACGCCTGATGACGACCATAAAATGGGGTGGCGTCTGGTGCCCCACCCCAATCTTGTTGTGTGGGTGCGGCCTGTAGGGGCGAGGGTTGCTCACAATCGACCTGAGCCAGGTCTAGGTTCAAGGCATGAAAAAGAACTTGGAGGGTTGTCAAGTCTACGGTTTCCTGGCGCAGAATCTTGCGGACGGTGGTGGGGTGGAGTCCCTTGGGATCAATAATTTGGATCTGCTGGGTAATGCGGGCGGCATTATGTTTCACACCCGTTTGGGCTTCTAGAGCGAGTAACCGTTGCTGTAGTTTCTTCATCCCGAGGGGCGTCAGCGAGAATCCGCGCTGACGCTGGGGTGCAGAAGATTGATGATCCATACTGACTAGGGTACTGCTCTGGGGGCGTTACAGATACTGCTGGTGGAAAACAGTTTCTAGATTATCCATTGCTATGGGTGGGGACACAGAGTAGTTAGTTAAGTCCTTGTAAAAAATGTTTTAGGGCTTTATGGCTGTTTGATTCATCACAAAAGGCAATACAAGGTTGTAGATTTTCTAGAATTCACGGCAGTGATGGGCAAATGAATATGGATGATGCTCGAAATAAACTCATGTCTACCCTGAAAATAAGCTATGCCAATGCAATAGAGCAATCGAGGGTTATTCTATCCGTATTCGATCGCGTGTTAAAGTGCGAACCGGGGATGGGTGCTCCCTTAGGTGTTATCTAAAAGAACGCTGCTATGTTGGATTTTGATGCGCTGGTAATTGGGGCAGGCCCCGCTGGGATGATTATTGCGGCGGCTTTGGCCGAGCAAGGCGTCAAGGTTGGCGGCCTAACTGCTAGTCCGCTGCGGCAAGTCTGGCCGAATACCTACGGTATCTGGCGCGATGAACTCGAAGCTCTGGGATTGACGGAATTATTAGGGCATTGTTGGGAAAACTGTGTCTCCTATTTTGGTAAAGGGGAAGTCAACCACGGTCGCGCCTACGGCTTATTCGATAAAGTCAAGCTGCAAAACCATCTGCTGGCCCAATGCGAAACCGGGGGCGTGGAATGGCAGCAAGGTAAGGCCATAAATATCGAGCACGATCACAAACGCTCGATCGTCACGACTGCGGCAGGTGAAACCATACGTGCCAGGGTGGTGATTGATGCCAGCGGCCACAATCCGATGTTTATCAAGCGGCAACAGCAGGAGGCAGTAGCATTTCAAACGGCCTATGGTATCGTCGGTCATTTTTCCGCACCCCCCGTCAATCCACAACAATTCGTGCTTCAGGATTTTCGCAGCGAGCATTTATCGGCCACTGAACGCGCCACCGAGCCGCCGACCTTTCTCTATGGGATGGATTTTGGTAATGATGTCTATTTTGTGGAAGAGACATCCCTGGCGATGGCACCTCCCGTCAGCTTTGAACTACTAGAGCGACGCTTGCACCAACGATTAGCCGCCCGCGGAGTTCAGGTGACTGCGATCCATGAGGTGGAACGCTGCATCTTTCCGATGACACTTCCCCTGCCGGATCTCCATCAACCCGTGGTGGCCTTTGGTGGTGCTGCGAGCATGGTACATCCCGCTTCGGGGTATATGGTCGGGGCGCTGCTGCGCCGTGGGCCTAGTTTGGCTGCAGCTATTGCCACTAAACTCCAGGATACTCAAGCTGGACCAACCGTGATCGCTCAGGCGGCATGGCAGGAGCTATGGAATCGAGATCGCCTGCGCAAGTACTATCTCTATCGGTTTGGCTTAGAAAAGTTAATGCGGTTTGATGAGGTGCTGTTAAAACAGCATTTCGATACTTTTTTTAGTCTGCCCCGAGGTCAATGGTCGGGATTTCTGGCCGATACGCTATCGACACCAGCATTGGTAGCAGTGATGGTGCGCTTATTTGCCATTGCACCCAATTCCCTGCGCTGGGGTTTGCTTCAATTTCCCGGTAGGGAAAGCAATCTCCTCTGGCAATCTATCACCTCCAAATAGCAAAATTGCCACTAGCGGTTACTTCCACATTAGTTAAGATAAGTTGCTAGTGCTTCACCCCAATGATCCTAGACGTCTGATGAAGATAAAATCTTTGATCCTTAGGTACTTCTCTGTCAGTCAACTCTTCGTAATCACTGTGGTGAAGTACTAGACTTAAAAAAGATTATTTTTTGATGAATTATATTTCAGAAAGAATTGGCATCACTTTTGAGAAAATTTTTATGCCAATTTCTTGCAACATATTTAACTAATTAAAAGCTGTTTTATGGTGTTTTAGTTCTTCCTGGAATATTGTTTTTAGTTCTCACTTTTAAACATGGTTAACTAATTTATTCCTCAGCTTCTACTTATCTTTTGAAAATAGTCTGGGTCTTGAACCTGACTCAATTGAGTCACTATGGAGATCTAAAAATGTCCTTATTATTACCTGGTAGTACCGACCCTTTATTTATTAGTGAATTTGAAGGGGCTGAGTTTTTTGGTAGTCCACAAGATGGCGGTGGAACTTTTGCTGTTGGGCAGGAAGATACTACCAATCTTTTTGTGTTTGATGACACTAATGATGTTGCTGTAGGCGGTGATGAAGTTGATATTTTTATGGCCAATGGCGGCGACGATAACATCATGGGAGCTGAAGGGACTGATTTCTTATTTGGAGGATTTGGCGATGATATTGTCCGGGGCGGAGAAGGAGATGATGTGGTTGTTGGTAATGAAGGCTCTGATATCTTAATCAGCGGCAGTGGAAGCGATATCTATGAGTATTTTGCAGATCAGATCCTGCCTGGTGATCTAGATATCATCTTGGATTTTGAGTCGGGCGAAGACGCTGTGGTGATTGTTGGTAGTACAGATGTTAACTACGATAACTCGACTGGTTTTCTAACAGTGGATGGAACGACAGCAGCTGTACTAGATGCAGGGTTAGAACTAGAGGTGTTGACGCGGGCTAATTCTTCCGTCGTCTTTGATGCGGGTGCAGATGTTTCTGGCTTTGGTGCTGCTACAGTTCCCGAAGAGACAGACGAGCAGCCAAGGGCAGACGCATTGGATAGTGAAGGGGAATATGAGGTGCTATCCATTGTGGATGCATCGCCTAGTCTGGCACCTGGGAGCACCGTTCCCCTATTTATCAGTAATTTTGAAGGGGCACAATTCTTTGATGCCCCTCAAGATGGGGGTGGCGTTTTTGCGGTGGGTCAAGAGGACACTACTAATATTTTCGTGTTTGGAGATAGTAACGATGTTGCTGCGGGTGGCGATGAAGTCGATATCTTTATGGCCAATGGTGGCGATGACAACATCATGGGAGCTGAAGGAACTGATTTCTTGTTTGGGGGCATTGGTGACGATATTGTCCGGGGCGGTGAGGGCGATGATGTGGTTGTTGGTAACGAAGGGTCTGATGTGTTGATTGGGGGGACAGGGGCTGATATTTTTGAGTTTTTTGCTGACCAATTTGGCATCGGTGATCTCGACGTGGTGCTTGATTTTGAATCGGGTAGCGATGCCCTGGTCATTGTCGGTAGTACAGATGCCAGCTACGATAGCGCAACCGGTTTTGTGTCTGTGGATGGCGCTGAAGTCGCCACATTGGATGCTGGGTTAAACCTGGATGTGCTGGTTCGGGGTAACTCTGCTGTCATTTCTTAAGGTATCTATCTGGCTATCTTAAATTCCTGAGAAAACCTGAGCCCATGCCTACTATTGATATGAGGTATTGGGCTTGGGGCTTTTTCTAGAAGGGATGTAGGATTTACCCAGAAAACGTATCACAGCAATAGCATTGCCATTCTGATCCATCCCCCAGCTTTGTTGTCAGTGATGCTAATTGGCTTGAGGCTTCAGTGATTAAGGTGCCATAGAAATCGGAGCATTGCTGGTATTGTCCTGAACTGCAAATGTTTTAGTCGCAGAATGGGCAACAGAAACTGATCCTTGATATTGGGAGGGGGGCTCTAGAAAATCAGCATTAAGAATAAAGGAACTGAGGGAGAAACCCAGAGCGGCAAGGCAGGAAAGAGGAATAAGAGTCTGTTTAATGTCTGGCATGGTTCCTTTGGAGCAGGCAACATCTCTAAAATAAGGCTCCTTTCTGAGACAACCCTGATGCATGATTGAGGTCTTCAGCAATAATTCTGAACGCTTTCCAGATTTTTGATGAGAAAGCTGAAAATTATCCTTGGGACAACCGAGTACTCATTTTTGAAAGTGGGCTGGAGATTCTTTACTTTATCTGTGGGCTAGGAGCATTTGGGGGAGTCTACAGTAGCATTTGAGGATGCCAGTCAGAAGAGGTCAGTTGATATGACTACTGAAGTTTGTTCAGACGGGCATCAGAGTTTGCTCAGATCTGATTTATCGAAGCAGGAGCGGCTGCTAGCAGGGGTCGCCGAAGCCACAAGGCAACTATTAGCGATCGCAGATTTTGATACGGCAGTTAATGGAGCCCTGGAAGCGATCGCAATCGCGACTGAAATAGATCGCATCTTTATCTATCGAAACCACTCAGAGCTGGGGACCCACAGAGAATTTGCGTCTTGTCCTTATGAATGGACAGTAACAGGGGGGGGTAAAGCGAGTGAGCTCCTGAATCAATTTCCGCTGTTTTACGACGAAATTGATGGGTACAGCGATTGGCTGTCTGAATTGAAGGCAGGCCAACCTGTACAAAAGCTCGCACGGGAAATGTCAGAGGTAGGACAGGACAAACAGATACAGGAACAAGCACTGTCAGTACTCACTGTTCCAATTTTTGTAGAGGGTGACTATTGGGGAAACTTTGGCTTTGATGACTGCACCACCGAACGGGTGTGGAGTGAGGTGGAGACTGCGGTGCTGGAGACGGCAGCAGCGAGCTTTGCAGGGGCATTAGAGCGGCAGAATAACCTAGCAGAACTAGAGCGGCGAGATGCTTTGCTCAAGAGTGTGAATATAGCAGCACAATGTTTGGTCGCAACGGATGAGCTGGAGCAGTCTATCCCACAGGCACTAAAGATTTTGGGGGAGGGAACAAAGCAAGATCGAGTTTATGTGTTTAAGAATCTACCTGATTCTAAAACGGGTGAAATTCTTTGGGATATGCCATTTGAGTGGAATGCATTGGGAATTCCTTCTGCTAGTGAGTATGGGATGCATTTGCCCATTCCTATGAGTGCCTTTCCAACCCAGATAACTGAGCCTGTGTTGAATGGACAGGCTTTTCGTTATCTCGTAAGGGATTTGGACGGGATGGCGTTTGATTTAAATAAAGATGCTCAAGCACTTTCACTAGTCGGTGTTCCCTTTAAAGTCGAAGGTCAACTGTGGGGAATGCTGGGTTTTGATGACTGTAAAACTGAAAGAATATGGTCTGATGCTGAAGTTCTAGTCTTAGAAACTGCAGCAGCTTGTATTGGTAGTGCTATTGAGCGTGATCATAGCCAAGAAGCTTGTAAGGCTGCGGAGAGGGAAGTTCTGATAGAGCGAGCAAAGGCTGCTCAGGCTCGTGGAAATGAGCTAGCAAAAATCAACCGTGTCCAGAAAGAGACACTAGATATGCTAGTCACCGAGCCTGAATTATCGCGGTTTTTAGGGTATGTTTTGCAGGCGATTGCCCAGCAGTTTGACTCTCCTTTCCTCGAATATTGGCGTACCGCTGATGAGCAGATTACCTACTTGGAGCAAGTTGTTATCCAGGGTGAAGTTTTGGTAGGCGAACAGCTTGCCGGACATCATGGGGTGGATGGGCTGGCTGTGCCACCAGAGTTAATCATGGTGGATGAGTTATCTCAGCGTACTCAATTTATTGAAATTGAGATTTCACCCGCGAATCCTTTTATAGCGCCTTTTTACGACAACATTTATCATTGGTGTCAAAAGTTCGGTGTGGAGTTGTCTGGTCAGGCGATTAACTTCCCAATTGTGTTGGGAGGTCAATCTTTTGGGGCGATCGCCATTTTCTTGCCAAACGCGCAACCACTGCCTGAGGAGACTATAAAACTGGGCTATGCCCTTACGAATCAAGTTGCTTTAGCGGTGCAGCTTACTCGGCTAGCCGAAGAAAACCAACAGGTGGCAGTGCTAGATGAGCGAGATCGGGCAACTCAGGAACGGGCAAGGGAGCTAGAAGCACATAATCGGGTTCTTGAAGGTCGAGATCGTATCCTTCAAGCAACGACTACAGCTTCGAGTGTTCTGTTAAATGGAGAGGATTTTGATGCATCTGTTAATACCGCACTGAAACTTTTAGGTGAGAGTATCGGTTTAGATCGGATTGCGGTGGGGCAACAGATTAATGATCCCACAGGAAACACTTCAGGTTATATGCACTTTCTCTATGAATGGGATGGTTTTGGAGTCACCTCACAGCTTCAAGACCATGAGGATATGCTCGATTTTCACTGGGATGCCATGGGGCTTAGGAGTTGGTGCCAAGCCAGTTTAAGGGGAGAAGCATTTGGCCAGGTGATTGATGAATTGCCTGAACCATTCCGGTCCCTGATGGAGTCAGTGGATGTAAAGTCCATTCATAATGTTCCCATTTTTGTCGAAGGTGTGTTTTGGGGAGTGTTTGGGATTGATAATTGCCATGAAAAGAGGTTGTTATCGTCAGTCGAGCTAACCGTAATCAAAACTGCAGCGAATTGTGTAGGCGGCGCTATCGCACGAGATCGTGCCCGCAAAGAACGTGAGGCTGCTGCCCAAGCCCGGGTGGCTGAGTTAGCTGAACGCGATCGCATCTTGGAAGCCACGGCCGCCGCTGCAAATGTCATGCTGACCGACGAAGATTTCGACCAAGCTGTTAAAGCCGCGCTTCAAATCGTAGGGGAAGGTTTAGAGGTCGATCGCATTAACCTAGGACAGTATTTCGAAGCAACTTCACCACAAGAAGTTGGCTGCCATGACCTAAGCAACTATGAATGGACATCGGCCAAAACCATACTACAAGCGGAGCATCCTGAGTTTTCTAGAATCAGCGATACAGGTATGGAGCCTCAGTTAGAGGCGCTGCATAGAGGTGAAGTTTTTGGTGGCATTGTAGAAGAGTTCCCTGAGCCCTTTCGTAGCAGCCAACTTGAACTAGGCGTAAAGTCCACCTACGCAGTTCCCATTCGGGCTGATGGTAGGTATTGGGGCATGATTGGTTTAGACGATTGCCATCGTCTCACACGGCGGAGTGAGGCGGAACTTGAGGCTCTCATCACGCTGGCAAATTGTATTGGCAATGCCATTGATCGTGAGCACGAGCGCAAGGAAAAAGAAGTTGCTGCTGCAGCCCGACTGACTGAGTTAGCTGAACGCGATCGCATCTTGGAAACCACGGCTACTGCCGCCAATGTCATGCTGACGGACGAAGATTTTAATACTGCTGTCCATACTGCTTTGGCAATAGTAGGCAACGGTTTAGAACTGGATCGAGTTTTGCTCGGAAAGCATGTGGATGCCGTTTTGGCTCAAGAACCAAACTACATCCAGTTCTTATATGAATGGGTGGCTGAAGGAACAAACCTGCAGACAGAACATCCTGAATTGGTAAAAATTAGCAATGAAGGGCTGGAGTTGATCTATGAAGCATTAAGCCGAGGCAAAATTTTTGGAGGAATTGTTGATGAGCTGCCAGATCCGTTTCGTACAGGTCAGAAAGAGCTAGGAGTCCAATCGACTTACTCTATACCGATTATGGTGGAGGGTGATTATTGGGGCATTATTGCGTTAGACGATTGCCGTCATCTGACGCGACGCAGCGAAGCTGAACTTGAAGCATTGAAAACATTAGCGAATTGTATTGGCAATGCGATTGAGCGTGATCATACTCGCAAGGAAAGAGAGGCTGCTGCTCAGGCTCGTGGGGCTGAGTTGGAGGCGCATAATCTGGAATTGGCAAGCCGCGATCGCATATTGGAAGCAACAGCAGCAGCCGCGAATGTTTTACTAACCGATGACGACTTTGAAGGGGCTTTTAATCGAGCCTTGCAAATTATTGGGGAAGCAGTGGGCACCGATCGGGTGGGACTTGCTCAACATCTTGCGTATATCACCGAGGCTGAACCAGGGCATTGGCGACTAATTCATGAATGGCATGCCCCTGGGATTACCCCTGTCGCCCAAATCTTTTATCCAGAGCCCATGCAGGGGAGCTATGCCGGGGCTGAGCTGCTTTATGAAATGCATCAGCGGGGTGAAGGCTTTAGCTTAACAACGGCTCAGATGCTTGAACCCTTTCGCAGCAATATGGCAACGGTAGGTGTCCAAACCTTGCATGCAGTTCCCATCCTCTTGCATGATCAGTATTGGGGCACAGTGGTATTTGGCGACTGTCGCCAGCAGCGGCAACGAAGTTTGGCAGAGCTAGCAGCCTTGCAAACCGTGGCAGATTGTATTGGCAATGCCATTGATCGCGATCGCAACCGCAAAGAACGAGAAGCAGCTACCAAAGCTCGGGCAGTAGAGTTAAAAAAGAATAATGAAATCCTCTCTCAACGAGATCGCTGGCTCACTGCCACGGCTGCAGCAACAGAAAAACTGCTATCAGAAAATGATCTAAAAAGTGCCGTTAAACCAGCGTTACAAGAAATTGGTGAAAGTATTGGGGTTGATCGTGTTGGCATTATGTATGCCTTCGAACGCGACGGTCAGCAGGTTTTAGGAATTATTGAAGAGTGGATTCATCCGAGTCAGCCTGTTCAAAGTGAGAATGAGGAACTGTCAGCTATTCCTTGCCATCTCATCGGTGAACAGCACTTCAAAGACTTACTAAATGGACAATGGTACGGTGGCGATATTGAAGATTTTCCTGAGCCTTTTTGCAGTAGCCAAAAAGAGATTGGTGTCCAGTCTACCTACTCAGTTCCTATCTTTATTGATGGTCAGTTTTGGGGACTGGTGGGAATTGACCACTGTCGCGAGAAGAAACTTCTAACACAAACAGAGATTGCTGTCTTTCAAACTATTGCAAGTTGCTTTGCCAGTGCTATTCAGCGCGACCAGATTCGCAAAGCCCGTGAGACTGCTGAACGCACAGCCTTAATTGAAGGCGAGCGTGCTGCCCGTACCGCCGAACTGGAAGCTGCAAACCAAGTGCTTACGACTCGTGATCGTTGGCTAGAGACGACTGCTATTGCTGCGAACCAGCTCCTTTCCACGGCTGATATTAGGGTCAGCGTTAACATTGCTCTGCAGACGATTGGTTCTAATCTAGATAGCGATCGTTTAGGCGTCATGCGTTATTTTCCTGACGATACAGAGCTAGGTTATTTTCAAGTCCTATATGAATGGGATGCTGCGGGCACCACTTGCCAAATCAGCAATTTGGAACTGAATCAGATGCCTGCCAGTGACTTTGCCGACTGGACTCGTCGTTTAATGGTCGGCCATCCCGTTGGGGGGGCTGTTGAACAGCAATCTGAACCTTTCCGCAGCAAAATGCGGAGCCTGGGTACCTTGGCAACCTATGCTGTACCTATTTTCATCGAGGCGGAATTTTGGGGGGCAGTGTTTATGGACTACTGCCGTGAACTACGACAGCTTACCCCTGCAGAATTGGCCGTGTTCAAAACCGCCGCCACCTGTATTGGCAGTGCCATTCACCGAGAGCAGATGAGACGCGAACGCGAACAGGCTGAACGCGATACTCTCCTGCAGCAAGAACGGGAACAGGCGGCTCAGAGACGGGCTGCAACCCTAGAGATCTATAATCGACAGCTTCAACAGCGTGATTGCCTACTCAATAGCGTTAATGCTGCCGCCCAGTCCTTGGTTGCTAATGAAGACCTTGATGCGGCTCTGCCCACAATGCTGAAAATATTGGGCGAGGGAACTGCCCAGTGTCGGGCCTATATTTTACGAAATTCACAGGACGAGCAAACTGGCGAGCTGCTGTTCAACCTCATGCTGGAGTGGGATGCACCTCATATTCCTCCCAAGATGGAGGTTGGGGCTCGTTTCCCAGTCCCCATCGAGCACTTCCCTGATCATCTAACCGCTCTTCTCAAAGCAGGACGGGCGACTCAATTTCTTGCCAGTGAATTGGACGGTATCGGCCCAGCAGAGCGGCAACCGGGGCAAGCTCTTTCTCTTGTGGGGGTTCCCATTACGGTTGGAGGTAAATGGTGGGGATTATTGGGACTAGATGATTGTATTGAAGAGCGGGTCTGGAGTGATGCCGAAATTGCAGTCCTGGAAACTGCCGCATCTGCAGTGGGGGGTGCCTTGGAGCGAGACCGCACCCGCCAAGCTCGCGAAGCGGCAGAACGTACTGCTTTGATTGAGCAAGAACGGGCAGCCCGTGCGGATGAGTTAGAAGCCGCGAACCGAGTGCTCCAAACCCGTGAACGCTGGTTAGAAACGACGACCACTGCTGCCAATGTGCTACTGTCTGGCACTGATGTATCTGCGAGTGTCAACGTGGCTTTGCAGACCATCGGCGAGAATTTGGAATGCGATCGCGTTTTTGTTATGCAGGGGATGGCAAAACCAAACGGCTCTGCTGACGAACTTGGCTTTGCTTGCTTAACCCATGAGTGGTGCTCAGAGGGGCTGGAACACCACATTAATATCCCTCAAATTGCAAAAGTTCCGGTTGAGAGATTTAAGGAGACCCTGGAGCAGATAGGCGATAGGCAATGGATTGGTGGCATCGTTGATGAATTAACAGAGCCGATGCGCAGTTACCAACAGTCTCTGGGTGTTAAATCTATGTACTCTGTTCCAGTGTTTGTGAACGGCAAGGCATGGGGGTTGGTCGGTATAAATCACTGCCGGGAGGCTAAACGGATCAGCCAATCAGAACTTGCAGTGTTTCAAACAGCTGCAAACTGTATTGGCAGAGCCATTTATCAAGAGATGGCCCGACGTGATCAGGCAGCTCAGGAACGGGCAAGGCTTTTAGGTGCGGTTGCAGAAGCGGCGAATTTATTATTGCGTTCAGCAGACTATACAACAGTGTTGCCGGAGGTGGTGCGGCTGTTGGGTGAGGCGGTGGAGTGCGATCGCTGTGGTATCGGCCAGGATGTAATGGACCCAAACTCTCATCAATCAGTTGCCAGCATCAAATTAGCATGGGAATGGAGACATCCTGCTAGAGCATACCATTGGGACCACCATTGCACTTACACAGACAAAATTTTTTACTGGGAACATACCCCTTTTATTTACGAGGCCTTAAGAATGGGGCAAGTTGTTAATACCTGCATCGCTGATTTACCTGAACCTGATCGAAGTTCCTTATCAACCCTTGGCCTTTTAGCACAGTGCTTTGTCCCCATTGCTGTAGAACAAAAACTTTGGGGCTTTTTTAACTTTGATAACTATGGTGAATCTCGGCTTTATGATGAGGCAGATATTGCGATTTTGCGGGTAGCGGCAGAAAGTATTGCAGCGGCAATTGCACGGCAGTCTCAAGATGAAGCATTGCGCAGATCAGAACAAGCTATTCTTGCGGAAAAAGAAAAAGCAGCAAGAGAGCGGGCAGCAGAGCTGGCAAAGACAAATGAGGCGATTGGTCGAGCCCTTGTCGCTCTCACCGAAACACCTGAGCTAGGTGAATTTTTAGGGCAAATCTTAACTCAAATGATCAATCAAGTTGAGGCCTGCAAAGCTCATCTATTTTTGTATGACGAAGAGTCAGATACATTGAATCAATATATGGCTGTTCAGGATGGGCAGGTTTATCAAGGCGCGGCTCCAACCGATCCAGACATGTTTCGCCGTCCTGTTCCGTCCAAGATTTCCAACGCTTGGGAGATGATAGTCAACTCTCCTAAACCCTTTACGCTAGATGAGCGCCACCCTGAAGCTGCAGAAGCCTATTGGCCGGAATCTATTCCCTGGCATCAGGCGGAAGGACATATTTCCTCTACCTGCGCCTGCATGAAGGTGGGAGGAAAACCCATTGGTTTTATCGGTTTTGCCTTCCGCCACGTTGCCGTCCTCAGCAACGAACAACTAGAGTTTATTCAATCCCTGACCAACCAAGCGACCCTCTCCATTCACCTGACTCGTCTGGCGGAAAAAGCCAAACAAGCTGCTATTGCACAGGAACAAGAACATGCTGCTCGAGAACGAGCGGTTGAGTTAGCTAAGACCAATGAGGCTATTTCAAAAACGCTAGATGCACTGACAACAACTCCAGAACTCAACGAATTTCTAGGTCAAATTTTGACCCAAATTATTGAGCAAATTGGGGCAGATGATACCCACCTATTTTTGTATGATGCCGAGACT
Source organism: Acaryochloris sp. 'Moss Beach' (assembly GCF_021497025.1). Lineage (NCBI taxonomy): Bacteria > Bacillati > Cyanobacteriota > Cyanophyceae > Acaryochloridales > Acaryochloridaceae > Acaryochloris > Acaryochloris sp. 'Moss Beach'. Next base: position 5,647,710 of record NZ_CP071717.1, read on the forward strand.
CATACGTTGCGATCGCAACTTGCAGTCCAAAGCGATACCGTTTACTTAGGAAATGCCCCTGGTGACCCTGAACTCTTCTACACAGATATTCCTGCTGATATCACAGCGGCTTGGCAAATTCTTATCAAATCCGGCAAGCCCTTTACTTTAGACGATCAAAATCCTGAAGCAGCAGAATTTCTCTGGCCGACAACCCAGAAGTGGCACGATGCCCGAGGGCATCAATCCGCCACCTGTGCCTGCATGAAAATTGGCAACCAACCCATAGGATTTATTGGATTTGCCTTTTGCGATCGCACCATCCTCAGTACTGAACAGCTTGAATTTGTCCAAGCCCTCACCAACCAAGCCACCCTCGCCATTCACCTCACCCGCCTTGCTGAACAGGCTCGGACCAATGCCCTCACCGATGAGCGTAATCGCCTCGCCCGCGAAATTCACGATACCCTAGCCCAGGCCTTCACGGGCATCTCTCTCCAGCTCGAAGCCGCCAAAAATATCTTGGTCCAACAGCCCGAAACCGCAAAGAGCTACCTAGACCAGGCTCGCGACCTAACCCGTCAGGGCCTATCTGAAGCTCGTCGTTCCGTTCACGCCCTACGCTCCCAAGCCCTTGAGACTGAATCCCTAGTCAGGGCTCTCCAGAAAAGTCTCACCCAGATGACCCTCAATACGTCCCTACAGACTGAATTCCAACTTCAAGGGACTCCTACTCTTCTTGAGGAGGGACTACAGCTCAATCTCCTTCGCATTGGTCAAGAGGCCATTACCAACGCCCTCCGCCATGCCCATGCCCAAACCCTCATTGTTACTCTGACCTTTACAGACCAACAGGTTAGTCTTGGTATCGTCGATGATGGCGTGGGCTTTGAACCCCAAGATGCGGCTGATATAACGGGATTTGGACTAGTGGGCATTCATGAACGAACGGCCCGTTACAAAGGCCAAGTCCAGATTATGAGCCAGCCGGGTAAAGGAACCTCTATTGAAGTGACTCTGCCCACCCAGCTTAAGGGGTAAAGTTTGGATTGAAATGTCGAATTAACCGCACAGTTCGTTGATATTCTTGCTGATTGCCCTGTTTGGCGAACAGCCCTGCGGCCTGTCTCAGATCGACCAACCCATTCGTTTGATCTCCCAAAGAGAGCCTGACACTTCCCCGATACAGATAGGCTTCTGCGAATCGGGAGTCTCGCTGCACCGCATCATCAAAATCTTCTAGCGCCCCGAAGTCATCCTCCAGCTCAAACCGCACTTTTCCCCGATGGTAGTAGGGAGCAGCCCTGTCTGGATCCAAAAGAATGGTCTGGGTGAAGGTTGCGATCGCAGCTTGATAATTTCGCTGTTGTAGATGAGCCTGCTCTTGACGAATTAAACCGACAAGATTGTCCTCCAATGCGATAGCGGTCTTGGGACCTAAAGTCAGCAGCAGCACCATCCCTAAACCGAATAGTTTGTTTGATTTCAACATTTTCCGATTCGCCAATATCTCTCAAAATCAACTCGGCATTGTAGCGGAGTTGTATGGTTAATCATGGAGCAGCAACCTGAAAATAGCCTGAGCCAACCTCAAATAAGCAAATATGTCTCCACTCATCCGTCTCCTTGTCGTTGAAGATCACCCTGTTGTCCGCCATGGCATTATTGCTATCCTCAGTCAGGCCGAGGATATGGATGTGATTGCCGAAGCCGAAAACGGTTTAGAAGCCATTGACCAATACCAGAAGCATCAGCCTGATATCACCCTTATGGATCTGCGGATGCCCCATCTCGAAGGGGTAGAAGCGATTGCCCGCATTCGAGCCCAAACCTCCAAAGCCCAGATCATCATTCTCACAACCTACGATACGGACGAAGACATCTATCGGGGACTTCAGGCCGGAGCACGGGGTTATATTCTCAAAGACACCACAGCCACAGAACTGATCCATGCTATCCGCACTGTTCATGGTGGCAAACGCTACATTCCTTCAGAAGTCGCCCTCAAACTAGCTGACCGGATTGACGATAGCGATCTCACGGATCGGGAACTCGAAGTTTTGCAACTCCTGAGCAAGGGGAACAGCAACCAAGAAATTGCCGCTGCCCTAACGATTTCCGAAGGGACCGTCAAGTTTCATATCAACAACATTCTTTCCAAATTGGGGGTCAAAGATCGCACTCAAGCGGTGATTGTAGCCTTAAAAAAGGGATTAGCCCGACTCGACTAGGGCTGTTCTTCTGTAAACCTAGCCAAAAGTTATGGATGCTCCCCCTCTGAAGGTTGGGAATTTCTCATGACTCCCCTATAGCTCTATTCCTGAACACTGGGCTAGCGCTTTTACTGGTCTGATTTGGTATAAAAAGTCAGGTCTGACGACAAGCGACGAATGACCTTGCCTCTTCGTAAAATCTATTTCGTGAAGGCAATTCACTCTTGTAAACGGACGGAATAACGATCTATGCCGCCGCCCTTACGCCCTTGCGATCATTATCAAGGTTCTCTCGATGAGGTTGTGACTCTCATCATTTATGGAGATTATCAATGTTCCCAGTCATCCCAAGCCTACAGAACAGTCAACAATATTTTGAATACATCCACCCATCCCTTCTGTTTAGTCTATCGACACTTTCCCCAAACCCCACCCCATACTCCTGCGTGGAAGGCTGCTGAGGCTGCCGAGGCCGCCTCGGCTCAGGGGAAGTTTTGGGAAATGCATGACCTCTTATATCAGCATTCAGCAAGCTTAGAAGATGACAAACTGGTTGAGTATGCGGTCGAGATTGGCCTTCATATTCCCCACTTCCTTAAAGGTCTCACTAGCCATACCCATACTGCGCAAGTGCAGGCTGATGTGGACAGTGGGATTGCTAATGCAGTCAAAACCCCGCCTACTGTCTTGATTAGTATTCGCTGTCAAAAAAGTCAATCCTTAGAACCCCTCCTTTCTAAGGTGAAAGAGATTGCTGCACTGACTCAATCTAAAGATAGTTCTTAAACGGTGACTCAGAATTATTTTAAAAAATGAATTTCTATGATTTTTTCAATTGATTTGAAGATTAGACTTCATAACTTCTTTCACTAATGCTAGAAACTTTTGCCTGGGAGACCAACTCAGTACACGTCTTAAACAGTCATATTAAGTCTAACTCCCCATTTTCCTGCCTCAGGTTTGTACAAGAGTATTGCCTTCTCAGTCGTTCAAACTCAGCAGAGACTTTACATGAGCATTCAAGAGCAATTAGAGCAGCCGTTTTATAAACTGGAAGGCTTCTCCTTTTATGCCGCTAACGAACCCCCGACTTGTTATGAGGAACATCGTCACGATGAACTCGAAATATGTTTAATGCTCAATGACGCAGCCGCACAGGTCGAGTGGCTGCCAACAGACGGTGGATCAAAATATCGCCAAATCTCTGCCGATAAGCTCTGTATTATTCCATCTCACCATTCCCACACCCTTGCCTGGGACATGCCTGCAGACTACATTTTAATTTTTTTGCATCCGAGCTTTGTTCTCCAAACCACCTATGAATGGACCCTGGGTCGCTCCGTTCAGTTTGAAGGGCAATATGCCATTTCCGATTCACTGATTCATTCCCTCGCCCTAACCATGCGCTCCGCCTTTGACAACCAGGAATTTATTGATCATCTCTACATTGATTCCTTGGTCAACGTATTAGCAATGTATCTCCTCAAAGCCCACTCAGATTGTCAATCTGTTGTCAGTAACTCTCCTCGACCTCAGAGGTGGTTGCGACAGACCCTTGACTATATTCATGATTCCCTCGGGCAAGATCTGCGACTATCAACCCTGGCAAATATTGCCCAAATGAGTGAGAGCAGTTTTTGTCATCTTTTTAAGGAGCAGATGAGTATCTCCCCCCACCAATACGTTATTCGCCAACGCATTGAGAAGGCCAGATTGCTGCTCATTGATAAGAAGTTACCGATTGTGGAAATTGCCTATGACTGTGGCTTCAATAGTCAAAGTCATTTAACACTCTATTTTCGACAGCATGTGGGTATAACCCCCAAGGCGTATCAAGATGCTCATTAATGACGAACTAGGGCAGGAAATTAGGTGATATTCTTCAACCTTTTTTCTGGGAAATTAGAAAGAGGTTAAGGTCATTCCTTAAGTTCTCCCTTAACCTCATTATCTTGACGCACAAACTGTAAGGACTATTGCTCAATAGGAAGATTGTTTGTAGAAACAATCTCCCATGAACCCCAATGAGGATTTTTGCTCTCCTGATGAAGATTCACCGATCTGCTCCGTCAACTGCGGCGATCCAGACTCTATTCTCCAAATTTGTCCTGAACGCCCTCAACTCTCCAGTCAGGCAGCTGGGTGGGATGGACTCATTCTCAAAGAACACCATCAACCGGCTCATACCACACCAGCCCATGAGTTCACTCAGCATGTATTAATCCTTTCGCCCTTGGATGAAGAATTTGAGGTGGAGTATCAGTTAGGTGAGCTATCCTTTCAGGGACCCTATGGCAATGGGGAGATTATGATTATTCCAGCCCATACCCGCCAGCAGTGTCAGTGGCATCAGGGGGTAAAGTTTCTCAGCCTTAGCCTCGAACCTCAATTTTTCGAGACGGCTGCTTATGATTTAACAACTGTAAATCGCTTTGAATTACTGCCGAATATTGCTGTTCAAGATCGTTTGATCTATGACATTGGCACGGCTTTACGGCAAGAACTCAATACTCTCGACCTCGCGGATCACCTGTATGTTGACTCCCTAGTCACCGCCTTATCCATCCATTTGATGAAACGGTATTGTGCTCAAGTTCCCCGCATCAGTGATCCCTCTGACAAAGGCTTGTCCCCAGTGCTGTTGAGTCGGGCATTGGCATATATCAACGATCAATTGGATCAAAATCTGAAATTAGTGGATCTTGCCAAAGAAGTAGGCATGAGTCGTTATTACTTTTCACGACTGTTTAAGAAATCTATGGGGATTGCCCCTCACCAGTACGCCATTAAGCAGCGCATCGAAAAAGCTAAGCGGTTGCTGAAGCAGTCGAATATCCCCATCGCCATGATTGCTCAACAGTGTGGTTTTACCAATCCGAGCCACTTGAGCAAATATTTTCGTCAGCTCACCGGGGTTACCCCAAAAGCCTTTCGAGACCAATATCGTTGAGTTGAGAATGAGTGCAAGATCGTAATAGTACCTGCAGGAATATAAAAGATCTTTATCCGGTTAACTTTGTATTCTAAAGTCATTGGCATCACACCCAGAGGTCAACTTCACTAGCTGATGAACGACGATTCATTGGCTAGTGAAGCCCAATATAAAAAGTGCTTCGGGTGTCATCTCATCAGTGGGTGATAGCTCCGGATACTGGCCCCTAATGTTTCTGTTAATTTCTAAAACTTAAAAGCTATCGAGAATTTTATGGAGGTGATCAACAGCAATACAATTAGTAAAAAAACAGCACTTTATTTATTGTTTATGGCTAAGTATAGAGTGACGTTTTCGCTAGTGTTAGAAATTATAGGGTGACGTTTATTTATTCCTTGATATTTAATTTACTTATGTCTAATGTAGAGGTTTTCAGTCTTGCCACTGACTATAGCAATCTGAAATCAATCGTGAGATGTAGAGAGGCTGAAATCTTTGCCAGTATCCATTTAGGTTGAATATAATTCTCACAACTCACGTCAGATCGCTATATGTGCATCAACAGTTTGAACTAGTCTCAGAACAGAATTATTCCCCCTTTGCTGATTAACTGCAGCAATCCATTCATCTCTCAGATGACAGGGCGGCCTTCTTTTATTCATCCGTTAGGAGACAATCATGAGTGCTGTTTCAGCTCTTAAATAACTCAATGTCCTGCAATCCCTAAAGTGCTGTCGTCAGTCCATGGGGTTTGACTATATTCGTCGCTGTTCTTAGGAAAGCGAAGACCTGAACGGGCGAGCAGGTGATGAAGAAATGCAGGAGGATATCTCTAATTCAGCGATTTTTCAGGAGGCCAGACTGCAGCTGTTCAATGATCCAGGTAATGGGGATGTGCTCACTGAATCGCTCACGTCCGAGGGAACTTTCAAGTCTGAGCAGAGCGCCAACGTCACCTCCTTTAAGTTCTTTTTGACAGCGACATTGAGTTAAGGCTGAACATCCTGATCATTGCCCTTCAAGGAGCCTTGCCTTAGTTTGCTCACCATTCCCCTGATGGGAGTTGCTTTCTGCTGGGCTCAATACCAGTACCTACGAATGTCCTAAGAGGGATTCAGGAGCTTCTCAAGACTGTGCTTCCACAGCTCATTTAATGCTTAATTCTAATCCGCAGCTAAGGAGAAAACGATGGAAATCGGAATGATCGGTCTCGGTCGAATGGGGGCCAATATTGTTCGGCGTCTGATGCGTTATGGACATAGTTGTGTGGTCTATAACCGTACGCCAGATAAAGTCACCCAACTCGAAGCTGAAGGGGCTATCGGAGCTGTCTCGTTAGAGGATTTAGTCCAAAAGCTCACCCCTCCCCGCACCATCTGGGTGATGGTGCCTGCGGGAGAAGTGACTGAGCAGATGATCATGATGCTGGCAGACAAACTGGACCGCGACGACATTATTATTGATGGCGGCAACTCTTACTACAAAGACGATGTGAGACGAGCCCAAACCCTGCAAAACCAAGGTATTCACTATGTCGATGTTGGGACTAGTGGAGGGGTTTGGGGATTAGACAGAGGCTACTGCTTGATGATTGGGGGACCCCAGGAGGCCGTCGACCATCTGGACCCTATTTTGAAAACCATTGCGCCAGGCAAAGGAGACATCGAAACTACCCCCGGCCGAGACTCGCTCAATGCTACCGCCGAAGAAGGTTATTTGCATTGTGGCCCCGTGGGGGCTGGACATTTCGTCAAGATGGTACATAACGGCGTTGAATATGCGCTGATGCAGGCCTATGCCGAGGGCTTTGATATTTTTCGCAGTGCGAACTCCGATGAACTGCCTGCTGCCCATCGATACAACTTGAACACGGCTGACATTGCCGAGGTCTGGCGACGGGGGAGCGTGGTGGGTTCATGGTTGCTCGATCTAACCGCCATGGCTTTAGCTGAGGATCCAGCTTTGTCTGGCTATTCTGGCCATGTCCAAGACTCCGGTGAAGGACGGTGGACCTTAATGGCTGCCATCGAATCTGCCGTTCCGGCGGATGTCCTATCCGCTGCTCTATATACGCGGTTTCGCTCTCGCCAAGAGCATACCTTCGCCGAAAAAGTATTGTCGGCCATGCGCTACAAGTTTGGCGGTCATGTAGAAAAGTAAGGAAGCCCTAATGATCACTGCCACAGCACCCAGCTTAAACGCGACTGATCCCATTCAAGCAGTTGGCCCTTGCATCATTGTTATTTTTGGAGCTGCTGGAGACTTAACCAAACGGAAGTTAATTCCGGCCCTCCATAACCTAGCCCAGAACAAACTCCTACCGGATTCCTTCGCCATCCTAGGGATTGGCCGCACCCCAATTCAAACCGAAGCATTTCGCACCCAAATTCACCAGAATTTACAGAAATTTGCTTCAGATTTACTGGAAGCAGATTTATGGCAGTGGCTAGAGCCCCGGCTTCATTACCTAGCGGGTAACTTTCAGGCCCCAGAGACCTATGGTCATCTAGTTCAACAACTACAGCAGCTCGATCAAGACTTTGGCACCCAGGGCAACTATCTCTTTTATTTCGCCACGGCCCCGACCTTTTTTACGGAGATTACCCAGCAGCTCGGTACAGCTGGCCTCGTCCAGGAAACCTCTGATCAGTGGCGACGAATTATTTTTGAAAAGCCTTTTGGCCAGGATCTAGCCTCTGCCCAGGCATTAAATCAAGCCATTGGTCAGGTCCTCACCGAACCGCAAATCTACCGCATTGATCATTATTTAGGTAAGGAAACGGTTCAGAATATTTTGGTGTTTCGGTTTGGTAACGGCCTATTTGAGCCTGTTTGGAACCACCGCTACATTGATCATGTACAGATTACCGTTGCTGAGCAGGTGGGGGTTGAGAGTCGCGGGGGCTACTACGAAGGTTCAGGTGCCCTGCGAGATATGATGCAAAATCATCTGTTTCAGCTCTTAGCGCTCACGGCCATGGAGCCACCGGTCTCTTTTGAGGCAGATGCGGTTCGGGATGAGAAGTCTAAAGTTCTCAAGGCCATCGAACCCCTCACGGCAGAAGAGGTTCTCACCTGTGCGGTCCGCGGACAATATGGCGAGGGTCTGATGAAGGAACAGCCGGTTTCGGCCTATCGACTAGAATCTCGGGTGTCTCCAGACTCGAATACGGAGACCTTTGCGGCTCTTAAGCTCACTATTGATAACTGGCGATGGGCGGGAGTGCCCTTTTATCTGCGCACGGGCAAACGGCTGCCTGAGCGAGTCAGTGAAATTGCGATTCAGTTCAAGCGAGTCCCTTCCCTGCTATTTCGGGAGACTTCCATTGATCAGCTGACCGATAACTTTTTAGTCCTCCGATTGCAGCCCAATGAAGGCATCAGTCTTCAATTTGGGGCCAAAGTGCCTGGCCCTAAGGTCCGCATGGGCAGCGTCAATATGGACTTTTGCTATGCCAACTACTTTGATTCCACCCCAACCACTGGGTATGAAACCTTGTTATATGACTGCATGATTGGCGATGCCACTCTATTCCAACGATCCGACAATGTGGAGTTGGGCTGGCAGGTCGTTACGCCGATTTTAGATGTGTGGAATGCCCTCCCCAGCAGAGATTTTCCGAACTATGGGGCTGGGAGTTGGGGACCTCAAGCAGCTACAGAATTGATGGCACGAGATGGACGTCAATGGCGCAGCACCAGTCCTCAGTTTTGCAGTTAATTGGAAAAAGAAATGAATCTTCCTACCACCTTCAACGGGCATCTCTGGCAACAGCATCGACGCTCTGAGCAGCCGATTGAAATCTCCATCTTGTTGACCCAGATGGGCTTTGCGGCCAAGGTGCTGGCCCAGGAAATCAGTCGAGCCGCCCTAGTGGGAAATTTAGGTCTCGTCGGTGAGAAAAATGCCACAGGAGATGCTCAAAAAAAGCTCGATGTGTTTAGCAATCAGATCATGATTGATGCTTTTTCTAACATCGGTTTGGTGGCTGCGATCGCATCCGAAGAACTCGACCAGGTGAAGTTGATTGAATGCGGCCAGCAGGCCCAATATATTCTCTGCACCGATCCTCTAGATGGTTCCTCTAACACCGATACAGGCAGTGCTGTCGGTACAATCTTTGGTATCTATCGCCGTCAAACGACTGGATATTGCAGTACCGAAGCGGATGCCCTGCAGCCCGGTACAGAACTGGTGGCTGCGGGCTATGTCCTCTATGGCACCAGTACGATGTTGGTCTATTCCACTGGCAGCCGGGTTGATGGGTTTACCCTTGATCCGAGTTTGGGGGAATTCCTCCTCTCCCATGAGAATATTCGCTGTCCTGAAACAGGCAAGACCTATAGTGCCAACTTGAGCTATTACCAGGAATGGCATCCCCATATTCAAAACTTTGCGGATTACTTAGGCGATCGCAAGTCTCATGCAGCCCATACCCTCCGCTATAGCGGTGCCCTCGTTGCTGATGTCCATCGCTGTTTACTAGAGGGAGGACTCTATTTTTATCCCCCCACGGAGGATCAACCCGACGGCAAGCTGCGGTTGTTGTATGAATGTGCGCCATTGGCTTTTTTGGTGGAACAAGCAGGGGGGAGGGCGACTTCCGGCCAAGCTCGAATTATGGAGCTAGAAGTGACCTCTATTCACCAGCGGTCGCCCCTGGTGATTGGCAGCCAATCTGCTGTTGATCTATACCAAACCTTTCTGGAGCAAGGGAAAGCACCCTAGATACCTCTAATAAATTGGGTTTCTCAGATGTAATGAGGTGATTGCTTAACTAGTATTCAGAGTGCCATCAGTAAAACTTAAGCCCCTAGCCATAAGCTCACAGTCACGATACACAAGGAAGAGACTTGAACCATGATTACGAAATCTTTAATCACAGCCGCTGCCATTCTTACGTTCACACCCACATTAGTGTGGGCCGCTGATGTCTTAGAGGGGGCAACGGTGGTTGAATCTGCCACCTTTACAGGGGAAAGCGATCATGCCGTCAGTGGCAAAGTTGAGATTGTTAAAAAGGGCAAAGTCTATTACCTCGTTCTGGGTGAAGACTTCTCCTTCGATGGTGCTCCTGATCCCCGGTTGGGCTTTTCGAGTCAGGATTCTTTTGTTGAAACCAGTACGTTTTCAGGTCTCAACCTTGATAATGGCAAGCAAATCTATCGGCTACCTGCCACCCTTGATATCAGTAACTTTGATGAAGTAACCATTTGGTGCGAAAAGTTTGGCGTGCCTTTGGCAGAAGCAAAATTCTAACGGGACAGTATTGCCTTACTTGCAGCTTGTTCCAACGGATTTTGGGGTCTATTAGTCGGCCCGATTTCTGATAAATCCTAGAATTTCTTGGAACGAGTAACCTTTATTGCTCTCGATCCAGCTACTATGCTTTTAAAAAATCAGTTTTTTATACATCCTTATTATTAAGTGGTGTGCTGGTCAGTCAGGCTGCCAGATTCCACCCTCCAGTACTCGGTCAAGCCGTTCTAGAAAGGACTGCAGCAGACCCTCAATTGCTTCAGTCTGCAGCTCAGAAAAATCTAGTGGCCGTGAAAGGGGTTAGTCTCACGGTCTCGGATATGGACCAAGCTTTGGCATTCTATACAAAAATATTGCCCTTCAAAAAAGTCTCAGATACCGAGGTGACGGGGACGGAATATGAACGGTTGCAAGGCGTCTTTGGTTTGCGAATGCGGGTTGTGCAATTGCAGTTGGGGCGGGAAAGCATTGAGCTAATTGACTACCTAACGCCTGGGGGGCGCCCCATTCCTGTTGATTCTCGCAGTAACGATCTCTGGTTTCAACACATGGCGATTGTGGTGCGGGACATGGATGCGGCCTATCAGCTCCTGCGGCAACATAAGGTTCAGCACGCTTCCACAGGTCCCCAAAAACTCCCAGACTCTATTCCAGCAGCGGCAGGGATTGAAGCATTTTATTTTCGGGACCCCGATGGCCACAACTTAGAAATCATTTTCTTCCCACCCGACAAAGGGGATCCACGCTGGCAAGAGCCGACGGAGGAATTGTTTTTGGGGATTGATCATACTGCGATCGCAACCTCCGATACCCAAGCCAGTCGTAATTTTTATGAAAATCTTCTGGGTCTCAAACTCGCAGGCCAAAGCGAAAACTTCGGGACAGAACAGGAACACCTCAACAATGTTTTTGGGGCCAGACTCCTGATTAGTGGCCTCAAAGCCCCCACAGGCCCTGGTGTCGAATTTTTAGATTATTTAGCCCCTGCCAATGGTCGACCCATTCCCATCGATAGCAAAGCAGATGACCTCTGGCATTGGACCACCATTATTCAGGTTAAAAATATCGAGCAGGCTGCAGACCAACTTCGTCAGGGAGGAGCAACCTTCATCTCCCCTGGAGTGATCACCCTGCCCCCAAACAAACTGGGCTTTCATAAAGGGTTTCTAGTCAAAGATCCCGATGGACATGTCCTTCGTATTGTCCAGCCCTAGTCCCTTTATGCCTCGCAAACATCTAATACCTAATCCTTTGGAGACGCACTATGGATAACACCTACGACATCATCATCATTGGTACGGGTGCGGGGGGCGGCACCATGGCTAGAGCATTAGCTCCCACAGGGAAACGCATTTTGATTTTAGAAAAAGGCGGATTTGTTCCCCGGGAGATAGACAATTTTGATCCCCATGTGAACTGGGTGGAGAAACGATACACTCCGAATGACACCTGGTATCACCAGGACCAGCCTTTTAGACCCAGTCATCCCCACTACTATGTGGGCGGTAATACCAAGTTCTATGGATCTGCTCTGTTTCGTCTGCGAGAAAAGGATTTCGAAGAAGTTGAACATTATGATGGCCTTTCCCCAGCTTGGCCTATTTCCTACGCCGATCTAGAGCCTTACTATGCCATCGGTGAAAAATGGTATTACGTTCACGGTGAAGACGGCGCAGACCCTACAGAACCTCAGCGCAGTTCCCCCTATCCCTATGAACCCCTCCAACATGAACCACGAATCCAACGACTCAACGACGATCTAGCCAATCAGGGCCTGCATCCGTTCCCCATTCCTATGGGCATGCGCATGGGCCATGACGGAGAAGACGGAGCTACCAGTAGCTTGGATTTATGGCCGCAATTCGATGGCTATCCCGATCCCTATGAAATTAAGGCAGATTCCCATATTGTGGGCATTCGTCCAGCTCTGACCTATGACAATGTGACCCTCAAAACTAATAGCCCTGTAGACCGCCTTGTCACCGATGCTTCTGGTCGCCGGATAGAGACAGTCGTTGTAAAGACGGACGCTGGAGAAACCATCGAGTATGCTGCTGACCTGGTGATTGTGGCAGCGGGGGCTTTGGGATCAGCGTTGCTGTTTTTTGCGATCGCAACAGACCCATCACCCCAACGGCCTTGCCAACTCGACAAGTCTAGTCGGTCGCAACTTTATGGGGCATAACAACGCCACCTTAATTGCCATCAGCAAAACGCCGAACGATGCCACCTTTGAAAAGACCCTAGCCCTGGCTGATTACTATTGGGGAGATCAGGATTTTAAATATCCGATGGGTTTGATTCAAATGCTGGGAAACTTTAATGAAGCCCTGATGAAACTAGAGTCCCCAGAACCACTACTAGGCATGACCCATGCGGAAATGGCTTCACATTCCTTAGACTTCTGGCTGCAAAGTGAAGACTTACCCAGAGTCGAAAACGGCATTTCTTACAACAGTTCAGGCCAAGTTGTCTTTGACTACCAGGCCAATAATGTCGAGCCTGCGAATCAGCTCAAGAAACGGCTCACTGATTTCCTCGACTGTGTGGGTTGTCATCCCGGTACTCACGCTGTTGACTTGTATCTAGGCAGCATGGTGGGCATCCCCCTTGGACACACCATGGGCACGATGAAGATGGGGACAGATGCCAGTCAGTCCGTCCTCGATCCCTATTGCCAGCCCCATGAATTGGACAATGTATTTGTGACTGATGGCAGTTTCTTTGTCTCAGCAGGAGCGGTTAACCCCACTCTGACTATCATTGCCCAGACCCTCAGGGTTGCCGATTATATCAAAAGCCAAAGATTATAGAAATTTGTTGATGATTGGACAGTGTCAGTACTGAGTATCTAAGATCGTTATTCTCAGTATCATTGACCATTAAATGAGGTTTTCTTGACCTTTCAATGAAAAATCAACTATTTCAAGAACTGAGTTTTTCTGAAATTCTCAATAGAAACCTTGGATACTCAGTGTTGATACTTATTCCTCAGAAGTTAATAGAATCAGTGCATCAGCTCGGATCGGTTCAAGTAAAAGTTCTGAGGGACTGATGAGTTCAGCCAGAGGAATAGGTTCACCGAGAAGCCAAGAGACATAATCGCTAGAAAAGCTCTCTGCAAGGAACTTACCGGTAGAATTAAACATGTAGCGATTCTGTCAGCATGGGAAAAAGCATAAATTTGATTACAAGTCGGTTTGAAGCCAAGTCTAAGAGTCACCCCTCAGATTTAGGTAAATCATCCTCCGATACGCTTTGATAGAGAAATTGAACCAACAACTTACATTGTTCTGTAATCACTAGGATTTCTATGTGCGGCATTTTAAGCGTTTTTGGCCCTGACTCATCGGCCCAATTCGATCTTTCATCTATGCTATCGACCATTGTGCATCGAGGGCCAGACGATAAAGGAATTCTCCAAGGCGACAACTGGATGTTGGGACATCAGCGTCTTGCCATCATGGATGTGGATGGCGGGCACCAACCCATGCAAACGGCAGAGGAAAAACTCTACAGCATTTGTAACGGCGAGATTTACAATTTCCGAGATCTTCAAGATAGCCATTGTCCTTCCTACCCTTTTCAGACTCAGGCGGACAGCGAAGTTCTTCTCCCCTTATTTCAGACCTTTGGCAATGATCTCATCCAACAATTAGATGGGATGTTTAGTTTCGTGGTCAGCGATGGTCAGCAATGGTTAGCAGGCCGGGATCGTATGGGTATTAAACCCCTTTATTACGCTACAGCGGGTGAACATAAATTCTTTGCCTCAGAAGTAAAAGCATTAGTTCATTGCGCCGAACACATTCAGGAGGTTCCCAGTAGCCACTTCTACCATTCCCAAGCAGGCCTGGTTCCTTACTACAACCTTCCTGATGTGACGGTGTTTCAGAAAGATCAAGAGGCTATCCAGGTCGCCCTTCGCCAAACCTTGTCTAGAAGCGTCCAGAAGCGACTCATGTCTGATGTTCCTGTTGGTGTTTTCTTGAGCGGGGGACTAGATTCAAGCATTATTGCGGCATTAATGAAACAGCATGTGTCTGAATTACACTCCTTCTCAGTCGGCTTGCCTAATTCGCCTGATTTGAAGGCTGCTCGTTTGGTCGCTGATCATGTTGGAACCATTCACCATGAATATGTTTATTCCGAAGCGGAAATGCAGGCAGTACTTGCCGATGTTATCTACTATCTAGAGTCTTATGATCCTGCCTTAGTTCGGAGTGCCATCCCCTGCTACATCGTTTCTAAACTGGCTAGCCAATATGTCAAAGTTGTCCTGTCTGGAGAAGGGGCTGACGAACTCTTTGCGGGCTATAGCTATCTTGCCGACTACGATGATCCTAGGGCACTGCATCAGGAATCGATCTCTATCCTAGAAGGATTACATAACCTGAATTTGCAACGAGTGGACCGCATGACGATGGCCCATAGTTTAGAAGGTCGAGTTCCTTTTCTGGATATCGATTTTATCGAGCTATGTTTACAAATTGATCCTCATCTTAAACTTTTCTCGACCTTTGGGATTGAAAAATGGTTGCTACGTAAGACTTTTGAAGATTTGCTACCCCATGAAATTGTCTGGCGAGAAAAAATGGAATTTGCTCAAGGCTGTGCTTCTTCTGAGGTCTTGGAAAAACACGCTAAAGCAGTGATCACCGAGCAAGCACTCGTAGAGGCAAAGATACAAGGATTTCCGGTCAATACCCAAGAAGAGCTATTCTATTACGGTATCTTCCACCAGCATTTCCCTCATCCAGACGCTGCTAAAGTTATGGGACGATGGGAAGGAACTTTGCATTGACCTCAGCAAAAGATATCAAAAAAAGTTGCGAGGTCAAAAGAAGATATAAAGTCAGCTGTTATCCACTACAAGAGAATACTAGATGCAATCGGTCGGAGAACAAACCTATACCCAGGCAGTTAGAGAAGGTAAGTACGACCTTTACGTCGGTAACTTATTTGGCAAATACGATAATGTCCGCACCTACTGGGAAGATCAGCTGACCCGCATAGCTCTTCGCCCATGTCTCACCCACCTAGTCGATCGCAAACGCGAAGCTGGGCAAAAGGTTCGCATTTGCGATCTGGGTTGTGGTGCTGGGCAAGGTTACCAAATCTTGACCAAAATAGATCGCCGTGATCTAGATTTGGGCCTTCAGCATCAGCGAGTACTGAATGAAGATGAAATTTCCACCTATTTAGGACTGGATATCAGTCAGGCAATGGTGGAGAAAGGCTCAGTTCTGTTTGCCGACAAGCCCCAGTTGCAATTTGCCCAAGCAGACTTACGAGAGGGATTGGGCAAGATCAAGCAAGAACAGCCCTTTGATATTTATTTCTCATCCTACGGGTCTCTTTCTCACTTGGGGCGACAGGATTTAGTGAAGCTGCTAACCGATGTCTGTGAACATGGCCATGACGGTAGCCTCATCGTTCTTGATTTGATTGGGCGTTATTCGATTGAATGGCCGGATTTTTGGTCAGCAGAATCAGAGTCAGAAAAAGTACGTCAGTACACGATGAGTTATCTCTACTCGGAAACAGCCCGACAGGAAATTGATATTGAAAGTTTTCCACTCCGATTTTGGGCAGGCTCGGAAGTTAAACAATTAGCTGACGAATTGGCTGCTGCAACTGGAACAGGCTTGGAAGTTGTCAATATGATGGATCGCTCAATCCTCGTTGGCCGCCACACCGATACACACGAGTACAACCCCGCTCTCAAGCCTATTCGCCGCCTGATTAATTCCCTCCATGAAGACTACTTGCGTACCGACCTGGGAGATTTAATCTTAGATCTCGATGTTCCTGACCACCCTCAAATTACACCTCGGTTGCAACAGTTAATGAAATCTTGGAATACTTTAGTAGAGTATTGCCAACATCGGCTTTGCCATAACTTTTGTTTGCCAGAATTGAAAGGATGGAATGACTTTCCAAAACCACTACAGTTTTCATTGATGACGATGGATCGCGTGATAGCTGATGTGGGTTGGATGTGGTATGGAGATCCCCGTGCTAATATCATCGAACCGCAATTGGGTTATGCTTTGCGGACCCTAGAATATGATATGCAACGAGGGAGTGGTTGTGGCCACGGTTTAGTTGCAATTTTGCAGCTTAAAAAATGATTTCTGCGATGAGATCAACGTAATCTGCAAGGAGAATCATAGGGATACAACACTTTCTATTCGGGAGTGTTGTATCTGTAGTCAAAACCATTGATATATCTGGAGCAAAAGTACTTAGAGGTGAGATAGAAGACAAGTCTAGTAAGGGTAAGGGTTGAGGAAGAATTTTTTGAGTCAGAACTCCCTTCTGATGCACTGTTCAAAAGCTAAAATTGGCGATTGGAACTCAATTGATGGACTTTGAATCCTTCTCTACTTTTCTTGAACACTTACACCACCACTATCAACCCTGTAAACAGGGGGTTGTTGCTTCTTACATTCCAGAGCTGGCACAGGCAAATCCTGATTGGTTTGGGATTGTTGCTGTCGGTGTAGATGGGCAGCAGTGTCACCTAGGCGACAGCCTACAGCCATTTACAATTCAGTCCATTTCCAAACCCTTTGTATATGGTTTGGCCTTAGAAGACTGGGGGGAAGAATATGTTCTCAGCCGTATTGGCGTAGAGCCAACGGGAGATCCGTTCAATTCTCTGATTGAAGCCGAAGAAATTTCTCGGCGTCAGTATAATCCGCTCGTGAATGCTGGGGCAATCGTTACCACGAGCATGATTGATGGGGACAGTTTGGATGAACGATCTAGACGCTTGTTTGAGTTGTTTCATACCTTTATCGGGCGAGAGATCAATATTGATACCGCGGCCTTCCATTCCAAGAGCAGCCAAGATCATCTGAATCAAGCCCTGGCTCATATGATGTTTAATTTTGGCTTGATTGAGGGGGATATGGCTGAAATCCTCCATCTCTATTTCCAGCAGTGTTCGCTTTTGGTGACTTGCCAGGATTTAGCCGTGATGGCAGCGACGCTAGCAAACGGTGGTATCAACCCTTTGACGGGAGAGCAAGCTCTTGACCCCCGCTATGTCCAGCATGTCCTGAGTATTATGTATACCTGTGGGCTATATGAATTTTCTGGACAGTGGGCTTATAAAGTAGGAATTCCAGCTAAGAGTAGCTTGTCTGGGGCAATTATCGGTGTAATCCCTCAGAAAATGGGGATTGCTATTTTCTCTCCACCTTTAGGAAGCCATAGGAAAAGCTGGCGGGGTGTTAAGGTCTTTGAGGAGATTTCCCAAAAATTTCAACTCCATATGTTCGAAACAGGTGTTCGAAAAACACCAGATGCACGGGTAAAACCCGAGAGTTCTTCTTCGTCTTTCCTAGTCGGCTCTGCTTCAGAGATAGACATTATTGGAGAAGAAGCATGGAAAGAGTGTTTACAAGAGCTATACGAACAGTTTCTGCCTGATCGGGAGGGAACGATTTACACTAGCGAACCGGACTTGATGCAACACCATCACGATTCCTTTGCAATTAGTGTAGCAACGGTGTCAGGCCAGGTTTATTCCGTTGGAGATTGGCAGGTTCCTTTTTTAATTCAATCGATTTCCAAAATCTTTGCCTATGGCTTGGCTTTGGAAGACTGGGGACGGGATGCTGTTCTTGAGAAAGTAGATGTGGAGCCGACCGGAGATGCCTATGATTCGATTATTAAACTAAAAAGCAAAACTAAGCGACCCTACAATCCGATGATCAATGCCGGGGCCATTGCCACGACTAGTTTAATTAAAGGCAAGGGACCTGCGACTCGCCTGAATCGCCTGTTGGAGATGTATCGTCGTTACGCTGGCCACCAGGTGTTTGTCGATACGCCAACCTTCATCTCCGAACGGATGAACGGAGATCGCAACTGGGCTATTTCCTATCTATTACGTAATTTTGGCATGATTGATGGAGATATCAGCCAAATTCTTGACCTCTATCTTCAACAATGTTCGGTGCTACTCAACTGTCGCGATTTGGCTGTAATGGGGGCTACGCTGGCGAATAATGGCACTCATCCCATCACTGGGGAAAAAGCGATTCAGCCTGACTATGTACGTGATCTTCTCAGTGTTATGTATAGCTGTGGCATGTATGATTTTGCTGGTGAGTGGGTCTATCAAGTCGGATTCCCTGCCAAGAGCGGTGTGGGCGGTGGCATTATTGGGGTGGTTCCTGGGAAATTGGGTATTGCTGTTTTCTCACCTCCTCTGGATGAGCGAGGAAATAGTATTCGAGGTATTAAAGTTTGCGAAGAACTGGCTCGCCGTTTTCAGTTGCATATTCTCGGTAAATAGAAGTGACCGCTGCCGTTGCTGGCAAATTGGGTAATAGTTCCCGTTGAATGTAGTATTTTGCCCTCGGACCGATATTATCGAACTACAATTGGTCTACCCTTTATTGACCCTAGAATATGTCAAGCAATAAAGGGGTGGGTAAGGGTCGGAGAGCATCGAAGCCAAGTAATAATGCTGAGAATACACAATGATTGAAGTCCTCGAACTAACCAAGCACTACAACAACGTTTCGGCCGTGAATGCGATCTCGTTCCGGGTTGCCGAAGGGGAAACGTTGGGCTTGATTGGCACGAGTGGTTGTGGCAAGACAACGACATTAAAGATGCTCAACCGCCTAGTTAAACCAACCTCTGGGCGTATTGCGATTGGTGGTAAGGACATCCGCCAGTCGCCGCCAGAACAGTTGCGTCAACATATTGGCTATGTAATTCAGAACATCGGCCTCTTCCCCCACTACACCGTTGCTGACAATATTGCCGTGGTACCTCGCTTGTTGCGATGGAAGGAAAAACGGATTGGTCAACGGGCCGCAGAATTACTGGAAATGGTCGGACTGCCTCCCGATCAGTTTGCTCAGCGCTATCCCCATGAACTTAGTGGAGGCCAGCAACAGCGGGTGGGTCTGGCCCGAGCCTTAGCTGCCAATCCTCCAGTCGTTCTCCTGGACGAACCTTTTGGGGCCCTAGATCAAATCACTCGCCGCCAGATCCAACAGGAGTTCAAGAGTCTGGGGAGCTTGTTGCAGAAAACGATGGTTCTTGTCACCCATGATGTTTTTGAAGCCATCACCCTATGCGATCGCATTTGCCTGATGGACCAGGGTGAAATTCAACAGATTGGCACCCCAAAGGATCTAATCTTTGCCGGACTCAATGATTTTGTACGTGATTTCTTTCAAACCAATCGCTTTCAGTTGGAATTGCAAGTGACACGGTTACAGGACCTACTCCCTTGGCTACCCCATAGCGAAGATAGAGAAAGCCAAGCGGAAGTTTATCAAACGAGTCAAAGTTTACTAGAGGTACTAGAAATTGCAGGAGCCTCTGCAGCAAAGGCGTCTCGAATTGTGATGATTGATCCTGACAACCAGTCTCGGCAAATAACAAGTTGTGAGGATCTCTTACTAGCGTTCTATCAGTACAAAAAAACATTTCAAGTAGTCTGAGTCGATCTCAGGCCTGAAATGGTATCGATTGCTACTCAGTTCCGTAAACTGGTCAGCAAGTTTCCTAGATAAACCCTGCTTTTTTCCAAATTGATATGCAGCTTTGGCAATTTTTCATCAGTCACCAACAGGAGATTCTCCAACAAACTCTCACTCATTTAGTGTTGGCGGCCATTTCGACCACTATAGCTATTCTGATTGGGGTGAGTACAGGTTTAATCTTGACTCGCTATCCAAAAGCAGCGAATCAAGTGATTGGTGTTGTCAGCGTTATCCAAACTATTCCCAGTGTGGCCTTGTTGGGCTTTCTCTTGCCCCTATTAGGGATTGGCTCTACGCCTGCCATTGTCGCTCTATTCTTATATGCTCTGCTTCCGATTCTTCGCAATACCTATACGGGGATTGAGGAGGTGGATAGTTCGGTGACAGAGGCAGCTAAAGGTATGGGTATGCCGAACCGACAAATTTTGTTGAAGGTAGAATTGCCCCTCGCTATGCCCGTCATTTTTGCTGGAATTCGAACGGCAACAGTGGCAACAGTAGGCATTGCCACGCTCTCTGCTCTGATTGGTTCTGGGGGATTAGGAACCTTTATCTTTCGGGGAATTGCCCTCAACAACGTAGACATGATTTTGGCAGGGGCTATTCCTGCTGCGGCCTTGGCCATACTGTTGGATTTCGGTTTGGGTCTTCTACAGCCCAGGGTTTTACGATTACTCAAACCTATCTTGGTGAGTGTCACCCTTGTTTTCCTGTTGTTGCTGTCCCAAATCGTTTTTTCAAGCCTGCGTCCTCAACCTCTCAAGGCAGGGTTTACCTCTGAATTTGTAGAACGTGCAGATGGTTATCCAGGTTTGCAACAGCACTATGATCTGAGCTTAGACTCGGTCGAACTTGATCCGGGTCTCATGTATGAAGCCATTCGGGAGAAAAAGGTAGATGTCGTCAGTGGCTTTACGACGGATGGCAGAATTGATGCGTATAATCTCACTGTCTTGGAAGATGACCAACAGTATTTTCCGCCCTACTATGCTGCGCCCCTAGTGCGGGGGGCAACCTTACGGAAGTATCCCCAATTGCAGCCTGCGTTAGCAAAATTAGCCGAAGCCTTGTCGGATGAAACGATGATCAAATTAAATGATCGGGTTGATCGGCTCAAGGAACCCTCTCAAAAAGTGGTACAGGATTTTCTCAAACAGTCAGGTTTCAAAACAACGATAGATCGCCAGGGGAAACCAGATATTGTCATTGGGTCTAAGAATTTTACTGAACAATATCTTCTAGCAGAAATGATGGGTATTGTAATTGAAAATTCAACTGACCTTGATGTGGAACTAAAAACTGGGTTAGCAGGTACAAAAATCTGTTTTGATGCTCTCAAGAAGGGCGCAATTGATCTTTATCCTGAGTATACTGGGACTGGTTTGTTGGTCATTTTACAAGCAGACGAAACAACCCTCAAAAACATGGGGCAAGATCGAGAAGAAGTATTCAAGTATGTTCAGAAGGTATCAAAAGAACGCCATGATGTGGAGTGGTTGGCGTCCTTCGGGTTTAATAATAGTTATGCTTTAATGATGCGTACTGAAGATACTAAGAAACTGAATATTACATCGATCTCGGATTTAAAGCGCCATCTCGAATCACTCTAGGGAAGCGTAATATATTTACAATTTATATGTATTCATGCTACGTTCCTTTGAGTGAGGTAGATGGCATGGAGTTTTGAGATGGATTACGAATTACGGGTAGTCGTTGAGAAAGTATCCGTAAGTTCTCAAGAGGTCTTAAAACGTGACACTCTTAAAGTTTATGACATTAAGTCACCAGAATCCATTTTAGAGTTAGGTCTGCGTCATGAAGAGCAAATCTCACTGTTAGAAAAGATTCAGAACTCTGTTTTAGCCGTGCAATCAACCTTGATTAAAACAGGCTATGATGTTTGCCCAAGATGTGGGGATAATCTCAAAAAGATGGGATTTACGCCCTCTAAATTTCATGCTGTTTTCAGTGATCATAAAGTCCGCATCCAAAAACACAAATGTCTTAATCCAGACTGTAAATGGCAAAGTACCCCTTCAACGGCCTCTGTCTTTGGCACTTGTATTCACCCAGACTTAGCGAAACTGCAATGTGAGCAAGGGGCGTTGTATAGCTTCCGTAAAGCCGAGACTAATCTGGAGCAGTTGACGGTTCATCGCCGTCCGGTCAATAACCATAACAAAATCAAGCTGCTCACCAATGAAGTGGGGGCAACCTTAGCCCAAGAGAATCTCAAACCATTGGCAACACCCAAAGGTACTGCCATTGCACAAGAGATTACCCTCCAAGTAGATGGGGGGCATATCCCTGACAAAGATAAGGATAAACGTAGCTTTGAAGCGCTCTCTGCTGTTGTTTACCGTCCAGAAAATATTATCGAAGTGGATAGCCATCATCGTCAGATCAAGGATAAAAGCTGTGCCCTCTCAGCCCAAGATGACGAACTAGCGACCATGAAGCTCTTTACGCTCAATGCAGCCCGAAAGCAGGGTATGACGAAAAAGACTAAGGTCACGGCTTTAGCCGATGGTGCTCAAAATTGTTGGTCAGTGATTTTAAGCTTGGCTCCACACTGCAAAAATCTTCTGTGTATATTGGATTGGTTTCATCTTGCCATGCGATTTCAGAATGTCAGAGGGGCGGTAGAAGACGCCTTCGAAAAAACCTTAGAGGGAGTGAAGTGGAAATTATGGCATGGCAAGTCGGATGAGGCGTTGCAGAAATTAGAACTGCTGATGAACAATATTACTGATTCAAAGAAGCGCTCAAAACTGAAGAAGTTATATAACTATCTAGAGAACAATCAAGCCTATCTAGTGAATTATGAAGAACGAGATCAACAAGGTCTGAGTTACACCAGTCAAGTGGCAGAATCTCATATCGATACGATTATCAATGACCGCTTTAAACGAACTAAGAAAATGCAGTGGACTCATGATGGTGCTCATAATATCTTGCAGATTAGAGGGATGATCACCAGTAATGAATGGGATAAAAACTGGCAAGCTATAGCAAGCGCCATTTTATTCAGGACATAATAAACTAGAGATACTGTTATGTCTTTCAATGGATGCCTAAAATCTACAGCTACGATTTACGTTGCAAAGTGATCGATGCTATTGAACTTGATGGCATGCCTCCCTCAGAAGCGAGTGACACCTTTCATATCAGTCGTAACACCATTAATCTATGGCAACGTCTCAAAGCAGAAACAGGTGATCTTCATCCCATCCCTAGACAACACCTTGGCCATAGCCACAAAATCACAGACTGGGACAAGTTTCGAGCTTTTGCTCAAGAACATCGCTATAAAACCCAAGCTCAGATGGCCGAGTTGTGGGAGGGGCAAATCAGTGAGCGTACTATTTCAAGAGCGCTGAAGAATATTGGATTTACTCGAAAAAAAAGACCTATGGCTACCGCCAACGTGATGAGCACAAACGGGCTGAGTTCGTCCAAAAGTTAACAACAGTAGACCCAGACGATATCGTCTATGCTGACGAGTCAGGGATGGACAATCGAGATGAGTATGACTATGGCTATGGTCCCAAAGGTGAGCGGGTCTATGCTTTAAAGTCTGGTAGCAGAAGTGGACGAGTCAATATGATTGCAGCTTTGAGAGGAAAGCAGCTCATGGCCCCGTTCACGATTGAAGGGGCTTGCAATCGCACCGTATTTGAAATTTGGCTTGAGACTTGTTTGATACCGATGCTCAAACCGGGGCAGAAGTTAGTCATTGATAATGCCACCTTCCATAAGGGAGGGCGAATTGAGCAACTGGTAGAAGCCGCAGGATGTGAAGTGTGGTACTTGCCACCCTATTCTCCTGATTTGAATAAGATTGAACGGTCGTGGGCTTGGATTAAAAGTCGAATTAGACACCAATTAGAGCACTTCGGTTCACTTAGAGAAGCAATGGAACATGTGTTGTACCTAGCGTCCTAATTAGAGTGGCGAATGCTATACCTGTAATCTCAGCCTTGACAGTAGCTGCATAACGAGCCTATAGCCTGTAGATATATTACGCTCTCTTCCGATAGCTCTCAGCCTTGATCTCAATAATGAGGGCATGATGGACAAGACGATCTACAGCAGCCACCGTCATCATCGAGTCATTGAAAATGCTGTCCCATTTTGAGAAGGGATGATTAGCAGTAATCATCAACGAACGGCGCTCATACCGATGAGCAATCAGCTCAAACAACACAGACGTTTCCTCATCTGTCTTTTTGACGTACCCAATATCATCAATGATTAGCAACTCAAAGCGATCTAACTTTGCCAGAGTTGTCGGGAGTTGAAGCTGTTGCTTCGCTGCCTGGAGCTGCTGAACTAAAGTAATGGCACTAAAGAACTTCACTCGTTTTCCCAGACCAATCATGGCCCGCCCCATCGAAATCGATAAATGAGTTTTCCCAACGCCTGACGGCCCGAATATTAGCAAGTTCTCTGCTCGCTCCAGCCAAGTCGGATCTCCAGCTAACTGCATTAAGGGGGCTGGATTGAGTTGTTTGCAGTGGCTGAAGTCAAAGCTGGTAAAACTTTTTGCGCTTGGTAGTTGGGCTTCTCTTAGCGCCTTTGTTTGTCTGGCCTGAACTCGACGCTGGAGTTCCAATTCGCATAAGGCAAGCAAGAACTGCGCGTAGGACCACTGTTCCTGGGTGGCTTGGTTCTCGATGGTTTCCCAGTGGCTGAGCATGTTCGACAGTCGGAGCTGTTTCAAGTGGAGACTCAGATTCTCGTAGGGGCTGAGTATGGTCGGTGGCGACGACGCTGGGGAGGAGTTGGTCATAGGGATAAAGCAAATGTTGTTGGACATCGAGTGGGGGAACATCAGCGTCACTGAGTAGTTGGAAATGGCGCTGAAGATTGGCAAGGGTCAAGCTCTCTTGCTCTAGTTGATTTTGGAGATAAGCTTCAACGGTGGCTTCATTGTCTTGAGTGGCAGAAATGTAGAGAGCTTCCACCATCAAATCGAGAGTGTTTAGATTTTTGTGTAAGCCGTAACGTATTCAATAGTTGAATCGTGTTGGGAACAGAATAGCAAAATGGGACAGCGCCGCCTTCCAATTCAAAATCGGTCTGGTCCATCTCTTCGAGATATTCCTCATCGCCAGAAACATCAATTTGTAGACAGACTCTTCATTCGGGAAGACAGCTTTGGTCTTAATCACCTTTCGCAGTGAGCGATTGAGCGACTCAATGGCATTAGTGGTGTAGATAACCTTTCGGATGGCCATTGGGTACTTAAACAACGGAGCAATATTATCCCAATGCCGTATCCAGATTTGGCTGATGCCAGGATACGTCTGGTCCCATTTGTTGGCAAACGCATCCAAGGCAGCCTCAGATTCCTCCAAAGTGGCCGCTTGATAAATGGGCTTGAGGTCTGCAGCTACGGCTCGACTTTCCTTCCAAGGCACATGGCGCAAACTATTGCGAATGAGATGAACGATACAAACTTGAACTTGAGTATCGGGATAGACCGATTCAATCGCCTGGGGAAAGCCTTTGAGACCATCACAGCAAGCAATCAAGATATCCTGAGCGCCTCGGTTTTTAAGGTCTGTGAGCACTGAAAGCCAGAATTTTGCTCCCTCCCGCTCGGCAGCCCCTATCCATAATCCCAACAGCTCTTTGTTTCCCTCCACAGTTACCGCTAGCGCGACATAGACGGCTCGCTTGCTGACTTGACCATTGACTTTGATGTTCACATACAGGGCATCGAGATAGACAATCGGATACACCTCATCCAATGGTCTTGAGCGCCAGTCTTTAACCTCCTCCATGACACTATTGGTGACGTCACTAATCAGACCCTCAGAGATATTGGCCCCATACAGCTCCACCAATTGAGAACTCGAATATCACGAGTGGTCATGCCACGAGCATATAAGGCGATGATTTTCTCGTCGAGTCCCGCGATACGTCGCTGGCCTTTGGGCACGAGGACAGGCTCAAACTC
This sequence comes from Acaryochloris sp. 'Moss Beach', assembly GCF_021497025.1. Lineage (NCBI taxonomy): Bacteria > Bacillati > Cyanobacteriota > Cyanophyceae > Acaryochloridales > Acaryochloridaceae > Acaryochloris > Acaryochloris sp. 'Moss Beach'. The sequence continues at coordinate 5,673,577 of NZ_CP071717.1, forward strand.
ACTGCAACGGTCGCGAGGAATCGATAGGTCCATCTCTCCTTGTTCAGTCTGGACGGTCTTTTTCGAGTAACCATTGCGACTGTTTCTAGGGCCATGAGAACGCTCATCGACGGAGGATTGATGCAGGTGATGAGTCAATTCACCTGCCAAAGCTCGTTCCACTAGGCGTTTGCTGAGTTGTTTGAGCAGTCCTGATTCGCCCAGAATATCCTCTGGCTGTGGATTCTCTCCAATGAGTTCATCCAATAGCTCATCAACTCGATTGGGTACTTGTTTCTTTCTAGACATGATGCGGTCTCCTGGTGTGTTTGGATTCTAGACCGCTTACACAAAACTCTGATCAGTCTCGTTTGGGTATTGCCTTGGTCTCTGGCTCGGTTAAAAACTTCCACTTTGTAGGTTTCAATAAGTTGACCACGCACTAGATCTCCTCCCTTACTTCCTTGGGATTGATCTAATACATTTGCTATTTCTCAGGCAAGACTGGGGTAATTGTCGCCAAATCGATCTGTGATCATGTTTTAAATGGCGATCTCATAACCGGTCAAGTAATAGACCCTGAGCCTGGTCTAAGGCTCTTCCCAGCTTTTGGTGATGCGATGAAAAATCTGTGAAACCATTGAAGCTAGAGTCTTTGCAATATTCTGGCCATGGAATTACTCCAAGCTTTATTACCTAGCCCCAACGGGCTCCAATTGAACGACTATGAAATGGATGTAGAACACCAGCATTTGGAATTGAGTGTTATGTCCACCCAAACGGTGGCTCCATGCCCCTTGTGCGGTAGCGTGGCTCATCGAGTGCACAGTCGATATCAACGAACCCTTGCCGACTTACCCTGCTTGCACTTCAGCTTAAGCTTGCTCGTGCTAGTCTGCAAATTCTTTTGTCCGAATTCAGAGTGTCGCCGTCGTATTTTTACCGAACGCATTCCAGAGGTGGCGGCACCTTGGGCCAGGAAAACCGTACGCCAGGTTCAGCATCTCCAGGAGATTGGGTTAGCCTTAGGCGGTGCTGCTGGTTCTCGTCTAGGCAAGTGTCTGGGCTATTTTAGCTGTGGCAGTACACTACTCAACCACTTAGAGCGCCTTCCCCTCCCTGAGTTCGAGGTTCCAAAAGTGTTAGGGGTAGACGACTTTGCGTTCCGAAAAGGCCATAATTACGGCACAATTTTAGTCAACTTAGAGACTCATCAACCTATTGCCCTGCTAGCAGATCGCAAAGCAGACACATTGGTCGATTGGCTACGAGAGCATCCAGGTATAGAAGTATTATCCCGTGACCGTTCCAAGACCTACAAAAGTGCCATGGATAAGGCTGCGCCAGACGCCAGACAAGTTGCAGATCGCTTTCATCTAGTCAAAAATTTGAGTGAAGCGCTTGAGCTTTCATTGGAAAACTACCATGCTGAGCTTAAAGCCGCTTCACGGGAGCAATACCCAGTCACTAGCTCAAATCTAGGGCATACTGCAACGGTTGTTGTAATTCCTCAATCGACTGCCACTGCAACCTTTCAAGAACGGGCACAGGCAAACCATCAAATTCGGGTACAACAGCAGCAAGAAATTAAAGCTCTCCGCGAACAACAATGGTCGACTGCAGCTATTGCAGACAAAGTCGGAGTGAGTGAATGTACTGTTCGCAAATATGGTACCCGACCTGATTTTCCAGAAACTTATAACCGACGTCCGACCTTGGGTAGGAGCCTACTCGACCCCTACAAACAGGAGGTTGTGGCTTGGTGGAATTCTGGAATAACGAACTCCAAAGTCTTGATGGTATTGCTCCGACAGAATGGCTATGAAGGCTCCCAACGCACTCTCCAGCGTTACCTTCGTGGGTTCCGCGAAGCTCAGAGCCTTCCTTCATATCGTGCTCCAGTGACAAAGTCCTTACCCACTGTCATTGATCCTCAAGCTCCTCCTTTTACACCTCGTCAAGCAGCCTATCTAATTGTGCTCAAAGAAGAGAATCGAGAACCCGAAAATAAAGAGTTGTTGGAATACCTGGTCAAACAACACCCGGACTTAGCAACCCTTGTTGATTTAGCTCATACGTTCCTTGAGTTGCTCAGACAACGACAGGCCGATGCTTTTGATTGTTGGTTGATGAAGGCATTGACCTGTCCAATTCAACCGTTGAAAAAGTTTGCTGCGGGTCTCATGGATGACTATGCTGCAGTCAAAGCCAGCATGATGATGGAGGTCAGTAATGGTCCGGTGGAGGGACTCAACAACAAACTAAAAATGCTTAAGCGTCAGATGTTTGGCAGGGCAGGATTAACACTACTCGCCAAGCGACTAATTATGGCTTCATGAGAAAGAAGCAAATCTCTTTCTGAGTAAGGGTTTAAACCGAATCACCAAAAGCTGGGAAGAACCTGGTCTAATTGTCGCCTGACAGATGGACGAACGTCATGGATACGTCACCAGCAAAAAGCAGCAGTGTTGGGATGCGGTATCCATTGATGCCGCCAGTAAATTCATTGTCCACGTGGCAGTTGGTCCCCGTAACACAGACCTGATAGAAAGGCTGATGCAAGGCAGTCACAGACGACTAGCTCATCCCCAAGACCTGGTGCTGATGACCGATGGAGAAGCGAGTTATCGCACTCTCTTTCCGGTCATCTTCGGGGTGTCTTACCTCCCCCCCGTCAAAGCACGATGGGTCGACCTCCCAACCCCAAGTATCGGATTCCTCGAACCCTTGCCCACGTCCAAGTCATCAAGCATCGTCAGGGACAAAAGTTAGAAGCCGTAGAGGTGAGCAAAGCTCATGGGAGCTGGCAACGGATCAATCAAGCGCTAGATGAAATAGGGTACAACATTCCCAACACCTCAACTGTGGAGCGTTTCAATGGCACTGCACGACGGATGAATGCTCATCAAGTCAGACGCTCACTTGCTTTCGCTCATCGCAGTAATACTCGTCAGGCCGTTGCTTGGTGGAGTGCTACAGTTTACAACTGGGTGAGAGTGCATCGCAGTTTACGAACTCCTCTAGAAGTACCCGAGGGTAAAAAGCGCTTTCAACAGAGAACTCCTGCCATGGCAGTTGGATGAACTGAACACATTTGGACCGAAGCTCAGATCCTCAGAGCACCGGTTTATATAGCTTCTCAAGAATAGGGGGCTGAGATAATCTCACCTAACTACCCTTTCATTGCACTAGGACGATAGACGATGCCAGATAAGGCTTCAAAGCTACGTTTGTCTTTATCTTTGGTTGGAATGTGACCGCCATCGACTTGAGCAATCAGGTCTGCTGCAGGGGTGGGCAACTCTTCTTTAACAGGAGGGGTAGTATTCGCTTGAGATAAACGCTCACCAACTTGATTAGTTACGTTTTTGATTTGAACATGGTTATTGACGGTCCGACGCTGAGCGTTCAGCCGTTCCATATTATCCTGGGCTTCTCGATAGCTATGCAAGGCACCATGCTCACATTGCAGTTTCACTAAGTCAGGATGAGTATCTGTGCCAAAGACGTTCACCACTGTTGGCATACTTTGCCAACGACAGTCAGGATTTTTGCACCGATGCTTTTGAATACGAATCTTATGGTCGCTGAGCACGGCGTGAAATTTAGAGGCTAAAAAACCCAGTTTGCCTATTTCCCCACCACATTTGATACACTGCGTAACTCCAGTATCGATGAGGGTAGATTGTTCAGCTAACAAAGCACTTTGGACTTTGGAAAGCAGAGAGATTTGTTCTTCGTGACGCAATCCTAGATCTAGAATAGATTCGGGTTGTTTGATGTCATAGATTTTTAGAGTATCTCGTTTAACGACTTCCTGAGTGGTCAGGGCTATTTCATTCAAAAATGAGGGATGATATGCAGGCTGCACTTCTTTCATAACTTATGTCATCGCTAGCTATTGTAGATGCTTTTTCAGACCTACCAGACACCCGTCGCACCGCAGGTTTACGCCATAAACAGACCTTGTGTTTAGCCTTGTTCACCCTTGCCGTTGCAGCAGGGAATCGAGGCTTTCTTGCCATTGGTAATTGGCTCAAGTCTTACCATGACCCATTGTTGGCATTGTTCAATCCCCCCAAACAATGCTTACCGTCTTACAGTACGATTCGGCGGGTATTGCTTCGAACAGATGAAGAACGCTTTTCTCAATGCCTCAGCCACTTCTTTGAGATCGTTCCTCAGCCTGGAGAAACCGTCGCGACCGATGGCAAGGTTCTCAAGCATTCATTCATGTCTGAAACAGACAATCCTTATTGTCAGCCCCATCCCGCAATCATGATGGTCACAGGCTATGTGGTAGAGAGAGGTTTAATCTTGCCCCCTTATGAAGTGGACCAGAAGACCAATGAAATCAAGGCCTTGCCTGAAATGATTGAGCAGCTTGCTCTCAAAGGAGTGGTCTTTGCCTTTGATGCCATCAACACCCAAAAAAACAGCTCAGCTCATTGTTGACAGTGGCAATGAGTATCTCGGGGCGCTCAAAGGCAACCAGAAAGGATTACTGACTGATGTGAAAGCGCATTTTAAGCCAGAATCAACGGTTGAAACCCTGGAAAAAGGGCATGGCCGCATTGAAAAGCGAACCGTTAGTATCTGCCGTGACCTGAGTAATATTCGACAATGGCCAGGTCTCAAAACACTCATTCGGGTTGAATCACAACGCTCTGAAATCTATAACGACATGATTGTCGATACCCAAGAGACTCGCTATTACATCACGTCACTGCTGGAGGAGGTAGAACCTTTGGCACAAAGAATTCGGGGGTATTGGGGAGTAGACAACAAGGTCCATTATGTTCGCGATGTCACCCAAGGTGAAGATGCTTCAAGGATTCGGACCACACCCCTTATTGGCCTGTTCGTACAAGCGCGTAATCTATCACTCAATCTTTATCGAGAATATGGATTCACCAATATGGCTCAGGCAAAGCGACGATGTGAACAATCACTAGAAGTTCTGATGGATGTTTTTAGAATGAAATAGCCCTGCTGAGTGGTAACCGAAACTTTCTCTACAATCACTCTAAATTCGTAGCCTATCTCTCACCGTTACTCTCGAACCTCTGCAAGAGATAGAGTACCACTAAAAACTTGAATAATGTACAAAAATTACGCTTTCTCAGGGATTTATCTGAATTGGCAAATTACCCAGAGCAAAGGGACTAAGGTGACGCTAATCGGTCGAGGAGCGGATAATGCCCCCGTTACGGCCCCCAGGGTAAGCGCAAGAAAATCAAGCCTCTGAAAGGCTAGACTGTAAAGGAAGAGAAGCGCCTAGAACTTTGAGCATATACGCTTCATCCATGCTCGCCCGTTTTAGTTTTTGACGGGTACTTTTCTTAAAGGACGTTTCTTGATTGAGAAGGTTGATGCTCCAGCGTCTCAGGATGGCCATGTTTTCCGGCGCATGTCCTGTGCGAATGCGGCTAGCATCTTCGCCAAAGGTCACGTCTAAGACCCAGTGGAGTTGGTTCTCAATCGACCAATGCTGGCGGATGGCTTTGCCCAACTGCTGAGCATTTGGCGGTAGAGAACTGATATAAAACATCACCTCATAGGTGGTTTTGTTCCACAAGTGACGGGTTCGAGCGACCTTGACGATGGTTTGCAAGCCCTTCCACTGCGCCTGCTTGTACAGAGGACCCATCTGTTGAAGGGACACGGCCCAAACTTGTCGTTTTTCGCGACGATGGTGCCCTGCTTCCACCCGCGCATCATAGCTGTGCTCAATGCACTTAAACTCATTCGCTTCAGCCGTTTCAAACCATTGCTCAACCTGCTCAAACAGCGTGGGATGATTCTCCTTGAGGGCCAGCACATAGTCAGCCTCTTTAGCTTGAATGTGGCGGGCAATCTCGTGCTGAGTTCCCATTGCATCAATGGTAATAATGCACCCGGCAATGTCTAATAGCTCTAGCAGTGCTGGAATAGCGGTAATTTCGTTACTCTTGTCTGCAACTTTGACCTGTCCTAGAAATAACCGATACTCACTGGCCCAAGCACTGACCAGATGCAATGCGGATTGGTCTTGATTGCGATCATAGGAACCTCTGAGTTGTTTGCCGTCAATCGGTATCACTTGAGCGCCGAGGGTTGTCACTACCTGATCCAACCAGTGATTGAAACTCCGCTCAAAAGCGGAGGGGCAAATACGCTCAAACACTCGTCGATAGGTGTCTGCTGTCGGCATCCCAGACGGTAGGCTCAGAAAACTCGACAACCAATCTTGATGGCTTAGACCATAGGTTTCAATGTCTTCCCACCCTTGTGCGCCACCTAAACTTGCCAATAGTCCAATCACGACGATGCTGACAAACGGATGCTGGACACCTTGGCCTCCCCGTGGATCAGGCAAATCTTCAAAACACTCGGACAACTGTTGATAAGCCTGATCGCAATCACTGGCAGGCAGGAGTGACGAGGATGAGTCAGTGGAAGCTGGTGAGGAAGGCGGCTTGCTGAATCCTGTAGCCATGGGGAAACCCTTTTAACAGAATGGAGTTCCATAGCATATTACAGCTTCATTTTTCTTGCGCTGCCCCTGGTTACGGCCCCCAAAATCTTTGACTTCAATCAAGGTATTCCTAAGTCTCTGCAAAAAAATTGTCGTTTGAACTCCCAAACTCTGGTTTGTCTGAATGTACCAACCGGGGTTCAGGACTCTGGGACCTATATCTTCGAACTCCAGGTCACCCCAAAACCAACCCAGACCAACCCTCCTGCTGAGCCATCTCCCATTATTCAGAAAACCGAGCCAATTCAGATTAAGCCAGGGCCAGTACAAATTCAGGAATTCACAATTAATGGCAAGATTGCGAAACCCAAATATGTATTTGTCCTTAAAGATCAAAATCCATTAATGGTAAATGTGTCCTGGAAAGTTAAAGGCAGCAAAAATACTAAAGTCAATTTACTACCGGCACCAGGGACTGTTCCCCTCCAGGGCAAGGCAAATTTATCCTTTGGCCCCACCTCTGTCACCCAAACCCTCATCCTGCAAGTCACGAATGCCAAAGGCGAACAACAAAATCGATCCGTCGTGATTGAAACGGTAGCACCCCCTGCTCCAGTGGCTCAAGGCCCCCGAGGCCCCGGCAAGTGCTGCGGCCAATAATTCAAATACTCCAGCGGCAGCTCCCAGTGTGGATCCTAATGCAGCGGCAGCGCCTGCTCCGCCTTTGCCCGATCCACCAGGAGGGATTCAGCCCGTACCGCGCGATCGCAACTCGCCACCCCCCAGCAGAATTGCCTCCCCAGTTTTAGTTCACGAATAATTACAACCCAGTCTTTTATGAGGGGCTCCTCTAAACTGTTAGCAACAAGAAAGGTAATACCATCATGTTGCCCAACTGGCAGAAACTGTCTCAGATCAAAGAACTCAGCCAATATTTTGAGGCTGATTTTGCCAGTTTTCAGCAGCAAGTTGAGCATCATATTCTGACGTTAGAGCAGTTCGACTCCAAAGAGCTGGATAAACTGGCCCTATTGCGAGTCCTTGAAGTCACCAATGGTTGCACTCAATGGGGATTGCGCCGACACGACCCGCATTGCTTATCGGTAGAACAGACCCGTGACTGTATGAGGACTGTAATTGGATTTATTCTGGCTAAGCAGATTGATCTACCCAGTGGAGACTCTATTCGCTTCTCTCCGCCGATTGAACAGCTTATGAATGAGGTCCGCGAACTCTATCATGCTGCTTTCAAAAAGCATGTTGAAGGTGCCGAGCGAGAATACTATGCTTCTTCTGCAGCACAATTCTTGGTTTATGGCCGCCAGCGGCTAGAATCTGCAATACAGGTCGTAGCACAAGAGTTTGAGCCTCTATTTACTCCTTACTATCTTAAACAGGGCCAAAACTATATCGTGCCCTATCTAGAGGCAATCCTGTCTGAAGAATCATAATGTTGTGCTTTGCATTAGTAGCAGTGCATAAACAAAAGCCATTCAGTAGATGGAGACCATTGCCAAACTTCCTCCTGCTGGGGTTCTTTTTTGGCAACAAGAAAAAATTTTCCACTATAGCGGGCAAGGTCTTTTTCATCCTTAGAGTCAGAATTGGTCAAATCTACAAAACCTTATTTCTAAATGGGCATCCTTGTTCCATAACTAGAACAAGTCCACCATTAGAGATTAGAGATGAACTATAAACAATCTTTCTTGAAGATATTGACGGGGATTGGATTATTATCTCTAACCAGTTGTAACAGCGTTTCTGGTAAAGGATCTGAACATGCATTCAATCAAGCAATTTGGCCCCAGCATTGTCAGAAACTCAGAAAAGAACTATCTCAACAACCTGGGGTCAAGATTACCTATCAACCCCTGCCGAAAGATATGGCCAGTCAGCCCAGCTGGAAGTTGAATTGGTATGGACGACAAATTCCTATCCCTGCTATCCAATACACTGATGTGTTGGTTATTCGAGATAAGGATGACAGTTCTGTGTTGCTCAAAGGCCAAATAGCCGACCAAACAGCTTCAGTTGTATTGAGCAGATCCCCAAAGATTGAGCCAATGGTAGATATTTTTGCTGAGATCGCAGACTCTGGTACCGCACAAAACTCATCAGAAGGGATTGCTCTGACTCAAAAACTGTTCGGTGGCCCAGTCAGCGTCGAGCAACTATCGGACCTAGGATATCGCCATACCTTGGCTGACATAACCTGTGATAAGGCGAATTGGCAAGAGGAAGTTCCGATTGCTCTAGCATTAATCATCAAAGACATCGCAGCACCGATAGGTCCTAGTACATCGGCCTATAACCTCAATTCCGGCGTTTTACTCGCCAGCCAAAGTGAGTCCAAGGATAAGTGGTGGTCTAAATGGCATGATGAGCAATACGATGTCGAGGTGATATTGACTTTGCCAAAGGACCATCAGCAGGGCGATTTGGGGTTTGCTTTAGGGCAAGCCGATGGACCAGTTGCACCCAATGTACCTGTTTGGTTGGGGCAGTTAGAAACTGCGATCGCAAACCCAACACAACAAAATTGGCAGGCATTACGCATGGCCTTTAAGCAAGCCAAAATGTCAGATAAAAGTATTCAAAAAATTGAAGAGTTACTGGAGGCTTCCCAAGAAAGGTAATATCAGACCCTGGGAATGGCCCTGTTCTAGCTTGTCTCACAACCGGTATAGAGTTGAAGACAAAGCTTGAACATAGCCTAGGTAGTTGCCTAGCTGTTCAAGAGCGTTTGGGATCCACGGCAATATTTACTTTGACCTAACTCATTGAGGTTGGTGGAGTTTAGTTTTAGTGCTTATATTTAGCCTGAAACAAATATTCATTAGATTTTTTATTGTCTTGATAAAAAAAACTAGTGCAAAAGAGAAATAACTATTATTTAGAGCCTACAGTTACTTCCTATAAGATATAGGTAGTCGATTGCCAACATATTAATACACCAATGGGATATGAGGTATTTATCTTTAGATCTGAAGACTGAAGGATTAGGCTCGATCTATTAATGGCAACAATGGCAAGTGTTGATTTGATTCTCGATTATATTGTAGATAGCTAAAAAAAATGGGCATATTAGAGGTACCTACCTACTCCAGAGAATATTGATTGATCCGACTAAGATTTATTGCCCCTTGTTCGGAGACTATCAGGATAGCAATGTTGTACTACTGACTTTCAAGATATTATGAGTTTTTCTTAAAGTAAATATTTGAAAAATTCTTGCATTGCATCAACTGAGTGTGAACACAATTTGTTAACGGATTAATCGACATTCATATATAGCATGGATGAATACCTAGAATTAGTTCTTCAACTATTACAGAACATCAAAGAGAGAACAGACATAACTTATCTTATCTCGACGAAAGATAAGCATACTGCGATGGTTTCAGTGAAAGAAGGGGAAATCTCATATCTTCGCTATGGCTCACTGTCTGGGCCTAACGCATTGAATGCTGTTCTTGGCATGGAAGTTGAGAGTTTTGCCGTGCGAAAGCATTCCCTAGAACATTCCAAAACTAAGCGAGTTTTACCAGATACAAGTGAAATCTTACAAAAGTTATGTGTAAAACTGCCGAAGACTCTACAAGAATATCAGGCTAATCTAGAACCTATTAGGCTGAATTCAGCAGTATCCATGGCACCCAGTAGACCTGAAAATACTGATTCTTTGGTTAGCTATCCTGAAGCATCTTCTCCTGTACAGGATTTATCTCCTGTATCTGCTACACAGTCTGGCTTAGTTACTCCAGTTGAGCCAAAATCTACTGAAATTCCAGATTTTACAATCCCCACAATCAAGTCTGCATTACAACAAGCTGTGGGTCCTATTTCTGAACTGATTTACGATGATGCTTTTGCTGAAATCAGTTTATTGAAAGATCGTGGAGACTTAGCATTATTCATTGACATCTTAATTGGTGAACTTGATGAAGATGAGTATCAGAAGCAGTTCATAAGCATCATTAAGGAGCAGCTGGTCGGCGTCATCCTCATCCAGGATTAAGAATTGTTTGTTTCTTCTAAAATATCCGTATTTCATCCTACGGCTTTGGAGATACTGATTCACAATCTTGAGGAAGACAATCCTAGACAGTTGTTGCAAGCGATAGCTCTTCCATACAAGCTTGAAACATAAACTTAGTAGCTACCAATCTGTAGTTACTAAGTTTGTATAGTTTGGGTATAGGACTGCTAAGAGGATCTATCTGTTCAAAACCTTTTCCCTACATGGCTTTTAGTCAAGATAGATGTAAAAGCCTAAAGTCTTTATCAAATAAGGGTTAAGAGGCTTCAGGTCTTACTAAGAAACCAGTACTATGGTTTGAGTATTTAGTATTCTCCCTATATTCTCTAGGGTAAAATAAACTTAAAGTTTAATTTGCAAACATAGAAAATCTAGATTCTATCTCAATAACCTAAAAGACTAAATATTAATCTTTTTAGTCATTATTTGCGTGTCGTTTTATTAATTGATTTCTGTAGAATATTTATACTAAATTTCAATTCATTTATTTTACTAAATCTTGTAGAAAAAGATTACTTCGATGTGTGATATTTTCCTTGGTTAGGGCACTATACATTCAGTGCATTGCTTAGATGTGCTAAGCATTCTTTGTTTATTCAATACTTTGACATTTAGGAGCAAAGCAAGGTGGTCAATACAGTTGAAGAGGTTGCATCAAAGAAGAGCCTACTCTGGAGATTTAGGCAAATATTGGTCAGTCTATATCTTCTAACTCTTTTCATTATGCTTCCTGTTATTGGCGTTTGGACAAATACAGAAGTCCATGCTGCTGCGAATAAAGAGCTTGGCTTAATGGTTGATATGGTTAAGTCTCTTAGAACTTTTATTGCAGAGGATGTTCGTCCACCTTTACTAGAAAAGCAGATTTTTCATCCTCCAGCTGTATCTTCAACAGTTGCGACTAAAAAGGTATCAGGTCATTTCTTAAAAGTGCAGCCTGACTACTATATTAAAGTAGCTTCAGATAATCCCTTAAACCCAGATAACTTACCACAGCCTCTAGAAGATGAACTTTTAGAAACCTTTCGTAAGGATCGAGATTTAAAAGACTTAATTCGGGAAGGTCAAATTGAAGGAAAAAACTATCTTGTTTCATCTAGACCTTCTGTGAGTAAAGATTCTTGCTTAAAATGCCATGGCACAGCTTCAACCGCCCCAAAAGAAATCACAGATTTATATAAAGCGGGTACCGGCTTTGGTTATACCTCGGGGCAAGTCGTTGGTGCTAGCGTTGTGGGAGTACCGCTACAAGACGTTAAGTCTCTAGTTTTCCAACGTAGCTTGATTGCCTTTGTTGTCTTAACTGCAATGTTCTCAGGCATTTTTATCTTGATGGATCAGTTGATTCAACGCTTTATTATCAAGCCTGTTACTCATATCTCTCGTCTGGCTCGAGAAGTGAGCGGTGGCGTCCTAGAACAAGAAATTAGATCTAATCGAACGGATGAGATTGGAGAGTTGGCCAAGGCAGTTGAACTAATGCGCCGGAGTCTAGTTTCTGCAACCAATCGATTAAGAAAGAAAAAAGACTAATTGATTATCCTCGACGGTTACTTCACTAGCAATATTGGCTGAATTCTTGGTCAACATTGAGCTTCAGCTAACTTTGTAGGAAACGATAGCTCAGCAAATCTCAAAAAATACGGCTTCCGCAATGGAATAGATGGGCACCTCTACAAGTTAGAGGTGCCTTTTCTCAATTAGATGTGCATACTTTCTGGCCGTAGTAAAGCATAAAGCCCACTTTAAACCGTATACACAAAATAATTTACAGTCCTATTAACACGGTAGTATCCTTGAATGGCCTAACCTGGAAGCTTCGTAGCTCATTCACCTTGGTGGGGCAACTCGTCATCCATCTGGACTAAGGATGAAAATTAATTGCCCAACCTGTAAAAGCCTTTTGTACATACCAGACGATAAACAGTCGTTACGCAAATGCTCAGTGCTATGTTCTCATTGCCATTCAACCTATCTTGTCTCTGCAGGGACCGTGGTTGCATCTTGGCTAGGGTATAGCAATCATCATCGGGTTATCTATAACGCTCGAATTCATCTACAGACTGGTTCTATCAAAACGGTTGAACTGGCAAAGCTAGTCGGGATTGGTGCACCGATTGTTTTACTGACTCCCCTAAAAGGAGTAGGTAGACTCAATCCTATTTTATTGATTGAAACGAATGCTGAAAGCACTCTGCTTCTGGTTCATCCTCGCCAGAAAATCCGCAAGTTTCAGTTACAAGGAGCAATCGGGACTGGGATATTAATCTTCTCACTGGGTATAGTGTTGCAAGGAACGATTAGTGCGATTGCTGGTGCTGCAATTGTAAGCAGTCTTGTCGTAGCAATAACGGTCAAAAAGATCTATCGAGGAGAAGAAAAAAATCTTAAGCTTCGTGATCGATTACTCTTAGTGCAGCAGCTGCTTAGACGGAGTGATGATTGGGGTCAACGTTTTTGTCAGTTACATACAGAGTTCTCAAGTCTATATCGTGTCACTCAGCAGTTACAGCCTTATGGTGAGAATCAGGTGTTTGAGATAAATTCACTGTCAAAGTATCCAAGAGAACGCCACTACTTTGAGAACAGATATCACAGCTTGAGTGAGCTTATCGAGTGCTATTTACTTGCCAAAAGTCTTGTTGACACTAGTGTTCCAGAAATTCAATCTACTGCAGAAGTACCTCTTGATCTAAATGAGAAACTTTTAGAGTTCTCTCAAAAAATTGAGTATTTAGAACAAAAATACAGAGTCAATAGTTAATCGATAATTGGAGAGTGTTTAGACTTTTGTGTAAGCAGTAGCGTATTCAATAATTGAATCGTGTGGGAATAGAATGGAAAAATGTGACAATGCAGCCTTCCAATTTGCTATGGGTCTTGTCCATCTTTTCGAGTAAAGGTCAGATCCCCCCACTCATCGACCAATCAAATCGAGCACGCAGTAGCTCAACGACAAATTCATTGCTCTGAAAATGCTACCCATGTTTACAATAGAACCAGAGAAATTCTAATGTTGAGACCTTTGCCCATGCTAGTGAAGTCCACTACTCGTCACATCCATATTTACACTGCCCAAGTGGAAAATAACGAGCTGATTCCCAGTGAAAGTGTCTTAACTCTAGATGTTGACCCCGATAACGAGCTGGTTTGGAGTGAAGATGCCCTCCAGCGAGTGTATGCCAAGTTTGACGAACTCGTTGAAACCTTTTCAGGTGAAGATTTAACAGACTACAACCTCCGTCGTATCGGCTCAGATTTAGAACATTATGTGCGATCCCTCTTGCAAAAAGGCATTGTCGGTTATAACCTCAGCAGCCGTGTGCGTAACTTTAGTATGGGCCTGCCCCAGGTAATCGCATCAGAATCCAAGTAGAGGGTGGCGGTTTATCAAGACCACATTCAACTCACTACCCAAGAACATGGCAATATACAGGATCTAATGGATTAAGTTCATCAGGCGATCCGGATTCAGGTATTCAAGTGGGCATGGTGAATGTATTCAATGTCGACAGTACGGGGGGATCGGTGTCATAGAATTTGAGCCGGATCTCAAACAAGACTTACCAGCTCTTCTGAATCGCCCCCTGATTGATATTGGCCTTTGCCCCCAGGATCATTTTCTCGCTTCATTTCTCATATCTAAGCCGTGAATCCGCCCAGGGGATTAAAGTTATGTGCCGACTGACTGGCCGTGAGCGCCGCCTGGGAGAAGAGCTGAAAAGCCTTCCGAATCTCATGATGGGAATTGCCCGGCGTCAAGATCCATTGTTCACGCACCCCCATCTCTCGAAACACCCGTTTAAAGTCCGTCTGTCCATCATCGATGCCCATTGCTGCAATAATATGGTCTTCCGTGCGCAGCATATCCTCGACCATTATCTTGACCTCCCGGACAGAACGCCGAGAATGGGCATCCGCTCCATCCGTAATAATCAGAGATACCGTCCGCACCGGCACCCCATTATCGATAAAAGCTTGGGCCTTCGCTAGAACCGTAGCCAGTAACACCAGAGTTTGGTCATAGAGCGGCGTTCCCAGATTCGGATCATAATTGTGTTGATCCATCCGCATCGCTTGGTCAACAGAACAGTAGGGATAGAGCACCGCCCCATTGAGATAGCGGTTGTGAACAAGAATATGGTCTTTCTGTGGGGACATGGCCAACGTATCCAGCACCGTATTATGTCCAGCCCGGACCACCGCCCCATGGCCGGCAAACCGAATCGAACCCGAATCATCCGGCATGATTGTCACCAGCACCACCTCACTAGCCATCACATCATCGACTGGCGTTCCCAGGCCAGCCTGGATCTGTGCCCCCAATATCGACAATATTGAGGGCCTGCATCGACGCCTGTGAGAGTACCCCCATCCGCTTGGGCTGATTGGAATAGTGCATTTAGATTCGGAACTTGAGACATAACATTCTCCTTAAAAAGTGAGGTGTATAGAGAGGAAGTGATTGACGCATTATTGAGAAAAGCCAGCAGACCCAGCAGACGCTGATCGAGCCATGGTTTAATCCGTCTAAGGATTGATGCCAGGCCAACCTGCGATCTCATCCGTAGAACGCACCAAATGCATACCCGCTTGTTGAAACCGTAGAAACGCCTCATTGGCCTGCTCCGTAAAATCGACCACCCCTGGCACCACCACCGGCGAAGAACAATCTTCCAGCAAGTAAATTTTCTTCGCCAAGTCCGGGTCATGGGCTTGAATTTCCGTGAGCAAGTCATCGATAGTCCAGGCGACACAGTGACTCTTGGCCTGCCCAGCAATAATCACCGCATCAAAATCCAACAGCTTTTGGATAAACCGGATATTCTTTTGGGCAATCGGCCGTCCCTTCGGATCATCGAGAACCTCCGGTCGGAGTACCGAGTAATTTTCTGTCAGAGGATTACCCCCCTTGATTTCAAAATTGGTCTGACTATGGCGAGCTAGATTATGGAAAAAGCAGGCCTCCTCCACCGCCGCCACCAGGGCATGGCCAATGCCAACATCGAGTGATAGGGCCAAATAGTCAGGGGATATTTCCCCTTCTGGGAAAGGCGTTGGACATAGTGGCGGGCAAAATTCTGCAGAGCCATATAATTGCCCAGACTATAGGCCATTGCCGGATTCACCTTCCAGACCCCCTGTTCCACCTCTGCCAAAGAAATCATCGTCAGGGGCGTGGGAGACTCGCCGCGATCATTCAGCCAAAAATCAGCATGGAAGATCTGCATCGCCGTATGAGTATCCATCGTCGGTGCAATTTCCGTAATCGTCCCCAAATTGCGGTAGATAAACTCGCAAAGTCGGCGATTATCCTCCACTGCCCCCATTCCAGACGGTCCTCCCACAAACAGCTCAAACTCGGGAATACAAAACGTATTTTGGACATCAATTGCCATCAGACAAATCCGCATTTTATCCTTCGCTGCTGGCTGTACCCCCTGTTGGCTTGCCCAGTCCCGGGCCTGTTGGACTCTGTCCTGGTAAGGGACCCGCCACACCTCCCCCACCCGTTGAGGGTCAAAGAAATTAGGAATGGGTAACTGAGTGAACATCATTTTAAAATCTCCTACAACTGCAATAACTGAATGGTTTGGGCCCCTACCGTATAGAGTCCCTGGGGAGCTGCCAATACCTGATAGCCCGTCTGCACAAACGGCTCCGTTTCCGGGAATTGTCGCTGCAGGATCAATCGCCCTTGATCTACCTGCACCCGAGCAATGCCCTCATCCGTCGCCACCAGCAGGGCATCTTCCACCGCCCAATGGGGACAAATGGGCGATCTCCCTGCCGTCCATTCCCCCACATCGGCCTGAGCCACCACCTGACCCGTCGGTGCGATTACCCAACATTGCTGTTGAAGTACCCCTTGGTCCTGGATCGTCACGAAGAGCCATCCCAAAGATTGACTAAACGTGCAGTTGGCCGCCACTATCGTCCCCGCTCCCATGGACAACGACAGCCGATCATTTATCCCTGAGCGCTGGACATCGAAGACGAAAGCCCCGTTCAGCCGTCCGGCTCGATAAAAACCCAGTCCAAACCGAGGTCCCACCCAAAATTGGGTTTGTCCGGCCAATACCTCCCCCACCACTGCGTGGTCCCGCATCAACTGTCCTTGACTCAACCAATAACAATGCCGATTATTCACCGCAACCTGGGGCCGACCTTGATAGCAATCCACCGAGATCCGCTCCGTATCTGCCGATAATCTCACCACCTGACCCTGCTGTGCGATCCAAGTAGTTTGACCCTGTAGATACCAGTCGGACTCAGGACTGAGATCGCCCGTGAGCATCACCGCTCCGTCTTCCCGCTTAAACTGCCCCTCCTCCCAGACCAACCACTGCAGATGCCCTGCTGTCAACGTAGCCGCCAAGATCACCCCATTCGTTTGTAAGACCGTCGTGACCTTAACCTGTCCCTGCTGAACGGGTGGAGCAACCCCTATAGATTGCACACAGCTGGGACAAGCAGATCGAGCATGTTCAACCCCACAGGACGGACAGGTTTGCCAGCGCAAATTTTCCAATAGCGATCGCGGAAATGCTCCCCGCCAATCCTGTTCAAACACCCGCTGAAAATGATCTAACAATGTTTCCGGTAAGCGATCGCACGGTAAAGCCGGCTTCGGATAGCGTACCTGGGGATGAAACACCGTTATCCGATGTAAGGGGCGAGCTGCCGCAGGCAATCTCTGAGCTGGATCAGACGGTCTATAAACACCACCATAAGGATTAACAAACAGCAGTGCCTGCATCAGCATTACCGTAAAGGCGTACCAATCTGACTCCCAGGAATAGGGTCGACATAAAATAGGCTGTGTTCCCTGCGGATCACACAGTAGTGGATCGACAAAGCGGGCTGTAAACACCGAACAGGGAAATGAACCAAACTGGAATGAATCGGCATCAATCAGAAATGCCTGGGTGCCCTGCACTAAAATATTTAGGTCATTAAAATCCCCAATCACCACATCTGCAACATGCAGCTTGGCCACTGTCTCGTGCAGATCCAGAAATAGATTGACCACCACCTGTGTGTCTATCGTCTGCCGAACCTGGCGATGGTCTCCGACCCGCCGTCTGCGATGGTCCCCGACCCTCCTTCGGAGATCGCAATACCGTAACAGCACCTCCGCATTCGCCACCAGCGGCATCGTATAGCCTAAAATTCGCCGTCCGCCTTGATTCATCACCAATCCCTGTGGGGCAATCACCCGCTCAGGTAACGACTGGGGAAACTGCCGCAGCTTTTGCTGATGCAGCGCCAACCGCTCCCGTGCACCCTGCTGAGCCTCAGCCATGCCCACAAAATCAGGATGACTGGGAGGCTTAAAGAGCTTCACCGCCGTGGTTCGATTGAGGCGATACACATCCGCTTCTCCCCCCTTCCCAATGGCTTGCTTAGGGCGTAGGCGAACTCGTTTTTGATTGATATAAACGTCCATAGAAATTTAGAAGTAGCATGAGCTTCGTATCGCAATACCAAGTGACGATACGATCTTGTAAAATACGGTATTGCCCTAAAACCTCTTCACAGAAAAGAGATTGAGCTTTCTTTTGCTAGCGCACCTAAAATAAATCCGTATTGCAATACCGTATTGCTTTAAACTTGTTTGATCTCAAAAGTCTGTATAAACGTCGTGGCCACCTGCTGTAAGTCTGCATCGAGCCGTTTCCAAGTCTCCTGGGCAATCCTTTCTGGTACCCCCACCATAAAACCCTTGAGCAATACCACCTGCAATACAGGCTTGGGTATCACTATCACCTCCAAGCGATACGGCATTGCGAATCGCATCTTCAAAATCTGTAGATTCTAGAAATGCCGTGATCGCCTGGGGTACCGACCCCTGACAGGAGCTATCAAACTGATACTGGGGTCGAATCTCTTCCAGGCTCAAACTCAAGTCATAGCCAAAGGTTGCTTCGATATAGGCTTTAATCTCCGCCTTAGACTGCCCCTGTCGCCCTAGGTAAATGGCTGCCGCAGTTGCCTGTGCTCCCTTAATCCCTTCTGGGTGATCATGGGTGACGGCTGCACTTCGCTCCGCTTCTCGCAATACCGTCTCTAAATCATCAAAGGCAAATCCAACAGCACTGACCCGCATGGCTGAACCATTCCCCCCCAACTGTGATACGGTTCCAAGCTGTCTGATGCCCCCCCCCCATTCTCGAAAGGTTCTGCCATAGCCAGCTTTGGGATAGCGCCGATAATAGTCCTTGATGGAATGGACATACTCCTTCTGATGGAGAATGGCATCAGCAACTGCGATGGCCGAAGGCCGGTCGGGGACCATCGTAAGTACCGTATCGTCTGTAAATTTCGATTTCTTACTAAATAATTCAAACTCTTTCCGTTTCATTCGTCGCCAATGGGGCTCAAAAACTGACCCAATCATGTCACCTGCGATCGCACCTAGCATCACTGCCTCCTTCTTCCGTCTCTTTCCGTCTAATACTGATTAATGTAGTGTCGTCCGGTAATAAACCTGGAATCTTCCGTACCTGCTGAGCATCCCAGTCCGGCTGTATCACCTCTCGATTGATTTGATCGAGCCGTCGTCGCACCTGATCAGGATTCTGGAAATAGCGATCGCAATGCCAGAACTGATTCAGTGGTCCCACAGGTTCCAACTTTCCAGGGAGATACTCTTCCGCTACGTTCATTAAGTCCCCTACCCCATCGCTTCCAATCAGCACAGACTGCACCTGCTCAGTAGGTTGTTGAGCATAAATCTGGAGTTGAAATGGATCGGGGCCTTTCTCGGCTTCCCATAGCAAGCTGTATGCCAAATAGGGCGGGGCATTATTGGCAAATGGACCAATCTGATGAAACTGCTCATTGATAGCAAATACCCCATCCCCTAGACCAAAAATCCAGGTTGTTTCTGAGGTCACTAAACACCCAATCAGGGTGAATAAGAAGTAATCCAACAGCCCTTGTGCATCCGCTCCTAACTGCTCCTGCAAAGTCTGCATCTCCTCTAATAGGCGCTTTCTCAATGCCTGCCAAAACAGCTCATCTTCTGTTCGTTCCTCTGCCACTAATTGAGCAAGAGTGTTCACCGTTAACTGAGCACCTAACTGCGCTCCAAATTCACTTTTAGGTCGACTTCCGCACCCATCACATACCACTGCAATGGTTGCTTGATCTCGTGTAAGAATGCCCCAAGCATCCTGATTGTTCTGACTGACTCGTCGATGCTTCTGGCCCAAAATAGATCCAGCCGCGACTTCAAAATGCTGTTGCATTGCTCTATAGTGTAAAAGTAACACTAACTTGACTGAATCTATCATAGTGTCACTTTTACACGATGTCAAGATTGACCCTACCCTATGCCCTATACCTATGACTATCCGCGCCCTAGCCTTACCGTTGACTGCGTGGTGTTTGGCCTAGATGAACAGATTGATCTCAAAGTCTTACTCATTCAGCGCCAGATTCCTCCCTTCCAGCATCAGTGGGCACTGCCTGGCGGCTTTGTGCAGATGGATGAATCTTTAGAAGAAGCGGCTCGCCGGGAACTACAGGAAGAAACGGGTGTTCAAGGCATCTTTCTAGAGCAGCTCTATACCTTTGGTGATTTGGGTCGAGATCCGCGCGATCGCATCATCTCCGTTACCTACTACGCTTTAATCAACCTAATTGAATATCCCTTACAGGCCGCTACTGATGCTGAAGATGCAGCTTGGTATTCCCTTGGAAATTTACCATCCCTAGCCTTCGATCATGCTCAAATCTTGAAACAGGCTATCCACCGCTTGCAGGGCAAAGTTCGTTATGAACCGATTGGTTTTGAATTACTGCCGCAAAAATTTACGCTCACCCAAATCCAGCATCTCTATGAAACGGTTTTGGGTCATCCTTTAGATAAACGTAACTTCCGTAAGAAATTTCTAAAAATGGATCTCTTAATCTCTCTGGATGAGCGACAAATTGGAGTTGCCCATCGTGCTGCTAGGCTCTATCAGTTCGACCAAAGCAAATATGAGCTATTGAAGCAACAAGGATTTAACTTTGAAGTTTGAGATTAAAGCCTTTGAAAAAAAAGCTGTGTAGTAGTCGATATATCTTGTACTCACGGTTCGCCCATTTTTGAAATGACCTTTACTCGAAAAGTGGACATTCCCGAAGAGTCGATAACCAAGGAGAATGTTCACATGACACAAAAACCCCGTCGAACCTTTACGGTCGAACAGAAAGCTGAGGCCGTCAAAATTGGGTAGTTAGGTGAGATTATCTCAGCCCCCTATTCTTGAGAAGCTATATAAACCGGTGCTCTGAGGATCTGAGCTTCGGTCCAAATGTGTTCAGTTAATCCAACTGCCATGGCAGGAGTTCTCTGTTGAAAGCGCTTTTTACCCTCGGTTACTTCTAGAGGAGTTCGTAAACTGCGATGCACTCTCACCCAGTTGTAAACTGTAGCACTCCACCAAGCAACGGCCTGACGAGTATTACTGCGATGAGCGAAAGCAAGTGAGCGTCTGACTTGATGAGCATTCATCCGTCGTGCAGTGCCATTGAAACGCTCCACAGTTGAGGTGTTGGGAATGTTGTACCCTATTTCATCTAGCGCTTGATTGATCCGTTGCCAGCTCCCATGAGCTTTGCTCACCTCTACGGCTTCTAACTTTTGTCCCTGACGATGCTTGATGACTTGGACGTGGGCAAGGGTTCGAGGAATCCGATACTTGGGGTTGGGAGGTCGACCCATCGTGCTTTGACGGGGGGGGAGGTAAGACACCCCGAAGATGACCGGAAAGAGAGTGCGATAACTCGCTTCTCCATCGGTCATCAGCACCAGGTCTTGGGGGGTGAGCTAGTCGTCTGTGACTGCCTTGCATCAGCCTTTCTATCAGGTCTGTGTTACGGGGACCAACTGCCACGTGGACAATGAATTTACTGGCGGCATCAATGGATGCCGCATCCCAACACTGCTGCTTTTTGCTGGTGACGTATCCATGACGTTCGTCCATCTCTAGTATGTCGATATCCAGTTGCTGAGCTTCCTGCTCATGAAAGTTCTGGGCATGCTGACCAAACTTGAGGGTCAAACGTTTCACCGTATCCGGATGGGTGTAGGTCAGACCAATTTGTGTTTTGGGATGTAATTTAGATAGGATCTAATCCTATGTTCATTCCATAAGTATATGAGTCGAGTTAGTACAGTTAAACCGCATCTAACAGTGGATGAGGTGAAAGACAAAATTGCCACGGCTCCGACTGCCCGCTGTCAGCAAAAATGGATGATTATTTATAACGCCCTGGTAGATCCTCGCCCAGCTATCGAAATAGCCACGCATACTGCAACTAGTCTTCGAACGGTCCATCAGGTGATTTCCGCTTACAATCGCCTAGGAGCAGCAGCAATTGCTCCTAGGGCTAAACGGAAGAAGAATCCCGGTGCTTATCTGAGTATTGAGGAAGAGATTGAATTTTTAGAATCGTTTATTGAACGTGCTCAACAAGGTCATTTAACAACGGTTCAAGAGATCCAAACGGCCTTTGAGACTAAAGTGGAGACGTCAGTGGCACCCAGTACTATCTATCGTTTGCTAGACCGACACGGATGGCGCAAACTCATGCCTCGTCCCTCCCATCCCAATGGGAACAAAGCGGCACGAGAGGCTTTTAAAAAAACTTTCGGGGGCTGGTCCAAACCGCTGTAGCAGATCGCTCAGCCGAAGACCAACGTCCCATTGTGATCATGGCAGCAGACGAAGGGCGCTTTGGTCGTCTAGGACAAGTAAGAACACGACTTGGCAAAGTTTCCCATTGAGGCCATCAATTTATGTCGCTAATGGTGTTAGTTGCGTCATGCTTGTTTCAGGTTTGTAGCGTAATGAGCAACGTCAACAATGCTTCCTTTTGTCGGCATCCCCAACACGATTAAGCAGGGCATGAGCGCTTACCGCGACTTATTTCCTCGACAAGCCGGATTTGAGCATGTGAGCCGATACCTCAGTGGCTTACTACTCAGTGAGAACAAAACATTGCAAGGGATTCACAGTCAGTTTGTCTCGACAACCGAGCAGCCCCTTTCAGGTCGTCGAGCAATGCACGCCGGGGTGTTTGAATCGCCATGGGAGCAGGAGGCATTGATGGTGCGCCACCGTCTACAGGTATCACAGCATTATGCCCCCAGAGCACGTGTAGTGATTAGCCTAGATTGGACACTGGGACATCACGAACGGAGCAAACAGATTTTTGGGGTCAAACGTCAGTACGATTATGTTGATAATTGCATGAGCTGTTATCAGACGATTCTGACCGCAGTGGCGGCAAATCGAGTGCGACAAGATGGGATAGGCGTCGCCGTGCAAGCGGCCCAGTGGGAAGCCGCAGAACTGGAGTATCTGAAGATGACCCGTCAAGGCGAGTATGAAACTATCGCAGCGGCGATGGAGCGATTGAGTGAGTTGGTGGCCTACCAGCATAATCGTGACGCCTATCAAACGCGAACGGAACTGCTGAGTGCCATGATTGAGCAAATTGAAGGGGAAGGGCAGTTTCCGACAGCGGATTATGCTTTTGATGCAGGCGTATGCGCAGCGGACTTAACGACCGTCATTGAAGGATTCGGCAAGCATTGGGTGAGTGAGCTGGCGTGTAATCGTTCCGTGCTTTGGTTCAACCAATGGACTCGCATTGACGCAGTGGCTCAACAACTTCGTAGCACCTCTGGCCAGTCGTTTCGGCACTACCGCATTCATCAACGCAATGGCGAAGTGAAGGAGATTTGGGCCTTTAGCAAAGTCGTACGCCTCAAAAAAAATCGGACGCAAACGGATTGTCATTGTTCATGAAACGGAGGATTTGAATGATACCCCTCGCTTTTTTAGTGACTGACGCGCTGCACTGGGATGTCTCGCGCATTGCCATCACCTGGAGCTATCGCTGGCCCTGTGAAGTTTTTCATGAGTTTACCAAAGGCATCTGTGGCCTGGAATCGGCTCAGCTACGCAACGAGGATGCGGTCAAACGCCACATCGCTTTAAGTTGTCTGGCGCAGTCGTTGCTCCAGGATGCGCCTGTCGCTGGGGGGAACATCTGAAAAATTTAGCTTTGCAAGTAAAACGCCAAGCATTGGCCAGAAGCTCTACGGATTGACTCGTGAGGTTTTGCATCCGCTCGTACAGTTTTGTCAATCACTCTTTGAACAAGGCCAATCTGTCGAGCAAGTTGTGGAGGTAATAATGCCAGCCTAGACCTAATTATCCCTCTATAAAAATAAAGAAGTTTGCCAAGTCGTGTAAGAAGAGCTTGGTGTGCGCCTGGAATTCGACCCGAAAGTGGGCAGCAGCTTGTCCGTGAATATCTCTATGGCTATGTTGCTGTTGCTCCTGCGTTAGGAAAGATGAGTGCTTTAGTCTTACCCTTTTCCAATACTCAGATGATGAACTTATTCCTAGCACAAGTGGCGGATGACTTTTCAGACTATTTTGTGGTGATGCAGGTCGATGGAGCGTCTTACCATACCGGAAAGAAGCTCGTCATTCCAGACAATATACGCTTGATTGTTCAGCCTCCTCGCAGTCCACAACTCAATGCTGTAGAGCATATCTGGGAGGAGGTGAAAGAAAAGCACTTCTATAATCAGGTTTTTGATTCTTTAGATGCGGTATCCGATACCTTGTGCAAGGGACTCAAAGAACTCATGGATTTACCCGATAGGCTGACTTCTATGACCAATTTTCCTCATATGAGAATTACGATTTAAAACGCAAATTGGTATCAGACGTGATGTTCCTTTGATAGACGTTCCTTCTGCAATTTGACGACCTACTTCTATTGCTCGAGATTCAGGGCTTTTTGTATTCCAAAAGGCAGTGTTCTTGCGTTCACTGAACTCTGCTCCACAGCTATGACAGCGCAGATACCGTATTCGATCTTGTCCGTAGACTTTACGTACTGTTAAATTCTCAAGGCCCGCTTGACCATAGCTTTCACAGTTAGAGTTCACGCAAGCTAGCTCTGAAAGTAATGGCCTTTTTTTCTCTTCCATGGGAGTATCTTGGCTCAATAACTCCCTTCAGCAATACCTTTTTCGAGCCTCCCTTAGCTAGAGGGGCTGAGATAATCTCACCTAACTACCTCTCTCTGCAGATGTGATCTCTGGATTGAACTAGATCCTGATATTCCTAGAGAAGACTATGCAATCGACAACCTCTGTCTACGTAATTGTCACTCAACTCTCTGGCTCAGTCCCATCCCTAGATTTAGCTCCTGGAGCTTCCCCAAGCAATCGTCGTCAAGATGCCGATTGCTTGGGGAAGCTGGGCAAGACCGTGAAGACGGCTCGACAGCGCGTTCGGCAGATAGGGAGGGTCTCGACTGGTCCCAACCATCCACTTGACGTTCTCGTAGAGCATGGAGCGTATAACGACTGGTATCACGGCAATCGGGCTTATGACGTTCTGAAGAAAGTTGGGCTGTGAGGGGTGCTTGCACCAGGTCCAAATAGTCTTGTGTGGTTGCGCCAAAATGAACAATTGCTGTACGATTTTGGTGGGCTTGTTTTTCAGTCATGGCTAATTCGCTACGCTCATAGTCACTGAAGTATAAGCTTTTTAGACTTTTGCCAGCTCAGACACCATTTCCTGATCTATCTGAGTATTGAATGGCCAACCCAGAAGCTAATAATGGTACATCTTGCTCTGCTCAATATTCCCATGTCGATATTGCCGGAATAGTATTGCTGTTTGTACACCTAATACACGTTTTCACACCTAAAATAATTTTCATGAGCACGACTTATTTTTTAGGCGTGTTAAGTTGTGGCAATCCTGTGTTGGTTTATATTTTTTAAAGGGGGGGTAAACTGCTTCTAAAACATAAGATTTTCTCAGTAAAGATCCATTTTGTATATCTTATTGAGAATATATATATAGAGTTCTACGCTTGTAAGTTATTTATAGAAAGAGTTTTAGGTGGCATGCTCTATAAGTATTTATTTGGTTTTATTGACATACAAATATGCATAGAGAGTTTAGGAAGATTGTTTTTTAGATGCTATTTCCTATAGTAAAGAGCACATTCTCTGCGATAAATCTAACTTTAGGTGCAATAAATAGGTGCAATAAGCAGGTATGGTAATTAATAGTATTTAATACTATTAATTACCATACCTGCTATTGCACCTATTTATGCACCTAAAGTTAGATTTATCAGAGAAATGTGCTCTTTACTATAGG